>NZ_FOAF01000020.1 GCF_900109575.1 Olivibacter domesticus | reverse complement strand
ATGTATAAGATTTATGGTTGAACAAAAAAGCCGATCAATTTCTTGACCGGCTGTAGTAGCGGGGACCAGACTCGAACTGATGTCCGCCAGCTGGCGGATAAGAGCCCGACGGTCTACATTTTTGATTGATTGATCTGCTGCCGGATATAACTTCTACCTTTGGCGGATTTGAGTTGTTTTTCACGTGCGCTTGCGAGTTCCTTCGAAGGGAATTGTTCGGTGAGTAGGATGATCCATGGCCTGAACCTGATTGTCCATCCCTTCTTTGCAAGTTCATTGTGTGATTTGAACCTTTCTACCAAATTAGAGGTATAGCCGATATATATCTTGTTGAATTCTTGAGAATAGAGGACATAGACAGTAAACATGCATAAGGTTTATGGTTGAACAAAAAAGCCGATCAATTTCTTGACCGGCTGTAGTAGCGGGGACCAGACTCGAACTGATGACCTTCGGGTTATGAGCCCGACGAGCTACCAACTGCTCCACCCCGCAATGTATCTTTATGTTAAAATTGCTTTTCCATTGCTGAAAAACAATATTTGTTTTCGTTTGATTGGAGTGCAAAGATATATTTTGTTTCTTTGTTGTGCAAATAAAATTTAAAAAAAATGTCACATAAAGCAGGATTTGTAAGTATTGTCGGGAAGCCTAATGCAGGAAAGTCAACCTTAATGAACTCATTAGTAGGAGAAAAGATGTCTATTGTTACGCCGAAGGCACAAACTACTAGGCATCGTATTTTAGGGATTGTTAATGAAGAAAGTTATCAAATAATATTTTCAGATACTCCTGGCGTGATAAAACCTGCTTATAGTTTGCAAGAATCGATGATGAATTTTGTACAAGGATCACTTATTGATGCTGATATAATTCTCTTTGTTACGGATATAAATGAAAAATATGATGAGGGGGATGTGATTGAAAAACTTCGGAAAACTTCATCTCCTGTAGCAGTACTTGTCAATAAAATAGATAAATCTACAGAAGAACATGTCAAAGCGAAGATAGATTACTGGCAGGAAACATTGAAGCCCAAAGCAATTTTTGCTATTTCAGCTTTATTGACACATAATGTACAGGCTGTGTTTCAATTTGTCTTGGATAATCTGCCCGAACATGCTCCATATTATGCTAAGGATGAGCTAACAGATAAGTCCGAACGATTTTTTGTTTCTGAAATTATAAGAGAAAAGGTTTTTAAACTCTATGAAAAAGAGATCCCTTATAGCACAGAAGTAATCATCACCTCTTTTAAAGAGGAAGAGCGGATGATCAGAATTAGTGCTGAGATAATAGTTGAACGTGATTCCCAAAAGAATATTATCATTGGAAAAAGCGGAAGTATGATTAAAAAAGTAGGGACTTACGCTCGCCAGGATATGGAAGAATTTTTACAGAAAAAAGTATTTTTAGAACTTTTTGTAAAAGTAATATCAGATTGGAGAAGTAAGAAAAATTACCTAAAAAGCTTTGGTTATGACCAATAGTGGTAATTAGGTGATGAGCATTTAATTATTCTCTGGTTTAACATTTTTGATGATAAACCTGTATCAACCAGAGAATAATATTATTAACCTTTTTTGAAGCTTCTAAAAACAATTAGCAAGCTTAGTAACATTAATAGCGCTGCAAAAAAGAAGGGTGCGCCAGGGAAATTTGTAATAGCGTGTTCTCCTGCAAACCTTGCAAATAGAAAGGTCATTATAGGTGGGCCAATAATAGCACCTACACTCATTAAACTGGTTAATCCACCTTGTAGCTCACCTTGTTCGTTATCGGGTATTTGATTAGATAAAAATCCCTGAAGAGCTGGATTGGAAATAGCTCCTAACGCATATGGTACCAAGAAAGCATACATCATCCAGCTTTGACTAGCAAAAGCAAATAATGTTAAACTAAAGGTATAAAGCGTTAAACCAATAATAATGGCACGTTTTTCACCTAATTTTGGTAATAAGATACGCGTAAGGCCAGCCTGTACAGACGCAAAGGCAATCCCCATAAAGCCCAAGGAATAACCTATTTGCTGTTCATCCCAATTAAATTTTTCAATTGTAAAAAAAGACCAGATGCTTTCGATTGAATGTCCGGCAATATTAATTAATAGCAAGGCAAGTATTAACCCTGCCACAGCAGGGAACTTGCTTAAATGCTTAAACGATCCTACGGGATTTGCTCGCGACCATTGGAAGCTGCGACGCTTTTCCTTCTGTAATGATTCCGGCAAAACAAAGAAGCCATAAAGTAAGTTTAGAAAACTCAAAAGTGCTGCGACAAGGAAGGGTGCATGCGTGCCGTACTTGCCGAGTAAGCCGCCAATAACAGGTCCGATGATAAAGCCAATACCAAATGCTGCGCTTATTAAACCAAAATTTTGAGCTCGTTTTTCAGGACTGCTAATATCGGCAATATAGGCTGAAGCAACAGTATAGCTAGCGCCCATCGCTCCAGCAATGATCCGTCCAATAAAAAGCCACATAATGGTAGGAGCGAAAGCCATTAATAAGCAGTCTAAGCCGAAACCAAGAAGAGACAACAAGAGTATTGGCCTTCGACCATACCGATCACTTAAATTACCCATAATAGGAGCACAGGTGAATTGCATGATCGCATAAGCGAATGTTAACCAGCCCCCGTACTCGGCAGCGGTACTGATATCTGCATGTATTAAACTAGAGATAAGTTTTGGAAGAACAGGATAAATTAAACCGATGCCTGTAATATCTATAAGAACCGTAATAAAAATAAAAGCGAAAGCCGCTTTGGAAGTAGACTTCATCTATTGTTAATGAGTTTAAAACAGGCGAAATGTGAACGTAATGAAAATAGGTTCAGCGATCTCGCATGCCGAGAATCATTGATATAATGTTATTTAGTAGTGAAAGGCCTTAGCCTTTGATGGATAAGGTACTCTATTTGAGTGTTGCTTATAAGAGGATAATTGCATTCATAGTAGCGACAAAAATAAGCAACGATTTTAGATATCAAAGAAAATAACAGAAATTTTTACGAAAAATTCTGTTATTTGTTTCATGGCAAAATAGCGGAAAAAATATATGGATTTAAAAGATATTGGCTTTTTGCGTTTACATAGTCAATTAGTTACTTGTCAACAGTTCACATCACCTGAAAAAGTAGTTGATTACATGGGGGCAATGCAAGCACAGGATTTTTCCGGAGCCCTTTGGTCTATAGGGTTACGTACCAAGGGAGCCACCGTCAAAACCGTAGAAAAAGCAATAAGTGATGGTAAAATTGTTCGTTCATGGCCCATGCGAGGTACCTTGCATTTTGTTGCATCTGAAAACTTAAGGTGGATGATTGACTTATTGGCTCCACGAATTATAGCAGGTTCGGCGGGGAGATATAAGCAACTCGGGTTAGATGAAGCTGTCTTTTTAAAATCTTTAAAATCCCTCGAGAAAGCTTTAGCAGATGGAAGACAGTTAACAAGAAATGAAATGTATACATCATTGGAGCAGGCAGGTATCTCCTGCTCAGAACAACGTGGTATACATATTATAGGGCATCTTGCACAATTAGGATATATCTGTCATGGCAGCCATATAGGTAAGCAAGCTACCTATGTTTGGCTTGATAATTGGTTGCCATACGTAGCACCTATTCCAAGAGAAGAAGCTTTACGGAGACTGGCATTGTCATATTTCAAAAGCCACGGTCCGGCCACATTGAAAGACTTTATTTGGTGGACAGGGTTAAAAGTATCAGAAGCTAAAGAAGCAATTCAACTAGTTCGTGATAATTTTATTGAAAAGCAAATAGATGGACATACTTTTTGGATGGTGCCAGAACTGTTGGAGTTGAAAAGGAATAAAGGGTCTATTAACCTTTTGCCCGGTTTTGATGAATTCATGTTGGGGTATACTGACCGGACGCTTATGGTTGAACCAAAGTATTTGCCAAGCATTGTTCCGGGTAATAATGGCATGTTCATGTCAACAATTGTCATTAATGGAAGGGTCGAAGGCCTTTGGAAACGAACCATTATAAAAAATAAAATAGAGGTCAAGTTTGATCCATTTCAGGTAAGTGCTAATTTAGATAAAAGAGCAAAAAAGGAGTTGGATAGGTATGCGGCTTTTTGGGGGGAGAAAGTCGTGCAAATCCAGACTATCTAACAGACGAAAGCTTTGTTAGCTGTTAAATTTAAGATGGAAACTGAAGAATATATTGAAATAAGTGCAAACGAAAGTAATGTGTTCAAGAATTTATTTAATATATTTCTTGAACACATGATATATATTAGAAGTGCTGCTCGTCTGCACTTGGCCCGTAGCTTCCTGGAATAGGTATGTTTAATAGTCTTAAATATACACCCAATTGAGCTCTATGATGTGACGTTTGACTGAAAGAATGACGAATCATGCTATATTTCGTTCCCTCCCATAAAATATTCTCTCCATGACGCAATACCCAACGATTTTCCAAGTCTTTATCTTGAAGCTGATCTAATGCATTATTTCCCGCCTCTAAAGACTTCTCAAAAATTTCTAATAGCGCGGCATTATCGGCTACTGGTGTTTGTTTGTATTCATTGGCTGCAAAATCAAGCTCATCGGCATTAACGGCTAATGATATCCATGAAGGAAGTTCCGCAATGTGAACAGCAAGGGACTGCATTTTTGTGCTTTTTTCATGAGGAGCCCATTCATATTTGTCTTCGGGAATTAATTTGAGAAATTTTCGAGTGGTAACGGCCTCTTCCATTAATTCTTTCTTGAATGCTTTTATAATGTCCATAATTTTATTGTTTAACTTATGATGCAAAGTAAAAGCAAACGGCTGACAACCCTATGTCAGTCTGAAATTACTAATCTAGTTTTTTTCAATTAACATACCTGCTAGACGTTCATCTCTGTTATAAATGTCTTTTCGAAAATTTATTTTACCTTCTCTATCAATAAAAGCAGTGAAATAAGCAATGAAAACTGGAACTGTCTTTTTAAGGGTCACATATTTTTCTTTGTTCGCATGCATCGCTTCATGGATGGTCTTCTCGTTCCATGTTGAATCATTCTTTAACAGAAAATTAGCTAATTTTTCCGGCTCACTCACCCGAATACAACCATGGCTAAATGCTCTCGAAGCTTCATTGTAAAGTGATTTTGAAGGGCTGTCGTGAAGATAAATATTATAGCTGTTTGGGAAAAGAAATTTCACCAAACCCAAGGAGTTTTTCGGCCCGGGCTTCTGTCTTACGGTGGGTAGACCGCCACTTTTTCCGGTAATTTCCATATTATGTTTAGCTATATAATTACGGTCGCGTCGTATACCAGGAACTATTTCATTTCGTACAATGCTCGGGGGGACATTCCAATAAGGACTGAAAACAACATACTTCACATCACCGTGAAAAATTACGGTTTTATGAACGGCTTTTCCAACTACTACGTTGCAGCTCCAAAGTAAACTATCGGCGTGATATACATGTAATTTAAACTCAGGTATGTTTACTGCTAGGTAATCAGTTTTTAAACTTACAGGTAACCATCTACTGCGTTCCATATTTACGATTATTTGTTGAACCCGTGTTTTAGGCGAGACATTTAAGGCAGTAATAGTACCAGGCCCAATGGCTCCATCTGGACTTAATCCATGGCGGGATTGAAAAGACTTGATTCCGGACAATAAAGAAGAATCATACAGAGTTGAAGTAGTATCAGCGGTATAATCTCCCAATAAAAGTAACCTTTTCTTTATTTGAACTATTATTTCAGAGGAATCACCAAATTTGTAACTTTTTTGATCAGCTATTATGGTTGGCCATGTTGCGGAAGAAGCCAGTTCACGATATCTTTTTAGATAACTTCTCAGTTGCTCATATTGGCGATATACCGGTTCAATGGAGGCTCCATTTTTGTTTACTGGATGTTGTAGTAGACTATCCAGATAATCCGTGTAAGAAATTTTCTTTCTAGGAACGAACCAGTCGTTTGCTTTTACTGTGGATTCATCAGCCCCTTGCCAAGCTACTTGGGCGAAAACAAAATACTGAGAAGTTAGCATGAATTCTAACAGCTCATTATCTTTAGCGACAGTTTTTTTATGTTGATTATGGAGATTTACTAATGAATCCAAAGCCCTACTATACGGTAATTCTTTGTCTAAACCTTCATCCTTTAAGTTGAGCATACGATCTGTTAGGTTGCCAGCTTGTTCAATTAAGCCATTTTTGTCAAACCAGGCGAATGTATACTGCTTTTCCTGGTAAAACTTATAAACATTGTCTTTATAACTGCCGAGCGCCGGATATTTTGCAAAGAATTCATCGAGCTTAATGCTGTCAAAATGCAAATCTGTTTGCTCACTGAAATTTCCTGGAATGGTTTTATTCCATTCTTCTATAGCCTTTGCTTTTAATGAATCCGTCCGATTAATTTTGTTTTGTTTCTTGGATTGGTTGCAGCCGGTACACCAACAGATGAATAAGACCATAATAAGAAAAAAGACGGGTTGAATTTTGCTCATATAATTGCGATTAAGATTAGCCTAATTTTTGTCGTATAGAAATTATAAAGGGTTCAACTATTTTTTTACTAAGATATTTAAAAACCTGCATTGATAAGTTTTTGGTATAAAAATATTAAACAAAAGTTAATGTTAATTGTTGCCAATTTAATTAAAAGAAACCAACACAAACGGTCGTTGTAATAAAACAAACGGATGATAACTAATCACCAGACTACATATAAGACCTTCGAGGCACTTCTATTAAAATCCAATGATCACCATTAACGCTGCATCTGATATCTATACTTTAGCTTGCCAACAAATTATACCGATAAGTGTTTCGGAGGCTTGGCGGTTCTTTTCTTCCCCTCAGAATCTAGTGATGATGACGCCACCTAAAATGCAGTTTGAGATCACAAACGGTATACCCGCGCAAATGTATGAAGGACAGATTATCACTTATTTAGTCTGTGTGTTGCCCTTTGTTAAAACAAAATGGGTAACTGAAATTACTCATGTAAATTCAAATCATTATTTTGTTGATGAACAACGTTTTGGTCCCTATGCTATGTGGCATCACGAACACAGATTCCAGGCGGTGTCCAATGGCACACTCGTACAAGATAAAGTGACTTATAAGCTGCCTCTAGGGTGGTTAGGCAATATGTTGGGAGGAACGTATGTTAAGCAGAATTTGACTAATATCTTTGAATTCCGAAGTCAATTTTTACGTGAGAGATTCGGTGATGTTTAAGGGTTATTTACAATTTCTTCAATAGCTTTATTAACAGGCGTAGGAATAAACTCAAATGCTTCTTCAAATTTGGAACTGTCAAAGTAGTAGTCGTATTTATATTGATAACTCATTTCTTCTAATTCTTTCATTAAAGGAGAGAATATCCCCATGATCTTAAGAAGCCATTCTGGAAGCACTAAAAGCTTTGGCTTTTTATGTAAATGACTTGCAAGTAAATTGATCCATTCTTGTCCGGTTAATTTTTCTTTAGCTGTAGGTAAATGCCAAATTTGGCCCAGTGCTTTCGGATTATTGCCTAATAAGGCAATAGCCTTGGCGGCATCGGGTGTATAGGTAAAGCTATGGATTTTATTTTTGGATTGTTGCCATAAGGCAGTTTTGTCATTTTTGAGATTGTTATATACTAATTCCAGCAGTATACTATTTTTTATACCTGGACCGTAAAAATCTGCAGACCGTGCTACACATGCTTGTAGATTCTTTTCATTGATAGCATCAAAAAGCATTTTTATAATTCCTTGCCTAACTTGCCCCTTTTTGCTTATTGGGTTAGTGGTAGCATTTTCTGTCATATGTTTCAATGCGCTAACTGCATACATATAAACATTATCAACAAAAACTAAAATAGCTTTATGTTTTAAACAGGCATTTATGGTATTTTGCATAATGATAGGCCACTTTTCGCGCCACACTTTTATGTCGTACTTTAGACCAACACATAGGTATACAACGGAAGATCCTGCAACGGCCTTTTCGGTATCTTCTGCATTACATAGGTCTGCAACAAATAGTTCATCCGAAGGGTCTACTGGTTGAGGGGTTCGCGATACTAGGCGAATATGTTGATCGTATGATCTAAGTGTTTTTGCGAGTTCTGTGCCTATAGCACCTCCCGATCCTAAAATGGTCTGCATAAATTTTGTTTTGATTTTAGACAAAACTATCAGAAGAAGAGTAAAAAAAGATTGACGAAGGTTAAGTTTTTGCTTTTATAATACGTCGTTTTTTTAGTCTACTTAAGCTCTCAGCACTGATGCCTAAATAACTTGCTAAGTATTTTTGTGGGATTGATTGTATAAAAGCTTTCCGATAGGTTTCCAGCTTACAATACCGTTCTTCGGGAGATAAAGCGATTAGGTCAGTTGTGCGTCTGAGGTTTTCTTGTGCAATTTCTTCTAGCATCTGGTAAATATAGGTGTTAAATGCCTTTGATTGCGACATGAGTGCCACACAATCTACGCAGCTAATATGGAGGCACAGGGAATGATCAAGCGATTCAATATTATGTGTGGAAGGACGCTGATTGGCAAAACTTTCTAGGTCTGTTAAAAAAGTATTTGGCAATCCAAAATGACAAGAATACTGTTGGCCATTTGCATCAGTAAAAAAATGATGTAACGTACCATTTATTACAAAAAATAATTGATGAGCAACATCTCCATTTTTCAAAATCAATTCCTTTCTTTTAAAGGAGGTTGGTTTAAAATACTTATAGAAAAGTGAAACCTCATGGTCGCTTAGCTTGTGTTTTTGATTAATATGGGCTACCAAAATGCTATGGGCTTCGTTATTCATTGTTTTAAAAATAGGATTCTTAAATTTTTAATAAAGATAGCTTTTTTTAATAAGCGAGGACTTCTAGCAATGATGTAAAACTTAGATTACGAAAACATCAAATTTTAATTTTTTGAAACAAAAATGTAGACAAATCGGTAGCATTAATAGGTTTATTCATTAAAAAATAATAATCATGGGAACGTTAAGTGAAAGAAAAATTGCGATTTTAACCGAAGATGGTTTTGAGGAAGTGGAACTAACAAGTCCAAAACAGGCTTTGTTAGATGCAGGAGCAATCGTTCATGTTGTGTCGCCAAAAAGGGGGACTGTGCGTGCAAAAGAAGGGGATGAATGGAAAGGTGAGTACCCTGTGGATAAAAATTTGAGTGAAATTTCTGCAGCTGATTATGATGGGCTTCTTCTTCCAGGTGGCGTAGTAAATCCAGATAAGTTGCGTACAAATGAAGAAGCACTATCCTTTGTGAAAGATTTTTTCCATACTGGAAAACCGGTTGCGGCCATTTGTCACGGTCCGCAGGTTTTAATTGATGCAGAGGTGGTGGAAGGAAGAAGATTAACATCCGTCGCTGCAATCAGAAAGGATTTAATAAATGCAGGGGCACTATGGGAAGATAGTGAAGTTGTTACTGACGAGGGCTTGGTTACTAGTAGAACTCCACAAGATTTACCTGCTTTCAATTCAAAAATTGTTGAAGAGTTTGCGGAAGGTAAGCACGAAGGACAACATGCGTGATTCTTTTAAATGAAAAGGAGGGAAGGTATTACTTTTCTCCTCCTTCTATCTCGTTATTGGCAAGACTAATGCGTGTTTTGACAAGAGATTCTGGGAAATTGGCCCGTATATGTTTAATCATTTCTTCTCGAATGAAACATCTCAAATCAAAAGCATCACCTGAATTTCGGCAACTCATTAGACAACGTATTTCCATGGTTCGTTCCTTTAAATCGGTGACCTGTAAAACACTGACTTTTCCGTCCCAAAGCCGGTTATTCTTCAGTAGTTCGGTTAATTTTTGGCGCAAATCTTCAACAGGAATGTCGAAATCAGTGTAAATAAAAACAGTGCCTAAAATCTCGGCTGTTGTACGCGTCCAGTTCTGAAAAGGTTTTTCAATGAAATAATTAATAGGCAATACCAAACGCCTTTTATCCCATATATTTACAACAACATATGTCAAATTGATCTCCTCTACTTTGCCCCATTCTCCTTCTACTATTAATACATCATCCATACGTATAGGCTGTGTAAAAGCAATTTGAAATCCAGCAAGTAAATTACCTAAAGATTTTTGAGCTGCAAAACCAATGATAACACCCCCTATACCAACACCAGTGAGCAGGCCTGCCCCGATTTTACGCATACTTTCGAAGCTTAGTAAAATGATAGATATCGTGATGATGACGATTAGGGTAATCAAGAGTTTGCGAATAAAGACTATTTGAGTACGAATTTTTCGTTCCTTTAAGTTGTTCTCCTTGGCAATGTCAAAGCGATGATAGAGGTAATCTTCAAATATTCGAAGTATGCGGATAATGATAATAGCAAAACATAGTGTAATCAATATCTCAACAATTTTGGAAATGATGACCTGTGTTGACTGCGTGAGCTTCATTAAAGGAAGTAAAGAACTGAAAATAAGTAGTGGAATAAAAATCGTGAAAATTTTGTTGAAGTGCTTAATGATTGATCGGAGAATTGAATAAGAAATCTCTTTTGTAGACTGTTGCTTTACAAGAGGTAGTAGAATGAATTTAATTGCAATGCCTATAAGAATAGAAAACAAAACAACAAGTATATTCCATGTCCAGTTTGGCATCTTTTCTGATAAATTTTCCAAGTAATCAATCATTGTTAATTAGTAATTAGCTGCATTCTTATAAAAAGTAACACAAAGCAGCAATTGTAGTTTTTATTTTTCTTGAATAGAACCGATTGGATGCTTTATATCATGGTGTGAAGAGATGGCAGTTAAATTTTGTACTTGGAGATCATTTTTTTAATAAGCGTGATCGACCAATGATATCTGTTCCCTAGTACGTTTAGTTTATCCTTTCTTGCTACCGTATTCAAGATAGATTATATAAAAAAAGTACTTAAAAACAGAAAGAAGGCATAAAGAGATCCAGTTTGATCGTAAACAGATCGTTTATTTACCGTAAATACATCGTAAATTTTACGATGGAAACACGATCTATTTACGATTGATTTACGATGAAATGTAATATCTGTCCAGGATCATTATAATTTTCAGACATGTTCAGTCCGGTCTCCTGTATGGGGCCGGGGCGGCATCGGGGGGCTTCCGTGAAAAAAAAAGGGCTGTTTTCCAGGCCTTTGCGCATGATGTAAAAAAAAGGGGGCGTCAGTATTTGGAAAAGGGGAAAAGGTGCGTATCTTTGCACTCCGCAAACGAAGGGATGCGGGGAGTTTTTTGAAGCGAAGGAGGGGGAACAGCGGGGTTGAAAAAATATTCAAAAAAATATTTTGGAAAGGCGGAAAAGATTTCTACCTTTGCAGCCCCGCAGGGGGGAAAGAAAGAGACCGGAGGCGCGATGCCGATGGGGATGAAAAAAAAAGAGGGTTTCGTGCAGTGATGTGACGGGATACCACAACAGGCAGGAAGCGCGAGCGGATGGCCGATAAGTTCTTTAAGGAAATGATTCATGTAGCGTAACGAGTAGTCGGGAAATTTCCGGGCGAAAGTTGGGAAAAAAGAAAGACGGATCGATCAAGTCACAGAAGACAACAAGATCAAATTGATCCTTTTTAACAGAAGGGTCGGCGATCGAAACTTTTTCATATACAATGGAGAGTTTGATCCTGGCTCAGGATGAACGCTAGCGGCAGGCCTAATACATGCAAGTCGGACGGGATTGGGGAGCTTGCTCCCCATGAGAGTGGCGCACGGGTGCGTAACGCGTGAGCAACCTGCCCATTTCAGGGGGATAGCCCGGAGAAATCCGGATTAAGCCCGCATATGAT
>NZ_FOAF01000019.1 GCF_900109575.1 Olivibacter domesticus | reverse complement strand
AGGAGGCTTAGCTCAGCTGGTTCAGAGCATCTGCCTTACAAGCAGAGGGTCACTGGTTCGAATCCAGTAGCCTCCACCATATCTAAAGCACTTAAAAGCATTTTTAAGTGCTTTTTTTATGCATATAAATACTATATATGTTCATCCTATAATAAGCCTTATCAGCTTTCTTACTTTTTTTTAGGTCTCCGTAATTAGGATCTGTATATTTGCGAAAAAGTAAAAACATTAAAACCTTTTACATACTATGCAAAAACAAAAAATTATATTAATCGCATCGATAATAGCCTTTCCTCTCTTCTCTTTAGCCCAATCCACTCCTAGCGATAACAAAAGTAACCAATCAAAAACAGTCAATACACCATTCGCCACTCCTCATAATTCGTTAAATGGGGGTACTATTGCAAGTCAATTTGACTACATAAACAAATCCTCTAATAACTACCAGGAATATAAGGTTGTAAAAAAGACTTCTTTAGAAAAATTAGAAAAAAATATAGTCGACTCCCTGAAAGGGATGCAATCTAAATTAAGCAATGTAAACACTACCTTAAACAATCACGATAATGAGGTTTCTTCTTTGAAAGATAGTTTAATTCAAATAAATCAGGAGCTTAAAACCACTAGAGACCAAAAGGAAAGCTTCAGTTTCCTAGGTATACTTTTATCCAAAAGCACATATAACACTTTTGTATGGTGTTTAATAGGTATATTAATGTTTGCACTTCTTTTTTATGTTTATCGTTATAGGCAAAGTCATACCGTAACAGCAGACGCTAAGAAAACGCTTGACGAATTGAAGGAAGAGTTTGACCAACACCGCAAAAAATCAATGGAACGCGAACAAAAGTTAAATAGACGTTTGCAAGATGAGTTAAACAAACGATTCTAAAAGAGAAGGCCGGTTAGTTACACTGGCCTTCTCTTTTAGATAATCACACTTACTTTAAGTGAAGAGAGGCCTGTTGTTGATTCATATCAATTTGACTAGCTGGCAACTTTAAATCCAAGTGAAAAGCCAGATTAAGTTTCTCAATAAAATACGCCGAAAGTAAAGGAGATTCCTTCTCTATATTTTGATGTACAAAAAAATAAAGTGACTTAAGCCCCTTATCTCTCCATTCTTTAATACGATCGATCCAATCATCTAAACGAGCGTAATCACTTTTATGGTTAGCCCCTACATATCGAACAAAAGCCTGAGGGGTTGTTAAGCGCATATGTAACAAATCTCTTCTACCGGCAGTATCAACCACAACATTAGCAACCTTTTCTTTCTCTAACAGTGAGAAATATTTTTCACTCGCATCTTTATCGGCAAACCACTCTTCATTTCTAACCTCAATTGCTAAAGGTATACCTTTTGGAAAAGAGGTAACATATTCCTTTAATCGATCGAACTGGCTAGGTTTAAAGTTATCATGCATCTGTAAAAACGTCATACCTAATTTATCCTCAAAAAAGCTGATCGCATCGCAGAAAGCTTCTGTTGGCTCTTTTGAATTCACAAGCCGCCTAAAATGACTAACAGTATTGGGTATCTTTGGGAAAAACTTGAAGCCCTCTGGCACCTTATTTTTCCATACATCTACTTGTTGTTTATCCGGAGAATTATAAAAAGTAGCATTTAACTCAATAGCATTGAATTGGGATGCATAATACGATAATTCATCCTTTGTTCCACGTGGATAAAACCCCTTTAAATCCTGTTTATTCCATTTCGCACATCCCACAAATACTTCAAAAATGTCCGTACCATTTCCGGCTTTTTCGAGCAGCGCATATGTATCCGGATGAGTTGAAGGTAGTGAAAAATCAATTTTGCTCGGGTCTTCTACCTGTCCAAATTTCATATAGTTCTAATTTTGATATTCAACAATCATCAGTTAACTTTCGTAAAGTTAAGCTTATTTTCTTTCATACCATTAAGTAACAAACGTATTTCAAAATCAATAATTTTGGCCTCGCTTTCCGAATCAATTTTTTCCGATGTGTCAGATGGCTTATGGTAATCGGGATGGTCTCCAGTATGAAAAAATAATACCGGAATACCCTTGGCATAAAAAGACCCATGATCAGAACCGCCGCTACCGGCATTATCTGTAAAAAATTTAACATCAGTCTCGACCCCTTCGAAAATACTCGGCCATTTATCACTTGTTCCGAATCCTCCCACCCCAACGCCCCTTTCGGCATTATAGCGCCCAATCATATCCATATTCAACATAAAACTTATCTTATCAAGTGGTATAACCGGATGATTGACATAATATTTAGAACCTAGCAACCCGAGTTCTTCACCTGAAAAAGCAATAAAAAGTATGTTAAGATTTTCTTTTACATCGTTTTGAGAAAAGTACCTTGCTAATTCGAGTAAGCCTGCAACACCCGAAGCATTATCATCTGCTCCATTATGAATTTTCCCCTCAGGCAATGAATCTTTGGAGCTTCCTTGTTTTCCTAAACCAAGGTGATCATAGTGTGCACCTACTATAATTGTATAGGGTGCATTATTATCCAAAAAGCCTATTAGATTATTCGCTTTTCGCAGGCTATCTTTAACCACAACCTTAGTTACCTTTGCAATAAAGGGTTGTTTATACCCTTTTGATCCAAGTGGTTTTAATTTATACTTTTCGAAGTACTTCTCAATATATTTTGCCGCTCGGTTTATCTCTCGGCTCCCTGTGCCCCTTCCCTTCATTTTATCCGCTGCTAAGTTATTTATGTGCTTCTTTATTAATTCAGCATGCGCATATGTGGAAATTTCCTGCGCGCTCAAAGAGCCAAGCGAATAAAATACAAAAAAATTGAATAGTGTTATTCTTAAAAAAGTTTGTTTAGTAAATAAAAAATCACACATGCTATATTAAAAAAATTCAACTTATATTAAAAAATCATTAACCAAGTACTTCCTCTAAGATTTCACAAGACTTTATGTCACCTACATTATCAATGTGGAGACGATAAAAATCAATTAGTTTATGTAGCAGCACTCTTCTATCAGTGTTGGAAATTTTTACATTTTCCAGCGTTGTAAGCCGACTGGTTAAGATGGAAGCCCATTGGCTTGTATGAGGTTCGTGCAGAACCAATGAATGATTAGGTGGATAACTAGTGAATACGCCATCCTTTAAATCAAAAAAATGTTGCCCTAATTCTTGAGGCGCCGGAAAAAAACCTAAATATCGGGTAAACTTAAGAAGAAAATAAAGGTGAAAATTGACAGGAGTTCTCTCAGAAGAATCTAACCAATTAACCGCATTAAATACAAATTCAAACATGGCATCGTCAGGACCTTGCTGCTTAACACTTTTATAAAGCATCTCATTCAAAAACAGCACCAAAGAACTTTTTATGATATCGTACGGTATGCGTTGAAAGGGAGGCAATTGCCTTGCCTCAGCCATTCGCTGAAGTCCACCAGAATTTTTCTGATATACGACAAGTTCGAGCAAATGTAATGGCTGCAAAACGTTTATACTTATTTTTGCCTTAGCTTTTTTGACGCCATTAACAAGATAAGATTGTACGCCAAATTTTTCTGTAAAAACCTGAACCACTACACTGCTTTCAGCGTAAGGAGTTGTTCGAAGAACAATACCTCTAGTTTTATGCAACACTTCAAAAAGAATTATCGAATTAAACTTACAAGTTTAGGTAAAAAAATGATACTTCCGCAGGTCAATGAGAAAATTGCAGCGATAAGTACAGCACCTGCTGCTGCATCCTTTGCTTTTTTCGCCAAATCATGATAATCAGGCATAACTAAATCCGTTAAAGCTTCCAGTGCTGTATTAACCAGTTCAGTTAGCAATACTACCGCAATTGATAAAACAATCCAACACCACTCTTCTGCGGTCAAATGAAATAGAAAACCAAATAAAACAGCACCAGCAGCAGCGATACTATGAATTCTAAAATTCCGCTCGCTTTTGAAAGATTGCGTTATACCTTCAACTGCCGCACGCAGTGCATCTATAAAATACCTGTTATTCATCATTAGATTGCTTATTCCTCGTATCCAAAATACTTTGTCGCTCGATCTTTCTAATCAAGCTATACACAATCGTTACAAAACCTACTCCAAATGTTACGACGCCAACTATTAACGTAATACCATAGAGGCCGCTCTCAACTCTTTTTAAATACATTCCCAATACAATTAGTGCTATCCCAACGAGGGTAATGCCAATTCCTCTCTTTAAATATTTATTCATATTTATGCCTGCTAATAGTGAACTTCTTGTTAAAGATAACAAATAATATTCCACATTCTCTAAGCTCAACACGCTCAAACCATTGTTTGCCTAGCTGGCTAAAAGATATATATTAAGTTTCAGCACTTCCACTTCTCAGCTTAAAACCTTAACTTTGCATCCTTAAATTTTTGGAATTAATACACTGATGTACAAGGAATATAAACAGCTCGATCTCCCGAATATAGGTGCCAGCATATTGGCTAATTGGCAAGCAAAACAAATTTTTGAAAAAAGCATTACCAATAGGCCGGCGGCAAAACCCTATACATTTTACGAAGGACCTCCATCGGCAAACGGTATGCCTGGTATACATCATGTTATGGCGCGTACGATTAAAGATATATTTTGCAGGTATAAAACCCTGAAGGGATTTCAAGTTAAGAGAAAAGGCGGCTGGGATACACACGGACTTCCTATTGAATTAGCTGTCGAAAAAACACTTGGCATAACAAAAGACGATATTGGTAAAAAAATTTCCGTTGAAGAATACAATGATGCATGTAGACGTGAAGTAATGCGCTATACAGACGTATGGAACGATTTAACAGAAAAGATGGGGTACTGGGTAGATTTAAAAGCTCCTTACATAACCTATCAAAATGAATATATCGAAACCCTATGGTGGATTCTAAAAGAACTTTATAACAAGAACTTACTTTACAAGGGTTATACGATCCAACCTTATTCACCAGCTGCCGGCACTGGATTGAGCTCTCACGAGCTAAATCAACCTGGTACTTACAAGCCTGTAAAGGATACAACAATCATTGCTGAATTCAGAATTGTTAAAGACCAGGTACACCCTTTAATTCCGCAATTATTTGAAGAGGATGGAGAAGATACTTCCTTTATAGCTTGGACAACAACACCTTGGACACTTCCTGCCAATTGTGCGCTCGTTGTGGGCAAAAATATTGACTATGTAAAAGTTCGTACTTTCAATCAATATACGTATGAACCTATCAGCGTTGTTTTAGCAAAAAACCTCGTAGATAAATATTTTAAGAAAGAAGCGCAAGATTTGCCGTTTCAACAATATAAAGAGGGAGATAAATTAATTCCCTGGGAAAAAGCAGCAACATTTAAAGGGCAAGATTTGTTAAATTTAAGGTACGAGCAGCTTTTACCTTATGTTACGAACGAAGATTTACAAAACAACGCCTTTCGTGTTATTGCTGGAGATTTTGTAACTACCGAAGATGGAACGGGCATTGTACATGCCGCTGCTACATTTGGCGCGGATGACTTTCGTGCCTGTCAGGAGAATGGAGTACCGGGAGTTTTTGTAAAGGACGAGAATGGCAAAGATGTACCCATTGTTGATAAAAGAGGTCGTTTTGTTAAGGAAATAACTGATTTTGCATATCGTTTCGTTAAGGAAGAATATTATAGTGATGAGGAACGATCAGCAGCTGATTTTAAACCAACAGATGTACTTATTGCTATCAAACTTAAAGAGGATAATAAGGCCTTTGATGTTAAAAAATATGAACACAGTTATCCGCATTGTTGGAGAACAGATAAGCCGGTGCTTTATTATCCTTTAGACAGCTGGTTTATAAAAACAACAGCAGTAAAAAACAGGCTAGTTGAATTAAATAAAACGATCAACTGGAAACCCGAAGCAACGGGAACAGGACGATTTGGGAACTGGCTAGAAAATCTAGTCGACTGGAACCTGTCACGGTCAAGGTATTGGGGTACACCACTTCCCATCTGGCGCTCTGAAGATGAAAACGAAGAAATTTGTATAGGCTCAATTCCGGAATTACGTGAACGGATTAGCTATAGTTTAACAACGAATGTTTTAGATAGAGAAGAAAGCGAAAAACTTCGGACCTATCTTAATAATTTAGATGCTGATAAATTTGATTTACACCGTCCATACGTTGATGATATTGTATTGGTTTCCGACAATAACCAAAAGTTATTTAGAGAACCCGATTTAATTGATGTTTGGTTTGATTCAGGCTCCATGCCCTATGCACAGTGGGGGCTAGATCACGACAAACTTGCCAAGGGAGACAAACTTCCTTTTAAAGACGGATTTACAGGTGCCTATCCAGCAGATTTTATAGCAGAAGGGGTAGATCAAACAAGGGGATGGTTTTTTACGCTACATGCTATTGCTACAATGCTTTGTGATTCAGTGGCATTTAAAAATGTTGTATCCAATGGCTTGGTATTAGATAAAAACGGCAATAAAATGTCCAAAAGGCTAGGAAATGCTGTAGATCCATTTGTTACGATAGAAAAATACAGCGCTGATGCTACTCGTTGGTACATGATCAGCAATGCTGCGCCGTGGGACAATCTAAAATTTAATGAAGAAGGTTTAGATGAAGTGCGAAGAAAATTTTTTGGCACACTATATAATACATATGCTTTCTTTGCACTCTATGCTAATATCGACAATTTCTCCTACGAAGAGGCAGATATAGCGATTAAAGACCGTCCTGAAATTGATCGCTGGATTGTTTCTTTACTCAATAGTTTAACAAAAGAGATTGATGTATATTATGCCGATTTTGAACCGACCAAAGCAGCACGTGCTATTCAGAACTTCGTTGATGAGCACTTAAGTAATTGGTATGTTAGATTATGCCGCCGTCGATTCTGGAAGGGCGAGTATACTGCAGACAAAATATCAGCGTATCAAACATTATATAACTGTTTGGATACAATAGCTAAACTTATGGCACCTATTGCACCATTTTTTAGTGATCAATTATTTCTCGATCTAAACTCAGTAACAGGGAAAGATCATTCAGAATCGGTGCATTTATCTAATTATCCCGTTTACCATGAGGAACTCGTTGATAAACCGCTAGAAGAGCGTATGACACTGGCCCAGGATATTTCCTCGCTTACCTTGTCGCTTCGTAAAAAAGTTGGTATAAATGTTCGTCAGCCACTAAACAAAATTTTACTTCCAGTGTTAGATGACACATTCAGCACAAAGGTTGAAAAAGTAAAAGACTTAATATTATCCGAAACGAATATTAAGGAAATTGAATTTATCGAAGACACCTCAGGTATTATACGTAAAAAGATTAAACCAAATTTTAAAACTCTTGGCCCGAAAGTTGGTAAGGATATGAAATTAGTTTCGGGAGTTATTAATACGTTTGGAGAAAGTGAAATAGATCAACTTGAAAAATCTGGCAGCTATGCTATCCCTAACACATCGCATATAATAACACTTGAAGATGTAGAAATCATAGCTGAAGACGTTGCAGGTTGGCAAGTAGCCAATATAGACAAGCTAACGGTAGCACTTGATGTAAATATAAGCACATCACTTAAAAACGAAGGAATAGCAAGGGAGTTGATAAATCGTATACAAACACTTCGAAAAGAATTAAAGTTCGAAGTGACCGATAAAATAAATGTTACTGTTAGTAATAGTTCAATTATTGCTGATGCGATTAAAAATAATTTATCCTATATTAGCACGGAGATCTTAGCCAACTCGTTTAAAGTAGATAATAACTTGACCGTTGGAGAGCGTGTTGAAATAGAAACGACTGAGTTAAATGTATTAATTGAAAAAGTGTAAGGTAAGAAAATCTATAATGGTTAGATGAATGAGCAATTTTGAACTCCTTCAATAGATTTAAATTCCTGTAAAAAAATCGAAAAATGGAAAACACAGAAAAGACACGTTACAGTGATGCAGAATTGCAAGAATTTAAAGAAATTATTTTGGAAAAGCTTCGTGTAGCTAAAGAAGAATTAGCGTCGCTAGCAAAGTCTTTGAGTAGCCCTAACAGCAATGGAACGGATGATACTGCAGGCACCTTCAAAACACTCGAGGACGGCTCAGCTACATTAGAGAAGGAACAAATTAATCAACTAGCAGCTCGTCAAAAAAAGTTTATTGACAATTTAGAAGCCGCTTTAGTAAGGATAGAGAATAAGACATACGGAATTTGCAGAGAAACGGGTAAGCTTATACAGAAAGAGCGGTTGAGGGCGGTTCCGCACACCACGCTAAGCATGGAGGCTAAATTAAAACAATACTAAATATTATAATTGGTCATCAATCAAAGGAGAATTGGACTTTTCTACTGTTTTCCGTAAAAAATTGATGACCATTTTACTTTCCGCATATCAATATACATGAAAGGATACACCAAACCTCTCGCCATTATTTTATTGGTAATATTTTTCGATCAAATTATTAAATTTTGGGTTAAGCTTAACATGACCTTAGGCCAAGAATTTAAAATTTTAGGAAATCGCGCCATGATTCATTTTACAGAAAACAATGGTATGGCCTTTGGCATGGAGTTCGGCGGCGAAGGCGGAAAACTTGCACTATCCGTTTTCAGAATTCTTGCTGTACTCGGCATAGGTTATGGGCTTGTTTACATGATTAAACGCAAATACCATCGCGGTTTAATTATGTGTGTAGCACTCATCTTCGCCGGTGCTTTAGGCAATATAATAGATTCCACATTTTATGGCATCATATTTAGCGAAAGTACATGGTATGATAAAGCGCAATTTTTACCTGAAGCAGGAGGCTACAGCAGTCTATTTCATGGAAAAGTAGTGGATATGTTTTATTTCCCCTTACTCAAGGGCACCTTCCCTAGTTGGGTCCCCATATGGTCAAATGAAGAATTTATATTTTTTAGACCCGTATTCAATCTTGCTGATTCAGCAATTTCCGTTGGAGTAATTATTATTTTAATTTTTCAAAAAAGCTATTTTAAAGAAGAAATTCAAGAACCTGCCAGTTATAACAGTGAAATAGTAGAAGAATAATATTTTATAAAATCCGAATACTGTAGCATTTTCTTTCACCAAATCGTTTCTACAAAAAACTATATAACAATTAAATTTAATAATTTAGCTATGAAGAAGTTAATTGCAGCAATGTTATTGGGAACCATTGTATTATCCGCATCTGCCCAAAATATAGACACAAGGCGAAAAATTGAGGTGTATGGTTCTGCAGAAGAAGAGATTACACCTGATATAATTTATGTTTCGATCTCATTAAAAGAGTACTTCAAAGACAACAGCAATAAAAACAAAATTACTATTAATGAATTGGAACGCCAGTTGGCCTCTGCTGTAAAAAAGGCAGGCATTAAGGATGAAGACTTTACCATTAATGATATTTCCAGCTATAACTATAATGATCCAAAAAAGAAAAAAGATCCTGGCTTTCTAGCAAGCAAACAATATCGTATTAAAATTGCTAATTTAAATGCTATCAACGAAATACTAGCAAGCGTAGATGAAAAGGGAATTCAATCTACAAATATTGCTGGTTACGATCATAGCAAAATGACAGAAATAAAAAACGAGTTAAGAATCAAGGCAGTCAACAATGCGCGTGATAAAGCTACAGTTCTAGCACAAGCATTGGGCGACACATTAGGCAAAGCACTTGAAGTAAACGACAATAACACAGACGCTGGCAATCCACAACCACAATATAAAATGATGGCCATGCGTGAACAAGCGGCCGATGCAGTTTCGGGTGATTCACTAGACATTGACTTCAAAAAAATCAAAATTAACTATCAATTTAGAGTTGTATTTGAATTAAAGTAATTTTTGCGGTACACAGTAAAAGAGGAATAGGGAAATCTGTTCCTCTTTTTTATTTAACAAAGATTCCGAAAGTCATCTTAAATTCAAAAACCGGCATTAACTTGTATTTATAAAACTTTTTTGACGCAGACAGGTTTTATCATAATACTGAAACTAAACAAAAATGGACAAGAAAATAGCCTCTTTAGCACAACTTCAAGCAGAAGGAAAATCAATTGATCTACTCCCTTTTTCTATCCGCATACTTTTAGAAAATGTAATCCGTAACCACAATGGCTTTTCTATAACTGATGAGCATCTCGAAACATTAACAAATTGGGTCCCTAGTGGTACCGAAAAAGAAATCCCGTTTAAACCGGCAAGAGTATTAATGCAAGATTTCACGGGAGTACCGGCAGTGGTAGATATTGCATCTATCAGAGCAGAAGTGATTAGAAAAGGAAAGAACGGGAATAGAATAAACCCCGCTATCCCCGTTGATTTAGTCATTGATCATTCCGTACAGGTAGATTATTTCGGAACCGATTATGCATATAATAAAAACGTTGAATTAGAGTACGAAAGAAATTCAGAAAGATATCAGTTATTGAAATGGGCGCAAAAAGGACTAGATAATTTTACTGTTGTTCCGCCAGGCATGGGTATTTGTCATCAAGTAAATCTTGAATACTTAGCGAAAGGCGTTATTGACCGAGATGAATGGTACTTCCCAGACACCTTAGTTGGCACTGATTCACACACACCAATGGTAAATGGTATAGGCGTATTGGGATGGGGCGTAGGTGGTATCGAAGCAGAAGCAGCAATGTTAGGACAGCCTATTTATTTTACCTGCCCACAAGTAGTTGGTTTAAAATTAACAGGCAAAATACCGGAAGGATGTACTGCTACAGACATGGTTTTAGCCATTACAAAACTCCTTAGAGATTATGGAGTAGTAGGTAAGTTTGTTGAAGTTTTTGGAAATGGTTTAGATCATCTAACCGTAACAGATAGAGCTACAATATCAAATATGTCTCCAGAATTTGGCTGTACTGTTACCTATTTTCCGATTGATCATCAAACCTTAGACTATATGCAACGCACGAATCGTACACCTGAACATATTGACTTAGTAGAAGCATATTGTAAAGAAAACATGCTTTGGCGTAGCGGAGAGGAAGCCATTATTTACACAGACGTTTTAACACTGGATCTAGGGTCACTTCAGGCAACGGTTGCAGGTCCAAAACGACCTCAAGACAAAATTCTGGTTAAAGATTTATTTAAAAAATTTGGAGAATTATTAAATGAGGAATACAGCCGTGCCTATATTCCCTACAAAAATAGAGAGGTAAATACTTGGATTTCCGAAGGGGGATCCGGTACTGAATATGCGGGAGCAAATGGTCATGGAAGTACGCAAATACAAGTTAAATCTGACGAATTAAAAACCGTTCGTATCATTAATAATAACCAGCAATATGTGTTAAGTGATGGGTCTCTTGTGATTGCAGCCATTACAAGCTGTACAAACACGTCAAATCCAGCAGTAATGTTGGGCGCTGGCTTAGTAGCTCGCAAAGCTGTAGAAAGAGGACTGAGAACGAAATCGTGGGTAAAGACAAGTTTGGCACCAGGATCAAAAGTAGTTACGGAATATTTAAAAAGGTCTGGTCTATTGGAAGACCTTGAAGCACTTCGATTTCATCATGTAGGATATGGTTGTACCTCTTGCATCGGTAACAGTGGTCCCCTCCCTCCTCACATTGCAGAGGCTATAGACAAAGCAGATTTAGTAGTTTCATCTATATTGAGCGGAAATCGAAACTTCGAAGCACGCGTGCACCCACAAGTTAAAATGAACTTCCTTGCTTCTCCTATGCTGGTAGTTGTTTATGCACTGATTGGACGAATTGATGTGGATATATTGAACGACCCTATAAATCTGGATCCCAATGGCGAACCAGTGTATCTAAAAGATATATGGCCATCTCAAGAGGAAATCAATAAGGCCGTCGAAACGTTTGTGAAGCAGCAGGATTTTAAAGACGTATACGATGTGATATTTGACGGAAACGAACAGTGGCAAAACTTGGTTGCCCCATCTGGTAATAACTACGAGTGGAACAGTAAATCTACCTATATTCAGGAAGCGCCATTTTTTAAAGACATAAGTTCCGAACCACAACAAATAAAAGATATTGAAGAAGCAAGAGTGCTATTGTATCTGGGTGACTCGGTCACTACCGACCATATTTCGCCAGCAGGATCTTTTAAATCTGATAGTGTTGCCGGTAAATACTTGCAGGAAAAAGGAGTAGAAGTGAAAGATTTTAATTCATATGGATCAAGAAGGGGAAATCACGAGGTAATGATGCGCGGGACATTTGCTAATGTCCGAATTAAGAACAAAATCAGTGATATTGAAGGTGGTTTTACTACTCATTTTCCTTCAGGTGAGATTAAATCAATTTACGATGCTGCGCAGGACTACATTCATGAGGATACACCGCTCATTATACTTGCAGGAAAAGAATATGGAAGCGGCTCTTCTCGTGATTGGGCAGCAAAAGGAACCAGTTTATTGGGCGTTAAGGCCGTTATTGCAGAAAGTTTCGAACGTATTCACCGAAGTAATTTAGTAGGTATGGGCATAGCCCCGCTTGAATTTCCCGAAGGCGCCAGTGCAGCTTCTTTATCTTTAGATGGAACCGAAATTTTTACCATTGAAGGACTTGCAGATGATCTTCAACCGCACAAGCAATTAAAAGTAACTGCAAAAAAACAGGGTGGTGAAAATATTGAATTTAATGCACACGCCAGATTTGATTCAATAATTGAAGTTGAATATTATAAAAACGGAGGCATACTGCAATATGTATTACGTGATTTCCTAAAAAATGAGCACTAAAAACATATTTAACTGTGTAACAAACAGTTAAAATTGTTAAAAAATTTGCTTTACATTTTGCTTTTTCTTATATTTATTTTTAAATCAAACCAAAAACCTAAAAATCACATTTAGTGTTTTTTGTTTTTAATTAAAATTAAGGAGGGATTAGGCAATGAAGAATTTATTATTAGTGGTGGCGGCAGTGATTTACTCAAACCTAGTATTGGCAAACCAATCGATCGGTGATGGGGAGGAATATAGTACCCCAAAAGCGATTATATACATAGTCGTTGGAGTACTTTTAATTACTGTTATAGCCACTGTACTTTACAAAAGGCCAAAACGCAAATTTAATGAATAAAAAGGGCCCTGCTTAAGGGCTCTTTTTGTATAATAGACCTCCTATCGCTTAATCCTTTGCTCAATTAATCTGATAACACACTTCCTCCTACTTCAGCTTTAAATACTAGTTCTAATAAACTAAGGGAAATTTCTTAACTTCGCATATGTCAAAAACTGATGTAGCCAACCGCATAGAAACGTTAATCAAGGAGTTAAATGAGCATAATTACAAATATTATGTCTTAGCTCAACCTAGTATATCTGATTTTGATTTTGACCAAAAACTATCAGAGTTAGCTGCGTTGGAGAAAGAATATCCGGCACTTTTAGATCCAGATTCACCCACTCAAAAAGTTGGTGGGGATATAACGAAGCAATTCAAGACAGTACGCCATAAATGGCCCATGTTATCATTAAGTAACACGTATAGTGAGGGTGAACTGAACGACTTTGATGCAAGAGTACGTAAAGTACTTGGAGACGATTTTGAGTATGTTTGCGAACTAAAGTTCGATGGTTTATCCATAAGCCTAACCTATGAGCATGGAGTTCTAACAAGAGGAGTTACCCGCGGAGACGGAACACAGGGCGATGAGGTTACCACTAATGTACGTACTATAAAAAGTGTTCCGAACAAATTGAGAAAAAATGGTTTTCCTGAAGTATTTGAAATTAGAGGGGAAGTGTTCATGCACAGAGCAGCTTTTGAAAGGCTCAATAACGAACGGATAGAAAACGGAGAAATTCCTTATGCAAACCCACGTAACTTTGCTTCCGGAACGATCAAGTTACAAGATTCTTCGGAAGTAGCTAAGCGTCCATTGGACTGTTTTCTGTATTTCCTATATATGGATGGTCGGGACAAACAGTTCAAGAACCATTGGGATAGCTTAAATGCCGTAAAATCTTGGGGATTTCACGTATGTGAGCACACGAAATTATGTAATTCACTCGACGACGTATTTAAATTTATACACCATTGGGAAAAAGAGAGACACCATTTAAGCTATGAAATAGATGGCATCGTCATCAAAGTTAACAGCTATGCACAGCAAGACGAACTGGGATTTACCGCAAAATCTCCTCGTTGGGCTATTTCCTATAAATATAAAGCGGAAGAAGTTGAAACAATCTTACAATCTGTGAGTTATCAGGTAGGTCGTACGGGTGCAGTTACCCCCGTTGCCAATCTAAAACCGGTGCAACTATCTGGCACAACAGTTAAACGTGCAACTTTACACAATGCAAACGAAATGGCAAGACTAGATTTGCATGAACTGGACACTGTAATCGTTGAGAAAGGTGGGGAAATTATACCAAAAATCACTTCAGTGAATACTTCTTTACGCGTTCCCGAAACGAAGCAAATACAATACCCAAGTACTTGCCCTGCTTGTAATACCCTTTTAATCAGAAAAGAGGGAGAGGCCGTATATTATTGTCCAAATGAAGAAGGATGTCCTCCTCAAATAGTAGGAAAAATCCAGCATTTTATTAGTCGGAAAGCAATGGATATTGAGGGCATGGGAAACGAAACAGTAGAAGTGTTACATAAAAGAGGCTTATTAAATCGAGTGAGCGATTTATATAATCTACATCGTCATCAAGATGTTTTATCACAAATTGAACGTTTCGGTGCTAAATCTATTCAAAACATGTTAGACGGCATCGAAAAATCAAAACAGAAACCCTTTGAGAAGGTTCTATTCGGACTGGGGATTCGATATGTAGGTGAAACGATTGCTAAGAAGCTCGCTCTCGGCTTTAAAAATATTGATAATGTGATTGCGGCCAACGAAGAAGATATTGCTGCCGTAGATGAAATAGGTGAAAGAATAGCCGAAAGCGTAAGAGAATATCTGTCTAAGCCTTTGCACTTAGAACAGATTAGATTTCTAAAAGAAAACGGTTTAAACTTTGAAGTGGAGGAAAAAATAATTCAGTTGAGCAGTAACAAACTAGTAGAGAAGTCTTTCATAATTTCTGGGGTTTTTGAGCAGTACAGCAGAGAAGAACTTACGCAGTTAATTTTAGATAATGGTGGCAAGATTTTAGGAAGTATAAGCGGCAAGCTCGATTACCTCGTTGCAGGAGATAAAATGGGTCCTTCAAAGCTAGCTAAAGCCCAAAAGTTAAATATTCCAATTATTTCGGAAGAAGAGCTTATTAAATTGATAGAATAAATTTACGAATTGTGCTATTTTTGTATTAGGTTTGAAAACTGAATACAAAATTCACAATATAACAATCATTTAAAAACAATGAACAACCTACATGGTGCCGGTGTGGCATTAGTTACTCCATTCAATAATGATGGAAGTATTGATTTCGAAGGATTGTCTAGACTGATTGAATATCAAATAGACGGAGGAATGGATTACCTAGTTAGTATGGGAACAACTGGAGAAGTTGCAACCTTAACGAAGGAAGAAAAGAAACAAATATTAGACTTTACTGCTGATAAAGTTGCCGGGCGTGTACCATTGGTTGCTGGTTTTGGAGGCAATAATACGGCGGAGCTAGTGGCTCAAATAAAGGAATTTAATAATCCTGCGTACCAAGCTATATTATCGGTTAGTCCGTATTATAATAAACCAACACAAGAAGGAATATATCAACATTATAAAGCTATTGCACAAGCAACGGAGTTACCTATCATACTTTATAACGTTCCGGGAAGAACAGGCAGCATGGTATCCGTAGATACAATCATTCGTTTAGCCAATGACTTTCCTAATATTATTGGTGTTAAAGAAGCATCGGCAAATTTTGAACATTTCACTAGAATAATGGCCAGAAAGCCAGAAGGCTTTTTATTAATTTCTGGTGATGATGCATTAACGCTTCCAATGATGTCATTAGGTGCGGTTGGTGTTATCACCGTTGTTGGCAATGCTTTTCCGAAACAGACACAACAACTTGTTAAATTTTGCAATGAGTGGCATTATGAAGAAGCGCGTAAACTGCATTATGATCTATTACAGATAGACGATTTATGTTTCATTGAAGGTAATCCTGCTGGCGTGAAAGAAATGCTTAAGGAACTTAACATATGTGGCAATTACGTCCGTTTACCCTTGGTAGAAGTAAGCGACGAAACTAAAAAGAAAATCGCCTTAGCCGTTCGGGAAATTGATGGTAAGGTTATTGCTTAATTAATTGAATTAACCCGTTTATAGATGAGATGGCCGCGACAACGAGACTATCTAAACGTTCAAACATAAAGGTCCGTATCGTTAACGCGATACGGACCTTTCAATTTCTTCCTAGTTTATTCGGTATTATTTAGAAGTGGAATTTTTTGCTTCTTGAACCTCTAAACGGATAGATTGTGCTAAATTTTTAACATCTTGAAGACCCTTCCTAACACGTGTTCCAGCTGCACTATTTCCTTTGTTAAAAAACTTGTCAGCATCACCATCTAAACCCTCAATTAAACTTTTAAGCTCGTTGAATTTTTCAATGCTTGCCATAAAATATTACTCCTTTTAATTGTTAATAGTTAATAATATATTGTACCAATAGCTAATGTATAATCTTTTTTCCGAAAAAAAAATTTTTTAACCGCTTTAAGTGTTATTTAAACAACAATAATAAAAAGTTGAAAAATAAAAAGCAAACCTCCATTCAACTAAATAACTGATATACAAAAAGATAAAAAAAAGAAGATCCGTTGGTAGGATCTTCTTTTCTATAATCATAATGAGTACTTTTTTAGGCCGGAACAACTTGTTGTTCTCTATAGTATCCATTATTTAACTTATCAGAAACTTCTGAAAAGGCGAATATCGTTTCTTTTACATCATCCAACGTATGCATTGCTGTTGGTATTAATCTCAATTCTATTTGTCCCTTTGGTATTACGGGATAAACAACTATAGAACAAAAAATACCATAATTTTCTCGCAGGTCCATTGTGAGCGCTGTTGCTTCCGACAAATCTCCTTTTAAAAAAACCGGTGTGACCATGGTATTTGTATGACCAATATCAAAACCATTATCTTTCAAACCCTTTTGTAATGAAGTAGCTATTTTCCATAATTTTTCACGTAAACCTGGTTCTCCCTTTAATAACTCCAACCTTTTTTTCAATCCTATTACCATCGGCATTGGCAGCGATTTAGCAAATGTTTGTGAACGCATATTATAACGAAGGAAGGTTACAATATTCTCATTTCCAGCAACAAAGGCGCCTATCCCTGCCATTGATTTCGCAAATGTACCAAAATAAATATCCACACCATCAATACAATCTTGGGCTTCATGCGTTCCAGCGCCTGTAGGCCCCATTGTTCCAAATCCATGCGCATCATCTACTAAAAGCCGGAAATTAAATTTGTCCTTCAACGCATTAATTTCCTTCAGCTTACCTTGTGCGCCCGACATACCAAACACTCCTTCGGTTATGACTAGTATCGCACCGCCAGTTTGTTCAGTAATTTTTGTAGCTCTCTCTAATTGCTTTTTGCAGCTATCAATATCATTATGCTGATACACAAATCTTTTCCCCATATGAAGCCTAACGCCATCAATTATGCAGGCGTGTGATTCAGCGTCATAAACGATGACATCATTTCTATCAACTAATGCGTCAATAATAGAAACCATGCCTTGATAACCATAATTTAAAAGAAAAGCGTCTTCTTTTCCTACAAACGACGCAAGATCTTGCTCTAAAGCTTCATGATGATTCGAGTTCCCAGACATCATTCGCGCGCCCATTGGATAAGCCATGCCATACTCTTTTGCAGCTATGGCATCTATTGCTCTCACTTCCGGATGGTTTGCTAAGCCCAAGTAATTATTTAAGCTCCATACTAAATGATCTTTACCCCTAAATTTCATATGCGGGCCAATGTCTCCTTCCAGTTTAGGAAAAGAAAAGTAACCATGAGACCATTTGTGATGTTGTCCGATAGGACCCAAATTGTTTGATATTTTATCGAATAAATCCAACGTGTAATTATATTTAGTTTTCAAATCACTTTACAATCACCTTGCCAATAATTATCGGGACAGCGTATCTTGTAAAATTCACCTTCCATATCCGCGTAATAAAATCCTACGCGATGCAATTCATTAGTCACGTCTATAAGTCGCTACCTGAATTTAAGCCTCCACAAAGATAAAGTTTCATGCTGTTAATATCAACTTTCAACTGAACCGTTTTGAAAATGAGTATAAAAACTTCTCTTTTATGCATTTTTTACTACAAAAAAAGCCAGATGAAATAGCTTCATCCGGCTTTATATTTTCCTATTTTTATAATTTGTTAATCAACATTATCATGTAGAAAAGAATTATTCGGACGTATTTCTGTAATTCCATCCTCTGATGAAAGTGTAAACCTGGAAACTTGAGATTCAGAAGAATGTGGCACCTGATCTAACGACTTCTGCTTTCTTCTATAAGCAGGTTCGTTTTCAATCTCCTGCAATCCATTTGTCGACCTAAGCTTCATACTCAAATCTTTCAATCTGAGGATCCGTTCCTTCGTCTTTCTTAATTGCTCTTCAATACTTTCGTCGGTTTTGTATTCATCTACTTGTTTTGCTACAGGCTCCTCCGTTTTGTTAGGTGGTTCTTCATTAGCTATTTTGCCAATATTATTTTCCACCGCTTCTTTCTGCTGATCTTCCGAAGGATTTTTAGTAAACAAAAATTCACTTTCCGCCTCTTTTAACTGATACTCATCTGTATTTGGGGTTATTTCGGGAATCGGTTCTTCTTCAATTAGTGTATGCCTAATCACTTCATTCTTTTTTGGCGCTACTCTATTTTCCGCTTGATTCTGCGATTTATTAAAACCGCTGAACAAATCAACCTGAGGTACTGCTGTTGGTTCAACTTTCAATTGAAAAGACGGTGCAGCATTCTGTACAGGTGCAGCAGGTGTTTCAACCTCCTTTTCCTTATTAAGAATCTGATTTACTGGCCTAACCAAAGGAACCTTTTCTTCTTCCAATGGTATAGCAATTTTTTTATTGTTTTCCTCCTGCTTACGTTCTTCCGTTGTTTGGAAACCTGTAGCAATAATAGTTACAGATAAATCATTATCCAAGGTTTCATCTAAGCAATTACCCCAGATAATTTCAGCGGTGAAGCCGGCCCTCTCCTGAATGTAGTCAGTAATTACTGAAATTTCGTCCATAGTAACCTCTTGGCTACCAGAAGAAATATTCAACAATATATACCTTGCACCTTCAATTTCGCTATCTTTCAATAAGGGTGATGCGAGAGCACCTTCTACAGCCTTCTGCGCACGGTCATCACCATTTGCCTTTGAATTCCCCATAATCGCTACCCCACTATCATTCATTACTGTCCTCACATCTTTGAAGTCCACATTGATGTAACCAGGGATCGTAATAATCTCAGCTATACCTTTTGCAGCAGTAGTTAAAATGTCATCAGCTTTTGCAAAAGCTGAACTCATTGTAAGATTTCCGAAGATTTCACGTAATCTATCATTGGAAATCACCAGATAAGAATCAACATATTTTCGCAATTCTGACAAACCATCCTCAGCCTGATTTCTACGTCGTTTACCCTCAAAGGCAAATGGCGTAGTAACAATAGCAACCGTTAGAACACCTATTTCTTTTGCTGCTTTAGCAATTACAGGACTCGCTCCCGTGCCAGTACCCCCTCCCATACCAGCTGTTATAAACAGCATTTTAGTATTAACGCCTAACATCCGTTTGATGTCGTCAATACTTTCGATGGCCGAGTTTTCACCTACATCAGGGTCTGAACCAGCGCCCATACCTTCCGTTAAACTAGCACCTAGTTGAACTTTATTAGGTATCGGACTTAACTCTAATGCTTGTGCATCGGTATTGCAGATTATAAAGTCCACACCGCTAATTCCCTGTCTATACATGTGGTTAACTGCATTGCCACCACCTCCGCCAACACCTATTACCTTTATAATAGATGATTGTTCTTTAAGCATTTCAAATTTCATAACTATCCTAATTTACTCGTAATGAGTGGTATCCTAATCTTAAAATCGTGTTACTTTCGCATGGTAATATTAACACTTTTTCCACAATTGTTTTCCACAATTGTTTATAATGTGGAAAAATAACCCGGTGTGGAAAACTATTTAATATAATCCGTATCTTCTATTTTATTGTCGTCACTTATGTACCGGATAATCTTATCTAAGAAACCGAACGTTTTCTTTCCCTCCTCAGCAATACCTTTAACTACCTGGCTTTTAGCTGGATGTTCAACCTCATCATACTCCACCGATTCAACTCCTTTTATCAGCAAGCCAATGCCGGTTGCATACAAAGGACTTTTTAGCTCATCATATATGTTTTTCGGTAGCACCTCATTTTTGGAAAGATGCTCATTAGGCATACCAATTCTACATTCAAGTCCGGTAACATACTCTACCAACTGAACTAAGTGTTTCAATTGTGCACCACCACCAGTAATTACAATTCCACCTATTAACTTACGTTCATAACCGGAAGATTTGATCTCGTAGTAAACGTGCTCAATAATTTCTTCCATTCTTGCTTGAATAATATACGCAAGATTTTTCACTGAGATCTCCTTATGTTCCCTACCCCTTAATCCCGGTACACAGATAATTTCGTTTTCTCTATTTTCATCTGCTAGAGCTGATCCAAAACGAACTTTTAGTAATTCCGCTTGATTGCGCAGCACAGAACATCCTTGTTTTATATCTTCCGTCACAATATTCCCTCCCAAAGGAATAACGGCTGTATGGCGGATGATACCTTCGTGAAAAATCGCTACATCAGTTGTCCCCCCACCTATATCAACCAACACCACTCCAGCATCTTTTTCTTCAGGGCTCAATACGGCTTCAGAGGAAGCCAAAGGCTCTAAGATCAGCTCCTGTGCTTCTAGAGTAGCATATTCTACGCAACGTTTAATATTTCTTACAGCACTAACATGACCAGAAATGATATGGAAATTTGCTTCCATTCTTCGTCCTGCCATCCCAATAGGATCTTTAATACCAGGCTCGTTGTCGATTGTAAACTCTTGAGGCAGCACATGGATAATTTCTTCGCCAGGAGGAAGAACAAGCTTGTACATATCTTCCACTAGTTTTTCGATATCTTTCCTACCTATTTCGTTATCGTCTCTTCTCGTCAAAATACCCCGATGTTGCAAGCTTTTAATATGTTGACCAGCAATACCTACATTAACAACTTTAATATCCACATTTGACTGGGCGCTTGCCTCCTCGACAGCTTTAACGATACTTGTCACAGTTTTCTGAATATTGGCTACCACTCCACGGCTTACCCCTAGAGATTCGGCTTTCCCAATTCCAAGTACTTCAATCTTGTTATGCCCGCTCCTACGGCCCACTGTTACACAAATCTTCGTGGTACCGATATCTAGTCCTACAACTATTGGAGCATCTTTCGTATTAGTTGTTCGTTTTTCCATGTCTAATGCGTATTAATATGCTGTTTATTGTTATTTTCTTTTTTTATTATGCTATCTGCCTTCTCGCAGACAATTTGATTCGAGAACTTCAGATTAACCGACTTGTAGGTTCCCCATCCAGCTTTAGGAACAATCTGTTTATAAAATACTAGAAGTTTACCAAACTTTCTCTCTAACGAATCCGCATCTCCTAGAATTATTTTTTGATTCCCAACCCTTGGCACTATTTCAATGTCGCGTTCTTCATTTACATATAACTGCTCAACCTGACTGTTCCAAAGAGAGTCTGTTGTTAAAAATGTAGCTACTTTATACAGATCTTTTACTGTCTTTGACATTATTGTGTCTTGCTTGCCGTCAAAACGTTCCGTAATATTTCCATTTGCCACTGTTATATGCGGTGCGTAAAGCTTAGATATTGGAAATTTCACACCAGCATCATCAATATAAAAGTCATTTCCAACATTATTTATAATTCTTAACACTGCTTCTCTTTGTTCGATCTTCACATTTACTGTTCCGTCCATATCAGAAAAAACCCTCACTTGCTTAATAAACGGATTCAGCTTTAATTTATCCTCTATCTCTTGAAACGGTAAATACTTTAATGGTTTTCCAACTAATGCACCATTATTTTCTTCTATAATACCAAAAACATCCATTTGCGACACAAAAGCCTGTGTGCCAGGAACGATGATCTTTATATTTTTACAGTCTAGCCCATTCTTTTTTGCATTGATAAAACTCATTAACACTAAAAGGCCTGTAACACTTATACACCAACTTAGTATATAGCGTATCTTTCGCCAATTGATATTTTTCAGTGTATCAAACATTTGTTAAAACTTTTTTTATGGGAGCTACTAATAAATCGATGTTTCCCGCTCCAACGGTAAGCGTTACCTTTGGTTTATTTTGTTTTATATAAGCTAAAATCTCTTCCCTATCAAGCTTCATTTTATTTTTTATTTCAACTTTTTCCAATAACCAATCTGATGTAATTCCAGCGATAGGCTCTTCCCGCGCAGGATAGATATCCATGAGTATTAGTGTATCAGCCAACGCTAAACTTTCTGCAAAACCAGCAGCAAAATCTCGCGTTCTCGAGAATAGATGCGGTTGGAAAATACAGGTTACTTCTTCTCGAGGAAATAAGCTTTTAACGGCCAATAAACAAGCTTTCAGTTCCTCAGGATGATGCGCATAGTCATCTATAAACACCACATCATCTTGATTCACAATATATTCAAATCGTCTTTTAACACCTTTAAAGGAAGCGAGCGCATCTTTTATTAACGTCTTCTCTACTCCTAATTCCAAAGCAACGGTAATCGCGGCTACAGCATTCTCTACATTATGTTTACCTGCTATGCCAAGAAGAATATTTTCAATAATGACATCCTTCTTATTATGCCGATAATCAAAATAAAAAGATCTATCTCGTACTTCAATATTGGACGCATAGGCATCAGCATCACTACTAGTTGCATATGTCAGATCAAAAGGTAAACTTAGTCCCTTCTTTACTATCCGTTTACCATCTGCAGAAACCTGCTGGATAAACAGGTGAAACGACTCTAACATATGGTCTAAATCTCCGTAAATATCCAAGTGATCAGGGTCAGTAGATGTCACCACAGCAATATTAGGATGGAGTGTCAAAAATGATCGATCAAATTCATCTGCTTCTACCACCAAAAGATTACTATTGGCAAATAAAATATTGCTATTATAATTTGCAGCAATCCCACCCAAAAATGCTGCGCATTTAAATCCACTATCTGTCAAAATGTGAGCAATCATACTAGAAGTAGTGGTTTTTCCATGTGTACCCGCTACTGCTATGGTAAAATACTTTTCACTGATTAAACCCAATACTTCTGAGCGTTTAAACAATCTATAACCTAATTCGACAAAGAAGGTGCTAATCTTTAAATCTTTCGGAGTAGCAGGCGTATATATAACCAGATTTTCTTGAGATAGCTGTTTAAACGACAGTGGGATTTCTTCTATACTATCAGTATAAGTTATCTTTATACCTTCATCCGATAATTGTCTTGTTAAAAATGATGCTGTTTTATCATAACCAAACACTAACAGTCCTAAGTGATTAAAATACCTGGCTAAAGCGCTCATTCCAATGCCGCCAATTCCAATCAAATAAACCTGTCTAACGTTTGATATATTCATTTTTTCGTTATCATTAATGCACTGTCCCTTCAACTAATTTCAGTACCTCTCTAGCTATAACCATATCTGCATCTAATTTTGCCAATCTTTTTATGTTCGAAGAAAGCTCTTTACATTTATCTTTATTTCTGCTCAAATCGATTGTAGCGTCAATTAGCTGTTCATTAGCTGTTATATCACTAATCATTACCGCTGCCTCTTTAACCGTAAGAGCCTGTGCATTTTTTGTCTGGTGATCTTCCGCTACATTGGGAGATGGCACAAGAATTACAGGTTTACCTACCGCACACAATTCAGCAATAGTTCCTGCACCGGCACGTGCTATTATTATATCTGCCGCCGCATATGCCAAATCCATGCGATGCAAAAAGGGCTTTAAATGCACGTGCTCATAAGCTCCTTTCTCTACTATCGCTGCTAATTCTTTATAATAATAATTACCACATTGCCATAACACTTGTATCTGGGCATCTTTAAGCTTATTCAGTCCTTCCAGCATACAATTATTCAATGTACGCGCGCCCAAGCTGCCACCCGTGAGCAAAACAGTTTTCATTTGTTTGTCCAGCCCCAATAGCTCCTTTGCTTCAAATTCTTTTCCAGCAATATCCACCACCTCTCTACGTATCGGATTCCCCGTATTTATTAATTTGTCAGTTGGAAAGAATTGTTCCATTCCTTCAAAAGCAACACAAATTTTAGCGGCGTTTTTACCCAATTTCTTATTTGTTACACCAGCATAAGAATTCTGCTCCTGAATCAAATAAGGTATTTTCATTCTTCCAGCAGCATGAAGTAGCGGACCAGAAGCGTACCCGCCGACCCCTACTACTACATCCGGTTTAAAATCCTTTATAATTTGCCTGGATTTTGTAATACTTTTCCATAGTTTAAAAGGCAGTAAGAGATTTTTTAAAAGCGACTTCCTGTTTATCCCCTGTATATCTAAGCCAATTATTTTATAACCTGCTGCAGGCACCTTATCCATCTCCATCCTACCATTCGCTCCTACAAATAATATTTCTATATCAGGGACTAAACGTTTTAATGCATTTGCAATAGAGATAGCAGGGAAGATATGGCCCCCTGTCCCTCCACCACTTATTATGACTCTTTTTAAACGATTTCCCATAATACCAGTTATTATGCCATTGCTGGAATTTCACCAACAATTACCTTATCCTTTACTTTTCTATCATCATTTGGGAGTTTACCTTGTCCCTTCTGTTTAAGTTCTTCGATGTTTCTGCTTACACTCAAAATAATGCCGAATGCTACGCTAGTGAACAGGATAGAAGTTCCACCCATACTAACCAGCGGTAAAGGAACACCTGTCACCGGCCCTAAACCAACCGCTACTGCCATGTTGCCAAAAGCCTGAATAGTTAAACTAAAACCCAAACCAGCAGCTAGTAATGCCCCAAAAGCTTTGGGGCTTTGTGTTACTATTCGAATGCACCTGAACATAAGGATCAAGTACATAGCGGCCAAAACAACTCCCCCTACGGCACCATATTCTTCAATTATTATCGCAAAAATGAAGTCAGAATAAGGATGCGGAAGTAAATTACGTTGTGTACTATTACCGGGTCCCTTTCCAAATAATCCACCCGTTGCAATGGCTATTTTTGCTTGTGTTGCCTGAAACTCCTTATCCGGGTCAGGTTCGCCTTTACCCATAAAAGTTTCGACCCTTGATATATATGTTTGTCTCCTAGGGCCTAATAGCACTACTAAGGTCAATAGAAAAACACCTGCTATACTAACGTAAGCTATTTGTTTTACACTGATACGGCCAATTAGTAATAACAAAATACTCACCGCGAAAAGCATGATAGCTGTAGACATATTTGCAATGGCAATCAATATGATAACAACACAAACAGAACCCATAATGGGTACAAAAGCACTTTTTACATCCTTTATATTCTCTTGCTTACGTGTTAACATCCGCGCTAAAAACGTTATGAGCGCCAATTTAGCCATGTCAGATGTTTGAAATGTTTGATTAATAACAGGAATGGTAACCCACCTGTTAGCATCGTTAACGGAGTTTGTAAACAACAACGTATATAAAAGCAAGGGAATCGTAATAATCATTAAGATTTTGGATATTCCTGCATAATAGCGATAATCAAGCAAGTGCGAAAAGTACATTAATACAAGACCTGCAAAGATTATAGTAAAATGTTTGATCAGGTATGTTTCTGTTCCATGACCTTCTTTATATGCCAAAGTGCCTGTTGAACTATAAACAGCCAATATTGACCAGACTGACAAGAGAATCACTATGATCCAAATCCATTTATCACCCTTAAGCTTTTTAAAAACTCTTTCCATCATCTTTACTTGTTAAGTACATTCATCCAAACAATTGTCCACTTAACCTCTCCCCCGTTTAAAGCTCTCTAACAGCAGCTTTAAATTGATCGCCCCTATCTTCATAATTTTTGAATAGATCGAAACTGGCACAAGCTGGTGATAATAAAACTGTATCACCTTTTTGTGCAATATGATAAGCTATCTGAACAGCCTCACTCATCGTTGCAGTATTCACAATAACCTCCGTATCCTCTTCAAAAGCATTGTGTATATTTCTATTATCCTTACCTAGGCAAACAATCCCTCTCACTTTTTTTTGCACCATTTCTTTCAACATGTTGTAATCATTCCCTTTATCAACTCCCCCCATAATTAAAACTATTTTACCAGGTAAACTCTCCAAGGCGTACCAAACCGAGTTCACATTGGTTGCTTTAGAGTCATTAATAAATTCTATTCCCGAGATACGAGATACGTGTTCTAATCTATGCGGGATATTTACGAAATCTCCCATGCTTTCCCGAATAGTTTCATTACGTAATTCCCAAACTTTGGCTACAATTCCAGAAGCCATATTATTATACACATTGTGTTTTCCCTGTAATGCTAAATCGTTAATAGACATGATAAAATTTTCGTGATTTGGTACCTTTATTATAATTTCGTTTTGTTCATTTAAATAAGCTCCCTGCGCCACCTTCTCTTTCAGACTGAAGGGGTACATGGAAGCGTTTATTTTTATTCTTTTAAGTCCTTCTAATGTCTCAGGATCGTCTTGACAGTATATAAAAACATCCTCGCTCCGCTGATTTTGAGTTATTCTAAACTTGGAATTCGCATAGTTTTCCATCTTATAGTCGTAGCGATCAAGATGATCTGGCGTAATATTTAATAATACTGCAATATCTGCCCTAAAATCATACATATCATCTAACATGAAGCTGCTTATTTCCAAAACGTAAATGTCAAACTTCTCTGTGGCGACCTGCAAAGCAAAGCTTTTACCAATATTACCAGCCAAACCAACATTTAATCCTGCTTTTTTGAGTATGTGGTAAGTCAACATCGTGGTGGTAGACTTTCCGTTTGACCCTGTAATGCAAATTGTTTTAGCTTTTGTGTACTGTGCTGCGAATTCAATTTCTCCAATAACACGAATACCCTTCTCCCGTAAATATTTTATTACCGGAGCTGTCTCTGGTATACCCGGACTCTTAATAACCAAACCTGCAGTTTGCATCTCTTCTATCGTATGCCGCTTCTCCTCATAACGCACTCCTTCGTTTTTTAACTGCTCTTTATAACCTTGCTTTATCTCACTGCTGTCAGACACAAATACTTCAAAACCTTGCTGTTTTCCTAGAACCGCTGCGCCCACACCACTCTCCCCTGCTCCTAGCACAATTAATTTAGGTTTTACCTTACTACTATTTGTATCAAGCGTTTCCATTTATCTCACCTTTAATGTAACGATTGTTATGACCGCCAAAATAATTCCCACAATCCAAAACCGCGTAACTATTTTCGATTCATGATATCCTCTTTTTTGATAGTGATGATGCAAAGGAGACATCAAGAATATCCTTCGTCCTTCTCCAAACTTCTTCTTTGTATACTTGAAATAAGAAACTTGCATAATTACTGACAGCAGCTCAACCAAAAAAATACCACATAATATTGGAATCAATAACTCTTTCCTTATCATGATAGCGAAGGCGGCTATTATACCACCAATAGCCAAGCTACCTGTATCTCCCATAAATACTTGAGCGGGGTATGAATTATACCATAAGAACCCAACACATGCACCAACAAACGCACCAGCGAAGACAACCAATTCACCAGAATTCGGTATATAGATAATATTGAGATAATCTGCAAAAATGCTGTTACCAGACACATAAGCCAATATCGCCAGCGTTACACCAATAACGGCAGAAGTACCGGTAGCTAAACCATCTATCCCATCAGTAATATTGGCACCATTCGACACCGCGGTAATAATAAAGACCACAAAAACCAGAAAAACCAAAAAAGCATATTTCCCATCTTTCACACCAAAGACGCTCAGCACCTTACCGTAATCAAACTCGTTGTTTTTATAAAATGGGATGTTCGTTTTTGTAGATTTAACTTCTACGTTATAATAACTCTTCGTTCCATCAAAGTTTTGCTGCATTTGAATATTGGCACCTTTAATAGGCCCATTAACCTTTTGCCTACTCACTATGGATGGGTGATAATACATTGTCCATGCAATAATAACCCCAAGTCCCACTTGTCCAACAACTTTAAACTTTCCTGCCAGTCCTTCTTTATTATTTTTAAACACTTTGATATAATCGTCTAAAAACCCAACCGCACCCATCCAAACAGTTGCTATAATCATGAGGATTACATATACATTTTCCAACTTGGCAAACAGCAAAGTAGGAATCAAGATCCCTGCAATAATAATCAGTCCGCCCATTGTTGGAGTACCCTGCTTTTTTGACTCCCCTTCCAAACCTAAACTCCGTACCGTCTCGCCTACTTGTTTTTTACGCAATAATTTAATTAATCTCCCGCCATAAACAGTTGTGATAATAAGAGACAATATAACGGTCAAACCAAAGCGAAAAGAAATGTATTGAAACACCCCAGCGCCCGGTAGGTTAAAATGATCATGTAAATATGTAAACAAATAGTACAGCATCCCTTAGTTATATTTTATCCTTGCCCAAATTAGTGCCTTTCATTAGCTACGCATGATTATTAATTAATAATTTCATCAAAAAGCTCTCTCAGAACAGCTTTATCATCAAAGTTTTTCTTAACTCCCATTATTTCCTGATATTTCTCATGCCCCTTTCCTGCTACTAAAATTATATCATGTGGCTGAGCTAAATGTACTGCCGCCTTTATAGCTTCGTACCTATCCGTTATAGCAAACACATTCCGTTTTTTGTCATTAGGAATTCCCTGCTCCATATCATGAATAATCTGTTGAGGGTTTTCACTTCTAGGATTATCGGAAGTTAAAATAACTTTGTCGCTTAATCGCGCAGCAACCTCCGCCATTTCCGGTCGTTTAGTTTTATCCCTATCCCCGCCACAGCCTAATACTGTTATAATTTGTTCTTTATTCTTCCGCAGGTTCACAATCGTTTGTAATACATTTTCTACCGCATCTGGCGTATGGGCGTAATCTACAACTCCTACTATCCCATTATTTGCCAATTGTGTATCAAAGCGTCCTTCAGCACCGGTGATCCTACTTAGTATCGTCAACACACGCATACTATCCTGCTCTAACAGTACTCCAGCACTATATACCGCTAGTAAGTTATAGGCATTGAAAGTCCCAACCAGCTTTGTCCAAACTTCCTTTCCTTCTACCTGCATCAGCATACCATCGAAATGACTCTCTATTATTCGGCCCTTATAATCTGCTATATTCTTTAAGCCGTATGTCTTTTTATAAGCTTCTGTATTCTGCAGCATCACGGTACCATTTTTATCATCTACGTTTACCAATGCAAAGGCCGACTTATCCAGCACGTCAAAAAAGCCTTTTTTCGCCTTGATATATGCATCAAAGGTTTTATGAAAATCTAAATGGTCATGTGTTAAATTGGTAAATACACCCCCTACAAATGTTAACCCTGCTATTCTATGCTGCACAATAGCATGAGAACTCACCTCCATAAAACAATAGTCGCACCCGGCATCAACCATTTGCCGCAAAAGTAAATTAAGCGCTATCGGATCTGGTGTTGTATGCGTTGCTTCGATAACGTTACCATTAATTTGATTTTGCACGGTAGAAAGTAATCCCACATGAAAGCCCAGTTCAATGAACAATTTATGTAATAAGGTCACCACTGTTGTTTTACCATTAGTGCCCGTCACACCTACCAACTTTAGCTGTGATGAAGGATTTCCATAAAAATTCGCAGCCGCTAATCCTAAACAATAAGCAGCGTCATCTACTTGAATATAAGTAATATGATCATTGATAATAGTTGGAATATCCTCGCATATAATAGTTGTTGCACCAAGTGCTATCGCTTTGTCGAGAAATAAATGTCCATCGGTCACGGTACCTTTTACTGCAACAAAAAGATCATTATGAACGATCTTACGAGAATCAAAACAAATTGCATGAATATCCCTGTCCATACTTCCGATAGTATGCTTTACCGTAATACCATTTAATATGTTAGACAACGCGATCATTCTAATTCAATATTTATTGGCAATCCTCTACTTGCAATCTCCCCGGGATTAATAGATTGTCTTACCACTTTACCTTTTCCCTTCACCAAGGCTTTCATCCCTACGTTTCCCAAAAGAAACATGGCGTCTTTTAACCCCATCCCCTTCAGATCAGGAACTTTACCTTCCACAATGCCTTCTTCTGCAACAAAATGTTTGGCAGTATCACTTTGAAGCTGATTCGCTTTTAAGCCAAAGGCGTTAGAAACGTATTGACTATCCTTTAAAAAACCATTTTTTATTTGCGGCGTTCCATATGCCGAGGTGAATTTTAAATTATTAAGATCATGATACATTTGCGTATCGCCGGCATACACTCTTTCGGCAATTTCCTTAAATACCGGAGCAGCAACACTGATGGCATAATAACCACCTTTTCTAGGATTCTGCACCACCACAATCATGGAATACTTCGGATTATCCGCAGGAAAATACCCCGCAAAAGAGCCTTGGTATCTTCTATTTGTTTTATATCCAGCAGCACCATCCGCCATTTGCGCAGTTCCCGTCTTTCCCGCCATTTTGAATAATGAATTTTTCAACACTTTAGCCGTTCCTTCTTCTACTACTCCCTCCAACATCCCTCTTACTTTGCCCAGCGTTTCATCCGACGCAACTTTTTCATTAATTACCCTTGCTTCAAATTTTTCGACGGTATTCCCTAATCTTCTAACTTCTTTTACAAACAAGGGAGCGATCATCTTACCATTATTAGCCACGGCATTATACAAAGCTAGCATTTGTAAAGGCGTCACTTTCAGTTCATAACCATAGGCCATTTGTGGCAAACTCAGGCCGCTCCATGACCTGCTTTTAGGCGTCTTTATTAAAGGATCACCTTCTCCCGGTATTTGCAGCCCAAGCTTATCATTTAGGTGCATTTTATGCAGTCGAGAAGTAAAAGCAGCCGGATTGTTTTTATAGTTTTGATAAATAAGTTTAGTAATTGCTGTGTTAGACGAAACTTCAAAAGCTCTTTTTACCGAAATCTTACCATAGCCGCCATGATGAGAGTCTCGGATTGTTTTCCTATAAACAGTAAATGTTCCGTCTTCAGTATCTACAATATCACTCGTATCAATTTTGCCATCTTCAATAGCAGCCATGTAAGACGCCAATTTAAATGTCGATCCAGGCTCTGCACTTTGAGCTACTGCATAGTTAAATTTCTCTTTATAAACACCCTCTTCCACCTTCGTGAAATTGGCAACGGCCCTCACTTCCCCCGTAGCCACCTCCATCAAAATAACGCATCCATTATCTGCATCGCTTGCAATTAATTGTTTTTCGAGCGCCTTTTGCGCAACGTCCTGCATATTAACATCAATAGTTGATATAATATCGGCACCATCAGTAGGAGACACCTCTGTATCTTCATTGATAGGCATCCAGCTGCCACCCGCTATCCGTTGGACTAATCGGCTGCCGCTCACACCATCCATGTATTCAGCATACGCCCCCTCCAGTCCAACAGGCTGTACATTTTCATTTTTATACCCTATAGTACGTGCCGCCAAAGTTTTAAATGGCATAATACGCTTGTTCTTCTGCTCCGCAATTAATCCCCCTTTGTACTTACCCAAATTAAAAATCGGAAATGCGCGAACTACTTTCATATCTTGAAAGCTTACATTTCGCTTCACCAAGTAATAGCGATTTTTATCTTTACGAGCTTTTCTAAGCAAGCGCCTATATTGATCTACGGATTTATCTTTAAAAAATGTTGCCAAACTGGCGGCAAGAGAATCTACCTTGGCATAAAACACATCGTCCTCTAAAATTCCTGGAGCCACCATATCCATCCGCACATCATATTCAGGAACTGAAGTAGCCAACAAGCTGCCATCTGACGAAAAAATATTGCCTCTTGTTGCTTCAATTGTTTGATATCGTGTTGAAAGGCTATCGGCCATTGCTTGCCAATGCGTTCCTTCTACAACCTGTAAGCTGAACATTTTATATAATACGGCTACAGCAAAAATTACCATTGCTCCAAAGGAGAGGTAAACCCGTAATAATATATCTGTTCTAATATTCATTATTATATTTATTCTTCCGTTTTATCTACAGCATTCAGAATAATCCTTTTAGGTGGCGCTATAAGCGCCTTAAGTCCAACAGTATCCACTTTCTGCGCCACTTCGCTCTGCGTACTTTTAAGCATCAAATCAGCCTTTAAAGATTTATATTCCCAACTCAAATACTTCACCTCCCTAGTCGTTGTATCAATTTCACGTACCGTATCTTCTGCTAAATGCCTATTTGCGATATATATAATAGCCAAAAAAGCTAAAAATGCAATAAATGGAACCGCTGCCACTGCTCGGGCAGATGAGAATCCTCTGGGAGATAGTAATGACTTCAGAAACTCTTCGGAAGCCCCCGCCTTTGCTTCTACTTCATCACTCAATACCTCTTGCTGCTCTTCCGTTAACGCTGCATTTTTATACTTGTTTAACATGGTCGTTAGCTCGTAATATTAAAAAATCATTTACAACTTCTCAGCCACTCTTAACTTTGCACTTCGCGCTCGACTATTGGTATTAATCTCATCTACCGACGCAGTAATAGCTTTACGCGTAATTAACTTAAAAGGCTTAATTTCATTCCCATAAAAATCTTTCTCCACTTCCCCTTTAAACTTCCCCTTCGCCATAAAATTTTTTACCAGCCTGTCCTCTAATGAATGATAAGACATCACCACCAACCGCCCTTCGGGAGCTAAAACAGATTCCGCCTGTACCAAAAATTCTTGGAGTGCTTCTAGTTCTTTATTTACCTCAATACGTAAAGCCTGAAAAAGTTGCGCAAAGTATTTATTCTCTTTCCCTCGAGGAACCAGCTTTGTAATTGCAAGCTTTAAATCAGCCACCCTATTAATAGGCTTCGTCAAACGAGCTGTCACAACCGCCTTTGCTAGAGATTTCGCATTTTGTATTTCTCCATACATGCCGAATATCCGATGCAATTCACTTTCTGAATAGGTATTAATCACCCTTTTAGCATCGATATCACTCACCTGATCCATTCGCATATCCAAAGAAGCATCAAAACGTATAGAAAAACCTCGCTCTGCTTCGTCAAACTGATGAGAAGACACACCTAAATCCGCCAAAATTCCATCAACTTGTTTAACCCCTTGTAACCGCAGGTTATTTTTCAAAAAACGAAAATTTTGATGAATCAACGCAAATCGTTCATCTTGAAAAGCATTAGCAAGTGCATCAGGATCTTGGTCAAATGCATAGAGCTTTCCTTTATCGCCTAAATGAGCTAAAATTTCTTGAGAATGCCCCCCCCCACCGAATGTTACATCAACATACACTCCATCAGGCTTTATATTCAATGCCTCAACGCATTCCTTCAACATTACCGGCACATGATAAACCTTATTCATCCCCCCTCCTTTTCAAATTCCCCATTACTTCTTCAGCCAATGCAGCGAAATCATCCCCCTCATCATCCCATTGTGCGTCATAAACATCTTTTGCCCACAACTCTATTTTATTAAACTGACTCGCTAGCACCACCTCCGCATCTATGTTAGCATACTCTAATAAGGCTTTTGGAATCAATACTCTATTTGCCGAATCTAAACTAAGCTCGGTAGCTCCCCTCATAAACTTTCGCACAAATTCCCGGGTCTTTTTTTCGAAGGTGTTAAGCTTACTCAACTCGTCCATAATCCTATCCCATTCCTTTCTTGGATATATCACTAGATGACTTTCCAGTCCTCGATTTATAACAAGCCCCTCCCGTTCAACCTCAGGCATTTGCTTTTTGAGGCTGGCAGGCAATACCATTCTTCCTTTGGTATCTAGC
>NZ_FOAF01000016.1 GCF_900109575.1 Olivibacter domesticus | reverse complement strand
CTGAATAGATGAGGATAACATTAGGTTTTTTTGTCTTTTGGCTTGGCTGTGCCATGACCGTTAAACCACAGCAAGCAAATAAGATCATTAAGAAATTACTTTTTTTTCTTTTCATTCGGCGTTGAGTTTCTTGGACGCGATAAGACTCCATTGTTTTGAGTCGTGTTGTAAAAGGCAGAAGTCGCTAACTTCAAATGCAGCTGTGTATTCTTTGTCTTTATATATTTCCCAAGCCCGCTCATATGCATCTGGTTCCAGGTCGCGATAAGCAATTGTCATATGGGGCTTAAAATGATGTTCCAAAAAGGAAACAGGAATTTGGGGATAGTGTTTTTCAAAGTCGTGAATAATGGTCGACTGTAATTGTATCAAATAATCATTTACAACTGGATTTATAAAAATCACGGGCTTGTCTTTATTGGCAAATGCACCGAAATTCTTTAGCTCGATCATGAAAGGATCAATAGCAGCAGGGATTTCGCCAAACCAATTAAGCAACTGTGTATGTGCTGAGGCGTACAGTTTAAAGGGTGCTTTCAGTGTAATATGCGGTATTACACGTAGCGCTTTATGGCTGTTGTAGTGTTCGGCAAAATCGCGTTTAATGGCCGTGACTTCCTCTCTTATGTTTTGGGGAGGTATGATCGCAACAAAATACAGGTTTTGAGCAGCCATAGCTATTCTTGGTAAAACCTAAAAATAAAAAAAATCGTTTGAATAGATGGAATTAAATTTAGTATCAGCATTTTGAAGTACTTGAATGTCCTCTATAACTTTCAATACAGAAATGAACTTCTTCCTATCATAATTCACTTCATTGTTCCTGATAAACGATTCTTTTCACCTTTTAATGGAATGCTGCTTGAATATTGGTTTTTCGCCATAAAATGGCAAGAGCATATTACTTTTGGCAAATTTGCCTCCCAAGCTTTCGCCCACAGGCGTTTTCACCAGTACCATATTCCATTTGCCGTTTACGCCGATATAAACTTGATAACCTTTTGTTTCCAAAAAAGAGGCAAGACAATCTTCTATCGCAAAAACGAGTTCCTTTCTCGAAGCCGCTTCAGTTTTCCTTAAATCGTTCACCTGCAATAAAATCAGCAGTTTGTTATGGTCCAGCTTTGAATAATATCCTATTTTTTCAGTGTTTATCCCTTCCACATTATAATCTATACATTTTTTCAGCTTATATGAAATAGAATCCATATCCTTATCAGGGTACATGGTCGCTTTTTCGATATCGGCATGCAGGTAGGTGCTACGTACGTCGATCACGTCGTTCACCTCTTTATTGCGCCAAAAGAGGCCGCTTGCGATGGAAAGCACCACGATGATCAAGCCTATTGCCGCCAGGATTAAACAACCGCAACCTTGCCAAAGGGGTCGTTTTGGGGGCTTTAACGCATCGGTTTTGTTCAGGGCCTGCCCGATCTCCTGGGGAAGTTCCTTTATTGTGTAAGTTTTTTTACAATGGGCACATTCCAATATGGTCATTTTGGGTAAAGGAAGGAATGGAATCCAAAGTATATGAAAGTATTTTCCGAAAGTGGTTGCTGCAAAACTGCCTTTACTTTGACAATAGGGACAGGTAGTATTTCCCTCCACTTTTCTGGTTTTAATCGGTGATGCTCTTATTCCGAAAAATATAAACATTTTTTATTTCTTTAAAGGTCCTATCGGTTCGATATGCTAATCCGCATCATCTATGGTTTTCAAACCCGAGTTCGACTATTCTTTATGAACGCACGTTTTAAGGTAAAACAATATCCTCCATTTTAGACTTAAGCTTCTTTACGGAATTTTCATTTTCCATAACGATCTCTATATAACATTGCTCGGTAGGCCGTTCGAGTAAATGAACTTGATAAATATTCATAAAAGAAGAATGGCCATTACTGATTACTTTGTCTTCGCCATTATAAATAGTGAAACGGAAAAAGATTTCCGGCTCTTTATTCAATTGAAAGGCTACTGCGTAATCCGATCTGTTATCCTTTAAACTGAACATATCCTTGAGGAATTTACGCGCATCGTCAATTTCCTTTTGCTCTTCTTCCTTTATCGGACCTTTTTTCTTACGTTTTTCCACTTCAGTATCCATCATCTTGTCTATTTCTTTTTCGAGATCCAGACTGTTTGTCCCTAAGAAAATCAATTCAATTTCAGGATAGCTACTTGCTAACAAATTCGCTCCTTTTTGCTGTAAAAAATTACGCAGTACCACCCGTCCACATAGCAACTTTCCTATATCGTCTATGGCCCTGATTTCCTTTAATTTTATTAGGTGGTTTCCGTCTATCTTGATACCATTGAACGCATTATCGCCCTTTAATCGTTGTTCTTCGATGTGCTGTAAAAAGAGGTTGAAATCTCGCAAAAAAACAAGTTGAGCGGTTATACAAAAGAGAAATATTAGACTACTTTTTAACGTCATCGTCCATTAATTTTATCCATATGGTACTGCCCTAATCAAAATGTCAGGTTTGCTACATTTCAGCTGCTGTTCCCTCGTCCATGCATCGGGTATAGCCTCGCCGGATATTACATCTTTGGGCGGTACATTTTTTCACCAAAGAGTATATGCGTGAAGCCTGTTTAGCTCCCCCTCGGTGGGCAATATAATTATCCTGATAGGTGTTTGATTCTTGATTACAAAAGTGAACAGAAAAGATGAACCGGTCTTATTTTGGTGCTTTACAAAATATCTACTTGCCAATTTTTTTGTATATACAAAGTATCTATATCTCCTGCAAAAAGACTTCTAAACTCGTTGCTTTCGGCAGTCCGAACTTCCGTTTCAGTCGGTATTTAAACATGCGTACACTTTGCGCTTCAACGTGTAGTAGCTGAGCAATCTGTTGGCTAGACATCTTCAAATGGATATAGGAACAATATTTGAGATCTAGTGGTGTTAGCCTTTGCACCGCTTTTTCCGTCAGCTGGCTAAAAAAACCTGGATGCAACTGTTGAATGTGCGATCTGGTTTCCTCGAAATCGATATTCACCAAAGCCTCCTTCTTCAATAGTTTTTGTAGCTGTTTGCGATCACCCGCTACAATCTCCGATTGGATACGCTTCAGCATCTCATTCTTATGGTCGATCATCAGGTTGTTGGCCATCACCTCCTTTTGGAGCTGCTGTTGCCTGAGCTCTAAAAGCTCCTGCTCGGCTTTCAGTCGGGCTTGTTCTTCTTTTTCCAATTGCACTTGCATACGCGCGTTCCGTTCGGTTTCCTCTTTTTCTTTAGCCAGTTTTTCTTCGCGCTCAACAGAATAACGCAGCTTAAAATGGTAAGACAGGAACATAAAGACCAAGCCCAATAGCGATACAGCAGCTAAGGTCCCATAGAGATAGTTTTGTCGTCGGCGTGTTTCTGACCGTTCTTTCAACACCGCCATCTCGCGGTTTTTCTTTTCTGTTTCGTACTGCACTTCCAATTTTTGAGCGTTAAAAATCTGACGCTGATCAAATATTTTTTGCTGGATACTCGTTGCTTTACGCTGGTAATTCAGCGCAGATTGGAAATCTTTTTTCTTGGAAGCAATTGCTGCGAGGTGTTGGTAAGCATTCATTTCAGCACTTCGATTCGGCTGTTGGTCGTCAGCTATTTTGGCAAGACCTTCCAAGAGATACGCTTCGGCAACCGAAAAGTTATTTTCCTGTAAGGCAAAGCCAGCCTTGATGCCCATAATATTGATCCAATGGGATGAATGGGAATCAGACAGCCGGAGTGCGTATACTGCACTATCCAGGTATGCAAACGCCTGTTTCTTCCGTTGGTCGAGGCTATTGTCTGCATATTCAAGAAAATGATTAGCAATGTTCACACAAGTAATCACAAAATTGTTAACAGCCACATCTTTGGAATCCTGCTGGTGCACAGCAAGGGATTTCAGCAAGTACTGGAACGAGCTATCGGCGTATGCCTGTTGCTTAGTAGATCGCCATTTAGTCAGGTACATACTTGCATGACCATTAAAAGCGTTTACCAGAAGGTTCTTATTATCCAATTGGGCAGCATAACGCTCACAGGTCAAAATGTACTTTTCCATTTTTTCGAAATCGCCCCAGCCACTGTACACCCTATACAGTAAATAGTTGAGGTGGTATCCTATTTTTTCATTGTGAGCACGCTGTTTCAGCAATCCGAGGCCTTCCATGGCTGCCTCGACAGCTTCATCAGGTTGGCCGAGCCGAAGGTACATAAAAGCTTTTGCGCGTTGCGATACAGCTTTAGCTTCCGGGCTCTGGGAGGTTCGCGCATGTTCAATACATTTATCCAGCGCCTTTTTGCCCAATACCAGGCTGTCGACAGAAACATACAACCCACTCTGATGGGCATAGAGGTAGGCAAGGTTGTCTGGTTTATTCGCTATCTGTTGCAGACCCTTTGTAATTACCTGTAAGGCCTGTTCGGGCTGACCATTCAATTGCAGCGCTTCCGCTTCTGCAACAATCTTTATGGTTTGTGGATCAATAGATTGGCAGCGTAACACTTCCATGCCCACTGTCATACTTAAAATCGTTGTCAATATAATTCTAAAAACAGCCATTATTGCGCAAATATGAGATGAATCTAAGAAAAATTATAAACCTATGAGCAAATCTGTTGATATTTTGTATATACAACAACTAGTGGTTGTAGATACTTTGTTAGCTTTAAATCAGTTTATTTGCCAATCTTTATATACACTTTTGCTTCAAAAATCATTAAATCATGAATGCAAAAACACAATCCATTTTAAGTTATCTGGGCATTTTATGGCTCGTGGCTTATTTTGGCGGTAAAGATCATCGCGACGCCAATAGTATCTACCACCTCAAGCAGGGGCTTGGCTTGCTCGTTGTTGCCATACTGTACAACCTGGTGGTGACGATTGTTATTTCCATAGCTCCCGGTATTGGGCAAATCATTGGCTACGTTGGGGTTGTCTTTCTCATCCTCATGATATTGGGCATTATCCATGTAGTCAATGAAATCAAAAAACCGTTACCGTTAATAGGCGGCTTTTTTGAAGATAAATTTTCCTTTATCCAGTAACCCAATCTATCCGTAAGTATGTCAGAACTAAGCTCATTATACGTCATTATACAGATCCGTAAGGAGCGGCTGATACAGTTTTTCAACGACCGTCCAGAAGCGGATCCGGTAGACAACGATTGGCTCACCTGTTGGAAGAGTCGGAATATGTACAATAAACCAACAGTGACAGCCATTCCCGTTTATCCAACAGCAAACAACGGTAGCCTGGTGGAAGAGCTGGTAAAAAACGCCTATTTTGGTGCAAAAGGACATTACGAAGAAACTGGCAATACCTATTTTCTTATGGCCTTGCAATTCAGCGAAAATTATACAGAGATCCTGCTCAACGAAATCCAAAGTGGCAATATTGATCAATAGACTAGTTAAATTACTGCTCATGTTCGTTCTGACGAGTTGCAGTCCCGGTACACGGAATTTTGAATGGCCGGCGGATATCGCACAGCTCACTGGAAAAGACCTCGGCACGTGGCTACGAAATGTACCGTTTTCCGACGAACTGTTGCAAAGTGATAACGACAAAACGGTGTTTACAAACGCGCAGCAAGTATTTCCGTTCATGGGCCGCTACCATAATGCTGTGGGCGAACTTCAATATACTCACAACGACCCGGACAATCCGGTCTATCAGCAAGAGACGGTTTTGTATCAAGATCCAGATTGGGGCGATCTATTCGTCAATGCCACGCTGCTATATGATGAACAGGAAGTTTTCCTGGATCAATACTACAGCAAAAGCGGGAACGTCATATTTGACGGAGTAAATGCGGCCATGGGGAGTCACGATGCTGCACTGACCGAAACGTCGGTCTTTGCCAACACGGCTGCTTATAAAACGGGGGTCTATTGGGCGAGAACATCGAGTAGGCATTACCTATTGGGATTTTACCAAAGGGATAAGCTCATTTTTGAAGTAGCAATCCCGCTCCGAGCTTCAGATACATTGGCCACATTGGTTAAACTCAACACGGTAAACGAGAAACTGGGGCTACACGTCAGAGAGTGGCAACAAGCTACGACGCAGCAATTGCAACCAGTCGATACGCAGGAAACATTTTGGAAGAATCCGTTTGTAGGCCTTTACATGGAGGAACCGTACTTGTTGCATCGGGTTTCACTCAAAATCAAAGATACGCCGTTCCGGGAGGCACGTACGGCAATAAAAGGTGACCATTACTTTAGCTATGATACGCCAACGGGTAAGGTGGAGCTATTTACTGTAGTGAAAGACACCTATGCCGATCGGGATGCATTTGACGCCACACATCAAAACCTATCAGCCTACGAGGCAAACGGGCAGCGTGTGTATTACGACGAGCAAGAAACAGGTGGGAAGGTAAAAGGCATAGCACAAACGTACTTTAAATCGGGCAAATTCTTAACATTACATTACGAATACCCACAAGCTGGCGGCGATGAAGCCAAAGCAATAATTCACAGGATACTGCGACATGTTAGAGTGCGCATGCTTTAACACAAAAAACTATGCAAACACAACATGTAAAACAATGATTTTTTTAAACAAAACGAAAACGCTGTAAAAGAGCATCCGTTTCAGTTTAACAATATCATTTTACCATAAAACAATAAACTATGTGGATCAGAATAACTAAAATAGGAATAAATCAAATTGACGCATCTCATTTGGAGAATCCCAAAAAAGTGGGTAACCCGATGACGCTCTATCTGTACCAACTAGAAAGCAGAACGGTGTTTTTTGTGCTAAAGGGTAAAAAAGCTATTGGTGAATATTTGGAAACATCAACCGGAACGCGTATCCCTAAACGAAAATGGTCGCCCGAAATGGAGAAATTGGCGAGGAACGAATTGGCAAAGGTAACCCTATTAAAAGGAGGATTTAAAATCACATTCCTCGGTTGGCCTGTTTTATTACTCGCTATTTACTTAATTGGTTATGCCGTCTATGAAGCAGTTACCCTACCGGCCCAGAAAGAAGCCTATAAGCAGAAAATGGCAGCATTGGCAACCGTACATGAAGGTGATATTTATTTTGGAAACTATCGCCTCTATAAAGAAAAGGGCAATTTTGTGGGAAGCAAAGGAGGCTTTGGCTGGTTTAAGTTAGTAAGCATTGAAAATGACACGTACTACATTGCCAGAAGTGTAGAAATGAGTGATACTGCCAAACCTAAGGAAGCAATGAATAGCACCGATTTTGAGGAGGAAACAAGCGCGGTAAAAGCAAAAGAGCTGGAGCCGTATACAAAACAGTTTATTTCAGAAGATGGGCTTATTGAGTTTACTGCCCAGGAGAAAAAAGATTAATCAATTATCAACTCTAATGGAACTGAATACCCCAATCATATCGACCGAAATGCTTACCGATAAGGAATTGAACATTTACAAGGGTTTGGATAACCGACCTTATGGAGAGCTCCTTGCCCGAAAGGTGACCCGAAAGTTAATGAATAATCCCGTAAAATCGAATGGTGGCTATTATTCTGGTAACGGTCTTCATTTCGCACACCGGGATTATTGTGGCATCGGTCTGTATTTTTTTGAAGAAAAATTTGTCCTTGGTGAAGTAAATGACGGTATGGGACCTTACCCTATTTTGGTGACTTTTGATAATGAAGCAGCATTCGTGATGTGGCTAGCCAACCAAAGCAACCAATCTATGTCGCTAATTGCGGGAGACAAATATCCTTCATCCAAATTCAACAATCAAACCATCACCAGATTGCGCCTGGAATGGTATATCGAAGATCATTATGATGCGGGATGGAATGCTTATTGCACGTATGTCAGAAAGAGAGAAGAGACGCAGACTAAACCCTAACCGACCCTCACCCCTTGATTCCTTTTTTGAACAAATGAGAGTACATAGTGCGGGCTGAAGGAGAGTTGAAGAGGTCTTAAAAGTGGAAATACGGAAATAAAACAGAAACGCCCGGATAGTGCAGATTGCTATCCGGGTGTTTTTATTTATTGATGATAGACCTCTTTTAACCACCGTTGGTGCAGTGCCTTTAACGCCAACACTTTATCGGGATACTTCTGTGATACATTTCTTTTTTCGGAAGGATCCTCAGCAAGATTGATGAGCATGTATTTCTGCTTATCCAGCTCCTGTGGTGCCACTTGCATCGGATTGTGCAATAATTTCCAGTCGCCTTGCCTTACTGCCCACTGAGGATCGTCCTTACTTCCGCCACTTTGCCAATAAAAAGCCTCATGTGCCGATGGTTCATGTTTTCCGTTAATGACCTTCACTAAACTCTTCCCATCAATTTTCCGTTCAGGCAAAGGTATTTGACAATACTCGGCCAGTGTTGGATACCAGTCTATATTAGCCGCCAGCTGATCCCGCACTTCGTTTTCCGGAATATGTCCAGGCCAGCTGATAATAGCCGGAACACGAACCCCTCCCTCCAACAAGCTAAATTTTGATCCGCGGTAAATTCCGGCCGAGCCGCCACCGCCAAACGTACGCTCTTCCTCCGAAAAACCTTGATCAGGCTGAAAAATAACGATCGTATTTTCTGACAAACCCAAGGCCTTCAGTTTAGCAAGCAGCATCGCTATCTTTTCATCCATGGTGGAAATAAAGGCAGCATATTTATCCCTTGGTGAGGCTACACCCTTTTCTCGGTAGTAATCAAGCCATTTCTTCTCTCCTTGCAAAGGATAGTGCGGGATATTGATAGCAAAGTACAGAAAAAATGGATTCGTCTTATTATTCTCCAGAAAAGCACCGGCCTCCTCTACCATTAGATCCGGAAAAAAACGGCCTGATTCATCAATCTCCTTTCCATTTCGCCAAAGGTCATGCCGATTAGGTCCTGCCCAGTAGAAGAAATGCGAATAATTATCAATACATCCTCCCATAAAACCAAAGGAATAATCAAAACCTTGGGCGTTTGGCATGGTTTGGGGTGTATAACCCACATGCCATTTACCGATATGCGCCGTAGCATAACCGGCATCTTGGAACAATTCGCCCATGGTATACTGCTCTGCAGGCATCCCCTCTACCCCTTCCTTTGAAGAAGCCATCTCTGGTAGGCCTGCCCGTTGGGGATAACGCCCGGTGAGCATCGATGCCCTGGAGGGTGAACAGATCGGCGAGGCAGCATAAAACTGCGTAAAGCGCGTGCCCCTCAACGCTAAGCTATCCAAAGTAGGGGTCAGCAAATCCGTGGCGCCATAAGAACCAAGGTCTGCCCAGCCTTGATCGTCCGAATATATCAAAATAACATTGGGCTTATCACCTTTAGCAGGGCCTTGTGCCCTGGCAGTTATAAATAAAAAAACCAGTCCTATTACATAAATACCTGTGTGTAACTTCATCTTGCTAAAATTTATTTGTTTAATACCAGTTAGGATTCTGTTCAAGCGTTGGATTCAGCTGTACCTGATCGGCCGGTATGGGCCATAAATAATCGCGGCCAGCATCAAACGTTCTTTGGCTCACCACTGCGCCTTCATGATTATACACCGGCCCATTGTTAACTTTCTCTGCGATCCGCCAACGCTTAATATCCGAATAGTAGATCCCCTCGAAGGCCAATTCAACACGCCTTTCACGTCGGATCACCTCACGCATCCCTTCCTGATCTAAGCCTGCCTCAACTGTTGGCATGGCAACGGATGGCCGCTGCCGAAGGCTATTCAAAGCAGTGTATACCGAGGCATCCGGACCACTTGCTTCATTTTGCGCCTCCGCATAAGTTAGCAGCACCTCCGCATAACGAATCAAGATAGGATTAATCTGTGAACTATTTGGACTCACAATGGCAATTGTCTCATTATCTGGATAGGAAGTATATTTCTTAAGTCCAAATCCGGTTGTTACCACCCTGCCCGGTGTAGTAATCTGTCCATTATAGGGGTAACCGATACAATTGACCGTTTGCAAGAGCCGCGGATCCCTATTTTCATAAGGACGAGCGGGATTAAACTGCGTAGATGTCGTAATTGGCTCACCATCTTTCATCAGATAGGCATCTACTAGATCTTTCGTCGGAGCTGGCCGGTTCAACATAAAAATATCATGATCAAAATTATTGGGAAAGCGCGGAAGCTGATACGACACATTAAAAATAACTTCCTGATTTTCTTCATTCTCAAGCATAAACAGCGCCCTGTAATTATCAAACAAGCTATACACACCTAAGTCCATCACCTTCTTCGCTTCTTCTGCCGCTTCTCTCCAACGTTCATTATACAATAAGATACGGGCGCGTAAGGCCAAAGCAGCACCCCGGGTAGCCCTGCCCTGATCTGCGGCAGCAGTATATGTTGCCGGGAGCACTTCTGCAGCCTCTGCCAGATCTTGTAGCATTTGTGCAACCACTTCTTCCTTGGTATTTCTCGGTTGTTGTGATTGCGTTTCAGGGTCAGGTGCTGAGACAATCAAAGGCACACCACCAAAACAATCCACTAAATAGAAGTAATATAGTCCCCGCAGAAATTTAGCCTCACCAAGCGTTCTGCTTTTCAATTGTTCATCCATCGCCACATCCGATATCTTACTCAAAAAAGTGTTCGTTCTGCCAATACCCCGATAAGCAACCTCCCACCTACTTACGATCAACCCGGTCAATGAATTGTGCACACCACGCGCAATGGCGTCTGTACCATTTGACTCATTATAGGCCAATCCATTCGGCGTAATCATGTCTGTTTCCAGGAACCAGGTACTACCGGCCCCATCCTGCAAGACGCGGTAACAACCCGTTAGCGCAGCCATTGCCTCTTCACTGCTCTTCCAAAAAGTATTTTCACTGTACTGATCACTGGGGTTAATGGTAAGGTCATTTGAGCAAGCCACCCAAAAGAAGCAGGTCCATAGCCCCATTATTAATTGATATATAGATTTCATAACGCTTTTCTTTAAAAAGTTAAGTTAAGGCCTGCCGTATAGGTTTTTACTGTAGGGTATTCATAAAAGGTAGAGCCGTCCAGATTTTTCTCCGGATCAAAATCCTTCATTCCGCTAAAAGTAAATAGGTTTTGAGCGTTTACAAATATTCTAAACTTACTAAGCCCCAACTTATTTACCCATTCAGTAGGAAAATCATAAGCAAACTGCAAATTTTTGAGCCTTAGATAGGCCACATTCCTCAACCAAAAGTCGGAGCTCCTAAAATTTTCAGTCTGGCTCCCTTCAAAGGTGGTCAGTATCGGCAGCGATGCATCTCTATTTTCTGGTGTCCAAGCATCCGTCACCCATTTTCTAGGTACCGAAGTACCGAACCAGAAGGGCATTGCTCCAATATTCTCCGCGTAGGTATACACACTTCCTACTCCCTGAAAAAAGCTATTCAAGGAGAAGTTGCGATAATTGAAATTCAGATTGAACTGATACGTCAGCTTCGGAATATTCGATCCGGAAATTTTACGATCCGATTCAGAAATGAACCCATCTCCATTTGCGTCTTCATATTTCAGGTACCCCGGTTTCGTATTATTTGTTTGAAAAGGGCTGTTAGCAATTTCTTCCTCCGTCTGGAAAATACCATTGGCATGAATAAGGTAGTAGGAATTGATTGGTGATCCTTCCCTAATGATCCGTCTTCCACTATAGATGACCTGCCCCCCAAGGTCTACCACCTTATTTTTAACATAAGTAACACTACCGTTGAGCTGCATCCCTACATCCCCCAATTTATGCTGGTAACCCAATACCAGCTCCACTCCGTTATTATCTACGGTACCGATATTCTGTATTGGCCCTCCCAATGAACCTACCTGCTGAGGAAGTATCACTGTCTGTAAAATATCGGATGTACGCTTACGGAAAGCTTCTACCGTAACCGACAACTTGTTGTCAAACAATGCTGCATCCACGCCGATATTCGCCATGGTAGTCGTTTCCCAGGTTATATTAGGATCATTATAATTTAACACCGCCGCACCGGAAGACACTGTTGATCCAAAAGGATAATCAGCGCCCAGCGCAATCAGATTCACATAACGAAAAAGCTCGATCCGCTCGTTACCCAGCTGCCCATAGGAAGCACGCAGTTTCAGTTCATTCAACCAATCAGTATCCTTTAAAAAAGGCTCTGTGTTAAGCCGCCATCCCGCAGAGAAGGAAGGAAAGAATCCCCATTGATTGCCTTTAGCAAAACGGGAAGACCCATCGTACCTGAAATTTGCTTCAAGCAGGTATTTCTCCTTGTAATTATAATTGAAGCGACCAAAATATGATATCATTTTCGCTTCTGTTGAGGTACCACCTACCAGCGGATTTGAAGAACCCGCATTCAGCTCATACAAATCGTTACCCAGATACCCCTCATTTTGGGCAAAGAAATTTCCATCGGAAAAATGCTCTCTACTGTAGCCTAACAACGCATTTACCTGGTGTTTCTCTGCAAAGCTGCGCGACCAGTTCAAGGTCTGGAACAAGGTGGTATTCAGTGTGCCCAGGCTCGTCTTCCGCAATCCCCGGTTAGAGGGGTTGCCGCCATCATAAGGTACCCGCTGTGCCTCACCCGTTTTAACCTGGTAAACAAATGCGTCGGGCACAAATTTGGTCACCTCATCATCCGCCTTATTAATGGCACCATTGATTTTATAAGTAATATCAAACGGAAGCTGCACCTCGGCAAATATATTCACCAGCCCCCTTTGCTGTACCGTATTATTTTCTCCCTCATTAGCCAATACCAGGGGATGCCGATAGATATTATGGCCAGGCGTACGAATGAAGGTATTGGCATAACGACCATCCGCCAGATAGGTTGGATGAAAAGCCTGCGCTTTAAATGTCATTTCCATTAAATTACCAACACCTGCCGTTGGTTCATTGAAATCCTTGTAATTGATATTCACCACCCCTCCCACTTTAATACGGTTGGTAAGCTGGGCCTGTGTACTGTAATTCAAGGAATAGCGTTTCGCGTCTGTTCCCATCACCGCCCCCTTTTGAGAAAGATAATTGAGCGAAAGCAAATGAGTAAGCTTGTCGGTTCCTCCAGAAAACTGAAAGCCATGATTCTGCACCGCGCCCTTGCCGAATATAATTTTAAACCAATCGTTATTCGGATAAGTCAGGGGATCGCTTTTCATACCAGCTTGATACTCCTCTATCAACTCATCCGAATAGTCTACTACAGCACGACCTTCATTGATTTGAGCTTGGTTGCGGAGACGCATAAATTGGATCGGGTCTTTCACGAAATCAGGCAGGTAATTTGCTTCCTGAAAACCAAAATAATTAGCATAGTTTATTTGAAAAGCTCCCGCAGCACCGCTTTTGGTTGTAATCAAAATAACGCCATTGGCCGCTCTTGATCCATAAATCGCTGCAGATGCCGCGTCTTTCAATACCGTTACACTGGCAATATCGGCCGGATTGACGTTATCCATCGGAAACTCAACACCGTTTACCAAAACCAAGGGGTTGTTATTATTCAATGTTCCTTGCCCCCGCACCCGCACCGTTGCCACATCACGCCCCGGCTGGCCACCCGGTTGGTTTACATAGACACCTTCCACGCCCTGCAATAGCTGGGAGGCATTGGTTACGGGCGCATTTTCATTTCGTTTTAAATCAACTGTTGACACTGCCCCGGTGAGATTCGTTTTCTTTGCGGTTCCATAGCCAATTACCACTACCTGGTCTAGCTGCGCCAGATCCGGGCTTAAGGCAATCCGCAAGTCGTTCAGCTGGCCTACACTGACATCCTTGCTCATATAGCCTATATAGCTAATTGTCAAAACTGCCGGTATTTCTGATGGTATTCGAATCAAAAATTTGCCATCTGTATCCGTGGAAGCACTTCGTTTACTTCCCTGCAGTACCACACTCGCACCTGCAAGCGGTAAACCCGCCTCATCAAGCACGAGCCCTCTCAGGTCACGATCTTCCTGTTGTATAACAGTATGGGGTTTAGCCTTTGCGCGTAATACAACGGTTGTTCCGAAAATTTCATAATCTATCGGAACGTCTTGTGTTAAACGATCCATCACTTTAGCAATGGGTATATTTTTCAGGCTTATTGACGAAACGTCCATACCTTCCAACTCCGATCTATCATACACAAAACGATAGGCTGACTGCGACTCAACCTGCCTAAGCAATGTTGTTAAGCTGCTCTTCGCGGCCTTAAGACTGATCAGTTGGCTATAACTTTTTGCGCTTACACTGCTTAAAGCGAGTAATAATAATAAAGTTGTTATTTTCATGACGCATAAAGTCTTCTTCAGGCCATAAGGGTGCCCGATTCCAATCTTTCGATTATAATTCATTAGATTTGTAAATAATGGTTGTGAACTTGGTTAACTCATTTGGAAACGACCATCGCGCCGGGAAGTGTAGCGAGCACTTTCCGGTATTTGTAACGTTTCATCATCAATAATTAGGTGTTTCTTTTTACATGTAACCTCCCCTTTGTCAGTTTAAATTTATATATCGGTAACGCTATTAGCTAGAGCCTTTGACAGTAATTTCCCGCCCGTGCACACTAAAATGAACGCCAGAATAGGCCAAAACATCCAACATTTGTTTAAGCGTTGCATGGCGAGGTATTGACCCTGTCAATTTTTTCGACGGAATATTCCCTTCATATTTAACAGACACGTCATACCAGCGCGCAACCTGGCGCATAATCGATGCGATGTCACTGTCATTAAATTGGAAGAATCCGTTTTTCCAGGCGATAGCCGCATTTGGATCCGCTGCATTCTGCACAACGAGCTCACGGCTAGCAGAAAGGCTTGCCTGTTGTCCGGGCTTTAGCAATCTTTCATCTGTTTGATGTTGCACCTTTATAATGCCATCCAACAAGGTTGTTACAAGAGCGGCATCATCCGCATACGCAGAAACATTAAAGCGTGTACCCAGTACCTGAATCCGGGTTTCCGCTACCAATACTTCAAAAGGAGCGTGCGCATCTTTGGCTACTTCAAAATATACCTCCCCCTTTACTTTAACCTGTCGGAGCCCCTGCGGAAAATCCGGCGCAAACGAAATACTACTATTGGCATTTAACCATACCTGCGATCCGTCTGGCAGGCGAAAAGGGCACTGTCCTCCTTTAGGCGTTCTTAACGTTGGCCAACTTTTTACCTGTTGGGCCGTTTTATCAAAGGCAGCCATACGATAAACAATTGTTCCATCATCCTCCTTTTTTAATTCAGCTCCATCTTGGTTAAGCGATGCCCCCACCTGCAAATCTTGCAGGTTGAGCACTTCACCATTTGACGAAACGAATACCGCCTTATCCTCGCCGGGATGTATAACAGACGTAACATCCTTTTCTGCTATCGCCTGAGACTGGACAGATGGCTCTGCAGACTTATTTAAGTACCAATAACTAACACTCCCGAGAAAAACAAAAGCAAGGACAGCCGCTACCCTTCCCCACAAAAGGCGCCTTGGAGACTTCACTTGCGCCATAATATCCGCAAAAACATGATCACTTTCCCTGGGCGTGTAAAACACATCATCCCCCTTCTCTTCATCCCAAAGCGAGGCTAAAAGTTCTTTAAGCACGCCATTTGGTAAGGTTTTCAATGTTGCCATCAATTCCATTTCCTCCTCGGGCGTGATATTTCCTCGGTAATAATTCTTTAATTGTAATCGTATAGCCTCAAACCGGTCTTCCATGATGATCGTTGTACAAAACTAATTGGCCTATGTTGCCCTTCAGAAAGAAAGACACTAAATCCCCAAAAAAGAGGCTATAGGATAGCAGAATTTTATAGAAAAGAAATTAACACACTAATAATCAGCGTGAAAAATACATCAAATTTATTTCGGAGGTGCGCTAAGATGTGCTGTGTAGCACGTTGTACATATTTTTTTACCGTTTGCTGGCTGAGATCCATTTTTTGAGCAATCTGTTCATGTTTGTATTTTTCGTATTTACTCAATAGATATACTTCGCGTTGTTGTGTTGGGAGATGATCAATCGCCTCATTTACCAAAGAAAAAAATTCCTTTTGCTGCTCTGAGAGGTCCGCTTCATCATATTCAACCTCCCACAATCTATGTTTTTCCGATCGCCTTGCCAAATCGCGCAGTGCATTCAACGCTAAATTCTTAGCCATTGCAAATAAATAACTATCAAAGTTGGTGATCTTCAATAAGTGTTCTTTTCTGTTCCAGATTTTCACAAATACATCCTGAACCAACTCATCCGTAAGTAAGCGATCTTTCGTTAGCCTATAGATAAATAAAGCCAATTTGTTGTGATATGCGTCAAAAAGTTGACGAAAGGCTCCTTCATCGCCACTCGCCACTGCCCCTAACAAATGCCCTTCATTTTTGAGATTCATAGAATTGGTTCTAGTATACCAGGGATTAAGTTGATGCAGACAAATATAGCAGGAGTTATAAAATAATGCAAATTAGCGGAGCGCTCGATTACTTAGCCACAAGCTCACCCTATTGGTTGCTACTACTAAGAACTGCTCACAAAGACAGCCAATGACGAACAACGAAACTAAATTTTTTCTTATATTCGTATCATTGCGCTAGATACTGAGGCATCTATTTTTAAACCTGATAATTATTGAATGATGAAGACTATTCTCGCAAATACCCTCCTCTATATTGGTTTATTCCTATCTCCCCTCATCTCCAATGCAGCAGATGGTATACAGTTCTTTGAGGGGTCATGGAAGGCTTTATTACAGTAGTTTATATCATCCTTTTTCTTAACAAAAAGGATCAAAAGTCAAGACTGCATAATCTTCGCTAAAAAGTTTTTCCCTCCACTATAATATGTAGCCGCTTCGCTCCTTCATATTATTTCTCCTTCCCACTCAAAACTTTTTTTTCGCTCATCTTATGAGGTCGGTCGAGCAAGCGTGCCGTAGCTGATTATTGCATTACCCATTAATATTTCCAGCACTCGCAGCTCGTAACTCACAACTCGCAACTATGCCATGAGGCCGTAGCGAAAAACCGCGAGCAGGTATTAGCCAATTTGGATAAGCAATTTCAAGCAGGCAATCGGGATTTAACTTTTCTAAAAACCTATATCATACAGAAAAAAGATTTAGGCCTTGACAACAGCTTGGCCTTTGATGCTTATCTCAACGCTCAGGCCAGTACCGAGCGCGAAAAACCTGCCAACATTGATTTCATCAGCAACAACCTCAACCACGCCAAAGGGGCTGCTTTTGATTTATTGCTAAAATCCTATCCTTCAGTAGACCAGGCAAGGCAAGAAAAATTAGCTCCTCTACTCTTTAATTTATCAGCAGACGCATTTTACCGAGCCATGGAAGACGAAAGAACGGTAGATATACCACTTATTTTTAAGCAAATGGAGATCCTAAAACAGCAGCTAAATTCCAAACAGCAGCAAAGTCTCTACCGATATCAATTATTTTACGCGCAAAAGGCAAAGGATGCAACAGTAGCTAAAAAAGCAGGTTATGACTATGTAGCCAACATTATGAACATATCAACAGACAGCATACAGGCAGAAGACAAACGACGCCATACCGCAGTCATGCAACCCTATTTAAGCGGAGAAATCGATAGCGCTGAACTTACTACCGAAGACAAAGCTCTCGCACAAAAAATCTATACCGCTGAGATCTGTGTTTACCTCTACGAGGCCAGCAATACGTTTGACATGGTATTAAGCAATGGTGACCCTGCATTGAAAGACGCCCTACGGTGGGCAGAAAGGCTCGATCAATTGCGTCCGAACGATCCAACATTTAACCAGTTAATCGATCGTATCAAACAGAAAATAAATTACTAGCGCGGTAACCGCAACGAACATCCAACTCGTAACTGGCAACTCACAACTTATTAAGCGACGTTGATTCTAAAAAAAGTATTGGCTTTTGGCGGTAATTTTGGATAACACCAAAAAGCTAAAAAGATTTTGGGATAAAAGACGCATCGGCTTTGAGTTTCCTGGACGCGATAAGATTCCATTGTTTTGAGTCGTGCTGTAAAAGGCAGAAGTCGCTAACTTCAAATGCAGCCTCATATTCTTTGTCTTTATATACTTCCCAAGCCCGCTCATACGCATCCAGTTCCAGATCGCGATAAGCGACTGTCATATGGGGCTTAAAATGATGTTCTAAAAAGGAAACACGAATTTGTGGATAGTGCTTTTCAAAGTCATGAATAATGGTCGACTGTAATTGTATCAAATAATCATTTACAACCGGATTTATAAAAATCACGGGCTTGTCTTTATTGGCAAATGCACCGAAATTCTTCAGCTCGACCAAGAAAGGATCAATAGACGTAGGGATTTCGCCAAACCAATTAAGCAACTGCGTATGCGCTGAGGCGTACAATTTAAAGGGGGCTTTCAGCGTAATATGTGGTATTACACGCAGCGCTTTATGGCTGTTGTAGTGTTCGGCAAAATCGCGTTTAATGACAGTAGCTTCCTCTCTTATGTTTTGCGGAGGTATGATCGCAACAAAATACAGGTTTTGAGTAGCCATAGCTATTCTTGGTAAAATCTAAAAATAAGAAAAATCGTTTGAATAGATGGAATTAAATTTAGTGTCAGCACAATTACGTTGAAGACGACCCAATCAATATTCAGGCTGCGCCATTGGTCTTTCAGCCTGCCCACCGTCGGTAGGCAGGAAATTCCCAACTCAAACTATTCTTCTGGTCCGATATGCATCTTGTACTTACCTGAAAAAATAAATCTTCTTTTATTAACAATCTCTACACCACAACAAAATTTAGCTAATTCAAGCAGCTGTTCATATATTTGATCAATTACACTTGGAAAATAATATTCAGGCAAGAGACAGAGACCGTCATAATAAGACTTGCCTGATTTGTAAAACAAGGTATAACCAATGACTTTCTTCGGTTGATTTTGGGGCCGAACGCTGTAATGCCCTTTACTAAGCCATAAAAGTCGTTGTGTAAATGCTATAGATTTATTTTCATCTAATTTCAACTCTTGTAAAAAATCACTGGATAGCAAACCAAACTTCGAAAGTTGAAAAATTTCTTGATGCTCTCTCATTGTTAATTTTTTCAGCAAAATTGCCTTACTATTTCCATTATTCATTTCCGACTGTGTTAAATCAATATTGAACATTAAGCAAACCAATGTATTGAGAAAGGATTGCTCATTACTGCTAGGCCTAAGTAATAGACAAATGTTTTAAGCAAGCGTAGCTTTGCTTAAAACATTTGTTTTGACCAGAACTCTTTATTTTGAAAGACCTATTTAAAATTTTCTTTTAATAGCTCGAATAAATCGGTAGCATCTCCATGAAACTTTTCACCGTCGACAAAAAAGGTGGGTGTACCATTCACGCCACTACGCATTCCGGTTTCAAAATCATCTTCAATTTTTTGTGCGAGGTTGTCTAAATGAAGATCATTTATAAAGCGTTCATGATCCAACTCGAGTTTCGCGGCTATTTGTAAAAATAAATCCCCACTCAAAGATCCTTGGTTATCAAAAATAGCATCGTGCATCTCCCAGAACATTCCCTGCAATGCCGCTGCTTCGGCTGCCAGTGCAGCAGGATGGGCATAAGCGTGAATTTTGGCCAATGGAAAATTCCTAAAAGCAAACTTTACCTGATTGCCAAAAAAGTGTAAGATATCATGTACTATTGGATGTGCAGCGGCACAGTAAGGACACTGATAGTCGCCAAACTCAACGATTTCTAACTGGGCATTTTTATTGCCTTTTATATGATCTTTATGATCAATACTTATTTTTATTGACATATTTTTTATATGGATTTAAGCGAAATAGACTCCAACGTTTCCAATATGCCATCGGCACCCGGGTTTACCGCCATAGGTGACAAATAGCTCCATTCAATAATACCCTGTTTATTGATAACGAAAAGCGCGCGTTCCGCTACACCTTTGTCTTCGTTATAAACACCGTATTTCTTTGCAACCTCTCCCTTGGGCTCAAAATCTGAAAGCAATGGAAAATGGAGATTTCTAGATTGTGAAAAAGCTAAATGACACCACTTACTATCAACGGATATACCTAATAGTTGTGCATCGTATTCTTTAAAGTACTTTAACATTTCGTTGTACAGGGCCATTTGATCGCTACAAATGAGACTCCAATCCGCTGGATAAAATGCTAACACTATATTTTGACCCGTAAAATTATTGAGTTTAATTTTTTGATCCGGTGTCGCATATAGATTGAAAGCTGGCGCAATATCATTTTTCTTCAACATGGTGTATATCTTTTATAGGATAAATTTAAGCACATAGCGGCAGGAGAATTGATAGTATTCGTTCAATGCGTAACTATCGTCGGTGTTTAACCGAAATCGATCGATGAAGTATTTTAAAGTACGCATGGGCTAGCAAGACTGCAGTTTAAATTTAGCTCGCAGTGATTTGCATTGCAGGTGGTATAGCAAACAATTGGCAGCTTGCAAATCCGCTATTTTAAGACAATGACCAAGCTGATAGTTTTTTCTTACTTTTTTAGTAAAAATTGCTCCGAAGTGATAACTTTGTTCTAAGCTTACAAACCGTAATCGACCAACATTTTCATGCTTTCATTTCAAGTTAAACACGCTTCATGTTGAAGAGCAAAGAAACAGAACATTACAAGGTGCTTTATCTAAAATATGCACCTATGTTATTATGTTTTGCCAAAAAATTTATCGACGAGCATTTTGTGGAAGATATCGTTCACGATGTGTTCATGCGGCTATGGGACAAACAAATTTTCCGACTACCGGAACCTGAAGTGAAAAAGATCTTATATGCAGCCGTTCGAAATGCCTGTATAGATCACCTGAGAAGATTGAAATTGGAAAGACGATTTGTAGACCATCATGCTATTCAACTAAAATTAGATGAACTTGATTTTTTTAAATCGTCTGAAAGTATATTTATGCAGAACGATTTAATGGCGCTTATTTTAAAGTACATTGAAGAACTTTCAGAAAAAAAACAGCAGATATTTCGAATGTCTTATCTGGAGCAAATGAAGGCCAGCGAAATTGCAAAAGACCTAAATTTATCCGTACGTACAGTAGAAAATCAATTATATAGAACCTTACTTATTCTTAGAAAGAAAATTCCAGCGGCCTTTATTTACCTTTTTATTTTCTTTAAAATATGAAAGTTTTAAAAATTAACATTTTTAGTGAGTAGTTTTTAAAACCTGTTCGTTACAGCTTAAACAGGAAAAAATATGAATGAAACTCCATATGAATTGTTCGAACAATACCATCACGACACATTAAGTACCGAGGCGGAACGGACATTTTATGAATGGGTAAATGCTAGCGACCAAAATAAACAATTATTTTTTGAATACAAACTCTTAAAAGACGCCGGCATTAAGAGTAAGGAAATCGATATCGAAGCAAGTTGGGAACGTCTGCTTATTAAAAAAAGAAACACGTTAGCAAGAAGATCGCCTAGCTATCCATTTCTAAAATATGCAGCGGCCGTTGTATTATTTGTATTAGGCACTATAAGTTACCTTTTGTTTTTTTCCGAGCCAGACAACACTTCTTCATCAGTTTATGTCACAGGTGATAGCACGAAAGCCGATCTGCTTTTACTTCCCGATGGAACCAGCGTTATGTTAGGTCCCAACAGTACCTTTTCTTTGTCTGCCGACTTTAACAAAGAACAGCGTATCGTCCATTTAGAGGGAGAGGCCCTATTCGATGTTTCACAAAATGAAAAGAAACCTTTTACGGTAAAAACAAAGCTGCAAAACATACAAGTCTTAGGCACTAAATTTAATATACAAGCCTATCCGAACGATGCGTACTATACCACAACGCTTTTAGAAGGTGCCATTAGCATGGCTACCAAAGGGATTCGTAAAAAAATGGTTTTGAAAGCAAATGAGCAATTGATTTACAACCGAAGAACAAAATCGCAGACCATACAGAGGGTTGATTCCAAGCGATTTGCATCATGGATTGAAGGTTACTACTACTTTGAAGACAAAACCTTAAGCGAAATTTTAGGGAGATTGGCACATATCTACGGATTTAGCTTCAATCTAGAAAATCAGGCATTGGATAAAAAGAAATTCACAGGTACTTTTAGAAAAGAGCAATCTATTACCGATATATTAGACATCATTAATATATCCATTCCAATAAAATACACTTTTACAGATAATAAGATAACAATCGAATGAATAGCGTACTTTCATAGCAGAAAATAAAAAAATAGCAAGACGTTCCTTTCTGTAGCCAATTTTAGATAACCGATTAATTTATGCATAAATCGCCTGTCCCCTTGCGTTTTCTTCAAGTGCGTTGTACGCGCATCTTTTTTATCATTGCGTTACTTGGCATAATCTCACCATCCAGAGCGCGGGAAGCGAACGAATATGCACAAACAAAAAGCCTTAATTTATCATTTAAAGCTACACAGCTTGAAAGAGTTTTGCGTGAGATTGAAAAACAATCGGAGTTTCTCTTTTTTTATCAATCAGCAGATATTAATGTAAACATCAGAGTCACTATTGAAAAAAAAGATGCTACCATTTATCAAGTGCTTGAGGAGCTCAGAAAACAAACTAAATTAAAGTATATCATCCAAAAAAAGCACATTATTATAACCGACAACAATCCGGAGCGAGAAACCCTGCTCAATCAACCGCCATCATCGTCCCTCAGCAATGATGAAATCATCACAGGTTGGGTGCAAGATACACTTGGAAACCGTATTACCGGAGCAAGTATATTCTTAAAGACCTCCTCCATAACAACATCAACAGATGAACAGGGTCGTTTTTTTTTAAAGGCTCCTTCAAAGGGTATTTTACGCGTATCATATGTCGGCTACTTACCTAAGGAAATCAATTTTGAAGGTCGCACACCGCTAACAATTATCCTAAATGAGAATATCCAAAGTTTAGACGAAATTATCGTTGTTGCCTACGGCGAGCAAAAAAAAAGCGTTAAGCTAGCGTCCGTCAGTCATATTCCCGGTGCCGAATTGAATAAATCCAGTACGGCCAACATTTCCAATACCATGGCTGGGCGGCTAAGCGGAGTAAGCATACGTCCCATCAGCGGTAAGCCCGGAGAAGACAACCCAACCATTTACATAAGAGGGGTCGGAACAACCGGTAATAAAAGTCCATTGATTGTCATCGATGGTATAATTCGCAATAATATAAACCAAGTCAATAACAACGACATTGAGTCGGTAAGCATTTTAAAAGACGCTGCGGCCATTGCCCCTTATGGACTTGGTGGCGCTAATGGTGTCATTCTGATCACGACCAAAAGTGGTAAGGAGGGAAAAGCAAAAGTAACGTTGAATTCATACTTTGGAATACAGCGGCCAACGGTTATCCCCAATATGCTTAATGCCGAAAACTACATGAAACTTCGAAATGAGGCTTACTTAAACGATAATAGTAACCAGGTTCCCGCAGGAGGCGCTCTCCCATTTTCCGAACAACTCATTGCCGATTATCCGCAGTTGCATGCAGCTAATCCTAATGTCTATCCTAATAGCAATTACGTTGACGAAATGGTCAATCTTAACACAGCTATCCAAAGTTACAGCGCACAAATAAGTGGCGGCACTGCCCAAACCAACTATTATGTAGGAATGGGTTATTTTGACCAAAAGGGAATATACGACAATCTTTACTATAAGCGCTACAGCATAAACAGCAAAATCGATTTACAGCTGCTAAAATACACGCGGTTATTTCTGTCGATGAACGGGACAGTAGAAAATAGAAATGCTGGCCCGGCTCCTATAGGAATTAGTTACATTCCTACACAAAGTCTGTACTACAACAATGGCCTTTGGGGTGAATCGAGCGGCAAAAGCCCATTAGGAGAATTGAACAGCGGATCTTATGACCGTTTCAATAACAACACCTTGTTATTAAGCGTTGGACTGGAACAAAAACTTCCTTTTATCGAGGGCCTGACTGCAAAAGCCGTTTTAGGCTACGACCCTAATTTTCTATACAGAAAAACATGGACCAAACCTTACTACTATTATATACTTAATACCGACACAGCCCCCTACAGTTTTACCCGCACGGTGAATGGCCAAGAGATAACCTCCTTACGACAACAAGACGATAAAAATGACCGGTACACTGGTCAATTTTATTTAAACTACCATCGAGCGTTTGGAAAGCATGAAGTAAGCGGTTTAGCCGTGTTTGAGGCGCGCGACATCAGAAATCGATGGATAATGGCTTCACGCAGAGGCTTTGAACTAGATCTCGATGAGTTGAATTTAGGTCCTTCAGACAAAGTTGAATTTGACAATGGAGGCTCCAGTTCACGAACAACGCAAACAGGCTTGGTATATCGCTTTACCTACGCTTACAGTCAAAAATATTTATTGGAAGCCTCGGGGCGGTACGATGGTCATTCTTTTTTTGCACCGGAACGCCGCTGGGCCTTTTTTCCCGCTTTCTCGGCCGGTTGGCGAATATCTGAAGAAGGCTTTCTAAAAAACAGCATTACTTGGTTAAACGATTTAAAGGTCCGTGGTTCTTGGGGGAAAGCGGGCAACCTAACCTCAAACGCTTTCCAATACCTATCTGCCTACAATCTTATAAGCAATGCTTACCTCTTCGGCAACAGCATTGTGCAAGGTTCGGTCATGAACCTCGAGCCAAATCCCAATATTACCTGGGAGGTGAGCAGAAATAGCAATATTGGTTTCGATGCCACATTTTTAAATGGTTTAATTTCAGTAACAGCAGATATATTCCAACAGAAGCGTAGTGGCATGCTGCTTTCACCAAATGTTACTGTTCCAGTCGAATACGGCCTCGGCCTTGCCGAAGAAAATGCCGGAATCATGACAAACCGCGGCGTAGAATTTGAAGTCGGGAGCAAGTATCAATTTGCCAACGGCCTTGCATTACAACTTAATGCAAACTTCAGTTATGCTAAAAACAGAATGGATCAAATTTATGAATCGCTTGACACCTACAACAGCATCAATAGACGCCGCACTGGCAGACCCTGGCTTACACCTTTTGGTTACCAAGCATTAGGATTGTTCTCAACGGCCGACGATGTAAATGGCGACGGCAAAATAGATGCCAACGATGGCTATCACATCAATCAATTCGGAGCCTCCTTATATCCCGGTGACGTAAAATATACCGATTTAAATGGCCCAAACGGTGAGCCAGATGGTAAAATAGATTCGTGGGATGAAACAGTTTCCGGCTATGCTCCTTATCCTCGTATTACCTATGGCTTTACCCTAGGGGCAACGCTAAAAGGAATTGATTTCAGCGCATTTTTCCAAGGTGCCGCACAAGCCAGCATCAATATCCAAGGATATCAAACAATACCTTTTAGATTAAATAATGCAAATGTATCTTACGAGTATTTTAATAATTATTGGCGGCCCGACAGGCAAGATGCTATCTATCCACGCATCACCCAAGCACCCGCTCAGAAAAACACAACGAATCTGCAATATGCAAATGGATTTGGACCTTACTCCAGTTCGTTCTGGATGCGGAACACCAATTACTTACGATTAAAAAATCTCGTTATTGGCTATACACTACCAAGTAAGCTCAGCCAGAAAGCCGGTATTTCAGTTCTTCGGTTTTACCTCTCGGGCGACAATGTCTTTACCTGGAGTGGTTTGGGTTTTATGGATCCTGAAATTAACTACGAATTACGCGAGGAGTCATACCCTCTTCAAAAAACGTACACTTTCGGCATGAATGTCTCCTTTTAGATCAAAGATTATGAAAAGCAATCCATTTATTCTTTTGGTAATAATTGCCTCAACAAGCTTACATATTTCGTGTGAGAAGTTTTTGGATACAACTTCAACAAACACACTTACCGAGCAAACACAGTGGGCCAACGAAGCGAATGCAGATGTTTATTTGAATGGCATCTACAACCAGCTAAGCAGGCCGAATACGCCGGATCCGTTGGATAATTACACCGACGATAACGATGGCGGGCCTTACTGGCTTTCATGGCAATGGAAACAAGGTATTGTAACACCCGAAATTGAGGATGGCTATCCGATGGTTCAAGATGCTGTCGCTAACGATTTCACAGGCTGGGTGTACACCTACAACAAAGTACGTCGCTGTAATGAGTTTCTGCAACAAACTGAGCTTAACAAGAATAATTATGCTGCAACTTGGTATAATAAAAGACGCGACGAAGTGCGTTTTTTAAGGGCTTTTTTCTATGCGAGCCTATGGCAGCACACCGGCGGACTGGTACTGCTTCGTGAACCATTGGACCGTAAAGAGATGCCTGACGAATTGCTTTATCAAAAACGGGGCACCTTTGAGGAAACTTTCGATTTTATCGTCAGTGAGTTAAAAAGCATTGTTGATAACGGCCATTTGGCTGTTAAGTATAACAACGGCGATGGCGATGCTGGAAGGGCTACACTGGGAGCCGCGCTGGCCTTGGCTGGCTGGATTGAATTATATGCAGCAAGTCCTGGTTTTAACAACAGCATTCCTGCTGCCGCCGAAGGAACAGGCGCCACTCCGGAGCAAACGACATTGGTGGGATTTGGTAATTTCGATCAGCACCGTTGGGAAATTGCAGCAGAAACTAACCGAAAATTCATTAATCTATACAGCGGTACCTATAAATTGTTCGATAATATGAGCTTATTTTGGTCGGAAGCTACCGAATACAATTCGGAAATCATCTGGGATAGGCAACTAAAAGCCAATGTACCGAATTTAGAAAGCGACTTTGCACAGAAAGGAGGACCTACCTATATACTCGGCAAATATTATACCTGGGGAAACTTTTGTCCTACGCAAGAACTCGTTGATGTATTCAAAATGGCTAATGGCCTGCCAATAGATGACCCGCGGTCTGGTTACGATCCCACGCAGCCATATATCAATCGAGAGCCAAGATTTTATGACTTTATCGTGTACGATGGTGCACCTTATAAAATGAACTGGATGAGCCGAACCGACACGATTTATACACGCATCGATCGGGTGAATCCTTCCCTTAACGAAATTGAACTGGCACAGTCGGATGTAACTCGAACGGGTTACTATTTTAAAAAACGCATGGATCCTGATCATGAGCCGGCAGCGTCGAGCTATGGTATTAACTATGTTTTTATTCGGTACGCCGAGGTGCTGTTGAACTTTGCCGAAGCGCAAAATGAAGCTTATGGCCCGAACGAAGTCTACCCAGTCATAAATGAGCTCCGAATGAAAAGGGGCCTGCCGAATATTGAGGAAGCCTACGGTGGCAGAACACTCACGCAAGATCAAATGCGTGAATTGATTCGAAACGAACGACGCGTAGAACTCTGCTTTGAGAATAAGCGTTTTTATGATCTGATTCGCTGGCGCATTGCCTTCGATGTAATGAATAGGCCTTTACACGGCATGAAAATTCAGAACAATAAACCAAGTGATAACTCAGGTCAATGGGTCTATGAGCGGCTTCCGCTGAGCAATCATCCCCATGTATTTTTGCGGAAGATGTACATGAACCCGATTCCCTACACAGTTATTGCTGCCAATAATAAAATAGTACAGAACCCAGGTTACTAGGTTCTGTAAACATACCGACAATTACAAAGTATCCACACTGGCAAGTATGGCTTCTTCTTTTGTACGCGGCTGCCAGCCTAAAACAGATCTAGCCTTTTGATTGCTTAACGTTCTGTAAAAAGCCTTATCAGTATTAGTCATAGCAGCAATATTAGCAGCGAGGTGTGCACGTTCTTTTTTTATCAGTTGTGCCACATCATAAAAGCTCATAATACCATCAGATGTTGCTAGGAAGCGCTCTCCTTTGGCATTAGGATGCAACATGGCTTTAATATGGATATCCGACACATCACGCACATCTACCACTCCCATCGTAAACGGAGGGCTCTGATTGGTCGTTCCATTAATAACCCCCTTAATCACCACGTTTACCGACGCCGAAGAAATACCCCCTAATATCGGACCGAAGATGCCAACCGGGTTAATTACTGTGAGCTCCAGATCGCCCCCTTCGTTTTCGATAAAAGCCCATGCCGCTCTTTCGGCCACCGTCTTTGATTTGATATATGGCGGAATTACGATGTTCGGGTCGGTCCAATCCTCTTCGGTGAACACGTGATTTTTAGTATCTAAACTATAACCGATCGCTGCGAAAGAGGAGGTCAACACCACCCGCTTCACGCCCGCATCCCGAGCCGCCTTCAATACCCGCAACGCGCCATCTCTTGCCGGTATAATTAGTTCATTTTCATCTTCAGGCTCTTTGGCAGGGAAAGGCGAAGCCATATGTAACACATAATCGCAACCTGCTACTGCATCTTTCCATCCTCCATCGTCGTTTAAGTCTGCTTTATAAAAAGACAATTTCTCGAAGTTATTGATCCCTCCACTTCTCAAGGCGCCAATAACATCACTTTTTCTGGCCAACGATCGAAGTGTCGTTCTGACCTGATAACCTTGTTGCAGCAACTGTAACAGCGTATGTATAGCAACAAAACCTGTCCCACCTGTTACCAATACTGTTTGATTTCCCATTTTCTATATTCAATTGTTTAGTACAAAACTCAATAATAAAACACCATGCTGTTTTGTTTCAAAGGCCAATTTAACTTTGTCCCAACGTCCAAACCATTATAACCACCACCCCATTTACTTTTTCCCGGAAAAGAAGGGTTGTGTAAGCAACCAATGTATCTTGCTCCATAGGAGGTATATAAGTAGAAAAGCGACCATTAGTCCAATCATCACAGAAAAAAGGAGAAAAATACTGCGAGTGGTAGCCAGCTGCGATTGTATCGCCAGCGATTTCGCCACCAACATATTCGATAAGCTGCTCGCGTCGGTAAGCGAATAGCCCTTTGCCAAGAGAAAACTGTCAAAAAAACCTTTACGTTCCACAAACCGCTGGTTAAATAAGTTAAGATCTGCTACAAAAACATCTTTGTGTTTCTGATTAAAAAAGAGCTGAAGGGTAAAAAAACCTGCAATCGAATTCAGGGAAGAAATGAAACGTGCATAGGTACAAATCACGATACCAGTTAACATATTTTGCGGAGGTAAAGCCGCAAGGCAAAAGGTACACAACGGTACAAATAACAGTCCACTTGCAAGTCCATGCATAAAGATAGGGATCGACAGGTTAAAGGCAGACAAGTCATTGGAAATCAGACTAGAAAAGTAAAAATTATATACAAATAGTAGCACAAAGCCGGCTATTATTAATGGCAACAAATTTCTTTTATTCCGTAAAATAAGCAACACAGAGAACAAGGTCGCTACGATAACACCTACCACATTGAAGGAGGTAGATCTCACCACATCTTGCGCACTCCAACCCTTTACCAAAATTGCATATCCGTAAATTAAGTTTAGGCTATCCTTCACTCCGTAGAAAAAAAGAAGCAGCACTAAACCCAAAATAAATTTGCCATATTTGAAGGCTGACAAATCAATGAGCGGAAATGGTACGACAGACTGACGTAGTATAAACAATAGGATAAAAACAAGAGTTACCGTTGCCGCTATTTTAACCGCGCCATCCTCCAACCAGTAATACCGAGGTCCATAAATCATCGCAAAGGTAAATGCCACTGCAGCAACGGCAAAGAGCAAGGCACCTATCCAGTCGGCCGAAGGGGCTGTTGTGCTAGGTGTGTCCCACTTAAAAACCAGTAGTATAAGGCCAATGGCCAACACTTGTAAACCGATCAGAATATAATAAAATGCCGTCCAGTCCATCCGCTCCACCACCCAAGAGGCTCCCCAGCTAACGAGCGGCCCACCAATCAAAATCAGGGAAAAGAAAAGAGAGGTTCCTACCAAAATTCTCTTTGCTTCAGGCAAGGTGGTAAAGAGCAACATCAGCGTGCGTCCAACAATTAGGCAAGTAGTTATTCCTGTACAAAACCGAAGTGCAGCGAATAGCCATAAATTGTGCGTACAAATGGACCCCAAATTTAAGAGCAGGCTTAATAAAAATGAAGTTAAAAGATACGTTCTAACATTAAAAGCAGAAGCCACTTTAAACTGCACAGGTAACGCCATTGATATACCTACATAGGCAATCAACCAAACAAACGAAACATCCTCTGGTTGCGCGCCATAATAAGCTACCACATGTCCTTGAATCAGTGCGAAAGACGCGAACTGCGCAATAGCGGCAAACATAATTAAAACCAGAAGCCCTCTTAACAAGTTGAGCCTTGTCAATGTCCAATCCTTAAAGAAATTAGCCGGTCCCATATTAATCTCTTTTTTTGACAATCACTTTCACGTTCATGCCCGCCTTCAGTTTATCTGCCTCACCTTCTTCAAAAGTGATTTTTACTGGGATACGTTGTACAATCTTGACAAAATTACCTGTCGAATTATCCGTTGGTAACAAAGAGAATTTGGAACCTGTGGAGGCGGCTATGGCGTCAATCCGACCATGGAAGCTTTCATCTGGGAAAGCATCGGCCTCGATCTGTACAGCTTGTCCCATAAACATCCCTTCCACTTGTGTCTCCTTAAAATTAGCAATCACCCATTTAAGGTTGCTATTCACCACCGAAAGCAAGGGCTGTCCAGGCTGTATCTGTTGCCCCTCCAGTATTGCTTTTCTACCGGTAAACCCGCTGTAAGGAGAGGTAATTACTGTGTAACTTAAGTTAAGTTTGGCGAGATCCAGCATTGCTTCAGCCCTTTTCCTGACCGCCACTAAAGATTTGTATCTTGCTTCGAGCTCCAAAATCTTACTATTATTCGTTTTCAGGCTATTATTTGCTGCACTATAATCACTTTGCAACACATTATATTTCGTTTGCACCACCTCAAAATCCGACATGGTTACGGCTTCCGCTTTCAGCAGGTTTTTGAAACGTCCAACCTCTTGCTCTTGTTGCCAGAGCTTGGCTTTGGCCGCATTTATTTGATCTTTAGTAACTAAGGTAGCCGTTTTAGCACTATTAATACCTGCGGCGAGAATGCCAAGTTGAGCCTCGGTATCCTCCAGTAAAGCTTCTGCCTCCTTTACTTTCTGGAAGTACTCTCGATTGTCTAATACTAGCAAGGTATCTCCACGTTTTATCTTTTGATGCTCCTCAAAAAAAACGCGGTTGATAAAACCACCAACCCGGGCAGATACCGGATTGATGTAGGATTCAACTTGCGCATCATTGGTATCTTCATAGCTATTTATATAAGCCATGTAGCGCAAAAAGTAAAATACAGCAATGCCCATGGCAAGTAAGGCGATACCAAAAATAAGCTTATTGGCAAATCCGCTAAATGTGTTTTGTTTAGATTCCATTTTGATAAAATTTTCCGGTTACAAATAATAGACGATAGTAGATTGCTAAAGCGTTGATATTCGTTCGTATGTAACTAAACCGAGCCTCTTGATACAAATTGTCGGCCTCCAATAAATCAGTCAGTAAGCTTAGTTGATTTAGGTATTTTGTATTCTGTATATGGTAGTTTATTTTGGTTTGTTCGATGGATGTTTTAACTACGGCCATTCTGTTTAAAGCCTCCCTATGCTTTATAGCCAATGCCGTGATTTCTTGGCCTACACTCTCCTGCAACCATTCCTTTTGTTGTTTCAACCCATCGGTTCGCACCCGGGCGGCACGTATACGGTTCTTATTCTGATAAACCGAGGAAATGTTATAACTCAGCTTAATGCCTGCAGTGCCAACGCCGACGGTTTGATCCCGTGGGGGGAACACAAAATTGTTTGGATAATTAAATCCGTAGCCCGCAAACAAAGAAACTGATGGTAAATTGAAAGATTTGAGCTGTTCTATCTGCCGCTGCTGAATATCTATGTTTTTGTCGACCTTTAACAAGCTATATATATGCGCTCGTTCCTGTATCAATCCGTTAATACGTATGCTATCCGCAATAACGAGCGCATTAGTATCAATCGGTAAAATAAGTGTCTGTTCATCTACACCTAACAGTACATTTAACCGCTGATTACTGATAGCATAATCATTTATGCTTGCTTGCTGATTTACCTCTGCGTTAGACAGCATGACATCTGCGCGTAGCAAGTCGCTCCTCGTCACCTTACCATTCGTGTACAAAGCCTTGATATTTTTCGAAAGAATGCGTAATCTATCTACCTGATCGGCTATTATCTGCTGCTGATAATAGAACTTTACCATGTCTAAATAGCTAAGTGCTGTCTGTAGGCCGATATTCGCCTCTGTTTCTTCTGTGGCGATTGCGGCAAGTTCATTTCTTAGCTTAAAGCCATGGATAATCGCTTTTTGCCTTCCCCCTGCATAAAGATTGAAAGAAGATTCCACATTCAAATTACCGGCATTTGCATTTGGAGGTTTAGTTTGATGACTAGCATCACCGAATAAGCCCTCGTACAAAGTCAACTCCGTATAACGTTGATATCCTAAACCAGTATTTAATTGCGGGAGAACCTCGCTTTTCGCTTGCGCGAGATCCACCGCAGCGGCCAGCTGTTCCTGTCGTGCTACGCCGATCAACTTGTTAGACTCCTTGGCACGAGAAATGGCATCGGCCAAACTTAAGCTTAGCGTACTGGTAGTGGCAGATTGAGCCACGACCTGCAAGCATAGCATGGTGCACAAGATAATAATGCTTAGCTGTCGTGCTATTGATTCCACGGTTATTCTTTTTGTCATTTTATTGATATTAATCATTTAATCTATTAGCCTTTTGAAATCTATGCGCGTGGGTATCTCGGAAAATTTTGGCAAAAGATGCCCTCTACGAATGATTATCCGTAAAATTTTTTTCATAAATTCTATATATTGTAAGTGAATACCCTACGCCATCTTCGTCAATTTAAACTCCTTTCGGAAACGTCCCGGAGAAGTTTTCGTAAGTTTCCCGAAAATACGGTTGAAATATTTATAATCTTCATAGCCCATAGAGGAAGAAATTTCCTTTACACTCAAATCCGTGTAACAGAGCAGTCGCTGCGCTTCTCGAAGCATTTCCTGCTGAATAAAGTACGAAAGTGTAAAACCTGTGACCGATTTAACGGTATCATTTAAGTAGCTGATCGAAATATGCATTAAATACGCATAATCTTTAGGTCGCTTCAACTGTTTAAAATGACTTCTAACCAAGCGCTTGAAAATCTTGGTAAGTTCCACGCTCCGCTGTGAATGTTGATCGATTAAATTACTAGCATTGGCCTGAAATATGGAGGCTGCCTTATAAACAATCGGCGCAACCATAGCACTTACGATATGCCTATGCAAACTTGAATAATTCCGATCATGGTAGGTTTTCAAAAGAATATCCAGGTAGCTGTTGAACCATTCCGAGTCGGACTCCGTAAGCGAAAGTAGTGGCCCTCTGAATAAGGAATCTTCGATCGTCAGCCGCACATGATCGTCAATTAATTTATTGTCCAGGTATAGCACCCAACCATCAATTTCCTGAAAATGAACCATTTGCAACACCTGTCCAGGTTGTAGAAAAAACATTTTTCCCGCGCCAAGCAAAGTCTTTTTAAAATCAACCAAAAGTTCGGCCCGCCCCCTCTCCAGCTTAATCAAAAGGAAATGATCGTTCCGGTGCAACTTCGATATATCCTCAAAAAGATCGTTAAGAAAGGTATCACTCATCCGGTCAATGCGTATGCCCGATAAGTGATTTTTTAACTCCCAAATGGGGATTTTCGTTGTCATAACTTTTATCATTAAACTATGGGCAAAAATAACAGTTAAACCAGCTACTTTATCCCCCTTTTAACCTGATTTATAGGACAAATCACCTGTTTCACAATTAAGTCTAATATTTACTCGCCATCCCCTTGATGAAACGCAGGCTATTATATACAATCTGAACCCTACATCTATCAAGGTAGATTAGACGCTATTCAAATTTAAACCACTATCCGTCGTTTTTATAAAAATTTCGATGAGCATGGTTTCCGCATGGACGAATTACGTATTTGCCTGGTTAAGCGGTCGCATCCTTACTTATATTTGTGAATACGTTATCAGAAGCTAAAGAGTTAAGAGGTAAAATGCGATAACCGAGAAATAGTTCACGTTGAGTAAAAAAGGATGTATTAAATAAATTTTACGAAAATTTACTTTAGTGGCAGACCGGCCATATAGGCACTATGATGACACGCAAACTTACGCAACTTTGATATTGACGTTGATCGTGTGCAAAATTATTCGCTAGACATAAGCTCGCTTGGGTTATAGCCAAACTGCTTTTTAAAGGCGAAAGAAAAATGCGATAAATCTTCGAAACCAACTTCCAAATAAACTTCGCTTGATTTAAGGTGTTTTTTACTGAGCTGAAAGTGTGCTTCGTCCAAACGTTTTTTTCTCAGCCAATTGCGAGGTGTATCATTAAATATCTTGTAAAAGTCCCTTTTAAAGGACGAAAGGCTTCTACCCGTAAGAAAAGCAAAACGCTCCAAACTGATATTGAAACGGAAGTTCCGGTTCATAAACTCTTCCAGATCGATTTTAGCAGGAGCGCCAAAGTTAAAAAAAACGGCTGCCAAGCTAGGGTCAGCGCGTAGTAGAATCAGCAGCAGTTCTTCGCGTTTGATATCGGCGAAGGCTTCGTCAATCGCCTCATCACTGTTGTAATAAGGCTTCAACGATTGAATAAAATTTGCAATAAAAGTCTCTTCTTTCACAAAAAGAAAGGAGTCGTCATTAGTTAGCGTTAAAGAATCTGTTGGATGACGTTCCAAAAACCGCTTTAAAAAAGGCTCATCGAAGGTAATGATAACTTTTTCAAAGCGATCGTTATCCTTGTATTTGGTATACCGCAGCAAATGATTTTTCCGAGCGATGCAATAATTGCCCGGTTGCACGGTATAAGTTTTTTGACCATCGTAAGCTACCATCGAGCCACGTAGTAAACAAAGGAAGAAATGATCAGAAATAAATTGTTCCGGCGAAATTTCCGGACCTAAATGACAAGAGTGAATATTAGTAACTCGCAAACTGATTCCAATTTAATAATTCAAAATTATTGAAAGTAGTGAACGCCCGTCTCCTTCTCAGCATATTCCCATAAGTTGGTGGCTAAAACCTTATCATGCATATAGCCTGTGGAATGCTTTGAAAGTGCCGGATAACCAGCATATTCGTTTTCGCCATCCGGCCCATAAAAATCACTACCTTTTACAGAGGCGTCGGTGGCCGCAAACAAAGAGGGCAAGGCTCCTTGCCAAGGGTCCATAACAGTATCAAAACGGGCAAACTGCACATCTAGGTCATCGGCCGGAATATGGCGTTGCAGATCTGTACGCGTAACGCCCGGATGTGCAGCCACGGATAGGATATTGCTACCATTAGCCTGCAATCGGCGATCGAATTCCTTAGTGAAAAGGATATCCGCTAATTTGCTAACAGCATATTCTCGCCATTCGTCATAAGGTTTTTCCAATCTTAAATTTTCAAAATCAATACCTTCCGCTAGCGTAGCTGCACCGCTTGAAAGTGTAACAACACGCGCGTGATCGGCCCTTTTCAATAATGTAAAAAAAAGCCCGGTTAACGCAAAATGTCCAAGAAAATTAACGCCGAATTGCAATTCAAATCCGTCCTCAGTCTTGGAAGCTGGAGGAATCATCACACCTGCGTTGTTAATCAATAAATCCAAGCTCTTATGTTGGGAGATGAACCTATTAGCAAAATGCTTGACACTCGTTAGACTCGCCAAATTAAGAATTCCTACTTCAAGCGAGCCACGTCCCTTTCCAGCAGTTTTAATCCGCTCAATTGCTTCTTTAATTTTTCGCTCGTCTCGAGCTGCAATCGTGACCGTCGCACCCGCTTCATATAACGCTTTTGCTGTTTCAAAGCCAATACCTGTATTAGCGCCAGTTACAACGGCTATCTTACCTGATAAATCAGGCATATTTTTAGTTGTCCACATACTGTCTTCATTTATAAATATAATACAAAGGTCTATAAAAAGGTTGAATTTCGTTTTGTTGCGACGTCCAAATCGACTTTGTTGTAAGGTTCGTTAGAGCTTTTCTACTCATTTTTCCGACCAATTACAGTACGCTAGCCTTATGCATCAGCTTAAAACACCTACGACACGGCATCTTTAGCAAAATAATATTATTGCTTATTACTATCTAAATCAAATCGGATGCTATTTAAATCTTCATTTACTGAGATATTATGCCCGTTATCCAAAAAGATAGTTGATTTTCCTTCGTGCGTTTCTACGATTGCCGTAATCTTTTTTAAATTGATAATCACCGCTAGATTGTCGGGTGATGTAAAGGTGTGAAATTTACTCATGATGTTTGTTATTTATAATATCCATTATTTTGTGAACTTTTTGAAAGAATAATAGAATCCCCGTGCACGACGGGGATTCGGGAACTCCTAGCAACATAGAACAAGCTTAAGCAGTCTACCAAACGGCTTCGCTAGGCAGTCCAGGGGTATATGGAGCAAAAACATGTTCATTTAAATGTTAGCCAAATGCACCTATTTGATAAGTACCAGGCGTGTTCTCGAACGCTAGATTAAAACGATTCCATGTGTTGATGGTGGTGACGCCCAACGTCAAATCCACTAGTTCTTCGTCAGAAAATTGCTCCTTTGCTATGCGGTAAATTTCATCGGTCACCTGCACCTTCGTTAATGCTTCTGCCCACTCCAATGCGGCCCTTTCGCGAGCGCTATAATAGGGGCATTCTCTCCAAGCGCTTAAACCATAAAGCCGCTGTTCTGTTTCACCAATCGCCCGCAACTCCTTAGAGTGCATGTCAAGACAATAAGCGCAACCGTTTATCTGCGAAACTCTGAAATCTACGAGCTCTAATAGCTCGCGTTCAATAGCAGATTTTTTCAAGTAACCACTTAATGTAAATAGTGCGCCCATTGCTTTTTTTCCTTTTTCGAATGCATTGATTCTGGTTTCCATTTTTACTTGTTTTAAATTTTTATTTTGACAATTGAGAATTAAAAATTGGACAGAGTTTCCAACAACGGAACCCTGCTTAACAAACGGTTCAGCGATGGAGGCAAAAACGACCTCCCCCCATTTGAAGGCGTACAAGTGCTGGAGAACAATCCGAGTGTTACAATTTTTCCCCGCAAAGTAATCATCTGCTTAAAATGAAGAAGTGTAGATGCACTTTTATCTCTAAAAACCGTACAGCTGACAGAAAGGTTACTCCCTCCTTTTAATGATCGCAGGATCTGTATACGATAGTTGGATAACACCATACTTATCCCATTTCGTGCTTCTTCCTCGAAATCGAAACACAGAATTTCCTTAATATAAGCATGACGGCAATCTTCTAGGTAATAAGGGTAATATAAACCTTCCATATTACCTTGCCAATCCGTGTGTTCTTCTTTTACAATATATTTTTTTATGTACTCCATCATCGATCACTAATGTTTTATTGTTCCATGTACCACTTTATTTGCCCGGACTTCCCTTTACTCCCCCACGAAGCAAGAAACTTCTTATCTGATCCATTTCAAATAGATAGATATGGGCATCATGGCAAAAGTCAAGCAGATAATCACAGAAAAAGCCTTACCCGTAAACCGGATCAATCCCTTGTATTTGTTATGGTCTAAACCGAGGCTTTGGAAAGCACTTGCAAAGCCATGTAATAGATGCCAAAACAAGGAGAAAGCTCCCAAAAGGTAGATCACCACCTCTATCGGGTCACTAAACTTCTCAATCATCATGTCGTAGAGCGGTAACTCTTCCCCATACAAAAATTGGTGTGTGCGATTTGGAATCCAAAAATTTGATGTATGGATAACCAAGAACAGTAGAATCAATGTACCCAATAGGGTCATACTTCGACTATACCAGGTACTTTGAGGAGGATGTTTAATAACTGCATATCTTATTGGCCTAGCGGCACGGTTTGAGCGCCAAAGCAATAAGGCCTGAATGATATGTAACAGTAAACCTACTACCAATACAATTTCGATCGTTCTAATAATGAGATTTGTTGCCATAAAATGTGCCCCTATAGTAAAAATCTCTCCTCCGTCGTTGTAAAATATAAGCGCATTTATGCTGGCATGAACAATGAGAAAACTGATCAGAAATAAACCAGTAAATGCCATTGTAAATTTTTTACCGACAGAACTTGTTAATGTTTTAATAAGCCAATTCATATCTATTATCTGTTAAATTTCGCCTATTGAAAGGAGCTGCCTAAAAAGTAGCATTGACCATCATTTCGTCCAAAACCCAGCTGAGTGGAGAATGCTTCACTCGAGGTGACGTTGACGAATGACTTTTAGACAGCCCCTTCTGAATTTACTGTACCGGAGGAATAGCCTCACGCACCTCTACAATAGCGCCGTATTGGATTATCGGACAAGCTTTTGCAAGTTTAACCGCTTCCTTGTAATCATCGGCTTTCACTAAAAAGAGGCCACCAATTGAAAGACTATCGGTCGCTAATGGACCTTCGCTTACCTTTGCCATCGATTTCATGCCTTTAATTACTCTTCCGCCTACATCCCAACGTTTAGGAGGGGCAACCAACTTATCTTGTGCCGCAATAGAAGCGATCCATTCCTGATAAGGTTTCATTGCCATTTGCATTTGTTCTGCAGTAGGTTTCGGGTTCTTGCTGGTGATGTCTCTGTGGACAACTACTAAATACTCGTTCATTTTTGTCTGTTTTAATTGTTTAAAATATATATCGAATTGTTGGGCAATCGCTGCCCGGGGTAAACACTTTATTTTGATACTATCAATTAATTATGTTGGATAATTTCAGTCGACCACACTTCTTACACCGGCGGGATAACTTGCCATCTTCCTTCTATTAGGGTTATAAAGCCCATTTTTCCCTCTTCGTAATCCGCAATAGCCCTTCCTAAATCCTCCGTTGATGACATAAACATGGTTCCGGAATTGCACGTTTGCTCCTGGATCGGCAAACCACTGAAAAACAAGAGTTCGCTTTGTGCGTGTGCAATAAAAGATAAACGTTCTATAAAAGAAGACTCTCCTAAAGCTACCGTTACCCCAGCACTGAGATAGCTAATGCCAATATTGGTTTGCATCCGTACGGCACCGCTTAATAGATGAGCCGTGGCATTCCAACCGGTAGGCAGATCGCAGACAAAATTTTCACCGTTCGCGATCGTGATATGCAAAAACGTAAATGCCTGCTGCGAATCAATTGGCGATATACCATCCCCATCATGGCCTATTAACACCCTCATGTTAACACCATGGTCAACTCTTTCTGGAATGGAATGCGCCTCCATGTGGGCGATCGCTTTTGGGTTCAGTTGTTTATGCTTTCCAGGTATATCGATCAGTATCTGTAAACCGTGCGAAAAAAGCCCTTCAGGTTTAGGAGATGCCGTACGAACCAGTCCTTTAGCCGCCTGTGTCCAACTTAAACATTCGGGTTGAAGAATAAGGTCGGTTCCTGCCGTATCCAGGATGTGATAAGGTGCCGAATCATTAAAAAGATACGTTATAATTGACATACCTGCATATGGACGTGGACGAAATGCCTGTGTACTCATTTTAAAATGTTCGAAACCGAGCAATGGATCCATTAAACCATCGAATGAAGATGCGCGTACCTTAACCACTGAAAAATCCTGATTACCAATGAAAGACGATTTAATTAGTCTCGATATCCTGAGAGAGTGCATATAACTTGAATTGGTTCCAAGGAAAAGGAACTTCTGATGCAATAGCACGTTCTAACTCATCTTGAGCAGGATTCACCACTAGAATTTTCGAATTCAAAACGTTGTATTTCTTCTTCGTTTTCGTTGCTTCCGCTTCTCCGTGAAAGGGAACCAATAGGTAAGGAATTTGACCAAGTTGAGCAAAGTCACCCATGGTAATTTGGTGTGTAACACTTTTTTCTAAAGGTTGATCTACCATCCGTGTATCGTCCAATAATTCGCTTCCGTAGGCGGCACATACTACGCTGTCTTGCTCTGCATCCACCTTATAAAGGTTTTCGAGAAGCTTTGTTATTTGCGACCACAAATAGCCTTTCTGTATAATATAATCTATTATTCTCATTGTCCTAAATTTATTAAGTTAATATTCTCTGCCTCCGTTTCCCAGTGTAACTGATCGGTATTTCATGGTAACTCCATGCCGACGTGGGTTTGTCTCGTGCACGAACGGGTGGAAAGTGCACACCCCTTACAGCCTCCTCCAGGAGCTGACACCCGTCATCTTCGTTACGAAGTCAAATCAATATTCTACGAAGCTTTTTCTGTTTTGCGTTGACTCTCCAACCAACTTATTATCCTGCTGCTGCCTACATGAGCCACGCCGGCCGGCAAAAGCATTTCATCTGTTAATAGTGCCCCAAAATAACGCGCTTGACGATCACCTACTACCTTACGTGCGTCATTCGTAATCGTGAAATATTCTTGCATGAGATCTGGCATACGAAAGCGCTCAGGTCCTGCAATCTCTACGATACCATTAACAGGATTATTTAGTGTCACTTCTGTCAATGCAGCCGCTACATCATCAGAAGAAATTGGCTGAACAAAAGCAGTAGGTAAACGTACTTCACCTCCGTCTGAGGCCGAATTGGCTATCCCGCCCAAGAATTCGAAAAATTGAGTTGAATGCACAATTGTATAAGGCATGCCCGACTCACGAATTAATTTCTCTTGCGCAATTTTACCTCGGAAATAACCACTCTCCGAAAGAAGCTCGGTCCCTACCACCGATAATGCCACGTGATGTCCAACACCGGCAGCTTTCTCGGCAGCCAGCAGATTGCGTCCGGAGGTTTCAAAAAACTCCAACACCGCTTTGTCTTCAAAAGATGGAGAGTTGGCCACATCTACAACGATCTGAGTATTTTCAAGGGCTTGCGCCAAGCCTTCACCTGTAATGGTGTTAACACCCGTTGCGGGTGAAGCTGCAAACACTTCGTGACCAAGCATTCGAAGATTGTGTACCAACTTGCTACCAATAAGGCCTGAGCCTCCAATTACTACGATTTTCATAAAATTTCATTTAATGTTAATACCACAACCATTAAGACAAGTGACGTGCCATTCAACTAAAAACTTGAAAATCAATACATTGAAAATAAAACAGATTAGAAAAAGCCACGATATATCGCCATTACTCGTAAAAATGCTCGTAATATCGTGTCTTTAGCACTTTTCGTAATTTTGAGGAGTAATACTTGAGAGGAGAAAGGTGCAGTATGGAAAAAATGCTGTTCAATTAACATTGAACAGCATTTTGTGCACCTAGTAAAAGGGAGAAGCTGCCTAAGGATTAAAAATAATCCTTCTTTTCGATACGAAGTTTTTTCAGTTTGGAGTGGAGCGTGGTAGATGGAACATCGAGGTATGCTGCAGCACCACCAGGTCCAGCAAGTTTGCCGGCACAGCGTTTGAGAGTATCTATTATGTAAGCCCTTTCAACTTGCTCTAAGGTTCTATTAGCCATATTAGCTTCACCCGCTGTTTCCGTATTCTTTACCGGTAAATAAATTTCTCTGATCACCGAATCGGTTGCCATCAAAACACTGCGTTCAATTACATGTTCCAATTCTCGCACATTTCCGGGCCAACTATAACCATTCAGTTCCTTCACAACTTTTGCTGAAAGTGCTTTTATATTCTTCCCTGTGTTTTTATTGTAACGATCTAAAAAAAACTGTGCCAGCAAAACGATGTCTGGCCTTCGATCGCGAAGCGGAGGCAAATGAATGGGGAATACATTGAGACGATAAAAAAGATCAGAACGGAAGCGGCCTTCGTTAACCTCATTTGCTAGGTTACGGTTGGTTGCTGCTATAATACGGACGTTTACTTTAATAGTAGTTGTGCCACCTATTCTTTCGAGTTCTTTCTCTTGAAGCACACGTAATAATTTGACCTGTGCATCCAATGTCATTTCGCCTATCTCGTCAAGAAATAAGGTGCTATTATTTGCCATTTCGAATTTTCCAATACGCCTTTCTAAGGCACCGGTAAAGGCGCCTTTCTCATGACCAAAAAGTTCACTTTCTATCAGGTTTGCGGGCAGTGCCGCACAGTTTACTTTTACCATCACTTTACTTTTACGAGACGAGGCATTATGGATGGCGCGGGCAATAAGCTCCTTTCCTGTTCCTGTTTCGCCAGTCAAGAGAACGGTCGAATGTGATTCAGCAACCATGCTCATCAGTTCATACACTTTTTGCATGGCATCGCCAGTACCAATGATTTCCTCGAAATTATAGATGGTTCTCATTTGCTCCTTGAGCAATTCATTTTCTGTTTCCAGAATCCGTTTATAGGCTAGAATTCGCTCATTTGCCCTGATATTGGCACATGCAACAGAGATTTGGGCGCAGATGCCCTTCACTAGTTCGGGATTGATATAATCACTCAACAACCATAAGGTACCTATATCTGTATTTCCCACGCGCAGCGCCGTCGCATATGCATACTTAAATCCAACTTTTTCCCACAACAGCGCATAAGGATTATTGGCATCGAGCCTTAATTCCTCCTCCACGCTAAAAATCACCACATCTCCGCTATTTAATACTTTAGTGGTATAGTTTTCATGAATGTCAAGCCTAGCTTCCATCCGTTCATCAAAGCTCGTCTTCACCTTTTCGAAAAGGGTCTCATCCCACATGTAATGCCGGAATGTTATGCCATCGTCTTCGAGTAAATTGAGCATCGCCAGTTTAGTGTTCAGCAACTTTTCAAAAACATTGAATATCGCAACCCGCAAATCGGACTTTGTGCGTACACCTGCTATGTCGTCGCAGAAGTCAAGCAGCAATTGCTGTTCCTCCTGTTTTCTAACAAGCTCATCGTTTACCATAATATTGGCCATTGCTATAGATATCTGCGAGCATATTCCCTTTAATAAGGTTAAATTTATGTCATCAATCCCTAACCATAAAATGCCAAGAGCTGAATCTCCATTACGAAGCGCAACACCTACCATTTTCCGAAACCCAATTCGCTTCCAGAAAGAGAGATATTCCGCCCTAACACCGCGCTCAATTTCCGAATCAACATTGATAAGTATTGGAATAGGACTTGCCAGCACGCGATTTTGCAAACCATCGTCAATCGGAAACTTGAAGTTCAAGATGTCCGATAAATCTTCATTTTCCTGTATACAAATAGTGTTATCGTAAATATAAGCACTCATCGTTTGCCTATCGTCATTGACTTTCCGAATGACATAGCCGCTCATTGCCTTCAATCTTTTTAAGGAATTGTCGATAGCAACCGCTAGATCTTCACGACTCCTTACTCCCGAAAGATCATAACTGGCATCTAATAAAATCTTATTGTTTTCCTCTTTCTGCACAATTAGTTCATTTCTAATGACGTTAGAAACAGCATTTGAAATCTGAGGGGCAATTCCCTTGATAAGACTTCTAAATGCCGGTGTAAAGCTGTCTTCACTATCAGAGTAAACATGTAAAAAGGCGACTGTTCTTGCATTGCTTTTTAGCGGTGTCATCAGTATTGCCTTCATACCGCACTCGTAATTTACACGTAAAAAGGATGGGCTTTTCGGTTGCAATATAAGCTCGTCTAACCGAAAAGAGACAGGACCATCAGCTGCCATAACCTTCGTTATGAACGGCTCGTCCAATTCAAAACCAGTTTTGATTAAAACTGGATAGTCGGGGTGATCCTTTAAGGGCGAAGATACCGGGTCTAATATAAATGGTCTATAAACATGATCCGACTCATCAATGATCGTCACAATCGCGTGGACATAATAGAAAAAACTTTTAATTCGTAAAGACAGTAGCGTCATTAAATCGGCCTTCTCATGAATTTGGGTAATGTCTTCACTAAGCTGCAGAATAACCTGCCTTTCACGTTTATAGTAATCAATACTAAACTCCGCCTCATTTAAAAAGAAACTCGTCGCTTGGTTTCTGTTTACTTCAGGTTTAATCAACTTACCCATAAATAATTACAATGAAAACTATAAGGTCTTAATCCAAAACTGGCCCACAAGGTGATAACCATGGGTCCTATCAAACTTAGGCAAATTACCTTTCCTATGCAAAAGTAAAAACGGAGATTTATAGGCCTTCCATCTACCGCTAATGAGCTATTATGGTAAAATGTACAATTACTTGAGACTTTTAACCATTTATCTGCATAGTTGCTGCCAGTATTTTTGTGTATACCTAACAATCCTTCCTTGAAAGGTTGAGAATGGGCTGATATAGATGAGATATGGAAAATGTTAGCATACGATAATACACAACAAGAAATATTGAAACAAGATTTTAACATGATGAAAATTTTTTCAACAACCATTAACAAACTTTTTAGGGTGACTTGCAAATGCATCCATCTACTACTGCTATACTACGGGTTACCTCATCGCGAGTTCGATATACCTGAAATAACATGCTCTTTTGAAAGAACAATCCGATTAGTAAAGAAAATGCTTCATGTTTAATTATCGAAGAACAATCGATTTAAACCATCATAATCGAGCACATGGACTGACTGAATACAACATCCGGTTTATCCCCAACGATCTTTTACTATCCCTCCGCACAACCAAAGACGAACTTCCCACACCGTCGTAGTGTCTTTGTCAGAAATTTTCCGGTAAAGAAAAACGACTCCATATCCATCAAAGCTAAAAAAGTAAGGACCAAATACTTCCAACATTCGTTGAATACTGCAAGATAGCCGTTGAATAAGGTATTTTGAGCTTTAAAGCAAATGTCCAATTTTTCATATTCGATTGTCTTAGCGTTTAAATGTTTTACCTCGTTTAAATGTCACAAAGTAAGGAAATACAACACTATAAGGCGCTTTATATGAAATATGCCCCTATGCTTTTACGATTTGCAAACAAGTTTGCACCTTTCTCTATCGCTGAAGATATCGTACATGATGTCTTTATGAATGTATGGGGAAAAAAGATTTTCCTGTCACCTGATTGCGAGATAAAAAAAATCCTGTATAAAGCCGTCCAGAACGCGGGTATAGATTATTTACGTCGACTGGCTTTAGAACAAAAATTCGTCGACCAGCAAGCGATACAACTCAAACTAAAGGAATTGGATTTTTACAGCTCGGCAGAACATCTTTTTATGCGAGACGATTTAATGGAACATCTACATAAGCAAGTTAATAAACTTCCCGAAAGGCAAAGACAGATCTTTTACTTGTTTTATTCGCAAGGTTTGCAATCAAATGAAATTGCCAGAAAGCTTAATCTATCTGTCAGAACGATAGAAAACCAATTATATCGAGCGCGGCTCATTCTTCGAAAAAAATCACATGCATATTTTAATTACGGCACTAAATCCCAGCGAATTAGAGAAACAGAGACACTATTTGAATAGCATGCGAGCAGCATTGCAAAATAACCCCCAGTGTTCACTTCTTACAGGATTGTTATTTTATTATTCAGTATTTTCCGATGTCTCTCTGCAATGGGGAGGAACGTGCCGCCAACAATCAGTGCGTTCTCCTGTATCATTTCAATCTTGCTAAGTGCAACGATGTATTTACGATGAATACGTATAAACAATTCGGAGGGCAATCGGTCTTCCACAGCTTTTAAGGTTGAATGACTCAGGAAAAAGTGATTCGGAAGATGAATTTTAACATAATCACCCATGGCCTCCACATAAAGCACCTCGTTTATATTGAGGCGCCGGAAACAGGTCTTATCACGCACATAAATAAAATCTGTTTCCTCTTTCTTCAGCACCTGTCGAGCCTGAACCATTACGCTAGCCCTTGCCAGTGCCAACATAAAGCGGTCGACCTCTAAAGGTTTCTTCACGTAATCGATTACGTTTAAGCTTGAAATTTTTGTTGAATGTTCGTAATCGGCAGATGTAACAAGAACGGATGGTAAGCCTTCAATAAAACGGGTAATTAAGTCAGCCCCCGGGAGCTCGAGTACTTTTGCATCTACGAGTAATACATCCAAACGGTTATTTTGTAGGTGGCCGTAAGCTTCCAAGCCATTTGAACAATTAGAAATGGAAGACACTATATCTGACTGAAGGGCCAAATCAGTCATCGTTTTTCTTGTGTGTTGGTCGTCGTCTATGATTAAGCAATTCATTTTTTTGAGTTTTTAATTTCATTAGCCCATTCAATCTTAATACCAAAAATAAACTACTAATAATCAATTGTTTACAAAAAAACAGAAATCGTAAATCAGCGAACTTACGTAAAAACACGACATAAAATTACGCAAATAGCAGCTTCAGCCGTTTCGTAATTTTACTTTGCCTTTTTATCGTTGCACGAGGCCTTTATCACATCGAATAATTTCGCTTTATGCCCAGCCGTTTCAATTTGCTGAATAGTGTGGAAGGCGGCATTCCCAGCACTTCCGCCGCGCCACCAGATCCAGATACTTTACCGCCACACTGCTGTAGCACTTGCGTGATATGGTTTTTTTCAAGCGCCAATGTTGGAGGTAAATCCTCCAAAAAGGAAACTATTCTATCTGTTTTACTATTTGGCAAATAAACCTCCGTAATGATCGGTTGGGAAGTCATTAGTATACTACGCTCAATAACATGCTCGAGCTCACGCACATTTCCTGGCCAATCATATTGACGAAAGTCATGAAGCACTTGCTTCGAAATTCCCATAATTTTCCGACCTATTTTTTTTCCATGTTTCTCCAGAAAATGATTGACCAGGATTCTTATATCGCCTTTCCGTTCGCGCAAGGGCGGTACCACAATTGGAAAAACGTTCAATCTATAAAATAAATCTGCCCTGAAATTTCCCGAGGCCACCGACTGAAGCAAATTTCTGTTTGTTGCCGCAATAATACGCACATCAATGCTTATTGGAAAATTGGCACCTATACGTTCTATCTCCCGCTCTTGCAAAACACGTAATAACTTCGATTGTACTTCCATTGGCATCTCACCTACCTCATCCAGAAAAAGCGTTCCACCGTCTGCAAGTTCAAATTTGCCAAGCTTCCTTTCGCCCGCTCCTGTAAAGCTACCTTTTTCATGCCCAAAGAGTTCACTCTCTATTAAGTTAAGCGGTATCGCCGCGCAATTGATCTTAACCATCAATTTAGTGCTACGCTTAGATCGATTATGAATCTCTTTTGCAATCAGCTCCTTACCTGTGCCTGTTTCACCAATAATAAGCACGGTGCTGTCTGATGATGCAACTTGCCCAATAGCTTTAAACACGGAGTTTATTGCCCCCCCTTCCCCAACTATTTCACTATATTTATATTGTGCGCTGAGCTCTTCCTGCAGCGAAACATTCTGGTCTTCCAGCTTCTTTTTGTAACGCTCTATCTCTGCGAGCTGCTCCGCAATTTTATCTTTTGCCAGTAAGTTCGATAAGGCGATTGCGACCTGCTGCGATACGCTACCAATAATTTCCAAACAAGAAGGTGAAAAGGCTCCCATGACCCGTGTCCAAAACTGAATGAAGCCAACGTAAGATCCCTCAGCTCCTAATGCCAAAACAGCCATTTCCCTCATTTTATTATCATGGTTTATTTTTATAAACACCGGAGCATCTTCGTCCATCAACAGATCATCCACTTTATATACCAAAACAGTGCCTTTCTCTAACGATTCTTTAAAAATGTGATAGGTTGTGGGAAACTTTAGCTTTATTGCGTTATCATAGAGTTGATGGTTTATATTAGGATTTTTGGGATCAAAAATATATGGGTAAAGATATTGGCCGTCTTCAGTTATCAAACTTAACACGCTATGCGAAAAATTAAAAAGTTTTTTTAGCTTATTGTTAACGATATCCAAAAAATCCTTCGAATCCTTTATAGCTGCAAAATCATTGCTGATTTCCAATAAAGCAGCCTGTTCCCGATCCCTGTTGCTTAATTGTTCTAAAGCCAGAATATTTGCTAATACTGTTGACAGATGGCCCGAAATCCGAGCGAGTAATTTTTCAGCATAATTCGCATGGTATTGTGACTTGTTAAGCACAAGACAAAGAAAACCGACAATATGGTCACCTGCTTGTAACCTACACCCCACCAATACAAGAAGTTCCTTTGAAATCTCGAAGAAATGACCAGACTCCACAAGCTGCTCAAACATTCGAGATGTGAGCACGTGACCTTGCAGTCCACGACTATCGATTACCTCATTTATAGCACTTGAGCCAACAGCCAATGTAGTACCCCAAGCTTGTTCGTCGAAAGCCAGTTGTTTAAATAAATGGCTTGTAAAGTAAGGCTTATAGCTTTCTGTAGTTTGATCAAATGTACTGATAAAGCCCTCCTTAAACGGCACCAGTCTATATAGCTTCTCTCGTAAAAAAAGCTGAAACGCTTCTTTCGTACGAATCGTGGCAAGTGACTGGCTTAGTCTAATCATCGTATCCTCTGGCAGAATCGATTCTGCATCCATATAATTTTCTGAGATACCATCGTTCACCTTTGACATCGCTTATATATTTAATATTTGAATAAATCTCATGATTACATTTTTGTTATTCGGCTATTGAAACTCCTTATTCATCGAAAAAAAAACAAGGCCATCCACTTGCGAATTACCTTCGCCAGTGATTTGTGACGTCAGCTATATATGGGTGCGTAAATATATCGCAACATTTACGCCGTAAAAGTAATTAAATAAAAGGTATCAAAAAGCAAAATTAATACAATGGAAGATCTATTCAAACTCAGGTCCGCATCTGGAATTCCTTACGTGTATGAACAAGATTCCCGCAGTGTTGGCCCTCGCGGGCCCCTGTTGTTGGAAGACTATATATTGCACGAAAAAATGGCACACTTTAATAGAGAGCGTATCCCGGAACGTGTAGTTCATGCAAAAGGTTCTGCCGCTTTCGGAACCTTTACGGTTACGAATGATATCACGCAATATACACGAGCTAAACTTTTTAATCAGCTAGGTAAACAGACGAAAATAATCCTGCGCATGTCTACCATTGCAGGAGAAAAAGGAAGCGCCGATTCAGAAAGAGATCCGAGAGGATTTGCAGTTAAATTCTATACAGAGGATGGCAACTGGGATCTAGTAGGTAATAATACGCCGGTTTTCTTTATAAAAGACCCTAAAAAATTTTCAGATTTTATTCATAGTCAAAAACGCGACCCCTACCACAACCTGCGTAGCGCTACCCGCATATGGGACTTTTTCAGCTTTAATCCGGAAAGTTTGCACCAAGTGCTCATTTTAATGAGCAACAGAGGAACGCCCTATGGTTTACGGCACATGCACGGCTATGGCAGTCATGCCTTTAGTATGATCAACGCGAAAAATGAGCGCGTATATGTTAAGTTTCATTTCCGGACGCAGCAAGGCATAAAGAACTTCAGCCACGAGGATGCCATACAAATGCGTAGTACAGACCCTGATTTTTCCCAACGTGACTTATTCGAAGCCATTGAACGCGGAAATTTCCCCAAATGGACCTTGTTTATTCAGGTAATGACAACCGATCAATGTGCCAAATCATCTTTTAATCCATTCGACATCACGAAAACCTGGAGCCAAAAAGAATTTCCTTTGATAGAAGTAGGTGTATTAGAACTGAATAAAAATCCTAGCAATTACTTTGCCCAAGTCGAGCAACTGGCCTTTGCACCGGCTCATGTAGTAGATGGTATTGGCTACTCGCCTGACAAAGTGTTACAAGGTAGAATACTCTCCTATCCCGATGCCCAACGCTACCGGCTGGGCGCAAATTATGAGCAGATTCCGGTCAATCAATGCCTCTTCGCAGTACACAACTATCAACGCGATGGCTTGATGACGGTAACTGGCAATGGGGAAGGCTTAGCTAATTACTACCCAAACAGCTTTGATCAATTGTTTATAGAAAATGACTACGAAGAGCCTCCAGTAAAACTAGGCAATACCATAGCCGACTGGTATGACAGAAACAGCGCAGGGGAAAATGATCACTACAGCCAACCTCGCACTTTATTCAGAGAGGTGTTAGATAATAAGGAGCGCGGCGATCTCTGTATCAATATCATCAAGTCAATGCAGGGTATTATTGGGGAAAAATCGCTGGAAATTATCAATCGGCAGCTTTATCATTTCTGCCAAGTAGATCAGATGCTGGCCCAGATAATAGCAGAGGGATTAGGCATTAGCCCACCTCATTATCAAGGCAGCCCATGTACCGAAAACCACACCATCCATAAACCACTCTAGTTATCTTTTAAATTTTAAAAAAATGAAAAATTCCATAATGAACCCAAGTATCTTTACATGGATAGTATGTCTAACGCTAAATTCAGTTATCATGGCACAAACAAATCAAACAATTAAAGCAGAAAACGATCCACAGATCCTCCGGGAAGTGCGTGGATTTCTTAAGGTATTAAATGCTGGCGATGGTGAGCCAATTGAAAAACTTCCACCAAGCGATGCGAGGAAGGTACTCGTAGACGCGCAAAACTCCGTAAGCGTCAATTACGACGGCATTGAAGAATCACAAAAAGAAATTACGCAAGACGGCCAAACCATTACCATTCACATTGTGAAACCGGCTGGCGTAAAAAACAATGCACCGGTCTTTATCTTTGTACATGGTGGTGGATGGGTTTTAGGTGACTATCTCACCCATAAGCGCTTAGTACGTGACTTAGCAGTAGGAAGTGGTGCCGTAGCTGTATTCCCTGACTACACACCGTCTCCAGAAGCCAAGTATCCCACTGCAATTAATCAACTATATGCAACCACAAAGTGGGTTGCTGAAAAAGGGAATGAGATAGGCGTAAATGGCAAAAATTTAGCTATTGTTGGCAATAGTGTGGGCGGCAATATGGCCGCCTCCGTTGCGCTGATGGCAAAAGACAAAAATGGCCCATTGCTGAAACTCCAAGTACTTTTATGGCCAGTAACGGACGCTGATTTCGATACCGAATCTTACCATCAGATGGCCAGTGAGCGCTTTCTTACTCGTAACATGATGATATGGTTCTGGGATAACTATTTACCTGAGCAAAATAGACGAAAGGAAATCTATGCAAGCCCTTTGCAGGCCAGTCTCGAACAATTGAAAGGGCTTCCACCAGCATTGGTACAGACAGCCGAAAATGATGTGTTAAGAGACGAAGGTGAGGCCTATGCCAGAAAGCTCGATGAAGCAGGTGTCCCTGTTACGTTAACACGCTATCAGGGTTTGATTCATGATTACGGCTTACTGAATCCAATTGCAGAAGTTCCTGCTATTCAAACCGCCTTATTGCAAGCAGCAGCCGTCATAAAAAAAGCATTAGCTGAATAGCCCTCAAGCATCCAAATAGCCCTTCTTTTATATTTGGCCTTTCCTTACGCTTAGGAAAGGCCTTTTTGATTTACGGCCCAACCTCTTTTATTCCATTGCCTCTCTACGTTGAAAACAAGTAATCCGCTTCACATTCTTCGCGTCAATAAATTTTATATTCCTTATGAGTACCTTTTACATTTCGTTCGTTTAAGGTTTATAATAAAATAAGGACCAAGGTTCCAAGTATTATTGAACGATCAGCCCTTAAACAAAAGGCAATTATTGCGTTATGTTGAGCAAGTTTAAAATTATAATGGACGGCAAGCTCCATCTGACGAAAAAATTATTAATAGATGAAAAATAGTTTCGAAGTAGATTATCCAACACGGATATTGTTTGGCCAAGAAGACATACTTGAAAAGTTATGCCTTTCGCTGAGCAAAGCTAAATCAGTTGAAGAAGTACTGTCGATTTTGAGACAAAAACTGATGTCGATTTTAGGAACGAAAAGTATTTTACTTTGTCAATTGAATAAGGATAAAATCACCTATTCTATAGATCACCTTCTATCTGCGTCGGAGGAGCAGTCGGCATTCTATCGGGAGACGCCATGCGATTATTTTGACAACTATTTCAACACCGTGGTTGAGGCAGGAGAACCACTCCTCCTTCCGATTAACGGCCCTGATATTAATAAAGAAAATGGTGTTGCCGTTATATTTAATCTACTAGGAGTTACTGAAATTGTAGGTATTCCTACTCAAGAAGTGAATCAAGAAGTTGCTATATTTTTCGATCGATCACCAAACAGTGTTATCAGCGAAACAGATTTATTAGCGCTATGCAAGCCCATATCTTTATACCTCCAATTGACCTTCTCAAAGATTCAAGAAACCAAATCATTAAAGCGTATCATTGAGGCGCGTATGCAAGAGCGCAGATTGCAAGCCACCTTGACAACCGCTTATACAAAAAGCGAACTAAAAGACTGGTTAATAAGGCACTTTCTTCCCTTTATGGGCGCTGAACATGCCGCCATATTCATAATTGATCTTGATCGCGCTCGCTATTGTTCTTTTTTGGACACCCGAGTGGTCCAAGACACCTCCGCGAACGTTCTTGCCTTCCGTTGTTCAGGTTCCAATTTGGAGGGAACGATCATGGAACGGGCACTCGCTACCAGGGCGCCGCAAACTGATATCATTCGCGCAGAAAACGGCATAGTCACTAACAGCTGCCATCTTCCCCTTATCTACGATAGCAATGTGATCGGTGTATTGTCTTTATTCTCACATAAAGCAAATAGCATGAACCTCGAAGCACTTGAACCATTCGAGGCATCGATCGTAGATAAATTACTATCCCTTAAGACCCAAGAGGAGCAATTCCGAATCAACAATGAGCGAAAAATTGCAAGAGATCTTCGGATAGCCCTTTCCACCATTCGATCTCGTGGAGATTTTTTAAATGTATTACTAGAAAATTTACGAAAAATCTGGAACTATGATGATATTGCGCTGTTGGTTCCCTTGAATGCCCTTAACCAAACCGGCCTTTATTTTAGCTATTTCGAGGCTAAGCGAAAAGAGCATCCCGCTTTCAAAGAATGGCTGGCAACCTGCCTTCCGTCTCTTATCGATACGCAATCAATTGACGACGAAGATCCAATAGATATTTACGACATTAAGCAGCTTCCCATTAAAGAAATACATACAGCAGCACATCTTAGCTTCTGCGCTGAAACAGGTATTAAACAAGCATTAACAATCACCTTACAGACCGACGGAAAATTTGTTGGAAAACTGATATTATTTTCCGAAAAAGAAATTTTTCTGAAGCTAGATTCCTTTTTCAAGGTCGCATTAAGTTTCTTCTTATCGCTGGCCACCCATTCGCTTATTACACAAGATTTATTAGAGGCAAAAGAGCAACAACGCCAGTCGCTCATCACTTTAGGTCAAAGTTTAGCTTCCATTCGAAATAGCGTTGATTTTTTCGATTTCATCTTTAATGGTTTAACAAATGTAATAGCCTTTAAGGAAGCCACCATCGTACTTGTTAAAAATACTGAAAAACAGTATTCTTTATTAACGATCGACAAGTTTCAGCAGGGCGATCAAGTAAACGCATCCATCATCAGCGAGGACCGGTGGGAAAATATCCAAGGGCAACTCCTCTTAGAAGTAGCATTAAAAGGAGTGCCCTGTTATATTGGCACAAACGATTTGACAGAAGAGCTCCGGCCCTTTTTAGCTACGGAAACAGAAAACAGCAGATCAACAACGGTTGGTTGTTTTCCCATCCCGATAGAAAAAGACGTCTCCGCTGTGCTATTCACGCTATTTTCAACGCAAACAGATCTAGCGCAAACCACCGAACGATTTAACATGCTTGCTCCCTACCTCACCATAGCACTAAAAAATGTAAAAGCTTATGAAACGCTTAAGAAAAGAGAACAAGAGCAGCAACAATTGCTGGAATTGAGCAATCAATTTGCGGCGATTAAGACCAGCGAAGATTTTCTTCAGCTTATTAATGAAAACCTCAAGAAGATTTTTTATTTCGCGCACTCCGTCATCGGTTTAATCGACGAAGGGGGTGAAACAACGAGTCCCTTCATCTTAGATCCACATTCTCGAAATTTTAATCATCCCAAATTTGACGAAACGGTTAAAAATAATCATTTCTCGATGAAATGCCCGCTTTTCCAAAAACCAATAGTATCAGGACAACTCGAAATTTTCGAAACAGAAGAAATCCGACATGATCAATCAATGCCCGCATTTGTAGCCATGAACTATGAAAGTGGCATTAAGGAAATCGGCGTATTGGCGATTAAAGTGGAAGGGAAATACATGGGATTTCTACTCCTGTTCAGCGATCGTGAAAATAGCTTTCCGCCCGAAAAGCTCAACATGATACGAGGCATTTCGTCACAAATTGCAGTAGCGGTTTCAAACTTAATATCTAGCGAGAAAATAGCGAAGCAATTTCAACAAATTGAAAGTTATAAAAGAAAACTGGAGGAAGAGAATTTACTGCTCCATGAAGAGATTAAGAAGCATTATGAGTATAGTGAAATTATAGGCGATTCGCCATTGATGCAAAATGTTTTTCAACTGATAGATCAAGTATCCCAATCAGACAGTACCGTACTAATATCTGGAGAAACCGGCACAGGAAAAGAATTGCTCGCCAGAGCCATACACAATCATTCCACCCGAAAAAACAAGTTATTGGTAAAAATCAACTGTGCTGCTATGCCCGCAAATCTAATTGAAAGTGAGTTATTCGGCCATGAAAAAGGCAGTTTCACTGGCGCTTTTGAACGCAAAATAGGAAAATTTGAACTGGCTCACCAAGGAACGCTGTTTCTTGATGAGGTGGGCGAAATGCCTTTAGAACTTCAGGTTAAATTATTACGTGTCTTACAAGAACGAGAATTTGAACGCGTTGGTGGCAGTTCTCCTATCAAGGTGAATGTACGGATCATCGCCGCCACCAACAGAAATCTTCAGCAAGAAGTTAGTGCAGGAACTTTTCGGGCAGATTTATTTTATCGGTTAAATGTTTTTCCGATAATAGCCCCTGCCCTTCGAGACAGGAAACAAGACATGACTATGCTCGTACAACATTTTATTCAGAAATATAACAGGAGAATTGGCAAAGAAATAAGTGGTCTGTCGCAAGATGTTATGCAAAAATTAGTGCATTATAACTGGCCGGGGAACGTCAGAGAGCTCGAACATTATATAGAGCGCTCCATGCTCATGACAAGCGGAAAAATCATCAAAGAAATAAATTTACCCGAGAATATACCAGTGGCATCAGTTAACGAAGATGTCTCATCAGCTACCTATAATAATGGCTATTCATTGAAAGAGAGTGAAAAGCAGCATTTGATGGGTATTTTGAAGCGGTGCAATGGCAAAGTTGCCGGGCCGGGTGGAGCCGCTAAATTATTAGGGATGCCAGCTACCACCGTTTATAGCAAAATAAAACGCCTTGGTTTATCTAAAACATATAAATTATAAACAGAAGCGACTTCCATTTTGCGACATGAATTTACGATTTTTCGTAAAAAATCGTAAATTTACGAGCAAGCAAAAAACCTAATATATTGGCTGATTGACGATTACACGTTGGCACTACTTTTGGCAACTGTGAGCGAATTATCATGATAAAAAGGTGACGTAAGCACGCTGCTAGAAAAATGCGGAGCTGCTCTAGAAGACCTTCTTTATTAAATCATGATGAGAAAAGTTTTAGCATGAAAAAAACATCAGCAGCAAACAGAAAAGCCAGCGAATCAGAAGCGTTCAACAATTGGGAAAAACTCTCGCAAAAAACCAGGGATTTCTTGGAAACCATTGACATCTCCAAGGTGAACTTGAATAAATTAAATATCAGCGATGCCCGAAAAAAATTCTTCGAAACACAAAATGCTGTTGAAACAGATTTATCGGGAATCACCGTTTATACCAGACACATCAACGCCGATGGTTTTACCCTTTCCCTGGAAATCGTAAGGCCCAAATACCTGGAGGGAACTTTGCCTGCCTTTATATTTATTTGCGGGGGCGGCTGGGTGTTCGGCAACTTTGAATCGCATAAACGCATGATACGAGACTTAGTAGTAGAATCGCAGTACACCGGTATCTCTATCAATTATACACCTTCCCCAGAATCTAAATACCCCCAAGCCTTGGCAGAAATATACGCGGCATGCATATGGATTTCGCAACACGCGCAGGAGCTCAACATTTTTGCCGACCGGATTGGCTTAGTTGGCAACAGTGCAGGTGGAAATATGGCTGTGGCCATTGCCATGATGGCCACCGCAGCAAATAAAATAAAGTTCCGTTTGCTGGTGTTAATATGCCCAATCACAAGTGGCGTTTCTCGAGAACTTTCCACAGTACTGCCAGATATTATTCATCGCTTTGCTTCCGCTTTACGAAATTGGGCGGCAGATCAATATGCGCGCTGCGAGGAAGATAAAAGTGAAATGTATTTTTCGCCCCTTAGTGCTAGTTTAGACCAGCTCTCCGGATTACCCAGAACATTTATACAAATAGCAGAGAATGATCCTTTACGAGCTGAGGCCGAAGCCTTCGGACGAAAATTAGACAAAGCAGGCGTTCCCGTAACAACTGTTACCTACAACGGTGTAATACATGATTTCGGTTTATTTAACGCACTGTCAGACCTTCCTCAAACCCGTTCCCTTTTCGCCCATAGCGGCGCAGAGCTAAAAAAACATCTTTAAACCTCCAATTTATTCGCTTTGATATAAGCTTTTCCCCAAACATCAAGCGATTCAAAAACAATATGAAGAGACTTACCCAAGTCGGTTAACCCATATTCTACGCGAGGAGGCACCTCAGGATACACCTTTCGAACAATGATGCCATCGCTTTCCATCTCCCGCAATTGAAAGGTCAATGATTTTTCAGAAACATCACCCAAGCCTTTGGCAATCATCGAAAAACGAAGAGGCTCTCCCTGTCGTAATATTTTATATATTTTCAGTTTCCATTTTCCACTGATAATGGAGAGTGCCGCCTCCACAGAACAGGTAGCATCACTGTTATTTTCACAACTTAACGTTGCTTGTCTACTGTAGCTCATATTGAATATTAAGTAGATTTTTATCAAAAATAATATTTATTATACTAATTGCAATCATTAAGATACATCAATGATAGCATTCGATCTCATTCCATATCGATCAAACAGCAGGAATAAAAATATAAACAGCAAATGCTTGTAGTATATGAACACCTCCAGCCCACTCCCACTGGTAATGCCCACCACATATAAATGATACAGGCAGAAAGGTATCGAGCATACGTATAGGCCTGCTAAGGTGAGTAATGTAACATCAATTGTTTTCTTCATAATTTTACAATTTAGATTTCCGACAATCAGTCGCTTAGCCAAATATCCCGTCTTTTTAGATCCATCAATCGACTTTTCGTCGAACAAGACGTATTCGTCGGTGAATACGTCTTAATGTAATTTTGCTTATCCCTATTTTCATCAATTTGAACGTTACATTCAACCCATTCACCTAAAATCCCACCTTTGAAAACCCACTAAAAGTACTTTTGATAAAAAGTAAATACGATTACCATGTCAAAACGAAATTTCATGTTTTTCATCGCCTTAGTCACAGCACTGGCTGCCCTCTTATTTGCGGGTTATGGCGGCCACGGCATTAATAATGGCTCAACCGTAGGCGAAATAAAAGCCCCAAAAGAGGTTGACAACATACTCAGAAAAGCCTGTTACGATTGTCATTCAAACGACACCAAATTGGCTTGGTTTGACCGACTGCCTATCATTTCAATAGCCGTTAGAAAAGATGTAGAAGAAGGGCGGCGACACCTAAACTTCTCAGCGTGGGAGAGCTTGAGTCCTACAGCGAGAAAAGCCAAATTATGGGATGTATATAACGTTATTAGAGCCGGCAGGATGCCGCCTATATCTTATCTGCAGACTCACTCGAAAGCGATCATAACAACGGCCGATAGACAAATACTCAAAACCTATATTGATGGTTTAATCATTAAGCAGCTCGCAGATTCTACCGCACTAGAAACCACTCTATCGCAATACAATTCGTGGATAAAAAGTAAAGCGGTTAGTAGAAGAGTTTCTCCAAATGGTATAGCACATATGCCTGCATACAAAACATGGCAGGTAATGAGTGCAACCTCTCGATTTGACAATGGCACCATACGCATACTCTATGCAAATCCGATTGCGTCACAGGCAATCCAAAATAAAAACATCAATCCATGGCCAAAAGGTTCCGTTATTGTAAAGGCCATGTGGCAAAAACTGGAAGATAAAGAGGGCCAAGTACGCCCAGGAAAATTCATTAACCTACAATACATGGTAAAGGACAAGAGAAAGTATAGCAGTACAGGTGGGTGGGGATTTGCCCGGTTCGACGGCCCTCAACTAAAGCCTTACGGAGATGTACTCATCTTAGCCACTGAATGTATTGACTGCCATAAGACGGTCGAACAAAACGATTTTGTATTTAACCTTTCTACTAAACAATCATCTGAAAAGCTATGAAATACACCACGCTATACGGATCTATCCTTTTATTGGCAAACGCCTGTACCAGTAATTATACGGGTCACATTCGTGACTTATCTTTTCAAAATGACAGTCTCCGTGTCATTACCATGATAGTGAATGAAAGAGCAAACACGATTGCCGTATTATTCGGCAATAAACTTGCCCTTCAAAACAAATTAGCGCAAAAGCCAAGGGAAAATAGCGAGTTATACAAGCTCGTCACATGGCGCCAGCAACCCAATACCTTTTGGTACGGTAGTAACATAAATGGTACACTATTGTGTATTGAAACAGTAGAAATCACCTCAAAAGAGCGCCAAGTAGTTCCTAACTATACACTTGAGTGTTTTGATAGTCCATTCGCCGAGGCTCTCCCTATCGATAACGTAGAACGCACCACTTTTATTATGAATCAACAACTAGCCGTATCCCCCTAATTACGGTTTAACTTAACTAACGCCTTCAAAAAAAGACATCCATGAAATACCCATTGTTTCTTACCAGTCCGATCGATCAAAGCATCAGCTTTCGATTTTCACGTTTTCCGCTGGACCATTGTTTAGAAAAAGCCCAAAGGTTAAATCAATTTTCCGTTGTTTGGATCCAAGAAGGAAGTGGCGATCTGCAAGCAGAGTTTGCAACTTTTCCAATCAAAAAAAACACCTTGTTATTCTTCGAGCCAGAATACCCTTTCTCTCTAAAAGACGAGAAATTAAACGGCATCGTAATGAACTTTCATCCCGATTTCTTTTATACCATAAAACAGCAAAGCGAAGTCTCGTGCGATCATATTATTTTTAGCCGCGACAAGCGAAGTTCCTTTATTCACATCAACGATAAAGATCTTCCCCTGTTCGACAACTTATTCCAACAAATCGAGCTAGCCATCATTACAGAAGCTACCGGTCAGTTTGACTTATTGGTGGCCTACCTCAAAATCCTTATCATTCAAGCGGCACGTGCTACACTAAAAAGCCATGCGCATGCGCCGTTTTCAGAATCACTCGACACCACCCATCAAGCCAAAATTCTCCGGAAATTAAAGAAAGCCATTGATGAGCACTATAAAAAATTCCACAACCCAAGTGAATATGCCGCACTACTGAATGTCTCGGTAAAAACATTGGGTAGAATTGTTAAAACACACTGCAACAAAACCATCACAGCGCTAATAGGTGAACGAATACTGCTCGAGGCGAGAAGAGAGCTTTATCTAACCGAAAAACCTATAAAAGAAATTGCTTTTAATCTTGGCTTCCATGATGAATACCACTTCAGCAAATACTTTAAAAACAAAGCCAGCCTTTCCCCTTTGCTGTACAGGAATGTACTGCGATATGGGGAAGGCAATTTGCAAAAGCAGCCTATTCAGCAGTCGCCTATGTTACCGATTAATGAGCGCGGCAGCCAGCTAGCAAGTAGCCACACTTAGCCACTTAGCTGAAATATAAAAAAGCCTGGATTTACTCAATGAGTAAATCCAGGCTTAACAATATGATAACGATTGGGCTGTACCTATTTATTTTCTGCCGCAGCGATGATTACACCAGCAACTTCGTCCGGATGTGTCATAAAAACCACATGGCTACCTTTCACTTCAACCGTTTTTGTACCCGAACGTTTGTATAAGTTCCGTTCAATATCAGGGTTAATACTTTTATCTTCGGTTGCTACGATACCATAAGACGGCTTCGTTCTCCAGGCAGCTTTGGTAATCGTCTCCACAAAACCAGCCCCCTTTATTGGTTGTTGCGATGCGAACATAAAGGCTGCCTCCTCTGCAGGAACATCAGCCGCGAAGCCGGCATGAAATTTTGCTTTATCATAATAAACGTAACCCCTGTCATCCGGAGGAAGAATACCATTCTCCGGAAGCGTAGGTAGAGACTGTGCCCACTGTATCGTATTTTCACCCTGATCTGGTTGGTGCGCCGCCACATATACCAAAGCCGCTACTTTACTGTGATTACCTGCTTCCGTAATTACCGTACCACCCCAGGAATGACCAACCAACACCACGGGTCCATCCTGCCTGTCTAACATCCGTTTTGTAGCTTCAACATCATCACTTAAGGATGTCAATGGGTTCTGCACAATGCTAACATTATAACCCTTAGCAGATAAGATATCGTACACACTTTTCCATCCCGACCCATCTGCAAATGCACCATGAACGATCACTACATTTTTAACTTTCTTTTCTTGTGCAAATGCTTGCGGAGCCACCACGGCTAGATTAGCTAAAACGACCGCTACTATTAATGCCACTTTGCCTTTTGAATAATTAACTGTTTTCATCTTTTTTCTGAATTTAATTTCTACAAAAGTCGGCTATAGACCCTATCAGTAAAATGGACGGATGACGCTTCTATTTGTACATTTTTCAACTCCGCTATTAGAATGAAAAATCGACAGAAACCAATACGATGGCAGGCCTTCCTTTTAATAAGGACAATTTGAATTACCGGTATTGGATAAAGCATTGAACAGGCAAAGCTCTTTTTTAAAGAACTTAGCCTGAATTGCTAATTCACAGACACCCCGCCATCAATTGGAAGCACAACACCTGTCACCCAAGTTGACCCCGAGTCAATTAATAGTGCCGCATTAGCAACCATGTCTTCTACACTTCCCCTTCTGCGTAACGGCACCAACTCCACCTCTTCTCTATGTATTGCCGCTATAATTTCCTCAGATAACCCAGCATGTGCCAGCACTGGTGTATCCGTCGGCCCCGGAGCGATCGAATTAACACGAATTCCCAAGGGAGCCAACTCAAGGGCCCATATCTTTGTCAGCATATTCAAACCTGCTTTTGCAGAACCGTAAGCGCTTAGCTGCGGAAAGGCTTTAATACCATGACTGCTACTGACGTTAACTATCTGCCCTTTTGTTTTTTCGAGAAAACCAAGACAGCCAGCAGTAAGCATCGTCGGCGCTATTAGGTGCACGCGGTACATTTCTTCCAAAGACTCTTCATCAACTCCCTCTAATGGTGTCAAAGCCACATGCCCTGCATTGTTCACCAGCACATCTAATTTACTATCCCATTCCTTTCGAATGAAATCAACAATCTCTTGCTCCTGCCCCTGTTTCAAACTATCGTACCTTATTGTATTCAGCTGAGGCAGCTCATTTTTCAGGGCCGCTAAACGTTCCATATTACGACCGGTAATTAACACTTGCCATCCTTTGCTATGAAAATAACGGGCAAGCCCTTCACCTATGCCTGACGAACCACCTGTAATCAAAATGTTTTTTTTCATCCTTATAAATTTGTTTGTTAATGGTGATGAAACTATCTGATCATTCATCCCACTAGGTGGTTTGTAAAATCATGATGGTTTCATCGTTCTATTTTTTCTACAAAAAAACATTATAAACAACGTATAGTCAACAACTTACAATAAGGTAAGTAACAGCAAACAGGGTATGAATTACTTATTACCAAATACTTAAAATTTTCTTGAATATTTGTTATAACACGTAGATGACAATTAAGCTTCCATCCATTGAAGAACCATTTTACAATTTATCCAACAACCACCTTCATTTCTTGCTTTTATACGGGCATACCCTCACTATCATTTTTCATATCCCTTCTTTGTCCCTTCTTTTCTGTTTCTGTAAAAATCATTCTCAAATGCTGGTCACGCGTTAAATAGGCAACTACCCAATCATAAAATGTCTTAATCTTATTATTGTAATTGACTAACGATACGATATGAATAAACAACCAGCTCATTAATCCCAAAAAGCCTCCAAAGTGAAGTTTATGTTTAAAGAGGTCTGCAACAGCATAATTCCGTCCAATAATAGCCATATCCCCCTTATCAAAATATTTGAATGGCGTGAGCGCCTTCCCTTGTGCCATTGCCTTAAGATTCTTTGCAAGGTGCCCTCCCTGTTGAATAGCCGGTTGGGCCAGCTGCGGATGCCCTTTAGGATAAACCGGATCGGTTTCCTGCACGCTAATATCGCCCACGGCATATACATTATCAAGACCGAGCACCTGATTAAATTGGTTTGTTTTCATACGGTTTCCAATGCCTAAGCTACTTTTAGGAATCCCATCAACAATATTGGCCGTAACACCTGCGCACCATATCACTGTTTTCGCCTCAACAAAAGCCCCATCAGAAAACGTTATCTTATCGTCCTGATAGTTCGAAACATGCGTGAGTAGCTTCACTTTTACGCCCAATTTTCTGAGTGTACTGTAAGCTGCTTTATGCGTTTTCTCGCTCATTGGTGCTAACAAACTGGTATTTCCATCTACAACATGGATATCACCCTCTGCCCCTTTAAACTCAGGGTAATCCTTCTCTATTATAAATTTTTTCATTTCTGCCAATACACCGGCAATCTCCACACCCGTTGCTCCTCCTCCTACAATTACGATAGTTAAAAGTCGCTTACGTTCCTCCAAATCCGTTTCAATGGCAGCTTTCTCCATTGTTCTAATCAATTCGTTGCGCATGGAAATAGCATCATCCATCCCTTTAAGGGATAAGGCCCTTCTCTTCACGTCCTCATTGCCAAAAAAATTTGTTTTGGCCCCGGCAGCAAACACTACATAATCGTAAGCTATTTCACCGTTGTTAAGATACAATAGGCATTTATCCGTATCCACCTTCTCCACTTCCGCCAGTCTGAATTTTACACCTTTATTTCTGAATAATTTTCGAAAGGGATAACTAATACTCGATGGCTCAAGATAACCGGTTGCTACCTGATAAAGTAACGGAGTGAAGTAATTATAGTTGTTCTTATCTAAAACAGTAACATCATAGAAGTTGTTATTAGCGATTTTTTTTGCGAAGTTCAATCCGGCAAAACCACCACCTACCACAACGATGTGCTTTTTCGGATTAGCTTTTTCTGAATTTTTCATACCCAAGAGATTTTTATGTAGGCTGCCCGTTGTCTTTAATGGCTGGCACCAAAAATAAGTAGACAGGGTAAACAAGGCGCGAGATTTCGCTAGAACTGCCTTAACAGGCGATGAAATGATCGTAATGAACGGTGAACAAATGCTTGTATCAGCGCGCTTCCACCAACTGACGTTGTAACAATTCTTCGCCCCATTGATCGATCACTTTAATTACAGGAATCAATGATTCTCCAAAATCCGTTAGAAAATACTCTACCTTCGGCGGCAATTCGGGATACACTACCCGCCTGATGACATCCCGCTCTTCCAACTCTTTTAATTGCTGGTTGAGCACTTTTCTGGTGGCCAGCGGATTAAGCCGTTGTAGTTGGCTGGGCCGCCTATGCCCGTTCATGATATTAAAAATAAGGCAGGGCTTCCACTTCCCGCCAATAATATCCATGGTTGCTGCCACACCACAATCTATATTTTTTGGAATCTTACGCTCGTACATAGCTTGTTAGTTATTTATATACAAAGGTAAAACAATTTGTTATTTTATAGCCATAGGTACTTTTTTGTACCTATGCTACAATCAAGTACGTACTTGTTTATCAGTCCCTATGCCCCTAGCTTTGTAGGCTCATGCTTGCGCGCAGCATTCGACTTTTTAATTTAAAAAACATTAACAATGAAAATTACACGTTCAAATATTTTATTCGGCACCCTGTTCAGCCTCTTTGTAGGCATCCATGCTGAGCTGTCCGCACAGCAAATCCTCTCGTACTTAGCGCAGCCTAGCAACTACGAGATGGTATTGGGTGATGTTAAAATCACTGCACTCTCAGACGGCAGTGTTAATCAGGTTCTTAAAGACCTATTAATAAATACCACAGATGAAGAAATTGATCATCTTACTTCCGAGAACTTTCAAACCGATGAAAACGAAGCATCCGTAAACGCCTATTTATTTAAATTAGATAACAAACTGATGATGGTAGATGCCGGAACCTCCGACTTATACGGGCCATCCTTAGGCCATCTGCCCCGCAACCTTTTGAAAGCGGGCTATGACCCGAAGAAAATCGATGTCATTCTGGTGACACATATCCATACCGATCATACAGGCGGATTGATGGATGGCGACAAAATGGTTTTCCCCAATGCCACGGTATATGTTAGCAAAACCGAATTGGATTTTTGGTTAGGCGACGAAAGTTATAAAAAAGCACCGGCAGATAAGAAAGTATATTTCGAACAAGCCCGTGAAAAAATCCTTCCTTATGTGAAGGCAGGAAAAGTCAAAACCTTTACGTTCGGTAAAGAGCTATTTCCAGGTCTGACACCGCTGGCTGCTCAAGGACATACGCCGGGACATACCTTTTATCAGCTGGTGAGCAAAAACGAAAAAATCGTGTTCTGGGGTGATCTCTTGCATTCAGCCGCGGTACAATTCCCCAATCCAGACGTAAGAATTGTGTACGACATCGATCCCGACCAGGCCGCAATGACACGCAAAAAGGCCTTTACCGATGCTGCCCAAAACAAATACTGGATCGCGGCAGACCATCTCTCCTATCCCGGGATCGGGCACATCAAAAAGGAAGGAAATGGTTACCACTGGTATCCCATCAACTATACAATCGACCCAACAGGTAAGGGACAGTAAAACAAAACATCTATGAAACACATGAAGTACTGGATTTGCGTCGCCGCTGTTTTTCTTCTTTTCAAGAATCTTTCAGCCCAAACGACGCCCGAAGATAAAAAAGCTACCATTGCACATTTTTTCGATGAGTCGCTAACAAATGCGCCCATACCCGCACATTTGCACCATCTAACCAAACAGATCGGCCACCGAATTTCCGGGTCGCCACAGGCAGAAGCAGCAGTGCACTGGATCAAATTGCAGCTGGAAGCATTGAAGCCCGACACCGTGTATTTACAAGCCGTCAAGATACCCGTATGGAAAAGAGGCCCAAAAGAGAAAGCTTTTTTCCAAACGGCTGACCATATGCAGCCGATGCAGGTACTCGCCTTTGGTGGATCAGTGGCCACCAAGGGCACGCTAAGTGCCGAAGTTGTTGAAGTGAAATCATGGGCGGAATTGTCGGCCTTACCGGCAGATAAAGTAAAAGGCAAATTCGTTTTCTACAACCGCGCCATGGATGCCACTAAAATCGATCCATTTGATGCCTATCTGGAAGCTGTTGATCAGCGCTCCATAGGCGCCATTGAAGCCGCCAAAAAAGGGGCTATAGGGGCTTTGGTACGCTCACTTACACTTGCCAAAGATGATGCTCCACATACCGGTGCCATGCAGTATGCAGACGGGATCAATAAGATTCCTGCTGCCGCACTCGGCACGCGCAGCGCCGACCTGCTGAGTCAAACGCTTAAAGACGATCCCACGCTCCGATTCTCTTTAGAGATGCACTGCAGCACCTTGCCCGAAATCGTTTCAAACAATGTCATTGCCGAAATAACCGGAAAAGAATTCCCAGATGAATTTATCACCATCGGCGCACATATTGATTCGTGGGATGTGGGTGAAGGTGCCAGCGATGATGCAACGGGCATTGCGCAGACCATCGAGGCCTTGCGCTTATTTAAGACCCTGGCGTCCAAACCCAAACGAAGCATTCGCTTTATCTTCTATATGAACGAAGAGTCTGGCGCACATGGCGGCAGTAAATATGCATCTGCGGTAAGAGAAAACAAGGAGAAACACCTTGCATCCATCGAGTCTGACGCTGGAGGTTTTCAACCGGTTGGATTTCGCATTGATGGCGACCCACAAGCCGTGAATCAGATCAAGGCTTATAGTCCGCTATTATCGCAATATGGCATGGGGCGCATCCTTGCACAGCATAGAGGTGTAGACATTGCCGCCATGAAAGATTTATCGAAGGTATTGCTGAGTTTAGATTGCGCATCCCATCGGCTATTTCATATTCACCACAGTGAGTTGGATACCCTCGATAAGCTCAACTATCGGGAAGTAACTTTAGGAGCGGTAGCTATGACCGCGATGGCTTTTCTGATAAGCGAGTATGGTTTGTGAAAATAATAAAATGGAAGCTACATGTTTGCCAACCTTAAAAGAAATGAACAAACATGTAAGCTTCCTTACCTTTTAAAATGATTTATTCCGATGAAAACTAACATTTTAATAACCTGTCTGGCATTATGTTGCAGCTTAATAAGCATGCAGCTAGCCGCGCAAACGAGCACAAAAGAGCCAGTAAAGCCCTATAGCGATTTTGTACTGCAACAAGGCATCGTTTATACATCCGGCCTATTAGGCCTAGACCAGGCAGGCCAGCTTCCACCATCATTTGAGCAAGAAGTACTTCAACTGTTTACCAATCTAGATCAGGTGCTTCGCAGCGCTAACAGCGATAAAGAAAGAGTTTTTAGCGTTACTGTTTATTTGAGCAGCATGACGCAGTTCAACACGTTCAACCAGCTGTATATTACTTATTTTAAAGCACCCTACCCCGTGCGCACCTGTGTAGCC
>NZ_FOAF01000015.1 GCF_900109575.1 Olivibacter domesticus | reverse complement strand
GAAATAGCTTCATTAGAAAGGCACTCTATATGCCTGCACTCGCTGCTAGCCGATATAATAAAGATCTAAAAGTATTTTATGAAAGAATAATTGACAGGAAGCCAGCTAAAAAAATCGGAATAACTGCTGTAGCTAGAAAGTTGCTGATCTTAATATATATCTTATGGAAGAATGATCAGGAATATATTTTCGAAGAACAAATAAATAACGCTGTAATGGAAGTAGGCAGATACTGAGATCTGCCTACACAGGATGAATAGCTTGCGCTGCTCTCCTTTATAAAAAATAAAGTTATAAAATATTTGGAATTTAACACAGTACCTTTTTTCGGAAAAAAAGAAAAACAAAAAGTTCCTTTTATTTCACCACTTTTTTATCATTTACTACAATATTTTTTAACTGTAGGCTTTTAATAAAATCAAACATGATATCGCCTTCGTTTGACGTAGAAATGTTTAAGTTTTCTAATGTAAAATTGGAAAGCGTGTATTGTTTTGACGATTTGATGTGGAGAAAACGATCACACGTTACCTTACAATTACGCATCGTCAAATAGCTCGCAGAAGATTTCGGTTCCGGTTGTCCTTTCAAATCGAAAAACTGCGTCCAGGGATCTATGGAAAGAAAATTGCGTGCAGTCCCAGTAATATCCTCTACCAATATGTTTTTATGTTTTTGCGGTGTGTCGGGACGCATTTTCAATCGAAGCACATAGGAAGTGTTTTTTACTGTGCAACGCCTCATAATGACATTATCACTAAAAACCGATTCACTACCTAGCGTTAGGGATGGACAGTTTTCGATCGTATTGTCTTCTATGATGATATTGCGATTGGCCCCATTATTCGGATCCTTGTCCGCTGTTGGCCCTTTACCACCTTTTAAGCAAATGCCATCATCATTTACCGATATATAACAGTTTTTTATGAGCACATTCTGGCATACATCTAGGTCAATACCGTCCGAGCTTGGGGCACGGACCTCGCTTCCATTATTTGAACCTGCAAGAATGCGCACACCAAGAATTTTAAGGTTTTCACATTTATAGTAATGTGAGGTCCAGAATGGAGAATTAAGCAGATTTACACCCGATATCTGTACGTTTTTACTGTTCGATACGTACAAAAGGCGCGGACGTTGTTCGTCCATATTTGTACATTTAGGGTTCCATTCCCGACGTAGCCAAAAAGCTTTCCAGTAGCGCAATCCGTTACCATTAATCGTACCTTTCCCTGAAATGGTAAAACCATCCAAGCCATCGGCATTAATAAAGGCTGCAAAATATTTCAGTGACTGTCCTTCAATACGGGTAGTAATTACCTTAAAATCAGAAATATCATCGCTGCATTTGAGTGTTGCTCCTTCGCCCAAATACAAATGTGTTTTCGGTTTGAAAAAGAGTGATCCGCTGAGGAAAACGCCTTTCGGAATAACAATAACACCACCACCACTTTCAGATGCTTTGTCTATAATTGCTTGGATACGTTCTGTTTGCACTATTGTGCTATCGGTTTTTACTTCGTAATCAGTAATAATATATTTTTTACCTAATGCATTGCTTACAACCATGCTTGTATCTGAAAACCAAGCAGGAATAGGTGTTCCGTTGGGAAAATTCTGCGCACATACATCCCCTAGATTTTTGAAAGTAGGGAAATAGAAGAATATCACTAATACAAAAATGATCGGTTTTTTATATTTCATTTTTTTTGTTATTGGAATGAGGCTATCGGTTATCTACCATTTGCATTATTCAAAAGAAGGAGGTTCTTTTGTTAAAAGCAACCTGTACCGTCCTGCATATAGTATAAAAACACAATTTATCCTAGATAAATAGGCTTCTAACTTATTTAGAACATAGCTCTGGGGAACAACAAAATCTACGCAATCGATTCCAGAGATTTTGCTTAAAAAAAAGAACTTTTTTATTACTCCTGTTTGTTGTCAGTTTGACTTGATCCACGAGTGCCCTAATATTTTTTTTATTCCCTTGTAGGTAATTTCTTTAAAAAATTTGTCCTATCGATATAAGGTATAAACCTAATATGTCACAGGATAGATTGATTGAATTGATAACCAAGGAGTTCACTGGTGAACTTACTGTATCTGAAGCAAACGAGTTAGCATTATTGCTTGAAGATAAGCTACTAAAGGAAAGATACAACTTGCTCAAAGCTTATCTTTTGGATAATGACGCCGATCATTCAGCTGACGAACGTGTTTTTAAGAAAATTAAAACGAAAATCGCTCAGCGCGAAGAAATCCCTTTTTTCTTACCAAAAAGTAAAAATAAATGGTATTTATGGAGAATTGCTGCTGCAGTCGTCTTAATCCTGATAGGTTTTGTTGTGGTACTACCCTATTTAACCGAAATCTCTAGCAGACAAGTAGCTTATACCGAACGTGCCGCAAAGAAAAGCTTTACCTTACCAGATGGAAGCAAGGTGGTATTAAATGCGGAAAGTAAATTAGTGTATCCCAAAGCGTTCGATGACAAGTATAGGCGGGTTACCTTGATAGGAGAAGGTTTTTTTGACGTAGCCAAGGATCCTAAGCGTCCTTTTGTTATTCACACCGAACAAATGGATATTAAGGTACTGGGAACCTCATTCAACCTAAAATCCTATCCTAATGATCAATTTAGTGAGACCACCCTGTTGAGCGGCGCGATAGAAGTAACGTTGAAAAACAGGCCGGCCGATAGAGTTACGTTAAGACCTTCCGAAAAACTGATTGTAAAAAATCCCGACATCGAAGATCAACATACCGGAGACCCGGAAACCAACGATGCTTTAACACAGGTTACCCATTTTCAAAAAATAGATAATACCGTTGTGGAAACCTCCTGGATATACGACAAGTTAATTTTCAAAGACCGGTCTTTTGCAGACATTTCCAAAATGCTTGAAAGAACGTATGATGTGAAGATTGATTTTCGAAACCAGCAGTTGAAGTTGCTCAAGTTTACCGGACATTTTGAAATGGAATCAGTAACTGATATTTTAAATGCCCTACGCTTGGTTGAACCTTTTTCCTATACCATAGAACATAAAAAGATAATCATTCTCTAAAAACTACTAACAGCTAACCATTAAAACAAGACATTATGAGGACCATTTTAGAACCAGAATAAAAAGCAACGGGGACTCGCCATCCCCGCCACATTAAAGACGATTGTAAATATTGCAGACTGCTTTGAGCGGGAGTCTGCCTTTGACCATCCTTAAGATTTTTAAAGTTATGAAATTTTTCAGACACCATAGCGGTGTTTCGAGGTTTTATTGCCTCAAAAAGCCAATTCTTATTATGAAATTAACATTTGCATTGATTGTGTATTTCAACTTTCAAATGTTAGCGGCCGGATATTCCCAAACCAAGGTTACCTTAAATATCGGCAAGGCCGGTTTTAAAGAAATCATTTCGGAGATTGAGAAGAAAAGCAGCTATCGATTTGTATTCAGCGAAAGGAATATTCCTTTAAAGCAGTATGAAAACTATTCCGTGCAGGAAAAAGACGTTCTTGCAGTGGTTAAAGACCTGCTGGACAATACACCATTCATCATGCGCGTCTTGCCAGACAATCTGCTGGCTATCGTTTCCAACGATACTCACATCGCTGATACCAGGATTACAGGAAAGGTTGTAGATGAAACAGGGCAAGCATTGGCTGGAGCGACAGTAAAGATCAAGGGACATAATAAGGAAGCATCAACAGACACCAATGGTTCTTTTTCGATCGAAGTACCTGCCAATACGGTGCTGGTTGTTTCTTATTTAGGTTATAACACGGTAGAAATACCTGTTGAAGGAAAAACCTCCCTAACTATACAATTATCATCGGCAGGACAGGATTTAAATGAAGTGGTAGTGGTGGGTTACGGCACACAAAGAAAAGCAGATGTAACCGGATCGATCGCTTCTGTCAGTTCAGCGACTATCGCCAGAGCAGCCACTCCCGATGCGGCGGGAGCTTTACAGGGCCAAGCACCGGGTGCAGTGGTTGTAAAAAACGTAGGAAAACCGGGTTCCGGCTATAACATCAATATCCGTGGTATCAGTTCATTTAGTGGCCCAAGTTCACCGTTGTTTGTTATCGATGGAATTCCGACCACTTCGGGCTTAAATGATTTAAACCCAGCCGACATTGAAAAAATTGACATTCTAAAAGATGCCTCCGCCACGGCAATTTATGGGTCGAGGGGCGCTAAGGGGGTAGTGATTGTAACTACTAAAAGAGGTAAAGAAGGGAAAACCACTATCTCTTATGATGGTTATATGGGAATACGAAAACCGGTTAATTTACCCAGAATGTTCAATGGCCCTGAATATGTAACCTTCCGTACACAGCAGTTTTTGGCCACAGGACGAGATACATCGCGTAGCAACGCAGCTTTTTTTTCACCTGAGCAATGGGCTAATATCGATGCTGGACGATTTACAGATTGGCCTTCCCTCCTGCTAAAAAATGGCTTGCAAATGAATCATAATATATCCGCAAGCGGAGGTGATGAGAAAACACAATTTGCTTTCGGTGCAGGTATTTTGAGCGAGGAAGGTAATGTGAGTCCGGAGGATTTTAAACGCTACTCCTTCCGTGGAAATGTTGACAGACAGATCAATGAAAAGTGGAAGGCAGGCATGAGCTTTTATGCCGCCCAGAACCTACAAAATTTGGGAAGCTATGAATCGCTTCGTTCAGCCTATCGAATGCCACCGACCGTATCTCCCTATGACAGCAATGGTGAAAAGGTATTCCGTGTGCTGGGAGGTGACGGTGTCACCAATCCCTTGTTCGATCAGGAAAATGACATTCGTCAAAACCGATCTATCAGAGCATTTGGTCAGCTTTATATCCAGGTACAGCCTATTGCTCACTTAACCTTAAAAACAACTTTCTCACCAAGCATAGATATAGGTCGAGGAGGCTGGTATTTCGGAGCCTTATCTAAGGAGGGGGCCGGTAATGGGGGCTATGCCCAAGCAAGGGATTATGATACCAATGAGCAAATAAACTGGCTTTGGGATAATCAGGCTACCTACGAACGGGAACTAGCTGGTGGACATAAATTTACGGTAACGGCTATACAAAGTATGCAAAAAGATCGCCTGGAAACCAATGGAATTGACGTGTACAATTTACCTTATAACTCTTTGTGGTACAATGTAGGTTCGGCTACCAATACCGACTTCAACGGAACTTTCCGTGGGCCAACAGTGGGTTCCGGTTATACAAAATATACCTTAGCCTCTGCACGGGCCAGGGTTAACTATAGTTACAGAGACAAATACCTTCTTACTGCATCTGGTACTTGGGATGGCTCTTCCCGATTTGCAGAAGGTAATCAATGGGGCTTTTTCCCCTCTGCATCTTTTGCCTGGCGCTTGTCGGAAGAAAACTTTATCAAAAAAATAGATGCCATTAATGATTTAAAATTACGGTTAAGCTATGGAGCATCTGGAAACGACCGAGTGGATTCCTATACTACACAGGCAACGCTTGGAGCATCTACTTATTTTTTCGGGAACTCCCTTATACAAGGTTATTCTCCTAATCGTTTAGCAAACAAAGCATTGACTTGGGAAACCACGAGAGAGGTAAATTTGGGATTGGATTTTGCCCTGCTACAAAATCGCATTTATGGAACAGTCGACTTATATAACCGTAAAATAGACAACATTTTATTAAACCGCAACCTGCCGGCACCTTCGGGATGGAGCTTTGTTACAGACAATCTGGGCAAATTACGAAATAAAGGAATTGAAGTCGGATTGAGCACCATCAACGTTCAAGGTAACAAATTCTCTTGGAAAACTGATTTCGTTTTTGATGCCAACAAAAATGAGATACTGGAAACAGCCAATGGTAAAAACGACGACATCGGAAACCGCTTGTTTATCGGGCAACCTGTTCAGGTAAATTTTGACTATGTTTTTGACGGTATTTGGCAAGAGCATGAAAGAGAATTAGCCGCAGCATATAATCAATTACCTGGTCAGGTACGTGTAAAGGACATGGATAATAATGGTGTGATCAATGCTGACGACCGGCAGATTATCGGTAAGCGGGTACCCAGCTGGACGGGTTCGATCGGCAATACCTTCCGTTATGGCAATGTCGATTTGTATGTATTGGTTTATACGCGTCAAGGTGAACAGTTTAGCAGTTCGTTCGATGGTTCTTTTATGAACTACAATCAGATCTATAATCAGGTGAAAGTAGATTATTGGACGCAAGACAACCCATCTCAAACCCATTTTCAACCAGGCAACCCGGGATCTTTTGTGAACGCAGCCTATTATCAAAAGACAAATTTCGTTCGGATCAGCAACATTACTTTAGGTTATACTTTTCCAAACAGCCTTACTGAAAAGCTTAAAATGAACCGTTTACGGATTTATGCAACGGCTACGAATCCGGTTTTATTTACCAATTATAAGGGATATGATCCCGAATGGGCAATGCAAAACACCTATGGAACTGCAATCGGTACAGCTTCTTATCTTTTTGGTGTAAACCTTTCCTTTTAACATTGATTAAAAATGAAAAAAAATCTTATCATCATAGTCATCATTTTTGCCGGTATAACGTCCTGCAAAAAATTTCTGACTGAAGAAAATCTGAGCGGAATTACCGCCGAAAATTATTATACCAATGCCGCCGGTTATGAATCCCTGATAAATTCATGCTATGCATCACTTCGTGGCATCTATAGCCCAAACCCAAGTTTATTTGAATGGGGAACGGATATCATCACAAGAGGTGAAATTGAGTTGGTGAGTGGTCAGGCAAACGAGGTACCGGCCATCCAACTTAATGAATATCGGTCTTTAACGTCCGACAATGTTCCTATTGACACCTTCTTCACCGTCGCTTATAGAGGTATTCAGCGTTGCAATACAGCTATTAACCGCGCTAACAGCATTCCGGATTTAGCCGAAAACACAAAAAACAGGCGGCTTGCTGAGGTACGTTTTATTCGCGCTTATTTTTATTATCTGCTTGTTGAAAATTTCGGAAATGTTCCCATTGTGCAGGAAGAGATCAGTTCTCCGGTTACACATTTTGCTCCCAATACGGAACAAGAGGTATACGACTTTATGATTGCTGAGTTAAACACAGCCTTGCCTAATTTGGAAGCAAACCCCGCAAGTACCGAGCCGGGCCGGGCTACACAGGGTGCAGCAAGGCATTTATTGGCACTTCTGTATTTAACACGCGGTTATAAATCCTTCGGTGGAAGTTCCGATTTCGAGCAGGCAGCCCAACTTGCGGAAGAATTAATGGGTAGTTCATATTATGCATTGCTCCCCACTTTTGCCGAAGTGTTCCAACCGGGTAATGACCTGAATAGGGAAATCATTTTAGCCGTTCAATATGGGGCACAACCGGGATACAACGGTAATGGGCAAAACATTCTGTTCGGATGGCGGTATTGGCGTGAAAAAGGCTTTGATGAAGTGACTGGACTAAAAGACTATAATAGGCGAATCTCAAACTTTATGCCTACCCAATTTTTATATACCTTGTATAATACAAGCAAAGACGCACGCTACGATGCAACGTTTTTAAGTCAGCTTTATGCCACTAAGGCCGATGGTGCTATAAAAGCAGGAGATCTTCGTTATTACTTCCCTTATCCCGATCAGCCCTTTACCGCAGCAGATTCAATTGCCCTGAAAACGGCTAATCCAAATGTGGAAATCATCCGCTTTGATAAATGGAAGCAGGCTTTTAATAATGTAGGTGGTTTGGAGAAGTTTCCGATGATTAATAAATTCTACGATCCCAATGCCGGCCTTCCTTATAACAATGAATTTGCTTATGCGAGTACAAAAGATGTTTTTCTCTTTCGACTGGCCGAAACCTATTTAATCGCCGCCGAAGCTTATTTCAAGCTTGGGCAGCTCGACAAAGCGGCAGAGAAGCTTAATGCCATCCGGCAACGTGCCGCAAAACCTGGTCAAAACATGAACATTAGCGCTGCAGATGTAAATATTGACTTTATTTTGGATGAAAGGGCAAGAGAACAAGCTGGCGAATATAAAAGGTGGTTAGACCTAAAACGGACGCAACGCCTGGGCCGAGCGTTTGAATACAACACCTTAACGAAAATGGCCAATCCTGGAGGCGTAGTTGATAAATATTACTTACGCCCCATTCCGCAATCGGTTATAGATCGAGACACGGAAGGATATCCGCAAAATACTGGTTATTAGCAAAACGGAAAGGATGGCCACCTTTCCATTTTGCTAGGCTCCAGTCAAATAACGCTAGACACTCCTATTAACTTGTTAATACATATACATAAAGACAGGAAATCTTATTATGACAAAAAAAATAATTGAGACAGCCATTATAACTATATTTCTGATGAATGCGCTCGTTTCTTTGGCACAAGACCGAAAGTCTTATAACGCAATTTATTCAGGCCTTCCCTGGATGGACAACCGCGGCAAGGCCGTGAGTGCGCATGGAGCGAATATCATAAAGGACAATGGCAAATATTATCTTTTTGGGGAATACAAAACAGACTCGGCCAACGTATTTAATGGGTTTTCCTGTTATTCGTCGGTAGACTTATACAACTGGAAATTTGAACGTATAGCACTCCCTGTTCAAACAGCCGGCAAATTAGGCGCCAACAGAGTAGGTGAACGACCAAAAGTGATGAAATGTCCTAATACCGGTGAATACATTATGTATATGCATGTCGACACGCTCGGTTATATAGATCAATTTATTGGATACGCTACCTCTAAAACCATTACGGGCCCCTATATTTTTCAGGGGCCTTTGCTCTTTAACGGCGAGCCTATTCGGAAATGGGATATGGGTACCTTTCAGGACCAAGATGGTTTGGGCTATGTACTCATACACGGTGGCGAAATTTATAAGTTGGCGGAGGACTATAAAAGTGTAGTGGAAAAAGTAAATGAATCGTTAGCTTCCGGCTTTGAATCACCTACCCTTTTTCGTAAAGATAGTCTATATTACTTTTTAGGCTCAAATTTGACCAGTTGGGAAAGAAATGACAACTATTACTTCACAGCGACATCATTGCATGGACCTTGGGAAAAAAGGGGCGTTTTTGCTCCGGAAGGTACGCTCACATGGAATTCTCAATGTACCTTCGTCTTGCCGATTGAAGGCACAAAGGATACGACTTATATGTATATGGGAGATCGGTGGTCTTTTCCCAAGCAAGCTTCCGCCGCTACTTATGTCTGGCAACCTTTGATTGTTTCTGACAGCTCACTGTCTATTCCCGTATATCAGGAAGCTTGGAAAATAGACATATCACATGGAATGGCCTTGCCAACATCTTTTGAGGGTAAGATCATTAAGAGCGCTGATAAAAATAGGGTAAGGTATGTAGGAAACTGGGCACAAGACACCTTGTTTTTGCGGAGCTCCGACATGAAAGGAGCATCCTTCTCCACGCATTTTCAAGGCACACAGGTTGCCTTTTATGGGATGGCGCGCCCAGAAGGAGGCTACGCCTTAGTTAAACTCCAAAATAGCAATGGAAAAACCGTGTTGTCTTCTATCGTTGATATGTACTGTAAATATCCTATTTCAGCACTCAAATTTCTGAGTCCTCGCCTTCCTAAGGATCATTATACATTAACCGTCACTGTGATGGGCGAACGAGGTAACTGGTCGGACAAGAGAAAGAGTCTTTATGGTAGCACAGGTAATATGATTTCACTCGACAAGCTTATTATCGACACATCAAAATAGCAAGCTATTATTATTAAATTTAGTATTACAAAATTATCGGAAGCACCTTCCAAGATTCTAAAAATATCAACGAATGATTGACTTTAAAAAGAGTTGTTACTTCTTCCTCTTTGCATTATTAATTTCGCCTTGGGTTACGGCGCAAGAAAACACCTTTCCAATTGTCACCAAAACAATCAAGGTGTCTATCTTATACGATAAACAAGCGCCTAAGCTAGATTCTATTACCGCGAACCTTCTTGCAGAAGATATCGAAAGGGTCACTTCTTTTAAACCGAAAGTGTTTACAGATCTTTCTAAAGCGAATGGAAATGTCATCGTTATTGGTAGCGTAACATCTCCCTTAATCAAAAAATTCCTCAGCAAGGAGCCTGCTTTTAGCGAAAGGCTGAATGGTAAATGGGAAAGCTTTGGACTAAACATCGTTGACAAGCCTATCGGCACTATCTCTAAAGCACTGGTAATTGCTGGCAGTGATCCACGGGGAACGGCTTTCGGTGTATTTACGCTCTCAGAAAAAATTGGCGTTTCTCCCTGGTATTGGTGGGCAGACGTGCCCGTAAAGAAAAGCGAAGAGCTTACGGTACGGCAAGAAAGCTATATCTCGGCATCCCCTACAGTTAAATACCGAGGCATCTTTATCAACGACGAAGATTGGGGGCTACAACCTTGGGCAGCCAAAACCTTTGAACCGGAAACGGGTGATATTGGTCCTAAAACCTATGCCAAGGTTTTTGAGCTATTGTTACGTCTAAAAGCAAATCTGATATGGCCCGCTATGCATCCAAGTACAAAGGCATTTTTTCATTACCCAGGCAACCCTAAAGTGGCCGAAGACTACCAAATCGTCATTGGCTCTTCGCATGCCGAACCCATGCTTCGAAACAATGTAGATGAATGGGATGTAAAAACGATGGGACATTTTAACTATCTCACGAATAAAGAAAGAATTTATAAATATTGGGAAGACCGGGTAAAAGAAAGCGAGGGCATCAATGCCATTTATACGATCGGCATGCGCGGCATTCATGATGGACAAATGGAGGGAGTAAAAGACATGAAAGAGGCCGTCCCACTGTTGGACGATATTATAAAGGAGGAAAGGGGGCTGCTTGCCAAGTATATCAATAAGGATGTAACAGCCATACCGCAAGTCTTAACTCCTTACAAAGAAGTACTCGAAATATACAACAATGGTTTAAAAGTGCCAGAGGATGTTACACTCGTATGGCCAGATGATAACTATGGGTATATTCGTCATTTTCCAAGCACAACAGAACTGAAACGCCGCGGCGGCAATGGTGTTTATTATCATGTATCCTATTGGGGTAGACCTCATGACCATCTGTGGTTAGGCACTACGCACCCTGCTTTAGTGTATCAACAAATGAAGCTAGCCTATGATAGCGGCATACAAAAGATGTGGATATTAAATGTGGGCGACATCAAGCCGTCGGAATATCAGATTGAACTGTTTTTGGATATGGCTTGGAATATTAATCAGGTATCGGCAGAAGGCATCGCTGCTCATCTAAACCATTGGCTGGAAAGAATATTTGACACTGGCTATGCCACGCAAATAACCCCGCTAATGGAGGAACATCATCGCTTAGCTTACATTCGTAAACCTGAATTTATGGGGCATACAAGGGTGGAAGAGCGTGACTCGTCATATCAGGTAATTAGCGATTTACCCTGGAGTGAAAAGGAAATTAAAGACAGATTACTCGCCTATGACGCCTTGTCAACAAAGGCAGAAAAAATCACTAATCAACTCCCTACTAGCATGCAGGATGCATTTTTTGAACTTGTTAAGTATCCTGTGCAAGCTGCGGCACAGATGAACCGAAAACTACTGCTTGCACAGTTAGCCCGCCACGATAAAGCAGATTGGCAGCAAAGTGATATGGCTTTTGATAGCATTGTTACATTAACAGGCCAGTACAATGACTTAAAGGCCGGTAAATGGAACCACATCATGGATTATCAACCCCGCAAATTACCGGTTTTCGGCCGTGTAAATCGTCAACAAGCGACAAAGCCGCTCCCTCCATATCACCGGCCGCGCTATTCTTTTAATGGAACTGATTTTGACAGTAGTACAGGAAAATCACTTGCCATCGAAGGTTTAGGTTATGAGGGCAAGGCCTTGTCATTACAAAAAAACAGTAATATTTCTTTTAAATTGCCGAATTTGAATGTCGACTCCATTTGGGTGGAGGTTAGACTATTGCCTAATCATCCTGTTGAAGGACAACAATTGCGATTTGGTATTGCTTTAAATAATGGAAATATAAAAGAAATCACGTATCAAACACAAGATCGTAATGAAGAATGGAAAGAAAATGTACTGCGTAATCAGGCTATACGCCGTATCGTTTTACCTGTAACAGAGAAGCGTAATCATGTTTTGACATTAACCGCTCTTGATGCCGGTGTTGTGATAGATCAGGTTTTTATTTATGATTAATTTCACCTCAGCTTCCTACAAATTTCGGTCGGTTATCAGATTTTTATCAGATCTCGCCAGGTTTTTATCAGATAAATCTGATCAAAACCTGGCAAAGACCTGAACAGGACCTGATAGATGTACGAATATCGTACGAAGTAAATAGGAAGACATCCCCTAAGTATACACGTGATATAGCTAGCAAGTCCAGCAAACCAAAATTGTAGGTATCGTGTTTGTTTTAACCTGCTAAAAAATTTCGATCCGATTATTTAACCATCTGCACTGAGCTATCATTAATTTCGAAAGGGTGTTGCTGCAATAGACGATAAATTTCGGCTCCAGCCAATAAAACGGGGCCATAGCCGTGGGCAGCAAAATTGCTTATTGGTCGATAATAGTAAAAAGCAGGATCGAAACCCATGCCCGTGCCTACACAGGTACCCATTACCTGACCTTGTGCTGTTACTTGTGTGTTCACTGCATTCCAAGCGAGTAAAGCCATAGGACCATAGGCCTTCGCGTCAAGCCAACCCTTATTGATTGCCCTTGCAACACAATAAGCATAAATCGCTGTAGCTGATGTTTCAAGGTAAGAGTCATTACGATCGAGCAATTGATGCCAAAAGCCCGTTTTATCTTGCCTTTCAGCTAAGCCCATGACATGGCTACGGAGTTTTTCAAGCACCTCTTCCCTTCCCGGATAATCCGCAGGCAGCACGTCGAGCAGTTCTACTTTGGTCAGTAGCCCCCAGCCATTCGCTCTAGCCCAATGAAATTGGGGATGAGGATCCATATCTTGCACCCAACCATGCATATACAAGCCTTTTTCGGTATTGAACATACGTCCTGCAAATTGCTGATACTGCTTCAAGGCTTCGTCAAAATAGCTTTTATCCCCCGTTAATTTACCCATCTGTGCTAGCGCAGGAAGGCTCATATATAAATCATCTAACCACAAGGTATTAGGCTGCGGCCGATTGCGCGCCAATGTTCCGTCCTGTAGGCGGAATTCTTTATGTAATATATAATCTATATAATGATCTACTAAGGGTCGGATAAGGGAAACTTCAGCTCCTACATCCAATGCTTTCAGCATAGCTGCCGCCATGGAACCCGCATCGTCCAAAGCATGTGGCTCCAGCACGCTGCGCACAGGGGTAGTAGCATCCTTATGTTGTTCAAGATACTTTTTGTAATGCGCTGCTACCGTACCAATAAAATCAATCCGCTTCACCGTATAATCCTTATACTTTTGATCGCCTGTTGCTGCAGCCACTTCTAACATACCGGTGTAGGTTACCCCCCACTCATAACTTATAAGTCTGAAATCACCGGGCTGAAAAATATGACTAGCATTCGCTTGCTTCAGGTCGACCACCTTGTTTGTAGCTTTATCGACTAATGCTGCAGGAGTAACAGTATTTAAATATTGGTATACCCTATCTAGGGTATTCTTCACCTCTTCGGGTTTTGTTTCACCATAAGGTGTATCATAGTCGGGCTTAAGCAGGTGCAAAGGTGCCGTGGCATCGTTTCCGCCCTTACTAATATATTGTGCACATAAGGGCAAGGCGGATAAACAACAAAACAAACTTAAGACACCTGGGAGAATATGTATTCGAAGAAGCTTTCGTTCCATAGGGACCATTCGTAATTGGTTATAAAAAATTGACTCAACTTTTATTATTAAATAAAAGCACAAGTTAGTAAATTCAAGAAATTAACTGTCAGGCACTGTCCTGAAAGCTCTTTAATGCGTTCTCTGCGTTTAATCATAAGCACACAGTCATAATAGCAATGTTCAGTAAAAACAACGAAGCTACCTTTTGGGCAGCCTCGTTGAACCAATATAAACTAAACAATATATATGATGAACTTACCATCCTGGGTTCTGCATCGCTTGCTTCTCATCCGAGGTCAAGGAAGCACCATTACGCTGTACTGCATCCAAAAAGCTTTGGGGGACCGGACGGAGTAAGTGCTTTTCCCGTACGTTCGGTGCCGCTTCCGGATTGAATTGTTGATCTCTTTCCACCAAGGTCTTTGTTCTGGCCAAATCTTCCCAACGATGAAATTCGCCTAGCAGCTCCCTAGATCGCTCATTCAATATAAAATGAACAAAACACTGCGCCATAGAGCTGGCTGACGGTGGAAACATCTCGGCTAAGGCCTGTGGAGTTCCAGGTGTGAAGGCCGCTTCCGTTACCAACATATCGTTCTTGGTAGAACTAGCTGTTCCAACTGCTACATTCTCCGCACGGTAGTAAACGGGTGTTCTATTTTCACCCTCATTAAATCCAGCTCTTTGTCGCAATATGTTAAGATACCGCAAAGCGGAACCATAATCTCCTTTTCTGCCGTATGCTTCGGCAACTATCAGATAGGTTTCACCCGTACGGGCTAAAATACCGTCTCTGCTACCCTTTTGCGAAGACACAGTCGTACGGAAAGCATCTATATATTTTGACAAGGATAGATATTGGCTGATGGTCCAGTTAGATTTGACCTCTCCGTTATCATAATAGTAGCGAACAAAGAGAGAAGGCGCGGCTTTACTAATCGTTTCGGCTGTAAAACGTGTGTCATTTCTATCATTCACTATGTACGTGATAGCCGTATCACCGACGTTGAATTTCGGCTGTCCTACTAAGTTCGAGCTTGGGGCATTGGCATCTGTCCATCTAGGTAGGGTATTAGCGTTGTTGGCTATATAAGAGAACTTAAAACTCTTATAGAATCTAGAATCGATTTTTCTATTAAACACGTCGAGCGCATAATCCGTTGGCCTCAGTCGTTGAAACTCGCGCCCATTTGCTATGTCACGTGTCATGCCTGGCAAAGTTTGATAAATAGAAAGAAAATACAGATGTGTTTGATTGCCGTATCGTCCTGCTAATGCATCTTGATTATCGAATTGTGCCGCTAGTAAAATTTCGGAATTCGTCTCATTTATGTCGTTCACTTTGGTGTATTTAAATAAATCAGCGTAATCTGCCGCTAATTTATTCGGGGAGTTATTTATTACTTGTTCACCAAAATAAATGGCGCTATCTAGATCTGTTGGCTTACTAAAGGCCGCGTTCAACTCACTCGCCCGATATAGATAAGCTTTCGCCAAGCAGTGCTGCGCTGCTGCCCTTGTAATGCGTCCTACTTGGCCAGCAGTGGTGGGTAATAAATCAACCGCCATCTTAAAGTCGCTGATTAGCTGGGCATATACCAGTTCTGCTGATGCTCTGGAAAAATCAGTCTGCAAGCTTTCAGAGGGGGTTAGTTTTAATGGTACACCCCCGAATTGCTTAACTAGTTTAAAATAGTCAAAAGCGCGCATAAAGTAACACTCGCCAAGCCGCGTATTCTTTTGTTCTCCGTCTGGGTAAACAGTAGGAATATTCTTAATACCTGTGTTAGCTGTATTTATATTGGCGTACATATTATCCCAGATATCGGCGAATTCACCAACAGCGGGGTCCAATACACTAGAGTAAGTATTGAAATGCACTTTATCCAAACCGCCTCCATTTGTAAATTCATCCACCCCATAATTAGTGGTGGTGTAAGCCCATTCATAATTAAAATGGAATCGTAGTCCGTCGTACATGCCCACCACCAAACTTTCCAAACCTTCTACTGTTTGGTAATGTTGATTAGTTAAGGTCGCAACCACCTGTTCGTCTAAAAACTTAGAACAAGAAGTTGGCAAAATGGCACTTGTTAGTAACAAGCCCATATATATCTTTTTATTGATTGTTTTCATGATAAATGCAGAATTAGAAAGTTACATTAAGTCCGATTACAAAACTTCTAGACGAAATCGATGAATTAATATCAGGATCTATAAATCCATTCTTCGTATAGATATAAGGATTGATCATTTGTCCGTATACCTTCAAATTACTCATATGAAGTGTCTTTAAAATATTGGGTGCGAAGCTATAACCCAATGACACATTTCTAAGTTTGATAAAAGAGCCATTTTGATAGTTCATAGATGAATAGTGGATAGGTTGACCTCCATTGCCAAAATCGGCCCTAGGATAGGCGTTTGTAGGATTATCAGGCGTCCAATAATCTATTTCCCGCGAGGCATAACGGCCTTGCATATCCACAGCTCCACCTTCTATTAAGAAGCCCCACCTGGCATAGAAGAAGAAAGATAACTCCCAATTCCTGTAGTTCAGCGTGTTAGTGATACCGGCTGTCCATCTAGGGAACCGATTTCCAAGTACTTTTCTATCGTTGTTATTATCAATGACATAATCACCATTTAAATCCGCTACCCGAATATCACCTGCTTTATAGGTTGCTCCATTATCATTAAATCGCTGCATTTCATCGGCATCAGTCGTTTGCCAAATACCTACTTTTTCATAGTCATAGTAAACAAATAAAGGCTGTCCGATAAAGAAACTAGAAGCAGGAAGATCTGATTGGCCATCCAATAACTCAACGATCTCATCTTTATTGGTGGCGATATTAAAATCGGTCAGCCACTTGAAATTAGGTTGATCGATATTCATAGATGACAGTGTTAGCTCTACCCCTCGATTTTTAGTCTTTCCTACGTTATAATACATGGTAGTAAATCCGTTGACCGTTGGTATTGGACGATTCATTAACAAATCATTCGTTTTGGATGTATAGAAATCCAATGAACCGCTTAATCTGTTTTTGAACAGACCAAAATCTACCGCCGCATTCCATTGGGTTGTCCGTTCCCATTTCAGCTCTCGATTTGCCATGGTACCCGGACTAGATGCTTTGGGGTCCGATGGAATGTATCCCATTTCCACCTGATTACCAAATACAATAGGCATCTCAATTAGGCCCCCCATGGTAGTATACGGATCAATCGCTGAGTTTCCTGTAGTTCCCACACCAATACGGAATTTCAATTGATTAACCCAAGGCGTATTTTCTATAAAGCTTTCCTGTTCCATTCGCCAGGCAAGTGCCGCCGCCGGAAAAGATTGCCACTTATTACCAGGCGCAAGCACCGATGCACCATCCCAACGATTCGAAGCTGTTAAAATATACTTATCCGCAAAAGTATAATTGACACGAGCCATATAAGACATTAACGTATTCTTGGAGTAACCGGAGCCCCAGCCTTGCAACTCGCCTCTTGCAGTGGAGGATAAGTTATACCATAGCTGACTATTATAAGGCAGGTCGATGGCCGTCATATCAGAATTTTCAGACCGGTTGGATGTCATGCTCTGCAGTAGGGTAACATCAATTGCATGTTTTTCAGCAAAATTTTTATTATAGTAAATCAGATTATCCCATGTCCAAGCAATGTTTTGCGTTTTACCTAAACGTGCATAATTTGTAGATGTTGAAGCGCCACCACCACGTAAGATAGAGCGGGCATCCTGGAATTGACCATTCCGGAAATTTCTAAAATCAGGCCCATAATTCATCCGATATTTCAATCCATCCATCAGCTTAATTTCAGCAAAAAAACTTCCTAATGCACGTAAAGCCGTACGTTCATTTATTACATATTCGTGCTCCAATATGGGGTTAACAATGTTTATATCGCCACCAGGTAAATAAATGTAGTTCCCTTGATCATCATAAGGCACTGCATAAGGCAGCATGCCTTGTGCAGCTCCGTAAATAGCATTTGCTGCCCGGCTGCCCGAGCCTGTGTATCCATAATTTTGAACAGACCAAGTTCCACTGATAGAAGCTCCCAATGTAAACCAATCTGTTGGACGGGCCTCTAAACCAACTCTTCCACTATAGCGTTTATAATCTTGCCCTTTGTTGGTTCCTTTTTGATTCAGGTAGCCTCCTGTAAAATTAGCAGTCATTTTATCGCTACCCATAGACACGCCGAGGGTATGATCGGTAGTAAATCCGGTTTGCGTAACGTAGTCAGTCCACCCAGTAGTAGGGATCTGGCTAGCATTGTAAATAGGCACTTCATCGACACCCCACCTTGCTTTTTCATCCGCAGTGGTTGGCCGCATTTGTGCGATGAGGTTGTCTTTATCTACCCATGTATAACCCTTCGCAATATTTTCCCAGGCATAAGGATCAACACCCAATATTCTTTTATCCTGGGTAGGATTAGGATAAGGTGTAGTATAACCAGTTTCTGAATTTGTGGTAGAAACCGATCGATAAGCATTCCTTCTATATTCAGCATATTCGCCTGCATCGAACATTGTATTCAGATCGTTGATCTTCTCAAACGTATTGATAACATTGTAGTTAATCTGAGCGACTCCTTGCTTACCTTTCTTTGTGGTAATCATAATCACGCCGTTAGCGGCTCTCGAACCATACACAGCGGTGGCAGAAGCATCCTTTAATACATCGATGGTTTCTATATCGTGCGGATTAATCGCGTCGATACCTCCAGCCGATAGGGGAATTCCATCTACCACATAGAGCGGATTATTTGTTGCTAAGAGGGATCGATTTCCGCGAACACGAATGCTTCCCATTTCACCCGGTCTTGAATTTGCTGTAACATCGACCCCTGCAACCCGTCCCTGCATAGCCTGCAGTGCATTCTGGATAGGTAATTGCTCAATCTGCTTACTCCCGATACTAGCAACGGCCCCCGTTAAATTCTCTCGTTTCACAACATTATAACCAACCACAGCAACTTCATCGAGCTGCTGTAAATTGCTGGTTAGCCTCACTTGGAGAACGGAGCCCGTAATCGTTTGCTGTACTTCTTCATATCCGACATATCTAAAGATAAGTGTTTGTCCATTTTCAGCAGAGAGGGTAAAATTTCCGTCGGCATCGGTCTGGGTTTGAGACTGGCTCTCCCGGAGAAAGATACTTACGCCTGGAAGCGGTAGGCCACTCGAAGCATCTTTAACCTGACCAGAGACCTGAACAGTTTGCTGAGCAAAAGTCGTCGAAGCATAAAGAGCTAAAAAAATGCCTAGCAAGAGTTTAAGCAAAGCATTAGATTGCGATAGGTTTTTCTTCATTGTTGATTTATTAGTGAATAAATTGGTTTTGGCTAGCCTCAATAAATGTACAAGAGACAATTACAAAAACGAAAAAACAATATTTAACAAGTTCATGCAACCTGCTCTATCCTGTTTTAAAGGGGATTATGGGGGCAAAAGAAGGATCAGCTAAAGAAGGAAACGTTTTAGCAGAAGTAATACGATGTCTAAAAAAATCTACGCAATCGATTCCGGTATTATTAGTTATTCGTTATTTGTTGTTGGTTTCATGATGTTTGAATAATCACTACTCGCTATTTCGCTCAAACGCTCGTAACAGTACAGGATGGTATTTCGCTTCAAAAATCTTTCTTTTGGGAGAGAACCAATGAGACTAATGCACCTAAAGACACAAAACCAATTTCATTTTTTATGTCTTTAGGAGCCTGTACGTGCTAAAACCTGATAATGAAAAAAAGAATATCATCGATCTATTACTTAATTGCGATTGTGGTTATGTCTATAACCAGCTCAACTTATGTATGCTCTCAAACCTTTGCCAAAAAATCAAATGAAAAGACGCAGAAAAAATCCTTAAAACGAATAGCCGATCATAAGGGTCCCGTAATAGGGCCTAATCATTCAGACGTTTTATCCAGCAAAAATCGCGCAGGATTCGAGACCGGGCAGGTTGTTAAGATTGACGGCGTGTATCATATGTTTATAAATGAAATGTTTGAACGCCCGCATCGAGATATGCGCATTGCCTATTGGACCAGTAGAGATGCCATTAACTGGAAACGCCAATCTACAGTGGTCGAAAGTATTCCGGGCAGATCTCCATCAAACCCCCGATCTGAGGTTTGGGTTACAGCAGTGGAATTTAACGAAGATGAAAATGCATGGAATATTTTCTACGTTGCTTACCGAGCGGGGGCTAAAGAAAAGGGAGAAATAGAGGGAAATGACTATGCAGGGCGAATCTGGCGGGCCAAATCGGTTATCACCGGACGAGAAGGAATTGCGGGCCCCTATGCTGATATGGGTATCGTTTTACAACCAGATGAAAACTCCCAGTCGTGGGAAGGCCAACAAGCAGTAGCGTCTTTTAACCCCTATAAAGTAGGCAATCGTTGGTACGCTTTTTATGAGGGACATAATCATGTTCCAAGAGGTGATTGGCCTACCGGTATGGCAACAGCTTCCAAGCTGGATGGACCTTGGACAAGGATGCCCGAGGGTCATAATCCCGTCCCTTTAACGGCCGTATTTAATGAAAATGCACAGGTCACTGAATTAAAAGATGGAAGTTACCTAACCGTTTTCGATTCTTTTGGCGATCAGGAAATCGGTTACAGTCTTTCTGAAGATGGCATTCATTGGAACCATGAGACACGCATTAAAGTACAATCTGAAAAGAATTTATGGGGAGATCCAGGCGATCATGCTATGCGTACACCCCTCTGCGCCATCGAAGAAGAAGATGGAACCTTCACCGTCATCTATACAGCCTTGATAACCATCAATGGCAAAAAATTCTATGCGGTGGGGAAATGTACCTTGGCATGGGAATAGTGCATTTGGATGTACATATTGTATTAAAGGAACTTAGTAATGAACTACGATGCTTAACCAATTCCTTAAAACCGCTGGCAAGCTCGTCTGCGTTCTACTCTTTACTGCAAATTTATTAAGCTGTAGTATTAAGGAAACAGACAAAGGCACCGAAACCGGAAAAATAAAATGGCCTGAAATCAATCAGGAGATGAAGCCTTGGACAAGGTGGTGGTGGTTTGGCAATGCTGTAACTGAAAAGGATTTAACGGCAGCTTTAGAAGCTTACAAAAAAGCTGGGTTGGGAGGAGTAGAGATAACACCTATCTATGGTGTTCGCGGAGCAGAAGACCATTTTATAGATTTTCTTTCGCCAGCATGGATGGACAAACTTAGTTACACGCTAAAAGAAGCTAAAAGACTAGGCTTAGGCGTAGATCTTGCCAATGCATCTGGCTGGCCATTCGGCGGTCCTTGGGTGGATGAACAAATGGCTTGTAAAAACATGGTTTCTAAGGTGTTTAAGCTCGAAGGAGGGCATACGCTTACAGAAAACATAATATATGTACAAACGCCTCTGGTGCGTGTTGCTGGTGAAAAAAAAGTCACAATAACCGATATAAAAGCACCTATAACAGCAAATGAAAATTTACAGGATTATGCATTTGACCAAGTGCGGTATGAGCGGGAGCTACCGCTGATCATTGTGACGGCGAGTAAAAAAGAGAAAAATGGATTTACGGAAGTTATCGATCTCACAAATAAAGTAAAGAAGGGGAAACTTGAATGGACTGCTCCTCAAGGGGAATGGACTGTATGTGCACTTTTCCAAGGAAATCACGGTAAAATGGTAGAACGTGCCGGTCCCGGTGGAGAAGGCAATGTCATCGACCATTTCTCATCAGAAGCATTAGAAAAGTACCTGAATAAATTTGACACGGCTTTTAAAGACAATGACCTTAGCCACTTACGTTATTTCTTTAATGATTCGTATGAAGTAGACGATGCGCAGGGACAAGCCAACTGGACACCTGCTTTTTTCTCAGCATTCAAAACAACGAGAGGCTATGACCTTACCAAACATATTCCAGCCTTATTGGGATTAGACACTGAGGAAATGAACAGTAGGGTTTTATATGATTACCGTATGACCGTCAGCGATTTGCTATTGGAAAAATACACTAAAAATTGGCAAAAATGGGCGGCTAAACAAGGCAAAGGGATACGGAATCAAGCCCACGGCTCTCCAGCCAACGTACTGGACCTTTATGCAGCAAGTGATATCCCTGAAATTGAGGGAACGGAAATTGTAAATCTTAAAAGCGCACCATCAGCTGCTCATATCACTGGTAAAAGGCTTACCTCATCCGAATCGGCTACTTGGCTCAACGAACATTTTGAGTCTAATCTCGGCGATGTGAAAGGTGCGGTAGATAAACTATGGTTAGCGGGTGTTAACCACATATTTTATCATGGAACGGCCTATTCACCACAGCAAGCGAAATGGCCTGGTTGGCTTTTTTATGCTGCTGTACATTTCACGCCCACGAATAGCCTTTGGGAAGATTTTGGCGCATTTAACCAGTATGCGGCGCGTGCTCAGAGCTTTCTACAAGCAGGAAAACCATCGAATGACATTTTACTTTATTTTGGGCTAGCTGATTTATGGTCGGAACGGGGAAAGTACATGCTTAAACATTTCCATTCTAACAAATTTTTTGATGAGCTCTCTCTGAAAGCATGCGGCGACTACCTTAGTAAAGAAGGTTATTCTTGGGATGCGCTGTCGGACAAACAACTTATTGATGTGACTTGCCAAGATTCAACGCTGCTTATAGGTGGAAATATCTATAAGACACTAGTAGTGCCGGAAATACAATACATGCCCATCGAAACGTTCGAAAAGCTAATGAACCTTGCCCAAGAAGGAGCAACTATCATTTTTCACAAAAATATGCCTTCAGACATCCCCGGATTAGCGAATCTTGCGCAAGCAAGGAAGAAGATGAATGTATTAAAAGGAAAACTAGCTTTTACAAGAAAAGGAAATAGCCAAACAGCGATATATGGGAAAGGTAGAATCATTTTATCAAATGACCTATCAAGCTTAACAGCTAATACTAGCTTAGCACCCGAGCAGATGTATACGAAAGGACTTCAATGTATACGAAGGTTAAAAGACGATGGCAATTATTACTATTTCATTAATAACCCCTCTGAAAAACCATTTAAAGGATGGATAACGCTTCATGCGCAATATCGTTCGGCAGCCTTGTATAATTTAATGACAGGTAAAGACGGGTATGTAAAAACGCGTGAGCAAGGTGATAACACGGAAATGTATCTCGAACTAACATTTAATGAGTCTATTGTGGTAGAAACCTTTAGAGGTGAACATAAAGGGGCTTTCTATCCCTATTATGAAAGTGCCGGCAAACCTTTGGAGCTGTCTGGTTGGAAAATAGACTTCGTAAAAGGCGGACCGGTACTACCAACAAGTATAACGACGACAAAGGAGTTGCAGTCGTGGACAAATTATGGACCAGCATATACAGCCTTCTCGGGAACCGCGGAATATAGCACGATGATTCCTACCTTATCTACCAAGGCCGACGCATGGCGACTAGCCCTTGGAGATGTTCGTGAAAGCGCGTCTATATATATAAACGGAAACTACTTAGGAACATGCTTCGGCAGCCCGTATAGCATTGAAATACCCAGTAATCTATTGACGAATGGCAATAACGAACTTAAAATCCGTGTATCAAATCTTATGGCCAACCGGATTGCCGACCTCGATAAGAGAGGCGTTGAATGGCGGATTTTTTATAACACAAATTTCAATGCTAGGAGTAAAATGAATGTAGGAAAAGACGGCAAATTTACCGCCAAAAATTGGAAGCCTAAATTATCAGGTCTTATAGGCCCTACCACCTTAACACCAATCGCTATCCATTAAAGAAATGCAAATACGTCTTTGTGATTGTTAACCGTATTCTTTAAAAGGGGCCGATGATTAGATTCCAGATAATTTAGGAAGAAGACGTGACCGTTTTATTGGTAGGAGCATAATATTTCAACTCTATAATATCGTTTGGAAACGGAAGGCTGTTCCATGATTGATGAATGGCCAGCGCAGTGCCAATGGCAGTAGCTTGTGCCATAGAGGCGGCGAACACTTCTATCTGCGGAAAAACATCCGCTAATAGATTCATGTAAATCACGTTTTTTCCGAACCCTCCATCCACAAACAATCGTTTAACCTTGGAAGTTCCTATTGACAACTCGGTAGACATCCTTTGTGCTTCAACAACGTCTAACATAAACTGATGATAGGCTTCCGTTTCTGATGAGAAGTCGGACAATGCCCTTTTATCAAATCTTGCAAGTTGTTCTTGCGGACTGGACGCGGTTGCTTCCTTGTCTTTTCCCTTTAATTTTTCAATGATTCGTGCATCAAAACCAATAGTTTTAAATTTTGCTGAAGAAACATTAAAATGAGCCGCGATGCGTTTGATCTGCTGTTCATGTTCATATCCTGCAAATAAGCGCGACGCTTTTACCGGTTTACCCTGATAATGGATATACGAAAGACAATCTGCCTTCAAATCCTCGCTGGTTAAAGCTTCTTCATTAAATGGATTTAAGCTGATGCACCAAGTACCCGTAGAAAGAAGTACAAAAGGTTTCGTAAAACTTACCAAATAAGGAATTAAGGCGGCAGAACTATCATGAAAGCCAGCCCCAACAGCATAGTTATTCCCTGGAAAAGAGGCTTGAAAAACGGAGTCGGCAGGTACAATAGGTGCGAGTTTTTCTAAGATCCCCTCCTGTTTCACCCATTCGTGGTAATCATTCTTCTGGAAGTCCCATAAATTGGTATGGCAACCTATACTCGTCAAATCGCTATACACTTTACCTGATATCAAGAAACTCATGTATTGAGGTAAATGCAAGGCCTTATATACCTGTTTAAATACCGCAGGCTTTTCATGTTTTAATCTATAAAGCTGCATCCCAGAATTCAAACTTCCTAATACTGGAGATGCAGTCTGCAGGGCGAAGTTTTCTTCACCACCGTATTTACTATAGAACTTATCTTTTAATGCTTCAGGATAAGCCTTTAAATAGTTGTAGAGAGGCGTTAAAGGCTTCCCGCTTTCATCAATGTATACAAAACTAGCACCGTAAGTAGAGAAATTAATAGCTTTTATTTCGAACTCGTCCCTTCTGAACACCTCATGTAAGGAGTCAAAAACGGATAGGCGGAGGCTAGCAAGATTTTCGCAGGAATCACCATCCTCATCTACCGTCTCCGTAAAGCGAGCCGATCGTTCAAAAACAATCCTATAATGCTCATCAAATAGAAATAATTTTTTATTTGTCTTTCCTACATCAAATACTGCAATAACCGGTATCTTCATTGTTGGCTGTTTCGTTATTGGTTGTTAGTTATTAATTGTTTTTATTAGTGCACCTTACAGGCCTGAAACCTTAGTGTCATCTTACATCTTTAAGCCTTATGTCTTACACCTTAAAAACCTACCACTTAAAACTTACAAGCCGGTAGCAACTGTTTTGGAACCTCTCTCTTTAACTAATTCTTCCCGAACCTTTAGGGAACGATAAAGTGCTAAAGGATTCAGTGCCCCATTTGCACGCAATCGGGCTTCTGCAACGAGGGGTCGCACATCGGTACGAAAAGCAGTCTGCAATATTTCCTGGGCTTTGGCCACATCATTTTCTTCTTGTGCCACGATCAAGCTCTTACGATCTACCAAGAGTGCCTGTGCATAGGCTATCATAATGGCTTCCACAGATTGTAATAAATCTTCGAGCGGATCTTTTACGTTATGTGATGCGTCGATCATCCAGCCAAGATCGCTAGCATGGTCCATCTGCCTGGCATCCATTCCTTCCACCAACTCACTAAAAATCAAGAATAGTTGGTAAGGCTTTATACTACCTGCTGTAAGATCGTCATCACCATATTTGGAATCATTAAAATGAAATCCACCTAACTTCCCTTCCATCAATAACAGTGATACGATTTGTTCAATATTCGCATTTGGAAGGTGGTGTCCAAGATCTACCAGCGTGTAAGCTTGTGGTCCTAGCTTAGTGGCATATAGAAACGACTGCCCCCAATCGCCCACTGTAGTAGAGTAAAAGTTAGGTTCAAATGCTTTATATTCTACAAACATCTTCCAGTCTGACGGCAAAGCAGCATAGACCTCCTGCAGACTCTCGAGTGTTCGTTGAAAAGCTTTACGAAAATTTAGCTGACCGGGAAAACAAGAGCCATCCGAAAGCCATACCGTTAATGCCTTAGAACCTAGGGCTACACCGTGTTTGATGACCTCTATATTATGCGCTATAGCCTGTTTTCTCACGGCTTTGTCGACGTGCTGCATCGACCCAAATTTATAGCTTAACGCCTGGTTTGCCTGATCCTGAAAAGTATTGGAGTTCATCGCATCGAAGGCCAAACCGTGCTGTGCAGCCAGTGCTTTGATGGACTGATAGTTTTCGGGGACATCCCAGGGGATATGCAAGGAAATTGCGCCGCTCGACTGGTTTAGCGTATGCAAAAGACCAACATCCTCTATCTTTTCCTCCAAGCTTCGCGGCTCACCTCCACCAGGAAAGCGGCCAAAACGAGTACCGCCCGAGCCTAATGCCCAGCTGGGTATGGCAATCTGAAAATCAATCAACTTTTGAAGAATTTCCTCGTAGTTGGCTATTTCTTCAACAAGGCCCTCTAATTTTCGTGTATGCTTGCTACTCTCTTGTTGGTTATATTCCTCAATTTTATACTTATCTATCTTCATAATCGGGATATTAATTATTAGTTCCTCACTGGGCCAATACAGCAATAAACCCCAGCTGTCTTAAATTGGTGAATTTACTAATTCCATTCAACATTATTGGCCCCTTGATCAATTGCTTAATTAGCTCATTCAAATTTATCTTACAAATGCCATGGCTACTCCACCATCTACATTCAATACATTGCCTGTAGATTTATTTAATAAGCCCCCCACAAACACGTAACATGCATTTGCAATATCTTCAGGCAATATAATTTCATTTAACAAGGTACGTTTTGCGTAATAAGCAGGAAGTTCTGCTACCGTAATACCATAAGCTTTTGCTCTTCCTTCGGCCCAGGCCCCTTCCCATATTTTACTATCAGATATAACAGCATCTGGATTTACTACATTTACACGAATTTTATCGGCACCAAGTTCCGCCGCGTTTAATCTACTCAGATGTAACTGTGCCGCTTTTGCCGAACCATATCCTGCGTTATTCGGGCCCGAAACTAGTGCATTTTTACTTACAATATTTAAGATATCTCCACCCATATTCTGTTTTCTCAGCACCGATACTGCGTATTGCGTTACTTTAAATTGTCCCTTTACAAGCACATCGTATAAGAGATCCCAATCCTTATCTGTATGATCTTGAATGGGTTTAGAAATGGAAAGTCCGGCGCAATTCACCACAATATCAACACCTCCAAATGCAAGGTTACCTATATTAAACGCTGCGTCAATATCACGATCGTTCGTTACATCTAATAGCGCAGTGACGAAAGCATCTTTACCAAAACGTTGATTGAATTCATCTTTAGCCTTAGCAAGGCGAGTTTCGTCATTGTCATTCACAATTACCACGGCTCCTTCTTCAGCAAATTTAACAGCAATGGCTTTTCCTATACCACCGGCGCTTCCTGTGATTAAGGCAATTTTACCGGAGAGCGCTTTTGGTTTCGGCATACGTTGTAATTTAGCTTCTTCCAGCAACCAATATTCAATATTGAAAGCTTCCTGGCGCGGCAACGAGGTATATTCCGAAATAGCTTCCGAGCCTTTCATCACATTGATCGCATTGATGTAAAATTCGGCAGCTACTCTTGCCGTTTGCTTATCTTTAGAAAACGAAAATAACCCTACACCTGGATATAAAATGATAACCGGATTTTTATCTCGAATGGCTGGACTATTCGGATGCTTGCATGTTTCATAATAGTCGGCATACATTTTCCGATACGTTTCGAAAGCTGGTACAAGTTGTTCTTTTAGTTTAGCGACATCTGTTAAATCCTGATCGGCCGGTAAATCAAGCACGAGGGGACTTATTTTGGTGCGCAGAAAATGATCTGGACAACTCGTTCCCATCGGCGCTAGCCTTGCTAAATCATTTGAATTAATAAATTCCAGCACGCGTTCGTCATCAGTAAAGTGTCCGACCATAGATCGCTCAGAAGAGCAGAAACCTCTCAATAAAGGGGCTATGGCCGCTGCCTGTTCTTTACGCTTTTCAACAGAAAGGCTCTCAATCTTTTTCCCGCCAAAAACAGGACCTTTTTTGCCAACGTTCTGTGCTAAATATTCCGCACAAGTCTCAATTACTTCGAGCGTGTTGATATAGCTTTTATAAGCAGTATCTCCCCAGGTAAATAATCCATGGGAGCCGAGCATAATGCCTCTGATACCTGGATTTTCGTCAAGACACTGCTTAAGCTTCAATCCAAGATCAAAACCGGGTCTTTGCCATTCGACCCAGCCGATAGTGCCCTTAAATAATTCTTGGGTGATTTTTTTTCCATCTTTTGCAGCAGCGATCGCTATAGCTGCATCTGGATGCAAGTGATCTATATGTTTAAAAGGCAAAAAACCATGCAAAGGTGTATCGATAGAAGGCGCTTTTGATGCTAAATCATATATGCTATGATTAAATAATTCCACCATTTCATCCTCCTGCTCAATCCCCTTATACACTTTTCTGAGATTGTGCAAGCGCTCCACATAAAGGGCAGCTAAACCGCTTCTCTTGAGCGTGCCCAGATCTCCACCAGATCCTTTCACCCACATTACTTCAACGTTTTCCCCAGTTAATGGGTCCTTGGCGGAGGCCTTACAAGAGGTATTCCCACCGCCATAATTTGTTAAACGTAAATCTGCTCCTAATAAATTTGAACGATAAATTAAAAGGGCTACTTCATCCCCTTCCAGTTTCGCCGCCTCTTGATCATCCCATAAATAGCTTACATGTTTAAAGCTTTCTTTTTTTACTAATTCAGACATATTCTTTATTAATTTTTATCTTTTATTATATCTTCAGAAACATCATCCGATAACTAATTTTTTGTTTACGTGTGGTGAACAAGATTTATTCTATTTCCTTCGCAAAGCCAACTATTAAAACTGAAATGATAATTACGACAATCCCCGTCATAATGGTTGCATACGTTTTTTTACTCACACCTTTCCATTCTTTTAATATCACGCCCCATACATTTGCAAGTAAGATAATAAACGCCATATGTAAAATCCACGAACTCGCTCCATTGCCCAATTTACTTTCGCCCATTCCATAGAAAAAGAACTGCAAATACCAAGTGGTTCCTGCCAACGCACATAACAAATAATTCCTTAATAAAGGACTTTTCTTATCGGTGTAATTTTTATATGTTTTATTACGTAAATTAAGTAAAGCACACCAAATAAAATTGGTTGTTAAGCCGCCCCAAAGTACTACAACATAGGTGACATTATTTTGGTACAGAAACTCGCCTTGATCTGGATGTGAAGCTTTCCATAATTCGTTTGCAACGGCTGCCATTGGCTTACCTGCTTCTAGGCCAAAGTTGAAGCATGCACTCAGGACACCCGATATGATAGCAACTGTTAATCCAAGGCTTAAATTAAATTCGGTATTACCACTCGCATCCTTATGTCCTCCTAAATCCTTTTCTTTTCTTACACCTGCAAGGCCACATAAATAAATCCCTACTACACAAATAGATAGCCCCAAAATTGTATAAAGCCCCCATGTGGTGGTAAAGAACATGCTGATAGTGTCCTTTCCTTCTGCCGGAAAAAACTCATAATAAACCGATGGAATCATAGAACCGATTACCATACTCAAGCCCAGCATGATGCTGCTTCCCAGTGATACCCCAAGATATCGAACACCTAGCCCATAGGTGAGCCCACCAATGCCCCAAAGAATTCCAAACAAATAGGCATATCCTAGTGTTGAAGTGGCTGTATGCTTTATAATTTCACCAAAATTAGGTATCGTTAACCAGGCCGCCAGCGGGGGGACAATAAGCCAGGAAAATAGTCCACCTACTATCCAAAAACTCTCCCAGGCCCATCCATTCACTTTTTTGTAAGGGATGTAAAAACTACTGGAAGCAAACCCTCCAATGAAATGAAAAATTACACCTAATAATGCTTGCATACGCTATGAGGTTCTATGTTGGTTTAATGCTTCGCAAGATAGATTATCTATATAAAGCAACTGTCATGCCCTGTCATGATAATCGCTATCATTAGCGCTTCGAGCCACAAAATTAAATTTGGTTGAAATAAATATAAAAACGACATTAAAATTTCATTTAATGCGCTCTTTATACTGAAAATGGCAAAATTTTATATTAGGTTTGTAGGTGAAACAAGAAGAAGTGGGCATTTCCTGTTAGCTACTTTATTAATTATAATAAAACCTAAAAAAATGAATAAAAATTAACAGACGCAGGTCATGCAACCCCGTTTTTCACATTGCGAAATAGGGTTATGGCAACGATTTATTCAACTCGTTAAATTACGATGAAAATAAACGATTGATGAATAACCACGAAGTGCTCATGAGTGCCGCTGAAAGTAAACGATTGACGAATAACCACGAAGTGCTCATGAGTGCCGCTGAAAGTAAACGATTGACGAATAATATTTTAAGGGATGAAAATAAGACAGGCCAATTCAGAAGATTTAGAATCCTTAACCAGTGTATTTGCAGATTATAGAAGTATTTCTGGTTTAGAATACGATCCTGAAAACGGACGAAAATTTTTAGAGCAACGTTTAACAAAAAAAGACTGCGTCATTTTTATTGCTCTAATTGACGGGAATATTGTTGGCTTTACCTTCCTATTTCCTTTCTTCACTCCTGCGGGGATAAAAGAGATGTGGCTACTAAATGACATCTATATCGCAGATGAATACCGACATCAGGGTGTCGCTCAATCGCTATTGAGCGAAGCGGTCTTTTTTAGCAAGAAAACAAATAAATGCAAAGTATATCTTGCTACGAAAGTTGATAATGTAAATTCACAAACGTTGTTTGAAAAGTTTGGGTTTAAAAAGACCGAGTATATAAATTATGAATTTATTACCGACAAAAATGGTGAAGGGTAATTGCCAATAAAACGGACAATTTTTAACACTATTGAAAAAAACCGGGTATCAACGATAACGTTGACACCCGGTTTTTTTGCGGCGGCTATTTTAAGTCTTCCGGACTTAATTTAGGATTTATCACTTGTTCTACCGCGATCATTTTCAACGGTACAGGTATGTTCGGGTTTTTCACCGTACTAAGTGCCGGCAACTTTACTCCTTGATATTCTTTATATTCGTTAAACTCAGCCTCGCCTTCGGTGGCACTTTCAGACTTCAATTTTAGTCCTGACGAAACACTATAGTAGTTCGTTATCTTATCCCCCTCTGAGGTAGTAACAATGAGTTTATAAGCATCCTCATCATTTATTTTCGTTATACCATCAAGATTCAAATGAGCACCCTCTTTTTTATAATTTAATTCTGGAAAGACCGTTAACGCGTTCTTTAACGATTTAAATATGTCTGCAGGTGCTTCTTGTTCTTTGCCTTGTGCCGTGATCAATGCTTTATCCTTATTAATAATGAACTTCGATACTATTTGAGGCCCCATTTTCATTGTTTGAACAGCGATGGGCTTTGTTTGATCAACTACTAATTCAGCAGTAATTTTCATTCCTTGAACCTCTGCTTCTTGAACACTTTTAAATGTTTTTACGGCAGCCAACTTACCTTCTCCACCTATAGCGTCTAAATACTTTTTTATTACTACTTCCGCTGTGATATTTGCGTCTTTAATAGTTGTTGTCACAGCAGGCATGCCTGTATTTGTATAATATTCTATATCGCCAAACTGCTTGATTTTATCTTTAAACGCACCTGTGTTTCCGACAACAACAATATAAGCGTTGTTCGGCTTAATATAAGCTGGCGCAATGCCATTCAATTGTTCAACGGTTACTGTATCCAGATTTTTTAAGTAATTTTTATAATAATCTTTTGGCAACTGTTGCAATTCTGTATTAATCGCGAAACTCGCGATGGTAGATGGCTGCTCTAAAGATCTGCCAAAACTCCCACTTAGAATTGCTTTTGACGATGTTAATTCTTCTTCTGTAATACTTTTTTCGTCTAAGCGCCTCAATTCCGCCAGAAACTGATAGACAGCGCTATCCGTCACTTCTGTACGCACACTTGCATCTGCACTTACTGATCCGACAATTTTATCCGGTGAAATCGTTGAATAAGCTCCATAAGTATATCCCTTATTTTCACGGAGGTTTTGGAACAGTCGTCCTGTAGAACCGCCCCCTAGAATATTATTGAGTACTTTAACAGGAATGGCATCCGCATCATTATACTTAAGAACAATCGGGTAAGCAACTTTAATGACCGACTGGACACTTGTGGGTCTATCTACGAGTATTACTTTCGTCTTTTCTGGTGCCACAGGAACGGGCCAGTCAACTTTTTTCACCTCTCCTTGTTTCCAACCGCCGAAGTATTTAGTAACCAATTGTTCAGCGTCCTTTTTTGTTATATCGCCTACAACGGCTAAATAGCCTATATTAGGTTTAAAATACGTGTCATAATATTGCTTAATATCTTGTACCTGTACGTTTGATACCGTTTTCTCTGTTTCAAACTCTCCATAAGGATGATCCTTGCCATATAAAACAACATTTGTAACCTTTGAAGAAATAGCATTTGGATCATCTTTAGCACTCGCTAAACCGGAAATAGCCTGCTTTTTTAGTTTATCTAATTCCGTTTGAGGAAAAGAGGGATTTAGTAAAATATCCGAAAATAACGTCAGTAATTTATCTTGATATTTTGTTAAGGAGGAAGCACTCGCTGAAGCAGACCCGAAGTTTATGTTGCCTCCGATACCATCGATCTCTTCATCAATTTGATCTTTTGAACGGCTTGTTGTCCCTCCCATTAACATTTCGCCAACGAAACTGGTCAGACCCGCTTTATCTCCTTCCAATAAGGGAGAACGATCGAGCACCAACGAGAACGTAACACGAGGTAGTTTATGATTTTCTACAACAAAAACTTTTAGCCCGTTTGGTAATGTGAAGGTTTCCGCCTCACCAATATTAATTTGAGGGGCTGGGCCGGGAGCTGGATATTTTGTACGATCTACTTGTGCAAAACTTATAGCAATTGACACAAAGAACAATAATGTATATATGCAAAATCTTTTCATCTGTCTGTTTTTTGTTTTTTAATGGTCAGATGGAGCCTTTGATAATTAAAATAATCGTTACCCTGTGTGTTTAACAATTATTTTAATTATGTCGGGTTCATCTGTCTGTTTTTTTAATACTCGGGTGGAGTCTTTTTGATGACTGTATAATTTTAGTCTCCCTTATATCTATTTTTTTTGATCGCTTTTAGGAAGATAATGTAATACGACTCTTCCATTTTTCTCCAAATATTGTTTAGCAACCCGTTGAATATCGGCCTTCGTAACCTTATTGTATTTTTCTAACTCTCTGTTAATCTCGTTTGCGTTACCATAATACACTTTTGCCGCGGCAAGACTCTCTGCAATTCCTGCTACTGATGCATGACGACTCACTACCGAATTTTCAACTTGTGCTCGCAGCTTGGCAAACTCCTGATCGGTTATTCCATTTGTTTTAAGTTTCTCTATTTGTTGATCGATAGCCAGCTCTAATGAATCCGCTGTGATGCCCATATTCGCGACACCTAAAAACAAGAACAATCCACCATCTTCAAGATCTAAAGGCATCGCCATTACCTGAACTGCTTTTTGCTGTTTATCCACCACTTCTTTCGTTAACAACGAACTTTTTCCACCTGCCAGATAAGTTGATAACATATCCAGTGCATAACTGTCGGGCGCATCTTTCCGTGGCATATTGTAAGCCTCTACTACCGCTGGTAATTGAATATTGTCGTAAACGACATCCCTTATCTCCTGATTCCGTTTTGGTTCGACAACCGTTGGCCTTGGAATTTCCTTCTTGCCTTTCGGAATTTCAGCAAAATAGGTTTTTACCCATTTTTCTGTCTGGTCATAATCGATGTCTCCCGCAATGGAAAGTACAGCATTATTTGGAACGTAAAAAGTCTTATAAAAATCCATAAACTCAGCCAGTGAGGCAGCATTTAGATGCTCCATTGAACCAATCGGTGCCCATTGATAAGGATGTTTATGATAAGCTCTTTTTAGGACTTCCACTAAGATCGAACCGTAGGGTTGATTATCCATACGTTGCCTTTTTTCCTCTTTCACCACTTCCCGCTGTGTTTCTACCCCTATCGAATCAATTTTGGCGTGCAGCATACGCTCACTTTCCATATACAAAGCTGTTTCCAAATAATTAGAAGGCACCACCTCATGATAATAGGTTTGATCATTGGAGGTATAAGCGTTTAATGTTCCGCCAATACCCTGTATTTTCTTCATATACTCTCCTCTGCCTATATTTTCGCTTCCTTCAAATAATAAGTGTTCAAAAAAATGCGCAAAGCCAGTTCTCGTTGGATTTTCATTCTTTGAACCTACATGATATAAAACAGAAACAGCGGTTATGGGAGTAGTTTTATCTTGGTGCATAATAACAGTTAGCCCATTATCGAGCTTAAACTCCTTAAATTTAATTTGCTGTTGGGCAAAGATGTTGCTGGTACTTCCCAACAGCCCTATAAGCATAGCCCCTTTTATTAGTGTTGATTTATTCATAAAGATTGATTGTTATATCTCTGTTAGCATTTAATGTACGAAAATTTTAGGCTTCCTACATGGCATTATTTGTAGAACCATGAATACCTTTTATACTTTCACCAAATGCGGTATCTCTTCCGTAATTAGGATAGCTTGTCCACGAAATGTACGCTTGACGAAATAAATTTCCTAAAACCGTACAAAATACTAATATTCGATCGCTTTTAATTTATTTTGTTACAATTTATTCGGATAAAAGGAAGCCGTTCTCATTTATGATGAGAACGGCTTCCTTTATTTGTAAAATGCTGATTATTGTATAGGCTGGCCTTGCCCACTTTCACCGGCTTTTTGATCATCATTCTGAATACCTCGATCTTTACGTGGTTTAGCATTGTAATTCATCTTTCCGAATTTCCAGCTGAAGGTGATACCAAAAGAACGGAAAGGGACAGCGAAATTGGATTCCTGTAATTCACCAACTGTTTGGACTTTTGATCTAAAGTTTTTCACTTTATTAAATGGATCTAACATATTAAATCCAATAGTAGCCTGTTTATTGAGAATTTCTTTTTTCATACCTATACTCCACATATTAAACGACGGATTATACCCTTGAAATGTTCTTCTTGGCGCATTTAAAATCATAAATGTTTCGGCTGTGAATCCGCCCTTTAGATTTACTGTGCCGCTTAGAAATGCTTCGTACATAAAATACACTTTATCCGCTTGAGAACTTAAATCGCCACTTACATTCTGTAAATTGATATCATAGGTATATAAATTTACATTTCCTCTTAACGTTAGTATTTTTATTGGATTAACCGAGACAAATAAATTTGTACCGTACGATTTATTCTGGCCTATATTCTCAAAACTTTGTAGAATGACCGGCTGCTCGGCATCACCAATTTTAGTATAGATGGACTCAATCACGTCGTTCGTTAACCTATAATACAACGAGGCATTTAAGATGGTACTTTTAATCATTGTTGAATAGCCTAGTTCTATATTGTGTGAAAGCTCTGGATCCAGCTCTGGATTTCCCTGACGTTGGTTCACCGGGTCGGCTTCATTTCTAAATGGATTTAAGTAAAACAAACTTGGCCTTTGGATACGTTGATTGTAACTTATTTTGAGATTAGATGTTTTGCCTAATTTGCGTGATACCACTACGCTTGGCAAGAAATTGTGATAGTCGTTATTAAAGGCTGGAAAACTTCCTACCGCATCTCCATCGAGCATGGTGTATTCATAACGTGCGCCCGCCTTCATCTCATAATTTTTAGCAAACGGCACGCTAATAGTCGCATATCCCGCACCTACGTTCTGTTCATAACCAAAGGCGTACGATCGTTGCGCATGATTGATGTAGGAACCATCTTGGAGCATCGTGTCTACGACAATATCAGAAGAGATATCTCGAAGAATTGCTTTAGCGCCTATTTCAAGGACTGCCTTTTTAAAAGGATGTGTATAATCTACCTGAAAAGTAAGTTCATTGTTGATTCCATCATTAAAACCCATTTCGCTTGGCCTGAAACCTGTTTGTTGATAAATGGTGGTATAATCTGTATTATTCTTATTTCTGGAATACTGACCGGCAATGGTTAGTTCCTGTCCCTTTTTATCGAATTTATGGGTGTAATCTGCGCTCCAATCAAAACCACCAAATTTCATTTGATTATCTGAATTGCTAAAAACTTGGTTGGTTCCACCATAAATTGATGTCATATCCCCATCTATACCCATGCTAAACCGATTCAAATTGAAGGACGATGTAATAAGATTTTTATCATCGATATCATAATCTAAGGCAATATTACCTCTACCGCCGCCTCTTTTGGTAGTACTGGCACTGCTTTGTGAAAAAATTGGTTGATTATCCAATGTATTCCGAAAAGAGGTAATATGGGTTGTAACCGGCCATCCCCACATCGCTCCAGCGTTAACCGTTACACCAACCTTTCCTTTTCGCATATTTACATTTCCGTTGAAATTATTCTGTCGCGTTCCAAAACCGCCGGATATAGAGCCACTTACACCTACGACATCCCTTTTCTTGGTTACGATATTTATAATTCCGGAAGTCCCTTCAGCATCATATTTAGCAGATGGGCTAGTAATAACTTCAACATTCTTAATTTGATCTGCCGGGATCATCCGCAAAGCATCTGCAACATTATTTGTCATGGCGCCTGATGGCTTGCCATTAATAAAAATGCGCACATTCTTATCTCCTCTTAATGCTACATTTCCATCCATGTCTACCGACAGCAATGGAACCTTACGTAAAACATCTGCTGCATTACCTCCAGCAACCGTTACATCTTGTTCCGCGTTATATACTAAGCGGTCGACCTTGTTTTCGACTATTGGAACTTGACCTGTTACCTCTACCGCCTGTAATTGAGTAGAAGAAGGTGATAAAGGAATATTTGATAAATCTGTTAGAGGCTTTTCTTCAGAAGTAACCAGGGGGTCTATCGTTTTTGCCTGATACCCCATAGCACTTATAATTAATTTATAATTTCCTGCGGAAACTTTTGTTAAGTTAAAAGCCCCTCCTTCGCTAGCCAGTGCACCGTTTACCGACTGTGTTGTGCCGCTTTTAAAAAGAGTTATCGTTGCAAAATCAATTGGTTTATTCGTTAGTGAGTCTATTACGACGCCTTTTATACTCCCCCCACCTACCTGCTGAGCGCGTGCTACATATAAACTCAAAGGAAACATTAGAAGACATAGTATTATTTGTTTGTTTTTCCACATCTGATATAAATTCTTTCTGATTTAGTCTTTTTTACCCTGCAAATGTTACAAACTGATCGTGTTTTTTTAGAATAAGGCAGTAACTTATTAGTTACTCCAACAAAGCAAAACAGCATACTGTATCAGATTGTAGACAGAATTGTACAAAAAGGGAACCCTTACAAATTGCATTCGATAAGGAATTGATTTCGGCAAATATAATGTTTATTATATTTTTTTATTAACCACAGAATTTCAAGTATTTAAATAAAATTAAAATCCTAGGTTAATATTTGGCATGGAATATGCTATTGTGTAGACAGGTTTAGGTTGATTTGAAACTTAGGTTTCAGCCCCACTTCCCAAGGTGGGGTTTTTTCTTTTTATAATGCCTACTTAATCTTCGTTAAAAATTCTTGTACAATTTGAGCGTTATGCTTTTCTAGCTTTTTTTGTCTTGGTATTCGTAAATTTCCAAGATAATTCATTATAAAATTCAATCATATTTTCAAAAAATTTTATTTATTTCAAAGCTGATAATTTTGCTGAATTAAGGGATCTAATTTGACAAAAGAAGTGGAGAAATCATGCGCACCCCTACACTGACAAGCTGTCAGTACATCCTATTTCTTAGCTTTTATTCGTTTATCAATACTGGCTCAAATCTGCAAAAAAGACCGCATTTTTAGCATTAACAAAAACATCATATATCAAACATATACTATTGATTTATTGATTATTAAATTAAAAAAAATGGTTAAATTATAGTTTTTACAATCATTTGCGCGTGGAAAACAACCTTGAAAGGAGACACTTGGACACCATTAATTAAACGCTGTAAATAATGAGCTAATAAGGAATAAGCAAATAGCTGATAAACAATTACTTAAAAAACAAACATGATTAGCATTGCAAAATTTTCAACGGAAATAAATGCAGTAATAGACCATTGAAACTTTTTAAGCATGTTTTTTCATCCCATACATTCCTTCCGCACACTAATACTAAAAAAAATAGCAAACAAAATCTATCCGTATAGCTTCTATTTTGCTTGTTAAAAAATTAAGACAGATGAAATATTTGCACATATTACTACAAAAAACAATCAATTCGATCTGATTTCCCATAAATCTATAATAATAAGTGGCAACGCTCGTTATTCTCCCCTAGAAATATAATAGCAATAATTATTAGCGCATGGAATACACCACCTTGGATATTAAATTTTACAGTACCCTATCGATGGAAGACGACTATTTATGGCTGAAATATTTTCAATTAGCGTCCATTCCTCCCAAGGATTTTTGGCTAATAATTAAACCTTTCTTTACAAACGCATTCCAAGAAAATATACAAAACACAAAATATGAAGACTGTAAAATTTATCACCCTAACATTAATACTTCTCGGTATTTTCAATTATTCGGAAGTATTAGCGCAGCATGGTCGTGGCCACGGACATGGACATAGTAAACGATATGATGACGACGACGATCGTAGACACTATAGAAATAGAGATTATAACAGACATGACAGGGGTTATAACAGGCATGAGCGAGATTATTACAAGAAACGCCATAAATATTATAACAAGCAAGCGAAATATTATAACAGGCGCCACAGGGATGAATATTACGGATATCCTAAATGGGCCCGTGCGCATCGCTACCGTGCAAGACAACATGTTTATTTCCGCGACTATTGCACGTTTTATGATCCACACAGAGGGGGCTACGTATACTGGTCAAGCAATCGCTGGATATTTTCGCGCAACGTGCCAGCTTTCTTAGCAAGTGTAGATTTAGGTAGAGCGAGAATTCAAGTAATGGCGGATGTTCCACTGGAAAGACATCCTGAATATTACTACGAGGAATATGTACATAGTTACCCTCGCAGTACAAGTGTTAGCATAAATTTTCAGCTCCCTCCTTTTTAGAAAAAATAAATAGTGTTCCAGCATTTTTTCTGGAACACTATTTATTTTTCAACAGGTTTAAAAGTGCATCTTTTGAAAAAACTTTTTTCGCCATTCCCTCCGGCATTATAATCTTTTCGATCAGATCATTTTTTGTCTGCTTCAGCTGAACGATCTTCTCTTCTATTGTATCTTTGCAAATCAATCTTACAGCAATAACATTTTTCTTTTGACCTATGCGATAACATCTATCTATTGCCTGATTTTCAACTGCGGGGTTCCACCAAGGGTCAATTATATAAACATAATCTGCTTCAATTAAATTTAGGCCTACCCCACCTGCCTTCAAACTGATTAAAAATATTCGAACATGTTTTTCATGCTTAAATTTCTCAACTTCGCTTGCACGATCTTTTGTACTCCCTGTGAGCTTAGCATAATGCAGTTTACGCATATTTAGCTCTTCTTCTATCAGTTCAAGCATCTGTACATATTGTGAAAAAATCAGCAGCTTATGCTGGCCCGACCGCCCTTCGATCTCTTCCAGAAGCCACTCCATTTTTGCTGATTTAGATGCATCCCATCTTTTATCCTTTAGTAATATGGGCGAATTACAGATCTGTCTTAAACGGGTCAGTCCTTTTAAAACAACTGCACTTTTATTCGTTATTTCTTCCTCTGTTTGAGCAGAAATATATTCGCGGAATTCACGTTCATACAGCGCGTAAATTTTTCTTTGCTCCTCGTCCATTTCACAATAAACCACCATTTCCATTTTTTCGGGAAGATCATTCCCAACCTCCTTTTTGGTGCGCCTTAATATAAATGGCCTGATTTTATTTTGCAGCTCCTGTAAACGTTTATTGACACCAAATTTGTCAATTGGCGTTGAATAAACATCCTTAAAATACTGCTTACTCCCAAGCAGCCCTGGACAGGCAAATGAGAGCTGACTAAACAAATCAATCGTATTATTTTCTATAGGGGTGCCTGTTATGGCAACTCTCATATCGGCCATTAACATGCAGGCCGCTCGGTATCGCTGTGATGAAGGATTTTTTATGTTTTGCGACTCATCCAAAAAGACATAATTAAAAGCAATTTTTTTCAAAAAATCAATATCAGACACCATTGTACCGTATGAAGTGAGCACAATATCAACTTGTTTTAACTTCGCTTCATCATTGGTTCTCCTAGTTCCATGTAAAATAGTAGTGAGAAGTGATGGAGCAAACTTTTGTATTTCCTGACACCAGTTAAAAAGGAGTGAGTTAGGCACAACGATTAGCGTTAACTCTTTTCGCGCAGTCTTTTCTCGTTTAGAAAGAATAAAGGCGATTACTTGCACAGACTTGCCTAAACCCATATCGTCAGCCAAACACCCACCTAAACCCAGTTTAGCGAGGCTATGCAACCAAAAATATCCTTCTGTTTGGTATTTCCTAAGTGTCCCTATTAATGTTTTAGGAAGTGCAACGGATGCTATCTCATAGGCCGCCCAACATTTGTAGACACTTAATTCTTTGCGCACCTCCTGACTCAACATTTTTTCATCATAAAGTGCAATTATATCTTGAAAATTAACTTTCGGCGTACGCAGTAGTTCATCAACCCTTTCTCCAGAATTAAAAAGCTGTTCGAATTTCTCTAACCACTCTGCCGGAAAAACACCGTAGGTACCATCATCTAATAAAACGTAATGAGCTCTATTTTTTACTGCTTTATTCAGCTCTTTGAGACGGGCCTTTTTATTACCAAATCGCACATTGATTTCCGTGTTAAACCAATTTAGGCCACTTGTTACCTCAATAGATATAGTTGCTTTGTGAGGATTCCTTTTGCTCCCAGAAAGTCCATTATAGCCTAGCACAGTAATTTGCTCATCTTGCCATTGCTCAAAGACCTCCAAAAACCATTCACCATCGAAAAACCTATTCTTGTGTAGATAGAAATAAAGCAGATCGTCTTCCAGCTGCTCTTCAAAATAAGGGTGCTGCCGAATGATGTGAGACATGAACGTCAATTCGAGCGACTCGTTTCTCTTTATTAAAAAAGGCCTCCCTTTGCCGTCAGTATTAAAAACCTGCCGTTTAGTGCGAATAGAGATTTCTACGTCTCCATACCTCATTACAGGATCTATAACGATGTAATCTCCAAACTCCGATAAATAGATTATTTTCTCGGGCCAAGTGTTATCCAATAAATTAGAAGCCTCCTCCGGCCTCTGAGAAACGTAAACATATTCGATCAACAAGCGATCATTTACCTTATCTAATATTTCTTCCTTTATAAGGTTATATTTCGACTGATGAACCATCAGCTTTCCTTTCGCCTTTCTAAAGAATTGAATAATTTTAAAAATCTGAATATCTGAAATAAGATAAAGTACATCTCCTAACAAGATAAAATAATTGAAAGGAAAGAATGTCTCGTCCAGCTGATATGACCTACCAGCTAACGCTAAATAAAAATTTATTTCATAAAAATGTTCATTCTGTAACACAACAATTTTTATGTTGTCGGCACCAAGAATCTGTGGTCTAATCTTTATAAGATTCTTGGTGGTTAACTGTTTGTTGTTATCAGGCTGATAGTAAAACGCTAGATTTAATGGATTAGCCATAACAATTTTAAGCGCCTGTAAATCTTCCTCCATCTGTTCAGCAGCGGTAACTTGTTGAAAGCGCATTAAGGCAACCATAAATTTTAATCTCTCCGCATTTTTCTCCTTCCACGATAATGATAGCAATTCTATTGGGACAATAGGGTTCTTAAGTTTGCCATTGAGACCTATCTGCACCTCACATATATTTAATATCAGGTGTTTATAGTATCTATGGTGCTGAACAAGTACAATTCTCTCGATCTGAAGATCAAATTCAACGGTCTTAAAGGCCTGGTGCTTGCCTACTAAAAGATCTACTTTTAACCGCTCTATGTTGTCAGGTGTTACATTAAGCAAGTAAGGCGATTTCGGCGTGACAGTAAGCTTCTCATTATGATATGTTAAGGTAAAAAAGTCGGCTATATCGTTTTCTTGCTCCATCCCGTAGTCCTTCGCAACTTTCCTAAATTTTTCTATGCGCAAAAGATCATCGTAAAATATCCTAATTTCTTCATCGGTTATTATTTTATGTAAAACAAGCGCCTGATGACTGCATAATCTTAATTTGTTCTCATTACAGTCGCAATGAAACATCATTTTATGCTCTTGAAGCCATATCTTGACAACAGCAGATGCCATATTTAGGTTAAATAAAGTAAACGCGCCCTTTGCTATATCAAGTAAAAATGGTTTTATCTGTACACCTTCATCCAATTGCAGCTGTGCTCCAGCGTGTTTCCATAGAAGTAAAGCCGAGAGCTGTAAAGGTGAAAAATTTTCAATGATGTAAGTAGGACTGTTAAAATCAACCTTATTTTCTGCATGTTCCATTTTATAACATTAATATGTCTATTTAATGAGAAAATATTTACTATTTTCAGCAAAGCTATCATTAGGCAATTATTTTTCAATTAATTTTTTAATAAACTTATGAAGATAGTTATTGTTGGTGCTACCGGCACCATAGGTAAACATGTAACAGCCCTATTGAGTAAAAAACATGAGGTGATAAGGGTTGGTGCAACCAAAGGCGATTATCAAGTAGATATAACTTCTGAAGAATCAATAGCGACGCTTTTTCAAACGATAGGACCTTTTGATGCTTTAATAAGCACTACCGGCAAAGCGGCCTTCAAACCACTGCATGAAATGCAAGGAACCGATTTTAAGATCGGTCTGCTTAATAAATTAATGGGACAAGTTAACCTGGTATTAATTGGTCAACGCTATATTAACCCGACAGGATCTTTTACATTAACTTCTGGTATCCTTTCAGAAGATCCTATACTTGCCGGCACTGCGCTTAGTACGGTAAATGGCGCTATAAACTCATTTGTGAAATCTGCGTCAATAGAATTAAAGAACGATGTACGTATTAATGCGGTAAGCCCGGGTGTTGTGGAAGATTCTCCTGAATTGTTTGATGCCTTTCCAGGCCATATACCAGTAAAAATGGAGATTGTTACCGCCGCGTATTATAAGAGTGTAGTTGGGGCACTCAATGGTCAGATTATAAGAGCTTATTAACCCTCTCGATATAAATAAATGACCTTTTTATTCTTGTTAAAGCAATTTTAGACTTTTAAAATCAAATAATATGGTTAATTGGAAAATTGACACTAAACATTCCGAAATCCATTTCAAGGTAAAGCATATGCTTATATCAACTGTTACCGGCTTATTCACGAAATTCGACGGAACAGTTTCTACTGAAAAGATAAATGAATTTGAAGGGGGCAAAGTATCTGTCGAGATCGAAACAAACAGTGTTTACACAAATGAAGAATACCGTGACAACCATCTAAAATCAGACGCTTTTTTTGATATTGAAAAATTTCCTATAATTACATTTGAATCCATGTCGCTGAATCCTCAGCGAAAAAATGAATTTTTATTAAAGGGTATACTTACCATTAAACAAATCGCTCGAGAAGTAGAACTTAAAGTAATTTTTGGTGGCGCAATTGAAAGCAAAGAGCAATATAAAGCAGGTTTTCGAGTTACAGGAAAAATTAGCCGAAAGGATTTTGGGCTCATCTATAACCCCTTAATGGAAGCCGGCGGCCTTGTTGTCTCAGAAGAAGTAAAAATTATAGGTAATGTACAACTGATCAAAATATAACAATATATAAATGGAGAATTATAAAACCGTTGCCGAATCTCAAACCATCATGACAGAGTTAATGATTCCTTCCTATTCTAACTTTGGAGGGAAGATACACGGGGGAGTCATCTTATCGTTAATGGATAAAGTTGCCTATGTATGTGCGGCAAAGCATGCTGAAACCTATTGTGTTACGGCCTCTATAGATAATGTTGACTTTAGGGCTTCGGTTGAGGTAGGCGAAATAATTTCCCTACTCGCCTCTGTAAATTATGTAGGAAATTCTTCATTAGTAGTAGGTATAAAAGTACTTGCAGAGAACGTAAAAACACGTGCGGTTAAACATACCAATTCAAGTTACTTTTCTATGGTAGCATTGGATGAAAACAGCCATAAGCCGGTTCAGGTGCCAGGCCTTGTTCTTGAAAATGAAACAGAGATACAGCGTTTCATTACCGCCATGCACAGAAAAGAATTAAATCGTTATTATAAGCAGGAAGGTGAAAGAATTAAATCGTCTTTTAAGAACGAGGATTTCTTAGCGGTGCTAAAAAAAGAAAGATGTATTTTAAAGCAACCTTAGTAAGGTAATTCAAGATCTAAGATCAATCCTTGTAAATTTCGACTTCAATGTGTCCATCTTCGGTGACAGTTCCTCTATACATCCCGGAAGTATTAAAAGGCATTGCCATGTTGCCATTTTTATCTAGGGCAATTAAGCCGCCACTTCCACCTCCCTTGGCAACTTTCTCAAGAGCGGTTCTTGCAGCATCATCTACAGAAAGATTTTTGTAATTCATTAATGCTGCGATATCATAAGCAACAACATTTCTAATATAAAACTCTCCCCAACCCGTACAAGACACAGCAACTGTTTCGTTATTAGCATAGGTACCCGCTCCAATGATAGGCGAATCACCAATTCTACCGTATTTTTTATTTGTCATTCCTCCCGTGGAGGTACCTGCCGCAAGGTTGTTTCCTTTATCCAAGGCAACACATCCAACCGTTCCAAATTTAGCATCTTTCTGCCCACCACCTAATGTCTTCAATGCTGACTTATTTTTCTTCAAAGATAGCAATGAATCCTCTTTAATTGCCTTTTGTAATGCCTCCCATCGGTCTTGCGTATAAAAATATTTTGGATCAACCATTGTCAGTCCTACCTGTCTGGCGAACGCTTCCGCACCATGTCCTGCAAGCAGGACATGGGCTGACTTTTCCATAACTGCACGAGCAGCGCTAATAGGGTTACGCACAGTAGTAATACCCGCTACAGCACCCGCTTGTAAACTCTTGCCATCCATAATGGCAGCGTCTAACTCGTTTTTACCTTCATGGGTAAACACAGCTCCTTTCCCCGCATTAAATAGTGGCGAATCTTCGAGTACCTTTATAGTTTCCTCTACGGCACTCAACGCGTCATTTCCTTTTTCAAGCATTGAATATCCTGTCTTTAGCGCTTTGGTCAATGTCTCTTTATATTCCTTTTCCTTATTAACACTCATGCTATTCCTTTCGATAGTACCCGCTCCTCCGTGAATGACCATAACATATCTTTTATGTGAAGGAGTTTGCCCGTAGCATAATCCGATTAAACAGAAGAACAATAAACAACTATTAAAAACAAATCTAGATCGTATCATTAAAAAGCATTTTCACGTAAATATAATATTAATTGCGAAAATGAGCGGTAAACCAAGTCTTGTTCATTTCACAATACAAGAACATGTATTGCGAATATTATTCAAAAATAACAATATTTCACCGAACATTATTCACACAAATAAAGCCTTTTAGTATCTTTGCACCATTAACAACAATTACGTTTAGCATGGATTCAGTAACATTAGATAGAATAGATTTGGAGATTCTAGACCATTTACAAAAAAATTCTAGAATGAGTAATGCTGATTTATCCAGGGAATTAGGAATGGCACCTTCTGGCGTCTTAGAACGTGTAAAAAAATTAGAACAAAAAGGCGTCCTTATTCAATACACAGCACGCGTTAATCCGGAGGCAGTTAATCAAAATTTATTGGCATTTATCTTTATAAAGGTAGCTGATGGTTTAGGTTGTGACGAAACAGATAGATTACTCGCAGCCATAGAAGCCGTACAGGAAGTGCACCATATAACGGGGGAAGATTGTTATTTGGTAAAAATTCGCGTTGCGAGTTCTAACGAGCTCATGCAGTTAATGCGCACAGCGTTCCGCGATATACCCAATATAATATCTACCAGAACTACAATCGTGTTGGAAACCGTCAAAGAAAACCAACACATTGTAATACAAAGAGAGACACAAGATGACAAGTAATAAAAACACTTCAACAGTTGCTATTATAATAGCTTATCTGTTAATCTACCTAGTTTGGGGTTCTACATATTTTTTTATCCATATAGCTTTAACGGGTTTCACCCCCTTTTTGTTAGGCGCTATCCGTTTTACCATTGCCGGCGCTTTGCTGTTGATTTGGTGTCATAGGATGAAAGAACCGATATGGAATAAGCAACTCATCAAGACATCTGCCGTAACCGGCATTCTACTACTTTTCATAGATATGGGTTTAGTGATGAAAGCACAACAATATCTCCCCAGTAGCCTTATTGCTATAGTGGCCGCTTCTACCGCCATATGGATATTGTTATTGGATAAAAAGATGTGGAAAACTAATTTTAAAAACTGGAACACGGTTCTCGGGGTTTTAATTGGTTTTGTTGGAGTGATCATGCTTTTTAGCGAGCAGCTTATTCTATCCTTGCAAGAAACTGGAAATTCCAACAAAGCGATCGGGATGTGTTTATTAATATTAGGAACCCTTTCTTGGGCGTCAGGGTCTGTCTATTCAAAATACAGCGATTCACCAAAGGGTGTCACCTTTGCCAGCGCGGCGTGGCAAATGCTTATAGCAGGATTTCTATTTTGGATAGCTGCATTTACCAATGGGGACACGCAGCGATTTAATCTACACGCAACACCCAGCTTGTCTTGGATTGCTATTACTTATCTAATAATTTTTGGCTCTATCTTAGCTTTTACCAGCTACATTTGGTTATTAAAAGTGCGCCCGGCAACAGAGGTAAGTACCCATGCATATGTAAACCCCTTAGTTGCTCTTTTTTTAGGTAGTACATTCGCGCATGAATCCATCACCATCATCCAAATAGTTGGCTTAACTATTATTCTATGCGGGGTGGCACTGATAAATTTGGTAAAAAGCAGAAAAAGTAAGCAAGTCGAACCATTTTGTCCAGAATGATGAGGTCAAAACCGGTCACCTTCAAACGCTTTGTTATCCATAATCGGATAAATTTTTGACATAAGTGCGGTACAATTACCGCACTTATGTCAACGTAACAAGGAGAACGACTTTCATCCACTTTACTCTACTTCCCCATTATATTATAAAAATTGTAATCTGTCATAGGCGCATCAACAAAGCCTAAATTACGTCCAATAGTTACAATTTGGCCACGATGATACGTGTTATGGTTTACAAATTGCATAATATATTCGAAGACAGAAAGCTCGCATTTGAACCAAGGGCTTTCGACGGGTATCTGCTCCAACAATTCGGTTGTCGTCATCGCCGTTACGAAATCAGCAATTTGTGCAGATTGTTCCATTATTCCAGCTAACACCCCCTGCAAATCAGTCGGGTATTCGGTTTCGTCAAAATCATTTTTCTTATTTACAATAGAAAACCAATATCCCTGCGTTTTGTGCATATGATGAAGTGTTAACAGGATACTGGGAAAACTAGAAGAAACCTCTTTCTCTAAAAGTTGATTTGGTTTAGTTTTTAACCAATTAATTAATGTAAGGTTTGTCCACAAATTATAGTCCGCATAATTTTTCACTAAATTATTAAGTCCTACAGACTCCATTTCAAAAATTGTTGTTTCTTGTACCATAATCATCGAATTTTATAATACAAAGAAACATGCACGCAGTGACAACAGTATGTCAGCACTAATATCTTATTTTGATTTCAACTCAAATTATTTAAAAATCACCTTCAATTCAGTCAAGCACACACAATGACAAGGTAGTAGATAATTCTCTATTAAGCCCCTCTTAGCAAGTTATTTTAAATGCTTTTGATGTCCATTGTATTATAACCGCAATTTAATTAAGTTTGTTTATAAATGTCAAACAAGACGAAATGGACTATCAGACTATTATTCAAGATGCTTCAAGCTGGGTAGATAACTATATTAAAGGTCATAAGAGCGCTAACTTATGCTTCCACAACATGGAGCATATCCTCCAAGTGGTAGATGCAACAAAGAAAATGAGCTCCTATTATCAACTCACGGAAAAAGATAATTTTATTGTTTTAATAGCGGCCTATTTTCATGATGTAGGTTACTATACCGGCCCAAAAGAGGGCCACGAATTACGAAGCGCCGAAATAGCTGAAAATTTCCTATTAGAGAAAAACACGGATATAGAGCTTATCCAAGCCATTAAAAATTGCATTTTCGCAACCCACATGCCTCAGCAACCTAAAAACCTGTTAGAAGAAATTGTCTGCGATGCAGATCTATTTCATTTGGGTAGTGATGGTTTCTCAGAAAGGAATAAACTTATGCGAAAAGAAGCTGGGATTTGCTTAGGGAAAACGATTGAAAAAAGTGATTGGCGTAAAGGAACGATCGATCTTATGGAAAGGCATCACTACCATACAAGTTATGCTAAGCTGTTCTTGACAGACAAGAAAGCCGAAAATCTCAGCACTTTAAAAAAGAAAAAAAGTATTGATGAAAACGGCGAAGTGAATATAGACATTTCCGCTAAAGACCAAGAACATGTTTCCAAAAAAGATAAGAATAAGGACAAAGATAAACGGCCCGAACGAGGGATAGAAACTATGTTCAGAGTGACATCTACCAATAATCAACGACTAAGTGATATGGCAGATAATAAATCTAATATTTTAATAACCGTTAATTCTATCATCCTTTCTGTCATTATTGCCTTGCTATTACGAAAATTAGACAGTAATGAACATCTTGTCATTCCTACTTTTGTTCTGTTGGCAGTGAGCTTATCAACTATGATTGTTGCCATCTTAGCCACAAGGCCAAATATTCCTAGTGGCACTTATTCGGCCGATGATTTAAAGGGGAAAAAAGTAAACCTTTTATTTTTTGGCAATTTTTACAGAATGAATCTGAAGGATTATAATGAAGGGATGCAGGCCGTAATGGAAGATCGCGATTATCTTTATGGTACGCTTATAAAAGATGTCTATTCTCAAGGAGTAGTATTAGGTAGAAAATACAGGTTACTGCGAATAGCTTACAATATTTTTATGTTTGGATTGATAATTTCAGTATTAACTTTTACTGCTGTTATCCTTGGTTTTAGCTAAAAACAACATGATAACTAAAGACAAAAAAAGTTTTTTCAGTAGAGATCTCAGCTGGCTATCTTTCAACGCAAGAGTACTTGAAGAAGCTGCAAATGAAGAGATTCCTTTGCTTGAAAGAATAAAATTTTTAGCTATATATTCATCCAATTTGGATGAATTTTACAGGGTACGGATTCCCGTATTGATGGCCTTAAAGGAAATCAAGAAAAAGAACACCCTGAACAACCTACCCATAAAGAAGGGAATACTAAAAAAAGCAAAGAAAGTAATTGAACAGCAACTTGGGCAGTTTGGGGCTATTATCCAACAGCGTATTGTGCCAGCACTTAGGCATAGCAATGTCCAATTAATATATAACGAATGTATTCCTCCTGTGATTGTGCAACAAACTAAAGAATTTTTCTTTAACGTGCTAGCCTCTTATTTAGAAATTGTATACCCCAATGAAGCATCATTTTTCCCGAAAAACAACCAACTTTATTTAGCTGTAAGACTGCAAAATACAACTAATTCCCCACTGGCTATTATTAACATCCCTTCTGATATAATTTCTAGGTTTTTTACTATCTCAGAGAACAACATCCAGTATATTGTGTTTCTAGAAGATATTCTCAAGCAGCATCTCACTCATATTTTTACCGATGAACTTGTTGGAGCCTATACGTTCAAGGTAACTAGAGATGCTGAGATCGACTTACAAGATGAATATACAGGAGATATTGCGGAGGAAATTGAGAAATTAATAAGTCTTCGGGACTATGGAATGGCTACTCGATTCCTGTACCAACCGGATATTCCCGAAGACACGCTTAATATGCTTATCAAAACCTTACAGATAGAGCATTCAAGTCATATGGCTGGAGGCTTTTATCATAATTTAAGTGATTTTTTTAAGTTTCCTGTTGATCGTGAGGAGTGGAAGTATCCCCCATTTATACCAAATCAATTCGTTCCTAGCTTCCATACACTATTTGAAGAGGTACTTAAGAAAGATGTATTATTGCATACACCCTATGATTCTTACAATACAGTTTTGCGATTTTTTAACGAAGGCGTTATTAATCCCCATGTGGCAGAAATCTATACTACTATGTATAGGGTTGCAGCTGATTCACGTATCATGTATGCGCTTATTAACGCAGCAAAAAATGGAAAGAAAGTAGCTGTACTGGTTGAATTGAAGGCTCGTTTTGATGAAGCCAACAACATTAAGTGGGCAAAAAGAATGAAAGATGCCGGGATACAAATTATTTACAGTCTCCCAACGCTAAAGGTACATGCGAAGATCGCTTTAATAAAGTTTAAGCAGGAAAATGCTAAACATGTCGCTTTACTTTCTACTGGAAATTTAAATGAACATACCGCCAAAACTTATACAGATCATACTTTGTTGACTTCCCATATTAATATAACAAAGGAATTGGATGTCTTATTCACCTATCTACAGAACAAAGTTCCTTTATTGAAACGCCCTGCGATAATTTTTGACCACCTACTGGTTGCTCAATTTAACTTATTGCCCACCTTTATTGATTTAATTGAAAATGAAATTAAATCAGCACAACAAGGGCACGCGGCAGCGATCATATTGAAATTGAATAATCTGGAAGAGGAGGTATTGATCCAAAAATTATATGACGCAAGTAAGCTTGGTGTAAAAATCAAGATCATTGTTAGAAGCATTTGCAGGCTTAAACCTGGCATTCCCGGTCTCAGTACCAATATAGAGGTCTCCCGTATAGTTGACCGGTTTCTAGAACATGGACGTATCTTTATCTTTCACAACCGTGGTGACGAAAAGGTGTTTTTAGGCTCATCTGACTGGATGAACAGAAATATTTACCGACGGATTGAAGTATGTTTTCCCATTTATAATACAATATTAAAAGAAGAGATAAAACAGATTGTCCAACTTCAACTTATGGATGACATAGCAGCCGTTCATTTGGATGAAAACATGAACAATATTCATATCCAGCCGAGCAATTATATACGTTCGCAATTGGCAATCCATCAACTTGTTCAAAATAAACATAGTATATCACCAAATATAACATAGCATAGTATGAAACTTTTATTTACCTTATATATAGCCCTGTTTACCTGCTTTGCGTGCGCACAAAAAAAAGAAAAGTCATATGACGCACCGAATGGTTACGATTTCAGCAACCCAGAAAAATTTACGCTGTCAGAAGATCTGCAGGAAATATCTGGCATCACTTTCGAAAAAGGGAATCCAGACCTTTTGTTCGCCCAGCAGGATGAAGAAGGTAAATTGTTCTACTTTAAGCCGGGGGACAATACTCAGCAATCTGTAGTTTTTGGTAAAAAGGGAGATTACGAAGATCTTGCCGTTACCAACAACTTTGTAGTTATGCTAAGAAGTGATGGGTCCTTATTCACTTTTCCCCTATCGAGTATAAAACAAGAGACCGTTGAAGCAAAGCACTGGAAAGATTTATTACCTAAAGGTGAATATGAAGGCCTTGCCGCAACGGATCAGGATAGCCTATTATATGTACTATGTAAGCAATGTAATATTGATAAAAAAACATCCAAAACCACTGGATATATTCTTAAAATTGCAGCAGGAAACGTCCGTAACAACGGCAGCACCTTTACCATTGATAACGACGCGATCAGTAAAAAGCACGATCTAAAAGGAAAGGCTTTTAGACCTTCTGCTTTAACAAAGAATTTAAAAACAAATGAATGGTTTATTCTATCTTCTGTTAACAGCGTACTGGTCGTAACGGACCCGCAGTGGCAAATAAAAGCGGCTTATCCTTTAGATCCTAAATTATTTAACCAACCTGAAGGAATTGCTTTTGATAAAGCTGGCAATCTCTATATCAGTAATGAAGCAGGAGATCCAACTGGTAACGCTACGCTTCTGAAATTTAGCTTTGATGAAAACAAAAAGTAGGATTAGTTAATTTTAACTTATAATCATGAAACCGCATCTCGCTCATTTTGCATTGCTCTTTTCTCTATGTTGGAGCTTTACTAACTTACGAGCGCAAAACATTGATTCTATTAAAAGCCGCACTATTTTCATAGGAGACGCCGGAGAGATTAATAGCCAGCAAGAAGATATACTTTCCAACGCCGCACGCTATATAATTCCAAACAAAACAAATGTTGTTTTTTTAGGTGACAATATTTATCCAAACGGTATGGCGCTAACGGGCGATCAAACCATAAAGCACGATCAAAATATCTTACGTACACAGTTTGAACCTATGCGAGCAAAAGGTGCTCCAGTATACTTCATTCCCGGAAATCACGACTGGGATCATTCGGGTAAAAAGGGTTTAGAAAAAATAAGAGCCCAATCAGCTTTTATAAAAACTTTTCAGGATTCCCTATTGAAGATGGTACCCGACAATGGTTGCCCTGACCCCATTGAAATACAGGTTTCTGAAAATGTGGTGATGATTGTTTATGATAGTGAGTGGTGGCTCTTTCCGTATAAAAAATTAAGCGCAGGCATTACCTGTGATTGCGAATCAACCCAAGAGGTAGAGGAACGGATGGAAGAGCTCTTGTACAAAAACAGGGATAAAATGATTTTACTGGCCGCCCACCATCCTTTTCGCTCATATGGAGTACACGGAGGTTATTATTCTTGGAAAGATCATATTTTCCCACTGACCAATCTTAATAAAAATCTTTTCGTGCCATTACCCTTAATAGGGTCACTATATCCTGTTTTACGTTCAACTGTATTCTTAAATCCTGAAGACCTGCATCATCCCGCTTATCAACAAATGATTGCTAAAATCAGTCAGGCATTTGAAGAGTTCCCAAATATCCTATTTATTGGAGGCCATGAACATGGGCTTCAACTTATAAATTATCAACATACGCTACAAATTATAAGTGGAGCTGGAGCTAAAACAACACCTATCAAAAAAAGTAAAAATTCGTTATTCAAAGCCGCAAAACCTGGTTTTGTAGCTGTAGACGAATTATTAAATAAAAATATACGAATAACCTTTTACACCTATGAGAACAACCATTTACAAGAAGCATTTTCATACGTTAAACCCTATAATTCGTCAGCAACGCTGATTGACTCGCTCCCAGCAGCTCTTTCACAGGAAGATAGCATTTATACGCAGGCGAATCCTACATACGATAAAGTTGGAAATTTCCATCGAAAGCTTTTCGGAGAAAATTATAGAAAAGAATGGGCAGCTGAAACAGAAGTTCCTATTATTCGGATTTCATCTTTTGAGGGCGGACTAACCCCTTTAAAACGTGGTGGTGGTATGCAAACGGTGTCACTGCGACTGGAAGATAAAAAGGGGAAGCAGTGGGTCATTCGAAGTGTTAATAAGAATACGGATGCATTGTTGCCAGCAGAACTGCAACAAACCTTTGCACGCGACTTTCTTGACGATGCGAATAGCGCGCAACACCCCTATAGTGCACTTATGGTTCCTCCACTCGCTGATGCTGTAGGTATACCACATACCAATCCAATAATAGGCATTATTGCTCCAGACACCGCTCTTGGCGTATTTAATAAGATTTTTGCCAACACTTTATGCCTCGTCGAAGAGCGGGAACCGCTTGGAGATTCGGATAATACACCCAAAATGCTTAGTAAATTGAATCATGATAATGATGATACCTACAAAGCTAAGACATTCTTACGTGCAAGAATGTTAGATTTATTGATTGGAGATTGGGATCGGCATGAAGATCAATGGAGATGGAAAGATGAAGGCAAAGAAGGAGATAAAGATTATTTACCTATACCGCGTGATCGTGACCAGGCTTTTCGCGTAACAGATGGTTTTTTTCCAGGTATTGCTTCCAAAAGCTGGGTCCTTCCTACCTTGCAAGGCTTCTCTTCGACTATTAAACATGTGGATTATTCACTCTTTAAGTCGGACTTTTTAAATGCCCATCCTAAAGCTCAATTTAGCCATAAGGAATGGATGAAGATGGTCGACGAATTTGTTAAAGACATAACAGATAGCGTATTGGAAGAGAGCTTAAGACGACTACCTTCTTCTTCTTATAAGATAAGACACGATGCTTTATTTGAAAAACTAAAGCAACGACGAGATGCCATCCCTGAAGCAATGGATACCTATTATCGATTTATAAACAATATTATAGATATTAAATTAAGCGATAAACATGAAAGGGTAGAAGTAACGGATGAATCTCGAGATGCGCTAAAAGTAAGCGTACGCAAAATCAATAAAGAAGGTGAGGTAACAAAAAAGTTGATGGAGAAGGTCTATGATCCTGACCTCACGGAAGAAATACGTATTTATTTGGGAGGAGGGGACGACAGCGTGCACATAAACAATAGCCAATCCAAAATTAAACTTCGTATTATAGGGGGCCAAGGGTCAAAAGATTATCATATTGACACAGCAGCTAACAATATTAAATTATATGATGTTGCTAGTAGAACTTCTTTTTCTGGACATACGGAGAAGTTACGCAGACATTTATCTAATGATAGCGCCAATACAGCCTTTGTACCTGTAAATTTATATAATGTTTGGATGCCATTAGTTACCCTTGGTTATAATGCCGACGACGGTTTGATGGTTGGCGGGGGTTTTAGATACACCCATCAACGAGGCTTCCGAAAGACGCCGTTTACCAATAGGCAGCAACTACTCGTATCCGGTGCTTTTGCTACCGGCGCGGTAAAAGTGAGGTATCATGGGCTTTGGAAAGAATTGATAGGTAAAGCCGACTTACGTTTGGACGTTCATATAAATGCTCCGAATAACACGCAGAACTTTTTCGGCCTGGGCAATACTTCTGTATATGACAAAGACCAGCATAATGTACGGTACTATAGAGCTCGATTCAACCTCTATGAGGTACAAAGTGCATTGCAATGGACACCTTCTGAAAATGCTACCTTAAGTATTGGTCCTGCCTTTCAGCTTTACTATTATGACTCGGATGATAATGAAGGGCGCTTCATCAACAATACAAGCCAACTTCATACCTATGATAGCTTAACGATCGCAAAGGACAAAACATTCGCGGGTATTTATGCACGATTTATAAAAGATAGTCGTAACAGCGCACTATTAACAACTGATGGTGGATATTTCCGCTTTGACGTTAATGGATATAAAGGTCTAAACAGTTTTTCAAAATCCTTTTTACAAGCAAAGGTTGAAATGGCTGTTTATAAAAGTTTCTTCCAAAAGGCTATTGTTATTGCTAATCGAATAGGTGGTGGAGCAACTTTTGGGAAAACCACGTTTTATCAGGCATTATTTCTTGGTGGCCAAGAAAATTTATGGGGTTATCGACAATATCGATTTGCCGGTGAACAGTTATTTTTTAATAATTTTGAAGCCAGAATTAAATTAGCTCAAATAGGCAGCTATATCGTACCCGGTCAATTAGGTATTATTGGCTTTTACGACATTGGTAAGGTGTGGGCAGAAGGACTTAACAGCGAGCGTATACATCAGGGAACAGGAGGAGGGTTTTATTATGCTCCTGCCCGCATTGCCTTGCTGCAGTTTGTATTTGGTCATTCAAGAGAAGGGTGGTATCCATACTTTACTATGGGGTTTCGTTTTTAATTGCATTACAATCATCATGCATACACAGGTAATTAACATATCGGAAATTAAAAATTCTATACTCGATGATTTAGATATTGAACTATCCTTAGATCACTTCATCGCACATGTAGAACGGATGACAGGAGAGGTAGAGGAGGCGAAGCGCGAAATGTTTACATTTATATTGGAAAAACTTTCAACAGCCAAGAATACTTTCGGATCATTGTCTGAAAGCAATTTAAGTCAATATTCGAATGCTCTTTTTTATACATACAATTTACTGGTACCGCCACTAATTGATGAAAAAGAAAGTTTATGGGCGCTGGCTGCTCCTTTAGGAGGAAAAATCTACTATGGGACAAACAGTTTCTATCAGTTACTTAATCAGGCGTTTTGTAAAGATAGTTTCCCTAAAGGTCAAGAAAAAAATAATCATCAAGATCTAGAAGAACAAACCATATATGCCCTGATACTAGAGCGATTCTATGACTTCCCAGCATTTGACGGTGAAGAAATAATATATTCAGGCGAAGATCTCCAAACAGGGTTACCAAAGTATTACGCCATTGAAATAAATAATGATTTCGTTGAAATCGTTCCAAGAGCTGAGCTACCACCAATGGATTATAAAAAGCTGAAGCAGCAAAAAGTTCAGCCCTTCGATTGGAAAATTCTTCGGGAAATGCTTCCCCTTAAGGAATTTAAGTTTAAAGGCTTTTCGATTATTTCCCTAAAGGAAATTACCACCGATCGCGTCATTCAAAATATTCGCAATATTGTGAGTAAAAATACGGATGATGATATTCAAAACCACTATTCAATATTGGAAGAATCCCTGCAAATTTTAACAGGAAACCAGCATATTAAATTTGGCCTCTCTCCTATTTTAAGTCTCAATGAAAAACCTATTTTAGATCAGGTATACATACATGGCAGCATTTTACCCAACCTATTAAAGAAGAAAACCAAAAATTGCGCAGAGGCAAATATCTCAGAATCCTATTTATCAAACCCCCAAATTATCGTTTATAATATTGGGGTAGAAGTTGGAGACAGCTCTTTTAAATTTCTCAATGATTTATCAGATTTGGGCGTTACCTCTTATGTATGTATTCCGCTCTATTATAACAGTGATGTTACCGGTCTTTTGGAAGTTTATACAGAGAATGGTTATACATTCGATAAAGTTGCTCTAGCCAAACTTCAAAAAGTATCGCCGTTACTTGCCCAATTACTATATGATCAGGCCAATAGGTTCAGCACTAAAATAGAAGATGTTATTAAAGAAAAGTTTACATCGCTGCAACCTGCTGTGCAATGGAAATTTAATGAAACAGCTTATGAGTATTTAAAAAATATAGTTCCTAACAAGCCTAAACCCGCTATAGATAATATACAATTTAAAAATGTATTTCCGCTGTATGGAGCTATTGATATACGCAATTCAACCATTGAACGTAATACAGCACTTATTGCCGATTATAAAACGCAATTAAATTTACTGCAACATGTACTTCATGAGATAAAGAGTTTCTACAACATAGCTTTGTTAGATGAGATGATCTTTAATTGCAATAAGTGGATGGAAAAATTAGATAGGGAGCCAATTGACAGTGTACAGATGAAAGTAAGAGACTTCATGGAAAAGGAAGCTTACATGCTACTTCAACATTTCAAAAGTAGTAACCACCAATTGGCAAAAACTATCCAAAATTATGAAGATGAAACACTGCCGGAAACAGGCTCCACCCATGAACGAAGGAGAGCATTAGAATCATCTATTGCAACTATTAACAGTGCTATCAATGGTTATTTGGAATTGCTGAATGAAGAAATACAACAATCCTATCCTTGTTATTTCGAAAAATTTAGAACGGACGGGATTGAATATGATATTTATATAGGCCAATCCATCGCCCCAAAAAAGCCATTTGATAATCTTTATTTAAAAAATGTGCGATTATGGCAAATTTCATCGATGGCTGCTATCGCTAAGATTACGCATAACCTCATCCACCAGATGGAAACACCGCTTGAAACGACGCAGCTAATTTTCATTAATGGGAATGATATTGATATTAGTTTTAGAGTGGATGAAAGGCGGTTCGATGTAGAAGGAGCTTACAATATACGGTACCATATTATCAAAAAGCGAATAGACAAAGTTCACTTAAAAGATTCGCTTGAACGCTTAACGCAGCCTGGAAAAATAGCCTTAGTATATAGCGACGCTAGGGAAATACGGGAATATCTAAGTTATATTACCTATCTGCAAAATAAAGATATTTTACTAGAAGATATGGAAGAAGTAGAATTGGAAGAATTACAAGGCGTAAGTGGTTTGAAGGCCATTAGAATAGGTGTGAAGCTTTAGTATTAAAAATTTCCTGTTAAAGTAAATCCCCGCATAGATGGACTAAAGTTCCAAGTAATTTTGTCTTTCCTTCTGAAAAGGTTTGTGTTCTTGTTTTGTTCCATTCTTTTGATAACTGATTGGGCACAGAACCATGAAATAGCTCCCCCAAACGCCATATCGGATAGCCAATGGGCGTCTGAATACATGCGACTAACTAAGGTAACTCCCGCCGTGCCATAAAAAGCAGCTTTTAGCACAGGGCTTTCTACTCGATGTGCTAATATTACGGCGCTGATAGTGGCAATTTGAATATGTCCAGATGGAAAAGAGTGATAACCTGGGTCGGGAGAAAAAGGATCAAAGCGCCAAGGGCCTACACCTGTACCAGGTCTCGCTCTGCCTACAGCTGTCTTCATGAACGTTTGGACAGCACCACCTGTGAGATAAGCAGCAGCTAACATTAAACCTGTTTCTCTTGCCCATTTATTTTTAATAACTACGCCAGTAAGATAAAAACCTCCCGTCATGATAAAAGCGGCATACGGCTTTCCATAATGAAAACCCGCCCGCTCTACACCATCCCATACCTTTGAATCTCTCTTCTGCCAAAAACTTCTCACCGGCTTATCTACTAATGTAAGCAATGCTGTGCCACCAATTACGCCACCCACCTTCAGCCAATCTTTGCTTTTCCAACGTATGGGAGATATGAGCGTATGAATCGAAGCATCAGCAAAGCGAATGGCATCGTTTGACTTTGGTTTTACAGGAATTGAATCGGTTACCTCTTCATAAGCATTTGCTAAAGTGCTAACAAAGCTTAAAAGCACGAAAAATAAGGTTAGTCTCTTTTGAATCATCCGCATGCAAGCAATTATATAATCATCAAAACTTTTGAAGGACATAAAATATATCGCAAAATAAAAAATTAAACTGATAAAAAGAACATTGCGCTGGTATGTACACGCGATCACTCAAATCTCCTGTGACCATTTATTTAAGTCGATAGAATAGTATTAAGACTTGGCACAGAACTTGTATAAAAATTAAAATGAAAAAAATATTATCTCTTAGTTTAATAGCTGCTATGCTACTCTTTTCGAGTTGCTATTCCCACCGTACAGCCGGACGTAGTGGAAAGGTACCTCCAGGGCAAGCAAAAAAAGCCTATGGTAAAAAATCGGCTAAACAATTTGCTCCCGGACAACGAAAGAAAAACTACAATTATCGCTATGATTAGTGATCGTTTAACTCTATAACAAGCTCAATTCCTCCTAATTGTTTGGCATTTATTAATGCAAAATTTTAGCGGTTATCCAAACTCGCTATAAACCTGAATTACAATAATTTATTATAAATATAAAATAACTTGAAATTTCTACAACAATTATATGCACAAACATATACTATATTTACTGCGCGATAATTACTGATCATGAAATTACTTCTAAGATACCTTAGTGAATATAAATGGTTGATTTTTCTAGCCTTAATACTAGCGGCTATCAATCAAGTTTTCTCTTTATTAAACCCATATATTTTGGGTAACTTAATAATCGACCCTTATGCGAACAAAGCACAAAGCTTTCGAGACAATGGTGCAGATAATGCGTTTTTTAAGGGAATCACCATTGGACTTTTAATGATTATTGGCGTGGCAATGGTTTCACGCATCGCGAAAGCATTTCAAGATTATGTAGTAAACGTGGTCATCCAAAAATTTGGTGCTAAGCTTTATACCGACGGACTACAGCATGCTTTACGGCTACCGTTTCAAGATTTTGAAGATCAGCGAAGTGGTGAAACACTTTCTGTTTTACAAAAAGTGAGGGCCGACTGTGAAAAGTTTATTACCAGTTTTGTAAACGTTCTTTTTGCTACCCTCGTGGGAATTGTATTTGTAGTAATAGTAGCATTTAAGCTGAGTCCTTTATTGCCAGCTATTTATTTAGTTGGATCTGTTGTTTTAGCACTTCTTACCAGCTTTTTAAGTCGAAAAATAAAATATATTCAAAAAAATATTGTGGGAGAAACCACTGCACTTGCCGGATCTACAACAGAATCATTGCGGAACATCGAATTAGTTAAAAGTTTAGGGTTGACCCATCAGGAAATTGGTAGGTTGAATGATACTACGATGAAAATCTTAAAACTAGAATTGCGAAAGGTAAAAAGTATCCGGTCGGTGAGTTTTATTCAAGGTACTTTCGTTAACTTCTTACAACAATGTATCATGTTTGCACTTTTGTTTTTTGTGTTTAGGGATAAAATTACCGTTGGACAGATGATGATGATGCAATTCTATTCTTTCTTTATATTCGGTCCCCTTCAGGAACTAGGTAATATTATTATGTCATATCGTGAGGCGGAAGCTTCATTAAATAACCTGCAAAGCCTCCTAAGTAAAAAAATAGAGTACCAACCGACAGCTCCAAAAAGAATCAATGCAATTCATGAATTACGGTTTGAGGCTGTTCGTTTTCAACACCAATCGGCTACTAAGCCTGCCCTTGATGGTATAACATTTTCTGTAACGCAGGGAGAAACCATTGCATTTGTTGGGCCCTCCGGCTCTGGAAAAACGACCTTAGTAAAACTACTGGTAGGATTATATCATCCAAGTGCAGGTAAAGTTTTTTATAACAATTTTAGCGATACAGAGGTTGACTTTGAGGAGTTAAGGCATCAGATTGGTTTTGTTACACAAGACACACAGCTTTTCTCAGGTACGATCAGAGAGAATCTTTTATTTGTGAATCCAACCGCTACTGATGACATGATCATCGATGTTATTCATAAAGCTTCTGGCCAAAACATTTTGGCGCGTGCTGAAAAAGGGCTTGAAACGGTTATTGGCGAGGGGGGATTAAAACTATCTGGTGGAGAAAGACAACGTTTATCCATAGCAAGAGCTTTATTACGACAGCCTAATTTATTAATATTCGATGAGGCTACTTCTGCACTCGATTCTTTAACGGAAGATGCCATTTCAAGCACGATTAGGCATATTACAGCACAAAGGCAGCATTTAACTATTATGATCGCGCACAGATTATCCACTGTTATGCATGCTGATAGAATTTATGTACTTGAAAAAGGAAAAATCATAGAGACAGGTAATCATCTCGATTTATTAGATCTGAAAGGACTTTATTACGCGATGTGGCGTCAGCAAATAGGTGAACGCAAAGAAGATACTGTTGAGACAATTTGACAATCACTATGCCTTTTGCAAAGAAGCTTTTAATAGTTGAATGACTTCTGTTAATTCGATATCAGTTAAGGAAGCAAAGCCAAACCGAATAGCATTATAATCCTCGTTATGTGTATTATATTTAGTACCATCACTCATTAATAATCGGTGTTTGGCTGCATTTGATGCAATTTTTTTAAGTGGATACCCCTTCCCAAATTTTATCCAAACGGCCATTCCGCCCGTTGGGATATCAAATGTCACAAAGTCTTGAAGATGCTGCCTCATCAGTTCACATAACAGATCCCTCCTATGCATATAAATTTTGTTCGATTTTTTTATATGACGATTAATATCTCCTGAAGCTATGAGAACCGACAAAGCCTCTTCCATTATAAAATCTCCCCGCAAGCTAATACTACGCCGTATTTTTATGGCCTCGTCTATAAGTTCGACAGGGGCGACCATGAAACCTATTCTGATGGATGGCGCTAGGCATTTCGTGAGTGAACCAATATAAATAATTCTATTACTGTTATAGCTTACTAAAGGTAAATAGGGGGCTGAATGATAATGGAAGTCGTAATCATAGTCATCTTCTACAATGACAAAATTAAACTTTTCGGCCAGCGCGATGAGTTGCATGCGTCGTTGAGGGCTCAATGTTACTGTAGTAGGATGATGATGGTGTGGAATAATGTATAACATCTTTACGTTATACTTTAAACAAAATTCTTCTACCTGATCAACGTCAATCCCGTCCTTGTCTACTAATGCGCGAAGAATATTGGCTTCCAAGCTTTCAAATACACTATTAGCCATAAAATAACCAGGTTCACCAACAACCACATAGTCTCCCGGTCTCAATAAAAGTTGTGCCGACATAAAAATTCCCATTTGAGCCCCTTGGGTAATTAAAATATTTGGCGTTATCGCCTGGATCCCTCTGGTTTCTGCCAAATAAGACAGCAACGTTTCTCGCAGCGATAGAGACCCCGGAGAGAGCGTACCAGCATTATTCTTAAATAAAAAATTCTTTTGTATTCGTATCTTATACTCCCTTATAAGTGCTTCTAATGGTGCGATTCGGGCATCTGGCAACCCATCATCAATTACCCAGTCATATTTTGATGACTCAACTGTAGGTTCGGCAATATAATGTGTATTAACCCTATAAAAAGGAAGCGGTACCGATAACCTTTCATAGGGTCCATCCTTTTCCCATTTTACCGGCGTCAGTTCGGGCAACGCAGACGATACAAATACTCCTCTTTTCGGTGAAGTAGTTGTCCAGCCCTGCATTTGAATTTCGCTGTATGCTGCTACTATCGTTTTGCGATGCACCTGTAACAAATCTGCCAACTCCCGCGAGCTTGGCAATTTTTGCTTCGATTTAAGAACTCCTCTTCGTATTAAGGCTGTTAGTTGATTAGCAATTTGTAGATAAACGGGAACAGCCGATTTCCTATTAATAATTAAGAGGTTTACAAAAGGGAGCATATCTGGACTATTTTATATATACAATCTGGACGACAACACTAGTCCAAATATACTATATCTTTGAATATAAAATAATATCATGTCAAAAAGAAAAACACTTCAAGAAGCAGATCCCAAGGCATTCCAGGCGATGATGGCCTTTGAAAATTATCTTGCACAAAGTCCCTTAACAAAAACCCATGCTGAGTTAATTAAAATAAGGGTTTCACAGATTAATGGTTGCGCTTATTGTATAAACAAACATACAAAGGATGCTCGCGCCGCCGGAGAAACAGAACAAAGAATATTTTTGCTAAGTGCCTGGAAAGAGGTTCCACTCTTTTCGGAGGAAGAAAAAGCAATCTTGGCCCTCGTGGAAGAAATGACTCTTATTGCCGAAAAAGGAGTATCAGACGAGGTATACAATAAAGCAATAGCATTGCTAGGACAGTCGTACGCAACTGCCGTAATCATGGGTATTGTTGCAATGAACGCCTGGAATCGAATCGGTATAACAACTGCCAGGGAGGTAGAAGGATAGTAAAACTTACATGAAATCTTTAGAAAATGAATATAACTTATAAAGTTGACGTCATTCCGTCAGCAGAACAAATAATTGAACTTTATAATGACGCCCCGTTAAGCAGGCCCACAACTGATTCATTGAGAATTGGGAAAATGTATGAGCAATCTAATCTTGTGATAACAGCCTGGAACGGTGATGAACTTGTTGGAGTTGCGCGCTCGCTTACTGATTTCTGTTTTGCTTGTTACCTTTCTGACCTTGCCGTTAAAAAACATTATCAGAAATTTGGCATCGGTAGAGAATTGGTTTCTTTGACAAAAAAGAAAATAGGTGATCAGAGTATGTTACTTTTGCTTTCAGTTGAAACAGCAATGGAGTATTACCCTAAGATCGGCATGCATAAGGTAGAAAACGGCTTCATCATCAATCGCCTAAGGTAAATAAGACAAATTGCGGAGGGCAGCCCTCACCATGAATTATGAAGGAGTGTTATTAACTATTGTAAGGTAAAATTTATTTTGCTACATTGCTATTAAATTACAAAGCATCATAAAGACCAATTATATCACTTACGGCTTATAAAGTAAAATTTTTAAAGTTGCTATTGTTAACGTTTATAGTAAATCCCTATTAATTATGATACGTTTAACTAAACATGTGTTCCCTTATTCGCTAGGCATGCTATTTTTATTATTATTTAGCACCCTTACTTCCTTTACTCATAGGAAAAATTATCAGGAAGCATTAAAGATCAATGACAAGGCACCAGATTTTTCACTCCGTGGCATAGACGATAAACGCTATACACTTAAAGATTTTGAGAAGTCGCCTATCTTAGTAGTCATATTTACGTGTAACCATTGCCCGACTGCTCAAGCCTATGAAGATCGCATTATCAACCTTACTAATAAATACCAGAGTCAGGGTGTTTCCGTAGTGGCTATATCTCCAAATGATCCCTCTGCTGTTCGCCTTGATGAATTGGGATATAGTGAATACAGTGATTCGTTAGAAGAAATGAAACTGCGTGCGCAAGACAAAAAATTCAATTTCCCTTATTTATACGACGGAGAGGAACAAATTGTATCAAAACAATATGGCGCGGTAGCTACTCCGCATGTATTTATATTTGATAACAAAAGAACACTACAATATAGGGGAAGATTCGATGATAATGAAAACCCGAAAGAGGTACAGCACCATAATGTGATATCGGCCATAGAATCGCTGCTCGCTAAAAAAGAGGTTGCCGTTCAGGAAACAAAAACATTTGGCTGTAGCGTAAAATGGGCAGAGAAGGAAAACACCGTACAAAAAGCAGATGCGGCTTGGGCGAAGGAACCGGTTACACTCAATCCGATACAAGTTACACAAATCGATTCGCTCATTGAAAATAAGTCAGACAAACTTAGATTAATTAATGTTTGGGCAACCTGGTGCGGCCCATGTGTAGCAGAATTTTCTTCGTTTGTTACAATCAATAGAATGTATAGGAATCGCCCATTTGAATTAATTACCATCAGCGCGGATGACCCCAAAAAACCGCAACTTGCAGTAGATTTTCTAAAAAAGAAAGGAGCTGCCAACCAAAATTTCCTATTTGCTGGCAAAAGTAAATACGATTTAATAGAAGCTATTGACGAAAATTGGCCCGGAGCACTCCCTTACACCTTATTGGTGGCTCCTGGTGGTAAAATATTATACAGCAAGCAAGGAGAGATAGACCCCGTTCAAATGAAAAAGGAGATTTTAAAACACATAGGCAGGTATTATTTTTAAAATTTCAAAAAGATCATTACAAAAATATTTGCATATATGTAGTTAACTACGTAGTTTTGAAATAAAAATGCTTCAGGTTAAAATAGAGCCATTGAGAAATGTGGATGAGGCGCAAATCATAAATCTCATCTTACCGATTCAACAAATAGAGCACCAGGTGCCCGTAACAATTGAAGATCAACCAGATTTATTGGACATTGAAAAATATTATCATCAAACCGGCGGAGGTTTTTGGGGGGTCAAACATCAAGGAGAGATTATCGGTACCATCGCTTTAATTAATATGCAGGACAGACAAGGTGGAGTTATCCGGAAGATGTTTGTTAAAAAAGAGTTCAGGGGTAAGGAATTAGGCATAGCACAGCATTTACTTAATCATTTAATAAATTATGCCCGTACAAATGAAATAACAGATCTTTATTTGGGTACAGTCGATCTTTTAAAAGCCGCCCTTCGCTTTTATGAAAAAAATGATTTCATTCAACTAGAAAAAAATACTTTACCAGCCAATTTCCCGCTAGTACGGGTAGATAATATATTCTATCATTTGAAACTAACCCCGTTAGGTAATGCATAACGTTATTGATCAATCAGGCTTATTAGCCATTTCAACAAGGTTACAACGACTTAGTGATCAGCTGAGGAAAGATGGACAAAAGATATACGAATTATACGGAGTAGCCTTCGAACCAAAATGGTTTCCTGTCATATATACCTTATATCAAAAGCCTATTTTAAGTGTCGTAGAAATAGCAAACGAGATAGGTTATACACATCCATCGACAATTAGTTTATTAAAAGAGTTAGAAAAGCAAAAGCTCATCAGGTCTAAACGTGACAAAACGGATGAGCGAAAAAGGCTTTTGGTGCTGACTGAAAAAGGTAACATGCTAGTAGAACAAATGAAACCTGTTTGGAACACCATGGTTAAATCGCTGACGACATTAACCGATACTTCCAACAACATCATGAAGGCCATTGAAGAAGTAGAAGAGGAAATGGAGAAACAGAGCTTTTACCAACGTGCCCAATTGATAAAAAGAAAAGAATAAAGACAATAAATAGAATGAGTATAATAATACGGGTCATAAAGGACACTGATAATGTTGCCTTAGCTAAAATTTTAAGAAATTCGCTTGATGAATTTAATGTCCCGCAAGAGGGAACCGTTTATACCGACCCAACGACTGACAATCTTTATGCGCTTTTCAAGCCGTCTAATAGTATTTATTACGTAGCAGAAGAAGACGGGGTCATATTGGGTGGCTGCGGTGTATATCCAACCGAAGGTTTACCCAAGAAATGTGCAGAACTTGTTAAATTCTATCTGTCTAATCAAAGCAGAGGAAAAGGAATTGGAAAAATGATGCTAGAAAAATGCTTTACTGCTGCTGCCGCGTTAGGTTATACGCATTTATACCTAGAGTCTTTTCCGCAATTCGAAAAGGCTGTTAGCATGTATGAAAAGGCAGGTTTTGAAATGCTTTCAGGCCCTTTGGGCAACTCCGGACATTTCGCTTGTACTATCTGGATGTTGAAGAAGCTCAACCAAGACACTAAAAGTGATGCCCCCTTTTGATTTCTTTTAGATTTATATAAATCTTACCTTTACATATAACCTGAACCGAAAATAATAATCGAATTCAGATTGTAACAAATAGTGAGCTTATGAACCGCATTGATATATTAGACAGCGTCTTGAACGGATTAATGACCAGGTACAAAGAACGGGTACCAGATGTAGGCGGAATCATTGCTGCCATGCAGCAAGAAGGTGTCATTCGAGATGCCGACGACATAGAAAATGATCATATAGCATTTCGAACCATGGGTGTACCTCAGTTGGGCATCAAATCATTTGAAAAGATTTTCACGCACTACGGCTATACTAAAAGGGATTACTACAACTTTCCAACGAAAAAATTAGATGCTTATTGGTATGCGCCACCCACTGAAAAACATCCGCGAATTTTTGTTAGCGAGCTCAGAGTTCAGGATCTCTCTCATGAAGCACAAAAAATTATATCGAGTTATACCAATGAAGTTACGTCAGACCCGGTCGATAAATTGAATCTGAATAATGCCGAAGAAGTAGATTCTTTTTTACATAGTCCTCTTTGGAGAATTTCCTCCCTTGAAGATTACAATAAACTTGCTGAAGAAAGCGAATATGCTGCTTGGGTCATTTATAATCGTTATTATCTTAATCATTTTACCATAAGCATTCATAATTTAAAGCAGGGGTACAACCATATTGAAGAGTTTAATGAATTTCTTGAAAAACATGGATTCAAGCTTAATACTTCGGGCGGTAAAATTAAAAAAAGTCCAGATGGAGGTTTATTACAAAGTGCTACCGTGGCCGAAATGATAGCCGCTAATTTTGAAGGAGGTGAAAGACAACTTATTTCCGGTTCATATGTTGAATTTGCAGAAAGAAGAATATTACCTGAATATGCAGACCTACCGCCTAACCAAATAAGAAGACAGCATCGTAGAGACGGATTTGAAGCAAATAATGCGGATAAAATATTTGAAAGCACTTATAGTTCACAAACGCGGGCAAAAGATTAAACCACAACGAAAGTAGTCAACAGTATCGGCACCTTAACATTGCAGATACTGTTGATACCAACTTAAACTACTATATTAACTATTTTACCTTTTACTATAATTACCTTTTTAGGCTGTTTACCATCGATATAACGCTGCACATCTTCATTATTTAACACCTCTTTTTCAATATCGTCAGGTTCTAAACTTAAAGACATATTCAATTTCATGCGCATCTTGCCATTAAATGAAATAGGATATTCAAATTCGTTTTCAATGAGAAAATCAGGGTTAAACTTAGGATAGCTCACGTAAGACAAGGAACCGGCCTCATTACCCAGCAATTCCCAAAGCTCTTCACAGATATGCGGTGCATAAGGCGATAAAACGACAATGAGTTCCTGAAGAATTTCGCGTTTATTGCAGTTTAGATCGGTTAATTCATTTACACATATCATAAAACTGGATACAGATGTATTAAACGAAAAACGTTCTATGTCATCTTCCACCTTTTTTATTATCTTATGTAGAGATTTTAATTCAGCCTTTGTTGGTCTTTCATCAGATACATGAAAATTGAGTTGTGGATCGTGAAATAATTTCCAAAATTTTCGCAAAAATTTATATACCCCCTCAATGCCATTTGTATTCCAAGGTTTACTTTGTTCAAGAGGACCAAGAAACATTTCGTACATCCGTAAGGTATCAGCGCCATACTGGGCTATTATATCATCCGGATTTACAACATTGAATTTAGATTTCGACATCTTTTCGACCTCATGGCCACAAACATATCGGCCGTCTTCAAGGATAAAATCTGCATTTTCGTATTCGGGTCTGGAGCTCCTAAATTTTGCGAGGTCTAGCACATCATTATGGACAATATTCACATCTACATGCAAAGCCGTCGTCTTATACTGTTGCAGTAATCCATAGGAAACAAAAGTATTTGTTCCTGTTCCGTTTTCATCCAATAAACGATAGATAAAATTTGAGCGGCCTTGAATCATTCCCTGATTAATGAGTTTCTTAAAGGGTTCCTCTTCTTTTACCACACCAATATCCTTTAAAAACTTATTCCAGAAACGGCTATATAATAAATGCCCAGTAGCATGTTCTGAACCTCCTATATACAAGTCAACCGCCTTCCAATAATCAACAGCTTCTTTAGATGCAAACACTCGATCGTTTTCTGCATCCATATATCGATACCAATACCAACTTGAACCGGCCCAGCCAGGCATTGTGCTTAGTTCATACTCGTACATTTGCTGATACTTCCAATCTTTTGCTCTACCTAATGGTGGTTCGCCACTTTCCGTTGGCAAATACTTATCAACTTCTGGCAACAAAAGAGGTAGTTCTTGTTCTTTTATTAGGTAAGGTGTTTCATTCTTAAAATATACGGGCACAGGCTCGCCCCAATAACGCTGTCTGCCGAAGATAGCATCTCGCATTCTGAAGTTAATTTTCGCTTTACCTGCTTTTTTCTTCTCCAGCTCTTTAATAAGTACAGGTACAGCCGCTTCATAAGTCAAACCATTAATTAGATCCGAATGAACGTACACCCCTTCTTTTCTACTATCAGCCTCTTCTTCTAATTGCTGGCTATCAAGTATTTTAATAATGGGTAAATTAAAATGTTTCGCAAAAAGATAATCACGCTGATCACCCGACGGCACAGCCATTACAGCACCGGTTCCATAGCCTGCTAGCACATAGTCTGCGATCCATACGGGAATTTTTTCCTCCGTCAAAGGATGAAGCACATAACTACCTGTAAATGCACCTGATACAGATCTGGTATCAGCCATTCTATCTCGTTCAGATTTCTTTTTGGTCTGTTCAATATATTGATCCACCTCCTGCTGTTGCTCAGCTTTAACCAAAGAAGCGACTAGCTCATGCTCAGGGGCTAAAACGACAAAACTAACACCATAAATAGTATCCACACGGGTAGTAAACACTTCCACAAAAGTGGGTTCCTGCCTGTCAGCGACTTCGAATTTAACGCTCGCTCCAATGCTTTTTCCTATCCAGTTTCGTTGCATCTCCACCAATGGTTCAGGCCAATCCACTGTATCTAACCCTTCTAATAAGCGTTCAGCATAGGCGGTGATGCGCATGCTCCATTGCATCATTTTCTTTTGAATAACAGGGTATCCCCCTCTTTCAGAGACACCATCTTTAACTTCATCATTCGCTAATACAGTCCCCAATGCCTGGCACCAATTTACAGAGCTTTCTCTAAGGTAAGCTAGCCTATATTTTAATAATTCTACTTGTTTGCGCTCTTCATCAAAGTGATTCCAATCTGCAGCAGTAAAATTCGAGGCATCTTCATCGCTTACAGCATGTACTCCTTCACTTCCATTTTGCTCAAACTTAGCTATTAAAGACTCGATCGATTGGGCTTTATCCATATCAGTATTGTAATATGAATTGAAAAGCTGCATAAAAATCCATTGTGTCCACTTATAATAAGATGGACTACTGGTTCTTATTTCACGGCTCCAATCAAAAGAAAAACCTATATTATCTAATTGCTCACGATAACGTTTTATATTCGTATCGGTAGTAATTGCAGGATGTTGACCTGTTTGTATAGCATATTGTTCAGCAGGTAAACCAAAGGAGTCATATCCCATTGGATGCAGAACATTAAAGCCTTTTAATCGCTTATAGCGTGTAAATATATCAGAAGCGATATATCCCAATGGATGACCAACGTGCAAACCGGCTCCTGAAGGATAAGGAAACATATCTAACACATAATATTTTGGCTTATTTGACGTATTACTCACTTTAAACGTTTGGTTAGAAGCCCAAAACTTTTGCCATTTTTTTTCTATAGTTCGAAATTGATAGTCCATTATAACACATTACAGTATGACTTGCGAAAGTACGAAAAATCTCACATCTCATATCTTATATCTCATATGTAATTGTTAATTTCGCAAATCAAACATTTACGCATGGAAGAATTTGAAGTAAGCACATCATCACGTAAAACAAAGTCGGTATATATTTCAACTGTTATAAGTATAGCGTTGGTGCTATTAATGACGGGCTTGCTGGGTCTTATCTTGGTGCACGCCAAAAACCTATCTAACTATGTAAAAGAAAATATTGTACTTAATATCATCGTAAATGATGGCGTAACCGAAGCCGATATCTTAAGTCTGCAAAAGGAGCTCGATGGCAATCCTGCTGTATTGCGAACCCAATACGTAAGCAAAGAGCTCGCTGCTAGAAATTTACAAAATGATCTTGGAGAAGACTTTGTGAAATTCTTGGGGTACAATCCACTTTTATCTTCTATTGATGTATACCTAAAGGCAGATTATGCAAACAAAGCAGGCGTAGAAACTTTCTCTAAACAGATCTCAGAAAACAGCCTAGTTAAAGAAGTGGTATATCAAGACTCGCTGATAGATATGGTTAACCAAAATATCCGTATAATAGGTTTAATTATTTTAGCTTTTGCTGCTATATTACTTATCATTGCAGTAGCGCTCATTAACAACACTATCCGTTTAGCTATTTATTCGCAACGTTTTCTTATTAAAAGTATGCAAATGGTTGGCGCGACAAAGGGTTTCATTAGACGTCCTTTTCTGGGATACGGCATTTTACACGGATTGTTAGGTGGGTTAATTGCTATTATATTACTACTGGTAACTTTATATTTTGCACAGGAGCAAATTCCCGAAATCGTTATTTTGCGTAACTATTTTGAATTTGCGCTCATATTCATCGGCGTCATCTGCTTAGGCATTCTTATATCGGGAGCAAGCACCTATTTTGCTGTAAGTAAATATTTGCGGTTACGCATGAACGATCTATATAGATAAGCCTTGTCTTAATTTTATTATTATGTCTCAAGAAAGAAAAAAAACAACACCCCCTCCACAAAAAGCAAACTTTGTTTTTGGTAAATTGAATTATCAATTAATGCTTTTAAGTATTGTAATAGTCATTATAGGATTTATTTTAATGGCCGGTAAAACAGATATATATAGCTTCACTAAAATCACCTTGGCACCTTTGGTTGTGGTAGCTGGTTTTGCATTAGGCATTGTAGCCATCTTAAGAAACCCCAACAAAGAAAATAAATAATGACTTTAATAGAAACGATTGTTTTAGCCATTGTAGAAGGTTTAACAGAATTCTTACCCGTATCATCCACCGGCCACCTCATCATCGCTACTGCCCTACTGGGTATAGAACCCTCCGCTTTTGTAAAGCTTTTTACCGTAGCGATTCAGCTGGGGACTATCATATCAGTAGTTGTTCTTTATTTTAAGCGATTCTTCAAGTCGTTAGATTTTTATTTTAAACTTTTAGTTGCGTTTATCCCCGCTGCAGTTTTTGGTTTACTGTTTAGTGATGTTATTGATAATATGCTGGAAAGTCCCATGACGGTTGCAATTACCTTGGTAATAGGTGGTATAATATTGTTATTTGTAGATAAATGGTTTAATAAGCCACAGATTGAAGACTCGGATAACATATCGTATTTTACTGCGCTCAAAATTGGCCTGTTTCAATGTTTAGCAATGATTCCAGGCACTTCGAGGTCTGGCGCTACGATAGTTGGCGGTATGGCACAAAATTTATCTAGGAAAGCAGCAGCGGAATTCTCCTTCTTTTTAGCGGTACCTACTATGTTCGGCGCTACAGCCAAAAAATTATTAGATTTTTATAAAGATGGGAACCAGTTCACGTCGCAAGAAGTGAATGTATTAATTATAGGAAATGTGCTTGGATTCATTGTTGCCATCATTGCCATTAAAAGTTTTATTGGCTTTGTAACCAAATATGGATTCAAAGCATTTGGCTGGTATAGAATTGTAATTGGGGCGATTATTATCGTCATGCTATTAAGTGGCCATAGTTTATCCATAATCTAATAAATCATCAAGCGTACGAGTTTTAGTTCACAAACATAGCAGAGCTATGGAAACGATTCGTAAGCACGCATAGACAAAAATTTGTGAAAGACAGCAATAGAGAACATATATATCCCGATTTTGATTTTTCAGAGGGCGAGGTGCTGTTGATAGATAAACCTTTTGAGTGGACCAGTTTCGATGTAGTGAGTAAGATAAGAAATTCGCTCAAACCACTTAAGATAAAAGTTGGTCATGCAGGCACATTGGACCCCTTAGCCACCGGTTTGCTTATTGTATGTACCGGAAAACGTACGAAGACTATTGATACCTTACAAGCACAGGAAAAAGAATATACCGGAACTTTTACATTAGGAGCCACTACGCCGTCCTATGATTTGGAAACAGATCCAGATCAACATTTTGATACCTCAGAATTACAAGAAATTGATTTAGTTAATGCTACCAAAAATTTTATAGGAGAGTTGGATCAATATCCTCCAGCTCATTCTGCGGTAAAGGTAGAAGGGGAAAGATTATATGAGAAAGCACGACGTGGCGAAATAGTTGAGTTAAAAACAAGAAAAGTTACTATTTTTGAATTTGAATTAACACGTATTGATTTGCCAGAAGTGGATTTCAGAGTTGTTTGCAGTAAAGGGACTTATATTCGATCTTTAGCGCATGATTTTGGAAAATTTATGAACAACGGCGCTTACCTCAGCAAATTGAGAAGAACCAGAAGCGGCGCATTTCATGTAAACAATGCATATGATGTGTTAGATTTATCCGCCCATATTCGTTCTTTAAGGGAACCTTCGGGGGAGCAATAATGCACCACATATACGACCTAATATTACTAAATGATCTTTTTAACCCGACATACAAAAACTCTATAAATCAAAAAGGAGTTATTAACTAACATTTCCCCATCTCGGAGAACGACATTGTAACATGAAGATTTATAGAAATATCGAAGATTTTATACCACTGGATAATGCAGTGGTTACCATAGGTACTTTTGATGGTGTACACATTGGGCACCAAAAAATTATCAGTAGTTTAAGGGAGTATGCTCAAAAAATCAATGGGGAAACTGTTCTTTTAACGTTTTTCCCGCACCCTAGAATGATTTTACATCCCGATGACGACAGCCTACGCCTAATTAACACCATCGAGGAAAAAGCCGATCGTTTAGCTGATAGTGGGATTGATCATCTGATTATTACCCCTTTTACACGTGATTTTTCTAACCAATCGGCCGAAGAATATATACGTGAAATTTTAGTAAGTAAAATTGGCACAAAGCGCATTATTATAGGATACGACCACCATTTTGGAAAAGATAGAAAAGGATCATTGGTTGACCTTCTTAAATACGCCGAACTATATCACTATACAGTTCAGGAAATACCGGAACAGGACATCAACGATGTAGCCGTTTCTTCTACAAAAATTAGAGAAGCTCTGATAATAGGTGAAATAGCTACCGCTAATAAGTATCTTGGTTATCCTTTCCATATTACGGGAAAAGTGATCAAGGGACAGCAGTTAGGTAGAACTATTGGTTATCCCACCGCAAACATAGAAGTGCCTGAAAACTACAAACTTATTCCGGCCTATGGTATTTATGCTGTGGAAGCAACTATCGTTGAACAGGAAGAAATGTCAACAGGCGACTATAAGCCGGCCATAACAGGTCCAAGATTAAAGGGAATGGGATACATCGGGACGCGTCCAACAGTTAAAGGCATTAATAGGAGCATAGAAATTAATTTCTTTGACTTAAATGAAGATCTATATGGTAAGACACTGCGCATTGAATTTATTCATTTTGTAAGACATGATCATAAGTTCGAAAATATAGAAGAAATGACTAAGCAATTGGCAGAAGATGAGAAAAACATAAGGGCCCTTCTTAATTAGCAATTCGATGCCCATTGTCAACAAAAATTAACAATCATATGTGATTAAGCAAAGTAAACCATCGTTTAATGAAACTTAATATTGATAGACATGAGCAAGAAGTCATTGAAACTGCTATTAATCATTGGCAGAAAGAAAATCTTATCGATTTAGAAACGGCTCAACAGTTAAGAACATCGTATGAAGTAAAAGGATTCGACTGGCGTCGTTTAGCGCAATATTCCTTTTGGATAGCCCTCTCTTGTATTGTCCTTGCATTTCTTTCTCTATTTATTGATAAAGAAATTCTAGCGATGTTGGAAACGCTCTATGAAACGCCGAACATCATTATAAGCATTATTTGTGCTGCTCTTGCTGCCTTTTTTTACTATGCCGGTTATTACAACAAGAAAAAGTACCCTGAAAAACAATTAAGTAACGAAAGTTTAATTGTTTTAGGCGTTTTCGCCACCGCTACCAGTATTGGGTACTTGGGAAAGATTGTTGATAAGGTTAGCGGGCTGTATTCCTTATTATTTTTCTGCTCTATTTTAATTTACACCATCTTAGCCATAAAATTATCCTCAAAAACGATATGGATTTTTATGCTGATCGCCCTGGGTATTTGGTTTGCCTCTGAAACTGCCTATCATAGTAATTGGGGATTTAAGTTTTGGGGCATGAATTATCCATTACGTTTTACATTATTCGGTGCGGTGCTTACGGCCTTTGCTTTCTCGCTACATAAACAATGGAAGATTATACAGCCTTTTCAACCGTTGAGCTATGCCATTGGTATACTCTATCTTTTTATATCCTTATGGCTATTATCTATTTTCGGCAATTATAGCGACTTAGATAAATGGGCTACTGTTAAACAATACCATATTCTTTATTGGGGTATATTATCTACACTTGTATCACTCCTATTTGCCTGGTATGGCTTAAAGAAGAAAGATGCCATCGCAAGGGAATTTGGCATCACTTTTCTTCTAATAAATCTCTATACCCGCTTTTTTGAGTATTTGTGGGACAACGTGAACCGAGCAATATTCTTCTCCCTACTGGCATTATCCTTTTGGCTGATAGGCAGAAAGGCGGAAAAAATATGGAGTGGAAGCTTTCTTAAGAAATAAATGGCATCATTCGTATTTGATAAAAATGAATTTACAGCTGTACTTCATAAGTTATATTTACCCCTCCCGCAGCCAGCATATCATGCACGGAACAGTACTTTTTGACAGCTAGCTCCGCTGCTTTAACTGCCTTATTATAGTCAACAGTACCTTTTAGCTTAAATATTATATGAATATCCGTAAACACAGCAGGTATTGAATCAACTCTTTTTCCTTCTACTTCAATTGATACATCTTCAATTTCCTGTTTCTGTTTTTTAAGGATATTTATAAGATCAAGCACACTACAAGACCCTAAAGCCATCAACACCAATTCCATTGGCCTTGCACCTAATCCTTCGCCTCCTATATCAGGAGAGCCATCAATATGAATCTTAACAGTAGATGTGGGGCTATCCCCCTCAAAATGTACCGCTTTATTAACCCTATTTAATACTACTTTCATCTGTAAATAATCGTTTATTTATGTTTTACATTTATAGCCTTCATGAACCGCTTAGCGGTTCATATCTATTTAATATGAAGCTTCCTTCTCTATATCTTTCAGTTTCATTGAAGCCTATTTACTTGCGGCTAATGCTTGTTCGATATCTTCGAGAATATCCTCTATATCTTCTAACCCAACAGATATCCTAATAGTGCCGGGATAAATTCCGATCATTTTTCGTTCTTCATCCGTTAATTTAGAGTGAGTTGTTGATGCAGGATGTGTGGCGATCGAACGGGAATCTCCCAAATTAGAAGTAATGAGAATCATATTCAGATTATCTAAAAAGCGCTTCGCCCGATCAAAGCCCCCATGAATAATAAACGTTACAATCCCCCCCCCGGCCTTCATTTGTTTTTTTGCCAATTCATATTGTGGGTGCGAGGGAAGAAAAGGATAACGAACAATCTCCACCTCAGCGCTAGCCTCCAATTTTTGTGCTACCGCCAATGCATTGTTACAGTGTCTATCCATTCTTAAACCTAACGTTTCTAAACTTTTAGAGATTACCCACGCATTAAATGGTGACATTGCAGGGCCAGTATGGCGGATAAAGAACATCATTTCGTCAATAAGTTCTTGTTTCCCCACAACAATACCGCCTAATACTCGACCTTGACCATCCATATATTTTGTTGCGGAATGACTCACTAAATCAAAACCATAATTTATGGGTTTCTGCAAATATGGTGTTGCAAAACAGTTGTCGACATTAAGTATGATGTGTGGATATTTTTTTTTAAATCCTCCCAACCACTCTAAATCAATCAATTCCAACCCAGGATTGGATGGTGTTTCCAAAAAAATCATTTTGGTGTTTGCCTGGATTGCTTGCTCCCAAGTTTCTGGTTCTGAAGCCTCCACATAAGAAGTAGTAATACCCCAGCGAGGAAATAATTGGGTGAACAGTTGATGGGTTGAACCAAAAATCGATCTACATGCTACGATATGGTCACCTGCCTTTAATAGTGCTGCAAAAGATGCAAATACTGCTGCCATTCCCGAAGAGAAAGCCAAACCAGCTTCAGCCCCTTCTAAGGCGCAAATCTTTTGTATAAATTCGTTGGTATTAGGGTTTGAGTATCTCGAATAGACATTACCGTCCTCTTCTCCTGCAAATATCGCTCGTCCTTGTTCTGCATCATCAAAAATAAAACTGGATGTTAAATATAAGGGTACAGAATGTTCCCTATTCTGCGATCGTTGCGTTTGATTACGAACTAATTTACTTTGTTCCTTCATTCTTATTTTATTATGGACTCAAACCTAGCATAAAATTTATTTACAATAAAACTTTATTTTAATTGTTTTGTAAAAAATCTTTATACCCTAACACACTTAGCAATAAGATTCACTTGTAAAAAAGATTGGCTGCTGTAAGTAATGCTTACAGCAGCCAATCTTTTTTACACTTAGAAATGAAGACGCTTCAATAGGTAATCAATAATGATCACCCTCAAGAAAATTTAGGATGGAGCAAAACCGATGATGATGTGCCACCGTTTGTCCAAACACTAACAAAACCGGACCTGAATTGTCAATTCCTTCTTCTTCAACTATTTCTTCAATAGTATTCACAATCCCTACCGCAATTTTTTCATTTTTCATAGACCCATTTTGGATAACGGCAGCAGGTAAGCGTCCTTTACCAATACTTTGATAGATATTCACAATATCGTGAAGCTGGTCATAGCCAAGCAATACCACTACGGTTGCCTTACTAGATGCTGCATTTATTAATTCCGTATTAATGTGCCCTTTCTCATTTGTTCCACATAATATCCACAGTCCATCACTATCTCCCTTATGTGTAACAGGAATTCCTTGCAATCCTGGCACTGAAATGGCGCTGCTAATGCCCGGTATAATCTCTGTTTCAATACTATAAGAGGCCGCATATTCAAGCTCCTCGTATCCGCGTCCGAAAACAAAAAGATCCCCCCCTTTTAATCGCACAACATGTCCAAAGTTCAACGCATAGTCGACCATGAGCTGATTGACGGTGGATTGAGAAAAATTTTCATCTCCTGAAGGGTTTCCCACATAAACCCTCGTTGCCTCTTTTGGTACATAATCCAACAGCGCTTCGTCTACTAAAGCATCGTATATTATCACGTCGGCAATTTTCAACGCCTTTACACCTTTAACGCTAATTAAATCAGGATCACCTGGCCCCGCGCCTACAAGTGTGATTTTCGGTTCAACGTAAGACCGTTCTTTATCGGTAAATTGCCTTTCCATTTGCTTACCTCCTTATATTAATTGTTAAAAAAGGCTACACATATCGTGATGCCGTTTTAAATCGCTTTGTTTATTTCACAAGGCAAATATATATAAAATATACCTATTTAGTAGTCTTTTTTAATAAAGAACATATTTATTAATTCAATTAGCTAAAAATCAAGTAGTTATTTTATAGATTCAAGGCTAAATTTCCTTCTCTTTTAATAATATCAGCAATACTGGTATCATTAAGTATCTGAAGCATAGCATTACGCACATCAACAAATGTATCTCTAATACCGCAAACCTCCTCTGATTTACACTCATCACACCGCCTGTAGAAGTTAAGGCTAACACAGGGCAATAAGGCAATTGGTCCATCAGTTAATCGAATAACCTGCGATAAACGAATATCTTCCGGATCTTTATTCAAACTATACCCCCCTCCAGCGCCTTTTTTACTATACAAGATTCCGGCATTACGCATTTCAAGCAGTATTTGCTCTAAAAATTTCTTTGGAATATTTTCTTCCTCTGCAATCTTCAAAATTTGCATTGGTTCTTTACCATAATTTTTACCCAACACAATAAGGGCTTTTATGGCATATTTGGATTTTTTAGAAAGCATATTTATTCACTTTGCATGTAAAATTACAAAATTTAGTTTAGTATTAAACCATTTTATAGCTTAAGGGTTAATGCTTACCGATTGTCCCTTCGTAATGATTGAATATAATTTAATAAACAACAGGGCCAAATCTTTTACAAACGGCCCTTTAAAAACGTTCCTGTATAAGAATTTTTCTGCTTAACAAGGTCCTCTGGCATCCCCTCAAACACTAATCCTCCACCACGTTCACCTCCTTCTGGCCCAATATCAATTACCCAGTCAGCGCATTTGATCACATCCATATTATGTTCAATTACTAATATTGTATTTCCTTGCGCAATTAATGCGTCGAAAGATTTTAGTAGTTTCTTTATATCATGGAAATGTAAGCCTATAGTTGGTTCATCAAATATAAACAAGGTGTTTTTACTATTATTTCCTTTTACAAGGAATGAAGCCAATTTTATCCGTTGTGCCTCTCCCCCCGATAATGTATTTGAAGATTGGCCTAGTTTAACATAGCCTAGTCCTACATCCGCCAGCGGTTGAATTTTATTTAGAATTTTTGGCTGATCCTGAAAAAAAGACAACGCTTCATCTACCGTAAGCTCCAAAATTTCATAAACATTCTTATCATGCCAGGTAACATCTAATACCTGCTGCTTGAACCGCCTTCCACCACAAGCCTCACAAGGAAGATAGATATCTGCCATAAATTGCATCTCTATTTTCACTTCCCCCTCGCCCTGGCAAACATCACATCTTCCCCCTTCTACATTGAAAGAAAATGCGGCCGGTTTTAATCCCGCTGCCTTTGAAGCGGATTGGTTACTATATAAGGCCCTGATTTCGTCCCACGCTTTCACATAAGTAACAGGATTGGAACGCGAGGATCTTCCTATCGGATTCTGATCAATCATTTCCACCTTTTCAACTAAACTAATATCGCCTTCTAGTTTATCAAAAAGACCCGTTTGCTCACCCGAATAATTTCCAGTAGCCTTCTGTAAGGCCGGATATAATATCCGTTTAATTAAAGATGTTTTACCCGATCCGGAAACGCCGGATACTACAGTAAAATTATACAACGGAAATTTAATATCGACGCCCTTTAAGTTATTCTCCCTGGCACCTTTAATTTCAATAAAATGTTGCCATTTTCTTCTCTGGCTTGGAACAGCTATTTTTTCAGCTCCACTTAAATATTTTCCTGTTAGACTATCGCTGTCCTTTAATATATCCTTAAAATCTCCGGAAAACACCAGTTTCCCACCATTTACACCTGCTTCAGGACCTATATCAATAAGGTGATCAGCGGCCTGCATCATTTCCTCCTCATGCTCTACAACAATTACTGTATTACCAATATTTCTCAGCGATTTAAGTACATTTATTAAACGTTGCGTGTCTCTCGGATGTAGGCCAATACTTGGTTCGTCTAAAACATATATAGAACCTACCAAAGAACTACCCAAAGAAGTCGCTAAATTGATCCGCTGAGATTCTCCTCCAGAAAGGGTATTTGATAACCTGTTTAGGGTCAAATAGCTTAATCCAACTTCCGTCAAAAATCGTATTCGGTTTGTAACCTCTAACAACAGTCTTTTTGCGATTACTGCTTCATTTTCAGAAAGTGTTAATGCATTGAAAAAACCTAGAAGTTCATCTAATGGCATCAACACAATATCAGTTATAGATTTACCTCCTACTTTGACATAGCTTGCATCTTTGCGCAGGCGGGTACCTTTACAATCTGGGCAATCGGTCTTTCCTCGATATCTAGACAACATTACCCGATACTGTATTTTGTACGTTTGTTCCTCCAATTCTTGAAAAAAGTCATTTAGCCCCCTGAAATAATTGTTGCCAGTCCACAATAGATCCTTCTGATCGGCCGTTAAATCTTTGTAAGCTCTGTGTATGGGAAAATCAAACTTAATAGCAACTTTAACAAGTCTACTTAGCCACTCACCCATTTTTTCCCCTCGCCATGGAGCTATTGCGCCGTCGTATACTGATTTGCTCTTATCAGGCACAACTAAATCGGGATCAATACCGATAATTTTCCCATAGCCCTCACATCTTGCACAGGCGCCGTACGGATTATTGAAACTAAAGAAGTTCGCTGTCGGTTCTTCGAAAATAACACCGTCTAACTCAAAACGATCGCAAAAGAAATATTCTTTGTTCCCATCATTCACAAAACAATCACCCTTTCCTTCAAAAAAAGCTGTTTGCACAGAATCTGCCACCCGACTTAATGTCTCCTCTTCGCGATCTACACGAATTCTATCAACAACAATTCTTAAATCACCATCTTTAATCTTATCGTTAGCCACTTTTTTATCATCCAGTAACGCTTCTATCTTCTCGAGTTTCCCGTTGTATTCTACCCTTACAAAGCCTTTTTGTAGCAATACAGCCAATTCTTCTTTCAGTTTTCTGTTATTATGTGGATGCAAAGGACAGTAAATAGTAACAACAGCGTCCACTGGAAGCGTGGCAACAAAATTAACCACATCAGTAACGGTATCTTTCTTAACCACTTCGCCCGAAATTGGAGAAATTGTTTTTCCTATTCTGGCAAAAAGCAATTTTAAATAATCATATATTTCTGTTGAAGTACCAACTGTTGATCGGGGGTTGCTCGTGATAACACGCTGCTCAATAGCGATTGCCGGTGCAATGCCTTTTATATAGTCCACCTCAGGTTTATTCATTCTTCCCATGAACTGCCGTGCATAAGACGATAAGCTCTCTACATATCTCCTTTGTCCTTCCGCATATAAAGTATCAAACGCCAAGGATGATTTGCCAGACCCCGACATGCCTGTAATCACTACTAATCTGTTTTTTGGTATTGCTACATCAATATTCTTTAGATTATGCACACGCGCGCCTTTGATTATTATATGAGATTTAGCGCTTAAATCTGCTTTATTTGCCATGAAATCTTTCCTAATTTTTGTTTCTCATCCAACTAATTTTAGTGCTGAGAAAATGTTACCACAAAAATACAGATTAATGAACGAACTAACGATTTTGATATTTTTTCTTTGTTTTTCTAAAAAAAATGTTTTGATTTGAAGAAATTTAACAAGGACAAACAGACAAAATACTGTTTAGCAAAAACAAATTAGGAGGACTGCTATAGAGAAAAAAACTACTTAAAAAACTTTTTACAGTAAAAAGAAGACGAAAAGTAGCATAGCATGACACTGCAAAAGAAAACTGACCGACAGCTAGTTCATTTATACTTAGCCGGCAATGAGGGCGCTATTGAAGAGCTGGTACATCGATACAAATCAAAAATATATACTTCCATTTATCTACTTGTAAAAGATTCCTATTTAGCGGAAGACTTATTTCAAGATACGTTTATTAAAGTTATTAAGACTTTAAAAGCCGGAAGGTACAACGATGAAGGAAAATTTCTCCCTTGGGCAATGCGCATTGCCCATAATTTAGTTATCGATTATTATAGAAAAGAAAAACGCACACCGCTAATTGCTAACGGTGACGGGTTTGATATCTTTGATGTACTTCCATTTTATGATGAAAGTATGGAGGAACGGATAATCAGGCATCAATCCTACAAAGATTTGCGTAAAATGATCCAACTGCTTCCTGACGATCAGAAAGAGGTATTAATAATGCGTCATTACGGCGAAATGAGCTTTAAGGAAATAGCCGAAGTAACCGATGTAAGTATTAATACAGCTCTTGGGAGAATGCGTTATGCTTTAAACAACCTACGCAAAATGATTACAAGTGCAGAGGTTGCATTAAAAACAGGCTAATTTTAATTAACTTCTGTTCGCTTAACTCGGATTAAACCTACTTTTACAGAATGCGAAAAGGCATCTTGGTTAGTGTCGAACAGACATGTATAAATATTCTTGTTTATTAGATTCGTAAAAAGCTGGAGCGATACTCCGGCTTTTCTAGGTTTAACATTGCGGATATATATAGCTACTATTCTATCAGGGTAATGATTTGCCAATACAGCGTAAATAATAGGATCGCGTTGGGAATTATCGCCTATGAGCACAAATTTTTGTTTTGGAAAAACTCTTAGTAAGCGGTCGATTCTTCTATATTTATCTTCATGTTTGGTTCTGCCGGTTTTAAAAAAATCATACCACTGTTTAAAATGACTTAAGAGAAAAGAACCCGTAGGCAGGAGATTATAATTAAAAATTTCACGCAGATGATCATAAAGATTCCATTCGCTACTGGAAACGTAGAAAAAGGGATTCAGATGTTCAGGATCAGTACCCGATAGAGACAAATGATTATACCAATGAACTTGATTGGCGAAGATTTTGCGTTTATAGGGGTTTCTCCCCAATAACTCCCGTAACCTTTTCCATACAGTGGCCGAATGAGAAATTAAAATGGTGTCGTCAATATCAGACACAAATACGTACTGAGTAGAATGAGGTATATATATTTTGCCTCTCGTGAAATGAGAAACCTCGCCAGAAGTATTAACTAATGCTATTTTCAGATCGTGTAGGCCTGCTTCTAAGTGCACATTAGAGGCCCACTTAAATTTAAAAAAACCATCATGATCAGCTTGTGTATTTATTATTTGATCTTTAAAATATAATTTTAAATTCGCATTTCTATAGGGCCTGGCCATGAACAGCTTTAACAAACTCCAAGCATGACGCAAACTATTTTTATCGTATTTATTACTTAATTTTGGCCTCCATTTAAAAACATGTCCATAAACAACCAAATTCTTGGAATGACCATAGCCATTGTAAATTTTTATCTCTGTAGAAGTCTTCATTAATCTTCAAACATATAAAACCTTTTGTGGTTTTATAGTAAATTAGGACATCATAAATGAGCAAAGAGCAATCACTGGTTTTATTTTTCATTATAAATCCTAAATCAGGCAGCCAAAATCAAGATTATACGGCACTTATACTAGATCACTTTAAAGATACTGGTTATAAGGCGCATATTTATAAATTGGAAAAGAATTGTACCCTTGCCTCAATTAAAGAAGAAATACACCGCTGTAAACCCCATAGGGTTGCAGCAGTCGGAGGCGATGGAACGGTAAAGCTTGTTGCCGAATGTCTATTACACACCGGTATTCCTTTAGCTATCATTCCTACCGGCTCTGCGAATGGTATGGCCAAGGAAATTAATCTAAAGACCAATCTGGACATCGCACTCAACTTGATGGTAAAGGGGGAAGTGAAAGAGATCCATGCGTTGTCTATTAATAATGAACTTAGTATTCATCTTGCCGATATTGGAATAAATGCACGTATCGTAAAAAAATTCCAATCATTAAAAGAACGAGGAATGCTTGGATATGCTAGAGCTACGTGGAGGGCGCTAAAAAGGCATAAGAAAATGCATGTCTCTATTACTATAAACGGACAAACAAAATATAGGAAAGCAGAAATGGTGGTATTGGCAAATGGCACTACCTATGGAACAGGTGTAAAAATAAACAGAACAGGTTCCTTATTTGACGATCAATTTGAAATAGTTATTGTAAAATGGTTTTCGATAATAGAACTGTTCAAAATGTGGTTTAATTTTAAGGCGCCTCCTAATCCTTTTAAAACTGAAATTATACATACAAAAGAAGTTGTATTACATATGAAGGAGAATACATTTTTTCAAGTAGACGGAGAATATATCGGAAAAGTGAATCAGATTGAGGCTAAAATAATACCGAAAGCATTGCTTCTTATTACATAGAAAAATCATAGCTACAGCCTACCTAATGAAAGCATATTGTAAAACAAATAAATATTAGATTATTATCTTTTGCAAAAAATGACACATAGAGAGAATAGCATAAACTACTATCATAAAACGATAAATTCCCCTCTCGGAGAATTAAAACTTATCGCAAGCAATAAAGGTCTTGCTGCTGTATTGTGGGAGGATGATGATCCCCAAAGAATACAAATAAGAGAAAGTGAAGAATACAATGACCACCCTATTCTCGTTGAGACAGCAAAACAGCTAAAGGAGTATTTCGAGAAGGAGCGGATAAACTTTGACCTGGAATTAGATTTTATAGGAACGGAATTTCAAAAAAAAGTGTGGGAAGCGTTGCTAACTATACCTTTTGGAGAAACTCGAACATATGGTCAAATTGCAAAGCAAATTAGCACTCCAAAAGCAGTAAGAGCGGTCGGTGGTGCCGCGAATAAAAACCCGATATCGATTATAGCACCGTGCCATCGCGTTATCGGTACGTCTGGCAAATTAATTGGCTTTGCCGGTGGATTGGAAAACAAATCGCGCTTACTGAAATTCGAAGATTCAAGGAGAAATCCAACACTTTGGTAACTACTGCGGCTTTTCCATTGATATTGGTCGTGCCGCAGTAGATCACATATAGACGATCATGCTAAAAATTGATATCATCGGCAACGCTCCCCGTTCCAGATTCTTTGGCAAACCGTTCGCTATATTCTTTTTTCTTCTGTTCTTGATAATCCATCATTTGGGCCATCGTGTTAAAGTCATTCATCCACTTCGTTCCCGAACCATTGACTTGTGCGACAGTAAGACCAAGGTTGTCTATTAACCATTGTGCACCATCTATGCCATTGTCGTAAGCAGCCTGCATAGCAGCTTGTATCTCAAAGAAATAATGCTTGTCAGTCTCTAGTCTTTGCAAATTGGCAGCTGCGTCTTCTGATACCACAGTTGTGGTAGGCGCATTATCAGGTTTTAATCCCTCTAGTTTTTCATGCTCCTTGACCATTCCAAAATATTTGGAATAAACATTAATGACATTGAAGGTCTTATCGTCTCGCATACGGTTATTCCAAGTGGTCTGCGCTTCATCCCATTGAGGCCTTTCTACACCGAGTGCACGGCAGATCTGTTCTTCTGTACAACCTTCGCCAATTTTCGCCGCTCCGGCAGCATAGTCAAAGACTGTAATACCGTGAACAGGCTGCAATTGCGGATCATTAGGATCTTCTGTCGCCGTATTCATGGTGGTATAGCCTGCTGAGGCCGCACCTACATCGAAGATTTTATTCATATCTCCATTCGCGTAGGCCTTGAGTATCTCGTCGTTAGTATCGGTATCTTGCTGTCCTTTTGAGACATTTTTTGCAATATCTTCCAAATTTCCGCTGAGGTCTTTAAAAAATTTCTTAAACATGATAATGGATTTATTAGTGAAAAATTGTTATTTGTGCTGGTTATCTAAATACTTCATGACGTTGGTAATCATCCAAAAGCCTATTACAAAAATTTTGATGTTGCGTTTCCAGGCCCGGAAGAATATTATCCATTTCACCAATAAGCGCGAATACATAAGCACGATAGCTTTCCTCGGCACCTTTTGCGCCAAGCAATTTACGCTGCTGTTTGTATGTTTCGTAGTCTCCCCTACAGCGAAGCTCCGCAAGTGGGCGCGCTAGATGTTCTGCCATACGAACTTTGGTACCCGGGTCAAAGGTATTCTGTGTCCGGCAGTATGGACATGCTATATAGGTAGCTGTAAAATAAAAGGTATGTATCTCCAATTTACCGCCACATTGTTTGCAATGGAAACGATCTTTATAACGTTCATATTCTTCCATGATTTCCCTATATTCCCGTTCTAAATCACGCTCCACCACATGGTCAAAAGCAGAGGTCATCATGTTTAAGACGCTGATATTCCAGTCGTTGAATAGTTGACTGAGGGCCATTAACTCCATAGGAGATGCCTTCGGTACAACTTCCTTTTGATATACCCCACTCCCTTTTTGCATAATCGCGTTAAACTGCGCAATCATACCCGCCTTAAATTGTAAATAACTTCTTTTAAAAGGATCGCTATCCGCATCAGCTACGCTTTGTGCAGAATCTTGCACTTCGGCATGCATTTCTTCTGCTCTTGCATGCAATTTACCCAAAAAAGTTTGAAGCCTTTGGGTCAGTGGCGTTCCTCCAGTAGAATCGGCCGCTTGGTTCTTTTCTTTATTGAAGTTAAAAAAGTTCATCATAGCTGTTTTTTCGAGTTCATGCTTTAAGGTCTATTTTATTTTGAATTGTCGCTATCTTTAATATGAATCCCGTCGGAAAGCATGTGAGAGATAAACTCAAATCCACAATAGGCACATCGGGTAATACCATCCTCTTTAGCACGACCGCCTCCACAGCTAGGGCAGGTAATTGTATCCATTCCAGCCTGTTTTTCTACAAATGCCTCCCGTTTCTGCTGAAGGGCATTTTGCTTCATACGTGCAACAAGTGATAAGGGTTTTTCCATAACCAAACTGACTGTTTTATTTATAATTGTGATAATATTTCTGCCTTTTTCGCCTTGTATTCCTCCTCATCGATCAGTCCGTTTTCAAAGAGGACTTTAATTTTCTGCAGTTTGATGGTAGGTTCATCTTTGGACTCGGCGGAAGCAGGTGTAGTTAGTTGAGAGCCTTGTACATTTTGCTGGCTAGGATTCACTTGTCCCATCAGCACACCCAAAGCAACACCCTGCTGTGCTCCTTGCTGCACAGGGCTGCCTTCCTGGCTGACGGCAATGGCGGTGTTAAATTGCTGAAATTTGTCTAGATCACTGCCAACCATATTCATTCCTGTCACCTTATCGTAATACTGAGTAACTTCATCGGGAAGTGTAGCTGATGTAAGCGTGAACTGGGTAATCTCGATACCAAAATCTTCAAAATATGGGCGGATTAGGGGTTCTATACGCTTGTTTAGTGATGAGATATTGCCGGCAATGTCCAATACAGAAATATTAGAAAGTGCCAGCGCCTCGCTGAATTGAGGGGCGATAAAGTCTCGCAGTTGCCGCTCAAACTCAGATACGGTAAGCTTCGGATATGTCCCTGCATATTCTTTGAAAAATCGTCCAGCATCCGTAATACGCACGTTGTAAGTACCGAAAGCCCTAACACGCACCTGTCCAAATTGCGGATCTCGCAAAATGACAGGCGCAGGTGTACCCCATTTGAGATTGACGAATTGCTTAACCGAAAAGTAGTAAACATCCGCCTTGAATGGGCTTTCAAATCCGTATTTCCAACCTCTTAAACGGGATAAAATAGGTATATTTTGTGTATGGAGCGTATAAGTACCCGGTACAAAAATATCCGCAATGGTACCTTCATTCAGAAACATAGCAGACTGGCTTTCTCTTACAATCAACTTTGCACCATTTTTGATTTCCTTATCTCCATCTGCGATTTTCCACATCATAATGTTAGGATCGTGCTCGACCCATTCAATGACCTCCAGAAAAGGTAATTTTGATGTTGGCATACTCATAATCTTTCTTTTATAATAAAATAGTCATTCATTTTAACCGATCTACTAGCCTCAAAGTATTTCATTTACTTAACCTGACAGACTAAAACAGTCATTTTCAAATGTACTTACAGAGACAGTCTTTTTCCAAGTTATGAACGCTGCAAAGCGGCTACATGTTTTAAAATAATCGGCTACAAAGTGACTACAAGCGTAATGCGTCTTTATATAAGACACTGTAAAAGAGGATTTTGATTTTTCAGGAAGAAGTCAGAAATGTCGTTACCCAATTGTTGTTCATCATCGGGTCTTTGTTGTTTCGTTATTGCTGTTGTTGCACCTAATCACCCTAAATTCTGTAAAAAACCATCTAGATCGATATCTTTATCTAATCCAAGCTTCTGTTTGATTCGGTACTTACTGACACGCACACTTTTTGGTTCGATGTAAAAAGCAGCAGCAATCTCCTTGGTGTTAAGCTTGAGATGGAGGTATGCACAATGTTTGAGTTCTAATAGAGTGAGTCTGTCGTCGGACATTTCCTTGAGCATACGAAAAAACACGGGATTGATACTCTCAAATTCTTTTGCCGAACGCTCTACGGTTTCCTCCAAACGCATTTCTTCTCTAATAACCCTTTCTACGTAACCTGTATTATGTTCGGTTTCTAATTTTTTCAACTTGTCTTTCATCTGTAACAGCAGGCGGTTTTTGCGCTCAATCTGTAACGCATCGGCCATTGCCTCTTTCTGCATCTGTTCTTTTTGTACCAACAGGAGCTGTTGCTCTGCTTGCAGTCGGGCCTGCTCCTCCTCTTGCATTTTAGATTGAAGCTGTGCGTTGCGCTCGGCATCATTCTTTTCCTGCTGCAGTCGCAAGGCTTTTTCCTCCTGTAATTGCGTTTTATTTTTGAAAGAGTATCTCAGCAACAATAAACTCACCAACAAGAGTATGCAAATACCTGCCAACAATATGTTTTGCATCTGTTGACTTTTAGCCTTTTCTGAGGTCAGTTTAATATCTTCTAAAAGCTTTTTATTTTCATACTGTGCCTCCAACTTCTTCGCCGCCAGCATCTGTGTCTCATTGAAGATCTTATCATTGAACCCTTCTTTTTTCTTTTGATAGAATAATGCTTTTTCATAATCACCACGTTTCCTGTGCAAGTCACTCAATCCTTGAGCAACATTAGAAAGCGTATAATAAGAAGGCGTTGTCAATGCTGTAAGATGGATATACGAGTCCATCAGGTAGGCTTCCGCCATTTGGCTATTGCCTTGTAAACTAGCAACTTCAGACAAAAGACCATTAACATTACCCATGATAACGTAATTTTTGTCGGACGCCTGGGAGAAACGGCGAGCAACGTCTGTATAATACAGAATGCTATCCTGCGTGGACTGTTCGGTAAGGGGTTGATAGGTAAAAAAATAATTGGCCAGATTGATGTTGGCGATAGCATAAGAACGCACACCTACTGTCTCCGGAGAATGTTTATAGACATCCACCGATTTATGGAGATACAGTTTCATACTATCTAAGTATTTTTGTTCTTTGGTTTGACCATAACGATATTCCATAGCTACGGAATAGGCAGAGTAGGCATTGGAAAGCATCTCGTTATTCCTTCCCTTTATTGCAGCATCTATGGAAAGGCGCGCATACTTTTCACTGAGAGCAGCATCATTCCAACCGGAATAAACCCCATAAAGAATATAATATGCGCGGGATTGAAGGAAAAAGTCACGCTTACCCTTCAGAAGCTTTAAAGCTTGTTGGGCATTGCTTACAGCAAGACTCCCAATCTCCAGATAGTTGTAATAGGAGGATACCGCAATATATCCATAAGCTTCTGTTAATGCATCCTTGGCTTTTTGGCCTGTTCGAAGGCTTTTTTCTGCATAACTTTTAGCTTTATCGTAGTCTGTGCTGATCAAATACTGCTTACTTAGTTCTCCATACAGCTTGGCCAATAATAAGGGATCCTGCTTCGGTTTCCTGATTTTCTCGGCTTCTTTCAGTAGATAAAGATTGCTGTCATAGTCTGCTTTGAGTCGCGCTGTATAGGCTTTTTCCAAAAGTTGTCCGAGATCCTCCTTCACTTGGGCATAAACATTAACCCTAGAGAAATAAAATAGTATCCATAAAAAAAGAAGAAGTCTATTAGTCATATGGTTTTGTCTATCGATAACTAATCATGCAAAAGGCACAATCAGTCGTATGTACCTTACTTAGACACATTCCGATGATCCTATGATATACAAATATATTGTTTATACTGTGCAAAATTTTGTTAAATTATAATTTATTATGTTTGAAACAAAAAACATAATGCTCAAATATTTACAGGTTACCGCTCTCTTTCTTGTTTTCACTTCTTGTGGTAAAGACGAAATAGAACATCAGAATGGCTACGCTCCCAGCTATGCTGAACTTGCTGGCAAATGGTATACAACTAAAATAAAAATAGGCGATAAATTTACGACCAATATAGACTCATGCAATTTAACTTCATACTTACAATTTGAGACACAGGGCCAATATGCCGACGAAAACCAATGTACTGGTCTTGGTTTTATTGGAAGATTTACGCTGGATAATAACATTATAACATGTACAGATAATCGCGGAATAGTTACTTATAAGGTATTGCATTTTAAGGATGATGATGCCATTTTCTATAAAACTAATTTTGACGGTGCAGAAACCGAATTTCAAATTGAAAGGAGATAAAACTTAAGAGAAAGGCTTAGAAACAATGACAGCAGTAGGAAAATATAACATCCTTAGGATAGTGGGAAAGAAGAGCGATGGCTTAATTTTATCCGATGGGGAAAATGAAATCGTACTACCATCCGACGAGGTGCCCCCGCACGCAGAAGTAAACGACACTATTACTGTTTTTGTATTTCTGAACATGACCGGACAGCTTCTGGCCACTACCAAACAAGCGTTTGCAGAGGTTGGTGATTTTGCCTGTTTAACGGTTGTCGACGTTGGTGAGGACGGCGCTTTTTTAGATCTCGGCATCAGCAAAGACGTATATGTACCGATTAAAGAGCAGCAGAGACCGATGCGTCAGGGTGAAAAGCATATCGTTTATCTTTACCCGGATGAGTTGAATCAACGTATAGTAGCATCGTCGTGGCTACATAAATATATCGAAGAAGGTGATTTTGAAGTAGGGGATGAAGTAAAACTGCTCATTAGCGAAGAAACTGATCTAGGCTTCCATGCAATTATTAACAATCGTCACATAGGAACGTTGTACCGCAATGAATTATTTGTCAATGTCGCCATCGGCGACAGCTGTAAGGGTTGGATCAAAAACATACATATTCACGGCAAGATAGACCTCAGCCTGCGTCCACAGGGTTTTAGCCATGTGCTTGACACCAAAAAGGTGATCCTGCGTGCTCTTAAGAGCGAGGGAGGAACGATAGGCTTGGGCGACAAAAGCACACCCGAAGAAATTCAGGCACGCTTCCAGATCAGCAAAAATGCTTTTAGGAAGGCCATCGGCGGACTATATAAAGAAAGGCTCATCACGCTTAGTGATTATCAAATCCAACTCTTAGCCGATCAATAGATGAATTAACATTGAACAACATTATTGCCTGCCCATTTTGCAAAATGCACACTTATTATTTCTTTGGCGGAAAATAGTTAAATAAACCTTATCTTCATTTTTTGTTTCCTGATAAAAAATAATAAACCAATAGATTATGGCTGACTTTCATCTGAACCGTAGAAAATTCATTCAAGGCGCGAGCGCTGTTTTAACTTTAACTGCACTGCAGGCTAAGGGGGTAACGTTTCCAGGCACATTCAACAACATGCGGGTTGGTTTAATTGGAGCAGGATGGTACGGGAAAAGTGATCTTTTTAGACTCATTCAGGTCAGCGATGTCAATGTTGTCGCAGTGTGCGATGTAGACAGCAATCATCTGGAGGAAGCTGGAAAATTGATCAGTGAACGACAAGCCTCCAAGCAGGTGCCGAAGTTATACCAAGATTATAGAAAGATGCTTGCAGAACATAAATTGGATCTGGTGCTCATTGGAACTCCCGATCACTGGCATGCGCGACATGCTATTGACGCAATGACCTCAGGAGCACATGTTTATTTACAAAAACCCGTTAGCGTTGATGTACTGGAGGGAGAAGCAATACTCAGCACGGCACGAAAATACAACAAAAAAGTGCAGGTAGGCACACAAAGGAGAAGCACTCCTCATCTCGTCGATGCTAAAGAGCGTGTGATAGATAAAGGTTTGCTAGGTAAAATATCACACGTAGAAATGTGTTGCTACTATCATATGCGAAAGAATGGGAATCCACCCCTAGAGGCTGTTCCTGACTTTCTTGATTACGAAATGTGGACTGGCCCTGCTCCTTTACGTCCATATGACGGTTTGCCACATGGAAGCTGGTGGAGAACTTTTATGGAATATGGAAATGGCATTACGGGAGATATGTGTGTGCATATGTTTGACACGGTGCGTTGGTTGTTGCAACTTAAATGGCCAAAGCAGGTTAGTGCAACCGGGGGGATCTATGTTCAAAAAGAGGGAAAGTCAAATATTGCAGATACGCAAACCGCCATTTTTGAATATGATGAACTGAACTGTGTATGGCAACATCGGACATGGGGAAACCCAACCGATCCCGAATATCCATGGGCATTTATAATTTATGGTGATAAAGGTACGCTAAAGGGAAGTGTCATGAAGTATGAGTTTATCCCAATAGGGAAAGGCGATCGTATTACAAAAGATGTCGTTTATGAGAAGGAAGAGTTTCCAGCGGATTTAAATGAGCCCAGAATTGAATTACATACAGCGCCGGCTACGCGGCAACATATGCGGAATCTCCTATCGGCTATTGAAAATGACCATTTACCCGTTGCAGATATTGAAGAGGGACACATATCAACTGCTAGTTGCATACTAGCCAATCTATCCATGCAGTTAAATCGGCCGCTTCAATATGATCCTCAAAAAAAGACATGTATTAACGATCCCGAAGCAACAAAGCTATTGAAAAGACCTTATAGGCAGCCTTGGCAGCATCCCTATATGATGTAATTTAAGCTAAGCCAATAAAAAAGGCCAATACTCATCGTACTAGCCTTAGTAGCGGGGAGCAGGATCGAAAGCCGTCCGCCAGCTGGCGGATAAGAAGCCTGCGCAATATCTACACAATACCAAAGGCTACTCAACAAAAAAGACTGACACTTCCGTATCAGCCTCTGTAGCGGGGAGCAGGATCGAACTGCCGACCTCAGGGTTATGAATCCTGCGCTCTAACCATCTGAGCTACCCCGCCTTATTTACCCTTTCCTTTTGGGTTTGCAAATATAGTTTATTTTCCTTTTCTTTAGAAAAAAAGTTAAAAAAGTATTTTCACAATTATTTATTATCCTAAACCGCTATGGCAGAAAAAAGGAAAATGCAGTTAGAATATGAGATAAAATCGTCTCCAAAAATATTATATTCATTTATAAGCGAACCTAATGGTTTATCACAATGGTTTGCAGACGATGTTGTCTTTAGAGATAATAAATATAACTTCATATGGGATAACGAAACCCACCCTGCTAAGCTCGTAAATGCCAAAGAATATAAAAGTGTAAAATTTGCTTGGTTAGATGATGCTCCCTATTACTTCGAATTGGAAATTTTACAAGACGAATTGACAAATGACCTAGCCCTTGCCATCACAGACTTTGCGCTAGAAGAAAATGAAGCAGAGAGAAAACTAATTTGGAACAACCAGATTCAATACCTATTAAGTGTACTAGGAGGAGCATAATTTTTTTTACCTTTGTAACAACAGTTTATTCACCCGATTGGTTTTGGCTGGAAAGTTGTGGAGTAGAATAGAGGTATGTTTGTTAAATGAAAAAAGTCCATGTGCTCGTTTTAAAGGCGTTTATTAAACCCTTTATAGTCACCTTTTTCATCGTCATGTTTGTGTTATTGATGTTATTTCTATTTAAATACATCGATGACTTAATAGGTAAAGGTTTTGAATGGTATGTTATTTTAGAACTTTTATGGTATGCTTCTGCTGCTCAGATTTCAATGGCGATGCCCTTAGCTATGCTACTGTCGTCTATCATGACATTTGGTAATCTAGGAGAAAGTTATGAACTAGTAGCCATTAAAGCAGCAGGTATTTCCCTTAGAAAGGCCATGATGCCACTTATTATTTTAGTGGGATTCATTAGTATATCTTCTTTCTTTTTTAGTGATTATATACTTCCCATAACTAATTTAAAGATGGGATCGTTATTATATGACGTACGAAATAAAAAGGCCGACTTTTTGATAAAAGATGGTATCTTCAATAGTAGCATTCCTGGGTATTCAATCCGTGCACAGAACAAGAGTAAAGACGGAACCATTCTCTATAATCTGATCATTTATCAACACGGAAATATATCAAGGGGAACAAATGTTCTATTAGCTAAAGAGGGCGTGATGTATAATTCACGCGATAATAATTACATGATCTTAAAGCTAAAAGACGGCGTACGCTATGAAGAAACAACTGCTGGAGACCGTTCATACAACCCACGGCAACAATATACAAGGTACTATTTTAAGCAAACTGAACAAAAGTTTGACATGTCTACCTTTCAAATGAAAAGAACAGATCAGGAGCTTTTTAGCAGCCATTCTATGATGCTGAATCTAAAACAGCTCAAGTACTACACTGATTCCACAACTAGAATGTTAGATAGTATTAGAGGTAGAATTTTTAACGAAATAAAGTCAAACTATAAACTGTTCAACACCTATCAAGCCTCTCATAATAAGCCATTACAAAACGGAAAATCTACCATTCATTATAAGCAATCTTTTGAAGAAATCATTCCTACAGATAAACGTTTGATGGCTATTAATAATTCGCTAACTGATACGCGATATATAAAGGAAGTATTGGAAATGAAATCAAAATCCGACAAGGATTTTGGCTCAACAATTATTCGATATATTATTGAATATCAGAAGAAGTTCACGTTAGCAGCTTCTTGTCTATTATTGTTTTCAATTGGTGCTCCACTTGGGGCCATTATAAGGAAAGGTGGACTTGGTCTTCCTGTTGTGATGGCTATTATATTTTTTCTGATCTATCATATTATTTCGACAGTTGCAGAAAAATCTGCAAAGGAAGGGAATATTGATCCCGTTTTGGGAATATGGATGGCCATCATCGTCTTAACTCCACTGGGTATATTTTTGACTTATAAAGCAGCAACGGATTCCGCACTCTTTGATATCGAAAGTTACAAATTGGCTGTAACTAAATTCTTCAGCAAATTAAAAGCGTTTTTTAATAAAAAGGCTAGCAAAAACGGGGGTGCAAAATAAACAGATGACTTTCTTATTATGTAGGTCTGTACCAACAGTCTTATCTTTGTATAATTTTTTAACACCATATACTAATGAGTTTCCATTTAAATACGATTGAAGAAGCAATCGAAGATATCAAGGCGGGAAAAGTTATTATCGTTGTAGACGATGAAGATCGTGAAAATGAAGGTGACTTTATTGCGGCAGCTAGCAAAGCAACGCCTGAGGTAATCAACTTTATGATAACGCATGGCAGAGGACTGGTATGTGCTCCTTTAACGGAGCAGAGATGCCAGGAGCTTCAACTTAGCCCTATGGTTGGTCAAAATACTGCTGTGTATGAAACGAATTTTACGGTATCCGTGGATTTACAGGGATATGGCTGTACAACAGGCATTTCTGCTTCCGATAGATCAAAAACAATACAAGCACTAATAAATCCTGATACTACCCCAGAAGAGCTGGGCAGACCTGGACACATCTTCCCGTTGATTGCAAAGGATGGAGGCGTATTGCGTAGAACAGGGCATACGGAAGCTGCAATTGATATAGCACGTCTGGCCGGACTCGAACCTGCAGGTGTATTAGTAGAAATTCTTAAAGATGATGGAGAGATGGCCCGTTTGCCTGATCTTATTGAAGTTGCAAAGAAATTCGATTTAAAGATCATTTCTATTGAAGATTTGATTGAATATCGCTTAACGAAAGACTCGCTCATCACGAAAGAAGTTTCTGTCAAATTACCGACTGAATGGGGGGATTTTGATTTAGTAGCATATAAGCAGAAGAACACAGGCGAACAGCACTTAGCCCTTATCAAAGGGTCTTGGGAAGCCGATGAGCCAATTTTAGTAAGGGTTCATAGTTCTTGTTTAACTGGAGACATCTTTGGATCATGTCGTTGTGATTGCGGTCCGCAATTACACAAAGCAATGGAAATGATCGAAGCAGAAGGCAAGGGCGTTGTTGTTTATATGAACCAAGAAGGAAGAGGCATCGGGCTAATAAATAAACTGCATGCCTATAATCTACAAGAAAACGGCTTAGACACTGTAGACGCTAATATCCAACTCGGTTTCAGTCCGGATTTGCGCGATTATGGAATAGGAGCTCAAATATTAAGAAATCTTGGTGTAACAAAAATGAAACTTCTATCTAATAATCCAACAAAGCGCGCAGGCTTAGTGGGATATGGCTTAGAGGTGGTCGAAAATGTTCCAATTGAAATCCAATCAAACAAACATAACGAGTTATACTTACGCACAAAAAGAGATCGGATGGGGCACACCATCATGAAAAATACCTAATGTTTATATACGGTACTAAATGCCTATGAAATACGATAGGCGTTTAGTACTAATTGACCTTACTGCCTTTGACAGGAGAATTATCTTCCTCTGTATTTGGTATCGGTGAAGGTGTTTCCTCTTCTTTCCTCTTCTTTCTATTAAGCATAAACATGCGCCTAAAAAACTCCCCCAACGTATCGAACTCTTGCCTATATACTAAACCTAAAGCACTTACATATTCATCATCAGGATTTAGAAAATTTCTATTATTTAAACGGTTCGATGCTCTAAAAAGTAAATTGCCATTTTTTCGTATTACATATAAGGCCTCCACATCACTTGCCACCTGATTACTAAATAAATTTAAATCATTTAACTCACTTCTTCTATCTGTAACACCCCCCGTTAATATTAACCTATTATTTAGTAGCCGAATAGAAGCACTCGCCTCATTAAAAGATCGAATATTAAAATCCACAAAATTCAGATTCAAAGACTGTGCGATAATATTATTTAATTGATTGAATGCCAGCTCCGTGCCTGCACTTAAAAACGTACTATTAAGTTCAGTCGTCAGATCGGTACCCGTTCCTGGCGCAAAGCTTCTACGTACAATAAGACTTAATGCCTGTTGATTAATATTATTGGCATCACTCAAATAATTTTGTAATTCATCTTTAACATAAGAATCCGTCGGGAAATCTATTGCAAAACTAATCTCCGGATGCAAAAGATTTCCACCCAACATCATTTCTGCCTGCGCAACTACTCGTTGATCTGTTCCTGCCCTTCCTGCAGCAACATACAGGGGCCGGACGCTCGTTCTTACTTCGTAAACTGCTGTGAGATTAATCAAGGCATCAGATGGGTTACCAGTCCATCTAATAGTTCCTCCTCTGCTAATTTCAAATATTTTATTAATAAAATCCTGGGCTGTAAATGTAAATTTTCCCTGTAAAATAACATAGTCTCCAAACATCTCAAAATCACCTAAACTTGTGACGTTCATTGTTATGTTCCCATTACCAGATCCAGATAGCTTTCCTAAATCAGTAAATATATTTGCCTCCGCGTTTCTTTTTATATCCAGGTCAATATGCAAGGTTAAACCATCAAAATAAGAATTTTTTGGTTTGCTGAAGGTGGAGTCTTTCGACACAAACGTAATAAAGTCATTTTCGCTAACGGTGCCTGCGGCGTTTAGCGGTATATTAAAGATCGTTCCTTCTTCAGTGGAAGCTTTAATATCAATATCCATATTGCTTGTAGGTCCTTTGAAGTTAAAATCGCCCGTCCCAATACCTGTTCCATAATATAAAGCATTATCTTTTGCAGTGGTGTTAAGCACCATAAAGTTAGTGGCTTTTATGCGAACATTAATAGTAGGATCGGTCGGCTTACTCATATCTACCGAGCCATTGGCTATTGCCTTGTTATTATTCTGATCCAAGACAGTCAATTCCTGAAGTTCAATAGTGCTATTATGAACACTCACTTTATCATTAATCGTGTACCTTGTCTTTAAATAATTAACAGTAAAACTCGTTTTATTAAATTGACAATCGCCACTTATTACGGGGTTAAAGGGGGTTCCCGTTATATCAATATCAGCAGAAACACTTCCAACTAAATCAGAAACCAAGTTCTTCAGAAAAGGTTCAAATAAAACGATTTCACTATCGTCTAACGTAGCATGTAAGTTTAGGCTATTTGTTGCTGCTTTTGCATTATATTCTCCTGTAATCTTAAGTGTTTTTACTTCCTGGCGCGTTATTTCCATATTCATTCCAACAAGATCAGTAACAGGGTCCATATCTGCTTTTAATACCATATCCCCGATTTCTCTATCATTATAAAATATATCAGAAGAACTGACATCTGCAGATACATAGGGATTTTTTAAGAGAGAATATACTTGGAGATCACCATTTAATGTCCCTTTCAGTTCAATTCCCAAAGGATTCGTTAGACCGGCAAGCGTGACTAAATCAAACTTTTCGAACTTGACATCCAGTACATCAGTCTCTTTATTGGATATTAAACCATCAACGTGTACATGCTGATCTCCATTTGCTAGTTCAAAACCTTTAACATGAATATTGCCTTCATGAAAATCAAAATTCACTTTATCTTCTAATTTCCACTCTTCCTTATTAATAACTACGTTCGAAGGTAAAAGACTTAATGTAGCTGCCTCATTACTATTAAATTCAACTAATCCATTAAGGTCTAATTGGTTCTTCGCATCTATGTCGGATAATTTGACGTTGAAACGTAAACTGTCATTGCTTAAAATATTTGATATATTAATATTGTCAACGTAAAGACTATCCGTAATATTAACTCTATCAGCCGTTAATGTAAGGTTTAGCGACTCATCCATTGCCACCTCATCCAAGATAACGTCCTTTACTTTAATTTTTCCAATTTCCAACATTGGTATATAGCCGTTCAAGTTTGCAATATGATCGATGGTCGAAAACTTCCCGTTTACCACGACTGTATCGGGCACCTTAATGGAAGGTGCAAACAATTCCGTTAAAGGTTCAGACCGTTTAAGTGTCAGGGCAAAATCAAAGGATTGCTCACCTGGGTTTAAATCTGCCTTCCAAGACGGAATATGCCTCTTTGCTATTGATTTAAAATAGGCTGGAAACGCGTTTAAATCGATTTCACCATTCATAACAATATCTGCTATATCAGACTTCACCGAAATAACTCGCTTATCTTCCATCCCCTTTGCTGCCAACACAATTGAATCAATAGCGGTTGTATAAGAAGGTTTTCGTAGCACCAAACCTTTGAGATTTATTGCACCAATAATATTGTTTAGATTATTCCCCTGAAATTCAGCATTTACGTTTCCCTGAGCAGTAAGTGAATCTTTAAACAACCCGATTTCCCTCAAATCAATTTTCTCCATCACAGCTTGTACTGTGATAAGAGGCAAGTCATCCTGAAGATTTACAGAGCCATTAGCATCTATTATTAAGTTTTTATCCTTTATGGTGAAAGCTCCTTGAATCAATCGGTTTCCTACTTGACCATCCATGGTAAGATTTTCGTAGCTGTACCCTTTATATTCCAGATACCTGATCGACGCATCTATATCAGCACTCAAAGCATCCATCGTAGCACCATGTCCATCGATACGGGATACAAAAGAAACATCACCAAGGCCCGTATTTTGAAATAGCTTGCCAACATCAAGATTATCTGTTTCCAGTTCTCCCTGGTAAGTATAATTGTCTTTAAGATTAATAGCTAAATCCGTTTTCAGCATGCCGACAGATGATTTCAGAGCTCCCTGCAATTGGAACTGATAGTATTTACCCCGAACCTTACCTGCATAATTAAAGTGACCTAATGTTTCAATAAATTCCGGTAACTTAAGGTTGTTTTTACCGCTAAAACCTGTTATAATTGGACCGAGATCAGCGTAGTTTGATGATAGTTGTTCAAGATCCAAATCAAAAATCGTTTCATCAATATCAGGCAATCCAACTATATGAACGTCTCCTTTTAAATAGGTAGTTTTGCCCGTTTTTATAAGCATTTTTTTTCCACTGAAGTTGCCAACCTTCCCCTTTACCACTCCATTCAAGCCAACATCAAACTTAGTTATATTTACAGATGGAGCGAAATAGGCAATATCCTTCGAATTTATTCTAGCATTTTTTAATACACCCAGCACATTAACACTTTCAATAAAATCGGAGAAATCTGAAATATCTTTATAATCAAATCGCAAATAATCCCCAATGTTACTGCTATTAGTAACGGCATGTAGTTTACTAAACTCCATCCGATTACTATCAACGATTGCCAATGCATTAAGCTTTTTCAGTTCAAATCCGCTTTTTTCTTTCAGATAGGCATTTTTTATCCGGGCCTTTATGAGGTGGTTTTCGACATCAATATCTGTAAGATCTCCGTTTAGGTGATATACTGCTATATCATTAAAATTTATCCCGTCGCTCTTCGCTTTGTTCAAAAGGTTTTTATAGCTAAAATTGATATCTCGGAGAGACAATTTATTTAAGTTGACGACAAAAGAGCCTTCTTTTTCTTCTTTTTTTGGACTACTAAAATAACGAATGAGGAAAGTAAGATTCGAGGTAGAATCAAGTTGCTTTTTCAGATAAAAACTAGTCTTAGATAAGGTTAGTTGTTCGATGCTTATCTTCCTATTTCGTATTCCGCGAAGATTCAAATCAGCCCTAAGCTCCTCTGCATACAAAAGGGTATCATGATCTAAATCTTCGATAAGTACTTTCTCTAACAATAGAGAAGAAAAAGGTTTAAAGTAAACCCCTTCAATTTTTATCTTGGTATTGAGTTCATTAGATAAATATGTCGCAACACGCTGTGATATAAACGTCTGTACTGCTTTGAATTGCAAGGCAAATAATAAAGCAATTACAAGCACTAAAGTACTTGTAAAAACATACAATATTATTTTTGCGGCTTTTTTAATAAATTTGTAGTTTAAAACATTAAATAATCTATTTTGGCAACCATCTTAGGCATTGAATCATCCTGCGACGAAACTTCTGCCGCTATATGTATAGACGGAAAAATCCTATCAAATATTATAGCTAACCAGACAGTACATGAAAAGTTTGGCGGAGTTGTACCGGAACTTGCTTCTCGTGCTCATCAGCAAAACATTATACCAACTGTGCATACTGCTATTCTAGAAGCAAAAATACATAAAAATGATATAGATGCGATAGCTTTTACAAGAGGGCCTGGTTTATTGGGTTCGCTTCTTGTCGGTACTTCCTTTGCTAAAGCCTTTGCTTTAGCAAAAAACATTCCACTTATTGAGGTAAATCATATGCAAGCACATATTCTTGCTCATTTTATTGAAGATCCCAAACCTGCTTTTCCCTTTCTTTGTTTAACTGTATCAGGAGGACATACTCAAATCGTATTGGTGAAAGATTATTTTGAGATGCAATTAATTGGGCAAACCATTGACGATGCTGCAGGCGAAGCATTTGATAAAAGTGCGAAGGTATTGAACCTGCCTTACCCGGGAGGTCCTCTCATTGATAAATTTGCAAAATTAGGGAATCCCGATGCTTACAACTTTCCAGAACCTCAAATAAAAGGTTTTGATTTCAGCTTCAGTGGATTAAAAACTTCTATACTTTACTTTATTCAACAAAAAATATCAGAGCAATCCGATTTTCTTGAGAATGAAAATAACCTACAAGATGTTTGCGCTTCTATCCAAAAAAGAATTGTTAGTATTCTATTGAAGAAATTAACGCTTGCTGCGAAAGAATTAAAAATAAACAATATCGCCATAGCAGGAGGCGTTTCAGCCAATTCTGGTTTGCGTAAAGATTTAATTTGTTTAGCTGAAAAAGAAAATTGGAACGTATTTATTCCTAAATTTGAATACTGTACAGACAACGGCGCCATGATTGCTATTGCCGGTTATCACAAATACTTAAAACAAGATTTTGCATCTCAAGAAATAGCTCCAATAGCTAGATGGGCTGTCAATCATTCACAATAAAAAACATTTAAAATGGGAGCTCCAAGTTTAATTTTCTTTGGCATTTTTGCTATTCCACTAATCCTCTTTTTAATCTGGCTAATGAAAAAAGACAAGCAAAAGGGCATATTTGGGATAATTGTGGTTATCATCCTAGTTGTTTTTGCCGTAGCGGCGTCCTTAAAAGCTAGCAAAAGCGAATTGGATAGAGAAAAATATGAGCAAATAGATCATTAAATATAATAACGCTAACCAGTAAATGGTTAGCGTTATTATATTTAATGTTAATTTTCAGAAGAGATCATTGTCTTAATTTTAGACTCAAGTTCTTCCATCAAATCGGGATTGTCTAACAATAATGATTTAACAGCGTCCCTCCCTTGCCCCAGTTTAGTCTCTCCATAACTAAACCATGAACCGGATTTTTTTATAACATTGAAATCAACTCCTAGGTCTATGATTTCACCTACCTTTGAGATCCCTTCACCAAACATAATATCAAACTCGGCCACTCTAAAAGGAGGAGCAACTTTATTCTTCACAATTTTCACTTTCACCCGGTTCCCTGACACCTCATCAGCATCTTTAATTTGTGATGTTCTCCGAATATCAAGACGTACAGATGCATAAAATTTCAATGCATTACCCCCGGTTGTTGTTTCCGGATTGCCAAACATGACCCCAATCTTTTCGCGTAATTGATTAATAAAAATACAGCAACAATTTGTTTTAGAAATTGTGCCAGTAAGTTTGCGTAAAGCCTGCGACATAAGACGAGCTTGTAAGCCCATTTTTGAATCACCCATCTCTCCCTCAATCTCTCCCTTCGGTACCAAAGCCGCAACCGAATCTATCACTATCACATCAATGGCACCAGAACGAATAAGATTATCAGCAATCTCCAGTGCCTGCTCTCCATTATCCGGTTGAGATATCAATAGGTTTTCAATATCAACACCGAGTTTTCCGGCATAATATTTATCAAAGGCGTGCTCTGCATCAATAAATGCAGCAATGCCTCCTTTTTTCTGAGCTTCCGCAATAATATGAGTTGCCAGGGTTGTTTTCCCCGATGATTCAGGACCATATATTTCTATTACCCTACCTTTCGGAACACCTCCAATACCCAACGCTATATCTAAACCTAAAGATCCTGTTGAAATAGCATCAATAGGTTCAACCGCCGAATCACCCAATTTCATTATGGTACCTTTACCATATGATTTCTCTAGTTTATCTAATGTTAACTGTAACGCTTTTAGTTTATCTTGATTACTCATTTTCGATGTTTTGATCAAATATACAAATAAAATTCAATAATACTAATATATTTAGTATTATTGAATTTTATTTACTTTTATTTCTTGTTTATTGCTTAAAAATTCCTTCTCATAGTATTTACATAGATAGGTTATTGGGCATTCTTCACATTTTGGGCGCCTTGCTAAACAGATATACCGTCCATGCAAAATAAGCCAATGATGGGCAATAGACAAGGTATCTTTTGGTAGAAATTTGACTAATTGTTTCTCAACAGCTAAGGGAGTTGTTGCATTATTCGTTAAACCTATTCTGTTAGCTACTCTGAATACATGCGTATCAACAGCCATTGCAGGTGCATTGTAAACGACAGAAGCAATAACATTAGCCGTTTTTCTACCTACTCCAGGTAGCTTCTGCAGTTCATCCACATCAGCCGGCACAATCCCATTAAAACTATCTACTAATTTAGTAGCCATACCCACTAAGTGTTTAGCCTTATTATTAGGATAACTTACGCTTCTAATATAACTAAAAACTTCATCAACCGAAGCCATCGCTAGTGTGTAAACATCCGGAAATCGCTCAAACAATTTAGGGGTAACCAGATTGATGCGTTTATCCGTGCATTGGGCAGATAGAATTACAGCAACTAATAGTTCATATGGATTACTATAGTTAAGTTCTGTTTGTGCATCTGGGTTATGTGAAGAGAAATAAGCAACAAATTCCCGATAGCGATCTTTCTTTAGCATACGCAAACCTATAACAAAATCTCTATTTAACCAAAGCAGATAAGCTGGTTGATTAAAAAAGAGTTTTCTAAACGATCTTAATCCTAAACGTTAATGACTCTGCTCAGAATACTTACTGGAAAAATCTAAAATGGAATGAACCGCTTCGACAGAAGGTTGTTTTAAAAGCGCATTTAAAGGCTCATTTAACATAGCGTAGAAAAGCCTATCCTCGGCATTCAGTTGGAGATCGTCATAGACCTCATGATTATTGTCGAGAAGATCATTAATTTTTGATGTAAAAGTTTCAACCATAGATTATATTTTTTTAAATAGTGATATTATTTATTAACGCAAAACGCATTGCCATATTGTGCTCACATGAATGATTTTAATTAAATTTTGGAACGCTCTTCCGCCAGCTTTAATGCATTATAGACATTAACAACACCACCTGTTACACTAATTTCAGACATCAAGACTTTTCGTTTATTTTTATTCTGTACAACCTTTACTTTATGTACTGGTTTCACTACGGATTCGAGGATGATCTTCTTTATGTCTGCCGCCTTAAACGATGGATAATATGACCAAATGAGCGCCGCCACACCACTTACCATTGGGGCTGCCATGCTAGTGCCTTGTTCAACTTTATATTTAGACTCAGGGATGGTTGAATTGATATCCAATCCAGGAGCAAAGACGTCCACGCTCTTTTTCCCATAATTTGAGAAGTCTGTTACAAGTGAAGCATCATATTTCCACCCAGTTGCCCCCACCTCTATCCAGTTTTCAGCTTTTCCCTTATTTAACCCTAAGCTATCAACATAATTTCTATTTGGGTAGTTTTGCGTTATGTCATTATCTTCCCCCTCATTCCCAGAAGCATGAACGATTAAAACATCTTGCAATACAGCATAACGTACGGCGCTGTCAACTAATTGCTTGTCTTTAACATAAGGCTTACCAAAGCTCATATTAATTACTTTTGCGCCATTATCAACCGCGTAATAAATAGCATTGGCAACATCTTTATCCCTTTCATCACCATCTGGCACTACACGTATAGCCATAATTTTTGCATGATCAGCTACACCTTTAATACCAACATCGTTATTCCTATCTGCAGCTATAATTCCGGCCACGTGTGTACCATGTAAAGCATCTGGTCCTTTTACATCTGCATTTCCATAAATTCGTTCCTTTCCATTTTCATAATTATCACCAACAATTCCCCGAGGGTCATAGTCCATATTCAGATGATAATTCACCTCCGCCTCATAATGTTTCACCCCTTCTTTTAATTCGTCATAGAACTTCTTAAAGTCGCCTTCCTCTTCCATCCCCTTATTGATCATAGAAAGGGTCCTTCCCTCCATTTTATTCTTTGGTTTATATCTTTTAAATTCCATTTGTGTCGGTGCGTCCGAACCAATGTTACCCACAATTGAATCGACTTGATTTTTAAACGCTTTGATCACTCTTTCGGTCAATTGGGCGATCTGCAATTTACCCATATAATCAGTATTCATTTTCTGATAAGCAATAAACTCACGTCTTTCCTTTTCATCCAGTGGCGTAGTTGGCAATACGGAAATATATTTAGGGTGCAACTCCTTAATTAAACGTAAAAGTTCCATATTATCATATTGAACATTTTCCCCATGAGCATTTCCAATAAAATTCCATCCATATATATCATCAACATAACCATTCTTATCATTATCTACACTGTCACTTCCCACTTCATTCTTATTGACCCACATTTTATTTACGAGGTCCTCATGTTTCGTATCCACACCACCATCGATAACCGCTACTACTATAGGCTCACCTTTTTTATCATTTAACAACTCTTTATAAGCTTTTTCCGTACTCATGCCCGGAACTCCATCTTCCTGAAGGTCCAAATTTTGCCAATTTGGTTTTGGTTTATTAGGTTGTGAAAAAACTAAATGAGGTAAGATAAATAGAGAAGTGAATAATAATGACTTTAAGAAATTCATGTATAAATTTATAACAGATGCAAGCAATAAAAATAGTATCGCTTAAAGATAGCACAAATTATTCAATAGCGGCCGGGAAAGCATATGTGCAGGGATATTTTTACAGAAGAAGGGAAGGTGTTCCACTTCATTGGGCTGTAACAAAAAAAGGGCCGTACAGCAATGCTGTACGGCCCAGTAAAAGGTGGCACCGACCTACTCTCCCACATGTTACTGCAGTACCATCGGCTCTGGCGGGCTTAACTTCTCTGTTCGGTATGGGAAGAGGTGGACACCGCCGATATAGGCACCCGAATATCTTTATATGACATATATACCGGAAGAAAAAAAACAGGAAGACAACAGTCTGCTGCTGCTTGAGAAAGCTTCGGGCTA
>NZ_FOAF01000014.1:70290-112001 GCF_900109575.1 Olivibacter domesticus | reverse complement strand
AGGCGAACATATCTGTTTACGATCCGAAGGTACCGGAGCAGCAGGTTTACAGTGATCTGGATTATCTGGCTACCCGTAGCAGTGAAGAGAATAAGCAGTTGTTAAAAGTAGAAACAGAGCCGTATGAAGCATGTAAGAATGCCCATGCGATTGCTGTGCTGACGGAATGGGACGAGTTCAAGACGTACGACTGGCAACGTATCTATGATAATATGCTGAAACCGGCCAATATCTTTGACGGGCGCAATCTGTTGGATAAAGCTAAACTGGAAGCTATCGGCTTTCAGGTGAATGCCATTGGAAGCTAATTTTTATTATTATATGAAACCTTACAAGACCACTTCCAATCTGGAAGTGGTCTTTTTATTGGAATATATCGAGAGCTCAATAATTAACGGCATATAAGCTGGTATTTCTCGTTTTTCTTTCTTATGGTTGCAAGGAATTATTTCAATAAATAATGCGTTGGTATGTAACACTACTCTATGAAGCAGCCTTCTTTAAAGAGGATCGTAAGTGTCAATTTTTACACATTTAGCTCAACAAAATTTCTTAATATATTTAGATATTAGCGTCTTTATTCCTCATACTATAGCAATAAAGCTACGCAAACTAGCGCTTGCATAGTTATGGTACATTAGGAATGTTTGTGAGTTTTTGGGAAGGTGTGTGTATTCTTCGATAAATTAACTATTAGTTTTAAATACCGATTCTAGATAAAATAAATTTTGTTCATATTTTTGTTTTTATCCTAAACGGCGAATAACCATATTAAAGTAGCTATTTATCTAATAAATCAAGATGAATATAGCTGTTATGTTTTTCAATACTACATATGATTAAGAAAAACAAACTCAACTTTATTATTTGCATTAAAAGTACAGAATATGAAGATAAAGATAGGTATTGTAGACGATCATACACTGGTATTGGAATCACTAATTATGCTGGTGAATAATCTGTCTAATTTTGAAGTTACTTTACATGCGACTGATGGAAAGGATTTGCTGCAGAAATTAGAACGACAACATGATTATCCAGATATTTTGTTAGTAGACGTACTGATGCCTTATATGGAAGGGTCTGAAGTAATTTCAACCGTGAAAAAGTCTTATCCAAGCATAAGGTTGGTTGCTTTGTCTGTTTTAAATGATTCATTAAATGCTTTGAAGATGATTAAAGCAGGTTGCTGTGCTTATTTGTCTAAGAATATAAACGCCCTGGAATTAAAATTGGCACTAACTGAAATATGGTCTAAAGGTTATTATAATTCCCAGTTAATTGATATTGAAAATGGAGCGTTAATGAATGAATCAACTCCGTTAACCGATAGAGAACTGGAATTTTTAGAATTGGCATGTAGTGATCTGAATTATCAACAGATTGCTAAGAAGATGTTTCTATCAATAAAGACGATAGATGGCTATAGAGCTAATCTTTTCCATAAATTTCAAGTAAAAAGTCGAACAGGATTGATTTTAGAAGCCATTAAACGCAAGCTCATAACCGTTAATTAACAACAAATCCTCAATTATTTACTCAGAAACTGTGAAATTTGGATTAAAAAATGGATAGTACAAAACGTATATTAAAATTTACTTTTGTAAAGGTCAGTTTTGAAAGTTTACTATAATGAAATCAAGCTTATTTACAAATACATCATTAAATAGAGATAAAGGTATTGAAACACTACGAGGAATGGCTATCATTTTTATGGTTGCTGGACATGTAATAGGGAGTGATTATAGATCGGGTTTAAAAGTACCCGATAATTCTTGGTTTAGATATTTTTACTATTCATTTGAATATCTTAGAATGCCTTTGTTTACAGTTATTTCTGGTTTCGTATATGCGATGAGACCGATTTCTACTTCTGGCGAACAAAAAAAATTTATTAACAGAAAGATCGTAAGATTATTAATACCGTTTTTTATTGCAGTAACGTTGCTGTGTGTTTTTCAGGCTATTACACCAGGAACCAACGCAAAATTGCCATTTGATAAGTTTTGGAGGGCGTATGTCTTCCCTTACGCCCAGTTTTGGTTTGTTCAAGGAATATTTATTGTTTTCATAGTTATCTCGTTTTTGGAAATAGCGGGGGCTATGAAAAACTTGAAAGGATGGCTTCTTATCTTTTTAGCAAGTATTTTATTGTTTTATACTGACCTCATAAAGATTACGCTTTTCAGTTTAGACCGTGTTCCTTTTTTACTGATGTTTTTCCTTTTAGGATTAGGTATGAAACGATTTTACAGTAAATTATTTAATAATAAGCTAATCGCAGTTTGTTCTTTATTAGTTTTTCTGATGAGTATAGGGTACCAACAGTTTTTATATTTTAATGAAGGAGCCGAGAATCATAATGTAGTCAGCTTATTGACGATACTGGTTGGCACAACAGGGGCTTTTTTATTGGTGATGATGAGGTTTGATAGTCCTGCTTTGGCATGGATTGGAAATTATTCATATGAAATTTTTCTATACCACTCTTTTGGAACCGCAGGTAGTCGTATTTTTATGAAATTGCTAGGAATAAGTAATTTGAATGTATATTTTGCAATCTGTTTAATAATGGGTATCGCTTTGCCAATATTATTTAGGATTATTTGTGGAGCATCTCCTTTATTAACGACCATTTTGTTTGGTGAAAGGCGAAACAAAAACAGAGAGCATATTAAGGTAAAACAAAAAGAAGCAGCAATTACAACTACACCGTACTAATTCATCTTTTTGTTTCCGCATGCAGAAAAACTAAGCTAAAATACTCTTTCCAAACATGTATAATGATTGCACCACATACTTGCAGAAGAGGTATAGATTTCCTTAAAGAAATAGTAAATAGTTTTTTTGTTGCAAGTTTTATCAGGCCGAACGTAAAATCTAAAAGATGTTTCATAAACGCAAGGGAATTGTTTTTATATTTGCGAACATAGGTTCCGCCGGTTACTCTTCTGAATTTATTTAAAAGATCTTTTAGCTCATGCCTTGCCGGATGTTTAACTACTACATCAGCGCCGTAGACTATTTTATATTTTTTAAATATTCGCAAGGATAATTCATTATCACCATTAGATTTTAGTTCAGAATTAAAGCCGCCAAACTCTTCAATAATTTCTTTATAACTAAACCAGTTTGCGGTTACACAATACCCGTTAGCCACCTGTGAAGAGATGCGGAACGCAGTGAAACTTTCAAAGATCTCAGTTGGTGTCAGTTTTTCGACGTCTTTATAAAATAGATGTACGTCACCTGCAAGTATGCCTATATTTTTAGAAATATCTTTCTGAAAATGAATTTTAGCATTTTCCAACCAATCTCTTTCTGGCAAGCAGTCTGAATCAGTAAACGCAAGTACTTTGCCTCGAGCATGTTTTATTCCAAGATTGCGCGCGGCATAAGATCCTGGTTTTAGTTCGGTAATAACGGTTAGCTGCAATTGTTTATAAAAATTGTCATCGACAGTCGGTTCGCCTTCAGGATCATTATTTACAACGATAACTTCAAATTGATCTATTGGAAGGTTTTGATTTATTAAAGCTTCTAGGCAAGTGATTAATCTAATTTGATCTTTATAAGTCGGGATAATAACTGAGAAAAAAAGCTCTTTCATGAGTAAAATAATCTGTAAACAATGTTGTCGATACTTTTTTGACAAACAATTGGAACGCGTTTGTCAAAAATTAAAGTTCTTGTATTCTCAATCTTTTGCCAGATTGGTTGGTATCGAATGACTTTAACTACTAAATACGGCCCAAAAATAGTTCTATTTATTGCAAAAGCTTTTAAGGTTTTTACAACTGATAGTGAAATTGTGGAGAATTACATGATCTTTCATAATAAATTTGTGTTTTTTATGTGTAGCGAAATCGATCCAGATATCAGCGATTATTGTGTTTTTCCGTTATTCGGGCGAATAATCGTATTTGTTCGTTAAGTGTGCGGACTTGTCGTAAGTTGTGAAAAAATAGGTCAGAAAACGAGTATAAGGCTTAATGAGCTATCGCCTAATTTTGTAGATGTCTTAATTTGTTTTAATGGAGAAATTAGAAAATAGTAATTGTATAATGATTTATTAAGGATAGCTTAACACATTCAGCGTGAACTGATATCATGTTATCAATGCTTCTTTATACAATTTTAGAATAATTTAAAAAAATACGCGTTAAAGGTAATGAGCTTTTTGAAAAAAATAATTATAAAACCTTCTTAATGATATACCCGAGAACTTTATTACTCCATCTATTATTTGGAATTTTCTTTTGCCATAACTGTTTTTCTCAGTTCAATAACCCTATCAGCATGGAATTGGGAGGAGGGGGAACAGTTTTATATGGAGATCTCCAAAATAAAACATTGGCTTTTGGTACTCATATTGGCTTAGATTATCTTTTTAATCCTTTCATATCTGCGGGTGTACAAGGACTAATGGGAAAGCTTCAAGGCAATGATGCTTATGGAAGAGAAGCGCACAGTAAATTTGCAGGCGCAAATGTCAATATTAAATTGCGGTTAGGGCAATTTATGGCAGCTAAGAATAATTATAGCTTCTATATGCTGTCTCATCGCTCAGTTTTAAGCTATCTGGCTAATTTTTATTTGGGAGCCGGAATTGGCTTTATATATGCAGATGTAACAGCTAATCGAGGATTAAATGCAAATGATTTTCATGAAGGATTTGCCGGGAAAGATTTTGCTTATGAAATGATAATACCTTTAAATATTGGTATTGATATTCCATTTGCTTATTCTTTTAGGGGTCCCATGTGGGCAGTTAATATTAATTATCAATTAGGTTTGTCATCTGGAGATAACTTAGACGGATATACAAATGGTTATAGCGGACACCGTGATCGAATGGTGTACCTTTCTTTAGGAATAAAGAGATCAATAGGAAATGGTCTTAAATTTTGACCTATGTCATATAAAATTGTGTGTTTATACACATTTGTATGAAAAATAATGCTTATAGTAAAAAAATCAATTTATTTTGATAACATGGCGATATCTGTTGTACATGACGTCAAAGTGCAAAAAGGACGAGCGATGTTAAAATGATAATTTGATGTATTAGAGTTTAAAAGAAAAATAATTGGTTTATGTTAAAAAATTTAGACAGATCTAGTGGAAGCGTTACTCGTACTTCTTTTTATGGATTAATAGCAGCTGCTTTATTCATGACAGCATGTAGTTCTAATCGTGTGTATGATGCGCCACGTGTTTCAGCATTTAGAGGAAATCAATTGCCCGCTCCTCCAGGAATGGTGTATATCCCCTCTGGAACAATTTTTTATAAAAGTTCACAAGATAGTAGTGATATCGGTAAAAATGTGAGTTTGAGTGCTTTTTTTATTGATCAGACTGAAGTTACAAATAAACAATATCGTCAATTTGTAAATTGGGTAGCCGACTCTATTGCGGTTACGGATTATCTCAATGACGATCAATATTTTCTTGATCAGCCAGGAAATAATGATGAAGATAGTGTTTTAACAAATGAAAATCGGTTAATTGATTGGAAACGAGTTAAGAAGGAATCCCCACTATGGCAAAGCAGCAATCCAGAAATTCAAGAAAAACTTCGGCCGATGATGACTGTTGAAGCTGGAAAAAGGGTGCTTAACAAAACATTACTTAACTATCGTTTTTCCTACTTGAAAATGGATGGGAAAAATAACGATCAATATGTCACCGACGTAGTGGGAGTGATGCCCGTAGAGGATATTTGGTCTAAAGATTTCCCTAATGCTCAAATGAGCTCGATGGACGCTAATTATTTCAGACATGAATCTTTTGACTATAATCCCGTAGTAGGTGTTAGTTGGAAACAGGCACGCGCGTATACTGATTGGAGAGGGAAAGAGATTATGAATGAGCTTCAGAAAAATTCCTACCTTAAGGGATATCAACTAACTTTTAGCTTACCTACGGAGGCACAATGGCAATATGCTGCGGAAGGAAAACTTGACCCTGCTGATACTATTCAAAAAACGAGATTAACAATTGATGATAAAAAATCTGATAAAAAAAGGTTAGCTGTTAATTTTAAACAAGGGGAGGGGACCTATTCAAGAGATGGCTCTACTTTTACAGTACCCGTAAAATCATACACACCGAATGCTTTTGGCGTGTATAATATGGCGGGAAACGTTTCAGAATGGACGTTAGATGCCTTTAGTCCTTCTGCTATTGAATTTGTAAATGATTTAAATCCCGTATTATTGTATGATGCGGATGACAATGCGAGTTATGCATTAAAACGTAAAGTAGTAAGAGGTGGGGCCTGGAAAGATAATGGAAGCATGTTGAACAGCGATGCCAGAAATTATGAACAGCAAGATGAATCTCACTCGTATATCGGTTTTCGGTGCGTAATGTCGGCCTTTGAAATGACGACACCGCAGGTGAAGACACGTAAGTATAAAGATCGTTAATAGGAGGATAAGAAAATGAAACTTTTTGGATATAATGATAAGAAACCATCCACTGGTACGTGGATCGTTGCAATACCTTTTAAAAAAATAATGATTATTGTTGGTTTAATTTTCTTTTGTGCAGGAGGACTTCGGGCGCAAGAAACAACAACAATTATGCCTGATACGCTCTCTACCGAAGTAAATACGGAATCAGGGCAAGTAGTAGATTCTTTACCGGAAGATTCGGGAGAGATTTTGCAGGACACTATTCCGCAAACAGATGGATTTTATCAAGTTAATGATCTGAGGAATGCTGTACCTTTCGCCTTTCCGAAAGTAAATCCTAAGAATATTCGCTTTTATAAAAGAGTATGGCGAGATATTGATTTGAAAGATAAAGAAAACTATATTTTTGCAACACCGGGAGCATCGCTGATTGAAGCTATTATGCAAGGCATTAAAGTGGGAAAACTTACACCTTATAACCCTCAGGATGATGGCTTTAAAACCAAGCTTACTGCTAAGGAAGGTGAAGCAAGATTTACGGACAGTGTATTAGTGCCCATATTTGATAATGAAGGCAACCAGATTGATGCAAAAATGACCTTAAACGAGTTCAATCCTGAAAAAGTAACAAAGTTTCGTATTAAAGAAGATATCTTTTTTGATAAGCAACGCGGGAAATTAGAAAGCCGAATTATCGGCGTGGCCCCGTTGATGACCATTAACTCTTCATCGGAGTTAGCGGAATCTGTTGGTGAAACACCAGCATTTTGGTTGTATTTTCCACAATTACGATATCGTTTAGTGCAGATAGATGTATCAGATCCCGACAAGGAATTGTATGATATGACAATGGATGATTTGTTTGTGCAACGTAAATTTGCCAGTAAAATTATTCGAGAATCTTCTCCTAGCCAACAAGGGCAGTATGCGGACAATGAACAGCAACAAGAGGTACAGGCAGGTGAAATTGAAGATAAAATACAAGAGTATAAGACTCGTCTGTGGAAAAATCCAAAGGGAATAAAATCTGAAGAATTGGTTAGCCCTAACGATGATTACCGAGGAAATGGGAAAAAGGTAAAAAAAGCAGAAAAAGTTAAAAAAGAATTGGGAGAAGAGGTGGAAAATGAAAAGGTAGAGGGGAACGAAGTTAGTCAGTAGTATGTCTGATGGCATATAAAAATTTTATTGAATGAAAAAATTATTAATAATTTTTATTGTAGCACTTGCGAGTTTGCCAGTAAAAGCGCAGATTTGGGAAGAATATTCTAGCTTTTATCCATCAGTTGGTGTACAGCTTGGAGCAAGAGGTTTGGGTGTAGAAGGAAGTTATCCTGTATTGGAATCCTTTAACGTGCGTTTGGGAGCCAGTATTTTTCCTTCGGTAAAGACAAAATATGGCAGTAGGGTTTTTGCAATAAATAGATCTGATGTGTCTGTGTTTGCCGATTGGCAACCGCTATTTGGAAAAAGGAGCTGGATTGCTCGTAAGTGGATTGTAAGTATTGGAGCAGGTTATTTCTTTGAAAATAAGTTTGAGCGATATGTAGGTACCACTAAAGTGGCCGATCAGCCGAAAGATTATGATGTCGAATGGAGTAAATTTAGACCTTATATCGGTACGGGATTAAATGGAATAAGGCTTTCGCAGCGTTTGAACCTTTCGGTAAATGTTGGATATTATATTCCAACATCTCCAACTGAGGTGAAAATCCATGAAATGGACCCCATTGAAATACCGAGATTATTGGATAGGTTAGACTCTTTTCCATATAATGTGGCTCCAGGGGTCAATGCGCAGGTTGGAATATCCTATATCTTTTTTAAAAACAGTTATAATAAATATTTCCAATAATTTAAAGTATGAAGAAGAAAGACAATTCAAATTGGTTGCATGTAGCTATCTCATGGGGTGCGAGTGTGGTAATATTAGGAGCTTTGTTCAAAATCCTACACATAGGTGGGGCAATGGCTAACTATATGATAGGCGCTGGATTAGGAGTGGAAGCTTTTCTGTTTTTTCTAATGGGATTTAATCCGCCTGCTAAGGATCCAGAATGGGAAAGAGTATATCCGGAGCTTTCGGATAGTTATACTGGAGAACTGCCTAAATCATCTGCCCGTCAGGTTGCGACCGCGCCGGGTACATCTACAACTGCTGCGCTGGATAAAATGTTTGCTGATGCACAGGTTGGGCCTGATACTATCGAGAGTTTAGGTCGAGGTCTACGCTCTTTCAATGAGAAAGTTACAGCAATTAATAACATTTCAGATGCGTCTTTTGCTGCCAATGAATTTACTGAAAAGTTGCGGCAAGCTTCTTCAAAATTTGATCATTTAAGTGTAGCCTTTGAGAAAGCGTCGGAAAATCTCGTAGCTATGTCTACTTCCAATTCTGATACAAAAGGCTATCATGAACAGGTACAACAATTAACTCAAAACCTGGGATCTCTAAACGCTATGTATGAGAGGGAGTTGCATGACTCGAATACTCATTTACAATCAATGAATAGATTCTATGAACACTTAAGTTCTACTATGCAGAACTTCAATGAATCCTTAGATGATTCAAAAATGTTTAAGGATGAAGTCAGCAAGTTAGCCAAAAACCTCGCGGCGCTGAACGCGGTTTATGGTAATATGTTGAGCGCGATGAATCAACCGCGTACGTTTTAAATATTCATTGATAAATAATATATAATATTAATGGCTTTAGGAAAAGAAACCACGAGGCAGCGGATGATCAATATCATGTATTTGGTATTGTTGGCCATGCTGGCCTTAAATGTATCAGATACTATTTTAGATGCCTTTAAGAACATAAATGATAGCCTTGAAACGTCGCGGTCTAATGTAAACAATTCTGTAGAACAGTTGTTTATGGCTTTTGAAAACACAAAGTTGAAGGAAGAACCTGAACGAGCTAGACCTATTTACGAAAAAGCAAAAAAGGCACGTGCTATTGTAGGAGAACTTAACGAGTATATCAACTCCTTGAAAGGTGAATTTGAAAAGCAAGGAGGGGGCTATGATGAAAGTACTGGCGATTTGTCGCAACGAGATAACATGGATATTGCACCAGGCTTGATGGTTAATCAGAAGAAGGGGACTGAGTTAAAGGAGAAGATTAATAGTACACGTGAAAAATTGCTGGCGCTACTCGATGAAAAGGAGCGTGGAGCTGTTACTTTTTCATTGGTAGCAAATGATCCTGAAAAAAGGGTAAATGGAAAAAAGAGATGGGAAGATATTAATTTTGGTGACGGAACACCTCTTACTGCAGCGATGGCCATACTGACAAAAATTCAAGCAGATGCGCAAAATGCTGAATCGGATGTGGTGAAACGAATTCTTGGTAAAATGGACCAGGCTGTAGTTAATTTAGATCAGTTTGCTGCGGTAGCCGTTGCACCTACATCGTACTTAATTCAAGGGCAGCCCTACACGGCGGAGGTCTTTTTGACGGCCTATGATTCAAAGTCTGATCCTTCCATTTCCGTTAACGGAAGTGCCTTACAGGTAGCAAACGGTAAAGGGACATATAGCATTAATACCTCTAAAGAAGGCGCATTTACGTGGACAGGTATTGTTAAAGTAAAACAAACAGACGGTACGATAAAAGAGTACAGAACACCGGAGCAACGGTACCAGGTAGCAAGACCTTCGGCTGTAGTTTCGCCTGATAAAATGAATGTGCTCTACATAGGAGTAGATAACCCTCTTTCTGTTTCAGCACCTGGAACCCCAGCAGATAAGATCAAAGTAAGTATGAGTGGTGGAAGCCTCTCGGGCGCTAACGGTAAGTATGTGGCACGAGTATCTTCAGCTGGTACAGCAAAAATTTCTGTGGTAACAGAAGTGGCTCCGGGAAAAATGCAGACATTAAGCAGTACAGATTTCCGCGTTAAACGTATACCTGATCCAATTGCGAAATTTGGCGGCAAATCGGGCGGGACGATGCCTTCAGTGGCTCTGAAAGCACAGAATGCAGTGTTTGCAAGCCTAGATAACTTTGATTTTGATGCTAAATTCAGTATCACTAAATTTACCATGATCATTGCAAAACCGAGAGCGGATGCCGTGGTTTTGTCTACAACAGGGAATTCTCTTAGTGGAGCAATGAAAACAGCACTCAGCGGTATTGGTCCTGGAACGAGAGTGATTTTTGATAATATTATTGCTGTAGGCCCAGATGGATCACCTAGACAGTTAAATGCGGTAGCACTTTCTGCTAATTAAATACGGAAATTTAATCTTTATATACGATGAACAAAGATGCTCGAATATATGTTGCTGGCCATCGAGGGATGGTGGGGGGTGCTATCACACGGTACTTAACAACACATGGTTACACTAATTTGTTATTGAGGAGATCTAGTGAATTAGATTTACGTAACCAAGAAGCAGTAAATCAATTTTTTGAGGAAGAAAAACCAGATTATGTGTTTTTAGCTGCTGCCAAAGTAGGCGGTATTATAGCGAATAATACGTATCGTGCTGAGTTCTTGTATGATAATTTAATGATGGAAAGTAACATCATTCAAGCGGCACATGTTTACGGAACTAGCAAATTAATGTTCTTGGGAAGTAGTTGTATTTATCCGAAACTTGCTCCACAACCTCTAAGGGAGGATTACTTGTTAACCGGTCCGCTCGAGTCTACAAATGAACCCTATGCTATTGCTAAAATCGCTGGAATTAAACTCTGTGAAGCCTATAGAGATCAATATGGTTCGAATTTTATTAGTGTGATGCCAACAAACTTATATGGAATAGGAGATAACTATCATCCGCAAAATTCACATGTCTTACCCGCACTAATAAGGCGATTTCATGAGGCGAAAGAGCAAAATGCAGCCGTTGTTACTATTTGGGGAACAGGAAGACCCAAGCGCGAATTTTTGTATGCAGATGACTTAGCAGAAGCCTGTGTATACCTCATGGAAAACTACGATGGCAGAGAATTGATTAATGTAGGAACTGGAGAAGATTTAAGCATTGAGGAACTGGCGCTGCTTGTTAAAGAAATAACAGGTTTTGCAGGTGAAATTAAATATGATACAGAAAAACCAGATGGTACCCCTCGCAAATTGATGGATGTAACAAAATTACACGAATTGGGTTGGAAACATAAGATGCAGTTAAGGGATGGTATAAAATTAGCATACGATGATTTTTTACACGCTGAAGTAGTCGCGCAGAGATAATAGTAAGGGATATTTTTATCAAATCCAGAAAGCTATTCAAAAAGGTTGGAACTTCAACTTTTTGAATAGCTTTTTGTTTTTATAGGAAATTCCTAAGGTTTAAACATCGCTTATTAATTCTTTATATCGCTATGCATTTTGTGAAAAGATTCTCTTTTACTACAGCTGAATGCATGTTGTTTTGAATTGAACCACAAATAGACCGATATGTGTTTAAAAAACTGGTAACATATTTATACAGTTTTAGATAAAAATGGCACACAAGTTATCAATCTTCTTAATTAATGGGTTAAGCAGTTTTTCTTGGTTTGGCGTACAGATATAAAGATAATGGCATGAGGTGTTTAATTTTCATTGCACATCATAAGAACGTTCGTGCCCTTATGGTACCATATTTCAAATTTATGATTTAGTTTTATCGCCGAATTAAATACGGTAAATAGTATCTTAAACGAGATATTGATGGATATAAGTCAATATTGATAAGTGAGAAGGTCAGCTTAGAGTGATCATAATATTGTGCTCATCAAAAATATAGTATGCATTAAATGTTAGAAGACTTTTACCGAAAAAGTGATATGGTACTAAAATGCAATCGTTTTTAATTAACATTAATTGTATATGATCTGTCTGTGTTTTCAAATGCTTGCCATATTCGATTTAGGTTCTATATCGTGACAATACCGATCTTCTTGTATTATGCAACGGACATACTGAATAAAAGGACAATTTGCTTCGATGGACCACATGAATATTTCTTTTATGATCTTTCTGATTTTGTGAGCTAGAAAATTCATCATATCCTATTTGTAATTCTCAGTCGTTTGCAAATTTGTATGATCGCTTTATGAAAAAATCGTAAATATTAACTTCGACTGAAACGGAGAGCAAGAGATAACTAAAATAATTTAAAAAACATTCAAACTGAGTAACGAATATAAATGGATAATTCTAAAAGTCTGATTTTAAAAGGAGTGTTCTGGAACGGGCTTCAACTAGTTGTTAACCAGTCATTTACATTTATTGTTAGATTGATATTAGCAAAATTGCTTTTGCCTGAGCAATTTGGTATTATAGGTATGGCAACAGTATTTACTGGTTTTGTGCAAGTATTGACTGAATTGGGAATAGGAGCTGCATTGGTACAACGAAAGGATGATCAATTAAATCCCATACATTACCATACTTCGTTTTGGACAGGTGTCATTTGGTCTGCTTTGTTATTTTTACTTATGACCTTTGTTGCCGCACCATTTGCTGCAGATTTCTATAATGAACCTATTTTGAAAATTCTTATACCGGTAATCAGTATAGGGATATTACTGAGTCCAATCAATTTAGTTAATAAAGCGCAGTTAACTAAACAAATGAATTTCAAAAAGATCGCTAGAATCGAGAATATAACTAATATTATTGCAGGAATAATATCGATAGTGATGGCGCTCTTGGGTGCAGGTGTTTGGTCGCTTGCTTTTAATTCAACTGCAATAATTTTGTTTGCAATACCGCTCTATTTTAAGGCGACGGGTTGGTTTCCTAAATTAATATGGAGTAAGGAAGCTTTCAAAGATGTTTTTGGATTTGGAATTTATACCACTGGCACAAATGTCATTAACTACTTTATTAACAACGTTGACTACCTTTTAATAGGTAAAGTTTTGTCTGCTCAAGCGCTTGGTGCTTATACATTTGCTTTCGTTTTAACAGATACTTTCAGAGGAAAATTAATGTCGGTTATCAATAATGTAATGTACCCCTTATATGGAAAAAAGCAAGGAGACCCGGAAGCTTTAAAAAAATATTACTTAAAAGTAGTAAGTTATAATAGTATTATTATTTATCCAATAATGGTTCTTTTACTAACATTGGCAGAGCCCATCATCCTAAATATATTCGGGGAGAAATGGCATGATTCAATTATTCCTCTAAAGATCCTTTCTGTATCAGTTATGATTCATATGCTTGTAAATAGTAATACTGCCCTGATTAGAGGATTAGGCAAACCCGGTCTTGAAATGAAACTCCAATTATTTAAAGCCTTTATTTTTATACCTACTTTGATCTTTGGTATATACACAAATGGAATAATAGGGGCGTCGTGGGCGATTTTAATAAATAAAATTATTGCTGTAATAATAGCTCAATACACGTTTAACAAATTAATTAATATAAAAATATCAAGTAAGGAATTTTTTAGCGAGATAAAGGCTCCTTGGATTGCTTCCATATTAGCTTACAGTCTTGGGTATTTTTTGTATGTCACTCTTAACGTACATTACATAATAACGGGTGTAGCAATAATGATTATCTATTGTTTAACAATATTTGTGTCAATTGGTAAGGAGCTAACGCTTCAGATTAAAGAATTAAAAAGAATACGACAGTAATTAAAAGTTATGATTAACAGAATTAAGGAAATCAAAAAGCGAGTTTTAAATGTGGAATTGCCAAAGGTTTGTTATAAATCTAGATTTTTAACATCTATCTATTACTTTCTTTTTGACAAATCATTTTCCAGAGAATTGCAAGCCGTGTTAACAGGGAGAGTTAAACATGTTAACGAATCTAAAGTGCTAAAAGCTAATTACTTTCTTCTAGTGCGTAATACGCATCGTCTTGAAAAGGGGTTATTGATGAAACCTCGAAGAGACATTTTTGGGAAGGATTTCATTGTTGAAACGATAGACAGCTTTGAGGGGGTGTGGAAATCATCGAGTGAAGGTTATTCAAATCCACAAATGAAATGGTTTTATGATGTGATTTCTGAATATTTCCATGTCGTTAATGAAGGAGACAAAATTATACAAAGGGAGAAGTTAAGATTTAATAATATCATTTCTGAGATAAGTCCGCCTATGATAGAGACGCCTTTAGCACCATCCATTCCTTATTTTCGGGTAAAAGAGGAGCGAACAAAAATAGACTACGAGGAATTTTATCGCTTATGCAAACAGCGTAGGTCTGTCAGGTGGTTTTTAGAAAAAAAAGTACCAAGAGAATTGATCGATAAGGCAATCTTAGCAGCCAATCAAGCTCCCAGTGCTTGTAACAGACAACCCTTTGAGTTTCGTGTTTTCGACGATCTTGAGTTAGTGCGTAAAGTGGTTGATATTCCGATGGGTACAAAAGGGTATGGTCACTCTATCCCTGTTTTGATCGTTTTAGTAGGTAATCTTGATGCCTATTTTGACGAGAGAGACAGGCATATTATTTATATTGATGCTTCGTTGGCTTCCATGTCATTCATGTTTGCGCTTGAAACATTAGGATTGAGCAGTTGCTCAATTAACTGGCCAGATATTGAAGAAAAAGAGAAAAAAATGGAAACAGTATTAAAGCTTGAAAAATATCAACGTCCTATTATGTGTATAGGTGTTGGTTATCCCGATCCTGAGGGATTAGTTGCTTTTTCCGAAAAAAGACCGTTGCACCAGATAAGAAGATTTAATTAAGATATTCAAAAAAGGAACGAAAATGAATAAGTATGTCATCGAATTAAGAGGAGTAGAATTTCACAATAAGGGTGCTGAACTAATGCTAATGGCAGTATTGGAAAAGGTGCGGAAAGAATTGCCGGGGGCTATGTTCGTTATGGAGAAAAACGATGTTAATGCCCCAATACATAAACAACGGGAAGTAGGTGTTTATACCAAGCTGAACTTTAAAAAGTTTGGCGTTAATATGAAACATCTTGGATTTTTAGCATCAAAAGAAATGAGACTGAAGCATGGGTATGTACTTGATAAAGAGATCAACATTGTTCTTGACGGTTCAGGTTTTGCCTTTGGTGATTTTTGGGGCGCCCAGAAAGCTGGGGAAAGGTTGGCCAACCATATTGCTGGTTGGAAAAAGGAAGGTAAAAAAGTAATACTTTTGTCTCAGGCATTTGGTGCCTTTAAGGATGAACGATTACAGGCAAAAATGAAAATTATCTTGGACAATGCAGATTTGATCTTCGCTCGGGATAAGTATTCACATGAGTATTTGAATGAAATCCCTGGTAAAAAAGATAAGATTTTTTTAAGGCCTGATTTTACAAATTTAACAGAAGGCAAGCTGCCTGCATACTTTGATAAACAAAAATGTGAAGTAGCTATAATTCCTAATAATAAGTTACTTGAGTCGAATACATTTCAAGACCGAGATGACTACATTACATTTCTAAAAAATCTTTGCAAGGATATAGAAAAATTAGACAAGAAGCCTTTCTTTTTGATACATGAGGGGCATAAAGATTTAATGTTAGCAGAAGAAGTAAACAAGAAATTCAATCTAAACGTGACGATCTTAAAAGAAGACGATCCAAAACATGTTAAAGGTATAATAGGGAATTCTTTTGCGGTGATAACATCTAGATTTCATGGATTAGTTAGTTCATTGGCGCAGGCGGTGCCATGCCTCTGCATTGGATGGAGTCATAAGTACCAAGCATTAATGGAAGATTATAACTACGATGAAGGGTTACTCAGGGACAATTCTCTAAAAGGTGAAGGATTGAGAGAAAAGTTAGAGATGATTTTAGGAGAAAATACGATTGAAATCCGTGAAAAATTAAAATCAGCCTCTATTAAACAAAAAGAGTTAGCGCAGGATATGTGGAGTAAGGTCTTTGAAGTAATTAAGTGAGCATAAATATAAAAGGATGCCGTCCAGTAATAATCATAATTGACGGCATCCTTAAAAAAAGAAAAATAAATATATATTACTGAAGAATATCTGACATCATTTCTTCAATTTTTCTCTCTAGATTTTCTTCAATCAACTTGTAATTTGTCGGCGAATCCAATGGTAATCTTGCACTACAATAGAATTTTATCTTCGGTTCAGTTCCAGATGGTCTTGCCGAAACAACGCTTCCGTCTGATGTTATAAATTGTAAGACATCTGATTTGGGTAAGTTGATTGTTTCTTTTGCCCCACTTAATTGATCAATCGAAACACTATTCTCATAATCCTTTACGAGAGCGACTGGATTTCCTCCCAAAGTTTTTGGAGGGGAAGTTCTCAGACGATCCATCATTGCCTTAATTTCCTCAGCACCGCTTTTGCCTTTTTTTGTTAAAGAAATTAATTTTTCCCTATAGAAGCCATGATTTAAATAAAGTGAGGTGAGCGCCTCATATAAACTTTGACCCTGACTCTTATAATAGGCTGTCATCTCTGCTATGAACGCGCATGATACGATAGCGTCTTTGTCTCTGACTAAGTCGCCAACGAGATAACCATAGCTTTCTTCGCCCCCCACTAGGAAATTTTCCTTTCCTAGTAAATCAGTCATAAGTTCACCAATGTATTTAAAGCCTGTGAGAACTTCATAGCACTTAATATTATATGAACTTGATATCTCTTGGATTAAATTAGTTGTTACGATGGTTTTACAAGTAAAGTCATTTTCTTGCAATTGATTTTTCTCACTTTTGATTTTTAGCACATAGTCAACCAATAAAGAGCCTATTTGATTGCCATTAAGCAATTGGAACGCTCCCTCATGATTTTTAACGGCAACACCTACTCTGTCGGCATCCGGATCAGTGGCCAAAAGTAAGTCGGCATCTAAGGCGACTGCTTCCTCCAAGCCTTTAGACATAGCTTCTTCTTCTTCAGGATTGGGATAAATAACAGTTGGGAAGTTTCCATCTGGAGTGGCTTGAGAAGCGACTACATGAACATTGGTAAATCCCCACAGTGATAGAACCTTTGGGACAGCAGTTATGCCTGTTCCATGAATTGGGGAATAGACAATCTTTAAATTTTGTTGTTGAGATACCGCATCAGGGTGTAATGATAAATCCACAAGCTCCTTGAAATACAGCTGGTCAATTTCATCATCTATTTTTTTTATAAGGGCGTCATTTTTATCAAATTTAACCTCATTTATTGATAGGGCATTAACTTCTTGAATAACGTTATTATCATGAGGCGCAATAAGTTGACCGCCATCATTCCAATATGCTTTATAACCGTTATATTCCTTCGGGTTATGGGAGGCGGTTATCATAACGCCGCTCTGACACCCTAGTTTTCTAATGGCAAAAGACAACTCTGGGGTTGGCCTTAATTCATTAAATAAATATACATAAATATCATTAGCTGAAAAAACATCTGCTACAGTTTGAGCGAATAGCGGGGATGAATTTCGGCTATCAAAACTAACTGCAACCTTAATGGATTGATTTGAGTAGGTTTTCTTTAAATAATTAGCTAAGCCTTGAGTGGCCTTACCAATAGTATAGATGTTCATACGGTTTGTACCAACTCCCATTAACCCGCGTAAACCGCCTGTGCCAAAAGAAAGATCCTTGTAGAAGGCATCGTTTAATTCCTCTAGATTGTTTTTGTCAATTAACTCTTGAATTGACTTTTTTGTTTCATCATTGTAATTTCCGTTTAACCACTGCTCAATTTTTTGATTGATAGATGACTCTAAGTTATTAATTGCCATATGAAAATCTTGTTTATTCGAAATATATAAGTAAACCTGATATAAAATCGCAAAATAGCGATTTTGTTGTTAAAAAATTAACAATTTACTCTTAACTTTTGAATAAAAGTGTTATTTTTTCGGATCGTGCTTCACTTGGTTGACCAAAAGACGATTGTACTCTTCAAGTATTTTGATGTACTTATCCTTCCAATAGCTGCTGCTGCCCTCTGGGTTGTCTTCAGTGTCTTCACTGTGATTTTTTGGTGGAACAATCACCTTTTGGAATTCATCTTCTGTAAATAATTCCGGAAATTCCTCTGAAAAGTCATGTTTTAAGGCGCAACCTATGCGGAAAATGATTTCGGGCTTTAAGCTCTTTTGGTTGAACCAATTATAAATGGATCTTCTATTAACATTTGTTAAGCGAGCTAGTTCGCTTATACTGTAACCATTACGCCTAATGATACGTTCAATAATGTGGCCATAATGTTTATCCATAGCTATTTGCATTAGGTAATATGTTTTTTAGGTTGGTTTTAATATAATTACTTTGTTTTGTTTCTAAAATTTTTTATGTTTATACTAGCGAAAGGCTCTCTTGTGAAATATTTACTTTGGCAATTAAGGCACAATTGAATTGCTTGAGAAGCATTACAACTGATTTCCCTTTTACAGTAATAATTTCTCCTTGCCAATCTGATAGAATGCCTTCCACTACCTTTATCTTATCGCCTACGGTTACTTGTTCAAGTGAAATTGATTCTAAGTCTTCATAGCCTATGTCTAACAAATCCTTTATTCTTTGTATCTCTTGAGCTGTAATATTTGCCGGTTTGTCACAATGAGATACTATACTTACTACCCCAGATATTCGAGATATCTTAGATTGTTCGGTGTGATCTACTTGCGCAAATACATAAGAATTAAATAAGGGGATCTCAACTATTTTATTTCGATCAGCCCAACGTTTCTTTGTTTTTATTAATGGACAAAATGCTTCAATACCCTGTTGTTGAATTAGGTAATTGACCTTTTTTTCCCATTTCGGACGAGTATATATAGCAATCCATTTTTTTTTCGTATTATCCATAATAGTAGGGCGTTAAGGCACACATGCTGATTCTTTTTCCTCGGATATTCTTATTATTAAACTTATGTATGTTCGGGAAAAGGCAGACTCTAATTTTGTCCCAATAAATAATATATCTTATCCAGGATTAGATATAAAATTAGTCAAATTTAGATGGTTAATTGATCTTTTTAGGTCGTTTCTGTTGTTTTGTTGAACATTTTATGGCTAAATGAGAAGTTTAGGGGCTTTGTGCTCGCTATAGCACAAAGATATGTGAAGGGAGGTGTTTTTGACTTATATATGGTTCATTTACAGCATTATTTCACACAATGCTATTCTCGTTAATATACATTTTGTCTACAAAATTATTGTGCGTATTCTTTTTTAGCTTAGTGTAACTTATACTTGCACTCAAACTGCATGGATTAAACCATATTAAAATAATACGTCGTTATGTACATGGTTCAACGTTTAAGGAGAAAAGACAGAAGATTAGTTGATGTAATATGCGAATCCTTAAAAACAGCTTATGATCCCTCCATCTCTCGATTTTTTGTTCATCAGGACATTGGGTATAAGAAATTTTTTTCCTCTATTTTAGATCATCCCTCGTACGCAACTTATTACTCTTACGACTCAATATCAGGTGAGCTGCATGGCTTCGCTTGTTTCCAGATAATAGATAATATTATTTTTTTGAAACATATTGTAGTTGATAATAGACTTAGAGGAAGCAAAATAGGTACTAAGCTTTTATATCACGCGCTTCACGAAATACAAGAAGCAAATAAAGAACAATGTACTTTGTTTCAGTTACATGTATTTGAGAAGAATAGCAAAGCCTTAAGCTGGTATTTAAGTATTGGTATGGAAATAATAGATTGCACTTATTGGTACGATCTCTTACCAACCATAAAGCCTCTACTTGTTAACGCTGGAAATATGGGGACACAATTGAGCTTTTCGCAGGATACATTTGGTTTTGTTCAGATAAGCTATGAAAATCAATTTATAGGAACGCTATTAGCCGAAAAAACATTAATTATAAAAAATCCGAAGATATTAGAACATCTGGCACTTTTAGCGCCATTTGTTCGGCAAAATAATATAGAATCACTTGGTTTCACAAGTGATATTGCTTATGATTTTGATCTGGTTGATAAGGCCCTACTTATGAGCACAGCTATCCACACCATGGAGTTGGTGTAAGTCTTTTAAATGCTTTTTCACATCAATTACAGGGTTTTTTGTGTCGTTCCGTGTTAAACTGTATAACAATTTACATTATTTCGTTTTTCTGCTCTATTTATTATCAGAATAGTTTCTGAGCGTGTTTTTTACTCCTGATTTGATAATCTTTGCATCAACATTAGTGAAAACTTGTTTAAAATGATAAGCTATAGTTTTCTCTTTTGAAAAAAACTACTGTAAGTGGAGTGGCGAAGCTTTATCTTATTTAATAAATAACAAGGAATATCTCTAAAATCAAAATCAGCGATACTGACATATGATTCAAGTTACAAAACCCTTTATGCCTCCATTGGATGAATATATCTCCTATGTTAAAGATATATGGAGCAGACAATGGCTTACAAATAATGGCCCTTTGGTTAACCATTTAGAGCTTAGGCTGAAAGAATACCTGAATGTTAAGCATATGGTGTTCGTAAACAATGGGACTATCGCACTTCAAATGGCGATAAAGGCACTTGGATTAGAGGGAGAGGTAATTACAACACCATTTTCATTTGTGGCGACAACAAGTACTCTTGTTTGGGAAGGATGTAGACCAGTATTCGTAGATGTAGACCCTACTACACTAAATATTGACCCTGATAAAATTGAACAGGCAATCACTTCTAAAACAACCGGAATTTTAGCTACACATGTCTATGGAAATCCGTGCGATATCGATAAAATACAAGCTATTGCTGAAAAGCACCATTTAAAAGTTATCTATGATGCAGCTCATTGTTTTGGTACCTTATATAAAGGACAGTCGGTTTTTAACTATGGTGACATCAGTACGCTAAGCCTTCATGCAACAAAAGTATTCCATACGATAGAAGGAGGAGCTATATTTTCTTCATCAGCTGAATTACTTCGGAAAATCGCTTATATACGTAATTTTGGTTTCAGTAATGTCGATGAAATCAGCGAATTAGGTATTAACGGTAAAAATTCAGAATTCCATGCGGCAATGGGTTTAGCAAATTTGCCTTATATAGATGAGATTAATCAATACAGAAAGGAACTATATACTTACTACGATGAAAAATTGAGCTCGCTTGCCATAAGTAAAATAAAGATCAATTCCGACTCTTCTTTTAACTTTGCTTATTACCCAATAATTTTTGATTCTGAAGAAGGTTTATTAAAAAGTTTGAATGAACTAAATTTAAACAGAATTTATCCGAGAAGGTATTTCTACCCTTCGTTAGCAACACTTCCATATCTTGATACGTATGAAACACCTATTACAAATGATATAGCTAAAAGAGTTATGTGTTTACCCTTGTATCATGGTTTGTCTTTTGAAGAAGTAGATTTTGTATGTAGAATATTATTAAGAGTTCAGAACAATTAAATATTAAAGGATAGAAAATGAAAAGAGCATAATTAACGCAGAGAACTAAAACAAACATAGTATTTACCCATTGGAGACTTCACCGATCTCCATACAGCATGAATGATATGAATTTACATTTACTCCATGATGAAAAATTTTTTGACCCTTTTGCCGAAAAATTGGAATCACTAGGCTTGCTTGACAATAACGTTTTTGTAATCAAAGAATGTGGGCCTTTGAAGTTCATCCGGCGTACTGATCTCGTATTCGGAAGACTATGCGACACAGAACTATTAGGAGATGTAAGTAGGTATAAAAAAGTATTTATTCACTCTTTTTCATTTGAAATGTATAGATGGGTACATCAACATACTTTTCAAGAATTAAATTGGATGATTTGGGGAAAAGAACTCTATGAGTCAGAGCTTGTAGACTTCAAATTATATGAACCGTATACAAAGAGAATTGTGCGGAAGATAAGGAATACGCGTATAACCTTAGCCTTATATTATAGAAGAGCAGAAAATTATCTGATGAATATTGATGTGAAAAAAATATATAATAAAATAGATAATGTATTGACATGGATTGAACCCGAATATAATTATGCTGTTAAGCATATTAAAGGGCTTAATGCTAAACACAAAGAGTTTGCCTATACATTTGAGCATGATGTGAAAATGTTAATCGATAAATTCAATACTGAACAGTTTTATATTAATGCTGCATCAAAAAATCTACGCTTTATTATAGGCAATTCTGGCGCATCAGCTAACAATCATTTAGACGCTCTCCATGCGATTGCAAAAATAAACTTTGGAGAAGTTATGATGCCAGTTAGTTATGGAGATCAAAAATATATACTGCTACTTAAACAGGAAGTTCTCAGTACATATGGAGCTAAACATATTACTTATGCAGATAAATTTTTGAATTTTGGCCAGTACTTAGATTTTTTTAATCGATACGATGTTTTCGTAAGCAACTCGCTACGACCGATAGGTATGGGGAATATTTGGATGGCGTTCTTATTAGGGAAATTGGTTTTTATGAATCCCAATAATCTGGTGTTTTCTTATCTAAAATCGTTAGGCCTCGATGTGTATGGTTTAGACACTATTAATCAGATTGCGACTATAGTAAAGGATGTTGACCTGGAAATGAATAAGAAAATTGCATCTAACTTTCTTGCGACAGAAAGAATCGATGAGCTTTACGCAGGTTTATTTGGGAAAAGTGTGGAAGCTTTAGAATTATGTTGAGCTATGGAGCTGCGTTAAAAATAATTTTTATAATAATTTACTACTATGATGAAAATAACATGCAATAAGGCTTGTAGCCTTTTATTATTAATGTTTGGCATTGCTGTCCTAACTTCGTGTGGCAGCTCTAAGAGATTAAAGTATTTTCAAGATATGCCACAAGTAAAAACAGGAACAGAATTCCAAAGTGTACCTTTTGAAGAAGTAGCTATTAGGCCAGATGATATCTTAAATATTAGAGTGAACACCGTTGATGTAGAGGCTTCTGCTGCAATTAATGATGGTAATAGTGCAATTCCTAGCAGAGGAATAGGAATAGGGGGAAGTAATAATATCAACACTCAACTAGTAACAGGTTATTTGGTAGGACAGGATGGTACAGTTGAACTTCCGGTTCTAGGTACGATAACAGTAGCGGGTTCTACCTTGTCTGAAGCGAAGGAAAAAATCAGAGAAGTAACGATGAAATATTTTAAAGAAGCAACAGTGAATGTGCGCTTTTCTAATTTCAGGGTATCGGTACTTGGAGATGTTTCAAGACCTGGTACTTATGTAGTGCCTAACCAACAGGTTTCAATATTAGACGCAATTAGCTTTTCGGGAGATCTAACGGTATACGGAAAAAGAAATAATGTGATGTTAATCCGTAAAGACGATACAGGAAAGTCAATTGCAGTGAAAATGGATTTAACATCAAAGGAATTGTTTAACTCACCGTACTTCTACCTTAGACAAAACGATCTTGTTTACGTTGAACCTTCGAGCGCTAAAATTCAAAATGCTGATACTTCAATAGTAAGGTATCTTGGTTTGCTTGCGTCGCTCGTTTCGGTAGGTATTTTAGTGTTTAGATAAGGTTAATACTATTTTAACTATAAGTGATTTTATATGAGATCTTTAGCTGAAAAAGAAAAAGATAAAAGCCTTAAAGCTTTTATGGCTAATATGTTGAAACACTGGTATGTATTTATCGTTTGTTTCCTTGTCTTTATTGCATTGGCATTCGTTTATTTAAAACGAACTACCCCGCAGTATGAGATTAAGAGCACAATTATGTTAAAAGATGAGAAGGGAATGTCGGAAAACAAGGCAGTGACCTCATTTGCGAACGATAATGGTTTGTCTTTTCTACTCAATCCGAGTGAGAATGTGATGAACGAGATTAAGGTTTTGACGTCTAGGAGACTAGCAAAAGAAGTGGTGCAGCAACTAAAGTTAAATATTGTTGTAGCTACTCAAAATGGACTGAGAGTTGAGGAAATTTATGGAGATCTTCCTTTTGATATTAATATCGCAAATGCTAAAACCGATTCTATTAAAGAAAGGCAATTTGAATTGGAGTTTTTGGATGGAAATCAAATTCGGGTAAAAAATGACGTTGAGGATCTCGACACAAAGAAATTGGTTAAGGAAAAGATCAACACAAGTCAATTTGATCTTTTGATTCAACCTCTTGGTGATAAGATTCCTGTTGGAAACAAATATTATGTTACTGTTATTTCAGAAAATGAAGCTGCCAATAGACTTTTAAATAATTGTAGTGCTGAACTAACAGATAAAACAGCAACAACAGTAAACCTCCAGTTTTATTATCCAAATGCGAGAAGGGGAGAGTTAATACTGCAAACATTGATGGACCGTTATATTCTTAATAATCAGGATCAAAAAATACGAATGGCCGATAGTGCCCTTGTATTTATTGATCAGCGTCTAGAGTCCGTTGCAGGAGAGCTGCAAGGAGTAGAACTAGGTCTTGAAAAATTTAGAAGCAGCAATCAAATTACAGATTTGACCGAGCAGTCTAAAATGCTTGTAGGGAATGCAAGTGAATATTATAATAGGTTAAAAGATCAAGAGATACAATTGAAAAGTATCAAAAATTTAGAAACTTTTGTTAAGGATCCTGCTAACAACCGGATACCTAGCTCAATGAATATTCAAAATGCTTCTTTTCAATCATCTTTGCAACAATATAATGCTCTTCTATTAGAGTACGAAAAAAAGAAATTATCCTATACTGATTCAAATCCTGTGCTTATTAATTTGAAAAATCAAATCGATGCAGAACGAAGTAATCTTCTTCAAAATATAGGAACCTATAAAAGAGAGCTTCAAGTAAGTAGTGAAGGCATAGGTAATCTGAATAAACGATTTAACAATCAGATTGGCCAAGTGCCAGGTAAAGAAAGACAGTTTGTTGAATTTAGTAGACAACAAGCGTTAAAACAACAACTTTATGTTTACCTTTTACAAAAACGGGAAGAAGCAAATATTGCTAGAAATGCAAATGTTCAATCTGCGAGGATTGTAGATTTTGCGAAAAGCAGTAATTCTCCGGTAAAGCCATTGCCCATAATTATTTACATGATGGGGGGAATTTTGGGGTTAATTATTCCATTTAGCTTCCTTAATGCTAAAGAATTACTTCGCACAAAGGTGAACTCGGAATCGGATATCGGCAAATATACAGACATTGAGGTTATAGGTAAAATCAGTCATAACTCGCAAGATAACCAGCTTGTGATAGGTAATAACCAACCAAACTCTATTGTTTCCGAGGGTTTTAGAAGTTTAAGAGCTAACTTATATTATGCATTACAATCGCGTCCCTCAAATGTTGTAATGGTTACTTCGACAATTAAAGGGGAAGGAAAGACATTTATGACTGTTAATTTAGGCAAAGCACTGTCTTTAACAGGTAAAAAGGTTGTCTTTGTGGAGCTCGATTTACGCAAACCCAAACTGGCTTCCTCGTTAGGACTGTCGGAAAACATAATTGGTTTTACCGACGTTGTCCAAAATCGCGTAAGTCTAAAAGATGCTATTGTACCTTGCGATGATAATTGTTATTTACTTGCTGCGGGAACTTATTCGGATAATCCTTCAGAATTATTGCTTGATGAACGCGTCGAGGGGATATTTAAAGAATTAAGAGAAAATTACGATTACATAATCGTTGATTCACCCCCCGTTGGACTAGTTTCTGATGCATTAATCATTAAACAATATGTTGAAATGACGGTATATGTGGTACGTCACAACTATACAAAGAAGGAGCAATTTGATTTTATTAACGAACTGCGGGATAAAAACAAACTATCTGAGATGTATTTAGTAGTTAATGACGTAAATTTCCGTGACCCAGGGTATTTTGCATATGGCTATGGCTACGGCTATGATTATGAAGATCAGGGAGGGAGAAAATGGTTAAGGAAAAAGAATAAATAATAGCGGTTAAAATCATCATCATGCAAATTCAAGGAGAATATTCGTTTGTACAACCGGCACCTGTAACGGTTTTTTTTAAGCGTTATATAAACGCCATGGCGATTTTTTTCCCTATTGCTTCCTTTCTTGTAATTCCATCTGTACAGGGAACTACTATTGTTACTGTGATGGCGGGGTTACTCTTTGCGATGTTAATTGCGTTGCCGGCAGGTATTAATAAATGGTTGCTTCTTAAGGAGCTGGCTGTTTTCTTGGCAATATTTCTCGTCTTTAGTGTAACCTCGCAATTTATAAACCTCGTCTATGAGATAAGACTAGATGAAAGTTTAGTGCTGGTTAACAGGGGAAGTTTTCTGGATTATTTTTATCGGACATCGCACATTACCCAATCGCTTTATCTCTTGTTTGCGATATTAATTTATCTGTTCATAAAATATTATTCTGATGAATCATTGATCAAATATATATATTGGGGTATTAGGTTGCTTTGTTTTTATGGTATCTATGAAGTATTGTTTTTCCTAATAATGGGGCATACAGGAGACTTTATAGTAAATAGAAAATTCGGTGACGTAGATGCCTCTTTTTCCCAAAAAGTTGTTGTCGCTGGTTTGCATATATTGAGAATGAAAAGCTATACCGGTGAGCCATCAATGTTTACTTTCACAGTATTTCCTTTTTGGGCCTTAACTTATGTCTTAAACCGGAAGTTTGATAAATTTTTAACATTTGGGTGTTTGGCGTTAACGTTTTCCACAACTGCTTATTTCGCTATGGGTATGTTTCATACGTTGTGGTTTCTTTATAAAGGTAAATATAAACAGGTAATTTATGTTTTTGCCTTCATATTTATCTTATTAGCGATGTCTCAATTAGATGCTTTTAGAGATAAAATTGCAGGTATTTATGAATTCGTCTTTGGAAATAAAATATCTGGAAATAGCAGCTCAAGTCAAAGCCGCGGAGGTAATATTGCTACCCATATTGCTTATTGGACCAAACTAAATGGGTGGAGTAAAATTTTTGGAATAGGTTTTGGATATATTAGATCTACAGATTTTTTTACCACACTTCTCGTAAATAACGGCTTACTTGGCTTACTAGTGTTTTCTGGTTTTTTCTTTAAGAGTTTTAAACTCGGACTTACTAACAAGGATTTGAAATTTTGTTATTTCACTGGCATGATTTTACTATTCTTTATACTAATGGCAACCGTTCCAGAATTCGCATACCCTTCTATGTGGATTTACTTAGCGCTAGGTTATGTGTGGAAGAATGCTGAGAAAATGCAAACGTATGAAAAGTAACTATCTCGTTGGGTTGATTTTTTCCATGCTTGTTCATCTTTTAATTTTTGAACGAAGCAGCTGTCAAGAAATATACACCAAGCACAACTTTACCTGGGGAATAAATGGGCATCCTTTTACGCAGCATCAATACAGGTTTTCCACTTGGAATGATCAGATTAATTTGCTTGATGATTTAGGCATGGATAGCTATCGAATAGATCTACCTCTGATTAATACGGGAGTTGCGAAAAATGAAAAATTGATTCTCGATTTCTTTAAGCGCTTAAAAGCGATTCATGTTAAACCAATGCCCGTTGTATTCCCAAAAGAGAACATGGATATTACGGATTCAATCGGTTCATACAAATCTTTCTTTAATCAAGGTGAAATTTTTGCGACGCGTTACGGAGAGTTTATTGATGTAATGGAAATCGGTAATGAATGGGACGTAAGAGTGATGAAAAAGGGGAAACCCGTAGATGGGACAAAAAGAGAGCACTTTAATTTGGAAGAAAGTAAAAAGGTGATGTGGATTTTAGCAGGCTTTATAGATGGGGTTAAATCAGTCAAACCATCAATGAAAATAAGTTTGTCAGTGGTTTGGACTCATCTGTATTATCTTGAATTACTGAAACACTATCAGATTAAATACGATATTATTGGCTACCATTGGTACTCAAATATGGGGAATATTACCAACGTTCGAAAACCTTATGGTGATATTCTGTCTAAAGTTAAATATCTGTATAATAAAGAGATATGGATTACCGAATTTAACACCCATCAAGGAACACGAAAGAAAACTTTCAAGGAACAAGACGAGTATATAAAAGAAACACTTAATCAATTACTAAAACAAGGTATTATAAAAGGGTTCTTCATATATGAGTTGTTTGACCAGGCAGCATTGAAGGGCAAATATCCATCGGAAGTTTCATTTGGTATTACTTACTTAGATGGAGGGCATTATGAAAAGAAGCCTGTTTACAATACTTATAAAGAAATTATAAGAGAATTTAAAGCTTCCAAGATTAAATAAATATTCAAAATTTATATAATGACAATTTATATTAACGGTAAATTCCTTTCGCAGAGAATTACTGGCGTACAGCGCTATGGCCTTGAAATCACGAAGGCACTAATAGACCAGGGTGCTAATGTAAAAGTTATTATTCCAAGCTACCTAGAAGTTTCAAAAGTTGATTTACCAAGTAATCTATTAATCAGTATTGGAAATACTAAGAATTCAATTATTTGGGAACAGATTAGCTTGCCTAATTATTTAAAAAACAAAAAAGAATATGTGTTATTGAGTTTATGTAATATAGGAACATTATTCAACAAAAATCAATTGATATGTGTGCATGATGTTGCTTTTTTAAAGAAGGAGAAGTGGTTTAAATGGTCATTCAGGCAATATTATAAATTTATGATTCCAAAATTGGTTGCCGGGTCGAGAGGGGTCATCACTGTTAGTGAATTTTCTAAAAAGGAGATTTCCGAAAAATTGTCAGTAAATCTATCCGAGATTTCTGTAATCTACAATGCACCGGCTGATCAATTTATGTCTTCTCAGTTTTATGAACTGCAAAATGAAAAATCCGATTATTTTTTGTTTGTCGGTTCAAGAGATCCACGAAAGAATCTCCATTTACTTTTAGGGCTTTTCGCTTTAAAGGAATTTGATAAGCAACGATTAATTGTCGTTGGAGGCAATTCGAAGTCTTTTAATCAAATGGACTTAGTAGACCTTCCCAATGTGGAGTTTAAAAGCGGATGTAATGATAAAGAACTGGCGCATTTATATCGTAGTGCGAAAGCGCTTATTAATCCGTCTTTATACGAAGGATTTGGTTTGCCTCTCATAGAAGCGATGGCCAGTGGATGTGCATTGATTCTTTCCGATATAGAAGTGTTTAAAGAGGTAGTAGGAAAGGGTGCTACTTATTTCGATCCGAGCTCTATAGATTCCATATCTGTGGCAATGCGAAATTTTCTGAAACTGCCAGAAGAAACGAAAAAACAGCAGATACAGCAAAACTATATCAGAAGCAAAGATTTTACCTGGGAAAAATCGTCTCGGAAGCTACTTGATTTTATCAACTCAATCTAATTTTCTTGCTATTCCAATAAGTATATGACGACACAAAAAGTTTATGTTAATGCTAGATTTTTGACGCAAAAGCTAACAGGGGTACAGCGGTTTGCCATCGAGATCTCGATTATACTTCATGAGATGTTGGGTGATGCTGTTATTTTTTTAGCGCCAGATGAAACGATAGAAAAAGCCAATTTTCCCAGAACAATTCCGGTTTTAAAAATAGGAAGGAATAAAGGTCATATATGGGAGCAAATTGATCTTCCGCTTTATTTGAGGAAACAAAAAAAACCGTTATTAATAAATTTATGTAATGCTGCACCCGTCTTGTATGCTAACAAGTTGTCTACTATACATGATATTGCCTTTTTAAAATACCCTGGCACTTATTCTAAAAGTTTCTTGATGTTGTATAGATTTATGATTCCTAGAATTATTGCTTCTTCAGAACACACATTTACGGTAAGTGAGTTTTCAAAAGAAGAGATGATGCGCTACTATGCAAAAGAATTGCTCGGAAAAGATATCTCTGTCATTTACAATGCTGTGGATGACGAATTTAAATCTGTTGTTGATCATGATTTACAATCTACACCGTATCTAGTCGCTGTTTCATCGCTAAATGAAAGGAAAAATCTTCATGCGGTGTTAGAATCTTTTGTAAATCTTGGTGATGAATTTAATGATACACATTTATACATCATAGGAGATTTGAAAAGTGATAGTTTTAAAACATTGAATTTTGATCGTTATAAAGCTAATCCAAGAATAAAATTCTTGGGCAGAGTAAATGATGCCTCACTTATTCGGTACTATAGTAATGCCAAGGCGTTTATATATCCTTCTCTATACGAGGGGTTTGGAATCCCACCTCTGGAAGCCCAAAAATGTGGCTGTCCTGTGATAGTTTCGAATGTTTCCTCACTTCCTGAAGTTTTTCAAGAAAGCGCTTTGTATTGTGACCCTTACTCGATAGCATCCTTAAAAAATGCAATAGAAGAAATCTTGACGAATCATGATCGCAGAAACATATTAATAGAAAAGGGTTACAAGAATGTACAAAGGTTCTCATGGCCCTCTAGCGGTGAAAAAGTGATTGAGGTATTGAAGAAATACTTATAATTAGTTTAAAGAATAAACCTCCCACTGACTATTTATTCATTAAATAATAAAAAAATGAAAAAAGCATTGATACATGACTGGCTGGACAAGTTCGGCGGAGCAGAACGAGTTTTATCTGCAATCGCAGAGATTATGGACTTTGATTATTATTATGCATACGTAAATAAGATGGATCGCGCAGATATAAAGAGAGTATTTGGAGAGTCCACTATAGAGATACACGAATCCAAAATGTTAAGAGGATTCAAGTCAGCATTCAGATATTTAATGCCTTTTTTTCCATTTATTGTGAAAAAGTTTAATCAGCAAACACGAAACAATAAAGTTGATTTGGTGATAAGTTCTTCCTGGGCACTTTCTAAATCCTATCGTATTGGAGATGAAATACATATTTGTTATTTACAAGCAAGAAATTTTAAATATGTTTGGGAAGAAGCTGACCAATATTTTCGCGGACCTCTGAAAGTTTTATCCTTTATAAAGCCGCTACTACGTAAATTTGACTTAGACGGGGGAAGTAACCCGGACTATTTAGTAGCAAATTCGTATTTTGTTCAAAAGTGGGTCAAAGAAAAATATGGTCGGGATAGTGTTGTTATTTACCCGGCTGTTGATGTGGAAGATTTCTTTATTTCGGAAGAGAAAGAAGATTATTATGTTACTGTTGGCCGTTTAGAACCATATAAAAGATTTGATATTATTGTTGATGCATTTGCTAAAAATGGCAAAAAGCTACTTGTGATTGGCGATGGTTCACAGATGAAGGAATTAAAGGATGGATCAGCCAGTAATGTTACCTTTTTGGGCTATAAAACGAAAGACGATATTAAACATATTTTAAGCAAAGCGAAAGCATTTGTTTTTTCAGGAGTAGAAGATTTTGGTATTGCTATAGTAGAAGCACTTGCTTCCGGGGTTCCGGTAATTGCATTTAGGGGAGGGGCTAGTGAAGAGCTAATCAATACTCAAAATGGTATATTATATGATAAGCAGAGCGTCGATTCTTTAAATCAAACAATAATGAAATTTGCGTTGGAATTAGATGGCAAATTAGATCCCAGAGTTATAAAAGAATCTGCAAATAAATTTTCGAAACAAAGATTTCAAAAGGAATTTTTAGGATTTGTTAATTCTGTAGCTCCTCAAACAGATAGTCGTATTAAACTCCTTACAAACCATCTCTAAGTTTTGAGGTAGCTAAATGCAGATGTATTTTTGACCCAAAATCATATAGCTTGTTAAATCAAAAATGAGAATAGCTTTATTTAATACTTTTTATTCACCTAGATTTGTGGGTGGCGCAGAAGTTTCGGTTCAACTTCTTGCAGAGGGTTTAGTAAAAGAAGGCCATACCGTTTATGTATTTACAATTGGCGATGCGGATGAGAAAGATTTAATCAATGGTGTAGAGATTATTCGTTTAAAACACCGCAACATATTTTCTCCATACATGCCTAAAAAGCATAATAAAATAATTAGTAGCATCTGGTTAATGCTTGACTCTTTTAACCCTTTTTTTCATAAGAAACTGGCTAGAATCTTAAAGGAAATCCAACCTAATATTGTTCATACTAATAACGTTTTAGGTTTTTCTCCAACTATTTGGCGGACGTTCAAAACATTGAAATTACCTCTAGTACATACTATGCGTGATTATTACTTGTTGTGTCATAAATGTAATATGTTTAATAATGGTAAGAATTGTGAACAGCTTTGTAAGCCGTGTGCGATGACCCATCAACTTAAAAAACCACTTGTTAAGATTCCGGATGTATTGATTGGTGTAAGTAATTTCATCTTAGGAAAGCATGAGCAGATAATAAAACTTTCTTCTCATCAAAAGACAAAAGTAATTTACAATGCTGTTAATATTCCTTCCTATCAAAATAGTAAACCTATGGCATCTGATGAGATAGTATTGGGCTATATGGGTAGGATATCCACCGATAAAGGATTGGATTATATGGTAGAACAATTGTTAAATCTAAATACCAAACAACAGAAACAAGTGAAACTCTTGATGGCAGGAAAAGGGGAACCAGATTATATAGCACAATTAGAACTGAAGCTTCGCAATGTAAAGCATTTATTTGTTGGTGTTGTAAGTCCCCAAGAATTTTATAAGAGTATTGATGTAACAATTGTACCTTCACTTTGGCAGGAACCCTTTGGAAGAGTTGTAATAGAATCGTTGGCACATAGCACTCCAGTAATTTTATCAAATAATGGTGGGTTAAGTGAACTTCATCGTGAAAATTGTACTTGGTTGTTTACGCCACAACAAAAAGAATTGTTAGAGGTAGTTCGCGAAATATTAGATAATCCGGAGGTTATTAATCAGAAGAGGCATCATGCAAGAAAATACGCAACAGGATTCAGCGTAGAACACAACGTCAAACAATACTTATCAGTCTACCAAGAACTCATTAATTCATAGTTGTGTTATTATGGATAGAGTAATAAAAAAGGGTAACTCTTTGCTACCCTTTTTTGACAGTGATTGAAATGATTATTTATTGTAAATATTATTTTGCGTATTCTTTTGCGGTAAACTGTGTATATGGAGTGATCCACTTATAAATACCGAAACGACCTTCTTGACCTGATATATATGGTTGATCTAACATCTCGTAAATCATAACAGCTTGTACTTGAGGATTGTTCTTGCATTTTGCAATAAAGGAATCTAAGAATCTTTTTGCCTCAGCTTCCGAATTAGTACCGCTATAATTCCTGTATCCTACCTCTGTGAACCAGATAGGCTTAGTGAGTTTTTGGTTCAAAAGTTTGGTAATGTCATCAATACCATAATCATTTTTTAATGTTTTTTCCTGATCTTGGTACCAGTGATAACCAGCAATGTCATATTTAACCCCATACTCATCTAATAAGGTTAAGAAACGATAGTGTAGCCAGCTTACATTAATAATCGTTTTCGCAGAAGGATAAACCGCTTTCACTGCATTATTCATACCTCTTAAGTAAGAGGCAATCGTGCGAAATTTAGGTATATCGTAGTCTGTCTTTTTATTTCCTACATGGAGTCTTGATTTGATGCAATCGTTGTCAAATTCGTTTCCCAGTTCAAAGTACTTATATTTTGCTCCATATCGCTTAATAAATTTGAGTGTATAATGATACGCTTGCCAATAGGCTTCTTTTTCTGAATGATTGATGTCAAAAGTTTTAGAAGGTATAATGGGCAATATATTAATGCCTGCAGCTTTTGCAGCATTAGTAATATCAAAAAGCCGATTCTCCCAATTGACGATCGACGTTACAGAGCTTACAGGCAAATCGACCCGATAAATGTTCATTGCATTTTTCTTTAAAATATCGACTTGTGCCGGAGCTCTTAGATCTGTATAAGCCCTTTGATTTACAGGGTGACCGTTTATACCATAATAGAGTGCACCAGATCTGGAAAACCTTGCTGTGGATACTACTTCAGACTTGACTAAATCTTCTACATTTTTTTCTTCAAGGAGTTCTTCTTTTGAGCAAGAAGTGATTAATAGCGTAGTAAGTGCGGCTACGCATAAAATTAGCTTGTTCTTTTTCATTTAATAAGAAAGTAAGGTAATACACAACGAAAGACATAAAAGTGCGAGACTTGGTTGATTGTTCTTTCCCCTTTTTATACATCGTTGTTTTTACGGTTGGATTTTAAAATGCTCAATCACTGTCATGATTGATTGATAACGATAAATTACTAAGGTAGTAATGCTTATTTAGTGTTGTTCTGACATTCAAAGGTAGAGATTTTTTTTTTTTAAACAAATTTGAAGCATTTGTACAGTATTAATATAAGGATGTTTCTAAGATTTATAAGAATATTTTTGGCTTTTCTCGTATTTACATAGACCTTGCTCAATTTTTTACAAAAACTGCTACATATATGCCTAAGGATGGACTTATAGCCGTTTTTAGTAATAACTTTGTTCTGTTTGAAAAAGAGAAGTTTGTGATTGGTTTAAAAATTAAATGTTTTGTGCTTGTCAAATTTTGTTTAACGTAAAATATATTTTTTAAATTCTTTAAGCCATTTTTAGAAACAAATGAATATAACTTCTACAACACCGTCATATTATAAGATACTATCTATCGAGAATAGAGATGCTTGGAATTATTATGTTAAAAATTCGTCCTCCTTTGACTTTTATCATACGCATCAATATCATATTATAGATGATTCACAAGGAACACCAGAAATGTTTGTCTACGAACATTTGAATAATTTTGTGGCTATTCCATTTCTCAAAAGAAAAATAGAAAATACCAGTTATTATGACTGTACTTCAGTATACGGTTACACAGGACCTCTGTCTAATCTCAACTTTACAGAGCTTTCTTCAGAATTTTGTGACAATTTTTTCGTAAACTTTCAAACATACTTACGTATTCAAAAGATAGTTTCTTTTTTTTGCGTGCTCCATCCGTTGTTTAATCAATACTTATTTTTAAGGAGAACAGATGCTTTGTCTAGAATAGGTTTCTCGGTTGCCGTTGATTTACGGCAGACTTTAGAAGAACAAAGGTCGAAATACAGAAGGCAGATCCGTTCGAAAATTAATCAATTGAGGGAAAAGGGGTTTGAGGTTACGCTGGCCCGCTCTAAAGAGCAATTAGTAGAGTTTTCACAGGTTTATGAGGAAAATATGACTAAAGTTGGTGCGTCAAACCGTTATTATTTTGGTAATCAATATTTTGAGAATTTTATGAGTGCTACCGACTATAAGACTGAACTGTTATTGGCTTATTATAAGGGTAGAATGGCTGCGGGAGCAATGGTTACTTTTGCAAATAATATTATGCAATTGCATCTCGCCGGAACAAGAAATGAATTTTTATTGGATTCTCCTATGAAGTTAATATTTGATGAAGCCTGTTTACTAGGAAGGGCGAACAACATGCATTTCATGCATTTGGGAAGCGGTATTGGGGGAAAGGAAGACTCATTATTTCACTTTAAAAAAGGTTTTTCGGAAAACCTGTTTGATTTTACCGTTTGGAAATTTATAGCTAACAAACAAGTATACAACGAGCTTGTCCAGGAAAAATTGGCAGGTAAGGAAGTCTCTGAAACCGCTTTTTTCCCCTTGTATCGATTTATTTGATATTTCTTTTACTACATCTATCTCTATATTACTATGAAAACACGTTATCTATATTTATTAATATTTATTTTAGCTGTTAGTGATTTATTCATTGTTAACCTTGTTTATTTATTGACTTTTAATTTTTTGGCCGATGGCCGAGCACAACTAAAAGGAATCTATATGGATGGGTTGGTGGTCAGTAATCTGGTTTGGTTGGTTTCTTCATTTTTATGTAAACTCTATACCGAAAAAACAGTTAGAAGGATCGATTATATCTATTCAACTACTCTAAGAAGCTTCTTACTGCATTTTGCGTGTTTTGCATGTTATATTGCATTTTTCAAGGAGAGAGCGATCTCACGTGAATTTTTATTAATAATGTATGGCGGAATATTACTAAGCCTCTTTGTTAGCAGATTTGTAGGAACACTTTTTGAAAATAGATTATTACGTTATTTTAAAGCGAGTAAGCCCGTAGCAGTACTAGGAATGAATAAGATGGGACTACGTTTGGCTGCCTTTTTCGAGCAAAAAAAGAATCAATATGAATTTAATGGGTTCTTGGATGATCACGAACATTTAAGCATTAGCGAGGATGGTAGATTATTGCCTTTAGTTTGCCGACAAATTGAGGTTGCTGCTAAAAGCGGAATACAAGAAGTATATGTTCCACTTTCACCCGAAAACATGGTAAATGCAAATATGCTATTAAGGGAAGGTGAGCGGCAATGTGTGCGAATGAAATTTGTGCCAGATTTGACAGGTACCCTTGTTACACCTTTTAAGCTAAGTTATATGGAAGAATTTCCCGTAATTAGCATGCGTCATGATCCTTTAGAAGAGATAGAGAACAGATTCAAAAAGCGAATATTTGATATAATTTTTAGCTTGCTTGTAATTGTTTTTGTGCTAAGTTGGCTTTATCCGATAATAGGAATCATTATAAAGTTACAAAGCCCGGGCCCAATACTTTTTAAACAAAAAAGAGATGGACGTAATAACCAGACCTTCTATTGTTATAAATTTAGAAGTATGAAAATGAATAGTGAAAGTGATAGCAAACAGGCAACCAAGGATGATGACCGCATAACGGCTATAGGCAAGTTTATACGGAGAACAAGTTTGGATGAATTACCTCAATTTTTTAATGTACTTCTAGGGGATATGAGTGTGGTGGGACCAAGACCGCATATACTTTCAATGACAAAACAATATCGCGAAATTATTGATCAATATATGGTGCGTCATTTCCTCAAGTCGGGTATTACTGGATGGGCTCAAGTTAATGGTTTAAGAGGGGAAACAAAAGACCCCGAACTGATGCGTAAAAGAGTAGAACATGATGTGTGGTATTTGGAGAATTGGTCAATCATGTTAGATCTACGCATAGTTATCCAAACGGTGATAAATATGATTAGAGGAGAAGAAAATGCATATTAATAATATGTTAGCAAATATAAAATAAGTAGATTTCAGATCTTTTATTTTTTTATATTGTATTCGTTTAATAATTATCCAACTCACAGTTAAAGAATATGTCTGTTCTAATTCTATTTTAACAGGCCGAAGGAGATAATAGGTTGTAAAGAGCTAATAATATTAGTTTTATATAAGGTGTTTTAGTATTACCTTCGTTATTCTAGTTATCCCCTATTTATTATAACCACTTCATGAAGACGATGTTTAAGAATAAAACATGCCTTCCATCCATCTACTAATATTGCGATGGAAATTTCTTCATATAGTGAATGTGTCTGAGGAAATCAAATGGTAGTCAGAAATAGGTGAGAAAGTGGTGAATAGCTTCTAAATAAAAAACTTAGATGGGTATACTATAACATTTGTACCAAGCGTCTTTGCCATTAACGTTTAACCAAAATCACTTGGCAGTTTTTTAAGTATAATTTTAAGAAAGCTATCTACAGTTAATTAATAATGATTTAATAATGTGTACAATAGTAATATCCTATATCAAATATTATACTCCTTAACAAATGCTATTATCTTTTCGTTTAATGAATGTTTTCATCCTACATAAAAAGGCAAAAAAATCGACCATAATATATAGTCGATTTTTTTATACCTGAAAAGACGAAATTAATCTCTACACGGACAATGTAATTCAATTGTCCCTTCTCGACTCGACGCAGTATAAACCTGTCCGTCCTTTGTATATTGAAGATCTGAACCTTTGGTGTCTACAATGTGCCAATTCATAATTGTATTGGTATAGCTAGTAACTTCATACTTGTCAATTTTATTTGCACCCCAAGTTATGACCACAAAATCTTTTTTGTTTTCTCTGATCAATTCCCAAGACCCATAGTAAGACGGGGTGTGGTCCACTTTATCGATCCTCCAGACTCTATGGTCTTCTTGAAATTTGTACTGGATTGTTGTTTTTTTCGGCTCATCGTAAACAGTTTTCTGTTCATATGCAACACTTCCATCACTGTTCTTATATAGATAATTCTCAGTAACGGTATTCCACAAAGTGCTAACAATCGCTTTATCAATAGGTTTAGGTATTTCAATGCCTGGATCTTTTGTTTTTTCACAGGCACTTAGAATAAGTACCATTATAGGTAAAAGTAAAATACGTTTTGACATAATAGATGTTTTAGAATAAATTGTTAAATAGTTTGATATCTTGGCCAAATTTCGGAAGAAAGCAATAAGAAAAAGGGCTTTTAAAGGGATTGTATAAGGAAATAGGAAATGTTGAGCAAAGGGTGAGCTTAAAATGAGGCAAGCTTGTTGAGACTTGTCTAGTTAGAGTAAATCGGAACTAAAAGAGACACCGGGCAAGATGATGAGGTATATAGGTTTCCGTATTAGGATAATCTAAGTCGGCGCTAAAAGCATTGTACACACCGCTTTAGGGAAACAATGATATTAATTAAAAGGTTAATTTTTATTTCAATACTAAAGTAATTTTTTCGTTAATTTACATTTGAGCAATTGTGTCATTTTAACCAAGTCAAGATTCATTTTTAGCAGGCTCATATAGCGAATAATTTTTTATATTCGAATAATGATGCTCATCAAAGCGAATACCTGCTAAATTTGGAATGGCTTTTGTTATTTAGGGGGCGTTAGATGCTAAAATATTTTATTAATTGGATACATTATGAAAGGAACTATAGGTATAGTGGATGATCAACAATTGTTTTTAAAGACAGTTGGAATGTTTGTAGACACTTTTCCTGATTTTCAAGTTGTTCTCTATGCGACCGATGGGCAAGATTTACTTACACGATTACGGGCTATTAAAAGCCCCCCAGATATTCTATTAATTGATGTTAACATGCCTTTCATGGAAGGAGCCGAATTAGTTGCAAAAATCAAGGAGGCTTATCCAAGTATAAAGATGGCGGCCTTGTCGATGATGGATGATTCACAGAATGTAATTAAAATGATAAAAGCCGGATGTTGCGCTTACCTATTAAAGAATATGAATCCCAATGATTTGGAGGTTGCACTAAAAGAGATTATGGTGAGAGGTTATTACAATACACATGTAACAAATATTGTATATCATGAATTATTTTCTAAACAGCCGATTGATTTAAAAGATAGAGAACGTGAGTTTTTAGAATTGGCATGTAGCGATCTAACATACCAGCAAATTGCGGATAAGATGTTTTTATCAATAAAAACTGTTGATGGGTATAGAGCAGCGTTATTCGAGAAATTTCAGGTAAAAAGTAGGGTGGGGTTGGTGTTAGAAGCAATCAGGCAGAACCTCATTTCTGTATAATATTGCTTAATATATATGAAAAAACAGGAAATATCCTGTTTTTTTTTGTGCTTTTTCCTCTAGTAAATTCGCTGTTTGTCACGTTTCTTTGTGTAATTATTTGAAATACTACCAGCTAAATGAGAAAAACAATGGATAAGCACTACGGCGAAATTATTGAGCGGACGATAAGGCGAAACGGTTATAGTATTAGCGAACTTGCTCGGCTAACTAAAGTAAATAGAAGATCTATTTACAATTGGTTTAATCAACCAAAATTTAAACCAGATATCATCTTTAAAATCGGTTGCGCTCTTAAGCACGATTTTTCTGTTGAATTTCCGGAATTATTCTCTACTGAGGATTTTCAACGTGCATTTGCAAATAGTAAGCTGATAAATACCGAAATCTTAGTAGAAGAAATAGAAAAAATAAATTACTGGAAGGATAAGTATATCGGCCTGTTGGAGGAGTATAATCATATGCTATCGTTGAGATCTATTAATAAACTCAGTTTATTAGTACCGTCTAACTAATAATCTAAGTAAAACGAACCGAATCATTTACTGGTGTCGGTTTGTTTTATTACAACAGCGTTCTTTGTCAACTTAAACTGATTACCTGTTTATGGAGCTAACCTGACCTATGAGCTTGTCTAATGAATGCAAGATGTCATACATACTTAACACTTCTGAGCGGATTGTTAATGTAGGAGGTAGAGGGACCTCACTATGCATGATTGCCACGTTCGTTGAATCTTTTGGTGTTGAAATTGTCAAAGGATCATTTTGGGTACTTGCTTTTTCTTTTAAATGGTTAATGTTGAGGGTGCTTTCAATGCCAGAATTAGCAGGATGTTCTTCTTCTACTCTAGCTATATACCCGTTTGAAAAAATTTCAATAGACATAAAAACATTTTTATATGTACCATCATACACACCTTCAATAGAACTTCGCTTATCTTCAGCATACATTGTTCTATAAAAACCAAGTTGTATTAAGCCGTCTCTAATATTGCTCATAAAATTATCTGTTAACATCGGGCTAAAAATACCTCTATAATTATGCCATAGTTGATTTTGACATTTCGAATTGTTTTATATCCTTATACGGCAATAGGGTGAGGGCCCTTTATGATACAAATAAATTAAAAATAAATTAAATTTTGTCTGTTTTTCGTGCGTAAGGATGATTTGTTACAATTAACACATAAAATAATGTTTGGAGAAAATTCTTCAATAATTTATAGTATTAAAATATATATTAAGATGCGTACTATGTTGAATTCATCATACTTATTGTTTATGTTTGGATACATGAAATTACAAAGTGCTGGCAATGAAATAGTTTTTGTTTTTCCAACGCATATTTCATGAAAGGCTTAAGAATAAAACAAAAAGCAGGGAAGTCTTTTATCGAATTAGATCCGTTAAATGATGATCATGTTAGGAAGAATCACTTATTAACTTCGATAAGTGAGTGGTCTGGTGAGGGGGAAAAGTCGTGTAACATCTATTTAAATGTTGAACAGACTAAAGAACTTTTTGAATATTTAAGAAGATATTTAGATGAAAAGAATGAGGTGCTTGCGCTGCATAGGGAAGGTGTGATAGAACAGAAAAAGATTTTAAAGAGTGTTTATCAGGAAACAAAAAATAGTGGTAAAGTTACTTACCAACATTTAACTGATTTAAGTAAAATCGGCGCACCTATTATTGCGTTGTTGGCGAAAGATTTCCATGTTCCGGCCAGTGAAGTACTTTTTATTGCTAAAAATAACCCATTACCTTTTGCCTTGTTAAATAAGCATTATAAAGTATGTTGGGAATCAGTTCTAACAGAGCCCATACCTATAAATATTTTGGTGTGATTGTTGTACCCTTTGTGAAAAAATAAAACCTAATTAACGTATTTAACTAAAACCAATGGGTTCTAATTTTAAAGGCGCTTTAATATTAATTGCCGATGACAATGAGATAAACAGATTGATTTTTTCAAAAATGATTGAAGTATCTTTTCCAGAAATTACTACAATAGAAGCCTCTAATGGCCAAATTGCTTTTACAACATGTTTAGATAAAAAACCAGCATTAATTCTAATGGATTTACATATGCCCGTTTTAAACGGGTATGAGGCTACAAAAAAAATAAGAAGGACGGAAGGTTTTAGGGAGGTTCCTATT
>NZ_FOAF01000014.1:0-70280 GCF_900109575.1 Olivibacter domesticus | reverse complement strand
AGAAGTTATTGATGCCTGATTGATCCTTCTTCAGCTTGTGTTGATTTATCATCCTTTGAGGTCTCTGATTGACCCTCTTTGAATTCTCTTACGCCATTAATTCTAATGGATTTACATATGCCCGTTTTAAACGGGTATGAGGCTACAAAAAAAATAAGAAGGACGGAAGGTTTTAGGGAGGTTCCTATTATTGCCATCACAGGCTCGTTTTCCGATGAGGAAGTAAAACGTGGGTATGATGTTGGTATTACAGATTTTTTAATAAAACCTGTCGCGCCAGATCAACTAGACCTTACGTTAAAAAAATATCTGCAGGTCAATGAAGAAACATCCAAGAAGAGAATATTGAAAGAAAATGACCAGCACATTGCATATAGTGTTTTATTAGAATCGTTAGGGAATGACACAGAAACAACGCAAGAAATCTTAAAACAAGCAAATGCTTTTTTTGAACTTGCCTTAACAGATCTAAGTACTTGTTTGACGAATAAAGATTTAGAATCGCTTAAACTGCTTGTCCACCAGATGAGAGGAGTTGCAGCAAATGCTCGATTTATAATTTTAGCGGATACTTTAAAACGTTATGAAGAAATATCAGCAATAGAAGAATATGTAGAAACAGATTTTTTGAATGAAATCAGGGCGGAAATTGAGGCCATAAAAAAACAAATAATCCTTTATATTAGATAAAGGAAATTTAATTTAGGATACGATGAAGAAAATTTTAAGCTGAGTTGATCAACATGAATGAAGAAATAAAAATTTTGTATTTAGATGATGAAGTGAACAACTTGGTGGGATTTAAGGCGCATTTTAGATTTGATTATCAAATCTTTTTAGCTTCTAATACCAATGAGGCACTAAAAGTTCTGGAAGAGCATCCTGATTTACGTATAATTTTTACAGACCAACGTATGCCAGATAAACTGGGTACAGATTTTCTAGATGAAATCCGCGTTATTTACCCATTACCTGTAAGAATTCTTTTGACAGCCTATACGGAAGACCTAAATACTGCGATCGATGCGATTAATAAAGGGAATGTATACCGATACATAAGAAAACCATGGTCGGTAGAAACTATTGGCGCAGTTATAGCAGATGCAAATAGACATTACCTAACAAATTCATTATTAACAATTAAAAATAAGGAGTTAGAACAGGCCTATAATGAATTGGATAAATTTGCTCATAGTGTAAGCCATGATATAAGGGGGCCATTGGCAGGTATAATGGCTGCCGCCCAATTGGCTCAGGATATTAGCGATTTGAGTGAAATAAATGAAATATTACAGATTATTGTAAATTCGGCAGAAAAGCTAGACCGTTACATTTTAAATGTACATGATTACTACAGTGTTAGAAGAGGAGAATTTAATATTGTGGATGTAGATTTGGACGCAATTGCCGCTGATATGCAAGTGATGTATGAAGCTATAGCAAATGCTAAAGGCATTAAATTTACAATAACCGTAAATGAGCTTGGCATTTTTAGATCTGATGAAGTATCTGTTAAGTTGATTCTAAATAATCTTTTATCAAATGCATTTAAATATCAGAAAAAAGACTATAATTACAAGTACGTACATTTAGAAATGGGTGTTGAAAAGGGGATGGCGACGTTCATTGTTAAAGATTCTGGGATAGGCATACCAGATAAATATATAGGAGATATTTTTAATTTATTTTTTAGAGCAACGATTCTGGAAGCAGGAAGTGGGTTGGGGCTTTATAATGTTAAAAATATACTTACCAAACTTGGTGGAAAAGTTAGCGTGAATTCTGTAGAAAATGTCGGGTCAGAATTTATTGTCTCTATTCCGTCAAAATAATTTATTTTAGATCTTTTTTTCTTAGGAAAGAAAGATTATTTTGTATGAAGACTAATTTTGTATATGTTCGAATAAATAGATGAAATATCCTTTTATTGTTATTGATGACAGTCCTATTGATTGTCTCATTGTGAAGAAAGTTATTGGGTTTAGTGGAAAGAGTTCTGACGTGAAAGTCTTTAATGATGCTTCACAGGCTCTTCGGTATATAGAAGATAAGGGAGAAGAAAATTTACCCCCATTATCTTTTATTACATTGGATATTATGATGCCAGTTATGAATGGATTTGAATTTTTGGATAAATTTATTGAATTGCCGCAATCAATTAAAGACCGATATAAAATCGTGATTATATCTTTATCTAACAATGAGCATACTACCAAAAAGCTAATGAAATATCAAGTAATAGAGGCTATTGTTGAGAAACCTATTACTATGGATAAATTTACCACCGTAATTGAAAAGTATAGTTAAGTGAATGACAGGAACCGTCCACGTTTAATCCGCCAACTGGCGGATTTATCGCAAAGGGAATGTGAATTTATTGACGGATTTTAAATGTTGAATTTGTGCTCATGAGCCTTTCGGGGGTTTAAATAGGGTAACTCCATCTGACCGATGGATTAAAAGCGCCTTGCGGTTCATGAGTACCTTTAAAATAGAATACGAACGAATAATTATTACAGATGAAAAGTACATCTTTTTATAAATTAAAAGAAGTCGTTATATAATGAACTATTTTAGAATGGAACCTGAAAATACGATTTATCATAACTCCTCAACCGTTTATCGTCCTGTTTTTTTTAGAAGAGTAAATGATAAAGAAAAGATGGACTACCTTCTGGAAAACAATAAGGAAATCCATATCATTGACCAGATAGAAGCCCAGCTGGTAGAGCTAATAAGACTTGACCATCCATCTAAAAAATTAACAGAAAGTGAACAAAGGATTTTTATTGATAATCATATAGGTGCTACTTCTTTATACGATTATGGTGTTTGGGTTTATTATCAGTGGTTAAATCAGCTTATTCACATATTAGACGAAGAGGAGTTTATTCGCATTCGAACGAGCCGGAATATATATAAAATAACACCTGAGGAAATTAATCTTTTAAGAAAGAAAAAGGTAGGTGTTATTGGGCTGTCAGTTGGTCAAAGTATTGCGATAACGATGGCAATGGAACGCATATGCGGAGAATTACGTTTAGCAGACTTTGATACTATAGAGCTCAGTAATATGAATAGATTAAGGGTAGGTGTCCAACACTTAGGCTTAAGCAAAACAATTGTTGCAGCTCGACAGATAGCAGAACTAGATCCATTTATAAAAGTAATTTGCTACACAAATGGTGTTGATGGAGAGAATATAGACAGCTTTTTTCTGGATGAAGGAAAATTGGATATCTTGGTAGAAGAATGTGATGGTATTGATATGAAGATAATAAGCCGTATTAAGGCAAAACAATATCAAATACCGGTTATTATGGATACAAATGATAAAGGTATGCTCGATGTAGAACGATTTGATCTTGACCCGGAAAGACCCATATTTCATGGGAGATTAAAAAGAGTTGATGGTTTATCTGTTATAGAACTAGAGCAACTATTGAATCAATTAACAGTACAAGATAAAGTGGAGTACTTAGTTGATATCATTGGCTTTGAAAACGTATCGGATGCGATGAAATTATCACTCCAATATATGAATAAAACTATTGTGGGCTGGCCGCAGCTTGCTTCTGCTGTTACCTTAGGAGGTGCAATGGTAACGGACATAACGAGAAAGATTTTTTTAGGAAAATTTGAATCTTCAGGTAGATATTTTGTTGATTTCGATGAATTAATTCAGCCGTAAAATTTAAGTCCTATGATCCACATAAGAACTTTTAGAGCACCAGACGATCCGGACGCATGCGAAAAGTTTATTGTTGGGCATAGGAAATTACTGGAAATTTTTGGAATTAGCCAGATAACCTCTAATAGACAGGATTGGGTAGACGATCCCAATACAATCGTAATTCTAGTTGAAAATATCGAAACAAAAGTAGTATATGGAGGGGCAAGAGTTCAAATGGTTAGCGGTAAATACCCGTTACCGATAGAAACGGCTATCGGCAAATATGATGCTAAAATATACGATTTAATAGAGGATGATCGTCAGAGGGGGGGGACATGTGAAATCTGTGGACTTTGGAACTCAAGAGAAGTGGCAGGCATGGGCATTGGTAGCTATATCTTATCAAGGGTAGGCGTATCTATTACAAAACAGTTACCTGTTGTTAGTCTATTCGTATTATGTGCACCTATTACTGTTAAGATGGGAATGAGACTAGGGTGTACGGTAGAGAAAACATTAGGGAATAATGGGCTGTTTTATTATCCAAAAGATGATTTGGTTGCCACGGTTATGCGATTAAAAGACATTAATGACATCTCATTGGCAACGCCACTGGAGCAGGAAAAAATTCTGTCATTAAGAGATCAGCCGTACCAAACCGTACTCGAGAAAGGGCCTAAAGGTGAATATTTTGTCACTTATGACTTGATAATTCCCAACTTTCCTTAGTAGTATGTCTAGCTAAAAGAATGAGCGTTTAGCCGCTGGAAAGTAATGTTAGTTTAACCATATTACCGATTAATAAAGAGGAGTTAAAACAAATTATGAAGAATGAATAGAAATTTTTTTATAGCTTTCTTTTTTAATTTCATGATTTGCATGTGGAGTAACGTTTTTGCCCAAAGCGATACTTCGGTCATTGAACTTAATAGTGCTACCGAACCACAACTCATTAGGGAAAACGTATATCTATATAAAGATATTAAGGGAAATAGGTCCTTTCGAGATATTATCACCGAAAAGTTTGAGAAGTATCAAGATGGACAAATAATAAATTTAGGAGTCACTGAAGCAAAAATTTGGCTGAAACTTCCTGTTCATAATAGCACAAAGGAAAGTAACTTCTACTTGATGTTGCAGCAATCATCGATCCAAGAGGTAGTTATGTACACGATTTCTGAACAGGGAGAAGTTTCTGCAGATAGCCTTGGAAAATATAAACCATTTAGTGAACGATTTGTTTATTCACCCGATTACATATTTCCTGTTAAGATAAGGAAAGACGAAAATAAAGAGATTTTTTTAAGTATTTCTTCAAACGATCAACTTCAGCTACCCATTTATTTTGGAACAGAAAAGGTCATCTTGCAAAAAGCATCTTCTAAGAACCTAATATTTGGTTTATATGCAGGAGCCGTACTTATCATGATGCTATATAACTTTTTTATTAGCACATCTACGCGTGATATTAGCTATGCATTTTATATTCTCTATATTTTCTCTGTTGGATTAACCCAAGCTATGTTTCAAGGCTATGCTTTCATGTATTTGTGGCCAAACAGCCCATGGCTTGCCAATTATAGTTCTATTATTATTCCATTCTTTTCGGGGATAATGACCATTGGTTTTATAAAAACCTTCTTGCATACCCGACAAAACACACCGCGGTTGGATAAAGGTATTAACCTGATTGTTGTACTCTATATCGTTGGATTGATCTTTGGGCTCTATAAAATACACTATGGTGTTATTCTGTTACAGACGATGGCTTCCTTAGGTTCTCTTTATGTATTGTTTGTTGTAGAGAAAATTAGAAGAAAAGGATATAGGCCGGCAATATTTTTCTTGATTGCTTTCTCATTATTCTTTTTAACCGTTATCATTTTTGTGCTAAGAAACTTTAATATAATCCAATATAACACGTTAACAGCCTATATTTTAGAGATTGGTTCTATATTGGAGATCTCTTTATTGTCTTTTGCGTTAGCAGACAGGATTAATTTTTATCGGAAAGAGAAGGAAGCTTCCCAACTGCAAGCCTTAAAAATATCTCAAGAAAATGCGCGAATAATAAGAGAGCAAAATCTTTTATTGGAGACCGAAGTGGATAAGCGTACAGCCGATCTTCAAAGAAGTAATGAAAGCTTAAATGAAGCAATGCATAATTTAAAGCAGGCTCAGGCACATTTGGTAGAATCAGAAAAACTGGCTTCATTGGGTATGCTTACAGCTGGAATAGCACATGAAATTAATAATCCGATTAATTTTGTTACCGCCAATGTAAAACCGCTAAAAAGAGATATCGAACAGATAATGGAAACAGTGGAAACTTTCGAAAAGATTGGGTTATTACAAATAGAGGAGCACGAAAAGTTGGGCCTTTTTAAACAATATAAAGAGGATATAGATTTTGAATATCTAAAGGAAGAAATACAGTTATTGCTGAAAGGGATACAGGAAGGAGCGTACCGTACCGCTGAAATTGTTAAAAGTTTGCGCATTTTTTCAAGAGTAGATGAAGACGATTTGAAACTGGCCGATTTGAACTTGGGAATAGAATCAACCCTGGTCATATTAAACAGTATGTTCAAAGAACGTATTGCAATTGATAAAAACTACGGCACAATTCCTTATATAGAATGTTTTCCAGGCAAGCTCAACCAAGTCTTTTTAAATTTAATAACAAACGCTATCCATGCAATTGATGAGAAATTTAAAGGAGGCAATGGTGGCGAAATAATTATTAGAACTTATAAAAGTGATGATTTGGTGTTTATATCTATAAAAGATAACGGTACGGGTATTAGAGAAGAAGTTCAAAATAAAATTTTTGATCCTTTTTTTACAACTAAAGATGTGGGCGAAGGCACAGGATTAGGATTGGCTATTGTAGCGCAAACCATAGCAAAACATAAAGGTGAAATAGAATTGTTATCTGAAGCTGGCTTAGGATGTGAGTTTATAATAAAAATACCGATTATTCAAAATCCAATAACCCGCTTGGACGACGAGAATAGATTATGATAGAAGTCTTTGCCTTAAAAGAAACTCTAGTTGCTCGTTGGTGATGGCAAGATGCTGATTTTCTTCCTTTATCTTTTTCTTTTCCAAATAAGCCGTATATGCCTTTTGAATAGTTGCTTCCAATTCCTCATCGTTCCAAGGCTTCGTAAGATAATGAAAAATCTTTCCTTTATTAATAGCATCAATCACGGCAGCCATATCAGTATAACCCGTTAACAGAATTCGGATGGGGTCTGGATGACTATCTATGATCTTCTCTAAAAATTCAACACCGGTCATGCGTGGCATGCGTTGATCGGTAATGATTATTTCAACCTCATTGTTTTTTAACAATTCTATGGCCTCCGGCCCACCTATAGCCGTATGTATTCTATATTTTGTTCTAAAAGAGGCCTTAAAAGAAACCAAATTATGTTCCTCATCGTCTACGAATAAAATGCTGATTTTATGCTGTGTCATAAATCTTTAAGTTAACCTTGAAATTACCACAAAATATGTAATTTTTAACAAATATAAAGACGTATTGTTATATATGAGTCGGATATTATGGTGAAAATTACGCGACGAAATATTGACAGCTATTAAAATATCATTGACAAATAGTTTTAATGCCAGTGAATTAATATCAGCATTGCAAGATTTTTTAGATAATGCTGGCATTATGTGAAGAATAAGGGGGATCTGAAGTATGCCGATTTGTAACGAAAAACCGTTATTAGTTTTGATCTTTAACTTTTGGAACGGATGAAATGTTAAATATAAAGCCCACACCATATACATTTTCAATGCTTACAGACGAAGAATGATTAAAAGCCTTACGAAGTCTGGATATAAAAACATCCAAACTCCTTCCCAAAAAATAGTCATTTTCCCCCCAGAGCTGTGTAAGTATCTCCTCTCTTCTTAAAATTCGATTTTTATTAAGGTGAAGATATTCTAAAAGTTCTGCTTCGCGTGGAGTAAGCGATATCTCATTTTTATTTGGAAAAGAAAGCTTAAGAAGCGCTCGTTGAAAACGGATGTCTCCTATGAGAACGATACCCGAAGATTCCGAAAAATTTTCAGGATTTATTGTGGTAGCCGTATGTCTACGAATGATATTTTTTATTCGTAATACAAGCTCATCCACATCAAATGGTTTATTTATATAGTCGTCGGCACCTATTTTTAAACCCTGAATACGGTCTTTTTTTTCATTTCGAGCCGTTAAAAACAAAAATGCCTGATTTTTATTTTGTTCAATAATTTTTTCCGCCAATTCAAAACCATTATAATCTGGAAGTTGAATGTCTATTAACAATAAATTAAAGTATGGGTTTTGTATGTAAGTTTCATAGGCATTATGAGCCGTTTTACACCAAATTACTTCAAAGCCCATAAACGCTAAGTATTGCTTAACAACATTGCCCAAATCTGGTTCATCCTCAACAAAAAGTAAACGGTGCTCCATATGCTATGTTCTAAAAGTATTTTATGTTGAAATATAAAAAATTACTATATGCTGTTTTCGTATGTAAAACTACTATCTTTTGTACACTTCCAATGAATGCTTAATATAAAAATTGATAAAGAGACGGCTCGACAGTTATCATTTCTATACTTTTAATTTTGCACAAAGTATTCTGTATCGGTTCTGCAAATAGCCCTTATGGAGGGCTGAGTTTCCCATAAGGTCGTTCCCGTGCTCTTTTACATAGGAATAAAAATGCAGAATTTACTGCCCTTGCTGAGTTCGCTCTCCAAAAGCAATTTCCAGTTATGTGCTTCAAGTGCCTGCTTTACATAGTAAAGCCCTAAACCAAGCCCTGGTGTTCTCAATCTGTTCTTCCCGCGATAAAACTTGTCAAAAATAAATTTGATTAACTCTTCACTCATGCCGATGCCATTATCTCTTACTTCGATAACTGCATTTCCTTCTATGAGAATTGTTTGTACTAATATCTTTTTACGTTGACTGACGTTATATTTAATGGCGTTATCAAAAATATTGTACAGCATAGTTGTGAAGAGAAATTTATTGAGAGTGATCTGACAAGGGGCCTTAAAGGGTGAAAATTGAATATAGACATCACGCGGAACCTTTAGTCTATAATCGCTAATGATTTGTTCTAATAGCAGATTGAGACTATGCAATTCCGTTTCCATTGTTTCTTTATTCATTTTGCTAATGTCCAAAGCTTGGTTAATGAGCGTTTGAAGACGCTGTGCTTGCCTTTTAATAACCTCAGTAAGCGAATCTATGTTGGCCACATTATTAGAGATTTCTCGGTTTTGCAAACTTTTATTTGCGACTAAAATCGTAGAGATGGGGGTGTTAAATTCGTGTGTAATGCTGTTAAGGAAATCTGATTTCATATCTACCAATTTTTTTTGTTTCAGCCAATTTCTGTACGTGAAATAATAAATGCAGATTACACAGAAGATTGAAGATAAAGATAGGAGCAAAGTTGGGAACATACTTTTTAATATAGTACTGGTACGATTGTCTTTATCTACATGAAGAGAAAATGCGATTTGATATGAATGATGACTGGGAGTAGAGACACTTAAATAGGTAACCCGATTTTGCCGATAAATATTAGTTAAATTTCCATCAATTAAAATTCCGCTCTCGGTTTGAATACTGCTATCGATACGGGGATTTGGGTATCGTGCATTGTACAGGGTGATATAAGTTGTTCCGTCAAAGGTTAAATTCAAACCCTCAAGAAGTAAAGCGTATTCTAAATTGCTTTCCAAATTATTACTACGTTTGATGTAATTAAAGACACTGTCCATAGTACTCGATAACTGCAGTTTGTTAAAAAGACTGTCACATATTTTATCTTTTTCAATTTCAAAAGCTGGTTTTGAGACATTATATAGGCTGTCTAGGAGGCCCATGTTCTTATAGATAAATGAATCAATTACTTTTTGCCCACCAGGAAATACTTTATCATTTCGAATGCTCTCTGAATACACTTCATTAATAATTTGTCTTTCTTTTAGCTCGTACTGACTATTTCGTAACTCATAGGTGTTGAAAATCAGCCGATATTGTACGTATAGCAATATACAAAGACTTAGCAAAGCAACTATTTTGTACGTTTTTGTTGACAGATTCATTGGATTAGGAATAGATCAATTAAATTATTATTAAAAAATAAGAAAAAAGGAGCTTGTTAAGTTTCTATTAACAATTTATTAGGAATTGATTGACAACTATTCGTTTTCAATACAATTACTTTTACCATTAATAATCAAGCCAGTCCTTGAACCATACAAGCTTAGGGAGTCACTAAAGTAAGAAAATTTTATCTCTGAACGAAAAGGTGAATTTTTTTGCTAAAACGTTTTTAAGTTAAAGGAGTCGACGATATATGTTTTTGTATTGAAAGCGATGAAACCGAAAACCAATCACTATTCATATGTATATTTTTAAAAACCAAAATTGTAACAAGGGACACCAATGGTGGTGTCATTTCAAACATGGATTGACAAAGATAGTGGGAGCATTTATGCTGCTTTCTTGGTTAATCAGTTGTTTTCCGAGGTTCGCAGTAGCAGCTGTACAACAAACGGTCCGTGGAAAGGTCGTGAGTGCCGAAGATAATACTCCTTTACCTGGTGTAACGGTAAGAATTAAAGGCGAACAGATCGGAACAAACACGAATGCGGAAGGATTATTCGAACTTCAAGCTTCAACTAATTCTGTATTAGAGTTTTCCTATTTGGGATATGTTTCTAAGGAAGAGCCTGTTAGCAACCGTATGCAAATCAACGTTTCTTTGAGTCCTAACATCCAATCACTTGAGGAGGTGACGGTATCGGTTGGTTATGGTACCTTAAAGCAAAAAGAGGTAACCTCGGCTGTTGCACATATAGATACGGCTCAATTCAGGCAAAGTGGGGCGAGAAACCCATTAGACCTTATACAAGGAAAAGTTGCCGGTTTACAGGTGACGCGTACAAGTGGTTCTAATCCAAATACGGCAGTAGCCGTTCAATTGCGCGGAGTGGTAAGTGTTGCTGGGTCTGCCAGCCCTCTCTATGTGATTGATGGCATCCCCGGAGGTAATATGGATTTGTTGCAACAGGATGATATCGAATCCATTGATGTGCTGAAAGATGGTTCTGGTGCTGCCATTTATGGGTCAAGTGCCAATGCTGGAGTCATTTTGGTAACAACCAAGAAAGGGAAGGCGGGAACATCTTCTTTTACCTACAATAATTATGCAAGGAAAGAATATGTGGCCAGAAGACCAAACACTTTATCTGCGGAAGCGTTTCGGGAAAAAGTAAACAGTGGCGAAATTAACCAGCAGGATTTTGGGCAAAATACCGATTTCTATGATATGCTGATCAATCATAGTAACCTATCGAATAATCATAACCTTGCGATGAGCGGAGGAACGAGTAATACCAATTACCGCGCAAGTGTAAACTACCGGAATCTGGAAGGTATCAGTTTGGCTAATGCCCGTCAGGAATATGGTGCTCGGTTGAATGTTAATCAGAAAGGACTAGATGACCGTTTGAATGTTATGTTGAATTTGGCTACTAATTTCAATAAGCAGAATCGCCTGGGTGGTGGTGGATGGGAAAGCGAAGTATTCAAAAATCCTACCTTATCCAATTTTAATGAAGACGGCTCGTATCGCTTTGATTTAATCAGTACAAATGAGTATGCTCGGTTGATGCAGGAAACTTCTTGGAGAAAACAACAGACTACATCGGGCGATTTTAAGGCGGATCTGGATTTATTGCCTGGATTGAGAGGTTCAGTCTTCGGATCTTACCAAAGAGAATCACGCAATGATAGTCAATACGCACCACAAAATAGTGAAGGATCATTAGAGAACACGGATTATCCTGGCGGTGCTTGGGCTGCAAAGGGTGATTTTCTTTCGGAATCCTATGCTTTTGAACCTACTTTACAGTATCAAAAGCTCATTGCCGAGAAACACAATTTGACTGCTATCGCTGGTTATAGTTACCGATATTATAAAGAAGAAGGGTTCAATGCAGAAAATCGTGGATTCATTAACGATCTTTTTCATGAGGATAATTTGGGTTCAGGGACGGCTTTAATAGATGGGAAAGCTGGGATGAGCAGTTTTAAAAATGATAACACCCTTATTGCCTTTTTCGGTAGAATCAATTATACCTTCAATAGCAAGTATATGGCGCAGTTTATTCTACGGCGTGAGGGATCGTCTCGTTTTGGAGATAATAACAAATGGGGGAATTTCCCGGCTGTATCTGCGGGATGGACTGTTTCAGAGGAGAATTTTATGAAAAATGTTACGTTTGTAGACTTTTTAAAGCTTCGAGCAGGCTATGGCGTAACGGGTAATTCCGGTTTTGCTAACAATGCTTCCCGCGTGACACTGGGAGGGGGAGGAAGGTACCTTTACCCCGACGGTTTTTATAGAGAAACGTACGGTCCGAACAGAAACCCTAATCCGAACTTGAAATGGGAAACAAAACGGGAATTAAATATCGGGATCGATTATGCTTTGTTTAACAGTAAATTAAGCGGTAGCATTGATGTATATAACCGAAAGACCAATGATCTGTTAGATACTTACACTTCTCCTCAACCACCGTTTATTCGAGATCAGATCTATACCAACGTAGGTTCTATTTCTTCTAAAGGTATTGAAGTAGCCTTTAGTTATAAAGCCGTTGATCACCGTGATTTTAAATGGTCTGTTGATTTAGCAGCAAGCACTACTAAGAATGTGCTAGATACTTATTCCAATGATATTTATACTGTAGAATACAAAACCTTTGGATCTATTGGTGGAGCTGGTGATTTGGGCGAGGCGTTTACTACCTATGAAGGCGAAAAGGTTGGCGAATTTTGGGGTAAACGTTTTGCCGGTTTTACAGAAGATGGCAAATGGTTATTCTATAATCGTAATGGAGAGGCGGTTCGAAATGACCAAATTAACAATTCTAAAGATAGAAGTGTGACAGATTTGGCTCCCATAGGTAATGCTGTCCCTAAGTATTATTTATCATTAACCAACAGCTTTAAATACAAGCAATTCGATTTCCGCATATTTATGCGAGGTAAATTTGATTATGATATCTTGAATACGATGGCGTTAAGTTATGGGAATAAAACCTGGAGCGGTAATCTATTGAAAGAAACCTTTACGGAGTACAGTGAAATCAATGATACGTATATGTACTCCGACTATTATTTGGAAAGCGGTAGTTATTGGAAAATAGATGAGATAACTTTAGGTTACACTTTTAAACTACCATCCAAATTGATTAAAAATTTAAGGGTGTATGCTACAGGGCAAAATCTAGCGACTATTACTGGTTACTCCGGTAATGACCCAGATTTAGTGTCCGATACAGGACTAGGAAATCCTGATGGAAACGATAGAAGATTAGGTATTGACAATAGAAGTTCGTATCCAAGTACAAGATCTTTCCTTTTTGGCCTTAATCTCGCATTTTAGTCTAGGGAATCTATCCATATATAACTTCCCGAGTTTTATAACTGCAAATAAAAAAAGATGAAAACACAATCACTATTCAAGAATATACTGGTGGGCACTTTACTTTTAACAGGCTGTACTAAGCTTGACGAAAATGCCTACGACCAAATGCTTACCGATAATTTCTATAACAACAGAAATGAAGTTGTATCAGCAGTGCTGCGGCCCTACACCCATGCTAACGCGTGGGTCTCTCCTTCTGGTCAGGATGGCTGGTGGCGTGCGGCAGAGTTGTCTGGTGATCAATTAGCTTGGCCAACTAAGGGTAGACATGGGGAAGATGGGGGGAAGTGGAAACGTTTACATTATCATACTTGGACGGTAGACGAAAGCGGTTTAAACAGAGCTTGGTCGCTGATATATTGGGGAATGGGACTTTGTAATGACCCGATTCAAAACTTAGAATCGCGGGACATCGCTCAAATGGGTATTACCCAAGAAGAGAAGGATGCTTATATTGCCGAACTTAAATTGCTAAGGGCGTTTCATTATTTGAAGCTGATGGACCTTTTTGGTAATATCCCCGTGGTAACTCAAGTTGGAGAGCCCGCTCAGCCGGAGACGCTGTCTAGGCAAGAAGTGTTTAATTTTATCGAAAGTGAAATATTAGCAAACATTGACAATGTACCCGCTTTATCCCATGAAATGTTGGGTAGAATGTCGAAAGCGGGTGCTTATGCTATGTTGGTGGAGCTTTACTTGAACGCCGAAGTATGGACTGGTACAGCGCGATGGGACGACTGTATTGCTGCGGCCGATCATCTGATTAATGGAGATGGTGGCGCGCAAAATGGTGCCATGGCTTTGGATCCCAATATTACGGATACTTATATTTCAACGAATGATCAGTCGAAAGAAGTTGTTTTTTCTATAGCTTATGATTATACCACAGCAAATTTTCAACCTTCGTGGCCAAGTGAGTTTTATCACTTCAAACAGCGAGAAATATATGGAGGCGGACGAAACGGAAATGATGGTATCGTACTTATTCCTGGTGTATACACTAAATACAAAAATCAGGATCTGAGGAAAAAATCATGGTTTTGGGAAGGCGAAATGGTTAATTTTGCAACAGGAGAACCGGTGACGGGATCGGAGGAATATCGGGACTTACCACTAGTGTTTGTAGACAATATTCAAAAGAATAAGTCGGGTTCTACCGTTTCTAACATGAGTGAAGGGGAGGAGAATAGCGGTGTACGCTTTAATAAATATAAATTGGGTAGCCAAGTGGTCGGCTTTGACGGTACACCTGTTGACGAAAATTATAATAATACCGATTGGAACATTTATAGGTTAACCTGGATTTATTTTGCGAAGGCAGAGGCATTGATGCGGAAAAATGGTGGAGTGGCAACGCAAGAAGCAATAGCGTTAATTAACGTTTCAAAAAAGCGAGCTTTCCTAGATGCAGATTGGAGTAATAATGCCTATACTCCGGCAACGCTTACGATGGATGAATTATTAGAGGAAAGAGGTAGGGAATTTATTTTTGAAGGTTTTAGGAGAGATGATTTAATACGGTTTGGAAAGTTCGCCACTGGATCCTGGTGGGATCACCAACCTAGTGACTTGACGAAAACACTGTATCCGATACCTCAACAACAACGTGATTTAAACCCCAATCTCCAGCAAAACCCTGGCTATAATTAGAACCTGTGATTTTTGCTGGCAATTGGGATGGCTCCACTCAAAATTGGGATAGTTCCAAATAGAACTGTAAATTGGCAACCAAAACAGCCAAATCGGCTGTTTTGGTATTTATATTTTGAAAATGATGTTAAAAAGAATTAAAAAAATGATGTTTTGCGCGGCTATGGCTGTTTTATTTGCTTTATCTGCCCATGCCCAAACATCTGTTGCCGCGCTAGAACCGGTGGATTACGTAAACCCTTTAATGGGGACTGATTCAAAGGTCTCTTTATCAAATGGAAATACATACCCCGCGATTGGCTTACCTTGGGGAATGAATTATTGGACACCACAAACAGGTAAGAACGGGGATGGGTGGCAATATACGTATGCTGCTGATAAAATTCGGGGTTTAAAGCAAACGCATCAACCGTCTCCCTGGATGAATGATTATGGTCAATTCTCACTCATGCCAGTTAGTGGGAAAAGTGTTTTTGATCAAGAGGGGCGAGCCAGTTGGTTTTCGCATAAAGCCGAGATTTCCAAACCTTATTATTATAGTGTGTATTTGGCCGATCATGATGTGACAGCCGAAATAACACCGACAGAAAGAGCGGCTATGTTTAGATTTTCTTTTGCAAAAACGGATAGCGCTTTTGTGGTACTGGATGCTTTTGACAGAGGCTCCGAGGTTCAGATCATTCCGGAAAAAAACATGATTATTGGCTACTCAACACGTTATAGCCGCGGGAAGCTTAAGAATTTTCGGAATTACTTTGTTATTGTGTTCGATAAACCTTTTAGCAATTATGCTACTTGGTCTGATTCGGTGAAGTTTGATAGCCAGCGGCGTGTTTCTGCAAATCATGTAGGAGCAATTGTGGGGTTTTCTGTCAAAGGTAAAACAGATCAGGTACATGCCAAGGTAGCTTCTTCTTTTATTAGTGCCGAACAGGCAGCATTGAATTTGAATGAACTTGGCACAGATTCCTTTGAGCAGGTCGCGGCCAAAGGACGTTCAATCTGGAATGAGAAACTAGGAAGATTACAGGTGGAAAGTGATAACGTCGATCAATTACGTACCTTTTATTCTAGCCTATACCGCACATTGTTTTTTCCGAACAAACTATATGAGATTGATGCTGCTGGAAAGATCGTCCACTATAGTCCTTATAATGGAGAAGTTTTGCCAGGGTATATGTTTGCCGGCACTGGTTTTTGGGATACATTTCGGGCATTATATCCCTTCTTAAATCTAATGTATCCATCTATTAACAAAGAAATGCAGGAAGGGTTGATTAACGATTATAAAGAGGGAGGATTCTTACCCGAATGGAGTAGTCCGGGTTTTGCAGATATTATGGTTGGAAATAATTCTGCTTCTGTTGTAGCAGATGCTTATATAAAAGGTTTAAGAGGTTATGATATTGAAAAATTGTATGAAGCGCTTGTTCATGGTGCTAACAACGAAGGACCCATGACGGCAGTGGGACGGAAAGGAGTTGAATATTATAATAAATTAGGCTATGTTCCTTACGATGTGAAAATTAATGAGAACGCCGCTAGGACCTTGGAGTATGCTTATGATGATTTTGCGATTTATCAATTAGCAAAAGCATTGAAAAAACCTAAAAAGGAAATAGCGCTTTATGCAAAAAGAAGCCAAAATTATCGCAATTTATTTGACAAAGAATCAAATTTGATGCGTGGTAGAAATCAGGATGGATCTTTTCAGTCGCCTTTTAATCCACTAAAATGGGGCGATGCATTTACAGAGGGTAATAGCTGGCATTACTCATGGAGCGTTTTTCACGATGTACAGGGATTAATAAATCTAATGGGAGGTAAACACACCTTCGTTCATATGCTTGATTCTGTTTTTGCACAAGCTCCCTCATTTGATGATAGCTATTATGGTGGCGTGATACATGAGATACGCGAAATGCAAATAGCTAATATGGGACAATACGCTCATGGAAATCAACCTATCCAGCACATGATATATCTTTATAACTATGCAGGAGAGCCTTGGAAAACGCAATATTGGGTCAGAGAAGTAATGAACAGGTTATATCTCTCTACACCCGACGGCTATTGTGGAGATGAGGATAATGGACAAACATCTGCTTGGTATGTCTTTTCTGCGTTGGGATTTTATCCAGTATGTCCTGCAACAGATCAATATGTACTAGGAGCTCCCCTATTTAGAAAGGTGACTTTAAAATTCGAAAACGGTAAACAACTTGAAATTGAAGCACCGGATAATTCAGATAGTAATCGCTATGTCAAAGACGTATTATTAGATAATAAGTCGTTAAACCAAAATTGGATTGGCCATCAACGTATATTTGAAGGTGGGAAATTACGCTTTAATATGGATGCAATACCGAACAAACAAAGAGGGGTTGAAGAAAAGGCATATCCTTTTTCATTCTCTTCATCAAATTAATAAAGTAAAAAGATATTAACTGACTTATGTACGCAAATAAATTGAGAACAGTTCTTTTTTTTAGTATTCTTGCTTTTAGCACAAAGAAATGTTTTTCGCAAAATGGCTGGAGCCGGATAGACGGAGATATAAAAGACGCCATTTCAGTAGATACGATAAAAAAAGGTCGGTATACGCTTGTCTTTATCAATAAATCCGTCGATTTTAATGCCGAATTGAAAAATAGATTAACAGGTGTTTTCTTTGTGAATTATCCAAAAGAGGCGAAAATATATAATAAGAAAACGATGGATAAGGTGATTTTTGTGATCGATCCAGCATATCAAGGTGTGGCCGCTGCAGGTGGGGGAGTGGTCCGATTTAATCCGTCTTGGTTTAAAAAAAATCCTGGAGATATAGATGTAGTGACCCATGAAGTAATGCACTTAGTACAGTCATATCCCGATGGATCCGGCCCGGGTTGGATAACGGAAGGAATTGCTGATTACGTTCGGTTCACATTGGGAGTAGATAATGAAGGGGCCAACTGGAAATTGCCTGCTTACAATGAGAAACAATCTTACGAAAATGCATATAGGATTACAGCTAGGTTTTTCTATTGGATCGAAAAACATGTTAAAAAAGGAACCATTAAAAAACTGGATGCAGCAATGAGAAATAAGCGTTATACTAATTCCTTCTGGGAAGAAAATACCGGAATGAGTGTAGATGAGCTTTGGGTAAAATATGCAAAAGAGCCTGATATAAGCTAGTAAGCACTATTTTTATTAGTTTAGGGATGGCCGTTTAACCTTCATTTTGGTTTGTTATGAGGGTTACGGCTGTCTTTATTTTCAAAATAGATAAAAAAACAATAAACTTATGATGAGCGTAAGAAGCTTTTTATTGACAATTTTATTACCGGCGAGCGTATACGCACAAAATGGATCATTGGTGCAGTACGTTAAACCTATTATTGGAACTGCAAAAATGGGCCATACCTTTCCCGGAGCCACGGTTCCTTTTGGAGCGGTACAACTAAGTCCAGATACAGACACTATTCCTTATGCTGTAGATGGGAAGTATAATGGAGATGTTTATAAATATTGTGCCGGATATCAGTATAATGACCCAACAATTGTTGGGTTTAGTCATACTCATTTTAGTGGAACAGGGCATTCTGATTTAGGTGATTTTTTAATTATGCCCACTACAGGAGAGTTACAAATGAATCCTGGTACGGCTGATCGTCCTCAAGATGGTTATAGATCAGCTTTTAGCCATGATAATGAAATAGCTGAACCAAATTACTATAAGGTAAAACTAAATGATCACAATATTTTAGCTGAACTTACAACAAGTACCAGGGTAGGTTTTCATCAATATACCTTTCCTAAATCAAGCCAGTCTCATATTATACTGGATCTAATGGCTGGGATCTATAATTATGAAGATAAAAATGTGTGGACGGTGGTTAGGGTTGTAAATGATACGCTCGTAACAGGATACAGACAAACGAACGGATGGGCCAGAACGCGTACGGCATACTTCGCCATGAGTTTTTCAAAGCCATTTAAAGAATATGGTACACAAAATAATGATAAGCCACAAGTTTATAAGGGTTTTTGGCGGAAGTTCGATCAAAACAAAAATTTTCCTGATATCGCTGGTAGAAATTTGAGAATGCACTTTGATTTTAATACAGAGGCAGATGAACAGATAAAAATAAAATTTGCGTTAAGTCCGGTTAGTATGCAAAATGCTGTGGCAAACATGAGAGAGGAAATTCCTGACTGGAATTTCGAACGTGTTAAGGAAGAGGGGCAAAACGCGTGGGAAAAGGAGCTGCAAAAGATTGCGATTAATGTGCCAACAAAAGAGGATCGAATTAATTTTTATACTGCTATGTATCACGCGGCATTAATGCCGACCGTTTATATGGATACCAATGGTGAGTATAAAGGACTAGATCAGGAGATACATAAATCTGCTGGATTTACCAATTATACATCCTTCTCTTTATGGGATACATTTAGAGCCTTCCACCCTTATCTTAACTTGATTAACCCGAAGCGAAATGCAGATATGGTGGCGTCTATGATGGCTCATTATGATCAAAGCGTCTTACATATGCTCCCCGTTTGGTCACACTATGCAAACGATAATTGGTGCATGAGCGGGTATCATAGTGTTTCAGTCGTTGCTGATGCAATCATAAAGGGCATATATAAAGGCGATGCAATGGCTGCATTGAACGCTTGTGTACAAACAGCCAATGCCAGAAACTATGAAGGCATCGGCGAATATATTGATAAGGGCTATATCTCTGCCGAAGAATCGGGTACGTCTGTATCTAACACCTTAGAATATGCTTATGATGATTGGTGCATTGCTCAATTAGCGAAAAAACTTGGACAAACAGCCATTTATCAAGATTTTATCAAACGATCGGATAATTGGAGAAATGTATACGATAAAAGTATCGGCTTTATGCGGCCTAGATTGAATGATGGTTCTTTCAAAAAAGATTTCGATGTACTTAAAACAGATGGTCAAGGATTTATAGAGGGTAATACATGGAACTTCAGTTTATATGTACCGCATAACCCCGAAGGTATGATGGAAAATATGGGTGGGAAGAAACGTTTATCTCGTTATTTAGATTCTTTGTTTACCATGCACCTACCAGATGAGTTTTTTGCACATACAGAAGATATTACTAGAGAAGGTATTATTGGCAATTATGTGCACGGAAATGAGCCATCTCACCATGTGGCTTATTTATATAATATTACAGGCGAACCGTGGAAGACTCAGGAAAAAGTACGAATGATTCTCAAACATCAATATCATAACGGGGCTGACGGCCTTGGAGGGAATGATGATTGCGGACAAATGAGCGCGTGGTATATTTTTAGCTCACTAGGGTTTTATCCTGTGGCGCCTGCATCAGATGAATACTGGTTGGGCAGTCCAGCTGTGAACGAGGCAAAAATATCGGTAGGAAATGGCAAAGAGTTTGTCATTAAAGCGGTTAATCAATCAGAGAAAAATGTTTTTGTAAAAAAGGTACTTCTTAACGGCAAAGAGGTAAAAAATAATAGAATAAAACATGCCGACTTAATAGGCGGGGGTGAATTGGTGTTCTACATGAGTGCCAAAAAGAAAATATAATAGCTTTAAGAAATGGCCGGCTATTTAGTCGGCCATTTATTCTCATAGTTCAATTCGTAATGCATACTTTGGCTTACACGCCCTCATCTATTTCTATCTCAATTCCCTTCTCTTGGTAAAAAGAAAAATTATTTATTACATCTTCTATCGAAAGGAGCTCCAGATCGCTAAGTGCAGTAATGGAAGCGTCATCCATTAAGTGTCCCTTAATAGGTTCCTTACTTGGTATATATACCAAGTCCTTACCTTCCTGAGCGCTGGCAATTAAGGTCGTAAACTCCTCTGCCAATAATTTTTTAAGTAGAGGTATTGTTATATGTTCGTGCATATTGCTTAGTTTAATTGTCTTTTCATAACAGTTAAGAGGATAAAGGTGTTTTCTTTAACTCAAATAAATCGTCAAGAAGAACTGGTAAGCAACAGTTGTTTTTTGTGATATATTTTAGAAAATGTAGGTTTGTATATAATCATCTTATTTAAGGCCTATGCAATTTTTTAGATGGCGTACATTTTATAAAGAATATAATCGAAAAATCGATCATTTTATATTATATGTAAGTTTGCTGTCATCAATTGCGATTATCTTCAATACCGGATATGATACCCAAGCGTTTACGCAACAAGCTTTTCAGAAGGGAATATTTTTAATTTTCCAGTTACTCACCTCCCTTCTTTCCGTGCGAAATATTTTACTTTTAACACATTACAGGAAAGAAGGGAAAATGAAGTTTGCCGAGATATTCCTTCTGTTCTATTACCTCTTTGTTGTATTTGTACATTATGCGGGATATTTTAAAGAGATTTCTGAGTTTCAGCGCGAGGAATGGATATATATCGGCATCTTTGCATTATTCTTAATAGAGATTTCAAAACAAAGCTTGTTTTTTGACAAACTTTTTTTCAATCCCACTCTTCTGTTTGTCTTAAGTTTCATCCTATTAATTTTTATTGGGACTATTCTGTTATTACTGCCCAATATAACCAAAGATATTCCTTTAACGCTGGTTGATGCGCTTTTCATGGCAACGAGCGCGGTATGTATTACGGGGTTATCTAGTGTAGATATTGCTGGCACGTTCACACCTTTTGGACAAACTATATTAATTATACTTGTTCAGATTGGCGGATTGGGGATCATGACCTTCACTGGTTTTTTTGGCTATTTCTTCTCAGGTGGCTTCTCTTACAGAAACCAGTTAATGTATACAGAAATTCTAAGTGAGAATAAACTTGCATCTGTAATAAAGTCGCTCCTAAAGATCGTTTTAGTTACGTTTTTCTTTGAAGCCATTGGTGCAGTTCTGATTTTCCTAAATAGCGATTCTACTTTGTTTACTTCTTTTTCTGATCGTGTTTCATTTGCAATCTTTCATGCAATAAGCTCATTCTGTAATGCGGGGTTTTCTACTGTTCCTGACGGACTGCTACACCCCACGTTACAGAATAATTTTCCCTTACAACTGACAATGGCTTCTTTATTTATTCTTGGAGGCCTTGGGTTTGGTATAGTATTCAATTTTTACGCACTCATAAAACGATGGACAATCAATATCTATAAGCGTGTTTTTTTTCATAAGCCATTTGTATATAAGGCGTGGGTGGTAAGCTTCAATTCTAGAATCATAGCCATAACCACACTTTTTCTGTTAGTTATTGGCACAATCTCTTTTTTCGTCTTTGAATATTACTATACACTGGATACGAAAAATTCTTTTTGGGGGAAACTTACAACGGCATTTTTTCTGTCTGCGACACCAAGGTCTGCGGGACTAAGTCCTGTTAATCTTAATGATCTTGCTTCTCCTTCCTTTGTTTTAATGTTATTTTTGATGTGGGTGGGCGCTTCGCCAGGATCAACCGGTGGAGGAATTAAAACCACCACTTTTGCTATTGCCACCTTAAATATTGTGAGTTTAGTGAGGGGAAAAGACAGGGTTGAGATCTTTAGAAGGCAAGTGTCTGCAGATTCTATTCAGCGAGCATTTGCTGTTATAGCTCTTTCAGTAGCGGCCCTTAGCCTTTCCTTGCTTATTTTAACAATTACTGATGGGGCATTAGGGTTGAAGAATTTGATGTTTGAATGTGTTTCTGCCTATGGAACTGTTGGCTTAAGTCTAGGTATAACAGCAAAGCTCTCAAGTGCAGGAAAAATGGTACTTGCCTGTATTATGTTCATTGGTCGGATTGGGGCACTTACCTTATTAGTAGGGTTAATTAGTAACACTAAAATGAAAACATATTCTTACCCGCAAGAAAAGGTCTTGTTTTAAATTTATTCTGATAGATAATCTATATGAAATACATAGTATTAGGTTTAGGAAATTTTGGGCATGCTTTAGCCATACGTCTAACAGGCCTCGGACATGAGGTAATTGGAGTAGATAATCAAATGAAACGTGTGGAGCAGCTGAAGGAAAAAATAACACACACGATCTGTATGGATAGTACGGATCGCGATGCAATGAGTTCTTTACCTTTAAAGGATACGGATGCTGTTATAGTTGCAATAGGAGAAGATGAGGGAGCATCACTACTTACAACAGCTTTGCTGAAACAACTTAAGGTAAAACGAATTATTGGGAGAGTCGTCTCTGATCTTCAGAAGACTGTGTTGGAGGCAATGGATATTGATGAGTATATTTTACCAGAGGTTGAATCTGCAGAACGATTAGCAATGCGCCTAGATAATATTAATATTGTTGATTCCTTCAAAATTTCCGATAAATACAGTATTGTAGAAACGGTGGTACCCGAAGAGTTTGTGGGGTTGACTTTGGGAGAAGCCGATCTAACTAATAAATATAAAGTGCTTGTGCTTACTACAATACAATCTGTTACCAAATTAGAGAACCAAAAAGAAATTAATCTTAAGAATGTAACCGGCATTGCTAAATCAACCACTTTATTAAATCGGGATGACGTTTTAGTGCTTTTTGGTGAAATAAAAGATATTAACAAACTGATCAATTAACGCACTTTATTCTATTGTCAAACGACATTAAATACTTAGCTGGAAATATTTGTGTTTAAACGTCCTATTTTTGTAAATAAGAAAACAATTAAAAAAAAAATTTGAATAATTTGCATTGAAATAAAAAATAAAATGTATTTTTATCAAAAGTTTATAAACTTATTCAAATCGACGTTTTTCATGTGTGAATAGTCTATGCACAAAAAAGTACCCGTTGGTGGTTCTACGGGTACTTGTGCTGGACGCTTCAATAAACTACTATTCTACGGTAACTGATTTAGCTAAGTTTCTTGGTTGATCTACGTTACAACCCCTCATAACGGCAATATGATAGGATAATAACTGGAGAGGTATAGTGGCCAATATAGGTGTGAGTGCCTCTTCACAAAGAGGAATTTCAATAATATAATCTGCTATTTCACTAATAATGGTATCCCCTTCTGTCACAATCGCCGTTATCTTACCTTTACGGGCTTTCACTTCTTGTATGTTACTGATAATTTTATCGTAGGACGAATCTTTGGTGGCGATAACAACGACAGGCATTTGCTCGTCTATTAACGCGATAGGACCATGTTTCATTTCAGCAGCTGGATAGCCCTCTGCATGTATGTAGGATATTTCTTTCAGTTTTAAAGCGCCCTCTAATGCAACAGGAAAATTAATGCCGCGACCTAAAAATAAACAGTTTGTGCTATCCTTTATTTCATATGCTATTTGTTTAACAAGCGGTTCGTTTTTCAGGCATTCCTTGATAAGCTGCGGTGTTTTTTGCAATTGAGCTAAAAGTGTAGCTATTTTTGAAGCCGGAAGCGTGCCTCGCTGTCTGGCAATATATAAAGAAAGCAAGGTGAGGGCTGTGACTTGAGCAGTGAAAGCTTTGGTAGAAGCTACCCCTATTTCTGGGCCAGCATGCGTGTACATACCAGCATGTGATAACCTGGGAATAGATGAACCTACCACGTTGCATATTCCCAAAATGGTAGCTCCAGCTTTCTTTGCCAATTCAATTGCTGCCATTGTATCCGCTGTTTCGCCAGATTGTGAGATGGCTATGACAACATCTTCTTCACTGATAATAGGATTTCTGTATCTAAACTCGGAAGCGTATTCTACTTCGACAGGTATACGTGCATATTCTTCAATTAAATACTCTCCAACCAATCCTGCGTGCCAAGACGTGCCGCAAGAAACAATTATAATCCTTTTTGCTTGCGCTAGTTTAACAGCGTACTCGCTTATACCTCCTAAATTGATACGCGCTTCATCGGCGTAAATTCGACCGCGCATACAATTGGCTATTGATCGAGGTTGTTCATGTATTTCCTTTAGCATAAAGTGCTCATAACCGCCTTTTTCTATTGCTTCAAGTTCAAGTTCTAATTCTTGAATATAAGGAGTTAACTCAAGATTTGTCAAATCTCTTATTTCCATCTGGTCTCTGTTCAGATAGACCAAAACATTGTCCTCTGGATAATATACTTGTTTAGTATATTCAACAATAGGAGAAGCATCAGAAGCAATAAAGTACTCATCTTCACCTATTCCTATTACCATAGGACTGCCTTTTCGAGCTGCAATTAATAAATCAGGTTCTTCTTGACTTGCAATTACAATTGCAAAAGCACCGGTTACATGTGTTAAAGCCATTCGTACTGCATCTCGCAGGTCCGTTTCTCCTTCTAGCTGTATTTGTTCAATTAATTTAATGAGTACCTCTGTATCTGTATCGCTTGTAAAAGTATGCCCTTTTTGTATAAGCATCTCTTTAATAGAAGCATAATTTTCTATAATACCATTATGTACAATGGCTAATTTTTGATTTCTAGATAAGTGTGGATGTGCATTCCTATCACTTGGTTCACCGTGAGTGGCCCATCTTGTATGTCCCATACCTAAGCTTCCTGCTAAATCCGCACTATCAGCAAAATTTTCTAGATCGCTTACTTTTCCCGTTTTTTTATAAATATTCATGTTGCCATTTACAAGAGCAACACCGGCACTATCATAACCACGATATTCCAACCTTTTTAGGCCTTTAATAATAATTTCCCAGGCATTGCGATGCCCTATATAACCTACAATTCCGCACATAAATTACTGTTTTAAATAGATGATGTATTGGTTAAAAAAAATAATGGGTCTAAAATATGATAATTAAAAAGAATACGCAACCGATTGCACGTTATTTTTATTACAGTGAAACTGGATAATATTGATAAATTTAATAATAACGGGTTACTGCTTGGCAATTTCTTTAAAGAAATTTTATAGATGTTTCATTAATGAATAGGCAATATATTCAACTGGCTTTTGCATATTTCTCAATGTCCTTTTTGAAGGCCCTTTATTTCAAAGAGCCCTTCAATTCAGGCCATAATTCATTCAATAAACCTTAAAAAAAATGAGGGTGTAAATAAATGAAAGCTGTAAAATATTTTGTTCAAGGATAGAGTCTCCTAAATTGAATGGCATTATATGACGCTGTTGGCCTTATACAGGTATAAATATATAACTGAAATTTTGAAAGCGATTTTGTAGGATTTTTAATCCTTCAATTGTTGTGTTAATGACACCTGTAGACATCGCCGAATAGATAGTATACGTACTTCTTTGACTCTTCATGTATTAATTATCACAGTTAGGACGCTTGCTAATAATTGCAAAAACAATGTCTAATTGTGTTGATTTACACGCGTAAATATTAAAAGAAAAAGGCGCTTAAACTCTCTTTAAGCGCCTTTCACCAAGACTATTTTGTAGCAAAGGTTTTATTTTCCCTTTCCTTGAAACATTACCTTAACTGTCTTAAAAATTATGCTTATATCGGAGAAGAAATTAATGCCTTGAAGATATTGCAAATCTAAGAGCATCCGTTCGCACATTTCATCAATTGTTTGTGCATAACCGAAATTTACTTGACCAATAGACGTGATACCTGGTTTTATTGTTAACAGTTTTTTATAGTTCGGTGCTTTACTTACAATTTGTTCAATAAAGTGTGCACGTTCTGGTCTCGGTCCTACAACAGACATGTCTCCTTTTAACACGTTCCAAAATTGAGGTAGCTCATCTAAACGCGTCTTACGTATAAACTTACCCCACTTAGTAATTCGAGGATCGTTATCTTTCGCCAATTGAGGGCCAGCTTTTTCTGCGTTCACACGCATACTTCTAAATTTGTAGATATAGAAGGGTATTTCGTTAAGCCCCATACGTTCTTGTTTATAAAAAACGGGACCTCTTGAGGTTAATTTAGTCAAAGCAGCAACCAATAAAAAAACTGGCGCACCAAGTATCATTGCTGTAAGGGAGAACAAAATATCAAAGCACCTTTTAAAGAACTTAGTGCTGATATCTATAGCCTCACCTTTATTTATCAAGATTAAAGGAAAGTCTGCGTAATGAACAAAGTTGTGTTCTATCAAGTTAGAGAAAGTAGTCTTTAACATCACGTTAGGCATAACCATGCTTTGCTCTACCCTTGAGACTTTATTTATTTCTTGTATTTGCGAATCTCTTAACATGTCTTTCTTGTTTTCTAGTTTCTGTTTACTTAAAGCCAAGAAATATGCCATTAAATCAAAATGTGTTTTATTGGTGTTTAATGGGCTTTTTTCTGGTTTTGAGACTAAAAAACAGTGAAATATATGGGGAATTTCTTCTACAGATAGTGTAGATTGATGATGAATTATATATTGATTTTCAGCTTTCAATCATAAATTATGACTGTTTATCGCTTGAGCCAATATGCTTTATGCATGGAAAATTTTTTGCTTAGAGCTGTTGGCAGCTTTGAGTGCAATAATCCTATTTTGTACCCTAACCATTTAGCTACAATTGATAAAATAGCTTTGGGTATTTGTAATACATTATGTTTAACAACGTAATTCAGCTCTGATTTCACATATTTTAATCCTTCGCTTTCAGCATGCCCAAAGTGATCAAATATCCATTTATTAGTTGCATGAAAAACGCCAATATCAAAATATCGCTTAAATTCTTCCTGTATTGTATAATCGTGAGAATGATAAACAGCAGCAGTGGATACATAGGCCAGTCGCCAGTTATTTAGAAGAATGTTTCCAGCGGCTATTACATCTTCGCCTAGAATAGTTCCAGAGGGAAAACCACCGGCTTCCTGAAAAGCGGTTTTCCTGTATGCAGCGAATGAATTCGAGCAAGAGATTGTTTTTATGCCATATTGTTGAACATTTGTTAGGCTCCTTATCTGGGGGCTTGCTGGGTAATTAAATAAGCGGGGGTGTGCTTCAAGGGCTTTTGCTCCTTTATGTGGAAGCTGACGGCCATAAGCGACCCCAATAGATGGATCATCAATAAAAGGTTTTATCAAATTTTCTAACGCATTTGGGGTCGCTAAGATAGCATCTTGGGTCAGAAATATATACACATCTGCATCAGGAAATAGGCTAATTGCCATTTGCCTCGTCCCACCGTGGTCAAAATCTCTCTTGTCAATTTTAACGACCTCGAACCCCTCGATGAGCGCTGGATCTAGCGTTCCATCGATAGAGCCGGAATCAATAATTATTTTCTTCGTAGGTTTTAATGTCTGCTTGCTGATAGCCAATAACGCCTCCTGCCATTTGGCCCCAGCATTTAAAGTTGGAATATATAAAATAGTCTTCATAAGAGGTTGGCTAGAATTTTTTAATAACAACTTTGCCATAATCTGGATAACCGCTGATGATTTTTTCTTTTGAAAGAAAGGCTATCCCTGTCCCCTCAAATCGTATCGAATTATCTGATTTTCCTCCTACATGTTCATTTTGCTTCATTTTTAAATGATTTGGATTTTTGCTGATAAATGTGCGATTAAGTTTTCCGCCAGAAATCGAATGTAATTTATTGCGGAAAAGAGTGAGATTTTCTGCACCCTCATCGTAGATACAAGCATCTACGGATTGGATAACATTATGACGCAAATTTACCTTTTTGGCCATCTTACGTATAGTAATCGCATAAAAACGTGTGCTTTTTATTTGATTTTGATCTAACTGTGCGCTGTTGATGTTCACTAATAATATCGCGCCACTAGGAGCATTACTGTTGATTATGTTTTTATTCATTAATAAGTTCCCTTGCATATTAATGTTTAAGCTGGCATTCATTAATTTATTCTCTTGAAGTACAAGCGAATCAATACTTATTGAATTGGGCAAAAGTAAGGTGCGCATTTCATTTCCAATGGCATGTAGAGACTTACCTTTAACATGGGCCAGTATGGTGATAGCATCAAAAACGTTCTCTTGTAATGTTATCTTATTAAAGCCATTCACAATCTCTACCTTATTGTCACTTTTATTATGTTTTGCTATAATATCACCACAGTTATCTAAATAAAGCGCTGGCCTATTAGATTTGTTTGACTCATTGTCTGTAATCGTTACCCCACTAACATTAACTAGCGTAGCTAATCCAGACCCATCTACCGTAGATTCTCCATTAACAAATCCATTATGGAAGCTTTTATTATTCTTAATAAAACAGTCAATAACCAAAGGAGCTGGTGTTATTTTATTGTTAATGTCAATAGCATCAGCAGCATTATGTTCAAGTATATTATTACTAATAATAAAGTCTCTTTCTTTTTTTGTTTTTCCAAAACCTATCTGTATAGCACTCATGCCATTATGAGAGATGAGATTATTATTAATAAGAGCTGAAGAACTACCATGCATGAAAATTCCGTTTTCCCCATTATATTGCAATTTATTCCCCTCAATAGTAATATTGGTGCAAGATAGTAGTCGAATGGCGGTGCCTGCCTGATAAGTTTTTGCCGATAGGCGGGGAGATCCATAACCACTTACATTTGAATGATCAATCTGGATGCTATTGCACTCATAGAATAACAATGCTGGAAACGATTTTATCTTTTTAGCATTTCCTTTGATATTCGTATAGCTGATTTTTATGTGATTACTTTTAGAGATATATAAAGCCTCATTTCTTGTTTCTGCTCTAAAATTTAGCGATACATTTTTTAAATTACGTCCGAAGAAAAGCGGTGTCGACGAGTTTTGTATACGCCTTGAATAATTTTGCGTGTCTGCAGCAAGATATTGTTTAAGTAATCCTACACCTTTGATGGAAATATCGGATTTTAAGATTAAAGTTTGCACTTTAAAGTGACCTTCAGGAATAAGAACAGTATCCCCATTTTTGGCGGCATTTATGGCTGCTTGAATAGGTTTTGTGTCATCGACAATTCCGTCACCCTTCGCTTCGAAATTTTTTACATTTAACGTTTGATATTTTTTTGACGTGATCTCTTCAGTGGATCTTTTAGATTTCTCAGAGGTTGAAATGTTGCAAGAATTTAATGTTAAAGCTAATAAACTGATGTTTATTAGCAGTAGATAGATTTTTCCTTTTTTGAATATTAATAAGTTACTCATTATAAATTTGAATAAGAGAATTAATGAAATTAATAAAGGATAGTTTCCCATGTGTGTGATGCGGTATCTTGCCATTTAAAATCTAGCGCTCTTTTTTTTCCTTCAAGCACGTAATACTGATAAAGGGATGAGTCACTTACTAACCGCTCGATGCCATCTGTTATTGCAGCAATATCAAGTGGATTAACACAAAGCGCTGCGTCTCCTGCAATTTCGGGCAATGAGCTTATATTTGAAGTTAATACTGGAGTGCCTGATGCCATGGATTCGATAATAGGAAGCCCAAACCCCTCCATTAATGATACATAAAGTGTTGCTAATGCGCCTTTATATAGTTTTGGTAATTCTTCGTCTGGAATAAAACCTAAAAATTTCACCCGTTGTCTTATGCCAAGTTTATTTATCTCCTCTCCCAAGAGCTGATCCTCATTGCCTGTTAATGCCAAAACAATTTCATTTGGTATGCTGGCATTAGCAAAAGCCCTCAGCATGGCAGGTATATTCTTATTCTTTCTTCTATTTCCAACATAAAGGAGATAGGGATTCTCCATCTCATATTTTTCGTTGTTTAATAAAAAGTTGTCGTCTACACCGTTATAAATCACTGTAATGATGTTCTCATTTATTCCTAATAAATCCACCAATTGATGTTTGCTGAAATGAGAAACAGTAATTATTTTTTTTGCCTTTTTCGCTAATCTTCCTATAACCTGTTTATAATAGATTTTGTGAAAACCGGAATAATAGAATAAGTGCATTAAATCGTGAACAGTAAAAACGAACGGGATATTGGAGTACAAAGGCGGCATGAAAGAAGGGCTATAAAATATGTCGGCAGAAGACGACTTGATTGCTTGAGCCAACATGATGGGCGTGTAAATACTACCCAAACTTAACCGGCTTTTAACAAATGATGTATCTACCTCAACAGGTTTTCTCATCATTACTTCTTTGTACAATCTCCCAATACCAGTGTCTCCTGCCCATCTATTATCTATTAAAACGTTTTTTTTCATTCAGATTCTCATTTTTATTTGCGTCAGATCAATCTGTTTAATACTACCAAGCAGATACATCAGCGTTAAGTATATAATGATATCATTGTCGTAGCCCGAATACAGTATCATCATAATGGCCAGCAAGGGCAAAAATGCTGCCAACCAAAAGAATGTGGATTTATTTTTTAATAGACAAAAACGATAAAAATAAATAATAAACAATGTGTAGGATAAAAAACCGATGACTCCAAACTCTAAATAACACGACATAAAAGTATTATGTAGATGCGGTTCCCCGTGATAAAAAGCAGCGTATTGTTCCAGGAACTTATTGCCTTGTAAAAAGCCGTTACCTAACGGCGAAATGTCAGTGAAATGCTTAAAAAAAGCTTTCCAATAGGTAATCCTTACTCCCATGCCATCATTAGATGCCATTAGGTTGTCTATACGGATTAATTTTTGTGCTACGAAGGGTAAGCTGCTCATACTTATTACTACCAAGGCAATTCTTGTATATTTCTTGGAGACTATCCAGATTAAAAAGAAAACACCAATAATGAGGGCAACAATAGGGGTTCTTGACAGGGAAAGATATCCTAATAGAAAAACAAAAATTATCCGCCACCATACCAATCGATTGAAACGGATAATAGGTATCAATATATAAGCAAATCCCATTAGAGCCAATCTTGCTCCGAACATATTCTTGTCATCTAAACCCCAAAAATAAAGAGCTTTGTTGTATAATGTACTGGCTTTTCCGGAAGACTCAGAGCCGTAAATTAAATGAAAATGAAAAGCTTTATGGTAATATAGAAGCTGAGCCAGGCATAACAAAAAAATAAAGAGTAATGTAATGTCTGATGATCGTAGAAGATTTTGGTTGTTTCGATTGGAAAGCCAAAAGGTACTAGCTGCTAAAAACAAGAAATTAATGAGTAGTTTCAAGAAACTGGAGGCTAAATAAACCTCACCTTTGTAATGGATAAAGAAACTTAGCGTTGCATATACTGTAAAGATACCTAAAAACAGTAGCCACATATTTTTTGAAAAGCTCTTTAACGATGATGGATTATTCATTAAACCATCAGCAATAAATATGATCGAACTTAAAAGATAAACCGCAGGGTAAACTTTTACAGGCAAAAACATAGCGCATAGACTGATGCAAAAAAGTGCTTCAGAAAAGTTTAAAGGCCCGCCAAATATAGCGGTGCTAAATATAGATTTATTTTGACTTGGTCGACTGGTGTACTCCATATAAAACTTCTAAATATTCATCAATCATCCGTTGCTGACTAAGAATTCGTGATACTGATCTCCTTGTGTTTTTCATCAGATGGTTGTATAAATCTACATCTTGCCAAAGGCGCAGTATGGCAAGTCCTAAAGAATCTTGTTCTTCATCATGGCAAAGCAAACCATTATGTTCATGAATAACCGTTTCTTGCAGGCCGCCAATTGCATTTGCAATAACAGGAACATAATACGCTAACGCTTCAATAGCCACCATGCCCAGCGGTTCTTGCCATAATGATGGAACTACTAAAACATCAATTTGTTTATAAAATTGGGCAGGATCAACATAACCAATAAACGAAATTTTTGGATTTCTGTTAATTGATCGGAGATTTGTTTCATAAGCTTTTTGTCCGCCGCCTGCTATAACGAGGCTAACATCTACTTCAATTTTATTAAATTGATCAATTAACCATTCTATACCTTTTTTTTCTGCCAAGGTCCCAATATAACCAACGCGTAATGGTTGCCCTATTGTCCGATCTTTGGGTATAGATGATTCAGGTATATTGCGCGAATTGTAGATAACATGTTTTTTTGCCTCTTGAAAATAATGAAAGTCAGTAAATCTTTTAAGAATAAATTTACTGATACCAACAACAGCATTTACTTGATTAGATAGCGACCTGTGTTGGTTACGTAGTAAAGAGCATTGAAAGCATTGTTTATCACACGATCGATTATCTTTATACATATCACTATTTGGACATAGGAGGTAAAGGTCATGCAATACTTGCACAAGCGGGATATTGGCTTTCTTAATTTCATCCCAAACAGCAATACTCCATCCAACTAAATTATGGCATGAAACAACATCTGGCTGCTCTATTTCTATCACCTTCTTTACTACATCTCGCATGGCAGCGTTATAGCGGTCTCGGATATGCCATAGCAAACGACTAATTTTACCAGGTTTAATGTTATAAAAAGGCCAATAAGCATTTTTTAAACCCGCTCTATACACTTTCACACCATCTATCGTTTCGTTGATCAGTCCTTCTTCTGGTTTTAAGCTTAAAACAACTACTTCATGTCCTCTCGCTTGCATACCTTCTACTAGCACTTTCAACGAAATTTCTGCTCCACCTTTAATGAGCGGACTGTAAAGCGCATTTATATAGAGTATTTTCATGTTGTTTCCTAACTTAACAATTCTTTGTAAATGGAGCTAAGGTGTTTGCCTATTAATTCTTTGTTATAATATTTTTGAACGTAATCAAATAAATGATTTCCAAAAAAATCAAAAATATAAGGATCACTTGATTTCATTTCAATAGCCCGCTCTATACTCTTCATCAACGATTGCTCGTGTTCTTGAACATTGTTATACAAATAACCTAATACATATTTCTCTTCGTTTTCCAAATCACTTATAGTTCCGATGATAGGACATATCACCGACTTTTTATAGGAAAAAGCTAAAATTACTGTACCTGAGTTTAAGCTACTTTTGATATCATAGGGAAGGACGAGCAAATCAGATGCAGACAAGATCGTAGGAATCTCATCATCAGCAATAAAACGAAGGGCTAAATGAATGTTTTCTTCTCGCTGAGCTAATTTATGGAGTTTTTCATAATAGTTTTTAGAGTTCGGCTTACCGGCAATGGTAAGCTGCACACTTGACGGGAATTTTTTGGCTATATTTATTAATAATTCAATATTTTTATAAGGCTTAATCGTTCCAAGAAATAATAGATTGAGCCTTTTATCTTCTAAATCAGCTCTCTCTACGGTAGGTATAGGACCGTAAGATCCAATGAAATTTGGATGCGGCAGATAAACCGCCTTCCGATCAGCGTTTTTCACGTACTCGTTCAATACTGCTTTTGATACCTTGCTGTGAACAATAATCTTATCAGCACCGCGTATTAATAAATACATAAGTGTTCGACTGAAAAAACTCAACCCCGTTTCATGCGAAGTTCTATTGTGCATGGTCCAAACCAATTTTTTATTGCCTAGCTTAATCGCCAGTAACACTACTAATTTTCTCATAAAGCTTCTTAGAGCGATAAAAAAACTACTATCATCTACATTTTCGAACCAATTTATATGTACAAGTTTAATAGATCTGTAATGCTGCAAGGAAGAGAGAAAACTATCAAGTGCGAAAATTTTAAACCCCTCTTCTCTCAAAGGGCCAACCATATTAGCTATATATTTGTTTTCATCGTTATCGGGCGGATTGAAAATAATGTTCATATATAAATTTTTCCTGTTTTAAGACAGACTTTTGATGGCGCTTATTAAAATATCCTTTGCATTGATGCCAAATTGTTTACGATTTTTATACCAAAAAACGATTTTTTTAAACCTATTCGATCGCATAGATAGTATCATGGTATATCGTTTCCGTTTCTGCATTAATCTATTTTGATTCTTTATCAAATGTTGACGAATAACTAAATCATCTTCGTCTGCCGGCTTTTCGGTAAGAAAATTTTCTAGCCATTTGCTGTAGCCCACATTGGCTGCCATCTTATAAAGGTCATTCCCGGTGGATGTAATAGATAATGCATTGCTTCGGTAATAAAAGATAGGCTTGTTTGTATGTGCAATACCTTTTTTATGAGATGCCATAAAGGCCGTTATATCATCAGAACCCCAAGCTAAAGGTAGATAAAAAAAACCTCCTTGCTTTCTTAAACTTGCGGCATGATAAACAAAATCTGATATATAGTTCGATCGATATTGCTCCAGTCGGTGCCAAATACTATCATAAACATGTTCAAAAGCTGGGTGAGCCGGGGTAAACATAATCGTTTCACCCGCATCGTTAATAATCCTGGTTCTGCAATGAAATACATGAAGGGCTGGATATAAGTCAATAAGTTTTGAAAATTCTTCTAAATAATCGGGAGCCAGTAAGTCATCATCTCCCATGATCATAATATATTCTCCAGCAGCTAAAGAAAGACATTTATTCCAATTTTTGACTAAGTCAATAGCGCCAACATTCTGGTCATTCTTGAAATATTTTATCCTTATGTCCCCAAATTGTTGCACTATTGCGTCAACTGGCTCAGGGGAACAATCATTTAAAATAATCAATTCGAAGTCCGTTAACGTTTGTTTCAAAATACTTTCAATGCATGCACGGAGGTAAAGGCTTTTATAAGCAGGTATACATATAGAGAATTTGATCATTTATATTTTAATTGTTTCAACCATACTAACAATTTTTAGTCCAATAATATTCTGTTTTTTTAAGAATATTTTTAGGAAAAGGGAAGTAACGGCATGATTTTTACTATTCATTGCCATTATGCTGATCTTTACAGCTACAAATAGTACTTTTACGAAAGTACAATTTTCAAGATATAAAAATGAATGAACGCAGCGAATAGAGTAGCTATTAATACTTCCGTATTATATGCCAGAATGTTAATTACGACTGGTATTACACTTTATACAACACGGGTAGTGCTTAATGCACTGGGGAGTACAGATTATGGAATTTATAACTTAGTGGCTGGAATTGTTGTAATGCTTTCTTTTCTAAATACAACAATGGCATCGTCAACACAACGTTTTCTCTCTTATTATCAGGGAACCAATGATTTGCCTATGCAGCAAAAAGTCTTCAGTAACAGTTTACTGCTACATTTGGTTATTGGTGCTATTGTCGTGTTAGGATTAGAGATAGCCGGTTTTTTTTTGTTTAATGGAGCATTGAATATCCCTCAAGCAAGATTGTCAGCTACTAAAACTATTTTTCATTTTATGTCAGCAACAGTATTTTTTAATGTTATTGTAGTTCCTTTTAATGGCGTACTGATTGCGCATGAAAATATGCTTTGGGTAGCCTTGGTAAATATTATCGAGACACTTCTTAAGTTAGGTATTGCCTTGATATTGAGTGTGGTGTCGTTTGATAAATTGATAGTTTACGGGGTGCTTACCGCTAGTGTAAGTATTGTGATTTTTCTTCTTTATGCGGTTTATTGTTTAAAGAAATACAATGATTGTTCGCTGGTAGGTCTAATGGTAAAGAAAGACAGCGTCTTGTTGAAAGAATTAACGTCTTTCGCTGGATGGAACTTATTCGGCACATTATGTACAATAGGCAGAACGCAAGGACTGGCTATTTTATTAAATATGTTTATTGGAGCGGTAATAAATGCAGCATATGGTATTGCTAATCAAGTGGCCGCTCAGTTGAATTTTTTCTCTGCTACTTTATTGAGGGCTTTAAACCCTCAAATTATGAAAAGCGAGGGTGCAAACGATCGTGAACGCATGTTTCGCTTATCAATGATGGCAAGTAAATTCAGTTTTTTTCTGCTAGCCATTGTAGCTATTCCATGTTGCTTTGAAATGACACCTTTATTAACATTATGGCTAAAGAATGTTCCGCCTAATACCGTTGAATTTTGCCAACTAATATTAATAGCTACTCTTATTAATCAATTTACTATCGGACTTCAATCTGCTGCTCAGGCTATTGGTGATATTAAAAAGTATCAAATCGTAATTGGCTCTGTTTTACTTCTTAATCTACCAATTGCTTATATATGTTTAAAATTAGATTTTCCGGTATATACAGTTATTATCAGCTACGCCATCATAGAACTCATCGCATGTGTATTAAGACTCTTTTTCTTAAAACATACAGGCGGATTATCTATAAAAGGTTATTTTTCGAGGGTAATAGTAAAAGAAATAATCCCAATCGCTGTAATTGTAGTTTCTGCTTGGTTAATTACATCGTATATACAGCATCCTTTGCGATTTTTAATTACGTTGCCAATAAGTAGTATGCTTTTTGCTATAACTGTTTATTTATTCGGTTTAGCAGACGACGAAAAAATATTATTAAACAACTTTGCCAAGAAACTGAAAGCAAAACTCATAAAAAAGTAGTATATGAACAAAATATTGATAATAGGTGCCTTTGATAGATTTAACTATGGAGATTTACTTTTCCCAATTATTATAGAGCAGCAGCTGAAGACGTATTCAAGCGCCCTGGATATAGAATATTTTGGAATCGTTGAAAGTGATCTAAGTTCATTAGGAGGCAAGCCAACCAAAAGTATACAGCAATTTTATGAAAGCTGTGAAAGCGGAACACAGCGAGCAAATATTATTGTAGCAGGAGGAGAATCAATCGCTGTAACTTGGCATTCATTACTGGTTGCTTTAAATAAAAAATATAAAATAATAAGAAGATATCAACACCATTTCGAAAAGTTTATAGATCTGAATAAGTTTGCAAAAAACATATTAAAAGGGCAAACAGAATTACCTTTTGTTTTTAATAGTGATGATTTTAAGAGCGTAGATCATGTAATATTTAATTCATTAGGTGGATCAGAAATTCCTGATAGTATTTTTAAAAAAGTAAAAGGTTTAAGAAAAAAGTTACAGCAGGTCGATTATTTTTCTGTGAGAGATAAGGTAACAAAGGGCAATATGGATCGGCTGGATATTCCAACGAAACTATTCCCTGATTCCGCTATCTTAATGGCAAAATTTTATCCGAATGAGGTGCTAGAAACGCTTGTTTCGGCTGACGTAAAATCTTACGTTGAGAAGAATGTAGGCAATTATGTGTTTTTTCAAATAAATAGAAACCATGCTAAGAATCAAGAAGAACAGATTGCGAATCAGCTGAATGCAATTTATAACCAAACCCAAACTGAAATTTGTTTATGTCCCATCGGAAAGGCTTCCAATCATAATGATGACGAAGCATTGCAGAAAATTTTACCATACCTTGAAAATACCGGCCACTTTTTCGAAGAGGTCAACATATGGGATATTATGTATTTAATTGCTAATTCAAAATGTTACATAGGCACTAGTTTGCACGGGGCCATCACAGCAATGAGTTACGCCGTTCCTTATGTGGGCGTAAATGTAACCAAACTAAATAGCTACCTCAATACCTGGGGAATAGACGGTATTGATAAAATTGTAAAAATTGATTCTCTATCTGAGCAATTCAATATTGCGATTAATATTTCGAAGGAAAAGCTAGTGCAGGCAAGAGATATCCAATTTCAAGAAATTGAAAAATCGTTTGAATATATGAAGAAGTTATTGATGCCTGATTGATCCTTCTTCAGCTTGTGTTGATTTATCATCCTTTGAGGTCTCTGATTGACCCTCTTTGAATTCTCTTACGCCATTAATTCTAATGGATTTACATATGCCCGTTTTAAACGGGTATGAGGCTACAAAAAAAATAAGAAGGACTCATTATTTTTTGGCCCAAACCACGCATGAGCTCAGGTATTTTTTTTCCACCAAATAGAATAATGAGTGCTAAAATAATTACAGCGAGTTCTGGTCCACCTATAACACCTAACAAAATTGTATGAAGCATATTACGATTTTTAGTTTTAACTTTGCCAAGTTATAGAAGCAGACATTAGAAAACGATTAGAAATGCATTAGGATTGCTTCTTTGATACATTTATCCTATATTATTTTAATTCCCGTAGAAAAAAATATGTGAATTAGCGCCTAATATAAATGCTATATGTCTAAATAGCTGCACTACTGTAGAAGGAGCATGTCATTTGAATATATAGGGTTTTATTTTAAACGTAGCTACTGGAGACGTAAATTTCTGCACCAAAGCTTGGCAGCATGCAAGCAACGAAAATAATAAATAAACGATGACAATAGGTAAGAAAAAAGATCAAGGTAAAACAACAGGTATCTTACAGAAACTTCTCGTTATTTTCTTGATTTTTATTTTTTTAATAACAGCAGGCTCTCTGTCACTTCGGCATTCTCTATCAGAAAGACTGAATCATTTGAGCAATAAACTAAAGGCTCCTCCAGAAACAGGCGAAATCAGCAATATATTGCTTGAACTAAATAGTGCAGAGAATGATTTTCAGCAGGCCAGTTTGTATGGTTACGGTGATAAACTGGGAGAATACCAGAACAAATTATTAGAGGTTTTTAAGCAGATAGAAAGAATTTTAAAAGAATATCAGACGGTATCTACTTCAGATGTTGATATTAAAAATGAAGAGGACTTTAAGAAATCCTTGGATGGAAAACTGGATCTGTCACTAAAAGTATTTGCCCTAAAAAAGAATTTTGATTCGTTATTAACGATTACGACGGAAGATAAATTTATAGGAAAAAATAAAACAAGAACAACTACAAGATCTAGCAGAGATACAGAACGTAAAGCGGCTCAAGATACTATTATACAGGAAGTAGCTTCGGCTGTTAAGAAAAAAGGCTTTTTCAAAAGGTTGCAGAATGTATTTGTCCCGGGCGAAGATTCATTACGGACAAAGTTTTTAACGGTAACTAGAGAGAATGCTATTAGAGATTCAATTTACAGAGAACTTCAATCACGAAATGAGCGTGGGCAGAGGAAGCTTTTAGAAAAGCTAAGTAAAGAGCATAATCTACTCGCTGAATCTCAACAACAACTTATTTCTTCAAATTTATCGCTCATTACTCAATTGCGCCAACTCATAGATCAGATAAAGGATAATTATCTTGACAGTTGGGAGCAAAACCAGCAGGAAACATTAGCAGAGTATGAAGCGGCAGTAAACGAATTGGATACCTTTACCATAACAGCAATCATTATGGTGCTTATCTTTGTCGTTTTACTGCTTGTTTATATTAAAAAAGCTAGTAAAGCAGAAAATCAATATAAAGCCGAAAACACTCGGGCTATTGCTTTGGCTGAGCAGAAATCGGAGATGTTAGCAACAATGAGCCATGAAATACGAAATCCTTTAACCGCCATCACAGGCTTTGTTTATTTGATTAAAAATACAAATCTTACGGAAGAACAAAGTAGAATGGTTAGTTCCATTAAAACATCTTCCGATATGTTAATGGAAACTGTGAACGATATTTTAGACATGACCAAGATGGAAAGCCAGCCATCAGAGGTACTTAAGATCGTTTCATTTACACCTTATCATGAGATCAATGAGACTATTGAAACCATGAGATTTATTACGATAAGGAAAAATATATCGTTAACTCTCCATTTTGAAGGCCCACAAGATAACATGGTCTATGGAGATCCATTCAGGCTGAAGCAGATTATCATTAATTTGTTAGGTAATGCTATTAAATACACGGATGAAGGAGGAGTAGAAGTAAACTGTAGTTTAACAACTGGTGAACGTGCAGATATGGAGGAATTAACCGTGACGATAAAAGATACAGGAATTGGAATTCCTCTTGACAAGCAATCCAAGCTTTTTACAAAATATTACCAGGCTTCCAGAGAAAATAATAGGCCAGGCACTGGATTAGGTCTTTATATCTGTTATCATTTAATTAAGCTTCAGCAAGGTGCAATTACAGTTAAGAGCGAGGAGCGAAAAGGCTCTGCTTTCAGTTTCCGCATTCCTTATAAATCTGCAAATGTATGATCAGATTGAATATCTGTATCGCTTGAATGCTTTTTTAATTTAAATTTTTTCCATTTTCAGAGAATTTTTTCTTTTCTGTGTTTTATTGTCTTATTTAGATTTTAGCTTTTTATTTGCTACCGTTAGCTCGGTTATTGAACCAAAAACCATTTTAGTGTTTCATTTTAGCCGAAAAATTATCGCCACCGGTATGTAATTTTCTAATGCTGTTTTGTGAAAATTACGACGAAAAGGAGTAGGTTTGCACTCTTTATTAAAAAAATGTTAACATAAAACCTTTTATGGGGGCTAGAGTACAGGCTATAGAATATTACTTTCCTGAGAAAAAAATTACCAACCAAGATCTTAGTGAGGAATTTCCGGATTACGATTTTTCTAAGTTTGAATTTAAAATTGGTATCAGCAGCCGTTACATCGCAGCAACAGGAGAAACTGCGCTTGATTTAGCGGAGAGAGCTTGCCAAAAGCTTTTTAAACGTATTGATAAAACGCAGATAGACTACGTGCTTTATTGCACACAAAGTCCTGAATATATTATGCCCTCCACCGCTTGCATTTTACAAGATCGCTTGGGGCTTAAAAAGACAGTAGGCGCTTTTGACTTTAATTTAGGTTGCTCTGGCTATACCTATGGACTAAGCATGGCAAAGGCCTTTATAGAAAGCGGACAAGCAAATCAGGTGTTATTAGTTACAACAGATACCTACTCGAAATATATTAATAAAAAAGATAGGTCTAACAGAGCCATATTTGGAGATGCCGCTACAGCTTCGTTGGTTTCCGCTACTGCCGAAAATGGAATTTATCGATTTAAATTTGGTACGGATGGTAAAGGCTTCAACAAACTCATTGTAAAAAATGGAGGTACCAAATTCCCTGTTAACGGTCAGGCCATTGAGCACATATATGGTAGAGGTAACATTTATACCGAAAATAACCTATATATGAATGGCCCAGAAATTTTTAGATTTACTAGCACTGTAATACCTCCTTTTATAGAAGAAGTATTAAAATTTAATGAGATCAATAAAGAAGATGTAGGACAATTTATTTTCCATCAGGCAAATGCACACATGCTAAAGGTGATGCGAGAAAGGCTACTATTACCTGTTTCCAAATTTTATATTAATTTAAGAGAAGGGGGGAATACGGTTTCGTCAACGATTCCAATTGCGCTCAAAAATTATAGTAATCAAGATATGGAAAGCCAAAGCGCTACTATTATTATCGCAGGTTTTGGAGTAGGTCTGTCTTGGTCTGCAGGACTAATCGAAATTTCTAAAAATCTATAACCACCCCTTTTTCTTGAACCAGGCATAAATAGCCAAGGTTATAATAGCCATTACGAGCATGATTAATGGATATCCAAAATACCAATCTAGCTCTGGCATAAAATGAAAATTCATGCCATATACCCCCACCACGAATGTCAAAGGCATGAAGAAAACAGAGAAAATGGTAAGTACACGCATAATCTCATTGGTGCGATGAGAGGCAATAGAAAAATAAGCTGAAAGTAATTGTGCTGTGTTTTCAGATAAATTATCGTAAATATTTTGCATACGTATATATAAATCGCGTAAATCGCGCGTATAGATATTACGTTGTTTAGGAGTATCTATTTTATCAATTATTTCATACGATAAGATAAGAAGCCTTCTCATAACATCTACTTTTCTTTTTACATAATATAAGCCTCTCAAAATTGGGGCTTTTCGTTGTTTTAAAAAAACGTTCTCTTCAAAATAATCTAACGATTTGGAAAGCTTCATGCTCGGTTCTTCAAAGGTAAGTAATGCAGCTCTAATAAGTCTATTAAGCAAGCACAGCGTGTCTTTGCAGCCTATCTCATCGATCGCTTTTGCCTTTACTTCATCTATTAAGGGCTGCTCCGATCTGTGAACGGTAATCATATATTCTGATGTGAAAAATAAGGCTATTTTATTTGTTAGTTCTTGTATGGTATCAGCCTCGCTTATGGCTTGTTTAGTAAATACCCTAAATATAATAAAGGTATAATTATCAACAGTCTCATATTTTGGCAAATGATCGGGTTGCATGCAGTCTTTAATTGATGTTTCATGTAATGAGAATTGTTTGGCAATTGCCTGTATTTCTTCTGTTGTAGGATCTGTCAAATCAATCCAATCAAACCCTTGTGATGTTTTTGAGGCAAATATTCTTTCCATTTAGATCTATTTAAGATGGTCGAGCAGCAAATAATCTATTCAAATTGAGCAGCAGGCAGAATCTTTAAAATGTTCGATTATATGCTATGTCCAATAACATGCAACACTTTAATGCTATGCTGTTTGTTTTTTTTCCGCTGCCGCTTGTACGTCTTCGATGTCCACTTCCAAGGAAGATTGTTCCTCGGAAGCAGTAATTTCATATTGTAAATTTATAAAAATTGGGAAATGATCCGAATTGAAATTGGAAAGCCTTTTCATTTCCTTCAATTTAAAATCTGTCGAAAAAAAAGCATGGTCTAAAGGAAAACGCATAAAAGGATAATGGGCATGAAAGGTGTTAAAAAAACCTCTGCCTCTTCTTGGGTCAAGCAAGCCGCTCATTTTTAAGAATAATTCTGTAGTATAGCTCCAAGCCACATCATTTAAATCTCCAATAACTATAACAGGAATTGTCGATGCTCTGGCTAAATCAGCTATAAGTAATAATTCTTTATCTCGTTCTGTAGAACGAGGGTTTTCATTAGGAACAGGGGGAGTGGGATGAACAGCATACAACTGTATTTTCTTACCATTATTTAAAAGTATTTGGCAATGAATTGATGGAATATCATCTTCAACCATATATTTTATCTCCCAATCGAAAAGTTGAAATTTAGAATATAGCAACATCCCATACGTATTTTCTAGTGGAACCCTGATGTGATGAGGATATTCTTTCTCCAAACCCCTTGTCGACTCGTCCCAACGTTTGTTCGTTTCTAATAATAATAATACATCTGGCTGTGCTTTTTTAATTTCTTTCAGACAGCCTTTTGTATTTGTATTATCTTCATACACATTGGCAATCATAAGACTGATGCAACTGTTTGGATTATCAATACCAGCGGTAAGTACCTGCTTTCTAGCAAATGGTGTGAAAGGAAAAACCTGCGATGAAAGATAAATGATGGCGAAGAAGATTGTAATCGTTAAAATCCAATGGAATACAGAATCCACCTTAAAGAATACAAGTAATAAAATAAAACAGATCACAGATAGTGTTAACTTTTGTAAACGCGGATAGTCAAAGACTCTAAATGTCCAATAATCATGTCTTACAAGCGGTAACAGCGTGGAACAAATTAGCAAAATAGCCAGAATATTAATAAACAAATACATTCTCTAAAATAGTATTTTTTTGTAATTCTACATTATTTTTAATTGAGACCGATGATGCTTGTTGAAAATTGTGAAGATACGTAAATTAATGACCTGATATGTCTTTACATGCGAAAAGGAATTAATCAATTGACTTAACCTATTAACTGTTGCAATGATCGGAAAACAAACTATATGCTTCCATAAAGCACCCTGTTTGCTATATGAGTTTCGCTGTAAATGAAAGTAGATAATTGACCGTACAACAACCTGTAATAAATACCTAGCAGCAAACCTTAAAAATTAGGCTATAAACCATTATATTTACAGTCTCTATTGCTTTCGATAAATAATTATCCATTCTACTAATCGTTTTAAATGAAACACCATCATGAGCAAGCGCTCAAAAACAGTAACGAATATTGCTCATGATAGCTTCATAGCCATTTTAAAAACAATTTATACTGATGAAAATTAAAAAATTAAAATTCTACGGTCTGACTACGGTATTGTTTCTGAGTATATATTTCAATCTATCAACAAGCTTTGCACAACATAACCCAATTGTTGCGGGTTGGTATGCAGATCCTGAAGGCATAAGGTACGGGGATGAGTACTGGATTTTTCCAACCTATTCAGCCCCCTATGAAGAACAGATTTTTATGGATGCATTTTCTTCAAAAGATCTAAAAACCTGGACAAAACATGCGCGTATTATTGACACGAGCAGTGTTAAGTGGGCAAAAAAAGCTATGTGGGCCCCTGCTGTTTTAAAAAAAGATGAAAAATATTATCTTTTTTTTGGAGCAAACGATGTTCACGAAGGTGAGGTCGGTGGAATTGGCGTAGCTGTTGCCGATAAACCAGAAGGCCCATATAAAGATTTATTGGGGAAACCCCTGATAAATGAAATTGTAAATGGTGCTCAACCTATTGATCAATTTGTTTTTAAAGATAAAGATGGAGCCTATTATATGTATTATGGTGGTTGGGGGCATTGTAATCTGGTTAAACTGAAAAAAGATTTTACAGGCTTGGAACCCTTTGAGGATGGTAAGCTATATAAGGAAGTCACTCCTAAAGATTATGTTGAAGGCCCTTTTATGTTTGTTAGAAACGGCAAATATTATTTTATGTGGTCAGAGGGAGGATGGACGGGGCCCGACTATAAAGTTGCATACGCAATAGCTGATTCTCCATTTGGCCCTTTTGAAAGGATCGGCACCATTTTACAGCAGGATCCTGCAATTGCAACGGGTGCTGGCCATCATTCGGTTATTCAAGGAAAAGGTAATGACGAATGGTATATTGTGTATCATAGAAGACCTCTCGGTGAAACCAGTGCGCATCATCGTGTTACCTGTATAGATAAAATGCTTTTTGATAAAGACGGTTTTATTCAACCTGTTAAAATGACTAAATAGCGATTGGTTTAATTAGGTATTCGAATTTGTTATTGGCAAAATTATTTACCTTTTGTTACTATAGCATAACTTGGTGTGTCAATATCACACAAAACATTAAGTAATGTGTTAAGCGAAATAAGACTTAAGAGTAATATGAAAATTTCAACTCAATATATAAAATGTTAAATGGGTAATAAAATATTAGTGTTTGGGGGCAAAGGACAATTAGGACAATGTTTAAGGTCTGTTTCGAAGAATGATGATTTAGTGTTTTTCTCTTCTGCCGAAGCAAATATTTGCAACAAGGAGCAAATAGAAAGCTTGTTTAATAAATATAAACCGGAAGTGATCATAAATTGCGCGGCTTATACTGCCGTAGATAAGGCCGAGGATGAAGCTGCGGTAGCTACCGCGCTGAACACAACCGGCCCTGCGTTATTAGCTGAACTATGCCGACAGTTTGACGTGTTAATAATCCACATTTCAACCGATTTTGTTTTTGAAGGTACGATAACAGGTTTGCTGAATGAAGACGAGGTAACAAAACCGACGGGAATATATGGCAAAACAAAATTAGACGGAGAACGCGCTATCCAAGAAGTTTGGAACAAGCATATAATTATTCGAACCAGTTGGCTATATTCTGAATACGCTAACAATTTTGTTAAAACGATGCTAAGGTTGGCCCAAGATAGGGATGAACTTAACATCGTAGCAGATCAGGTAGGAACACCAACCTATGCAATGGATCTAGCCAGTGCAATCTTAGCAATAATTGACAACACGGATCATAAATACGGCCTATATCATTACAGTAACGAAGGAGTCGCCAGCTGGTATGATTTTGCTCATGCTATCTTTGAATTAAGCAATAAAAAGCTTCATTTAAAGCCTATAAAAACGATTGATTTCCCAACGAAAGCTAGAAGGCCTGCCTATTCCGTGTTAGATAAAACAAAAATTAAGAAACAATTTCAATTGTCGATCCCTCATTGGCGAGAGAGTCTGAAGGTTTGTTTGATCCGGTTAAATGAATTAGGTCGGTAAGAAAAGAGACGTATGATCAATCTCGACTCAATAAAAATTGGACTTATAAGTGATAATGAAGTTATTCGTAACGTTTTAAAAATTCTTCTCATAAACCATAACAAACCTTCGTTTAATTTAGTGCTAGAATTAGATTCTTTAAGAAGTAAACCTTCAGTAGGCGAAAATAATATTGCCCCTGAAGTAGTTTTGTGTGATGTTAGTATAATTGGCAAGACGAGTATGCAACGTTTACCGACGCTATTTCAGCATTTTCAGAATTGCTTTATCATCATACTCACTGATATGGAAAATCAAGATATCATTATAAAAGCTATGCGAGCAGGTGCAAAAGGTTATGTAAAAAAGAACGCAAGCCAACAAGAATTGACACAAGTTATCATGAATGTTATTCAAGGGAATCTCCTGTCCTAAATCTTATATTAACATGAAGTGGAAAATATTAACATCGGAGTATTTAGTGAAGGCTCCTTGGGCTGTACTCCGTAGAGATAAATGCGAAATGCCTAGTGGTCATATAGTACCCGAATATTATGTTTTAGAATATCCCAATTGGGTTAATGTAGTAGCATTTACAAAGCAAAATGAAATTATACTAGTTAGACAATATCGACATGGTGCTGGTAAAGAGTTTTTAGAAATACCTGGAGGTGTTATTGACGAAGGAGAGGAGGCTTTGTTTGCTGCCAAACGAGAAATGCTGGAAGAAACAGGGTATATATTTGATAGTATGGAAAAATTGGTCGATTTATACCCAAATCCGGCGACAAGTACAAATATTACCACTACTTTTATTGCTAAAGGCGGTGTAAAAGTAAAAGAACAAGCATTAGATGATCAGGAGGAGATTGAGGTACTATTGGTTTCGATAGAAGAAACAAAAAAATTACTCAAGGATAATCAAATCGGCCAGGCACTCCATGCAGCGGCGCTTTTTTATGCGCTTAGTTAATAGACTTGTCTTGCTTTAAGGTTTGGTGGCGAATTAGGAAGCGGCTTAATTTTAAAAAACTCACAACTCATAATTCACAAACATAACTAAATCCCTACCTTTGCCATATGGCAAGAGAGATATTGGAAAATAAACGTAAAGCATTAAAAATTAATTTAAACGAACAAATTTATGGCACTTTTGCCGAGATAGGAGCCGGACAAGAAGTCGCACGTAATTTTTTTACAGCTGGGGCTGCTTCGGGAACTATTGCAAAGACAATGAGTGCCTATGATATGGCATTTAGTGATGCTATATATGGAGCAGAAGAAAATGGAAGGTATGTGAGTAGCTCTCGTTTGGAAAAAATGTTAGATCATGAATATAGGCTTTTAACCGATCGGTTAGTTGGTGCTAAATATCAAAATCGCAGATTTTTCGCTTTTGCCGATACCGTTACCACGTTGAATTTTAGCAAAACCAATGATCCTCATGGTTGGATAGGCCTACAATTTCAGTCTGAGGTTGGAGGAAATCCAAATAGTATTATCATGCATGTGCGTTTGTTGGATAGCGATGCCTCCTTACAACAAACAGTATTAGGTATTCTTGGTGTGAATCTGGTTTTTGCAGCCTATTTCTACATCCATGATATTCAAACAATGATTGAAAGCTTGGCAGATAACTTAGCTTCCGGGTCTGTAGAAATTGATTTCGTTAAGCTTAACGGGCCAATATTTAAAAATGTCAACGAAAGGTTGATCAACCTTTATCTGATAGCAAAAGGATTTTCCAGTGCCGCCATATTTGATCGCCATGGCCATGCGCATCAGGCAAAAGATTTTCTATATAAAAAGGATGTAATTATCTTAAGAACTAAATATCGACAGAAATCTAACCCCAACTTTGATTTATTTAATCTAGCAGTTGATCAATTTAAAAAAAATCTGGGTGTAAAAGATAATAATCTCCTCGTTATGATTGAAGTGCTGATGTCCAATGCATTGGATGATCATCCTGTTTTGAGTAATGAAGATTTAGAATACTTTGCAAAAAGGGCAGAAGAGATGTCTGCAACCGGTAACCATATTCTTGTCTCTAATTTTACGAGGAATCATAAACTAGCGGGATTTCTTTCACAATTTAAACCTAATAATGTTGGTATATCCACTAATATTTCGAATCTTAGAAATGTTTTCAACTCTAAAAATTATGGTGATACCTATACAGACGAATTGCTTGCTTATGTAAGCGGAATGTTTAGCAAAAATGTTAAGCTATATGCTTATCCATATTTGGATAAGACAAATAATGAAATCATTACTACCGAGAACATGCCTGTATCCACTGCGGCCAAGCCATTATTTGACTTCTTAATACAGAACCATTATATAATGGATATAGAAAACTACGACGAACGTTTTGTAAAGACGGTGTAAATGATTGTTCTATTCAGCCAAAGGGCTAAAGACATTATAAAAAAGTGTGATTGAAATGTACTGCCCCCAAAGAAGTGTCTAACTTTTTGGGGGCAGTGGTGTATTTCTTGAGGTTAAATGAATCGGTTGATGTCTTTGAGTAATCAACAAACGAATAACCATAATTGCTAACTGATAGCTATTAACTAACTAGCCGCTACTTCCTCATACTCGCTCAACGGAGGGCAAGAGCATACCAACGAGCGGTCTCCATAAGAATCGTTAACCCTTCCTACCGCTGGCCAGAATTTACGAGTAGCAACATAAGAAAGAGGGAACGCTGCTTCTTGTCGGCTATAGGGACGATCCCAAATATCCGTGCTGATCACGGCCAATGTATGGGGAGCTTGTTTCAACAAATTGTTGTTTTTATCTGTTTCTCCCATTTCAATTGCTTCAATTTCCTTCCTGATAGCAACTAAAGCATCGCAAAAGCGGTCAAGCTCTGCTTTTGGTTCAGACTCAGTTGGTTCAACCATTAAGGTGCCCGCTACTGGGAAAGACACCGTTGGGGCATGAAAGCCATAGTCCATAAGTCTTTTCGCGATATCACCTACTTCTATGCCTACGTTCTTAAAGCTTCTGCAGTCTAAGATCATTTCATGTGCGCAACGGCCATTGGCGCCTGCATATAGCACCTTATAGCTGTTTTCTAACCTAGCTTTTATATAGTTCGCATTTAAGATAGCAAATTGCGTGGCATTTTTTAATCCATCAGCTCCCATCATCGCTATATAAGCATGGGAAATGATGAGAATGGAAGCTGAGCCAAACGGGGCTGCAGAAACGGCTGAAATAGATTTGCCTTCATTAATGTTTACCACCTCATGCCCTGGTAAGAACGGAACAAGATGCTCAGCCACACCAATAGGCCCCATACCTGGTCCACCTCCTCCATGAGGAATACAAAAGGTTTTGTGCAGATTAAGATGGCAAACATCTGCACCAATAACAGCCGGACTTGTAAGACCAACTTGCGCATTCATATTAGCACCATCCATGTAAACCTGCCCTCCATTATCATGTATGATCTGGCAGATATCTATAATAGATTCTTCAAATACACCATGGGTTGATGGGTAGGTTACCATTAAACAGCTTAAATGTGCTTTATTCGCCTCCGCCTTAGCTTTTAGATCATTCACGTCAATATTTCCACGATCGTCACAGTTTACAATAACCACTTTCATCCCTGCCATCGATGCGGAGGCTGGGTTGGTGCCATGAGCAGATGAAGGGATTAGAACTACATTTCGATGATGGTCTCCTCGGTCTTCATGATATGCCCTGATAACCATCAACCCTGCATATTCACCTTGTGCTCCGGAGTTTGGTTGAAAACTCATTTTTGCAAAACCGGTAATTGCCGAAAGCCATTGGTTCAGCTCATCTAACAATTGCATATACCCACCTACTTGATCTGTCGGTGCAAATGGATGCAGTTTACTGAAGGCTTCCCAAGAAACCGGAATCATCTCCGTAGTCGCATTTAATTTCATGGTACATGATCCAAGCGGTATCATGGAGTGGCAAAGTGATAGATCTTTTGACTCCAATGATTTGATATATCGCAACATTTCATGCTCAGAATGATGTGAGTTGAATACTTCATGCGTTAAATAAGCGCTCGATCGTTGTAAGTTGCTAGGAATTACTGTTGTTAAACTACTTTCCAAAGATGCAAAGTCTAGGTCAGCCAGTGTTTTGGCTTTCACTTTGGCAAAAACTCTTACAATTTCTTTAATATCTGCTAAGGTAGTGGTTTCATCAACAGATATATTTATAGAATTCTCCGCGTAATGAAAATTCATTTCATTATTGAGTGCTTCCGCATGTAAAGGATCACATAGGTCGCCAGCACGGAGTGTCAGTGTATCGAAAAAAATGGTGTTTTCTTGCTTATAGCCTAAGAGATTTAAAGCCTTAGATAAAAGAACAGTTAAACCATGAATTCTACCAGCAATTGCTCGTATGCCCTGTGGGCCATGATAAGTAGCATAAAAACCTGCCATAATAGCTAGTAGAGCCTGTGCTGTGCAGATATTAGAAGAAGCTTTGTCTCTTCTTATATGTTGTTCGCGTGTTTGCAACGCCATTCGTAAAGCGTAGTTACCCGCTGAATCAATTGTGACGCCAATGATTCTACCGGGAATATTACGTTTATAAGCATCTTTAGTTGCAAAAAAGGCTGCATGTGGGCCGCCAAAACCCATGGGAACGCCAAAACGTTGGGAAGACCCAATGACCACGTCCGCTCCCCATTCTCCCGGGGGAGTAAGCAAGGCTAAGCTCATGAGATCTGCTGCAACGCTCAATGTTGCATCATTGGCATGTAATGCCTCAGCGAAGGCACGGTAGTCAATTACCTTTCCATCACCGGCAGGATATTGTACTAATGCTCCGAAAATATGATCATTCAGTTCGATAGTTTCATGATTACCGACCAGTAAATGAATCCCATAGGAAACTGAACGTGTTTTTAACACATCTAATGTTTGTGGAAAAACATTTTCGGATACAAAGAAGGTGTTAGCATCTTTATTTTTACGAAGGCCGTACTGCATAAACATAGCCTCAGCGGCCGCTGTCGCCTCATCCAATAAAGACGCATTGGCAATTTCCATTCCTGTAAGGTCAATAATGGCAGTTTGGAAATTTAGTAATGCCTGTAACCTGCCTTGCGCTATTTCTGCCTGGTAAGGTGTATACTGCGTATACCAGCCTGGGTTTTCAAAAACATTGCGCAATATTACAGCCGGAGTGGTGACATCGTAGTAGCCTTGGCCAATATAAGATTTAAAAACCTTATTTTTTGATGCCATCTGTTTTAGTCTATTCAAATATCCTGCTTCACTTAGTGCTGGTGGTAGATTAAGTGGGCTTTTAAGGCGAATTTTTGAAGGGATAGTTTCAGCAATCAATTGGTCATGGCTTTCAATTCCGATTGTTTTAAGCATCTCAGGTACATCCTGACCCTGAGGAGCTATGTGACGCTCCTCAAATTTCTCTTGAAAATTTATATCTAAGTTCATTCACGTATGAATTATTTTGGCAATTTCTAATGATAAGCAACCACTATTTATTGATGGTTTGAGAGGTTTCCGCTTATTTGTTACAGGGCACCAAAATCGTTTTTATTAAGGACACAAAGATACGAAAAATATGTCTTAACTTTTACGCCTTTGAAATGCGAGATGGGAAATGTTTTTGTCAGATTTGTTAGCTTTGCAAGATATGAAAAGACATATTCCATTTGTTGCAATGCTTACAGGTTTTATCTCTTTTATAGGGATCATTTATATGATGTTAACACCAAGCGTGTCGAATATTATGGTTTTTATAATATATATACTGGCCGCTTGTTCCGGAGTGCTGGGCTTGTATTTGATGGGAAAGAAAGAACAGTAGTTGGCAATGTAACTGACTAGCTAAATTGATAAGTTACATTGCCCAAATTGCTTATTCTACTTTATACCGGTAAACACCTCTACCAATATTTCCATTTTCATCCATTCCTTCTACAACGGCTTTATAAGTACCCAAGCCACTGGCATTGAAGAATTGAAAGTTGGCCTTCCCTTGATCATCCGTAATAATTGTTGGATTCCAGTAAACAGTAGTTCTTAAATCTAGCCCTGGTGTACTAGTGGGAGTATATTTGGGCATATAGAAGGTCCTTTCGGCTTGAAAACCTAATGGCGTAATAGTTACAACATTAGATTTTGGCAATAAATTTTCAAGTTCTGTTTTACTGATCCTTGTACCTTCCGGTTTCTTCTTGGTATTAATTACCAAAACACCATTACTTTGATAAGTTCTATTGACAGTGCCTAAATCATCCCGCAGAAATATTTCCACCGATTCTACCTCTGCCGGGCTCACCGTGTTAATTCCATTCACATCGATGGCCATTCCATTAAGAAAAACCTGAACAGGAGTTCGGTTGCCCTGGTTATAATCTCTCGTAATATAAAAAGTGTTGTCCATGAAGGTTAGCCCCATAGCCGCTGTCTGCAAACAGTTAATCAATAAATTGCAACCACTAAATCGTGCACCATCTATTAGGTGATCCGGAATAGGACTTAACCCAGATAAGGCAGGGTATTGCGTATGACGGGGTTTAGGCGCAGCTCTAGCAGTAATCACCACTTCCTCTAGTACGCGCTCAGTACGGTATTGTTTTTCGCTGTTTTTAAGATAGGGCGTAAGTGTACTGTCGATATTTAAAATTTCATCTGCCGCGGTATATCCTTGAGTAATAGCAGGGAATGCGTCTCCGTTTAATGTGATTTTAAGATTTTTATAATTCTCGTTATTTCGCGCACTAATTGTTATTTGTGCGGAGTCGGTAAACATTACATTGCTAAATTTGAAATTACCTTGTGCATCTGATATTGTTTCGACGGCATTTTTATTGTTGCCAATAGTGAGCTGAAGTTTTCCATTCGGAACGGCAATACCATTAAGTAAACGTAAGGCCCCGGTAATATCAACACCTTGTTCTGGCATTAGGGCTAAAGAGGGGATTTTATCCGCAATGATATCTTTGTAATCAAAACGTCTATAACCTTGTGTCATCATCAGTATATCCAATTTCGCCCGGGTTTCCGCATTTACGGTTTTAAAATAATAATTAGGTTGTTCCACATAACCTTTAATGTCGGAGCTTAAAAGTAGGCTACTTAGAATGGTGGTCTCTGCATTTTCATTGAAGGGAACCTTTGACTCATCAATTACAGCAACAGAAAAAGTACCAACGGCTTGCGTACTGTCATTCCGTGCATTTAATGATAAATTCACAAGCCCCTTTTGCTGATAGCTCTTTTTGTCAGAACTGAGACTGAGCTGAAGCTCGGTCGGCCGCTGAATAAATACAAGCCGCTCGCTTAGAGGGATTCCTGCTGGCGAAAATAAGGTAAATTGAACAATACCAGAAGGAAACTTCTCTTTCGGAACAGATGCGTTGATGCTTGCACTATTAAGTGGCGTCTGAGCGGCATAGTAAATAACACCGTCACTCTGCGCTACTATAGAAAACACTTTACCCTGATTTTGTTTAAGGTATAGATCGTTGGAAATAATTTTAAGAGCAATGTTTGTACTGTCTGTGGGATCAACAGCAAGACTCGTTCCAAAAGGTCTAACTTTTGGCAGCGAATAACTGCGCTGAGAGCCATCCGCTAACGTTATTTTTGCAGTATAGTTGACATCTGTTTGAGGTGTTAAAGTGAATTTGCCCATGCCCAAATGTGTTGTCTCCATTTTGGCAACTTCCTGATTGTTTTGATCAATCACTATACCGGTAACAGGTATTCCGAGGCCATCGCCGCCAACTGCCTTAAAAGCAATTTCGCTGGGTAAGTCGGCTATAAGATAGCCCCCTTCTGGAAAAAATTGTACATCTGGGGTTTGGAAGGCGGAACGCAATGTATAGCTGATATTAGTTGAGCGGTTGTTGTCCACGTTAATCGTGGTTTTTAAAATCCCTTCTTTTAAAGCTTGTTGTTGTTCATTGCTGAGGCTCACCTGTAAATAGCCATTTTTATCAGTATTGCCCCTACCTTTACTCAAACTGGCGGTCCCTTTCACGAGCTCCCATGTAACACGCTTATCTGCTAAGGGTTTGCCTTCTTCATCGGTATACTGAATTCGTCCATTTACAACGACAGTTTTAGCTTTGGTATCAGCAATAAAATTAGCATGTGTTTTCACTCTTTTATTGAAAACGTCGCCAATAGGAATATTCTTATTAAAGAAATAATCAGGATCAAAGTTCATCATATACTTGGTGTATGAGCGAACACGGTAGTTTCCCTGTTTGTAAATAAGTGGGTCTAACACAATGGTTCCATTTCCTGTTCCTTGGCTTATAGGAATCATTGTTGTTTTTACTAAAGAATCTCGGCTATTAAGAACCTCTATGTATAGGACTTTGCTTAATGTAGACAGTTGATGATGACTGGTGAGATAAGATTTAAACCACATGGTATCACCAACGGCATAATAAGGTTTATCAAAATGGAGATATACTTTTTCTACAGGTTGTTGTGTTGCAAGAGTATTGGTTTTTTCAACAATAGTGTTCAGATTAATTCCTTTCTGGCGAGATTGTCCCCAAGATGTAAGCGTTAAAAAAGATAAAATAATAAAAAGTGAGTATCTATTAAGATGTACCATAAAGTGATGATCAAATTTTTTGGAATGGCTAATTTATTGATTTATTCATTTACTTCTGATTTTTAACAGATTTTTAACAATATTTTTTACTTACATATTGCTGTTGATAGCTAATTCACTTCACTAATATTTCGTGATCTCACACTCGTGTTTTGTAATCCCTAAAAACGCTATAAATAGTATGAATATAAATAATTGACTGTGGTTTAATTTGAAATTAAATTGGATATTATTCGCTTTTGTCCGAAGAAGGTCCGAACAATCTCCGAATAAAGTCCTAATTAGATACGAATTAATCAATATTTTAGTAATAGCTAATCTGCATGTTAGATGCCATGCTATTTCAATATAACTAGTAATTAAATTTGCTACATATAGCAGCATCTTGATGAATCAACAACAAATAATGATGGGTGTTAGGTACTGGTCGTAAAACTTCCTACCTTTGGTGCTTAGCTGAATTGTAAGCAACAATCAGCGTTAAAGATTAAATAACTGTTATCTCGAAAGGAACAATTAAAAAATGAGTAAAATTAATCGTAAGCAAGATGCCTTGGATTATCATGCTAACGGCCGCCCTGGTAAAATAGCCGTAGTACCCACGAAACCAACTAATTCGCAACGTGATTTATCTTTAGCATATTCACCAGGTGTTGCAGAACCTTGCCTAAAGATTGCTGAAAATAAAGAAGATGCATATAAATATACTGCCAAAGGAAATTTAGTTGCAGTTATCAGCAATGGTACAGCCGTTTTAGGTCTTGGGGATATCGGACCGGAAGCAGGTAAACCTGTAATGGAAGGAAAAGGCTTATTATTTAAAATATTTGCAGATATAGATGTATTCGATCTTGAACTAGATACAAAAAATGTAGACGATTTTGTCCGTACGGTGAAATTGCTAGAACCAACTTTTGGAGGTATTAATTTAGAAGATATTAAAGCACCTGAATGTTTTGAGATTGAGCGAAGACTAAAAGAAGAGATGTCTATTCCTGTTATGCATGATGATCAGCATGGCACGGCAATTATTTCTGGAGCAGCTTTGATCAATGCTTGCGAGTTACAGAAGAAAAAACTCGATAAAGTAAAGATAGTGGTAAATGGTGCTGGTGCTGCGGCAATCTCGTGTTCTAGAATCTATATTTCTTTGGGCGCAAAACCAGAGAATATTGTGATGATTGACAGGGCTGGGGTGATTCGTAAAGACAGACAGGGTTTAGATGCATTAAAAGGAGAATTTGCTACCGAGCGTGATCTTCATACGTTAGAAGAAGCAGTAAAGGATGCAGACGTGTTTATTGGTTTATCCGCTGCAGATGTGCTGTCGGCAGAAGTGTTAAAAACAATGAATAAGAATCCAATAGTTTTTGCTATGGCAAATCCTAATCCTGAAATTGCTTACGACCTTGCTGTGAGCACCCGTAAAGATGTCATCATGGCAACTGGGCGCTCAGACTATCCAAATCAAGTAAATAATGTTTTAGGATTTCCTTATATATTCAGGGGCGCTCTTGATGTGCGGGCAACAGCTATAAATGAAGAGATGAAATTGGCGGCGGTATATGCAATTGCCCGGCTTACCAAAGAACCGGTACCAGAATCGGTGAATTTGGCTTACAACATAAATAACCTGAAATTTGGGAAAGATTATATTATCCCGAAACCTACTGATCCACGCTTAATAACAGAAGTTGCACCGGCGGTAGCAAAGGCTGCTATTACATCTGGGGTTGCGCGTGCAGAAATTACAAATTGGGAAGAATACAAAGATGCCCTTAGAAAACGTTTAGGTCTTGATGATGTGTTAATGCGTGATTTAAGTGCGGCCGCACGCCAAAATCCTAAGTGTGTTGTTTTTGCTGAAGCGGATAACTATAAAATCCTTAAAGCAGCTCAAATTGTTAAAGACGAAGGGATCGCACACCCAATACTATTAGGGAAAAAAGAGAAAATTAAACGAATAATCGTAGAGCATAGTCTAGATTTACATGATGTTAAAATTATTGATCCTTTTGAGGAAGTAGATACGCCTCAGTTTAGACAATATGTAGAAGCCCTTTATGCTAAAAGACAACGTAGGGGAATGACACTGCTTGAAGCCAATAAATTTATGTTAGATCGTAATTATTTTGGAGCAAGTATGGTAGAGTTTGGCCAAGCCGATAGCCTTATTTCCGGATTAACCAAAAATTATGCCACCACTATACGCCCTGCCTTACATGTTATTGGTACCAAACCGGGTAGTCGCGTAGCCGGTATGTACATGATGTTAACAAAAAAGGGTCCCGTTTTCTTTGGCGATACAACGGTGAACAAGGATCCTTCGGAAAGTGAGTTGGTGGACATTACGGTACTTCTTCACGATGCCGTAAAAAAAATGAATATACAGCCAAGAATAGCCTTACTATCTTATTCGAATTTCGGCTCTAATGAAGGAGAGATCCCTTCCAAAATGCGCAATGCAGTCAAAATACTGCATTCGAAATATCCTGAAATTATAGTTGACGGTGAAATGCAGGCCAATTTTGCGACAAACAGCAATATGCTTGCCGAGAACTTTCCTTTTAGCAACTTAAGTGATGGGCCTGCTAATGTATTAGTGTTTCCCACACTCGAATCAGGTAATATCGCGTATAAACTGTTGCAAGAATTGGGTGAAGCGGAGGCTGTTGGGCCGATATTGTTAGGTTTGAATAAACCTGTACACGTATTGCAATTAGGTAGTTCGGTAAGAGAAATCGTTAACATGGTAACTATTGCTGTTGTAGATGTACAGTCCAAAGAAAAAGAAGCAAACGCTAAGGCGAAAAAGAAATAAAAATTATCATATGATTAGCGAATTGGTCTATTAAGCCAATTCGCTAATTATTTATAAGATACACCAATTGGAAACCATCATTCACAAGCCTTAACAAAGAACGAATAACTAGTAACAAAAAAACAAAAAGATGTACGAATATTTAAATGGAAAACTAGCCTTCAAATGTCCAACATATGTAGTACTTGATGTAAATGGTATCGGTTACCATATCAATATTTCCTTACACACCTTTGGAAATATTAAAGACAAGGAGTTGTGCAAGTTGTTTATTAGTTTTCAGGTAAAAGAAGATTCGCACACATTATATGGTTTTGCAGATGAAGGAGAAAGGCGTTTGTTTAACCATCTTTTGTCTGTTTCGGGTATAGGTGCTAATACAGGGCGAATGATTTTGTCATCTATTACCCCTGTCGAAATTCAAGCAGCGATTGTACAAGGTGATGTAAAACAGATACAGCGAATAAAGGGTATTGGACCAAAATCTGCTCAGCGTATAATCCTTGAATTGCAGGATAAACTTAAAAAGGAAGGTCCAGATACACTTATTAACATTCCGCATCATCAATCTGCTTATGAAGAGGCGTTAACGGCATTAGTAATGCTAGGATTTAACAAAACACAAGCAGATAAAGTACTTGCCGAAACGGTTAAGGCAAATACTACTCAGTTAACTGTCGAAGAACTAATAAAAGTTGCTTTAAAAAGATTATAAAAACTTTCTAACTTATATCCTGAATTACCAAACAAAGAAGAAACAGCCATTCGATGTTCCTCGATGAGGTGTTGATAGTCGTCTGGATTCAAAGTCTTTATTAAATATACACGAACAAATGCTTCGTAGTATTTGAGATTATATTGTTTGGTAATTAAGATTAATTGTCGTGCATGTGTAAGAAAGTCTTGATTTTCATGGCGAAGCATTTCCATATCTAAAAGTCCTGCTTGGATGCGGTTTAATGTATGAGTACTATTAATTTTTACGGCTAATTGCTGCTCTTGTTTGGCTTGCTCTATCTTCTTTGCATGGGCATAGCGATCAGCTAATGCAAAATGAAGGCATGCTTTAAAATCTGCCGTGATGTTTTGGTTTAAGTTTAGTACATAATCATTAACAGCATTTAAATAGGTGATGGACATCTCCGGATTTCCTTCTAAATTTAAAGCAATATAAGCAAGTACATAAATAAGTTGTTTATGCGTTAAATTAGTATTACGCTCAGGGTATGTACAAAACAGTTTAATTTCTTGTAGCGTATCACCTTTTAACGAGTTATGTCTATAATAATGATGAATGCTTTCAATGATTACTAAAGGATTCAATGAGAATTCTGCAAAATGCTCTCGCGGAATGGATTGTAGTATTTCTATATGTTTAGACGCTTCATCGTCCTGTAAATATAATAACTCAAAGAAAGCGAGTGAGGTATGCAATAAAATTTGCTGTCTATAGGAAAGCTTATAATATTGTAGTTTTTTTAAAGCAAGGTGATATTCAATTTCCAATAATACATGATCCAAGGCAATGTCGATAAATGCAGAAGCGGCAAATGCATCATTAAGAGGAGCTGCAATAGACGGATCTGCATGAATAACATAATCAAGATTACTGCAGGTAAATAAAATAAGGGATGCCTGATGAGGTTCAATAAAATCTATTTTCTCTATTTCATTGAAGATACTCAGATCACCTATTTCTAACGAAAATAGGATTAACCACTTTAAGATGGCTAATTTTACATGATCAGGATAGTCACTTTTTTGCATCCAGACCATCAATGCTTCATCGATATCTCCACTATTTTCTTCGATAGCTTCCTGCGCGATATAATAGGCTGCCAATACTAGCGACTTGAATTTGATCTGGTATGCCGCTCGGGTTCCCTGTTCTCGTTGGTATTCATATACAATGCCTGCATGCAGTAATTCGCTATAAATGCTATGATTTTCCTTTATAATATCATAAGCATCTTTTTTGTTCACAAATGCTTCCTCTTCCGAAAAATGTAACAGCTTTGCAAACTGCGTCAACATGACCTGCTTTTCAGCGGCAAGAGCCCCCTTTAATATGTTTTTATTTAGGTATACGGAAGCAATAGCATATTCGTCCGCAGGATTTAACTGATCTGTACGGATGGCATTCCCTTTAAGCTGATAATAATATTGAAAATGCAAAGGAGTGGCGATTACGGGGAAGTACTTTCGAGTATAGACAACTTCTTCTCTCGATGCATCATTTATTTTATCAACCAACTGCTGTATCTCCTGATTACTAAAAGGATTCAGATTGATGGCATTGACTCTTCTGGCACCTGAAAAATTAGTATACCAAAGCTTATTGGTTTCCAGATGATTTTCTATTAGATGACCGTATTTCTGCCAGGTAGAAGGTCGTAATGTAATAATAACTTTCATCCATGGATAATTGGATAGATAAGCTACCATGTCAATAAGCTGCCTGAAGACGATGTCAAATAAGCGATTATTAATTAAATTATTATTAAAGTCGTCAATGATGAGATAAAAATTCCCTGGGGCACTTTTTCTATATTCTTCTATGAAATCTTCAAAATGCTGCTGTTGAGGAAAGTTCAATAAATGGGTGAGCCATTTATTGCTATGAAAGCCGAAACCTGCAGCAAAGAACAGGGAAGAGCTGTTTACGTGAAGGATAATATGGTTGTTATTTGCCGAATGATTTGCAGTCATCTGCTTGTCTACCCAATGGGTGATACCTATAGTTTTTCCCATACCAGATGGGGCACTGATAATACAACCGGTAGATCCCGTTTTTAGAAAACGATCTATATGATCGTTGATAGATTGTCTTTCAATAGTATATAAATAAGACAATCCACTTTTATGTTTATTCGTTTGTATAGTGAACCGTGTGATATTATGTGCAGCCTGTGCAATTTCGTTCCAGGCGACGTGCTCTTTAGCCTTCTCCTGTTTAGCTTCCATTTGTTGGATGAAATCCGACCAGCCTTCGTAGCCACAATATTGAGACAGCGCGTTAAGTGTAAAGGTTGAAGGGGCGTAGCGTGCATGGGCGAAGCCATAAACACGTTTGATAGTAGTCTGACTAATAGTCTTGTGTGTTTTCGCAGAAATTTCTACGGAAAGCTTATAGCAATCCGCCGAAATGATATTTTCTATACGTGCAATTTCGAGTACTTTATCTTTTAGTTCTTGGATATGAGGCTGTAAAAATATCTTCATGCTTGGAAATTTGGTTAATTACAGTATAAATACATGAGATAAATATAGAAGTTAAAACTAACGTTGGCAACAGTTCATAGTTTAAGGGAAGTGAAAGTTTATTTCACTTCATTTAAAAAAGCTGGCGCTAGCAACGCGCATTAATGTTAATTAAAAAGACGGTATTGTTTTTTTAATTGATTTAAAATAAGTGATTTATGATGTTCCTGGACGTTATTTGATTTTTAAATAACTGTGCAATATTAAGAAATTATAAAACTGAACAATAGGAATAAGTGTGAAAAATTGTGTATAAACGGGTCAAGTTTGTTAAAAACTGAACAAAGTGAACGAAATTTTTATAACCTGAACGGACTGAACGGTCGCTGCGCGAATGAACATTGTGAACAGCTGATTCTTCATATCGGTGAAATACATTTGTATGACATTTATCCAGAAGAATTAAATGATGAAGAGGAATTGTGCATAGCCACATTTCACTTGATCTAATAATATAAACGAATAGTAAACTAATTTATTGTTATTGCATTTAATCTACTAGAAGAACAGTTTTTAATGAAATCTAGGGCAATGTTTTGCCCATTCTCTGTCTTGTCGTAGAGATGCACGGCTGTGAATTGGTGATTATTCAGTTTGATGTTGAATATTACTTAACAAGCTGTTGTATGGAAACAACTTTTACGTTCAGAAAATCTTTTTCCCATTTTGTGTTTACTGTTTTAGCAGTGTTCTTTGCCGTATTTGGTATGGCCGGGATAGGGTATGGGCAAAATAAAACTTATGCTACTTGGACACCTAATTCAGGACGTGTACAAATCGGATTGTTTGCAGGAGGCGGTGTGACGGATCCTGCTAATGCGGCGTTACCAGACGACACTTATGCAACCATGACCTCGCAAAGGACCGTTCTTTTGGCGGGGGGGGACGCATGGTTGCAACTAAAGTATCCTACCGCACAAACAGGAAATGCTATTTCGTTCATAAAAGTTTCCGAACTAACAGAATCAGGTTTAGGCCTTAATTTAGGACAACTACTTGGGACACCTAATGATATTATTATTGCTGGGTTATATCAAAATGCTTCGAATGGTACTGCAGCAGGTGACGCGGGAACAGAGATTACAGGGGCTACTATAGAAACATCGTTTATAAGAGATAATAATGGAGAGCTGTATTTAGCGGTAGCGGCTCCACAAAATACCGTGCCTTATAATGGTGTAAGAATTAGGTTGACATTTCCGCCAGAAGTAAATGTTGCTTCAACGCTTTCAATGCGCGTGCATAATGGATTTACCTTGTCAGGGACCTCTTGTGGCTTAGCTACTTATACAGATGTCGGTAAAAGTACAGGAATCAGTGTTGCGTTAACAGATGTCGTTCAAAATCCCCAATTTGCGGTAGATAGTGATCCGAATAATTATTCCACTATCAGTACGGGAACGTTGCAGGTAGCAGGTTCTGTTTTTCAGACTTTCTATTTTAATGGATTATCTGCCCCGCAGGATTATTTCAAAGTGAAGTTTGCAATAGGTGGCGGAAGTTTACTTGATCTTAACCTGATAGGTAGCTTTGAGATTCGCGCGTATAACGGCGATCAAGTCGTTTATTCTAAAAAATTACAAGGAGGCCTAATTAATGGTCTTGACTTATTAGGTTTATTGCGGAATGGAGAAACAGTAACACTTCCAATAGGGCCAGGGGTACCTTTTGATCGAGTGGCCATTGGCGTAAACACGTCGGTTGGGTTGAGCTTAGCTAGCTCGCCATTAAGAGTTTACAGTGTCGAACGTTATGGTGGAGCAAATAGCCCGGTATTAAATTGTGCTGATCCAAATCCTATAATCCCTCCTAATCCAACAGATCATATGCTCAGTCAAAAGGACTGTGCTACTAGCGTGATCTCTTCCGAGTATGCCAATTTTCCATACAATGCTGTTGATGGTAATAATGATACCTATACTACCTTGGAGGCTAGCTCTGGCACAGCAGTGGGAATTGGTTCCTATAATGGCCATATAGAATTAGGCTTTAACCAACCAAAAACAGCAGGAACAACAAGTTATATTCGTATTGATTTTGATAACGAAGTCTTAGGAGGTTTGTTAGATGGAAGTGTTGGGCAATTATTGGGAGGAGTTGTTAATAATGTTTTATTTGGAAGCCATTATTTCACAGTGGATGCTAAAAATGATGGTACTTCTGTTTTAAGCGGTTCAAGTAACACCGGTTTTTATAATACAGACGGACGGGTTAAGGTTGTTCAGGATAAACTAGGACGTTATTATATAGCAATAACCCCTAATGCTGATTACAATAGTATACGTATAACAGAGAGCCTAGGTGCATTACTAGGGCTAGGCGAAGTGCGTAATATGAATGTGTATCATGCTTGCGTATCTACAGGGTCAGAACCTTGTGAACAAGCATTTGATACCTATACGGCTTCTAACGGAATTTCTTTAGATTTATTAGGAGCAGGAAATGCAGGTGTGACGAATGCTCAACATGCTATAGATGGTGACGCGAATACTGCTTCATCTATCAGCATCGGGGCAGCAGGTGTAGCCGCCAGTGTTTATCAATATGTTGATTTTCATACATTGTCTGCTTTAACGGATCACTTCCGTGTAAAACTGAAAATGGATGGTGGATCAGTTATTTCCGCCGAAGTATTGGGAAGTATTGTCGTGAAAGCATTTAATGGCGATCAAGAAGTCTTCTCGCAACGCTTACGAGACGGCCTTGTTTCCGATTTAGATTTATTAGATTTATTGCAGGGAGGAGAAGTGTTGTCATTGCCGTTTGGTCCGGGTAGAGCCTTTGATCGAGTAGCAATAGGTATAGAATCACTGCTCAGCGCCAATGTGATCAATAATCCATTACAGGTATTTAGTATCGAGCGCTTTAGTGCCGCTTGTCCGGATCCTGAATTACAAGATCCACCGGTAACGACACCTCCTTTTAATCAAAAGGATTGTGGAACTACCGTTACTAGCTTTGAAAATACCAATTTCCCACTGAATACCATTGATGATAAAAATGATACTTATGCCACCTTATATGCGGGTACTGGTACTGCTCTTGGTTTAGGATCATTTAGTAGTCACATCGAACTAGCTTATCCAAATGCTATTCCTGCAAAAGAAACCTCCTATATCCGTATAGATTTTGAGGATGACATGCTTAATTCCTTATTGGGCGGAAGCCTTGGGGGAGCGCTTGCAGATTTAGCAGGTGGATTGGTATTGGGTAACCATTATTTTGAAGTAGCACTAAAAGATGCTGCTGGAGCCGAAATTTTCAATGCTTCTAGTGTAGATGGTTTTGATGGACAGGCGGTCAAAGTGGTAAAAGACGCTAATGGACGCTTTTATATTGCCGTAACGGCAGACGTTCCATATCAGTCTGTGCGTATAACCCATGGGTTAGCTGCTTTAATTGGTGGAAATAATACCGCTACCATGAATGTGTATAGTATGTGTAGGGAAACAGTGTTTGATCCATGTGAGCAAGCCACTTTCACTTCATTTGATGGTGACGGTCTTTCACTGGATTTATTGGATATTAGCAAAGGGGGCGTATTCAATCCTCAATATACGATTGATGAGAATTCATCCAATTATTCCACTATCAATTTAGGAATTGTAGGAGTAGGAGCGACTGTTTACCAAAACATTTATTTCAAAACAAAATCGTCGGCAACCGATTCATTGAGACTACGTGTTCAATTGGATCAACCGGGTATACTGAATCTTGATTTAGCAGGTTCCTATCGCGTGAAATTATTTAATGGTAGCGAAGAAGTATACAATGAATCACTTCAAAGCGCTCTTATTAATAATTTAGATCTATTAGGATTATTGAACTCTGGCGGCATTCAGCAACTAACAATTGCACCGGGAGTTGTATATGATCGTGTACAATTTGGTCTGCAATCAGTAGCGAGCATTAATACCAGCGCGCCAATAAGATTTTATGGAGTAAGTCGTATTTCAGACGCCTGTCCTGATCCTGATTTCTTAGCACCGCCATATAGAGATCCTGTATGTGCAGATAACTTAGTGAATTCCGAACACGTAGATGATTTACCAAATTTATTTGATGGTAATCATAACAGTTATGCAACGATCCATTCGGATGCCGGATTGACTAAATATTCTGGACATGTAGAATTTGGTTATGGTGCTGTTGTGCCGGCAGGCACTACATCCTTCGTCCGAATTGACGCGGGAGATGAAGGTCTATTAGCGTCCTTGTTGGGAGGTAGTGTTGGTAAATTATTGACAGATATAATTGGTAATGTTGTTTTAGGTAACCATTATTTTAATGTCATTGTGAAAGATGCTGCTGGAAATGAAGTGGTTACTGGGTCAAGTGAAGATTCGTTTACCGGATCTACTACAGGTCTTAATCCAAACAACCAAATTCGTATTGTTCAAGATAAGGCCGGAAGATTTTATATAGCCATTAAGCCTAATGTGGATTATAGCAGCGTACGTATTGAAGACCATACGGATGCTTTGTTATTAGGACAACATAACAGTATCAATGTATACGGAATGTGTTATGAAACCAATTTTGACGGTTGCGCGGAAGCCTTTACAACGTCCTTTGACGGTTCGGGTCTAACAGTTGGTTTAACAGGTATTGGTAGCTATGGTGTTCAAAATGCAGATAGAATATTAGATAATAACAATAATGGCGATTACTCTGAACTCAGTTTAGGTACTATCAATGTTGCTGGTGCCGTACAACAGAACGTTCAATTCAATAAGGAAGTTGCAGCAAACAGTGTTTTCAAAATTAAAATGGCTGTAGGTACCGGAACACTGGACGCGGGTGTATTCGGTAGAATTGATGTAGTTGGTTATAAAAATGGTCAAGAGGTGTATGCCGATACATTACAAAATGCCGTTGTTGGAAATGTTAATTTATTGCAATTGTTCAATAATGGAGCAGCTCCTGAAATTAAGATATCCCCTGACGTTGCCGTAGATGAAATTGCCATTCGATTAAGGTCGTTAGTGGGAGTTACGGTAGTGCCAAATGTACGTTTATATTATATCCAGCAAGATTGTGATGCAGTTTCTGGCTATGTCGGATGGAAGAGCTACACCGTGAATAATGATAAATCCATCACTTCTGTAAAAGGCGGTGAAGAAATAGAATATACTATTCATATAAAGAATACAGGAACACTTGATTTAAGCGGGTTAGTTGTTGCCGATACTATTCCGGCACATACTACTTATGTAGATGGTTCAGGTGGAACATTGGATAATAATATTGTAACCTTTGATAGTGTGAATGTTGCCGCCGGTGCTACTGCAACAGTTGCGTTCAAGGTAACAGTCAACGCTGATTTAACTGGAGTAACTGCGGTGCGTAACGTCGCTTTAGTTAAAACAGACATCAACGATCCTGGTAGTGAAACGTATCCTCCAACGGATAATACGAATCCTACAGAACCTGATACGACCGGTAATACAGGTACAGACATACCAGTGGAACAACTGAAATCGTTGGTATCATGGAAAGCATATACAGTAAATGGCGATGCCTCTATTACTTCTGTAAATGGGGGAGAGGATGTTGAATATGCTATTTATGTGCGTAATACAGGTAACCAAGCACTTACTAATGTCGTTATTTCAGATGCTTTACCTGCAGGAACTGATTATGTTTCGGGCGGTACCGAGACAGGTGGTGTTATTTCTTTCCAAATTCCGGCACTAGCTGTTGGTGAAACATCAGCAGCACAGGTATTCACGGTAAAAGTGAAAGACAACTTGACTGGTATTACTGAAATAAGAAATGTAGCTACTATAGTAAGTGATGAAGTAACCACACCTATTGAAAGTTTCCCTCCTGTAGATAATACAAATCCAACAGAACCAAATGAAACAGGCGAAACAGGAACTGTTATTGATGTTGAACCAGCAACTGGATTATTATCATGGAAAGCCTATAAAGTAAATGGCAGTGCAGATAGTACCGCCGTACGCGGAGGGGAAACTGTTGAATATAGTATATATACAAGGAATACGGGCAATCAAGATCTTAATAATGTGGTTATTACAGATCAATTGCCGGAGGGTGTAGAATATGTGTCAGGTGGCACCTTTGCTAATAATACGGTATCTTTCACAATAGCCAGCTTAGAGGCTGGTCAAACTTCTGTTCCACAGATATTTACGGTGAAGGTAAAAGAAGATTTGACAAACATTTCGATTATTCGAAATGTAGCGACTGTAGCGGCCGACTCGGTAACAACACCTATCGAAAGTTACCCTCCTACGGATAACGCAAATCCTTCTGAGCCTGATACAACTGGTACCACAGGTACGTCTTTGGATGTAACACCTCTACATGATCTTGACCTGGCGTTAACCGGTGAAAGTAATGGAGCCAATAATGGACAAGCGGTTTCAGGTAATATAATAACCTATACGATTACGGTTACCAACACCGGCAATAAGGCACTAACAAACGTTCAATTACTTGATACCGTTCCAGCGAATACAACACTCGAGAATGCGGGTGATTTTACGCCAAATGGAAATAATTTAGAACTTACCATACCAGCATTAGGTGTTGGTGAGACACAAACATATACGTTTACAGTTGAAGTAAATACGATTGATCCTGCGGTAGTGACTGCTATAGATAATAGTGTAACGGCTATCTATAGGAATGAGGATGATACTGCTGATAAATCAGAGACAGCTACGCATAGCATGCCTACAGATTGTACGCCAATTAATGCCACAAACATTACGTTAAGTGGCGGTGCAGATCCTATTTGTGCGGGAGCTGAGGTAACCTTGACGGCGACCTTCTCAGGATTGACTACTACACCTCCAACAGGCAATGCGGTAAAATGGTATGATAATGAAGCATTGACAGGAACACCATTAACAGGTCTCTCTATCACGATTAATCCAACGGTAACTACAACTTATTACGTCGTTGTAGAAGGTGAAGGGTATTGCTTTAACAATCCACCGGCGCAAACTAGCGTAACAGTGTCTCCTACACCAGAGATACCTACTATTGCTATAACGGGAGCAAATCCTATCTGCGAAGGTGAGTTTATTACTTTAACAGCTAGCGGAGATGCTGATTCTTATAAATGGTTTAACAATAGTGTTGAAATCCAAGGAGAGACCTCGCAAACACTAGATGTGAGCGTGGCCGGTCAGTATACAGTGGTAGCGGTTAATGCTGGTGGTTGTGAAAGCGATTTCTCGGCAGCAGTTACTGTTGATGTGACTCCTCGTCCAGTACAGCCAACTATTCAGGTGGATGGAGCAAATGCTATATGTGAAGGATCAGAAGTAATTTTAACTTCAAGTGCAAGCATTGGCAATCAATGGTTCAAAGATGGTGCGGAAATTCAGGGAGCTACGCAACAAACACTGACGGTGACGGAAGCCGGTACTTATACCGTAATTGTTACTGATCCTACAAGCACTTGCGTAAGCTTACCTTCGGATGGAGCTGCTATAACAGTAAATCCAGCGCCTACAATTACATTAAATGGCGATCCCGCAATTTCTGCTAAAGTGGGTGAAGCGGTCCAAATCCCTGGTGTTACAACAGACCCAGCAGGATTGACCGTGACTTGGTATGATAATGAAGGGAATATAACAACAAATTTAACACCTACATTTACTATTCCGGGTGTATATACTTATACAGCCATTGCAAGCAATGGTGATTGCTCTGCTTCTACTACGGTTGTTATTACCGTTTATGATGAAAATGCTTGTCCTCCATTAGTAGAGCGTGTATACGCTAATACGCAAACTTGGAGTGCAGTACTTACGGGCGATGTTGAGAATCCTGGTAATGCGGTAGATGGCAATCCACAAACGAATTCTACATTAAGAACATTAGTGGGTGTGGCTGGAATTGGTAGTGTACGTCAAAACCTAGTATTTGCTCAGCAGGCGGAGGCCGGTACACCTGTAACTGTCAAACTTGGCAAAGAATTGAGTGCTGTAGGGGTGTTAACAGGTGTTTCTGTAGTAGGTTTAGATTCTGCTGGCAATGAAATTGGCGCACCTCAAAATGTTCAAGGTGGATTGCTTGACCTTCTGGTAGGGGATAATGTTGCAGAATTTACATTTGTGCCGGCTGATAATACCGGGCCTAAAAATTATAGAGGCGTACGTGTGATACAGGCGGCGGTATTGAGTCTTGCGCAAAACACCCGTGTCTATGGTGCTTATGTTACTAGGAACAGTGCAACAAATGATTGCGCTCCTGTTGCGCCAAACGTGAAGCCAAATGTGATCGATGTATTACATGGTGTAAGGGATATTGGTTTGGGAGCATTAAGTGCTACTTCATCTGTCACAAGTCCATGGAATGCCGTTGATAATGATACTACTTCTTATGCTACGATTTCAAGGGAAGTGGCAGTATTAAATGAAGCGTTCTTAACAGTAGCCTTCAAATCACAAAGCCAACTAAACGATTCGATCAGAATCGTTACCGAGGTTCCTAATGATCCAATATTACAGGTAGAACTTTTAAAAGGATACAAAATTCAACGTTACCTGGGTAATACACCGGTAGGTGAACCACTAGATGAGCAAAGTGGTTTACTAAATCTTAAACTATTAGGTAGTAGTCAACGTGCTGCGATTATTGTGGCGCCAACAAATGAGCCTTTTGATCGTGTATCAATAACTTATGGTAGCGTGGCAAGTGTACTTGGAAATAGCACCAATGTATATGATGTTAATTTAAAACCGACCATTAGCCCTGTGGTTAATCCTGATGGTGATCTGGTATTGTGTCCGGATGAGCCAATTGTGTTGAACCAAGTTGATAGTTGTACAATATATAAAATCTTTGATGCTGTAATTGGTGGTAATGAATTGGAGACAACGGATGGATTATCATTTACATTACCAGCCGATCTAGCTCCGGGTGAATATACCTTCTATGTACAGGCTGTTCGTCAAGGGTGTGATGTTGGAGACAGGGTTCCAATCGCTGTCACAATTAGCGCAAAACCTGAAATAGTTTTGCAACCTACTAGCTTAACTTTAGCACCTGGTCTTAGTGCTTCCTTTAATGTCGAAGCAACCGGTACTGACTTGAGCTATCAGTGGGAACAATTAGTGGGAACTACTTGGACTACCCTTCAAGGTGAAGTTGATAGTACCTTTAGCGTTACTGTTCCTTCGGATTCTGCCGGAACTATATATACTTATCGTGTAGTTGTATCTTCTGCTGCAGGTTGTGATGTGATTTCTGCAGAAGCTACACTGACTGTAGGTAATCAAGAAATAGATTTCTCGAAGAGCAACCTAGCAGTAACAAAAGATAATGCGGTAGCAAACGGAGTGGATGAGAACGAGGTAAC
>NZ_FOAF01000013.1 GCF_900109575.1 Olivibacter domesticus | reverse complement strand
AGTCAAAGATATCAAAAAAAGGAAATAGCTTCATTAGAAAGGCACTCTATATGCCTGCACTCGCTGCTAGCCGATATAATAAAGATCTAAAAGTATTTTATGAAAGAATAATTGACAGGAAGCCAGCTAAAAAAATCGGAATAACTGCTGTAGCTAGAAAGTTGCTGATCTTAATATATATCTTATGGAAGAATGATCAGGAATATATTTTCGAAGAACAAATAAATAACGCTGTAATGGAAGTAGGCAGATACTGAGATCTGCCTACACAGGATGAATAGCTTGCGCTGCTCTCCTTTATAAAAAATAAAGTTATAAAATATTTGGAATTTAACACAGTACCTTTTTTGCGGGAAAAAAGAAAATATCAAATGATAATATCCTATAATAGCTAGTCAACTTCTTATAAAAAAAACAGCTTGCATACCTTTATTTTTGATATTCACTAGCCAGCAAATAAACTAACAGTGATTATAAGCAATTGTCATTTTAAAAGTAGTGTAGGAATATTGATTTGTTGGATGTTTTGGATAAACATCTATGCCCAAACGGTAGATGGTTTACCGGCTACCATACCCCCTGTGCCAGGCATCTACCAATCTGAACCTTGGGAAGATCCGCTAGTTACCAGCATTAATAGAGAACCGTCAAGAGCCACTGCCTATTCTTACCAAAGTACGCAAGAAGCGTTGGATGGAAATCGGGAAATATCGGGTCGAATGTTGTCATTGAATGGCGAGTGGGATTTTTTCTTTGCCCAGAAACCTGCTGATGCACCGATTGATTTTTATAAGAGCAGCGTACAAGGTTGGGATAAATTAACAGTACCCTCCAATTGGGAAATGAGGGGTTACGATATTCCCATCTATAAAAGTGCCGTATATCCATTTCGGCCGGTGGATCCACCAAGAATTCCTAAAGATTATAATGCTGTAGGATCTTACCAGCGTGTTTTTACGATACCGGCCAATTGGCAAGATATGAATATTACCTTGCATTTTGGTGGGGTAAGCTCTGCCTTTAAGGTATGGCTCAACGGCAAATTTTTAGGGTATGGGGAAGACAGTTGTCTCCCCTCTGAATTTAATATAACCCCTTACTTGCAGCGCGGTGAAAATGTGCTCTCCGTGCAGGTTATCCGTTGGAGCGATGGTTCCTATTTGGAAGACCAAGATCATTGGCGGATGAGTGGTATACAACGTGAGGTGATGCTGTTGGCTGAACCAAAGGTCCGTATTGCCGATTTTCACTGGCAAGCAGTATTGGATAAGGACTATCGGGATGCGGTATTCAGCATTCGTCCGCGTATAGAAAATCTAACAGGCGATTCAATTAATGGCTATACTATCCAAGCACAGTTGTATGGTGCTGATAAACAGCCAGTTTTTGCAAAAGCATTACAGCGCTCAGCCAATGAGGTGGTAAATGAAATATACCCGCGACTGGACAATGTGAAATTTGGTTTGCTGGAGGCGAAGGTTAAGAACCCAAAAAAATGGAGTGATGAAGACCCTAACCTTTATACCTTATTGTTAACGCTTACCGATAAAGACGGAAAAGTGCTAGAAGTGAAGAGCTGTAAAGTGGGTTTTAGGAGTATTGAATTTGATAAAAATTCCGGAAAATTGCTCATCAATGGTAAAGTGACCTATCTCTATGGGGTCAATCGTCATGATGCACATCCTGAAAAGGGGAAGGCCTTGTCGAGAGATGATATTAGAAAGGATCTTCAACTGATTAAACAATTTAACTTTAATGCTATACGAACCAGTCATTATCCGAATGACCCTTATCTCTATGAACTCTGTGATGAATATGGCATCTTCGTGATGGACGAAGCTAATTATGAAACACATGGTTTAGGAGGTAAGTTGAGCAATGATCCACAATGGACACATGCCTTTATGGAGCGCACAAGTCGCATGGTCATGCGCGATAAAAATCATCCTTCCATCATTATCTGGAGCTTAGGAAATGAAGCAGGCCGCGGGCCCAACAACGCTGCAATGGCCGCCTGGATTCACGATTTCGATATTACCCGCCCCGTACATTACGAGCCCGCGATGGGCAGTCCTCGGGAAAAAGGATATATTGATCCTTCCGATGCGCGTTATCTTAAATCAAATGACCACGCTCACCGTATTGGCAACCCCGTTGATCAATATTATGTTGATATCATCAGCCGTTTCTACCCCGGAATATTTACGCCTGAGTTGCTTCTTAATCAGAAAAATGGTGATAAGCGACCGATATTATTTGTGGAGTACGCACATTCAATGGGGAATTCAACCGGCAATATGAAAGAGTTTTGGGACATTTTTAGAGCATATCCGCGATTAATTGGTGGGTTTATCTGGGAATTTAAAGATCACGGCCTGATCAAAAAGGATGCGATGGGTAAACCCTTTTTCGCTTATGGAGGAGATTTTGGAGAGAAAAGACATGATGGTAATTTCTGCATCGATGGGATGGTTGCCTCCGATGGTCGGCCAAAATCGGCCATGTACGAATGTAAGCGGGTGTACCAACCTATTGAAACTTCTTTGATTGATACGGATGACGTACTTCTTAATATTACCAATCGACATGCTGTAAAAAACCTAGCGAATTATTTAATAAAAATTTCACTCTTGGAAGATGGCCACGAGCTGTTGACTAAAACATTGCCGACATTTAGGCTAGCTGCGGGTGTAGATACTACCGTTTCTTTAAAATCTTTATTGCCAACATTAAAGAAGGATCATGAGTATTTACTGAACATAAGTTATCAACTAAATGAAAACAAATCTTGGGCCGATAAAGGTTTCGAGGTAGCAGCTAATCAGTTGAGATTAACCGGACTGGCGAAATCCGACAACCTTTCCAATAAATTTCACAAGGTGAAGATAACTTCCAATGGAGAAGGGTACAGACTTCAATCGGCTAATGGAAAAGAAATTACAATTAGCAGAAAAAACGGCGCTTTAGTTTCTTATAAAAACCAAGGTACAGAACAATTGGCCCAGGCCTTTCTGCCACATTTTACGCGTCCGCAAACAGATAACGACCGGAAAGGGTGGAAACCTTCAAAAGTGCTAAAGCAATGGTATGACGCAAAACCAGCTCTATTAAATCAATCCATTGATAGTTCAACCTCTGGAATAATCACCGTCGTTAGCAAGTACGCTGTTGTGAAAGATAGTGCAACCGTTGAGGTAGCCTATACCTTTAATGGTGAAGGAGTGGTTAAAGTGACGAATCAGTTGCGGGTTTTAAATGGCCTTCCAAATTTACCTAAAGTGGGTATGCAAGGAGGCATCAAAAGAGGATATGACCAAGTTTCTTGGTATGGTAAGGGGCCACAGGAAAATTATATTGATAAACGATTTGGTATGGATGTAGGTATTTATAGATTGCCATTGGATAGTTTTATTGAACCTTATGTGTACCCACAGGAAAACGCTAACCGTACGGACGTACGGTGGATGAGTTTGACAGATAAACAGCAACAAGGCATGGTAGTGGTGGCCGATAGTTTATTAAGTATGAGCGCTTGGCCTTATACGGAACAAGAGATTGTTACGGCGAAACATCATCATTTATTAAAAGACGCAGGTTTTGTTACACTAAATATAGATCTCATTCAAATGGGAGTAGGGGGGAATGATTCCTGGTCGGACGTGTCGCAGCCATTACCACAATACCAGATTCCGGCAAAAGACTATCGGTATACTTTTTACTTGATGCCGATGCCGTCTAAGGATGTAGATAAGAAAATAAAGGAAATTAAATTTTAAGTGAATTTGTCCGTGGAAAATAAACGCATCGTACTAAAAGGAATTACTTGGAATCATAGTAGAGGGTTCACCCCTATGGTCGCTACTGCGCAGCGGTTCAGTGAGCTAAATCCGCACGTGGAAATAACATGGGAAAAGCGCTCATTACAGGCTTTTGCTGATTTTTCGGTGCAACAGCTGGCAGAAATATATGATTTATTAGTGATAGATCACCCTTGGGCCGGATTTGCTGCTCGCACGAAAAGTATTTTACCCTTAGATAGCTATTTATCAGAAGCTGATCTAAAAGATCAACAAGACCATAGTGTAGGGCATTCGTATATAAGCTACCACTTTGACGAGCACCAATGGGCATTACCGATTGATGCTGCCACTCCTGTAGCCTCCAGTAGACCTGACCTATTAAAAAAGCATGCGATGCAGCTACCTAAAACTTATAAAGAGCTGCTTTCAATAGCCGACAGTGGTAAGGTAGGCTTTTCCTTAATTCCCATTGATACCCTCATGAGCTTCTATATGTTCTGCTGTTCGCTTGGAGAGGACCCTTGCCAAACAGAGCGTGAGGTAATCAGCAAGGAAATAGGAATAAAGGCACTGCAATTATTTAAACAATTGGCAGACAAAGTGGATAAACGGTTTCATCACTATAATCCCATAAAGGTTTACGAAACGATGGTGAATACGGATGACATTGTGTACTGCCCCTTTGCATATGGCTATTCAAATTATGCACGCCATGGTTATGCCGAACGGGTACTACATTTTCATGACTTGGTAAGTCTAACAAATAAAGAAAACATGCGGAGCACATTGGGAGGAACAGGCCTTGCTGTTTCGGCAAAATGTAAGCACCTATCGGAAGCTATGCAATATGTGCGCTACGTGGCCTCACCAATATGCCAACAGGGATTATTTTTTGATAACGGAGGTCAGCCTGGACACTTAAAAGCATGGAAAGCGGTTCATACGAATAAATTAAGTGGGAATTATTTCTATAATACCTTACCTGCCTTAGAGCGGGCCTTTTTAAGGCCTCGCTATCATGGACATATGTTTTTTCAAGATCATGCTGGTGACATTGTGAGAGATTATATTATTAAAGGGGGTAAGGAACAAGCTGTATTAACGAAGTTAAATGAACTTTACAACGAATCAAAAGTATTAGCTTGATATGAAGCCTTTAGCTGGAATAGTAGTATTAGAGTTTGCTCAATTTATGGCTGGCCCTACGGCGGGACTTAAATTGGCAGACTTGGGTGCGCGGGTTATTAAGATAGAGCGACCTGGTAAGGGGGAAGGTGGACGTCAGATTGCCATTAAAAACCTATTTATTGAAGACGATAGTTTAGTGTTTCATACCATTAATAGAAATAAAGAGTCTTATGCTGCTGATCTCAAAAATGCAGCTGATTTAGCTGACGTAAAAAAGTTAATTGCACGTGCCGATGTAATGACTCATAATTTTAGGCCAGGTGTAATGGAAAAAATTGGACTCACTTATCAAGAGGTGCGCGAGCTAAATCCTAAAATTGTTTATGGTGTTGTGACAGGTTATGGTACAGAGGGGCCATGGGCAAACAAACCTGGTCAAGACCTATTGATTCAATCGCTTTCTGGATTAACATGGTTGTCGGGAACCAAGAACGACGGACCTGTTCCTTTTGGATTGGCTACTGCTGATATGGCCTGTGGAGCCCACCTGACGCAAGGCATTCTAGCCGCCCTATTAAAGAGGAATAAGACAGGTGAAAGTGTGCTGGTAGAGGTAAGTCTGCTGGAATCTGTTTTAGATTTACAGTTTGAGCTGCTAACAACTCATTTAAATGATGGAGGCCGTTTGCCTCAGCGAAGTGGTGTTCGGGGAGGAGGACATCCCTACCTCAGTGCACCCTACGGTATTTACAAAACAAGCGATGGCTACCTGACACTCGCCATGGGAGATTTAATGAAAATAGGGAAAAGTATCGGTTGCGACTTAACGTTGTACCAAGATAAAGCTACCTGGTTTGAAAAAAGAGATGAAATAGCAACAAAACTTGGCGAACACCTAGGAGATAATAGCACGGAATATTGGCGAGCTCGCTTGGACAAGGAAGGGATTTGGTGTTCTTCGGTTTATAATTATCAGCAGGCATTGCAGCATGAAGCCTTTGATGCATTAGGTATGATACAAGACCTAAAACTGCCCGATGGTAAGAAATTGACGACCACGAGAAGTCCAATACAAATCAATAAACAAAAGTTATATGCTGATAAGGCTGCTCCTAAAACGGGTGAGGATACTGACAAGATTAATAGTGAATTTAATATAGCTGAACGATGAAGCCTTTAGCAGATTATTTGGTGGTTGATTTTAGTCAATTTCTCTCGGGGCCTTCTGCCAGTTTACGTCTGGCCGATCTGGGTGCACGGGTAATCAAGGTGGAAAAGCCTGGCACTGGCGACATCTGTCGTAGTTTGTATACTTCGGATGTGGTTATGAATGGGGAGTCATCGGTTTTTCATGCCATTAACCGTAATAAAGAGAGTTTTGCGGCGGATTTAAAGAAAGAGGAAGATATTGCTTTGGTTAAAACATTGATAGCCAAAGCAGATGTGATGATACATAATTTTCGCCCTGGCGTAATGGAACGATTAGGTCTTCATTTTGAAGAAGTTATCAAGATCAATCCAGCTATTGTGTATGCAGAAATATCGGGGTATGGTACGGAGGGGCCTTGGCGGGATAGACCTGGGCAGGATTTATTACTGCAATCACTTACAGGACTTACCTGGTTAAGTGGAAATGCAGCAGATGGTCCCGTACCGATGGGACTTTCTATTGTTGATATGTTGGCCGGAGCTAATCTAGTGCAGGGTATTTTAGCCTGTTTACTGGGTAAGGGTATCACCAAACAGGGAGCTTTGGTGCAAGTAAGCATGATTGAATCGGCCTATGATTTCCAGTTTGAAGCAGTCACCACTTTTTATAAAGATGGAGGTCTGTTACCACAGCGCACGCAGGTTAATAATGCACATGCTTATTTAGGAGCGCCTTATGGAATCTATCAGACACAAGACGGCCATTTAGCTTTAGCGATGGGTGCCATCCCTGTATTAGGTAAACTATTGGGCTGTGAAGCATTGGAAGTGTACACCGTGACGACAGATGCTTTCGATAAGAGAGATGAGATTAAGGCCATTTTAGCAAAGCACTTGAGAAATGAGATTACGCAGCATTGGCTGGCTATTTTAGAGCCGGCTGATATCTGGTGTGCGGATGTGCTTACATGGGATCGTCTATTGGTGCACGAGGGCTTTAAATCGTTAAACATGTTACAGGAGGTCATGATGAAAGATGGTTTTCAGTATCAAACTACACGGTGTCCTATTCGGATTGATGGCGAGCGCCTTTACTCACCCATTGGGTCACCCGCGCTGGGGCAGGATAATGACGCAATATTAAAAGAATTAACAGAAAAGTAATATGCCCGATAAACTGCGAATTGCTGTAAGAAAATTTGAACCATTTGAAAAAGCTATCGAGGAAGCTTGGGAAGCCTATTGTGCCTCTTCCGGATGTGATTTAGCACTTGAAATGGTAGCAATGGATCTACACGATCTTTATGAAAGCACTATTGAAAAAGAGGGCTTACGAAAGGGTGATTGGGATATTGCGCATATGAATACTGACTGGGTTTATGAAGCTTATACGCAGCAAGGACTAACAAGTTTAACATCGTATCTGAAAAAAGATCCCCCCACCGATTATCCCGCTGGCTGGAGCAAGGCTTTGTTGAACTTACAACAATTTGGAGACGATGTTGTCGGACTGCCCTTTCATGATGGTCCGGAATGTTTGGTATATCGAAAGGACTTATTTGAAGAACCAGGCAATAAAGAACGCTTTTCAGCTCAATATAGTAGGCCGCTATCAGTTCCACAAACCTGGGATGAATTTTTAGAGGTTGCTCATTTTTTTCATCAACCGGCTAAAAACCTTTTTGGCGTGGTGATGGGTATTTATCCTGACGGTCATAATGCTGTTTTTGACTTCTGTTTACAATTATGGAGCCGGGGGGGAAGTTTAATGGGAAATAACGGTCTATTAAATATCGACACACCAGAAGCAGTGGACGCTTTAGCTTTTTATAAAGGTTTAGTGCAAAACAAGGATGTGATGCACCCAGCATCTTTTACATATGATTCCGTGCAGGCTGGTGCTGCCTTTGCCCGTGGTGAAGCGGCGATGATGATCAATTGGTTTGGTTTTGCTGCTGTATGCGAGGTGTCTGACGATATAGAAGTGAAAGGTAAAGTGGATGTGGCACCCATACCAAAGGGATTGGGAGGGAAATCTACTTCACTGAATGTCTATTGGTTATATACCATTGGGGCCGGAAGTAAGCATAAAGAGATGGCATATGATTTTATTCGTTTTGCTGTAAATCCTATTCAGGATAAGAAATTAACAATGTCAGGAGGTATCGGATGCCGGCTCTCGACTTGGCAAGATGGAGAGATCAACCAGCTCATTCCATATTACCATAAACTCGAACAACTGCACCAATTATCAAATACACTTCCGCAACGTAAGGACTGGGCAATCGTAGCCGGACGGATTGATCAGCTTATTCAGCAGGCAATACAGAAGGACATTCCTATTCAGCAATTATTAAAAGAAACTCAAAAAGATCTGCATCAGTTAGATCTATTATGAAATATTTAGCATAATGAACATACCGTATCAACCCATATTACCACAAAAAACTCTTCCCATTGTAATGATTGGTGCAGGAGGTATTGTAGGTGACGCTCATTTGCCAGCTTATCAGAAAGCTGGTTTTGATGTAATAGGTATCACCAATCGCACGCGAGCAAAAGCCGAAAGTTTAGCAACTAAGTTTAACATTCCTTATGTGTATGATGATATTGCGGATGCTGTAAAAAATGCACCCGCTAACGCGGTATATGATATTACATTGATGCCAGAGCAGTTTGTAAGCATCCTTGAACAATTACCTGATGAGAGTGCGGTACTTATACAGAAACCAATGGGCGACTATTTTTGGCAGAGTAAAGATATACTGGCCATTTGTCGCAAAAAGAAATTGGCGGCAGCAATCAATTGCCAATTGCGCGTAGCACCTTATGTCAACGCCGCAAGATACTTAATCGAAAATGGATTTATTGGTGAGGTGTATGATATGGAAATAAAGGTGACGGTACAAACTCCATGGGAACTTTTTCCGTTAGTAAAAGTACATCCCAGATTGGAAATACAGTACCATAGTATTCATTATATCGACCTCATCCGATCTTTTTTTGGAGATCCGATCAGTATCATGGCCAAGACACTTAAACATCCAAAGAAAGAGCTCTCGTCATCTCGTTCGACTATCTTATTTGATTATGGAGATACCCTTCATGCGGTTATAAATACCAATCACGATCATGATTTCGGTCCGCAGCACCAGGAAAGCTATATCAAATGGGAGGGTACGCAGGGTGCTATAAAGGCAAAAATGGGATTATTGATGGATTATCCGCATGGTGTGCCTGATGACTTTGAATATTGTCTGCTTCAAGAAGGCGAAAAACCACAATGGAAAAAACTGGCTATCGAAGGCTCTTGGTTCCCGGATGCTTTTATAGGAAGTATGTCGGCATTAATGCGGTATAAGAATGGCGAATCCAGTCAATTAGCCGCGAGTGTAGAAGATGTGATTCATACGATGGCGGTGGTAGAAAGCGCTTATAGCAGTAGTGATAAGGGAGGAGTAATAATTGAAAAAACACTTTAGATTACCAAGCAATTATATTGAAATGTATTTTAAATCTATTTTTTTTGAAGATTATCAATTAAATGATAAACGGATAACCTTAGGCAGAACCATCACAGAGACTGATTTTGTGGTACACGCGGGGCATACAGGTGATTTTTTTCCGCATCATATGGATGCAGAATGGTGTAAAACACAGGACTTTGGGCAGCGCATAGCACACGGAACGATGGTATTCAGTATAGGTATTGGCCTCACCGCTTCGGAGATTAATCCGGAGGCATTCTCGAAAGGTTACGATCGATTACGTTTTGTAAAACCCGTTTTTATTGGTGATACCCTTCATTCGGAGATTACTATTAGTGAGAAAGGGGATGCAAAAAAACCGGAATATGGTACTATTACAGAGCATGTGGAAGTGATTAACCAGCATGGCGAAACGGTACTAGTAGCGGATCATATTTTACTCGCTAAAAGGAAAGCATACTAATTTTTGGGTTGATGGATGTAATCATAGAAAATCTGGAACCAGCAGAGCAGGAATACAAACAGGGACAGAAAAAATTCCTACTACCATTTATATTGGTGACAGGCCTGTTTTTTCTGTGGGGAATGGCCCATAATCTCGACTCTATTTTGATTCCTCATTTGAAGAAAGCATGTAACCTCAGTAATAGCCAATCAACATTGGTAGATACAGCGGTGTTTTTTGCCTATTTTATCATGGCGATACCTGCGGGGATGCTGCTTAAGCGCTTGGGATATAAATACTGCATCATCATCGGATTGTTAGTGTTCGCAGCAGGAGCCTATCTTTTTGTTCCTGCAGCCAACAAATTGAGTTATGAACTTTTCTTGGTCGCACTTTTTATCATAGGATGCGGCTTGGCTATATTAGAAACTACGGCTAACCCCTACGCTGCGGTACTAGGTGACCCGGCTACGGCTAGCAATCGATTAAACTTAGCCGCCTCTTTTAATGGGTTGGCAGCAATGGTTGCACCTATTGTTGGGGCAAATTTTATTCTCTCAGGGAAGGAGTATTCAAAGGAAGCATTGGCTGCTATGCCTTCCGTAGAACGAATGAGTTATTTTATAGAAGAAGCGTCGGCGGTTAAATTGCCTTATATCATTTTAGGGACAATTTTACTCATTGTAGCGCTGCTGTTTTGTTTTATAAAACTTCCCGAGATAAAAATTAAACAAGAGGAAAATGCGGAAAAGCCGGGCTTTTTTGCCGTGTTGAAACATAGACATCTTTCATTGGCTGTGCTTTCTCAGTTTTTTTATGTAGGCGCTCAGGTATGTATTACTAGTTTTTTTATCCGGATGGCTCAACAAGGGGCCGGCGTAGATGAAAGGACCGCGGGATATTATCTAGGAATCTACGGCTTTTTATTTATGCTGGGCAGATTTGTCGGTACTTTTTTATTACGTTTTACTAGCTCCCAGCGTTTATTGATCTGTTTTACACTGGCGGCAATTGTTCTTTGCCTTGTAGCGGTGTTTGGTACGGGTACATATGTCGTATACGCTTTGGGTCTTCTTGGCTTTTTTATGTCGATTATGTTCCCCACCATATTTGCTTTGGGAATAGTGGGACTAGGTGATCAAACAAAATCTGCCTCGTCTTGGCTGATTATGTCGATTGTTGGAGGGGCCATTCTTCCCTATGGTATGGGAAGTATGATCGACTATTTTCAAGACAATATACAGATAGGTTACCTTGTGCCTTTAAGCTGCTTTCTGATTGTGCTAGGCTATGCTTGGAAAGGATGCCATGTTCGTTACTAGTTGTTCGTTATTGGTTATTCGTTACTAGTTATTGGTTGTTTTACTAGAGGTGGTAGCTCATTAGAAATAAAAATTATCAGGGATGAATATAAAGAATAAAGTAGTAGGTGTGATGTGTTTGGTAGCATGTATGATGCTCATGTTACCATTCACCTTGCTTGCACAGCAAAAAGAACTTCCAATAAATATGGTGCGTGCTACACCTGCTGATTTTTCTGAGGCCAAACCTTGGGTGTTTTGGTATTGGATGCATGCAAGTTTTTCTAAAGAAGCTATTATTGCAGATTTAGAAGCGATGAAGGAGGCCGGGATAGCCGGGGCTTACCTAGCGCCTATAAAAGGAAAAACAGATCCGCCATTATTTGAGCCCGTTATAGAAACAATGAGTGCTGAATGGTGGGAGATATTGCGATATACCATGGAAGAAGCTGACCGATTGGGTGTAAAGCTCGCGCTGTTACCTAATGATGGCTTTGCAACTGCTGGTGGACCATGGATAACGCCTGAATTATCTATGCAAAAAGTGGTATGGACAGATACTGTTGTGAGTGGGGGCAAAAGACTGGATGTAAAATTATCATCTCCTGAAGCTTATAAAGGATACTATCAGGACATAGCGACATTTGCTTTTCCAAGTAATGGCGGGCAAAGGGATGAAATACCTACCGTGACGACGAGTACTGGTACGAACGCAGAATTTTTAGCAAATAAGAACAATAAGAAAAATTTCAGTAGCGGCGATCCCTGTTGGATTCAATATACATTCAAAAATATTTTTACCTGCAAGGCCATCAAAGTAAATGTACAAGGGTTCAATTATCAATCAGGTCGTTTAATGCTTCAGGTAAGCGAGGATGGAAAAAATTTTCGTGAGGTAACAAGGTTAAAGCCGCCTCGTGCAGGTTGGCTAGACTGGGATGTTGCGGTAACACATGCAATCGAACCACTTCGGTCTAAGTATTTTAGATTTGTTTACGATCCTGTTGGCAGTGAACCAGGAGGGGAAGACCTGGATGCAGCGAAATGGAAGCCGAATTTTAAAGTGTCAAATATCATACTTTCATCCGAGCCACGTATCAATCAATTTGAAGGAAAATCAGGAATGGTCTGGCGTATCAGTGAGCCGACTACGAATAGCCAGGTAAGCGATCGTGAATGCATCGATAAAGACAAGCTGATCAACCTTTCTGCTTTTGTAAAAGCTGATGGGACATTAAACTGGGAGGCGCCTGATGGACAATGGACAATCTTAAGAATGGGACATACTTCAACGGGCCATCAAAATGAAACCGCGGGAGCTGGGAAAGGATTGGAGTGCGATAAGTTTAATCCAGCTGCCGTTAGCATTCAATTTAATGAATGGTTTAATAAAGCTGTAAATGTCGCCGGTCCAACACTCGCTGCACGTGTATTAAAAAGTTTTCATGTGGATAGCTGGGAGTGCGGGAGTCAAAATTGGTCGGCCGTTTTTAGGGATGAGTTTAAAAAAAGAAGAGGTTACGACCCCGTGAACTATTTGCCGGCGATGGCCGGATACCCTATTGAAAGTGCGACTACTTCCGAACGTTACTTATACGATATCCGTAATACCATTGCTGAATTGATCACCGATAATTTTTTCCATACATTGAAAGGATTGGCGCATGAGAAAGGGGTGAACTTCACTTCCGAAACCACTGCACCTGTTATGCTTACAGATGGGATGGCGCACTTCAAAGAAGTCGATGTGCCCATGGGCGAATTTTGGCTAAGAAGCCCCTCACACGATAAATTCAATGATGTGCTGGATGCCGTTTCTGGTGCTCACGTATATGGTAAACCAATTGTTCAGGCCGAGGCTTTCACACAAATTCGGATGGAATGGGATGAGCACCCGGGGAATTTGAAAACATTGCAAGATCGTAATTATGCTTTGGGCATCAATAAATTAGTATATCATGTCTTTGTTCATAATCCATGGATGGATAGAAAACCCGGAATGACACTTGATGGAATAGGACTCTATTTCCAGCGCGACCAAACCTGGTGGAAGCAGGGGAAGGTATGGGTGGATTATGCGACACGAACGCAAGAAATACTGCAGGCAGGAATACCGGTAGCTGATATCGCGGTATTTACCGGAGAAGAATTGCCGAGAAGAGCCGTATTACCGGATAGATTCGTGAATACGTTGCCGGGTATTTTTGGAGCAAAAAGGGTAGAAGACGAAGCGATACGATTAGAAAATAGCGGTCTACCAATCCAGAAAATTGCAGGGGTAAGTACCGGTGCTAATATGGTGGAACCCGCGAAATGGGTAAATCCATTGAATGGATACGCATATGATTCTTTTAATCCAGAGGTACTTTTATCGCTCGCTACGGTTAAAGATGGTCGTATTGTGCTGCCTGGTGGCGGTAGCTATAAGGTGCTGGTGATACCCGGTAAACATGTTATGCAACCCAATAGTACAGGAATGAGCCTGGATATAATACGGAAGTTATGGCAACTGGTAAATGAGGGAGCTACCATCATTTTAACCGATAAACCTACGCATACGTTAGGATTAGCGAATGCTGCACGTAATGACCGAGCGCTAAGAGATTTTGCTGATAAGTTATGGAATGGGCCTTTTGAGGAGCTAACAGAAGGTAAAAGCACCCTGTTTATAAAAAAAATTGGCAAGGGGCAAGTGGTGAAAGCTCCTTATCAATTTCACACCTTTGATCAGCTAGATCTACCAAGAGATGTTATCTTTAAAGAGAAAGAGGGGACGCTGGCACCTGACTTCGCTTATACCCATCGTAAAGACGGTGAAAAGGAGATTTATTTCTTGAGTAATCAGCAAGCAACCGAGCGCGAGATAACGGTTTCCCTGCGAGTAGCAAATAAAATTCCTGTATTTTATGATGCGGTAAGCGGTAAGGAAAGCAAGGTGAAGCAGTGGCAGATAAAAGAAGGGCGAACAGAAATTCCGTTAAAGCTTGCGGCGAATGCCTCACTTTTTGTCTTACTGGAAGAACCTACTGATAAGGAAGAGGAAGATTTAGGTTTAAATTGGGAAGTCTTTAAACCTTATTTGGAAATGAAGGGCCCTTGGGAAGTGCAATTTGATCCCAACTTTGGAGGACCTGATAAACCGATCATTTTTGAAGAACTGACCGATTGGAGCAAGCATGTAAATCCTGCTATTCGTCACTATTCGGGCACCGCGATTTATCGTAAAACATTTGAATGGAGAGGTGAAGATCGAGCAATATGGCTTAATTTAGGTGAGCTCGCCAACATAGCTACCGTTAAAATAAATGGGAAAGATTGTGGCACTTTATGGACAGCCCCTTATCGTTTAAATATGAAGGATGCACTCAAAAAAGGTAAAAATCAGTTAGAAATAGCAGTAACCAATACCTGGGCAAATCGTTTGATCGGAGATAAGGATTTACCACAAGAAAAACTGATCACGCGTACCACAGCCCCTTATCGATTAGGCGACCGACCTTTGTTGAAAGCAGGGTTGATTGGGGTGGTGAAGTTGGAGGAGGAAATTAATTAGCCAGTGTGGTTGCGCGTTGTGCGTTTTGAGTTACGCGTTGTCTTTACGAGTTTTGAGTGACAGAAAGACTAACTAGCAAGAACGGCACGCTGGCGAGATCGGCCTCATGATTGCGTTGTGAGTTTTGAGTTACGAGTTGTGAGTGATGGAAATATTAACGGTGAAGCGTTAGCAAGAACAGCACGCTTGCAGGACCGGCCTCATGAGATGAGCGTTAAGAAAAATTTGTATGACGGAGCTGAGGGCAAGGACAAATTTTTTAGCGAAAATCATGTAGCCTTGAACTTTTGGTTCTTTTCTTTTAAGAGAAAATAACAATAAATAAAAATAACAAATACGAATCATAAGTTATGATGAAGAAAAAGATAATACAACTACTTATTCTATTTGGATGTATCTCCATTTTCAACTTAAAAGCTCAAGATGCTTCGTTAGTAAACACGTCTAAAAGTCCTTTTGCTAAATTAAAGCCAGTTGACATGAATAGCGTTCAATGGACGACAGGCTTTTGGGCAGAACGTTTCGAGGTCTGCAAACAGCATATGGTACCTCAATTATGGAAGGTCTATAATGACGAACATATCAGCCACGCCTATAAGAATTTTGAGATAGCCGCAGGTCTGGATACGGGGAGCCACAGTGGGCCGTCCTTTCACGACGGTGATTATTACAAAATGCTGGAAGCGGTAGCGAGTTTATATGCAACAACCAAAGATAAAAAGCTAGATACCATGATGGACCGGGTAATCAAGACCATTGCACAATCGCAACGGGAAGATGGTTACATTTATACGCTATCGATGATTGAGCAACGTAAAACGGGTAAGAAAAATCAATTTGAAGATCGCCTGAGCTTTGAAGCGTATAATATTGGACATTTAATGACTGCAGCCTGTGTGCATTATCGGGCAACTGGTAAACGCAATTTGTTGGAAGTGGCCATTAAAGCGACCGATTACCTGTACCGGTTTTATAAAACAGCTTCACCAACCTTAGCGCGCAATGCCATTTGTCCTTCCCACTATATGGGAGTGATTGAGATGTATCGGACCTTGGGTGATAAACGCTATTTGGAGCTGGCGAAGCATCTCATTGACATAAAAGGTGCAATTGAGGATGGTACAGATGACAATCAGGATCGACTTCCTTTCCGGGAACAACAAAAGGTAATGGGGCATGCGGTTCGCGCAAATTATCTGTATGCGGGAGTTGCCGATGTGTATGCGGAAACGGGCGATACAACCTTGTTAAATCAGCTTTATAAGATGTGGCAAGATGTAACAGCCCATAAGATGTACATTACTGGAGGGTGCGGATCCTTATACGATGGGGTGTCGCCGGATGGTACTTCCTACAACCCTGTGGAGGTACAGAAAATACATCAAGCCTATGGACGGGATTATCAACTTCCAAATTTCACTGCCCATAATGAAACATGTGCTAATATTGGAAATATGCTTTGGAATTGGCGTATGTTACAGCTTACAGGCGATGCAAAATATGCAGACGTTTTGGAATTAGCCTTATATAACAGTGTCTTGTCGGGTATCAGTTTAGACGGTAAACGTTTTTTGTATACAAATCCTTTAGCCTATTCAGACCAGCTTCCATTTAAGCAAAGATGGTCTAAAGATCGAGTGGAATATATTGGTTTATCCAATTGCTGTCCACCCAACACTGTCCGCACGCTAGCAGAGATCAATAATTACGTCTACAGCGTTTCTGATAAAGGACTGTGGGTGAACTTATACAGTGGTAATGAGCTCCAAACAGCATTGTTAGACGGTTCGAAAGTAAAATTGCAACAAAGAACTAATTATCCTTGGAGTGGGAGTATTGAACTGGTTTTAGACGAAGTACCCGCACATGCTTTTTCACTATTTTTAAGGATTCCAGCGTGGGCCGAAAAAGCAACAATCAACGTGAATGGAGAACAAGTGCATATGGATCCAACACCTGGACAATATGCACAAATTAACCGTACTTGGAAGAAAGGAGATAAGGTACAGTTGGAATTACCGATGGAAGCAGTGCTCATGCAAGCGAACCCTTTGGTAGAGGAAAACCGAAACCAGGTGGCAGTAAAGAGAGGTCCGATGGTTTATTGTTTAGAGTCGGTTGATCTACCTCAAGGAAAAACTATTTTTGATGTTGCCCTACCTTCTGCGATAGACTTTTCATCGTCTATGCGTACGATCGAAAATAGCAAGATACTTTGCTTGCAGGGGGAAGCGGAGATCGTGGATGCACACAAGGGGTGGGAAGGTAAATTATATAAAAAATTAGCAAAAGATACGCATCAAAAAGTTCAACTGCAGTTAGTCCCTTATTTTGCGTGGGGAAATAGGGGACATACAGATATGACGGTTTGGATGCCGGTGAGGTGATGTTAGTTGTTAGTTGTTAGTTGTTAGTTGTGAATATAACCCATAGAGGTAGCGAAATGAAACGAGTCCTTTTTATACTTTTTTTCCTGTTCGTTTGTTGCAGCGCTTTTGCTGAAATTAGGATGGGAGCGATTTTTACCGATAACATAGTACTTCAACAACGTACTAAAGCACCTATCTGGGGTTGGGCAGCTCCGAATACCAAGATTGAGATAATAAGCTCATGGGACCAAAAAAAATATAGTTCGGTGACGGATAAGAAAGGGAGGTGGGTGATAAAAGTACAGACACCGGCTGCGGGCGGTCCGTACGAATTAAAGATAAGCGATGGGGCACCACTTGTGCTGAAAAATGTACTCATAGGAGAGGTATGGTTATGTTCGGGTCAATCTAATATGGAGATGCCACTGAAAGGTTTCAAAGGACAGCCCGTCTGGAAATCCAATGAGACTATTCTTCATTCGAAAAATGGCCAATTAAGATTATATACCGTACCACGATCATCACAATTGGAAAGGCAAGAAGATAGCAAAACCTCCTTTTGGAAAGAGGCAAATCCGGAAAATGTGGCTAATTTCAGTGCGACAGCTTACTATTTTGGGAAATTATTACAAGAATTATTGGAGGTGCCAATAGGGCTTATTCATAGCAGCTACGGCGGTTCCACTATAGAAGCATGGATGGATAGGGAATTATTGGCGGATTTTAAAGATATCAAGCTTCCTAAAGATAGCATTCCAGTAAAAAACAGAACGCCTACAACGCTTTATAACGGCATGATCCATCCTATTATAGGTTATGCAATAAAAGGGTGTATATGGTATCAGGGAGAATCAAATTACGAACGGCCCGACCAATATGAGTTACTGTTTCCAGCAATGGTTAAACGTTGGCGGGAGCTATGGCAACAGGGTGATTTCCCTTTTTATTATATGCAGATTGCTCCCTATAACTATGCGCAGCTTCCTCCTTTTTATGCAGGCGGGAAATACAACTCAGCTTATTTAAGAGACGCACAACGCAAATCGCTCTCAAAAATACCAAATAGCGAAATGGCTTCTTTAATGGATGTTGGAGAAGAGAATTGCATTCACCCAGCTAATAAGAAAGTAGGTGGAGAACGTTTAGCCTGCATTGCTTTGGCTCAAACATACCATTTGAAGGGTTTTGGTTGGGCTTGCCCGACTTACGAAGCAATAGAAATTACGGAAGGAAGCGCGCTTGTGAAATTTAAAAATGCATCGTTAGGACTTACATCCTTTGGCAATACGCTGAAAAATTTTGAAATTGCGGGTGCAGATAAAATTTTTCATCCAGCCCAAGCGGCCATTAGGGGAAACGCCGTTATATTAACATCTCCATTTGTTACAACGCCAATAGCCGTTCGCTATGCTTTTAAAGATTTTGTTGTTGGAGATCTCTTTAGCACAGAAGGACTGCCGGTGGCCTCTTTTAGGACGGATGATTGGTGAAAAACTATGACGAATAATAACGACGAATCTGGACAATAAGCTATGTATGACAAACTGATTTTTTTAATCTTGATTTTCTGGAGCCTTTGGGCTAATGCACAAGAAGTAGATTTGTCGTCATATAATGTCGTATGGAACAGCCAAAGTAAAAACTCTAGTGAGTCGATGCCTTGTGGTGGCGGAGATATAGGTTTAAATATTTGGGTGGAAAATAATGATATTCTATTTTACATTGCGCGTAGCGGTACCTTTGACAACAACAATACCTTATTGAAACAAGGCAGAGTTCGTTTGCAATTATCTCCCAATCCTTTTACTAATGGAACGTTTAGACAGGAGCTCAAACTGAAAGAAGGTTATGTGGTGATTGAAGGAAAGAACAAAGAGACTGAGGCGAAGGTAAAAATCTGGGTGAATGTCTCCCGTCCGATTGTAAACGTAGAAGTGATGGCTGATAAGCCGATTTCGGTGAAAGCCGCTTATGAAAATTGGCGATTTAAAGACCGTGTTACCACAGGCAAGGAGAATAACGCCAACTCATATAAATGGGCACCGCCTGGAGAAGTCATAACGAAAGCAGATGTGGTGCGTTATGAAGGGAAGAATGGGGTTCTCTTTTATCATCAAAATGAAGACAGCACCGTTTTTGATGTGACGGTTAAGCAGCAAGGATTAGATACCGTAAAATCTCAGTTATACAATCCATTAGCCGATCTGCGGTTTGGTGGAATGATGGTTGGAGAAAACATGAAAACGATTGATGTCACGCAAGGAAGGTACCAAGATACGGAATATAAGGGATGGCAACTATCCAGTAAGGATAAAGCGAAGAAACATCAGCTAAAAGTATATCTCCATACCAGTCAATATGAATCTTTTAAACAATGGCGGGAAGGCTTAGCTGGGACTCAGATTGCGGACGAAGGTGAACTTAATAAGAAAGAGGTTGAAAGATGGTGGGAGGCATTTTGGGATAGAAGTTATATACTCATTAAGCCTAATAATAAAGATGTGAAGGATGTTGATTGGCAGATGGGGAGGAATTACCAGCTTTTTCGTTATATGTTAGCTTGTAATGCTTACGGAACATACCCAACAAAATTCAATGGCGGCTTATTTACCTATGACCCATCTGGTGTTGACACCGCGATGAAGTATACACCCGATTTCAGAAATTGGGGGGGAGGTACCCATACGGCGCAAAACCAACGGCTGGTTTACTGGCCGTTATTAAGAAGTGGCGATTACGATATGATGAAGCCACAATTCGAATTTTATAGAAGGTTGCTTGGCAATGCCGAGCTGAGGAGTGAAACTTATTGGGGGCATGGTGGCGCTTCTTTTACAGAACAACTGGAGAATTTTGGTTTGCCTAATCCAGCTGAATATGGATGGAAGCGACCAGCATCTTATGACAAGGGGATGGAATATAACGCATGGCTGGAGTATGAATGGGATACTGTTTTGGAATTTTGTATGATGATTTTAGAGCGATATCATTACAATGGTGATAATATGGAAAGATATCTTCCGCTGATCGAAAGTTGTGTGCAATTTTTTGATGAACATTATCAGTATCTGGCGAAGCAAAGAGGGAGCAAAGCGTTGGATGGTGAAGGTCATCTAGTGCTTTATCCAGGCTCTGCCGCTGAAACCTATAAAATGGCCTACAATGCAAATTCCACGATTGCTGGGTTGAAGACGGTGTTAACTGGTTTATTGACCCTGCCCCCTTCTTATCTCAAGGAGGAACAAAAAGAACGTTGGAGCACCCTATTAAAAAGAATTCCACCTTTAAACTTTAGATCAGTAGGAGATTTCACCTTGCTCGCCCCTGCGAAACATTGGGAACGTGTAAACAATACGGAAGCACCGCAACTTTACCCGGTTTTCCCTTGGGGAATATATGGATTGGGGAGATCTGGATTAGATACAGCTGTGAATACTTATAAGCATGATCCTGATGTGTTGAAGTTCAGAAGTCACGTTGGATGGAAACAAGATAATATATTTGCGGCTCGTTTGGGATTAACCCAAGATGCTTTGACATTAAATAGGTTAAAATTGAAAGATTCCGGTCGACGTTTTCCAGCCTTTTGGGGACCAGGATTTGATTGGACACCCGATCATAATTGGGGAGGATCGGGCATGATCGGATTGCAGGAGATGTTACTACAAACAGACGGAAGCAAGATTTATGTGTTACCCTCCTGGCCGCTGGATCGTGATGTAGAATTTAAGCTTCATGCACCCTATCAAACTACTGTTCATGTGAAAGTTGCGAAAGGAAGCCTTCAGAAGCTGGAGGTTTTTCCAGTACATCGAAAGGCTGACGTGGTATTGCCAAATGGCATCTAAGGAGGTATTCCGTTGGCACTGATTTAATAATTGGAAAGGAGTCTTCTAATTGCTATATTCGATGTTGTTTTCCAACCTTTCATATGATGATTTGTAACTCATTTTTTCTCAGCAGGATAGCATTCGTGTTCCTGTTTTTATGTGCAGCTAATTTTGTCGATGCACAATCTCGTCCCCCGCACCCCATTCAGGTATTGGTTTCACCGGACAAGCCAGATTGGAATTACCAGCCCGGAGAGGAAGCTACTTTTCGTGTTACTATTCTGAAGCATCAAGTTCCGATAACTGCCTCAAACGTAAAGTACAAAATCGGATTGGAGAAAATGGCACCAATGGACGAAGGTGATCTCATGCTAAAGCAAGGAGTGGGAATAGTGAAGGGAAAATTGGATCAACCCGGCTTTCTACGATGCGAGATCAAAATTAACCTCGATGGTAAGGAGTACAGGGGCCTAGCAACGGCTGCTTATACACCGGAGCAGTTGAAAGCTACACAATCGCTGCCAAATGATTTTCTTCAATTTTGGGAGGAAGCAAAAGCCTTGGCTGCGAAAGTTCCACTGGAGCCCAGAAGGCGGCTGCTACCGGAATTGAGTACTGAAAAAGTGAAGGTCTATGAGCTCAGTATACAGAACCAAGTAGAGGGATCACGGATTTATGGTGTTTTATGTGTACCTGCCGCCCCCGGGAAGCATCCAGCGGTGCTACAGGTTCCCGGGGCTGGCGTAAGGTCTTATCAGGGAATAGTAGACCTAGCGGAGCAAGGTATCATTACGCTACAGATCGGTATCCATGGTGTACCGGTAAGGTTGGCCGATGGTGTTTATAATGATTTACGTGCAAGTTCATTGAATAATTATATGTTCAATAATTTGGATGATCGTGATCAGTATTATTATAAACGGGTATATCTAGGTTGCCTAAGGGCCGTTGATTACCTGGTTGGTATGGAGGAGTACGACGGTACGAATTTAGCCGTCTGGGGTGGTAGCCAGGGCGGTGCTTTATCCATTGTAACGGCAGCATTGGATAAGCGAATCAAATATTTGGTGTCTTTGTATCCTGCGCTATGTGATTTAACGGGATATCTTCACGGTCGTGCAGGTGGTTGGCCACATATGTTTACAGAGACAAATAAAGCATTTACGGTAAAGGAGGATAAGATTACGACATCTGCTTACTACGACGTTGTCAATTTTGCTCGCTATGTAAAGGTGCCAGGCTTTTATACATGGGGGTATAATGATGAAACATGCCCGCCAACCTCCTATTATTCAGCTTATAATATAATACAGGCACCAAAAGAATTATTGTTAATGCAAGAAACGGGACATTGGACATTTCCAGAGCAGCAAGCAAAAATTTACGATTGGCTAAAACAGCACCTTGTAAAATAAGTGATGGTTGAGGCAAATCATCGAATGATACACGTTGTTTTCTAAAGAGATTAAGGGGAGACGGTCTATGTGTGTATGCTTGATTGAGACGAAGTTCGTATGCTCGTTCACCCATAAAAAAAGTCCTACAGGGAATGTAGGACCTTTTTGTTCGTGATATGCTTTACACTTATTCTGCTACAACTACAAAAGGAACTTGTACTTTAACTTCTTTATGTAAGTTTAAGTTAGCGATGTATTCACCAAGTTCTTTAGGTTCTACTTCGAAAGTGATACGGCGACGATCAACTTCAAAGCCTTCTTTTTTCAAAGCGTCAGCAATTTGAATAGTGTTAACCGAACCGAAAATTTTACCACTTTCTCCCGCCTTAGCACCAATTGTTAACTTTACAGATTCTAACTTAGCAGCAAGACCAGTAGCATCTTTCTTAATTTTCTCTTGTTTAAATTGTGCTTGTTTAATGTTTTCAGCAAGCACTTTCTTAGCTGAAGGGGTAGCTAAAATAGCTAAACCTTGTGGGATAAGATAATTACGTCCATAACCGTTTTTTACAGTTACAATATCGTCCTTTTCGCCAAGTTTTTTGATATCTTGTTTTAAAATAATTTCCATGTCGTTCTTACCTCCAGATTATTTTAATGAATCAGTTACATAAGGTAATAAACCAATGTGGCGTGCACGTTTTACAGCCTGAGCTACTTTACGTTGGAATTTCAAAGAAGTCCCTGTTAAGCGGCGAGGTAATATCTTACCTTGATCGTTCACAAATTTCAATAAGAAATTTGCGTCTTTGTAATCAATATATTTAATTCCGTTCTTTTTGAAACGGCAATATTTTTTACGGTTATCCTCTACTTTAGGGGCAGTAACGTATTGAATTTGATCTCTTGCCATTATTTTGCTACCTCCTCAGTTTTTGTTTCTGGTTTTTTATTGAAAGCACCGCTGCGTTTCTTTTCGTTATAAGCAATTGCGTGCTTATCTAAAGAAATGGTTAAGAACCGCATTATACGTTCATCACGTTTGTACTCAAGTTCCAGTTTGCTAATTAATTCACCTGGAGCCTTAAATTCTGTTAGGTGATAGAACCCTGTTGTTTTTTTCTCAATAGGGTACGCTAATTTTTTCAAACCCCAATTATCCTCTTGGATAATTTCGGCTCCGTTTTCAGTAAGGATGTTTTTGAATTTAGCAATGGTTTCTTTCGCTACATCCTCTGACAACAACGGGGTAAGAATTACTACGGTTTCGTATTGTTGCATTTTTTATAAAAATTTATTAATTTATATCCGCTTCAAGCGGAGCGCAAAGATAGGTGTTTGTTTTCTAAATTGCAAACCTTGTTTCGCTTATTGTTAAATAGTTAAGTAGTTAAATAGAAAAGTAGTTCGGTAATCGGGTTGGAGCTTAACAACTCAACTACTTAACTACGTTTACTACTCAACTAATAAAAGCCAATTAGCTAATTATCACATTGGCTAATTCCCGCAAAATACTTACCTTCGCAACGATGGATAATTTTATTGTTTCTGCACGAAAATATCGCCCTTCAACCTTTGAAACAGTGGTAGGGCAGCAGCACATCACTGGAACGCTTAAGAATGCTATTAAGAACAATCAGCTTGCACAAGCTTTTTTGTTCTGCGGGCCTAGAGGAGTTGGTAAAACGACTTGTGCACGTATCTTAGCAAAAACAATAAATTGTCAGAATCTGACTGTGGAAACAGAAGCTTGTGGTATTTGTGATGCATGTAAATCGTTCCAAAACGGTAATTCTTTCAGTATTCATGAACTGGATGCGGCTTCTAATAATTCAGTGGATGATATTCGAAGTTTGATAGAACAAGTGCGTATTCCCCCTCAAACAGGTAAATACAAAATTTATATCATTGATGAGGTACATATGCTTTCAACGCAAGCATTCAATGCTTTTCTAAAGACCTTAGAAGAACCTCCTTCCTATGCTATTTTTATTTTAGCAACTACCGAAAAACATAAAATACTTCCTACTATTTTGTCTAGGTGTCAGATATTTGATTTTAATAGGATTAAAGTTGAGCATATAGCAGGACATCTAGCGAATATTGCAACAAAAGAGGGAGTGGGCTATGACACGGATGGTTTGCATTTAATTGCACAGAAAGCAGATGGCGGTTTAAGAGACGCCCTTTCTATGTTCGATCAGATTGTGAGTTTCTCTAATAAAAATGTGAACTACCAATCGGTAATTGATAATTTGAATATTTTAGACTATGATTACTACTTCAAATTAACTGATGCCCTTCTAACAGAAGATACGTCTAGTACACTTTTAGTTTTCGATGAAGTATTGTCTAATGGTTTTGATGGAAGTCATTTCATCGCTGGCTTAGCTTCACATTTTAGAAATCTGTTGGTAGGAAAAGACGCAAGTACCTTAAAATTATTGGAGGTAAGCGAGAATATCAAACAGCGTTACCTACAGCAGTCACAGCAAGCTGAGGTAGGCTTGTTACTTTCTGCATTGAATATAGCTAACCAGTGTGAGATCAATTATAGAACTAGTAAAAATCAGCGATTACAGGTAGAACTAGCTTTGCTTAAAATGTGCCATCTCTCCACTGCGATTCAGCTAAGCAAACTTCCACTAGAAACTGTTAATCGGCCAGAGCCGGTAAAAAAAAAACCTGATACTTTAGCAAAAGAAATAGTCCCTGTTGCAACAAGTGCCTTGCCCGCTACTAGTGCTACAATTGAGCCAACGGCAACTGAACCAACAATAGATAGGCCGAAAGAGCCCGTTAAAGAGGTCGAACAAACGGCTACACCGATTGGTAAACCCAAAATCCCTAGCTTTAAGGGCTTTAAGTTGTCCTCATCCGTCCCCAATTTAAATGATGTCTTTAAGGATAAGCAGGAAAAGGATATGGATGCTGAGCCCGATTATATAAAGGGGGCTGAAACTCAATCTTTTGCTTATGAGGATTTTTTACAGGTTTGGCATGCTATTGCAGATAAAGCAAAAGCCGATAGCAAGATCAGTTTATTTACCTTGATGACGGCAAATGCACCGAAGTTAAGGGATGATTACAAGGTGGAGGTTACTGTAGAGAATGCTATTCAGGAGAATTTGCTTTCTATCTCTAAAATTGATATGTTGAATGAGATTCGGGTGAAACTTAAAAATTTTTCTATTGATTTGATACCAATTCAAATCGAATCAAATGTCGTTCGTAAGCCATACACAAATCAAGAAAAATATCAAGCCATGGTGGCTAAAAACCCATTGGTAGATAAATTGAGGCAAGATTTTAATTTAGGATTTGATTAGACATCCCGGAGTAGGAGTGTTTCCTGCTTATCAAATTAACTAGTTATGAAACATGATATACTATGCATAACCTCCTTTAAGGCTCTCGTTTAGGATACCCTTCTTCATCTAAATCGTCTCTCAAGTCTTCCGGTGTTTCAGCTAACTTCTCGTCTTTTTTATTTAGCCGGGTTATCCTTCCTTCAATATGCATGCCCAAGCTTTCCGCATCTGTTTCTAAAGATTTATTTTTGTCATATTCATCTCCAACATACTGATTTGCTTCATCCCAATCAGAATTATCGTCTTCCCCATTGGGCGCATCGGTGTCATAGGGATCATCATGTTGATATTCTGCTTCTTCATTCGGATAGACTGGATCCTCTTTCTCGATATCATATTCAAAGCTGTCCGATTTTTCGTTGTACCTTAGATTTTGATTATACGCGCTACTTGCTTGGTCATTTGGAATATCTTTGTTTTTCCTGATATTGGGCTTGTCCTTATTCATATTCAATTTATTTATAAGTTTTCCTTAATCGGATCGTACTATACATATAACAGCTATTTCTTAAATAGGTTTTATCTCTATATAAAGGTTTTTTTGTTGATAAAGGAACCTTTTTTGTATCAACTTTTTCTTGATCAAAGTTGAGCAAAAGTCAAGGCTGTGGTTGCTACGTTGCAGCCGATTGCAAAGCATCCATGGCGCGCATTGCAGCCGCTTCGCTCCCTCAATCCGCTTGTATATTGCAAAGATGAACGAAACTGCACATGCTTTGCTGCCCGCTGCCGCCGTATCCTCCAAGGCCGTTCTGCCCAGGCTCAAGCCCGATATGGCTGCTCGCAACTGCCCTCCGTTTGCTTAAAATATCGCCTAGGAAATTTGCGGTGTGCACGTGATGCACTACCATTGTAGCAAAGTTCCAAGCGATGAGTTTTTGAGTCACTTTTTGCGGAAAAAAGTGACACGATATTTCTTAAAAAATTGACTAAAGAAAAAGTTCATTAAAACAAAACAAATACTATTTTATTCTAGAAAACAAAAAACAGTTATATGACATCTAATGAAGGATTTTGAGCAATTGATTACCAAAAGAGTATCTTTGTACATGCTAAAAAGCCTTCGTCCTCTAACGTTACTTCTGGTAATAATTTGCTGTATGCACCTAAAGGCAAAGGCACAAAAGGAAGTCCACCTGACCGATAGCTTATTGCAACACATGTTCACTTTTAATGAAATAGAGGCGCTTCAGGATGAACATGGAAGATTGCGATTCAGCGATGTTTTGAGGCAGTCCAGCAAGCAGCGGTTTAAGACTAATAAGAAAAGCACTCCACAGAACGAAACTATAAATGCCTTCTACTGGTATAAAATTTCCATAGACCATTCCAATAGTAAAAACAAGTTGTTTGTACTTGAATTTTTTGATCAAACCATTGATCAAATTGATGCTTATGTACCTAATGGAATAGGTAAATATGATCATATAAAACTGGGGGATCATTATGACTTTTCTGTGCGCCCTATTAAACATAAGAATTTTGTTATCCCGTTATATAATGACCTCAAGGGTAAGCAAGATTATTACTTTCGAATAAAATCGTCTCAACTGGCGGATATCATTATTGTGCTACGTTCGATTGACTTTTTTATCGGATATGCGTTAGGTGAATACTTCAGTTTTGGGATATTTTATGGAATGATCCTGATATTTTCCTTTTATAATATTGTTATGTTTTTCGCTGTAAAGCAAAGGGCATATTTATATTACGTGTGCTATATGTTATGTGTTGCACTGTTTGAGATGTGTACGGATGGCATAGCTTATCACTACCTTTGGTCCAAGTGGTCGATTTGGAACCAATATGCCTTTGGAATAGTATTATGTTTTATGAGTGTCTCAGCGTTGCTCTTTACGCAGCGTCTGCTACTATTACAAAGGAAAGCACCTCGATTGCACAGCTTTATAACTATTGTTATTGTTCTCAGGCTATCGTTCTTGATATATAGCCTGCTGTTTAATAAAAGCCTATTTAATTATAAATTTTTAGAAGCAATACCGCTATTAGTAGCTTTTAGTGCGGGCATATATAGTTGGTGGTCGGGTTATAGGCCTGCTCGTTATTTTGTAATTGGTTATGGCTTCTTATTTATTGGTTACACGATGAAATTTTTGATTATGTTAGGTTTGACGTGGCTGAACTTTGGCGTGATCTCTTATTACAGCATGAGTTTCTGCTTCATCTTGGAAATGACCTTTCTCTCTTTGGCTGTAGGTGATCGGGTAAGGGTACTGAAGTTTAGTAAAGATAAGGCACAACAGCGTACCATTAAGCAAATGAGAATTAACCAAGAGCTTAAGGATAATATAAATCGAGACCTAGAAAAGAAGGTGCAAGAGCGAACGCAAGAGTTATCTGAAAAATCTTCCATTATAAGTGAACAAAATAAGGCCCTCTCAAAGGCAAATCTTGCTCTACACGCGCAACGGGACGAAATTGCCCGGATGAATATATTGCTTAACAAAGATAATGAGGTGTTGAAAGAAAATGTAGAAAAGGTTACAAGAGCTAGGGTTTTGTCGACTGGCATAAATTTTGAAGAATTTAGCAAAACTTATCCAGACCAGGAAAGTTGTTTGAAGTTTTTATCAGAAGTAAAGTGGAAAGGCGGATTTCAGTGTAAAAAGTGTTCATCTAAAAATTATTATAGTGGTCATTTGCCTCACAGTAGAAGGTGCTCACAATGTGGTTATGAAGAATCGCCTACCGCACATACCATTTTGCAGAATGTTCGTATCCCAATCAATAAAAGCTTCTACCTTATTTATCTTTTGTATTCCTCGAAAGGAAAAATATCCTCACATAAATTATCCGAAATATTAAGCATCCGACAAAGCACTTGTTGGTCTTATAGTAAAAAGATTAAACAGCAAATGGAGGATAAGAAGATTGATTTCAAAAAATCAAGCACTCAAGGATGGAGCGAATTGCTTTTTTAATTTTTATCTTTTATAAATAACGCAAAATAAGTGACGGTAAATAACCGTATTATAGTGTGTTTTGTACACATAGGTTTTTATAAATGATAAGTGATTGATAGACAAGATCCAACTGCTCATTTCTGTTTAGGTATTAAAGCGTATTAAAAATATTGTAAGTTGTTAATTATCAGTATTTTATGTTGAAAAACATTTGTTTTTAATAACTTTTCCTCTCTATATTTGCTTCTGTATCTGTATATAAGATACGTTGCTAACAATACATCATTAACCAATTTCAATTAAACATGTTGAGGAAATTTTTACTATTGATTTCCCTGTTCTTAAGCATCTCCATTGGGTACGGCCAACAGGCTACCATAAATGGCGTGGTAAAAGATAGTACGGGAAGTGTTTTACCGGGCGTTTCTGTTCGGGTAAAAGGCGCTAATACGGGTACCACTACCGACGGTAATGGGCAGTTTTCAGTTCAGGCAAGTGCCACAGGCATATTGCTGTTCTCTTATATCGGTTACACACAAAAAGAAGAGCCTATTTCAGGTAGAACGTCGATGGAGGTGACTATGGTAGCTTCCAATGAAACGTTGGACGAAGTTGTTGTAGTAGGGTATGGAACACAAAAGAAAGGTAATATAACGGGAGCGGTAGGCGTTGTGTCTCAAGAGGCTTTTGAATCACGACCAAATACACAGTTTGGAAGTATTATTCAAGGAAAAGCAGCGGGTGTTCAAGTCTCTTCCCCAGGAGGTAAACCAAATGCAGGCTTAAATATCAGGATTCGTGGAACGAGTTCTATTACATCAAGTAGTGATCCACTGTATGTGGTTGATGGTGTGCCTATTGCTGATACTCGTTCGATTAACCCAGCAGACATTGAAAGCATGTCTATCTTGAAAGATGCTTCTTCTGCTGCCATTTATGGTGCGCAGGGGGCGAATGGCGTTGTGCTTATTACCACTAAGAAAGGTAAGGAAGGTAAAACACGTGTGGAGCTGAATGCTTATGGAGGCTTATCTTCTGTATGGCGCAGATTGGACGTTTTAAACGCGGATCAGTACCGCACTTTAATGACAGAATTAGGTAGGAACACCGAATGGGAACGATATACAGCCAATACTAATTGGCAGGATGAAGTGTTCCAAAATGGTACTTCCCAAAATTACCAATTAGCATTTTCGGGAAAAAGTAATAATACAACTTATTATATATCTGGCGGTTGGATGCAACAGAAGGGAGCCATTAGAAGTGCAGAGACGGATCGCTATAACTTTAAAGTTAATTTAGAGCAAAAAGTGAATAATTGGTTGACACTCGGAACGAATGTTGGTTATACGCGCTATCATGATGTAGATGTTGCCGATAATCAGGCGGTTAATCAAGGTGGGGTCATTATGGGTGTACTTTCTACTCCACAGAACATTGGCATATACAACTCAAATGGCACTTTTACGAGTAATCCATTTCAGGATTGGGAAAATCCATTGGCTTTTACGGATGGTTCTGATCGTGGGTACAGAAACCAGCGGGTTATTGGCAATGCATATGCTGAGTTGACCTTGCTTCCCGGTCTAAAATTCAGGAGTAATTTCGGAATAGATGCTGGCAGTGGTGTTTACGATTATTTCCTCGACCCTATTCGCACAAGTTATGGTCGTGCCCAGAAAGGCATTGGCCGGTATAATACCGATCAACGGAATTTTTGGATAGCAGATAATACCTTGACTTACAATAAGCGTTTTGGAAAACATAATCTCGATGCACTACTAGGAATGGTTGCACAGAAAACGCAGTGGGAAAATAGTGAAATTGAACGAACTAATTTTTCAGGGACCTCCATTACTACCCCAAATGCCGGATCTATTATTAGAACAGCCAATGTTGGCAAAAGAGAAAAGGCTAATGCTTCCATCATCGGTAGGGTTAACTACGATTATGAAGGAAAATACCTGTTGACTGCTAATTTTAGAGCCGATAATAGCTCCAATTTTGGGCCATCATGGAAATGGGGTTATTTCCCATCGTTCTCTGCAGGATGGCGTTTATCTCAAGAAAGTTTTTTAAACAGCACCTCTTGGTTGAACGATTTGAAGCTTCGTGCAGGGTGGGGAATTGTTGGGAATGATAATGTAGGAGAGTTTGCCTATATAGGTCGTGTTGCCAGTGATGCCAATTACCCAATAGGTGGAGAAATTTTGCCGGGCACAAGGCCATCTACCATTGCAAATCCTGAGTTGAAATGGGAGGAGACTAAACAAACAAATATTGGAGTGGATGTGAGCATCTTAAAATCCCGCATTAATTTTAGTGTGGATGCATATATGAAAAAGACAACGGATCTACTATTGAATGTGCCGACGCCTCGATCTACAGGTTTCGATTTTGCTTTGCAAAATGCCGGCTCCTTACAGAATAAAGGGCTTGAATTTCAATTAAACACGCATAACCTAGTTAACGAGTTTAAGTGGGAAACCGATTTTAATATTTCCTTCAACCGAAATAAGGTAACGGAGTTAAGAGGCATAGAAATTTTTGGTGCAAATATAGCCAACCGTGATGAAGTGAGTTATACGACGGTTGGGCAGCCTATCGGTATGCTTTATGGTTACGTCTATACTGGAGTTGATCCAGCCACGGGGGATGCCTTATACCTCACCAATGATGGAACCTCTTCCAATTCTCCTTCATCTGCGGATCGTCGAATAATAGGTAATCCGAATCCAGACTTTATTTATGGTTTAACAAATACATTTTCTTATAGAAATTTTGGGTTGAGCGTGTTTTTACAAGGGAGTCAGGGAAATGACATATATAATGGAACAAGAGTGGAATCGGAAGGTATGACGGATGCTAAGAATCAAACCATAGCTGTTTTAGATAGATGGACAGCACCTGGTCAAATGACAGATGTACCCAGAGCAATGGCAGACAATATAGCTAATTCCCGCAATTCAACACGTTTTGTGGAAAATGGCTCTTACATGCGGGTTAAATCGGCTACTTTAAGTTATAATCTACCCGAAAATGTGTTAAGCAAATGGAAGATCAGTAATATTCGTTTATACGTTACGGGCGAAAACCTTTTTACTATTACGAATTATAATGGCTTTGACCCTGAAGTAAACGCATTTACGGGCGTAAATGATCCGACGCAAAATAAAAATACTTTTATAGGAATTGATTATGGAACCTACCCACAAACGCGGAATGTTATTTTCGGTGTAAATGTTTCATTTTAACGATTAAACCAATGAGAACGAACTATATAAACACACTATTAGTAGCAGGAGGCATATCAGTGAGCATGCTTTCCTGTAATAAATTTACAGATATAGATCCTATTTCTGAGGCGACAAGCGAAAATGCTTACAGCACCCGGCAGGAAGCGGAGGCGGGACTAGTTGGCGCGTATGATGCGTTGCAACAGGAATACTATATTTGGGATAATATCATTTTCAGTGACGTTATATCTGATAATTATTATGCAGGTGGTGATAATCCTGAAATATTTGCAGCAGATAAATTGCAAGTTGCACCCACCAATAGCCGACTTTTTAATAATTGGACACAGCTTTATAGCGGGATCTTAAGGGCTAATACCGTGTTGGATAAAGTACCTGCTATCCAAGATCCTAATTTGGACGACGATGGTAGACGTGAACAGATCCTAGGAGAAGCACATTTTTTACGGGCTTTGCATTATTTTAATTTAGTGAAAATGTTTGGTGGGGTGCCTTTGGTATTAAGCACTGGAGCTTCTTCACCAAATGAATATCAGATTCCCAGAGCCACCGAAGAGGAGGTTTATCAACAGGTTATTGCTGATTTAGAACAAGCATTAAACAGCTTGCCAGATAAATTTTCGGATGAAAGCAGCGTTAATAAGGCTCGGGCAACGAAGGGAGCAGCAAATGCTTTACTGGCAAAGGTTTATGCGCAAAAAGCTGATCGCGATTATAATAAAGTGTTGATTTACTGTGATGCGGTCATTAATAGCCCTGCCGGCTACAGTTTATTGAGCAATTTTGCTGACCTATTTGATGGCAGCCACTATAACAATGCGGAATCTATTCTTGAGGTGCAATTTGTGGGAGGGGCTGAAGCTAATTTTGGACCGCAAATGCTACTTCCTCCCTCATTAAGCGGAGATACGTGGCGGAAATTTATGACACCATCACATAATCTGGTGAACGCGTTTGACAGCGAATCAGATGTAGTAAGAAAAAACAGTAGTATACTGTTTGAAAATGTAAATTGGCTGGATGAATTTTGGTATAATAAGGCTAATTCCTCTATTCCATTTGCCTTTAAATGGAAAAGTGCAAGTGGTTGGGCAAGTACAAATCGACAATATGTCCTGCGTTTGGCAGATATTATTCTTTTAAAAGCTGAAGCGTTAAATGAGTTGGGAAGGACGGCAGAAGCAAGAGATGTATTGAATCAGATTCGCCAACGAGCTAAGATAAGCTTATCTACTGCCATGGATCAGGAGATATTAAAAACAGTTATTTTAAACGAAAGAAGACTTGAATTATGTCAGGAAGGACAGCGATGGGACGATTTGAAACGGATGGGAGAGGTGTTAGAAGTGATGAACCGCTTAAACGAAATTGATCTCAGAACAAACCAGCCTGTCGATTATAATATGACAGATAATAAGTTGCTATTGCCTATTCCCCAGCAGGAAATCAATAGAAATCCACAATTAGTTCAGAATCCAGGTTATTAACATGAAAGGCCAATGTTAAGCTTTTACCTTGGCCTATTTAACAATTTTATGATGCGTTTTAATATTCAATACTTCGTTTTTCTTTTAATTTTACCATTTTTTGCTTGTAAAAATGTTAATTCCAACGCTGACGGTGGACAACAAGTAGCTGGTCAAGTTCCCGGTGCCATAACATATTATCTTACCAAAGGTGATAAAACGGCACTTTTGGAAAAACAATCGGCCACACCGGATTTTAGTAAAGAAAGACGGGAAGGCCCTACTATAAAAGTCAATGAAGCTCAGGTTTTTCAAGAAATAGACGGCTTTGGTTACACCTTGACGGGTGGCAGCGCTGATTTAATCGCTTCTTTGCCCGCAAACAAACAAGATAGTTTAATTAATGAACTATTTGGTGCGAGTGAAAAAGCTATAGGAGTAAATTATTTACGTATTAGTATAGGAGCTTCAGACTTAAGCGCTTCAACGTTTACATATGATGAGGTTCCTAAAGGACAGACTGACGTTGAACTGAAACAATTTTCGATTGATGTTGAGCGGCAGACATTAATTCCTGTATTGAAAAAAATTGTTTCAGTGAATCCATCTATAAAAATCCTTGGATCGCCGTGGACTGCTCCCACTTGGATGAAAACCAATGGCGCATTTAAAGGCGGCAGTCTAAAAAAAGAATACTATAAAACTTATGCACAATATTTAGCAAAGTATATTCAGGCAATGCAAGCAGAGGGTATCATTATTGATGCAATTACTCCTCAGAACGAGCCATTACACGACGGTAATAACCCGAGTATGTATATGGAAGCAGAAGATCAAGCTGTGTTTATTAAAACCGCTCTAGGGCCTGTTTTTAAGGAAACGAAAATTGATGCTAAAATTATCGTTTATGATCACAATGCCGATAAACCAGAATACCCGATGGAGATTTTGGCCGATAAAGATGCAGCACAGTTTGTGGACGGCTCAGCATTCCATCTTTATGGTGGTAACATTGAAGCTTTATCAAAGGTACATGCAGCATATCCCGATAAACACCTCTATTTTACAGAACAGTGGGTTGGCGGTCCGGGTAATTTTCCGGAAGATCTCAAGTGGCATGTATCCACCTTGATTGTCGGAGCAACACGCAATTGGAGTAGGAATGTACTGGAATGGAATTTGGCTGCTGACGCACATTACAATCCGCACACACCAGATGGTGGTTGTACAAGTTGTTTAGGTGCCGTCACAGTGCAAGATGGTGAAGTATCTCGTAACGTCGCTTATTATATCATTGGTCACGCTTCTAAGTTTGTGCCTACTGGATCTAAACGTATCGACTCAAATCTTGCAGAAGGATTGCCTAATGTAGCGTTTTTAACTCCTGATGGGAGAAAGGTTCTTATTGTGGTGAATAATACTGATAGCGATCAAACTTTTAACATTGAAAATGCAGGTAAACAAGCTTCTATAGATTTAGTAGCGGGAGCTGTTGCTACATTTATATGGTAATTGTACCCATCGTTAGTTGTATGTTTTAAGGCGGTGTATATTGTAAAGAACTGGCAAATATAAAAGTATGAAGGATTGTTATATTAAAATTTGTCTGTTGTTTGCTTTTCACCCTACTTTTGAGTTAATTTACAGCCAATAATAAAGATTTAAAAAACTTAAGAATGAGATTGATGATTAATAAGTTTACTTTCATTTTGGCACTAGGTGCATCTACATTGTTATTTAGTTGTAAGAGTAAAAAGCTTATCGTAAACGACGGAGCCGAAGTGGTGACTTCAGGTAGTGCGGACCACATTGAAGGAGGAACGGTTTCAAAAACAGATGAGGGCGTGGTACTTACCTTCGAATCGGACGTGCTGTTCGCGACTAATTCTTCTTACCTTTCTGAAAAGGCTAAAGTTACTATGAAAAATATGGTGGCCTATATCAATAAGAATTACCCTAACGCAAGTATTCAAATTAATGGCCATACAGATTCTACGGGAGAAGCTGATTATAATCAGTGGTTATCTGAAAAGCGAGCCGCTTCTGTAAAAACGTATGCCGTAAGCTTAGGTTTGAATGATGGCAATGTTTCTACGAAAGGGTATGGCAAGAGCAAACCAGTTGCTACCAATAGCACAGCTGATGGAAGACAGAAAAATAGAAGAGTGGAAGTGATTATTCTCAAATAGCTTTTAGGATATTAGTATCAATACACAAGATGTAAGATATATAGTAAAATCTTATATCTTGTGTTTTAATTATGTCTATTTTAATCCATTAGCCCGCACAGTGAGCTCTGCAATATCTAAAACCTGAATGTCATTTTCCCGGTCATAATTTTTCACACCATCTTTCAGCATGGTCATACAAAATGGGCATGCGGCAGCAATGACTTGAGGGTTTAGTTGTAGCGCTTCATCTATTCTTTCGATATTGACATCTTTTTTTCCCTTTTCGGGCTCTTTGAACATTTGAGCCCCTCCTGCTCCGCAACATAGGCCGTTACTTTTGCATCTTTTCATTTCGACCAATTGGGCATCTAATATCTCAAGGGCTCTTCGTGGTGCTTCGTATACATTATTGCCCCTTCCCAGATAGCAAGGATCATGAAATGTTATCCTTTTGCCTTTAAAAGATTCGCCACCTTGGGCTTGAAGCTTGCCTTCGTTAATTAGTTGTTGGATGAGTTGAGTATGGTGTATTACTTCATAATTCCCACCTAAAATAGGATATTCGTTTTTAAGTGTATTAAAGCAATGGGGGCAAGCGGTAACAATTTTTTTTATTTCATAGCCATTTAAGACCTCTATATTCATCATTGCCTGCATTTGAAATAGAAATTCATTGCCTGCGCGTTTAGCCGGATCCCCTGTGCATCCCTCTTCAGTTCCTAAAATGGCGAATTTTAATCCCACATGATGGAGTATTTTGCAGATATCCCGTGTTGTACGTTGCGCACGTTCATCAAAACTTCCAGCACAACCTACCCAAAATAATATATCGGGCGACTCGCCTTTAGCTATCATTTCAGCCATGGTTGGCACTTTAAATATATTTTCTTCGTTCATTTTTTTGCTCTGTTAAATATTTAAAAGGTTGAGTGCCGAAACAATCAGTAAAAACAACCAATAAAATTAACCATTGTTCCAGTTTGCCCTATCGGCTTGCGCGTATTTCCAAGGAGCGCTATTGTTTTCAATGTTGCCAAACATAGCATTAATGCTAGATGGAGCCTGTGATTCTTCCATTATTGCGTAACGTCTTAAGTCGATAATAATTTCAAGTGGATTAATGTTTACAGGGCAAGCTTCCACACAGGCATTACAGCTTGTGCAAGCCCAAATTTCCTCTCTTGTTATATAATCATCCAACAGTGCTTTTCCATCTTCTGAGAAAGAACCCTTCTTATCGACTTGTTCGCCGATTTCAACCATCCGATCACGGGTATCCATCATAATTTTTCGAGGGGATAATAACTTGCCTGTTATGTTGGCTGGGCAAACGGCTGTACATCGCCCGCATTCGGTACATGTATAGGCCTCCAGCAGATTTTTCCACGTTAAATCAGGTACGTCTTTTACACCAAAACGCATGGGCTGTTCGGTCGCAGGGGGTGTATAAGAGGGGTCTAACATTGCTTTAACCTCATGCGTTACGGTATCCATATTCGTGAATTGTCCTTTTGGTTTTAGGTTGGAAAAATAAGTATTCGGAAACGCCAAAATAATATGTAAGTGTTTTGAATAGGGTAAATAATTAAGGAAGGCCAGTACTCCGATAATATGGAACCACCAACTAAACCGCTCGATAAAATGTAAAGAATCCGTATTTGCCGGAAGTAATGGAAGAAGCCAGCTGCTAATAGGGAAGGAGCCAATGATCGCTTCGTTTTGCACTTGGAGCTGGATCTTGTGGTCGGCAGCATTCATGAATAAAAAAGCTGTCATCAACAGGATCTCGGTTATCAATATTAAATTTGCATCCGTTTTGGGCCAGTTGGTCATTTCGACACCTAAAAATCGCTTAACATGTATAATATTTCTTCTAATAAGGAATAGAATGCATCCAACTAATACGCCTAGTGCAAGCCATTCAAAAGAGGCTATCAGAAAATTATAAAAAGAGCCAAGACCTGCAAATACTCTATGCGTGCCGGCTAATCCGTCTATCATGATTTCCAGCATTTCGATGTTAATAATAACGAAACCCAGATAAACGAAAAGGTGAAGTACGAATGCGGTAGGGCGTTTAGTCATTTTGCTTTGCCCAAACGCGACCTTGAGCATCTTTTTTAAACGTAAAGCAGGATTATCGCTACGATCTGTAGGACGTCCAAGTTTTATGTTCCTAATAATTTTCTTAGCGTTGAATGTGAACAAAACAATTGCTAAAATAAAAATGATAGCGAATAACAGTTGGCTTATCATAGTGGATAAATGGTTTTGTGACGAAGTTAAGCAAATAAATTTGCTATGCTTGCATAATAATAAAATTTAGAAGTAATTTAAATTGTTTTTTTTAATAAGCTAAAAACATTCGTTAAATATATGAAATTTGTTAAAATGAGATTTTACTATTAGTGTCAATAAGACCCTGGATGCGGCTTAGACAAGGGGAAGGGTGTCTGCTAATGCATATAAATTTGGTGTATGTTGATTTTTTTTATCTGTTAATCAGTAATATGCATTGCCAAGGCAAAAAAAAGTATTATTTTTTTTAAGAAAACTTTGGTGTATTCAAAAAAGACACTACATTTGCATTCCCAAAACAAATGAAACGGTTTAAAAAATCGCTTCAAAAGATGGAGGGTACCATAGCTCAGTTGGTAGAGCAAAGGACTGAAAATCCTTGTGTCGCTGGTTCGAATCCAGCTGGTACCACAAAAAGCCCTTTCCGTAAAGAAAGGGCTTTTTGATTTTTATGTTTTTTGCTAGACGACATTGGTGTCTGATGTTTTTTGTCTCTATTTTTGAACTACTTTTATTAGCGCTGCCAATTCTTGCCCTCCGTAGCCTGATGCTTCTGCTTTCTTTAGTAATAAGGCAATGTTTTCAGGAAACCTGGTATCCATGCTACTGTCTTTTATGGCATCCCATATCCGTTGCGTTGCGGCTACACTTATAGATAGGGGGCTTTGACTAATAGCATAATTACCCATTTCTATGACCTGAAGTTGATGCTGAAAGAATGCCGTAAAGCCTGGTGTAATTTCTGCTAGAATATTACTATATACATTTAGGTCAAGGTCGGCGTTGCGGGCTAGTCCTGCTCCGTATATTAATCCTATATAAGAGCCATATAGCCAAGTAAGTGTAGCTAGATCCATTGCTGAAGCGGCAGAAGCCTTTGGGCCCAAGTATTTGATATTGCCTCCTAAAATTTTAAGTAAGGTTTCTTGCTCGTTATAAAGATGCTGATCTCCTGATATAAGTATAGTGGTATCGGGCATACCCATTTGGTCTGGTGCTACCTGTATTGCTCCATCCAGATAATAAGCATCATAGTTTTTCATTCGCAAATCAAGATTATCTGCCTCCTGTGGACTTCCAGTGGTTAGATTGATGATCGTTTTGCCCTTTAAAGCTGCTTGAATTTCAGGACCGGATAAAATCTCGTTAATCGCCTTGTAATCATAAACACAGATAATAATAATAGCGCTTTGATCAATGGCACTGTTAAGATTTGCTATAACCTGAACATTTTTAATATCTTTTGCTTTGGCGATGCTTCTATTCCATACCGTGATAGGGATGCTTTGATCTCTTAATAGTTCGGCCAATTTGATTCCCATTTGTCCTAATCCAACAATGGTGACTTTGTGTTGAATATTCTTATCTTTTTCCATATTGATTAAATATATATCGGATCCAAAAGTCTACATAAGCTTTCGCGATATCAATAACAGAAAAAAGATTCGGTGACCGAGAAATTATTCGGTATGTCTTAAAGGGTTTTTCTTATAAAAGATTGGCTTTCTGAGGAAACCTGGCGAAGTGTGTCAACGTTTTTGACATGCTCAGCATTGATATCGCCCCATTGATCCATTAGATTTACGATAGGAAGCAGACTTTTTCCGAGATCTGTTAAATAATAATCAACCCTTAAAGGAAAGCCATTAAATATTTGTTTGTACACGACACCAAATTCCTCCAGCTCACTCAGCTGCATGTCTATAACCCTTGGCGTGGCTGACTTAAGTTCCCGATGAATTTCGCTTGGCCTTTTATGCCCCTGGTGTATAGCTGCGATAATGCAGGGCTTCCACTTTGCGCCAAGGACTTTCATAAATACTGTAATTCCGCAATCTAGGTCTTCAGGTGTCTTCCGTTCATATGTATTCATAAGCTAAATTTAATCTTTCTTTTTGTTTTTTTGATTTCCTAACAATGCAGATAATTCGTCACGTTATGTTTTTCTCTTTATAATGTAGAAGGATAAGAATAAAGATAACAACAATAAAATCTTACTGAAATTTTTTATTTTTTCGCGATGATTTATCTTATCTGACCTTCAATAAACTTAACAAGTAGGTACGAAGGATGAATCAGGTAGGAGTTACAAAGGTAATAAGCAGGATATATAAGTAGGTAAAAGGTAGGTGGGGGTATGTGATCAGTTAATCTCTTTCGTTTAGGTAAACACGATATTACAGGGGGGCTCCTATGTTGAAAGCAACCTCATTATACTCATATTTTGGTATTGCTTTTGCTCAGTAAACAAATAAATTATTGTTATGATTAAAAAGATATTAACCTTATCGATGATCAGTTTTTTACTATGGAGCTGTAATAATACCACTAATACTTCTAAAGATGCCAATTCAGCGGATACGACCGACACATTGGAAGAGTATGTTCCTATAGATGCTACAGGCGATACCACAGACATGCATAATGCACGAAATTCGTTAGATGTGGAGGGTACCTATAAAGGAGTGTTACCTTGCGCTGATTGTGAAGGTATTGAAACAGAAATTGAATTGAAAGACAGTGTTTATATTAAACGAACAAAATATTTAGGAAAGGGAGACGGTAAGGTGGACGAAGAAAAAGGTAGCTTTGAGTGGGTAGATGGTAGTACGATTGAACTTGAAGGAATTGAGGGGGCTTCCAATAAATATTTTGTAGGAGAAAATACATTGACACATTTAGATATGGAAGGGAACAAGGTAACAGGTGAATTGGCAGATCACTATATACTTAAAAAATAACCAATACGATTTTACGCAATCGTTTGATTGAATCGATCGCTTTTTATCTTCCCTTATTTCGTGTAGCTTGCTTTTCAAATCTAATGAAATAAGCTGTTTTCGAAATGAAGAGGAAAATTTACGTATTATTTTTAAGTGCTTTTTTTACACTAGGTAAAATTGCTGCCCAACAAAAAGAAGTAGCTGCAAATGCTGTTATTGTTCCAATTGGCGGAAATACTTGGCAAGTAGGAAAATATATCAAGGAGGATAGTGATATTATTTCTGAGGAAGGAATTGCCAAATGGGATAATCCAGAAAATGAATTTAAGACCTTTATCCGTCTGGCTAAAAAAGGGACCCTGGATGTTTGGTTAAAAGCATCGGTCGACGAACCAAGTAACCTAACGGTAAATGTTGGCCATCAAAAGAATACTATAAATATTTCCAATGGAAATGAAAAAAGCATCTACCTTGGAGAGTGGAATATTCAAGATACGGGCTATGTAGCGATTCATTTGAAGGCCAATAAACAGGTTGCGTTACGAGGTATGGTTTCTTTGATTGTTGCAGGAAGTGCGATAGATGCGGGTACACACTTTGTTAAAAACAATGAGGGGAATTTCTTCTATTGGGGCAGAAGAGGGCCTTCTACACATCTAAACTACCAAACACCGAAAGATAAGGACATTGCATATTATTACAATGAAATAACCGTACCAAAAGGTAATGATGTAATTGGATCTTATTATATGGCAAACGGATTTAGCGGAGGCTATTTTGGTATGCAGGTGAACTCCGCTACCGAAAGAAGAATTTTATTTTCAGTGTGGAGCCCCTTTAAGACGGATAATCCCAATGAAATTCCCGAAGATCATAAAATTAAGTTATTAAAAAAGGGAAGAGCTGTTCATACGGGTGAATTTGGCAATGAGGGGGCCGGGGGTCAAAGTTATCTTCACTACAATTGGAAAGCGGGAACTACTTATAAGTTTTTGTTGAAAGGAGAGCCAGTTGCAAATAATTATACTAATTATACCGCATGGTTTTTTGCCCCAGAGGTTGGGCAATGGCAATTGATAGCAAGTTTTAGCCGACCCCAAACAAATAGTTGGTTGACTGGATTTCACTCGTTTCTGGAGAATTTTTCTCCTATGCAAGGTATTTACGAAAGGAAGGTGTATTTTGGAAATCAATGGGTATTAGATAATACAGGTGATTGGTATCAGGTAAATAAAGCTAAATTTTCTGCTGATAATACCGCCCGTGTAGGTTATCGATTGGATTATAGCGGAGGCACTGAGCAAGGCAGATTTTATCTACATAATTTTGGTTTTTTTGATCATTATACGCCAATAGGAACAGTATTAGAAAGAACGTTAATGAAGAGACAGCCCAATATAGATTTTAAGAAATTACCTTAAATCATCTTCTAATAGTGGTTTATTTTGAGGTTAGATGAAAGATAAGAACCTTTAATTTAACATTCCACTTGGAAGCACCCAAGTGGAGCAAGGTGCCTTGGCTGGCTTATTCCGTTGCAATCCGTGGCCAACATGCCCGGTCGTAAAAGGAACCACTCCCGTACACAAGGCCACGCTTCGTTTGTCTTTTACTCTTATTTCGTAAGCTTTGCTGAAAAATAGGTTATGGGCATGCTTAGCTGCCGATTGCTTCCTCCACAAGCCTAGGCCATTTGCGTCCTTCGGAACGGCTCAGTATGTTCGCAACACCCCTCCGTTCTACAAAAATCCGCCTTAGTCAACCGCACTTGCAGGTGGATGCACTGGCGTTGAGCGGCTGTCTACAGCGGGAGCTTTATTCACTCGTTGTTTGCTTTTGAAGGTGTTCATGAGCTCACTGCGTTCGGTTTGCTTCTTTTTGCGGGAAAAAGAAGTCTAAATTAAAGGTTCATTTTTATTTGGCGCTAAGAAATAAAATTAAGCGGATTACTTTATCAATGCCCTCCGCATTTTTAATATCCTTTATAAGGAGTATTAATACCCAGGGTTTTGCGTTAATATCCCATTGCTAAGTACTATTTGTCCACTTGGAATAGGGTATAAAAAATAATTGCGATCTGGTTTTACCATCATGTCTGTCAAGGCCAACTCAGTCCTACAGAAATCAAACCACGCTTCGCCTTCAAACATAAGCTCTCGTTCTTTTTCTTTCTGTATTTCCTTAATGAAATCTGCCACACTTGCAAATGAGTCGGCGCTTTGAGTCGTTAATCCTGCTCTGTCTCTGATAACCTTATAAGAATTGAAGGCAGAAGCACTTACCGTGCCCTCTATTCTTGCCTGTGCTTCTGCATGAATGAGGTATATTTCAGCGATGCGTATGACGGGAAAGTTTTGAGTAGCAGGACTAAACTTTGGATATTTTCCAATATAATAACGCCCTTCGGTTGTTGTTCCTGTCTTCACTGTAAAGTCCCTTCTTTTATCTTCTGCGGTGTATTTGTCGAAAACGCTTGTTCCACGGGCATAGAAAAGCATACTTGGATTGTCGTTGCTGACTGATGCCAGTGGATTGGTCGCTTGGTCATCAAACTGTAGTTCAAAAATAGATTCCGCAGTGTTTTCAGTGGTCCAGATAGAAGCAAAGTCAGAAACGAGTGTGAATTTCCCGCTATTAATAACTTCTAGCGCTATTGAAGCCGCTTGTGTATAATCGCCAGATATTTTTGCATTATACAGCTGTACTTTTGCTAATAACGCTCTCGCAGCTAATTTTGTTGCACGACCTTTGTTAGTGGCATCATCTGAATATGAATCAGGAAGTGCTGTAGATGCTTCTTCAAGATCCGTAATTATTTGCGCGTATACTTCATTAACAGGCGATCGCGGGATATTGAAATCTTCGTCTTCAGTTGTTGCTGCTATCTTTAATGGAATGTCACCAAAAGCTCTTACGAGAAAGAAATAATTTAATGCCCTTACAAACTTAGCTTCTCCAACGAATTGTTGTTTCTTCTCATCTGTAATAGTGGTTGTAGCCATTTCAGGCACGCTTGTTATAATATTGTTTGCGGCATTAATGGATGTATAGGTGGCCTGCCAGAGATTATTAGTCCATGGATTATTAACCTGTGGATTATTGGTGCGGAAATTTTCATATTCAGGAAATTCAGAAGCATGGCTTACATGTCCTGCTGAAAACTCGGGCACAATAACAATAGATTGTCCATAAGAAAAGGAGTTTAGCATACTTCGATACAAACCTATAACGGCAGAATTGGCGTTCGTTTCAGAATTAAAATATTCTTCTGGTGTTATTTGACTAATTGGCTCTCTATCCAGAAAATCATTACAGGAGGAGAAACTCAAGGCTAATGCAGCTATTAATATTTTTTTAAAAATCTTCTTCATCGGTTTCGCTATACTAAATTGATCAATTAAAATGTGAGGTTAACACCTAAGGTAAAAATTCTGGGTTGCGGATAACTTCCATAGTCATACCCATAAATAAGACCTGTATTGGCTCCTCCATGACTAGAGCTAACTTCTGGATCGTACCCTCTATATTTTGTAAATACATAAGCATTCTGTACAGTAGCATATACCCGTAACTTGCTGATATTAAGTTTTTCAATCATCTCATTAGGGAAAGAGTATCCTAGTGTAACGTTTCGAATTCGGAAAAACGAGCCATTTTGCACAAAGCGATCAGAAATAGCACCTTGATTTAAATCTCCAGGAGAAGGTCTTGGCATATCGGTAATATCTCCTGGATTTCTCCATCTCCTTGTCCAATCAACGAATCCATTACTTGATGCGTTGTAGCCTTCCAGACCATTGGCCAAATTATAGTTGAAAATATCATTACCGTAAGAAAATTGCCCCATGATGCTGAGGTCGAAATTTTTATAACGGAAATTATTGGTGATACCGCCAAAGAAATCGGGATTTGGATCACCAATGATCTGGCGGTCATCTGGATTTGTAGGTGTTGTAGGATTTCCGTTTTGATCTTCATAATCTATAAGTCCTGTTTCGGGGTTTACTCCAATCATCTTCCAGCCATAGAAGGTTCCCAATGGTAAGCCTGCTTGCGCGAGATTGAGTTCGCCTACACCTCCTAAAATTCTTGCTACCGGAAGTTCAACTATTTTATTTTTGTTAAAGGTCATGTTCAAGGTGGTTGTCCATTTGAATGCCCCCACCAAGTTTTGCGTAGTTAGCTCAAATTCAAACCCTTTATTTTGAATTTCTCCAAAATTTGTGAATCTATTTAAAAAACCAGATTGCGTAAGAACAGGAATTCCTATTAGCAAGTCGGACGTGTTTTTGACATAATAATCGGCCAAAAGGGAGATTCTGTTGCCAAAAAGCCCTAAATCTAACCCAATATCTAATTGTTTAGTAGTTTCCCATTTTAGGTTTTTGTCGCCCAAAACATTCGGCACAAATCCCGGAAGACCTAAATAATTGCTTCCGCCGGAATAAAGCGAGTAGCTCGCATAATTGCCGATGTTCTGATTACCCGTGATACCCCAACTAGCTCTCAGCTTTAAATTATTGATAGCTTTAATGTTTTTTATAAAATCTTCATCTGAAGCTCTCCACGCTGCGGCAAAAGAGGGAAAGTAACCCCAACGATTATTTGGCCCGAAACGGGAAGATCCATCCGCTCTGAAATTAGCTGTAAAAAGATACTTTCCCTTATATCCGTAATTAACGCGTGTAAAACCTGACGCGATAGCCCATTCTTCTGGATACGAGTTCGCCCCTGTTATTACACCACCAGAAGAAATATATTCAATATCGTTAGAAGGAAAATTCGAGCGTTGGGCATCAACGAATTCTAATCGTGATTCTTGGACAGATACACCCGCCAACGCGTTTAAGCTATGATCTCCAAAAGTTTTGTCGAAACTTAAAGTCGTTTCATTTATCCAAAGCTGATCTCGCGTATTTCTTCTTGCACCTATTCCACCTTGGCTTGCAAATGAGCGTAAGCCTATTGGAGGCATAAAAAACGTTTCATCGATAAAACTCATATCGGTACCAAAACTGGTTTTTAATGCAAGCTCAGGTATGATTCGATATTCTGCGGAAACATTCGCCAGTACTCGAAAAGTTTGTGCATTGTTAGTTGGAAGTTGAAGCATTGCAATCGGATTTTCCCTACTCAAACTTACCTGATCAAAGGCATAACTTCCATCGGCGTTATAAACAGGGAGGTTTGGAGGAGAGACCACACCATTTTTGGTGGCGCCTTCCTTCGAATTTTCCTCTTGTATTCTGTCGTTAATGGCTCTTGTAAGGTTGATCGAAGTAGAGAACCGTAATTTCTCGCTATGTTGGTGGTCTAAATTTATACGGGCACTTAGCCTACTAAAATTGGAGTTTAAGATTACCCCACCCTGTTTCATGTAGCCAATAGAGGTGTAGTATTGGGTTTTCTCATTTCCACCACTAGCAGATAATTCATAATTACGGGTAGGAGCAGAGCGGAACATTTCATCTTGCCAGTTGGTATTTATGCCAGGGTTAGCTAAAATTTGTTCGGGAACGGGACTAGGATTACCATCTGCATCTAGTTTAAAACGATAGTAATCGCGCATATAATCTTGATATTGTTCAGTATTCATGAAGTCATACCAACGTTCTTTTGGTACTTCTGAGAAACCTTCATACATGTTAAAATTAAACACACTGGTTCCGGGTTGTCCTTTTTTGGTTGTAATAAGTACTACTCCATTGGCTGCTCGTGCACCGTAGATAGAAGAAGATGCCGCGTCTTTTAAAACTTCTACTGATTGTACATCAGAAGGGTTTATAGAGGAAAGAATATTAATACCTTGAGTACCTCCACCAAAGTTAAAGTTCGATCCACCTGTAAAATTAGTTGTACTATTAACAGGAATGCCATCCACCACATACAATGGATCAGAACTGGCATTAATAGAAGTTGTACCACGAACGCGAATATTTAGTCCACCGCCAGGCGAACCCGATTTTTGGGTTACCTGTACGCCCCCTGCTTTACCTTGTATTGCCTGTGTTACACTCGGCAATACATCATTTTCTATCTGATCTGAGCCGATACTGGAGACGGAGCTGGTCAGCTTAGAGCGGTCCATTGTACCGTAACCAACGGCCACTACTTCTACCTCTTGCAATTTCTGGGATTCTTCTTCCAGGCTAATGTTAATTATTTTACGATTTGCGGTGAACTCTTCTTTCGCATCATAGCCCAAAGAAGAGAATACCAAAACAGCGTTTCCTGGGGCTGCAATGCTAAATTTTCCTTGCTCATCTGTAATTACGCCTTCTTTCTTCCCTTTAATGGTAACGCTGACACCCGGTATGGGGCCTTTGCTATCTTTTACCGTTCCGGTGATTTTTTCTTGCGTGGAGTCTTTTGTCGTAGTGTCTGGGCTGGTTTGAGCAGCCTTTCGCGCGCTTGTATCCTGAGCGGCAGAATCTGTTCGCGTAGCTGTACCGGAATCGGCGTTAACAGTAGCGGTAACTTGTTCTACGGGTGACAGTTTAGTCTTAATCTCCGTTAAATTATTAATAGGTTCTTCTTTTATCTGAAAACCTTTTAGATTGAAGATTAAAACACCCGTTCCAAGGGTTTTAATTGTAAATTCTCCTTGCGCATTGGTTAAAATACTATCTTTAGCGCCTTTGTATTTAACTGATACTTGAGCTAATGGTTTTCCAGCCGAATCTGTTACAACACCATGACGCTCCGTTGAATCAGTGGCAGCATTTGCCTTAGCGGAATCCATCAAGGTGGTATCCTGTACTGTATTCTGAAGTATGACTGTGCCAGCCAATGTTTCGGAATTTTTAATATGGGGGTTTGAATGGCTTTTTAAGTTGGCTGCCGATAACGACAAACTCAAAAAAAACATCATGTAAAAGTAGGGCTTTTGTTTCATTCCAATTCTATTTCTTAGGTGCTAATATGTTCCAATAAGACCAAAATTATCTTATAGTTTACCAATTGGTCATTGATAATTATCATGGAATTTAAACAAAGTTTTTGCCGTAAAAGTTTCAGTTTGTAATAAATTGTTGTGTAACTATTTAGCTGATAGTCAGTGTGTTGATGTGTGGAAATATGTACACTTTTTGTAGAGAAAAATTCACAATTAGATTTTTTATATAAAAAAAGTAAAGCTGTCCGATGGGCGAACAGCTTTAACTTAACCAATTATAAACCTAAATTATGAGAAGGATCTTTATATTAAAACTCCATGCAAAAATGGAATTTAATTTTCTTTCACAAAGTTACGTAGTGTATAATTCTTGTATGTGTTTTTTGTGTTAATTTTGTGTTAAATAAGCTAAATCGTAAAAAATAGACCAAAAACTGGATCAGTATAACTTTAAAATAAAAACGCCGGCTTTAATTCAATATTGTGTAATTAGAAAAATTATTTTAGATAATAACAGTTTCTACACCTTGGCTCATAGCTTTCTTTTTCTCCTATTAATACTTTCCCTTCTTTAGAAGAAGTTCTGTACGAATAATTCGCTGGTGCGCCACAACAAACACAAACAGCATGCACTTTTGTTACGTGCTCAGCTATTGCCATTAATGCAGGTACAGGGCCAAAGGGTCGGCCTTTAAAATCCATGTCCAAACCTGCTACAATTACTCTAATACCTTTATTTGCCAATATATTGCATACTTCTGGAAGGTTGTCGTCAAAGAATTGTGCTTCATCGATTCCTACTACCTGCGCTTGGGTGCCTAGCAACAGCATGGTGGAAGAACTTTCAACAGCTGTTGAGTTAATGCTGTTTTTATCATGCGATACTACTTCCGAAAGAGCATACCGAGTGTCTACCAGCGGTTTGAAAATTTCTACCTTTAGCTTTGCGATCTGTGCCCGCTTCAATCTTCTTATGAGCTCTTCCGTTTTTCCGGAAAACATCGAGCCGCAGATTACTTCAATACTTCCCTGAGGTCCAATTTTATTAATAAAACTATGCTCACTAAATAGCATTCTTTGGTTTTTTATGTTTTTATTGTATAACAAAAATGAGTGCTAATATCGGTATTTATTCTCAGTTATTGTTTTCTTAAATGCTTGTTTGAATAAGCGGACATTGCCCGTATGGGCTTTATTAAGCTAGTAGACTAATAATTAAAGACTAAGGACTAAATAGCTGAGAGTTCTTGCCTATCAAAGCAATTTTATCTAAGTTTGACTTAATATTATCAACATTTTAGAAAAGTTTACGTTAATATATATTATGGTAACACAGCAAAAGATTTTTGAAAAGATTGGTAGTTTATTAGACGAGCTATCTGGGCAGTATGATTTTTTAAAGGAAAATCCTGAAGAACAAAAAGGTGTTTATTTAGAATTGTTTGAAGCAAATATGTCTTATTTAATGGGACATGTTACTATTTTAAAAAAGATTACTTCGATAGATAATTCCTCATCGGAAATAGAAAATAGCACCGCTGAGAGAAATACACCTATTGATGAAGGTCCTTTTAAAGATTTTGAAGAAAAGGATGATGCGCGCGAGGAACAAAAAAAGGAATATGATCATGCGGCTGATTTGGAAGAAGATGCAGCGAATGATTTAGATGACCATTCCGAAACTGAAACCGAAGCAGATACCTCAGATCAGGAGAAGCAGGAAAATGCGTTAAATTATGTTGAACAACAAGAGGTAAAGGAAACATATTTTACCCCAGCAACTGCGCATGCTGACGAAAAAGCCGAGGAATTTAAATTGGAAGATAAGAAAGATAAGGGAGAAGAAGCTACAACAGATGACACGAAAGAGGAAACGATAGAAGAGAAGGAGGCAGTAGGAAATCATTACGCTGACACTGATAATAAATTGGGGGATTCGAAGGAGCAAGATGTTATTGAAGGGGGAGATGAAGACTCCGACGACTATGCTGTAGAGGGCGATAAAGAAAACATGGATAAGGAGGAGCGTGAGATAGAGGAAGAAGCTTCACCGATACAGGAAAATACTGCTATTAGAGAAGATAAAGAGGAGGAAGAAGCGAAAGCTAGCCAAGTGGTAGAAGAAAGTAAATCTTTTGTTCTTCCTTCGGAAGAAGTTAAAGAGGAGAAAATTGTAGAGAAGGAAGAAATACAGGAGCCGAAGAAGCCAATGACTCTTAATGAGTTGTTTTCAGCTCAGCGAAAGCAAGAACAAACTAAATTTAACGAGCCTTCTGAACCTGCTACATCTCTTCCCCATCAAGAAGCTCCAACAAAAAGAATTACGGATATTAAATCTGCTGTAAGCCTGAACGATAAGCTTTTATTCATAAAAGATCTATTTAACGGCTATAGTTTAGCTTACACAGAAGCGATAGAATTACTCAGTAGATACGATAATTTTAAAGATGCTGATGCCTTTTTACAAAACAACTATGCTCAAAAAAATAATTGGGCAAACAAACAGACTACGGTTGACAAATTGTATGCGATATTGAAGCAAAGATTTGGTTAATTCTTCTAAATTGGTGAGTTGGGTAGTAAAAATCGAAGAGTTTCGCTATGCAACTCATCAAATGATTCATTAGACAACACCTTTTCTATTTGCATCAAATTTGAGCAAAATAAATAAGAGCATAGTAAAGCTTAGTAGCGAAGATCCTCCATAACTTAGAAAGGGTAATGGAATCCCAATGACGGGTACGATGCCGACGGTCATTCCAATGTTGATAAAAAAATGAAAGAAAAATATACAAGCGACGCCATATCCATAAATTCTTGCGAAAGCGGAACGCTGTCTTTCCGCTATTTGCGTGATACGTAGGAGCAGGCCAAGATAGAGTAACACAACAAACATTGATCCTACAAATCCCCATTCTTCTCCAACCGTACAAAAAATAAAATCTGTACTCTGTTCAGGAACAAAATTGTATTTTGTTTGGGTTCCTTGTAAATAACCTTTTCCAAATAGCTGTCCGGAGCCGATTGCAATCTTAGACTGATTGAGGTTATATCCTTGTCCTCTTGGATCATCAATCTTTCCCAAGATAACATCAATACGATTGCGCTGATGCGATTGTAAAATATGTTCGTAGGCAAAATCTACTGAAAGAACAAACAGCGAGGATGCAACGAATAAAATAATCGCAGATGGTAGTGCCTTTCTGCTTCTCTTAAACAGATAGGCCCCTATTGCGCATAAAATAGCTAATACACCAATGATATACCATTGAGAGAATAATAAAGTTAATATAAACAGTATGATGCAGATTAGGGAAAAAGCTAAAAATTGGCCTGAAAGATAACCTTCCCGATAAAAAACGAGTGCTAGCGCAAAGAACGTAAGAGCAGACCCAGTATCAGGTTGTAATAAGATAAGTACAATAGGGACCAAAAGGATTTGTGCGCCTAGTATAAGTGTCTTGAAATTGGGTGTTTTATTGCTATGAGAACTCAGATATCTCGCTAATAAGAGGCAGGAGCCAAGTTTAGCGAATTCAGAAGGCTGTAGCCTGAAGGTGCCAATAGGAATCCATGCTTGATTACCACCGACATTCCTTCCTACAATGAGCACAACCACTAGTAAGATTAACGTGATACCATATAAAATAGGCGAAACATAGTTGTAAAATTTTCCATCGATGATCATGATGGCTCCTGCAACTAATAAACAAGTCACGATATAAATAAACTGCTTTCCATAGTTGGTGCTTAAGCTTACTAAGCTAGCATGAGCAGGATCAAAAACGGCAGCACGTATATTGAACCATCCGATAATACACAGCGTAAACCATATAAATACTGTAACCCAATCTAATGATCCGCCGTATATTTTTTTTGTTTGATTCATTTTAAGATAGCTGCTTCGTAAATATTTCCTTTAATCCCATCGTTCGAGTATTGCTCGCTGACTATGGCTAATGTAAGTGACGTTATCTTCTGCTGATTTGGTTTTTTTTACCATCGTAATGGTTTCCTTGACCGGTTCTTTTGGAGGCTCAGGTACAATGAGATTGCTCTCTTTCAGCACCCTGTCTTGAACGGCCTTAGACATACTAATCGTATCTTTTAGATATTTCTCTACCATCATACTCGCAATGGGAGCAGCATAAGTTGCTCCGTATCCTACGTTCTCGACAAAAACGGCTATTGCTATTTTGGGGTTTACGCGAGGAGCAAAAGCAAAAAATACTGAGTGATGCTTCCCATGCGGATTTTGGGCAGTTCCCGTTTTTCCGCACATTTCTATCCCTGGTATACGGATATTAGCATTGTATTTGACAACTCTGCTCATACCCTCAATAACAGGCTCAAAGTACCTTTGCTCTACGCCTACAGGTAATTTTTCAATAAATTCCGGTTTAACTATTTTTTTTTCTCCAATGGATTTAATTAGATGTGGCCGATAATAAAAACCTCTGTTCGCTACGATCGCCATAATATTTGCCATCTGCAGCGTGGTGATTTCTACCTCTCCCTGACCTATTGAATTAGAAATGTTAAAGCCAGAACCCCATTTGTCATTCCCATATCTTTTAGTGTAAAAGTTTGCTGTAGGTAAAAGACCTTTCTTTTCGTTAGGTAAATCTACTCCTAAGTCCTGCGCAATTCCAAACTTCATTATTGCTTCGCGCCATAAGCCATAAGCCTGAGCGGCTTTCATTTTACGTTGATCAAGCATCCGAGCGTAGACATGACCAAAATAAGTGTTACAGGAACCCTGAATAGCTGCCGGTAAATCGATGGTTCCATGAACATGCGTGCAGCGCATAAATCCTCTGCCTCCTCCATAACTGTATCCCCCGGGGCAATTGTATCGTGTATGTTCTTCAATCATTCCGGCTTGCTGCGAAACCAAGGCACTTACAACCTTAAACACAGAACCTGGAGGGTATTGTGCTTGGATGGGACGTATGAACATTGGCTTGTTTGGATCATTTAGCAACTTCATATAGTTGTTTCCGCGTTCTCTACCCACCATCATATTGGGGTCATAGCTCGGCGTGCTGACAAAAGCGAGAATTTCTCCTGTAGAGGGCTCTATTGCTACGACTGATCCGCGCTTATTTTTCATGAACTTTTCTGCCAGTTTTTGCATTTCTAAGTCAAGCGATGATACCAGTCCCTCACCTGCAACAGCTAATGTGTCATATTTTCCGTCCATGAAATGTCCTTTAGGCCGGTTAAAGGCATCTACCATTAAATTTTGAACACCTCGCTGCCCCCTTAAAAGTTCTTCATAAGCTCGTTCTACACCACTTACACCTATGTAGTCTCCTGGTCTATAAAAATTATTAGATCGTTCGATGTCTTTTTCCGTTACCTCATTAATATAGCCCAAAAACTGAGCTGCAACAGAGTCAGGATAACTTCTAACCGTTCTATTCTGTACATAAAAACCTCTAAATTGGTAAAGCATTTCCTGAAGGCGGGCGTAGGTCTGTGAGGAAAGTTGTTTTTCAAATATAGAGGCCCGGTAAGGGGAGAAGCCAACAGCTTTTTGAAAGCGCTTATCAAAGCCTTCCTTGTCTATGCCAATTAATTCACAAAGGGCTAACGTATCAAAAGGTTTAACTTCTCTGGGTGTAACCATTAAGTCATAAACAGGCTCATTCTGCACCAAAATTTTACCCGTCCTGTCTAAAATAACCCCTCTGGCAGGATAGACCACAACCTTTCTTAACACATTATTATTAGCAGATAGCAGATAGGAGTCGTCAACAATTTGCAAGTAGAACAACCGTAGCGCTAATAGCAGTGCTGCTGCTATAAATATTCCCTGTATAATATATTTCCTTTCAAAAAAGCTATTCATTGTTAAAAATAGGTGTTTTTCGTAACAACATGCCTGCGTACAGATCAATATTTCTTAGCGTCTGCTTTTACGATAAAAGAGTAAAGAAAAAAGTAATATTAAAAGTATGGTAAATATACAACTTAAAATAACACGGATAAGTGTATAGTGTAAGTTGTTGAAAGTAAAAGCTTCTAATAGAAAAAGGACGAAGTGATGGACAAAAACTAATACCAAGTTGTATATGAAAAACCACCTGAACGACATTTCGCTAATACTGGGAGTAGCAAAGGTTTCATGGTTCTCTAGCTGAATTGTAATACTTATAAATGTTGTACGGATGGCTGCTAAAGCTACACATGCTGCGGCATTTACTCCTAGTGTGTCATAAAAGACATCTACGGTTAATCCAGTAAAAAAGCTTATTAAAAAAAGCAACCATTTTGGTATACCAAGTGGTAGCATTAATAAAAAGAGAACATAAGGAAATGGAGTAGCAAGATTATAATATCCCATATTTTTGAAAAGGAATACCTGCATAGTTATGAGAACTATGAATCTTATAATATTAAATAGCAAAACTCTACTCATTGATTACACTATCTCCTTCAAGTTTTTGTTTTTCTGCAGCAAATTTATCTTTAATCACATAAACGTATTGGATAGTATTGAAATCATTGTTCAATTTGATTTCAATATCTAAGAAACTATCTCCGCTCTTTCCTGTTTTGGTTACTTTTCCCACAGAAATGCCAGGAGGAAATAAAGAAAACCCAGATGTTACGACGTCCTCTCCAGGTTTCACCTTTATATGATTCGGAATATCTCGTAAGACAGCCATTTGGGAATTGTAATTTTCTGTGCCCCATACCAAAGATCCATAGGCATTACTATTAGCTAAGCTTGCGCTTATTCTTGTATCTGCATGTAATAAAGACTGAATGGTAGCAAAGTGAGGAGAAACATTTAATACAATACCTACAATTCCATGGGAGGAAATTACGCCCATTCCTTTTTCTATGCCCTGGTTGCTTCCACGATTAATAGTAAGATAATTATTCTTTTGATGAATGCTATTGCTAATAATTCGGGCAACAATATAAGTATATTGCGTATGGCCTAAAGTATCCAATACAGAATCCTGTTCAACTAGATCATTATACTGAGAAGTTTTTAATTGACTTCTTAAATAAGCATTTTCTTCAGACAGAAATCTATTGGTTTGCTTTAAATTAAGGTATTGCGTAAAATTGTCAATTTTCTGATAGACATTACCTATAAAGGCATTGGAGGAATTAAGAGCGCTGGCTCTTTGGAAGCCATTATTCCGGATTATTAGAATTACTGATAGACAAAAGAAAAGGATGAACAAAAAGAAGTTACTGAACTTACTGATGAATATCCAAAGATTCCGCATGTTTTGTCAAGTAATTAATAGCAATTAAGTATAGTTAGAAAAACTATACTTAATAATATTGCAGCTTTTACTGCATTAAAAATTTATATCCGCCTATATTTTTTAATGCTATACCTGTACCTCTCACAACTGCACGTAAAGGATCTTCAGCAACATGTACAGGTAGTTTGGTTTTCGCTTGGACACGTTTGTCTAAGCCGCGTAATAGCGCGCCACCACCTGTAAGATAAATACCAGTTTGATAGATATCTGCTGATAGTTCTGGAGGAGTGATTTCTAAGGCTTTTAGAATCGCTTCTTCTATTTTAGAAATTGATTTATCTAAGCAATGCGCAATTTCTGTATAAGAAACCGTTATTTGTTTTGGCACACCTGTCATCAAATCCCTCCCTTGCACAGCGAAATCGGCAGGAGGATCTTGCAGCTCTGGAAGAGCAGCCCCAACTTCTATTTTAATTTTTTCTGCCGTTCTATCCCCAATCATAATGTTATGCTGACGACGGATGTACTGAACAATATCTGAGTCGAAGTTGTCACCAGCAACTCGGATTGATTGATCGCACACTATACCGGAAAGTGCTATTACAGCAATCTCTGTTGTTCCACCACCTATGTCAATAATCATGTTGCCCATAGGCTCTTCCACATCAATGCCGATACCGACTGCGGCTGCCATCGGTTCATGGATTAGATAAACTTCTTTTGCTCCAGCAATCTCAGCTGAATCACGAACGGCACGCTTCTCAACTTCTGTGATGCCAGAAGGAATACAGATTACCATACGAAGAGAAGGAAAGAACCACCCTTTACCGTTATTGATCATCTTAATCATCCCCCTTATCATATATTCAGCAGCGTTAAAGTCGGCTATTACGCCATCTTTGAGGGGCCTAACTGTACGTATGTTGTCATGGGTTTTACCTTCCATCTGCATGGCTTGCCTACCAATGGCGATAATTTTATTGGTAGTGCGGTCAAACGCGACAATGCTTGGTTCATCAACAACTACTTTATCATTATGTATTATCAGCGTGTTTGCCGTACCTAGATCGATGGCAACTTCTTGAGTAAACCAATTAAATAACCCCATTCGGTAATTTGTTTAATGTTCTTGAATATAGTCCGCAAAATTAAAACAAAAATCTCACAATATGAACCTGATGGGAGACAATCGCATTAAAAAAATAAATAAAAAAAGGAGGTAAGGTCAAACCTTCCTCCTGCTAAACAGATTTTTTATTTTTTTTAATGCTTAAAATGTCTAATACCAGTAGTTACCATGGCTATACCTTTTTTATTTGCCATATCGACAGAATCCTTGTCTTTAATAGAGCCCCCTGGTTGTAACACAGCCACTATTCCAGCGTCGGCTGCAATTTCTACACAATCTGGGAACGGGAAAAAAGCATCCGAAGCCATTGCTGCTCCATTCAGGTTAAAACCAAAGGATTTAGCTTTTTCTATTGCCTGTTTAAGCGCATCTACTCGGGAAGTCTGACCCACACCACTTGCAAGAAGCTGGTTGTTTTTTGCAAATACGATGGTGTTGGATTTAGTATGCTTTACAATCTTATTGGCAAATACTAGATTGGCATAATCATCTTCACTGGGAGAACGATCGGTTACCGTTGCCATATCCTCTTTATCCTCCATGGTTGCGTCTTTATCTTGCTCGATGATGCCGTTTAATAAGGTTTTAAAGAGCGTTTTTGGAAGGGTTACTTCGTTTCGTTTCAATAAGATTCTGTTTTTCTTGCCGGTTAACACATGCAAAGCATCTTCATCAAAAGCAGGCGCGATCAACACTTCGAAAAATAATTTATTAATTTCTTCTGCAGTAGCTTTATCGATCACTCCATTACAAATTAAAACACCGCCAAAGGCAGAAACGGGATCGCAAGAGAGCGCATCTTTCCATGCTTCTAACAGTGTAGCCCTAGTTGCCACACCACAAGCATTCGTATGTTTTAAAATAGCGAAAGTGGGTTTCTCAAATTCATCAATCAATGCTACTGCAGCATCAATGTCAACTAAATTATTATAAGATAACTCCTTTCCATTCAATTTCTGGAACATTGCATCTAGATTGCCATAAAAGGCACCCTTTTGATGTGGGTTTTCGCCGTATCTGAGGCTTGTTTTATGCTGTTCACTATGCTTAAATACTTCCAGAGGCTCTTCTCTATTAAAATAGTTGAAGATAGCGGTGTCATAGTGGGATGAAGTGTTAAATGCCTTTTTAGCAAAAGATTTTCGTTGAGCTAGGGAAGTATATCCTTCGTTTTCTTTTAAAATGTTGGCAAGCTCTTCATAATCATTTTTCGATGAAATGATTACAACGTCATTATAATTTTTAGCTGCAGCCCGAATTAAAGATATTCCTCCGATATCAATTTTTTCAATAATATCATCTTCGGAGGCTCCGGATGCAACAGTTTCCTCAAATGGATAAAGATCAACAATTACCAAATCAATCTCAGGTATTTCATAAGTATCAATCGCTTCTTTATCTTCTGCTAATCCTCTTCGATTTAAAATACCACCAAATACTTTTGGATGAAGTGTTTTTACCCGACCTCCCAAGATGGAAGGATATCCGGTTAAGTCTTCTACAGGGGTAACATTTATGGCTAAGTCGCGGATAAATTTTTCCGTTCCGCCGGTAGAATAAAATTGTACTCCGTAACTATCTAGTAATTTGATAAGCGGTTCTAAATTGTCTTTGTAGTAAACAGAAACTAATGCATTCTTTATTTTAACAGGGTGGCTCATTGCAGTGAATTTAAAGGTTGCAAATTTAGTGTTTTTTTTTTGCTAACCCTGATTTCATCTCAACTATTTATTGATAGTGTTAATCATGTCTTGTTCGCTTTTATCTCCATCCCAATAAGCTTTGAGTTTCTTGTCGGCACCAAATACAAAAGTTGCAGGGTACCGTGTGGGTTTAAACTTTCCAATAAATTCATAATTCTTGTCATGTAATACCACTACATTTTTTTTACCCTTTAACTCGCCGGCGTACATTGCTATGAAAGCATTTATGAGATTTTTCTCTTGCATAGCCACAAAATATAAATTGATATTCTTAAGTTTATTGTAGTTTTTTCCAAGTAAACGTGCTTCTTGCTGGCAATGGCTGCAACCTGGATCAAAAAATAAGAATACTATATTTTTTCCATTATTTGCAAGATTGTTTCTTGTAAATGCAGCATCTTTCTCTACTGTATAGAAAGTGAATTCAGGAATATCTTTAGGAACTTGATTGCTTTTTTGAGCATAAATATCTGATTTTGTGGCAAATAATAAGATGATTAGGTAAAGAGTGGTTTTTATTTTATAGTTCATGAGTGTTTAAAAATTATTCAACTAAAATAAATATTATATATAAAGATATATGCGGTCAAAATCAAAATGACGTTTTGATGTTATTGAAATGTGTAAAATTAGGCATTATTAACTAACTTTGGGCTGAAATTAATATACAGTTAAACATTAAATCTGCCAATGAAAAAACGTATAGCTATTTTTGCTTCGGGGTCTGGATCAAATGCCCAAAAAATTATGGAGCATTTTAAGTACAGTCAAGAAGCAGAAGTTTCTTTAGTTTTAACCAATAACCCCGACGCGTATGTTCTTCAGCGTGCTGACAATTTTGAAGTTCCTTCCCACTTATTTGACAGGCATGATTTTTTTGAAACCGACGAAGTAGTTGAACTGTTACAACGCATGCAAATTGATCTCATTGTACTTGCTGGTTTTTTATGGTTGGTTCCTGAAAATCTATTAAAAGCATATCCAAATAAAATCATTAACATCCACCCAGCATTATTGCCACAATATGGTGGTAAAGGAATGTATGGTGATCGTGTACATAAGGCAGTCTTGGCAAATAAGGAAGGTGAATCTGGTATTACCATACATTTTGTTAACGAGCGGTTTGATGAAGGGGAAATTATCTATCAAGCTAGATTTAAGATTGAAAAGGGTGATACGCTTGAAATGATCAAATTTAAAGGTCAGCAATTAGAACATCAGCATTTTCCAAAGGTTGTAGAAAATCTATTAAAGAAAATAGTGCCGGAAAACAGTTAAGAAAAAGACTGGGACGGGAAATAATAAATGCTTATTAATTTCCCATTAGTTTTTTAATAATTGCCAAGCCAAGATCATCTACGGATTGAGCGGCATTAGAAAGGATAACGACAGCTACTTTTTTTTCTGGGACAAAAGCAATAAAACTACTACTACCAAATGTTCCGCCGTTATGCCAAAAAAGTTCTTGAAAATCATCTATCGTAATATGCCAAGCGAGGCCTAAATCTTCAATTTCAGATAATAACCAGGAAGGTTTATGAGTCAGGGTTATGGCTTTTCCCAATGTCGTGTTGGGTGCGTTAATATTAGCTTCAGCATATTTTAAAAGATCGGGCGCGGTGATCTTAAGAGAACCTGCAGCGCTTAAGGCTAGAAAATGCCAGTGAGGTGTTAATTCACCGTTCTTATTATAAGTAGGAACAAAGCTCTTTAAATTCTCACCATCAGGGAACTCCGATAGCGAAGGCAAATTTAAAGGTCTGCTGATTACATCCTTTATTAATTCATTATAAGAGGTTTTCATTTTATCAGCTAAAAGTTCGCCTAATAAGCCATAACCCAAATTGCTATATTCATAAATAGAATCAGGCTTGTGATGCTGCTCGTATTTTTTGAGATAGGAGAAGAGTGCGTTGCGATCATAGTTCTTATAGGGATCCAACGAATCAGCAGGCGTTAGATTGCTCGGCAATCGGGGTAGTCCTGATGTATGGGTGGCAAGGTTTCTAAAAGTAATTCCTTTTAAGTTGATGTTTTGAGCGATCGAGTCTGGCAAGTATTTAATAATCGGATCATCCAATTTAACAGAGTCTTGAAGGGACATGTGAGCCAAAAGGGTTGCGGTAAAAGTTTTACTGATCGATCCTATTTCAAATAATGTTTCCTGTCCGGGAAGCTCTTTGTTTCCCTTTGTTGTTTCCCCGTAATAATAATAACTTGTTTTTCCTTGATTAAATACACCAACTGCCAACCCGCTTGTGTTAGGCCGTAGGGTGTATTGTAATGCTAGTGAGTCAACAAGGTCATCTATTGTATGTTCGATGGAGTTAAGGTTTGTAGTACCTTTTTCCATTTGAAGCGTATCTCCATTATCTTTCTTAACTGAGTTCGTTTTTAAAGAGTCTTGTTTATAAGGTTGAAAATATAAAGTCTCTATATGTTGATTGGAGTCTGTGCTTAGGATAAGCTTCAAAGGCATTTCTTCAAAAGAAATTTTATAGTGGCTCAGATTTTCATCCTGTTTTAGGAATTCAAATTGCTGTATTTTTCCAAGTGGATAAAGTTGTTTTTCAAGCAATGTATCAAGCTGTTTTTTACTGACAGCAGCTCTCGCTTGTTCATTCCATTGAAGATAAATGGAGTCTGACTGATGTTTGTTGAAGTAGGTTTTAAACTTAGTTAATGCAAATTCAGTGTTTTTTGTTTGTGCAAAACTATTGAAATATATAAATAGGGCAAATGCTAACGTGATGTATTTTGTCATTTATTATGTTCGAAAAAAATGAAATCAGAGACCTAATATTTGTTTCAGACGAGCGTAGCCTGCTTTACTTACATTTACTCTCAAATTATTAGTGAGGATGGCAACGTGACTATCCTTTTCAAAGGGTTCAAGTCTTACAATACTATCAACACGTATTATATAAGAACGATGAATTCTGACAAATGTGTTAGCATCAAGTTCTTTTTCGAAAAAACTCATTGTTCTGTTTTTTAAGAACATACCATCGGCGGTATGTAAACGTACATAGTCATCATCGGCTTCTAAGCAAATAATAGCTTCTGTTGGAATAACATTTATTTTACTCCCAGTTTTTACAACAACACGCTCTAGAGGAGAGTAAGAGATATTTACATCCTCTAGTGTTTTTTTTGTTTGGTCATTTTCTGTTTTGTTTTTTAGCTCTCTATGTTCTAAAAATTTTGCAACAGCTTTATCAAAACGCGTTTTATTGATGGGTTTAAGTAAATAATCTATCGCGTGTTTTTCAAAAGCCCGTATGGCATATTCATCAAAAGCCGTCGTAAATATTACAGCCGGCTGCTGATCTAAGAGTTCTAACATTTCAAAACCACTTATTTTGGGCATTTGAACATCAAGAAAAATAAGATCGGGCTGATGTTGCATAACGGCTTTTGCTCCTTCAAACCCATCGTTACATTCTTCAACAATTGTTATTTCTTTATATTCAGCCAGATAATCGCTTATTATAGATCGAGCAAGAGGTTCATCATCAATTAAAACAACCTTAATCATGTTTGTGGAATTTTTATATTGCTTGTAAAGATATGTGCTGTATGGTGAGTTTGCAACAAATCTGTCCTACCAAATAATAAAAATAGTCTACGTTGTACTCCTCGTAGTCCAAAACCTGTTCCCTTATGTGGCTTATTACTTTCTTTATCGAAAGGATTTTGTATGGCAATGGATAAGTGCTGTTCCTCTTTTTTTGCGTGGATGCTAATTTTTACTTTACCTGTAGTATCATACAATCCATATTTTATGGCATTTTCCACTAAGGGTTGTAAAATCATTGCCGGCAACAAGCAGGTGTCGCACTCTATATCATAATTAATATCTGTATCTAGGCGATGGCCAAATCTCACTTTTTCTATTTCAAGGTAAAGCTTTAGATGTTCTATTTCATCTTTAAGAGATATTAACTGCTGATCGTCTTTGCGTAGCGTGCCTCTTAAGAAGTCTGATAGCTGAAATGTCATATTGCGTGCTTCTTCCGGTTTTCTTCCAATAAGAGCAATGATAGAATTTAAACTATTGAATAGAAAATGAGGTTGTAGCTGCTGTCGAAGGTTGTAAAGCTCAGCTTCACGAGCAAGTTTTTCCGCATCAGCTTTTCTTTGTTCATTTTCTTTCTGATCATGCAAAGTATTCCACAGTACATGCATGATAGCTACCCATGCAATCAGTAAGCTGTTTGTGCAATAGCGGATAGGCAGAGAGAGATCAAGAAACACGAGATAAGCTTTATCACTAATAGTATATTGTAAAGCGTATCGATTAATTGTCAAGCTTATAGCAGCGAGACACAGCCCCCATATAATAATATAAAAATAACGTTCTTTACGGGGTTGATAATAATTTAAGTTATTTCCAATAATATAGCAAGCTGCTGCTATGGTTGTTGAACTGATTAAGCTATCTACGATAGCAGGTCCAAAATTAAAATCGAACCAAAGCAGCAGACCTGTTTGAATAATTAAACTCCCTACCCATACAGCAACACAGCTTACGGCAATAAGCTTTTGCTTAGAGGTGATGAGTGGTGATGAGGCCATTTAATTTAGGTTTTTAAGATTCTATATGCTTTTAATTGTAATTCCTCCAAAGATAGATGTTCCACGAATGATTAGATTTTTCTGATTATCTACGGCGATATTATTTACAAAACGTTTATCCTCAACACCACCAAATATGGCTGTCATCTCCGGATTAACTTTCCAATGAGCGGGAACGATTATGGTTGTACCTCCAAAAATCTGAACAACTTCAAGCACCACAGGATGTTGAATGTCAGCTTGAATAAGGTTTATGTCTGCCCCTCCCATGATATTTACGACGTCGCCCCCCTTAAAATTCTTGGAGTATATGTTTTTTTTGACCTGTCCGAAGATAGAAACCGAATCAATAAAATCTTCACCAAACTTATCGGAAGGTCCTGTATGAGCCTCATTAAATGCGTGAGGTTCGGTCTCTTGTTGAGCCGAACCCTTGTTTTCGCTGTCATTTTCTGTGGGTGGTATGGGATCCGTTTCATTCGCGACTCTTTTATCCCAATCTGTGTCTGGGGTATAAACCTCCGTGTAGGCTGCGAAACCTTCTGCAGATTCACTTTTATGTTTATCTTTTGGACCTTTATAAGGATTTTCAGGACCAGGATGAAAGCGTCTATTTCTACCAGCAATAAGCCAGCAACCAATCAGTATGATGAATGCCGGCCAAAAAAAGCGACCAAGATTTACATCAAACATTCGTTCTGATAAAAAGAAGCATCCGATGATAATTAAGATAAATGATGATGGTTTTCTGAAATTATTTTTTGCACCCAAGATCAATCCGATCACGATGAGCCACATTGGCCATGAAAAGAGCCAGTTGGGGAAGTAAAACATAAAATCTAGTGTCCTCGACAACATGGCAAAACCAATGATGATGATGATAAGCCCTACCCATACTCTGCCGGAGTTTGACTTATGTTGTGGTGATTTATAGTTGTTCATATTTTTTTCTCTTATATATTCTTCCTCAAAGATAGCTCAATATACCATTTAGGTATAGAAGTATTAGGTATGTGTGCGTACTTTCTCGGTGAATATCCACTTTTTGTCGGTAAATAAAAAAATATATTGCTTTTGTCAGTCGTTTCTCATGGCTTGGTTTTTGCTCAGAGCTAAGATTGTTAAGATACGATACTATGAGCAATATATACTTAAAACCGTTTTTGTTGTTAATGCTAATAAGCCTTAAGGTAAGTGCGTCAAGTTATCCAGAGGTGCTTTTTGAGAATAGTTTAATGCCCAAGAGCTATTATTTTTCAGCATCTGATGCTGATGGAAATAGTTGGATAAACCATATGAATGGCCATCTACCTGTTTCAGATAGTGTTTTTTTTACTCCAGGTAATGCACTGCTGTTAAATTATGTTTCAGGCAATAGTGGAAACTGGAAAACCATTATTCATCACAATAACGAATTAGGATATTTAGCAAAAAAAAATGATCTGCTCACTTTGAAGATTTTTGCCAATAGCGATACGAAAAGTACTGAACTACCTGTAATGCAACTTATGCAGGGGGAGAATATCTCGCAAAAGGTAAATCTTCAAAAATACATCGAAAATTATCAAGATAATACTTGGTTATCCATAACAATTCCTATTAAAGATATTGACAGCTTAGATGAGCAGGCTCCCATAAGTAGTATTATGTTTAGTCAAGGGGGAGATGATGGTAAGGAACATCATGTATTTATCGATCAGATTGAATTTTTGCCAAGTAAAGCACCTGATATGAAATTAACAGGTAAGGCTGTTCTTTCTTCTGTGGTTGCCTATGAAAGGCATGTTGACATTGCTTGGCAATTACCACTCACACCGAGTATCCGATACATAAAGGTATACCGGTCGGAGGATAACCAAAACTTTGCACCTGTGGGAATAAGACCTATCTCCTTTAACAAGTTTACGGACTTTGTTCCTCGTACAAACGTTAGTTATTACTATAAGATAGCGTGGGTGGACTATCAATATCGTGAATCACCTTTTTCTGATATTAAAAAGGCTGACACCAAGGAAGCAACAGATGCCGAGTTACTTGATGCAGTAGAGAGATCTCATATTTCCTATTTCACGGATGAAACGGAATTCAATAGTGGAATGCATAAGGTATCTCCCCTAGTAACTGATCCACGCATTTCGGTGAAGTCTACCGGCTTGGGGCTACTTACCCAGGTAATTGGTGTTGAACGCAAATTCATTTCGCGTCAACTATTACTGGATCGATTGACACGGATAGTTAAGTTCCTGAATAGAGCAACAAAGTACCATGGCGCTTATCCTGAGTTATTGAATGGAAGAACAGGTGCGCCGGTCTTAAATGATTCTTGTGAAATAGCCGCAGATCTCAAGTCTACAGCATACTTAATGCAAGGATTACTAGTTGCACGTAATTATTTTGATAAAGATGACGCGAAGGAGAAGGAATTAAGAGAAAAAATAACTGCCTTGTGGACAGACGTGGACTGGAAGGCATTTGTGAAGGGGGAAGGGGGGACTCATTTATATGATGTATGGTCTCCTTCCTGTTTGTTTGATAAATCGATACCATTAGGCGGATATAATAGTAGTTTGATAACGTATATCTTGGCATTAACATCGCCCTCTCATGCAATTAGTAAAGAATCTTATTTTAAAGGATATAAACAGCCCTTGAAATATGTGGGACCTGCCATCGGTAGGTTCTCTACTTCTACCAGTGATACGCTAATTGTGAGTGATGATAGTAAGCAGAATTCGGTATACAGTAAGGAACGATTCGTTACAGATAGCACCTACTATGGAATACATTTAACCTTAGGAAAGCCGACCTTTTCTTTGATCGGACTACAACAGGCTTTTTTAGCGATCAATCCACATACTAAGTTGGATGATAGTATAGATTATTTTGATAGTCAGAAATCTTTAGCAAATGTATTTTATCGTTCGGCATTGAACAAAAGTGAACAATTTGTAAGTTTAACAAATATACTTTGGCCTTATAAAAATGATGATTCATTGGCTGTGAGTAAATTTAACCCAGCTGCTGCCATTGCTACTTACCCTTATACTTCAACCATCGCATTAGATGCCTTGAAAAATTATTATCGTAATTTGGGTTCGTTTTTATGGACTGAATATGGTTTTCGTGATGAGTTTGATTTTAAAAACAATTGGGTTTCGGATAATTATAATGCTGTCAACCAGGCGGCTGTACCCATTATGTTGGAGAATGCAAGAACAGGGCTCATATGGAACCTTTTTATGAAAGACCCAGATGTGAAAAATATTGTGCAATTGGTTGAATAAGATTAAAGATATATAGTTAAAACAGATTGTTACAATCTAGTATAGAAAGCGACCTGTGCAATATGAGTGAACTGGTTGGGGGTTGCATTTCTCTTTAAAAATTGGTTCATGTAGCCAAGCTCTAAATCATATTTTGGTGAAAATCTATACCCCAACGCAAGGTATGCTCTATTCTGATCGAATAAACTTCCATTTAGTTTGTCTTTATTCTGAATGTTAAAAAACAATTCATTCTGTATAGCCATGAATGGTCCAACAGTGAATGGTTTTTTTAACGAGGTATTTAACGGGACAATTCCTCTTATAAAATAACGGACCCTTTGTGCAAATACATCTTCATTAGACCTTTTCAAGAATCTCTGTTCCAATCTAAAACGATGCTGAACAGGGACGCTCGCTATTTTACCCGTGATAATGTATTGTTCCCAGATCCGATGTTCTGTTAATCGCGGTTGCCCTTCACTTAAATTATTGGTAAGGATTGTGGTAGCGTAACCTAGGGATGCTGTCTGTGTCTTGCTCACATAATAGTTTATGCCCGGCCGTATTAGAAACATGGAATTTTCCTTCCAGTTTTTTCCAGCTCTAAATTGAATGTCGTTATTTAGACCCCATTTTTCATTAAATTTTACATTATTAAACCAAGCATACCAATTTCCAAAGAGATTCTCCTGAGCGCGAACGGAGGAAATAGTTAGTAACAGACAAGAGCATAAAAGAAGAGAGGCTTTAAAGAATGGAAATATAAAGTGAATCATTATATAGACGATTTTTATAAAAATGTTTTAATGCCCTTAAAGTAAATAAAATTCTATAAAATTTATAATTTGCCCTACAAACTATGTAAATATAAATTCCATGTCGAATAAAATCTCGAAAAGACGGTTAAAAGCTATTATTGGAGGGTCCGTTGGTAATTTAGTTGAATGGTATGATTGGTACGCTTATTCTGCATTTACCATTTATTTTTCTTCTGTATTTTTCCCTGACGATAACCGGACCGTTCAGTTGTTAAATACAGCGGCGATTTTTGCAGTCGGCTTTCTGATGCGTCCCCTTGGAGGTTATATTTTCGGTTTAATTGGCGATAGACTTGGGCGGAAAAAATCTATGACACTTTCGGTTTTGTTGATGTCATTTGGCTCTTTAATGATCGCGCTTGCTCCTACCTATAATCAAGTCGGTTTGCTTGCCCCCATAATTTTGTTACTTGCAAGGCTTCTACAAGGATTAAGCGTTGGGGGCGAATATGGTGTTTCGGCTACTTATCTTTCTGAAATGGCTACGCCCGAGCGTAGAGGTTTTTATTCTAGTTTCCAATACGTGACGCTGATTGGCGGACAGCTAATCGCGTTAGGTATTCAGCTATTGCTGCAAAAAGTTTTATTAACAGAAGGAGAAATAGTTGCTTGGGGTTGGCGAATACCCTTTTTCATAGGAGCTGTTTTAGCCATTGTTGCCTTATATTTACGGCAGCATTTAGATGAGACAAGAGCCTTTCAAACACAACAGAAATATCATAGCCAAAAATCTTCCATTCAAATTTTGTTGCAACATCCTAAGGAAATATTAACAGTTGTTGGTTTGACTCTTGGTGGAACTTTGGCGTTCTATACCTATTCTACCTATATGCAAAAATTTTTGGTTAATACAGTTGAGTTTTCTAAAGCGGATGCTACATTAATTACCTTTATTGCCCTTTTTATTTTCGCATGTCTGCAACCTGTTTTTGGTATATTGTCTGATAAGATTGGAAGGAAGCCGCTATTGCTAGGTTTTGGTTGTTTAGGAACACTTTGCACGGTTCCAATACTTTCAACTTTGGAAACAGTGCAGAATAAATGGCAGGCTTTTTGGTTAATCTTGTTTGCTTTGGTGATTGTAAGTGGTTATACAAGTATCAATGCGATAGTAAAGGCTGAACTCTTTCCAGCAAAAATAAGGGCGCTGGGTGTTGGTTTACCCTATGCGCTAACAGTAGCCATATTTGGTGGTTCGGCGGAGTATGCTGCTTTGTGGTTTAAAGATATAGGACATGAGCATTTTTTTTATTGGTATATTACTTGTTGTATAGGCTGTTCCTTGTTTGTCTACTTATTTATGCAGGACACTAAACATACCTCTAAACTAAATGAGGAACCAAATGGATAGAAAATAAAATTAAAAACAACAAATCCCTATGAGTAGATTTTTTACCTTTTTAAGTTTTATTGTGCTTTTGTTTTCTGTTAGCGCCTGTGAAAGAGACAAATCTTGTGCATTGATGGATTATACCTATGTTCTCCCTCAAGAAACCTATCAAGAGGCTCCTTATATTAAGCTTTACGGCAGCGAAGATAATTTTGTGACGGGAAAGGACGCTGTTGGGATTATCGATTCTTCTGCAAATGACCTACGTTTAACTTTGCCGTCTCAAACGCAAGCCATACCTTTTTTAGATATTCGTTATCCTGATGGAACCAATAGTTGGTCTAATCAAGCAGCAATCGCTCAACTTAGTAAAACAACGGTTTCTTCTACAAATTGTGAAGTAACAGCCGGCTTTGACGACTACACTTCTTTGGAAAATATTGTCAAATCTTCTCCAATATATATGCATTTGGTTCTAGAAAATGGTTTACAAGATGGCGGAACAAAAAGCTGGCTGATTGACAAGATATACGATGAAGATGAATTTGACGTAAGTGACCGACCAGAATGGGCATGTCTAAAAACACTGGGGTTTACATTTTTCAAGGGAGGGAAGGGCGCTAAAGTAAAGATTACAATAGGGTCTGGTGAAAATGCTTGTGGCGTTCTTGGCGAGCTTTTTGGCGATAAGTCGGAGGCTTTTGCAACCTATTCCTTGGAAGGAGACGATCAAAAGGAATTGCGAATTACGGTACCAGCTGTTTCGGAGGAACTGAAAAAGCAATTGACTTTTAAAGTAATTGAATCAGACTATAATCATCTGAAGATAAGTTTAACAAATAATAATGCACAAATAGGTTATGCAGTTTTGATCCCCTTGAATCATGAATAAAAAAGCGATAGTATTTTCCTGTTCGTTGGTAATTAATATCCTATTATTTGGTCTATTTACCCCATTTAAAGGAGCGGCACAGACCATACAAGATTATGAAATTCAGGTCAGAGATTTAGAGCGTTTTGCAAATAGCTACTTGGCTGCCTATACAAATTTGTTCTCTTCAAATTTTGGATTTTCTCTGAATCAGGGTTGGCAGGGTGGAGCTATCCCAAAAAAAGCAGGACATATATCTATAAGTGTAGTCGGATCTTCTGCCATCATACCGATTAATGATGAGAACCGCTATATATTGGCCAATGATTTATACCAAAGTTCAAATATACATACCTCGCCGATTACACCTGGTATGTTTACGGATGCCAAAGGCGGAGCTATGCATCTCTTCTTATTAGATCCATCAACCAATAACAGGTTAGTAAATCCGGTAAACGGAGAATATCTAAGTGCTAACTTTAATATGATTGATGGAATTGGAACAGAGGTAGGAGTAACACCTTTTCTTATGCCTCAAATAAGCGTTGGCTTAGGTAAAAGTACGGAGATTTCACTAAGAGTGATGCCTGTTGCAGTTGGGCTGAACGAAGGGAAAGTAGATATTTCTGCCATAGGTGGTGGCATACGTCACAGCTTATCGCAATGGTTTACTGAAGAGGAAGATCCTGATTTCACGGTCAATATTTTGCTTTCCTATATGAGAAACAAGGTAAAATTCACACCTAATGGTGATCGTTTTTTAACTTTTAATAATGACTATTTTAGCACTGAGGGGACAAGGGTAGTGCTTTCTCATAAAACACAGACACAACAGGCATTGCTTTTTTTTAATTATCGAATCAACCCTTTTATTGAAATATATGGGCATGGAGGAGCCGTTCGACAGCATAGCGATTTAGGGAGTGATGGTGTTTTTAAGTTAAAGATCAATAATGAATTTATTCAAGACGCGGTAGACAACACAAGCTTAGAATATGCTGATTTATTCAATTCCAAAATTGAAAAAACCAAACCTGCAGGAGGCTGTGGCATCATTTTGGGGAACGGGTTTTTAAAAGCTGAAGTGCAATATACCTATGCTGATACCCATATTGCTTCGCTCGCTTTGCGTGCGAGTATTCTTAACCCTTAAATTGGTGATGATTCGAAGATCAAAACGCGCTAAATTATAGCTGATTTGTCTTTACAATTTTGATCGCTCGTAATGAAGTCTATTTTCAATTTTTATTTTTAAAAAAAAGATGTATCTTTGTTGTCCCAAAAATTATCAACGAAAGGGGGTATATAAGAATATGATTATCGTAAATGTAAAAGATGGCGAGTCGTTAGATAAAGCCTTGAAACGTTTTAAGAAGAAATTTGAGAAAACAGGAGTATTAAGAGAGCTTCGTTCGCGCCAGGCTTACGAGAAAAAATCTGTTACCCGCCGTACTCAAATTAAAAAAGCTATCTACAAACAATCGTTGAATCAAGATACGATTTAAGTTTTAGATACCAATCATAAAAAGCCATTCGCATTAGCTTGCGAATGGCTTTTTTTGTTTTATAACTGCTGTTTGCATCTTTTGATCCCCTTATTCGTATTAACTGTGCTGTTAAAAAGTATTAAATAGGAGAGTTAATCAGAAATAATTAGGAGTTTATTCGCTTTTATCCGAACAAGGTCCGAACAAACTCCTAATTAAGTCCAAAGCAGCTCCTATTTATTTTGCTTTATGGTGCGTAGTTAAAGGCCAAAGAGTATGCGAGCTTTCTCCGATAGTCAGTATTTTCAAAAAAGTAGAAGTTCTAGGGATAGAGGGACCCTGTTTGGGTTGACGACCGATTTTCATACCTTGCTAGTTCAGGCGATTTTCTTGAGGCCAATGCTGTGTTTCTTCTTCCGCCAATTCCAGTAGATCAAATAAGGCATCCATTTGATAGGTGAAATTTAAAAGCTCGTCATGATAATAAGGCGTTCCATTTGTGAAAATATGTTCAACAGAGTGTAGATAAATCCTCCTAAAATTTCTAGTTAGAAATTTTGGATGAAAGGTTTCAAAATATGTAATGATTTCTTTTTCTAATTCTTCTGATAACATTACCGGCCCATAAGTAGGTGTTGATGCACTGACTTCTAAATGATGCCAATACGTAGTTAGGTACTGTACTAATCCTTCCGTGAAATTGTCATCATCGAGACATTGTTCGGAATAATCGCCTATCATGTTTGGCGGGGTAGAGTGCTCAGGTTCTTTTGATACACGTTGTATTGTGCTGGTGTAATTTGCCAGGAGGAATGGATTGTTTTGTTCTTGTTTTGATATAGTTATATCTGCAATTAAAAAAATTGCTTCTGCTATCTTTTCAAGGTAATCCATTATAGGAATGAGCTCACTGCAGATCTCTGAACCATAGCCTAAACCTTCTTCGGCATGGGCATAATATAGCATATCATCGAGTACTTCTCTCCACTCTGACAGATCGCGATAATTAAAAAGATCTTGTAGGAAAAACATAATATTATTAATTTCTGCGTTTTCTAGTTTACGAAAATGTTTGACCGGACTGGCAAGTCTGCTTTCGATGTCAATGCGATCTTTCTTCCATTGAGATTTTTGATAATAGGGGTGAGTTTCTGATAACGTAAGATCTTGAGGTGATTGATGAAAAAACGCCCACAAAGCTTCGATTACGTGTATAGATTGTTTATAATCAAAGACATAATCTGAAGGGTTTAGGTAGTATTTCCCGTTGTTATCAATTTTTCGGGTACAGGCTGCCTGAAATAGCGTTAAAAGGTCTTGTCTAAAAAGCTCAATTGACGTGATGTTGTGGCAAAATTCTTCAATAAATATCAAAGGATTTTGAATGGCTTCTTCATTGAGATAGCGAAAGTGCATGGGATTGGTGGGGGATTGATTAGTTTTCATAATGTTTAATTTATAATGTTTAAATTTTGATCCCTATCTAGAATTATGTGTATATTGCTTATTGATGTTGTAAATGTAGGTAAAATGAAAATAAAAAGAAATTTTTTTGATATAAAAATATTTTTTAATATATGGATGAAACAAAATTGAATAATATTGGAAAATATCTTAAAGAAGCTAGGCTGTCCAAGAATATGACATTAGTTGAGTTTTATGGAGCCGTAACAAAGCATGTTAGTAATCTGTCGTCTGTTGAGAATGGTAATAGAAAGATAGGAAAAAGACTATTAAAAGACATTATAAAACACCACTCTATTAATACCAAATGGCTAGAAAAAGGAGAAGAGCCTATATTTTCCAATAATAAACCTTATCTAAAAGAAGGAGAAAAAAGTAGTAAGACGAGCAATTATTCAACGGTACGGAAAGAAGAGGTTCCTTATTATAATATTCAATTGACAGATATGACCTTTGATGGGCCCGATGTTTTTCAAGAGATGCCCGAATTTTATGTTAATTTTAGGCCATTTAATGATTGCACGGCCTATTTGCCTATATATGGCGATAGTATGTATCCTCGATTTGCAAGCGGAGAAATTATTGCCATTAAGGAGGTGGTGAATCATGAAGTAATTCAATGGGGAGAGGCCTATTTAGTAGTTACAAATGAATTGGCTAATAATATGGTGACTGTTAAGTTGCTTTATGAGCATGACGATAAAAATAAGTTAATATTAAGAGCTTCCAATCCTAGTTTTAAGGGTGATACGGTAATTGACCGGCACGCTATTGTGAAGCTTTTTATTGTGAAGGGTAAAATCACGAGAAATCAGTTGTAGAAGAAAGTGATGAGTTATAAGTGATGAACGATGAATCTTTAGCGAAAAGTAAAAGAGGGTAGCGCTTATAGCAAGTGAAGGTTAAATCGGTCTCACAAGTAATGATTAAAAGTATTTCCGTTGATGGTTAGCTACTTGAATTAACAACTGATAACGAATAACTAATAACTAGTAACTAATAACCAATATGTATTTAGAACGTTTTATATCGTTTTTAAAATTCGAAAAGCACTACTCAATGCATACGGTAAAAGCCTATGAAAAAGATATCGCTACCTATCTTGCATTTTGGGAAGGAGAGGGGATGGATTTTAAAGCACTTACACATAGAGATGTTAGGTTTTACCTATCTAGTTTGATGGATCATCAGTTGACCCCTACTTCTGTCAATAGAGTGTTGTCCTCACTGCGAAGCTATTATAAATTTTTGCAACGTGAAGGGCTGCACGGTGAAAATCCTACAGCCTTAGTTAAAGCATTAAAAACGCCAAAAAAATTACCCGTAGTTGTTCAAGAGGAAAAGATTGACGAGCTTTTGGATCATGATGCGATTTTTGACAAAAATTTTGCCGGGCAGCGAGACCGTTTGATAATGGAAATGTTGTTCGGAACAGGAATGAGACTTTCAGAGCTTATCCATTTAAGGGAAAGCGATATAGATTTTTACCAACAGAGTGCCCGGATTTTGGGGAAGAGAAATAAGGAACGAATAGTGCCTTTGCTCCCTGATTTGATCGATTTGATCAAGCAATATTTATTATTAAAAAAAGTTGAAAGTTTTGATAACAATTCCTTAACTTTAATCGTTACTAATAGAGGTGAACAAGTTTATCCAAAACTGGTTTACAAAGTAGTAACAAGTTATTTATCATTGATAACTTCTCAGCAAAAAAGAAGCCCTCACGTACTCAGGCATAGTTTTGCTACAGCTTTGCTGAATAGAGGGGCTGATTTGAATGCGATAAAGGAGCTGTTGGGTCACGCCAATTTAGTGGCCACACAGGTGTATACCCACAATTCAATGGAACGTTTAAAATCTATTTACAAACAGGCTCATCCGAAAGCTTAAAAAAGGAGGAAATTATGAACATTACCACGCAATCTATTCAATTTAAGGCAGACAAGAAATTGTTAGACTTTATTCAACGCCGTGTGGACAAATTAGATCAATTTTTTGATCAGATTATTGCAGGTGAATGCTATCTTAAATTAGAAAATGTTGAAGATGAATCAAATAAGATTACGGAGTTCAAGCTTAATATACCGGGAGGTCAGCTTTTTGCAAAAGGGCAAGCTAAAAGCTTTGAAGAGGCGACAGATTTAGCAGTAGAATCTTTACGTAAGCAAGTAAATAAGTACAAAACGAAAAACAGAGCAAAAGTGACCCATCAGAAGGAGGCATTGGTAATGGCCCAAGAAGAAGATTTTTAATGAATTAAAGAGAATTAATAGTATAAATACAGAACCCCTTAAAATAAATTTTAGGGGGTTTTTATTTAAGGATATTTTTAGGTTTCTTGAAATAACCCCTACAAGGAATAGAATACCGAGATCACGACGTTTGTATGAGAAAAATATTTGGCTGATAAACAAGCTATTTGCTGTTTAAGCGTTTTTTTTGTTATAAATATTTTCACTTTTTTTTTGATTTAATACTTTCTTGTCTATCTTTGCAGTCCCAAAGGGAACACAGGGGTTAAGAATTGAGAAGAAAGGTGGTTTCCTGAGGATAAAGTTCTTTTATTTAGCAAAGAAAATTTGCCTCCTTAGCTCAGCTGGTAGAGCAACTGACTTGTAATCAGTAGGTCGCTGGTTCGATCCCGGCAGGGGGCTCAAAGTTGGGGGGATACCAGAGCGGTCAAATGGGACGGACTGTAAATCCGTTGCTTCGGCTTCGAAGGTTCGAATCCTTCTCCCCCCACTCTATTTTAGATTGATCTTTTGATTAATCTGGAGTTGTCATGGTTTTTCTGTCTCTATGTAAGAGTAGATGCTGTCTAAAATCATTAAACAATAAGCGGAAGTAGCTCAATTGGTAGAGCGATAGCCTTCCAAGCTATAGGTTGCGGGTTCGAGACCCGTCTTCCGCTCTTGGAATCAAGAAGTTAAAACCGGTATCGGCTTTAGCTTTTTGTTGTTCAAACAAGCCGATGTAGCTCAGCGGTAGAGCACTTCCTTGGTAAGGAAGAGGTCATGGGTTCAAGTCCCATCATTGGCTCGTAAGTGTAAAATAAAAAAAACCAAAATAAAAATTAACTTACTAATTCGCATAAAAAATGGCAAAAGAGAAATTTGACCGCAGTAAGCCTCACTTAAATATAGGTACAATCGGTCACGTTGACCACGGTAAAACTACTACGACAGCTGCTATTACCAAAGTTTTGGCAGATAAAGGTCTTTCAGAAGCGCGTTCATTTGATTCAATTGACTCGGCTCCTGAAGAAAAAGAGCGTGGTATCACTATCAATACCGCACACGTTGAATACTCAACTGCTAGTCGTCACTATGCTCACGTTGACTGTCCAGGTCACGCTGACTATGTAAAAAACATGGTTACAGGTGCAGCACAGATGGATGGAGCAATCATCGTTGTAGCAGCAACTGATGGTCCGATGCCTCAAACACGCGAGCACATCTTATTGGCTCGTCAGGTAGGTGTTCCAGCACTTGTGGTTTTCATGAATAAAGTAGACATGGTAGACGATCCAGAGTTGTTAGAGCTTGTAGAGATGGAAATTCGTGAGTTGTTATCATTCTACGAATATCCAGGTGATGATATCCCTGTAATCAAAGGTTCTGCTCTAGGTGCATTGAATGGAGAAGCAAAGTGGGTAGATATAATTATGGAATTGATGGATGCGGTGGATAACCATATTCCGATTCCTCCACGTTTGACTGAGTTGCCATTCTTAATGCCAATTGAGGATGTATTCTCTATCACCGGTCGTGGTACAGTTGCTACAGGACGTATTGAGCGTGGTGTAATCAACTCAGGAGATCCAGTTGAGATCTTAGGTATGGGTGCAGAGAATTTGAAATCTACCGTAACAGGAGTAGAGATGTTCCGTAAAATATTAGATTACGGTGAAGCTGGTGATAACGTAGGTTTATTATTACGTGGTATTGAGAAAACTGATATCCGTCGTGGTATGGTTATCTGTAAGCCAGGTAGTGTAACTCCTCACACTGAGTTTAAAGCTGAGGTTTACGTGTTATCAAAAGCAGAAGGTGGTCGTCACACACCATTCTTTAACAAATACCGTCCTCAATTCTATTTCCGCACCACTGACGTAACAGGTGAAATTACCTTAGCGGAAGGTGTAGAAATGGTTATGCCAGGTGATAACGTTACTATCAATGTAAAATTGATCAACGCTATTGCAATGGAAAAAGGTCTACGTTTTGCGATCCGTGAAGGTGGTAGAACAGTAGGTGCTGGTCAGGTTACTGAAATTGTAAAATAATTTGACATATAAATCAGCTAATTGGTTAACCCCATTAGCTGATTGTTTTTACACGGGCATAGTTCAATGGTAGAATAGAGGTCTCCAAAACCTTTGATCAGGGTTCGAATCCTTGTGCCCGTGCTTAATAGAAATCGGTTTCCGTTAGCTTTATAATGTTGACAGCAGGCCGCGAAGTCTTAGAAATATATTTCATACTAACAATGGCAAACGTACTTGATTTTATAAAAGATTCTTATCACGAGATGACTCAGAAGGTATCTTGGCCTACTTGGTCGGAGTTACAGAATTCTGCTGTAGTTGTGCTCGTTGCGTCCATCATTATAGCCCTTGTGGTATTGGCGATGGATCAATCATCAAGTGCAATCTTAAAACTTATATACGGTACAACAACCTAAAAATCAGGAGGATTATAGAATGGCAGATCAGCAATTGAAATGGTATGTTGTACGTGCGGTTAGCGGCAAAGAAAAGAAAGTAAAGCAATATATAGAAGCTGAAGTTAACCGCTTAGGCATTAATCATTTGATCCCACAGGTTTTAATTCCTATGGAGAAATATTTTCAAATGAGAGAAGGTAAGAAAATAGCTAAGGAGAGAAATTATTATCCTGGTTATGTTTTACTGGAAGCTTCTCTTGATGGAGAATTAGAGCACGTAATCAAGAATATTAATAGTGTAATCGGATTTTTAGGAGATAATGCGGGTAATGCAATTCCCCTGCGTCAAGCAGAAGTAAATCGAATTCTAGGCACTGTGGATGAGATGAGTGAGCAGGGCGAGATGATGAATGTGCCATATTATGTTGGTGAAGCCGTAAAGGTTACTGATGGACCGTTTAATGGCTTCTCAGGTGAAATCGAAGAAGTTAACGAAGAAAAGAAGAAGCTTAAGGTAATGGTTAAAGTATTCGGAAGAAAAACCCCATTAGAGCTTAATTATATGCAGGTTGAGAAAGAGTAACGCTAACCATACGGTCGTTCTCAATGCAATCCAAGAACTTGATACAACAAAATTCAGAAAAAAGACAAAATGTTTTTGTTATTATCTGAATTTTGTTGTATTTTTGCGCTCTCTTAAAAAGAGCGTGTGTAATTATGCACATAATAAATGTTACGTTATATTGCTTCCAACTTACTAACAAACATTTAGTAATTAAAAATTAGAATCAAAAATGGCAAAAGAAGTCAGTGCGTTAGTGAAATTACAGGTGAAGGGTGGCGCAGCTAATCCGTCTCCTCCAGTAGGACCTGCTTTAGGTGCTAAGGGAGTGAACATCATGGAGTTTTGCAAGCAGTTTAATGCACGTACCCAGGACAAGCCAGGCAAAGTATTACCTGTTGTCATTACGGTTTATGCCGATAAGTCATTTGATTTTATCATTAAAACTCCTCCTGTAGCAATTCAATTAATTGAAGTGTCGGGTATCAAAGGAGGGTCTGGTGAGCCTAACCGTAAAAAGGTAGGAAAAGTAACTTGGGAACAGGTTGAAAACATCGCCAAAGATAAAATGACAGACTTGAACGCATTTACTGTGGAAGCAGCTATGAAGATGGTTGCGGGTACAGCGCGTAGTATGGGTATCACTGTATCAGGTGATGCACCCTGGAACAATTAATTTAACAGAAATCAATTTAAGAAAGTGGCTAGATTAACAAAAAATCAAAAAGCGGCACTATCCAAAATTGAAGCTGGTAAAGCATATACTTTGCAAGAAGCTTCGGCTTTAGTAAAGGATATTACTACCACTAAATTTGATGCTTCGGTTGATATTGACGTCCGTTTAGGCGTTGACCCTCGTAAGGCAAATCAAATGGTGCGTGGTATTGCTACTTTGCCTCATGGAACCGGTAAGACCGTACGTGTTTTAGTTTTATGTACTCCTGACAAGGAAGAAGAAGCTAAAGCAGCTGGTGCGGATTACGTAGGTTTAGATGAGTATATCAGCAAGATTGAAGGTGGATGGACCGACGTTGATATCATTATTACCATGCCTAGTGTGATGGCTAAAGTAGGTAGACTGGGTCGTATTTTAGGACCTCGCAACTTGATGCCAAACCCTAAATCAGGTACTGTTACCCAAGATGTGGGTAAGGCCGTAACTGATGTTAAAGGTGGTAAGATTGACTTCAAAGTTGATAAAACCGGTATCATCCATGCTTCGGTAGGTAAGGTGTCATTTGATGCAGATAAGATTTATGAAAATGCCTTAGAGGTTCTCCAAACAATTTCTAAGTTAAAACCATCTGCAGCAAAAGGAACATATTTCAAGAGCATCCATCTCTCATCAACAATGAGTCCGGGTGTTCAAATAGAAACTAAATCAGTAGCGGGGATTTAATCATGAGAAAAGAAGAAAAACAAGAAATTGTTCAAGCTTTAACTGATCAGATCAAATCTTACGGTAATTTTTATATTGCTGATACTGCTGATTTGACTGTAGCAAAAATCAACAACATTCGTAGAAAGTGTTTTGAAAGAGGCATTAAGATTCAGGTTGCTAAAAACTCATTAATTGAGAAAGCACTTGAAGGAGCAGGCGTTGATACAGCCGAATTAAAGGATGTATTGAAAGGTGCTTCAACACTTTTATTCTCTGAAGTGGGCAATCTTCCTGCTAAGCTTATCAAAGAACTTCGTAAGGAAGGTGATAAACCTCTTTTAAAAGGAGCTTATATTGATGCTGCTGTGTTTGTTGGGGATAACCAACTAGATACATTGGTAGCACTTAAATCTAAAGAAGAGCTTATCGGCGAAATTGTTGGGTTGCTTCAATCACCTGCTAAAAATGTTATTTCTGCTCTTAAATCGAGTGGTAGTACAATCGCAGGTTTAGTTAAAACTTTACAAGAAAGAGGTTAACGGAATCCTTAAACCGTTATAATAATTTAATTCATTACAAAAGTAAATTCAAAAATTTAAAATAAAATGGCAGATTTAAAAGCGTTTGCTGAGCAGTTGGTAAACTTAACAGTAAAAGAAGTTAACGAGTTAGCTCAAATCTTAAAAGATGAGTATGGTATTGAGCCAGCTGCTGCAGCTGTAGCTGTTGCTGGCCCTGCTGCAGGTGGTGATGCTCCTGCTGCTGCTGAAGAGAAAACATCTTTTGATGTAATCTTGAAAGAAGCTGGTGGTCAAAAATTAGCTGTTGTTAAATTAGTTAAAGACTTAACAGGTTTAGGTCTTAAAGAAGCTAAAGATTTAGTTGATGGCGCACCTAAAGAATTAAAAACTGGTGTAGCGAAAGACGAAGCAGAAGCTTTGAAAAAACAACTAGAAGAAGCAGGAGCTGTAGTTGAGATCAAATAATTCTCATCTAAAGAAGTCCTAGATGGTTTTAGACTCCGGTATTTTTACTGGGGTCTATTGCCGTTTTTTATAATCCGTGAAAATTGTTTGACTGTACAAAGCCTCGCATGAGGCGAAACATGTCGTCCGAAGTTTAATTTAAACTAAAATCTAATTCCCTTGGCAAACAAAGATATTCGTAACGAAAGAGTAAACTTTGCAACCAGCAAAAAAGTCATCGACTATCCTGATTTTCTGGATGTGCAATTGCAATCTTTCAGGGAGTTTTTCCAGTTGGAAACTACTTCTGATAACCGCCACCAGGAAGGGCTGTTCAAAGTTTTTTCTGAAAACTTTCCTATTTCTGATTCAAGAAACATATTCGTACTTGAATTTTTGGATTATTTTATCGATCCGCCACGTTATGATATTCAGGAATGTATTGAACGAGGCTTAACTTACAGCGTTCCGCTGAAGGCTAAGTTGCGTTTATCATGTAATGATGAAGAACACGAGGATTTCGAAACTATTGTACAAGATGTTTATTTAGGAACAATTCCTTATATGACACCTAAAGGTACTTTCGTAATTAATGGCGCTGAGCGGGTTATTGTTTCACAACTTCACCGTTCGCCTGGTGTATTCTTTGGCCAAAGCCGCCATACCAATGGCACCAAACTTTACTCGGCAAGAGTTATTCCTTTTAAAGGATCTTGGATCGAGTTCGCTACTGACGTAAATAATGTCATGTATGCTTACATAGATCGGAAAAAGAAATTCCCAGTAACTACTCTTCTACGTGCTATTGGTTATGATTCAGATAAAGATATTCTTGAATTATTTGAATTGGCTGATGAAGTTAAAGTTAGTAAATCTGGTCTTAAGAAATTAGTGGGCCGTAAACTGGCAGCAAGAGTACTTAAGAGATGGGTAGAAGACTTTGTAGATGAAGATACTGGTGAAGTTGTATCGATAGATCGTAATGAGATTATTCTAGAGCGTGAAACAGTTCTAGAAGATGATCACATCGATATGATAATAGATGCTGGTGTTAAATCCATTATTCTGACAAAAGAGGATGGGGCAAACAATGCAGATTATTCTATTATATATAATACTTTACAGAAAGATACTTCCAACTCAGAGAAAGAAGCTGTAGAACATATTTACCGTCAGTTGCGTAATGCAGAACCACCTGATGAAGAAACAGCACGCGGTATTATTGATCGCTTATTCTTCTCTGATAAAAGATATGATTTGGGTGATGTAGGTCGTTACCGCATTAACCGCAAATTAAAATTGGATACACCTGATGAAACGAAAGTATTAACGAAACAAGATATTATTGCGATCGTTAAATATTTGATAAATCTAATCAATTCAAAAGCTGAGGTGGATGATATTGACCACTTATCTAACCGTCGTGTCCGTACCGTAGGCGAGCAATTATATGCGCAATTCGGTGTCGGCCTTTCGCGTATGGCACGTACTATACGTGAACGGATGAACATTCGGGATAATGAGGTCTTTACGCCAACAGATTTGATTAATGCGCGTACTTTATCGTCGGTAATTAATTCATTCTTTGGAACGAATCAATTATCTCAGTTTATGGACCAAACGAATCCACTAGCGGAGATTACGCACAAGCGTCGTCTTTCTGCCTTAGGGCCTGGTGGTCTTTCTCGCGAACGTGCAGGATTTGAGGTTCGTGACGTCCATTATACGCATTATGGAAGATTGTGTACCATTGAGACACCTGAGGGACCTAATATTGGTTTGATCTCGTCGCTATGTGTACATGCGAAAATTAATAACCTTGGTTTCATTGAAACACCATATCGGAAAGTAGAGGAGGGAAGGGTAGTGGTTGAGGAACCTGTTATCTATTTATCGGCAGAAGACGAGGATGGTAAAACCATTGCGCAGGCGAATGCTGAATATGACGACAAAGGTAATTTCTCCACTCCAAAAGTAAAAGCACGTTTTGAAGGTGACTTTCCTATTATTGAACCGGAAAGGTTAGATCTAATGGATATCGCGCCAAACCAGATCACCTCAATTGCAGCTTCTTTGATTCCTTTCTTAGAGCATGATGATGCGAACCGTGCATTGATGGGGTCTAACATGCAACGTCAGGCCGTTCCATTATTGCGTCCGCAAGCGCCAATTGTAGGTACAGGTCTGGAAGGGCGAGTGGCAAGTGATTCCCGTACATTAATAAACGCTGAAGGAAATGGTGTAGTAGAATATGTTGATGCAAATGAAATTAAGATCAAATATGATCGAAATGAAGATCAAAAACTTGTTTCTTTTGACGATGATATCAAAACATATCGCTTAATTAAATTTAAGAAAACAAACCAAAGTACCTGTATTAATCTAAAGCCTATTGTTCGCAAAGGACAACGCGTAGTAGAAGGGCAGGTATTATGTGAGGGATATGCGACTGAAAATGGCGAGTTAGCACTTGGCCGTAACTTAAAGGTAGCTTTCATGCCTTGGCAAGGGTATAACTTTGAGGATGCGATTGTTATTTCCGAACGTGTGGTTAGTCAGGACATCTTTACATCTCTTCATATTGAAGAATTTGAATTGGAAGTCCGGGATACAAAACGTGGAGAAGAGGAGTTAACATCTGATATCCCTAATGTTTCTGAAGAAGCAACGAAAGATCTAGATGAGAATGGTATCATCCGTATCGGTGCTGAAGTGCGTGAGGGTGATATTCTAATCGGTAAGATTACACCTAAAGGTGAGTCTGACCCTTCTCCAGAGGAGAAACTTTTACGTGCCATCTTTGGAGATAAAGCGGGTGATGTTAAGGATGCTTCTTTAAAAACTCCGCCATCTATAAGAGGTGTTGTCATTGATACTAAATTATTCTCTAGAGCTAAGAAAACTGATAAAAAAGAAGAAAAAGCAGCTATTGAAAAATTAGATCTGAACCACGAACGTGCTGTACGTCAATTAAGAGAAAGACTTATTGATAAGCTGTTTGTTGTTGTTAACGGTAAGACGTCCCAAGGTGTATATAATGTGTATAAGGAGCTTCTTATACCTAAAGGAGCTAAATTTACTCAAAAAATGTTGGCAGAGTTAGATTTTGCTAATATTAACCCTATGAAGTGGACGACCGACGATGATAAGAATGAACTGGTAAAACAGGCATTGCACTTCTATAACATTAAATTGAATGAGGAGTTAGGCGCTTATCGCCGGGATAAATTTGCTATAACAGTTGGTGATGAACTACCTTCAGGCATTGTGCAGATGGCTAAAGTTTATGTTGCTAAAAAACGTAAACTTAAAGTGGGGGATAAAATGGCAGGACGCCACGGTAATAAAGGTATTGTTGCACGTATTGTACGTGATGAAGATATGCCTTTCTTGGAAGATGGAACACCGGTAGATATCGTATTAAATCCATTAGGTGTACCATCGCGGATGAACCTTGGCCAGATATATGAGACTGTATTGGGTTGGGCCGGACAAAAGTTAGGCATGAAGTTCGCAACTCCTATTTTCGACGGTGCTACCACTGAAGAAGTAGAGGGATGGGTGTCGAAAGCCGAATTACCAGCATCTGGTAGGACTTATTTACACAATGGTTTAACAGGTGAGCGCTTTGACCAGCCTACAACTGTTGGTGTAATCTATATGCTTAAACTGGGACACATGGTAGATGATAAGATGCACGCACGTTCTATCGGACCGTACTCCCTTATTACGCAACAACCTCTTGGTGGTAAAGCACAGTTTGGTGGTCAGCGTTTTGGTGAGATGGAGGTTTGGGCATTGGAAGCATTTGGTGCATCAAATATACTTCAAGAGATACTTACCGTTAAGTCGGATGACGTTATCGGTAGAGCCAAAACATACGAAGCGATCGTTAAGGGTGATAATTTACCAACACCGTCAGTACCAGAATCATTTAATGTATTGGTGCACGAGCTTCGCGGCTTAGGTTTGGATATCACGTTGGATTAATGTTTACAGTTATGGGTTATGAGTTACGAGTTGCAGGACAACTCATAACTCATAGCCCTCAACTCATAACTATATAAGAGCTATGTCTTACAAAAAGGATAATAAAATAAAAAGCAACTTCACCTCGATAACCATCAGCTTATCGTCTCCAGAAGCTATCTTGGAGCGTTCAAGTGGTGAGGTGTTAAAACCAGAAACCATCAATTACCGTACTTACAAACCGGAACGTGATGGTCTATTCTGCGAGCGTATCTTTGGTCCGGTAAAAGACTACGAATGTCATTGCGGTAAATATAAACGTATACGTTATAAAGGTATTGTTTGTGATCGTTGTGGAGTAGAGGTAACAGAGAAAAAGGTACGTCGTGAGCGTATGGGACACATTAATTTGGTCGTTCCCGTTGCACACATTTGGTATTTCCGTTCGCTTCCAAATAAGATAGGTTACTTGTTAGGACTTCCTACCAAGAAATTGGATATGATTATTTACTACGAGCGTTACGTAGTTATCCAAGCCGGTATTAAGGAAGAGGATGGCATCCAATATATGGATTTCTTAACTGAAGAGGAATACTTGGATCTTTTGGATACTTTACCAAAAGAAAATCAGTATTTGGATGATAAAGATCCTCAAAAATTTATCGCGAAAATGGGAGCGGAGGCATTAGAAGAACTATTGCATCGCATCGATTTAGATCAACTTTCCTATGATCTTCGCCATCAAGCGGCAAATGAAACATCGCAACAACGTAAAAATGAGGCATTGAAACGCCTTCAGGTAGTGGAAGCTTTCCGTGGATCAAGAGATCGTATTGAAAACCGTCCTGAATGGATGATTGTTAAGATCGTTCCTGTTATTCCACCCGAATTACGCCCATTAGTGCCGTTAGAAGGTGGCCGATTTGCAACATCGGATCTTAATGATTTATATCGTAGGGTAATTATCCGTAATAATCGTTTAAAACGTCTAATTGAAATTAAAGCTCCTGAGGTGATTTTACGTAATGAAAAACGTATGCTTCAAGAAGCGGTCGATTCCTTGTTTGACAATTCACGTAAAGTGAATGCTGTTAAAACGGAAGGTAACCGTGCTTTAAAGTCATTATCTGATATTTTAAAAGGTAAACAAGGTCGTTTCCGCCAAAACTTGTTAGGTAAACGTGTTGATTACTCGGCTCGTTCGGTAATTGTGGTTGGACCTAACTTGAAGTTGCACGAGTGTGGTTTGCCTAAAGATATGGCCGCCGAACTTTATAAACCATTTATCATTCGTAAAATGATTGAGCGTGGTGTAGTAAAAACGGTGAAATCGGCCAAAAAAATTGTGGACCGCAAGGACCCAATTGTTTGGGATATTTTGGAGAATGTGCTAAAGGGTCACCCCGTTCTATTGAACCGTGCTCCTACGTTACACCGTTTGGGTATTCAGGCTTTCCAACCTAAGTTAGTGGAGGGTAAAGCGATTCAACTACATCCATTAGTATGTACAGCGTTCAACGCCGATTTTGACGGTGACCAGATGGCGGTTCATTTACCTTTAGGTAATGCTGCAATTTTGGAAGCACAGATATTAATGTTGGCTGCTCACAATATCTTGAATCCTGCCAATGGTACACCAATTACAGTACCTTCACAGGATATGGTATTGGGTCTTTATTACATCACTAAAGGCCGCAAGACGGATGAATCGCGTGTAGTGAAAGGTGAAGGAATGGCTTTTTATTCACCAGAAGAAGTTATCATTGCTTATAATGAGAAGCAAATTGATTTACATGCGTTTATTAAGGTAAAAACCAACATTAAAGATAAAGATGGAAACATCGTAAAGGGCGTTATCGATACAACTGTAGGTCGTGTTCTCTTTAACCAGATGGTGCCGCTTGAAGTGGGTTATATCAACGAGTTGTTAACAAAGAAATCTTTGCGTGACATTATCGGAGAGGTAGTAAAAATTACCGGTATGGCAAGGGCTGCTCAATTCTTAGATGATATTAAAGAGTTAGGCTTCCAGATGGCATTCCGTGGTGGTTTATCATTTAATTTGCAGGATTTAAATATACCTGATGCGAAAGCAGATTTGATTGGCCAGGCTACTAAAGAAGTTGAAGAGGTAATGAATAACTATAACATGGGATTCATTACGAATAACGAACGTTATAACCAAATCATTGATATCTGGACACGTATCAATAACCGTTTGACAGCTAACGTAATGGATATCTTATCTAATGATAACCAAGGCTTCAATTCGGTATATATGATGTTGGATTCTGGTGCACGTGGTTCCAAGGAGCAGATTCGTCAGCTTTGCGGTATGCGTGGTTTGATGGCTAAACCTCAAAAATCAGGTTCGTCAGGTGGAGAAATCATTGAGAACCCTATTCTTTCTAACTTTAAAGAAGGGCTTTCTGTACTTGAATACTTTATCTCGACACACGGTGCCCGTAAAGGTCTTGCGGATACAGCTTTAAAAACGGCAGATGCCGGTTACCTAACTCGTCGTTTGCATGACGTTGCGCAAGACATGATTGTTGGTGAGGTAGATTGTGGTACCTTAAGAGGTATCTTTACCACTGCGTTAAAAGATAACGAAGATATTGTTGAGCCGTTATATGACCGTATTTTGGGTCGTACTTCACTACATGATGTGTACGATCCCTTGACAAACGAACTGTTGGTAAGTGCGGATGAGGATATTACGGAAGAAATTGCTGCAAAGATTGAACAGTCTTCAGTTGAAGGTATCGAAATACGTTCTGTATTAACTTGTGAAAGCAAACGTGGTGTTTGTGCATTGTGTTATGGGCGAAATCTTGCTTCCGGAAAACGTGTTCAAATGGGTGAAGCAGTTGGTGTAATCGCTGCTCAATCGATCGGAGAGCCTGGTACACAGTTAACACTTCGTACATTCCACGTGGGTGGTACGGCTTCTAATATTGCGGCGGAGTCTCAGGTTGTTGCAAAATTTGATGGTATCATCGAATTTGAGAATATGCGGTCTGTGGAGCGCGAGACAGAAGAAGGTAAACTGCAAATTGTGCTGGGGCGTTCGGGCGAGTTCCGTATTTTAGAGCCTGAATCTAAAAAGGTTTTGATGACGAATAACATCCCTTATGGTTCGTTCTTATATGTTGCTGACGGCGACAAAGTAACAAAAGGTGATCGAATCTGTTCTTGGGACCCTTATAATGCAGTTATCATTTCTGAGTTTGCCGGTAAAGTTGAGTTTGAATCTATTATCGAAGGAGTTACTTTCCGCGAAGAATCAGATGAACAAACTGGTCACCGTGAAAAAGTGATTATAGATACAAGAGATAAAACGAAAAACCCTGCTATTAAGATTTTAGATAATGTAGGAGACGTTATTCGTACTTACAATTTACCTGTTGGCGCACACATCAGTGTTGATCATCAGGGTAAAGCAAAAGTTGGAGAAATCATTGCTAAAATTCCTCGTTCTGCCGGTAAGACGCGAGATATTACAGGAGGTTTACCTCGGGTAACTGAATTGTTTGAAGCTCGTAATCCTTCGAATCCGGCAGTAGTGACGGAAATAGACGGTGTAGTAACTTTAGGTGGAGTGAAACGTGGTAATCGCGAAATTCAGATCGAGTCTCGTGATGGTCAAGTAAAAAAATACTTGGTTCCTCTTTCTAAACACATCTTAGTACAGGATAACGACTTTGTAAAAGCGGGCATGCCGCTATCGGATGGCTCTATATCGCCTTCTGATATTCTAGCTATCAAAGGTCCTGCTGCAGTACAAGAGTATTTAGTAAATGGTATACAAGAGGTTTATCGTTTGCAAGGTGTGAAAATCAACGATAAGCATTTCGAAACGATTGTACACCAAATGATGCAGAAGGTAATGATTGAGGATCCAGGCGATACGCGTTTCTTAGAAAAAGACGCCGTAAACAAGTGGGATTTCAATGAAGAAAACGATTCTATGTACGATAAGAAAGTGGTTACGGATTCAGGTGATTCCAATGAACTTAAAGCAGGACAGATCGTGTCATTGCGTAAGCTTCGTGAAGAAAATTCTAGTTTGAAACGCCGTGATCTAAAGTTAGTAGAAGTTCGTGATGCCATTGCCGCTACGTCTAGCCCTATGTTACAGGGTATTACACGTGCTTCATTAGGTACGAAGTCATTTATCTCGGCTGCGTCCTTCCAGGAGACAACGAAAGTATTAAACGAGGCTGCTATCAGTGGCAAGCGCGATGATTTATTAGGTTTGAAAGAAAACGTAATTGTTGGTCACCTAATTCCATCGGGTACTGGTTTACGTGCCTATGATCGTATTATCGTAGGATCTAAAGAAGAATACGACCAGCTTTTAGCTTCTAAAGAGGAAGTTTAACACTTCGAATGAAATCTTTTGATTTTAAATGTATAAACCCTGGAGATTTTGTCTCCAGGGTTTTTTTCTTATCAGTATTCCTTATCTTTACCCCTAAACAATATGACGGGATGCTTTTGTGGGATTGAAGAGCTGCTAAATATTTTAGGAAGAGAAAATTTTAATAAAGCCATTGATGGCTTTGGATATATTTGAACATGGAAGAAGAAAATAATAATCAATTAAATATCGAGTTGACAGAAGATATTGCCGAGGGCATATATTCAAATTTAGCTATTATAACACACTCTCATACCGAATTTGTAGTCGACTTTATAAGAGTGATGCCTGGCGTACCAAAAGCAAAAGTGAAGTCCAGAATTGTCTTAACTCCTGAACATGCAAAAAGGCTGATGAAGGCATTTCAAGACAATGTTGCTAAATATGAAGCAATGAATGGAAAGATTGATACGCATGAAGAACCTCCTTTTCCAATGAATTTTGGCGGACCAACAGCACAAGCCTAAATGGTTATTTATTGTTCGTTATTGGTTATCGATTACTTGCACCAAAAACTAACAACTAATAACTAATAACGATTGCATGAAACAGTTAGATTTTAGAAAGAAATGGGTGCTAATAACGGGTGCATCATCGGGTTTAGGCGAAGAGATGGCTCGGCAATTAGCTCAGCAATATGGAGCTAATTTGATTTTGGTGGCCAGAAGGCAAGAGCGTCTAGAAATACTAAAGAAAGATATTGAGCAAAAAACGGGTAGTCAAGTAGCATTGTTTGTAGCCGACCTATCAAAATCGGCCGAAGTGGGAGATTTATTAAAGACTATTTTGCAACAATATGAACCCTATGCTGCCATTTTAAATGCAGGGGTAACGCATTTGGGTAAACAGTTGGATTTAACAAATGAGCACTTCGATCAGATGATTCATACCAATGTTATCAGTGTTGTTTACATGGCTAACCAATTCGTGAAATATTTCGAACAAAAGCAGTTAGAAGGAGCGCTCATGTTTGTGTCGAGTATGGCAGCCTTATTTCCTACACCCTATCAGGCAGCTTATTCGGGTACAAAGGGTTTTCTACTTAATTTTGCTACTGCTTTGTCGCAGGAGTTATCTAACTCTAAATTTTCAATGACTGTTTTTATGCCAGGAGGTATCGTTACTGAAATGACATCAACAGAAGGGTTTAATGAATTGAGAGGCTATTTAATGCCAGTAACACAAGTTGCCAAAGAAGGATTAACCGCTTTCCGAAAACGTAAATTAACCTATATTCCAGGTTTCTTAAACAGATTAAGCAGTCGTTTTTCTTTTCTTCTTCGAAAAGAGTTCATCATAAAACAAACGGGCAAGGTTTATAAGAAATCATTGGATAAGAAGTCGTAATTGCATATAAAAGCAAAAATATCTAAGTTTGCAACACCTTAACCAACATCTCCATTTGGGAGGAAATTTATATAAAAAAACAAATGAGTAATATATTATCAGAACAAGAGATATTACGTAGGGAAGCCTTATCGCAGCTTATTAGTTTAGGGATAGACCCATACCCGGCGGAAGCATTTGAGGTAAATGCTAATGCAAAAGATATATCCGAAAATTATGAGCGAGATAAGCTGAATTACAAAAATATCAGTATTGCGGGGAGAATGATGAGTCGACGTGTTATGGGAAATGCATCCTTTATCGAGTTACAGGATGCTACAGGAAGAGTGCAAGTATATCTCAAACGTGACGATTTATGCCCTACTGATGATAAAACTTTATATAATACGGTTTTTAAAAAGCTATTGGATATTGGAGATTTTATTGGTATCAGAGGCGATGTTTTCACGACGCAGACGGGGACCATCTCTATTCATGCAACCGAATTAAAAGTTTTGGCGAAGTCGCTAAAACCCTTACCTATTGTAAAAGAAGCTGATGGGAAAGTGTTTGATGCGGTAACAGATCCTGAATTTAGATATCGTCAACGTTATGTTGATCTTGTTGTGAATCCGCATGTGCGTGAGACCTTTACAAAAGTTACTAAAATAAAATCTGCTATACGTAGCTTTTTGGATGAGCAGGGCGCTTTGGAGGTGGATACGCCTGTTTTACAAAGTATCCCTGGGGGCGCTGCAGCCCGACCATTTACTACCCATCATAATGCGCTGGATATTCCTTTGTATTTACGTATCGCCAATGAATTATATCTTAAAAGACTAATCGTGGGGGGATATGACTGGGTATACGAATTTAGCCGTAATTTCCGCAATGAAGGGATGGATAGAACACATAATCCGGAATTCACCGTCTTAGAGTTTTATGTTGCGTATAAAGATTATCTGTGGATGATGGATACTACCGAACAGTTGTTTGAAAGAGTTGCTTTAGCAACCAATGGGAGGACAACGGTACAAGTGGGAAATAAAGAGATTAATTTTGCAGCTCCTTATAAACGAATAAGCATTTATGACGCTATTAAAGAACACACCGGTTTTGATGTCAGCAGTTTAAACGAAGATGGACTACGTGAAGTATGCGTGAAGCTTAATATACCTGTAGATACTAGTATGGGGAAAGGGAAACTGATCGACGAAATATTTGGTGAAAAATGCGAGCATCACTATATCCAACCTACGTTCATAATAGATTATCCAGTAGAAATGAGCCCGCTTACGAAAAAGCATCGTAGTAAGGAAGGGCTAGTTGAACGGTTTGAATTAATGGTTAATGGAAAAGAACTGGCAAACGCTTATACGGAGTTGAACGATCCTATTGATCAACTGCAAAGATTTGAAGACCAGTTAAAGCTGATGGAACGAGGTGATGATGAAGCAATGTTTATTGACTACGATTTTTTAAGAGCATTAGAATATGGAATGCCTCCGACTTCAGGTATTGGTATCGGAATTGATAGACTGGCTATGTTGATGACCAATCAAGTTAGCATACAAGATGTTCTTTTCTTTCCACAGATGCGGCCAGAAAAAGTAATAAAAAGCGCCTCTATTACCGATTACGAAGCGCAAGGAGTACCTGCAGCATGGATTCCCGTACTGCAAAAAATGGGACTTAATACCATTGAAGCTTTAAAGGCAGCTAATCCAAATAAAGTTTTTAATGACTTAGGAGGAATGCGGAAAAAGATGAAATTGGAAATTAATATGCCTTCCAAAGAAGAAGTGATGGCTTGGTTTGAATAAAAGGTCTTTTCTTCTATTACTGTTTAAGAGTTAAAGAGCCTACTTTGGTAGGCTCTATTTTTATTTCCTTTATCCTTTAGCGGTCTCTTCTCGTTTATGATGTCTCATAAACTATGTAGCACTTGATGCTTACTTTACGTTACAATATCACAATGACAATTAATTTTTACTTAAAGGGTTTATATTACAGCTATTTGCTAATTTGATAGATATGACCTCCCTTTAAACCGGAACGTCTGGGAGGGCAAAAAAGGTTTGCTTAAATTATTATTAGGCTTTATGTATTTTTGAAGAGATTTATAATAAATAACCTTCGGATCATTAGTTTTTATTGCTGTAGTGAAGTACCGCTTAGGATACCTTAATAAAAAAGAAAGTTTAACACTAAACGGTGCATTGGACGGTTGTGCCCAGAAAAATGATGAACGGAGTAAAGAGTTCATTTATAAGAAATACTATGGTTATGTAATTGCGGTAATTACAAGGTATATAAAAAGCGAACATGATGCCGAGGAATTGGCAAACGAGACATTTATTAAAGCATTTAAAAACCTACCAAAATTCAATAAGGTAGGAGATGGAGAAGTGCTTGAAAAATCTTTTAGGGGTTGGCTGGCAAGGATTGCTGCAAATTTATCAATAGATCTTTTGCGTTCTCAAAAGAATATGATTGCAATAGAGGATATAGGTGAACATGATGTGAAGCCTGTGATGATAAATGCCGCGGACAAATTATTTGCTGAAGATATTTTAAAATTATTGGAACAGCTGCCGGAGATCCAACGCTTAATCTTTAACCTGTACGAAGTAGAAGGTTATGCACATGAAGAAATAGGAAAACTTTTAAATATTCCAGATAGTACATCAAGAACTTATTTAACACGAGCCAAGCAAAGATTAAGGAAGTTATATGTTGAACAGTTTGCGATTAGAAAAAATTTTTAGTTACGCAGAGAATGAAAGACAAAGAAAATAAGGAACTGATAACTCACATAGCAGAGACGTTGCGTGAGCATGAAGCTTCTTATAAAGAGGGGGCATGGGAACGCTTTGCTGCAAAAGATAAAGGATATAAAAAAATACTACCATTATGGTATTTAAGCGGTGCTGCCGCTATACTTTTATTGAGTGTGGGTATTTTCTTATACAAAGCAGGAAATGACGTTATCAATGTGCCTAAGGATATAGTTTATCAAGAAACTCCTCAAAGAGAAGAAGAGCAATTGAGTCTAGAAAAGAAACCAGACGATCAGCTTATTACTAAGAATGCTAAATCCGTACAGACCATTAAAAAAGGTAATACGCATGCTCGCCAATTAGTGTCAAACACTCCTCCTCCTTTTACTGTGAAAGAGTCAGGAAATAAAATAGAAAATTTTTCTTCACAGCATTCTGGTAAAAGTGCTGACACTGAATATTTTGAAAAAGACAGTGTGAAAAAAGCTGAAGAAAGGACCGCGAGTACAGATACCAAACAAGTAGCAAAAACGCAGCAAAAAAATGATGAAGATGCGTTGATTCGAATGTTGAGCGAGTCGAATAAGTCGGAGGGAGTAGATATTAAAATCGCGAATAACCGTTCCATCATGGATAAGCGTTGGGATATAGGGGTAGTCTTATCGCCATCAGTCACAGATCAACGTTTCAATATGGGTGGTGGTGTAGCTATTGCATACCGCATATCAAAAAAGCTATCAGTAGGTTCCGGCGTGTCTGTGGTAGATCTTGGGTTGAGACAAGCCCCTCCTCAGTCTAATAATGGTCCTTCAGCTTCTCCTGCGATGTTAAACAGCGAATCACCTATGTTGTCTGCCAAGTCAAGCGAATCGAAAGAATTAACTTCCGTTAATACAAATTGGTTGGCATTAGATGTACCTATTGATATTAAGTACCATATTTCTAAACAGTTTTATGCAAGTGCCGGAGTGTCATTTTTTGCTATTCTGAACGAAAATAGAACCAATAACTATGTTACGCATACACCTACCAATAGAACCGTGCAAAATGCTGAAGGTTATTCTTTTGCTCAGCAGGAATTTGAAGTGAAAAATGTAAGTGAGAAAACAGATGAAACACCCTTTGAAGGAAATAGTTATTCGGGATTTTTAAATTTTTCAGTTGGACGCCAGGTCCCTCTCTCAAAAAGAGTAGGTGTTTCGGTGGAACCCTTTTTTAAACTTCCAATAGGTAAGTTATCACGTCAGGATATGAACTTGAGATACGGTGGCGTTAGAATTATTACTAGCTTTTAGTAGCTAGGCATTTATATGAGAATTTACTTTGTTATCTCAGCACGCAGTAATATTGCAGCCATGGCTATATGGCCCATTATCATCGCGAACAAGACACTAAAAGCAAAGGGATTGTCGGCGCAAACATTGCTCCATGAGAAAATTCATCATCAGCAACAGCTGGAACTGCTTGTGATTCCCTTTTACCTATGGTATGTAATAGAATGGTTATTAAAATGGGTAATCTATAAAGATAGAAAACGGGCTTACAAAGAATTGTCATTCGAGCGGGAAGCCTATTCAAATGATAATAATATGGACTATCTTAAACAGCGTAGATTATGGGGATTTATAAAATATCTTTAAATTTTTTGTAAATTGTTTGTATACAAAGAGCGGCTACCACTAAGCAGCCGCTCTTTTATCGTATGTTCTTTATGATTAATAAAGTGTAAATTCAACGCGGCGATTTGCCTGACGTCCCTCTGCCGTAGCATTGGTTGCAATAGGTTGCGTTGGGCCGTAACCTGTAGCTTCGATACGTGAAGGATTTGCACCTTTACTTACTAAATATGATTTAACAGATTCTGCACGCTCCTTTGATAAACGCATATTAAGTTTCATTGAGCCTGTGTTATCGGTATGTCCAGCTAATTTCAAGCTAAAATTCTTCTCAACTAATAATTTAGCTACTTTGTCAAGACTAGGATAAGAAGTCGAACGAATAGTAGCCTTACTCAAATCAAACTCTAAATTTTTGATTGCCTCATCTACCACTCTTTTATCTTCCTCTGTCACCGTAATTTGTTGAACAACTTTCTTCGCCTCAGGTAAAGGACATCCCGCTCCATCTACTTTTGCGTCCGCAGCTGTACCTGGGCATTTATCAAATTTATTTGCAACACCATCGCCATCATCATCAGCTAAATCTGTGGCCCATTGTGCCTTTAATGCTTCATTTTCTTCTTTCTGTGCTTTTAATGCAGCCGCTAATTCATCATAGTTAGCTTGGTACTCTTTGCGCATATCCACTACTGGATTTCTGCTGCCTAAGAAAGGTTTTGTAGCATCACCAAGTGCAAATTCAAGTCCAGCGTGAACGTAAGAGAACACGTCTTTCTTGTTCGTACTTAACCCATCAAGCGTTCCAGTATTTACTAGGTTTACTTGATATCCCAGATCGATATTAATTCCGTTAGCAACACCGAATTTAAAACCAAGACCTGCTGGAATAAAAGCTTTTGTGCTTGATCCGAGTTCTCGTTCAGTTCCATTCATTTCTACAGTAGGGTTATAGTTGAGAGCTCCCACACCAACTGACAAATATGGTTTAATTACACCTTGCTGATGTCTCCAGCTAATGTTTGCTAATGTTATATTTGCGCTTAAAGCAGCAGACCATGGCAGTTTAGTGGAAAAATTATCACTGCTTCCTTCCATACCACCATTTAGTTTACCTCCTAGATATTCAGCCTGAAGGCCAAATGTAGGTGTGATTTGCTTTTTAACATAAAAGTTATAACCCAATTGGCTTTCGACAGATCCGTAATCCCTTCTAAATCCCATCACATTCCACTGATTGATTACACCTGCGCCTACACCAATTGACCAGGTCCTGAATTCAGTCTCAGGTGCAAAAGGTTTTACGTCATTTACCTCTGTTTGAGCAAAAGTAGGAGCTACAGCTAATAATGCTAAAGCGCTTAAATAGGTAGTTTTTTTGAGTCTAAAGTTTTTAATCATAAAATTTAATTTTGATTCCAGTTTAATTTGTGTTGTTAAATTTTGTTTCCTATTGCAAAAAACGAACCGTTTGTAGATTTAGTCGTAATTTGTTAATTATTAATGCATTAACTTGTTTTAGCGCTTATTTGGCTGTGTGCTAAAAAAAGGACGGTTCTTCGTGAGTTAAACAAAGAACCGTCAAAAAGTATATTTACTGATTTATCGTAGTCTATCGGCCGATTTGATAAGCTTCGTGTCTTTATTGATTCCTTTGAGTGCCAATAACTGAAACACGATAAATAGCGGAACAAGTAATGCTCCTATGCCTACATTGTCTATGGAAATAGTTTTATTGACCTCTTCAACAGCATTACTGGCGCTGATGAAGAGCCAAGAACTGAATAGGATAGTTAATACTATTGTTATGAGAATAGTTGTAATCTGTTTCTTTCTATTACTGTAATTGATAATGGTAAAAAGCGGTAATATTCCCAAAATTACAGTAGCAATAGCCTGAAGGATAAAGCCAAAGGAAGAACTCAATTGATTTTGTCCACCACTGCTATTTAGCACGCCATTTACCTTCAATGCCATAGCAATACCATTACTATCAAAGAATTGTACATATGGAAATAAAAATAAAGCAAAAATAGTTACACTAGAAAGTAACAGCCAGATCGTTTGTATGCGTTGTATCATGAGCGTTTTACTAAACCTTTGTTGCAAAGATAATATATAAGTATCAAGTATCAAGACACAAGTATCAAGACACAAGTATCAAGATTTGTGTATCGTCTGGGTAGACAATTGCAGATCAAGTCGATTTTATCTAAGTTTGCATATAGTGGATACAAATAAGCAAAGATTTTTTATTGAGCTAGCGTTTAACGGAGGGGCCTATCATGGTTGGCAAATACAAAAGAATGCTAAAAGCGTTCAAGAAGTTTTAAATAAGGCGCTTAGTACTTTATTGCGTAGACCTGTTGATACCTTAGGTTGTGGCCGCACGGATACTGGCGTACATGCAAAGCAATTATTTGCTCATTTTGACGATGAGGGAACAGTCGTTAAAGGAAACGAATCAAAGATAATAGGAAGCCTTAATGCCTTATTGCCGGCGGATATTGCTGTAAAGAGATTGTTTAGTGTTGCAAATGAGGCGCATGCCCGATTCGACGCTGTAAAGCGATCATATGAATATCATATTCATTTTGGCAAAAATCCATTTCTTAATGGATTGTCTTGGCAGTTAAAAGATAAGCCGAATATAAACACGATGAACGAGGCTGCTAAACTGATGCTGAATTATCAAGATTTTAGTTGCTTTAGTAAATCACACACACAGGTTTTTACCAATAACTGTAAGTTAATGCAAGCCGAGTGGCGATGGCTTTCGGAGGAGAGATTAGTCTTTCATATCTCTGCTGATCGATTTTTAAGAAATATGGTACGTGCTATTGTGGGAACATTATTGGAGATAGGAAATAATAAGCAGTCTGTAGATTACATTCACGCTGTTATAGAAAGCAAAAGTAGAAGTGCCGCAGGCGCATCTGTGCCGGCTTGTGGACTTTATCTTACAGAAGTAGTTTATCCATGGGATTCCAACTTTAATTAAGGCGCTTGATTAGCTAATGAAAAAAATGAGTGAAAAGAAAATAACAGGAAAAACATATGACTTACAGCTACTTGGAAGGTTGTCTAAATACCTAAAGCCCTACAAAAACTATTTTATTTGGTCGGTTTTTTTAACCATTATAATTGCCGGAATTGCTCCTTTAATGCCTATGTTGGTAGAGTATACATTGGATCGGTTCATTCTCAACAATGATTCGGGCGGGTTGACTATGATGACTGCTTTAATGGTTGGTTTATTAATATTTCAAACAGTTGTACGATACTATCATACTCTTTTAACGAACACTTTAGGGCAGTCGGTCATAAAAGACTTAAGACTCGACACTTTTAACCATATTACAAGTCTTCGTTTAAAGTATTTTGATAAAACACCTATAGGTAGGCTTATTACACGAACAGTATCTGATTTAGAAACAATAGCAGATATTTTTTCAGAAGGGCTAATACAGATAATAGGTGATATTTTACAATTAGTAGTTATCATCTCCGTTATGTTTTACAGCGATTGGGAATTAACTTTAATTGTCTTAATACCCATGCCTCTTATGATTGTAGCTACTTATTTCTTTAAGGAAGCCATGAAGTCGGCTTTTCAAGATGTGCGGTACTGGGTAGCTAATCTAAATACATTTTTACAAGAGCATATATCAGGTGTTAGCGTGATTCAATATTTTGCACGAGAACAACAAGAGATGAACAAGTTTAAAGCGATCAATGCTGAGCATAGAAACGCACATATCCGTTCTAATTGGTATTTTTCGATCTTTTTTCCTGTAATAGAAATCATCATGGCGATAGCTCTGGGGTTATTAGTATGGTATGGGGCTAAATCTATATTGGCTGAGCGCATTTCGCCAGGTGTTGTAGTGGCATTTATCATGTATATTAATATGATTTTTAGGCCCATTAGGGAGCTGGTAGATAAGTTTAATACACTACAGATGGGAATGGTAGGAGCAGAGCGTATTTTTAGTGTGCTTGACACAGATGAAAAAACTCCTAATCCAGGGGAATACAAACCCGATCATATAAGAGGCGAAATCGAATTTGACCACGTGTGGTTTGCTTATGATGATGAAAAATGGGTACTTAAGGATGTCAGTTTTAGTGTGCGGCCAGGCGAAACATTAGCCTTAGTAGGTGCTACTGGTGCCGGTAAATCTTCGACTATTAATATTCTCAGTAGGTTTTATGAAATAAACAAAGGTACTATATTGCTAGATGGTGTTGATATTCGTGCTTATGATATTAATTATTTGAGAAAGACAATCGCGACGGTATTGCAGGATGTTTTTTTGTTTTCAGACTCGATAGCGAACAATATAAATTTAAATAATCCTGAAATTAGTCGTAAACAGATCATGGAAGCCGCTGAAAAGGTAGGGGCACAGCATTTTATTGATCGACTGCCAGGTAAATATGATTATGAAGTAAAGGAACGGGGGGCGACACTTTCTGCCGGGCAAGCACAACTTATTTCTTTTATAAGGGCCTTGGTACATGATCCTAAAATCCTAGTTTTAGATGAGGCCACTTCATCAGTAGATACCGAAACCGAGTTATTAATACAACATGCTATAGATACGCTAATGAGTAATCGTACCTCTATTGTAATTGCTCATCGACTTTCAACAATTCAGAAGGCCGATAAGATTATTGTATTAGATCATGGAGAAATTAAAGAAATGGGGAATCATCAGGAGTTGCTTCATTTAAATGGTTACTATAAGAGGTTATATGATTTACAGTTTCATTCTGCCGGGATTTAATTTAGTTGTGAGTTGCCCGTTATGAGTTGCGAGCCGCCGATAACGAACAACTAACAGCTAGCATTGATTTTCTTCAATCTCTTTCCCTGATTTTGAAATGAATTTAGTAAGTTTGCGCTACAAAAATTCGACCAATGAGTGTACTTGTAAATAAAGATTCAAAAGTTATAGTTCAGGGCTTTACAGGAAATGAGGGCTCTTTCCATGCTTCACAGATGATTGAGTATGGTACCAATGTAGTAGGTGGTGTAACTCCAGGAAAAGGAGGCCAAAGCCATTTAGACCGTCCGGTATTTAATACTGTACAAGATGCAGTAGATACAACGGGAGCAAATGTTTCTATCATTTTTGTACCTCCAGCATTTGCGGCTGATGCTATTATGGAAGCGGCTAGTGCAGGTGTAGAAGTAATTGTTTGTATTACAGAAGGTATCCCAACTAAAGATATGATCACAGTGAAGGATTACCTAAAAGATAAAAAATCTAGACTTATTGGGCCAAACTGTCCAGGTGTTATTACTGCTGATGAGGCTAAAATAGGTATTATGCCAGGTTTTATTTTCAAGAAAGGTGGTGTGGGTATTGTGTCAAAATCTGGAACATTAACTTACGAAGCGGTTGATCAGACTGTAAAAGCTGGTTTGGGAATTACCACAGCCATTGGTATTGGTGGCGACCCTATCATTGGTACTACAACGAAAGAAGCTGTAGAATTATTAATGAACGATCCTGAAACGGAAGGTATCATTATGATCGGAGAAATAGGTGGAGGGATGGAGGCTGAGGCTGCACGTTGGATTAAGGAAAACGGCACCAAGCCAGTTGTTGGTTTCATTGCAGGGCAGACAGCGCCTCCAGGACGTAGAATGGGGCATGCTGGCGCTATTGTAGGAGGAGCAGATGATACCGCTGCGGCCAAAATGAAGATTATGCGTGAATGTGGTATTAGAGTGGTAGAATCTCCGGCCGAAATAGGTGCAGCAATTGCAGAGGAGCTAGCAAAAGTAAAAGCCTAGCACAAGCATAAAGCTATAAAGCAGAAAGCGTAAAGTACATGTGCGTTTAATAAATTACGATTAGCTGACAAGTTAAAGCAGAAAGCCCGTAAAATTTTCGGGCTTTCTGCGTATATTGCTATGTAGTAACGAATCTTATTATGAACAAGTTTTGGTTGTTATTGTTATGTATAAGTCTGTCTATTGTAGCATGTGCTCAAACGCCAGCTACAAATGTGACCTCTGCCCAAACAAAAAATAAAAAGGATATGGAACCTAAAGATAAAATAGATACTGTTGTAAAAAAAGTAGGTGAGTATAACGAGCTTAGTGCAGATGAAGCTTGGGTTATTGAAAAGAAAGGAACAGAGCGCCCATTTACAGGAGCCTTATTGGATAATAAGGCCAAAGGTGTATATGTTTGTAGAAAATGTAATGCTCCTTTGTATCGCTCAGAAGATAAATTTGAGTCCCATTGTGGCTGGCCAAGTTTTGATGATGAAATTAAAGGATCCGTTAAAAGAATTCCAGATCCTGATGGAATGCGTACAGAAATTGTGTGTACAAATTGTGGCGGCCATCTAGGACATGTTTTTTTAGGAGAAGGATTTACTTCGAAAGATACACGCCATTGTGTAAACTCCATTTCAATGAAATTTGTTCCTTTAGAGAAATAGCTTATTTTGAATAAGCTATAGTGAATGGGAGGTAAGTCAGCCGTCTGCAATAAAAATCTAACTTAAAGTAAGAGGTTTTCTAAAAGAGGAATAAAATTGCTTTATTTAATCTTTAAAACGTTTTAGTTACAAGTTTTTAAAAATATTATTTTAATTTTAGCGTTTAGAAACCCAACTAATACACAAAATTAAAACATGAATAAATCTATCACTCGTTTATTTTGCACGGCACTTTTATCGGTGCCGATGCTGATGAATGCACAGGAGAAGAAGTTAGTCGATTATGTAGACCCTTTTATTGGAACAGGCGGGCATGGACATACGTTCCCAGGGGCAGTAGTTCCATTTGGAATGGTTCAATTAAGTCCGGATAATGGGAGAAGCGATTGGGATTGGTGTAGTGGATACCATTTTAGCGATAACCATATTGCAGGATTTAGCCATACCCACTTAAGCGGTACAGGGATCGGCGACTGGTTGGATATTTCAGTGATGCCTCTTTTATATCCCTTGCGAGACGAAAGTGCTGATATTAAAGCGACTTTTAGTCATGCGAATGAAAAAGCTGCACCTGGTTATTATACCGTGCAACTTGATAACCAGATTACAGCTGAACTTACCGCTACAGAACGCGTAGGATATCATCGTTACCATTTTCCAAATCAAAGTGAACCCGTTATTCGTTTAGATCTAGCCTTTCATCAAAATTGGGACAACCCTACCGAGACGTATATCAAAGTTGTTGACGATTCAACGGTTGTGGGGTATCGCTACTCCACTGGCTGGGCTAAAGTGCAGCGCGTCTATTTTGCCCTGAGAACTTCAAAGCCATTTAAAGAGGCTATATTAGCTGGGCATGGCGTACAGTCGGCGCAAATTAAAGCCGCACGAACAGAAGAAAAAGGCAAAGGCGTTTCTGCCCAATTGCTTTTCGATGCGCAACAAAAGCTGGTTGATATGAAAGTCGCTTTGTCATCTACCAATTATGATAAAGCATTACTGGCACTGAATGAGATTCCCGACTGGAATTTCGAGCATGTTCGTGAAAGTGCTGAAGAAAAGTGGGAGCATGAGCTGCAAAAAGTACAAGTATCGTCATCCGACGAAAAATTAAAGCGTGTATTTTATACGGCACTTTATCATACCTGTATGGCTCCCGCATTATTTTCAGACGCAGATGGTGTTTATAAAAATGCGCAAGGCGATTCGCTTAAAATGCCAGCGGGAAATCAGCGTTACACTGAATATTCGCTCTGGGATACCTTCCGCGCACTAAATCCGCTGTTTACCATAACACAACCGGAAAAATATACAGCCATGCTGAATAGCATGCTGGCCTTTTATGATGAAAACGGATTATTGCCTGTTTGGGATTTGAGTACTTGGGAAACAAATACAATGACAGGTTACCATGCTATCCCTGTGATAGCGGATGCTGTGCTTAAAAATTGGCCAGGCATTGATGTTAATAAAGCTTATAAGGCAATGCTAGCATCTGCTTATCAAGAAGGTAGGGGTGTTCCTGAATATATTAAACATGGATACATGCCACAAGACAAAATGGGACATAGTGCGTCTGTGACCCTTGAATATGGTTACGATGATTGGTGTATTGCACAAGTGGCAAAAAAACTAGGACAAGAAGAAGATTACCAAAAATTTAGTAAAAGAGCGCAAGCCTATCAGCATATTTTTGATAAGAAAACAGGGTTCATGCGTGCAAAGAATAGTGATGGAAAATTCGTTCTTCCATTTGACCCCTATTTATCAGAACATGATGAAGTTAAAGCTCAATATGTAGAAGGTAATGCTTGGCAACATTCTTTTTTTGTGCCACATGATGTAAGAGGGTTGGCTGATCTTTATGGAAGTAATGAAAAGTTGAGTATAAAATTAGATTCATTATTTTCTGTGAGTTCTAAGTTAACAGGCGGAAATACTTCTCCAGATGTAAGCGGGTTGATTGGGCAATATGCGCACGGTAATGAACCGAGTCATCATATCGCTTATATGTATAGTTTTATAGGCCAGCCTTGGAAAACACAAGAAAGAGTACGTCAAATTGTGGATTCGATGTATCACGATCAGCCGGATGGTTATGCAGGAAATGAAGATTGTGGGCAAATGAGTGCATGGGCTGTCTGGAGTATTGCTGGTTTATACCCAGCAAATCCTGCGAGCAGCGAGTACATCATCGGAAGTCCAGCCGCCGATGAAGTGGTATTTAGGCCGGGTGGGGGGAAAGAGCTCCGTTTTAAAGCTATCAATAACAGTAAAAGTAATATCTATATCCAAGAAGTGAAGTTTAACGGAAAAAAATATAATAAAACATATTTTACGCACGAGGATATAATAAATGGGGGTGAAATTGAGTTTATAATGGGGGATAAGCCAAATAAAAAATGGGGAAAGAAAAAGGATTCCTGGCCCCTTTCTCAAATAGATAGCGAGTAAATAAATGAAGCATATAGATGTCATTGTTAAACAGGTACTAATTTTTAGTGCCTGTTTTATTTTTATAACTTCCTGTGCTCCCAAAATACATGAAAAAGGGGGAGCCTCTTATTATGCCGATAAGTTTAAAGGAAGACGTACTGCAAGCGGCGAAAAATTCAGGCAGCATAAACTAACGGCAGCACATAAGACGCTTCCCTTCGGTACGATGGTTAAAGTAAAAAACTTAGGTAATGGTAAAACAGTGAAAGTGCGGATTAACGATCGGGGGCCTTTTGTTTCAGGAAGAATTATAGATCTCTCTAAAAAAGCCGCACGTAGATTAGGTATCGTGCAAAGTGGTGTGGCTCGTGTGGAAATTAGTTATAAGAAAAGAAAATAGTTAAATCGTTGATTGAGTTAAGTCGTTATTGCATTTACATCATAAAGTGGTCTATTGATTACATTTTGCGTTATCAATAGACCAACAACTAACAACGAGCAACTAACAACTAGTTAGTTCCCAAAAGGAATTTTTATTCCTAAGTTAACTCCCAAACCACCTATATTGATGTATGATCTTAATTCATCCGCTGGTTTGTTGGGGTCGAAGCCTTCCCAGCCAGCTACGTTGTTCCCTTCGCCAATCGTTTTGTGGTAGTTAACCAACTTACTACTTTCACTAGCTGCATCTGTGCTGAGAGAACCATTTGCAATAGGCTGGCCATTGTTAACAATTGTATATTCTCCACTAAGTTCATGTAACTCTTTCTTTTTACCTCCAACTGATATATTGCGATATTCCAATTCAGCATAAATACTTATGCGGTCATTTAACATCCAGTCAAATCCAACAGCACTTTGAAAACCAACCGTAGGATTTGCTTTGATACGATCAACCCTTTTTACATTTGATAAAACCATTGTTGATCCGGGAGGAAGGTTAGCAGGAACCATGTGCATACTCTCCGCAATACTTCCAGTTCGGTCATTGACATCCGTGGCTATTTCAAGATATCCACCGATAGGTATGATAATACCTACCTTAGCGTATGGTTTTATCGGACCGTCCGACGGAATATGGGCAACAAGAGCAGGTGAAATATCGAATGCCCTCACATGTCCAGTATTATGTAGGTTTAAGACTTCATTGCCACCTATGCTTCCTCTCTGTCTCATCATATCTTGCGAACGACTTTTGTAATAGTTAAGCCCAACCTCAACACCGATGATTCTATTGAAGCGATAGCCCGGCGTTATACCCGCTTTCCACCCTTCACCAAAAGAGCCGGTTATGGTGCTCTCAGACACGGTTTGTTGTGTGGGAGGATTTCCAGGAATAATATTAAATACGCGATCTCTGGCGGGCTGTCCTCCGATTGCGGGAAACTCTACTGGTGTAACTTTAAGAAAATAACTACCACCAGCCTTTAAATAGAAACCTTTATTATAGTCGTCTTGTGCATTTGCTGAATAGAAACAGGTAATAGCTAGTATACTAGCAATGATCGTGATCTTTTTCATGAGCGAAAAAATTAAATTGGACAGTTTATATTGTTAGCGTAATGTTAAACAATACTATGCTTGCATAGTAAATACAAACGAAAATATAAAAGGTTTGTCTGATTTCCAAGTTTTTTCAATAAAAGATTCGGGGTTGTTGTGTTTCGAATGATAGATGTTAAAAAGACATTTATTGTTGTAAAATATCTTTAAGGGAATGCTTTGGCACATTCCCTTAAAAAATTTTAGGTTTATAATAGGTTAGCTAGTTACATTTTCAATGTAGCCAAATGTAAAATTTTTATTTCAATGCAACAAGAAAAAATTAATAAAAAAATGGCTTAAACGGATAAATGTTTAAAAATGTATAAAAGTTCTCATCGTACTCGTTTATCAGTTAATAACCATGCTAGCTATTGATTAACACTTCACTTAAGTAATATATCGCTGTGCTGCTTTTGATTAGACGATGCAAACGGCATTCACAACAAAGAGGTACTAATTCGCTATTTTCTCTTTAATAAATTGAATAATATCGGCATGTTGCGTAGGCTCGAACCAGACCGTATTGAGATCTTTTCTGAACCAAGTTATCTGACGTTTGGCAAATTGTCTGGTATGTTGTTTTATTTTTTCAATAGCTTCTTCAAAAGATACTTTTCCATCCAGGTAATCAAAAAGTTCTACATATCCTACCGTAAGTAAAGGAGCATAATGACGGTAAGGAAGAAGACTTTGCACTTCTTTTAGTAAGCCGGCTTCCATCATTTTATCAACACGTTGATTGATTCTGTTATATAGATGTTCTCTATCCGTATTCAAACCTATTTTAAGCATGTGAAAAGGCCTGTTTGACGGTTTATCTTTCCTGAAGTAAGAGAAGGGTTTGCCTGTACTTTCGTATACCTCCAGTGCACGGATAACCCGTTGAGGATTATTTATATCAACTTCTGCATAATAATCTGGATCTTTTATTTTTAATTCATTTTGTAGGTATAATAAGCCCTTTTCTTGATGTAGGTTATTCAGCTGATCTCTGATTCCGGGCAGCGGTTTTGGGAGATCATCTAAACCCTGGCAAACGGCATTTATGAATAAACCACTACCACCAACCATTACAACCACATCATGCTCATTAAATAGCGCATTTATTTGATCTAGTGCCTGTTTTTCAAAGTCGCCTGCACTAAAATTTTCTTGTATGCTGAGGTTATTTACGAAAAAATGAGGAGCAGCTGCAAGCTCGTCTTGAGAAGGTTTCGCGGTACCAATATTCATTTCACGATAAAACTGTCTGGAATCAGCCGAAATAATGGAAGTCTTTAGCTCTTGTGCAACGCTAATGGCAAGGGCAGTTTTTCCAATGGCGGTAGGGCCTACTATGGTGATGAGGGTTTTGATATTGGCTGAGTAGTTAAAAAGTTAAGTTGTTAAATAGTAGAGTAGGCAAGTCTGTGAATAACAAAAATAGTTGAATAACTAAACTACTTCACAACTATACTACTAAACTATTAACTAATTAATAATCGTCTTCAAAGTTCTCATTATCAGAAAACCCTTCCGAAAAGTTGTCCTTTTCTTCCTCGTTTCCATCTTGTGTTTCTTCATCATCCATTAAGTCAAGATCAAGATCTTCTGCGTCGTCAATACCATATTCAGTTTCATTGAGAAAATCAAAATCTTCCTTTTCCCCTTTCTTATCGGTATTTTCGGTCGGGATAATGGCAGCACCAAAAGGTTTAGGTGCCAAACCTACAGATTTACTGGTTAAGGGGTACTTTTTACCACTTTCCTCCTGCAATATTTTAATGAGCTGCACATGGAAGTCAAATGGCCGATCGAAATTATAGGTATAGTAAAATTTCTGATGCGGATCATCGATGAACTTATTGAGTTTGGCGTTTTCCATAAGTGTTATACCTCTTTCCTTTTTCCGTGCATTCGGTAGGTATGCAATCTCTTCACCCTTCATCCATTGTTCATTACTTATGTAAAAAGAAGAAGAAACTTCTGGATTATATTCTGTTGATTGATGGATTGCCTGATGAAGATCTAAAAACGTGTGACTAGAAAGCACGTCTATTTCCCGAATAATATCATCATAATCCTCAAAAGTAACTCTAAACCTATAAATAGCCATGGTGCAATATCCTTGTTAGTTTCTAGACCGCTAATATCACTAAAAAAGTAAAAAGTAAAAAGTAAAAATAAATTTGCCGTTAAGAATGAAGCGCCGTTAGCCCGAGTTCTTTGCCTTTCTGTTTCATAAAGTGCAATGCCTCTTCCCGATTATTTTTTATATCTCCTTCCAATATCGCCTCCCGGATGGCTTTCTTTATTAAACCAACTTCACGTCCAGGCGGAATTCCAAAAGCTTTCATGATGTCATCCCCGCTTATAGGAGGTTGCCAATTTCTCATTTGATCGCGTTCTTCAACATCCTTCAGCTTTTGTTTTACCAGCTCAAAATTTTCGCGGTACTTCTTTCGTTTATACTCATTTTTAGTGGTTACATCGGCGTGACAAAGCTTCATTAGGCCGTCAATATCATCGCCCGCCTCATATAATAACCTACGGACTGCTGAGTCGGTGACGATATCTTGTGCTAACACGATAGGTCTGAGGTGAAGTAGTACTAATTTTTGCACAAACTTCATTTTATCATTGAGGGGTAGTTTAAGGTCGGCGAATATTTTGGGCACCATTCTGGCCCCCTTATCCTCGTGACCATGAAACGTCCAACCCACTTTTTTATCAAAGCGTTTCGTAGCAGGTTTAGCAATATCGTGCAATATAGCCGCCCACCTTAGCCATAGATCATCACTTAGCTCCGCGATATTATCCAGCACCTCCAAGGTATGGTAAAAGTTATCTTTGTGTCCTTTACCATTTATCATCTCCACACCAAATAGTTGTGACATCAAAGGGAATATGAGTGGAAGCAGCCCCGTGTCGAATAGGTAATTAAATCCGATACTGGGTTTATCCGCTAATATAATCTTGTTAAGTTCATCGGTAATGCGTTCACGGGAAATTATTTTAATACGCTCTTTTTGCGCTTTGATCGCGTTAAATGTAGCGGAGTCAATTTTAAACTTCAATTGCGTCGCAAAACGTATTGCACGCATCATACGTAATGGATCATCAGAAAAGGTCTCCTGTGGATCCAACGGGGTGCGGATAGTGCGTATTTGTATATCTTTTATTCCATTGAATGGATCAAGGAGCTCACCATAATTGTTTTTATTTAAGCTCAATGCCATTGCATTAATAGTAAAATCCCGTCTTTTCTGGTCGTCTGCCAATGTTCCATCTTCCACTATCGGTTTACGGGAGTCCTTTCTGTAAGATTCTCTTCTTGCACCTACAAATTCAACATCGATATGATCATAGCGTAACATAGCAGTACCAAAATTTCGGAATACAGATACTTTTGTTTTGAGGTGATCTCCAACTTTTTCAGCAAAGTCAATTCCGCTGCCGAGAACTAGTATATCTATGTCATTCTTGAAGGATCTGTTCATCAACCGATCGCGAACGTACCCGCCTATAACATAAATATCTACCCTGTGCTCGTGTGCTAGATTGCTTAATTCTTCAAAAATCGGTAGTTGCAGGTGTTCTTTCATCTGTTCGGCAAACTTAGATAAAATGCCTTTTATATGCAATATACAAAATAGCATATAAAAGCATCTTATCGATCTCTCATCTGCCATCAGGGCTTTTAAATTTAGATGAAAAATACTAAAAAGCACAGAGCTTTAAAGCAAAAAGCGTAAAGCTTGTTATTTTCGGATAAAAGAGAAAGCACCGCTAGGATCTAACTTCATGATGGTGGACGCCTGTTTAGGTGTAAGATCTTCTTGTTCAAACTGTACGATGTAATCTACTCCCGCTTTAATTTCATCACTTATATCATGAAAATTTTTCGGTGATGGTTCGCCGCTTATATTGGCAGACGTGGAAACAATAGGTTTTCTGAAGCGTTGGATGAGTTGTTCACAAAAGCGATGTTTAACAATGCGGATGCCTATCGTGCCGTCGTCTGCTAAAAGGTTTGGTGCAAGATTTTTTGCTTTTGAGTAAATAATAGTCAAGGGCTTTTCCGAAAATTCAATTAGCTCATAAGCAACCTCCGGAATATCATTAACATAACCTGATAATCTATTTTCATTTTCAAGCAAAATGATAAGGCTCTTATCCTTTGAACGCCCTTTTAACTTATAAACTTTTTCCACGGCCTCAGGATTTGTTGCGTCACATCCTATACCCCATATAGTATCAGTAGGATAAAGTATAATTCCACCAGATTTAAGTACTTCAAGGGCGTTAGAAAGATCTTCCTTCATGATCATGTTCTTTTTTAATTCCATTTTTTACCCAGGTTGTTTTATTTTCAATTGCTCCCTTGAGTATTTGTTTATTCTTAGGCTGATTGGTTCTGTCACTTTCTTTATGGTAAATATGAAAAACTATTCCCATAAATTTGAGAAACCTTTTTTTTACACCACTATTTATTAAGCGCACAGCTAACTCAGCATCCTCACTGCCCCAACCGGTAATATCGTTGTTATAGCCATTGATACTTATCAAATCCTTTTTCCAAAAAGACATGTTGCAACCCCTTAAAACGGTCGGTTGGTTCCGTTTATAACGATCAGCTAATAAATGCCCCAATAGCGGTGATCTGAAACTATTCAACACATATCCAAATGACATTTCCTTTTTGCTGATAGAAAGACTGTTCTGTGCGAGTATTTTTTTACTGGGCAGCTCTTCTAACTTCACACGGCTTCCACAAATGAAAGCCTTAGGTTTGGCCATTTTTAGATGATCTTCGATAAAATGCTCCTCCATGATAATATCCCCATCAACTTGAATAATATAATCAAATTGTGCGGCGGCTATTGCTTTATTTCTTATCTCGCTTAATCTAAAGCCGTTATCTGTATGCCATATATGATGGATAGGTATGGGGGAAGGTAATGTGAGTGTATTGATTAACTGTCTAGTCTCCTCTCCAGAACCATCATCGGCAATAATGATTTCATTGGGTAACACTGTTTGTTTAAAAGCACTTTGTATACATTTTTCAAGTGCTTTTGGCCAATTATAAGTGGCAATAATTAGTGTTGAAGTAGGAAGCTTATTGGTGCTCATGATTAATCAAGTACTTATTCAAACCATTCTGAGTCCAAATGACCTTATTGCGGTAAGTTTCTTCTAAAAGTTTTTTATTGACCATTTCTTTTTCCGCCGACTTATTTTCTGGATGAAAAAGATGATAAGCTATAGCACTAAATTTCAGTACATATTTTTTACATCCATTATTTAACATCCTTAAGGTAAGGTCGCTATCTTCATGTCCCCAGCCTTCAAAACTTTCATTATATCCGTTAACCTTCAAAATATCTTCCTTCCAAAAAGACATATTTGCACCCCTCGCATAATAAATGGGGTACTTGTTTTTATACCGTGTTAATAAGTAGTTAGATAAGGCAAGGCATCTAATGGCATTTTCGCGTCGTTTTATATCGGTATTAAAAAAGGATGTATGTGTTTCTTTTTGTTTTAATAAAATTTTCGACCTGTTTTTGCCAAGCATTACCCTTGAACCCTGCAATAAACAATTTGGGTGAGCAAATGCTAAATGATCTTCCACAAATTTTGGATGTAAGATAATGTCTCCATCAATTTGGATAATATAATCTCCGGTTGACGCTGCAAAAGCTTTATTACGTATATTAGCCAACCTGAAACCCCGATCTTCGTGCCAAACGTGAACTAATTTAGTGGGAAAAACATTCTTATAATGCTTAATCAAAGTGCCCGTGTGGTTTGTAGAACCGTCATCAGCGATGATTACCTCGTCAGGTATTCTGTTCTGACGCATGATACTTTTTAGCGTAAGCTCCAGTGCTTCAGGCCAATTATAGGTAGAAATGATGAGCGAGCAGCTTCTAGGCAAATCAGACATTTTTGTCAGTTAAAATTACCTCTAAAAGGGGTCTAAGCAGTCTGTAGCCGTCATTTCGACTGAAGCAAAGCATAACGGAGAAATCTGATAAAGGAGTAGTTACCGATAAGGATTTCTTTACTTCAAATGTTTCGTTCGAAATGACGGTGTTTTAGACGCCCCAATATTTTCATTGCTATACAGCAACATTATGATCTCTCAATGCATTATTAAGAGATGTCTTTTTATCCGTTGATTCTTTTCTTTGGCCAATAATTAGCGCGCAAGGTACCTGATATTCTCCAGCAGGAAACTTTTTTGTATACGAGCCAGGAATTACTACTGATCTGGCAGGAACTACACCTTTGTATTCTTTAGGTGCATCACCTGTAACGTCAATAATTTTGGTAGAAGCTGTTAGTACAACATTTGCTCCTAATACAGCTTCTTCTTCGACACGTATCCCTTCGACTACAATTGCACGAGAACCAAGGAAGCAATTATCCTCAATGATTACCGGAGCCGCTTGTACGGGCTCTAAAACACCTCCGATTCCAACACCACCACTTAAATGAACATTTTTGCCAATTTGTGCACAAGAGCCAACAGTAGCCCAAGTATCAACCATCGTACCTTCATCGACATAAGCACCAATATTTACATAAGAAGGCATCAAAATAACACCTTTGGCTAAATATGCACCATAGCGAGCTAAACCATGAGGAACCACTCGAACCCCTTGCTCTTTATAGTTTGTTTTAAGTTTCATTTTATCATGAAAAACAAAAGGGCCAACGTGTATTTCATTCATCTGGCGGATGGGGAAATAAAGTATTACTGCTTTCTTTATCCAATCGTTTATATGCCAACGGCCGGCCACTTTTTCTGCCACACGTAAAGTGCCCTCATCTAAATGTAATATCGTCGTTTCAATAGCCTCACGGTATTCTTTGAATTCTATTAAATGCCTTTCTTCCCAGGCCTCTTCAATTAATTTTTTTAATTCTGCGGTCATCTTTAATATAAAAGTTTAACAAAGAAAGCAAATTTATCGTTAAAATAGGACAAAAACTAGGTGCTAATCTAGTTCGAAAAGAATTATCTTTGTATTTTTTAATTTTTGAATGAAAATAGTACTCGTAGGAAATGTCTGTATACCCGCTTTAAAATATGGCGCGATTGAGCGGATCATATGCTGGTTAGGGAAGGAGTTGAGCAAGATGGGACATGAGGTTACCTATTTAGTAAGCGAAGGATCGTATGGTCACTACGGAAAGATCATTGTGCGAGATGAAAAACGAACACTGGAAAGTCAAATTCCTGTAGATGCAGATGTGGTCCATTTTCATTATCCTATAAACAATTATACAGATAAACCCCATATTGTTACTATACATGGTAATAGCTCGTCTTCTAGGCCATTCTCCATTAACTCTGTATTTGTGTCGAATGACCATGCTACACGTTATGGCGCAACCGCTTATGTATATAATGGAATTGATGCAGAAGAATATGGGAAACCCAACTTTAGCTATAAAAGAAGCTATTTCCATTTTTTGGGAAAAGCTGCTTGGCGCACTAAAAATGTTCGAGGTGCAATTGATGTAGCAGTTGCGGCTAAGGAGACCTTATTTGTACTCGGCGGAACGCGTCTGAATATTAAAATGGGGTTTAGGTTTACATTTAATCCGAATGTTAAATTTAGGGGAATGGTAGGAGGAGAGGAAAAAAATAATCTTATTGCCAGATCAAAAGGAATGATTTTTCCTGTTCGTTGGCATGAACCTTTCGGGATTGCAATGATGGAGAGCTTGTATTTAGGCTGTCCAATATTTGGTACACCATATGGGGCTTTGCCTGAACTGATAGTACCGGAAGTAGGCCATTTGTCAAGTAGCTGTAGTGCTTTGGCAGATGCCGTGCGTGAAGTTGAAACATTTAATCGAAAGAGCTGTTACGAGTACGTCTGCGATAATTTTTTATCTAAAAAGATGGCGCTAGATTACCTAGAGAAATATAAACAGGTTATTGAGGGGCAGGCATTAAATAAAGCCATTCCTGTATTGCAGGAGATTAATACACCAAAATTTTTACCTTGGACGAATTAAAATTGAGAGCGTAATGACTAAGGAGATAGAGAAATTAAGAATTGATAAATATCTTTGGGCTATTCGTGTTTTTAAAACGAGAAGCTTGGCTACCGAAGCATGTAAGGCAGGCAAAGTGAAATTAAGTGGACAGAACATTAAACCGTCTTATGTAGTGAAGGTAGGTGAGGTGTATCATATACAGAAAGGTATTGAAAAGAAAGTGATTAGGGTGGTGGACTTACTGGAAAAGCGTATGGATGCTAAGACAGCCGCTCTTTATTATGAAGATCAAACACCTATTGAAGATACTTATGGGTACAAATCCGCTTTCCATGCTCCGATATTACGGAGAGATAGAGGAACAGGGCGGCCTACCAAGAAGGATAGGCGAGAAATTGATGATTTGAAGGAGGATTTCTTTGATGACGATAAATAGCACCGTTATTTTTTAGTAATACCGTTGTCTGTCCAAATTAATTTCATTTCAAGAGCCTTATTTAATATTTTACGATTTAGGGGCTCATTGAATTTTGATTCATCCTCTTTATGATATTGATGATATACTATTGCCGAAAATTTAAGATGAAATTTTTTAACGCCAATATTAATCAATCTTAAAGCAAGCTCGCTATCCTCATGCCCCCATCCTTCAAATGCCTCATTATATCCATTTACTTTTAGAAGATCACTCTTCCAAAATGAGAGGTTAGCGCCTTTAGTAAAATAAATTGGATATTTAGGTTTGTGCCTTTTGAGAAGCAATTTAGTGAGAAGAGGAAAACGAATAGCATTTTCTTTTCTAGTGAGGCCAGTATCTAGCAGACTGATAGAAATGGATTTTTTATTTTGTAGTTCTTTTGTGTACCGGTCGGTTAGTATTCCTCGCGATCCTTGAAGAAATACCCCTTTTTGGGCATAGCGACAATGATCGGCTATAAACTCCGGATGCATAATGATATCACCATCAATCTGAATGATGTAATCTTTTGTACTAGCAGCAATGGCTTTATTCCGAACGCTTGCAAGTCTAAAGCCCTTGTCTTCTTGCCATATGTGAGTAACAGGTATTCTTAGCTTGCTTTTATACGTATCAATTAGTGTTTTTGTATCCTCTCTAGAACCGTCATCTGCGATAATAATTTCAGCTGGGGGATTAGTTTGATTTATGGCGCTTAGAAGAGACAACTCAAGTGCTTCTTTCCAATTATAAGTCGATATAATTAATGTTGTGTTCGCGTTTGATACAGCCATTCTATTGAATTAGGTATACTTATAAATATTCTATAATGATAATATCTAAGAATTGTACAAAAGTAGGTATCTGTTGATCTATTTCAAGTGATTCTTGAAAATTTCTTGATCAATAGCTTTCAAGCTAAAATATTCTGTCTGCTTTTTAAAGATAATAACGATCATTTTGTTCAGTATCTTTTTTATTTGTAGTGTACGCTTATAAATAAACTCATTTTGTTCTTTGATAAGAAAGAAAACAACTTGGAAAACATATATTTGTCGTAATTTGCTACGTAGTAAAAATGTCAATGAATGAAACAAATCATTTTTGGCACAAAAAATGTTGATATTATGAGATTCAATTTGTAGCATTTCACAGTTGGTATCCGTTTCGTATCAGAGTGTTTTAAGATTAGAAAAATTTATGCATCCATCCGTTTCGTTAATAATATCTACATATAACTGGCCAGAGGCACTAAATCTTTGTTTAAAGAGTGTAATGAATCAGTCATATATGCCAAATGAGATCATAGTTGCCGATGATGGTTCTAGAGCATTAACGAAGGAACTAATAAAACAATTAAGAACGAAATTCTCCGTTCCTGTGCACCATGTTTGGCATGAAGATAAAGGCTTTAGGAAGTCTTTGATATTAAACAAAGCGGTAAAAGTTGCTTCGAGCGAATATATTGTTCAAATTGATGGAGATGTTATCTTAGATTCGAATTTTATCAAAGATCATCTGAGTGTTGTCGAAACAAAAACTTTTATTAGAGGGACGCGCGCGCATATAAAAGAAGAGTTACTTCCATCCATTTTTGAAGAAAAACGAGTTCATTTCTCTTATTATAACAAGGGAATAAAAAACAGATTTAATGCCCTGCGTATTCCATTTATGGCTTGGGTTTTTACAAAAAAGAGAAGCTGTTCCAAAAGTGTAAGAGGCTGCAATGTGGCTTTTTGGAAAAAAGATTTTGTCGCAGTAAATGGTTATAGCAATGATTTACAAGGTTGGGGCCATGAAGATGAGGAACTAGCAGCACGTTTAGTGAATAGTGGTGTTATGAGAAAAGGCCTCAAATTAAAGGCCATACAATATCACATAACACATCGAATTGCCTCGCGTAAACAGGAAAATAAACACGAGTTTTCTTTGAGAAAGACCTTAGAGGAAAATATCAAACGCTGTCAAAATGGGTATCATGAGATACACCCTGTACCGCAGGTGCCGCAGCTTGAAATGATCTAATATTTAGATTGGTATTGTGGAAGTCTCGAATTTAGTTTAATAAATCCTACCACTGGAGTTCATTTTTATACAATTTATGACAATTTTTGTAAATTGCCAAGGGAGTGTTCGTGGTATTACAGATATAACGTGAAATAAAAACCTTAAAATATAGGTTATGAGTGTGTTGGTAAGTGTAATAGTTCCAAATTACAACCATGGGGAGTTTCTGAAAGCTCGACTAGATTCAATTTTAAATCAAACCTTCTCCGATTTCGAAGTTATTATACTGGATGATTGCTCCACAGACGATAGTAAATACTACATTGAGCAATATCGTTCTCATGAGAAAGTGAGTAACATTATCTACAACACAACAAACAGCGGCAGTGCTTTTCAACAGTGGGATAGAGGAATAAACCTTGCGCAAGGTCAATATATTTGGATAGCTGAGAGTGACGATTGGTGCGAGCCGGGGTTTTTAGACGCTCTGGTAGGACAAATGGAAATAGATGTAAATTGTGCAATTAGTTATTGTCAGAGTTCAGTTTTATTTGGAGGCGAAATCAGATGGCAATCACATCATAATAAATTAAGTGAAGTGATTTCAGGCAAGGAGTTCATCAGAAGTTTCTTATCCGAGAAACCGGCAATATTTAACGCTAGTATGGCCATTTGGAGAAAGGCATTATATAATAAAATTTCTAAAGAATATATGGATTATCGCTATTGCGGCGACTGGTTTTTTTGGATTCAGTTAGCGCAATTAGGAAAAATACATATTAGCGGGAGGGTTTTAAATTATTTTAGAAAACATGGTAAGGATTTAACTACGTCTTCTAAAAGAAATTGTATTGATGTTTTAGAGGGAATGAAGATAGCTAATTATTTATATACCAATGGGCTTATTGTAGATAGAGAGTATTTTCTTTCGTATAAAAGGCATTTGAAGCTGTACTGGCACAGAAAAAGTCAGGTTAATGACAATAATATAAAAAGAGATATTGAGAATTTATTCCGCAGACCATTATCAAAAAAAGTTTCAAAATTAAAAGCATTGCTCAGTGCCTACTGGTCTAAGTTAAGTTCAAAGAAGATAGAACTCAATAACTAACTTAAGATATTAATGGCTTCAAAAAAATTTACTAGAAAAATAGATAGATTAGATCGAGGAGTCTCTCTATTATTAACTCAGATATATTTCATTAAATATGATAGAAGTTTTCTTAGGTGCCTGCTCAACTTCGTGTTTTTAAAAGCTTTAGTAGTTCGGATATTTGTATTACTTGTTACATTATTTAGATTTAATAGGATCAATTTCCAAGCATATAAAAGGCTGTCTTTCGGCAAAAAAATTGGGCGATTACTAGGCATATATAAACTGTGGAGAATGGAGACACTTTTCAAAGGCGAATTTAAGTTATTAAATCATTTTGACAGCGATACGTCTGAGGTTACGATAGTAATTTATGTTTGTGGCACGATTCAGAATGCGTTAAGAAGTCTACAATCAATTGACCAAAATTCAATGGGAATTTCATGCCATTTAATAGTAGTTGACTATATAAATCTTCAAGATTATCTATTACAGAATAAGATAGATATGCCGGGTGTTGAGTTTGTTGGAGAACATCCTGATGATATATCAGACTTGCATAATTTCTTAAGTCGAGCTACGAGCAAGTTTGTTTGTTTTATTACGAACCCCTTATTCGTTTGTGAAGATTATTTAAAAAACTTATTGAAAGTTATACGTAGTAAGGTTGATATAGGTTTGGTAGGAGCGAAGATTATATATGAGTTTGGCCTCCTCAAAGAGGCTGGAGGAGTTATTACAGATGATAAGCAGTATAAATATTTTGGCGAATTCAGTGATCCTGAAAAATACGAGTTCTCTTATATAAAAGAAACAGACTTTCAATCTTCTTTAGTATTGGTACGCAAGGCTGACTTTTGCAAAGCTTTGTCAAGGTTGCGTTACAACAACTGGTCTGAGTTTTCAGCCGTTGAATTGTCTGTTTTTATTAAAAACGAGCTATGTAAAAGGGTTGTTTTTCAACCGCTTGCATTGGGTGTTATTTTAGATTCTATAAAGAGTGTTCGCTATCATTTTTCTACTAAAAAGAATAAAAGAGATCTAATGACAATGGGTTATTCTTTTACACAAAAAAGTGCTAAATCTATTTTGTTTATAGATCCTTTCTATCCGACTCCAGATAAAGATTCCGGCTCGAGGAGATTAGACGAGATAATAAATATTTATTTGAATCTTGGTTACAATGTGTTTTTCTATGGACATAAAGAATATGCTAATTTTGGCGAATATTATAAAAATTTAATAAATAAGAACGTAAAAGTTATTTACAAACAGTTTAAAGATGATCTACTGGAAGATGAATACGCCTACTTGTTAGAAAACATAAATTTTGTGTGGATTTCTCGGCTGGAAATGAATCAATATTATGCATCGTTGATTGAGTCATTTGGTCATATAACGTGGATTAATGATACGGTAGATTTACATTTTTTACGAGAAGAGAGGATGATGAGGCAACAAAACCGACAGAGTGCTGATATTGAACATTATATTGCTAAAATTAAAGAGAAGGAAATTGGCCTGGCAAAAAGAGCAGACATTACAATTGCTATAACTTCTTATGAAAAGGGTATTTTAGAATCGGAAGGAGCTAAAAAGGTTGTTGTCGTTCCTAATATACATGAAGTTAGCAAAGATATCGAATTGCTAGATTACAATACTCGAGAAGGTGTCTGTTTTATTGGTGGTTACGATCATATACCCAATACAGATGCTGTAATATGGTTGGTTAACGAAATAATGCCATTGGTTTGGCAAACCCTACCAAACCTGCATCTAACTTTATTAGGAAGCAACCCTCCAGATTCGGTTAAATCGCTACGTTCCGATTTAGTAAGTGTTCCGGGGTACATTAAAGACGTCTCTCCATATTTTAACAAAAGCCGTGTTTTCGTAGCTCCGTTAAGAGCCGGAGCCGGTATGAAGGGGAAGATAGGTCAGAGTTTAGAATATGGTTTACCTGTGGTAACCACTTCAATAGGAGCGGAAGGGATGGATTTGGAGCATAATGAACACGTATTGATAGCGGATGATATTATAAGTTTTTCGAATGAGATAATCAGATTATATCAAAGCGAGAATTTATGGAGAAAACTTTCCAAAAACTCGTTTGAAGTTATAAATCGTTACTCATCGAATTCAGTTTCGAAAATACTGGAATCGATTTCTAAATAAGCTTTAGAACTTTAACTACGAATCGTACAGTCTTCGGTATGCATTTATTAAATGCTTGATAAATTCCATATCTATATGCAATAAAAGAAATTAACTTATATTGCTTAATTCGATCTTTTATGAAGTATATTTTTGCCATCGTAAATAGAGCCTTTTTAGAGAATCTAAAAATAGGGTACATGTCTTTTTTTAAATCAGATCCGAATTCAGGAAAGATCTGTAGTTGACTGATAGGAACAGCGACGGTTGTACCGAAAGAGATTTTTTTAAGATAGGAATGAGCGGTTCGCTTTTTAGGTATCATATGCGTAACCCTTAAGCCTGGTGAGACGCCCGCGGCCATGCCATTTTTTATGAAAAATAAAACCATTTGTAAATCTTCCCCGCTTGATAGCTGGCCCATTTTTCTTCCTGTTAAAGTATATGTTCCGTTTTTAACTAAATCAATGAATTTTAACAATAATGGTCGTTCAAGGCATAAACCTGTACCGAACGGATAGCATGTTTGCCAGGCTTTTTTATCTGAAAACCTCACATCAATTTCATTTCTTTCTTGAAATATAAATCTTGCATATTCTTCAACTTCATTATCAACACCATCTAAAAAATCAACGTCAACAATTCCCGGTCCCCAGCACCCAACTTCTGGATATTTTCGTTTTAATCTCTCGAGTTCTATCAGATATTCTTTTTCAGGCTCATTATCGTCATCAAAGAAAATTATATTCTTTCCTCGAGAAGATTCTATGCCCGTAATACGAGCATTCATCAAACCAGGGGCACTTTCTACTATAATTTTTATTTCTGAAAAGTGGTTTAAATAAGAAATTATATATTCTTGTTCTTTTAAAGGAGGATTACTGTTGTTATCAACTAAAATAATTTCTGTTTTGTAGCCGGACGACTCGAGATTACATATTGCTCTCAGTGCTCTATCAAGTAATCTTTTATCAGGATTGAATGAACAAATTATTACTGAGAATTCAATTTTTATCATTTCGTCGATTTGTTGTCAAGTTCGGCGGTAAAAGTATATCAAATTTTTAAATTTGTAAACCGTTTTGTTACAATACTTATATTCATTAAAATCTAATAAGTGATTTTATTCATGTATTTTAAGAAGACGGCTGAAAAAGGTATTTGTCAGATCTAGAAACATGAAAATATAGTAAATGAAAATTGTTGGTTTTGAAGGAGGACTGGGTAATCAAATGTTTCAATATGCTTTTTATAAACGGTTGGAATACAATTCTAATTTGGTTAAGGCGGACCTGACTATGTATGACCGATTAGCTGACCATAATGGTTTTGAGCTTTCAACTGTTTTCAAGATAAATGTGAACCTCGCTTCATCTTTTCAGCTCAGTCTTTATACAAAAAATAAAAAAAAATATCGTGTGTTGAGAAAACTCTTTTCTATTAGAGAGCCATATTATGAGGAGGAGGAGCAGTTTAAATACAACTCAACACATTTTGGTGGTGATTCTCGCTATTATAAAGGTTATTGGCAGCATTGTAATTATTTGCAACGCATAGAAAAGCTGCTGCATAAGGAGTTTGCATTTACTCCATTTAAAAGCTTAAGGAACATCGATATATCGCAAAAAATGCAGGGGACTGAAAGTGTAGCTATACATGTTAGACGCGGAGATTATGCGAAATATCCATTATTAAATGGATTGGCAGACAAAGAGTATTTTTTAAAAGGGATTTCAACAATTGAAGAAAAACTGATCGATCCAACTTATTATATATTTTCTGATGATATAAAATGGTGTAGAGAAAACTTAGGTGTTGAAAAATCAACTTTTGTAGATTGGAATCTCGGTGTCGAAAGTTATCTCGATATGCAGCTAATGAGCTGTTGTAAACATGCGATAATATCGAATAGCAGTTTTTCCTGGTGGGCGGCTTGGTTAAATAGAAGCCCCTCAAAAATAATAGTTGTTCCCAGAGTTTGGTATAGGTCACCCTACGGCACCGAAACCTTTAGGATGCACCCTGAAAACTGGATTAAAATTTAGAGTCGAACAGACTATTTCTTACGAAAATAACGAAATATTTTATCGATCAATCCTTGTTTTGGCATCCCTCCTTTTGAAATAGAAGTTGATCTATTGCTTAAATTTAACTCTTGTTTTTCATTTCTTAAAAACGAATGCCCACCGAATTTTGTCTTATCTAAGATGGTTATTTTCCTTTCTAAAGGAAGATTCCATCCCTGTGGATACCCATATTCAGGGCCGACAATTTTCAATCGTTCTTGGTGGTCCAGAAAATATCTATTAAGATGCGATTCATCGTGCCATATAGCGATAATATTGTTATCCAAATCCATTTGTATATTTGAAGAAAGCTGCTCAATAAGTTGAATGAAAGCGGATGATTTTCCGCCATTGAAGCCACCCATAAAATAATGATGACCTTTTCCTTGAGGAATGTAAGCAGTCGACTTAGAATTTCTTTCGTAGGTGAATTCGGCAGGGTCTTTATTATAGAAGCCCGGATGAATAACGCCAAATAAATCTTCTTTGTCGGGAAGTAGTGAACTGGATATTTCCTTTTCAACAATCAAGTTTGCGTTCATAAAAAAAATGTAGTCAAAATGTTTTAGCTCATCTTTAATTTTAGAGAAAAGATGGAAACGCATTAAAGTATCGTAAGGCCAACCCATTTTCTCCTGATAAATTAAATGAACATCGTTAGTAGAGACGTCAATATCTTGATCAGTAAACACAAAAAACTCTAAAGAACTATTTGCGAAAAGTTTGCTTTTGGCAGACTTATAAAAATCTTTCCAAAAGATCGAATATCTTCCCGTACATATATATAATACTGCAACTTTTTTCATTATAATGGTATCTATTGCTAATTTAATGGATTCTCGAATATTAACGTTATTTTCTCATACTTGCTACATTTTTTTAAATTTTGTAGCTTTCTAATGTAAAACATAGTTTATAATATTATGAATCTTACGGCTCCTCCTTCTATAACAGTTTTAATGGTGACTTACAACGCGGGTACATATATTTATGAATCCATAAATAGTGTCTTGAATCAGACTTTTACAGATTTTGAATTGTTAATTTACAATGATGGGTCAACGGATAATACTCAAGATATAGTCAATTCTATTAATGATCCAAGGATAAAGTATATTCACAATGATACGAATAAGGGGTTGTTTTGTGCCCGAACCGCTGCATTAAACGCATCCTTAGGAAGATACGTTGCCATATTAGACAGCGATGATATTGCAATGCCAGGACGTTTGAGCATTCAGTATGATTTTATGGAAAGAAATCCCGCTGTTGCCTTATGTGGTAGCAATGCAGTTGTTATAGATAGTGATGGAAAAATAATTGATAAGGCTGTAAATAAAAGAAAGTTGAAAAAAGCTAATTTCAAAGCAGAACTTTTCTTCACAAATATCTTTGTGAATTCTAGCGCTATTTTTAGGAAAGACATAGCATTACAAGTAGGAGGCTATCGGGAGATGGCTCCTGTTGAGGATTATGATCTTTTTGTAAGAATTGCAGAGAAGCATGCTATTTACGTCTTTAACCAAGCTTTCGTTTATTATAGAAGACACGACAATAATATTTCCACTAGACAAAGTAAAGTAGGGGATTCATTTTTGATCGAAATAAAGAGGAATCAGTTAGATACGTTGGATGTTGTTGGAAACAAGTATAGTCGCTTTTTC
>NZ_FOAF01000008.1 GCF_900109575.1 Olivibacter domesticus | reverse complement strand
ACCAGCAGGGTCCCTATCAGCGGACCTGTACAGGAGAAAGACACCAGGGCAAGGCTGAAAGCCATAAAAAAGATCCCTATGAGCCCTCCCTGATCAGATTTGGCGTCGATCTTATTGACAAATGAACTGGGCAGGGTGATCTCAAAGGCTCCCAGAAAGGAGGCTCCAAAGGCTACCAGTAATAAAAAGAACAGGAAGTTGAAGATACCATTGGTAGAGAGGGCATTGAGCGCATCTGAGCCGAAGAAGATGGTGACCAGCATGCCCAGGGCGACGTAAATGATAATAATGGATAAACCATAGATGGTTGCCTGTCCAATGGCCCTGGCCCGTGTACCGGCCCTTTTGGTGAAAAAACTGACCGTTAGGGGAAGCATCGGGAAAATGCAGGGCATCAGGATGGCTGCAAAACCGAAGAGCAGTCCGTTAATGAATATCTGCCAGAGGGAAATGTCTGTTTCGTCACCAGCTTTCACGGTACTTCCCTGCAGCGCCTGTGCCACCTTTTCTTGCTGATCCAGGACAGAAAGACTGTCGTTGCTGGTACTGGTATCTTCCGTTATTTCGGTGAACTCAATATCATCTGATGAAATGGTATCTACATTTTGAGCCAAGACAGGAGTAAACCAAAAAATCAGGGTGTATGTGATTATTTTAATAAAGGATAATGGCGTATTCATTTCGTGTGTTTTAATAAATATTTTTTTAATACGCTCCAAAAATAGGCTCCTTTAAACGGCAGATAGGGCTATATTCTGTAAAATCAGTTGCTATCGAAACATATTCCGCTTTCATCGGCTCTGTCTTCACCAAATCTGTACTCAGGTACTTTTTATTATCATCACATAATAAGGTAACAACTGTTGCGTCATTTCCCAGTTCTTCTTTAAGCTTTATTGCGCCGATTACATTTGCACCAGAGGAAATCCCTACCGCAAGCCCCAATTGGCCTGCTAACTTCTGCGCCATAAGAATCGCATCACCATCATTTGCTTTTACTATCTTGTCTAATTTATCTAACTGAACAATGGAGGGGATAAATTCATCTGATATTCCCTGGATACGATGTGTTCCTACTTTATACCCAGTTGAGAGTGTAGGGCTTTCAGCAGGTTCTAAAGGATGGATACGTACCTGTGGGTATTGTTGCCGTAAATAGGCCCCGACTCCCATGACGGTACCTCCAGTACCTACACCGGCAACAAAAGCATCTGGTTTTATTCCTATACTTCTTAATTGTTCACTAATTTCTTTCCCGGTTGTACGCTCGTGTGCTTCCGAATTAAACTGGTTCTCAAATTGCCGTGGCAAAAAAACACCTCCTCGAGAGGCCATTTCTTCACTCATTTTAATACTTCCCAAGAAACCTCCCTCTTCTTTACTCACTAAGATAATTTCCGCTCCCATGCTTTTGATGATATCAATCCGTTCGCGACTTAACCAGTTTGGCATAATTATCTTTACCCGATGACCTAGGGCCTTTCCGATTGCAGAAAATGCAATTCCGGTATTTCCGCTTGTGGCCTCCACTATGGTGTCATGTGGTTTTATTTGACATTTTAAATAGGCTTGATACATAATGTAAAGCGCCATTCGGTCTTTGATGCTTCCTGTGAGATTATAATGTTCACATTTAACATATATCTTGTTTTTCCGACCTTTATAAGAATAGTGCAATGCTAACATGGGGGTATTTCCTATTAAATGCCATAAATGTTTGAACCTGCTATCTAATTCAGGGGAAAGACAGGCACTTAATACTTCTTCTTTGGAGATAAAGTTCATCGCTATAATTTTATTGGTTGATTTAAAACCGTCACTAAGTCGACAAAGAAGATAATCTGCAAGAAAATTCTAGATAGACTTAGTAGACAAAGGGTTATTTTTTTTAGCAAAAATCCAAAAAGAAAAAATAAAGCTTAGCATCTGGGTAATTCTTCAGCTTTACAAGGTACAAAGATATTATATTTTAATTGGAAACAAAATAGCATAGACGGGTGTCTAAAAAGCTTACAGCTGTCATTTCGACTGGAGTGAAGCGCAATGGAGAAATCTGATAAAGAAGCAATTATTATAAAGATTTCTCGACTTCACTGCGTTTCGCTCGAAATGACGGCCTTTTAGACACCTTCTTATATACAATGCTATTCTTATTTCGACGCATCCACAATGCGTGCTTTAACTTTTCTCCAATCAAAAATGTGGAAGGTTCTGTTAGTGCTCATTGCCACAAAAGCGCCTTCTGGAAACGCTTCCCCTAAACCTCTCGCGGTGGCATCTGCACCATCTGTTTCCATGGCACTTACCGGGATTTCAGCTAAGAGTGGATACAAGTCACTATTTTCTTTTGTTCCATCTCTCGGATATACCATAAATGTATGAGAACCTTGATTGGAAACTAAGATATAGCCCGTACTATCGCCCGTTTTGTAAATGGCAATTCCCTCATGGTCTTTAGAGAAACCTTTCTGTGCAAACAAGGAAAGCTCTGAATTATTACGGCGGTCGGGATCGGCATAATATTTCCTTACACCAGTCTGTTCATCTGAGTAATAAATAAATCCAAGCTCATTATCAACGGCTATCGCTTCTATTTCTTTTTTACCACTATATTTCCCGAACTTACGTACGAAGGATCCCTTTACCCTCCCATTGCCACCATCTACCAGTTTATATTGCCACAAATAACCCTCAGCAGGACCGGATTTTCTACCTACGACGGCAAATATATCGTGATCTTGTGGCCTTGTATATAAAGCAATTCCCATAGGCGCTCGCTCTTCTTCTCCGACAAAGACTTCTATTCCGCCACCATCTATTGGAGATAGATCCGGTAAACTAAAAACCCGCAGCTTATTCGTTTCGCGTTCGGTGACAACGGCAATGTCAATAGCTTTCCCATTAAGCAGAAAGCCATATGCAATATCAACATTATTAGGGCGTTTGATTCCTCCCAGTTTTTTGACAATTTTCCCCTTTAAATCAAATACATATAAACCACCGTCACTATCTTTATCCGTGCCAATGATCAAACTCTTGCTTGCATCCGTTGGGTTGACCCAAATCGCTGGATCATCACTATCATATTTAACTGTCTCTGTTATAACATCCGCTCTAAGCGTATCAACTGTATCGTTCGAAGTCTCTTTAACAACTCGACTCGATTCTTGCCAACAAGCGGAAAAGAGCATTCCGCCAGTAAGGCATAAACCTAAAATGATCTTATTTCTATTGTTCATCGTCTCGTAAATTTACCGCAAAAATGCCGTTCAAAGCAATCTAACGCAAATTTTTAGCGTTACAATTAGTGAACAAAGGCATTTAAGTTATAAATAGTGGGTGATCAACGATGAGTGATAAGTGTTGAATGATGAATTTTTAGCGAAAAGCTTATAAGCTGACTAAAACGAACGACCAATAATAAGCGACGAAGGAAGTCTTGATACTATTTCTTCTAAATTGCTTGCAAAAAAGAAGTCAAGCTTTTTCCCTGTTCAAGACCTAATTTTTTGCGCAGGCGATACCTAGAAACGCGCAAGCTGTCGGCCGAGATACCCAAAAGGGCTGCAATATCAGGGGTGTTCATATTTAATTTTATTAAAGAAACAAGTCGTAAATCGGTAGCCGATAAATCTGGATTTATTTTTTGAAGCTGATAAAAAAAATCTTGGTTTATTTCTTCAAAAATTCTTCTAAAATCATCCCAATGTACCTCTTTATGAAAACTTTGGTTGATCTTATTCAATAGCTGTCTAAGTTCTCTCTTATAACTTCGGCTGTCATTCCTAATGATCTCTGAAAGGGCCTTTTTCATTTCTTCCAACAATTGATTTTTTTCTATCGCCTGCAGTGTATGCAAAGAAATCTCTCTCGCTTTATTCTCTACCTCTTTTTTTAACTGTTCTTCCTGAAGTTTCTTATTCCTCAATTCAACTTCCATTAATTGCTGCTTAGCCGACAGTAAAGCGCTTTCTTTTTCGCGTATATTCCGCTCATTAATAATTCGCTGCCGTTGATTTTTTATAAAGACAATGGACAATATTATGAGTAGCATCGCCACGATGGCAGACGCGGAATAAAGAATGGTGGCTGTCCTTTTTTGACGTGCCATATCTGCTATTTGGGCATCCTTTTGATTAATATCATATAAAACATTCAAGAGTGCTGCTTGATTCTTACTATCTTCATTATATATATTTATATATAGCTGCCTGCTCAACTCTAAATAGTAAAAGGTACTGTCCGTTTTATTTAGAAAATTGTATGTCTTTCCAAGATCCCTGTAAGCACTGCTCAATCTACTATAAGCTTTCGTTTCATTGGAGAGTTGTAAAGCCTTCCTGGTATAAACGAGCGCCTCCTGATACCTACCTGTTTTACGTAAAACATCTCCCACATTATTATAAGCATCAATTAACATAGGGACATTACCATTTACCTTAAATCTATCTAACGCTTTGCTAAAATGTAGATAAGCTACATCATATTGTTCCTTATCTTCATAGATACTTCCCAGATTTTCATGTATGAGTGCTATTCCATCAAGATCTTTTATAAGTTCTAAGGCTTTCATTGCTTTTGTTTGAAAGAAAAAAGCACTATCATAATCACTCCTTTTTTCATATAAATGTCCTAAGTTACCATACGTATAGGCAAGGCCTTTTTGGTCATTATTGTTTGTATAAATCTTTATTGCCTCCTGATACGACTGTTTTGCCTCTTTGCCCTGATTATTCAATAGCAACAACAAGCCTAAATCGTTTAGGTTATTAGCCCGCATGCTATTTTGACCAAGGACTTTTAACAGTTCCTCTGCCTGTAGATGATAATTTAGAGATTGGGCTACCAAACCCATACCGTAACAGAGTTGACCCATATGTTGCAACGATAAAGCCTGCTTCTTTATATCACCCTGCATAAGGGCCTCTTTATAGGCTGTATTTTCAACCACAAACAATGAGTCAGCTGGCCGAACTGCAAAGCGTTCCAAACGCTGCCGCACGTCCTGTAAGGAAGTATTAAATTGCGCGGTTGTCGTCCCCAAACAAATGAAATACAGAAGAAAACAAGCAATAAAAAACCGAGGTATCATAGTAATCACAAATTTATAAAGACAAGGTTAAGTTATTGTTAAACATTCAACATCCTAACATTGCTATAAAAAACAACAAGCAGACGAGAAAATCTCGTCTGCTTGTTGGAATAAGAACACCAATGATGCGCCTAAAAACCCTACGGTAATTTACAAATCAAATTTTATCCCTAAACTGTACCTAGGTTTATAAAACTCGTTCTGCATAGGTCGGTTACTCGCGCCTTGATAGTATCGCATGGATTGATTGGTGAGGTTATTAGCCTCCACAAATATTCTGTAATATTTACCAAATTTATAGGATGCATTTGCATCCAAGAAAAATTGTTTATCATAATAAAAATCAAAGAAGGCATCTTCGCCAATTTCATCGATATAAGCCGCCGTATAATTGGCAGAAACACGTGCAGAGAAACGTTCATTTTCCCAAGATAGGGATCCATTGAACATATGTGGGGCCGTTTGAGGCAATGTGATGTCATTTCTTGGATTTCCATCTGCATCAGCAATTCCCCTTGCCTTCGATTTGGTATAAGTATAGTTGGCATATATGCCAAAACCTCTTAAGAACTTGCCCGGCAAAAAGTCGAGTTGCCTTTGAATGGCCACTTCAAAACCATACACATCTACGCTTTCACCATTCCTATCTTGCACAAAACGCCAACTTTCTCCCTCCGGAACCAAGTTCACGGCCCCTGGAAAGTCGTTTGCGAAATCACTTGATGTATAATTTCTATTACTGTATTTATATATAAAATTCTTTAAGTTTTTATAATAAAGACCTCCTGAGAGAATACCTACAGATGTAAAATATTTTTCTGCCATTAAATCAAAATTCCATGCATAGGTGGCTTTCAAAGCTGGATTACCAGCCGTTACCTGGCTATCATCCCCGTCGGCTACCGACTGCACATAGGGTGCTATCGAATAATAATTGGGTCGCGCTAAGGCAGTTGTGACAGCCGCCCGCAAAATCAGGTCCTCCTGTGGCACATACTTGAAACTGACACTCGGTAAAATGTTTGTATAATTATTCTTTTGGCTTCTTGTACCAGATAGATCTTCTTCATTTTCTATCACATTCCCGGTATAATTAATGTAGGTATGCTCTACCCTGGCGCCTAAAATCATGGAAAGCCGACTGCTAAAATCTTGATCCCAACGGATATACTCAGCGATAATGCGTTCCTTTGCCTGGTAATTAACGGCTAGAAACTCGCTTGGATTTAACTCACTTGTAAACAGGGATGGGTCTGTTAAATTAAGATCTCCTAAAACACGTCTATCAGCAAATAAGCCTGGAGCATATTGATTGCCCGGCGCGAAACTACCTGTCCAGTTCAAGGTAGGCACCCCTCCTAAAGAGGCGTATTCATCTCCAACAGGCGTATATTCAGTAAATATATTATTACGCTTTTTATCTTTAATCCGTAGTCTACCACCAAAACGCAGGCGTCCTTTTTCACCATCAATTAAAGAAAAAGGTATACGAAAATTGAGCTTGCCTCCCCACTCACTTTCGCTTGTATAATCGTGGTTTTCACTGATCACATCCAACTCGCTCAATGCAGCATTCGGTCTGTTAAAGACTAAATCAATCGGCCTATCATTTGACGATGGGACTTGCTGTATTTCCAGCGCATCTTCATATTCGTAATTTATATAGCGTTCATTCGGCCTGTCTTCACTTGCTTTAGAATAACTAACGGCCCAATCCATATCCAAACTTGGCAAAAGTAGGTGGTTACCACCAATTGAATAGTTCTGCACCCGTTGATCTTCCAATCGTCTATTTTTATTTCGGCTATTATTAATTCCTCCTTTTGTTTCTCTTGAAATTTTATCCAGAATAAAACCACCTGCAATGCCCGCATCCTCATCTGCCAGTTCCATATCGGTACGTACACGGAACCGATTTTCTCTGTCATCTCTCCAATTGTACATGATATTAGCAAAAAAACTATGGTTATCGTTGGCCTTAAAATCAAATGCGCCAGCAATACTTCTTCTAATACGTTGTACATCATAATAACGAATATCTTCTCTTGCCAACCACGCGTTACCTTGATCGTCACGCTTCCATTCACCTTCTACACCTTCTGAGCCCAGATGGTTGTTATTATAAGAGCCACTGACAACCATACCAAATTTATTGTTAGCAAAACGATTTCCATACACGAAGGCTCCTGTATAGATAGGCGTTGTATGGAGTGGATTATAACCACCACCCAAGGTAGCTGATATGCGCTGTCCATTAGGCGATGCCCGGGTAATTAAATTCACGGAGCCACCAATCGCATCGGCATCCATGTCTGGCGTAAGCGTTTTATTTACTTCGATAGTAGAAATCATATCCGACGGGATCAAGTCCATCTGTACTCTCCGGTTATCCCCTTCGGCTGAAGGAATCCGATCGCCATTTAATGTCACCGAATTCAATTCGGGCGATAAGCCTCGCACAATAATATTTCTTGCCTCTCCCTGATCATTCTGCATGGTAATCCCCGGCACCCTGCGTAAAGCATCTCCTATGTTGGCATCTGGAAAGCGTCCTACCTGGTCTGAAGAAATAATATTGGTAATATTCGGTTTATTTTTTTGTTGATTAAGTGCTCGCGCTTGTCCTCTTAACCGATCACCCATGATCACTACCTCGTTCATTGTTACAGAACCATCTTCCAGTGATAGGTTTACAACTATATTATGTCCATCTTGAACGACAACAGGCTGTTTTTTAGTCTGATAACCCATATACACCACTTCGAGCTCATAAGTACCAACAGGTACATTTAAAAACTCATAATTACCTGTTTGATCTGAAATAGTATATCTATTTCCCACATTTAAACGAATGGTAGCTCCTGGCAGAGAGGCTTTACTGATTGCTTCCATGATCTTTCCTGAGATAACGCCATGCCCTTGTGCATATCCCAGTAAAGTGGCCATAATGAGTAAACTTGTTGTAAAAAATCTTTTCATTTTTTTTAATGGTTTAAGTGTTTTGCTTCCGCCGCATTTGCAGTGCAATTGTTGATGTCGCTAAATTGAAGAATGTATCATGTAAACGATCGAATGCAGACGTTACAAAAAATAAACCGCTCTCCAATTGACGTTAACCTAAGAGCAACAAAGCAATAAAAAACGGACATAAATACATAAAAATCAAACAGTTGCCAATTGACAAAACAACCATTAAGTTTATGTTTAATTAGCAATAAGGAGTTATTAATTTTAGGTTAATAAATAGTTAAGTTGGTTTACTGATTTTTAAGATGAAGGAATAAAGATCATCACAGGACGACCTCGACCAAATTCTATTGACTTTGTTAACGTTATCAGTCCGCGCATAGAACCATAATGAATAACAAAGTAGCAAAAACGAATAACTAATTACGAGCAACTAATAACGATTAATCTATTTCTTTTCCCTAGGGTAATAATAAATGTAGGAACTCAATCCAAATGGACGCTCACTCGTTGTGTAATAACCAGATCCGTCTCTCGCAAAGGTGATGGCTTCTCCTTGGGGTTCCGCATCATAGGGCTGCACAAGCCCTTCTCTTTTAAAAAGTTGGACAATTGACTCTTTTGGTTTTCGTTTCCAATAGTAGACATTTAATAGGTTTTTTATTAATACTTCTTTACCGTCAGCAGAAATAGCTGCACTGGTGATAAAGGTATAAGGAATGGATGTTTTTCTTTTTAGCACTAATGTGTCAATGCTATTATCGGGCAAAGTTGTTTCATAAACACCTGCCATGAGGTCGCGCTTACTTATGATATATAGCTTCTTATCTATTGGATCAAAAAACAACGATTCGGCATCACGTGGACCATCTTCATATCTGAGATTATACGTGGTGATGTCTTTGTGTCTAACCGTATCTATCGCATGGCCATTTGTATGAAGAGTGGGCTCTTCAAAAAGATGAATACGAATGGTAGTATGGTGTCCTAAATTATCGCCGATATCGCCTACCAATAAGTAGTTCTTCCCTCCTACTGTCATCGTAGCGATGTCTTCCCAATCGCGTGACTGAATTCCTTCTAGGTAATAGGTAGCTCGTAATTTAGCAACGCTATCTAGCAGAAATACCCTCGCGTTATCTCCGCTATCGTTATGAGTCCAAAAATATCCTTTGTTGTTTATTCCACAGACTAAACCGGAAGCTTCGTCTATTTCACCTGCTGTGATTTCTCCGATACTTTGCCTGGAACCGAATACACGATCTGGCAATCTCACAGAGAAAACAGTTAATAAAAAAGAAAGGCCAATTATATTAATAAGTACTCTCATTATATTTATTTGACAATATACGTCTGCCTACCTTATCGGTTTTTTGTACCTTTGCCTATATTTTCAATTTATGCATATAGAGCAATTTTACGATACCGGATTAGCACATGCCTCATACGCTATTTTAAGTAACAACGAAGTTGTATTCATCGATCCAGCCAGAAATCCAAGTCCGTACCTCGCCTTTGCAAGAGAAAATCATGCCAAGATTCTTGGTGTAATTGAAACACATCCACATGCTGATTTTGTAAGTTCGCATCTGGAGATCCATAAAAAAACTGGTGCACCCATCTATGCCAGTAGGCTTGTTGGAGCAGCATACCCACACCACACTTTTGATGATGGTGATGTACTCTCATTTGGAAACATTTCGTTAAAAGCGATTAATACTCCCGGCCATTCCCCTGATAGTATTTGTGTTTTGGTATTGGATGAAGAAGGACAGGAAAACGCACTTTTTACGGGCGACACACTTTTTGTAGGCGACGTAGGTAGGCCTGATTTAAGAGAAAATGCAGGAAGTTTACAGGCCAAGGCGGAAGCCTTAGCAAAGTCTATGTATCATTCCTTAAGAAATAAAATAGCTATTTTACCTAAAAATGTGATAGTATATCCGGCACATGGACCGGGCTCGTTGTGTGGAAAAAATATGGGTCAGGACTTGCACAGTACCATCGGGCGTGAGTTGGAGGAAAACCATGCCTTACAGGAGATGGATGAAGAACGCTTTGTTAAACTACTTACGACAGATCAGCCTTTTGTCCCTAAATATTTTAATTATGATGTAGCGCTTAATCGTGTAGGAGCCGAAAATTTTGACACTGGCATGGCACATATCATACGTTTGGAAGAAGCAGAAATCGTCGAAATGGATATATTACAAATCGATGTTCGTTCGGCAGAGAAATATAGATTGGGCCATTTCCCACAAGCAATAAATATTCCGAATGGCAATAAATTTGAAACCTGGCTAGGAAGTATCGTCTCGCCAGGTGAATCTTTCTATTTGATTTGTGATGAGGATGAGCAGGCAAAGGCAGTAATGGAAAAACTTGCAAAAATAGGGTATGAAACCCAGTGCAAAGGGTACTTAATTGCTTCTAGCGGGAACAAACTATCAGACGTATTCGACTTAACATCATTTAAAGAAAACCCGAACCAATTTATCATCATCGACATAAGAAACGAAGGAGAAGTAAAAGAGGGAAAATTATTTAAAGAGTCGATTAATATCCCTTTACCACGTCTGCGAGAATCTGTTCATTTAATACCCGATGAAAAACCTATCGTAGTGCATTGTGCTGGGGGCTATCGTTCTGCCATCGGATCAAGCATTATAGCGCATTCAGTGAAGGTGCCGGTGTATGATCTGAGCACAGCTGTAAATGAATTTATTAAATAACCCCAACTATTCAACGTCTCAACAACTTAACGTAAAACAATGGATTTTGTAATTACCGACGATGGCTCCAAGACAATTTTTAATCCGATCGTAGGGGAACATTATCATTCTACACGCGGGGCCGTTCAAGAGAGTAAACACGTATTTTTAGCAGCTGGCCTGCAATATTTTCTATCAAAAGAACACGCTGCTATAACAGCACCTATATCTATATTAGAGATTGGCTTTGGAACGGGTTTAAATTTCCTCTTAACAGCAAACTATTGTTTGGAAAGCCAATTAATGCTAAAATACACAGGCGTAGAGGCTTACCCATTACCTGCAAATACAATTACCGAATCAGGCTATGGAAAAGAAGTTGATGCGATGATATGGGAGTCATTTTGCAATCTTTACAATCAATCTTTTAAACAACCTCAGCTACTTACAGACAATATATCATTCGAAGTTGCAAATCAGCTCGCGTTGGACTTCAATACTACAAACGTTTACGATGTGCTTTATTTTGATGCTTTTGCAGCTGCACGTCAACCAGAAATGTGGAATAGCCAAACGCTCAGTCATGTTTGCGGTTTTTTGAAACCTGGGGGTGTCTTTGTGACCTATGCTATTACCGGGAACTTAAAAAGAATCATGAAATCTTTAGGTTTTTCCATTGAGAAAGTGCAAGGAGCACCAGGGAAAAGAGAGATGTTACGGGCTATTAAACGATATTAGTTGAATTGTTAAGTCGTTGAGTTGTTTGTTATTGAATCGTTTTAAAATGACTTCCCGCTATACATTATCACTATTGAACTATTCCCCTACTAAACTACTTCAACTATTCAACAAGCTAAAGCTCCCCTTCCACTCCCAATCCAAATAGCGCAAAATCATATTTCACAGGATCTTCCGGATCCAGTGATCGAAGATTTTCTGTAAGTTCAACTGCTGTTTGCCAATCTGTTTGTTTACGGGATATCAGCTTAAAATAGCGGGCAACACGCTCGACATGAACATCACATGGGCATATAAGAGCGTTCATAGGAATTTCTTTCCAAAGGCCAAAATCAACTCCCTGGTGATCGCTTCGTACCATCCATCGTAAGAACATATTTAATCGTTTACAAGTAGATTTTTGAAGTGGGGAACTAATGTGCTTTCTTGTTCGTGATGGATAATCAGGCAAACTAAAAAAATAAGAACGAAAATTATTAAGGGACGACTCTATACTGAAGGGTTTAACGATCATTTCCTGTTGATAACAAACCTCCCCACTTAATTCTATTCTCTCGCTCTCCCCTTCCTCTTCTACAAAATATTCTTCTCTAAAGACCGACCTCCGTGTTTTACGAACAAAGGCTTGTTCCAACGAATCAAATTGTTTATAATGATTTTTAAAGAAACTTATAAAATAAAGCAAATCTGTATCATTAAAGGTACGATGTTTAAATCCAAGAAGGTTTTTCAGTTCTTTTTCCTGATGGTTTACGACAAAGTCATAGGGCGCTCCGCTCATCCTATCAATCAATTCATTGCATTTATTAATGATCGTTTTCCTTTGTCCCCATGCTAGTATAGCGGCAAAGAAACCAATAATCTCAATATCCTGCTTACGTGAAAATTGATGTGGAATACAAATAGGATCATTTACAATAAAACCAGGTTGATTATATTGTTCAACTTTTCGGTCGAGGAAATCTTTTAAATCCATATTGTTAATTGGTTAAGTCGTTGAATAGGGAAATAGTTAACCCTTTAACTACTCAACTATTCAATGCCTGCTCCAAATCTTTCAAAAGATCTTCAATATCTTCTACACCCACACTAATACGGATTAAGTTATCAACTACTCCAACTTTTTCTCGTACCTCTTTAGGTATCGAACCATGTGTCATGGTAGCTGGATGATTTATTAAAGATTCTACACCCCCTAAAGATTCTGCGAGTGTAAAAACCTGAAAAGAGGATGCTACTTTAAAGGTATCTTCCAATGAAGCATTTTTTAACACAATAGAAATCATTCCACCAAAGTCGCGCATCTGTTTTCTGGCAATAGCATGATTCGGATGATCTTCAAATCCAGGCCAATAAATTTTTTCTATACGTGGATGGCTTTTTAAGTAAGTAGCCACCTGTCGGCCATTTTCACAATGGGCCTTCATTCTTAAATGCAGTGTTTTGATGCCTCGTAGCGCTAGGAAACTATCTTGAGGCCCTGGAGTTCCTCCACAGGCATTGTAATAGAAAAACAACTGTTTATAAAGGTCCTCATTATTTGTCACCAAAGCTCCCATCACTACATCACTATGTCCTGCTATATATTTTGTAACAGAATGCATCACAATATCCGCGCCCAGATCGATAGGATTCTGTAAGTAAGGGGAGGCAAAGGTATTATCCACCACATATAGAACACCGGCATTTTTTGCAATTGCTCCAACAGCAGCGATATCAATAATCTGCATGGTAGGATTAGTGGGCGTTTCGATCCAAATAAGCTTCGTCTTATCGGAAAGATATTGCTTTATATTTTCAGGGTTATTTAGATCTATAAAATGAAATTTAATTCCGTAGTTCTCAAATACCTTTGTAAAAATACGGTATGAGCCTCCATACAAATCGTTTCCTGTTATCACTTCATCGCCAGGGCGTAATAGCTTTAACACGGTATCAGTAGCTGCCATTCCACTCGAAAATGCCAAGCCGAATTGCGCGTTTTCCAACGATGCTATACAATCTTCGAGCGCTTTACGCGTAGGGTTTGTACCTCGGGAGTACTCGTACCCTTGATGGTCGCCAGGCGATTTTTGCCAGTAAGTGGATGTTTGATAAATAGGCGTCATCACCGCGCCTGTTGTAGGGTCCGGATGCTGCCCTGCGTGTATGGCTTTTGTTGCGAATTTCATCTCTTTTCTAGTTGTGAGCTGTGAGTTGTAAGTTACCAGTAGATATACGCACAACTGGTAACTGGCAACCGACAAAAATTAATAAGCTTTAGCAAATAATACCCGTTGTTTAGAGGGTTTTCCTGTAAATATACACGTACCATCTTCTAATTTATTGTTGAGTGGAATGCAACGGATAGTTGCTTTGGTTTCTTCTTTCACTCGCTTTTCCGTTTCTACGGTACCGTCCCAGTGAGCCGAAATAAAACCACCCTCACCTGCTAAGACTTCCTTGAACTCTTCATAAGAATTAACTTCAATAATTCGCTCATTTTTATAAGCTAATGCCTTTTCAAAAATACTTTGCTGAATATCTGCCAAAAGATTTTCAATTCGGTCAGCTAAACCTTCACTCGAAACGGTCTCTTTTGTTTGGGTATCTCGCCTAGCCAATTCCACCGTACCATTCTGTAAGTCGCGGGCTCCAAGAGCTATCCTTACCGGTACGCCTTTTAATTCCCATTCGGCAAATTTAAATCCCGGGCGCTGTGTATCCCGATCGTCATATTTAACAGAGATCCCTTTCTGTTTTAACTCGGAGGTAAGCTTATCTACCAATTCTCCAATCTGTTTACTTTCCTCTTCTGTCTTATAAATCGGTACAATAACAACTTGTATCGGAGCCAATTTTGGCGGTAGAACCAAACCAGCATCGTCCGAATGCGCCATAATAAGTGCACCCATTAGGCGGGTAGATACTCCCCAAGATGTTGCCCATACATAATCTAATTTACCTTCCTTCGATGTAAATTTTACATCAAAAGCCTTTGCAAAATTCTGGCCGAGGAAATGGGAAGTACCTGCTTGGAGCGCTTTTCCATCTTGCATAAGCGCTTCAATACAGTAAGTATCTAGGGCACCAGCAAAACGTTCATTTTCAGTTTTCCGCCCTCTAACAACCGGTAGTGCCATCCATTTTTCGGCAAATGTAGCATATACGTCGAGCATCTGTTCCGTTTCCTTAATTGCTTCCTCCTCCGTGGCATGTGCTGTATGACCTTCTTGCCACAAGAATTCAGCTGTACGGAGAAATAAACGCGTCCGCATCTCCCAGCGCACTACGTTCGCCCATTGATTTACTAAAATAGGTAAATCACGATAGGATTGAATCCATCCTTTGTAGGTATTCCATATAATAGTTTCTGAGGTTGGACGTACAATAAGTTCTTCTTCTAATTTAGCATCCTCATCCACTACAATCTTTCCAGCTCCGTCATTTTTTAGACGGTAATGTGTCACAACGGCGCATTCGGTAGCAAAACCTTCTACATGAGAAGCTTCTTTTGAAAAAAATGACTTTGGAATGAAAAGAGGGAAATAGGCATTACTATGCCCCGTATCTTTAAACATTTGGTCTAAGGCAGCTTGCATTTTTTCCCATATAGCATAGCCATAGGGCTTAATAACCATACATCCACGCACGGCCGAATGCTCAGCCAAATCAGCCTTATTTACTAATTCATTATACCATTGTGAATAATCTTCTTTTCTACTGGTAATACCTTTACTCATTGTTGTATGTTTGGAATAATATTTGTATTTTGTAACTAGTGTAAATGTTAAAGTTTGTTAAAAATGTTAAAATCGCCTCAAAGTTACAGTGATTTTGCGAATGTAAGGATTATTAAATTATTTTTGTAGCAGATACATTTTTACAGCCGTTTACCTATTAAACCTTTTGGATTTAAGTATGTCTAAAAGATATAAAACCACAATTATAGTGAAAGGAAAAACAATGAAAAGTAAACCATCAATTATAAAAGGTGCTATGATAGTAGGAGCCCTATCGTTAGGTGCTTGCGCTACTCCTCAATATGCACAAAATACTTTTCAGGATGATGTTTATGGGGGCAAGAGTAAAGCGAGGGAAGTAGCCTATCGCAGTCCAGATTATTATGATGCATATGCAGCACCTGCAGATGGTTATGATGAATACGCTGATTCGGATACAACTGCTTATGCCGACCAATATGCTGATCAGAATGGAAATTATTACGAAGATGATTATGCTGATAGCTATGGAGACGCTTATACGGATGAATACAGTGATTCTGAATATGCGAACCGCATCAATAGATTTCAATATGCAACGCCTGGGATGACCTATTACGACCCATTTTTTGACCCATGGTACAGCTATGGTGGCGGCTGGGGCTGGGGCGGTGGCCTAGGTATTGGCTTTGGCTGGAGTAGCGGTTGGGGCTGGGGCGGAGGCTTCGGCTGGGGTGGCCGTTGGGGCAACCCTTACTATGCTGGTGGATGGGGAGGCTGGGGTTCTCCTTGGTGGGGTCCATACTCATACTACGGTGCTGGCTGGGGCTGGGGCGGTGGTTACTGGGGTGGCGGCTGGGGCTATCCTGGCTGGGGCTGGGGTGGTGGCTACGTTAGTCGCGCCACTTATGCTGCTCGTCCAGGTTATAGCAGTCGTTTAAATAGTCGTTCATCCATTACTAGATCAAGTGCTGGTGTAAATGGAAGATATGCTTCTAGAACGAGTAATACGCGTAATTCATATGGCACAAGGACAAACGGTAGAGTTTCCAGTACGAGAGGTGTGGGTTCTAGGTCAGGCATTTCAAGAAGCAATGGCGACATGAATAATAGAGCAAACGGTAGGTATGAAGGTCAATCAAGACCTGGTAATAGACCTTCGTCAATGCGCCCTGGAACATCTGGACGTCCAAGTGGCGGATATCGTCCGTCAACAGTGAGACCAAGCACCGGTGGAAGACCCGATTATAATAGGCCATCTGGCATGCAAAGACCATCTGGATCAATAAGCAGGCCAAGCAGTGGCTCAAGGCCAACATCAAGGCCTAGTGGAAGTTATTCACGACCAAGTACGCAGAGCTCTAGACCATCTTACACTCCTTCTCCAAGTCGTTCTTCAGGAGGCTTTAGTGGTGGCGGCATGAGTCGCGGTGGCGGCGGAGGCGGCGGTGCTCGCGGCGGACGCGGTGGCAGATAGATATTAAATCAAAAATAACCGACGGGTAATCAGATTTATTTTGAATCGGTCGGTTATTTTTTTGACCAATAAAAAATAATCGTTTAGCTAATACCTGTTTATCTTTATATATTATCTATTAAGTATTACCAATCTTATCAAAATGAATAGCAAAAAGATTACTCTATGGTGCCTTCTTTTAGGAGTCACCTATACATCCCAAGCTCAAAATATAGATGAAGGCCTTCTTTTTTCACAATATGAACAAGGTGCCACTGCCAGATTTAAAGCAATGGGAAATGCCCAAACAGCATTGGGTGGAGATTTAAGTTCGATATCAGGAAATCCTGCGGGCTTAGGCTTTTTTAACAATTCGGATATCGGCTTAACACTCGATTATTTTGGAGATCGTAATAAAGCAACCTATTTCGGAAGTCAAACAAATGCTAATTATGATCGCATTGGGCTAAATCAGCTTGGAATTGTATTTAACTTACCAAACATGAGAGCAAGAGGAAGCAATCTTGAAACAGGATGGCTTAACTTTAATGTGGGTATAGGTTATAACAAAACAAATAGTTTTTATTCTAAACTTAACTACCAAGGTAATAATACAGAGAGTAGTGTGGCCGACATGATGAGTATTGAAGCTTATGATGCCAATAGCGTTTTTGGTGACTTCGGGCTGCAATCAGGCTTGGTTGATTTTGCAGGTAGCGGTGCTAATACTACTTATTACCCTATGACCGTTCCTGATAATACGCAAAGGATATTCAACCAAACGAGAGGTTCCCAATCAGAAACGAACCTCTCATTTGGTGCTAATTATAGTAATAAGCTATATTTAGGTGCATCAGTTGGTATTTCTACTATGGATTACAGAACCAACCATGCTTATCAGGAAGATGGTTATTTAATAGACGCTGCCACACTTACGAATTACAGAAATCAGCTTGGTGTTGGAACGGAAGGTTCAAGATTTTTAGATCCAACACACCCTGAGTACCAGAATTATAATAAGTATTTAAATACTGACTATCAATATGATTACGAAAATTGGACTCACACCAGGGGAACAGGTGTAAATGTAAAATTGGGTGTAATTTATCGCCCAACTGATATTATTCGACTAGGTGTTTCTGCCACAACCCCTACTTGGTATAATATGAGCAGCGATTTCAGTGATTTCTTTGAAGTAAGAAACTATCAAGCAAACAGCTCAACTCCTGTGGGAGATCCATTAACATATCCAGAAGAACCGTTTACATACGATTATAACTTTCGCTCGCCTTATCGTTTAAATGGTGGTATAGCTGCTGTATTAAGTAAAGGATTAATTAGTGCAGATATCGAGTTCATAGATTATGCCAGCATGAAAATCACAACAGACGATAATGCGCTTGATATGCAATATGCTGATGATATTTCTGCAGCTTACCAAGGCGCAATAAATCTGAAAGTTGGAGCCGAATATATGATCACACCGCAATTTATGATTCGTGGTGGTTATAACCACTCTGGTAATCCCTATAAAAATTTAGATTACTCTGCTCAAACAATCTCTGGTGGTTTAGGATATAGGATCGGCAACTATTATATAGATGCTACTTATCAAAACTGGAGACAAAAGTATGATACTTTCCCTTACTCACTTCCAGCCGACTATGAGGTAAGTACACCCGTTGCTAACGTAACTAATACGCGTAATAACGTCTTTTTAACATTTGGCGCAAAATTCTAGTTGCAATAAAAAAAGCTGCGGTTGATGACTTATCAACCGCAGCTTTTTTTATTGTTCAAAGAAAAGTCAAGTCCTCATTTTATCCACCCATGGCGTACCTTTACCTAGGGTTCACCTATCCTTTTAGTACCCCTAGCCCTACCTAACACCCCTGTATTTTGTATCTCAAGGGTACCTCGAAGATGCTTATGACTTAAGAATATTAAAACCATCGCCTCGATTACTTGTTAAAATGTATTGTAGCGCATGGATAATCATTAAGTTAACAATCATTTACGGTTATGGCTGACATTAAAAAAAAGGTGATCGTAGACACGGATAGCGAGAAAACATTTAGGGTTTTCCTACAAGACCTAGGGAATTGGTGGCCTAAAGCGTACACATGGTCCCAAGACCAATTGGTAGCATTAAAGGTAAATCCAATTGTCAATGGATTTTTTACTGAAATTGGTCCTTATGGGTTTCAGAGTGATTGGGGAAGAATTACGAAAATAGATGATAACTCAATTACTTTTTATTGGCAAATAGGCCCCAGTAGGGCTCCTGAACCTAATCCCGAAAGAGCTAGTGAAGTAGAAATTTCATTTAACAACGAAAACGGATATACTAAAATTTTATTGGAACATAGAAATTTTTCAAAACATGGCACTGAAGGTGACACTTATGAGGAGATGATGGCGTCGTCTGAAGGATGGGATTATATTTTAGCTACTTTTGTAGAATATTTACTTACGAAGGCCCCTTAGTTGGCTTTAGGCTTGCCACAGACACTTAACTACTCAACTACTCCTCTACTTAACTATTTCCCTACTCAACTACTTAGCCCTTTTACCAAGCTTGAAGCCTACGGAAACGGCCAATCCCTTAGACTCCAGTTTGGTCTGACCATAGCCGATTCCTGTTAACGGTAGCTTTATAAATGGTCTTACGCCTATAGTGATATTATTATTCAATTCCTGTTCAAATGTAGCAGAGATGTTAGCTACTCCAAAAAGGTGATTATTCTGTCCTCTAATTTCATAGTTCGTACGCAAGTTTTGCTGATCTGGATTACTCGTATCATAGCTAAATTTATATTGCTCTCTTAACATAAAATAACTTGAGACACCCGCACTTATTTTAATCTGAGTTGCTCGTTTACTATATAATTGATAATTCAATTCAATCGGAATATCCAGTACGTCACAAGCCGCGTCGACCTGACTCGGGGTTAGCCCATAATTTCTTTGTATTTTTGGCCTGTAAAAACTATATGGCGAATGATAGTTTTTCTTTGCATATAGCAATCCGCCAGAAACACTAAATTTATTACTTAAAGGCATAGTATACAGCATACCTATATTTTGACTTACCTGTGGATTACCAGCACCTTGTACAGTGGTTAAATCAGGTGCCGCTAGAATAGTAAGATATGATGATCTATTTTTTTGTCTGCTCAATGCTTTGGTTTTTGGCTGTTCAACTGCGGGCTTTAAAATACGCTCTTCATAAACTGGAATCGAATTAAATTCACCCCCCTTCGTCAACATAGGTTCTCCAGTCTGCACATGAGCAAGTAAAGTATCTCTGTATATCAAACCGTATTTCTTATCTAGTTGTTCAATGGTATTCCTGTCCAAATGATCAATGGATTCTTTTTCTACGAAAAGACCATGACCTGTGCTTTCTGTATTTGTAGTCTCTTGTTTTGTGGAAGGAAGAGTTGGCGTTGGAGGAGAAATTATTTTCTTAACGCTATCTTGTTTTTTAACTACGTCAATAACAGGCTTATTGAAAGGCGCAGGTAACCATATAGCAATAAAAAATGCTAATATAATGGCCGCTGCCGCGCTCAATGACACCATCCAAATGAGCCTTACTTTTTTCGCCCTCGCAGCATCGAGTTTTTTCTCCATAGCTATCCAATCTGCCTCTTCGAAAGGCATTTCTGGATTTTTCAATCCATTTTTGAATAGTTTATCCATATTATTCTCTTCCATCACACTTACTCGTTAAAATCCATATCTCCTAAAACTGACGGCGGCTGCGTTTCATATCTTTTAAGCATCTCCATTAATTTTGCACGCGCTTTAAAAAGATTAGATTTTGATGTCCCGATTGAAATTCTTAAAATATCTGCAATTTCCTCATGTGTATATCCTTCTATTGCATACAAATTAAAGACCGCCCGATATGCAGGTGAAAGGTTCTGTATCATTACCAGAAGATCTTGATAATCTATTTTCTCGTAAATGGAGTTGTCTGCCCCTACATGATCATGCTCAATAATATCGTCATTATTAAGGAATTTTAAATTGGCTCGATAAAAATCAATTGCTGAGTTAGTCATAATTCGACTAATCCATGCGGTAAAAGGTTTAGTGAAATCATATTTTTTTATATTTTTAAATACCTTATAAAAGCCCTCATTCATAATGCTGGAGGCGTCGATTTTATTATTTGCATAACGTTGGCAAATCCCCATAGAAAGCGCATAGAAATACCTGTAGAGTTCCTTTTGGGCACTTCTATCCTGTTTAATACATCCCTGTATTAGTTTTCGTATATCTTCTTCTTTACTCTCTTTTGGTGCCAACCAAGCCCTCCTTTCAATACAGCATTACGTTGATAATTATGAAAAGGTTGTTTCAAAGCTAAAATTAATTCAGGTCGAATGTAAACTTTTTGTTGCGAAAAAAAATTTTTTTTTATCCTTAGGCAACCTCCCCTTCTATCTCATCGTATTCAGGATATCATTCAACAAAAAAATAAAAAAATGAATATGTTTAATATGACTTATTTAGTTAGGCTCAGTTTCATGAGTGCCTTTCTATTCCTTCTTTCCGCTTGCTCAAAAGATGATGAGCAAGGCCCACCCAATAACGAAAACAGTGGGATTCAAGTCCAATCGTCGGGTAATTTCGGAAATGTATTAACTGATAAAGATGGAAGAACCCTTTATTTTTTCTCTTTAGATGCTAATGGATCATCTGCCTGTATCGATGGATGTGAAGCAATATGGCCTGTATATTATTCAGCCGAAGCAAGCTCAGATACTGAAATTAATCAAGAAGATATTGATGTAATTACGCGCGCCGATGGATCCAAACAGAGCACTTATAAAGGTTGGCCACTTTATTATTATGCAAGTGATGAAAAAGCAGGCGACATTAAAGGGGATGGTGTCAATAGCATTTGGTTTGTTGCTAAACCAGATTATGTCTTAATGGTAGTCAATAATCAATTGATTGGTGCTGATGGCAATCATTATAAAGAAGATCTAAGTATAGGCGATGGCGTCACACAATATTTCACAGACAATGAGGGCAGAACCCTTTACTCCTTCGCTCCAGACAAATTTAATAAGAACACATTTACAAAGGAAGATTTTAGCAATGATGCTATATGGCCAATTTATCAAACAGCAGTTGGTCCGTTACCTTCTATTATTAATAAAGACTTGGTGGCTAGCATCAATGTTTTTGGAAAGACACAATTAACCTATCAGGGATGGCCTTTATATTATTTTGGCCAGGATATGAAACGGGGAGATAACAAAGGAGTAAGTTTTCCGCAACCTCGTATATGGCCTATCGTAAACTTGAACACTGCTGTTGCTCCAGCAAACTAAAAACATTAAATCATATATAACGACTAAACAACAATCTTATGAAAATCATGAAAAAAAAGTCATTTTACGTGCTCATCACTTTAATCACTACTATTGGAATCCTCCATAGTTGCTCTAAAGACCAGGCAGCAGAGCCGGAACCTCAACCTCCAGGTGGTAATGAAGTCACCGCTGAGAATGTAAGCTATAATAATTTTACTGGTGCATTGTTGCAAACAAAATGTAGTGGATGCCATTCATCAGGCGGCGGCGGAAGCAGCAAATGGACCTTCTCAGATTACGCATCCGTTAAAGATAATGGAGTAAGGATTAACAATGTCGTTCTAGTTACTGGTACAATGCCTATAGGGGGCTCATTAACCGCTAACGAAAAAGCACTACTAAAAGCTTGGTTTGACCGTAATATGCCCGAACAATAATAAAAGAAATCATGATTCAAAAAATAGTCTTATCCTTATTGCTAATAGGTGCCCTCTCAACTACTGCCGTAAATGCCCAAAATACTTTCGTAAGTAATGGCGCCACTGTATCTTTTTTTAGCAGCACCCCCCTCGAAGATATCGAAGGTATAAGCAAAAACGGCCTTTCTGCATTGGATTTAAGCACGGGTGCTATTCTTTTTAAAGTAAAGAACACCTCTTTCCAATTTAAGAAGAAACTAATGCAAGAGCATTTTAATGAAAACTACATGGAGAGCGATCAGTTTCCATTTTCAGAATTTAAAGGTAAAATAGAGAATCCTGATAAACTAAAAAGTGATGGTACCTATCAGTGTATGGTTGCCGGAACGCTTACGGTACATGGTGTTACTAAGAACTACACCGCCCCGGTAAAAATAACAGTGAACAAAGGTTCCATCACTGCGGCATGTACCTTCAAAGTCAAAACTGCCGACCATGGAATCGAGGTCCCAACAATTGTCATAAAAAACATAGCAGAGACCTTAGATATCAAAGTCGCTGCTATTTATAACGCTAAAACTAGGTAAGTAATTTCTATGAAGAATATAACATTTATTTGCACGTGCTTTCTTTTAATGATCCCCTTTTCTGTCTTATTTGCACAGAACGACTTAGAGCAATTAATTCAGGACGACAGTACTGCTCGGGAAAAGGTAAGTGCCACCTTCAAATCCACGCATTTAATTAATGCTCAATCGACTGAAACCATCCATAAGAAGGAGCTCGAATTCCGGGTAGATCATCGATTTGGAGATATAGCTGGCGGTACCGGAGGTATAGGTAATTTTTTTGGCCTTGATCAGTCGACCGATATTAGGATCGGATTTGATTATGGAGTTTCCGACAAATTGAATATTGGTATCGCCAGAGCAAAGGGGGCAACAGCGGCTACGCAATTGTATGAAGCTAATTTTAAATACCGCTTTCTAGAACAAACCACCGATAATGCCATCCCCCTCAGCCTCGCATTTTTTGGAAGTGGTACAATAAGCGGTGTTAAAGCTTCAGACGATCCTGCTGCGTCCACCTCTTATAAAAACTTTAACGATCGTATCACCTATGTTAGTCAATTAGTAATGGCTAGAAAATTTAGTCCCATTTTTTCTTTTGAACTTATTCCAACCTATGTGCATCGCAATTACACCATTTTTGGAGACCAAAACGGTATATTCGCAGTAGGTGCCGGTGGTCGTTTAAAGATAAGCAAGCGCATGGCTATTGTAGCTGATTATTTTTTGCCGTTTAGAGATAAAACGAAGAAAGATTATGTAGAGAATGTAAATCAGCAAAAATTCTATGACGCCTTGGGTGTCGGTTTGGAGATTGAAACCGGTGGGCACGTCTTCCATTTAAACTTTACCAACGCCACTGCAATTCAAGAATCACAGTTTATCTCGGAAACAACAAGTTCCTGGGGTAAAGGTCAGTATAGATGGGGCTTTAGTATCTCACGGCGATTCTCATTTAATAAAGAAAAAGCAGGTGGGTATTAAGGATTACCAGTCAACCTTTCATGTCATTTAGTCAATGCTAGCTAACTTAAAAATTGGCGGGAATGTCTGCAACAGCTTTAATCCTTTAGAGGAAAGATACTTCATTTTAATGATGGGTATCTTTCCTTTTTTTGCGGGACAGTCCTTTTGATCGACTATTGATGGTTACTTTTTTTAAAGGACTGGAAGAGAAAGAGACGGCAAAGGCTTGTCAAACCAATAAGAGCCCAAAGACCATTAGCTACTGTATTTGGCGCGTCATGATTATACAAAGCACTTGTCACTAAAAAAATCCCACCCAATGCATTTAACATCTGATACTTCCAACTATTCGAATCTATCATGCGGGTGCTAACCAATAAGTAGCCTAAAGTGCAACAAGCTGCGCCTGTCCACCCTAAAAAATTTACAATAACTGGGAGCATTTTTGATTTTCTTAGCAAAAATAGTCAAGCATTTCTAAAAAGATCGATGGATCAGATTAATTAATTGTTAAATTCTTAGATAACGGGCTTTTAGCGGTATAACCACACGGGCCCAACATTTCTATTGGGCCCGAATTACTAATGTTGTACTGATTATTTAGTTCTTATTTAAGAAGGCTCGTAACATCCAGTTTTGTTTTTCATTGAACTGCATAAAAGCATTTACCATATCATTTGAACCTTCATCATTTGCTTCGTCTGTTATTTCCAACAAATCCCGCTGTAAAGCGATGAGCAGTTCTAAATCATCAACTACTGCTCTAACTAAGTCAATATCAGACATCCCTATCGTATCAATTTCTTTTATTTCCGATGTTTCCAAATAATCTTGATATCTGCTAAGAGGTGATTTTCCTAATGTTAAAACCCGTTCGGCCAGCTCATCAATGGTAGTAATGGCGTTATTATAAAGTTCTTCAAATTTCGCATGCAATGTAAAAAAATGCGAACCTCTCACGTTCCAATGACAACCCCGTAGTTTTTGATAATGCACATGATAATTCGCTAATAAATCGTTAAGGTGATCAACTACTGGTCTTAATTTTTTCTCTTCTAAACTTATTGCTTTAGGATTCATACACGTATTAAATTAATGTTCTTAATATAGCCTATGTGAAATTTGCGTAGCCCAAAAGAACTTTTGAAATGACAATTTTCAAGCTATTTAATAGCAATAACACCCTAATGGTTTATTTGTTTGACGAATTAATAAACTTTATCATCTGCTTTTTTCCTTACAAAAAGATTATAGTTTTCATGTTTTTCAACATAAACGATGGTATCTTTTTCAACAAAACCATCCAACGCTACTGCATCATACCATTTCCCTTCTATTTCAACTTTACCGGATGGCCTTAGCGCTGTTTTTGCAATACCTTCTTTATTTATCAGATCTGTCAATTTCACGGAAGACACGTAACCTAAGCCGGACTGCTGCTCGTCTGCCAATACAAGTCTCTTAAAGGCGCTGGATTTGAGTATGCTTTTACCGAAAATTACACTAAGTATAATCGAAGCAATCGTTGAAACGATCACAATAATGAAGGAAGTCATGATTTGATTTGGCTCAACAGGTAAAAAATTAAATTGTTCATTTGGCACCATGCTAAAGGCCAATCCACATACCAACGCAATAATACCTAAAATACCTGCCACACCGAAACCTGGGATAACAAAAACTTCCAACAACAACAAGATTAAACCGATGACAAAGAGCGCAATCTCCCAATTATCAGCAAGCCCTTGAATATAAAGTGGCGCAAAAAATAATGATGCCGCAATGATGGCTATAACTAAAGCGAAACCGATTCCTGGGGTTTGCATTTCAAAGTATATTCCGCCGATGATCAAGAGTATTAAAACGCCGCTAACAGCCGGATTTATCAAAAAATTAATAACCTGATCTATCCAAGTAGCCTGATAGCGATGCACAATTGGCGAGGTTAAACGCTCTTTAACAAAAATATCCTTCAAATCTGTCACTTCTGACGTCGCTAAACCTATCTTCACTGCTTCAGCAGTAGTGAGCGTTAACACTTTACCCGGCTCTTTTAACTGGGGTAGTACAACATCTGGGTCGACAAATGCTTCGGCTACCTTTGGATCTCGCCCTTTCGCTTCTGCGGTAGCTCGCATAAGGCTCCTCATGTACGACTGGTATTTTTCCGGCATGATTTCTCCTTGAGGATTTACGACACTCGCTGCGCCCATACTAGCGCCTTTAACCATGTAAATCTTATCACAGGCAATGGCAATCAAAGCCCCTGCGGAAGCAGCATTATGATTGATGAAACCAATTGTTTTTAGAGGCGTATTTAAAATTTTGGTACGGATAGAATCGGCATAATTAAGCATTCCACCATAGGTATTTATCTCAATCAACATAATTGTTGCACCACTTTCCTTTGCCTCTAAAAATGCTCTATCCGTTTTTCGCCATGCAGCTGGGCCAATTTCTTCACTTAAATTGAAATGATAAACATTGCTCCCTTGCTGAGCGGCTCCTACATGTAACAGCCCCATTAAAAATATTAGACAAAGTAGCATTTGTCGCTTAAACCTTAAAAGTTGTTTCATCCGTAGTTTTTAATAATAATACAAATTTAATTCCACTCTTAGTGATTTGACTATGCATAGGTTTATCACAGTTAGAACATCTCAATAACATATACTTCTTAGTCTGTTCTATTTTTGGTATTTTTTTTTAAAGATAATTAAAAGTTGCGTAAGTTGGCGGTCTTATGAAAAGAGCATTTGCCCATCAGTTCGAGGGTGCCATCTGGAAAATGGATATTCATGAAGTAGCACAACTTCTCGCGATAGAGTGGAGAACAAAAGAGGGGAATCCTTATTTCTCTGTAATTCATTATCCTACGGGCATGCTCAAGCTGGATAAGATCTCTTATGGCGATAGATGGTGGACACTGGCGACAACAACTGCTACACACTTGCTGCTGCAGCATTATCCAAATCCTAGCCAAGCACAAACCCAAGCACTGGTAGCCATAAATCTGGAAGGAAAGGATGTAACGTGGGAACGATTTAACATTCAATTTCAGGAATTAGTAGAAGAAGGTCCAGCGGTTACTGTACCTACTTTCGCTAAAAACAACATTGCGATTTTAGACGAATACACCGGTGAAGCTCTTTTTACTACAAATTCTTTAAGTACATTGACGCCGTTACAACGGACAATAAAATCACCTTCTCCTACTCATCGAACTCCACTTGTAAATCTAACGGATCAACCTATTGTCGGTCCTTATTTCCTTTTGGATGATGGAGAAACATCTTATTGGGCATATCATGAACAAACAGAAGGAGACCTTAAACTTATGCTAACGATTTTAAAAAACAACCAAATCTATGTTAATCTATGCTTAGAAAATAACCTTGAGCATTTATTACCTGAAGTTTTTTTTATGGTAGGCCAACAATTGTTTTTTATACGAAACAATAAACAGGAAATTGTTTCGTATTTTGTATAATTGTAAGATATATGAAGAACGAGAAAACATTAAAAAAACTAGGATTAACATTTACCTGCATTATAAGTAGTAGTATTGTTTTGGCAAGCCCTTTAACCGTTCGTGATTCCGTTGGCGTGGAGAATCAAGGAGGCAAAAAAGTGATTCTACACAAAATAGAATCAAAAGAATCTTATTATTCCTTAGCGAGAAAATACAACCTAAGCCCAAAAGATATCATCTCTTTTAATGCTAATAAATCTCTTAGATCAGGGGAAGTAGTAAAAATACCTACCAACATAGCTTTTACTAATAATACGAATAGTAATAAAACTGTCGCGGCAGGTCAATCCACACCAGACGTCCCGCCAACAAATGGGGGAACAACAGTAACATCTCAAGCAACTGATTTTATAGAATATAAAGTAGGTACGAAAGAAACATTATTTGCTATTTCAAAACGTTTTGGTGTAAGTGTAGACGCCATAAAACAAGCAAACAGTCTTGCAGATAATTCGTTGAAGGCTGGCCAGATTATTAAGATACCAAACACCACTGTGGAAGCTGCTGCTTCGGATCCAACGGTTGCTAAAAAAGTAATCAGTAACAAAGAATTATCTTCAGTAGATGGACAGGGGGAGCAAACAAGCACAAATAAACGTCTAGAAGATCTTTCATCTGAGGAAAAAGTTGAAGAATTCAAGACAGATAGTACTCCTGCGAACCGTTATGGTATTAAGCAAGTTGCTGCAAATGGTATTGGCATTTGGATGGACGATTTAAATGGTGAAACGGGAAAAATGCTAGCCTTACATAATTCCGCTCCCGTGGGAACAGTTATCAAAATAACGAATCCTATGACGAATAGAACCACTTATGCTAAGGTCGTGGGTAAGTTCAATGAAACCTCTGAAAATAAAGATGCTATCATTGTAATATCAAAATCTGTTGCTTCCTTAATAGGTGTTATTGATCGTAGATTTCAAGTGAACATATCTTATTAGTTGAGTAGTTAAATTCTTGAGTAGTTAAATAGTTGTGTAGTTAGATCGTGAATAGCCGGGCAAGGCCCAAATTGTAGCTAAAGGGGGCGGAAAGTGTAGTGTTAAGCGAGAAAAGTTGAATGCAACAGGTAATCAAGCACCCATAATTACAAAGTTTTATTTATTTTTGCGCGAAAAAAATCAACGTATTTAACAGGTTGTTCTCCTGTTAAAGCGCTAAGCACGAAAGATGTCTAAGAAACCTTATGTTGTTGGTATAGCGGGAAGCAGTGGGTCTGGGAAAACCTTTTTCTTAAAATGCTTTTTAAATCATTTTAAAGATCACGAGGTAACCTTAATTTCGCAAGACGATTACTATATACCTGCAAACACTAAAACCCAAGAAGAAAACAAGCTTTATAACTTTGACGTGCCTTCGTCTATTAATCGAACGCAATTTTCTCACGATATCAATGATTTATTTGAAGGTAAAGTTGTTTATAAAGAAGAATATACCTTTAATAATCCAGCCCTAACGCCAAAAATACTTGAGATAAAACCTGCACCACTATTAATTGTTGAAGGATTGTTTATTTTTCACTTTGAAGAAATCAACGCCATGCTTGATGAACGGATATTTCTTCATGCTGACGAACATATTGCCTTAGCGCGTAGGTTGAAGCGTGACCTTGTTGAGCGCGGTTATGATGAGGAGGATGTAAAATATAAATGGTTTAATCACGTTTTACCTAGTTTTGAAAAATACTTATATCCTTACAAAAATATTTGTGATCGTATTATAGAAAACAACACAGATGATGTAGCTAATATGGTTAAGATTACAGATGAGATATCAGCGGACCTCCGAAAGAAACTTTTTTAAAGTCTCATCTCAGGAATATTTCCTTCGGCAATAAACTTTCCGGCTGTAGCATTTCTAATTTCATCAACACTTAATCCTGGAGCTCTTTCCAATAAACGAAAACCATTAAATTTTGGATCTATTTCAAAAACTGCCAATTCTGTTACAACTTTTTTAACGCATTTAACACCGGTAAGTGGAAGCGTGCAAGCAGATAATAATTTGCTCTCGCCCGCCTTATTCACCTGTTGCATTGCAACGATAATATTTTCAGCAGAGGCCACCAAATCCATAGCTCCCCCCATCCCTTTCACCATTTTTCCCGGAATCTTCCAATTAGCAATATCTCCTGTTTCCGAAACTTCCATTGCACCCAATATAGTCAGATCTACTTTTTTTGCCCGTATCATGCCGAAGCTCATAGCCGAATCGAATATTGCTGATCCAGGAAGCGTAGTGACTGTCTGTTTCCCGGCATTAATAAGGTCCGGATCCTCTTCTCCTGCAAACGGAAAAGGGCCCATGCCTAATAATCCGTTTTCTGATTGCAAAACAACCTCAATATTATCTGGAATATAATTGGCTACCAATGTTGGAATTCCGATTCCTAAATTTACGTAATAACCATCTTTTATTTCCTGCGCAATGCGTTTGGCTATTCCTTCTTTATTTAATACCATGTTGTAAGTGGTTGAATTGTTAAATAGTTAAATTGTTAACTGGTTAATGAACCATTATTACAATTCTTTTCGTTTTTTAAGATAAAGTATATATCCATTCAAAAGTGCTATACATTTTTCTAAACTAGCTTTACTTTTCTGAAAAGCCTCGTTGTTTATATATTCTTCATCCAAAGCACAAATTAAATGATCAAGTACTTCGTAAAGAGAGCCTCTCGATTGCCTACAGAATTGTATATTTTCTTGATAATGAAACCGCCCGTATCCTTCGGCAATATTCGCTGTGGCCGATCGACTCGCTCTTTTCAATTGGTCAGTTAATCGATATTTCTCTTCGACAGGAAACTGTTTTGTGATATTACTCAAGTTATTCCTGAGATCCCTACAATTTTTCCAAACTTCTAAATCTTCAAAGGTACTCATCACTTATACTATTTCGCCTGTTTTTTAACCTGAAATTATGTGTTTTCCAATAAACTATTCTACGAATTAACTATTATTCCATTATACTAATTCCGTACAGTCCTCTTTTCAATCCTCTTTTCATAGGCTTCGCCTTGAAAAATACGATGAACATAAATACCTGGAGTATGGATCTGGTCGGGATCAAGTTGACCAATAGGCACTAATTCTTCTACCTCGGCTATCGTAATTTTACCTGCCATTGCCATAATCGGATTGAAATTCCTAGCAGTAGAACGAAATATTAAATTTCCCGTTGTGTCGCCTTTCCAAGCTTTCACAAGCGCAAAATCAGCATCAAAAGCTAATTCCATAAGATAGTCTTTACCATTAAAATTCCTCATCTCCTTTCCAACGGCTACCTCTGTACCGACTCCTGCAGGCGTAAAAATCGCTGGCATACCATACCCGGCAGCCAAACAACGGGTAGCCAAGGTTCCCTGGGGAATAAGTTCCACCTCCAATTCCCCTGATAAGAGTTGTCTTTCAAATTCGGCATTTTCGCCCACATAAGAAGCGATCATTTTCTTTACCAATTTCTTTTGCAACATAAGGCCAATTCCGAAATCATCTACTCCGGCATTATTCGAAATACATGTCAAATTTCTTATTTCCTTTTTTACAATTGCTTCAATGCATTTTTCTGGAATTCCACATAAGCCAAAGCCTCCCAGCATCAAGGTCATCCCGTCGCAAATTCCACGTATCGCTTCGTTAGCATCTTTAACTACTTTGTTTATCATACGGATAGTTTAAAAATAGGCTGTTACGTGGTCAATTTACAATTTATTATTCTATAATGGAAAAGAAAGGCAAAATTTTAGAAGGAGCAATTTTATTATTTCAAAAAATTTAGAATTAATTTAAATAAACACTATTTTTGCACGGAACAGAATGGTGATGAAGACATTAAGTATTTTTGAATCGTGTGTAAAGGAAGATAATCCGCTAGACCCAGAAAACAACAAGGGTCTGAACCCTTACCTTTTTTGCTGTGACTTTAAGAAATGTTGCAAAAAATACAAAAAGGGAAAGCGTTGTAGAAAATGTCCGGACAGGTAATTTTAGCCATGGAAACTCCGTGAGATAGATTAACCTTAGAAGATTCTTATTAAAATTATTTAAGCTTCCAATCAATTAAAATGGACGTTCGTTATTCCATCTCCACCCCGATCCGGATGCTCATCTTCCATTCTATTAACTTGTGTATATTTTCGCAGGTAGTCACGTATCATCTTCCTAAGAATTCCATCTCCTTTACCATGTATAATCTTAAGACTTGGAAACCCCATCATAACTGCCCTGTCTAGGTATTTTTCAATTGCCTGCAATGCATTTTCAGTACGCATTCCACGTACATCTATTTCGGGATAAAAGCCTGTCAATTCTTCCGTGAGTGTAGCACTGTGCGCTTTTCTTATTTCTTTTGGCACTTCCTTATTTGCCATCTTCTCTACTCGTTTACGTTTGACAACAGAACGAAGATCTCCCAAAGCTAATATGACATTGTCTTTTGCTATTTCAATCACTTGAGCAACATTTCCAGAATCTATAATTTTAACCCAATCGCCTATAGCGATTTCTTGGTTAGTTTGCTTAATTCCCTTAGCCCTTTGTTCAACAACTGTATTGTTTTCTAGTGCATGCTGAAGGTTCTTTCTTAAGTCCTTCGTTCTATCCTTATCAGCCTTTGTGTGTTTTATCTCTGCAATCGTGTTCTCTATTAGCTTATTGGCATTCTTTATTATCTCTTGTGCCTCTAATTTAGCTTGTTTTAAAATGCCTTTCTTGTTTTCCTCTAGATACCGCTGCAACTCTTGATTATCATGCTGCAATTTATCAATGTCAAGCGTACGCCTGTCTAATAAACGTTTTGTATCAGATAGACTTTTCTTTTCACGTTCCAGATCGACCAACAAGGTGTCCACCCTTTTTTGTTGCGCACCAATCTTTTGCTTAGCAGCGTTTAATACCTCTTGTGGTAAACCGATTTTCTGAGCGATTTCAAAGGCGTAGGAGCTACCCGGTTTGCCAGTCTCCAAGATGTACAATGGTTTCATGGCAGTATTATCAAATAGCATAGAAGCATTCTCTAATCCTTCAGCAGCATTCGCAAAGCTTTTTAAATTTGAGTAATGGGTAGTAATTACTCCTCTTATTTTTTTTCTGTTCAGCACTTCAAGTACTGCTTCTGCAATTGGTCCTCCAAACTGTGGATCTGTACCCGTTCCAAACTCGTCTATTAAAACAAGTGTTTTCCCACTTGCGTTTTCGGTGAAATGCTTCATTTTCGACAAATGAGCGCTATAGGTACTTAAATCGCTTTCTATTGATTGATCATCTCCGATATCTGCAAAAAATTGTTTAAAAACGCCTACTTTTGAAGATTCGTCCGCTGGGATGAGTAAACCAGATTGTGCCATCAACTGTAATAAACCGATCGTTTTCATACACACTGATTTCCCGCCTGCATTTGGGCCGGAGACAACAATTACTCGTTGCTGATCGTCAATTTTAACATTAAGTGGAACCACTGTTTGCTTCTCTTTTTTGAAGTTAAGCAGCAGTAATGGATGCTTAGCGTTGATCAATTCTAGCGAAGGATCATTGGATAATTGAGGCATATCAGCTTCTAATTCAATCGCAAATAACGCTTTTGCTCTAACAAAATCCAATTTACTCAGTAAACCATGATAGGCTAATAGTAGAGGAATATTGGGTCTTAAGCGGTCGGTAAGCTCAACTAAAATTCTAATAATCTCCCTTCTTTTGTCAAACTCCAGGTCGCGTACTTTATTGTTAAGGTGAAAAACTTCCTCCGGTTCCAGAAACACCGTCTGTCCTGTTGCCGATTCATCGTGTATAAACCCCTTAACTTTTCTTTTATTTTCCGCCAATAGCGGGATACACAAACGCCCATCACGAACAGTAAGATTCCCGTCGGCTGTCCATCCACTACCTTGCGCATTTTTAAAAACCTGATCAATGCGCTTACGTGCTTCTTGTTCTGCTTTCGAAATATTTGCTGTGATATCTGCCAGCAAAGCAGAAGCATTGGGTTTTATTTTTCCTTTAATATCGAGCACCTGCTCAATGTCACGTATAATAGATTTTTCAATGGGCAAATGTTCAAACAATGCTTCCAAATTTGGATACTGCCCATCTCGTTCATTGAAATAGCGAATAACGGCAAATACCGTCTTTAATGACAGCGAGACATGAAAAAATTCCTCTTCTGTTAAAAATGCACCTTCTACGCGGGCTTTTTCGGCGAATCGGCGAATCGGGTATAGGTGCTCAATAGGTAGTGGAGAATCATTTACTAATATTTCTTTAAACTCATACGTCTGCCGCATAAATTTATTTATTTGATCAAATTGGTGCAATGGTTGAATTTTATCCACCATCTGTGATCCCATTTCGCTCAAACAATATGTTTTTATAAGTGCTTTGATTTCGGTAAAACCCAACTTATCAACAGCATTTTCCGGATAAATCATTTTTTTAGCTTTACTTCATTTTTTCTTAATGAATCTACTTTTTTTACGTTTTTGAGAGAATCCGCTGGAAAGAGTGATCTTTTTAATTGATCAATGTTTCCATTTACCTTAAAGACCCTTCCTACTAATGCTTCATGTACCTTTAAAGACCAAGATGCAGGTTTAAGTTTGACGGAATCTTTATGCTTCCAATACATCAAATTTTCGGTAAGCTTATAGTTAATAGAATCCATTTTGATAGTATTTAAACTATCCCTAACAAAAGCGCCTCTAATAGAATCTACCACATATATCTTCCGCATCTTAGCATCTACAAGGGCCTGTTCCTCTTTTTGCATTTGTTGCAGTCTTTGCTGCACTTCTGTATAAATCTGATTTAGAACAGTAGGATCTTTAGAATAATAAACTAAACTTTTATTAAAGCCGATAGAATCCGTGCCATACTTGGAAAAAACTGACGCATAATAATTATTAGCCATTAAACGAGATGAATCTTGGGGAAGGGAAGACAAATACCCTTCTGCCAAATGAAAGTCAGACAATAAAGGCACCATACGCTTACGGTCTATAATACCTGGAGGCTTCTTGTCTGTATTACAAGTAGCTAATAAAATCAAAACGAGAAATCCTATTAATAACCGACTCATTTCTTTAAATTCGCACAAAATTACAAATTTATTATGGAGCTTGCCCTAAAGTATTTAAGTGCTAGGTAGATTTAAGTTATAACCAACTCAATATCAACTTAGTGAAATACCGCAAGCGTTTTAGTTTTTTAGATCATAAGAAGATGAGCGTTACCGAAAATTTAGTAAAGATTAAGAAAGAAACAGACAGTTTAAAAGTGCAGTTAATAGCTGTTTCGAAAACTAAATCGATAGATGAAATAAAAGAAGCTTATGCTACCGGCCAGCGTGATTTTGGAGAAAATCAAGTGCAAGAGTTAATGGAGAAACAAGCAGCTTTACCAGAAGACATACGTTGGCACATGATTGGTCATTTGCAAAGTAATAAAGTTAAATATATTACCCCTTTTATATCGCTGATCCATTCAGTAGACAGTCTTAAACTTCTTCAGGAAATTGACAAGCAGGCGCAAAAAAATAATCGAGTAATTGATTGTTTGCTACAAGTCCATATCGCTGATGAAGACACAAAGTTTGGTCTAGATTACGACGAAGTTATTGAACTTTTACGATCAGAGGAGTACAGCCTTCTCAAAAATATCCGGATTGTCGGACTAATGGGTATTGCCACCAATACGGATAATGAAAGGATGATCAAAGAAGAATTCTATGAATTAAAAACGCTTTTTAACGGCATTAAATTGAGTTTTTTTAGGAAAGACGCAAGTTTTAAAGAAGTATCAATGGGAATGTCGTCTGACTATAAAATTGCTATTGAGCAAGGAAGCACGATGATTAGATTGGGAAGTACAATTTTTGGATCACGTTAAGTTGTTGAATTGTTAAGTTGTTGAGTAGTTAAAACGGTGTGTAACTACCTAACTACTAAACCATTTAACTATTTTACTATTGAACTATTTTACTATACTATGATACGAAAAGCAAAGAAAGAGGACTGTCAGCGGATTTTAGAATTAATACATGAGCTTGCACTATACGAAAAAGCGCCAGAAGAAGTTACCGTAACGCTGGAAGAGATGGAGGACGCTGGCTTTGGTAAGAATCCAGTTTGGGAAGCTTACGTTGCTGAAGTAGAAGGAGTTATTCAAGGAATCGCTTTATACTATGTACGCTATTCCACCTGGAAAGGTCGCCGCATCTATTTAGAGGATCTCATCGTAACAGAAGAGATGCGCGGACGAGGTATTGGAAAATTATTATTTGACAAAGTGGTAAACGAAATGAAAGAAAAAAAATACAGTGGTATGGTATGGCAAGTATTAGAATGGAACAGCCCGGCAATAAATTTTTATAAAAAATATAATGCCAGTTTTGATCCGGAATGGGTTAATGTTAGCATAAACAATTAGTTATTGATATTGTTATAAGACTTAAAATCATATTCCGAGCGGCATAGATTCTGTTCTAGCTCTTGACTTTTTTAAGATTTTTAATTCATTAGTATGAAAGCATTTTATATAACTATCTTTTCTGTAGCAATTCTCTCTGCTTGCAATCAAAGCGGAGATAAGAAAAAAGCTGTTGCTGTCGATACACTTAACTATGTCTATAAGACTTACATGCTTGCGAGTAGTAATGTGGTAGACAATGATGGAAAAAAAGATACTTCGTACTATAAAGCTATTTACCCATCCTTTGACAAAAAGGAAATTAATGAATTAGTTTCAAAACAGTTTATTACCAACATCAATCCGGATACCCAATATAATTCCATCGAAGAGGAAGGAAAAGCTTTTATTGCTAACTTTGATGACTTTATCAAAATGGATGAATATCCCCGCGCATGGTATAGTGAACTAAATGCCAAAGTTATTCAAAACACAAAAAATTATTTAGCTTTATCTATAGATTTAAACAACTATACGGGAGGTGCTCACGGCAATTATTCAATTTTGTACCTTAACTATAACCTGTCAAAAAATGACACATTAAGTCTCAATGACATTATCCCACAAGCCAAATATGCGCAACTTACAAAAGTAGGAGAAGAAATTTTCAGGAAACAAGAAGGTCTCACTAGCAATCAATCGCTCAGTGATTCTTATTTTTTTGAGGACAATCTTTTTCACCTTAACACAAATTTCACACTTACTTCAAAAGGTTTGTTATTCTTATACAATATCTATGAAATAAAGCCTTATGCGGCTGGTTCAACTGAATTACTAATTCCTTATCAGTTGATTGATTCACTTATGACAGACCAAGGAAAACTTATTCAATCGCAATTAAAATAAAATACACATATTAAATGCAGGTATATAAATTCGGAGGAGCTTCTGTAAAAGACGCTGATGGGGTTAGAAATGTAGCGCGGATAGTAGAACATTATAAAGATCAACAGCTTGTTATTGTCGTTTCGGCAATGGGAAAAACAACCAACTTGTTGGAAGAGCTTACCAAAGCATATTACAATGGTGCAACTGTTCAAGACTATTTCGATAAAGCCAAGCAATTTCACAACCAGATTCTCGAAGAACTATTTGAAGACAAATCAAACCCCATTTTTAATGATGTAGCCAACTTCTTTGTCGAAATCGACTGGATAATTGAAGAAGAACCGCAAGATACCTTCGATTATCTTTATGACCAGATTGTTTCTATAGGAGAGCTTATTTCATCACGGATTATTGAAGCCTATCTTAAAAAAGTTCATATTGATAGTTTATGGGTCGATGCTCGTAATTATATTCATACAGATAACAATTTTAGAGAAGGAAACGTTGATTGGAATAAAACAGAGCGCAGTATTCGCTCATCCATTCCTACATTATTAGAGAAAAACATCCTGGTAACGCAAGGTTTTATTGGCAGTACCTCTGAAAATTTCACCACCACTTTGGGTCGAGAAGGATCGGATTACAGCGCCGCCATTTTTGCCTCTTGCTTGGATGCTGAAATTGTTACCATCTGGAAAGATGTACCGGGTGTTTTAAATGCCGACCCTAAGTGGTTCGATGCCACAGAATTGATTCCTGAATTATCTTATTTAGATGCTATCGAATTAACGTATTACGGAGCCACCGTCATTCATCCGAAAACAATAAAGCCCTTACAAAATAAGGGAATTGCATTGGCTGTCAGATCATTTGTAGATCTTAACAATAATGGCACTATTATTCGAACAACGAATAATACACTCCCTGTATCATCTTTTATCTTTAAGGTAAATCAGGTACTTATTTCAATTTTACCGAAAGACTTTTCTTTTATCGTTGAAGATAATTTCAGTCATATTTTTAATGTTTTTGCAAAACATCGTTTAAAGATCAATATGATGCACAATAGCGCTGTCAGTTTTTCTGTAAGTGTTGATTATGATGAGCAAAACATCGTCTCTCTAATAAAGGAATTAAAAAAACAATATGATGTAGAATTTCAGCGGGATTTGGAGCTGGTTACTATAAGATACCATAATCAACAAACCATAGAACGTGTGCTTCTTAACAAAGAGGTAATTATGCAACTTCAGGACAACTATACTTGTCAAATGTTGATCCGATCGGTTGAAGGTAATCGATTAATTGAATAAGTAGCGTGATTGCATAATGGGTAAATAACCGGCGAATGAATAAAGCAATATTAAAACGTGAAGTACAGAAGTTTCTGCATGAGCATCTTGAAGAACAACCTGCTGCGATTGCTTTACGCAAAAGCCCATTCAATGACGTAACGTCGACAGAACTTGCGGCTCAATTAGATGGTCTTAGACGAAGCCGCAAGAAACTTCCTCTTTGGTTTGATACGCCAGGTATTTATTTCCCTAGTTTACTATCCATCGAACAAAGCTCCTCTTCTCTTACAGGCTTGTATAAGTGCAGACTTATTGGAAAAGGTGAAATATTAATCGATCTTACTGGAGGGTTTGGCGTAGATAGTTATTATTTTTCAACAAAAGCAAAAGAAGTTATTCATTGTGAACATAATGTACAACTTTCGCAAATCGCCGCACACAATGCCCATCAATTGGGTGCCGATAATATTTTCTTTCAGGCTGAAGATGGCATAGCTTATTTAACATCCTTGAACCTCCCAATTTTAGATACTATCTATATTGACCCCTCTCGGAGGGTAAAACAACAAAAGGTTTTCCGCTTTCAAGATTGCGAACCCGATGTGGTCGACCAATTGCCTATGTTTTTAAACAAGGCGAAAAAAATCTTGATAAAAGCGGCTCCCTTATTGGACATTAAAGCAGCGTTAAAGGAGCTTCAACATGTCAAAGAAGTGCACATTATAAGCGTTCAAAATGAATGCAAAGAATTACTCTTCTTACTTGAATCTAACCATGCAAAGGCTGTAAATTACTTTTGCACAGCATTTGACAAAGACGAAGAAAAGCAATTTGTATTTACAGCGCAACAAGAGCAAGAAAGCAAACCGAATTTCAGTGATCCAAAAAAATACCTGTATGAACCTGATTCAGCTCTTTTAAAGGCCGGAGGTTTCAAATATACGGCCATAGCCTTCAACCTTTACAAGCTCCATCAACATACACATTTATATACTGCTGACACGTTAAACAACACATTTATAGGCCGTTGCTTTGAGGTTGTGTTTACCGAACGTTATGCCGATTTTAAAAAGAAAAAAGAACCTTTAAAAGCAAATGTTACAACAAGGAACTTTCCGCTAAAGCCGGACGACCTGAAGAAAAAGCATAAAATAAAAGATGGCGGTGCCAACTACCTCTTCTTTTGCACTGGTCTCCAAGATGAACTACTAGTTGTCCATTGTAGAAGTGTAAAGGAATAAATGTTATTCTATTAATTCGTCTTGATGCTCCAAGCCGTCAATAGTTTTACCTTCTAATCCGCTTACTCCTCCCGAAACCACTAATTTCATAGCATCGGTAGCACTCATTTTTAGCGGGGTAACACGTTTGGCATTTACCACGCAAACTTGACCTGCAAAAGAGTAAGAGTAAGGAAAGTACACAATCACATCATTTGGAAGGTCTATTTTCTTTAGATCATGCTGGGTAAGGAAACCGATTTTCCTCAATCCCGTTTCATTTATTTCAACTAAAACGGGCTCATTAAATTTCTTTTCATCGCCTACAAAAGCTTCAGTAAAATCCTTAATTGAAGAATACAGCGTATTAAACAAAGGTACTCTGTTTAGCAGTTTGGATAATCTGTTGATAATGGGTTCTGTAATGAAATTTGTGACTACCACACCTGCTAAAATTAGAATCAATATCATAATGATGATCCCCAAGCCCGGTATATATAGTGGTTTCCCGAAGTCATCTCTAATTAACCAGCTTAAATTCAAGGCAGAATCTATTGTTGCCACAATCCAGAAAATAAGTAACAAGGCTCCAGCAAGTGGGACTAAAAACAAAACTCCTTTAATAAGGTAGTTTAATAATAACTTAAAAGTTTTATTTGACATTATTTTTTCTAACATAAGTTATTCATAATAATAAACGCGCTTAACACGTTGTGATATTCCAGTTAATACTTCATAAGGAATGGTCCCTATACTTTTAGCAATACACTCAACTGATATGTGCTCCCCGATAACCATTACCTCATCTCCTTCTTCAGCTGATACGCCTGTTATATCCAACATGCACATATCCATGCAAATATCGCCAACAGTACGGACTTCCTGCCCATTAATCAGCATCTTTCCAACCCCATTTCCTAATCGACGGTTATAACCGTCTGCGTAACCTATTTTTACCGTAGCAATCTTCCCTTCACCATCAAGGTGCCCATTTCTATTGTAGCCTATTGTTTCACCTGCCTTTATATGCTTAATTTGTGTAATACTTGTTTTTAGCTGTGCGCCTGGATGCAAAAAAAGGCCATTGCTTGTGTCGCTTCCAATACCATACAGCCCTATTCCCAATCGCACCATATCTAATTGTGCCTCCGGGAAGCGTACAATAGCTGATGTATTTGCTATATGTCTTATAAAATCATAACCAAGGCCTCTTTGAAAGGTCGTTGTAAACTCAATAAACTTATCAATCTGCTGCTTGGTAAAAGCATCGTGCTTTTGATCACCGCTTGCGGCAAGATGAGAAAACACACTTTTTACGATAACTGTTTCTGTTTCTTCAAGCACAGATATAAGCTCGTGCTGATCTTCATTCTCAAAACCTAAACGGTGCATACCAGTATCCAGCTTAATGTGTATCGGATATTTTTTTTCTCCTTTATCTCTTGCTATTTTTATAAAATCTCTCAACTCACTAAAACTGTAAATCTCCGGTTCCAATCGGTGAAGTATCATTTGATCAAAGGTTTCAGCTCCTGGGCTCATTACTACAATAGGTAGTTCAATACCAGCATTCCTTAACGTAATGCCTTCATCGGCATACGCAACCGTTAAGTAATCAACTTTATTGAATTGTAAAAGATTAGCAATCTCAAAACTCCCACTGCCATAAGAAAAGGCCTTCACCATTACCATCAATTTAGCACCCTTTGTTAAGAGGTTCTTATAACTATTGAGATTATGCTCTAGTGCATTCAAATTTATTTCCAATGTCGTTTCATGCGTCTGCAAAGCAAGCACCTTACTAATACGCTCAAAACCAAAAACCCGTGCACCTTTGATAAGGATCGTACTATTTTGAAGCGCTAGCTGTCCTAAAGATTGAATTAATTCTTCTGTAGACTTAAAAAATTGAGCGTCCAATTGAAACAAATGCGCATATTCCGCAAGGTGTGACCCCACTCCTAGTAAGCGATCAATCTGTTTATCTTCCATTAGTTTAGCAAGCTGCTTATATATTTTATTAGCATCTTGTTCATTAATAGCAATATCCGAAAGAATAACCGTCCGAAACGGATGTTGCTTCTGTTGTCTTAAGAAATCCAATGCAATGGTTAATGAAGACATGTCATTGCTATAAGAATCATCTATAATAGAACAATTATTAATACCTTTTTTCAGTTCCAAACGCATACCAACCCTTTGTAATCTTGGCATTCTACTTGCAATAGTTGCGGTTGTATACCCCAATGCTAACATAACCGCCCAGCAACAAACAGCATTTTCTATGGAAGCCTTATCAGTAAAAGGTATGCTGAGCCTCAATTCCTGCTTATTATAAATTGCTTTCAAGATAACTAAATGTCCCTCTTTATGCGATTCTATAATGGCAAGGTCGCCACTCCCCCCTTTTAGGCTCCAACTAAAATGTTTATTTCCTGGCACAGTGAAATCATTATCTAAATAGTCTAATGAATAAATCACTTCCTCTGCTTCTTGAAAAAGACTCATTTTTTCCGATACCTTTGATGCTGGTGATGAAAAACCCTCATCATGAGCAGCACCAAGATTTGTAAAAATACCGATGTTTGGCTTTACCATAGCTTGTATAGTTGCCATTTCGCCTTCTTTGCTGATTCCTGCTTCTATAATAGCCAAATTATGCTGACTATTCATTTGCCAAAGAGAAAGAGGTACTCCAAGTTGAGAATTAAAACTTTTTGGGCTTCTTACAATATTATAATCTGGTGATAATAACTGATACAACCACTCTTTAACGATCGTTTTCCCATTGCTCCCCGTAATGGCAATAACCGGATAATGAAACTGCCTACGATGATGTGCTGCTAACTCTTGTAAAGCCTTCAACGTATCGTCCACAACAATCAGATTGCAATCGGCCAAAAGCTCCTCTTTGAAGCCCTCCCTTTTTAATACAAAGTTCCTAACCCCAGCTTTATATACCTCCTGTAAATACTGATGAGCATCCCGACGGCCACTGAGTGCAAAAAATAACGCATGCCTGTGGTTTGTTAATTTCCTGCTATCATAACACAGTGTCTCAATTTCCGTAGTTGGCTCTACTAGCTTTCTCCACTCAGCTCCTACAATATTCGCTATATCAAGTGCTGTATATATGGTATCATTCATGGTAAAGATCTATTCTGTTTATCGGATATTATATTATTATGTGGAGTCTTAATCCTAAACGTTCCGCTCAGCAAAATTGATGATTTTTTTAGCAATGCCACAATTTTTTACGATTTTAGATAAATGGATCAGGAGTCAAGGGAAAAACAGCTTAAATTAACCCCCAATCAGGCAAAATTAAAGGCGCAGCAATTTTGTGCCTATCAAGAAAGAGCGCAGCAAGAGGTAAGGAATAAACTATATAACTGGGGCCTTTATACCAATGAGGTAGAAGAAATAATAGCCGATCTTATTACCGACAATTTCTTGAACGAAGAACGATTTGCTTATGCATTCACTTCCGGAAAATTCAATATAAAAGCTTGGGGGAAATTAAAGATAAAACAACAGCTCAAACAGAAAATGGTTAGCCCACGGCTGATAAAAGAAGCACTCGAAAACATAGATAGTGATGCTTATTATAGCAAACTTGAAATGTTATTAGAAAAAAAAGCGATCCTTTTAAAAGAGAATGACCCCTTCAAACGGAAAAATAAGTTAGCGCAATATGCGGCAGGTAAAGGATACGAAAGTGACCTAATTTTTGACATACTGAATAACAATAACTTATAAATTACTTTACATTTTTTTAAAAAATAATTTGGTAGAAATGTAAAACTGCCTATATTTGCATCACCAAAACGGAAAACTGGTAATCATTACATGAAAGCTAGTAGTACAAGCGAAAGTAGCTCAGTTGGTAGAGCGCAACCTTGCCAAGGTTGAGGTCGCGAGTTCGAACCTCGTCTTTCGCTCCGAATCCTTTCTATAAAGAAGGGATTTTAGCTTTAAGGCTAAAGCTAAAACAATGCTGAAGTGGTGGAACTGGTAGACACGCAGGACTTAAAATCCTGTTCGCCCTAAAGCGAGTGCGGGTTCGATTCCCGCCTTCAGTACATAAGGAAACATCCATTATATGATGTTTCCTTTTTTTATACCCCTAAAAATTTGCGTCCAAAGTTTTAGCTCCCAATCTTCACCCTACGCCACCATAATAAAGCACCTGTAATAGAAAGCAGCCCGGGTAATAAACCAACAAGCACATACAACACCTTAACAGGAATGCCACCGAAATCACCTACATGAAGAGAAAAAAATGTTGCTTCCAGTTTTTTACCTACATCTTTTTCAGCTAAACGTTCTGTTGAGACAATTTCACCGGTAGTAGGATTTACTGATACGGCATTAACATTGCCAAAGATCGCAGCTTGACCTTTCACCTTCCCGCTTGCCCGGAAATTTTTTCCAGGCTGGGTAGGTAAATAAACTTTATTGATGATCAAATCAGGCATCTGTTTTTGGGTTTTTAGAAGCATCATGTCCATAGACTGCATCGATAAGGTATTCATTGGGCATAAAACCGTTTGTCTTTTCCAATATTCTGGATCAAGGGAGAATTTGTTCATCCAGAATCCGGTAAAGAAAATCACTACCTGAAAGATCAATGCCCAGACCCCTACAAATCGATGGATACCAGATGATATCGTGCGCCAGTTTTTCCATTTGATTTTCACTTTAAAGAGAAGGACTTTCCATACGTACTTCCTGTAAATGATAATCCCTGTAATTGAAGACAAAAGCATGGTGATTCCAAATATTGTAGCCAGCAGCAAGCCGGGAATACCCAGTTGAAAACTCCAATGAAATTGCACCAGCCAATGCAGGAAACCTGCATTTAGATCCTTCAGATTGCCTTCTCTTAAGATCCGTCCAGAATAGGGGTCAATACTCATCATTCCCAAGTCGTATGTACTCAGTTTTCCATCATTCTGATAGAGCCGAAATTCATAAGCTTCATTCGTGGCCGCATCAGGATTTAGCCACGCTATCCCCGCAAGTCGAGGATGTTCCTCACCAATCTTTCGGTAAATGGTATCCAACGACATCACCTTTCCCGTTGGTTTAACGTGAAGAAGGCCTGAATGAAGCGCCAGATCAATCTCCTTTAAAAACACAAGTGCAGAGCCGCTCAATCCAAGCAACAGCAGAAATATACCGCTAATCAGACCGAGCCAACTGTGCAAAGAGAAAGCCAGTTTGGTGGCATAGTTTCTTTTACTCATCGAATTTGATAGCTTACTCCCACTCTAATATTAAAAGGATCTCCCAGTCCACCAGTAGTCGTACCTGACCTGCTGCCGGTAAAGTAATGCTTATTTGTGAGGTTATAGGCATTGATTTGAAGGTTATAGCGCCCTCTCTGGTAATTGATGGCTGCATCAAAAACAGTGTATTCAGGAAATATAAAGTTTTGATTGCTGATCAGTCCGACCTGATCACTCACATAACGGACACCAGCCGCCAATCCCAAACCTTTAGCCACTGAAGTTCTCAAGTTATATTTCAGCCAAAGGTTGGCAATATGCTTAGGTGCATTTGCAAAGCGGTCACCTTTTTTACCATAGGCACTTGTACTCAATACGACGTGCTCATTGTAAGCATATCCTCCAATAATGTTGAAGTTTCGAATGGTTCCTGTTGCCGAAAATTCAATCCCCCTACTACGGGTGCCATCAATAGCCGCCTGTCTATGGGAGTTTTCTTCCGTTGGTGCGGCAGTAAGGATATTGGCATAATTGATCTGATATAGCGAAAGCGTAGTCGACAGTTGTTGGTTAAAAAGATGGGCTTTTGATCCCAGTTCATATTGTGTAGCCGTTCTGGTAGGAAATGGGCCTCCTGAAAGCGCATTATTAGACGTTTGAGGATTGAAAGATTTAAGGTAAGTGCCATAGATAGATACATTTTCCTGAGGCAGATAAACCATTCCGATCCTTGGTATCCAACCGGAAGCCTGGAGTTCATCTCCCTGCTTATTGTCTCGCGCCGAAAGAGGGGTTTCTTTACCATTATAATTGTCATACCTTAAAGAGAGTAAAAGCTTAAGCTGCTGTCCTAAACTAACCTGATCCTGAACGTAGGCACCAATAAGATTGGTGATACGCTTATTATCATCCGACTCTTCCGCAGGTAGCGAAGCTGAGGGGATATCGTTGCTATAGTCTGGGTTAAAAATGGAAATTCTGGTAGACTCCTTATACTGGTAGTCGTTTTTTGTCCAACCATAGCGATTGTAGTCGGCACCAACAATAAGCTGATGTCTTAATGGACCGGTTCTGATATTATAGGTAGCATAAGCAGTAGTTTGCAAACTAAAACGATCCGTTTCCCAATCCTGATATCCCCTACTGATAGAATCGTTCCGGATAGATCCTACTGGGATATGATCGGTATAATCCAGCACGTTTCTAACAGCTCGTTGAACAACAGTTAGTTTAAATTTTTCATTAAAAGTATGGTTAAAACTAAGCGTGGCAGATGCGTTATCCGTCTTCCCATAATCGGTTGGACTTTGAACAGTCAGGTTATCGGGATAATAGTTAAAATCAAAAGTACCATCAGGTTTAGGCTGAATGAACGTTCCATTATCATACTGATGAACTGCCTTTTGATGCGCATAGTTGACTTCCAGATTAAGATTTGTTTTATCTGAAAAAAGATAGGTTAGCGATGGCGCCAGAAATATATTTTCTTTATCTTGGTAATCACGGAAGCTTTCTGATTTATCATATCCGATAATGGCACGATAAAGTAGCTTTCCATTTTTTGACAGCGGACCAGTAAAATCTGCCGATACCCGACGAAAGTTCCAGCTTCCCAACGACAAATCAACACTATACTTGCTTTCCGCCATTGGTTTTTTGGTGATAAAGTTGATCACTCCACCAGGGGCGCCCTCGCTAAACAGGGCTCCAGAAGGTCCACGAAGAAGCTCGACAGATTCTATGTTATATAATAAAGGCTGCTGGCTCCATAAAAAGAGGTTTCCCCTTATGCCATTATACAACAAAAAACTGGCATCATTAGGTGAATAGGCTGTAAATCCACGCATATTAAATGAGCCATTCCCATTGTTAGCTTTCATACCAGTAAAAGAACTTGCGATCTCATTTAGGGTAAAAGCTTGTCGGTCTCGTATCACTTCTGAAGATACCACCTGTACCGATTGTGGGGTAGACAGCAATGGAATATCCATTCTGGTGGAGCTTTCAGAATGCTGCACCTGATAACTTTTTCCGGTCGTATTGATCACAACTTCTGTCAATTCCTGTTTACTTTCCGATAGCTGAAGATTTAAGAACGGATTTTTTCCGGCTGTAATGATCAGGTTTTGTTTTATGGCAGTAAAACCGAGACTGGAGACTGTTAACACATAGGTACCAGGCGAAATAGCAGTAAAGTCAAAATTCCCATCCAGGTCGGTTATGGCACTCATTCCGGACTCCTGCAATTGAACGGTGGCTCCTGAAACCGCTTCATCTTTGGCGGTGACAATACGGCCTTTTAATGTTCCTAATGGTGGTTGGGCAAAAGATTTAGCGCTGATAAACAGCAGCAGTAATATACTGAAGGTTTTAATTTTCATTTAAAAAATAAGATTGTTAATGAACGCCCACCGCCTTCACTTTTGCCTGCGGTGATATTTCATTTTTATGCAATACGATTTTAGACGCTGTTCAAGTCGGATTGACTGGGACTTTTCACATCAAAATCTACCATCGAACAGCATACGCAAGGCACGCAATTCAGCTGATATATTTAAAACGATGGGAAAATTTAAACGAATAAATTCCGGGGTGGTTTAAAGATGTCGTTAATAAAAACAGCGGTTTTAAAGCTAAGGTAAAAAGCGTTAAAATTTGGACGAGTTGTGTCAATTAATGATTCACTGAACTCAAGTCGATTCATTTTGTAAAAAAACAACACATTGGCCTTTTTCTGGATTTCAAGTCGTTGCTTCTCCTCGTTCTGTTCTGCCTGTTTAAGTTTTTTTGCAAGCACGCATCGACCGTTACAATGCATTTCCGGTTTATCCTTATTTTCACATAAAGCAGTAGCGATGTAATCCTGATTAAGTTTAAAAGCAAGGATTACACCTAGCTTATTAAAGGACTGTATCGTCATTGTCAGAAGTATAAAAAAACAAACCGATCTTTTCAACTTTTGTGTGTATTAACGGCTGCAAAGGTATTATTTTAATACCGCTCTTAAAAGCGAAATCATATTTTAACTTGACCCTTCTATTGTTTGGCTTCTTCTATTTAAAGTCTTAATCGGATGTGGATCTTTGAGAGTCCTATAGAAAACAGCATCATTGCCACTGCCCAACCTATCGAACCCGAAACAGCCAAAACCATGCTTACCTCTTGTTTATAAAAGAAAAGTGGTATACTCCACCCCCAACAAATAAAATAGATAACATCGGGAGCTAAGTATGTAGTGAGCGAGTTTTTTCCGGCAGCTTGGAACATCCACGCCCAGTTGCTTTTTCCTTTAACATCCACAATGAAATAAAGCAAAGCATAAACAAGCATGCTCACGCCATTACAAATCATAGCCCAGCTGGGGGTACCTTGAATTTTAGAGATAATAAACCACTTATGTAATACCAACCCCATTAGTAAACATGCTATTCCAAAACTAGTAACCACTAATATTATTTTTTGACTGCTCGAATCTTTTTGACTCAACATTAAACCTATTAGTGATCCTGCCAGCACAATGGAAGGTATATTTCCATCGAGTATCACACCGAATACGGGTCTTAAAAAAGCAAACAATCCCAGCAAATCGACTTGTGCAAGGATATTTAAAATGACAAACACTCCCCAAAGAATCGCAATTAACCCTATTCTTGCATTTAAAATTAAACAAGCCGTCGCCGCAACAAAATACCCCCAGCCTATCAAACCTAATATGCCCCACCAACCTACCTCCATCCAAGAAACATGTTGGGGGTCCCCACTTCTGAATATGAAGCTTAAAAGAAGGAGTCCTGCTATTCCTATAACTCTAATAATTAAGAATAATGTTTTTAATGAGGGTTTATCTGGGTACATATTCCATATCAAAAAGATAGAAACGTATAAGAGTATTGCCCAAACATTTCGGTCTATTCCACTTAGATCAGCATTAATTCGACCAATATTAAGTATTAAAATGCCAATAAGCAGCAAGCTCAGCGTGCGCGTTATAATATGTCCAAAAATCTGCATTTTCTGTTGGCCGCTTTTCTTCCGAGACGCGATGGCATATGGAACAGACATCCCTACCATAAATAGAAATCCTGGGAATACCCAGTCGGCCAAACCCATTCCGTCTGTTTCTGCTTTGGTATGTACGAGCCATTTGGGTACTCCAAGTTCATATAAGTCATTCACAAAAAGCATTAGAAACAGCGTTAATCCACGCATTATGTCAATGGAAAGTATTCGAGTTGGCTTAAGCATTAGATTTTATAAATTTAGTCAATAATTTTGGTCAAATACATTCTCCCATCAGACAAGAAATGTCAGTACTAAAGTAAAAAATATGTATCAATTACCACTAAAACGCATTTATTTTTGCTAGAAAATACCTCAATTAAAAATTTATCTATAGATTCGTTCCTCTTTCAGTAAAATGAGAGATTATATGATGGATTTAGATTCAAAGGAAAAGTATATAGATATAAAAAAGGTCATCAGTGGTAAGAACAAAACACTTGCCAAATGGATGCCGGGCTTTGTGATGCGCTATATAAAAAGAATCGCTCATGAAGATGACATTAACGAGATAATGAATGCAATTGGTCATTTACATGGACTAGATTTTGTTCGTGGAGGCCTTGATCAATTGGATACCAAAGTCATCGTCAAGGGAATTGAATATGTTCCACCAACTGGTGGTTGTATATTAGCGGCAAACCACCCTTTGGGCGGCCTTGATGGGATCGCTTTTTTGAAAGCCGTAGGTATGGTAAGAAGCGATATGAAATTTTTAGTAAATGATGTGCTCTTAAATATCGAAAATTTTCATCCCCTATTTCTCCCGGTCAACAAACATGGCAGCAATCCAAGAAAGTTTATGAAGCTTATTGATGAGGCATATGCCTCGGAAGAAGCGACATTAGTTTTCCCGGCTGGGCTCGTATCTCGAAAACTTTCCCGTGGAATCATTGCAGATTTAGAATGGAGAAAAAGCTTTATATCGAAGGCAATTAAATATAAAAGAGATGTAATACCCGTACATATAGGTGGTAGAAATTCTAATTTTTTCTATAACCTTTCCAAAATTAGAAACATGCTCGGTATTCGTGCGAATGTCGAAATGTTTTATCTAGCAGATGAAATGTTTAACCAACGGGGCAAATCTATCACTGTAACCTTTCATAAACCGATACCTTATACTACCTTTGACGATAGCAAAACGCAACAACAATGGGCAGATTATGTAAGGGCGCGCGTTTATGAAACAGAAAAAAAATAATTGCAGAATGTTCGGGAAATGTAGACGGATATTTTCTCAAAAATCGTTAGATTTTTTGATATCACCAAAGTCATCATTTTAATAGAATAATTTACTTGTAGCAACATAAAATTAAGTCAGTAAGAAATTTTTTATTTTAAACAAATAAATCTTCTTTTACTATGTTTCAAATTGTTATGTTTAAAAGAAAAACAACGTTTAATAAATTAACGGGGTTTTAAGATAAAAAAAAGAAAAAGTACGATCAAATAGTATGACAGAATTGATACCAGCCGTTGACCCTCAACTCATTCAGGACGAACTGACTCCGAGCAGGTTTATACGGCATACTAGTAAGAATGAAAATCATATATATCTAATTACTCATAAGGAGGCCCCGAATGTGATGTTAGAGATTGGACGTTTAAGGGAATTAACTTTCAGGGAGGCTGGTGGTGGCACGGGTAAAGAAGTAGATATAGATGAATTTGACACCTCTACTCATCCATATAGTCAGTTAATTGTGTGGGATCCTGAGGCGCGGGAAATCATTGCAGGGTATCGCTTATTGAAATGTATTGATGCCGAACGAAATGAACAAGGCGAAGTGCTAACCGCAACAACTCACTTATTCAACATATCTAAAACATTTCAGAAAGAGTACCTCCCCCATACCTTAGAACTTGGCCGCTCATTTGTACAGCCAAAGTATCAAGGAACAAATGATTCGGCTCGAAAGGGCATTTATTCTTTAGATAATTTATGGGATGGCTTAGGGGCAATAGTGGCGATGAATCCTGATATAAAATATCTTTTCGGGAAGGTAACTATGTATCCCAGTTATAATATGGAGGCCAGGAACATGCTTCTTTCATTTATGCATCATTATTTCCCAGACGACATTGGATTAGTAGTGCCTATCGAACCACTCATCAGCCAAGAGGAGTTGGCACCTTATGATGCGATGTGGAAAGATCTGACCTATAAAGAAGGTTATCACACACTTAACTGGTGGGTACGGAATAAAGGAGAAAACATACCCCCTTTAATTAATTCTTATATGAATTTAAGTGCCACCATGAAAACCCTCGGGACAGCGGCGAATGATGAATTTGGTAAAGTAGAAGAAACGGGAATTTTACTAACATTAGACGATATCTACGAAGCGAAAAAGAACAGATATATTCAAACGTACGACGCTTTTAAAGATTTCGACCGACCGCCGACGAAGTAGCGTGTAAATTTGGGTGGGAACGAAACAACAATGGGTTTTTTAGCATATAAATTAGCCTATCACCCATTGTTGCACTTATAAATCAAATCGTTTATCAATTAAGGTGTTCCACTCAGTTATTGATCCTTTATTGATTCAATTTTAAAATCTTCAAAAATTACATTAAAAGGCTTCTTACCAGGTGCAGCAGCAACAGGTCCTATTTGAACCTTTCCTCCTTGTTTAAAGTAGGCTAAACGAAGCATTTTAAAATCCTTGTTATCAAAAGAGTATTCTATCTGCACATAATCACCTTTTCGTAACAAGGTAATCCAAATGCTTTTGGGGCTATCATCGCGCGGTACTACAGACCAGTCAGATACCTCACGTGTCACAACCGCACTTACATTTTGCACCCCATCCACATATTCAATACCGGTTTTGATCCAGTTTTTTTCATCTGTTCTAATCATTAAACCAGCTTGATGAAATAATTCAGTATACGCGCCGGTAACCTTAACACTTGCTTTAAAATCACCATTTTGTTCAGCAAAGTAAAAAGGGCCGTTATCTCGTTTAAAACCATAATGGGTTATTTGCCAAAAATCCGTATTCGGTTCAACAGTAAATGAAATACGATTTTCCTCATTAGACCAAACCTTTGGTTCATTAAACCACTTCATAACAGCTTTTGTCTGTGCCTTCGTATTAAAAATTGTTCCTATCAGTAGGATTGCGAGTAAATTCGTTTTTTTCATGAAAGATATTGTATTGCTTTTTTACAAAAAAAAATATTTTTTTACGAAAACAAACGAATCGAGGATATATTAATTTCCGCATAATTTATTTAGTTCTTTGCTTTTTTTGGGAAGATTCTCTTATCACTAGCGTGTTTTTCAAAATGATGTTTACTGATTGATCGTGACTAGCTAATTTATTTGTGAGTTTATCCAAAATTAGCGAGATAGAATTACTGGCAATTTCATTAATAGGTTGGGAAATGGCGGTGATAGAAGGACTAAATAATCTAAACATATTATTATCATCAAAAACAATTACTCCCAAATCGTCAGGAATAGTTAATTTCAAATTCCGAATAGCCTCTAAGCCATTTTCTGCTATATAGTTTGTAGCGAAAAAGACAGCATCTATATGCCTATGAGAAGTTAAAAAGGTTTCTATTTCCTGGATACTATGTAATTTATCATCATGGTATTTAATCCGTTTAATGATATAGGGTGCTCCTATTTCAGACATCGTCTGAAGATAACCTCGCTCACGTTCCAACATTTGTACTTGATCAGAAGATAAGGTGATAAAAGCGATATTTTTAAAACCATTTGATACAAAATGCGTCATGGCTTCGTATACGCTATTAAAATTATCGACTATTATATTGTCCGTATATAAGCCGGGAAGGGTTCGATCAAATAATACAACAGGAAATCCATCTTTGATCAACTCGTTAATCTCGTTCTCTATGGCTGGTGGTGGTGCAATAATGTAGCCATCTACTCTGCTATTTTTGTAAACCTCCAGCATTTCTTTGGCTTTTTCTGTATTATTTTCGGTACTACTGTAAACGATCTTGTAACCCATTTTATATGCTTTCTCTTCTATTTGGCGAGCAATAGCCGAAAAAAAAGAGTCTGAAATATCCTCCACTAACATGCCTATTATTCTGGTCTTACCACTTCGTAAACCTTGCGCATATTGATTCGGTATATAACCTACTTGTTGAATATAATCAAGTACACGTTTTTCGAGTTCCTGGCTAATTTGGATTTTGCGTGCCTTGCCGTTCAACACAAAAGAAACAGTTGTTTTGGAGACACCTAAAGCTTTTGCGATGTCTCCAATAGTTATTTTCTTTTTTGCCATTAATTAGTTAAACAAAATGAAGCGCTTTATTTAATACCTAATTCTTTTTGTATCTGCTCAAGACTTTTTCCCTTGGTTTCGGGCATCACTTTCCATATAAATAAGAAGGAGATTAACATCATTATTCCATAAAAAATAAAAGAGTAAAAGCCCCCTCGCTCACTACCTTCTACAATGATTGGAAACAACCAAGAGATAATCGCTGCCATAATCCAATGGGTAAAACTTCCTAATGAACCGCCCTGTGAGCGTACTGAATTTGGAAATATTTCTGAAATAAACACCCAAATGACAGCACCTTGTGAAAACGCAAAAAAAGCAATAAAGCCAATTAAATAAAAAATTACTGTTTGATCTGCCTGATGAGGGTTACTAAATGAAATAGCTGTAAGAGTCAAGAACACCACCATTCCAGCTGCGCCCGTTAATAGTAGACGTTTACGTCCGAATTTATCTATAACAGTCATTGCTATCGCTGTAAAAAGAAAATTGGCGAGCCCAATATATACAGACTGTTGAAACGCATCTGCCTTATTAAACCCAGCCATTTCAAATATTCTTGGCGCATAATATAAAATGGCATTTATACCAGAAAGCTGATTAAACATAGCCAATAAAATTGCATAGAAAATAGGCTTATTATACTCGCCATTGAACAGACGCTCCTTCACTCCAGCCGCTGCCAATGCATGTTCTTCCTTAATCAATGTTGCAGCGCCAGGCTCTCCCAGTCGTTCAAAAACAACTTCCGCTTCCTTATCTTTACCATTCAAGACCAACCAACGTGGGCTTTCTGGAATAAACTGCAATAATATAAAAAACACTATTGCCGGCAGCGCCATTATACCAAGCATGTAGCGCCAAGAGTCATCACCGCCATACCCCGACAATAAATAATTAGTCAAATAAGCAATGAGGATACCTGCAACGATATTAAGTTGAAACATACCAGCTAAACGCCCCCTGCTTTTTGCGGGAGATATCTCTGCAATATACATGGGGCCTACAACGGAAGAAGCGCCTACTGCTACTCCACCTAAAAACCGAAATATCACAAAAAGCAACCATTGTTGCACGACTGCGCAACCCACCGCTGATAGCAGATAAAACAGCGCAATTACTAATAGAACCTTCTTTCTACCATAATGTTGCGCAGGAGATCCAATGATTAATGAACCGAGTACCGTTCCGATTAAGCTGGCAGCAACCGTAAAGCCCAGCCAAAAGGCATCTAAGTTCCAAAAATCTTGAATTGTTCGCTCTGCTCCCGATATAACGGCTGTTTCAAAACCAAAAAGGAACCCTCCAAGGGCTGCGATGAGTGCAATACGTGTTGGATATGTTATCATAATTCAATTAATAAATGGTTATTTATGTTTAACTGGCTCTAAATCTTTAAATAAGAAAGCCGCTCCAATAATGGCAGATTGTTCCCCCTGTAAAGCTAACTTAACCTTTGGCACAATTTCCTGAGCAGCTAACATGGCACTCAATTGAGGCAAAAATAATTGATGTGCTTTTGAAATATTACCACCAAAAACTAACGTATCTACTTTTTCCCTTTTGATATAAGGAGCTAAAAAGCTTGTCAAACAATAAGCATATTCTTCAAAAATAAGGTCGGCAATTTTATTATTCCCTGCCATTCTTGTTAACGTTTCAACACCATCCACTGTTGTTCCACTTAATTCATTATATCTTTTTATGAACCAGCGGGTAGTAAAAAAATCATCTGCAATACTTGTTTGATAAGGCTCGCTTCCTAAATTAAGATCTGCTGTTTTTCCTTCGTGACTGAAAGCAGCTCCCATCCCCGTACCTAAGGTTAACCCTAGAACACGTTCGCTAATATCGACAAGTCCTGTAGCTACTTCTCCATGCAAAAAGGCCTCTGCGTCATTTCTAAATAAGACATGACTAGATGGAATATTTAATATAGTTACCAATTCATCTTTAATATTTGCGCCATACAAGCTTTCATATTTATCCAGTCCTTGAATGTAAGCAATACCCTTCTCATAATCAAAAGGGCCTGGCATAGCTAAAGCAAGTTTTGTAGGTCTCTGCGGCAAAGAGCAAAAAACCGTTTCCAGCGCATTTAGCCATGTGTTCAAAATTTCATCTTTCGATGCTTTACTGTTTACACGCGTTCGGAATGGTTTTTCATGAACTATTTCGGCTGACGAAAGATTTACCGGCGCAACCGTAATGTGGGAACCGCCAATATCTGCCGCGATGACAACTTCTTCATTTAACGGATTAGGGATTGTCTGCATCGTGTTATTCTATAATATAATTATCATTTATAATTTATTAGCAATCAAAACTAATAAACCTAAACCGATTTAGGAAATATTTTTACAAATGACTTTCAATAGCCACAAAAGATGCTTGAAAAGAATAAAAAGACGGTATTCAGGTTCAACATTCGAATCTTTTTCCTACGCTGAGCGTGTTCTATATGCTTCGTAATTTATTAGTACCCTTTATAAGATAATATTTAGATATTTTCTATAAGTTTGTTTATAGATTTTTCCTATTTTTAAGGCAACAAACAAGTTTCCAATGCTTCACTAAAAGTCATCTTTGCTATATATAAATTAATAAGAACTAAACAAACAATCTTAAAACAACATGGCAAAATATTCTATTCAAGTAAATGGTAAAACGCATGAAGTGGACGTGATGGATGACATGCCATTGTTATGGGTTTTACGAGATGTACTAGCTATGAAAGGTACAAAGTTTGGTTGTGGCAAGGCGCTTTGCGGTGCATGTACAGTCAATTTAGATGATACGGCTATCCGATCATGTAGTTTTCCCATTTCAGCTGTAGGAAAAGGTAAGATTACCACTATCGAAGGGATATCAGAAGAAGGCAATCACCCCGTCCAGCAAGCTTGGGAAAAATATGTTGTTCCGCAATGTGGTTATTGCCAAACCGGCCAGATTATGAATGCTGTAGCACTTTTAAAAAGCAATTCTTCTCCATCCGAACAAGAAATTGAACAAGCGATGCAAGGTAATCTTTGCCGATGCGGGACATACAACCGTATTAAAGAAGCTATTCTCAGCGTAGCCGCCGAAAGTTAACACATTTACTTAAAAGATTGTTGATTCCATGAATATTCTAGCACCTTTTCAAAAAAAGTCAAAAGATGTAAGTTCGCAAGTGTTTAAAGCATCCAGAAGAGATTTCATAAAAATCGGTGGAATGTTAACCGGCGGATTGGTACTTGGTATAAATTTCTTCAGTTGCAATGAAAAAGGAAAGAAAATCTCCACTTTAGCTCCTAATGTATACCTAAGAATTACGTCTGATGGCGAGGTCGTCATTATTGCGCATCGATCAGAAATGGGACAAGGTATCCGCACTTCCCTTCCCCTTATTGTTGCAGATGAGCTGGGAGCCAACTGGAGTAAAGTACGTATTATTCAGGCAGAAGGAGATGAAAAGACCTATGGAAGTCAGAATACAGACGGTTCTTTTTCTGTCAGAATGTTCTATAAACCCATGCGTGAAGCAGGAGCCATAGCGAAACTACTACTCATACAAGCTGCTGCCCAAAAGTGGGATGTACCTATAACAGAATGTGATACGGAGAATAGCCAGGTAATTCATAAAACATCAAATAAATCAATCGGCTTCGGGGAGCTGGTAGAAACTGCAAAAAATTCACCCATCCCAGCCCTAAAAGATATAAAGCTCAAAGATCGAACTCAATTTAATATGATAGGCCATCAAACGCCTATTATAGACCTGCATGATATTGTTAGTGGTAAAGCCATTTTTGGTATCGATGCTGTAGTAGAAAACATGAAAATAGCGGTAATAAAACGCTGTCCGACCTTGGGTGGAAAAGTAAAATCATTTGATGATAAGAAAACACTCAGCATACCTGGTGTAATAAAAGTTATCCCGATTAAAGGAGGAGACATTCCACCTACGATCGAAAAGCCTTTAAGCGGTGTAGCGGTAATTGCTGAAAATACCTGGGCTGCTATTAAAGGGCGCGATGCGCTCGAAGTAGAATGGGATTTAGGACCTAATGCTCAATATGATTCAACTAAACAGCTGGAAGAATTGACGCAAGAAGTACAAAAAAGTGGAACATTGAGAAGAAATCGTGGCGATTTCAATAAGGCAAAAGCGGGTGCCAAACAATTAATTGAACACACTTATATTGCGCCTTATTTAGCTCACGCTACCGTAGAACCGCCTAATGCCTTAGCGGTAATAAAGAATGGAAGCTGTGAGATTTGGGCGCCTACCCAGCATCCACAAGGCGCTAGAGACGCTGTTGCTAGTGCGCTCGGTATAAATGCCGAAAAGGTAAAAGTTAACGTAACGCTATTGGGTGGTGGTTTTGGAAGAAAATCTAAGCCAGATTTTATCGTAGAAGCTGCGATACTTGCCAAAGAATCTGGATTGCCTATTAAAGTACAATGGACCAGAGAAGATGATCTCCACCACGACTTTTTTCATGCTTTAAGCGTGCAAAGAATAGTGGCTACAATAGATCAAGACAATAAATTGAGTGGTTGGAACCACCATATCGCCTATCCTTCAATTAGTGCTACTTTTGATGCAGCTGTATTACAAGCAGCAGATGGTGAGTTAGGCCAAGGAGCAACTGATTTCCCATACAATGTCCCGTCTATAAAAGTAGAAACCCATGATGCTAAAGCACATCTACGTATTGGTTGGCTCAGATCTGTACGCAACATACCTCAGGTGTTTGCGATCGGCACGATGCTCGATGAGATAGCAGAAGCTCGCAAGATGGACCCAATAGCCCAAGCACTGGAATTATTAGGTGATGACCGAAGCATTACCTTTAATGAAGAGATGGTAAATGGTACTTATACAAACTATGGCGAAAATATTTCAGACTACCCATGGGAAACAGCACGGATGAAGAATGTTATCCAACGTGTGGCAAAAGAAGCTGGCTGGGGCAAAAAGCTGTCTTCCGGATCGGCACTTGGATTTGCGGCTCATAGGAGCTTTTTAACCTATGTGGCTTGTATTGTAGAAGTTTCTGTAGATAGCAACAAAAAAATCAGCATTCACAATGTCCATTATGCAGTAGATTGTGGAACAGCCGTGAATATTGATCGAGTGAAATCACAATTTGAGGGCGGTGCACAATTTTCAGCGAGTTTAGCACTGAAAAGTGAAATCACTGTTAAAAACGGCAGGGTTGTCCAAAACAATTATGATGGTTACCAAATTATCAGAATGCCCGAATCTCCAAAGCAAATTCATGTACATATTATCGACAGTGAAGCAAAACCAACAGGCGTAGGAGAACCACCTGTTCCGCCCTTTACTCCGGCGTTATGTAACGCTATTTACGCCGCTACGGGTAAGCGTATTTATAAATTACCTATTGATTTGACTAGTTAGAATATATAAAAACCCACATTAAGTGGGGGTTCGCCAAAACTAAAACTACGTATCCTGATCATCTTTATCATGCCTGCCCGGTTTTATGTCCTGACTGTTCAACCCCTCTCCTAAGGATTTTTTGTCCCTAGCATTTCTCCGCAGATACAAAATTAGCGAGACGATTACAACAGTCAACACCAAAGCAATTATGAAATAATTGATCATAGTCCGCTATTATTAAATTGTTACTATTAATTTAACCAACAAGTAAGCGGTTTGTTCTTATATCACTATAATAGAAACAATTACCTTAAAGCAATTTCTATTCATTATCAATAAATGCATCTCCCCCAATAAAGATCATGTTAGTGGTAGGTTTTGGGGGGCGGCCTGAGGCCCCTATTGCGAAAGATCGATGAATTTCTTTTCCATTAGTATAGTGGAGAATTAGTGTATGGCCCTTTATCTTATAGGTACCTGCATGCTCGCTTTTTTTCCAAGCAGCAGCATTCGGTGTAGCGATTCCGGTATTCAGCCCCTCAGTAAACAGATTATCATCTAAGAAACGAATCTTACTGATGGCTAATGATTGTGTACCATTACCATAATCACCTCCACTGGTACGTTCGTATTGTTGTTTTAGTTTGAATGTATCTTCATAGCCAAAGGCGGGAAACCAGTTACCTTCGCCTAACTTATATCCGTGCGTTTTACCTTTGCTATTGGTAAGAAAGTAAGTTCCATTTGTTAAGTTCCACCTTCCCCACGCTTCGGGCTTTTTAATTTTAGAAACTTCTATATCCAATTCTTCCAGCGGTTCTTCTCCTACTTCAAAATAATCACCGTTCTTAAAAAGTGCAATTGGTTCAAAAACAATAGAGACCGGATAGCCACTTACTGATCTGAAGAACCATCCTTCCACTTTAGGCATTTCCTGGTTAGCCATTTGCCTTTTAGGAGTATTCCCAAATATAACGGCACCAACGATCAATGCCATTAGAAAAATAATACATTTCCGTTTCATTTTATTTTTTTTGTGAAAATCATATATGCAAAGATATTTTGCTTTTGAATGAGAAACCATCCCAGAATACCCTGAATTTACAATTGAAAGACAGTCTTTTCCATTCGACTTTCCTTCTATCCAAAAGCTCGTCCGTGATAATTAAACACCTGCTTAATTATTTTTTTGTATCTTTGATGAAAACCATACTTACTCTGTCTCCAGACCTACCTTTCTCAGGTCTTCCTTCATTGTAATCCAGGTCGATTTAAAATTTAAACTTTAAAAAAATATATGGGTAGAAGCCAAGAAACATTTCGTAAAAAAGAACAGAACAAAAAACGTGAACAGAAAAAGAAAGAAAAAGAGCTAAAAAAAGAAAATAGACTCACGAATTCTAATAAGGGAAAATCGTTTGAGGATATGTTAGCCTATGTGGATGAGAATGGAAATATAACCACTCAGAAACCATTAGAAGTTAAAAAATCTAACGTTAAGTTAGAAGAAATCATGATCAGTACTCCCAAAATGGTTGAAGGAGATGATTTGATTCAGGGCAAAGTGAAATTTTATAATGACGAAAGAGGTTATGGTTTCATTAATACAAATCATGGTGAGCGTGTTTTCTTTCTGATTTCAGATGCTCCAAAAGAGATAAAACTGGATGATGCAGTTGCTTTTAAGGTGCAGAAAAGCCCTAAAGGATTGCAAGCTTATGAGATTGAAATAGTAAAAGAAAAAGAAGCAAATCAAAATGGCTAGCTTCTGATGTGCGACATTTGTCGCTTTTGATCCAAGAGATTGCTTCTCTTTATAACCTATCTTTTCCTTTCGCAATAACAATTTAGAACGTTTTAACGGATCTGCTAAATATAAAGTTGGAGAAGCAGTCTCATCATTAAGTGCCCCTACCCTTCGATTCTTCAGCGTACACTTTGATATTCATTAGAATAGTAAAATTCTGATTTGAACGAAAACACCACACGGTTGGAAGGTGTTTCTAAGGTTCAAAGAGAGCGTGTATCTCGTGTTGATCGATATGATAAACTTGATACACGCTCTTAATTTTCAGCCATTTATTTCAGCACCAAGATTAAGATTCCTCTGTGAATCCGTATTGTTTTAATACATCTGCAGGTACCCCTTCCCACAATTGGGGCCTATTACCCACATAACCAATATCTTTAACTCCTATTTCACTTGTGAAAAAACCAGAAGCAGTTAGGTTACGCATGAGATCAAAAAATGCCACCCCTTGTTGCATCTCGGGCTTGGCCTTCGCTGGATAAGCTATTTCATCCAAGATACTTAGTTGCTGCTTTTCATCGCAGTCAATAAAAGCATGTTTATACCGCTTCAAACATTGTATATCAAGCCATTTTAGTCCGCCGCGCATGGGCAACTTATAAGCTGGAATATCTTTCACCATAAACTCGATAAAATCAGGCACCCCTGCTTTCGAAGCACTTTCTGAGAAATCATCTTTTGGGATAATAATGTCTGCTAAAAGGGTGATAGTTGCCATTTCTGCATCGGTAAAAAAACGCTCGCTATTTAACTTCGCATTTCGCTCATGTTCAAACTCTTGTACCCCAGCAAGCTTTTTAACTTCACCTGCTGCATTATCTACTTGTTTATTTGAATTCTCTGGCCCACACGACTCTAATAATAAACCAGTGCCAACCGTTGTAAGGCCGAGGACCTTTATCGTGTCTCTTCTGTTCATATCGTTGTTATACGTTTAGTTTACTTCTTTGTTCTAAAATATGCTCTGCTGTCCGCATGGATAAAGCAAGGATAGTCCACGTCAAATTCTTGTCTCCTTGTTGTACAAACGGTGCAGCATCAACCACAAATAGATTTTTACAATCATGCAATTGGCACCACTTATTGACCACCGATGTTTTAGGGTCATTACCCATCCTTACCGTTCCTCCTTCATGAATTATTTTTCCGGGTGCCTCTAAGCCATATGAAGTATCTGCACCATAGGTAGGTGAAGTAATAATTGCTCCCATTTCATGCATGATAGATCGAAATGTTTCTTGCATGTGTTTTGCCTGTGCCACTTCCTCTCTACCCCACTTATAGTGAAAACGCAATACCGGAATACCAAATTTATCCACTTTAGCAGGATCTATTTCACAGTAATTGTCTTTATGTGCCAAAGCCGTACCTCTGCCAGCCATTCCGACATTTGCACCATAGAAACGTCGATAATCATTTTTTAATGAAACTCCATAGCCCCCTTGTTCCTTCTTTTTACCATCCTTTCCTGCAACAGCACCATTAACTTTAGGAACCCAATCAAGGTAACCATATGAAGGCATATGCAAACCGCCACCATATTCAATATGATATCCTCTTGGAAAATCAAGTTTTTTATTGTCTAACCACCAAGGAGAATAAATATGGACACTCCCTGTACCATCTTCGTTATAGCGTTTTCGTTCCATCAACTCAGGAATAAAGCCCGACATACTAGATCCGGTTGAGTCATGTAGATACCTACCTACCAATCCGCTACTGTTACCTAAGCCATCTGGATGCACACTTGATTTTGAATTAAGAAGAAGCCGTGCCGATTCGCATGCACTTGCTCCTAAAATAACCAATTTCCCTCTGACACTATACTCTTGCATATTGGTCGTATTCACGTAAGATACGCCTGTTGCTATGCCTTCATCATTCGTTAAAACCTCCCGTACCATAGCATTGTCAATAACCTTCAGGTTATTTGTTTTCATAGCGGGGATTACCAAGCAAGAAGAAGAAGAAAAATCGGCGTACACTTTACAACTCCGTCCACATTGTCCACAATAAAAACATGTTCCTCGCCCTTTTACACCCGGAAGTGCTTCCGTTAATACCGAGCCTCTACCAGGAATCACGGTAACACCCGCCTTTTTTGCTCCGCGTTTAATAAACAGTTCATTTAGTCTAGGCTTTGGCGGTTTAAGAAATATACCATCAGGTTCATTTTTGAGTCCTTCTACCGTACCATAAACACCAATAAGGCGATCAACTTTGTCGTAAAAAGGCTTTACCTCATCATAGGTAATTGGCCATTCAGCCGTTACACCATCCGTCGGTTTAAAATCGTCAGGCCCCATTCTCAACGAAATACGCCCCCAATGGTTGGTGCGTCCTCCCAACATGCGTGCACGAAACCATTGAAAATCAGTCCCGTCAGCCGTAGAATATGGTTCACCCTCTAACTGCCATCCGCCAAAAGCAGCATCAAAATCTCCAAATGGTCGTACTGTTGATGCACCACGTCTTGGAGATTCCCAAGGCCATCTCAATTGAAGAGCATCTTTGGCCGGATCAAAGAAAGGGCCCGCTTCTAACATTAAAACCTTAAGTCCGGCATGAGCAAGCACATACCCTGCCATACCTCCTCCTGCACCCGAACCCACTACAATAGCATCGTAAACTTGTTCGTCCTCCTGTATTTCAAAGTGTTTCATCTGTTTATTTGTTGTTTAGTTTTTGGTCAATAACACCTTTAACAATTAAAATAGTCGTATTTCCCTATGTTTCCCTTAACTGGCGAATTAATCATATTTCGTCCACACAAAGATTGTTAGTTATTTATTTCGGTTTTTTAATTAAAAAACTCATTGCTAAAACGTTTTTATAAATATTTATCAGTTTACCGTCGATCAAAATCCCCCTCCTCATCTATGCCATACCCTTGATAAAAAATTGGTATTTTTAAGTTTTACGAAACAAATATAAAAAAAACAACCAAACAACACAGTCCAATTAACAAGTATTAACATAATGTTGTTTACATCGTGAAAAAACAAGTCTTACCGAGAAAATAGTCTCGTTATTTATACAAATGGAATTTTTTTGTTACAATAAATCTTTTTTTGGCGTTCTCACAACGATTATTGTTAAGATAGCTGATAATAACAGCGTCCCCGCCATCAATAAGTAGGATGCACCGAAACCTTTGGTGAGACCATTTAGGTATCCTACAATGTAGGCACCTGCAAAAGAGCCCAATGCTCCCATACTATTAATTAACCCCAATGCACCACCAGCCACATTTTTTGGCAGCACTTCTGTAATAACGGCAAAAAATGGTCCGTATGGTGCATACATGGCTCCGCCTGCAATGACCAAAAGCGTAAATGATAACCAAAAATTATATGTACCTATTAAATAAGAACCATAGAACGCCAATGCACCAACCAATAGAAAGGGCCAAATGAAAAGTTTTCGATTCAATGTTTTATCTGATGCATAGGATGCGCCCAGCATAGCCAAAATGGCCAGTACATAGGGTACTGCGGAGAGCCAACCCGTAGTAACAATATCCATGTTTGGGGCAGCTTTAATGATCGACGGGAGCCACATCACAAACCCATATAAACCCATACTCCACAGGAGATATTGTAAACATAACAGAATAACCATTTTAGATCTAAAGGCTTCCGCATAATTTTTCACTGGTTTTATAGACTGCTGTTCTTCTTGTAACTTGGCATCAACAGCAAGCTGTTCTTCTTCTATGAGCCAATTTGCGTCCTTTGGTTTTTCATCAATTAAGCGCCACCATATAAAGGCCCATATAATTGCTGGTGCGCCTTGTAAAATAAACATCCACCGCCAGCCCAGGGCGTGAATAAGATACCCTGATAATACCGACATCCACAAAACGGTAGCAGGGTTACCTAAAATTAAAAAGGTGTTAGCCCGTGAGCGTTCTTGTTTGGTAAACCATTGACTTAATAAAATAAGCATCGCAGGCATCACAGCACTTTCCACCACACCCAACATAAAGCGAATGATAATGAGCATGTTGACATTGTTGACCATACCTGTTGCCGTGGCCAATATTCCCCATAGAATGAGTGACCAAAAGATCAGTTTTTTAGCACTTTTATGTGCGGCATAATGGGCCCCTGGAATCTGAAAAAAGAAATAACCCAAAAAAAACAAGGATCCCAGTAAAGAAGAAACACTGGGTGTAATATTCAGGTCCTCCGCCATACCTCCTGCTGCGGCAAAGCCAAAATTAGCCCTGTCGAGGTAGGCTAAACTATACGTAATAAAAACAATTGGTATGATTCTATACCACCGTGAGGGAGCTAATTTTTCCTGCATGTATTTCAATTTAATAATTTAGCCACTAAATTTTTACTTTCACTGCCTGTCTGGCAAGTAAACGCCAATGATCATCAAGCTTATGCCAAACCTGCAATACATTAAGCTTCACTGTTCCCGGGTCCTTCCCTTCATCATGTGTATCAGCCTTAAACTCATGCCTTACTATTGCTGTGTTACCTTCTATAGCTACTGTTTGGTTAATTATATCAATACGTAAAAATTTAAACTTCCCCGAAACCATCGATGTAATGCAGGTGGGTTGATCTTCTATTAAACCACTAGAATGACCATAGCTTAACTTGGTGGACGTCAATGCTTCGAATGTCGCTTGATCAGGGTGAAGCATTGTTTGACGAAAAGCTTCGACTGCCTTTTCAACGGCCACCTTAGCTTCCTCTTCTTTTTTATCTGTACAACTCAAGCAGATCATGGTTAAGAATATGATTATAAACTGATTTTTCATTCGGATAATATTTGTGTCATGAATCATTGAACGATCATAAATGTCGATGCCATTCATAATCATTATCTTTTATGCTGTTATAAAGCTTTTAATAAAAATCTCGATTCTTAAGATAAGCATCCAGCTCTTCTCTTGACATTGGCAATTCTTCTCCAGAAAGATTTTTTAGCCAGCCTACGAAATCATTTCTTATTTCATCACTCCATTTACTATCTATCTGCCCTGATAAATATTTTTTCTCTTTAAGACGCTGTGCACCAAATTTATCTCTTAGCATCGTGAACTCTGAACTCATCACCAAATCTTCCACCAAATGTGAAGGGATAAATATTGTTCCATATTTATTGGCCAAAACGGCATCGCCAGGTAACACCGTAGCCCGCCCAATCCTGATAGGGGCATTGATGGTTGAAAGCGTCATCTCCATAATATAAGAAGGATCTTGACCTTTCGCCCAAACGTTAAAGCCTTTTATCTGACTGAGTCCGTCCATATCCCGCACTGCTCCCCAGAATATCACGCCATTTTTTGAATTCGTATAGATGGTATTACCTAACATATCGCCGATCAATGTACCGTCGATTACCTTCCCATAACTGTCGGCCACATATACGTCGCCCGAGGTAAGCACATCAATCGGCCATGTGTTTGTTCCTCCTTCTGTAGACCGACCTTCTTTTGCTCCTTGTTGTTTTATCTGATCGATCAGATCGGGCCTGGCCGGCATGTATTGCGCAGTCACCGCTCTTCCTACCATTACCTGATCAGGGTACATGATCACCTCCCAATTAGATTCAAACTGATTATTATATTTTTGACTTCGCAAATAGCCCCAAGCCTGTTCCATGGAGACTTTTTTTAATCTTTCCAATAAATTGTCGGCTATTTTAGGCCGACCGTCGGAAAATCGCTCTCCTTTCCAATGAGACGTTAACGCTTTGATATACTCCGCAGAAGAACCTACCTGCTGTGCATTTATTTCATACCTTACTACAAAAAGTACTAGACAAAGTATTATTAATTTTTTCATCATTCTTTAAATTTATGCTAATTCATATTTATTAAGCTTTCGCCCGTTTACTTGCAGCTTCTGCCAAGCCTCTTATATAACCGATTGCAAAAAGATTACCCAAGGTCATATAGCCTGGAAAAGTATTTTCTTCACCGGCCATCGTGGGTACATGATCTGGACGAATAGGACCTTTAAATCCGATGTCATAATAAGCTTTCATGGCTTCATACATATCTATCTGTCCTTCATCATGAAAAGTTTCCGTAAACTTTGTGCTCGGCAGTACTCCACTGAGATCTTGTACATTTCTGAAATGAACAAAATGGATTTTACCTGCTTTGCCCCATCTTCTAACCAATGCTGGAATATCTGCCCCCATTAAGGAAAAATTGCCTTGGCACATCGTTACACCACTATACGGACTTGGAACAAGGTTCAACATCCTATCAAAATTTTCTACGGTGTTCATAATACGGGAGATACCCTGAATGCTATTCACCTGCGGATCATCTGGGTGCAGCGCCAATTTCATTTCAATTTTCTCTGCTTCAGGTACAACTGCTTTTAAAAAATATTCCAAGTTCTTCCACATCGTTTCAGGTGACACTTCGCCATATTTTGTTAGCGGTTTGTTTTTTATGTCCTCGTAGTCAAATGCAGTCATCAACGCACCACCTCTTCCGGGTCTATCCATGCTAGTACGCGCCCAACTGATAACGGGCATCCAATTATAACAGATAACATCAATGCCTGCTTTCTTTAGATTTTTCATAAAGGCAATAAAGTTTTCTATCTCTTCGTCCTTACCCGCCAAGCCTAATTTAGTTTTTTCCCCTAAAGATGGAGGACCTTCCACAACATTAAATTTTAATCCTTGCTTTTTCCATGCCTCTTTTACACCGATGATGGCTTTATATTCCCAAGGATTTACATTGGTTAAGCCTGCTAGACCGGGATTTACGCCGGCTACAGCACCCAGAGCATCCATCTGTTTCGCCAGGGCAATGAGCTGTTTATTTGCCTCAATACCCGAAAAGTAAGCATTACTCATTTCCATACCGGCATCCTTTGCAAAGGAATTGAGTTGCACAACATCTTCGATAGAAGTTTCATGAGCACTCCCCTGTAGTCCCCCCAATGATAAGGCAGCAGCTACAGAGATTCCTTTTTTGATAAAATTCCGACGATTGTCTTCCATAATTCTTAATTGGTAAACGTTAAATTCCTTTCATTATTTATCCCACCACACTGCTGTAGTGTATAGATCCGGCCCTTGATTACTCACTGCTTCTTCGTAATTTATCTTGTTCAGCGTAGCTTCAGATACGGGATAGCGTAAGCGTAATAAATGTTTCCCCCCGGTAAAGTTTCCTGGATAATTTGGAGCATTGAGAACAGGGTATCCTGTTCTTCTCCACGTGGAGAATGCTTCGAAATGATCGAAATACATAAAATGGGCCAGCCAGAATTGCGTATAAATCTGCTCCATCTGCTGTTCGAATGAGCCGCTTGCGTCAAGTGGATGCACCGCTAAATAAGACGCAATTACCTCGTCTTTAATAATGCTCTCACCATTAGATAAAGTAACAGTAGGAAACAAACTCGTTGACTGCATATTCGCTCTGATAGCATTTTCATAATGTTCGCTTGCCGTACCAGGCGCCCAGCCTCTTAAAGCAGCTTCTGCCAATAGAAATTCAACTTCTGAATAGCTTAACAGAATAGTAGGTGCATTTAAACTTGCAACTGTTGCAGTATTAGGCTCCGAAAATGTGGTCAGCATATTGTTATTAAAATCAGGAATAACTTGTTTAATAGTAGTTGCATCAAACCCATTGGGAAGTCCTTTCTGAAGAGTGGGATCAGTTGTACTTGGTAATTTGGCTGTTTGCTGGGAAAGTATATTCCCTTCCCATAAGGTTGCATAAAAAGGTATTCGGGGATCGTTATACCCGATAAGTGCATCAATGAGTGTTTTACTCAATTTAACAGGACCTTTCCCTGCATTTGATTCAGGGAAGCTTTCCCTTTTTAGTTCGAAGGAATCCCAGTTTTGTGTGTTACCATTTCCTGCAACATGATTTACTTTGGCTATATCATCATTACTTTGCATGACTCCTCCGCTGATGGCTTTTTCGACCCAACTCTTCGCTAAATCTGGCGCTACATTACTCAAACGCATGCCTAAACGCAACATTAATGAATAAGCAAAAGTCTTCCATTTAGCAATATTACCTTCATACAACACGTCATTATTTCCAAATGTTGATTTCGTAGCATCCAACTGACTAATAGAACGTTCCAGTTGTTCAAGCATCATTGGGTAAATAGCAGATTGCTTATCATAGGCTGGTTTAAACACGCCACTAATGTACCCTTGACCCGCTTCGGTATAAGGCACATCACCGTATATGTCCGTCGCCCGATGCAATATAAACACACGCCAAATATTGGCTATTGCAAATTGGTTGATCAAATCCACGTTTCCTTCTGTAGCGGCGATAATCTGTTGAAGCTCTTTCAGGTGAACATTATAGATGGTTTCAAATAAATCACCAAACTGATTATTTTCATAATTCTTATCGCCCGACCAATTAAGTCCTAAAGAGGCCATGTACTGCATGGTGCCTGCAAAATATTTTATATTGGTTCTATTGCGATCTGCAGTCCCCGTTCCGGCCGTTCTGATAATACTTGTCGTAAAAAGATTGCCAATAACAGGTTCTGTAAAGGCATTAGGATTGGTATTCATCTCTTCAAATCCTTTATCACAAGCAGAAAAAGTTGCCAGCATACAAAAGCCAGCAATAAATACACTTTTTAAAAAAATCCTTTTTCTATGATTCATAATGTCTATTTTACTAATAAAAATAATTTTAAAATTTAACCGACAGGTTTAACCCATAACTACGGACTGTTGGCAAACCAAAATTCTCCAGACCTTGTGCATTACCACTGCTATAGCTTGCTTCCGGATCTATATTTCGAGCTTTATTATATAAGAAAAATAAGTTTCTCGCTACAAACGAAAGTGTTAGTGCTTCAAAAGGTGTTTTTTCTAAAAGACTGTTAGGCAAAGAATATCCAAGTGTAATAGAACGCAACTTAATAAAATCGGCACTAGTAACAAATTCATCTGTTAAAGTTGCCCATATCGTTGAATAATAAGTCTGGGCGGAAACGTTTCCTGTATAAGGCTCATTCGCTTGGTTCACCCCCGAAAGGTCAATCCCTGTTTCACGTATGTTGTGCTCGACAGTCCGTTTATCCAATCCAAACTGCGTACCGTATGCATTTGTTGCAGCATATACTTTTGCGCCAAACTTACCATCAATCAGCACATTTAAGCTGAAATTTTTATAGTTAAACGTATTGGTTATCCCCATTGTTAAGGGAGGAACTCCTTTACCCAATATTTCCAAAGGTCCTTGAATTGGAATTCCAGTAGCGCTATTATAAATAATCTGTCCATCTTCATTTCGCGCAGCCCTATTTCCGGCTATCATACCAAATGGTTGCCCTTCAAAATGGTAGATCCCGCCATTTAAGGTTCGGGTAGTTGCACCCGGCAATTGAATAGACTGTAAATCATCCGAAATTTTTAAAACAGTATTTTTATTGTAGGCCATATTATAGGCCAGATCCCAACTAAACGCTCCGGTACGTAGTGCCGTACCGCTGAGTAATAATTCAACACCCCGGTTACGAATTTCGCCAACGTTAAGCGCTACAGTCTGGTAACCTGAACTATAAGGCACAGAAGCGTTTACAATATCGTTAGTAGTTGTTCTATCATACACAGTAAGATCTACTCCTAGCTTATTATTAAAAATCCGTGCTTCAACTCCCGCCTCTGAAGTGGTGGAGGTATAGGGTTTTAACTTATTTGGGATGGTATTACTATTAACCGTCATTAAGGTGGCACCGGTTATATATTGCTGAGGTTGATTCATATAAGTGAGGTCCAGACTATACGGCGCCGGTGCACCACCACCCACCTGCGCCCATGAAGCTCTCACTTTAAGATAATCTAGCCACATAGGCTTGCTTTTCCAAGCTTCTGATGCTACAAAGCTTAAACCAACCGATGGATAAAGTAAGCTATTTTGTTCTGGCGGCAATGTTGAAAACCAATCCTTCCGGGCAGATAGTGTTAGGTATAAATATGATTTATAACCAATATCAGCAGATGCAAAAATGGAATTGATAGCAAATTTCCCGTAGTTCAGCGTAAAATTCTGTGCGCTGCCATTTCCAATAAAATACTGAAAGGGAACATTAAACTGTCCACTGGTTAGCTGCACCCCTTTTGTCGTATTCCTCATTTGGTTGCCCCCTATTAGCGCATTAACTGAAAAATCTCCTAAAGTTTTATCAAATCCCAAAATGGCTTCCGCATTTACTTCCTGCTTGTAATTTTGATCTGTATTCATTTGGCCCCGATTATTAAAAGCAGTTCCCGAAGGTTCAGACAAATCAAAGGCATCGAAGTTATACTGATCTATTCCGACGCGACCTCTCGCATATAGATAATCAGTGATATTATACCTTGTAGAGAACATCCCAATAAATCTATTTCTGGTATCACCATTTGTCATTTTATTAACTGCAAAATAGGGGTTAGTGGCATAGATATAATCACTCCAGACCATTTCGTTGCCATTTGCATCGTAGCCAGGTGCCAGCGTGCGGACATCAATGCTATTCGCTATTATTTGCGTACCTGCATTTGGATTTTTTTGAAAATCTGCGGTGAAGGGTCTATTGTCGTTTTTCTCGATACTATATTGCGCTTTCCCTTCAAAGATGATTCTCTTTGCCAACGTTGCATTGGCGCTTAGATTGAAGGACTTAATATTCAGCGCATTATTAGGGACGATACCTTTATTATCAAGATTAGCCGCTGCAAATCTGAAATTGGCTATTTCATTACCTCCACTTAGTGCTACGGTGTTATTAAAGGTGCTTCCTGTATTATAGAAATTTTTAATATTATCTCGCTGTGCAATGTAAGGTGCTTCTTCACCATTAGGCTGTGGCACCATTGATCCGTCCAATCTTGCTCCCCACGACATCCTTCCAAAAGCAATTGCCTCGGCCTGTGAGCTAGGCTTTGCACCTTGTGATCCTGCACCATATTCATATTGCCAGTCTAGTAAGTTACGCGGTGTTTCCATGGTAAGTGTAGTATTATATTCCACACCAACGCCTTGCTGTCCCTTACCTGATTTCGTAGTAATTAAAATCACGCCGTTTGCTGCCCGAGATCCATATAAAGCTGCCGCCGTTCCACCTTTTAATACGGAAATAGATTCAATGTCATCAGGATTAATACTGGAAAGGCCATTGCCTCGATCCATTCCTCCGTAAGAGCCTGCCGCTCCTTGATTGGAGTTGTCTATCGGGATGCCATTTACGACTATGAGCGGTTGATTATCTCCATTAAGTGATCCATTGCCTCTGATTACGATGCGGCTGGATCCACCTGGCCCGGTAGATGTTCCTGTGGCGTTTAGGCCTGCTACTCTACCCGTCAATGCATTGCCAAGATTAATTTCGCGTGCTTTCGTCACCTGATCGCCGCCTATTTGCGTAACGGCATAACTAAGCGATTTCTTTTCTCTATTAATGCCCAGTGCGGTTACAACCACCTCTCCCAATGATTCGGCCTCCGCTGTTAACGTAACGTCTATCAACTGACGTGATTTTACTTCGAGCTCTTGTGACAAATAACCTATATAGGAGAAAACCAGTACAGCATTTTCTGGAGATCTCAAGATAAATTGCCCTTCTTCATTGGAGCTTGTACCTTTCCCGGTACCTTTTACAATAATACTTACTCCTGCTAAAGGTTGCCCCCCTTCATCACTAATTCTTCCCTTTACTTCAATTGTTTGTTGTTTGTCTTTTTTTGTGATTACCACAAGATCGTTTTCGAGCATCTTATATTCCAGATCAGTATGGGAAAACAATTGATCTAACACCTCTAAGACAGGCATATCGGATACATTTATGCTAACCAATTTGTCAAGCATTGCGTTCTCCTCACTGTACATTAATCTTATTTTACCACGTTGCTCCAAAACAGGGAAAAGCGTTTTAAGCTTCACATTTCGTGCGGTCAAATCTATCTTTTCAGAAACAGCATATACCTCCTCGGGCAATGAAAAAGTGATCAATAAAAGAACGATATACTTAAATAAAAAGACGCTTCTTTTAGCTATAAAATGGGCAAAACAATATGTATAAAAAACTTTTTGGTTTAGTTCTTTACTTTTCATAATTAGGTAATTATTGTTAGAAATTCTGGGAGAGTAGTTTCACTACATCGTTGATGATTTTTACATAAGGGTGTTGGCGCACTCCTTAAGCTTTCATCTTAATAAATAGTTATGTCATTATTTTCAGTTTTAAAGGTAAAAGGTTTAATTAGCTGCATGGCATTTAGTACTTGATTGATATCCTCTTTCGTGATAGTGGCAGTATATCGATAACGTTTTATTTTGGAGCTTTCTAAGTGAATACTGACATTGTACCATCGTTCAAGTTTTGGAATCAATTCTTCCATTGTCTCATCTTTGAAAACAAGCTTATTTGTAGTCCACGAGGTTTCTTGTATATATTCTTCATTGTCTACATGTATCTTAGACAGATTTCCTATGGTAAGGGTCAAGTTATTTGTTGACTTCTTACCTTCTGCCAACATTTTAGAATCAACTAACGCAACTTTTTCATTTGGCTTTAATAAAATTTTCTCCTCTGGTCTTTCATTTACACTTAACTCAATAGCTCCTTTAATAAGAGTTGTCTCCGTTTTTGGTTCATTAGGATATGCCTTCACGTTAAAAGCAGTGCCCAATACTCTTATGGAGATTTTCTCTGTCTGTATAATAAAAGGCCTATTTTTATCCTTGGCGACATCGAAGTAAGCCTCTCCCTCCAAACTTACTGAACGCATTTTAGTGTCTTTTGTAAAATTATTATAAGACAACCTGCTATCAGCGTTTAGCCATACTTTTGTACCGTCAGGCAATAACAATTGTTTCCGGATACCCTTCTCTGCTATAATTTCAATTCTATTTTCTGAAGCCTTTTCGTAAATGTAGCTGCTAAAAAAAGTGAAAAAACTAATAATACATAAAATAACTGCCGCAGCTCCGTAGAAAAAAACCTTTCTCTTCAATATCAACTTTTTTTCTACTCGTGGAACATCTTTTATAAGAAGTTCAGCACTTGTGTCGAACTGTAATTTCTCTAGGTGTCTTATTTTATGACGCTCATAAAAAGAATCGAGTTTCTTATCCTTATTTTCACTCTTTTTCCATAATTCATTCACAAATTCCTCATAATATACTGCCTCGGGATTTTCTGCTAATAAATTAGTTAATTCTTCAAGTTCAACCTCGTTAATTTCACCCGTTATCTTGCGGGTCAGCAGCACTATGATTCTATTATCATCCATAAAATTCAGAAAGTATCTTTGTCATCCGATTAATACCCTCTATTGTAAAGACAATAAAACTTCTAAAATTCCCTAATGCATATTTATTTTTTATTGTGTGTTTGTCAAAACGTTGAGTCGTATAGTAGTTAAATAGTATTTAGTTGAGTAGTATAATAGTTGAATAGTTCATTAGCAGCAACGAACACCAGTAATTTACTGCTTATGAACGCTACTATTACTAAACTATTCCCCTATTTAACCACTTTCCTATTTAACTACTTAACGATTTAACCACTCAACCACTTCTCTATTTATCTACTCAACTAGCTCCAAGTACGATCATGAGATCTAGTATCATTCCATTGGGGAGTGGGCTCAAAGTAAGATTTATCTTTTTCGATAAGATGCTCTTTCACTACTTCATCGTTTAGTTCTATGCCAAGGCCAGGTGCCGTCAAGGGAACCGTAGCATACCCTTTTTCGATCAGTTTTCTTCCATCAGTTGTTTTCACCAAGTCTTCCCACCAGGGTACATCAACAGAATGGTGCTCGAGTGAAAGAAAATTTTCGGTTGCAGCAGCACAATGCACATTCGCCATAAAAGAAACAGGTGTTCCAGCTTGATGCATAGCCATACCTATACCAAATTCTTGTGCATAATCTCCAATTCTCTTTGTCTCTAAAAGTCCTCCAGATGAAGCCAGATCAGGATGTATTAAATCTACCGCACGGTTATGGATCAAATCTTTAAAATTATTCAATAAATATATATCCTCTCCAGTAATCGTTGGCGTTTCTATTGCTTCAGTAATTGTTTTCCATTGCTCTGTATATTGCCAAGGAACAACATCTTCCAACCAAGCCAGGCGATATTTTTCAAGTGCCTTTCCTAAACGTATACCATTATTTAAGTCAAAGTGTCCATAATGATCAGTTGAAATGGGAATATCATAGCCAACCATTCCCCTAACATGCTCTACAATTTGTGCCAATTCTTCCAGTCCTTTATCTGTTATTTGAATTTGTGTAAAAGGGTGCATTCTATTAGCGTAGGCCATATAATTATTGTCACCCCATTGTGCAAGTCTTCCCTTATCGTTCTCCCAAAATTTTGAATTTACCGTCGTACCCGGTTTTCCTCTAAGTTCTCCGATAGAAACATCCATTTTTAACCATGTATAACCCTGTTCTTGGATACGATATTGAATTAATTTCTTTTGTTCTTCTACAGAACTTGCTTCAGGAGTATCTGCATATAGCCTGACTTTATCTCGATACAATCCACCTAAAAGTTGCCAAGCAGGAACATTGTAGGCCTTTCCACAAATATCCCAAAGAGCCATTTCTACGGCACAAACGCCACCCGCCTGTCTCGAATCGCCTCCAAACTGTCTGATCATTCGAAAAATCTTTTCCACATTACAAGGGTTTTCTCCTATAATCCTGCTCTTCAAGAACAAGGCATAACGTTCATCAGCTCCATCGCGCACTTCCCCTAATCCATAAATACCTTGATTCGTATCGATTCTTATAATTGCTGTCCGGCCCATTACACGGGTAACACAATAACGTAAATCCGTTATTTTTAAATCCGATGGTGCCGAATTTCTATTTACCCTGGAAGTGGTATGCGCTAAAGTGTCTTCTATAGGCAATCCCATAAAACCTCCTAATGCAAGTCCTCCCAAAGCCACTTTTTTTAAGAAATCCCTTCGTGGTTCCGCTGTCAGCGGTTCCTTGCTTTCTATTAGCGCGTTTTGTCTTTGCTCACCTTCAGCAATAAGCGTTTGTTCTTTAATCTTTTGAATTGTATTTTTCATCTGTATATAATTATTTCGTTTATATTTTAATTTCTATTCATCAAGGAGATAGCATTAATTTGCACGATCCCAAAAAACACTGGTCCCCAAACTATTTCCACCCATTCGGCTGATTGCCTCCTGTACGTTTACGCTGTTAACTGAAGTTTCCCGTAAGGGATACACCAGTCGTTTAATAAATCCGCCAGCACTAGCTATAGAGGGATCCTGAGAAGGAAAATTTACCGGTTTTAGCTGCGGGTAATTACTTCTTCTGAAATTGGCCCATGCTTCCGACCAGCTTCTAAAAGAGCTCACCCAATACTGTTCATTAATCTGTTGTAGCGCGCTTTCTGAATTAAAAGAAACATTTGTTTCATTCAGGTAACTCTCTTTCTCCGCTGTGCTAATGTCAGCAGAGCCGTAAAGTGCTGTTTGCTCCATATGCGCCTTTATTCCACTTTCATAATATTCTTCAGCGTTTCCGCTACTCATATACCCTCTAACGGTTGCTTCAGCAAGCAACAGCTGTGTTTGAGAAAAGGTAACGAGGTATTCCGGTGCATCTATACGCATTACGGTAGCCCTATTGAATTGTGAGTATTTCCATGCAGCGCCTATCTTACCTGGATAATCCGGAGCAGATGCAATGGAGCTTTCATCGTATCCGTAGGGCATACCCTGTTGCTCTGCCGGATTCGTGTTGGCGGCACCTGCGGTCGCTAGCGGATTGGCAGGCACATCATATTTCACAGCAATGTAACGTAAGCGAGGGTCATTATTGCTTTTCAAAAACTCTATAAAGGGGCTTCCTATGTAATAATTTGCGCGTTCGCCACCTAACAAAGCATTCGAAGTACCATTCGTATAGACCGCATTAAATTGGATGAAAGCGTTGTCATCATTTGATGTCATCACGCCACCCCTAGTTGGATCCATCGCCAGCGTAACAATGGTTCTTGCTTTTTCTTCATCCGTCTTTGTAAAACGCATTCCGGTACGTAACAAGAGAGAATTTCCCAACCTTTTCCAGCGATCAACGGTTCCACCATAAAACAAATCGGCCGTTCCAATATTCATTTTAGCAGGATCCAGTGCATCAGTCGCTTCCTTATATTCTTGGATAATTGCTTCATATACACCCGCAGATGCATCATATTTAGGCAAATAATCTGCTTCTGTATAACCTAACCCAGCTTCTGTATAAGGAATATCTCCATAGGTATCAACTAAAAGTTGAAAACAATACGCTTTCCAAATGCGCGCCATATTGTATAAGTTACTTTGATCTGGATTTCCTGCCGTTTTATTGATCACTTCAATCAAATATCGAATGGGTCCGGTATAAATGGTATTAAATGCTTCGCTAGCATGTTGGTCGTTAATGATATTTCGATTTCCTGCAGCGAGAAGCCCCCCATAAGGTGTATTAATTTGCTGCACAATTTCTCCTTGATAGTGATAAGCGGCAATGGCCGATAAACGTTGTGCATTGGAGAACAGATAGGCTGGATCCAGATCATTTGCTAACGAAGGATTTATATTAATTTCCTTAAAATCTTTATCGCAGGCGCTATTCATAGATAACAGTGTTGCGGCCAGCAAAAACATTAAAATCTTTTTCATCTGTATATATTTTGTTTTTATTGATGTTATATTTGTTAATTAAGGCATCAATGAGCTCGCAGGCTCGGTTTAGTTGTCAGATGGAGCCTTTGATGATTAACATAATCATTGTCCTGTGTGCTTAATGATTATGTTAATCATGTCGGGTTCATGTTAGGATGATTATTAAAAATTAACATTTAGATTCAACCCGTACGTTCTGGTAGTTGGTAGTGCATGTGTTTCTAAACCAGTATTCAAGTCTGAGGCAGAATATTGCGTTTCAGGGTCTAGATTGTCGACCTTTTTACTAATAATAAAAGGGTTATTCACAAAGAGATTTGCATTTAGCGATTTGATGAATGTACCACGCAAAAATTTACTAAGATCATAACCCAGTGATATGGTTCGTGCACGGATAAAACTGGCATCATAGACGAAAGGTGTTGCGATATTCCCCGAACGGTATTGGCTATAAAACAGTTCAGCTTCCACTGGAGTTGTGTTGGGAGAGCCATCACTGTTCACGCCATCGAATATCACACCTCCTTCACGACCAACTAAGCTATTTTGATGCAAGCCATGCCGCGTCCAATTAAAATTAGAATTAGAAATCATCTTATGTCCCGCTTTAAAGTCGAGCTGCACAAAAAAACGAATACCTTTGTACGTTAGCGTATTCAGCCAGCCCCCGGTGTGTGGCGGGATAGCACTGCCATAAGTAATGATATTGCCGGGTAGAAACAAGCCGTTAGAGGTAATGATTTCACCATTAGTGTTGCGCAAATAATCCACTCCCCGAACAGATGCCATCGGAAGCCCTACTTCGTGCGAAATGATACCAATGTATTCGCCCGTTCCTACATCAAAACGAGTTTGGTTATCGGCCAACTGAAGCACTTTTGTTTTGTTGTAAGCATAATTTATCACCGACTCCCAGGTAATATGTTCCGTCTTGACAGGTGTAACACTTAAGGAAACTTCAACGCCCCTATTTCTCAATTTACCCACGTTCACCAATGTCTGACCATAGCCTGAAGCATTCGAGATATCTACATTTAAAATTTCATCCGCTGTAATTTTATTATAAGCCGCTACATCAACAGCTAAACGATTGTTAAACAATTTAAAATCGATACCCAACTCGGTCTCTTTTACGGTGAGTGGTCTCAGGTTGGCGTTCGGACTAATAGCGGAAGTAATAATACCGAGTGGTACACCATTAAATAGGTTGTTTTCGATATTGTAATACAGTGCATTCGTATAAGGATCTGTATCCCCTCCCACCTCGGCATAAGAAGCCCTTACCTTACCAAAATTTAGCCAGGTAGGTTTTGATTTCCAAATTTGACTGAACACAAAACTGGTACTTGCAGAAGGATAAAAGGCGCTGTTAGAAGCAGGGTTTAATGTAGAAAACCAATCGTTTCTACCTGTTAAATTCAGAAACAGGAATTCGTTGAAAGAGAAGTCCACCGTACCAAATACAGAATTCACTCTTTTATGAGAAAAAGCATAAATTGGATTTTTTATCTGACCATTATCTACCGTATATAAATCTCTAATAAAGAAGTTGGTTACAGAAGTACCCATTCTTTCGGATTTTTGATCCATTGAATTCCCACCAAAAGTAGCGTCAACTCCCCACACACCGATTTCATGGTTTAATCCTATCAAAAAATCTATATTGCGCTCTCTAAACGTACTTGTATTCTGAAAATAATTCCCATTGAAGCCAGTGGGTGCTACCGGTAGCATTGCCGTTCCCGTAGGCCGGTTTGCGTGCCGCACATTGGTAAAAAAATCCTGCCCTACACGACCCTGTGCCCATAGCCAAGGGGTGAATTGATAACGCATCGAAACATTTCCAAATAAGCGATCTCGTTTCTGTGTTTCGAAACGTTCATTGATTGCCCAATAAGGGTTAGTCCGATCGGTAAACCGCGAAGGTCCAATTTCATTGCCCGTCACCGGATCTTTATAGGCATTTTTCAGCCATTGCATATCGATACTATTGGCTAACGTATAGACTGTTTGGTTGACGTTAAAAGCCTGTTGGTTAACGACTGGTGGATTATTATTAAATTCGTTTGAATAATTGGCATTCACCTGTACAGATAGATCTTTGTTTAGGTTATAATTCAATCCAACATTAAAGATTTTTTTATTATAATCTGAGTTTGGAATAATACTATTAGCATCTGTATTCGCAAAAGAAACCCGAAAGTTTCCTTTTTCATTCGCTCCTGACACCGCGAGCGAGTTCGTAAACGTTTTTCCAATATCGTAAAAATCTTTAATACGATCTTTATACGGAGCATAAGGGCGTTCAACTCCATCATGTTGCATGATCGGTAAGCCATCAAATCGTGGCCCAAAGCTCCACACGCCCGTTCTTCTTGCATCGGCAAGCGTTGCGTTCCGAATTCCATACTCCCCTTGTCCATACTCATATTGGAAGTCAGTATAATCTAAGGGTTGATCGGCCTGTAGGCTTGTACTATAACTAATCCCTATTCCTTCTCCCTGCTCTCCTCCCGATTTAGTCGTAATAATAATCGCACCATCTTTTGCTCTAAATCCGTACAAAGCAGCAGCAGCAGCTCCCTTTAACACGGTGAGAGATGCAATATCATCAGGATTAATACTTTGCAGTCCATCTCCCAAATCTGTATTTACTTCCCCCGTATTTCCACCACCCGCAGCATTCGCTCCACCCTGCGGTGCGTTATTGATAGGAACACCATTTACCACAATCAATGGGGAATTATTACCTCCAAAAGAGGATTGGCCTCTCAAGCGGATCTTCGAAGAACCTCCTGGCCCAGTTGGTGAAGGAGACACATTTAAACCCGCCACTTTTCCTGATAGACTGTTTCCCAGATTCGTTGTTCTGCTTTCAGTTAATTGCTCAGGTGCCACAGACGAAGCAGCATAACCTAATTTCTTATTTTCTCGTTTTATACCTAATGCGGTAACGATTACTTCTCCTAGCTGCTGAGCATCTTCTTGTAGAATTACATCAATTCTATTCTTCCCTCCTAAGGCTATTTCCTGAGAAAGATACCCCACATAAGTAAAGACTAACACCGAATTAGCTGGAACAGAGAGTGTGTATGCACCGTCGGCACCCGTTCTAGTACCCTTTCCCGATATGCCTTTGACTATTACACTCACACCTGTTAAAGGCTGCGCATCGGTTCCTTTAACCAATCCGCTAACAGTTACACTCGGTTGATTAGCCTTATTTCTTACGATCACCAGATTATCTTTCATCTGCATATACTCTAAATTAGTATTCGCCAATAGCATGGCTAGTACTTGAAGCACAGGGGTTTCCTTCGCCTTAATAGTAACAGGTTTATCAAAAGCGATGCTTTCCTCACTATACATCAATCTGATTTTTCCCCTTTGTTCAAGAATCGGAAATACGTTTTTAAGCTTTACATTTTGCACAACAAGATCAATTTTTTCTCCTTGCGAGTCGGTGTTGGCAATGGCATTGAGAGACAAAAAAATCGTCAAGAAAACACAGTAACGAAATGATAACAGGTTTCTTTTTGTAAAAAAGTAAACAAAAGAGTGCTTATAAAGAACTCTTTCGTTTAGTTCTTTTTTTTTCATAGCTTTGCTAATTATTGTTAAAAAATCTGAAGAATAGTGTTAAACTAATTCAAGGAATCAAATGAGAAGTGTTGGCGCACTTCTCATTTTTTTTATTATGTTGATGTCATATACGCATATTAAGGGTTAACAATACATTTTATTTATTTAACAGTATGCAATCTATTTAAGGCTTGCAGGTTTATTTCAATTGGCTCTATGAGTTCTTATTATTATAGACAAGTAATCTCAAAAAATTCCCTATAAAAATTTTAAAATATGTATAAAAAAAATTCAGATTAGTCTGGAAGTGAAAAAGCTATATATGATCCACCTGGCTTTAATCCATATTTTGTGCCACCTGCAGCAATAACCACATACTGTTTGCCTTTTGCTTCGTAGGTAGCCGGTGTAGCGAATCCACCTGCCGGTAGTTTATATTCCCATAAGATTTTACCTGTTTTTGTATCGAAAGCGCGAAAGAGTTCGTCTTGAGTAGCTCCAATAAACAGAACCCCTCCTGCTGTCACGATAGGTCCACCATGGTTTTCGGTACCCGTAGGAGCTACACCATGTTTCTTAAGTTCGGGAAATTCCCCTAATGGAACCTGCCATAGAAAATCTCCCGAGTTAAGATCTACTGCGCTTAGTGTTCCCCAAGGTGGTTTAACAGCTGGGTATCCGGCAGGCGTACGAAACTGTACCTGTCCGTTATTGACGTAAGGTGCGGTATAAGGGAACATCTTTTGACTATCGGTAGTAGCTTCAGATAACTTTACATTATTATGTAGATCGTCAGATACATCCATTTGCCCATCTTCTTTCATCAGAAAACTTATAATGGCATTTCGTTTAGATTCAGAAATATGTTGAAAAGAAGGCATCATACCTTTACCAGTGTTCATAATATCCTGTATTTCAGCTTTCGTAAAGCGTTGTCCGATATTAAGTAAGCTAGGATATGTTTTATTACCGCTCCCTTTTAATGCCGTACCATGGCAAGCCGCGCAGTTAGCTAAGTATAAGGCTTGCCCCCTCGTTACACGCTCTTTTTTTTCGTGCGCAATACCACTTGCCAAATCCATCATTCGCAAATCCCAAGGCATATCGTTCGCATTTACATACAAAACGCCATTTGGATCGGCTGCTGTACCGCCCCACTCAGCACCGCCACCAATATGGAAAATCAAAGAGCCCTCACTACTTGGGGGTATAAATTTATTACCCGACCGTGTTTCTTTAAATCGCTTCTTCACAAAGTCATAGCCATCGGCAGTCATATCATTAATGTCCTCCTCAGCAAAAAACTGTCTTGAAAATGGCTTTGGTTTCACCGGATAAGGCTGGGTAGGCCAAGGTTTTTCACCGGGCATAGCTCCCGAGCTTGGCACAGCTCGCTCTTCTACAGGAAATAGGGGTTTTCCCGTATCACGATCTAATACATAAATGACACCATCTTTTGTGGCTTGTGCCACCGCCTCTATCTCTTTACCGTAGTGGATAACCTTTATTAAGTTTGGCGGGTTGGATAGATCACGGTCCCACAAATCGTGGTGAATAGTCTGAAAATGCCATACCCTCTTACCTGTTTCTACATCTAATGCTAGGATACAATTGGCGAAAAGATTTGTACCATGCCGATCCCCACCATAAAAGTCTACCGAAGGTGAGCCTGTTCCTAAGTACACCACTCCACGTTTGGAGTCTAAAACCATACCTGACCAATTGTTTGCACCCCCTATTCTCTTGTAGGCATCTGCCGTCCAAGTTTCATATCCAAATTCTCCAGGCTGGGGAATGGTATGAAAGGTCCATTTGATTTTCCCAGATACTATATCATAAGCACGAATGTGACCAGGAGCAGCATCACCAAATTCAGACACTCTCGATCCCATCATTAATGTGTTTTTGTAAACCATGCCCGGTGAGGTTGCTATCACAAATAGTTTACTTATATCATGTGGAAGATTATCTCCCAGGCCTTCGTGTAAATCTACCCGGCCCCCTTTCCCAAAACTTTTGATAGCTTGGCCAGTCTGCGCATTCACAGCATACAAATAAGATCCAGCGGTAAAAAGAATTCGTTTTTCACCACCATCTTCCCAATAACTTACACCACGATTTGCATGATACTGAGGATTTGTACCTTTAAATGGATCAAAAGTCCACAGTTCACTACCAGTATCAGCTTTAATCGCAAAAACCTTTAATTGTGGTGTAGTACCATATAAAACATCATCAATAATGATGGGTTGGCATTGGATTTCAAAGCCCCGCTCACCTACCTTATTTTCTCCTGTATGATATTCCCATGCAACCCTTAACTGTTGTACATTTTTGGCATTGATCTGATTAAGTGGAGAATACCTATTCCCCAAATTATTGCCCCCATAAACGGGCCAATTTACCCCCGCATGATCGTTTCTTTTCTCATTCGAATCGGTACAACTATTGAATAAAAAAAAGATGATAACCAGTGATGTTAAAATAGGATGTTTCATCGTAAATCAGCACTTGTGCGATTCCCTGATTACCAACAATAAAAGCCTTATTAAAGGGCTGCAATATTTGAAATAATCGAAAAAATATGCACGGTTTATAAAAAGTCTACATGGATATAGACAGCAATATTGAATAATATCCCTAATGGAAATTTCAATTCCGTAAGAATATATTGAAGAGAAGAGTTATAAGGACAAAATGCTTATTATAATATTTAGGCCAGCTTAAATTCAGATTTAAGAATATGTGCTAATTTTTTCATCGCATTAACAAGATGTGCATCCACCGTTTTAGTTGAAACATTTAATATGTCAGCAACTTCTTTATAGGAGAAGCCCTCTTCCTTTACCAGTTGAAACACCAATTTACATTGCTTCGGTAAGGAAGCAATAGCCCTCTCTAGCTTTATCTTCATTTCGCCTTGTATGAATATAGTTTCCGGGCTGGGGGAACTTAACTGAATATTGAAATCTATTTCATCAAGGGAAAGGTTCTCTCTTCCCATTTGTTGTTTCAATAGGTTCAATGATTTATTACGGGCAGCAACAAAGGCATAATATTTAATATTCTTTACCGTAATTAGTTTTTCGCGCTGCTGCCAAACCATAAGCAAAACATCGCTAGCTACTTCTTCAGCCAATTCCCAAGACTTTAAAATGCCAAAAGAAAATTTCCGAACAGGGTTAAATAGTATATTGAACACTTCTATATACACATTTTCAGCACTTGAGACAGCCATTTGGTGTACTAAGGCAGTCAAATCAGACAACTTTTTCGGCATGGTTTATGAAATTGGTTATCTCAAATATAGCGGTTTAATGCGATATTAAAAATCAGTCAGTTGAAATGAGTGATTAAAAAGCTAAGACCCTCAGGTGTTATATCGCTTAGCGACATCCATCAACTTACTCTTTTACCTTGCATTAACAGACTAACAGCATCGTCAAAGGATCCTGCCCTGATCACTTCCCCTAAATTTACAAAAAATATTTCATCTGCATTCTCAATCGTATTTAAACGATGAGCTATAATGACCAATGCAGTATTTTTAGGCAGTTTTTTCAATATCTTATCAAGTAACTGTTCGGTAACGGTATCAATATTGGCAGTTGCTTCATCCAAAATAAGCACATCCGGGTCTCTTAAAACTGCACGAATAAAGGCGATCACTTGTTTTTGTCCTAAACTAACCTCATCTTCACTTGACTGCAGGTTGGTATCCAAGCCATTTTCAAAAATCGCAAGTAAATCATCTACACCTTTTGTTTTTATCAGCTCATCCAGCTCATCGGTACTGTAATTTTTATACCTCTTATTTCCATAGAGAATATTTTCCCTTATCGTTCCGGTAAACAGGAAGGGTTCTTGCAAAATAAAACCAATTTTTTGAGAGCGCTCTTCCGCTTCGTAAGATCTTATGTCTCGCCCGTTAAGTAATATCAATCCATGTGTTGGGTCGTATAAACGTGCCATTAGGGATGCCGTCGTAGTCTTACCTCCTCCTGTTGGCCCAACAAGCGCATAGGTTTTGCCGGCAGATAATTTAAAATTTATATCATGTAATACCTCTTTACCATTAGGATAAGAAAAATGTACATTCCTAAACGATAACACAGCGTCTGTTGCATCAACAGTCACTTTCTTCACTATAAGCAAATCAGTTTCCATTGATAATATGTGTGATATTCTGTCCCAACCCGCCATCGCTACTTGGAAACTTGACCAGAGTGCCGCTAACTGCCTTAAAGGATTATAAAAATTCACTGCATAAGACAAGTAGCTTACCAGCAATCCAATAGTAAATTCGCCGGCAGCAATTAAATAAATACCAAATGTTAATACAATCAATTGTGCAACGCTCGAAAACAATCCATATATTGGTATAAACACATTATTGGCCAAACCAGCTCCAATGGCTGTACGATAGTTTAGTCGGTTTGCTTGGTCAAAACGTTTTCTAAAATAATCGCGTCTGTTAAAGGCGATAATTACTTTAAAATTATTGAGGCTTTCCTGTATTTCGGCGCTCATGCCCCCAACGCTTTTGAGATTAATCGCATTTTTCTTCTTAACCCAGGGAGATACAATTTTTGTAAAAATGAGTATCAATAGTGCTGGCATCAGGGTTGCTAAACCAAGTTTAACGTTAATCGATAGTAAAAAGATCCCTGCCCCTGTCATGATCACTATACTACTTATAAATTGTGTCAAAGCCTGCGAAATGAACTGATTTAATTTGTCGGTATCATTATTGACACGGGAAATGAGATCACCGGCTTTATTTTGGTTAAAGAAAGCGATGGGCAACTGTTGTAATTTATTGAATATAGCATTGCGCAAGGTAAACAGCAAACGCTGACCGATGCCACCCATTAATTTCGTTTGCAGGTAACTTGTAAGAAGTACTGTCAAATACATCGCCAGTAATATGCCCGAAAAAACCAATACACCATGATATTGTTTCGTCACGACATATCGATCTATAGTATGGCCTATTAAAAACGGGCCCAACAAATTAAGAGAAGAATTAATCAGGATGGCAAAAACTGCCATTGCCAGCTTTTTTCTCTCATGTGAAATCAACTGCAGCAACCTCTTAATAGCGGAGTAGGTCGATTTTTTTTGCTCTTCCTGGGGTAATTCATTAAGATTATAATTCATAATTACTCGTGCTTTGTTGTGAATGGAAGAGTTGAACATATTCTGGGCTTGTTCGCATTAAGGCTTCGTGCTTTCCAATGGCGACAATCTCGCCCTCCATCAATAAGATAATCTGCTCGTACCCTTCAACAGACGCGATCTTTTGCGTAACCGAAATCAAGGTTAATTCCGGGTAATTTTCCTGGATATTTCTTAATATTTTTCTTTCCGTTAGATTATCTACCCGTGCGGTGAAATCATCTAATAGCAATACCTTTGGATTTAATGCTAATGCTCTTGCTAGCATGATGCGCTGTTTCTGCCCACCCGATAGACTCGAACCACGCTCCGAAACAATTGTATTTAACTTATCAGGTAATTCATCTATAAATGTACTGAGCTCGGCAGTGGCAATAGCTTTTTGTAGCGACTCGTCCGTTGCCTGATCGCTGAATGCAATATTCTCCCTAATACTCATATTAAAGATAATACTATCTTGAAAAACAAAACCTATCTGACTATGAAAGAACTCCGCATTATATTCATTGATTAAATATCCATTAAAAGTTATTGCGCCCAAATCGGGTTTTATTAAACCTGTTAACAAATAAAGTAGTTGCGTTTTCCCCGCAGCAGTGGGCCCTAGAACAGCAGTTTTGGAACCAGGCTGCACAGAAAATGATACATCTTTTAATACAGGCTTTTGTCCATAATTAACAGACACTGAGTCAAGTTTTATTTCACCATTGAGTTCAACTTTAATTGAACCAGTCTTTTCCAACTCCGGAGCCTCAATCACGCCATTAATACGTTCATATGAAGCTGTTGCCTGCGCAATTACATTACTCATAAAACCGATGACCAAAATCGGAAAAATTAACAGCGCTAAATAACTGTTAAAAGCTGCAAAATCTCCGAGGCTCATACTTCCCGAAATTACAAAATGCCCACCAAGCATCAATATCGCCAGTCCCGCCATATTTGCCGTAAATACTATTACCGGAATAAGTCCTGCAAAAAGGCGCAGAATCGCCAACCCATAATCTTTCGCTTTTATATTGGCCTCTAAGAATTTATCGTATTCCAATTGCTGTGAATTGATTACCCTGATAATAGCTGCTCCTAAAATACTTTCATTAATAACTTTATTAAGCCAATCGATTACCGCTCTACTCTGGATAAAAAGGACCCTAACTTTGCGTAATACAATAAAGAACGTCCCGCCTATGATTGGAATGATGGCAATCACTGCTAAAGCCAAGCGCCAATTAATAGCGATTAACAAGATACTTGCTCCAATGATGATAAACAAAGAAGAGGCGATGGAGACAATAGCCTGCGAGACGAATAATTTAATCGAATCTACATCCGCTGTAAGATTAGTGAGTAGTTTTGACGGATTAGATTCTTTAATAAAGGCAAAACTTTGTTTAGATATCTTATCAGAGAGTCTCGTTCGTAAATCTCGCGCTACCCTTTCTGAAGCATACGTTTGTAAAATGCTTTGCAAATAAGTGAATATAAAAATCACCAATACAACCGTACTAAACTGCAAAATAACCCGACGAGCATCAAAATGTTGATCCCGATAAGCATCGATGCCATCGCCGATGATCCGCGGAATCCATAAATTTAATCCGTTGCTGAAAAGTGCAAACAGCAATAGTAAAATAAGCATGCCCTTATATGGTTTGAGCAGACTGAAAATACCCGCAGATTTTTTCTTATTGTTCGGATTTTTATTTGTTTTCTCCATTACGACTTCAATCAATAAAACAACTTAATTGTTCGGGTTGCTACCTAAAAACGAAAATTAATTTATTAAGCTACAGATTTACCTCACAAAATAAATGAATATTTATTCTTAGCTAAAAATATTCAAAACTTGACAATAGCTTGTAAGAAGCTTGAGTCAAATCATTCGCAAAAGATACACATAGAAAAAAGTATATCCTTAAAAATTAAAATTATTTTGATATTAAAAAATTCCCCTGCAATGATCATCACCCCAGTCTATTTATCTCAAAAAAAGCAACCAACCAAACCATACCAGTTAATTTAAATTAAAAAATAAAATACTGTTTATCTAATATTTACAACAACTATATAAACATTAAGTATATATATAACAAATATAAGATAGCTTGTGTGGATGGTGTTTCATAGTTTAGCATAAATAATCTGAAGTACCTATAGATTGAATGTGGATATATTGTGTTTCCAATAACATATTTAACAACGGTTATGATAGGAGGTAATAAGCATACCCCTGCGCGTGATTCTGTTTATTTGCTTAGCACAAGCTAATAAACACATAATATAGAGCTCATAATATTTTGATTTATAACTATTTTAAGGATTAAAAATCCATCGCCCTTGACCTCCCGAATATTATTTGGTCAGTCATATTTTTCAAAAACGTATTGTTTTCCTTTAAACAAAACACAATAAATCTGCATATATCCGTTTTATTTATAGAAGTATTTTAAAAACCATTAAAATAAAAAAGATGATGCGTATTCTAAAAAACAATATAACTGTAATGATTGCACTGTTATTTGCTGTTTCTATTGGAAGCAAAGCCCTGGCACAAGAAAATACGGGGCAACAGGTACCACTTAAAGAAGACTTTAAAAAGGAAGAATTACAGTCCTTTATTAAAGCGAATCAAAAGGTCGTAGAACTTCAGAAAGTCAGTGAAGAAAAGATGGTTAAAGTGATTCAGGAAGAAGGACTTACAGTGGAGCGTTTTAATCAGCTTGCAGCCTCACAACAAAATCCAGATAAAAAAGTGCAAGCAGAACCTAAAGAAATGGAAACGTTCAACGCAGCAGCACAGAAAATTACCGGAATTGGTAAAGAGGCAGACACACAAATGCAACAAAGCATCAAACAGGAAGGCATTGATGTAGAGACTTACCAACAGATTATATTGGCCTATCAGAAAAGCCCTAAAGTTAAACAACAGCTAGAAGCCTTGTTACCAAAAAAATAGCTATTATCTTATTTTAGAAGCAGTATATATCTTTGCATATATACTGCTTTTTTTGTATCATAGGTTGTTCATCCATCCTTTCATACCTAACTAACGAAGCATAGGAGGATGCAATTCTTCTACTGGCATATCAGTCGGAAGTTCAAAAAAGTTATGAGGAACCCGCAGCTGTCCAAAAGCAATCGCCCGAATTCCAAAACTACTCTTTTGTGTATTATTGTGACGCATTGCTTGCAGCAAGCCACCATACCAATCGCTTTGTAAAAATCCAAAATAATACCATGGGATTGTAGGTATATCTGCATTTAAAGAGAACCAAAATTCCTGGTCATCTCCACCCTTTTTTGGACGTGCTACCGCGACCTGACAGGATTTGCCTAATATTGTTTGTGAATGCTCCTTATACTCGTAATCAAAATCAGCAGGCCACAGGTATAAACTTTCCTCTTCCATTACCACTTCATCAGGTGAAACCATCGCACCCACAATTTTAGTAGCTCTTCCTCCGAAAATTACAAATTTTGTCATTGTTTCCCAGCATCCGAGCTCAGAGAGGGAATCTCCATGGAAAATTTTATATTTTGGTTTATCATTTAAGGCAGTGAAATACACATTTAAATAGCCATCATTCATTCGCTCCTTCTGCGCTTCGGTTGGTTTGACAGCTGGATCATCTGCAGTAAATAGATAGCGGTATTTAATGTGATAGACGTTTAACGAATCTTGCGCTTGCGTTTTAAAACACGGAAACAAAAATACAACACCTGTTATAAAGTAAGCTAAACACTCATTAATCTTATTCATATCCGTTTAATAACATCGGGCCTCTAACTGTCAAAAATATACTTGTTATAGCGCAAATAAAATAACGGTTTCTGGGGATTTTGAAATGAATAATGTTCCATCAACAAATTACCAGGCTAAAAACCTATTAACAATCGTTGATCTATGCTATCGAGCAAAAACGATTGCCAACTTTGCCTGTATTGCCAAGTCAAATGGGTATTAACTGGTAATATAATCTACAGAAATAACTCCTAAATTAGCATCTAGCTCGTATTTAAGCGGTATACCTGTAGGTATTTCTATCTCGCTAATCTGCTCCGGACTAAGCTTTTCTAAATACATTTTTAGCGCACGCAAGCTATTTCCATGTGCGACAACCAAGATATTCTTTCCTTTTTGCAAGAGCGGTGCAATCTCCTCTTTAAAATAAACAATAACCCTATCAGCGGTTTCTTTAAGACTTTCTCCTCCTGGTGGCGCAACATCATATGACCTTCTCCAGAGATGTACCTGCTGTTCGCCATATTTCAAAGCAGTTTGCGATTTGTTAAGCCCTTCGAGTTGCCCATAGGAGCGTTCATTTAGTGCACTACTAATGATAATAGAGATATCTTTCCGGTCACTTTCGTCCAAAATTATTGAAAGTGTATGTTGCGCTCGCTTGAGCGTGGATGTAAAAGCTTCCTCAAAAACCTCCGCCTTTAATAATTTACCTGCTAATTGAGCTTCTTCTTTACCCTTTTCAGTAATATCTACGTCTTTCCAACCAGTAAATCGATTTTCAAGATTCCATTGGGATTGCCCATGTCTTACGATGATTAAATATGCCATTACCTTTCCATTTGTTAAAAAGCGAAAGTTTACATTTTTATAAAGTTAGTTCATTCGGGTTAATAATAACAAAAAAACTTCCACACTACCGATGACACGGCTAGCCTTTCCACGGAAGAGACCATTGGCGCCGTTATTAATAATTCCCGTAATCTACGTTTTAATAAAAATATCTTCGTTTTTATGCTCCTTTAGAGACTATACCACTATAATTATGAAGAAGTCGTCATTATAACGATAGTATCTCATGTTGCAATTATCCTAAATTTTAAAAAAAATGCTAATTTGCCTTTTGTAACTCAACCGGTTTCCCTAAAGGCACATGCACAATTACAGTAAATATTCAGACGAGGCCTTATTTAAAATGGTTATAGATGGCACTCAACATGCTTATACCGAAATCTACAAGCGGTATAGTAATCTACTCCATAGCCACGCATTTTTTAAACTTCAAGACCGTGAAGAGGCAAAAGACGTGGTTCAGGAATTATTTGTAAATCTTTGGGACAAAAGACATCTCATACAGTTGGAAAGTAATCTTTCCGGTTACTTGTACCGAACACTGCGTAATAAAATACTAAATATCATCGCGCATAAAAAAGTGCAAGCGGCACACGAAGCATCATTACAACTTTTCTTAGATAGCAAGCCCGTTCCAACTGATTACCAAACTAGAGACAAGCAGCTTACCCTTCTTATTGAAAGCGAGATCCAGTCTTTACCAAAAAAAATGAAAGAAATCTTTATATTGAGCAGAAAAGACCATCTTAGCCACAAAGAAATTTCTGAAAAATTAAATATTTCCGAGAAAACAGTTAAAAACCAGGTCAACAATGCCTTGAAAATCCTTCGATCTAAGTTTGGCTTGCTGATTTTTTTGATTTATTACCTCAAATAATAAAAAAATATTTTTTTTCTGGGCCCTCCCCAATACTTAACTGTCTTTATATTAAATGCAACAGAAAACTCTGCAAAAAAATGAATGCGTCCGAACTTTTAAAGAAATACAGGGAAGGTAAATGTACGGCCGATGAACTGGCACTTTTGGAAACCTGGTATCTTGAAGAAGACATGGCGAAAAAAGAACAGTTGGGAGTGAAAGAAAGAGAAAAAGATATAGCTACAATACAACGTCATCTAAATGCGCATATTTCCATGCACAAATCTAAAAAGATTAAATGGTGGTACAGCGCTGCAGCGATTTTTTTGGTAGTATCAGGAAGTTATTGGTTGATTACGAATAAAAAGACATCTCCCAGTGTGGCTAAGCATACCATCAAGCAAACAGCTATAACAACCAACAAGGCCTATCTCACCCTAGCTAATGGAAAAAAAATAGCCTTAACCGACGAAGAAGAAGGGTTATTAACCACACAAGGCGGCGTTAAAATAAGCAAAACAGCAAACGGACAACTCATTTATGAAAATGATTCCTCTATGGATACGAGCAACAAAACATTAATCAATTCGCCAAACTACAACATTATCAGTACACCAAAAGGTGCCCAATTCGCGGTCAAGCTTCCCGATGGGACACAAGTATGGCTTAACGCCGCTTCCAATTTACGGTACCCTATACATTTTTCGGGTGACGAACGCCGTGTAGAACTTACGGGTGAGGCTTATTTTGACGTTGCGAAGTACCCTTCTATGCCTTTTAAAGTAATAACAGAAAGACAAGATGGATCACAATTTTTAGTAGAAGTAATTGGCACTCAATTCAACATCAATGCTTATGATGAGGAAGAGCTCATTAAAACAACCCTTGTAACTGGTCGCGTACAAACAAGTATTAGTGACCAAAAGAATAAAATCTCTTTGTCACCAGGCCAACAATTATTACTCAAAAACAAAAAGATGGATGTTATCACGGTAAACACCACTGATGAGATCGCTTGGAAAGAAGGGAATTTTGTCTTTAAGGATACAGATATCCAAGAAGTAATGCGTCAGCTTGCCCGTTGGTATGATCTCGTTATAAGTTATAAGGGATCATCACACAAGGAGACATTTACGGGCTATATTTCTAGAGACATCCCCCTAAAAGATGTACTAGCTATGTTAGAAAGAGGTGGTGGACTAACCTTTAAAGTAACAGGAAACAGAGTAGAAGTTACTATTTTAAAATGATCTCAATGATAAACAACTACGATACGAGCTAAAGAATAGCATGACCAAAAAAGCCGTTCAGGATTGCGCCCTGGAACGGCCTGTAAAGGTCTATCCATCATTATTTCTAAGGCAAGAAATGAACATGAATTTTTAACCTAACACGTAAAAGTATGCAATTGGCCTTACTTTACCAAACCCGTTATGCCTCAAGGCATACACGCATGGCCCTCCTTAAATGTAAGGGCAACTACCTAAATAGAGAAATTATAATACGTATGAAACTTACCGGATTTTTTGCTTTGCTGGTATTTATGCAACTAAGTGCTTCCAGTTTTTCACAAACAGTTACCCTATCCGCAAAAAGCGAACAATTACCGGTGGTGTTCAATCTAATAAGGGAACAAACGGGCTATAATTTTTTATATAACAACCGCCTGCTAAAGGGTGTGAAACCCGTTACACTCGCCGTGCAAGATAAACCGCTGGAAGAGGTTTTACAGACACTCTTTGCGAATCAGCCTTTGACCTATAGCATCATACAAAAAACTGTTGTGTTAACATCGAAAGGCCCTCAAACAACGACAGATATAAAGGCATCGATTTACCAACAACCTTTCGTAGGCACCGTAACCGATAGTTTAGGCAGACCGTTAGCAGGCGTAACAGTTAGAATAAAAGGCACGTCAGGAGGTGTTTCCACTAATGCTGAAGGGAAATTTACTTTTGACCACTTAACAGAAGGCACTACACTTGTTTTCAGCAGCGTAGGTTATCGTCAGAAAGAGGTACTGGTAGGAAAAGGTTCTCAACTACCTATCATATTATTAGAAGATTCAGCGCTTCTCGGTGAAGTAGTTATTAACATAGGATATAGCAGTGCCAAACGTTCGGATCTAACCAGCGCGGTAAGCGTGATCAGTACGGAGAAGCTGTTAGATGTAACCGCAAACAATATCGGCACGATGCTGCAGGGAAAAGTAGCAGGCTTACAGGTGGTAAACAGTTCTGGGGCACCGGGAGCAGCCCCCGAAATCAGGCTTCGTGGCGTCTCTTCTGTAAATGCATCTCAGCAGCCACTGATAGTGGTAGACGGCATTATTGGTGGCAATTATGATCCAAATGATGTAGAAAACATTACCGTTCTAAAAGATGCAGCAGCTACTGCACTCTATGGCTCACAGGCCAATGCAGGGGTATTGATCATTACCACAAAAAAAGGAACTGACCAAGGCATTCACCTTGAGGCCCGTGCCAGCGGAGGCTTCCGTACAGCAGACTTCGGTAAAATGGACATGATGAATGCTGCCGAACTCTATGAGTACCAGAAAGGTTTTTATCGCGACTATATCCCGGGAGCTGTAGACAATTCTTATAAAGTAGACCTATTAAAGTTTACGAATGAACGTCCATTAACATTGCGTAATCAAGATTATGATTGGGTAGGCGAATCCTTTGCTCCCGCCCCCCTATTTAATTTTTACGTGGCTGCACGTGGGCAAACGGAAAAGAACAACTACTATACCGCCTTGTCTTACTACAATGAAGAAGGGACTTTTCGAAACACTGGTTTCCAACGCATAAATATACGGGGGAATTCTACCTATACCTTTTCGAAAAAGGTAAGTGTCACTAACAACCTCAACTTAAGCGGTTCTTTAGGTAATAGTTATGATTATATGGACATGTATTATGCTTTCTTAAACATGCCTTGGGATAATCCTTATGATGCAGATGGACGTCCTTTATATGTAGATGGAAGTTCTCCCTTTAGGTGGTGGTCGAGGGATAAAATCAATCCAGTACACACTTTAGCAAATTCAGATCACCCATACAAGGGTCTTGACGTCAACTATGATTTTGTATTCAACTATCAGATTACACCTTGGTTAAAATTTGTAAGCAGTAATCGGGCTTCTGCTTCCTATAATAAAGCCACGAACTATTACTCCCCAGCCGTGGCCGGCACTTATCATAATTCAGGTTATCTAGATGAATTAAACACATTAAACTATGGCGGTATAAGTAATAACCTATTTCATTTTGATTTTAGCATGAAGGAACATCACCTAAGCGGTCTAGCGGGTGTGGCCGTTGAGGGTAGCAGGACTGAGCTTTCTGGCGGTGGTGGAAGAGGTTTACCAGAAGGTTTACGCGTATTAAGCGTTGTTTCTAATAATCAATTTCTAAATGGTAATTTTGACCGCTCTGTTATACAATCGCTTCTTACGCAGATAAATTACGATTATAGCAATAAATATTTCCTGAGTGCTTCCTATCGTATCGATGGATCATCAGCCTTTCCATCAGGCAACCAGTACGCATCCTTTCCAGCCATCTCCGCAGCTTGGCATCTCAATAGGGAAGATTTCTTAAAAGATGCCGACAATCTTGATTTATTGAAATTACGACTCAGCTACGGTGTTACCGGCACTCAGGACATTGGTGCATCACGTTTTCTGGGCCTCTATTCACTTACTTCACAATACAATCTAGCAACCGCAGCAGTGCCTTACCAATTAGCCAACCCCGGATTGACCTGGGAGAGCAAACATCAGTTAAACGCAGGTGTGGACATCGGGCTCTTTAAACGCTTTAATCTAACCTTAGATGCCTATCATAATATAACCAAAGATTTGCTTTTAGAAGTATCTCAACCGCTATCTGCTGGTTTTGAAGTACGTTGGGAAAATGCTGGACAGGTGGTCAATAAAGGGTTCGAAATTGGCCTTTCTTCCACTAATATCAAAGGAACTCAATTTTCATGGACGACCGATGCGAGTGTGAATTTCAATCAAAACCATCTGCAAAAACTCCCTGGAAATATTATCAAAACCGGTAATTGGGGTATCTCTCAGATCTACCGGAACGGTGGTAATCTTTATGAGTTTTACATGCCTAAATGGTTGGGTGTTAACAGCGAAACTGGGGCCCCACAATGGGAAAAGCTACTTACAGACGAATCAGGAGCAGTGGTGGCGGCCGAACCAACCAGTAGCTATGCGGAAGCGACCTTGCAAGAAATGGGCTCCGCATTACCGAGTTGGCAAGGTGGTTTTAATAATACTTTCCAATATGGTAATCTGGCTTTGCGCGTAAATACTGCTTTTTCTTTAGGGAATAAGGTATATAGCAATAACCTGCGCTTCGTCATGAACGATGGACATGAACCCTATTACAACCAAATTAATTTACCTAAGGGCAGTACTGTCTGGACGGCCCCAGGTGATAGCGCTACAAACCCCAGTCCGCAAAATTCAGCAAACTCCAATGAAACGTCCAGTAGATTTCTATTAAACGGTAATTATTTTGCCATTCGGAATGTAGCCCTATCGTACAATTTGCCAAATGCATGGGTAAAACGCATGAAAATAGCCGCCATAAATCTATCATTAACAGCAGATAACGTGTACACCTTTACAGATTTTTTAGGGCAAGACCCTCAAACCACTATTAGCCCTTCGAGCTTCGCTACACCAGGTGTATCAGACTTTAAATATCCAAACAACAGGCAGTTCCTGTTCAACATCAATTGTAGATTTTAATCCAGATGACCATGAACATTAAAATATATCTATTACTCTTTCTGTTCACAGCAAGCATTAGTGCTTGCGATATGACAGTGGAACCTAGTGACGCGATCACCACCGGTTCATTGATAAACACTCCAGATGGCTTGAAAAATGCATTAAACGGAGCTTATGCACTGTTTAAAGACCATGTTACTTTCAATGGGACACAAAACGACAATAACATGTATCTGAGGCAGTATTACCAGTTGGCCGATTTTGCCAGCGACGACATCGTTTGTGGACAAGTTACCGAAGATCCGCTGTTTTATAGTTTCACTCAAGATCATACTCCTACACAGGAAAACACACGTTATTATTGGTATATTTCATATAAAATCATCAATAATGTTAACACCATTATTAATGCTGTTGAACAATCGGCCGATTTAGATGCACCCACCCAGCAGCTGTTGGGCGAATGTTATTTCTTACGCGCATTAACTAATCTCAATCTGGTGCGCTTTTTTGCAAAACCTTACAGTATAGACCCCCAAGCGCCGGGTATTATCTTACGTACCGAACTTACCGAAGATACACGCAAGGCCCGATCAACGGTAGCCGAAGTTTATGATGCCATTATAACAGATGCTGAACATGGCGCTAGTCTTATGAATACGCCAAGGGGTGTAGAATATGCTTCTAAGGAAGCTGCCTGGGCCTTACTCTCCCGTATATACCTCTATCATGACCAGCCTGAAAAGTGCACAGAGAATGCAGATAAAGTTATTAACTCTGGTCGTTTTCAGCTCGAAACAACAGAGAGCTATCCTAATCTGTTTGCCAATGCCAAAAATGGCAAGGAGACAATTTTCTGTGTGGCGTTCAGTAATTTGGATAATTATGGAAAATTTGGTTCCATCGCTTCGATGATTTATTCGGATGGGAATTCAGGTTGGGGAGAAGAATTTGCATCAGCTTCTCTCCGCGCTCTTATGCAGCAACACCCTGAGGATGTCCGTTGGTCGTATATTGAAGCGTCCAAGGATGAGAGTGGTAACTTACGGAAGCTCAATGGTATTGAAATTTATTATATCCGGAAATTTTCTTTTCAAGATGGTGATCCTAATTTAAGCTCTCCCATTTTACTCCGCTTGGCAGAGGTATATCTTAACAAAGCTGAGGCGCAAGCTAAATTAGGACAAAATGAAGCCGCATTAAATGCGCTCGATGAGATACGGCAGAACCGCGGACTTGAAGGGGCACTGTATAATGGAAGACTTCCATCAGGTACAAGCATCTTAGATGCCGTACTGAACGAAAGAAGGTTGGAGCTGGCTTTTGAAGGTCATCGTAATTATGATCTTATTCGGAACAAAAGGGATGTAATACGGCCCTATTGGGGATATCACTTACGCGGACTGAAAGAAACCGATATCAACCCGGCAGCAATACCTAGTAACTATGCCAATCGAGATATACCTTGGAACAGCACGCGTACGATCTATTACCTGCCTGTTGATGAAGTGTTGAGTAACCCAGATGTCATACAAAACCCTTAAACCGATGAAAACGAGATATACAATACAAGTAGGCTGTTCGATTGGGCTAATCATTATGCTTTTCCAAGCCTGCAAAGATGATTTTAAATTGCCCGCCATTGATGTGCTATATGAATTGGAGGTAAGTGGTAATCAGGTTAAATTTAACAATAGCACGGTAGGTGGCTCCTCCTATCGCTGGGAATTCGGTGATGGAGAAACCTCCATAGAAGAAAATCCTACACACATCTACCCCGGAAAGGGCAAGTATGTAGCGACTCTCTACGTCACTGCCGGCAATGGAGAAATAGTGGAAGGATCAACCGTCATCCGAATTTCTAAATCTTCTCCGATAAAGATGGACGATAACAGCTTAGCCGATTGGGACACCATTACGGCTAATATTATCCAACCTGGTAATGCTGGTGGCATTATCGAGGAGATAAAATTGGATTATGACGGCAACTATATTTATCTTTATGGATCGCTGGCCACCAAAGTTGCCAATGAAGACATTTTTGACTTCTATATAGATAGCGATGATAATATCGCCACAGGCCTTCTCACCGGCACTTTTACCGAGGGGGCCTACGACATTTTATTGGAAGGGCCTATACTATCTGGCAACATGGACATTTTTTACCATACCGGCGAACAAAGTGATTTTTCCTTTGACACACAATCCATTTCGGAGGCTTATAGCCTAGGTACTGTAGCGGAAAATGCCAAAGGGGTACGTTTTGAAATGCGAATTGATAGAACAAAATTAAAAAACCTGACAGGCAAAGGCATGCGCTTAGGGATTAATGTGGTAAAAAATGATTGGTCGGCCTCCATTGGATTTGCCCCCGCAGAAGGTGACCCCGCATTTTACCTGAATATGGAAGACTAAATTATAAGCTTAATATTATGAACCGTCCATGTTTAAAATTTCATTTTCATCACACAGGGGAATGTAAATTTTAAATATGGTAAGCTCCATCTGACCGATGGATAAAATTATTTACAGATGAAAACCATTCCTTCAACAAGAGTACAATCATTAGATATTATGCGCGGGCTGATTATGCTGCTACTTGCCGCCGAAAGCTGTCACCTTTACGTATCGCTCGAAAAAGCAGTTCCGGGGAATTTATTGGTACAACAGTTCTTCCACCATCCTTGGCATGGACTGCGCTTTTGGGACCTTGTGCAACCTGCTTTTATGCTTATGGCGGGTTCGGCCCTCTATCTTTCTTATGCGAAAAACTTGCAAAGAGGAATCAGTTGGAGAAGTAATCTAAGGAAAATTTCCGGACGTTGCCTTAAATTGCTACTATGCGGTGTTACGCTACATTGCATATATGCAGGAGAATTGGTGTGGGAACTATGGAATGTGCTTTCGCAACTAGCGGTAACAATTATGCTCGCTTATCTTATTATCAATTTAAGTGCTACCAAGCAACTGCTCATCAGTTTTGCGCTGTTGTTGATAACAGAATTACTCTATCGATACAGCGCCATACCAGGTTTTGACCAAGCTTTTGTGGATGGTCATAATTTTGGAAATTACATGGATATGTTGCTGATGGGAAAAATAAATGGCGATGGTTGGGTAGCTATCAACGCCATCCCTACAGCGGCCCATACAATCTGGGGTGTATTGGCAGGAAAGTTATTGATGAGTTCAAAACCCTTAAAGGAAAAGCTATTTACGCTCTTTATTGCCGGTTCAATTGCTTTACTTTTAGGATTTTTACTGGATGGTTTCGGCATCACCCCCATTATTAAGCGTATCAGTACCAGTTCTTTTGTCTTGGCTTCGGGGGGGTGGATATTACTGCTTCTGTTAGGTATTTATTGGTTAACCGATATTAAGCAATATAACCGATATGGCTGGATCTTTACTGTTATGGGAATGAACGCCATTTTTATATACTTGTTCTTTGAAACTGTGGGGATGCAATGGCTCAATGAATGTGTCTACATATTTATTGGAAGCCCAGCAGCCGCACTAGGCATACCGCTAACATTGGCAGCAATACTGAACGCACTAGTCACGCTATTCATCGAATGGTGTTTATGCTATTGGCTTTATAAAAAGGGTATATTTTTTAAACTATAAATGAGTTGCCAAGTTTCATTACATAAAAATATAAGCCCCTTCAATGCAGTATATGAAGGGGCTTAAGTACGCACAATTTTAATTTAAAGGAAGATCCAATTGTCATATAACCTCATACAGTTTTAGTGCGTGCCATATACCATCTTCCTCCGTAGTAGTGGTAACATAATTAGCTACTTGTTTTACATTATTACCGGCATTGCCCATGGCAATACCAATACCTGCGGCTTGAAGCATTTGTATATCATTTCCACCGTCACCAAAGGCCATCGTTTCGGTCATCTCAATACCATAACGCGAAAGAAAGTGTTGCATTCCAATCTGCTTACTGATTCCTTTTGCATTTACATCTGTAAACACTGGGCACCAACGGCTAGATTCGCATTGCTTGAATACATTATTTACAATAAACTGCTCTTTCTCTTCGTCGATAAAAAGGTTAAGTTGCAGTACTTCTTTGGTTAATGCCTCAACAAAAGGCATAGCTAACGGTACCTGCAATTTAAGTAAATCAAAGATAGAAGACACATCCTCGGTAATATGACTAATAAAAGAGCCCTCTGTGGTCATCACTCCCACCGGAAAATTATCAGTGGTTTCTAAATGATCATGTAACAGGCGTATATCCCTATCATCGATTACATGCTTAAAAATTACTTCATCATCTTCTGCTATACAATAGCTTCCATTAAAAGTAATGAAGCTATCAAAACCATATGCTTTTAGAAATTTTGCATGCGCATAAGAGCGCCCCGTAGAAACAATGATCTGTATACCTTTATTCTTCAATAATTGCAAGGCCTCCAAGGTAGATGCAGGGATTTGTTTGCTCTTTAATCCCAATAATGTTCCATCAATATCAAAAAAAACAGCTTTAATTCTTTCCATGTACTATGCTCATGTGTCAAAAGTACACATACTTCGGCATTTTTACAATCGATTGATCATCACATAGTCCCATTTCTTAATTGCTGTTATTCGATTCTTTTGGTTTTTATATGATTTTATTTAATAGAGCGGCGTATTTACTGAATTTTTCTCGCTATTAGCAAACGTTTAGTAGTTTATTTTGTCATAATTATGTGCACTACAGGAATGTATATTGTCCGCGCTCTTCGTTATTCTCGCTTAATATTAACGATAATCTTTTCATTTAACCATTGTTCCAATTCTTCTTTAGAATAATAATAAAGATCTTTACCATAGTCAGTTGAATGATGATTGCGTAATTTACTTAGTTGGGAAGAAGTTGAAACTTCATAGTCATTCAATCGAAACCCTAAGGAATCGTGCTGTTGCTTGGTTAATAGATATAAAGTATAAGCCCCATTCTCTTGTTTAATACCATAAACATCACCTAGTTGAGGTTTAGCCAGAAAAGTTTCTGTTTGTTTAATCTCCGTTTGTATAGCTATGGCAATAAAAATGATTCCCACAACCAATAGAAGCAATCCGCTAAAATACTTAATTGAAGGCCTTGGCTTTTCACTTGATACCACACTTTTCAACTCAGTGGACATCTCACGACGGGAAAGCACCTGCCGACAATGTGCACAGCAGCTCGTTCCGTAAGTACGATAGGGAAACATGGGAATCCAAAAGACATGAAAATAACGAAGAAAATATTGAATAAAGACGCTATCTTCTGTACCACAATAATTGCAACGGTATGTAGGTGTTCCCTGCCCAACTGCATTCGTACGCGAACCAAAAATAATCATTTTCTAAAAATTAAATTTACCTTCGAACATACTTCCTACCAGTGGTATTGGACGTTCTACCTCGTTGGAAGCGGTAACGATACCTAACAAGATCAATACGAGTGAGATCAACGAAATAATATAGGATATTATCCCCAGAGAGGGTATAATAGCTAAAATCACTGCACTCAGTATACTGAGCACTAGCGACACAAGGAAAACGCCTAATGCCTGCCCTAAATGATATTTCACAAGACTACTTTTCTGAGTTGATTTCTTATAAGATAGATAGGCTACAATCCAGCCGATGATCGTAAGATAGGCAACAATTGCCATTGTTTTGTTGTTCATGATTATTGATTTAATTGACTTAATGATGAGATCAAAATTAAGTATGCTATTGAAATACTCCAATTAATGAGCGCCACAAGATGTCTACGTTAAACCCGTATCAGGAACTACAAAACGTCTACCAGCTAAAATATTTATTTAATCATAGCATGAAACTTATCACAAATTGGCGTTTCTTCGATATTCAATGGGACTTACACCATTAAGTTTTCGGAATTGCCAAACAAATAGCTTTTATTGGTAAAGTGGGTAGCAAAAGAAAGTGAGGATTACTACATAAAACCATAATTTTTTATAATATTGTAATTTTACGTTCAATATTTCCCATTATAACCAATATATGCTAGATACTTCTTTTTCAAAATCTCCTCGTATAGAGCTTGTAGATGCTTTGCGTGGCTTTGCCGTTATGGCAATCCTTTTACTTCACAATCTTGAACATTTTATTTTTCCTGTTTATCCAGATCGTGGATTCCAACCTCATTGGTTAAATGTTTTGGATGACGGTGTATTTAACGTCACATTTTCCCTTCTAGCAGGCAAATCCTATGCAATATTTGCCCTTTTATTTGGTTTTACTTTTCACATACAGTATACCAATCAGCAAGCGAAAGGGAAAGACTTTGGCTATCGTTTTCTCTGGCGCTTAGTGTTATTAGTTGGATTCGCAACATTAAATGCTGCATTTTTTCCTGCCGGAGATGTGTTATTATTATTTTCAATTGTAGGTATATTACTTTTTATTGTACGAAAATGGAGTAGCAACACCATATTAACCACTGCAATCATCTTGTTACTGCAACCTATCGAATGGTTTCATTTCATAGCTAGTATTTTCGATACTACTTATCAATTACCTGACTTAGGGGTAGGCACGATGTATAAAGAAGTGGGAGCATATACGAAAGAAGGAAATTTCATAAAGTTCATTTTAGGAAATATTACCCTTGGCCAAAAAGCCAGCTTATTATGGGCTGTCGGAGCAGGTAGGTTTTTGCAAACAGCAGGACTTTTTCTAATTGGTTACCTAATAGGACGAAAACAACTCTTCATTTCAACAGAAGCAAATCTCAGGTTTTGGGTAAAAACACTGATCATTTCGGCCATTGCGTTTGCACCTCTTTACGAATTAAAGGTTTTACTTTTGGGTAATGAGACGCCCCTAATAAGCAAAACCGTTGGAGTCGTTTTGGATATGTGGCAGAAATTTGCTTTTACATTTGTGCTGGTGGCTTCCTTTTTTATACTATATCAGAAAGAATCATTTAAAAACTTTACGTCTAACCTACGATTTTATGGCAAAATGAGTTTAACAAACTATATAACACAATCTGTAGGGGGCGCTTTTATTTATTTTCCTTTTGGACTTTATTTGGCTCCCTATTGTGGTTATACACTCAGCCTCCTTATTGGTTTTGCCTTCTTTCTTTTACAGGTACAGTTTTGTAAATGGTGGTTAAAATCACATAAACAGGGGCCGCTTGAAAATCTTTGGCATAAACTTACCTGGATTTATAAAGGTTGAATTGCTAGTCATTTCCCGGTCTGTTCATTAATTGCTAATACAGATAAAGCAGCCCTGTAATCCCATGAACAATGAGCTTTTTAACAAAATACTTTTGAGCCTTTCAACAAAACTCACAGGACGAATGTAAGCTAACTTTGCTTTATAAATTAAGAAAACAATGGTAAAGATTTGGTTTATTACAGGAAGCTCCCGAGGACTTGGAAGGAGTCTTACAGAAGCAGTTTTAGCAAATAACGATTATGTAGTGGCGACAACGCGCAATCCAGCGCAGTTAGCCGATTTAGTATCAAAACACCCAGATAAAATTCTCCCTGTTACCCTAGATGTAACGAATAAAGGAGAAATAATTAGGGCAGTTGATCTCGCCATAAAGCAATTTGGCCGTATAGATGTGTTGGTAAACAATGCTGGTTTTGGCATTACCGGAGCTACCGAAGCGTTTACCGACGAGCAGGTGCGTAGCCAACTCGAAACGAACCTCTATGCACCGATAGCGATCACACGTGCAGTACTTCCTTACATGCGTAAACAGCGCCATGGACGAATTCTTCAGATAAGTTCTATCGGGGGGCGCGTCGGTAGCCTTGGTCTTACTATATACCAAGCTGCAAAATTTGGATTGGGTGGTTTTACGGAAGCGTTGACGGCTGAAGTTGCTCCACTCGGAATCAAAGTAACAGCAGTAGAACCTGGTGGATTTCGCACGGATTGGGCAGGCACTTCTATGACCTATGCTCCACGTGTGGAAGGTTATGAAACGACCGTTGACAAGCGAATCGATTTCTTTGCAAACGGTAGTTTCGTGCCAACCGGGGACCCTGCTAAGGCTGCAAAGATTATGATTGATCTCGTAGAGCACCCCGTTCCCCCGGTGCACCTAGTGCTTGGAAGTGATGCCGCAGGTATTTTAAAAGTTGCAGATGAAAGAAGAAAAACAGAATTTGAAGCATGGATGCCTATTACGCTATCCAGTGATCATGACGATGCAATAAACTTCTTAGAAACGGAGCAAGGAAAGACTATATTGAATAAAGGATAATGAATAAGAAGTTATATAAACATTCGGAGTCTGAAAACGGCGCCGAACCTACAGTATTCAAAATAAAATTATTACTGGCTATATAGATTTTTCGTCCTATGCTGGTTTTAAAATATAAAGTAATTACCTAGCTTTATAACAGTGTAAAATGAAAATTAATTCACATCAAAACCAGTTCGGTTTATAAAAAGGCTATGGTAGAAAAAAAAGTCTTGTCAAAAATTGTGTACTCCTGTTATTTTAATGTGAGTCGGGAAGGCGAACAGTTCGTTCCCGAACACATTTTCAGTTATCAATTAGCAGGCTTGCTGCGTATAAATGTTAACAACAAGGAATACATATTCAAGGAAGGAGATTTTCGTTTTAGTAGAAGGAATCAACTTGCTAAGTTTACAAAACAACCACCCGAGGGTGGAGAATTTAAATCAATTTCTGTTCGGCTCGATCAAGAAACACTTCGTGAATTGAGTAGAGAATATGGTTACTCAGCGGGCAAAAGGCAAGGCGACGAACCAATTATAGAACTTAAAACTGACCCCTTATATAAAAGTTATATGGATTCGGTTTTACCCTATTTAAAATTACCGCAAGAGCAAAATGAACACTTGTTATCACTTAAAGTGCGAGAAGCTGTGATGATTCTTTTACGAACGAACCCAATGTTAAACGATATACTTTTTGATTTTGCAGAGCCAGGTAAAATTGATCTAGAGGAATTCATGTTAAAAAATTTTCACTTTAATGTAAGTCTTAATCGTTTTGCTTATATGAGTGGTAGAAGTTTAGCTACGTTTAAACGAGATTTTGAAAAAATATTTCACCTCTCGCCAAGTCGCTGGTTGCTACAAAAGAGGTTACAGGAAGCCTATTATCAAATAAAAAAACAGGGAAAGAAACCTACTGATATTTACCTGGAATTAGGTTTTGAAGATCTTTCTCATTTTTCCTTTGCCTTTAAAAATGCATTCGGTCTAGCGCCTACGAAGATCTAGGTTGCGCAGCATTTATGCTAAAAATGTTTTTATGCTAAAAATGTTTTCCGTTTTTTAGGGATTCCCCTACTCTTTTAATAAAAAAATAATTAGCCGATCCGCCAATCACCGCTCCTACTACAGGAACCAATCGTCTCGCCGCCTTTGCTCCCATATTGACCATCAACTTCTGCGCCACCTCATCCATCGCTGTTTTTGTAACAGTTATACCAACATCTCCTTTCATCGACCTGGTTAACAGTTTAAAAAACTCCTCAAAATCAACATGGTAATTACCCGTTTTATAATAAGTAACTGCCAGCGTAACACGAAACTGTTGTGTAATCAGGTTAATCATATCCAAAGGTACCCCTACTGCCATTGTCGCTGCTCCTCCTGCGCCAGTGATGACACCAGAACCCGCTGCGAGCAGTGCACATTGATTTATAAACTTATCCAAGCCTAATTGATCAACGCCCCGCTTTATTCCCAGTTGATTGATCCTATCAAAAATTTGTCTAAAACTACCCACTGAGGCTTTATTAAACCCCTCTTTAAATTTTAATTTAGCTACTTTCAGATTAATATCTGATAAATTAACTTTTCGCATTTTATGAACGTAATCTGATAAACAACATACCTAAAACAAAGTTTGCGCCAATTTTTATATCTTTTGCGTAATTTGAATAACAATTGATAAAACGTCAACAGACAAATTTCCATAAATTTTTATGTATGTTTGGAATGTATTGGATCTAAATGACTATCTCTATAAACCAACTAATAAATGAATAATACCGTACAATGCTTCATTGTGGCCTTTTTAATGGGGGCAATCTTTATTTCCTGCAATCAACAGAAACCCGATTCAAACACACAATCAGGATTGAATAGACAAGACTTTCAAACCCTTGTTAATGGTGATTCCACCGATTTATTTACCATTTTTAACGCAAAGGGAATGCAAGTGAGCATTACCAATTATGGGGGTCGTATTGTGTCGTTACTGGTACCAGATAAAAGTGATCAGCTATTGGATGTTGTGCTGGGATTTGACCATATTGATGATTATGTTGCTATGCCTTCTTCCTTCGGAGCAACAATGGGACGTGTGACGAACCGCATTGGTTATGGCCAGTTTGTGCTCGATGGTGACACAATAAAGTTAGACAAAAACAATGGCCTACATACCATCCATGGAGGAGGTAGTGGTTGGAGACAGCAGGTTTTTGATGCAATACAACCCAACGATAGTACCTTAATACTTTCTTATTTATCTCCTGATGGGGAAGCTGGTTTTCCGGGAAATGTAAATGTGACAGTGAAGTATACGGTTACCGCAACGAATGCCTTGGTTATTGATTATGCTGCTCAAACAGATAAAAAGACAGTAATAAACATGACTAACCATAGTTTTTTCAACCTCTCTGGCAATCCTGAAAACTCAATATTAGATAATATTCTATATGTTAATGCCAATCATTTCACGCCTATAGATACATCCTTGATTACGACTGGAGAAATTTTACCAGTTGCTGGAACACCTTTTGACTTTAATAAACCGCTGCCTATTAAGGAAGCCATTACTCGTGACAGTACAAATGAGCAGCTACAGCTTGTTGGTGGATTAGATCATAATTGGGTGTTAAACACCGCTGGTAATCCAGCTATCTTGGCTGCAAAACTATATGCTCCTTCCAGTGGTATCGCCCTTGAAGTATATACCAATGAACCCGGTATTCAAGTTTATACGGGCAATATGTTAGATGGATCTCAAAGCGGCAAAGGGGGTCATCCTTTTAATAAACAAACGGCCGTTTGTTTAGAAACGCAGCATTTTCCTGATGCGCCGAATAAACCTGAATGGCCATCAATAGTGCTAACCCCAGACGCGGTGTATCATAGTACCTGTATTTATCAATTTACTGCAACACAGCAATAAAGATCAAGGTAAGATATTATTACAGATAAAGAGTGGTTACTCCTCCGTGAAAATTGACTAAATATTTTATAAAGTCGTCATGCCCCAACGTTTTACCTTATCTTTGACACCTGATCCAGTTCATGTATATGATAAAACAAGCGCTTCAAAATTTAAAAATCAATGCTCTAAACGAAATGCAGCAGGCGGCTATCAGTGCTGCTGAAGAAAGAGACATTATACTACTTTCGCCGACCGGTTCGGGCAAAACATTAGGTTTTTTATTACCCCTATTACGTTTATTGGATCCAAGTATATCAACCGTTCAAGCAATGATAATAGTTCCTTCAAGGGAGCTGGCTTTACAAATTGAGCAGGTATTCAAAAGTATTGGCAGTAGTTTTAAAGTAAATTGTTGCTACGGTGGTCATGCTATTAAAATTGAGATCAATAACCTTTCACAACCACCTGCTGTTTTAATCGGCACACCTGGACGCATTACACATCATCTACGCCGCAAAACTTTTAATACCGATACTGTTAACACTTTAATACTTGACGAATTTGACAAGGCGTTGGAATTTGGCTTCCAAGAAGATATTGCGTACATTATTAAGCAATTACCCGCTATCAAAAAGCGTATACTCACTTCCGCTACTAAAATGAATGAAATACCTGCCTTCACCGGTATATCTAGGCCAATAATGCTAGACTATTCGGCGAATGCAGCATCGGCACCCGATCTTAAGCAAAAAGTAGTAATAACAGAGGCAGCCGATAAGTTGGACGCATTGTTTGCACTCATCTGCAAAATAGGTAACAAGCCTACCCTAGTTTTTTGTAATCATAGAGAAGCTGTTGATCGCATAAGTGATTTATTGTGGGAAAAGGGTTTGCCAAATGGCATCTTTCATGGGGGTATGGAGCAGGACGACCGTGAACGTGCATTATTAAAGTTTAGAAATGGCAGCTATAGGATCTTGATCACTACTGACCTAGCTTCTCGTGGCTTAGATATTCCTGAAATTGAGTATGTAGTGCATTACCAGCTCCCACCTAATGAAGAGGCTTTTTTACATCGTAACGGACGAACCGCTAGGATGCATGCTAAAGGTACTTCTTACTTATTTTTAAGTCCGAGTGAAAAGCCAGGTTATTTAGATGAGCTGCCCGAAAAAGAAGAGCTGCTAGCACAACCCACCATACCTGCCCCCTCTCCTTGGGCCACTCTTTATATTGCAGCGGGAAAAAAAGAAAAAATAAACAAGGTGGATATTGTTGGGTTATTGCTAAAAAAAGGGGACCTTGAAAAAGGGGACCTTGGACTAATAGAGGTGTTAGACCACCAATCATTTGCAGGTATCAAACGTGATCAAATCGAACGTGTGGTACAATTGGTTAAAAATGAAAAAATTAAAGGCAAGAAAATAAAAATTGAAATTTCCCGGTAATAAAAATACAATACCATGAGCAATAATGATATAATGAAAAAGCTTCGGGTAGCTTTAAAGTTTACAGATGACGATATTATCAAGGTGCTAGATCTAGTGGACTTCAGAATAAGCAAAACAGAGCTAAGTGCGATCTTTAGAAAAGAAGATCATCCAAATTTCAAACCCTGTGGAGATCAAATACTTCGTAATTTTTTAAACGGATTGATCATTTACAAACGTGGCCCAAAATCCAGCTAAATTTATAATGCTCCTTCATACCAATACGAAGCTATTCGCCATGTTTAACAACTCCCTTTGGGAACTTATCGGCAATAAGGTTCAAATTAATACCATGTTCCAAAAAAGCTTTCAGTCCATCTAACACAGTAGTAAAACCTCCTGTTGAATCTTTGATAATGGCCAAAAGCTCATGATCTTTCTGAATGAAACCATAATGTTGGATAACAACGTAAGTAGATCCTTCAGACAATGACTCAAAATTAAAGTCAACAGACGTTGCAGGTTCATCCCACGCTATAGCTATTTTCCTATTTTGTAAAACTTCTTTAACAACAACTTTCGTTGAAACATTATACATTTCCCACTCCCACATGATAGTTTTACCTGTTTCCAACTTTCCACTTCCTTTAGTAAACCAAAAATGCTTGGTTAGCTCGGGATCGATGAATGCTTCAAAAACTTCTGCAACAGGCTTTCTAATAAGCATCTGCGCTTCTACAAATTCTGCATTTTTGTTTTCCATTTTTCGGTTTTTACATTTATTATTGGTATACAATTCCTTTATCCCTAAACACTAACTATTTAAGGATTCAAACAGTTAATGAAACCATTTGGTTACAAATATAATTCTAACTTACCGTTTTCACAAATTTATTTTAATTTTCAAAACCATACACTATACCAAATGGGAAACTAAATTCGATAAAAGGATAAAATGTTTTACTTTTAATCGATTATTATCGCCAACTGGCAATAATATGCTAGCATGAGTTAAAACGGTATAAATAATGCATAAAGATGTTCCAAAGAGGTTCGATAGAATAGTAGCGATTTTCATTCAATTGCAATCAAAACGAATTGTTAAAGCACAAGAATTAGCGGATCGTTTTGAAGTGAGTCTACGCACGATCTATAGAGATATCAAAACACTTGAATCATCTGGCGTTCCTATCTACGGTGAGGCTGGTATTGGGTACTCATTAATAGAAGGCTATCGTTTACCTCCGATGACCTTGACACAAGAAGAGGCAACCAGTTTGGTGGCAGCAGAAAAATTGATGCAAAAATTTACCGATAAAATAATTCAACAGCATTTTTCTTCGGCCATGTACAAACTAAGAGCAGTGCTGAAGGCTAATGATAAAGATTGGGTCTCGAGTATTGAATCTCAGGTTGTAATGCAGCCCATACAAATGAAATTCAATGAAAGCGTACCGAATGCGTTAGCTACCTTGTTCGAAAGTATCGCACGTAAAACGCAGGTGCAACTTTTATATCAAGCAATAGAAGCAAATAAACCGACTGAAAGAGCAATAGAACCTGTTGGTGTTTTCCATCAGGATAATTTTTGGTACGTAATTGGCTACTGCCATTTAAGGAAAGACTATCGACAATTTAGAACCGATAGGATCGGAGAAATCCAGCACACTGATCAACCATTTAAATTAGTTCACCAGCCACTCGATTTTTATTTGCAAGTTCAAAAACAAAAGCCAACAACAAAAGTTAAAATATTAGTAAATCATGCCATTGCAAGGTACTTAAAGTGGGAGCGTAATTATTATGGTTTTATTAAGGAAGAGATAATCGATGACCATGTTATGCTGACCTTTGAGGTGCGTGATTTGCGAGACGGATTTGCACGCTGGTTTATGATGTTTGGTGATAGCGCAAAGATTCTAGAGCCTCCGCAACTCAAAGAACGCATACAGGAACTGCTAACGTTAAGTATAGAAAATACAAAAGTGTGATAGTCCGATGGTTTAAACCATCGGACTATTGATTAGCGTTCCCAAAACATAGGTGGTTCAATACCTAAAGCCCGCAGGTATACAAAACCCTGTCCCCTATGATGAATTTCATTATCTATAAAATAAAAAATATTCTCTATAATAGGAAATTCATACTGTCCAAAGAGATTGAACGTTTCTGAGAATCTTTCCAATGGAATTTGATTAAAGTAGGTTTTAATCACATCAGTTTGTTCATCCCATTTCTGAAGAATTTGTTCTTTTGTTGTCAATGCCGAACCACTTTCATCATAGGGTGTAGCTTCATTGCTCACAATCGATTTCAGTGCGGGACCACCAATAGACAATAACTCTATAGATAACGCGGCAAAGGGGCGCATACCGCCAATAGAAAATTCAAATAAATCTTTTTCCGGAAACGCTTCAATAACACGACGGGTTAAATTGCGATGTCCCAACCAATGTCTTAATAGGTCTTCCTGACTGATTACTTGTGGTGATGTTGTTGTGTTCATAATGTTAATTATTTGAATATTTATCCAAAATTACGCGTGGTATATGACAGGTGTATGTCAGCAGTATTTGTAAATAAAAAAAATAAAAAATGTCTAGACATTGTAAGCTTAGCGCTGCTTCTCAACTAAAGCTCTAAAGAATTATTTACTTTTACAGATAAAGATCTGTTCATAGGGAAATTAGACGGTTCAAAAATTTTTAGAGTTGTAAACAAAAAATAAAATTGATAGAATGAAAGTAGTAGTAGTGGGTGGTGGATTTGCCGGCCTTAACTTTATAAAATCTTTGGCATCAAATAAACAATTTGAAATCACTTTGGTCGACAAAAACAATTATCATTTTTTCCCTCCTCTACTGTATCAAGTTGCAACGTCTTTTATTGAACCCTCTAACATTAGCTATCCGTTTAGAAGGATGTTTCAGACAAAGGATAACCTACGGTTCCATATGGGCAGCTTGTTAAAGGTCAATCCTGAAAACAACACAATTGATACGGATACTGGTACATTATCATATGATTATTTAGTGTTGGCCTTGGGCACCCAAACAAATTATTTTGGAATGGAATCCGTTCAACAGAAATCCCTGCCCATGAAGACAATAGACGAGGCGTTGAGCTTACGGAATCATCTCCTGCTAAACATGGAGAAAGTAGTACGTATGCAGCATACGTCACGAAGAGATGGATTATTAAATGTGGTGATAGCTGGTGGAGGAGCCACTGGTGTAGAACTTGCCGGCATGTTAGCCGAACTAGGAAGCTATATCGCAGCAAAAGAATACCCCGAAATAAAAGACTTTAGATCACATCTTTATTTAGTTAATTCAGGACCTGTTTTGCTAGGCCCAATGAGCGGGACGGCACAGATAGAAGCTGAAAAAGTATTAAGAAAACTAGGCGTAAATATTGTGTTAAACGCTGCCGTAAAAGATTACATCAACGGTAAGGTTATTCTTTCGGATGGGAGAGAAATTGAAACGGAGTCGCTGATTTGGGCCACGGGCGTAATAGCAAGGGAAGTACCTGGTTTACCCGCAGAGGCTGTTACCCGGGGAAGGCGATTATTAGTGGATGAATATAATAAAGTAATGGGGCAATCAAATATCTACGCTTTAGGTGATTTATGTTTTCAAACAACCGATCCAAATTATCCTGAAGGCCACCCACAATTAGCCCAAGTTGCTATCCAACAAGGCAAATTATTAGCAAAAAACCTTACCCACATACAACGAAAATATCCGTTGAAGCCCTTTAAATATAACGATAAAGGTAGCATGGCCATTATCGCCAAGTATAAAGCGGTTGCAGATTTACCCAAGTTTTCTTTTAAAGGTTTCTTTGCCTGGTTAGTTTGGCTCTTCATTCATATTATACCGCTGGTTGGGTTCAGAAATAAGATGAAACTAGCATTCAGCTGGATGTGGTCATTTATAACAAATAATCCTACTTTAAGGTTAATTATACGTCCCGCAACTGACCCAAATCCCAATAAAGAAAGACAATAAGTCCACCGGAGGTATCGCAGTAACTATGTACTCTGCACCGCGCTGGCGTTCTTTACATTTACAATAGCTTATCAGATGTTAATGGCAATGCACGTAGTCTTTTTCCGGTGGCATTGAAAACGGCGTTGGCAATTGCCGCAGCAACACTTGTAATACCGAGTTCACCAATTCCTTTCACTCTTACTAAATAGCTAACAAAGTCATTCTAAAAATTTGATGGGAGAAACACTAAATGCTTATCTTGCTTTCTTTAAATAAAAAAAGATGCCTTTTGTAAAGCCGAGTACCCTGTCTGGAAACAAGTTGCAGATAAGTATTTATGCCGCTGTGATTGTTTTTCTTTCCTATACGATGATCTTCGGTTTCCGCAAATCGTTCACAGTTGCCACATTTGACGGAATTAGCGTTGCAGGATATAGCTATAAAACACTTTTAGTAATCAGCCAGGTATTAGGATACATGCTAGCGAAATTTTATGGCATAAAATATGTCTCGGAGCTAAAACGTACTGGCAGAGGGTGCATCATTTTGCTGCTTACGGGTATAGCCTGGTTTAGTTGGTTGTGCTTTGCATTAGTACCTATACCCTATAATATTATCTTCCTCTTCACCAACGGCTTTCCTTTAGGCATTTTATGGGGTGTTGTCTTTTCCTATATAGAAGGCAGGAGAGGAACTGATTTTATTGGAGCAACACTTGCAGTGAGCTTTATTTTTGCTTCTGGTTTTGCTCGCTCTGCTGGTGGCTGGCTAATGCTTTCATTTCATATATCTGAATTTTGGGTTCCCTTTTTTACAGGCCTTTTATTTGCGCTTCCCTTGCTCCTATTTGTATACCTGATGGAAAAAATTCCGCCACCAGATGCGCAGGATATTGTAGATAGGATGGAGCGTACACCCATGAATACCAAACAACGGAGTATTTTTTTCAAAACCTTTTTACCAGGCTTGGCTGCCTGTATTCTTATTTACACTTTCGCTACCATTTTTAGAGATATCCGCGATAATTTTGGTGCCGAGATGTGGAAAGAAATGGGCTACTTTGACCAGCCTGCCATTTTTTCCAAAACCGAAACACCCATCACCTTAATCATCCTCGTATTGATTGGTAGTATGGTCATGCTATCGAATAGCTTTAAAGCATTGATGGTGGCCCATGTATTTATCGGTATAGGCTTTATCTTAGCGGGCTTATCAACTATTGCATTCTTGTATAATTACTTTTCACCCCTGTGGTGGATGACCGTTACCGGCTTAGGTTTGTACATGGTTTACATCCCTTTTAACGCTGTATTCTTTGAGAGATTGATCGCTACTTTTAGGTATACAGGCAATGTTGGTTTTTTAATTTACCTAGCTGACTCCTTCGGCTATACTGGTAGTGTAGCGGTTTTATTATCAAAAGAGGTATTTAACGTGCAGCTTAATTGGATTTCTTTCTTTTCAAACAGTGTAATAATATTGTCTACAATTGGTGTATTACTAACTACATTTTCTGCTTTTTATTTTAGGTATAAATACAAGCAAGCTAAAGCTGCCTAATTACGTTTTCCTTTCTCGGCACACTTATTATTTATACTCTTATTGAATCATTATTTTAAGTTTATACAAAAAAGATATGTTTGATGAGGTGCCATATTCTTATTGTTTGTTACTAATATTTTTAGTATATTTACATTAAATAACTTTTGCACCGAAGTTAAAAAGATTTTTTTTATCAAATAAGAAAACATTATGGCAACAGCGTATGTAAAAAGGCTAGTAACTATTGCTGAAGAGCAGTATAATAATTTTCATTTGGATAGTGAAAGTGATGCCGACTTATCAAAGCAAATAAAAAAATACTGGACTGATTTAGGTTTGTCATTTCCTGGTGTAGCAACGGCATGGTCGGCAATCTTCATCTCTTGGTGTGTACAGAAAGCCGGAGCAACAAAGAATGAATTTCTATTCAGCGCGGCCCATGCAAGATTTGTAAACGCTGCCATCCAAAATATGTTAGCTAATAAAGGTGTCTTTAAGGCATTTCCCTATCATGATATTGAACCGAATTTAGGTGACATTATTCAGCATAATAGAGGAAACAACACCTATGACTTCCAATTTGCCAAGATGAATAAAGCTTATGAATCTCATTCTGCAATTGTGGTAGAAAAAGGTACTGACTCAAAGGGAAATTATGTCTTAACAATAGGGGGAAATGAAAGTGACTCCATCAGAAAAAAGCAAATAAGACTTAATGACAAGTGGCGTATAATAAAAAGAAAAATTAACCCTTATATATCAATTGTTCAGAACCTAAAATAATACTTAGAAAATTGCATTATCTATTACAGATTATTCAATCAAAAGATGGACAGAAGCTTTAAAACAACGAAGAATATCAGCAATACTCCTTTTGACAATATTGCTTTAGCCTTTTCCGGTGGAGGTTTTCGTGCTGCTTCTTTTAGCCTTGGTGTTTTAAGTTATCTAGACGAAATTACCTTAATTGATAAGGTTACCTTCATTTCTTCTGCATCGGGTGGAACAATTACGAATGCTTTATACGCATTGAATATTGCGAAGGGAGGAACATTTGCCTCATTTTATAAAAAATTAAAAGAGAATCTTGAAGGAACCGGCCTGTTAAATCATGTGTTCGAGAAACTAAATAATGATAAAGAGTGGATCAGTAATCCAGATAAGCGGAGGAATATCATTAATGCCTTTGCACTTACCTATGATGACGATCTATTTGATCACAGTTTATTAGAAGATTTATACCAGCATGAAAATAGTACATCTCTTGAAGAGGTCTGTTTCAATACCACCGAATTTTATAAAGGTTTGCTTTTTAGACAGAATGTTAAAATGAAGATCGATCATAGTCGGACTTTTGATAACCAGTTTAGATACGGGAATTTTAACATAAACTTAAATTTTAACGCGGCTGGTAAACTAAAATTGGCTGATCTGCTGGCTGCATCATCCTGCTTTCCTGCAGGATTTGAACCGATCATTTTTCCAGACGATTTCACCTACAAAACGCTATCGGGACAAGAAGATACAACGGTGGCGAATCTAGATAAACGAACCTTATTAGACAACTTATACGTAGGTTTGCAAGAATTAAATATAAGTGAACTGGAGAAACTATTTGGCAAAGAGAGGGTGACAGATGTGATCAATGGATTACCCCACAATCCGTCGGTTGAATCTGTAAAAAATGCTTTTATTAATGAAAAAATAAGAGATGACTTTAAAATTGGCATGATGGATGGAGGCATCACGGATAACCAAGCATTGGAAAGTATGATAGATGCACAAAAAAGAAGGGTTAAAGAAAAAACCACATTTCGCCCTTTTGATCTCATGCTGGTGAATGATGTTGGCAGTCATTACATGGAACCATATAAATTGCCAACAGGAAATGACTCTTATACCGGCATTAAAGCCATTTCAATCAAAACAGTTATCGTTATTCTATGGGTCTTGATGTTACTGGGCATTTCTCTTATCGCTGGTTTAATACCAAAAACAGACACTTTTGGTGTTCGTTGGCCGGTGATAATCGGAACAACTATAACCATTCTCTCTGGAAGCATTTTATTGATTCTTAATTTAATACGAAGATTTATTGAAGGAAACACCGATCGCCTAGGGGGCTTAAACCTTAATAAAAACTTTTCTCCAAGTATAGTAAGCAATCTTTTTGAGCACTTTGCTTCAACGCCCATCATGGTCATTTTCCGGATGCTAAAAGAACGTATTAGCTCAGTACTCGTACTTAATAACGACGTTTTTCTTAAAAGGATTCGCTTTCTATTATATGATAAGACATATGAAAGTGGAAAATATAGGTTTAAAATAAAGACGAACCATGTATATGATCTTTCTTTTTCTAATGACTTAAATCGCCATAAAAAAGGGTTAAATTTCATGGAACCCTCTAAATCTATACAGATTATAGCACAAACTGCATTTGAGATGGCCACTACCCTTTGGTTTGATACGACAAATCAAAAAAACGAAACCTTAGCCGCATTAATAGCATGCGGACAGTTTACCACCTGCTATAACCTATTGGAATATATTTATCGTTTAAAAACTACTAAAAGTAAATCTGGAGACACCTATTATAGCGGATTGACGCCAACTTATCAGCAAAAAATAGATTATCTAGAAAGGCAATTATCAAAAGATTATCTAACATTTAAAGAAGATCCTTTTTGGCTATACAATAAATGCGGTGTAAATTTTCAGCTCACAAATTTTAAATCAAGCTCCATGGAAAATTTTCTTTTCCCTTCTCCTAGTTTTGCCGGCCTGAGATAAAAACAGGCAACATTTTATTAACTGAAAGGTTGTGACAATCATCTGTGAATGGCACAACATAGTATGCAACATCTCCTATGTTGATGCGTCTTTCAATATAGTTTGGGTGCGCGTTATGCCATTAACCATCATGCTATAAACGTTAAAATAACCAAGTAACTTATAAAGCACCCGACTAAAAAGCGTTTACCTAGAAAAAACGGCCATTTACCGAGAAGTCTGCTAAGCTCACCTAATTGCCATTTTCTAGTCGCTACTTGAGCAGTACTTTTGAATCATAATCAAAACACACAAGTCATGAAAGCCCTTAACACATTAAAAAAAACAAATAAAATAAGGCAATACCTTGTGGTTGGCATACTTGGTCTATTCCCTTTTAGTGTTACATCGTTAAAGGCGCAAGAACAAACAGCAACCATACAAGGGGTTGTAAAAGACCAAGCTGAACATCCCGTAGATCTGGCTACTGTTTCTTTATTAAAAGCGGCCGACTCATCTTACGTACGTTCGGCTTACGCGGATGAAAAAGGTGTCTATGCAATACCCGCAGATAAAGAAGGGAAATACATCTTGGTCGCTTCTATGATGGGATACCGAAAAAGTTATCAACCAATCATCGTTTCTACCGAACAAAGGAAAGTAGCAGCACCAGATCTTGTGTTACACACGGAAGCCCAATCCCTTGGGGAAGTAACGGTTACCGCTCAACTCCCACCTGTTCAACGCAAAGACGGCGCATTGGTTGTTAATGTTGAAAATTCGGCCCTAGCCGCAGGTAATACGGCCTTAGATATTTTGCAACGCTCGCCTGGTGTAAGTGTCGACAAAGATGGCAATATTAGTTTGATGGGGCGTCAAGGAGTAACCGTGATGATAGATGGTAAACAAACATACCTATCTGCTGAACAGCTTGCTAATCTGCTACGTTCGATGGATGGAGGTAATATTCAATCGATCGAGTTGAACACCAATCCCTCTGCCAAATATGATGCGGCAGGTACTGCAGGCATCATCAATATTAAGCTGAAAAAGAATAAGGTAGAAGGAACAAATGGTAATATCAGCCTCAGTGGTGGGTACGGAAAAACCCATAAAACCAATAATTCCTTGCAAATTAACCATAAAGCTGGTAAAATTAATTTATTTGCCAACTACAGTTATACCAACAACCGCTTTATTCGAGATCTAGGACTATACAGAACGATCGGACAAGGCGAAGATACCCGTGTATTCGACCAAACATTGCATTGGAATAATCGGAGAGCAAGTCATAATGCACGAGCAGGGATTGATTATCAAACAAGTGAACGTAATACAGTAAGCATGCTGGTATCCGGTTTCTTCCTTAACGGAAAAGATCGACTGGAAAGCAATAATGCAATTTCGGGGATTAACGCTCCTGTTGACTCTTTCCTAACAACTTTAAACAATGGAAAAAATCGCTATAATAATACTTCGTTTAATGTAAATAACACTTTCAATATAGACACCAGTGGAAGAAAATTGGTTGCAGAGGTAGATATATCACGTTTTAGTGATAAGACCACACATTATTACGATAATTATTTTTATGACGCTGTTGGTAATTCCCTACGCGATCCAGAGTTCATCTTGAATGATATGCCCTCTATAATTAACATCCAAACAGCAAAAATCGACTACACACATCCATTCAATAAAGATAGCAAGTTAGAAATCGGTGCAAAGTACGGAAGTGTTAAGAGCGATAATGATATGGCTTTTCTGCTACAAAACAACGGCAACTGGGAAAACAATGCAGGTAGATCGAATCATTTTATTTATAAAGAGCGTGTTACCGCTGCTTACGCCATTTACAGTCACCAATTGAATAACACTGAAGTGAAAATGGGCTTACGTATGGAACATACCTATTCCGATGGAAATTCTATTACTATGAATACTCGCAACAAACGTGATTATCTCAACTTATTTCCAAATATATCTGTTAGTCAAAAAATAGCTGATAACCATCAATTGGGAATATCCTATAGCAGAAGGATCAATAGGCCAAATTATGGAAACTTAAATCCCTTCTTATATTATGTTGACCCATATAGCTATGAGCAAGGAAACCCATTCTTAAACCCGTCATTTACGAATGCTTATGAATTAACATACACCTTATTTAAACGCTATAATATTACAGCAGGTTACCAACAAACGAATGATATGGTTGGCGAAGTGATGTATCAAAATGATGAAACAAATGTATTGCTCCTAACTCAAGAGAACATTGCAAAAGAACGCGTATATTCTTTGAATCTGAATATCCCGCTATCGGCTGGTAAAGTTTGGACAAGTAATACCAATATTAACAATTTCTATATGGGCTACAAAGCCGACATCGCAAATGCACCCATTGATTTTGGCAAGTTTGCTGTACAGGTAAACAGCAATCATACCTTTAATATTACTGAGACTTTCAGTGTAGAAACAACGGCACAATACCAATCACCTTTACGCTGGAGCATTTATCAAATCGGTACCTCTTGGGGGATAGACCTCGGCCTTAACAAATCGTTTTGGAATAAAAAAGCCCAGATCAAACTGGCTGTTACAGATATCTTCAATACAAAACCAAATACTGTACATACCGATTATGCCAACTTAAATGTTAGGATTTTTAATCAATATGAAAGCAGAGTGGGTCGTATTACCTTTACTTATAAATTTGGTAACCAAAAATTAAAAACCTCTGAACGCAATTTAGATAGCAGCGAAAAGAACAGAGTAGGAAAATAAATATGTCATGTGTGTTTGTACCGCTGCCGTCGAGAGATGCCAGCGGTTTTTTGTTGGTATATTTAAAGCAAAACCACTTTCTGCCGAATAGCTTCCATAATTAGACCTACTCTACTCCTCACTTGGAATTTCCCAAAAAGATCAGCCCGATAACCATCAATTGTTTTGAAAGATAAGTACATTTTTTCGGCAATTTCCTGATAGGTTAAATCACTGCAGGCCAAAGCTAGAAATTCACGTTCTCTTTCCTTTAGTTCTAACTGTTTCGTATTCAGATAGGCTAAGCTAAGGGAATAATTATTATAATAGCCCTTACGAGCAACTTCCTGTAAAGCTATTTTAAGATCATCCGCATTCATGGTCTTTAATAAATATGCACAGCAGCCAGCTTGTATCATACTCATGATATTTTGAGGATCTTCAATCGTAGAAAGAGCAACGATCTTCGTTTCCGGATAGTTTTTTTTAATGTCAGAAACTAATATAATTCCTTCTTTTAGAGGCATATTAACATCCATTAATAAGATAGTAGGTTTTTCGGCTATTAAACGCATTAAACCTACTAGTTCCGTTCCGGTTGAAGCATATAAACTTACCTGAAAATCAGGCAGGCTATTTATAAATAGACCAAGCGTTTTTAGAAACAATTGCTGATCATCCATTAGGCCTACAGTTGCTTTCATAAACTTCCTTTTTATTATTATATTTTAAAAACAAAAATCCACGCAACCTGAATGAACCAAGTTTTCAAATTAAAACATTGATTCACAACAATTTAAAATAAACAAAAATACACTTGTGTTAGATTGCAGCTTGTATTCAAACTTCATCAATTGCCTACACAAAACCTATAGCTAGTTGTAGTCATTTTTTGTGAAATAATGCATTGATTTACACTATTTTTCTCGTACATTTATTACTGAAAGTCAACCGTTCAAAAACTTAATTATCGTTATCATGGGTAACCTGAAATCTATGAGCCAGCATGACCTACAATTAGGCGTACAGGCACAACTATTAGCGATTGGAAATGACCTAAGCCAAGGGGAATTCACCCTTGAAGATATTGGCGATTACTTACCTGGCAGCGTAATGTTACAAGACCTTCCTACTGCTACCAACCTTTACATGAATCGATATGGTTGCGATAAACTACATCATTCTTCGGAGGAATTAAAAGCCTTAGGTCCCGATTATTTCAACAACTTCTTCCCACAAGAGGAAATCTCCATCATTCAAAAAGAAATCACTTGTTTTCTACAACTACAAGATCCGAATAAGATTTTCCCTTTTTATCAGCGGGTAAAAACGGGTAAAAATGGTGGTTATGAATGGTATTTTACCTCAAGTCGCATTGCTGATGAAAAAGGTCATAAACTCATCCACATCGCATTACCTGCTACACACCTTGAGACGGCAATATTTCGTAGCCAATGCTTAACTCAACTGAACGAATATGCTTACAAAAATTACCAACGTTATAGTACCCTCACTAAGCGGGAAAAGGAACTTATTATATTGATTGCTGAAGGAAAAAGTAGTGGTTATATGGCCGAAAAACTATTTTTATCCATCCATACAGTCAACAACCATCGCAAAAACATTATACGAAAATTGGGAACAAGCAGTTTAGCTGAACTCATTCGTTTTGCTATTGCTTTTGGTTTATTATAAAAATATGGCAGTTAAAATAAAAACTTTGTAATCAAACCCTTAACGTAATAAGGGCCGTTTAAAACAGTCACAATTTAAAAGTGAATTAGCTTTGAATTCTTCTTTTTTATAGGTATCTTTATAATAAGTTTGATATAAACTTGGGGATTAGGCGCTTAAAAAGTGTCAGATGTGTTGTGAGTAATGAATAATGTATTTGCGGTAGATCAATTAGTTAAAGTATCTCCGTAATTATTTTATCAATTCATTAACAATAAACAACATGAATTCCAAATTAAAATTCACCAACCTTCATCATTCTTCCTTTTTTTCCACTGTCCGAGAAAAAGTAGACAACTATTTTCAGGAAAAGAAAATATCAAAGCAAGGCAATAAAGCAATCTGGATTAAAGCATTCACTTTTCTCTTTGGTCATTTCTTACTATATGCACTTATTATATCCGGTGTTTTTCAGCCGATAATTCTGTTGCCATTAGCTGTATTGCTTGGTGTATTTAGCGCTTTTATCGGTTTTAATATAGGCCATGATGCTATGCATGGATCATTTTCTGCAAGTCCCAAGATTAACAAAGTTTTCAGTTATACTTTTCATCTTGTGGGAGCTAACCCGTATATATGGAACATTTCACACAATATAGTACACCACACCTACACCAATATAGCCGGACATGATGAAGATATTGAGGTTGCTCCTGGCCTTATCCGTTTATCAAAAGAAGAAAAGTTAAACAAATTCCACCGCTTCCAACATCTATATGCATTTCCTTTATATAGTCTTGCTTCTTTATCATGGCTTTTTCGTAAAGACTACAAGAAATTTTTCCAACCTAAAATAGGGCAGCATAAGGCTAAGCATCCGAGAATAGAATACTTTAATCTATTCTTTTATAAGTTATTATATTGCTTTTTATTCATAGGCATCCCTTTACTGTTCACAGATCTAAGCTGGTGGCAAGTCCTTATCGGTTTTTTTGCGCTTCATTTATCACAGGGATTAGTGATGGGCCTGGTTTTTCAGTTGGCCCATCTAATAGAAGAAACAGATTTTCCTATTCCTAATGAAGACGGTAATATTGAAGATGCTTGGGCAGAGCATCAAATGAAAACTACGGCAAATTTTTCATCAAAAAGTAAGCTGGCGGCCTTTCTCTTAGGTGGTTTAAATCGCCAGATTGAACACCATCTTTTTCCGAAGATTAGTCATATTCACTACCCTGCTATATCCACCATTATCAAGGATACCGCCAATGCATATAAACTTCCTTATATAGAGAATACTACTTTCTTATTGGCACTTAAATCACATTATGCAGTACTTAAAAAATTCAGTGTAGCCTAGTAGCCTAAGGTTACTTAGTCATCATATAGCGGTAAACATAGGTAGAAACAGAAGATAAAGTACGCTTGGCTACTTCCTCCTCAATACCTTTAGACAGTAATATAAGCACATATTTTCTTCCATCAGGCAAGTATACAATACCGGAATCGTGGCTAATTTTATTAATTGACCCTGTTTTATTAGCTACTTTTACATCAGCGGGAAGACCTGCAGGAATAATACCGCGAAAATGCTGTTTAGATAAAATAGCCACCATGGCATCACTTGCCTTTTTACTGATCATCTTTCCTTGTGCAATTTGATCAAATAATATCATTAAGTCATTAGCTGTAATCATATTATTCATATTATGCTCAAAAGCTTTACCATCTTCTACACCGCGTAATACTTTCATCTCATTAGCACCAATGCTCCGCATTGTTTTCATAACATTTTTGGCACCAACAAGGTCAATCATCATATTCGTTGCCAAGTTACTGCTTTCTGTAATCATCCTGTTAAGGAGGTCTTCAATGGTTACTTTTAACCCAATTTTTGAGTAAAGGTCCTGCTCGCTATCATTTATAGGCTTTAACGTATAAGAGCTCCCATCATAAATACTCTTGAACTTATTATAGACTTTTATAGAATCACTGATAGAAAATTTGCCTTTTTCAGTTTGCTTGAATACTTCCACTAAAACGGATGTTTTCATCGTACTGGCAGCATGAAAAAGTTGGTGCTCATTCAACAGAAAAGTCTCGCCATCGTCAATAGCACGAAACGCTACCGCAAAGGTTCCAGTTGGTTGTTTGTCAAATGCCGCTAATACTTTTTCCCGTAGCATATTTGTATCGATAACGGCCTCTTGATCAGGTTTCAGCACAATATTTTCCCAATCACTATCGGCATCCGTAAATGTAGAAATAAAGTTTGCCTCCCGTATCGTTTTATCAGGGTTTAATGCAAACGACAATATAGGTCCGGAACCCCTATTCGTGTTTAAATAAGTGAGTTTAAAAAGATCTCCATGAAAATGAGTTAGTGTCGCATCCAACTGGGGCGATTTTAAGAATTTTATACTTAACACATCTGCTTGCTTCAAAATGCTTACTGTGCCCAGTAAACGATCTTGGTAAACACCAGTGTAGGCCGACAATGGAAGACTACGTTTTAAATTAGTATCTGGTATCAGTTTCTTTTTCTGTCTTTCCACTGAGTCTTGTTTAGCAATAGATTTATCGGCTTCTTTTTTATAACCGGCAATCCAATCAAATGTTGATGCATGCATATAATAGTCCAAGATATGATTGATAATAGCCCAATAGGCTCCAGAAGATAGTTGATTGGTTAATACTACCACTCCCAATTTAAGTTGAGGTGCCATGGCTATTTGCGACACAAAACCTGTCAACAAACCTCCATGACCAACTATCTGTTGACCTCTATAATCGTATTTCCGGAAACCTAAGGCATAACCATAAAAATTTTTCTGATTGGGCGCTAGCCAAGAAGGTTCCTTTGTTATGGGCATGGGTCGCACAATTTTCCATAGTTCTTCAGTAGCGGCCGACTTAAATAGCGCAGCACCGCTAGGGGTGCGTCCGGAATCTAGTTGTGTAAGCACCCATTTGGCCATATCAGCGGCACTGGATGCTACACCTCCAGCAGGATTTCCAGCATCACCAATATTTTGTTCAAAGAAATTATTTATTACAGTGAGCTGTCCTTTACGCTTTACATGTGAATAAGCCACATTTGCTTGTTGCTTTAACGTTGAAAATCGGCTAATGCTATGATCCATTCCAACTACATCAAAAATACGTTGTTTTACAAAATCCTCCCATGCCACGCCAGACACCGCCTCTACTACCTCACCAGCTGCTAAGTAAAGAATATTATCATAAGCATATACCGAACGGAAATCGTGTTGAAGAGGTACGTCTTTCAATTTTTGCAATAACTCTTTGCGGGTAAAAGTAGACGGAGGAAATAGTAACATATCATTTGCATAGGCAGGTAATCCGCTATGATGAACCAGTAAATCACGTACGGTTAAATGTTCAGTTACATAGCCATCATGCAATTTAAACCAGGGCAAAAATTTCACCACCCTATCTTCCCATTTTAATTTGCCTTCTCCTACCAATATCGCCAGTGCAGAGGCCGTGAACGCTTTACTGTTAGAAGCAATACTAAACAGCGTGTTCTCGTCCACAGGAGCGGAATCTCCTATTTTCCTTACGCCATATCCTTTCGCAAATAGTATTTTACCCCCCTTTACAATCGCCACGCTTACACCTGGCACATCAAATGTTTTGAGGACCTGATGGATGTAAGTGTCCAAATCTGGCGGTAATGGTGCTTGGCGGGCCAACACTAAAAAGGGGGATAAGAAAAACAGGATGAAACAAAAAGTAATTGTTTTCAGATAATTGATCATAGCAGGTAAGAATAAATTAAGGATTAAAAAAGGTAGACTTAGTTCGTTTTCATAAGTTTTTCTTCAAAGAATGTCACCACCGCTCGATCTACTTTAAGCTGGTTTTCGTAGCGCATCCAATGATGTGTTTCATCCGGAATCATAAGTGTTTCTATTGGTGCATTTCTCTTTTTTAAGCGTTCAATCAGATCCACACTTTGATGAAAATCGACGTTTCCATCATCATCTCCATGGATAATCAGCGCTGGGGAAGTCCAGCCTCCAAGCCATGAAACTGGCGAAGAATTCTTCGCTAATTCGATGGCCAGCTCAACGTCGGGGGCAGGTTCTGGTGCATTCGTAGAAATCCTGCCCATATAATTGTGGACGCCATGTATATCTACTCCTGCGGCAAACAAGTCTGCATCCTTAGCTAGTGCCAATGCGGTTAAAAAACCGCCATAAGACCCTCCATAAACTCCTATACGCTTAGCATCTACTATAGGGGACTTAGCCAACCATTCTCCCGCAGCCTTAATATCCTGGTATTCAGAAGCCCCAAATCTTCCTGCATTGGCTGGCTTATGAAAATGATAACCGTAACCTATTCCCAAACGATAATTAACGGAAAGCACAACAAACCCTTTCCTTACGAGATACTGATTCAATGCGTACGTATTGGCATAATAATCACCATAATGCCACCCAAGCAACATTTGCCTTTGTGGACCACCATGAACAAATAAAATTGCCGGGTGTTTTTGGTTCGAATTTTCTGGTTCAAAAAGCTGGGCATAAACCGTTTCACCATCTGCAGCTTCGAATTCAACTCTTTTTGGTTGAACCAGTTTGGCATTGATCAAACTTGTGGGTAACAGCTCTTCCCCCAGTAATTGAACGTTGCTTTGTTCACCAATAGACATCATAGCCGGCATGGGTGGCTGTGTTGCCGAGGATTGTATATATATCAACTGATTACCGTCAGCCATTAGCATGGGAAATGATTCTATATTTTTACCTTTTGTAAGCGCTTGCAAAATAGGTCTATCTACTGGCACCTGATAAAGATGCCTACGATCGACATCGTCGGAATCTTCACCGGTATTAGCACTAAATAGTACCCAGTTACGATCGGGACTAAGCTGCACATGCTCCACCATGAAGTTCCCCGGTGTAAGCAATAGGGCATCACCACCTTTTGCAGCTACTGAGTATAGATGAGGCCATCCATCCTGATAAGATAAAAACACAATTCGGTCTTTTGCTGCCCAATGGAGATTAAAGCCACCATGCGTGCCTGGCACCGATCCTTCTAACGTGTTCGGAGCAGACCACAAACGATTCGAGTTACCATCGGCTAAGTCCACTCGCCATATCGACCAGGGTTGTGGCCGTGTCACCGTCAATGAGTCGGGAGCCCCTCCTTTTGCTGGGGCGCGTACAAAAACGATTGAGCGTCCATCTGGTGACCAGCAAGGAGATTGATCACTACTAAAATCAGGTACCAACCATTGGATGGGTGTCTGCGAATCCTCGAATACTCCAATAAGTGAATGGTCTCCCCTATTCGATACAAATGCGATCTTCGAACCATCTGGCGACCATTGTGGAGAGCCATTATTTCCCTTTGCGAAAAATAAAGGTCTAGCCTGCTTTGATCCATCAATAGGAACCACCCAGAGCTGCCCCCCTTTCTCGAAAACGACACGCTTCCCATCAGGAGAAATAATGGGATAGTCACCATCAGCAAGGCAGATAGGTTTTCCACCTGCAAAAGGTACACTCCACACCTGAACCTTTGGTTCTAGTGGTGCAGAAGCAGGATTTCGAACTTCACTCTCATTAAATGCTCCATGATCGCCTCCCTTAACATAAACCACCCAATCTCCTTTTGGCGAAAGCTTAACACCTGTGATTTCATCACCATTGTCTGTCGTATAAGACGTTAGTTTTCTCAACTTAAAAGCCGGTCCTTCTCCAACAAAAATATTCCGTTGGCCCTGCACATTAATGGCTAACGCAATGTTCGAAGCACTCGAAGCACTTGTTAATGCCGACGGAAAAGGGTATGAAGTAAGCGTTTCAAGACTTAAGGTCTGGCTATGAGCACTTACAATCCATCCGATAAAGCACAAGCTTACGCCTACAATTTTTTTTAAAAACATAGCTAATCATTTACTGGTATTTCTTAACTTATAAAAAAGCACTTCATTAAGGCTGATCCCACCAAAGAGGAGCATCCAAGCTTCCATCGGCAGGAACATTGCTACTATTTCTTCCTCTTTCATCTGCAGGATAGGCCACATGCCGAATAAAACTACTTAGATACGCATTTAGGGGCATTCTAAAATCCTTATATTGATAATCATGCCTACGCATATCATTCCATGCTTCCGGATTTAAATAGGTAATCACATATTTTTCTTTGAAAATAAGATCTAATGTTAAATTTGTAGCACCTACCGACACCGTTGGGTGAGAAATGTATGCATCTCGCGCTGCCGAATTAACTTGCAGTTTATCCATACTGGCTTTAATCCCCTCTAAATAAGCGGCATAAGACCGAGATCTATCACCTATTCTAAAAGCAGCCTCCGCTTCCATAAGTTTAATTTCAGGATAAGTAATGATTATGAGCGATGATGTATCATTGGTGATTACACTGTTTAAACTGATATAACATTCATCGCGTATCGTATTCGCTCCACCCACATTTCCCTGGCCGTTTCGTGTACCCAAGTACACATTATTAACCGTCTTATCCGTTATCTTGGCTACTCGGGGGTCTTCAATACCGTATGTTGTTCCATTTAAATGATTAACAAGATTATCCGACAACCATCCACCTAAAAGATTATTTGCATTATTTTTCGCTACTTGGGCCCATGGGTTAATTCCTAAATAAACATTCATGGCAGACTCATCGCCTATCGACGTATAGGAGCTATCTATTGCCTCAAGCACCGCAGCAGGATTGTAAGTTGGCTTCTTTGATATTTTATTTAAAAAACGTGCCTTGATACCATAGGCTGTCTTGATCCACGAATTTACATTGCCATGGTGCATCAAATCTGCTGTTTCGTTTAAAACGATACTCAGATCTGTTCGCTGTAAATCAACTATGCTCTCATCAATTAGTTTAAGTGAAGAAGCGTATAATTCTTCTTCCGTATCATAAGCAGGTGTTAATATATCGTTAGTCCAGAAAGCTTGCGTATAGGGTGCTTTGCCCCACGTATCAGCCACTAGTCCTAATTGATAAGCCATTAATAATTTAGCTACGCCTACATGCTGAAATGCACCAGCCTCCTCTGCCTTTAGTCGCATATCATAAAGGTCAGACATTGCGTAATAAACATCATTCCACGCAGTAGAGTTGTCTGTAACTTGATAGGTATCTGCGGCGCCGCTAGCCGAAGCATTTGCCAAATATTGTGTATAGTAGACATTTATGTTTGCAAACTGCTGCATGTTAAGAGCTGCTTTCTGTGTAGCAGTTGTCAACAGGGAATTAATGGGAGGATCCTGCACCAGATTCGGATTTTCATTTAAATCAAAGTAATCTTTACATCCTGAAAATAAGCTTAAGACAATAATTCCTCCAAAAATGGCTGTTTTTATGTTCGATAACTTCATAGTATTTTTCTTAAAAACCAACATTTAATGTGAATAGAAAACTTCTAACCGCAGGATATGTCATCCCAGCAAATGCATCAACATTGGACCCACTGTTCGTTGTTGTACTCTCCGGATCAAATCCAGCGTAGTTTGTCCACAACGCTAGGTTGTTTCCTGTGAGCGATAATTGAACATTTTTTACAATACTATTTTGGATCCACTTCTGTGGTACACTATAACTAATCGAAACAGAACGTAATCGTACCCATGAAGCATCTTCAACAAAATTTTCAGACACCCCTCTGTGTATGATACGGTAGTAACCATCGCCGTAGTTAAAACCGGTGGATGGGTCAATGCCCTGTCCCAGCCATACTTCTTTCGTATTAGGGTTTCCGTCTGCCAGTACGCCATTGAATACCATATGATCATTCCGATTCTCGGTGTATTTGGCCATCCCAAATGCAGAGTAAAAGTTAGCTAATTGATTATAACGTTCCTGGCCTACCCTTGCATCTATTAGAAAAGACAGCGAAAGGTCTTTGTAACGAAAAGTGTTGCTCCACCCACCAATCCAATCAGGCTGTACATTACCTAATTTCTTTTTATTTGCTACAGCATCCAATATCGGAAAACCATCTTCACCAATCAATAATGGCCTATCTGGATCAATCTCTGTCGACTGATCTAGGCCTTGCGCAATCTCTTCAGGAGAATAATATCTTCTCAGCGCTCTTCCATATAAATCGCCATATGCTTCGCCAGGAATTAACCACATGTATACATTTGAGCTTAAATAGCCAAATTCATTCGCAGCCTCTATCCGTTCAAAATCTTCCCTTAAAGACAGGACCTTGTTTCTATTGGCTGAAAAATTCAGACGCGTGTCCCAGCTAAAATCATTTCCTTTTATTGGGCTGGCATTAATGGATAGTTCAATACCCTGATTACGCATACTCCCCGCATTTACCGCTGCATTTACATATCCAATAGACGCGGAAACAGGTATTCTAATAATTTGATCCTTACTAACTGAATGGTAATAATTAAAATCAAAGCCTAATCTGCTATTAAAAAAATCCATACTTAAGCCACTTTCCCAAGTCGAAGTAAACTCAGGTTTAAGTTCTGGATCCCCTAGTAATCCAGGTCGGGTAAAGCCGCTATATCCGGTAGGTAAGTCGGTATAAATAGCGAGGCCACTACTCGTTGAATAAGGATCGGCATCTTTACCAATTCGGGCATATGAAAACCTGAATTTAGCATTATTGATTATCTCAGGAAGCTTCCAATGGTCTGAAAAGATATAACTTAAGGTAGACGAAGGATAAAAGAAGGAATTATTAGGTCTGGCTAAAGATGATGTAACATCATTTCTACCAGTGAGCGTTAGGTATAAGTAATTTTTATAATTGAAAGAAAGCTCTCCGAATATCCCCATTAAACGATATTTTTCCAGATAAGTTTCAGACTGTAGTGTTTTGGCATTAGCTAGGGAAAACCAGTCATAAACCGTTAAATCAGAACCTTCTGTAGATTCTCTTCTCATGTAACGGTCATACAAATCATGTCCTAGCCTTAATGTTGCACTGAAATCATCGGAAAATTTATGATCCGCGCTGGCTACGAAGGTGCTATTAATGGAACGAAAATTTTGGTTATATACATTTACAAAACCATAGCCAGGCGCTGCTTCAGTTCCGTTATCGTCTACCAACCTTTCGCCCACCAGATCTCTAAAACCCAGGGCAGTACCCAACCGATTGTCCCGGTAAGTATCTATACCCGCACGGTAAGAAAGATTTAACCATGATACAGGACGATAAGAAAAATTAGCACTCCCTATAAAACGTAATACATCATCTTTAAAGCGATTTGATTCAGTTGCATAACGCGGATTGGTAGTACCCCCATAGGAACGCATTGTTCCATTTTCCTCCAGATAGTCATTCACATCGTGCCTTGGCGACCAATAAATTAACTGTTCGATATATCTACCCGCATTTCCACGATATCCACCGGAATTATTTACACTCATATTTACACCGGCGGTAAATTTTTCGCTCATTTTAAAAGTGGTATTTAATCGCGCCTGATAATTTTTAAAATCCGTTGTAGGAAGTACTCCTTTCTGATTAAGCTGAGATAAAGAAGATAAAAAGGTTACTTTTTCGGTACCGCCAGAAAAAGTGAGGCTATTTTTGTACTGACTACCTGTAGTAAACGCATCTTTCACATGATCATAAAGCTTTGCCGGATGTGTAGGATCTATTGCACGTGCATCCTCTACCGTTGGGCCCCACGACGGCCAAAACGATTCTGGATCGTATTCACCCTGCCAACCTTGTGTATAGGTATCTTGCAGTGCTGGAAACCGTGCCACATTTTCAAAACCGGCCGTTCCTTGGTAATCAATTTTAATACTTCCAGACTTCCCTGATTTGGTGGTAATGACAACTACACCGTTAGCCCCTCGCAATCCATATAAAGCTGTCGCTGCACCGCCACGCAAAATATTGATTGTTTCAATATCGTCCGGGTTAATATCTACAGCACGGTTACTCATCCCTCTCCCATCTGCCCCCTCTCCCTGCGTAGAAGTACTATTGTCCATCAACACGCCATCAATTACAAATAAAGGTTGATTATCCCTTGTTGGATCAATAGAATTAATTCCTCGAATCTGAATGCGGGCGCCCTGACCAGGAGATCCTCCTGTGCTACTGATCGTTACGCCAGCAACCTTACCTTGAAGCGCATTGAGCATATTAGGTTGCTTATTATAGTTTAATTCTTTGGCAGTTACTTTCTGTGCGGTGTAACCCAGTGAACGTTCTTGTCGCTCAATACCTAAAGCGGTTACCACCACTTCATCTAAGCCGGAGGAAAGCGGCTTGAGAACTACATTTAACATGTTTCCGTTACCCACGACGCGCTCCAAGGGTTCCATTCCTATATAAGAAAACACCAATGTATTTCCCGCTTTCGCAGAAACCTGATAAAGCCCAACTTCATTTGTTTGCGTGCGCTGTGAAGTACCTTTTACCGTGACGGTTACGCCAGGCAATGCTTGACCGCTCTTCTCTTCAGTAACCTTTCCCTGTATTGGTTTTTCTTGTGCCCAGGCGTTCGCCGTAATAAAAAGGATGCTCAGCATCAGCCATCTTATCTTTTTTTGCATACTCATGTTGTTTATTTAATATGATAATCAGAATATTTCGCATACAAAAGTTGATTACAATTAGCCACACCAACATGCATATGCAAGTTAAAACGGCATAAGTAATAAATAAAAATTTCCCTGATTTAAGACAGGTTTATAAATGGTAGTGCCAATTTAAGAAATCTATTTCACAATTATGCAGGTTTGAGTATTTTTAAAGAAAAAAAACGTAAGATACGGCAGTTAAATCACTAAAAGAAGCTCATAAATAATGTTATTTAATAGCTTATTCTGTTTTTTGCGAAAGCTTGAAAGAATAGATTGTCCTCTTGCGAAAGATAATAATCGAATTCAGGTAATTAAGCTATACCTTTGTCAGCAAGAATGATTCATTTCACCCCTTTAGGGCATATGACCGTATAAAAGACCAACATCTATATGAGCTTAATTAAAAATATTTATAACCCACTTTTTTATAACGACCTTGTTGACCGCATGGTCCCACTACTTCCTACTTTAGAAAAGGCGACCTTTATGGACCGTATTTTTTCCAATAATTTTGAGCAAATGGAGTGGAAAGAAAGAATGCACCATACAACGAGGGTACTCCATACCTTTATGCCTGAAAATTTTTCGGAAGCCTCACCGATATTAATCAAAATAGTGGATGAATTAATGGTAACGGAGAAAGGCAAAGATAGTTTGGCACTTATTTTCTTACCGCAATACATCGCCATGTATGGTCTAGAAAGTTTTAAAGAGGCAATCCCTGCTTTAGAAAAAACAACGCAATTGGTGAGTGCTGAATTTGCAGTACGTCCTTTTTTATTAAAATACGGGAATGAAATGATATATGAGATGACCAAATGGTCGCACCATGAAAATCATAAAGTCAGACGCCTTGCTAGCGAAGGAAGCAGACCCCGTTTACCTTGGGGCTTAGCAATACCCGCATTAAAGAAAAATCCTGCACCTATCCTACCCCTATTGGAACATCTGAAAAATGATCCATCTGAATGGGTCAGGAAAAGCGTAGCAAATAGCCTCAATGATATTGCGAAAGACCATCCACAAGTTGTATTAGAGATTGCAAATAAATGGAAAGGCATCAGCAAAGAAACAGATGCTATTATTAAACACGGTTGCAGAACCTTATTAAAACAAGGGAATACAGAAGCACTTCGTTATTTCGGATTTCAACATACATTTATTTCGATTAACGGTGTTGAACTATCTACCCCTACTGTTCATATAGGTGGTCATCTTAGTTTTTCTTTTATCATCACGAATACGGCTAATATTGAAAAAATAATACGCCTGGAATACGGCATTCATTATCTTAAGGCTAATGGAAAACACTACAAAAAAGTATTTAAGATTAGCGAGAGACTTTATAAGGCTAACGAGATCTCAAAGATAACCAGAAGGCACTCTTTTAAACCGATTACAACACGGGTATTTTATTCCGGGCAACACCATCTCACTATTATTCTCAATGGATCGGAAATGGCTCAAACTTCTTTTGTGCTTGCTTAAGCAGATAAAAACCCCTTTTGGCAAAGGTATTTCCATTGTTTCCGATTACTTAGTAGCGCAAAACAATAAAACAATGTTAAGACAGAACAGATTGACATGATAAGGACCGTATTAAAATAAAGCCACCCCGGGAAGAGGTGGCCTTGCTGAAATGTTTATTACCTCATGGTGTGAGGCATTGCGAAAATATACTTTTATTATCTCTTTCAATTGTTCATTTTGTTCACGATAAGTACCTCTTCCCGGAACAAGCTTTGGCTAACCCTTTTTTAAAGGCTATGTATTTTAAACAGTTTAATCATTTGGAATTTTATAAGCCACTGCATTCATATTAACACCCGCACCAACTGAAGCAAAGACAATGTGCTGCCCTTTATTGATGGCTTGCTTTTCGAATTTACCTTTGAACATCAGGTCAAAAAGAGTAGGTAAAGTTGCTACAGAACTATTTCCTAACCAAGAAATAGTCATGGGCATAAGATCTTTAGCAGGCATGTCCAACTCATAAAGAGCGAATAGCTGTTTCAAAATAGCATCATCCATTTTCTCATTAGCCTGATGAATTAATATCTTATTGATATCTAACACTGATAACCCAGCTTTTTCGAGACATTCTTTGATAACTTGGGGGACCGTTTTCAGCACATTTTCATATAATTTTCGGCCATTCATTTTCAAAAACAGGGTATCCTTACCATAGTTAGGATTTGAAGATTTTTCCATCCGCAATACATAAGCTAATTCATCCGAGTAAGATTTTACTACCTGCGATAGTATTCCAACTGGTACATCACTTTCTCTTGCTTCAACAATAACCGCACCTGCCCCATCGGAGTAGATCATACTATCACGATCATGCGGATCACATATGCGTGACAGTGTTTCAGTACCAATCACCATTATTCTTTTTGCATTACCCGACCGGATAAAATAATCTGCCTGTATAAGTCCTTGTAGCCAGCCCGCGCAACCAAAAGGTAAATCATAAGCTACTGTATAAGGATTGCTAATACCTAAATGGTGCTTTACTCTCGATGAAAGTGCCGGAACAAATTCACTCCTAAGGTTATCTGCACGAATATCGCCAAAATTGTGAGCAACAATGATATAATCGAGCGTTTCCCCATCTATCTTTGCCGATTCTAATGCATCTTTTGCAGCATAAAAAGCAATATCAGAGGCTACTAAATCATCTGTCACATATCTTCGTTCGTTAATGCCTGTTATTTTTCCAAACTGTTGAATGATATCTACATTCATTTTTTGAAGCAACATTCCCTCACGATCGTAAAAAACATGATTCATAAAATCCTCATTCAATATTTTTCTGGTTGGAATATAGCTACCACTGCCGATGATGACAGCATATGTTTTTTGATTCATGATTCTTTCTTTTAATATTATTCGCTCACGCGCATATTTATATTCTATTCTCTAAATGGTAGCACGTTAGAATTAGAGCCGAAAATATCATTTTTGTTTTCTCAACTATATCATGCATATCAAATGAAATAATAAGGTACAAAATAAACAGACAATATGAAAGGAAAAATATAGATCTTTTACGTTGTCAATGATTCAATACACTCCATTGTCTTTTAGCTTAATTCAATAGCATTTTCCGCAAACCCCTCGGTTTCAAAGGGATGATGTGTTACAACTATACAAGTAGTGTTCAAGTTTGTTAATAATTGCTTTAAATTGGTCATCAAATTATACTTCAGGGCATTATCCAGTGCAGAAAAAGGTTCGTCCATAAGTAAAATTTTTGGTTTCGTAGATAAGGCCCGTAAAATTGCAAGCCTTTGTTGCTGTCCACCGGAGAGCTGCTGTGGCTTATGTTTTTTAAAGTTTACCATCTCTCCTAACGTCAATAACTCCTGAATATAGGATGAATTTTGTGTACCGTAACGAAGATGCTGCTCTACTGTCATATTTGGAAAAAGAGCATAGTTTTGAAATACAAAACCGATTTCTCTTTTTTGCGGGGGCACACAGATTTTTTTATGCGTATCTAGCCATACCTCATTATGCACCGTTATTATTCCTTCCTCCGGATGAATTAAACCGGCAATTATCTTAAGAAGGGTAGTTTTACCAACACCCGAAGGCCCATAAAGTTTCGTAGTCTTTGCCATAGCAAAAGATGCCTTTAGCCGGAATTCATTAAAACCATTGTAGGTTTTTATTTTTTTCTTTACATCAACAACGATCATTCGAGTGGGCTTTTGGCTGAATGCCGATTCAAAATAAAAACAGTAATCACAATGATAAAGGTGATAGAGAAAAGTATAAGAGAATAATAATTTGCACTTGCATAATCCATGCGCTCTACAGAATCATAAATAGAGATAGAAGCCACTTTCGTAACACCAGGAATATTCCCTCCAATCATCAGCACCACACCAAATTCGCCCAGTGTATGCGCAAAAGTTAGTACTATTGCAGTAAGAATGGATGATTTAATATTAGGCATTAACACATGAAAAAAAGTTGCTACTCTACTTTTTCCCATTGTATAAGATGCCTCAGATAGGGAATTAGGCAAGTGAATGAACGCAGATTTGATGGGACTTACCATAAATGGGAGACTATATATAATAGAAGCAACAATCAACCCTTCAAAAGAAAACACCAATTGAACATTAAATAAGGTTTGGAGCTGTTTCCCTAACATGCTATTCGGACTAAAAGCCAACAATAAATAAAACCCTAAAACAGAGGGCGGAAGCACAAGTGGCATCGTAATAATGGCCTCTAAAATAAGTTTAGGAATGGAGTTTTTTTTTGACAACCAATAGGCTAAAGGCAGTCCTATCACCAGCAATATAAAAGTGGCAATAAAAGAAAGCTTTAAACTAAGCCAAAGGGGCGCTAAATCCATAGTAATCTTATTATTTACGGAACTTGATATCCATATTTCTTCAGAAGCTGTTTTGCCGATGCAGAAGAAAGATAATCGTAAAATTTCATTGCCTTTTCAAAATTACGGTTTCGGGCATAGCGAAGAACAAGCATACCCTGCCTAATTTTCCCATATACCTTACTGTCCAACCGCTCCCAATTCAGTTTATCTTTCGATTTATACTCATGAATTAATGCTTCTGTTGTAAAGCCTAATGAGACAGAACCGGTCGTTATGTAGGTGTTTACTTGTGAAATACTTTCTCCAAAAACAAGTTTGTCGTTAACTTTATCCCATAATTTGTAATGACGTAATGCCTGCTCAGTAGCTTTACCATAAGGCGCAAGCGATGGATTTGCAATGGCAACTTTACTTATTTTACTTTGAAGTAATATTTGCTGCCAATTTTTTAAATCCAGCGCATCAATACTGCAAATGATGAGACTTCCCGAAGCATATTCTTTTACTTCAGTAAGGCCAAAACCATCTTTGAATAATTGATTGGGAAATTCCATATCTGCAGATAAGAAAAAATCATAGGGAGCACCATTTTTAATCTGTGCGGTTAACTTTCCTGAAGAACCAATAATGGTTTCCATTTCTATACCTGTTTTCTGTTTGAAATCGGCTTGCAGAGCGCCAATAACGAATTGTGCATTGGCCGCAACAGCAACCCTAAGCGCTTGCGATAGCGTGGGGCTAACGGCTCCAATCAGCAAAAAAATAAGAGTAATTAACTTTTTCATAAAACTACGCTGTTAATCTACCATTTGGTTTCTACGCTAGCAACTTATCATACAAATCAAGCAACAGATTCCTACCGCCCGTATTAGCAAGTATAATATTCTTTTCTGAGAATTCAGCACCCACCTTAGTGAAAAAACGGCATAGTCATAAACTTATTTATACATAATATCATAATCTGTTATCTGCATTTTTATTTTGCCGGTTTTCGTTTCCATACTTCTCATTTTCTTTCTATCAATCTTTGTGTCTTTACCCATAAAATTGAGTGGTATTTTAAGGCGTTCTATCGCGAAAGTAGCCTCTACATAACTTGGAAGTATATCTTTGACGGATGCATATTGCATGAATAGTGTATACGATCCTTCTTTACGAGTATTAATCTCAGACTCCACCATACGCTTCGCTTTCACATCCATATAGAGCGTTGCCAACGCCAATTCAGATCGTTTATCCGTCGGAATCACATTAATTACCTTTAACGATTTACCATTTCGTGTTTCGAAACCCCTATCCACAGTAATGAAAGGATATTTAAAAATTTCGGATAAGGAGAAGTCTAATCCGCGTTTAGGGAGCATTACAAAATCGCTCGAAGAAAACATCATCTTTTTACCCTGCGCATAATTCACCTTGGCAGATTTGGTTGGCATATTAATAAAAGGAACTTCCAAATTAAGTGTAATTGTGGCAGAAAATTGCTTTACACCATCCATTCGTTCCTTTATCTGTAACAAATCAGCATCAATGCTTTGGGCCGCACCCATTTGAGCAACAAACAAGAATAGTATAAAAACAAGTCGAATCATCCAATATCTTTTTTATGAAATACTACTATACCCAATATCATTAAAGCGATGCTATAAGCTATAAGCACCATATTATTGGATAGAATATGTGGCCAATCTGTTTCATAATAAAACAGTTGCTGCCAAGTATCAATAAGTTTCGGAAAAAAATAATCGTTCACCACTTTTAATCCGAAATCAACCTTAAGCAATAAATTCGTTATAACCAAAAATAAGGCGGAGGCGATCCAAGTTTTAGCTGCTTCCTTTATTACCACTGCCAACGTGATGCTCACCGTACAATAAAAAACCATTGCAATGGCGCCCGAGGCAAATGCTAGGCAGATACGGTGGAAGGCATCGTACGTTTCAAAGAAATTAAGCGTGTTAAGATACACTACTAAGTCCCCTTTTCCGAAAAGCGAATAAGCTAGCACGCAGGTACTAATCATCATAAAAATAATGACAAAAAGTGTGAAGCACACCGCAATGACGTATTTTGCAAGCATAAACTTCCACTTTTTTACGGCCTGAAGCATAACTGTTTGAAGTGTACCATCTTTATATTCATCGGTAAGAACACCAGAGGTAACAATCATCAGTATAAGCGGAACATTAAACCACAATGAGTTCAACACAATGTACATGATAAGATTACCATTCAATAAATCTCCTTCAAAGTAAAAGGACTGTTTTAAGTTATCAAGCAACAAATCAAGAATAGTACTTCCCTGATAATAAGCAGTAATTAATATTAAAAGTTCAATAAGAAAAATAGCGCCCAAAGCATAATAGGTTTTGCTCTGTTTGGCAATCTTCATGGACTCAGCCAATAATAACGACTTCATTAACGATCGGGTTTAATTAATTGTTCTAAAGTTAAATCTGGTGTACAAGCGGTTACTTCGATTCCTTCTCTCAGCAACTCCTTCAATAAAAACGGAATCTCTTTTGCCTTACACATAACTTTAACCTCGTTAATGCCGTGAATTATTTTGTATTTTTCGAGGGTGGAGGAAGATGAAATATTTTTAGCGGTAATGCTAAAGCTACTGATATGTTCATTTATCAGCTGCACAGTGGTCCCAGCATTTACGATCTGACCATTATCGATCACATATAAATAATGACAGCATTTACTTAATTCACCCATTAAGTGAGAAGACAATAGAATAGCAATATTTTCTTCGGCCGCAAGCCGTTGAATCAAGGCAATCAAAGAAGCAACCCCAATAGGATCAAGCCCTGAAAAAGGCTCGTCTAACACAAGGCATTCCGGATTATTCAGAAGCGCTATAGCAATGCCTAGCCGCTGCTTCATACCCATCGAAAAATTGCGTACTGGATCTTTCCGGTCTAAGGGGAGGCCAACTCTTAAAAGATGCTGTTGAATGGTATTCGTGTCGGTGGCTGCTCCTTGAATGCCCGCAAATATTTTCAAATTATCGTACGCACTTAAGTAATTATATAAACCTGGTCTTTCAATGATGCCGCCCACAGGTTTAGACCGTTTAGAATTAATGGTTACGCTTCCACTATCCGGTTTAATAAGTCCACACAAAATTCTAAACAAGGTAGTTTTTCCAGCACCGTTACGTCCCAGCAATCCACATATTTGTCCGGCAGCAATCTCTATGCTTACATCTTCCAGGGCCTTTTTCGATGGATATGTTTTACTCAGGTTATTTCCGATAAGCATTATAAAGAAATCTTTTGGTTAAGTGCTCGGAAATTGAACTTTGGCTCGTAGTATTTTTCCATAAAAGTTCGCGACCAGAAATATCTTTTAAATAGAAATAGCGGGTCATTAATCATAAAATGAGGAATAAGATGAAACCACTTAACACCTAGTTTAAGGTAATATCGTTGTACCTCCTCTTCCAACCCTAATTCCTTTGCTGCCACTATCACCGCATTACGTTGACATTTGGATCCTTTATAATGCTCTGCAATTTTAGGCGTAAAACCATGTATAAACAAATGATCTTTTATTCGCTTATAGTTTTGAAAACGCGACCAGGCATCCATGATAACTAAAAAGATATGGCTGAAAGAAAATAACAAACAGCCCAGCCAGAATAAAACAGTTAAAAGCGAGTCGTGCGTATAAGCATGCTCAAACTTTACCCAATAAAAGTAAGACTCTAAAACAAACAATATTACCGAATAATGCAATAAACGTCCCACATTCCAGTAGGAAACGATTGTACGCGGTTGCTTCGGTAAAATATTATTATCCATCATGCTAGCTAATCATTACATCTTTTCCCTGCAGATACCATTTTTGGGTTAGGATCTGATGGACCGATTTAATTTTCAATATTACGTTTTTATTTTTTTCTTCTCAAGCGTTTTCCCTTAAAGATGCATCAAAAAGGCATAGCATTACAATATTATGAGAATATATAGGCTATTTAAATTTGGTTAGTGGTCATTTCCATGCCGGAAAATATCCCTTGAAACCAGTAGAAAAAAAACACGGTAAGCTTCTATAGCATAGCCTACCCTAATGCTTTACTTTTGAATTTCTATTATTAAGAATTATGAACAAAACGCATTTCTTCTATCAAAGGCTTTCATTTATCGGCATTTTTATGCTTACGTTCTTTTTATGCAGCTGCTCAAAAGACAATAATGAAGAGCCGCCACCTATCGTTGCACCTTTAAACGATAATTCATTGCCTTCGGCTGCAATACTTAATATAAAGGTCCTTGAAAAATCAACTGATCGCCTGCGGTTTCAGATGGACCTAGCTGTGTTTAGAGATTCGAAGAATGTTGAAGATAACCTAAATGGATCGAACTTCCTTATTGACACACTTGTGTTATCAGGAAATACTACGCTTTTTAATAATGATCACACGCAATTAATCACTCCAGGTAATGTAGCAGATTATTCTGCCCTAATGTTACTCGATCAAAGTGGAAGCATAAGCAGTACAGACCCAGAAAACTATAGACTAGAAGCAGCCAAAATTTTCTGTTCTAATTTAGGGGCTAATAACAATATAGGCTTGTGGTCATTTGCTAATAGCAATTACACAGAACTAGTAGATTTCACTACAGATACTGCCTCTGTTATACAGGAAATAGAAAAACTGAGAAACCAAGAAGGAGGGTCTACCCCGCTATATAAATCTCAATATGGCGCGATTTCTTACACAAGAGATAACTCTACGAAAGCGAACAAAGCTGTTTTAACCTTTACAGATGGAGAAGACACAGAATATAGACCTACATCCGATGAGGTAGTAGCGCATGCGAAAGATAAAAATGTAAAATTGTATAATATTGGATTGGAAGATGTAAATACCCGTTTATTACTTAAGCAAGCAGTGGCAACAAACGGAGCGTTTTTATATGCAAAAGATGCCAAGCAGCTGATCAGTATTTTCGGTAATTTAGGTAAATTACTAACCAATACGGCTATCTATTATCAAACAGAGTGGACCATAACAGGAAAGGATGCCAATAATCTTTTTCAAGGAAGCGGTACTGTTGAACATCAATTAAAGATCACGTTTCCTTATGGTGGCGAGATAAGCGTTCCTTTTAGTTTTGACTACGATTAATAGGGTGGTTAAATGAGCTAAAATTGAAGTCAATAGAGCCTGTAACAAAAAAGGGCCGCTTATTAAGCAGCTCTTTTTTGTTTAATAAAATTTATTAAAACGATGTTTTAAATAAATTATAACATCAGATTAGAACCCATAACGCACTCCTAATTGGAATTGGTAAGGATTTCCAGACGGGTTTACAATTCCTGTATTGTTTACTCGGTAATTAAACTGCTGTGTAGCGGCATCAAACCCTGTCAAAGCATATAATGCCTGATTTCCTAAGGATTCGTTTACACCCCAAGTCTTTTTAAACAAGTTAGCGACATTAAAGACATCACAGGATAACTCCAAGGAATGCGTTTTATAGAGCATAAACTTTTTTGTCACTCTTAAATCGATCACTCCATAAAATCCATTTATACCACCATTCCGTTCGGCTATCTGACCGGAGTATTTATTGATATAATCCTTCAGACTTTGACTAGCCTCCGGATTATCCAATAAAGCTTGCAACCCCGTGCGTATTTGTTCAGCCGTACCCTGGTTGTTACGATCAAAAATAAATGCCAAATCATTGTCATTGGTAACAAAGTCGCCATTGGTATTACCCCCGGCCAAGAGGCTATAACGGGTACCTGCAACACCCGAATAGCGGACACCGATATTGAAACCATGGAAGCTAGGTAAAGTACCATAAAAAACCACTTTATGTCTAAATTGACTGTTGGAGTAACTCATAACACTTAAGTCACGTGGATCATCTTTTACGGCCAATGAAAGAGTTGCTGTATTAGCTACATTACCATTGTAAGAGGTATTGTCTTTGGTGTCATTCCAAGTGTAACTTACTGATATTTCACCATCTTTAAAGTATTGATAAGTTCCATCTACAACTACTGCAAATTGGTTCACTTTCCCTTCACTGTTAAGCTCCAATACGCGGCCAAAGCGATCGCTGATCCGTCCTGCTTTCCAATCAGCAGCGCCATTCACGATTGCTTCTGCAGGAACATACACTCCCCTATTATCTTCGTTGCTTAGCCTAAAAAACGGTTCAGCTGCCATATTACGGTCTACGTACATATAATTATTCCTTCCTAAGGTGGCATATCCCGTAACGCCTACTTTCAGTTTATCGGTAATAAAACGGGTATAAGAGATATTCCCTTTATAGACAATTGGAATTTTAGCATCCGAAGAGTAGGTATTAATAGTTGGCACCTGATAATCCGCAAAAGTTGGAATAGTCGATGGATCATTCCTATAAGCCGCGAAATCAGGTCTTAACACAGATGGATCTCGAACATCTACGGTAGCAAAGTGCTTTCCATCGAAGGTCAGATTATTAATGGTCATGTAATTATTAATATCGGAAGCGAAGATACCGGCACCTAAGCGGATGTAATCCTTATGTTCCTCGTTAACATCCCAGGTAAATTGGAAACGTGGCTGTACTACAAAAGACTTCAGTTTATGATCGGTACGTACGCCCACTGCATCATATAATTCCTGATTTAAAGGTGATTTTGGGTAATGCCCGTAGTCCAAGCGTAAGCCGGCCATCATTTCCAGACCGGTAGCCAATTTTGTTTGCATTTGCCCATAAATACCTGCATTGAAAATCTTTCCAACAACGGTTGGATCAGCTACCAAAGGCACTTCACGATAAAAAGCATAGGGAGCAAGGTTGTTGAAGTTCTCTAATGCCGTAGCTCCAGGATTAGTCTCCGTGGCCGCTGTCGGTCTAAATTGGAAACGTCCGTTCACCTCACTTCCATACAATGATTTAGCATGGGTATACATTAAATCGACACCAAAGGTATAATTGATTTTATCCGTATTGTAATAAATATTGTCGATCAATTGGAATACATTATTCGTAAAATCCTCCTGTGCAAAGCGGTGCCCGCCGAGCTGAATATTGGTAAACAAATTATCTTCACCAATCTGAGAAGCTACGTTTTCAACAATTGCCCGTGGAATGTTAGCGCCTGGCAATTGGCTACCCGGACTACTTTTTTGGTAGGTATACAAATGTTGCACCTTTAGTTCATTAGTAAGTCGAGAGCTAAGTGTTGTACGTAAGGTTGCTAAAAAGCTATTATCTATATTTTTATCATCCCCATAAGATTCATATAAGTTGATGCGCGTATTATCCCCTAGACCTAATTTATTGCGGTCGTTGGTATAGTTATCACGAATTGTTAATAGGTTATGATCATTCAATTGCCAATCAATACGGGCAAAAGCAGCGTCCGATCCCCGTTTTTTACCAAAAGAACCGTACTGCGGTCCGGCGCCCAAACCGTATTTTGAGCGACCGATTTCAACAAATTCATCCAATGTCGATTGTGTGACATTGAAACGTCGCTCATCTGTAGGCGAATTGATATCCGCAATAATCAACGGCCTAGCATCGCGTTGATGATCCCATGCAACAAAGAAATGTACCTTGTCTTTTACAATCGGTCCTCCCAAGGTAAAACCATACTGATAAGTAGAAAAATCATCGTCGCGTTTATTGCCACGGATATCGTAAGGACTCGACAACCAGTCGGCACGCATATAATTCCAGGCACTACCGCTCAGTGTATTTGTACCAGCTTTGGTTACAGCACTAATGGTACCACCTCCAGCGCGCCCCAAAGTAACATCATACTGATTGGTCACAACTTTAAATTCGCGTACCGCTTCTATGGAAATCGAAAAGGGTGCACCACTTCGACTTGTTGTCGACCCTGCCGAGGTAGGGTTTTTTGAATTCATCCCATCAATTGTAAAGTTTGTGGAAGAACCCAATTGTCCGGCAATACTTCCGCCAGTTGCTAAAGGCGATAAATCTGTAAGCGAAGTAAAATTACGCCCGTTAACAGGTAAACGGGTTACATCTTTTGCACTAACTGCTGTTGCAGCACCTAAATTCTCGATCTTATCCTTCAAGCCGGTAGTCGCAGTGATTTCCACCGCATCTAAGTTTTGGGAGGATTCGGCCATTCCGATACTCACACGCACCACGTCTCCTTGGTTCAGGGTATATCCTGTACGGACTTGCTCTCCATAGCCTATATATTGTATACGGACAGTATAAGGCCCTCCCAATGGAAGCTCCTTAAATGTAAAGTCGCCATTGGTATTAGTGGAGGTTTTTGTGGTAAATCCGGTTGATTCATTTCGCACCTGAACCGACGCTCCAGCTATGGGCTTGTCCGTTTCATCATTGACTTTACCAGAAATAGATGCTTGCGTTGTTTGCGAGAAGAGGTCTTGTTGCGCAAACAAAAAAATTAATAATACAATGAATAGTCGTTTCATTTCGAATAATTGCGGTTTGATATTTGGCAAAACTATCCGTATAGTATTAATTGAATGATTTCTTTTTGTTAACAAATTATGTCCAATACAATTTGTCACGCTTTTTCTTAACCATTTAGCCTAAATTCCACTAAATCAAGCAAGATTCTAATTCACTCAAAAAAACAATACAGCATAATTTTAAAATAAAATTACAAATTTCTAACAGCAATAAGTTACTATTTATTACATTTTTTTATTTTACCGGTTTCATTTAGTCATTTTATCTTTCAAATTGTTTTCGAAACTCTTCGGGAGTGATATCCATATTCTTTTTAAAAAACTTGGTGAAATAGGAATTATCACTAAAATTCAATTGGTAAGCAATGGTTGATATTGGTAGTTGAAGGTTAACAAGGAGTCTTTTAGCTTCTAGAATTACTCTATTTCTAATCAACTCTCCTGCAGAAATCCCTAGCAGATCAGAACAAATAGCATTTAAATGATTGGGGGTAACATATAATAAAGCTGCATAGTCTTTCGGCAATCTCATCGTATTGAAATGTTTTTCAATTAATTTTTGAAAATTTCTCAGCAACGTCTGATTAGACGCCGATACTTCCATGCCTTTATTTATCCGTAAACTTGCTACATTCAAAAAGAGCTCCAGGGCTTTCACTCGTAACCTATCAAGATTCATGGAATTGATGGTCGCTTTAATCTGTATCATTTCGTTGAATATCGACTCGACCTTCTCTCTGCGTTCTTTAGGAATGTCTATTATTGACTCATCACTTATCCCTCTAAAGAAACTGAAATCCTCTAAGTAATCAGGTCGCAATAAAAACGACTGAAAAAAGGAATCAGAAAAATTCAGCACATAGCCATCTGCGGCTCCATGAAAATTCCAATGGTGCACCTGCCCAGGTATCATAAAATAAATTTGAAAAGGTTTCACTTCGAACTGTTCAAAATCTAGGGTATGCCACCCGCTTCCTTTTGTGAAATAGACAATATGATAGAATGAATGCCTATGTGGGATCAGCAATTTCTGATGCTCTTCAATATAAGGAGCAAAGGGTTTTACTAAGATATCATTTTGTGTAACACCGAGCCCTTTGATATCATACACAGGAAGAACTTTCATATTATTATCTACCGAAACCTTCATAAATTATCACTTTAAACCCTGAATTCAGGTTTAAAACAAAATAAGCGAAAATTAAGCCACCTTTTATTTAAAAGATGATTTCATTAGAAAAATATGGTTCGAGATAAATTCCTGCCCAGTAAGATCAAAACCATCACTTATTTCGGAAGAAACGTACTAAAATATAAAAGGCTCCCTTGTGCTAAGGGAGCCGCAATAAAAATTGTGAATTTAAACGAACTATTTTTTATCCTGAATAAGATCAGGTCTATATTGAAGTCCGGGTGTTAACCAAAAAAGCAACGCGACTCTTGAATACCTATAGTTTAAAGGCGCTAGCAAGAAAGCTGTGCCCAATGCTACAGCAAGATATAACCAAGGTGATTCTAAATTGCCAGTCAATATATAAGTAGCCACGCAGGCTGTTATCAATTCAGCGACATTCATTGCATAGCTAACAAACATTGCCACATAAAAATACCCTGGCTCCCGTTCAAATTTAAGTCCACAATGCGGGCAAGTCTCATTCATCTTCTGCACTTTAAAACCATAAGTTTTGCCCGTAAACATTGCACCTGTACGACAGCGAGGACATCTGGCATGCATTGCCGCTTTCCATTCGCTTGTTTCTTTATGACCTTCCATATTCATCCTTATAATCTTACAGTAATGACTTCTCGCTCCTATGCGTTACAAGTCATCCGTAAGCCTGTTATCGAATACAACAAAATTAATGACAAAGAAGTCCATTTTATGGTGTCATTTATGTCAACTATGGTACATTTTACTGATTACCGTACTGCGTTCATTACGATTGTCACAATAGCCGACAAATAGGTATAACGCTCTTTTCATTCATATCGATCGTTCAATGCTTTAAATCGCACGAATGACGCTGATTTTGCTATATATCCCCTATTTTTATCTATCGGCGCATAGCAAATGAAAACACTTTTTTACCAATTGTAAGAATTGCTATCACTGCTAGACCAGCAACCAGACCAAATGCAAATTCTTTAATTGTTGAAGGTACTGTGGGGAAAAGATGATGTAAGTAATCAATATTGTGAACAAAAATGCCACCGGAGACCAAAAGCAAGGCGATCGTTCCTACAAAACCTAACATTTTGATAACAATAGGCAATGCCTTAACTAATAAATGACCAATTTTGGATAGAAATCCTTCGTCATTAGATTTTTTTATAAGTTTAAAGCCGGTATCATCCATCCTAACAATAAGAGCAACTATCCCATAAACGCCCACTGTGGCCAATAAAGCAACAACAGAAACGGTTATGATCTGTATAGTTAAACTTTTTTCCAAAACCGTCCCTAATGCAATAATTACTATCTCCACAGATAGTATAAAATCGGTAGTTACAGCTGACTTAATTTTGGTTTTTTCGGCATCGCTATTATTTTTTTCACTATTTTCAATGACTTGATGACCCGATTTCGAACGATGAAAAAGGAATTCAATAATTTTCTCCACCCCTTCATAGGCCAAATAGAACCCTCCAAAAACCAAAATGACTTTTATAGCTGCCGGAAAAAAGACGTTGAGCAGTAAGGCAACAGGAATAATGATAAGTTTATTGATGAAGGACCCTTTTGTGATGGCCCATAGTACCGGTAATTCGCGTGAAGACAGAAATCCCGTAGCTTTTTCCGCATTGACGGCTAAATCATCTCCCAATATTCCTGCAGTTTTACGTGTTGCTATTTTACTGGTAACGGCCACATCATCCATCAAAGCAGCTATATCATCCAAAATCGCAAAAAAACCTGATGCCATGTTCTGTTCTATTATGTGGAGGTAAAAATAGAAATAAATTCTATTCTATCGTGCAGCGTTTTTAATAGAATTTATTCGGCTTAGGGCTCCATTCTAACTGCGGCATCGCTTCGATCTGATACATTTTCCCTGTTCTGTACCATTCCAGGTAAAATTCCTTTTGCTAAATCATCCGCGATTGGGTACCAAGTTAAAGAAGAGCCCATATCTTGCAGCTATGAAAACAGGTCAGGCCCACTTATTAAAGTGAGCCTGACTTAAAGGTATTTATGGCCGAACTACTCCCATCCGAAAATTTGTTTAAGATTTGGGTTAAGTTGCATTTGTTGCTGTGGTATTGGGCGATAGTAGTATTTAGGGGCCACGAAAGTTCCACTATTTTCTATGATCTGGATATTGCCAGAGTTTGTACCTCCTAAAAAGACGGATACATCCTGACCAAAAGTGCCAACACGGTAGTATTGAAGCACCTTCCCTAGGCTATTGGTTTCTTTTTTCTCGGGGATAGACTGAGACGCGGGAAGCAAATAAATATCCGGAATTCCATCACCGGTTACATCATGTTTGCCTAAAGAGGCAAAGTAGATGCCTTGCGGTTCTTTCTCCAGAAATTTCCCGGCCTCCCAGCGCATGAGATCATCATATCGTCGGCCTTCTAAAGCTAGCTCCACTCGGCGTTCTCTTCTTATTTCTAAAATTTCTGCTCGTTGGCCGGAAGTCACATTCGGAAACTTGGCAGCTTCTACAGGATCAACAGGTGCTCCTAAGGTCATATGAGGCATCGCTACCCGATCTCTTAATTTATTTACCGTAATATCCAGATCGCCTTGGGTAAGTTGCCCCAACTCCGCCTTAGCTTCTGCATAGATTAATAGTATTTCGGCAAAGCGATAAAGCGGCACATCCATATTGTTTCGTACATCCTGATCGGTTGTATTATAAAAACCTTTAATCTGGTGATAGCCCGAAAAGTTTTTGGCCAATTGCTGTACGTATAAACCGGCTCCCTGTGCATAAGTACCGGAACGTACCAATACCCATCCCGGATAAGCAAAGGTTTGATATAAGCGTGGGTCACGGTCGTTGAATTCCGCTACAAATTGATTCTGTTGATAATTAGGCTGACTACTATAGAAAGAGCCGTCTTTCATTAAATAAGCTTGTACCAGATCTTTCACAGGATAGGTCTCATAGTTCCCGAATAGATTTTCTCCACTATCCCCGTTCAATACATTTGCCTGATAAAAACGGCCAAAGATTACTTCTGGATTATTCGAAAGATCGGCACTGGCAAAAAGACTACTATAATCTTGATCGGGTTTTCCTGTTGTGTAGAGATTAAATGATCCATTATCCATAATGTCTTTGGCCACGTCTACTGCTTTCTGCAATAGATCAGCTGCTGACCCCGATAGATTCAATTCCGCATGGTATTTTCTATAGGTTCCTTCATAAAGAAGAAACCGGGCATAATCTGCTTTTACCAGCCATCGGTTTACAGCTCCGTTAGGCACAGAAACATCCACATTATTCATCGCAAACTCATAGTCCTCCATAATTTTGCTTATGACTATTTCACGCGGGTCCCTTTCATCAAACAAGACATCCAGACTATCTTGGCTTAACGCTTTATCGGTCCAGGGAACGTCCGAATACCTCTTTACTTTCCCTACATAAAAACGCGCACGAAAAAAGCGCGCCAATCCTTCAAAATGGTGGAGACGCTCCTGCGAAATGGAAGCTTTATTAAAATTTTCCAAAAAGAAATTCGCCTTTCTTAACTGTTCCCAGTCTTCTTTAGCCCATCCACTGGTGATGGTCGTAGAGGATGGATTGGTAGTCATCATTGTTTTCAATTCCACATTGCCAGTGGAAAACGCATTATCCGTTAAACTGTAGGCGTCATCCGTATAGATGCCGGTAGAAGGAAAATCATAGAGATTGTAAACATATAAGTTGAGGTCCTCTTCGGTATTGAAAAAACTGCCTGCGTCAATATCCGTTTCCGGTGTTTTTTCTAAAAAATCGTCATTACAGGCTACCATTGAAAAGGCCAAAATGCCGATGAACAGGCGGATGCTGATAAACTTGTTCATGTTTTTATTTAATATAGTTGACATGTTTTTGCTTTTAAAATATGGCATTGATTCCTACGGAATAACTTCTTTGGAAAGGATAAGCCATCCCATTTCCCCTTCTGCCGACGGCGCTTGTCGGATCTGTATTGATATTGGCATTGGTACTTTCCGGGTCATAAAAATCTTTTATACCCGACCATTCAAAGACATTCTCGCCCGAAGCATAAATACGAAGTCGGGTAAAACCTATCTTCTTGGTTAGCGTTTCGGGTAGAGTATAACCAATGGTGATGTTTTTTACACGCAGGTAAGAGCCATTAAGCAGGTAACCTGTTTGCGGAATCGCTAGCCCCATGGCATCATCGATTCTTGTTCCGAGGTTGGCATCGGCCAGCCAGGATTGCATAATAGGATATTTACCATTCGGATTCGCATCTGCAAGACCAAGATTCAGATAAGATTGTGAATGACGGGCCCTTTGTTCATCGCTGTCGCCTGTAGGTCTATAAAAATCAAGTAAATGCTCGTACATATTACCATAAGGTTGCTGATAAAAACCCCAATAGAGATAATCGATCGGATAATAATCCCGTTTACCAACCCCTTGTAAAAAAAGTCTGACATCAAAATTTTTCCAAGACGAATTGAGGTCTAAGCCAAATTGATAGCGTGGTGTCGAATTTCCGATAACAGTAAGGTCTTTGGTATTGTCCAAGGTATATCCTTTTTCAATTTTGCCATTACCATCCCGGTCAATATATTTTGGCCATCCCGGTACAATCTGCAAGGCGCCCCAAGGGATAATAGCTGATTCGTCCAATTGGGCAATTTCATCGGTATTGGCAAAAAGCCCGTTGCTTTGCAAGCCCCATATTTCCCCGAGTTCCATCCCTTTGTAATATTGCAGAATACTTCCATTCGGGTTGTCGAAACGCGTAATATGTGTTTTAGAGTCCGAAAGAACAAACCGAGCTTGGAAACTAAGCGGGCTACCTCCTACTTCATACTTGTCTTGGTAACCCAAGGATAACTCCCAGCCTTTCGTCTGCAGGTCTGCTGCATTTTCACTTGGTTCAATGGCGCCCAATATCCCCGGAAGTTCCTTTCCTAAGGTCAACATATTTAAGGTATTCCGTTTATACATATCGAAGGTCAGGGTAAAGCGATCCTGCAAAACCCCCATATCTAAACCAATGTTGAGTGTATTTACTTTCTCCCAAGTATAATTGCTCGAAACAAGACCTGGAGAGCCAATCATGGCAGGACGATTACCACCGATCAGATAATTAGCCAGGGAAGTTTCCATTGTCGGTAGATAGCCATAATTGAAGATATTCTGGTTGCCCAGTGAACCATAGGAAGCGCGAAGTTTTAGGTTATTGACCGTTTGCCTTATGCCTTCCATAAAGGATTCCTGATCAATCCGCCAAGCAGCTGATGCAGACGGAAAAAACCCAAAGCGTTTGTTTTTGGGAAAGCGGGATGAACCGTCATACCTGCCATTAAATTCCACGATATAGCGATCATTAAAGATATAGTTGATACGCCCGAAAGCTCCTCTTAAGGAATAGGTCTGAATATCCTCATCACCGGTGGTCAATCCGGTAGCCAAGCCTATTGTCGGGAAGCTAGATGAAATCAGGTCCTGCTTGTTGACGTAAAAAAATTCGTTACGATAATTTTCCTGGTTGTAACCTAAGACAGCTGACAGGCTGTGCTTCCCAAAACTCTTATTCAAGGTACCATAAATATTGAATACCTGATAATTAATCGATTCAGCATCTCTTCTGGCACTATTCTCCCCCTCCTCCCGTACATCATCCGGGCCGTAACCAATCTGATATTTGGTTTTATAGGAATTCGTATTGATAGACGTATTTCTGAATGTAAAATCACTGTTTACGGTTAACAGTCTATCCCAAAAAGACATTTCAGTTGTAAAGGTAGACTGGATCATGTTTTGTTTGACAGTGGTTGCACCGCCGTCGACAATCTGTGCGGCTAACCGGCCCACACTTTCATTGGCCCACGTACCATCTGGATTCTTGTCCCATGAAGTAGGAAAAAGTGTATACAGATCGTAAATGCTGAAAGGGGTGTTGGTAGCAGGTTGCGAGGCGGTAGCTTCGCCCGGGGAACTATAAAATCTAGTGGGGGAAGTTCGGTTTGTTAAAGTGTAATAGGTATTATTTCCCACTTTAAGCCACTTTTTTAAGTTATAATCAATTTTGGCCCTTAAACTATAACGATCATTATAATCGTCGGCTAAGGTAAGCGGACTGTTCTGCCTGTTATAACCACCTGATAGATAATATTGGGCTTTATTATTTTCACTCACTCCACTGATTGCCAGATCATGATTCTGGTTGAAATTGTAGTCGTCCATAAAATAACGACTCCAATCGCGATTGCCCATATACTCCCATAAACTAGGGTCCGAAGGGTTTACCCTTACACCTGGTGTAGAAGGATTGTCAGATCGCTCCTTTGCATATTGATAAAACTGATCACTATAGTTTACATTATCCCATGGCGTATTATCGGTAGATAGCTCCAGTAAACGCGAAAAGATATACGGATCAGTGACCATTTTCGGCAACACGGTAGGCTTGTTTAAACTGAAGTTATTAGAATAACTCAGTGTGGCACCAGCTACGGATCCTGTTTTGGTTTTAATAAGAATCACCCCAAAGGCTGCTCTTGCCCCATAAATAGCCGCAGCGGAAGCGTCTTTAATAACCGACATAGTTTCGATGTCTTGCGGAGCTATTAAGTTCAGCTCGGCAGCATTAATCTGCACCCCATCAACCAATACGAGTGGCCCACCACCGTTGATGGAGGTAATTCCCCGGATATTAATATCAGCCGCTTCTCCTGGACCACCCGACGCAAAACGAATATTTAAGTTCGGCACCATTCCTTGCAAGCCCTGTGCAACATTCTGTATCGGACGGTTCTGTAAATCAGCGGCTTTTACCTGGTCGACCGCGCCGGATAGATTTATTTTTTTCTGTGTGCCATAGCCAACAACTACTACTTCATTCAGACTCTGCTTATCCTCAGCCAGCGTGATATCGTAATGTTCGGCTGCAGTTACCGTAACGTCTTTAGGCAGATAACCTACAGCGGACACATGTAGTACATCACCTGTCTTTGATTTTAAGGAAAACGAACCATTAATATTGGTTGAAGTTCCTTGTGTTTTTCCGGCAACAGTTAAGCTTACGCCGGGCAATGTTTCTCCTATTGAATCTTTTACCGTTCCGGAAATTGTTCGGTCTTCCTGAAGTGTCTGTCGGGCAAATACACCTTGCTGCCACACGATCAGCGGGCTTATGACCAATAATAATAAAAGTTGCTTCATAAATTTTTAAGATTAGGGATTCCGGACAAAGATGGGCTTCGTATGTTAACAAGAAATTAAAAATTCGTTATTTAATTGAATGAACATTCAATTAAATAAAATTACTGCATAGCGAAGAAAAAGGAATGAGCAAAGCACTTTACGGGAAAAGAAATGCTATGCTGTAACTTCAAGGGAGCAACAAAGAAACCATACTATTTTGGGTACCTATAGCAGGCAGAAGAGAAGAAGGTGTCCGAAAAGACGATAACAGATTTGGACACCTTCTTAACCCCAAGAAAAACGTCGAATTGAATCTATTTAGTTAACCTCAACAAAACATAAATCTCTTCCTTGTATTGGCTCAATCTTTTTTCTATCATAGTTTTATCTTCAACCAGAGATAGATAGAAGTAAGCTCCATCTAGAAAATTGAAGATGAGGTCGGCAGTATGGGCAGGGTCGGGCAACTGTAACAGCTTCTGGTTGTTTAATTTGGTCAGTACAATAGTAAGTGCCGATCGCAAGGAGTCCAAGATCGTAATATACTTACGTTTAATTTTTTTATTCCGAAAGCTCTCTGCATAAAAATCATAAAACAACCCATCATCAAATAACTTGTTCCATTTTTTGGAAAACAAACGATCGATAATCTCATGAAATTCGTCAAGCCCATATTCCTTCTCATGGTCAATTTTAAAAATCAATAAATACCGTTCCAATAGATAGTCTATCAGCGCTTCCTTTAAATCCTCTTTTGTACTAAAATAATGGATAATAAGACTGGGATTAATATTCATCACTTTTGCCACTTTTGCGATTGAAGTGTTAGCGTAACCCATTTTCTTGGCTACCTTATAAAAGGCTGTAATAATTTCCGGTTTCCGGGTATCTTTTATGCTTTTTCTGCCCATATTCTTTTTCGTAATTTCATTGATCAGCTGCAAATAAATAAGTTATTATTGAACGAATGTTCAATTAATAAATAAAATAAAGATTTCTTAACCATAGCTTAATAACCAAAGCTGACCTTCATCTTGATTTATTTACAGGCGCGGTCATCAATATCGTGAAACATCGTTAAATTGTTGGCCAAGTTAGTCAATTGCCGGCCCTTATAAAAGGTGGAGTGCCGGGCAATATATACTTAGAGCCTGTTTAAATTTATATTGTAAAAATGTTTATAGCTTATTTTTGAGTGAGACGAGGCATGTTTTTGAAGAGATAGCTTGCGTCTACCTCAAGAAAACATAACAAAGTCGCAGCCAAAAAGAAGCGTAAACAAATTATTAGATGAATTTTAAACAGGCTCTTAAAACCATTTAAAAAAATTTAATGAAAAAGTTAGGTATTTTATTTCTTCTATGCATCTGTTCCTGCTTTGCTTCAGCACAACGACAGAAAAAGGTAGTTTTCATCATCGTGGACGGAATTGCAGCCGATGCCCTTGAGCAGGCCAATCCCCCACATATTAAAAAGTTAATGGAGCGCGGGACGTATCTTCGGGCCTATCAGGGCGGACAGGCAGGCGAATACAGCCAGTCGCCCACAATTTCTGCAGTAGGCTATAATAATGTATTAACCGGTGTATGGTACAATAAACATAATGTTCCAGACAATGATATTAAAGATCCAAACTATCATTATCCCACAGTTTTCCGTTTATTAAAGGACGCCTTTCCAGCAAAAAAAATTGCTGTATTCTCCAGCTGGCAGGATAATCGGACTAAGTTAATCGGCGAAGGTCTTCCCCAAACCAACCAGATAAAGATGGATGAAGCTTTTGATGGCCTTGAGCTCGACACTATAAATTATCCCCATGATGAGGAACGCAACTTTATGTTGGCGATCGATCAGGCAGTTACTGCAAAAGCAGCTGAGTCTATCAGGGAGCGTGCACCCGACCTTTCGTGGGTGTATTTGGAGTATACTGACGATATGGGACACATGTATGGCGACAGCCCTCAATACACAAAGGCTATACAAAATGTCGATAACGAAGTGGGACAGATTTTAACGGCTATTGAGGAACGTGAAAAAAAGTTTAACGAAGATTGGTTAATGCTGGTAACAACGGATCACGGCCGAACCGAGAAAGATGGCAAGGGACATGGCGGACAGTCTTTTCGTCAACGTTCAGCCTGGATACTTAGTAACAGAGCGCTCGAAAACAGCTATAGTAAAATGGTATACCCTTCGGTAGTTGATATACTACCAACTATTACCAAGTTTATGGAAATTCCGGTTCCTGTGACGACCCTACGTGAACTGGATGGCGTGCCGCTGATGGGAGACGTCACACTAGCAGCGCCTCAGGTCCACCGTTTAAAAGAGCATTTGGATATTTCCTGGATGCCTTTAACGCAAGAAGGAACAGTGAAAATATGGCTTTCGACTACCAACAACAAAAAAACAGGTAGTGACGACAACTATAAACTCATGGGTACTTTTCCCCTAAGCCGAAAACATGCTCTTATTTCCATTAAAGATATACCCTCGACTTTTTATAAGGTAGTATTGGAAACACCACAGAACACAGTAAATCGTTGGGTAAAGGAAGCGACAGTCGTAAAATAATCTGCTAAAGCCCCGTAGGCATAAGATGTTTCGCACATACATGCTTACGGGTTCTCTTTTAGACTTTCTTGTCGGGCAGTTTGGTGCAGAAATTTTCTAATAAAAATCTAATCTTTTTCCAAAATTTTTCTAACAGTATTTTACAAGTTATTACTTTACCTTTACACCATATAAAACACATATAAATGGATACAGGTCCAGATTATACAACAAGCCGACTTTCATACTAAGGAGTATAGTCTTTGTTCTTTGAAGCTATGCAATTAGTTGAAGGATAGCATAAGCAAAGAAACAATGAACTTTCAAGATACCCATCCTGCTGATATTGCAGAGCAACTAAGCTTAGTTGATGTAAGAGAAAGGAACATCGCCTTTATCATGTTAAATGGCGAAGAAAAAGTGGAGGTCTTTTCTTATTTAGACATCAATACTCAAAAAGAGATTATTAAAAGTTTAGGAGATAGAGATTTATCGGAGGTTTTAAACAACATCAAACCTGACGATCGAACCTTACTTTTTGAAAACTTTCCCGACGACCTCATAAAGCGAAGTATAAATCTTTTAAATGAGGAGGAAAAAGAAATAGCACTCAGTTTGATCGGGTATCCCATTGACTGTATTGCTCGGTTGATGACACCTAATTATGTACAGGCCAAAAGCGATTGGACTGTTAAACAAGTCTTTACGCATATCAAGAAATTTGGCAAAAAAGCGGAAACACTCAATTATATTTATATTGTAGACAAGCATAATAAACTGATTGATGACCTGCGGATTGGTCAATTGCTAATGGCAGATCACGAGGATACCATGTTAAAACTGATGGATGAAAACTTTATCTCCATCACTACCACAACGCCTATTGAAACAGCATTGGATATCTTTGAAAAATATGACCGTGCAGCATTACCTATCACAACGGAAAAAGGTGTTCTGGTAGGTATTGTAACGGCGGATGATATTCTGAATAAGATGAAAGAACGGGATACAGAGGACATCCAAAAGTTCGGTGGTGTGGAAGGGCTTGACCTCTCCTACACCAAAACATCGTTGGTTGAGCTTGTTAGAAAAAGGGCGGGATGGTTAATTATTCTCTTTATCGGAGAGATGTTCACGGCTTCTGCCATGGGTTATTTTGATGCTGAAATAGAGAAAGCTGTTGTATTAGCATTGTTTGTGCCGTTAATAATATCAAGTGGTGGAAATTCGGGATCCCAAGCGGCCTCTTTGATTATTCGAGCAATGGCCTTGGGTGAATTAAAATTAAAAGATTGGTGGTATGTAATGCGTAAAGAAATTTTATCAGGTTTCTTTTTGGGTTTAATATTAGGCACCATTGGTTTTTTAAGAATTTTTATCTGGCAGCAAACCGGCTTATATGACTATGGCATTTATTGGATATGGGTTGCTTTAAGCGTTTCCATCTCACTTATTTTCATTGTTCTATGGGGATCTCTATCCGGTTCTTTGATCCCATTTCTTTTGCGAAGAGCTGGTCTCGACCCAGCCACTGCCTCTGCACCATTTGTAGCGACCTTGGTAGATGTAACGGGGCTTATTATTTATTTCTCTGTTGCTGCTATGTTCCTTTCAGACAAAATTTTATAAAAAGTGGCGCAACGTCAATCATAGCATGACCATATTTAAAAAACAAGGGCCCCGTTTATGAGGAAGCGAGAGCCCTTGTCTATAAATCAACCTAAACCTATCATCTTAAACGTGATTATAGATGTTTTGTTTTTCAAATTTCATTTTTTATTTCTCCACACCTTTTTTTCAGCTATTTCAACCTGTATGTACCTTGATTATTATGAAACTATTCAATTTAGGAGTGTTTGATTTAGGAAAGATCGAGCAAAATTCCGAACCTGGATAGTCATTTTTAATGTTTTGCCATATTTCAAATCATATTACAAGACAATCTTAAATTATCTCTTTAATTAAGCGTAAAAATATCTAAATTAGCGCACACTAACCATAAAACCGCAAAAACCTAGCATCAACTGGCTTAATAGGCTTTATTTTTAATTATTATATTATGAATTTATTATACTATGAATTGTAAACTATTTACTTTTGCGATACTATTTTGTTGTAATTTTATTGCCCTGAAAACACAAGCCCAACTCGAAGTAGGTATTTCAGGAGGATATAACAAAAATTATCTGTATACGAGCACAGGGTACCGTGCATTTACAAAATACGATGCCGTGAGTGGTTTTGAGCTAGGTGTTCCTATACAATACCACTTTAATGAGTGGCTGGCTATACAGGCGGAACCCTCCTACATTCAAAAAAATTATGAGCAGAACCGCAGTCACTTTTTTGAAGGTGTTTACCAAAAAAACACCAACAGTTATATCCAGCTACCCCTTATGGCTCATTTCTCCTTTGGGGGGAAGCAATTAAGAGGTTTTTTGAATATTGGTGGATATGGAGCCTACTGGGCATCTGGCAAGGTTAAAGGAGCAGTGGCTAATGTATTTGATAATGGCCCTGAAATACCAGACGACCAGGATATCGATGAATATTTCCAGCTAAATCAGCCGCATCATTATAATGAAAAATACACTTTCGATAGCCGCCGCGATCGCCGTTTAGAGTTAGGTCTAATGGCAGGCATCGGAATAGAGTACGCTATCCTTAATAAATATAGACTTTTTGTGGAAGGACGGTATTATTATAGCTTATCCGATCAACAGAAGAATTACATGATTAATCAGATACCGCGTTATAATGACACCTACGGTGTACGTATTGGTTGCCTGTTTAACATAAAGAATATTTTCCGTAAACAGGAGACACAAACACTCATTAAAGATTGAAAATTTAATAAACACAAGATGAATCAATTCAATAAATATATTTTAGTCCTATTTGTATTCTTTATAATGACTTCCTGTCGTAAAGAAATCCCGGAGATCAACAGGCCGGAAGATTACGTAGAAGGCAACTTTAGTGAAGTTTTCGATGCCTACTGGAATGGTATGAACAATAATTATGTTTTTTGGGATATCGACACTACCAATTGGGACCGTGTTTACAAACAATATAAACCACTTTTTGCGAAGCTCAACCTTGCAGATTCTATTGATGTACGAACGGGTTATACCTATTTCAAGGAAATGACCTCAGGGTTAATAGACTCGCATTATGATCTTTCCTTCAATGACTCTTGGCTGGCCGACTCAAGTAGCATTAATCCCGCTTATCAACGTAAATTAGCTAAACCAGATTACCATGACCCAATAAGTGTTCTTCATTTTTATTATACATTACCCGATAATTACCTTGATGAAGGTTGGAAAAGAGGCTTCGTTAATGTTGGCAATAGCCAATATGTAGCCGTCGCAGGAACTATTGATCAACACACTTTATATTTTTATTTTAATAGTTTTAATTTAAAAAGTTTATACGAGGCAGACGGCGATAATGCTGTAAAAACAGTGGAACAGTATTTCTTCGACATGATTAACAATACCCCAGATATAAAAGGAATTATCTTGGATGTGCGTGGCAATGGGGGTGGTGCCTTAGCTGATCTGAATTTTCTATTAGGAAGAATGATCGATAAACGTTTAGATTTTGGTTTTACGCGTTCGAAGCAAGGTAATGGCCGTCTCGATTATTCGCCTTGGACACCGGCTTTTGTAACACCTCAAGACAGCGCACGTAATATCACGGCACCTATTGTTATGCTTGCTGATGCCTGGTCTGTAAGCATGTCCGAAATAACGACCATGGCGGTAAAATCTTTACCCAACGGGCATTTCGTAGGAGAGCGTACCTGGGGAGGTAATGGGCCTTTAACTGCTAATAAATTTTACAATGGAGGTCAGTTTTCTACCGGCTTTATAAATCAGACCTATACGTCATCCCTGATGTTTAAATACAGAGATGGAAAAATATATGAGGGTATTGGCTTTCCTCCCGACATTGAAGTGAAATATGATGAAGCAGCTTTAGAAGTGGGCACTGACCCACAATTGGAGGCTGCTTTAAAGCTCACACAGTAAGCTTTACTAAGCTGGCTGTTAACTTATAAAGGTTTGAGTCATCTTTCAATATTAGTTAATAAAGGCCTTCATTCACCAGTAAGGCCTTTATTTGTATAATGGAGTAAATGTCGTAAACACCCAAATTACCTTTTTTTGAATTCTTTTAAAATTAACCTATGTTATAACAGTTGGCTATCATTTTAAATTAAGACCTGTTATTTAGTTATGCTGCTTTCTTAAATATTTTGTAAGTATAACGATCAATTGACCTTCTACTCTGCCTTCAATCTGTTCCGCATTATCTTCCACCAACTTAATATTTTTAACAACCGTACCCAATTTCGCATTCAGCGAGCTTCCTTTTACATCGAGCGATTTAATTAACACCACCGAATCGCCATTTTGAAGCAGGTTACCGTTACTGTCTTTATGCAACACTACTGCCGCACTATTTTCATGATCTCCCGTAGCTTTAGCCCATTCCAATGTTTGTTCATCCAGATACAACATATCCAAATTATCAGCCGCCCAGCTTTCTTGTTGTAAGCGATTAAGCATACGCCAAGAAAGTACCTGGATAGCTGGAATTTCACTCCACATGATCTCTGAAAGAAAATGCCAATAGTTATTTTCCAGTTCTACTTTCTTGTCAACCTGCGCTAAGCAACGATCACATATTAAAATGTCGCTATCACTATAATTACCTGTTGTTGGAGGCACTGTATAGACCGTCAGATTAGTATCCGACTTGCATAACTCGCATTTATTCCCACTTCTATCTCTTAATTTTTCTTCCATTTTTATTATTATTTATTTGCGGTAAAGGGCTGACAAAAATAGTACTTTTTGTATTTCGTGACCATAACGAGCGTTTACTCGACGCAGGTGTATTTTTGATTATTTTTTCAAACAAATCCATAAAAAGACCACATTATCACTTAGAATGATTTATTTCTTTATCCACATTTTTAACCTTCTCCCCATATAAGTGGCTACCATCTCGTAACTCGAAGGTACTTCCGCGTTTAAGCTATGAAATGTAACCAAGCGCGTACCTTTTGGCTTATCACTAAGAAGCTTTCGTAAATGTGTAGTATATAAAATATATAACTCAGGAGAAAGCTCAATAGTATTATCAATGCTGGCAGAACTTCTTAAATTTTCACAAAACGAATTATAAAAGTAGATATTATCGTAGTTTTCAAGAGATTGATGCATGAGATTCGCATGAATAAAATGGGCATTTTCTACACTACATTTTTCTTTCGCGATCGCTGCGTATTCCACTAGGTCTTTTCGTTGTTCTATCCCATAAAACTCAGCGTGTGCATAATAATTAGCCCCTGCTAGACAAAATTTACCAATTCCACTGCCGACATCTACAATCTTAGCGCCTTCAAAAGATGCTAAAAATCCTGCCGCTATCTTTGCAACAGCCAAAGGGGTCCAGTGCACGCTCGAAAGGTTTTGTATGTGCGCTGGAAAAATACTATCAAACGTCTTGTCGTCTATGTAATAATCTGCGGATAAAAAAGTAAGAGGCATAAAAATTAAATAAGTTCACTCGTTTGGTCTATCATTCTATCTCCTAAACAAAAAATACACGACTTCCATAAAAAATCAAAGAACCTTAAAATCTATTTGTTCAACTGAAAATCAAGATACCAAGTAAAATACCAACAATCATGATGACATATAAAAGAATTTCGTTGGCAGCAAATTTCTTATACTTAGTCCAAAAGGAATAATCGCTATTAGATGTCTCTCGTTTAGCCATATAGAAGAACCAATAAAAGATGTTGAACTTTACATTTTGGCATATGCAAAGATAGTTTAACAGACTACTTTCAGCACCGAAAAACATCATAAAAAAAACTGATAAAAATCAATTATTAAAAACCTTTTGAATAGATACCAAAGGCAGGCATCAGACCTAACATTGCATATCAACTGCATTTTTTTAAATTTGTGGTATGAGTCTTTCAGAATTATTTCCAATAGATAGGTGGAATTTTAGCACTAGATCAATTCTTAATGTGCTATCTGATGAGGACTATAGTTATTTAATAAGCAATCGAAGTAATGAACGGTATCAACGAGGCGATGTTATTTTTAGGGAAGGCTCGGTGCCTTCTGGTATTTTTCTTATCACAAAGGGAAGAATAAAAAAATACAAGGTTGATCAAGATGGAAAAGAACAGGTAATTTATATAGCAAATCAGGGTGAGCTCATTGGATATCATGCTATTTTATCTGAAGAACGTTATTCCGATTCAGCGGCGGCGCTAGAAAACTGCACAATCAGTTTTATACCTAAAGAGGATTTTATGGAGGTTCTACATCGCTCACCCCTTCTTGCTCAACGGTTACTGAAAGCCATGAGCCATGAATTCACCGTGCTATCCAATTCCATTTCTGTTCTTGCGCACCGAACAGCAGCCGAACGACTTGCTATTGCACTCATTGTATTACGTGAAAAATTCAAAGAAGAGGGGCTTCAACAAGAAGTTGCGATTAATATTTCAAGAAGCGATCTAGCTAATATAGCAGGCATTGCCCAAGAAAATGTTGTCCGCATATTGAAAGAATTCAAATCGGAGCATATTCTAGAAACTCATGGAAGGAACATCAGTATAAAAGACATTAAACTGCTTGTAAAAAGAACAAATTATAAATAGTTCCCCCCTTGTTGAAAAATTTATACTGTCTTAACCGGTCTTCGATTAACAATTTTATAAATAGTTCTACGGAATCTGATCCGAAAAGCATCATAAAACATAGCGAACATAAGAACACCTGCCGGAATAAAAAACGTATAGTAACGCAGTTTTAAAAATGCAAAACCACCAAGAATACCACCGGCTAGAAAAAAAGATATAATAACGAATCGAAGAGCAATCCTTTTTTTGATGCCCGCGCTATCTTTTCCACTTGAAGAAATAATGAGCGACAAATCAATGCCTAGGTCGGTGAACATTCCTGTAAGGTGGGTTGTTCTTACTACTGAGCCCGAAATGGCTGATACCAAGGCATTCTGTAACCCCATTGCAAAAAGCAAACTTCCTGCAAAATACTCTGTTTTTATAATAGAACCATCGAAAATATCTCCCAGGGAAGCTACGGCAACCAGCAGGATTATTTCAACAATTATGGGAACAGTATAGACATATCTTTTATTCCTTCCAATTTTGTGGATACAAAAACCTGAAAAAAATGCTCCTGCCAAAAAAAGTAATAGCCATAAAGCAACCATACGAGCTGCACGTATCTCTCCTGACGCCAATGTTTGCGCCAATAAGGCTGCGTGACCAGTGACATTGGTGGTGAGCACTGAAAAGGAGAGAAGACCCGCCGCATTAACCATCCCTGCTGTTAAACACAATAAAACAGCTAGCCGTAAGTTTTGCTTATAACTTCTTTTCTGCCCTGTATGTCTAAACATGTACTAAACTTACTATCAATTATAATCTCCAATAAATATACTAATATAAAGTATTTGAATTAACATGCTATAAATGAATGATGGTAAACACCTAAGATTAAATAAAAGGTGAGCATAAAACCTGTAGTGAACAATATTGAACAGATTTGAACAGGATTTAAACTACATGGCAAATAGCCAGATGATATATTTGACTGGAAATTCATTTAAAAATAAGCTCGCCATGAAATCCATTTCATTATTTTTTCTTTTCCTATTAATGACCGCTCAATTATTTGCCCAAAATAAAGACGCTTTAAAGGAAATAAAGATTCCAATGGAACCAACTTATTGGGAATATGATACCGCAGCTGTTATATTTACCAACCATCGAAATGTGAAAGCATCGAAATCTAAAAATGCGCGGGGCTACCAGCTATTTCTCAAAGATCAGATTTTTACAAATGGCACCATTGAATTTGATGTAGAACTTAATGGTGTGGGATTCCCAGGCATTAATTTCCGAATATCTGAAGACCGCAAAAATGGAGAAAATTTTTACATCCGTTCCTTTGGACCAGTAAGTCCAGTGAGCAGAACAACATTGCAATATGCAGCCGTTATTGATGGGGTCAGCATGTGGGACTTAACAGACGAATATCAAACAGGAGCCAGCATTTATAGTGAAGGATGGAACCATGTCAAACTAGTTATTTCTGGCAAGCAAATGAAAGCTTACGTGAATGATATGTCAAAACCAGCTCTTATTGTGCCCGAATTGGAAAGTTGGCGTAAATCGGGCACTATTTCCTTGAGTGGGAATGTTATCTATGCCAATTTCATCATCAAACCGAATGCCACCGAAGGCCTAAGTTCGGATGCCGGATATAGTTCTACTTATAATGATACACGTTACTTAAGAAATTGGATGGTGAGTCCATTAATAGCCTTTCCTTTTGGACGGGAGATCATTATACCACTGCCAAGCATGTATGGAAAACTCGTGCATTCCGATTTACCTGATAGCACCACCACCTGGTCGCCAATCATGGCAGAGAACCGAGGAATTATTAACCTAAGCAGGAAGTACGGCGGCGTAGAGAATGATGCCCGTAGATTGGCTTGGATTAAAACAAACATACGGTCAGATAAATCTCGGGAAAAGATATTACACTTAGGCTTTAACGATGAAGTATGGGTATTTATTAACGGACAAATCCTTTATGTAGATAAGAACTATTTTGGTACACCCAGTCAAAAAGAGTTCCGAGGGAGGTGCACAATTGAAAACGCGACAATCAAATTACCATTAAAAGAAGGTGACAACGAAATTATGATTGCCCTAGCCAATTACTTTTATGGCTGGGGAATTATAGCGCGTTTGGATGATATGGATGGTATTCAGCTAGATTACCGTTATAAAACCGACAGCGAGCCTGCAAAACAAAAAGAGACCGATTCTAAGAACCGATCTCTAGTTTTCACCATCCATTATTGAGCCTAACCATTTTTTTATTTCTTTATCAGATTGATGGAAATTGAATGTTCATCCAATTCCTCTATATGTTCATCCGTAAAAATGTCTTTAGAAGATTCTTGTATTGCTGCTAACAAATCTTCCGCTGAACCTTCATAAGCTACCAAGATGGTTGAACCGTTTGGACTGTATTTCATCTTTGTATCTTCTACATCTTTACAGCCTTGTATCGTTTCATTTAATTTTTTGAGATTTACCAAATTAATACCGGAAATATTAATCGTTGTCATTGCTTCGGCTTCTCCACCGTCCTTCTTTTTGAAGAAACCCAGTAATTTATCACTTGTACCTTTGGTTTTGTCGGCCGTGTTGGAGGCCTTATCAACTTTATTCAGGGCTTGATCGACCTTGTCAAATAGACTTTGCGCTTTTAAGCCTGTTAAGCCAAAACAGAGCATGGCTAAACAAGAGATAATCAACGTTTTCATAGTCAAAATTTTTAAATATTAGTCTGTTTTTTTCTAGATTTAAATACAATAAGTTTTATTTTTTAGGCGGCTCACTAGATACTTTGTCAAGTTCTATTACAAAAATGCTTTATTTCACCAAGATGTACAATCCTAGTAAATGAGCTATTTTTTCTACTGGTTTTCTGGTAGCTTAAGTTCTGCCTACACTTCTTAGATAATCAATACAATACTTTCAACATTCTTTTTTGAATGCTCACATCACAGGGTTACATCGCGGTATATGAAATGATCATCAATTTGAGAGATGATAAAATGCCCCCCTACTCAGTATTCGCCAAGAGCACTTCCTTTCGATAAGGTATCGATGAATATGCACCTAACTTTGTGACCGCTATGGCGGCGGCTTTACAGGCAAAGGAAATGGCTTCAAGTAATGTTTTCCCCTCTGCTAGGTACACGGCTATCGCTCCATTAAACACATCTCCGGCAGCCGTTGTATCTATAGCCGCTACCTGTGGTGCCTCGATGTGCCTGGCCCCGTCCTTATTTACTTGGATAGCGCCCAATTTTCCTAAAGTAATAATCACCTCTTTTACGCCTTTCTTACAAATTTCGCTAGCAGCTAATTTTGCTGTCTCTATATCGCTTATAGCGATGCCTGATAACATTTCGGCTTCTTTTGCATTAGGTGTAAGTATATCGATAAAAGGGAAAAGATTTAATATTCTTTTATTAACGGGAGCTGGATTAACCATTATCCTGATATCTTTTTCCTGCGCATATCTCAGGATAGCCTCTACCGTTTCTATTGGGATTTCTAATTGTAACAAGATAATTTTTGCAGCAGGATAAGCTTTTAATTTTGTAATAACATCCTGTTTATTTAAATGGGCATTAGCTCCCGGTGCTACTACGATACTGTTCTCACCTACTTCATCTACCGTGATAAGAGCGATTCCTGACGGACTGTTGGCATCAGCTAAGATACCCTTCATATTAATTTCTTCTTCACCAAATAGCTGTGCTAATTGGTGACCAAAAATATAATTTCCTATTTTAGTGATAAATGCGACCTTCCCTCCTAGGCGCGCAGCAGCAACTGCCTGGTTTGCTCCTTTTCCTCCAGGGTTCATTAAAAAGTCACCTCCAAGTACTGTCTCCCCTGGCGCCGGTATATGGGTTGATTTTACGACCATATCCATATTAGAACTACCTACCACAATAATTTTACTCGACATACACGAACAAGTTAAACATTCACAACAAATAAACACAACATTTCCAGAAATCACGTTATTAAGGTTTCTTTTTACGTAAGGCCTCTATGGGTTATTATTTAGAATCAGTATAAATTACGAAATGATTTTATATATTTGTAGCATAGATGTGCTTGCCATGATAGTTAAAAGTAAAATAGAAGGTTTGCAAGATTGGTTATTTATTGAAGATATATCTGATATATGTCTCCCAAATAGCCCCTTGAATGAAAAAAAGACCGTCATAGAGCGACATCCAATACATATGTCCAATTATCAGCTATCTACTGGCGGTTTGTTTATTTTATATTCAGAAATGAGCTTTAAAGGACCAGTCCGCATACATACAGAGGTGGAGGGCGAAACAGTAACCAGTCAGTTTGTATTTTACAGAAACGATAATAATAGAAAAATTAAAACCTCATTTCATGGAAGGGGAAGGCATAATGTACGTTATATACCTTCCTTTGTGGAAGATTATGAGCTTCAATCAGGTGCAGAATATGACTACTTTTTAGTTGTTTTATCAAAAGACTTCTATTTCAAGTTAATCGCACCAGAATCGGTTTTACATGAGGATTTCGTACAAAAGATAAATAAGGGAGAATATACCTCTTTTGCTCATGACGATATGTTTGTAACACATGAAATGTTGAAGGTTATTTCAGAGCTTAAAGATAATAAAAGGACGGGAGAGTTACGCCGCATTCATACAGAATCTAAAATATCCGAATTATTAGTTTATCAATTAGAGCAGCTAAATGATAGCTTTGCTGAAGAAAGAGAGCATTTAGTGGGCGACGACATTATTAAACTGCTCAAAGCTAGAACAATATTGGACGAGCGCTATGCGCAGGCGCCTACACAAAGAACTTTGGCTGAAGAAATTGGAATGAGCGAATCGAAATTACGCCAGTCTTTTAAAGATTATTTTTCGGTTACTATATATGACTATTTGACTAGGGTACGTATGGAAAAGGCTCGTTCCCTTTTATTGGAGGCATGCAAAAGTATTGCTGAAGTAGCGAATGCTACAGGTTATAACCATCAACAGAATTTCAGTGCAGCTTTTAAGAAATATTTTGGCATAGCTCCTAGTGATGTTAGGTAAGAGCCTCCGTATTTTCTACGGAAATAGGTGATAATAAGGAGTTAAAGCCACCAACATCTAGATCTAGCTGTTTAGGTATTACAATTGGTTTCAAAGTCTGTTTGTTTATCATAACGTCAACATCCGTATTAAAAATAGCATAAATATGTGCAGGTGTCAAAACTTCTATGGGTGTGCCATCAAGCCATTTTCGACCACCTTTTAACATCAGGATACGGTCGGCATATTGCGCTGCTAAATTAATTTCATGTAATACAGCAATTACCATAAAACCTCTCGTACTAAAGGCTTTTGCTATCGCCATCGTTTGTTGTTGGTATTGTGGATCTAGCGCGGCAACAGGTTCGTCCATCAGTAGTAGACTTTTCGGTTGATCCCAGATCTGGCATAATATTCGTGCATATTGAACTCTTTGCTGTTCTCCACCAGAAAGGGAGGGATAGGAACGCTTTGCAAGATGTGCAATGCCACATACTTCCATCGTTTCCTCTATAACAATGAAATCAAATTTGCCTGGACGATGTTTAAAATGCGGGTATCTCCCCATCAAGAGTACTTCTTCAACTGAGAAGCTAAGCTGTACACTGTTGTGCTGTTGGAGAATCGTTCTCTTCTTAGCTAGCTCATGTGGTAAATATTCGTTTAACTCTTTGTTAAAGAGCCAAACGTTGCCGGAGCTAGGCTTTTTTTCTCCACTTAGAATATTTATCAAAGTAGATTTACCAGCACCGTTAGCTCCTAGAATGGCCAAAAACTCTCCGGGTTGTATCTGAAAACTGACATCACGTAGTAGACAATATTTTCCAATTTTATAGTTTAATGCAGTGGCGGTAAGCATATTAAATCATATTAGTTAAAGAGCTTTTTTTTCTCTTTAATAAGTATATATAAGAAAACAGGTGAACCTAAAAGTGCTGTGATAACACCTATTGGCAATTCGATGGGGGCAGCTAAATTACGGGCCAATACATCGGCCAAAGTTAAGGTAAGGGCTCCAAATAGTGCAGAGGCCGGCAACACAAATCGATGATCAACACCCCCTGCTAAACGAACAATGTGAGGTACTAGCAAACCAACGAAACCAATTATGCCAGATACTGCTACCGACGCACCAACGGCTAGCGTAGCGAGTACTACAACCTGCGTTTTTACCCTATTCGGTCGCAATCCCAGGATACTGGCCTGAGTCTCCCCCAAAGAAAATGCGTTTAGTGATTTCCCCAAAAGTGGAAGAACAATTAAGGGAAGAGCAATAAAAGGCATCACACTCCATACCGTTTGCCACGTAGCGCCACCCAAGCTTCCCAACATCCAAAAGGTAATGGTACGTAATTGTTGCTCATCGGCCAAGTATGTTATTAATCCAGTTAACGCTCCTGCAAAGGCGTTAATAGCGATGCCTGCTAATAACATGGTAGCCACATTCGCCCTTCCATCGGTTCTAGCTATATTGTACACAAGGAAAGCTACCACACCCGCGCCAACGAAAGCCCCAAATGCTAATAAATAATAGCCCAATAAATTGCTTAAACTAGCAAGTAGGCTCAATTCCAAGCTGATGACAATAACAGCCATTAACGAGGCACCCGCTGAAATACCTATGAGACCTGGTTCGGCAAGGGGATTGCGAAAGATGCCTTGTATGGCCGCACCAGATACTCCTAAAGCGGCTCCAACTAATAACCCTAATAATAAACGCGGAAGCCTTATAATATAGATAACACCCTCATAAGTATTGTTCACATTCGCATCATGCAAGCCCAGGTACTTGCTTAATATAGACAAGACCTCTTTGATAGGGATGTGCATGGCGCCAAAGATGAGTGAAGAGAAAATGACCAAAAACAAACTGCAGATTAATAAACAATATATTGCTAGTTTCCTCATTTCTATCTACTTAATTCCTGATGAAGTGCTAAAATGGCATCAGGCAGACGCACACTGAAATTGGTAAGCAATTGACCATCCATATCTATAATATGTTCATTCTTACCGGCTTTTGTAAGTTTCATACCGGGCATCTTCAAAACAGATGCCTTTCCGCCCAAACTGCTTAAACCGAAATCAAACATCAATATAACATCTGGATCAGCTTTTACCATGGCCTCCGTAGTATAGGGTTTAAAATCTGAAAACTCATAAATCGCATTTTGTGCTCCTGCCAGCTTGATGATAGCATCGATGCTGCTGCCTTTCCCTGCAACACTCATAGTGCCCGTTCCACGTGCATAAATGAATAGTACTTTCTTCTGGACTTGTTTAGATTTCTTTATTTTCGCAATAGCCACTTGGAGTCGTTCTTCAGTTTTTTCGGCTAACATCTTTCCCTTCTCGGGCACACCAACTGCATTCGCCACAGATTGGATAAAGTCAACCGCCCCAGCTGCACTATACTCTTGTTTAAACATAACAAGCTGTATACCAGACATCTTTAGTTGATATTGTATCTCCTTACTGATATGCCCTTCAGGAGCCAGTATGATGTCTGGGGTGAATGACAGCAGCCCCTCTGTAGAAACTGATCGATTACGGCTCACCTTCGGTAGCTGTTTCACATAAGTTGGATAAATGCTTGTCACGTCTGTCGCAACTATCTTGCTCCCTAAGCCCAGTGCATCTACCGTTTCTGTTAATGCACCGCTAAGCGTTATAATTCTGTTCGGAATGCCATAACAATAGGTAACGATAAACCCTGTCAGGATCGTTAAAAAAAATCGTCTTTTCATAAATTTCTAAATCACGCTCACAAAACAACTGTTATTTAGAATAATTACAAAATACTAACTCTTCATATTCAGCACATTCTCGCTTTTATGGCGGAATTCATACAAAATAAGACGTTTCGCATACAACCTTTCTGGCAGATTATCTCAACATTTGTATTATTATTTAGAATGATTAAAAATAATAAATAAGATGAATGTATAAATTTTACTTACTGATGTTGTACTTATTCCCATTAACTGTATTTTGTCAAACCAAAGGTTCTTTGCAAGGGGTTATTTACGACGAAGAAGGAAGAGCCATTGCTGCTGCCACTATAACCCTAAACCCAGATAATCATTTCTTGGAAGTTGAGGAAGACGGGTCTTTCCAAATCGCCGATTTATATGCGGGTGTATATACACTAGCTGTCAGTCATATGGGGTATAAGAATTATGAGCAATCTATAGAAATTACCGCAGGCCAGATAGCGCAGATAAAAATAAAACTGCAGAAGGACACACATACTTTGAATGAAGTATCGGTTAATGATAAGCTTGTTCAGTCAGACAACCTGATTTCTGCGACAAATTCGGCTATGCCAGTAACGGTTATCAGCCGTAAACAAATTGAATTGATGGGCAGCAGGCGGCTCGATGAAATTTTAAAAGAGCAAACAGGTATTGCTATCGTCAACAACATTGCTGGAGGAAACCGCTCCGTTGGCGTTCAACTACAGGGTTTTTCATCCGAATATGTGATGATTCTAATTGATGGCCAGCCTATGGTGGGACGCAATGGTGGAAGCTTTGATTTGTCACGTATCAGTGTAACTAACATTGAACGCATTGAAATAATTAAAGGGGCGGCTTCTTGTCTTTTCGGCAGTGAAGCTATGGGAGGTGCAATCAATATAATCACCCGTCATGGGGCCTTACAACCACAGGGAGTGGCTTCCATCCGTTACGGATCATTAAAAATAGTGGACGCCACCTTAGAAGGAGAAACACCCTTTGCCGCTAATCGGGGTGAAGCCAATCTGTCGGCGAATTTTTATCATACTGACGGGTTCAATGTAAACAATCGGTACCAAACGAGCGGTACTACGGTTCCACCGTCAGATAATTACACCTCACAAGGTCGTGTGCGTTATCGCTTAGCCAAAAGCACAAGTGCAGGTATAAGTGGTCGTTACGGATTGCGCAAATCGGTAATGACACGTGGATATGGTAATGACATATATAAGGATCATATGGACGAGGCTGATCTGAACGCATCTGCTTATCTAAATAGCACGTACAAAAACGGTCTGCAATCTCTTAGCCGTTTTTACTTCACGCATTACAACTGGGACTCCAAAATTGAGTGGAATAATGGGACATTAGGAGAGCAGAACAATTTTTTACAATCAGTTTTCCGTCTAGAGCAACAATTCGCGTATCGGATTGCTGCTTTATCCTTAACAGGTGGTATTGGAGGTTTGTTAGAAACGATGAACGACCGCTCGCTAGGTGATATCCCCTCTATGAAAAATGGATTTGTATATACGCAAGGCGAATGGCAGCTAACAGATCAGTTGCAGCTTTTGGGTGGTGGTCGTTATGATTATCACGCCAATTATGGTGGCCGTTTTAACCCCAATCTAGGAGTTACGTATATTCCTGCTGCATTTTTAACCTTCAAAGCAGCCATTGGCTCGGGTTTTAAAACACCTGATTTTCGTCAACGCTTTCAGGTATTTACGAACCCATTGGTTGGTTATACGGTATTAGGCGCCGATATCGCCAGAACACAGTTATTGGCTATGCGGGACGCGGGTCAGTTGAGTGAATTACGGAATTATACTTTCAATAAGTTGCAACAAGACGGTTTGCAAGCCGAACAGAGTAATACCTTTAACTTGACTGCTACAATAAGTCCTTCGAGTAAATGGCAGGTAGAACTGAGCGCTTTTTATCATCATATAAAAAATCAGATCAACAGCTTTCAGGTAGCTACGGCAACAGACGGACAAATGATTTATTCCTATTTAAATCTTCCCAAAGTTAACAACAAAGGGCTGGAAGCCTCTGTTTCTTATAAGCCCTTGCCTGGTTTGGATGTTTCACTCGGCTATCAATACCTGCTATCTAAAGATCAAAGTGTAAAAGACAGTATTCGAACGGGTAATTGGCCCTATTACAATCTACGAAATCCGGCAACAGGGGAAACGTTCCGTTCTAAGACAGCAGATTATTGGGGGCTGGAAAACCGTTCCAGGCATATGGCCAATCTGCGGATTTTCTATAACTACAAGCCCTGGGACGTAGGACTTACATTTCGGGTGAATTATCGCGGTAAATACCCCTTTGAAGATGCAAATGGAAATTACTACATAGACCGTTATGACACTTTTGTAAATGGTTTCTTTTTATTCAATGCTTCCGTGGAGAAAAAAATATTTAAAAAACATTTGGCTTTACAAATCACTGCTGAAAACATAGCCGACTATACAGATTATCTGATGCCCGGACAATTGGGTCGAGTGGTGCTAGCAGGAATAACCTATCGATTTTTTAAGTGATGAATGAAGAGTTATGAACGATAAATCTTGAATAAGCAAAGAGTGGATAGCGTAAAGCTTACAGACCAAAATGTATAATAAATGAATGAAAGGGAGTAGTGATTATTCAAACATCCTGACAACTCACAACTCGTAACTCACAACTAAATAAGAACAACTAATTAATAACATGAAAACGACAAAATCGAGATGCTGGTGCTTACGATATTTGAATTGGCTATTGGATGCTGATAGACGGCTCTTCTTATACCTCTTCATAAGTATCTTGTTCAGTACCGGCTGCAGTAAAAATAATGAGGAAATTACTCCAGGCTATGAAGACGGAAAGAGTACGGCTATATATGATTTGGCTGGTGATACCAATGCCTCTATGTCTGACGGGGTAGACGGGAAAGAAAAACGACCGTTTTATATTTTCTTATACCGTTTCAGCGACAAAAGACAGATTTGGATACGTAATGCCGCAGATTCCGCGAGGTATTTGAAAACAGGTGAATGGGATCTCGCATTTACCGGCCCCTATAACAGTGAGGTCTATGTAAACAATGCGAATGACGAATCAAATCCAGGATATGGAGGACCCGCAACAAATACTGCGATAGTAAGATACGATCAGCTTTATAGCTCAGTCACAGAGGCACCTGCTGATGACATATTTAACCAAAGCGAGATCAGTAAAATAGGCTGGTCATCTGGACCAAACTCCAGTGGTTGGTTCAATTACAGCCTAAATACCCACCTAGTTGTACCTATTAAAAACAGAATATATGTTATCCGATTGGCGGATGGTAAATACGCCAAACTTGAGCTGATCAACGTCTATAAAGGCAACCCACCAACTGTATCAGATCTCAATTGGCCTGCTCCCTATTATACGTTTCGGTATTTCGTACAACAGGATGGAAGCAAAAATCTTAACACACAATAATAGAAATATTGAATTTAATCACCTTATACAATATACAAAATGAATGTTAAAAGCAATCAATCAAAGGGTACAATTTCCTCAATAGTTCGCGTACTACTATGTAGCTGGATGCTGCTAAACTTAGTCACAGCATGCTCGGATAAAAAAAATGATCCGCAGCCAGAAGAAGAAGTGCCTGAGGAAACAGGCGCTACAGTACCCTATTACACCTTACAAAGGGTAGAGAATTTGGCGGTAGAGACAGATGATGAAAATCCGACCGAAGCAAAAACAGCCGTTCTATTCAGTTTAGAATATAAAAAGGAACAACCGCTTAGTTACGCCAAAACGACCTTTTGGGATATTTCTTTAACAGGACTTTATAACAGTTTCTTTGGTGGGAACAATAATACAGATGCAACGAACTTAGGATTTCAAGGCCCAGGAAAAGGAGGAGTTATGATTGTAGAAAAGAGCTTTGATGAAGTAGTCGATGTGCCGGTGGATAGTGAGTTTAAAAATGGTGCGGGAGTGTTTGGCACAGACATTAATGGCGCTTTTGGCGAAGGAATAGGCTGGTACCTCTATGATTTTGGAGGCACGCTGGTAGGAGATGGAAGTGAAGAGAAAAAGCATGTTGCTTATGCCATAGGAGAGCCTATTAGCATAAAAGCTAATGGAACTACTAAGGAAATTTCGGGACGCACAATTATTGCGCGTACGGCAAAAGGAGATTACGCAAAGATTAAAATGATCTCGTGCTATAAGGATACATTCAACCGTGATCAGATGTTTAGAGACACACCGCACATGTTCTTCACGTTCGAATATGTAATTGTACCCGCGGGTAGTACCAAATTTGAAATTAAATAAAATCTACACTTACGATCATGAAAAATAAAAGCCTATTCATGTTGTTATGGCTGGTGGCCATAAGTTTTTGGGCATGTACGAAAACAGAGCCTTTCGAGGCTGTGCCGCAGAATAGAATAACTGAATACAAGGTGGTAAACTTACAAGACACTTTCATATATGGAGCCGTTAACAATATCGAAAATACGATTACTGTATATGTACCTTTCTATCTGAATATGGTCGTTATTCAGCCAGAAATTACCGTTGAGTCAGGTGCCATTTTGGAAACCGAAATGCTCCCGGTGGAATTGGACAATGAATCTCAAACCTATGCAGTACGTGCCGCGGACGGCAGTAGGCGGACTTATAAACTAATTATTACACAGCAAAATACTCCAGATCTTTCTTTAGTGTGGTCGGATGAATTACCTACCGGGGCTCCTGGTGATCTGCTGGGTGTAAATAATTCTGGGATGCCCTTTTCTTTCCTGTATGGTAATTTTCAATCTACAAGCATTGCTACACTTAATTTTGCAATGATTCACAGAACTACTGGGGACACCTTGAGGCCAAACCTATCTTCTACTGGTATAGAACCCTCAACTGGCTCGTCCCTACCTTTTATACGGGATTACTATTTGTATGGTATAACCATTCCAACAGAAGCCGATAGCGGATACTATGATATTGAAATTGGATTTTTGGGCCATAAAGAATTGACACCAGTTCCATTACATGTTGTATACTTAGAGCCGCTATTGGCACCTATCTGGAGCCCTAAAGTAGCTATACAGGGTGGAGAGATCAGCTTTCTTCCAAATAGCAGCCCGCAACTACTATTCATTAATCCTCAATCAGTTACCGCTCTTCTCAACGGTAAAACTTATGATTTCGCTATCCAAGATGGTTCTACAAGAGCAAATTTAGTATTGAAAGTGCCTCAAGATTTCCCAGTGGGAGCATACGAAGGGGTTCCATTTACTTTCCAATTTGGTGATTGGCCGGAATTAAAAGTAGATGTGCCACTTACTATTACAAGTCAATAAATAAAAATAATGGTTCATCCAATAAAGAAATAGGAGCCTAAAGATGAACAAACAACAAATCATAAAAATAAGAAAGAATGAAAAAAACAATAAACAATTTGACTAAGGGGATCGCCTTCCTCGTATTAACTTTTTTTATCGTCTCTTGCGATAAAAAAAATGACGATGCAGCAAATTTAAGTCTTAATAACGAGACGGCTGTTGTTGATCCGGTCAACTCAGTGGTGGTTACCGGTAACTATGGCAATCCTGCTTCTGGTCCGGCAGTTTTTGGTACTGTATATTTGAATTTATCTACAGGCGCAACCAATACCACTGGAACCGGTACCTGGCATGTACGTTTCACTAGCACAAATAATTCGACTATATTTCCGGCCTCGGGTTATACACTTAAGTATCTACCAAATTACACTGGTGATTTAGCCGACATCGATTTATCTCATTACAATGCCGCTACAACAGTATCTTCTTTAGGAAGAAACACGAGTACTACATCTACGCCAAATGGTTGGTGGGGCTATAATGAAACTACCCATGTTGTGGAAAAAGTAAATAATGTAGTATTATTTGCGAGCAATGGTACTACTACGTATGCTTTTCAGGCAACTAATGCTGTGGGTGAAGGCACTGCAACGAACAATCGCGGTGTATATACTTTTAATTATGGAATAGTAGAATAGTTAAAAAACAGGTAATAATACTTTAGGCTCTTATCCCGCAGCATTTTAGATGCCACGGGACTTTACCCGAACAGTCCGTCCCATGTGAAGATGCCGGCCGGGCTGTTCATTTTCTACAAAGGTACATTATTTAAAGACATTTCAAGGTGCTTAAACCCTTGATAATATTCATTAACAAATTAGAATAACCTACAATGCGTTTTTCAACATTTATTGGCTGTTGCCTGGTTGCGTTAGTCATGACGACTTTCAGCTCTTGCAAAAAGGAATATGCAGACTATCCTTATAACGATATTGAAGAATTTACGATCTTAGATCAGGAAGGCAATACCTTGAAGGCCGCCTTAGTGAATGATAGTATCTGGCTGTACTGGCCTCCTCTACAGGTGATACCCGACAGTATTAGTCCAAACATCATTATTTCTAAGAATGCCACAATAAGCCCGGCCTCAGGAGAGAAAACGCCCTTCACCTCGGGACTTGCTTATACAGTGGTTTCGGAAAACGGCCACACGAAGGCATACTATCTTAAAGTGGCCTCCAATCAACCATCGGCTACTGTGACAACTCCTCCTTCTTTTATAACATTAGGTAGTACAATACGGATAAGAGGCCAATATTTCAGCACAGATACAAATCGAATAAAGGTTAATCTGATCGATAAGGAACAACGACTTATACCTACAAAGTTGGAAAGCAAAGAAGCACTGAGCTCAGTCTATATTAGTGCTTTGGTTCCAATTGATGGTTCTGTGTTGTTAGATGAAGAATATGAGGTTCAGCTAATTTCGGGAAGCCAACGTTTCAACTACGGTCCTTTTAAAGCATCATTAAGTAGTACAGGGCTTTCCAATATCGGATATAGTCTTGATCAGGAGAACACAACTATTCAAAAAGGGTCTATTATTAGTTTTACGTATGACGCCTCCCCTATCGATAAGCAATATTTCTCTTACGAAGATTATTATGTACAACTGACGATACTGCCTGCTGAAGCAAGTACGACGGTGACTTATCAGGCACCGCTCGCGCGTGCAACGGATACAAAGTTAACTTATCAATTGGGTAACGACGTACCTGCCGGAAGTATTACCCGCCTTGTTATCTATGGAAAACGATTAAGCACAGGCGCGAGGGCTTCGAAATTCTCGCAAAATTATACCGCTCCTTATACTACTCGTATTGTGGATTAATGAGTGAATATATTGGATGCCAAGGCATAAGCTAAGACCATATAATGAAAGTAAATAAAGCTGCCATATATTTGCTATATATCTCATTACTTCTTGCTGTTTCCTGCAAAAAGGAAAAACAAGTGCTAATAGATGACTTAGCTTCTCCTATCACAGGCACCCGTATGGAGTTCACTTTAGACTCTATTTTTCTCTATGCAAAGCAAGTCTATCTATGGAACGAAGTCTTGCCAAGCTACGCCGATTTCGATCCACGGAGCCGTTATGGAACAATCAACCCCGAGCTGACGGCTTATAAAACCGAGCTGTATGATATTTCGCAGATGAATAGCAACCCGCAAACAGGCAGTTCTTATGAATTGCCTTTATATGTGGGTAGGCCTAAATATTCTTATTTGGACCAAGGAAATACCAATAGGAGTGCAACCAGTATTGCTGCAATTTCAGGCATTTCTTCTGATGTTATACCAGTATATAAAATAATCGAAATAGATAATAAAAAAGTAGGCTATATAGCCCTCACATCTTTTCCTACGCTTGTTAGCTGCAAAGAACAGTTAGATGGTATTTTTGTGTCTTTTGCTGCCGAAGAGATTACAAATATCATTATTGACCTTCGATCCAATGGTGGCGGTTACGTAGAGACCGCTGAATATTTGGCCAACTTGATTGTCCCAGTCAACTTAACGGGTAAAGTAATGTATAGCGAACAATTCAATAGCCTTATGCAAAATGGAAAGGCAACAATATTGAAAAACCAATTGTATCGCAACACAAATGGTAATACAGTAACTTATAAAGGACGGTTGGCCACTATGGCCGATGTAGATTTCAGCAAAAGTGCTAATACGAATCGCTTTATCAAAGCCGGTGATCTAACATCTATACAAACAGTTTATTTTATTGTTTCGGGTAATACTGCCTCTGCCAGCGAATTATTGATAAGCAGCTTAAAACCCTATCTTAATGTACAGTTGATCGGCGAAAAAACATATGGTAAACCGGTAGGTTTCTTTGGTATCCATATTGATAACTATACACTTTATCTCAGCAGTTTTACTTTACAAAATGCGACAGGTTGGTGTGATTATTTTGACGGTATGCAGCCAGATGTGGAACAAGCTCTTTCTGCACATGCTTCGTTGGGTAACCTAGAGGAGGCTGGTTTGCATACGGCACTTACGGCAATAAAAAACACTTCCTTTTCAAACAATTTTTCAAGAGACCTATCTTCTGTATATAACTATCAAGGGTATACAGACAAACAAGCTTCGCCTATAACACAGAAGCTCCCCCCTGAGAATTACGCGCCAATATATAAACAGCGATTCAAATTAAAATAACGTTTATAACTAACCGAAACAACCATTTTATGAAACAATCCACAAAAACAAAACAACAGTGTGAAAAAATCTATAAGACCTTGACAAATAGAGGGCATATAATCAGTTCACAACGGAAGGTATTGATTGAGGCACTGTGTGAGCAAAGAAAAATTAAAAATATTGAGGCCTTTTGGATGGATTTACGTCTAAGTCATGGGATTTCCTGGGCAACGGTGTACACTAATATGAGGTTGTTTATTGAGATCGGATTGGTAATGAAAGAAGGACACAAACAGGTCATGGACGTGTGTTATAGGCTGAATAGTAACGAGACGGAAAATTAATCAGCACATTTTTTCCTGTACAACATTGAAGTAAATTCAATCCCTTTCAATATACACTAATAAATAGCTTTTATCTATCGGTCAGAGGGACTTACCATGTTTAAACCCCGAAGGGATCATGAACACAATTGAATATTTAAAATCCGTGAATAAATCCATATTTACCTATGTGATTAATCCACCAGTTGGTGGATAAGCATGGACGGGTCATATTGTAGATTGATGCAGTTATAATAAGAACGAACGGATTTATAACAAAGTAAATTAAGTCCGCTGGGAGACGGTTATATTTAGTATAAAGACAATTGGATCTGCTACGATGCCGGTTGGATTTACCCCAAAGATAGTTAGGTTTACAACGAAGTCTGTTGGTGTTACAACAAGGGCAACCTGATTTGAAACAATGCCGGTTGGGTTGACCTTAAAGACGCTTAGGTTTACAATGAAGTCTGTTGGGTTTGCAACAAGGACAACCCGATTTGACGCAATGCCGATTGGATTGACATTAAAGACGGTTGGGTTTGTAACGAAGTATGTTGGGTTTGCAACAATGTCAACCTGATTTGAAACAATGCTGGTTGGGTTGACCTTAAAGACGGTTGGGTTTGCAACAAAGTATGTTGGGCTTGCAACGATGTCAACCCGATTTGGCACAATGCCGGTTGGGTTGACATTAAAGACGGTTGGGTTTACAACGAAGCCTGTTGGGTTTGCAACAATGTCAACCCGATTTGGCGTAATGCCAATTGGGTTGACATTAAAAACAGTCGGATTTACCCCAAAGCTGCTTAGGTTTACAATAAAGTCTGTTGGGATTATACTAAAAATAGACTCCATTGAGAACTCTTTTTAATTAAAGTTTGCTTATTCCATTCATTATAAGCCAGCGAAATTGATACAAAATTAAGCGGATTGCATACAACTTTTGCTTCAAATTTTGCAATCTTTGTTAGGGTTGACCGTTTAAAATAGTGACACCAAAATTTAGTGGTGACTACGGAATAAGGAATAAAAAGATGTATAGACAGCTACTCAATTCCGCGCAGCATGCCGGAGAATAACGAATAACAAACAATAACGAATAACAAATAAGAATATGTTAAGTACAAAAATAAAAGAAGCAACTAAAGCACCTCATCAACAATTGGAGGGAGTTGTTGTCAGGAAATTAAAAGCTATAAAAAATGAAGGCGATTATGCAGATTTTCTTAAATACTTCTATGCCTATTTCAATGCGGTAGAAAAAGCTATTAAACCATATATTACCAAAGAGGTTTTACCAGATTATGGCGATAGGAGAAATTCTTCTTATCTCAGAAATGACATCGAAGCATTAAAAGGAACTATCGACGATTCACCGGAAGCACATGCTCCAGCTATTGGCAATATCCAGGAAGCGCTTGGTGCCCTTTATGTATTGGAGGGATCAATTATGGGGGGAAGCATTATTGTGAAGATGCTTGAAAAATTAGGTATTACTAAAGGCATTTCCTTTTTTTCTGGTTATGGTGAGGGAACAGGACAAAAATGGGCTTTGTTCATTGAGGTTCTAAATAAAAACGCAAGTAGTGAGGGAGAAGAGGCGCTAGCGATCAATGCCGCAGGAAACACGTTCGAGCAATTTGGTAAAGTATTCGAACAAGAAGAAGTACCAAACAACTAGACTACCACATACTCAGTACAAAAAGAGGTTGATCATTTTATCGATGATACAACCTCTTTTTCAAAATCCTATATTTTTATAGCTTATTATTTTTTATTCTTAATCTCTGTTACGTGATTACGAATATCTTGTGCCAAATTTTTAGTTTGTTGTAAAGCATTGCGAAGTCGAGTACCAGCTGCTTTATTTCCCTTTTCGTAAAATGCTACTGCATCTTGTTCTGCTGAAGCCAGCAATTCTTTTAATTCATTAAATTTTTCCATTTTGTTTAAAAATTAAAGGTTAACGCTTTACGGAACTAAACATAACAGTTCCGCCTATATTTTTCAAAGATGGAGCCAAAGTAGGAATAAAAACCTATCTCAACAAACTTTGCCATCCAAAATTTTAATTTTTTGAAAAGATTATTTGAGCCATTCATATCGGATAGCTCGTCGCGAGATTGAGTGTACGTAAGCAAAGCAGCAATCATTTACGAGTAATCCGTTCTCGATGTTGAATTCCCCATTTACGTAGTTCACTGATGGCAGGATCTAGTGAACTACCGTAATCAGTTAACGAATATTCAACCACCACAGGTACAGTATCGTATACGGTTCTTTTTACTAACTGATTCATTTCTAATTCCCGCAATTCTTTTGACAACATTCGGTCAGTTATTTTAGGTATTTCCCTTGCCATCTCACTAAACCTTTTATTTCCAAATGATAAAGAAATAATGATAGGCAACTTCCATTTACCATTAAGCACGTATAATGCATCCTGTACAGGCTGTATCATTCCCATACAAGTGCTATGGTCCCTTAACTCCTTATGCTCTTCTTTTACTTCCGCTACATTCATTGATTCCGTTTGCGTACTCATATATGCAATTTAAGACAACTATACTAATGTATAGTACTATACATTAGTATAGTACTTACTTATTTATAGCAAAGATAGCTACTTTTGTCTTAATAAATTAATAATTGAAACAAAAAGCTTACGTAAAAAGCACAATTAAAAATGATGACAAATAAAATTATCTATTGGATCGCCACAGGGCTTGTTGGGGCAATGATGCTATTCAGTGCATTTAGCTATCTCACGAATGAAGAAATAAAAGGTGCATTTGTACACCTTGGTTTTCCTAATTTCTTCCGAGTAGAATTAGCTATTCTTAAATTCATCGGAGCGGCAGCACTGCTATTACCTATAGTACCCGGAAAATTTAAGGAAATGGCCTATTGGGGTTTTGGATTAACTTTTATCTCTGCGTTTGTTGCACATACTGCCGTAGGTGACGCTACACAGCATTCCCTCATGCCTTTAATTTTCTTAGCAATATTAGTAATTTCTTATATCTACTTTAAAAAAGCAAACAAATAAATTCAAATTAATCTCCACATATAGTAGCGATAAATGACAAAATCTCTGCTGATCTTTTTCAAATTAAAAATTTATAAAAAACGAAAAAATGAAGAAAATACTGCAAATAATTTCAAGCGTTAATGGAAATCAATCTTTTAGCCTCAAACTATCTAACACCATCTTAGAAAGACTATTGTCCATTTATCCCGGTAGCACTGTGCAAATGCGCGATTTGGCAAAAAATCCTCTCCCCCATTTAGAAGACACTCATTTTACGGCATTCTATAAGCCCAGTGAATCGCTCACTGAAGATGACAGAAGTGCCTTATTACCTTCTGACGAAGCTATTAAAGAGGTTCAAGAAGCCGAAATAATTGTCATTGGCGTTCCCTTATATAACTTTGGCATTCCGTCCACATTAAAGGCATGGGTCGATCATATTACTCGAGCGGGCCTTACTTTCCGCTATAACGAAAATGGGCCGGAGGGACTATTAATTAATAAAAAGGTATACCTGGCGATTTCATCTGGCGGTGTTTATTCGGAAGGTCCCTTGAAAGGCTATGATTTCGTCGAACCTTATTTGAAAACGATTTTGGGTTTCATAGGTCTTACCGATATTATTGTATTCCGTATTGAAGGAACTCTTGTTGCTGAAATAAAAGATGCTGCCTGGCCAAAAACTGCTGAAAGTGTAGAAGCATATGCCTTTTAGTAAAATAGGATGAGGGAAGAATATACTTAACTCACGTTGATCAAAAAATTAAGACTAAGAGCCATTGATTGGATGGCTCTTTCATTATTACTTGGGATCTTACCGGTTTTTCGCTATCCGTTCCCTACCCAATAAAGCCGATCTTATCATGTCGCTCACCATAGACTGTTGGCTTAACGAGCATCTTAAACCTTGTTTGTTAATAAATACTTTATAAACAGTAATATTTTTTACAAGTTAATTTGTATTAAATCTAAATAATGATAATTTTACACCACAGATTTAAGATAATGTTAACGACCATCACCTCATTAACCTTCCTTGGCTTTTTTCTGCTTTATAATACATCGCAGAAAGCGCTCTTATCTTCAACGATAAGATTTATTTTATGGATAAAGGCCAATCCTCATTTTGGTAAATTTATAGGTTTGTTATTATTATTAGCGGCTTTGACAGGCTGTATTCTTCATTTTGGACTGGGTGCAGGTATATTTTCATTTTTTGTCATATTGATGACCTTAGCGAGTGCAACGGTGTTACTGGCCCCTCTACGTTTTGTGAATGATAAAACATTCTTATTTATCTTTTCGCTTTCTCTGATAGCCGAACTAATCTAAGGAAAATGCCTGCTAATAAAAAATATTTAAACACCTCTCCCTCGCAACGCTTTGCAAAGATTTCAGCGGGTTTATTAGGCGGATACTTGGTAACGGTATCGCTTTTTCTCGCATTGTCTTTTTGGATCAACCACATTAATGTATTGATGACTTTACGGTATGGGGGCATTATCCTATGGGCTTTTCTCTTTGTTTTTGCATTCTTACTAAAAAATGGCTGGAGAGTATGGGCCATCTACATAGCGATAACACTCTTATGTTGTGGCCTCATTTATTTGGGAAAAATTTATAACCCTATAATCTAGCAGATATGAACAATAGAATTTACAATATTCTCTTCCACACGCATACTGTTAGCGGCATTGTTATCAGCGTAGCCTTATACGTTATATTCTTTGCTGGCTCCTTTTCTTTCTTTAAAGAAGAAATTGTAGCTTGGGAACGAGATCAACCCATAAAAGAAGACATTTTTAAAAGCACCGATTTTGATCGTTTGGTTGATACCGTTGGACAGCGTTATGGTACCTATGGCCGGGATATTCTCATTGGCCAAATAAATCCGGAGCGTAGAGTATATATCAGCATGTCTGGTTCTAAGGATTCACTTGCGGTAGAAGAAGATAAAGCACGGCAATTCTTTTACCTCGATGTTGATGACATGAAGAGTTATGATTATAAGAGTGGTTATTCTTTGGGAGAATTTTTATATCGCTTGCATTTCTTTGCGCAGCTAAATCTATATGGAACATCAGGTTACCTGCTGGCAGGTTTTGTATCTTTCTTCTTTCTATTTGCCATCATAACCGGTGTATGGGTACACTGGAATAAGATTGTGTCTAACTTTTATCTGTTTAGGCCAAAAGCAAAACTCAAAACCATGTGGACTGATGCTCATACTGTTTTGGGTATGCTGGGACTGCCTTACCAATTTGTATATGCCGTTACAGGTGTATACCTAATCATTGGCACAACACTTTTTGCCCCTCCCGTAGCCTCCTTCCTTTATAACAACAATACAGAAAAGCTGTATTCAGATATGGGAGTAACAACGTCTACTTTTCCTATGACGATGGAAAAATTATCTACCCCTCCTAATATCAATTCATTTATTGAAAAGACAAAAAAGCAGTGGGGTGATTTTGAATTAAGATCTGTAAATCTGCAAAATTATGGAGATGCCAGTATGCATATTTCCATTGAAGGCCTTCCTCTATCCAAATTAAAGTTTACAGGTAAAGGCTTAATTGTTTATAAGGCTACTACGGGTGAAATTGTTTCCAATAAAAGCCCTTATGGGCCAAGCTCGTATCTCGACGGAGCAACGGAAGTGCTTCGTAAACTTCATTTTGGTGATTTCGGTGGTATTGGCATGCGAATCATCTATTTCGTTCTAGGACTTCTTTCTTGTTTTGTAATTATTTCTGGTGTCATGACATGGCTCGTTGCCAGAGATAAAAAGAGCATACCCGAAAAGCAAAGGCGTTTCAATGCTTGGGTTGTTAGGATCTATCTGTCTATCTGCTTAAGTATGTATCCCGTCACTGCATTTACTTTTTTGGCCGTTAAGATCTTTTCAGCAGACATAAATCCTGACCGGATGGCATTTATTTTCCAAGTATTTTTCTATAGTTGGTTGTTTTTATCTGTACTATTCGCCGCTAAGCGCGACAATTACTTCACGAATAAATATACACTGCTAATCGGTTCTCTGCTAGGATTTATGATCCCTATAGCCAATGGTATGATCACAGGAAACTGGATATGGAAAAGTTATGGCAGCCATTATCAGATCTTCTTCATGGATGCTTTTTGGATAGTATTGGCTCTTCTAACAACCGTGATAGCATTAAAACTAAAGAAAAAAGAGGAAGTAAAAGATATGGAGCCGATATCCAAACAACAAAGATTCGCGGGGGAACAAATTGTTAATTAAACCGATATAATTATATGCCATCTCGGTTGAAATGACATATAGTGTATTAATATCCCGATCATCCTCGAATACGTAGGTTTGCGTGACGCAGGTACGAATATTTAAATATTATAACCTAGTGTATCAAGGTAATCTTTTGATATTTGACCAGATGCCAGCTGTGTGCGACCTTTTACGGGTACAGCATCCAGCTCCACTACTGCGTAACCTTTAAAGTTAATGGTATTCAATGCCTTAAAAACAGCTGGAATATCTACGCTGCCCTGCCCTAATTCTACGAACTGATAGCCATTTCCGCCTTCCTTGCTGATTACATCTTTCAGATGGAGCATCTTAATGCGGTCTTTATATTTCAATACCGCCGCGGCAGGATCTCCTCCACCTTGAAAATAATGTGCAATATCCAATAGAAACCCTACATATTTTGGGTCTGCATGTTGCAAAATGATATCTACCTCTTCCGGTGTTTCTCCCAACTGTTCCATATGGTTATGATAGGTAGTTTCTATATCGAACTCAGCAGTTCTACTACCTATTTCCGTTAATAATTTTCCAAACCTAATAAGATCTTCTTCCTTAACATCTCCTGTCTTTGGTCTGGAGGAATTGGTAATTTGAATACGTTTGCCTCCTAACTTCTTAATGAATTTGGCATTTTCAACATGTTTTGTTATTTCCGATTCATCATTGCCCGTATTAATATTGGCATTTCCACTGGAAAGCATCACCACCTCTAAATTAGCAGCACTCAATAGTTGTTTTAGTACTTCCGGTTTACTGCCGTAAGCAGCAAAAGGATTTCGTAGCTGTACACCTGTAAAACCAAGTGAGGCAATTTCTTTAATGGCCCGCTCTATATCATTTCCCCAGGTGATAGTAGAATAACCAAATTTAATTTTTGCAGCCGGTAATATTTTACCAGATCCTAAAAGAGGTATTGCAGTTAAAATACCGAGTTGCATCAAGAATTTGCGCCTTGAACTTTCTATATATTCTTTCATAGGTATAAATGGCTATTGTTTCAGTTAACAATAAATGTTACTTGGATTTAAAGATACTTGATAATAGTGTACCATCAAAGCGTTGTAGCAATATTGCTACAGAATACTTTCCGGCAGGATAAAATAGATCTACTTAAAAGACCATCTTTCTCTACCTATATTATTATTGTAAGGTAATTCACCAACATTCCATCTCGGCGGCTCTATACCCATCAAATGCCTAACAAAGAAATCGCGTTTCTTCATCCTGCCATACGGGCCGCCGTCGCTGTGGCCCATCCCCGGTATGGCCAGAAAATCAAAATCCTTACCAGCCTTAATAAGTGCATCTGCCACTCGATAAGAAGATTCTGGAGGCACATTTGTATCTTCCTCTCCAACAATCAGCAGTAAATCGCCACGCAATTTAGCTGCATTACTTACATTGGATTGTTCTTCGTAATGTTCACCAACAGGATACCCCATCCATTGTTCATTCCACCATTGTTTATCTACCCTATTATCGTGACAACCGCAGGCAGCAACACCTGCCTTATAAAATTCAGGATGGAATAGCAACGCTGAAAGTGTATTCTGCCCGCCAGCGGAAGTACCATATAATCCAACACGTTCAGCATCTACATAGGGATATTTTTTAGCAAGGGCTTTTATCCATAAAATTCGATCTTCGAAACCTGCATCGGCAATATTTTTCCAACATACATCGTGAAAATCTTTTGATCTGTTAGCCGTTCCCATACCATCAATCATCACGACGATGAAGCCTAATTCAGCAAGACTCTGCATTTCACTATATGGCACAAAAGATTTAGGCACAAAGGAGTCGTGAGGTCCGGCATAAATATTCTCCAATACAGGGTATTTTTTTTGAGGGTCATAATCCGACGGCTTGCTTACGATGCCCCATATATCGGTTACGCCATCTCTTCCCTTCGCTACAAACACTTCTGGTGGAGAAACCCCTGCCTTTTCATAAAACGAAAGGTCTGCTTTTTCCAAAAGGGTTATCTCCTGCCCATCTTTGCTACGACGTAGTTTGGTAATAGGCGGTACATTAACTAAAGAATAGGTATCTAAATAATATTTTTTAGTGGGCGAAAACACCACTTCATGATTGCCTTTATCAGGCGTTAAGGCCAACAGATTCTTCCCATCAAACCCCACACGATAATAATATATCAGGTAGGGGTCTTCATTCGTTTTCATCCCACTGGCGGAGAACCAAATTTCCTTTTTTGAAAAGTCCACACTATCCACACCGCGAACCACCCAATTCCCTTTTGTTATGCGCTGCTCTTCTCCCGTTACTAGGTCGATAAGATATAAATGTCGCCATCCGTCCTTTTCGGAAGAACGGATCACCACATTGCTACCTTTTGGATAATGGGTATACTGACGGGCTAAATATATAAAAGTATTTGATTTTTCATCTACCACAGTGCGTGTTTGAGCTGTCTGGGCATCCACTTCAATGATACGAAAACGTTGATGTCCTCGATCAAACTTTTCATAAGTAAAATAACGGGCGTTGTCATAGCGCCAATGTAAATCTGGAGGAATATTTGGAAAGTCTATTGTTTCGGTATTTACCTTGAGTACTTTTTGCTTATCAAGGGAAAAAAGGAATAGCTCATAAGAGGTAAAAGCATCACCTGGTTGTTTATAGGGATGTGAGCGTAGTTGTCCGCGGGTAGTACCTGGTACGGAGCTCGAAATATAATAAACCAATGAATCTTTAACTGGATGGATTTTGTATCCAGTCAGATATTTGCTATCGGGACTCCAATGTATTTCGCCGTAAGGATGAACCTCGCTACCATCTTTTGTAAATTGTACAGTCTCTTTGCCATCTACCGATTTCACAAATAGGTTTCCCTCTTTTATATATGCCTCCCATTTTCTATTGGGAGATACATGAGTAGCAATCTCGATGTCAGGCTTTTTTTCTCGTAGAGGGAAGCCTATTTTAATACAGGTATTTTGGGCGACACGGTATTCAAACCACTGACCCGCCATTGCAAATCGCATGACCTTTTTATCTTGGTCTTTTTGAATGGCGCTAATTTGTATTTTTTCCGGGTTTGTATCTATACCGATTTTTTTTAGGGCAAGGGACAGCTTATAGGCATCAAAAATTGTTCGCTTGCTTCCAGATGCAGCATCTACCTCGATATACTCGGTTGCACCGTCTTTCAATGTATTTTTATACCAAAACGACTTCTCATCAGGCGACCAATGGGCCGTTACGTTGGTACGAAACACAGCATCTTCGGTGAGGCTATCTATTTTCGCTGCTCGCTTATAACGGGCTACCAATTGCTCATGTGTGGGTTGAAAACGGGTTACTTCTTGTGCATTTAATGATCTTACACACCCAATCACTAAAAAACAAAACCCCAATATACTGATTTTAAAGCTCATAAAACTCATTATAAGCTAGCAAAGCTATTATAAAAATGGTCGAAATATTGACCGATATTTAACTTATAATAACTGTTCTTTAACCTTTCGTATGTAATGAAAATTTCAGTTATTTGGCTAAATCTGGATGATCTCCTCTCAATAAATCTGGTTTGGGAGGCACATTTTTCTTAACAGGACCTGTTATATCCTCCTCGAGCTCATCAATCGATGCATGATCCGTTGCTATATCTTCGTCAGCTAGGTTTCCTGGGGTCTCGCTACCAGACTTGTTTTGATTTACTAATTTGCCCTTTTTCTTTTCGAACTCAACCTTTTTCCTTTTCATAGTCAAAATTATTACTTCAGGTTTCAGGTTATTAACATTTTTCCTTCTTTTAAGTTTCAAATTTCTCTACACGAAATTATATACATCTTGAACATATTTTGTTTCTAAATCGTACCTATTCTAAGACAAGGTTCTCTTTGCGGCTTCTGAAGCGACTATTAATCCTGCTGCCATCATAATGACGTCTTTTATAACCAATCTTCCAGCGCCAGAAAGAAAGGGGAACCCGACATGAGGGCCGCCTAGGGGGGCTACGTATACTTCTGGAGTACTGATCAGAAAGGACAAAGTAACGAGCGCCATACCAAAGGTTAATAAGCCTCCCAAAACACCAATTTTAGCAAACCAGATACCTAAGAGTGTTAAGATTCCGATTAGCACGATTACCACACCCAAGCCATAGGAGAACAAGTAGGTGCCATTTGCCTTATGCCAAACTATATTTTCCGGAACCAAGGCCCCTTCTTTATTTTGATAAATTTTATATTCGGGAGCTTCTTTCGTATAGAAAAAACTCATCAGTGGACTATTTGCGACGAAAGGGACAATACCCTCTGCTTCATATGGAAGTGCCTTTAGGCCTCCTATCCAGGCCATAACAATGAAAACGGCTATACGGATAAGATTTATAAAACCAGGTTGCGTTTTTGCTAATAAAATTAAGAACTTCTTCATATTTTTATTTTTTCACAAATTTACAGACATGCTCTCAAGTGATAAATGGACAAATTGTTCTATTTCTTGGACAAATCTGCTACAATTGAGATACCTACCTTTTTTCGGAATAGCGTTGGTGACACCCCGGTATATTTTTTAAAATAACGACTGAAGTAATGTTCATCTTCAAAATGCAAGGCCGTTGCTACTTCTTTTACACTTTTATAACTTAGGTGTAGTAGCTTTTTTGCTTCTAATATGACACGCTCCTGCAACATTTCGGACGGTGATTTGCCAAAGTATTCCTTGCACTTTCTGGAGAAAGAATTAGTTGACATCAATAACGCATCAGCATAAAATGCTGGTTGCTTTTTAGTAAGATAATGTTCTTCCAGCAACGTTTGAAACTTTTCAATGGGATGGCGTTGTCTATTTAAATGAACATTTTCATGTAACTCCTTCATTTTTAATCGACTCGCCTTTGCAAGAATCACTTGTAGATATGCTTTTACTATAGGTTCAACATGGGGATCGTTTTCCTTTAAAAACTGATCGACGTGTTCCATGTCGTTTTTAAATACTCGATACTGGTCTTCCGAAATGCTGATAAATGGCTTAATGTAAATATTATTAAATAGTAATCCGTTGCAGGCGACTTCTTTTTTATGATATTCTATGCAGTAAAAATCACCATGAAAGGTTAACTGTCTTATATTAAACGAATTGTTATGGTTGATCAGGATTTTCTGATACGGGGTTGCAAACAATATTGTATATTTTGAAAACACAAATTGATTATGATCGATCGATATCTCACCTGCTCCATTCAGCAATAATATATTATAACAAGGCGATGAAATGATTTGATCTGTATTCCAATCATTAAGATTTTTTAGCGAAATTTTTTGTTCAATCATTTTTTATGAATGCATGTTCAACAATATAATTTTTATTCAACAAAAAATACAATATAAGTGCTGTTAGATTATCGGACAAAAAACACAAAAAATTAAATAATGCCGATTGAAAAATGTTTTGTAGCTTTGCAAAAAACTAACAACACTTCATGTAGGAGATCATTTCTTTCAATAAATTAATTAGTGCACCCATAATTGGCTCACTATCATTGTTGATTTTTTTAAAAGAAAGAAATTATGGTTTTTCTACAAAATATAACCTATATACATCCCAATAAGGATTTATTGTTTCATGATATAAATCTCACGCTTAATAAGCATAGTAAAATTGCTTTAATTGGCAACAATGGTATTGGAAAATCTACCTTGTTAAAAATTATCGCAGGTGAATTATCACCATCAGCAGGGCTTATAAAAATGGAGACTTCCATTTATCATGTGCCCCAAATATTTGGTCAGTACAATCATTTAACCATTGCGCAAGCGCTCCGGATTGAAGATAAATTAAAGGCTTTGAACGAGATTCTTGCCGGCAACTTAACGGACGCCAATTTCACACTTCTCAATGATGATTGGTCAATAGAAGAACGGTGCAAAGAAGCGCTGAGTTATTGGAAATTGGGTCATTTAGATTTGTCTCAAAAGATGGAAACCTTAAGCGGCGGACAAAAAACTAAGGTATTTCTTGCAGGTATATCTATCCATCAATCTGAGCTTATCTTGTTGGACGAACCTAGTAATCATATGGATAAGATAGGAAGACAGCAACTGTACGATTTTATCAATTCTGTTTCAAAAACCTTAATTGTTGTGAGCCACGATAGAAAGTTGCTAAACCTACTCGATACTGTTTACGAACTGAGTAAAAGAGGCATAACAGCTTACGGTGGTAATTATGACTTTTATACAGAGCAGAAGTTAATTGAAAGCAATGCATTAAACCAGGACGTAAAAAATAAAGAAAAAGCACTACGTAAAGCAAAAGAAATAGAACGGGAAACGATAGAAAGACAGCAAAAATTAGATGCCAGAGGCAAAAAGAAACAGGAAAAAGCAGGGTTACCGACCATATTAATGAACACATTAAAAAACAATGCTGAAAAAAGCACATCCAAGCTGAAAGGTGTACATACTGAAAAAATAGGCACTATATCTCAGGAGTTAAGTGATCTACGTAAGGAGGTTCCTGATGTGAATAAAATGAAATTTGGATTTGACAATTCTACTGTTCACAAGGGTAAAATACTCTTCAATGCAAATGACATAAATTTTGCCTACGGAAATCGTTTGCTTTGGCAGCAAAATCTAAACTTTCAAATCACTAGTGGCGAACGGATAGTGCTTAAGGGATACAATGGCTCTGGTAAAACAACATTGATCAAAATAATACTAGGTGAACTGAATCCCAAACGAGGCACGGTTTATCGAGCAGAGAATAAGTCGGTATATATCGATCAGGATTATTCATTGATCGATAATCAACTCGCTATTTATGAACAGGCGCAACAATTTAACACTTCTTTATTACAAGAACATGAAATAAAAATCAGACTCAACCGCTTTTTATTTACGAAAGAAGATTGGGACAAATCTTGTGCTGCCTTAAGTGGTGGAGAAAAAATGCGACTGATGCTTAGCTGTCTCACGATAAGTAATCATGCCCCTGACATCATTATTTTGGATGAACCAACCAATAATTTAGATATACAAAACCTTGAAATATTAACTGCCGCCATTAACGAATACAACGGTACGCTCCTTGTGGTATCACATGATGAATATTTTCTAAAACAGATAAATATTGAACGAATTATTGATTTGTGAGACTACTATTCTCAATGAAAAAACAGTACTGAAAAGATCTACTGTAGTAAAAACCAGCAAGGTATTGGAATGAGATGAGCTTTAGATAATGGCTGATACGAAATGAATTAACAAAAAAACAGATTAACACATGAATCAAATAACCATCCGCACTGCCACATTAGAGGATATAGAAGTACTTCTAACGTTTGAACAGGGAGTCATTGCGGCGGAACGTCCATTAACGACCTCTCTTAAAGATACCCCTATTAATTACTATGATGTAAAGGCTTTCATTGTTGACCCCGATGTCGAAATCGTGGTGGCTGTAATTGACGGCAAGTTGATTGGCTCTGGTTATATCCGCATCATGAACGCGAAGAATCATTTCAGAAATCGTAAGTTTGGTTACCTTGGTTTTATGTACGTTCTTGCTGATTACCGTGGTATGGGAGTAAATAAAAAAATCATGGATGTTCTTATACATTGGGGAACTGAGCAAGGCTTGACCGAATTCAAATTGAATGTGTACCAAGAAAATGAGACTGCCATTCGTGCATATGAGAAGATTGGTTTCAAAAAGCACATGATTGAAATGCGTATGGATTTAACAGAAAGACAGTCTTAGTGCTGCTCTTGCATTTCATCCACCCCCTGAACTGGTGAATAAGGTGTTGCTGTCAAAATTCTATCTTGTATTTCGCCAACTAGCTGACCATGGAGCTTGCCTGTTTGCCGCTTAATCTCTTTCCACTCTTCATCCTTCATGAACTTCGCCCAGCTGTCCTGCAAAGTTGGTATGTCTGTCCATTCTAATAAATAGACAAACTCTGTTTTCTTGTCACTTTTTGATTCCCACATTGCTACAATATGAAATCCATAATTTTTCATGATCCGCTGTGCATGCTCCTCAAATCGTTTATGAAAAGCTGCTTTATTATTGTCAAAAATTTCATAGATACGCAGCTGATGGATTACTTTTTTCTGTGCCATAGCGTTTTGGACAGCAGCAGAACAAACAATTAATGCAAAGAGAAATAATATCTTTTTCATCCGTGTATAATTATTTATGAGTGAAGTTTCTCATTGGCATAAATGAGCTCGTTACACTCGGTTTGTTTTTTTTAAGGCGATGAAGCTATCATGATTTATTTTTCACTTTTTGTATGTTTTTCAACGGCGTTCAAGAGAGCGCTACGCTTAGTTCATTTCACTGTGTGATTGGCAAATCATGATGGTTTCATCTGTTTATTTTTTTGTTTATTCATTATTGCATGTTTCTAAAGACATTTATTCATAAGTATTTATTTTCAAAGGCATTCATGAGCTCGTTTACTCATTAAATTGGTATTCTAAGGTATTCGTGAGCTCACTTCGTTCGGTTCACTCGGTTCATGCTGCCTTCGGCGGTTTAGTGGTCAGATGGAGCCTTTGATGAATAAACTAATTGTTAACCTTTGTGTTTAACAATTATTTTATTCATGTCGGGTTCATAAATTCAAGAATTTGATAAAATTAGTTTATTTTAGTAGCTCTTTACCGACCATCCTTTCGTCAAACATTTTCGAACAATTCGATATAATATTATTATTCAATAAGGGCCTACTCAGGAATCGTAGCAACAATACCGATTTGGAAAATTATCTTAAACCCAACATAGCATTTTTAACAACGATCCAATAGAACGAAATAGTTTACTCATGAAATTACACAAAAATATCGCAACAAATGAATAATATTTCATGTTTCTATATTAAGCTAATATCAACAATCATGAAAACTATATTTCAAATTAAGTCAGTTTTATTACTTATCCTATTTTTTGGATTAGTAACAGCAAGCACAGCACAAAGTACAAACCAAAAACAGTTGGATGAACGTGTACAAAAATTTCTAAATGAAAATCGGCAGAAATGGCATAGCCTAAATGTGCCCTATGAAGATGGACAGGTGCTGCATGATCTTATTGTAAATAATAATTACAAATCCGCGTTGGAAATTGGTACCTCTACAGGGCATTCTACCATTTGGATAGCATGGGCACTTAGTAAAACTGGTGGCAAGTTAACGACTATAGAAATTGACATGAATCGGCAAAAGGAAGCAATCAAGAATTTAGAAATGCTTGGTCTATCTAATTTTGTAAGCTTCAAGCATGGCGATGCCCATCAGATCGTCAAATCGCTAGATGGACCTTTTGATTTTGTTTTTTCGGATGCTGATAAAGACTGGTATATACAATATTTCAAGGATCTAGATCCCAAACTTCAAAAAGGTGGCCGCTTTACAGCTCACAATGTACTTCAAAATATGAGCGGAATCCGGGCATATATGGACTATGTAAAAAGTCGGCCAGATTATGAAACTATTATAAATAAATCAAGCAGTTCGGGCATTGCTATTAGCCGTAAAAAATAGATTCCAATAGGCTTATAAAATATCACCTTTGGTGTTTCAGCAACTTTTGAATTAATTTACAATTTCCTTGTGAAGTTCAAAAACACAAGGAGCGTAACCACTTAAAGCTAAAAAACGCTAAGCAAACAGGTCGTTTTCTCCAAGATAATTACGGATTATTTTTACGAAATCATCCCCTAGCTCGGTAGCTTTTCCAGCTCCAACACCTTTAATTTGCGCCAGTTCGCTGAGTGATCTAGGTGATTTAGCGGCAATGGAGACACAAAGTTGATCGCTCAATACCAGATAATCTGCTATTCCTCTTTTAGTACCAGTGTCTACCCTCCAGGTTAAAATTTCTTGAAGCAAGAGCGGGTTCACGATTTCTTTTATTTGAGCAGGTCTTTCTGTCTTCAACTGATACACGGGGTGATAGCTAATGCCAGCTTCTGTAATGGCAGTAAGTAGCTCGTTTAAATCGGAGGTAGTTAAATCAACTTGCAAACCCCTAAGTTTTCCTTTTAAATGGCTCATCAATTGGTTATAGATAGAAAAGAAATCTGGATCTAGATTTTTTTCTAAAGGAAATGTCAGTAATTTTTGTATGCAGTTGATTAAGTCTTCTATTTTTGGTTTAAAATAGACAGCCGCTTGTTTTAACCGAACTAAAAATCCCATCTGCATTTTGAGGGGCTTTTCGACGATTAAGGCAGAAAACTCCTTTTGTAAAAATTTATCAGCAACCTTCTTTATTTGATTACCCAATATTTCTTCAACTTCTTTAAAAAGCGTTAAAAGAATCATCTTATCCGAATAATCACTATAATCTATCATGGAACTTAACAGTCTCCATTCTTGTTGAATAGAGCTGAAGTTGAAGAGATCGGCCACAACTTCATATTCATGTTCGAGCTTCGCAGTCTTGAGTATTTCCTGTTTATCGTGCTTCGAGGTAGTCTCCTGCATAAAGGTGATAATACGGCCATCCGTTATTATATTTTCTGCTTTCACGGGTGCCTTTAACACCAAACCTTCCAGCGTCCTACAACGACTAAGTGCTACATAGCTCTGGCCCGAAGCAAAGGCCGCCTCTACATCAATGACCGCCTTGTCGAATGTTAATCCCTGGCTTTTATGGATGGTTATTGCCCATGCAAGCTTAATCGGATATTGCGTAAATGAGCCATTGTTCGATTCTGCTATTTTGCCGTCCGACTCGTTAAGTGCATACTTCACATTTTCCCATGTCTCTGGGACTACCTCAAATTCAGATCCATCATCCAAAAACCGAACTTGTATACTGTTTTCACTTGCTGCAATAATTTTGGCAGCACGCCCATTATAGTATTGCTTTTTACCACTAGAATCGTTTTTTATGAAGATAATCTGTGCGCCTGTTTTTATACGTAGTTCAGGTTCGGCAGGATATGCTTCTTTCGGAAAATCACCTGCGACAGTTGCTTTGTAGATCAATAATTCTCCTTTTAGATTTTCAAGTCGGGATTCATTTATTTTACTTACCGAACTGTTATGGGTGGATAGTGTGATGTAATCCGACAGTGTATCGGGGGCAAGATCTGGGTTGTATTGCTTGTTCAAAATACCGAGAAGCGACGCGTTTATATCGGCATTTCTAATGCTATTTAAAATTTGTACAAAAGTAGGATCCGATTGTCTAAAAACTTCTGTAAGCTCAAAGCTAAGCACAGGAAACGTATTAAAAATTAGACCATTAAAAAAATAGGGGCTTGTGTAAAATGCTTTCAAAACGGGCCAATCGTTCTGATATACGGGCGGTAACTGATAAAGATCGCCAATCATTAGAAGCTGTACCCCTCCAAAGGGTCGCGAAGAACCTTTTACAATTTTCAGAATACTATCAATCCGGTCAATGGTGTCAGCACGAACCATACTAATTTCATCAATAATCAGCAGTTGAAGACTGGCCAATAGCTTTGCCTTATCAGGAGACATACGGCTAACTTTTTCAGCATTATATATTTCTCCAGATGTGTTTGGAATAAGTGGCCCAAAAGGTATTTGAAAAAAGGAGTTGATAGTAACACCGCCAGCATTTAGCGCAGCTATGGCTGTAGGAGCTACGACTGCCATGTTCTTTGTAATGTTATTTTTAATATAATGAAGAAAGGTAGTTTTTCCTGTTCCTGCTTTCCCCGTTAAAAATATTGGTTTATTGGTATTTACAAGGAAATCAATAACACGTTTATGTGTGATGCTTAAATTCATGCGCTATAGCTGTATCTCTGTTGAAAATTTGAAGAAAGGGACTTGCAGACAAAGATAAAAATTGCTTCGGATGATTTTAAATTGCTTAATTTTTTTTTCACGTTTGCCGCTGGATGTTTATTGAAAATTTATAAATTCACCACAGTCGCGTAGTATTTTTTGCGGTTAATCAACTATTGCATATTTTTGCTCCGCGATAACCATATACTAACCTAATGGATGTTAATGAGCAGGAATTGATATTACAAGTATCAAAGGGCAGCGAACATGCGTTCGCTCTCCTCTTTCATCGTCATCATCAACATCTAGCTGCTTTTGTCTTCAAATTAACTGATTCCTATACATTAACTGAAGAGGTAGTTCAGGATACCTTCCTAAAAATATGGATCAATAGAGAACAACTAACTGATATCAAGAATTTCAAAGGCTACCTATTTACGATTTCAAAAAATCATACGCTTAATTGTTTAAAGCAAGCTGTAAAAGAAAGAGCGCTGATGCAATATTTGGAAACTGAAAGTGTCATCAACGATGCTGAAGAGAGTCCCTCCTTCTATCATTTATTACTGGATAAGGCTATTAATGAACTACCTCCCCAACAACAAAAAGTCTATGTACTTAGTAAACAACAACGTTTAAAATATTCAGAGATAGCATCTTTAATGGGTATTTCTCCAGAGACGGTGAAAAGCTATCTAAAGCTTGCGATTGTTTCAATAAAAAGCTTCGTTAAAAAAAATATTTATTTATTGCTTCTTTTCCTTACAAAGTAAAAATTTTATTTTTTTATTTTTCGTTACCCCCTTTTTAGGCATCTTTTTGTCTTTCTTATAAGCGCAAGTAAGGCGTTCATCTAAACAATTATACCGAAAAATGAAAAAAGCATCTCTTAGATTCACTTTTCTTGTAACTAAATACCTCAATAAATCTGCTACAGCGGCAGAAATTGAAGAGCTATCCACCCTGTTACATACGCTTGAAATAGAAGAGATAAACAAAATAATGGAGCAAATTTATGAGCAGACTGACACCACTAATCCTGTTCTTAACCTTGATCAAAGCCAAAATATACTTCAGAATATTTTAAAGGATACCAAAATCAGTCAACAAACTCATTTTTCTAAAAGGAAGTATTCGCCTATATATAAATTAAGCATCGCTGCAATAATCGGTGCAATTACCTTTGGTTTAGTTTTTTTTAAATTTTATAGCTTACAAAAAGACAATCAGCGTACCTTACCCATTAAGCAAACAAGTGATATTTCTGCGGGGGGCAATAGGGCCACACTCAGCATGGCCAATGGTACGATCATCTTGCTAGATAGTGCTAATAAGGGCGTTTTAGCAAGGGATGAAGGCACCATCATAAAAAAAACTGCTGAAGGACAACTAGCTTTTAATGCGCGCCATATACAATACGACAAAGAAGCTTCTATAGGCGTAAACACCATTTATACGCCGAGGGGAGGGCAATATCAAATTATCCTTCCTGATGGTAGTAAAGTTTGGTTAAATGCCGAAACATCTATAAAATTCCCGTCAAAATTTATCGGTGCAGAAAGAAGAGTAGAGTTGATAGGCGAAGCTTACTTTGAAATAGCAAAGAAAATAAATCAACCTTTTAAAGTAGTAACTAACCGAATAGAAGTGCAAGTATTAGGAACTGCCTTTAGTATTTCAGGCTATAAAGACGAAACCACCCAAAAAACCACACTTTTTGATGGGGCCATAAAAATAAAGCGGGGAGAAAAAACACAACTACTAAAACCGGGAGAACAGAGCATACTTACGGCAAACAATCAATTCCAACTGAAAGATGGCGTTGATCCTGAAGTAGAATTAGCGTGGAAAAACGGGCTCTTTTTATTTAAGGATGCAAGTATGAAAGAGGTTATGAACCAAGTAGCGCGATGGTATAACGTTAAGGTAATATATACAGGTAAGAATTCAAAAAAATTATTCAATGGTAGTGTGTCTAGAAGTGCTAATCTCGATGAGCTAATGAGCATGTTAGCATTTACTGGGGTAGCCTATGAAATAAAAGAAAGAAATATCATAATAAAAAACTAACCATACATAAACATTATTTACTTAAATTTTAAATTATGAAAACGCAACCAGCAATTATAGACAGCTAAAAGGATTTAATAATAGAAATCTAATAAAAACCGAAGAGTGGTACCAGCACTCCCCGGCATATGCTTGGATTTTTCCACATCGATGAATCAATATTTTATTTAACCCAAACAAACAAAAGTAATGAATTTTATTTCAAGGGCCTTTTTATTGAAATGGCCATATCATCACAAAATTTTATTGACTATGAAACTTACTGCTTTTTTCATGTTTTTAATACTCGTACAAGTGAGTGCTAAAAGCTATAGTCAAGGAATCACACTCAATGAAAAACACAGTTCTGTAGCCAGAATACTTAAATTGATAGAAGCGCAAACGGGTTACCATTTTTTATTTAACAAAATTGACCTTGAAAAAGCAGGATTAATTTCAATAGCAGTAGAAAACGCGGCTATTGAGGAAGTGTTGAAGAAAAGTTTAGAGAATCAACCCCTGTCTTACAAAATAATCCGCCAAACCATTGTGCTAAAAAGCGCCCCAATCCTCCCTGCTATTCCTAAGTCAATTCAGTTGCAAATCACGGGAAAGCTAACGGATGAAAAGGGCTTACCACTTCAACGGGTAAGTGTTAAAGTAAAAGGAACAAACATTGGGACGATTACCAATACGGACGGTTACTATAAAATTAATGTACCGAAAAATAATACTTTACTAGTATTCAGCTATTTAGGATATGTTGTACAGGAAATCTCCTCTGGCCAACAAAGCGTAGTAAATGTGATCATGAAAGAGGATGCCAATACGCTTAACGAAGTAGTGGTTGTTGGCTATGGCACACAAAAGCGAGAACAAATTACTACTGCTATAGCCAGCGTCAAATCTGAAGATTTTGTACAGGGATCCGTAAACGATGCGGCTCAGTTGATTCGTGGTAAAGTTGCAGGATTGAACATTGTATCGTCAGATGCAAATCCTGTTGCTACTGCACAAGTAAATTTACGTGGTGTTCCTTCCATCTTGGCAAGCAGCACCCCCTTGGTTTTAATTGATGGTGTGCCGGGTACTTTATTTACAGTTGCACCAGAAGATATCGAATCTATCGATATTCTTAAGGATGGCTCCGCGGCAGCGATATACGGTACGCGCGGCACCAATGGGGTCATCCTAATCACCACAAAAAAGGTGAACGGAAAAACGCCAGCCACTATTGATATCAACACCTACTTTACTACTCAAAGCATTGCTAGGCGGTTGGACTTTATGAATGCTGCTCAATATCGCCAACGTGTTGCAGAAGGTAGACCAGGTGCTACTGATTATGGTTATGAAACCAATTGGCTGGATGAGATTACACAAACGCCTATATCACAGGTGTACAACATCAGTTTAAAGGGGGGAGACAGTAATACCAACTACATTGCCAATATAAATTATAGAAGCATCGAAGGTATTGTCAAACGATCGGATAACAAGGTACTTTTTCCACGAATCGAATTTAACCATAAAATGTTTGATGGTAAACTAAAGTTGAATGCCAATATTAATGGCTATCAACAAAAGTACTATGCAAGCGCCGATCAGCCCGAAAATTTCACAAGTACGGAGAGTAATAGCTTTAGAGGCGATATCTACAGGAATGGCCTTACCTTCAACCCTACCGATCGCGTGAAAGACGACAATGGTGTCTGGATTGAACGTATTGAGAAAACGGATTACATGAATCCGGTAGCACTTTTAGAAGAAACACAGGGGCTTGTTCAAAACAACAATTTCCGCACTTTTGGTAATATTACCTATTCACCAAATAATGACATCAACGTCAAACTCTTACTCTCTCGCGATTTATATAATAGTACAAGAGGCTACTACGAAACCAAAAAACATTTTTCCACTATCAGAGATGGTAAAAATGGATATGCTTCTAGAGGCACCACTAGGACACAAGAAGATTTATTGGAACTAACGGCCGACTATCATAAAATATTCAAAGATCATGAAATTACTGGTTTAGTAGGTTACAGTTGGCGAAACAACAATTACCAAGATTACTGGATGCAAAATTGGGATTTTCCTACTGACGATTTCTCATATAATAATATGGGTGCAGGTTTGGCCTTAAAACGCGGACAAGCACCTGAAAATTCGATCCAAACCGAAAACAAGTTAGTGGGGTATTTCTTCCGTATAAATTATAATTACAAAGAGAAATACTTACTTATGGCCAGTATACGACATGAAGGGTCATCTAAATTCGGAAGAAACTATAAATGGGGTAATTTCCCGGCCATTTCTATTGGTTGGAATGCCATTCGCGAGGATTTTCTTCGGGATCTCAAGGTGCTCAACAATTTGAAATTTCGTGCTGGTTTTGGTATTACAGGTACTGAACCGACTGATCCATATCGGTCTTTAAGCCTCATTAATTTTGACACCTATAGCTTAGTAGACGGGCAGTGGATACAAGTCGTAAATCCTTCTTTAAATCCTAATCCCGATTTACGCTGGGAAAAGAAAGAGGAGTTAAACATCGGTGTGGATTACGGTTTCTTTGATAATCGTATTTCCGGTTCCATAGATTATTACAAACGCACTACCAAAGATCTGCTGATGGATTATCCTGTTCCAACGCCTCCCTATTTATATAGTACCATACGTGCCAACGCAGCTTCCATGCAAAACAAGGGTTTAGAGGTACAAATAAATGGTATCCCGGTGCAATCCGACAATTTTCAATGGCGTACTTCTGTTAATTTCTCTACGAACAGAAACAAGATTCTTTCGCTTTCGGATGAGAATTTCCAACTGGCCAGCGGTTACTTTGATGCTGGTGAAACGGGTGAACCTATCCAACAACGTACCCATCGGGTGCAAGTAGGTCAGCCCATTGGAAATTTTTATGGATTCAAAACCATTGATATTGATGAGAATGGTTATTGGATAATTGAGGGTAAAGATGGTAATCCAAAATCTATTTCCAATCAGCAAGCCGATGACAAACAAATCATTGGAAATGGATTACCACAGTATTATGCCAGCTGGAACAACACCTTCGTCTACAAAAATTTCGACTTAAATATCACCATGCGTGGTGCATTTGGTTTTCAGATTCTGAACATGCCCGAGATGTTTTACGGCAACCCAGTAATGCTGACCCGTGGGAATTTACTTAATTCGGCTTATGATAACATTTTCGACAAACGACCACTCGCTGACGATCAATCTCTTAATTATGTAAGTTACTATATTGAAGATGGCGATTATTGGAAAATAGATAATGTCACCCTGGGTTACAATGTTGGGCTTAAGAGCAAGTATATCAAACGCATCCGACTCTATGGAGCGGTCTCGAATTTAGCAACAATCACTGGTTACAAAGGCATTGATCCTGAAGTGAGCATCAATGGCCTCTCACCGGGAATTGACAACAAAAATCGTTATCCATCCACAACCAGCTATACACTCGGTGCATTTTTAACCTTCTAATTACCTGATTTATGAAAACAATTAAATATAACATAACCACCCTTCTGCTGATATTGTTGCTCGCCGCCTGTAACAACGATCTAGATGAAATGCTATATACAGAAGTGACTGATGATCAATTGACCTATACAAATGCATACCAGGCCACCGGTGTTCTTTATGCCAATATGCGTGAACTTTTTGATCATCATAACTGGGCCGGTGTGCAGGAAACCTCCTCAGACGAGCTAGTTATGCCTGCCAATGCCTCCGGCTGGGATGATGGTGGCATCTATAAGCGTATTCATCTCCATACTTGGAATTCAGAAAACGAGCAAATGAATGCCATGTGGAATAGCCTCTATAAAGGTGCGATCAATGCAAACCGTATTATCAGTTTGCTTGAAGAAAACAAAATTCCGTTAACAGACGGGCTTACAAAAGAAGGCGTACTAGCCGAAGTAAAGATAGCACGAGCCTTTTTTTACTGGCTCATTTGTGACAATTTTGGCGATGCCCCCTTAGTTACCAGTACAGGCACTGAATTACAGGCAAAATCGTCAAGAACCGAGCTTTATCAATTCATTGTTTCAGAAGTCAATGCCGCACTGCCCAACTTAAGTGAAGATAATAGTCGGTTGTTATATGGACGCTTTAATAAATGGGCTGCAAAAGCATTATTGGCCAACGTATATCTCAATGCTGGTGTGTATACAGGTACACCGGCATGGCAAGAATGCATTCAGCAATGTGATGATGTGATCAATTCTGCCAAATATAGCTTGAACGCCAACTTCAGAGATGTATTTACAACTCAGAATGAAAACTCACCGGAAATCGTATTTGCCATTCCTTTTGAAGAAACAGTTGGTGGCGGTTTCCTGTTCCATATGTTTTCTTGGCATGCCTCACTAAAGGCTAAAGCAAATATGCAAGCAACACCATGGGGTTCGGGTTCGGCTATGGCTGTTCCGCAATTTATTGATACTTATGATCCGCTTGATGGACGATTAGCCGACACCTGGTTAATGGGCCCTCAATTTGCTGCTGATGGTAAAACACCACTTTTGGGTGCTTATGACCAGGCGGGTAAACCACTCGTATTCACCAAAGATATTCCCGATGGCTTATATACTGGCGAATCGGAAGGTTATCGTATGAATAAATTCACCGTAAAAATGGGGGCACTACATAATCTAGATAATGATTTCCCCTTCTTTCGCTATGCTGATATCCTATTGATGAAAGCTGAATGCCTCTTACGAAACGGCAATCCCAATGAAGCTTCCACATTGGTCAGTCAGGTAAGAGCTCGTGCTTTTAAAAACAATCCAGCGAAGGCGACGGTAACTGGAAACGACCTCCAGCAAAATAGTCGTTATAAGTATGGCTATGTAGAAGACTACAAGCTTGTAGACGAAGGGAATACAGCACCGGTACAATATGGACGCCTACTGGATGAGCTAGGTTGGGAGTTTGCTTGGGAAGGTCACCGTCGTCGTGACATGATTCGTTTCGGTATATTTACCACTAAAAGCTGGCTCTCGCACAAGCCAAATGGCGACTACCGTATTACTTTTCCGATTCCGCAACAGACTATTAATTCGAATCCTAACCTAACGCAAAATCAAGGTTATTAATATTTTATTCTCCATATGACGATGAAAACAAAACAGTTTTTTTGCTTTATCCTCCTTGCGTTCGGCCTGTGTGCCGAAGGCAAGGCTCAGTTACAGAATCGTAAACCATTACGCGCTAATCCTTATATGGAATTGCCATTAGGTGCTATTCAGCCCAAAGACTGGTTAAAAAATCAATTAACACGTATGAAAACCGGCTTAACAGGTCATTTAGATGAACGATACCCGCAAGTGGTTGGCAACAGAAATGGCTGGCTTGGTGGTGATGGCGATGCTTGGGAAAGAGGTCCTTACTGGTTAGATGGTTTACTGCCCCTTGCTTACATTTTAAAAGATGATGAGTTAATTAGAAAAGTAAAGCCATGGATTGAATGGACTATAAGGAACCAACGTGATGACGGATATATCGGACCAAGGCCACTTAAAGAAAAATCAAAACCTGAACCAGGAATCCAAAAGGAGCCCGTTGAAGATTGGTGGCCACGAATGGTAATGTTAAAGGTGCTACAACAATATTATAATGCCACAGGTGATAAAAGGGTTATTAAAACCTTAACCAATTATTTTAGGTATCAGCTCCAAGAACTACCTAAACACCCTTTAGACCAATGGTCTTTCTGGGGAAATCGCCGGGGAGCAGATAACCTAATGGTGGTATACTGGTTGTATAACCAAACGGGAGAGTCTTTTCTATTAGAATTGGGGAATCTGCTTTACCAGCAAACATTTCCTTACGCTACTGTCTTTTCAAATCAATATAACGACAAGCAAAACGGTATCTCACACCTCTATCCTTACAACACCGGGAACACCTATCCATTCGATCAGCAAGCAATTAATAGATTGCATGTTGGCCAGCTACAAAGCTTTCACTGTGTTAATTTAGCGCAAGGTATTAAGTCACCCATCATTTATTACCAGCAAAATCCAGATACAAATTACATAAAAGCGGTAAAAAGAGCTTATAATGATATTGCAATTTTTCACGGGCAGGCGCAAGGCATGTATGGTGGCGATGAGCCCCTACACGGCAATGCCCCAACTCAAGGTATTGAGTTTTGTTCGGTAGTCGAAATGCTGTTTTCCCTAGAGAGCATGCTTTCCATTACCGGTGATACAGAATTTGCAGATCTCTTGGAAAAAATTGCATATAACGCCATGCCTACGCAGGCAACCGACGACTTCAACCATCGTCAATACTTCCAGAGTGCTAATCAGGTATTGATTTCTAGAGCCGAACGCAACTTTTTTGAAGATGGTGGGCACCAAGGCACTGATCAGTGTTATGGACTCCTTACCGGTTATCCTTGTTGCACCGCCAATATGCATCAAGGATGGCCTAAATTTGTGCAAAACCTATGGTATCAAACAGCAGATAAAGGTATAGCTGCCCTGCTTTATGGGCCCAGCGAAGTAGATGCAAAAGTGGCCGATGGTCAATCCATCCATATTACTGAAGACACCCATTATCCATTTGACGAGACTATCCGTTTCACCATAAAGACAAAGAAAGCAGTTAGCTTTCCGTTCCATCTCCGTATCCCGTACTGGGCAAAAGATGCAAAAATAACTATCAATGGAGATACCATAAGTGAAATAACTAAGCCCGGTAGCATTGTAAAAATTAATCGCAGCTGGAAAGAAGGCGACCAGGTTAGCTTGGTTTTACCAATGCATATCGAAACCAGCCGTTGGGCTGAACTATCGGTTGCTGTAGAAAGAGGCCCTTTGGTATATGCACTTAAGATAGAGGAAGACTGGCGCAAAGTAAGTAATGCGGAATACTTCGGCGATTTCTATGAGGTATATCCTAAATCGGAATGGAATTACGGGTTACTGGAAAAAGCAATAAACGACCCTCAGAACGGATTCGAGGTGATTAAAAACCAGACAAACGGGCAGTACCCCTGGAATTTAGCCGGTGCGCCCATCCTTATAAAAACGAAGGCCAAGAAGATCCCTGAATGGACCTTATATAAAAATATGGCAGGTCCTCTTCCTCATCAGTTTTCATCTGCCAAAGGAGAAGAAACACCCATAGTGCTGGTTCCTTATGGCTGCTCTACTCTTCGTATCACTCAGTTCCCGGTAGTTAATTAAAACAAGTAATTATGAAAAATACATTCATCTATATAAGTACTAGCTTGCTCCTACATTCCGGAGCAGTGGCATACGCGCAGAACAAAGTCAACACGATACAACCCGTTAATTTCTCTAAAGTTGAAATAACTGATCAGTTTTGGACACCCAAGATAAAAACGGTGAGCACCGTGACCATTCCTGTATGCATTGAGCAAACCGAAGTCAAAACTCCACGTATTCGCAATTTTGAAAAAGTTGCTCGTAAAACAGGTGAAAAACATGAGGGCATTTATTATGATGATTCGGATGTTTACAAAGCATTGGAAGCCATCGCCTACTCATTAAAAAACCAACCTAATCAAGCTTTAGTTGATAAAGCTGACGAATGGATCGATAAGATTGCAGCCGCTCAGCTATCTGATGGTTATTTAAACACCTATTTTACACTAAACGGATTAGATAAACGATGGACCGATATGGATATGCATGAAGATTACTGTGCCGGACATTTAATGGAAGCTGCAATTGCTTACTATAACACCACAGGTAAAAGAAAGCTGCTGGACGTGGCCATTCGCTTTGCTGACCACATTGATACGACATTTCGACTACCAAATAGGCATTGGGTCAGTGGGCATCAGGAAATCGAATTAGCACTCGTCAAACTCTATCATACTACGCAAAATGAACGTTATCTGCAATTGGCGGATTGGTTTCTTCAGCAGCGTGGACGTGGTTATGGCAAAGGACAAACTTGGGATGAATGGAAGGATCCAGCTCGTTGCCAAGATGCCATACCTCTAATGGATCAACGGGAAATTACGGGCCATGCGGTGCGGGCTATGTATCTTTATACAGGTGCGGCTGACGTGGGTGCCGCTACGCAAAATGCCGATTATATGCAGGCCATGCAAGATGTTTGGCAAGATGTGGTATATCGAAACATGTATATTACTGGTGGAATCGGTTCAACAGCAAAAAATGAAGGTTTCAGCCAAGACTACGATTTGCCCAACGCCACTGCCTATTGCGAAACATGTGCTTCTGTTGGTATGGTTTTCTGGAATCAGCGCATGAATTTACTTACTGGTGAGGCTAAGTATTTTGATGTGCTTGAAAGAAGTTTGTACAACGGGGCACTTGATGGTCTATCATTGAGTGGCGATCGTTTTTTTTATGGAAATCCACTTGCTTCACAAGGGAACTATTCTAGAAGTGAGTGGTTCGGCACCGCTTGCTGTCCATCCAACATAGCGCGACTAGTGGAGTCATTAGGTAATTATATCTATGCAAAATCTGATCAGTCTATTTGGGTTAATTTATTTGTTGGTAGCAATACCAGTGTACTACTCAAAAAGGGACAGGTAGACATCACACAACAAAGCAATTACCCTTGGGAGGGGAATATTAAACTAACCGTTACACCAAACAAGAAAATGTCTTTTCCTATGCACATCCGAATTCCTGGCTGGACGCAGAATCAACCTGTACCTGGCGACACCTATCATTTTGTTAATGGGAAACAGGATAAAATAGAAATATCCATCAATGGAAAAGTCGTAGATTATAGGATGGAAAAGGGATATGCCGTCATTGACAGAGCTTGGAACAAGGGTGATGTATTAAGCGTTTCATTGCCTATGGAGGTTAAAAAAGTAGGCGCTAGTGATAAGGTTTCAGCTAACAAAAACCGTATAGCATTACAAAGGGGCCCCCTCGTATACTGTGTGGAACAGGCAGATCAACAATCTGTCTCGAACTTTTTTGTGCCTGAAGATGTTTCTTTTACAACGTCGTATCAAAAAGATTTACTTGGAGGTATTGTAACTATCCAAAGTAATCTTCCAGTAGTCAGTCCGGCTACAGATGCACAATCGGTAAACCTAAAAAGAGCAACCATTACCGCAGTTCCCTATTACTCTTGGGCGAATCGAGGTATGGGCGAGATGCAAGTTTGGCTACCAACCAAAATTACGGATATCTCTATAAATAGCTCGGCAATAAAATAAATAAGAGAACAAGCAAAGAGAGATAGGACGATTTGAACTTCGGTTACGCCTATCTCTCCTCTTGCCCGATATAGGGTATGCTTGTTCTTTTAAATTCTAGTTTAGCCCTTTCCACCATTCGCTAAAAACTTGTGCAGTATCATTTAAATTCACTTCTTGTCCTATCATCGGTGTTACTAATGGAAAATCATGAGATTTGCTTAAGGCTGTAATCTTCATTAAAGGTTCGTCCCATGGATGTAACGCCAACACAAATTTTGAGGAATGCACCGGAAATATACGTTTCGCCCTTAGTTCTTGCGCGGCTTTAAGTACCTCTTCCGGTAACATGTGAATTGCTTGCCAAGCAACATTGTATTGGCCATTATCTAAGATAGCCAAATCAATCGGGCCGTACTGCTTACCTATATCGGCAAAGTGATTATCATATCCGCTATCACCACCAATATATACCTTCAGATTGGGTGTTTGTAGAACATATGACAACCATAAGGTATTGTTTCTCGTAAAACCTCTTCCCGAAAAATGTCTTGCAGGTGCAGTATGCACAACAAAACCGTCGCCAAGCGGAATACTATCATTCCAATCTTTCTCTATAATCTTCTTAACATCAAATCCCCATTGTTCAAAATGTTCACCCACACCGAGCCCACAAATTACATGCTTAACCTTTCCTTTTAATGCAAGAATGGTTTCATAGTCAAGATGATCATAATGGTCGTGCGTTATCAATAAATAATCAATATCGGGCATGTCGGTAGCATGGTAAATATCAGTACCTTTAAAACTTTTATTTGTCCTTGGAATAGGAGAAGCATTTCCACTAAAGACCGGATCGATCAAAAAACGCTTCCCTCCTATTTGCATGAAATAAGAGGAATGTCCGAACCATACCAACACATTACTATCTACATTCAATTGTAGTAGGTCTGTTTTTATAGAAGGGATACTATCCGCAGGGGTTCTCCTTGGAAAACTTTTAAAGAGAAAATCATAGGTAACGCCTGCTGTAGAATAGCCTTCGGTGATAGTTGGCGTAAAATGAATATTTTGAAATTGTCCGTCTTTGTAATGTGGTGATTTCTTTATTAGCTCAAGGCGTTTACCCGATGGGGCTTTACCAAATTTCTGCTGGCGCATATATAAGAATACAACAATTGCTGTGAGCAGCACGATACATAGGAGGACTATCATTATTCGTTTAAATATTTTTAAAAATCGCTTCATTTTAATTTCAACAGCAGACATTTATACGTGAGTCAAAACTTAATATCTTTCACAGCTAAAATCCATTTTTTATAAAGAGTTTACGTACAGCATTAATCATCATCAATTCAATTTCATACAAAAGGTTCCCTCAGGAAAAGAAAAAACAGCATTGGCATACCAGTAGCATCTATTAACAACACTTCCATTGCTTCAACAATTAATTTATGAAGTAGTTGAATGAATCGACCATATGATAATCCAGAACAAATTTAACTCTTATTTACGATAAAGTTTTGTTGAAAGGCTCAAATTAACTTTGTTGAAAAGCCCATACCTAAAACGTTCATATTAGATAGAGAAAATTACTTCCACATTTGACATGTAAAACACAGGAGAATGGTAACCAAATGAAGCTGAAAATTAAAGGTAGCTTGCTATATGTCTATAAAACGAGAATGTCGTTTATTTATCTTCAACGGTGATATCTTATATATCATCGAAATCGATATAATTCAACAACTGATGATTTTTTAAAACAGAATTAGTGTATAAGACAAAAATTTAGGCCTTAATTATCTGTCAGTGTTTTCATAAAAGCAATGATTTCCGTTATTTCCTGCTGCGACAAGTTTAGTCGTTGATCCGATAAGGTTTGGTTGTTAAGCGATATTCCAATACCTGCTCCCCCTCCTCGATTATAAAAGTCCATCACTTCTTCTAAGCTTTTATAAACGCCATTGTGCATGTAAGGAGCCGTTTTAGCAATATTTCTCAGGGTGGGCGTCTTAAAAGAATATTTATACTGATTATATGGGCTTAATAAAAAACGACCTTTATCATCATCGATCACAGCGTGAATAGTATCTGGCTTAGAAGGCACACCTAGTACCTCAGTCTCCGATTTATCAAATAGCGGAGCGGGTGTACCATTAAATAGTGGTACAAAATGGCAGGTGGCACATTTCGCTTTACCCATAAATAAATTAAATCCCTTTTTCTCAGGTTCATTTAGCTGCTGGTAATCGCCATCCATATATTGATCAAACCTGGAAGAAAAAGGCGCTAAAGACCTGACATAACTCGCGAGCGCATGTTGTATTTTCCAAGGATCAATTTGAGATGGATCCGAGCCGTAGGCACGCTTAAAAAGAGCAGCATATCTTTGATTTTTTTGTAAAGCTTCCGCCGCTTTAGCGAGTGTTCCCTGCATTTCGGCTTCATTGTGCACTACATCGAGCGCCTGATCTTCTAAGGTTCCGGCCTTATGATCGTAAAAGAAAGCACGTTGAAAACCTGCATAACTAAGCGTTGGTGTATTTCTTAAAAGACTTTTTTGTTGATCAATACCAATGGCTTTCACTAATCCATCTGTAAATGCCTTCTCAATATGATGACAACTTGCACAACTTTTATTATTCCCGTTCGACAAAATAACGTCTGCAAAGAGCACTTTCCCTAGTGCCGCTTTTTCATTCGAAAAATATGCTGTTTTGTTACTAACAAATTTGTTGATATCTAAAACCTTCCCTTTAAAGAGACTTGTAGCTTCATTATCAAGTGCTACGGTACTAGATATTGAGGCAATTTGAAGTGTATTCCGCATCTCATTAAGCAAAACATTTAAAGGGTCCAGATACTGGATTATAAAATCCAAGCGGTTAAATTTATTAAAATCATTGTTTCTTTGAAGATACTTTATCGATTTATCTAATGCCTCAATAACGGCATCGTGCTTTTGAAAAAGCAAAAGACACTGTTTTAATCCTGTTAACGAGGATACAGCTTCATCGAGCGACTGTAGCGCCAAAGGAGTATCAAAACCTGTAATACCTAAAGCGGCAATGCGGAAAAGTTCCAATCGCATCGCGTCAAAAATCTGTTCATTGGTAATGGTATACGCTTGTTGATATTGTTGAACTCTTTTTAAAGCGACCTCCATTTTTTTAATCTCATTAACAAGCTCTTCCCTAGCTTCTGGTGTCAAGTCGTTGTATATATAATCTTCCATTACCTGAAATCCACCGGGAGGCTCTACCAGATTCTCGCCTAACTCAATTTCATTAATAGGGGGACCATTTAGAACTTTCGCTGTACTTGGAAAAAAATATTCTATATAATACTCAATGACTTTAAATTGATTTCTACATTCTAAAAAGCTTTTTTTGATAGCCAATGTATCCTTACTGTTGATAGCCAAAGGCAGCAAATCGGCATTAATCAATGTCTCTAGCTTGCAAATTTCTTTGGTTACCTGATCTTTTATAGTAACCGCGTTCGTTTTTTTATTTTGAGCGCAGAAAGTCACTAAAAAGATAATGATAACAGACATTCCAAGAATGATAAAAAGTCTTTTAATCATATAGGATGAGTAAATAAAATTCCCTTTGTAGCAACGCCACAAAGGGAAATGGTAGTATTTATTATTATAGCTATTTCTTAACCCCGCTTACAATCACCACCTGGCCACCCTCGCTGTTATTGGTAAGCCGTGCATCTCCGCCATCGGCGTTCTTATATTTATCATCTTTCCACGTATGTGGGTGTAAATTGACTACGAAGGTATTAGGTTTACCAATGATTTCTGAAATATCATACATAGCACCGTACTCCCAAGTACTTAGTGTCTGCACATTGTCCGGATTATACTTTGCATTAAATTCAGCTTCGTTTCTTCTATGATTCATCTGAAGCATTGGTTTTAATGCTTTGTTCGACATTTCATATTGCCAGATAGTTCCATCGTGATTATTATTTTTATAGAACGAATCCCCATCTTCTTGAATATAAACAAAATTTTCGGTTACGCAGAGATTATCTGGGTTAACAATACTATTACCTGGATCATCCGCCCCATCAACAGCAATTTCGAGTTTACCTTTCAACGGGTTATCGGCATTCAAGATCAATTTGTATACACGTCCCCACATCGTTTTACCACTAACGGGCGTAATTTTATCGGCTTGACTTACACCTGTTGCTGTAAAATAAACCTCCCGACCATTGGCGCTCCCCCCCTTACGATAATCAATATCCTCTACACGAGCAAACATTACAGCATTTTTGTCAACGGTTTGCTGCTGAAGCTCTTCACCCCTACTATCCTTAACCTTATCCATCTCTACAAATTCCACATCATATGAATTTCCTTTTGATATGTCTGTTTCTACCGGATTATTGTCGCTCCGTTTCAGTACATATAATTTACCATCATCCAAATTTCCCTGATTATTCGACACGTACATTGCTACTTGTCCATCACCCTCATCCTCACCTATAAGAATAACGGTCTTTCCTGGAAAAGCATCTTTTGGTAATGGAACGGCATTCTCTGCACTCCACCGTCCAAAGGCAGGGTTTACACGTTGTTGATTCTTTTTATCAGCAGGTGCCAAGGGATCAATAACATGTATCAAAGACTCCGCGCCACTTTCCCCAGCAGTAAGAAACAAGGGTTTCGCAAATCCATGTTCTTCGGGTGTTGCTAATGTTGCAGAACATAGACGGGTCATACCCCCATCAGAATCTACAATATATTCACCTTTTAAGGGTTTTAATTCATTATCTAAATAAACTCTCGAAACAGATTGTAAGATCTCATGGTTATTGATCATGATATAGCCAGTTCCATCAGGGTTTTTAAGAATACCGGCACCATCAGGTTGAGCACCAAAGATAAAGTCTGGTGACTCAGAAAGAACGTCGTCACTGCTAATCAATGTATTGATCTTTAAATCTTCGAATCCAGTCAGTGATTTCACCAAAGAAGGATTTACCGATCTATCAACGATTTCGAAATCGGGATTTGGATTTTCTTCGTCGGTATTATTATCATTGTTCTTTTTACAAGCTCCAAATAAGAGTGTTGATAAGACAAAAAGGCTTATACCTAGTTTTAGTGATTGTTTGGCGTTCGTGTTTATCATAGTTCAGTTATCTTTTGCTGTAAAAGTAACTTCCCAATGTTTTTTAATATTTAACCGTATGTTAAATTCACGTACTTTGTCAGTTTTCGTTTAGCGGGACGAGTTAACAGATATTAAATTAGTATGTATAAGATAACAAAAGCCGACTGGATGCACTTTTTTATGATAGAATCATTAAATTGCCTAAACATATATATATAATACGTGGATACCTTTCTGATAGATAGTCAAACGATTGATGATTTACAGCTTTTTGAGAGTACGAAGCATGATCGTAGTATCTATGCCTATTTTGATAATACCACCACCATTGGCGGAAAAGCCTTTTTAAAAGATTTGTTTACTAAGCCAATTATTAACATAGAGGAGCTAATACATCGAAGTAAGGATATCCAATTTCTTTTCAATGAGGTAGAGAGCCTATCTTTTCAAAGGGAATCTATCGATTTCATTGAATATTATTTAAACAGTATCGATAAGCCCAAAAAATACACTTGGCATGCTGCTTTTAAAAAGTCGGTTAAATATCGATACACAAAGAAACAAGAGCAATACAACAAACAACGCGGATTAGGTGAAATACTAAACACCTTGGTTTTTCTCAATGTGCTTTCTAAGGAAATCCAACAAAAGCATGAGCTCAACTTTATTAAGGAGCTTTACTTACGGTTAGAGAAAGTGTGCAGCGATCCGTTTATAAAAAAGTGTTTGACCTACCCTAAAAAGCTTAAGGGATTACGATTGGAGAGATGCGATTTCCTTATTAGAAATATCTATTTAGAGGATATACTTAAAATATTAGCTAGTGTATATCAACTTGACGCCTATTATGCCATTGCATTGGCTGCAAGAAAATATAATTTTTCCTTTCCCATTTATCACCATGATAACGAAAGCAAACTTATTTTAGAAGGAGTTTTTCACCCATTTTTAAGCACGCCTGTTACGAACAATTTCGAGTTAGATAGACAACAACATCTTTGCTTCCTGACGGGCGTAAATATGTCGGGTAAATCCACCTTAATGAAATCTGTCGCCATTGCCGTGTATCTTGCCCATATTGGATTTCCTGTGCCAGCTGTCGGGATGGAGACCGGCCTGTTTAATGGAATATTGACCACCATCAACCTTGCTGACAACTTAACACTGGGTAGAAGCCATTTTTATAATGAGGTGTTAAGAGTAAAACTTGTTGCTCAACAGGTTGCAACACGAAAAAACCTCCTGATCATCTTTGATGAACTTTTCCGGGGAACAAATGTTAAAGATGCTTATGAATCTTCTCTTTTAGTGATAGAGGCCTTTTCAAAAGTACCGACGAGTTTTTTTATTATTTCCAGCCATTTGATAGAGGTGGCCCACGATTTAAAAGAAAACAAGCAGATAGACTTCAGGCATTTCGAAACAAAAATGAAAAGTAACACACCAACCTTCAATTATAAGCTTGTTGGAGGTATCACAGATAATAGAATAGGCGCTTGGATCTTAAAAAATGAAGGTATACTGGAGATATTGGATGGCGCTTTAACTAACCCTTTGACCTAAAAATCACCTCAAAAGTTCGTCAAAAATTTTCCATATTAAATTATGCTAATAAAAGCTCCAGTATTTTTAGATTTATTGCAGATTTGCATACATGACTATAAAAAATGGATGAGAAAAATTTGCTGCAGCGTATGGTCAATAAAACGGTTATTATAAATGCCTCCTCTTCAAAAGTTTGGGAGTTCCTGACAGATATTAAGCTAATGAAAAAGTGGATGTTCGAAACGGAAATTGATATAATCACCGATTGGAAAGTTGGAAGCCCAATAACCATTCGGGTGGATTGGTATAAAACCCAACTTGAAAATAAAGGTATAATTCTAGCATTTAAACCTAACAAGCATTTAAAATACAGCCATTTAAGCTCTCTTTCACGGCTTCCCAACACCATCGAAAACTATTCCATAATTGATTTTAGTTTAACAGAAGAAGAGAATCAAACAGCATTGACAATTACACTTTCCAACTTTCCGACAGAAACCATATATAAACATTTAGCCTTCTACTGGAACATTACATTGGAATTGCTGAAAAAATTAATTGAGCAATAAGCAAATAACATCTAAACCTATTAATTGACAAAGCATCATAGAATAATCAGCCATATTATTAATTTTTAATCTTAAAAGGTGTTCAAGTATTTCTTAACGTCTCGTTGAATTGCTATTGGTTATTAATTCTAAAATTTGTTGTTTTTATAATCCTATTAGATTAAATTCGTATTAACGAAACCGATAAAACCGAATTGAACTGACAAGAGATAATGAATTTTAATTGAATTCTATTAATTATGTCGGTAAATAAGAAAATGTCGGATATAGATATCTTCCAAAAGCTAAAATCGGGCGATATAAAAGCCTTTGAGCAGATTTATGATAAATATTGGTCTAAACTTTTCGATCAAGCTCATCGGCGATTGGCTGATGAAGAGATTGTCAAGGAATTTATACAGGATCTTTTCACTGAATTGTGGCTGAATAAAGGTAAAATAGAAATTCACACTTCGCTATCCTCCTACTTACAACAATCTTTAAAATTTAAAATCTTCAATCATTATAAATCTCAACAAGTACAGGAACGCTATAAGGAATTTGTAAATATACAAGCCTCTTTGCGCTCTGGTAATAGTAATCAAACTGAAGAACACTTAAATTATACCGATCTCCATCAAGCATTAAAAAAATGCATTGAAAAATTACCCAAACAAGCCCAAAGAGTATACAAATTAAAACAAGAAGATGGACTGACTTATCCAGAAATTGCCGCTCTGTTACAAATATCCATTAGCACGGTAGAAAAACATATCATTAGGGCCTTAAAAACGATTCGCGAGGAACTAAAGTATTTTTTTTTGTTATTATTTTTTATTTTTTAGAAAAAATGGAGGTATTATCTTGCTTAAGTTTACTATTGTTTGTATTTGCGTAGATAATGGATCCATACAATCAACATAAGGAAGAGGAAAGAGCTCTTAACGAACGCTTCGAAAAATGGTATAATGAAGTGGATGAGCTGCATAGTTATACGGAAGAACTAAGGCCGCAAACTAGACGCAATCTTCGCAGTAACATGCTGTCAGCGATCAAGACAAAATCCAACATATCTTATCAACCTGCTACATCATTTTCTTTAAAGTTCCGGTGGAAGCCTGTGTTATATGCAGCTTCTATTATATTGGTATTCACCAGCATAGTTGTATTATTATCTGCACCTAAAAAATTAACCTATAAAACTGCGTTTGGTCAAATAAAACAGTTAAAATTGCCAGATGGCTCCCTTGTTAAACTAAACGGTAACTCTAGTTTGGTTTATCATAAATATAGCTTTTCATCAGAACGGGAAGTTTGGATCAAGGGAGAAGGGACTTTTCAGGTCGTACACCGACAAAACAATCAACCTTTTAGGGTACATGTATCCGACAGTACCTATATTGATGTATTAGGTACCGAATTTAATGTACGAAATAGAACGGTAGAGACGCTGGTAGCCCTCCGCAATGGAAAAATCAATTTTCGATATAACAGCAAAAAAGGTAAACATCAAATACTCATCCATCCTGGGCAGTACCTCTCTTTAACGGAAAACAGTACAGGGTATAGACTTAAAGACAATGCACCAATTGATGATTTTTTTATTTGGCAGCAGTATAAGCTCGTATTAAATCATGGTACACTTTCATATGTGTTATCCACATTATCAGAAACTTACGGGTTAAGACTGAAAGTGACAGACAGTAAATTGTTAGAAAGGGATGCTTCAGGCTCTCTACCCCTCAATGTCAGTCATAAAGAAATGATATCGAATATTGCATTATTATATGATTTAAATGTTATGAGAAAGGACGATCAATTCTTATTGCTACCTAAATCAATATATCGTAAATAAATCGCTTTATAGCAGGATTTTTAACGAAAAAACATGTGCTCAATCGCATGTAAAGACTTTTTATTGTTATAGAAAATATAATCGACAATAATATAAATATCAAACCCATTACTATGAAGCCACAAAAAACATTCATTATTCTCCGCTGTTAAACCAGCTTTTGACCTCTAAAATTTAGGTTCATCTACATTAAAAAGTGAAATCAGTAAAACACATTTATTGGTTAATGGAAATGCTTTGCATTTTTTAAAATCATCTAAACAAGTCTTCATCATGCGTAAAACTCTAAAAAATGTCAGTTTAACTCTTCTCCTTGGTGTAACTACGCTACCACTCCTACCTCTCAATGCCTATGGAGCTGTGCATAGTTCTACATTTATTCATTTAAGAAAAATTCATCCGGCTTATATTCATTCCATTCAACTAGTTAGTTTGGAACAAGCGTTTAAAACCCTGGAAGAAAAATTTAACGTTTCAATAGCATACCGCAGCGGATTGCTCGGCAGCAATCAAGTGGATATGGATGCACTTAAAATGCTAACTACGGTTGAGGCTGCTTTAAGTAAAGCACTGGCTGAAAAAAATTTAACCTATACCAAGAACAATGAAAAGTTCTATGTTATCATTGAAAAGAAAAAAAATACAGGTATTAAAAGCAATATCAATAGAAACCCGCAAACACAGCAGCAAATAATCACTGGAACAGTAACGGATGAGAAAGGAGACCCCATTCCGTTTGCTGCGGTAAAGATAAAAGGTACAAGCCTCGGTACAAGCACAAATGAGAATGGTCACTTCATGTTGAAAAATCTCCCAAAAAATGCTATTATCATCGTTTCTTATATGGGATATCGCCCAATTGAGATGGCCGTTTCAGACAAAACTGTTTTAAATTTTAAATTGGAGCCTGTTGCTGCTGAATTAAGTGAGGTGGTGGTGGTTGGTTATGGCGTACAGCGAAAAGAAGAATTTACAGGTTCTGCTTCTCGCATTGGAGGAGAAAAATTGGCAGATCAGCCGGTTCAAAGTTTTGATCAAGCATTGGCAGGTAGGGCTTCTGGTGTCAATATTGCCCAACCTAACGGGGTTCTAAATAATGCACCTGTTATCCGTATCCGTGGTGTCAACTCTATTTCTCAAAGTTCTTACCCACTTATTGTGGTGGATGGAATTCCTATCAATGCGGGTGAGAGCGTATCATCTAATGCTAACGTGTCGAACAACCCCCTCGGAGATATCAACCCCGCCGATATTGAATCTATTAATATATTGAAAGATGCGGCATCTACCTCTATTTATGGCTCAAGAGGTGCAGCTGGCGTGATGATCATTACTACCAAAAGAGGGAAGACGGGCAAAGCCCGTGTAAATTATGAAGGCTGGACAGGTATTTCGAATCCAGTAAGATTGCCTACTATGTTGAATGCAGAACAATTTATGATGATAAAAAATGAAGCTGTATTAAACTCAAAAATTTCAAGTGGCAATGCGAATAATGATAAAGTAGCATCTGCCTATTTCTTTCCTACATATAATGACGATGGTTCTTTAGTAGACACCCGGTGGTACGACGAAACTTACAGAACAGGATTCTCACACAATCACAGTTTGAATATTACAGGCGGATCAGAAGACACTAAATATTTCTTCTCAACCAATTATTCCGACCAAAAGGGCTTCATCAAAAATAATGAATTTGATCGTATTGGTGTCCGTTTCAATGTTGATCATAACCTTACTAACTGGCTCAAATTAACAGGTGGCGCCAATTATACCCGTAGTAACAATCAGTCACCGAATACAGGATCTTTAAGAGGCAACGCCTTCTTACTTACCGGAATAGCTCGACTAGCGTGGCTTACAGCTCCAAATGTGGGGCCCTACAATACAGATGGATCTTATAACATAAACAGTAGCACTAACACCATGGGAATGGGAAATAACACGGTGCCTAGCAATTTTTATAATCCGACTGCCCTACTTGGTTTAAATAGGTATGATGCGCAGAATGACCATATTATTGGCAATGTGGGAGCCACCGTAACATTATTGGAGGGTTTGGACTTTAAAACCAGTTATGCCCTTGATTGGACAAAAGTTGAGAATAAGACCTTCGAAAGCGCCTTGCACGGCCCCGGTTTCACCGCTAGAGGAAACGCGGCAAACACGATGAATAATATTAATACCTGGAACTGGAGCAACACACTTTCTTTTAGAAGAAACTTTGCGGAGCACAACCTCGCCTTATTAGCGGGATATGAAGTTCAACATTTTGATTTTAATAGATGGGGAGCAAACCGCACACAACTTTCCGATCAATATTATGAAAACTTTGAAGGAAGCTACGGCCGGATTATTCCTTTCGCCAACATGCTAGACGCTCAATCTTCGCTCATTTCTTATATCTCTCGCATCAATTACGATTATGCTAAGAGATATTTCTTGACAATCAACTTTCGTCGGGATGGCAATTCCATTCTAGGGGAAGATTCTAAATTCGGTGTATTCGGCGGCGCCTCACTAGGCTGGACACTCTCTGAGGAAAGTTTCTATAAGAATTCGAGTTTGGCCGCCATCATGAATAGTGTAAAGTTACGTGCTAGCTGGGGTCGTGTAGGCAATGCAAACAACCCTAATAAATTTGCATCTCTCAATCTATATGAATCTGGTTTATATGGAGATGCTCCTATGCTAAATTACTACCAAGCAGGTAATACTGGCTTAGAGTGGGAAACGAGTGACCAAACTAATTTGGGTGCCGATATCTCCTTCTTTCATGACCGCTTTCAAGTCGAGATGACTTATTTCTACAATGATGTAAATGGACTCATCTTAAATGCACCGCAGTCGCCTTCTAAGGGAATTCCCAATAACGGCATTATGTTAAATGTTGGCGCTATGTATAACCGCGGTTTTGAATTCGCATTTAATACACGCGTAATTGAGCGGAATGCGTTTAATTGGAATGCTTCATTAAATTTTACGACTATAAAAAACAGGGTAACTGCACTGGCAGAAGGCAACGCTGATATTGTAGGGTCAACTAGTACTGCCGCCGAAGCAACCAATATAACACGTGTGGGTTATTCAGTAGGCAGCTTATACGGTGCGAAAACCGATGGCGTTAATCCCGAAACAGGGCAACGTATTTTTATTAATCGTAATGGTGAACGCGTACAATATAGCCATGCGGTAGCAACGGGACAAAGTAGGTGGACATACTTAGATGGAAGCCCCGCTGCCGCTATCTCAGGGAGTGATTATTATTTGCTCGGCAATGCGCTTCCCACTTGGTACGGTGGTTTTGACAATACTCTCCAATACAAGAATTTTGATCTTAACTTAAATTTTGTCTATTCGGGCGGCAACTATATTCAAAATGGTAGCAAAGGAACATTGCGCGACCAGCGTTTTTGGAACAATTATACCGATGTACTTGATCGTTGGACGACACCTGGACAAATAACAGATATTCCTCGCCTGGTATATGGGGATGTGATTTCTAATGGTTCTTCTTATCCAATTTCTGAGAATGTAGAGAAGGCCGATTTTCTACGTTTGCAAACGGTATCGCTGGGTTATCGAATCCCTCCTCGCTTATTGGGTAAATCGGGCATTAGCTCGGTTCGTATCTATGGACAAGTGTTTAATGCCTTTTTAATTACAGGCTACAGCGGTTCCGATCCAGAACTTTCATCTAATGGAAATGACAATTTAACTCCCGGTGTTGACAAAAATTCGGTACCCCAAGCACGTACTTTTACATTAGGTGTAAACGTAGGCTTCTAAGCCCTAGAACAATTTAAAATGTATGTAAAAAAAAAATTATGAAAGTTACTCTTCAAAACGATTTATACAAGCATAGCTTTAAACTTTTATTGCTAACGATCTTGAGTCTCAGTTCTTGTAGTGAAAAAGATTATTTGCATCCAGACCCAACCACATATATTCCACAGGAGCAAACGTTTGATACACCAGAGCGCGTATTGGCACTGGTAAATGGTTTATATAGAGGCATGAAAGATCAACAATTTTATGGTGGCCGCTATTATATTTATGCGGAGGTACGTGGTGATGAATATATTAACCGGACAGCTAACCTATTTACTGCATTTGACTCATGGAATCATACGTTAAATGCGGGTTCTAACGAGGTTCAGAATTTATGGACCGCGGCTTATCGCACCATTAACCTTTGTAATGTATTTCTACAAGGGCTCAACGACAATGCCAACAAAGTAGATCCTAAAATAGCATCTCAATATGCAGCGGAAGCTAAATTCGTTCGTGCTGTTGCTTATTTTGCATTGGTAACACTGTATGCCAGGCCCTATATAGAAAATAACGGCACGTCACCCGGTTTACCCCTTCGGCTGCAAGGGGAAACTACATCCGAGAATAACTCCTTAGCTAGAAGTACGGTTGCTGAAGTGTATAGTCAAATATTAAAAGACCTCGACGAAGCAGAAGAGAACTTACCTTTAACGTATGACACACCATTACTTAATACTACTCGTGCCCATCGCAATACGGCTATTGCTTTTAAAACAAGGGTATACCTTACAATGGGTAATTATAGCATGGTGGTACAAGAGGCACAAAAAATTGTCTCCTCTAACGCTCCCTATCGCGCTGAAACAGGTGTAGCCAACACATTACAAACGGATGCTACGGTTCCGTTTTTGGGGAACAATTATACAACGACTGAATCCATCTTCAGTATGCCTATGACTGATTTAGATTCCTCTACCGGTCAATCATCCATTACTTATAATCTCAATACGGCTCCCGCTGGAAACTCCGAATACAATCTCAATCCAGATGGGATCATTGGCGATATGGAATGGCGGGAAAACGATCAACGTAGGCAGTTCATCACTACCGGCACAACTAAATATCTAAAAAAATATAATAAACCGTCACCTTTCCTTGATTATATTCCCGTTATACGTTATGCCGAAGTATTGTTAAACTACGCAGAGGCTGCCGCTCACACGGGGGATCTTAATAAAGCAAGAAATCTTTTATCATTCGTGAGAAATCGAGCAGATGCCAGCTATCAATTCACGGCAAATGCTGTTGCTGATGAAACTTCTTTAGTCAACACAATCTTACATGAAAGACGTATAGAATTCCTTGGCGAGGGATTGCGTTCCAATGATTTGTTACGTACTTTACGAACTATCCCTGCCAAGGGTTCGGCTCCAGCCGTGGCTCCAGCAGACGAAGCGTATATTTTTCCGTTGCCGAATTCAGAATTATTAACCAATAAAGATTTATAAACTTAAATACTATTATGATGCATATTAAAAAAGCAATCACTAACACTTTGCTAATAATACTTCCGCTAGGCGGGCTCCTGTCTTATCGAATAGCGTGCGCACAAAAAGTTAAAACAGATGCAAGTAGCGTTGAAAACATCACCGAGAAGGTAAAGAACTTAACAAAACATGCTGGTTATTTTAATTTTTATTATGATGAAAAAAACGGTAAAATTTATCTAGAGGTTGACAAACTTGGCGCCGAATTTCTCTATTATAATTCGCTGACTGACGGTGTTGGTTCAGGTGGACCGGAACGGGGGCAGGCAAGCGCGGCAATTGCCAAATTTATCAAGGTGGGTCCTAAAATATTGCTAGTTGAACCAAACTATTCTTTTAGAGCTGTGACCGAGAATAAAGATGAGCAAAAGGCGGTAGAAAACGCTTTCGCTCAATCAGTTATTTGGGCTTTCACCCCCCTTGCTGCAGAAGGCGAACATATATTAATTGACCTCACTCCTTTCATTATACGGGATAGCCAGAAAATAGCCAATCGCGTGGGACAAAACAATCTTCCTGGTCTTAATATAGGGGAAGGTAAAAGTAGCAGTGCTACTTACCATTTCGATGAAAGCCGATCTGCCATTTACATGGAAAACACTAAAAACTTTCCAAAAAATACTGAATTTGAAGCGATTATTACCTTCACCGGTGGCTCCACCGCTGCTAGCCGTTGGGGCGGAGGGCCTGGTATCGCGCCCGATCCAAACTCAGTCACCGTAAAAATGCACCAATCCTTTGTAGCATTACCTGATGATGGATATAAACCAAGAAAATTTGATCCGCGATCTGGCTTTAATATGTTCAGTTATATGGATTTTGCAGCGTCTATGAAAGAACCGATACTCAAACGCTTTACTCGTAGGCAACGTTTGCAAAAGAAAGATCCAAATGCGGCACTGAGTGAACCCGTAAAACCAATTATCTATTATGTAGATCGGGGTGCGCCGGCCTTAATTAAAAAAGCGCTTATAGAAGGTGGTAGTTGGTGGAATCAAGCTTTTGAGGCCGCAGGCTACAAAAATGCCTTTCAGATTAAGGAACTCCCAGAAGGAGCCGACCCGATGGATATTCGCTACAATATTGTAAATTGGATTAATCGCACGGGCAATCCACGTGCCTATTCTACCGGCATGTCACATATCGACCCGCGTACCGGTGAAATTATTAAAGGAGTAGTAACGCTAGGTGCCGATAGACATCGTCAAGACTACCTGATAGCCGAAGGCTTATTGCAAAATTATGAAGACGGCAAACCGGTAAGTGAAGCAATGGAAAAGTTTGCCTTAGCACGCATTCGTCAGTTGTCTGCACATGAAATTGGCCACACCCTAGGGCTTTATCATAATTTCACTTCCAGTACGAAAGACCGAGCCTCTGTAATGGATTATCCTTTTCCTCGCTTTAGCATGGATAAGCAAGGAAACATAAATGTAGCTGATGCCTACGCTATTGGCATTGGTGCTTGGGACAAAAGGGCAATTATGTGGGGTTACCAAGATTTTCCCGAAGGCACGAACGAAGACGATGCCTTGGATAAAATCATGCAGGAAACCTTAGCACAGGGACATATCTTTATACCTGATATAGGGGGCTATGTGCACCCCATTGCAAACCAATGGGATGAAGGGGTAAATGCAGTAGATGAACTTGAGCGTATAATCGAAATAAGAGCAGCAGTATTAAAGAAATTCTCTGAAAAAGCTATCCCAAGCGGCGCTCCGATGGCAACCTTGGAGGAAGTATTAGTGCCAATGTATCTTTTACATCGCTATCAAATTGAGGCAGCTGTTAAGTCTATTGGCGGTTTATATTTTACGCACGCCATAAAGAACGACGGACAAACGGTAACTAAGCTTATAGAACCTGACGAACAGTGGAATGCTTTCAATACGTTATTAAAAACCATTCAGCCAAGTGCTTTAACTTTACCCGAAAGCTTAATTCAACAAATCCCTCCCCGTCCTTCGGGTTATCCGGAAACCAGAGAAATATTTAATCGCTACACCGGTTCGACATTTGATCCTATAGCTGCAGCCGAAACGGTTGCGGGTACTACTATTGGCTTTTTATTAGACCCTGCCAGAGCCGCTCGTTTAATTGAATACCAAGGCAGAGATGCTAAACAACCGGGATTTATTTCTATGGTAGAAAAATTGCTTGATGCCACTTGGAAAAAACCGCTTCCCGCTGGTTACGAAGGTGAATTACAGGTGATGGTAAACAACACTACCTTACAATATCTACTTCAGCTAGCCGCAAGTAAAAATGTTTCTCCTATCGTTAAAGGACAAACACTTTTCCTCATAGATGCGCTTGCTGCATGGATGGAAAAGACAGTTGGCACTGCATCGCCAGCTTATGCTTCTAACCTACGTTATGGTCTAGCAGAGGTGGCTACTTTTAGGCGAAATCCATCTCAGTTTGAGGTACAAACGCCTATGCAAATGCCTCCAGGAGCACCAATAGGTATGCCATCAATAGATTTTAATAACAATAGTATTTGTTCATTTAACTAATTGAAACATTCATGCAAACGAATTCTTTTTTAAAAATATTCACTGCCAGTGCTTTATTGGGATATATGGCATTTGCATCTATTAATAACGTATCAGCACAAAAAATAAGCGATAAAAAATTATCGGCTTTAAAGAGTGAGCTTGTTCAAGAAATCGATAAAGAGCAAAAACGTAGTCAAGAGATGGTAGACATGGTCTTCAGCTTTGGCGAACTAGGCTTTCAGGAAGAAGAGACTTCCCGTTATCTCACCGATATTTTAAAAGAAAATGGATTTGAGATAGAATATGGCATCTCTGGGGTTCCTACTTCTTGGCTGGCTAAATGGGGCAGTGGCAAGCCTGTTATCGCTATAGGCAGTGATATTGATTGTATTCCAAAAGCTTCCCAAAAACCTGGTGTTGCCTATCATGCGCCCCTGGTGGAAGGAGCTCCAGGACATGGAGAAGGACATAATTCCGGAATTCCACTCAATATTACTGCGGTACTAGCCTTAAAAAAAATAATGGAGCGTGAAAAGATTGTTGGTACCTTGGTATTATGGCCCGGTGTTGCGGAAGAGCAGCTTGCTACTAAAGCTTATTATGTAAGAGACGGTTACTTTAAGGATGTAGATGCGTGTATTTTCACTCATGTCGCCAATAATCTTGGTGTTTCTTACGGAGATAGCGGAGGCAATGGCATGATATCTGTCAAATTTAATTTTGAAGGAGAAGCGGCCCATTCAGGGGGAGCTCCATGGCGGGGGAAAAGTGCGTTAGATGCGGTTGAGCTAATGAATGTAGGATGGAACTATCATCGACAGCATATGGAACCTACTCAACGATCACATTATGTAGTAACAGATGGGGGTGATCAACCTAATGTTGTTCCTTCGAAGGCAGCGGTATGGTATTACTTTAGAGAAAAAACTTATCCAAAAATTGTGCAGATGTACCAAGATGGCATACGAATCGCCGAAGGAGCGGCTAAAATGACCAACACGAAGATGACGTACGAGGTCTTAGGCAGTGCCTGGCCAGGTCATTTTAATAAAGCAATTGCTGAAACAATGTATGAAAATATAAAAACCGTAGGATTACCCCAATGGAGCGATCAGGATCAAGAGTTAGCAAAGGCGATACAGAAAGAGTTAAAAGTTAAAGAAGAGGGAATGAATAGCGAGTTAAGTCCCCTGGGTGTACCGTCTGCCACTTCTTCTACTATGGGTGGAGGATCCGATGATATAGCAGATATTGCTTGGAATGTACCAACTGTTGTATTACGTTATCCAGCTAATATACCTGGTTTACCGGGCCATCATTGGGCTAATGCTATAGCTATGGCTACGCCAATTGCACATAAAGGAGTCATTGCTGGAGCAAAGGCAGAGGCACTTACTTTATTGGATATGTTAATTAATCCGCAGATTATTGAGGATGCGTGGACTTATTTTAAGGATGTGCAAACTAAAGAGATTAAATACACGCCTTTGATTTCAGAAAAAGATAAACCAGCTATTTATCTGAATAAAAAGATTATGGAGGAGTTTAGACCACAAATGAAAAAATACTATTACGATCCTAAGAAATATGCCACTTACTTAGAGCAACTAGGTATTAGCTATCCAACCATTAGAGAAAAACAATAGCATTTAAATTTAAGCCGCTTGATAGCTATCTACAAGCGGCTTATAATGGTTTTATTTTTTATTTTTCAATTCAGTCACACTATTTCTTATATCCTGAGCAATCGCTTTTGTTTGCTGCAGGGCACCTCTCAATCGGGTTCCCGCTGCTTTGTTTCCTTTTTCATAAAAAGCTAGTGCGTCCTTTTCCATTGAATTGATCAACTCTTTTAATTCATTGAACTTTTTCATATTATTTAAATTTATTGTTTATAATTTACAGCAGCATTTATTTGCTGCTGCGTTAGTTTAAAAGAAATAGAGCAAGCAAAATAGATATAATCCTTTATCTGTGCAAATTTTTCACACATTCTATCTTTATTTTAGTTATAAGCAAGCTTTTGGTTTAACAAAAACATCCTTTCTTATCGAATGATCAATATTCTAATGAAATAGATTCATTATAAGAATGAAAAAGGCCTTCAATCGGAGAGATCAAAGGTCTTTACTAGCCAATTATTAAACCTAAATTATGATGATACAAAGATAGTAGTACATTACCTATGGCAAATACTTGTTTTATTAGTTGCACAAATCTACATATAGTAGTTGCCTTCTTTCTAAACCTATTCTTCAATAACTGCATTTATACCTTTTCCGCTCACTATTCCACTCACGTTCCCACCATTATATTGTATCCTATACATCCCTTTTTTTTCAAAACGGTAGCCTTTTTTTAAATCAATATTTACAGACAGACTATCGTGAGGAGCCACTACCAGATAACTTTCTGGAACGGGTGGCATAATACGTTTCGCCATCGGACCGATATAGGTCACTTCACTTCCGTCAGCATGGTTGATCGTTAAATAGTTGTTCAAAAAACCTTCAAAAGGTGTATGATATTTAGTAAATCGCAGGGTATCTTCCGTTGGATTAAATACGGTAAAATGCAAGAGAATACTATCACGAAGATGTAACGGCTGCTGGATGGATAATAGTGCTACAAGATTCGTATCACTTGCAGAGGGGAATTCCAATTTTTTTGAGACCGTATCCGTTTTTTCAGGTCGGTTTTTAGACATGTGGCAAGAGACCGTGCTACTGATCACCGTAGCTAATAAAAGAGTAATCGTAAAATAGTTGCGCATATTATTAGTTTTATACCATCTATCAAAATACAAGCCAATTTCGTGATGCGACAGCTCTTATAAAGCACCAAAAGATATTCAGTAGAAACATAATGTTCATTTCTTTAATATTTATAGTACGCGTAGTTTCTACCACCTGTTTAAATAGGCAACTAATTGTTAGCTCGGCTACCAACAATTAAAAAAACCATTTATATTTAACACAGACTTAATAGTTGAACCATTTATTTGCCCAAAGCTCCTTATAATGATAAAAACTGTCAACCATCCAGAGGAAGACCTACGTCTTCTTCACGAACTTAGTATAGGTTCTATTAGTGCTTTTAATACCTTATATGATAAATATTGGGCTTATATCTACAATCTTGCTTATAAAAGGCTGCAGGACATCTCGCTTGCCAAAGACACCACGCAAGATATTTTCTTAAAGCTTTGGCAACAGCGGGAACACCTAAAAGTCGAAAATCTCCAAGCCTACTTATATGTCTGTACTCGAAATCAAGTAATTAAGTTAATGGAAAAAGAAAACAAATATTGCTCCATACCGGTGTTACTAGATCAATTCAGAACAAGTGGAGATAAAACAGATGGTAGAATACGGGAGAAAGAATTTATGGCGGCCTATAAAAAACTCCTTAGAGAACTAACCCCTTCCCAGCAAAACATTTACCGTCTTCGATACTTAGAAGACCTATCCACCGACATTATAGCTAAGCAATTACATATATCCCGTAAAACAGTTCAAAATCAACTTGCTTACTGTCGTCATAAATTGAAAGAAACTTTACTGCTAATCATTTTATATTGTTTTTTAATTGCTTACAAATAACATTTAAAAAAAAATCTTTTTCATGGGAGTTTTTCTGTTTCGCGGATCATATCATAAATGCAGTAATAATTTATATGACCCGCAAAACGCTTCTAACATTATTAAAAAAATACAACGAAGGTAAAGCATCCAAAACGGAGGAGGATTTTATCAATCGATATTATGAATTATTCGATGCGCTGCCGAATAAGGTAAATGAAAAAGATCTGGGCACCAAAAATGAAATGTATGAAAAACTCATGCAAACCATTCAGCAAGAACCCTCAGTAGTAAAGAAAAAATTCACCCATTGGCATGCCGCTGCTTCTATATTGATAGTAATTTCTTCTGTTTTTGCTATTTACTATCATCATCAAAAACAACAGGTTCTCCCTGAAAAAGTTGCCACTGCTCCGCATGATGTACCACCCGGCAGTAAACGTGCGCAATTAATATTAGGTGGCGGTAAAACAATTATACTTGATGAAAAGAAGAACGGCTTGCTTGCTTTGCAAAATAAGGTTCAAGTTATTAAAACAATAGATGGCAGTTTAAACTTTAAGACGGTAGAATTAAATAAAAAAAATCTCTCTAGCCGCCAAAATCAACTTATTACTCCGCCAGGCGGTAAGTATATGCTAACATTAGCTGACGGTACCAAGGTATGGTTAAATGCTTCCAGTAGACTTTCTTTTCCAAGTAGTTTTACTGGTAATCAAAGAGTCGTAGAACTTGAGGGTGAAGCCTATTTTGAAGTAGCGCAAAATAAATCGTTACCCTTCATTGTAAAGGCTAAAGGTACCAACATAGAAGTTTTAGGGACAGCTTTTAATATTATGGCTTACCTCGACGAGGAAAATACAAAAACAACGTTGGTTGAAGGATCCGTACGTGTTGATAATAGAAATATAAGCAAACAACTCAAACCTGGTTTACAGGCAGTCACTCATTCTTCAGCACCAATTCGAGTAGTTGCTGCAGATATGAAGGAAGCTCTTTCGTGGAAAGAAGGTTACTTCTATTTTAAAGATGAGCCGCTTAACAGTATTATGCGAAAATTACAAAGATGGTATAATATAGAGGTAATATATCATCCGAAAGCTAATAAATATCAAACATTTGGTGGAATGATTTCCAGCAACAATTATATTTCAAGCATCTTAAGCATTATGGAACTAACAGACAACGTACACTTTAAGGTTGAGGGAAGGAGGGTAATGGTTATGCCCTAACAATAGACAGGCTATCCAAAAAAAACCAGAAGCGTTACCGCGCCCCTGGTTATGAATTTAGAAATCAAAAAAAGAATAGCACTCATTTTTTCAATATCCATTTAGACAAATATATGCAATTAATCTACGCCCTAAAATCAAGGGATTGGACGATCCCTCATTTTCAAACATTTTTGGTCATGAAAATTACAGGTTTCCTGATTTTACTCAGTATCCTTCAAGGATATGCAAAGCCTGGGAATGCTCAAAACATTACCCTTTCGGCAAAAAATTTATCTGTGGAGCAGTTTTTGACAAATCTTCATCAGCAAACTAATTTTGATTTTTTCTATGATGCTAAGCTCTTAAAGCAAATTAAACCTATTAATCTTTCCGTGAAAGATGCCTCTATTTCTCAAGTATTACAGCTGGCTTTGCAAAATCAACAACTTACTTACACCATCAAAGGCAATGCTGTAGTTATCAAGAAAAAGGAACCATTGGTAATAAACAAAAATTCATTTGATCATGCGCAGCAGAATACGGTGAATGGAAAAATTACGGATACCACTGGCACTCCCCTGCCAAGAGCGTCCATAAAAGTGAAGGGTACACAGCGGGTTACTGTAACCAATGATAATGGGATTTTCGAATTAAAAGATATCGATCTACAATCCATTCTGATAATTTCCTACACAGGTTATCTTACACAAGAAATACCACTGAATGGTAAAAGCACCTTAGAAGTTACATTAAAAGAAGGATTCGAAGGCTTGGACGAGGTAGTGGTGGTTGGCTATGGAACACAAAAGAAAGTTAATCTTACCGGAGCCGTAGATCAGGTAACAAGCAAGGTGCTTGAAAATAGGGCCATTCCTAATCTCACCCAAGGCTTGCAGGGAACTATACCCAATTTGAATTTGGTGCCGCTCGACGGCAAACCCATTCAGTCGCCCTCGTATAATGTCCGAGGTATAACGTCAATTGGTCAAGGAGGTAACGCTCTGGTGCTTATTGACGGAGTTGAAGGAGATCCTAGTAGACTTAACCCGAACGACGTAGCCACCGTTTCTGTATTGAAAGACGCTTCTTCTGCAGCAATTTACGGAGCCAGAGGAGCTTTTGGTGTTATATTAATTACGACTAAAAATCCGAATCCTGATAAAACCAGTGTCACTTATTCATTTAATCATGGTATCAAAAGTCCTGTGGCATCGCCCGATTTTGTTACAGATGGTTATCAGTTCGCTACAATGTTTAACGATTCTTGGTCAGCTTGGAACGATTATTCTCAAACACCGCAGAACGTTAATAAAACTGTTAAATTTTCTCCTGAATATTTGGCAGAGTATCAGCGTAGAGCAGCAGATCCAAGTTTACCAAAAGTTGACGTAAATGAAGCGGGAGAATATGTATACTATGGCAATACCGATTGGTATAAGGAACTTTATAAAGACCATAACAATTCTAACGACCATAACATCACCATCTCCGGAAGCCAAGGTAAATCTGATTTTTATGTCTCCGGCCGAATGTTCAATCAAAGCGGCCTTTTTCGCTATAATTCTGATGATTATAAATCTTATAATCTCCGTGCTAAAGGTTCCTTACAAGTATTTCCTTGGCTGCGATTTGCCAATAATGCAGATTATTCAAGTATTAAATATCATAATCCTTTAAATGTTGGCGAAGGCGGGAGTATCTGGCGTAATATTTCTGATGAGGGACACACGATGGCACCTATGTTTAATCCAGACGGAACACTTACTTATTCTGCAGCTTATACAGTAGGTGATTTTTGGTACGGTAAAAATGGTGTCGATATGGATAGAAGGGTTTTCCGAAACACCAGTTCTGTAAACACTAATTTTTTCAGCAATCAACTTCGTGTAAATGCAGACTTCACTTTTCAACAGACCAATAACGATGAGCAAAGAAGACGTGTTCAAGTGCCATATAGCCGGATTCCGGGGGTAATTGAATATGTAGGAACCAATACGAATGATCTGCAATTTACGGATAGGCTTACCGATTATCTTGCAACGAACGTCTATGCTGAATATGAGCCGAAATTAACGAACGGCCATTATGTAAAAGCGTTAGTTGGTTTTAACAATGAGCAGTCTACCTTTAAATCCCTTACCACTACCCGTAACGGACTTATCTTTGAAGATGGTACAGACATCAACTTAGCCCTCGGGCAATCTATAACTACTTTAGGAGGTAGAGAAAAATGGGCTATTCGTGGTGGATTTTATCGATTAAATTACGCTTATAAGGACCGTTATCTCATCGAAACCAATGGGCGATACGATGGATCCTCGAAATTTCCGGAAGACCAGCGCTTCGCCTTTTTCCCTTCCATTTCTGCTGGTTGGCGCATTAATAGTGAACCTTTTTGGAATGTTTCGCCAAACTTTATATCTGAATTGAAATTAAGGGCATCATATGGATCACTAGGAAACGGAAGTATTGCGTCTTATGCCTTTCAAGAGCGATACAAGATTACTCAATCAGAAAGGATTTTAAACGGCGTACGTCCGCAACAAACGGGCCAGCCAGGCGTATTGCCAGATGGTCTTACCTGGGAAACTTCTACTACAACCAACGTAGGTTTAGATGTAAGTATGTTAGCTAATCGCCTAACATTGGTAGCAGATGCCTATATACGCAAAACAACCGATATGTTTACGGTGGGCATGACTTTACCCGCTGTTTTTGGCACCGATGTGCCGAAAGGCAATTATGCTGATCTGGAAACAAAAGGATGGGAGGTCTCTGTTCAATGGAATGACAAGTTTGACCTTGGTGCCAAACCTTTCCATTATAATATCCGGTTAAACTTAGCAGATTACCAAGCGGAGGTTACTAAATATAATAACCCTGACAAACGGCTCTCTGATTATTATGCTGGCCAGAAGTTAGGCGAAATTTGGGGTTTCACTACAGCTGGATTTTATACGTCGGCCGAAGATATCGCCAGCTCTCCTACACAAATTCTTTATAAATCATCTACCAGTGGACAAACACTTCCAGGCGACATTAAGTTTGCAGATCTTAATGGAGATGGTGTAATAGATAAAGGGACCGAAACAGTAGGAAATCCTGGCGATATGTCTATCATTGGTAATACGACGCCTAGATATACTTATGGCATTAATTTGGGAGCCGATTGGAATCGTTTTTCGTTTTCTGTTTTTTTTCAGGGCGTAGGAAAACAAGATTGGTATCCTGGACGAGAAGCGGCCATTTTCTGGGGGCAATACAATCGCCCGTATAATAAGATTCCTACTTGGCAACTGGGTGAAATTTGGTCGGAGGATAATCCAAATGCCTATTTACCACGCTATAGAGGATACATTGCGCAGAATGACCAAGCTACACTTCGGCAAAATCAAACACGTTATCTACAAAATGTAGCTTATATCCGCATGAAAAATATACAACTGGGTTATATGCTTCCAGAAAATTGGATTAAACGGCTGGGAATGAGTGCAACACGAATATTCGTTTCGGGTGAAAATCTTTTTACTTGGTCGCCTTTATATAAACGCACCAAAGATTTAGATGTAGAAAATGTTTGGCGTTCGGACACGCTCCTCAATCCACCTACTGATGCTGTAGCCGACCCCAATAATAACAACAGTGGTAACGGAAATAATTACCCTATGTTAAAGAGTATATCTTTTGGTATATCGGCCACTTTTTAATCAAAAGAATTATGATAAAGCATTTAAATATAAATCAAATGAAAGCGACTAAATGGCTGTTTTTCGCAGTACTTATGATTATCTTCACCAGTTGCCAAAAATTAGATCAACAGCCTGAAGATACTGCAACCGGCGAGGCTGTTTTTAATAGTGAGAATGGCTTAGCCTTATATGCAAACTCTTTTTATGATATTTTACCCACGGCAAATAATATTCATCGTGGCGACGAAATGTCAGATTATGGCGCGCGCAGCCAGGTACCTGATTTTTTACGTGTGGGCGCTTATGGCCCTCAACAAAGTGATGGCTGGGATTGGGAAGATTTGCGTAATGTGAACTTTTTTATAGCAAATTGCAATAGTCCATTACTGAGTACAGAAGTAAAAAACAATTATATTGGCTTAGCTCGTTTTTTCCGGGCGTGGTTTTATTTCGATAAAGTTAAACGTTTTGGAGATGTGCCTTGGATTAGCAAACCCTTTACTATTGATGACCCTAATTTGTTCAATGGTCGCGATAATCGAACCGTAGTAATGGATTCAATCTTAGCCGATATTAATTATGCTTGCCAAAACATTACGGCCACAAACGATGCTACCAGAAGTCTTATTACGAAGGACGTTGCTTATGCCTTTAAATCACGGGTATGTTTATTTGAAGGTACCTTTAGAAAATATCATGTGGCATACAATCTTAGTGGATCGGCCAATCAATGGCTCCAAGAGGCTGCTAATGCAGCTGAAGTCGTAATCCAAGGTAATCGGTTTAGCTTAAATACTGCTGGTGGAGAAGAACTTTCTTATCGACAACTGTTTACTAGTGATGCCCCTGTTGCGCAGGAAATAATGTTATCAGCAGTAATGAACGCTTCTTTAAATGTTTTAAACGATGCAAACTGGTGGTGGACGAGTGCTACTTACGGTGCTCGATTGAGTTTTACTCGTACGTTCGTTAATACGTACCTCAATATTGATGGTACGCCATTTACAAATAAATCAAACTATGCCACGATGACTTTTGCAGAGGAAGTAAAGGGCCGGGATAAGCGCTTGCAGCAAACTATCCGTATGGGTGATTACAAACGCCTAAACGGCGGAAAACCGGAAGCGGCTCCTCCTGTATTTTCTTATACCTATACGGGATATCAACCAATAAAATGGACCGTTGATAATACATCTTATGACGGTGGCACGCGCAATACGAATTCTATCTGTATAATTAGATATGCAGAAGTGTTGTTAAATTACGCGGAAGCCAAGACAGAACTTGGCGTACTTAGCGCCACTGATTGGAACAATACAATTGGCGCGCTTCGCCGACGCGCAGGTATTACGGGAAACACATCTTCCTTACCTACTCAGGTAGATCCATATCTACAACAGAATTATTTTAAAGAAACTAGCGATCCAATACTTTTGGAAGTACGTAGGGAAAGAGGTATCGAACTCGCGTTGGAGGGCTTTCGCTTTTATGATATTGTACGTTGGCACAAGGGAGAACTGATGGATCTGCCATGGAACGGCTTTTATGTACCTGCGCTAAATACGCCACTTGATCTTAACGAGGACGGTATATTAGATGTTTGCTTCTTTCAACAGGAACCAGCCCAACGGATTCCTGGTGTTACCTATGTAAACGTAGGTCCTACCATTAGTGGAGGAGTAAATCCACAACAGTTAAAAAATAGTACATCTGGCGAATTGACGTGGCTGAATAACATTAACCGGCATTGGGAGGAAAAGCATTATTTATATCCTATTCCACAAGAAGACTATTTATTAAACCCGAATATCGGACAAAACCCAGGTTGGGAGAACTAAACTCCCAACCGCAAATTTATAAAGATGAGCACAAAACATGTATATTCCCTACTTATCGTTCTGTTATTGATAATCAACGGACTTTATGCACAAACCATTACAGTTGGTTCTTATAACATTCGTTATGCTAACAAAACCGATACAGGTAATCTTTGGCAAGATCGTGCACCAGTAATTATTTCTCTTATTCGATTTCATGATTTTGATATTTTTGGCACACAGGAAGGATTAAAAAATCAGATTGATGATCTCAGTGTTGGACTACCTAATTACGACCGTTACGGTGTTGGCCGAGATGATGGAAAAGACGCTGGAGAGCATTCGGCAATTTACTTTAAAAAAGACAAATTCAATTTGTTGGACAAAGGAGATTTCTGGCTCTCTCAAACACCCGACGAGCCTAGTTTTGGCTGGGATGCACAGTCACACAAACGTATATGCTCTTGGGTATTTTTAGAAGACAAAGCAAGTAAACGTACCTTCTACTTCTTTAATGTTCACTATGACCATCAAGGCATTATCGCCCGAAAGGAAAGCAGTCATTTGATTCTAAAAAAGATAAAGGAGATAGCCGAGGGGGCGCCCACTATTTTAACAGGTGATTTTAATGGTGCCAGTGATACGGAGTGGTATAAGACACTAGCACAATCTGAATTAGTTTTCGATACACAAATACAGGTACAATATCCCTATAAAAGCAATGCGTCTTTTAATTCTTTTGGTTCGACAAAAGCATTGGCCAGTGATCAAATTATCGACCATATTTTTGTAACAAAAGATATCCACGCTAAAAAGTGGGGAATTTTAACAGATACCTATCGTGGTAAATTTCCTTCCGATCACTTTCCGATTCTTACAGTACTAGCGTTTAAAAAGTAGATGCAAGTCCATCATTTAAGCCCTCTTGCTATTATAATTAGCTTAGCGAGAGGGTTTTGGTTAAAAACAGATAAATTAACGTTGTTTTCTTGGTCAAATACCGATTTCAATGTAAACGATATCGATTGCGTAGATTTTTCCTAGCTTTTATTTTTTTTAAAACTGCTATGTCATTATACTTGTACTGATTAGCTATCTATTGCGGGATTCAGCAGGCATTCACGTAAAATAACCGAAATTGTGAAGTGAGTAATTCTTCATTATTTTGCTTGATATTATTTAGCATGATGCAAAAACGGATTTTGTTCCGCAAAAAAATATAAACCATATAATTTATAACTAACCAATAATGATATGACAACAAAGTATGAAAATTCACGTCGCGAATTTATCAAAAAAGCCACTTTAGGTGCGGGAATTGTGGGATTATCTACGATGGGCATCAGTGCCAAAAGTTATGGTCGCATTTTAGGTGCGAATGATCGTGTAAGGGTGGCTATTGTAGGCTTCTCCAATCGTTTTAAAAGTACACTTTGCCCTAGCTTTCTAAACCATTCGAAAAAATTAAATTTTGAGTTCGTAGGTGTCTCCGATATCTGGAATCGGCGGCGTGAGGAGGCAGAAGCTTTTATTAAGGATAAAGCAGGTATGTCGATCGCTAAATATCGAAATAACGATGAACTTTATGCGCAAAAGGGGATTGATGCGGTCATCATCAGTACGGCTGATTTTCAACATGCGCTTATGGCTGCAGAAGCCGTTCGTAATGGTAAGGACGTTTATGTAGAAAAACCTATGGCGGAGACATTGGAGGACGCCAAAGTCTTACTACAAGCTGTAACGGAAACAGGAAAGATATTGCAAGTTGGTTCTCAACGACGTAGCGCACCTAACTATATCGCTGCCAATGAATATATTCGATCTGGAAAATTTGGCGACATCAAAATGGTGGAGATGACCTGGAATGTTAATCAGCCTGGAAGATGGCGACTTCCACAATTGATAAAAGAAATACGCGAGCAGGATACCGACTGGAACCGCTTTTTAATGAATCGGCCAAAAGTAGCATGGGATCCCCGAAAGTATTTAGAATATCGCTTATTCTGGCCTTATTCTTCGGGTATTTTTGGACAATGGATGTCACATCAGATAGATACTGTACATTGGTTTACTGATCTTGAGCACCCAAGAAGTGTAGCAGCCAACGGTGGTATTTACATGTGGGATGACGGACGAACAAACGCTGATACGGTAACCGCGGTAATGGACTATGGCCCGAAGAATGACAAGACTAAGGGATTTCAAGTTCTTTATTCTTCGCGCTTTACCAATTCGGCAGGGGGCATTAAAGAGTTGTACTACTCAAATGCCGGCATGCTGAATTTAGACACGAATCAGGTAACAGATGAAGGTGGATTATCGGGTAAGATGGCGGCTGAAATGGACATGAAAGCTAATTTGTTGCAGCCTTTTACATTGGCAAATGCTGCACGTATAGAAACTTCGGCCAATACGGGCAGCGATCCTATGACATCTCTTCATATGCTGAATTGGATGGAGTGCGTACGTAGCAGAAAAACCCCTAATGCCTCTGTAAAGGCAGGTTATAATCATTCAGTCGCAAATATAATGGCGAGGATAGCAATGGAAACAGGTAAAAAGGTATCTTTTAATGATGAAAAACAAGAAGTAATCGTTGGTTAAATAGTAACACCATGAATTATAAACAAATAAATATTTTGGCGCTTATTGCTATATTAACCATTACAGGATTTAAGTCTGAAAAAAACGGTTTTGCTATTACCGAAAATAAGGTGGAAAAACGTGTTGATATCACTTTCGATGGTCAACCCCTTACCTCCTATATCTATCCTGAATCGTTAATGAAACCAGTGCTATATCCATTACGCACTTCCAAGAATACTTTAATAACAAGAGGGTGGCCTTTTGATCCAAGACCTGGTGAGCGAGTGGATCATCCGCACCATGTGGGCCTTTGGTTTAATTATGGAGATGTGAACGGCCTCGACTTTTGGAATAATTCTACTGCGATACCTGCTGAAAAGAAGAACGAATATGGCACCATCGTACACGCCAGTGTTAATAAGATGGAAGCGACAAATGATCATGCTCTATTAGATGTAACCAAGTACTGGCAAAAACCAGATGGCACTAATATTTTAAAGGAAGATACGCGCTATTTATTCAGCGTTAACGGTGAGATGCGCACGATTGAATTAACCACAAAATTAACGGCGTTGAAAGAGAATGTATCTTTCAAAGATAATAAAGAAGGTCTACTAGGAATCCGTCTGGCGCGAGAATTGGAACATCCTTCAAACGAGCCAGTTAATTTTACAGATGCCAGTGGAAATATAACAGAGGTGGCAAAGCTCGATAATTCAAAAACAACTGGTAAATATCGTAGTAGTGAGGGTATAGAAGGCGATGATGTTTGGGGAACCAGAGGAAAATGGGTAAACTTAACCGGAAAGATTGATAATGAATCTATTTCACTCGTTATCATTGATCATCCAGATAATATTGGTTACCCTACTTATTGGCATGCACGTGGCTACGGTTTATTTGCAGCTAATCCCCTAGGTCAAAACGCAATGAGTGGCGGTGAAGAAACATTGAATTTTTCCCTGCCTGCAGGGAAATCAATTATCTTCAAATATAAAATACTTATCAATTCGGGAAGCCATTTAACTGACAAAGAAGTGAATGCTATTGCAGAGACCTTTGCAAAGGAAAAATCTTAATTACATAGGTTTTATTACACAACATCATTTAACGGCAATGTACGTAAAAAAGGCCTTCGATCTCCTTGATTGAAGGCCTTTTACCAATTATAAACCTAAATTATGATGCTACAAAGAATGGTATACACAATAACAACAATTTAGAAAATACTTCCCGGCTAATTTTTAGTGTAAATCAGCGTTCGTTACTAAAGGAGAAATAAACAGACAGTTTTACCAGTTCAAAATAATCGAACTGGCAAAGACTACCTGCGACTATCTGTTTCAGTTCTAGTTAAATTAGTCGAAAAAGAAGTAGTGTAAGGAAACATTAAAATACATTTTAGCAATCTTTACTATTTGAAGCATCAATAAATACTTCATTCGTGCCAATCGCTAGAAGTCAATTTACATTCCTTACAGTTCGAAAACGCACAAAAAACTGTCCGATTTCGAACATAACCGTCAACATAAAACAAATAAGACACTGTAAATAAGCATTTTAAAAATACGGCATAAATTTTACGGGATTCAGCATATAATAGAATTGTATTATGCTCGGTATTAATAAAATCAAGACAAAAATTGCTTTTTCACTATTTTTTAGTTTTCTAACATTGACTTTGTTGACTACTATGCTGCCGCTCACACCTGAGTGGGGACATGGGCAGAAAATAGCATGTTGTTATACTAGTTGCAAAAACGGGGTAAAGTCGTTAGATAACAATACAAGTAAACAAATCTTCACGCTGCATAATCTTTATAGACGGTTAGGAATAGATTTTGATTGAACCTATGTGTACAGAACCTAAAGAGCCATTACAAACTGGTATAAAAGCAACATCCATCCCCCAACGAGAAGCAGTCCTCCTAGAGGTGTAACCGGGCCTAAAAACCTGAGTTTATTACCAAATGCAGCGCTTAGGCAAAGACCATAAATACTAAAAGAAAATAAAAATGTACCGACAATGAATAAAACTGTGAATGCTTGATAAAAAGTTGCAGTCTCCTCACATAACTGCCCAACTACGATTAACACAATAGCATGGTACATCTGATATTTCACACCCGTTTCAAAACTCTGCAACTGCTCGTCCGTAAACCTTCTTTTTAAAGCATGTGCGCCAAATGCACCAAAAACCACAGCCAATAACCCAAAGGCTGCTCCAAAAACTTGAGCAATCATATCTATTTTCTATTTAATAACAGCTACTCATTCTTATCTACCTATCGAACTATTATAAACTAGAAATATTGTAATCGAATAGTTATCAAGCAACATGTAATAGCTCTTAGCTTTAGTCTCAAAGTTAATATTTTGAGCATCAAACATAAGAAAAAACAATTATTACTACACCAAAAATGAAGTAATTGATCTTATTTTGTACATTCGCCTTATTCATTTTGAAACAGTATGAAGAATCGTGCTATCCAAGGCTGCCTATTGACAGATATAGATTCAACAGTTTGACAGTATGTAAATAGGAGAGATTTGAAAAATCGAGCTGTCGATAAGGGAAATAAAACAAAAATTAATCTAGATGATGAGTATATAAGAGACTATGATGGAATTAAATATTGCCGTTCTTATTGATGCAGATAATGTTTCAAATTCAAAAATAGAAAACATCTTAGATGAAGTAAAGAGACATGGTACTCCTTCCATTAAACGCATCTATGGAGATTGGACAAGTCCTTACGTTGCGGGTTGGAAGGATCCTTTACTTACACATGCTATAACACCTATTCAGCAGTACAGTTATACGAGTGGTAAAAACTCCACTGATTCCGCTCTTATTATAGATGCTATGGATATTCTTCATAGTCAGAAGGTTGACGGCTTCTGTATTGTATCAAGTGACAGTGATTTTACAAGACTAGCTATACGACTTCGAGAATCAGGCAAGTTAGTAATAGGGATTGGTCAAAAGAAAACTCCTAAGCCTTTTATTGCTGCTTGTGATAAATTCATATACATCGAAATTCTTAGTAATAATAACACGCAGGCTACAGCGGCAATAGGTAATAAAGTGCAAGAAAAGGGAGTTGAAACACAAGAAAAAGAGACACAAAAATCAGTTGACACAGAACCTATTAGCAGCAATTTCATAAGACTCTTAAAAAATACAGTAAATGATGTAGCCGATGAAAGTGGTTGGGCATTTTTAGCAGAAATCGGCGCTTTGCTCAATAAAAGAAAACCTGACTTCGACCCTCGTATTTATGGCTTTTTAAAATTGGCTCCCTTATTTAAGTCGCTAAATAGATACTTTGAAATTGATGAAAAAAATGTTGAAAACACGAAAATAAAACATATCTACATTAAAAATAAAGATAATAAACGATCTTCTAAATCAAAAAAAGAATATTGATTAACCAAGTATTATTCACCACTGACCTATCTTATCCTCAAGCGGTCACTTACCTTATGCGACATCAATATTCAACTTATACCTCAGCAGGGAAACCCGAATAACCAATCTATATCTCGCTTAAAGCATCCTTCAAAATCGTGAACGACCGCAATTTCTTTTCGCTATCATAGATATAAGAAGCTGCCATCAACTCATCAATACCCGTTTCCGCAATAAACACTGATAATTTTTGGCGAATGCTTTCCTTACTTCCTATAAACGTGCAAGCCGTCATATTATTCACTGCATATTGTATTTCTGGGTTCCAATAAGGTTCTAATGATGGGACAGGGGGTTGCAAAGGTTGGCGTCTATCAGTAAGAATGCCAATAAACATACGAAATAAGCTCGTTGAAAGTACTGCCGCTTCTTCATCTGTTTCCGCTGCAATAATATTCACACAGGCCATTACGTAAGGTTTTTGAAGCTGATCGGAAGGACGGAATTCACGCTTATAAATATCTATGGCAGCGCGAAATTGGGCTGGAGCGAAATGAGAGGCGAACGCATATGGTAAGCCAAATTTTGCAGCCAAATGGGCACTGTCGGTGCTAGATCCTAATATCCAAATGGGTATATCGAGTCCTTCTCCTGGAAATGCGCGCACTTTACTAGCTACATTTTCAGTATGAAGAAATTGTTGCAACTCTTTCACGTCGTCAGGAAACTGGTAGGCGGCATTCATATTATTCTTCCTTATAGCCATCGCTGTTAGTTGGTCCGTACCAGGTGCTCTTCCTAAGCCTAAATCAATTCGACCAGGATATAATGTTTCAAGAGTTCCGAATTGCTCCGCGATAATAAGAGGTGTATGGTTAGGCAACATAATGCCACCAGAACCCACGCGAATATTTTTTGTGTGGCCTGCAACATGACCAATAAGCACCGCGGTAGCGGAGCTCGCTATATGTTCCATGTTGTGGTGTTCTGCTAACCAAATGCGTTGGTATCCTAATTGTTCTATGTGTTGAGCGACTTCTACAGTACTATTAATTGCAGTGCCGGCGTCTCCGCCTTCAACTACTACGGCCAATTCAAGAGCCGATAAGGGAATTTGCTTTGTCATTAACAACAAAGTTAAACTTCACTACTATCAAAAAAGAATCTGTGCTGTAAGCGTAACGTCAAAATAAATCCAATGACGCATGTTTAAGTTCGGAGAAAAAACTGGGGATGGCCAATCCATTTCATTTGGCTGTAACAAAAAAAAGGGCCGTACAGCAATGCTGTACGGCCCAGTAAAAGGTGGCACCGACCTACTCTCCCACATGTTACTGCAGTACCATCGGCTCTGGCGGGCTTAACTTCTCTGTTCGGTATGGGAAGAGGTGGACACCGCCGATATAGGCACCCGAATATCTTTATATGACATATATACCGGAAGAAAAAAAACAGGAAGACAACAGTCTGCTGCTGCTTGAGAAAGCTTCGGGCTATTAGTACTGCTCGGCTATGGTATCTCTACCTTTACACCTGCGGCCTATCAACGTGGT
>NZ_FOAF01000011.1 GCF_900109575.1 Olivibacter domesticus | reverse complement strand
CCTTTAGATCGTTTGTAAAGGTTTTTGGCCTGCTAAAAACAGTGATCTCTTGCTGACTACTTCCCAAGCAGCAAACTATCGAATCCTTCGATACATCTACGCCAACACAATGTTTAGTTGTTTTCATGATAAAATGGGTTAATGAGACAGCAAAAGCTTCCATCATCTTTTCTCGCATTTATACGGGATGCCAAAGCTCCCTAAGTACTGTTCAGACTCGGAGAAGCATTAGGAGATGGTGAATGATTCTTTTTTCGGGATATTACCTTCAACTCCCTGAAACAAAATATTTCTTCCCTTCTCCTCTTGCTATTTCTCCAGAAACTTAATGATTTCCAAACATACGAGAAACAAAAAACTCATCGCTTGGAACTTTGCTACAATGGTAGTGCTTCAACTTGCAAACCGCAAACTTCCTAGGTGATATTTTAGCATAACGGAGAGATTATGCGACGCAGCGTAATACTTTGTAAACGATGTACAACGTGTAAACTATGGCACGTTTGTTAGAAGCACATACCTTTAGCTTTCGACAATGCCGCCTCCAAAATTTATGTCATGCAGTGGGAGGCACTAACATTCCTGTAAATTTTGCAGCGGCGAGTTTCTTTGACTACTTTCTTTGCGGAAACCTCGAGCCAGTCGGCGAGAAGCTTGAATGCCAATGAAAATAAACTCGTTATGAAAAATAAAGTAGTTGGCGGTGTCGCTGCCACTAAGCGAAAAATTAATCCTTCGTTTTCAAAAACAGCTGCTCTGCAGTGAAAGACAAAGAACGATAGCTGAAGCAATGTTTTTAATGATTGTTGCTATATGGGACGTTTGATGCTTGGTCATGACGGTATTTAATTTAGTCATGGCTCGGTAGATCTGTGCATGTACAGTGCGTATTGAGATATTGAGGATCTCGGCGACTTCCCCACATTTCATACCGTCTTCCTTAACCAGTTTAAAAATGACACGACATTGATGTGGAAGCGATCCGATTGCCTTATCTAATTGCATAAAGAGCTCTTTCCTTTCGAGTTCTTCATCTGGACGATAAGCATCCATTATTTCATTGGCTTCCTCATCAATCGGTACCAATTGCATATAAGAATTCTTTTTCCAATGATTCAGCGCTTTATTTTTTACACAAATTAAGAGATAGACTTCCGGGTTTTTAACATGCGTTAACTTATTACGATGGAACCATAGGTCCACAAATACATCAGAAACAATTTCTTCAGAAGCTTCCTTATCGCTGGTATATTGGCGGCAAAACTTAATGAAATTAGCATTGGTTAAATGAAATAATTTTTCAAAAGCATTGATATTGCTTTCGAAAACCACTTGTTTCCAATACGTGCAAATTTGCTGATTTCGTTTCAATTCGAGCCTTTTATAAAGATGTAAAACAATCGCTTAATAAGTTTATAACAATTAGGTCGCAGAAAGATTGCTCAATAATAAGGCACGTAAACCAGAAAACAATCCTGTACTGTCATGTAAAGGTACAGATTGTTTTCTTGATATGAACCGTCCATGTTTAAAATTTAGTTTTCATCACATAGATGGTCCGCCAGCTGGCGGATTAAACATGGTAAGCTCCATCCGACCGATGGACAAAATTATTTACGGATGAAATGTCACGTAATAATCGTAACCTTTCACATGACCAGCACGGCCTATCCGACTTTCTTTACCTCTTTTAAAAAACTATGTAACATCAATACCATGTTTTCAGATCCGAGAAAAATGGCAGCTCTTTGATGAAGCTCGATCGGTTTTATATCTAAAATACGTTGATAACCATCGGTTGCCAATCCACCGGCCTGCTCTAAAATAAAGGCCATGGGATTGCATTCGTATACCAATCGCAACTTTCCGTCGGGATAAGCAGAGGAAACAGGATAGAGAAAGATACCACCTTTTATTAGGTTACGGTGTATATCAGCAACCATGGAGCCAATGTAACGAGAAGTATAAGGTCGAGAGGTCTCCTTATCTTCCACTTGGCAATATTTGATGTAATCTTTTACACCCTTAGGGAAGTGCACATAATTTCCTTCGTTTATAGAATAGATCGTTCCGTCTTTGGGTATTTTCATATTGGGATGCGATAAGCAGAACTCTCCTATCGAAGGATCTAATGTGAAACCATTAACCCCCTTTCCTGTGGTGTAAACGAGCATGGTAGAAGATCCATAGATGACATAACCGGCTGCGACCTGCTTGTTGCCTGGTTGCAGCACGTCTTCGATGGTTGGCTTTTGATCCGAATTTATTTTACGATAAATACTAAAAACCGTACCAATTGCGGCATTTACTTCTATGTTTGATGAACCATCTAAGGGGTCAATGGCTACGATATATTTGGCATTCTTCGAGATTTCTGACTCGATATACACGCATTCGTCGTTTTCTTCGGAAGCAACTACGCAGCATTCACCACCCGTTCGTAAGGCTGCTATAAACTGCTCATTCGCGTAAATATCCAATTTTTTCTGGTCTTCTCCTTGCACATTCATTGTTCCGGCGTTGCCTAATATATCTACAAGGCCCGCTTTATTCACTTCTCTGTTTACTATTTTGGCTGCAATACCAATGTCACGTAATAGCCTGCTAAGCTCTCCTTTTGCAAATGGAAAGTCGGCTTGTTTTTCGATAATAAATTGACCTAAGGTTTTTAATGTGTTCATAATTTCCAGATCTAAATAATCAAGAGGCTTCTAACAAAGTGCGGGATTGCCTGTTTAACGACTTCTTGCCTTTTTTTCAAAAGAAAAACATTCGATTGTTTTCACTGTCATGTTCCGTGATGATGTATCATGCTTGCGAATAATTTTTTCGCTATTGGTTGGTCAGAAAGCTAAGCGGAATCGATTGCGTTGATTTTTTTAAACATTATATTATTCGTTGATATGGTTTTAACTAGCTTGGCAGATGTTTTTTTACTGTTTTAGGTTTTGCGGCAGGATGGAGCGGGTTGCTGATCATAAAATTTGATGATTCTTTTGTTTCCACCTTGGTTCAATTAACTTATATGATGAGATACTTATTCATTTTTTTAACATTATACTTCTCTGCGTTTTACGCAAATGCAGAAGAAGGAGTAGCACTTACTAAAATAAAAGTAGCAGCGCCCTTCGAGATGCCTGAAATTCAGATACCGGATTTTAGTCGGTGTAAGCGATTGCTGATCACGGATTTTGGAGCCGATCAAACGAATAAGGACAAAACAACGCAAGCCATTGCTTCGGCTATCAGTAAGGCAAATGAAATAGGAGGTGGGGTAGTGGTTATTCCAAGCGGCGAATGGTTAACAGGCAAAATTCACTTGAAAAGCAACGTCAATCTACACCTGGAAAAAGGTGCTGTATTACTATTTTCTGAGGATCCGGCGGATTATCTTCCAGCGGTACACGCTTCGTGGGAGGGGATGGAGTGTTATAACTACTCGCCACTTATATATGCCTATCAGTGTAAAAACATAGCCATTACGGGCGAAGGGGAAATAAAAGCGAAAATGGATGTTTGGAAAAAGTGGTTTGCTCGGCCCCAAGCACACATGGAGAGCATCAAACGCCTATACAACCTTGCTTGGAGCCGTACACCCATTGAAAGCAGGCAAATGGTAGATGATACTGCTCATCTTCGTCCCCAATTTATTCAGTTTAACCGAAGTGAAAATATATTGCTGGAGGGAATTTCGATTACTAATAGCCCTTTTTGGACGATCCATCCATATCTCGCTAAAAATGTGGTGATTAGAAAAGTAAAGGTATATGCTCATGGGCACAATAACGATGGCGTCGATCCTGAAATGAGTCAAAATGTACTGATTGAAGATTGTTTCTTTGACCAGGGGGACGATGCGATCGCAATAAAGTCTGGAAGAAATCCGGAGGGCTGGCGTTTGAAAATACCTTCGAAGAACGTTGTGATACGCAACTGTATTGTCAAGAACGGACATCAATTAGTTGCCATTGGTAGCGAGCTATCCGGTGGCATCGAGCATGTTTTTGTTGATAATTGCGAGGTATTGGAGGGCGCAAAATTAAATCACCTGGTTTTTATCAAAACTAATGAAAGAATGGGTGGTTACGTAAAAAAGGTTTATGCATCGAATCTTAAAGCTGGGAAGATTGATCTGGGCATATTAGGTATTGAAACGGATGTATTATATCAATGGCGAACCTTGGTCCCAACTTATGAAAGACGGCTGACACCAATCAAGGATATCTTTCTAGAGAATATTTCCGTTTCTGACGTGCAGTTTGTTTCAAGGATATTGGGAGAAGAGGAGCTTCCTATTAGCAATGTGTCGCTCAAGAAATTAAAGGCGACTCATGTACAAGGAGAAAAATATATTAGCAAACATGTTGAAAATATTGATATTTCAAATTGATATCTGCATCCTGTTAACCCATTTGTGCACATAATGTCAAATCTATTCATGTTACTCATTAAGTCGGAGAAGATGTTGAGAAGTCTATTGTTTGTTGGCTTCATGCTTACGCAGCTATGTAGCTATGCGCAGCAATCCATACAAAAATATAGTTTCATCGAAAAACTTCCTGGTTATACCTTCATAGGTCCGCATACCTTTTATGCGGACAAACAGGCTAGCGGCTATGATTTGATAAAGGATATAAAGAAAGGCACTCCTTTTTACTTTTCAACAAAAGCAGCAGAAGGCAATTATCAAATCACCATACAGGTAAAAGCAAATGATGGGGTAGCGGGATCTTTTACGGTAAAGGCCGAGTCGCGCCGACTGATGCTGCTTAACACGCCCTTGAAGGCTGGCCAAAGTACCACAAAGACCTTTACGGTTAATATTAAAGATCGGCAAATAACAAATGGAGTAGCGGTCAAGCTAAAGCCTCGCGAATTTACTAAGCTCGATTGGGATGAGAAACTAACAATTGAATTTGATGCCACGCATTGCAGCTTACAGACATTAACCATCACAAAAGGGGAAGAACATTTTCCTACAATTTACCTCGCAGGTAACTCTACTGTGGTTAATCAAGAAGATGAGCCTTGGGCTTCTTGGGGGCAAATGATCACTGCTTTCTTCAATCCAAAGGTGGCGATAGCAAATCACGCTGAATCGGGCCTGTCGTTGGGAAGCTTCCTGAGCTCGAAGCGATTGGATAAGGTTTTAAGTGTGATGCAGCCAAACGACTATCTGTTTATTGAATTCGGACATAATGATCAAAAAGAAAAAGGGCATAATGCAGGTGCTTATGGCTCCTATACTGACCGACTTCGGTTTTTTGTCAAAGCAGTGCGTGCGAAGCAGGGAATCCCGGTTATCTTGACATCCACCAATAGACGAAGCTTTGATGAAAATGGACGGATTACGAACTCACTTGGAGATTTTCCTGAAGCGGCGAGAAAAGTTGCCGCTGAATTGAATGTGCCTTTAATCGATTTGAATAAAATGACGAAGGTTTTGTATGAAACCTTAGGCGTAGAGCCTTCGAAGAAGGCTTTTGTACATTATCCTGCAAATACCTACCCCGCACAGCACGAGGCTTTGGAAGATAATACGCATTTTAATACTTATGGCGCTTACCAGATAGCACAATGTGTACTGCAGGGAATTCGTGAAAAAGTTCCTTCCCTGGTAGTTTATATTAAAGAAAATGCGCCTGTTTATAATCCAGCTAGGCCAGGTGCATTGGCCGATTGGAATTGGCCCGAAAGCCCACGTGCCGATAGTACTAAACCTGATGGAAATTAATTTGAATATAGACTCAGATCATGATATACAAAGCTCTTCTACTAATCGCCTTAACGACTTTAAGTTTTAATAAAGCTTTTTGCCAAGATGTAAAAAAACAGATTCAGTACCTATCTGGTACAGATAATGAACATACAGTTGATTGGGATTTCTGGTGTTCGGGAGGACGTAAAAGTGGTAAATGGGACAAGATTGCAGTCCCAGCTCATTGGGAGCAACAGGGTTATGGCAATTATAATTATGGGAGAGACTATGTCACCTACGGAAAAAATTTCCGTTTTCATGATGAGAAAGGTGTTTATAGAAAAATGTTCTCTGTGAAAGATGAATGGAAAGGGAAAAAAATATTTGTTGTATTCGAAGGGGTAATGACTGACGCGGAGGTGAAAATTAATGGCAAATCCGCTGGTCCGATACACCAAGGTGCCTTTTATCGTTTTAAGTATGATATAAGCGATAAGCTTGTTTATGGGAAAGATAATCAATTGGAAGTAACCGTCAGCAAGATGTCTGCCGATCCTTCTGTTAACAACGCCGAACGTCTAGCAGACTATTGGATTCTTGGGGGTATTTTTCGACCTGTTTATCTAGAAATTGTGCCCCAATCGTTTATTGATCATGTAGCGATCGACGCGAGGGCTGATGGTGCTTTTAATATGCAAGTGCATATCGACGGAGTGAACGAGGGCTTAATGTTAAAAAGCGAAATTATAGATCAGCAAAATAAACAGATAGGCAGGGTGCAAGCAAAGGTCAACGACTCTATTGTGTATCTTAACACGAAGGTGGCAAATCCAGCACTGTGGACTGCCGAGACGCCCAACCGCTATACGGTAAAAACAGAACTGTATAAAAATGGAAAAGTAGTTTATGAAATGCAACAGAAATTTGGTTTTAGAACCATTGAAATACGTAAACAGGATGGCATTTACTTGAACGGAACGAAAATAAAGATGAAGGGTGTAAATCGACATGTGTGGTGGCCTGAAACGGGACGGTCTGTGAATGCAAGCATCGATTTAGAGGATGTGAAACTCATTAAATATATGAACATGAATGCCGTCCGTTGCTCGCATTATCCACCTGATAAATCCTTTCTAAATATCTGTGACTCATTGGGTCTTTATGTACTTGATGAATTAGCAGGTTGGCAGAAAGCTTATGCTACTCCTGTTGGAACGAAATTGGTAAAGGAAATGGTTATACGTGATGCTAACCATCCTTCTATTATTTTTTGGAGCAATGGAAATGAAGGTGGGCATAATTTTGACCTCGATACCCTGTTTGGCCATTATGATATTTCAAATAGACCGGTAATACATGCGCATCATCGTCCTGGAAATGCTTTTAATGGAATTGATGGCAATCATTATGAAGACTACTATAGCACAAAAAAAATATTGGCAGATACCAATATTTATATGCCTACTGAATTTTTGCACGCACAAGATGATGGGGGTGGTGCAGCCGGACTGGAAGATATTTGGGAGCTACACTGGAATGCTAAAAGAGGTGCAGGTGGTTTTCTATGGGCTTTAGTGGACGAAGGATTGGTACGGACGGATGAGCAGAACATGATCGACGTAAATGGAGTAAATGCACCGGATGGTTTGGTAGGGCCGCATCGCGAACAAGAGGGCAGCGTGAATGCTATCCGAGAAATTTATGCACCGATTAAAATAACGATGGAGGCCCTTGATCCAAATTTTAAGGGCGATATATTAGTAGAAAACCGGTATCACTTTACCAACTTAAATCAATGTACTTTTAAATGGGAGCTTTTAAATTTCGACAAACCCTTGCAAACAGGCGATGGTTTTACAGTAATATCTAGCGGAAAAGGAAAATTTCCTGCTATTGCGCCATTGGAAAAGGGAAGTTTGCATATGGAATTGCCAACGTCTTGGATGGACCAAGATGCCTTCGCCTTAACTGCATTCGATTTGCAAGGGAATGAGATTTTCCGCTGGGTTTGGAAAACCAAGGATAATGCACAGCTAGCCTTTCATCATTTCGATGAGCCGATAGATACAGCCGTTCAGCTCATGGAACAAGATAGTCTTATCCAGATGACCGCAAATGGCATCACCGTATATATTAATAAGAACACGGGCCTGCTGGCAGCTTTGGCTAATAAATATAGTAAAGCGCTTTCGTTCAAAGACGGTCCGCTTTTAGTAAGCGGAAAAGCAAAACCTATAAACGTAAAACATTATCGAGATGATGAGACTGCGGTGATCGAAGCTACTTATGAAGGCGATCTAAAATATATTAAATGGAAAATGGATAAAACAGGATGGTTGGAAATGGACTATGGATATACCTTAAATGGTGATCAACGCTTTGCAGGAGTCAGTTTTACCTACCCTGAAAACTTCGTTTTAGGTGTAAAATGGTTAGGTAAAGGGCCATATCGTGTTTGGAAAAACAGAATGCAGGGTACTACTTACAATGTTTGGGAAAAGCGCAATAATAATACACAAACCGGCAGCTACCCCTGGCTCTACCCAGAGTTTAAAGGATATTATGCCGATGTCACCTGGATGGAAATGAACACCGTTGAGGGAAAATTCTATATGTCTTTTCCAGATGATGACCTCTATGTTCGATTATTTGATTTTTATGGATTAACTGGGGCGAAATCGCATCCAGATCTTCCTATAGGGGATATCTCTTTTCTAGACGCGATACCCCCCATCGGTACGAAGCTTGCTTTAAATATGACAACTGACACCAAAGGTTTAGGACCCAAAAGCGAGTTGAACCACCTCGATGGAAAACTTATCGAAAGACAAGTCTATTTCTACTTCGGGACACCAAAAGTAAAAGGAGAGAATAAACAGTTTGAGATGCCGAAAGTGAACGTGTTGACTGATTAGTTATTGGTTGTTAGTTGTGCGTTGTCAGTTGTAAGCCATTAGTTATTCTTCGTTAGTGATGACGTTTGTAAGGGCAATACTACTTAACTGAATTAGTTACTCGTTACTGGTTGTTAGTATTCGTAATAACGTTCATAAGCGTAATACTATTTAACCTCTTAACTATTTAACCTCTTAACTACTTAGCAACTCAACTCATTAACTAATTCACTCATTGACTAACCGACCCCGACGACTCGGGAGTGCTTATGAACCGAGTGCAATGAGCTCATGAATGCCTTTGAACTGAACGAACATTAATGAACAATTGGCTAATCGGCTAATTAACTAATTCCCTACTCAACAACTCAACGATTTCGGAAACGATTGCGTAGTTTAATTTAAAGTTAAAAAACGACCTCTTGATCGTATTAGACTATTTTTTTGCAATCCTTTTCGCATCCCATACAGGACACAGCAGGACGGTATCCTCTTATTAGCTATTAATATTGCAGCAGCTAACAAAGACCTAATAAAACTAAACTAACCAATATTCGATTTTAGCAAGTATTTGTTATGCAGATGAATGAACCGGCCTTAATGCGCTGATTCGATAATGTTAAACCTAATAAACTAAACTTATGAACCTAAAAACTACCAGTAAAAATGCGTGTCAACTATTCTTATCGCAGCCGAGGAAGGTTTCTTGGCGGTATGGCTTGTCCGCATTTCTTTTGTTTTGCACCCTGGTTTCAGTTGCACATGCGCAGCAAAATATCAGCGGGAAAGTCATTAGCAGTAAAGATGGTACATCATTACCTGGTGTATCGGTCTTAATTAAAGGAAAAAAAGGAGGTACCACAACGGATGCGAACGGTAATTTCACCTTACAGGCTGAAGGAGATGCAATACTCCTTTTCTCCTTTGTAGGATACCAAAGTAAAGAAGTTTCCACTAGTGAGGTGTCTACGGTGAAACTTGACGAAGATAGCCAAGGGTTAGATGAGGTGGTGGTGATCGGTTATGGAACGGCGAGGCGAAGAGATTTGACCGGCGCAGTGGGTACCGTCAAAGCCGATGATATCAAAAATATCCCGGTTACAACAGCGGCACAAGCAATAACCGGTAAGGTGGCAGGCGTCAATGTCGTAACCCAAAGTGGAGCCCCCGGAGCTGATATCAATATAACCGTACGTGGTGGAACTTCTATTACACAAGGGACCAACCCGCTCTACATTGTGGATGGCTTTCAAATGGAAAATGCTTTGCGTAACGTCGACATTAATGACATCGAATCAATTGAAGTATTGAAAGATGCATCGGCTACGGCCATATACGGCGCTCGTGGTGCAAATGGGGTCATCTTAATTACGACAAAATCAGGTAAAGTTGGCAAAACCGAAGTAAGCTATAATACCTATTTCAGCTTTGAAAAACTAAGTAACAAACTCGACCTGCTCAATACGGAACAATATGTAAAATACCAGTATGAATTCCAAACGCTCGCAGGTAAAGAAAGCCAATGGGCTAATATGTTTGGCGGCGACGTGTCGAGTGCTGACTTCTACATGGGGGCTTATGGTAGGATCGCTCGCGATTACGGCTCGCGCGAAGGAATTGATTGGCAAAAGTTGGTTTTCGGCGATCAGGCAATTTTACAGAATCACAATGTAAACGTCAACGGCGGTTCGGATAAAACGAAATTCATGATCAGCTATAATTTCACCGGGCAGGATGGTATCTTGGCCAAAACGGGTTATGAAAGAAATAGCGTACGTGCGAAATTGAATCAGCAGCTGGCAAAAGGAGTCAGCGTGGATTTTAATACTAACCTGCAAACTACAAAAACAGCTGGAGATGGTTCCTTGGGTGGAATGCTTAAAATGTCCGTCTTACAACCTGCTACGGGGGGTGTTAGGTTTACAGATGAGCAACTTATTCAAAGTGATATTGCGGAAGAGTTACAAGCCGAAGATTCACAATACGATATTTATAACCCGATCATTACGAATGATGCGGTTACGCAAACAAAGTATGCCCGCTTAGCTGGCGTTAATATAGGACTCAACATCGATTTCTTAAAAGACTTTACATTTAGGTCTGCAGGAAGTTACCAATGGACGCAGACGCGTAGTGACTATTGGGATGATGGTCGTACGAGAACAGCACAGAATAACAAGGGGCCTTATGGAAGTCGGAACAATAGTGAAAAGTTTATTTGGCAGATTGTTAATACGCTTTCTTGGAAAAAATCATTCGATAAACATCATTTTAATGCAGTGTTGGGACAGGAAACGACCTATGAAGAGTCAATGGCTCTAAACAATACCTATTATGAATTCCCCGAAAATAACTTCGGTCTGAACGATGTCAGTATGGCGGGGCGAATAGACCGCCCTACCTCTGATAAATCGCGTTATGGCTTGGTTTCGGGCTTTGCACGTTTGATGTATAACTATGATGACCGTTACCTGTTAACGGCTACCATTAGGCGAGACGGTGTTTCTAAGTTTATGCCGGGAAGACAGTGGGGCACACTGCCTTCTGCTTCGGCTGCTTGGAATATCGATCAGGAGCAGTTCATGGAAAACATGGATTTTTTTGATCAGTTGAAGTTGCGGATTGGATATGGTACCACCGGTAATTGTGATATCGGTAATAACACTTATAATACCTTATATCAGTCTACTACCTATGCCATCAATGGTGTGGAGGTAAACGGTTTAAAACCTACGAGTAAATTGGGCAATCCATTATTGCGCTGGGAAAAAACGCAGACAACGAATATCGGTTTAGATCTTTCAATGTTTAAGAATAGAGTGTCATTAACGGCCGATTATTATAACAATATCTCCAAAAACCTGCTGATAAGCGTAGCTATACCAACTTCAACGGGGTATACCAGCCAGAACCAGAATGTTGCCTCAATCAGGAATAGAGGATTTGAATTCTTGTTGAATACCGTGAACGTTCGCTCAAATAATTTTCAATGGACTACTAGTCTGAATATTTCTTTCAATCGGTCGAAAGTATTATCACTCTTTGGGGGCGATCGGGATTACATGCGAACAAATCTAAGCTCTCGTGTGGACTTTTGGACGGAATTGAATAATACAGTTGGCTTGTTCTATGGATATAAATATGATGGCCTATATACCACAGACGATTTCGTTCAAAATAGTGATGGAAGCTACGCTTTAAAAGATGGGGTAGCTTCTTTAAAAGGGAAGGCGCGGTCTTCGGTAAAACCAGGGGATGTGAAGTATGTTGCACTGAGTGGGGAGACTGATGCAGATGGCAATCCGGTATGGTCTACCAACGATCGCAGTGTCATCGGCAGTCCGGAGCCTAAATATTTTGGTGGTATCAATAACACTTTCGCCTATAAAGGATTCGATTTAAGTGTTTTTCTCAATTTTAGCTATGGCAATCAAGTGTTCAATATGAACTCTCAACGCTATATCGGACCTTATTTACCAAATCAGAATTCACTATCGGTCATGAACAATCGTTTTACGTTGATCGACCCTAATACTGGAAAACAAACGACAGACCTGGCACGCTTAGCCGAATTAAACCCAGGTCAATACGACAGAAAAGCGATGTGGAGTCTTAATTCGCCGAATAATATTGCGATTACGGATGCGCTGGACTATTATTTGGAGGACGGATCTTTCTTACGCATAAACAATATCACCTTAGGATATACCTTACCTAAAAGCTGGTTAAATAAGGCCTTCATAAATAATGCAAGGGTTTATTGTACACTTAATAATATTCACACGTTCACCGGTTATTCGGGTTATGACCCGGAAGTTTCTGCCACTTCTTCCATCTTAACGAGGGGGGTGGACAATTCGGCTTATCCGCGAATAAAAAGCATTGTTTTAGGCGCTAACCTAACTTTTTAACTTTTAAAGAATAAAATTATGACAACTAATATAAAGCTTCTCTTTTTAATAAGCATTGTGGCACTGTCCTCCTGTAAGAAATGGCTTGAGATGCCATCCGAAAAAGAGTTCGACAGTGAAACGATCTTTGAAAATGTGTCACGCGCAGAAATGGCAGTGCTTGGCGCTTATAGCAGCACCTTCAACCGAGAGTTATATTATCAGTTTGGGATGGGTACCGATGAATGTTTTTCCACTGAAGGGGAAACCAATTCGAAAAATCAAGTAGCTAATTATGTGTATAATACTTCCAATATTCCAACTTCTACCTATACTGCTATGTATGCAGGGGTAGAATATGCCAATGTATGTATCAAAAATTTACCGCAGATGCAAGCTGGCAACGAGCAGGAAAAACGTAAGCTGGACATGTTACTGGGTGAATCGTATGCCATACGGGCCATGAATATGCTGAATGTTGTGCGATTCTTCGGTGATGTACCGTATCCAAAGATCCCCGTGGTGGATGCGGGTACCTTTAATTCATCGCGGGTAAGTCGTGATACAATTTTGGATGGATGCATCGATGACCTACAAAAAGCGATCGATTTGTTACCATGGAAAAGCGAAGGAGGGGTAACTACTCCAGAACGTTTTACTAAAAATGCTGCTTATGGTGTATTAGCTCGGGTGGCTTTATATGCCGCAGGCTATTCGCTGCGCTGGGATTTGAATTCATATGCACCTGGCTCTGTAACGATCGCACAACGTAGTGATGCTAATCGAATTGGTCAACTCTATGAAATTGCTCGAAATGCTTGTAAGGCAATTGTAGACCGTGGCGAGAATAACCTGATAGCTTACGAAACTGTTTTTAGGGATCTTGTGAACGGGCAATACAATCCGGAAACGATGCTGGAATATGGACAGTATGGCAACAATAGTAATGATGCGTCGATTGGCTATACCAATGGGATGTTTGCGCATACAAATTGTATGTTCGGTAAGGCCCAGCCCGCAATGGGTGCATTGCCAACCTACTATTTCGATTTCAATGAGGGGGATACAAGGAGGGATGTGGCTATTTGTAACTATAGTATTGCGAACGATAATACGCGGCAAATGAACAATTTTTCCGGTATGACCATTGGCAAGTTCCGCGTAACCTGGAAGGCACAGATCGGAACAGCCATTAATAAGCGCGACATTAATTGGCCGATACTGCGTTATGCCGATGTTTTATTAATGTATGCGGAGGCAGAAAATGAGGTAAACCACGGGCCAACGGCAACCGCTATAGAGCTGTATGAAAAAGTAAGGCTGCGCGCTTTTAACAATGACCGATCTAAAATGGGCACCACACCCAGTAGTTATGAGGATTTTAGAAAGGCTATTATGACCGAAAGGAAATTGGAACTTGGTTTTGAAGGCTGGCGTCGGACGGATTTGGCAAGATGGGGTGTCTTATATGAAACGCTCAGTGAGACAAAACAGAAGCTTATTCAATTAGCAAAATCTGAGGGACCTTATGCTGGCATCGATAAGTATCAGGCGTATAAAAAAGAACAAGCAAAATCTTTCCTCGACCCGGTAGTCGCCGTTCCTTTTATTGGTTATAAAAATGCACCAACAGCAGATGAAGAGCAACAGCTAAAAAATGAGGGTTACACGCTATTGGAAATGCATAGCAATGTATCGCTATTTAATGGTAATAGAACAGATGAAACTTCCACGTGGATAATGGGTTTGTTTAGGGGGCTTGAGAAAAATAAGGTGGAAATTTTACCGCTAAATGCCACCACTATTGATGACAATCCAGGCCTTCAAGGGCAACAGCATCCGCTTTATTAGTTGTTCGTTATTAGTTACCAGTTGCGGGTTGCCAGTTGTGAGTCTATTCGTTGTTCGTAGTAACGAAGGACAATACTACTTAAACGGGCTACTCGTTACTGGTTATTAGTTGCCAGTTGTGCGCTAAATTCGTTAATCCTACTGAACTACTTCGACGTCTCAGCACTCAGCGATTCCGGAATCGATTGCGTAGTTTAATTTAAAGTTAAAAGATGCCTTTAAAGTGCCTGTGATTGATTTTTATAGCGTGTTGCCTATTTTAAACAGGACACCACAGGATGCAGGCGATTCTCGGGCTCTTTAATATTGTAACTAGCAAAGAACGTCCTATAAGACCATCAAGCTAACCAAAGGGTAAATAACTCGCATAAAAAGATACGCAGATAACACAACAAACAGGCTTGCTAAAGAAGTTTATCGGCTTCTTACGTAAATAATTATTTTAACCATGTGTAATATGAACCAAAAATCAGAAAGAAACCAGACACGGCGACTACAAGTACACGCACTTGTAATACAGAGAGGGATTGGGTGGTTTTTCTTGTGCCTGATGTTATTTAGTTTTCCAATTAGCCTATGGGCACAGGAAACGGTAAAGGGAAAAGTGGTAAGTGCTCAGGATGGGCAGGTCTTACCAGGAGTGTCGGTGCTTGTAAAGGGGAAAAAGGGTGGAACGAGCACGGATGCTAATGGAAATTTTGCCATTCAAGCTGCGCAGAATGAAATCTTGATTTTTTCCTTCGTTGGACATAAATCAAAAGAGGTAGCGGTTACAGGTCCTGTTTTAAATGTTACTCTAGAGGGAGACAGCCAGGGTTTGGATGAAGTAGTAGTAGTGGGATATGGACAACAAAAGCGTGGAAATATTACGGGAGCAGTAAGCTCTATGAATACCGAAAAATTGGCCGAACGGCCGCTTCCACGCGTCGATCAGGCTTTGACCGGGCAGATGGCAGGTGTTCGTGTAAAGCAAACGACGGGAAATCCTGGGCAGGGAATGAGTGTACAGGTACGTGGCGTTGGTTCTATATCTGCTGGGAACGAGCCGCTTTACGTTTTGGATGGTTTCCCTCTTTCGGGAGCAACACCTAATGCAAACGGTGGCTATTCCTCAGGGAACCCCTTGGATAATATTAATCCGAATGACATTGAGTCCATTCAGGTGCTGAAAGATGCTTCATCAGCGGCCATATATGGTTCACGGGCAGCAAATGGAGTGGTTATCATTACCACCAAAAAAGGAAAATCCGGAAAACCTTCGATTAATTTGAATACTTATGTGGGCTATAATGAGCGGAGCAAAAAACTCGATATGTTAAGTGGACCAGAATGGATCGATCGGGCTATCGAAATGATCGATTACCAATGGATAACTTCCGGTGCAGGCCGAACAGCCAATCAAACATCTGAGGAGAGACGACAAATATTAGGGTTGACGGCAGATCAGGTGAATACCAATTATATGATTGACGACCGTTGGCTACAGCCCGGTTATCCTGGACTGAATATGATCGACTGGCAAGATGAGACTTTCCGAAAAGGCCTAGTACAGAATTATCAGCTGTCAGCTAGCGGCGGTACAGATGCCGTAAAATATTATGTGTCGGGTAATTATAATGGGCAACAAGGGATGGTAAAAGAACAGGATTTTACCTCTTATTCAGCCCGCGCTAATGTGGAAGTGAAAGCCAATGATAAGCTCACATTCGGTATCAACTTAACACCAACCTATTCTATCAATAACGATCCTGGTATTGAAGGAAAAGATAATATTTTACATCAATTAGTCTCATTTACACCAGTACAGGAAGCGAGCGCCGGCTTGTATCCGAATGTAGGCGACAATGCACAGTATCGCTGGAGCACCTCAGCCAATAGCCCTGTTGGGAAATTAGAACAGACCTTGGCTGCTACCAAACGGTTTCGGACGGTAGGTTCACTATTTGCAGATTATCAGCTTATTGACGGACTGAATTTTAAAACGACTCTTAATTTGGATCATGTCGATAACACGTTTAAACGTTATGTCCCATTTACAATCACTGGTAGCCTACCAAATAGACAGTCGGATCTAACGAAGCGTACCTCTGGAACGTATAGTACCTTTAGAAGACAAACACTGGTAAACGAAAATACCTTAAGTTATAATAAAACGCTAGCCGAAGATCATAACATCTCTGCGTTACTTGGATTTTCTTATAATTCGGATAAATTGGATAACGCTACTATGTCTTCACAAAATGGCTATGGAAGCAGCACCATTACCACCTTGAATTATGCACTTGGAGTAACTGGAAATACTACCGAAACGAAAAATGTATTGCTTTCTTATTTTGGGCGTTTACAATATGCGTACCAGGATAAATATCTATTGAGTGTTTCTGCAAGACGTGATGGTTCTTCCCGATTTGGTGCGAATACCAAATGGGGTTGGTTCCCATCAGCTTCTGTAGGTTGGCGCGTTTCTCAGGAAGATTTTATGAAAGGAATCAGTGGTACCTTGAGCGATTTAAAGTTTCGGGCCAGTTGGGGTAAATCGGGTAATTACAATATAGGCGACTATAGTAGTTTATCGTTGTTAGGTAACTACGCTTATTCTTTGGGAGGCCAACTCGTGACAGGTCTGGCACCAAGCGGTATTTATAATCCGAATCTAACCTGGGAAAAGTCGAATACCTTTGACGTAGGGGTTGATCTTGGTTTTCTCAACAACCGGATTACTGCTACGGTTGATTACTATGACCGCAAGAGTACCGGTTTATTGTTGAATGTGCCGATATCGCAGATTACAGGCTTTGCCTCCTCATTGGATAATGCTGGAAGTGTACGTAATAGGGGCTGGGAATTGGAAATCAACAGCCAAAATATAACAGGTGCTGCTGATGCCTTTCAGTGGAGCACATCCTTCAATCTTAGTCATAATAGCAATAAATTGATCTCCTTGCCGAATGGACAATCACAAATCCTGATTCCGTCTTCTTTCGATATTTCACATAGTATCCTTCGTGTTGGCGATCCGATGTATAGCATCTACGTTGTCAGGCAAGAGGGAATTTTGTCGCAAGCAGACATTGATAATGGCGTTCCCTTATTCGGAAATCAAACGGCCGGAGATCCCAAATATTTTGATGCGAATGGCGATGGAGTGATTAACGAAAATGACCGTGTTATTGTAGGTCAGCCAAACCCGAAATATACCTGGGGTATTACCAATACTTTTCGTTATAAAGGTTTTGATCTGAGCGTACTGGTGCAAGGACAGTGGGGTGGCGGTATCTACTCCCTATTTGGTCGGGCTGTTAATAGAACAGGTACAGGCCTTGTCGACAACGTATTAGGCAGTTGGCGTGATCGCTGGCGATCGCCTGAAGATCCTGGAGCAGGTGAAGTGGGAAAAACCACCGGAACCTTTGGCCGTGTCAAGAATACGGATTGGTTTTATCCCTCAGATTATATACGCGTACGCAATATTACTTTGGGATATGACTTGGGACGGGTTATACCAAAAACAACATTTAAGGGCGCGCGGGTTTTCGTAACGGCGGAGAATTTCTTCGGCCATGACAAATATGACGGAGGCTTTAATCCGGAAGCAACGAATACCAACTTAAGTGGCAGTACACAATTCCCGGAAGCGGGTGATTACGGTGGTTTGCCAATTCCTAAGTCGCTTATTTTTGGACTTAACGTAACCTTTTAATGATAGGCTGAAGCTTATCTATAGAAATAGAGACAATCATTTTATAAAAATATACAGGTGATGAACAAGATTTTTTTAGCTTTTTTGGCTCTCGGGATCTTCACAAGTTGTGAAAAGGAGCTCGATCAACAACCTATTTCCGACCCTACAACGGAAACTTTTTATGCTATTCCAAACGATTTTATTCAAGGTGCAAATGCTATATATTCAACTTTGCGGGGTTATCCTGATCGGCAGTTGAATTTGTCGGAAACGCGCTCCGATAATTTGTATGCCGTATCTGATGGTGGCGTGCGGGATTGGGAAGGTATTAACGGATTTCATCGTAACCTGGTGGCCAACCCTTATGTTGCAGAGGCTTGGTTAACCAATTACAATGGTATCAATCGCGCCAATGTATTACTCGAGCAATTGGAGAAAAATGGAAGCATCGTAACAGATGAAGCGTTGCGTGGTCGACTGCAAGGGGAGGCCCGATTCTTACGGGCTTTCTTATATTTCGATTTGCTACGTTGGTTCGGAAGGGTTCCGCTGGTTGATCGCGTCATTACCGCTAGTGAAGCGGCTGCTATTCCGCAAAGTGATATTGCGGCGATTTATGATTTTATTATTGCTGACCTCCAAACGGCTATTCCATTGTTGCCAGCTAACAGCGCTTATGCAGGTGTCGATCGAGGCCGCGCAACGAATGCGGCAGCACGTAGCTTGTTGGCCTTGGTATACATGACGCGCTCGGGGCCTAACTTAGGGGTGAACGGTGCTGGTTTAGCCACTAACGATTGGCAAGAGGCAGCTTCCTTACTCGATGAAGTGATTAACTCAGGAGAATATCACTTCCTAGAAGGTGCTGGTGCTTACACATCGATCTTTTCATATGACAATGAATACAACAGTGAAGTCGTATTCGACATCCAGTATACAACAGGACAGAATCCCGTGGCGGGAGGTACTTTTGCTTGGTTGTTAGCGCCAGACACCTGGTTCAATGCCAATGGACATCCTAATCAGGGCGGACTTACCATTAGGCCAGTGTCTAACGATCTGTTGAATGCTTATGAACCGGGAGATATACGCAAAAGCTTTTCGATTCAAACAGGTTATGTCTTCAATGGAGCTGCGGAGCAACGTTCGTTCTTTAAAAAATACATTGATTTGTCACGCGTACCCAATAATCGGGAAGATTGGCCTATCAATTTCATTGTTTGGCGTTTTACGGATATTTTAATGTTAAAGGCAGAATGCACCCTGCACGGGGCATCTGGATCACAGCAAGAGGTAGATGAGGTTGTTAATCGCGTGCGTGCCAGAGCAGGCTTAGCTCCTACAAGCCAGGTTGACTTGGCGGGCTTAATGGAAGAGCGTAGAAAGGAATTTGCTGCAGAAGGATCAAGATGGCATGATCTGACACGCAGTGGCCTGGTAGAGCAGGTAATGACAAACTGGATAGAAAAAGAAGATGTGCAGTCACGTATTGATCCGTTTCAGTTGAATTATACATTATATCCTATTCCGCAGGCTGAGATTGATGCTAAACCGGGCGTTTATACACAGAATGCAGGATATTAAAAGGGTAAATGTTGAGTAGTTGATTCGTTAAGTAGTCTTCCGCTGCCTTTCATGTTGAGACATAAGGTTTTTAATAAACTCAAAGGAATGCAGATGACGATTTACAGTATTCGTTACCACTGAAAGGTCTCGAGGGAATAGTTGTTCGTTAGCTAAATACTGGCCTCCAAATCTTTGGGTAGCACAAGCTAAGTAGCTAGGCTAACTTTGAAAGAAGATTTGCAGCCAGGAGTTTTTCGGTACCTTTTTGCGGAAAAAAGGTACATAAAAAAAAAGTAAACAAATGAAAAAACTTTTATTGATGATCCTTTTGCTTTCACAAGTGATAGCCTTAAAGGCACAGCCGCTACTGGAAACAGGCGGACAGCAGATGCCTGATGAATGGATTGACAAGACAACCAATCATCGGGTTATTCGTCTAGTAAGAAGGCCTGGGATTAATTTAAGCTTCTATTTTCACAATAATCCTTTTGTGGGCAATGAAATGGTTTTTTATGGAAGTAATGAGCGGCAGAAAGAAAGATATGTAGGTGAACTGAAAACGAAAGCGCAGGAAATTTACAACCTAAATGTGAAGGATAAGCAGTTATACACGGTTAATCTTTCTACACTGGCCGTAAAACAGTTAACGCACGAAAAATCCAATATTCAAGGAGAGATAGTAAATAAGCAAACCGGAAAGGCTTATTATCAATGCCTAGACAGCGTGTTTTCGGTGGATGTAAAAACTGGGCTAAGAGAATTGCTTTACGTTTTTCCAGCAGATTTCAAGGGATCTATCTCCACTGTAAATGCCGACGGCACGTTGCTTGGAGGTGTTTATGCTACCGAGAAGGAAAAAGAAATCTTTAAACAGAACCCCGAAAAACACCAATATTTCAATAGAATATATGAGGCCAAGCTTCCTCGTACTTTATTTACCATTGACATTAAAAAGAAGCAATTGCAAAAGGTCTTCACGGATAATGCTTGGTTGAACCACGTGCAATTTTCCCCCACGGATCCAACGCTTTTAATGTTTTGTCATGAAGGACCATGGCATAAAGTAGATCGGATTTGGACTATTGATGTAGAAAAGCGAGAGGAACCTAAATTAATTCATAAGAGAACCATGGATATGGAAATTGCTGGTCATGAATGGTTTAGTAAAGATGGTAAATATATTTGGTTTGATTTGCAACTACCTAGAGGGGAAACATTTTATGTGGGCGGCACCAACTTAGAAAACGGAGAAGAAAAAAAGTATCAACTGCAACGGAATGAGTGGTCGGTACATTTTACATCGGCGCATGATGGTCGAACGTTTGCAGGTGATGGCGGTGAACCTTCTGCAGTCGCTAAAGCTCCCGATGGGAAATATATTTATCTTTTTACACCGGAAGATGGGCATTTCAAGTCGGAAAAACTGGTGAATATGAAACATCATAATTATAAGCTTGAACCAAATGTCCATTATTCGCCAGACGGCAAATGGGTTATTTTTCGAGCCAACTTTGAAGGCTTCGAAGGAATTTATGCGGTTGAAATCAGTAGAAACACAAAAAAATGAGTTATACAAGGAAAGACTTTATTCATACCTTATCTTTCTCTTTAGCTGGAGCTCTTCTACAACAGCGTGCTCCTCTTTGGGCTAAAGACAAGAGTATAATAGGTAGTGAATCCGCTTTTTGCAAAAAACTTGTGCCAATTGGCAGAGCACTAGAACTCCCAGATTACTACGTGTGGTGTAATAGCCCGATTATCGCACCGGATGGTAAAACACACGTTTTTTTCTCTCGATGGAAAAAGTCTTTAGGTATGAGCGGCTGGATTAATGGATCCGAAATTGCACATGCGGTAGCGGAGGCGCTTGATCAACCTTTTGAAGTGCTGCAAACCGTGCTGGCGCCACGTGGTGCAGGTTATTGGGATGCTACTACTTGTCATAATCCCTTGATTAAAAAAATTGACGACAAATATTATCTTTTCTACATGGGCAATGCGAATGGCAAGACCAATACGAAGCGCATTGGTCTTGCCATTGCGGATTCAATTTTCGGCCCCTGGAAGCGCAGTGACGCACCCATTTTATTACCTGGAGCGGAAGGCGCTTGGGATGATCATTGCACTACCAATCCTGCCTGGGTGAAGGGTGAAGATGGGAATAGCTGGCTTTATTATAAATCTTGGAATACGAAAGATTACGAAACTGCAAAAGGAGCCATACGGGGAAATAGAAAATACGGACTTGCTTTTGCTGATCAGCCGGAAGGACCTTATAAGAAATATGAGCATAATCCGGTAATTGATTTTTCGTCAAAAGGGGCTAATCGACAATTTGAAGATGCTTTTGTATGGCGGGAGGGGGGTACTTACAAAATGATCGCACGAGATATGGGGGTGTTTAATCATGATGTAGGATTAATAATGGAATCGCAAGATGGTGTACATTGGTCAGAACCGCAAATAGCTTATCAAGCTTTAAGCTATTATGTACACGAACCCCCAGCACCAGCCCATCTTAAACGATATGGGCGATTGGAACGGCCCATGCTGCTGTTAGACGACAACAGTAAACCAACATGGTTATTTGGCGCTTCACAAGGGGGGAAGTATGAAACATCAAGTGCTTTCATTTTTAAATGCGAATACTAATTAAATAACCATTATAAACCAAATGAAAATGAACCCAATTCTATTCACCAACAGGCTCTTAAGGCAAAGTATTGGCTTATTAGGGCTAGCTGTCGTATTATCGTCATGTGAAAAAATGGCCGTGCAACAAGGCGAGGTTATGCAAGATGCACGCTTGTTAGCTTTTCCAGAAGCAGAGGGATTTGGAAAGTATGCGCTAGGCGCTCGGGGAGCAGAAAATCCTTCAATTTATATAGTTAACAATTTAAACGATAGCGGCCCCGGCTCATTTCGCGATGCCGTCAGTCAACCTGGTCGATTTGTTGTCTTTGCAGTAAGTGGCATAATCCGATTACAATCTAATTTAAGCGTGGCCGCCAATACAACAATAGCCGGTCAAACAGCTCCAGGAAAAGGAGTGGTGCTCTATGGAAGGAAAGCGACCTTTACGGGTGCAAATAATTCGATAACACGTTATTTAAGAATAAGATTAGGTGTAAATGGCGGTGCTTCTCGTAGTGATGATGCTTCGGGTGTAGCCAACGGTAAAAATATGATTTTCGATCATGTATCATTCTCTTGGGGGCAAGATGAGGTTTTTTCAATAAATTGGGATAATAAAGGTTATGAACCCGATAGTATTACCATTCAAAATTCGATCATCGGGCAAGGACTTCATCGGCATAATCATTCGGCCGGGGGACTGATTCAAACAAGTAATGGAAGAATCAGTATCTTGAAAAGCCTTTACACAAGTAATAAAACGAGAAATCCAAAAGTGAAAGGCTATAATGAATTTGTCAATAACGTGGTTTACAATTGGGGGAATTTAGATAATCCCATGGGGCATACCGTCTCTGGTGATGCTTACATTATGGGTGGTTCGGCTGGAATATCCCAAGTTAACGTCATAAATAATTATTTTGTCTCCGGTCCGCTTACACCTGTTAAAACAACACCTTTTTCAAGAGGCACCGGTACCTTTTATCTATATGCCGCAGGTAATTATTTCGACGCGAACAAAAATGGTTTGCTCGATGGCGATCTTGTTCCAGTGGATTCTGTAGGGTATCCTGGTTTGACTGATTCTAATTTTATGAGTCAAGCTTTTCCTTATCCATATAGTCAGCCTACTATGACGGCAGCACAGGCATTTGATTATGTATCTCAACAAGCAGGTGCTATTCAGCCGCAAAGGGACGAAGTAGATCAGTTAATGATCAGTGAGGTAAGGTCTAAAGGAGAGATGGGACGATATATTTATACGGAATCGGATGTGTCCTTACCCAATGATGGATTGGGGAATTACCCGGCAGTAATGCCGTTAAAAGATACAGACGGTGATGGTATTCCCGATGTATGGGAAAAAAAACTTGATCTGAATGCGAATGATCAATCAGATGCATTATTACCAAGCAGTGGGCAACCTGGTTACTTAAATATCGAAGTCTACATAAATGCACTAGCTTCACAATAACATTAATTTATAACAAAATGAATCTCCGTTCTATTGCTTCATTAGTATCGACCCTTATCTTAACTTTTATGCTTCAAACACCTGGTTTTGGTCAAGAGAAAACTTGGCTTTCCGCCAATGAGCCTATGCAAGAAATGAACGCGCTGAAACAGCAAATAAAAGCGCCTCGCTTCCCCGCAAAAGATTTTGCGATAACCGACTATGGTGCCGTGGGCGACGGGAAAACTAAAGCTACGGAAGCTTTTAAGAAGGCTATTGAGGCTTGTCACGAGAGTGGCGGGGGTAGGGTTATTGTTCCTTACGGAAAATTTCTCACAGGCGCCATTTACTTAAAAAGTAATGTGAATCTCCATTTAGCGGATAGTGCTACGATTGTATTTAGTAGAGATAGTTCCGACTACCCAATCGTATTTACGCGTTGGGAAGGGATGGAGTGTATGAATTATTCATCTTTCATTTATGCTTATGGGGAGGAAAATATTGCTATTACAGGCAATGGTACATTAGATGGTAATTCAAACAATGACTACTGGTGGTGGTGGTGTGGTGCGAAAAAATTCGGTTGGAATGAAAAGCTGGGGAAACAGACACCAGCACGGAATGCCTTACATGAGATGATGCATCAAGAGCTTGATCCAAAGAAACGGATATTCGGTGACGGCCATTACCTTAGACCTAACTTTATACAACCTTACAATTGTAAAAACGTATGGATTGCAGAGGTGAAAATGGTGAATTCACCTATGTGGAACCTCAATCCGGTATTATGCGAAAATGTTTTGATTGAAAAAGTGAAGATAATCAGTAGCGGACCAAATAATGATGGCTGTGATCCAGAAGCGTGTAAAAATGTATGGATACGCGATTGCTATTTTGATACGGGAGATGATTGTATTGCAATAAAATCTGGTAGGGATGAAGATGGGCGTAATATTGGAAGGCCCGCAGAAAATCATATTATCGAGAACTGTGTTATGAAAGATGGTCATGGTGGAGTAGTCATAGGGAGTGAAATAGCTGGAGGAGCTAAAAATATTTATGCGATCAATTGCCAAATGGACAGCCCTAATCTAGATCGCGTATTAAGAATAAAAACAAGCTCTAGTCGCGGCGGCATCATCGAAAATGTATTTATGAAAGATGTGCAAGTAGGCACCTTTCGGGAAGCTGCCGTTAAGTGTAATATGTTTTATGAAAAACCGGGAAATCACATTCCAACCATTCGTAATGTTTGGGTAGAAAATTTACGAGTAGAAAAAGGAGGGCAGTATGCATTAATGGTTGCTGCGTACAAAGAATCTCCCGTAACAAATTTACGTATGGTAAACTGTGATATCCAAGGAATAAAAGAACCCTTTAAGGTAGATCATGTAAAGAACCTTGTGTTCGAAGGAGTGAAAATAAATGGGAACATGATGGAAGCACCGAAAGGCGTTGATTAGTTGCGCGTTGTGAGTTGCCAGTTGTGAGGAATACAACCCAAGGTTTAGTGTATAGGCCTGAACGGCCTCAAGAGATGAGCGTCAAGAAAAATTTGTTGGCGGTGAATAAAATCTAAGTGAAGAAGTGAGGTGAGTTAAGGGAGAGTCGAAGGAATTAACTTTCATATAAATAAAGATCGGCCTCAAAAGGTTCGGGTGGCAAAAGCTAAGTAGTGGTAGATACATTCAAAGAACGTTTTAAGCCGAGAGCTTTCTTTGTTACTTTCTTTCGCGGAGAAAGAAAGTAAATAATTAGTTATGATAAAAAACACACATTTTCTGTTCCTGACGATGGCGATAGGCTTAACCTTATCGGGCAATTCATCTTATGCACAGCAAAATGAAAATAAACCCCTATGGCACGGACTAGTGCGTGAAGTACATTATAAGCCAGATGGCGAAGATTTTGTTTTGGTAAAGGGAAAAAGACGCTTCAATCGAGCGTTTTACGGCACCAATACTGCTTTTCGGGTGGAAGCAGGTGATTTACCCGAGTTTGCTTTGTATATGCCAGGTATGGGTGGAAATTTACAGTTTGTGTTAATAAGTGGCGATAAGACGAAAAAGCTGATCGATGCAGATAGTATTGAAACGCGCTATCGACCGGGAAGTATGCATTACGTTATCAAAGACGTGTTATTGGGTAAGGGGCAGCTAAAGTTGCGGTTACTGGCTCAGGCAGCTGTCGAAGGGCTCATTCTTCGTATCGAAGGAGAAGATATTACTACGCCTGTAAAATTATTGGCGATATATGGTGGGGCGAGTGGACAAAATTTCAGTCGTTCCGGTGATATCGGTGCCGATCCCGAATCGAGCTTTTATCTGTTGCCTGAGCACTGCGAAGGGAATACGGTTAGCATTCGTGAGCGCTCATTCCACCTAAATTATTTAAATAAGAAAAAAGAAGAGCAACAGCTGGTAGGGGCCTTCTCAGGTAAGCCTGCGTTGAAAATACTGGACGCAAATAAATTAGATAATTTGCCAGCACTTTGGACGAGTTCGGCAAGTGATCGCCCTGTATTAGGAGGGCAGTATACACTGCAGGATCAGCCTAACATCTATATTTCTATCCAACAAGCAATGGATACTGTAGTACAAGATGATGAATCGCTAGCGGTTACCTTTCAAAGGGCAGAAGAAAAGCAGCAGAGTTTAGCTGGACGCGTAAAGCTAAAAACACCGGATCCGTATATCAATACCTTGGGTGGGGCTTTGGCTGTCGCAGCGGATGCAATCTGGGAATCACCCACCTTTTTACATGGTGCAGTGGCCTGGCGCATGCGCCTGAATGCTTGGCGTGGGGCGTATGCGGCTGATCCTTTGGGATGGCATGATCGAGCTAAGTTGCATTTTACCAGTTATCTTCATTCGCAGGTGTTGGAACCTAGAGACGGACCAGTAGTGCCGGATACCTCGAGGCACCTGGCAAGACAACTCGAAGAGATGGGAACGACTGTATTTTCCAGCGGATATATATCGAGAAATCCGAATGATAATACGAAGCCGCATCATTATGATATGAATCTGGTATTTTTTGATCAGTTGTATAACCATTTCCAATATACAGGAGATACCACATTTATAAAAGCTAGTTGGCCAGCTATCAAAAGACATTTAGCATGGGAAAAAAGAAATTTCGATCGAGATGGTGATGGCTTATATGATGCTTATTGTGCCATTTGGGCGAGTGATGCGCTGCAATATAGCGGAGGAGGGGTAACGCACACGTCCGCTTATAACTATCGAAGCTTTGATATGGCTGCTCGATTGGCAGCAATTGTTGGCGAAGATCCGGAACCCTACAGACAGGAGGCTACGAAAATCAAAGAAGCGGTAGACAAGCATTTGTGGTTAAGGGATAAAGGTTGGTATGCTGAATATAAAGATTTATTGGGAGCGCAATTACCGCACGAACAACCAGGCCTTTGGACAATCTATCATGCACTCGACACACGGATTTCCTCACCTTTTCAGCAATATCAAGCGCTCAAATATGTTGATAATCATATTCCGCAGATCCCCATACAGGCAAGTGGATTACAGGAACAAGGATTGTATACCCTATCTACTACAAATTGGCAACCCTATACTTGGTCGATTAACAATGTTGCCTTGGCCGAAAATCTCCAAACGGCACTCGCTTATTGGCAAGGTGGACGGGAGGAAGAGGCCTTTACCTTATGGAAGAGCAACCTCATCGAGAGCATGTACTTAGGTGCCAGTCCGGGTAATTTTCAGCAACTATCGTTTTACGATGCCCAAAGAGGAGAATTATACAGGGATTTTGCAGATCCTATTGGAGTGGCTGCTCGCACCTTAGTAGAAGGATTGTTCGGAATTTATCCAGATGCATTGGCTGATACGCTTACCATTCGTCCCGGCTTTCCTCAAATCTGGGAAGAGGCCAGTCTGGACATTCCTGATATTAATTTTTCATTTAAGCGTGTCGGACTAGTTGATCAATATGTTATTCAACCTAAGTATCAAAAGAGGATGCATGTAAACTTGCTTTTGAAGACGAAAAAAGAAGTGAGGCGTGTTAAGGTCGACGGAAAAGAAGTGGCTTGGAACTGGGTAGAAGAAGCCATGGGGAAACCAACACTTCAATTGATATTGCCTAAGGCGGAGCAATACCGGGTTGAAATCGAATGGGCTGATAAGGAAATCGCTACGCTGACGTATCCGAATAAAATAGCCTCAGGTAAAGAACTAAGGCTAAATATGGGTGAAGCACGTATTGTGGACACCTATGATCCGCAACAAATATTGGCCAACTATTCAAATGAGGAAAAACAGTTTGCCTTTAAGCATACAGGTAAGTCTACGTTCTTTGTGAAATTAAAGCAAGCCGACATACAGTGGTGGATGCCCATAGATATAAACATTGCAGAAATAGACAAGCATGAGTTTACTTCAAGCGAACGAAACGAAGAAAAGGGTGAATATGAAATGCTAAATTTAGGGGAAGTCTTTAATGGAAAGGTGACGGAATTGTTTAAGCAACGCTATCTGAGTCCACGGCCCAGCGCACCCACGCTGCAATTACCTTGGCAAGGTATTGGTAACTGGTGCTATCCTTTGATTGAACCTGTTTTAGATGATGAGGGGATAAAACGCCAAGCCAAAGAACAGGGTCGTATACTATTACCAAGCGGAGTACCTATAAAATTAGCTGCCGACGGAAGTGATATTATGCTTACATCGCAATGGGATAATTATCCGACAAAGAAGACGGTTCCCCTAAGAGGGAAAGCTAGGCATGCTTATTTTCTGATGGCAGGAACCACCAACCCGATGCAGAGCCAGTTTACGAATGGTTTGTTGACGGTTATTTATGCAGACGGGACAAAAGACGTGTTAGCGCTTCGAAATCCGGATAATTGGTGGCCTATTGAACAAGATTATGAGGACGACGGTTATGCCTTTTCCCTGCCTTCTGTGAAACCTTACCGAGTGTACCTAAAGACAGGCAAAATAATACGTGGTGGTGAGGGAAGCTATTATGAAATAAAAGGCTTTACGAAACGGGCGATTGATGGTGGTGCAGCTACGGTGCTCGATTTCGCTTTAGATCCTAACAAGGAACTGAAATCTTTAGAAGTGCGGGCCGTTGCTAATGACGTGGTGATAGGTTTGATGGGTGTTACGCTGGAACGTGGAGTAGAGTAATGAATGAATAATGAATTGAGTGATGAGTGATGAGATTAAAATATACTCAAATCATTAACTGGGGAGCGTGAACAATATGACAACATGTATCCTTATGTCTTACTGTATTAAACTACGGCACGCCTTAGGGATCGACCTTATGAGATGAGCGTTAAGAAAAATTTGTATTGAAGTGCCAAAAAGCTAAGTGAGGAAGTGAAGTGAAACGAACGGCTCCACTAAGCTGTGGGTAAGGGCAAATTTTTAGCGAAAATCATGAAGTCTTGAGTTTTGGTTCTTTTCGTCAAGGAAAAGAACAGAAATAAAAGAAAAGAATATAAATTATACTGAAATAGCATGATTAAATACCAAAAAAGAAAACTTTATTTATTGACCCTTTTTTTAGGAGTTACAGGACTTATCTCTTGTAACAATCAATCTGAAGATAAACATGAAGGTACCATTGATCGTCAGGCCGTTGTAACCAGACATAACATTGTAAACGAATCCATTGATTCACTAAGTTCGCTTACCATTGGAAATGGTGCTTTTGCTTTTACCGTAGATGTTACTGGTTTACAAACTTTCCCATTAACCTATCAAAATGGTGTAGCACTAGGAACCCAATCAGAATGGGGCTGGGATAGTTTTAAAAATGAGAAAAATTACCGTTTTGAGGAAACGCTGAAAGGTTATGATTTCAACAATGAAGGTAGAGATGCAAAGTATAGTATTCAATGGAAGGAGCCTCAACGAAATAAAGAGGCGACTGATTGGTTTAGAGAGAATGCCCACCGCTTGCAACTAGGTAATATTGGTTTTGAATTATACAAAAAGGATGGAGTTTTAGCACAAGCAGACGATTTAACAAATATACATCAAGAACTGAATCTGTGGACCGGAGAAATTCATAGTTCCTTTCAAGTGGAAGGTGAAGTAGTAGACGTATATACTGCGGCACACCAACAACAGGATCAGATAGCTGTTAAGGTACAGTCGCCATTGATTAAAGAGGAGCGTTTAAATATCTACATTCGTTATCCTTATCCAACCGCAGAATTTTTAGATGAAGGAACCTTTTGGGAACATCCCGAACTTCACAAAACCGAAATTGTCATGAGCGATGGGCAATCGGCAAGTATCCTTCATCAATTGGAAGGAACGGGTTATGAAACAACTCTTGCATTCAGCGAAGGTAAACTTGCCGCTGGGAAAGAAGCGCATTATTTCGTGTATCACCCAGCAAAAAATACAACACAAATGGAATTCAGTGCAGCTTTTTCTCCCAAAAAAATGGAAAGTGAAAAAGTGATGTTGTACAACAAAACCTTGGCAAGCAGCACCCAAGGCTGGGCTGATTTTTGGATGAGTGGAGCTGCAATAGATTTTGCTGGAAGTACCGACAAAAGAGCGAAGGAGTTGGAAAGACGCGTAGTCTTATCGGAATATCTTACCAAGGTGCAATGTACCGGCAATTATCCACCGCAAGAAACAGGATTGACATTTAATAGTTGGTACGGTAAACCCCATACGGAGATGCATTGGTGGCATGCGGTACATTTTGCGCTATGGGGTCGCGTAGAGCTGATGGAAAAAAGTTTAGGGTATTATGCGAATACCATAGAGAAGGCAAGGGGAATAGCGAAACGCCAGGGGTACGAAGGCGTTCGATGGCAGAAGATGTCGGATAATGAGGGAAATGAAAGCCCTTCTTCAGTTGCCGCTTTTCTCATTTGGCAACAACCCCATTTTATCTACATGGCTGAATTGGCCTACCGTGATAAAGAAGATCCAAAAGTAATCGAGAAATATAAAGATTTAGTTTTTGCTACCGCAGATTTTATGGCTTCATTTCCAACTTATGATAAAGAAAAAGATCGCTATAATCTAGGTAAAGGGGTGATCCCTGCGCAGGAAGTATTTAAAGCCGCCGAAACATTTAACCCTACATATGAAGTGGCCTACTGGGATTGGGCGCTACGCATCGCACAACAGTGGCGTAAACGTGCAGGCATGGAACCAAATAAAAAGTGGGAAGAAGTCATACAAAAATTGGCTGCATTACCTGTTCAAGATAATGTTTATCTGGCCACTGAAAGTGCTCCAGATTCGTATACAAACCCCAAATGGAAGACCGATCATCCGGCCGTGTTGGGCGCCTTAGGAATGGTTCCTGAATCACCTAAATTAGATAAGGAAATTATGAAAAATACGCTCGACACAGTTTGGAAAACTTGGTCGTGGGAAAAAACCTGGGGTTGGGATTTCCCTATGACGGCCATGAATGCTGCACGCTTAGGATTACCGGATAAAGCCTTGGATGCACTGTTTATGGATATTCAAACCAACACATACCTTAAAAATGGACATAACTATCAGGATGGTAGATTGAGGATTTATTTACCAGGTAATGGCGGTGTACTTGCTGCGGTTGCGATGATGGCAGGCGGTTGGGATGGAAGCCAGGGGGATTTGCCCGGATTTCCAAAAGATGGATCTTGGAAGATAAAAACAGAAGGATTTAAATTAATGCCTTAATGTGATTAACAGGATACTACAGGTTGCAATAAATGTCAATTTTACGTATAATAGTAACCTATACGCTAATTGTAAAGTCCTGTTGAAATTCATTTTTTAGCAAGACAAAGGACAGTTGATGACGATTTAGTCATATTTCTTTGCACCGTAGGATTCGGAGGAACAGCTGTTCGTCAGCTAAAAACTGGCCTGAAAATCTTCGGATAGTATAGGCTAAGTAATTGTAGATACTTTGAAAGAAGATTTTAAGCCAGGAGTTTTGGGTACCTTTTGCGGAAAAAGGTACACGTCATTGGTAGATGGTATTATCTTGGAATCATTTTTTTCTTTATCTAAATGGTTCTTAGGTTGTTCCTAAATCGTTGTCTAAAATTATATTAAGCTAACGAATGAAAAAAAGAAGTACAATAGTAAAATTGTTCCTTTTGTTACTTGCTATTGGGCTTTTATCGGCCAGGTGGAAGGAAAGACGTCCGACAATTTACATTATTGGCGATTCGACGGTAAAGAATGGCAAAGGAGACGGTAGTAATGGTCAATGGGGTTGGGGCAGTATTTTGCCCACTTATTTTGATACAACAAGACTTTCTGTTGAGAACTATGCATTGGGCGGCACCAGTACCCGTACCTATTTCACGAAGGGGCTTTGGGAGAAAGTATTAAATAAACTAAAGAAAGATGATTTTTTAATCATGCAATTTGGACATAACGATAGTAGTCCGTTAGATGATACTGCCCGTGCTAGAGGAACTTTAAAAGGATTTGGTAATGAAAGTAAAGAAATATATAATCCCATCACCAAACAACAGGAAGTGGTACATACCTACGGTTGGTATTTGTCTAAATTTATTAAAGAAGCCAAAAGGAAAGGTGCCCAAGTGATCGTATGTTCTCCCATTCCACGTAACAAATGGATTGGTAATAAGTTACAGCGGGATACCGATAACTACCCAAAATGGGCAAAGGAAGTTGCTACTCGCGAACAGGTTAGCTTTATTCCTTTGCACGATTTGATTGCCGATTATTATAACCAAATAGGAGAAGATCAAGTGAATACTTTTTTTCCAAGCGATCATACCCACACCAATTTGGAAGGTGCAAGAAGAAATGCTGAAATCATTGTAGAAACAATAGAGAAATTACCGGATAATAATCTAAAAGATTACCTTAAATAAGCACATATTCAATAAATGGCTATCGGGTAAATTATCCAAAGAATACAGGTCAGTAATGTAGATGGTCGAAGGAGAAACCATTCGCTATATAAAATTGGCCTCAAAATATTCTGGTAGCACTATCTAAGTAATGGTAGAGGCTTTGTCAGAAGATTTTTCATTGTTGTGTTAGTTTTCATACGGCAATGAAGCTTGCTTCGCAGGTTAAGCCAGAGCTTTTGGTTACCTTTTTGCGGACCTTTCCATGAAATGGAAAAGCTCGAATGCAATTAAAACATACAATTGATGAGAAAAAAAGGTAAACGAATTAAAGAGAAGTATAGTTAAGTATAATATTCAATACTCATATTCAATAACAATAATTATGAATAAATCAGTCTATAGGAGCCTTTTTAAACTAGTTGCGTTTAGCTGTCTTAGTATAATGGTGGTCTCCGTTTACGGTCAAAAATTACCAAAGAAAGGTCAGCTTCTCGAACAATTAAGATTAGCCAATAATTACTTTATGGAAAAATGGCCCGACGCGGGCAAAACCATTATTACCAATAAAGAACGTCCAGCGAATATCTGGACACGTGCAGTATATTACGAAGGCTTAATGGCATTATATACCATAGATAAAGATAAACGCTATCACGACTATGCAACGCAATGGGGAGAAAAGCATCAATGGGCTCCGGCACGTGATTTATTCACGCGCAACGCCGATAATCAATGCTGCGGACAAACGTATATTGATCTTTATCGATTAGATAAAAATCCAATTCAACTAAAAGCTATCAAGGAAAATATCGATGCAATGGTGAATAGCGATAAGGTGGACGATTGGAATTGGATCGATGCGATACAGATGTCCATGCCTATATTTGTTAAACTGGGAGTCACTTCTAACGATACAAAATATTTTGATAAAATGTATGCCCTTTACAGCCATACAAAAAATCAACAAGGAGGGAAGGGCCTATATAACCGGCAAGATAAATTATGGTGGCGTGATAAAGATTTTGTTCCGCCCTATAAAGAACCGAACGGAGAAGATTGTTATTGGTCGCGCGGTAACGGTTGGGTAGTGGCAGCGCTCGTGAGGGTACTGGACGAGCTACCTGCTTCAGATCCGCATTACCAAGAATACTTGCAAGATTTGAAAGATATGCTGGGTGCTTTAGCTCCTCTTCAAAGAAAAGACGGTTTCTGGAACGCGAGCCTTCATGATCCGACAAATTTCGGTGGAAAAGAAGCAAGTGGTACAGCGCTTTTCACCTATGGTATGGCTTGGGCCATGAATAAAGGACTAGTAGAGAAGAAAGCATATATGCCGATTGTACAGAAGGCTTGGAATGCGTTGAGTAAAGAATCATTGCATGAAAATGGTTTCTTAGGTTATTTGCAAGGAACAGGGAAAGAGCCAAAAGACGGACAACCTGTTACGTATACGAGTAAACCGGATTTTGAAGATTATGGTTTAGGGTGTTTTTTATTAGCCGGAACGGAAGTGTATAGGCTAATTAGTCAATAAGTTGAATAGTTAAGTAGTATTGCCCTTAGAATCGTCATTACACATAAGCAACAACGAGTAACAAATAACCAACAACGAATAACCAGTAATGTCAAAAATAGCATTCAAAATGAAATTAATGCCTGGCTTTCAGGAAGAGTATAAAAGACGACATAATGCCTTGTGGCCTGAAGTAAAGGCATTACTCAAAGAGCATGGTGTTGCAGATTACACAATCTTTTTAGATGAAGAAACGAATACCTTATTTGCTGTACAACAACAAGGTGATAGTTCTTCGCAAGATTTGGGTGACTATCCAATTGTAAAAAAATGGTGGGCTTATATGGCTGATATTATGGAGACGAACGCAGATAATTCGCCTGTTAGTACACCGTTAAAAACGGTTTTTCATTTAGATTAGTTATGATGTATTATCCGCGTTTCATAGGCTTTTGTCTGCTCTGTTTAATGAACATCAGCCCCCAAAAGACCAATGCGCAGTCAAATCTCTGGCCTACAATAAATAAAGAAATGAAACCCTGGACACGATGGTGGTGGATGGGAAATGCAGTAGATGAAAAAAATATAGCTGTATTACTAAAGAAGTACCAGCAAGTGGGAATTGGAGGAGTAGAAATTGCACCAATATATGGTGCAAAGGGCTATGAAGATCATTACCTTCAACACCTTTCTACTTCTTGGATGGATAAATTGCGTTATACGGTTAAACAGGCAGATAGTTTAAACATGGGAGTAGACCTAACCAATGGCACGGGTTGGCCCTTTGGCGGACCTCAGGTGGATAAAGAGCATGCCGCAACTAAATTAATCGTCAAACATTATCAAGTTGATAAAGGGAAGCCATTCATCGAAAAAATAAAATCGCCGGATGAAAAACAACCTGATGCCCCTTTACTTTCATTAACTGCTTATGGGACGGATGGCAAAGTATTATTGATAACCGATAAAGTGGATCAGGAAGGAAAGTTGCATTGGGAATCTAGCGACGAGCATTGGGATCTTTATGCTACCTTTTTAGGTAAAACGAAACAAAAAGTTAAACGAGCAGCACCCGGTGGGGATGGCTTTACGTTAGACCATTTTTCTGCTTCGGCTCTTAATCAATATCTTAAACCTTATGATCAAGCTTTCGATACGCAGACATTAGGTGTACGTGCATTTTACAATGATAGTTACGAGGTGTATGGAGCCGATTGGACTCCGGCGCTATTTGAAGTTTTTAAACAAAAAAGAGGGTATGACCTACGTTTATATATCCGTGCGTTTTTAAGTAATGATAGTACGGATCTTGTCTCAAGAGTTAAGTCTGACTACCGGGAAACACTTGCAGATATGTTGCTGGAGAATTTCACTAAACCCTGGACTGCCTGGGCGCATCGGCACCATGGCATTACTAAAAATCAAGCACATGGTTCGCCTGGAAATCTATTAGATCTTTATGCAGCCGTAGATATTCCGGAAGCAGAGACATTTGGTTCGAGTTATTTTCCTATTCCGGGATTGCGTAGAGATAGCGCCGATATACGGAATGTTGATCCGGATCCCATCATGTTAAAATTCGCTTCCTCAGCGGCACATGTAAGCGGTAAGAACTTAGTGTCGAGTGAAACCTTTACCTGGTTAACGGAGCATTTTAAAACGTCTTGGGCGCAGTGTAAGCCAGAGGTAGAGCAGGCTTTTTTAGCGGGTATAAATCATGTGTTTTATCATGGAACTACTTATTCTCCCACGGAGGTTAAGTGGCCAGGGTGGTTGTTTTACGCTTCGGTAAACTTTGTGCCTGCTAATAGTTTATGGCCTCATTTGTCGGGATTGAATACGTATATAACAAATGTTCAGTCGGTTTTACAAAATGGAAATGCTGATAATGAGTTGTTGATTTATTGGCCGGTATACGATGCCTGGGGAAATCCTAAAGGAAAAGATATGCCTTTAAAAGTGCATGATATTGATAAGTGGTTACACCCAACAGCCTTTTATAAAAGTGCGGTTAAATTAGAAGAGGAGGGCTACTCTTTCGATTTTATCTCTGACCATCTCTTACAAAACATACGTTATGAGGGAGGGGAATGGAAAACAGGGAATAATGCGCTTTCATATAAAGTTTTGTTAGTCCCTAAGACGGAGAAGATGCCGGTAACAACCTTAAAGGAGCTTATCCGATTAGCACAGGAGGGTGGGACAGTTGTTTTTCAATCGCTTCCGACAGATGTTCCCGGACTTCATGCGCTGGAAAATAGAAGAAAGGAATTTAGTCGCCTATTATCGGAGGTGAAAAATATAGCCACAGGTAGGTCTATAAAAAAAGGTAAAATCATCATTCAGGATAATTTTTTAGGAGGCTTGCAGGCAGAAAATGTTTATGGAGAACCCTTGGTAGACGAGGGCTTGAAGTTTATTAGAAGAAAGAGTGGACCCGACAGCTATTATTATATTGTAAACCATACGGCGAAAGCAGTTGATAAGTATATTCAATTGCTTCATCCTGCGCGCAACTATTATATAATGGACCCTTTGTCGAGACAAGTTGGTGTTGCGGAAAGTAAACGTGAGCATGAAAAACAGTATGTCAGAATACAGTTGAACCCTGGTGAATCGTGGATTATTAAGTCGACTCAAGAACAAAATCCAAAGGAAGTTTTATGGACGTATTTAGATAATCCATCTAAAAATATTTCCCTTAATGGGAATTGGGAAGTTTCTTTTAAAGAGGGTGGGCCGCAGTTGCCTAAAACGAATACAATTTCTTCTTTAAGGCCTTGGACAACCTTTACCGACAGTGCGGCAAGGTCATTTGCCGGATCCGCGATTTATAAGCTGTCATTTCAATTGCCAGAGATAAATGCAAAAGAGGTTTTGTTGCAATTGGATCAAGTTTATGAAAGCGCTAAAGTAAAGATCAACGGGCGGGAAGCAGGCATCATTTGGAGTATTCCATATAGACTTAGAGTAAAAGATTTACTGAAAAAGGGAAGTAATGTGATTGAAATTGAGGTGGCAAATCTGATGGCAAATCGTATAAGAGATATGGATAGAAAAGGATTAACCTGGCGGGCATATCATGAAATCAATTTTGTGAATATAAATTATGACCCGTTTGACGCAGCAAATTGGAAAATTTCTCCGTCTGGACTGGCAGGCAAGGCTGTCCTTATTCCGTATAACTAGCCACTTCCCGATTGCAGTAGTGTAATAGGATAGCCAAAAAGATACAGGATACTGCAGGTTGCCTATCTAAATAAAATAAGTTAAAATCGTAAATTGCCAAATGGCGCGTTCCATGTGAAACTGTTAGGTTTACACGTGATATTAATAACCATTTAGATTATGAACCGATTTTATACTATCGCATTGTTCTTTTTGTGCCTTAGTTGGCGGCACGCAGATGCTAGACAACAAGAGCTTGTTAACCAAGAGCTGTTGCAGAACCATTGGACAGCTAGGTGGATTACTTGTCCGGAAATTGCGCCGCGTGATTATGGCGTTTATCATTTTAGAAAGACTTTTGATATTCCTGCCATACCGGAAAAATTTATTATAAATGTTACGGCCGATAATCGCTATCGGCTTTTTGTGAATGGAAAGGCAGTAAGCAGTGGTCCTGCCAGGGGAGATCTGTATAATTGGTATTTTGAAACGGTTGATATTGCGCCTTTTTTGGTTTCAGGAAAAAATGTGATTGCAGCGCTGGTGTGGAATATGGGAACGTATGCCCCCGTTGCACAAATATCTAACCAAACTGGATTTTTATTACAAGGAAATTCGGAAAAGGAACAGCTAGTCAATACGAACAATTCCTGGAAAGTCTTGACAGATAAGGCATATAAGCCTTGTTCGACAGATAATGGAGCTCGATTGAAAGCCTACATGGTAATAGGTCCTGGCGATGAGGTAGATGGAGCGCTTTACCCTTGGAATTGGGAAAAGGGTGAATTCGATGATAGTAGTTGGACACATTCCTCAGAAATGGCGAGTCCTGCATCCTTAGGATATGGCACTGATAATTTATGGACACTGGTACCGCGCAATATCCCACAGATGGAAGAAAGCTTACAGCGCTTAAAAGAAGTACGACGAACGGATGGCGTACCGGTATCACAGGCATTTTTAAATGGAAAAGAAAGCTTGACCATTCCCGCGAATACCAAGGTCTCGATACTACTAGATCAAAGTTATAATACCGTTGCTTACCCGCAGCTCCTAGTAAGTAAAGGTAAAGGGGCGTCCATCAAATTATCATATGCAGAAACACTCTTTGATAATAATGGCCGAAAGGGAAACCGTAATGTAGTAGAAGGAAAAGAATTGATTGGCAATTACGATATTTTTAAACCAGATGGAGGCCGCCACCGTTTATTCAGACCTCTTTGGCTTAGAACCTATCGTTATTTACAATTGGATATCATGACGAGCGAAGAGCCCTTAGAGATAGAGGATCTCTACGGAATGTATACAGGTTATCCTTTTAAAGAGAATGCACATTTTAGCAGTGATGATGCTTCACTTGAAGAAATATGGAAGGTAGGGTGGCGCACCGCCCGGCTCTGCGCTGGAGAAACTTACTATGATTGTCCGTATTATGAGCAACTGCAATACGAGGCAGATACAAGGATACAGGCATTGATTTCAATGTATGTAGCAGGAGACGATCGCCTAGTAAGAAAAGCCTTGTTAGACTTTCATCATTCGCGCGTTCCAGAAGGACTCACCCAGGGACGATATCCAAGTAATCGGTTGCAGGTGATCCCCCCTTTCTCTCTGTGGTGGATTTCAATGGTGCATGATTATTGGATGCTTCGAAAAGATGACGCTTTTATTGAACAGTTTCTGATGGGGATGATGAGTGTATTAGATTGGTATGAAAAGCAGATAGACCAAGAAAAGAAAATGCTTGGACCGATGAAATGGTGGAATTTTGTGGATTATACGGATGTTTTTCCGAATGGTGTACCCGATGGAGCTACGGATGGAAACTCTTCTGTAATAACACTTCAATATGTGTATACCTTACAGCAGGCTGCAAAAATATTTGAATACTATCATAAGTCGGTAGCCGCTCAACATTATAAAAATCTTGCCGCTGAACTTGCTGTAGGCACTTATCAGCAATGTTTTGATATACAAAAAGGAGTGATGGCCAATACACCGGAAAAGAACGCTTATAGTCAACATGCGAGCATTATGGGAATCCTTACAGAAGCGATTCCTACTGCCGCACATAAAAAAACGATGGGCCGCGTGCTAAATGACTCCAGTTTAGGGCCTGCCACCTTTTACTATCGTTTTTATCTTACGCAAGCCATGAAAAAGGCAGGGATGGCAGATCTTTATTATGACCATTTAACACCTTGGCGTGACATGTTAAAAACAGGCCTTACAACCTTTGCCGAAAAGCCGGATCCTGCAAGATCAGATTGTCATGCTTGGAGTGCTAGTCCTAATTATGATTTTTTAGCAACTATTTGCGGCGTTATGCCGAGTGCCCCGGGCTTTGCAAAAGTAAGAATTGAACCAGCGCTGGGAGAGCTAAAACAGGTTAATGCCGTTATTCCACATCCTAAAGGGGAAATCAAGGTTTTTCTAAAACGCACCAACAAGAAAGGGCTTGAAGCAAGGGTTACTTTACCTGCCGATGTGCAAGGTGAATTTATTTGGGATAATAAGAAGGTAACACTAAAAGCAGGCGAACAAAAGTTTTCCATTTAATTTTAATTTTTCTTTAGATACTGTACAGGCATTGCTATCACCATTTTTTTGGTGGTAGTAATGCCTGCTTTTTTATTTCACAGGATGGTACAGGTTGCCACTTCTGGGCATTTGCTTTTACTTTACTAAAACCAATTAGCAGAGGTCACTAAATAATCCAACACATTTTTTAACCTAAAATTTTATTTATGAGAAAGTCTTTTAAACCAAGGCTATGTAAAGAGATTCTTTTTTTATGTATGCTGCTGCAGGCGATCAGTGGTTACGGACAGCAAAAACTTGTTGTTAGCGGAACTGTGTCCGATAAGCTTGCTCCGTTGGAAGGGGTTTCCGTTTTAGTACAGGGGACTCGTCAGGGAACTAAAACGGATGCAAAAGGTCAATACCAGCTCGAAACGACGCAAGGAGCAAGATTAAACTTTAAATTGATTGGCTATAGAGATACTACTATCATCGCTCAAAATGGTACTATCAATGTGCAACTGACAGAATCAGCACAGACCCTTAATGAAGTGGTGATCAGTTATGGAACACAGCAACGAAAAGAGGTAACAGGCGCTATTTCCCAAATTGAAGCAACGGAATTAAAGGATGTACCCGTTGGGCAATTTTCTCAAAAGCTGCAGGGTAGAATACCGGGCGTACAGATTAGTCAGACAACCGGTAGACCGGGACAGGGGATGGCAGTACGGATTAGGGGCTCCGCTTCTATGAATGCCGGCAATACACCCTTATATGTGGTGGATGGGCAACCGATCACAGGCGATATCAGTAATATCAACCCCGACGAAATTGAAAGTTTCTCTGTATTAAAAGATGCGTCTGCGACTTCCTTATACGGTTCAAGGGCGGCGAATGGCGTTGTGCTCGTCACCACAAAAAAAGGCAAAGGTGAAGGCATTAACGTGAATTTCTCGAGCTATGGAGGCGTTCAGTATGTGCCGCAGCGAGGAAGGCCTGATGTGATGAATGCGCGCGAATTTGCACAATGGCAGAAAAACTATTATGAGGATAAAATACGGTACGAGGATTGGGTAAACCCTGCAACCGGATTGGCCGAAATTCCAGACGATTATAAAAATCCAGAGCAATATGGGGCGGGTACTGATTGGTATGATATCCTATTAAGAGATGGTGCTCCTATTCAAAACTATTCATTATCGCTTACGGCCAATACAGAAAAATTTAGTTCCGCCGTCACGGCAGGGTACTTTAACCAACAGGGCGTGGTATTAAATACCGGTTATCAACGGTATTCGTTTCGAGCCAATAATGAGTTTCGGCCAAATGACAAATTAACATTGGGCTTCAATATCGCTCCTACTTTACAGTTAGATCATAATACCTTGAGTAACACAGATGGACAGCGACAAGTGATTGATGGATCGTTTATAACCAGTCCGATTTCACCTGCCATCAACCCAGATGGCTCACTACCTATTACCACCAATACTTTCGGTATGTTTCCGAATCCGAACTGGTATCGGGTACTAAAAGAAAAGCTAGATAATTATCGAAGAACACGGATATTAGGGAACGTATATGGAGAATTTAAGATATTAGAAGGCTTGAAATTTAAAACCAGAGCAGATTTTGATCTTGGTGCACAGACGCAACAGCTTTATGTCTCTTCTACTTCAGGGGGAGGTTTATTTGTGGCACCGCCGCAACGGGCAACAGGTCAATATAATACGGAGACGTATTATTCCTGGCTGAATGAAAATGTTTTTAGCTATAATAAATCGGTAGGTGATCATATATTTGATTTGCTGGCAGGTTATACGACGCAGAAGTATCGCCAAGAAAACAGTGCGATTGATAAAACGGATTTTCCAAATGATCAAATTCCATGGTTGGACGCTGGTGCGACAGTTACTGGTGCTGGAAGTAATACGGCTGCATGGTCGCTCGAATCCCTTATTGGTCGCTTAAATTATAGCTTTAAGGGAAGGTATCTACTCTCTGCTGCCATGAGAAGAGACGGTTCCTCTCGTTTTGGAAGTGATCGTAGGTGGGGGTCATTCCCTTCAGTATCCGTAGGATGGGTAGCCAGTGACGAAAATTTTCTAAAAGAGAGTGAAAAAATATCATTTTTAAAGTTAAGAGCGAGCTATGGTTTGGTCGGCAATAACAATATAGGAAATTACCGTTCCATTGCCATGATGTCACCTACAAATTACGTAATTGGCGGCTCACTAGCGCAAGGTTTATCCATTAATTCGTTGGGGAATCCCGCACTCGGATGGGAAACCACCAAACAATTGGATATAGGTTTTGAATTGGGCCTATTTGACGATCGTATTAGCCTTGTATATGATTATTATAATAAGAAAACAGACGGGATGCTCTATCCTGTCGAACTGCCTAGAGCATCTGGCTTTAGTTCTGTGTGGACCAATATCGGTACGTTTAAATTCTGGGGACATGAAATTGGGATTAGTTCTAAAAACCTGACAGGTGAATTTGTATGGAATACCGATTTTAATATCACCTTTAATAGAAATAAAGTGCTGAAATTAGGTACGAACGATACGCCAATAGGCGGCTATAATGATCAAGGAGATTTTAACCGCACGGCTGTTGGACACCCTATTGGCCAATTCTATGGATATGTGTATGATGGGGTATACATGACGCAAGAAGAGTTTGATACCCAACCAAAACATTCGTCTTCAGCAATTGGAACGGTAAGGATGAAAGATCTTAATGGCGACAATGTGATTGACAACAATGATCGTACTTTCATAGGTGACCCGAACCCCGACTTTATTTTTGGTTTAACAAATAACTTTCGTTACAAAGATTGGGACTTAAGCTTCTTAATTGCCGGATCTGTGGGCGGGCAAACCATGAATGCTACCTACGAAAATACAGAAAACCTGGATGCGGTATTCAATATGAGAAAAGAAATGTTAAACGTTTGGCGGTCTCCAGAAAATCCTGGTAATGGAGAGGTTCCAAGAACGTTGGCCGGTACGACAGCCTTGTTTCGATTTACCAATTCAAGATGGGTCTATAGCTCTACTTATGTTTCGCTCCGTAATGTTACATTAGGTCGAAACTTTACTATCGAAAATAATAAGTACCTAAAGAATATCCGAGCTTATTTAAGCATTCAAGAAGCATTGATGTTAACGAAATACCCAGGATTGAACCCGGAGGTGAGTGCAAGAGCGGAAGATCCATTAAGGCTTGGCATAGATCAAACTGCGTACCCCGTGCCGCGCACCTTTACGTTCGGAATAAATGTTGGATTTTAAAATATAGAATGTTATGAATCGGAATTTAATATATATAATGGTAGCGTTGATTACGCTAGCATCATGCAATAAAGACTTTTTAAGTCTGACGCCAGACTCAGAACCTAATGCAGATGATTTTTATGAAACAGCAGAACAGTTTCAACAGGCTGTTAATGGCGTTTATGAAACCTTAAGAACAACCGTTAATGAGAGCGGCTATTTAATGGGCGAAATGCGCTCAGACAATACACATTATGATTATTATCCACCCGATCGGGGAATTCATATTATTAGACGGGAAAACATCGATGATTTTTTGGACGATTCTCAAAATCAATGGACAAATGATTATTTTAATAACTGTTATGCAGGAATTGCACGTGCAAATACCATATTAGATCGCATTGAACAAGCAACCTTCGATCAGGCGGCTAAAGATCCAATTATCGGAGAGGCCAAATTCCTAAGGGCTTATTATTATTTTAATTTGGTACGTTATTTTGGAGGAGTACCACTTTATTTAAAAGAAGTACTAAAAGAAGCAGATGCATTTTTACCGCGGGCGACTGTTGATGAGGTATACAATACCATTATCAGCGACGCACAGGATGCGATAGCTAAATTGCCAGCTCCTGCCTTTCCTCAAAATGGCAGAGCCAACAAAGGATCTGCATCCACACTTTTAGCCGAGGTGTATATGACGAGGAAAGACTTTGCTTCCGCAGAACCTTTGCTAAGGTCGGTTAGTACGATGGGTTATTCATTGCTGCCTAACTATGCAGACGTATTCTTACCCAGCAACAAAAATAGTAGAGAATCTATTTTTGAAATACAATTTATGATGGGCGATCAAGGACAGCAAAGTATGTTCACGTATTGGTTTATACCTAAATCTACCAATGTGGAACTTATTACAGGTGTTACGTCGAATACCCTAAATTATGGAGGGTGGAATGTCCCAACCGACGATATGATGAACAGTTATGAGTCGGGAGATTCACGGAAAGATGCATCGGTTGGTATCGCAGAAGGGGTTGTTGGCGGAGACGGTAATTTTATTATTCAGGCAGTTAAAAGCAGTGAAGGCTACACCCTTCCCGCAGGGAAAGTAGCAAAACCTTTTGTGAAAAAATATCTACATACACATAGTAGAGAGCGTAATACAGATGATAACTGGCCAGTTTACAGGTATTCCGATGCGCTGCTGATGTTGGCGGAGTGTCTCAATGAAAATGGAAATGCAGGGGAGGCATTGGAATATATCAATCAGGTAAGAAAAAGGGCTGGAGCGAGCTTACAACCGGTTACTGCTTCAGGAAAGGAAGAGCTTGCCACAGCCATTGATCATGAAAGAAGGATAGAGTTGGCATATGAAAACCATCGGTGGCATGATTTGGTACGAACGGGTAAAGCGATTGAAATAATGAATGCGCACGGCGTGGCGATGAAACAGCAATATAACGTTATTGCAAGGAACGCTTATACGGTGAATGAAAATAGGCTGATCTTTCCTATCCCTTATTTAGAGATGCAATTAAATAATCAGTTAACACAAAATCCGGGGTATAATTGATTGCGGTTAATTTAAAGTCGAAGCTCATTTTATTATCAAAATTATATGAACCGTATTATTTTTTTCTTGAGTCTTTTTCTATCTGTAAAAATTGGGCCTGCACACGGCAGGCCCAATTTTCAACAGCTAACTGTTGAGCAAAAGGTAGCCCCCTTGGGGATTGATCTGGCCAACCCCCGGTTTGGATGGATCATTCATTCGCAGGAAAGAGGCTATAAACAGGCTGCTTGGCAAGTGCAGGTAGCTTCTACCTTACAATTATTGAAGCAAGGGAAGGGCGATGTCTGGGATTCGCAAAAAATATCAGGTGATAAACAAAGTTTCGTTGCCTTTCAAGGGAATGCGCTCCGTTCGGCGCAACGTTATTTTTGGCGGGTTAAAGTATGGAAGGACGATGGAACCGACTCAGGTTGGAGTGAACCATCGTCTTTTACAACGGGTATCTTGCAACCGAAAGAATGGGAAAATGCCAAGTGGATTGCTTACGAGATTCTTCCAAAAGAATTGCAGGTGATGCCCGGTGTGCATTTAAGTGGTGATCATCTAGGAGAGAAAGGAGTGAAAAGAGCCGTGATACCCTTGTTTCGTAAACCATTCGAATTGGATAAAGAAATTAAGCAGGCGCTACTGTTCGTTGCGGGATTAGGACAATATGAGGCGAGGTTAAACGGGGAAAAGGTTGGTGGCGATTTCCTGGCGCCGGGATGGACTAATTATGAGAAAAGATGCTTGTATAATACCTATGACGTAACCAAGCAGGTGAAGCAAGGCCAAAATACAATAGGGGCTATTGTGGGTACAGGCTTTATGTACATCAATCGGGAACGCTACAGAAAAATGGTGCGCGCTGAGGCTTTTCCAATGTTGCGTTTGAAGTTAATAGTTAATTACGCAGATGGTACTACTCAGGAGATTAATACGGATGAATCCTGGAAAACATCTCCCTCGCCCATAACATTTAGCAGTATCTACGGAGGCGAAGACTATGATGCAACGAAGGAACAGCTAGGATGGGACAACGTCACATTTAATGATGTTTCTTGGAAGAAAATAATTGTTACAGAAGGGCCTGGAGGTGAAATGTTCGCACAACAGGATTACCCTTTAAAAGTAATGCAGGCCTTTGATGTGAAGGAGAAAAAACAAGTAGCGAGTAACAAAATCCTTTATGATTTTGGTCAGAATGCTTCTGGTATTATCCGACTAAGGGTAAAAGGAAAGAAAGGTGATCGTGTAAAAATAGTCCCGGCAGAAGTGCTTGATGATAAAGGTATGCCGTATCAGAACGCTTCAGGTGGGCCATATTATTACGAATATATATTGAAGGGAGACAAAGAAGAATTTTGGGAGCCTCGTTTTACTTATTATGGATTCCGTTATGCGCTTGTGGAAATTGATGGCAAGGAAATGGCCGATCTGAATTTGCAGTTGCTACATACCAGAAATAGCGCTCCTACCATGGGAACATTCAGTTGCGCTAATCCACTTTTTAACCAGATTAATGAATTAATAAAATGGGGGATAAAAAGTAATCTTGCCAGTGTGGCTACTGATTGCCCGCATAGAGAAAAGCTGGGCTGGTTAGAGCAGACTCATTTAATTGGATCTTCTATGAAATATAATTTTGATATCTATCATTTATACAATAAGGTGGTTGATGATATGATGGAAGGCCAATTACCCAATGGTTTGGTTCCGGATATAGTACCGGAATATGTACCATTTGAAGGTGGATTTCGTGATTCTCCTGAGTGGGGTAGTGCCGCTATTATTATTCCGTGGTATTTATATCAATGGTATGGAGATAAACGCGTGCTGGAGAAAGCCTATCCTATGATGAAGAAATATATTGCTTATTTAGGTACAAAAGCTGACAACAATATCCTCTCGCATGGCTTGGGTGACTGGTTTGATCTAGGCCCAAAAGATCCAGGAGTATCTCAACTAACACCTATTGCTTTAACCGCTACAGCTACTTACTATTATGATGCCGATTTATTAAGTAAGATAGCGGTTACTTTAGATAAAAAGGAGGATGTTACTGCTTTTACTCAGTTAGCTACTAACATAAAAGATGCTTTTAATATGAAGTTTTTTGATAGCCAAAAAAATGTTTATGCCACGGGTAGCCAAACATCTTATAGCATGCCTTTATATATGGGGATAGTTGACGAAACAGCTAAAAATAAGGTTTCTACTAATCTCGTGAATTCGATTCGGGCGAACAATAAAGCACTTACCGCTGGCGATGTAGGGTATCGTTATCTACTAAGAGCTTTAGAAGAGGCAGATGCTTCGCAACTGATATACGAAATGAACAATAGAGCCGATGTACCAGGTTATGGTTATCAAATTAAACATGGTGCTACTGCGTTGACAGAGTCGTGGGCAGCCCTAAAATATGTTTCTAATAATCATATGATGCTTGGGCACTTGATGGAATGGTTTTATAGTGGCTTAGGGGGAATTAAGCAGCAGGAAGGCGATGTTGGATTTAAAAAGATCTTGATAGAGCCGGCAATAGTTGATGGTTTGGATTGGGTCAACGTGAGCTATCAATCTATTAATGGTGAGATTAAAGTGCATTGGCGTAAAGAAAATGGAAAAACGAATGTGAAAATCAGTATTCCTGCCAATACGGAAGCGCAGATCGTGCTACCGACTTTCAGTAAAATTTATGAAGGAAAGAAGGCGATTGAAAACAATAAATCGATAAAAAATATGGGTGAGATAAATGGCAAACATTTGCTGGAAACTCCTTCTGGGAACTATGAATTTACATTAATAAAATAGGCCGTTTTTTGAAAAGGTTATTATAACAAAGCTTTGTGCTTTATAAAACAACTATAATATGAAAAAACTAATAAAATATATATTGCATGTCTCATTGGTATTATGGACTGCCATTTCATTTGCGCAAGATCTTAAAAATAATAACACGTCTTTCAACTCACTTATGGATCAGTTTCAGCATCCAGGGAAGGCTTTTGGAAGTGCTCCACTGTGGGTTTGGAATGCCGATGTCAGCGAAGGGAAAATCGACACCATGCTTCAGGAATTTAAGAAGAATGCATTTGGTGGGGTGTTTGTACATCCACGACCGGGATTGATTACGCCTTATTTATCGGATAAATGGTTTTCACTTTATAAATATACAGTGGCTAAAGGAAAGGAATTGGGCTTAGACGTTTGGATCTATGACGAAAATTCATATCCAAGCGGTTTCGCTGGGGGGCATGTCCCTGAAGAAATGCCAAGTTCATACAATCAAGGACAGATGCTGAATCTAGAAAAGGCACAGGCTGTTCCAACAGATGATACAACGCTTTTTTTGGTGCTCCGAAAAACAGCTAGTGGTTTTGAATCCGTAGATTTTCGTGGCAAGACTACATTGGGAAACGGTAATTACTATTTATTTCGAAAAGACTACTATAGAAAGTCTCCTTGGTACGGCGGTTATTCTTACGTCGACTTGCTGGCCAAAGGCGTTACTGAAAAGTTTATTGATATTACCATGAACGGTTATGAAAAGAATTTTGGAAATGAGTTTGGACATACGGTACCCGGTGTTTTTACAGATGAACCCAACATAGAAGTGCAGGGAGAAAATAATATTCGGTGGACCCCTGATTTATTTGAAACCTTTCAAAAAAGATGGGGATATGACCTTCAGGAAAATTTGCCTTGCTTGTTTGAGGAGATAGGTGACTGGAAAAAAGTCCGCCATAATTATTACCAAGTGTTATTGCAGTTGTTTATAGATAGGTGGTCAAAACCTTGGCAGGCCTATACAGATAAAAAAAATCTCGAATGGACAGGCCATTATTGGGAGCATGGCTGGCCGAATCCTAATCATGGTGGCGATAATATGGCAATGTATGCCTGGCACCAACGACCTGCTATTGATATGCTGTTTAATCAGTTTGACGAAGAAAGCCCCAACGCTCAATTTGGTAACATACGATCGGTAAAAGAACTGGCAAGCGTAGCTAATCAATTAGGAAAACAGCGAACACTGAGTGAGACGTATGGCGGCGGCGGATGGGAACTGACTTTCCAGGATATGAAACGATTGGGAGATTGGCAATACGTGTTAGGGGTAAATACGCTCAATCAGCATCTGTCATACATGACCATGGTGGGCGCCAGAAAATACGATTATCCGCAGTCATTCTCTTATCACAACCCATGGTGGCCATACTACGATACATTAAATGAATATTTCGCCCGACTTTCATTGGCACTCTCTGCTGGTAAACAGCAAAATGATATCCTAATAATAGAGCCTACAACGTCCGCTTGGATGTATTCTACTTATCAGCAAGCAAATCCACGCCGACAGGAAATTGGACAAGCCTTTCAGTCGTACATAACCAAACTTGAAAAGGCACAGGTGGAATATGACCTAGGTTCCGAAAATATTATTAAAGATCATGCTTCAGTAGAGGGCAAGAAATTTATCGTGGGAGAACGTGCTTATTCGAAAGTTGTATTGCCCCCTGGAATCGAAAACCTTGATCAAAGAACCACTGAACTTTTATTGAAATTTGTTCAGCAGGGAGGAGCACTTATTACAGAAGAAGATGTTCAATATATAGATGGCGTGGAAGCGAAGGAAAAATTAAGGGCCATTAACGAAAAGAAAGCAAGAGATACTGACAGTGGAGTCTTCTGGGAGCATGCTTTTTCGACGGATAAAATACAGTTTCACCCGCATAATAAGTTGGGAGACTTATACCATCAAAGAAGGAGTTTAAGCGATGGTGAGCTTTTGTTTCTGGCTAATTCCAGTGTAGCGTCTTATGCAAGCGGAACAATTAACGTTCATGAAAAATATGTTTATCTGTTAGATTTAAATAAAGGAGAGGTATATAACTATCCTACTCGTGATTCTTCTGACCTTCATAAAATTGATTATAAAATTCCACCTGCAGGAAGTCTTCTACTTTTCTATACGAATACCAAGAAACAAGTATCAAAAGCTTTTACGGCAGAAGAAGAAAACAAATACGTGTCGATAGGGGCTACGAACGCGACAAAGGTTAAGTTCTTGGAACCAAATGTATTAACCCTGGATTTTTGTGATGTACATATAGGAGATACGTTGCTTAAAGATCAACAGGTATTTCATGCTTCAGACACTATATTTAAGCATTTTGGATTTATAGATGGAAATCCTTGGAATACATCTGTACAGTACAAAGATAATATCATTAAACGAGATACTTTTTCAAATGATGAAGGGTTTGAAGTAGAGTATCAATTCACTCTTCAAAAGGGAGTTGATAAACGTAGTCTTCAATTGGTGGTAGAACGGCCTTGGCTATGGGAGATCTATATCAATGAAAAAGTAGTACAAACCACTGGCGACTCTTGGTATTTGGATAAAGATTTTAAAAGAGTTGATATAGCTGAATGGGTAAAAGAAGGGAGAAATAAAATTAGCATCGTTGCTAAGAAGATGCGTGTATATGCAGAAGTAGAGCCAATTTATATTTTAGGTAATTTTAATTTAAAAAGTGCCGATAAAGGTTGGTCCATTACACCGTCAACTACTGCCCAAATAGGAAGTTGGAAAACAATGGGGAAACCTTTGTATGGTCAATCAGCAAGCTATTCTAAGACCTTTACCGCAAAAAAAGGTGAAAAGTACAAAATTCAATTAGGCAAGTGGGCAGGTACCGCTGCGTTATTGAAGGTTAACGGTAAATTAATTAATAATATCAGTTACCCACCCTACACCACTTTCTTAGAAGGGGTCAAGGAAGGAGAAAATACATTGGAAGTGATCATCGTTGGAAGCCTCAAAAATACATTAGGCCCCCACCATAACAAGCCTAAACCAGGTATGGTATCTCCTTGGCTTTGGAGGGGTGTGAAGAACTTTCCAAAAGGATTAGACTACGATGTGTATGATTATGGTTTATTTGAAGATTTTAGCATCCAGAAGGTAGTAGAATAATGCGAGAATCTGTTGATTTCTTAACTAGCTATTTCTTTATTAAATTATGCTGTTAAAAAAAAAATGGATAACTTGCTCCTGTTATCCAAACAAACCAATTTATTTCAAGCCTAGAAAACCATTACATTTTAATGGAATAAGGTGTATATATGAGCATAGAAAAGTATTTTCGATGCTTGAAGATCTTTTTGTTTTAAGCGCTGTTAATTCCATCAACAGGTACGAGCATTTCAAAAGAATAAAAATGTTCTAAGTTGGATTTATAAAATAGAATTATGGTAAAAAATGTTGAAACTTTAAACACAACAGGTCGTCGATCATTTTTAAAAAAATCAAGTTTAGCTATACTGGGTAGCACATTAGCCTATCATAATAGTTTAGCAACGCCTCTATTTGCAGCTAAAAAAAACACTTTAAAGGTTGGCTTGATTGGATGTGGAGGACGAGGGACAGGTGCCGCTGCGCAAGCGCTGCAGGCCGATCCGGATGTGATTATAACGGCCATGGGTGATGTTTTTGAAGATCGTTTAGAAGAGGCTTATGCTGCTCTTGTTGACGTTGGGGCCGATCGGGTTAAAGTGGAAAAAAAGAATAAATACATTGGTTTTGACGCTTATCAACAAGTGTTGGATTCAGGAGTAGATGTTGTTTTGCTCGCTACACCGCCAGGATTTCGACCTGACCACCTAACGGCAGCAGTCAAAGCAGGGAAGCATATTTTTTGTGAAAAGCCGGTTGCTGTTGATGCACCTGGTGTGCGCAAAGTTTTGGCAGCCGCAAAAATAGCAAGCGAAAAAAACCTTTCCTTGGTATCTGGGTTTTGCTTCCGCTATGATTTTTCAAATAGAGCGATTTTTGGAAAAATTTTGGAAGGGAATCTTGGCGAGGTTCGGTCGGTTTCTACTTTTCGAAATGGAGGAGAGCTTTGGACGAAGCCTCGCCAACCGGAATGGACGGAAATGACCAACCAAATGCGCAACTGGTACTATTACAACTGGCTTTCAGGTGATTTTATTGTGGAACAGTCAGTACATAGCATCGATATGATGTCTTGGGCAATGGGTGATGAGCTACCCATAAGAGCCACCGGGACAGGCGGAAGACAAGTGCGTGTGGATCCTGTTTACGGTAATATATTCGACCATTTCGCCATAGAATTTGAATATGAAAACGGGGCAAAAGGATTTCATTTTACACGGCAGCAAGCGGGGACATCTAATCGTAATAGTGTAGACGTACTGGGGACGGATGGAAATGCCATTATTAATATAGGTAGTAAGTATGAAATAACAGGTAAAAATAAATGGAGATATGATGGCAAAAAGAACAATATGTATCAAACACAACATGATGAGCTTTTTGCTGCTATTCGAGAAGGAAAGCCTATAAATGATGGCAAATGGATGGCAAATAGTACGATGTTAGCAATATGGGCACGTATGGCGGGCTATAGTGGGCAAACGATTAGCTGGGAGCAAGCCCTCAATTCGAATCAAGTCTTAGGCCCCAAAATAGAAGATTATGATTGGAATCTCCAATGGGAAGGTCCCGCAATAGCGATTCCAGGGAGCACCAAGTTTGTTTAGCATAAACCAAAATCGATCAAATGAGAACTGCACTAATATTCCTGGTGGCTCTAACGTTTAGGTATTTGTCCTACGCTCAAACGCCGATTGAATTCGGGAATGAACAGAAGCTGGATCAGCTAACTACTAACGCAAAGACGGACGCGAAGCCCATTAAATGGATCAATGTAAATACCGAGCCGGATACTTGGAACAAAAATAACGATTTGCTCATCTGCAAAGGAAAGCCCATTGGTGTGATGCGTTCTGAAAAATTATATGAGAATTTTATTTTACATGTAGAGTGGAAGCATATGGAAGCGGGCGGGAATTCGGGTGTATTTGTATGGAGTGATGCGAAACCTGATGTTGATAGTCGGCTGCCCGGAGGGGTGGAAGTACAAATGTTGGAACTAGATTGGGTTAATCAAAATCTACGTGACGGTGTAAAACCGCCCATTGCTTATGTACATGGGGAGCTTTTTGGTGTGGGTGGGATAACAACGGTGCCAGATAACCCGAGGGGTGATCGGAGTAAATCCATTGAAAATAGATGCAAGGGAAAGGGAGAGTGGAACACCTATGAAGTGGTTTGTGTAGACGGTACGATTAAACTTTCAGTGAATGGTAAATTTGTGAATGGAATAAGCCAATCGACCGCAAAAAAAGGGTACCTCTGCTTGGAATCAGAGGGTGCCGAAATTCATTTTCGTAACTTAAAAATAATTGAATTGCCATGAAATTTTTTGTAATTGTATTTTCTTTTTTACTGTTCTCAGCAACAGCATTTGCACAGAGGTCGCAACCTATTTTTAATGGTAAGGATCTATCGGGGTGGACTATCTACGGCACGGAAAAATGGTTCGTAAAAAATGGTGAGCTGGTATGTGAGAGCGGTCCAGACAAGGCCTATGGATACCTTGGTACAAAAAAGCCTTATAAGAACTTTGTGTTGGACCTTGATTTTAAACAAGAGGCAAATGGTAATAGTGGCGTGTTTATCCGATCAAGTATTGATGGCGTTGATATTACAGGTTGGCAGGTTGAAGTTGCTCCCCTAAATCATCACACCGGTGGGATTTATGAGTCTGGACCTGATGGAAGACAATGGCTAATAAAGCCAAAACCAGCAGATGAGGCCGTTTTAAAACAAGGGGAGTGGAATCATTTACGCATCAAAGCAGAGGGAGATGAGGTTACAAGCTGGCTTAATGGAAAGCAAATGGTTCATTTGAATGATGAGAAGATAGGGCTTGGAGAAGGATTTATTGCCTTGCAAATTCATAGCGGCGGCGGTATTAAAGTACGGTGGAAAGATATAAAGATTGAAGAGCTGAAAGAATAAATATAGGAGTTTATTGACTTTCCTGATTATAAGGATATGTAAACAAATAGGCTTGAGATAACATTTTCCAAGTTTGTTTATTCTCGGGTTAAAGGCAGCCTCCGGAGAATCGACTGATTACAGAGGATGGAATACCTATGACGAAGATGTTAAAAATAAATGCTATTTTTGTAGAAAGGCATTGGATATGTATACTGCAATTAAAGGAATATATGAAAATGGCGTTCTGAGGCTCCTGGAACCAGCCCCTAATATCAAAAGGGCCGAAGTGGTGATAACTTTTCTTAATGAAGAAAAGGCAACGGCAAAAAAGGCTAGAAGACCTGGGGGGCTCTTACGTTTGCAAAAGAATAAAGGTAAACATTTTGACATTCCTAGTGATTTCAACGACCCCATCGATGATCTGAAGGATTATATGTAATGGAAATATTAATCGATACGCAGATATTGATTTGGTTTCAACTGAACCACCCTAACCTTGGAAAAACTGCAGCAAAGCTAGTTACCGACCAGAACAATACGATATATGTCTCTGATGTTAGTCTCTATGAGATTGTGATCAAACAAACAGTAGGTAAACTGGCTGATTTTGATGTCGATATACAGGATATTATAACCACAGCTAAGGATGATGGCTTCAATTTCATCCCGATAAACCATGATGTTATTGCAGCTTACGTTGGTGTTCCCCTGCACGATGGACATCGTGATCCATTTGACCGATTAATTATTGCTACTGCAAAAAAGAACGGCCTGATACTTCTATCTGCAGACGAAAAATTTGAATTATACAAGGATTATGTCTCTTTGATCAAGAGATAGAACTTGTGGACTATACTATAAGATTTCTTCCCTAATCGTTCATAGCTTGGTCTAATCCCCTGCCTATCCACTGTAGATCCTTCTTTCATCCGCTTATAATAAAAGGCACTCTTTGCCTATTTATAGAGATTATCTGTAGGCTGTATAGAGAGTAGCTACACTGGAATAAGTATAGGATGGTAGGATGAGAGAACTATATTGAACAGACTTTAGCGGACTTAAAGGGACTTGAACGGACTTGAAGAGACTTTTAAGAGGGAATGGTTTGGATAAGAAGCTTTAAAAATTTAACTTTAATCTTATTAATTGCTTAACAAGCTAAGGGTAAATAAGGTCTAGCAATTTACGAATTTTTTATATGATAGTAAAAAGAAACGGCAATAAAAACGACCTAAACTATAACCTAAGCGAAAACAGTAAAAAATCGATTGAAGATTTCAAAACAGCGAATCGTCTAGCATCTATCATTTATGCTGTCTTCAAAAAACTATTGAAACGTAGTGCTAGCCGTAATCAGTACCAGCGTTTAAGTAAACTGATTATTAAAGTGATGCATAGCGGAGCTCCTGAATTTTTAGGAATACGTAAACTTCATCAGGGCAATATTGGCTTATTAAAAGGCTTTAGATTAAATCCTTATACCCTTTGGGATAGTATAATTCATTTTCAGCCTGTTATAGCTATTTCTCCTGAAGATCAAACGGTATGCATTCATCTTCCAGCAGTAAAAGCTAAAGATGTGGTTGTTCCTGCGCGCGCCTCTAAGCTGGTGTTGCAATTTGCCTGTTGTGAGGTAGATGCAGATAACAATAAACTGGATACACACCTTTCGGCTAAACTGATACTTCCATTGAAACAAGGAGATCAGATCAGTAATGCCAAGAAGATGACGATGCATTTGCCTGATATGGAAGGCAAAGTGTTATTGATTATATTGATCATCCAGATGTACTTGCAAGAAGGATATAAGGAAGATATGGGATATTCCCCAGCAGAATTTTTGTCAAACGACCGGAAATATTATGCTGGTGAGATTTTGGAAGCCAGTTATGTGAAAGATGGTCAGCTGGTTAAATATAACGGTAGTACAACTGATAAGATGAAAGAAATAGATGAATTGAATAACTGGGAAGAAGTTACATGGGAAGATGATTAATAACCGATACTTATTTAGTTAATTTTACCTTTAAAAAAATGAGTATCGGGAATTCTGTCTAAAACATTATTGCTAGGTAGAAGCTGTTCGTTAGCGATAAATCCGACCTTGAAATATCCGGATAGTAAAGGCTAAAAAGTAGCAGAATCTTTCAAAGGAGATTTCCAGTCGGGAGTTTTTGGTCACTTTTTGCGGGAAAAAGTGACAAGAAATTAAAAATAAAATCTTTGGGTATTAAACCAGATAATCATATTAAAAAAATAAAAAAAATGAAGAAATTACGTGTACTGGTGGTAGGATGTGGTAATATGGGCGCTTCGCATGCGATGGCCTATCATATGCTAGAAGGTTTTGAGATTTGTGGTTTGGTATCAACAGGAAAAAGTAAGGAAATACTGAACCAACAGTTAGGCGGGGGATATCAGCTATATAATAGTTATGAAGAGGCATTAACAACGACAAAACCGGATGCGGTTTGTATCTCAACTTATCCAGATACACATGAAAGTTTTGCTGTTACAGCTTTCGAGGCAGGCTGTCATGTTTTTGTAGAAAAGCCTTTAGCCGATACCGTGCTTGGGGCAGAAAGGGTTGTTGATGCCGCCAAAACAGCTGGGAAGAAATTAGTGGTGGGCTATATCTTACGCTATCACCCTTCATGGGAACGGTTCATCCAATTGGGGCAGACGATGGGTAAGCCATTGGTGATGCGTATGAATCTAAACCAGCAAAGTCATGGCAATATGTGGAATGTGCACCGTAACCTCATGAAAAGTTTAAGTCCAATTGTGGATTGTGGCGTGCATTACATCGATGTAATGTGCCAAATGACGGCTGCCAAACCTATACAGGTAAGTGCCATCGGCGCTCGATTAACAGATGAAATTCCCGTTGATAATTACAATTACGGACAGCTGCAAATTCGTTTTGAAGATGGTTCAGTCGGTTGGTATGAAGCAGGTTGGGGTCCGATGATTAGCCAAACGGCCTTTTTTGTAAAGGACGTTATAGGGCCGAAAGGCTCCGTATCGATTGTGGCAAAAGAGGCGAGTAAGGAGGGCAAATCGGATTCGGTAGCCTCGCATACGAAGACAGAGTCTTTGCGAGTACATTTAGCAGATATTGATCAAGAGGGGCAGTTCGTAAAGGAAGATACCTGGATAGATCTCCAGGATGAGCCCGATCATCAGGAATTATGTAACCGTGAGCAGCAATTTTTTCTGAGAGCAATATTGGAAGATCTTGATTTAACAAAACCAAATTTAGATGCCGTAAATAGTCTGCGCATCGCAATAGCATGCGATGAGTCCGTGCGAACAGGTAAGATTGTTAGTTTATAATAAATACCAGTTTTGATGTTGACGCAGGATAGTGCAGGACGGTCACACTTAAAAAGAACGTATAATTTAATAGCTTTGGTAAAATGTAATATGGCTATCAGATAAATTACCCAAAGCATCTGCTTCAAAGGATGTATAGGGTCGAAGGAAAAACTGTTTGGTAGCTTAAAATTGGCCTCAAAATATTCTGGTAGCACTATCTAAGTAACGGCAGAGGCTTTGTCAGAAGATTTTAAGCCAGAGTTTATGAATAAGTGTTAGCTTTCAAAGGAATTCATGAGATCGCTACGCTAAGTTTTGGTTACTTTTTGCGGGAAAAAGTAACACGGAATTGAATTAAAAGAGGTGTAGGTATAATAGCCGATTCTCATAAATATAATGCAAGAAAAACCTATCAATATGCTAAAGCTTTCCATTAAGTTAATTGTTCTTTGTACCTTTTTTATTTTTCAAGCCAAGATTTCATCGTCTCAAACGAAAGGGAACATCGTTGTTCAAAAAGTTGAGCATATAATAAATCCTATTGGCATTGATGTTCAACATCCACGGTTAAGTTGGTTATGGAATGATAGTCGTGAAGGCGTTTTTCAAACAGCCTATCAAGTGTATGTGGGAGAAGATTCCTTAAGTGTTTTAAAAGACGAAGGACAACAGTGGAGTACTGGAAAAGTTGCCTCAGATGCCAATTTGGTAAAGTATGCTGGCGGCGAGCTAAAACCTTTTAAGAAATATTATTGGCGGGTTGATCTTTGGGATCAATCGGGTAAAATTGTTAAGGGAGATGTAGCTTCTTTTGAGATGGGCATGATGAACCAGGAAAACTGGCAGGGGGCTTGGATATCAGATGATAGCGGTGTTGAAGTTAAGCCTGCGGCTTACTTCCGAAAGCAGTTTAATCCCTCAAAAAAAATAAAAACAGCACGCGCCTATATTGCGGTTGGCGGATTGTATGAATTATATTTAAATGGGAAAAAGGTCGGTAATCATCGACTTGATCCAGCATATACACGTTTTGATAGGAGAAATCTCTATGTAAGTTATGATGTGACCGAACAATTGCAGCAAGGTGATAATGCAATAGGCGTGTTATTAGGAAATGGTTGGTATAACCATCAGTCCACCGCTGTTTGGTTTTTTGATAAGGCTCCTTGGCGGGCAAGACCTACCTTCTGTTTAGACCTCAAGATTACTTATGAAGATGGAACAACGGAGACTATCATAACAGACAAAAGTTGGAAAACAAATCTAAGTCCGATCATCTTTAATAGTATTTATACGGCCGAGCATTACGACGCGCGATTAGAGCAACCAGGATGGGATACGCCCGGGTTCGATGGTAGCAAGTGGAAAGATGTCGTCCTTCGTGCCGCGCCCTCTCAGCATATTGTTTCACAGGTAATGCACCCGATAAGAAATGTGAAAAGGATAGAGGCAAAGAGTATGCAGAAACTAAATGATACTACTTATGTCTTTGACTTAGGTAGAAATATCGCTGGTGTAAGTGAGTTGAAGGTGAAGGGAAAAGAAGGAACGGTTGTACGCCTAAAACATGGCGAACGTCTCTATGATAACGGTCATGTTGATATTTCCAATATAGATCAACATTATCGCCCAACCGATGATAAAGATCCATTTCAAACGGATATACTCATATTAAATGGGAAAGGTGAAAATACCTTTATGCCTAAATTTAACTACAAAGGTTTTCAATATGTAGAGGTCACAAGCAGTGAGCCTGTAACGTTAAAACAGGAAAGTCTGATAGGCTATTTTATGCACAGCGATGTTCCGGTAATCGGTAAGATACAGGCTTCCAATCCGCTCATAAATAAAATTTGGGAAGCAACAAACAGTTCTTACCTATCCAACCTTTTTGGTTACCCTACTGACTGTCCGCAGCGGGAAAAAAATGGATGGACGGGTGATGCGCACATTGCCATAGAAACCGGCTTATATAGTTTTGATGGTATCACCATCTACGAAAAGTGGCTTGCTGATCATCGGGATGAGCAGCAGCCTAATGGCGTTTTGCCTTCTATTATACCAACCGGAGGTTGGGGTTATGAGTGGGGTAATGGTCCGGATTGGACGAGTACTATTGCCTTGATTCCTTGGAATGTGTACTTGTTTTATGGCGATAGTACCTTGCTACTAGATTCTTATGCGTCTATAAAAAAATATGTCAATCATATTGATGCGCTTTATCCAAGCGGACTAACAACATGGGGTTTGGGTGATTGGGTGCCTGTTAAATCCAAATCACCGGTGGAGCTTACCTCTTCTATTTATTATTACGCCGACGTACAAATTTTAAGTAAAACTGCTAAATTGTTTGGCAATCAGCAAGATTATGATAAGTATACTGCGCTGGCAAGCAAGATTAAAAATGCTATTAATCAAAAATATTTAAATAAAGAAACCGGTATATATGGAACGGGCTTGCAGACCGAATTAAGCATGCCTTTGTTCTGGGGTGTTGTACCAAATGAACTGATTGGAAAAGTTGCGAAAAATTTAGCCGACAGGGTAAGCACCGATAATTTTCATTTAGATGTGGGGCTTTTGGGTACCAAGTCTATATTAAACGCCTTAAGCGAAAATGGTTATGCAGACATGGCATATAAAATTGCCGCGCAAGAAGATTACCCATCTTGGGGCTGGTGGATAAAAAATGGCGCCACTACTTTATATGAGAATTGGAATATAGAATCGGCAAGCGATATTTCTATGAATCATATCATGTTTGGCGAGATAGGTGCCTGGCTTTACAAGGGCTTGGGAGGCATAAAGCCGGATCCAGAAAAACCTGGATTTAAAAATGTATTGATTGAACCTCATTTTGTGCCAGGCTTAGATAGCTTTGAAGCTTCACATATTGGTCCATACGGCGAGATTAAAACAGCCTGGAAGAGAAAAGGAAAAAAGGTTGTGTTAAACCTTACGATTCCTGCCAATAGCACGGCAACGTTGCTGTTACCTTCTCAAACACCGAAAGAAATAGTTGCAGGCACACATGTCATCGAATGGGAATAAGCATCGTTTTATAGAAAATGAAATTAAAAGGAACCACCACATGGTTCCTTTTAATTTTAAACAAGGTTTTTCCACTTAAAAAGCATGAATATTGAATAGCCATTGCTAAATGGAATTGAGAATTGCTTTGTAACAAGATCAGGACAGAACAGGATGCGAGAGCGATATTTAATTAGTTAATTTGGTTTCTGCCTTTTGCAACCAATTTAATTCAAACCTAAGATGTCTGAAAAGTGTTCTTACATTTTGCCATATGCAACAAAACCAAAGGGTGTATACGAAGAGAAATACTTGCTTCAGGAAATTATGCAGGGGAGTGAACGTGCTTTTCGTATATTGTTCGATCGCTATCGGCAAAAGGTCTTTTCCTATGCATTTAAAATTATTAAATCAAGGGAATTGGCAGAAGAGGTACTTTACTTGGTTTTCTTAAAAATATGGCAACATAAAGAATTAGATCATATTGAAAATATTGAAGCTTATATGATTGTCTTAACCCGAAACCAGACCTTAAAATCGCTACGTAAGGTACAATTGGAAAGAAAAACAGCAAATACTTTTCTTAAACATTGGAATGAAGCTGATAATGGTACGGAAGAATTTATTTTATTAGAGGAGACTAGGCGCTTTCTATCGGAAGCAATTGACAAATTACCCCCCCAACAGAAAATGGTTTACCAGCTTTGTAAAGAAGAAGGCCTGAAGTATGAGCAAGTTGCCGAGCAGATGTCTATATCGAAATTGACCGTTAAAACACACATGCAGCATGCACTTCGGTTTATTCGGCAATATTTGTCTAAATATGCTGAAATAGCAATGTTTCTGTTGGTATATGACCTATTGAAATAAAATTTTTTTTTAATTACTCCTTTTCTCTTTCCCATGGGTCTTCTCTTATACAAGCGCTTACAAAAAGCTTTTGTATAGGAATTCTTAGGATGCATCAACGTTTAAAATATTTATATCATCGATTTTTGAAAGGTAATTGTACAGATGTAGAATACCAGGAGCTGATTGCGTTAATGGATTTCTTAAAAGACGATCCTGTTTTACACGAGCTACTAGATGAATCATGGCCAATATTAATCGAAAACGAATCTACTTTGCCCATTGATCGGGCAGCAGCTATTTATCAGCGAATTGTTAAAGAGCCTCAGTTGAAGCATCGTATGTTTCATAAATGGAAGCTTTATGCTGCTGCGTCATTATTGCTGGTCGCAATAGGTACAATCTTTTACTTTTATACAGATAATTTATTGAATAGATCGCAAACCTATTCAAAGAATGCGTCTATAGAAGACGTTGAGCCAGGTACTACGAAAGCTATACTAACGCTTGCTAGCGGGAAAAAGATAGATCTGAACAATGCTGCCATAGATATGCAGGAGGCGCAATCAAATTTACGAATCCGTAAGCCGAATGCAGGTTCCGTTACACTTTCTTTATCAGAATACGCGAACAACAACCTACAAAATGAAGTAGAATGGAACACAATTACTACACCCAAAGGTGGGATGTTTAACATCGTTCTTCCCGATAGCTCACAGGTGTTTCTGAATGCGTCTTCTTCTATTTCCTTTCCAACCAATTTTGCTCAGCATGAAAGAGAAATTAAATTAACGGGTGAAGCATATTTCGAAGTCGAAAGACATAAAGATATTAAAGGAAATAGTAATGTTCCGTTTATTGTGCATGTAGGCTCACAGCTAATAGAAGTATTAGGCACAAAATTTAATGTTGCTGCCTATACCGAAACTCCATCCATTGTAACCACTTTATTGAGCGGCGCCGTAAAAGTGACAATGGGTCAAGGCAAAGAGCAATCAAAAGATGCAGTCATCCTTAAACCGGGTGAACAATCAAGAGCGAACAAAAATAGTCATAAAATAACGGTACATGAAGCAGATATAGAAGAGTCTATGGCTTGGAAAGACGGCTATTTTCTTTTCAATAACGAGCCACTCAAGCAGATTATGGAAAAAATAACAAGGTGGTATAATGTCGAGGTGAGTTATGAAGGAAATGTTGATTCGATCCGTTTTCTAGGAATTTACGATCGCTCAAAAAGTTTAAGAAAATTGCTGAAAGATTTGGAACAAACAGGTAAGGTTCATTTCGATCTCATACCAGATGAAAATACAACTAAAGGAAGGAGGGTTATAGTAACGGCAAGATAAGTCTACTTATTAAAAACCGGAAGTGGTGTCAACACATCCGGTTTTACAACCTATCGTGAAGGTTGTTGAAATAATAATCAATTGTGAGTAAACCAATTAATTGTAAATCTTAACCAAATGTATAAAAATAATTCTGTTTTTATAGGTAGATACCTATGCCCGTACTTTTTGAAAATTTTATTCAGGGCAAAATGTACCATTATTTTTATGATGCTTACTATACTTCAAGTGCATGCGTTGGCTTATGCGCAAAGAGTTAATATCCATGTTCAAAAGGCATCTTTAAAACAAGTACTTTATCAAATTTCAAAGCAAACAGGGTATAACTTTATTTGTGATGGCGATATTTCTGCCAAACTACCACCCATTACGCTGAGTGCAGTGGATATGCCGCTGGCGGAAGTTTTGGATAAGTGCTTAGGGGATGATGTTTTCGAGGTGGATTATAACGAAGATAAAACAATCATTATCCGCGAAAAGAAAAAGGTGAAGCAGTTACAAGATATACCTATTCGAGGAGTTGTGACAGATGAAAAAGGAGAAACGCTTGTAGGTGTATCGATAACTGTCCAGTCAAATCCTAGTTATGCTACGCGTACAAATAACGAAGGTCAATTCTCGTTCAATATCCCAGCCAAGGCCATATTAGTTATCAGTTACCTCGGCTTCAAAAAGCAGGAGATTCCCTATACTGGTCAGTCAGAGCTTAAGATCACCATGCAAGTAGATCAGGCGGCTTTAGATGAAGTGATTGTCGTAGGGTATGGAACGGTTAAACGCCAAAATTTTACAGGATCGGTAGGCTCGTTGAATTTACAGGAATCACCGGTTGCTTTATCACCAAACCTCAATGTATTGGAGTCGCTTAAGGGCAGTATTTCTGGATTAAATATTGGTGCCACGAATACTGCCGGTGGCGAACCTGCGATACAAATTCGTGGACAGAATTCCATCAGTGGGTCCAACACCCCACTGATTGTGTTGGATGGTGTGATTTTTATGGGTAGCCTTAGTGATATTAACCCAAATGATATTGCCAGTATCGATGTACTAAAAGATGCTACTTCTGCGGCGGCGTATGGTTCCAGATCAGCAAACGGTGTAATTGCTGTTACCACAAAAAAAGGGCGGACGGGCAAACCGGTTATTTCTTTCAATGCTTCTACAGGCCTCCAGAACTGGCAGAATAAACCCGTAATGTTAAGAGGAGAAGATTGGATTAACATGGTGAACGCTAGAAATCAATATAGCGCAGGCACTACAAACTGGTTGAAAAGCGGGGAATTAGAAAACCGAGAGACGGGGCTAGAAACCGTTTGGTTAGATGAAGTAAGTCGTACAGGAGTGATGCAAAATTATCAGGCGGCTATCTCCGGTGCTACCGAGAACATTAATTATTATTTATCTTCTTCTTATGATGATAATAAGAGTATTGTAGTGGGTGATCAATTTAATCGAATCGCATTATTAGGTAAGATCAATGCCAATATTACGAAATGGTTGGAGGTGGGAGTCGATGCAGGGTTTTCAAAACGAGATTATTCTGGCGTGGCAGCTAACATCATTGAAGCTCAAACAATGTCTCCTTACGGCGTAATGTTTCGCGACGATCAAGGAAACCTGGAGAAGTATCCCTATACCCAGTCGGGAGTCAATCCACTTTGGGGTGTTGACGACGGAACACGTGATAATGAAGATTTACTCCATAACTATCGACTGAATACACACGCGGTGATTAAAGTGCCCTGGGTAGATGGGTTGAGTTATCGGGTGAATTATTTGCTCAACCAGGATAATACCTATTATGGGAATTTTTACTACGAAAGTTATTATGTGCAGGAAGGTGAATCACCCGATCGCTACTCGCCGGCAACAATTCAAGGTTTTCTAACCAATGCTAACGGTAGTATGGATAACCGAAAGGCATATAGCTATGTCTTTGATAATATTATTAATTATAATAAATCATTTGGTAAACATGCCTTGGACATTACAGCTGTTGCAACCCGTGATTATATGAAGTATACGCGAAATAATAGTGTTGGGAGGGATTTTTCGGCTAATGGCAATACAACATTAGGTATAAATGGTCTGCATAAAGCTACGGTACAACGTGTAGAGCTTACAGGTGATCCACAGCCCTATGAAAGGGCCAATATTGGTTATTTAGGACGAGTGAACTATGCGTTTGACGACAAATATTTCATTACAGGTTCTTATCGCCGTGATGGCGCTTCTGTTTTTGGAATTGATAATAAATGGGCTAACTTTTGGGCTGCCGGCCTTGCGTGGCGAATAACAAATGAACCCTTTTTGAAATCATTTACTCCATTGAATGATTTGAAACTTAAATTCTCTTGGGGGCAGAATGGTAATCAGGGAATAGAACCATACGGTACTTTATCTACCGTAGAAAATGCTGCCAGTGGAGGAGCCCGCTATGAATTTTCGAATGCTCCAGGTAAAATTTCTTACGGACTTTACCAAAATACTTTGGGAAATTCCCGACTGGGGTGGGAAACGACCTCTTCCTGGAATGCAGGTTTTGAGTCGATATGGTTAGATAATCGAGTTACCGTGAATTTTGACACCTATTTTGCGAAAACGACTGACCAGATTTTTACGCGTAATATCCCGGTTATGACGGGATTTAAACAAATGAAAACGTCTATGGGGCAAGTCAATAACACGGGAATAGAGGCTACACTGCGCACTGTTAATATACAGCGGAAAGATTGGAATTGGAATTCCACCCTAACCTTTTGGAAAAACTTTAATAAGCTCGTCTCTCTTTACGGGGATGATCTTGACGGGGATGGTTTGGAAGATGATGATATTGCCAATAGTTTGTTTATAGGCCATCCGCTAGGAGCCATTTATGGTTATGAACAGATCGGTATTGTACAAGAAGACGATGTAGCGTATATGGAACTTACAGGAGCTGTTCCCGGAGCGCCAAAATATCGTGATCTAGATGGAGAGCCTGGTATAACAGCTGCTGATAGAAAAATATTGGGCTATAACACGGAGAATTTTCGTTTGAATTTTAGCAGTAATGTGAATTATAAAAATCTGAATTTGTATGTAATGATTACCGGCACGTTTGGTGGAAATAATTTTTTCTTAAAGGATAATCAAACAGCCTATTTAGTTAATGGAACAGGGCGCTTTAATGATAATTTACCCAGTATACCCTATTGGACATCTGAGAATAGAAGCAATGTTTATCCATCAGCCACTTTCGCGGGCGACGGTCGCTTCCTTGGTCTGCAAAGTCGGGGTTTTGTCCGGATTCAAGATGTTACCTTATCTTATACCTTTAATCAACCTTGGCTGAAAAATGCGGGGATTAATGCTTTCAAGGTATTCGCCACAGCAAAAAATCTGGCCACATTTACCAACTGGTATGGTGGTGATCCGGAAGTTGGCGCTCGGTTAAGAGAACCATCTGCCAACGGTCTAGGTGCGCGCATGCCTGTAGCCTCGATCTATTCTCTTGGTGTTAATGTTAGTTTTTAAATCATTGTTAAAAGAATCAATATGAAACCATCATGATTTGCAAATCACACAATGGAATGAACTAAGCGTAGCGCGCTCTTGAAAGCCATTGAAAAGATACAAAAAGTGAAAAACTAAGCGTAGCGCTCTCTTGAACACCGCTGAAAAACATACAAAAAGTGAAAAATAAATCATGATAGCTTCATCACCTTTAATAAACAAATTATACAGATGAAACCATCATGATTTGCCAATCACACAGTGAAATGAATAAATCATGATAGCTTCATCGCCTTAAAAAAAACAAATTATATACGGATGAAAAAAGGTTTTATAAATAGCTTAATTGGAGTAATGAGTATTCTTTTAAGCCTAGTAAGTTGTGAAGCAGATAAGGATTTCCTGACAGAAAAACCCTCCACATTTTATACAGTAGATAATGCTTTTAGTACCGCCGCACAAATTGACCAAGCAGTAGTAGCTATTTATTCACAGATCCGCGATTTATGGGCCAACCCCGGTGAAGAAGGGTGGATTTTTGTGCTTCGTGGTAATGGCACGGATATGTACGACGTAGCAAGTATCCGCCGTGGAAGCACTTTTAATAATTATGGTAATATCAATCCAGACAATGGCGTTTTTTACAATGTGTATAGTACCTGGTATCAGATCATCGCAAAAGCAAATTTAGCTATATATTCTGCTGATTTACCAACTATATCGTGGTCTTCTGACGATGAAAAGGCTTATGTTGTTGCACAGGCTAAATTTTTTCGCGCCTTTGCCTACCTAAATCTGGGCGAATTGTTTGGGGGAGTGCCTTTGGTTACCGAAATAATAAAAGAGCCTAAATATGATTTTAAGCGTAGTTCTCGGGTAGAAACGTATCAGTTCGCAATTGATGAGCTGCAACAAATAGAAAACGATTTACCGGAAACCACCGCTGCCGGAGGCCGCATTGTTCGTGGAGCGGTACAACATCTATTGGCAAGACTGTATTTGGCAAAGGGAATACAGCTAGGCGTTGAGGGGGGCGATGCGCCATCGGCTTTTGCACAAGCGGTAACCTTTGCCAATAAGGTGATTGACGGTGGAACCTTTTCATTGATGAAGGAACGATTCGGATCGAGGCAAGAGGAGGCGAAGGGGAACGCTTATTGGGATTTGTTTCAAGAGAATAATGTGAACTATCAGGATGGAAATCGCGAATGTATTTGGGCATTACAGATTGACTACAGTGCTTATCGTGCAGAAGATGGTAAGTCTAAGTTACCCTATTCCAGAACTTATAGTCCGGTGTTTCGTGACGGGGCAAAAGATCACCTTACAGGTTCAGCTGAAGACGTAGGTGGAAGAGGAATCGCACAAATGATACCTACGATGTATACAAGAGATGGTGTATATACGGATAAGTGGGCGAACGATATGCGAAATTCGGATATTGTCTTCCGTCGTATATTTATCGGTAATGTGCCGACGTCGCCCTACTTCGGAAAGCCAGTACCTTGGGAAGAGATTTACAATGGTAGCAGTGATGCGACTGTAAATGCTGCAAACAGTAGTTTATGTTATCCCGTATCCTGTAAAATTGCAACGGACAAATATACGGGAGTTGAGGATGGTGAGAATATGAGTAACCTTTTTCGGGATGATTATATTATTCGCTTGTCAGAGACCATCCTATTACGAGCCGAGGCTAAACAGCGTCTTGGCGATAAAAATGGTGCCGCTGCGGATATAAACCTGCTACGGGCACGCGCGAAATGTGATTATCTGGTTACTGCTGCAGATGTAGACGATCAGTTTAACTTGATTCTAGATGAGCGAGCAAGGGAACTGATCTATGAAGAAAGTCGTTGGAATACACTTTTACGCATGTCGGGTACCATAGGCGTAGACCGTATTCGGCAATATGCTTATTGGCCAGAAGCGAAGGCCACGCTTACGTTTAATTATAATCTATGGCCAATTCCCAACACCATTATAGATACCAATAAAGACGAAGCTTTACAGCAAAATCCAGGATGGGAAAATAGATAAATTGAAAGAAGGTGTTTGAAATTCTGTAGCCGTCATTTCCTTTGGTTAAACAAAGGAAGTTCCGTCGCTTTTTTGCGTGGTTGGTCAAGATGGTAGCGTGGGTTTTTATAGAAACTAAAAGTGAAAAGGATAACGTTTTAAATAAAAGGCAGGGTGAACTTTCGTCATTTCTAGTTTTGAAGAACTTACAGTCGTATGAGTCCCTGCCTTTTATTATTGCCCAAGGCCTAGCTAGAATACTTTCTTTGATCCATCAAAGGTGATCGGCAAAAGGCAATTATTTAAAGGTATTTAAAAGATAAACGTATGAAAAACTGGAATGTTATCTTAGGTGTCGATGTATCTAAACTTACACTTGACATCAGCTGCGCAGCGCGTAAACTGCACCTTAAAATTGAGAATCAGAGTAAAGGGTTCAGTTTGTTTAAAAAGTGGTGTAAAACCAATGCTATCCACCTACAGGAAACCCTGGTAGTGATGGAGTTCACGGGTGGGTACGAGTACCGTTTTATGCAGTTCTGCGAGTCTCAATCTATTGCTTACACCAGAATATCGGGATTAGAGATCAGGAACTCAATGGGCATGGTCAGAGGTAAAAATGATCAGGTTGATTCTTTCCGTATTGGCCGCTATGGAGAGGAAAAGATCAAACGTCTCAGCCCTTCAAAACCACTGAACACTAAAATCCTGTCCATCAGACAGCTACTTTCCTTCCGTAAACGGCTGGTGAGGGAAAAAGCAGGCTTAGAGAATACCCTGCAGGAACGGAGGCACATGTATGCAGTAAACAAAGGGGATACAATTACCAGAATTATTAAATCAAAGATCAGAACCAACCAAAAGTATCAGCTTGAGATAGAAAAGGAAATTGATGCCATCATCACGGGCGAGGAGGAAATGTCCCAAAACTACCGTATCATAACCAGTATCAAAGGGATCGGTAAAGTAAACGCATGGATGACCATCGCCTACACAGAGAATTTTACCTCATTCCCGGACGCAAGAAAATATGCTGTTTTTGTCGGTGTGATACCTTTTGCTAACACCTCCGGCACCAGCATAAAAGGTAGGCCAAGAGTTAGCCACCTGGCCCATAAGGAGCTTAAGCAGGAGCTGAATCAGGCTGCTAAAACAGCCATGCAACACGATCCCGAGATCCATGCCTATGCAGAACGAAAACAGCAGACCAAGTGTTTTAACCTGGTCTTAAATAACGTGAAATTCAAACTAATATTAAGGATGTTCTCCCTTGTAAAAAGACGTGAATTATATGTCGAAAATTATAAACGGGCTTCATAAAAAAGCCCACATTACCATCATGTTAAAGAACGAATGCCGGTTGAAACCACTTCAACCAATAAAATTGTTTTGTATGATAAGTCAATCTTTTTTTATTAAAATTTGGAATTATGATCAACCTAGAATACGACTGGAGCAAAGCGTAATGGAGAAATCTGATAAAGGGGAATTACCTATAAAAGATTTAAATCGTTGAGCCTTCCGGCGCTCGACTTCAAACGTTTCGCTCGAAATGACGGCTTTTCGGATACCCTCGTCCAGTCAAAAATAATCTCGTAATAATGACAATTATGATAGAAAAAATTAAAATAGGAGTGGTCTTGATTGCTGTGTTTACTATGGGATCCTGTCAAATAAATGAAGAACCCGACAAACCACACGTAGAATTAGTTGAAGAAAGTTTTAAAACACCCTCATCCCAATATGGAATAAGCTGCTTTTGGTGGTGGCTAAACGGTAATGTAACCGAAGCATCTATTACGAACGATCTGGAAGCTATGAAGGAGAAAGGCTTTAATGGAGCGTTAATATTTGATGCAGGGGGCCAAAACCAACAGGGCAACGGTGATGTGCCGGAAGGGCCAATGTTTGGAAGTGCTGAATGGCAATTATTATTTCAGCATGCCGTAAAAGAAGCGAATAGACTAGGATTAAAGCTGGGACTAAGCATTCAGAGTGGTTGGAATTTGGGTGGGCCAGATGTGCAGCCACAAGAAGCTTCCAAGTTATTAACTTGGTCGGAAATAACGGTGTCTGATGACCACACCTCGGCTATTAAATTACCAATCCCCAAACACCGCAACGATTTTTATCAGGATATTGCGGTATTAGCGATTCCTTTCCGTTCAGCGGATGCCGACTTGGCGTCGGTAAGCGATTTAAATTCGAAGATAGCTGCGCAAGAGGCCGCTTTTTCGGCCACAGATATGCGGCCAGCTTTCTTAAAGGATAAAAATAAGGAAGATGGAAGGGCGCATGCCAGTAGCAAAGAAGTGATCGATTTAACAGACAAATTAAATGACAAAGGAGAATTAGAGTGGACCGTACCTGCTGGAAAATGGACCATTATGCGATTTGGTTACACCACCAATGGAGCACATGTTTCTACCGCAAGTGGTGGCTGGAATGGTTTGGTTATAGATTATATGAGCAAGCAGCATTTTTTACACTATTGGAATAGACATGTACGTCCTTTATTGCTCTCAATTGATACGCTGGCGGGTACGACATTGAACTATTTGCATACAGATAGCTGGGAGCTCGGTGGCGCAAATTGGACTGAAAGTCTTCGCGATGAATTCCGTAACCGAAGAAACTACGATTTATTGTCATTTCTTCCGGTCGTGGCTGGAAAGATCATCAATAGCAGAGAAGAAAGTAATCGATTTTTAGCCGATTTTAGAAAAACGATTAGCGACTGTATTGCAGATAATCACTATGGCTTTTTCGCGCAAAAAGCCCATGAATTTGGTATGGGTATTCACCCTGAATCTGGAGGGCCGCATGCAGGCCCTTTTGATGGGCTAAAAAATTTCGGTAGGAGCGATTTGATAATGAGTGAATTTTGGTCGCCTTCCGGACATAGACCTACACCAGAAAGGCGATTTTTTGTAAAACAGGCAGCAAGTGCAGCGCATATTTATGGTAAAAAACTCGTAGCAGCTGAGGGCTTCACCACTATCGGCCATCATTGGGACGACGTTATCTGGAAAGATATGAAGCCTAGTTTTGATCATGAAGTATGTGCTGGATTGAACAAAACGTATTTACATACTTTTACGAACTCCCCAAAAGAAATGGGACTGCCTGGTCAGGAGTATTTTGCCGGTACACATTTTAACCCAAATATAACATGGTGGAAATTCGCCAATGTTTTTTTTGATTACATGGCCAGAGTGCAATATATGATGCAAGATGGTCAATTTGTTGCAGATGTGCTGTATTATTATGGCGATCATGTCCCTAATATCGCTACATTGAAGGCAAGTGATCCGGCGGGAGCGTTGCCTGATTTTGACTATGATGTTATTAATGAAGAACGTTTGCTTCAGTTGGAAACAACAAAGGGCTGTGTGCAGTTACCGCAAGGGAGTAGATACCGTGTTTTGGTACTACCTGATCATGCTATATTATCGGTTGACGCTTTAAAAAAAATAAAGCTATTGGTCCAAAATGGCGCTACTGTCATCGGACCTAAAACCCAAAAAACAATGAGCCTGATGGCTTATCCTGCGTCTGAAACGGAGGTTTCTCAAATAGCGGAGACATTGTGGGGAAATACGACGGCAGCGAGAGGAAATAAAAAAGTTGGTAAGGGAAGGGTGGTATGGGGTTATACAGCGAGTGAGTGGTTGATGCAGGATGGGATAAGTCCTGATTGCCATTTTGTTGATAACAATGATTCGTTGAATTTCGACTATATTCACCATAATAGAAATGGAAAGGACGATTACTACTTTTTAAGCAATCAAAATGGCCAGGATGTAGAAACAGACGTTGCCTTTCGAATAACGGAAAAGTTGCCCGAATTTTGGAACCCTGAAACAGGAGAGATAATGGAGGCGAAGGCTTTTAAGCAAGAAAATGGGATGACTACCATACCTATCACTTTTAAGCCTTATGGTTCGTGGTTTGTTGTCTTTAGGAAGAATATACCAGCAAATCAGCAGGGTACGCGAGCGATGAATTTTGAACATTATGAGAACGTTGATACCTTAAGTGGAGCTTGGGAGGTGGCCTTTAAAAGTGCTTTTGGAGAGTCTGCTGAAGTAACTTTTCCACAGCTAACAAGCTGGACAGAACACACCGATAGGAATATAAAATATTATTCCGGTAGTGCGCTTTATAAAAAGTCATTTACTTTGAAAGACGCCTCAAGTCAATTGCTATATTTGGACCTGGGAAAGGTAGCCGATGTGGGGATTGCCAAGGTAAGCTTGAATGGGAAAGAGTTAGCGGTTTTATGGTCGCCACCCTATCGATTAAAATTAAGCGGAGCAAAGATTGGTCTGAATACGCTGGAGGTCGAAGTAATCAATAGTTGGCGAAATAGATTAATTGGAGACAAGGGCTTACCGAAAGATCAGCGGCGCACGCAAACCAATATTGCCGTTCGCGATGATTGGAAATTGATTACTTCAGGTTTAATCGGACCAGTCACTTTACAACGGGCTCAATCACAATGATATCTTTAAATAACTTAAATACGAATAACAAATTCAATAATTAATATGACGATATTAAAACGGAATGCTTGCTTCTTATTATTAATCGCTTTGTTGTTTTTCGTTAAACAGCAATATATATATGCCTCAGAACCATCTGCTATTCGCATTGGAGCGCTGTTCTGCGATCTCATACGCCATACGGATTATCAATCTGAAAATGGTTACCTGTTGCAACCGCAATGGTCGGCCAGTGCATTTCAATACGGACAAGCGGTTCATATTGAAAATAAAAAGCCACTCTTTAGCTGGATATTGGATGCTGATAAGAATAATACACAGCAGATTGCTTATCAAGTATTGGTTGCTGATCGCTTGGAGGACTTGAATAGCGATATAGGAAATATTTGGAACTCGGGAAAAGTACAAGAAGGTAATTCGACAGCCGTTTTGTTTAAGGGGCAGCCTCTAACATCCAATAAAACTTATTTTTGGAAGGTAAAGGTTTGGGACAATCACAATAATGAAAGTGCATATAGCTATACAGCTTGTTTTTTTACTGGGGAATTAAAAGACGCGTATACCACTGTACGATACCCTTTGCAGCGCACAGATCAGCATCCTCAGCATTTAGAACAACATGACGATTATTATTATGCTGATTTCGGGAAGGCGGCCTTTGGTCAATTGCGCATAAATTTAAAAAGCGATGGCGGCGATACCGTCGTTGTCCGTTTGGGAGAAAAATTAAGCGCTCAATCTAAAATAGATCGTGATCCGGGTGGAACAATACGTTATCAGGAATACCTTCTTCCATTGCAGGCAGGAGTGCATACCTATCAAATTAAATTTAAAAAAGATAAGCGTAATACAGGGTCGGCCGCCATTACGATGCCTCCTTATATAGGGGAGGTTGTACCTTTTCGCTTTATAGAAATAGCGGGCTATCGAGGTGAACTAGTCAAACAAGATCTTGTACGTTCCATGGTTCATTACCCTTTTAATGATAGCGCAGCTACCTTTCATTCATCTAATAACATATTGAATCAAGTATGGGATCTTTGCAAGTACAGCGTTAAGGCTACTACTTTTGCTGGTGTTTATGTGGATGGTGATCGTGAGCGGATTCCATATGAGGCGGATGCTTATATTAACCAACTTTGTCACTACGCGATGGATAACGAGTTTACCCTAGCAAGGTATTCACATGAATATTTGATCCATCATGCCACTTGGCCAACTGAATGGATATTGCAATCGGTATTAATGGCCTGGAATGATTATCGTTATACAGGTGATATACGTTCAGTAGTGCGTTATTATGATGACCTCAAAGCCAAAACCTTAACCGTGCTGGAAGAAAGCAATGGACTAATTAGCACACGTACTGGCAAACAAAATGAAGCCTTATTGAAGTCTATTCATTTCGAGGGAGAAGCCTTAAAAGATATAGTCGATTGGCCACAAAGTGGTATCTTGGGACTAGGAAAAGAGGAAGCCGGCGAAACAGATGGATTCGTATTTAAAGATTATAATGTGGTCGTTAACGCCTATTACTACCGCGCTTTACAGGCAATGGCTAAGTTGGCTACAGATCTTGGGCGAAAAGAAGATGTACACCATTATAATGAAAAGGCCGATGCTGTATACAAAGCATTCCAGCAGCATTTTTTTGATAAAAAGAAGCATATTTATATAGATGGCGTGGGAACCGATCATGCATCACTACATGGTAATATGTTTGCACTTGCTTTTGATTTAGTTCCGGAAGAATATAGATCTACCGTATCGGATTTTATCCGTTCAAGAGGTATGGCTTGCAGCGTTTATGGGAGCCAGTTTTTGATGGATGCACTTTACAATGGCGAAGATGGCAACTATGCGTTAAGCTTACTCACATCTGAGTCTGAACGGAGCTGGTACAATATGATCAGATCCGGGAGTACCATCACCATGGAAGCATGGGACGACAAGTACAAACCCAATCAAGACTGGAATCATATATGGGGCGGCGTTCCGGCAAACATTATACCAAGGAAACTAATGGGGATAGAGCCATTAACACCGGGCTGGTCATCCTTTCGTGTGAAGCCTCAACTGGGAAATTTGACGGAAGCATCTATTAATATACCTACTATAAAGGGTGATATCAAAGCGCAGTATGAGCAAAAGGCACAATCCTTTAGCGCGCGTATACGCATACCAGTTAATACGACAGCAATGGTCTACCTACCAACAAAGACTCCTAAACAAAAATATAGAGCAGTCATTAATGGTGAAGAAAAAGAAGGATTGCTAGAAGGCGCATGGATAAAGTTTCCGTCGTTGGGATCTGGCGACTATTTCATCGAAATCAACTATAAGTGAAATTCAAGGTAGATTTTGAGATACCTGATAAAAGCCATGGTTTATTATATTTAAGATAATAATTTATATGATGATATTTATTTCGCTATAGGGTGATTTCTGGAGCATCAGGACAGTACAGGATAGGTATATTTTAGTTTTTTTTAGATTTGTTGTCGCCCTAGTTACTCCACTAATGACGCCAATTTATAAAAACCTTTCAGATAAGGAGTTGATAGATCTTTTAAAGTGCAATAACAATCAAGCTTTCACGGAGATCTATGATCGGTACTGGAAAAAACTTTTAACAGTGGCGCATAATAAGCTGGACCGATTTGAAGATGCAGAAGAAATTGTGCAGGATATCTTTGTGAACCTATGGAATCGAAGAAAAGATATAGAAATCAATGTCTCCTTAAATAATTACCTAGCTGTTTCCGTAAAATATCGAGTAATAAAGACACTTGACAAATATTTCAATAGACAGCACTACGTAAATACGCTGGTAGCTAGTAACTATGTTGACGACTCTACCCAAGAGTGGCTCCAGTTTAATGAATTATTTGATCAATTGAATCACTACGTGGCCGATTTACCTGAAAAATGTCAACTCGTATTCAAATTAAGCCGTGAATTAGGGTATTCGCAAAAACAAATTGCTGCTAAACTACAAATTAGCGAGAAAACTGTGGAAGCACATATCGGTAAGGCCATCAAAACACTTCGGACTAAACTAAGTCATTTTATCTTTACTCTTCTTTAAAAAAATTACCTGTAATAAGCAGTCATAAAAAAAAATAATTTTTTTTATGACTGCGACTAAGGGATTTTTCTTTTCCAACGGACATACTATTATAAGACCAATTATTTACTATGGAACAAAACCAGCGATATCAAAAACTGGCTTCAAAATGGTTAAGTAATACGATTAGTGATGAAGAGAAAAGAGAGTTTGCTGCTTGGTATAATAGTAATCAGGACAAAGAAATCTTCATCTATTCAGCATTTGGTGAAGACGAAGAAAAGTATAGAAAACATCTTCTAGAAAAAATCCTTCAACTAACAGCATCATCTGAGAAAGAAAATCTAAAAGCTTCTACTGTCAAAAGAAAATTAGGTGTATTTGTAGCGGCAGCTGCAATCATTTGTCTAGTTGTAGCAGGCATTCTGCTACATCGCGAGAATACGAAGATCGTTAAGACCGATAAAATTGTAAGCGCAGATCTTTCTCGAGATACTAATCATTATGAAAATAAAGCTATTATAACCTTAGCTACTGGAAAGGTAATTATGCTGGATAGCATAAAAGTAGGGGATGTAGTCGAAGAAGAAGGAGTAATGGTCAGTAAACCAACGAAGAGCACGATACACTACTGCTTTAATAAAGCAAGTAGTATCGGAAAAGGCCAATTAGCCAATAATAAGATAAGCATACCATTTGGTAAAGAATATAAACTCGTCTTTTCTGACGGAAGTAAGGTCTGGTTAAATGCGGGATCTGCCTTAAGTTTTCCCAGACAATTTGCACGTAAAGAAAGACGTGTCACATTAAATGGCGAAGCCTATTTTATGGTTAACCACTTATCTCCTAAAAAAGCAATTCCCTTTATTGTTGAAACCCGGTTGCAGAAAGTTTATGTACTGGGAACAGAATTCAATGTCAATGCTTACGAAGATGAGGGGAAAATAAGTACTACGCTCATTAACGGTGCGGTGAAAGTGAAGCAGATTCATAATGAAGCGATTGCTATTCTAAAACCGAATCAACAGGCTATAGTGAGCCCTACATCCTCGGAAATTAAAATTAAAAAGGTAGACGTATCAGAAATTATTTCTTGGAAACATGGCTATTTCAATTTTAATGATTCAGATATACAAACCGTAATGAGACAGTTTGCGCGGTGGTATGATGTGGATGTGATATATGAAAGGCGTCATGTTGCCGATGTTTTTGTTGGCAAAATTCCAAAATCTTTAAGCCTGGATGAAGCATTAAATGTCTTGGAAACAGTAGGGGTGAAATTTAAAATAGAAGGTCGAAAATTAACTATCATCTAGTATAAAATTCGGAAAGGAGGGAGCTTTATGTATAAACCTTAAGCATACAACTTACAAAGGCCTATTTATTAAATAACCGATAGTGCTCGTAACACTATCGGTATCAATTGAGTAAATCTAGCCAAGTATTCATAGCGATGACGAGCTATATCATTAACTAAGATAAACCACAAACATTGCAAAATTATGCAAATAAATCAATTTGACCAAAGACGGCTAATATGCAGCCGATACAATAGGAAGGGGGTTACTGTACTAAGTAAAAAAAGACCCTGGCCAATAAACTTTAAAAAGCTTCTTCTCATGAATATGTTAGTGGCGCTGGCAACAGTAATGTGCTTACAAACGGCCATGGCCGAAAAAGTTTTGGCACAAAAAGTTAGCCTTGATCAAAAGAATGCGACCGTTACTCAATTGCTAACAACGATTGAAAAGCAAACGGGTTATACATTCTTTTATAGAAAGAATGATGTTGAACAGATGAAGCCGATCAGCGTTTCCCTGCAAAACGTGACTGTTGAAGATGCTTTAAATTACATATTTAAAGACCAGCCATGCAGTTATCAAGTTCAGAACAAACTGATAGTCCTCAAAAAAAGAGTATTGACGCCTGTTACGGAAGCACCGTCAACTCATCAGGATCGACTTGTTGGAGGCACGATAACGGACTCGCTCGGATCACCTATTCCCGGTGTTTCAGTATTAATTAAAGGCACGTCTAAAGGCACATCATCAAATGCGGAAGGGAATTATCAGCTTCAAGCGGAAAAAGGGCAGGTATTAGTTTTTAGAAACATTGGTTACCAGGAGAAAGAGGTCACTATAGGGGAGGGTGCTAAATTAGACGTTGTGTTGGCAAGTGCTTCTGAGGGCTTGGAAGAAGTGGTCGTAATAGGATATGGAAGTCAACAGCGTCGAGATGTAACGGGGTCTGTTGCACCAATTTCTATGGAAAACGTGCGCGGACAGGCAATTTCTAGTCCAGATCAGGCGCTTACTGGACAGGTTTCAGGGGTTAATGTCAGTACCTCGAACGGTACACCGGGCGGAGGTCCAAGAATACAGGTAAGAGGTATAGGAGCTATTGGCGCGGGGAGCGAGCCGCTTTATGTAATCGATGGTTTTCCGATCCCTTCTTCTTCCGGACAGCAGTCAAACCCGATGAGTGCCATAAATCCACAAGATATAGCCTCTATGACCGTGTTAAAGGATGCTTCTGCAACGGCGATATACGGATCGAGAGGAGCTAACGGCGTCATTATTATTACCACAAAACGTGGCGCAAGTGGAAAGCCGGTGATTCAATTTTCCGGAAGTACTGGGCTCCAAGAAGTGCCGCAAACAGGCAGACCCGATTTAATGAACGGCCAGGAGTTTGCGCAATGGCGTAAAGAAGCCATTATGGATAAAATACGCTTTGAGGAAGGACGAGAGCCTACACTGGAAGATGTTCCGGAACTTTACAGAGACCCCTCATTGATAGGAGAAGGTACGAATTGGTTTGATGAAGTGACACGAGTTGCGCCAATGACGGATCTTAATTTGAGTATTTCAGGTGGGACGGAAAAGATAAAAACATACGTGTCTGCGGGTTATTTTAACCAAGAAGGAGTGATGTTGAATACAGGATTTGATAGGTTCTCGATCCGTACAAATGTAGACGCTAATTTGTCAGATCGCTTTAAAGTAGGGATTAACCTGTCTCCTTCGCTCACGTTTACGAGAGGTGGCGTAAACGGACAGGGACGGGATGAGGGTTTCGATATTGCGAGTCCGATTCCGCCCGTGTATAATGAAGACGGTAGCTATAATGCGTATATACAGTCGCCCGGTAGTTTTGGAGTGCCAAATCCTGTGATGTTTTTGAATGAAACAACGAACAAAGCAAGCAGGATAAAACTATTGATGAATACCTATGCGGAATATAGTATTCTGGACAACCTGAAATTCAAAACGACTTTCAATGTAGATTATGAGGATGGAAATAGTGAATATTTTAGACCTTCCATTTTAGGAAACCAGAATGCGGCACCACCATCCGTTCCAAGTGGACAATACATCCAATCAAAATACCTGAACTGGTTAAATGAAAACACACTGAATTACGATTTTAATACGGATAATGGGCATTCCCTTACAGCGCTGATAGGATTTACAGTGCAGTCACAAAAAAATCAGTCCGCCGATTTTACTGGTAATCAATTTCCAGATGATGACATAAAAACACTCAATGGTGCTGCTAGAATAACAGGGGGAACCGACAAAAGTGATTGGGCTTTGATCTCCTATTTGGCGAGAGCTAATTATTCCTATTTAGATAAATACCTGGTAACAGCTACTGTCAGAACAGATGGATCATCCCGTTTTGGTGTAAATAATCGATGGGGAACTTTTCCTTCTCTCGCATTGGGCTGGAGAGCATCTCAAGAAACCTTTTTAAAGGATGTGAAATGGCTAAATGATTTAAAATTTCGGGCATCTTATGGCTTTACGGGCAACTTCAATATTGGCAACTATTCTTATATGAGCAATATTGGCACAAATGATTATGTTTTTAATGGTACGCTAGCAAGTGGTCGTGTGATGAACACCCTCGGAAATCCCTCTTTAGGTTGGGAGAAGATGCGCGAATTTAATGCAGGGGTTGATTTTGTTGGATTCAATAACCGCTTAACATTTAGCATAGATTATTATCACCGGAATACACAAGACTTACTTTTAAATGTAGAGATTCCTGAATCTTCCGGATTTAGCACAGTAACTGAAAATCGAGGTGATGTGTTAAATAAAGGACTCGAATTCGCCTTAAACTCAGTTAATATTGCGAAAGATGACTTTAACTGGAGCACCAGCTTTAATATTTCATTCAATAGAAATAAAGTGCTTGCCTTGGGTAGAAGTGATGATCCTATTTATTCTGGTGTAAGCAGTGAAGGAAACCCAACGAACATCACAAAAATCGGGAGCCCTGTTGGTCTCTTGTTTGGTTATGTCGCAGAAGGTATCTACCAGAATGAGGCAGATCTTGCGCAATATCCTTCTTTCCCCGGCGCTATACCGGGTAATATGCGTTTCAGAGATGTAAATGGTGATGGGCAGATTACGCCAGTAGAGGATTTCGATGTGATCGGAAATCCTTATCCCGATTTTACATGGGGTATTACCAACTCGTTACGCTTTAAAAACTGGGATTTCAGGGTATTAGTAGTAGGTTCTGTAGGTGCTGAAATGCTCCGTGCTACGAATTTCTATACAGGCAATATAGATGGTGTATTCAATGTTCGGAAAGAAATAGCCGACCGATGGAGATCACCCGAGCAGCCTGGAAATGGTAAGGTTCCCACAACAAATGGTACCGGAAGAGGTCGTGTGATGTATCGTGATACGCATTCTTATTCAGTTGAAAAAACAGATTACGCTTGGATAAGAAATATCACTTTAGGTTATACCCTGCCAAATGGACTAGGCAAAAATAAATTCATACAGCAGGTAAGGCTATACGGCACGGTACAAAATGCGTTCTTATTTACTGGATATAGTGGTAATCCGGAAGGAACGAATTATAATCGAGAAGATACCGGCGCGCTGGTTCCCGGGATTGATTATTCCAACTATCCAGTTCCTCGCATATTTACGTTAGGCGCCAATCTAACTTTTTAAACTTAAACTGATTGAACATGAAAATTAGAATCTATATAATGGCCTGTCTACTATTGGTGGTATCATCCTGTAAAAACTTATTGGATGTGGAACCTTATTCTTTTTCTAGTGACGGCAACTATTATGAAAATGAAGGGCAGATTTTACGTGCGGTAAACGGTGCTTATGCATCCTTGCAGGGATTGTATACGAATGACTGCTTTTATTCGCTTACAGAAATGCGCGCAGATAACACCAATTATCAATTTGATGAGACCGATCGTGGCGCACAGCAACGGGAAGAAATCGACGAGTTTATGATCACCTCTACCAATAACTACGTGAATACCTGCTGGAGAATCCTTTATGATAATATTCAGCAAACCAATGTGATTTTAGATAGAGTAGATGCTGTGGCGTTTGCGGATGAGGCATTGAAGAACAGGTATATTGGCGAAACCAAATTTTTAAGGGCATTACAGTACTTTTATCTGGTGCGCCTTTTCGGCGAAGTACCCTTGTTAATTCATGAGGTTTCAGATCCTGAAAGCGCTTTTGCGGAAGGTAGAGCAAGCGTGGAAGAGGTCTACAATCAAATCATCAGTGATGCGCAGGGAGCGATTGAAACACTTCCCGCATCCTATAGTGGTAACGATATTGGTCGGGCCACTAAAGGTGCTGCACTTGCGTTGCTTGGTGAGGTTTATTTGACAAGAAAAGAGTACGATTTGGCGGTATCAACCTTAGAGCAGGTGACGACCATGAATTATTCGCTCGTGGCGAATTACGGAGATAATTTTAATCCGGCAACGAAGAATAATTCGGAGAGTGTATTTTCCATTCAGTATGATGCGGCTTTGCAGACGGAGGCTAGTAATTTTATCTTCATGTTCGGGCCAAGCAATGGTAAGATGGAGCTTACTGGATTTCCGGGCAAACTGGGTGGAAGTAATATCCCAACACCAAGTATTGTGAATGCATATGAGGAAGGTGACGTACGTAAAGATATATCTATTCAACTATTTGATAATGCGTCCAACGCAGCCTTTCAGGAATCGGTAGCTTTTGGTGGAAAAATTCCCTTCATAAAAAAATTCTATCATCCTCCCTTCTTGGAAGACAATCGCGCTAATGAAGATTGGCCGGTATACCGCTATTCTTACGTCCTGCTTATGCTGGCCGAGGCAATCAATGAACAAGGTGGAGATCCCTACCCATACATTAATCAGGTTAGAACACGGGCTAAACTAGCACCGTTGGCCGGTCTGAGCCAAGCTGAACTTAAAGAGGCTATCGCGCATGAACAACGTGTCGAAGTGGCCTTTGAGAATCATCGGTGGTTTCAACTACTAAGAAGCGGTAAGGCTGTTGAAATCATGAATCAGCATGGAATCGAAGAGAAAAAGCGCCTTTCTCGCCTTAGCAAAGCTTCCTACAATCTGCAGGAATATATGTTGCTGTATCCTATACCGGAAAGAGAGACTAGGCTGAATGGATTTGAGCAGAACCCAGGCTGGTAGTACTGCTCATGCATTTAATAGTAATGACTATCGGATGAATTAGCTAAAGCTGTGGAAAATGATGTAAGTGGTCGAAGGAAAAACTGATCGTTCGCTTGAAATTGGCCTCAAAATATTCTGGTAGCACTATCTAAGTAACGGCAGAGGCTTTGTCAGAAGATTTTTCATTGTCGTGTCGATTTTTAATAGGCAATGAAGCTTGCTTCGCAGGTTAAGCCAGAGTTTTTGGATACTTTTTGCGGGAACCTTCCCTGTAAGGGAAAGCTTGAATGCCTTATAAGACAAGCATTTGATGAAAAAAAGTATCACAGATACTCATTTAATATTTTATAAACTGAATTCAACTTATTGTTTATGCAATTGTATAAGAAAATTTCTATATGGCTGGTTTTGATTGCAGTGTCGAGCCTATTTGGCTGTCACCGTGCATCAGAAAAAGTAGTAGAAGTAAATCCAAAGGTGAAGAAAATTGTGTTGCCGCCAGATTTCGTTGCGGAACATATTTATAGCCCTTCTGATAATGAATTAGGTTCTTGGGTCGCCATGACTTTTGATAATAAGGGACGTATGATTACGTCCGATCAATTTGGTGCCCTTTATAGGGTTGAACTGCCACCGATAGGCGCTGATTCAACCGTAAAACCAAACGTTCAAAAGCTAGATTTTCCGAAGGAGGATTCCGAAAAAAAAGATACCACAAAAAATAAGGTAGGAATGGGCTATGCGCAAGGGCTTTTATGGGCTCACAATAGTTTGTACGTCATGGTAAATCATAAAGCCAATGACGAGTTTAAGAAAGGGAGTGGCTTATACAGGCTACAAGATACCGATAATGACGATCAATTCGATAAAATCACGCAGCTCATGGCACTCGACGGTTCAGGTGAACATGGACCACATAGTGTCGTTTTAGGCCCAGATAAAGAATCGATATATGTGGTGGCAGGAAATTTTACAGATCTACCAAAAATGGATAGTTACCGCTTGCCACCGAATGGACAACGGGATAACCTGTTCCCGATTATTTTGGATCCTCAAGGACATGACGCTGATAGCCACGATAAAGGTGGATGGATTGCCAAAACAGATTCTATTGGGAAGAAGTGGGAGCTGATCAGCTCAGGATTCCGAAATCCTTTCGATTTGGCTTTTAATGATGTAGGCGAATTATTTACGTACGACTCGGATATGGAGTGGGATTTTGGAATGCCTTGGTATCGTCCTACACGGATTTGTCATGTGCCGAGTGGAGCGGAGTTTGGTTGGCGTAAAGGAAACGACAAATGGTCGCCGAATTATCCTGATAATTTACCTGCCATGCTGAATATTGGACAAGGATCACCAACAAATATCATGTTTGCACACAATGCACGCTTTCCGGAAAAGTATAGTAATAGTCTTCTAGCATTCGACTGGAGCTTTGGGATTATTTATGCTGTTCACATGGAGCCTAAAGGAGCAAGCTATGAGGCTAAAGCCGAAGAATTTATTTCTGGTTCTCCTTTGGCGCTTACGGATGGAGAAATTGGTCCCGATGGTGCTTTGTACTTTCTGAGTGGTGGTAGAAAGCTAGAGTCAGATTTATACCGCGTTTATTATAAAGACTATCAAAAAATAGATTTAAAGGAAAGGAAGATAGAAAAAGAAACGGAGAAGCAGCGATTAAGGAAAATGTTAGAAGGATATCACAAATTATCTGCTGAAGGAACCGCTGAAAAGCTTTGGCCCTACTTGAAGTATAAAGATCGATTTATACGTTATGCGGCGCGCATAGCAATTGAACATCAACCGGTAAGTACTTGGAAAGATCTTGCTTTGCGAGAAACCAACGTAACGGCTTTAACGGAGGCCATGATTGCCTTAGCAAGAAATGGAGATGCTTCCCTACAACCTGCGATGTTGAAAAAAATGGAAACAGTAGCGATTTCTGATTTGCCGCTTGTGATGAAGCAAAATCTATTAAGAGCGTATGAGTTGGCAATAGCCCGTATGGGTGTTCCGAAGAAGCAAGATAGAGAAGAGCTCGTTAATCATCTTGCAGGTTTATACCCCTCCCATATCAACACGCTAGATCAGCAGCTTAGTAAAATATTAGTAAAGATTGGAGCTGGAAATGTCGTTGAAAAAACGATCCCCTTACTCTACACCGTAAAGGACGATACCACGAATCAAAACGTTACCCAATCTTCTGATTTAATTCTTCGAAATCCGCAATATGGGCTGGATATAGCCAACATGTTAGCCAAAATGCCTCCTGCACAGCAGATATACTTCGCCACTGTACTGAGTGTTGCTAATGAAGGTTGGACAAAAGAGCTATATGAAAATTACTTTAAATGGTTTTATGATGCCTTTGGTTATAAAGGGGGCAACAGCTATATCGGTTTTATAGATAAGGCACGGAAGATGGCATTAGAAAGAGTCTCTAAATCGCAATATGCTCATTATAATAAGCTATCGGGTGATTCGCTCCTTAGTAGTACAGGAACTTCTTTGGCTTTTGAGGGAGAAGGACCAAAAGGACCTGGTAAAAATTGGAAAATGGAAGATGCATTGCCAATTGTCGAAAAGGATTCTGGTGATCGTGATTTTAAACGCGGTGCGATGCTATTCTCGGCCATTCGTTGTGGATCATGCCATACCGTTCGTGGAGAAGGTGGATCCATTGGTCCCGACTTAACGCAATTGGGTACGCGGTTTACGGCGAAAGATATATTGGAGTCTATCATTGAGCCTAATAATGTCATTTCCGATCAGTACGCATCTACCATTTTCCAGCTAAAAGACGGTAGCTCCATGTTGGGTAGGTTAAAAAATGAAGATGAAAAAACCTACTATATCTCACAAAATCCATACGCCCCTCAAGTGCTAAAAGAGATCCCAAAGAAAAACGTAACAAGTGTCAAAACTGCTGAAGTTTCTATGATGCCTCCCGGCACTATCAACGTAATAAATGCCGATGAATTGAAGGACTTAATGGCCTTTTTAAAGTCAGGCGGAAATAAAGATAGTGAGCTGTTTAAACCCAAAAATAAATAGTTTATGGACGCAAAGAATAAAAGCTGGCTTGAAAAAGTATCAAATACCGCCCAAGTGGGCGGTATTGAAACAGCTGTTCTGGACAATGGCGCCGGTAGAGGTACGCGCATTGCGTGGATAAATACGGGTGCTGGCCTGCGCTTTAAAGTAGTTATTGATAGAGCGATGGATATTGCGGAGGCATTTTTCAATCAGCACAGTTTATGCTGGCTAAGCAGGGTGGGTGTAACGAGACCGCAACCGTTTTCAGACAAGGGCGCTGATTGGCTGAGAACTTTCGGGGGAGGCTTATTGGTTACCTGTGGCCTTACCCATATAGGTGGACCTGAAAGCGATGAATATGGTGATAGAGGACTTCATGATCAAATTAGTAATTGCCCAGCCGAAATTATCTCGATTAAACAGCCCGATTTTCAGCAGGAGCATCCAGAAATGAGTATCACGGGTGTGATGCGACAAGGACATCCTCTGGGGCCCAATTTAGCCTTAACACGAACCATTCGTGTCATCTTAGGAGAGCCAACGATTTATATTCACGATGAGATTACCAATCATGGGAATTGTCCGGCTCCGCACATGTTGCTTTACCACTTTAATTTTGGTTGGCCCTTAGTTGACGAAGGTAGTAGGCTGTTGTGGTCGGGATCGTGGAACCCCCGTGAAGTGGGTGATGGCAATAAAATTTTTAAAGAAGGGCAGGCTTTCAAGAGATGTGTTGGGCCAATCCAAGATCACAATGGTAGTGGCGAGGAAGCGGTATTCATCGACGCGAAAAGTGACGGAAAAGGTGCTTGTAGTTGTGGGATACATAATGAAAATTTAGGAATAGCAGTATCCTTAAATTTTCAGAAGGATCAGTTGCCGTGGCTAACAAATTGGCAACATTGGGGAAAAGGCGAATATGTAACAGGGTTGGAGCCAGGGACACACCCGCCTGTTGGTCAGAAAAAAGTACGGGAAAATAGTCAGCTAATATTCCTCCAACCGGGCGAACGCAAAGAATATAATATAGCAGTCAAGGTGCTGAATCATCCAACAGCTATTGAAAATCTGCTTAAGGAACATGTAGATTAATTAATTAACGATCAATTTTTTATTTAAAGCTTATGAATATTATACAAAAAGCAATAGAACACGGAAAAGGCATATTACGGTTAGCACCTACTTGGGTGCCCAGATCTTTCTGTGTACCCGGACGAAGAATTAAATTACATCCAGACGATTACTATGTTTTGGGAGGTGAACGTGGAGGAATAGATGAAAGATGGTTATCATCCACTACACCTGCAAAAAATGGACCGTTAACGGGTGAGCATGAGGGATTAAGTTTTATCGTATATGATGATGGAAAAAACACGCATAAGGCTCTTCTCAGAGATGCAGTCGATATGTTGAAGGGGGAACTCATAGGAACACGATTATGGAATGAATATCAAAGTTGGCCGATGTACTCAAAGTTCTTTGATAATATGGGCCCTCTTCCACATCATATACACCATAATGATGAAAAAGCAGCGCTGATAGATCAAAAGGGAAAGCCGGAAGCCTATTATTTTCCTCCCCAATTAAACAATCATGGTGGTGATTTTCCTTACACGTTTATGGGAATTGCACCTGGTACCAGCAAGGACGAAATAAAGACTTGTCTCGCGAATTTTACGAAGGGCGATAATAAAATCACGAATTATTCTCAAGCTTACCGTCTTGAGCCAGGTACGGGTTGGGATGTACCTCCCGGTCTGCTGCATGCCCCAGGTAGTTTATGTACCTATGAACCACAAAAGGCCTCGGATGTATTTGCTATGTATCAATCCTTGGTAAATGAAGCGATCATACCGGAGGAACTGCTCTGGAACGGTACGCCAAAAGATAAGATTGGTGATCTTGATGAATTGTTAGATGTAATCGATTGGGATTTAAACCTTGATCCTAATATGATGAAGAATCGTTTTATGGCTCCTTTACCGGTTAAAGAGATGAGCGAAATGCTGGAAGAGGGTTATATAGAAAAATGGATTTGTTATAAATCAAGGGCATTTAGTGCAAAAGAGTTGACCATTTTACCTGAGCAAACGGTAACTATTTACGACAATGCGGCCTATGGATTAATTGTGATGCAAGGTAGGGGGAAGATGGGTGTTTGGGATATTGAAACACCTGCGTTAATACGTTACGATCAACTTACGAACGATGAGTTTTTTGTTTCCGAAAAGGCTGCTATAGCCGGGGTACAAATAACGAATCATTCAACAACAGATCCTATTGTGATACTGAAACATTTCGGTCCAGACAATCCTGATTTAAAAATAGACTTTTAATTGCATACTGATGAAAAAGAATAATTTCCCAAAATTACATAATGCAACCTGGCCCGGAATAGTGGGCAAAGGAGATGGATCTGAGCCCATCATTCCATTGGATACCCTATTGGAGAAAACAGCGGCGGCAGAAGTGAACGGAGTAAAATTTGATGGCATTGATTTAGGTCTCTTTGATGAACATATAAGGATGGATGCTTCTGAAGGTGAGATTAAAAAACTGCATGATAAAGTACGCGATTTTGGATTACAAATTGGCACGCTGGTAGCTCCTGTTTGGCCTCCTTCTGGGGGCGCCGCAATGGGGTCTGAAGAGGAAAGAAAACGATTTGTAGATGTAGTACGGCGAGCCTGTCGTTTTGGTGAAAAGCTGCGAAAGCTTGGAATACGAACGACCAATATTATCCGTATAGATTCTGCTTCAAGTGTCAGCGCCTGGGCAGAACACCCTGTACACAGCACAAAAATGATTGCGCAGACTTTTCGGGAGGCCTGTGATGTGGCCGCTGGTTTTGGGGAACAACTAGCAGCGGAAGGAGAAATTTGTTGGGGAGGCATGCACAGTTGGAAGACCATGTTGGATACGTTGGAACAAGTGGATAGACCTAATATCGGTTTTCAAGCTGATATGGCGCATACACTATTGTATTTGTTGGGTTATAACAGTCCGGAGGACCGCATCCTACCAGCAGATTTTCAATGGAAAGATAGAGAAGAGCTTAGCAATGCGCTTAAGCAACTGACAGCAAGGTTACGACCCTGGACGATAGATTTTCATATTGCTCAAAACGATGGTACTGTTTTCGGGTCTGGCTCTCATGATAAAACGGGACGCCATTGTTTAGCGAATGACCCGAACGGGAAGCTTGATATTGGAAAGGATGCGGGCTACTGGTTGAGGGATGATCAAGGAAATCTAACCAAAGCCTTTAGACATATTTGTTGGGATGGTTGCATGTTTCCAAATGAGGTGATGGAAAAGCAAGATACATGGAATAATATTTTAGCTGCGATGATTCAGGTTCGGGAGCTGCATGGATGGTATGAAAACGAAGATAATTTCAATCAAAATATAAAATGATGATGAAAAAAGAGATTAGAATAGGACTAATTGGTTGCGGTTTTATGGGTAGAACGCATTCAAATGGTTATAGAAGAGTACCTAATTTTTTCCCCGAACTGGTTTACCAGCCAGTTCTTAAAGCTGTGTGCGCACGAAGCAGGGAAAAGGTAACAGCTTTTGCACAACAATGGGGATATGAATCGTTTGAAACAGACTGGAAATTGCTAATTAAACGAGATGATATTGACGCCATTGATATCTGTACCCCAAACAATATGCATGCGGAAATTGCCATCGCGGCGGCGGAAGCGGGAAAAATGATCTTATGCGAGAAGCCACTAGCAAGAACCTTGGCAGAAGCGCAATTAATGGTTGATGCGGTTGATAAAGCAAAGGTTAAAAATACGGTATGGTATAATTACCGTCGCCTTCCTGCGGTAACCCTAGCAAAAAAGATAGTTGACACGGGCAAGTTGGGTAAAATTTTTCATTACCGTTCTAATTTCCTACAAGATTGGACCATTAATGAAAACCTTCCACAGGGGGGGAGCGTCTTTTGGCGCATGGATGCGGATGCTGCCGGATCTGGTGTTACCGGAGATTTGTTAGCGCACTGTATTGATACCGCCATGTGGTTGAATGGCGGTATTAGAGATGTTTCTGCGGTAACGGAAACCTTTGTGAAACAACGTTTACATGAAGATACAGGGAAGCTACAAGACGTGAAAATTGATGATGCTTGTATCTTTCACTGCCATTTTGAAAACGGCTCATTAGGACTTTTCGAGTCTACACGTTTTGCCCGCGGACACAAGGCTTTATACACCTTTGAAATTAATGGTGAAAAGGGTTCGCTGCGTTGGGATCTCCACGATTTAAACCGACTGGAATATTTTAATAATGAAGACGATGCCGCTACACGAGGTTGGCGTTCTATACATGTTACAGATGGAGATCAACCTTATATGAATAAATGGTGGGTGCCGGGGTTGTCCATCGGTTATGAACATTCTTTTGTACATCAGGTAGCTGATTTTCTAAAGAGTCTCGAATCAGGGGAAGCGTGCGCTCCTACTTTTCAAGATGCTTTTGAAACACAGAAAGTCTGTGAGGCAGTACTAAACTCGGCTTCTTCAAAAAAGTGGCAAACAACAGATGTAAATTGGAAAACCCATGCTGGTTAAATTTCTTAACATAAACTAAAATGACTGTCAGAGAAGTTACCCAAAGAGTCTATGTTAAATGACGCATATGATCGGAGGGAAAACTGTTCGTTCGCTTGAAATTGGCCTCAAATATTCTGGTAGCACGATCTAAGTAATGGCAGAGGCCTTGTCAGAAGATTTTAAGCCAGAGCTTTTGGTTACTTTTTGCGGGAAAAAGTAACATGAAATTAAAAGAGGTTTCGGTATAATATCCGATACTCTTGAACAATGTATCAATAATATATTCTAATGAAAAAAACAATTAAATATTTAAAAAGAAGCGGACTACTGGTCCTTTTCCCAGTGATGATCATCACTGCCTGTGGTCAATCAAATGCGGATAAACAGAAGGACACACCCACCGATAATGAACAGGCCGATAGTGGGTTCGTGCACATTTTTGATGGTAAAACCCTAGATGGGTGGGAGGGAGATTCAGCTTACTGGCGTGTGGAAGACGGCATGTTGATTGGCGAACGGAAAGCCTCTGATAAACCTTTAGAGCGAAATACATTTATCATTTGGAAAGGTGGAGAACCTGCTGATTTTGAATTAACATTAATGTATAAAATCTCGCCAGAAGGAAATAGCGGAATCAACTACAGGAGCGACCCGGTAGCAAGTATTCCAAATGCTTTAAAAGGCTATCAGGCTGATATCGATGGAAAAAACAAGTACACGGGACAGAACTATGAGGAACGTAAAAGAACAACCCTTGCCTATCGAGGTCAGGCTGTAGAGGTACCAGATGATGAGCAAGGTGAGTCGAAGAACAACGCATGGACAACTGTTATTGTGAAAGATACATTAGGAGATCTAGATAAGCTTAAGAGTTCGATTAAAGAGGCCGATTGGAATGAATGTCGTATCGTGGCAAAAGGAAATCGATTACAACATTATGTGAATGGCATTTTGATGAGTGATGTGGTAGATAATGATACTAAAAACCGCAAAATGTCTGGTTCAATTGGTGTTCAGATTCATGTAGGTCCACCAATGCAAGTGGCGTTTAAAGATATAAAATTGAAGACCTTGTAGCATTAAAAAGAGTATATCATGTGGTTAATTATCCTAAATAGTATTTTCTTTTTATCGTTTATGCTCTTTGCCTATGTCAATTTAAATGATAAAGACTCTTGGTTATGGGTGCCAATTTATGTTGTAGCAGCTTTGTTATGTGGTTTAACCATCTTTGATCGATATTTCTATACACTCTACTTAATCGCTATCGGGTTTTATCTTTTTTATGCTGTAATCCTCTTTTTTGCAAAAGATGGTGTTTTGGATTGGATTACCAAATATAACCGGCCAAGTATCGTGGAGAGTATGCAAGCTTCCAAGCCCTATATAGAAAAAACGCGTGAGTTTTTTGGACTACTTATTATTAGTGCGGCATTGGGACTTGATTATTTTGCTGGTTTCTAGACTACTTAAGGACACCAACATGAATAATAAAAAATAAAGAGATAAAATGAATGTCGAAGATAGAACACTTTTTAAAGCACTTATATCAACTATTATCCATTCAAATTTGGAGGCGACCGAGTTGACTTGGTTTTTACGGCAAGCGGATGCCATCGAAAGCAATCCAGCTGAAATTTTTACCCCATTTGTGGCAATAAATAGGAAGTTAGGAAAAGAACGGGTTCATGTAAGCCAACCTCAAGAAAAAGAAGTAGGCCAATTAATGTCTGGATTTAAATTTTCGGACTGGGATAAACATCGACTTGCGCGTTTGGGCCTATTGTTAGCTGTAAAAAGCGAGGGTCGTATAGATTATATGGCATTAATTGAGCGGTTGTTTATGCATGCGGACATGAATGAACTTATTGCCCTCTATAGTGCGCTATCGGTATTGGAACATCCTAATGAGTGGGTGCTCCGATGTACGGAAGGGATTCGAAGCAATATAGGTTCCGTTTTGGATGCTATCATGTATGAAAACCCTTACCCGGCAAACTATTTACCCGAAAGTGCTTGGAATCAACTTGTTTTAAAGGCCTTTTTTACAGATAAAGATTTAGGTAGGATCCTAGGTTTACACGCACGTATGAATGAAACGCTTATCCTGTCGCTTGTTGATTATGCGCAAGAGCGTCTGGCCGCAGGTCGGACCGTGAACCCATTACTGTGGAATATGATAGGACAAGAAAATCGCTTCTAAGTTTCCTAAGAATCAAATAAAAAAATAAAATTATGTGTGGAAATCAATCATTTATGAATACCCAGATGTCAACTATAAAAACGGAGGTTTTGAATTTGGAGGCGATTAAGGGGATGTGCTTTTTTGATCCCCATATTCATATGACCTCTCGAACAACGGATGATTATCAGGCAATGGCCGATGCAGGGATTGTTGCCATTATAGAACCGGCATTTTGGCTAGGGCAACCTAGAACGGGTTTAGCTAGCTTTAGGGATTATTATAATAGTTTAATCGGTTGGGAAAGATTCCGCTCCTCTCAGTTTGGTATCAAACATTATTGCACCATAGGCTTAAATGCTAGAGAAGCAAATAATATCGACTTAGCAGAGCAAGTAATGGAATTGCTACCCTTATTTATCTATAAAGAGGGCGTGGTCGGCATTGGTGAGATTGGTTTTGACGATCAAACCCCAGCTGAAGAAAAATACTACCGCTTACAGTTAGCATTAGCTAAACAAGCCGAACTACCTGTACAGGTACATACGCCCCATCGTGACAAGAAAAAGGGTACCATTCGAAGTATGGAAATTGCATTAGAGCATCAGCTAAATCCCACGCATGTTATTATTGATCACAATAATGAAGAGACCGTTGAAGAAGTCCTGAATCGAGGATTTTGGGCAGCTTTTACCATTTACCCCTTTACAAAAATGGGAAATGAACGCATGGTGGCGCTCGTTAAAAAGTATGGCTCTGAACGAATTATGATCAACTCAGCAGCAGATTGGGGTATCAGTGATCCGCTCGCCGTACCTAAAACGGCAGCCTTAATGAAAGCCTATGGAATACCTGAAAAAGATATCGAATTGGTGACATACCAGAATGCCATTACCGCCTTTGCCCAAAGTGGTCAACTGGACGTGACATCATTTCTAGCTATGAAACAAATAGACCAACGCGAGAAATTTGCCGGTAATAGCATTTTACGTGGTGGTCAACAACCGAGAATAGATAAGTCTTCCATTATAATTAGTTAAGGATGCCTGAAACTTCATGTCTCCTAAAAGCGTATATGCGCTTGTTAAGACCTGCGAATATAATAACGTCCATCACAGATGTATTAGCAGGTATTTCTTTATCGGGCATTTTTTTTATAGACCATTCGACGGTCGCATTGGATACTATTGTTCTACTTTGTGTATCTACTATTGGACTCTATGGTGGAGGGATCGTGTTCAATGATGTTTTTGATGCTGCCCTTGATAAAATAGAACGCCCGGAAAGACCAATACCAAGCGGAATAATACCTATTCAACGGGCTTTCATCCTTGGAACTGTTTTTTTTGTGATGGGTGTGATCGCTGCTTTTCTGGTAAATTTTACTGCAGGATATTTAGCTGTTTTTATTGTTCTTACGGCATTGCTATACAACAAATGGGGCAAACATCATGCAATGCTCGGCCCACCAAATATGGGCTTGTGTCGAGGTTTAAATCTCCTGCTTGGCGTCAGTATTCTTCCAAATCAGGTAATTGCTATGTGGTACGTGGCGCTTGTTCCCATCTTATATATAGGGGCTATAACGCTAATCAGTAGGGGAGAAGTGTCGGGAAGCACCAAAAAGCCTTTGCTCGTTGCAGCGGTTTTATATGCAATTGTTATAGCTGCAATTGGCTCGCTGGCAAATCATAACCAGCATTTTTTTTTAACCGTTACAACGCTATTGATTTTTGCATGGATGGTTTACCGCCCTTTATGGAAAGCAATAAAAAATTCTTCAGGTAAAAATATAAGGGAAGCAGTGAGGGCTGGTATACTCAGCTTGATTGTAATGAACGCAGGATGGGCGCTGGCTTCAGGTGTCTTTTTATTGGCAGCAATTATGCTTTTAATGCTGCCATTAAGTAGGTGGTTAGGTCGATTTTTCGCAGTTACTTAACGTTTTTGAATTTGTTTAACCAATTAATACTTCCACTATGAATGTTTTACGACAAAGTTTTCAGGTTAATTTTCAATATGATATTTACTTCACGGAGCATGTTTTCTCATCGCAAAATGCTGCATTGCTAAATATGCTTGAAGCGGTACGGCAACCGGGTTTTACGCAACGCTTATTATTTGTAATTGATGAGCAAGTTCATTTTCTTCATCCAGCCTTAGCTTCTCAAATTGATGAATATTTTAAAGTAGCAAACAATATTCAAGTAGTTAAGGAGAAAATTATTGTCGCAGGCGGTGAGGTAGCTAAAAATGATCTTAACTATTTTTATCAAATTATTGAGGCCATCAATCATTATAAGATTGATAGACACTCTTATGTAATAGCTATCGGAGGCGGAAGTGTTCTAGATTTGGTAGGATATGCGGCCGCGGTAGCGCATCGCGGTCTTAAACACATACGTATTCCAACTACGGTGCTATCGCAAGGCGATTCGGGAGTAGGTGTTAAAAATGGGATTAACTATTTTGGAAAGAAGAACTTTTTAGGCACGTTTGTCCCTCCCGTAGCAGTTTTCAATGATTATCATTTCCTAACGACCTTGACCGACAGGCATTGGGTCTCCGGGATATCTGAAGCTATCAAAGTAGCGCTCATTAAAGATAGCCACTTTTTTTTATGGCTGGAGGAGATGGCAGATAGCATCATGCAACATGATAAGGCTGCCATGCAATACCTGATAGAACACAGTGCCAATTTGCATATAGCACATATAGGTGGTGGTGATCCTTTCGAACTGGGCTCATCACGGCCGCTCGATTTTGGTCATTGGAGTGCTCATAAGATTGAGCAGCTAAGTGAATTTGAAATTATACATGGAGAGGCCGTATCCATTGGTATTGCCATCGATAGTGTGTACTCTTTTTTAGTGGGCTCTTTAACGAAGGATGAATGTATGCGTATACTAAGGCTTTTGCTACGCTTTAACTTGCCTGTTTTTAATGAAATATTAGTATCAGAAGACAATAGGCGAAAATTACTGGGCGGACTTCAGGAGTTCCGAGAACATTTGGGAGGGCAGTTAACGGTTATGCTTTTAAGCACCATCGGGGAAGGGTACGAGGTTCATGAAATGAATACGGTTGTAATTGAAGAGGCAATCCATCTTTTACAAAAGATGAGCATCAACCAAGAAATATACGAATTAGCCGAATTTTAATTTATTCACTATTATGTTTGTTAAAAAAGGACACTTAACGTATTGTACAAATATTCATGCCGGAGAAACCTGGCAATCACACTTTGAAGCATTAAAGGTCTATATTCCTGAAGTAAAAAAACTGGTTTCTCCGGATGCATCGATGGGTATTGGCTTGCGCCTTTCCAATGAGGCTAGTTTAGAGCTTATTAAACCAGCCCAACTGCTTGCTTTTAAGGACTGGCTCACTCAAAATCAGTTGTACGTATTTACGATGAATGGCTTCCCTTATGGTGCATTCCATCAAACGAAAGTAAAAGACCAGGTACACGCTCCTGATTGGTCTACTGATATGCGTGTTGACTATACGAAGCGATTATTTGATATTTTAAAGGAGCTGTTACCTAAAAACGTGGATGGAGGCGTTTCTACTTCGCCATTAAGCTATAGGCATTGGCACAATTTTTCCAATAGTGGATTTAAGGAGATAAAACGCCAAGCTACCGAGCACATTGTAGCAATTGCAGCGCATTTAATGCGGATTCAGAAGACAACGGGAAACTATTTACATCTAGATATTGAACCTGAACCGGATGGTTTATTAGAAAATGGTGAAGAATTTCTTGATTGGTATCGCAATGATTTATTACCTATCGGTATTCCAATTTTATCAAAAGCATTTAATTTGAATGAGGCCGAAGTAGAGACCGCAATTAAAAGGCATATAGGTTTATGTTATGATATTTGCCATTTTGCATTGGGCTATGAATCGCACGGCGAGATTATAAAAGAAATAAGATCAAATGGCATCCATATCGGGAAAATACAAATCAGCGCAGCTTTAAAGGCGAAACTTCCACCTTTGCTATCCGCTAGGATGGAACTTAAAAAAACATTCGATGTCTTTAATGAAGATACTTATTTACATCAGGTAATCGCCAAGACGGCAGACGATACATTAATAAGATACAAAGATCTTCCAGCTGCACTGTTAGATGTAGAAAATATGGCCGTTAATGAATGGCGCGCGCATTATCATGTACCCTTATTTGTGGAAAATTATGGTCACCTTGAATCTACCCAGGAAGATATCAAAGAAGTTTTGGAAATATATCAGCAAGATGCTATCTCTAGGCATCTCGAAGTGGAGACCTATACTTGGGATGTATTACCAAAAGCGCTGAAGCAGCCACTGGTAGCATCAATTGCTAGAGAAATTAACTGGGTAAATGACCAATTGATATAAATTCAGTGCTATGAATAAAACGGTAGTGATAGATGTTGTGGGCCTTTCTAGCTCAATCATAGGAGAATATACACCATTTTTAAAAGAATACATTGCGAAAAACCATGTTGGTTTTATTCGCCCAATGCTGCCAGCCTTAACCACCGCGGTACAATCAACCTTTCTAACAGGCAAACTGCCCGAAGAACACGGTATTGTTGGGAATGGTTGGTATGATCGGGAAGATTGTGAAGTTAAATTTTGGAAACAATCTAATAAACTGGTGCAGGGTGAAAAAATATGGGAAAAAGCAAAACGGCAAGATCCCCTGTTTACCTGTTCACAGCTGTTTGGTTGGTACAATATGTATTCGGAAGTTGATTTTTCTGTCACCCCCAGACCGAATTATTTGGCAGATGGAAGAAAAATTCCAGATTGTTATAGCCACCCAGCAGAATTAAGAGATTATCTGCAACAAGAGCTTGGACAGTTTCCTTTATTCCAGTTCTGGGGGCCTAATGCGAATGTGAAATCTACCCAGTGGATCGCAGATGCGGCTATCTTAACCGACGAACGTTACGATCCAACACTAAGCTTTATTTATTTGCCTCATTTAGACTATTGTTTACAGAAAGTTGGTCCATATGTGGATGCCATATCTAAAGAGCTCAAAGAGATCGATGCTATCGTAAAGCAATTAGTGGGGTACTATGAAAAGAAAAACACCCGGATATTATTGTTGTCTGAATACGGAATTTCCCCGGTAAATAATCCGATTCATATTAATAGGCTACTCCGAGAAAATGGGCTTTTGCAAGTTCGAGTCGAAAGGGGTTTGGAATTGCTTGATCCTGGCGCTTCCAAAGCTTTTGCTGTAGCAGATCATCAAATTGCACATGTATATGTCAATGATAAGGCTGTGGAACAAGAAGTCCGTGCTTTGCTTGAAAACATAGCAGGAATAGAACTAGTACTGGATCGGGAACAACAAGTTACGCATCATATACAACATGAGCGAGCAGGTGATTTTGTTGTGGTGGCTGATCAGCAAAGTTGGTTTACCTATTATTTTTGGTTGGATAATGAAAAAGCTCCAGACTATGCGAGAGTAGTAGATATTCATAAAAAGCCAGGATATGATCCTGTTGAGCTTTTCATGACATCTAAATGGAGAGCGGCCTATAAATTGCTCCGGAAAAAATTAGGTTTGCGGTATGTATTAGACGTCATCCCGCTAAATGCTGATTTGGTTAGAGGTTCACATGGATGTGCAAATGTCTCCAAAGAATACTATCCTGTCATTATTAGTCATCCGGATTTAAATAATTGTTCTCAAATAGAAGCTACGGACGTTTTTAACATTATCTGGAATTGCTTATTTCAATAATATCAATTCGGTCTGCTGTAGCAATCAGGATAGTACAGGATGAACCAATTGATATTTATGTTAAACTTGTAATAAACAATATTACCAATTAAATCCTAATTTCATGATCTATAATCGCTTGCATAGAAAAAGTATTGGCACGAAGTTGTTCGCTGTGTTTTTATGTCTTTTTGCATCATGCTCATCAAACGAAAATAATGTTGCCTTCTCGAATATCGAGAAAGGATTTCAAACACCACCAGACTCCATTCAGACAAGTGTCTATTGGTATTGGCTTTCTGATAATATTTCTAAAGAGGGGGTCATTAAAGATTTAAAAGCCATGAAAGCCATTGGTATTAACCGAGCTTTTATCGGCAACATTGGTTTGGAGGATGTACCCTATGGAAAGGTTAAATTGTTTTCAGATGAATGGTGGGATATTACACATACGGCTTTAAAAACGGCCACGGATCTTAATATTGAAATCGGACTGTTCAATAGTCCGGGCTGGAGCCAGTCGGGTGGGCCATGGGTAAAACCGGAGGAGGCTATGCGCTATTTGGCCAGTACCGAGACCTTGTTAAAAGGAGGACAAAAAGTTTCAAAGAAACTTTCAAAGCCTTCGGGAGCATTTCAAGATGTTCGTGTTATTGCATTTCGTGCACCGAAGGATTATGCAAATTCATTAGCCGATCGATCCCCAAAAATTTCGTCAAAGCCAACACTTGCAGCACTATCAAAACTTATCGATAAAAATAAGGAAACGGAAGTGCGGATACCTGAAAACCAAGCTTCGGTTCTTACCTTTTCTTCTCCTGAAGAATATGTAGCAAGAAGTTTAACGGTCTATCCTTCGAAACGTAATATGCGTATGGATGTTAAATTCGAGGTACTACTTGATGATGGCTATCAGGAAGTTAAAAAATTTAGTTTGGATCGAAGCAATAATGAACTCAATGTTGGTTTTGAACAGTTTGCGCCGGTAACCGTTTCATTTGACGCTGTGAGAGGAAAATCTTTTCGTTTGACTTTTGATAACGTTTCACCTGGCGCAGGGATTGCAGAAATAGAAATCACGTCAACCCCCAAAGTGGAGCGTTTCAATGAAAAAGTGCTGGCTAGAATGCATCCCACACCTTTACCTTATTGGCATGACTATCAATGGAAGCGGCAAGCAGCCATTGCTGATAAAGAATACCTCGTTAATAAATCCGATGTACTGGATATCACCACAAATATGTCTACAGATGGAACTTTAAATTGGGAAGCGCCGGCAGGGGATTGGGTGATATTACGTACGGGTATGGTACCAACGGGTGTTAAAAACGGGCCGGCATCTCCAGAGGGAACGGGACTGGAAGTTGACAAAATGAATCATGAACATGTGATAAAACACTTTGATGCTTTTCTTGGGGAGATAATAAAGCGAATACCTGCGGAGGATCGCAAAACTTGGAGGGTGGCTGTACAAGATAGTTATGAGATGGGAGGACAGAATTGGACGGATGATTTTATCAGTAAATTTAAAAAACATTATGGCTATGACCCGGCCAAATATATTCCCGTGATGTATGGAAATGTGGTAGGAAGCCAGGATGAATCAGACCGATTTCTATGGGATCTAAGACGTTTTGTGGCAGATAATGTTGCCTATGAATATGTGGGTGGTCTGCGTGATGTTAGCCACAAACATGGCTTAACAATATGGCTTGAAAATTACGGGCATTGGGGATTTCCAGGTGAGTTTCTACAATACGGCGGGCAATCGGATGAGGTAGGAGGTGAGTTTTGGAGTGAGGGGGAGCTCGGGAATATAGAAAATCGTGCTGCATCTTCTGCTGCACATATTTATGGTAAAAATAAAGTTTCGGCAGAATCATTTACCGCTGCGGGCAACACTTTTGGACGCTATCCTGCAATGATGAAACAGCGAGGTGACCGTTTCTTTACGGAGGGGATAAACAATACCTTATTGCACGTGTATATTCAACAACCATATGAGGATAAAAAGCCGGGTGTGAATGCTTGGTTCGGTAACGAATTTAATCGCTTTAATACCTGGTTCTATGATATGGATATGTTCGTTCGCTATTTAAAGCGCTGCAATTTCATGTTGCAGCAGGGGAAATACGTAGCGGATGTAGCCTATTTTATCGGAGAGGATGCACCGAAAATGACCGGAATACAGGATCCTGTGCTTCCACAAGGTTATTCGTTTGACTATATTAACGGTGAAGTGATTCGTGATAGACTAACAGTGAAAGATGGCAAGTTTATATTGCCAGATGGGATGTCTTACCGCATATTGGTACTGCCTCAATTGGAAACGATCACGCCTGAACTACTGCAGAAAATTGAAAAACTTGTCAAAGACGGCGGAGTGATTTTAGGCCCTAAACCAAAGCGCTCACCTAGTTTGCAAAATTATAGAGAAGCAGACAAACAGGTGCAGCAACTAGCGGAAACATTGTGGGGAAATATTGATGGAAAACAGGTGACAACCCACAAGTATGGTAAAGGATTAGTGATGCAGGGCCTCAACCTGCAAGAGGCACTCACTAAAATGGAAATTCTGCCCGATATGAAATTGGCCGACCGGGATACTGCGCTCTTTATCCATCGGAGGTTGGAAGAGGGGGATATTTATTTCTTGTCGAACCAAGCTGATAAAAAGGTAACAATTAACCCGTCTTTCCGTGTCAGCGGCAAGATTCCTGAGTTATGGAATGGAATAACAGGTGAACAGTGGGATTTACCGGAGTTTACCTCCGATGCGCATACGACAACCATTCCGCTGTCATTAGAGGCGTATGAAAGTGCATTTGTTATCTTTCGTAAAAAAGGCTCGAAGAAGGATGCGCCCGACAGACTGAATTTTCCAGCTGCTCAGAAAACTATTGCCGTGAATCAACCTTGGAGCGTGACATTTAGTAAAGAAGCGAGCGGGCCGGAAGAACCAGTAATATTTAATCGGCTGACCGATTGGTCAAAGCACCCTGATGAACGCATTGCTCATTATTCGGGAGCAGCTTGGTATCAAACAACCATCGATCTTCAGGAACCCACTGCCGACGAGCGGGTCTTCCTTAATATGGGGTCTTTAACAGCTTTAGCAAAAGTCAAAGTAAATGATCAGGATGTTGGTGGTGTTTGGACACCTCCCTATAAACTGGATATTACATCGGCCATCCACGCGGGACAAAACAAGTTAGTGATAAAAGTGGTAAATACTTGGGTAAATCGTTTAATTGGTGATCTGCAATTACCCGAAAACAAGCGAAAGAGTTGGAGCTATGTTAATCCTTATACCGCAGATTCAAAGCTGCATGCAGCAGGTTTGTTGGGGCCAGTAACCATAGAACGATATTCGTATTAACGAAGAATTTACCACTTGCTAAAATAGTGATTAAATAAAGATGAAATATCTCGTATCACGTACTTATAGTTTGATCTTTAGCGCTGTTAAAGATTGTTCGTTGAGGACCAGGAAAAATAAAAATTTCAGGATGGTACAGGTTGCTATTTATAAGATTAATAGCTTACTTTATCTGAATTAGAAGTCCTAAAATCATCACTTATAAACTTATCTTATGGTATCCTGCAAAAGGAAGTTGTTTACCTATTTAGTAGTGATCGTTTCAGTTTTCACTTTGTCTACCTGTGGTCACAGAGCTAGTCGACAGCATGTTACGACTGATAAACTCTATGAGGCTTTTGTAAATCCTCCTGATTCCGTACGTCCGGGCGTTTATTGGTATTTTATGGATGGTAATATTTCGAAGGACGCTATGACGAAAGATCTGGAATCCATGAAAAAGGCTGGGATTGGAAGTGTGGTGTTTTTGGAAGTGAATGTAGGTGTTCCTAGGGGCAACGTGAATTTTTTAGGAAAGGAATGGCAAGATTGCTTTGCCCACGCTATTAAAGAGGCTGAACGATTAAATATAGCGGTAATTTTGGGCTCCGGACCGGGCTGGGCAGGAAGTGGCGGACGGTGGGTAAAGCCCGAGCAGTCTATGCAGCACTTAGTGTCGAGCAGTGTGAGCGTATCTGGCAATGGCCGTCATCAGCATATAGAATTACCTCTACCAATACCAAAGAAACCCTATTTCGGTGAGGGCATTTTTACGCAGGAGCTAAAAGAAAAATGGCTAAATTATTACCGAGATGTGGCCGTGCTTGCCTTTCCCACACCTTCAGATCAGCAGTCGCTACCTGATATTGATGAAAAAGCACTCTACTATAGAGCGCCTTATTCTTCGGTACCCAACGTAAAGCCGCGACTATCAATGTTGGCGGTTTTGGAAGGCTCAATAAACAGGTCTATTCCGCAACAGCAAATTATTGATTTAAGCGATAAGCTGACAGTTGATGGCAAACTTAATTGGAATGTGCCCGAGGGGAATTGGACTGTTATGCGTTTTGGTAGCCGAAATAACGGTGCAATTACGCGCCCGGCACCGTTAGCGGGCTTAGGCTTTGAAGTAGATAAGATGGATAGCGCAGCTTTTCGCGGACATCTGGAGAACTATGTAGGCGTATTGCTGAAAAAAATTGGAACCGGAAACCATAACTTACCGGGTGGCTTGAAGCGCTTGCATATTGATAGTTGGGAAATGGGAGCTCAAAATTGGACCACTAAATTTAGAGAAGAATTTACAAAAAGAAGAGGTTATGATCCACTTCCTTTTTACCCTGTTTATGCTGGTTATACCGTAAAGGATACCGAAACGAGTGAGCGGTTTTTGTGGGATTTACGTTTAACAGCGCAGGAGCTTATTTTGGCTAATCATGCTCAATATTTAAAGAATTATAGTCATCAGCGTAAGTTGAAATTATCAATAGAACCTTATGACATGAATCCTAATGCTGACTTCGATTTAGGGGCTATAGCGGATGTGCCGATGGCAGAATTTTGGAGCGAAGGTTATGGCTTTAATACGATTTTTAGTGTACATGAAGCAACATCACTTGCACACGTTGGAGGGAAACAAGTGGTAGCGGCCGAGTCGTTTACAGCGCAAAATGATGAGGCATGGAAGCAGTACCCCGAAGTGATGAAGAATCAGGGAGACTGGGCCTTTGCATCCGGTATTAATCAGTTTCTATACCATACTTTTCAGCATCAGTCGTTACCCGATAGCTTGCGGCCGGGCATGACGATGGGACCGTACGGTGTTCATTGGGATAGAAACCAAACTTGGTGGCCGCTGGTTGGCGATTATCACCAATATATTGCAAGATGCTCGTACATGTTACAGCAAGGGCGTACGGTGGCAGACATATTATATGTAACACCAGAAGGCGCTCCCCAAGTTTTTACGCCGCCTTCGTCTGCCACAACAGATGATGAGACCATGCCTGATAAACGGGGTTATAATTTTGATGGTTGTAGCCCACTCCAACTCATGAAGGCTTCTGTAAAAAACCATCAGGTAGTTTTCCCCGGTGGGGCACGTTATGAAATACTGGTATTGCCGAACATTGCTACCATGACACCGCAATTCATAAATAAGATAAAATCACTCGTGGAAGATGGAGCCACTGTTGTTGGCAACCCGCCAAAAAAATCACCTAGTCTGGTTGATTATCCGATATGTGATCAAAAGGTTAAATCAATCAGTATGGATCTGTGGGGGACCGACACACTAACAAGATCGGTTGCTAATAGGCCTTTTGGGAAGGGTGAGATAAGGTGGGGTGCTGCATTGTACAAAAGCCAAGAACTTTATCCAACTTACGAGCTTATAAGCCATATTTTAAAAGAGAAAGGAATTGCGGAAGATTTTAAAGGTACTGAATCCGTTCGATATACCCACCGGACATCACCCGAGTTTGATATTTATTTTTTGTCTAACAAAACAGCGCAGGCAACGCTGGTTAATGCTCAGTTCAAAACGGCCAATACCTCTCCTGAACTATGGGATCCTATTAACGGCGAAAGACGGTTATTACCCGAATTTAATAAGAAAGGGAATAGCATTACGCTTTCCATTAGGTTTGAACCTTACCAAAGTTATTTTGTAGTTTTCCCAAAGTTTAAAAGTGAAAATAACGATTTTGATAAACAGGTAAGCAATCATATCCAGCTAGCAGAGCTAAAAAAATTAAATGGTGACTGGAGGTTGACTTTCGATACCCGTTTAGGTGGGCCTAAACAGTCTATTTATGATACTTTGACGGATTGGACTAAATCGTCGAACGATAGTGTGAAATATTATTCAGGTATTGTTAGCTATGAACGCTCATTTGATTGTCCAAAAAAACCGAAAGCTAAACGAATTTTTATTGACCTGGGACGTGTGAAAAATATGGCCAGGGTATATCTAAACGGCCAAGACCTAGGCACCGTTTGGACTGCACCCTGGCGTGTTGATGTGACGGAAGCTATTAAAGAGAAAAATAACCAGTTAAAAATTGAAGTGGCTAATCTTTGGATAAATCGATTAATAGGCGATCAGGCTTACAAACCCCATGATAGCCGACGTATTACGTTCACAACGTTTAATCCGTATGATAAGAATGACACGTTGAGGTCTTCAGGGTTGTTGGGCCCTGTTAGCATATTACAAGCGTGGGATAAATAACCTTTGAAAAATAATGGTACGATGAACAAGAAATTTATTTTAAATATGAATACAAAAATTTTGAGCTGCATGTTGATCTTCTGTTGCTGGTGCGGTTATACGCAAGGCAAAGAAACAATTAAGGTCTACGGTATCACCTGCGAATACAAGAAGGATCCTATTGGGGTCGACAGTCCTCATCCTCGTTTAAGTTGGAAGATCAGTGCTGATGCAAAGGATGTTCTTCAGACCGCTTATGAAATAAGAGTGGCAAACGATGTAAAAGGCTTACAAGGAAAAAATATTTACTGGAATTCCGGGAAGATAGGCAACGGAGCTTCCGTTCACATACCTTATAACGGGAAGGAACTTAAAAGTGGAGAGCGGTATTTTTGGCAGGTCCGTATTTGGGATAATAAGGGAAATGTCTCTCCATGGAGCGAAGTGAATTTTTGGGAAATGGGACTGCTAAATGTTAGTGATTGGAAAGCAAAGTGGATTCAGAGCAGTCAAGTCACCCCTACAGAAACTGCTCCTTCGCCCTTATTCAGAAAAGCCTTTAGCTTAAAAACTAAGATAAAAAAGGCAAGACTCTATATTAGCTCTTATGGACTTTATGACGCCTATATAAACGGCAAAAGATTAGGGAATGCCTATTTTACCCCTGGTTGGACAAGTTTTCATAAGCAATTACAATACCAGGTTTACGACGTGTCCACGCAATTAATAAGTGGTAGTAATGCAATCGGCGTAATGCTAGGTGATGGATGGTATCGCGGTAATTTGATGGGTGGAAGAAATTTTTATGGAAAAGAGCCTGCCTTATTAGCACAACTGTTAGTTGAATACGAAAATGGAGAAAAAGAGGTGATCGCTACAGACGAAAGCTGGAGTATGTCTACCAATGGGCCGATACGCTCAGCCGACATATATAATGGGGAGACATATGATGCAAGAAAGGAAATTGCTAACTGGTCAAATGCGGATTTTAATAGTAAAGGTTGGAATAAAGTGTTGGTTAATAGTGAACTTCCCCTTAATAATCTTATTATATCCAGTGCACCTCCGGTAACCGCCCATGAACGGATAAAGCCGATAAAAGTGATTACCACGCCAAAAGGCGAGAAAGTAATTGATTTTGGTCAGAATCTTGTTGGATGGGTGAATTTCACAGTAAATGGTAAAGCTGGCGATTCTTTAACAATCACACATGCGGAGGTGTTAGATAAAGAAGGTAATTTCTATACAGAAAATTTACGCGCAGCAAAGCAGCAGCTGATGTACATTTTAAGTGGTCAAGGAGAAGAAACCTACCATCCGCATTTTTCTTTTCAAGGTTTTCGTTATATAAAAATTGAGGGAGCAAAAGAGAAGATAACGACCGACAATATAGAAGCAATTGTGTTACATTCAGATATGGCACCTACCGGCACGTTTAAAACATCCAATGCGCTAATCAATCAACTTCAACACAATATACAATGGGGACAAAAAGGGAACTTTCTAGATGTACCTACGGATTGTCCGCAGCGTGATGAGCGCTTGGGTTGGACGGGTGATGCACAAGCATTCTTTAATACGGCTGCTTATAATATGGATGTAGCCGGTTTTTTTATAAAATGGTTAAAAGATTTAAAGGCAGATCAATTCTCAAACGGGGCGATACCGCATGTTATTCCCTATTATTGGAAAGGTGAACAAGGAGGTTCGGCGGGTTGGGCAGATGCTTCTACCATTATTCCGTGGGACTTTTATCAAGTCTACGGCGATCGAAAAATCCTTGCTGATCAGTATGAATCCATGGCTAAGTGGGTGCAGTTTATGACAAATAACAGCACGAATAATTTGTGGGATAAGGGTTGGCATTTTGGTGACTGGCTATTTTATATTCCTGATGATGATAGAGATGGTAAAGCAGCGATAACTGATAAATATTTAATAGCCCAAACCTTTTACGCACATTCTGTACAGCTGATGATCAACACTTCAAAGGTGCTGGGTAAGCAAGAGGATGTATTAAAATATGAATCGCTGCTGGAGAAGGTAAAAGCAGCTTTCTTAAACGAATTTGTAACGCCTTCCGGGAGATTGGTTTCCAGCTCTCAAACAGCTTATGTATTAGCATTAAATTTTGATATGCTGCCTGAGAGTAGGAGAGCGCAAGCAGCAAAAAGATTGGTAGAAAATATAGAAAGTTATGATTACCATCTTACTACCGGGTTTTTAGGGACACCTTATTTATGTCATGTACTTAGCCGGTTCGGTTACGAAGATATCGCCTATAAGCTATTGATGCAGGAAACATATCCTTCCTGGCTATATCCTGTTAAAAAAGGGGCTACTACTATTTGGGAGCGGTGGGATGGAATAAAACCAGATGGAACTTTCCAAAATAAAGAAATGAACTCTTTCAACCACTATGCCTATGGCGCTATAGGCGATTGGATGTATAAAAATATCGCCGGGATTCAACCAATCGAGGAGTTCCCTGGATATAAGCAATTTATGGTAGCACCCAAACCAGGCGGCGGGATTACGAATGCTGAAGCCTCTTTTGAGAGCGTCTATGGTAAGGTAAGCGCTACATGGCAAATTCAAAACAGCGTTATGCAGCTAGCTGTGGAAGTGCCACCTAATACAAAAGCTAAAGTTGTTTTTCCGAACGCTGTGCCTGGAACGATAAAACAGGAAAATGGAAAGGATATAGCAAAGGAGGAGCACTGGTTGGGCTCAGGTAAATATAAGTTTACATTTAACGTAAAAGATAAGTGATTGAGCGCGTGATGCCTGTTTTCAATATAAAAGTATTTTAAAACTCAAAACCAATATGCTATTTATGGTTCTTTTTCAATCATTTAATACGTTCATCATTAGAAGCTTGTTTGCTGTTTCTGTACTATTATTGCCATCACTTGTATTCAGTCAACAGCAGGTGCAAGATCGGCTTAGTCCAGTAATTAGCGTTCATATGAATGGAACGATCGGCGATCGTTTAAATGCATCTTATGAAAATAGAATTCTTGTGCAGGATGTAGATAGGCTAATTGCTGTTTTTAAAGCGGAAAATAGAACTGAAACTCGGATGTGGCAATCCGAATTTTGGGGTAAGTGGTTTACTTCGGCAGTACTTGCTTATCGTTATAAACCTGAACCGCGACTGAAAAAAGTGCTTGACTATGCCGTAAACGGTTTAATAGCTACTCAAACGCCAAATGGCTATATAGGCAACTATGATAAGGAACACTTATTGGAACAATGGGATGTTTGGGGGCGGAAATATTGCATGCTGGGCTTATTAGACTACTATGATCTTACGGGAGATAAGAAAAGCCTAAAAGCGGCTGCTAGGTTGGCCGATAACCTGATGGATGACCTCGCCAAATCAGATGGCATTCTTGTAACCAAAGGAAATTACAGAGGGATGGCCGCTTCCTCTGTGCTGGAACCCATTGCTTTGTTGTATGGGCGAACGCAAGAAAAAAAATACCTGGCATTTGCAGAAGAAATTGTTAAGCAATGGGAAACATCAGAAGGGCCACAGCTCATCAGTAAAAGTAACATCAATGTAGCAGATCGTTTTCCCAAACCTAAAAATTGGTACAGCTGGGAGCAGGGGCAAAAGGCGTATGAAATGATGTCTTGCTATGAAGGGTTGTTGGAGTTATATAGGCTAACGGGAAAAGACGAATATAAAAAAGCTGTTGAAAATACCTGGCAGAATATAAAAGATACCGAAATCAATGTAGCTGGATCGGGTGCATCTGTAGAAATGTGGTTCGGAGGTAAAGCCTTACAGGGCAATCCTGTTTATCATTATCAAGAAACCTGTGTTACAGTTACCTGGATTAAGTTGAGTACACAACTGCTACGCTTAACCGGTGAAGCTAAGTATGCGGATGCAGTTGAAAAAGCTTATTATAATGCTTTATTGGGATCTATGAGCAGCGATGGTTTTCATTGGGCAAAATATACGCCCCTAACCGGGCAGCGCCTACCGGGAAGTGAACAATGTGGTATGGGCCTAAATTGTTGCGAAGCCAGCGGGCCACGGGGTTTATTTAATTTTCCTTTTTATGCTGTAACCGAAACAAATGAAGGTGTGCAGGTTAATTATTATGTTGATGGCGAGTACACGCTAAAAATGCCAGATAAGAAACGTGTTTTAGTAAAACAGCATACGGCTTATCCGGTAGAAGATAAGGTTATGTTGCAGGTGTATCCAGATAAAGCAGCAGCATTAACAGTGTCGCTACGTATCCCCGAATGGAGCGCGCAAACAACTGTAAAGGTTAATGGGAAAGAGGTTCACAGCGTGCAAGTAGGTTCATATCGCTCTATTGAAAGAACTTGGAAACCGGGTGATCAGATTGAACTTCATCTTGATATGAGAGGTCGAATAGAGAAAACAGGAAAGAATCCTTCCTATTTGGCTATTATGAGAGGCCCTGTGCTTTTATCAAGGGATGCGAGGCTTAATGATACTACGCCAGTGGGTGCTATTCTAAAGCCTATTGTCAATGATAAAGGATATATCAACTTAAGTCAGGCTAAAAGCAATTCCGAAGGAATTTGGATGCAATATTCAGCACTATTTGTTCCAGAATCTTATTCCGAAGGTGGTGCAGCACCGATTCCTATTAATTTATGTGATTATGCTTCGGCAGGTAACGATAAGAATCAGCCGTTTTTTCAAGTGTGGCTGCCACAGCTAGTAGATCCTAGAGACAAATAATTTGAATATATTTAAAACATTCTTCATACCATTACAACACCAATTCAATGTTTACATCCATTATAACAAAAAAAAATATCACCACCATCGTCATTTTATTTACCCATCTTCTATGTCTCGCTCAGGAACGCTTAAAGAATCCTTTAGACTTTGCAAAGGAATACCCCACAAGTAGCCTAACAAGAAAGTTTATTCCGCCTCAGAAGATACTTTATACGTCAGGCCACATTAATAATAGCGAGGCGCTATTGGCAAAGGGGATCGGTCAAGCTGATCTGTCCAATCAAAACATGTGTGTCTTGAAAAATATTGGCGATGGTAATAAAACAAGTTTATTGCTTGATTTCGGAAGAGAGTTACATGGTGGTGTTGAAATTGTTACCGGAATGTGGAAAGGAAATAAACCAGTAAAAGTTAGGGTGCGCTTTGGGGAGTCAGCAAGTGAAGCTATGAGTGATGTAGGAGTAAAAGGTGCTACGAACGATCATGCCCTGCGCGATTTCACTACTTTGCTTCCATGGTTAGGAAAACTGCAGATTGGTGAAAGTGGGTTTCGGTTTGTGAAAATTGATCTTGAAGAGGATAGCGCTGAGCTCCAACTTAAAGAAGTCCGTGCCATCTTTACGTATAGAGATATTCCTTATGTTGGTTCTTTTACAAGTAGCGATGAACGGCTGAACAAAATCTGGGAGACCGGTGCTTATACCGTGCATTTAAATATGCAGGAATATTTGTGGGATGGAATAAAAAGGGATCGATTGGTATGGGTAGGCGATATGCATCCAGAGGTGGCAACGATTAACAGCGTGTTTGGTTATAATGAGGTTGTGCCAAAAAGTTTAGACCTCTCAAAAGAGATTACACCGCTTCCTAACTGGATGAATGGCATCAGTACCTACTCTATGTGGTGGATTATTATACAAAGAGATTGGTATATGCATAATGGAAATTTAACATACCTGAAAGAACAACAGCAATATCTTTCGTCTTTGCTTAGACAAATTGCTGCTAAGATTGATGAAAATAATAAGGAACAATTAGATGGTACACGATTTTTGGACTGGCCTTCCAGCGAAAACGAGAAGGGCATACATGCAGGCCTACAGGCGATGATGGTGCTATCCTTAAATACTGGTGCCGAATTGTCAAAAATATTAGGCGATAGCGAAACAGCTAGTATTTGTGAAGCAGCTGTTACCAGATTGAAAAAATACGTTCCTGATCCTAACGGATCAAAACAGGCAGCGGCTTTAATGGCGTTAGCTGATTTAATGCCTGCCAAGAAGGCTTCTGAGGAGGTCCTGACCGTTGGCGGAGTGAAAGATTTCTCTACTTTCTACGGCTATTATATGTTACAAGCTTTGGCGAAAGCTGGCGACTACCAAACAGCTATAGACGATATCAAAACATATTGGGGCGCAATGCTCGATCTTGGGGCCACAACCTTTTGGGAGGATTTCAATATGGATTGGCTTCCAAATGCAGCTAGAATAGATGAGCTCGTGCCCCCAGGGAAAAAAGATATTCATGGAGACTATGGCGCCTATTGTTATGAGGGGTTTAGACATAGTTTATCTCACGGCTGGGCTTCAGGTCCAACAGCTTGGCTTACCGAACATGTGTTAGGAATTAAGGTGATTGCTCCAGGATGTAAAGAAATTCAGATAATACCTCATTTGGGTGATCTTAGTTTTGCAGAAGGTACCTTTCCAACTCCCATGGGAACACTCTGGGTAAAACATACAAAAGATCGTAATGGTAAGGTAAAAACTATTTTTAAAGCACCCAAAGGGGTTAAAATAATTCACTAAAATTACCCAAAGAAACCATGATAAATGACGTATATGGTCGAGGGAAAAACTGATCGGTGGCTTGAAATTGGCCTCAAAATATTCTGGTAGCACTATCTAAGTAATAGCAGAGACTTTGCCAGAAGATTTTAAGCCAGAGTTTTTGGATACTTTTTTCGGAAACCTTCCCTGTAAGGGAAAGCTTGAATGCCTTATAGAACAAGCATTTGATGAAAAAAAGTATTAGAGAATTTAATAAAGAAGTTGTAGGTAATACCCAATACTCATTAAAATAATTCACTAAAATTACCTACCTTTAGTTTTTTAACCTATATCATGAAGTGCGACCCTTTTTTTGATTATATTAAGATTGATGAATTTTCTGCTACTCCAAAATATTTGCAATTAACAAATACGATATTAAATGCGATAAAAGAAGGCAAAATAGAAAAAGATACGATGCTTCCTTCTATCAATGAATTAAGTTTTGTTTTAGAAGTTTCGCGGGATACAGCAGAAAAGGGATATCGCTACCTAAAAAAGCTAGGTGTAATTGACTCAGTACCGGGAAAAGGATATTATGTTAGCCGAATAGATTTTAGGCAAAAAAGAAGTATCATGTTACTTTTTAATAAACTGAGTGCGCACAAAAAGATCGTGTATGATGCTTTTGTAAACACATTGGGAGCTGATGCGGCGGTAGATTTTTATATTTACAATAATGATTTTAATCTTTTTAAGAAACTTCTACAGAACCAAAAACAAGAATATACGCATTATGTCATCATACCCCATTTTGTAGAAGGTAGAGACAAGGCGGCTGAAGTAATTAATCAAATTCCTAAAGAGAAATTGTTGCTTTTAGACAAGAAGGTGCCGGGCGTTGAAGGGGATTATGCGGCAGTATATGAAAATTTTGAAGAAGATATATATCATGCCTTGGAGGAGGCGAGAGAAGAATTGGCTAAATACCATACCTTAAAACTGATTTTTCCGGATAGAAGTTATTTTCCCCGAGAAATCATAAAAGGATTTTATCGCTTTTGTCAGCAATATGCTTTTGATCATCTATTAGTAAGCGATATTATAAATGAACCAATCAGTGAGGGGGAAGCTTATATTAATTTAATGGAAGATGACTTAGTGATTCTGTTAGACAGAATCATCTCTATGAAACTACAGGTAGGTACACAAGTGGGTGTAATTTCTTATAATGAAACACGCGTTAAAAAATTTATTCTGAACGGTATAACGACGATTTCTACCGATTTTGAAAAAATGGGGACAACCGCTGCGCATCTGATATTGGAAAATTCGAAACGACACATAGAAGTACCCTTTTATCTCTTCAAAAGAGCCTCAATTTAACGATAAGTGTATTACTGGTAACTCGCAAGCATAACTGGTAATTCACAACTAATTATAAGCGTATTAAAACTCGCAACGTACAACTGGTAACTCGCAACTAATTAATAGCCTCTGCTACTTCTATTGGTAAGTCCGATTCTAAAATGTCTGCACCATCTTTTATAATAGCTCGATAGGCAGTGGCCCGTTCTTCTTTTGTGGGCAATTTATCATACGTAGGTGCTGAAGAAATCATGCAACGAATGCCTTTGGCATGGAGTAATGAATACATCTGTTGGTTGTCAGGTTTGATATCGGGACCAATATAGGCAATCATTTGATTATAGGGAATTCCTGCGGCTTCATATGGTTTTAAAGCATCGGGCGTTTTTACAAAAGCAGAGAACATCTGATTGCTGTTTTTTTTATAATAGAATTTGGCATGATCAGCATTGTGCACTGTTACCATTACAAATGAGAGGGCATCATGCTCTTTTATGATGGCGGCAGTCATCTCCATAGGAACATCCTTTTTGTCGAGATTTAAGATGGTTTTTCCTCTCGCCCACTCAATGGCCTCTGCTAATGTGGGAATACGATAGGATGTAATATTACCATTTACGTCTTTTAAGTATAATTGCTTAATTTCATCATACGTATAGTCGCTCAATTTTCCCTTGCCTGTTGTTGTTCTATCTAAGGTAGCATCATGCATGAGTACAATTACGCTATCTTTTGTGAGTCGAGGGTCTATCTCGTAAAAAGCGGGTGTGTATTTTAATGTATTTTCAAATGCTTCTATCGAATTTTCTGGAAACCCTTTTTCTGTGCCACCTCTGTGTCCGGAAATGATAGGTTTACCCTGTGGTGAATACTTAAAAAAGGCATGTAAGCCGTTAGCATTTGCTAATGAGATGGTATTGAGCCCATCTTGTGCAAAACTCGGATTTGAGAAGCAAATCCACATAAAAATAATAATAAAAAATAAGCGGTTCATGATGGTTTTTAATTAATGAGCATTAAGCTTTAATAAACTTAATATTCCAAATTCATCTAAATTAAATAAAGTGATGGCTGAATTTTCCTGAGCTATCCTGCGATAATTTCTTAAAGGCATGCCGAGTTTATAAGCAAGGTAAAGACGGTTAACGGTATTATGTGCCACTACCAGCACGGCGCCTTTGGCATGTTTGGCCGCTATTTCCGTGAAAAAGCTATCCATTCGTTTTACTATGTCGGTGGCAGTATCACCTGTTCCTCCAGCCCTATTAATATCAGGCGCTTGATCCCAGTTCGTCCATAGCGCAGGGGCTTCGGCAATAAATTCTTCTCTAGTTTTACCTTCCCACGCACCAAAATCCATTTCAATTAATCGATCATCTTTTATAACAAGATTACTATCATTCGATGCAATACGAGCAGTATTATATGCCCTTTGCAAGGGAGACGAATAAACAGCCTCAAAATGAGTGTCTTTAAGCGATTGTCGAAGGACTTGTGCTTGTTTCACTCCTTTTTCAGTTAATTCTATATCTGTTTTGCCACAATAGCGATTTCCATCGGCATTATAGGCCGTTTCGCCATGCCGAAGTAAATAGATGTTTAACATGATGTAAGATATTCTTTTACTATTAATTCTTTAATAAATTTATGATAATTTTCTTCATATCGTTGAATCAACGTTTGATCTGGTAGCGATTCAAAGCTTATGCTCGTCATATTTTTGACCGCTTCAGAAGCGGAATGATAGATTGTTTTAGAAGCGGCGCATATGGCCGCTCCGAGTACGCCAGAAGCTTCTTGACATCGATAAATTGGTTTGTTAAGCACAGCACTTCTAATACGTAGCCATGTATCGCTATTGCTTCCACCACCCGCTGTATAGATCGATTTCACTTGCTCTAAAGAAAGTCTTTCAATTTGTTCATAAGCAAAACGCTCGATATAGGCTACCCCTTCCATATTGGCTGTGTAAAGTGCAGTTTTTGACAAGTTCTTGGGGGAAAAGCCCCGGGCATGAGGAGCGACAAAAGGAAAGCGTTCGCCTTCCTGTCTCAATGGCCATGCCAGGTAAGCTGTAGGAATCAATTTTGCCGCCTGATCATTTAAGTAGTCAAGCTCATTGGAATTGAAGTCTGTACTTATCCAATCTGCACCCGTATTGCTTGCCCCTCCGGGCATCCAAAATCCCTCTGGATGCCGATGGTTATAGATGCTGCCTAAAGGGTCAATAATCGCTTTTTCTGTCACGCCTTTGATAACTAATGTAGTACCTATTGTCGTGTTCCAGCTCCCAGGAGTAATGGCTCCTGAAGCCATCTGTGAGGCACAGCCATCGGTTATTCCAACAACTACATCAATTGTTGGAATAGTTAATAGTTTTGCGAGCGAAGAGGTTAATTTACCAATGACTGTGCCAGAAGGTACAACTTCTTGTAACCAATGCTTATTGGCTAAATGCTCCATAATATATTCAGGCCATGCATAATTGGCAACATCATAACCTGTTTTCAACGCATTTGTAACATCTGTTATGTGATAAATACCACTCAGCCTGCCCGTAATAAAGTCGGCCGCATGTATCCATTTATGTATGGAAGGCACTTTCGCAGGAAAATTTTTCGTAAACCAATGTATTTTTGGTAAACCGCAGGAGGCATTGAATCCGCTAAAGCCATTCGGAACGTATTGTTGCGCTAGACTTTTACATAAGATGCCTTCTTCCATGGAACGTTTGTCGCTATACATTAATGCATCGTGTATTGGTTGCCCCTGGGCATCTATTGGGATGACAGTTCCAGAAGTGGACGTAGTTGCAATAGCGCTAATTTCATGGAGATTAATATCGGCCGAGGCTTTTTTGATTATCTCTTTTAGCGCCACTAAGGTATTGCCCCACCACATCAATGGTGATTGCTCCTCCCGAGCCATCGCCGTAAGCTTAAATGGAATGGAAACACTGGACTGTACGGTGCCGTCTGATCTTATAAGAGCAGCTCTTACGCCTTGTGTTCCGATATCTATCCCTATTACATATGCCATTATACTACTTGTTTAAAAGTTTTACGGGTTGCTTGCCATTCTTGATAGCGCTTTGCATAGTAGATAGGATCCGTTGGTGTGGTGGTTTCCAAAATATGCGATGTATCGTCTGTCTTATGTAGTGCATGGTTACATATAAACGCACCTCCTATTACGGAGGACTGCCTATAGGTATTTTTGATGACCACTTTTTTATTAAAGAGATTTGCTAAAAATTGGCGTAAAGTAAGACTTTGAACGCCACCGCCACAAGCCAATAAATAGTCTTTTGAATGGGGGCTAACATCGCATAAGGTTTTGTAATTTTCATAGATGCTGCAGGCGATATCCCAAAGAATGGCCCAAGCGAAATCTCCACGTGTTAATTGATGGGAAACAGGAGCGTTAAAAATAAACCCTCCTTTGGTAAGTGGAGATTTCTCGTCGGCCACCAGCGAGCCTAATGAGGCGATGCACTGCTGTTGATTAATATTAGCTAATTCTTTTTCAATGATATCATAGCCTTCATTAGGATAAAAAATTTCTTTCAGCCGTTGATAATTTAGTCCTGTTACCCCTGCGTTGGCTTCTAAAAGAAAGGTGTCCTGTTCCACATGTCTGCTTGTCCAGGTTCTTTCGTATTGATCGATAATATATTTATTAGCAACCTTAACTAGGGGCGTTGTTGTGCCGGAAACAATGACAACGTCGTCTATTTCAGGAGAAACACTTTTGATGGCTACCTGTGTGTCAGATCCACCACTTACAATGATTGCTTCTGGGCTAATTCCCAACATTTCCGCTAAAGGAGCCAAGATATTTCCAAGAATAGTTCCCGATAGTTTTAGAGGTGGTAATAGTTGCGTTGAAAGGCCAAAAATAGCACAATGTTCTGGCGTCCATTTGCCTTGTTGAACATCGTACAGTAATGTCTCTGATGCTTGAGAATGTTCATATCCCAATTTTCCGGAAAATTTAAATTCGATCCAATCACTTATACTTGTAAAAGAGGCCGCTTGCTTCCAAATAGTTTGTCTTCTTTCTCTGAGGCCTACTAATTTTAAGGCCGAAAAGAGGGCACTAGGGTATCGACCGGTAATGCCGTACATGGCTGATTTATCTTGAACCAGATGTTCCCATTCCCTTCCACGATTATCATGATTAGACATGCCTATAAGGGCATTGCCTTGCTCATCGAGTACAACAACACCTTCACGTTGACTGGTGGCTGTAATAGCCGTTATTTTCACATTTGTTTCCTGAAGTACCTGAAGGGTCATCTCAACGATCTGTTGCCATAAGGTATTGGGATCGAATGATATGGAATCTGGATAGGCGTCGTCTTTTTCATAATGAACATTCTCCCTTCTTAAACAGCAAATTGTTCCGTTTGGTAAAACCGTTGCCACACGTGCATTGCCCGTGCCGATATCCACAATCAAGTAAGCTTCTTTTTCTTTCAAGTTCATTCGATTATAATTAAGATGGCATTGAATCAAGTATACGTTTATTTACCAACTGTTTGATGTTTTTATTTCCCTCTTTGAAATAGTCTTTTAAACATCCATTCATAATATAAGCGTGATGATCTTCCACCTCGTGCGTTGCTCCGGCGATATGCGGAGTTGCCAACACGTGTACATGGTGGATCAGTTTATAATCTATCTCATCTGGGGGTTCGTGGTCAAATACGTCCAATATGGCTCCTCTGATTTTGCCTTGTTCAATTGCATCAAGTAGAGCCTCTCTATTTACAACGACCGCTCGAGAGGTGTTAATAAAGATCGCATCTTGTTTCATTAGTGCAATGAAGTCTCTATTAATCATGCCAATAGTTTGTTCGGTAACAGGAAGATGAATCGCCACTATGTCGCAGGTGCTAAAGAGATCATGTAGAGAGGCTTTTGTATAATGAGGATTTTCGGAAGTATAATACGGGTCATAGTACATAATCTCCGTAGGGAAATGCTGTAAGATATTAGCGATCGTTTGACCGACTGCTCCAAAACCAACCATACCTATTTTTTTTCCTGCTATTTCATTTCCCTTAAACTGTAAATAGGAGGTATGCGCGCCTTCCTCCCATTTTTCTTCTTCAAGCCATTTTATTCCTGCCAAGGTATTTCGCATAAAGGTTATCAGGTTCGCGATAAACATTTCGGCAACCGCCTGGGCGTTTCTTGCAGGAGTATTAAAAACAGGTATAGCCAATTGAGTGGCAGCTTCTATTGCTACGTTAGAAGGTGTTCCTCTACAAACACCTATGAATTTTAAGGTAGGATATGATTGTATAACTTTTTCTGTTACCTCATCGTGCTCGGTAATAAGCGCATCTGGTTTAACTTCCTGTAATAAGGCCATTAATTCATGCTCGTTGTAAGCGCTTCCTTTGGACTTCCATAAGCGGTAGGTAACAGGGCCAAAAAGTGTTTCAAGTTCCTTAAGCGCCTTCTCATGATAAGGGGCAGTGATCAAAATATTCATATAGTCATTTTTAATAAGGGGCAACCTAGATAGGTCGGCTCGTTAAATTAAGTTTTTTTCCGTTAAGAAGGCTGTATCCTGTTCTTCCGATGGTGAAGGTAGCGTGATGAAAATGGTTAAAAAGGCACTTAGGAAATAGAGAGCAGCAAGTATCCATACTACACCCTCACTGCCTACCATACCTATTAGCAAACCAACAATGGCTGGCCCGATAAAAACCGGTAACCCTGCTCCTAAATTTAATATAGCCATGGCGGCACCTTTGTCTTTATTTACCAAAGAGGGCACTAGCGCAGAAAGTGGTACGTAACCCGCTAAAAGCGCCCCCCATAATACACCTGCTATCATGATAGCCCAATAACTTCCTCCAAACCAAGTTGGCGCATAGAAGAGTAATAAAGTTGTTATACCACAACCGATTCCTCCAAACCAGATGATTGTATTGCGCCATCCTAAGCGGTCGCCAATAAAACCGAATAAGAGATTAAAAATAATATTGGCCGTAAAAATGGTGCCCCATATCTGAAGCCATTCTTTCGTTGAAATATCAAATTGGGCCATGTAAATAGGTAGAAATACTGGAAAGGCAAACTGGGCTGTTGTATTAATGATACGTACAATGCCGCCTAATAAAACTTTCGGTTCTTCTTTAATAATGGTAAAGCCTTTCATGAGCTCTTGCATTTTAGTACTATGTTGCTGGGTCCTTTGAAGATTAAATTGATCTTTATTGATAATTAATGCAAAGAAGGCTCCAACGGCAACCCAAAAAATGGAACTCCAAAGGGTATTCTGATAACCAAGACGCTCTATTGCCCAGCTGGAATAATAAGCACCTAAAACATTCAATCCGCCTGTAAAAACGAACCAAAACCACCCTACGGCTCTTCCTAGCATGTTTGTTGGTGTACGATAGGTTATCCATACTAGAAAAGAATAAGCAAATAAAGGATAACCAAATCCTCTTATTGCGTAGGTGACTAGCATAATGGGGTAATTAAGTTTTGCCATTCCAAACCCAACGAATCCGATGGTTCCTATGATGTATAACAGCAAACCGACTGCCATAGATTTGCGGGGTCCATAACTTTCTGCTAATACCCCTGAAAACCACGAAGAAATTGCTATTGTAATGCCATACACGGTGAAGAGGGAGGCAGACTGCTCAATGCTCATTTGATGTTCTAGCAGGTATGGGCTTAACCAACCTTGCTCCACTCCGTCGCCCATCATAAAGATTAGTATTCCTAAATATCCCCATGTGAGGGATTTCGGTAGCCCAGCTTTAGTGAGCAAAGTGGAGGAGTTATGCGTCATAATTTATGTGTTTACATTGGTTTACCTTTCAAATAAACAAAAAGAAATAAAAATTAACAAATTTTAAGTTAAATAAACTTAATTTAATAAATACAAAGCGTTTTGGTTTTGTCATCACAGCGGCATTTTTGCCGCTGTGATGACTATGCCAATAAGCTTATTTCGATTCCCATTTATCGTTTTGTTTGAGGTTGGGATTGAGTGTTATTTCTTTTATCGGAATAGGCCTCAAATACATGAAAGACTCATCAAACACTCTTTTTAAGTTGTTTTGTGCTACGATATTGCCAGTGTTTTGTTCGGTTAAATAATGTTGTGTGCCGTTAACAACAAAATACACAATTCCTTTTTGGGGATTGGATGGCACTGCTGTTACAAAAGATACATCGTCCTTGCCATCTTGATTTAGGTCGTAGGCCGTGTTCATGGCAGGAACATAGAGCCCCATATAAGGTTTTAGTAGCAGGCTTCCAAGTTTCCAACGCATAAGGTCGTCGTAACGAAAACCCTCCATAGCTAATTCAATGCCTCGCTCACGTCGAATTTCTAACAATTGAGGATCGGATATATTGTTGAAATACTCTTTTCTTAAATATTCATCTGCTACGATAGGCATTTCGGTATTAAGTAGCCCTGCCCGTTCGCGTAGTGGTTTAATAGTTATATTCCACTCGGCAGCCGTGAAAGAGCCTAATTCTGCCATTGCTTCTGCATAATTTAAGAGCACTTCCGCGTAGCGCATTAAAGGTAATGAATTGCTGTTTTCTGCTCTCCCGTCGGTCGCTTTTGAATCGAGCGTAAACTTATAAGGCATATACCCTGTATAAGTGTAGGTGAAATCTGGTGGTGCAGCTTGTCCTTCCCGTTTATAGTTGCCCATACGGATTGTTTGCTGAAGTCTTAAATCTCTGTTTTCAACTTCTTCCCAAAACGGGATAGTATTGTAGTTACCTTGGTCTGTAAATCGGGTGCCATCAATATTTAGAAAAGTATTAATAAAGTTTTTGGTGAAACTTAGTCTCCTTCCATAGGTAGCACTTGTCCAATACCAGTTTGCATCGTTCAATACGCGGAGCGATAGGTTATTAACGGCGGCCAGCATGATCTCATTACTTTTAGGTTGCTCATTTATAAACAGGTTTCTGAAACTCATCACTGGATCCGACTCGATGTTGAGGCGATATTGTTGTGCGTCTATCACTTTTTTCGCTGCATCTGCAGCGGCCAACAACCATTGATTTGCACTTGCCTGTAGCGATAATTCATCATGGTATTTACGATAGGAGCCTTCAAACAAACATATTCTGGCTTTATAAGCAAGCGCAACTAAACGAGTAATATTGGAGGAGGTAGGATCGATCGGCTCCCTGATATTCTCGCAAGCAAAATTTAGGTCTTCCAGTACGCGGTCCATTACATATTCCCTGGGGTCTTGCGTTTTATACAAATCGGGATCATCAATAGCTAAAGTGGTGGCCTGCCAGGGCACATTGCCAAATTGTTTAACTTTATTGAAGTAGAAATTTGCACGGAAAAATCTTGCTAAGCCCTGGAAATGATTAAGTGCATCATCGGGGATTTCAGCATTTGTCATTTGTTCAAGGAAGTAGTTAATGTTCCGGAGCGATGTCCAGCTCCATCCTCCTGCCTGCTCTGCAGAATAGCTTCCTGAAAGATACGCGTCGATTGTAGATCCTACTAAGAAATCGCTCGTTTGATCGCCTCTTACTATATCATTTCCTTGAGGTAAATCATTGTAGAAAGAGTTGGCGTATAATTGAAGGTCCTTTTCGGTCTTAAAGGCGTTGGATGGAGAAAGTTTGTCCGGAGGGGTTAGCTCAAAGGATTTTTGGCAAGAAGTCAAAAATACGATAGCGATATTTACTATTAAAAATGTCTTTTTCATCTCTAAGTAATTAATTAATTTGCGTTTATTTTCATGAACCGCATAGCGGTTTATAAATAATTAAAGCGTAACATTGATGCCTAATGTATATGTCTTGAGCATAGGGTAAGCCATTCCTTGTCCGGCTCCAGAATTCAATTCAGGATCGGCGCGCTCAATGTTTTCTGGATCCATATTTGGGTTATGCTTAAACATGGGCGACCATGTCCAAAGGTTTTGTCCGGTGAAGTATACACTGAGATTTTCTATGTTAAGGTTATCTAGCCACGACTTTGGAAGGTTGTATCCTACTGAGAAACTCTTCAAACGGATGTAAGCTGCATTTTGAAGATATCGAGTCTGATTAAACGTGAGCTCACCACGAGAATTGAGCGCCGTATAGCCACGTAAACGAGGAAAGTAGGCATCTGGATTTTCTTCCGACCACATGTTTTCCACTACATAGGTTGGATGCCAGCTGTAAGGTCTATTGTACGGACCCCAAAATAACGAATTGTCGCTGCCAGGCATGAAATCACGTTTACCAACACCTTGAAAGAAGCTAGTTAAGAAGAAATTATTCCAACTGAAATTGGCATTAAAGCCAAACTGATAGCGAGATTCGGTGTTTCCAATAATCCGTTGATCTCCCGGATTATCTAAAGTATTGGTTCCCTGATCAATTACCCCGTCTCCATTAAGGTCCCTAAATTTAAGGTCTCCGGGAAGAGGGGTGTTAGCTGCTGATACGCGTATAAGGCTCTGGTCTGCGTGGTTGTCAATGTCTTGTTGGTCGGCGAAAAAACCGTCGTTCACAAAACCCCATATATCGCCTACGCGCTGTCCCTCATAATAAGTAGTGATGAGATGAAGTGGATTGTTAAATCGGGTAATGAATGCCCTACTGTCAGCAAGCGTAAATCTAAGGTCGTAATGAATGGGTTTTGCTGTTTTGATCTCGTCGCGCCAGGCAATTGAAAGTTCCCAACCAATCGTTTTCAGATCTGCATAATTGCCTTTTGGTACGCCTGTTCCAAAAATGGCGGGCAGGGGCAAACCTACCGTAAACATGTTAGTCGTTTTACGCGTATACCAATCAAAGGTTGTGCTAAGTCTGTTTTTTATAAGGGAGATGTCTGCCCCTAAATTAATCGTGGTTGCTTTTTCCCATGTAAGTCCATCAGGAATGACATTGGGGTTGGAGGTGTAATTTGGACTTATGCCGCTAAGAATTAAGCCTGATTTAACAACGTTCATGGTTTCTAGGAACTGATAGGGGTCGATATTGCCATTTCCAAGACTTCCATAAGAAGCACGTAGCTTCATTTCTCCAATAATATTTTTTAAACTGTTTTGCCAAAAATTCTCTTCAGAGATGCGCCATCCTCCTGAAATAGAGGGGAAAAATCCCCATTGCTGCCCGTTCGGGAATTTTGAAGACCCGTCATAACGGCCATTTGTTTCCAATAAGTACTTCCCCTCATAATCATATGTGATGCGATAAAAACCACCAGCTGTGAGCCACTCGTCACCCCCTCCGGTTAAGGTGAAATTTTGTCCGTCAATCAATGAGAAATCTGGAAGTGATGGGTTGATCAGGTTGTCGCGCTCCACGTAACGACGATCAAGTTTAGAGCGTTCGTAGTTGTACCCTAATAAAGCACTTAGATTGTGTTTGCCAAATTGATTTGTATATTGACCATACGTGTTCAGTGCTAAATAGGTGCTGTTTTCCGTTAGCTCGTTCATTTTATTGATGCCGCGTTCCAATGATATACCAGGCGCGTTGCTGTAGGGGACCGGGGTATAGAGTCGCGTTCTATTATAAAAGGTCTTGTCAAATGTGAAATCACCATTTATCTTTAATTTATTGTCGAAAAAATTTGAAAAAAGTCGGGTCGTGTTACGAGTTTGGCGACGGGATTCGTCCCAGTGGTTATTGCCGGAAATAAAACTTCCAAACACAATAGAGGCATTTTCTGTTAGCGTGCCATCTGGATTGCGTAGCATGGCGACAGGGAAGGCCTCATCTGAAATTCTTCGCCAAACGGGCGTATTGCTTGCATGATTTAAAATCGGCGTAAAGTAGCCCCTTTCATTGTAAGCAATATCATTTTCAATACGTAGCCAGTCCTTTGCCTGAATGCTTCCTTTAGCGCGAATATTATATTGGTTAAATTTATCCGGGTTATATCTGAAAATTCCTCCCTGATTGTTATATCTTCCGGAAAGATAAAAGGATGTTTTCTCACCGCTACCTGAAAAACTTAATTGTTGTTCCATGGAAGGTGTGTGGTCGGCATACAGCTCTTTAAGCCAATCGGTATTTCCGTAATAGACATAGTTTCCGGTTGCAGGGTCTATATCTACAGAGGGCGTATTCCCTGCTTCGTGCCTTTTGCGAAGTTCTTCCAGGTATTCTTGCGACCATGGGAATACGCTATTTGCTTTTTGTGGGTCGGCACTGTAATCATTCCATGAACTAAAAGCATCATTGAAAGTTTTTGCCCATGGGTAGCCTTCCGTTACAAGGTCCGGGCGTATCGTGTGATCATTTCTGGAATAGCCGGATGAATAGTTAATAACGGAACGCTCTTTGGTTGGCGTTTTTGTTGTAATTAACACAACACCAAAACTTCCTCGTGCACCATAAATGGCTGCTGAGGCCGCGTCTTTTAATACCGTAACGCTTTCTATATCATTCGGGTTCAGTAAATCAGGGTTGCCGGGTACCCCATCGATAAGTACTAGTGCTGATCCTTTAGCTCCAATAGAAGTAGTTCCTCTTACATTGAATTCGGCGTCTCTTGTTGGTTTCCCGTCGGTCATTCGGATATTTAAATTGGGAATGACTCCTTGTAAACCGCGAGTGGTGCTTGTTAGTGGCCTGTTTTCAAATACTTCTTTACCCACTTGGTCTACGGCACCGGTTAGATTTGCTTTTTTTTGCGTGCCATAACCTACTACAACTACTTCTTGTAAGTCGGCCTGACCTTCTTTCATGGTTACCTCTATGGATGAACCTTGTTTTACAGATAGCGTTTGAGAAATGTAACCGATCATAGAAAAGGATAGCTGAGCACCAAGAGGTACCACTAAATTAAAGGCACCTTTTTCATTTGTGGAGATACCTTGCCGCTTATTCGTGCCAACGACAGATACTGAAACGCCGGGTAGTGGTGCCCCACGTTGGTCTTTTACAATCCCTATTACGGTTTGCTGCTGCTGTGCCATTAAGCATGTACAACAGAGTAAGCAGAAAAATGCTAGATAAATCTTTCTTTTCATGTTACTAAAGTTTAATTGGAAGTTTTATTTTGTTTATAATTGTTTTATCTGGTTTCGGAATATCTCTTTTCTGTTCCTTAGTGGTCGATTGATTCCATAGTAAATTGCTGATTATTTAGGTTTTATTTAATTTTTAGAGCTGTTTGATATATTGCTTAGCTTATCAGGTCCGATTTATTGGGGCTCTTATAAGCTATTTTCAAATGGCTCTATATTAGGTGTTTTTTCTTTTTTAATCGTTTATAATGGCTTGGCTAAAATAGAATATTTTATTTAATTTAACAAAATACAATAAAATTTTATGTTTTTATTTAGTTTTTTTAATAAAAAACAACAATATGAAATGTTTTGGTAAGCCCTTTAGGGATTTTAATAAATATTTATTACTATTGTGTCATACGACTAGCAGGACGTTTTATGAGAAATATTACCAAAAGGCACGAGACAATCATAAAGCTTATAAAGGCGAATGGAAGTGCAACTATTCCTGAATTGATAGAAACGATGAAAGTTTCCGGTGTAACAATAAGGAAAGATCTGAAATTCTTGGAAGACAAAAATCTGCTGTTTTGTACTAGAGGTGGTGCTTCGCTTACCAATCCCTATGCAAATGATAGACCTATTATTGAAAAAGCCCTCATTCATCCCGACAAAAAGCAGAAGATCGCAAAAGCAGCAATGGCTTTAATTAAAGAGAATGACTCCATCATGATTGGTTCGGGAACGACTGTTTTTGAATTGGCAAAAATTTTACAAGCAGAGCGCCCTTTAACGATAATAACGCCAGCGATAAAAGTTGCTTTTGAGCTGAGCGGTAAAAAAAATATTGAGGTACTACAATTAGGTGGCTTAGTAAGGCCCAATTCGTCTTCTGTTGCGGGTGTTCACGCAGAACATATCTTGGAGAATATTTCCTGTAGCGTATTGTTTATAGGGGTGGACGGGATTGATGTAGATTTTGGCTTATCGATCAGCAATTTAGCTGAAGCAGGGCTTAATCAAAAAATGATTAAAGCTGCACAAACTGTTGCGGTATTAGCCGATAGTACAAAGTTTGGAAAACGAGGGATAGGTAGAATCTGTGAATTCAACGAAATTCAATATATTATTACAGATGAAAATGTACCATCAACGTTGATTAAGCAAATTGAAAAAAAGGGAGTAAAGGTAGTGGTAGCGTCTTAGTTTAAAATTGCAAGAACTCTTCAATTTGCTGATTTGTAAATCGAAGCGTGTCTTCTTTGTGAAACTCAACATCCTGATTCAATTCTTGATTGATATAAGGAATATGAATTCTTAAGGGCAGTGTGTGTAAATTCAAATAATGACATACGCCGGTAAAATGCTCCACCCCCCGAATATTTCCATATTTTCCACTGCTGATGCCTACTAACGCAGCCTTTTTTCCAACAAAACTGTCGGGAAATAAACAACCATCGATGAACATTTTCAAGACACCTGGGAAACTGCCATTATATTCAGGAATGACAAAAATAAATTTCGTTGTCATTGTTATCCGTTCTTGAATGGGTTGAAAAGATTCGCTTCTCGCTCCATAAAGGTCGCTGACAATAAAATTGTCCGGCAATTCTTCCAATGAAAGAATTTCTGATCCAAATCCTTTCTTTTCTAGCTGCCTTTTGTAATAAGCAGCTACTTTGAGCGAATTGCTGTTTTTGCGGTTTGTGCCGACTATAATCGTTATCATGTGGATAAATGTGTATAAAATCTAAACCCAATCAGGTTTTTAAGCTGTTTAAATTTTGTATCTTAGCAACCTTAACATAAGGTGTTAAAAACTGCGAAGATAATAATAAAAGGCGTTTTTGATTTAAAACTATATAATGATAAAGTGTTTTTCAGAAAGAATGCCAGCTATTTATCTAACTATGACATTACAATTTCTTAACACAATATTATGACATCTTTCCAGTTTAATGATAAATAGACACCAGGTAGTGTGGATGGGTTATCTGTTAAACTGTTGATTATATGAATGACGACTTACAATTGAACAATGGGTAAAATCATAGCATTAGCCAACCAAAAAGGCGGAGTGGGTAAAACTACTTCTTCCATTAATTTAGCAGCGAGTTTAGCTGTGTTAGAGTACAGGACACTTTTAGTGGATGCAGATCCTCAGGCTAATTCAACTTCGGGTATCGGCTTTGATCCAAGAGCGATCAAGGCAAGTGTGTATGAGTGTATCATCAACGATCTAGATCCTCGGGAAGCTATACAAAAAACGGATACACCCAATTTGGATTTATTACCGGCACACATAGACTTAGTAGGTGCTGAAATAGAAATGATTAATCTGAATGATCGGGAATTTAAAATGCGGTCGGTGCTGAACCAAGTGGTAGACGATTATGATTTTATTATTATTGACTGCTCTCCTTCCTTGGGTTTGATTACTATCAATGCCCTTACTGCGGCCAACTCAGTTATTATACCTGTTCAATGCGAATATTTTGCGTTGGAAGGTTTGGGTAAATTACTTAATACCATTAAGATCGTTCAGAACAGGTTGAATACCAATTTGGAAATCGAAGGTATTTTATTAACCATGTATGATGTGCGATTGAGATTATCCAATCAAGTGGTAGAAGAAGTACGCTCGCATTTTAATGACTTGGTTTTCGGTACCATTATACAACGTAATACAAGATTAAGTGAAGCACCAAGCTTTGGTATCTCCGTTATTATGCATGATGCAAATTCTAAAGGAGCCATCAATTACCTAAATTTGGCAAGAGAAATATTAATTAAAAACGGATTGCAAAAAGAGCAACAGGACGCAAAAGTATAAAGATATGGCGCAACAGCGAAAAATAGGATTAGGTAAAGGTTTAAGTGCTCTGTTGAACGACACTGAAGAGGTTAGGCAGGTAAGTGCGGCTCAAAAATCTGCTAATGATGGGCTGGGCAGGGAAGTGCCACCAGGATCTGTGAGTCATATTAAAATAGAAGCGATTGAGGTGAATCCTTTTCAACCAAGAACTGATTTTGATGTCACTGCATTGAATGAGTTAGCAGAATCTATAAAACTGCAGGGACTGATACAGCCGATAACCGTTCGGAAGATTGGTGGCGATCAGTATCAGCTAATATCTGGAGAAAGACGTTTAAGGGCTTGCAGGATAGCGGGGCTTACGGAAATACCTGCTTATATCCGTACTGCCAACGATCAGCAGATGCTGGAAATGGCGCTTATTGAGAATATTCAACGTGAAAATCTAAATGCCATAGAGGTTGCTTTAAGCTTTCAGCGAATGATAGATGAATGCAATTTAAAACAAGAAGAACTTGGTGATAGAGTTAGCAAAAACCGCTCAACCGTAACAAACTATCTTCGCTTATTGAGGCTTCCGCCTGCCATTCAGGCATCTATACGTGATGGACAATTAAGTATGGGACATGCCCGCGCATTAATTAATGTAACAGACGTAGATAAACAACTTTATATTTTTCAGGAAATTATTAATAAAGGCCTTTCCGTACGTAAAGTGGAAGAGCTGGTGCGCTTGGTAAATGACGCAGCCGGTAAGAATAAATCCAAAGCTAATACTAAAGAGAAATCTATGTCGTTTGAGTTTCAGAAAATTCAAGACGATTTGGCATCTAAGTTTGCTACAAAAGTAACACTGAACGTAAACGGAAAAAATGGTAAAGGAACGATTGAGATTCCATTTATGTCGGAAGATGATCTTAGCCGGATCTTGGAATTATTAGATTGGTAATGATTATTCTACGATTTTTTTTTCTAATTGCCTTCGTGACAATAGGTGTTTGTCGGGTTTCTGCACAGGTGCCGGATAGTGTCCGTACCCCGAAAGACATTAGTCGGGATGGTTATAATATGACTGATACGACTAATCTTTCAAAGAAAGAGCGTAAAAAAAGAGCGAAAGAAAAAGAAGAACAGCAAAAACCTATTATTTATAAGGATTCCACTCGTTTAGCACTTGAGGCATTAACTAAAAAAGCTGCACGTCGTTCCGCTATTCTTCCTGGTTGGGGGCAGCTTTTTAATGGTGGGTGGGGTTATGTAAAAGCGCCTATTGTTTGGGCAGGTTTTGGAGGTCTTGGATATTCTTTTGTGTTTGCGCAAAATAATTATCAGGAAACATTGAAGGAAGTTCGGTTCCGGTTGGCCAACCAAGGGCTTAACGAAAATCCGAAATATCCGATGACTGTGCCTACAGATTGGTTGATTAATGCAAAGGATTTTTACCGACGAAATCGAGATCTCACCATTTTAATAACCGTTGGATGGTATGCCTTGAATGTGATTGATGCCTATATTGATGCTAAATTCAAACGCTACGATATGAGCGATGATCTTACCTTTAATATACGACCTACTCTCTTGCAGGCACCTGGTGCTTATTCTTACAGCTCAATGCCCGTTGTAGGATTAAAAGCGACGTTTGCTCTTAAGTAAGCCAAAAATACCCTATACATGTTAACTAAAATCGTATATTGCGGGCCTAAACGAACTTATCCAATCATACCATGAATATAGCCTTAATTGGATACGGTAAAATGGGCCGTATAATTGAGAAAATAGCCTTGCAAAGAGGGCATCAGGTTACATTGATTATTGATGAGAATAATCGGCCCGATATACAGGCAGATGATTTATATGTGGCTGATGTAGCCATAGATTTCAGCACCCCTCATTCCGCAATAAATAATATAAATCTTTGCTTCGAGGCCGACTTACCCATTGTGGTAGGTACCACAGGTTGGTATGATCACTTGGAAGAGATAAAAGAAAACTGCCTTTCTGGTAACAAAACCATGATGTACGGGTCTAACTTCAGTATTGGCGTGAATATCTTTTTTCATATTAATAAGCTGCTGGCAAAAGCCGTAAATCCATACAAGCAATACGATGTACAGGTAGAAGAAATACATCACACGCAAAAGCTGGATGCCCCAAGTGGAACTGCCATCACAATTGCTGAAGGAATTTTGGAGTATAGCGATGATAAGACGGAATGGGTAAACGATTTAGTAGGAGAAGGGGAGGAGGTAGTACCAAAAAAAGATCAACTGCTTATAGAATCACATCGCATAGAAGATGTGCCTGGCACCCATACTGTTTTGTATAGCTCTGAAGTTGATCAGATAGAATTTAAGCATACCGCACATAGTAGAGCTGGTTTTGCTTTGGGTGCGGTGGTCGCTGCCGAATGGTTGCATCAGAAAAAGGGGTTTTACACGGTAACTGATATGTTTGACTTTGGTTGTTAGTTATTGGCTATTCGTTGTTGGGGGCTAGCGGTAGTTATTGGCGGTTAATTTTTTAATTTTAATTTTACTTTATAGAGCATGTTGATAGCTTTTCTTATCATATTTTTTCTAGGGACACAGGTTGGATTGTGGATGCTTTTTGTAAAAGCGGGGCGGCAAGGTTGGGAATCCCTCATTCCATTTTATCGAGAATATATCATTACACAATTAACGGGAAGACCAAATTGGTGGGTAATCTTACTGATTGTACCGGTAATTAATTTATTTATTGGTGTCGGACTTTACATAGATTTTGTACGCTGCTATGGAAGAAGATCTTTTTTAGACCAGGTTGGGACTATCCTAGTGCCTTTTATCGTGTTTCCATGGTGGGGTGCCGATAGTAGTGTCACTTATTGGGGAGCCTCTGCAACGGAGGAATTTAAGAAGAAATATCCTTATAAAAAATCCGCTACTAGAGAATGGGCTGATGCGATTGTATTTGCGGTGGTGGCTGCGACCTTAATCAGAACTTTTTTAATAGAGGCTTATATGATACCATCCGGTTCAATGGAGCGGAGTCTCCTAACGGGTGATTTCCTATTTGTAAGCAAAATTAACTACGGCCCTCGTTTACCAATGACGCCTATAGCCTTTCCTTTTGCCCATCATACAATGCCCATTACAGGGACGAAGGCTTACTGGGATGGATTAGAAATGGATTATAGACGGCTACCGGGATTGCAGAAGATCAAACGCAATGATGTGGTTGTATTTAACTATCCCATGGAAGCTGATGCTCCCTATAATAGACCTGTTGATAAACGAGAAAATTATATAAAAAGAGCCATCGGGGTTCCTGGAGATACTATTGCTATTATAGATGCACAGGTGTATGTGAATGGGAAAAAAGGAATCACACCAGTAGAAGGACAGTTGATGTATCAAGTTATCACTGATGGAACAGATATTAATCCGGATCGGATATATGATATGCGCATTGAGACCTTTCCAATAGGCGTGCCTAATTCTTATGGTTTTTATCTTACGCCTTCTTTGGCTAACACTATTAAAGGTTGGAGCAATGTAAAAGAGGTTAGACCTGTTATTTATCCTAAAGGTACTCCAGAACCTACACAAGATATTTTTCCTCAAGGTGCCAAATGGAATCGCGATAACTATGGGCCAGTCATCGTCCCTCATCAGGGATGGACCGTGCAGCTAAATGATCAGACTGCTCCCATATATGAAAGGGCTATTACCATTTATGAAGGAAATACTTTTGAAAAGAAAACAGACGGATATTATATAAATGGTAACAAGTCGGATAGCTATACTTTTAAAATGAACTACTTCTGGATGATGGGAGATAATCGCCATAATTCTTTGGATTCAAGATTTTGGGGTTTCGTTCCAGAGGATCACATCGTTGGAAAAGCATTGTTTGTTTGGTTAAGTTTAGACGATAAAGGTTCTTTCTTTGATAAAATTAGATGGAACAGGATCTTTATGGGTATCCATTAACTAGTTGTGAGTTGAAAGTTGCCAGTTGCGGGTGTTGCTACTCACAACTCATAACTGGCAACTCACAACTAAACTATCCTCGCCATCCTCCGCCCAAAGCTCTATAGAGTTCAACTCTTGCCAATAAGAGCTGTTGTTTTAAACTTACTAATTCAAGTTCACTGTCAATCGTATTTTGTTGCGCAGTAATAACCTCTAAATAGGTTGCGTAACCAGCTTTAAAGAGAAGTCCTGCTTGTTTAATACCTAATTGGGCTACCTTCACTCTTTCTTCTGCTATATCATATTCTTCCTGAAGTTTTTTCAATGTAATTAAGGTATTTGTAACCTCATTGATGGCGTCTAATACAGTTTGTTGAAAATCCAATTCAGCTTTATCTCGTTCTAATTTAGCTACTTCAAAATCAGTCTTTAATTTTCTTCTACTAAAGATAGGCTGCGTCAAACTTCCAATGATACCCCCGAACAAGGAGCCTGGTATTTTTACCCAATTAGATGGGAGCATGCTATTCAGCCCACCCGTAGCATCTATGGTAAGCGTTGGATACCGGTATGCTTGCGCAACCCCTACTTCGGCATTTGCTGCTCTTAAGGCTAATTCAGAGGAGCGAACATCCGGACGGTAGTTTACCATATGAAGTGGTATGCCCGCAGAAACAGAATCTTCTATTAAGAAGTCTGTTAATGAAGCGTTTCTTTTTATGCTTTCGGGTAATTGTCCTGCTAACGCTCTTAAGCTGTTTTCCTGAATCACAACTTGACGCTCTAACTGGGGTATAAGCGATTGCGCTGCAAGTTTTTGGGAAGCAGTTTGCTGGATGGCTAGCGAGGTTACTTGCCCGGCCTCTCGTTGCAACTTAACAATTCTTAATGTACTGTCAGTTAGCTGGAAATTTCGTCTAGCTACTTCTAATTGGGCATCCAACATTAAAAGGTTATAATATCCCTCGGCAACATCCGCAACCAGTCTTGTTTGTAATAGTTTACGTGCCTCGTAAGTTTGCAAATATTGCGCTAATGTGCTTTCGTTTAACCGTCGTATTTTTCCCCAAATATCTAATTCCCAACTTAAACTCAATCCGGTAATGTATTGCGATTGATTTACGGCCATTGAATTAGGAGCATTTTTTTCTTTTCTATCATACCATTTTGCTGCTCCATGTGTTCCATAGTAGTTTTTAGAACGATATTGTTGGTTGATGGTTCCGAGTTCAGCATTTATTTCCGGTAGAAATTGGGCACGTGCTTGCAGGACCTGTTGATCTGCTATTTGTATGTTTTTTAAAGTCTTTTGCATATCGTAATTGTATGCAATAGCGGTGTCTATCAATTTCTGTAAGGTAGTATCGACAAAAAACTGTTTCCAATAAATATTTCCAATACCTACTGAATCCGCGCTGTCTATTTCGTCCCGATACTTTTCTGGAAGATTGAGGTGTGGACGCTTATAGTCTTTACCAACCTTACAAGCCTGGAACCCCAGAAGGATGATAAAGGCTGTTAGAACACACCCTATTTTATTCATTTTATTTAATTTTTTACTCATCATCATCTTGGATCATTTTTGATTTTACTTTTTCATCTAAATGCTGAAATACCAAGTAAAGTACAGGTATAATAAAAACACCGATGGTTACACCGAATAACATGCCTCCAGCAGCTCCAATACTAATAGAATGATTGCCTTGAGCAGAAGGTCCAACAGTCCACATCAGCGGTACCAAGCCTGCTACAAAAGCAAGCGAGGTCATTAAAATTGGCCTTAATCTTAGTTTGGATCCTTCGATAGCAGCATCATAGATAGATAAACCATTTTTGCGCTGTTGAACAGCAAATTCGACAATTAGAATAGCGTTTTTTGCTAATAATCCAATTAACATTATTAGGCCTACCTGTACATAAATATTGTTCTGTAAACCTGCAAGATTAACGGCAGTATATACACCTACTAAACCTACAGGAACAGAGAGTAAGATGGCAAATGGAAGAATATAGCTTTCGTATTGAGCGGCAAGCAAGAAATAAACGAAAAGAATACTTAACGTAAAAATTAATGTTGTTTGGCCGCTGGATTGCCGTTCCTCCAAACTCATTCCCGTCCATTCATAGCTATAATTGGCCGTTAGGTTTTTTGCTGCAACTTCTTCAATGGCTTTCATTGCGTCACCTGTACTAAAACCTGCCGCAGGGGTGGCATTGATAGCTATCGCATTAAAGAGATTATACCGGTTTACTGTTTCTGGACCAAAAACCTTCTTTAATTTAATTAACGTATTTGCAGGAACCATATTCCCGTCTTCGTTTCTTACGAAAATAGATTTGAACGACTCAGGATCATTCGTGAACTTCGCATCAGCCTGAATGTATACTCTATATTGCCTTCCAAAGCGACTAAAGTCTCCCGCTTGTCCTCTGCCATAATAACCTCTTACCGTTGTCATAAGATCTTTTGCTGTAACACCTAAAGCGCGGGCTTTTACAAAATCTATGTCTAGCTGATATTGGGGGAAATTAGATTTAAAAGGTGTAAAAGCTGTTTCGATTTCGGGTCGCTGTGTTAAATCCTTAATAAAATTATCAGCTACTTTGCTGAAGGAAGAGAAGGTGCCCCCTAAACGATCCTGCAATACGAGTTCTATACCGCTAAAGTCACCAAAACCTTGTACCGTTGGCCGAGGGTAAACACTGAAAGTTGCTTCGGCGATTTGAGATAAATCATTTCGTATGGTATCCATAAAAGCATTGATATCTTTTATGTCTTCACGTTTGTCGTGCTCCTTTAGGTTGATGTAACCCACTGCAAATGCCGGGCTAGCTGTGGCATCTATCGCATTATAGCCTGAAATGGTTGTCATCCCGGACAACTGTTTTCGCTGACGAATGATACTGTCAGCTTTTTTTAATACTTCCGTTGTTCTCGCCAAGGAGGCTCCTGGAGGCATAGACATAGAAAATGTAATAAAACTATCGTCTTCTGTTGGAATAAAACTAGCAGGAGTTCGGTTCATCAAAAACACACCTATGCCAGATAAAAGAGCAAGCCCTAGTATGCTGAGCCATTTTTTTGAAATTAAAAAATTTAATGAACGAACGTATTTATTCGTGAGGGAATCGAAAGCGGTATTAAAAGCACCAAAAAATTTTTTCGAATATTGGCTCAATTTATTTCCATTTAGCGCTTCACCCTTCTTCACATGATGTGTGTTCTTTAAAAGGATGGCACATAACGCCGGACTTAACGTCAATGCATTCAAAGCAGAAATCAAAATGGCTGTGGCTAAGGTGTAGGCAAATTGTTTGTAAAATAGGCCCGATGGTCCCTCCATAAATCCTACTGGCAGGAATACGGCTGCCATTACCATCGTAATAGAAAGAATGGCTCCTGTAATTTCACTCATAGCCGAGAGAGTAGCCTTTCTGGCAGATAAGCCGGTCCCTTCCATTTTCTGATGCACAGCCTCTACCACTACGATTGCATCATCCACTACAATGCCTATAGCCAGTACCAACGCAAACATGGTTAATACATTAATAGAAAATCCGAACAGCAACAAAAAGAAAAAGGTGCCGACTAACGAAACGGGAATGGCAATTGCCGGTATAAGGGTAGACCTGAAGTCTTGCAAGAAGATAAATACAATTACAAAAACTAAAAAGAAAGCCTCAAAGAGTGTGTGTTTTACTTGACTGATAGATTCGTCTATTTGATCGCGTACACTGTAAGTGATTTCATACTTTATCCCCTCAGGGAAAGTTTTTTGGAGTTTTTCCAATACCTTTCGTACCTGGCCGTCAATTTCCACTGCATTAGAACCACTTGTCTGCACAACATTAATGGTGAGGCCAGGAAATCCGTTTACCTTATTGTCTGTACCTACATTCGAAGCCCCAAATTCGATACGAGCAATGTCTTTGAGATAAAGAACAGATCCATCCTGATTTGTTTTAATGACAAGATTTTCATAATCCTCGGGATTACTAAAGCGGCCCCGGTGTTTAAGAACGGTTTCGAATACTTCATCTGATGCTTCTCCAAATTTTCCGGGTGCTATTTCAAAATTCTGATCTTTAATGGCTGTAATCACATCTTGTGGAATAAGGCCATAAGAAGCGAGCTTTTCGGGATTCAACCAAGTGCGCATGGAGTAATCACGTGCGCCTATACGGCTAATAGCAGCCACACCAGACACTCGTAATAACTCTCTGTTAATGTTTATTTGTGCGTATGCTTGCAGAAAGGTTTCATCATAAATTTTTTCAGGATGATCACTGAATATATTCATGGTCATGATGATTCCATTTTGCTTGGGCATCACACTGATACCCGCTTCATTTACTTCTGCCGGAATTTGGCTGGCAGCTTTCGATACACGTGTTTGCACATTTACGGCTGCTTGATCGGGGTTGGTACCTGCTTTAAAAAAAACATTGATACTGCCCGAACCAGTATTGGATGCAGTAGACCGTATATATGCCATGTTGTCTACACCATTGATTGCCTCTTCAATTGGTAAAAGCACGCTCTGTGCTACAGTTTCGGCATTTGCTCCGGGATAAGATAGGGTAACACTTACACTTGGAGGAGCGATCTCTGGAAAACGAGTAACAGGTAATTGCATCATTCCCACCACGCCAAGCATTACCAGTAAAATGGAAATTACGGTGGCCAGCACGGGCCTGCTTATGATTGTTTTTAACATATTTTCAGATTTTGGACGCCTGGGATTGCCGCCGCTAAAATTGAAGTTTTATAATGAAATGTTTTTTGGGTTTTGTAATTGCGGATTAATTGCGAGTCCATCTTCCAAACGTTCAAATCCGGCCAGTACAACCCGATCGCCAGGTTTTAATCCCTCTTTAACGATATAATTAGAACCACTTATTCCGCCTAATACTATTGCACGCATTTTAACTTTATTATCGCGCGTAACAACATACACAGTGGTTTTGTCTTGTAGCTCAATAGCGGCCACTTGTGGCATTAACAGAACACCTGGTTTCCGCTCTTCCATTTTAAGTGTACCTGTGTTTCCTTGCCGTAATATATCATTTGGGTTTGAGAAGGAGGCTCTAAGCGAAATTGCGCCAGTGGTGCGATTTACCTGGCCGTCAATGGCATCCACGATTCCCTTCTCGGCGTACTCAGTACCGTCCGCTAATATTAGGCGGACATAAGGTATTAATTTATCATTATTTGCAAGTGAATCGTTAGAACGACCACCTTTGGTAAAATGTAAAAAGTCTGACTCACTCATGGAAAAGTATACATATACCTCCCGTGTGTCTGATAGAATGGTAAGGGGTTGTGAATCACCTTTTGTTACAACGTTTCCAATACGTTTAGGAATACGCCCTATATAGCCGCTAGAAGGAGCCTTTAAATTGGTGAAGCCTAAATTAATTTTTGCGGTGGCAACAGCTGTTGCAGCCTTTGCAACAGAAGCTTTTGCAACTTCATTGTTTGCTTGGGCAGTTTGTAGCTGTACATCTGAAATGACATCATTATCGACAAGAGGTTTTAAACTTTCGACCTCTAATTGTGCATTTTTTTGTTTTGCCTTTTCTACCGTCTCTTCGGCTACAGCATTTTTTACGGCTTCACGATAAGGAAGTTCGTTAATTTTAAATAGGTTTTGCCCCTGCTTTACATAAGAGCCTTCGTCAATGTAAATTTTTTCAAGAACGCCCTCAACCTGTGGACGGATTTCTACATTTCCCTTTCCTTCAATTGTTCCTAAATAATCTCGCACAGTAATCGCCGTACCAGTATCTACCATAAATACGGGAACTGAAAGTCGTTTAGTGGAATCAGCATCTTCACTGGAGGAGCCAGAGTGGCATCCTGAAAAAAAGGTTGTAAAAAAAACAGGTATAGTTAAAAATAGGAGTGTTTTGATGCTTGTTTTTAATAGAATAATCATTTATTTTTTTGTTTTATCAGCTATGCCTTTTATTTGTTTTTAAGTGAATTTTAAAGCGTTTTGCTTTGTCTGATATTTTATTGATAGCTCTACTGTAAGTCTCAGAATTGATGCCAAACAGCAAAAAAACGGACTAATTGTAATTATAAATGATCTACCTTTAAATGTTCAGCAAGCTTTTTTAAGTCATCCCACACATCTTCAATAATTGGTATGCCACTGATACTTCTTTCTCTTTCAGCAACCAATTCAGGTTCTCCGGGAACAATAACAGGTTGGATTTTGTTAATCGGTTCAGCATTTTTAAAACGTGTTATCCAGTTGTCCATGTGTTGCTTGAAATCTGCTATCGGTCTAAATCCATCTGCCCGCATAGCCCCCAAGAAATGACCTAGGCCCAGGCCTACCGGATCTGGCACAGGGTCTAAATAGGAAACAAAAGGAGGTGCCCAAGGACCATAGTTAGCACCGGATAAAACTGCACTCAAAATATCTACTGTGGCACTTAAACCGTAACCTTTATGGCTACCATGCAGACGGTCGCTTCCAAGTGGAAGTAAGGACCCTCCTTGCTTAAGTTCATTTGGATTTGTAGAAGAAAGACCTGAAGAAGTTTGGGCCCATCCTTCAGGAATCGGCAAATCTTTTCTTTGTGCAATCTCAAGCTTTCCATTTGCGGCAGCCGAGGTCGCCATATCGATAATGACGGGTGGGTATTTGCCTGCTGGAAAAGCATAACACATGGGATTGGTACCTAGCATACGTTCCTTACTGAACGTGGGTGTTACCAGCGGACTTGCATTGGTCATCGCATAGCCAATCATATCTTTTTCAACAGCCATTAATGCGTGATAACCAGCGATACCGAAATGATTAGAATTGCGAACGGCCACCCAGCCGGAACCATAGGTTTCCGCCTTTTGAATAGCAATTTTCATTGCATAGGGAGCCACCACTAAACCCAAACCTTGATCACCGTCAACAGTTGCAGTTGTTGGGGTCTCATGAATTATGCGCATAACGGGCTTTGCATTTAAACGACCTTTTTGCCAAAGACGCACATAACCGCTTAAACGGGCGACTCCGTGCGAGTCAACGCCTCTCATGTCTGCTTTAATTAGTACATCTGCCGAAAGAACGGCATGCTCTTCGCTACATCCCATGGCTCGAAATATTTGTTCCGTAAAATGACGTAGTGCGGTCTCTTGTATGGTATAATATTTTTTTTCCAAGATATTCTTGTGTAAATATTTGAGATGATACTGTTCTAACATGCAAAAGTAACTTTTTTGCTTGAGATGCCCAGTTTTTATCTGATGTTCACCCCAACATAATTGTTTTTGCTTTGTTAGATGGAAAATTATTATGCCTATATTAAGGGCTTAAAGCGATGAATAATTAATGATTATCGGAATCGGCCACAAATTCTTCAAACTAATATAACGAAATAAAATGGATATGTTCAAAGAAGATTTTATTTGACACCGGATGCAACCATTTAGGTAAATAAAACATCTAATTAAAAAATACGATGGATTTGGAGCATACATACTCAATTGAACAATTAGTAAATGGCTGTAAGCGCAGCGAACGTAAGATGCAGGAAATGCTTTACAGAAGACTTGCTGCTCCAATGTTGGGTATTTGTTTACGATATGCATCCAATGATTTTGAGGCGGAAGATATGATGCAGACAGGGTTTGTAAAAGTGTTTAAAAATATTTCAAACTTTAGAGGTGAAGGTTCTTTTGAAGGATGGATAAGGCGTATTATGGTGAACACGGCAATAGAGATTTATCGTAAAAATTTAAGAATGCTAAAGACAACAGACATCACGGAAGTTTTTGACTATGAGCAACAGGTATTCGACATGGATAATCTAGAGACGGAGGATCTTATGAAGCTTATTCAACAGCTGCCTGATGGCTATAGAATTGTTTTTAACATGTACGCCATTGAGGGGTATTCCCACCAAGAGATAGCGAATACGCTTCAGATTAGCGAAGGGGCCTCTAAATCACAATTATCTAGGGCAAGAGCTTGGTTAAGAAATAAATTGATTACTACGGAAGGAGAAGGAAATTATGGAACATATGCAGGATAGGGGATTTGATGAAAAATTACGAGAAAAGATAGGTGCTTTTACACCTAATGTGCCTGAACATTTATGGTATAATATCGAGAAAGAAATCGATGAGCAACCAAAGGTATCTTTAAAAAGGAGAAATGTCTCGTTAGGCTGGATAAAAATTGCAGCATCTATTGGCGTGGTACTCGTGACGATTACTTTATACGTAAAGAAACCACATGAAGTTATTTATTTAAGTGGCAAAGCGATTCAACAGGTAGAACAAAAGGAAGTTTTGCAACCCCAAATAGCTGAGGTGGCCACCACGAACGATGGAGTAATTGAATTGCATGCGGATAAACCTCAAGGCTTAAAGGAAGAATATATTGAACAGAAGCCGGTAATTGACGTTGCTGTTCAGGATGAACAAACTTCTCCTCATCAACCAATTAATGCTGAAATAACGAGGCCGAATATTTTGTTGGTTGAAAACCATGTTAAATTACCTGAGCATATCGCTTCTTTAGCATTAATCCCTTCTGAACCGGTTGAGGAGACAAAACTTAAAAGAAATAAAAAGGCTTTTGCTGTGAGCGATGTGCTCAATTATGTGGTGGCATCTGTAAATCAAGGTGACAAAAAGGTAATTTCATTCGCTAATGATGACGAAGGGATATTAAAAATAGCACTGGATTTAAAAGCCCTAAAAACTAAATTATAAATCACGTTAATACTAATATCGAAACTTCATAATAAATTATAGAAATATTTAAAAGCAGCTATATGAAATATATTTTATTAACTGGAATAGTTTTCTTTTGCATTGGAACGACTGTTTTTGGTCACAAGCTTCGGGAAACTCCCCTTGTGTCGCTTTCGGCAGACACAACGAATATGGACACTGTTAAATCTGAGACGAAAAGGAAGCGAAAAATAACTTTTAAATTCGATAGTGATAGCGATAAATTATTGGAGGTCACCAAAGAAGACGGGAAGGAAAAGGATAACAAAGAAGTAAAGACATACAGTAAAAAGCCAAAGGTAATATTAGGCATCACTTTTTCTCGTTTTGATTTAGGATTGGCAACTTTATTAGACAATGGCAGTTTTACCTTAAGTCCCGAAAACAGTTTCTTAAAGAATAGAACCTGGAAAACCATCAATGTAGGCTTTGATGTTTTTCAATTTGGTTATCGGTTTAATGAGAAATTCAGATTATTTATGGCTGCTGGTTTTGATTGGACGCACATAAGATTGAAGGAGAATATAATTTTTGAGCGCAATACTGCCCCATTAACCTATGTTCAGTCGGACATAGATTATAAGAAAAATAGATTCAGTTCCAGCTATCTCAGAATTCCCATTACTTTTGAGCATCGTTTTGGCTCCGATAGAGATTTGAAAGTTGCCTATGGCCCCATAGGTGGTTTTTTATTGAGTGGAAGCCAGAAATTTAAAAGCGATGAAGAAGGAAAAAGAAAAGTGAAAGACGATTTTAACTACGCTAAGTTTCGTTATGGTGCCTTTGCGAGAGTAGGGTATCAGTCATTTGGATTATATGCCAAATACTACTTTAATGATATGTTTGAAAATAGCCCACAACAGGAAGGCCTCAAGAATCTGTCCTTTGGAGTAATGCTGTTTTTTTAGCTTAAACAAGCAAATAGCATAAGGGTATGTAGACGCTGCCGTATTTATGTACCCGTGCAGGTTTGCAGATATAATAAAAACTAGATATAAGTAAACACAGCGCAGTCCAATCTTATTACTTGTGTCTTATGTATAGTAATCCTTCGACTTGATTTAAAAAAAATTAATATCTTCGAAGCGTTTGCACTAAGGGTGCGGATGGTTTTTTAGATGGCAAACAATACAGAATTCTCTTCATGCGATTTTATAGCTTCTGACATACAGAAACAGGGACTATCGTATATTCAAGTAAGTAATTTATCCAGGCGTTTCTCTGAGAAGCCAGATAGTCTAGGGTTGACAGATATATCTTTTGGCGTTGATAAGGGAAAAATTACGGCTGTAATTGGAGAAAGCGGTAGTGGTAAAAGCACGCTGCTGCGATTAATTTATGGCTTGTTAGAACCAGACGATGGGGAGATACGCTTTAAGGGGTGGAAGGTCCCTGGGCCGGATGAGAAGCTGATCCCTGGACATACATCTATGCGCTTGGTATCTCAAAACTTTGAAGATTTGAACACCTATGCCAATGTTTGGGATAATGTCGCCTCTCGTTTATCAAATACTAATTTACAGGAGAAACACGATAAAACTGAAGTTGCGCTTAACAGTTTAGGGATTTTACGATTGGCCAAACAGCGCGTAGTGGATTTAAGTGGAGGAGAAAAACAACGGGTTGCTATCGCTCGGGCATTAGTTACCGGGCCTGAAGTATTGTTGATGGACGAGCCTTTTAATCAGGTAGATGCATCTTTTCGAGATCATTTACAACAAGATATCCGGAAGATTGTAGACGAAATAGGTCTTACCATTATTATGGTGTCTCACGATCCGGCTGAAGTATTGGCCATGTCAGATTCTTTATTGATTTTAAAGGAGGGGAAATTAATGGCGGCGGGGTCGCCCTTAGCGATTTATAACAATCCGCCAAATGCCTATGCTGCAACTTTATTAGCTAATAGTAACATTCTGTCACGAAAACAGGCGTCCTTTCTTTTACCAGATATACAAGGAAATCAAATTATAATTCACCCGGAGTGGTTAAGCATCGTAGACAATCCGATTGGCACTTTTGAAATACGTTCAATTCTTTTTAAAGGGTTTTACGAAGAAATTTTATTGCAGGATCAAATGCTCCGGTTAAGATGGCTTAATAAAAACCCAAGACAATATCATGTTGGACAACGGGTAGATGTGAAAGTAGATAATTTTGTGGTGTACTAATTTAATTTATTCTTTAGAACGTCAAGGAGGTTATTAAATTCTTCTTCTGTGTATCCTAGGGATAGGTAAATTATTTTTCCTTGTTCATCAATAAGAACATTGCGTGGGATGCCGCTGTTTGCATATTTCGAGAATATTTCTCTTTTAACATCTGGTAAGATAGGGAAGGTGTAACCCGTTTTTTGTATAAAAGGCATTAATCTGTTCCAGTCTTCTTCACGACCGAAAACGAAAAGCTCAAAATTCTTATTTGATTTGTATATATCGTAAATTTCCTTTTGCACTCTGGGTAATTCCGCTCTACAGGGAGGGCACCAGGTGGCGAAGAAGTTAATTAAGATTATCTTTCCTTTATAATCATGAAGGTTTTTCACGCTGCTGTCGGCTAGGGTAAATTCGAAATTGGGTGCGTTATCACCTATTTTAACCAACCATTCTTGTTGATCTTGTGCGTAGGAGAATATCGGCAGAAAGCCTACTATAAAAAAGAGAATATATCGCATTTTCTAAGAAAATATTAGCAAATTTAGGGAAAATCGACTGTGATATTTTACTTTTTTTCCGCAAAAAAGTAACAAAAAACTCATCGCTTGGAACTTAGCTACAATGGTAGTGCATCAACTTGCAAGCCGCAAATTTCCTAGGCGATATTTTAATTAGAACGGATAGCCTCTACTTTTAACCGAACATAATATCTTTAGCCTTGAAATATAGCTTTGCGCGTGGGAAGAACGGCCTTGGAGGACACCGAGGCAACGAGCAGCAAAGCATGTGTAGCATTATTCATGTTGCAGTATCCAAGCGGATTGAGAAAGTGAAACGGCTCCAATACGCACCATGAATGCTTTGCCATCAGGTGCAAGGTAGCCTACACAAGCCTTGATTTATTCACTCTTGTTTATTTTTAAAGGTGTTCATGAACTCATCACTACGTTCTTCGGTTTGCTCAACTTTTATCAAGAACCTTCCCGTAGGGAAAGCTTGAATGCCCTTAAAACCAACAAGTGATGAAAAAAGTTGATTAAGAAAAACGTTCTTTTATTGAACCATTTTATTAGCGCAGGTTGAGCTGGCAAAAGCTTCAGGTTTAGCTTTAAACACAAATCCCATACTTAGAATATATCCCATCGCTTCATGAAGTGCCTGATTTGATTTGAACATAGGATTTGTATTAATATCTGCATGTACCTCCAAATCCACATGGTATTGGTCGAGCAAATCGCAAAGTGCATAGGCTGTTTCAATGCTTCGTTGTACTTCTGCTAACATGCGCTCTTTGATGCTCATTTTTAGAAGCGTTTTTTCCTGATGGATAAACATGAACCCCCCTTTCTTTTCACGGATGAAAGCTATCACTGTTGCAAAGTCGGTAATATTTCCTTTTACCTGTGAATCGGTACCAATACATACTTTGAGTTTGTTGCCTAATGCATATTCCTTGGAGATGGCCAAGCCTACTTCATCTAAGAGTGGTTTGCGAATGGGTTCGCCGCTAAATTTTTTCCAGGTCATAAGAGTTAATATAAGGATGTGTCAATTAATTAAATTGCTGCCTGTCCGCCTCTTGTTCTGGTATAAAGTTAGTGCATTTATGTTAGCTTGGTGTAAAAATGATATGGTTTATTTGTTAACATTTGGCTAATTTTCAACAGATTATCCTGTTGTTAGTGAATTTTTTGAAAATAAACTAGGGGGCTTTACAGATAATTTTATGATCCGTCATGTCATCTTTACCCGCTATTCGTTCGCTAGTTATTCGCTAATAATACGCTTTTGGCCCCTATACAGCGAATATACCGTGTATATAGGGCGGATAGGAGGCGAGAGATACCCGACGGAGGGTCGAAAGAGAGCAGGCATTAAGTTATATTTTAAATCAATTTTATTTCTAATAGTTTTTTTACAGGCGATTTATGCGTTTTTTTCTAAACAAAATCCGTTACTTAGCTGTATAGTTAGGTATTAATCTTAATTCTTACTCACTGAAAAAATAAGAAAAAATGAAATTTAATTCTCAAATTATGGCACTGGCTGCTGGAGCATTTATTGTAGCTTCTTTGTCAGCATGTAATCAGTCTGGAACCAATACTGAAAGCGGTACAGACAGTACTACGATGGTAGACGAAACTAAAACCCCAATTTCAGTTACGCCAGTAGCCGATTCAAAAGCATTTCCGGGAGCAGAGTTAGCCGTTTCGGCTATAACAGCGGCTCCAGGTGCATCTAATGACTCCGTTAAATTGGAGGTTAAATATGCTGTGAAAAACTTTACATTAACAGAACATACTGCTGATCACAATGCCGATCATATGGCTAATTCTGCGGAAGGGCAACATATTCATTTTATTTTAGATAACGGTCCGTATTCCGCTTTATATAAACCAGAAAATAGCGTAAGCTTAAAAAAGGGATCTGAGCATTACTTGTTGTCGTTCCTATCCAGGTCATATCATGAATCTATCAAGGAACCTAAAGCATATGTTCTAAAGCATTTTAAAATTACGGATGACGGTAAATACCAAGAACTACCTGTTCCAGCGGACGCTGCGTTATTTTACAGTCGCCCGAAAGGAGAATACAAAGGAAAAGATACTGAAAGCCTACTGTTAGATTTTTACTTAGTGAATACCGAGCTCTCTGCTTCTGGAAATAAAGTAAAGGCTGAAATTAACGACACCACTATCACGTTAGATAAATGGGGTCCCTACGAAATCAAAGGAGCTCCTAAAGGTGATTTAAAAGTTAAATTAACACTTGTGGGCCCTGATGGAAATGAAGTAAAAGGAGATAATACTACTATTACACGCGAAGTAAAACTAAGCGAATAAAATACTAACGTTAATTGCATAAAAGGCTCACATGTGTGGGCCTTTTTAATTTGTGTTTTTGTCATTTTTGTCTTACTCGGGTCCAGCAAATTTCTTGAGGATTCTTATAGAATAGTTGGTTTTATTTATTTCTTGTTGTCGAATAAAAAAGAAGGATTAATTTTATCTACTTTCTTCCGCAGAAAGTAGCAAAGACTCCCGCTGTAGAGAGTCGCTACAGTGTTAGTGCATCCCATTGCTAACCGCAACTCTCTAAGGCGGATTTTATGTAGAACGGAGAGCTTTTGCGAGCAAGCAGAAGCGCCCTGATTGGTAGTCAAAACGGGACTTCTGAGCGTAAGGTTGGACGGCCTTGGAGGATACGGCCGCAGCGAGCAGCAAAGCATATGCAGCGTCGTTCAGTTTGCAATAAACAAGCGGATTGAAGAAGCGAAGCGGCTGCAATATGCGCCACGGATACTTTGCAATCAGGTGCAACGTAGCATACAAAGCCTTGATTTTGCTCAACTTTTATCAAGAAAAGTTGATTAAGAAAAGGTTCTTTTATAATTTGTGAAAAAACCTCAATTTATCTAAGTTTGCTCCAAGCAAAAAAATGATGCAAAATAAAGAAGCTATACTGACTCCCTTGATTAATGCACTTGATTTAGATGAAGCCTGTGTTAAATTACTGGAAACGAATGAAGAAGTTAACCTATTAAATATAACTAATATCGAGCAAATCTATCAATGGATTGCTGATGTGGGTAAAGCATTGGATGTCGAAAAGAGAGCCGAGGCATTAGTAGAGGAGCTGGAAGAGCGAATAAATATTGTGATCCATAAGCTGAAATTTATTGAAGAGGGGCAGAAGCCAAAGGTGCTTGTGGTTGAACATAATGCTTTAGACGACGATGGAAAAGGTTACTTGCGATCCATTATTGAAACAGCTGGAGGAAAACCTTATAAACCTGAATTAGGAGATACTAACCCGGGATTAATCGTTTTTTTAACTAAAGAGAAAGGGATGTATGAACTACTGGGTGAGTTGCCTGTTACTCTTGAACAAGTCGAATGGAAAAATACGGATGCTGTCAAAAACAATAAAATCTTTCTTGTAGATGGGGCAAAACATTTAAAGGGGAATTTAATGCAAATCGCAGATGATGTGGAACTGTTGGCGGAAATCTTATATCCTCAGTATTTTGTATACGGAGGAAGTGGTGAATCGTGGCTTAAATTTGAACTACAATAGATGGTTACTGGTTATTTGTTGTTAGTTATTCGTTATTTGGTTCCTATGGTATCCGATCACAACGAAAACAAAGACTAAATACTTAATTGTTATAGTGGTATGAGTGAAAATACACCGGATTTTGAGAAAATTGCTGCACAGCTAGCTAGGCCTTCTGGTGCAGAAGGTATTGATGTTGGAAATAGGATGAATGAGAGTAACGGTGAAATGACGCTTCATGCCATTGATCTGTTAAATATAAATAATGGAGACAGGGTGCTTGAGCTAGGTCCTGGAAATGCAAAATTTGCGTCGTATGTGTTAGAGAAAGCTAAGGATGTTCGCTATTTTGGTGGAGATATATCTGCTCTGATGATTGATGAGGCGAAGAAAAATAATCAATCTTACTGCGAAGCAGGAATGGCTTCGTTTCATTTACTCGATGGGTTTTCGTTACCCTTCGAAAGTCAGTTTTTTCATAAAATATTGACCGTAAACACCCTTTATTTCTGGGGAAATCCTACTCAACAGCTGGAGGAGTTATATCGTGTTTTAAAGCCAGCCGGAGCTTTATGTATTGCTATTAGAAGTAGGGGGTTTATGGAAACATTACCTTTCACAAAATACGGTTTTACCCTGTATAGCCCAGAAGAAGGGGTGGCGTTATTTGAACAAAGTCCGTTTCAGGATATAAGTTATACAGTCATTTCAACAAAGGGAGAAACCTTTACTGGAGAGCCAGTTGTTAAAGAAGATGTGTTCTTTATTTTAAGGAAATAAAATGGTTACGAGTTACCAGTTATGAGTTGCCAGACAAATCTCGTAACTCACAACACGCAACTCGCAACTTCTTTTATTTCACCAATTTCTTGTACTTAAAACGTTTTGGTGTGATATCCCCAACACGTTTCTTACGATCTTCCTCATAATCTGAATAATTTCCTTCGTAGAAATGTACTTGTGAATCGCCTTCAAAAGCTAAGATATGCGTACAGATGCGGTCAAGAAACCATCTATCATGGGAAATAACAACTGCACACCCGCCGAAATTTTCCAGTCCTTCTTCCAATGAACGTAACGTGTTTACGTCGATATCATTGGTTGGTTCATCTAGCAATAAAACGTTCGAACTTTTCTTTAGCGTAATAGACAAGTGGACCCTATTGCGTTCACCTCCGGAGAGTATGTTTACTTTTTTCTGTTGATCTGCACCGTTAAAGTTAAATTTAGATACGTAAGCCCTTGAGTTAATGGTGCGATTGCCTAATACGATATTATCATGACCACCAGTAATATTTTCCCATACTGTTTTATTTGGATCAAGATCATCGTGCAGTTGATCCACATACCCAAGTGCTACCGTTTCGCCTACTTTGAAGGAACCGCTGTCGGGGTGCTCCTGCCCAGTGATTAACCTAAATAAAGTTGTTTTACCAGCACCATTGGGGCCAATGATCCCCACAATTCCCGCGGGGGGTAAAGAGAAGGTGAGATTTTCAAATAGCACTCTATCGCCATAAGCTTTACTAACACCCTGTGCCTCGATCACTACATTTCCCAAACGAGGCCCGGGTGGGATAAAGAGCTCCAGCTTATCTTCACGCTCTTTCGTTTCCTCAGAAGCAAGTTTTTCATAATTTGATAAGCGGGCTTTGGATTTGGCATGACGGGCTTTTGGTGCCATACGAACCCATTCCAACTCACGCTCCAACGTTTTCTGGCGCTTACTCTCCGTTTTTTCCTCTTGAGATAGACGCTTCGCTTTTTGATCAAGCCAAGAAGAGTAGTTCCCTTTCCAGGGGATTCCTTCACCACGATCCAGTTCAAGAATCCAGCCTGCAACGTTGTCCAGAAAATAACGGTCGTGCGTTACGGCAATTACAGTGCCTTGGTATTGTTTTAAATGTTGTTCGAGCCAATCGATAGATTCGGCATCTAAGTGGTTTGTAGGTTCGTCTAACAGAAGGACAGCAGGTTCTTGTAATAAAAGCCGACATAATGCCACTCGCCTGCGTTCGCCTCCTGACAAATTGACAATTTTTGCATCGGGGTCAGGACAACGTAGTGCATCCATAGCTCTTTCTAGTTTGCTATCTAATTCCCAAGCGCCTGTAGCATCAATTTTATCCTGCAGTTCTCCCTGGCGATTAAGCAGTTTTTCCATTTCGTCCGGATTTTCGTAGACTTCAGGAAGACCGAATTTTTCGTTGATTTCTTCGTATTCCTGCAAAATTGCTTTGGTATCTGCTACACCCTCCTCCACTATTTCTTTAACCGTTTTATCAGAGTCTAAGATGGGCTCCTGGGCCAAATATCCTACCGAGTAACCTGGAGAAAATACCACTTCACCTTGGTATGACTTATCCAAACCAGCTATAATTTTAAGGAGAGAGGATTTCCCGGAGCCATTTAAACCGATAACACCGATTTTTGCCCCATAAAAGAAGGATAAATAAATATTCTTTAGTACTTGTTTTTGAGGTGGGTAAATCTTATTTACTCCAGCCATCGAAAAGATTACTTTCTCGTCTGACATATCTTTGATAAAATTCTCCTGCAAAGATGGTGATATTTAGTCATAATGACGTAACTTTAGATATCATTAGGACTGACAAGCTTATCAGAAATTACAAATGGCGTAATTGTTGATAAAAGTTACAGAAAGCGCTAGATGTTTAATTAATAATTTTTTTACATTTAGAGCATTAAAAGAAAGGTAAATACATTCATGGAAGCAAAATTCTCGCCACGCGTAAAAGACGTTATTTCCTATAGCAGGGAAGAAGCGTTACGACTTGGACACGATTATATCGGCACCGAGCACCTCTTGCTAGGCCTGATCCGCGAGGGAGATGGTTTAGCGATCAAGATATTAAAGCATGTAGGGGTAGATACCACCAGACTGCGCCGATCTATTGAAGATGCAGTAAAGGGTACCTCATCGACTACTGCTAACCTGGGGAATATCCCGCTTACCAAGCAAGCGGAAAAAGTGTTGAAAATCACCTACCTGGAAGCGAAAATATTTAAGAGTGAAATAATAGGTACTGAACATCTGCTACTTTCTATTTTAAGGGACGAAGATAATATTGCCTCACAAATACTTCAACAGTTTCATATCAATTACGATATCTTTAAAGCTGAGGTAGAGCAGAATAAAACGGAAGTAACTGATCAGGCCAGTGGGTCAACCGCAGGTGATGATGATTATCGGGATGAAGATAGTTTCAGTCAACCTAAAAAAGTCTCTGATATTAAGTCGAAAACCCCTGTATTGGATAATTTTGGTAGAGACTTAACCAAAGCAGCAGAGGAAGGTCGTTTAGATCCTATTGTAGGACGTGAAAAAGAAATTGAACGTGTGTCTCAGATTCTTTCACGTCGTAAAAAGAATAACCCTATCCTAATTGGTGAACCAGGGGTAGGTAAGTCTGCTATTGCAGAAGGTTTAGCCTTACGTATTGTTCAACGTAAAGTTTCTAGAGTACTCTTTAACAAGAGAGTAGTTACGCTTGATCTAGCCTCGTTGGTTGCGGGTACGAAATACCGTGGACAGTTTGAGGAACGCATGAAGGCAGTAATGAATGAACTGGAGAAATCGCCAGATGTAATTTTATTCATTGATGAAATCCATACCATTGTGGGTGCAGGTGGTGCATCGGGTTCTTTGGATGCCTCTAACATGTTTAAACCAGCCTTGGCCCGTGGAGAGATCCAATGTATTGGAGCTACTACGCTGGATGAATACCGTCAGTATATTGAGAAAGATGGTGCCTTAGATCGTCGTTTCCAGAAGGTAATGATTGAACCGGCTACGCATGAAGAAACCATCGAAATCCTTAACAGAATTAAAGATAAGTATGAAGAACACCATGCCGTTACCTATACGCAAGAAGCTATTGACGCTTGTGTGAGCTTAACTACACGGTATATTACGGATCGGTTCTTGCCAGATAAGGCAATCGATGCTTTGGATGAAGCTGGATCTCGAGTGCATCTTACAAACATTCATGTTCCTCAAAGTATTATTGATATCGAAGAGAAAATCGAAGATATCAAAATTGAGAAAAACAAAGTTGTAAGAAGCCAAAAATATGAAGAAGCGGCCAAACTGAGAGATACTGAAAAGAAATTACTAGAAGAACTTGATCGCGAAAAGCAAGCTTGGGAAGCGGAAACGAAAACAAAACGTTATACGGTAACCGAGGATGATGTAGCACAGGTGGTTTCTATGATGACTGGTATTCCGGTACAAAGGGTGGGTCAGACTGATAGTCAAAAGCTATTAAGTATGGGCGACTCGATGAAAGGTAGGATTATTGGTCAAGATGATGCCGTTCATAAATTGGTGAAAGCGATTCAACGTACGCGTGCCGGATTGAAAGATCCTAAAAAACCAATTGGTTCATTCATTTTCTTAGGTCCAACAGGCGTAGGAAAAACGGAATTAGCCAAAGAATTAGCGCGCTTTATGTTTGATAGTGAAGATTCGCTGATCCAGATCGACATGAGTGAGTACATGGAGAAGTTCGCGGTATCCCGCTTAGTGGGAGCGCCTCCGGGTTATGTTGGTTATGAAGAAGGTGGCCAGCTTACTGAAAAGGTTCGTAGAAAACCATATTCGGTAATATTATTGGATGAGATTGAAAAGGCCCATCCAGATGTGTTTAACTTGTTATTGCAGGTCTTAGATGAAGGCCAACTTACCGATAGCTTGGGAAGAAGGGTTGATTTTAGAAATACGATCGTGATCATGACTTCTAACATTGGCGCACGTCAGTTGAAGGACTTTGGACAAGGCGTAGGTTTCACCACAAATGCTAAAGCTACACAAGCTGAAACCCATTCGCGTAGTGTGATCGAGAATGCGCTTAAACGTGCTTTTGCACCTGAGTTCTTAAATCGTGTAGACGATGTGATTGTATTCAATTCATTAGGAAAAGAAGAAATCTTCAAAATCATCGATATCGAATTGAGATCACTGTTTACCCGTATCCAAGGGCTAGGTTATACCGTTAAGCTAACGGAAGACGCGAAGGTGTTTATCGCAGATAAGGGCTTTGACAGTAACTTTGGTGCTCGTCCGTTAAAGAGAGCAATACAGAAGTACTTAGAAGACCCGATCGCTGAAGAAATCCTGAAGGGAGATCTTGCTGATGGTGCAACATTAGAAATCGACTACAATAAAGAAAAAGAAGAGATTGTAGTAAATGGTTCTAATGGAAAAGCAAAAAACTCTTCAAAACCAACCGATATCAAAAAGGAAAAGGAGCATGAAGAGCATAATGAAAAAGATGGTAGTGAGAAGAAGGATAATGCATAATTAAAATGCAACCATTTAAATAAAAAGAGCGTCGTTTTAATAGCGACGCTTTTTTTTATTGAGTAGTATTAAGGTGTCGTATTAGCGTCAGGCCTAAGTACCAATGGATATGAAGACCTAAGTACCAAGAGGCAAGGCATAAAAATATTTATAAAGTTTGAGTACGAGATTTCCCCGGTGAAGTTTATGCTATCAATAAATCTTTAATTCTATTAAAATGCTTATGGTTAAGAGTTTTGATAGGAAGGTTATTAACTATGCAAGTTGCTGCAATAAAGATGTCTCTAAATTCAATCATTTTATTCTTGACCCTTAGATCGTAATAAATCTCAGATGCTTTTATCGCGATAATTTCATCAAATTCCAAGACGGTAAGGTTTTCAGTTAATAATTGAATGTCCTTCTTTTTCTGCTGATTAGTGGCTCCCATATGCAATTCATAGATAGATATAGAAGAAATATAAAATTCCTGATCATTCAGAAGTGTAAATAAAGTGGTTTTGTGCTTATTAGGCGCGCGAAGATATTCTATAAATACACTTGTATCTATTACCATTGCAAAGGGGTCCAGTTATTCATATGTTTTTGTGCTTCTTCTATCTTTGCAATATCTTCGTCTGTCCAAGAGGAAACCTTCAGAATTTTCTTTTTATAGGATGAGATGCTTTCCGTCTTTTTCTTCTTCTTATTCAATAGAAAATCAACAAAATCACTTACTTCCCTTTTAGAGGCGGCATCAAGTAGATTATATTTTAATTGAATATCTGACATAATTGAAAAATGTTGAATGTCAATGCTCTTACTATTACAAAGATAAGAAAACATACTGAAATATTGATGGTGAGTCTTTTAAACGATCTTTCGAGTTACGTGGTAAATTTATTAAATTTGTTTAACTGTTAAAAATAATAAATATGACAAGTATTGATAAACAAGCAGCTGGACTAAACGATGTTCAATTAAGCTTACTCAGAATGTTCAATCGCAAGATGAGCTACGAAGAGTCTGTTGAAATCAGAGATTTACTTGTTAAGCATTATTCTGATAAATTAGGGGATGAAATAGATCTAGTAGTTTCCGAAAAAAAGATCACCAACAAGGATTATGATAAGCTGTGCAACCGGTGAGTTTAATGGGACAACCTAGATTAGAACAGTCTTAATGTAATAACCTTATTCAAACACCACCAACGGATTACAATCAGTACTTATATCTTGATACTTACGTCTTGCTACTTATATATAAAGCTGGATCGATTCTTGCTTAAACCTTTTAGAGTTTTATGACTCTAAGATGAAAGAAAGACATAAGGCCCAAGTCGTCATTTCGACCGAAGGCAGTGTAAGGGACTGTGTGGAGCGGAGAAATCTCTATATTAAATAGGATAACTAGTGATATTTCTTATTTTTGAAAAAAGGATGATATACAGATCTCGATACTTGATACCTGTATCTTGATACCATTAACAAATAACTAACAACGAATAACCAAAACAATAGCGAATGAAGAAGTATTTATTTTTAATGATCGCAGTAGTAGGCTTAATGGGAATGAGTGGGTGTAAGAAAACGGAGGTGGTGGAAACTATAATGCCAAATCGAACATTTATTTATACTGTTACTAGTAATCAGTGGCAGCTTTCACAGGATGGTTTAACTTTATTTCATGATATTGATTTGCCAGAATTAGAACAGTATTATCTCGAACAGGGTAATGTGAGTGTGGCTATAAGTGGAGACAAAGAGCAAAGTTATGATATTCTGCCAGCCACCTATAATGGATATTCTTATTCTGTTAATTATACGGCTGGATTTGTAACGCTTAAGGTAGAAGACCCACTACTTGAGGATGGAATTGAGTTACAACCACCAGCTGCGTCAATTGTTGTTAAGATTGTACTCTCAGATTCTGATTTTATTCAATAGATATTTGCCTTTAGGTAGCATTATTATTTAATGCACTTAAAGTGAACTTTATATAATTGTCGTCCTCCTGAAGCTAGTTCGATATACACCTTAATAGGTACTGTCTATATTGATCTTTAAGGCTTTTTACATACTGTTCAGGGGTATGATATATGGAACATGGATAGGACACGGCTAAGGCATGTCGAATGGATAGGGGTAGAGCGGGCCACATAGAGGCAATGGATTGGACCTTCAATGATGAAAGGTTCTTTTTATGAATGTTCTAAATTATTTCTTCTTCTTTCCAGCGTTGGTTTTGATGCGATCTATTTCAATCTTTTTTGCTGAAAGTATGGTGTAAAACCATTCGGCTTCCCTTAAGGGCTGGTGTTCCGGGCCTATGGCGACAGCATGATTCTGCGTATACATTTCCTCATTAACAGCAAAAGCATGTAAGAAGCCGGCTGGATTCATTGTTTTTTCGCCGATAATTTTTCTGTGTTCCAACCAATCCAATTGGTAATAGTGTAAGGAAAAATATACAAATACCACGGCTTCTCTGGGTGTTTTTTTGAGGCATTTCCATTGCACGTCAAAGGTGTCGGGTAATGGTTCATTTTCCATTTTTGCTTTAGCGAGGACAATCTCTTCATGAGCAAGTATCTGATATTCTTCATGAGCATAATCTATGCTTACAAGTGCTACGCGTAAAAATGCACCGGGATCCGGATTGATATCGCGTTGTAAGAAGGGAATATCTTTCTTGGGTGTAATGGCTTGGATCGTAATCTCTACAGAACCGTCCTGCTGGATAATACAGTGGGGAAATGCTTGGAAAGTTTTCTCAAAAGCAGCATCTGGGTTAAATTGGAAACCAATGAAAGGACTGGGGTCAATATGATTTAGGTTTTTGTGTCCCGCGGCTTCTGGTATCTGGCTGATACATTTTTGCATGATAGCGTTTAACCTGCCGGATATATAAGGATCTATATACTCGAAAAGTAAGCTTGCTATCTGTCGGATAATTTTCGTGGCATTGCTGCTGATACCAAATTCCTGTGCCGCAATTTGAGTGTTTGTTGTTTGTTTCACCTTTGTCGGCATCCTTTGCATAATAGATTTATTGTTTAACTCCCGGTAAACAACATTTCCTATTTTTCCACTCGGCTGTCCTTTTTTGTTTATTTTCGCCATAATGTCGTATATTCGTTGTTATAGCCAATACGCTTGGCAATCTTAATAGCTGTTCCTATCTTCTGCGACCCGCCCTCATACCATGGTAACACCTTCTAGCTAATTGCTTCGAGTTTACTACAGGCACTTTCTACACTATGTCTACGGTAAGTCCAGGTTTTTACTATAAAAACCTAGTGTCACCCTGGATTCAATGTAGACTCACCCTGGACTCACCTCGAAGAAAATACCTTGCAAACTACTCGCTAGTGTTTTTGTGCTTCAAGGAAATTTCTGTTTTTTTAATAGGTGTCTGAAAAGATTATTATCATAAAAAAGTCAAGACAAGATAAGAAATTACAAGTGAAATTGGAAATTTTTAAAGGTACTACCTGCATGATTTTTCCTTCTTTTTCAAAATCATCGTTTTGTCCTGCATCTTATTGTTTCCCTTTTTATCCTTCCCTACGACTAAACATTAAAGAATTATTCACCGATAAATTAATGTTATATGTCTACTCAACTAAAAGAATTTAAAGCAACGCTTGTTTGTGGTATATTGGCACCAATTCCCAGCAAGCTAATTAAACTAAAGGAAACGGCCTTTATCTTTTCATCGAATACGGGCCGTATTAGGGCACAGAATTTAAAAACCGGTACGCTGAGCCTCCTTGGTAAGGGTTATAAAAAAGTGTCTGGTATGGCGATAGCCGATGATGGAAAGACACTATTCGTAGCAGACAATGATACTGTTGCCAATATTGCTACTATCTATCAAGTATCGCTGCCAAATGCCAATAAATCCTCGGCCAAAAAAGTATGGAGTCAGCCCGGGCAAATTATGCAACTCGCGATAGATGATAAGGTACTTTACTTTGTGGATCAAGCGCATAATAGCCTCTCTGTTTTTAGTTTTGTTAAAAAGCAAGCCAAGGTCATTACCAGCGCCTTAAATAAACCCATCGGATTACTGCTTGATGGAAATGGTAAAGCCTACGTAAGTGAGCATAAAACAGGCACTATCCAGGAAGTAGTTTTAAATACAGGGGTAAACAGCGAGGTATTAAGCGGGTTAAAAAAACCTGCATATTTGTCCTGGATAGATGGCGCAAAGAAAGAAATTCTTTTCACGGAGGCATCTGTTACAGATACTGTTAAAAGTTATCATCTTTTAAACAACGAAACGGCTGTTGTGGTAGAAGATAAATTAGGTACTTCCATTGCCGGTGCCGTGAAGCACGGCAACTTGATTATTGTAAACGCACTAAAACGTTTATTTTGGTATGATTTTAATCCATATCCTATTCAGATAGAAGTTCATAACAAAACACCTTTTATAGGCACATTTGAACGATTAGTCTTTCATTTCGATACTTCTGGGTTAACATTAGAAGACCTTGTTTATACATTTAGTAGCGGAGAGGGATCGGGACGGATTTCGCTATCAAAAGACAACGAGTCTGCACCGAATGAGGTGATGATGCTCGTTGGATACATGGTAGGTAATCATAAACTTGAAATTACCAAAAAAGGGACAGCTGAGGTAGTGGGAGTTCTTGAGTACGAAATAACCGATGTATGGACAGATAATAATGCTAGCCCTTCACATTGGTTAACAGGTAGTTTGTCGCACTTTAATACCGGTTACACCTGGGGTGGCGGACCAACTACACCGCAGAATATTGATGTTTTACCACAATCAGGAACGCGTAATGTCTGTCTTTTAATGGTTGACACTAGTTCCGCTAGGTATCCAGGAGGCGCTGCTTTAACCACTATTCAAGATGAATGGGTAAATGGTACGGTAGGAACCGCTCCGGATGCAGATGGTAAAGTGAGAAGTGCAAGGGCTTATTTTCAAGAAGTATCGCAGCATGTTTTTACGCTGAATCTTGTTGGTGGACAAGCGCCAGTTGTGAATTTACCGAATGCATGGACAGATTATTTTAGTGCTATGGTGTCCCCCTGGCCCAGTAATTCGTTTAGACCCATAGATGCTTCTGCCTTTGCACAAGCTTGTATTTCTGCCGCCGCAACGCTGACAGATGGTGGCGGTAATGCTTTAATCAATTTTCAGCAAGTGCAATCACTCATCTTAATTGTCCGCTCTCAGGGTACGGCAACAACAGATAATTTCTTTTGGCCCCAGGCTTGGGGAGGTGCATTTACGGTTCCGGGAGGTTCGGCATCTATGAGTGTACTGGGGATGCCGGATGACTGGTCATCCGTAAGGGATTCGCGCACGGTCTTTGAGACCTTGTCACATGAGATAGGCCATAATCTTGGGTTGCCGGATTTATATACCAGTGGTAACACCTTTTACTCTGCTGCGGTGGCTGCGAGGGATGTTACGAGCTTTGATCTTATGAGTAGTGAACAACTATTACCTCATTTTTCAATTGGTAATAAAATGCAATTAGGGTGGGTAAGACCTGAATGGGTATTGCCGCTCGACTTTTCTCGATCTACCATCCCCTTGGATATGACGATAAATATTCATGCTTCGGAGTTAGGTGCCCCCCCAGCAGGCAGAGTATCGGCGATAGAGATAAGAATTGCAGACGGTTGGAATTACTATTTCGAATACAGAGCTGGCCAGCTTATTCAGATTGGCGATCAACAATTTCAGAATCCCTCCGGAGATGATACAGGTACCAATGTGGTGCTGGGAACTGATATGATATCTTCTACATTTACCTTCCCCATTGCTCGCCCACAAATTATGAGGCTGCCCCGCGATGCGGAAAATGAGAACTCTTTTTTTGATGCAGGTGAAGATTACAAAGAGACAGATACTTCCAGTATGGCCATTAGTGATTTTAATATGACTGTACTATCAACAGCTAGTGATTTTGCAACAGTACGGATACGTTATGGTACAAATGGGCGTCCTGACCTGTACATTCGTCCTTGGCCTGGAGGTGATATCTGGCAAAGCCCAGATATTGAAGTTCAGAATACAAAATCTTTAGCCGACCCTGCGCTCCACAATCAGCCATGGATAGGACATCCTAATACGCTAGTCGCCCGCTTTAAAAATAGAGGTCCGGTGACCGCTCGAAATGTAAAGGTCGACTTCTTTATTAAGGATTTTACAGTTGGTGGAGCACCGGAAGCGTTCTTGGGAAGTGATATACGCGATATACCGCCAGAATCGGCTGCGACACCCTTCGTTGAGTTTACTACATCGTGGATACCCAATAATGACGGTCATAAGTGTATCGTCGCAAGAACGCCCTTGTATATTGATACTTCAGTAAACCCAAATATTGTGGAAGTAACGGATAGCAATAATATGGCGCAGACTAACTATAGTCGTTATATTTCGGCAGCAGCTTCTCCGGCTCATCGGGAAATAACAGCGGTTTCATTGCATAATCCTTTCGACAAGATAACGGATATTTACGTTATTCCGCAAATCAAGGGATACTTTGCACATTTTTACCGCTTATATCTCGAGCATTCATCCCTCAAATTGAATCCTGGAGAGACTAAGAAGGTAAAAGTAATGGTTGAATCTGAATATGCCGGACAGCAATGGTTCAATGAACAGTTAAAAAAGAAACAAATTAATGAACGATTTTTTTCTGAAGATACGCGTATGTCGTTAGTAGGATATGGTGTTCCGCCCAATACGCCAGCGCACCCCGTATTACTTGGAGGTGTTCAGATCAACGTAGGTTCGGGACGTGCCACTAAATTTGAGCAATTTGAACACGCTGATAATAGTGTTTTCGGAAGAGTGATCGTTGTAGATGACGGTAGTCCTGCTAGCGGGAACGCCTACATTACTTTCTTCGCCGAAAAAATAGAGGAAGCTATCACAATTACGGTTAATCTGGGTGCAAAGGGAGAGTTCTTTATTCGAGAAATACAACAATATGACAAGATAAAACCAAAACGTATAGCCGCTCATTATGGTGGGAACCCCGGCTTGGCCCCCTGTGACGCAGATAATGAAATCAAATTGTAGCGAAAATAATGCTCCATATTGATCGGCGAAATTCAAACGGCTGCCTCACTTCAAAGTGAGGCAGCCGTTTTAGTAAAAAGCTCTTCGTAAATGAACAGATTTGTTTAGTATCTTATTAAAAGAACCTAAAAAAAGACCTAAGAGTCTATTCCAAATTTCTCCAAAATCGTGCTAGTAACACCAGTTGACGAATAACCACCATCATGGTATAAGTTCTGCATCGTTACCATGCGGGTTAGGTCGGAGAATAAAGTAATACAATAATCAGCACATTGTTCTGCAGTAGCATTTCCTAGTGGAGACATGGCGTCAGCGAAGTCGAAAAAGTCGCCAAATCCTTTGATGCCTGATCCAGCAGTCGTTTTAGTTGGTGATTGTGAAACGGTATTAACACGCACTTTCTTCTCTACCCCATAATGGTAACCAAAGCTACGTGCAATGGATTCTAAGGCAGCCTTGATATCTGCCATATCGTTGTAGAAGGAATAAGTGCGTTGTGCGGCAGCGTAAGTGAGGGCCACTACACTTCCCCATTCATTTATAGCATCTAATTTCTTCGCTACACTTAACATTTTATGAAAAGATAAAGCTGATACATCCATACCTTTTTGGAAGTAGTCGTAATTCGCTTCTGTATAAGGGATGTTTTTACGAACGTTCACACTCATGCCGATAGAATGTAAAACGAAGTCGATCTTACCACCTAAAATTTCTTGAGATTTGGTAAAAAGGTTGGTTATATCGTCTACACTTGTCGCATCAGCTGGAATAATTTCAGCACCTGTCTTTTCTGCCAAAGCGTTCAATTCTCCCATGCGCATTGCAATAGGAGCATTTGTTAATACAAAGGTAGCACCTTCTTCATGTGCCTTTTCGGCAACTTTCCAAGCAATGGAGCTCGAATTTAAAGCGCCAGATATAATTCCTCTTTTCCCTTTTAGTAGGTTGTAAGCCATATCGGTTTTATTTATTTATTGTTATATACTAGATTAAGGCCGTAAAAATACACTTTTTTTTAAATTAACCTGCCAATAACTCTTTGGCATGCTGTAAGGCTGCTTCACCCGGATTAAGTCCGCTTAACATTTGTGCGATCTCCACTATCCGCTCTCCCTGTGCTAACTTCCGCATATTGGTGCGTGTTTTTTCTTGCTCGTCCGCCTTATAAACTTGATAATGCGATTGACCTTTTGAGGCAATTTGAGGTAAATGGGTAATGGCAATGACCTGCATATAGTTAGCCATGGATTCCATTACATTTCCTACTTTTAAAGCAACTTCACCTGAAATACCGGTGTCAATTTCGTCGAAAATAATAGTTGGCAAAGCAGAGGTTTTGGCAATGAGCGACTTAATAGCGAGCATCAAGCGAGAGAGCTCCCCACCGGAGGCTACTTTATTTAATGGTTGTGGTTCTTGCCCTTTGTTAGCGCTGAAAAGAAAACGAATGGCGTCTTGACCCGAGTTCCGTAAGTGTTCGGAAGAAGAAAGTTCGATCTGCAGTATGCTGTTGGGCATTCCTACTTCAGTTAGTACTTTTACGACTTCTTGTTGCACCATCTGGATAGCTTTTTTTCTACTCTCCGTTAGTTGATGGGCGAATGCTTCGCATTCTTTCTTTAGCTTCGCCGTCTCGAGCGTTAATTTTTCAACTTGCTCATCATTCGAAGAATTTTTTAATAATTTGTTCTCCAAATCATCCTTTATAAAAATCAACGCTGAAACGTTATCGACATGATGCTTTTGCTGTAGCTGAAAGAGTAAACTTAAACGATCGTTTACGGTAGACAGTCGCTCTTCATCAAATAACGTGTGCTGTTCGGTCTTTTCAATTTCTTCAGCGATATCTTTTATTTCAATTAAAGAGCTTTGCAGTCTCTCTGTCAATTCGTGCAGATTCGGAAGATAGCGTTCGGCTTGTTGCAACTGGGAAACAGCCTCCTTTAATAAACTGATAGTGGCTTGCTCTTGGTCGTTCAACGCAAAGTTGGCGCCTAATAACGACCGTTTAATTTCTTCCGCATGACTCAGCTGATTTTGCTCCTGCTCCAATAATTCCTGCTCGTTTGCAACAAGTTTAGCTTCCGCTAACTCATCGAACAGAAATTGATGGTAATCGGCCTCTGTTTGGGCCTGTTTAACCTCTTCCAGCAATTCTTTTAGAGCAGTGTTGGTTTGCTTATATTGCTTAAAAGAGGTTTTGTATTGACTTAAAAGAGTATTGTTCTCTGCTACGCTATCCAAAGTCATCAACTGAAAATCTTCTGTATTAATTTCAAGGGTGGCATGTTGTGAGTGAATGTCTATTAAACGTTCACCGAGCGCTTTCAAGGTGGTTAACGTTACGGGAGTATCATTTACGAAGGCACGTGATTTCCCATCTGCACTTATTTCTCTCCGTAAAATAGTCTCCACTTCGTAGTCTAAATCCTGTTCTTCAAAAAAATCTTGCAAACGATAATCTGCAATGTTAAAAAAACCTTCTATCACACATTTTTGCGCTTGGTTATAGAAATATTTACTTTCAGCTCGCTGGCCAAGAATAAGCGATAGAGCCCCCAGTATAATTGATTTTCCTGCTCCGGTTTCTCCGGTAAGAATATTAAGTCCTTTAGCGGGCTGGATATCAAGTTCATCTATTAATGCGTAATTTTTTATGGATAAGCGGCTCAGCATGGGATTAGCAACGGTTTCTGTTAAAGACTTTTTAAACTCTCGTATTTGTTAATATTGGCCGGGTCGGCTTCGGAAAGAAGGTTAATGGCTTTTATGCGATCTGGGCCGGAAAGACCACTGAGAATACCTACTAATTCGTCTGATTTTGCGGTATAGAATAACTGATTATACATAGCTCCCTGTGCCATACGGTCAACTTGTTTCAATAATGGCAATAGATCGATAATACTCCTTCTGGAAAGGCTCTGGTTGTCGGCCATTTTGTCGAGCACCGTCAAGTGATATTTGTAGGAAAAATTGCGTAGTGGTTCGAAGTTTTTATCTTGCATATTATTAGCGAGCCAAAAGCGATTCGAAAGACTCTCAATGGATTTCCACCCACTGAAATTTGACGACTGTGCGTTGTTGACAATATTTTGCGCTTTTGCGTAATAAGCAGAACCGCCATCCTCACTGAAGCTATCAGCATCCATTCCTACAATGATATAAGCATAATAAGCTAGCAGCGAGGTCAAATTGTTGATGTATTGCTGGTCCGAAAAATCCAATGGTTCCCCTTCGTTATAGGTGAAATCGAAATTTCTGTCAGAAACACTTAAAATAGGACTATTATAGGCACTATTAAATACAGGTCGAGTTGAAATAATTTGCGCTTCAGCTTTAAAGTTTGAACTGCCATCCCATTCTTTTACAGTAATAACAAAACTGCAATCTATCCGCTCTTCGGGCATTATGTTGCCTTCGCTCCATTTTTTATTATTCAAAAAGTCGGTAATAGATTGTTTGAGCACATCAAAAGCCCGCTTATTGGTCGATTGCACCTGAGGGGAAAGTATTTGTACCTTGGCGTTCAGACCCTGTGCTAAAACACTCCCTTGTAATAATACGGTTGTTAATATGAACAATAGAATAGCGTATCGTTTAGTCATCTTATTGTTTCTATGATAATAACATCAAAGGTACATAATAAAATGACTAATAGACAACAGCAGTAAGACCCAAATCTTTATTAAAAATAGGTAGCTTTGTTTGCACTTATAGTTGGTAAATATGTCGATCCTAGCGCTTATAAAACAACCATGGCCATGGTATGTTGCTGGTCCTTTGATAGGACTCATCGTGCCGGCATTACTTATATTTGGAAATAAACCATTCGGTATCAGTGCTAATCTGCGCCACATTTGCGCAGCGTGTATCCCCGCAAAAATTCCTTTCTTTCATTACGACTGGAAGAAGGAGATGTGGAATCTATTTTTTGTATTGGGAATATTAATAGGAGGGTTTATCGCTTCATCTATGTTAAGTGATCAAACAACTATAGCCCTTAACCCAGATCTTACAAAGGAGCTGGCCCCTTACGGGATTACCCGTTTTGATTCTTTGGTGCCGGTAGAATTATTTAGTTGGTCGCAATTATTCAGCTGGCGTGGCCTTGCAATGATGGTAGGAGGAGGTTTCTTGGTTGGTTTTGGAACGCGTTATGCAGGAGGTTGTACCAGTGGACACGCTATTATGGGCATCGCTAGCCTCCAATGGCCCTCGATAATTGCTACTTGCTGTTTTATGCTTGGGGGATTTTTGATGGCGAATTTAATTTTACCTTACATTTTAACCTTTTAAAAAGGATGCTTCGTAATAATTTTAAATATTTAATGGTTGGGCTAGTTTTCGGCATTGTTTTCGTTAAAGCTGAGGTGATTAGTTGGTTTAGGATACAAGAAATGTTTCGATTGCAGTCGTTCCATATGTATGGCATTATTGGAAGCGCAGTGCTGGTAGCCATGTTGTCGATATGGCTGATTAAGAAATTTCGTATTAAAACAGTATCGGGTGAACCGATTGTTATAAAACCAAAAGAATTTAATAAAGGACAAATCTACGGCGGTATTTTGTTTGGTTTAGGATGGGCGGTTACTGGAGCTTGCCCTGGCCCTCTATTTGCGCAGATAGGAACGGGTGCGACCGTTGTAGTGGTAACATTAATAAGTGCTATTTTAGGCACTTGGGTATATGGGAAATTTCGAAATAGGCTACCTCATTAACGGTGGATATTATATTTATATAAACGCATATTATGTTTAGAGATTTCATGAAAATTTTCGGATTAGCTTTGTTATTAGCGGTTCTGTTAAGCTGTAATACAGGTGTTAAACAGACCAACGAGAAGCTGTCTGCTACTGCTTTTGAACAAACGCTAAAAGAGAAAACAGCAGCACAGCTGCTTGATGTACGTACGCCGGAAGAGTTTGATCAAGGGCATTTAGAAAATGCGCTGAATATCGACTTCAAAGATGAACAGTTTAAATCAAAAATCAGTGCACTGGATAGGGAAAAACCTGTGTTTGTTTATTGTTTGGGTGGTGGAAGGAGCGAGGCTGCTGCCGAGCAGTTAAAGAGCTTGGGATTTACACAGATTTATGATTTGAAAGGAGGCATCATGTCATGGAAAAATGATGGATTACCGGTAACAGCGAGTATCCTTCCGGAGAAGGCTGATCTTTTTACCGATCGAGATTTTGACCAAATGCTGCATAAAAATCCTATTGTGCTAGTGGATTTTTATGCAGATTGGTGTATACCCTGTAAGAAAATGGAGCCTGCTTTGAATAGATTAAAAGAAGAATATAAAAATAATGTGTTAGTATATAGATTAAACGTTGATGAAGCGAAAGCCTTATCTAGTAAATTGAAAATCGAAGGTATTCCATTATTTCATTTGTACAAAAATGGCAAACTTGTTAAGGTAGTAGAAGGTTATCAAGAAGAATCTGCGTTGCGTGATATGATAACAAGTATCTAGATGTCAGATATAAGTATCAAGACTATATTAGTTGTGAGTTGCCAGTTATTAGTTATTAGTGAAGTATCAAGACTATATTAGTTGTGAGTTATCCGTTACGAGTTGTGAGCAGTGGTATCAAGATATCAGACGCAAGTAGCAAGATGTAAACTACCAATACTCTAATAATCAACCACTTGACAATTTAACTACTCACCTACTTAACAATTTAACTACTCAACTACTCAACAAACCAACTACACAACGATTTATCAATTAATTCTCCAAATGCACATCTACAAAAATATTAGTATTTAATACTTTTGAGATGGGGCAGTTCTTTTCTGCGTTTGTGACTAATTCATCCAGTTTGTTTTTTTGGATATTTGGAATCTTCGCTCTTACGTCCAGATAAGAACTGGTTATCACGCCATCTTTTAGCTCAATGCTACAGGTGGTTTCTAAACTTTCGGCCTCGAATCCAGCCGAGTCGATATTGAAGGCTAGTTTCATCGTAAAACATCCCGCATGGGCGGCAGCAATAAGCTCTTCAGGATTTGTCCCGACACCATCTTCAAATCGGGTTTTATAAGAATACTGTGCTTCCTTGAGCGCTTCACTTTCAGTAGATAGTTTACCTTTTCCATTCTGACCTGATCCATACCAGATGGCGGTTGCATTTCTTTTCATCTTTTCTGTTTTATATTTAATACCTTATGAATATCGAATGATGAACCGTCCATGTTTACCCGCCAGCTGGCGGATTCATCACAAGAGAATGTAAATTTATTCACAAATTTTAAATATTCAATTGTGTTCATGAGCCCTTCGGGGTTTAAACATGGTAAGCTCCATCTGACCGATAGATAAAAACCGCTTTGCGGTTCATGAGTGCCAAATTGTAAAATAAAATTAGCGAATAATTATTTACGGATGAAATTAAGGAATTAATATCCGATATTATCATATGGTTCGTTAAAAACATGTCATTAAAGATTTTGTTTTGCATCAAACTGCTTTTAGAGGAAATTGTTTGGAAACAAGGATGCTATGATCATTGTGGTGCATGAATCGCGGAATAGAAGTATTTTTGTTTCTTTGTTATTAACCTGAGCTCACAAAGAATAATCGAACTCAGGTTATTAGGCCCCAAACAAAAAATGTAATTTTTTAATATTATTTAATTAGATGAGTGTTAAAACTAAAATAAAAGGAACCTTTGTGGTATTGTTTGTTTTAAGCCAAACAACCTTTGCACAAAAAATGGATGGCAAATTAAAAACTTTCTATAAGACATTTCAAGGATCAATCCGTACGGATGACATTAATGCATTATCAGAGAGCATGTACTTTCCCTTTCAGACCATTTATTGGGTAGATGGCGTGAATGAATTAAACGAGGAGGAGAAGGCTGATGGCCTGATCAAGAAGGAAGAGTTTGCTCACCTTGTTTCAAAAATCTACCATTCAGATGTAAAACGATTGATTCCAAAAATGGACATTGAACATTTGCAGCAAATTGATGTGGAATCGAGTGGTGATTACTATAGGCGGTTGGCGAAGGTGGTAGACGGACAAAATACACTATATGAGCTTTATTGCCAATATTCGGAAGACAGCACGGTGGGTGACGATTATTTTGCGTTTATTTTTGGAAAAGTAAAAGACGAGTACAAGGTATTAGCATATTATAGTAAAGAGCGAATAAAGGAGTAGGGGGCCTAAAAGACCCCTCTAATAATGCGTTTTGTTGGCTCTGGATTGCCCATGGTATAAAAATGTAATACGGGAGCGCCCATGCCAATAAGCTCTTTACATTGGTTGATCATCCATTCAATTCCCACTTCTTTTACATCTTTTTCATTCTTGCATGCATGGATGGCTTCGCTTAGTGCTACTGGGATGTCCAAATGAAAGATCTTTGGTAAACTAATTAATTGTTTGCTAGTAGTAATGGGTTTTAAGCCTGGGATTATGGGAACATTTATGTCGTTTTCACGGCATTTGTTTACAAAGGCTTTGTATTTAGTATTATCAAAAAACATTTGGGTCACAATGAAATTCGCCCCCATATCCACTTTATGTTTAAGATACCTGAAATCTGTTTCTAAATTAGGAGATTCGAAGTGTTTCTCAGGATACCCTGCCACGCCGATACAGAAATCGGTTTTTTCCATATCATCCATATGATCGTGTAGATATTTACCATTGTTCATATTAACAACATGACCTAAAAGATCCGATGCAAATGCATGTCCGCCCGGTGTAGGGATAAAAGAACTATCACTTTTACGAGCATCTCCTCTTAAAACCAAGACATTATCAATGCCAAGGAACTGGAGATCTATCAATGCATTTTCCGTTTCTTCCTTGGTAAATCCACCACATATAAGGTGAGGCACCGCATCAACCTTATATCGATTCATAATAGCAGCACAGGTAGCAACCGTGCTAGGGCGTTTTCTATAAGCAACCTTTTCCAATAAACCTGTTGGATGTTGTTTGTAGATATAGTCTTCACGAAGATAAGTTACATCAATAAATGGAGGATTAAATTCCATTAAAGGATCTATCGTATTAAATATGCCCTGTATACTTTGTCCTTTTATCGGAGGTAATAATTCAAAAGAAAAAAGTGTTTTGCCTTTAGCGTTTGATATGTGGTTTGTTATTTTCATTTATAATATAGTTGTCAGTTGCCTGTTGTGAGTTGCGAGGATAACAGTTACTGCTCCTTGTCCTTTAGTTGTTGATAGTAGCGTATAAAACCATTTAATAATTTTCTAGCATGCAGAAGCTGGCTTAATAACTTCTCAAGTTCCTCTTTGTTGATGAAGTTCAAATCAGAAGAAAGATGTATTTGGGTTTCCAATTCATACAAAGATCCTCTCCCTATAAAAAAGAATTGAATGCTGTCTTTAGTATGATTTCTACCACAGCCTTCAGCAATATTCGAAGGGACAGAAACAGCGCATCTTCTCATTTGATTGACAAGGCCAAAAACTTCGTCTTGAGGATAATTGGCGGTTGTTAAATAAATCTCTTTAACCAATTCTCTGGCTTTCTTCCACACTTCTAACTCAGTATAAGATTTTATATTTTCTTTCATTTTATAACTTGTCTACAAGCACTGCCATTAACCTAACGCGAAAACACTCACAACTCACGACTAGCAACTCACAACTAATTAATACCCCAAACTCGGTCCCAGCCATTTCTCAATCACTTCTACAGATTCATTTTTACGCTGTGCGTAATCTTCCACTTGATCTTTGCCAATCTTTCCTACACCAAAATAGCGCGAAGCGGGGTTTGCGAAGTAAAAGCCGCTTACTGCTGCCGTAGGATGCATTGCCAAGCTCTCCGTTAGGTAGATACTCGTATTCTTTTCGGCATCTAAAATAGTAAACAAAGTAGTTTTTTCGCTATGCTCGGGACATGCCGGATATCCAGGGGCCGGTCGGATACCTGCATATTGCTCTTTAATAAGTTCTTCGTTGCTCAACTGTTCACCGGAAGCATAACCCCAATATTCTTTGCGTACCAGCTCATGCATTTTTTCAGCAAAGGCTTCTGCCAAACGATCAGCTAAAGCTTTCACCATGATACTATTATAGTCATCATAATTTTTTTCATATTCGGCAACTAATTCGTCACAACCGATGCCGGTAGTTACGGCAAAACCTCCCCAGTAGTCGGATACCCCGCTTTCCGTTGGAGCAATAAAGTCTGAAAGGGCATAATAAGGCTGATCTTTTGCTTTTTCTGCTTGCTGACGAAGCGTATGTATAGTGGTTAATTTTTCCTTGCGTGTATCATCGGTGTACAGAATGATGTCATCACCCACCGCATTGGCTGGCCAAAATCCAATTACCGCGCGCGCTGTCAAAAGCTTGTCGGACACGATTTTGTCAAGAAGTTGTTTCGCATCCTCAAAAAGTTTGCTTGCCTCAACGCCAACGGTTTTATCGGTTAAAATACGGGGGTAGCTACCCCTTAATTCCCATGTGTGGAAGAAGGGTGTCCAATCGATATAGGGTAGAAGATCTGCTAGCGGAAAATTAGCAAACACTTTTGTCCCCAGAAAGGATGGTTTTGGAGCTTCGTAATTTGTCCAGTCAATTTTAAAGGATTGTTTTCTAGCCTCTTCAATTGGGATAAGTTTTTTTTCTGCTCTTTTTTTTAGATGGTTTTCTCTAGCCTTATCATATTCCTCACGAATATTTGCGGCGTAGGCCTGGTGTGTTTCTGCGTTTAAGAGATTACTGGCTACACCGACACTTCTGGAAGCGTCCAACACATGAACAATGGTGCCTGAATAGGCGGGTGCAATTTTTACTGCAGCATGGATGCGTGATGTGGTGGCTCCACCAATCATAATAGGAATCTTGAAACCTTCCCGTTCTGCTTCTTTGGCAACATGTACCATCTCATCAAGAGAGGGCGTGATAAGTCCGCTCAAGCCTATAATATCGACCTGTTGCTTTTTTGCTTCTTCCAAAATCCGTTGGCTCGGAACCATTACGCCAAGATCAATAATCTCAAAATTATTACAGGCCAAAACCACTCCGACGATGTTTTTGCCAATATCATGTACATCTCCCTTTACAGTAGCCATTAAGATTTTACCCGCGTTTTTTCGGTCGCTTGCTGACGGGTTCTTTGCTTTTTCGGCTTCAATAAATGGTAATAAATAAGCAACAGCTTTTTTCATCACACGGGCCGATTTCACTACCTGAGGTAAAAACATTTTCCCGGCACCAAAAAGATCACCAACGATATTCATGCCATCCATGAGTGGTCCTTCTATCACTTCCAACGGTCTGGGGTATTTTAACCTTGCCTCTTCTACATCTTCATCAAGATAATCAATTATTCCTTTTACGAGCGAGTGTGATATACGCTCCTCAACGTTACCATTCCGCCATTCAGCGCTCTTTACTTCTACCTTACCTTTACTTTTTACGGTTTCTGCGAAATCTACTAAGCGTTCGGTAGCATCTTCCCTACGGTTAAGCAACACATCTTCTACATACTCCAACAATGTAGGATCTATTTCTTCATATACTTCTAACATGCCAGCGTTCACTATTCCCATATCTAATCCTGCTTTGATGGCATGATATAAAAAGGCAGCATGCATTGCCTCCCGTACTACATTGTTACCGCGAAAAGAAAAGGAAATATTACTTACTCCACCACTTACTTTTGCAAGGGGAAGATTTTCTTTAATCCATCGTGTAGCATTGATAAAATCTACTGCATAATTATTGTGTTCTTCTAAACCTGTTGCTACCGTTAAGATATTCGGGTCAAAAATGATATCTTGAGGAGGGAATCCCACCTCCTTTACTAAAATGCCATAAGATCGTTGACAGATTTCTACACGTCGCTGGAAATTATCTGCTTGCCCCTGCTCATCGAAGGCCATGACCACTACTGCAGCACCATAATGCATAATGGTGCTCGCTCGGTCTTTAAAAAGCTCTTCCCCTTCTTTTAGGGAGATGGAGTTCACTATGCCCTTCCCTTGTAGGCATTTCAGTCCTATCTCAATAACACTCCATTTAGAGGAATCTACCATGATAGGAAGCTTAGCGATGTCTGGCTCTGAAGCAATGAGATTCAAGAAGCGTGTCATAGCTTCTTCAGAATCAAGCATCCCCTCATCCATATTGATATCGATCACCTGAGCCCCACCTTCGACTTGTTGGCGTGCCACGGAAAGTGCTGCCTCAAAATCGCCACTTAATATAAGTTTTGCAAATTTTGGAGAACCTGTTACATTCGTACGTTCGCCAATATTCATGAAAACACTTTCTGGGGAGTATGTAACAGGCTCTAATCCGCTTAAGCGCAAATGAGGTTTTTGTTTACTTATTTTTCGAGGCTTAGCCTTGGCAGCCTTCGCTGCAATACAGCCAATATGTTTTGGTGTAGTACCGCAGCATCCGCCAACGATATTAACAAAGCCATTTTCGATAAAATCTTCCAATAGATGCGCCGTTTCGTGTGGCTGTTCGTCATATCCACCAAATTCATTAGGAAGTCCGGCATTAGGATAAGCCGACACATAGCATTCGGCTTTACGCGCCAGTTCTTCAATATGCGGACGCATTTCTTTAGCACCCAAAGCGCAGTTTAAGCCGATACTGAGGATGTTGCCGTGATTGATCGAATTTAAAAATGCCTCAACCGTTTGGCCAGATAAGGTCCGCCCGCTAGCATCGGTTATGGTGCCAGATATCATAATATCAATAGGAGTGCTGCGTTTGCCCGAGCTTATGAGCTCCTTTTCATATTTTATGATGGCAAAGATAGCCGCTTTAGCATTTAGGGTATCAAAAATTGTTTCGATAAGCAAAACGTCAGCCCCTCCATCCATCAAACCTCTTACCTGTTCATGATAGGCATCCACTAAATTGTCAAAAGTTACTGCTCGATAGCCCGGATCGTTTACATCAGGTGAGAGTGAGGCGGTTCTATTAGTTGGTCCGATAGCGCCGGCTACATATCGAGGTTTTTTTGGCGTAAGCGCAGTATATTCGGTAGCAGCCTCCTTTGCGAGCCTTGCTCCCTCATAGTTTAATTCGTAAACCAATGACTCCATCTGATAATCTGCCATAGAAATTATCTGTGAGCTAAAGGTGTTGGTTTCTATAATGTCTGCTCCAGCCTCGAGATAGGCTTTGTGTATTTCTTTTATTATAGCTGGTTGCGTAATATTTAAAAGATCGTTATTGCCTTTCACCTCCGATGGATGCGCACGAAAGCGCTCACCGCGGAAGTCTTCTTCATTTAAGCCATATGGCTGAATCATGGTGCCCATTGCCCCATCGATTATTAAAATACGTTTGTTTAATTCTTCTCTTATACTCATACGACACGCTCTCTCTCGCTGGATATCCCAGTGGGTTCTTTTATATATTATGCTTGCATTGAGAAAAAAGCCCAGAAAGTGACTTTCGCTTATCTGTCCCAGTTTATCGGGTAGAATGTAGCACCTTGTAAGCACAGGTTGCCAAGACTTCGCAGGGTCTAATCCCTCCGTCTTTCTCAATAAGCATTGCAAATGTCGGTAATAATTTGGTGATTATCAAATGTAATTTGATACACCTAGATTTACGTATCAATGCCTTGCAGTACTTAGAACTATTAAAACTGTCAAATCCTTTGGAGACTTATTAAAAGCAGGTATCTTTAGAAAATACTTAACATTGGGAAATACGGAAGATGCTTAAAGATAAATATGATGTCGTCGTAGTAGGTTCTGGACCAAACGGTTTGGCTGCAGCGATAACGATGAAAATGGCAGGCTTGGATGTTTTGCTCCTTGAGGGAAGTGATACAATAGGAGGCGGACTTAGGTCGGGAGAGTTGATGCTGCCTGGCTATACATATGATATCTGTTCTGCGATTCATCCTATGGCGATACAATCTCCCTTTTTTAAATCATTACCACTAAAAGAGCATGGTTTAACCTATGTTAAACCACCTGTTTTAGCCGCCCATCCGTTGGACAATGGAGGGGCAGTAGGGTTATACGGATCATTGTTGGAGACCGCTCGTCAGTTTGGTAAGGATGCAAAAACTTACGAGCATCTTTTTGACCCCTTAGTAAAATTGTGGCCCGAAATTGTAGAAGACGTTTTAGCCCCCCTTCACATACCCTCATCTCCATTGAAAATGTTGAAATTTGGCATGAAGGCATTAAAATCGGCAGCTAGCACAGCACGGAGCTTTAAGAGTGAAGAAATGAAGGCTTTGTGGGCTGGCATGGCGGCACATTCCATGCTTCCCCTTACTCATGCAACGACTTCTGCGATTGCACTTGCGCTCTCTATAGCCGGGCACGAGGGGGGGTGGCCTATACCTATAGGGGGCTCGCAAAGTATTGCCAATGCACTAAACTCTTATTTTAAATCCTTAGGCGGAGAAGTGCTTGTTAATTATTATGTAGATTCGATGGAAAAGCTTCCGAGATATAAGGCGATTATATTTGATATTGGACCAAAGCAGCTATTGAAGATAGCGGGACAAAAGTTTTCGTCAAATTATAAGAAGCAATTGAAATCTTATCGTTACGGTATGGGGGTTTTTAAAATGGATTGGATATTAGACGGGCCCATACCTTTTGCATCGGAAATATGCAAGAAGGCTGGAACGGTACATATAGGTAATACCTTTAACGAAATTGCTGCAGGTGAGGAAGCTGTTTGGAAAGGAAAGCACCCAGAAAAGCCATTTGTATTACTGGCACAGCAAAGTCTTTTTGATACGAGCAGGACGCCGGATAACAGACAGGTGGTTTGGGGCTATTGTCACGTTCCTAATGGATCTACGATAGACATGAGCAATGCTATCGAGCAGCAGATAGAACGTTTTGCTCCAGGTTTTCGTGATCGTATTTTAATGAAACAAACAATCAATGCTACGGATTATGAAAGGTATAATCCGAATTACGTAGGGGGGGATATTAATGGAGGTGCCATGGATATTCGGCAATTGTTTACAAGACCGGCACTTAAGTGGTCACCTTACAGCACATCGGCCAAAGGGATTTATATTTGTTCTTCCTCTACGCCCCCCGGTGGAGGTGTGCATGGCATGTGTGGCTATCATGCCGCTCAAAAAGCATTACAAGAAATCTTCAAGGGGAGCGTGCCCTCATTTCAAGAATAAATCCCAATTTTCATAGAGTAGGTACAAATAATACCTTTTATGCGTATTATTTATGGGCTAATTAGGAATATTTTCGTCCTAACAAAGCTACTTTATGCTATGTATATTTGTTTGGTTTAAATATCTACTAAAAAGATAGATTTAATGTGTAATAATTTATAATGCGATGAAACAAGCTAAAGTTGCCATTTCAGTTTTTAGGCGGGCCAAAGCCCCATCTGTTCACAAGCTTTTCTTTCCTTCCTGTTGTTGTTGAAAAACAACGGTACATAACATCTACAAAATAATCAATCTTCCATTCGGGAAATTTTACGTTGCTTGCTAAGTTCATTTCATAAATGAACTTGATAGCGTATGTCCTACATTCTATATGCTAAAAAATGATCGATTTTCATATTAAAAGATATTTTAATTTTTTTCACTTAAATAGGGCTGTTAAAAATTGTTCCTTCATTAAAAAAGCAACCTTTATTGGGTTTGCGATATTTTTAAGTGGAGAGATAGCTGCCCAAACAACTAAACCTCTTATCAATTCAACATTAGATGGAAAAGTAATTGATGCTAATACGAAGGAACCCTTGCCCGGGGCCACAGTGTCCATCGAGGGTACTACTCACAAAGCAAGTACCGATGGAGATGGACGATTTAAGTTTATAACTGGGCAGAAATTTCCCTATACGTTAATTGTCAATTATATTGGATATAAAGTAAATAAGGTTGTCGCCACCGGAAGTCCGATAGAAATTGGCCTAGCGCCTGATTTTAACCAGTTGGAAGACGTAGTCGTGGTAGGATATGGTACTCAGAAGAGGGGCGATTTAACAGGAGCAATAGCTTCGGTACCTGCAGAAGTAAAGAGTCAGCCTGTAGCGTCTCCAGAACGTCTTCTCCAGGGGTCAGTACCAGGAGCCGTAGTTACGCAAACTTCCGGACAACCGGGAGGTGGCGTCAGTGTGCAAATTCGCGGAAACAATTCGATAACCGCTGGTAGTGATCCCTTGTATGTAATTGATGGATTCCCCATCAGTAACGATTATTCTGTTAATGATGCTGGGGTGAATACCGGTTCTAAAATCAACCCCCTTTCGACGATAAATACATCCGATATTGAATCAATTGATGTGCTTAAAGATGCATCAGCAACGGCAATATATGGATCTCGTGGGGCAAATGGAGTGGTGATTATAACTACAAAAAATGGAACAAAGAATAAGTCTTCCATCAATTACGATGGTTATTATGGAGTGCAGGAAGTTGTTAAGACCATCCCATTATTAAATGCCGGCGAGTGGTGGCAATTACGCAAAGATGCTGCAGCAAACTCAGGGAAATCTACTTCTTTACCTTCGGTTTCAGGCTATACGTTGGATACAAGCGGCGTAGGCACCGACTGGCAAGATGCTGCCTTTCGACAAGCGGCCATACAGAATCATAACCTTTCCATTCTGACGGGAGGGGAGAAAACAAGATTAGCCATATCTGGAAATTATTTTGATCAGGACGGGATTCTACAAAATACGGGGTTTCAACGTATATCAGGTAGAGTGAATGTCGTACATGATTATAATGAACGATTAAAGTTAACAAGTAATTTATCGGCTAGCAGGTCGAAAGCGGCTATAGCGCCAACATCAGTTGTTGCTAACTTATTGCTTACCCCCCCTTCACTTCCCATTTATCAGGATGATGGTTCATTTGTCATCTATAGCCCCTTCGAATCGAACTTACAAAACCCCATCAACTCTTTATATAATCAGCTGAATGAAAGTAAAACAAATCGACTTTTGGGAAATATAACAGGCGAATATGAAATTATTGACGGACTTAAAGCAAAAGTATTAGTGGGGGTAGATGTTGTAGATAATAAGCAGAATCGTTATCTGCCTAAAACTACGGCTGAAGGACTGGATTTGGGAGGTTTGGCGCAAGTTGGTTCGCTGTTTACATCCAATTGGCTTAACGAGAATACCTTAAGTTATGACAAAACGATTAATGACAAAAACCGAATTAATGCTATTGTTGGATTTACTGCACAACAATCAAATAGTGAGGGGGCTGTGGCAGAGGCTGCTGGATTTGCGACAGATGTTTTTTCTTTTAATAATTTGGGAACGGGTATCACTAACCGAACACCCAGCTCAATTGCAAACGATTGGTCGCTCGCTTCATTTCTGGGAAGAATTAATTATGTCTATGACGATCGTTACCTATTGACTCTTACTTTTCGTTCAGATGGTTCTTCAAAATTTGGGGCGGGAAATAAGTGGGGGTATTTCCCTTCAGCAGCTCTTGGTTGGAATGTGAGTAATGAGGATTTTTTTAAGGATATTAAGAATATAAGTCAGCTTAAATTACGCTTGAGTGCTGGTACCACAGGTAATCAGAATATACCTTCCTACCAATCGCTTTCACAACTTGACTATTTCAGGTATAACTTTTCTAATACCACCGTACACGGGTTCGCTCCCGTAACTGTTCCCAATCCCAACCTCGGATGGGAAAAGACATTTCAATTTGATGCCGGTGTAGATGTAGGTCTATTTAATAATAGAATAACCGTGGTTGCTGATTATTATTACAAGAAAACCACCGATTTACTGCTGAATAGGACGGTTCCAGGAACTTCTGGTTTAGCCGAGTTTGGAGGCGGACAAACTGCAGCCATCTATCAAAATATTGGGGCTGTATCCAATCAAGGGATTGAAGTATATGTAAATTCAAATAACATAACGGGAAATTTTACTTGGAAAACTATTGCCATATTCTCAAAAAACACCAATAAAATTACCGACTTAGGGGAAGGTGTGGATCAAATTATTCCCGTGATATCACAACCATCTATTGCAAAAGTTGGGTACCCTTTAGGTTCTTTTATTGTTTATCAAACAGATGGTATTATTCAGGAGGGAGACAACCCACTTACGCCGCAGCAAAATAAAAGTCCAGGTGGACAAAAATACAAGGATCTCAACGGCGATGGCCAAATTACACAGGCTGGTGATCGAATAGTAATCGCTAATCAACCAGGTTTTACTGCCGGACTCACCAATAATTTCAGTTATAAAGGTTTTGACTTATCAGTGTTCTTCCAAGGATCGTTCGGGGGTAAATTATATAATGCAAATAGAGCCAACTTGGAGTTAGGAACTGGTTATGTGAATGCATCCCGTGAAGTATTGAATCGCTGGACACCTAACAACACAAGTACTGATGTAAAAGCAGCTTTTCAGGATCCAGCCATTACCATCTCAGATCGCTTTATAGAAAGCGCTTCTTATGTTCGACTAAAGAATGTTTCGTTCGGATATACGATACCAAAGCGTGTTTTTGGAAAGTCGGGTTTGGATTCCCTGAGAATTTATGTTTCGGCACAAAATGCGTGGACATGGACAGACTATACAGGCTTTGACCCCGAGGTGAGCCAGTCGGAGCAGTCGCTCATTAACAGAGGTATTGATCAAGGTATTTATCCGAATAATAAGTCCGTTCAACTGGGTGTCTCGTTAACCTTATAAAAACAAAAAAATAAACAGATGAAAAGAATTATCTATATCATCCTCATAAGCCTTACTGTTACCTCTTGTAAGAAATTTCTTGAAGAGGAGCCTGCTGCTATCATTTCAGAAGAACAGTTTTACAAAACGCAAGATGATGCATTAAATGCCATTAACGCCGTTTATTTCTTCCTTAATTCTGGAGGTACTTCCGTTCAAACACCTTATAATACCTTGTTTAATACAGGAATGAATATGGCGGGTGATGATGAGGATCCAGGACCAGGGGCCACGAATCCAGATGTGCGTTCACTGTCGGTTTTGGCACATTCTTCAACAAATCTGAGGATTTATGAAATTTGGCAGCAACACTATGCTGCCATAAAGCGTGCGAATGTTGCGCTGGAGAAAATACCTCAAATTGATTTTGATGAAAACCTTAAGAACAGATTGCTTGCGGAAGCTAAATTTTTAAGAGCGCTTTATTACTTCAATTTGGTTCGTTTGTATGGAGATGTTCCGCTTATTGTAGCATATCAGAAATATATAGATGCAAATGACTATGCAGTTCCTCGGAGCGCCGCTACCGAAGTGTATGGCCAGATAGAAAAAGATTTAAAGGAAGCCGCAGCGGTTTTACCTGCTAGTTATAGTTCACCCGATGTAGGTCGCGCAACGGCAGGAGCCGCAAAGGCGCTGCTAGCGAAGGTATACCTTACGGAAGCCTCATTGCCGCTTAAGATACAAGAACATTATGAAGATGCTGTCAAAATAGCCGAGGAAGTGCTTTCATCGCAGGATGGCGGCTCTGGGAGTTATGGGTATGATTTGATTGAGAACTATGCGGAGGTTTTTCTGCCGGCGTTTAAGAATGGGAAAGAGCATATTTTTTCGGCGCAATTTAAATCAAATTCCCTAAATCAGGGAAATAACGAGGCACCACGTGCAATACTAAGTAGTATACCGGGTCTAAGAGGGAATTACGCACATATGGCAAGATACTATAAAGAAGGGAACGATAACTTCTTTAGTATTTTCAAATTATTTAAACCTAACGATAAACGTAAGTATGTAACGTTCGTGACAAGTTTTACTAGTCCGTCTAATGGTAGAAGTTATAATTTACCCTTAAACAATCCGGCAGTACCGGGAGACTCAACACCTTTCTTTAACAAATGGTGGGATCCTAATTCAACAGCGGTAACCAGTGAGTCGGCTGCAAATGTGCCCATCATACGTTATGCGGATTTGTTGCTTATTCATGCTGAAGCTGAAAACGAAGTAAATGGTCCTAGCGCAAAAGCTTATAAATCAATTAATCGGGTAAGGCGCAGAGCAGGCTTGCCAGACCTAACCGCGGGTTTAAGCAAAGATCAGTTTCGCGATGCTGTTTACTTAGATAGGCGACTTGAACTGGTATATGAATACCAACGCTGGTTTGATCTAATAAGGGAAAAGGACGCTTCTGGTAATGGGATTTTTGTGAAGAGCCTTCATAAAGTTGGTAAAAACAATGCTGCCGAAAAACATGCTTTGTACCCTATTCCGCAATCTGAAATAGATAACAATCACTTATTAACCCAGAATCCGGGATTTTAAAGCTGTACGGAATGATGACGGTTTAAGTATGGCCACTATCTTAAGTATAATAAGTGCCGTTTGGCTTACCGGGCAATAAAAGAGAAGATACGTAACGATTTGAAAATAATTTAAAAACAAATTATAAACAGATGAGCAAATTAATTACAACAATTTTCGGTTTCACGTTTGCCGTTTCCTTTGCGCATGCACAAAATATTACGCAGCAGCAGGAGTCATTTAAAGGTGTGGTTGGAAAAGATTTTGCTAGCTCTAAAGAAGCTTGGGTAGACCCCATAACAGCTCCTTCAGGAGCTCCTAACGTTGTTTGGATTTTATTGGATGATGTGGGATTTGGTGCGAGCAGCACATTTGGAGGGTTAATCAATACACCAACCTTTGACAGCTTAGCAAATAATGGCTTGCGTTATACGAATTTCCATACAGCAGCGATCTGTGCACCAACACGAGCAGCTTTATTAACCGGGCGCAATCACCACCGCGTACATGAAGGCGGGTTCTCTCATCGCTGGTCGGCCTTTGGCTTTCCTGGCTGGGATGGAAGGATCCCTTCTGACAAGGGAACGATCGCCGAAATACTAAGAGAAAATGGCTACAGTACTTTTGCTGTAGGAAAATATGGTTTAACACCCGATCAAGATGCAACGGATGCTGGACCATTTGATCGCTGGCCTTCGGGAAAAGGTTTTGATCATTTCTTTGGTTTTTTAGGTTCGGCAACCGATCAATATAAGCCGGATCTGGTAGAAGATAATGCCCATGTAGTGCCAGATGGCAGGCATCTGAGCGAACAGATTACGGACAAAGCTATCAGCTTTATCGATCGGCAAAAGAATGCTGCTCCAAATAAACCTTTCTTCCTATATTATGCTCCTGGTGCAACACATTCACCCCACCAAGTAGAAGGGAAATGGAGAGATCTATATAAGGGAAAATTTGATAAAGGATGGGATAACTATCGTGAGCAGGTATTTAAACGTCAGAAGGAACTTGGAATCATACCTGCTAATGCCACATTACCGGCTAGAAATCCTAATATCAAAGCTTGGGAAAAACTCTCCGACGACGAGAAAAAAGTTTATACGAGATTTTTTGAAGTGTATGCAGGATACTTAACCTACACCGATTACGAGGTGGGACGATTAGTTAATCACCTTAAAGAAATCAATCAGCTTGATAACACCTTGATCTTATTGGTGGTTGGAGACAATGGTGCGAGTAAAGAGGGGACACTCTACGGAACGGTTACACGATCACCTGCAACAGCTTTACAACAAGTATTATCAGAGAAAGAGGCTGTTAAAGCAAATCTTGACAATCTAGAACTTATAGGTACTCCACAGGCAACGAATGGGAATTATCCATTAGGGTGGGCGCAAGCCGCTAATACCCCTTTTAAATACTGGAAGCAGGATGCGCATTCTGAAGGTGGGACACGTAACCCGTTGATTGTTTTTTATCCCAAAGGCATTACAGAAAAAGGAGGAATACGTAATCAATATGGTTACGTAAATGATTTGTTGCCCACTACACTAGAGTTCCTACACATCGAGGCACCTGCATATATCCGAGGTATTAAGCAGGATACCATTCAAGGAACATCATTAGTGTATTCGTTTTCAGATAAGCAAGCGCCTTCTAGACATAAAACACAGTACTACTACATCTTTGGTTCTCGATCTATCTATAAGGATGGCTGGAAAGCAGGCCTAGCTTTTAAAATTGATGATAATAAAGGAGGTAGGTTACGAAATGTTAGTTTTCCAGATCCAAATCATATCGAGTGGCAATTATTCAATCTGAATGAAGATTTTAATGAACAGCACGATTTGGCTAAAAAGAACCCCGAAAAACTCGAGGAACTTAAATCATTGTTTGAAGAAGAGGCAAAAAAGAATAATATCTATCCCTATATCACCTGGGACGATGTCGCGGATAGGCGAAATACATTACCAAAACAATAATAACAAAGTGTCAAATAATTAAAATGCAAAAGAATGAAACAATTCATCTCATTGACGCTACTACTATTCACTGTTGGAATCGTAATAGCACAGGAAAGGGGCGTTAAACTGTTACCTTTCGAGACATTTGAAAAGAAATTATTGAATGCAGGCGCATATGCTCAGATTTTAGATGCTCGTTCTGAAGAAGAATTTATTCAGAATCATGTGAAGGGCGCACAGAATGTATCTGACGAAAAGCAGTTTAAATCAGTATTGGCGCAACTAAAGAAAAGCGAGCCGGTATTTATTTATTCCATAGGTAATGGGCGGAGTGCTAAGCTGGCGGCAACTTTGCGCGCACAGGATTTTAAAGAGGTATATGAGTTTCCCGGAGGGCTTAGTAAATGGATAGGGGAGGGAAAACCAGTTGAGTCTACCGTTGGTGAAGGTTTATCGTTGGCAGCCTTTCATGATCAAATCACCTCAGAAAAATTGGTATTGGTGGATGTGAGTTCCCGGTACTGTGGCGGATGCAAAAAACTGAAACCGATTGTAGAAAATGTGGCGGATGAAAATAAGGATAAATTTAAATTAGTTAATATCGAGGCTTATGATAATAAGCAGTTAACAAAAGAACTTGCTGTGGATGCACTTCCCACACTGATTTTATATAAAGGAAAAGAAGTTGTTTGGAAAAAACACGGGTTGAGCTCTAAGGAAGAAATTATTGCCCAGTTGAACAAACATAAAATTTAACGACATGACTTTTCAAGATATTCTTTTGTTGGCGAAAAAAATTCTAGTGGGAATTGTTGTAACACTCATCCCGACACTGATTATTATTTTTGCTATTAACTTTTTACAAAAACTCATCGGATAGGAGGATTGCAGATGAAATTAGAAAAAGAAGTAAAAGATCGAATCGTGAGAAATGTTTTGCTTAGTATATTTATTTATGCACTACCAATCTTGCTGATGTTTCTCTATTTCTATTTAACAGGCGAAAAACCTTGGATTAAATAGACACTTGTGGAATTTATTATTATTTAATCATTTAATGGCCCATTATCATGATACAATTTATAGAAGCAATCTTCACCAACCTTAATACTTGGGGATTGGCGGTGCTCACGTTAATTATAGGCGTTTTTGAATTTTCTTTTGGCTTGTACGGTAAGGAATGGAATCGTAATGAAAAGTTGCTCGACCTTGCTTGCTATGCCTTACCCCGTTTAGTTACACGGCCCTTGGTAGCCTATTTTGGGTTGAAATTTGTTCCATTTATTTTGCCACACTCGAAAGATGCGTTCGAATGGGTGCCGTTTTTCTGGGGTTTTATTATTATTTGTATTTATGATGACCTGACGCAGTATTGGTATCACCGACTTCATCATGAAATCCCCTGGTTATGGCGGTTTCACAGAACGCATCATTCAGCTTCGTATATGGGAATGGCCATGGCTTCAAGGCAGAATATCATTTATACTATTTTCTTTTCTCAAACCTATTTAACCGTTATATTGGTGTATCTTGGCTTGGGCTACCCAGCTTTGTTTGCAAAAGGAATTAAATCGTTAATAACCAAAATGGCGCATTCCAGTATTAAATGGGACAAGCCTTTTTATGAAAAGAAATGGCTTCACCCTATTGCTTGGATACTTGAAAGAACGATTTCTACACCAGCTACGCATCATGCACATCATGCAGATACAATAAACGATGGTGTGGGACATTATAAGGGAAATTTCGGAAATATGTTTTTCCTTTGGGATATTATTTTTGGAACAGCCTTAATAACACGGCAATATCCTAAATCTTACGGTATCTCGCACTATGAAGGCGATGAATGGTATGCACAGCTTCTTTGGCCTATATTTAAATCAAAAGTGGCAGGGAGTGAATTGGCAGCAAATGGCCCCATGGTGCGAGAAGACATCGTTAAACAGGAGGGACCAGTTATTCACAAGCAAGAGAATAAAGAAATTATCTTAGAAACAAAAGCTATTACCCCAGGTTTAACAGGTTAAAATGTTTTTAGATATTTCTTTTTCCTTTTAACATATTATGATAGTTTTGGTGTTTTACTAATCAGATACTAAATATGAATGAAGAAATTATTTCAAAAGAATCAACAACCAAGGAAGAAGACTTATCTCCCGAGCTGCAAAATTTGCCTAAAAAAAACTTTTTAACGGAGGATTGGACGGTTGTAATCCTAGGATTTATTATTATAGGATTGGCCGTTGCAGGATTTCATATAGGCGCCCCAAAATATAAATGGTCTGATGCGAATAGTCTTTTTGCAGCTTTCTCTACAGCAAATTTTGTGAGTTTATTGCAGCAACTCGTTTTTACCTTCGTTATTTTGGTTATTGGTGGATTGCTAACGGGACGGAAAATTAAACCTTATCTGCTGGGGTTTCCAGTCGTGTTTTTTTTAACCGCGCTTGCGTTATTGCTTGCTGGTAATTCAAAAATGGAAGAGCTGGGTTTAGAGGCGGTAATATTTAGTTTATGTATCGGGTTAATTGTTGGTAATACTATAAAATTGCCGGTATGGTTAAAAGAAGCATTGTCTGCAGAATTATTGGTAAAGATTGGTTTAGTTCTATTAGGTACCAATGTGATTTTTTCAGATATTCTGAAAGCTGGATCACTCGGATTGATTCAATCGCTGGTAGTAGTACTGTCAGTATGGTATTTTGCTTTTTGGCTCTGTAAAAAGTTCAAAATAGATGATGAGCTGGCGCTCATGCTTTCAAGTGCCGTTTCTATTTGTGGCGTTTCTGCGGCGATCGCTACATCAGGTGCTATACAAGGAGACTCAAAAAAATTATCGTATGTGGTCTCTATGGTGCTCATTACGGCTATACCGATGATGATTGGTATGCCTTATATTGCGAGCTATTTTGGTTTTTCTGAAGAAGTTACTGGAGCATGGTTAGGTGGCAGCATCGATACCTCCGGTGCTGTAGTTGCCTCGGGGTCATTGGTAGGTGAGACGGCTTTGAAAATCAGTACTATTGTAAAGTTCTCCCAAAATGTTTTACTAGGTGTGGCGGCTTTAGCAATTTCCGTATATTGGACTTATACTAATCACCCAGCTGGACAGCAAGCGGCAACGAAACCAGGTTTAGGGGTGATTTGGGAGCGTTTTCCGAAATTCGTGCTTGGTTTTATTGCAGCATCCTTATTGTTTTCGTTCGTGCTGCATGCAGATACGGTTGCGGCGGTTAAAGGCGATATAAAGAGCGTTCAAGGTCTTTGGTTCGCATTGGCTTTTACAAGTATTGGTTTAGAAACAAATTTTAAGGATTTAATTAAAGAGAATAGTAAACGCCCATTTTGGGTATTTTTGATTGCTCAATTATTTAATATCTTAGTTACCTTAGCGCTAGCAATATTATTATTTAGCTAGTTTGGATGTGTGGTTTATGAATATTAACATATATAGTTTTTTATCTACTTGCGTGGTTGGAATAGCCAGCATTGGCCTTTTCATAGGATGTAATAATGCAGCGAAAAAGCAGGAAAAAGAGACAGACTCTGTAGCAATGTGCATATCTGAAGGAATCCCTTCTCGAGCTGCTGCAGCTAAGCGTGCACAGGAAGCGATTCTCATGGGGGCCGATGATGCGAATATGGTACTAATTAAGGGCGGTACTTTTAAAATGGGATCGGAAGAATTTGCCGATGCCAAACCGATTCACGAAGTAAAGGTGAACGATTTTTGGATGGATGAACATGAGGTAACAAATGCCCAGTTTGCGAGATTTGTTGAAGCAACGGGTTATCTTACTGTGGCCGAAAGGGCGCTGAATCCTGAAGATTTTCCGGGTGTATCCAGGGATTTATTAGTCCCGGGGTCAGCCGTTTTTACGCCGCCAAAGGAGCAGGTTGATTTGAATAATCACTTACAATGGTGGAAGTATGTACCTGGTGCGTCCTGGCGTCATCCAACAGGACCAGGCAGTAATACAGAAGGCAAAGAAAATGAACCAGTGGTGCAGGTTTGTTATGAAGATGCGGATGCTTTTGCTAAATGGGCAGGAAAGAGGCTGCCTACGGAGGCCGAATGGGAATATGCAGCGAATGGAGGTAAAACTGGAAATGTATACTATTGGGGTAATGAATTAAAACCAAAGGGGAAATGGGTTGCGAATGTTTATCAAGGTGATTTTCCCTCGAAAAATACAACCGAAGATGGTTATGCTGACGTAGCACCAGTAAAGTCCTTTCCTGCAAATCCGTACGGGTTGTTTGATATGGATGGAAACGTTTGGGAATGGTGTGCTGATTTTTATCGTCCTGATGCGTATGAAAAATCTGTGAAAGATAATCCTAAGGGCCCCGCAGATAGCTATGATCCGGCTGAACCCGGCCTTGTAAAAAGAGTGCAAAGGGGAGGGTCATTTTTATGCAATAATCAGTATTGCGAACGATATAAGGCTGGAAGTAGGGGGAAGGGAGAAGTGAGCAGCGCTAGTAATAACCTTGGATTTCGATGTGTAAGCGATCAAAAACCTAAAAAATAGTTTATTCTAACTGTAGTTGATGTTTGACGGTTTTTCCTGATTTACTATCACGGCCGGTAAATTCGACGTAATCGATATGGGGTTTAAATAATGATCCACCATTTATGCGTACAAATATCCGCTCAATAATCGTTTGCTTGTTGTTTATGGAAGCAAATGCTTCATATTGTTTACTTTCAGGGCAATAGGCTAAACGCATGGGGATTTTTTTGCAGGATGTTAGCGATATTTCATATTCATCTTCTGCTAATTTTTTGTAATTCACACCATAAGCAAACTTTCGCTGTATATAGGTTAGATCTTTACGCTCGCCATCTTCCTCGTATAAAATCCAATAGGCCTTAACAGGATCTTCTTCATCTATTTTTCCATCCTTTTTATTCAAGGTGTACACCACGGTATTAGCATTCGGGTCCCTCTGCAAGTAGAATAGTTGCTCATTTTCCTTTGGTGTAGGAAGAGATGCTTTATTTACTTGTTTGCTATTCTTGTTGTCTTTGCCTTCTTGCGCTTCCACATGTACATTATAAAACGAAGTCGCGACCAATACTAAAACAAAAGTTTTCATAGGCCATTGGTTTATTGTGATAATAAATTACTATATCGTTCGCCTTAATAAGAACAAGGTTTGTACCAAAGATAATTATCTGAGATGAAAAAAAGAATGCCTAAATGTTAATTTAAAAATAGGTGGTTTAGTGTAGGCGCTTTGTTAACTGTTCTTCAATAGCTCTGAATACCTGTATAGGTTTATGATTGCGCCAGCTCATATCATCTAATAAACCGCCAAAATTGATATAGTAATCAATATTTGCGTTTTTAAATTCTTCAATTACATGATGTCTAAAATTAATACCGGCAATCCATCCATCCTCAATTTCCTGAAACCATTCTTCATAGTAGCAATCATCCGATGCATGGAAATTTAAGATATTCTCACCGATTAAAATAAATTTGTTGATGCCAGCAGCAAGCATTACTTCGACAACTTCTCTTTTTAAAAGCATGATATCGTTATTAATGGCATCATTCCACTCGCCGATAAATTCTATAATCGAAAAATTATGATCGTAATCGGCAAATAGTACTTTTAAATATAAGGTGTTGGAACCGAAGGAATCCCATTGTGGATGCAATAAAAAATTGTAAATCTGTTTGTCAAATTCAAATTCACTATATTCTGCTCCATAAAATGGAGATTGTTCGTCTTCAGCGGCGACATAATCATCGCGCCAACGATAATATGGTTCAATCTCATGCATTTTTAACCTTATAAATTTAAATTATCAAATATTTATTGTTGAAACATTTGATAGCTTGAATTGTTAACGGAAATAGAATTATTTGTTTACTAATAGGCGCTATACAACCATCAAATAATTTTTTACAAAAATAGATAAATTACTTTTATATATGATTTGCAAAAGCATCGAAAGTGATTTATTCTTAAAAAGTAAATGCTATTTGTATCCATTAAGTGAATAATCTTTATAATAGAGTATCTTATTACTTCAGAATTGATAATTTCATATAGTGCAAGGCATAATTCCGTTATAATAACTACCTTAGCACCTCTAAATTGCTATGAGTCCTGAAACTAGAAAAAACTTACTTGCTGCCGCTACTTACGCCGGGGTGCTATTTGTGGGTTTATTACTCGGACAAAGTTTTGTGGATGAAAATACGAGGCCTAATAATAGTATTTTTCCTTCAGTTTTAGTGGATAAAAATGGGAAGCTTCAACAGCTTGTACAGATGATAAATGAATATTATGTAGATGTTGTAGGAAGCGATACACTGCAGGATTTTGCTATAAAGGAGGTTTTGTCTCACTTAGATCCCCACTCAACTTATATGGCCCCCGCACTGGCTAAGGCATTAGGAGAAGATTTAAATGGAAGCTTTGATGGTATTGGTGTAGAGTATTATCGGCTGAGGGATACGCTCATGATAACCGCTGTAACACTGGGAGGTCCTGGAGATAAAGCTGGAATAAAGATTGGTGATAAATTAATAGGAGTGGATGATAAGCCTATCTCGGGTGTCAATATGAAGGAGCAAGAGGTGGCTGCCAGAGTACGCGGTAAACGGGGAAGTATCGTTAATTTGTGGATTAATAGGGAAGGGGTAGATCTTTCGGAACCAATAAAGGTACGTCGTGATAAGATCGTTGTAAGCAGCATTGATGCGGCATATATTATTGATACGGCTATCGCCTATATAAAAATTAAGCGTTTTGGTGCACAAACCGCCAATGATTTTAAAGAAAATCTCAATCGTATGAAGCAGTATGGTGTAAACCGTCTGATACTAGATTTGAGAGAAAATGGTGGTGGGTATTTACGTTCGGCGACCGCACTTGCCAGCGAGTTTTTTAAGGATAAAAAACTACTTGTTTATACACAGGGAGCGCATGAACCCCGCACAGATTATTTTTCGACTGCAAATGGCATTTTTGACCAAGGTAAACTGGCCATACTGATAGATGAAAAATCAGCGTCTGCGAGCGAAATTGTTGCTGGAGCGGTGCAGGACCTTGATCGGGGTATCGTTGTAGGGAGAAGGTCTTTTGGAAAAGGTTTAGTACAAGATCAGTTTGAATTTGAAGATGGATCGGCCGTGAACCTTACCATCGCAAGATATTATACCCCATCTGGAAGAAGCATACAAAAGTCATATAAAGACGGTATTGACCAGTATTTTAATGAGATAAATAAGCGATATATCTCTGGTGAACTCACACGCGACAAAGAAAACGTTGTAGATACTTCCTTGTTTAAAGGCTTGCTATATCATACTACGTCAGGAAGACCCATATATGGAGGAGGAGGTATCATGCCAGACATTTATGTGCCTATTGACACCTTAGGTATAAATAGCTTTTACAAAAAGGTAATTAGAGAAAATCTGATCAATGATTATGTTTATAGCAACTTGGTTTCCACTCCGCCAGATTTTTCCATAGATCATTATATGAACCACTACAACCTTCCAAAAGATACCTATAGTAATTTTGTGAAGCTTTCACAAAAAAAAGGAATTGAAGTAAATAATAAACAAGCTGCATTGGCCCGTAATTTAATTGAATCGGATATGAAAGCACTCGTTGCCCGCTTCTTTTTTGGAGGCGAAGCTTATTTCAGAATAAAAAATAGTTCGGACCATATGCTGGTTAGAACGGTTGAAGCGCTTAAAAGATAATTGCTTCGTTTCTCGATAACGTTCTCGCTGATTTCTCTTAGTATTTTTGTTATTCATGCATTTTTCTCGGTGATTTGGTTTTAATAAAAAGGGTTTATCCTTTTGAATTACCAATCCTAACGAGAAATTATGGAAAAAAACAAGCCTTTTCAAATCCAGCTATTTATACTATTGTTAGTGGTACTGACAATCTCTCTGCCTATAAGGATTCTTGCGCAAAATCTTACTTCTATAGCAGGTACAATCAGAAGTCAGACAGATAATACTACTTTGCCAGGAGTAAGTGTGAAAGTCAAAGGACAAACTACCGGCACCTCTTCTAATACGGAAGGACGCTATCGTGTTGAAGCAAAAACGGGTGATATATTAGTCTTTTCTTCGGTTGGTTACCAAACGAAAGAACTAGCAATAGGTAATGACGCAATTGTTGATGTACTGTTAATAGAAGACGCTGCTCAATTAAATGAAGTGGTGGTAACTGCCTTGGGGATTGAAAGACAAACTAAATCGTTAACCTATGCTACTCAGGAATTGAAAAATGAGGATCTAACTACAGTGAAAGATCCTAGTGGCAACGTAATGAATAGCTTAAATGGAAAGGTAGCAGGAGCAGTAGTCACACCCGCAGCAACGGGGCCCGGCGGTGCGGTAAGGGTGGTGTTAAGGGGAAACCGATCCATTAGTGGAAATAATAATGCATTGATAGTAGTAGATGGTGTGCCTATTGATAATACAATGAGTACAGAACAAGGGGGAGGGGGATCTGCCAATACAGTTGCCACGCAACAAAAGAGCTTAAGTAGCGGTTATTCAGGAAGTGACGGTGGGGCAAGTATCAATCCTGAGGACGTAGAATCAATTACCGTCTTAAAAGGACCAGCCGCTGCCGCCTTATATGGCAGTCGTGCTGCTAATGGTGCTTTAATGATTACTACTAAAAAGGGTAAAGATGGAGCGGTGAAGCTAAATTATAGCGGCGGTATAACAACCGATAAACCATTATTATTAATGGATTTTCAGAATACATACGGCAGGGGCAATGGTGGTGTTGCGGGAACGGATGCCGCAGGCAGTTGGGGTGCTGTGGCAGCTACTTATCCGGATAATGTACGTAGCTTCTATAACACCGGTACTACGATAAATAATTCCGTTAATATTTCTGGAGGAACAGCGAAAATGCAAGGCTACGCCTCTTATACGAATAATGCAATCGCTGGTATTGTTCCCACTAACCACTTAGATCGTAATACATTAAATTTAAGATTGAATAATGAAATTTTACCAGGTTTAACTACGGATGTTAAAGTTACCTATCTCAATCAAAAAATAAAAAATAAACCACGGTTAGGAGATAATGGGGTAACAAACGAGGCCTTGATCATGCCGAGAGACATGTCATCTGAAGAGCTAAAGAATTTTGAAAGCATAAATGCCGAGACCTTACAACCACAGCCCTTATATTGGACGAATAGTTCTTTTTTTCAAAATCCCTATTGGGATGTGCGTCGCACATCATTAAACGAGGAACGTAATCGTATTATGTTGGTTGGTTCCGTGAAATATCAATTAACGGACTGGTTATTTGCTCAAGGGCGGTATAGTTTAGACAGGTACGATGATAAAATTACGGGTGCATTTCACGAGGGTACCTTGCCCGTCCCTACACTGGCCGGAGGGCGTTATCAAGAGAATCATGTGAACCGATGGGAACGAAATATTGATTTTCTTCTCTCCGGAACCAATGAAATAGGAACTGATTTCGGTGTAAATTATAATATTGGGGCCGCATTGCTTAATAACAGTGGTTACAATACACAATCATTGGCAAATGGTTTGCGTATTCCTAATATGTTTGATTTGAATTTTGCCAGCACACCTACTTTTGCAAACATAGCGGCTGAAAAAGAAATTCAATCGGTATATGGAAGCGCAACGCTTAACTATAAACAGCAGCTATTCTTGGATGTAACGGCACGGAATGATTGGTCATCTACGTTGCCTGCTCCTCATAGTTATTTTTATCCTTCGTTCGGCCTTTCGGGACTTCTTTCTGAAATGATAAAAATGCCATCATGGGTAAGTTATGCAAAAGTTCGTGGTGCGTATACACAAGTTGGTAATGATGCAGATCCTTATCTGCTACAGCAAACTTATTCCTATAGCCCAGGTGCTGGTGATGGCTTTGTTGCGAGAGATCAAATAAAATATATTGATGATTTAAAGCCTGAAAAAACAAAGGCTTGGGAAATCGGTACTGAATGGCGTTTTTTTGAAGGACGTTTGGGCTTGGATGCTTCTGTATATAAAACTAATACTGTTAATCAGCTAATCTTTATCGGCTTACCACAACCATCGGGCTATAATAATCAATATGTAAATGTGGGTGATATCGAAAATAAAGGTTTAGAGATTATGTTAACTGGAAATCCAGTTAAAAAGGATAATTTATCATGGAATACAACGCTGAACTTTGCTTTGAACCGTAATAAGGTATTGTCGTTATTACCTGGAATTGAACAAGCGAACCTATCGCCATCAACTAATTTTGGCAGCCTATTAATTAAACCTGGAGGATCTTATGGTGATATTTATGGCTTTAAATGGGCTCAAGACGCAAATGGCGCCTATCAAATTAACAACGCCGGGTTGCCTGTAGTGCAGCAATTGCAAAACATAGGTAATTTTAATCCTGATTATACCATCAGCTGGTTGAATCAGGTAGATTATAAACAATTCACACTCTCTTTTATGATTGATGGGCGTGTTGGTGGAACTGTTATTTCAGGAACAGATGCTTTATTGGGCTATTTTGGTTTAGCCGATTATACGACGAAAAATCGGGAAGGCGGATTGGTATTGCCTGGAGTACTACCTGATGGAAGTCCAAATAATATCGCTATATCTGCTGAGCAGTTATGGACGCAAGTATCACAGGGTGGAACAAATGCCTATGGTGATTTTTTTGCTTATGATGCTACTAATTTTCGCTTACGTGAACTGTCGTTAGGTTATACATTAACCTTAAAAAATAGCCCCATTAAAACGGCTAGATTTTCGCTTACCGGAAGAAACTTGTTCTTCTTCTACCGCGGAAAGTCTAAATTGGATATTCCCGGTATTGGAAAGCGTACATTACCGGTAGATCCTGAGGCCGCGATAGGTACGAGCAATTTTCAGGGGATCGAAAGTGGGATATTACCCTCTACGCGCAGTTTTGGTTTCAATTTAAATTTATCTTTTTAACTTATAAAAAGTATACGAAATGAAGGCACATTTTAAATATATATGCTTACCAGTATGGCTCTTATTGGTAATATCTTGTACAAGCGATTTCGAAGATATTAATACAAATCCATCGAAATTAACGGAAGCTGGGGCTAGAGAGATTCCTTTTATGTTTTCACGTGCACAATCTGCAGCCACTATTCATCGACCCTATTATCAAACGATCTCTATTTTGATGCCAGATTTATACGCGCAGTATTATGCACTTACTACGACTAGTTTTACCACCGATCGATATGCGCTAAATGATACCTGGTTATCTAGACCTGCAATTATAACCTATGTGCTGACCATGCCTCAACTACAGGCTATTTTTGATAATACTGAACCAACATCTGGAGAATACGCTTTAGCCAATATCATGAAAGCATATACTTTTCAACGTTATACGGACCAATTTGGCCCGGTACCCTATTTTCAAGCAGGCAGTACAGCAAATAGTATCCCCTATGATTCACAGGAAGCTATTTATGATGATTTATTTAAACGTCTGGATTCAGCGGTCGTGAATTTGAAAAATGGAAATGTGAATAATGTTTTTGGAACGCAGGATCTTATTTATGAGGGGGATGTCTCGAAGTGGATTAAATTCGCAAACACATTACGTTTGCGCATGGCGATGCGGATTTCGAAAGTGAATCCGACAAGAGCACAACAAGAAGCGGAAGCTGCTGTAGCAGCTGGAGTAATGACTGATAATGGCGAAAGTGCCACTATACAGCGTTCCCTGAATGGAGACGACGCAAATGGTTTAGCATTTAATGCGGCTAATAATGAGTTTAGCATGAGCTCCACCATGGCCTCTTATTTAAAGGGTTATCAGGACCCTCGCCTTGCGGTGTTCTTTCAACCGGCTGTAGCTACGGGTGAATTTAAAGGATTAAGAAATGGGTCATCGGCCACAGCTATTAATATGCCTGGAAACAGGCCAAATCAGACATCTAATATTGGGGTAAAATGGGTTGAAAGAAATAGTGAAGGGAGTGCATGGGAAGCCCATTTAGAAGCTCGACAAGAGGTTTTAGCCACCGCGGAAGCTTATTTTCTTCGGGCTGAAGGAGCTTTAAATGGCTGGAATATGGGCGGATCTGCGAGAGAATTGTATGAAAAGGGTATAACATTGAGCTTGCAACAGTGGGGTGTTACGGATGCATCAATCATCAATTCTTATATTCAAAGCAATGCTATTCCTGTTGCCCCTGGAGATGAGGCAAATTCACCAGCAGTATCAGACATACCTGTTGCTTGGAGTGCTTCTGAAGTGGTACAGCGTGCCCAAATTGCTACACAGAAATGGATAGCTATTTTCCCTGATGGAATAGAAGCTTGGTCGGAATTTCGTCGTACAGGTTACCCAGTCATGTATCCCCTATTGCAATCGGACAATGCTGATTTGCCATTGGGCAGCTTTATTAATAGATTGCCCTATTCTTCTGTAGAGGCTTCTACTAATGGAGAAGCACTAGAGGCGGGAAGGAAATTGCTTGGTGGTGCAGACAATGCCGCTACAAAGGTATGGTGGGACGTAGATTGATTGGGTTTAATTTATTTATATGAGCTGTTTTCGAAGTACAAAATATTTGTTCTATATACTAATGCTACCAATGATGCTAAATGCACAGGAAAATATGCTGCCAAAAGTTTTTGAAGATAAACCTAAGGTTGATTTCATTGCATCTCATTATCGTCTACTGGCAACAAGTGCATTCCGGAATTTAACGGTTGCTAACAATAAGGCAGATTGGTTAAAACAGAAGGAGGCAATCAAGAAAGATATAGTGACTTATTCGGGCGTACACTTGTCTCAAACATTGCCATTGGAAATGAAAGAAACAGGACATGTACAGCAAAACGGCTATATCATTAAGAATATAAAATTTCAAACCAGACCAAATGTGTCTGCTACGGCGAATTTATATTTGCCTGAGGGTAAAGGTCCTTTTCCAGCAGTAATCATTACACACGGACATTGGCCGGATGCCCGAAGATCCGACTTATTCCAATCAGTAGCACAAGTATTAGTACAAGCTGGATATGTTGCGCTGACAATAGATGCATGGGGAGCTGGTGAACGTTGTACAGACATTCGCGAGCAAGAATATCATGGCGCCAATTTAGGTGCCTCGCTACTAAATGTGGGACAGTCTTTACTGGGAATGCAGTTAACCGATAATATTCGAGGGATAGATTTACTTTGTTCTTTGCCAGAAGTTGATCCTACGAATATTGGTGCTACTGGTGCAAGTGGAGGAGGAAACCAGACAATGTGGTTAGCTGCTTTAGATGAACGTGTTAAAGCTGCTGTTCCGGTTGTTAGTGTCGGGACTTTTCAATCATATATTATGAACAGCAATTGTGTTTGTGAACTTCTGCCGAAAGGTTTAACATTTACAGAAGAGGCTGCGGTACTTGGATTAGTAGCGCCACGGGCATTGAAAATTTTAAGTGCTGATAAAGATACTAATCCTTCATTTGTTCCTTCTGAAATGCTTAAAAGTTATGAAAGAGCGAAACCTCTTTTCTCTATAATGGGTGCGGAAAACAAGCTTACATACGAAACGTTTGATACGGGACATGGTTACTGGCCCCTTATGCGAGAGGCAATGCTTGGCTGGTTTAATTTACAGTTGAAGGGGAAGGGGGATGGAAAGGCTAGTGCGACTGCCGAAGTTTCACCATTAGATGCTGCTCGTTTAGCTACCTATCCGAATGGTGATCGCGACTTAAATATTGAAACAACCGCCTCCTTCTGCCAATCGGCAGGCTTGTTGATGCACGACCAAGTGTTTAAACAAAATGATTTGTCGATAGATAAGAAGCGAGCAGATTTGAGCTTGTTAATTAGTCAAGTTGAGAAGCGAAAAGTGAAAGAAATAAGACAGCTCGGGATGGAGGATGGCTGGCAAAAGAAAATATTAGTTACGGAAGAAGGTCAATCTATCCCTTTTTTATGGCATCCGGCTGCTGCTGAGGATAAACGATGTCGTGTATTTTTCCATCCAGGGGGTAAAGATAGTATATCAACAGAATTGATTGACCATGCGATCAAGAAAGATGAAAATGTTCTTTTAGTAGATCTTTGGGGTACAGGTGAACAAAGCTCTGCTGAAGCGCGTGCGATTGACGGACAGTTACCAGATTTTCATACACTATCGAGATCATCCATTTGGCTGGGAAGAACAGTGATGGCGGAGTGGTTTGCCGATATAAATGTTATATACGATTGGCTGGAACAACAGGGATATACGCGTGTGGAATTGAATGCGTACAAAGAAGCTGCTGTTGCTGCGTTGCTTTTTTCTGCTTCGAATAACATAGAAGTATTGAATTTATACGATGCTCCCTATAGCTACCAATTCGACCAACGAGCGGGGATTGATTTTTTTAATATGGCCATTCATTTACCAAATGTTTTACAATGGGGCGACATTTCCCTAATGGCAGCATTATCATCAAGTAAGGTGTGTTTTTATCGACCGCGTAGTATGTCTGGGAGATTGCTTAGTCGAGAACGCGCAAAAGTATTACATAATGAAATTGAATTTTTCACAAAACAGTTGCATAAACCCATTAAGGTTGAATTTTTAATCAATGATAATTAGATGAATTATGAAAATGAAAAGTAACCGACGTGATTTTTTAAAATATACCGGTATCGCCGGTCTTGGTACTGTAGCGGGAGGTGCTATTTCGTCTTGCTCAGGAACAGAACAGAAGGCAAAGAATCCGGAAGATAAACTTCATCATATCTTGGAAGCGAGCAGTCGGAAATATACACAGCAGTTTAATATGAGCGGTTATGGGGCTCCGAAGATCGATACGGTGCGAATTGGCTACATAGGATTAGGGAATAGAGGGGGTGCAGCTGTTGAGAGAATAAGTTATTTAGATGGGATACAGATCAATGCATTGTGCGACATAAGACCTGAGAAAGTAAGTGAGGCTAAAGAACGCATTAAGCGGCCAGGACATAATCCTACTCTTTATCATGATGGTGCAGAGGCTTGGAAAAAAGTCTGCGAGAGAGAAGATATTGATTTAATTTACATCTGCACACACTGGGCGCTTCATACACCAATAGCTGTTTATGCAATGGAACATGGCAAACATGTGGCAGTTGAAATTCCTGCCGCTACCACGGTAGACGACTGCTGGCAGCTGGTAGAAACATCAGAAAAAACAAAGAAACATTGTGTGATGCTCGAAAATTGTTGCTATGATTTTTTCGAACTCCTTACCCTTAACATGGTCAGACAAGGTTTTTTCGGTGAACTTATACATGGAGAAGGTGCTTATATCCATGATATTTTAGATAGTTTCTTCAAGAAGGATGCACGCTGGAACTTGTGGCGTTTAAGAGAAAATGCTGCGCACAATGGGAATCTGTATCCTACACATGGCTTTGGTCCTATCTGCCAGGCAATGGACATAAATCGCGGGGATCGTTTAGAATATATGGTTTCTATGTCTTCCAACGATTTCTTATTGAAGTCTTATGCAGAAAAAAAAGCGCAGGAGGACGCTTCTTTTAAAGAGTTTGTAGACCGTCCGTTTAGAGGCAACATGAATACAAGCACAATTCGTACCAGTAAGGGGCGCACGATTATGGTACAACATGATGTTTCTTCACCACGACCTTATTCGCGCATTCATCTTTTAAGCGGTACGAAGGCTACTGCGCAAAAATATCCTTTACCTGGTAAGATAGCTACTAGTCATGAAGGGTGGCTTGATGAAGTAGAAATGAAAAAATTGGAGGACCGTTATACACCGCCTATCGTTAAGAAAATAGGCGAGCTGGCAAAAAAAGTTGGAGGTCACGGTGGGATGGACTTCATGATGGACTGGCGGTTGATTGATTGCTTAAGAAATGGTTTACCAATGGATATGGATGTATATGACGCGGCTGCCTGGAGCGTAATATGTCCGCTTAGTGAGTGGTCTGTTGCCAATAAAAGTGGCTCGATTGATATTCCGGATTTTACAGGTGGCGCATGGAAAAATAATACACCCGTTGATATTACATTGAAAAGTGGTGGAACAACAGAAGTAAAAATGTAAGCTTTAGACAATTGACAGGTGAGGTTTTAGATTTATGCAGCACTTGTAATTTATTTTATCCTTAGCATTTAAACAAAATAAAATATATGAATATTATTAAAACAGAAAATCCGACAGAGCTTGGTAAAGAGGCAGGTAAAGCTGCGGGAAAGCTTATTGCTGAAGCTATACGTAAAAATGGGGAAGCTAATATTATTTTAGCTACAGGAACCAGTCAGTTTGAAACGATTAATCAGTTAATCAAAGAGGATATTGATTGGTCAAAAGTTACGATGTTTCATCTTGATGAGTATATCGGTTTGTCCATAACGCATGCTGCCAGTTTTAGAAAATACTTACAGGAACGCTTTCTTGACAAGGTAGGTAATTTAAAGGCCGCTTATCTTATTGATGGTGAGGCTGACGAAAATAATGAACGTAAACGGCTAGGTGAATTAATTAAAGAGCATCCAATAGATGTTGCTTTAGTGGGTATCGGTGAAAATGGTCATTTAGCATTTAATGATCCACCTGCAGATTTTGATACAGAAGAACCTTATTTGGCAGTAGATTTAGACCATCAATGCCGTCAGCAACAGTTGGGTGAGGGCTGGTTTAATTCTCTTGAAGAAGTGCCTTCAAAAGCCATAAGCATGTCGGTGAATCAGATACTTAAATCCAAATATATTATTTGTTCAGTACCTGATGCTAGAAAAGCACAAGCGGTTAAGGATAGTATAGAAAAAGAAGTGAGTAATCTTTATCCGGCAAGTATTCTGCAAAGGCATCCTCATTGTACTTTTTATTTAGATGCGTCTTCTGCCTCTTTGCTAGTGTAACTACCTTCTTTTTGTGTTGATTGTCTTACAATAAGTTTTCCCGGTAAGATAATGTCTTGTATAGGTGTTTGTTTTTTGTTAAGGTGTTTTAACAATAATTCGCAGCTTATACGACCAATATCAAACGCCGGCTCTGCTACTGTGCTTATGGTTGGAGAGAGGAGTGATGAAACAGGGTCATTGGTAAATCCAATGACTCCCATCTCTTTTCCAATTTGTATATTTCTTCTCTTTAAAGCTACTGTTGCTCCAATAGCCTTTCTGTCGTTGACCGCAAAAATAGCATTGGGCAGTAAGTGCGGTTGCAGTTTAAGAAGAGTGTTCGTGTCTTGTTCGCCGCATTCTTGTGAGAAGCCTGAATATATAATCCATTCCTCATGCATGGGCAAGCAATGGCGTTTAAGAGCGTCCGTATAGCCTTTTAAACGCTTTTCAGTAAAGGGGAGCCCCTTTGGGCCAGCAATATGTGCAATTTTTGTATATCCTTGTTTTACCAAGTGACTGGTAGCCTGAAAAGCACCATTGTAGTCGTCTTGAGTAACTCTTGAAACAATGAGGTCGTCAATTACGCGATCGAAAAAGACGATTGGTATTTCCCGGGACATTAACTCTTTGAAATGTTCCCCTGAATTGCAACATGTAGAAACTAATAGTCCGTCCAGGCCCGTGGCGGAAAGGTTACGGGTTATATTGAGCTCTCTTTCTGGTGAATCATTTGTAACATACAAAATGATATTATAGTCGTGATTATAAGCTACTTCCTGGATGCCGGTGATGACGGTTGAGAAGTAATAATTTGTTATGAAGGGAAGAATAATACCAATGTTATGCGTCTTTCCATTAACCAAACTCATTGCATTAAAGTTAGGTTTATAGCGGAGTTCTGCGGCCATTGCCTGAACCCTATCTTTTGTTTCTTGACTGACATCATAAGTATCTCGGAGGGCCCTTGATACGGTGGAAACCGATATGTTGAGGGCTCTTGCGAGATCTTTTATCGTAGTCGGATTTGACATAATAGCAGCTTCCGCTCTTTTTAAGCGCTTAAATATTAGTAAGGTCCCTTGTTACAGCACAGGTTTAATTAGTAGCACGTTGGTAAATATAGCAAATATTTAAGCAAAAAGCTATTGCTTAACCGCGCTTGATTTTAACAATGGAACGAAAGGGAATCTATCTATTTTTGTCTAAAAAATATTTGTATAGGAACGCCCTCAAAATCGAAATTTTCGCGAAGCTTATTTTCAATGAATCGTTTATAGGGATCTTTGATATATTGGGGTAAATTACAGAAAAAAGCAAACATTGGTGATTTGCCTGCAATTTGAGTAATGTATTTTATTTTAACATATTTTCCCTTAAGAGCTGGAGGAGGATTGTTTTCAATAATCGGAAGCATTACATCGTTCAGTTTGGAAGTAGAGATTTTTTTGAATTTGCTTTCATATACTTTAGAAGCTGCTTCGATGGCTTTGAAAATTCTTTGCTTTTCTGTAACAGATGTAAACACTATTGGATAATCAGTAAATGGAGCAGTCTTTTCTCTTATCTGATCTTCGAATTTTTTTGTAGTCTTATGGTCTTTCTCTATTAAATCCCATTTATTTACTAATAACACTATTCCCTTTTTGTTTTTCTCTGCTAAGTGGAAGATATTGATGTCTTGTGATTCAATACCTTCGGCTGCATCTATCATTAAAATTACCACGTCAGCATCTTCCAATGCTTTAATGCTACGCATTACCGAATAAAATTCTATATTTTCTCTAACCTTCGTTTTTTTCCGTAAACCCGCTGTATCAATGAGCATAAATTCATGTCCAAATTGATTGTAGTGGATTTGGATAGAATCACGTGTGGTACCAGCGATAGGCGTTACAATATTTCGATCCTTCCCAATCAACGCGTTTATAAGAGAAGATTTGCCGACATTTGGTCTTCCAACAATGGCATATCTAGGTAATGTATTCTCTTCCTCTTGTACATCGTCAAAATGCTTAACCACTTCATCTAGTAATTCACCCGTTCCGGAGCCAGTCATAGACGACAAATTATATATTTCTCCCAAGCCGAGACTATAAAATACTGAAGCTTCGTTATGCAACTGGTGATGGTCTACCTTGTTTGCTATCACAAAAACGGGTTTCTTGGATCGACGTAAGAGCTTTGCGATGTCATCATCTAAATCTGTGACACCCACCGTTACATCCACCATAAAAAGGATTATGGATGCTTCTTCAATAGCTATTAATACTTGCTCTCTAATGGCTGCTTCAAACACGTCATCAGAACCATGTACATAGCCGCCAGTATCTATCACGGTAAACGTTTTTCCTGTCCATTCCGCTTGGCCGTAGTGGCGATCACGTGTGACCCCGCTAAAATCATCAACAATAGCTTTTCTACTTTCTGTTAATCGATTATAGAGGGTGGATTTGCCAACATTCGGTCGGCCTACGATAGCAACGATATTAGACATTTGTTCTTATTTATCCTTTGTGTAGTCTGTATGGCGGCAAAGTTAATGATAAGGATTGATATTTCGTGTATGGATGATGATGTCTATTCCTCTTTGGATTGACTTAATTTAACATAATATTCATTTTTTTTGTAAAATTGTTAATGTAGGCGTAATACTTGTGGTGTATTTTTGCGCAATTGATTTAGGCTTTAAGAAGAAGTATAATATGACAAAGGTAGAAAGGAAAAGACCTGTGGTATTGAATAATGTGCAGGATGATTCATTTAAGTGGAAGCCATTGCCTAAGGCTGCTGGTAAGTGGCCCTATCGATTAGATATAAATAAAGTGCTACTGGGGGAAGACTTGTCATCTTCTATGCAGTTTCATATGGTTGGAGATACAGGAAGTGTTAAACATTCTGATTTTCAGCGTTTAGTTGCCAAAGAAATGACAAGCCAAATTTCAATGGCCGAACAGGATTTCACCGTTCCTTCCTTTTTGCTGCATTTGGGGGATATCGTTTACAATCATGGTGAAGCGAACGAGTATCCAGCTCAATTTTTTGACCCGTATGAGCAGTATCCCGCTCCAATATTTGCAATTCCTGGAAACCATGATGCCGATATAAATCCTGATAGCAAAACACCTTATGCTAGTTTAGCGGCATTTACCGAAGTTTTTTGCGCTCGTGAGCAGCAATTGATAGCTTTTTCGAAGGGAAGTAATCGATTGAGTATGATACAGCCGAATGTGTATTGGACCCTGAAAACTCCGCTTGCAAATTTTATTTGCTTGTATGGAAATATCACAAAGTTTGGTACGATAACGGAAGAGCAAGAGGCTTGGTTTATACAGGAATTATTGAATGCGCATTTGGAACGACCAGATAAAGCACTTATTATATGTTTGCACCATGCTCCTTATTCGGCGGATACGAATCATGGCTCGAGCTTACAAATGATTTCGTTTTTAGAAAAATCTTATGATAAGGCAGGTGTAAAGCCTGATATTGTGTTCAGCGGGCACGTCCACAGTTATCAACGATTCAGTAAGCACTATACCGACGGTACCATTGTACCATACATAGTGGCAGGGGCAGGGGGGTACGCAGGATTGCATCCGATTGCTAAGTTGGATGATGCGAACGTTACGGATGATCTAGCCATCTTAAAAGATGTAAGGTTGGAAAATTACTGCGACGACTGTTATGGTTTCCTCAAAGTGGAAATTAAAAAGATAAACGGAAATCTTCTATTAACGGGTGAATACCATACCTTGGCAGACAACTGCTTGGATGGCGTTGCTAATGCAGTACTATTTGAACGGTTTTATGTGCCATTAAGGTACCCTGAATATTCTTTGTAATTGCAGGATAAAGTTGCATAAAACACAGCTTATTAAAGAGCTGTGTTTTATGCAACTGTTGTGGGGATTTAATTGACAGTGTCTAATACTGCGTTTAAGGTACTGCTAGGTCGCATTGCCTTTGATGCTAATGTATCGTCAAGAGAATAATATCCCCCGATATCAATTTTAGAACCTTGCGCATTATTTAGCTCGGAGATAATCTTAGACTCGTTTTCTGATAGTGTTTTTGCCAAACCAGAAAATTGTGCTTTTAAATCTGCATCTTTATTTTGCGAAGCAAGTGCTTCCGCCCAATATAGTGCTAGATAGAAATGACTACCTCTATTATCAATTTCATTCACCTTACGAGAAGGTGACTTCTGATTATCTAATAATTTTCCAGTAGCTTGATCTAGCGTGTCTGCCAATACCAGCGCTTTAGGATTATTATAATTCACTCCCAAATGTTCAAGAGAAACCGCTAAAGCAAGGAACTCTCCTAGCGAATCCCAGCGCAGATGTCCCTCATCAACAAATTGCTCAACATGTTTTGGTGCGGAACCACCAGCGCCCGTTTCGAACAAACCACCGCCATTCATTAAAGGAACAATAGATAACATCTTAGCACTGGTTCCCAGCTCTAGAATAGGAAATAAATCTGTAAGGTAATCACGTAATACATTGCCTGTAACAGATATGGTGTCTTTACCTTCTTTCACGCGTTGGAGCGTGAACTCAGTAGCTTTTACAGGAGATAAAATATGAATATCTAAACCAGCCACATCGTGTTCGGGAAGATACGCTTTAACTTTTTTGATCAATTCTGCATCGTGTGGACGTTCTTCGTCTAACCAAAACACTGCAGGTGTTTCAGAGGCACGAGCACGGGTTACAGCAAGTTTAACCCAATCACGTATAGGAGCATCTTTTGCTTGACACATTCTCCAAATGTCTCCTTCTTCCACCTGATGACTTAACAGCACGTTTCCATTAGCGTCAATAACTTCCACTTTACCATTTGCAGTGATCTCAAATGTTTTATCATGCGAGCCATATTCTTCTGCCTTTTGAGCCATTAACCCTACATTTGGTACAGTACCCATTGTAGCAGGGTTAAATGCGCCATTCTTCTTGCAAAATTCTATGGTGGCTTGGTATATGCCAGCATAACTACTATCTGGAATAACTGCTTTTGTATCTTGCTGTTTACCTGCAGCATTCCACATTTGGCCAGAGCTTCTAATCATAGCTGGCATGGAGGCGTCGACAATAACATCACTAGGAACATGTAAATTGGTGATGCCTTTATCTGAATTTACCATGGCAATGGCTGGACCATTTTTAATGGCAGCTTGGATTGCACCATTAATGGCTTCTTTTTTATCAGCAGGTAGTTTTTCAATGGCACTTATAACGTCTCCCAAACCGCTGTTAGGGTTTGCTCCAACAGATTTCAAGTCGCTTGCATATGTTTCAAACACTTCTTTAAAGAAAGCTTTTACAGCATGACCGAAGATGATAGGATCTGAAACTTTCATCATGGTAGCTTTCATATGAAGAGAAAAAAGTATACCTGTTGCTTTTGTATCAGCAATTTGCTCATCTAAAAATTTCAAGAGCGCTTTTTTGCTCATTACAGTGGTGTCTATAATTTCACCGGCTAACAAATGAGTCTTTTCTTTTAGGGTAGTTGAAGTACCTGTGCTATCAGTGAAGACAATCTTTACATCCGTTTCTTCACTTACGGTCAACGATTTTTCATTATGGAAAAAGTCGCCACTATCCATTGTCGCTACATGGGATTTAGAGTCGGCACTCCATGCACCCATGCTGTGTGGATGTTTTTTAGCATAATTCTTTACAGCCTTAGGTGCACGACGGTCGGAATTTCCTTCACGGAGCACTGGATTCACTGCACTTCCTTTTACCTTGTCGTATTTCGCTCTGATCTCTTTCTCTTCGTCATTTTTTGGCTCATCAGGATAGTCTGGTAGTTTATACCCTTTTGCTTGAAGTTCCTTTATTGCAGATCTTAACTGGGGAATAGACGCACTAATGTTAGGCAGTTTGATGATATTGGCTTCTGGTTTGGTAGCGAGCTCACCTAGTTCTGCTAATGCATCAGAAACTTTTTGTTCTTCTGTTAAAAATTCAGGGAATAGCGCTAAAATCCTTCCGGCCAATGAAATATCTCGGGTTTCTACATCAATACCCGATGATGCGGTAAAAGCTTTAACAATCGGTAATAATGAATAGGTAGCTAAAGCAGGCGCTTCATCAGTTTTGGTGTAGATAATTTTGGATGTATTTGACATAATATACTTAAATTTTACTTTTCAAAATAAGAACGTTTTATCCGGTGTCTGTTTGACACGGATTGTGGTGCACAAACTTATGTAAATTGCTTTTATTATGCAATTTAATAAAGGTCTAATGGGGGTAAAAATGTAAGATTTAGGTTGAATAAAAAAGCCGATCAATTTCTTGACCGGCTGTAGTAGCGGGGACCAGACTCGAACTGATGTCCGCCAGCTGGCGGATAAGAGCCCGGCGGTCTACATTTTTGATTGATTGATCTGCTGCCGGATATAACTTCTACCTTTGGCGGATTTGAGTTGTTTTTCACGTGCGCTTGCGAGTTCCTTCGAAGGGAATTGTTCGGTGAATAGGATGATCCATGGCCTGACCTGATTGTCCATCCCTTCTTTGCAAGTTCATTGTGTGATTTGAACCTTTCTACCAAATTAGAGGTATAGCCGATATGTATCTTGTTGAATTCTTGAAAATAGAGGA
>NZ_FOAF01000018.1 GCF_900109575.1 Olivibacter domesticus | reverse complement strand
CATTTCCTTAAAGAACTTTCCGGCCTTCCGCTCGCGCTTCCTGCCTGTTGTGGTATCCCGTCACATCACTGCACGAAACCCTCTTTTCTTTCATCCCCATCGGCATCGCGCCTCCGGTTTCCCCCTGCGGGGCTGCAAAGGTAGAAATCTTTTCCGCCTTTCCAAAATATTTTTTTAATATTTTTTCAACCCCCTCTGTTACCCCTCACCTGCTTCAAACAACTTCCCACATCCCTTCGTTTGCGGAGTGCAAAGATACGCACCTTTTCCCCTTTTCCAAATACTGACGCCCCCTTTTTTTTACCTGCTGCGCAAAGGCCTGGAAAACAGCCCCTTTTTTTTTCACGGAAGCCCCCCGATGCCGCCCCGGCCCCATACAGGAGACCGGACTGAACATGCCTGAAAATTGTAATGATCCCGGATAGATCTTATATCTCATCGTAAATGGATCGTGTTTCCATCGTAAAATTCACGATGGATTTACGGTAAATAAACGATCTGTTTACGATCAAACCGGATCTCTTTATGCCTTCTTTTTATCTTCTAAGTACTTTTATTTTAGAAATCTTGGAGAAAAGCGTCCCCCCGCAAGGCAAGGCTACCCATAAAAGACAAGCCTTTACAAGCAGTAACGTACGACTTCAGAACACTTCCTTAAACAACCTATCCTATATAGACAACCTATCCTATTTATATAGATTCACCTCGTAATCGTTTTTCTTGCGAAAAATTGAATATTTTGAGCGCAGTACAACAAATAGCGATCTAGGTGCTCGAATCTTAAAACCAACGAAACATAGAGAATAATAAGAATAGTCAAACCTCACTTGGTAAACACTAATGTACGAATCAAACAGTATAACCTCAGCTTACCAAATACGTAACCAAAACTTGGCCTACTAAAAGTCATAAACAATTACTTAGAATAGGTCGAGCAAAATCAGGACTTAGTCAAAACTACCGGCAAACAACACTCGATAAAAACAATTTTAAATTTCCTTAAAAGTTAGAGAAAAACCACTATATTACCTCACGTAATTTTGTCATCAATGTTTATAATGTGGAAAATTATTCCATTAATATAAACAAGCCCAACAAAAGACAAAAAAACCAAATTAAATCCTTGATTATCAGTGATTTTAAACATTATTTAAATTTTAATTTTTTTAGTTGTTTTTTTTTGTGAACTTCGAATCTCCGATAGGTTATTAACATTTTAACCTTCAAATATTGAAAATCAGATTATTAGAAAATTGAGTATGGAAAAAACGAGTACAAGTGTATGGAATAGCTGTCTAGAGATCATAAAAGATAACATTCCTGCCCAAAGCTTCAAGACATGGTTTGAGCCTATATCTGCGTTGCGTTTGGAAGGAAATGTATTAACCATACAAGTACCCAGTTTATTTTTTTACGAATGGTTGGAAGAGCACTATGTTGGTTTACTAAGAAAAACTGTCAAAAAACAATTAGGAGAAAATGGCAGGCTCGAATATAATATAGTTGTTGAGAAATCTTCTAAGAACATACCATATACAACTAATATGCCTTCTAATGGAAATGGTGCAGAAGGGAAGAGGCAATCGATACCTGTTCCGGTTTCCTTAAACAAGGATATTAAAAACCCCTTTGTTATTCCTGGACTAAAGAAGCTTCAAGTAGATCCACAACTTAACCAAAACTATACATTTGACAATTTTATTGAAGGTGACTGTAATCGCTTAGCTAGATCTGCGGGTTATGCCGTTGCCAGTAAACCCGGGGGTACTTCTTTTAATCCACTAATGATTTACGGAGGGGTTGGACTTGGGAAAACGCATCTTGCACAAGCAATAGGTAACGAAGTTAAACGTAATATGCCCGACAAATTGGTCATTTACGTTTCCTGCGAAAAATTTTGTCAACAGTTTGTGGACTCGCTGAAAAACAATACCATTAATGACTTTGTCAATTTTTACCAAGCAATGGATGTTATCATTATGGATGATGTTCATAATTTTGCAGGCAAAGACAAAACGCAAGATATATTCTTTCATATATTTAATCACCTGCACCAATCTGGGAAACAAATCATCTTAACTTCTGATAAAGCACCAAAAGATTTAGCAGGATTAGAAGAACGTCTATTAAGCCGTTTTAAGTGGGGACTTTCGGCGGACATGCAAGTGCCGGATCTTGAAACAAGAATGGCCATCCTAAAAAAGAAAATGTATGCAGACGGTATAGATTTACCCTACGAAGTGGTAGAATACGTAGCAAACAACATCGATAACAATGTTCGCGAGCTTGAAGGAGCAATGGTTTCTCTACTGGCGCAAGCTACACTAAATAAAAAAGAAATCGATTTAAATTTAGCTAAATCGATGCTCAAAAATTTTATCAAAAACTCTCATAAGGAAATTTCAATAGATTATATACAGAAGCTTGTTTGTGAGTATTTTGAAGTTCCGGTCGAGATGGTTAAATCAAAAACCAGAAAACGAGAAATTGTACAAGCAAGGCAAATTTCGATGTATTTGGCAAAAAACCACACTAAAACATCACTAAAATCCATTGGTGCTTTTTTTGGTGGTCGTGACCATTCAACTGTCATTTATGCCTGTCAAACAGTCGAAGACTTAATTGACACTGATAAAAAATTCAAGGCTTATGTACAGGACATTCAAAAAAAGCTAAAAATGAGCTAGTCTATTTTGCATAAAAAAGGGTGAAACCCTACGGCTTCACCCCGATAAAACTAACCTCTAAAATTTTACTTAACAGCTATTTCCTTTACTACTGGTTTTACGTCTTCTTTTTTTGCAACATCTAAAGTAAGCACACCATCTTTATAATTAGCATCTATCTTATTAAAATCTACATTCTCTGGTAACGTAAATGATCTTTTAAAGGAGCTATAGCTAAATTCCTTTCTGCTATATTTCTTGGTCTCATCCAAGTTTTCCGCTTTATGCTCACCACTTACTGTTAAAACATCTTTTTCTACATTAATTTTAAAATCTTCTTTATTAAAGCCGGGAACAGCAAAATCTACGTAAAAACCTGTATCTGACTCCGCCACATTCACCGCAGGATATTTAGAAAAAGTACGCCCAGCACTCGATGAATCATAGAAAAGATTACTAAACAAGTTATCTACCCAAGGATCGATCGCCTTTACTCTGTTATTGTTGTCAATTAATCGTGAAATGTTCATTATATTGTCCTCCAATTTTTATTTATTTTAAACGCTTAGTTCAAAGTGTATACCAGTACATCAAAAGTACTTGTTTCTTCAAAAAACATGACTTTTTGTCACTTAAAATAAAAACAAACAGACATTATGGCAGTTATTTTAGATTTTGACCGCTTCCCTTTCCATACTAAAGTCCAGATACGCTTTGCTGATATGGATGCATTCCGGCATGTAAACAATGCCAATTACTTAACATTTTGTGAAATAGCTCGTACCGAATATTGGAAAAAAAAGATAAAGTGGGACTGGAATAAATTAGGAATTATCATCGCGCGCGTTGAAATAGACTATTTAAAACCGCTTACACTAAAAGATAAACTTATTCTTTATGTCAGAACCTCAAAAGTTGGGAATAAAAGTTTTGAATTAGAATATATGCTCACTTCTAAACTAAAAGGTGAGCAAATTATCCATGCCTCTGCATCAACAGTATGTGTATGCATTGATTACAAGAATAGTGTTACTGCTTTCATACCACAAAAATACAAAGAGGCTATGGAGAAAGAAATGAAATCAACGCTCTCATTATAATTGTTAATGAAGGGTCATAAACGAAAAGCATTGATAATTAATAACAATTAGCCGTATCTTTGTATGACAAACGGTTACTTTATTTAGTGTAATAGCGACAAATTATTAGAAAATGAGTGTAGATATAGCAACAGGCCCTGCTCCTTTGCAATTGACAGAGGGGGCAGTAAAAGAACTTAAAAAACTCAAAGAACAACAAGAAATCGCGGATGATTTTGGATTACGCGTTGGTGTAGAAGGTGGCGGATGTGCCGGTATGAATTATATATTAGGCTTCGATCAAAAAAAAGATGGCGATACCGAATATATAATTTCAGGGATTAAGGTCTTCATGAATAAGGCTCATGGATTGTATTTAGCAGGAATGGAAATTGATTTTCAAAATGGTTTGAATGCGAGAGGTTTTACTTTTAATAACCCAAATGCATCCAGTACGTGTGGCTGTGGCACCTCGTTTTCGGCCTAATCCGTTATTTAGTATATTCGCAAGCACCCATTTTTTGGTTCATAGAAATTTCAGAGTTGATGTAAATAGCAAATCGTCTACTACATTCAACTCTGGAGACTCGCAATCAACTTATCAGCTAGAATAGCTGCGATTTTAAAATATGATTCAGTGGTCCATCCTGCTACATGAGGGCTAAGAATAACCCTATCATGCTCGACAAGCCTATTAAACCAAGTCGTTCCATTTAAATCTGGAAATTTCTCAATTGGCAGCACATCGAAGCCTGCTCCTAAGATTCTTCCATTTTGGATCGCTTCCAGGACTGCTTCTATATCAACAATTTCACCGCGGGCTCCATTTAAAAAGAAAATAGGTTTTCGAAAATGAAATAAGTATTCTTTATTAACTAAGTACCTCGTCTCTCTAGTAAGTGGTATGTGTAAACTTAATACGTCCGCTCCCTTGACTATTTGTTCCATGCTTACCTCTTGTGCATATTCATCGGAAAAACCAGTTTTATATTTATCATAAGCAATTACCTTGACATCAAAGCCCGACAACTTTTTAGCCATCGCCCTTCCATTATTGCCATACCCAATTAGTGCAACCGTTTTGCCCCCTAATTCTACCCCCCTATTCATTTCACGAAACCATTCTCCATTTCGAACCTGTTTGTCGGCCCGTAGTAGGTTATTCAATAATGAAAATAACATTCCTATTAAATGTTCACCTACAGCATCTCTGTTTCCCTCAGGTGCATTTAATAAGTGAATTCCTTTTGTTAAAGCCAAGTCTTCATCAATATTATCCATTCCGGCACCTGCCCTGGCTATATATTTTAAGCGTTTTGCTTGATCTAAAAGCGCTTGATCAACTTTAAATTTAGAACGGATTACTAACACCTCATAATCTTCAATTATTTTTAAAGCACCCGATCGGTCGATATTCGGTTGGTAAACGTAATGTAGCCCCATTTCATCTAACTTTTCCAAAAACACAGGGTGAAGGTCGTCTACTATTAGAATTTTAATATTTCCTGGTAGTTCTCTGTTATTCATCATTTAGCAAGCCCTTCAATAAAATTGGTTAATTCAACAAAATTTTCTACACTTAACCTCTCTGCTCTTAAATCAAGCATAGCATTACCATTTAAACGATTTTTATCTACGATTACTGATAATGCATTTCGCAATGTTTTTCGCCGCTGATTAAAACCGGCTTTCACTACTTTCCAAAATAAAAGCTCATTGCAGGCTAAATGCAATATGTTATTTCGCTCCAATCGGATTACACCCGAAAGTACTTTTGGAGGTGGGTTGAAAGCACCAGCCTTCACCGTGAATAGATAGCGAACATCGTAATATGCTTGTAAAAAAACACTTAATATACCATAATCTTTATTTCCTGGGCTAGCTGTGCAGCGTTCAGCAACCTCTTTCTGAAACATTCCTACTACTTCAACCACCTGGTTACGGTGCTCAAGCACTTTAAAGAGAATCTGTGAAGATATATTATAGGGAAAATTTCCAATAATCGCCAAAGGGCCTTTAAACCAGTCATTGATATTTAAGGTCAAAAAATCACCATGGATTAAATGGTCTTGTAATGAAGGATATCGATCTTTAAGATATTCAATTGACTCTCCGTCAATATCGATTAGCCACGTATCATATATATTATTTTCAAGTAAGATATCAGATAAAACGCCCATTCCCGGCCCAACTTCAAGCACACGATTAAATCCTTTATCTGGCTGCAGGGCTCCTACAATCTTTGTTGCTATATTCTTATCGGTCAAAAAATGTTGACCGAGATGCTTTTTCGCTCGAACTGATCCCATGTACTTCAAATTAATGTCGAGCCAAAAGTAGTAGCTTTAGATGACTTTATCCAAATGTTCTCCTATTTTCTTTATTGATTGTTTCTACTATTTGCCTATTTTTGACCAAATCAAAGTGAAGCAACCATGAGTGATAAATTAAGAATAGGCATCAGTATTGGAGATATCAACGGTATCGGGTTAGAGGTCATTATAAAAACGTTAGCCGACAACAGAATGCTGGATTTTTTCACACCAATTGTCTATGGAAACACAAAGGTTGCATCCTTTCATCGTAAATCTATAGGCATCAATGATTTCAGCTTCAACGTCGTTAACAATCCCGAACAAGCGCTCGATAAGAAATCTAATATGATTAACTGTTGGCAAGAAGATGTAAAAATCAGTCTTGGAGAGTCAAACGAAATAGGTGGCAAATACGCTTTCTTGTCGTTAGAACGGGCAACTGCTGACTTAATAAATAAAAAGATCGATGCACTTGTTACTGCACCCATTAACAAACACAATATACAGCAGAAAGATTTTAATTTCCCAGGGCATACAGAGTATATACAAGCAAAAACAGCATCAGATGAAGTCCTAATGTTTATGGTTAGTGACGAGCTCAAAGTAGGAGTTGTTACGGGACATATACCGGTTAATGAAATAGCAAAGAATATAACAAAAGAGGCAATCCTCACTAAGCTAAGCGTAATGAACAATAGCTTAAAAACTGATTTTTGGATTCAAAAACCTAAAATAGCAGTTTTAGGCTTAAACCCTCATGCTGGCGACAACGGCTTAATTGGAAATGAAGATCAGGAAATAATTCTCCCTGCAATTCAGGAAGCCAATGAATTGGATATTTTTGCCTTTGGACCTTACGCGGCTGACGGATTTTTTGCTGGCGATCAATATAAAAACTTCGATGGTGTATTAGCCATGTACCATGATCAAGGATTAATACCTTTTAAACAAATCGCCTTTCATAATGGGGTAAATTTTACTGCCGGCCTTCCCGTTATCCGTACTTCGCCCGATCATGGTACTGGTTATGATATAGCCGGCAAGAATAAGGCCTCGGAGGAATCTTTTAGAGAAGCTATTTTTTTAGCGCTCAAAATAATTAAACACCGTAAAGAACAAGTAGAATTAACCGCTAATCCACTAAAAATCAGAAAGCTTTCAAAAGATAGAGATTAAAATTAATAAATCATTAATTTAAAGGAGCTCAAACAACATTGCCCTTTAGATAGTCTAACCAGTATGGGAAATCTATTTTTCACAAAAACTTTCACATCTTATTTATTATTTCTAAATTTGCGAGCTTAATTGTCGTGCTTTGAAAATTTTAAATCAATATCGTATACCATTTACAGGACTAAAACTCGGTAAACATGATTTTGAGTTTGAAGTAAACAAGCTCTTCTTTGAAGAATTTGAATATTCTATTGTCAAAAACGGTGATTTAAAAATCTCGGTTATTCTTGATAAACAAGAATCAATGATGACAGCAAACTTTCACATTACCGGAACGATAGAGCTCACTTGTGATGTTTGTTTAAGTCAATTCTTAAAAGAAACGGATATCAAGGAACGACTCATAGTCAAGTTTGACGAAGAAAATGATCTTTCAGACTTAACAGATGAGATTTTAGTGCTCAAAAGGAACGAGCATGAGCTCGATTTAGCATCAACGATCTATGAATATATTAATTTATCCGTACCCTATTACAGCAGGTGTGATGAACAAGGCAAAAATACCAGCTGTGATAAAGTGATGGTGGATAAATTAAAAAGCTTAACCGACCAAAAAGAGGAAGAAGAACAAGAGAATACCGATCCTCGGTGGGATATATTAAAAAACATAAAAAACAATTAATTAAAAATAAAAAGACGAGATGGCACATCCAAAACGTAAAACCTCTAAGTCTAGAAGAGACAAAAGAAGAACACATTATAAGGCAGAATTACCAAGCCTTACCACTTGCCAAACTACTGGGGCAGTTCATCTTCCACACCGTGCATATAATGTAGATGGCAATCTCTATTATAATGGCAAGTTACTTATTGAAAACACCTCGATTGCCTAAGTTGATTTTTCAATATTAAAAAACATCCCAAAGTTCGCTATTTGCTAAAAAAAATGCGGTACTTTGGGATGTTTTAGTTACTAATGGAAAATAATCGATAATCAAGGATGAAGATTGGCTTAGATATTATGGGAGGCGATTATGCACCTAGAGCGACTGTTTTAGGTGCAGTTGAGGCCTCAAAAATATTATCAGATAATCAAACACTAGTGCTTATTGGTAATAAAGAGCTAGCATTACCTATCTTGGAAGAAGCAGGGGCTGACTCTTCTTTATTTGAATTCGTTCATACTACAGAAACGATAGGTATGGGGGAACATCCAACGAAGGCTATCACCCAAAAACCCCAAGCAAGCATAAGTTTAGGTTTTCAATTATTAAAAGAGGGGGCTCTAGACTCCTTCTCTTCGGCAGGCAATACAGGTGCCATGTTGGTAGGTTCAATGTTTAGTGTTAAGACAGTACCGGGTGTAATCAGGCCGGCAATCGCCACAAATGTACCTAAGTTAAAAAATGGTTTTGGCGTATTATTAGACGTAGGTGCTAATGCTGATTGCAAACCAGATATCTTATTACAATTCGGTATGCTCGGAAGCTTATATGCCCAACATGTCTACGGTGCAGAAAACCCTTCTGTTGCGCTATTGAATATTGGCGAGGAAGAGGAAAAAGGTAATATGTTAACGATTGCAACTCATTCGTTAATGAAAGAAACTGCAGCCTTTAATTTTATAGGCAATATTGAAGGCAGGGATCTTTTTGAAGATCATATAGATGTAATTGTATGCGACGGCTTTACCGGCAATGTAGTGCTGAAATTAGCTGAATCATTTTATGCTTTAACCTTAAGAAAAGGATTCAAGGACGACTTTTTTGACCGTTTCAATTACGAGCAATATGGTGGTAGCCCTATTTTAGGAGTGAATGCCCCTGTAATTATTGGACACGGTATTTCAAATCCTGAGGCCATAAAAAACATGGTATTGCTCTCGCGTAATATGATTGAATCTAAATTTATTGATAAAGTAAAAGCTGCATTTAAATAAAATAAAAGAATGTCTAAAATTCACGCTGCTATAACAGCCGTAAATGGATATGTTCCTGAATATATTTTAACAAATCAGGAACTAGAGTCGATGGTTGATACCAATGACGAGTGGATAACTACCCGTACCGGTATAAAAGAACGTCGAATTCTTAAAGGCGAAGGGAAAGCTACTTCAGATATGGCTGTACCCGCAGTTGAAGGGCTTTTAAAAAAAAGAGGTATATCAGCTGAAGAAATTGAACTTATAATTTTCTGTACAAGTACCCCCGACATGCCTTTTCCTGCAACCGCCAACATATTAGCGGATAAAATTGGTGCGGTGAATGCCTGGGGTTTTGATCTACAAGCTGCTTGTTCGGGTTTTATATATGGCCTTACAACGGGAGCTCAATTCATAGAATCGGGGAAGCATAAAAAAGTTTTAGTTGTAGGGGGAGATAAAATGTCTTCCATTATTAACTATGAAGATAGAGCGACCTGTATTATCTTTGGCGATGGCTGCGGAGCTGTTCTACTGGAACCTAATACGGAAGGTTTTGGGGTGTTAGATGCTATTCTTAAAAGTGATGGTAGCGGAAAAGACTTTTTGAATATAAAAGCAGGAGGTTCATTGATGCCTGCTACCCACCAAACAGTGGACGAAAAATTACACTACGCTTTTCAAGAAGGAAGAACTGTTTTTAAATTTGCTGTGACAAATATGGCAAATGTTGCCGCTGAAATTATGGACAGGAATCATCTAACTTCTGATGATGTTAGTTGGTTGGTTCCCCATCAGGCAAATAAACGTATTATCGACGCTACTGCGGAACGTATGGGATTAGGATCAGAAAAGGTGATGATTAATATTCAAAGATATGGTAACACAACTAGCGGAACTATTCCTTTATGCCTTTGGGAATGGGAAAAACAATTGAAAAAGGGTGATGTTCTTATTTTGGCTGCCTTTGGCGGAGGTTTTACTTGGGGCTCTGTTTACCTAAAATGGGCATACTAATAAAAACTTCGTTTAGAAGCCTTTTATAAAGACATTTCCCTGCAAAGATGCTAACTTTGCAGGAATTAGTCCCTTCAGAATGAATTATTTCACCTATTTTAGGCGATCAAATTAAAATTTAAAGAGTTAAGATATTAAAATAGAACCAACAAATATGAGCATGGATATTAAACAGATACAAGACCTGATTAAGTTTGTTGCAAAATCAGGGGTAAATGAAGTAGCTATTGAAGAAAAGGATTTTAAAATCACGATCAAAACTAGTCAGGAACCCACGTACGTAACAGCATCTATTCCAACAGCTGCACCTGTCGTGCAAACGCCGTCTGTGACACATACACAAGCAATAAATCCAATACCTTCTACCGACACGCCAAATATAGCAAAGCCCTTGGATGATGCTGCTAAGTTCATTACCATTAAATCTCCAATGATAGGAACCTTTTACCGTTCGTCCAGTCCAGATAAAGGTGCTTTTGTAAATGTGGGAGATGAGGTAAAAGCTGGTCAAGTAGTATGTATAGTTGAAGCAATGAAGTTATTTAATGAGATTGAATCTGATATTTCAGGTAAGATTGTTAAGGTCTTGGTAGATAATGCTCAGCCTGTTGAATACGATCAGCCATTATTTTTAGTTGACCCTTCTTAGTTATAAACATTAGCCAATTGATATTGGTTTATTTATATATTTCATGTTTAAAAAAATACTAATAGCTAATCGCGGAGAGATCGCCCTACGCATCATCAGAACATGTAAGGAAATGGGTATTAAGAGTGTGGCAGTTTATTCTACTGCCGACCGTGAAAGCCTGCATGTTCGATTTGCCGACGAAGCAGTCTGCATTGGCCCACCAGCAAGTAAAGATTCTTATTTAAATATTCCAAATATAATTTCCGCCGCCGAATTAACGAATGCAGATGCTATTCATCCTGGATACGGTTTCTTATCAGAGAATGAAAAATTTTCGACAATTTGCCGTGATTATGGAATCAAATTTATAGGCGCTACGCCGGAGCAAATACGAGGCATGGGCGATAAAGCTTCTGCTAAAGATACAATGCGTAAAGCAGGCGTACCCACAATCCCAGGTTCCGATGGATTGGTGTCTTCCATCAAAGAAGGGATTAAAATAGCAAATGAAATTGGATATCCTGTAATACTTAAAGCTACAGCAGGAGGAGGAGGAAGAGGAATGCGTGTGGTTTGGAAAGACAGTGAATTTGAACCAGCTTGGGATTCTGCGCGACAAGAGGCTGGTGCTGCATTTGGCAATGATGGCCTTTATTTAGAGAAATTTGTTGAAGATCCCAGGCACATAGAAATTCAAGTTATCGGCGACCAATATGGTACTGTTTGCCATTTATCTGAACGAGATTGTTCTATTCAAAGGAGGCATCAAAAACTTATTGAGGAAGCCCCATCTCCTTTTATAACACAGGAATTACGTCAAAAAATGGGAGAAGCAGCTATCGCCGGAGCGAAAGCCGTAAACTATGAAGGCGCTGGAACTATTGAATTTTTAGTTGATAAGCATCGAAACTTCTACTTTATGGAAATGAACACTCGTATACAGGTGGAACATCCAGTAACAGAAGAAGTAATTAATTTTGATTTAATAAAAGAGCAGATTAAAGTTGCGGCAGGCGTACCTTTATCGGGAAAGAACTACGAACCAAATATGCACGCAATTGAGTGTAGAATAAATGCGGAGGATCCTTTTAATGGCTTTAGACCCTCTCCAGGAAGAATTACAACTTTTCATTCACCTGGAGGACATGGAGTGAGGGTTGATACGCATGTATATGCAGGCTATCAAATTCCCCCCAATTATGATTCGATGATTGCTAAGCTTATTTGCGTTGCGCAAACAAGAGAAGAAGCAATTTCCACCATGGAGCGTGCGTTAAGCGAATTTGTAATAGAGGGGATTAAAACAACAATTCCGCTACATTTAAAGTTAATGAAAGATCCAAATTTTAGAGCTGGCAACTTTACAACCAAATTTATGGAAACATTTGACCTCTCTGAATAAAATGACAATTCCATTTAGACAATCTTAATTTAAAAATACCATTCTTGCTATAAGAATGGTATTTTTGCTTTCTTACAAGCATCTAATAATTTATAAATAGTACTTATTGTATTATCAAACCATGAACGAGATTTCCGGTAAAAAACTCATTGAAACCATTAAACAAAAAGGCAAGTCTTTAGAAGCTGAAATGTCTTTTTTTGATCACCTAGAGGTTTTAAGGTGGCATCTAATACGTTCTGCGATAGCTATTGCTGTTTTCATGGGACTATCTTTCTCCTTTTACGACTTTATCTTCGACACCATTATTATGGGGCCTAAAAAGCCTGATTTTTGGACATATCGTATAATGTGTATAATCGGAGAAAAGTTTAATCTCGGACCAGATTTCTGTGTTACAGATATTCCCATCAACATTATCAATACAGATATGGCCGGCCAATTTACACTCCAATTGAATTCTTCTCTATTAATTGGCCTCGTACTGGGTTTTCCTTATTTGCTTTATGAAATTTGGCTTTTTGTTAAGCCTGCGTTGAGTGATATTGAAAGAAAATCTGCTAATGGTTTCGTCTTTTATGCAACATTACTATTTGTTATAGGTATATTATTTGGGTACTATATAATCGCTCCTTTATCGGTTAACTTTCTAGCTCATTACACCGTAAGTCCTGAAATTGATAACCAGATTACTGTTGATTCTTATCTATCATCCGTTGCTACGTTAACCCTCGGTAGCGGTATTGTATTTGAGCTACCTATTATCATCTACATCCTATCTAAAGTAGGCATCATGACCCCGAAATTCATGAAGGCAACTCGTCGGTATGCAATTATTGTAATTCTGATCATTGCCGCCATTGTTACACCTACTCCTGATATCCTTACCATGCTTACAGTGAGTTTCCCATTGTTTTTACTCTATGAGCTAAGTATTGTTATTGCTGGAAAAGTAGAAAAGAATAAACTGAAGGCTGAAAAAGCTTTTTATGAAAACTAAGGAACGATAAAAAATAAACCAATGAACAATAAAATGAAAATTGCGATAGGAGGAGATCATGCCGGCTTTGAATATAAAACTGAAATCATCAAGTTTTTGGAAGATCTTGGGTATGTTGTTAGCAATTTTGGCACAGATAGTATTGACTCTGTAGATTATCCAGATTTTGCGCACCCGACCGCTAATGCTGTAGAACGTGGAGATTGTGACGCAGGTATTTTAGTTTGTGGAAGTGCAAATGGTGTTGCCATCACGGCTAATAAACATCAGGGGATCAGAGCCGCCATTTGTTGGAAGCCGGAAATTGCCATCTTGGCTCGTCAACATAACAATGCAAACATTATTTGCTTACCAGCAAGATTCACGTCTATCGAAGAGTGTAAAGATATGGTACGGACTTTCTTGTCTACTGACTTCGAAGGAGGACGCCATGGTACACGTGTTGGAAAAATCGCTTGTATATAGCCCCTATAGTATGATTCGAAAGGGTTTAACAGTTTGCTTCATTATTAACCTATTTATTGGCGGATGCTTAGCTCAAGATTCGCCACAAACGAAATACGCCCAGTTAATAAATGAAGATTCTGCAAAAAAACATTTAATGGTTATTGCTTCTGACGAGTTTGAAGGTAGAGAAACTGGTAAAAAGGGGGCTGAAAAAGCTGCTGATTATATCTCAAAAGAATTCAAAAATATTGGATTAAAAGCGCCCTTAAACCATTCATATTTCCAAGCGGTACCACTCGCAACAAATAAATTTTTGGTTAAAGATTTTCAGGTCGGAAACGCTCATTTAATATCGGGTCAAGATTTTTTGATTATCAATTCGAGAAAAAAAAATTCCGTAAAAAGCGATGAAATTATCTTTATCGGATATGGTATCAGCGACAAAAATTATGATGATCTAAAAGACATTGATATTACCGATAAAGTAGTACTCCTCCTAAATAGCGATGAGCCAGTTAACAATAAAGGACAATCTATCATAACAGGTTCAAGTAATAAATCGGCCTGGTCAACAAGCCGAAATAAGCGCTTAAATCACGTTCTCGCAAAAAAACCAAAAATGGTGCTCGCCGTTTCTCCTGACGTTGATACATTATTGAATAAAATCAGACAAACCAAGCGTGACGAGAGAGTTCTTCTTAAAGAAGACATCTTACAGCAACAAGCTCCAGAGGAGAAACAATCGATAGTTGCCTACATTACGATCAAGACCGCTGACCTCATTCTTAAATCTTCCGGCAATACCTATTACGGTATTAAAAAAAAGATCAATACTACTGGCAAACCAATTAACCTAAAAATAAATACATCATTTAAGGCCGACTACGGGACAGAAACACTCGACGTGAAAGCTCAAAATATTTTAGGCTATTTAGAAGGTACCGACTTAAAGAATGAACTGCTGATTATTACTGCTCATTATGACCATATAGGAATTAATCCTGATGGACAGATTAATAATGGTGCGGATGATGATGGATCTGGTGTAACGGGTGTTTTGGAAATTGCCAATGCCTTTGCTAAAGCAAAGCAAGAAGGACATGGTCCTAGAAGGAGCATCCTTTTCATGACAGTTACCGGTGAAGAGAAAGGACTACTAGGATCTGACTATTATACACGTTATCCGGTCTTCCCTTTAGATAGTACGATAGCAAACCTCAATATCGATATGATTGGCAGAATAGACCCTCCGCATTTCTCAACCCCAGAATACGTATATTTAGTAGGTTCAGATAAATTAAGCTCTGAACTTCACCTGCTGAGTGAAAGGGTTAACCAAACCTATACAAAGCTTCGTTTAGACTATAAGTATAATGATCCTGATGATCCCGAGAAAATTTATTATCGTTCTGATCATTATAACTTTGCAAAACACAATATTCCGGTAATCTTCTACTTTAACGGTGTACATGAGGATTATCATAATATTGGAGATACAGTTGATAAGATTGATTTTAGGCTGCTTACAAAGCGCGCGCAGCTGGTATTTTACACCGCTTGGGATTTGGCTAATAGAGAAAAAAGACCTTTAGTAGATTCAAATAAAAAATAAGCTTTATCAATTTACGTTATAGATTTAACATCTTATTGATTATTTTAGCGTATGTCTACCAAAACTGCCTCGGATTTCATTCAAGCAAGTGAAACAAAAGCATTCGACTTGCACCACAGAAAAGTTATCAATCACAATATTGATAAATATGATAGTGCAGTTAGCATTGGTCTGAATCGTTGGAATAGCCTTGAAAATGCTAAGCGCAAAGCGCATAGCATTAAATGGCGTGTAATGGAAAACCTCGATAAGCTTTTACCGGAGTTTGAAGCCAACTTTCAGAAAAACGGGGGCAAGGTTATATGGGCTAATGATATCAAAGAGGCACAAGAGGAAATCTTAACTATTCTAAAGCGTGTAAATGCAAAATCCGTAGTAAAATCGAAATCCATGGTTACGGAAGAAATTGAGTTAAATCAATTTTTGAAAGACAATCATGTCACTTCTATTGAAACAGATTTAGGAGAATACATCGTACAATTATTAGGGCAAAAACCTTATCATATTGTAACACCCGCCATGCATCTTAGCCTAGCAGATATTGCCAAGCTATTTAACGAACGTTTTGGCACACCACTAGAGGCTACAGCGGAACAACTTACATTAAAAGCAAGGGATTTACTGAGAAACGAATATTTAAAAGCCGACGTTGGCATAACCGGCGCAAATTTCCTCATTACAGACACTGGAAGTATAGCTATAACAGAAAATGAAGGGAATGCACGTTTAAGCACTACCTTTCCTAAAATCCACATAGCTATTGTGGGCATTGAAAAGTTGATTCCCTCACTTAATGATTTAGATCTATATTGGCCTTTACTAGCAAATCATGGCACCGGGCAGAACTTAACGGTTTACAATAGTATAATCAGTGGACCAAAAAAAGAAGGGGAAATTGACGGTCCTGAAGAGATGTATGTTATTTTACTCGATAATGGACGTACAGATTTATTAGCGCAAAAAGAACAAAGACAAGGACTATATTGTATTAGATGCGGAGCATGTTTAAATGCATGCCCCATTTACAAAAATATTGGGGGCCACACCTATGGCACAACCTATAGCGGCCCTATAGGTTCCATTATTACACCCCACATGAAAGGTCTCTCTGATTTTAAACATTTAAGTTATGCAAGTAGTCTCTGTGGAAAATGTACAGAAGTTTGCCCAGTTAAGATAGATATTCAAAAAATGCTCCTTTTAAATCGACGAGATGCTGTCAAAGAAGACCTATCTCCTGCATTCGAAAAGTGGGGATGGCAGGCTTTTACAAAAATCATCGTAAAAAGAAAATGGATGGATTTTTTGGGTGGTAAAGTTAAAAACTATCTTCTGGGAAAGTTTTTCAAAAAAAGTTGGGGAGCGAAGCGTGTATTACCACCGCTAACGCAAGAATCTTTCAATAAACAATGGAAAACACAGGAAAAAGAAAAGTTATAATTTTTTAAATTATATTAAACTACTCGAAGTTAAAAGAAAATGAGCTTTGGTAGTAGTTGTAGTTTATTCCTTTTTCTTCACTCGGTTTTGCATAAACAGTTTGCAATAACCATGTTCCTGATCTATTTAATTTAAAGAATATCTTACCCTCACTATTAGACCTATATTTTGCCGAATGTACCTGCCCCGTTATAGATTTCGTATAAATGGTCGTACTCGTTCCTTCAATTGGTTTACCACCTAACAAGATGACCGCTGTGATATCATCCCCGTATTGCAACTTATAAGGGTTTTGTTCAAGCACTATTTCTAACTGTTGGCATTCTTTATTTTTATATAGGCTACCGTTTGACTTATCTGTTCTCGTTAAGGCCTTTGCCGTAAAGAATGTATTAGCAGTATACTCGGTAGTAAAGCCAGAAGAATCGATAATAGATGCCAATTCTTTCAAATTCTCCGTTTTAGCAAAGTCTTCAACCACCAATTGATCATAAGTAACGGCCCCACCTTTAAATTCTATCGTTAACAAACTTTGCCCTCCATTTGATTGCACCGCGCTATATTTCACAAAGCTTCCATTCAATGGAATGGTATCTGCTACTTTCTTCCCTCCTTGCAAATAGTTTGCATAAATTAGACTTTTAACAGCTTCGGGTGCAATCTCAGTAGTATCTAATCCACGTCCTTGAAAAAGAGTATACGTTATACTGTCTCCTTGAGAAGCTACATATTTGTTTGCAATAAGAGCATAATCCTGTGCACGAACCGCAAGTGAAATCAACAAGAAAAGAGAAACTATGAAGCAACTTATGGAAATATTTCGCATTTGAAAATATGTTATACTTTATTTGAACCCAAACCTAATACAAAATTTTTATTTAGTAAAAAATTTGGTCAATATTTAACATATTAAATATAAAACCAATATAAACTTACATTAATTAGCATAACAAAGCACATTAATAAATGCTCGCGTTAAAAATATTTTTAGTAAACTATATAATGTTAAACCACAAAAAAATCCGTAGCGTAATTTAGTACGCTACGGATAAAATTATTTCAGTTTTCAAAAACAACTAAAAACAATACTGATTTGCATCAATCAATTCTTTTGCTATTCGTTGTCTGGCCTCTTTAATATTAAAAGGTTCAGCCTTTGTAAAACGCCTTAAACCAACTAACATCATTTTTAATTCATCTCCTTCAGCAAAAGAATACAATGCTTCCTTTCCAGCAAGATACACTTTGTCAATAGTGTTATGTAAAAATATGCTAGCCATGTCTAATTGCCTACTTACTTTCTCCTCCCCTTTAAGATGTACTAGCTTTTCAACTCTCAATAATGTCGATTCCGCCACGTAAACAGATCCTATAATATCCGCGATATTCATCAAAATTTCTTGCTCTTTTTGAAGTGTCATCATCAGTTTTTGCACAGCAGCTCCAGCTATCATTAACCCGGTCTTCTTTAAATTACGAATGATTTTTTTCTCCGCCGCAAACAATGTATCCTCTATTTCTCCAAAATCAGGAATAGCCATTAATTCACTTGCTACCATCTGCGCGGGCCCCATCAGATCCAGCTCACCTTTCAGTGCACGTTTTAATAACATATCGACAATCAACAACCTATTTACCTCGTTCGTACCTTCAAATATTCGATTTATTCTTGAATCTCTATATGACCGTTCCATTGGAGCTTCAGCAGAATACCCCATCCCCCCGTAAATTTGAACACCCTCATCAACGATATAATCAAGCATCTCGGATCCCCACACTTTCAAGATAGCACATTCAATGGCAAATTGTTCGGTCGACTTTAATTTAGCTTTAGCAGGCTCCATGCCTTCAGCAATTAATGCGTCATAAGCATCATCAATATTCTGTCCGGCGCGATAAGCGGCACTTTCAACTGCAAAATTTCTAGTTGCCATTTCAGCCAATTTATACCGAATAGCCCCAAATTTTGAAATGGGTAGCTTAAACTGAACCCTCTCGTTTGCATATTTAATAGCCTGTGTAACCACTTTTCTCGAAGAACCGATAGCAGCTGCTCCAAGCTTTATTCTACCTATATTTAAAATGTTGACAGCTATTTTAAATCCATTTTCCCGATCAGATAACAAGTTTTCTTTTGGCACTGGGCAATCATTAAAAAAAACTTGCCGGGTAGACGACCCTTTTATGCCGAGTTTATGCTCTTCCGGATTCATCGTAATGCCACCGAAAGATTTTTCCACGATAAATGCCGACAAATTTTTATCGTCGTCTATTTTAGCAAAGACAATAAAAACATCAGCAAATCCGCCATTTGTGATCCACATCTTCTGACCATTAATTAAATAGTGAGTGCCCTCGGCATTCAGCTTGGCAGTTGTTCGTCCGCTATTTGCATCAGAACCGGCATTTGGTTCGGTTAAGCAATAAGCAGCTTTAAATTCGCCGGTAGATAGTTTTGGTATGTATTTGTTTTTTTGTTCTTCATTGCCATAATAAAGAATCGGTAAGGTGCCAATACCTGTATGTGCAGAGAGGGAGACAGCAAAGGAATGCCCTGCTCCTACTGCATCTGTAACTAACATCGAGGTATTGAAATTTTTTCCAAACCCTCCAAATTCTTCCGGAATTGAAACCCCTAATAGCCCAAGTTCACCAGCCTTATCAAGCAGACTTTGCATGAGACCTTCCTCTTGGTTATCTATCCGATCTAAGTATGGTGTTACCTCTGTTTCAAGAAAATCCTCACAGGTTTTCTTAATCATCATTTGTTCCTCATCAAATTCCTCAGGAATAAAAATATCTTGAAAATTTGTTTCTTTTATAACAAATTCACCTCCTTTGATAACTATTTTTTCTTTCGTTTCCATACCACTTAGATTAAAAAAGCAAAGAATTAAGATGTAGGCTCTTAGATAATTTGCCCATTTTATTTTCTGTTATTTACCTTAAATTACCTATGATTTAAAATTACATCATTTCAAATATACCAGCCGCCCCCTGGCCAGTGCCAACACACATTGTTACCATTCCATACTTTTGGTCTCTTCTTCTAAGTTCATTAAAAAGTTGCACACTTAATTTAGCCCCTGTACAACCGAGCGGATGACCAAGTGCAATAGCACCACCATTAACATTTAAAATAGCTGGATTGAGTCCTAATGTTCTTACCACAGCCAAAGACTGTGATGCGAAAGCCTCATTTAGCTCTATAAGCGCTAAATCATCTTGTTTAAGTCCGGCTTGTTTCAACGCTTTGGGAATTGCTTCAATCGGTCCAATTCCCATAATGCGCGGTGGGACACCTGCTACACTATAACTCACTAGTCTGGCAATAGGCGTTGCATTGAGCTCTTTCATTTTTGCCTCAGAAACAACTAGTACAAAAGCTGCTCCATCAGAAGTCTGGGAAGAATTGCCAGCCGTAACACTCCCACCTGCAGCGAAAACGGGTTTTAATTTCCCTAATAATTCTAGGTTAGTATCTGCTCTGGGTCCTTCATCTGTATCAACGATAAATTCTCTGCTTGTTAACTTCCCCTTTTCTAGTAAATTTTCCTTAATCGTAATCGGTACAATATCATCTTTAAACCTACCGCTCGTTATAGCCGAAATAGCCTTCTGATGAGACTGGTAAGAAAATTCATCCATGTCTTGTCGATTAACCTTAAACTCTTTCGCAACTGCTTCTGCCGTTAAACCCATATTCCAGTACCAATCAGGATGTTTCTTAGCTACATCTGCATTAGGCGCAATTTTCCATCCACCCATAGGCATCCCTGACATAACCTCTACTCCTCCTGCTATTATGACATCCGCCATGCCCGCTTTAATCTTAGCCACGGCAATGGCAATCGTTTCAAGTCCAGACGCACAATAACGATTCACAGTAGCGCCCGGTACCTTATCTGTATCTAAGGCCATCAACGAAATAAGTCGCGCTACATTTAGCCCTTGTTCAGCTTCGGGAGTAGCATTGCCAACAATCACATCATCTATTTGTTCGTTATCTAAATTGGGAACAGATGCGATCAAGTGTCTGATAACGTCTGCAGCTAAATCATCCGCTCTAGTAAAACGGAAAGCTCCCCTTGGAGCCTTTCCAACCGCTGTTCTATAACCTGCTATAATATATGCTTCCATAATTATGAGTATTTACCTTCTAAATAAGTAATACATTGAAAATTAGTTCCTTAATGCCTTTCCTTTAGTTAACATATGCTGAATACGTTCTAACGTTTTTCTTTCTGCAGTTAATTCTAAAAATGCTTTGCGTTCCAGATCTAATAGATATTGCTCTGATACTTCTGTAGGAGCAGAAAGGTCTCCTCCACACATTACCCAACCGAGTTTCTCCGATATCTTTTGATCATGCTCACTAATATAATTGCCTGACATCATTGAATTTGCTCCCACGTACACAATACCGAGTCCTTGCTTACCAAGTACTTTGATATCATTACGTTTTACCGGTTGCGTATACCCCCCATTGGCCAATTCAAGCGCCTTTGCTTTAGCATCTGCCAATAAACGACTCCGATTCATGGTAATTGCATACTTACCGTTTTGTAAATACCCTAGTTCAAATGCTTCTTCGGCAGAGGTGCTTACCTTTGCTTGTCCGATCGTTAAAAACCTATCTCTAAATATATTCTGCGTTATTTGATCATTTTTAAAATCATCCGACGCTCGTAAAGCAAATTCCTTTGATCCGCCACCACCAGGTATTACGCCTACCCCGAATTCGACTAAGCCCATATACGTCTCTGCGTGTAGCTGAACAAAATCGGCATGCATAGAAAATTCGCATCCTCCTCCAAGCGCTAAGTTAAAAGGCGCAGCAACCACCGGAATACTTGAGTACCGCAATCGCATGGAAGTATCTTGAAACGCCTTAACGGCCATATTTAATTCGTCGTAATCTTGTTCAACAGCCATCATAAAAATCATAGCGATGTTAGCTCCTGCAGAAAAATTAGGGCCATCATTACCTATCACTAAGCCTTTATAATCCTTTTCTGCCAATTCAATTGCTTTATTTACACCTTGTATCACATCGCCGCCAATTGTATTCATTTTAGTATGAATTTCAGCATTAATAATTCCATCGCCCAGATCAATAATGGAAACGCCGCAGTTTTTCCATATAGTATTGTTTTCTCTGATGTAATCTAATATAATCAGTTCTTCCGTTCCCGGAATATCCTGATAGCTCTTAGTTTTAATGTCATAGAATTTCTTTTTACCCTCTTCTATTTTGTAAAAGCGCTCGCACCCAGCCTCGAGCATATCGTAAACCCATTGGGCTACCTCACCTGTTTGGCCCGGTAGACGCTTAGCTTCATTTTTTATTTTTTCTAACGTATCTTTTACACCTAGGGCATCCCATATCTGAAAAGGTCCCAATTCCCAACCGAAGCCAGCCCTCATTGCATCATCTATCCTAAAGAAATCGTCCGTAATTTCAGGAACACGTTTAGACACATACTCAAACAAAGGGTAATGCATTGCCCTAAAAAGTTCACCGGCTTTATCATTCCCTTCTTCATAGACCTTCATTCGCTTAGTTAGATCATCAACCTTTTTAGTTTCATCCAAGGTTGGCGATTTAACTTTTTCCTGTTTACGATAGGATAAGTCTTTTAAATCGAGTACAAGTATCTCCGTGCCACCCTCTTTATCTTTAGTTTTTTTATAGAATCCCTGCTGTGTTTTTTCACCTAACCACTTATTTTCAGCCATTTTTAGGACATAAGAAGGCAATTTAAAGATTTCTCTAGCCTCATCTTGAGGAACATTGTCGTAAAGCCCATTGGCAACATTAACCATCGTATCTAAACCTACCACATCAGACGTTCTGAAAGTAGCAGATTTTGGATGCCCCATTGCAGGCCCGGTATATTTATCTACCTCTTCTATCGTTAATTCAAGTTGGCCAATAAGATGGGTGACTGCTAACATCGAATAAACACCTATCCTGTTCCCTATAAAGGCTGGCGTATCTTTACATAGAACAGTTGTTTTTCCTAAAAACTTGTCGCCATAATCTAACAGAAAATCTATAACTTCCGTATTTGTATTGGCGGTGGGTATAATTTCAAGCAGTCTCAAATAACGTGGTGGGTTAAAGAAGTGTGTGCCACAAAAATGCTGCACGAAGTCGTCACTTCTACCCTCTATCATTAAGTGTATTGGAATACCAGAGGTATTTGATGTAATTAAAGCCCCCTGTTTTCTATATTTCTCCACCTGCTCAAACACCTGCTTTTTGATATCTAATCGCTCAATAACTACTTCTATCACCCAATCCGCTTGTGCAATATCTTTCATATCATCCTCAAAGTTGCCTGTACTTATGCGGTTAAGATAACTTTTACTAAATAGCGGAGATGGGTTGCTTTTAACGGCAGTTTCAAGTGAGTGATTAACGATTCTATTTCTCACCGCCTTGCTTTGGAGCGTAAGACCTTTACCTTCTTCTTGCGCATTCAGTTCCTTCGGAACGATATCGAGCAACATTACAGATACTCCGATATTAGCGAAATGACAAGCGATTCGCGATCCCATTACCCCTGAACCAAGTACTGCAACCTTATTAATATGTCTGTTAGTCATAATTGAAAATGGTTTTATAAAATAATTATTTCGACAGATCCTCTTTTGGAATATATTTAACAGCTAGGTCATTTAAACGCTTCAGCGTATCAATAAGTTTTTCTCGATCGGTATCTTTTATATAACCATCAAGATAGCTATTGAATTCTCTCACAATATCTTTTGCAATTTCACGTTTTTTTTGGCCTTCTTCTGTTAAAAAAACTCTAACGGAACGCTTATCACGTGTATCAGCTTCCCTATAAATAAACCCTTGTTCTTCCATACCGCTTAACATTCGTGACAAACTGGTTGACTTCACACCTAAGAGGGTAGCAATTTGTGTAACAGGCGTCCCCTCTTTCCTAATATTGATTAACACGTAGCCAGTTGCTTGTGTTATACCATGTTTGGAAGCTAAATAGTTATATCGGTTGGCTATAGATTGCCATGTTATCTTTAAATAATAATCTATTGTATTATCTTGGTTCATATTTATTATGCTTGCATAGCAAATCTAATCTTTAATAATGTAAGAAACAAGAACTTTATCTATTTTATTATATCCTTTCATATACATTAAAAAAAGTTCGAAACTATCATTGCTTATAATCTCTCTAAATAAAACTGTCGCACATTTGCAAAAGAATTTATAAGTTTGCAGATAGACGTGTATTAACCCTATTTAGAGCAGTGCAACTAAAACAGACAGACAGACGGTCAGGATTAAGCTCAAAGGAGTTTCTTGAACAATATTTTAACAAGGGAATCCCAGTTATTTTAGATGATTTTGTTCGTAAAGATAGCCCGGCCTTCAGCAAATGGAATTATAGTTATTTCAAAGAGATTGCCGGAGACAATATAATCGAGTTGTATGGAAAAGAGGATGGATCTAATGACAGGGCAAAGAGTGCTCCGGTTGCAAAAATGAAATTCTCAGAATATTTGGATTTAATCGAAAAAGAACCAACCGACTTACGCATTTTTCTATTTAATCTGATAAAGTTAAAACCTGAACTTAATAACGATATTATCTACAATGATTTAACAGGCGGAAAAGTATTAAAATGGCTACCCTTCTTATTTTTCGGGGGAGAAGGCTCTAGTACGCGCAATCATTTTGATATTGATATGTCCAACGTGTTTATAACACAATATAAAGGTATTAAGAGAGTCTGGTTATTTCCATTAGAGCAATCAGATTTGATGTACAGACTCCCCTATAACTTTCATAGCATCGCAAATCTAAAAAATCCAGACTATACTAAATACCCTGCTTTAGAATATTTAAATGGTTATGAAGCAGAAATACATCCCGGGGAAACCTTGCTCATGCCTTCTGGATATTGGCATTACATACAATATGTAACTGAAGGTTATTCTATAAGTGTAAGGGCTTTACCGTCAAAAAGGATGGATAAATGGAAGGGATTTCGCAACCTGGTAATTACCAGGCATTTTGACAACACTATGCGAAAAATTTTTAAAAACAAATGGTACGAATATAAAATAGCAATTGCTACTTCCAGAGCAAACCGCGCGATAAAAAAATTAAAATAAGAGTTATTCGTTATTGGTTGTTGGTTATTCATTGTTCGTTGATAGTAGCAAGACGCTATTGATTATCAGAGACGGAAACCAAATATTAACGGTAATACAATAACAATATAGCGCTTATATGAGCCGCCTCTAGGTAAATATAGGCGCCCTTTTCGTTAAGAAAGGAGCAAGAATAACTAGCTGTTCGATCCCTTACGCGCCAGGAAAATCATTCGCTATTCATGCTTATGATCGCTCGTTACGTCTGCACCTTCTTCCCGATAGATGTCGTCAATAATCTCTTTATTTTTTTCGAGAATAACTTTTCTTTTTAAACTTAATTTTGGCGTCAATTCACCGCCATCTATACTCCACTCATTAGGTAACAAAGCAAATTTTTTCACTTGTTCCCAATGACCAAACCCTTCATTAGCTTTATCTATTATTTCTTGGTATTTGCTTAAAACCTGTTCATTTTCAACAATTTCTTCCTTAGAAGAAAAAGAAATTCCTTTTTTTTCTGCCCATTTTTTCAAATCATCAAAAGAAGGAATAATTAAGGCCGATGGAAATCTTCTACCTTCTCCTATGACCATAACTTGTGCAATTAACACCGATTCCATAAATTTATTTTCTAGCATTTGAGGGGCTACATATTTCCCACCAGCAGTTTTAAACATTTCCTTTTTGCGATCCGTAATTCTCAAAAACCCGTCTGACGTTAGCTCGCCAATGTCACCCGTCTTAAAGTAACCATCCTCATTAAAGGAATCTTGAGTTGCCTGGTCGTTTTTATAGTAACCTTTTGTAATATTTGGTCCTTTACACAAAACTTCTCCATCTGCAGCTATCTTTACATCAACCGATTTCAGTACTTTTCCTACGGAACCGAATAACAGCCCCTTTGGTTCCAAATTGTTAACGGCTATCACAGGTGATGTTTCAGTAAGGCCATAACCTTCCAAGACCGGTATCCCCGCTGCCCAAAATATACGAGCCAAGCGTTCCTGTAGCGCTGCGCCACCACTGATGATAGCTACGATCTCACCTCCCAAAGCTTCTCTCCACTTTTTAAATATTATCGCCCTAGCAATTGAAAGTTTAATCTTATAGAAAAAGGAATTCCTATAAGGCTCTTTAAATTTCAACCCTAAATTAAGTGCCCAAAAAAACAATGATCGCTTTATACCCGTAAGCGCTGCTCCTTTTGCCACTATTTTATCATATACCTTTTCCAACACACGAGGCACGGTAGTAAATCCATTAGGTTTAACATCATTTATATCAGCAACAATCGTGTCCATGCTTTCTGCATAATAAATAGATATACCTTTAAAGTAGTACATATAAACCACCATTCTTTCGAAAATATGAGACAGCGGCAAAAAACTGATAGCTTTTTTATAATTTGAAGGGAGAAGATGTGCGCAATCGGTAAAATTACTTATTAAATTTTGGTGAGATAGAAAAACCCCTTTAGGCTTCCCGGTTGTACCAGACGTGTAAATCAAGGTTAACAAATCATCTCCATCTATCGCGCTTTTATAAGGTTCCAAATCGGTATTAAGTGTAGCGCCTTTCCTTTCTATTTCTTTCCAATATTTCTTATGCTGTACCTCCTCAAAAGTGTATATTGGCATGTTTTTTTCATGTTGTTTCAGCGCAGTTTCTACTTTTTCACATAAATCCTGTGTACCTATAAACATCATTACGACATCTGCATCCTCCATAATGTAATGAAGATCATTGTCGGATAGCGTGGGATATAAGGGTACGGTAGCCGCTCCTAATTGATTAATTGCAAAATCGACAAAGTTCCACTCAGGCCGATTGGCGGACATAATAGCTATCTTATCACCTTTTTTGATACCTAAATCAACCAAGCCCCTACTCAAGTTATCAACAATTGCCAGGAAATCATCCGTTTTATACTCCACCCATTTTCCCTTTTCCTTTCCGGAAACTACTATTTTCTGACCATATTTAGTTCTATAATATTCTAATAAGTCGAAAACACGCTCTACTTTTATCATAACACATTACTTATATATTTATATTAATCGGTTAACTAGCGCTTCATTAAAGGTAAGCAAAAAATATGTAAACCGTATTGGTATTGAAATAAAAAAACGGCCTACAGCTCTTTGAGCATACAAATATATTATGCAAGCATAATAAAAAAAATAATTGACATTTCTTTTGTAAACAATAATATACAGTAAAGATTGTTTTTGCCTCAACTAAATGTAACTTTGGAGCTTGTTTAAAAAGTATAGCTAATAAAGATTATTTATTAAAGATTATTTTATGAAAAGATTATTATTGACGGCCATAAGTATTATCTCATTGTCGTTAGTTGGATTAGAAGTGAAGGCGCAAGCTACAGAAGGGCATGACTATAAAAATGCGATAGGAGGTAGATTTGGGGTAGCAAATGGTATAACTTTTAAAACCTTTTTAAATGACCAAAACGCACTCGACGTAATTTTAAATTTCCGTTCAAACAGTAAATCTTCTACTTTCAAATTGGTCGGACTATATGAAATACATAACCCAATCGATACAGCTCCCGGATTAAGGTGGTATTATGGTGGCGGTGCAGGAATCGGTACGTATAAAAATAAAGAAACTGATAATAGCGGCGCGGCCTTTAGTATTGATGGGGTGCTGGGACTCGATTATAAAATTGATGGGGCACCAATCAATCTTTCTTTAGATTGGAAGCCCGAAATGCGATTCGCGCCTGACAATACAGGTGTAGACTTTGCAGGATTTGGATTATCAATCAGATTTGCATTCTAAACAAACGAGGCGGTTCATATGAACCGCCTCGTTTGTTTAGCTACTATTTTTAGTGTAGCCATTTATCCTTTAATTTGCTTTGTTCTGGCAGCGGATTGTCTATAAACTTTATTAAATATTTGCCACTTTTGTTTGTTCCGAGTTTTATATCCAACTCTTTTAAAACACCGTCCCTGGCTACAAGTATTTTAACTACGTCCTCGATTTTGCTCGCTTGAATAGTGCGTTCAAGTTCTTTCCCAGCAATATCAATACGATATCCGTTAATACCGATAAGTTCATCCTTCACATTTAATCCGCCCTCCCACGCACCACTACCTCTGTACACATTTTGAACGGTTAACTTCCCATCACTAATTGTTGTTTTAATACCTAAATCAGGTATTTCATAACCCTTATTTAGATCTGAAAGTTCAGCACCAACCAACTGTAAATATTTATTATAATCAGGTGAGCTTGCACTATTAACCATTTCATAAACATCGTCGAGCGAAATTCCTGCTACCTTTTCAGCGATTGATTTAAATTCCTGGTCGGTAAAACCCTTGGCCCTCTTCTTATAAAATTCGTTATACGCCGCTTTCATTACATCGTCTAAACCCTTTTCGCCGTTGGTTGCCTTCAATATTTTAAGATCCATCATCATTGCCATAAGTGCTCCTTTGTTATAATAAGATACGATACTATTGACCGAATTTTCATCTTGTCTATAATATTTGATCCAGGCATCAAAACTCGATTCACTTAACGGTTGTACCAGATTTCCCGGTCGATTTTCTACAGCGGCTATATCACTCGCTAATAACTGTAAATAAGCATCTTCTGTATAAAAACCGGCACGTCTGACCAACAAATTGTCATAATAAGCCGTGAATCCCTCCCCTATCCACAAATCTGTTGTATAATTTTCTTTGTCATAATCAAATGGCCCTAATGTTACTGGTCGCAATCTTTTAATATTCCATAAATGAAAATATTCATGTGCTACTAAGCTCAAAAAGGACTTATATCCATTTTCAGTACCATAGGCAAATCTTGAGGCACCTAATACAGTAGAGTTAAGGTGCTCCAGCCCTCCTCCCCCTGATTGATAATTATGCACGATAAACACATAGTGTTCATTAGGGTTTTCTCCAAATACTGCTGTAGCGGACTCAACAATTTTCGCCATGTCTGCGCTAAGCCGTTCCTTATCATAATTTCCACCACCATACATAGCTACTTCATGATTCACGCCAGCTGCAGTAAAATTAAATACGTCCTGATTACCAACCTCTATCGGTGAATCAAATAAGACATCAAAATCTGTCGCGGTATAAGTAAATTGCTTTTGATCAACCGGCGTTAAACCAGTTGAAACGCGCGACCAAGTCTTAAAAGGTTTAATAGTCACTTCGGCAGGTCTTTTCACCTGGCCATCTGGATACATAAAAATGCCCGTAGGAGACAAAAATGCGTGTGAGGCATCTACAAAGCTCGTACGAACAGATACTTCAAAAGCATAAACCCTATAATTTACTAAAACGGTCTTCTCTTTCCCAGTCGTAATTCGCCAGGTATTTTTAGTCATCTTTTGGACACCTAATTCACCACCACTTACCGTCTTAGCGCGAAAACCCTCTACATTTTTTGAAAATTCTCTCACTAAATAAGATCCAGGCGCCCATACAGGCATTTTCACATCAATATAGTCTTTCGAAACATCCTTAATTTCCATTTGTACTTCGACGTAATGAGCTTGCGGTTCTTTAAATGACACTTCAAATTTAATAGGTGCCTGCGCATATAATTCAGAGGATCCGATGATTACCATAAAAATTGAAAAAATAATAGTTTTAATAAACGACTTACACATACTTAAAAACAATTAAGTCGCAAAGGTACTAATTTCGAGCATCAAGCCTCTTCTTTTTTGTGTTTCGTCTTCTTGATCCTATTTCACATCAATAATGTTGCAGAAACGTATTACAAATAATGGTTAACTTTAGCCCTTGTTACAAATAAATGACGTCAGATCAACTGTTAATATTGCTTTTACCATTGTAATAAACACTAAAACACAGTCAATATTTTTCTTAATGAAGAGAAAGTACATTTACTTAACCATTATTGTAGGCTTCGTTGCCTTTGCTGCTTACAAATATTCTAATAAAGGAGAAGGAAAAATTGAAGCTCCTACAGGCCCATCTGCTGGTTCTCCTATAACTGTAAATGCCATAATTATTAAACCGCGCAATTTTTCTAATGCCTTAACTGTTTCAGGCGCAATAGAGGCGAATGAGCAGGTTCAAATTAGAAGTGAGGTCTCTGGGATAATACGCAATTTGTATTTCAAGGAAGGGACACACGTTAATAAAGGTCAAGTCTTATTTACTATTGATGATACAGAATTACAGGCTCAATTACTTCAACGACAAACCCAGGAGAAATTGGCAAATGAAAACGCCAGGAGAGCTGGCTTGCTTTTCGAAAAAGAAGCTATCAGCTCACAAGAAAACGATGTAGCTAATGCCGATCTTCAATCTGCCAAGGCGCAAACACAGCTTGTAAATGCTCAAATATTCAAAACCAAAGTGAGAGCTCCTTTTGATGGCAAAATAGGCTTAAGATCTGTTTCAGCAGGGGAATATTTGACGCCTAATACGATAGTAGCAAATTTAATGAGTACAAATCCCATTAAAGTGATGTTCTCTGTTCCCGAAAAATATACAACTCAAATTAATGAGGGACAGACACTGACCTTCGCTGTAAGTGGATCCAATAAAAAATATAATGCAAAAATTTATGCTATCGAACCGGGTATAGATGCCATAACACGAACCATACAGATAAGAGCACTAGCCAATAATGATTCGGGCGAGCTGTTCCCTGGTGCTTTTGCTAGCGTGGAGCTTCCCTTATCAACTGTAAAAGATGCTGTATTAATACCTACCGAATCTATTGTTCCTATACAGAATGGCAAACAAGCTTTCTTATATAAAAATGGGGTAGCCAAAGCCGTTGATATTGAAACGGAAAGTCGAACTCGGGAAGATGTTTTAGTAACTAAAGGTATCCAAATTGGCGATACCGTTATCACTTCTGGTATCATGTCTTTAAAAGATAGCGTGGCGATAAAAGTTGAATTAAAACCTTAATGCTATGAGTTTATCAACAACAAGTATAAAGCGGCCGGTACTCACTATTGTTCTTAACCTGCTTCTCATTCTCTTTGGTATTATTGGTTACTCTTTTTTAGGCATTCGAGAATTCCCTTCCATAGATCCTCCTATTGTTTCCGTTAGGACGAACTATGCTGGCGCCAATCCAGATATCATCGAATCGCAAATTACGGAACCGTTAGAAAAATCAATTAATCAGATTGATGGGATCCGAAATATCTCATCTACAAGCAATCAAGGTTCAAGTAATATTAATATTGAATTTATTTTAGGGAAAAATCTAGAGGAAGCAGCAAACGATGTGCGTGATAAAGTTTCGCAAGCACTGAGAAGTTTACCCGAAGATATAGATGCCCCACCCGTTGTTTCCAAGGCCGATGCCGATTCTGAACCCATTATAATACTAACAGTTAGAAGTGAAAAGCGAAACATTTTAGACCTTAATGACATAGCAGAAAATGTGATTGCGCAGAGGCTACAGACCTTACCTGGAGTTAGTACCGTTCAAATTTATGGGCAAAAACGTTACGCAATGCGTATGTGGATTGAACCCATGCGCCTAGCAGCTTATGGCCTTACTCCTTTAGATGTGAGAAATGCCCTTACGCTTCAAAATGTTGAGCTACCTTCGGGAAAAATCACTGGGGCCAATACGGAATTAACGGTAAAAACCATTGGCAATTTAGCAACGGAAGATGATTTTAACAATCTCATCATCAAGACTGATGGTAATCGTATTATTCGCTTCAGTGATATTGGCAAGGCCGTGTTAGGACCAGAAAATTTGGAAACCAATATGCGTGAGTCGAACACGCCAATGGTTGGTTTAGCCATTATTCCACAGCCAGGCACCAATTACATTGAGATTGCAGATGCCTTTTATACTCGATTAGAACAAATAAAGAATGAAGTACCAACCGATGTTCAAATGAATGTAGCGGTTGATAATACAATATTTATAAAAAAATCAGTAACGGAAGTTGCCGAAACTATTCTTATATCCTTAATATTAGTTGTCCTTATTATCTACCTCTTTTTTAGAAATTGGGGCATTGCCTTCCGTCCGTTGATCGATATACCAGTATCACTTATTGCGACTTTCTTTATCATGTATATTCTGGGCTTTTCTGTTAACGTATTAACGTTGTTGGCTGTGGTATTAGCAACAGGACTGGTGGTGGATGACGGTATAGTTGTCACGGAAAATATTTATAAAAAAGTAGAAGAAGGTATGTCTCCTATGCAGGCAGCAATAAAAGGATCTAATGAAATTTTCTTTGCTGTGATTTCTATTTCGGTCACACTAGCGGCTGTTTTTTTACCCGTCATGTTTTTAGAAGGCTTCGTAGGACGCTTGTTTAGAGAATTTGGCGTCGTAGTTGCATCAGCTGTGTTAATTTCTTCATTTGTCTCTTTGACGCTTACGCCGATGTTAAATGCGTATCTCATGCCAAAGGGAGGGATTAAACATTCTCGCTTTTATGAACTTACTGAGCCCTATTTTGAAAAGATGACTTCGGGATATGGAAAGATCCTATACCATTTTCTAAAACACAAATGGCTCAGCTTTCCAATTCTGGGAGTCTGTTTTGCACTTATATTTTATTTTTGGCAGAACTTAAAAAAAGAAACAGCGCCGTATGAAGACAGAAGTAGAATCAGCGCCAATATAACAGCGCCTGAAGGCAGCTCTTATGAGTATATGGATCGATTCATGTTGGAGCTGGCACAGCTAGTTAATGATTCAATTCCTGAAAAAACCGTAAATTTAGTAATGACCTCACCTGGATATGGTGGAAGTGCCAGTACAAACAGCGGAAGGTTACGTATCTCTTTGGTTGATCCTGAAAAAAGAGACCGAAGCCAAGAAGCGATAGCAGAAGCTTTAACTAAGCAAACAAAAAAATATTCTGAGGCCAGAACATTCATAACACAACAGCCAACCATTTCTGTCAATAGACGTGGTGGATTACCGATCCAGTATGTCATTCAAGCTCCTACTTTTGACAAACTCCGAGAAAAAATCCCTGTTTTTTTAAATATGGCGAATAGTGATCCTACTTTTTCGGTGGTAGATGTAGATCTAAAGTTTAATCGGCCGGAATTAAATATTAGTATTGATCGAGACAAAGCACAAAGTTTAGGTGTTTCGGTACTTGATGTCGCGCAGACACTTCAACTTTCACTCAGCGGGCAACGCTTTGCCTATTTTCTTATGAATGGAAAGCAATACCAAGTTATTGGTCAATTTGATGATATTGACAGAAGCTCACCGATAGACTTAGCTTCCATATTCGTCAGGAGCAGTAATGGCCAACAAATTCAACTTGACAATGTTGTTAAAATTGAAGAGCGGTCGAGCCCTCCACAACTTTATCATAACAACCGATTTATGTCGGCCACGATATCAGCGGGACTTGCTCCAGGCGAAAGTTTGGGTGATGGCATTGAAGCTATGGATCGTATTGCAGACAAGGTTTTGGATGATAGTTTTTCTACTGATTTAGGAGGGGAGTCGCGCGACTTTCGCGAAAGTGGCTCAAACACCTTATTCGCGTTTGGCTTAGCACTACTGCTAGTATACCTTATATTAGCCGCACAATTTGAAAGTTTTTTAGATCCCTTTATGATTATTCTGACGGTGCCTATGGCAGTTGCCGGCGCAATGCTATCTTTATGGATAACGGGCCAAAGTTGGAATATTTTTAGCCAGATTGGTACCATCATGTTAATTGGCTTGGTCACGAAAAATGGAATTTTAATTGTTGAATTTGCAAATCAATTAAAAGAAGAAGGAAGACCAATAAAGCAAGCCATTTTAGAAGCTGCAGAAGCTCGTTTACGTCCTATTTTAATGACTAGTTTAGCCATTGTGCTTGGCGCCTTACCCATTGCTTTGGCTCTCGGAGCAGCAGCTACTAGTCGTATAGGTATGGGGGTTGTTATCGTAGGTGGAACGATGTTTTCCTTGATTCTAACGCTGTTTGTTATTCCTGCTATTTACTTATTATGGTCACGCCCGTACAAGCCAAATCTCGATTTGAAAGAAGCAGAAGAAATAGAGAAACAAGAAATAAAAGACGTGCAACCAATAATATAAACAGTTTATAGGTTTATGAACCGTCCATGTTTAAAATTTCATTTTTATCACACAGGTGGTCCGCCAGCTGGCGGATTAAACATGGTAAGCTCCATCTGACTGATGGGTTAAAATTATTTACAGATGAAAAAGATATTGTGTATCTTCCTAATAATATATATTGCCCCATATTTAGCCTACGCTCAAGACACACTTGGTCTGGAAGACGCTATAGCTATAGCACTCAAGCAAAACTATGACATTCGATTAGTTAGCAATAATCTCGTTGTTGCAGAGAACAATGCAAGCGTTGCAAATGCCGGTATGCTACCTCGCGTAACAGGCGATGCTTCCTCTTCTGCCGCGTTACAAAACACCACACAAACGCTACTTAGTGGAGAAACTAGATCACTAAAAGGGGCTAGAAATACCTCACTTGCTTATGGCGCGAATCTTGACTGGACGATTTTCGATGGGTTTCAAATGTTTGCAAAATATGATCAACTAAAGGAATTAAAAAAGCTGGGGGAAGCGAACCTCCAACAATCTGTTTTAGCCACCGTTTTTAATGTGGTAAGCCAGTATTTTGATTTAATACAGCAAAAGCAGCAACTCAATGCCCTTCGAACAGCGTTAGATCTGTCACGTTATAGGCTTGAAATGGCAGAAAACCGTTATCAGATAGGTAGAGTATCAAAACTTGAAGTACTCGCCTCTAAAGTCGACTTAAATACAGACACTACTAATTTAATGCGCCAAAACGTACTTTTCGGTAATACAAAAATCAAGCTTAACGAAGTATTAGCTAGAGACGTAAACACGCCATTTGACGTAACCGACAGCATCAGCATAGAAGACAACTTAAAATACGATCTTTTACTCAACTTAGCTCTCCAGCATAATCCAGATCTACAGGCAGCCCTCATTAATCGAAGAATTGCACAATTAAACCTCAAACAGGTGAAGGGACAACGCTATCCGACGATTAATTTGAATTCAGCTTATACGCGTACACGTACGACAGCTGAACTCGGTTTTGCTACAAAAAACATAGGAAATGGATTCAGTTACGGCGTATCGGCCTCCGTAAATATCTTCAATGGCTTCCTGCAAAAAAGAAATGAAAAAAATGCTACCTTAGAAATAGATAATGCCAGCATAAGTTTAGAAAAAGTTAATCAAGGCATTTTATCGCAACTATCAGCCGCTTACCAAACCTACTTAGTTAATCTTGAATTAGTTGAACTTGAAAACAAAAATCAATCGGTAGCTAAGCAGAACATGGATATCACGCTGGAAAAGTATCGATTAGGAAGCATTACACCGCTAGAATTTCGTGAAGCTCAAAGAAACTATGTAGACGCAAGTGTACGTTTCAGCAATGCACAATACGAAGCAAAAATGGCCGAAATCGGGTTGAAACAAATTTCTGGTGCGCTGACCCTCGATTAATGCTACCGACTCACATCCTTATAGATAGCATATTTTTTGCAAATACTCGCAACTTTAATTAAGTTTGCATATACGTTAACATACTTAAAACCTGGTGAATAATAACTATGATATTAGTCGTAGATAGTGGTTCCTATAAATCCGATTGGATGCTTGCGCTTCCTAATAGTGAACCATTAACTTTTAGAACGAGAGGACTAAACCCATTTTTTACCACCGAAAAGGAAATTGTAAAAATTGTACAGAACATCACCGATATCATACCATACGCTAATCAGATTTCCGAGCTTTATTTCTTTGGATCGGGGTGTACAAATCCTGATAGAAGAGAAATGGTGTCAAATGCCTTATCACAAATTTTTAAAAATGCTTTTATCTCAGTTGAGACAGATCTAATCGGGTCGGCTTATGCCACCTGTGGTAATGACAGTGGTTATACTGCAGTGCTTGGTACAGGATCAAATGTCACTTTTTTTGATGGAGAACAAGTGCAGCCTACAAAACAGGGATTAGGCTTTATCCTGGGGGATGAAGGATCAGGAGCCTGGTTTGGAAAAAAGCTACTTACTGCTTTTCTTTATGAAGCTATGCCTGAAGAATTGGCTTACAAATTTGAACATACCTATCGTGTCAATAAAGAAATTGTTATAAAAAACGTTTATCAACGGGCCTCACCTAACACATACCTCGCTTCTTTTGCACCTTTTATGGAAAGCAATCAAGAACACCCTTATATTCAGGGTTTGCTGCATAAAGGGTTTGAGGAATTCGTCAAAACAAACATTCTACTATTCCCAGATTATCAACAGCATATTTTTCATTTTGTCGGCTCTATCGCCTATTATTTTAGTGAGCAGCTAAGGCTTGTATGCAATCAGTATGCTGTTCAAATTGGAAAAATAATTCGCCGTCCTATTGAAGAATTATTTAACTTCGTTATTGAAAGAGAAACTGTTTAAAACTCATAAAATATGAAAACGTTGCTGTTAGTTATAACGTTATTGGTAACATTGCCTGCCGACAATATTTACCAATTTAAAATCACTTCGATCGATGGCCAAACTATCGACTTAAGCCAGTTTAAGGGTAAAAAAATACTCTTCGTAAACACGGCATCTAAATGCGGGTTTACGCCACAGTATAAAGAGTTGGAAGAACTCTCAGAAAAGTTCAAAGATAAATTGGTTGTCATTGGATTTCCTGCTAACAATTTTGGAAGTCAAGAGCCCGGAGCAAATGAGGACATCAAAAGTTTCTGTGAAGAAAACTATGGCGTAACCTTTTTACTGTCCGAGAAGAGCAGTGTAAAAGGAAGCGATATTAATCCCTTATTTGCTTATTTAACTAATGCGGAAAATCCCGATTTTACCGGTGAGATTAAATGGAACTTTGAAAAGTTTTTAGTTAACGAAAATGGAAAATTGATTCATCGCTATCGTTCTGCTATAAAGCCTCTCTCGAAGGAAATCACTTCGCAGCTATAATTATTTACATTTATTACAAAAGATGCAATAATAAAGCGTCTTTTAATAGCCAAAAAGAAAATCCTGACGATGAGCGCCAGGATTTTACTAACCAATTATAAACCTAAATTATGAAAAGACTTCTCTAAAAACTATCTTAATATACGCAATCGATCATACCTCAATAGTCTACAAAGAATAGTTACAAACTTTATGCCAAACAAAAAATGGGCGACCTCAAAACGTGGCCGCCCATTTGACACATTAGATTTGCAATTGGCTTTCTAAAAGTATGACAAACTAGTGATAAATCAAAATTTAAATGATCTTTTATAAATCTAATTTTAGATGAAAGAAAATTACCTTGGCTGGTAAACGAGTGTTCATAAAATATCCATTACGATTTTTCAGCTTATTATCCGCTGTATATTCAAGGTTTCCATTATCATCGCAAAAAATCATTTTAATTGCAATAAGCTAGCAGTTATCTACTTACACAAAAAACTAATATTTTATGAAAAAATATTTTGCAATATTAATGAACAACTCTATATTTGCATTCCCAAACGGGAATAAGCTTATTCAAATAGAGCTTAATAAATAGGAGGCTTAGCTCAGCTGGTTCAGAGCATCTGCCTTACAAGCAGAGGGTCA
>NZ_FOAF01000012.1 GCF_900109575.1 Olivibacter domesticus | reverse complement strand
AGCATTGCTGTACGGCCCTTTTTTTGTTACAGCCCAATGAAGTGGAACACCTTCCCTTCTTCTGTAAAAATATCCCTGCACATATGCTTTCCCGGCCGCTATTGGATAATCTGTGCTATCTTAAATAAGTGAGGAGATCCCGACGGGGATATGCACGCAGAGAGCGGCCCCGGCACTAAAACAAAAGGGAGTGGTGGAACAGGGAAGGGAAAGATGCTGTCTCTTCTTAATCTTCTTTAAAGAAATCGGTCAGGGAAGCCAGGTATACCCCGTCCCAGCCTTCAGCAATACCGGCATATTCTTCCTCGGGTATATTGCTATGAATTAGTTCGAAAGAAGTTCCCTTTTTATGTGGATGTAATTTAATGGTAACGATAGATTTTTCCTGTTGATCACCAAAATACCATTCTTGCACTATTTTTTTACCATAGTCAAAGCTTATATTTTTGCCTACAATACTACCGCCCCACATAGAAAACTCTGATTGCTCTTCGGCTTTCATTTCAACCTCATCTCCTGTCCATAGGCGTATAGCTTGCTCATTTATTAATGCAAGATAAACTTCTTCTGGTTCTGCAGGAATTTCGTAGTATTTTTTGAATGTTTTCAGTGTCATGATAGAAAATTCTTGTTCGCGAATAATAGATGAAATTTATATGGCTAATGGTATACTAACTGTTTTTGGTTTAAGTGTATAACTCAGCGGTCACTTATCCTGATATTATTTTATTGTAGTTTCAATGAAATAAAGTAACTCTTTGTTAGCTTCACGATAAGCTTCGTATAAAGCCTTTTTTGCCGTTAAGGAGCCTCCAATATTAGGCCTTGATACTATATTCGCGATATTTCTTGTTAGTGTTTTATGTTCATCTGTCCTAAAATCATCAATAACTACATGAAAACCAGCAACTGAATTCCATTTGTTTTTAGGTAGTATTCCCCAATTGAAATTTCCTCCGGGATTTCCAATGGCAGTTGATACATCAGTTCCAGACGCCGAATGGTAGGCAGATATTGCAATCTTTATTGTAATTTTATTTTTTTCACTATCTTGGTGATACTTGCTACTGTCAAGAATATTAATGATGGCAGAAGGATAGGTGGAAACGACCGTATTGGCTATAATATCTACTAAATCTTGGGAATTGCACTCAATCTTCGTCGTATCAGTAATAACTCTTGTATCTGAAATAACAACATTTATATTAATACCTTTCAATTTATCATTAGGAGAGCTTAATTCAGTTTCGGGCGGGCACCACACGTATATTTTTTGAGCGGAAACAAAAAGGCCTAAAAATATACATACACTGAATAATAAAATTTTCTTTGTCATGATAATTGTCGGTTGATCAATTTAATGTTTACTAAAATACTATTTTATGCACAAATATCCTTATTTCTGCTATTTTTATCGATTTATTCGAGAGAATTGTGCTTATTCTGCATATAAATGAGAATAACTGTATCTGAATTATAAGTCAAGCGTTTTTGCCATACGAATATATTCTATATCATTATTGACAAAGGGGTTACCTATTCCGGCGAAACCATGCTTTTTATAAAATTTAATAGCACTTATTCTAGCATTACACCAGATGTTAAGAACACCTTGTTCTTTGGTATAAGTTAAAATAAAGTTTAATAACGTAGATCCATAACCTTTTCCCTGATAGTTTCTGTCAGTAGCAAATTTTCTGAATTGTGCTTCTGTGCCCTCAATGAACAAGGAAACAACTGAAATTAATTTATTATTATCGTAAAGCCCAAAATGTAAGCCATTGTCATCTTCTTTTAAAATCACATGCTCGATGGGTTGATTGGGGTATAGTACTTCCTGCCTTAGTCGACGTGTTACTAAAGGATGGATTTGTTCAATAACTGACATAAAATATTTTTTGCAAAAATAGTGTTTTTATATGCTTTGGAGAGCCTTTCCGTTAATTTGTTTGAAAATGTAGGTTATCTAAATATAAATAAATTGTAAATAATAAAATAGTTAATATGCTGTTAACATTAAATTAATATTAACTAGATATTTTAGCCACCATTATTAGTATTATTATGAAGATATCCCAGTTATCCAAAGTATTTTTCTTTCTGCTATTTTCTTGCTTGGCTAATGAGGCGTTTGCACAAAGAGAACGTGATGAATTCCCGACATTGAAAGATTTTAGAGGATTACAGTTTAAATCCAAAGATTCCACTATTTATATGAACTTTCGTTTTCGAATGCAAAATCGACTAGGTGCCTATACGGTAGATGGCGATAATCTGGGTATCAGAGAGTTTGATGCGCGCGTGAGGCGATTACGAATGCGCGTAGACGGTTATTTATATTCGCCGAAATTTTCCTACACAATACAGCTAGCTTATACAAGAAGTGATCAGGATTTTGATGATACAGGTGTTGCAAATATTGTAAGAGACGCCGTTGTATTCTACAATTTTACTCCAAATTTCTACGTGGCATTTGGTTTAAATAAATTGCCAGGCAATAGGCAAAGGGTTAATTCTTCTGGCCAATTACAGTTTGCCGATCGGTCTATTGTAAACGCTGCCATGAACATTGATCGGGATTTTGGGATAAAAGCATATTACAAAAATAACATCGGTACAGCAGTTTATCATTTGAAAGCAGCTATTACAACCGGGGAAGGCCGTGTAGCCAACAATACGGATAAAGGATTGGCTTATACAGGTCGGGCTGAAATTTTGCCATTGGGTGCTTTTACGAAAGATGGCGACTATTCTGAGGGAGATTTGATGCGAGAAGAGACACCAAAATTATCAATGGGTGGAGGACTTAGTAAAAATTTCGAAACAACGAGAAGTGGTGGACAGATAGGTTACTATTTATATGCCCCTGTTGATCTTACAACATATTTTGCAGATGCAATATTTAAGTATAGTGGATGGGCATATCAATTTGAGTATATAAAACGTACTGTGGATAATGCTTTAACCTATAATGATGAGGGTGATGTAAAGTATGCTTTTAATGGACAAGGGATAAATCAGCAGGTTTCTTATCTTTTTAAGAATAATTATGAGATAGCAGGGCGTTATTCATGGTTAGAACCGGGAGAGAGTATACAATCATTTCAGCAGGAAACGGAGATTGTAGAACTTGGTGTAACTAAATACTTGCATGAGCATCGTATTAAACTTCAACTCAATGCAAACTATCAAACAAAACAAGGTGTTTTTGCGCTGGATAATAAGGGAAATAGATGGGGTGGTGTTTTTCAAGTTGAACTAGGTATCTAAAAGATTTTAATTGGATAAATTAAAAGCGTAAGATCATGAAATACCTTACGCTTTTATTCTTTTGCATCAGACCTCACTTACTCTTGTTCTAAAAAAGGATATCGATAATCTGTAGGAGAGTTAAACGATTCTTTTATTGTGCGAGGTGACACCCATCTTAGTAGATTGATCATTGAGCCAGCCTTATCGTTTGTACCTGATCCTCTAGCACCGCCAAATGGCTGTTGGCCAACAACTGCTCCTGTGCACTTATCATTTACATAGAAATTTCCAGCTGAATTCTTGAGTGCGGAACTTGCTTGTGCAATTGCATAGCGGTCTTGCGCAATAACGGCTCCTGTAAGCGCATAGATGGAAGTTTTATCAACCAAATGCAGCGTTTCCTCCCATTTGTCATCTTCATAGATGTAAACCGTTAGCACAGGGCCAAAAAGCTCTTCACGCATGGTGACATAGTCTGCTTTTTTGGCTTCAATTACAGTGGGATGAATAAAATAACCCTCACTTTTATCATAAGTACCGCCAACAATGATTTCTGCGTCTTCATCAATTTTAGCTTGATCAATATATTTCGCTAATTTATCGAAGGATTTTTCATCTATAACGGCATTAATGAAATTGCCAAAATCTTCTGTAGGCCCAATCTTGAACGATTTAATATCCTCGATCATTAAAGCTTTCATTTCCGGCCATAATGAACTAGGGATGTAAACTCTTGAGGCAGCGGAGCATTTCTGTCCCTGGTATTCAAAAGCGCCTCTTACGACAGCTGTGTTAGCAACTTTGACATCTGCAGAAGGATGCACTAAAATAAAATCTTTTCCACCTGTTTCTCCAACAATTCTTGGGTAGCTTCTATATTTATGGATATTGGTACCTATCGTTTTCCAGATTTCCTGAAATACAGCGGTGGAACCTGTAAAATGAATTCCAGCAAAATCCGGATGGTTAAAAATAACATCTCCGGCGTCAGGGCCGTGTGCAAATATTAAGTTTATAACACCCGCTGGAACTCCCGCTTCCTGGAAAACCTCCATAAGTACGTGAGCAGCATAGATTTGCGTATCGGCCGGTTTCCATACGACTACATTTCCCATCATCGCTACACAGCTCGGTAAATTTCCTGCAATTGCAGTGAAATTAAATGGTGTAATAGCAAATACAAAACCTTCTAATGGGCGTTGCTCCAATCTGTTCCAAACGCCACTTGAAGAAACAGGTGGTTGCTGTTCGTATATTTCGGTCATATACTTAACATTGAAGCGCAAGAAGTCAATAATTTCACATGCCGAATCGATTTCTGCTTGGTAAGCATTTTTAGATTGTCCGAGCATGGTAGCAGCGTTTAATTTATAACGATATTTTCCTGCTATTAAATCTGCCGCTTTTAAGAAGATAGCAGCGCGCTCTTCCCATGCTAGATTTTCCCAATTTTCCTTCGCAGATAAGGCTGAATTTATGGCCTCTTCAACATGTTTCTTATCTCCTTTATGATAATAACCAAGTAAATGTTTGTGGTTATGTGGTGGTCTAAGTTCTCCTTTAATCCCGGTGCGTACTTCTTTACCACCAATGAGCATTGGAATGTCTGCTTGTTTAGCTCTCGCTACCTGCAAGGCTTCTTTCAGTAAAGAACGTTCTTTACTTCCGGGGGCGTAAGAATATACTGGTTCATTTATAGGGGTTGGGACATTGAAAAATCCTTTTAACATAATAAATTAATTTAGTTTTTGATGCAATGCAAAGTTACCAAAAGCAAGATAGCTGTGCAATTGAAATCGATATTTAGGCTTATGTTTGTTACCTTTGTTACCTTGATTGCCATAATAAATGAAAATACTGCGTCTCTTTTTAATACCCTTCTCTCTTATTTATGGAGGTATATTGTTGTTGAGACATTTTCTGTATGATAAAGGGCTGTTCAAAAGCACTAGTTTTAATAAACCAGTCATCGTTGTTGGAAATCTAATCGTAGGAGGAGCGGGTAAAACTCCGATGACTGAGTACTTAATACGCTTGTTGTCTACTAAATATAAACTGGCAACATTGAGTAGAGGATACGGGCGAAACACTAAAGGTTATCTAGTTGTGGAAACAAATTCGGTAGCCACTGAAACTGGAGATGAACCCCTACAGTTTAAGAAAAAATTTCCTTCTATTACAGTGGCTGATTGTGAAAATAGGGTGACAGGGTTAGCGAAACTAATGCCAGATCACGAGGTTTTTATATTAGATGATGCTTTTCAACATCGGGCATTAAAGGCCGGGATTTCTATTCTTTTATTCGATTTCAATAGTTTATATGAGACGAAATTTCTATTGCCTTCAGGGAATTATAGAGATTTGTTTTCGAGAAGACGTCGAGCTGATATTATTGTTGTTACCAAGTCTCCTGTAGCGTTAAGCGAACGGGATAGAAAGCAAGCGATTGAGAAGCTTGATCTTAAAAAAAACAATTCAATATTCTTTTCAAGTATTAGCTATGCAAGTCCAGTGGCTTTATCCGCAAGCGTGCCGACTTATGATGGGGCTGATCAAAAGAAAATAATAGCCATTTCGGGAATAGCAAACCCTACACCATTTCTTGAATATCTGAAAGGGGTCGGTAAGTTGATAGATTCAATTATCTTTCCGGATCATCATCAATTTAGTAATAAAGATATACGAAATATAGTTAAGATTTGGAAAGGATTTCATCAGGAGGCGATATTGATTACGACTGAAAAAGATGCGATGCGTTTGCAACAACCAGATTTATTACCTTTACTTGAGGAACTACCTCTTTATTATATTCCAATACATACTGTGTTTCATCAGGATGATGAAAAAAGATTTAATGAATTAATTAATGGCGAAGTTTCAAATATTTTGCAGAATAACGATAAAACAATAAAAAAGAATTAGGAACCTATGTATATGTCTTTAAGCGAAACAGTAAGCTTTATACAGCAAAAAATCGGATCATTTAAGCCTGACGTCGGAATTATTTTGGGTACAGGCTTAGGGGGCTTAGTAAAAGATATAACTATTGAACATCAATTGATGTATGCCCATATTCCAAATTTTCCGGTATCCACCTTAGAGTTCCATTCGGGCAAGCTGATTTTCGGAATATTAAATGGAAAAAGAGTTGTTGCAATGCAGGGTCGGTTGCATTACTACGAAGGATATAGCATGCAAGAAATAACTTTTCCCGTACGCGTATTGAAATTGTTAGGTATTGAAAAATTATTTGTGTCTAATGCGTCTGGATCGCTTAACCCTTCCATTAAAAAGGGTAACTTGGTTTTTATCGAGGATCATATAAACTTACTACCTGATAGTCCTTTAAGAGGACCGAATAACGAAGAGTTTGGCCCTCGCTTTCCTGACATGAGTGCTCCTTACGATAAAAATTTAATTAAAGCTGCAATAAAAATTGCCGAGAGTAATAACATAATAGCCCATCAAGGCGTTTATGTTTCTGCACCTGGTCCGAATTTAGAGACTAGAGCGGAGTATAGATATATGAGAGCAATAGGTGGTGATATTGTAGGAATGAGTACTGTACCGGAAGTAATTGTTGCTAATCATATGTCTCTACCGGTATTTGCTGTTTCAGTTGTGACAGATGAAGGATTTCATGAAGACTTACAACCTGTTTCAATTGATGATATCATTGCAGCAGCAAATGAAGCCGAACCCAGTATGACTTTTATTTTAAAAGAATTAATAGCTTTGCCCTAATGACTAAGCAATTGCGCAATTACTTTTTATTGTTTCTTTTATGTTTTGTGATTACTCCCATTTTTGCGCAGGAGCAAGAGGAGTGGGGCAGTGATTTAGATTCTTTAAGGCAAGCCGAGGAAGCTCAACAGGATTCAATTATATACAATGCCTCTTATATTCGTTATACTACACTAGATCGTTTAAAGACAGGAACCTTTACTATTCCGCTTGATACTACGCTTAAGGGTTTTCAATACTACAACCCACAGTATAATCCGCGTAATCCTAGTATAAATCTAGGTAACTACGGATTGGCTACCCGAGATCTCCTCTTTAATCCTTCTACCGAAATTGGATTCAGAACAGGTTTTCATAGCTTAGAAAGGTATTTGTTGAATCCTGATTCAATTCGCTATTATCGGGCGAGAGCACCCTATTCAGAACTTTATTTTGTTTCGGGGGATCAGGTGTTTAGCGCAAAAATAGCGCAAAATATCAAACCAAATTGGAGTATAGGTGCCCTTTTTAATGCTTCACTGGCAAGGGGGATATTCACAAATCAACGTTATAATGATATCCAGCCAGCAATTTATACTTGGTATGAGTCGAAAAATCATCGTTATAACCTCTTGTCGAATCTCGTATTTAACACCATGAATGCTACTGAAAACGGATCCATACTAAATGATTCGATCTTCACGGCACCGCTGGAAAACTCACTAGATGCACAAGAAGCTCGGCTAAGACAACAAAGAGAACAGCGGCCAAGAAATACTTGGACAGATCACACCTTCTTTCTAAGGCAAAGTATGTTCATTGGTCGGCTGGATACTTTGAACAAGGGAACGCAAGAGCAGCAAATTTTGCCGACAATAGCTGTAGCGCACACATTGAGGTTAAATCAGAAAAAATTTAAATTTTTTAAGAATGAAAGCGACCCTAATGGCGCACTTCCTTTTGGTGGGACGGATCTAACAAATGACTCCACTATGCTTACGACTATCTCTAACGACTTTATGTATAGTTTTTCGCTAAGAGGTAAATCCGTTTCTTTTATTAAAAATGAGATCAAGTTGGATGTAGGATTGCAACATGATTTGATGTTTTATAAGCAAGGGCGCGATTCATTAACACTTGAAGATGCTGATGCATCTAGAACTGCTAGCGATATGTCATTCCAAAATATTACGCTGAAGGCCGGATTGGGATACAGGCTTAGTGATCGTGTAAATATAATAGGAGATTTTAGGCAAATTATTACAGGGCGTAATTTTGGTGATTTTCATTATGGGGCATCTGCCAATTTATTATATAATAACACTGTTGGAAGATTAGTATTAAGCGGCTATTTTCAGAACCAGTCTCCTGAGTATAATTTTGAGTCTATGAATTATACATACCATAAATGGCTGAATGAGGATTTAAGCAAAATAAGAACGACCAACTTGTCCGCTACCTATGAAAATCCAAGATTTAAATTTTCGGCAAAGGCAGAATATTATCTGATTAATAATTATACCTATTACAAAGAAGTAGATAATCCGAATCACGACAGTAGGTTATTTCGAGTGATAGAGGTGGCGCAGCATGGGGCGCCTATAAACTTATTAAGATTTACCTTAGGAAAGGACTTCACCTTCTTTGAAAGGTGGCATTTTGACAATTATGTAGTTTATCAGAAATCAGATTTTAATAATATTCTACAGACTCCCGAATGGTATACCTGGCATAGTTTCTATTATAACACGACCTTGGTTAAAGTTATCAATCTAAATATAGGTTTTGACGTTAGATTTAATACTCCCTATGTTGCGCCATCTTATGCAATCAATGTTGGACAATTTTATTTACCCTATTATGGCGGAACAGATGTAAATGAGAACGAGGTGAAGCCCGTGGAATTCTCAACCTACCCAATTGTAGATGCATGGCTTACTGCCACTCTAAAAAGGACAAACTTTTTCTTGCGTTATGACTATGCCAATAAAGGTTTGTTTTCCAATGGATATTACACTGTTAGACGTTATCCAATGTTACCTCCGGGCTTACGTTTTGGTGTGAGTTGGAAGTTTTATGATTAGCTTTAGCCGATGGCGTTTTCTCGGGAAAAACCTTTAAAAATAGAACGTTTAATTTTATCAACATATTCTACCGCTAGCGCGGGGGGGGACTTTTTTTCCTTGATGAAAAAAATAACAAAAAAATCAAGGCTTCACGGCCTTCACTAAAAATGGTTTTCCCCCACTTGTTCCATGGAGCCGTTTCGCTACGCTCACTTGTCACAGAACTATCCTCACCCACTGAAACCATTTTTCAATGCTTATTCCGTGAGGCCGTCCTATCATACCCTGCGAATAAAGATAATTTTAAGCGCACGAAATGCTAGAAATGATTACCTTTGTCGATTAACGAAATTGGATATGAGTAAAGCAATTATAAAGACTGAAAAAGGAGATATGACGGTGCAGTTCTATGATCAAGATGCACCAGGTCACGTAGCAAATTTTATAAAATTAGCCAAATCTGGCTTTTATAATGGAACAGTATTTCATCGTGTTATTCCAGATTTTGTAGTTCAAGGAGGCGATCCAACCGGAACAGGTGCTGGTGGACCGGGCTATTCGATTGATTGTGAGTTGGATGGGGAAAATCAATATCATGATAGAGGTGTTTTGTCAATGGCACATCGTGGTAGAAATACGGGAGGTTCCCAATTTTTTATTTGTCATAGCAGAAATAATACGGCACATCTAGATAGAAACCATACTTGTTTTGGAAAAGTTGTGGAGAACATAGATGTAATAGACGATATTCGTCAAGGAGATAAAATTGTAAGTATAGAGGTTATTGAAGAATAGGTATAATAAACCTTCAAAAAAGACGAGATAATGAATTTAAGAGGAGTAGTTTCCGTTACGGGAAAAACGGGTTTGTTTAAATTAGTGGGACAAAATAAAACTGGCTTTATTTTAGAAAGTTTAGATGAGAAAAAAATAAAGACTGTAGTTAATATTTCTACAGCCAAAATGGCATCTTTAGAAGATATTACCATTTTTGGAGAAGACGGTGATATTAAACTTGTTGATGTGCTTGAAAAAATAAAAGAACTTTCTTCTACTTTGCCTGATACAAAAAAAGACGGCGGCGATAAACTTAGGGCCTTTTTTAAACAAGTTGCTCCAAAACATGATGAAGATCGAGTTTATACGTCCGATATAAAGAAGATCATTAATTGGTATGGGATATTAAAAGGATTCCCCCTTTTCGAAGAAGAAGCGCTAGCGCCACTTGAAGGGAATACTACCAATGAAACGGAAACAGTTGACGAGACAAAATAGTTTCCATTAAAGGAGATTTGAAGGTATATAGAAGAATTGAGATTTTTCTATATACCTTTTGTTTTTTTATGGCTTACTTCTGGTTTTTTATAAAACAAAAATAATAAATGCCATTACTGCTAAACCGATAATAATCATAAGCCACATACTTTGACTCTCTCGACTGGTATTACCTCCTTTAAACCGATATTTTCTTGTGCTTGGTAATTTCATAATATCTCCCTTTTATCAACCTTATCCGTATAATACTGCTTTACGGTTATTTGTTTGATGAATTTTTTGAATAATTCCATAAATTAAATGAAATTATTCATGATGATAAGGCTCACCTCTTAAGATGGTGTATGCTCTATATAGCTGTTCGATGAAGAATAGCCTAATCATTTGATGTGAAAATGTCATGCTTGATAAGGATAATTTACTTTGAGCACGATCATACATGCTATTGTCAAAACCGTAAGGACCACCAATAATAAAAACCAAATGCTGTGTACTACTTATCATTTTTTTGTCTAGATATTTTGCGAAATCAATTGACTTAAAAATGCTTCCTCTTTCATCTAATAAAACTACCGTGTCTGTTGCATTGATCTGCTTTAATAGCTGCTCGGCTTCTTTTGATTTTTGTTGTTCTTGCGTTAAATTTTTGGTGTTTTTTATATCAGGTATGATCGTTAATGTAAAATTAACATAGTGTTTAAGTCGGTTAACATATTTTTCGATACCCATGTTTAAATAGGATTCGTCCGTTTTTCCAATACATATTAATGAAATCCTCATAGATGGAAACTGCTTGTTTCTTGCAAAAGTTATTAAGAAATACAAATTAACTGATTATCAATAAAAAAATGCACAATTTTATACTATTAAAATGATAATTGCGTTTATTTTTTAACTTTGCAGAAATTTAATTAAAATAATGCTTTCGTCTGTACCAATATTCACGATGGTATTGTTTGTTTTTAGTTAATTGGTGGCTGACTTAACAGCACCTTATAAACACAAAATTCTATGAAAAAGATTTTACTGCTATCAACCTTCATCCTATGTTTAATGTTGAGTATTAAAGCTCAAGAGACTCCAGTAAGCGATTCCACATGGAAAATTCATGGTGAAAACACTTTTTTAATTAATCAGAGCACCTTTTCCAATTGGGCAGCAGGAGGAATTAACTCCTTATCTGGAAATCTAGTGTTAAACTACGATTTCAATTATAAAAAAGATAAATGGAGCTGGGATAATAAAGTGTTAGCAGGTTTTGGATTGACGAAGCAAAAAGATTTAGGCTGGCGCAAAAACGATGACCGTATCGTTTTAAACAGTTTATTAGGATATCAAATGAAACCAAGATGGATGTATACCTTTTTTATGAATTTCAATACCCAGTTTGCTAGCGGTTACGAATATCCTGCTGAAGGTGGGAGGAATTTAATTTCTGCTGGTTTTTCACCCGCTTATTTGAGTTTTGGACCAGGTATTGCTTACAAAGAATCTGATAATTTTAGGTTTAATTTATCACCAGCATCGCCAAGGTTTGTTTTTGTAACGAAAGATGGCTTAGGCGAGCGATATGGCCTTGACCCTGGAAAGAAAAGTCGTTTAGAGTTTGGTGCTTCTTTTGATGCGTACTATAGAAAGGAAATTGTACAAAATATAGGTATAGAAAATATCTTGCGGTTATATTCTAACTATTTAGAAGATCCAAAAAATGTAGACGTCGATTATACCTTGAATTTGTTTATGAAAGTAAACCGTTTTGTAACTGTAAATGCGGGTGTACAGATGATCTATGACGATAATACACTTATACCGAATGATGAAGGTAGAGAGGTGGCTGCATTACAAGTAAGACAAATCTTCGGAGCAGGTCTTACTTATAAGTTCTAGTTACCACCTAACGTAATTTTTACCTTAAAAAATCCCAATTCTCTTATAGAGGTTTGGGATTTTTTAATGAAACACCCTTTCATAAATTGCCATTAAATATTATCTTAGGAAACTATGGATATTCCTATTTTAACTCTTTATCAAGAAAAATTAAGTGTTGCCAAAACGGAAATTGACAGACTTGAAAGTTTAAGTAATCGCTATTCAATCGCTAGATTAGTACTTATCATTCTTGGTGGTGCAATTATCTTTATGGTGGTGCAAACCGAGCTGGTTTGGTTGACATTGCTAACTTCGTTTATCGTTTTACTTATTTTTATAGGGCTTGTTGCTAAGCAAAGTAAGCTTGATAAACAAAAGGAGGATCGTGAAGATGAACTGCTGGTTGCTCAGAATGAGTTAGACCATATAGAGGGCAAAGACGGGATTTATAACGATGGAAGTCAATTCATAAATGATAAACATCCTTATAGTAGTGATTTAGATCTTTTTGGTCAGAAATCCTTATATCATAAAATCAACCGCACAGCCACTCCTGAGGGCAATAATATTTTGGCAACCTGGCTTTCCGATACTTCCGTGAGAGACAATATCCTGTTAAGGCAAGAAGCGGTGAAAGAGCTTGTTGAAGATCCGTCCTGGTGTTTGAATACGCTCGCTCGTCTAGTATTTTCTTTAAAGGAGAAGAGAGATTTTAAATCTATGTTGATAAATTATCTTAATAAATCTTACTATGATTTTGGAAATAAAACATTACAGTTATATACAAAGCTAAGTCCGTGGTTCATTTTGGGCTTTTTATTACTATCCACCTTCTTCAGCATGTTTCTGCAAATTGCGGTTTTTCTAATTGCTATTAATGTTCTTTTGACATTAGGTTATGCACGTAAAGTTACCCTGGTAGCTGAAGGGATTGGTAAGACAGGTAATCTGCTAAAGCGATTCGGAAGGGCATTTGCCATTATTGAGAACAGGGAATGGTATAGCAAACTGTTTTGCGAAATGTTGCTACTAAAGAGCGGCAATAAAAATAGCCAGCCAGCAATTTCTAAGACAATTGAGGAGCTAGGTATTCTGATTAATAAGTTAGATTATCGCTTGAATATTTTTGTTTCCATGTTTTTGAACGGCTTCTTACTGTGGGATTTTAGACAAGTGTTTGCAATAATTAAATGGAGAAAGTCCCATCAATATGAGATGGCTCAAGTTTTCGACGATTTAAGTACCATGGAGGCGCTAATAAGTATTTCTTTACTTAAAATAAACAACCCTTCCTGGAGCTGGCCTATTATTTTAAGTGGACATGAACATCGTTTTCAAGCGAAGGAGCTAGGACACCCTTTGATTAGTCCGACGGTTTCCGTAGTAAACGACTATACGTTGGTAGATCATCGGATAGCATTAATTACAGGGTCCAATATGGCCGGCAAAAGCACCTTTTTGCGAACAGTTGGAGCCAACGTAGTTCTTGCTTTATGTGGTGCTCCAGTTTATGCAAAGGAGCTACACTTGTCGGTAATGAATTTAGTGACCTATATGCGAATTCGCGACTCGTTAAATGAAAGTACTTCCACTTTTAAAGCCGAATTGAATCGTTTGGAGATGATTTTGCAAGTAGTGTCTACGATTAAAAACACCTTTTTTTTAGTAGATGAAATGTTAAGAGGAACTAATTCCGTGGATAAATACTTAGGTTCAAAAGCGGTGATCGAAAAACTAATAAAAGATGGGGGGGTGGGCATTGTGGCAACACATGATTTACAGCTTGCCAGACTGGAAGAAGAATATCAGAATTATTTAAAAAATTATCATTTCGACATACAGGTTATCGATGGTGAGATGCTTTTTGACTATCAACTAAAAGAAGGTGCATGTACTATCTTTAATGCATCTATGCTGCTTAAAAAAATAGGAATTGATATCTCTGTATAATTTGCTTAGATGTTAATTGTTTTTTTATGGATATAATGTATTCATTTTTAGTTAGTTGATTTGTTTTTGTGAATAACTAACATGATGTGCAAAACTTACGTTATGGCTGCCAGCTTTCAAAACCTATATTTGTTATAGTATCAAAAAACAGTTTTTTGATACGCTTATTTGGTTGCTTTCTCAGCCGTTTCGCTCTTATCCATAGATAAATCATAAGTGCCGAGTACATATTTTAGGTTCCAAGCCAAATAAGTTGTTAATCAAATTTTTTAATTTTTATTCTTAACAAGGTGACTAAGGGGTTAAAACGAAATCAGCCATAAGGAAGCAGTATCTACTTTAAGTATCCGTATAATAAAACATAAAATTATGAGCCAAGAAAATGAAGTATTGTTAAGAGAGAATAAAGACCGCTTTGTAATCCTACCAATAAACTATCCCGCTATATGGGAAATGTACAAAAAACATGAGGCAAGTTTTTGGACGGCAGAAGAGATCGATTTATCAGGCGACATGAAAGACTGGGCCAATTTAAACGATGGCGAACGTCATTTCATTACACATGTGTTGGCATTTTTTGCAGCCAGTGATGGAATCGTTAATGAAAACCTCGCTATCAATTTTATGAGCGAGGTGCAGTTACCAGAGGCTCGAAGCTTTTATGGTTTCCAGATTGCAATGGAAAATATTCATTCTGAAACGTATGCTTTACTTATAGATACCTATGTAAAAGATCCTGTTGAGAAGGATAGACTTTTTCATGCGATTGAAACAGTTGATTGTGTTAAGAAAAAAGCTGAATGGGCATTAAAATGGATAGAAAATGGTTCATTTGCCGAACGATTGGTGGCTTTTGCGGCAGTGGAAGGAATATTTTTTTCCGGAAGTTTCTGCTCGATCTTTTGGCTGAAGAAAAGAGGCTTGATGCCCGGACTGACCTTTAGTAATGAGCTGATTTCTCGAGATGAGGGATTACATTGCGAATTTGCCTGTTTGCTTTATAGTATGCTCGAAGCTAAGCTATCAAAAGAACGTGTGCAGGAAATTATAATCGATGCTGTAGAGATAGAGAAAGAATTTATCACAGACGCGCTCCCTGTTAAATTAATAGGTATGAATGCTGAGCTAATGAAACAGTATATAGAATTTGTAGCGGATAGATGGTTAGTGGAGCTGGGAAATGCGAAGTACTATAATGCTACCAATCCTTTTGATTTTATGGAGTTAATATCTCTTCAGGGAAAAACAAATTTCTTTGAGAAACGCGTAGGCGACTATCAGAAGAGCGGTGTGACCGGCGAAAAAGGAAAAGCAAGTTTTTCTTTAGATGAAGATTTTTAAAAGTAGAAGATAGCTAGCGTATCAAGACGAGACTTATCATTTACTTTTAAATTAGACGTTTAAGGAATATCTGGATATTAAGATTAAGATAAGTAGTGAGTACCGTATACTAAATACTAAAAATATGTTCGTAATCAAACGTGATGGACGATCAGAGTCCGTAAAATTCGACAAAATAACTGCCCGCATAGAAAAATTATGTTATGGCTTGAATCCTGATCTTGTGGATGCGATAGATGTTGCTCGTAAGGTCATAGAAGGTTTGTATGACGGGGTAACCACATCTGAGTTAGATAATTTGGCGGCTGAAACGGCAGCGTCATTGACTACTAAACATCCAGATTACGCTCTGTTGGCCTCACGTATAGCCGTTTCTAATTTACACAAGAATACAGTTAAATCTTTTTCTGAGACGATGACACTGTTATATAATTATGTAGATCCTAAAACGAACAAGCCCGCGCCACTTATTGCTGATGATGTATACGAGGCGATCCGTGACAATTCGGATGTTTTAGATAGCCACATTATATATGACCGCGATTTTAGTTTTGACTATTTTGGATTCAAGACACTGGAGAAATCGTATTTGCTAAAGTTAAATGGAAGAATTGCTGAGCGGCCTCAACATTTGTTTATGCGTGTGGCTGTAGGGATACATAAAGACGATATTGAAAGTGCGATCAAGACATATGATTTATTAAGTGAGCGTTGGTTTACACATGCAACACCTACCTTGTTTAATGCCGGTACTCCAAAAGCTCAAATGTCATCTTGCTTTTTATTGACAATGAAGGATGATAGTATTGAAGGGATATATGATACGTTAAAGCAAACTGCAAAAATTTCTCAAAGTGCTGGTGGTATAGGGCTAAGTATCCATAACGTTAGGGCTACTGGTGCTTATATTAGTGGAACAAATGGGACGAGTAATGGTATTATACCAATGTTACGCGTATTTAATGATACCGCTCGGTATGTTGATCAAGGCGGAGGCAAAAGAAAAGGGGCTTTTGCGATTTATTTAGAACCTTGGCATGCCGATGTTTATGATTTTATTGATTTGCGGAAAAACCATGGAAAAGAAGAAATGCGCGCACGAGACCTTTTCCTGGCGCTATGGGTCTCTGATCTGTTTATGAAAAGAGTAGAAGACAATGGGGATTGGAGTTTGTTTTCTCCAGACGAAGCTCCCGGTTTAGCAGAATGCCATGGCAAAGAATTTGAAAAGCTTTACGAGCAATATGAGAATGAGGGAAGGGCTCGTAAAACGGTAAAGGCGCAAGATTTGTGGTTTGCAATTTTGGATGCTCAAATTGAAACGGGGACTCCGTATTTATTATATAAAGATGCCGCAAATGGAAAGTCCAATCAGCAGAATCTTGGTACAATCAAAAGCTCTAATTTATGTACCGAGATCATTGAGTACACTTCATCTGATGAAGTAGCTGTATGTAATTTAGCATCGCTGGCACTACCACGATATGTAGAAAATGGGAATTTTGATCACGAGAAATTGTTCGAGATTACTTATCAGGTAACAATAAATTTAAACCGTATTATTGATAACAACTACTATCCCGTAGAGGAGGCTAAAAATTCTAATTTACGACACCGTCCAGTAGGTTTAGGTGTTCAAGGTTTGGCAGACACCTTTATATTAATGCGAATGCCTTTTGAAAGCGAGGAGGCTAAGCAGTTAAATAAAGACATTTTTGAAACGATCTATTTCGCGGCGATGACGGCCTCCAAAGATCTTGCAGTAAAGGAAGGTCCTTATGCAAGTTTTAAAGGTTCTCCTTTATCTAAAGGGAAATTTCAATTTGATTTGTGGGGTGTTACACCAGATAGTGGTAGATGGGATTGGGACGCCTTAAGAAAGGAAATTAAACAACACGGTGTTCGTAATTCGCTATTGGTAGCACCTATGCCAACGGCTTCCACTTCACAAATATTAGGCAATAATGAGTGCTTTGAGCCCTATACTTCGAACATTTATACTAGAAGAGTTTTAAGCGGAGAATTCGTTATTGTTAACAAACATTTATTACGTGACCTTGTTGAGTTGGGACTCTGGAACAATGATATGAAGAACCGTATTATTTCTGCAAATGGATCGATTCAGGATATTGCTGAAATACCTGTAGACATAAAAGAACTGTACAAAACTGTTTGGGAAATAAAGATGCGAAATATCATCGATATGGCTGCCGATAGAGGGGCCTTTATTTGTCAATCACAATCGCTTAATTTATTTGTGAACTCTCCAACTACAGCTAAGTTAACATCTATGCATTTTTATGCATGGAAAAAGGGGCTTAAAACGGGTATGTATTATTTACGTACACAGGCTGCAACACAGGCGATTAAATTTACGGTAGAGAATCAGGGAGGTAAAAATATGGAGCCTGTAATTCCTGCCAAAATTGAAGCGGTAGAAGATGACATACCTACAGGAGCAGTGTGCTCCATGGAAGAAGGATGTATTTCATGTGGATCTTAAGAGATTTTTTTTAGTTAATATGGTGAACCTCCTAGGCTTAGTTCCTTAGGAGGTTTTTTTATGTCAGCCTATTCATTAACTTTGCACTATCTTGAACTCACCTTATATTAAACATGAGATTGTTGCATGTGAGCGATGTTATACCCTTATAGAGTGTCGTGCAAACTCCTATGCTAAATGTCAGTGCAGTATTGTTGATTTATCAATTAATGAAATGCAGTTTATTAGCGAGCAATATGACGGATGTTTATGTGCAAAATGTTTAGGAGAATTGAAGGAGCAGTATCATCAACAGACTATATAAATGACACTCGAAGAAAAAATTAAAAAATCAGAAACAAGAATATTTAAGGCAGTTTTCCCTAATACAACGAACCACTACGATACACTTTATGGCGGTACAGCGATGGCCTTAATGGATGAAGTTGCGTTTATTACAGGGACTCGTTTTTGTAGAAAAAGATTAGTAACCGTCTCTTCAGATAGAATAGATTTCACAAAACCTATTCCCGCAGGAACGATTGTTGAACTAGTGGGTAAAGTAGAGCATGTTGGACGAACAAGCCTAAAAATTGGCGTTGAAATCTTTGTGGAACAAATGTATGAGGAGCACAGAGAGCTAGCTATAAAGGGTACATTTACATTTGTTGCAATTGATCAGGACAAAAATCCTATAAAAGTGATTGATTAAACGTTTGATTGTTAAATGGGTATAGATAATGAATTAATTAACCGAATGATAGCGCTTAAATTCACTGTATTATCCTCACGGTTATGGTTAGTTTTCGCTAACTGAAGGCCGATTAAATTTCAAAGTTCTAGTGAATGTGTTATTTTTAGCGTTTAAAATTAAAAATTAAGAAAACGAATGAAATTACTTGAAGGTAAAATAGCACTTGTAACAGGTGCTTCCAAAGGGATTGGAAGGAAAATTGCTGAAAAATTTGCTGAACAAGGAGCTAATGTTGCTTTTACTTATCTATCGTCGGTAGAAAAAGGGCAAGCGTTAGAACAGGAACTGCAAGCCTTTGGTACAAAAGTTAAAGGATACCAGTCGGACGCTTCAAAGTTTGATGAAGCAGAGCATTTAATAAGTGAGATCGTAAAGGAGTTCGGAACCTTAGATATTGTTGTTAATAATGCAGGAATTACGAAAGATGGTTTACTAATGCGCATGACGGAGCAGAATTGGGATGATGTTATTGATATTAATTTGAAATCTGTTTTTAATATAACCAAAGCAGCGTCAAAAGTAATGATGAAAGCGAGGAGGGGTTCTATTATCAATATGAGTTCTGTCGTAGGTGTACAGGGAAATGCTGGGCAAGCTAACTATGCTGCTTCAAAAGCAGGGATTATTGGTTTTTCAAAATCTGTTGCAAAAGAGCTTGGATCACGCAACATCCGCACAAACGTAATTGCTCCCGGTTTCATCCGCACCGAGATGACAGATGTATTAGATCCTAAGATAGTGGAAGGATGGGAAGCGAACATCCCATTAAAACGGGCAGGAGAAACGGAGGATGTTGCGAATGCCTGTTTATTTTTAGCTTCTGATTTATCTTCTTATATAAATGGACAGGTCTTGTCTGTTTGCGGAGGGATGTTGTAATTAAACATGAGAGAAGTAGCAGATAGATTGACGGTCTATTTGCTGCTTGCATCTACTATAATAAAAACATCCTCGTTGTCTTTTTTCATGAGATATTTTTCTCTAGCAAATTTTTGCAATCGTAACGGATTTGTAGTAAGCTCTTCTAAATCTTTTTTAACAATTGCAGTTTCTTTTATATAAAACGCTTTTTCTTCTTTTAAATTTTTAAGATGGGATTGATATTTATATTGTGAAGTAATATCATTTCTGTCAAAAAATAACATCCATACTACGAAAGCTATCGTGGCAATAAGGTACTTGTTTCTTGCTATATTAAAGATGTTTCTCAAGATATCATTCGTTTTATATATACAAACCTAACTTAAAAAAATATTACAAACAAAAAAACCTGCATTATAATGCAGGTTTTTTTGTTTGTAATATTTCTTATGCCTATTTAGCAAACTTAAAGCTTTTGCCTAAAAATTTAGCATTATTGCCCAATTCTTCTTCAATACGAAGTAATTGATTGTATTTCGCCATTCTGTCGGACCTGGAAGCAGACCCAGTTTTGATTTGGCCACAATTAAGCGCAACGGCTAAATCGGCTATAGTAGTGTCTTCTGTTTCTCCCGAACGATGTGACATTACGGAAGTATATCCATTGGTTTGAGCTAAAGATACTGCATCAATGGTTTCTGTTAATGAACCAATTTGATTTACTTTTACTAAAATAGAGTTAGCTGTATGCGTATCGATACCTTTCTGCAGACGTTTCACGTTGGTCACAAATAGGTCATCACCCACCAATTGAACTTTATCTCCAATTTTTTCAGTCAGCAATTTCCATCCGTCCCAGTCATTTTCGTCCATTCCGTCTTCAATAGATATGATAGGATATTTCTGCGTTAGTTGCGCTAAATATTCAGCTTGCTCAGCACTAGAACGAACCGCGCCTTTATCACCTTCAAATTTTGTATAATCGTAGTTGCCATCTTTAAAGAACTCTGATGAAGCACAGTCGAGTGCCAAGCATATTTCTTCCCCTGGTTTATAGCCAGCCTTTTCAATTGCTTTCAAAACAGTTTCAATAGCATCTTCAGTTCCATCGAATGTAGGAGCGAACCCTCCTTCATCACCTACAGCTGTAGATAATCCGCGATCATGTAAAATAGCCTTCAAATTATGAAACACTTCAGCTCCCCAACGTAATGCTTCAGAGAATGAAGGAGCACCAACAGGCATAATCATAAATTCTTGGAAAGCAATAGGTGCATCAGAGTGCGAGCCACCATTTATGATATTCATCATCGGAATAGGCAATGTGTTGGCATTTACGCCACCTATATAGCGGTACAATGGTTGGCGACTTTCTTGTGCAGCAGCTTTAGCGACCGCTAAAGAAACACCTAAAATAGCATTAGCTCCTAGATTTCCCTTGTTTTCAGTTCCATCGAGCTCAACCATGATTTTGTCGATAGCGTTTTGCTCAAACACATCAATACCTTCTAACGCTTTGGCAATTTTTGTATTTACATTTTCTACGGCTTTTAAAACGCCTTTTCCTAAATATTTAGACTTGTCGCCATCACGTAATTCTACCGCTTCGTGCATACCAGTAGAAGCACCAGAAGGTACTGCAGCACGGCCAACAAAACCATTTTCGGTGGTTACATCTACTTCGATTGTTGGGTTTCCACGCGAATCCAATATTTGTCGCGCATGTACATCAATAATTAAACTCATTTTGAATAGTTTTTTAATATGGGTTTGAGCTATCTTCGTGTATAAAACACACGAAGTCTAATTCTACTTCAAATATATTCTTTTACAGCTAAATAACAAAATTATAACAAGCAAAATGTTTGAAAATTTAAGCTGTAAGCATGGCGGTAAAATCGTCAAATAAGTATCTAGAATCATGTGGGCCAGGTGAGGATTCTGGGTGATACTGGACAGAAAATGCCCTTTTACCTTTAACTCGTATTCCTTCTATTGATTTATCATTGAGATTTATATGCGTAATTTCAACTGTTTCAGATTTTTTAACATCATCACCTACCACGCCAAAACCATGATTTTGACTGGTTATCTCACAGCTGTCAGCAATAATGTTTTTCACTGGATGGTTGATTCCCCTGTGTCCGTTAAACATTTTTTCGGTTCTTATATCGTTTGCTAAAGCCAATAACTGGTGGCCTAAACATATTCCGAACATAGGTTTGTTCGATTTCAATATTTCCTTTACCGTTTCTAATGCATAAGGCATCGCAGAAGGATCTCCTGGGCCATTAGAAATAAAGTAGCCGTCAGGCGTCCAGTGCTCCATTTCTGCAAATGTAGTTTTCGCCGGGAATACTTTGACATATACATCTCTATCGCTAAAGTTACGCAGTATATTTTTCTTAACACCAAGATCAAGAACAGCAACTCTAAAACGAGCTTGTTCATTACCGAAATAATAAGCGTGTTCGGTGCTTACTTTTGATGAAAGCTCCAAGCCATCCATGGATGGCACCTCCTTCAACTGCGCCTTTAATTGTTCAATATCTAATGTTTCAGAAGATATAATAGCATTCATCGCCCCTTTATGGCGAATGTGCCTTACAAGAGAGCGGGTATCAACGTCAGATATACCAACTAAACTGCCCTTTTCAAAGTAATTTTGAATAGAATTATCCGCCATTTTACGGCTGAATGGAACACTGTAGTTTTTACAAACAAGTCCGGCAATTTGTATATTATGTGACTCTATTTCTTCTTCTGATGTGCCGTAGTTACCAATGTGGGCATTGGTAGTTACCATGATTTGACCAAAGTAAGATGGGTCAGTAAAAATTTCCTGATAACCGGTCATACCTGTGTTGAAGCATATTTCGCCAGTAGTGGTGCCTATTTTTCCGGCAGCTTTACCATGATAAACTGTGCCATCTTCTAGAAGTAAAATTGCAGGCAGTTTGGTGTAGTTACTCATTTCTTATATACTGATTTTATGTGTTGCACTTTGTTGAAATCCTCCCATATAAAACAAACGGCCCCTTGAGGCCGGTAATTTTCTTGAATACATGAAAAATAATGGGTGCGCCGAAAAAAATCCGGAAAAATTCGCCTGAGGGATGAAGCCAATTACTTCAATTTTCACGAGGGACAAAGGTACGTAAAAATTATCATATTCAGCAAAAATTATCTATGCTATTTAAGGAGTGCGTCGTGCACCACAACCTTATTCCAATACTTGCTGTATTTTTCTATGGCCTGTAGATGTATAGGGTGCGTGCCATAGGTTTCCAAATCTTCTAAGTTGTCAAAATATACTAATAGGGTATAAGTAAAACTATTGTCTACTACATCTCGAGGGGTGCTATTGGCAGCTCTTCCATAATGGAGTGATTTTACATTGGGTACCTTTCTCAGTTCTTCAAAGAATCCGGTAAAATTGGTGATGTCGTTTTCAGTTACATCTGGCTTCAGCCAGAATAAAACATAGTGGGAGATAAATTCGTTTTTTTTCACTGTATCTGTATTTGGAGTTATCAAATTTGCTTGCGTTATAACCGGTGCTAGTGTCACAGCAGTCAGTGTGACAGAAGATGCTTTTAAGAAATTACGTCTTTTCATTGTACATGATCATTTGTATGTTAAATTTCAGGTTCTTGTTGACTTAAACAATGCCAACTGCCTAAACCCCAGATAATATCTGTACTATCAATTCCGATTACCTTTCTAGAAGGGAAGCAATCGGTTAAAATGTCTAGCGCCTTTTGATCGTTTTTATCTCTGTAAGTTGGTACTACTACCGCTGCGTTGCTAATATAAAAGTTTGCATAAGAAGCCGGTAGCCTTTGCCCTTCATGAACGACTGCTGCTGGCATCGGTAATTCGATAATATCCAGTTGTTTACCGTTCAGCAGACGCATTTCTTTTAATAAATTTAGATTGTCTAATAGAGGCGCATAGTTTTCATCGTTCTTATTCTCTTCTATAACAGTCACAACTGTTGTTTCATTTATAAAGCGCGTAATATCATCTATGTGACCATCCGTGTCATCTCCGACTATTCCATCACCTAGCCATAACACTTGTTCAACACCGTAATAGTTGTATAGATGCGCTTCAATTTGATGCTGTTTAAGGTGTGGGTTTCTATTCGGATTTAGTAAGCAGGATGTTGTCGTTAGCACTGAGCCCGCCCCATTAAAATCAACAGAACCTCCTTCCATAATGATGTTTGGATAAAAAACGGGTTGATTAAGTGCTTTCCCTACTAGTGTTGGAATATTATCATCGAGCGCATAGGGAGGGTATTTATTACCCCAGGCATTGTAACCCCAATCTATTATTACCTTAGGAATATTGCTGCTAGGATTAATAAGAAATGCCGGGCCATGATCTCTACACCAGGCATCATCTGTAGGATGATCGTAGAATACGATCTGTTGTAGATTTACGCCCGCTTCGGTAAGATGATAAACTGCTTCCTGCTTCAATTTTTCATTTAGTATATTGATACAGACCATTTCACCCGCTGATATAGCTTTGATAAATTGACAATAAGGCTGATAAATGCTGCTTAACTTACCAGGCCAACTAGCCTCTTTATGCGGCCAGCTCAGCCAGGTAGCTCGGTGCTTATGCCATTCTGCCGGAAAAAAATATCCTTCATTCTTTGGAAAATTCATCATAATAGAAGCGTTAATCGCCGTCAATAAATCTTTTGGTGATAGGGTGATAACTATCTATTCTTCTATCTCTCAGAAAGGGCCAATGTGAACGATAATAATCTGATTGATTAAGGTCTACATCCGTAACCACAGTTTCTTCCTGATCATGAGAAGCTTTATAAATGAGTGAGCCAAAAGGATTCGAGATAAATGATCCTCCCCAAAAACGCACGCCTGCTTCCTCACCAACGCGATTAACAGATACAACGGGAATGCCATTGGCTATTGCATGAGAACGCTGGATAGTTTGCCATGCATTGTATTGCTCGGTGTTTGTTCCGGCATCCTGCGTTACAGCCCATCCAATTGCGGTTGGATAGAAAAGTAATTCAGCACCCATTAAAGCTGTTATCCTTGCTGCTTCAGGATACCATTGATCCCAGCAAATTAATACGCCAATAGAGGCGTACTTAGTTTTGAAAATTTTATAGCCTAAATCACCGGGGGTAAAGTAAAATTTTTCGTAAAAGCCAGGATCATCAGGGATATGCATTTTGCGGTATTTTCCTAAATAAGTTCCATCCGCATCAAGAACTGCAGTGGTGTTGTGATAAAGCCCTTGTGCCCTCTTTTCAAACAAAGAAGCAACAATAACTACGTTGAATTCAGCTGCAACGTTACTTAATGCGTCTGTAGAAGGCCCGGGGATTGACTCCGCTAAGGCAAAATTATCATAGTTCTCCTCGTCGCAAAAATAAAGAGAAGTGAAAAGTTCTTGAAGGCAAATAATTTGAGCCCCCTTTTTTGCCGCTTCCTTCACCTGTTCAATGGCTTTTGCTAAGTTCGTGGGCTTGTCGGCCACACAGCTCATTTGTACTGTTCCTATTTTTACTTTTGACATTATTGTAAATTCTTCGGTTATTACAGCGTAATTTACTTTATTATTATCTTAAAGCTTCTTACGTAATCTCGCAACTGGAATGTTCATCGCTTCCCGATATTTTGCTACTGTTCTACGAGCGATCGTATAACCCTTTTCTTTTAGTATTTCTGTTAGTTTTTCGTCTGCTAATGGTTTCCGCTTATCTTCATTACCAATACATTCTTCGAGAATTTTCTTTACTTCTTTGTTTGAAACCTCCTCGCCACTATCTGTTTGAATAGCTTCAGAGAAAAAAGATTTTAATAAAAATGTCCCGAATTCAGTTTGTACATATTTTGAGTTTGCAACGCGAGATACGGTAGATATGTCCATATCGATCTTATCTGCTATATCTTTCAGAATCATTGGTCTTAAGTTTCGCTCATCGCCGGTCAAAAAATAAGTGTACTGATAATTCATGATGGCATTCATCGTTTTTAATAGCGTTTGTTGCCGTTGTTTTATGGCATCTATAAACCACTTAGCAGAATCCAGCTTTTGTTTAACAAATTGCACCGCTTCTTTCATCTTCTTGTCCTTTTGCGCCGTTTTGTCATAATGGTCAAACATTTCCTGATAGGAGCGACTCACTCTTAATTCTGGAGCATTTTGAGCGTTTAAGGTTAGCACAAGAATTCCGTCGTTATTACTGATGTGAAAATCAGGTATAATATGCAGCTGTTTACCAGTAACAGAACCAGCATCTCCAGGTTTAGGGTTTAGCTTTAATATCTCATCAATGATTTTTTTTAATTCATCAGAGTCGATATTCAGGCTCCTTTCAAGTTTATCATAATGTTTACGGGTAAACTCTTCAAGGTAGTTTTCAACAACCAGTATGGCCGCTTTAATTATAGGATTGTCATGGTCCTTTTTTCTGAGCTGGATAAGTAAACATTCTTGAAGATCTCGAGCACCTACACCCGCTGGATCAAATGTTTGAATAATCTTTAAAATATCTTCAACCTCTTCTTCGGTAGCTATTACGTTTTGAGAAAAAGCTAAATCGTCTATTAACGACAAGATGGGCCTCCTAAGATATCCGTCGTCATCCAAACTTCCAATTAGCTGCTGTCCGATTAAAAAGTCCTTATCATTTAAAGCTAAGAGGTCAAGTTGTTGTTGTAGGTTTTCGAAAAAGGAATCTTGAATAGCAATTGGCATCTCCTTTCTATCCTCTTCATCATCGGAATTGTTGTTTAAACTTCCGCCATAATCACTTACATCTTCGTCTTGCAAATAATCATCTACGTTAAATTCGTCTCCCTCGCTGCTCTGTTCGTCGCTGTTAAAATTATCTTCATCCGGGTCTCTGTCGGGATATTCTTCTGTAGGCTCATTCATATTTGCTAAGCTCATGTCCTCCAAGGCGGGATTTTCTTCGAGTTCTTCTTTAATCCGCGCATCTAAGGAAACAGTTGGTACCTGCAGCAATTTTATAAACTGTATTTGCTGAGGTGATAATTTCTGAAGTAATTTTTGTTGTAAACTTTGTTTTAACATAGTGTCATTAAAATAGGCACTACAAATAAATCTCTAAAAGATAGTGCCTTTGGTGCAAAAGTACAGATTTTTTGGACGATTAAGATATATCTTAATGGGTAAATTCTATTTATTTATTTGTAAAATTTGTAATTTGACGAACAAAAAATATTACTTTAGCGTTACAAAAGAATGTTTAACTAAAAATATTTGAATATGGGCTTATTTAAAGAATTCAAAGAATTTGCCATGCGTGGCAATGTAATCGATCTCGCAGTGGGTGTTGTTATAGGTGCTGCATTTGGCAAAATAGTCACTTCTTTAGTAGACGATATTATCATGCCTCCTATAGGATATCTTACGGGCGGGGTTGATTTTACAAGCTTGAAATATGTTATTAAGCCCGCAGATGCTGCTAATGAGGTAGCGGAAGTAGCAATAAACTATGGGAATTTTATAAATGTTGTTATTCAGTTTATTATCGTTGCTTTCTGCATATTTATTTTGGTAAAAGCAATTAACAGTTTAAATAGGAAGAAAGTTGAAGCTCCAGCAGCTCCTCCAGCACCAACTAAAGAGGAAACCTTGCTAACAGAAATTCGGGATTTACTAAAGTCAAAAGCGTAATATTTGCTATAAAAAATAAGAGGATCCTTATTTCAGGAAAATAAGGATCCTTTCATTTCTCCTAAATATGTACTCATTTCGTGATGCTGGCGTCTCCTTTTAGAAATTAGATAGGTAAAATAAGCAAATTAGGCTTAATATTCGTCTATTACAACGCTGGTAGGAGGGTTTTAGAATAGATTAAGCCAATTGTTTATAAGGAAAATCAAGCGGAAATAAATTCCTTACATAATTTAAAAAATAAGTTTGATAATTTAGGAATAAGCCTTACCTTTGCATTCTTGTTTTAAAGGCATTAATCAATGTTAATCGGTATTAAGGTAATTAATCAGGTTAGCAGCAAAATATAAAATTAATTCAGATGAAAAGAACATTTCAACCTTCGCAGCGTAAAAGAAGAAATAAACATGGTTTTAGAGAGCGTATGGCTTCCGCTAATGGTCGTAGAGTATTAGCTTCAAGAAGAGCAAAAGGCAGAAAAAGGCTAAGCGTTTCTGACGAGCGTCGTCATAAAGCATAGGTTTATTTTTTCCGGTGCCTAGCTTATACCCGAAGCCTGAACCGGTTTCGATTGGCAATATCGCTTAGGTACATATGGTAAAGTATACATTAAAAAAAGAAGAACGGCTTTGTAATAAACGACTTTTAACAGGTCTTTTTCAAAGTGGTTCTTCTTTTATTTTATACCCTTACCGTTTAACCTTTACAAAAAGTCAAGATCTTCCTTCGGTCGCCCAGGTAGTTTTTTCTGTTTCTAAACGGCGTTTTAAAAAGTCTGTAGATCGTAATCTTCTAAAAAGAAGAATCCGAGAGGCCTATAGACTACAAAAACATGATGCACTGCATTCTTTTTTGTTGACAAATAAAACACACGTTTTGGTAGCAATTCAATATATTGGAAAGGTAATTGAACCATATGAGTTGATGCATAAACGTATGGGGGATGCCTTATTGAAACTACAACATGAATATAGCAGGGTTTATATGGACACAGTTAATTAAGCGGCCAATAGGTTTTTTCCTATTGCTCTTAATAAGGATGTATCAATGGCTTATTTCGCCATTATTTCCAGGTTCTTGTAGATATACACCTACCTGTTCACAATACGGTGTAGAGGCAATAAAAAAACATGGTCCGTTTAAGGGAGGTTGGTTAACTATTAAAAGAATTAGTCGTTGCCATCCTTGGGGAGGGCATGGGCATGATCCAGTTCCCTAATTTCGTCAAATTAAGTAGTTTATCAAGCAAACATTTGTCAGAATAATAAAAAAGCAATATGAATATTTTACATATAGATACTGCAACACCTGTTTGCTCTGTAGCATTAACTATTAATGGGGTCTTATCGGCTTACAGGGATCATGATGAACCGAATATTCACGCTTCTAAACTTACCGTGTTTATTGAAGAGCTATTGCTAGAAGCAAAAATAGCCATAAATCAATTAAGCGCCATTTCTGTCAGCAAAGGTCCAGGGTCATATACCGGATTACGTATAGGTGTTTCTGTTGCGAAGGGTATATGTTATGCGCTCGATGTGCCATTGATAGCAGTTAATACGCTTGATGCCATGATGCAAGGCTTTAAAGCATCTCTTTCTGAACAATCAGATCGTGGTAACGAACTAAATACTTTATTCTGTCCGATGATCGATGCACGTAGAATGGAAGTGTATACGGCTATTTACGATGCACATCTGAGCATAATAGAGCCAACAGCAGCACGTATTATTGAGGCTGATTCTTTTGACTATTTAGCAAATAAGCATCAATTAATTATGTTTGGAGAAGGGGCGAATAAGCTTTCAGATCTTTTTAGCGAGCACGGTTCTATCCAGATATACAAGGGATTTCAAAATTCTGCACGCTATTTGATCCCAGAAACACTAACAAGATTCAACAAGCAGGAATTTGAAGATATAGCATATTTCGAGCCTTTTTACCTGAAAGACTTTGTCCCTACAACTCCTAAACGCGCAATCAAAAGCTAGTCCATTCGATAGGCTGTTAGCTTACGACCATCTTTACTGAGAATGATATAACGGTGTCCGTTATTTTTTAATTTTCCATAATAGAATTCAGGGAGGCCTTCCATCGGAAATCCTTTAATAATAGAGCCATCGTCTTCAAAGGCATACAGAAGCTTAGCATCGGTAGCCATTCCTATTATAAACCGATTACTTTCTGTCGGGAAATATAGTGGGCTTGCAGTTAAATTTGCATTGAATGTATGATTGAACAATAAGGTGCTATCTTGACTGTTAAATACATATAGTTGCTTATTGTCGGTAATAATAAACTCTTTTATACTATCACCTTGGATGTTTTTTGTTTCAAAATAATGCGTGCTAGGCCACTTACCTAAACTTGTTTGACCTTTTGTTTTATCGAAATAGAAGCTTTGTAAGATGCCACTTGTATCGGTAGTGACAATGCGCGACATCTCGGGCTTGCCTGGAGTGATTTCCACACCAATTGCATTTTTATACTCATCTTTTGAGTCGCCCTCAATGAATGATGTAAGGCCCGCATTATGATTGAACAGGTAGATATTTCCCTCCTCTGTAAATGCAATTATATAATTAAAATCATTAAGTAAGGCTGTCTTCAAGCCAAATAGGATATTACCCTTAACGGTTTTATTTTTCCACTCAGGAAGCTCTTTTCCATTGTTGTCATAAGCAAAAATATGTTGTTGGCCAGGAATAAATATTTTAAAATAATTTGCGTCGCTTTGAAAAATGGTTGAACTAAAACTAGCTTTGTGAGGAAAGACTACGGGGAACCCAGGGTATGGTACACCGTCAGGTTTGAACCTATAAAGTCTTTCGTCTGTGTTTAGTAAAATTGTATGATCAGTTAACTGAACAATTTCCCCAAGTATTTTCCCTGAAAGAGAAGTTCTCCAAATTTCTTTTCCTTCAGTAGTAAAACCATACAAGGTGTTGTTTTTATCTTGCGTTACAATAAAGTTAGTGCTGTCACTATATTTCCATACTGTAGGAGCAATATTTATATCGCTACTGAGACGACTGGTTTCCCACTCGGGTTGTTTCGTTTCTTTTTCTTTAGAAATATATTTAGCGCTTAAATTACTGTAGAAATTACCGTCATATCCTGCCAGTTGAAATGAAAAAGCATAGAAATTTTTATAGCCAAAATTAGCTGTGTCGGTATAAGACTTTTTATAGACTGGTTTTAATTGCCGGCTTAAAGTATGTTTAGAATTATCGTTATTGATATAGAATGATACATTCGTTTTATTTGCTTGGAGTTTATTGAACTCTAGAAACTGGATAGTGTTAATCAATAGTTCCTTTTGTTCATGTTGTTTCCTAAACTGTTGTAAAGTACTTATTGTATTTGCACAAATCATATAATTGTTAACAACCGTGAAGTAAGGTCTTTGAAAAGGGAGCATCGGATCCCCAAAGGAATAGTACAGCAAATTTGAATTGTCGAACCTGCGAATCTCGTCAGAAACCCCCGTGCTTATTTTGCCAATCGCTTCCATAAAATGCAAGGAATCTTTTAATTTAACTATCCCGATGTTTTCCCTCGTATTAAGCTCAATAGAGGCGAATTCATTACTCCATTGGTTTAAAAGGTCCTTGTCTATATCAATTTTTTTGGAGGAACGGATCAATGTTAATTGATCCTGTATACGGTTTAGTTGTTTTCTTCTTTCCAGTAAAATGTTAAGTTCCCTGTGGAATTTCGGATAATCTGAAAAGGCGAAAGAAGCATAGGCGGCAGTATTGGCCGGCAATATCTGTTTCAGGTTACCTTCAGTAGCCGTTTGATGTGTATAAATAGCTATATAGTTTTGAGTACTATTTTCAATTGTACTCAATCCACTGAACATCAGTGCATCGCTTTTGAAATTCATATTGAGCGAAGACATGCCTTTAAGCCCCTCTAGCAGCTGGAGATTATTTCCTGCTTTTGTGCGCATGAGGCCATTAATCGTTTGAAAAAGTTGTGTGTGATTTAGATGCAGATTGAGTATTGAATTGTTGTTTTTATGTTCACTTTTTGCTAATTCTTCAACGAAAGATGCTGTTAAATGAGCGGCCTTATCATCGAGCGATTTTTTTACAAGTTCCTGTTTATAGCTTACGAAAACAATCCCATCTTTGAAACCAATAAAAAAAGGTTTTTTCAGCTCATGCAGTTGAATTTTATAGGCAAAGGAAGTTAGGGAGTCAGGTATTAGTTTTCCTAAGCCTGCCAGTGCTTTTTCCAGTGCTACCTGGGCGTCTTCAGGTTTTATTCTGGCTTTTAATGGAAGTGTTAATAGCCAATTGATTCCTTCTCTGTCGGGATGAAAAGAAAAATACAATGTTTGTTTATTACTTTGTTCATGAAAATCAGATTTCCTTAATATTTGTTTGTTAAGAAAGTTCAGTTCATGTTGTGCATCTTTGCCTATTATTGCTTCAAAGATTTCAAAGTCGCTAAAAATATTATAGAAAGATTTATCATTTTGAAAGGAAAGAAGAAAGGTTGCGTCTGCAGGTATGCTGGTTAAAAAATTATTAGAAGAGCGACTATTGTTGCTCAAGCTTCTAAAATATAATACTGCTGCAACAATAACAGCAATAAATAATATGCTTATAAGTATCAGTAACTTTCTCATGGTCTGTAAGCAAAGGTAAAAAATTAACGCCGACCAAGAGAAAATGTAATAGGTTTATTAAATTAGCGGTTAAAACTAATCCATCTGAATGAACAAACGTATTATACTTACAGCCGCAACCTTTGGTTTGATCGCGGTTGTATTAGGGGCCTTTGGGGCACACGGCCTCACTGGAAAAATAAGCGAGCAGCAGTTGGAGAATTGGCATACAGCTGTTAATTACCAGTTCTATCATACACTCGCATTACTGTTTTTAGCTACGTTCTCACGAGCAAAAAACACACTCATTATAGTAGCTTATCTAGCTTTTACGCTAGGGATACTGTTATTTTCCGGATCTTTGTATTTATTGTCAACCAGAGAGCTAACAGGTATTACAAATATTCATATTTTAGGACCTATTACCCCTTTAGGAGGTTTGTCTCTTATTTTAGGATGGGCAAGTTTGTTTTTAGCTACGTTGAAGGGTAGATAAGCGGTCAAAATAATAAGATATTTATGTTAGAATTTCAGGCTAATGTGTTTCACCAAGAAAGAGTCACTTTATTTGTGGAGGTTGTTTTACCATTAGCTATTTCAAAGACTTACACCTATCGAGTGCCGAACGAACTCGCCGAGAAAGTGGCCATAGGCAAGCGAGTAATAGTGCAGTTCGGAAAAAGCAAGATTTATACTGCCATCATTTATGAAACCTCTAATAAGGCGCCTGAGCGTTATGAAGCTAAGTATATCATTGATATATTAGATGACGTTGCTTTAGTTACTTCGACGCAATTACGTTTATGGGATTGGGTAAAGGAGTATTACCTATGCCAGCTTGGAGAGGTTATGCAGGCCGCATTACCCGCGGCGCTAAAACTTGCTTCTGAAACGAAAATTACGGCTGTTGACGATATGGAAGTAGATAAAGCTTCGCTAAATGATAAAGAATTCTTAATTATAGAGGCGTTAGAAGTAGCGGGAGAGCTCAAAATAAGTGATGTAGTTAAGCTTTTAGGGCAGAAGACGATTTTTCCGCTTTTGAAATCGTTATTAAATAAAGGGGTAATAAAAGTGTCAGAAGAGCTTCGCGAACGGTACAAACCAAAGAAGAAAGCCTTTATTTTATTGAATTCAATTTTTAAGATTGATGAGGAGAAACGTTTACTCTTAGAAAGTTTAGATAAGGCACCAAAGCAGCAAGATGCTGTTTTAGCCTATTTACAACTAAGTAAAAAACAAAGCAGTATTGCAAAAAATGATTTGTTAGAAGCCAGCGGTTGCGGACAATCAGCTTTGAAATCGCTCATCGATAAGGAAATCTTTATTGTTGAAGAAAGAGTGGTTAGTCGTTTATACGGAGAAGAGGTTGTTGAGGAAACTTTTTTTACATTAAGCAATGCACAACAAGACGCATTGAATAGTATAAACAATCAATTTCTTTCAAAAGATGTTGTTTTGTTGCATGGAGTCACCGCATCAGGAAAAACCCAATTATATATTCGTTTAATTGAAGAAACACTTAAAAAGAACGATACAATTTTGTATCTTCTACCTGAGATTGCTTTGACCTCGCAGATTGTAGATCGGTTGAGACTCCATTTCGGAACGGAAGTAGGCGTATATCACTCTCGATTCAATGACAACGAGAGAGCAGAAGTTTGGCATAAAGTTTTGAAAGGTGAGATCAAAGTAATTTTGGGCGCTCGGTCCGCAGTCTTCCTGCCTTTTAACAAGCTGGGCCTCGTGATTGTTGATGAAGAGCACGAAGTTTCATTTAAGCAATTTGACCCTGCACCACGTTATCATGCACGCGACACAGCGATCTATTTGGGGCATTTGCATAATGCAAAGGTGTTACTGGGTTCAGCAACCCCTGCTATTGAAACCTATTATAATGCAAAAGCAGGGAAATATGGTTTCGTAAGATTATCAGAACGTTATGGTGATTCTGTCTTGCCGGATGTCAGCATTGTAAGCTTAAAAGATCAGGGCAAAAATAAGGCATCGCAATCATATTTTAGCGACAAATTATTAGAAGAAATTAAAAACGCCTTTGCAAATAAAGAGCAGGTAATTCTTTTCCAAAATAGGAGGGGATATACGCCGATGCTGATTTGTCGCACTTGTGGTTATACACCTAAATGCACCAATTGTGACGTTAGTTTAACTTTTCATAAGAGCAGCGGTAAACTCCACTGCCATTATTGCGGTTTTAAAGAAGATGTTATCAATGTTTGTCCAGCATGTGGTTCTACCCATATTGAGAATAAAGGCTTTGGAACGGAACGCATAGAAGAAGAACTTTCTTTCATTATACCTGAAGCAAAAATCTGTCGCCTTGACTTAGATTCTACAAGAGGTAAGGATAGTTTTGAACGTATTATTGCAGATTTTGATGAACAGCGATTCAACGTATTGGTTGGTACACAAATGGTGGCTAAAGGCTTAGATTTTGGTAAAGTAACTGTGATCGGTATTATAAATGCGGACAGCTTGATTAATTATCCTGATTTTCGAGCTTTTGAAAGAAGTTTTTCCTTGCTCTCACAAGTGAGTGGTCGAGCCGGCAGGAGAGCTAGCGTTGGAAAAGTTATTATTCAGGCTTATGCTACACAACACAGAGTACTTGAGCAAGTTGTAAACCATGATTATGAAAGCATGTTTATGACAGAAGCACAGGAAAGAAAACACTATGCCTACCCGCCATTTTATAGACTCATCAAGATAGACATCAAACATAAAGAGCAACAGCAAGTACATGCCTGTGCAGACAGACTTGGCATTTTACTGAAAGAAGCTTTCGGACAAAGGGTGCTCGGACCAGAAGTACCCTTGGTAAGTAGAATACGTAACTATTATATAAATACGGTGTTGCTAAAAGTGGAACGTGATGGAACCAGCATTCAAAAGGTTAAAGCTGCTTTAACAGATATATTAGTTTTATTCGAAACAAATAAGCTCAATAAGGGAGCCTTTGTTCAAGTGGATGTAGACCCTTATTAGCGGTTAAACAGGGTTTAGTACAAAGACCCAAAATTAAATTGTAATGATATAATGCCTACTGGGGCAAAGAAATATTCCCAACTCTTTTTATCTGTTATATCGCTCGAAGGTGTTTCACCAAATTGATTTCTCTCCGTCTTTTGAAAGCTATAAGCTATGGTCATATTACTTTCGGCCGAAACCGTGATAGATGGTAGAATGTTTAATTTCACTCCAATAAAAGGTGAAGCGAGGGCGGCATTTTTTCGGTCAATTGTGCGATTAACTGCATCCGCGTTACTCGAATATTTTTGATTAATATAACCTAAATCAATACCAAAATAAGGCTGTATTCTTGTGTAGGTTAAATTTTTTTCAAACCCAATTTTAACAGTTGTGTTTTGAAGTTTTCCATTGATGTCCTCACAATTAATACAACTACTATTTATCGAGACATCATTATTATAATGGGATCCTGAAATTCTATAGCTTATTTGGTTGTCATTAAATTTGAACATTAAGCCATTAAAAGCCGAAGAGAAAAAATGTTCATTTGCAGTTTGGTTTAATATTCGTGGGAATTGTTCTAAAGCAAAAGATCTTACCGCGATGGAGTATAAAAAATCCGACGAATGTGACTTCTGTGCATTGCTAGGAATAACAATCGGTTTATATGAAAGCGTATCAATTCTTGTTACCTGGCTAAATGAAAGCATATAGCTACAAAGGAGTAATAGAAGACTAAGTAATCGTTTCATCAATATCTGATCTTTAAATTTTTTTTCGAAATCAGCATCAAATTTTCCTCTTTAAGGCTGATTTTGCATAGGTATTATCAAATAACTTATGGGGTAAAATTAATAAAAAACTAGCAATGACTTACCGGTGTGTAAAAAATAAAGCTCAAAATACTAATTGATTAGCTTTTTTATGCTGTTTAAACTTCTCAAATTGATTTAACAACCTTAATTTTGATGTGAAATGGCGTATAAATTTATAGATAATTATCGAGAAAAAGGTGCCAGGAAACAATTGGTAGAGACGTTGAAGAAGAGGGGAATTGAAGATCCTGCTGTTTTGAAAGCTGTAGCTAAAGTTCCCAGGCATTTTTTTTTCGATGAGACTTTTTGGATTCAGGCATATAAAGATATCGCCTTTCCTATTGGTGACGGGCAAACTATTTCTCAACCTTATACGGTAGCATATCAAACCGAAGTACTCCATATAAGAAAAGGAGATAAAGTATTGGAAATAGGTACAGGTTCCGGATACCAGACATGTATACTCCTTGAATTGGGCGCAGAAGTTTTTACTATTGAAAGACAAGAAAACTTATACAATCGTACAATTAAGGTATTGCCGTATATGGGATACAGGCCTCATTTTTTTCTTGGTGACGGATCAAAAGGATTACCGCAGTATGCACCTTATCATAAAATAATAGTAACGGCAGGGGCTCCATTTGTGCCGGAAATTATGCTAAAGCAATTAACCATTGGCGGCATATTAGTTATCCCTGTTGGAGACGAGAAAGAGCAAAAAATGGTTACCGTTATTAGAACAGGCGAACACGATTATGAAAAAATAGAGTTAGATACATTTCGCTTTGTTCCATTAGTGGGTGATCAAGCTTGGTAACTGACTGATTAAGTTTTTACGAACTTAAACTTTTACATTTTTTTATGGCTACCAAATACCGGAAGCAATGAAATTTATTAAAATTTCATTGCCCGGGAAATCTCTCGTTTAGTATCCCTTTCTTTTAATGTTTCCCGTTTATCGAAGTCCTTTTTACCTTGAGCAAGCGCAATTTCAACTTTTGCAAAACCCCGATCGCTAACGAATATTTTAAGTGGAATGATCGTAAAGCCCTTTTCCTCACCTTTTATTTTTAATTTGTTAAGCTCTTTTTTTGTTAACAGCAACTTTCTGTCTCGCTTTGATTCATGATTATAGAAGGACCCGTGCGAATATTCAGCGATGTGCATGTTTCTGATATATAAGCCATCGTTTAAAAATGCACAAAAAGCATCCCCGATATTCGCTTTTGATTGTCGAATAGATTTTATTTCCGTTCCTAAAAGCTGAACACCAGCGATGTACTTGTCCAGAATATGGTATTCGAAATATGCTTTCTTATTTTTTATATTGATGTCGGTAGACATAATTTTTTGTTTTTAAATTTTATTTGAGACATCTTGTTGTCTCCCTTATGATTTTATTTAATAAATATATTTTCCGCCACTTTTTGAGAGATGGTCGCTTGATTTCCATTTATTTCTACATCCATAGAACCATCAAAATCAAATCGATTTTTTATCGTGATATAGTTACCGATAGCAATACCAATCTGAGAAACGTATTGCAAAAATTCAGGGCTGTTGTCTTTTACAGCATACACCTTCTTTTTGCCATTCAGAGGTGCTTCTGCCAAGGTTTTTCGATGCTCAGTAATCAGCTCACCCTTAGCTGAGGGGATGATATCCCCATGAGGGTCAAATTGTGGGTGACCTAAATACTTATCCAAACGTTCAATGAGTTTTTCAGATTTAATATGCTCAAGCTGTTCCGCTACTTCATGTACTTCATCCCAGCTGAATTCGAGTTTATCATATAAGAAAGTTTCCCAGAGACGGTGTTTACGAACAACGTTGATCGCATGCGTGCGTCCTATTTCAGTAAGTGATACTTTTCCATATTTTTGATAATCAACAAGTCCTTTTTCTTTCAGCTTTTTTAGCATATCAGTAGCAGTAGCAGGCCTTACATTTAATTGTGCCGCAATTTGATTCGTTCCCGCTTCCTGCTGTTTGCTGCCATCCTCAGAAATGTGCAGCAACGCTTTAAGATAGTTTTCTTCAGTGATGGATAACATAGGGCAAAGGTAAATAAAAAGTGCCCAATTATACTTATGAAGTATTACCTTTGCTAGATGTCGGTACATAAAGAGGTAAAAAGGATTACAGTGAATAGCATCTTAGAGATGAAATCTACTGGGGAAAAAATATCTGTGTTAACTGCCTATGATTATACAATGGCTAGTATATTAGATGCTGCAGGAGTAGACATTATTCTCGTTGGAGATTCTGCTGCCAACGTGATGGCAGGATATGAAACTACCTTGCCCATAACACTCGATCAAATGATTTATCATGCCGCCAGTGTGTCTCGCGCTGTAAGAAGAGCTTTGCTCGTTGTCGATTTGCCATTTGGTACCTATCAGGGGAATCCATACGATGCGCTGAATGCAGCAATAAGGGTAATGAAAGAGACTGGAGCGCATGCCCTTAAGCTAGAGGGTGGTGTAGAAATAAAGCAAAGCATTGAACTGATTATCAATGCGGGGATTCCCGTTATGGGGCATCTTGGTTTAATGCCTCAATCGGTAAATGCTTATGGAGGCTATGGGTTAAGGGCCACAGGTGTTCGTGAAGCGCATAAATTAAATAGCGATGCACAGTTATTGCATGAATTAGGCTGTTTCTCGGTCGTGCTTGAAAAGATACCGGCTAAATTGGCTAAAGAAGTAACAGAACATTTACGGATTCCAACCATAGGAATTGGTGCGGGCATAGATACAGACGGCCAGGTGCTGGTTATCCACGATTTGCTAGGCATGAATAAAAATTTCAAACCAAAGTTCGTACGGCAATATTTAAATTTGCACGAACTTATGGAGGGGGCTGTACAGCACTTTGTATCGGATGTTAAATCAAAGAATTTCCCAGACGAAAAAGAACAATATTAATTGTTTTTAATAGATACTTAATACCCTCGAACTATTTGTTGTTCGGATACGATGAAATAAAAGTACATTCATGTTCATTATTAAACTATTAGATTAAATGGTGATTAAACTTTATACTATTGCCTTGGGGTTTTTGTGCATAACTTTTTCTTCAAAGGCTCAGCCAGATCCACCGGCAGATTCTGTTATTGCTACCAAACATACGGTGGCAATAAATAATGTAAACATTCCTTATACCGCCACTATCGGAACTCAACCAATATGGGACGAAGATGGAAAAGCTATTGCTACTATAAATTTTACTTTTTATGAGCGGTCAGATATAAAGAATAAGTCAAATAGGCCGTTAGTTATTTCTTTTAATGGTGGACCAGGCTCTGCGTCTCTTTGGATGGAAATAGGATATACAGGACCTAGAATACTTACGCTAGATGATGAAGGTTATCCTGTACAGCCATATGGTGAGATGAAAGATAACCCACATTCAATATTAGATGTAGCAGATATTGTTTATGTTAATCCTGTAAATACAGGCTATTCTCGTATCTTGGATAAAAAAACAGATAAGAATGTTTTTTTTGGGGTAAATGCTGATATAAAATATTTGGCTGCATGGATCAATACTTTTGTTACGCGAAATAACAGGTGGCAATCTCCCAAATATTTAATAGGAGAGAGCTATGGTACTACGCGTGTTTCCGGACTTGCCTTGGAGCTACAAGAGTCGCAATGGATGTACCTAAACGGGGTTGTTTTAGTTTCTCCGACTGATTTAGGACTAAAACGCGAGGGACCTGTTGATGTAGCTTTGCGGTTACCTTATTTTGCAGCTACAGCGTGGTACCACAAAGCACTTCCTGCCGATTTGCAACAAAGAGATTTGAATGATCTTTTACCAGAAGTAGAAGCCTTTACGATAAAAGAACTGCTTCCTGCAATTACAAGAGGCGGTAATTTAGAACAGGATAGTAAAACAGCAATAGCACGTAATATGGCTCGATATGCGGGTCTTACTGAAAAGACAATTCTTCAGAACAATTTTAATATTTCCACCTGGTTTTTTTGGAAGGAATTGTTGCGCGATAAAGGACTAACCATAGGTCGTTTGGATTCGAGATATCTGGGAAAAGATAAGCAAGACGCGGGAGAGAAACCCGATTACAATGCAGAGCTTACTTCTTGGCTACATTCTTTTACACCGGCTATTAATTATTATATTCGCAATGAGCTCAATTATAAGACAGATGTAAAATATAATGTATTTGGATCGGTTTTTCCTTGGGATCAGAAGGACAATAATACAGGAGAGAATTTGCAACAGGCGATGGCTCAAAACCCTTATTTACATGTAATGGTACAATCTGGTTACTATGATGGTGCTTGCGATTATTTCAATGCTAAGTACAATTTGTGGCAAATGGATCCCGCAGGTAAATTTCAAAATAGAATGTCGTTTAAAGGCTATAGAACAGGTCATATGATTTATATGAGAAAGCCTGATTTGAAAGAAGCCAATGATGATTTAAGAACGTTTATTAAAAACACCTTAGTGGAAAAGGGCGTTCCTGCTAAATACTAAGATAATTAAATACTAAAATAAAATTTAAGCCCAGTTACGTTTCTGTAGCTGGGCTTTTTTTTGCAGACGTCTATCTGCTCATAAGCTTTTGAGAATAACGGGGAGATAAGCCCTTTGTTTATTGCAATAAACAAAAGGATGATTTACTTGTTCATTAAGTGGTTTGAGTAGATGGCTAGTTTTTTCCTAATTTAATTGCTACTCATCTAATATTTAATCTATACAAATTTGATTCCTGATTGAATAGTGTGACGGTCAAAAATAATTTAAGTATGAGAAAAAAAAACTATCCTGGCCGTCCATATCCCTTGGGTGCCACCTATGACGGAAAGGGCATAAACTTTGCACTCTTTGCAAAGCATGCCGAAGGGGTGGAATTGTGCTTGTTTACTTCAGAAAGATCGGATGCGACAGAAGAACGCATTCCAATGACAGAGCGCAGTCATGACATATGGCATATTTATTTACCTGATTTGAGACCTGGACAAAAATATGGTTTTCGCGTTTATGGCCCCTACATTCCTACAGAAGGGCATCGGTTTAATCCACATAAATTGTTGATCGATCCTTATGCCAAGGCTATTGCAGGTGCGATTAAATGGCATGAATCCATTTTTGGCTATGACTTAGGAAGTGAAGAAAAAGATACCAGCTTTAATGAACAGGATAGTGCTCCCTATATTCCTAAATCGGTGGTAATAGATCATTCATTTGATTGGGGAGATGATAAAAGACCTAATACCTTATATCATGAAACAATTATTTATGAAACCCATGTGAAGGGCTTTACTATTTCACATGCAGAAATACCAGAAGATATCCGCGGGACCTATGCCGCGATAGGGCATCCTATTACTATTAAATATTTGCAAGAATTAGGTGTAACGGCTATCGAACTAATGCCAATACATCAATTTGTTAACGACGGACATTTGCAAAATAATGGACTCAATAATTATTGGGGATACAATACGATCGGTTTCTTTGCTCCCGATGTAAAGTACAGCTCAAGCGGTGTAAACGGTGAGCAAGTGATCGAATTTAAACAAATGGTTAAGAACCTACATGCGGGAGGAATAGAGGTAATTCTTGATGTGGTATATAACCATACGGCAGAAGGCAATGAGCTTGGACCAACCTTAAGTTTCAAGGGCATCGACAATGCCTCTTATTATCGACTCACAGATGATGCACGCTATTACATGGATTATACCGGTACGGGCAATACCCTCAACGCAAACCTACCCAATGTGTTGCAGTTAATTATGGATAGCTTACGTTATTGGATTTTAGACATGCATGTTGATGGTTTTCGGTTTGACCTCGCCTCAGCATTAGCGAGAGAATTCCATGACGTAAATAAACTGAGTGCTTTTTTTGACATTATTCATCAAGACCCTACCATTTCGCAGGTCAAGCTGATTGCCGAACCATGGGATGTTGGAGAAGGCGGTTACCAAGTAGGAAATTTTCCTGCTGGTTGGGTAGAATGGAATGGTAAATATCGAGATTGTATACGTGATTTTTGGCGAGGGGAAGATAGTAAATTAGGAGAATTTGCGTCACGCTTTACCGGTAGTTCCGATTTATATCAGGATGATTATAGAAAGCCAACTGCAAGCGTCAATTTTATAACCGCACATGATGGTTTTACGCTTACCGACCTTGTTTCGTATAATGAAAAACATAATGAAGCAAATGGGGAAGGGGGGCAGGATGGCGAGAGCCACAATCGTTCATGGAACTGTGGAGTGGAGGGGGTGACAGATAATCAGGATATAATGGCTTTACGAATGAAGCAAAAACGTAATTTTTTAGTGACGCTATTCTTATCTCAGGGTGTCCCCATGTTATTAGGTGGCGATGAGTTAGGTCGTACTCAAAATGGCAATAATAACGTCTATTGTCAGGATAATGAACTATCCTGGTATAATTGGAATGACGCCGATACCTCACTACTGGATTTTACAAAAAGACTCATTCATTTTAGGCAAAAACATCCAACATTTTGTAGACGTAAATGGTTTATGGGTCAGAAAATAAAAGGAGCAGGGGTAGAAGATATTGTCTGGTTTTTGCCTGAAGGAAACATAATGCCCGACGAGGCTTGGGATAACGATTATGCCAAGTCGCTTGCCGTCTATCTTGACGGTAGGGGGATTCGTTCAGTTGATCAAGTAGGTAATAAAATTTATGATGATCATTTTTATGTGATTTTTAACGCATATGATGGGACTATTGACTACAAGTTACCGGCAGAAAAATATGGACAGGAATGGACAAAGATACTAGATACTTCAAACGCGCAATTGAATGATGAAGACCAATGTAAGCCCGGCGACATAGTAAGAGTGGAAGGGCGTTCAATTGTACTGCTTCATGCCCCATTGATTGACGGATAACAATCATTAATATGCAAACAACTATTGAGCGACGTACTTTAGGTGTAACTATCAAACAAAAGAAATGTTCCATCGCTGTATGGGCCCCGAATAAGGAAAATGTAACAGTCGTGCTTGAAGAAGGGAGGAGAATACCTTTAAAAAAGAATGAGTACGGCTTTTGGACGGGCAAGACGGAGGCGCTGTTTGCCGGACAACGATATAAAATTAGTATAGATGAACAAGCGCCTTTACCAGACCCTACTTCGATTTTCCAACCGTTAGGCGTGCACGGTTACTCAGAAGTGGTTGATCTTCAGTTATATCAATGGGAAGATCAGGAATGGAAAAATCCAACGCAAGCAGCATATATTATTTACGAGCTTCATGTTGGTACGTTTACTGAAGAAGGAACATTCGATGCATTAATTTACAAACTAGATTATCTTAAAGATTTAGGTATCAACGCTATCGAGCTGATGCCTGTAGCTCAGTTTCCAGGCGAAAGGAATTGGGGATACGATGGCGTCTATCCTTTTGCCGTGCAGAATAGCTATGGAGGTCCTCGAGGTTTACAACGTTTGGTAGATGCTTGCCACAAGAAAAAAGTAGCGGTGATATTAGATGTGGTATATAATCATTTAGGGCCAGAAGGGAATTACCTGGAAGCTTACGGACCTTATTTTACAGATAAATATCATACCCCTTGGGGCAAAGCCGTTAATGTTGATGATGCATATTGCGATGGCGTACGTCAGTTTATTATTGAAAACATGCTTATGTGGTTTCGTGATTTTCATATTGATGCGCTTAGACTTGACGCTGTGCATGCGATAAAGGATTTTGGGGCCAAACATATCTTGTCGGCCATGCGAGAAGCGGCAGATGAGCTCGGTCGCTTAACTGGCCAACATTATTATTTAATTGGGGAATGCGATCTTAACGATGTCCGTTATATTCGCCATCCAAAAGATGATGGATATGGTCTGCATGGCCAATGGATTGATGAATTTCATCATGCACTGCGAGTCAGTGTCGGTGAACAACAGCTGGGGTATTATGCCGACTTTGAGCCCATCATCCACTTGGCAAAATCGTTTACCGAAACTTACGTATATAATGGAATTTATTCTCCTCATCGAAAAAAGACATTTGGTAATGCGGCTATTGGAGCAAAGGGCGAGCAGTTCATTGTCTTTTCCCAGAATCATGATCAAGTAGGTAACCGCATGCTGGGAGAAAGAAGCAGCGTCTTATATAGTAAAGGTTTGCAAAAGACGATGGTGACAGCTGTTTTGGCAGCACCCTATTTGCCAATGCTCTTCATGGGTGAAGAATATGGCGAGACGAAACCTTTTCAATATTTCGTAAGCCATACGGATGCGGAATTGGCGAAGGCTGTACAGGAAGGAAGGCGAAAAGAATTCGAACAATTTCATAGTGGAGGAGAAGCACCTGATCCCATGTCTATGGAAACATTTGATCGTTCGAAACTTAACTGGTCATTGCTTGAAAGCGAAACACATATGGCTATATTTCAGTTTTATAAAACGCTCATTGCATTGCGGAAATCACATTCAGCTTGGCGTACTTTAGATCAATTGCGCGTTAAAACTGTAGTTTTCGTAGATCAGCAATCACTTGTTGTTAATAGATGGGATGAACAGGAATCCTTGTTTTTCGTATTCAATTTCAGCTCACATATTCAACATATAACACTTCCTTTTAAAGGAAACTTAATTAGAATCTTCGATACCGAAGGCATTCTTAAGAAAACACAAACAGATTTAGGCAGATCTCCTATTGAAGAAGTCCAAATGGCTGCAGAAAGTGCTTCTGTCTTTCAAATGAAACCAGAAAAAAGCCATGAAAAAGGTATTTAATCCCGTATCCACTTATCGTTTCCAATTCCATAAAAAATTTACATTTAAAGATGCGGAACGCTTGGTTCCATACTTAGCTCAATTAGGAATAGGGAGTGTATATGCTTCACCGATTTTTAAAGCTGTCCAAGGAAGTATGCACGGATATGACGTTGTTGATCCACTAATAGTCAATCCTGAGATCGGAAGCTTAGAAGATTTAAGGCGACTCTCCGGTGCACTTCAAAAACAACAAATAGCTTGGATTCAAGATATTGTGCCGAATCATATGGCTTTCCATCCAGAAAATACTTGGTTAATGGAGTGTATGGAAAATGGAAAATATGCTCGATATGCCAACGTTTTTGATACCAGTTTTAGCAGCCATTTTTTTAATGGACCCCTTATGGTTCCTTTTTTGGGTAGGTCTTTATCTGAAGTTATTTCTCACGAAGAGTTAAAGTTAGTCCTGAAAGACAATAAGCTTAAACTGGCATATTTTGATCAGATTTATCCGGTTAATGCCGTAGGATATGCGTATTTACTACAACTGAAGCCCGGTGGAAGAAGGCCAGCAATAGTGAAAACATTACAGCAACATTTAACTCAATTAGAACTTATTCAAGATAAGGATCAATTTCAAGCGGTCTGGCAGCACATTTCAGAAATATGGACGAAGGCCTTGTCGCAGTCAGGCATACTCGGTTATTTGCAAGATTTGATAGACCAGGTAAATGAAAATAAAGAGATGTTGCGGGCTTTATGCGATAAGCAGTATTATGAATTTTGTGATTGGAAGGAGAGTAGTGCTCATATTAATTACCGTCGATTTTTTACGGTCAATAGCCTTATTTGTCTCCAAGTACAGGAGAAAGATGTTTTTGATCTTACGCACAGTTTTATCAAACAACTGGTGCAAGAGGGTGTATTCAAAGGACTGCGGATAGATCATATAGATGGATTATTCGATCCAGCGAAATACCTTTCTGACCTGCGTAATCTTGTTGGAAATGAGGTTTATATTGTAGCTGAGAAGATTTTAGAAGCGCATGAACAGTTGCTTGTAGACTGGAATATTCAAGGAACATCAGGCTATGACTACCTGGCTATGTCCAATAGGTTGTTTACAATGCGTGAAAATGAAAAAGCTTTTGATTCTTTGCATCAGAACCTTGTGCCACAGCAGACAACTGTTCAACAGCAGATTGCCCAAAAAAAATCTTTTATACTAAGGCAGCACATGAGGGGCGAGCAAGATAATTTATTTCAATTATTGAAGTCTTTGAAGCTGGTACCTAAACAAGTATGGAATGAAGTGGGTGAAAAAAATCTAGAAGAAGCAATTGCAAACATACTGATTTACTTTCCTGTCTATAGGTTTTATGGTAATAAGCTACCCTTGAGTTTTTCCGAACAGCAAGCACTCAGCACTATTTTTCATACAATAAGGAAGCGGAAACCCAAAATTGCTTCAGCTGTTAATCTTTTAGAAGACCTTTTATTAAATAAGCCTACAGTAGCAGACGGCAAGTTCAATGGTCGATTATGTTATTTCTATCAACGATTGATGCAGTTTTCAGGTCCGTTAATGGCGAAAGGAGTAGAAGATACCTTGATGTATACCTATAATCGTTTTATAGCAAGCAATGAGGTAGGGGATGCTCCAAGTGCTTTCGGTATGGCAGTGAAACAATTTCATGAAGCGATGGAGCAGCGCCAACAGTATTGGCCACTTACAATGAATAGTACGGCAACGCACGACACTAAAAGAGGAGAGGACACTCGTGCCCGACTCCATGCACTGAGCTGCTTACCAAACTGGTGGAAGGACGTAGTGAAAAAATTAGAAACTACAATAGACAATAAGCTAGATAAGGCGTGTTTACCTGATGCAAATGATCGGTATTTTATCTACCAAACACTAATTGCATCCTATCCCGCTGAATATAATGACCGACAGAACTATTATGAGCGTTTAACAGGCTATTTACAGAAAGCATTGCGAGAAGCTAAAGAACGTAGCGATTGGACTGTTCCGCATGAAGAGTACGAGCAAAGGTGCGTGAATTTTGCGTTTTTATTGATAGATGCAAAAGAAGTGTTACAGCCAATATGGTACCCGTTGTGGGAGTATGTTAACGATCAAGGCATGTTATCTTCCCTAGCTCAAATAGCTTTAAAGCTCACGACGCCGGGAGTGCCTGATCTTTATCAGGGCACAGAGGGTTGGGATCTGAGTTTAGTGGATCCCGATAATCGGCGTCCCGTTAATTATGCTATAAGGAGAAAGACCTTAAAAACCCTAATTGCCGGGCATTCCGATTTCTTGAGCTTATGGCAAGATCGGCAAAACGGAAAAGTAAAGTTATTTGTTATTCAACAGTTGTTGCATTTTAGGCGAAAGCATAATGAGCTCTTTAAGAAGGGGATATACTTACCCCTACGTGTTCGTGGCAGGTACCGCAAACATATAATGGCTTTTGCCAGAAGATATCAACATAATTGGAGTGTTTCTGTCATACCGCTGCATCTTGCTGCTTTGTGTGAAGAGCAGCATTGTTTGCCAGAAAATATCAATTGGAAGGACACGCGTTTGGATTGGCCAGTTGATTGGCCAACAAAGTTCAAAGAGTTGTTTGGTGCAGAAGAAATAAAAATTAAGCAGGATTTAAGGCTAAATGATATATTTCAAAATAGGCTACCATTAATTGTTTTACATGCAACACAAAAAGAAAAAAAACGCAGTGCAGGAATTCTAATGCCAGTATCATCTTTACCGTCTCCTTTTGGAATTGGCGACTTAGGTCCGCAAGCATTTATTTTTGCAAAGCAGTTGGCTAAGGCAGGACAAAGTTATTGGCAAATGCTTCCAATGAATCCGGCAGGGGGTAAAGAACATTATTCTCCTTACAGTGCGTTTTCAGCATTTGCGGGAAATCCATTGCTTATTAGTTTAGTCGAACTTGCCAAAGAAAATTTGTTAACGAAAAAGGATTTACGTGATGCAGTGGTAGTAAACGATGGCAAGGTAAATTATGCTAAGGTTGAGGAAGTAAAGCAAAAGTTACTACAAAAGGCTTTTGAGCATTTTTCCATCAATAAAACCTCACCAGCGTATGAAAGCTTTTTATCATTTCTAAAAGAGGAGGCCGGGTGGCTTGATGATTTTACGGCCTATTTAGTTATTAAAAGAGACCAGCAGGGTAAACCTTGGTCTGAATGGCCAAATGGTCTCAAGCATCGCCAAAAGCGATCTATAGATAGTGTGGTCAACAAAAATAAAAAACATGCTTTATTTGTTCAGTGGCAGCAGTATATTTTCTTTAAACAGTGGACAGCCTTACAGGACTATTGTCATGCTTTATCAATACAGCTTTTTGGTGATCTTCCTATATATGTGAATTATGATGCGGTAGATGTATGGGCTAACCAGCAATTATTTAAGTTGGATGATTCAGGAAGAATGCTGGGTGTTGCCGGTGTTCCACCTGATTATTTCAATACGGATGGCCAGCTGTGGGGCATGCCCGTATTTAATTGGGATGCCCACAAGAAACAGCAATATGCGTGGTGGATTGCACGAATAAATAAAAACCTCAAGTTATATGATTTGTTACGTTTAGATCATTTTAGGGCATTTTGTGATTACTGGGAAGTGCCAGCAGATGAAAAGACAGCTATTAAAGGCGAATGGAAAAATGGCCCTGGTGAACACTTCTTTCAGGTGCTGTCTAATCTATTTGATGAATTACCTTTTGTAGCAGAAGATTTGGGCGATATCCATGAAGGTATATATAAGTTGCGTGATCAGTTTAAGTTACCGGGCATGCGCGTTTTGCAATTTGCATTTGGAGAGGACTTACCTTATTCTGTACACATCCCTCATCAATATTCATATGATAGTGTGGTTTATACGGGTACACATGATAATAATACGATCAAAGGCTGGTATACAACGGAGCTTAGCCATGCTGATAGAAAGCGCCTACAACAATACATAGGGCATAAAGCCGGGAATGATACCGTTTGCAAAGAAATTATCCGGTTAGCGTATGCATCTGTTTCTAAGTTGGTTATAATACCTCTACAAGACGTGTTGGCACTTTCGGAGAATGCTCGTATGAATATTCCAGCTACTACTGGAAATAACTGGATTTGGCGTCTAAAGTCGGGCCAATTGTCTTTGGAACACATAGAATGGCTGCAAACGATGGTAAGGTATTATGGGCGATAATCTTTACATGATTAAAATATTTTTAATTTTTTTTTGAAATATAAATCTTAACTGTATTTTTGCAGTCCCGAAACAGAAATAGAATTCTTGATCGGGATAAATGGCCCGTTCGTCTAGGGGTTAGGACGTTAGATTTTCATTCTAGAAACAGGGGTTCGATTCCCCTACGGGCTACAACACCACTCTGCGATAAGCAGAGTGGTGTTTTTCTTTTAAAAAAAGCTCAAATCTATTTAGGGGTTTTGAATGTAGATTTTGATTCGACTCTCTTTAGCTAACGCTATTTCTTCGTTTATTAAATCGATATGTCATGGTTGCTCTGCATTAAATTGATAAAGGTGTCATATCTTATCTCCTTATTTCGGCAATCGTTCGCCTGTCTCACCGTTATAATCCAGTGATTCATTGCCTCCTTCAAACACGATGTGGATATCAATGTGGTTTTGTTTATAGTCCGGTGGGATACGACGGTCACGCGTTCCCCAGCGTATGCCTTTGCGAAAGCCAATGTACATGATATTCTTGAGCTCATGGTCGGTGGCAGCATTGTCTAACGCTTTTTTGAGTAGGTCATACCGGATCGACTTCAATGTGAATAGACGATCCTGATCATCAATCGTCCATGTCATAAAAGGCCATTCAACGGAGTTGCCACGAATGGTTCTACTCCGGAGATAACCGGGTTTATCTGCTGGTTCTATTGTTACTTGAGTAAAGCTCTTGTAAAAAAGCAGTGATTCGATACGCTGGTCACCTATATATCCGATGGCCTTATCATAGGCTTTTTTGAACTCTTCCGGATTAAAATTGCCTTTATCTTGAAAAATAAACTTTTGGGGGAAATGCTTTATTTTCAATAAGAGCCAGTCAACATTGCCGGAGACCATGTATGGCGAAAGAAAGCCGATGCCAAATATGGTGATAATCAATATAAAGCTTATCGATCGCGTAAACATGTTTGGGTTGCGTCCAATCAATAGCCAGAGCCCCGTTTTTTGCCGTTCGGGATAGATCTTATTTGCCTTAAAAGTTTTAACGTCTGCCCGGATTATTTCGGCTGGTGTTTTCGGCGATACGGTACCATATCCGTAGTCGCGTGTATCTTCATAAAACGTGATGACATCACCCGCGTGCAGCTGATCGATATCTTCCGCCGTCATGAATTGGCGTATTGTTGTCTGGTACGGTATCTGTAACCTCGAAAATACTGTTACTTCGATGACCATCAAATCGCGTGTTTCCATCATTCGCACACCACCAAAATAAATCGCATCTATACGTGCCGGTGCAGCGTTGTTACTGCCAGATCCGTGGTTGGGTGCTGAGACAAGTGACTGTTTGCGGTCGGTATATAGGAAAAATAACAATGCAAAAATACAGCCAAGACCGATGGAACCAAAAATATAAACAACGATGAACCAGATTGGCATAAAGCCCTGCATCAGCGCTACAAGTGAACCGATGATGACACCTAAAAAGAGCCATACAAGCACTTTATAGAAAAATATACCGAGCCGCTCCACCCGATACGCCGTGGAAGTCCGAAGTTTAGTCGGAAAATCTGGTCGTGTACTCATGATTTATTTTTCTTAAAGATACGTGTTTAGAAATAATAAGGAACCTATCCTTCCACGTTAGTTTTAATGTTGTATTCAGTTCGCGCGTATACACCTACTGCCTTTGATGTACTCGCCCTCTAAGCTTATTCCCGCGAAATCCCGATAGCGTATTTAAAGAAACCTCATTTCGAAAAAAAGTACCTAAAATGGCAAAATCAGTACGCATATGGATACAGATCTTAATAGTAAATAAACAGGTATTATATGAAGAGCGGAATTTCGCATACAGGTAATATTGACGTCCGCTTGTAAAGGGTGACAGTTGAGAAAATCTGTTGATCTCATGTTGATGATCTTTTCTTTATAAAATATCGGGTGATTTTTTCAATTCTTGTTTTAGTCCCCTTGCTCTGATATATTTGTAACATACAATTCTTAGACATATTTACATGAAAGACGATATTCTTATCCAGATAGGCAATCAAATTAAAGAGCGAAGAAAAAATAAAGGTATCACGGTGCAAGAACTTGCGGATATGGCTTCTGTGAGTAAGGGCCTGATCTCGCAGATTGAAAACAATCGGGTGGTACCCTCATTAATGGTGCTTATTGAGATTATTCGATCTTTGGATGTGGATCTAAATGTCTTTTTCAAAGATGTTGGGAGCGGGAAGGCAAATAAGACCATACTTGTGAAAAAGAAGGATGAATATAGTCATTTTGAAAAAGAAGAGGCCATCGGGTTTCACTACCATCGCATATTTACGAGAAATATCAAAAACTCTACGGTAGATATTGTCTTACTGGAATTAGAACCAAATGCTTCTCGGCCTATGGTTGAAACCTTAGCATTCGAATATAAGTATATTCTTTCTGGAGAAATTGAATATCGTTTTGAAAATGAAAACATATTAATGAGTGCCGGAGATTCGATTTTATTCGACGGCAGAATACAGCATACACCTAGAAATATAGGCTCTTATAAAGCGGTCATGCTTATTGTTTACTTTTTTGAAGAAGATATGGGATAATACCTATATCATTAAGGTATTAATATTGAGTTTCTGTTATATTTATTACGATATTCTATCGGAGAAAGGCCAGTAACCTTCTTAAAGGTCGATCTAAACGCTTTCGTGTCAGAATAGCCTATTTCATACATGAGTTCACTCACGGTTTTTCGGCTAGTTTCTAACTCTTTTTTAGCCGCTTCCATTTTTACGCGCTGTATATATTCCGTTACCGTGTTACAAGTGGCTTTCTTAAACCTACGTTCAAGACTTCTGCGCCCTAAAGCTAATAAGTCAGCCAGCTGATCTACCGTTATCTTGTCTTTGAAATTTTTTTCTATAAATTCCTGCGCTTTTATGATGAGGTTATCTTCGTGTTCTTTTTGACCTCTAAACATGATGAAGGGCGATTGGCTATGGCGATCTATATCAATCATAAACATTTTAGAGATCATAATGGCTACATCTCTACCGGCATGTTTTTCTATTAGGTATAAAAGTAAATTGGTGTAAGAATAGGCGCCACCACTGGTATATATTCCATGATCTTCGGTCATGATTTTATCATCAACCAAGTTGGCATTTGGAAACATCTTCCTGAATTCATTTGCAAATCGCCAGTGCGTGGCACATTGCTTCCCGTCTAACAAACCGGCGGCTGCTAAAAAGAAAGCTCCCACACAGAAACTAGCCACTTCTGCTCCTTGCGCATATTGCTGGATAACCCAAGGCATAAAATCTTTATTTATTTGAAGCGCGTTTTCCATATCTCCAAGCATGGCAGGCACTATTACGAGGTCGGTTTTGTTTACCTCATGGATTAAAAGATCTGGCTTGATGGTGTATACACCGTTTCGTTGGCTAGTATTCGGGTTAATTCCAACTAGTTTGATATTAAATAATGGATGCTTGCCGGCCCGTGTAAAACATTCATTGACTTCAGAAAATATATGCTGACTACCTTCAATGTTAGCTAAGCTGGTGTGGCCTTGCGGAATCAATATTGATATATGTTTCATTGGTGTGCTATTTTAATTTTAAGGGTTACAAGCTTTGTCCTATTTACCGCTTTTATCAGCTGCGAGCCGAGCTTTTATTTAGAAAATGATGTATTGGTTAGCAATAAATACCTGTTGTACTACCTGTCAAATATAAGAGATATAACTTTCGCAATCAAAGCAATTGAAGGTTATTTTTGTCGTATGTTACCTGATAATTGTCGTTTATTCCCTATAAAAAACCATAAATTGTATCTAATTTTATCAATTATAAAATCTATAGATATGAGAAAAATTATTTTTTTGGCTTTTCTATTGCTTGGAACAGGGATAACAAAAGCAAAGGTTTTTAATGATGGCAATAAAGATACGTTACTGAGCGTGTTTGATGGAGCGGATACACGTCTGCTAAACGACGTAAAGGGTTTAAGCAGCGAGCAAATTAACTTTAAGCCAAGCGCTGAAAGCTGGTCAATTGGTCAATGCATCGAGCATATAACAAAAACGGAGGGCATGTTGCTCGGTATGGTGCAAGAAATGCTTAAGAAGCCGGCAAATCCGGAAATGCGTTCAAAGATTAAGGGGGAAGATAAACAAGTGCTAACGATGATGGAAGATCGCAGTAAAAAATTTAAAGCACCTGATGCACTCCAGCCTTCAAAGACCGATTATGATTTAGATGAATTGATTAAGAATATGGAAAAACAGCGGGCTGTTACACTTGCGTTTATCAATCAAACGTCACTGGATGATCTTCGTAACCATATAACACAAACACCTAATAAGGATTATGCAGATGCGTATCGGTCTTTATTATTTATAGCTGGGCATAGTTTAAGGCATACAGAACAAATTGAGGAAGTAAAAACAGCTCAGGGATTCCCAAATAAATAAACTTTTAGACAGTGGGATTTTAAATAAATTCTGTAGCTTAAGAAATAGCCATCAGCTAACATGATTGTTCAGTTCGATGGCTATTTTCTTTTTCATCTTTATATTTTATAATATTGTTCCCAGCCTTTTCTTGGGGGCTCTCCAACTAAGAGCTCGTTGGCAATTTTGTTGTTAGTAATGATTTTCTTATCCCGATCAAACAACAATTTGGTATTTAACCGTTGTGCTAAAACACCTAAACAGAATACTTGACTAAGTGGACCCGCTATATGGAATGGTGAGCGCGTTTCCTCTTCCCCTTTACACGCCAATAAGAAATTCGCGTAATGATTGGACGGACTTACCGGAACCTCAGGTAATTTAGAAGCCATTTCTTTTGCTTTTTCTTCTGGAATAATTGACAGCGTACTACCGTGTGATCCACCTTTAAACGTTAATTCTTTGCTGTAAATGATCTTTCCTGGATTGAGTTTAGTAGACTCAAGCGCTCCATTGCTTGGCGGTGGGATATTCGGATCCAAGCCAGAGACACCGTAACCTTTTGGAATTGGGGGGAGATTGTTTATACCATCGTACCACATAACTTCTAACGCAGGCATCTTTTTGCGTTTAGGAAATTTAAATGAAAGGGTAGATGACATAGGAAAGAAAAAATCGTTATGACCTTCTAGTTTTACAGCGTTTACCTCTTCCGGTAGACCCAGGTCTAGAAATTGGTGGGCCGTATCTAAGATATGAGCGCCCCAATCTCCCAATGCCCCCATCCCGAAGTCATACCAACAGCGCCATTGCCCGTTGATGTAATCGTGATTGTAATTGTGGAAAGGCCGCGTCATTAGCCAAGTGTCCCAATCCAATGTAGAAGGAACAGTCTCAGCGGACGGTAGCGATTTGATATTTGTATCCCAACTATGCCAACGTCGAGGTGAATTCATATGAGCCGTAATTGCTGTTACATCTTTAATAATTCCAGCGTCTACCCAAGCTTTAAATTGAAAGTAGTTCGCTTCCGAATGCCCTTGATTGCCCATCTGTGTAACCACTTTTGGGTTTTTGATGGCTGCCTTCATCATTAATTCGCACTCATTAAACGTTCGCGCCATGGGCTTTTCTGTATAAATATGGATGCCCCGGCCAATAGCCTCCATTACGATCGGGAAATGCGAAAAATCAGGAACACCAGCAGTAACGGCTTCTATTTGATTGCCCATTTTGTCGAACATTTCACGAAAGTCTTTAAAACGAGGAACATCTGGAAATTGCTTTAGCGTTTCTAAGGTATGTGGGGCTCCCATGTCTACATCACAAAAGGCTACAAAATTAGCGAGTCCTGTTTTATGGAATTCACGTAAAATTTCTCCACCTCTGTTGCCAATACCGCAACACGCTAAGTTAACGCGTTCATTTGGTTTGGCTAAGATAGGCGATATAAGGGGATTTGAAGCGGCACTTATAATGCCAGGTGCTGCTGCCGTTGCGGCAGAAAGCATCATCGCTTTCTTAAGGAATAACCTTCTGGAAACTTCTTCTTTGGATTTCATTTTTTTAAGGTTTACAACCTTTTCATGAGCATCCATTCTATATATTTTCTCATGAACAAGGTTTGTATGTCTGTAATTGTTTTAGTTTATGTTCGGAATTAGGCTGTTATAAATACAGCTACCGCAAGCTATGGATGAATAATATCTATATTCTATACAGTGCGGAAAGATAAGGCTTTTGATAGGAAAATATGAAATCGTTAAATGTAACCTTTATGTTATTTTTAATTGCTTCGAGCTATTTTAGTTAAAGGATTTGGAAGAATCAATAATTTTTATGGCTTATTTTAAGTCCTCAAAACTATATTTTGCTGTGCTCCAAAATTCATCGAGTGCGATCATTCTGGACTTAAAAAAAGAGATTAATTTTGGCCAATCGTCTTGTTTAAATACGCTCACATCGTGAATTTCAGTTGAAATCCGACTGATTATTTTGTCATAATCATTCCTTGTATGTAAGTGCCATTGCCATTCTTCTTCTAAGTGATGATGAAGGATATTTCTTAATTCATAAAATTGTTCAAATAATAAGGCTTGTATATCCACATCAGGGTGTGTTATTTCGATAGCAATGGAGGCCATCCTTTTATCAGCATCCATCTTAAAAAAGATGTATTTAAAATTAGTTTTATAATTTACCCAATTAATTTTCAGGCCGTCGGCAGAAGGAACAGACACCATGTATTGACCGAAAGTTGTCCAAAATGCTTGTTTTAGTTTTGATGCTTGTTCCTTGGAATACAAAATATTATAATTTATACAGTCTGTTATGTAAAATATTAGATGATTGCCATAGCGCCGATGATCTACAAATATGGTGGAGCCAAATTAGCATTTTAATGTTAAATAGATGGTTTTAGCAGGGCAAGATTAAAAAGAACGTGCTAGATAAACAATTTGCGAGAAGTAAAATTGAAAATTACTACATTAGTGCCACCAAAAAATAATCTAATCAGCAAAAATAAATAAAACCGTAATTGTATTATAAGCCGATGAGTCGCCAAAGGATTTTACTATTATTTTTTCTTGCCAGTTGTTTTGCAATAAGTATTATTCAATGCACTGAACAGAAGAAAGAGGATGTCCGTGGCGAGCAATATGCTGGGGAGGGTACGTGTGTTCAATGTCATAAAGAAATTGCACAAAATTATATTCATAATGCCCATTTTAACACTTCGAAGGAGCTGAATGCGCCACATGCCACTGATAGCTTAGCCTTGCCAGAAGGAACTTTCGTATTTAATGAAAAGACAAAGGTCGGAGTTGAAAAGAAAGTTGACGGTTTATATCAGGTAGCTTATGTGAATGGGCAAAATATGAAGCAAGAAAAGTTATCGGTTGCTTTTGGAGCAGGTATTACTGCCTATACATTTGCCTATTGGTATGGAAATAAGATGATGCAGCTTCCCCTAAATTATTTGGTTCACGAACAGCAATGGGTTAACAGTCCGGGCTTTCCTGTCGACCAAATTTATTTCGGACGTGCCATTGTGACGCGTTGTTTAGAATGTCACAGTTCTTTTGTACAATCTAAATTGGTTTCAGCGGGAAGTTTAAAAGTTGAAGAGGAGTATGTGAAAAACTCTTTGATTGCCGGCATTGATTGCCAGCGATGCCACGGTCCTTCTGCTGCTCACGTTCAATACCATGAGGAACACCCTACAGAAAAAAGGGCCAAGCATATGATCGGTTACAATCAGCTTTCCAGATCGCAAAAAGTTGATATGTGTAGCGTATGTCATTCCGGAATTAATTTACAAATGTTAAATCCAATATTCTTTTTTAAGCCCGGTGATACACTGAGGAATCTTCCAGAATATACTTCTTATACTGGAGAAGATCCGGATGTACATGGAAAACAGAAGCAACTACTTGAAGCCAGCAAATGCTATAAACTGAGCAATATGGATTGTGGCTCCTGCCACAGTACGCATGATGACATAAAACCTGATCTAGCAGTCTATTCACAAAAATGCATAAAATGTCATACACAGGTAGAACATGTATCACTTGATAGAGGCAAGGTGAGCATGTTAGAGAAAAACTGTATTGATTGCCACATGCCTGTTAAAGTTTCAAAAGATATTGGTTTTCAAGTGAGCGGTAGCAAAGAAAAAATCCCTTACAAACAGCGAACACACCGCATCGCTGTCTATAAATAATTTATGTTATTTAAATGTCATACTCCAATTATTTTTATAAATAACATAATATTAATGTGTTAATTTAGTTTTTTTAGGTAGATACTTTTATCTTTATAGCAAGAAACATATATTTTTAAGCAGAAACTTACGTACAGATGAATAAACAATTAGTAGCAGTTTCCTTTTTTTTACTATCAGCGATCGGTTTAAAATGTACTTTAGGTCAAGAAAAAAAAGTTAATCACAATATTGTAAAAGCGAAAAACGCGAGAACAAAATATAAGGATGATACAAAATATATACAAAATCTTATAAATAAAGCTCAACCTGGCGATACGGTTAAAGTGCCTGAGGGTATTTATAATGTCAGCAGTGTTCGCTTAAAAAATGGTGTGAGCCTTTATTCTACAGGGCTCTTTAAGCAGTTACCTCCGGATACCACTGAAAATTTTTCCTTTAGTAAACAATACTCAGAATCTCCCATGTTTTATGGCGAGAAGGTGAATAATCTCAGTCTTACTTTCAATGCAGGAGTTAACAGAGAGGCTATTTATCTTAATAACTGTAAGAAAGTAACAGTTCGGGATGTTAAATTGAAAGGCGACTCCACTAAACTGCTCTCTTTTGCTGGGATATACCTATATGCCTGTGATGATGTAAATATTGTGAATGCTGAAGTATCTTATTTTGGCAAGGAACGGAATGACCCTGTCTATTACCAACGGGGTACGGGTATTCGTGCACAAACGACGCATAATTTAAGGATTGTAAATAGTAACATTCATCATAATGGAGAGAATGGTCTCTTTTTTCACGGTTGTACAGACATAGCTATTAAAGACAATTATATTCATCATAATGGGATGAGTGGCGTACAGGTGGCTTTTGGAAGCATGGGTATTGAAAGAAATTATGTGATAACAGGTAATACGTTAGAAGCGAACGCTGCGGATGCGATAGACATTAATAATCCCGATGAAAAGCGTAAGGTGGATTTACAGGCCATTATACAAGGAAATTTAAGCAAAAATAATGGCTGGGTAAAAGGTCAAAAAACACGTGACGGATCTGGTATTGCTACGTTAGTGGGGTTACGAAATGTAACAGTAAAGAATAACAGGTCTCAAGAGAGCAATAGGCCGGCGGTATATGTGAGAGAGTGCGATGCTATTGACGTACTATCAAATAATGCTGATAATGTGGCTGAAATTGTTGGTAACTTAGGTCACATCCGTTTATATAAAAACACCTTTCCTGAGGTTAGGTTATTAGCCAGTGTAAAGGCTAAAAAATTAACGCTTGATTCCAATTACATAAGGCATCTTTCATTTCCCAACGGTATTTCGGTTGATAGTCTTGTCTTGTTTGCTAATGATTTGAAAGGGAATATTAATGTCAATATGGATGGACGTCTTATATTAAAAGATAATAAGATATCTAGCAGTTCACCTAAGGGAGCCGTAACCTTATGGAAAGTTAATGAAGCTGTTTTAAGCGGGAATCAGATACAGACAAGTCATCAAGATGCTTTAGCATTATATGTTGATAATAAGGCAAATAATGTGCTGATAAAAGAGAATAAAATTGCAGCATCGCTTACCTGTATTAAAGACAGTGGTTCTCAGAATTTACAAATTATTGGTAACACACTTGCCTCAGATTTGGATAGCGTTTATGCCAGCACCGTGATTTCTGTAAATCCTAAAGACCTTCATTTAAATAACAATATTTATTATTTGGGTAAAGAAAAAACCGATCATGGAATTGGGCTAGAGGGAGAAGGCAAGGTGTTTATGGATGGAGAATCTCTGAATTTACTCTCCCCAAATCGTGATAATTAATTGTCTGGCTCCGCCATCATTTCGATGTTCACATAAATAGATACCCTGCCAAGTACCCAAGGCTAGTACGCCATTTGTAATAGGGATTGTGAGAGAACTTCCTAATAATGCAGCTTTTAAGTGGGCAGGCATATCGTCTGATCCTTCATAGTTATGCAAATAATCCGGATCATTTTCGGGCACTATTTTATTAAAGAACATCTCAAAATCTTTACGCACTGTGGGGTCGGCGTTTTCATTAATACTAAGGGAGGCGGAAGTATGTTGTATAAAAATATGACATATACCAATCTTTACTTTTTTTAATTGCCGAACAGCTTCTACAACTTCCCGTGTAATGAGATGGAAGCCCCTCTTTTTGCTTGTCAATTTTACCGATTGTTGAAATACTTCCATGAAACCTATTTCCAATTATTTTTTGCTTTTAGAGTTGTGATATGTGCGAGGTGGTGTTGGCAATGCCATGCATACAGGCCGATATTTTCATCTAGGTCATATACTTTTTTAGTCTCAGGATGTATAAAAGTGCGTTTTAAATCTACTGGACGAAGTGACTTCAACAAGAAGACCCATCTTGCATGAAGTCCTTCTAATAAGGAAAGAGAATAACTTATAGGTAAGATTTTACCATCAGGCAATTCAGCCCATTGATCCTCTTGATACGGCTTTATGGTGGGTTTATCTTCCGTTAGCGCAAGTTTAAATCTAATAATGCTATTCATATGGCTATCTGCACAATGATGCACAACCTGTTTTATTGTCCACCCCCCATCTCTATAAGGTGTATTTAATTGTTCTTCATTTAAATGTGAAACCTCTTTTGCTATGTTTGAGGGAAACATTTCAATGATGTTAATATACTGTTGAAGGTCTACCTCCGTAATGACCACAGGTCTTTCATATTGTCCGATTGGATATTTTAAGGGATCATGCATAACAGAATTTTAAACAAAAATATAAATTCTAAAACGGTTCTATTTGTTTTTTGAAAAATGCCAAATATAACAAAGCAATAAGCGCAATTACTGCAGATCCATACATGAGCAGGGGTACCCTGTGCATATTATCTTGATAGAACGATCCCGATAATAACGCACCTAAGCCAATGCCAGCTTCTAATGCTATATACATGGTTGCCATGGCTTTGCCCCTATGCTCAGGATGACTAAGATCTACGGTCCATGCGTTCGTAGCAGGAGAAAGTATGCCGGTTGCTATTCCATAAATGGCAGAACCAAAAAGAAGCCCTGATGTACTTTGTACCCAACCTATTATTAATAGTGATATTATTAGGATTATTAAACCGACTTTAATCACGTTTATTCTTCCATACTTATCGGAGGTCTTTCCTGCAATAAATCTTATAAATAAAGAGGAAATAGTGAACACCATAAAGAAGAGTCCTTTGTTGGCAATTCCTATATGTTGGCTCCAGTCTGGAATGAGCGTTAAAATTGAGCCATAAGCAAAATAAGAGAGCAGCGTAACGATGGCTGCAGGTAATACTTGTCGGTCGATTATATCATGTCTGGTAAGTTTAAGTATAGAGATTTGGAATTTTTGCTTTTTTACTAATGTCTCCTTGAGATTAAGCAAAATGGCGATAGATAGAAATGCTAATAATGAAGAAGAATAAAATAAGATATCAATGGAGAAATAAGTGCTTATGGTACTTCCGATAGCCGGCCCGATTGCCATGCCAGTGCTGAAGCAAAGCCCGTGTATACCTAGGGCTTCTCCCCATCGTGCTTGTGGTATAATGTCTGCTATATAAGCGGCAGTTGCAGTCGGTTTAAAACCAGTAGAAAAGCCATGTAATAATCTTAAGAATAGAAAACCCGATACAGTGCTTAACACCGGATAAAGAAAACCGCAGATAAAGCATATAATAGAACCTACCGCCATAATGGGTACACGGCCTACTGTATCGGTCAATTTGCCGCTAAAGGGTCTAGAGATGCCTGCAGTAAGGGTGAATAGCGCAATAATTAATCCTTTGTATTCAGCTCCTCCAATAGTACTTAAATAGGAGGGTAACTCTGGTATTAGCATGTTAAAACTTGCTGAAAAGAAAAGAGAACTTAAGCATAAGAGTATAAAATTTAAGCTATAAACATGTTGTTTCATCTGTTCCTTTTTATTCTTTCGTGTACATATTTCATGATATTTATGATTCCACTAAGTGGGTGTTTTTTTAAGAATGAGAGCGAGCCTCTAAGAAATAGATGTGCCATTCAAGATACGACTCTCTAGCGATAGAGGTGAACCCATTTTTAAATAGAAATAGAACTGCATTTACTTAAAAGAATAAAATACATAAAAAAATGGATATAAAATATACATGAAGAGTAAAATTTCGAGTAAATTTATGATTAAAAATGATGCATCAAATTAAGTCAATTCCTTTATATTGCGTATGATTTGTGGTAAATATTTTAATTGGGAGTGCTATAACCTATTATGAGAGGATTTATTCGGCAGATAATCAGGCTTTTGAATGTTAAAGAAATTTTTTTGTCAAAAGAAAAAATGTTGCTTAGGTTTATCGATTTGAGTGCGCTGCTTGTCGTGTCCTACTTTATTGTTTTTAGTTTACTCCGCAATGGCCTTCAACTATTTTTACTCTCCCTTTTCTTAATCCCTTTATTTAGTTTAAGGTTGGCTGTTATGAAGAAATGGTGGAGTTTACGTTTATCTCTTCATCTACTAATTGGTCTCATAGGCTTGGGTTTTATTACACCACTTATATATTTTACCGGGGGCCTACTTTCCCCTATTACCCCTTGGTTACTTTTACCACCTCTCGTGTCTGTTTTATTGATTGGAAATAATAAGTTTACCAAGTTTTGGTTCGGAACTGTTTTACTGATTTTAATCCTTTTTTCTGTTTTTACTCAAATTGGCTATAGGTTTCCGAATCTGATAGAAGGTTCGTTAAGAACCGAACATATGTTATTATCGAACGTAGGATTAATAATTAGCGTATTTGCGTTGGCTCTTATTGCCGAGAACTGGAAAAACAACGTGCTTCTCTCTTTGGAGCGTACGAAATTGATGCTTGAAAGGTCGAGCGAGACCGCGCGTATAGGCACATGGAGTATAGATTTTGAGACAAAAAAAATAAAGTGCAATAAACTAGCGCGGGACATTCATGGTTTGGCTAATAATGAAGAACTTTCAATAGAAGAATATATTCTTTTTTTTCAAGAGGAAGAGGCTTATATATCTCTCTTGGAGAAGGTGAAAAATTCCATATTAAATAAGGAGGAAAAAATAGATAATGAATTTCAGATTCTAACTAAAAAAAGGGATTTGATTTGGGTAAGAATAATTGGAATACCGATTTTTGAAGAAGATAAATGTGTAGGAATTTATGGTCTTATACAGGACGTTGACATTAGAAAGAGTGCTGAGATTAGTTTAATAAAAGAACGTCAACGTCTTGATTATGTTATTCAAGGAGCCAAATTAGGCACATGGGAATGGAATATACAAACGGGAGAAATAATTTTTAATGAGCAGTGGGCTCGTTTTATTGGGTATGAACCAAGTGAAATATTTCCCTGTTCTGCAGACGATCTGCAACAGTATATATATCCGGCCGATAAGAAAAAGGCAGAGGATGCTATGACTGAGTACTTTAATGGTGCTACAGATTTTTACCAGTGCGAGATGCGGATGATACATAGGGAAGGACATCTTGTTTGGTTACTTGTGCAGGGGAAAGTGCTAACGTGGACGGAAGATGGAAAACCCTTGTGGATGTATGGAACTCATAATGAGAATACGAAAGAAAAACAATTAATAGAAGAGCTTACGAAAAGTGAAGCTTATGCACGCTCGTTAATAGCCTCTATTCCTGATATGCTTTTTGTGCTCACAAAAGAAGGGATATTTTTAGATTATAAGGCCCAAGAGCAAGATTTATATTCTCAACCAAATCTGTTTTTAGGGAAGAATTTTCGGGAAGTCTTTCCGCCAGCCCTTGGGCAGCAGATAGACAAAGAAATCGCTGAAGCGATAAGGTTAAATAAATTAGTGGAATTTACTTATAGTTTAACCATTCATGATATAGAAAAATATTATAACGCAAGAATTGTTCCTTTTGAAAATGATAAAGTCATTGTACTTTGCAGAGATGAAACAACAAATGTTTTAGCTGAAAGAGAGTTATTAACTTTAAACAAGAAATTCAAGAGCATTTTTGATAACAGTCCGATCGGGATGGCCCTTACTGATTTTGAGACAGGTAGATTTGTTGAAGTAAACAGTGCTTTATTGACATTCTTAGGATACAGTAAAGAGGAAATGTTATCATTTACCTTTAAAGATCTAACACCTAGTGAATACGATAAACAGGAGCAGATTAGACGGGATAGTTTAGAGAAAAATGGTCGTTTCGATTATTATGAAAAGGAAAGTTTAACTAAGGGCGATAAGCGTATTCCCATTGCCTTAAATGGGGTTTCTATTACGGATGAATTAGGCCGTCAATTGGTTCTTTCAATAGTACAGGATATCTCGGCACAAAAGGAGTACGAGATATCGTTAAGAAAAGCTAAGGAGCAAGCTGAAATTGCCAATAATGCTAAATCAGAATTTTTAGCTAATATCAGTCATGAAATCCGAACGCCCTTAAATGCAATTATTGGATTTACTGATTTATTGCTGAAAACCTCTTTAGGGGAAACGCAGCATGAGTACATGGCAACAGTATTCCAATCAGCAAATGCCCTCTTGGAACTTATTAATGACATTTTAGACTTATCAAAAATAGAGGCGGGGAAATTAGATCTTTCGATCGAAGAGATTAATTTGCAGGATCTTAGCCATCAGGTCGTGGAAATTTTAAACTATCAGGCCTTAAAAAAGAATCTGGATTTAAAGATAGACTTGTCATCTAACTTGCCACAATGTGTATTTGGAGATATTTTGCGTCTACGACAAATACTTTTTAATTTATTAAGTAATGCAATAAAATTTACAGAAGAGGGAACAGTTGAATTAAAAATAGAGGCATTAGAAAAGGAAAGTGATAAACAGTCTCAAAAATTTAGATTTTCAGTTATAGACACCGGGATTGGCATTGCTTTAAAAAACCAACAGAAAATTTTTGAAGCATTTACGCAGGAAAATCCTACAGCGGTAAAAAAATATGGGGGGACAGGATTAGGTCTAACTATTTCAAATAGATTATTAGCCTTGATGGGAAGTAAACTATCCCTTGAAAGTAAACAAGGAGAAGGGAGCATTTTTTATTTTGATTTGATATTGGAGCTATATTTTTCCGAAGCAGGTCCTGATTCCGAAAAACCAAATGAAAAAGAAAACCTGTCTCATCGCAAGCCTCTAAAATCATCAAGCAGTGCTGGTGCCATATTAATTGCGGAAGATAACGCGACGAATATGTTGCTTATGAAATCTTATTTTAATAATATTATTCCTGGTATTCGCTTAATAGAAGCCGAAAATGGAGAAATAGCATTAAAACTCTTTAAAGAGTTCAAGCCTAAGCTGGTTATAACAGATATTCAGATGCCCAAGTTAAATGGATATGAACTAACTACTCATATTAGGAACCTTAGCTTTGGTAGAGAAGTGCCCATTATTGCAATAACTGCGGGGATTCTTAATGGGGAGCGCGAGAAATGTCTGGAATTAGGGATGAATGATTACTTAAGTAAACCTATTTTACAAGAAACTTTGAGGCAAATTTTGGAAAAATGGTTAGCAGAAGATTTAGAAGAACACAGGTTTGCCCTAAAACCGTCAACAAGCACTTTTCAATATGTTAATGAACGTTTGGCAAGGCTTTTAGAAATAAAAGTGGAAGATGCAAATGAAATTGTAGAAGTAGCCAAAGAATCTCTTGAGGAAACCTCGATCGAATTGGATCGTTTTACTGATCGGGAAGATTTAGGTGCAATAAAGCATAGCGCACATAAAGTTAGGGGTACGGCATTAATGTTTGGCTTTTCAATTCTCTATAAAATTGCCTTCGAAGTAGAAACAAACCCCTCCACTAACCTGCATTATTATATACCATTAATAAAAAAATTAAAAGAGGAATTGCGCCTCGTCATTAATAATATTTAAATCATACTTTCACTCACCTATTTCAATGCTTGATAAACAAGTGCTTTAAACTTGTCATGCAGTTCTCCATGAGAAAAAGGATATTGCTGAATAAATAATAGTGCAACAATTCCTTCTGTAGGATCTGCCCAATAAGAGGTGCCGAAGAACCCACCCCAAGCGAAAGAACCTGCTGTTTGCCCTAATTTTCCCATCCCCTTAGGAGTTGTAATTTCAAAACCTAAGCCGAACTTATTGTCTCCCAATGAAAGTTCACCTATCTGGTTCATGGTCATTATTTCTACAGTTCGACGCGAAAGAATCTGATGTCCATTATAGCTTCCACCATTTAAAAACATCTGGAGAAATGTTGCATAATCTTTTACCGTTGATACTAATCCAGCACCGCCAGCATAATAACCATTATTATTGATCGGGTAATCAATAGTAATGCCTGGAAAAACATCGCTATTCCACTCTTTTAAAGCATGCGTCGTTGGGTCTTCCGTATATACATTTGCTAATCGAGCCTGTTTTTGCTTAGGTAAATTAAAATAGGTGTCATTCATACCCAATGGCGCAAACAAACGTTTTTGTAAAAAATCATCCAGTGTTAAACCGGAAGCAACCTCAATCAGTCTGCCAAGCACATCAATACCTAAGCTATAGCTCCACTGTTCTCCGGGCTGGCGTTCTAGTGGAAGCCTCCCCAGTCTGTCAATGGCATCTGCTAATAGCATCTTATGAGGTAAAAAACCAGCCTCAATGCCTGCTTTTGCATATATAGCCTTCATTTGAGGCGAGCCTATTTGTGCATAGCCAAGTCCTGAGGTATGGGTTAATAAATCGCGTATTGTTATTTCCCTTTTTGATGGCTCAGTAGTATAAGAGCTGTCCTTTTCATTAAAAGACTTGAGAACCTTGGGTTTTGAGAAGGATGGAATATATTTAGAAATCGGATCGTCTAATAGAAATTTTCCTTCTTCGAATAAAATCATCACTGCAGCACTGGTAACTGCTTTGGTTTGCGATGCTATCCGGAAGATGACGTCACTCTTCATTTGTTTATGCTGATTGATGTTGTTCATGCCAAAGGGTTTGTCATAAACAACATTTCCTTTATGCATGATATAAGCTACCGCCCCCTTTATCCAGTTACTATCGATATACTGTTGAAGTACCTGATCGATTCTTGTTAATCGTTCTTTTGAAAATGAATTATCATCGAATTTATGGAAGGCTTGTGGCTTAGCATCTTGTGCAGAAAGTCGAAGTACGAAAAGTAACGTAATCGCAACGGAGAAAAAAAATTTGTTCATAATTTGGCTTGGTTATATAGCACAAACATAGGTAAATTTGAGATTGACATCAATAGGTTTTTCTTCTCACATTTTCTCGTTATCCTATACAGATTACCCTCAAATCAGTTGTAGAAAGCAAAAGCTGGATAAATTTACCACCAGTAATTTACATTTCAGTTTATCGCTATTAAATTTTCTTAATCATGATACGTGCTATTTGTTTCTTCATTTTATCTATTGTGTTTCTTGCTTCCTGTAAAAAAAATGCAGACATCAATGAGCTGGATGATATACCTACGGATACCCTCCAAGGGGTGATATCTACTGATATCACCTTAAAGGAAAATGCAAATTATTTATTAAAAGGACAAGTAGTTGTTCAGAACAATGCAGTATTGACGATCGCTCCCGGCGTTTCAATACTGGTTGAAAAATCAGATTCGGCGATCAACAAAGGAAGTTTAATTATTACGCAGGGTGCTAAGATAGTGGTAAATGGTACGGAGCAGCATCCCGTAGTGTTTACTTCAGCCGCAAAGGATAAGCAACCAGGCGATTGGGGCGCAATAGTCATTTTAGGAAAAGCGCCAATCAATACTAAGACATTAAATGTCCCCGGTTTAGGGAATGATAAAAAAGCTATTTGCGGAGGTAATAATGCTGAGGATAATTCGGGGAGCATACAATACTTACGAATCGAATATGGTGGTGGTTTAAATCCAAAGGCGGAAGATGAATGGGCTATTGATAAGGCTAGCGGACTATGTTTGGCTGCTGTAGGTTCATCAACCATTCTTGATCATATTATGGTAAGTCATTCTCGAGATGATGCCTTTCAATTTTTAGGCGGGACCGTAAATGCAAAAAACCTAATTGCCTATAATAATGGAGATGACGATTATGATTTTGATCTGGGATATAACGGAAGACTTCAATTCATTGTTTCTTATCGTACCGCTGTCTCAGATTGGGCATTGAGAGCAAATGGTATAGAAAGTTTAAATGATGCGGACGCCAGTAGTAGCACCCCTTATACAAGACCTATTATTTCAAATGCAACAATTATCGGCACTCAGGGTGTCGTAAAAGAGCCAACAAACCAGAACCAAGGCGTTTATATTCGAAAGAATACTCGGTTTGCGATTCAGAACTCGATTATAGCAGAGTACCCACAGGGCGGTCTAATGGTATGTAATAAGACCCGCCCCTTATTAATGGAAGCACATGCCTCATCCTTTAAATACAATCTGGTACATTGTGAAGACAATAAAAGGGCCTTTACCTGGGACAAAAACGCGCAAGTGATATCGCTAGACAAAGTAGTGCCTGATCCAGAACTCACCTCCTTTGCAACAAACCAAGAAAATCAAAATGTATTGATAGCTACTATTGCCGATTTAAAGTTCTCTTCCATTTATCCGGCACAGGGTGCTCCAATATTGAGCCTGTTGCAAGACTCTCCGGCCTTCGCTGGTGCTAACTTTACAGATGCGGATTATAGCCTGTTTTTCGAAAAGGTCTCTTTTAGAGGGGCTGCTGGACAAAATAACTGGCTTGCAGGTAACTGGGTGAATTGGGAATAACAACTATAATTCAGTATGTAGGAGGGCAACCGGAATCAGCATGCATCCTAATTATTTTTTAATGAGAGATTCTTCTAGATATTAATTAAATTGCATCTCTTATCACTGAAATTATGAAGGTTTTTGTATATTTTCTTACGCTGTTTTTTATGCCTTTTATTTATGCGCAACAAAACGATCAAATGAGTCGGCAAATTAAAACTGCTGATGGCATTTTAGAAGGGAATGATGAATCAGGTATTTACTCTTTTAAAGGTATTCCATTTGCCGCGCCGCCCGTAGGTAAATTTAGATGGAGAGAGCCGCAGCCTGTTGAGAAATGGGAGGGGGTAAGAAAAGCCAATAAATTTGGACCAAGGGCCATGCAGCGACCTGTTTTTGGCGATATGAATTTCAGGTCTAATGGAATGAGTGAGGATTGCCTGTACCTAAATGTTTGGACACCGGCCAAATCTCATGATGAAAAGCTACCGGTGTTGGTATATTTTTATGGTGGCGGCTTAATTGCTGGTGATGGTTCTGAACCTCGCTATGATGGAGAAAGTATGGCACGTAGGGGAATTGTCGCGATCACCGTTAATTACCGCCTAAATATATTTGGATTTTTCTCCCATCCCGAATTGAGCAAAGAATCTCCTAATGGTGCTTCAGGTAATTATGGTTTACTAGATCAATATGCTGCACTAAAGTGGGTGCAGCAGAATATTGCAGCATTTGGAGGCGATCCCAATAAAGTAACCATTGCAGGCGAATCTGCCGGATCGTTTTCAGTAAGTGCACAGATGGCTTCATCGCTGTCAAAAGGCCTATTCCGAGCAGCAGTAGGAGAAAGTGGCGCTTTATTAGGCAACAGACCACTACCACCATTGAAAGAAGCCGAGCAGAAAGGAAAAGCTTTTGCAACCAGCATCAATAAAGAAGACTTGACTTCTCTTCGTTCTATACCTGCCGAACAATTATTAGCGTTTACCACGAAACCTGAGGCAAGTTTTCCAGTCAATATAGATGGTTATTTTTTCAAAGAAAATCCTGTGGCTACATTCAAGCGCGGAGATCAATCTAAGGTGCCTTTATTAGTGGGATGGAATTCCGAAGAGATGAATTATCGGGCATTATTAGGGGAGATGAAACCGACGATTGCAAATTTCAAAAAGGTAGTGGAAGAACGTTTTGGGGAACAGGCGAAGGAATTGCTTCAGGTATATAAGCCACAAAGTGAAATGGATGTGGAACAAGTGGCCACGGATTTTGCTGGCGATCAATTTATCGCCTACGGCACCTGGCGTTGGGCCGACCTACATAGCCAAACAGGGAACAGTCCTGTTTATCGCTATCTTTATGCCAAACCTAGGCCAGCTATGCGAGCCGAAATGGGTAATGCTGTTGCCGGTTTAGCTGGCGGAGTTATAAAAGGCGATGACGCAAAGAAACAACAGACTCCTTTAGCGAAAGGAGCGGTACATTCAGCAGAAATTGAATATGCATTGGGCAATCTTGCGACCAATAGTGTGTATGATTGGCAGCCGGAAGATTATAAAGTTTCTACTATCATGCAAACTTATTTTGAAAACTTTATAAAAACGACTAATCCCAATGGCTTGGGTGTCCCCGATTGGCAGGCAATGGAAAAAGGAGAAGCTTCCCAAATAATGCATCTGGATGTAAATACAACGGGCGAAACCGAAAAACATCGAGACCGTTATCTTACCTTAGAAAAATTATCGGAAGGAAAATAGAGTTAAAGACATATTACCTGCCTAAGAAACAATCTAGGAATGAATAAATCGCAATCGCCCAATTTTAAAAATGGGAAATATCATAACTTATCTTTTACGCCGACGATGGCAAAGGGGGATAGTTTTTTGCGCATACTAAAGGAACAATTGCATAAACCTAAAACCGTTGTCCCGTCATATACCATACCGTCGGTGATAACACTCATTTCTTTGATTCTAATAAAAGACGGGTCATTAGGTCGAATTTTTCACGGTATAATAGGTGGAGACCACCGGTTTCATCAAAGAGATGGCCTCTTACAGCAGGTATAGAGTAGGGAAGTGTCCATGCCCGAAGCGATTTCGCGACCGCATCCATCGCATTTATTCCTTGCATCGCATGCCCACCATCTGCCCAACAAACTAATCCGATGAGTTTATTGCTCAGATAGGGTGGTGTTGATTTACTGCTAACTTCTAACCAATCGAGACAGTTTTTCATAATGCCTGTCATACCACCGTGATACAGTGGTGTAAGCCATATGTGAATATCTGCTTGGGTAAAAGTACTGACCATAATTTTGACAGACTGCGGTATATTGGGTAACGTCAGGTCAAAAAAAGGTATACTGGCATTTGCCATTTTGAATTCTGTTACATCAGCTCCTGCATTTTCAAATCGATTTTTAAAATAATTGCTGATCGTTTGAGAGGTGCTTTGATTTCTTTTTTCTAATGCCCCATTAAATATTAAAACATTCATAATTTGTCGATTTGTTTATATATAACCTTGGGCATTCCAACTTCTCCATATAGCAAGCTTAGCACTTTATTGCTGATGAGTAAAGTGGAAGCCTCCACATAGATCGTATCAGGTACCCGACTGTCGGCTTTTAATACAACCTTTTTTTCGCGATACTGTTTAAAATTTGCCTGTCTTAAATTCTTTTTCCAAAGATCTATTTCATGTTCTTTTTGATTTCCGAATGACACCGAAGAAGCATAAGGGTGTAATTTGCCAGTAATATACATATACACCCACTGGGGTATGATCGCGTCAAAGGTGCAGGATATACTTACCGCTTTATCCCTATATTTTGTCCAATCAATTTTTTCCATTCCATCCTTGAACTCCTTTTCCTTGATGATCAGTCCTTTGTAAAGATAAGGAGCAAGATCAAGCATTTCGAAACTTAATATCGGTTGATATTCAATTAAATCAATGCCAACAATTCCTGTTGCTGAAATTTTGTCTAGGGGTTTGATAACTATGTCCATTGTTCTACTTGTCTGTTGAGTTTCTTATTTAACTCTTGATAGTGAAAACAAACATACTAAAAAGTGATTAATAAACAAAGTAATTACTTTGTTTATTAAAAATATGATCAGTAGATACTTAAATAATAATGAAGTAGTGCTTTATATTGTTCATTATTTCTTCTGCTAGTATTGATCGTTACGCAATAAATTGAAGAGACCATTATAATAGGCGAAAAACGAATGGCTGAATAGCTGACTTTTTTAAACTGTCTTGATTTTTCTTGACATAATCGGTAGGAGTGGTACCCACAATTTTTTTAAAATAGAGGTTAAAGGACGATTTGGTTTTAAACCCACTTTGATAAGCAATGCTCAGTAGATTGATTTCTACATCGCTTTCTATCCTTTTATTTAGCTCTAAAATAAATTCTTCTATACGGTATTCATTGATATACCGATAAAAAGACTTAAAAAAATATGTATTTAGCGTTTCCGAAATATAACGTCTACTAATATTGGTATCCTCGCTTAGTTTATCCATATTGAAATCAATATCCAAATAAGCTTTGGTTTTCCGCATATAGGTATTGAGTATATCTGCAAAATCGGCTAATTGCTCACTGGAAAGGATGGGTTTACGATCGGAAACCGACTTTTGTTCATCATCTGCAACGATCTCAGGCGGATTCGTACCTACATATTTATGACGGACTACCAAGAAGCATATCACCATAAATAAAGAATAAGCAACATAACGTAATGCCAATAAATAGGTTGCATTGCTTTCTATCGCCATGCAAATGATTGATAATCCATTTAAAAAAATAAAAATTGCGCAGATGCTACCGATCAATTTATATTCGGCGAACGGAATATTTTTTTTCCATTTTTTTAGTAGATAAGAGGTAATAACCGCATAGACCCCATTTCCAATAACAATAAAATAGCTTGTCCAATTATTGTATATCTGTAAATGCGCATGTCCAATAACTGGGTTAACAAATAATGAGCTAATAACGGAGAAGTAGGCAACGGTTGCAATAAAGAGCGGTAAAAAGAGGAATAAGTAAGTTAGCGGTATAAAACCGGTTTTCAACTTTCTTACATATAAATAAATCAAGGGACCGTAAGCAAGTTGAATAAATGTATTCATAGCTAGCTTGACATCTTTGTCATCCACCATCGCATAAATAACCCATTTTGCAAATAGGTGAACACCTATGCAAGCTATCAGCGTGATGAGCAGATTGTCATACTGATTGCGCTTTTTATTAAGCCAGAGCAAGGCGACAGCAATGCCCGCCTGAAACATACCTGCAGCTATTATATAATCCATCACCAGTTGGTTGTGTCATACCAAATTTAGTCTTCCAATATTATCAGAATATTAAGAAATAGAATTTTCGAAAAAAAGGCTGCTCATACCACAAGTTTAACAAAAGCTTAATAAAAATTAAACACGATATAAAATACTAAAAAACAATATGTTATATATACGAATGCCGGCATTCATACGTATGCGCGTAGCTCTTCCTTCACACGGTCGATAGTTGATTTTCAGAAATACAGTTTTGCAACAAAAAAATGCAAACAAAAAAATGAAACAACTCAAAACCTTTGTGCACAAGTTTAGTAAGTTAATTTTCTTGTATATCCTATGCTCCTACGGTAAACAATCCGATGCACAAGTTATTAGAGGAACAGTAGCGGAGCAGTCCGGTAAGCTACCAGGTGTATCCCTCTTGGTTAAAGAGAATGGTAATCGCACTTCCACTAACCTAAACGGTGAATTTAGATTGCAAGGAACCAAAGTAGGGGATAGCGTTACCCTTATTACTAATTATATCGGTATGCAAGAGCGAAAAATTCGCATTCAGCTTCATGATGGTATAAACGATTTAGCTACCATTTTGCTGGAACCTGCAGAAGGTAAACTCAATGAAGTCGTTATTAATGGTACTTTTCTACCCTCTCAACGGCGTGCCTATGCTATTCAGAAAAATGCCACATCGATCATGAATGTGATCGCTTCAGATGCTATTGGAAAACTACCAGATCGAAATGCAGCAGAAGCCGTTCAGCGTGTACAGGGGGTCGCTGTAGCCCGCTATCACGGAGAAGCCGATCAAGCTACCGTGCGGGGTACACCTTTCGCGTGGACATCCACTCTCCTCAACGGAAGCAGGCTCCCGAGCTCCAGCGTTTATGGAACTCGTGCCACGGTATTAGATGTAGTGCCTTCCGAGATGATACAATATGTACAAGTAGCAAAAGCGATTACGCCCGATATAGAAGGAGATGCTATTGGCGGAAGTATTAACTTTATAACACGTACAGCACCCAATCAGAGACAGTTAGGAGCGAGCTTGGCAGGGGGCTATAACACCATCTCCAAAAATGCCACCTATAATGGTTCCATCAATTATGGCGATCGATTTTTAAAGGACAAGTTGGGTGTTATGCTCACCGGAGCTATTTGGGATCGGAATTGGGGCGCAGATTCATACGATCTTAGCTATGCGCAAGACCGATCTATCAATAATATGATGCTTAAGCGTTATATGGGTAAACGCAAAACCGTCGGTTTGAATTTGGGGTTAGAATGGAAATTTAATGAAAGTCACCGTTTATTTGGGCGAGGGATGGTGAATAAATTTGATGACGTACGTCCCGTTTATGAGTCGTACGTTGATTTTGCTCGCAGCCGCTACCAATATAACTACCGATATTCCCATTATGAAACAACGTTAAATGGTGGAGAAATTGGAGGAGAGCATCAGCTTAATAATAAAACGCAATTTCATTGGGCCTATAGTAATTTTACCTCAGAATTTGCCATTAATACTCCCCCTACAACCTCAGAAGATAGGCGTGGATTGCCCATTGCTACTTTTATACAACCGATACCAGGCGGTCTGTCAGGCTTATCAGCTGATGGCAAAAAGTATTTATTGCAAGATTCACCAGACGGCATTGGTCAAGATCCGCTATATATCACGGCACAGCCAAACAATGCTGCCGAAACTATTAACCCAAATCAATTGACGCTGTCTTCCCTTTCTATCCTTCAATTGAATAACCGGGAAAATGATCAGGTGGGGCAGCTAAATGTTACGCATCAAACAAGCGATCGGCTGAAATTGAAAGCTGGTGTCAAATATCGAAGCAAAAGTAAACGAGGTATCAACAGTGCGCAGCTGGTACAAGTTCCAGATGGTAGCAAACCGGCTATTACGTTAAGCTCTTTGCAAACAGAGAATTTTCCTAACCGTGATAATTTCTTCAGCCAACTACCCAACAACCAAAGCGCCTATATCATCAATCCGTTGACCAAGCAGCAATTGTTTGATTTGTATGATCCCGCTGTGCTGGCAGCCAATGGCTTCAGAGACGCTTCGTCTGCGAATAATCAAGCAACCATTTACCACGGTAGAGAAAACGTGTGGGCTGCATACATTATGGGAGAATACGACTTAACACCACAATTAAAAGTTATTGGTGGGTTACGTAATGAACATACTTCACTCGATATCAATAGCAATCGCGTACGCACTACCGCTGAAGGAAGTGTGGTTGAACCTGTAACGGCTAACAGCGATTATAATGCATTATTGCCAATGCTACATTTTAAATACAGTCCACATAACAAATTGAATCTTCGTGCCGCTTATACCCGTACATTTTCAAGAGCTAATTTTACGGATTTATTACCCAATGAGCGTATAGACGCTACGGGAGCCATTGTCTCTATCAGTATGGGAAACCCTAAACTCAAGCCAACTTTCTCGAACAATCTTGATTTTATGGCCGAATATTATTTTGAAGATATAGGCATATTAAGCGGCGGTGTATTTTATAAGGATTTAACGAATGTAATCTTTAACGATCGTACGCTTACCAATGAGAATGGCACACAAACCCTATTATCCCAACCGAAAAATTTAGCGTCTGCAAGTATTTTTGGTTTAGAAGGAGGTATAAACAAAAGGTTCAATTTCTTCAGCGGATTTATGAGTGGTTTTGGCGTTGAGTTTAACTATACTTACACCCATTCTAGCGCAGATCTTCCACGTTTGCAGGGGGAAGTAATCGTGATGGATAATATATCACTGCCAAACCAATCAAAAAATCTCTTCAATGCTATTCTTTATTATGAAAGAAACGGCGTAATGGTTCGTTTGGCAGGTAATTTCAGAGGTAAAAGTATCGAAACCATCGATAATACGCTTGGGCCAGGCTATTACATCTGGACTGACGACAACTTCACTATAGATGCATCGGCGACTGTAAACCTCAATAAACACCTGAAATTATTCCTCGAACTAAACAATCTTACCAACGAACCTTTGAGAACCTATATAGGCGATCAGTATCGGCCAACCATGAATGAATGGTATGGACAGCGTGGACAGGCGGGTATAAGGTGGGACTTATAGATCATCATCTGAAATTTATATACTTCAAAAACAAGCAACAACATGAACAAAAAAACAGCATTCAAAAAAATCTTCACTTTGCTTCTATTAGCTTCTTTTTTACCATTCACAGGTAAATCACAAATAGCCGACAGCAGTAGGCGCTTAGTCAAAATGGAGCGCGCGGCTAATTTTAGGGATATTGGAGGCTATATGACAGCAACAGGTAAAAAGGTTAAATGGGGGGAGATATATCGTTCAGCAGAAATTAGTAGGTTAACGGACCAGGACCTAAAGACGTTTAAGGACAGAAACATTAAACAAGTTTTTGATTTCCGTGGTAAAGAAGAGGCCGCTGCCGCTGCCGATAAACTTCCAGAAGGAACGCACTATACCCTTTGCAGTGCGGGGAGTAATCATTTAGGTAAAGATGCCATGCCTAATTTAAAAGACCTAAATAAGCTGCCAAACTTTTTAATAGACTTCTATGGTAACGTAGATTCATTGGCCATTCGCTATAAGCCGCTTTTTCAGGCAATGTTAACGTCAGCCGATAAAGAAGCAATACTTTATCACTGCACAGGTGGGCGTGACCGTACCGGTATTGCCACTGCACTCATTCTGTACAGTTTAGGTGTGCCGCAAAAAACTATTGAAGAAGATTATATTGCATCTAATTACTATTTAAAGAACAGCAATAAAGCCATGTTCAGTAAAATGGGTACATTAAGTGATGAACAAATCGAAGCAATTTCCACAGCGCTGGAATTAAAACCTGTTTATCTTCAGACTACTTTTAAAGCATTGGAAAAGCGCTATGGATCTATAGATCAATTTTTTAAGGATGGATTAGGTATTAATGAGCAAGCCCGAAAGGAATTAGTTGATAAGTATACAGAATAAGGAGAGGTACAACGCTCCGGTCCTTACTACCAAGGAGAGTATATGTTCAAGTCTGCTTTTCCAGTATGCATGAAGTGGCGATGCCATCTCCAAATATTTCAAAAAACAAAGTACCCGATGGGCGGGTACTTTGAGCTAACCAATTATAAAACCTAATATATGAGAAGAGAAGACTTAACTATGAAACAAAGGTATAAAAAGTCTACTAATTTACTATACTTTTTTAAAATATTTTTTCCTTTTTTTGGAATTTAGCTGTAAAGGACCCTTTAAAGGCCTTTTGAGGCATTTTTTATAATTTAAAAAGAAGCCCCGCTCGATGATTTTCTTATTTCCAGTTTAGAAGGCAACACAATTTTTTGCTCGTCTGCGTCAATCGTTTGGCCTTTAATAGCTTTAATTAATAGGCTTGCCGCCGTTTTACCCATTTCAAAAGCGGGTTGTGTAATCGTTGTGATGGGAGGAGCTAAAATTGCCGCATTTGCAAGATTAGAGAAAGCGGCAATTTTAATGTCTTCCGGAATAGACAATTTTGCGGCTTGACAAGCCAGATAGAGTGGTGTTATTAGCTTCTCCACAGATGCTATTATTCCATCGGGCCGGTTTTTGCGATGTAGATGTTTTTCGATTAACACTTTGTTTTCGTCTTCTTGATTAAGGCAAGCTAGCAGGTTTTTCTTCTCCATATTGAATCCGTTATCTTGAAGAGCGCTTTTATAACCATTTAGGCGTAGCATGTTAATAGATAGCGAATTGGAAAATGATAAAAAAGCAATGCTTTTACAATGCTGATTAATTAAATGTTGCGTTAATAGATAGGCTGCATTAAAGTCGTCTGTAATAACTTCTCCATTGCCGATATTCTCAAATACACGATCGAAGAAAACGATGGGTATGCCTGCATCTTTTAACTCGTTAATGTGGGAAACATCTTTACTTTGGCTCGTTACAGAGATAAGCACACCATCGACTCTACCATTAAGCAGTTCTTTTAAGATCGATTTCTCTTTTTCGTATTGTTCATGCGTTAAATAAACCAGCACATGGAAACCCGCTGCCTGTGCTACCGCCTCCACACCATTAATTGATTGTGCAAAATAACTATCGGCTACCTCTGGTATCACCATTGCCAGTGTCTTGCTTTTTTTTGCCCTCAAACTACTGGCATGTGCGTTTGGAATATAGTTGAGCTTCTTGGCCAGTTTCAGCACCCGCTGTTTGGTTTCTTCACTGATATCATAACTATCACGTAATGCTTTTGAAATAGTTGCCGTTGATAGATTAAGCTGCTTAGCCAATTCCTTCATCCCTATAGTTGCCATAGTCTGTTTCGCGGTTATCTTACTTGGTATTTACGTAAACGATTAAGTAAATATATCCATTCAAAAATGATTTTTCCTAAAGAATTTGTCGCAAATTTGGGTAAGCGATGATTTGTTAAGTAGTTAAATGGTGATTTGTTAAATAGTAAAAGACTAGCAAGGAATAACCAATAACGAACAACGAATAACCAATAACGAAATAACTAAACATTATGAACAATCAAGATATTTCAAATAATCCGCTAGCGGATTTAGATCACTGGGAAGATGATTTATTGCGCCGTTATCCAGATCCGGATACCATTGCAACAAATAAAACAAAGGAAGAATATAGAAATTATGAAGAACCTGCACGTGACAGTGTTAAGGAATTCTATCGATTAAATCACACGTATCAGTCGTATGAATTTGTTGAAAATAAGAAAAACGAATTTTTAAAGTTCGACAAGAAAGAAATGCCTGTTTGGCAGGCCTTCGATTTTCTCAATGAGTTGGTGGACGATTCAGATCCTGATACTGATTTAGATCAGTTTCAACATTTGTTGCAAACATCAGAGGCAATTAGAGCTGATGGTCATCCAGATTGGATGGTGTTGACGGGATTGTTTCACGATATGGGGAAAGTACTGTGCTTATTTGGAGAACCCCAGTGGGCAGTGGTGGGTGATACGTTTCCATTGGGATGTGCTTTTTCGGATAAGATTGTTTATTCAGAATTTTTCACATCAAACCCTGATTACGATAACGAAACATTTAACACTAAGTATGGTATCTATGAACCTAATTGCGGGCTAGATAATGTCCAGATGTCATGGGGGCATGATGAATATGTCTATCAGATGATGAAAGATTATTTACCTGAGAGTGCGCTGTATATGTTGCGCTACCATTCTTTTTATGCGCAACACCGTGAACATGCATATGACCATTTATTAAGTAAGCATGATCAGGAAATGTTCAAATGGGTGAATCTATTCAACCCATATGATCTTTATTCTAAAAATCCGGTGCCTCCTAATTGGGCAGAATTGAAACCTTATTATGAAGATTTGGTAGCAAAGTATCTACCTGCTACACTTAAATTTTAAAAGCTGTTTGCCGTTTAATTGCGGGTGAAAGATTTTTAACCGTGATTGACGTTGGTTAAATTGCATTATATAATCAATTTATCTAAGTTTGCCTTTAACAAAAATCTATGCTAATCGATTGTTTTTACCAATTGATTAGCATGGCTATATCCTTAATTATTTTATTTAATAGCTATCCATGCCAAACCAACTTGTTATTTGGGACTATCTAGTATTTGCCATATATTTAATCATCGTCATTTCCTACGGGTATTGGATTTACAGAAGAAAAAAGAAAACCGAAACAACCAGCTCTAAAAATTTCTTTCTTGCAGAAGGCTCTCTCACATGGTGGGCAATAGGTGCTTCTATTATTGCGTCTAACATTTCAGCAGAACAGTTTATTGGTATGAGTGGCGATGGTTTTTTTGCTGGTATTGCGGTGGCTATTTATGAGTGGATGGGTGCTGCGGTATTGATCTTAGTGGCAATTTTTCTTATGCCTGTTTATATCAAAAATAAGATTTATACGATGCCGCAATTCCTTACCCGGCGGTATAATGAACAGGTAGCACTTATCATGTCTATTTTTTGGTTATTTCTCTATGTCTTCGTAAATCTCACTTCCATTCTTTATTTAGGGGCTTTAGCAATTAATGGTTTGTTAGGGGGCGCTCATTTCCACGAAATCATGATGGTGTTGGCACTTTTTGCCATCTTTATTACGCTGGGAGGGATGAAGGTGATCGGCTATACCGATGCGATACAGGTGGCCGTTTTAATTGTTGGTGGTTTAGCAACTACTTATATGGCACTCACCATTGTAAGTGAAAGCTTTGGTTTTGGCAAAGATGCGATGGCCGGATTTAATGTACTGATGAAAGAAGCGCCCGATCATTTCCATCTGATGATTACCAAACCAACCGCTGGAGCTTCGCAGGATTATGTGGATAAGTATCTTATACTTCCCGCTTTTGGTATGTATGCTGCAGGACAATGGATTAGCAATCTGAACTATTGGGGCTGCAATCAATATATTACACAACGGGCACTGGGTGCGGATCTTAAAACTGCGCGGACAGGAATATTATTTGCAAGCTTGCTGAAGATTTTAATGCCCGTTATCGTCATGTTACCAGGTATTATTGCTTATGTTTTGCATCGCAAGGGTTTATTGCCGGCAATGGATGGAGGAAATAAAGACGCTGCTTATGCGGCCATTCTGACTTTCCTTCCTGCAGGTTTGAAAGGTTTGGCAGTTGCAGCACTAACGGCAGCTATTGTGGCGTCACTTGCCGGGAAGGCTAATAGTATTTCCACCATTTTTACGATGGATGTGTATAAGAAATACCTGGATAAAGACGCAGATGAAATCAAGATGGTGAAAACGGGGCGTGTAGCTGTGGTTGTTGCCATGCTACTAAGCATTGCCTTTACCTGGAATGATTTATTGGGCATTAGTGGAGAAGGAGGGTATACATTTGTACAAAAGTATTCGAGCTTTATCAGTCCGGGTGTTCTAGCCACCTTTTTGCTAGGTATGTTCTGGAAACGTACCAGCGGTACCGCTGCAGTAGTAGGTATCTTAACTGGGTTTGCCGCTTCTATATTTTTTAACCAATTGGCAGTTTCCTTATTAGGACCGGAAACTTGGTTGTATTCAGCATTTAAAAATTCGGATGGTGTTTATGAAATACCTTTCTTTATCTGTTTAGGATGGTCTTTCTTAACAACGATGCTCGTGATGGTAGGTGTAAGCTTGGCCGGGCCAAAGATCAGTGCAAAGGCTATTGAGCTGGATAAATCAATGTTTAAGCTTGAACCCTCAACCATTATATTGAGTGTTACAACGATATTATTATTAGCCGTTATCTATAGTAGATTTTGGTAAGCCGGTAGGTAGAAAATAAAAGCGGTTGAAAAGCCGCAAAACCAATTATAAACAATTCGGTCTGTAATCTCTATTACGGGTCGTGCTTAATAAAAGTTTAACATGGAATCATGTTTAAGCTTAAAGTTACCGGCTAATTTTGGGGCGTATGCAATTAATAAAGGATCTAAGCCTAGGAGATTTAAAGGCCTTTGATACCATTTATATGGAATACCATCAAAGACTTTACTTCTTTATCAAAAAAAAGACGCAATCTGATTTCCTTGCAGAGGAGGTTGTACAACTTACTTTTATTAAACTTTGGAACAATAAAGAAACATTGAAGAGCCATATTGATCTTTCTATACAACTATTTCATATGGCCAGGCAAGTAATGATTGACGAGCTTCGAAAAGAAGCGACGAGAAATAAATATGAAGGCGACAGTGCGTTTACGCCTTTTTCAGACAATTTGGTTGGCATCATTGAAGCAAAAGATTTGATGCGGATTTTTGATGAAGAGCTTTCAGAAATGCCGGTTACGCGTAAATTGATCTTTAACCTGAGTAGGGATAAGGGAATGAGCCATAAAGAAATTTCCGAGATGATGGGTATTTCAACTAAAACAGTAGAGAGCCATATCACAAAAGTACTGAGCCAGCTAAAACAGTATATGTACTCCATTTTTCTATAACTAATTCTTCTAAAATTTTCTGCAATGTTAAGTAATTGTTAAGCCTTAGGGGCTAAGCATTCGACATACGTATTACATGTAAATATGAAGGAAAGAAAAAACATAAGGCAGCGACTTTGGAATAAACCTCAAAAATTCATAGAATGGTTGTTTTCTGAAAAGGAATGGTTATCCTTTGATCAAAACGAACGGCTAGATGAGAAGATTTCTGACCAATTATTGCAAAACATAAAAGCGCAATTAAAAAGAGATTCTTCAGCTGATAAAAAAGAGAAAAGAGTAGGGATCTATTGGCCTGGAATTTTTTCGGCAGCAGCAACCTTAACGCTTTTGCTTGTCGCAATTGGATTGTGGAAAGTATCGGAGCAAGATGTGCCTCTTACTGTAAAAGAAAATCCTACCTTGATACAACATGTTCCTCAATGGAAAGTGTACCGTAATACCTCCCTCAAAAATATCAAACTTAGTTTACCGGATTCATCTTTAGTAACCTTATACCCCCAAAGTACCTTAAAGCATCTAGCACATTTTACCGACAGCTCGCGAGAAACCTATTTAGAGGGTAAAGCATTTTTTGCGGTAGTAAAAGACAAGTCCAGGCCGTTTAGCGTTTTTGCAGGAGGGTTAAAAACTATTGCTCTTGGAACCTCCTTCACCATTAATACAACAGTGAATGGGAATAAAACGATTGTAAAACTTCATACAGGGAAAGTGCAAGTGCAAATGGAGCATCCGATGGATAATGCTATGAATAAGATCTTGCTTCCGGGGGAAGCCTTTACTTTTAACCGTATCACCAATAAAGAAGTCATCAAGGCAGGAAAACCATTACGAAACGATCCAGAAAGCTCATTTGAAATAGTTGATAATACACTGCAGTTTAAGAATATAAAGCTTAATGAAGTACTCAAGATTTTAGCTGATGCTTATCAGGTGAAAATTGAAGTTGGCACCGCTGTAGGAATGGAAGATATTACATATACAGGAGACATCGATGTGAACCTGGAACGCATTGATGATGTGTTACAGAAAATATGTCTGTTAAATGATGTTGAAATACAAGGGAGCAGTAAAGACGGTTTTATTGTACAAGCAAAATAATTTTTACACCATAACCACACACAAACACTTATTAAAAAAATCAACTCAAGATGAATGTATTAAAGCAATTTAAGAATGGTATCTTATTCGCTTTCTGTTTGTTCTCTGGTCAGCAATTGCTGGCGCAACAGGAAAGACCCCTTGTAAAAGGGCTGGTGCAAGATACGCTAGGCAAGGCACTTATTGGGGTAAGTGTGCGCGCCATTAACCAAAGCACCCAAAAAAGTTTTCAGGCAAGCACTTCTGAACAAGGCTTATTTCAGTTTGTATCTATTCCCAGTGGGGGACCTTACGACTTTGTATTTAGTTACATCGGTTTTATGCCAGACACCTTACGCAACTATCAAGTAGTAGCAGGAAAACAGATTACCTTAAATGTGAAATTGAAGGAGGAACCTATGGGGCTAGGAGAGGTAGTGATTGTTGGTTATGGAACGAGCAATAAACGTGAAATAACAGGTTCTATAACTTCTGTGAGCAGTGAGGAATTCAATACGGGTGTATTTAGCACTCCGAGTCAGCTTCTACAAGGTAAGGTTGCCGGATTAAACATTACGCGCAGTGGTAATCCAAATGAGAAACCTGCGGTTGTTCTACGAGGACCTTCCACTTTACGAGCGGGGTCTCAAGAACCTTTTTATGTGATAGATGGTGTTCCTGGCGCTTCTATTGATTTAATTGCGCCAGATGATATAGAAAGTATTGATGTACTCAAAGATGCTGCTTCTACCGCTATCTATGGCTCTCGTGCTGCTAACGGAGTTATTATGGTTACCACCAAAAAAGCCAAAAGTGGGTCAACCAGGCTTTCTTATAGCACTTATGTAGCTGCCGAGCAAATCTCAAATACAATTGATATGTTGAACGGGGAGGAGCTGCGAACATATCTGAGTGAGAATGGTAAAACTGCAACGACGGATGATGGTAGTAATACAAATTGGCAGGATGAGGTAAGTCGCACGGGAATTTCGCATAATCATAATCTTTCATTTAGTGGAAGCAGTCAAAATTCTTCTTATGGTGCAAGCGTAAACTACTTAAATAATCAGGGTATCATTAAAGGGTCGTCTTTGGAACGCTTTATAGCAAGGGGCTATATGGAACAACGAGCTTTTAACGATCGGTTAAAGCTGAATTTAAATATTACGAATAGCAGCACAAACAGCCAGTTGGTGGCTGATGAAGTTTACAGTAATATGCTTATTTATCTGCCAACTGTAGCAGTAAGACAACCGGATGGCTCATATAGTGAAGATTTTTCCGTGACGCGTGGCTATCTAAACCCGGTATCGTTGATAGATAACAATGAGATTAACCAAAAAACAAAGTTATTTTTAGCCAGTGGTGGAGCGAAAGTGACTATTCTAGAGGGCTTAGATTTTACTACAAATGTATCCTATCAAGATGAGCGGATTGATAGTAATATTTATTATAACCGTTTATCTGGATTGGCTCAGAATGTGAATGGCCGTGTGATCAGAAATACGGTTACCAATACGAAGAAGATTATCGAGTCTTTTTTTAACTATGATCGCACATTTGGGGAGCATGGTCTGAAATTATTAGCTGGTTACTCCTGGCAGGAAGACCGTTTGGGAGATGGTTTTCAAACCACTAATCAGGGGTTTGTGACCGACGATCTTTCTTATAATAATCCGGGCTTGGGAAATCCTGATGAAGGGGTTGCTGTTGATTATGGAACGAAGCGTATTCAGACACTTCGCCTTATCTCTTTCTATGGAAGAGTAAATTACCAATATCAAAATAAATACCTATTACAGGCCAGCTTAAGAAGAGATGGATCATCTGCTTTTGGTGCTAATAACAAATGGGGGCTGTTCCCTGCAGCATCGATTGGATGGCTCATTGATAGAGAAGATTTTATGCAAGGGGCGCCAGTTATTAGCAGCTTAAAATTGCGTGCTGGTTATGGAGTTTCGGGTAATTCTGCAGGATTTGATGTGTTTACTTCTCGATTCCTATATGCAGGAACCGGACGGTTCTATTATGATGGGAAATTTATCAACGCAATTGGGCCCTTTCAAAATGATAATCCTGACTTGAAATGGGAACGCACGGCTACTATCAATATTGGGCTCGATTTTGGTTTGTTCAACGATGTCCTCTCTGGCTCTGTGGATATATATGATAAGCGTACATCAGATTTACTATGGACTTATCCGGTGTCTGCTACCCAGTATTTTGTACCTAGGCTTACCGCTAACGCCGGTGAAATGACTAATAAAGGTATCGAGCTATCCTTGCAGGCAACACCGGTTAACCGGAATGGATTTAGCTGGACTACCGCCATTAATTTAGCACATAATAAAAACGAAATGACCTCGCTGAGCAATGATAATTTTGAATTGCCACTTATACAAACTGCTTTTTTAGGCGGTAGAGGTCAGTCGGGGAATGCCTCTCAGCGTGTGCAGGAAGGATATGCCTTGGGGTCCATTTACACCTGGCGTTACGCGGGTAAAAATGCGGACGGCGTATCCCAATTCTATGATAAAGAAGGTAATCTAACGATTGCCCCCACATCCGATGATTTTTATTATATAGGTAATGCACAACCTAAGCTGGTTTACGGTTGGAACAATACCTTCAAATATAAAAAGTTTGATTTAAACTTCTTTTTAAGGGGAGTCACAGGGAATAAAATTATCAATGGCACATTGGCCGATATGAATGCCCCCAATAATGCAACGCAAACAAATATCCCACGCTTTACCCTAGATGAACAGGAGCCGATCAATGATAACAATGCTTATTTTTTATCAGATCGTTTTGTGGAAAGCGGCGCCTATCTACGTTTAGATAATGTTACACTGGGATATACTTTTAAAACAAACAATCGTACGCTCCGAGCATATTTGGGTGCTAATAATTTATTTGTTATTACCAATTATCGAGGCATCGATCCGGAAGTTAATATGGGTGGGATAGAGCCGGGTGTTGATAACCGTAATTATTATCCTAAAACGCGTTCGTTCATGTTGGGACTTAATGTGAATTTTTAATATTTCAAGATGATTTACATAATGAAACCATCATGATTTGCCAAACCACACAGTGTAAGGAATAAACCGAGCTTGCGAGCTCTTGAACACCTATTTAGCGAATACCCTGTGAAAAATCATGATAGCTTCATCACCTTTAAAAAATAAATTATACAGATGAAAAAGATATATATATTAAGTGCACTGATAGTTGTAATGGCAGCTAGCTGCACGAAATTAGATGTACCTGTTGAATCGGAGCTTACGCCTGATAACTTTCCCAATACGCCGGAATCGTTTGTTGCGGCAACGGGTCCTATTTATACGCAACTCAGATCAGGCTATGCTGTGAACTATTGGCGTATGCAGGAACTTTCTTCGGATGAAGCAATAATTCCTGCTCGGGACGGGAACTATGATGATGGAGGTCAGTACCGTATGTTGCATAAGCACAATTGGAATCCTGATCATCCTACGGTGAAAGCCGTATGGGAGTGGGGCTTTGGCGGCATTCAAACCTGTAACCGCTTGTTAAGTTTGTTTGAAAGCACAGAAGAAAGTGACGCTAAAACACAAACCCTGGCAGAGATCCGCACGATGCGTGCCCTGTTTTATTTTTTTATGATGGATTTATATGGTAATGTGCCAATTTCCGCTTCCTTTGGTTCCTCCGAGCAACCGGCTACGTCCACACGTACAGAAGTATTCGCTTTTATCGAGTCGGAGTTGATAGCAACAGCGCCGGACCTGTCTACTGAAACAGGGCAGTTAACCTATGGTCGTCCAACTCGTTGGTTAGCTTATGTAATATTGCAGAAGCTTTATTTAAATGCTGAATATTATATCGGAACACCAAAATATACCGAATCCGTGACCTATGCAGACAGACTTCTAACAGAATCCAATCTTGCCTTAGTTGGTGATTTTGCGGGTTTGTTTATGCCAGAGAATGGACCTAATAGTGAAACGATCTTTGCGGTTCCTTATGATGCGAATGTCGCTACAGGTAATCAATTTTCACGTTTTGGATTGCATACAGCCTTGCAGGAAAAATACGAATTACCTTTTAGGCCAAGTATCGCATTGAGCACGATTGCCGATTTTTATCAACTGTTTAATCTAAGGAGTGACAAACGTAATGACACTTGGCTGGCAGGGAAACAGGTTGATTTTAGCGGTAATCCAATTTTGATCTCCACAACCAATAAAGGGTTGGATGCGAGTTACAATGGGCCAAATCCGAATCAGGCGATTGATTGGCAGCTGGACTTTACACCGGAAATGCCGTTAAGAAATGAAGCGACTATGGACGTGGGTAACGATCAATTAGGGCAGGCACGGGGTGTCCGGTCGATCAAATTTTATCCAGACAAAAATACCCACCCGAGTAATCGCGATTCTAATAATGATGTGCCTGTATTTCGTTTAGCAGATGTTTACCTGATGAAAGCTGAGGCGATCTTGAGAGGTGCTGCAGCAACAGCTGTAAATGGTGAAATGCAAACAGCAGAAACGCTGGTGAACAAAATACGGATAAGGGCTGGAGCAGATGAAGTGAATAGTATTACGCTCGATGAGCTACTAATTGAACGTGGAAGAGAATTTGCCTGGGAAGCTTGGCGTAGAAATGATCTCATACGTTTCGGCAAGTTTGAAGGTGCCTGGGGCTTTAACCCTGGTGGCCAACCGGCAACTTATCGTATTTATCCGGTGCCAACCTCGGAAATGTTATTAAATACAAAACTGGTACAAAATCCCGGCTACTAGATAGCCTAATAATGTCAATTTTGAAGATCGCCTTAGTCAGGCGATCTTTTTTGTTACATAGAGTTTGTTAAGTGATACTAAATAAAAAATTACGCAATCGATTGATGTAGTTTGAAAAGTGATGCTGTTACTTGTTTTTAAACAAAATAAGCACTTGTGAATCAGCAATGGTTGACTTTAACGGAAATTTAACGTTACATTAGTTTACTAATAATATACAAAGTTTAATATTGCTATGTTTTTAATAAACAAAAACTGTTAAATATATTATGTTAGTTCAACCTCCAACTCATTTACAAAAGACATCTGCATTGTTCCTTCTGCTGATGATTCTCTTTTGTCATTATTCTTTTGGCCAGACCAAAACAATAAGTGGAAAAGTCACCGATTCATTGACCAATGAAACTATCCCTGGGGTTACCGTTAGGAATGTTACCAGCGGTAAAATTGCTTCCACAGATCAAAGTGGAAAGTTTAGTTTACAGGTTACACAAGGAGATTCATTGCGTGCTATGTTTATTGGTTATCAAGCCAACGATTTAATAGTAGGAACGCAGCAAGAGCTATTGATAGTACTCGCTCCTAGCCAGCAAGGGCTTAACGAGGTAGTCGTCACGGCGCTGGGCATTAAAAAAGAAAAGCAAGCTGTTGGCTACTCTATTCAAGAGGTGAAAGGACCTGATCTGGTGAAAGCCAGGGAGCCAAGTGCTATTTCAAATTTAGCAGGGCGGGTTTCGGGGTTGACGATTACACCCAGCACAAATCTCTTTGGTGACCCCGGTATAACCTTGAGAGGACGAAGCAATGTGCTTATTGTGGTAGATGGCATGCCCGTTAACACGGATTCGTGGAATTTAAGTCCGGATGACATTGAATCTTACTCCGTTCTTAAGGGTGCAAATGCCGCTGCCCTATACGGAAATAGAGGTCAAAATGGTGCCATTGTGATTACTACAAAACGAGCAAAAGCGAACGATAAGGGTTTTCAGGTAGAGTTCAATTCCAGCACACAACTGCAAACAGGCTATAATGCCATTCCGAAAATGCAAACAGAATATGGTCCGGGATCTAATTACGAATATGCATTTAAAGATGGTAGAGGAGGGGGAATTAACGACAATGATTATAACATCTGGGGTCCCCGATTTGAAGGACAATTAATTACGCAATACAATAGTCCCACAGACCCTGAAACGGGAGAACTTGTTCCCCTGCCATGGATTGCGAGAGGTAAGGATAATTTAAAGAATTTCCTTGAAAATGGGCTGCTTAGTACAAACAATATTGCGATCTCTACGAAAGGCGAGCAAGGAGATTTTAGACTTTCTGTTTCTCAAATGTTTCAAAAAGGTACGACGCCCAATACGAAATTGGGCGGTACAAATGTGAATCTGACGGGCGGTATTAATGCGGGAAGTAAGCTTCGATTTGATGCAAGTATTAACTATAACAAACAGTATTCACCAAATTATCCGAACCTATCTTATGGGCCACACAGTCCTATTTATATCCTGACACTTTGGGGTGGTGCAGATTATGATATCAATGATTTAAGAAATTATTGGCAACCCGGAAAAGAAAATGTACAACAGTTTAACAGGGAATATACCATATATGATAATCCCTGGATGACGGCCTATGAAAACCTCAGAACCTACGATAAGGATGATGTATACGGCCATGTGATGATGAACTATAAGTTGTCGGATAAGCTAACGTTTAATGCCAGAACCAGCGTAAGTACGTGGAATAGAAACAGAACTATAAAAATTCCTATATCAGCTAATCTATATGGTTACACGATTGGCGGCAGTCGGGTTGGAGGTTATCAGGAAACTTACGATACCTTTTGGGAAAATAATACCGAAGCTTCTTTCAAATACCAGGACCGCTTCTTTGATAATATAGGATTTACTGGATCGATTTATGGAAACCTACGAACAGTGGGTGTTAAATCATTATTTGCCCGAACAGATAGGGGTTTGACAGTACCAGGTGTTTATGATCTAAGTAACTCGGTTATGCCAACTATTTCCACAAACGATCGTGCGTCAAGGCAGGTAGGTAGTGTGTATGGCTTTGTTGATTTAGACTATAAGAGTATGTTGTACCTAAGTTTAACAGGGCGCGTAGATAAGTCTTCTACCATGCCGTTGAAAAACAATACATATTTTTATCCTTCAGCATCCCTAAGTGCTGTTGTTTCCGAAATGGTCACTTTGCCTAAAGTGATTTCTTCCATGAAGGTACGGGGAGCCTATGCAGATGTGGCGAGTGATTTTGTGGATGAAGATTCCCAGTACGACATTTATAAACTACTTCCTTTTTACAGTAATTATGGCCGCTGGGATAATACGTATACAGGTGTAGCCTATACTGGTGTACTTCCAAACGCTGATTTGTTGGCGGAACGCGTAAAAACATTTGAATTAGGTTTGGAAATGCGCTTTTTGGATGGACGTTTGGGCTTGGATGCTGCGGTATTTCGAAACCTGGAAGGGCCTAGCATTATCGAGCTTACCACCTCAGTAACTTCTGGCGTAAGTGCTCGTCAGATCAACGGTTTAACCTTACTCAGAAAGGGTCTGGAACTTAGCATAGATGGTACCCCTATTTCAAGTCCCAATTTTTCATGGAATGTTTTGCTGAATGCCTCTACCAATCATGCCTGGTTGCATGAAGTAGATGGTGTACAAAATCGTTATGGAAATATCTATGTAGGTGAACGATGGGACAGTTATTATGTGCGGGACTTTCAAAAAGATGAACAGGGAAAGCTTATTGTTGGAACAAATGGTTTGCCTGCTTATAACCCTTATATGACTAAAATAGGACACTCCGACAATAACTGGGCAATAAGCATGAATAATACATTCCGGTATAAAACCTTCAGCTTGAGTTTTATGTTTGATGGTCGATTTGGAGGGTTAATTAACAATGTACAAGATGCGAAGCAGTGGGGCTCGGGTACGCATCCCGAATCGGCCAATGAATACCGTTTAAAAGACTGGCAAAATAGAGATGTAGCAGATTATCAAGGGAGTGTGATGACCGACGGATTAAAAATTGTAAGCGGGCAATTGAGCGCAGATCAGGATGGGAATATTATCGCCGATACACGCGTGTTTGCACCAAATGATATACCTGTATTATGGCAGGGTTGGGCAACCAATTATTATCAGTCGGGGCCAATAGCAGCAAAGAAAAGAACCTTTGTGAAACTACGTGAAGTGGTGTTAAGCTACAATTTACCTGCAAGTATGCTACAAAGAACAAAACTCTTTAATACGGCTAGTATATCACTAGTGGGAAGGAATCTCTTTTATTTTACTGGCAAAGGAACACAAAATATGGATCTTGATCAGTTCACAGGTTCAAGCTCTGATTATCAAACACCTTCTGTTAAGAGTTTTGGTGTAAACTTAAATGCTACTTTTTAACACCTATTAATTCTTTCATTCAATACTTCAATTTATGAACGGTTTTAAATTAATAATATTTATCGGACTTGCGCTTTGCTCGATAAGTTCCTGTAAAAAAATAGAGGATTTGCAAAAAGATCCAGCTGCTGTATATGATCCGGCACCAAAGCTCATCTTTACGGGCCTGCTGATGAGAAGTTATGATGCCCCCTGGAGTCAGGATCAACGGCATAATCAATATATGACGCAAAACGAGGCCTATTATGCCGGCCAACCTTATAACTGGACGACGGGTTCTTTTGACGATCCTTATGGCGCCTTGCGTGATGTATATAGAATGGAAATAGAAGCGCAAAAGGCGGGCGATCTAGGTGCTGTTTATTTGACAATGGCCAAATTCTTTAAGGCTTACTTTTTTGCCAGGGCAACCATTATGTTTGGCGATGTTCCGATGACGGATGCCATAAAAGGAGGGTCAGAAGGAAATTTTCAGCCACGATATAATACGCAACGTGAGGTGTATGAGCAGGTGTTGAATTGGTTGGATGAAGCGAATGTGGAATTAGATGCGCATCTGGAGAATAAACAGGTGTTAGAAGGTGATTTCTTGTATAATGGGGCAATCGATAAGTGGCGTAAGCTGGTAAACGCATATAAATTAAGAATACTAATAAGTCTTAGCAAAAGAGCTGACGATACACCCGACCTTAGGATTAAAGAACGGTTTGCAGAATTGCTTACAAATGGTACTCAATTTCCTTTGATACTTTCCAATGAGGATAACTTTCAAGTTAAATATAGTACTATTAATATTTATCCACTTTGGCCATCGGATGGAATCGTTATTAAACGAGATGTACGGAATACATTGGGTGCAACCTATGTCGATATCTTAAAGGCAACGCAAGATCCCCGGTTGATGATACAGGCACTGCCTGCAGATGGTATCACACCTGATCCTGCTAATCCGTTCAGCGCTTATCAAGGAGGTAAAACCGGTGATTTGCAGAGTACGTTATTGCGTCAAGCAACAGACGGTCAGTTGTCTATGATTAATTTCGATTATTGGGTAGTTTCTCCTGCTGGCATGCCTGCCATACAATTAGGCGCATCGGAAGTTCATTTTGCATTAGCAGAGGGAATCAATAGAGGTTGGGCTAGTGGAAATGCGGCCGAACATTATGCTTTGGGAATACAAGAATCGATGAAGTTTTACGGTGTTTTTGTTGATAAGATGGATGCATTCTTGCTAAAAAACGCTTATATAGGAAATAATGAAGAAGGATTAAAACAAATTTTGACACAAAAATATGTGGCTTTCTTTGAAAATTCTGGGAGAGAAGCATTTTATGAGCAAAGGAGGACAGGGGTGCCCGCATTTAGTGTCGGACCGGCGAATGCGAATAATAATCAGATACCTAAAAGATGGGCTTATCCAACAACAGAATATAGTACAAATGAAGCCAATTTGAAGGAAGCATTGCAAAGGCAATTCAATTGGTCTGATACGCAAAATGATGTCATGTGGCTAATTAAATAAACCTAGTATGAATAATAACAGAAGAAATTTTTTAAAAGGGGCCAGCTTATTATCTGCTTCTTCATTACTTGCATTTTCGAATCTAAAAGCCTTCAGTATAGGAAAAGGCGATAAAGGTATAAAACGCCTCGTTCGGGTCGCACATTTAACAGATATCCATTTATTAGATACTCCAGCACCAAAAGAAGCTTTTGCCAAAGTTTTGAAGGAAGTAAATGCCTTGCAGGATAAGCCAGACATTATTATAAATACCGGCGATTCATTGATGGATATGAACAATCAACCAAAAGATAAAGTAAGTAAGTTGTGGTCGGCATGGGATGAAGTCATACAGCATAATCAGCTACCTATGAAAAGCTGTATAGGTAATCATGATGTTTGGTACATTTCAAAGGAAGATGCCGGCTATGCGGCTTCAAGTCAGGATCCGCTTTATGGCAAAACCTGGGTGAAGAATAAATTGGAATTACCTCATGAGTATTATGCCTTTAATCTCAAAGGGTGGAAATTTATTGCTTTAGATAGCATACATTATATTGCTGACAAGGGTGGCTATACTTTTGGAGAAGAGCAGCTTGAATGGTTAAAGAAACAGTTGGCGGAAACACCGAAAGAAACACCCGTGTTAATCTTTTCACATGTGCCCATTATTTCTGTCACCCCCTTGCTGTATGCCGCACAGCGTAAGCCAGCTAAGGAATTAGGTTTCCCCGGAGGGGACCAGCATGTAGATGTTATTGAGGTTAAAAAGATGTTGAAAGAAAGTGCGAATGTAAAAGTTGCTTTAAGTGGGCACGTGCATTATGTTGATTCGGTCAATTATTTAGGTGTCAACTATTATTGTGGTGGTGCAGTTTCGGGTAATTGGTGGGGTGGCGTGTTGGACGATTTTCCACCAGCCTATTCCATTTTGGATTTGTATGAAGATGGGTCAAGTCGATATGAAACAATTTATTATTAGCTGTAAAACAAATGCATCATGAAGAGAAGACATTTTATACGAAACTCCTTTGTGTTGGGCGCTTTAACACCGCTGTCACCAAACCCGCTTTCTGCATTAGCATCAGATCCTACAGCGCGCAATCGCACTATTCAGTTGAGCTTTGGAGTTTGTGCTGATCTGCATCATGACCTCATAAAAGATGGCGTTGAACGGATTGAAGCATTTACGCAATACATGAATACGCAAAAACCAAATTTCGTCATACAGATGGGTGATTTTTGTTCGCCTAAACAGGAGAATAAAACGCTCATCGAGGCTTGGAATAAATTTACAGGCCCCAAGTACCACGTTATAGGCAATCATGACGTGGATGGAGGTTTTACACACCAAGACGTGATTAAATTTTGGAATGCAGCCGGGGCCTATTACAGTTTCGATTTAAATGGATATCACTTTGTTGTATTGAACGGGAATGAGCGTCTTCCGCAAGATGATACATCCAGGTATCCAAGATCTATTCTAAAAGAGCAATATGATTGGCTGCATCAAGATCTGGACAGAACCTCATTGCCGGTGATCGTTTTCTGTCATCAGGGTATAGATAATGATTTGGATGGCTTAATGGAAGGGAACATAATCCGTATACTGTTCGAAAGGATAAATAAGCAGGCAGGTCATCGAAAAATTCGTTTGGTTTTGAGCGGACATCATCACGAAGACTATTTGAATTGGTATAATGATATTCCTTATTTACAAATTAATAGCATCGCGTATCAATTTGCACGCACCAAGAAAGGATATCGTTTTGTGCATACCGTGGAACCTATATGGGCTTTGGTAAATATCATGGATGATGGAACTATTATTATAAAAGGAAAAGAATCGTCCTATTCGGAAAATCTCACGGGTGAGGAACAAAGCTATTATTTGGGATATGAAACAGTACCGCATATTTCCGATCGTGTCATTCCTTATCCAGCACAGTTTTCCTATTATTAACAAAAACTTAACCTATTTTATTGTTTATTATTTATAAACATTGTTTAATATTGTGTCGTGCAGTATTAGCAGTGATATAAATGTATTTTAAAATGCTTTTAAAAAATCTTCAAGCTTATGCAAGATAAAAAATATGATCTAATTGTGGTAGGTAGCGGAATATTAGGAACCTTTCATGCTTACCATGCACTAAGAGCAGGGCTTAAAGTACTGTTATTGGAGAAAGACAATTATCCTGTGGGTGCCACCGTTCGAAATTTTGGGCAGGCAGTACCATCTGGTATGGTTGATCAGTGGTTTCGCTATGGTGTAAGAGGGCTGGAGGTTTATCAGTCGCTTCAAAAAGAGTTTGATATAAGTGTCCGCAATAATGGTAGTGTCTATATAGCTTCAGATGAAAGTGAGCAACAGCTTATTCACGAGCTGAAAGACCATTATGATACAGTTGGTTATACCTGTAAATTACTATCAGCAACAGATGTATTAGCAAAATATACGGCTTTAAAATCCTCCTATGTGAAGGAGGGGCTTTTCTTTCCACAGGAGGTAAGTGTAGAACCTGATCAAATGATCTACAAGGTGCATGCCTATATGCAAGAACAATTCAAGGAGCTTACCTTGCTATATAACTCACCCGTTATTAGCTGCGAAAACAGCACAGGTGGCGTAAGTGTGAAAACCTCAAATGGCTCTACGTATTTAGGTGAAAAGGTGGTTATCTGTAATGGCAATGAATTTAAGTTGTTATTCCCAGAGATATATAGCAAGAGTGGACAAGTAGTAAGTAAGTTGCAGATGTTGCGTACAGTGCCCATGCCGGAAGTGCAATTGGAGGGTAATATTTTAACAGGCCTCACCATAAGACGTTACGAGAGTTTTGAACATTACTGTCCGTCTTTTAATAAAATCTCCACGCCGGATCATTACAAGGAACTGCAGAAGTGGGGCATTCATATTTTATTCAAAAAAGCTGTTGACGGAAGTTTTATTATTGGCGACTCTCATGAATATGCAGATGCCAATCAATTAGACGATCTAGGTTTTCGGATCAGTGATTACATCAATCAGTTAATGTTGAACGAGGCAGCACGTATCGCTAATTTTGATGTTCATAAAATTAGTAGTAGCTGGGCAGGCTACTATCCACAACACCCCGATAAAAATATTGTCGAGATAGATGTAACTGAAAGTATATTGATTCGCACTTGTATTGGAGGAAAAGGTATGACTGCAGGAATTGGATATACAGAAGAAAGCGTAAAGAGGATTTTCAATTTATAACACAGCACCCCCTATACAATGGAAACAAAATCCAAGAATAAAGTTTCACGTTGGTTAGCAGAAACGTCTTCTCCTAGTTTCATCTTGTGGTGTGCGTTTGCAGCTTTCGGTGCTTATTTCTGCATGTATGCTTTTCGTAAACCTTTTAATATGGGGCACTATGATGGCTTAAGGTTATGGGGGATGGATTATAAATCCATCTTAATTATTGCGCAGGTATTAGGGTATATGACATCCAAATTTATTGGTATTAAGGTGATTGCAGAAATGAGGCCTAATCAAAGAGTGCAGCTTATTATTGCACTTATTCTAATCGCTGCATTAAGCCTTTTGCTATTTGCTGTGATCCCTTTTCCTTACAATTTTCTATGTTTATTTTTAAATGGGCTTCCCTTGGGAATGATCTGGGGAATTGTTTTTAGTTTTTTAGAAGGGCGGAAGTTTACCGAACTGTTAAGCTTTGGTTTAAATATCAGTATCATTGTTGCTTCTGGCGTACTTAAAACAGTCTATTTGTTTATCCAACATCTGTTGGGTGCATCGGAATTCTGGATGCCCTTTATTGTCGGTGGATTTTTCTTTCCATTCTTTTTGTTTTTCGTTTGGATGCTATCTGTAATCCCGGCTCCAAATAGTAAAGATCAGTTGTTACGAGCGGAACGTATTCCGATGGATAAAGAAGCTCGAAAAGCTGTCATGGCGGTATATGGACTTGGAGTAGCATGTATTGTTGTTATCTATGCCTTTCTTACTGTTATGAGAGACTTCAGAGATAATTTCTCGGTTGAGATCTGGGATGAAATTCAACCAGGGTATTCTGAGACGGTATTTGCCACTACAGAAATTATAAGCAGTATTATTGTGGTGCTTGCTATTGGTTTGATTGCTTTCATTCGTAATAACAATAAAGGATTTATTTTTACGCTTGCCTTGATGATGTTTGGGATATTGCTAAGCGGAACCAGTACATTTCTTTTCCAACTACATTATATCAACGCCTATAGTTGGATGTTGTTGATAGGTGTTGGGCTATTTCTAGCATATACTCCCGTTCAAACTGTTTTATTTGAAAGAATTATAGCCTTATTTAAAATTAGAGCAAATGCAGGTTTTTTTGTCTACTTATGTGATTCGGTAGGGTATTTAGGAAGTGTAGGCTTATTGTTGTTAAAAGAGTTTGCCATGCCTACCGTGAAATGGTCATCAATACTGATTTATTTTTGCTATTCAATCGTTCCTGTATGCCTAATCCTACTAGTGTTTGTATTTGTTTTTTTTGGCGGAAAGAAAAGACAGCAAAAAAATGAAGAGGCAATTTACAGGCCCTCCTGTACATAGACTTGATGATAATGAATCGCTTGTATTTGATATAGCATGCAACATAAAAAATACATATTGTATCATGAGATATAGCTAGATATTTTTAGTTTTACGCCCCGTAGCCTAAATTGTTAGGTGTCAGATCAGAAACACTAAAATAACGAGCTTAAAAATGCACAAAAAACTCTTACATTTTGCTGGGGCCATTGCCTTTGCAACCCTACTTTTTGGATGTAACTCCAAACCAACTAACCAAGCAAAATCAGCACCCCTTAAATTAGAACCGGGTTTTTCGGCTACTATCGTTGCCGATTCTTTAGGTTCTGCCCGGCATTTGGCCGTCAATAAATCAGGAGATATTTATATAAAACTTGGCGCGTTAAAAGATGGTAAAGGAATTTATTGCTTATCAGATACAGATGGCGACGGTATTGTAGATCAAACAAGTTCCTTTGGAAATTACCCGGGTACTGGTATTCTTATTAAAGATGATTATTTGTACACCTCGTCAAATACAACTGTTTACCGCTATAAACTTGATAAAAATCAAAAAGTGATTAATGATAAGCAGCCAGAAGTTATTGTAACAGGGCTTGTAGCTCGGGCTGTTGATGGCTCAAAACCCATGGTAATTGACGATAACAACAATTTATATGTTGCTGTGGCTTCTTATTCTGATGCTTGCAAAAATGAAACAACTGATGGAAAATCTTGCCCCTTGCTAGATTCGGTTGCCGGTATCTGGCAATTCAAGGCAGATAAACCCAATCAAAGCTACACCGATGCTGTACGTTTTGCGACAGGCTTAAAGGGCGTTGTCGGTTTTGCTTGGAATGATATCTCAAAATCTTTATTTGCTATGCACCATGGACGAGGCGCTTTCCATGAAAATTATCCACAATATTTTGATGCCGCTTATTCTGCTAAGTTTCCAGCGGAGACCATGTATGAGCTGACACAAGGAGCGGATGCCGGATGGCCTTACATATACTATGATCAGGTGCAACATAAACAATTGCAAGCGCCGGAATTTGGTGGTGATGGAAAAAAAGAAAGTGATCGTAAATACTTAGACCCTGTTATGGCATTTCCTGCACATTTGGGACCTAATGATATGTTGTTTTATACGGGCAACATGTTCCCTGAAAAGTACAAAAATGGGGCCTTTATAGCTTTTCACGGTCAGTCGACCGAAATTCATAAGGGTTTCTGCGTGGCTTTTGTCCCTTTCAAAGATGGCAAACCTAGTGGTGATTGGGAAATATTTGCAGATGATTTCGCCGGTGTTGATTTAGCACATCCTACCGGTCCCAGTCAGCATAAACCATGCGGACTTGCGCAGGGGCCCGACGGTGCTTTATATGTAAGTGATGATTTGCAGGGAACCGTTTACCGGATAGCCTATAAAGGAAAAAGCTAAGCTTTTAATAAAGCGTTAATAAAAACAGGTTGTATATCATATACACTGCCCCAAAAAATGTCTAACTTTTGGGGGCAGTGTATTCCAATGCTAGGACTTTCAATTGTGAGAGGGGTGCCTCTGTTGCCCAGGTTCTTTAACTAGTCATAATCCGAATACCTTACCGCAAAAACTGTTCGGTTTTCCTTATTATATTTTGCGGTTTCGTATTCAGTAAGATTCCAAAGCAAACCGGTGTTTGGTTCATGATATAAATCTTCAGCACCATGAGGCCACCTGTAGCGAGTAGCGGCAGTAGTGCCATCATTGTATCGCACCAGTCGAGCGGTTGAACCTTCATAGCTACTGTTACCAGTGGTTGTCATAATGGTCTTTGTTTGTTTGCGGTAAACGCCCTGCATTCCATAAACAGGGGTGTCATATTTGTCGAGTGGAGAAATACTTTCAACAGCGCCAACCAACTGCCCCTGGCTGTTGATAGGAAATCCGTATACCTGAGGGATTTTTCCATCAGCTGCACCTAAATATTGGCCTGTCCATAGTCGCAATTCGCTAGCGGTGCTCCCCTCACCAAGTGCAACACAAGAAAAAGGGTTCGCATTTGTGATTTTATAATAGCCTATTTGTGGTAATACATAACCATAATTAAAGGCTTTCAAACTCCCGTCCGTTTCAATACCAATGCGTTCCTCATTAGGATCACCAGCAGCACTTAAAAATTTGGTCAAATCAAATACTCTTAATCCCAACCGGGTATCGGCAACATAGATTTTGTCATTATAATAAGCAACTCCGCCCGCATGTATAGTTACCGGGGCAAACCCATTCAATTGACTATATTCATTCGAAGGCCTATAAAGTTCGCTGTTAGTCATATTTGCTTTATTCTGAACTAATAATATATGGCGATAGGTAATACTGGACATATTAGTAATGTCTACTAGACTTATACGAACTCCTTTGTGCTGGTTATATACACCTGCAATGTTGGAAGGACCTATCCCATACCAGGTAACGAGTAAGTAATTTTTTCCGTTTTTTGCAAAACCGGTAATACCCTGTGGTCTCCATTCTTTGGTGTCCTGATCACCTTTGTTCCATTTAAATCCTTTAACCTGCCTATCTGCCGGGATGTTAAAGCCGTATGTCGTGTTGTACCCGCTAGCTTGCCCTGCTCTATTTAGGCTTAGTTGATCAATACTTTTAAATCCATGACTAGCTAAATTTTGAACAAAATTGCTTTCATCGGTATACGCAACAGATACATTAGAGGCCAAGGTCAATGTACTATTTGTGTTCACTGAAGCAAGATCCTGCGCTAGATTTTGCTTTTCCAATACTTCTTTTTTTGAGCATGAACACATGAATAAAACAAGAGAGAAAAGGTAAATTGGTTTTTTCATTTTTTGTGGTTTAAAGCGTGTTTTGTTAGCATGTCATTATCTATTAATGGTGACATATCAGCAAATTAAATCAATGGAAATTTCTATAATGTTTATTTAAGATTACCAAATCTTTATGACATTGTTGTAAGACTGCCATCATATCGCGTAGAGCACGGTGTAACTAAGATATCCCAGGCATGCGGAGGCTGTCTACATCAAACGAAGTGAATCGAAGAGAGATATCTCCTAACCAAGCGCTGGGGTGGCTGACGAAGAGATTTTAAATGAATATTTTTCCTCAAAAATGATTAGGAATTATGTGCAGGTTTATCGAATTAAAGTATATTTTTGAATTCAGTATATCCGTTATTTCCGGTACCGAAAAGATAAATAATGAAGAGAAGAAACCTTTTAAGAAAATTATCATTCGCCAGTGTTGCAGGATTATTCATACAGCCTGCTCAGTTATTTGCTGGAACGAAAGATGTCGAAATTGAGAAGCTACCAAGTGGCATAGACGACCGTAAATATTGGGTCGATTTATTGGATAAAATTGCAAGTCCTCTGTTAAGTAATATGAGCAAAGGAACCTTACGAAAAAACATGGATATGCAAGTGAGTCCTATTTGGGATAATCGAGATAAGGGGGTAGGATATTTAGAAGGATTGGGCCGTTTGTCTACAGGTTTGGCTCCTTGGTTCGCTTTAGAGAATGCTAATAGGGAAGAGGATGTTATAAGAAAACGTTTAAATAAACAATTGTTAGCCAGTATTGCACATGGTGTGGATCCCGAAAGTCCAGATTATTTAAGTTGGAGCAGCGGTTCACAACCGTTGGTTGATGCGGCATTTTTAGCGCAGAGCCTTATCAAAGCGCCAAAGGCATTATGGGAACCATTAGATGATACAACAAAAAAACGGCTCGTTCATGAATTTAAACAATTGCGGAGAATAAAACCTTACGAAAGTAACTGGTTACTCTTTGCAGCGATGATAGAAAGCTTTTTACTTAGTGTTGGGGAGGACTTTGTGGAAGAACGAATAGATTATGCATTAGAAAAGATTAAAGAATGGTATAAAGGTGATGGATGGTATGGGGATGGCCCTGTTTTCAGTTTTGATTATTATAATAGCTATGTCATTCAACCCATGTTGATAGATGTACTTCGCGTAAATGTGCAGCATAAACGCAGATCAAAGGAAGAATACGATCTCGCATATAAACGTATGCAGCGGTACGCTGAATTTTTGGAGCGCATGGTTTCTCCAGAAGGTACTTATCCTATTTTTGGTCGTTCAGCAACCTACCGAACGGCCATTTTTCAACCTTTGGTCCAATTGGCATTAGAAGATGGGTTACCGGAGTGGATTAAGCCGTCGCAGGTACGATGTGCAATAACATCCGTTAAGAAAAGGATATTTATACCAGAAACTTTCGTAAAAGGCGAATGGCTAAGCCTAGGCATTGTTGGAAATCAACAGGAAGGTTTGGCTGATACCTATAGTAATACAGGAAGTATGTACTTAACATCGCTTTCGTTTCTGCCACTGGGGCTGCCTGAAAAACATTCATTTTGGTCGGAACCTTTTGAACCATGGACGATGTTAAAAGCTTGGAAAGGAGAACCTTTTAAAAAAGATTATCATGTGAATGTCTAAAATGAACGCTCTTTCGCCCCTGCTATTAATGCGTAAAAAGCATTGGGAGCCAATTTGAAGGGCAATTTTCACTAAATTTGAAGAATGTTAAAATATGTTAAAACATCTAAAATACTTGCAGGGAACGTTTCCGGTACTTATCTTTGTATCATCATAATTTAGGTTTATAATTGGTTAGTAAAGGTCTTCAATCTCCCCGATTGGAGACCTTTCGTTTTTGACGAAAATTGCATAATAACGGTAGTTTATATATGTTTGCTAATAAAAGCGTACATTTTGTTTAGTAACAGATCTATATGGCCAATGCTTATTATTTTTATCGCAATAGCTATAACACTTACCATCATCATTATATTTTTGCTTAATAAATTGCGTATTATTAAAGGTGAAAATGGTTTATTAAAACGTAACTATCAGGAACTGGAGAAGAAAACAGCTGTTGCAGATGATGAAGTACTCCGATATAAGCTCAATCCGCATCTATTTAAAAATGCACTTAATGCCATACAATCCCATGCCTATCAGAGTTATTACGCATTGGATAAATTATCAAATGTACTCGACTACATTTTGTACGAATCGAGCACCCAATATGTGAATTTGAAAGAAGAGATTGAGTTTACTAAGAGCCTCATCGAGATAAACCGATTAAAAACAAGTCCCTTATTTAATTTACATGTTAAAAATAAAATCAATGTTGAAAATCGCTTGTATGAAGAGGGGCTTATAGCACCATTGATTACTATTAATCCCATTGAAAATGCCTTTAAACATGCTAGTCTGCAACGTGAGGACGCCTTTATATCGATTGTGTTTGATTTGGTAGATGGATGGTTTCAGCTTTCTGTATCGAATAGTATTGAAGCGGGGAGTAATTTGGAGAAAGTAAAAGGCGGGTTGGGAAATCCTACCTTTAATAAGCGCTTAAAAGCTATTTACGGTCAGGATTTTAGTTATAATGAATCTGTTGGTAACGGGATATACACGACGTATTTGGAAATAAAACTACGGGAACCTTATGGTTAGATGTGTATTAATAGACGACGAGTTACCGGGGCTTACTTATTTAAGGCGCCTGTGCGAACAAATTGAATATGTCGAGGTGGTAAAAGCGTACAATGACCCAACGAAATTTTTGAAAGAAATCAATGATTTGGATTTTGACGTTTGTATTCTCGATATTGAAATGCCCGGCATAAATGGATTAGAAGTTGCTAAACACCTTCAAGGGAAATTGGTCATTTTTTCTACAGCCTACAAGCAATATGCTGCGGAAGCGTTTGATCTTGAGGCTATAGATTATATAAGGAAACCTATTAAGCAGGATCGGCTGGAAAAGGCTTTGCAAAAGGCAAAATTATATTTAGAAAAACAAGAAGCGCCTGAAGAGTTTATACATATAAACAGTAATAAAGGTAAAACCTTTCTTTATTTTAATGAATTATTATATATCACAGTGGCCGATACCGATAAGCGTGATAAGCGAGCAATGCTTCGAAACGATACCGAGATCATCCTCAAAAATATTTCTTTTGATGATCTGATGAAATTGTTGCCTAGAAGGATATTCATTCGGGTTAATAGACAAACTATACTGGCCAAACACGTTATTGCTACTTATACTTCCGAGACGATTAATACTAATATATTGGATACGGAAGGCAAGCGTTTACAATTTGCATTGAATGAACATTATCGTAAAACTTTCTTCGAAAATTATACAAGCTAGGTTTATTACAAAATTCATCTTGTTGGTTACAAAAATCTATCGTTCCTTATAAAAAAAATCTTTCGTGTGTTAATTTAGCATAAGTGAGTAGCATCGTACTCATATTTGCTATGAAGGGAATTAAAAATTTATTGTTCTATATTACGGTGATTGGTGGACTTTCTGCCTTTATCTATTTAATGATTATTAAAGGAGAGACTTTTCAAATGGGCAGACTCTCTGTTAATATGTCAAGCTCAGAATCTTCTAGCTGGAGTCATTTCCTAGCTTCGCTTTCGCATAACTTTACCTACCCCTTTGCCATTTTACTTTTACAGATCATTGCTATTATTTTGGTAGCAAGAGCTTTTGGTTTTGTTTGTAAAAAAATCGGACAACCATCCGTAATTGGGGAAATTGTAGCAGGTATCGTGTTAGGGCCTTCGGTTGTTGGAGCCTATTTTCCGGAATTTTCTTCCTTTCTTTTTCCCGCTTCTTCTTTAGGTAATTTAAGCGTAATGAGTCAAGTCGGACTTATCTTATTTATGTTCGTGGTAGGTATGGAACTTGATTTAAAAGTTTTGCGTAATAAAGCTCATGAGGCCGTTGTAATTAGCCATGCTAGCATCGTTTTTCCATTTGCATTAGGAGTGCTCTTGGCTTATTTTATCTATCAGCAATCGGCACCAGACCACGTCAGCTTTATTTCTTATGCACTTTTCATTGGGATCTCAATGAGTATTACAGCCTTCCCGGTTTTGGCAAGGATTGTTCAGGAGCGGGGTTTAACTAAAACTAAATTGGGATCGGTGGTGATTACATGTGCAGCAGCAGATGATATTACTGCGTGGTGTATATTGGCAGCAGTAATTGCGGTGGTAAAAGCCGGATCATTATTAAGTGCTGGGTATACGATACTACTTGCTATAGGATATGTCTTCCTGATGTTGAAAGTTGTTCGTCCGTTTTTGAGACGTATGGGAGATATTTATTCCAACAAAGAGGCGTTAAGCAAACCTATTGTTGGTGTGTTCTTTGTGACCCTCCTCGTGTCTGCCTGGTGCACCGAGGTTATCGGTATACATGCGCTCTTTGGGGCCTTTATGGCTGGGGTAATTATGCCTGCCAATGTCAATTTTAGAAATATTTTTATTGATAAAGTAGAGGATGTAGCACTGGTGCTATTATTACCTTTATTTTTTGTGTTTACGGGGTTGAGAACGCAAATTGGCCTCCTCAATGAAGCTGGATTGTGGCAGATGTGCGGTATTGTTATATTGGTGGCTGTGGTTGGTAAATTTGTAGGGAGCGCGGTAGCTGCCCGCTTTGTAGGACAAAACTGGCATAGTAGTTTAACGATAGGGGCATTGATGAACACAAGAGGCCTTATGGAGCTTGTCGCTTTAAATATAGGGTATGATTTAGGCGTCCTTAGTCCACAAATGTTTGCTATGCTTGTCTTGATGGCGCTCATTACTACATTTATGACAGGGCCAGCATTGGATCTGATCAATAAGTTCTTTAAAAATGAAGAGGATGAAACTTCGGTTGCGCTAAGCATGAAAGATAAATACAATATATTAATATCTTTTGGAAGTCCGGCAACAGGAAGGCTACTCGTTCGTTTGGCGCATTCAATGATTCGTAAATCTAAAGAATCTGCTACTATTACGGCTCTGCACCTTTCTCCAGGCAATGAGCTTAATAATTTTAATGTGGGAGAATATGAGAGGGAAAGTTTTGCTCCAATAAAAGAAGAAGCTAATAGCCTTAGTCAGCCAGTAATATCACTCTTTAAACCATCACAAAGTATTGACGATGAAATTGTGGAAATGGCTAATGAAGGCGATTTTGATTTATTGCTTATCGGTATTGGTCAGTCGGTTTTTGAAGGTACTTTTTTAGGTAAAATTCTAGGATTTACCACCCGGGTTATCAATCCGGAGCGCCTATATGATACGTTGACAGGCAGAGAAAAGTTATTTACAGTGGGGGTCTTTGACGAACGTACAAAGCAAATCCTAAAGGCGACTAAAATTCCTACAGGCATATTGATCGATAAGAATCTGGGGGGAATAAAAAATGTAATTGTACCCGTTTTCTCATTAAGTGATAGCTTTTTGTTGATCTATATACAGAAACTTATTCACAACGGACAGGTGAAAATCACTTTATTGGATGTGATGGGTGTGATAAAGCATGATGTCGAATTTAAAGAATCAATAAGGGCTATTCAGCAGGTTGCGCCTGAACATATTGTATGGACGCATAGTGATAAAATGAAAATGGAATCCTTGGTTCAACAGGATTTAATGATTATCAGCCTGAACAGTTGGAAAAAGTCTATTGAAACACGAAGCGTTTGGTTATCCGAAACACCTTCGGTACTGATTATAAAACCTGCATGATCCATACCCTTTTAATAGGGTCTGGGAGATATAATAAATGAGTTTATAAATAAAATTAGATTGTATGGAAACGTTAAAATTTAAAACAAGTTTAGATACTACCTCAGCTTTAAAGGTAATTGATCCGCTTTTGAAAGGTATCGAAGGTTTGAAAAAATGGACCGTAGATTTCGATTCTATTTACAATCTTTTGATCGTGGAAGGAGTGGGTTTATGTGCTTCCGAAATTGTACATTGTCTGCAATTTGCAGGCTTTAAAGTTGTCCGTCTATATGAAGAAGGATAGCATGGTTAAGTCTTGAACGAGTGGTATAGGGCGTGAATTATAATAGACAGGCATACGGTTGGATGCAATGCTGACCGTATGCCTGCTTATACTATTTAATGAATACCAAATTGGATGTGTTTCAATTAATATCCAACAGTAAAACGTTGTTTAAGATGTTTTGGATGAAGTGCTTCGTCAACGATAGCTACTGCGAGATCGTCCACTGTGATCCAGCTTCTACCATTTTGATCGGCCACCGGATAATCTGTTCCTAGTCGGTAAGTACCTGTGCGTTCTCTTGGTAAACCTTGATGCATTTCAGGGGCAGGACTTAAAAATGTCCAATCTAGTTCTTTTTCTTCTTTGAGTATATTTAAATAATCGCGTGCGGCAGTGGCTCCTGGTTTCCATTCATTGGGAAATCCTGGCGTATCAACTAGTTGTATGCCTTCTGTGGTATATAAGCTTCCGGCTCCACCAACAACAATAATACGTTTTACTCCTGCTTGTTTAACACCTTCTTGAATAGCTTTCGCACCTTCTAGAAAATCATTGTACAGGTTAGGGTTTGTCCAACCAGCATTGTAAGCGCTAATAACTACATCGTAACCTTCTACGGCTTGCGCTAACGCTGCTGTGTTTGTTACATCTACTTTAATAGTGTGGAGCTTTTCGTCTGTAACATCGAGTTTTGAAGGATCGCGTACCAAAGCTGTTACCGCTTCGTCACGTGTTAATAATTCGTTTAAAACGACTCTGCCAACAAATCCTGTGGCGCCAATTAATGCAATTTTCATCATGTTTATTTTATTTTTTTAAAGTATCAAGTATCAAGTATCAAGTATCAAGTATCAAGATATTGTTAAGTACTAAATATGTTGATGCTTTTTACTATTCTGCCGACTTAACCGTTCAACCAATCTTCACTGATGTCATGGTTAAAGATCCGCCAACGGCATAGTCATTAAAAAACTGTACGTCATCTTTTTTGCCTTGTAAGGCAAGTGTGTATATAAGCGGGAAATAATGATCGGGCGTTGGTATGGCCAGTAATGCTTCGCTTCCTAATCGATCGTATCGAATTAAATTATCATGGTGACCGTTAGCTATCAGGTCTTTAAAAATAGTGTTCATTTGAACAGCCCAATCATAACCATAGTTAACTTCATCTATATGCTGCCAGGAAACCATACGCAGGTTGTGCACCATATTGCCGCTGCCTATAATAAGTACACCTTTTTTTCTTAGCTCGTATAACTGTTTTGCTAATTCATAATGGTAACGGGCATCTTTGCTGTAGTCTATACTTAATTGAAGAACGGGTATGCTGGCATCTGGATACATGTGACGAATAACTGTCCAAGCGCCATGATCTAGTCCCCAATCATGATCGAGCACTACGTCCGTACTTTTGATTAATTTTGCCGTCTCAGCTGCTAAATTTGGGTTTCCAGGGGCCGGATATTGCACTTCGTATAATGCTTTAGGGAATCCACCGAAGTCATGTATCGTCTTTGGAAAATCCATCGCTGTTACCTGAGTTCCTTTGCTTAACCAATGTGCGGAAATGACCAACACACTTTTTGGTGTAGGGATCTTTTCTGCCATTGCTGCCCATGTTTGACTATATATATTGTTTTCGATACCGTTCATGGGTGATCCATGACCGATAAAAAGTACCGGCATTAAGTAACCATCTTGTTTTAATGAATCGGTATATTGATTAAATGCGCCTAGACTGTTCATACTTATTTCTCCTGCCAAAATGCTTAATAATTGCTTGTTTACCCATGGGAAATAATATCCCGTTTAATCATGTAGGATTTTCCAACCGGCGCGCCAGTTATAATGATTTTTTATGCCCAATTGCATAAGAAGAATCTGCATATTCTCTAATGTGCGGCTTTTCTTTATATCACCGGTGATGATTGGTTTAAATCCTACTGCTTCTACTAGCACCGCCGTTTGCTGTAAAGCCTCGTCACTGTTTCCCGCAAGAAAACAATCGGCAGTATTCCCTGCAAATACAGGCTGACCAAAATTGGCTGCAAAAGTGGTATTAAAAGTTTTTATTATTTTTGAATGTGGTAAGAGCTGCTGCAATTCTTCTCCTGCACTTGTATGATCGGGCAGTAATGACCCTGTAAAATCGGCGGTTATTGGATTGGATATACTGATCACAATTTTTCCCGTAGCTACTGCCGCTATTTTTGGTGCTAGTTCTTTCTCCGCTATATAAGGAACTGCTAGAATAATAATATCCGCTTCCCAACTGGCGTCTATAGGGCACAGTAACCAATCTGCGTCGGCGGCTGCATTCAACTGTTTTATATTATCTTGTAAGTTCTGAAGCTTATTTTCATCTGACCCCATTAATAGTAAACGGTAAGAAGCTTGAGCCAAGCATTTTGCTATGGCAGTTCCCATACTTCCGGTTGCACCGATGATAGCTATGGTCTGTTTTGTCTTCATCATGTTGCTCCTTTGATTTAACACTACAAAGGTAGCGCCCATTAGGTTTTTCTCCCTTGATATAGAATAAGAAATTTATTGATTTAGATCAAGATTTTAGTGCGGAATCTAATGACAATTCAACATATTTGACCACGCAACAATTCAACTATTTTTTAATAACTGCCTTCTTACTCTACTCAAGGTTTCAGGGGTGATGCCTAAAAAAGAAGCTAACATATGTTGGGGAACCCGTTGGGCTATATTAGGTAATGCTTTGAGCACTCCCTGATACCGTTCTTCAGCATTTGAACCTAGTGTACAGGCAATACGGTTCTGCATACTAATCAAGCTGTTTTGCATGAGTATGCGCATGTAACGTTCCATCACGGGAATAGCTTGGAGCATTTCCTCCAGAGCGGTCTGGGTAATTAGTAATACTTCGGCATCTTCCAGTACATCAATGTCGTAACTGCTGGGACTCCCTGTTAAGAAGCTGTAATTGTCGGCAATCCACCAACCTTCAGGTGCAAATTGAATAACGTGCTCATTACCTTTATCATCTACTTGAAAAGATCGGAGCATACCCTTTTCTACGAAAGCTATGTACTTACATATATCTCCTTGCTGAAGCACATATTGTCTTTTACGATACTTTTTTGGAATGAAAAACGGTGTTAATTTATTCTCTTCCTCTTTTGTAAGCGTAATTTTTTTGTCAATGTGTTCAAATAATACCTCAAACATAAGTTTCCTTGAAAAAACAGCAGCAATATATTAAAAAGCCATGAATACTAGTTTAGATAGGTGTAATAAAAACCTAATAAAGCAGGGACGAGCTTCTGCCCGTCCCCAAGAATTACCTGGCCATGCGGCTAACAGGTTCGCTCCAGTCGCTCACGCCTTTGCCATTGCGCGATCGCACTCGTACACGGCAGATGCTCCCCGCTTCTAAAGGGGCAATGATATTGTTGCGCGAGGATGTGGTCGTCAAAATGTTACCCCATTGCGGTATACCGTTATCATCTACAAATGTAGCATAGCTGTATTCGTATTCCCAAGCACTTTTTGCCATATTAAAATCAAAGCGCAGTTGTCCGCTTTGTGGAGTGTCCAAGAGACGTAGCCGTTCAGGAAACAAAGGAATATCCATTGATGTGCGCAACTGTTTTGCCGGGAAACCAGAACTTAAAACAATGTGAAGAGCACCGTTTGCTACTGTATTAACATAGAAGGCTAATTTTTTAAGTTCGCTTTCTAACAGTTGTCTACTGTGATTTTTCTCACTGGTATTCAGTGGGCTTCCTTTTCGGGTACTGGCTAACTTATCGCGAAAATCGTCAACAATTAACTGTACATCAGCCAATGCTGGTAAAGGCGTTTCAAAATGAGGGTTATCTGTCATCGCGGTGATAACTGTAACACCTAATGTGGCTAAAGTATCATCTGATATTTTGCTAAAGCCCATGTTTGCGTATCTATTGCATAATTGAAAAAATTAAAATGTTAAAAAATAAATAAGTATAAATGTTGTCTATAAGCTTCTATCTTCTTTAAGGTGGTTTGCACGGGTGTTCTCTTTTTTTTATCATATCTCTTATTCTTTTAATTGCACACCAACCGCTGGTAGATGCGTATTATGAAAATGGTAAAATGTTTGTCAGTTTTTGTAACAAAATAACCATAAAATAAAGATTCACTAAGTTGATATATGCATTATAACCTCTTTAATGGTATTAATCGGTTACCAATGCCGATTAAGGGATGAAAACACAAAGAAATCTTCATATTAACTTAACATTGGCTCATATAAATTTGCCTTTATCCTAAGAGCACAATTATTAATATCCTTCGTGTTTAATAGATCATAAAATAAAAGCAGATGAATCGTAGATCATTACTGAAAAATTTGAGTATAGGCGGCCTCACAGGCTTATTGTTGGGGAAATCGGCCTTCGCTAATGTGTTAACAGAGGACGGTAATAATGCGGGAACAGCCAAGCGTGCTTTACGTTTTGCCCACTTAACAGATGTACATATGCAACCAGAGTTAAATGCTCCAAAGGGCTTAGCCAGTTGTTTACACCATGTACAATCACAGGCAGATCGGCCAACACTCATTATCAATACGGGCGATTGTATTATGGACGCATTAAAGCAGCCAAAAGATCGGGTAGAAACGCAGTGGAAACTTTGGCATCAATTGATGACGGGAGAAAATAGTCTTCCTATCGAATATTGCATTGGCAATCATGACTGCTGGGGTTTCGGTCAGAAAATAGATCCGCTTTATGGAAAGAATTATGCGCTGGATATGATGCGCCTGCAAAAACCTTATCGTAGCTTTGATCAATCAGGATGGCATTTTGTCGTGTTGGATAGCATACAGCCACGCAGTACAGATGGACAATGGTATGCTTGCCAGCTAGACGACGCGCAATTTGAATGGTTGGAGCAGGATTTGGAAGCAAATAAAGAAAAACATACCGTTATTTTATCACATGCACCAATCTTGTCGGCAGCTCCTTTGGTAGTAGGACATCTTGGAAAAACGGATACAGGTTATCAATTGGGTGGGGGGGCCATATTAAATGATGCGGAACGTGTAGTGACACTTTTTACAAAATATCCTCAAGTAAAATTGGCTCTAAGTGGGCATATTCACTTAAATGATGAAGTCAAATATCAGGGTGTAACCTACATCAGTAATGGTGCTGTCAGCGGTAACTGGTGGAAAGGAGATCGTTATGCCACTAAAAATGGCTATGCGTTGGTAGATTTATATGAAGATGGCACCTTTGATAACATATATATACCGTACGGCTGGACTGTTTAATCTCTTAAAAGCCATCGATAGCTGTTTTTATTAGCTAAAGTAGGTTTGTCAATGGAAGAGCGAATACTATTCCATTGACAAACCTTTTTACTATTCCATTATTTTTTCTGGAAAGATATAGGCTTGCCTACATTTCCATTAGGTTCTTGTATATGAAGCATAGCCGCTAGGGTAGGTGCAATATCACACATGCTGACCACTTTATTGCTACTGCCAGCAGGAATTCCCCAGCCCATCCATAGCAGAGGTATGTGTGCATCGTAGGGGTTCCATGCACTATGGCCTGTACCGGTTTGATTTGGAGAACCATTTTTCCACTGCGGATCGAAGATGATTTGTATCACACCGCTGCGCTTATAATTATAGCTGTTTATGATCCGCTCGCGAATGGGTTGCGGTACCGAACTACTTCCTACTTTGTCCATGTCGACTGCAAAAGCTATACCGGGAACCTGTCGAAGGTAATCCACAACAAAAGAGCGGATAGTCTCTTCGTTTAGACCTTTCTGCGCAATGAGCGCGTGATTTAAATGTACCTGATCGTTTTCAAGACTTTGGATTACCTGATCGGTGCCAAATTTTGTTAATATCTGTTTGTTAAGGTTTTTTGATACCTCGTCGCTGACATACCCGCCACTGCCTTTATGATCAATATAGAAAGGATTATTGTGAGAAGCGCCATGATCGGCTGTTAGGAATAAGGTGTATTCGCCATGCCCTACCTTCTCATCTAAAAATTGCAAGAATTTGGCTATATCCTGATCTAAACGGAGGTACATGTCTTCCACCTCTAAAGCATTTACGCCATATTGATGCCCAATAGCATCCGTAGAAGACAAGCTGATAGCCAGGAAATCGGGTACATTAGCTGGATTGTGGCCCAGTTGCTCCTGATTGATGGCTTCTTTTGCAAAGTCTAAGGCGAAGGCATTACCAAAGGGTGTACTATAAATAATACGGGCACCGTTATTTTCTAACGTTTCGGCATTGACTGGGAGAATAGGGCGCGTAGTGCCTTTCATCGGTCCTTCATAAGGGTTGTCGTCCGGACTACTCTGTACATAGCTATCTGCAGGATACAGCGTGTTCCAACCATCTTTTAAATAATTGACGGCTCTTTTTTCGTCATTGAATTTTTTTACCCACTTCGGTAAATCTTGCATATAATAGCTGCTCGTAATCCAGTTAGCTTGGCTGTCAAACCAATAAGCGGCATCGGCAAAATGTCCGGCAGGCATGATGCTTGAACGATCTTTAAAGGCAATTCCAATAACTTTACTACGGAAATTAGTTGCTAATTTAAGCTCATCGGTTATAGTAGAAGCTTGCAGGTTTTTAGGCGACATCTGTCCACCTTTACCAGAAGTACCTACCCCCTGAACGGTGCTGTCTTCGGCACAATACATGTTTTTACCTGTTTCACGGACAATAAATTCATTGCCGGTAATACCGGTAATAGAAGGAACGCTTCCGGTATACACACAGCTATGTCCGATGGCGGTAACCGTAGGGAGGTGATCGATGTAGGTGTTTTCATTACTAAAGCCTTCGTTGAGCAGGCGTTTAAATCCGCCTTCTTGATAACGATCATAATAACGATAAAGATAATCCCAACGCATCTGGTCAATCATTAGTCCTACTACGAGTTTAGGACGATTTAATGGTTTGGATTCTTGCGAGTAGGCCGTCTGCAGAATTAGAAGAAGGGATACAATGGTGACATGTAGGCGTATCATCTTAAATGATTTTAATGATTTTTGAACTAAGATGCGAAGATAGGTGCGGTAAAGTACCTTTGAATGTTATTGATGTTAATTTATTGTTAATTTTCTGTCGATTGGTTTTTAGTATGCCTGAGTTTGCTGATTTATTTGAGTCTACCCGCCCCATAAGTTCATGTTACGATTTGATCTTACTTATCTGTTAATGCGTAGGTAACTCATCTCAACTTTGATATGGCATGCCTCATTTAACACTATCCCTTCCTTGCCCAAATTTTCTGTGCACTATAAATCCCTGCATGTCCGCTAAAGAAATAAGCGGTATAACATGCTACGGCAAAATAAATCAAATACTCCCCACCAAATAGTTCTACACCCATAATTGTACATGCCAAGGGTGTATTGGTAGCACCAGCAAAGACCGCAATAAACCCGAGTGCTGCAAAAAGTCCGACTGGAGCATTTAGCAAAGACGATAACGTGTTTCCGAGCGTGGCACCAATATAAAATAATGGCGTTACTTCACCTCCCTTAAATCCACTGCTCAAGGTAACACTTGTATAAATCGTCTTCCATAGCCAGCTCCAGGTGTCGGATCCGCCTTCTTTAAACGCCGAAGGGATGGTGATTGCTCCAGGATATTCGGCATCTACTCCTAAACTTAGATAATCGGGTTTTCCTAAAACAAGCGTTAAAATGATAATAATAGTCCCTCCTATTATAGGGATTATCCAGGTTTTCCGAAAAAGGCTCAAGAAAATTTTTTTTAAGCGATGAGCCATTTGTGCAAACAGCAAACTAGACAAGCCAAAGGCGATGGAAGCTATTACAACTTTTGTCAAAAGCAGGATATTTAACGAAAAATAGGTTTCAAAGTAGTTAGGTATGTCGAAGGTGTCGATGCGATAGGTGGTGTGATGCACCTGCCAGGCAGATACAGTGAGATCACCTATTAGACTCGCTATTAAACAGGGGAATATGGCAAAATACTGTATGCGTCCGATGGTTAATACCTCTAGTGCAAAGATGGCACCGGTTAGTGGTGTTCCGAATACTGCACCAAAACCAGCGGCAACGCCTGCTGTTAATAGCATACGTGTTTCTTTCGTATCAAGCTTAAACCACTTACTGAACATGTGAGCGATGCTGCCGCCAATCTGAACAGCTGTTCCTTCACGGCCAGCTGAACCCCCAAACAAATGAGTTATTACAGTACTGACCAGCACAAGCGGCCCCATTCGTTTCGGTATTCCACCTCCCGGTGTGTGAATTTCATCCAGAATAAGGTTGTTGCCTTTTTCAGAAGTTTTTCCATAAAGCTTGTAAGAAAAATGAATAAGTAGGCCAGCAAAAGGTAAAAAATATAAGAGCCATGGATGCTCAAAACGATAGTGAATGGAAAGATTCAATGCCCATAAAAAAAAAGCAACCATACTTCCTATTACAATGGAAACAGGCAAAATAATCACCGTCCATCTTAACAGATTCTTAAAAACTCGAATTTGTTCCAGTGAAAAGATTTTATTTATCATGATATATAAGCTAATAGTCTACAAAAAATCAGAGGCATATCTGCCTAAAGATCTATTCAGTAGACGCCATCAGCTTTTTTAGGGCGGTTCAGTCGGAAGGCATCATTTCCGTGAAACAAACATAAATAAAATTTGCTGATATACAAAATGCACGATAGGGCGGTAAAATACATGCAATGTATGGGAGCTGCGTTTAAGCTTTCTTCAGCGTAATTACGCTAATTTCCGGCCAGATACCAACCCTTCCCGAAAAGCCTATAAATCCAAAACCTCGATTTACATTAATGTATTTATCCTCTTTATGATACAGTCCGGCCCATTGGTTATAAATGTACTTTACAGCACTCCATCTTAATCCAGGAATTTCGATACCAAATTGCATGCCATGCGTGTGACCAGCCAGCGTTAGGTGAATGGGTTTTGGATGAAGGAGTGTTTGTGCTTCCCAATGTGTAGGGTCATGAGATAATAAGACATTGAACGCGTTGTCCTCTACAGCGAGCATGGCTTTATTAAGGTCTCCATATTGCGCAAAGCTTTTCCCCCAGTTTTGAATACCTACCAGGTTGATGTGCTGATTATTCTTCTCAATTTTGACATGTTCATCCAGAAGTAAACGGAATCCCATTTCTTTTTGCATCACTTTGAGCCGATCGAGGTTAGCACTCTTCGCCTCTGGAGAGGTCCAGGTAATATAATCACCATAGTCGTGATTACCCAAGATAGAAAATACACCTAATGGCGCCGTTAACTGTGCAAATAGAGGTTGCCATTCATCCAGTTCAATCGCCTCGTTGTTAACTAAGTCGCCCGTAAATACCAGCAGGTCACTTTTTTGTGCGTTTGCTAAGTCAATACCATGTTTTACAGCTTCACGGTCAGTGAAACTACCGCAATGAATGTCAGATAATTGCGTGATGGTAAAGCCATCAAACGCTTCGGGCAGATCTTTAAATCGGAGTGTATGACGATGAATTTTGTAATTATATTTGCCTTTAGACATGCCGTAAATGATAGAAAGAAAGGGGATCGCACTTATCCCGAGTATGAGTTGACTAACAAACCTTCGGCGACCCGGAAAACCAGTATGATCTTTATGCTGAAAGGCATAACTACCTAACCGCGATATATCTTCCAATAAAAGAAAAGGTAATACCAGCAATTTTGGTAAAATGGTTAATAACACAAAACCTACCAGAACGAAGATATATTTGTTGGGTAGCAACTTTGGATTAATAAGTATCAAGTAAAGTATAGCCAATATAAGCAATAGGTCAAATAGCCAATAAGCCCAATGAATTATATGTCTTGAACCTGGCTGCAAGGTACTGGTTACAGAGCGGAGTGATTGGAAGAAATAAAAATCCAATAAAATCCAAATAGGTATGATGAAAATGATTCTGCTTAACATATTTTAAATCAAATACAATTTAGATATGCAAAATAAAGAATTGTTGCAGTCATTTACAGAAAAGATGAGGATGGGATAGATAAATGAAATTGGGATTATAAAAACCTCTATCTATGTATATTATTATTTATAAAGAACCGATTTGTTGTTTGCCCGAAAAATAAAATTCTTGAATATTTTTCTAATTTGGCTTGGATGTTTATATTTGAAAAGGAAGTATATCTAAAACTTTTTCAAAACCAAGAAGTATTAAATTACAAATTTTTAGGGAATGTCATTTACGGAGCGTTTTTTTTAACCAGTTATGCTAACGTTGGCATTGTTAAGAATAAAAGGACTAAATATAAAACTAACAAACGAACTATAATAAATTATAATCATTATGTCGAACAATGTGTATGATGCTATCGTTATCGGTTCAGGTATCAGTGGCGGTTGGGCAGCAAAAGAGCTCACAGAAAAAGGTTTAAAAACGCTGATGTTGGAAAGGGGTCGGAATGTGGAACACGTAAAGGATTACAAATTTGCGTCTAAAAGTATTTGGGATTATCCTTACCGAAACAATCGAAGCCAGCACATGATCGAAGAACATCCCATACAAAAGCGTTATTGGCCAATGACCGAGGGAAATGTGGATTTTTTGGTAAATGAAATTGATAACCCATACGTTGAAGTAAAGCGTTTTGACTGGATTCGAGGATATCAAGTAGGTGGGAAGTCACTTATATGGGGGCGGCAAAGTTACCGTTTAAGTGATCTGGATTTCAACGCTAATCTGAAAGACGGTATTGCAGTAGATTGGCCAATTCGGTATAAGGATCTGGCCCCTTGGTATGGCTATGTAGAACGCTTTGCAGGCATTAGTGGTAATCGCGATGGTATTACCGTATTACCAGATGGTGATTTTTTACCTCCGATGGAGCTGAATGTAGTAGAAAAGGATGTAGCGGCCAGAATAAAAAAGCATTATAATAATGAGCGTAATTTGATTATTGGTCGCGTTGCCAATATTACCAAGCCTCTTCCTGGCAGAATTAATTGTCAATATCAAAACCAATGTAGCAATGGCTGTAATTTTGGTGCTTATTTTAGCACACAAACCTCCACATTGCCAGCAGCAGTTAAAACAGGTAACCTAACGGTGCGGCCATGGTCGATCGTGACGAATATTATCTATGATAAAGAAACCGGCAAGGCCAAAGGTGTCGCTGTATTAGATGCGGAAAATAATCAGACGTATGAGTATTTTGCTAAAGTTATTTTCGTCAACGCCTCCGCATTGAATTCTGCTTGGATATTAATGAATTCTGCTACGGATATCTGGGAAGGAGGATTGGGCAGCAGTTCAGGCGAATTGGGACATAATGTGATGGATCATACGCTTGGTAATGGGGCGAGAGGTATCGTGGAAGGATTTGAAGATAAATATACTTTTGGACGACGGGCAAATGGCGTTTATATACCTCGCTTTCAAAATATTAAGGGTGAAAAGCGAGATTATATAAGAGGCTTTGGCTATCAAGGCGGCGCTAGCAGAGAAGGATGGCAGCGAGATGTGGCCGAGTTAAACATAGGGATAAATCTTAAAGAGGAACTTTGTGAACCTGGAACTTGGACAATGGGTATTACTGGCTTTGGCGAAATTTTGCCTTACCATGAAAATAGAATTTATTTGGATAAAAATGTAAAGGATAAATGGGGATTGCCTGTGTTGACAATGGATGCCGAAATTAAGGAAAATGAAAAACGAATGATTGATGACATTGTGAAAGAAGGAAGAGAAATGTTGGAAGCGGCAGGTGTGAAGCAAGTGAGCGAATATAGAGCTACTTTTGCTATGGGACAGGGAATTCATGAGATGGGAACAGCACGTATGGGAAGAGATCCAAAAACCTCTGTGCTAAACGGTAATAATCAGGTATGGGATGCACCTAATGTTTTTGTAACAGATGGTGCCGCAATGACTTCCTCCGGTTGTGTTAATCCGTCTTTAACTTATATGGCGATGACGGCGAGAGCTGCTAATTTTGCTGTTGAACAGCTGAAAAAAGGTGATATATGATAGGTGTTTTGATACATTTATTTATTTGCTGATGATGCGTTCAAAAAAGGCATAACGCAATTTAAAGTTGATATGATTAACGAAAAGAAGACGCTTCGTATTTGTAGCAATGGACATCAATATTATAAAAGCAGCGACTGCCCCGTTTGTCCCGTCTGTGAGCAAGAAAATAGACCAAAGGAAGGTTTTTTAGCTACTATTAGCGCCCCCGCAAAACGGGCACTTGAACAGAAGGGCATCGTAACATTGCAACAATTAGCTACCTTTAGTGAAAACGAAATTTTGAAGCTACATGGTATGGGGCCTAGTACGCTTCCAAAACTTCGTGTGGCAATGCAGGAAGCAGGATTATCCTTTAAAAAGGACTAATATAGGATGTCCCAAATTTCTTTGTTTACCTGTTTGAATTGTTAAAGTACCGATGCCCTATTAAGATTGGTGATGTCAATTTCGTGCTTCATGAAGAGTTGTTCCAAAGCGTCGAAACCATGTTTCTCCCGATAATTACACTCCGCATCTGAAATAGGTACCAGTAGAAGAAAATAAACTTTTTTACCGGAAAGTTTCATGGAATCCAATTTTTCTTGCCACATCAATGGCTCTACAAAAAGTAGATGTTTCAGTGCTATATTTTGATGATATATGTTCACCATATTTTTAAAGACAGTACCGGGTTGGCAGTTCCATTGGTTTTTGGTAATATGAAAACCCACAGTAGATAATATATTTGCCCATTTATTGCTACTATTATTTCCACTTAGTAATAGCTCGACGGGAATGTTTTTTTCCGAACCATCGCTCATTTCTATATTATTGGGGAAATCAGACAGTCCTATTGTACAATATATGTAATTGTTTACGTCGAGTGGATCTTTACAATTAAGAATGTGTAAAGTATTCGTCTTATCATCGTCATGGTATGCGTATACCTGGGGATCTATACCAACTGCTGTTGCTACTGCGTGAGCTAACTGAATGTTATCTTGGCTTGGGCTCATTAATTAAATTATCTTTAGAAGATCGTTTTATTTGTACCTATTTGCTTAAATAGGGGTGTTTGTGAAGTAAAGAAAGTTTATTTTTCGGAAATAAACAATAGGTATAAATATACCTCTTCTTAATGTATTGGTTTTGAGAAACAATTTCTATTTTAAGCGACAAATTTGTTATAATTATAGTGATTATTGTTGCCTGGGCTTTATTTCTGTAAAATAACAAGGTTGTAATAAAAGTAAATTATACAAGATTTTGGCTTTATTAACAGTTTCCTCTATTTTTAAAAAAATGTTTGCCTATGTTGAAATGTGTTATTATTGATGATGAACGGAGCGCAATAGGAGTTTTAGAAGACTATATTGCACAGATGCCGAATTTAGAGCTTGTAATGACTTTTACCGATCCAGTGTTGGCCTTAAATGAGATTACTGGAAGTGAAAATAAATTCGATATTGTTTTTATGGATATTAATATGCCCCATTTAGATGGATTGGCATTATCAAAAACAATAAAAACGCAAGTTAAATGGTTAGTTTTAGCTACAGCTTATAATGAATTTGCCTCCGAAGCATTTGAAGTAGGAGCGTCTGCATATCTATTGAAACCATTCTCATTTCCAAAGTTTGCTGCAGCAATCACAAAATTGATTGAAAAGGAAAATAATAGTCCCATAATAAATAAGCAAGATAATTTCTTTTTTGTTAAAGTTTCCGAGAAAGAAAATAAGCAGAATGTTGTGAAGGTACATTACGATGATATTATTGCAGTAGAAAGCCTCAAAAATTATATTAATATTCACACCCTTAAGGGATCTTTGGTTGTTTATTTAACCCTGTCAGAAATAAAGAAAACGTTACTCCTTAACGAAAAATTCATTCAGGTTCATCGATCCTTTATTATTTCCAAACAGCATATTGAAGAGGTAGAAAATTATCGGATAAAGATGACTCATAAACTTCTTATTCCCATAGGAATTTCTTATAGGGATGAATTTAATGAATACATTAACAGTAGAACTGCAAAAACTGGAAGATTTTGATTATTAGATACTTATAGGCTAATTAGAGCCATTCCACTTTTATTTATAGCTAACCCAAAAAAGTAGTTACTAAAGTATGAGGATTTGCCTTAAGTGCTTTCTTGTTTCGGTTGGTATATAATTGCATCTGTCGAAGAGACTCCTTGAACTGGAAGTGAATTTTTTATCTTAAGTTGTTTGAACTTAAAAATAGTTGTTTTTTTGATTTTAACTTTCTGATAATTCATGGCTTTTTGACGTTAATTTAGGGTAAGTCGATGTTTTAGAGAAAATCTTTACACAGACATAATAAGACACTACACAAATTAAAGGATTAGCCGGATGAACAAGATTTTTGACTTTTTAAAGGAGAATAAACTTCACTTTATTGGATGGGCTCTTTTTATGACCTACGAAGTTTCAGTAGTAGCGGTCTTGACGGGTAAGTTTGGTATATTCGGAGATTATGTCACTTTTTATCTTATACATTGTTTAACGTTTTACATTCACGCTTTAATTGTTCTGCCGTATGCTTTGAGCAGGCGGAAAAATAGGATTGTAATTCTGTGCTTTATAATAGTATTAGAATGCATTTCTCATATTCTAATTATCCGTTCAGTTAGCTTATTGGGTCTAATATCGACCCGTACATTTGATCCTAAAACTTTTGCTGAAACAATTTGGAGATTTCTCTATTTTGTCGCCTTGTCCACCACTTATTATTTTCTTCGGCGACTTGATGTTGAGAATAGACGAAATATGGCGCTTGAAAAAACCCGTTTTCTAGATATTATAGAAAAAAAAGATATGGAGCAGGAGCTAATCAAATCGAACTACGCTTATCTCAGGGCACGAATTAATCCTCATTTTTTATTTAACCTACTGAACTTTATATATCAGGAAACAAAAACTACCTCAATAGAAACCTCCAAAGCTATACTTGGTCTCTCAGAAATGATGCAGTATAGTTTGGGGGGATTACAAGAAGAGTTTATTTTGGTGTCTGATGAGATTGAACAAGTCGAAAATTTTATTTACTTATTTCAACTTCAATTTGACAACAAATTACAGATAGATTTTAATTACTCTAAAGAAGTTATGCATCTGGAAATAATTCCGTTAGTTCTTTTGACTTTAGTAGAAAGCCTGTTTAAGAACGGAGATCTAACTAGCTTAAGAAGTAAGGCGGCATTAAATTTACATGTGGAGGATGATGTCTTTCATATTAAAACAATCAATTCGATTCAGGATAATAGACCCGAGGTCGAATACCACCTAGGATTTGAAAACATAAAAAAGAGACTTGCACTGGCCTATGGTAATTCTGAATTCCTAGAATATTTTGTTGATGAGCATAACTACTTTGTTGTCCAAATTAAAATTCCAATTGGTGTTTTAGCAAACCCTATGAAAGCATATATAGAACCAACAAGTAGTTGAATGAAGAATTATGGCAAGTAACGTAATTGCTTTTATCGTTGGAGATTAAAATAGAGCTGCAAATAAATAGAAATATGTTAAAACCAGATAATGAATAGAGTTGCTAGTTCTTTAAAGAAGAAGAAATATCACATTATTGGATGGACCATTTTTTTAATCTATGATATTATACTGCCCGCGTTTATATCAGGACGGTTTGGTATGCTTGGTGACTACATCTTAGTCTATATTAAAATTATTCTGTTTTTCTATTGTCATGCTTTAGTGGTTCTTCCATTTGCTTTGAAGCAGCAGAAGAATAAAGCCTTTATGCTGATACTTTTAATGGTGTTAGAATATTTTGCTTATGTTTTTGCTGTCCACGCTGTAAGACTAATTATTATCCATTTTTCGGGAACAAATTTTGTATCGATTGTTAAACTGGATACCTATTATTATGCCGGATCATTTTGGAGAATTATCTATTTTGCCATTCCGGCTTCTGCCTATTATCTTTTTCGAGAAGCTGATGCTAAGAATAAACAAAACATTGATCTTGAAAGACAGCATTTCCTCAGTGCTATGGAGAAAAAAAATATTGAAAAGGAGTTGATTAAATCTGACTATGCATACATTAGAGCACAAATAAATCCACAATTTCTTTTTAACCTGCTTGATTTCTTACAAAGAAAAACAAAAAAAACTTCTGAGCGGGGATCAAAGGCTATATCAGTTCTTACGGAAATGATACGTTATAGCTTGGACGATCTCGACAAAAAAAAGTTTGTATTGATTTCAGATGAAATTAGACAAGTTGAACATCTGATTTACTTGAACCAACTTAGGTTCGATAGCGAACTACAGGTAAGCCTTCATTACTCAAAGGAAGTTGTCTATTTGGAGATAATCCCGCTAGTGCTCTTGACTTTAGCAGAGAACATGTTTAAGCATGGTGACTTGATCACACCTGGAAATAAAGGATCGATAGAACTGTACGTCGAGAACGATGTTTTTTATATAAAAACGAAGAATGTAATAAGCAGTAACAAAAAAGTCGAAGGATATAATGCTGGTTTAGACAATATAAGCAAGAGACTGGCCTTCGCGTATAATAATTTAGGGAAGCTTGAATATTCTGTTGATACATATAATTATTTTATAGCAATGGTAAAAATCCCACTGTCATCCTTAGCAAATCCAGTTAGATTGGAAATTAAGAACGATGGCAATTGACATATTTAGCTTAACTGCTTGGAGAACGCTAAATAATGGTATGTCAATTAAATAATAGAGGATACCTAAAGCCCCTTTTCATCAAATAATGAATGTCTAAACTTTCTTGCTGAGGCTATTTTAAGCACAAGAGCTGTCAGATATTTGCTAATACAAGGTTAACGAGAGATTTGCGAAGAAATCAAATACATTAAAATATCTGACATTGTTACTCGTCTTGCTCTTTTTTCTTTTCCATTTCATTTCCGATATGGTTGGCGGTAACAAAGGAGGCAATCATATTGTTGAGCATCTCACCAGCTGCTTGCGGTGAATTAGGAAGTAAGATCAAGTTGGATTTGCCTAAGGTCCCCATTGCCTGTAGGGTGTCGTAATGTTGTGTAACAACGATCAAGGCCGAGGCCTCTTGCGAATTGATGCCCACCTTGTTCAGAACATTTACCGACTCTTCCAATCCCTTTGCAATTTCCCTGCGTTGGTTGGCGGTACCCTGACCTTGCAGGCGCTTGCTTTCCGCTTCGGCCTTGGCCTTTTCCACAGTAAGTATCCGCTGCGCATCTCCTTCATATTGTGCAGCGACTTTCGCCCGTTCTGCTGCATTTATCCTATTCATAGCCTGTTTTACCTGTTCATCGGGATCAATATCGGTGACCAACGTTTTTACGATATCGTACCCGTAATCATTCATCGCTCCCTGAAGCTCACCCTTGACAGCAACAGCGATATCGTCCTTTTTTTCAAAAACATAATCTAATTTAAGTTTTGGAACTTCTGCCCGTACGACGTCAAAAACATAGGATGTAATCTGCGTATAAGGATTGTCCAGCTGATAAAAGGCTTCGTAAACCTTGTCCTTAATGACAACATATTGGACCGAAATTTTTAGTTTAACAAAAACATCGTCCTGGGTTTTTGTTTCAACGACAACATCCAATTGCTGGATCTTAAGTGAAAGGCGGGCGGCAATCTTATCAACTATAGGAATCTTGAATTGAAATCCAGCATGACGTATATCCCGAAACTTGCCGAACCGTTCCATGATCACGGCAGTTTGCTGTTTCACTGTGAAAAATAACCCCAGAAAGCGTAACAAAAATATCCCGATAACGACATAGAAGATCCAAGAGAATGTATCTAAAAGCTCAAAAATGTTCATAGCTGTTTTTCGTAAGATAACAAAATTCTCGCCTTCTTCCAAATAAAAGGTTTAAAAGATTGTACAAGAATCATGCACTATCCATCTACAGCTTTTATAGTTGTTTCAAAAATTAAAATAATTTAAGAGTATATTAAAACCATTTATACTGCTTTAAAAGCTAATAAAGTCTCTCTTAATCCCTAATAAATAAGCATAAATGCTTTATTCAGCGATTGAAAATAAAAAAATCGAATGAAAGCAAAAAACCTGCAAATGTTTAATTTGCAGGTTTTGAATCTTTTGTCTCCTTATGTAGCCCGTAGGGGAATCGAACCCCTGTTTCTAGAATGAAAATCTAACGTCCTAACCCCTAGACGAACGGGCCTTTTATTGTTTTTACCGATTTCCTATCCGTTTTTCGGTCTGCAAAGATAGATAACCATTTTGTATTTCAAAAAATAAAATTCATTTATTTTGTTACCGGTTGAGAATCAGCTAAAAAAAATCAGGTTGTTCTCTTTTTTTCTTTTGTAGACATTGATAGTAGGAAACTACCCAACATAGCCGAGAACACGGAGCCGGTTAAAATAGAGAATTTAGCTTCCGAAAGTATGTGGGGAGAATCAGCAAAAGATAGCAAAGCAATAAAAATTGACATCGTAAAGCCAATCCCCCCTAGCATCCCGACACCCAATATATGCTTCCATTTGGCTCCCGCTGGACGATTGCTTATTTTTAGTTTTACAGCGATCCACGAAAGAGCTGTTATACCGATTGGTTTGCCAAGTATTAAACCCAATGCTATGCCAAGCCCTAACGGCGTAAACAATCCTTCTAGCATGCCTTCTTCGTAGGTAATATTGGTGTTGGCTAATGCAAATATAGGCATGATGATGAAGTTTACGGGTTTAACTAAGAGGTGTTCAAGTTTTTCTAAAGGCGACTCCGTAGCATCGGGAGTGGTGGGTAATGCGAATGCTGTTAATACGCCGGCAATAGTGGCATGTATGCCGGAATGGTGGATAAAATACCAAATGAACAATCCCGGAATAATATAAAAGGCTAGGTTCTTTACTCCGAACTTGTTGAAAAGCAGTAGCAATATAAATATTAAACCTGCGTACATTAAATAAGTATATTCTAAAGAGGAAGAGTAAAAAACAGCTATGACGAGTATGGCTATCAGATCATCAACAATAGCCAAGGCAGCAAGAAATATCTTTAAAGAAGAAGGTACTTTATTTCCCAATAGCGTAATAATAGCTAAGGCAAAAGCAATATCAGTTGCCATCGGGATACCCCAGCCGCCTTCGAATTCCGTCCCCTTATTAAAAGAAAAGTAAATCAAAGCCGGCACAATAACGCCTCCAATAGCTGCAAATACCGGCAGGCTGGCCTTTTTTATAGTGGCTAGCTCACCTTCTACAAGTTCGCGTTTTATCTCTAAACCTACAAGCAAAAAGAATATAGCCATTAATCCGTCATTAATCCATAGTATGATGGGGTATTCAAGATGGACCGCAGTTGAATGATAGCCTATTTTTGTTTCCAGTAATTGATTGAAAGCAGTGTTCCAGCCGGAATTAGCAATAGAGAGAGAGATAAGTACACATAGTATTAGTATGATTCCACCTGCTGTACCAGACCTTAGAAACTCTTGGAACGATTTAATGTTGATGAGTTTTGCCATACTTGCGAAAATAAAAAAAAAATGGATAGGGGGAAGACATTCTGAGTTGTCTTAGCTAAGAATTAAAATTAAAATATTTTATGAAAATGTTCAAAATGTTCGCAGCAGCTCTTCTAATGATGATTGCTGTAAATGGAGTGACGAAAGCACAAACTGATGGTTTGACGTTTGGTATCAAGGCAGGAGCCAATTATGCTAATTTGCCTTCTGGATTAAAAGAGCTGAAAGAGGAAACAGGTAAGGTAGGTTTTTCGGCCGGCGCCTTCGCGAGGATTGGTCATCAAATATTTTTGCAGCCTGAAATTAACTTTGTGCATTTTTCAGGAGAGTTTGAGCACCAAGGTAAAAAATTCGATCCTAAATTTAATCAGCTTAACGTACCGCTTATGGTAGGGTATAAAGTAATCGATACAGAAAATCTAAATTTTAGGCTTTCGATCGGGCCCGACTTAAATTATAACTTAAGCGAACCGAATCAACTGAAAGATCTTGATTTTAAAAAGTTCAACCTTGGAGGTGTATTGAATGCAGGAGTCGATTTAGGGAGCATCACAATTGATGCGCGCTATAGTAGAGGCTTCACGGATTTAAACAAAGGGCTCGAGCAAAAAACAGGAATCTATACTTTATCAGTTGGTTTTAAAATTTTATAACTGTTTATGAGACATTTATCTTTTTACGTTTTTTTAAAAAGATACGCGTCTTTTGGTAATATTTGTTTTTTCAATTTTTATTGCTAATTTTGTGCTTTCATAATTTAGGTTTATAATTGGTTAAACAGGCCTCTAATCTCCCCGATTATTGGCCTGTTTTTTTTGGATAATGGTTGATTATTTTTAACTTTATCTTAACCGATTATAATACTTGTTAAAATGCGCATCTTCCTTGCTTTTGTATGCTTAACTTATTTGATAGTTTCGCACAATTCTACATTTGCGCAAGAGGAAATTGTGCCATCTCCATCAGAGGTGCTCTGTAAATTACCGTTTAAGACCTTAACAGGAGGAGTAGTAGTTGTACAGGCTACTTTGAACAATGAGATCGATTCTCTTAATTTTATTCTGGATACAGGAAGTGGTGGCATTTCGCTCGATTCATCAACAGTTGTATACTTAGGGTTAGACCCAACGCCAACTTCTGTAAGAATAAGGGGGGTAGCGGGCATTAAGCAGGTTAGCTTTCTTTATAATCAGCACCTTAATTTTCCAGCGTTTACGGTAGACAGCTTAAATTTTCATATTAATGATTATTCTTTCTTATCCAGTGTATATGGCATTAGGGTAGATGGCATTATCGGTTACTCTCTCTTTAGCAGATATATCATAAAGATCAATTATGATGAAAGTGTCATAGAAATCTGCTCTAAGGGTACAATACGATATCCAAAAGGAGGCTTTCTGTTGAAACCTAATATTAAAAGTTTAGTTGTGCACGGAGCTTCACTAAAAGATAAAAGGCCGATTAATGCCCGGTTTTTACATGACATTGGCGCAGGGGTTTGTGTGATGCTTTCGAAGGAATTTGTTGAGGATAGTAGTTTATTGGCGTGGAATAGAAAACTTTGGCCAAAAGAGGGGCATGGTTTGGGCGGAAAAATTCAAATGGACCTTACCGTAATAAAAGAACTAAAATTCGGTCCTTATAAATTTAAACACGTTCCCACCTTAATATTTGATGATGTTTTTGATGTCACATCATACCCCTATTTAGGGGGGCTTATTGGTAATGATATTTTTAGACGTTTTAACATTATTTATAACTATGCCAAGGGAGATATCCACCTCACACCTAACAACAGTTTTAGGGATCGTTTTGACTACGCTTATTCAGGACTAGATCTGCAACTTATCCAAGGTAATATTGAGGTTGGAGGAGTTGCGGAAGGTTCGCCCGCTGCGCTAGCAGGGTTAAAGGAGGATGATTTGTTGCTAGCTGTGAACGGCGACTTTAGTCTGGATTTTGCAAAATATAAAAAAGCACTGCAGCGGCCTAAGAAGGAAGTTTCTCTCTTAATTAGGCGAGGAGAAGAGCTAATAATTTTTAAATTCAAAATCAAAAGTATTAAGCAGGTGTTTTAACGAATTCACCATTTCCTGCATTACTAAGGCAACGTTTACCTATATTTGCGATCAGTTAGTCCCATATTGGGCGTTTAGATCTTTACCATTAGATGCTGTAAATGATTATTACATGTAGGATATTGGTAGCTGCATTACTCGTTTTTTTAGGCAATGTTCCACAACTAATTGCGCAAGAAAAGATATCGGCTAGGAAAGCTTTAACCGCTCTTAACCAAATATTTAAATACAAAAATCCTGCAGCACTCAAGCCACTTCTTTCTACAGATTTTAGTATAGCTGCATACCATATGAATGCGACAGATGGAATGCTCAAACAAATACTAAAAAACTATCCTGCCGACTCAATAGCTTTAATCTCTATACAGCAAAAGCGTGATTTAACCTTCGTAAAAATTGGCTTTTATAATCGTAACAAATTGTTAGATACGAACGATATGGTATTGGATAAGGGTGGTAGCATACTTTATCTTGAACAGTTTGATAGGTTATTTGGCATGGATAGAAGTGTCATTGCTAAGCATAGAATTACAATTCCCTTTGAGAATGATAATGGTGCAATCATATTAAAAGTTACCTTGAATAGCCATAAGCGTATGGTGCGGTTATTGTTTGACACTGGTGCCGACGGCATGGTTTTATCTAAAGATTTAGCCGATTCGTTAGGTATAGTCGCTAATAAAACGAAACAAGTCACCGTATTAGGGGGGCATAGGCAGGCTTATGTATCTACAGAAAATACGGTATATCTAGGCAAGTTGGCTTTAACTGGCCAACGCATTGCACTTGTTAATGATTATCATAAACGCACAGACGGTATTATTGGCAATACATTAACCAAACGCTTTATCGTAAAAGTGAATTATGATAAAAATGAACTGTCATTGTATGATTTTGGATATTATGAACCCGAAGAAAATGCTATTGCTATACCTGTTAAGGTCCCAGGCAATATATTATTACCGGTAGAATTGAATATCGCTCGACGTAAAAATGTACGGGGAAGCTTTTTCTTTGATACAGGAGCTCGTTATAATCTATTAGTATTCCCATCCTTTGTAGTAGCGAATAATCTGCTAACAAATGGCTTCAGGCCACTTTATACCAGTCTTGTTACAAGCATGGGCGTAACTTCAACTGCTTTTGGAGGAATCGCTAGCGGCCTCACTTTAGGCTCAAATTTGCCGTTGGAAAATATTCCAATAAATTTAATGGATACAAAAAACCTTGATAGAAATTGGAAAACCATTGCCGATGGCTCGATAGGTGCCCGTCTCATCGGTCGTTATAATTTTGTAATAGATCTCTTAAAGAAAGTAATCTATTTATCACCTAATCATACTTTTAATTACCCACAAGATTTTATCCTTGGAGGGCTAATGATGGGATTCGATCATGCTGGGCACTTGAGAGTTAAGTTTTCGATTTCGCCTAGCATGAGGGGGAAAATTAAGGAGGAAGCCATTGTTGAAAGAATTAATGGTATTGCGTCTGAAGATCTGTTAAAAGATATTAAGAAATTAAATAAGCTGCTGCACTTATCAAAGAGAAAAAGATTGGTGTTAGAAGCTAAGGATGAAAGAAATAATTTGTTTAGTATACGATTGATGCGACAATAGAAAAATCTTCTCTGGTGGGAAATTAACTTGGTACCCACGAACAATTGATGGTTCAAGACAAAAATACGCTATAGAATTTAATAAAGATGGCACGTCCAAATCTTACAGACGAGAATAGTGTTGCGTTGTATTTTTCAGTGTTTATTTAAAATAATAAAAACTAACTGTTTATAGCTTGCCAAACAAGGTCTTTTAGCTGAGAAATTCCTTTTTGAGCAACAGACGATATAAAAATATGTTTGATGTCTTTAGGTAACTCCTTTTCCATTTCGTTTTGGAGCTCTTCATCCAATAAATCAGATTTTGTTATCGCTAATAAGCGCGGTTTGTCTAGCAGCTCCGGATTATAAGCAGTGAGTTCATGGAGTAATATCTGATATTCTTCTGCAATAGTTCGATTCGTGTCTGAAGGAACCATAAAAAGCAGCACGGAGTTTCGCTCAATATGCCGTAAAAAACGATACCCCAAACCTTTCCCCTCAGAAGCCCCTTCTATTATGCCTGGTATATCTGCCATAACGAATGACTTATTATCACGGTAAGATACAATGCCTAAATTTGGTACGATAGTAGTAAAGGGGTAATCAGCAATTTCAGGTTTAGCTGCGGAAACAACCGACAAGAGCGTTGATTTTCCGGCATTTGGGAAGCCCACGAGACCCACATCAGCCAAAATTTTAAGCTCTAAAATCATCCATTCTTCTTTACCTGGCTCACCGGGTTGCGCAAAACGGGGTGTTTGTTGGGTAGGACTTTTAAAGTGCCAATTTCCTAGTCCGCCACGGCCGCCGGCAGTAAGGATCTTTATTTCGCCATCTTCGGTAATATCAAAGAGGATCTCGCCTGTCTCCGCATTTCTGGCAATCGTTCCCAACGGAACCTCTAAGATCTCATCCTCTCCATTTTTACCATGCTGAAGCGCTGCCAAACCTGGGCCTCCTTGTTCGGCAATAATATGTTTACGGTATTTGAGATGTAAAAGCGTCCATAGTTGGCTGTTGCCTTTAAGTATAATATGGCCACCTCTTCCGCCATCTCCACCATCAGGACCGCCTTTAGCAGTATGCTTATCGCGGTGTAGGTGTGCGGAACCCGCCCCTCCATGACCCGAACGGCAACAGATTTTAACGTAATCAACAAAATTTGAACCCTGAGCCATGGATTGGTAGTACTATTTATAATTATCAATTACTTGACATATGTTGCTGAATATTTCTTCAATCGAACCTACGCCATTAATATTTTTGAGCTTCCCTTGTTCTTCATAATAGTTAGCTACTGGAGCTGTCTTGCTGTTATATTCAACGATGCGCTTTTTTATAATTTCCGGATTTGCATCATCGGGGCGGCCAGATTCTTTTCCTCTTAATAGCAAACGCTTTTCTAGCTCTGCTTCCTCTACCTGTAGTGCAATCATACCCGAAATCTGAGCCTTTTTAGAAGCCAATAAGGAATCAAGCGCTTCTGCCTGTGCAACGGTACGCGGAAAACCATCGAAAATAAATCCCTTGGCGTCACTGTTGTTATCTAGTTTGTTACTGATCATGCCAATTACAACTTCATCAGGGACTAACTTACCCTCGTCCATTAATTTCTTGGCTTCGATGCCAAGTGAGGTTCCTTGGGTGATTTCTCCACGCAAAATATCTCCCGTAGATAGGTGAATCAGTTGATACTTTTCAATGAGCTTCTGAGATTGTGTGCCTTTTCCGGCTCCTGGAGGACCAAATAAAACTAAATTTAGCATGCTTGTAATTTTAAATATCCTAATCGTTAATGGATTAGGTTTTGACATAAATGAATGTATTCTGCGGAGCCTCAATTCAAGCTTATCCGCACCTGGATCATCGCTTCTTCGTAAGTCATACCTTGCGATGCTTGTAAAAATAACGGTCGCAAAGGTAGTAGTTATTTTCCTTTTTTAAGAATTTTGCCGAATTATAAAGTGAATACCATGTTGCTTCTCTCAAACAACATCTAAAAAATTCTACTGCGAAAACGATTAAGTAAAAAAATAATAAACATTACTTTGACAGATAGCAAGTATCAATACATTTGTAATAATTACTAATTCTTAATGCATAATAATTGTTTCAAGTATATCCATTAATCTATAAATATTTTAATAAGCCATAATGTTGTTTAATTGAAAACATAAGGCCAATAACAAAAAGATAACCTATAATATCACCTAGCCATATCCCGAAAAGGAATCGATTATTTACAGACTATTCTCATGAAGATCCGACATTTTTTTTATATTTTCTTAACAGCTGTTATAAGTAGCTCACCCTGTTTTGCCCAAGAAGATGCATCGCTGGTAAATTATGTACAACCAATGGCAGGAACGGCTGCAAGTACCACTTCAGCGTCTCAGAAGCATATTGAAGCTAGTTCCGAGCAATATGCTAATACAATTCCATCTGTGGCTCCGCCCTTTGCTATGACACAGTGGACTGCTCAAACAAGAAAAACCGAAGGGAAATGTATAGCACCTTATTATTATACCGATTCACTTATTAATGGTTTTCGCGGTACACATTGGTTAAGTGGTTCTTGTACACAAGATTATGGGAGTTTCAGTGTTATGCCCATTAGCGGGCCGTTAGCATTGGCTTTAAAAGACCCGCAAAGTACTTTTACCCATGATAATGAGATGAGTAGTCCCGCTCACTACAAGGTTAAATTAGACCGCTACAACTTGAAGGTTGAGATGACAGGAAGCGCAAGAGTGGGAATGATACAAATAACTGCGCTGACTTCTGATAGTGTCTATTTGTTGATAAATGCTAATAGTGATGAAGAAGCAGGTGAATTAACGTTAAATGATGAGGCTGCAGTAATCGGAACCAATCCTGTACATCGTATTTATCAAGGATCGGGAGAATACGCCGGGTTTGATGGACACCTTTACATGGTTACTGATAGAAAAACAACTATCAATGGCGTTTTTAAAGAAGGTAAGATTATCCAATCGAAAAAGGTGATAGGAGACGGAAATGTAGGCGTTTATCTCGGTTTTTATCTTAAAAAAGGTGAACGTCTCCATATAAAGATGGGTACGTCTTTTACAAGCGCACAAAACGCGTATAAAAACTTGGTGAACGAGGTTCCTGACTGGGATTTCTCAGGTATTCAGCAAAAGACAAAGCAAGCATGGGAGCTTGCTTTGGGCAAAGTAATGATTGAACAGGCTACTAATCAGCAAAAGCGTGTTTTTTATACTAGCTTATACCACGCTATGCAACACCCTAGATTGTTTAGTGATGTGGATGGTCAGTATCCTGCATTTGCTTCGCAGAATAAGCTCAGAACCAGTAAAGGGGATTATTACGATGATTTTTCGATGTGGGACATTTATCGTGCACAAATACCATTACTCGAAATTTTAAAACCTACGTTAGTGAATGACTTGGTTTCTTCTCTTGTAGATAAAGGCCGGCAAGGCGACTGGTTGCCCATATTTCCATGCTGGAATAGTTATACGGCAGCGATGATTGGTGATCATGCCACTTCGGTTATCGCTTCTGCTTATTTAAAAGGAATAAGAGATTTCGATGCGCAAGAAGCTTATCGTCTAATGTACAAAAATGCATTTGTGGTAGCCGATTCTTTAGATTATTATCAAGGAAAGGGTAGACGGGGATTACAATCTTATTTAAAATATGGTTATATCCCTATGGAAGATAGCGTGCCTATCGCTTTCCATAAAAAGGAGCAGGTAAGCCGAACATTGGAATATGCATACGATGATTATGCATTGGCTATGTTTGCCAAGGCTTTGGGGAAATCTGAGGATCATGATAAATTATTAAAGCGCGCCAAGAACTATCAACTGGTTTTTGATAAACAGGTTGGAATGGTCAGGGGGCGCTATGTGGATGGCTCTTGGTATAAACCCTTTCATGGAGAGGCGCGAGAGCCCTACATTACAGAAGGAACCCCTCATCAATATACCTTTTATGTGCCCCAAGATATACCTGGCTTAGCTAAACTGATGGGAGGGCAGCAGGTTTTAGAAAAGAGCCTTGATCAGTTGTTTGCTAATGGGGGCTATTGGCACGGGAATGAGCCTGGTCATCAAATTCCATTCCTCTATAATTATACGAATGCGCCATGGAAAACACAGGAGCGAGTGCGTCAAATTCTAAATGAGGAATATAGCGATGGGCCGGGCGGTTTAAGTGGCAATGATGACGCTGGCCAGATGTCTGCATGGTACGTTTTTGCGGCTTTGGGGTTTTATCCAGTGAATCCTATCGCTGGAGAATACCCGTTAACTACCCCTCTTTATCAGCGTTATGAAATTCATCTTCCGGATAACAAAGTTTGGAAAGTAAGATGCGATCAGTCGCCTGATGATTACCCTTACATTCAGTCAATACAGCTTAATGGTGCTTCCTTAACAAGAAATTACATCACCTATGAAGAGTTGATGAATGGGGGAGAATTAGCGTTTAAACTCGGTAAAGCGCCCAATAAGCAGTGGGGAATTAACAAAAATCAGCAATCGAAAGGTTTCTGATGACCAAAAATTATTTTTAGTACTACATGTTGAAAATATTCATTTCTGGCAATTAAGACTTGGATTCTACGAAAAAACAAGCGTTATTACATTCTTCTATTTTCTGGTCACGACCTGGTTAAATGTTGGCGTATAAATCCATCTTTATACGCATATTCTTTAAACTGAAAATTAGCATTCAATTCATTGCTATTTACTAATATTCCCCCAGTTCCGGTGATTATAGGGTTAATATTTAAATAAACATCCGTTACCAAATCTTTGTCAATAAAAGCATTGAACGTGCCAGTTCCACCGCCAATTGCGATTTCGTGTAAGCCCTTTGCTTTCATATAGTCAATTGCTTCTTCAGGGCTATTGACGATTTTGTAATCTTCTGTCGTGGCTACCACATTAGATAATACCACGATTTCTATCCCCTCAAAAAGAGCTTTTGTTTCCTTGGGGAAATTCTGAAAATTCTCAAAGGTTTTAAATCCTATAACAAGGTTTCCTGCCTGCTTTGCAAATTCTAAATAAAAATTCATTGCTTCTGGTGGTAATTGATAGTGAGGATGATCAGAAAGCAATACTCTTCCATTGACCGAAATGTTCGCTATTAATGTAACTTTCATTTTTGATATTTTATTTGGGTGTAAAAGTAAGGGGTGTTTACTTTATATTTGTTATTCATTACCTTTAGGAAAGTGACTATATTTATGAGAGACAAAAAAAGTGATGTTAAAAAAGAAGAAATATTGGCTCTAAAAGACGCCATTCAGTTATTAGGGGGTAAATGGAAATTTTGTATTCTACATAATTTACATGCCTATGAAACAATGAGATTTAAAGACTTACAAGAAAGGGCTACGGGTATAACACCGAAAGTTTTGTCAAAAGAGTTGCAGGAATTGGAAGAAAACTTACTGATTATACGGACCGTTAATAACACAAAACCCGTTACAGTTTCTTATACACTTACAAAACACGCCTCTGAAACAAGACTTGTCCTTGACGCTTTAATTCAATTTGGACTGAAGCATAGAGATAAGATTAAGACACAATGATATTCCATATTCTTTAACACTGTTACTCTTTCTAAAAAGTATTTAAGCCATTGAAATTTTAAGTTGCTATAGATGTTGGGATTTAATACTTGGACAAATTGATGAGTTGAATGCCCGAATGAGCAAGGCTAGGGAGTTGTTAGTAACCGATAACATGGAAGCAAATGACTATCAGGAGATAAAAAGAGAACTGGAACGAAAGATTGCAAATATAGAAATTAAGGATCAAGTGGAATTCTTGGGGGGAAATTTAAATAATTCTTAGTTTAGCGTTATTAAAGAATATATACCTTGCAAGACGCCGAACGTAAACTTTTGACTTTATTAATGCCCGAGGGGCTATTAGATTATTTCGATATCATGGAAGTAGTCCAGAAGGACAAAGGGCTCCAGATCCACCTTGATGAAAAGAATATCGCCCCATCTGGATATGAAAGTGTCCAATTGGAATCAAAAGGCTTTATGCCACCTTCGGAGATCAAAGACTTTCCTATTCGCGGTCAGAAAGTTACCCTTCATATTAGACGAAGACGCTGGCTGGTTCTGGAAAGCGGGAAAATCATTACCAGAGACTGGAACCTGGTTCGCCAGGGCGCTCGAATGACTACGGAATTCGGGCTTTTTTTAAAGGGGATATTTGGATAACTATCCCATCAGTGCCCATCTTTTAGGGCTTTTCTTCCAGTTGGATGGCAAACAGCTTCAGGAACAATATAAGAACCATCTTAGCGACTTTCATGACTGGGACCAGAAACCCCATGCTGAACACTGGACCGTGTTCCCGGGGAATATATCAGAAAAGCTGAGTATCGATGAGACCAGTTTCAGCAATGGCGAACTCTATACCATTGTAAGCAGCAAAGCCGCCAAAGGAAGAAAAGGAACCGTGCTGGCGACCATTAGGGGAACAAAGGCGGAAGATATCATCCATGCCCTGGAACGTATCCCTTTGAGAATGAGGAACAGGGTCAGGGAGGTTACTATGGATATGGCTCCCAATATGGCAAAGGCAATCCGTCGATGTTTCAGGAACGCCAGACGGGTGATAGACAGGTTTCATGTACAGAAACTTGCTTATGATGCCGTTCAGGAATTGCGCATCAGATACCGTTGGGAAGTGTTGGATGATGAAAGCAGGAAGATCGCAAAGGCACGTAAGGAGGGTGTTCCCTACGATCCTGAGCTGCTACCCAACGGGGATACGCTCAAACAGCTCCTGGCCAGGTCGAGACATCTGCTGTTCAGGCATCCTACAAGATGGACAGAAAGCCAGAAACATCGTGCAGAGCTGCTTTTCTTACGCTTTCCCCTACTTAAAAAGGCATATGATCTGGGGATAGCATTGGGAGATATCTTCAATAAATGCAAGAGTAAAGAGGGCGCTTTTACCAAACTCGGCCTATGGCACAATCAGGTGGAAAATTCCGGAATAGCATCTTTCCAAAGCGTGGCCAGATCTATTGCGGCACATCATCCCAATATCCTGCATTACTTTGATAACAAGAGTACCAATGCCTCTGCCGAATCTTTCAATGCTAAATTGAAAGCTTTCAGAAGCGTATTCCGAGGTGTCAGAGATACTAAATTCTTCCTATATCGGGTAATGAAATTGTATGCTTAAAGTATCCCCCCAAGAATTCGGTATGATCC
>NZ_FOAF01000009.1 GCF_900109575.1 Olivibacter domesticus | reverse complement strand
GTATCAGAAAAACAAAGCATAGCATAATTTTCTTCATGTTTCGTTGATTTTGGTTATAAATAATTGTTTAAGAACGGGATTGCTTTTTATAAATCTCCTTCGTGCAATCAAAGCATCTAGCGGCGCTTGATACCAGTATAATAGGCACAAGAATTCCCTGTCGCGATAAAAAGCTATTTGTAGCTAGCTGAAGCGATACTTTAATGCACACAAAATCCTACCTCACGAAAAATATTGATTTGGTTAAGCGCTTTTACAATCGAGATGCGATTTACAATCTATCTACATGAATAAACATACTTCTATAAGAGTGTTCAGGTGGTTGAAGCCTGAAAATTTATCTTATCATGTTGCTTTCTAAAAATTGCTTCGGTCTGACTGTACGAATTGTCTGTTGTTTTAGTTCTTAGGTGTCTCTCTAATTTAGTTCATTAAGTTTGTAACTTTTTTGTGAATTTATAGAATATTTTTTAGAAAGCAAGAGTTTTTTTAAAAAAGTGATTTCTATTGATATGGATTTACTTGATAGGTGATGTTTGTTTTAAATTTAATTAAGAAACTATAGATTAGTTGTTGTTTTTTTTTGACCATGTATGCCACCTTTAATTGGCGAACGTTAAGCACTTTTATTAAATGAGGAAATTTGCTTTGTTGTTGGAAAGGCTTTCTATCTTTGATATAGATGGTTAGGCTGTTTATTTCAAATGTGCTGCAAACATTTTAACAGAAAATATGAACAATAAAAAGGAACAAGCCGCCAAAGCGGCATTGGATTATATTAAATTGGGTCAGACAATAGGCCTTGGGGCTGGTACAACCATTGGCTACTTGGTGGATTTTATTAAAGATTTGCCTTTTATTAAGACATTATTTTTTGTAAGTCCATCCTACAAGACGAAGTCCCGTTTAAGAGCAGTAGGTTTAAAAACACTGGATGTTGCCGAAATAAGGGAGATCGATTTTTATTTTGACAGTTGCGATCATTATGATCTTGAGCTGAACGCTTTAAAAAGCGGTGGAGGTATACATACTCTGGAAAAATTAATGGCTTCTATGGCGAAAGAATTTATTCTTTTGGTCGATGAATCTAAGTTTAACGCACAATTAATGGAAACCGTTGTTCCGTTATGTGTAGAAATTTTACCAGCGGCTGAGAGCTTTGTTTGGAATAAGTTAAAGGTGATGTATCCAGATGCTGAATTACAGATCCGGATGGGGCAACAAAAAGATGGAGCCGTTATTACAGAAAACGGAAATATGTTATTAGACGTCAAATTTAAGTCGGCTACCAACTTGGAGCAATTGAATCAATCTGTAAAATTAATTCCGGGCGTTATAGAGCATTCTTTGTTTTACCATTTAGCAAATAAAGCACTGGTTGCAAGTGAGAATGGCGTCGAAATACTGAACGCTGATACTCAGATTATATAAGGATTTTCTAAAAGCATGATTCTTTGTTAATCTATTCAACTGCATTCACTACACGATGAGTAGTTACTATAGTTTTTGGATTTAGCTACGTGCATAAAATATGGCGTAGCATTTTTGCTTCTTTTGTCGTTATTGCATTACAAAGAGTTAATCATTTTGACGGCTTTTTAGCTTGTTATAGTAGAATATTAGACATTAGAAAAAATTAATTTCATATTATCAAAATGTTAAGCCAAATTTGCAGTTGATTTTAAAAGAAGAGATGCAGCCTATATTTCATGCCAATCAAGCTATCACCATTACCTGGAAACAGGCGATGCAGAGCTGGGCTTTTAAAAGCTGGTTGATAGCCGGTCATATTTTACTCATAGTACTATTATTGGTGCTACCTCATTTCTTTGATCATATAGAACTTAGAGATGGAACCTTGTTATATGACCCTTTATTAAATTTGCTGCCGGCCAAAGATTTATCTATACCTTTATTTATTTGTATATGGGGAACAAGCGCTTTGTTGTTTTATAGATGCTTTTCTAGTCCCGCTATTATGATTACTGCTTTATACGGGTTTATCCTAGTGCTTTTTACAAGGATGTTGTCCATTTCACTTGTCCCGCTAGATCCACCAATTGGACTCATACCGTTGGTAGACCCAATTAGCAATATTACATATGGTAAAGCAGACTTTATAACAAAAGACCTTTTTTTCTCAGGCCATACGTCTACTATGTTTCTGATATTCCTGTGTTTTAATAATAAAACGGATAAATTAATTGCCTTGTTCGCTACTATCTTGGTTGGAAGTATGGTGCTGATACAACATGTACATTATAGTATTGATGTATTTGCTGCCCCTGTATTTACTTATGTATGTTTCTGGTTAGGTAGGGAAATAGCTTTAAGTGGATGGTATAAAGCTTATTTAGCAATTGCAAAGGAAAAGGTAAGTGTGCCTGTTTCTTCCGAATTCCATCGGAATAATCCGTTTTAATTTAGCCGAAAGCGTCTTTTGTAAACTAGTCGAGGTCATTTGATGGTGTGCTTGTACTTGCTTCATAAGCGATGATTTCTTTACCAATAGCATTGATTTCATCATCTGCTTCGAAACGAGGAAGCTCTGTTTCAGGATCAAGTTTTAGCCAGCTGCTTTCAGTGTCTTTCATGATTTTAACATATTCAATACCATCTTTATACACGGTATAGATACTTTCCTCTTCCGGGAAAATGGCATAGTCGATCTCATTGAGGGTAATATCAAAAGGCTCTTTCATTTGCATAGTCATTTTTTATGCAAAGTTAAGGAAATTCTATTACAGTAAATGATTAGGTGGTTTGGGTTCGGGTTATTGCATTTTGCATGGAATTATGTCGATATTAAAAAAATGTTTGAGCAATGAAAAAGATTTATAAATGATGAGCGATGAACGATGAATGTCAAACTCACAGCTGATAAGTCATAACTACTAGGGAGCTTACTACTTGTGTCTTGATACTTATATCTTGCTACTTATGTCTTGTTACTAACAACCAAAATAAAACATTTTAAGATGAAACCTGTTATGCAGAAAATAGTCTTATCTGTTTTAAACAATGATTATATGAGAAAAATTTTTATACTAATGACAATGTTAACCGTCATCGTTGCTGCCTGTACAGCAAAAAAGGGTATGACGACGAAAAAAGATGACCTGTCTGGTACTTGGGAGCTTGATTATATCAGTGGTCCGCGGATTGCTTTTGATGGTTTATATCCAAATAAAAAGCCCTTCTTAAAGGTTGAGGCAGACTCTAATAGAATAAGTGGTAATACAAGCTGCAATAACTTCTTTGGAAAATTAAATAGGGATGGACATAGTATAAGTTTCAAAGATGGGCTAGGTATGACAAAAATGGCTTGTCCTGGGCAGGGGGAAAGTACCTTCATAAGTACACTAGAAAAGATCAATAAATATGATATTACCGATGAGGGGAAAACACTTCATCTTATTATGGGAGATATAGCACTTATGCGGTTTAAGAGAGTAGCTAAATAATAGCTAGCTTATTGCAAATTTTCGTATCTTAGAATTCTACTTTTGTTCACTCAGTTATTTATCAAAAATATTTAATTCAGTATTATGGGAAAAGGAGATAAAAAAACCAAAAGAGGAAAAATCATTATGGGGTCATATGGTAAAACTAGACCTGGGAAGAAGAAAAATAAAGAAGATACGACATTAAAAGTTAAAGAAAAGATTGCTCCTAAAAGCAAAAAGGATTGACACGCTATCAATCCTTTTTGCTTTAATTTATGATTGATTATTTTTTCTCTTTTTTGTAATCTGCATTTAAGCCATCTACCACCTCTTTCGTGATCTCTAAGCTTTCATCGGCAAATAGAACACCCGGATTACCTTTAGCATAAGTAAGTACAAATTTATACCCTTTGTCTTTTGCATGTGTTTTTAGATAATCAGAAACTTTGTTATAAAGTTTTTCTTGCTCTTGCGCCTCATCGCTAGCAAATGCTTGATTGGCATTTTGATTAAATTTACCTAATTCTTCTTGTTTACGTGCTAAACGCTCCTCCGTACTTTGACGTTGCTCCGCACTCATGGTGGCAGCATTTTTTTGATAATCTGCTACTTCACGTTGAAAAGCATTACCTTTTGCTTGTAATTCGCCTTGCGTCTTTTTTGCTTTCTCTTGAAGCTTTGCCTGCATGTCTTTAAAGTAGGCATAATTTGCTAAAAGAGAATCAGAATTGACATATACAATTTTGTCTCCGCCAGAAACGGTAGCGGCACTATCGTTACCAGACTTGGAGGCTGGTGTTTTACTTGGGTTATTATTGCAAGCCACTGTAGTCGCCGCTAAGATAAGGCCTAAGGTGATTTTTGTTAAATGAGCGAATGGTTTGTTCATCATAAGTTGTTTAAATCCTAATCAATAAAGCGCAAACTTATGTAAAATTGCTTTCATATCCAATTTTACACAATAAGGCTCTTGAAGCGATTTATTCGATATGTAGAATGTAATTGTTTCTATATGATGTAGTAAACTGTCAGTAAAATTTCGTATTTTTGTGTTTTGGAACTAAACGATACATGAGCGAAGAAAACAAAAACAAATCCAATTATTCCGCAGATAATATACAGGTATTAGAAGGCTTAGAGGCCGTTAGAAAAAGACCCTCTATGTACATCGGTGATGTTGGTGTTAAGGGATTACACCATCTGGTGTACGAAGTAGTAGATAACTCCATAGATGAAGCATTAGCGGGTTATTGTACAGACATTCATGTAACTATTCATACAGATAACTCAATCTCTGTTGAAGATAACGGTAGGGGTATTCCAACCGGGATCAACAAAAAGGAGAATAAATCTGCTCTAGAGATGGTAATGACTATGCTCCATGCTGGTGGTAAGTTTGATAAAGATACCTATAAGGTTTCAGGAGGTTTACATGGTGTGGGTGTTTCCTGTGTGAATGCATTATCAACATTACTAATAGCTGAAGTACATAGAGAAGGTCAGATTTTTAAGCAGGAATATGAAAAAGGAAAACCTTTATATGATGTAAAGGTAATAGGTGAAACGGATCGTACAGGTACGACGGTGACTTTTCACCCAGATCCGAGTATTTTTACAATGACCTTAGTTTATAGCTATGATATATTGGCTGGAAGACTGCGGGAATTGGCTTATTTAAATAAAGGAATTCGCTTGACGCTTAAAGATGAACGGGACGAACAAACGGATGGATCTTTAAGACATGATGAATTTTTCTCTGAAGGCGGCTTAAGTGAATTTGTGAAATTTTTGGATGGAAACCGTCAACCGCTAATTCCTGATCCTATACATGTTGAAGGAATTAAGCAGGGTATTCCGGTTGAGTTAGCCTTGCAATACAATGATACCTACTCCGAGAATGTACATTCTTATGTGAATAACATTAATACGATTGAGGGTGGAACACATGTTGCCGGTTTTAGACGCGGATTAACCCGAACTTTAAAAACCTATGCCGATAAATCGGGCTTATTGAAAAACCTCAAGGTAGAGATTACCGGGGATGATTTCCGGGAAGGCCTTACAGCTGTTATTTCTGTGAAAGTTGCCGAACCACAATTTGAAGGCCAAACTAAAACTAAATTGGGAAATAATGAGGTAATGGGTGCGGTGGATATAGCTGTTGGTGAGATTTTAGGCACTTACTTAGAAGAAAACCCAAGAGAGGCTAAAGCGATCGTTCAAAAAGTTGTCATTGCTGCCCAAGCGCGTGCCGCGGCGCGCAAAGCGCGCGAAATGGTACAGCGTAAAACGGTAATGGGCGGAAGTGGTTTGCCGGGTAAGTTGGCCGATTGTGCTAATAACGATCCTTCAAAATGTGAAATTTACCTTGTAGAGGGAGATTCGGCAGGTGGTACGGCTAAACAAGGTAGAAATAGAGAGTTCCAGGCAATCTTACCATTACGTGGTAAAATATTGAATGTAGAGAAGGCGATGGAACATAAGATCTATGAAAATGAAGAGATCAAGAATATGTTTACTGCGCTTGGCGTGAGTATCGGTACGCAAGAGGATGCAAAAGCATTGAATCTTGAGAAGCTACGTTATCATCGAATAATTATCATGACAGATGCCGACGTGGATGGTTCGCACATTACTACTTTAATTTTGACATTCTATTTCCGTTATATGAAGGAGTTGATAGAGAGTGGATATGTTTATATAGCAACTCCACCGCTATACTTAGTAAAGAAAGGAAAAGACTTTGAGTATGCTTGGAATGAGAATCAACGATTAGCAGCCATTCAACGCTTGAAAGGCGCCGGGAAAGAAGATAGTGTACATGTTCAACGATATAAAGGTCTGGGAGAAATGAACGCTGAACAGCTGTGGGATACTACTATGAACCCAGATACGCGGACTTTACGCCAGGTAAGTATTGAAAATGCTGCCGAGTGCGATCGTGTATTCTCCATGTTAATGGGAGATGAGGTTGCTCCACGTAGAGAATTTATTGAACGTAATGCTAAATATGCTAAAATAGACGTGTAAGGCTATTAAATAGCGAAATATTTCGACAGAGGGCAAAGAAGTGTTTAATACTTTTTTGCCCTCTGTTATTTTCTTTAAATTTTATTTCAAAAAATTGATCAAACCGATGATTAAATCTGTATTAAGAGGAAGGTTAGGGTTTGCATACGTTTTTAAATTTGCCTGTTGACTTGCTGGAGCTGTTTTAAGCACGTGATTCATGTTTTTTATCAATAATAATACGGCCTTTGGGTTCGCTTGTTTGAGTTTCTCTGCATGATTAAAAGGAACTTGCAGATCGTTCGTTCCCGCCACTAATAGTATAGGCATCGTTAATTTTTTGATTTCTGCTAATGGCTCTACCTTAAACGATGAAATAATAAAAGGCTGGATAGAGCTATCAAAAAGACCGTTCAACTCTGGCGGCACTTTTTTTACCGTTTTTCCTTGCACTAGTAGGTTTATTATGGGTTTTGCTTCATCAGCCAAATGCGGCTGTGTTAATAGTTGGGTCTCTAATATTTTGGCGAGATTCTCACCTGGCCCCGCAATGGAAATAAATGCAGCTGGGTTTAATTGTTGAGCAGCTATCATACCAATATTCGAACCTTCACTATGGCCAATGATATAAAGTTTACCAAAATCTTTCCTGCTTTTTAAAAATTGACCTAAAATAACAGCATCTTCCACAAAATCATTAAATACAACTTTATTTTGATTGTTTTCAAAATGAGCACTTTCACCAATTAATCTTTTATCGTAGCGAAAGCTGGCGATACCATTATCTGCCAGTGCCTCCGCCAATAGTAGATAGGTGTTGGATTGAGCTCCGTATGGATTGTTACCATTGCGGTTGGTAGGGCCACTGCCTGCAATAATTAATGCAATAGGCATACCCTTCTGTGGATTTTTAGGTGTCATGATTGTGCCGCCAATAATGCCTCCTTTAACTTTTATTTTTACTTCTTCTTCAGGAAAATTAGCCGGACTCTTACTTACATTGGATCTTACTTTGGGCGTTTGTTGTATAAAAAAACCAACTAGCTCATGCGCCGCATTAAAATGAAATGTAAGCGGAACGATATAATGCTGAAAGGTTGCTGAAAGCGTTAAAGGTGTTGCATTTTTATCTATGCTATCGGGTATAACTAATGTTTCATATCTTCCAAATTGTTCATTTAGCCCATTCCATATTTTAGCCATCGCTTCTGTACTTACTTTTGCTTTAAAATCTACCGAAGTATTATTCAATGCGTCATCATATTTGGAAGATGCTAATGAAGAGATAAACTGCGAGGCTGTTTCCATATTGTTGATTTGTGCGAACAGGCTACTAGCGTCTATTAACAATACGATAAGAAGCAATGAGTATATACGAGTTGTCATGTATTTTACTTTTTTGTCTTAATATACAAAAAGTATTCCGATAAGTCCTATAACTAAACTTCCAAATAAGCGAATTTTATAGTAGGTTTGCACCTCTTATATAATATACTGAATTTTAATACAATGAGCATAGCGAAAACCTACAATCCTAAAGAGGCGGAAGATAAGTGGTATTCTTATTGGTTGGAAAAAAAGTTTTTCCGTTCCATTCCTGACGATCGAGAACCCTATACAATTGTAATGCCTCCACCTAACGTTACAGGCGTATTGCATATGGGGCATATGCTTAATAATACGATACAAGATGTGTTGATTCGTCGCGCCCGTATGCAGGGAAAAAATGCTTGCTGGGTGCCGGGTACCGATCACGCGTCCATCGCTACGGAAGCGAAAGTGGTGGCAATGCTTAAAGAGAGGGGTATTAATAAAAAAGATATTTCAAGAGAGGAATTTTTAGCGTATGCTTGGGAATGGAAAGAAAAATATGGCGGCATTATTTTAGAACAGTTAAAAAAGTTGGGTGCTTCTTGCGATTGGGATCGTACGCGTTTCACCATGGATCCTGATTTAACCGATGCCGTTATTGATACTTTTATCCATTTTTATAAAAAGGGTTATATCTATCGCGGTATACGTATGGTCAATTGGGATCCTCAGGGGAAAACGGCTGTTTCTGATGAGGAAGTCATTCGTAAGGAAGTTAATCAGAAGCTGTATTATATCAAGTATCAAATTGCCGAAGATAGCTCGCAATTCGGAACTCGCAACTCACAACTGACATATCTGACGATAGCAACTACTCGCCCTGAGACTATTATGGCTGATACAGCCATTTGTATCAATCCAAATGATGATCGTTATAAGCATCTTAAGGGTAAAAAAGTTTTCGTACCTCTGATTAATAGGGAAATACCAATTATTGAAGACGAATATGTGGAAATGGATTTTGGTACGGGTTGTTTAAAGGTCACTCCGGCCCATGACTTAAACGATTATGAGCTGGGGCTAAAACATAAGTTAGAGGTAATTGATATCTTGAATGATGACGGGACCTTAAATGAAAAGGCGCAAATATTGATAGGAGAGGATCGTTTCATTGCTCGTAAAAAAATAGCTAAACTACTTGAAGAGACCGGCCAGTTGGAGAAAGTGGAAGATTATAAGTCGCAAATAGGTTTTTCCGAAAGAACAGATGCTGCTATCGAACCTAAACTTTCCATGCAATGGTTCTGTAAAATGGAGCATCTTGCAAAGCCAGCTTTGGACTACGTGTTAAATGGGGAGGTTAAGCTGATTCCTGATAAATTTATTAATAGCTACCGTCATTGGATGGAGCATGTGAAAGATTGGAATATTTCCCGTCAGCTATGGTGGGGGCAACGTATTCCTGCTTGGTATAATGATAAGCAGGATTGGGTGGTGGCTAAGACAGAGAAAGAGGCTATTGTTGAATTTGAGAAAGTTGGGCAAAGTACCAGGGGTATTTATCAAGAAGAGGATGTATTAGATACGTGGTTTTCATCTGGACTATGGCCTATCTCAGTGTTTGATGGCTTCAAAAATCCCGATGGAGAAGATATTAATTATTATTACCCAACCAATGATTTAGTAACTGCTCCAGAGATACTTTTCTTTTGGGTGGCGCGGATGATGATTGCCGGTCATGAATTTCGTGGAAGAGCACCTTTCGAAAATGTTTATTTAACGGGGATTGTAAGGGATAAGCTAGGTCGTAAGATGTCTAAATCTCTGGGTAATTCACCAGACCCAATAGAACTGATGAATCTATATGGTACTGATGGCGTACGGGTTGGTATGCTCTTGTCATCTCCAGCAGGGAACGACTTGATGTTCGATGTGGCTTATTGCGAACAAGGAAGGAACTTCGCTAATAAAATTTGGAATGCGTTTCGCTTAGTTAAGGGCTGGGAAGCGACGGATGCAAGTGCAACGGAAGCAGAGTTAAATGCTGTAGAATGGTTTAAAAGTCGCTTCAACCAAGCCATTGGAGAGATCGACGAACATTTTGCTGCTTATCGTTTGTCTGACGCCTTGATGAGTATTTATAAACTGATATGGGATGATTTCTGTTCTTGGTACCTCGAATTGGTGAAACCAGCTTACCAACAACCTATTGCAAAGGTTTTGTATGAAGATACTAAGGAGCTTTTTGAGCAGTTATTGATACTTATTCACCCTTTTATGCCTTTTTTATCAGAGGAATTATGGCACGACGAATTGTTTGGTATAAGAACCGAAATGGACTGCTGTATTGTTGCTCCCTATCCTAAAGGTGGTGATATTGATGAACATCTTTTAAAAGACTATGTAGTTATACAACAGGTAGTATCGGAAATACGAAATATAAGGAATACAAAGCAGATCTCGCCCAAAGAACCGTTGCCTTTAGCGGTTAAAGTGAATAGCGGAAGAGATTACAGGTCTTATATGGATAGCATTAGTAAATTGGCGAATATTAATGAAGTGACCTTTGTAAATGAAAAGCCTGATACAAGCCTTGGTTTTATAGCAGAAAAGGATGAGTTTTTTGTTTCTATTTTGCAGAATATAGACGTGGCGGTAGAAAAAGAGAGAATAACTGGTGAAATCAACTATCTTGAAGGTTTTCTAAAATCGGTTAAGGCGAAATTGGCAAATGAGAAGTTTGTACAAAATGCAAAACCTGAAATTGTCCAAAACGAACGAAATAAACAAATAGACGCAGAAGCCAAGCTAAAGATTTTAGAAGAGAGCCTGGCCGCGCTTTAGCTCGCTGTTGGTTATTTGTTGTTAGTTATTTGTTGGGCAAATAGTGATATGCTTACTATGGTTCAAAAAATAAGTGGAACGAGAAGGTGTATCACTTAGGAATGATTGCGTTTGCGAATTGATTTAGGTAACTTATAAGAGGCGATATAAAAAAGTACAACATTTTCTTATATTCGTGAGATTTATTGTTGATTATAAAACGAAATTAAAATGAGAAAAATTCTAAGTTTAGCGCTTATAGGCTTTGTCCTTGCTTCTTGCGGCGGTTCGTCAAAAAAAGGTACGGAAGAGAAACAACCAGATCCTAATCTTATAACTTGTGAAGGAATTGGCAAAGTTAAATTAAGTTATACCCATGCAGATCTTGAAAAAGAGTTTGGAGCAGATAAACTGGCCGATGAAACAAAAGATGTCGACGGTAAGAAATTAAATATAACGAAGGTTTTACAAGGCACTCCGGAAGAGGTAGTGGTAACTTGGTCGGAAGCTAGTGCACCATTTAATAAAGCCGCTAAATTAAGCGTAAACAATGATATGGGTCCTTATCAATTAGAAGAAGGTATTCGAGTAGGCTCTACGCTGAAAGATTTGGTAAAAGCGAATAATTTTTTACCCGTTACTTTTACAAATTTTTATTCAAATGTTGATGGATTCGGGTATATAGAAGATTTTAATGGAGGTGATTTAACACAAAAATATCCTTGCTTAGGAGGGGTTTTAGATATTGATAGAACAGATAATCTTGAGGTTAGGTTGCTTGACGACTTTAAAAAGGAAAATCCTGCTAAATCTAATCATAAAGCCATGAATTTCATTTACGCAAATGTGGTTGAGTTAAGCATTTCCGCAAAGTAATAAATTGCTGATAAACAAAGAAAGCCGCAGATTAATTGCGGCTTTCTTTTTAGATATTAAGTTCTGTATAATGCGGTAACTCTTCTAAAAATATATAAGAACCATTTTCAAAATTAATCTGGCAATAAAAATGTTGCATGCCATTGCTCACGAGCAGATAAGGTACTCGATGCACCATATTATATCTTGCAACCTGATCAAATACAGCCTGTGTTATTTTCACCGAAGGAGCTTTTAGTTCTGCTATTAATACCCTCTTACCCAAATTGTTGAAAACCACAATATCTGTTCTTTTTTGTAAAGAATTTAACTTTAACCCACCTTCGGACTGGATGAGCGTTTTTGGAAAACCTTTGGTATTTATTAAATGTTGTATCCAGTGCTGCCTTACCCACTCTTCTGGTGTTAAAACTAAATATTTTTTCCGTATTTCGTCAAAAATGACAAGCTTGTTCTTATCTCTAACGAGTTTAAAAGGATAGCTAGGTAAATTTAGTGGAGTCGGAATTAACATGTTCAAGACAACAATTTTTAAGACGTTCTGTAGGTCTTGTATCTTCATTGCAAACTTAATAGTATTTTGTTAAAATATGGATTTTAATGAACCTTTATTATTTGTCAAAAGCCAGAATTTATTGTTATTTTGTGTTTAATGCTATAGGGATCGTCCAAAAAGTATCGTCATTTCGACGAAGTGACGTAAAGAAGTTTTAGATACCTCTATGGCCTGTTAGTAGACGATAGAATGAGTGCATCAACTATAATAGCCGATATCCAAAAAAGAAAAATTAAGCCTATTTATCTTTTACATGGAGAAGAAGCGTATTACATAGATTTAATAACAAACGCCTTAGAACATAAGATACTTAGTGAGGCGGAGAAAGGGTTTAACCAGACCATCTTATATGGCAAGGACACTGATTGGGTTACTGTTGTAAACGCATCAAAGCGTTATCCGATGATGAGCGATTATCAGGTAATTATTATAAAGGAGGCCCAAAACTTAAAATGGGACAAGGCAGATGATTTTGTTCAGGCTTATATGGAGCACCCATTAATTACCACCGTGTTGGTGTTTGCCTATAAATATGGAAAATTCGACAAGCGTAAAAAAATCTATAAAAGCATAGAGAAAAGTGGGATTGTATTTGAATCTACAAAAATTTATGACAATAAATTGGCTCCTTGGATAGATGATTATGTGAAGGAACATGGGATGAAAATACACCCGCAAGCTGCTGCTTTGATCGGTGAATATCTGGGTGCTGAACTTTCAAAAGTTGCGAACGAGTTAGACAAAATGATGTTGAACGTTCCAAAAGAACGAGAGATTAATATTGCAGATGTACAGAATAATATAGGTATAAGCAAGGACTTCAACATTTTTGAGTTAAATACGGCTCTGGGAAAGAAAGATGTGTATAAGGTGAACCAAATTGTTGATTATTTTGCGGCTAATCCGAAATCAAATCCAATTCCTGTCGTGATGGGATCCTTATATTCTTATTTTTCAAAAATATTGAAATATCATTACCTTCCTGATAAAAGCCAACAAGTTGCAGCAAAGGAGATGGGCGTACATCCATTTTTTTTGAAGGACTATGAAATGGCTGCGCGTAGTTACCCTCCGGGTAAATTGTTTAATGTGATGAACTACCTGAAAGAATATGATCTGAAATCCAAAGGTGTCGATGCGATTAATTTGGAGTCAGAGGATTTAATGAAAGAACTAATGTTTAAGATTTTACACTAATTGGGCTATTTATTGTTGTTCATGTTTTGTGGCTCACTTGCGCATCTATATCAATCGCCCGCCTATAGCGATAGTAGGCAAAATACCTTTTAAATTATATTTGCACAATTTTAATAAAAATCTTCTTAATACGAGATAGTTTGCGACATTTGGCTTAAGTATTTAAAACATCACTCATGTTGGGGAATAATAGTGTGTGTTTTTCGTGGGAAATACTGATTTACATTAACCTAAAATGCTGCTAAATTATGCTAACGAAAAAGGAAAGAAAACGACCTCAAGGGGAAATAAGGGATAAGGAGAGGACTAAACTTAAATTACTTAATGCTGTGGGCGAAATCATCAGAGCGGAAGGATATCATGGTTTAGGTGTTAATAAGATTGCAGCAAAAGCTGGCGTAAATAAGAAGTTAATTTATAGATACTTCGAAAGCGTTGAAAATCTTATTGAAAAATATGTGCGTGAGAAAGATTATTGGGTAAGTTTTGTAGATAAGGTGCAGATTGTCGAAAGCCCGACTGATTTTGGAGAACATACCCTTTCAAAATTGCTAAGTGCGCAGTTTGATTTCTTTTATACGGCCGAAGAAATGCAGGAAATTGTATTATGGGAAATAAGTGAACATAGTAGTTTAATGCGTGATATTGCTGATGCACGTGAACATTTAGGTAGCGAATTGTTCAAACTTTCCGATCCACTTTTTGAAGGCAGCGGTATAGACCTAAGAAGCTTAGTAGCTTTACAGGTTGCGGGGATCTATTACTTGGTATTGCATGCGAAACATAATGGCAGCACATTTTGCGAAATTGATATTAAGACAGAGGAGGGGCGAGGCCGGATAAAAACTGCTATTGAACAAATTAGTAAATGGGCTTTTTCTGAAGTAAAAAAGAACAAATGCTAAAATAAAAAAGGATTAAGTACAAAGTTTCTTTAAAAATGTCTTAATCCTCAATTAAGTGGGTGTAGAAAAAAGGATTTTACACCCTTACATTAGCGCTTATTTAAGCATGCGCTCACGTTGCTGTTTGATGTCTTCACTGTTAATATACTCGTCATAAGTCATTAACTTATCAATAGTGCCGTTTGGCGTTAGCTCAATTATTCTGTTTGCCACCGTTTGTGTTAATTCATGATCTCGGGATGTGAAGAGTATTGAACCTCTAAAATCTCTCATGCCATTATTCAGGGCTGTTATAGATTCAAGATCTAAATGGTTTGTTGGTTCATCAAATAGTAATAGATTTGCTTTTTGCAGCATCATTCTTGAAAACATGCAGCGCATTTTTTCCCCCCCTGATAAAACGGAGCATTTTTTTAGCACTTCTTCTCCACTGAAAAGCATCTTTCCTAAGAACCCCCTCACAAACTGATCGTCTTGATCTGCTTCCGAATATTCTCGAAGCCAGTCTATTAAATTTTCATTCTTACCCTCAAAATAAGAGCTATTATCCATGGGGATATCTGCGATGCTTTGGGTTACACCCCATTTAAATGTTCCTTTGAAGTCTTTGTCTCTACCTGTTAGTATTTCATAAAAAGCAGTTGTTGCTAAACTGTTTTCGGCTAAAACAGCTATTTTGTCTCCTTTATTCATCATGAAATTCACCTTATCAAAGAGAACTTCTCCATTTGCCACTTTACCTAAGTTTTCAACCTGAAGAATCTGATCGCCTGGCTCCCTATTCATTTCATTAAACATGATAGCAGGATACTTCCGACTGGATGGTTTTATTTCGTCAAGGTTGATTTTATCGAGCGCTTTCTTACGGCTAGTAGCTTGCTTAGATTTAGAGGCATTAGCGCTGAAGCGGCGAATAAACTCTTGTAATTCTTTTACTTTATCTTCTAATTTCTTATTTTGATCAGAACGTTGTTTTAAGGCCAATTGACTAGATTCATACCAAAAGCTATAGTTGCCGGTATAGATGGTCATCTTGCTGAAATCTATGTCTACGATATGCGTACAAACAGCATCTAAGAAATGTCGATCGTGAGAAACAACTAGTACCAAGCCCTGATAATCAGCCAAGAAGTTCTCAAGCCAGGCAATGGTGTCAATATCCAAATCGTTCGTAGGCTCATCTAATACCAGAATATCTGGTGTTCCGAAGAGTGCCTGCGCTAATAATACGCGCACTTTTTGATTACCATCTAGTTCTTTAACGAGTTTATAATGTAAATCTTCTTTGATACCTAGATTACTAAGTAAGGTAGCAGCGTTATTTTCAGCACTCCATCCGTCCATTTCAGCAAAACGATTCTCTAATTCTCCGGCACGTTCACCATCTGCATCGCTAAAATCTTCTTTTGCATAAATAGCATCTTTCTCTTTCATGATATCATACAGCTCTTTATGCCCCATCATAACCGTTTCGATTACTGAATATTCATCAAAAGCATAGTGATTTTGGCTCAACACAGCCATGCGCTCACCTGGTGTGATGTTGATAGACCCAGTGGTTTGGTCTACCTCACCTGTAATAATTTTAAGAAAAGTTGATTTGCCAGCACCGTTTGCACCAATTATGCCGTAACAGTTGCCAGGAGTAAATTTTAAGTTAACTTCGTCAAATAAAACGCGTTTACCAAAGCGTAATGAGAGATTTGAAACACTGATCATAGGGCGCAAAGATAGGCAATTGAAAGCGAAAAGCCTAAAGCGAAAAGCTTAAAGTGGAAAGCAAAAGAAATGAAATATAAAGATTATGACGAAGGAACAACTCTTAATAGAAATATCAAAAACATTGAAGAAATCGCAGGCAATTGCGTTGGCTGAAATAGCAGCCACTACGAATTTTTCTATGTTGGATTTATTAACACTCTGTTACCATGCTGAAAAACCAATAGCTTTTCGAGCTTCCTGGATTTTGGAGTTTGTGGAAGATAAGTACCCTATAAGATTTATACCTATTCTAGATGATTTTATCAAACAGTTACCGAAGCAAGATAATGACAGTTGCCAACGGCTTTTTTCGAAGATATTAATGCATATAAGTAATCCTAAAGCAAGCGACATCCGCCGAACCATGTTCAATAAATTATCTTCCACTGTTCATGAAAGAATTGTAGAGACAATGTTCGAATGGTTAATAAACCCAGCTACCCCAGTAGCGGTACGTGTCAATTGTATGGATGTACTGTACTATATGACACCACAATTTCCATGGATAAAGGATGAACTTCTTGCCCAGATCGAATTTTATTTAAAAGATGGTTCAGCAGCCTTGCAAAGTAGAGGAAAGGCCTTGCATAAAAAACTCATTGATTAAGTGCCAATTGTTGCTATTTCAATAGATTCACTTTATAAAGATCCGTTCGTCTATCTTTCATCGTTTTCACGGTTCCATATTCATGAAGCTCCTTTAAAGCATATAAATCAACATCGGCAAACAATACCATCTCGGCATTTGGAGTGGCTTCCGCTTTTACCCCGTTTGTAGGAAAAGCAAAGTCAGATGGTGTGAATACTGCTGATTGGGCGTATTGAATATCCATATTATTTACCTTTGGTAGGTTCCCTACAGAGCCTGCAATAGCCACATAACACTCATTTTCAATAGCTCGTGCTTGTGCACAGTTACGAACCCTGGTATATGCGTTCTGGGTGTCGGTTAAGAATGGCACAAAAAGAATTTTCATGCCTTGGTCTGCAAGGATGCGACTTAATTCTGGAAATTCTACATCATAACATATCAGAATGCCTATTTTTCCACAATCGGTATCGAAAACCTGAACCTTATCTCCACCGTACATGCCATAATATTTTAATTCGTTTGGTGTAATGTGTACTTTGTCGTATGCGTCTACTTTGCCACTTCTATGGCAGAGGTAAGTGGTATTATATAGTTTTTCATCTTTTGTTAGATAGGGCATAGACCCTGCAATGATGTTTACGTTATAGGAAACTGCCAATCGTTGTATTTTATCTTTAATTTCTTCTGTATGTTTAGCCAGCATTCGCATGGCATCCCGTTCAGGCAGATGATTATACGGTTCCATCAAAGGGGTATTGAAAAATTCTGGGAAAAGTGCAAAATCTGCACCGTAGCCACTTACTACATCAACAAAAAATTCTACCTGATCATAAAAAGCCTCTGTATTGTTAAATAAGCGCATTTGCCATTGTATAAGCCCCAAGCGAATATTCTGTTTGGTAGGAGATATAGAACTTGTTTTAGGCTCGTAATAAATATTGTTCCACTCCAATAGGGTGGCATATTCCAGAGACTCTTCATCTTCGGGTAAGTAATTTTTAAGAATTTTCTTGACGTGAAAATCATTAGAAAGCTGAAAAGTTAAGGTAGGATCGTACAGTTCTTTCTGTTTAACTTTTTCTATATACTGTTTAGGACTGAGTGTGTCTGCATGTTCATGATATTTTGGAATGCGACCACCAGCTATAATACTTTTTAAATTCAGTTGCTCGCATAATTCCTTTCTTGCATCGTATAATCTTCTTCCTAAACGTAAATCCCGGTAATCGGGGTGTACAAATAATTCAATTCCATACAAAACATCCCCATCAGGATCATGTGTTTTAAAGGTGTATTTGCCTGTAATTTCTTCATAGGAGTGGGTTCTATCTGTTTTTTTAGAATCGACAATGATAGACAATGCACAAGCAACCACATGTTCATTGACTTCTACACAAAGCTGCCCCTCCGGGAAAATTTCCAATAGATTTTTGATACTCGATTTTGGCCAAATCCCTCCAGCGGTGCCATGATAAGCTTCTGCCATGGAAATTTTTAAATCACTATAATCTGCAAGGCCTAAGGGTCTGATTTTTATGTTCATATATTAAGTTGCGAGTTGTTAGTTATGGGTTACGAGCACGCTTCGCTGTTCAATAATCTATGATTTATAGACTCATAATTCGAAACGGATACCTCATAACTATGTTTTTAGAATAACGTATTTCCTTTTGGATAGTTTGCTCTTCCCAGATGTTTGTAAGCTAATTCAGTACACTCGCGTCCCCGTGAGGTACGCATAATATAACCCTCCTGTATCAGAAACGGTTCATATACTTCCTCAATAGTACCTTCATCTTCTCCAACAGCCGTCGCAATGGTTTTAAGCCCAACTGGGCCACCTTTGAATTTGTCTATAATGGTAACTAGAATTCGGTTGTCCATTTCATCCAAGCCATGCTCATCTACATTTAGCGCATTAAGAGCATAATTTGCTATTTCTGTGTCTATTTCTCCATTTCCTTTTATCTGAGCAAAATCGCGTGTACGGCGTAAAAGCGCATTGGCAATACGTGGAGTTCCTCTACTTCGGCGGGCAATTTCATAAGCTCCTTCGTCGCTAATAGGGGTACGCAAGATTCCAGCAGAACGTAATACAATAGTTGTTAACAGTTTTGCATCATAATATTGCAGACGAGCATTAATGCCAAAGCGAGCACGTAAGGGCGCAGTAAGTAGTCCGGAGCGAGTGGTCGCCCCCACTAGTGTAAATGGACTCAGCGATAATTGGACGGAGCGAGCATTAGGTCCTGTTTCAAGCATAATGTCAATCTTGAAATCTTCCATAGCCGAATATAAGTATTCCTCAACCATTGGACTGAGTCGATGGATTTCATCAATAAATAAGATATCACCTTCTTCTAGGTTGGTAAGAAGTCCGGCTAAATCACCCGGCTTGTCTAAAACGGGACCTGAAGTGATCTTGATGCCTACTCCCATTTCATTGGCTATTATATGAGAGAGTGTAGTTTTTCCCAGGCCTGGAGGGCCATGCAGTAGCACATGATCCAATGCTTCTCCACGAAGTTTAGCGGCTTGTACAAACACCCGCAGATTTTCTAGTATTTTAAACTGACCTGTAAAGTCTTCAAAAGCTTGAGGTCGTAAAACTTTCTCAACGTCTTTTTCCGTTTTGCTTAAATGGTCTGCATTGGGATTTAAGTGTTCATTCATGTTGAAGTATCAAGACTATTCGTGTCAAGTATCAAGACATTAGTATCAAGTATCAAGACTGTTTGAGTCGGTGTGCCTTTCTACTTATGTCTATAAAAGCAAAAATACTAAAAAAATTGGGTTTACTTATTGTACTGCCTAAACCAGCTACTGATCTTCATTTGAATAACACCAAAAAAAGCTTCTCTAAAAATTTTGGTACTCATTTTAGAAGTCCCCTCCGTTCTATCGGTAAATATTATGGGAACTTCAACTACTTTGAAGCCGTATTTAACCGCCGTAAATTTCATTTCTATCTGGAAGGCATATCCAACGAATTTAATTTTATTTAAAGGAATGGTTTTAAGTACTTCTCGCTTATAACATATAAACCCGGCGGTGGCATCCCTTATCTCAGTACCTGTAATCAAACGAACATAGCCGGAGGCAAAGTATGATATTAGTACTCTTTTCATAGGCCAATTAACTACATTGACCCCTTTAATGTAACGGGAACCAATTGCTAGATCGGCACCGTCCACACAGGCTTGTCTCAATTTTATTAAATCTTTGGGATTGTGGGAAAAATCGGCATCCATTTCGAAAATATATGCATAATTTTTTTCAAGGCACCATTTAAAACCGTGAATATAGGCAGTACCCAATCCCAATTTACCCGTTCGTTCTTCTAGGTACAGTTGACCATCAAATTCACTTTGTAACGACTTTACAATAGCACCGGTGTCATCGGGAGAACCATCATCAATGATCAGGATGTGATACGGGAAAGAAAGAGAGAATACCTTACGGATTATCTTTTCGATATTTTCTTTTTCATTGTAAGTGGGAATAATGACGATACTATCTGACACGATTGCTATTTACGTAAATAATTTAAAATACGAAAGTAATTATTTTTTTACTTATTAATCTGAATCCGATTATTCTTTATGAGTTCAGAAATTCAATAACAAACCTGGTAAGGCACCTTTGCGCATGCCTATCGGGATAATACAGGTGAGGGTAACGCAACTTGGATAGGCTATTGATAAACAACAAGATATAGGAGAAGTTGAATCCAGCTTCTCTTATATCTTATTCTATTTCACGTAAAAAACTGCTAATTATCGAACTCCGTGCATCATTTTTTTAAGGATACCGGAAATTAAAAATAAGACAATAGCTGCTGTTCCGGATAAGGTTACGAATACCATAAAGAATTCATATAAATTGTGAATAGTAAATCCAACGAATGTAGGATATATGGTATCAATTTTTTCTTGTGCCAGTATAGCTATTTGCTCTGTAGTAGGTTTGATGGTGCCGTCTAGAACAGCTTGCAGGTCAATGCCTTTTGATGCAGCAAATTCGAATTTATCTCCAGTAGGAGGGATTAAGGCTCCAAGTGTTCCGGCTAATGCATAGCCAGCAGCATTTCCTATAAACCAAACGCCCATTAAAAGAGAAGAGAACCGTTTTGGCGCTAATTTAGAAACTAATGAAAGACCTATAGGTGACAAGCATAACTCGCCTAGCGTGTGAAACAGATACATAATAAAAAGCCAGTGCACGGCTAATTTTCCTGTTGTGCCAATTTTTGCTATCTGTACGGCAATGATATAATAGCCAACCGCTAACAGCAGTAATCCTATTGCTTGTTTTACTGGAGATATTGGTTCGAGATTTCTTTTCTGAAGTTTAAGCCATAGCCAACTAAAAGGCAAAGCAAATACTACAATAAAAATGGAGTTGGCGTTCTGAATAAAACTTGGTGGAAGTTGAAAGCCTAAAAAGTTAAGGTCGGTTTGCTTATCGGCTACGAATGTGAGTGATGATCCGGCTTGTTCAAAGGCCGACCAGAAAAAGATGACGAAGAAGGCAATGATGTACATAACGACAATACGATCACGTTCCACTTTTGTGATGGATTTATCCGTCAAAATTAAGAATGCAAGACTTAGGGCAGAAGCGTAAATGAATGGATAAACCCAACTTTTTATCGGATTTGGGTCCAGTGAAAGAAAATGAAAAACAACATACAATATCCCTAAAAGTACAACAGCAGCTACCATTGAGCCCTTAGTGAAATTGGCCTTTTCAGCTTCACCGGTTGCATCCCTTTGTTCGGTGGCACTAAATTCTGGTTTTGCCCCTACAGGCTCACCTTTTGGAGATATAACATATTTGTTTTTAAGGAAAATGAATAACACGGTCCCCAAAAACATTGCCATGCCTGCAGCTAAAAAGCCCCATTTGAAAGCTTCTACTACCCTAATATCCCCAACCTTAACATCTCCAAGGAATGGGCAAACAGACATTCCTAAAAATGCACCTACATTTATTCCCATATAAAAAATGGTAAAAGCAGAATCTAATCTGCTGTCTCCTTTATTATATAGTTGCCCTACCATTGATGAAATATTGGGCTTGAAGAAACCATTACCAATAATAATAGTGGCCAAGGCCGTCCACATAGCCAGCTTGGCAATGTCGATATTGGATGTATAAATATAACCGCTAAAAAATAGAAAGAGCTGACCTACGCCCATCACTAAACCGCCTAAAATGATACAGTTCCTGTTCCCCAGGTAACGATCAGCAATATACCCACCAAGCATAGGCGTTAAATAGCTTAGTCCTAAAAATCCTCCATAGACTATAGAGGCGTCCTTATCAGAAAATGCAAGTGCATTGACTAGAAAAAGCGTAAGCAGGGCACGCATTCCATAAAAGTTGAACCGTTCCCACATCTCAGTGGTAAACAGTACATACAAACCCTTTGGATGTCCCTTTTGTACATTTTGTGGTTCTTGATTTAAGATTTGTGGTTCACTCATTGTAAATCTATTTTTTATTTGTTTTTATGTGTGTTGTTGAATAATGCTTCGTAGCCATTTAATCATTGCAAAGATGATTAGTGACGCAATTAAACATGCGGTGAAGTTTACCCAAAAGAAATTTGCTTTGTGGTCGTAGTTGTCCCAAAGAGACGAAAGTACACCGGAAAGTTTGTTACCAATGGCCGTTGCAAGGAACCAACCTCCCATTAAAAGTGAAGTTAATCTGGCTGGTGCTACTTTTGAAACCAGTGATAAGCCTATAGGCGATAAGAATAATTCACCTATTGTAACAACGGCATATGACCCAATGAGCCACCAGGCCGAAGATTTATCTTGTGTGATGTCTGTACTATAAATCGCAAATGCCATTATAGCTGTTGAAATACCTGTGATCAATAGGCCCCAAGCAATTTTGGCTGGTGTTGATGGTTCTCTTTTTCGCCTTCTTAAAAGAGAGAACAATGAAATTACCAGAGGGGTAAGAAGTACAATGAAAAAAGGATTAATTGATTGAAATATTTCGGTGGATATTAATTGGATTGGTTGGTTTTCTTTTGGCCAGTTATTTTTATCAAGGTTTTGAAAGTATGGATTTGGCGATATTACCGTTTCAATTTCTCCTTGAACGTTTTTGACGGGACGAAAGTAAGCATCGTATTTTGGAAAAGTATCTGGCTGTATAGAAATTTCCTGAACCATACCAAATGGTTTTAAATAAGTTGCTGTTTCAGCTGAAATTTGACGGTCGGTATAGGTTTCAGCATAATTCGTTAGTGCCGACGCATTTTGTTTAAAAACTGCCCAGAAAACAATTACTACAGCAAAAATAGAAAGGAGCGCTGCAATTCTCGATTTATCATCTTTATTTGACTTGATTAAGAGGTTGATATAAAATCCTATAACAGGAATACATGCTATTATAAAAGCATCTGTAGAGTCAGAGCCAAAAATGTTTCCGGGGATCAGCCACCCTATAACACCGAAAATAAGCATTGGAATAATGACAATCCATAATACTTTACTTATCGACATATCTTCAGGTTTTGCAGGTTTCATGATGTCAGCAGCCTTGATATGTTTGTTGCCCCCAATGAAGAATAATACGCCAATTAGCATACCAATACCGGCAGCAGCAAAAGCGTAGCCCCACCCATACGCGTTACGCATATAAGCTGCTACAAAATTACAAATAAAAGCACCAACGTTTATACTCATGTAAAAAATGTTGTAGCCATCATCCTTTAAAGACTTATTGGTTTCGTTATTATATAAATTTCCTAATAGGGTAGAAATATTTGGCTTGAAAAAACCATTACCTATAACTAGCAGTAATACGGCAATCCAGAACATCTCTGAATTAGGAACTGCTAGGCAGAAATATCCGGCAGACATTAATAGACCACCCAGAATAATGGACCTTCTATATCCCAATATTTTATCTGCCAATAAACCACCCACAAAGGGGGTGAGGTATACCAAGCCTAAGTAAGTTCCAACGATATCAGAAGCTTCTTTATTTTCATAACCAAAACCGCCTTTAGGGTCCTTTAAGTAAAGTAATAATATGCCCAATAATAGGTAATAACCAAATCTTTCCCACATTTCGGTAAGGAATAAAATTGGTAACCCTTTAGGATGCTTGGGTTTATTTATGGGCATTTATAGCTCGGTTTAGTTTCTAAATACTGTTAACGATTGGTCGCAAGATAGTTAGACAACCGCAGTATAGCAAATTTTTCACTGTTAATAAGCAAAATAACAGAATAATATGCTATCATACGACCATTAATTAAATGTTTATAAATTTTCCAATACAAATGCTGTCATCTTATTATATAAATGCAAACTTGTATTTCCTCCATAGATTCCATGATTTTTATTAGGATAATAGGCCTGCTCGAAGGGTTTGTTAGCTTGGATCAGTGCTTCTGAAAACATGATGCTATTCTGGAAATGCACATTATCATCGCCCGTTCCATGAATGAGTAAAAATTTGCCTTTTAAGCGATCAGCAAAGTTTATAGGAGAATTTTGGTCATATCCTTCAGCATTTTCTTGTGGTGTTCTTAAATACCGTTCTGTATAAATACTATCATAATACCTCCAAGTTGTAACAGGGGCAACCGCTATTGCTAACTTAAAGATATCTGCACCCTTTGTAATACAGAGAGAAGACATGTATCCTCCATAGCTCCATCCCCATATGCCGATACGGTCTGGATCGATGAAAGACTGTTTCGCGAGCCATTTGGCGCCTTCAATTTGATCTTCCGTTTCCAGTTTTCCTAGATTTAAATAGGTGCACTTTTGAAATGCTTGTCCCCGAAATCCCGTCCCTCTATTGTCTACGCAAGCTACGATATATCCCTGTTGCGCTAAATAACTAAACCAGAGACTCCTAGATCCACTCCACGAGTCGGCAACATTCTGACTGCCAGGCCCTCCATAAACATACATAAGTACCGGGTATTTTTTTGTAGGATCGAAATCAACTGGTTTTACCATATAGCCATTTAGTTCAATACCAGAAGACGTAGTGAATTGAAAAAACTCGGATCCTTTGATGCCATATTCCTGAGCGATCGTTTTTGCTTGGTTATTATCTTCTAAGATGCGTACTAATTTACCCTTCCTGTCATGTAATGTAATATATGCAGGGCTTTTAGCACTCGAATGATTTAGTATATAATAGCTAAAATCAGTGCTGAAGGTGGCGTTATTTGTTCCTGGCTGATGGCTTAATTTTCTTTTATTTTTTCCATTAATTTGGACTGCGTATATATCCCTTTGCAAGGGAGAGCTTTCTGTACTTTGATAGTACAGCGTGCTACTCTCTTCATTAACACCATAAAGCTTCGTTATTTCCCAGTTGCCTTTTGTGATCTGACGAATCATCTTGCCTGATATATCGTATAAATAAAGGTGATTAAAGCCGTCCAACTCACTGGTATGAATAAATTGCTTACCGTTTTGTAAGAAAGTTAAATCGTCATTAATGTTAATATAATACTTGTTTTCCTCTGTTAGTATAACTTTAGTATTTCCGGTTTTAGCATCAGCAAAAAGATATTCTAGCTTGTTTTGATGACGATTCATTCGGAAAACACAAAGTATATTTGGATCCTGCGTCCATTTTATACGAGGGATATACTGGTCTTTCTCTTCGCCTATGTCAACTGTTTTTGTCTGTTTCTGCTGTGTATCGTATAGATGTATACTTACAATAGCGTTTTTCTCGCCAGGTTTAGGATATTTGTACTGATATTCTGTTGGGTAGAGCTTCTCATAAATAGTCATTGAATAAACCGGAACGTTAGTTTCATTGAATTTATAATAAGCGATGGATTTGCTGTCCGGACTCCAAAAAAAAGCTTTGGCAAATGAAAATTCTTCTTCATATACCCAGTCGGTACCCCCGTTGATAATATTATTCTTTTCACCATCTTGTGTGATTTTTTCTTCTACTTCTGTGTTCAGATCTTTTATATAGAGATTATTATCTCTTACAAAAGCCACTTTATTTCCATCCGGTGAGATAGTGGCAAATAATTGTTTTCCGTTTGGGGAAACCTCAGTGATTTTCTTGGTTGCGATATCAAAAACATAATAGTTTGCCTTAGAAGAACGTCTATATATTGCCTCTTCTTCATCTGCAATGATGACTTTACGCTCATCTTTATTGAAGTTTGTGCTGACAGGTAGTTTTCTGCCTTTGTAGAACAAATCTTTCTCGGAAAAGATAGCGCCGATAGTTTTTCCATCGCTGTAATTATTTCGCGCTACATATTTTAAATGAGTTTCAGGATTCGTTTCTATTGATACATAAGTTTTACCATCGTTTAAGGAGCGTAAGCCAGTTACTGTTTTAGTGTCAAATGTACCTTTTTGAAAAATATCTTCTAAGGTGATTTTTTTTGGTGTCTGGGCAAAGGATGTACTTCCCATTAGCATTAGGATTGCTAAAGATTTTTTCATTCGAATAAATTTACATTTTAAAAGCAGTAATGCTTCTGTATGCTAACTATTATCTGTTTGTATAGTCGTGCATTTTTATAAAACTGCTGCTTGCTAAAGGTCCTTATACTTAATTCAGACCGGTTCAAAAACATGGCGCCGAAATTACTAATTATAGATATAAATTATAGAATTGTAATAGGTTTGTTGGGAAAATTCGAAATTTCATAATGCTTATTTAGGTTTTATGGGTAATGATCTATAGAAGAACTGGATTATCTTGATGGATTAGGGTCATTTTTAAGCGGCAAGTCTTCTACAAGAATTAATTGGCCGTCTTTTATTTGCCAGGCGTCATAACTCATATCTGGTCCGTAATATTTAAATTCTCCCTTTAATTTAGGATCACTCGGAGCCAGATGATCCATTATCACGTTGTTGTTGGTTTTTTCATGCTTCAATAGCATACTTGTTCGCGCATTAAATCGGTAGATCATCCGGCTTCTGCTACTATCTATTCCTTTTCCGGTAAATATTGCTTTACCAAAGGTAACACCGTTATCCGACAGTTGTAGTACGTCAATTATTTTCTGTGTGATGTCGGGATTCGTACCTTTCCATCCCAATAATAGGTATTGGTTTTTAATGTTTTTAAATGGAATGATATCATAATATTGGCAACCATACCATTGGCCATCATTAAGAATTTCATGATCTGGATCTTTTATGTTAGGAGATTGATCAACTATTGGGTTCAATTTTAGCTGTCCGTCTTTTGTATTTACTTGAATTGTACCATAGTATCTAAATGAACCGTCATCTAGTTTTATATGCCACGAAAATATTTTAAATAAATTATCAGACGGCTGCTGTATGGAGATCATTTTCAATGTATCTAGCTTCATGTTGAATGAGTAGGGCGTTTTTAATAACGCTACCAATGTCTTGATAAAAGAATAATTTGCCTGTAAACGTTCGGCTTCATTGACCTCGTTGTACATCGTAAAACCCAACTTGATCAAGCTATCTGTTAGCAAAACTTTATTATTGCGCGTTTGAGCGCTAGAAGGGAGCATATTGCAGGTACAGGATGCAATATACAATAAGATGATACAGCTTTTCCTCATCGATAAAATGAATTAGTGCAAAGATTAATTAGCCGCATTGCAATACTAGTTTATATAATATTTCAAAATAGGTCTTATAATCTTTCAATTACTATTGCGCTTGCACCCCCTCCGCCATTGCAGATGCCGGCCACACCAATTTTTCCCTGTTGTTGTTGCAGCACGGAAAGTAAGGTAATCACGATTCTTGCACCAGAAGCACCTAAAGGGTGCCCGAGGGATACCGCTCCTCCATTAACATTTACCTTTTCTGGATTCAAGTCGAGCGCCTGGTTGTTGGCTATGGAAACGACGGAGAAGGCCTCATTTATTTCATAAAAATCTACTGAATTGGCATGTATACCGGCACTTTTTAATGCTCTTGGAATTGCTTTTGCCGGAGCGGTGGTAAACCACTCAGGTTCTTGCTGTGCATCTGCATAACCCAAAATACGCGCTAGTGGTTTTATCCCTAATTCCTCGGCTTTATTTTTGCTCATTAATAATAATGCAGCTGCCCCGTCATTTAAAGTAGAAGCATTTGCCGCTGTAACGGTTCCTTCCTTCTTAAAGACGGGTTTTAGCGTGGGGATTTTGTCAAACTTAACACTATTAATCTCTTCATCTTCCTCAATAAGGGTGCTGGTGCCTTTACGGTCTATCACCTCTACCGGCACAATTTCCTCTTTAAATGCACCTTTTTTTAATGCAGCCTGGGCTCTTTGGTAAGAACTTACTGCGAAGTCGTCCTGTTCTTCACGACTTATATTAAAAGTGGTTGCACATAATTCAGCGGCCGATCCCATATGATAATCATTATAGACATCCCAAAGACCATCTTTTATAAGACCATCAATAGCTTGCTGATGTCCTAATCGATAACCATTGCGCACCTTATCGAGGTAGTAGGGTACATTGCTCATGCTTTCCGTTCCGCCGGCTACTACTATGTCATTATTTCCTAAAGCAATACTTTGAGCCGCCAGCATAATGGCTTTCATGCCCGACGCGCAGACTTTATTTACAGTAGTTGCCGGAATGTTGCCTAATTTAGCCTGTTTTACAATTTGAGTGGCTGGAGCTTGCCCTAAATTGGCTGACAAAACGTTGCCAATATACGCTTCCTGAATGGAAGTGGACTCCAAACCGGCACGTCTCACCACTTCTTTCACGGCGATACTGCCTAATTCAGTCGCAGTAAAACCAGAAAGGTTTCCTCCGAAGCTACCGATAGGGGTTCTTGCAACAGCGACAATATATACTTCGTTAATCATGTGGATATATAAATATTTGGTTGCGAGACAAGATAATTAAAATCTACATTTTTTAGATTATTCTCCCATTTTTTTCTCCTTGACAGTGGTTTTTTTAATATTTTTCTTTCTTTGACGCAAGGCTTCATGGAGTAAATATTCTATCTGACCATTGGTGCTCCTAAATTCATCAGAAGCCCATGCTTCTAGCTCTTTTAGCATTTCTTGATTAATACGTAAAGCAAATGCTTTTTTCTCTCCCATTCCCTGTTTTCTTTAGCCTAATAAAAGAAACTATTTGAATTTATCTAAAATTTATTATGCAAATTTATGTTTTTCTAACACTTTCAATTAATTGTAGAGCGTGCCTGCATTTACTACAGGAGAAACACTCTTTTCTCCGCACAGCACAACTAACAGATTACTAACCATAGCCGCCTTTCTTTCTTCATCTAGTTGAACAATTTCCTTTTCTGATAATCGCTCTAATGCCATTTCTACCATACCCACGGCTCCTTCTACGATTTGTTTACGGGCAGCTACTACCGCGGTAGCCTGTTGTCTTTGGAGCATAGCACTGGCTATTTCAGGAGCATAAGCTAAATGCGTAATTCTTGCTTCAATCACTTCGATTCCCGCCCTCTCAAGTCGCTCGTTGAGTTCTTTCTCTAGCATTTGACTAACCTGCTGGGCACCGTCTTTAAGTGTTATAGTCGCTTCTTCGTCTTCAAAGTTATCATATGCAAATAAATTTGCCAGGTGTCTCACGGCCGCTTCGCTTTGAACTTGTACGTATTGTATATAATCATCTACGGCAAACAATGCTTTTGCGGTATCTTTTACCATCCAAACAGTAACAGCAGCTATCTCTATTGGATTTCCTAATTTGTCGTTAACCTTCATTTTATGCCCGTTTAGATTACGTGCTTTTAAGGAAACTTTTCGTTTTACTGCAAATGGATTAACCCAAAAGAAGCCGTCCTGTCTCACTGTTCCAACATATTCGCCAAAAAGTATCAAAACCTTAGCGTCATTTGGATTGATAACGGTAAGTCCCTTTAGGATAATCAGGGAGAGAATAATGCCGATAATAGTAAACAGTGGACTATTATATACAGCGCTAACATATATTGTCACGGCGATAACTAAAAGTATAACAGTAGCTACATAGCCGGATAATGCAGTGGTTGATTTTTCTTCTTTCATGATTTTATGTTTTATAATGATATCACAATGATATCAAAAAATATATGATTTTCCTATTCTTTTTGTCTATAAATAATTTGTTTGCTCATTTTTTTGAAGGTACCCGTGAACTGCAAATTGGTGTTGTTCCAAGGGGTAGGTGGATCCTTTAACCAATTCAGGTTTATTTAATTTGTAGTGGATGAATACAGTATTAGGTGTTGTTAAACCTTTGTTTCGAGAACAAAGTTTAGTTTTCGGAGTTTTTATCTAAGTTTGTATAAGGTTTGCATTAAAATATTAGCTAAATTATTGTGTCAAAAAGTCGAAATCCTTCCTCCATTTATTCAGGTAATCCTGTAGCACTCAAATACGGAATGATGATTCTCAGTGTCGTCATTATATGTATTTTTTTGCCTAAACAACCGAGATTTAGGTTTGAATACGAAAAAGGTAAAATATGGATGCATGAAGATTTGATTGCACCTTATAATTTTGCGATATTAAAAACACCTGGCGAATTGAAGACTGATCGTGAACAGATCTTATCTTCAGTTTATCCTGTTTATGATAATCATGTTCAAGAAAAAAAAGATGAAATTGAGCGCTTTCTAAACGAATTGGAAGCAAAGTGGAAAGGGAGTGGTCTGGAAGATAACGATATGCCTGAATATAGCTCTACTGTGACCCAAATTTTGTCTCATGTTTATGACAGAGGTATTATTGCGCTAACTAAGAGATTCCAGACGAATGGAGAAAACTATACTTTTAACTTAGCTACTGAAAATGTTGCTGAAAAGAAAAACACGGCGGAAGTTTACACAAGGGAATCTGCTCTAGTTTACGCAAACACAATCATTGAGTCAAAAAAGGCGCTTACAGAAAAAGAGTGGCTTAAAAGTATAATTGGAGATTATATTCAACCGAATTATATTTACAATGAACGGCTAACGGATAAATTGGTTGCAGACGCATTAAGTAATATTTCCACAACCAAGGGAATGGTACAGCGAGGTGAGTTAATTATCGCTTCAGGAAGTATGGTAAATAATGAGGTTTTTCAAAAAGTGGAATCTTTAAGGATAGCTTATGAAGAAGAGGCTCGTATCGGAGGCGATAGAAACGTTGTTGTTGTTGGCCAATTTCTCATAGTAGGGTTGGTTATTACCTTATTAATGGTGTTTCTTTATTTGTTTAGAATTGACGTTTTTTCTAACAACAGGCTACTGTCGCTTATACTGCTTGTGGTGACAGGAATGCTTGTGGTATTGTCGTGGGCGCTCAAACTTAAACTCACAAGCCTATATTATATTCCATTTTGTATTGTACCGATTATTGTACGTATTTTGTTTGATACACGACTTGCCTTGAATATTCATCTACTTATGGTATTAGTGTCGGGCTTTTTTGTACCTAATAGTTTCGAATTTGCTTTTCTTCAGGTTACCGCAGGTATGGTGAGTATTTATAGTATTAAAACATTGGTAAAACGAGAGCAGTTTCTTATATCCTCCATCATAATTTTAATCACTTACTTTGTTGCCTATTTAGGTATTATCTTAATTCGCGACGGCTCCATTTCGGATGTTGGGTACGCCTCATTCGTCCCTTTCATTGTGAGTGTACTCTTAACACTTTTAGCTTATCCTTTGATTTATGCGTTTGAACGTTTGTTTGGTATAACATCCGATGTAACCTTAATGGAGCTTACAAATACAAATTCTTCACTTTTACGAGAATTGTCATATAAAGCTCCAGGTACCTTCCAGCATTCGTTGCAAGTCGCCAATTTAGCGGAAGCGGCTATTTATCGAATAGGGGGGAATGCCCTTTTGGTAAGAGCAGGTGCATTATACCATGATATTGGCAAGATGCAAAATCCCCAGTATTTTATTGAAAACCAAACGAAAGGGTATAATCCGCACGATGGATTAACCTATGAGCAGAGTGCTCAAATTATTATTTCACATGTGAGCAAGGGCGTAGATTTAGCGCATAAACATCAGCTCCCCGAGTCTATTATAAATTTCATCAGAACTCACCATGGTACCACTAGAACAGATTATTTTTATAATGCATTTATAAAAGATCACCCTGACGAAATAGTGGATGAACAAGTATTCAGATACCCAGGGCCTATCCCATTCTCTAAGGAAACAGCGGTATTAATGATGGCCGATTCTGTTGAGGCTGCTTCTAGAAGCATTAAGGAGCCAGATGCTGAAAATCTAAGTAATCTGGTTGATAAAATTATAGAAGGCAAGTTAGGTCAAGGGCAATTTAAGAACAGTAATATAACCATGCAAGAGATTGAAACTATCCGGGCAATCTTTAAACGCATGTTGATGAGTATATATCACGTAAGAGTTGACTATGATGTGAAGAAGGGTGAAGTCAAGCGAATAGTATAAATAAATAATTTATTGGCTTGTGCTCCAATTTGATAGCTTTATAAGTTGAAAAATTATGGTATTTGGTATTTATAAAATTTGAAATAATAAAATTTTATATTAGGTTTGCATTCCCAAAAGGAAAGGAGAGGTGCCTGAGAGGCCGAAAGGAACAGTTTGCTAAACTGTCGTACTGGAAACGGTACCGCGGGTTCGAATCCCGCTCTCTCCGCCAAGTAATAGAAAGCCCGACGATGAGTCGGGTTTTTTCATTTAAGCCATTTGTGAGCTTGCTCAAACAAATGGCTTAAATGAAAAAAAACTAATGAGCATAGCGAGTGGCTTTCTATTGCTTGAAGCCTCCCTATCAGGGATGGTGGTAGCCTCTGCGTGCGGGGCTAGCGCGACACCGCCAATCCCCTTTTCGGGACCACCGAGCATAGCGAAGGTATTTTGTTTAGATTTTTGTGTTTAACTCTATGTTTACTGTAGTTCCTTCGTTGATTGTAGATATGATTTCTACTTTACCCTTTAGATATTCAACTCTATTTTTAATATTATTCAGTCCCATGCCTGCTTTGTCCTTTAAAGTATTAGCATCAAAGCCTATTCCATTGTCTTCCGCTGTGATGAAAAAAATTCCTTCGTTCAAGCTACACTGTAATACGATGTTGGTTGCTTTGGCATGGCGAATAGTATTAGATAATATTTCTTGAACGATGCGATAAACGGTTATCTGTATAGGCAGTGGTATGTCCTTTTTAATGCCGAAAGGTTGGAAATCAACATGAAGACTTTCAGACATTATTGATTCGCATAAATCTCTAAGCGCTGTTTCCAGACCGAATTTGAGCAAGGTTTCAGGCATCATATTCCGCGCTATAAGCCTTAGTTCTTTTACAGAATTATCTAACTGGCCTATTATTCTGCTTAACTCCACATCCTGTGTTTGCGTATCATGGTTAGCCGCCCAACCCGAAAGGTTTATTTTGACACCTGCCAACATACCTCCGAGGCCGTCATGGAGATCACGGGCTACTCTGGCTCGCTCCTTTTCCTCGCCCTCTAATACAGCTTTTGTGGTTATTAATTGCTGCTGGTGCTCCATTTCTTTCAGTTGTTGTTTATAATTTATTTCTTTTTGTGTAGCTAATTTCCCTTTGTTCCTATAATAGTACAGAATAAAAATAGCTATTATTAAAAGAGATACACTCGTTATACCTAATAGCCAATTTGCAAGCTTCGTATTCTTGGAAGAGAGAACAGCCTTTTCCTTTTCTGCTTCAAGCTTTGTTATTTTCTTTTGTTTCTCGGCATCTTGGTATTTTATCTCTAATTCATGTATGTCATTTTTTAGCCGACTAGCATTTAAGCTGTCGCTTAATTCACTGTAACGTTTATTCCATAGATAGGCCAACCGAGTGTCTTCTAATCCAGCATATGTTTCTGACATACCCGCATATATTTCCAGTCGACTATCATCTAGCGACATAAGTTCTTCGTCAGATGAAAGATTTAACAGTATTTTCTTCGCGTCTTGAAATTTTTTTGCAGCAATTAGCGATTTGATTTTAAAAAACTGAATCTCTTGAATTCTATAGACTTTATTCGGCCCATTTGCACTTCCAATACCCTTGTCAAAACTGATCAATGCCTTTTGAAATTCATTTAGATGATGATAGTACATGCCTTCAACCAGGTAGTATCCTGCGTATAATTCTGATTGAGGGTAGGGGGTTAGTATGTGCTTAATACTATCTAACGCTTGTTTGGCCTCTGGGTATTTTTTCAATAAGATGTAATTTTCTCCGGCCCTGTTATAGGCCGCTACCAAGCGGGAGGGTTCTATTGTTGATTTCCTTAAAAATTGAATAGCAGTGTTCAGATAAGTTTCTGCTTTATCATACTGCTCTAAATTCATAAATGCAACACTTACTGCAACATATTGTGAGCCGAGCATAGTGCTGTCACTAAACTGTTTGGCTAGCGGTATGGCTTTGTTTAATATAATATCTATAAAAGCTCTGTCGTCATCTTTGCGTTGTTGGATAACCGCATAATTTACCCACAAGTTTGAACGGACATTATAAGCTTCCTTTGTGTTGAATTTTTTAAGAATACTATCTGCTTTCATATAGGCAATTTCACTTTTTGCCGGATCTGTAGCATAATAAAAATATCCATCTTGTGCATACGAGATTCCTTTTAAAAATGGGTATTTTATACTTAACCTTTTACCATCATCCAAATATTGCTTTGCTTTTGAGATATCTTTAGGGAGCCAAAAAGTAAATAAAAGAAAATTCGCCCTCGCCTTAATACTGTCAGATAAACCCTTCTTTAATAAGGATTGTAAGCTGTCGGCATATTTTGGACCATTTAGAGGTTGTTGAGCTTTGCTGGATAGCGACAAGGCTAAGAGCAAAAATGTAAGGCGTAAAAGTTTGGACATGTTATTAAAATTGTGAATATTTCTTTACTTCTCGAAATTTTGACAGAAATTACCGGAAAACAGGTAGAAACAAGGCCATGTTTCTATGTAAATCAAATTGTGCGACTGCAGAATTTTCATTAAGTTTGTTTTTTTCCAAACCATTAAGCTAGGCGAGTAAACCGATCTCTCAAACTTAACTGATTTCGATTATGAAGTGGACGTATTTTATAAAGCAAAAAATTAAAGTTGCTTCTCTGTTGTTTTGTATAATGGCTTGTACTATATTAATTAGGGTTTTGGAAGATAAAAACGTTAAGAATATTAGCAATTCTCTCTTGTCATTATATGACGACCGATTAGTTCCAGCTTCAGATATCTTTTACATGGCAGAACATCTCCATGCGAAAAAATATTTGATTTTAGATTTTGTAAGTAGTTCCTCCCCCTCTCAGCTAATAGGACTTGGTAATCAGCTGAAACCTCATAGTCTTGCTATAGATTCTTTACTTAACAAGTATAGCGAGACGTATCTGGTGGCACAAGAAAAACAATATTTGCAAAACTTTAAAGAGCTTTTGGCAGCATACACGGATTTGGAGAAACAATTATTGGGTGCTTCTCTGCCTGAGCTTTTTCAGAAAACAGAACAGTATAAAAAAGAAAGCGAGATTGCTTTGAGTATGGCCATCTCTAAATTATCTGAGCTGGAGAAACTCCAAACGCAGGTTGGTAGAGAATTAATGGCCGATGCCCAATTCGTTGTTTCTGGTACAAAGCTTTTTTCCATCCTTCAAATTGGATTGTCGATCGTGATTGGCGTAATGGTGGTAGTGCTGGTTTTAGAATCCAAAAGTGTAGTTAAAAGTCAACAACCTTTTAATATGAATTAAACAGTTAATCGATATATTTCCTATCATCATCACTTAGGTTTGGCCTATACGGATCGGTGAACTCCTCGTTTTCTTTCGGCGTGCTTGTTGTTTGAAAGTTACCTTTTGTAGGAATTTCTTTTATTTCTTTCTTCCTGCGTGGCCTTCCCAATAAAAATCCAATGATTAAACCAAAGGCAAACATCGAGCCCAATATGGCTAATTTGGGAATATACCGATCTCCAAAAATCCAAAAAATAACCTCATCGGTGTTCTTCATCAGTACGATTGTAACTAATACAGTAAGTATGATGATAAAAATGGTTTTTGCACTCATAAGATAAATTTTATGCTAAAATACTTTTTTTGAATTACATGACAATATTTTACGCTTGAGTTTAAAACAATAAATAAGCGCTCTTGTTTTGTTTAAACTTTTAATTTGGTAATGACTTCTGCTAAAAAATAGTTATATCATTGTTTGATTAACCGCTTAAGCTTAATATGTATAACTAAGTCCATACGTAAATATTACTTTCTGTGGACTAGACTCATTAACATAAATGGCCCTTATGCCGGCATCGAAATTAGGAAGATAGAATCGTAGCAAATTCATATCTGCCCGCAACTCGATCCCGAAAGTGCGCGGAGAAAAATTTGTTCTTTGGGCAAAGTTTTCGAAATCTGCAAAGAAACCCCCTTTAAGACGTTTTACAAATGCTAAAGGACCGATATCCCAATCCGGATAGGCTATTGGAAACCTATAGTCAACAAATAATGTGTTGTTAACTTTAGAGGATGCTAATTGATCATATCCGCTAATCATCGGAATATCATTCGTTAAGCTATAATCACCCGAACGTTGCTGGAAATTGAAGCGAGTTTGAAGCGAGTGATTGTTGGATAGTCCGGGAAAATAAAGTGTTGATTTCATTGAAAAAATGGCTCCACTCAAACGTTTATCAAATGCCAGGTTGCGATAGATGAAATTAAAATTTTGGCCCCATTTAGGTGCAAGGTCTTGAACGCTCCTTCTTTCATTTCTATTGAAGTAATATTGCACCAACAAGGGAAAGTTTACTTTATCGAAGTTTGCAATATTGAGATTAGGGATGCTTATCTGGTAGCGTTTTGTATAGCTGGTGCCAATGGCCAGCCCAGTACTATAGATTGTATTTAAGCGATTAAAAGTAAGCGGAATGGTTGTTTTAATTTCCGTATAATGCTCTCTCCAACGTAGGGGGATCCGTTCGTTAGAATTGTTTTGTGAACGTATGCTGCTCAGCTGGGCTTGGTTTCTATATTGAACAGAGATTTTTGGGAACCACTTTTTGAAGGATGCAGATACAAAATAATCAGACCTACTAGTGTTTTGATCATAGTTAAAACCAATTCGTGTTGAAAAGGTATTTAGCATATTATCTGACATAAGCTGCAAACCAAGATCGAAATTATCAATGCTCGAAATATCGTCGCCCACTGGGGAAATACTATGAAAGTTGAATAAATGCTTAACTTCATTATAAGCGCTAGAAGCAAAGATTTTTTGTTCTACAGGCATTATGGTGTCTTTTGGGTTTTCTTGGCTTAAAAGGGGCTTAAAATAGTTTATAAAATGATTCTGGTTCTTGGTAGTACTGTCCAGTTTGTTTTTGTCTATTTTAACTTGGCTTATAAGATAACCGGTGGGCTGGTAGTTATTGAATAGCAGCGTGGCTCGGTGCTCGTTGTAAGAAGGATTGAATGCCCCGAAAGCAACATTGGTTACTTGTTTGATCGTCTTTAATGGTCCGGAAAGTAAGTAGATGTTATCGATGCCATTGAAGTGACTTTTAAATAGGATACCAAAAGAGGTGTATATCGGCCGCTCCATCTGTTGCTGCTGCCAGTCGATCAGAAAAGTAAAAGCATTTGTTTGAAGATCAATTTCCATTAGGTTGGTTCCCTTTTGACTGCGGGCAATTGTGATTACCTTTTTTCCATCTTCTTTGAAATATGGACTTTGGAGCACAATGCCTTCCGGGATTTTTATACGATTTAATTCTTTGCCCGTATTACTGTTCAGAATAACTAAGCTTACATCGTTACGCAGATTTATTTCTACTGCAGCAACAGAATCTCCTTGATGACTTAAAGTAGGGGCGAAGAATCGAGTTTTGTGCGTTAGCTGTTTGTATCTATTTGTTTTAAGGTCCAAGACATTTATGACGTGAAAGGTTTGCTTTAGGTAACGCTTATCATAGCGCATTTCATCCCATGTTATTTTGTTAGCGTTGTACGAGAAATGTGCTTGTGTTTGGATGCCCGTTTTTATAATTTCAGTAACTACATTTTGGCTATCTATACAAACAATCCTCGGTACACTATGGTAGCTCCGCTGTATGGCGAGAATCTTTCCGTTCGGAAGCATTTGTGGCAAGAGGAAATCCATCACTTCCTGTTTCTGTTCTTGAGGGAAAACTGGGTAGTTTATGGGTTGCGTTTTTGCTAATTGGTGGCGCCATAAACTATCGAGTTCGCCTACCGTTTCACTATGCCACCTCTTCGTATTGTGGCCTGTGAATTTTTGTAAGCTGCGGCTAAAGTTATAGGGCCGGATGGGGTTCTTCTTGATGTTTGTTAATAGGCTGTCTAAAAAGTTTCCCCCATAGTCGTTGCGCATTTTAGTGGTCATGAAGTAACCCAATTGATAGTACCCCGGTGTGATGTTTTTTAATGAGCCAAAAAAGTCTTTTTGATAACTGTATTTTATACCACTTAGTGTATTTGTTCTGAATGGCATTTCCCAAGATGGAAGACGGCCCCTTCCGGCAGAGCTCAGTGCAGTTTCGATACCAACCGCATCGCCTTCATAAAACCAAGGGGGTAAAGTAATGCCGAAAATGGCGAGGGCAAGCTGCTCGAATAGGGGAGGTTTCAGGTAGCCCGTTAGCTTGTCAAATTGGACCACATGTCTAAGCTCATGAACCGCTAAACTGTTAAGCCAATCTTGGTAATCCATTTCCTGTGGGGGAGTGGTGGAGAACTCAGATCGCCTGGGAGCGAGTTGTACAAAACCGTTAGAAACAACATCTCTGTTTTGCAGAATAATGGATATTTTTCTTGGTTTTATACTAATCGACTTTTGGAGGTCCCTTATAGTCTGTTCCATTTTATTGGTGAGACGTTGTGCTTCTTCTTCGAATTCTGCTGGATATATAACCTGGAATGATGCGGTATTTATTTGTTTCCAATTTACACTTGGAGGGTTTTGATAGTCATCAAAAATTTGGGCATTTACCCTATGTGATATTAAAGTTGATATAATTATTGTTAATATATTGATTTTTAATATTATATGTGTTTTATATACGTTCATTAAAAAAGTTTGCTAAAAAATGTAGTATTTTGATTGCGTACTGTGTTTGTTTAATATAAATAATTTATTTGTTTATGTAAGTTTAAGTATTTGATTTTAAGTACTTAATGGTTTTATCATTTACATGAATTAATAGAAAATATCGATTTAAAATATTGATATTTTTACTTGTTAATATAAAGAACGCACCTTAAATACTAAGGTATGATTTTTCTTCACAATGTACACTATTGCCAGTTTAAATTTTGGGGAGAATATTATAGAGATAAAATATTTTATGATTTGACAGCCTGAGAAAAAGCTAGTCTTGATGGGCGTTTCTGTACGAAGATAAATTAATATCCATTGAAAAGTGCTATTTGTGTTTGAACGTTTTTTCTTGTTTTCTTTTCGTTGACTTAATGCTAGAATAGGTGTAAAATAGTGCCGTCATTTAAATGAAAAAATCTTTAGAAATATTTTCTTTTATCTTCCAGTAGTTAAAATGAGTATGCAATTTTTTTGATCTGTCCCCCTTTCAAAGATGACTTGATTTGCCAATTTAAAAAAAACATTATATAGGTGTGGTTATAATTTTTTTGCTCCTTTGTTTATTGACCACTATTTTTTTTGCTCTGAAATTTAAATAGCATTTTGTTGAAGTGAATAAATACTTAGTGTATTTTGTTGATAAAGTAAATGATTTCAATTTTCTGTTTTTTTTTTTAATTTCATATTGTTCTTTCGCCCTAGACAAGGTAAGCTTGTAGATGTTTATTTCACCGATAAGGGATTAAAAGGAAAGACACTTTTTAGGTACTGGCGCTAATTTTATTTTTTGCTTTATGTTTGGCCCTAAAAAACCGAAATGCTTAGGTGTTTTGAGCAATGCTTTGTACAGCATAAAATTAAAATGAGAATCGCCATTTTTTATAAATATTGAATTGGGTATAGGTAAAAAGGGTGGTAGGTGAAACGCTTTGTCTGCCTTTATTTTCGTTGATAAAAATCTTAACACAGGGAGATATATTGAAGACCAACTTTGTCGTGGTTTTGAGACGAATTGAAATAAGGTATTATACACTAAGTAATGATGCGATAGTGAAATGTTTTCCTTTTTTAGGCTACCTTTTTAATAAATAGATTACCCAACCTACATCGAATAATCATTGATTTTCGGAATTTAAGCATTTCGTAGATTTGGATTTGCTGTTTTTTAAGCGTTTTAAGGCGCTCTTTTGGAAATTACAATAAGAGTTATACTTGCTGTGTTTTGATGCTTTAGAGGCTCTCTATTTGTGTTTTTTAACTAAATGGTCTGTGGGGAGCACTTTTAAGCTATAAATAGTATAAAATATCTGCTTATTCTTTTACCTTTGACATCCCCGAATTTATGAATTTGCTTATGTTCAAAACGTACTCAATTATTGCATTTATTACCTTGTTTTTTGTCAATTTTGCTTTTTACGCATCAGCACAATACCACCCGCGCACCTTTTCACTTCGTGATTCCTCCACTTATATAACTGATGAAAAGAAACACTTAGTTATCCAATTGGAACACGAAAGCGGTGGTGTCCTTGCTGGAAATGAGCGTGCCAAAGAGTCCCTTCACGATGCTTACTACAATGCATTTAATTTAAAAATTGGCTGGCAAACAAAACGAGGTGGAAATATTTATCATCAACTTTTTAATTATCCCATCTATGGTTTCGGATTGTACTCAAGTACATTTGGCCTTGCTCACGTAGGTAATCCTTATGCGGTTTATGGCTTTGTGGCGGTTCCTATTAGACCGCGTATAAATAGTAAATGGGGTTTTAATTACAGAATTTCGTTAGGCCTTTCAGGTAGATTTAATCCCTATGATGAAGATGAAAACCCCTTTAATTTATTAATAGGTACGAAGAATAATGTTTATATTGATTTCGGTGGACAGGTAAATTATCAATTGAGCAGACATTTCCAATTTGGTCTTGGCTTAGCTTTTCACCATTTTTCTAATGGCGCCCTTAGACTGCCCAACACAGGTATTAACTTGTTACCTTTGACGGCGGCTGTAACCTATATTCCAAGTAGTAAACCATTTGATTTTAGAAAGGAGTATGTAGGCCCTAATCCTAAAGAGGATGAGCTGCATTTTAACTATGCCTTTGGCTTCAAGCAATTAGATAGGGCTAATCCCAAGAAATATTTTAAGTCTACTTTAGGGATCTTCTGGAGCCGGTTTCTTGGATACAAATGGCGTTTGGGAGTGGGGGGCAACGTCTTTTACTCCGCCTCAGGGAATGATGCGCTTATTGCTGGTGAAAAAGCTGGAACATTTGGAGCACTATTTTCCGGTGGGCCAGCCTTTTATATAGATCATTTACTAACATCCAGATTATACTTAAATGGTAATATAGGTTACTACCTTCACAAAAATGAATTTAACATAGAAAATAAACCAATGTTTTTACGTATTGGCGCACGCTATAATGTATACAAAGACCTTTTTGCAGGCGTTTCTATAAAGGCTCATGCAGGTAAGGCCGATTTTATTGAATGGACCGCAGGGTACACGTTGGATCTACGGAAAAAGAAATAAGGTTCTGCCTAAAAAAGTAGCAATGATTTAAATTATAGGCAATTGCTTTTTTAGTTTTCTGTGTTCTATCTTTGACTTAAATATCGGATATAAGAAAACTGCCCCTAAAACGATAAGTGCTCCGGCATAAAAGCCAAGACTCATTTTCTCCTCTTGCTTGAAGAAAAGTAAGGCCAAAACGATGCCATAAACAGGCTCAAGATTTGTAATTAATGCCACTCTGAATGCGCTTAATTCTTTCATGACAGAAACACCTGCCACATAGGCGGCGGAAGTACAGACAGTTCCTAGTATTAACAGATATATTAAATCGCTATTAGTCAATAGCATCTTATTTGTGAAGTTTTGCGATAAAAAAAGATAGAGTGATACCCACAACCAAGCACCCAACATTTCATAGAAGCTAATTATAGTTGCTTTACTATGTTTTATGAGTTTACTGTTAATGATAGTGAATAGACTTCCACAAAAGGCACATAATAAGCCAAGGATAATGCCTATTACATATTTTGCTTCAAATTTAAAGATTAAATAGATACCGATGATAATAAATAAACCGATGATAAGTTCAAGGTATTCAATTTTTCGTTTGTTAACCAGCGGTTCCAACAATGCTGTAAAGAGCGTTAAAGAAGACATACATACCAATGTAACGGAGACATTGGATAGCTTTATAGATTGAAAGAATAATATCCAGTGAAGTCCCACGAGACCTCCTGTTAGGGTGAATTTTAAAAGAGATCCCTTGTTTATTTTGATAGATTGTCTAGTAAACTTAAAATAAAGGAACAATGATATGAACGCAATCAGAACCCTGTACCACACCAAATAAATGGCTGATATTGAAATTAATGCACCCAATATACCCGTAAAACCCCATATGATTACCGTTAAATGCAATAATAGCAGGTTTCGGTTAATGCTAGATTGTGGCATGTGTTTATGAAATGACTATTTTGGTGCTTTATATAATAAGTATAAACCTACTAGTAAAAAGATAACACTCGGAATAAATATAGCTATAATTGGAGGTAATCCGCCTTTAAGAGAAAACATATTCGCGAATTGTATAAACAAGATATAGGTGAAACTAAGGGCAATACCAAGCCCCAAACTCAAGCCGATCCCCCCGCGTACTTTTTTGGAAGACAAGGAAACACCCATTAATGTGAGAATGTATGCAGAAAAAGGGTAAACAAAACGTTTATATTTTTCTAGTTTCATATTGACCATTAAACCAGTCCCTCGAATCTCCTCTTTTTTAATTCGCTCATTAAGTTCGTGAGTAGTCATTGCTTCAAAAACATTGTCGCGTATCTCAAAATCTCGGGGAGCCATGTCTAAAGTTGTATCTTTAGTGGTTCCTTTTGTCATCTTTTCATTTAGTCCGTCTACTGTACGAATGGTGTAATTTTCTATTTTCCAATTGTTTTTTATAGAATCCCAGGTAATGCGATCGGCAATTAGTTTTTCTTTAAGTTCTTGTCCTTTGAAGGTCTCGAGAATAAAGTTATAACCGATCTTCCGGTCGTTATCAAAGTTATCAATGTAGACAAAGCTATTCTTGTCTATTTGCATATGGGTTGAACTTTTGCTGTTATTGTCTAAGGGTTTCACATAGATGTTTTCAAATCCGATTTTAAGTTTATTTGTACGAGGGATAATGTAAATATTAAATACAAAAGTAACGGCACATATAATGGAGGCCGCAATAAAATAGGGCCTTAAAAATCGTTTAAAGCTCATACCCCCATTTAAGATAGGTACGATTTCTGTTTGATCAGCCATTTTCGCAGTGAAAAAGATGACGGCAATAAAATTTATGAGTGGACTTAAAAAGTTGAGATAAAATGGAATGAAGCCGGCATAGTATTCGAAAACAATTTTAGAGAGCGGGGCTTTGTTTTTCAGGAAGTCGTCCATTCGCTCAGATATATCAAATATTACCGCTACCACAGTGAAAATGGCCATGGTGAAAATAAAAGTACCTAAATACTTTTTAATGATATACTTGTCTATAATATTCATATAATATAGCTATAAAAATATTTAGTTTTTTTACTATTAGCAAGACGGCTTAACATAGCTTGTTGTTACATTAATGCCTTTTGCAATATAGCTACAATCTTTCACCCAGCTGTTTTACCATCTTATTCTTCCATTCGTAAAACGAACCTTCTATAATTTTATTACGGGCCTCTTTTACCAACCATAAATAAAAGTGAAGGTTATGTAAAGTCGCAATTTGTGCGCCAAGTAACTCCTTTGAGTGAATTAAATGACGTAGGTAGGCTTTTGTATAAAACAGATCAGTATGTAAATCACTATCAGCATCTATAGGAGAAAAATCGGCTTCCCATTTTTTATTTTTTATATTAATAATCCCATTTCTGGTAAACAACATGCCGTTTCTCCCATTTCTAGTTGGCATTACGCAGTCGAACATATCGATCCCTAGCGCTATATTTTCAAGTATGTTAATAGGTGTTCCAACCCCCATTAAGTAACGTGGTTTATTTTTTGGTAGAATGTTCGTTACTACTTCAGTCATTGCATACATTTCCTCGGCGGGTTCCCCTACAGATAAGCCTCCAATGGCGTTCCCATCACGGTCAAAAGAAGCTATTGTTTCGGCAGATTTTTCTCGTAAATCCTTATATACAGAACCTTGTACTATTGGAAACAAACTTTGCTCATATCCATAGAGAGAGGGGGTTGAATCAAACCGTTCACAACAGCGTTTAAGCCAGCGATGGGTCATGTCTAGTGATTCCTTTGCATACTTATAATCACAAGGATAAGGTGTACACTCGTCAAAAGCCATAATAATATCTGCACCAATAATACGCTGTGTGTCCATGACATTCTCAGCAGTGAACAAATGTTTAGAGCCATCAATATGAGATCTAAATGTTACCCCTTCTTCCTTTATCTTTCTGACATCAGTGAGCGAATATACCTGGTAGCCACCACTATCCGTTAATATTGGCTTGTCCCATCCGTTAAATTTGTGTAGACCTCCTGCTGCGTGAATAACATCAAGACCTGGTCTTAAGTAAAGATGGTACGTGTTTCCTAATATAATTTGCGCTTCTATATCTTTCTTTAGTTCATGTTGATGAACACCTTTCACCGATCCAGCGGTGCCAACAGGCATGAAAATAGGTGTTTGTATCGTTCCGTGAGCAGTTTCTATTTCCCCTGCACGGGCCTTTGACAAATTATCGGTAGATTGTAGCGTGAACTTCATGTAGAATGCTGCTTTATGCGGCGCAATATATTTTGCTATTTTGACGTGCAAACTTAGATAAATTGTGTCTATTATACAATCTATTATGTTAAAGTAAAGATTACAAAATTGTGTTTGAAAGCAATTTTATCTAAGTTTGCAGCTAATTATCACTTTTCAAAGACACATTGGAACAATACCTTCGTTATATATTACCCGCTTTGTTTAGCTTTTTTTTGTTATTCCAGCTATATTACATGCTCTTTGTATATAGAAAATTGAAGGTTTACAAGGTTAAAGATTTAAAGGAGAATATCGAATACCCACCCTTATCCGTTATTGTCTGCGCCAGAAATGAAGAATCAAACCTGCGTATGTATCTGTCAGAAATTCTGGAACAAGAATACCCATTATATGAAGTAATTGTAGTAAACGATTGTTCAAGTGATGATTCAAATTGGGTCTTAAAGGAATTTAAACAGCGATACAAACATTTGCGTACCATCGATATCTCAGAAAATGCCCATACAAGACATGGTAAGAAATTTGCTGTTACGTTGGGTGTAAAGGGTGCCTCGCATGAACATTTAATATTGACAGATGCTGATTGCTATCCTCAATCAGATCAATGGCTAAAATATATGGCGCAGGAGTTTCAAGGCAATATAGAAATTGTATTAGGATATTCCCCTTATACCCGAATGAAAGGCTTATTAAATAAATATATTAGGTATGAGACCTTTCAAACGGCGATAAATTACCTTGGTTATGCGTTAAAAAGAAATGCATATATGGGTGTTGGAAGAAACCTGGCCTATACTAAAAAATTATTTTTTAAGGGGAGAGGATTCGCCACTCATATGCACATCCCGTCTGGAGATGATGATCTTTTTGTCAATCAAAATGCTACGCGTACTAATGTGGCAATCTGTATTCATCCTGATGCCATGGTATGGAGTAATCCCAAAGTTACATACCAAGCCTATAAACAGCAAAAGAAACGCCATTTTGGAGCAGGGAACGCTTATCGTAATAAACATAAATTGATGTTGAGCATACAAGCTTTCGGATTTATCTTTTTTTACTTTTCGGCCGTTTTAATATTGATATTGCAACCCTATTTTTGGCCGATAGTTGTTATAGGATATGTAATTCGTTTGCTTTTGCAAATGATCATTTATATCCCTCTTATGAAAAGATTGCAGGTGCGTGAGCTAATAATGTGGCTACCAATAATGGAAATATTTCACTTCTTTTATATTTCATATATGGGATTTATGTCCTTGTTTAGAAAGAACATTCATTGGAAATAGCACTTCCACCAATTCTTTATGTAAAGTCAACTATGGAAAAGATAACATCAGCACTTATATATAAGTATTTTAATAACCTCAATGAGATTCAAAAGCAGCAGATAGATGCATTGGAAGATGTCTATAAGTTTTGGAATACGCAGATCAATGTCATATCGCGTAAAGATATTGACGGATTATATGAGCGTCATATTTTACATTCTTTGGCGATCGCTAAATTTATTTCATTTAAAGAAGGGGCAAGTGTATTAGATGTTGGAACAGGAGGAGGATTTCCCGGCATTCCTTTGGCTATATTGTTTCCAGAAACCAGCTTTCATCTGGTTGACTCTATCGGAAAAAAGATAAAGGTTGTTAACGAGGTTGCCCAAACAATAGGATTGAAAAATATTAAAGCAAGTCACATCCGAGCTGAGCAAATAAAGGACAAATATGATTTTGTAATATCAAGAGCGGTAACACGACTGGGAGAATTTTACCCATGGGTACACAATAAGTTCAAAAAAAATTCCATACACGCGCTACCAAACGGAATTTTATACCTAAAAGGAGGAGATCTAACCGAAGAGATTAAAGAATCAAAGCTGAATGCTGAAATCTACCCCTTAACTGACTTCTTTTCTGAAGAATTTTTTGAGACCAAATCTTTAGTATACGTGGCCAGATAGGGTTAGATATAGCTTTATTGACGGTTTCACGTGAAATTCTTTTTTCTTTGTACGATATTTATTATCTTACAGCTCGTAAGAAAGTAAACCTATTATCAAAGAAATATGAGCCTTATTTACCAGCTGGCACTTGCGCGGATTAAGGGCGTTGGTAGTGTCATCGCTAAACATCTGCTCGATTATTGTGGCAGCCCCGAAGAAATTTTTAGAACACCCAAAAAACAGTTGATAAAAATACCAGGTATAGGAGAGTCGATAGCTAATTCTATTTTACAAAATAATGTAATGAAGGAGGTGGAAAAGGAAATAGCTTTTATTGAAAAACATAAAATTAATGTACTATTCTGGAAAGCTGATAACTATCCAGAAAAATTGATTTTCTGCAATGATGCGCCTATTCTTTTATATTACAAGGGAAATGTAGCTGTTAATGCTAAACGGATTATAAGTATAGTAGGAACGCGTAATGCTACTGATTACGGTAAAGGTATATGCGACGAATTTATAGCAGGGTTAAGAGGGCATGATGTATTGGTCGTAAGTGGGTTGGCATTAGGTATAGATAGCTATGTCCATAAAGCCTGCGTGAAGAACAATCTACCAACAATAGGCGTATTAGGGCATGGACTTGATCGTATCTATCCCGCATCTAACCGAAACTTGGCTTTAGAGATGCTGAAGCACGGCGGTCTATTAACGGAATATTCCTCAGGTACAAAACCTGATAGGCAGAACTTTCCTTCAAGAAATAGAATTATTGCCGGTATGGCAGATGTAACGATCGTTGTAGAAGCCGCATTGAAAGGTGGCGCGCTCATTACTGCCGAGATAGCGAATACGTACAATCGGGACGTTTGTGCATTTCCAGGAGACATACGTAAACCCTACTCAAACGGGTGCAATTATCTTATAAAAACCAATCGTGCTCACCTAATCAGCTCGGTAAAGGATCTAGAATACATCATGAACTGGGAGTTGAATGCTGTTATACATAGCCAGCAATTGCAGGTAGATTTTGTAATGAGTGCAACTGAAAAAAATGTTTATGAGGCGCTCGAAGAAGCTGGACCGATGGGCATAGACGCGCTCTTGTATCGGTTAAAACTTCCGCAGAATAAATTAGCTATGATTTTATTAGAGTTAGAAATGAAAGGAGGAATAATAGCTCTTCCGGGAAAAATGTACAGAATTCCTTAAAATTTTATTTATAATAGGAGTTTTCTATTTCGAATTTTTTAATGCCCAGTAACGCCATGCTAATATACCCTGTTGTAATTTGCTTAATTTCGAAGGGTCCTTATGTGCTAAACTGGGGAGGACTATGCCATTAAGAAATACTAAAAATTTAAAGAATAATTTTCTAATTACCATATTTAAAATACAGTAAAAGGCTTGTTTTGTTTGGCCTGTTTTTGATAAGTTTTAGAGTACCGAACGCACACCTTTTTGGGATATTTCAACGGTGTATCCTTTCGCGGTTAAATCTGTTTGCAAGTCCTGCATACGTTGGAGGTCTCCATGTACTAAAAAGACCTTTTTAAGTATTTCCGGAGACTGCTGTGAGACGGTCGCTACCAAGTCATTGTGATCAGCATGTCCACTCAGGCAGTCGGTTTGTTTAATTGAAGCATAAACAGAAAGCTCCCTGTTTTTTATTTTCACGACAGGATCGCCCCTAAGTAATCGATGCCCCAATGTTCCCTTTGCACAATATCCAATAAAAAGAATAGTGCAATAATAATTTTGCAAATTCTGATATAAGTGATCCTGTATGCGTCCTCCTTCTAACATACCCGCAGAAGAGACAATGATGCAGGGATCATAGTAATTTGCAATATCCTTGCTCTCATCCAGGTTTTCAATATATTTAAGATTTTCAAACTCAAATTGATCGCCTTCCAGCGCATAAAACTCTTGCGCTTCTTCGTTTAACAAAGAATGAAATTTTCTATAAACGTCTGTTGCATAATTAGCTAACGGACTGTCGACAAAAATCTGCACAGGGGGTAATAAATTCTTACTGAAAATCCTATTAAGGCTATACACAAGTGCTTGCGTACGACCAACGCTAAAAGCTGGAATAATTAGCTTTCCGGGCGTTTTAATACATGTATCTGTAATAGTTTTAATCAATATTTCGGTAAGATCCTCATCGCTATGTATTCTTCCACCATAAGTTGATTCACAAACCAGATAATCTACTTGTGGAATTTTTTCAGGGTCTTGCAGAATAGGATATCCTTTTCTTCCTACATCACCTGTAAAAGCAATTCTTTTCTTTTTTCCATTTTCTTCAATTTGGAATAAAACGGCTGCTGCTCCCAATAAATGTCCAATAGGTATAAACGTAACTTCGATTTCTCCGGTAACCTTAAATGCTTTATGGAAGGGCAGGGTGACAAAGCGTTCTGTAGTCTCCATTACATGCTTTTGTAAATAAAGAGGTTTAGTATATTTAATGAAATTTTTACCGCCTCTTTTAACTTTCCTTTTTTCCTTTTTAAGAAAAATATTTACAGAATCTAGCATCAGCAGCTCACTTAAAGCGGCCGTTGGTGAGGTACAGAGTATTTGACCCTCAAAACCATCCTTAATAAGCGTAGGTATATTGCCAGAATGGTCTATGTGAGCATGTGTTAAAACAACAACGTCTATTTCAGCTGGATTAAAGGGGAAGCTTTCATTTTTTTCAAGATTGTTATCGTGTTCATAATCGAGACCGCAGTCTATAAGTATTTTATAATTTGCTGTTTCTAGGAGATGCATGCTGCCAGTAACCTGTTGCGCTGCGCCCCATGTTGTTAAATTCATAAACTTTTATTCTAGCATTTATCCGTCAATCTTCTCCTGCTGAAGATTGCTAAGATAACGATATAATCCCGTTTCATGCTGAAGAAGTTCATAATGTGTACCACTTTCAACAACACGTCCTTTCTCGATTACAATAATTTTGTTGGCTTCTCTAATAGTAGATAATCTATGGGCTATTATGATGGAAGTCCTGTTTTTCATTAGTTCTTCCAATGCATTTTGAACTAAACGTTCGGATTCAGAATCTAAGGAAGAGGTTGCCTCATCCAAAATTAATATCGCCGGATCTTTCAATAATGCTCTGGCGATAGCAATTCGCTGACGTTGCCCACCTGAAAGTTTTATACCACGTTCCCCAACCAAAGTGTCATACCCCTCGGGAAAACTCATAATAAAATCATGGGCGTTTGCTCTTTTTGACGCCTCAATTACTTCTTCAGGAGTAGCTGTTAATTTGCCATATGCTATGTTTTCCCGTATAGATCCACCAAAGAGCAAGACATCTTGCGGAACGATGGCTACTTGATTTCTAATATCTGTTAATTTGAAATCGTTGGCATCTTTGTTGTCAAATAAAATATGGCCCTGTTGGGGTTTGTAAAAGCCGAGTATCAATGCAGCAAGTGTCGATTTACCGGTACCACTTGGGCCAACGATGGCTATTTTCTCTCCAACATTTGCTGAAAACGATATGTCCTTTAAAACAGTAATTTCGCGTCGTGAGGGATAGGCAAATTTTACCTGATCAAACTGTAGACCTCCTTTTATTCTTTCCTTTATCTCGTTTTCCTCCGGATGGATAGATACCTGTTCTTTGTCTTCTTCCAAAATCTCAATAACTCTTTCTGTAGCGCCTACCGCTTTCTGCACATTTGCATAAAGTTCAGGAAAACTACCCATAGATCCTGCAACAAATAGAGAAGAGATAATGTAGGTTGTTAAGGCTCCTACAGAAAGTTCACCTCTGGCTATAAGATCTGAGCCATACCATATAACACTTACGACTGCTCCAAAGATGCAGAATAATATAAAGGAGGCAAATAGACCTCTATAGCTGGCCCCCCTTAAAGCCAGATCAACAACTGCTTTCAACGAATTTTGGTAACGATTCGCTTCATATGCTTCATTCACAAAAGCTTTTACATTGCTGATGCCCTGTAAAGTTTCCTGAACGATTGTATTTGATTCAGCAAGTTTGTCCTGCGCTTTTCTCGATAAACTCCTAATAAACTTACCAAAAAATACGGCGATAATTACAATAACTGGTAAAATAGAAAGGTTAAGTAAAGTAAGTTTAACCGAAACAATAAATAGGAAGCTTATTCCTCCCACGAGTAAAATTGCTTGTCTAATCATTTCAGCAAAAGTGGTAGTCATAGTATCCTGTATCTGAGATAAATCGGCAGAAAGGCGACTGTTAAGCTCCCCAACCCTCCTGTTCGCAAAAAAATCCATTGGCAGGGTTATCAGGTTAAAATAAGTATCGCGCCTTATATCAGCGAGCGTTTTTTCAGCCACCTCTACGAACAACCTAATTCGGAAGAAGGACACAAATGATTGAAAGAAAAGGATGATAAAGGCAATAATACCAATAGATTTTATATTAGCTGGTATAAAGGCTAGTCCTTGTTTTCCCTGTGCGGCATCAACCATACTTCCCATCAGAGCAGGAAATGCCAGCAATGACACACTAGATAGGAACAGGAAAAACATTCCAATAATGAATTTCGCCCGATATGGTTTCAGGTATTTAAGAAGCTTACCTACATTGCTTAAAGATGCTTTATTGATTTTTGTTTTTGGTAGTTCTTCATCAATCCCATTTCCACTGTTTAGTCGAGCACGTGCCATTAATTGAATATCGATTTTTATATTAATTTAACATGCAAAAGTAGCTACATTAAAGCTGCCCCCTATCACTTTAGCGTCAATTTTTCCTTCTTTTGGTTAAAATATATAAGCTTGTCATAAGCGCTAGAAATGCAAATAGGAGTAGAGAAAGGTAGATATTGCTTCTTTTTTCTAATACCATGATCTCTTCTGCCAGCTGATCTTGGCTTCGTTGAAGCTTGCTGATCGTATTGATATAGCCTGTTATACGTTCTCCAGATACTTCTACCTGGCCTTCAACGGTCTGCTTTTCAAAGTCCTTATAATCCAGTAGGGCTTTCGTTTCTTTGAAAATATTGTTATCTGTAAGCACTATCTGTTTTAGGATATCGATAGATGATTGCATATCTTTTTTTGTTTTTAATCCGAATATGCCACTTCTAGCCGTTAAGCTTGCATCAAACTCGCCAAAACGTTCCCTACGTTGATCAAGTAATTTATTAACCCGCTCACGCTGTTTCTCATAAGCGGTACTATCCTCTTTCGAAGAGGCGAAAATGCCGCTTATAGAAAGCATGATAATGATAGCTGTTAATGGTATATATTTCACTGTGCAATTTGTTTTTTAACTATCTTTCTTTAAATTCTATTCGAATAATATCGCCAACTTGTAGTCCAAGCAACCCGCTCGCATTTCCTTTATTAATGGCAATCTCTAAGTGATTACTGATGCCAAAGAGACATAATTTTTCTCCTTCGGGCACTTCATTGTAGTGCCAGCTCAAGTGTTTTATCGATTCATTTCGTCGAAAGAAAAGTTCGAAATTTCTATTTTTTTGTATTTGATTAAATAGCTCTTTATTAATATTTGTAATAACATTCTGGAAAGAGTCGATATATATAACACTGCCACGAATGGTACTGCCATCAATAATAGGTTGTATAACAACTCTTTTTACCAAAGATTCGACTAAGTCCCCAATATCCTCCATCGTTCCTCCCTTTGCCAAATGAGTAGCCGCTTTGGCAAATATGTCTGTAAGTGGAAAATGGAGAAATTTGAGATCCTGCATAATATTTAGCTCTACAGCCTTTTCCGGTATATCTTCAAAAAGTAGCGAGAAAATGCCATTATCAGCCCCTACAAAATAGTGACCTTTATGTTTTACCGCTAAATAACGTGTGTCCTTATTGAAAACAGAATCGATACCAATTAAATGCACGGTATCTTTTGGGAAATATTTATACGCATTCTTTAACACGAAAGCAGCTTGTTGAATATTAAAGGGAGCAATATCATGAGAAATATCTACTAGTCGTACAGTTGGATATAGGCTAATGATGCTGCCCTTAAGCGCTGCCTGGTAAAAATCTTTGTGTCCTAAATCAGTAGTTAACGTAATAATGCCCATATCTATATCTCAGTCCGCTTTATCCATAATTCCCTGCGTATATACATAATTTTACGACTTACACAGGATTTCCTATTATTGCATAATACTTTTTTTTATGCGCTATAATTAGTAATCTTGCGTAGGGATTTAAAGGTGCAAACCTAGCATGATTTTTTCATATTTAGTTGCGAATATTTCCAAAAATATAAAAAATCCATTAAGCAATTACCGTACAATGCGAAAGAAAAATAGAAGAACCGTTAGCACTGGTAACATAAATTAATTAAATACAGAATTTGAACGAATTACGAATAACACTAGAACATGTAGATCCCGCCTTATTGTGGGGTGCTCAAAACGAACATTTCGAACTTATTAGAAAATATTTTCCTAAGTTAAAGCTGGTGGCGCGCGGAACAGAATTGAAGGTGTTGGGTGATGAAGAAGAAAGTGGTATTTTCAGAACTAAATTTGGAGCTGTTTTAAATCATTTAGAAAAGTTTAACCATATAAATTATAATGACATAGAAACAATATTGGGTGCTACTCCGGCGGTAATGGCTGCCCAAAGTGTTGTCGAAAAGGCTGCAGCACCATTTAGTGGTGAACCGATTGTTTTTGGACCAAACGGCATAGTTGTGAAGGCCCGTACGGCCAATCAGCGGAAAATGGTTGATAGCATCTTGAAAAATGACATACTATTTGCCATTGGACCTGCTGGTACAGGTAAAACATATACAGCTGTTGCTTTGGCGGTAAGAGCATTACGTAATAAAGAAGTAAAACGTATCATATTAACGCGGCCAGCGGTAGAAGCTGGGGAGAACTTAGGGTTTCTTCCTGGTGATTTAAAAGAAAAAGTGGATCCTTATTTAAGACCGCTTTACGATGCATTGGATGATATGATCCCGGCAGAGAAATTGAAACTTTATTTGGAAAACCGTACAATTGAAGTTGCTCCGTTAGCTTTCATGCGGGGGAGAACCTTAGACAATTGCTTTGTTATTTTAGATGAGGCGCAGAATGCGACAGAGATGCAGCTGAAAATGTTTTTAACACGTATGGGACCCACAGCTAAATTTATTGTGACGGGTGACGTGACACAGATAGACTTACCTAAAAAACAACAGTCGGGTCTTAATGGTGCAATTAAATTGTTAGATAATATTGAGGGAATTGATATTATTTATTTGAGTGGGGGAGATGTAGTGAGGCATAAACTGGTAAAAAGAATATTGGAGGCCTACGGCGATATCTAGCTAATTAGCCAATTTGGAAATTAGACAATTAGCCAATGTTGGTTGATAGATGGCCTTTTTATTTTTTACTTTTGAATTTTTAATTGAATACAGTGAACGCAATAAAAGAAACAAATTTTAATTTTCCGCATCAAACGGCTTTTTATAAAGGGAAGGTACGTGATGTATATACCATAGATAATAAATTTTTGGCAATGGTAGTGTCAGACCGTATATCGGCTTTTGATGTAGTGCTTCCAAGAGCCATTCCTTATAAAGGACAAGTGCTTAATCAAATAGCGGCTAAATTTTTAAAAGCTACGGAAGATATTTTGCCCAATTGGGTGATCGATGTGCCAGACCCTAGCGCAACGATAGGGAAAATTGCTGCGCCTTTTAAAGTAGAAATGGTTATTCGCGGATATCTTTCTGGACATGCTTGGCGGGAGTATGCTGCAGGGAAACGTGAAGTATGCGGTGAGAAGCTCCCGGATGGATTAAAGGAAAATGATAAACTGCCAGCTCCCATTATTACTCCTACAACAAAGGCTGCAATAGGGCATGATGAAGATATTTCACGGGTAGAAATTCTTCGCCAAAATATAGTTAGCGAAGAAGATTATGTGCAGCTGGAGAAATTTACAAAAGCACTTTTTAATCGTGGAACTGAAATTGCTCACGCCCAAGGATTGATATTGGTGGATACAAAATATGAATTTGGAAAAATAGGCAATGAAATTTATCTTATTGATGAAATTCACACGCCTGATTCATCAAGATATTTTTATAAAGAAGGTTACGAAGAATTACAACGTGAAGGTAAGCCCCAGCGACAACTCTCGAAAGAATTTGTCCGCAAATGGTTAATTGAAAATGGCTTTCAAGGTAAAGAAGGGCAAAACGTGCCTGAAATGAATGATGAATTAGTAGCTTCTATTTCCGAAAGATATATCGAACTTTATGAGCATATAACCGGAGAAAAGTTTATTCGCTACGACATAAAAGATATTGAGAAAAGGGTGGAGGGCAATATCAATAAAGCCCTGCAGGAGTTGTTATAAGAAACTGATTAAAAAACTAAAAAGTATGAAATTCACAATCGATAAACATGAGCGTTATGTAGTCATTACTCCTCATGAAGCAGTTTTAGATGGCGTTACAGCGCCCAAGATTAAATCTGAATTTGTATTGTTGAATACAGATGGCCAAAGAAATATTGTTTTAGATCTTTCCCAGGTAAAAGACGCAGATACTTCCGGATTAAGGTGTGCATTAACAGCTCATAGGCTGTGTCATGCAGCAGGGGGTGTTTTTGTTATTTGCTGTGCAAGTAAAAAAATAATGCAACTGATTGAATTGTCTAATTTGAAGGATGTTTTACATGTTGTACCAAGTTCCGATGAAGCAGAAGATCTAATCTTTATGGAAGAATTAGAAAAAGAGTTTAGAGGACAGGTGGCAACAGATGAAGAATGAGATTTGAAGTAACCATTTTAGGAAGCAATTCGGCAACACCTTTATATGGCAGGCATCACACGGCGCAAGTTTTAAACTGCAATGATGTTTTAAGTTTAATTGATTGTGGTGAAGGTACACAGTTGCAATTGCAGCGATATAATTTTAAAGCAAACCGTATAAAATATGTTTTTATATCGCACCTTCATGGTGACCACTATTTAGGCTTAGTAGGGCTTATTTCGTCCATGCATCTTAATGGAAGGAAGGAAGATCTTTATGTCTTCGGTCCTTCGGGATTAAAAGAAATAATAGATCTGCAGCTTCATTATTCCGAAACGCAACTTAGGTATAACCTAGTGTTTCATGCCACCAAGGCCGATGGAGCCAGGCAACTACTGGCTGATAGTAATTTTGAGGTTACGAGTTTTCCAATAAGTCATCGAATTCCCTGTACGGGTTATGTTTTCAAAGAAAAGCAACGTCTTCCCCGTATAAATAAGGAAATAATAGAAGGCTTGGATATTCCAATTGGTTATTATCCATTAATAAAAAAAGGTATAGATTACACTGATCCGTCTGGAAAGATTTATAAGGCCAGTGAACTAACAATACCTGCTGCGTTACCAAAAAGTTACGCATTCTGTTCAGATACCATTTATACCGAAAGCTACTGGCCTTATATAAAGGATGTCGATTTACTCTATCATGAAGCCACCTTTTTACATGAGATGGTAGATAGGGCTGCCGAAACTTTTCATACCACAGCATTGCAGGCGGCCGAAATTGCTAATGCAGTTAACGTAAATAAGCTTCTTATAGGCCACTTCTCCGCGAGGTATAAAGATTTGCAGCCACTGTTGGATGAAAGTAAAACATTGTTTGCAAATACCGCATTAGCTATAGAAGGGCAAACATTTGAGATTTAATCTCTCTTTTTTCCAAAAATAGAGAAATGAACATATCTGCTCGGATTCTCTTTTAAGTCTATCATTAAATTGTCTAAATTCTTCGAGGCATTATTTAGGTTATCATAAAGCTTCTCATCATTTAACAATAAACCTACAGAGCCCTTACCGCTGTTTATATTATTTACAATATTCTGTAAATCAGCGACAGCTGCATTCGCATTGTTAATGGTTCGTTCAAAATCGGCTTTAGCCGCTTTGTCACTAACACTTTCTAGGTTACCCAAAATGTTGGTTATTTTATCGCCATTATTTTTGAAGTTGGCTGAAATGGCTTCTACGTTACTTAAGATATTGGCAAGTTTAGTCCGTTGTGTGCCAACAATGGCATCTACCTGCGTTGTGGTATGCTCTAAGGTATTTAACGTATTAGCAATACTTGCAATACTACGATTAAAGTTGTGTTGGAAATCTGCATTTATTGTATTATTAATAGAACTCAACACTGAGTCGAGCACCGCTACCACGGCTTCAGCCTTTTTCTGTACAGGTTCAACCTGTTCAAGAATATTTCTTTGAATGTTTGCTCTTAATGTATCACCATCATTTGCATATGTCGGGCTGTCGCCTAGCTCGAAAACGATAGCTTTTCCGCCCAATAGATCTGTGCTAGCTATCCGGGCGATGGTATTTGCCGGAATAGCATAATCTTGTTTGATTTTAAATTCGGTGAGAATTTTTCCGCTCGATTGTAATTGCATTTTGGAAACGCGACCTATTTGATACCCATTAACCATTACAGGTTTAGAAACACTCAAACCATCCACTCTATCATAGCTGGCGTAAAAAGTATTTTCACTTGTAAAAACATCATTTCCCTTTAAAAAACTATATCCTATAATAAGAACAGCAATGGCTACAGTGGCTAAAATTCCCACTTTCGTTTCGTTAGAAATCCTCATCCGTTTTATTTAATGAAATGTAAATATAATGTTATACGGCATTTATCCATTACTTGGAACAACAAAATAATAGTTTTGTTTAATTCTCTGTCTGTTTTTTATAGCTTTTAATCGCAGTTAATAAATTATTAACTACTTCTTCTTGTCCGCTAGAGGAGTTTAAGTAACGTTCTTCGTCCGGATTGCTGATAAACCCAATCTCCGTCAAAACAGCAGGCATTCCTGCCCGAGCTAGCACCGCCAAGCTCAATTCTTTTACGCCACGGCTACCACGACCAGTTTTAACATATTCCCCCTCAATAAAAGACGCAAATTTGATACTTTGATCACGATAGGCATTTTTCATGAGTGAAAAGATAATGTAACTTTCCGGGTCTTTTGGGTCAAAGCCTTCGTAGTTATCTTTATAATTGTCTTCTAATAACATGGAAGCATTTTCTCTTACCGCTGCATCTTGCTCGTCCAGCCTGCCGTATCCCGATACAAATGTTTCTGTGCCTCTAGTGCTTGTGTTAGGAACACTGGTAGTGCGGTATATGGGAACTCTCCTCCCGTTTCTTCTCCTGTAACCAGTAATTGTTCTTTTCTTCACATTTGGCATGGAGTTGCAGTGTATAGATATAAACAAGTCAGCCTTTTTACTGTTAGCTAGGCCTATGCGCTCATAGAGAGGGATGAACGTATCTGTTGTACGTGTATAGATTACATTAATTCCTTTCATGTCGCGCTGTATAGCTCTTCCCAATTTTAATGCAACTTGTAATGCAACGTCTTTTTCCACAGATATGCGTCCTTTAGCACCTGTGTCATGAGCCCCATGTCCAGCGTCGATAACGATGGTTCTCATGCGATACTCTTGAGGCTTCCCGTTTGGTTTCATAGGTGGAGCCGCAGAAATAAATAGTGTACTTACTAATACTAAAATTAAAAAGGTAATGGATAAGCGAATATTATACATCAGTTCTCAATCTGTTTTTTATAATTTTTAATGGCATTTACTAAATTATCAACAATTTCTTTTTGTCCTTGTGGGGAATTCATATATGCTTCCTCGTCAGGATTACTTATAAAGCCCATTTCTGTCAAAACGGCGGGCATACCGGCTCTGGCTAATACAGCAAGGCTTTGCTCTTTAACACCTCTATCAGTTCTCCCGGCATTAATATATTGTTCTTGAATAACAGTTGCAAATTTAATACTTAAGTCGCGGTATTGATTTTTCATCAACGAAAATACAATATAACTCTCCGGATCCTTAGGGTCAAACCCTTCATAGTTCTCCTGATAGTTTTCTTCCAACAGCATCGAGGCATTTTCGCGCATGGCAACATCTTGTTCGTCTAACCTGCCAAAACCAGAAACAAAAGTTTCCACTCCTTTTACGCTGGTATTCTGCGAAGAGACCGATCTATAAACAGGTACTTTTCTACCACGTTTATTTCTAACATAACGGGTTACTACACGCCGAGTGGTATGTGGCATCGAATTGCAATGTAAGGAAATAAATAAATCGGCCTTGTTTCTATTTGCTATTCCAATTCGTTCATAAAGCTCTATAAAACTATCATCGGTTCTGGTATAAATTACTTTTACACCATTTAGCTCTTCTTCAATGGCTTTGCCTAGTTTCAGGGCAACCGCTAGCGTTATGTCTTTTTCCTTCGAAAAGGATCCATGTGTATTCCCATCTCTTCCACCGTGGCCTGCATCGATCACAATAATTTTTAATTTATAGGGGTTGTCATACTTATTAGCTAAACTTTGCGTTGGTATCTGTAATGAGATGATAAAACAGACAGCTGCGGTAAGTTTTGTTACAAATCTAATCATCCAAACTTCGTTCTTATTTAAATATATTAATGCTATAAAGATAATCTTATTGTATGATATTGTTAATAAATGCTTCCTTTGTAAAAGTTTTTCAAGCTGTAGCGATTACAAATTGAAAACGTTGAATGAAAATATCATCGCTATTGCAAGCTGTTAATGCTTTCATTAATTTTGGGCTCCTTAAAATTCATATACTGCAAAAATAATATTCGTTGTCAAATTTGAAGTCTGTTAGCGTTTTTTTTGAACTTATTTTATTTCTTTTTGGGGTATTGATGCCAATTTTGGCTTCAGGACAGCAATTTATTGTACAGGATAGTTTGAAACGTCCGCTAAATAATGTGCAAGATACTGTTAAAAGAGAAGCAGTAGTAATGGATTCCGTTACAAGGGATTCTGTTAATCGCGATACTACTAAAAAAGGAGACGGGCAGGGAATAAGCTCTATGGTGCTCAGTAATGCGGAAGATTCTACTATCACCGATCGTAAAAATAATCAGCTACATTTATATGGTAATGCCAAAATCAAGTATGAAGATATGGAGCTCACGGCAGATTATATACGGATTGATAATAATTCGCGTACAATGTTTGCCAGCGGTTTGATTGATCATAACGGTAAATATAGAGGACGACCTATCTTCAAGACAGCAACTGACCCACCTGTAACAGTAGATTCTTTAATTTTTAATTTCGATAGTAAGAAGGGTAAGACTTACGGGGTATTTACTGAAATGGATGGTGCATCTATTCAGGCGCGAGAAATCAAAAAGAACGAATATAATGAGCAATTTATAAGGCACGGTTTTTACAGTACCTGTAATTTGCCTTTTCCGCACACACATTTCGGTATTCAGATGAGTAGGGTAATTCTGACCGAAAATCAAGTGGTATCGAAAAGTGCTTACATGGTGATAGAGCAGGTGCCTTTACGTTTTGTTATGATCCCCTTTGGTTTTTTTCCAAAAACCAACAAACGGCAATCAGGTATTCTGTTCCCTTCTTTCGGCGAAGATTTTTCCCGTGGCTTCTTTTTGCGTGATGCTGGATACTACATAGGTTTAAATGATTATTGGGATGCAGAATTGCGAGGTAATTTGTACACCAAGGGGTCGTGGGAGGCAAATGCAAGGGTGCGTTATAAAAAGAATTATAAGTATGATGGAGGATTTAGTTTACGTTACGCTTATACCAAAAATGGTGAAGAGAACACCCCCGGCTTTTCAAGGGCAAAGGATTTCAATATAACCTGGAATCATTCACAACGGCAAGAAGCAAATCCTGGGACAACCTTTAGTGCTTCTGTTAACGCAGGAACAGGTAGTTTCTTTTCAAATACAGCTGCTAGTGGTACCTATGATTACAATCAAATTACCAGGAATAACATGTCTTCCAGTATTGCTTATGGTAAAACATTCGCAGACGGGAAAGTTAATTTTACATCAAGCTTAAGTCACAGACAGGACATTAGTACTGGCCAGATCAATTTAGAATTACCTACCTTCAACTTAAATGTGGCTACTTTCAACCCTTTTGATTCTAAAGAGCGGGTAGGTGAGCAAAAGTGGTATCAAAGACTTACTGTAGGTTACAGTATGCAAGGTAAAAACACCATTAATAGTCCTGACAGTCTTTTATTTAGAAAAGAAACATTGGGGAAGATGCAAAATGGTATACAGCATAACATTCCTGTAAGCTTATCTTTAAATGTAGCTAACTATTTTCAGTTTAATACCAGTTTAAATTATACCGAAAGATGGTATTTTCAATCGACGCGTAAACGTTTTGATAATGACCCTTCTGGTTATGTCGAACGGATTGATACCGTGCAAGGTTTTAACAGAGCATACGATTATAGTTTTTCAACCGGGTTTTCTACAAAAGTTTACGGACAAAAAAACTTTAAAGGGAAATTAGCGGCATTGAGGCACGTGATCACGCCTTCTGTCAATTTTAACTACCGACCTGATTTTTCCGATGCTCGTTTTGGATTTTATAGAGAACAACGCTATGCCGATGGTACACCTGTTTTAGATAATCAGGGAAGGCCTGTCAAATATTCAATCTTTCAAAATGCGATTTATGGTTCACCTAGTGCCGGGCGTTCCATGGGTATTGGTTTTTCAATTGATAACAATATCGAAGCTAAAATAAAGAGCGATAAAGATACTACCGGTACGGGCTTTAAAAAAGTACCTATCTTACAAGGGTTAACCTTTAGCGGTAACTATAATTTTGTGGCAGACTCTTTTAACCTTTCCAACATATCTTTTTCAGGCAGAACGGCCTTATTTGATCAGAAACTGGGTTTAAACTTTAACGGATCTTTTGATCCTTATCGCTATGTCGAGGTAACGACACCTGGTAGCACTATGCCAAGTTATAGGCGGATCAATGAATATGCGATTAAAGGAGGGCAGTTGGCGCGTTTAACACAGTTTGGTTTGTCTATGGACTTCAGCTTTAATCCTGAAGCTGCGAAAAGCAGAAATAATAATTTAAATGAGATGGACAAGAACAAACCCAATATGACGCCCGAGCAGCAGCAGGAGCTCGCCCGTATAAGTTCTGACCCTAACGCTTTTGTTGATTTTAATATTCCTTGGAACATCGCGGCTTCTTTTAGTTTTCAATATAGCAAGCCATTTGCGAAGTCTAATATAACCAGTACAATCAATATACATGGAGATCTTTCTGTTACACCAAAATGGAAAATACAATATAATTCCGGTTATGATTTTCAAACAAAAAAAATGAGTTTAACCCAATTTAATATATATCGCGATCTGCATTGTTGGGATATGTCTTTTGGATGGATTCCCTTTGGAACATACAGAAGTTATACCTTCAATATTCGTGTGAAAGCTTCTATTCTTCAAGATCTAAAACTTACAAAACGTAACGACTATTATAATAGTTTTTAGCGAGATATAAGTAGCAAGATATAAGTACCAAGTAGCAAGATATAAGTATCAAGTAGCAAGATATAAGTATCAAGTAGCAAGATATAAGTGTCAAGTAGCAAGACTTAAGTAGCAAGTAACAAGACTTTATTCGTCGTTAATAGAGAAATGCAAGGGTCTAGATTTAAAATGCAGGTTATTAGTTAATTAAAAAACAAAAGCTCCCTATGACAGCTGAGATCATTACGATAGGAGATGAGATATTGATCGGGCAGATTGTAGACACAAACTCTGCCTGGATTGCCAATCAACTCAATTTAATTGGGATTGAATTGGTACAAATAAGTTCAGTAGCTGATAAATCGAAGGCTATTACAGAAGCGCTCGATTTAGCAATAAACCGAGCAGATGTTATTCTATGCACTGGCGGCCTTGGACCTACAAAAGATGATGTCACGAAAAAGACACTCGCTGACTATTTCAGTACTACACTATACCGCGACGAGCAGGTCTTGGCTCATGTAACAGCTATTTTTAAAAAGTTTAATAGGCCAATGTTGGAAGTAAATAATAAACAAGCGGATGTATTGGCCAATGCAACAGTTCTCCACAATGAAACGGGTACAGCACCCGGCATGTGGATTAACGAAAAGGGAAGAATATTTGTAATTATGCCGGGCGTTCCATCGGAAATGAAATATCTAATGGAGTATGAGGTGCTCCCAAGGCTGAAAAATATTCCAGGAAAAAGTGCTATTGTACATCAATCGCTCTTAACCGCAGGTTTGGGCGAATCATTTTTGGCCGAGAAGCTTGCTTCGTTTGAGGAATCGTTGCCTACTCATATCCATCTGGCCTACTTGCCGAAATACGGACAAGTAAAATTGAGATTAACGGGGTTTGGAACGGATGGGACAAGTTTGGAGAAAGAAGTTTCGACTTATCTAGCTACTATTGAAAAGTTGGTTAAGCCCTATATCGTAGGTGTCGGCGATATTTCTTTAGAGCAGACTTTATTAGAAATTATGGTAAATAACGGTTTAAGTTTGTCGACCGCCGAAAGTTGCACAGGCGGATATATAGGCCATTTACTTACTAGTTTACCAGGAAGCAGCGTCATATTTAAAGGAGGAGCAATAACGTATAGCAACGAATTAAAAATTAGTATGCTGGGTGTGTCCGAACAATCTCTTATAAAATATGGTGCAGTGAGTGAGCAAGTTGCATTAGAGATGGCCTTAGGCGCACAAAAACAATATGCCACGGATTACAGTTTAGCGGTTACAGGAATTGCAGGGCCCGATGGGGGGACAGCCGATAAGCCAGTAGGCACCGTATGGATTGCCGTAGCGGGTAAAAATGGAGCAAAAGCGAAATTGTTCAATTTTGGCAAAATTAGGCTTCCTAATATAGAACGTTCGGCAGCAAACGCATTAATTATGTTATTTTACCTCTTGAAGGAAGAGGTGACTTAGTTGAAACTTGGTAGAACAATTTGAATATTAATCCTTATTTGGATCAAAATAAAAAATCATTATTACGGATAATGACTAATAGTTAGTTGTTTGTGATGGTTTTAAACAAAATATTATTCTGTATTGTTTTGTTTTTTTAGATATTGTTGTAACTTGGGCGTTATTAAAAGATTTAATAAGATAGAGTAACATGGCAAGATATAATTTACTGCTACCTTCAATGGGGGAAAGTGTATCTGAAGCAACCATTGTAAACTGGTTGAAACATCCTGGTGAGGTGGTTAACACCGATGATACAATAGTGGAAATAGCCACTGATAAAGTAGATTCTGAAGTTCCATCTCCGGTAACGGGAAAGCTTATTGAACAACGTTTTCACAAAGACCAGGTAGTGCAGGTAGGAGATGTATTAGCTGTGTTGGAGGTTGAAGGTGAGGGAACCGAAGAAACAAATTTAGGTAATAGTGACGTAATTGAGGAACCGATAAGTGAGACTTCAGCGGTAGAACCGGCTATACCGGGACTTGAGCAGCTTGCGGAAAATGATGAACTTTCCCAGGAATCTTCTGCCAAAATAGTATCTGGGGATACTGGTAGATTTTATTCACCTTTGGTTAAGAATATTGCGCAAGAAGAAGGTATATCGCTAGATGAGTTGGAGAACATTCAAGGCTCAGGTTTAGAAGGTAGGGTAACAAAGCAAGACCTTATTGACTACCTAGCTGCGAGAGGTCAAAGCAGTGAGGAAGCACCGCTAGCAAAACAAGAAACACATGCCTCCAATACAGGTAAAATTGAAAGTTCTGCTGCGTCTGTTGCCTCAGGTAAAGATGAAATTATTGAAATGGACCGTATGAGACGCCTAATTGCCGAACATATGGTCCACAGTGCTCAAACGGCGCCGCATGTATGTTCTTTTGTAGAAGCAGATGTTACCAATGTGGTTAATTGGCGTAATAAAGTAAAAGATGTTTTCCAAAATCGCGAGAATGAGAAGTTAACGTTTACGCCCATTTTTATCGAAGCGGTTGTAAAAGCCTTGAAAGATTTTCCAATGGTAAATGTTTCTGTAAACGGTACGCAGATCATTAAAAAACATGCTATAAATATAGGTATGGCCACCGCTTTGCCCAGTGGTAACTTAATTGTTCCCGTAATAAAAAATGCAAAAGAACTGAGCTTAACGGGCATTACCAAGGCGGTAAATGATTTGGCAAATAGAGCTAGAAACAATAAACTAAAGCCAGATGACACGCAGGGAGGTACGTTTACACTTACAAACATTGGCTCTTTCGGTAATATAATGGGAACACCAATTATCAATCAACCTCAAGTGGCAATATTGGCTGTCGGCGCTATTACTAAAAAACCGGCCGTCATCGAAACGGAGTTTGGAGATATGATCGGTATCAGACATATGATGTTTTTGTCATTGTCTTATGATCATCGCGTGGTAGATGGTGCATTGGGAGGCATGTTTGTAAAACGGGTAGCAGATTACCTGGAACAGTGGGATGTAAACAGAACGATATAGTCGTTGTTTGTTAATCGTTGTTTGTTGTTCGATTCTTACAGTGTATTTGTTGTTATACCAACGTTAAAGCAAAGCAATACAGATGGTACGAAAGTAACTGCGCGAGAAAAAACGGATAAACAATACAAACATACAGATAGGCGAGTAACGAATACCGAACAACTAGTAACTAAATAAGGCATTAGATTTTTCTAATTATTTATACATTGCCATAAAAAATTAATAGCTTTGAAGGAAGGTTTATGCAGAACAAACTTATTTTTTTAAGTTTGTTGGCTCAAAGAAAAGGAAGATGTTAAATTCAGTATTATTATTTCTAAATATAGGTGGGTCAGAAATGATGCTTATCTTATTGGTAGCATTATTCATGTTTGGCGGAAGAAAGCTTCCCGAACTGGCTAGGGGTTTAGGTAGAGGTATTCGTGAGTTCAAGGACGCTTCCGACTCTATTAAAAAAGATATAAATGATCAGATAAATAATTTCGGAAAAGATCTGGATGTTTCCGATGCCACAAGTAGCAGCACCGAGCGGCCTCGCACACAGGCACCTACTGAGCAAGTAGATGATTACAGTGATGGCGGACAAAGGCAGCCGGAATATTATGGAAGCCAAAGTAATTATTATGGCAATACCTCAACGGAGGTTGCAGGCCCTGAAGTAGCAGATAATGAAAATAAAGAATCTTCTACACAACCAGATAATGGAAGTGAAAAAGAAAAGGATACCAAACAAAATTCATAGAATGGAAGCCCTTAGATAAGGGCTTTTTTTATTTATAAGCACAATTCTTATTAAAAGCTTCTTGCTTCTTTAATTTAAATAACCCAATTTCGCATCCATAAAAATATGTTTAGGCTAAAGGATTTAGAGCGTAATCCTTAGCATTTTATTAAATTATTATGTTAACACACGAACAGCGAGTTGCCCAACAATTATCATTAACCGACAAACAGGTAAGAACGACCATTCAATTATTAGACGAAGGGGCAACAGTTCCTTTTATTTCAAGATATAGAAAAGAACTCACCGGCAGTCTTGATGAAGTACAGGTAGCTGAAATACGTGATAAAGTTGGACAATTGCGCGATTTAGATAAACGGAGGGAAGCAATTATAAAATCGCTTACTGAGTTAAGTAAGTTAACACCGGTACTCCAGGAAAAATTGGAAGCTGCCGAAACAATGGCGGTACTGGAAGATATCTATTTGCCTTATAAACCTAAGCGTAAAACAAAGGCATCAGTGGCAAGAGAAAAGGGATTAGCACCTTTAGGAGACCTTATTTTAGCGCAGGAGTCTAGCGATCTTGCATCCGAAGCGTCTATTTATATTGATGAAGAAAAAGGTGTTGCCGGTGTAGAGGAGGCTTTAGCGGGAGCAAGGGATATTTTAGCTGAAATCATTGCAGAGCATGCAGAAACCCGTTCGCAGATCCGCGATTTTTTTATGGAACACGGCACATTCTCGTCAAGGGTGGTGCCGGGAAAAGAAGAAGAGGCTATAAAATATAAAGACTATTATGAATGGACGGAACCCTTGAAATCAGCACCCTCCCATCGCATATTGGCTATGAGGCGTGGCGAAAAAGAACAAATGTTGTACTTAGATGTCATAGTGCCGGAAGAAGAAGCAATTGCCATGATTGATACGCGCTTTGTTACGGCTGCTAACGAGTGTAGCGCGCAAGTACGATTAGCTATTCAGGACAGCTTTAAACGCTTACTAAAACCATCCATGGAAACCGAAGTTCGTTTAATTACCCGGAAACGGGCCGATGAAGATGCTATACGTGTATTTGCCGAGAATGCACGTCAACTTTTGCTGGCGGCACCGCTAGGAAGTAAACGTACAATGGCCATTGATCCAGGTTTTCGCACCGGATGTAAGGTTGTTTGCTTAGATGAGCAAGGAAAACTTCTTGTTAATACCACTATTTACCCGCATACAGGTGGTGCTAAAGCAGCTGAATCTGTTCATGAAATTAAACAACTTTTTCAACAATACAATATAGACGCTATAGCCATCGGAAATGGTACGGCAGGACGCGAAACGGAAGATTTTATTCGGAAGCTAAACTTGCCTGGAGCACTTATTGTCATGGTTAATGAGAGCGGGGCATCTATTTATTCCGCTTCAGAAGTAGCCCGGGAAGAGTTTCCTGATTATGATATAACGGTAAGAGGAGCTGTTTCTATTGGTAGACGACTGATGGATCCACTTGCGGAATTGGTGAAAATAGATCCAAAGTCTATTGGAGTGGGTCAATATCAGCATGATGTAGATCAAAGTAAATTACAAGAATCATTGGCTGATACAGTGATAAGTTGCGTAAATGCAGTAGGTGTTGAACTCAATACCGCTTCTAAGCAAATATTAGCATATGTATCGGGTTTAGGCCCCGCTCTGGCTCAAAGCATAGTGGAATATAGAAATCAACACGGCGCTTTTAAACGTAGGTCGGATTTAAAAAAAGTGCCTCGTTTAGGAGAAAAAGCATTTGAGCAAGCGGCCGGATTCTTACGCATCAGAGGGGCAGAAAATCCATTGGACACTAGTGGTGTACATCCTGAAAGATATACGTTGGTAGAAAAAATGGCTACAGATTTAGGGCAGGATGTAGACAGTTTATTAAAAGATGATAAACTTCGCAAAAGTATTTCTCTTAGCAAATATGTTACTGATGAGGTAGGCTTGCCTACTTTGAATGATATATTAAAAGAGTTGTCTAAGCCCGGTTTAGACCCCCGAGAAAAATTTGAAGCATTTTCGTTTACGGAAGGCGTTAACAGTGTCAATGATTTAAAAGTAGGAATGAAGCTGCCTGGTATAGTGACAAATATTACTGCTTTTGGAGCTTTCGTAGACATTGGCGTACATCAAGACGGTTTAGTACATTTAAGTCAGCTTGCTAATCGTTTTGTTAAAGATCCAAATGAGGTAGTTAAAGTACATCAACAGGTAGAAGTGACCGTTACGGAAGTTGATGTCACGAGAAATCGTATATCACTCAGTATGAAATCAGAAGAGAAAGAGCCGGCTCATACGAATGCGCGTGCTGATAAGAGAAATGCAAAGCCCCAAAACCGTAAAACTCCCGAAACAGATATGGCCGCTAAGTTAGCTGCATTAAAAAGTAAGTTTTCTTAATGTTTTAGATCGAAACTGACTAAATCACAAAATTAAGCAGATTGCTTTGTATAAAATTTAAAAAAACCATTACTTTAGTGTTATATGAGCATCCTAAGTAATGGTTTTTTTAAAAACTACAGCAATATTCTGTTGTTGCTTGCCGGTATTTTTATAGGCAGTTTAGTAGGACTTTTCGCGAGGGATGTAGTAATATATCTCAAACCCTTAGGAGATATTTTTCTAAACCTGCTCTTTACAGCTGTTATTCCACTTATATTCTTTGCCATCGCCTCGGCAGTCGCCAACATTGATCAATCACAAAAATTAGGGCGTATACTGTCGGTCATGATGATTGTATTCGTATCCATGGTGCTGATCGCAGCAATTGTTACGATTATCGCCGTTTGGCTTTTCCCATTTAACGATAATCTGGCTACGAAAGGGGCTGCCAATGTTGCACTTGGTGACGACCATCTGGGCTGGGGTGATCGTTTGGTTGGATTTCTCACGGTGAGTGAATTCAATCAACTTCTTTCCCGCGAGCATATGTTAGCCTTTATTATATTTTCCTTTTTGGTAGGCATTGCGTCGCTTCGATCAGGTGAGGCAGGCGAACCATTCCGCAAACTTCTACATTCAGGAAATGAAGTTATGAAGACTTTATTGGGATTTGTTATGAAACTAGCGCCGATTGGTCTAGGAGCTTATTTTGCCTATCAGGTAGGCACTGTAGGGCCCCAATTATTTGGAATATATGCGAAGCCATTAGGTGTTTATTATTTAGTCGGACTTTTTTATTTTTTAGTTTTCTTTAGTTTATATGCTTTTATCGCAAAAGGTAAAAAGGGGATAGGTATATTTTGGAAGGCCAATATTCTGCCATCTATCACGGCTGTGAGTACTTGTAGCAGTATCGCCGTTATACCACCAAATTTGGAAGCGGCGAAAAAAATTGGCATTCCTGAGTCCATCGCCAACGTAGTGATACCGCTTGGTGCTTCGCTGCATAAAGACGGTTCTTCGATGTCCTCTATTATTAAAATTGCGGTGGCTTTTTCTCTTATTGGCCGGCCTTTTATGGAGCCAGATACACTGCTCCTGGCATTGGGGCTTACCGTGTTGGTAAGTATAGTAGCAGGAGGTATTCCAAATGGAGGTTATATCGGGGAAATGCTCATGATATCAGCGTACAGTCTCCCCGTTGAAGCCATTCCGGCCGTCATGATTATCGGTACTTTAGTAGATCCTATGGCTACGCTGTTAAATGCTACCGGTGATACGGTGGCTGCCATGGTGGTAAACAAATGGATAAAACGATGAAATTTTTTAATTCGTTTTAAGAATCTATAAATCTTTTCTATCTTTAGGTGTAAACCTATCATTCCGGCAAATGAATATACCTGAAGAGGTGCTCCATTACATTTGGAAGTACCGTTTATATAATACCTATAAACTAAGAACTAAAAACGAAAAAATCCTATCTGTTAAATACCCGGGCGACAAGAATAGACATGCTGGTCCAGATTTTGAACATAGTAGACTCATTATAGAGGGCATCGAATGGGCCGGGAATGTAGAAATCCATATTAAGTCGTCTGATTGGTACGCTCACAAGCATCAACATGATCCAGCTTATAATAATGTAATTCTACATGTAGTGTATGATCACGATAGCGAAATAATCTTAGAAGACGGTACCATGCCAGAAACCTTAGAGCTTAAAACTTTGATAGATCATACCGTATTAAATCGGTATAACGAATTCATGACCGCGAGAACGGTCATACCATGTCAAGAACATATTTCATTGGTTGAACCTTTTTATATTTCCCAATGGTTAGAGCGGTTATCGGTAGAGCGCCTATTAGAAAAAGCGCAATACGTTAATAATTTATTAAATGATTGCCAGGGCAGTTGGGAGGAAATTACCTATATTTTATTAGCCAAGAATTTCGGCTATCGCGTGAATGCAATACCTTTTGAGCGTTTAGCTAAAAGTTTACCTTATAAACTTTTAAAGAAATATGAGGACGGCATTTTTATTGAAGCGTTGATGTTTGGCCAAGCAGGTATGTTAGAGAAGCAATTTAAGGACGATTACCCGAACGAGCTGCAGCACACTTATCGGTATTTGCAGAAACAGTATCATTTAAAACCTATAGATGCCGCTTCTTGGAGATTTTTACGTATGCGTCCGTTAAACTTTCCTACCATTAGATTAGCACAATTTAGCGCTTGGCATAGGCAAGCACAGGGACTGTTTTCTAAGATTATCGAAGCCAAGAAGGTTGATGAGCTACGATGTTTGTTTGAAGATTTACCCATTAATAGCTATTGGAAAACCCACTATAAATTTGATGTATTGTCGAAGAAACATCCTGCTAAGCTAGGAAAAAATACTATTGACAGCATTATTTTGAATACAGTGGTAACAATTTTATTTAGCTATGGCAAATATATTGGAAAAGAGGCGTATATTTGCAGGGCGGTTGATTTGTTAGAAGAGCTAGCTCCTGAGCATAATAGTATTGTGAACCAATACAAACGGTTAGGTGTACAAGCGAAGACAGCGACGGATTCTCAAGCTCTTTTACAATTAAAGGGGTCTTATTGCGATAAAATGAGATGTTTGACCTGCGGTATAGGTTTGCACATTCTTAAACAAAATGAAACGCTATGATGCAGCGCATAATGGTTTTTTTTGAGCAACGCTCTTTTGGAGTCTGTGCTTATATTGGAGAAAAGTTGGGTGTTTCTATCTCAAAAATTAGACTTTTCTTTATTTATTCTTCCTTTTTAGCGGTCGGGTTTCCTATAGTTTTTTATCTGTTAGCGGGTTTTGTATTAGATATTCGTGGTTTTGTGAAACGAATGAGACACCGCCTTTGGGACTTTTAATAAACGCTTTCTCAGCTTAGTATATTAGCAATCTCTGCAAATCCCTTTTCTGCTGCTAAATCTGCGGCCGTTTTTCCGAAATCATTTTTAATGTCTGTTAGTGCTCCGTTTTCCAACAATAAAATGAGTATTTCTATATTGCCATGTTGTGCCGCAGTATGAAGGGGGGTTGAGCGTGACGATTGTAGTACATTCACTTCAGCACCTGCTTCTACCAGCATTTTAGCTATTTCATCAAAATTGGACCCAACGGCAGCATGTAGAGGATAGACATTATAGCCATTTTGAGAAGGCAAATTTACATCTGCTCCCTTTATTAACAAATATCTTACAATCTCCGTGTTCCCAAAATGAGTAGCCATGCCAAGAGGTGTGAACCCATGTTCAGAAAAAGTGTTGAGCAATTCAGGTGATTCCTCTAAAAGTTCACTTACAACGTCAGTTAAACCAGCTGCTGCGCCTTCGAAAATGTTAATTTCCTGAATATGTTGTAAAATGATCTTTACAATCTGATGTTTATTATAATAACAGGCCAGTAGGAGAGGGGAGATTTCATGACTTGTTTTTTGCTGACATAAAGCAGGGTTTGTATGCAAAAGATTGTCTATCGCAGCTGCATTGCCCGATTCTATATATTCTTCTAATAATGTAAGACTCATTTTAAACGCTTCAATTTAATCTATTTTGCAAACCTACTATAAAAATCATTATTACAAAACACTCTATAATTAAAATTATTTTCATTATAAGGCAAGATTTTGTTTGCGATGTAAATATAATGCCTTATTTTTGTAATGCCTTGCTTAAGGCATGTTTTTCATAGGTAGATGTAGGGTCGGGTACTCGTATCCGACCCTTTTTTAAGACTTACAAAATTTTGTAATAGTACCTTCATTCTTCTAGCATGTTAAATCAAAAAGGAATAGTCGTTTCAACATTTGCAAAGCTGATGCTTTTGTATTTTATGTTGGCCGTTGTTCCTGTAGATTTTTATCATCATCATAACCTTTTTACCCCCCTTCGCATAAAAGGGTTTTCTTATTCCAATAACCAACATCCGGAACGAACAGTAAGCCTTTCTTCTTATTGTTTGATCTGTAACATACATTTCGACAAGAAATATGATTTAGCTCAAATAAATTTTGAGATAAATCCTTTAGAAAGCGTAGTTTTTAGATTTTTTAATGAAATACGCTTTTTTTTCCAAATGGCCGTTCTCGATATTACATCCCGAGGGCCCCCTTTCGCACTATAATCTTTTCTTTCAAATCCATTTGCCTAGGTTGTTTTTAAGCGACCAGGTAATTTTCTCTATCCATTTACAGCATTTGGCTGTTAATTATTTATTCATGCAAAAGATTATTATAGTGCTGACCGTGTTATTAGCGTTTGTCAGTAATGTGTTTTCCGGTGAACTTGCTGTTGTATCCGGAAAAGTTATAGATATTCAAACTGGTAAGCCACTGCCAGGAGCTACGGTGACGATTCCCGATTTAAGGATATCTGTTAATGCGGACCAGTCGGGCACGTTTAAACTAAGGAGTGTTCCAGCTAAAGGACAGTTTCTTGTAGAAATACGATTTATAGGATATGAAACGGTTACTAAAACTGTCGATTTATCAAAAGATACTGATTGGGAGTTTGCTTTAAAACCTACCCTTATTGAAACACGTGAAGTGGTGATTACCGGAACCATCTCATCAGGAAGCAATAAACGGAACAGTACATCTGTAAATATTATCAACAAAGATAAATTATTGCTGCCATCATCTAATATTATTGATGCCTTGGCTAAAAGTCCAGGCATATCGCAGGTGTCCACAGGGCCGTCCATATCAAAGCCTGTTATTAGAGGCTTAAGCTATAACAGAGTTGTAACGATCGACAATGGTATTAAACAAGAGGGGCAACAATGGGGTGATGAGCACGGCATAGAGATCGACCAGTTTAAAGCGAATAGAGTAGAGGTATTAAAAGGTGCTGCGTCTTTAATATACGGTTCCGATGCGCTTGGGGGTGTTATAAATCTACTAGAACCGATTCCGGTGCCAGAGGGCGAAATCAGTGGTGAATTTCTAAGCAATTATTCAAGCAATAATGGTTTAACGAGTAGCTCCCTTATGTTAACCGGAAATCAGAATGGTATCGTTTGGCGAGGGCGGGGGACCTACAAAAACGCCTACTCATTTAAAACACCTACCGGTTATTTTCCAAATTCTGGATTCAACGAAACAGACTTCAGTGGTATGATCGGCTTGAATAAATCCTGGGGGTACTCACACCTTAATTTTTCTAGCTTCAGAAATAATATAGGTTTTTACGAACCTTCATTTGATGATCAGGGAAACTATGTAGACGAAGATGGTGGGCTATTTAGCAAGGACGATTTAAAAAATCGCAGTTTACTGTATCCAAAGCAAGATATTCGACATTATAAAATATCACTGAATAATAATTTTGTTATTGGCTCTGGTAACTTAAAGCTCGATTTAGGTTACCAGAAAAATCAACGGCGGGAATTAGAAGACGGTCCCGATCCATCGTTATTCTTTAACCTAAATACTTACACAGGAGATGCTCGCTATTATATTGGACAGAAAAATGGCTGGGAGCCGGTTTTCGGTGCAAGCACGGAGATTGGACATAGTGAAAATAGAGGGGAGGAATTTTTGATTCCTGCTTATGATACTTATGGTGTTGGAGCATTTGCCTACCTCAAAAAGAACTGGGAGCATAGCACCTTTAATATGGGTGTTCGGTATGATTTTCGTAAAAATGTAGGCAAATCCTTAATAGCAGACGGAGAACCATTGTTTGAGGCGTTTCATAATCAGTTTTCCAATATAAGTGGTGCATTAGGCTTCACCCATAAGTTTACAGAAAAGCTAAATTTTAAAACCAATATAGGTTCAGCTTTTCGGGCACCAAATCCCGCAGAGCTAGGCTCTAATGGTGAACACGAAGGCACCTTCAGGTATGAGATTGGAAATTCAAATCTGCAACCAGAGAGAAGTTATCAGGTGGATGCTGAGTTGGCTTATGATGGAGATATCATCAATGCCAGCGCCAGTATTTATAATAATTATATTCACGATTTTATATATGCTGCCCATCATGGTGAATTTATTGATGACTTACCCGTATATAATTATGGTCAGGTGAATGCTAATTTATATGGAGCAGAAGCCAGCCTAGTTTTGCATCCCGTGCATTTTATCCATTTTGAAAATACCTTTGGTTACACACATGCGCAGAATACAAGCCTCGATAGGCCTTTATCATTTATCCCTGCGGGCGTACTGCGCAATGAGTTGCGATACGAACCGGAGATTCAGCACGTGCAAGAACCTTTTGTATCTGTCGGTATAGCAAATTATTTTAAGCAGAATAGGGTAGATGAAGAGTTCGAAACACCTACAGCAGGTTACACCTTGTTAAACGCTAGTGTTGGTGCTACCTTCTTTGCCGGAAAGCAACTTATAAAAATATATATTTCAGGGAATAATTTACTGAATAAGAAGTATTACGATGCGCTGAGCCGGTATAAACCGGGTAGACTAGACCAAACAGATTTGAGTCTCGGAATTTACAATCCGGGAAGGAACATCACCTTTGGCGTATATGTTCCATTTATATTAAAACATAGTAGTTAGAAAATAATAGCCTGATAGGTGTGTGCCCATCAGGCTATTACTATTTATAACCTTCCTTAATGGTCATGCCCCTCCGCATGAATTTCGAAAGTCAATTTCAATACGTCCTCACCAGCAAAACGGCTAGCATAGTCATCATGGTTCCAGTCAGTACGTTCAATTTTCGCTTTTGTAGTAGCATCGCTCAATTTGCGTAGCACGTAAGATACGTCTGCTTCGGCACCTTCATTGGCTTCTCCTAAAGTAAAGTATGCCAAAATGCCGGTTGTCTCGTACTTTCCGTTTACCGCATTCCCATCACCGTACGTTTGTTCTCTAGGTTGGAAAAGCGCACCATTCTCTGCACCATTGGTGTTAGGGTTTAGTACGAAGTTTCCACCTACGATAAAAGATTTATATAGGTCGGCCACCGCTTTGCTAGCAAGGAAGTCGTCCTGTATTTCTCTTCCCTCGTTATTGAAAACATGTAACTGTATTCTGTAAATTTTATGCGGATCTAAATGTGTATGGCCGTTTTGGGCTACACCTTGATTGTCAAACGTTATGGAAATACTTTCCCTCTCACCCTCAATCTCTGCCAGATCATGAAAATGATCCCCATGCGGGTGTCCATTAACTTCTATAAAATCTAAGCGAGATGAAGCGATGGCATTTGGATCATCAGGTGTGATATTGTTGTCATCATCTTTGCTACAAGCATTAAATAAAAGGGCAAAAGCAATAAGTGCAAAAGAATAGTTTCTTAAATGTTTCATAAATTGTATTTAAAAGTTAAAAATGTAATTAAAATGAAAGTATAAAGGCATGAAGAACCCTGATTGGCCAGAGCAGGGTTCTACTATTTTATGTAAGTCTTTTCTTAATGATCGTGCTCGCCTTCTTCGTGCACATGACCGTCACCTTCAACCGGGTGTATTTCAAATTTCAGATCAAGATCGGTTGCTCCAGCAAACTTACTTTGATAATCTTTATTGTTCCAGTCTTCCGCTGTCAATCCCGCTTTCACCCCTTCATTTAAATGACGTAAGAGGTATTGCAAGGTGAAAGTAGGCGCAACTTCTAATACATGTAGATAACCTGTTACGCCAACCTGTGCATTATCAGCATCGCCATACGTATAATCCAATATACCGTCTGGAGCTCCCAAAATAACTACTTGATGAATGTCTGCACGGTCTAAGAATGTTTGTTGGAGTTCCCTGCCAGCAAAATCATAAGCTATCAAGCTCATTTTATATGATTTTCCCTCAGTTAGATGCAAGTGAAAACCCACCGGTGGAAGGCCTTTTTCATCAAAAGATATGGTGTCAATTTTAGCTCCGTCAATAGCATGGGAATGGCCTGTTCGGAAATCACCATGCCAATCTACCTCTTCAAGCAAAATCAAAGTTTTTCCTACCTCTTCCTGGTCTTGTTCAGGAATAGGGTCATCTTTGGAACAGGCAGTGAAAGCCATGGCACTCGCTGCTATCAGCACAAAAGAAAAATAGTTACGTAATTTGTTCATAGTAATAATTATTTAATTTGTTAAAAGTTATAGAAAAGCCTTACCGTTATATTTCTACCCATCTCATGGGCATAGTATCTAAATCGGTTCATGTATTCTTTGTATAAGTTATTTGTCAGGTTATCTACCGATATATTTAGTCCTAACGATTGCTTAGCCATTCGGTATTTAATGCCTGCCACTGCATCAAATAGATGGTAAGAAGGGGGTGGAGAAGTATAATCTGAATCTTCCTGATAGCGCGTTTGTTTCGCCACGAAGCGATGCCCAATCTGTAAAAAAGGCTTACTCCAATGGCCGTTGTTATCTGTGAAGCTCCAGCGTAGATTATGGTCTATTCTATCACCCGGAATATAGGGTAAATAGGTTCCATTGCGCTCGTCTTTTGCCCGTACAATTGCAATATTCGCCGAATAAGTGAGCTGATTGGTAAGCGCATACGAACCACTGAAGTCTATACCCCAGAAAGAGGCATTTGTTTGTTCATATACAAAGACCGGAAAAGTGCCCCTAATAGTTCTTCTAACACTATCTGGATTCGGTTGTGCATAGATATAATTGCTGACATATTGCCCGTAAATGTCGAGGTTAACAGTTAGCTTTGGGGTGTTGTAAGAAAGAGAGTTAACCCATTTATAGCCTTGTTCGCTCTTCATGTCCGGGTTTCCTACTTCATAGATTGCTGCTCCATGGTGCAAGCCATCACTATTGAGTTCATTGGCACTAGGTGCTCGCCAAGCTAGGCCAAGGTTACTACGTAGATCTAGTTGTGATGTAAGATGCCACACAGCACCAATTGATCCTGAAATATTATGGAAGCGTCTGGTGCCAGTGAAATAATTAAGATCCAAACCCCCATTTTCATTAAATTGAGAATAATCATAGCGGTAGCCCGCTGCATCAAAATATTTAAAGTCATACCTAAGGCCGGCTTCCAGTTCATAGTTACGCTTAATAAGCCTTTCTACAGCAAAGACACCAATATTATAGCTGTCATAATTGGGAATCAAGGGTGTTGTTCCAGTGCCTGGCGTGTTATTATTTATTTGCATCAGTCCATTTATGCCAAATAGGCTACGCAAACCATTTTCATGCAAATGATCGTAGGTAACATCAAGAGATTGGGTGGTTAGCACCAGATCCATCATAGGCTTCTTGTCGTCCGCCGCGTTTCTCCTTAAATCGAATTCCTGTCTATGATTCCGTTGAAAAGCATATTGAACATCTAAAGAAGCACCATTATCTAAATCTTTATGCGCTTTGAGCTTAGCTAAGTCGTGTGTCACCCGTTGCCTGGGCGGCTTAATGCTATAGGTGAAATCATATTTTTCAAATGGCCGTCCATAGGCTATTCTCGCTTGGATATCTTCTACAGTACCTATATGGGAGCTTTCTAATATGCCTAATTCCGTATTAAAGTGACTGTAATAAAGTTCATACTTTGTAGAAGTTGTATTATAGGCGATTGCTCCCGAAAAATTCAGTTCATTAACCCCCGTATTACCCAAATAATAGTCGGCAGATTTAATGTTTCCACCTTTTTTTATCGAGCCCTGGGCGCGCCAACCAAAACCTTTTATTCCTTGGATACTCCCATTAAGCGTAGCCGCCGCTGTACCTATACGTCCATTGCTTGCCCCCACTATATTTACCTCGCCGCTGAGCGGTCCGTCAATCTGAAGTGGGGCTGGACTTACCATCACTACTCCACCGAGCGCATCTGCCCCATAGCGCACGCCTTCAGCACCCTTTATTACGGTAAGTTCTTTCGCAATAAAAGGATCTATCTCCGGTGCATGCTCGCTTCCCCATTGCTGGCCTTCCTGACGGATGCCGTTATTTAGTATTAATACCCGGTTGCTATGCATGCCATTAATTACGGGTTTAACAATAGAATTACCTGTTTTAAGTGTGCTTACACCTGCAATTTTAGATAGCGCGTCGCCCAGTACCGCTCCACGACTTTCTTCCAATTGTTCACTGTTGAGTGTAGTGGTTCTAGCGGTAGAGCGATGTACTGGTTTATGGCCTACAACCTCTACATCATGCAACACGATGTTCCCATGTTGCATCGAAACATTAAGGGTTTCATTTTTTTTCAGATCTAATTGCAGCACCTTATTCTCAAAACCTAAACTTTTAAAAGTGAGGGTGTATGTACCTTTGCACAGTGATTGCGAGCGATAAAAGCCATGCCCGTCTGTTTTGATAGAACGATTGCCCGGCATTATGGTGACAGATACTCCTGATAAAGGCAGCTGAGTATCTCCGTCAGTTACACGTCCGCTAATCATAAAATTACAATCATTGCTTTGGGCAAAACCTGTTGCTATACCGAATAGCAATACAAACAGGCCAAGCTGTTTTTTATTAAACATGTTATATATGGATTAAACTGTTTTGAAGGTTATCAAAACGTAGGATGAATTTTACCTGGTAAAAGCATCATTGTTCAAAACGATCTATAATCACTCTTTAGGTGAAAAAGAGCTTCAGAGCGGCTATGCGTCGTTAAAAACAGGGTAATTTATACTAAAGGTGGGCCTTTATTCAGATAACTGGATAAAGTGATTTCAAAAGGTTGAGCGGTATCCAGTCTTTGTATTAAAACTGGCTTGCTTCTGTACACTTCGCTCAGCGTAAATAGCTGTGCTGGTAGCTGTTGTGCTTGTTTAACAACTAAATAGTCACAAATCTTACAATTTATCTCTTTTTTGGTGTCAAGCGATGTTAAATCTTTATCGAGCTGTATAAGCGAGTCTTGATGATGATAAGCATGCATAAGCTGTACGCCCTGTATGTAACAGAAGGTTACAAGAAGGCAGAACGCAAAAAGCCTATAGGTGCATGTTTTAATAAGTAGATTTCTTATCATCCTCACTCCATTTGTTGCAAAGATATTATTAATGCACCTACATTGCAAGTAATAATTGTGTGAATTACTAAGCTCTTGGGTGAAAATCGATCATAACTGAGCGCAGATAGTCTCGATCTAGATGGGTATAGATTTCTGTTGTACTGATACTTTCGTGGCCTAGCATATCCTGAACGGCTCTTAAATCCGCGCCACCTTCTATCAAATGGGTAGCAAAGGAATGTCTGAAGGTATGTGGACTGATTTTCTTTTTTAATCCAATCTTGGCAGCCAGGTCCTTTATTATTAAAAAGATCATCACCCGTGTGAGCGGGGCACCTCGTCGGTTTAAAAACACGAAATCTTCCATACCTGTTTTTATTGGTCCTTCTTTGCGTGTATGTTGCAAATAGATTTCGATGTGTTTTATTGCTGTTTGGCCAATAGGAACCAAACGCTCTTTACTTCCTTTACCTGTTACTTTAATAAACTCAATATTTAGAAAAAGATTGGATAATTTTAAATTTACCAGCTCACTTACCCGTAAGCCACAGCTATAGAGTATTTCCAGCATGGCTTTATTTCTGATGCCTTCCGGTGTAGAAAGATCAATAGCGGCAATTAGGGTATCTATTTCGGTTATATTGAGTGTGTCAGGTAATTTGCGTCCTAGTCTTGGGGCTTCAATTAATGCCGCTGGATTATTTTTTATGAGCCCTTCCAACATTAGATATTGATAAAAAGCTTTAACTCCCGATAAAACTCTCGCCTGGGAGTGGGGTGTCATACCTAATGTATTGATCCACTCCAAAAAATCACGGATATCCTGTGTTGAAATTTCCGCTGGCAATTTCTGATGGCTATATAAAGCGTGTTGTTTTAGTTTTTCTACATCTTGCAGGTAGGCGTCGATAGAATTTTTGGCTAAAGATCGTTCAAGTCGTAAATATTGGATAAAATCTTTTAGTGCTGAATTCCAGTCCATTCTGCTTTTTTTATATAAATAAATCGATCTCACGTAAGCCAACCGCTAAATTACTAAAAACGGGGGTATAAAAATTGATAAAAAATATTTGCTACATGTTGGTATAATCTATATCTTTGCCTCACTGAAAAACGGTGGTTTTAGCTCAGTTGGTTAGAGCGCCTGATTGTGGTTCAGGAGGTCGCCGGTTCGAGCCCGGTATTCCACCCTTCATAGGGCAAAAGGTTTTTTAAGACTTTTTGCCCTCTTTTTTTGCGCTCGTCAATTTATTGCTTGCTTCGGTCAATTTTTTGGCCAAAGCCACTTTTCGATTCTTGTTTTCTGCTGTATCGCCTGGCATAAGTATCAAAATTTACCATTTTTAACAATTCAGTTGCCTTGTTATTCAGAACAAGCTGTTTTAAGAATAAGTGAATTCAGCATTTACTTCCTCGGCCTTTAATCGGTAACCACATTTTGAAAGCTAGATCAGGGTTAGATATGGTGCGATGCCAAATATGCAGCTGACCGGATCGGCACCTCGGACAAAACCGGTGTACTGGCCTACCAAAAGTGGTAAACTACCCATTCATAGTTATTATAACCTTGAAAGACGTTTCCTTTTAAGCGATATCAAACGCCGTCACCGGGATTAACCGGAGGCTATATGGCTCCGATCTTTCTTCGGTGATGGTGGTGACCTTGGTGCGTACTCAATGGGAGCTCCTTGGGGACTCCTTCGGGCGCGGCCCCAACAAGTGCCCATTCAGTTCCCCACGAGTTGGCAGGGAGTATAGAGGCCATCTTCAAAAGGAGTATAGAGCAATTAGCGGACATTTATCAGACAAAAGATCGGTTTTGCGAGACACTAACTTTTTTTGAATATTCACATCGCTTAGCTTATATTTGATATAAATGAGCGAAACCCAACTATCTCCCAATATTTTAAAAACCAAACAACATTTTGAAATTCTCGATGGTTTAAGAGGCCTGGCCGCTGTTGCGGTAGTTATCTTCCACTTTATGGAGTGGGCCTATTCGGACTTTAGCCAAAATTTTATCGGGCATGGTTTCCTTGCGGTCGATTTCTTTTTTTGTCTTTCGGGTTTTGTCATCGGCTACGCTTACGATGATCGCGTTGGCAAAATGGGTGTGAAGGAATTTTTTATATCAAGGCTCATCCGGCTGCACCCGCTAATTGTTTTTGGCTCCATATTAGGACTACTCGCTTTTTTGTTTGATCCGTTTGGCGGCCATCCTGAATCGTACAGTCCCATTAAAATTATATTGCTATTTGTAAGTTCTATTTTGCTGATACCTTTCCCGGCGATGGAGGAGCGGGCTTTTAATTTGTTCGGTCTCAATGCACCATCATGGTCGTTATTTTGGGAGTATATTGCCAATATTTTTTATGTGCTTATCCTTTGCCGCATTAGTCGGAAAGTTTTGTTGTTATTGCTGCAGCAGTGCTTTGCTTTGTTGGCTACCGGGCGGGCAATTTACTGGGTGGCTGGGATAAAAACAGCTTTTGGGACGGTGGTGCCCGTATCTTGTATTCATTTTTGGCCGGGCTAGCCATTTACCGTTTCAACTGGATCATTAAAAATAAACTGGGTTTCATGGGGATGTGCATATTACTGTCATTGGCATTTTTAATGCCATTTGGTAAATGGAATTGGCTTACCGAACCTCTGGTGGTAATATGTTACTTTCCGCTGCTGATCTCGTTGGGAGCCGGGGCTACCTTAACGAAAGGCCTGAAAAAGCTTTGCGTGTTTTCCGGGAAAATATCCTATCCATTGTATATGACGCACTATGCTGTTATATGGATGTTCGGAAATTATTATACTAGTCATAAACCTGCTGCCGGGCAACTGGCCCTTATTATTATAATCTCGTTGATCCTTTTAGTGGGTATTGCTTATCTAGTTATGGTAGTGTATGATATTCCGGTAAGGAAGTATTTGAATACTAAGAGGAAAAAGCAATTAACTGCAAAGCGACCAATCAAAATTCGGTGAAGTAAAGAATAAAAAACGGTTATTTATTACTCACTTAAATTTGGGGATCTTTCCAATCAACATATATCCACATATGCGCATACCTGCTTTGAGCAAAGTCGCTTTCGAAGCTATATTGTTGATATTGCAACGTGCCGAGGGGACCCTGTTCAAACGGTACGCTTCCTTCTTCAATTCCTGTGTAATCAGACTGCCAAATCCTCTTTGTCGGTAACCCGGTTTCACTTCATAATAGAGGTCGATATAAGGGTAGTTGTAATTCCAGACATAACCGCCGCTGGCTACTACCTCACCATTGTGCATTAAAACATATTCCGAATCACCACCGTCCTGCAGCTCACTTTTTCGAAAAACAGTCCCGTCAATCTTAAATTCAGTTTGAAAGCTATCCTCAAATAAAATTGCCTCTGCATTAATATTTTTCCCATATTCAAATAACAGTTTAGTTAGAAACGTGTCATTACTTTGGCAATTCAGAAACATAGCGCCCGATTTCTTTAAAAATTTGGGAAATATCTTATCTCCCAAATGCCGGAATGGCTTTAATAGGTAAAATTCGAAGACCGTATCCCTGTTTTCCCGTTTTTCTTTCCCCCATAATGCCCCATGACCAACCGGTGACCCTGCCATTGTAAAACGATAGACATCGGCCCAACCTGCGCCATGACACTTATTATAAACAAACTGGAAAGAGACTTCCGCAAGCAATAGCTTTCGTAATTCCTGAATTTCATCTAGTGTTGCCTTGGTGATTTCCAGTTGCATAAGCACATAACTTTAGGTAATCGGTTTAAAAGAATTAAAAGTACAAAATAACGGGCTCTTGGGCAATGCAAAATATGGTTCTTTTTTTGCGAAAAACAAGCAGATCGCAAAAACATTTATATATCGATATATCTTTTTAATAAAAAGCAGAATACAAGTTTCTATGCGTACAAAGTTATGGCTAGAAGAAATTACTTCAACAGCAGATTTAGTAGACTTATGTCCAGATCACCCCGCAATAAAGTCTATTTTGCACCACTTTAAATAAAAAAATAGGTAGTACTTTTACTATATAAAAATCTTGCTTACAATGAAAATGAATACGATAATAAAAATCGCTCAAGCATCGGATGAAGCCGGCGCTATCGATGCATTGACATTGGCATTCAGCGTTGACCCGATGGTTCGTTGGTCTCTTCCGAATCCAGCAAAATATTTGGCAACCTTCTCTTCGATAGCAAGGGCTTTCGGCGGAAACGCGTTTAAGGGGGGGACAGCCTACATTGCCGATGGTCTCGCTGGCGTCGCCCTGTGGTTACCACCTGGCATTGGATCTGATGAGGAATCCCTGATCAGGCTGTTCGACGAAAACGTTAGCGACGATGTAAAAGAAGATATGCAGAAAATTTTTGAGCAGATGGAAAAATTTCATCCGACCGAACAACACTGGTACTTGCCGATGATAGGTGTCGACCCGGCGTATCAAGGTGAGGGGGTAGGCTCGGCACTGATGACTGAAGCGCTCAAGGCCGTTGACCGTGATGGGTTAATCGCGTATCTCGAATCTTCGAACCCTAGGAATATTTCGTTATATGAGCGTCACGGTTTCGAGGTTATCGGCGAGATTCAATCCGGTAGCTCGCCTGTTTTACGGCCCATGTTGCGAAAAGCGCGATAAATCAATTAACGGTAATACGGATAATGCTCCCCATGTACAGTAGGGAGAAATGATTATGATTTATACAATGACTAAGAGATAGAAACTCAAATGCAGGATGCTAATGAAAATGAAACAAGGTGAATTTATTGCACTCTCAGCTTCGACAATGATGTTGACGGCTTTAGGAATTGACATCATGCTTCCTGCATTTCGTGAACTGCGAAAGCATTTTGGCCTCGATCCACAGTCAACAGAAACGGCAAAAATCATTGCATTCTTTTTTATGGGGCAGGTAGCCCAGATTATTTTCGGAACGCTCTCCGATCGTTTTGGACGATTACCCATTCTTCGTATCGGCTTTCCTCTTTATATCATCGGTGGAATAGCCGCCGCTTTCGCTCCCAGCCTCTCACTTATGTTTGTTGCACGCTTTATAGCCGGAGTAGGGGCTTCAGCAGTTTTTATGACCACCATTGCTGGGGTACGAGATCGTTTTGTCGGCAACGAAATGGCACGGATCATGTCTCTTATTTTTACCATTTTTCTTTTTACACCGGTTATAGCACCCTTTCTAGGATCAACTATTTTACACATTTCCTCATGGCAAATGGTATTTTTAACACCACCCTTTTTTGCATTGATAGTCTTTTTATGGTCGTTGCGACTTGAAGAATCATTACCGAAGAATAAAAGAGTTTCCCTCGATTTCTCCAGTATTGGTAAATCTATGGGGTACGTTTTGCGCAACCGAACCTTTCTTCGATATACGGCTATCACTACGCTTCTTTTTACAGCACTCAGTTCTTATGTGGCCAGCTCGGAACATATTATTGGCGGAATTTATGGCAAGCCTTCACTGTTTATATGGATTTTTGGAGGTATGGGTTTATTCATGGCTTTATCGACCTTTACTAACGCACATTTATCAGCAAAATATGGAGCAAGACGAACTATAAAATCTTTACTCCTTACATACACCCTTGTTGCAGCCGGTTTAACGATACTTGCCCTAAGTTTCGGAGATCCACCCAATATGCTTTTGTTTTTTATTGCTGTTACACTACTGATGGCTATTAACCTGGCCGTGGAGCCTAATAGTAGTGCTCTCGCACTTGAACCTTTGGGAAACGTGGCAGGAATGGCCTCCGCAGTTTATGGTACAATATTCTTTTCAATTGGTGCAACGCTGGGTTCAATAATTAGCAAGCTGATGAGTAGCGGCGTTTTTCCATTAGTAATAGCCTATCTTGTTATCGGAATTAGCGGACTACTTCTTGCCTCAAATGATCGTCGCCCCAAATGAGACGATATGTCTGAACTTTGATAAGATACAGTAAAATCAGTACGATCCTTTTTATTTAATTTTATCGCCGAACTAAACGGCTTAAAATGATTGGGAGCAGGAGAAATACGTTATCTAAATACCTATTCCCTAAGCTCCATAACCAAATCAATGAATAACAATAATCTGTCCACAAAACCCCATTACCCTATATTGGACGGCCTACGCGGTGTTGCAGCTATAATTGTCGTTACTTTTCACCTGAGCGAACCCCTGTCGACCGGAAATTTGGACAATCTGGTAAACCATGGCTATCTGGCAGTTGACTTTTTCTTTCTGTTGTCCGGTTTTGTGATTGGCTATGCTTATGACGACCGTTGGCATAAAATGACGCTCGGAAGCTTCTGTAAACGCAGGATCGAACGGCTTCAACCGTTGGTGATCTTGGGAATGACCCTTGGAGCGATCGGGTTCTATTTTACCGATTCGGCGATCTGGCCACTCATCCATACGGTTCCCTTGTGGAAGCTACTCCTGGTTATGCTAATCGGATATACGGTATTACCGATACCTTTGTCGCTTGATATACGGGGCTGGGAGGAAATGCACCCGCTCAATAGCGTCGGTTGGTCGCTGTTCTTTGAATACATCGCCAACATTCTTTATGCAACTATAATAAGAAAATTCTCAAACAGGGCATTAGCTATTTTCGTGTTTATAGCGGCAGTAGCGCTGGCCCATTTAGCTATTACCAGCCCCAAAGGTGATGTAAGCGGCGGCTGGACGTTGAATGCCGAGCACATGCGCATTGGAATTACCCGAACAATGTATCCTTTTTTTGCAGGTCTGTTGCTTTCCCGTGTGGCCAAGCCGACCCGCATTCGGAATGCCTTTACGTGGTGCAGTATTTTGGTAGCGGTTGTACTTTATATGCCGCGGATTGGCGGGGCAGAACATCTTTGGTTGAACGGAATCTATGAATCTGTATGTATCATCGTGATTTTTCCTCTTATTGTATATTTAGGTGCCAGCGGCATTGTATCTACAAAAACGGAAAGTAGGATATGTAAGTTCCTGGGTGACATCTCCTATCCACTTTATCTGGTGCATTATCCCCTCGTTTACTTTTATGTCGCTTGGATCAGCAACAATAAGGGAGTAACCCTGCTACAAGCTTGGCCATACGCGTTGCTTATTTTATGCGGCGCTATCGTTTTGGCTTACGCCGCCCTGAAATGGTATGATGAACCGGTGCGTAAATGGCTGAGAAGAAAACTTGGTTGAGTACTATTGCATGCAATAATATAATCAATCAAAACGAAAACAACAGATCGGCAATTTGACTTGGTTTAACAAAATGGCGTTGGATCTCTGGTCACAAAGAACCCGTTTGTTTCTTATAAGAAGTGTTGTTACAAACAGTCAAATGATTTCAATTGAAATCATTTGACTGTAAATCGGAAGCAAAAAGCCGACAGCGTTCATAAAGCTATTAACGTTTGTTTAGTTTGTCCGACAAAAGCTTCATATAAAAACCACCGATTACGCTTCTGGCTTTAAAGTTTTCACGGATGCCTGTATTAGAGTCATAAAAGTCATTCAACGGTACACGCGAGTCGGTTTCGATCGCATGTATGTACACGGGTTTTACCAGAGCCTCAAACGCTTCCTTTGTAGGAGCAAAGGTTGCTGTCCATAGTATCCAATCGTTTTTAGTGTAGGCTTTCCTGCTATCAAGCGGGATACCGTACCTATTTTGCTTGGTGAGGTAGAACTTAATCTCTGTGTCGAATATCTTTTGCGGAAAGAGATCCAGGTTTAAGACTTTATCCCAAACTAGGTTATACTTCTGGCTCCAGGTATCTTTATTATCAAAAGTGAGTGCGTAGTGATCACCGGCATCTGCCATTTCCATCCACTTTGGTACCATGCTTTCGGCAATGGCTCTGTATTTCTTTGCTGTTTCGGTATTACCTAATGCTTCGGCCATTTGCGCGTAGCAGGCAATACCTACAATTGCTTTAATCGATAAGTTGGCATTACGGGCAAGGTGACCAGCAAAATCATCGGTGCACAATTGCTTTTTCGGATCAAGGCCTTCTTTAGCAAGATAATCCACCCAGGTAGTTAGCGTCTTCCAGTGCCGTTTAGCGTAAGTGGCATTACCTTGTACCTTGGTTATCGCAGCAGTCAAGATGATCATATTACCCGCCTCCTCCACTGGCATCGGTTCGCCGTATGTTTGTCCGTTAGCTAATGGGTAAGTCCCCAAGTCGTGCGCTGCCCAAGGGTGAGGATACTTGCCACTTTCGCTGAAATAGAAAATACCATTCAGCATGCCCTGAAGCAATGCTGGTTTATAGATCAGATACAATGGTGCCGATGGGTAAGTTACATCCACCGTGTTGATGAAACCACCGCTATTGTTCTCTTTAGATAACCATAATAGCTCGCCTTCAGGGCTCTTTACTAATGTATGTGCGGCGATACTTTGGCGGTAGGCCAGCACACACAAATGTGCATACTCTTTACCCCCCGACTTTAGCGCATCAGCATATACCTGTTTGTCAAATGCAGCACACTGTTGCATTACAGATTCATACGCATCCGCCGCATTGCCAAGTTGGTTTTCAATAGTTTCTTTACCAGAGTTGTTCCACCAAGGCCTTAAATTTTTATTAAAGTACTGGATGGCATACACCTCATCGTAACCCAACTCAACAAAACGTTCTACCGGCGTTTTGCCAACAGCACCCAAAGGAATCATCGTGTTTAAAGCCAGTGACTTGCCTTTTGAGGCGGTAGAAGCAGTAGCGCCATTTTTGAAAGCATCAGCAGCAGTGCTTTGTGGAGTAATGAATTGAACTGCGCCGCTCGATTTAGGTGCAGCTACATAAAAATAACCCCAGTCTATACGCATATCATCCGCAGCTTTTTGCAGCACAGGTTGTTCTACTGTACCCGCTTTCAGGATAGATAAATTGCTGGCCTCATATTTTTGGGCGCTTACTTCCTGGGATGGCCTAAACACCGCAATGCTTGACGATGCGCTAAGGAATACCTTTACATCATGTGTTTTGTTATCATTAGCACGAACATTATAGGTCGTATAAGAAACCGGGCGCGCCAGCAGGTTGAGATCGTTCATCAAAAGTGGCGATGTAAACGTAAGTTTCAGGTCTATTTCGCCTGCAGTAAAATCATAGGTAGTTTGTGTAGCTGTTACGGCTACATTTTTCTGTTCGGCCAGCTGTATTTTAGCAGCATTGTTTTTTTGCTTATCTACCAAACCGAAATCGAGATACCTACCGCCGGCACTGTTAGCCAAATGAATCGCAATGACATTCTTACCAGCCTTCATCTTATCCTTACTGATGGGGAAATACTGAAAAGTATTGGTCCACCCTGTTTTCTCGTACACCTTTTCGCCGTTCAAAAAAACCTCAATGTTATCATCATGATTCAGTTTCAGCAACAGTTCATTGATGCTGGCAGGATCCGTAATCGTAAAAACCCTTCTTACCCAGATGTCATCAGATTTCCAAAGTGTTTTCACATTGTTGGCATCGTCGCCAATAGGGGCCGAGCCTTTTTTCCAGTCAGTAGCAGTATATGCACCTGAAGTCCAATCACCCTGCGGTGCTGTTTCGGTATATTCAACGTTGTATCCGGTCTCGTCAGATGTAGCCAGCACCGTTTTGTAGTTTATCTCTTCCTTTCCCAGAAAGCGGTAAACCTTACCATCCACACTGATCAGTCCTAGGAGCGAGTGATCAGCGCCGGTCCAGTGTGTGGTAGTAGAAGCAGCTAATTGATCGGTAGCAGACCATATGCTAAAATTAGGATTATGTGTGATTAGGGGGTATGCGGGTGCCTTTCTTTCCTGTGCCTGAAGTTGGCCGATGCCGAAAAAGCACGCTAGCAAACCCAGAAACTTTAATTTCTTAGATTGATTCATAAAAGATAAAAAATTGCTTTTTGATACTTGATGCCGTAAAGATAAGCGATGAAAATTTCGCAGACGTGCCCTTTCCTATCAAAGTTTCGCCGATCAGTATCAATTTCTTACGTGCGAAAGAAAACATGCCTAGGAATACGATGGCAGAAGCTTTGGCTGGCTGGCATCCTGATGAGGATCATTACATATTGTTTAGTTCAGACCCGTGAAAAAAGAGATGGCGTAATCGATGGATTCTACAACGATGCCAACATCGTCCATTCGCAGTAATTTATTTCATCCCCTTGTGCGGTTTGAATAAATTATGATGGGTTCATAGTTTTATATTTTTAGAAGTCATAATTTCTATTTAAAACTTCACCCAGGGAAGTTTATGTTTAAGTGGTTGTACTAATTTGTGCATAACTTGCAAGTTAGGCATAGCACAAAATTTAATGGAGGTTAATTGGTTTTTTTAACGATCCGAGGTGTTTATAAGTATTGATGAGTACACCCGTGGAGGTGGTTTTCGAACCAACAAAAGCAAGTTCCCGAGCGTCAATACTGTCTGACAATAAGCGTTTGCCATGGCCGAGTAAAACAGGGTAGGTGATGAGCACAACCTCGTCAGCCAGTCCCCGTTCAAGCAATACCGACGTTAACGTCGAACTTCCCACGACGATCAGATCAGGGCCATCCGATGACTTGAGATCGCGAATTGCATCTATAACATCCTCGCCCAAATGCTGCACCGGCCCCCATTCCATGCTGTCGGGCCTGTGGGTTACGATGTATTTCGTTGCCGCGTTTATTGCATTTGCCATTGGGAAATCTCCGGCATTAGGCCAAAAGTTACTAAATATATCGTAGGTGTGTCGGGCAAGCAGTAGGTCAAAGTTGGGGCCATATGCCTCAAAGAGGATGGCAGCTCCTGCTGGGCTACGATAGGGCGTCGTCCACGCGCCATAGGTATAGTCTCCGTCATGTTCTATCACGCCATCCAGCGAGATATGTTCGAAAATCCTGATTTTTCTCATTTGTCTCTATTAGTTAATCATTGTCCAAATTTAAAAAGTATGAGTTACACATAAGCGGTAGAATTGCGACAATATGAGGGTGTTTTGATCATTTACTAACCATTGCGAATACCTATCTCTCTCTTGGTTGGAGCACCAGAACCGACCAATTTGCCTATATCCGTAGAATCATGAAATACATCGTTTAGGAGCAGATTATTTAAGTTTCTCATTTTACCTACAGAAATCTGTGTACATATGAGCAACAAAAAGATAAATTGTATATTTACAAACCTAAGATATGGCCTAAAGAAAACCAGATCATTTGTTAATTAAGTTTTATCATTTGTATCATGCTCATTTATAAATGCATGGAAATATTTTATGGTTAAGATAAAAAAATTGGATAAGTGTTTTTATTGTTAAAGTGTGTAATTATGTTGCGAGATAGGAGATATCTTGTGATTGAAACAGGATGATTGTGAAATAAACTTTATCGCTATGTTAACTTTTTGCTTCAAGTTGTGCGAATATTTTTTTGTGTCTAATATTGTGAGCTTTTTCTATAAAAATATTATGCTCACCGGATTTGACATACCTTTAGTGAAGAGATTAACCAAAAAGTCATGGATTTAAAGGATTTTTGGAAATTATTTGTCAAAGGTGATAAGGACGCTTTTCGGCGTATTTATGAAGCACATTCAGACGCTCTATATGCCTATGGAATCAATTTAGGAGGAGATCATGACCAAGTCCTTGATTGCATCCACGACCTTTTTGTTCATCTTTACGGAAATCATAAAATCTCCGAGAACGTGAATATCCGTGCTTATTTATTGGCTTCTTTGCGGAGGCGCTTATTCAAACTGCGCAAAACTGCTGAAGAAACAGTTGTTAAAGAAGGCGATGTGGAAGTAGAGGAGAGCGCAGAAGTTGGTCTGATTACAAGAGAAACAGAACAGATCGCTTGGGAACGGCTAAAAGAAGGTATTAACCGCCTACCTAAAAGGCAACGTGAAATCTTACATTTACGTTATACCTTGGACTTATCTTATCCCGAAGTCGCCAAAGTTATGAACATCAATATTGAAACCTGCCGAAAACTAAGCTATCGAGCTATTAAACTGTTAAAAGCCGATCTAGAGACAATAACTTATCTCGTAATTGTCTTCTCTTTATTTTTTTAAAAAAAAATGTCCATGCCTTGAGTGTTTTCAGCTCTCTATCTATATAAGGCTAAAGATTAATGGATAAATCAAAACAGGAACGATCATTAACTGGACCAGAAGATGAGGACAAATCCTTTAATACGGATACCAAAAATTTTCTTTGGGAAAAAATTGAACATTCCATTGATCGAAAAAAAAAGAAGTATACTATTGGTACGCTTGGTGCAATTGTAGCTGTATTTGTTACCGGTCTCGTTTTTTGGATTTATATGAGTATCAATCAAGACCTATCCCTGGAAATGAAACGCGCCGCTCAGTTAAGTGTTAATTTACTGAAGCATGGGGAAGGCAGTATACAGATGCTTACTTTGTCTAAAACGGGTTTGGAAGAGGGAGAGACTGATCTGGCAAAGGAACAAGCAATCATTCTTAAGGACAGCATTTTTTACGCGCAACAAATGGCCAACAAGGAGGCTGTTGATTATAAAACCGTTTACGTGCCCTATGGGATGCGGCAGGAAGTGATCTTGGAAGACGGCTCCAAAATATGGTTGAATGCAGGCTCTTTTTTAACATTTCCGGCAACATTTAAAGGAGGGAAAAGAGATGTGTTTTTAAATGGTGAAGCCTATTTTGAAATAGCCACCAATTTGCATCCTTTTCGCGTGTTAACCAATGATGGGACTATTCAGGTATTAGGAACCTCTTTTAATGTGAGCTGTTATGAAGAAGATCAAGAGATGCTAGCAACACTCATCACCGGTCGTATTGCTTTTGAAAGTGATAACCATCAACTGTTTCAATTAAAGCCGGGGCAGCAACTAGCGTTAAACCGAAAGGAAAGTAAAATTCACGTAAATGAAGGCGCAGTGGACGGAGGAATGCTCTGGACCAAGCGGCAATTGGCACTCGATAAAATGCCCATGCCGATGCTTTTCAAAAAACTGGAACGTATTTTTAATGTGCACATACATTGCCCCGAAACATTACAACAGGTAAAGGTGGCCTATTCCGGACGCTTAAGCTTGCAGGGATCTATAGAAAATGTTTTAAAAAGTATATACGAATTAGAAAGTTATCAAATCAAAATTAATGAAAAGGAGGTTTACTTGATAAAAAAATAATGACGAAAAAATAAGGAAGAGGAGGGGGAGCTCCTTCTTCCTGAGACGTAAAAATCTTAGCTAATCTTTAAATCTTATTCAAAAATATGAAACCTATTTGAGTTTTCGGTGATAATCTAGCATATAACCGTAAAAAAACTCGACGACGTTTCATTGCCTAAAAAACAAGCAAATGACGATAAAAAATGAACATGACCCGCAAGGTGATGTAATGGAAGGTAATTGCCCAAAAAAGAGGATTAGTATCCATCCTTTTTTCTGTATTTTATGTACCTTATTATTGTTAGGTTTTTCTGCTAAAGCGTTTTCGCAGAAAATATCGCTAAACCTAAAAAATGCACCTTTAAAAACTTTTTTTATAACCTTACAACAACAAACCGATATTGCCTTATTGTATAATGAGGATCTTTTTAAAGATAAAAAAATTACCGTTCAGTCGAATGGAGAGGATTTGTTAAAGTTACTAAGCACTGAACTTCCTAAGTTAGGTCTGTTCTATCATGAAGCAAACGGACAGATTACCATTATTCCGGCGGAAACCAGTTCGGTAAACCGTATCATACAGCAGGGAAAGCAGATTTCGGGTACAGTAGTTAATAGCGTAACCAAAGAGGAAATGGTTGGCGTGAGTGTGGTTGTAAAAGGTACGAAAACAGCTACAAGAACAGACGCTAATGGTAATTTTACCATTTATGTCCCATATGCTGATGCAATGTTAATTTTCTCATATATTGGCTTTCAACCACAGCAAATCGACCTGAAGGGATCAAGTACTGTTAATATACAGTTGGTGGAAGACACAAAGGCCTTGCAAGAAATCGTTGTTGTTGGTTATACTACACAGAAAAAGGAAAATGTAATTGGTGCTGTCAGTACCATTACTTCCAAAGATCTGGTACAGAGCCCTACGGCGAATATCAACAATATGCTCGCAGGACGTTTGCCGGGTTTAGTGGCTAACCAATATAGCGGTGGCGAACCTGGTGTTGATCGATCGGAGATTTTTATTCGTGGTAAAGGTACCTATGGTAATCAATCACCTATTGTTATTGTGGATGGTATTGAACGCGATATGTCTTACTTGGCCCCAGATGAAATTGAAACGTTTACCATTCTGAAGGATGCGGCCTCCACCGCTCCTTATGGTATCCGTGGCGCTAACGGCGTAATCGTCATTACAACGAAACGCGGAAAAGCTGCGGAAAAAGCAACGGTCGATTTTAGAACTTCTGTAGGGCTAAACAGTCCGGTAAAATTACCCTCCCTTTTAGGATCTGGCGATTACGCAATGCTCTATAATGAGGCGATGACAAACGATGCCCTTCGTGATGGAGGAAACGTGGATAATTTAAATTTATTTTCTGAGGATGCGATCAATAAATTCCATCAGGCGAAAGGAGACAATTCCGATGGGCTAGGGTATAACTGGGATTATTTTGATTACCTTTTCAAAAGCGGCATCCAGCAAGAATCAAATCTGGCTATTCGTGGCGGAAATGATATTGCGCGCTATTATGTGATGGGGGGCTATATGCGCCAAGGTACTAACTACGATCATATTGACCTGTCAGACTACAATGCCAAAGCTAAATTTGTACGCTATAATTTCCGGTCAAATATCGATGTGAATATTACCGATAAATTATGGGCTAAGTTAAACCTCGGGGCCCGTATTACTGACCGTACCGCACCCGGAACAAGTGCGGGAAGGCTTACAACCATTGCCATGACGCAACCACCTTATCTGCCCATTACACTGGAACCGAATAGCAATAGCGCGAATGCGCAATATCTGCTAGATCACCCAGATGGATTGCTTTACGGTGACCAGATTTACCGTTTCAATATCTTGGGCGAGCTCACCAAAAGTGGTTTCCATACGCAGAAAAAAACCTACTTGGAAGGAAGCTTCTCCATGGGTTATAACTTAGATTTCATCACCAACGGACTAACGGTGGACGGTACCTTTTCTTATGATGCGAATGAAGAACAATGGTTACGCCGACAAATAGATACCTACAGTGAAGGATATCGGGAATATCCCGGTTATTCCATCTTTACGCCTTCAGGTGGGCGTGACGTATTTATGAATCCAGGCTTTTACGATGGTACCTATGTTTTAGGTAATAAGTATGCCATCGACCAAACCTTAGGGAACAGCTTTTCACAGAGTAACCCTTTTAACCGTACGTTCTATCAGTTTAAGGTGAATTATAACCAGGCCTTTGATAAACACAATGTCAGTGGTATGCTCCTGTTCAACCGTTCATCACAAAGTGTCTATGATGGAGATCGTGCGCAAGTCGATATCCGTTATCAGGGTTTAAGTGGTCAGTTTACCTACAATTACGATCAGAAATACCTCGCAGAATTTAACTTTGGTTACAATGGTTCGGAAAACTTTTCACCTGAACGTCGTTACGGTTTCTTTCCTGCTGCAGCACTCGGCTGGGTCATCTCTAAAGAAAAATTTATGAATAATACCAGAGGGTGGTTGAACTTCTTAAAACTGCGCGGTTCTTATGGTTTAGTGGGTAGTGATAAACTACCGGGCGGTCGTTTTGGTTATTTACAGTTTTATACAGGAGGAAGTGCTTATGAATTTGGTGAACAAGGCTTCAACCTCCGTCTGGATGGTTTGAAAGAAGACCGCTTAGCAAATCCCTTAATGAGCTGGGAAAAAGCCCGTAAAATCAATATAGGTTTAGATGCGCAGTTCTTAAAGGAGCGTTTGGGGATTACCGTGGATGTTTTCCACGAGCATCGTTATGATATTTTGACCGAATTGAGAGCGAGTGATAACCGACTTGGCTTCCCTGGTGTGGTGGGTCAAACGGCACCTTTCATCAATTCCGGGATTGTGAACAATAGAGGGGTCGATTTTGAGTTAACTTGGACAGACCGTATCGGTGAGGATTTTCGATATTATATAAAGCCGAATTTTACTTTTGCGCGTAACAAGATCATTTTCCAGAATGAAATTAGCTGGGAGCACCCTTGGCGGACCGCTACCGGACACCGTTTGAATGAAAATTTTGTTTATGTGTTTGATCATTTTGTGCGCGATCAGGCGGAGGCAGATGCCCTGAACGAAAATGGCTATCAACCCTGGGGCAAACTTATTCCCGGTGATGCAGTATATAAGGATTTGAATGGAGATGGCCTGATTACTGATATTGCTGATCGCCAGATCATGGGAAATCCACGTAGTCCTGAAATTCAATTTGGTCTACCGATTACACTACAATATAAAGGACTAGATATCAGTGTGCTCTTCCAAGGTGCCTTAAACTCGTCTATGCTGGTAACTGATGGCGCCGCCTGGGATTTTCCACAGTATGATCACGATAAAACAGGCTCGGTAAGGCCTCTTCATCTTAATCGCTGGACTCCTGAAACCGCCGAAACGGCTACATATCCAGCACTGCATATGGGTACGCATAATAATAACAAGAATAGTAGCAGTAGTTTGTTCTTATATGATGCCAAATATCTTCGTCTAAAAAATGTTGAAATTGGATACAGTATACCTCGAAATTGGATCAAACGAATCGGCTTAAACCAAGTGCGCTTTTATGTGCAAGGACAGAACCTAATGACGTGGGACGGATTGGATCATCTGGATATGGATCCCGAAAGTAATACGAACGGTTATTGGTATCCGCTATTGAAAGTATACAATTTTGGTGTCAACGTTAACTTCTAAGATAAAAAGATGAAAACACAACTAAAGAAATACCTTATATTAACCTTTGTCGCCTGCATGAGTTTAAGTTCTTGCAAGAAGTACCTGGATAAATTACCTGATGATCAACTGACCGAGGAACAGGTGTTTACGCGTTACGATAAAGTCAACCAATTGGTAACGGATTTGTATGCAAAAGCGAAGACTGCCAATGCTCCCATGACGTGGTTTGCAGATTTTTCTACCGCTGGCATCACAGATGAAGCAGAAGCAACCAATGTTGGCAATAATGCTGCCAATAGTTTTAACACGGGCGATTGGAATACCACAAATATACCGGGTAGCCGTGGGCAGTATTGGAATGACCTGTATGCCGGTATACGGAAAGCGAACGTGATTTTAGTGGGCGTAGAGAAATATCAGACGCCGGATAATCCTATAAATCCGGGCGATCTACAGAAGCGCGTCGGAGAAACCTATTTTATGCGCGCATACCTGCATTATTTGGTGTTGCGCATTTATGGTGAAGCGCCTTATTTGGATTATGTTGTTGATGTAAACCAGTCCAAGGACTTTACACGTGAATCAGCTCAGGCAGTAGGCGATAAAATTGTACAAGATGCACAGGAAGCCTTTAATCGTTTGCCCGCCGATTGGAGTAGTAATGATTTTGGTCGGGTCGACAAAGGTGCTTGTTTAGGACTGATTGCCATTACGCGCTGGACACAAGCTGCACCTTTATGGAATGGAGCGAGTCAATATGGTTATACGGGTAACCGTGTTTTCGAAAATGATTATGCCTATAATGCAGCGCGTTGGGCAGCTGCCCGTGATGCAGCAAAAGCAGTGTTGGACCTAAAGAATGAAGCGGGTTCCCCACGGTTTAGTTTATACCAAAAATATAGCGATCAGGATTTTAATGATAGTGGTAACCAGAATACCAGTGGTTCGACGGTATATACTCGTTTATGGCAGATGTATTACGATATGGATGCTTTCAAAACCGAGGCTGTTTGGTTCGTAACCAAAGATAAATACGAAGGATGGTACGGCGATGTGTATCCACCTAGCAGGGGTGGGAGCTCCCGACAACAACCGGTACAGGAGCAGGTGGATGAATACGAATATATGGCACCGGATGGTTACGGTTATCCCGTTTATGCTGATCGGGCCAAAAATGATGGTTACGACGATGGTAATCCTTATCGTTCGGTGAAGCGCGACCCGCGCTTTTACCGGGATATTGTTTATCATGGAGCTCCCTTTCGTAATGGGACTAACAACCCATCCACTGTTAATACAGCGAGCGGCGCCGATAAAATCAATGCCTCCAATGCAACAAAAACAGGGTATTACCTGCGTAAGTATTTACAAGAGGCCTGGAATAAAAATGGTAGCTTAAGAATCAGTGCCCCACCGATATGGCGTTTACCCGACTTTATCTATATTTATGCCGAGGCCGTAAATGAGCTGGATGGTCCAAATGCGGAGATCTATAATTTGATTAACCAGGTGCGGGCACGTTCGTTTATGGTACCCATGCCACCGGAAACGATGAACAACCGGGAATTGATGCGCGAATACATCAAGCGCGAGCGCCGGGTAGAGTTTTTCTATGAAAATAAACGTGCTTTTGACGCCCGATTGTATCTGGAGCCAACCTCTGATAGTGAAGTGAATAAAGAGCAGCAATTTAGAAGTGCTGGAGGCAGCAATAATGAACGCTCGCAACAATATTGGACTAAGGGGTATGGATCTTATCCAAAAACCCAACGGATGATCAATGGTATGCAGCCTGTTGAAGATCCCAACGGGAAGATCGAGATTGACGGGAAAAAGTATCGGATGGAACGCTTCTTTGTTGAAGACCGTGTGTTTACTGCGCCAAAGCATTACCTGTTCCCATTAATGAATACGGAATTGCAGCAATCACCTACCTTGGTGCAGAATCCGGGTTGGTAAGGGTTATTATTGAAAGAAGGTGATATCCAAAAGGTGTCATCGACCGTAGTGGAGAGATATAATGCCTCCACTGCGGTCGACTGCTTTACCGTAACTTAATAGATGTTTTATAATATAAATTACAATGAAAGAGAGTTTTTTACTATGCTGGTTCTTTTTTGCCAGCTCCGTGTTGTTTGCCCAGAAGCAGGAAGATACGTCCGTCAAAGAGATCGTTATAGTATTTAAAACACATTTTGATATTGGTTATACGGATTATGCGGAAGCTGTTGTGAAGGAGTACAGTACTTCTATGATGGAAAATGCTTTTCGCATTATGGAAAAAAGCAAAAGGTTGGCTCCCGAAAAGCAATTTGTCTGGACGGTTCCTGGTTGGCCAATGAGTCAAATGATCAATCAGAGTTTACCCGACATCAAATCTAACGTAGAGGCCGCTTTTGTGAAAGGTCGTTTCGTAATACACGCCTTGCCTTTTAATATACAGACGGAATCCAGCGATCCTGAAATGTTGGTTCGTGGTATGGGTATCTCGTCTGCTATTTCACGACGCCACGGTTTGCCTTTACCTTATGATGCAAAAATGTCGGATGTACCCAGTCAGTCCTGGATGCTGCCTACGCTGTTGAAACATGCCGGAGTGAAATTTCTTCAGATCGGTTGCAACGGGGCCTTTCAATCTCCTGAGGTCCCTGAGCTATTCTGGTGGGAGGGACCGGATGGCTCAAAATTGATGACGATGTATTCGGAAAAAGGTTATGGTACCTCCTTGCTTCCACCTCCAAACTGGCCATATAAAAGCTGGCTGGCAATCATACAAAATGGTGATAACTCAGGACCACCAACACCTGAAACTGTTGATAAAGTTTTAGCAGAAATACATCAACAGGTACCGAATGCAAAAATTAAAATTGGGCGCATGTCTGACTTTTATGATGCTGTTATGAAAGAAAATCCCCAATTACCTGTCGTGCGTGGTGATATGCCAGATACATGGATCTATGGGTTTATGTCTATGCCAAGAGAGGTTAAAGAGTCCCGTAGGGTTAGCAAAGATCTTTTTGCATTAGAGTCGCTCAATACTTTATATAATATATGGTCGCCTAAAGAATATAATATTTCAAATTTATTGTCGGAAGCCTATACCGATAATCTTTTGTTTGATGAGCACACTTTCGGGATGGCAATGAGTCATGGTAGAAATGGCACATGGAGTTATGGAGATGAATTTAAAATAGAACGGGCAAAAGGTGTGTACGACCATATTGAAAAATCATGGAAGGAAAAAGCAGACCGTGTATTTTCAGCTGATAAGATGGTAGCACCAGCGTTGAACCAGCAGTTGAGAGCATTGGCTCAAGAGATTAATGTTAAAGGAAAAAGAATTTTTGTTTATAATTCGCTGCCATGGGAAAGAAGTGGATTGGTAACTATTAAAGGGCGTAGTTCATCCAACCCGGGCACTGCCGTTAAGGATGTTGAAACGGGTGAAATTATACCGATTTCAAATGAAAACAATATCCTTCAGTTTATTGCGAAGAATGTGCCGGCATCAGGCTATCGCAATTACATACTGACTAATGAAGCACCATCAAATGCTGGAAGCGAGTTTTTGATCGATGAATCAACCAACACGATAGAGAACAAATATTTAAAGATACAATTTGACCCAATTAGGGGGAGTATAAGTTCGATTTTAGAAAAGCAATCGGGTAGGGAAATGGTTGATAAAAAAAGCGAGTATGGCTTTGGTCAATATTTGTATGAACGTTTCAGTAAGAAGGATGCAGATAGCTACGTTAAAAGTATCATAAAAAGAGGCGGCGGAGGGCAACTAACCAGACCGAATTTGACAGACGAACCGCACGTTACAGAAAAAGGACATCATGCAAAAATTGTTTTTTCAAAAAATGCGGTTTCAATAGCAGCTACCATGCTATTTTCAACGTCGACTAAGCTGCCACATAATTATAGTATCACAGTAACTTTATATAAAAATACACCAAATGTTGAGCTCAACTGGAATATCAATAGCAAGCCAGCTGAGTCCTGGCCGGAAGCAGGCTGGATAAGCCTGCCCTTCAATGTGAGCGATCCGACATTTAAATTAGCAAGATTGGGTGGCGTGATAGATCCTGCCCGGGATTTTGTTAAAGGAAGCAATTTTGACTATTCTTTCCTTAATTCGGGTATGTCCATAATTGATAAGTATGGAAAAGGAATTGGACTTTCGACGCCTGATGCTCCAGGTATCAGCCTCGATAGGCCCGGATTATGGAAGTATTCAGGGTATTTCATTCCCCGAAAACCCAATGTTTTCGTCAATCTATACAACAATCTTTGGGGTACCAACTTTGCGGAATGGATCGAAGGCTCATGGTCCGCAAAGATTAATTTATGGTTTATAGACCATTTTAATAACGAAAAGTCTATTATTACACCTTCTGAAGAATCCCGCTCTCCACTTTTAGCAACATTAATAAATGATCCCGGCGGGTATTTGCCCGTATCTGCGGCGGGTGTCCAATTATCTCAAAAAGGCGTAATGATTACCGCATTTGGAAAAAATCCAGATGGCGATGGAACCGTTTTGCGCGTATGGGAACAAGCTGGGGGTTCAGGGAAAATGATCGTAACATTACCGGATGGTATAAATGCAGTAACGGCAATGCCTGTCGATTTGCGAGGGGAGAAGATAGGGGAGCCGATAAAAATTATAGCAGGCAAATTCGGATTTGAGGTTAATGCTTATGCTCCAGCAAGCTTTATTTTACAGTAGATATTTTTAGGTAATCGAGCTATATCTAAATGGCTTCCAATTCCACATGAAAATAAACTTCATTATCATATTCTGCAGGTTTACCATAATAATGAGATTCCCATTCGTTAATGCATCCCCTGTCAGCAGTTGTATAAATTTTACTCTGCACAACATAATTCTTGCTATGAATTCTCAATTGTGTACCTTCTGATATGAGCGTTTTATGGTCGAATGTGATTTTATCAATAACCTGCGGATCAGCTGTACAAAAGAACTTGTCGCGAATGTTTTTTTCTCTTACAAAGTGTATTAGTGTGCTCATAATTATTTAATTAGGTGTGTTCTTTTTATGTAGAACTATCAAATCTGAATGGTTAAGTTAGATATTTTCAATCTATTGTGCAAAGGTTATAAAATTTCATTTATGATTTGTTCAAATTCTATGTCGTCTATCAAAAGCGAAATTCAGTTTTACCAAGACAGAAATCGAATGAAACACGAAGATATCAGGCGGCAGCCCTCATTGAGCCGTATTCAATTAGTATTGGCATAATAAACCATATTCTACCAAACTTAGATTAATAATCGTTTTAAAAAAGAAGCCGTATCTAAATTTACATTTTGATACGGCTTCTAATAAATAAAAATTAGGATATTGTATTATTGACTATCCCATCCACCACCTAACGATCTATATATCGCTACGCTAGCTTTTAGCTGGTTGACTTTCTTTTCAACCAGTTCAAATTTGGATTCCAAAGCATCACGTTGTGTCAGTAAAACCTCCATGTAGTCCGCCCGTGCATATTTAAACAGATCATTGGAGATACCAATGGATTCGTTTAGGGCATAGACCTCCCTAGTTTTCACATCCAGACCGTTTTCCAAATTTTTAATTTTGGAAAGCTGGTTTGCAACTTCGATGTATGCACCCAATATTGTCTGTTCATAATGCAAGACCGCTTGTACTTGCCTTGCATTGGCATTTTTGTAGGCTGCTTTTATCGCTCTTTTGTTGATCAATGGGGCGGTAAGCTCCCCAAGAAGCGAAGCTGCGAAGGATTCCGGTTTTACCAGATACGTTGGGTTAAAGGCCTGCAATCCTACACCTGCTGCTATATCCAAAGAAGGGTAGAAGCGTGCTTTGGCCGATTTGATATCAAGTTTCGAAGCAGCAAGTTCATATTCGGCTTGCTTGATGTCCGGTCTGTTTTCCAAAAGATCAGCAGGAATACCCGTGTGGACTGCCTGTGGAACAAGTTTATCAAATGCATGCTGATTTCTTTGCACAGGTTGGGGGAATCTTCCGATAAGATAATTGATCTTATTTTCTGTTTCAGTTATCTTTTGTTTGATGTCATATTGCATTCCCTGTGTCTTCAATACTTGTGCTTGGAATCTTTTGATAGCAAGCTTGTTGGATCGGGCGAACTTTTTTAGATCATTTACAACCCCCAATGCATCATTTTGGATTTTAATATTCTCATTGACCACCAGCAGTTCATTATCTAATGCAAGCAGTTCATAATAAGAATCTGCGATTTCGGAGATCAGATTTGTTACCATGAAATTTTTCCCTTCCACACTCGCAAGATATCGCTGTAGCTGGGCTCTTTTTGCATTGTGCAGCTTGCCCCATATATCTGTTTCCCATGTTGCTTCTACCCCTACACCAAAATCAAACAACGGTTCAGGCATTTCTCTACCAGGCTCTATTTCCGTGTTTTTCTCCATCGCTCCGATGTTGGTGTAGCGGCTTACTTTATCTACGCCAGCGCCAGCCTTAACTCCTACAGAAGGCAGATATTCACCCTTTTTGGCACTGACCTCGTTTTTGGCCATCTCAATTTCCTGTAAGACAATGTTGAGCTCTTGATTGTTTTGTAAGGCCTGACTGATCAATGCTTGCAAATTAGGGTCGCTGAAGTAGTTATTCCACCTGATTTTTCCAGTATTTGTAGAATCACTGTTTGCGGTACCATATTTTTCCGGTACATTTCTATTTTCGGCACGTTGTTTTATTTCCAAAGGTTTACAGGCTGCAAAACTTAGCAAGAACAGTGCGAAACCTGTATATTGATATATTTTTTTCTTATTCATAATGGATCATGTCTTCGCTTAAAGGTGATTCGTCTTCGGCCTGGATCATTTTTCTTCCATCGGCCAATTTTGCAAAAATGTAATAGAGTCCCGGAATGACAATGACTCCGAAAATCGTTCCCACAAGCATTCCACCCAAAGCTGATGCACCGATGGTATGGTTTCCGATAGCACCCGCTCCGCCAGCAAAGACAAGTGGTACAAGTCCTGCTATAAAGGCAAATGATGTCATTAGTATTGGTCTGAAGCGTGCTCTAGATCCCTCTATGGCCGCATCTAAAATAGAGTCGCCGGCTTGACGCCTTTTAACCGCGAACTCTACAATGAGCACCGCATTTTTACCTAAAAGACCAATAATCATGATAAGTCCTACCTGTGCATAAATGTCATTTTCAAGGCCCATGGCTTTAAGTAGAAAGAATGACCCGAATACACCAACCGGTAGTGATAATAACACGGCAAATGGGATAATAAAGCTTTCATATTGTGCGGCTAGTACCAGATATACAAACACCAGGACAACAAGAAATACATAGATGGCTTCGTTTCCGCGCTGCGCTTCGTCATAAGACAGTCCTTCCCAAGCTACTTTGTAATCGTGAGGTAATGTTTTAAGAGCTGTTTCATTGATTGCCTGAATGGCATCTGCGGTTGTATAACCCTTGGCTGGAAGACCACGAATAGCGGCTGAGTTGTACATATTATAACGTGTGATTTCATTCGGTCCCTGCATTTTTTTCAATGTCATAAATGCCGAATAAGGAACCATCTGTTCCTGATCATTTTTCACATATAGGTTCATGATGTCCGAAGGAAGTCGTCTAAATTCGGGAGATGACTGTACATATACTTTGAAGAACTGTCCAAAGCGAATAAAACCCTGCTCGTAAGTACTACCGATAAGAATATTAAGGTTATCCATTGCTTTACCAATAGAGACTCCTTTTTGCATGGCTGCATTATTATCAAATATCAATTCGTATTGTGGATAATTGGCAGCAAAAAAGGTAAATACCCCTGTTAGCTCCTTGCGTTTTTTTAGATTGGCAATAAAAGCTTTATTCACTTTATCGAAATCCTGATAGTCAGTTGTCCGGTTCAAATCAAGCAGGCGCATAGAAAAACCACCAGAAGATCCAAAACCAGGAACTGCGGGTGGTTCGAAAAACTCAACGGTAGCACCCAGGCTTTTCGACTTCTCTTCAAGTTCTTCCATGATCTCTTTTACAGAATGCTCACGGTCATCCCATGTTTTAAGATTGATGAGACATGTTCCGGCATTTGAGCCGCGACCTTCGGTCATAATTTCATAACCTGCGAGTGAGGATACAGACTCAACGCCATCTACTGCCTGACAGATTTTTTGTAGTTCTCTGGAAATTTTATTGGTTTGTTCTAGCGTAGAGCCAGGAGGTGTTTGAATAATGGCATAAATTGTTCCCTGGTCTTCACTCGGAATAAATCCACCCGGAAGTGTTTTATTGATCACAAAAATACCGACACAGAATGCAATCAAGATACCCCATGTGATGACTCTTCGGTTGGCGATTTTTCGAAGTAGAGCAGCGTATTTACCCGTTACTTTATCAAAAGTGTGGTTAAATGCATCTAACGACTTGGTAAATATATTTACCTTTTTTTGTTTACCATGGTTATTTTTAAGTAACATGGCCGCAAGCACTGGTGTAAGTGTAAGCGCTACTACCGCTGATATAACGATCGAACTCGCCATAGTAATTGAAAACTGACGGTAAAATGTCCCCACAGGCCCCGTCATAAATGAAATGGGGATAAATACAGCTACCATGACCGCGGTTATAGCAATGATGGCACCCGCAATTTCAGCCATAACCTCTTTTACCGCGTTGTATGGAGAAATATTACTCTCTTCCATCTTGGCATGTACGGCCTCGATAACGACAATCGCATTGTCCACTACAATCCCGATGGCCAAGACAAGTGCGAACAGGGTGACCAAATTGATCGACATGCCGAACAGCTGGATGACAAAGAATGTACCTATCAGCGAAACCGGCACCGCAATGATTGGGATCAGTGTAGAGCGCCAATCGCCAAGGAAAATAAACACCACAATGGCAACCAAGATAAAAGCGTCACGCAAGGTGTGCATAACCTGTTCGATAGAAGCATCCAAAAATTGAGATACATCATAGCTGATTTTATAGTCAACACCCGGCGGGAAGTTTCCTTTCATTTCATCCAGCTTTGCTTTTACATCCTTGATAACATCATTGGCATTACTACCATAATTTTGTTTCAATACAATAGATGCCGAAGGATGCCCGTCCAGATTAGAGTAGATATCAAAGAATTCGCTACCAAGTTCAACTTTTGCTACATCTTTCAGTTTGATATTCTCACCTTCGGTATTTGCTCTAACAATGATGTTCTCGTATTCTTCCGGCTTATTATACTGTCCTTTGTAGGTCAGTACATACTCCAGCGATTGGGCAGCGATTCCGGAACTTTGTCCTAAACGACCTGGACGCCCAATAATACTCTGTTCACCAATCGCTTTCATTACCTCATCGACAGACAGGTTATAAGCCCGCATACGGGCCGGGTTTAACCAGATACGCATGGCATATCTTCGACTGCCAAGAATCTGAGATTTGGCTATACCATGGATACGATTGATCTCAGGGATGATATTTACCATTGCATAGTTATACAAGAATTTCTCGTCCATGCTTTTGTTGGTACTGTATAGGTTGACATACATCAGCATACTAGGCTGAATGGGGTTTACGATCACACCTTCCTTCTGCACGAGTTCAGGCAACAAAGGCATGACTTGATCCACTCTCGTTTTAACCAGTACCACAGCATCGTTGGGATCTGTTCCCGGGTCAAAGACGACATTTACGGTCGCTTCACCAGCGCTGGTCGCGTCGGTTGCGATATAACGCATTCCCTGCACGCCGTTGATCGCATTTTCCAGCGTTATTAATGATGATTTTACAAGGACATCAGCACTTGCGCCAGGATAGGCAATTGAAACCGCTACTGTTGTTGGAGCAATTTTGGGAAATTGTTCGGTAGGAAGCTGTTTTATGGCCAGCCCGCCGATAAACAGGATGACAACCGATATGACAATAGCAAATACCGGTCGGTGTATTACTTTTTTAAACATAATGCTGCTTTTTAATTACTCTGCATATAAATCTAGGTTCGCCATTACTTTTTCCGGCACTTGGTACTTCGATTCAATTGTTTGATTTTCTTGTACCATTCGCAGTCCATTCAGTAGAATCTTTTCGTCTTTGCTCAAACCAGAGGAGACGACGTAGATATGCGGTAGTTCGGCAGCAACTATTATCTCTCGCGCTTTTACTTTATTATCTTTGGTTATAACATATACATATTTTTTTTCAAGCTCTTCAAATGTAGCTTTCTGAGGAATCATTAGCGCATTCACATAAGGAGATGTAATGACGATATTCCCTGTCTGTCCATATCTCAATAGTCCTTTTGGATTTGGAAATGTAGCTCTATAAGCGATATTTCCTGTTTCATTGTTGAAATCAGATTCGATTGTCTCTACGATACCCTCCTGGTCAAATTCCTTCCCATTGGCCATTTTCAATCGAACATGCAGTGGGTTATTATCCTTTTTAGCCTCCATTTGATTGAGATATTCTACTTCAGGAACATTAAAATATACCCACATCTTGCTATTGTCCGATAGTTCCGTGATCAGTTCACCTTCATCAACAAGGCTCCCTTTCCGCAAATGAAGTTTTCCTACGATACCGGAGAAAGGCGCGCTGATATCCGTAAATTTCAAATGTGTATTCATGGAGGCAAGTTCTGCCTTGGCCTTTTCATATTTTGCTTTGGCCATTTCTGCTTCTTGGGGAGCTACAATGTCTTTTTCAGAAAGGTTTTGGGTGTTTTGATATTCGATTTCAGCATATTTAACTTCCGCCCTGGCACGATTGACGTCAGATTCGTAGAGATTAGGCATAATTTTAAACAGCGGTTGTCCTTTTTGTACATACTGTCCTTCATCAACGAATATGGATTGGATGTAGCCCTTTTCCTGGGCACGTAGTTCGATATGATTGATGGAACGAATTTGAGCCACATAATCTTTATTAACCAGTGTATCTTTGACTAATGGAGAGGTAACGTTAAAAAGGGCGGCTTCTGTCTTTTCTTTTTTTTCAGATTGGCAACTTGTAGCTGCCATAATAAGGCACAAGTTTATATACATGAAGTTTTTCATGACTGTGATAATAGTTTTATAATAATTTTTAAAAAATTAAACAATAGTGTAACGAGCCCTCAAGTAAATTTGAAAACCATTCACATCTTTTAAAAAAATTAGTACAAAATCACAGCCTGAATACACTGTAGCGAATATAAAGTGCGTTCTTTCGTGAGCTTAGATTTTCTGCATTCGCAAGTAAAATGGCGGTACGCCTGTTAAGAAAATCCGTGGAGATATAGGAGATTAAATTTCCGAAACCATTCTCTATGAATAGGATTAACGGAGAAGGATTAGGGTCGTTTTCAGTATTATCGTTTTCATTTTCGCTTTCCGGAAAATAAGCCCGGATTTTTTCACGGCGATGATGTTTGCCTTTGCGAGCGATTTTTGTTTCTAGGCTTTCACTATTAACGGGCCTATCGACGTGTTCGAAAGCATGGTACTTAATGGATGCAGAATAATGTTGCGGTGCTACATAATACCAGCCAAAACTGATAAGTATCGTGCATAACACACCAAACATGTAATGATGAAATCGTCCTTGCATCCTTGAAGCAAATGTAGATAAAGTTTGAAAATGATACAAGCAGTTTTAGTATGGAAATTTTAAAGATTAAGTGTAATTGTTACAAATTCAGAAATGCAGACGTTTGTTTTTCTGCCGTGGATGGAAACTATACTTTTTATCAATTATTTGAGGTTTTTTTGTTATTTTCATGCTGTCTAATTATGCTTGGCTATCAGCGTAAGCTTGCCTAGATTATTTTGTGGTGTTTTCATAAGGGAATAACGTTTTTTCGGTGTTTGTTCCCTGATTCTAGCATAAATGCTGGAGACTTAAAACACTTAAATAGCTGTTTTAATCGAAAATGTTCTATTAGTTAGGAAACAAAAAAAATGAGATGCCCGTAACAGAGGTAAATCATGATAATATATAATAAAAAAAATTGCGCAGATGAAGCTGATGCTTTTTTTTACCCGGATTTGTATAATATACAATGTTATATGGCCTTTTTTCCTGTCGTCTGGTTATGCCCAGCAACTGAATGAAAAATTGTTTACTGCGCCGCCCCGATATCGTATGCTTAGGATTGCGGATACCTTGCAGATCGACGGAAAGGCGGACGAAGCCGCGTGGAGCAAGGCAGATTGGATTAGCCCTTTTAAACATATAGCTGATGTGGCTATCATGCAGCGCCCGGAAGAGACCCGAGCCAAGATGCTGTGGAATGATGAATTCCTTTACTTGTATGTTGAGTTTAAAGAGCAACATCTTTGGGCATCCCTACAACATCATGACAACCGAATATTCGAGGAAAATGCTTTTGAGCTTTTTATTGATCCGGATGGCGATAGCCAACAATATATGGAGTTTCAAATAAATGCTTTAGGTACTGTATGGGATCTATTAATGACCAAGCCTTATCGGAGCGGAGGGAGGCCTTTAAGCGATTGGGACGTGAAGGGATTGAAAAAAGCAGTACATCTCATGGGTTCTTTAAATCGGCCGGAAGACCAAGATCGAGGCTGGTCGATAGAACTAGCTTTTCCTTTAAAAAGTATAACCATGGGGATGAACGAAAAGCAGATTCCCGGAAATATCTGGCGGATGAACCTGTCGCGGGTACAATGGCCTTTGAAAGTAGAAAGCGGAATATATAGTAAACAGACGAATGCACAAGGCAAGGTCCTAGAGCCAACCTATTGGGTCTGGGCACCTCAGGGTATGGTGAATTTGCATATGCCTGAACGTTGGGGATATCTCATTTTTGCCGATGAGAAGGGGGATATAAAGAAGGTTGAGACGTATTTAGATAGCTTGGATAAAGCAAGAGAGCTTGTATGGAAAGTGTATTATCTGCAAGGAATGTATAAAAGAGAAAACGGATGTTTTGCCGGTGATCTGAAAACATTGAATATAACCTTTCCTGCAGATGCTGTTCCGGAAGACCTGACCTTGGTTATGAAAGCCAATGCCCATCAGTTTTGGGTTGCTTACCTACCAGCTAAAAATCACCTTTTGATGGCGGTTGATCAGGACGGAAAAGTATTCTTCGATTGGCCTTAATCTTTACGGGAGCTAATGCGTATACGGGCATAGCTTCTTTGTGGTTTTAAAATAAAGGTTTTTTGGATTTCTTTATAAGTAAAAAAATAAATTTTAATCATATGTGCTAATATGAATATTATTCCCCAATTGTTACATCTGCGTTTTATTAGGAAAATTAATCTTATACTGATCATTTGTTTTGGTTTGGCGGGATGTTATTCCAGACCTCAGTTACCGGAGGGCGATCGCGATAATGGGGGTCTTTATCTGCCGGGGGGCTTTGAAGCCTTGGTAGCGGTGGATAGTTTAGGTGGCGGCCCGATGCCGGAGACGCAGCAAAATCCATGGGCCGGAAGGCGCCCTTCATCGGACGGAAAGCAGCCGAAACCATTCAGGAGTAACCAGGGGAAACCTAGAATAGGACAACCGCAACGTAACTATTTCGGCTCAAGGAGTATAGATGTTAACAATCAGGGAGATGTTTACGTTAAGTTGCGGGTTAGCACACCTAATGGCAAGGCCAATGCGGCCTTAAGAGACACCGATGGAGACGGCAAGTTGGACAGCATCGTCTATTGGGGTGAATATCAGAGCGGGCAATACGGGAATGCGATGAATATCCATAACGGCTACATTTACTACAGTTCTGAATTATACGTTTTCCGGAGCAAACTGATTCCGGGAACATTATTGCCAGAAGCTAAGATAGATACAATTGTTATTGATGATGGCCCACCCCATGAACATATCACTAAACCCCTAGCTTTTGACGGGAAGGGGCATATGTTTGTAGGCTGGGGTGCTGGGTCCAATAGTTGCCAGGAATTTAACCGGGTGAGCGGATCGAAGGGGATGGGTGATCCGGATGATGCTGAAAACGGCTGTCCCTTGCTGGACGATCACGGTGGGATCTGGATGTTTGATGAAGACAAGCTGAATCAACATCAGGGCGATGGAGTGAAGTATGCTACCGGTTTACGAAGCCTCGTCGCGATGAATTGGGACAACGCTTCAAATTCATTATATACGGTGATGCATGGAACGGATGATTTTGCTCTCACTTGGCCGGAGTATTACGATTACTGGCAGGGAGCGATGCTTCCTTCGGAAGAATTTTTCAAAGTTCCGCAGGGTTTTGACGCGGGTTGGCCATACTATTATTATGATCACATGCAGAAGAAAAAACTCTTAGCCCCAGAATATGGAGGGGATGGCAAGAAAGCGGGAAATGGTGCAACAGCGGGCCAGCCTTTAGTTGGCTTTCCCGGGCATTTTGCACCAAATGGTCTGTTATTCTATAAAGGAGATCAATTCCCTGCACGTTATAGAAACGGTGCTTTCATAGCCTTTCATGGATCAACTAACCGTCCGCCATACCCACAGGCAGGATATATCGTGGCTTTTGTGCCTATGAAGGATGGTGTTGTTACAGGTTCCTGGGAGATTTTTGCAGATGGCTTTGGCGGGATGGATACCATACCAACGGCACCGGATGCCAACTATCGGCCAATGGGGCTGGCCGAAGGGTCAGATGGTTCGCTGTATGTTGGCGATACGCAGAAGGGAAAAATCTGGCGGATCATGTTTAAGGGAAATAAAAATACATTTGGCAAACAACAGTTGGCCGGAATGGAGAAACGCAAACAAACGGCATCGAATATAAAAGCCCCCGATCGGGAAAAAGATAACCTGGAAAATGCGCTGGCCGCAACAAATTCAGCTGTTTATGCTACCTACTGCAGAGCCTGCCATCAATCGAATGGAATGGGGGATGGATCCCGATTTCCACCGCTGGCAGAATCAGAATGGGTAAACGGAGATAAAACAAAACTGGCCGAGCTGGTTTTAAACGGACTGAGCGGACCGATAACCGTAAAGGGTGTCTCCTATAATGAAGTGATGCCAGCACATGGAAGTTTTTTAAACGATGAGCAAATTGCCCAAGTGTTAACCTATATAAGGCAAAATTTTGGCAATCAGTCTGATGCGGTAACAGCAGCCGAAGTGGCGAAGACAAGAGCAAAGTAGACGATGGTGCTAAACCCAAGTAGTGATTTTATAAGAAGTTTATAGATTGTTTAGCCCGTAATAAACGTTGATTTGTTTTTTCGAAATGTGGTGGGTGCAACCGATGCCATTTTTTTAAAGAAATTACTGAAATAGGCAACATCTTCAAAGCCCAACTCATAAGCTACTTCTTTAGAGGATTTATCCGTGTATATAAACAGACGTTTAGCTTCTAAAAAGATGCGCTCTTGTATAACAGCCAAAGGAGATTTGTGGTTATAAAGCGCAAAAAAGTTAGCCAATGTCTTCGGAGAGCGATTGAGCTGTTCCGCATAAAATTTCACTCGATGTTCTGTCTTATAATGGTGCTCTACCAACAAGTTGTATTGCCGTACAATGTCCAGTTTTGAATCAGTCACCGCTTTATCGACAAAAAGATCTTTTGCAATACGGGTTACAATAATAATCAGGCGCTTTAGAAGCATCCGTAACATATCCTCTTGTATAGTATCTATCGTTTCAAATTCCTCTACAAATATTTTTAGTAATAAGTCAATCTTGTATTGTTGTGCTTCATTTAGTTTTATGAACATCATTTCACTGGAACCGTAGAACAAAAAACCTACACAACTAACTTCCTTGTCGTGGTTCTCGATACAATAGAAATCCCGATTGAACTGCCAGGCTACAATATCGCCAGCTTGAGCAAAACTAAAAGATTGGTTAACCATTAAACACAATAGGCTGTTCTCGGGAAAATCATACCGAATACCATCAATATGCACTGTTTGGAAATTGCCTCTATTCCAAGCAATCGTCAACAATTTATCCTTACGGTCTTTCCCGTAAAATGCCCTGTCAAATTCTTTTTCTTCTGCTAAAAGCCTACACTCGGCTGCGGTAGTTTGATTTTTATATACAAGTTTCATCCCTTAGGTTTCGATTAGTATGTGTTGACGTTTCCTGTACAGGGTTCCGCTTGGTTTATTGTTTTCTCCATTACACAAAAATATACGAATAGGTGGTGCAATGCAACAGTATATTGGTTTGTCTGTCTTGTTGAATAATATATCCCAGTATGTCCCCCCTTTTGGACACCGGGATATAATTCATCCACCGATTTATAATTCGGGTGCGAGCGGCCAGTCGACCGGAACTTCAGTAAGCGCATGTAGGTAATTGGTTATTGTTTTGTCGCCAATCAGAACTACTACGTCAACCAGGTTTCCATTTGAGTATCCTGCGGCCAGAAAATTGTCGCTGAGTGCTGCAGGGGCATGACCTTTATTTTCTACAATGCCCTTTACCAGTTTTGCCAGCGCATCCAGCTTAGGGTCGAAAGAAATTTCTGCTTTCCTTATCTCTAATATTTGAGAATCAGAAAAACCGTTCATCTTTGCAATTGCAGTATGTGCGCTTAAGCAATATACACAATGATTATATTGGCTAACAACTAAATTTACCACTTCACGTTCCTTGGCTTTTAAGGATGTTTTGGCGTTTTGTAAGGCTAGGTAGTTTCCTAAGGCATTTTCGGAATGAGCGAAAACAGCAAATAAGTTAGGCACAAAGCCTACTAATTTTTGGAGGTTTCCAAAAAATGCCTGGTTAGCTGAAGAAACTTGTTCTGCTGTAGGGATGGGAAAATTTTTCATCTTTTTGCGTTTTTTATTTTGTAAATAAATTTGATGATGCAAAGATGGGATGCGTAAGCGCCGATAAGAATAGACGAATTGCCCGATGATTTGTGTTATTTTCCCGCTCCTGATAACGCTAATAAATCATTCCCAGCTACCAAAGGGGGATGGTGTTCAAAATCCTGATTCGATACGTCTTTTATAACATAACCTTTTTTAACACCTTGTAGCTGTTTTTGATTTTTCGTTTTTCCTCCGATTTCGAAAACCATATCACCAACCTAAAGGTCGCCCACACTAGAAGTTATAATTTCATGTTTAACTCGCAGTTGGTTCAAAAAAATGTTTCTCGGATATTGCCAATATTCGAAGAGCTAATTTCTCCATGGAAAATGATTTTCACAAAGATGAGTGTTCTGCACTATGATAGTGCAAATTTTAATTAAAAATGCACTGCTGTAGTGTAAATATGATATTTTAAGCTGTGAACAGTTAAAATGAGATCTAATTGTGCAACCAATAGGACGTACCTACTAATTCGTAGAGACACTGTTTACTACTTTTTAGATAAATTGCGTAGATTTGTAGTTTTGGACAACTTATCATTCCTTCTTGAACTAAAGATTAATTTATGAGCAGATATAATGAATATCTAACGCAGATTATAGATAGAGAAGCCCAGGGGCTTCACCCATTGCCAATTGACGATGCAGCATTGCTATACGAAGTTATTGAACAAATCAAAGATGTAAACCATAAGCATCGGGAAGATTCACTCCATTTTTTTATTTATAATGTATTACCAGGAACCACAAGTGCAGCGCGTTTAAAGGCGAAGTTTTTGAAGGAAATTATTTTTGGTGAGTCTAAAGTAAAAGAAATATCACCCGACTTTGCCTTTGAGCAATTATCCCACATGAAGGGAGGCCCCTCTATTGAGGTTTTGTTGGATGTAGCATTGGGCGATGATCATGCTATCGCAAAAAAAGCTGCAGAGATACTGAAAACCCAAGTTTTTTTATACGACGCGGATACAGATCGTTTAGCAGAAGCCTTCGAAAATGGCAACCAAATTGCCAAAGATATTCTTGAAAGTTATGCGAAAGCAGAATTCTTTACCAAGTTACCAGACATACCTGAAGAGATTGAGTTAGTAACGTTCGTTGCGGGCGTCGGTGATATTTCTACCGACTTGCTTTCTCCAGGAAGTGATGCGCACTCCCGGTCAGACCGTGAGCTTCATGGCCAGTGCATGTTTGAGCACAACAAAGAACAACAAAAAGAGCTGCAGGCGCTTAAAGAAAAACATCCTGACAAAAGGGTCATGTTGGTTGCCGAAAAAGGTACCATGGGCGTAGGTTCTTCGAGAATGTCCGGTGTAAACAACGTGGCTCTTTGGATCGGTAAACCGGCAAGTCCTTTTATACCGTACGTTAACATCGCTCCAGTGGTGGCAGGGACCAATGGTATTTCTCCGATATTTCTAACGACCGTTGGGGTAACGGGAGGGATTGGCTTAGATCTTAAAAACTGGGTTAAAAAGTTCGATGAAAACGGTAAGCTTGTGGTAGATGCTGAGGGACAGCCCGTTTTAGAACAAGCCTATTCTATTGATACCGGAACCGTTCTTACCGTTAACACAAAGACCAAGAAGCTCTATAAAGATGGACAAGAGATAATGGATGTAGCCTCAGCATTCACTCCTCAAAAGATCGAGTTCATGAAAGCCGGAGGTTCTTATTCCATCGAATTTGGCAAAAAACTACAAACGTTTGCCGCGAAAACCCTTGGCATTGTTGCTCCACTTGTATTCGCGCCATCCAAAGAAATTTCACATCAAGGTCAAGGCCTCACCGCCGTAGAAAAAATATTCAATAAGAATGCTGTTGGCACCTCTGGAGCAACTTTACATGCAGGCTCCTATGTTCGTGCAAAGGTAAATATTGTTGGATCGCAGGATACAACCGGATTAATGACTGCCCAAGAGTTGGAGTCAATGGCTGCAACGGTAATTTCTCCAATAGTAGATGCAGGCTATCAATCAGGTTGTCATACAGCCTCCGTTTGGGATAGCAAATCTCAACAGAATATTCCCCGGTTGATGCGTTTTATGAATGACTTTGGTCTTATAACCGCTAGAGACCCGAAAGGTACCTATCACGCTATGACCGATGTTATTCACAAGGTTCTGAATGATATTACCGTGGATGATTGGGCTATCATTATTGGTGGCGACTCCCATACCAGAATGTCTAAAGGAGTTGCTTTCGGTGCAGACTCTGGTACTGTAGCGCTAGCACTGGCCACCGGTGAAGCTTCTATGCCCATTCCTGAATCTGTAAAAGTGACGTTCAAAGGCAAAATGAAGGATCATCTGGATTTCCGTGATGTGGTGCATGCTACCCAATTACAGATGTTAAAGGAATTTAATGGAGAAAATGTGTTTCAAGGAAGAGTGATAGAAGTGCATATCGGCACATTGCTTTCTGACCAGGCATTTACCTTCACAGATTGGACTGCAGAAATGAAAGCCAAGGCATCCATTTGTATTTCTCAGCCAGACACCCTCATCGAGTCGTTAGAGATAGCCAAAGACAGAATCAAGATCATGATCGCGAAGGGCATGGATAATGAGAAGCAGGTACTTCGCGGTCTTATTGATAAAGCCAATAAAAGGATTGATGAAATCAAGTCAGGAAAAAAACCACCATTAACACCTGACGAGAATGCTAAATATTATGCAGAATTTGTAGTTGACCTGGATATTATTGATGAGCCAATGATTGCAGACCCTGACGTAAATAATGTGGATGCATCAAAGCGCTACACACACGATACCATTCGAGATCTTACATATTATGGGGGTGAGAAACATGTTGACCTTGGTTTCGTTGGGTCCTGCATGGTGCATAAAGGAGATATCAAGATCGTTTCGAAGATGCTAAAAAATCTGGAGGAACAATATGGAAAAGTTGAGTTCCAGGCTCCTTTAGTAGTGGCAGCTCCTACTTATAACATTATTGATGAACTCAAAGAAGAGGGCGATTGGGATGTGCTGCAAAAGTATTCCGGTTTTGAATTCGATGATGCTGCTCCTAAGAGTACTGCCCGTACAACTTATGAAAACATCCTGTACCTGGAGCGGCCTGGATGTAATCTATGTATGGGTAATCAGGAAAAGGCAGAGAAGGGCGATACGGTAATGGCAACATCTACCCGTCTATTTCAGGGCCGTGTAGTTAAAGATTCAGACCGCAAGAAAGGAGAGTCATTATTGGCATCTACCCCAGTGGTTGTTCTTTCTGCCATTTTTGGAAGAACCCCTACCATTGAAGAATATAAAGTTGCTGTTAGAGGGATTAAGCTAACGCAGTTTTCGCCGCCCATTAAAAAAATGACTACGAGCGCTTTAGCCACTGATCAGATTTCTTTTTAGATTTCTCGGTTTCATTAGGCTATGAAGATAGATAAAATACGTTTTGGATGTGTGAGGTCTATAACCTGCACATCCAAAACGGTTTCTATGTAGACCTTAGACGACTAAGTCTATTCCGAAGAAAGATATACGCTGTATGATTACAGGTACTCCGGTATTGTGATTTGTTCATCTACGGTTTTAGGTTGCTTTCCCATGGTGCTTTCGAATAGATTTAAGGTTTTAAGAAGTGATGTAGTTGTTCTTAAAAAAGAAGACCCGCCAGCTGTTCAAATGGGAAGCTAGACGGGTACGATTAATGCAAATGTAGCAAAAAGGAGGTGTGAATCAAAGATACAAGCCATTTTCCTGGTTGCCATTCTCTCGAAGGTCATTTAACATATTCCGCCTAGTGTAACTGTCTGCTTTTAAATAAGCGATCTGTGTGTCACCAATGTTTAAAAAGGTAAGGGTTATTTCATCAACCTGTTCTTGCGAAAGATGCCTTTTTAGCATTTCAAAGTCATTCACTTCGAATTGATTATAAATACGATATATATTATTGGCCAATTCGTTGCCAAATCCGAAAACAAGCTGTTTTTCCTCTACAGTGAGCCTTCTTAGAATCTTTTCCATACAAAAATCCAGGCAAGTGCTTGCTATCGGGATTTTTAAGCAATCGTCAATGTAATTACAATTTGTCATAACCATTAAATATCCACCATATCAAAAATAAAACTAACCAAATGCCGAACATTAAAAGCCCAAGATTGAAATATCTGATTTGTTTACTATATAAGTTATTGCATCTTTTAAAAATTTCTTTGAGGCTTTCCAGATTATCGCTATATAACTCAGAAGCTATCGTGCTACCCGTAATTTCCTTAGCACAGTAAATAGAAACACCCATCAAAATCCAACCCACAATAAACAGAAGATATACAAGTTTAAATTCAAATTTTTCCGGTTTAAGGTAGTCGCTAGTTAATATTATAATAAAAGTACCGCCCACAACCGATAAAGCCCAGGTAGTGATTTTGTTTGATCCGTTTTCTATGGATTTTATACAATTAAAGAATCCCTTCTTTTCTAAAATCGTAGCGTCTGCTCGTTCCACTTTTTTAGGAGGAAACAGGCCGTTCATCAATCTGGATAAGAGGTACATATCGGTTTAAGTTTGATGCTAAATTAATAAAAATCTAATACTTGTGGAAGCTCAAACTAAATACGAATTGGAATAAATTTTGTGCTGTGATATACCGTATATGCGTACACAAAGTCTCGACATACAGATCCTGGCGGCACCTTCCATATTAGGGCTCCGCACAAATGGCGTGCAAGACCTGGCAGCTGCCCTGCTCGAGGCCGGCCTCGACCGGCAGCTGCAGCCCGAACACCCGGTGCTGCACCTGGCTACCCTCAACACGCAGTACAGTGATAAAAGAGACCCCGATACCCACTGCCTCAACCCGGTACCACTGCGCGATTTCTCTATCGAGCTGGGAAAATCCGTCAATTTTCTGCTGGATAAAGACCGCTTCCCGCTGATTCTGGGCGGCGATTGCAGCATCCTCCTAGGCATCATGTCAGGTCTCAAAGCTCGTGGTAAATATGGGCTGATCTTTATAGACGCACATGCCGACTTCTACGAACCCGAAAAATCGGTAACCGGCGAAGTGGCGGATATGGACCTGGCGATTGTTACCGGCCGGGGACCAGATATACTTACCAACACCAACAACGCAAAACCCTATGTGCAAGATAACCATGTGATTCATATCGGTCAGCGGGATTGGGAGGAGACAAAAGAATACGGCTCGCAGGATATCCGGGATACCAATATCATCCGCTATGACCTGGAAAACATAGAAGAGGAAGGTATAAAACAAGTTACAGCAGCTGCCGTAGTAGACCTTGACCCCAGCTTAGATGGCTACTGGATGCATTTTGACACCGATGTATTGGCTGATGACCTGAACCCTGCAGTAGAATATCATCTGCCCGGTGGCCTCGATTTTGAACAGTCGGAATATTTTATTAACCAACTTCTATGCACCGGCAGGATCATTGGTTTTGATGTTACCATCTTTAACCCACGCTTTGATACTACCGGGCAGATCGCCCAAAATATAAGCGATACCATCGCTCGTGCCTTCCGCTCCACTTAAAGATAAATGTCGAGGAAAGCACTTGCTCTGATTGCCGGTTAGCGCCAGACCAGCGTTTGGGGAAAACAGCACCGAAAAGTAATTACTGAAGAATAACCAACCCCCTGTCAAAAAAGAGATGAACAGGGGGGAGTGCTAACTAATTAATCAATCCCTCAAAAATGTTAGTCAATTCGTTTGGAGCCGTAATCATCGCATCATGGCCAGTGGGAAGTTCGATGTGCTGCCAATCCAGGTTTTTGTCCGTTTGTACCTTACTGCTCATTTCTTTCATAATTGGCAGTTGTGGGTGGGTACAAGCGATATACACTAGTGGTAAGCCATTTCCATACTTATGCCTCAGCTTCAGTGGTTGAGCAAATGTATTGAAAGGTTGAGGTGTCAATCTTTTCTTCACCAAAGCAGCTACAACCGTATCTGTAACCCCGAATAACGCCACATCAAAAGGTTCGAAATTTTCCTTCCGTTTGATGTTTTTTAATTGCAACTGCCGCACATTGTCTGGCTGTAGAGAAATAGCGCTTTGTCCATTCTCAACAATCATGGCATCGAGAAAAATCAATTTCGACAATCGTTGCGGAATACGGTCGGCAACCCCCGCAATAACAGCACCGGCATAACTATGTCCAACTAGGTAAACATCGTGCAAATCTTCCATCTCTATCAAGTGGACAATATCGTCAATATGTGTATCCAGATTTACCTTTTCGTTATCCAAATGTTTACGTTCACCAAGTCCGGTCAATGTAGGTGTAAAAACCTCATAACCCTTCCCGGTAAGATCTCGCTTTACGTCTGACCAACACCATCCTCCATGCCAAGCGCCATGAACGAGTACAAAAATCGGATTATTTTTTGGAGCTTTTGCCATTGCAAAGATATGGACGCTCACAAATAATAGTAGAAATACTACGCTTTTAAACTGTTTCATTTTTAATAAATTTGTATGATTAAATGACTACTACAAAAGTATGGTGACGTATTACACGACACAATAACTCATCCCAAAGTGAGTAAAGAATATGACGACTACATATGGCAACACCCAGAAAAGAGCTATCAACCAATAGTGAAAATCGGCAGACATTAGCAGCGGCCTGCGACGTAAATGACGTATTGGCCGATATTTCATTGCGATGGAAAATGCAAATATTATATTGTATTAATGAAGGTGTCGCTCAGTTCACCACTTTAAAGAAAGCCTTCCCCACACTTTCCGATCAGATCTTGGGCAAAAGGTTAAAAGAATTAAGAGCAGAGTCACTCATCACGGCCAGCGATATTCCGGAAACCACACCGCCACAGATTCGCTATGCAACAACCGAAAAGGGTAGAGAACTCTTAGCTATCATTTTAGATTTACATCACTGGGGATTGAAATGGAAAACCGTGGGCAATAATTATTGTACGGTCAACCGTTAAAATTGTACCTAGCATAGTCGGTCAGACGACAAGTCAATCGGTTTCAGCTTTATTAAAAACTAAGTGCATTAAAAATGGATAATTTATCAACAAGCAAAATATTAGCATGGACACTATAAAATCATTTGGTGAAATCCGCTTTCAGATATTATTTCGTGCTCATTTAACTAAATTTACCAGTTGAATGAGCTCTGTGCGGCAGGAATCTTGTTGTTTTTAAGGCATTCATAGTGCTATTTGTTTCAATTGATAATTTAAAACAATGCATAGAGAGATCGAAATTTTTTATGATGAATACGTTCATAGATCTTATTCCGATGACCAATTCTTTTTAGGGCATTTCGATGTTTTTCATTGGAAGGATCTTAAAAAGGATTTATCTGCCTGCGAACGATTGCAGCGCAAACCGTTTTATAAAATTGCCCTGCTCAATGGTACGGCCAAATACCATTCTAATAATGTGGAAGTTCCTATCGCTGGTTATACGATTGTTTTTACCGAGCCGATGACACGGTCCGGCTTTTCGACCGATGATGAAAACTTTGTTGGTGATTATTGTGTCTGCAGCGAAAGTTTTCTCAAAGGAACAGCCAAACTGAACCTGCGTAATTGGCCGGTCTTTAAAGATCGAGGGATTTACGCCCAACCATTAAGCAAAGAGCAATACCTTTTTTTGTCCCAAATAATGTTGGAAATAGAACAGGAGAAAGATTCAGATTATTTCTTTAAAGAACAACTGATCCGCAACCGTGTGTTCGATATCATCCATTACATACAGAAAATAATTAAAAGCAACAATTTTCCTTCTCTGTATATGGAGGATACGCTTGATGAACGCTTCCTTAAACTGGTCGAAAATGCCTTTTTTGACATCAGCCTGCAAAAGCCATTAGCAGGTAAAACACCGGGCTATTTTGCTGGCTTGCTCAACACAACTGTCGATCACCTGAACCAAACACTTAAAAAGACAATGGGGAAAACAACCAGTGATATCCTTCATGAACGTATTATTGAAGAAGCCAATATACTTTTAAAACATACAAACTATTCTATAAAAGAGATTGCTTGGTGTTTAAATTTTCAGGAAACACCCCATTTTGTGAATTTTTATAAAAAACTTACCAAAACGACTCCACTTGTTTATCGAACGACCTAGGATTTTTGCAGCTATTAACAGCTTTCTCGCATCTTGATACCTTTTTCATCGAGATAACTTTGCGTCAGAAATAATTCTCAATACGTAAATAGATCAAAGATGAAAAATTCATTCTTAGTAATTGGAACGGGCGAAGTTGGCCTATCCATGTTGCAGGGCTTACATGATTATCAAGATGCACACCAACTTGACCTGACCGTTGCCGCGTTGGCACGGCCCTCAGGAGCGGTCGTTCAAGATTTCAAACAACATACACAATTCCAGCATGTAAAATTAGAGGTGGTAGACCTCCTTACGAGTACGGTGACCGAATTGGCAGAGGTGTTTGGCCGTTATGATACCATAATCTGCTGCAGTGGTTTTTCAATCGGAAAGGGTATGCAGATAAAAATTACCGAGGCTGTACTGCAAGCCGGAGTCAGGCGTTATGTGCCCTGGCAATTTGGAGCGGATTATGATCAGATCGGAAGAGGAAGCGCACAGCCGGTTTTTGATGAGCAGCTTAACGTCAGAGATCTTCTGCGAGCCCAAGACCGAACACAATGGGTAATTGTATCTATTGGCATGATTACCAGTTTCTTGTTTCGCGAAGATTTCGGAGTCGTCAGCCTTGAAAATAAGGTTGTCCACGCACTGGGTGATTGGAACCATTCATTGACCTTAACCTGTTGCGAGGATATCGGAAAACTGACCATTGAGATACTATTTCATCAACCGGAAATTGTCAATGAGGTTGTATTTGTTTCCGGTGAAACGGCAACTTTTACACAAATTGCCGAAGAGGTAGAAACCATCTTCAATACCACTTTTGAGCGCATTCTTTGGAGTAAGGAACACCTGTCCTCAGCTTTAGAACAAAGGCCGGATGATATCTTTAATAAATATCGTATGGTATTCACGCAACCTGGAGTAACTTGGCCGATAGAAAAGACATTTAATTATCAACAGAGGATACCGACAATTGGTATCCGAGAATGGGCAAAGACAAGAATACTTCCTGTGCAAAGTTAACTCAAACCTGTATAAGCCGATCAAGCGAAGATCGAATGAAATTCCTCTTCGCTTGATATTTCTCAGTTTCCTGTTGGCTATAGTATATTCTCCAGAGCCCCTGTATTCCTCCTGTCATCCCGCCCTATATATGGATAGTAAATAAAGCTCTCTAAACTTTTGTCAATAAAAAACTCAAATTTACACCACCTTATTTATGCTCTTTTGCTTTCTGAATTGCAAGATCGAACCGATCACAAACAGCACAAAAAGTACGAGCAGGGTTTTTCCGATTAATGGGTCCTGCGGTCCATTGGCCAAAGGATGACCTACCGGGATACGGTTAAAAGTTTCATTAACTGTCGGAATCAAGGACAGGAAAAAGCTGAACGTAAGAAAAAAGTTTTCGATAAAACGTGATCGATTGTTTCCCGTTTTTTTTGCGTAAAGATAGTAAGCCACCGAAATTAATATAACAATTAGCAAGGCCAGAATATGCCCAGGATTGACACCTTTAACACTGGATAGTCCTAAAGCGGTTAGTGATGTAACTAAGGTACCATAAAAATAGATCTTGCCACTCAATTGGCTTAGATCTATTTTACCTCTTCTGATTAAAGATATAATGGCTGCGATAATAGCTGCAACACCTATAACAGTATGAAAAATACCTAAATGTGATAGTCCCATGAGTTTAATTTTAAAATTTAACACTTATTGATAGTGCAAAATTACACTATCCGAAACAGGGTGAATTTGTAGATTAGTCCAATTATTTGACAATTTGGTTCAAAAAACCGGGGTAGCTTTTAAAGAGAAGATCGAATGGTTATCGAAATATTAAATTGCATTTAAAAGGTCAATAACGACAAACCAATCGTTAGATAAGGAGCCCCTTTGTTATCACTTCTTAACGAAGCGTCGCTGTAGTTTTCACCGTCTTTAAACAGCTTGGCAGATAAAAAACTACTAAATCTGCCACCTAGGGTCAGCATCATGTTCTCTGCAAAAAGGTATTCAAATGCTGCACCGCTATTCAGTTCAATCGTATTATAGCTTACCTTTCCATCTAAGAACGTATTATGATGGTCATAAAAAGTTGTGTAAGAACGTTGATTGGAGCCAACCTTAAACCAAGCATTTTTTGCAACTCCCTTTTTTACGTTAATACCGTTCGGAAGATCTACTATCAATTCAAGCCCTGATGAGGTGAACTTATGATAATAGTTAATGATAGGCTCAACAGGTATCGGTGAAGAGGGATCTATTAAAACCAATAACCCGACGGAGAATGTGGTGTTTTCAGTTTTCTTCAATGGTAAATTGAAACTCCCATTCAGATTAAAACGACGAAAATCATTTAAACCATCCGTAATTCCTCTCGCTACCAATGAATAGATGATGGGCCGATTAAATATCGTCGCCGACCGTGAATAATTCAATGCCAGATCGAACGTACTTTTATCGGTAGTTAGCGCTGCTAACTCTTGATCCGGTAGTCTATTGGTAATCTCTTTCAGCTCGGTGGATGTGTAAGTATAGTAGATGCTGGCCGATAGCGAATTACTTTTCCATTTGATAGCCGGTGAGTTGAAAAAAGTACTGATACGTTCGGTTCTTATTTTTCCATGGGCAAAATCCCGATCATTTAATTTTGCATCAAAATCGCTATAGCCGAAATGATTGAACGAGACGCCGAACTGTCTTAAATCGGGATAGCGAATAGCAAGTTCTTTTTTACCTGCACTGATGGTGTCCGCCTCTGGATGTAAAGAAGACATACTGACCATGTTCTGTGCATGAACGCTACAGGACCAAAGTGTCAGACCTATTAAGAAGGCCCGAAATTTAATATTGTTTTTTATCATATTATCATGGGTATTGAAAATCGCACACAATTGGCTGCTTAACTATTTTTCTTCAATTATTTTTTGTTTGGTTCAAAGTCAAGACTAATGGAGTTCATGCAGTATCTTTTGTAGGTTGGTGCCGGCCCGTCATCAAAAATATGGCCCAAATGTGCGCCACATCTACCGCAAAGCACCTCTGTTCTGTTCATTCCATGGGAATGATCTTCTACGTATTCCACGCTATTTTTTCTGATCGGCTCATAAAAGCTTGGCCATCCACAACTGCTGGCGAACTTGGCATCCGATCTGAAAAGTATGTTTCCGCAAGCGGCACAATAATAAGTACCTCTGGTTTCACTTTTCCAGTATTTCCCGGTAAACGGCCGTTCGGTATCCTTTTCCCGAGCTACCACGTAAAGGTCTGCAGACAGCACTTTTTTCCATTCAGCATCTGCTACATTTAGTTTGGTAGTATCCGATGTCGAATAGTAGGGATTGTTTTCATGTCCCTTATCTAATTTTTGATTCTGTGCATAACCGGCGAAAGAAAATATCGCCAGTAAACAGCTAAAAATGATCTTCTTCATGATGATTCGATTTATTTTTCAGTTTATTCCTAAAGATCTTCGTGAATTTTTCCAGTTGCGGCTGAATCACATATCGGCAGTAACCTTGGTTCGGGTTCTTTGTATAGTATTCCTGATGATAGTTTTCTGCCTTATAAAACGTTGTAAAGGGTTTTACCTCGGTTACAATAGGGTTGCCATAAATTTTCTGTTTCGTTAATACGGCGATGTAGTATTCCGCCTTTTGACGTTGCGTTTCATTATGGTAAAATATCGCAGAACGATACTGTGTGCCTACATCATTACCCTGACGGTTCAATTGCGTAGGGTCATGCGATAAGAAAAAAGCTTGCAGCAATTCATCATATGAAATGATTTCAGGCTTGTAAACAATATTAACCGCTTCGGCATGTCCCGTTGTACCCGTGCATACCAGCTCATAACTCGGATTAGCTACATTACCTCCTGTATAACCGGAAGTTACCTTCAAAACCCCATTCAGTTGTGAAAATTTAGCTTCTATGCACCAGAAGCAACCGGAAGCAAAGGTTACGGTATCCGTTTTGTCGGTTGCTTTTCCATAAAGGGTCGTCGAGCGTCCCCAAACCGAGCAAAACAGTAAGGCATATAACAACAATATTTTCTTTTTCATCTCATTTATTTTGAATTTATTCTTTACCTGTTACTTCTTTAGCAAATTCAAGCAGACCCGTTCCATCAACATACCCGGTATGATCGGCGATTATTTCACCTTTTTCGTCAAGGATAAGGAGTGTGGGTAAGCCTTCTACCTGCCATTTTTTAGCCAGATCAATCCCTTCTCCTTTTTCCACATCAATACGGATGTTGATGAAGTTTTTGTTGAAATAAGCCGCTGCTTTAGCGTCCTTGAATGTCGTTTTTTGAAGTTGTTTACAAGGTGCGCACCAGATCGCATAGGCGTCAACAAATATGTTCTTATGACTGGCCCGAGCTATTACCAGCATCTTTTTGAACGACTGGTTACTAAAGATAATCCCTGTATTTTCCGAAGATCTCTGTTGTGCCTTTAAGCTCCATGATGGCAGTAGGCTCAATAAAAAGAAGCCTAAGCATACGACGTAAGTATTTATTTTTATCTGTTTCATAAAACAACGATTAGCTGTTGCCACTATTGACAAGGTAAAATTGCACTACAAAAAAGAGATGCATTTTGCGAATCAGCCCAATTATTTGGTGATTTGGTTCAGAACGCTTTGCTTGCATTTATTTGAATTTTTCCACACCCTCCTGTAGAAATGCGGCGTACGTTTTTACATTGGGTTCATACGCTACGGGTTCATGAAGCATTTCCCCCTTCGTATTGACAGCAACATAATAGGGCTGCGAATTGGTGCGGAATTTAGTCGTTTGGAAATCACTCCATTTGTTACCAATAGTTTTTATTTTCTTCCCTGTAGTTTCAGAAGCATATTGCTCGTCGTCCGGTAGAGGTGTTGTGTCATCTACATAGAGTGAAATCAACACGTAGTCATTGTTTAATTTTCCCCAAACCATTGGGTCGCTCCATACATTATCTTCCATCTTGCGGCAGTTGACACAGCTCCACCCGGTGAAGTCAAGTAGAATGGGTTTGTTCATTTCTTTAGCATAAGCCACACCTTCATCATAGTCGTGAAAGCAATTCAGATTTTGAGGGCATGGTTGCGCATGCTTTTCTGCAGGGATCGTATTGGTGCTGATACTTGTATTGGCCGTCGGGGTATTTTGATTCCATTCCTTATAAAATGAAGGAGGTAAAAAGCCACTTGCCAATTTCACGGGCGCTCCCCACAATCCGGGAATGAGGTACACCACAAAACTGAAGATCACAACAGAAGATATAAATCCACTTATCGATGTTTTTGATTTCGACTCCCCATCCTCAAAATTTAATTTGCCAAGCATGTAAAAACCGAAGGAGGTGAAAATCACAATCCATACCGCTATAAAAACCTCCCGTTTTAAGAAGCCTAATTGGTACACCAAATCAAATGTGGATAGAAATTTCATGGCTAAAGCCAATTCCAGGAATCCCAATATCACTTTTACCTTACCCAACCAACTGCCGGATTTTGGCAACTTTTTCAGCATACTCGGGAATGCAGCAAAGAGCATAAACGGAATAGACAAGGCAAGTGCAAAACCGAACATTCCGGCTGCAGGCCCCGCTATGCTTCCATTAATTGCGGCTTCTACCAATAAACTTCCTATAATGGGGCCGGTACAGGAAAATGAAACCAACGCCAGTGTAAAGGCCATGAAGAATATTCCGATAAACCCACCTCTGTCGGCCATTTTGTCTGATTTATTCAACCAGCTACTGGGTAAGGTTATTTCAAACGCACCCAAGAATGAAAGGGCAAATACCAGGAATATCAGAAAGAAAATCAAATTTACAATCCCATTACTGGCCAAAGCATTCAGGGCATCTGGGCCTAGCGTAAGTGTGATGGTCAATCCCAATGTGACATAAATAACAACGATAGATACAGCATATAGAATAGCTTTCTTTAAACCACCGTTTTTGGTAAAGTAGCTTACTGTAAGCGGGATCATCGAAAATACACAAGGTGTAAGCAAGGCCAAAAATCCACCCAATAACCCACCTAAAAAAATCCATCCAATATTGGTTTCTTTTACAGAAAGAGCTGTCTGATCTGCCAAAGTAAGTGCATGTTGAGGTTTGTATAGCAAAGCTACTTCTTCCGTTTCCGGTGGCAGGCACATGGTACTGCTGCAAGACATATATGTTATGGCAACTTTAATAGCGAGACTATCATTCGTTTTGGGAATAATTTTCTGGATGAATCTAACTTCATGCTCAAAGTAATATAATGTTTGGTTGTTGTATGCTTCTTCTATTCTGCTGAGTGGTTTAGGCTCTGTTACGTCACCTATCACAGTATATTGTTCCGATTTCTCAAAATCAAAAACTGTTGGTAGCGGCCCGTTCTGAATGGCATTGAACTGACTGTTGATATGCCATCCTTCTTTTATAGTTGCTGTAAGGTTTACCAATAAGGTATCTCCTTTTCCTTGCTGGATACTTGTTTTCCACCCTACCGGATTTTCTTGTAGCTGCGCATAATTTTTGGTAAATACAAGGCATACAAGTACTATTGAAAAAACGATTGTTCTTTTCATAACTGACATATTCTGATTATTTAATTGTTACTATTTAGAGGAATGAACAGTACGGAATAGCTTCATTTTTCACAATAAGACTTATAACCTACCTAATTCCTCCATAAAAGCATTGAATCTCCAAAGCACAAATCATTATTGTTGAGTTATCTGATTAAGGAGCTGAACTAATTCAGTTGGTTTGGAGAGAAAAGGACTATGTCCTGATTCAATTTTATAGGTTTTTGTAATATGAGCTTCGTTGACCATTTGCTGTTGAAAAGGATAACTGATGGCTTTGTCCTCGGTAGTATAGATATAGTATTTATTAGCTATTGTACTATAAATATCACTACTATAATTCAGCGGAGTGCCAGCAGCAGCAACCGGTTCCGGACGAAGTTTTTCTACCAATAAGTCTATGTCTTCATCAGAACCATATTGACAGAAAACATCTCGCATATTTACTTTAGGATTAGCAATCGTTACGGTACGCTGGTCTGTAGAAAATTCCAGTACCGAAGGTATCAAGGTTTCAGAATCCATTGCCGAGTACTCAAATACACTACTACCACTTTGAGGAATAAACCCGGCAACATATACTAATTTATCTATTTTTTGCGGCACCTTTGTCGCTGCTTGGGTAACTATTGCTCCCCCCAAACTGTGTCCTACCAATACAACAGGCGTATTTAAGCCATTTATAACATCGGTAACCTGTTTAACATATCCATCAAAAGTGATTTCAGAAACAGGAGTTTGATCATCTCCATGACCTAACAACTCCACCTTAACAACTTTGTTGCCCTGAGATTCTAAGTCTGCCTTAACCTTATCCCATACAAAAGATGCCTGCCAGGCACCATGTACCAAAACGAAAGTTGAATGTTTTTCTTCTTTAACCGAATCATCGTTATCCTTTGAACAAGAATTCAGGGCCACTACCAATGCGAATAAAAAACTTATATTTTTAATGAATTTCATGTTTATTTGATTTTTTATTTTTTTAAATTATCATCAACCAATTAGAAACAAGGCGTGAATTTCTGATGGTTTATAAAGGCAGCCTCGTTTCAGGCTGCCTTTCCAAGAGGAGTATTAACAGAATTATCTATCTTTTTTGAGCATGGCCATTGCCCTGCCAATATCTTCAGAAGACAGAGACATGAGTAATTGATTGATTGGTTTTTTGGTTTTGGCGTCAAATAAGCACACGATGCCTGTTGCCTGATAAGGTTCCATTAATTTCGTAAGCCCGAGCTGATTAATTGCTACTGCCGATTTTTTCGCAGTTTCGGCATTAGAGAGGTCGTTAACCACAAACTGATAGGCTCCATCCTTGTTGTTTTCATTGAAGGCTGCCATTGCTCTTTCTTCGTTTGCCTTGCATACACTGCACCAATTGGCTTTGTTTATGATGGCGATAATTTTAGGAGCGTTTTGCGCAAAGGCATTGACTGAAAACAGAATAGTAAAAATGCTTACTGTCATCGCTAATTTTAAATTTTTCATTGTCTGATAAAAAAATTCGTTAAGTCACTATTGACAATGCAAAATTGCAATTCAAGAAAGGAAAGCATTTTGTAAATCAGTTCAATAATCTGTCTATTTGGGCCAGAATGGAATGTTAAAGCCCGTTCCTTTTCTCAGTCTTCTTTTATTTTTAGGCGGAAATTTGAGGGGGAGACGGTATATCGGTCATGAAAACTTTTAGTGAAATTTGCCAAGTCATTGAATCCACAATCAAATGCAATGTCTGTAATACGTTCATGAGAAACTAAAAGCAATTCTGCGGCTCTTTCCAATCGTTTCGTTCGGATATAATTGGCAGGCGAATCGTCGTACAATTTTTTAAATTCCCTTTTAAACGAAGAAACGCTCAAATTGGTTTTTTGCGCCAGATCTTCTACACCAACCTGTTCGAATAGATTGGCTTCTATAATTTGCTTGAACGTATAGGCTGCCGGCGAGAAAAGCTGCGATAGTATGACTTGTATGGTTTCCGCATCTTGCGTTTGCGATAATAAAAGTATGATTTCCTTTAGCTTCAAAACCAAAATTTCATCATTGACCAAAGATGGATTTTCAAAATAGAAGAGCAATCCTTCAATATATTTTTGAATCAAAAAGTCGTTATTAATTGTCTTTCTGCACTGATTGGTTACCTGGTTAGTTGGCTTAAAGATTAGTGGGATTTCTTTATCATAAACTTTTTTCAGTATATCCGGATGGAACGTAACAATGACAATCTCGCCTTCGCTATTTGAGCTGGTATCATGTATCTGTTTACCGGAGTTGATGCAGTTAAGCAGCAAGGAGTGATGAGTAGGTACCTTCAAATGATCACCGGCCGATTGGTATTCCATCTCACCTTTCAGCATATATAAGAAGCACGCTTGCTCCGCCACAGGGAAGGCAAATTCAAAAGGCGGTTTTAAATCCACTTTCTGAATAAAGGTCTTCCCGAATAAGTCAAATTTTTTGTAGTCACTAACCATTCTTAGCTAATTCTGTTTAAATGCAGGTCATTTATTTATTCTGATTTAGATAGTCGATGAAATTAAATACGGAATGCCCATTCAACACCCAATCAAATATAGATAAAAATGTTGAATGGGACATTGCTCGCCAGTATGCAAAACCTATTGATTATAACTGGTTATTATGAAACCAGGATTGCTTCTGAAGTTATAGGTACTTTCAAAACTTTTGAAATTAAGCAGTTTTCTTCCGCTCCTTTTGTGATGGCTTCAAATTCTCCAGCGCTGGTATCCGGTACGTTTCCAATAATGAAAAGATGGATTCCGGTGATTCCTGCACCATCCATCATTACAGTTGCTTCCGTATCCAGCGAAGTTGGTGTTATTCCTTTTTCCGTCAATGCAAAACTGACTGCCATCGTAAAGCAGCCTGCATGTGCTGCCGCTAATAATTCTTCGGGATTAGTTCCCTTCTCATCTCCTACGAAGCGGGTTCTGAAACTATAATTCGTCTGATTTAAAATTTCGCTCTGGGTCGTTACGTTGCCTTTGCCTTCTTTTACACTTCCTTCCCAATGTGCTTTTGCTGTACGTTTCATTTCTATATATGTTAAATTATATTGTCGGTATTGACCGTACAAAGTTGCAACACAGAAAATAGAAGCGTTTTGTGAATTAGGTCAATTATTAGCGGATTTGGTTCACAAGAAACAGCAAATTATTTGTCAGTAATCGTCTTAGGCCTCAGAAGGACGTTAGATGTTCAATTAATCGAAATTCTTTATCGTTCATCCAGCCAATGAAGGATGTTCAAAAGAAACTGGGCGTTCTCAGTTGCGTCAGGATGATTCATCCCTCGTTTTTCGCTTTTGATCCCTCTTAAAAGCGCGTAAAACGAACCGGCATCGGCCATCAGGCATACCCGTCCACGCCCACATGGTAGAATAGCACCGTTTACTAAACCTTTACCCGATATTTTGGATCCATCAGACGCGAGCGAGACTTCGTAGTCTTCGCCCAACGACGAAACGATGATGGCTTCCGACGGTGGAACAAATCCCGTTCCCGTCCAAAAACGGATGCTATCTATTGCAAAACCTGCTGCATCGGTTACTGGATTGGCCGTAAGATTCCCTCTGCTTCGGGAGAAAATCTCCGTTTGGCCATCCTTACGCTGCGCAAAACCATTAATGAGCTTAAACCCAAAGCGTGCCGCAAGCTTACTTGCTGAGCCTGCGGCAGGCATTTGGTCCGTGATGAGGAAAAGCGAACCGCCATGCTGATGCACCCAATCGTATAAAGTTTCCACTTCTTCGTCTGTATAGGCGCTAGCTGCCTGGGCACCCCAATTGTCCAGGTCGTGCAGTGCATTGGCGGTCACAAACACACGGGCACCCATTAAGCTTTCGGCAGTAATGGTTTGGCTGTTGGTCTCCAATCGGTAACCATCTGCTTCCAATACCTGGGCAAATGCCGCATACTGTCCCTTTAGCGTGAAAGGGTTGTTGTGTCCCTCATCGTAGAGAACAAGAGATCCTTCCCCGTTTTTATAGCGGGGACGTTCCGTTTCAAACCGAAAGCCTGGATCAGCAACGCTTTGGGCGGATAGCTGGCTAATTGGGATAAGTAGCCAGATCAAGAGAATTGATTTGAATATCCGATTATTCATGTTCTATCCTTTCCCAACGATCTGATTCAAAACAGATAAGTTCTTTGACTGTACCATTCGAGACGATGAATGTCAGCGGGAAGGACAGTTCCGCATTCAGGAAATCCGTAGGGGAGAAAGCATCAAACACCATGGTTTTGTTATCCCATAATTGCTCTAAAGCAAGTTTATTGCCTTGCCGTGTTACATTGATTTCCATATTGCTATCTTTTTGGAGCCTATATCGCCCCAAAAGTGGCGTAAGTTGGTCTACAGTGAGCGAAACGTATTGGGTAGGGTTGTAGGAAACTTTTTCCAGCATTAAGCGGTCAAGGATCTTAGCCTTGTCAATTTTTCCATTAGCGCCTTCGATAAATGCAATCTTGTACGCTTCATCACGCGACTGGAAGGTGAGCGATCCGGTACGCTGTAGGGGATAAACTCGTCCATCCCATGTCTGCTGCGCTACGAATTGGCCGTCCTTATTAAAAAAACGGATGCAGGCAACTCGGTTTGGAAAGCGGAAATACCCAGATACATCATCCAAGGATACGCTATCAGTTTGAATCGGTCTCATTTCGTGGAATACACTCCCTTTTTGCGGTTCCGCTGTGTAGCCGCTAAGCACAACTAATCCCACGGCTACAAGTGTGCAGGCCTTTAGAGATCGTTGCTTTACTGTTTTTGCATTCATCATCATAATTTTATGTTTTGATGATGCAATAATCAGTATAAGATCAGTAAAAGCCGTTCGGCTGGATACAGATGAACAAATTTACGGTGATAACTAGCATAATTTTGCCATCAGATTGACTCTTTTTAATAGATCTTAATGATTGTGCCTTTCTTTTCGATGAATATCGTGTGTTTTATGATGCCGAAAATAACTTCGATAAATCTAAAAATTTTATTGAGGAATGATTAAACACGGGAGACTCGACTATGTATTTGAAGAAGTCTACAATAAGGAGTGTAGGTAATCTGCTGTGTCTTTTAGTCCACATTTTCTAAGCTGATCCAGTACTTGATATTCATCCAGTTTAGGATTCTTTTTATGCAGAACCATTTCCCGAAAAGCTTGGATGGACACCTCGTGATTGAGATCAATAATATCTGTTAAGAAGTCATCAGCCGTTTTAACACTTAATCCGAATGTGCTAAGGTATTCTTTTGGGAAGTCTTTGATATTGTTTGAAACTATCAGATTGGCATTTGCTTTAATCGCAGCGGCTAATACATGGCAATCATCTGGATCGGGCAACGTAAGGGTTGGTATCAAGCCTTCGTAATTCATAACAAGTGCATCTGGAAAAGCGTGATTCGGAGCCTTTGTTCTTCTGGCAGCTTCTTCTTCAGAAATACCTTTGCGTTGCATGACCCGTTGCCATTCATCAAAGATATGGGCACTCCATTTCGGCGTGTAGAGATCATAATGAGCAAACCATAATAGCAGATCACGAATAATCACAGGATACACCACATTGGTATCCAATACAGCGGTAAAACGTACACTATGAATCATAAAGGCCTAAATCTTCATCGAAATTCATTATATCAATCAGCCGCTTTTTCTGTTCATCTTTCATACGTTTCTTGTATTCAATCACATCCTCAAATAGGATTCTCCTATGCTTACCGACTTTGGTGTATTGGATCTTTCCTTCTTCTAGTAGTTTGACCAAATGTGGTCTAGAACATCCCAATATTTCCGCAGCCTTTTGCGTGGTGACCTCGGTAGCCAAAGGAACGATGGAGATCGGCTTTCCTTCGGACATAGCTTTTAATATACCTCCGAATAATTTTAGGGCACGCAAAGGAACTATGATTTTGTCTTTGGTTTCCTCTATTTCGATTTCAGTCTGTTCAGCGTGTAGCTGTTCAATGACAGCAGCCAATGAGTCATATGATTCCAGAGCTACTTTTTGTTCAACTTTAGAGGGTCTATTTATTCTATCCAAGGTTTCCATGATCTTCATTTTGTTTAATACAACAAAAATAAACGAAATAAACGAAATAAACGAAAAGAAAATATATTTTGTTCTTACTTATTGATTCGCTTTAGATATCATTTGTGTCTTTTTATGAATTCCCCTTGGTTTGGATAAATGAAAAGCTTTTAGATACTCTTAAAGACAAGAGGTACATTCAACGAGAAGGAATAAAGGGTCGTTATTGGAAGATATTGAAAGAATAAAGAAAATCAGGATTTTTTATATTGCTACAATCCCGTACCTAAAAACAAATGCTGTTACAGAACACAGATGAACTTTAAAAATTATTTATATCCTTCACTTTATTCCAACTATATTTTACATTCGTTTATATTCAGTGCGCAGTGCGCCAAGTTCCCACTGCAGATTTCCATTTTTTAGCCTACTTATTCTTGATGGGCTGTTCAAGTAAGACCAGACAAAAGCCCGTTTGTTATATTTTATTTCCGTATTGTTAAGGGCCGTTTGGAGGAAATATTTATCACCGTCTTTTCTAATTTCTATAGGATCTGCGTCAGTAGCTTTTAAATTCATCCATTTGCCAACAAGAAAATTGGGGTCATAAAACGCTTCCACTTTCTTTGCTCGCTCTTTCGCTTCCGTTTCAGATAATTTGGAAAATTCTGTGGAGCTATTAGCCATAGTTATCTTTAGGTGTTTGCTCTCATCAAGATAAACAGCTTGCACGTCCAAGCTCCCCGATGGAGTAAGATGCTTCGCATGTAATGATTTTCCGTTTTCATCGAAAGTGGCAGGCATCTCGATTTTTTCGCCGTCATTGTCTGCTATAATATAGAGCTTACCAGCTTGTTCTTTAATTTCAGTTGGTATAGTCAGATCATTGTTGTTTTCTACCCAATATCCTATATATTTTTCAGGGTCTTTCCCGTTGGAGCATGCTGAAAACACCAACATAGCAATTAGCAGTTTAAAGATGGAAGAAGTAACTGTTTTCATTATTATAACATATTGATTATTTTTCTTCACTTTTCTCCTTTCACCGCTTTCCTTGGTACATAGCGGTCTTTATTAAAAACAAATAGATTAAAAACATGAAGGCTCGCGGTCGTAGGGATACCTATATTTCAAATATAAGCTTTATAAGCATATAAGCCAAATCATTTTGCTTATTTTTTCAACTATAGGCAAAAGTTAAAACACCCATTGTATCACATCAAGCCGTAAGTAAAAAAGATTTTTTTTCAATCTCAGCTTTTATTTTTGAAACACTCTGTTCGATCGATTGATTTGTTGAGTCGATAATATTTGATTCATATTGACCCAAGTCGTTAAATTGCTTCCACATTTTTTCTACCAACTCCATGTTAGCATCGTCGTCCAATTTGGAACGATTGATTGCCCGTTTCATTGTTTCTTCTTTAGTCGCTCTTAAGATAATGTAATGTACTTCATAATTGTCTTGTGCAGCTTTTAACCACGGCTCTAAGAACCAAGGGCCAACAATTCCGTCAATAATCACATCGAATCCACCACGTGCAAAACGTTTTGCAGCTTCCAAAAAGGCTTCAATAACAATTAAGTTTTGTTCTTGTGATTCCGGTAAAAATGGGGGTATTGCTCCCTTACGAATGTAGTGATAGAAATCATCGGTGTGCAGATGTACCGACTTTGATAACGTAGATTCCTCAGCAACTATTGATGCCGCTGTACTTTTACCGGTCCCCGGCGAGCCGCTTATTATAATAATTCTGCCTTGTTTCATCAATATTCTCTTTAATTAAAATGTAAACTTTGCTTTCTTTATGTTTTAGGCGATAAAGCGAAGACAAACTAATGATCTTGTTATCCGAGATAAATTTCATTGCGTAGTTTCCGCCTAAAGAATGGGCAACAAAGAAATAACGATCTTGTTTGATAAGCCGAGATAGTAAAAACGAAAATATTTATTAAAGCTAAGCCTATTATTTTTCTTCAGAAAGTTTGTCAAACGCTTTGAAATCACAGCTAAGGTAACCATCACGATCCAAGAACATAACGTCCGTATCATATGCTTCAGCAATAACCTCAAACATACTCGTCAAGGACTTGTAAGTATAATCAGGATCGACACCATAAGTATTTGTCCAGAATATCCGGCCATAGTTTGAGGTCTTTTCATTTAGATCAACCCAATAACAGTTACCAGCTCCATCCTCTAAAAATGGATACAACTGCCTGGCTGGCTTAAAGTCTTTAGTCAAATTTTGAAAGCTCTCTTCAAACTCCATGCTCAGATTATAATAGTTAACCGCATCTTCTAAAGATAAAAAGTTGTGGATGGGTATCAGACCCGTGAGCCCCGAAGGAGTTTCGCTATCAATAGTTGTTCCATCGGCAAATAAATAAAGTTCTTTCAGCTCGTCATTAAAGTCTAAGCCCAACACTTTTTCTGTTTTTGCTATTTCTTCGAGGCTGGCAGCTTTTCTAAGTATATTGGGGAAATGGTAATTTAAATCCTTCTGCTTGATAAGAATTGTCTTAAAGCTTTCTGTGATGTTATTCATAAGCAATTAAACTATCTAAAGGAGCTAAGATAGTGATTCTACAGCATCAATAATACCCGGCTAGATATAACTTTATTCTTTATAAATTTAAACCTTTCAGCAAGCAGTCAGGCTAACATGAGGCTTGAAGAAAACAGAAGGAGCAAAAAGATTGTTTCATTTACCATGATCTTAACAAAGAAATCCGCTCACTTCATGCTAGGCCAGCGGATTATCAATAATTAGCCCACATGGTACGGAATTAAAGAAAAATTGCACGATATAAAAAAAGTTTTTGGAATAATGTCTTTAATTTTAGCCCTGTAAATGCTGATTAATGGATGGTCAATTAAGAAAACAAACGGAGTGTAACGAGCTCATTTAGGCCATTGAAAAATTTACAAGCATAAATAATTTAATCAGATGAAACCTGCATAAGCTGCCGCTCAAAAAAAGGGCCTGATTAAACAGCGTATGCAAGCTTCATCACCGATAAAAAACAAATTTAATCCGATGAAAAAAGTTGTTTGTTTTGGAGAAGTGCTTTGGGATGTACTTCCTGATGGGAAAAAGCCGGGTGGCGCGCCGATGAATGTGGCTTATCACCTAAACCGACTGGGCATAGAGAGTTATATGGTAAGCAGGGTTGGAGATGATCCACTGGGAGAGGAACTGACTACCTTCTTGAAGAAAATGGGCTTATCTACCGAGTACGTTCAATTGGATAAACACCAAAAGACCAGTGAAGTGATTGCTACCGAAGGAGCCAATCACGAGATGAGCTATGAGATTGTGCAGCCCGTTGCTTGGGATTTTATCCATTTTGATGATAAGACCGCTAATTTGGTTGAAACAGCTGATCTGCTGGTGTTTGGTAGTTTGGCCGCCCGCAATGAGCTCAGCCGCGCCACCTTATATGAGCTGGCTAAACACGCGAAACTGAAGCTTTTTGATGTTAATTTCCGCGCGCCGCATTATGAACAAGCCACCATTGAATATCTATTGCACAAGGCGGATATTGTAAAACTAAATAACCATGAACTGCAAATTATTGCATCGTGGTTTGGTGATAATGGCGATCGGGAACAGGAAAGTGTAAACCGATTACAGGATAAATATAGGATTGGAGAGATCATCGTAACCAAAGGTGGAGAGGGTGCTTCTTATTATACACCCATGGCGCGATATGATTTTAAAGCCTATCCCGTTATCGTGAAAGATACGGTTGGGAGCGGCGATTCTTTTTTGGCTGCTTTTGTAGCGCAGAAGTTATTGGGAAAATCTACAGAAGATATATTGGATTATGCGGCAGCACTTGGTGCCTACGTTACCTCGCAAGCGGGCGCTAATCCAGATTATAAAGGCTCCGATTTAGCGCGGTTTATGTGGCAGAAGCAATTAGAGCAAGTTAAATGGTAATAACTTGGGAGTTTATTTGATTTTGCTTTTATATTGACTGGGAGAATAACCAAATTTGGCTTTAAAAGTTGTTGAAAAATAGCTGGGGCTAGAAAAACCCACGGCATAGGTGATTTCTGCAACATTTAAAGATTCATGTTTAAGCAGGTAAGAGGCCTTTTTTAATCGGCGCTCCAATATGTATTCGTTAACGGTCATCCCTGTTAACGATTTGACTTTTCGATACAGATGCATTCGGGAGATGCCAACAAGCCGGCAAATGTCATCCACACAGAACTGATCATTGCTTAAATTTTCTTCAACGACGCTTGAAAAATCGTTCAAGAGCTTTTTATCCAGCTGATTGAGTTTAATACTTTCGATTGGGAGCTCAATATCGCTGGTAAAATGACTTTTCAATACCTTTCTGTTGTTGATTAAGGCTTTGATACTTGCCGAAAGGTTTTTGATCAGGAAAGGTTTGGTGATGTACATGTCTACGAGGGCATTCATGCCTGAAATAAGATGTTCAGAACTTGCTTGAGCTGTAAGAAGTATAATAGGGATGTGGGACGTTTTTAAATCGTTTTTTAAAACCTTACATACTTCTTTACCGGATATTTCGGGTATAACATTATCGGTAATAATGAGATCGGGCACCTTTTCTTTGGCAAGCTGAATTGCTTCTGGGCCGTTGGTGGCGAAGATGACATCGTATTCATCGCTCAATTCTGCTACCAGGTAGTTTAAAAGATCAGGGTTATCTTCCACAATGAGTAGCGAATAGTCTTTCAAACCCCAAGGTGCTGTTTGCGTGATATCCTGCATCTGCACATCTGAATCAATGGCATATATGGCCGCTTTTTCATCCTTTTTAAAGGATGCAGAGGAAATTCTTTTCTCGCGATCGCTTAAATGCTCGCTTCCCAGTGGCAGCGTTACGGTGAAGGTAGAACCCTGTCCTTTTATGGATGCTGCCTGTATTTCTCCTTTGTGCTTATGGATAATCTCTTTTGCCAGAGATAAACCGATACCGAAACCGTTAGACGGGGAGTTGTCGGCCTGATAGTAAGGATCGAAAATCAAAGCGATATCTTTTTCATGCATACCAATACCTGAATCTTTGATCTGAATGCTTACATCGGTGCCGCAGCGTGCTATGTAAACTTTGATGAAACCTCCGGCTTTTACAAATTTAAAGGCATTTGATAAGAGGTTCAATAGCGCTTTATCTAGCATATTGGCATCAAACCATACCAATATTTCTTTTTCTGCGGGAACAAAGGATAGTTGCACTTGCCTTTTTAAAGCGTATGTTTTAAAAGGTTCTATAAGATCGCGAACAAAGGAGATCAAATTGCTTGGAGAGGCCTGTATGAGGTAACCTTCTATTTCTATCTTTCTGAAATCCAGTAGCTGATTGACGATATTCAGTAGCCGTACCGAATTTCGCTGCACCGTTTTGATCTTATCTGCTGCCAGTGATAAAAGACGGGTGTCTTTTACCATATCCTCGATGGGTGATAAGATCAAAGTTAAGGGCGTTCGTAGCTCATGGGTGATATTGGTGAAAAAGTTTAACCTTGCTTCTGTACCGGCGGCGGCTTGTTTTGACATCTCGATAAGTTGCTTCCGTTGCGTGTCAATTTCCACATTCTTTTTGGCCAGGTTTTTATTGATCTTTTTATTATCTCGAAGCAAGATGACAACGATGCTTCCAAAAATGAGCGATAATACAAGCAATACAATGATGATATTGAGTACAGCCTGCTGGCTTTTATAGATTATTTTCTGTTCGTCCAGGAGCTTACGTTGACTATAAATATCGTCTTTCTGACTACTGATCATGGCGGCCTGCATCTTCATGACACGCACATTGGTAGAGTCAATGACGATCGAACTTAACTTGTTCTCTTTTTTGAAGGGTAGGCCTTTCAAAATATCCAAAGCCGTCCAAATGGCCTCTTTTCCGAGTGTAGGATACACCAGGGAGGCCGTAATTTTTCCATCGTACACCATATCCAATCCTCCTCCTTCGCCAAAACAGGCATCTACACCGATAATGGGAATATGTTTTTCAGGATAATATTTGTTGAGAATTTTGCGTGCTCCCAGCGCCATATTATCATTATGTGCAAAGATGGCATCGATGTCCTGTAACTGCCTGTGTATCTTGCTCAGGATGTTTTTGGTGGTGTCCTCCATCCAATCGCCATAAACCGTTTTGGCTTCGACTTGACTTTTTGATTGCTTAATGGCCTTGGCGAAGCCTTTACTTCTGTCTATAGCCGGAGAGGAACCCGATAAACCCCTAATTTCAATAACGTTTCCTTCGTTGCCAATAAGCTGCGACAGGTACTGGCCTGCCATTTCGCCAATCTTCACATTGTCTGCGCCGATGAATGCCGTATAACCGTTTCCTTTGACTTCCCGATCAATTACAATGACAGGAATCCCACGGTCCATTACCTTTTTTACGGCAGCCGTTAGGGGCTCGGCCTCATTGGGAGAAATCACCAACAGATCAATTCCTTTTTCAATAAGCGTATCTACCTGTGCGCGTTGTGTGGCGCTGTTGCCACCTGCTTCTAAATAATGGAAATCAACTTCTGGATGAAGACTTAGCTCGGTCAGCATTTCAGCTAGCATATTGCTTCTCCATAGATCGTTACCCGTGCATTGGGAGAACCCAATAATGAATTTGTTGCTCTTTTTAGTCGTTTTGCAGGAAATGACCAACCCGAAGACCAAAAATAAAAGCAAAACAACACCTGATCGGTTGAGGGAAATGGTATTCATGTTTACAATCCAGTTAGTGGGCCACCTATTACTAATGGTAGATCCCGACAAATATAAGGGATTGCGTCTTTGGCTGGGAAGAAAAAGCATTTTTGTCATTTAGGTGGTTCAACACCTATGGTATAATACCTGAAGAAGATGTTACGCTGGCAAAACATCAAGATAAATAATGGGTCTTGATATTTGTAATTATTTGATATTCAGAAACATAAATTTTGTTATAAAAATGAAATGATTTGATCTCCGAGAGCAACCCCTTCTCTAGCTACCTGTCTATCTTGCACAGCAAAATCAAACCAATCAAAATAAATCGATATGATAAAAAATCACATGGTGAAACTATGGTCAGTAGTGGTGGCTTTAGGGGGCTTTCTTTTTGGTTTCGATACCGCAGTTATTTCGGGGGCAGAGAAAGCTATCGAGCAATATTGGCAGCTCACTATTTTTGAACATGGCTTTACCATTTCGGTGGCACTCATCGGAACCGTTATTGGTTCCTTACTCGGATCCTATCCTTCCGATAAACTGGGGCGTAAGAAAACCTTATACTTGGTAGCATTGGCCTATCTTTTTGCTTCGCTTGGAACGGCTTTTACCAGTAGTTGGCATCTTTTTGTGCTCTTCCGGTTTATAGGAGGTTTAGGTGTAGGCGCTTCGTCGGTTACGGCACCTATTTATATCTCTGAAATAGCGCCGCCCGATCGCCGCGGTTCATTAGTAGGCCTTTTCCAGTTTAATGTAGTGTTGGGCATACTGATCTCGTATTTATCAAACTATTTAATCAATCAGCTGGGCGATGAATCATGGCGTTTAATGTTGGGCATTCAAGCCGTGCCGTCTTTTCTTTTTCTAATAGCCATCTATTTCATCCGCGAGAGCCCGAGATGGTTGCTTATGAAGGGTTTACGACGAGAAGAGGCGATAGAAACCCTAAGTATCATTAATCCGCTTGGTTATCGTCAAGAGCTTATTGCGATCGAAAATACAACAGAGCGAAAGCCAACGAAGCAAACGCAGGCACTTTTTGTGAAGGCGCATCGCAAGCCATTGGTATTGGCAGGGTTGTTTGCGCTCTTTAACCAACTTTCGGGTATTAATGCCATTATTTATTATGCGCCGCGCATTTTTGAGATGGCTGGGCTGGGTGTTCATTCTTCTTTGCTTTCAACAATTGGAATTGGTATGACCAATTTTGTGTTTACGCTATTGGCTGTCCAATTGATTGATAAGGTTGGTAGAAGGATGTTAATGAAAATTGGCTCTGTAGGTATTATCATTTCCCTGCTATTGGTGGTTTTTTCGTTTAATAATCCAGCATCATCTGGGATGTATATTTCAGTGTACTTCATGCTTTTTATAGCCTGTTTTGCTTTCTCTCAAGGGGCTGTTATCTGGGTTTTTATTGCAGAAATTTTTCCTAATCAGGTGCGGGCAAAAGGGCAAACCTTTGGGAGTTCTATACACTGGATTTTGGCGGCACTGGTAACTTTTGCCTTTCCCATACTGGCAGAGGCCCTTGGTGGTATGATTACCTTTTTATTTTTCACGGTAATGATGGTGCTACAATTGGTGTTTGTAATCTGGTGGATGCCCGAAACGAAGGGGGTAAGTTTGGAAGCTATTGAATCACAGCTGACCAATGAGCCAGTAGTATAATTTGTCTATTAACCAAATAAGATAAACCAAAAAATCTAATTAATTAACCAATTATGAGAAAAGAAGTATTGTTGGCATGCTGTATAAGTATGTTCTTTTTCCTCCGCGTGGCGGCGCAGGAAGTTGTAATCTCAGGTGTAGTACGAGATACGAGCTCGGCTCCACTGGAAGGGGTTACGGTATCCATTGTAGGAAAAACGGGTTCTGTTATAACAGACAGTAAGGGGGTGTACAGCATTGCATCTGCTGTTGGACAAAGCATCTCTTTTAGTATGTTGGGAAGCGAGCCGGTACGGATGGTGATCAGAAACGATGATCCGATCAATGTAGTCATGAAAATCAGCCTAAATGCGCTGGAAGACGTGATTGTAACAGGCTATACATCGGAGCGCAAAAAAGACCTAACGGGGGCCGTCTCTGTGGTGAAGATGGCCGATATTGAGAATGTGCCGCTGGGCAACCCTGTAAAATCCATGCAGGGGCGGGTTCCGGGGGTAGAAGTTGGTGCTAGCGGTGCTCCAAATGGGGGTGTAACGGTGCGCATGCGTGGCCAAACTACGCTTAATATTAGCAATGACCCCCTTTATATCATTGATGGGGTGCCGACGCAAAGAGGATTGCAGGAGATCAATCAGAGTGACATCGAGTCGATGCAGGTACTGCGTGATGCGTCGGCCGCTTCGATTTATGGCTCTAGGGCGGCAGCGGGGGTGATTATTGTGACCACCAAGAGAGGTAAATCAGGTGTTAGGCGGATTGATGTAGATGCTTCACATTCCCTGCAGTTCTATAATAGTAAAATCAATACCCTGAACACTGATGAGCGTGCACGGGCTTATTGGCAGGCTGCCGTGAATGACGGACGCTTCGGCCCGTCCCGTAATAATCCGCAGGACCCTTCTGCTTTAAGTTTGATTTATGATTTTGATTGGAATAAAGATTTTTCGAACCCGCAATTGAATGCAGTGATTTTGGGGCAATACGTAGATCCCGAACAGTCAATGCGCACGTCGGATACCCGATGGTTTGATGAAGTTTCGCGGGTTTCACAGATTAAACAATATAACATTGCGCTCTCAAATGGAGGGCAGCATGGAACATCTTTTTTTTCTTTGGGTTACTATGATAATGAAGGCATCATTAAGCGTACGCGAAGCCAGCGGTTGACCTTACGGATGAATGTAGATCATTCCTTGTTTAATGGCAAGCTGAAGATAGGGGAGAACCTAAATCTTTCTTATTTCAAAGACGCGCAAATACCAACGGGAGACGTTACCTCGCTGGCGCTGATATTGAACCCGATTTTACCGGTTCGTACGGTGGATGGTGGTTGGGGCGGCCCGGTTGCTGGGATGGACGATCGGCAAAATCCGCTTAGACTGATTGAAGATAATAGGCAGAATAATAATCACTTTGCCCGCATTTTAAGCAGTACGTTTGCTGATCTTTCTATTTTACCGGGCTTGAATTTCAGAACGGCTTTTAATGTGGATTATGCAGGCACTTTTTATCGCCATTTACAGGTGCCCTACCAATCTGGTTTTTTAAATAGTGATGTGACCCAGGTGAATACCAACTTTGACTACAGTGGGTCATTAACCTGGCAAAATATCCTGACATACGACCTGAATTCGAATGAGCACCGTGTTAATTTGCTTTTAGGTTCCGAAACGGTTAATAATAGGAATCAAGGGTTTAATGCCAGTGCACAGGGATTGGCCATTGCAGACCTAAACTATGCTTACCTCACGCAAGGTACCCGAAATATTCTTGCGCGTGGTGATGGAAATTCAGACGCCTTGCAATCATTCTTCTTTAAAGCAAATTATAACTATCATGATCGCTACCTGGCTTCTGTCACGATCCGGAGAGATGGTTCGAGTAAGTTTGGTTCCAACAACCGCTATGCAAATTTTCCGGCAGCATCTTTGGGATGGCGCATCAGTGAAGAGACCTTTTTTAAAGATAATATAAATTTTATTTCTGATTTTAAACTACGTTATAGCTGGGGGCAAACCGGTAATCAAAGCATTCCGGCCTATGCTACCTATTCCTTGTACCGCGCCATTTACGGCACAGACCTAACCTGGGATCCAAGCGAAGGCAGTGCCTATGATATAGGCGGGCAGGGTACGGGTACATTGCCTGCCGGGTATACGGCCATTCAAACCGGTAATCCAGATCTTAAATGGGAAACCACTACGCAATCTAACTTTGGAGTAGATTTTGGCATGTTCTCTAATCAACTTACCGGTTCGGTAGAATATTATATAAAGAATACGGACGATGTGCTGATTAGCCCTCCTTATTTGGGTGTAGTGGGAGAAGGGGGAAGCACATGGATTAACGGTGCTTCGCTACAGAACAAGGGCTTGGAAGCGGCTATAAATTATACCCAGCGTTTAAGCGATGATATGCGTTTGGATGTGGCGGCTAATATTACCAGAAATCGCTTAAAGATAACGAAGCTTCCCAACAATGCGATTATAGGTTATCCGGGCAATGGTACAACGTATACCATCATTGGGCATTCGCCAAATACACATTTCGGATGGGTGGCTGATGGTTTGTTCACTACACAGGAAGAAGTAGACAGTAGTCCGGAACAACCAGGTAAAGCGTTGGGCCGCATACGTTACCTCGATCTGGATCAGAATGGACGGATTGATAATAACGACCAGCAGTACTTAGGCACTTCAGATCCTGATTTTACTTATGGCTTGAATTTAACCTTAAGCTATAAACGATTCAATATTGCTGTTTTCTTCCAAGGCATACAGGGAGGGGTGGTAAATAATAGTTATAAAAATCTGACTGATTTTACTTCGCTGGCACCGGGATCAAACTGGGGTAGTCGTGTATTGGATGCCTGGACTCCTGAAAACCCGGGAGCAAGCGTTCCTGCCTTAACCTTGGTGAATACGAATAATGAGAATAGATTTTCAACCTACTTTTTGGAGCCAAGAAGTTATTTCAAATTGCGAAATATTGAAATCGGATACGACCTGAAGGATGCGTTTGAAAGGTTTAACGTGAGCCGTGCACGTGTATATATGCAGGCATCCAACCTATTACGCTGGAAAGACCGGGCGTATACGGCACCGGATCCGGAAAATCCGGGAAATGGCTATCCAGTACCGGTAATTGCTACGTTAGGGTTTAACCTTTCCTTCTAACATATTGTTCTATCATAATTGTATTAAAATACTAGCAAATGAAAAATTCACCTATCATATTATTGGTTTTGACGGCCATCCTATTTTCTGGCTGCTCGAAAAGTTTGGAGAAACTGCCGCAAGGCGTTGTGTTTAACGAAAATCTGAAAACACCCGAAAATGTGGAGGCTATGGTGATCAGTGCCTACTCGGCTTTGGGCAATGATCATTGGAGCGTACCTTATACCACCATGTGGGCTTATGGCAGTGTACGCGGCGGAGATGCCTACAAGGGTGGGGGCGGAACGGGTGATCAGAATGATGTGCATGCTTACGAACTGTTTTCCATCAACCGGGTAGACTTGGGAGAAAGTGACGGTACTTGGTTCCGTTTGTATGTGGGCGTAGCGCGGTGTAATGCAGCATTGGCGTTGCTGAATGAAATGGGTGATGACGTTTTTCCGCAGAAGCTGATGCGTACTGCGGAGGTACGTTTCCTTCGCGCGCATTTTTATTTTCTATTGAAGGTTCTTTTCAAACGTATACCCTATATAGACGAAAGTGTCGAAAAGTCGGCCTATCAAACCATTGGGAATGATCTGTACAGTAACGAGGAGCTTTGGACAAAAATAGCAGACGATTTTCGCTTTGCTATGCAGTACTTACCGGTAACGCAGGAGGAGTCTTCCCGTATTACGAAGGGGGCTGCCCAATCTTACCTGGCAAAAACATTGCTTTATCAAAGTTATGTGCAGGATGAGCAGCATAATGTGACCTCAAAAGATCAAGCGAAACTAAATGAGGTAGTGGCCTACTGCGATAGTGTAATTAATTCGGGAAGGTATCGCTTATCCGATGATTTTGCAGAAAATTTTCTTTCCGAATATGAAAAAGGCCCTGAGTCTGTCTTTGCCATTGTCTTCTCAAAAAGCGATGGCACGCCACAGGGAAGAATTAACGCCGGTGTAGGAACCAATTATCCCATGAACCAGGAATATGGTTGCTGCGGTTTTCATCAACCCAGTTCCAATCTGGTGAATGCATTTAAAACGAATGCCAATGGATTGCCGCTGCTGGATAATTATAATACCAACGATATTGTCCCGTCTGGAGATTTTAAAACACAAAGTTTTGATACACGTCTGGATCATACCATTGCCATTCCGGGACATCCCTACAAATACCAAAAAAACCTGGTGTTTCAGGCCTCATGGAATCGCGACAATGCCACCTATGGCAATTTTATGAGTATGAAGGAAACGGTAGCCTATACCGATCCAACATTTATGAAATACCCACCCTTTATGTCGAGCGCCAAAGACTGGCCGGTGATTCGGTATGCGGATGTGCTACTCATAAAAGCGGAAGCTTTAATTGAACTGGGCCGCGAGCAAGAGGCACTGCCTTTGATTAACGCGATTAGGCAGCGTGCCCAGAAAAGTGCGGCCCGATTGACGCAGGCAGATGGTACAGCCACTTCAAGTTATTTTATAAATACCTATCAACCGGGAGTGAATTGCGTTTGGAGCAATGATTTTGCGCGTAAAGCCCTACGTTTTGAGCGTAGATTGGAATTTGCCATGGAGGGCTATCGTTTTTTTGATCTCGTTAGGTGGGGGATTGCGGCCGAGTTTATCAACGATTATTTTTCGGTAGAGCAAGGAAGAACACCTCATTTGGCGGGCGCCGCCTTCAAGAAAAACAGAGATGAATATTTACCAATCCCACAAAATCAAATTAATTTTAGCCAAGGATTATATAGGCAAAACTTTGGTTGGTAGTTATACTGCGTATAAAACGAATTTATCTATTTTGCAAAAGGGGAACCAATAAATAAATCAAATGATGACTAAAATATTTTTATTAATCTGCGCTACGATTGGTCTTGTCCATTACGGCCATTGCCAGGAGGTGGTCAATATGGCGCGGCTATTAAAAGAGATGCGTGCGATTGAAAAGGTTGCGCGTTATCCTGAACCTGCGTATACATTGAAACAAGTAAGTAGCTATGATAGACGATCTACCGTGCGCAATGGGGCAGGTTGGTTTGCAAATGGCGACTTTAATCAGTTTATCCGTCAGGAGGAACAGGAAGGAAGGGTAGAGCATGTCATGATGGACGCGGACGGTCCGGGCGCCATTGTCCGTTTTTGGTTGACCTGTTTGGAAAAACCCGGGACGATGCGTTTCTATTTCGATCATAAAAAGGAACCTACCATTACCGTTCCCGGATTTGATTTGTTGAAAGCAGGACTGGATTTGGGTCCTGCCTTGTTGAACCCCCACACCAATTATGACCCGCAGGGAAAGGGCGGTAATACACTATATTTGCCTTTGGTTTATGCGAAGCATTGTAAAGTAACCTGGGAGTTTGCCGATAGCGCAAGTAAAGAGAAACCACATTATTATCAGATCAACTACCGAACCTATCCAAAAAAAGTGAAAGCCGAAACGTTTTCTTTTGAGCAGCTACAACAATTAAAAAAGGAAATTGATAATACGGAAAGTACCCTTTGGCATCCATCGGTAAATTTTAGCGTAACAGATTCTATTTCAAAAAGATTGAATCCTTCGGAGGAATGTGAGCTGGATGTAAGAGACGTTAATAAGGCTATTCGTCTACTGAAAATCCAATTAGGTGATTTAAACCGCGATCAGGAAGCGCTTTGGAGAAAGGTGATGCTGAAAATATCCTTTGATGGTAAGGAAACAGTGTTGTGCCCTTTAGGTGATTTTATAGGTAGCGGCTATGGCGGGAATGATATAGCAAGCTGGTATAGAACACTAGCAGATAAGAAAACGCTGATTTCACGATGGCTAATGCCTTTCCGAAAATCGGCAGCGATACGCATCATCAATAATAATGATTTCCCTGTTGAATTAAAGCTTTCTGTTGCAACCGATGATTTTGAATGGGATGAGCGAGCGATGTATTTTCATGCCTACACGAAAATGGAAGAACAGGTATGGGATGCCAAATGGGATTATGATCCAGAGAAGAACCCGAAGGGAGATAACCGCGCACCGATTGACTGGAATTTTATTGATGTGAAGGGTAAAGGTGTGTATCTTGGTAACACCTTAGCCACCCTGAATCATATGCATTCATGGTATGGGGAAGGAGACGCCAAAGCGTATGTGGATGGCGAAGATTTTCCATCTGAATTTGGTACCGGATTAGAAGATTATTACAATACCTCATGGGCACCTGTGGTTATTTACCAAACGCCTTTTGCTAATGCAACGCGGGTAGATCATACGTCGTCCACGGGGCATAATACCTTTACGCGGACACGCATACTGGATGCCATACCTTTTAGGAAGCAATTTTCATATGATATGGAAATGCTAAGCTGGGATAGTGGTTATGTGGATATTGCGGCAACAACCTATTGGTATGCCAAACCCTGATGTAAACAAGATGATAAGGAAATTCAATAAATAAGGAGTCGATTAGGCTATTGGCCCGACTTAGTAAATAATACAAAAAACAAACAGATGAAAACCTTTGCGAACAAATTTTTAACAGTTGCCCTGCTATTGGTAAACTATATTTCATTAAGTGCAGGTGAAATTGAAATTAAAATCAACAAAAGATACCTTAACTTTCCGGTATCACATAAAGAAGAGCGCCAGAAGATGACGTTCAGCGTGGATGGCAAACCTGATCTTTCGGTGGTGATACGGCTGGCGAAGTCATCGCCAGATTATTGGGTTTTTAAAGACGTTTCGGATTTGGTAGGAAAAACATTGAAGATAAGCTATGAGGGTGATGAAGGAGGGTTGGCAAAAATTTATCAGGATGATGAACTGGCCGGGCAGGATAGTCTTTATAAAGAAAAAAACCGACCGCAGTTTCATTTTACAACCCGCAGGGGGTGGATCAATGATCCGAATGGATTGCTTTTTTATGCGGGCGAGTATCATTTATTCTACCAGCACAATCCTTATGAAAGTGAATGGGAGAATATGCACTGGGGGCATGCAGTGAGCAAAGACCTGGTACACTGGACGGAGCTACCGGATGCACTTTATCCGGATAAGCTGGGAACGATGTTCTCCGGATCGGCGGTAATAGATTATAACAATACAGCAGGCTATAATCAAGGTAAAACACCGGCTATGGTAGCTGCTTATACGGCAGCCGGACCGGATAGGCAGGTGCAATGTATAGCCTATAGCCTCGATAAAGGGCGTACGTTTACAAAATACGAAGCTAATCCTATCATTGATTCTAAAGAGAAGTGGAACAGCCCGGATACGCGCGATCCGAAGGTATTTTGGTACAAGCCGGGAAAACACTGGGTGATGGTGCTGAACGAGCGGGATGGCCATTCCATCTATACGTCCAACGATCTGAAAGATTGGAAATATGAGAGCCATGTTACAGGCTTTTGGGAGTGCCCTGAACTTTTTGAACTGCCGATAGATGGCAATGCTAAAAACACAAAATGGGTGATGTATGGAGCCTCTGGCACGTATATGTTGGGTTCTTTTGATGGGAAGGTGTTTAAGCCGGAAGCGGGCAAATATGTTTATACAACAGGCCCTATCTATGCGGCACAAACCATTACGGATATGCCTGACGGAAGAAGGGTACAAATTGGTTGGGGGCAAATAACGCATCCTAATATGCCTTTTAAAGGGATGATGCAGTTACCTACAGAACTGACGCTGCGCAGTACGAAAGAAGGGCCTCGCCTTTTCAGTCGGCCAGTAAAAGAAACGGAACAACTTTTTACATCGGTGCAAAAGGAAACCAACTTAACAGCCGAACGTGCTAATCAATTGCTTGCAAAGTATTCGGAGGCGGATGGTTTGAGGCTAAAGGCCACCATTAAGTTATCCCATGCTACTACTGCCGGGCTTAACCTTTTTGGGCAACGCATTGTGGATTATGATCTGAATTATAATAAGCTTAATGGGATGTTTTATTCGCCAAACGATCCAACCAGTATGGAAATCTCGGCAGATATTTACATCGATAAAACGAGTATGGAAGTATTCATTGATGGGGGAGCTTATTCGTATTACCTGCCAAGAAAAGTGGAAGACGGTAATAAAGAAGGTTTCCATTTTTGGGGAAATAATATTGAAGTGGCAGATTTGGAGATCTTAAGCGTTCAGTCTATCTGGAATAAGTGAATATAATCTCCGCTCGCCTAGCACAAGGCGAGCGGATTTTTCTGAAATACATTACTTAATTTATTATTTCTCCTTTATTGTTCGCTAGTTTTTCACGGAATTTCTGAAGGTTCTCAGGCGTTGGTCCAATCCATTCTGTTACTTCGCCAACTATTTTTAATGGTTCTTGGCTACGATATGAACGGGTAGGATTGCCTGGGAATTTTTTGTCCGTAACATTTGGGTCATTTTCAAAATTTCCAGTTGGTTCAACGATATATACACGTTCACGTTCATCACCCTTCGCTAATGCAGCAGCAAGCCCTGCTCCATTCACCATCGCGGTAAAATAAATATGATTCATTTTGAGGTCTGATTGGTAGTTTGAATTGCCGCCTGCTGTCAATAAATCGCCAACCTGCAAATCCGCTTTCGTGCCATGATAAAAAGGACCTTTGTCAGACGGGTTGTCCTTAAATAAGGTAGCCAAGTTAGCATGCTTCCTTGACTTTTCTATGTCGCCTAACGTTTCGTAGCATTTGGCAATGTTTAAATAAAGAGCAGGGAAAGCACTCTTAACAGAATCATCATTTATTTTTAAAGCATACTCCAAAGCTGTTTCGAGCCATTTTAATTGGTCTGATACTGTTTTCTGATGCCGGGCTACATAATGCGCGGCAAGAAATTTCTCAAAGGCACTTGTCGCCTCGTCCCAACCTTGCAGAAAGAGTTTACCTGCTTCTTCAGATTCGCCTTTTTCTTCCATATCCATACCTTGAAGGCAGTATTTAACAACATTGTTGAATGGTGAAAATTCCATATTGCGGTTTATTATCAATTTCGTCTTTTAGAAACCAGTAAATTCTTGGCAATTTCTTCCGTTAGCAATTTCCTGTAACTCACCCCAGCAATAATCGTTGAGCCGTCAATTAGCTTAACTTGATTACCATCTACCCCTTTAATATGTTTAGGGTTAACAACGGATGATTTGTGTATTCTGACAAATCCATACGGGGCCAAGTAGTCTTCGGCTTCGGTCAACGTGAGATAAGTAATATGTTTCCCCGAAGTAGTGTGGATCATGATGTAGTTCGCCATAGATTCGATGCGAATAATTTCATCTATTACAATCCGCGTAAGCTTTCCTTTGGTGTCATTTTTTATAAAAAAGAAATGTTCCTTTTTTGGCGACTGTTGTTGCGCATTATGCCAGTGTTTATGGTAACGGCTAACTGCTTTTAAGAAGCGTTCATAGCTAAAGGGCTTTGCAATGTAATCAATAGCATCTCTGTCAAAAGCCTCTAAACCATACTGTGTATGTGCAGTGGTAAAGATAATATGGGTGGATTTACCAATTAAGTTGGCGAGTTCTAAACCCGATATTTCAGGCATATTGATGTCCAGAAACGTGATATCTACCTGTATACTGCTATTTTGAAATTTCTGCAGTGCCTCCAAGGGGTTTAAAGAACTGCCCACAAGGTTCAAATCTGGAGTTTTGGTGATGAATTTGCTTAACAGACTAATCGAAGCCTCTTCATCATCAATTATATAACAACTTGTCATACGCATATTCAATCTTCAGTTCAACCGAATACCCCTCGGCATTGTCATTAATAGATAAGCTAAACTGTTTCTTATTATAAAAATTCTGTAGCCTTTCCTTGGCATTGGCAATTCCCATTGAGTTGCCATCAATTGCTTTATGTGGGCGTTTCTTGTTCCAAGTGGTAAAGAGTAGTTCACCCTTCTTAGCAGAAACATAGATAATTCCCGGTGTTTGTTCGTTCGTTAAATCGCCGTGCTTATACATGTTCTCCGCAAAGGTAATAAATAAAAGCGGGAGCGTTTTTAATAGGTCTTCGTCTTCGCTATCAAGGTCTGTTTCCAGTTTAACATGCAGCCTATTATTGGTTCTTATGTTATTAATCCTGATTAGGTTCCGTATATTTTCTAATTCCACTTGTAAAGGCACTTCATAATCATCATCCGTTTTTTGCAACGCATAATGCATCATTTCCGAAAGCAGTAAGATTGTTTCGCCAGCCTTTTCAGAAACACTCTCTACCGAGTCGTAGATGAAGTTCATGGTATTAAATATAAAATGCGGCTCAATTTGTGAACGAAGTTTTGCATTTTGTGATCTCACCAGTTTCATTTCTAGATCCGTTTGTAAACGTTCATCAACAATACGTTGTTTTTCTAATTTCAAGAGGCGGTCGCGGCTTTGTAGCGCATTCATAAAAAGCCAATATACCGTAGCGAAACTAACAAAGTAAATACCTCTATACGTGTATTGTATAAGAAGCGTTTTAACAGGAGTTAGTTTATACGTATCTGCCACAAAGAGCTTGATGTGTTCAAAGCTCATTTCAATTAGATAGAAAACAAAAATCTCCAAAGGTATGAGCAGAATAAGCCAATAGCGGTTTTTAATCGGCATTATCACATAAGCGTGGATGTAAAACAGCATGATGCAGAGGCTGTAAGAAAGAAACAGACCAAGAGGTGTTCTCGGAGCCTCTAAAGCCATCAAAAAAGTAATTTCATAAGCAATTAGAACAAACCAACCCAAAAGATGCCAGGGTAGCATTTTCTTATTTTGTAAATCTATCGTAAGGGCCATCTCGTCTATCTAATATTTGTGTTGATGTACTAAATTTCCAAAAAAATAACTGGCGTAGCAAATTAACCAAAAAAAAATATGAAACGTCAGGTATTCAACATTACAGTTTCTTCAAAGAACTTATTAAAGTTCAGAAAAGCAAGCACACTAAAAACAGTATCCGAGGCAGATACTTCTCAAACAGTTACAATGACCGGTCTGCTAAAAACAAGGTAAGACACACAGCTATTGGGTCTAAATCTTTAGGCCCAATAAGTTAAATACTATTTCTTTATTGCGATGCCATCGCATTAATCAACCCACATATGCCCCTCTTTAAATGGAGAAAACGATATACGTATATCGAAATAGCAGAAGAAAGCCGGCTGTACGGACGTTTTGCGATCGTTGAAAAACATGTCAGAACCATTAAGGCACGAAGAGAAGTAGCTGCTTATTTAGAAGCATATAGAAGTTTTCTTACCTCTGTAAAAATGCACGAAGACCTTTATAAAGCACTTGGTTGGGTGTATACCAAACCCATTGGTTTCAAGCTGCTCAATCAAGCAGGTCACGATATTGCTGCTACTATTGATTTTCCTGAGAAAGCTTTGCAGGAGGAGGTCATTGCTATCAAGATCAAGGAAGGTAAATCGCTTATCCGTAAGATAGAATAAAAAAAGCAATTGGTGTATCCCATCTTTCTATTCATCTATCTAATAAGCCTATTCATGTAATAAATTTTGGGATATTTTTTTTTGTGCCGAAATTACTTCAAATATTAACACATGGGATGATTACAACCTAAACCTATTTTTAAATTTCTGTGAAGAAAAGGTTGTTTTTCGTGGCACCGTGCTAGGTAACGCTTGCTAAAAGATTGCGCATTCATTGCGTGAGTTAGGTAAGCGTTACCTTTTATAAAACTATTTAAATTGAGACTGTAGTATGTATCGTACCTATTACTTAAATGGAAATCAACAGACAAATGGCAACTATGAGGTTCATCATGGAGATTGCTACTGGATCAAAAATTCAACAAATCTTAAAAAGTTAGGTGGATACTATACTTGTGAACCGGCAGTTTTAGAAGCTAAAAGACAATACCCCGGAGCTAGAATCAATGGCTGTGCATACTGCTGCCCTCATTGCCATACAAGTTAATATTGAATATAAACAGATCTATTGAAAACAACTTTTTCATTATAAAAATAGGGTGGTTTGATCTATTCCGTAGCTATAAGAGATATCATCATTTATCAGAGCGATGACGGTATTACCCGTAATTCATGCGATTTACGATTTAATTAAAAGATTAGTACTAAAAACTGATATTGTGCGTGTTTTTGATCTCGTCCATCACGAAGGTACTGTGCGCGCTGCCAATGCTTTCTACCGAACCTAATTTATTGAACACAAAATCCTGGTAGTGCTTCATGTCCCGGGCAAACACTTTCAGAAAGAAATCGTAATCACCGGAGATATTATAACATTCCACTACCTCGTCGATCTTTAGGATATCCTGTACGAAACTACGTCCGATATTTCGGTCATGCTGTTTCAGCTTGATATTGCAAAAAACGATAAAACCTTGGTTGAACTTTTGCGGGTCTAATAATGCAATATACTTTTTAATATACCCACTTGTTTCTAGGCGTTTCACGCGTTGCACCACCGGCGAAGGCGTCAAATTTACTTTCGCTGCGAGTTCCTTGATGGTATGACTTGAATCATTGCCTAATATTTTTAATAGTTTCAGATCGATCTCATCCAATTGTTCCATAGCATAAATCACTGTTGTAGCATACAAAAATATAAGTAAACAGCATAAAAATTCAATAAAAAATCAATTAAAAGTAATTTTAGCTAAAATTACATCCTTAGTTTAGCTTTAATTGCTGTTTTTGTAACTTTGACCAGAGTTTAAAACTATTGGTTCTTTGTTTGTTTCAGCAATCAGAAAAGGTTTTACTTAACGGTGAATTAATAGGGAATCGTGTGCAAATCACGAGCTGTCGCGCAACTGTAAGTAACACAAAGGCTTTACCAATCATGGTCACTGCGCAAGCGGGAAGGCTGGTAAAAGCCGTTACAAGTCAGGATACCTGCCTTTACTGAATTGACGATGCTTCCGCGTAAAGAGGTCATTGGTCAGATTGTACAGTTTAAAGGTGCCGGCCCTCATGGCTTGGTTGCGCCTGTTCGTATATAAAAACGCCTCTATAACCCTTCTTCGCCTGTCGTGTCAGGAATAACCAAGAACTTTTTATAATGATCATTAATATTTAAAAGTTAAAAACATGCTCACGCAAAATCTTTGGGTAAACCCGGATTGCGGTCTAAAAACCCGTAACTGGCCGGAAGCTAAAGCCGCTTTGATCAACATGGTGGCTGCTGCTAAAGAAGCACGGGAGAAGATCAGCTAAGCAAGTACCGAGGAAATAATTGCAACAATTAATAAAAGCGATCATAACAGAAGATCCGATAACAAACAAAAAGAAATACATGGAAAATATCCAGCATGCCATCAAGAATGATTTTGTGTTCACACTAAAGAGTATTTATTTCAATGAGAACTATATACCGTCCAATAGTACGCGCACCACTACTAACTTTGCTAACTTGGCAAGAGGAACAAGTCGTCAGGAAAACTTGCGCAACACCATTAATATGATCAACAATCGTTTTAACACCCTGGCAAACTGGGATAATCCAACGAACGATCGCTATTCGGTTGAATTAGAGATTGTTTCTGTTGATATAGATATCGATGGTAGTGGTACAACATTCCCCTCGATTGAGATCTTAAAAACGCATATTATTGATCATAAAACTGGCGAACGCCTGGAAGGTATTGTTGGAAATAACTTTTCTTCTTACGTACGTGATTATGATTTTAGCGTCTTGCTTTTAGAGCATAACAAGGGTAAAGATAAATTTAGCATTCCTGATAACTTTGGTGAGTTACACGGCAATATATTTAAGCATTTTGTAAATTCAGAAACTTACAAAAAACGCTTTATTAAACCACCTGTTATTTGTTTGAGTGTAGCAGAGAATAAAACATATCATCGTACAGGAAACCATCACCCGATAGTAGGTTTTGAATACCAACCCAGCGAATCTTCTTTAACAGAACAATACTTCAAAAAAATGGGCTTGCAGGTTCGCTATTTTATGCCACCTAATAGCGTTGCGCCTTTGGCCTTTTATTTCTTTGGCGACTTACTGGCTGATTATACAAACCTGGAATTGATCAGTACCATTAGTACAATGGAAACGTTCCAAAAGATCTATAGACCTGAAATTTATAACGCCAATTCTGTTGCAGGAGTATGCTATAAGCCTAGTTTGAAAAATCAGGACCATTCTTTAACAAAAATTGTATACAACCGGGAAGAGCGCAGCCAGTTAGCGATCGAGCAAGGCAAATTTGCAGACGAGCATTTCATTAAGCCTTACAAAAGTGTTTTAGAACAGTGGTCTGTCAACTTCTCTCTTTAATTACACAACACCTTAAATTTATTTTATTATGAAAAAATTATTGCCCACCTCAATTGTGGGAAGTTTGCCCAAACCTGCCTGGCTTGCACCACCTGAAAAATTATGGTCACCCTGGAAGTTAGACGGCGATCAGTTATTGGAAGGGAAACAAGATGCTTTGCGTATTTCTTTGCAAGAACAGCAATTGGCAGGGGTGGATATCATTAGTGATGGTGAGCAAACCCGCCAACATTTCGTAACCACTTTTATTGAGCATTTAAGTGGTGTAGATTTTGAAAATCGTAAGATCGTAAAGATCCGTGACCGTTACGATGCGAGTGTTCCTATCGTTGTAGGTGAGGTTACACGTCAAAAAGCAGTTTTCGTTGAAGACGCTAAATTTTTACGTGAACAGACAGATAAACCTATAAAATGGGCATTGCCAGGTCCGATGACGATGGTTGATACCTTGTACGATGCCCATTACAAAAGCAGAGAAAAACTGGCGTGGGAATTTGCGAAAGTACTCAATGAGGAAGCAAGAGAATTGCAAGATGCAGGGGTTGATATTATCCAATTTGATGAACCTGCATTTAATGTTTTTTTTGATGAAGTAAACGATTGGGGAATGGCAGCATTAGAAAGAGCCATTGAAGGGTTACACTGCGAAACTGCAGTACATGTTTGCTACGGTTATGGAATAAAAGCTAATAATGATTGGAAAAAGACATTGGGATCAGCCTGGCGTCAATACGAAGAAATTTTTCCTAAAATTCAAACTTCTACTATTGATATCGTGTCGTTAGAATGCCACAACTCAAATGTGCCTTTAAATTTAATTGAACTGGTTCGTGGGAAGAAAGTAATGGTTGGTGCAATTGATGTGGCATCTAACACGATAGAAACACCCGAAGAGGTAGCTGATACCCTGCGTAAAACGCTTGAATTTGTTGATATCAAAGATCTTTACCCTAGTACGAATTGCGGTATGGCTCCTTTATCCCGAAACGTAGCGAGAGGTAAGTTAAGTGCTTTAAGCGCTGGAGCAGAGATCATACGGAAAGAATTTGCGATCTAGTCCCCATATATAGGACGCCTCTCTGGATTGTAGTTTCAAGAAAAACTCCCTAATCAGGCAATTGGCTTCCAAAATTATAAATTGGCATATTGTAAGATCATATTGAAGAAGTTATTAGAAGTATTAAGTAAAGCAGGTTTCGATAGTTTCCTGTTACTGATAGGCACCATGATTCTGCTAGCCTATTTTTTGCCGCAGCCAGGCATGGTCAAAGAACCTGTTTCGCTAGAAGAGATTGCTAATGCAGGTGTGTCGTTGATTTTCCTGTTTTATGGAATGCGACTGAGTGTTGAGAAACTAAAAGCAGGGCTTGCCAACTGGAAAATGCACCTAGTTGTGCAGTTGACAACCTTTTTGTTTTTTCCGCTCATCGTTTTGGCATCTCGCCCTTTGTTCACTGGCACTGACTTTGAGTTGCTTTGGTTGGGTGTGTTTTTTCTGTCAGCTTTACCGTCCACCGTTTCCTCTTCCGTGGTCATGGTTTCCATCGCCAAGGGCAACATTCCTGCAGCCATTTTCAATGCCAGCATTTCCAGTTTGATCGGCGTAGTGGTTACGCCGCTCTGGGTTGGGCTGTTCATCGCTTCTGCAACAGGCGATTTTGATATCACGCATATCGTCATCAAGTTGATTCTTCAAGTCTTGCTACCTGTCATTATCGGCATCAGCCTCCACTCCCGTTTTGGCGCCATTGCCGAAAAGTATAAAAAACAACTCAAACATTTCGATCAGGCAGTTATCCTCACCATCATTTACACGTCGTTTTGTAAGTCATTCTCCGAACATCTTTTTGAAGGATTCACCACCCTTGAACTTGCCGTACTCGCCGCAGGGATGATGGCCTTGTTTTTTGTTGTATTCTTTTGCGTTGGACTACTCAGCCGCTTGTTTGGCTTTTCAGACGAAGATCGTATTACGGTCTTATTTTGTGGATCTAAGAAGTCATTGGTACACGGCACGGTCATGTCAAAAGTGCTTTTTCAGCACAGTACCATTACGGGCATCGTATTGTTGCCACTCATGCTTTACCATGCCTTGCAATTGATCGCCGCCAGCATCATCGCCCAGGGTATGGCTAGACGACAAGAGAAAAACATTAACGAATAATTATTTACGGATGAAACTTTTAGAAAAAACACAATTAGGCGGTGTCAGCCTAAAAAACAGCATGGCCATGGCAGCGATGACCAGAGGTCGTACAGACGTAAATGGCTTAGTGGGTGATATGACAATAGCGTATTATTCCCAAAGGGCTGGCGCAGGTTTGCTTTTTAGCGAAGCCATCAGGATCAGTGAAGAGGCTACCGGCAGTCCGCTCACTCCGGGTATTTTCACGGGTCAACAAATAGAAGCATGGAAGAAGGTTACAACGGCGGTACACAATAAAGGCGGTATTATTATAGCCCAGCTTTGGCATACCGGCCGCATGGGGCATTCTGTAGACAGGAGCGGCAAGCTCCCTTTTGGGCCATCACCCTTGCCTATCCGCGGGATGCAGCATTTTACCTCTCAGGGCAGGAAGGATTACGAGATACCTCAGGAAATGACGATTCCCGAAATCAAGCAGACTATAAAGGACTATGGCCAGGCCGCAAAAAATGCCATAGCGGCAGGGTTTGACGGGGTTGCCCTTCACGCTGCCAATGGATATCTGCCCAACCAGTTCTTAGCTGAAAGTGCCAACCAAAGGACGGATGATTATGGCGGCAGCATTCCTAACAAGGTCCGCTTTGTAGTGGAGGTGATGCAGGAATTGATCCGTGTGGTGGGTAGTGAAAAGGTGGGTATTAAAATATCTCCTTTCCATTTCTATGGTGATATGGTACTGGACGACCCTATCGCTACCTATACCCACCTGATCGAAAAATTGAATGAAATGGCCTTTGCCTATGTGGAAATCATGAGGCGCAGCCCCAATTTCACTTCGCCTGAACATGGTGCCGCTCACGACGAGATTGAATTGTTTGGCAGGAAGATCCGCCAGACAGTTATTGCTAATGCAGGGTATGACAAGGCTTCTGCCGAAGCAGAACTTGAAAAAGGCATTGCAAAGCTTATTTCTTTTGGCAAGCTATACATCGCAAACCCCGACCTGCATGAACGGTTTGAGAAAAATGCCACGCTTAGTGAGCTGGATAGAGCAACAATGTATGGGGGCGGAAAACATGGTTACATTGATTATCCGCTTTGGAACGAATAAAATTCTACACAAAAAAAGGATTGATCACATCAAAAAAATTATCTTTTGATAGCCCTTCTCTCCAATCCGTGCCAATATAAAAATAATCTTCCAAAAGTTTCTCGTTTGATTTTTTCTGGCTAGGCTTGGGGCTTATTGCTTTTACTAATGTTGAAGCTATTGTTTGATGGAATCAAGTTCCATATCTGATCATGCGAAACAAAGCTGTAGGGTATAAAGCGCTCCATATGATACTGTCCTATATTTTGAATTAGCCGGACATACAAATTTCCGGAAAACGAGATAGCGTTCGCTTGTTGTCGCGAAATGTTATTCGCGACAAATTTATGTCGCGAAAATTTGTTTTGCGACAGAAAACAACTATCATTGTCGTAAAACTGTCGCGAATACTTTATGAGTGAAACGGAACAACTAAACATAATCGTACAATCATTAGACGAAAATGGGCTATCCATCGATCAGTTAATGGCCAGGCTCCCCTTTCAAATTGAAAGGCGGACATTGCAACGACGATTAAAAAAGTTAGCGGACGATCATCGGGTAATGATCACTGGAGGCTCGAGATCAACCAAGTACTTTCCCACGATTACCGAGTTACAAATACACGATGAAGACCGTTCCTCAAAACCACAAGATGATATTCCGTTATCTATTGAAGGAAAAGATGTTTTAGCCCTAGTTACACGATCTGAGACAAAAAGAAAGCCAGTTGGGTATCAAACGGAATTTTTAGCCAACTACCGTCCTAATTTGGATAGTTACCTGACAAACGCAGAAAAAGAACATCTGGCACTGATCGGAAAAACACAGGGAGATGCACAAGCAGCGGGAACTTATGCAAAGCATATACTTGGTAGACTATTAATTGATCTATCGTGGAATTCCAGTCGCTTAGAGGGCAATACCTATTCGCTGCTGGATACCGAGATATTGATCCATGGTGGCAGACCTGCCGAGAATAAGTCTGCTAAAGAAACCCAAATGATATTGAATCACAAGGATGCGATTGAGTTTTTAGTTGAGGGAGCAGATGATGTGAGTTTCAATCGCTATACCATTTTAAATCTTCATGCCCTGCTTTCCAATAACCTGCTGTCCAACCCCGCAGCTTCAGGTAGATTAAGGGAGTTTGGTGTTGGTATAACAAATTCGGTATTCACCCCTTTGGCAATACCCCAACTCATTTCTGAATTTTTTGATTTAATTTTAGAAAAGGCAAGGCAGATTAAAAATCCGTTTGAACAGTCATTATTTGTCTTAATACATTTGCCTTACCTTCAGCCGTTTGATGACGTAAATAAGCGGGTTTCGCGTTTAGCTGCAAACATCCCATTAAACAGCAACAACCTTGCTCCACTATCCTTTGTCGATGTACCGGAAGAATATTATGTCAAAGGAATGCTCGGCATCTATGAATTGAATAGAATTGAATTATTCAAAGATGTTTTCATGTGGGCGTATGAGCGATCCGCAATGCGCTATGCTGCCATTAAACAGTCGCTGGGAGAACCTGACCCATTTCGCTTAAAATATCGAGAAGAGATGAGAGTTATTATTTCCAACATTGTTCGTAATGGAATAGGAAAAGAAGGGACAGTGCTTTTTGTAAAAAAGGAGGCGGAAAAAATCCCAGAAAATGATCGCAACAAATTTATCGAGGCAATTGAAACGGAGATTTTAGCTTTGCATGAAGGTAATTTTGCGCGTTATCGGATATCGCCTTCAGAATTTAAATATTGGAAAAGTAATTGGAATTGATACTTAATCACTCTTGTGTCCCGGCCTTGACTTTAGTTTAATCCAGTTTAACTCCTTTGCATTTTTGACATCTTCCCGGCCATCGAGAATTTCCTTGACGAAATCCGGATCGTATGGACTTTTTCTGTTCAAAGGAGGTATTGCAATTTTTAATGCAATCTTTAAATTGCTTTTTGCTAACGATTTACAATAGGGGCGATATGGGGCAGTGGTAACAGAGGATGTTGCTCTAATTTCCGAAATAGCATATAGGGTTATTTGTTAACGGCTTAATGCCCGTTCTGGATCTCGTCTAATAAAGCCAATAGAATTTATAAGTAGCCGATGTATTGTTAAAACAGGCGGCCAGCTGATGAATGGGTAGATTATTGCTGGTAGGAAACTGCTGCATCATTTAAACAAAAATAAGTTTTAACTTCCGCAAAGCAAAGATTCGTAGTCGTACCGAAATCACCAAACAAAAGAAATGGATAACTTCTTCCAATCGTTAACACGCTATAACCTTACACATTCAGAAAAGAACCCCGTATAGACGGCCTTAATTTTTTTGGATATATCCCTTCAATCTGTGCCTATTAGTTCAAGGTCTGCCATCTTAATAATTCTTTATTTCCAGTTCTACTCATCTATCCGTACATGTATTTTGCATTTTGCAAATCGCGAAATGCAAAATAAAATTCGCGATGAATTAGACTTATTCTAGTGCCTAGCCTATATATCGTCACTGGCTCAAAAGGAGCTGGAAAATCTGGTGTTGGGCTTGAATATCTACCTAGAGTAAAATGACGTATTCGTTTTTTAGTCGAGTTAGCTCATCCTAATAGCTTATCAAATAAATTAACTAAATTTGATCTATAGCATGACAACTAAAAGCAAAATACAGCAATCATACGTTTCAAAAATTAACATATAGCCATCGCACCATGAAGAATCTGTCCTTTATACTGGCTTGCAGTTTATTGTTCATTGGGCTATCGGCAGGCAAAGCAGCCCAACTAGCTGTTTCACCACCTGATAGTTCCGCCGTCGTAGATGATATTCAATTCAATGCTATAGATTATCAATTAGACGCCACCACGAACACCGCAAAGGCCACGCTCACCTTGCTAAACAAAAAAGAAGTGCCTCGAGAACTCAGGCTGAATGTATTTGGTACGCAGGTTGTAGACAGCAAGCGCAATAGCTATTATATTTCAACAATTTCCATGGGCAGGGTGCTGGTACGTTTTGAGGACAAGCAAAACTACCTGAACTACCTGCTCCAACCAGAGCAAGAAGTGAGGTTAACCATCACCGCTACTGGCATTTCCGCCGACTCCAACGGCGTGCAATTGGTGAAAATCGTGTTTGAAGACAGCAGGGAAGAAGGCCGTTTTATAGAGGCATTCGTAGGTGACGCACCAGAGAAGAAAGCAAGTTCGCTATAGTATCGTTCAATAATCAACCTTTGTTTTAGGCAAAAAATAAAACAAAATGGGAACCATTGAAGAATTAAAAACAGTTGGTAATTCTGTTGTAAGAAAATTAAGAAGGCAAAAACTTGAGCAAGGAAAGCCTTTTTTGATATGGTCTAACAAATTGCCTAAAGACCAGAGTTATCTGGAATACCCAGATCATTCTATTAAGGTTGTAATGGTTTCACCTAACTTAAAATCTTTCACTATCGTTCGCGAATTGACAAAAGTGCAAGAAGAAGCAATTCGCAATGAATTAAACCTATTTTAGTGCCTAACCTATATATCATAGCAGGTTCAAACGGAAGCTTGGTGTATTTCAACCATTCAAAGGGATTGAACTCATGTTTTTTTGCAGATGCTCATCTTTTCTTACACCGAAGGCTCCATCTCAAATCAGTTCTAAGGGACGATAAGCAGATAAATCCTCACCGTAAGGCCGCGCTGTATTCCACCAGCTAACGGTTCTACTCTTCTTTTCCCCGTCGTGGTATGCACCACCTGCTTGCTCACTCAAGAATGAAAACAAAAAAAGGTTGTGCACGGGGAAAGCAATTTCTTCACTCTTGATAAAAGGGGTTTCATTTAATTGCTTGCTGATGTACATAACCAATTGTTTTGGATCGGTAGAAAAAATCGGCATACCCTGAAAATGCAACTGTTTCGCCCTGTCATCAGCGAAAACCTCCACCAATTGATCGGCTTTATATTCCAGCGATATTCCAGAGTCCATGAACACCGTCGAAATATCATCCCGACTATCTCCGACAACCTGCATTGCTTCAAGCACATTATTTAAATCGTCTTGACTGAAGAATTCGCTGAACTGATTAAAGGTATCATACAGTTCCTGTTGCTGCTGCTCCAAATTTTCGTTTCTTTCGGCCGTGATCGAACCGAGTTCACCGTGATATGCCTGCATCGTCGATTTATTGGTCAAAAACCGTATCGGCCCCAAGCCTTTAAGCGGCAATAGCTCCCAAAACGGCGAATGTGGATTAAGGTTACTCATATCACGAAATTAAGTATTATTCGGAGCAAAACCATGGGCATAATGGATTCCTCATCGCTTTCCTGTCCTTTTGCGTATCCGCCCTATGAACTATATGCTTCAGCAAAAGACCGTTTGTTTTAGTATTTTTATCCTGTGCAAACTAAATCTAGTTTCAACTAAAATAAATAAAGCAGGTATCAGAATACCATAAATGGAAAATAAGGCTCTACTCTTATTTAGGGATATTGGAATTATAGCTTTTCTCATATTATTTCCACATTTTGTTCCATTACCCTTTTATTCGTACAGCGTTGTATGTCTGCTCTTAATCTGGTTCCTTCTGCGCAAGGAAGCTAAAATATTCCGTGATCTAGGGCTTTCGAAAAATGGCTTAACTATCAAAGCGGTTTTGATTGGGATAGTTTCAGCTTTAATATGGGTCGGCTTTATGCAACTTATTTATATTCCCACGATAAAGTACTTTTTTGTTGTTCCCGATTATACAGAATATAATTTCATTAAAGAGAGCCCTTCAAAACTGATAATAATTATTATAGCTGCGTGGCTTATAGGAGGTTTTTATGAGGAAATTACTTTTCGTGGCTACATTCAATCTTTGCTGGATAAACGACTTACAAAGAGTTCAATGTTATGGAGTGTGATCATTACAAGTATACTGTTTGGACTGTATCACTGGCAACAGGATGTTTTCGGTATGGTTGCGGCTGTTTTTGGAGGTTTATTCTGGGCTATACTTTTTAAGAAATTCGATAATAACCTTTGGATACCTATTCTATCACACGCAACTTTCGACACAATCACCTTGATTCTTATTTATACAGACAAGTTTGGAAACCTTTACTGATAAAGTAAAGTAATACCTTCAAAGAGTTATTTATACCTCGAATAGATATGCCACCATATACTCAATTTTCAAATATTCAAACAAGAGGAGCAATTTATCATAATTGTATCCAAAGTCATATTTAGGGTAACCTTCTGGTCTTTCCATAAGTTCTATATGCTTTGAGCAGTTCAAGTGCAGATTTGCACTCCTGCTGCTTTTGTGCTAAGCGTTTTTCATTAATAGCATAACCCTGAACCAGATAATCTGCTGCAGTTATCGCAAAATTTGCGACAACTGAACCTTTATCCAATTCTCCTCCATTGAAAACGTTATTTATGTGTTTGCCAATGGTTTTGACATCGCGACCAAATAATTCGGCTAATTAATTTCGATTAAGCCACACAGTATCCATAATAGGTTTTTACGTAGTGAAAAATGGTATAACCGATCCTATTAGATTTCGAAGCATGATTTTTCAGACAATTTTTTACAAAAAAACTAATTTTTTTAGTATATCAAGCTGTGCTTTGCTATATTTGTAAATAACCTAAATATCAAAGTATGACTAAAAACAACCTAGAAAAACCTACCGTTGGTCGCTTTATCGATCCCGGGAGCGATTTTGGATTCAAATTTTTGTTCGGAAAGCCTGCCCATCAAGACATATTGATCCCTTTTTTAAATGAATTGATCGGGAGTGGTAAACGAATCAAAAACCTTGTATATGGCCCTACAGAATATTTGGGCGAAACAGCTGATCAGAAGAAAGTGATTTTCGACTTACGATGTACAGGTGATAACGGAGAAGAAATCATTGTGGAAATGCAACGCATGAACCACGATAATTTCAAGGAACGGGTTATGTTCAGCACTTCAAGGCTTATAAGCAGCCAATATCCCAAAGGGGTCGAATACTGGAACTTTGAACTACCGGCAGTGATTTTCATAGGTATATTGGAGTTCAGGATGGATGATATGGAACGGGAACGGTATTTGAAGAGTATCTCTCTGATAGACAAAGATTCGGGGAGAATTTTTTACAGTAAATTGAGCTATATATTCTTGGAACTCCCTAACTTTGCAAAAAAAGACGAGGAAATCAAAACGGATAAGGATAGGTGGTTCTGGTTATTGAATAACCTGAGTAAAGCGGATAAGATTCCAACGTTCATGAACAAACGGATATTTCAGCGTATTTTTAAAATAGCAGAATTGTCCAATTTAACAAAGGAGGAAAGAATGGCATACGAAGCAAGTTTGCAAGACAAGTGGTTGTGGAACAGCGCGATGTCGCTTGCTGAGAAAAAAGCAGCTGAACAAGAGCGCTCAAAGGCAGATCAAGAGAAATTGGTCTCTGCACAATCTTTAAAAAAAGCGGGTGTAGCTAACCACATCATTGCTGAAAGTTTAAAACTGCCCCTAACGGTAGTAGAGAAGCTGTAGTCTTTTACAGCTGATATAACTATATTTTAAGCCATTTCTTTTTAAAGAGATGGCTTTTGTTGTAGATTTTCTCTCGTCTTCAATTACCTGCGTTTCACTTTAATAGCTTGCTGGGCTGTTGCTGTATTGTTAAAAGCACTTAAAAGGAGTATAAAGAATAATCTAATTACAATATTTCGTGCCTGAACTTCCATTTTTATGGCGGTTAATTGCAATGACAATATCATTTATTTCTGCCGGAGACAGTTATTGTCATATAAATTTTAAATCATATTCTTACCATAAGATAGCACTTGCCAGCCATCTTTCTCTTTTTTCAGTTTAAAATCTGCCAGTACGCCAGAGAATATATTTAAGATCATGCACCTAGCTGTGTCACCCTCAATTTTCAAATATTCAAACAAGAGAAGCAATTTATCATAATTGTATCCAAAGTCATATTTAGGGTAACCTTCTGGTCTTTCCATAAGTTCTATATGCTTTGAGCAGTTCAAGCGCAGATTTGTTCCTGCTGCTTTTGTGCTAAGCGTTTTTCATTAATAGCATAACACTGAACCAGATAATCTCTCAATCGCTGGATGGCCCATTGGTTCCTTACCCTATTTAAAATTTTGTTAACAGATCGAAGAAATAGGTGAGTGATAAAGTTTTTATTATCTTCCATGCATTCATTACACAGCCTACAGTACCAAACGCCATCAAAACGAGCCACCAGGCCTATTTTATGAGGGCCTATTTTGCCATTATAATTTAAGGACGGGAAAATAAAGTGGAGACAGTTAGGTGTTTTCCCTACATCTGCTTTGGTAACATTGTTGACCGAACAGTTAGCACTAAAAGTTTAACTTTGTAGGGTATTAATCCATTAAAAAGAATTGATGATTACCATAAACCCCAAATATGCTTTTCCTGTTGAGGATGTACTGTTTACGTTCGCACTGGCATCTGAAGCAGCCGATGTATTTACGGATTACAAGCACCTGATATGCGGAATTGGCAAAGTAAATGCAGCCTATAATCTGATGAAAGCCATACAGCAGGAAAAACCGAAATTGATTGTCAATTTAGGTTCTGCCGGAAGCAACCATTACAAAAAAGGCGACATAGTCTGCTGCTCCAAATTCATACAACGGGATATGGATGTAAGAGGATTGGGCTACGACCAATACGAAACCCCCTTGTCGGGATTGCCTCCAATCCTTGAATACGGTTTGCAGATGGACGGACTACCCGAAGCCGTTTGCGGAACGGGAGATAATTTTGAAATGGCACATTCCACTACTATTTACAATGTGGTGGATATGGAAGCCTACGCGTTGGCTCTTGTGGCAATGAAAGAAAATATCCCTTTCCTCAGCCTCAAATACATATCGGACGGAGCAGACGGCAATGCAGCAGAAGACTGGACAGTACAGGTACACAAAGCCGCACTGGCATTCGGCGAAATACTAAAGCTGGGCAAACAGGATATTCCGGTAACATATAATGAGCATTCAGGTTACTACGATTAATCGCATATGATTAGGGATTTCAAAGAGTTTTCGGGCAAGCATCCCCGAAGTTACCTACGTGATAACCATTCCTCATTCTTTGAGTAAAAGAGAATACTTATTGCTACATGATGTATTTCGTGCTTAATCAAGATACCCCTTTGGATATGTTTTTTGACCATATTGCCTGTCTATCCGTGCCATAAGTTCCCGGCGATCTTCTGTAAGTTCAGGTATGGGTGCAAATTCACCCATACCTACTGGAGCACCAACTAGTTCGAATACCTTTTCCAAGCCGGCGGGCATTACGGTACAAAGTAGTTTGGCCACCGACTTGGATGTGTTGGTAAAGCAATGAATGGCTCCCCCAAGTGGGATGGTTATAAAGCCTCCGGCACCGACAGTGGATTTTCCCTGCTCCGTCTGAAATTCAACTTCTCCTTCCAATACATAAAAGGTTTCGTGTGTATCAGGGTGCGAATGGGGCGGTGGCCCGCCTCCGGGTGGGACAATCATTTCAATGACTGCATATTTATTGTCGGTTTTATCTCCCGATGCAATGATCCTGTAGTTACCGCCCGCTACTCCTAAGGTTTGTCCGTCATCATTTTTGATAATCTCGATACCTAGCTCCATGAAGTGATAATTTAAATGTCCCTATTAACGTCAATTAGAACGCTTACGCCTCGCTTCTCCGCAAGAGATTTAACCTCCTGCTGTGCTGAAGCATTTTCTTCGCGTTTTTCTACTGTAGCGCCTCTTTTTTTCTTCACTTAATTTACAAGAAACAGAAGTAAAGGGTGAATGTTTGGCGCGGCGGTTATAAAGTTGTTCCCGTCTTGATGTGGTCTTCATATTAATATGTGACATCTTATTTGGCAATGCTCGAGGCCTCTTCAATAAGCCGGCTGACTTCTTCCGGGCGCGAAGTGTAGATGGCAAGATATTGAGAGAATAAAGAAAGTGAAGGTTTTATTTTTAATTCAAACGAGAGGAATTAAATAAGGAACTAGTGATCAAAATGATTTACTTGTTCCTTGTTTAAATCTAAACGCGATACAATTACAGATCTGTTTTCAAGACGGCACCTTTGCTAGCATTTGTAACCAATGCCCTATATTGACCAAGCCACCTTGATTGCAAAGATTTTTTAATTGGCACAAATGCTGCTTTCCGTTTAGCAATTTCGTCATCATCCAAATTGACAGATAATATGTATTTATCTACGTCTATATGGATTTCGTCACCGTTCTTAAGTAAGCCAATCATACCGCCTTCTGCCGCCTCTGGCGAAACATGACCGATCGATGCACCTCTTGTTGCGCCACTGAACCTTCCATCAGTAATCAGCGCCACAGAACTACCTAACCCCATGCCCATAATTAAACTTGTAGGCGTTAACATCTCCTGCATGCCTGGTCCGCCCCTAGGGCCTTCATATCTAATTACCACTACATCTCCTGCCTTCACTTCTTTCATCAGAATTCCTGCGACAGCTTCATCCTGACCATCATAACACATAGCTTTACCGGTAAATACCCTTGCACCCGTAAGGCCAGCTGTTTTAATTACAGCACCTTCCTCAGCCAGGTTGCCATAGAGAATTGCTAATCCGCCAACCTGGCTATATGGATTATCTACAGTACGGATAATACTTTTATCCTTGATTTGCGCATCTGCAATCTTTTCCATCAGGGTTTCTCCGCTGATCGTTAAGTTATTTACAAGAACGCTATTCCCTCTTTTTGTCATTTCCTTCATCACCGCATTTACACCACCGGCGCTGTTAATATCTTCCATATGGACTGTAGACAGGCTTGGGGAGATCTTAGCAATATGTGACACGTTTTTAGAGATCTCATTGATGTCTTTGAGTTGAAAATCAACACCTGCTTCATTAGCAATAGCTAGCATATGTAAGACAGTATTGGAGCTTCCACCCATTGCCATATCAACAGCAAATGCATTTTTTACGGCATTCTCATTGAGTATGTTTCTTAACTTGAATTTTTCACCTGTGGCCTCATCTTTTGCTATTTCACAAATCCGTTTGGCAGCTCTTCTGTAAAGCGCTTCACGATCTGGCGTTTGGGCCAGTATCGTACCGTTACCGGGTAGCGCAATTCCCATTGCTTCCATTAAGGTGTTCATAGAGTTTGCCGTAAACATACCCGAACAGCTACCTCCACTTGGGCAGGCATTACATTCAATATCCAGCAGTTCTTCATCACTGATAGTACCCGCTTCATGTTTACCAACAGCTTCAAATGCAGAGGCCAGGTCGATTGGTGTTCCATCTTTTTTATAACCTTTTGCCATTGGTCCGCCACTTACAAAAATTGTTGGTACATTCACTCTCAGCGCGCCCATGATCATCCCCGGAACTATTTTATCACAGTTTGGTATGGCTATCATTGCATCCAATTTGTGTGCATTCATCACGGTTTCTATTGAGCTTGCAATCAGTTCTCTGCTTGGTAGTGAAAACAGCATCCCATCATGTCCCATAGCAATGCCATCATCTACACCAATGGTATTAAATTCAAATGGAACACATCCATTTGCCCTGATCTCATCTTTAATGATCTCAGCTACTTTATTCAGAAAAAAATGTCCTGGAATGATCTCTATAAATGAGTTTGCCACACCGATAAATGGCTTCGCAAAATCGTCGTCTTTTAATCCTGTAGCCCTGAACAATGATCTATGTGGTGTTCTTTGGTGCCCTTTTTTTACTTCGTCGCTTCTCATATTGGGTTTTAGCTTTTTCTAATAATGCATGGTGGCCGCTACATCTGCGATTTTAGTCTGCTCAGCGTTTCGGGAGATATATTCAGATAGGCTGCTAAATTGGCATTTGACAAGCGTTGAATAAGTTCAGGGTTGTTTTTAAGCAAATCCCGGTAACGTTCAGTAGCGGTTTGGGTGAGCAGGCCGCTCAACCTGGAATTGATCACCGTTAATCCATACTCCAGAATGTAGATATAGATTTTATCCCATGAGGGGACCGTCACCCTTAAATTAAAGAAGTCATGATGAGAAATAACTAGTAATTCTGATTGTTCTACTGCCTCTATGTATTCTGAAGAAGGCTCCCGGGAAATGAAACTTACAATTGACGTTAAGAAGGTATGCTCAAATGCCATGAACCGCGTGGCTGTATGATGATCCTCGCTGCTGTAGTATAATCTAAGACATCCTTTATTGATAAAAAATAGCCTGTTGGCTATAGCTCCTCTTTCCAGTAGATTATCATGCTTCTCTACCGTTAATGGTTTAAAGCAGGAAACAACAGCTATTAATTGCTCCTCATCCAGGTCGGTTATTTTCTGTATTAAATCTGCTAGCACCGTTGTCATTTTTTCAATTCCATAACTGAAATTCAAAGTTGCAGTAAAAACTTCTAAAAAAGATTGACGAAGGTCAAAATCGACCTTCGTTAACCAACAAAATTTCCAAATATTCTCTTGTGACGAAGTACATTAAATAGAGTTCGCTATCTTGTATTGCTCCAGTTGCGGTGGCAGTCGAACAAATGGGTTCCACCTATGGCCATCCGTCCAATTCGGCACCAAATAATAAATTCTTGCGATGCAGAGAATCTTTGTTGAATTTTTCATTTAAATGTCGTACCTAGGAGGGACTGTTGGTGTTGGACAATGCCATTACCGATTAATCCCGTTGTTACGCCGGCAATAGCCTGTTCTTTGGTTTTCTTAGTAGATATTGTGTGCAGATCAATGCTTCTAGCTAGATCAAAACAAATGTTGATATCTGCATCAATAAGTGTAGTCAATTCAATAACCGGCACGCTAAGTTAATTTTAGTTAAAGATAGCAATTTTTATATAGAAAGGCTTTTTCGAGTGTTGTATAGACGGTTTATAATGAAGCAAAAGCGCATCGGCCCGAATGTTAGGCTTAGTGACTTGGAAAGGATATAAACATTATTTTCGTTTAAATGTCCGTATTCCTCGCTTTATTTCTTCAATGCTTTTTTCCGTCTCGTCGTTTGTCACTCCCGTAAGAATATAGTAGAGATTATCACTAAACAAGATAACCTGATATATATTTTCCGTTTCATCCGTCTTTTTATTTTTAGCAGATGCAAAAATCTCATACCCTGAAATACCATCAATGGAAACTTCATTAACATATTCAATGTTTTTGATGTTCATAGGGTTCTGCTTTAGTCTGTTGATTGAAAATGTCTTTTTGTCTACGGGAGTAATAGTTGAAAAGGACTTTGTCACTATGAGACATGTTTTGTCGTCGACTAAAGGGGGTAATTTGCCATCCACAGTGAATATAAGCGAGTTTGCAGCGCTTTTCCCGAATTTGAGTTTAGTTTTGGAAACGTCTATAGAATAGTCCAAAGCCTCAAACGGGTCAGTAACTTTCCCTTCATCGTAGTAGGTCGTCAACATTGATGCTTTAATTTCTTCGCCGATTTTTATGAGTTTTTCAGGAAATACGCCGTTAATTATGAACGTTTCACCCTCCGTACCAAACATTAGGATATATTTTGCGTAAATATTTCCATCAGCGTTTTGTGTTCCCGTTACAAAAATTGCTGGCAATTGATTAATGACATAATTTTCAATTGAGCTTACTTTGATTCCCTTGCTCAACAAATTTTCCTTGGTTATGCCTTTGGAAATTTCGGAATAAGGTCCCGGCATGTCTATTATCATGATGCTTGAACCGCTTTCTGTATGCTGATAGCCAAAGAAATGGAGTGCTTTAATAAAGCCAGTTGGAGGAATCATGCTAAGTTTAGTGCCAGGAATGACCTCATGGTGATGGGTTATCGTGTTGTCAATTTTAATCTGCCCAAAAGTGGTAATGACACAAAAAACTAAAAGTGTCGTAAAGCGTTTTTATCATTCGGTAATTTTACTAAAATAGATGGTGTCAGTGTTTTTTCGAGGATTATATTTTCATTATCTATCGCTTCCTCCCGTAAACATTTTTTCTGAAAATAGATATACACCCTCAATACCGGCACAGGCAAGGGACTTACCGTCAGATGTCATGTAGGTAAAAGTAGGCGTTATTCCAAGGGGATAAGAAAGAATTTTATTTCCATTTAAATAGTTGAATAAGATGACATGTTGATTTTCCATGCCAAAAATATGGTTCGGTTCATTAGAACGATAGGAGAAGTCCCACGGAAAAAAACCTTCATTATGATGATTATGTACAGCGTTCGATTTGGTGTTCATAAAAGCTACCCCGTTTCCATATACCATAACGTTATTGTTTTTTGTGCTGACTTTAAAGTAGGGAGTATACGTAACTGGAATGGGGGACTCGAAGGTCTTAATTATGTCGCGGCTCACTTGATCAATAACAACAATCTTGCGCAGATATCCAGAATATCCCATTATTTGCGTGCTATCATTGATTAGGCATGCTTGCCCGATACTGGCATATGTCCCGTCTTTTTCAGAGCCATAGTAGATTGTATCTTCCTTCGTGGAGTCGATTATCTTCCAATTGATACCAGCACTTCCTTCACTGTTAAGATTTACAATTCCAAACCCGTTTTTAGTAAAACGAATATCTGCTGGAAATATCGCCGGATATGTTTCATTGTCTTCCGGAAGTATATTTAACGTGATTGTTTTTACTAATTTTTTTGCGATCGGGTCGAATACAAAAATTTGAGGGTGATAAAAAGATGAAATATAAATAAATCCATTGTAAGGGTTATAGCTGATATCCTTTGACGCGTCCGGAACAGGAATGTCAAACTCTACTTTTAGGGAGTCTGTAGACAAGGAAACGAATCGATTAACATCCTCGATGTTCGTTAATGTTAGCCAAATATGCTTATTGTCGGGCGATAAGATTGTATTTAAAACAGAAAAACCATCAAACTGTATTCTGTTTGTGAAAAAATCTATATTAATCTTGTTCGTTAATGTGTTTCCCTCTTCATCTGTAACACTATATTCGAAAGGATATGTCCGGCCTAGTTCGGCACAGCTATATTTAAATTTAAACCCTTTTGAATCACTGGTGTAACTGATTCCCATATCGTCCGTTATACAATATTGGTAATTTGATTTAATGTAGTTAACCTTGATTTTTTTACTGAACGTTAAGTAAATGGAATCACTAAAAGGAGTTTCTCCATTCGTATGGTCTATCAGGGCCAGTTTAATGGGTTTGGGTTTTTCTGGAGGTGGAGAAGGAGGTGTGTTCTCATTCTTTTTACTGCATTTTGAAAAACTTACTAGCATAAATAATGCTAATATTAAGTGATAGGTTGACTTACTAAACATATATTCGATTCAGATATGCGAAGATAAAGGTTTGTGATGTAATAATTCATAGAGGTTGAATATTTTCAAATCTGAACTTGTAGCTGTCAATGCAAGTAAAAAGAATACTTTTACCCTAAATTATGGTAACCCTAAATCACTGAAAATAATCGACAACCGGGGTTTCTTTATAGGAGGGATGGCCTGAAGTATTCCAAAAAACAGAACCCTTTTGAAAGTAGCGGAGCAACAATTGCTTAATGACTACGATATGCTGTCGTCCTTCCTTACCGGGGCAGGCTTTTTCCAACACCTCGGGTGCATAATATTGTAGGTGCTTCGTTTCCTCTTTTGTAATGAGTTTTAAGAAGTAGCTATGGAGGTCATGTTGGCCCAGGCGTTCTTCTGTTACAGTACTGCCATCACTCTTACGGTGAACCTTTTTCAGTGGCTCACATCCCGAACCATAGACGGAATCGTCCAATAACTCCCATGGTTTTTCATTTATTAAGGCTTGCCAAAGTTTTGCTCCTTTCTCTTGACTGATTTTCTGTACTTCAAAATATGGGCCTACACCGGGGGCGGTGCGAGGATATTTCTTATTGCTGATATATTTTGCAAGCGAGTCAGGTAGTTCAGGATAGCTGTCGATATCATGACGATCATAATGATAAATAAACAGACTAACTGTATCTCCTTTTTTGCTCACAATAAACCTGTTGTCTGGTCCCGTTGAAAATGGAACTACTCCACTGAATATTAGTGTACTGTCAGCATAAGCTTTAAATAAATTTTCAAATTCGTCTTTATCAGATGTTTTAGACGCGTTTGCTGGTAGACAAAAAAAGGATATTAACATCAATATATAAAAGATTCTCATGTCTCGGCCTTTGATTTTATAGATGCTATATTAAGTGAAATTCCATAAGGGATTGTATTGCCAAATAATTTTTGCTATTTGGCAATACATCCTTTTTAATTACATAAAGGAGCCCCGCTGTTCGGTTTGTCCTTGCCGCCCATATAGTTTGACGATTTTTCTTCCATGTCACGAAACGGTCGTTTTCCTACACAGAAATTCAATAACTGTAAAGTTTCCATATTGTCTCTACTTAAAAACAATTATCCGATTTACTCGCCATATTTATGTTATGACTAATAATTTAATAGGTAAAGAACTCACTAATAGTACAGACAGCTAAAGCCGCCACCATTTGACCAATTATTTATTAGTATCATAATATTGTTTATCTTTAGAGTGTTATCAGCTAAACCTTAATGTATGGCAGACCAGCCCCATTTGACCTATAAAACCTTCTTCAATCGAGAAGCTGCAGAAGAAGTGCAAGAGCTTTTAAATGAGCATGGCATTGAAAGTAAAATAATAGAAAACTTCACTTCTGTTAGTTTAACCTTTTTAAATAATCCGTCTGAATCTGGAATTCAACTTGCAATACAGGAGAAAGACTTTGAGAAAGCGAATGATTTACTTAATCAGCTAACAGATGTAGAGAGCAGTGAACTCAATGGAGAGCATTATTTGCACAGTTTCACAGATGAAGAATTGTACGATATACTCGCCAAACCAGATGAATGGAATGAGTTTGATTATAATTTGGCAATTAAACTTTTATCAGAGCGAGGGAAAGATGTAAATGAAACTAAACTTATAGCATTTAAGCAAAAAAGAGTAGAAGATCTAGCTGAGGTCAAAAGGGACCAAAATGCTTGGGTTATAATCGGATATTTTTTTGCGTTTATTGGTGGTCTTGTTGGTATTGCCATAGGTTGGAGTTTGTGGAAGTTTAAAAAGACCTTGCCAGATGGGGGTGAGGTGTATGTCTATAACGATCGTGATAGAAAACATGGGCGTAGAATGTTCATTATTGGCATTATTGTTTTAATCAGTGCTCTAATCTTTAAACTATTTGTAGGTAAGATATCGTAACATGACAATAAAATATCAATGGATAGGCGTAATTAACGTTAACACCTTTTATCGATCAGGCAGCTGCTCAACATTCCTATATTGCCTCTAACTATGTAGGTACTTTAGCGTCTTATTTGCAGGGTAAGTACAGTGTGTCTCCTAATGACGCTGTAGCGCTTTCCTGGGCAGGATTAGGAAATTCCGAGCTATTCAAAAATGCGCAAACTTTTCAAATGCCAGATGGTACTACCATATCAAAAGACAATATGGGACATTTATCCGGAGATTATTTTGGCGGACTGGATAAGCCAAATAAAGGAACCCCATTGTGTCAATAGTAATTTAAAAAGGATGGTCTTCCCAGTGAATCGCTCGATGTCTGCTGGGAAGAACAGTCCGTAATTATGGAATGTGTGAAAAAAACGCATCCAACAAATAAGTCAAAAAGAGAAAAATGAAGATTTTATTTTTATATATATTGCTACCAATCTTTTGCCTAAAAACAAATGCTGTTGAGCTACAGAACACAGATGAACTTGAAAAATTATTCAAGCGCTACGCAGATAGCACACTGATATTTCGCGGCACAATTCCTTTGGCCGATGCACCGGAAAATCTTTTTATTATGAGTAAGAAGGGAGATACTGTTAATCTTTTTACCTACCACTATTACCAAGGTGATATACCACGATATCCAGAATCGCCGGATTCTTTGGCTGCCTATATAACGAAGGAAAAATATACACAAGATGGTATCAGTGTCGATCCATTTTTTGAGGTCTCAGAAATCACTCAAGAACAAAGTAAAAAATTATGGAACGCCTTGATGAAACAAGAACCATGGCAATTAGAAGACGATGCCGTATACGGTTCTGACTGTTCAGTAACACCAAAAGTTAGTACAGATACGAAGGGCAACACGGTTGAAGAATACAAGGGTAGAAACATTGGATCTCATAGTTATTTCGTTACACTTATAACCAAAGAAGACACGAAGCAGTTGAGTTATTATGCACCAGAAGATTTGGAGAAGGTCTGCCCTCCAAAAGATGGGAGAAAGCGTGTCATCAAAATAAAAGAGTTAATACTTAAATATTTTAGTAAAAACTCGGTGTTCTGGAAGATATCCGACAGCCCTGATTAATTATGATCGAGGTCAGATGAGGGTTATGAATTATCTGGTTCCTGCTATCGACAAAACATGTGAGCATTATTCGTCGTGAAAATTGTTTTATTACTTGTTAGCCAATAAAATCTTTGTCTACGATCCAAAAATTAGAGGCACATGAGGCAAAGGCAATACTCGCGAATAGCGCTAATAGTATTCTGCATGAGCGAATATCTTTGAATTTTTTATTTTTCATTCTTTTATAAAGTATCCTAAAACACTAAATTATGACACGTTAGCTCTCACTTTTTCTATATAAATGAAAAGCGATTTGGAGATGTGACCATCATTTTGCTGACACCAGCAAAATGATCCGGAATTACTTTTGTATTCTCTTGATCAGAAGAAGGTCCATTTTTTTAGAATAAGCAATCATTTACTCTGTCCTCAAACTTTTTACCGGGTTGGCGAAGGCAGCCTGAGCTGTTTGAACAACTACAACAAGCAATGCTATTAGGAACACCATTCCAAACAACACGATTGTCAGTCTCATATTTACTCCATTATTAAATACAAAAGATTGACTCACCTGATAAGCAATTATCAAGCCTAAGGGTGTGGAGATGCATGCTGCAATAAATAATAGATTCAAATATCCGCTTGACAGCTCACGAACCACATTTGTGACAGATGCGCCCAGTACCTTACGGATTCCGATCTCCTTTATGCGTTTTTCAGTATCGTAAGTAACCATCCCGATTAGGCCTAATATCGAAATAATAAAGATTGAAAGACTCGCGAAGCCCATAAACCCCATATCAGCACTAGGATTGTAACGCTCATACAGCTCCTTCTCATAGTCGGAAAAAGTAAATTCCTGATATCTAAAATGTCTTTTCCAAATTGGTAGCCATGCCGCTTTTAACGCTGATGCTGCCATTTGATCTTTAACTTTAACGCTTAGCACCTGAAATTGCGAGGGATTATACTGCATGACCAACGGGTTGGCCCCAAACTGGTAAATGTAATAGCAGAAATTTTTTATTACTCCCGCAACGATGACCTGTTTGTCATTTAATACAATTTGTTTTCCAATTGATTCATAAGGAGATCCCAGCCCCAGTGTATACAAGGCTTGTTCGTTCAGCAACACAAAATTAGATACAGAATCAGCCGTGCTTTCCGGAATATTATTCCCTGCGATTAATTTCAAGTTCATGTTTGTAATAAACGCGGCATTCGCGGCATAATAACTAGCATTGACTGCTTCAGAAACTTCGGTTTTCTTTACCGTACAATTGGCTGAGGTACCACCGAAGGGAGTTGAAACGAGCCCAATACGTTCTACCTCTTTTTGTTGGACTAATTCATTTTGTATTAGCTTATAATTTCCGGTTACAGTAATGTTATAAATGTTTTTTCTGTTAAAATTCTCATTATCTGTTGCCATGTATTTAAACTGTCTGTAAAACGAAGTTATAAAAATCAAAAAGCAGCATGTAACTACCAGCTGGATGAGTATCAGTCCTTTTTTTAAACTTACTTTTCCAAATGACGCCGGATTTACATTGCCCTTCAGCACATTGACCGGCTGAAAGTTCGACAATAAATACGCAGGAGCGGCACCTGCAATTATGCCGGTAAAAAAAGTAAACGTAACAAATACTAGCCATAAAATAAGATTGTTGTCAGCTTCCCATATGATCCAGGGCATGTGTAAAAACTGTTGCATAAGCTTTAGCAACGTAAATCCCAGCGTTAAGCCGAATAATGCCACTACTACCGCCTCGCAAATAAATTGTGCTAATATCTGATGACGTAAAGCGCCCGTCACCTTTCTGACACCCACTTCTTTTGCACGGCTTAATGAACGTGCCAAGGTAAGGTTTGTGTAATTAAAGCCTGCCAATAGAACAATTCCTATCGCCATAAATAGATTCACCAGTATATCTATATAATCTTCAGTGTAAGGATTGTCCTGTAGATTTTCAAAATCAGGTGAAATGTCTGTTAGCGGCTGACGGCGAAAAGAAAATTTCTTGTTTTCTAGCGGAGAATTTCTATTGATGTCGTTGGCGGTGGTATTTAGCGCAGAAGCAAATGTTGCATCGGCTGTACCCGGTCTTACCAAAACATAGGTATACGCAGTACGATCGTTGTCGAGTTTTTCCTTGCTAAACTTCTTATATGTGGCAATTGACACCATAGCATCGCTACGGAAATGAGTCCCTCTTTTATAAGGCTTTAGAACACCCGTTACCGTCAACAATCCATAATCAGGATGTGTAAGCGTTTTACCAATTGGGTTGGCGTTTCTGAAGAATCTTTTTGCCATTTCGTCTGATAGCACCATGGTATTCGGGGCTTCCGAAAAAGTTCCGTTATCAAGCGGAAAGGCAAACATTTGGAAAAACTGGGGCTCAACATATATTGGATTCACTGAAATTCTTTTTCCATTATTTTCAAGCTGCCATCCATAGCCTCGGCATACCGTGGTAGCCTGTTCGATAAAAGGATAAGTTTTCTTGATATTTTCTGCTAAGGTAAAAGGAGAAGAAGCATAGGAGGTTAATGCTCCTTCTTTTTCAGTTATATCAGTAATAATTCTATATGTTCTTTCTGGGTATGGATGAAAATTGTCATTTTCAAAAACTACCACAACCTGTATTAAACTCAGCAGCGCGAAGGGAATCGCAATCCCAAGTCCAACGATGTTGATTAATGAAAACATTTTATGCTTCCACAAATTTCGCCAGGCAATTTTTAAGTAGTTCTTTAACATGAGAAAAACAATTGAATTCAATAAACTTAGCAGATATTAGGCCAATTGATCAAAAGCTCGTATTCGTAATTATCAAAGCTTTTTTTCTCAAACTGTATTTTTGAAAAGTGTTCGGAAACGAACACCTACTGTATCGTAGCGATACAACTGGCAACTAAATCGGTTTGCTTTTGTTGCAGGAAAGGTTTTGTCCAATGCTATAATACCATCATAGTCTAACATGTCCGACAACCTTTTTTTGTCGTCCGGAGCAAGAATTTTCAACTGGTTAGCGGCACTAACCACTTCACTATTTTCCTTTTTTAATTTGGCTTTGAGATATTTCCAATAGTTTCAGGTTTTCGTATAGTCATTTTGATCGGTCAGTACTGCAACGTTGCTTCTTTCTCTTGTTGTGATTATTTTGCTGACGTAGCCATGGCTTTTTTATTGGAGATCACAATTTGTGATGTTAAAACTCTTTTGATTAAGGTATCGCAATTTGCGATACCTTAATGCATTAGCTGTCACGATCGCATGCTTTAGCTTCTCAAACCGGTCACAGATTGTGACCAGTTCATTTTTTTCTTCGGCAGTAAGCTGAAAACGGAAGTTTTGAGGAAACCAATCAATGTTTCTTTTAACGGCTTGGTTGATCGCTTTTATCTCTACTTCATAAAGTTCAGCAAAATTCCTATCAATCATTACCTGTACACCCTGGATATTAAATATCCTTTCCTGCAGAATATTGTCTAATATAAGAAGATCCTGATTTGGATTGTTAATATTAATTTTGGTCATTGTCATGGCATCATTGGCAGGAATACCAAATTTGTTTTGTAGAAAAGAAGATAATGCGCTTAGATAATTTGCAGCAATATAAGAATGTTGCGCAGTTTGCTTCTTATAATCGATATTTCTATAGCTCAAGTATCCATGTAATAACTCATGCGCAAGTAGTGACGCTACGCCTTCTTTGGATATAGTGCTCAATGCCAGATTATCAATCCTAATTTCCGCCGAGAACTCTAACTTTATAATCTGATGATTAGGATCAGTAAAGGTTTTAAGTGACCCATTGAGCATCTGTGCAGGTTTGCCATTAGTTGTTTGCCCCTCAGATGTTTATTAGGTGAGATATTATGAAGCTAAGATGAAAATAAAACATCGTGCATTTTCAGGATATCGTTTGTGTCAAAAGCAGAATGAAAAAATCTAAGTAGCTTTATATACTGATTCAATTAAATTTGATATGGAAGAATTTAGATTCAACGTTATAAACTTTTTAATTCTGATATCACCACTTTTGCTTGGTATCACTTACATTTTAACAAAAAAAGAAAAAACCTTTCCGTTAATTTTTGCAATACATATCGGGATGTTTGTTATATACATGACTTTTTTATATTACTATGCAGAACTGTTGGCAGGACACGACGAGTATGGGTTAGAGAAAGTTGGATTATATATTCTCTTTATAGTCAGCCATATTTACATTGGATTTTTTTATGGGGTTTATTTAGCCTACAGAAGAAGAAAGTAAGGATGATATTATAGTAAATTAGGCACAGGTAACGATAATGAAGATAGTATTTGCAACCTCTTAAAATAAAAGATAACCAATGGAAGATTTAAAAATAAAACAGGCAGAATTAATAGATCTTAATGATTGTGCCTCTCTTTTCGACGAATATCGTGTGTTTTATAATGCCGAAAGTAACCTTGATAAAGCTAAACATTTTATTGAAGAACGATTAAGAATGGGAGATTCGACTATATTCTTGCTAAGAGAAAGTAACAAGGCCGTCGGATTTGCGCAATTATATCCATCGTATTCCTCTGTCAGCATGTCAAAAATATTTATTCTGAATGATCTTTACGTGGTTAAGTCGAGGCGCGGTAGGGGCCATGGTAAACTATTAATTAATGCAGTTTTATCCTATGCAAAAACAGAGGGATGTGTTCGCGTATCTCTGAGCACAGCAAAGGATAATCCTGCTCAAAAGTTATATGAAGGAGTTGGCTTTAAAGAAAGCAGCTTTAAGTTTTACAATTTTAATCTTTAATTTTTCAACTTTGTTGGCATATCGTTAGACGAAAATGGATTCTTTTTTTTGAGTTGTTTCGGGTCTAACATTTTAATATCAGGAATTCCACGCTTTATAAAATGTATAATTGGAGGGAAAACTATTGCATCATGTAATGTGCGCATTCCTCTCTCATATTCCCATAAATTTGATAATGATTTTTCAAATGTACTATCATACCGAAGGGTATCAGGATTTTCCTTTATTTTTTCTCCATCGAAATCAAAGCGAGGTGTATCTTGAGGGATAGCAAAAACGAAAACAGGAAACACTACCGATGTATTGCTGATCTTCATTTTTTTAAATACATCTTTCGGAAGTTCTTCTTTCACCCTTTCTATAGAACGTGAAAAAATAGCAGTATCCATTTCAGCAGATGGCTGTATGTCGGTATAGCAACCATTAGGTCCTATCAAGAATTTGAGGCTAAAAAAATGATGCCTTAAGTCTGCCTTAGAAAAAACATTAGACCACCTAAATCTAAAGGATTTGTTTACCGAAGTATAAATTTCGTCTTCAATTGCCTGCGTCTCACTTTTAATAGCTTGTTGAGCTATTGCTGTATTTTTAAAAACGCTTATGAAGAGAAGTAAAAAAAATAATCTAATTACAATATTTCGTGCCTGAACTTCCATTTTTATGGCTGCTAATTGCGGTGACAATATCATTTATTTCTGCCGGAGACGGTTTACTGTTATAAACGGATTAAATTTAAGTCATATTCTTACCATAAGATAGCACTTGCCAGCCATCTTTTTCTTTTTTCAGTTTAAAATCTGCCAGTACGCCAGAGAATATATTTAAGATCATACACCTAGCTGTATCTCCCTCAATTTTCAAGTATTCAAATGATAAGAGCAATTTATCATGATTGTATCCAAAGTCATATTTAGGGTAACCTTCCGGCCTTTTCATGAGTTCTATATGCTTTGAGGAGTTCAAGTGCAGATTTGCCGTGTCTTTCACTATTTCACTTTCAACCAAATACATGGTGTCAAATGGTATTGCATTTATTAATTCGTTGAATTCCTTATAATGATAAGCCTTGCTTAGAATTATGGAGGTATCCGCAGCGACAGCTATTTCTTTATTTTCTGATTGAGATTTTGTAGTGAAATTGAAGCTGATAGCTAAGATGGTTGTTATGATTAGCAACAACCTTAATTTTAAAATATTGTTGTTCTTCATCCTATTAAATATTTTTAATAGCGGTTTCATAAAACGCTTATCATTTTAGCAGTATTAAACCTGCTTAATTTAACAGTCGACGTGTTAAGATATAATTTAACCTTATTCGCAAAGATTTATTTACACATAATGCCTGTTTCCCTACACGAATTAGTAGGGAAGCGTGGACGAGCGTTGTAAAAGAACGTCAATTAATCGCTAAGAGAGAATCAGCAGCTATCCTAGAAGTCACAGTGAATGGGTTAAAAGAAACAATAACGCTGTAGCATTTGATAAAAGATCTGATTTTAATGAAATTCCATAAACTGTCAGATCGAAATGCTGATTATTATTACAATTTACGTCTGACGTAAAAGTCGATCGAAGAACGCATTCTTTCAACAATTTTCTATAATTATTTGTAAACAATAAAGCTATTAATTATATTACGATGTTGTCAGACTAAAACATTAAACTAAACTAAAGAAATTCACAAAGGGTTAATTAAATACGGTGGGATGAGAGAATGGAAAATTTATAGCCTTTTCAAAGAATCTATTACCACTATCAATATTTTGTACTATGAAACTTAAATTTATCATTCCTTCACTTGTTTTGTTCCTTGGGAACATTGTTACGACCCATGCCCAGGACATAAAAGGTACTTGGTCTGGATTAATCCAGATACCGCAAGTCGAGCTACCGTTAGTATTACATGTAGATGCGGTTGACGGAAAATATCAAGGCACTGTGGACAGCCCCAAGCAAGGAAAATTTGGGTTTCCTGTTGATACAATAACTTTTGAAAATGAAAATTTACGTTTTGTTTTAGTTAAACTTCAAAGTGTTTACGAAGGTAAAGTTGTGCAGAAAGATTCCATTGAGGGTAATTTTACTCAACGAGGAGCCAAAATGCCTTTAAACCTCGGAAAAATAAAAGAAGAACAAATAAGTAAATAGCCATTGCTTTTTTTATCTTTTTCGAGAACAATCTTGAATCTACTAACATCTATTATTAATGATGAGTTAATCATTTATAGTTGCCTACACTATGCCGATTAAAATACCATCAATAGAAATTGAAATTATACGAGATCATATAAGAAACTATTTTGCATCCAAAACGAAAGCCGTAATTCATATCCAAAACGTTAATTAGCGCTCATGTATATTAAGAAAATTATAAATAATACAACATTGATTTTTACTGTCTTATTATTGACTTTTACCAGTGGTAGTTTTGCAAAAGATTCTACAGCGGTCAAATTGGTGGAAGAAGAAATTTCAATCCAAACTGATAATGGAGAACTATTTGGTACGCTAACACTTCCTGTAAAAAGCAAGAAATCAGCGCTTGCTATCATCATCGCCGGTTCCGGACCGGTTGATCGAGACGGTAACCTGCCTAACATGAAAAATAATTGTCTCAAAATGTTAGCGCACAGCCTAGCTGATAATAATATTTCATCTATTAGGTACGATAAAAGAGGAATAGGAAAGAGCAAAGGAGCCGGTTTGATAGAAGACTCTCTTACCTTCAATGTTTATATTGAAGATGTAAAGAGCTGGATAAACAAATTCGATAAAGACAAAAGGTTTTTTGAAATAATTATTATTGGTCATAGCGAGGGTTCATTAATCGGTATGGTAGCTGCCAAACAGCATGTAGATAAGTTTATATCAATAGCGGGGCTTGGTTCACCTGTGCAAGAGATCTTAAAAATTCAGTTAAAAAACTTGCCCGATGAGCTGCGAGCTCAAAGCACTGTTATCTTAGACAGCTTAAGCCAAGGTTTAAGAGTAAAGCAGGTCTCACCAATGTTGTTTTCAATATTTCGTCCGTCCATCCAAAGATACATGTCGTCCTGGATGAAATTAGACCCCTCAAAAGAAATAAAGGATCTCTCTATACCTGCTTTAATCGTTAATGGCACATCAGATATGCAGGTAGATTCAAGTAATGCAGAAAAATTACATAACGCACTACCAGACTCAAAAATGCTCATCATTCAACATATGAACCATGTAATGAAGGAGATTGATTCGCCAGAAAAAAACTTGCCATCTTACAATGATCCCGAGAAACCGCTAGCTCCTCATTTAATCGAAACTATTGTTGATTTCATCACAAGTAAATAATTATCAGGCTGTGTTTAAAGTTTGTTTATGATTCATCATGTAAGAACAGATGTTTATATTCCACACATTTTCAAAAAAGAATCATAAGAAAGGGAAGAGCGTTGTTTGATAGTTATTGAAAGATATTGAGAGAATAAAGAAAAATGAGGATTTTATTTTTATTTATATTGCTACCAATCTTTTGCCTAAAAACAAATGCTGTTGAGCTACAGAACACAGATGAACTTGAAAAATTATTCAAGCGCTACGCAGATAGCACACTGATATTTCGCGGCACAATTCTTTTGGCCGATGCACCGGAAAATCTTTTTATTATGAGTAAGAAGGGAGATACTGTTAATCTTTTTACCTACCATTATTACCAAGGTGATATACCACGATATCCAGAATTGCCGGATTCTTTGGCTGCGTATATAACGAAGGAGAAATATACACAAGATGGTATCAGGATCGATCCATTTTTTGAGGTCTCAGAAATCACTCAAGAACAAAGTAAAAAATTATGGAACGCCTTGATGAAACAAGAACCATGGCAATTAGAAGACGATGCCGTATACGGTTCAGGCTGTCCTGTAACACCAAAAGTTAGTACAGATACGAAGGGTAACACGGTTGAAGAATACAAGGGTAGAAACATTGGATCTCATAGTTATTTCGTTACACTTATAACCAAAGAAGACACGAAGCAGTTGAGTTATTATGCACCAGAAGATTTGGAGAAGGTCTGCCCTCCAAAAGATGGGAGAAAGCGTGTCATCAAAATAAAAGAGTTAATACTTAAATATTTTAGTAAAAACTCGGTATTCTGGAAGATATCTGGCGACCCTAATTAATTATGATCGAGGTCAGATAACGTATCCATTATTTGATTCCTGCTATCGACAAAAAATATTTTATTCATCAAAGGCTCCATCTGACCACTAAACCGCCGAAGGTAGCATGAATGCCTTTAGAAGCATGCAGTAATGAATAAACAAAAAAATAAATAGATGAAAAAACTTATTACTTCAGCAATACTACAAGATTTATACCGCTATTATTACCATAATTTATCATACTTCGCTTTGGTCACCAATGGCAAACCGAAATTACATAGTTATAAGTTGAAGGGAATTCTTCTATTGTTCATAGCTGTCATGTTGGGAACGCTTGTCTCTTCGTTTTTTTTGAAAGAAGTGTTTGTCATATCATTTTTTCTGGTAGGATTTATAGGTTTTTCCGTGTCCATGTTATGGTTTGATAGATACGAGAAAAGAAGTCTAAAAAAGAATAATCCACAATTTATTGAAAAAGGGGATACAATTAATCAAATGGCTATTTATGAACATAGAATTGCAGAACTTAAAAATTACTTTATCAAGAACGACCTTTTTGAAGAAAGAAGTATGGATAAAGCTATTAAGGGATTGGAAAAGGAGAGAGGCGAGGCACAACGGCGTATTATATTCAAGTTAGCCATAGGCGCTGGAATATTAAGCCTGACCTGGGAAGATATTAGAAATATGCTCTTGATGCCTTTTCATATGGTGCCGGAGCAATATGAGCCTTTCGTAGTTCTTCCGTTGGTGTTGATAAGCGCTATGGTTCTCTATGCCATTGTAAGTCCAATGAATGAAATGAAAGTAGGAAGATGGCCGCTACATGAACAGCTACTTGGAATCCTGAAAGATATGAGAGAGCAGATGGGTTCTAATTAATTTAAGGATATCTACCTCTATACAGGTAGATGATGTGAGCATTATTCATCGTGAAAATGGCTCATCATGCCTAATTCAGTTACCGAAGTCGGCTGTATCCATACTATCCAGGGCTTAGAGGTAGATTATATAGGTGTGATAGTAGGCGATGATTTAGTCTAAAGGGATGGACTGGTAAAGGTATGTCCACCCAAAAGATCGAAAGACGATTATTCCATTCATGGATGGCGAAAACTTAGAAAAGAACAGCCAGATTATGCCAAGTCACTCTTAAGAGCAATCATCAAGAATACTTATAGAGCTTCAATGACGAGAGCAATAAAAGGCTGTTATGTCTATTTTACCGATAAAGAAACCGAAGCATATTTTAAGAGTAGGATAAACAGTAGTAGCATTTAGATAATGGAACTTCAAGAATATGCCCCTTTAAGTAAACTGTCTTATACTGAAAAAATCAGAGGGATCATTATTTTGTCCTTGCTACTTTTAACAGCGATTATTTTAACCATTTATGAAAATAAATTGTTTGTGATTTTTGCAGTTCTAATTTTTAATTTATGGCTTGGTACATTTTTAAGCTTCTTTGAACGAAAATATTCCTTGGCAAGAAACCTGTTAAGAATCCATTTCAAAGGTTTGAAATGGACAAATGATAAAACTGATAAATTATTCCCCTGGGTGGCCTCAATAAGCTGTTATGCAGCAATATTCATGGCGAGTCTGCTAGTTGTTGTGGTGTTAAATTGGATTATACATTTACAGGATGCCGCTCGATATTTTCTCGTTTTTTCTTTGTTTCCTATATTGTTAGAGGTTTACGGCAAATATGCCGTTGAGCGTTATTATAAAATAGTAGGGTATGATAAAGATACGGATGAACTAAAGAAAGGCATACTCTGTTTCCTTATATACAGACGAGTGTTTATTATCTATTTTATTTACTTTTTACTTCTATTTACAAAGCACTTTTCATATTTAAACAATAATGTTTGGTCTTTTAAAGAAGCGTTTTCAGAAATTATAGATCCCGCTTTTCTTGTCTTTTTTGCATTCAGCCAAGCTATTTCCTTTTATAAAAGAAAAACGAAATCTTTACTTACGCGCACCACTTAAAAGTACGAACATCCATTCCATTTTCTTATTCATCTACCTAATAAACCTATTCATGTAATAAATTTTGGAACGTCCCTTATTGTTGTGAAATTACTGCAAATATTAATACATGGAATGATAACAACGTAACCTATTTCAGTTTCTATGAATGTGTACCTCAATTACCTGCTGACAGAATTCTGTGGTTAAACCTAAATTAGAATTGCAAAGCTGTATTATAGATCATAGGTTGCGCTACGGGAAACCATAAACGACTGAATTTGCGATAACTTACATTTGTTCTGCTACACGCAAATGGCATACTTTAGAGATAAAACATTTAGAATATGTAACAAAGACTAAGAGACGAAAGGGAATTTAGCAAAAAGTAAAAGTATTACAGGCACACAATTACACATATTTAATCTGTATGGTAAAACTATATCAGTTTTTTGCATATAGAAATGTGGATTAATCCACTAATGTTGAAAATTATTTACACAGATTTTAAACTTTAAGCTAGACCTTTGTTTTTGTAATCAATTAATACCTAACGTAATCCGTTGCTTTTAGGAATTGCCTTTGCTGCATGATTTAGATTTTGTAACAGGAGTGATAACAAAAAATTATCAACCCGAGTTGGCAATCCTTGCAACATATAATAAGAAATAGTGATTACATTCGTGTATAAGACAAAAGAGTAATGAAAAAAGATAAAAAATAGGTTTGATATATGAGTTAAAGCTCAGGAGCTCTGACCTTCCTGAGCCTTAGTAAATATATCATTCGCGCTTAGGGTAAATTAAGGCAGAATGAATGAGATTTATCTCATTTTTATAACGTGCGAAGTTAGCAAATGTTGCTAAAGGCGCAAGTAAAAATCTCACATTCTCTCTTTCTCATTTCCGAAGTGCCGTTGGTGCCATCCATACTAAGTTCTGGCAAGTCTATGCTTTAGGGCATGGCAATAATTAATAGCTATATATGGCAACAAATGGAACACCAGGCGATAATCGTCGGCAAGGGGCAGTCAAGGACCGCTCCCAAGCGTTCAACCCCAGAACGGAACAGTGGGTAAAAAGAGATGCTTCTACAGGCAAGTTTATGGATGTTAAAGAAGATGGTACTCCTTTTAAGGGAGTAAGGAAGGAGAGTAAGTGATGGGAAAGAAGCAAAAAAATATCAATACCATAATCAGTCATTTTGAATTAGATAAAAATGGCTTTACACAAAGCAATGTCGATTTTTTTAACGTAAATTTAGATAAAGATAATCTTGCCTTCGTAGACTATAATAGGATTATAAAATATTCAGCGGATCCTCTTTGTCAATCAATGGCAGATAATTTCAGAAGCTTCCTTTTTAATCTTTTCAATTATGCGGCAAAAAGAGATACAAAGTCAGGTCTTAAGATTTTAGAAGGTATAAAGGAATGTAATGATACACGACTGGGATACTCGAAAAACAATTCAAAAGGCGTGTCTATAGGAAGTGTTATGAAGCCAATGTTTTTGCAGGCACTTTCTTTTTTGAAAACGGCCTATATCAATGATCAAATTTCCAGTAATACTCTTCGCTATGGCATAGATGGAATAAGCTATGATAGAATTTCAGACATTTCGGTAAGTGTAGAAACTCAATTTTTAGCTCAATACACTGTTGATCAATGTAAGCAACATAATATATTATGTGAAAGCAAGCGACGATTTCTTGTATATAGCGTTAAAGATAAAAGTTGGCATCCAGAAGTTTTTCAGTTACCAGAATATAAAGGAAAAACGATAATTTTTATTCCCAAAAAACTTATTTCATCAAAAGCTAAAGCGGTTTGCACCTTTGCACAATTTATGTCTTATGGATTTAAAAATTATATTAAGTACAGTGATGATATTCAGCACTTGAAACGGGCGGATGGTAAAATTTACTATAAAGATTACAAAGAATATCTTAAGAAGAATAGTATATCTAGAAAGAGAGTCGCAAGAGGGTTAATTGAGTCCGAAAAAGACATAATCTTCCAATTCGAAAAGGTAAGGTTCTCTGATATTGAGGATTTATCTACACAAGACCTTGTGGCAATAACTAATCGAGAATAAATTATCTGTATCAACAATATTGTGGAATCCCCAGAAGCGTTGGAAGCTGCTATTGGAGAAAAATTGGAGAAAAACATGAAGAAGGTTATACCGCCAGAGTGATGGCGGGTTTTTGCTAGCCATGGACCAAGATACTCACCGAAAGCAGCGAGCTGATAGACGATGTACAAATAGGTGATTATAAAAGACCTTGGAACGCACAGGAAGGACTAACAGGAATGCGCAAAAGAATTCCAAAATCTCAATATTGGGCTTATGACGATGGCGGGATTGATCAGGTAGGATGCGTGTACACTGCATAGGGCTTCGAATTTGATTATGCGGGTGTTATTTTCGGTATCGATTTAAAATATAACCCAGATACAGCAGAGTGGGGGGATTCTGATTGTTCTATGATGGACAAGTGAAAGGGCGTAAGAACTTTTTGCAGTTAGTAAAAACACCTATATAGTTTTGCTAGGACGAGGGCTGAAAGCTTGTTATGCTTGTCTTCATGGATAAGGATACAGAAAGACATTTTAGGAATAGGATAAAGAAATAGGAGTTAATATAAGGTTATATACGTGATAAGGAATGAATATGCATCCCCTGCAACATTTTAAAAAGGTTAATATAGTCAGATGTTCTAAATATTTCTGCAATAATAGTTGATGTTTTATTAGGAATATTGAGATTTTCTCCAAATACGACAAAATAAAATATTTATCTTGTGAATCACAATTGAACCTATGAAAATAGAATCTTTGATAACAAAATCTGGGCAGACAATAGAATTAGGAAAGATATCTGTTTTCGTTGGTCCAAATAATTCCGGTAAATCGCAAACACTACGGGATATTTTAAATATTATGGAACAAGGAATGGATTATGTTCCAGTTTTGTTTGATCAAGTAAATTTTGAGATGCCAAAAACGTCGACTGAAGCTTTTGACGGTATTAATCATTTCGATAGCGTTACATCGATTGGCGATATCGTATCTCGCGAAATTGTGGCGGACTTATTAACAAGAATGGATCTTTCATTTTCTAAGGAAGGCGTTGAGCATAGTTTCGTCAATAATGATATCGTATCTTTAATGCTAGGTAATTTGGCTAAATACAAAGTTGCTTACTTGAACTCAAAAACCAGACTTCAGCTTGTTGAGGAAACAAAAGGGTTTAATCCCCATGAAGACGACCCTGGAAATATATTACAGCGTTTGCTAAAAGATAAGGAATCTGAGATTTTGTTGAATTCTGCTTTTAAAAAGGCGTTTGATATGGAAATAAGGCTTGATTATAGTTCTTTTGTAACATTATGTTTAAAAGTGGCTAACGTTATGCCTGAAATTCCAGAAGACCCACGAAAAGCTTATCCAATCACTAAGGGGCTTAATAACATTGATGCGCAGGGTGATGGGTTTAAAAGTTTCGCCGGCATTATTTTAGGTCTGCTACTTACTAAAAACAGAATTATTCTGTTGGATGAACCAGAAGCTTTTTTACATCCAGCACAAGCACGCTTTTTAGGTCAATGGATATCTAAAAATCTTGATAAATTCAGTGGTCAAATTTTAATTTCGACGCATAATGCCAATTTTTTGAGTGGGGTTGTATCAGGCGACAGGTCGGTGGACATCTTCAGATTGAATAGACATGGCAATGATACGCAGTTTAACAAAGTACCTCCTGAAGCAACTAATCAATTGTCGAAACACCCATTATTATCTAGTCAACGTGTTATGGAAGCAATTTTTCATCGTGGTGTGATTGTCTGTGAAGCGGATGCGGATCGTGCGATTTACCATGGTGTAGCTTCGATTGAAATGGGTAATCAGGAGATTCTTTTTGTTCACGCACACAATAAACAAACGCTTAAAGATGTCGTTGATTTAATGGTAAAGGCAAAAATTCCTGTTGCAGCCATCGCAGATATAGATCTGCTAAATACTGAAGATGATTTTGACAACATTATTCAATCTTTTACAGGTAAAAAAATGGAATCTCCATTGAGGAATTTAAGGAATAAAATAGCATCATCTGTAAATGCTACTTCAGATGCTGAAATTTTGGTACGTATAAAAGAGAGCACATTGGAATTTGGAGAACAACTAAAAGAGGGCATGCATACTCTAGCTGGGGCAAAAGGTGCTTTAAATCGGCTAAAGCGCGGGACTACACAATGGTCTGATGCTAAGGAACGAGGTGTTATTGGATTTGATCCAGCGATACAAGACGATGTTCGAGAACTACTTGAAATTTGTAATGGCATTGGATTATTTATTGTGCCTGTTGGAGAACTTGAGGGTTGGATTAATTTAGAGGCTAGAAAAAATCGCTGGGTGGTTCCTGCTCTGCATCAAATTTATGCTGGTGAGTCACCGGAAAATTTAAAAGAATTTGTCGATCAGATTTTAAAATTTTTAGATACTGATAAAGACTTAGCGGGTGAAGTGGCTACCCGTATGAATAAATCAGTATCTTCGGACGTGAGCGATGAGCGGTCAACTGAAAAGGCTGCTGGGGAGAATTAAGGTTAACCATTTAAAGTTTCAGTTAATTTAGATGGTTGTAGAAACCTATAATACCAATCTGTAGACATTCGAAGCATTTTGCTTCGACTTGAAGAGATTTCCTACTTTCATCAAGATTGTTAGCTGTCATTATTGACCAAAAGGTTTGCTGAGGCTCTGCTTCTTCAATACGCAAAGCCCATAATTTTCTTCCAGCTCCCTGTTGTTTTCAATGATCAGCCCTATCTCTTTCTCGACTTTAGGCTCTCAGGAGATTGAAAAGTGGGTCTCCATCAAATCCTACGTTTTAAAAAGAACAGGCGTGGCAGCATTCTAACCCGAACGATTCTAATGATATTTCGTCAAATTGCTTGTCAAGAAAATTCCACTTCCATCTCAAATATTCAAGAACTAGACTGATAATCTCGTTAATGACTTCAATAGCCTGTTTAAATTTGCTTCTTATTTTTTCAAGACCATAGTTTTCTACGAATAACGGTGAAAAAATTTCAGAAAAAACATTTCGGATCTCTTCGTCAGTTTTCTTGTCTAGAAATCTAAATTTTGACATTGTTCGAGTATTTTTGCATGTGAATTCATTGTGAAATTTTTGCTTAAGAAAGTCGATCCGGTTTTTAAAATAGCGAAGGTCAAAATGCTTTTTTACTTCAATGTTTTTACTATTCGGCTTTTCAATGACCAGAATATTCGAGCCTTCTGCAATGGGCTGTATACAGTACTTTTTCGGATATTTAGAGTTGAAAGCAGATATTATTGCGTCGTTGCCTATTGACTTTGCTTTAAATTTTTCTGCAAAACGATTTTTACTAAACCAAATTCTATATTCGTCTATGGCCGAATCGCCCAGACTTCTAATTTCACGAGGTATATAAAAGTCGACATAGTCCTTTCGAAGCAATTGGCAATCCAGGGACATATGATATTTAGTCTTACCTCCTTTGTTAAATACCCATTCTTTTGAATCTTCTTCTTTAGGAACAATTACAAAATATTCCACTGCAAACTTTTTCTCATCTTCCAATATTAACTTATACTTAAACAGATATTCAATGTCCCTTTTATTTAAAATATAGTAAAGTTCGTTATCATCATAAATATGCCATATAAAACTGTTCAAGGAGGTGTCGAAATCAATATCCACCTTTTGACACAATTTGCTGTACGAATATTGTGTTAGATATGCCATAGCTTAGTTTTGTAAACTTCAATTTTTTGAAACCTCAACAATTACCATAGGTCTTCTCAAAACAATCTAGCGACTTTTACCCCTCTAGCGTTGCTATCCTCTTCCAAGTCAGTCTCTCCATAAACCTCTCCAAAAAACGCATCTGCCTTATGCTGATCTTCTGGAAAGTTATATACCTCTTCGATTTTGCCATTTCGATTTTCCACAGCAGGCAGGATATATTGTGAGGTTAGTTTCGCCTTCGATGTCGCTCCAGTTACGGTGGCAGTCGAATCGCTTACACCCATTACGATGGGAGATGCTTGGAAAGTAGCCTTGTTCAATTGGTCGAAGTATTCCACGACCTCTAGAATACCGTGTTTGGTTCCACTTAGCGGATGTCTTCCAGGTATATGCCACTTGATATCTTCTGCTAAAATAGTATCTAGTTTGTCTACTTCATTGATAGCATAGATGCGGAAGAACTCGTGTATTAATGCTAGGTTCGGATGATTTGTGTCCATATAATCAGGTTTATATGTTAGCTGTTTTCGTTAATCGGTTTGTATTCCTTTTTTCTCGTATCCGATCCGTTTTCTGTTCGGCTGGGTTGATGATATATTCTTTTTCTCAGCCAATTCATCGAGATATTGGATATTATAATTTCCATATTCCTATCGTGATTATCAGTGTGCAGCTAACCTTGTTAATTTCAAGACAGATGTCTGTGTATCCATAAGCTTTTAATACACTTTTGTAAATATCCGTATCATGCGGATATTTACAAAAGTGGTAAGACCACTATTCGGAATTCCGGAAGCATTGCCGCACATTGTTAAGCGAACGGGCATGGGGTTGTATTGTATCGCCCCAACTTAATGTTCCATTTTGGAATAGCAAGTTTCTAAACTCGTCATTATTAATAGTAGACGTTGAATTTGTGTTTTTCCAAACCATCTCGTTTCTGAAACAAAACGCAAGACTAATTATTCTTGGCATAATCAATTAAGACCTTAGTTTTAGATACTAGTTTAACATCTTGCTTATCAGCTTTATCAAAACTGGAATTTTCAATAATATCAGTACACTTTTTAAATGCTTTTAATGCTTTAATATCATCATTTAATATTTCTAATAATTTTTGGCAATAATTGTCCATTTTTTTACTATTGAATGGAGGAAGTGCCTCATTGCTGAATAATAGTCGGAATAGCATTAGTATATGAAATCGCACTTTTTTGAATGATGAATCGATGTTGTTTTTTCTGAAGAATGTTTCAAGTTTGTAGTAGGCGTATGCACTAGTATAGTATGGGGAAAAAGTATGATCGTTGTTGAAAATCTGCATCTTACCCTCGTTTAATTTTTTTACAATAGCGCCAAAATAACTTGTGACATTGTGAGGTTCGTCTAAAAACATAGCGGCATAGGCCTTTATTTGATATGGCACTGTTATTATTTTCGATTTTAAAACATTGTTGTCTGTATTGTATTGTTTCGACCGTCTCTCGTAATAAATTTTTGAATCACCCGCATAAGAATTATAGTATTGCTCAAGATTTCGTTGAAATTGAGTTAAAGATGCTAATTGTTCCTTTTTAATCGGTGTTTGATTATTTGTAGCTAAAGTAATTCTAGTCTTTACTTCTTCATCAGTAGTTGCTATAAGTTTTACCGGTATAGAAACTTTCTCGATATTTTCTCCATTTCGATTATTATATAGTACATTACTGGTTTGGCATCCATTGACAATTTGATAATCAATTATTGTGAATTGATCACCTGTGGGAGAGATGGTGCTTGCTACAATCGTTATACCGTTATTTAACACACTGAATATTTCGGAATCAATGCTGTTCAACGTTGATGCTATGCCTCCGTTAACATCATTATTATCTCCTTGGAAATCTCTAACGTTATCTTCGAATACGTTTAGTATTTTACCTTCTTCATCGGCTACTATCTTTAGGAACTCTTTGAAGGGTAATAGTCCAATATAGGCCTGTGATACTCCGTTGATTTTTGGGATCGTAATTCTATTTGTAAAGGTGATAGATGTTGAACTAGATTCTTTTGTCTTACGATATGCTGCGGACAGATCCCTTGCTCCGTAAAGCATAAAAGTTACTTTGTCAAAAAGATTTGTTTGCTCAAGATTCTCTATTGCATTGTCTCTTACAGCTTTCAAATTTGGGTCATCAGTCCATTTACCGGTAGTTACGAAGTAAAGTTTTATATTCGGATTTTCTCTTAAATAGGGAGCTTTGGAAAATATATAGTTTGAAACTTCTGCAAATCGTTTTATATCTTCATTTCTTACAAGCCGAGGCTGTATCGAGAAGAAATCTTGTATTCCGAATATGAATGTGTTTATTTCTGCACTTTCAAATTTAGAAGATGTTTTTGACTGTATAAATATATAATCGACCTCAAGAAAATTATTCTTCTCAAGAAGGTCATCGATTTCCTCTGTACTTTCTATTAGTTGACCGTTAACAATTATAGCGATTCCATCGATACCTGTATCATTGCCATCGCCAACAGCAATTGAATCGACGTCGAACGTTTTGTTGTATTCATTAGAAACGACAGTATAGTTAACGAGTTTTTCGAAATCTTTAGCTTCTCCGGATGATTGTATTTCTAGCGTTTTTAAAAGTTCGTTCATTAGGCTTTCGGTGATTCTATCCATGTTTTTTTCTTTTTTGATGTATATATAATCGTAATTTGTTCTAGTAATAGATTGGTATATTTAACTGCTTTTTAACTAATTAATTCAATCGTTGAAATGAGGTTTAACGGATCACGGTCTGAAAGTTTTTGCTTGAAGAATCATTGAAGGGTTTTTACGCTGTTTACCACCAATATGCCATTTGATATCTTCTGCTAAAACAGTACCTAGTTGCTCTACTTCGTTGCTGGCATAGATGCGGAAGAATTCATGTATTAATTTTAGATTCGGATGATTTTGGTTCATATATTTAGGTTTATATGCTAGCTGTTATTATTTGAAATTATGTTGGTATAATGTTCCACTATTGGAAACGGATCGTAGTAATGGTGCAACAATTTTTTCCACTCTAGATATTGCGGCGATTCGCGGAAGCCAATAGTGTGATCTTCTAAAGTTTCCCATTCTACTAATAGAAGATACTTATTTGGTTGCTCAATACATTTGGATAGCGAGTGCCTGATGTATCCGTTGATCGAGCTAATATATTGCCCTGCTATTTGGAAATCTTTCTCAAACTGCTCCTGTAGTTCAGGCTTTACATATAATATAGCTGATTCTAGTATCATTGATGATGGTTTCTTTTTATTTTGCAACTGAACCGTATAACTCCATTAACCCACATCGGTTGTAGAACTACGACCACCATTCTCTTTCATGGCTATAGCGATTTCTTTCAAGACCTTGTTTTGTTCTCTAAGTGCGGCGGTATGATCATGTTTGGCTACTAAGTACCGATCCAGTAACGCAGATAACACTTTATATAAACCGTAAAGCACGATGGCGATAAATCCTATCCATATGAGATACATCAATAATATTCCGAGTGAAAACATAGCTTAGTTTTTTAATGATAACAATTTTTTAAAAGTTTATTCCCCAGACCATACATCATACTCATTCTGTCAGTACGTTGCTTCTTTCTCTTGTTGTGATCATTTTGCTGACGTCAGCAAAATGATCACAACACATTTTTCGCAAACCGTGTTGCTTCGTCTACAGCATTTTCAAAGTCTCTTCGCTAGGGTATTTCTTATATTTAATTTTGATTTTCTTTTCCAAGTACATACCCAATCTGTTTTCTTTCCGTTGAAGCGGGCGATTCTTTTTTTTCTACCAATTCATCAAGATATTGAAATACCAGTTCGATATTTTTATCTTGGTTATTGAGTTTCTTTTTTATCCGTTCAATTTCCAGACTTAGCTCGGTATAAGTGTTAAGACTCTTTCGAAGCTGCACGAATATTTCTATTAACTTAATACTCATTTTTATTGCCAAGTTGCTTTTAAGTACATTGGATAGCATAAGCACACCATGTTCTGTAAATGCGTAAGGCAGTGCTCCACCTAAGTACTGTCGAGAAGGTATCGCATTTTGCGATACCATGATATCAACCTCTGCATCATTGAGTTGAAACATGAAATGACTGGGGAATTTCTCTATGTTTCTACGCACTTGCTCTCTTAGTCTTATTGCTTTGACCCCATATAAATCTGCCAAATCTCTATCCAACATGACGTTCTCGTCTCTTAGGCGATATATTCTTTCTGCTAATATCCCGTCGGGCACAATTATTTCTTTCTGCTGTTTAGCCATTGCTTTTTTATTGGAGATCACAATTTGTGATGTTAAAACTCTTTTGGTTAAGGTTTCGCAATTTGCGATACCTTAATGCATTAGCTGTCACGATCGCATGCGTTAGCTTCTCAAACCGGTCGCAATTTGTGACCAGTTCATTTTTTTGTTGTGTAGTAAGCTGAAAATGGAAGTCTTTAGGAAATCGATCAATGTTTCTTTTGACTGCTTGTTTAAGCACTTTTGTCTCTACTCCGTACAATTCCGCCAAATCCCTGTCCAGCATCACTTTTTGATCGCGGATATAATAGATCTCATTCATCACTACCTCTTCAGGAATAATGAGATTTTCGGTTATCGGTTTAGTGTTAGGCATACTATTTAGGTTTATTCTTATTGGTTACTTTACTTTATTTCATCTTCTTTTATTTACCATTATCTCCCATATAACTCCTTAAATTATTCGACTGATTTTATACCCTGTTGTCACGATATTTTCCTCGTATTCTATATTCATATTTTCTTCATAGATTTCTGGAGCCATATCTCCGATCTTTGCCTTGATAAATTTCAATCCTTCGATTGATAATTCCCCCACAAGATAAAAGGGATTCCAGTACTCAAACTTTATGAATTTCTTAGGAACAAATAATGTCGGTTTCACGGGGAAATCATAGCTAAATCCGTCACTATGAGCTTGCTTAAAATGTTCTTTCTTTAATAGGATATTGTTATAACGTGCAACAACTGAAGCAGTGAACATTACTCCAAAGAGATAAGTTTGATTTTCATCAGCTGATGACAAAAAGGTCATATAATGAGAATGTTTATTGTTTTTGTTAAAATTTCTCGCAGCCCAAAAAATATAACCTGGTTTTGCGTCTGATATGTTCTCAATAACAGATTTATATTTTATATTAGGTGTTTTCTTCGCCTTTAAAGAAGGTACGATTATAGCCTCATTGTTTTTCTTAGCGTTTGCCATAAGTTTAGGTTTATGTTCTTGGTTATTCTATTTTATACCATTCTTCTTTTATTTTACTTTCATCCCATACAACTCCTTAAAAACTTCGCCAAGCTTTTTTGTCAAGCACCACTTTTGCTTTCTGTGCTATTTTTCAGTGAAATTACTTTATAGTATTCTTCACGTCGACCCACTCCCTTCCTTTCGACTTTCTTTCCTGTTTTTTGGACATTTCCTTTAAGCTCATCCGAAAAAAGCCCAGTTATACGTGTGGCAGAACCTAATTTTTCTTTTAGATCTTCAGGAAGACTTTCGTAAACTTCTGAAGGAAGAAATTCTTCTTTATCGGCAAAAGCTTTTAAAGCATTGAGTACGGCTTGATTTAAATCAAGCTTGTTATAATGTCTTGATTCTGGCGGGCCTGTTTCCTTTCTCCTGTCAATTTTTTCTATAGTAGCAGTCGGAAGGTTTTCTTTTTCCGGTAGCGGAAAATCAGGATTTCCAAATTCATAATATCGTAAACCAAAAAGTTTAGTTATTGACTCTACTTTTCTTAAGGTGGGGCCATTCTTTGCTTTTTTAAGATCGTCTACAATATCTGTTGAAGTTTTAAGTAAGTGTTTGATATCAACACTGTACAAGCCGTAGTAATCCATATAATACTGTAAGATTATTACGAACTCTTCGACAACATCGTTTGTATTCATTATTTATTGAAAATATTTTTATATTTTGTATTTATTTGTTTATCTTTGTCTTAGTTAATTAAAAAGCGACATGTAGGGTAGGGGTATATTCCCTACTTACACGATGTTACTCTCGTTCAAAAACCGCTAAACTTTGCACGCGAGAGGACTGCGGTTCGCCATTTTCTACTGGAAGTACTATCTTTACGATATATTGCCAGTAGGGTGAGCCGTCTATAAGTCTCTCTTGGGTGCAAGATTCGGGCTCTCGCGTAGGCCTGATGGCTGGTTGCTTAGCGGTTTCCAGAGCAAGAAGCATGGCGGTTCACCTTATTGGTTATCAACCCAATTCGTCCTAACTCCAAGCTACGTCGAGTACATCGTTTACATAACCAAAAAATTATGAAAACGAGTTTTTTAAACCGCCCAGACCGCTTCACCCAAAATCCTGCAACCCCCGTTTGCAACCTGCCTCGCGCGCATGCAAACCGACTTCAAAATCCTATTATACTCATAATCACAGCTCCTACATAAGCCTATAAATCTCAGTTTAATTATTATTTGAATCCCATTTTTAAATGAGATAAAGGAATAATTATTTCTTTTTCAATTCAATTTTTCAATACCTAAATCTAAAAGAAAATGAGGTTTAAGTGCCTAAGGAGACTCCTATGTCTCAAATATAGCCTTTTAACATATATATTAAAAATGATTTTGCTCATTTTTTCTCAACAATGGGCAAAAGCTAAATTAAATTATTTTAAAGTACTGCTGGGGAGATGTCTCCACAAGGCCAACACGACGGTGGAATGTGCAGAAACTATTCGACGAACTGCAGAAATTAGGGACGAACGTGTTGATGCCATCTCAGGAAGGCCAACGCTAGTGATGAATGATGAGCGATTAATGATGGATGACAGAAATTCTTCATTAGTTGGTCGTGGCTACCCAGTTGTATCGCTTTCACTAAGACGAGAGGCAGGCGAAAACGGGCGAGAGGTTCAAATAAGGTGGCGAGGCGTATCATTTTTTAGGCGAGGTGCAAAAAAACTAGGGCGAAATGCAATTGGTTTAAAGCTACCTGCTTTGAGCTTTTCGCTCGCAACGATCTTGTTCTGTGTTTGTTTGGCTCACGCCGGACAGCGGGGTGTAGGCAACCCTGCTGTCGCAGGCGTGGCGTTAAAGATCGTGCCACTATTGCAAATAAAGTGGCGAAATGCAGGTAAAAACGGGCGAGAGGTTCAAAAAAGGTGGCGAGACGTATCGTTTTTTAGGCGAGGTGCAAAAAAACTAGGGCGAAATGCAATCACTTCAAAGCGATCTGCTTTAAGCTTTTCGCTGGCAACGATCTTGTTCTGTGTTTGTTTGGCTCATGCCCGGCAGCGGGGATTAGGCACCCTTGCCGCCACCGGCGTGGCGTTAAAGATCGTGCCACTATTGCAAATAAAGTGGCGAAATGCAGGTAAAAAAAGGCGAGAGGTTCAAAAAAGGCGGCGAGGCGTATCATTTTTTAGGCGAGGTGTAAAAAAACTAGGGCGAAATGCAATCACTTCAAAGCGATCTGCTTTAAGCTTTTCGCTGGCAACGATCTTGTTCTGTGTTTGTTTGGCTCACGCCGGGCAGCGGGGTGTAGGCAACCCTGCTGCCGCAGGCGTGGCTTTCGCTACAGATTCTATTAAACCTCTACATATCGGTGATACCATCCCAGAAGGCTTATGGAACTTGCCGCTGCAAATGGTTAAGGCAGGGCAGGAGGGAAGCACCACCGTAACACTCAACGATTATAAAGGTAAACTCATTATCCTTGATTTTTGGGCTACTTATTGTAGCCCTTGTGTAGCAGCTTTTCCGAAAATGGACTCGCTACGAAACTTGTTCCCGAACGACTTGGCTATTTTACCCATCAGCTTGCAGGATAAACCAACAGTTGCTGCTTTTTTGGATAACATGCAGAAGAGAGTGCCTATTAAGGGCTTTAGTTTGGTGAATGAAAAACCCTTGTTGAAGTTCTTTCCACATAAGGAAATACCCCACTATGTATGGGTAGACCCAAAAGGTTTTGTTAAGGCAATAACGGGTGGCGAGGACGTTAATTCAGTCAACATAAAGGCGTTGCTAGCGGGAGAAATAGGCTCGTTACGATTAAAAAAAGATGTTTATCGAAAATTTGATTTCGATAATTTTCTACTATCTGGTAAAAACGATGTAGACAAAGGTTCTGTTTTGGTGCATAATACACTTACTTCGTATGTTGAAGGTTTTCCCGCACGTTTCGGATTGCGTGATTTCGATAATATTGGTACAAAGCGCCTGTATGCACTCAATATCTCGATAGCCAAGCTGTTCCGGATTGCTTTCAGCGAATTGGATGTAACGCTCATGCACGATAGCCGATTTAGACTAGCAGTGCAAGACACCAATGAAGTTATAACAGGTTTACGCGGAGAACCATTTAAACAATGGGCGCGCAAACATACCTATTGTTACGAATTGGTGGGTACGCTGAACAGGGAAACGCTTTTTGAAAGGATGCGAAATGACCTGCAGTTATATTTGCCGTATACAGCTTCCATAGAGCAGGAGGAAATGGAATGTTTAGTACTGAAGCGTACCGAGCAGAAAAGCTTGCATGCTACTGCGGGTAAACCAACCATCAGCCATAATGCTTTCCATTTCAAATTGCAGAATGCGTCATGGCGATATCTGCCTCAATACCTGTCGGTTTATTATTTGCAGAATCAACCACCTATTTTGGACGAAACAGGGTTGGACGGGCCGATAGACCTAGAACTGGAATGTAGAATGAGCTCTATTGTAGATCTCAATAACGCGCTTGATCGATATGGCCTATGCATCAGTCGTGAAAAGCGTAAACTGGAAGTAATTGTTTTACGAGATAAGTAAACCTACGGCACACCTAAACCTATAATAATAATGAAGTGTTTTTTATACGTGTTAATTTCTTTATGCTGCCTCCATTATAAGGTGGGAGCCCAAAATCGATTAATTTACGGTAATGTTAAAGGAAGTGATCATGAGCAACCGCTGGAAGGAGCAACCGTACGAGGTATGGGTTCTAACCTAATGGTTTATGCAGATAGCAACGGAGCGTTCAAACTTGCTCTACCAGCGGATGTGGATAGCTTGCTCATCTCCTATGTCGGTTACAAACCCATTCAAATCGGTTTACAAATAGATTTGAAACTGCCACTAGATATCCTATTGGAACGAGCAGGTGAGGAACTGGATGAAGTGGTGGTGTCTACAGGGTATCAGCAATTGCCAAAGGAACGTGCCACAGGCTCTTTTGTACAGGTGGATAATACCCTGTTGAACAGGCGTGTCAGCACAGGAGTTATTGACCGTTTGGAAGATGTTACTTCGGGGCTACAGTTGGATAGACGTGGTTCGGAAGTGAAGATCGATATCAGAAGTCGGGGCACGATTATGGCAAATGATCAACCGTTGATTGTGCTTGATAATTTTCCTTATGATGGAAATATAGAAAACATCAACCCAAATGACATTGAGAGTATCACCGTACTTAAAGATGCAGCGGCAGCATCCATTTGGGGGGTAAGGGCTGGCAATGGCGTGATTGTAATCAATACGAAGAAGGGCGGCTATAAACAAAAGTTGAATATGGAGGCGAACGCGAATTTACAGGTTGTTAGTAAACCTGATTTTAACCGCTTGCCATGGATGTCATCAGCAGATCGCTTGGAGCTGGAAGGCTTTCTGTTCGAAAAAGGGTATTACAACGCCACTGAAAACTCAAATAATAAATTGCCGCTATCGCCTGGAGTAGAATTAAGAATTGCGGAACGGGATGGTCTTATCTCTCCTCAACAACTGCAGGCTGAACTAGATCGTTTAGAGGGGTACGATATACGGAAAGATTACAGCAAATACCTATATCAACCAGCCGTGAACCAACAATATGCGCTTAACTTTAGAGGAGGGGGAACCGGATATACCTATTATCTTTCTTCAGGCTACGATAAAAACCGGGCTGCCCTAGTGGGGAATTCCATGGAACGCCTTACACTAAGGGCAGAAAGTAATATTCAGGTGGCTAAACCTTTAGAGCTGAACCTGGGGTTGATCTATACGCATACAGAAAGACAACGCAACGGCTTGGGAATGTCTGTGACACAGCTACCTTATGCCCGTTTGGCAGATAATAATGGTATGCCCTTGCCGATTGTTAAGGATTATCGTTTTCCTTTCGTACAGCAGGCTACAGGAAACGGATTGTTGGACTGGACATACCGACCTCTCTTGGATCGTGATTTGCAGGAGCTTGGTACGAATACGGCAGACATGCGTGTTAATACGGGGCTTAAATATACATTCTTGCCGGGTTTTACATTGGAAGCTAAATATCAATATCAACGTGCAAACGACATCGATACTGATCTACGTTATGGAGAGAGCTATTATGTACGAAATTTAATAAACCGCTATTCATCCATTAATACGGATGGTGGTGTTACTAGGCCGATACCGCTCGGGGATTTGATGGATAGGGCGGATGCACTGCTCGCTTCGCATACCTTTAGAGGGCAGCTGAATTATCAGAAGGATTGGGATCATCATCAGTTGGTGGGGCTTGCCGGCTACGAATACCGAACATTGAAAACAGATCGGAACAGCGTTCGTTGGTACGGGCTGGATCGCGAGATTCTGACTTATAATCAGCAGATGGATTTTAACACGCGCTTTCCGCTTTACCATAATGGCAGTTTACTCCGCATTCCTAATACAGGTTCCATGGGAGGTACGTTTGATGCGGCTATTTCTTATTTTTCCAATGCGGCATATACCTTCCAAGGCCGTTATACGTTTTCGGGCAGCGCACGCATTGATCAGTCAAATCTTTTTGGCGTAAGTGCCAATCAAAAAAGTGTACCGCTCTGGTCAGCGGGCTTAAGCTGGCTGATAAGTGAAGAACCTTTTTATAAAAGAGAATGGCCTTATTTAAAGGCGCGGCTTACCTATGGGTATAATGGTAACGTTGACAAGTCCATTTCGGCTTTCACCACGGCCATGTATTACAATGCTGCCTCTATTACGGGCCTTCGCTATGCTAATATCGCGAATCCCGGTAACCCGGAGTTAAGATGGGAAAAAACGGGCATACTGAATGCAGCTATTGATTTTGCGGCCTTTCAGCACAGGCTCTCGGGTTCGATAGAGTATTATCATAAAAAGGGCGCCGACCTGATAGGTTTTGCACCGCTCGACCCCACAACAGGTTTAAAGTCTTTTAAGGGAAATGTAGGCAATATCAGAGGTCAAGGTGTTGATATAATGGTTAATGCCGAAGCGATCCGTGGAAAGTTCAACTGGCGTATTAATCTCTTGTACAACTATGCGGTGGATGAGGTAACACGATACATGGAGCCGGTAACATTGGTTGGCAACTACCTCGGAGATGCCAGCATCGGTAGAGCGAGCAATGCAATTACACCAATAGAGGGTATGCCTGTTTTTAGCGTTTATGGTTTCGCCTGGGCCGGCCTGGACCCGGCTTCGGGCGATCCTTTAGGTTTTTTGCCAAGCGGTGAAATTTCGAACGATTATAATCAGTTGGCACGCACGGCCACCTTTGATCAATTGATTTTTATGGGACGGGCAAGGCCACCTCATGCAGGAAGTTTAAGGCAGACCTTTTCTTATGCCAACTTTTCTGCGTCGATGAACCTTGCTTTTAAATTTGGCCATTACTTTAGAAAACCCACTATTCATTATAACCAGCTGTTTGCTGGGGTAGATGCTCCGGGCCATAGCGATTATGCTTTGCGCTGGCGGCAGCCTGGTGATGAAGCAGGTACTTCTGTTCCTTCTTTAGTGTATCCTGCAAATGCCGCCAGGGATGACTTTTATCAGTCTGCTGTGATAAACGTGCTAAAGGGTGATTTAATCCGTCTGCAGGATGTAACCTTGAATTATACATGTACGCCGAATTTCGGAGGGAAACCTCTTATAAAACAGCTCGATTTCTATATGTACCTGAGTAACCTCGGCCTTTTGTGGACGGCCAATAAAAAGGGCCTCGATCCGGATTATCTGGAATTGCGTCCACCATTCACGGCTGCTTTCGGCTTGAAACTAAGTTTATAAACCTGAATAAATTTGAAGATCATGAAAATAGCATACTATATTTTAATCAGCTTTTTCGGAACCACACTAGTCTCTTGCAACAGGGATATTTTGGAGGAGAAGCCGGATAAATCATTGGTTGTTCCGGCTACTTTAGCAGATTATGAGGCCTTATTGAACAATACAACTTTTGTATTTGGTACAGATCGTAAAGGAATGATGGAGGTGCTCTGTGGTGATCATTATGTTAATTTGAAGGATGTGCTTTCTGCTTCCATAAGCTTGCGAAATGGCTATACGTGGCAACCGGATATTTATGGGGAAGAAATTTCGGATGAGGACTGGTTTGTTAGTTATAGACAGGTTTATAATGCAAATGTGGTGCTGGATGGTCTGGAGGAGCTTGATAAGAATGTGCAGGAAAGTATGGCCTTCGGTAATGTTAAAGGTACCGCTTTATTTTTTCGAGCTAATGCCTTTTGGACATTAACACAGCTTTATACAAAGCCGTATGTAAAGGAAAGTGCCTCTACCGAATTAGGCATACCACTTAGGCTGTCGGCAGACTTTAATCAAGTTTCCGTAAGGTCTAATTTGCAAGAGACCTATCTGCAGATTTTAGATGATTTGCTTAAAGCAACGGGACTGTTGCCTGTACAGCAGGCATACAAAACGCAACCTAATAAGGCCGCTGCCTGGGCGCTATTGGCGCGCACAGCTCTTTGTATGAACGATTATGAACGAGCTATGGACTATGCCGAGCAGTGCCTTTCCGCGAGTCATCAATTGCTCGACTTTAATGAACTGAATGCGGCCGCTAGATTTCCGATTCCAGATATGAATGATGAGGTAATTTTCAGGAGCACGCTGACTAATTATGGTGCATTGTTTTCTGTAGGAGTGTGTAAAATGGATGCAACGCTGATAAATGCTTATCATGAGGATGATGTAAGAAAATCTATTTTTTATGTGCAGAATGCAGATGGAACGTATTCTTTTAAGGGACATTATACGGGCTCATTGGTTCCGTTTAGCGGTATTACGGTAGCTGAGGTGTTATTGATAAAGGCCGAATGCTTGGCCCGAAGGGGTAGGCTTGACGAAGCGCAAGAACAATTGAAAACCTTGTTGATACATCGTTTTAAAAATAATAAAATGGAAAAAGTGCCGTATGAATCTAAAGAAGAATTGCTGGCTCAGATTTTATTGGAACGTCGTAAGGAGTTGGTGTTTAGAGGTATCAGATGGAGTGATTTGCGCCGGCTCAATTTGGATCCGGCATTTGCTATTAAGCTCACAAGAAGAATAGACGGCGAAGAATATGAGTTACCGCCAAATGATCCGCGCTATACATTGTTGATTCACCCAGCAACTATTGAGATGACCGGTATGCAACAAAATGCAAGATGATAGCCTAGTTATATAAGTCTTTAGGCAGTTTGTACGATACAATGCTTTTGCTGTAAACAGCTATAAGTGTACCTTCATGAATGCCAAAATCGAATAATTGCTGTCCCTTTAAGGGAATATAAAAGCTTCCCATATAACGGGTGTCGGCTAATGAATAACAGTCAATAATTGCATTCTCCCTAAAGGTGGATAGTTTTTCATCTTTAGATTTTATTCCGGACTGGTTGAATAGGATATTCCTGGCAATGCAGCTTCGACGATTTATAACTTGCTTGGGGGACGTGTTTTTTATTTGTTTGCTTTGCGTACCTACTTGCGAGAATTCGGTAGAGGTAGTTGGGTTTGGATTAATGGTACTGTCAATTTTTATAATCGTTAGATCTGGGTTGAAAACGTAAATCTTATTGGTATAAAACTGAATATATAGCAGCTGCTTATGAATCTTATCATAATGTAGAAGTCCATCGGAGGATAAGCCTGCATCGTCTTGAATAAAAGTTTGGGCTTGTTTTTCTATTTTTTTGGATGAAGTATTGTATCGATAGAATAATTGGTTTAAACCACTATTATGCATGTAACCCCGTACAATAAAGACGGAATCGTTAATGGCACAGATTCTGCTAAAAATGCCCTCTTTTATGTTAATTAGAGAAGCTGTATGAGAACCAGGGATGTCTACTTGGATGACGGCTGGATAGTTTCCGGCAAAAAGGGTAACCTTTCCCGGCTGCACCATTGCATGAAATCTTGATTGCATTTTTCGAGTAGGTTTAATATTCAATTCCAGTCGTTTCGGATGTGTTAAAGCTTTGTCGTAAGACAAAAGATATTTAGGAGACTGGCCTGTAAAATAATGACGTCCGTTTTCTTCACCAGCATATCGCTGCGCAGAGGTATGAACAAGCGTGAATGGTTGTAACGGTTCTTTAAATATCACTCTCGTGAAATTTTCTAAGGGAGCATGCCGGATTCGATATCGGATAGCTAAAGTCGAAACGATAATGAGTGGTAGCAGTAAGATCAATAGACCGCGCTTAATAATTGTTGCTTTCATCATATAAGCAGTAGTTGGGTAAGCAGGAATATCCGGATATTCCTGCTTATGCGTAAAATAGGATTAAGGAGTAAACTCTCCTTCCAAGATTTCGCTGATTCTATTTTCTGGTTGGCCATTAGCGTCTTGGCTAAATAATGCCGCACAGTTAACAGATGACGTTTTTGGACAGTTTTGATTTTCATCAAAATTGGCCTCTTCAATTGGATCATGCGTGCTCGATGGATTGCCCATGCTATCCACAGCATACCACGCCTGATCCTGGCGTACCGTAGCTTTCTTCTCGAAAGCCTTGGCTCCAACGTAGCCACCACCTAGGACGGCCAACGTCAGAATTGTTGTAAATATTTTCTTCATAATAAGTATGAAAAAAATGATTATAGCCAATTTTACGGGTTGGCTTTTGCCCGATTGTACAATATCTTTGAATGGCCTCCTTTTATTGTTAAGCCACCTTTTTTATCTTCAAGTATGAAAATTGCTATAATAGCCAGCACCATAAATACGATATTAAATACCACATGTCCTTTCCATGATAAACCTTCCGCAAAACCGCTACACGCACAAGGGACGTCATAACTGAATCTCAATAATGCCACGATGTAAGTAATGAATAGCCAGAGCAAAAAGACGGAAGTGTACAGTGCAAACAACCTGGTAGCAGGATAGATAAGAACAACCGTTAAGAGTAATTCGCCATAAGGCACTACCCATGTCAGGATTTCTTCAAAATCCTGTAGCAAGGGCGATTGGCCAAGCTGAAACTGAAAATCTTCTAAGTCTTTTAACTTGCCAAAAGCAGCTGCAGCCCACATCAAGGCGATAAGAATACTGATTATCCATAAAATGATCTCTTTGCTAAATTTCATTTTTTCTCCTTTTTGTTTTTTTTAAGCGGGCTGCCGATGTTCCCCGCTTTTCCTTCTTCTTTCGGCAGCCAGCTTGGTCATGGAACTGTTGCCCACCATTGCGGCTACTTCTACCTATCGTTTCCATATTTTCAAAGTTAGGTCAGTTGGTTGAAGTCTACTGTTTGATATTGAGTTGTTTACTGTCGTTTTTAAGACAGTTTTTTGTTTCTTTTGAGTACAGGTGCTTTATTTTTCCTTGGAAATTTTACTAGTCCAGAAATTAAAAGTGCTTCTTCCCATGCCCAAGTAGTGAGCTAAATGAGTTTGGCTAATGCGGTAATGTATTCCTGGAAATTTTTTAAGTAGATATCTTACTCGGTATTCTGCAGATTCAGCTAATGAAAGAGTGTGCTCAGTAAGTTGATGTTGGCATTGAATGGAAAATTCTATGAGCAGCTTTTGCAGCAAAGGCCATTCGTTTAAAATGGTTTGCATGGCTCGGTTAGGTATGCATATAAGCGTGCTGTCTTCCAATAACTGGATGGAGTGCTCCCGTAAACTATTATAAGCTATCGCTTGCGGATTGGCAATGATATCGTTCTTTTTCCATAAGTAAAGGCTTATACTGGTATGGTGATACTTATCTAACACCAAACTATGAGCGAAGCCATTTACTATATACCATAAATAACCATCTTTGGCTTCTCCAGGAAACTCAATATAACTTGATCTAGGTGCTTCAAGTACCCGCGAAACCGATTGGATACGGTCTTCAAAACCCGTTGGCAAATCTACCAACTTTCCGAATTCCCTCACCAGCAATTGGATGTAATTGGTTTTGTCATTTTGCATGATAAAATGTGTGTTTATTGTTGTTTAAAGGCTTTATTATTAATCAGAAATCAAATTACAGCTGAAAGGTTAAATCACCCAATTTTAGGGACGGACAACCGAATTTAGGGACAAACAACATAATTGGATGTCCAATGGCTTTTTTTCGGACTTTTCGTTTTTTGTCCCTATTTAATGTTTTGTATCCCTGTTTATCTCTCTTTTTTAAGACATAGCCCAACTTGCAAGTAGATATCACAAATGCCATGGCCTGGCGAATGGGTAGGGGCTCCACCCATACTAAATGGAGCGAATGTTATATCTTAAAAACAATTATGCAATGGAAATGCAAGTAGTAAATGGGCAAGATCGCCTGTATTTTAAATTGTCGCAGGGTTTAAGTCTAAAGCAATTAGTGCAAGCAAATCCTTCGTTTTTAGCGAACGAAGATGAAGCGAAGTGTGACTTTGTTGTGCCTTAACGAATGGTATGCCCACTCTTGTTGGGTGGGCAGCTTTTTAATCCAATGTTAACCTTAATCAATTTTAATTCATGATAAATTATATAAATCAAACTTCTTACGAGCAGGTATTAAATAGCTTAACGTCACATTATGCGCAGACAAAAGTAGGTCCGGAACAAACCGATCTCTGGCGCCTGTTCGTTTTCTTTGCCGCCAATTGTCGCCATTTTTTAGAGCTCGACAATTTAGCAGAACAGCGATCATTATTTGCTCGGGTACGGATGAATCAGCAGTTGAGTATATGGGAAGACGCGCATTATAGCCACTTACCGAAAGAAGCGACGACCGGTTTGGACGAGCACTGGTGGCAGCAATTACGGCAGGAGCCCGGAATTATCTGTACCTTTCATACGGGATCTTATCGGCTCATTAATCATCTCTTGTTAAAACAGGGTATAGACTTCGCTTTATTGGTATCAGGGAAGGTAAAACAACGGGATGGTGCCGACTTTGAACAGCGTTACCAAAAAGACGTTGAAGATGGCAAAACCTTAACGGTATTGAATGCTGAGGATCCATCAGTGTTATTCAAATTACGTAGGCTTCTTCAACAAGGGAAAAGCTTACTGGCTTATGTGGATGGCAATACAGGTTCGGGATCGAACGGTATAGCAATACCGTTTTTTGGTAAGGAAGTGGTTGTCAGGAAGGGGCTACCGATGCTTGCGCACTGGCTTGATGTTCCGATATATCCCTTGGCCAACATCCGAAAGGACGAAATGCTTACCTTCTACGCGCTTTCGCCGATAAAATCCTCTAAACGTATAAATAAGCATGATTTTGCGTTAGAAACTATGCAACGGCTTTATGGGTTTCTCGAATACACCATCAACGATTACACGGATCAATGGGAGGGATGGCTTCACCTTCATCATGCCGTAACCCAGCAATTTTGTGCTGAGCCCTTGCTGCTGGATCTAATTGAAAATGCAGACCAAAAGGCACCGTTATTGCCTTTTGAGTTAAACGGAAAGGCTTTTGCGTTTAATCCGCTTACCTATGGATCTTATCCTATTTCGAGGGATGTTTATTGCCGAATGTTAAATTACTTTCGCTAATTAATGACGTAAATGTTAAATTAGCTAAAAACGTTTTTATTCACCTAAATTAATCAGTTATGATTACTTCTATTAAGCGATTCCTTAAAGGGAAGCGATGGGCTCGCCATTTGACTTTCTGGATAGGATATACGCTGATGATGTTTGCCTTTAACCTTTGGAAGTCTGGAAAAGTTCAGTTATGGGGTACAGTACTGATAGCAGGGTTATTGGCGGCAACATTTTATTGTCTCTTTTTTCTGATGACGCGCCTGATGGATAAACGTACACGCATGCAGGCCCTTGGGCTGCTAATGATACTCTTAATTCTGCTGCCCTTTCTTGCTAAAGTTTACATAACAGACGTTATACCGGCAGTTGGAGGACGTATCCAAAAAACGGGTGTGAGTTTCAAACTTAACGAGTTTATGCAGAATTATGCGATTAGTTTTTACCGTGTTGCTGGTTATGCCTTTATGTTTTTTCTATACCGTATGCGGCGCAAAGCAGAGCGGGAGGCGCATGCTTTGGAAATTAAATCGCTAAAGGCAGAACGTGAACGCGCCAATTACCAAATGCGTTTATACCGTGCGCAGATCTATCCGCATTTTCAACGTAACACACTGCAGAGCATCATCACACGGGTTAAGCAATATCAGGATGATACTGTTGTAGGGATGTTGGAAAACTTGACGGCTGTATCGAACTATGCATTGAAATACAGTAGGGAAGATGTACCAACAGTATTTGTGAGTAAGGAACTGGAGTTCATAAAAAGCTTAGTTGAGCTAATGAGGAAAGAAGCGGGAGATAGTGCCGCCGTGCAGCTAGCTATAGTGGGTGAATTGCAGGCGCAAATAATACCTCCCTTATGTTTACTCACTTTTATGGAAAATGTATGGAAGCATGGATTTTTCTCGGCTTCTCATCCCATGGCCGCCAAGATAGAATTGAGAGAGAACCGTTTTTCTTTTTATTGCAAGAACTTTAAGAAGAGCATATCACGGGAGGCAAAAGAGGTGGATGACGGTGGCTTTGGTTTAAAGAATATTCAATATCGTTTGCACGCTGTGTTCGACAATCAGTTCAACCTAGATACAGAAGATGAAGCAACAACCTTTGCAGTTAAGTTAACCATAAACTATTAATATGATTGAATTATTTACTTGTGCCATTGTAGACGATAACCCAGAGTCCATAGAGAATCTATGCGAGCACCTCTCTCTGTTTTCCAATATTGAGATTGTGTATAAGGAATCAGACCCTTTAATTGCTCAGCAAAAGCTGTTGGAGAAACCGGTGGATCTGCTTTTTGTAGATATTGAGATGCCGCGCATGAGCGGGATCCAGCTAGTGCAAAGTTTACCCTTTGACCAAAAGATAATTTTTGTAACTGCTCATGAGCATTATGCCGTGGAGAGCTTCGAAACCGATGCGATTGATTACCTGTTGAAGCCCGTTCCTTTTGACCGCTTTGCCAAAGCCACCCATAAAGCGATGCACCTGTTTAACATGGAAAATGTGTACCAAAAAGCGACCAAAGTAAAGAACGATTATATCTATTTCAAAGATATAGAGAGAAAGATGCTCGAAAAGGTGGAAGTAGAGGATATCATATACATTGAAGCACAACGGAACTATATTACTGTCTATCGTTTGCACAATCACTTACAGGTTCGGAAAAAACTGGCGGTGGTGATGGAAGACCTCCCTGATGAACTCTTTGTGCAGGTACATAGGAGTTATGTGGTTGCTCGCAAAATGATTAAAAAAGTGCAATCAATCGACATTATTCTCAAATATTCAGAGAAGGCTATTCCTCTAGGAAGGAAATATCGGAGAAATCTGAATTGAGCAGACTAGGTTAATCCTTCAAAAGAAATAGTAGTTCTCGATCATCAAGATAATCAACAAGTTCTCGAAAATGTAACGGGCCGAGATAGGCGTCCTTAACGAGTTTACCACTGCCTAAGCTTAGTATAGCAGCCAGCGTTTGGATATTTTTCCTTCGGCAAAGTGTCTGAAAAGCTGCGCTGAAATCAAGATCGGATATAGGAACATGAATAATTTGATCAATAGATTTAAACATACTTAGATTAGGTTTGGTAAGGTGGCAAATATAATAAAATCCCTTTATAAGTAGTCTGCATAAAAGTAGTCTATTAATAATATGACTACTTATAGAGGGTGGTGTATGACGTTATTATCTTGTTATTTTGTTACATGCCGCGAAAAAATAGAGAACAGACTTATGCCGAGTTAATAGCCTTGATTGGCGAACGTATTAGGGAAGTGCGTAAGTTAAAGGGCTACACTAATTTTGAAAGGATTGCGGGTAAAGCAGATATAAGTCGACCTCAATGGGGGCGTTATGAAACTGGCACAGAAATGAATCTTAGCACTTTGATTCATATCTTGGTTAGTTTGGAAATTGACTTCAAAGAGTTTTTTACCGATGAACTTAACCAGGCAATAAACGAATTTATGACGCATAAGTAATCATCTGTTTTTCGCATTCTTAAACCGATAAAGGAATATCTGTACTGCTTGCTGTTCTAGCTTTATTAACCTTTTTTGTAAACCTATTAAATTCACTATAATATGTTCTCTAACGCAAGCCCTAAAGGCCCTGCGCCATGTACTCATTGTGCCTATTTGTTTCATTTGTTATATCTAGAAGTGAAAGTGTTAAAAGAGCATACGATGGAAATACACCGTTTTATTCTCAAAAAGGAAGAAGAGGAAACTATTTACCGTGATGCCAACTATGTATTGGATAGGGTAGGGATCAGTAAAAGTACCTTGCTGCGGTACCAGGGTCGGGGGATGATTACGGTAGCTAAAATAGTGAATAAAAAGAAGCTTTACCGTGATCTGGATGTAGAAAGGTTAAGGAAAATCTACTGGGGCGTAGGGGAGTAGTGCTGTACAGCTTATATATGTTCTAAAAAATTTTCCGCCTAATTGCAGGCTTGCCTAACAATCGAAAAAAATATTAAAAAATACTTGTCAAAGTGTAATATGTACACTATCTTTGTGTCATCATAATTTAGGTTTATAATTGGTTAGTAAAGGTCTTCAATCTCCCCGGTTGAAGATCTTTTTTTTGTGCTGTTTCAAGAGAGTAACTTTAGGTAAATACATACTGTTTGGATTTGCCAGTGCTCAAATAAAAATGCTAGACCGCCTACTACCTTGCTAATATTATTTCCTTAATGGGAAGATATAATCAAATAGCGAGAAAGGTTTAAGTTTTTAACCCAATCTTTTTTTCTATCCCCAAACGTTTCATCTTGGCAAATAGGGTTTTGTCTTTTATATTTAGTATGGTTGCGGCTCCTTTTATACCACTTACCCTCCAATCAGTATAATCAAGCACTTCTATAATATAGTCGCGTTGCAAATCATCAAAAGACTTGAATTCATTGGTAGCTGTTTTCATATTTGATTTTGGCATCCAGTTGCCAGGGTTTAAAGTTGTACCGTTTTCAATGATAACTGCCCGTTCAATTAAGTTTTCCAGCTCTCTAATGTTGCCGGGAAAATTATAATCCATTAAAATGGCAATAGTCTTTTTAGATAATCGTTTAAAACCTTTACCTGCTTTCGCAGAATATTTTTCTAAAAAAAATTGCGCCAACAATGGAATATCTTCTTTTCTGCCTCTTAATGGGATGTTGTAAATAGGAAAAACATTTAAACGATAATATAAATCTTCTCTAAACGTACCGTCTTTTATCATTTCTTCCAAGTGCCTGTTCGTTGCAGCTATAACCCGTACGTTTACTTTTATAGTTTTGGTACCACCAAGTGCATCAAATTCGCCTTCTTGTAACACGCGAAGTAATTTAGACTGCAGTTCGACAGGCATTTCGCCTATTTCATCAAGAAAAATAGTGCCTCCATCTGCCAATGAGAATTTTCCGGCTTTATCAGCTGTTGCACCGGTAAAAGCCCCTTTTTTATGTCCAAAAAGTTCACTTTCTATGAGTTCTTTTGGTAAAGTAGCACAATTTACTTTTATAAGAGTTCTGTCTTTTCTTGTGCTGTTAGAATGTATCGCACTTGCCAATAATTCTTTTCCTGTACCAGATTCGCCGGTTATAAGTACTGTAGTATCTGTATGTGCCACTTGATTGACCTGTTCTAAAACTTTCTCATAGGCTTTACTTGTACAGATAATTTTCTCAAAATTTATTTTTCTACTTATTTCTTCCTGTAAATACTCGTTTTCATTTTCTAAGCGTTCTTTTAGAGATTTTATTTCTTCCAAGGCTTCATAAAGTTTTAAATCTCTCAACTTCCTCATTGAAATATCCCGCACAACTGCGCAATTGTAATCTTCGTTGTTATAACGCAAATGGTTAGCACTTACCTCTATCGGGAATTTTGTACCGTCTTTTCTAATTGCTATTCGCTCAAATCGCAATAGCCCCTTTTCAATAATTTCATTAAAATGTTTAGACCACCACTCGGGGTTTAGCCCCATATCCAAATCATAAATAGTGAAAGCGTCTAATTGTTTTTGGCTAAAGCCTAATTTTTTGACCACTGATTTGCTATAGTGCACTAAATCTCCCTCTTTATTATAGACGTAAATTAAATCTTCTGCACTATCAATTATTTCTTTATAAAACTGTAGATCATTTTCTCTAACCTGTTGTTGGGTAATGTCTTGATAAACGCCAATTATTTTATAGACTTTACCACCTTTTAATAATGGTTTGGCAACGGTTCGAATAAATCGGGAATCCGTAGTCTCTAATATTTCATCATAAGAAGTGGCATTTCTCATTGCACCTCGTAAAAGATTTTTTATTCTTTCGGGATCCCTGAAGTAATGTATAATGTTAGCTGGTGCCAGATCTTCAAAATCTTCCACATTAAAGATTTTTAATGCTTCGGTGGTTGCAATTAAAGAGCCGTCTTGCAGGTTCCATTCCCATCCTCCTACATTTGCGATGGTTTGGGTGTAATCTATCAGCTGTTTATAAAAGCTGGATTGGGTGATATTATTTATAATGCCACAGATTAAATTATTTCCATTATTTGAGAAAAACTGAGCAAAAACATCAACTTCATAAAATTTTCCACTCTTGTTTTTATGAATTGCTATAAAATGATGCGATTTTTCTTTTTTTAAAAGTTCCCAGTGTCTCTTCCAGCTTTCTTTGGTAACGGTAGGATTAATATTTGTTATCGAGAGCTTCAAGAGTTCTGACTTTTTGTAACCTAGTGCGTTACAAAATTTTGTGTTGGCATAAACAAGGTTTCCCTGTTCATCAAACCATACTACCTCGTATGGTAAAGTTTCAACCAACCATTCTTTTACTTGATTTTTTGAAATTTCTGCATTCATATAGATAGGATATTTGAAGGATTAAAAATAATAAAATTTTCTAATATAATAGAATTTTCTAAAAAATAAGAAATATTTGTTTTAATAATTATTGTTTAATATGTTGAAAATCAATATGTTAAATTGTTGGCATAAAAATGGCCTATAAGAGTTGAATTTCAGATGAAAATAATTGATATCTGATACTAGCAACCGCCTCACTTCGCCCATGTTGGCAATAACAATTAGCTGGAAATTAAGAAACAAGAAATTAGGTTAGAATCACTTACCAAATAAAAATATAAAACGATGAATACAATACTTCATAAAGCAGATACGAGAGGAGATGCTAATCATGGGTGGTTACACTCAAAACATACATTCAGCTTTGCCAATTACTACAACCCGGAACGGATGAATTTTGGTGCATTACGCGTATTGAACGATGATAGAGTTTCCGGTAATATGGGATTTGGGACCCATCCACATAAAGATATGGAAATTATTTCCATACCACTTGAAGGAGATTTGAAACATAAAGACAATATGGGCAATGAAACAGTAATCAGATCTGGAGACATACAGGTAATGAGCGCTGGTACGGGAGTGATGCATTCCGAATACAACAACAACCCAGACAAAGAGGTTAAGTTTCTTCAAATATGGGTTATACCCAATCAAAAAAATGTAAGCCCGCGTTATGATCAAATTACTTTGAATGTAGCAGACCGGGAAAATAAGTTGCAACAAATAGTATCCCCAAATCCTAATGATGAAGGAGTGTGGGTTAACCAAGATGCGTGGTTCAATATAACGAACATTGAAAGTGGAAAAGAATTAAAATATCCTTTAAATGACCCTGAGAGAAATGGTGTTTATGTCTTTGTACTCAAAGGGGACGTAACTGTTAATGATCAGATTTTAAATAAAAGAGATGGCTTCGGGGTATGGGATACCAAGGAATTAACCATTAAGGCAGATTCTAATACAGAACTGCTTTTGATGGAAGTTCCAATGGATTGATGATTATTAAATAATAACTAAATATCTATAACCGTCAGAAATGATAAAAATTAAATTGAAAATGAAAAAAACAGTTTTATGTATTGCACTAGGTTTTTTATCCTTATTAGGGTTTGCTCAAAAACCTAGTCCAGAATTACTAAGCCCAACAAATCACGCATTAGTAATGATCGACCACGAAGGTCAAATGGCTTTTGCAACGAATAACGGGTCGATGGAAGTATTGCGAAATAACGTTGGAATAGTCGTTGGTGCGTCCAAAATCTTTAATGTAGCTACTGTAGTTACAACAGTGGCCGAAAAATCTTTTAGTGGACCTGTATTTCCAGAAATTTTGGAAGTATATCCTGATCAATCAAAATATATTGATCGTACAACAATGAACACTTGGGAAGATATAAATGCCCACAAGGCCATCACAGGTAAAAACAAAAAGAAAATTGTTATGTCGGGCTTATGGACAAGTGTTTGTATTGTTTTTCCAGTATTATCTGCTTTAGAGGAAGGTTATGATGTTTATGTGATTACCGATGCTTCAGGTGATATTTCGAAAGAAGTTCATGATCAAGCAATAACTCGTATGGTTCAAGCAGGTGCAAAACCTATCACTTCACTGCAATATATTTTAGAATTACAACGTGACTGGGCAAGACAAGAAACCTATAAGCCTGTAAATGATTTGCTTGTGAAATATGGTGGAGCGTATGGAATAGGTGTGCAATATGCTAGAGAGATGCTAAAACACTAACTACAACCAACAAAGGCAACCGGCAGTAATGAAGGTTGCCTTTAAATAACATTTATTATGAAGCAACTTATATTATTACTGCTCGTTTCGATTGCATTGGTGTCCTGTAAAAATAGGAATAAAGCAAATGAAGACTTTGCCGACTTAATTGTTACCAATGCTAAAATAGCAATTATGGATAGTAATAGAACCATTAAAGAGGCTATTGCTGTTAAAGATGGGGAAATTTTGGCTTCGGGGACTAACGAAGATATTTTAAAGCTTAAAAACGACAGCACAAAAATAATAGATGCCAAAGGCAAAACTTTGATACCCGGCTTAAACGACTCTCATTTACACTTAACCAGGGGCGCACGTTTTTATAATGCCGAATTACGTTGGGATGGGGTGACATCTTTGAAAATAGCGTTACAAATGCTAAAAGAGCAGGCGGCAAATACTCCAAAAGGACAATGGGTTAGGGTAATTGGCGGATGGAGCCCTTATCAGTTTGAAGAAAAACGCTTTCCAACACCTGAAGAAATTAATGAAGCCACAGGTGATGTCCCGACTTTTGTACTGTTTTTATACAGCAGAGGTTGGTTAAATACAGCTGGTTTAAAGGCGATGAATTTTGATGAAAATTCAAAAGCTCCAGAAGGAAGCAATTTTGAAAAAGGTGCTGATGGAAAGCTAACCGGAGTACTTTTGGCAGAACCTAGCCCCACCATTTTATACCAAACAATTGCTGGTTTGCCAACATTATCAGATGACGAAATGATAAACTCTACTAAGCAGTTTTACAGAGAGTTGAACAGGTTTGGAATTACCAGCGGTATCGATGCTGGTGGCGGAGGTCACAAATTTCCAGAAGATTTTAGCAGTACAAAAAAATTAGCCGATGCTGGTGAAATGCCAATTCGTCTATCTTACTATTTATTTCCACAAGATAAAGGTGCTGAATATGCCGAATTTGAAGAATGGATTGCAAACAATGAAGTGGGATACAACGGCGAAATACATTTAGAACACGGTTATGAACTCGAAGGTGGTGGTGAATTCCTAACTTGGAGCGCTGGTGATTTTGAAAACTTTTTGGCACCCCAGCCTATGTTGGAAGATAGACCAACTTGGAGACAAGATTTGAAAAAAATCATACGTCTTCACGTAGATAGTGGATGGCCTTTCAGAATACATGCCACATATGGCGAAACCATTGCCAATATGCTTGATGTCATCGAAGAAGTGAATAAGGAAACAAATGGAAAATTAGCTTCTAAAAGGTGGTTATTTGACCACGCTGAAACGGTTAAGGAAACTGAGTTAAAACGCATAAAGGCTTTAAATGGTGGAATAGCTATTCAAGCGCGTATGGCGTATGCAGGTGAGTATTTCGTAGAACGTTATGGTGCAGAAAAAGCTAAACAAGCACCGCCAGTTCGCAAAATGATCGACGCAGGACTCCCCTTAGGTGCGGGAACGGATGGTACCCGTGTAGCAAGTTACAATCCTTGGCCCGCGCTATATTGGTTGGTAACGGGTAAGACTGTTGGCGGTTTTCAATTGGCTGAACCATCCAACCGATTATCAAGAGAAGAAGCTTTGCACTTGTACACACAAGGAAGTGCCTGGATTTCTGACGAGGAAACCGTAAAAGGAACATTAGAAAATGGAATGTATGCTGACTTTGCGATCTTATCTGATGATTATTTTACCATCCCGGAGAAAGAGATCAACAATCTAAAATCAATTCTCACAGTAGTGGGAGGCAAAGTAGTATTTGCTTCAAGTGAATATGAAAAGATGAACCCAAAACTTCCTGGAGTAATACCTAATTGGTCACCCGTAAAATATTTCGGAGGTTATCAAAGTAAATAACTTGGTAATAACTTTTAACCAATAAAATAATCATGGCAGCAAAAACAACTTGGAATATTGACAAAGTACATTCCGAAATCAGCTTTAAAGTGAAGCATATGATGATTTCTACCGTAACTGGGTATTTTGAAGATTTTAATGCAACAGCTGAAACCAGCAATGATGATTTCGTTAATGCAGATTTTAGCTTCACCGCAAAAACGAGTTCTATCAACACAAAAAATGGTGATAGAGACGGACACTTAAAATCGGACGATTTTTTTAATGCAGAAAAGTACCCTGAATTATTATTTAAGTCTACATCTTTTGATGGAGAAACGTTAGTAGGAGATTTAACTATTAGAGATATTACTAAAGAAATTAAAATGTACGTTGATTTCAATGGTATCGTAGTAGACCCTTATGGCCAGACAAAAGCAGGATTCGAAGCTACTGGAACAATTAATAGAAAGGATTTTAATCTTACTTGGAGTGCTGTTACAGACGCAGGCAGTATTGTGGTTAGTGATACTGTAAAATTGATCGTAGACCTAGAATTCAATAAAGAATAAATGGTTTGATAGGTTAATATTTTTAATTCGGACTGGTAAGTGCTTTGCATCGTCTTTTTTGCAATAAGAAACGATTATATAAGCAGCCAAAATGAACCTGGTGCTTGAAAAACCTTTTTCAACTTTTAATATGATATGCGTCATAGGGTAAGACATAACTAAATTTAATAAAAACAGGAAAGCTGAAAACCAAATAAAATCGGCAAAAAAACAATGATAATTATGAGAAAACTAACGAGCCAGACCAATCAACTATCATTAATTGTGCTATTAATGGCATTAACTTTTACAATTCAAAGTTGCGAACACAAAGACAAAGAATCGACAAAGGAAGCTACAGATGAAGTAATTGTTGAAACTGAAAAACCTGAATACTTTTACCTTAGGCCCGAATTCGAAAAAGCTCAAGGATATACACACGCCGTGAAAGTAGGAGATATTATTAGAATTTCTGGAGCTGTAAGTATGGACGATAAAGGCAATGCAAAAAACATAGGAGATCTAGGACAACAGATGAGAAACTGCTATGCTGACTTAGAAAAAATATTAAATCATTATGGCTGTACGTTTGATGATGTGATCGTGGAAAATATTTTCACTACCAATATGCCAGCTTTTTTGAAGAACGCAGCTTACCGTAATAAAATTTACACAAAACAATTTCCAACAGGAAATTGGGTTGGAGTTAAAGAACTAGTTATTCCAGACATTATGATAGAAATTGGACTGGAAGTATATAAGCCGGACTAAAAGTATGAACGCGGAACATCGTATAAAATTCACTACAGAATAAATAGTTTGGTGTATTAATATTTTACTTCGGGCTGGTAAGTGCCTTGTATTATCCTGAATTATATAATAGACCAAAAATGATAAAGCTAATTAACATGAAAATAAAAAATATATTGGTCGCTCAAACTACCAATAAAGAAGTCGCACTGCTCTTGTTCCGAATTTTTGTTGCGTTTTCAATTATGAGAACACATGGAATTCCTAAACTTATGGCATTTAAAGAAACAGAAGCACATATTCCAGACCCGCTGGGTTTCGGAACAACTTTTTCGGCATATTATGCTGTTTTCGCCAATGTTTTTTGTGCTATTTTGGTGGCCTTCGGTTTCGCGACAAGATTGGCTGCATTATTAATAATATCACTCACATTGAGTGGTTTGTTGCTCATTCATTTTAACGATCCTGCAAAAGTACAAGACGTACCACTTATCTATTCGATTGTGTTTGGATTTATAGCCTATGTAGGCGCTGGGAAATACAGTCTTGATAATAAAATTTTCAACCGGCAATTCCATTAGTCAAAAAGTGGTTATTGTAGATGAAATAAAAAAATAGGAGATGATATCATCAATACTATCTGGTGCTATATCAAATTTTAGTTATGAAATTTAAAATTTGTTTGCTGATTTTTATCGCTTTTCACGTTTCTGTCTATGGTCAAGAATTTAGCATTTTGCGCCAAAATGACGATTTGACAAAGTTAGATTCAATCGAAAATAAAAATAGGTATCAAAATCTAAAAGCAATCAATCTGTTTCAAAATACAACACTTTCGTTTGGGGGAAGCTGGCGATTTCAGGCAGAATCATTTATTAATGGTGAATTTGGCCGCAGTGGAAGCCAAGATAATATCTGGTACTTAAATAGATTTTTAGCTCACGCCCATTTAAAAGTAGGTGTAAATTTAGAGCTATTTACAGAACTGGGTAGCAGTTTGGTAACCAACAAAGAGGACATTAGTCCGGTGGATAAGAGCGAGCTTTATGTAAACCAGTTATTTGCCAAATATAAGCTTACATCAAATTGGGATATTGCCGTGGGTAGACAAAATATGCGATTGGGATCAGGACGTTTGATCGATATTCGAGAAGGTCCCAATGTGAGGCGCTTATTTGATTTTGCAGAAGTTAATTTCCAAAACGATAAAGTAAGTGTTAAAACCTTTTTTTCAGTACCAGTAATACCTTCATTTGAAGCGTTTAATAATACATATTTAGATTTTGACGAAACCCTTTCAGGTATTTACGCAACCACTGATTTTTCTAGAGTTTCCAGTTTGGATACTTATATTTTTTATCAGAAGCAAAATGGCACAATCTATACTAGTGGCCAGGAAAATGAGCGAAGAGCATCGGCTGGTTTAAGGCATTTTGGTAAATTCAAAAAACTGACCTATGACAATGAGTTGGTTTACCAATTTGGAACGTTTGGAAATCAGACTATTTCGGCTTGGACCATTTCTTTTAACTTACAAAGGGAAACAAATCTATTTGGGAGAAGTGTGAATTTAGGAGTTAAAACGGAAGCTATTAGTGGCGATAAAAATACAAGCGATAAGAAGTTAAATACGTTTGATGCGCTGTATCCTCGCGGTGCTTATTTTGGCAGGGTTGCAAGGTTTGGGCCATCAAATTTAATCGACGTTCATCCTTATATAAATACAATGTTCAACAAGTGGGAAGTGGCATTTGATTATGCTGCTTTTTGGCGTTATTCGTTACAAGATGGAGTCTATGGTGCGGCAATGACTTTGGATTATCCAAATGTAAATAACAAAAGATTTATTGCGCATCAAATGGGTACAATTATCGGTTACCAACCCAATAAGTTTGTTTCTCTTGAACTTGAATCTAATGTAATTTTGCCTGGAAGCTTTCTCAAAAAGAGTGATAAACGCAACACATTATATCATTTTGTGTTGACTTCTGAAATAAAATTTTAAAAAAAACCATGGAAATACTATTAAAAGAAGCGATACCAAAGGCTGTGCGATGGCACGAAAGAATCATAACCGGGTTGGAATGATGACATATTCCATCTCAGGGGCAGAATTGATTATCATAGACCACACAGAAGTTGAGCCAGCGTTAATGGTAAAGGTGTAGGAAAAAAAATGCTCTACAAGATCGTTGAAATGGCCAGAGAGAAAAGCATAAAAATTATACCCTTGTGTCCGTATGCGGCAAAGATGTTCAAAACACTAGATGATATTAAGGACGTATTGAAATAATAAAACTCGGGATTATGGAAACTATCAAAAAATATAGAAAAGACAATTTAAAAGTAATATGGGACCCAAAAAAATGTATTCACGCAGGTATATGCGTAAAAACGTTACCAAAGGTCTATGACCCTAAAGCTACGCCATGGATTACGCCAGAAAATGCTTCAGTAGAAGATTTAAAGAGTCAAATTAATGCTTGTCCATCAGGTGCATTGAGTTACCAAGAATCTTAAACCAAACCTTGTTTAGTACCAAATGCTTATAAACATCTGTGCCATCTTGGCATCGCTACTGCTGTTATTGTTGTTTTTAAAGCGTTTAAAATAAGATAGTTGTGTTTGTTTTCTCCAACAGAATAAATAAAATGCTTCTTATTAATTAAATAGATTAAACTTCATTATTGAACAATACAAAAATATAGATGGCTCATTTACCCGAACTGATACAAGATATGGCGCTGATCCTCCTGGTAGGTGCATTGGTTACCATTCTTTTTAAACGAATTAAGCAGCCCCTGGTTCTGGGTTATATCATTGCCGGCTTTCTGGTTGGGCCACATTTCAGTTACCTGCCCACCATCGCTGATCACGAAAACGTAGAGACTTTTGCAGAGATTGGTGTCATCATGCTGCTGTTCAGCTTAGGTCTAGAATTCAGTTTTAAAAAGCTGGTGAAAGTAGGTGGCCCGGCATCCATTACGGCAGTTACCGAAATTATATTTGTAGGTTTGGGCGGCTATCTTACCGGCTATTTGCTGGGTTGGAGTCAGATGGACAGTCTCTTCCTTGCGGGTATGTTGGCAAGCTCTTCCACCACCATTATTCTGCGGGCTTTTGATGAACTGGGTTTAAAACCCAAACAGTTTGCCAAGGTAGTTTTCGGTGTACTGGTGGTAGAAGATATTATTGTCATCCTGCTGATGGTATTGCTATCTACCGTTGCCGTAACACAGACCTTTCACGGCTCAGAAATCCTTTTCACCGTACTTAAACTGGGTTTCTTTCTGGTGTTATGGTTTTTAGTAGGTATCTATTTGCTCCCGGTATTTATAAAAAAGACCAAAAAATGGATGGACGAAGAAACGGTGCTCATTCTTGCAATAGGACTTTGTTTCGGCATGGTGCTGTTGGCTACGCAGGTGGGATTTTCTGCCGAATTAGGTGCTTTTGTAATGGGCTCTTTAATAGCAGAAACTGTACTGGCAGAAAAGATCGAACACCTTACACAACCGATCAAACAATTTTTCGGTACCATATTCTTTGTCTCCGTGGGTATGATGATCGATCCACAGGCAATGTACAGGTATGCAGGTCCCATATTGGCCATTACCTTACTCACCATCGTAGGGAAATTTTTCTTTAGTGGGTTAGGAGCCCTGATTTCCGGACAACCTTTAAAACAAGCTGTACAGATAGGTTCCAGTATGGCCCAGATTGGTGAGTTTGCGTTTATCGTTGCCGCTTTGGGCCTGTCTTTAGGCGTCATCTCCGAATTTCTGTTTCCTATTGCCGTAGGCGTATCGGCAATCACGACATTTACCACACCCTATCTAATTAAATTTTCAGAACCTCTATACAGCAGGATTGTAAACATACTTCCGGCAAAATGGGTAGCCCGATTAGATGTCTATACTTCCGAAACACAGAAAAATAAAGACAATCCGCTCTGGAAAAAAATGCTGCAGGAATATAACAGCATCCTCATCACCAATAGCATTATACTCGTTGCCATTGCGCTGCTATTCAAATATACATTCATTCCGTTTTTGAATACGCAAATAGAAAGTGTGCTCTGGCGAAATGTGGTGTTGATAAGCGCAGCGACCTTGCTGGCATCCCCTTTCCTATGGGCCATCCTGATCAAAAAAGTTAAATTAAAAGAAGGCAATGACGCTACCAATTCGTATTACTTGAACTATTCGGTCACGGGTATCTCCCTTCACGCCGTCCGGTATCTTCTGGGAATATTTCTTATAGGTTTCTTTATCGATCAGATCACTACCACCAAATACGCGCTGATGGTTGCTGTTCCGGTAATTGTAGCATTGCTCTGGTTGTTCTCAGACAAGGTTCAGCAGATTCACCAGCGAATAGAGCAACGGTTCATATCGAACCTGAACGAAAGGGAACGGCTTGCATACATTCAAAATAAAGGAAGTATAGAGCTACAACACAAAAATGAGGAAGCAAAGAAGCACTTCCAGGAATGGAATGCTTACGTAACAGAACTGGAAGCAGTCGACACCATTTTATTTGCAGGAATGACTTTGTACGAACTTAACTGGAAAGAGCAGTACGGGATACATATTGTGTATATACGCAGAAACGACAGAACCATTCATCTGCCAAACGGAAAACAGCGGATATTGCCCTCCGATAAAGTGGGCGTACTGGGGACTGACGAACAGATTTCCCGATTAAAAGTTGTGTTTGACCAAACAGTCCGGCAAGCGGACAATGAAGAAGACATAGACATTAATGATATCCAGCTTATTAAAGTACAGGTTACGGAAGCTAGCCCCTATTCTGGTAAAACGATAAAAACCTCCGGTATCCGAAAAGACCTTCGTAGTCAGGTGGTGGGTATTGAAAGAGCAGGAAACCGCATGCTCAACCCAGGTTCATCAGAAACCATCTTCGCCAATGATATTGTATGGCTCGTAGGTGATACACATAGAATAAAAGCCTGTTTAGAAAATCATCAAGAGAATTTTATAGAGGTATAACATACCTTTATCATATAGCTCTTTAACTTTTCTTTTTCTCTTTCTCTAAATCAACAATCATAGTTCCATCGATCTTTCCTTATTGTGGATAGGCTTACAGATATGCCGACATACTTACTAATAGTAGTTCCGGTCTTTATAAGCTACTTTAACCTTTTTGTTTTTTTAAATGGAGCATTTCCGTACCAGCTCCCAACCTTATTCGACATTCTTTCAGGTTTTTTTCAGATCCTGATCAGGTTTTCACCAGATAAATCTGGTCAGGATCTGGCCGGATCTGGTCAATATCTGGTAAACGGGCATATATGCCTCGAAGTTGATACGAATTTAATACAGATTTTATGCGCTAAGCGCGCAAACTTTCTTCTGCTTGGAAGCACCCAAGCAGCAAGGTGCTTCGGCTGGCTTGTTCCGTTGCAATCCGTGGCCGACATACCCGGCCGTAAAAGGAGCCACGCCCAGACATAGGCCCACGCTTCGTTTGTCTTTTACTCATATTCCGTAAGCTCCGCTCAAAAACAGATAAGGGCATGTCACCTGCCGATTGCTGCCTCCACAAGCTGATGCCACTTTGTGATTCGGAACGGTTCTGCTTACTCGCTATAGCGCTCCCTTCTGCTCGAATGCTGCCTTAGTCAGCGATCTCTAAGCCAATTTCGGCTAATACCACTTCACTTCTGCTTCAAGTTTCCAGATCATCCGCTTCACATCCGCTTCAAGCGTTCTCTGCTGCTAGTTTTCGGTGAATCAGCTGTTTATGTTTGTGCCATGAAGCAAGGAATACCGGTATAAATGATTGCGGATTGTATGGTTGAATTTTTAAATTTTAAACAAAATGGGAAGAATCAGAAATGGAGCCAACGGTGGCTTCAAAGGAAAAGCAGGAAGTGTTATCGGCAGTAGCTGGAAAAGCATAAACTACATCAAAGGGCTTTATAAGAAGCGTTCAAAACCGGCTTCTGAAGAGCAGCTGATGCAGCAGGCTAAGTTTTCGCTGATCACTGCCTTTCTTTTTCCAATCAAGGCGCTGTTGCGTATTGGCTATGGCCTGAAAAGGGCAAATACCAATACCGGGATGAACATGGCCCTGAAGGCCAATATCAACGAGGCCGTGGTGGGTACTTACCCCAATTATATGCTGGATTATAGCAAAATTAAGCTGAGTGCAGGCGGATTGTTTACGGCGGGCAGTGAAGCTATAAGTCGTACGGGTACCGAGCTGACGGTCACCTGGAATACCACGGTAAATGCTGTAAGTGGCAATACGGACGACTCGGTTTACCTTCTGGTATACCATCCGGCCTCAGAGCAGTTTCTGACAACGGATGTAGTTCCGCTGCGGAGCGATGGTGAGGCGGCCATCAATATCCCAGCACACATTACCTCAGGCGAGGGGCATGCATGGATATTCTATGCCGAGCGGAAAGCTAAGGAGGTGTCTAAAAGCATCTATTTAGGAACGGTATCATTTGATTAACATGGTAAAGCGGCGCTGGTACCGGCGCCGCTTGCCTTTAACGCATGTATATGTTACCAATATCAGAACGGAATGGAAGCAAAAAGGAGCGCGTAAACGGAAGGGTTATTTCCCAAACACGACTGGCTATAGCAGTACGTTATCTATCACCACTACGCAAAATCGTCGCCATGGGTTATGGAAAGCATAATAAAAAGCGTGCTTTTAATATGGCTGTGGCTAACTTGATGCGTTATGGCGTTAAGGGTGAGTACCCGGCGCTGGAGATAGACCCTGAAATGGTGCGCCTAACAAAGGGACTCCTTTGCGATCTGCGGAGAACTGAGCTGCTGCGTGTAGGGGATAAACTGAAGTTGACATTTGAAGCAAGCTTTGATGAATTTCACAGTTTTAGTGACGATGAGGTGATTGTTTGTGCTTATAATCCGGCTTTAGGTATTGCAGGCATTAATGAAGAAAAATGCCTGAGAACAGCCGGGAGGATGGAACTGCAATTGCCCGTACAGCTAGCAGATGCACCCGTAAATGTTTATCTCTTTACACAAGATCGCCATGGCAAGCGCTTTTCGAACAGCCAATACTTAGGATGTTTTGAGGTTTAATTGTTGGTTATTGGTACCAAGCTGTTCGTAGAAGAGATGTCTTATGTCTTACTACTTAAATCTTATGTCTAAAAAAATGATAAAACTATTAAGAATCGCCGAAGGCACAAATACTACCCTCGGTCAATTATACATAAACAATCTCTTCCAATGTTACATCTTAGAAGATAAAATAAGGAATGAAAAAATTCCTGGAGAAACAGCTATTCCGGCGGGAGAATATAAGCTCGGCCTAAATAAAACAGCCGGCATGAATGCGAAGTATCAAAGCAGGTATAGCCATATGCATCAAGGTATGGTAGAAATTAGAGGTATACCCAATTTTACATTGGTTTTCTTTCATATTGGGAACTATCATACGGATACAAGAGGTTGTTTGCTTACAGGTAGCTATTATCAATTGATAAACAATGATTATCGGGTATTGCATTCGGCTGATGCCTATAAAAGGGTTTATTTTTTGTTAGCACATGCTGCCGCCGCTGGGGCGAACCTAGTTGTAGAATAATTTCGTTTACTTTTTTTCCTGCAGCTGAAAAAAAGTAACAAAAAAAAGCCGCGGCTGCAAATTTCCTTTGAAAGTTTCTGCCTTTACTTAGCGGGTGCTACCCGGATATTTGAGGCCGATTTTTCGGATATGAACAGACTATCCTAAAGAGTTGTGAAGTGCAAGCTAGGTGTCGCGAGTCATTGATTTCGAAGCCTGAGACGTTTCGATTTCACTCCTTTACACTCAACATGACGGCAAAAAGGAAAGCTACGGCAAGTTAGAAAGACCGGCATCATGGAGTGAGCTTTATTAGGTCTTGTGTCTTGATACTTATGTCTTATGTCTAAAATTAAAATCATGAAATCAGAAATAACAGAAAGAATAAAATCACCCACACCGAAATTCTTTAAAAAAATAAGAACCATCGGTTTAACCTTGGGTGCAATTGGAGGTGCTCTATTAACGGCTCCAATTACTTTACCTGCAACGGTAATAAGCATAGCGGGCTATCTAGCCACGGCTGGTTTAGTAGCTTCGGCGATATCCAGTACTGCTGTAGATGACAGTAATTCATCTGCAAAATAATGTTTCGGGCTGCTCGCATCTGGGCAGCCTGCATGAAGCTTTACGTAAGTTTAGCTAATAATGGGCACAAGGTTACCCTATAGTTGAGCCTATCGAGACTGATTAGAACGGTACAAAAACGTACGTCCTTTCACTCAATTTATTTTCTCTTTGATACGATCGATTAACTGGTTAAACGTTGGATCGTCCGGACGAAATTGATTGAGCCTTTCTGCCCAACGTAAGGCGTCTTTCAACGCCGGATCGCCTTTGCTTAATACGATGTCAAACGTATTGCTGGCCTCGTAGAGGTAAACACAGATCTCGGCGGTATAGATTTTTTGTGCGAGAGCTTTGTCTTCGGTAGTAAGTTCAGCGCTATCGATTTCTCCGCTAAAATAGGGTTGCATGACTGCGGTATAACGTCGTTTGTCTTCTGCTTGTATGCTGTCTGTTGATATGTTCATAGTGCTGGCTACATAGGCATAACCTGCTTTTTTAGCTACTTCGGCGTCTTTTGCCTTTTGCGCATAGCGTAATTGGAATAGGCAAAGGTGTCCTTGTTGCTTGGGGCTCATCTGCTGTTTGAGGAGCTCCATCTGCTTAAAAATGATCGGTATGTCTTGTAGCCTGTCTTCCTCCAGCGCGAGCCTAAAAGCATCTGCTGATAAATTAAAGAGCACAGGTGCCAGTTTTTGTTGCCTTGCCTGGTCTACTGAAGGGTAGGCCTTTAGCAATAAATCAAAAGCAGTCCCTTTGGCGTGGTTGAGGTTGTTGCTAATGAAATCAATGTTGGCTGGTTTTTCGCGTTCGGTACTGGCCTGAGCGTTGAGATAGGCGTCGAACTCCAAACTGTTATCAAGGCCTAAATCTTTTTTCTGTAGGATATAGGTTTTTAGAAAATTTAAATCCCGATTGCCTGCTTGAAATTGCTTATCCAAATTGGCTAATACCTGCTCGCGGTTTTTTGCTACGGCCTCATGGGCTTGGGCTATGAAGGTTTCTGGCTCTTGGTAATCCAGTACACGCGCTAATAATACACCTTCTGGACTAAGATAAAGATAGGTGGGGTAAGCCCCTACTTCGTACTGCTTGGCGAGCTTTATACCCTCGCCCTTCTCGGCATCAAGCTTGTAATTGATAAACGCCTTATTATAGGTCGCGCCAACCGCTGGAAGCGGTAGCACCTCTTTGTCCATTCGTTTACAGGGAGGGCACCAATCGGTATAAACGTCCACAAAAATAGGCTTGTTCTGCTCCTTGGCCAACTGTAATAGCGCTTTCCATGACCCTTCAAAGAACTGTATACCATCTGCTGCATTGGAGATGAGGGGAGATAGTAATAAACCAATATAGAGGAGGGTACTTGCGAGGATGGTCTTCATTATTCAATAATTATCAGGTTTAAAAATAGATGCCTCAGTATCTAGCGCACTGATACGAATATAAGAAAAACCTATTAGTTGTCGCTTATTTTTGAATGCTGATACTAAATTTAATTCCATCTATTCAAACGATTTTTCTTATTTTTAGGTTTTACCAAGAATAGCTATGGCTGCCCAAAACCTGTATTTTGTTGCGATCATACCTCCGCAAAACATAAGAGAGGAAGTCACGGCCATTAAACGCGATTTTGCCGAACACTACAACAGCCATAAAGCGCTACGTGTAATACCGCATATTACGCTGAAAGCACCCTTTAAACTATACGCCTCAGCGCATACACAGTTGCTTAATTGGTTTGGCGAAATCCCTGCTGCTATTGATCCTTTCATGATTGAGCTGAATAATTTCGGTGCATTTGCCAATAAAGACAAGCCCGTGATTTTTATAAATCCGGTTGTAAATGATTATTTGATACAATTACAGTCGACCATTATTCATGACTTTGAGAAGCACTATCCC
>NZ_FOAF01000002.1 GCF_900109575.1 Olivibacter domesticus | reverse complement strand
CGGACTATAAGCCTTGATCTGATTCACGGCTTGTGGGTCGCCATCAATGCGAAATCCAACCGGTTGAAAACCTCCAGCGTCAGACTCGATGGATGCAAGGTGTTTCTCCTTGTTTTCTCTTACCGCAGATGCATATTTACTGCCGCCATGTGCGCCAGATTCTTCGTTCATATAGAAGATAAAGCGAATGCTTCGTTTGGGTTTGGATGCCAGGGTCTTAAATAAGCGCAAGGCCTCGATGGTCTGCGCAATGCCCGTTGCGTCATCGCTGGCACCTTCACCCACATCCCACGAATCAATATGTGCGCCGATGGTGATAAATTCATTTGGGAATTCTTTTCCGGTTATTTCGGCAATGACATTGTTTGAAACGATTTCGGGTAAGGTGCTGCAGTGCATCTCTAAAGAGAATCGGAGCGCGGGATTGTCTTTAAGCGTTTGGCTCAGCAGGTCGGCGCTGCGCGTGCCGAGTGCGGCAGCAGGAATCTTATTGATCCCGTCTGCATACTGCATGGCACCGGTATGTGGAGAATCGTCCTTGGCAAGTGTAAGTGAACGCACCAAGGCCCCTATAGCCCCTTTTTTGGCGGCTTCAATGGCGCCTATGGAGCGCTGATCAACAGCTTCCAGATAGGCATCAAACGGATCGATTTTAGTGCGATCCATGGCACGGTTGTAGAAAACGAATTTGCCTTTTACTTTATCCGCCGGTAAGGCCGACAATTCCGCCCATGATTTCACTTCAACAACTTCGGCACTCAGCGTGCCCTTGGTGGCCACCGATCCACCAAAGGCGAGTACCTGCATCGGCTGCATATGGTCAGCCGTTTGGAAAAAAGCTTTCTCTTTTGGACCTCTTTTCCATACGGGTATCTTGACGGGCTGTAAATACACGGCATCGGGCTTCAATGCTTCCAGCTGCAACTTGATCCAGTGCACCGCTGCTTCTGCCTGTGGCGACCCGGAAATTCGGTGGCCGATCTGTTTGGTTAGATGGTGCAAATGTGCGGGTATGAGCGCATTTGTTAGCGACTCATCGAAAAAATGTGCAATGGTAGCTTTTTTATCTTCGGGCGTCGTTTGGGCCGAGAGATTCTTGAAAAGAAGAAAAACAGCGGCGACGCAAATCCAATACTTCATGTGTTTCATAGATGTTTTGTTTTACTGCCCCTTACCTGTTGGGTCGATTGTATAGTTGATGGGATACCAGCGGTAGCCGTTTCCTTCCTTTTTGATGTGCCCGATCCCGGGATAGGAGAGATGGTCTGCCGCAATCCAGTATTTGTTTTGGGCGGCATCGGTAAAGGCCTTTTTGCGTGTGATTGCGGCTTGGTCGGGATCGATGTCATACACAATTCTTACGTCGGGATTGGGGAATTGTACGGCAGCAGAATGCAAGAGATCACCCCAGAACACGATTTTTTCGTTTTTGCTGACCAGCTGATAAAAGGTATGTCCCGGCGTATGTCCTTGAGCAGCTAGCGGCGTCAAACCTGGAAATAGCTCTTTCCCGAACGCAAAGGTTTTGACTTTTCCTGCCTTCACATAAGGAAGGATTCTTTCTCTGGCCTGTTCGAAATATACTTTCTTATCAGCCGGTGCCTTGTTATAACTTTCGTCTCCCAACCAAAAATCCAGCTCGGTTTTGCTGACGTATACCGTAGCATTGGGAAAAACTATTTTGTCGCCATCCATCAGTCCGCCTGTATGATCAGTATGGATATGCGTCACCAGAATTACATCAATTTGCTTCGGGTCATAGCCCGCTTTCAAAAGATTTTGGGGCAGAAAGCCTAAGGATGGTCCGTATAAATCGGCAGTTCCGGCATCTACCATCATCAATTTGTTGTCTAATTTAAATAAATAGGCGTTTACGGATGCTTCGTTTTCATCGGTTTGAAAGTTCTCGGAAGTAAGATGATCAATTTCTTCATCTGTGGTGTTTATTAATAGGTCTTTAAGAACCTGATTAACACTGCCGTCTGAGAGTGCGGTGATTTTAACGTCCCCCAATACCATTTCGTAGCTGCTGGGCTGCTTTAAGTACGAGGGTATTTGTTGTGCGGGCAGCTCAGCGTGCATGCCTACAAAAAGACTGAACAGGGTGCCGAATAAAATATTTGAATGTGTAATTTTCATTGTTAATGTTTTTTTAAATTAAAAAGTCGAATGCTGCGCGCAAGCATTAGCCTACAAAGCTAGGGGCATAGGGACTGATAAACAAGTACGTACTTGATTGTAGCATAGGCACAAAAAAGTACCTATGGCTATAAAATAACAAATTGTTTTACCTTTGTATATAAATAACTAACAAGCTATGTACGAACGTAAGATTCCAAAAAATATAGATTGTGGTGTAGCAGCAACCATGGATATTATTGGCGGGAAGTGGAAGCCTTGCCTTATTTTTAATATTATGAACGGGCATAGGCGGCCCAGTCAACTACAACGGCTCAATCCGCTGGCCACCAGAAAAGTGCTCAACCAGCAATTAAAAGAATTGGAAGAGCGGGATGTCATCAGACGGGTAGTGTATCCCGAATTGCCGCCGAAGGTAGAATATTTTCTAACGGATTTTGGAGAATCATTGATTCCTGTAATAAACGTGATCGATCAATGGGGTGCTGAATTATTACAACGTCAGTTGGTGGAAGTGCGCTAAGTAGGATCAAATTCCCCGAAAAGATAAGAACCCAGTCGGAAACGATATGATTACCTTTTTGCTCAATGGCTTAAAATATTTATTTTGATCGGATTGGAACTTCCTAATAGACGAGTAGGGTATAGCTATTTTTGCACTGTGATAGTGCAAAATGTTACGAAAAATGCACTATCATAGTGCAAAATGGAGAAGGGTTAATTTATAACTTCCCGACGTCTCTCCAGCTTAATACCTTATATTTTGTGCGCTTTTGGTTCTCATTACCACCATAAATTAAAGTTTTGTTTACCGATTGTGGACCTGCCAATTCACCGAAATAGTCCATATTGGCGAAAAGTTTTGGTGTAATGGTTTGTGTAGCTTTTACTTCAAAAACCTCAAAACCATTGGCTTTTTTAAGAAGGAAATCAATTTCGTGTTGATTGCTGTCTTGCCAGAAATAGGATTCTTGATGAAGATATTGATGTGCGTTGTGCTTAATGAAATCAGCGATGATCATGTTCTCAAAAATATTACCTTTTAAACGGTTCTCTGATACTTCTTCTTGATCGCGAATACCTAATAGATGACATAATAGACCACTGTCGTAAAAATATAACTTAGAACTTTTGATTAATCTTTTGTTAAAATTTTCATGATAAGGATTGAGCAAAAAGATAATATAACTGCTTTCGAGAATCGATAACCAGGCTTTGGCTGTTGGCTGGCTAATATCACAAGCATTCGCCAATGCGCTGATATTAAGTAGCTGGCCGGCGCGACTGGCGCATAGGCCAAGAAATGTGCGGAAGGTTTTTAGGTCACGAATATTGATCAAGGTGGTTACATCCTTTTCGATATAGGTTTGAATGTAATTGGCATAGAATATAGTGGGGTCAATTTCACGATCGAATATAGCGGGATAAAAGCCTTTAAAGCAAGCATCGGTATAGCTTTTGACCAATAAAGCAGCGTTTTGCATTTCCTGCATATCAAAAGGCAGTAATTTAAATAATGCTACCCTTCCGGACAAGGTTTGGGTAATACTGCTCAGTAAATGAAAGTTTTGGGATCCTGATAAGATAAACTGCCCCATTTTACCGGTTTCATCTACCTTTGATTGGATGTAAGAAAAGAGTTCAGGTGTTCGCTGTGCTTCATCCAAAATAACGTTTCCATCATATTGTTGCAAAAAACCATTGGGATCCTCGTTTGCAAAAGAACGGATATCCGGGTTTTCTAATGTGATGTATCTATAGTCTTTGAATAAATGCTTCAAGAGGGTGGTTTTCCCCGACTGCCTCGGCCCAGTAACGGCTAATACGGGAAACTTTTCCTTTTGTGCTATCAGTGTGCTTGAAACAGAGCGTTTTATGAATGTTTCCATTTTCTCTTTTTTTCAAAAATACACACAAAATTTGAAAATACATAGACTTAATTTTGAATTTGCATGAACAAAATTTTGAAAATACATGATATAAACTTTGAATTTACATAACTAAAATGCGTGACGCCTTAGTCCACCATCTACAGTAAATACGCTTCCACTTACATAGCGCGCTCGTGGAGATACGAGAAATACAGCCATCGAAGCCATGTCTTCGGGTGTACCAAAATCACCGAGCGGAATTTCACGGACAGCAAATGTTTGACGTTCGCTTGGGGAGAATAAACGTTGGGTATTAGCCGTATCAATTAGTCCGGGCTGTAGGCAGTTTACGGTAATACGATGTGGGCCTAGCGTGCCGGCAAGTTGCTTAGACCATTGGGTTAAACTTGCTTTGGCTACCGCTGACACGTTGATAGACCGCAGCTCATAGCTGCTGGTGATGTTAAGGATGCTCCCGGTGTTTCGTTCGATAAATTGTGGTAATAATTGTTGGGTTAATTGACGATGCCGGTGAAAATCCAGCAACATACCGGCTTCCCATTCTTCTTCTGCACCTACTACATCCACGGCACGGCTCCTTCCAGTGTTATTAATAAGGATGTCTACGGCACCAAAAGCTGCCAATGCGGCATTTGCAATATGAAGGGGTGCGCTGGCTTCCATAAAATCTTGTACGAAGGGGGTCGGCGCAATACCTCCGGCGCTAGTTATTTCTTCTCGCAAGCTGTGCAATAAATCTTCACTACGCGCCGTGGCCAGCACTTCCACGCCTTCCATGGCCAATTCGCGCGTGATGGCCCGGCCAAATCCCTGACTGGCCCCTGTAACAATGGCTGTTTTTCCTGCTAAATGTAAGTCCATCTTTTTTATCAATTAAATAGTAAGTTTGTATAAACACCGGTGTAAAAATAGCATGGGCCAAGGAGTTGGCATAGCAGACCGGTAATTGTATGTTACTAATATTGAAGTAAGTAATGGGCGAACGAAAACTAAATTCTACCTATACACGCAATGAGCAATGTATCATCAATTGCGATCTCACCTATGTGATACACATCATCAGTGGCCGTTGGAAGCTGTTCATCTTGGATCTCTTATCGCGTAAAAAATATCGGTTCAAGGAGTTTAAGCGCAAGTTTTCCTTTCTGACAGATCGGGTGCTCACCAGCCAGCTGCGGGCGCTGGAAAAAGATGGATTAGTGAAGCGGACGGTATATGCGGAAGTACCCGTTCGGGTGGAATATGAACTTACCGACCTGGCCATTGAATTAATACCCATTTTTGAACAACTGAGCAAATGGGGGAAGAAACAACGTGAGCTGAAGGGGGAAAGTGGATTATCATGTGCCCGGCTATCGCGTTGATATTTTTAGGGAGAGAGCGAGAGTCCCTGCAGATTTAGTTGCCTGCCTACGCTAGGTAGGCAGGTTGATGTTTCAAATTATTTTATTTTTACGGGTACTTTTAATTTTTCCCACACCAAGGCGATTCCCTTGCTGTCGATTTCATAAGTCATGCCTTCCGTCATCGCATTGCTAACGGGTTTAACGTTTACATTCAATACATCATTTGCACGATCTAAGTTGGCTTCACCGCCTTGCTTCGTGCCCGGCTGCCCCGTTTGCGAATTGAAGATGATTGTCCACGATGATTTGCCTGGGATAGCAAACAAGCTGTAGCTTCCGGCAGGTAGTTTTTTTCCTTCTACTGTTAGATCCTTATCGGTTGTGAAAATCGTTGCCGCATTGGCGCCAGCCCGCCAGACTTTGTCGTAAGGTACAAGCTCTCCCCATATCGTTCTACCTTTTACACTTGGGCTGCTGTACTGTATGGATACAGTTGCACTGCCAATCTTACCTTCTGCGCTTTTTTTAGGGCTTTGCGCACAAGCCATTAAGCTAACATTGGTTAGGATGAAAAGGATAGCGAATATTCGCTGAATAGGTAATTGGATACTAGATTTCATGAAATATTTTTTTATGTATGATACTAATATAGGATTAATTTTTATTTAAACTAATGGATTGTTATTTAACCAAACCGAGGATTAGGGCTAGGGCTGCATAAGAGGTCTGTATACCATAAGGTATCTGTATACAAAGCTTATTTTTTTACTTAAATATTTACTTAGTATTATTGTGGAAATTTAATGGCTGATGGCTAAAAAACAAAACAATTCCTTGTCTGGAGTAAAGGAAATTGCAAGACGTGCCAAGGTATCTATTGCTACTGTTGATCGGGTTATGCACAATCGAAAGGGGGTTTCTGAAGCAACCAAGGATAAGATCAATGCAATTATTAAGGATATGGGTTTTCAGCCGAATATCCTGGCAAGCCGCTTGGCTTCCAAAAAAATGAACCGATTTTTGGTTATTATACCGCAGTCATTGGAAAACGAATATTGGGAGGCCAGTGAGAAAGGGATCGATCGTGCCTACAGCGAAATTAGGCAGTATGGTATCACGCTTGATAAACTTTTTTACGACCTGGATAGTAGGGAGTCTTTTTCTGAAATTATACACCAAGTGAGCGTTGACACCTACGACGGCGTGTTGTTAGCGCCTATTTTTTTTGATGAGGGTGTACGTTTTGCGGCTTTGTGTAAGCAGCAGGGCATCCCGCTGGTGTTTATCAACTCAGATATTCCAGGAGAAGAAAGCTTATCTTATATTGGTCCGCATCTGTTTAAAAGTGGTTATCAAGCGGGTAGGCTTATTAACTATGGACTGAAAAATGGGGAGGTGCTGATTGTCAATATTTCAACGGAAATGGATACATACCACCACCTCTTGCGTAAGGAGCAGGGTTTCCGCGCCTATTTTCAAGATCATGGTGATGTGGACCTAGCATTGTTTAAGCTTGATATTCGTGATACCCGCGATGAGTTTATAGAAAAAGAACTGCATGCTTTCCTGCAGCAGCATCCAACGATAGGAGCTATATTTGTAACAAACTCCAAGGTGAGAGCAGTGGCAAAATATTTCGAAAAATTCCGGATAGAAAAAATACTAGTTGGTTATGACTTTATCCGTGAGAATATCCACTATCTTCAAGAAGGATTAATCGATTTTCTGATCGGGCAAAAACCCGAGGAACAGGGTTATACGGGCGTCATGCATTTGTTTCAGCATATTGTGATGGGAGCAGCTATTGAAAAACAAAATTTCATGCCAATAGATATTATCACCAAGGAAAATTACGAATTCTATAGAAATTAAGGTGTACAGGTCTCAAAATCAATAGGAAATATAGCATAGAAAAATGTTAAAAAATTTGCAACTCTGAATTTTATTTTCTTATTTAGTGGGTACGTTACCGTTTATAAACCAAAATAGTAAAATCTGGGATCTTTTGTTGTAGAAGTATGTGCTAAATACTACTTCTTTTTTTAATATGTTAATACGGGTACGTACCCGTTTAAAAAAAGAATAAATCAATACTGATATGCCCTATGGAAAGAAGAAATTTTATTAAAAAGGCCTCTTATGCCCTGGCAGCTGCGGGGACGATGCCTTCCGCTCTTTTTGCTGCCCGAAGCCCAATAGTACAGGCGAAGCGAATTGGAATTATTGGCTTGGATACCTCACATAGCGTTGCTTTTACGAAGGCTTTGAATGCGGAATCTCCTGATCCGGAATTGCAAGCCTATCGGATCGTTGCTGCTTATCCCTATGGCAGTAGAACAATAGAAAGTAGTGCCAGCAGAATTCCCGGTTATGTGGAGGAGGTGAAAAAATTCGGTGTAAAAATCGTCGACTCGGTAGAGTCCCTCCTTAGTGAGGTGGATTACGTTATGCTGGAAACGAATGACGGCCGCCCTCATTTAGAGCAGGCTATGAAAGTAATCAAAGCGGGTAAACCGATTTTTATCGATAAGCCGGTAGCGGCTTCTTGGAAAGATGTACGTGCTATTTATGAGGCTGCCCAGCGTGCGGGTGTACCGATATTTTCCGCATCTTCTCTTCGTTATATGGAAACGGTGCAAGCTGCAATCAATGGCAAAGTAGGCCGCATTTTAGGAGCAGATACTTATAGCCCGGCTACCTTAGAACCTCATCATCCAGATTTTTTTTGGTACGGTATACATGGTATTGAAATGTTAGTTGCCTTGATGGGAACGGGATGTAAACAGGTGTCGCGCATACATACGGAAGGCACGGATATCGTGGTGGGCGTCTGGCAAGATGGTCGGGTTGGTACTTTCAGGGGTACACGTACTGGGAAACACACCTATGGGGGTACTGCTTATGGAGAAAATGGTGATCTCACTTTAGGCCCTTATAATGGATACGATGCGCTCGTGAAAGAGATCATCAAATTCTTTGATTCGGGCAAGTCGCCGGTAGATGAGAAAGAAACGATGGAAATTTATGCAATCATGGTGGGGGCTGATGAGAGTAAAAAATCGAATGGAGCTGTTATTCAGCTGCGTGATATACTTGTTTAACTAATGCTCTGCGAAGAGTGTAATCAACAAATGCTATGTGGCACACGAGACGTAAATTTATCAAAGAAACTGCCTTATTAGGAACCGGGGCTGCGCTGTCTTGGTCTTTTTCTATCCCGCAGTTAAGTACATGGAATAAGCCAGCTTTAATAGGTGGAACACCCATAATGGCCGATAAAAAGTGGCCGGAGTGGCCGCGATGGGTTGCGCCTGCGGAGGAGCAGAAAATTCTGCAGGTGCTGCGGAGTGGTATTTGGTCAAGAGCGGATGTTACCAGCCAATTTGAATCACGGTGGGCGGAGACGATAGGCACTAAGCGCTGCCTAACAGTGGTAAATGGTACGAATGCCTTGATAACGGCATTGGCGAATTTTGGGATTGGGGAAGGGGATGAGGTGATCGTACCTCCTTATACGTTTATCGCTACTATTATGGCGGTGCTTGCTAATGGGGCAATGCCGGTTTTTGCAGATGTGGAGCTTGATACGTTTTTGATCGATCCCTTGCGGGTGAAAGAGAAAATAACAGCGCGTACCAAAGCCATCATTCCGGTGCATATTGCAGGTCTACCGGTAGACATGGACCGCATTATGACCATTGCCCGTGAACATCAATTAATCGTGTTGGAAGATGCTTGTCAAGCGCATCTTGCAGAATATGATGGTAAACGGGTGGGGTCGCTCGGAGATGCGGGATGCTTTAGTTTTCAGAATTCTAAAAACATGGCTATTGGGGAGGGGGGAGCCATCACGACGAACAATGATGCTTTTATGGATAAATGTTTTTCATACCACAACTTGGGTTTACCTTATGGCAGCGCGGTGGGCACGGTGGCCTCCGGCAGCATAATCCTGGGTACGAAAGTTCGTTTTACCGAATATCAAGCGGCTATTGGCTTGGCTATGTTGAACACTGTGGATGTAGAAACAACACGCCGTAATGAGAACGCAGCTTACTTAAGTGCTTTGATTGCGGAGATTCCGGGCATTTATCCCTACCGTTTGTACGATAAAGTGACGCGGGCTGCTTTTCATTTGTTTCCCTTCCGTTTTATGGAAGCTGAATTTGGGGGTTTGTCGCGCGAATTGTTTTTAAAGGCTTTAAATGCCGAGGGGATTCCATGTAGTAGTGGCTATGCTACGTTGACCGATAAACTTTACCTGAAGGATGCCTTTGCTGAAAGACGGTTTAAACAAGCTTATCCGAAAGAAATGCTCGACTTTGATGATTTCGTGTTACGGAATAAGTGCGCCAATAATGAGCGCTTATGTAATGAACAGGCTGTGTGGTTTACGCAGAATATGTTGCTGGGAACAAAGGAGGATATGGAACGTATTGCCGCGGCAATTAAGCGGGTTCATGCGCATGCCGATGCGATCAAAAAGACTTAACAGGACGTAAAGAGGAAATACGAGAAATAATGAAAAAGTTGAAGTACTTGATATACGCTGTATTAATGGCCTGGATGGGACTGGTCTTGCTTTGTTATACGCCCCTTAGCGCACAGGAACAAACGTGGAAGGTAGGTTTGGCAAAACGGATGATTACACCCAAAACGTCTATGTGGATGGCGGGTTACGCTACACGTAATAAACCGTCGTCGGGTAAAATGCATGATCTATGGGCAAAGGCGATGGTCATGGAGGATGCAAATGGAAAACAATTGGTGTTAATTAGTACCGACCTATTGGGAATACCTAGGGAAATAGCCAAAAATGTATGTGCTAAATTGGAAAATGCTTTCGGTTTATCAAGAGAAGCTATCGTGCTCAATAGTTCACACACGCATTCGGCACCCGTTTTAGCAGGCGCTTTACACGATATTTATGAGATAGATGAAGTGGAGCAAGGGAAAATCCAAGCGTACTCGGCCTGGTTGGTAAACGAATTGGTAGGCTTGGTAAAGGAGGCCTTGCATCATAAAAAATCGGCAAAGGTTGCTGTAGGAAGTGGTCTGGCGCGTTTTCAGGTGAATCGCCGAAATAATAAGGAAAGTGAGATTACTACCTTATCGGCATTAAATGGCCCTAGTGATTATGCGGTACCTATTATTAAAGTGATGGATGGTCACAGAAATTTGATGGCTTTGTTGGTGAGTTATGCTTGCCATGCTACGGTGCTAGATGGTTATGAGTGGAGTGGCGACTATGTTGGCTTTGCACAACTGGAGCTCGAAAATCGTTATGATGGTTGCCAGGCCATGTTTTTCCAAGGCGCTGGAGCGGATCAAAATCCGTTACCCCGCAAGTCCTTGGCGCGTGCCCGGCAATATGGAAAGGTGCTGGCAGCGGCTGTTGAACAGGTCGTGGAAGATAATGAATTTCAGCCTTTGGAACCGCAATTGAAAATGGCTTTCCGTGAAATACAGCTCCCGCTGGCAAAAATAGCGGATAAGGTATATTTTGAGCAGCTAATTGCAAAAAATGAGGCTCCTGCTTACACAAAAAAATGGGCGAAACGTATGATGGGCCGTATGCAAAAAGGAGAACAACTCGAAAGGTCTTATCCTTATCCTATTCAGTGTGTGCAACTTGGTAATCAGCTCGTTTTTGCGTTGGGAGGCGAATTGGTGGTGCAGTATGCGTTGGATTTAAAAAAGGTCTATGGTAAACAGACGATCGTATTTGGCTACAGCAACGATGTAATGGCTTATATCCCTTCTGATAAAATATTGGAAGAGGGAGGTTATGAAGGGGATACTTCACAAATGGTATATGGACTTCCTGCGAAATGGCAAAAAGGAATCGAAAAGCACATCATAACGGCTTGTACGGAACTCTACCGTACGATACAGAAATGATGGTTTCTGCTGATATTAAAGAAAGAAAAAATGATTACAAAAAATCCAAATGCTTATGAATAAAAAGACCACGAAATGAAAAAGAGAGGTTACGTGCAATAACCCCTCTCTAGTTTAAAGATGTTCAATCGGTTTTCATCTGTCAATGGATACCGATCGTGTTAACTTAAATCTCCACGAAATTATGAAAAAAACACGTTTTCTAACGATGTTGTTGAATTTTATTATACCCCTTTCATTTGGTTCAACGCTATCTAAATTCCCACTTACTTTTTCTATAGCACATTCTTCCGAAAAAAAACTGTTGCAAGAGGTGGTGAAAGGGCAGGTGCTTGATGGTAACGAGAAACCTATCCCTGGCGTAACGGTATCTCTTCGGGGTACCGGTACGGTGGTGGCGACTGATGTTGAAGGCCGTTTTGTGCTGGAGAAGGTTCCGGCAGGAGCGGTGCTCGTATTTAAAAGTGTAGGGTATAAACAACAGGAAGTACCCCTATCAGAGAAAAAAATACTTCGGATAGTGATGGAAGATGATGTAGCTGGCCTTGATGAAGTAATTGTTGTAGGTTATGGGGTGGCCAAAAAAAGTGATCTTACAGGTGCGGTGAGCCGCATCAATGCGACTGATTTTCAAAACCAAAGTTTGACGCAGTTGACAGATATGTTAGCGGGTACGGTGGCGGGTTTTCAGGCCAACCAGGGAACTTCTGCCTCGGGGGGCAGTTCAATGGAGATTAGGGGTGTGAATTCCATCAATGCATCTACTTCACCTATGATTGTCTTGGATGGCGTGATTTATAATGGTAGTATCGCCGATATCAATCCGAATGATATTGAATCGGTGGATATTTTGAAAGATGCTAGCTCTTCAGCGGTATATGGTGCCAGGGCGGCTAATGGAGTCATGTTGGTGACGACCAAAAAAGGTGTGACCGGGAAGCCAATCATCGGTTTTTCTACTAAACAGGGGCTTGCTGAAGCAACCTCAACTGATTTCGCAGTGAGAGACCCACAGAATTATCTGAACTATCGGCGTGATTTTCTACGGACTTTGGGCAACGCTGTACCGGCTTATTATTATGATAACCCGGGCGCGCTTAGCGCGGGTGTATCAATAGACCAATGGCGTGATGCAAGCAATAACCCAAACCCGGATGATACGCATGAATGGTTGAGCCGCCTTAGCTTTTTTCCACAAGAGGTGGAAAGCTACCTATCAGGAAATACTGTGAATTGGGCAGATGAGGTATTACAAAAAGGCAGACGCCAGGAATATGATCTGAGCATCAGTGGTGGTACGGATAATATGAAATATTTCTGGTCGGTCGGTTATCTGGATAATGAAGGGATTATTATTGGTGATAAATTTAAAAATATTCGGTCGCGCATCAATTTAGATTCCAAAGTGACGGATTGGTTGCATGTGGGCATCAATATGCAATATTCGTATCGCGATCAGGGCGCTGTGCCTGCGCATTTGGGAAACATGCATCAGGTAAGTCCTTTTGCATCGATATATGAGGCAGATGGGACCATTAATTTCTATCCACATGGTTATCTTACACCAAACCCTTTGATTAATACCTTAGGGCAGGATCGCAATAATAATGTACAAAGTTTGTTTGCCTCTTTGTATGGTGAATTAAAGCTTCCCTTTGGCATTACCTACCGCTTGTCTTTCCAACCAAGAACGAGCTTGGATAAAGATTATAACTTTTGGTCAACCGAAACCATTATCGGGCGGGAAACCTATGGCAATGGCTATGCAACACGGGAAGATTATAGCTCCTTTGAATGGATGGTGGATAATCTCTTAAAATGGAACCGAACATTTGGTGTGCATGGTTTTGATGTGACCCTTTTGTATAATGCGGAACAGTTTAAATCGTGGAGTTCGGAAATAGGAAACCAGTCTTTCCAGCCGAGTCCGACCTTGGGCTATGGGGGGCTTCAGTTCGGGAATAATCCTTTTACCAACACCAATGATATTAGATACAATGGGGATGGCTTGATGGCGCGGATCAATTATTCGCTAATGGATAGGTATTTATTGACGGCCTCTGTGCGCCGCGATGGTTTCAGCGGTTTTGGCCAGGAAAATCCTTATGCAACATTTCCCGCGGCGGCGGTTGCCTGGCAGGTGCATAAAGAGAAGTTTTTTAAGGTGCCCATGATTGATCAGTTCAAGCTACGGGCATCTTGGGGTAAGAATGGTAATCGGGATATCGGGCCCTATGCCTCTTTTGCCCAGATGGAATCGGTACAATATTATGATGGCACGAACCCTGTGGTAGGGATATATACCTCCACATTGGCCAACCCTGCGCTCTCTTGGGAAGAAACGAAATCACTGAACTTCGGTGCGGATTTAACTTTTTTTAAGAACCGCTTTAATCTAACGGTAGAATATTATAACGCGAATACGAATAAATTGCTGGTAGAGCGTTCGTTACCTACCATTACTGGCTTTAAGAATGTGACAACGAATATTGGGTCATTGGCTAATAAGGGCTTTGAAATGACTTTTAGCAGCTTGAATATGCAGCGGCCAAACTTTACCTGGCGATCTACTTTAAACTTTTCGTTCAATCGTAATAAAATTAAAAGCCTCTTCGGCGAAATGGGAAATTACACGTTGGAGGGAAAGACCCTGACGGGCGAAATCCCGGATTATTCCAATAAATGGTTCATAGGGCAACCGCTGAATGTGATTTGGGATTATCAGGTAGAAGGGGTCTGGCAAGAAGAGCAGGCAGCGGAAGCGGCTAAATACGGATTGAAGCCGGGTGACTACCATGTAACCGATTTGGATGGAAACGGACTGTACGAAGCGTTGCAAGATAAGCAGTTCATCGGGTATACGGCGCCACGTTACTTCATCGGTTTGCGCAATGAGTTTTCCTTCTTGAAAAACTTTAATGCAAGTATCTTTTTGCGAGCAGATTTAGGGCATAAACGTGCTTTTCCGCAGCTGATTGCAGATTATTCTACTTACGATCGTAGAAGTACAGCAAATTTTGACTATTGGACGCCCGAGAACAGATCGAATGAATACCCCAAACTCAGCCGGAATATGACCGTTTTCGGTGGAAATTTGATGCCTTACTGGAATACAGCTTTTCTGCGTGTACAGGATGTGACGCTTTCTTATACACTACCCGCCACGATGACAGAGAAATTGAAAGCAAAAAATGCCCGGGTATTCATCTCTGCTCGTAACCTGTTTACCGTATCGAGCTGGCCAGGATGGGACCCGGAGTCTGTACCTGATAAAGACAATGCGCAAGTGCCCATGCCTAAAATTTATACGTTGGGATTGAATTTTTCACTTTAATAATGAATGCTTGACCATTAAAAATTGCATTATGGCTTGTTTAAATAAAATAAAATATTTCCTGCTCGTATGCACGCTGCTTGTGCTTACAGGGGCATGCTCCAAGAGCTTTTTAGAACCGGAACCGCTTTCGTTCTTTACGCCTGAAAACGTATTTGTAGATAAGCAGGGCTATCAAGCCTTGTTGATCACCATGCGGAAAGACCTTGCGCGCGAGCAAACCGGACAAAAGAACTTTCTGGCTCATCAATGGGCAGCGTCTGAGGCTGGAGTGCCTTGGCTGCAAATGGATTTTACACGGCTTACGCCAAATAGCGATACGTATCAGCAATTTGTTAATCAAATAAATGATATTTTCGAAATGGTGCGCAATGCTAATACCATCATCAGCCGTATTGATGATATTGAATGGGCAAGTGAAACGGATCGGAATCAGATCTTGGCTGAAGCATTCTGGCATCGCTCTTACTGGTATTATCGGCTGATTGGGAACTATGGGGACTTGCCCTTTATCAAGGAGGAGGTGCGCGGCGTTCGGGTGGATTTCAAAACACATAGTCGATGGGCCATATTAGACCAGATACAGCAGGATTTGGAATTTGCCGTGCAATGGATGCCTGTTTCTGCGGCGGCAGGAATTCCATCTAAAGGGGCTGCAAATCATTTGCTTACAAAGGTCTACTTGGCTAATATGGCTTTTGAAAAAGCTGTTTCAGCGGCTACAGCGGTTATCGATGGCCCCTATGCTTTGATGCAGGAGCGTTTCGGTATGGATGCGGCAGATCCTGCCAAAAATGTGCTGTGGGATCTGCACCGGCCCGAAAATAAAAATATCACACAGAATAAGGAGACGATTTTAGCTTTTGTAGACCGTTGGGAGGCTCCACAGGCAGCACGCTCCCTAGGTTTGTTTACCATGCGGGTTTACCATTGTGCTTGGTATAATAATGCGGTAGCTAAAGACAAAGATGGCGGACTAGGGATGATTGATAGGGGTCCTTTGTATGATTCATTAGGTAGGGGAAACCCTGATGTCGCGCTGAGTGATTACCATAGCTACAAGATTTGGGAGGATGGTACGTATAATAGCAAGAATACACCTGATCTCCGAAGGGCGGATATCAATTGGTGGGACCGTGATGAATTTTTTTATAATAATCCTGCTTCCAGCCAATTTGGGCAACCCTTCGATCCGCAGAATATGGACAATCCGAACGACTATTGGGCTCGTATGTATGCTATGCCGTTTTACAAAACCTATGTGCCAAATAAGCCGGATCAAATGGGGCAACCTTATGGTAGCAATGGTGATTGGTATCTTTTTCGGCTGGCAGAAACTTACCTCTTGCGGGCGGAAGCTTATTTTTGGTTAGGGCAACTAGACTTCGCGGCCCAGGATATCAATGCCGTGCGCACACGGGCGAAGGCAAACCCAATAACGGGAGCAGATGTGAACATTGATTTCATTTTCGACGAAAGAGCAAGGGAACTTTTTGCAGAGGAACCGCGGCAAAATGAACTGAATAGGGTGTCTTATATCTTGGCAGCACGTAATGAGGGAGGCTATAGCCTGAGCAATATCCATGAAAAGAATTGGTTTTATGACCGTGTGCATAGCTTGAATAATTTCTATGAACATCAAGGTGATTTAACCATGCTTGGGCAGAGCCCAAGAATTGAACCTTACCATTTTCAATGGCCGATAGACGACAATATCATTACGGCGAATACGTTAGGGCGTATCAACCAAAATAAAGGATATGTGGGATCTGAACTGAATGAGCCGCCTTTGGAGGTGATTGAATAAGAAAATAACTGTTATTGAATTTTGAAATATTAATATGGAGAATATATTGAAAGCGAAAACTTATTACTCGGGGATTCCCTTTGCACATGATACGTACAATGCGATTTCAAAAGCAAGTGACGGGAAGATCTATTATATCTTATCTTCTGAATTGATTGATCAGGGAGGGAAGTTATTTGTATACGACCCGGTGATCGATCGGCCGACTTTGTTGGGAGATCTGACAGCTATTTGTGGTGAGGCCAATGCTGGGGCGGTTGCGCAGGGGAAATCGCATGCGCGTTTTTATGAATACCAAGGTAAACTTTACTTTTCTACGCATATTGGCTATTATGAAATGATTGATGGTATGGAAAGGCTCCCGGTGAATATGCCTGAAGGCGTTGCGCCGTACCCGGGGGGACATATTCTTAGCTATGACTTGTTGAACGGTGAATTTGCGGATTTATGTACGGCTCCAAATGGGGAAGGGGTCGTGGCGATGAATATGGACGTGAAACGGGGCCAGGTATTTGCGATTACCTGGCCAACCGGACTGTTTTTACACTATGATGTACTAACAGGGCGACTGCTAAATTTAGGGCCTACAGCTGCAAATGGTGAAGCAGGTACCCCTGGAGCTGATTTCCGGACATTGTGCCGCTCCATCCTCGTGGATGGGGACGGCAATGCTTATTTTAGTACAGCGGAAGGGACTATTTACGCTTATCATACGAAGCAACAAAAAATGGAGAAGCTGTCGGTAGACCTCCGTTTAGACTATTTCGGCAACTATGATTATACACGGCCTGGATCGATGGCTTTTAATTGGCGGAAAATTTTTTGGTATGAACCCGAGCAGATGGCATATGGTGTGCATGGTAATTCGGGATATCTCTTTCGTTTTGATCCTAAAAGTCCTAACATTGAATTGGTGCAACGCATCTCCTCTGAAGCATCGCAGAGAAGTGGTATGTTCGATCAGTTTAGTTACGGTTACCTGGGCTTTCAGCTTGGTCCGGACGGAGAAACAATCTATTACCTTACCGGTAGTCCGATTTTTGAAAAAGGAAAACGGATAACGGGGCTTTCTGAGATTGCCAAAGGCGGGTCGAAAGGGAAAGAAAACCTTCATCTTATTACCTACCATATTCCTTCGCAAACGTATCAGGATCACGGCGCGATCTATTATGAAAATGGTGAACGGCCATCTTATGTAAATGCAATTGCGGTTGGTGATGATGGTGCCGTTTATACATTGGGCAGGATGCTTCATGAAGGAACGGAAATAGCAGATTTAATAAAAATACCTAATCCATTTTCAAAAGACGATAAATAAGCGCGTAAAAAACTGGTAGGATGTATAATTATATAAAATAATGATCTGATATATTTAGCTGCCGATACATTGACGACAAAGGTTATGCGGGTGTTAGTTTTATCTCCAATAGCAAAGGAGAAATGATAGTATCGAAAAGGGGAAATTTAGGAATGACTGAAAAACTTTATTAATCTCAAACGATAGCATCATAATGCTGCAGACTTTGCTCACCGCGTGAAACATCACCCTGCGTACAAAGTAAAAGCCTTTTGGTAATAGGCTTTTACATAATCAATAATGGTACCTGCATTGTAGAATGATAACAGCACCATCTTCAACTTTGTAAACCAAACGATGTTCATGATTGATGCGGCGTGACCAAAATCCAGCTAAATTTTCCCTAAGAGCTTCCGGTTTCCCTGTTCCCTGGAATGGGGTCCGGGATATTTCTTTAATGAGACCATTAATTTTTTTTAACATTGATTTATCGGTCTGCTGCCAATATAGGTAATCATCCCAGGCATCATCCATAAAAACGATACTCATTCTTCGATAAGATCTTTGGCTTGTCCTTTACCTTGTTGATATTGTTCAACAGCTCGGTGGAGCCTTTCCGCATTCTTGGGAGATCTAAGTAAATAAAAAGTTTCCATAAGGCTTTCATAGTCGGATTCTGAAAGCACTACAATGTTCTCTCCCTTTGTGCGGGTAACATATAAAGGGCTGTGGCTTTTAAAAACCTCATCCAGGTAACTCTTTAGTTTTTGCCTAAAATCTGAATATGTTGTGATCATCTAACAAATATAAAGACAATAATCGGATTGTACAATAACTTGTACATATTTACCGCTACAATATACTAAATAAAACTTCTTTGTCTAGCTACCTTATTTATTAGAATCAGTCATTTCTTAAACTCTTTACAGGTTTGTTAATTGCTGCCCTGATGGCCTATGTACCTATAGTGATAATGGCAATACACACAGCTAGTGCACTTCCGCCGGCAAATACCAGCCAGCTCATTTGAATACGCTAGGCATATCCCTGCCACCAACTGCTCATTACCCATATTGCTATCGGAATGGCAATGATAATGGCTATTATAATAAGAAGCACATGCTCCTCGGTTTGCATACTTAAGTTAAAAGTGAAAGAAAATAGTTTAGAAGAAGCAGAAGAAAACAGTTACTAACTCAAATTAAATTCCTTTTATCAAGAAAATATCCCATTTCACTACGCTGAAATCCGCTTTGATCTTTTTTGGCTTGTTTATTTTTGATAAATCCTCTTATCTTAGAAGGTGATCTCAAGTTTAATACAACAGTTGATGCGGTTAAAAATCTGTTTTCGTGCGGTGTTTTTTTTTGTATGGTGCTTCTTTCAATTATCGGCCTCTCACGCCCAATACCAGGCTTTTATATATGGAAAAGTAACATTGAAAAATAAGCAGATTTATTCGGGTCCGATCAAATGGAGTGGTGATCAGCGCTTATGGTCTGATGTGCTGGTGGTTAAAAAGACAACACATAACGCACTCCGGTATCTCACTGGTGCCCAGCGGAAACAATTGCTGAAGGATGGAGAAGGGGAGGAGATCGATTGGAAGTTTATGAGCCTGTGGAAAGATAAAGAACCCAAAAGAAAAGTAGAAGTACTCTGCAGGTTCGGAGATATGAAAATGGTGCATGTGATGGGTAATAACAAAGCGCAGATCTATTTTAAAAATGGGGAGAAGCTTAGGGTGGAAAGCGATGAAAATGATAACAGGCATTTGGGGAAAAATATTGTGGTGTATTATAATGGCGACTCCGAAACCGTGCATTGGAATGAGATTAGTACGGTTGAGTTTTTGGAGATGCCGAAGAACATTCGGGCCACAAGAGGTGAGCCTCTTTTTGGTACCGTTTATACGTCTAAAGGCTCATTCACCGGATTTATACAATGGGATAAATACAAATATTTGGATGCACATCAGCTTAACGGAAAGATAAATGGCGTTGGCCCGGTTAAAGAGTACCCCTTTTATCAGATAGAAAAAATCAAAAAAAATGATAACGCAGTCGACGTAATTTTTAAGAACGGAAAGGAACGGCAGCTAAAAGGAACAAGTGATACGGGGCCTGACATACGGGGAATCGTTGTGATGCATCCCATTTTTGGAAGAGCGGTGATTGACTGGAAAGCTTTCGAATCGGTCCGATTTAGCAAACAACCGGAAAACGGCGTATCGTATGCGGATTATCGTAGGCCAAAACGCTTGAAAGCACAGCTATTGACAACGAGTAATAAAAGGATCTCGGGAACCTGCATTTTTGATCTCGACGAGGAGTGGGACATGGAAATGCTGGAAGGCCACAAAGATGGCGTACATTATCAGTTGCCATTTCACCAGATCAGCAAAATTAAACCGCATCAAAATAGATTTACAACGGTTGTGCTGAAGAACGGGAAAACGCTTTCGCTAGGATGGGAAAATGATGTGAGCGACAATAATTGGGGCGTAATTATTCGAGCGGAATCGCAAGATTACCAATATATTACCTGGGATAAAATAAAAGAAATTGAATTTTGAAAATGATTTCAAAATCGGCCATAAAATATTTAGTTATTACCTTATCTGTGCTCTTTGCAGGATTTGTGACTATCGAGTTTTACCAAGGGGAGATAGATAAGCTATATATAGTGGTGGTACTATGGATACTTTTTGTCATTACCATCCTATGGCTTGGAAACCGTTACTTGTATAAACGCTTGGATCGGTCGGTTCCGTGGCTTCAATACCCATCTAAAAGGTTTTTTCTACAGCTGATATCCAGCACACTATTTTCTTTGTGCTGTATTAATTTAACCTATTACTTTCTTAAGCGTTTGATAAACGAGGATCCTCCCGATCAAACGCAAATGCTGGTGGTGAATATTTACGGCTTGTTGTTTATAATTCCTGTGCTGTCCATCAATTTTGGCATCTACTTCATGATGCAGTGGAAGAAGGCAGAGGTTAAATCCAACTTGCTGAATGAACGGCATTTGCGGAGTGAACTGGATGCGCTCCGCTTACAGGTCGACCCACACTTTCTATTTAATAGTCTTAATGTACTGGCCGGACTGATTGAAAAGAATAGCAAAGGCGCACAATATTTTCTTGAGAAATTTGCCGAAGTGTACCGTTACATTTTACAGTACCAGAAAGAGGATCTGGTTCCTTTACAGATTGAGCTTTCTTTTGTGCAGGCTTATGTGCACTTACTGGAACAACGTTTCGGTAGCGCATTACAGGTTAATATAGAGGTTCCAGAAAATGATAACCAACAACTCGCTATACCTCCCATGGCCTTGCAGATGCTTATAGAGAATGCTGTAAAACATAATGTGATCGCTAAAGAAACACCTTTGTTAGTGGATATCCGGTTAATAGAAGGAAATCGCTTAAGCATCATTAACAATTACCAACCGCTAACGCTGGAAAAACAGCATAAACCCGGAACGGGTATTGATAATATCCGGAAACGCTATAGGCATTTATCAAATGATGTGCCTGTATTTCAAACAGATATGGAGCATTATAAAGTGGAATTACCTCTGTTTGAAATGGAAGAATAAATAATGAAGACCATTAGCTAAATAAAAAATGATGGAAGTGCTAATAATTGAAGATGAAGAGCCCGCAGCCTATCGATTAATGGAGCTGATTAAGCAATACGATCCGGATATACACATATTAGCGGTATTGTCGTCTATTACGGCCTCTGTAAAGTGGCTTTCGGATAATAGGCAGCCCGACCTTATTTTCCTGGATGTGCACTTGTCGGATGGATTGTGTTTTGAAATTTTTAAGCAGGTACAGATCCAGTCGCCCATTATTTTCTGTACCGCGTATAACCAATATGCGTTGGATGCTTTTCAATTACATAGCATTGATTATATATTAAAACCCGTGCAGTATGAAAAGCTCGAAAGAAGTTTAAATAAAATGGAGAATATGCTCAGTAGAACAACGCAGCGGATACCCGAAATGGACCTGAACAAGCTGGTTAAGGCTATTCAACTTCAAAAGCAGGTGTATAAGAGTAGGTTTATGGTAAAAATCGGAGCGAAAATCAAACCCATCAAAATAGAACAGATTGCCTATTTTTTATCGAGCAATAAACTCACCCTTCTGGTAGATAAAGAAGGCAGAAATTTTCCTGTTGATTATTCGTTGGATGACTTGATAACGCAATTGGATCCTGAGTTGTTTTTTCACGTTAACCGCAAACTCATTATTCACATCGATGCAGCCCAGGAAATTCATCCCTATTTCAAAGGGCGGCTAAAATTGATATTATATCCACCAATGGACGAGGGAGCTGACGTCATTATCAGCAGTCAGAAAACGCCTCATTTTAAAGTATGGCTAGGTCAATAGGCCCTTTTTAATCTGTAATACGCTTATTTCATCCCGGAATATTCCTGCTTCAAACGGTAAATATCGTGCTCCGTCGACATACTGTTTTTTAATCGGTTTTCATCCTGTTACTTTAAGTTATAAACTTAAGACCATTTGATATGAAAATAGTTAAAAAGCAGCGCTTTTTTTTACGACATGTGGCGCTCATGTCTATCTGCATAGGGTGTTGTAACTTCTCTTGGGCGCAGTACCCAAAAATTCCACAAGACGTACAGCAGGCCACAAAAAGTTTGATGGATGAAACGATGCGCTTATCCGACATGGCCTGGTTAAAAGCCCTTCCTGCTATTAAAGCGGAAGCAAAAATGGGAAAGCCTTTTATACCTTGGGCAAGCCGGCCAACAGATTTGCCACAAGCGAAGATTCCGGCCTTTCCGGGTGCTGAAGGTGGTGGCGCCTTTTCTTTTGGAGGCCGAGGAGGTAAGATCTATGTGGTTACCAGCTTGGACGACGAGGGCCCCGGTACCTTGCGGGAGGCCTGTGAACAGGGCGGAGCACGCATTGTTGTTTTTAATGTATCCGGCATTATACGTCTTAAAAGACCGCTGATTATCCGGGCACCCTATATAACCATTGCCGGTCAATCTGCACCTGGAGACGGTGTGTGTATAGCGGGAGAATCAGTATGGATCAATACCCATGATGTTGTTGTTCGGTATATGCGATTTCGCCGGGGCGAGACAAATGTTGGAAGAAGGGATGATGCAATTGGTGGAAATCCCGTAGGCAATATTATGATCGACCACGTGTCGGCCAGCTGGGGATTGGATGAGAACATGTCTATGTACCGCCATATGTATAATGATAGTACCGGCACAAAGGAAGCGAAGCTGGGAACAGTGAATATCACCATACAGAATTCGATATTCTCTGAAGCGCTTGATACCTGGAACCATGCCTTTGGAAGCACTTTGGGTGGCGAAAACTGTACATTCATGCGTAACCTGTGGGCCGATAATGCCGCCCGCAATCCTTCTATCGGTTGGAATGGTGTTTTTAATTTTGCGAATAATGTGGTCTTTAATTGGGTACACCGTTCAACAGACGGTGGTGATTACACGGCCCAGTACAACATCATCAACAATTATTACAAGCCCGGCCCCTTAACTCCCAAAGATAAGCCGATAAGTTACCGTATCTTAAAACCGGAATCGGGCAGAAGTAAACTTTCTTACGTGGTGTTTGGCCGTGCCTATGTTCAGGGAAACATTGTAGATGGAAATGAGCGGGTTACGGAAAACAACTGGGATGGGGGAATACAGATGGAAGGAAAAGATGGAGAGTTGCTCTCTTTTGATGATGCCGGGCAATATTTTGATGCTATGCGGGCGAGTGAACCTTTGCCAATGCCTAAAATAACTATTCTGCCTACCAAGAAGGCTTACGACTACGTGCTGGAAAATGCAGGTGCTACACTTCCTGTGCGAGATGAGGTGGATACAAGAGTGATTAAACAAGTGAAAACCGGTAGCATTGAGTATCAAAGGAATGTGAAGCTACCGACAACACAATTTGAGCACCGCAGACTTCCGATCGACTCGTATAAAGGCGGAATCATTACAGATATTGTGCAGGTTGGCGGTTATCCTACTTATCAAGGGAAACCGTACCAGGATAGCGATTCGGATGGAATACCCGACGATTGGGAAAATAAGAACGGCCTGGATGCAAATAATGCGGCAGATGGAGCAGCCCTTGCGTCCAACGGCTATATGCATATCGAAAACTATCTGAATAGTTTGGTAGCTGTGGGCAATGTAAGGCCAGCGAATTAGCGCATCGTTGATGAAGAGTATTTTTCCATTTTTATATTTAATGTTAATGGCCAGCTTGCTGCATGCGCAACGGCCAGGGGTTATCGAGGGGATTACGCAGGATAGTTTGGGTAATCCCCTACAGGGTACATCCGTTAAGTTGTTATCCGAAAAAGACACGATGCTTACCGTATCAAACGAAAAAGGCTTGTTCTCGTTTAAAAATGTAAAAGCACAAAAAATTAAATTATATGTATCTGCTCTCGGATTTAATCCCTTTACGAAGGATTATGTAATAGACCCCGGCATACCAGGATTTACGCTTCCTCCGATTCTGATGGCAGAGGCATTTAACTTTTTGGACGAGGTGGAAATTACGGGAATAAATCCGGTCACCGTGAAGGAAGATACCGTTGAATTTGATGCGCTGGCATACAAGGTTAGGGAAGGGGATGCGGTAGAAGAGATGGTGCGTAAGTTGCCGGGGATTGATATGGATGCCGATGGAAACATCTCCGCGCAGGGGGAAGCAGTGATGAAGGTGCGCCTAAATGGAAAGGACTTTTTTGGTGACGATGCTGCCGCTGCCTTACAGAATTTACCGGCAGATATCGTTAAGAATATCCAGCTGATTGATGATTATGGTGAACAGGCCAACGTGACGGGTGTGAAAAATGGGGAATCTCAAAAGATTATTAACATCAATACCAAGCCTGATAAAAAGAACGGTTATTTTGCAAAAATCGGTGGAGGTTTGGGCTCTTATGATCGTTATGCTGGTAGGGTGAGGGCCAACAGATTTAAGGAGGATCAACAGATTTCGGTTGATGGGATGATCAATAATACTTCCGCTAGATCGGCCGGTTTAACGGATGCTAAATCATTCAAAATAAATTATAGGGACAACTGGAGCAAAAAGCTGACCTCTTACGGAAGCTATCGCTTTACGAAGGATGTTAACAGTAGGGTAGAACGGAACCTGAGTCAGCAATTCTATCAGGATTATACCCGCACAGAGGATGAAAGTAATACCAATAGTAATAGCCAGAGCGGGCACGTTTTGGATTGGAATGTTGAATACCGCATGGATACGTCTAACTACCTCAAAATAGAGCCGCGTATCAGCTTTGATCGATCTAACGGCAGTAATAATGGGCTAACGGCTGCTACCTTGCTTGAAACCTCTTCAACCCGGAATAACGAGGAGCGTCAAAATGCGCATGCAAGTTCCTATGGTGTCGAATGGTTTTTTAATCATAAGTTTAAGAAAGCGAACCGGCATCTGAGTGTGGGAGGAGAAATCAACTACGCTAATGAAAATGAAGAACAGGAAGTGCTTAATGAATACTATTTGACAGACCCGATGGGGGATAGCTTCGAACGTCAACATCAATTTCGTCTTAATGATCATAAAGCCACCAACGTGGGTTTAAAGGCTTCTTATATGGAGCCCGTTATGGAACATACTATATTGGAAGCCAGTTACCGGTGGGATCGAAGGACGACCGATAATACGAAGGATGTAAATGATGTAGACCCGGAAGGCAGCACATGGATACCTAATGCTGAATTAAGCAATTCTTTCAAATATAGTTTTATCACCAATCGGGTGGGGCTTACCTGGCGATCCGATTATGAACGCTTTAACTATAATGTCGGTTTAACAGCACAACCTTCGGTATTAGAGGGTACTGATCTGACCCGGAATAATAGTACATCGAAGGAATCTTTTAACCTGATTCCTAATGCTCGGTTTGTTTACAACTTTTCCAACAAGCACAAATTGACAGCAAAGTACAATGCCAGTACCAGTCAGCCTTCATTCAACCAATTACAACCTATTACCGACAACGCAGATCTACAGAACATCGTAATAGGTAATCCGGACCTTAAACCCGAATATAGGAATGATATCGGTCTGGATTATCGGCAAGCCGATTGGAAAACAGGATTTGTTATATTCACTAAACTTAATTATAGCCAGACAAAGGACAAGATCGTAACCATCAAGGAGATTATTCCCGACAGCTTGAAGGAAATTACAACTTATATGAATACTGACGGATTCTATACGGCCAGGGGTAACTATTCGATTTCTAAACCTTTTGAAAACCGTAACTATACCCTCAGTTATTACGGGGGCGTGAATTACAGTAATAATATTGCTTTTACAAATAACGAAAAGAACATCGGTAAAAATACAGAATTAAGACAGGGTATTAAGTTTAGAATAGACCTTGATGATATCATCGATACAGAGCTTAATGCTAATTACACCATCAACAGCACGCATTATTCTTCTTCAACATTTAGCGATCGCCGGACCGACCAAGTTTTCATAGGTATTAGGGGAAGGAATTATTTCTTTAAAGATTGGACACTGGGGTATGACTTTTCGAAAACACTTAACAAGGGCTTCAATGCTGTAAATGCAAACCCGACCGTATTGAACGTGTATGTAGAATATCGATTCTTCAAAGGGAATAAAGGAAGCTTACGGCTTGAGGGCTTTGACCTATTTAATGAGAATACGGGAATTTCGCGGGACGTTTTTGATAACGAAATAGTCGACAGACGAACGAACCGTTTGGCACGTTATTTCATCTTCACGTTCAACTATCGACTGCAACGTTTTGGAAGTTAAATCGGTTTGGGTACCTTTTTGCGGGAAAAAGGTACAAGGAGCGTCAAAAATGATAAAATGTCATAACTTTTTGGAAGGATCATATACAAACAGCTTGTTTTAGCGTACTAACTTTGTGAATGGTATTTGTTTAACCGCTTTTAGCCGAACGTGAAACCTTGGCAGCGCATTGCGGGTACCGGAACCAATTTAACCTACCTCACAAGGATTATTACAGTTAAATGAACAAGGGAAACGTTATTCATAGACGAAAAGATGATGATGAAGTTCGTTTTGAAGAACTTTTTAAGTTTCATTATCCTAGATTGATTTTCTTTGCCAACAGATTTCTTAATGATATGGCAACTGCGGAGGAGTTGGTGTCGGAAACTTTTGCAGCGCTATGGGAAAACCGAGATAAATATTCCCTTGATTCGTGCTTTTCCGGCCTGTTGTATAAAATGGTACAAAACCGTTGTCTAAACTATATTAAGCATCAAAAAATAGAAAATGAATATGTACAATATCTTATTAAAAAAAATCTATTAACGGAAAGGTCTTCTTTCGAAGAAGACAAATTGATTGCTAAAGAGTTTGAATCGCATATACAGGAGGCCATTAATCATTTGCCGCAACGGTGCCGCCAGGTTTTTAAACTAAGTCGGTTTGAACATAAGCAAAATAAAGAGATTGCAGATATACTCAATATCTCCAAAAAAACGGTCGAAAGGCAAATGTCTATTGCTCTTCAGAAGCTCCGTTTAGGACTTCAACATCTACTTACACTGCTGATTTTATTTTTTTAATTTTTTTTTCTGTCCGTTTGGGGGTTTCGCTTCTGCTAGTTGTTTATAGGTGATTAAAGCATGGAAGAAAAGAGCAGGAATATATTAATTCGTTATATCGCGGGCAAAGCCTCGGCAAAAGAAATTGCCATGGCCAAAGAATGGATTGCGGCCAGTGAGGAACATGAATTAGCATATATCCAGCTTTATGAAAAATGGCATAGAGGGCTTGCAACTTATCACAAATGTATTGATACAGAAAAAGCATATAGGCGCTTTATGACAGAAAATAATGCAGTTGGTAGCTGTAGAAGAAATCGCCAGCTGCTTCTTTATGCGGCAAGCACACTGTTAATTATTAGTGTAGGCTTAACTTTTTTCCTACTTAGAAACAAATCGCAGTGGCATGAGGTGGTGGTAGCTAAGGGGCAGACAAAAGAAATTAAACTCCCAGATGGTACACTCGTTTTTATTAATGCAGGCAGCAGGCTTGCTTATAACAAGGAGTTTGGTCGTGCAGAACGGAGCGTAGTACTGAATGGCGAGGCACGTTTTGATATCGTAGAAAGTAAAAATGATATCCCTTTTATTGTTAAAGCTGGTGGTTTTACCGTACGTGATATCGGAACGGTGTTTACGGTAAAGGCTTATGCGGAAGATAAGGTTTTCGAATCTGTGGTATTGGAGGGAAAGATTTCTGTAGAGGGGAGGCTACCCGGAAACGAAGATGGAAATAAGAAAGTGTTTGTTGCGGCTAACCAAGTGCTGCGAATTAAACATGTGGGGGATGCTGTGGTGGACAGGGCACCGAAAAAAGGGAAATTGGTTGAAAGACTAAGTCCGGTGCAACTGATGGATGTAACGACCGATAAACAAAAGGTATATAATGGATGGATGAATAATATTGTCGCTTTTGACGATACCAGTTTTGATGATATTTGCAGAATACTGGGCAGAAAGTTCAATGTGAAAATTCACCTGGATAATGAAGAACTGGCGGCTTACCACTATACAGGAATGTTTAAAAATCCGAAGGGAATAGATGAAATACTGGCCATTATAAAAAAGACGACACCAATAACCTATCAAATCACCGAAAAAGACATTTTTATTAAAAAAGAACCCTATTAACAAACCTAATCGAAAAACAAATGAAATAGCTAAATAAATCAATTTATCATCGAAATAAAAGTGCCGGGAAGCTTGCAACATCCCGGCCTTACGTATAGCTAATACCCTACACGCTTGGGGAAGCATCAGTATTAACTAGTAAACCAAAATTATGATTTTTTTAAATAGAAAACCTCTATTTGCCAATTCTTATTGGCATAAAGCGCTCATGGCTATGAAACTTATTACTACTTTGTTGTTTGCGGGCCTGGTGCAAGTACATGCTTCTGTGTACTCGCAGAATAAGTTCACGCTTACGGAAGGTAATGTCGCGGTAAGGGACGTCTTCCAGAAGATAGAAAAGCAAAGCAAGTACAGTATCTTTTACAGACAGGATCAGGTCAACCTGTTAAAAAAAGTGAATGTACAGGTGGAAAATGCTGACATCAACCTCTTGATGAGACAAGTACTAAAAGACCAGCCGCTGTCTTTTGAGGTGATTGATGATATGGTTGTCATTACGGCAAACCAACGCACACAGGAAAGAACAATTACGGGGAAAGTTACCGACGAAAAGGGAGCGCCCTTGGTTGGGGTAACGATAAAAGTAAAAGGTGGTAATGCGGGGACGGTTACCGATGTTGACGGTGCTTTTCGTTTAAAGCTTAGCAGAGGAAATGAAACGCTCACTGTGAGTTATACGGGATTTGCTGAGAAAGAAATGAGCGCTGAAGGTAAAACCTATGTTGAAGTGACCTTAGAAGAATCAACCTCTTCGCTCGACGAGGTGGTGGTAGTGGGCTATGGTACGGTTAAAAAACGGGACCTAACGGGTGCTGTTTCCTCGGTGAAGGCGGAAGATATAACACTGAGCCCCGTGAGCAGCCCGATGGAAGCTTTACAGGGAAGGGTTTCGGGCCTAGATATACAAAGAGGTTCGGGTAAGGCAGGAACTTCGCCTGCGGTGCTTTTAAGAGGAAACAGATCACTAACGGCCAGCCAAGATCCGCTTTATATTGTGGATGGTATCCCTTCTAGTATCAATAACCTCAATCCGAACGATATCGAGTCTATTGATGTGTTAAAAGATGCTTCGTCCACAGCTATCTATGGATCTGCCGGCGCTAACGGGGTGATTATCATCACGACGAAGAAGGCGAAAGAAGGAAGGGTACAGCTGGATTTCAATTCTTATTATGGTATAAATGGTTTTGCTTCTTTTCCGAAGCCCTTAACGGGCGATGCATGGCTCGATTACAAACGCGACCGCTTTTTTTTAGATAATGGTTATGAGGCTACTGATCTGACTGATCTGGGGCTAAATACAGCTGCCATAGCCGCTATTGATCAGGGGAAGTGGGTGGATTGGGTAGATGAAACCATGCGGAATGGTATCCAACAAAATCATCATTTTGCGATAAGGGGTGGCTCTGAAAAAACACAGGCTTATCTGTCTATGGGATATATTGGAGAAAAAGGTATTTATGAAAACGATAATACAGACATTTATAATGCACGGGGTGGGGTAGACCTTAAGTTTAGCAAGGTATTTAAAGCGGGGTTTCAATCGATCTTGAATTATCGTAAAAGTAATTCAACAAATAGCCGCGTAAATAAAGCTTATAGTATCTATCCTTTGGGTACACCCTATGATGAACAGGGGGTGGTAAACTTATTCCCGCTGGAAGGTGATGCAAACAATGTGAGTATTCTGGCCAATAATTATCCGGGCGCTTTTGCCGATCAGAGTAGAAGCTTTAATTTACAGTTTAACCCCTATGTAGAGTTCAGTCCGATAGAGAACTTGAGCCTGCGTTCGAACTTTGGGGCGCAGCTTTCTAACGGTAGATTGGGCAACTTCCAGAACAGAAATTCCTACAATTTACTTTCGGAAGGGAGAACAGCGAGCGAAGCAGCTTATACCACCAATTTTAACTACAACTATATCTGGGAAAATATTATAAACTATCATTTTAACCTAGTTGATGATCATGAATTTACGGTAACGGGTATATCTTCTTGGGCAGATAATAGGTTTGAAGAAAACTCACTAGCGGGCAATGGCTTGGATTATGATGAGTTTCTTTTTTATAATATGGGTGCACTGCAAAATCTGACAGCCCGGAGCAATACCTACCGACAAACAAAAAGATTATCCTTTGCTGGTCGGTTAAACTATAGTTTTAAAGGTAAATATTTATTGCAGCTTACCAATCGTTGGGATGGCGTGTCTCAATTGGCAGAGGGAAACAAATGGTCGTCCTTCCCTTCTGCTTCGCTCGCTTGGCGCATAAGTGACGAAGCATTTATGAGCAACACAAAAACTTGGTTGAACAGTTTGAAACTGAGGGGCGGGTATGGTGTTTCGGGTCAGGCAAATATTGATCCCTACGTGAGCTTGACGCGAACGGCAACCAGAACAGGTAATCTATCTTTAGGGGGCACCACGCCGCTTCCCGTATACACACCCACAGAAAATATAGCAAATGCAGCGTTAACCTGGGAGCGATCTGCTAACGCGAATATTGGTTTGGATATCTCAATATTGGACAACCGATTAGACATTAGTACGGAATATTACCATACAAAAACAACGGGCATATTGTGGGACCGCCGTATACCAACAAGTTTTGGTGGCTACGATGCTAAAACGCCTTATAAAAAAACATCTAACATTGCAACGTCTAAAAATAAAGGATTTGAATTCACTGTAAACGCTAGAAATATTGTAAAGAATAATTTTCAATGGACTACTGCGCTGACATTTACTTCAGCGAGCGAGAAATTAACAAATATTGATTTGGGTAACTTATCCGTTGAAGACCTGATATCTGAAGGCTTGTTCATCGGGGAAACACCCGCCGCAGAAGGGGTATTTTATGATTATAAGAAAATTGGTATTTGGCAACTGGGAGAGGAGGCAGAGGCGGCTCAATATGGTGCTGCACCGGGCGACCTGAAACTCCAAACTGTTGAACAATTTGTAGATGGGGTTTCCGATAACGGTGTACATCCTTATTCTACTAAAGATCGTATGATTGTAGGAAGTGTTGTGCCTGATTTCTTCTTTGGTGTCCAGAATACATTGCGGTATAAAAATATTGATCTGACTGTTTTTGTGAGCGGCCGTTATGGCCATATGATGCGTGCACAGGTGCTGGGCTACTGGAACCGGGAGGCACAGCCCTCAACATATAGTTACTGGATGCCCGAAAATGCTACCAATGATTTTCCAAGACCTGGAGGTAGCTTTAATACGCAGTTTGAGTCGGCCCTTCAACTAGTAGATGGATCTTATCTGAAAATTAAGAATATCACACTGGGTTATACGCTACCCGAAAAAATTGGCAGGAAACTAGGTGTCGGTAATTTACGGATATATGGAACGGCTTATAATCCCTTTATTTTTACCCGTAGCCACCTGCTGAAAAATGTGGATCCGGAGAATGGAGGAGCAGATTCTTTCCCTTTATATAAACAAATCGTTTTTGGTATTAACCTATCATTATAATATTATGAAGAAGACATCAAAGGTAAATCTATATATATGTGCAGTGTTTTTTTCGATTGCATCCTTGCAATCGTGCACCTTGGACGAAGAAAATCTCACTACCGTTTCGCTGGAGAAATCGTATGGTGAAAGGGCGGGCTTCGAAGGGCTCATTAATAGCTGCTATCAGGACCTCTATTTCTTACATGGAAAGGTAGATTACATCGCCCCAACGGAGGCGGGCACAGACTCCTGGCAAAATGTTAACAATAATGGGGTTGGCTTTGCACAATATGCTAGTCAGCTAAACCCTGACGATGGAAATGTAAAGGTGATATGGGGTACCGCCTATTCAACTATCAACCTTTGTAATATGGTGATGCATTATGCGAAGGAGGTGAAAGGGTACAGCTCGCAAGAGGAGTTGGACAGCAAAGTTGCCGAAGCTTATTTTTTAAGGGCTTTCAGTAATTTTATCTTGGTTGAGCAGTTTGGTGGAGTGGTGCTGAGAACGACTTCTATACCTGTCGACGATATGAATGGTGCGCCTCAACGAAGCTCGGAAGAGGAATTTTACGACTTAATTATCGCCGACTTAAAATATGCTTGCGATCATCTTCCTGTTAAACAAGACCTACGTGGGCAGGTCACAAAAAAAGCGGCTTATGGCTTACTGGCCGACGTGTATTTACAAAGAACGCGTTTGGGGGATAGCGAGGAATATGCTAGGTTGGCCTTGGAAACGGCCGAAGAACTTATTAATAATGCGGCAAACTACAATGCTTCATTATACTTAAGTGATGATAGTAGATCTGGTTTCGCGAAGGTCTGGCTGGGTGAAAATAACAAAAACAATACGGAGTTTCTTTTTACACAAGCTGTTGATCATATTGGGGGGTTAAATCCCGACTGGTGGAACAGAGGGCGTACAAGGCAATATTATTTGCCGGATCTGGCTACGAGAGGGGCTGAATGGGGTACTGGATCTAGAAGTATTTTGTATGGAAGAGCGAATAGCCTGCTATTAAAACCGAGCAAATATTTGCTTACTAATGTATTCGAGCCGGTAGAAAACCCCGCGGATACCAGGTTTGCCGAAACCTTTACCTATAAGTTCTATGCGGCTACAGATAAGATGATTACGCAAGCGATGGCTACTGCCTATCAAAAAGATGCATCGGTAGTGGATCATCTGATCAAGGGTACAGAAGCGCAGGCTGCACAGGCCGTTAATTACTATCAACAAACGCTTGAGGAGCAGATTAACATGAACAATGAAGAAGGCTTGGCGGTGTTTACGCCTAATTGGGTGATCAGCAAGGAGGTGAAAAGTAAAGCGCCTATGTTGGTAGTAGATCCGAGTGATATATTTGAACCATCAACAAACCGCTACAAAGATCCGGCACAATATCCTAATGAGCCTAATCTTATCAATATGTTTCCTGCGATGAAAAAATTCTCCGCTTCTCTTTACTCGCAAAGTAATCAATATTGGTTGGGCGACGTTCCTATTATTCGCTTGGGGGAAATTTATCTGGTGGCGGCTGAGGCAGCTATTCTTTACAATAATGATCAAGCGAAGGCTGCAGGCTACGTTAATACGCTTAGACGACGAGCTGCATTGAGTAGCAGGGAAAGTGAAATGCTTGTTTCGTCGGCTGATATGAACATCGATTTTATCTTGATGGAAAGGGCGAGGGAACTTACGGGCGAGCACGTGAGGTGGTTGGATCTGAAGCGGACGGGGCGATTGACAAAAAGCTACCTGGAACAGACCAACCCGATTGCTGCGACATACTTTGATGAGGCTAAACATACGGTAAGGCCTATTCCGCAATCGTTCTTGGACGCCATTTCTAATGCAACAGAATTTGGCAACAATGGATATTAAATGTGTCTATAGTAGCTTTAAGTTCTACCATTTATTTGCAGGTTGCGTTAACATTTGCTTTCTTAGCGGGGTCAAAAAGAAAAATAGCATATATAGACCTTTTACAAATTTATAAACGCAAGCAAATGAAGATCGCCAGTCGACAGAACCAAGTAGATGAAAGATGTAGCCAACTAAAAAATGCCTTACTGTTGATGGTATTTCTGGTAGCCTTTTCTTTACAGGCACTTTCACAGAAAAATCAACATGATCTTTTTCCTGATGGAACGGCTATTCCGAAATGGTTCTCTGATACGGCGAAGGTTGAATTGAAATTGCTTGGTAAATCCTATACGATCACCGATTTCGGAGCAATGCAAGATAGTACAGTGGTGCAGACCAAGGCTATCCAAAAGACAATAGATTACGCCGCCGCAAATGGCGGCGGCGTAATCATTATACCTGAAGGAACATTTATGAGCGGGGCCTTGTTTTTTAAGCCCAAAACGCATTTATATGTTGCTGAAAATGCTGTTTTAAAGGGGTCTGCTAATATTGCAGATTACCCGAAGATGCCTTCCAGAATGGAGGGGCAAAGCTTACCGTATTTTGCTGCATTAGTAAATGCATATGGTGTAGATGGATTCACTATATCGGGCAATGGCATTGTTGATGGAAATGGTTTAAGCTACTGGAAAGCCTTCTGGCAAAGAAGGGAGGAAGATCCCAATTGTACAAATTTAGAGGTGTCAAGGCCAAGGCTTGTGTTTATCTGGAATTGTGATAATGTCCAGATACAAGATGTACGGCTTCAGAATGCTGGTTTTTGGACAAGCCATTACTATCAGTGCAACAATGTGAAAATCCTTAATGTACGCTTCACGTCTCCTCATGAACCTATAAAGGCCCCGAGTACTGATGCTATTGATCTTGACGTATGTAACAACGTGTTGATTAAAGGTTGTTATTTGTCTGTAAATGATGATGCGATTGCGCTGAAAGGGGGGAAGGGCCCTTGGGCGGATACCGTTGCCGGGAATGGCAGCAATACCAATATTATTATAGAAGATTGTGAATTTGGTTTTTGCCATTCTGCGTTGACATGTGGGAGCGAGGCTATACATAATAAAAACATCATCATGCGGAATTGTCTAATTAACGATGCTAAAAGAGTTTTATGGTTAAAAATGAGGCCAGATACACCGCAAAAATATGAGTTTGTGACGGTCGAAAATATAAGTGGCAACGCCTATAGTTTAATCTACGTGAAACCATGGAAACAGTTTTTTGATTTAGCGGGTAGGAAAGATGTGCCCCTATCGTACTCAGAAAACGTCACCTTGCGAAATATTAACTTGAAATGTGGGGTGTTTTTTGATATCAATACCAGTGAGCATGATCGGCTGTCAAAATTTATCTTTGAAAACCTGGATATAAAAGCCGATAAGGCAGATTACAATAAAGACCTTATTGAAGACTTTTCTTTGATAAATGTGAAAGTTAATGACAAAGTAATTAAATAGGGTATATCTAAAAAGCATCGCTTGCGGTTCAAGAGCATTGTCTGAATAAAAATGAGCGGAAAATTATTTACAGACAAAAATAAATGTGGGAAACAGCAAAAATGCCTCTAAATTTTGTTTATTTTTATTGCAAATGTAGATGCTGTGCTAACATTGAATTTGGACAAACCTAATTTAACATTTTATGAAAAAATCCACGGTGAAGCTAAAGAGTAAACTTTGGATAGAAATAAACGGCATCAAATGTTTCGGCCCTGGTCCGTGCACGTTGCTTGAACTCATTGAAGAGACGGGCTCCATTAGTCAGGCAGCGAAGAAAATGAACATGTCTTACAAAAAAGCTTGGGAAATAGTAAGTCGCTTAAATGATGTGACAGGGCATCAATTCGTGCTGAGTAATACGGGGGGAGAGCATGGTGGGGGCTCCCATATTTCAGACAAGGCAAAGGAGATGATTAGAAATTATCAGCACTTGCAAGAAAGACTGCAGGGATTTCTGGAAAGAGAAGAAGGTTTTATAGACATTTAATATTTTTTTATCTATCGTTATTTTTTTAAATATATAACGCATGTGCATAGTGAGACTAAACATACTGATTATCCTCAGTTTTCTATTAATTCAATTGTCCTACGGACAAGATCTTTCTAGTCCCTTCAAAAGAGACACTACCAATAACAATGTCTTCAAGTTAGGCGAAGTGGTGGTAACTGCTGAACGAGAAAGAGCAATGGAATCAACACTTAGTAAAACTGACATCGAAACCTTTGCAAAAACGGATGTGTCACGTGCATTGAATGTATTGCCTGGAATAACGTTGTCAAATGTTGGACCCCGTAATGAGGCCATGATTTACCTACGTGGTTTTGATCTTCGGCAGGTACCGTTACTGATAGATGGTGTGCCGGTATATGTGCCATACGATGGTTATGCTGACCTAGGTCGTTTCACGACCTTTGATTTAGCAGAGATCAGTATTTCAAAAGGCTACACATCCGTTCTATATGGGCCTAACGCTATGGGTGGGGCCATCAATTTGATTACAAGAAAACCGGTAAGAAACTTCGAGCTGGATGCGGCTGCCGGTTGGTTGTCTGGTGGCTATCGTAGTAATTTGAACATTGGGAGTAATTTAGGAAAGTTTTATTTACAGGGAAGCCTCTCACGCCTAAAGAAGAATTTTTTTCCACTGTCGTCCAGCTTTGTGCCCCTTGCTACGGAAGACGGAGGCGCACGTGGAAATTCATATAGTAGAGATGATAAATATGCCATAAAAGTGGGCTATACTCCTAATAATCAATCAGAGTATGCATTAAGTTATAGCTATCAGCGAGGCGAAAAGGGTTCGCCGGTTTATGCAGGCAGCGATCCTATGAATAATTTACTCCGCCAGCCTCGCTACTGGCAGTGGCCCTATTGGGATAAGCAGAGTTTATATTTTATTTCCAATAATGTGATCGATAGCACGCAATATATAAAAACAAGGTTCTATTATGACATATTTAAGAATCAACTAAACTCTTATGATGACGGTAGCTATACCAGCATCACCAGACCTTATGCATTTAAAAGTCTTTATAATGACTATACCTTGGGTGGTATAACGGAGTATGGAAAAAGTTTATGGGCGGATAGGGAGCTTATAAAAGCAACCGTACAGTACAAACGAGATGTACACCGCGAACATAATGAAGGAGAACCTCAGCGCACCATGTCAGACCATACACTAACACTTGGATTGGAAAACACTTTTCATGTGACTACCGCACTTCAGTTGCTTACGGGTTTTAGCTATAATCATCGTGCGAGCATAGAAGCGCAGAACTACTTAAGCCGTACCGATGAAATAATAGATTATCCTTCTAATGCAAATAATGCCTATAACGTGCAGGGGGGATTGATTTATCAGTTGAGCAACAAACAAGCACTCAATTTGTCGATAGCCAGAAAAACAAGGTTGGCAACCACCAAAGATCGCTATTCATACCGTATGGGCACGGCTATACCGAATCCTGATCTTAATGCAGAATATACTGTTAACTATGAAATAGCGTATAATGGAAGTTTCTTGGATGCTGTTCAGGTAAATGCGGCTGTGTTCTATAGTGATATCCATAATACCATACTCAATATTAACAATGTGCAGTACGATCCTGAAACGGAAACATGGCTTAATCAATTGCAGAATGCCGGCGCTTCTCGTTATAAGGGTGTTGAGTTAGGCGCTAACTATGACCTGAATGCATGGCGTATCGGCGCTAACTACACTTATATTAAAATGGAAAATAAAACGAACCCCGAAATATATTTTATTAACGTTCCTACGCATAAGATTTTTGGCTATGCACAATATAGTTTCACACGCAATTTGTCTTTGCAGGGAAATGTAGAATATAATAGTGAACGATATAGTACAAGCTATGGAGCAAAAACGGGAGGCTTTACTTTGTTCAACCTAGGCGCTTCGGTACCTGTGTGGCAGAAGGTAAGTCTAGAAGCTGGGATCAATAATCTCACAGATAAAAATTATGCGTTGACGGAAGGATATCCGGAAGCTGGAAGAAATTATTTTGCAAATATTGTGTTCAGGTATTGATAAAAATATCCTATTGCTGAAGTTAAATGAGCAAGACTAAAAAAATACAAGGAGGTAAGGTGTACGTGTTTGCCACGCTCATTATCTTTTTGTTGCTCATGCAGAGTGCCTTTCATAATGTCGAACCACCGAATGAGCCTGTAAAGCTTAATTATCCCGCTTATTTTGGAAACAGAACCTATGAGAATCCAAAAAATCCGCTAACGAAGCAGGGAATAGCGTTGGGAAAAATGTTGTTTTATGAGAAAGCGCTTTCCGCAAATGGTAATATTTCTTGTGGTAGCTGCCATCAGCAAGACCGTGCATTTACAGATGGAAAAAGATTCAGTGAGGGAACGAATGGTAAACTGACAAGCCGCAACGCAATGGCGTTGGTTAATTTACTATGGGTGGATAATTTTTTTTGGGACGGGCGATCAAAGGGGTTGGAGAATCAGTCTTTGGTGCCTCTTACAGATCCGCATGAAATGGGGCAACAGCTAGATGTCTCAGCACGGAAACTTCAGTCTCTTACGAAATATCCCCCAAGGTTTAAGGAGGCATTTGGTACGGATAAAATTACTGGAGCATATATCACGTATGCATTGGCGCAATTTGAGCGGACCTTGATATCCGCAGATTCAAAGTATGATCAATATTTACAGGGAAAGTATCAGCCTGCAGCGTCTGAATTACGGGGGATCGATTTGTTTTTTGGTAATGATAAGGAACAAGAACCCTTAATGAGGCGAAGAACCTGCGGGCATTGCCATGGAGGGCCAAAAACGTTTTCGGAGCTTTTTCACAATAATGGTTTAGATAGCAGCTCTCAAGATTTGGGAAGAGCAATTTTTACGGGATTGGCCGCCGACAATGGAAGATTCAGGGTGGTTACGCTTCGGAATATTGCTTTGACAGCTCCCTATATGCACGATGGAAGATTTAAAACCCTCGAGGAAGTGATTGACCATTATAGCGACCATATCAGGGAAAGTGCTACACTGAGTCCTTTTTTGCGGGAAGCTATGGAAAATTCGAATAAAATAGGCTTTCAATTTACACGACAGGAGAAAGAAGATATCGTCAATTTTTTGCACCTTTTGACAGACAGCAGTTTTGTTAATAACCCGGCTTTTTCAGACCCTTTTAAATAATTAATACGATGATCCATATTTATGACAATTTTAATCAGCGGATAATAAGAAATATCTTTTTGATAATACCGCTTTTTTTGACAATAAGCATCGCTGTTGCGCAGGTAGAACCTTCTGTAATCGTCAAGGGCGAGGTACAGCGGCATCTTACTTTAGATACAACGGATCTACTTAAAATGAAACGGGTAAAGGCTACGCTCAACGATCGGGGCGGGGTATCTCACGTTTATGAAGGGGTGCCGATTACCAACATATTAGACTCCGCAGGCGTGACCTTGCATGGCCAGCTGAGGGGAGAAAACCTAAGTAAATATTTGCTTGTAAAATGTGGAGATGGTTATCAGGTATTGTTTTCATTAGCAGAATTGGATGAGTCGTTCACTGATAAGGTGGTGATACTAGCGGATAGGGTGGATGGCAAGTCGATTTCAGATGGTCGGGGTCCTTTCCGTTTGGTCGTGCCGGGAGAAAAAGTTCCGGCACGAAGCAGCTTTGAGGTTACTGCACTTATCATAGGATCTGCGAAAGACTAGATGACTTCGATTCATGAGTAAAGGTAAAGTGGCTCGCAAAGTACGATCTATAAATATTTCATATCGAAGAAGCCAAAGCTAGCAGTTGTGTTTTCACTACCATAAAAGTTCAAGCCCGGTCGTGGACTGCGGTCCCATTGGGGGAGGAAGTTTATGGAATACGGCTTACTATTGGTTGTAAGCTCATTCCACGTGGCCGATTGTTTCCAATATACGCTACAGGTAAAATCTGGAAGTACTTTCATTTTCAAGTAAACGGGAAGCTTTGCATCTTGCATTTGTTGTGCATTGAGCACCGTTTTTTTTCCGTCTTTTATGACCCAGAATTCTACTGTATCCTGTCGAGCGGTAATTCCGACGGAAGCCGACACATCTCCATAAAGTATTAATCCTTTGCTGGCGCCATTCGTGTTCAACACGGCCGTGCTCATTTCGTAATTTGACGTGTAGGGCCTCAGTGTAAGTGCAATGCCTGCCTGGTTTTGCTTTTCAAATTTTCCTGATAACGTTAGTTTTCCTTTGGTCTGATTAAATGTGGGCTGCATATTCCGAAAATCCCATTGCCAGAAAATGGATGGGTTTTCTTTTGAAAAGTCGGCGTTAAGGTGTTGAATGGGTGTTTTCGTCGCTATCTGCTTATCAAATTTTGGCCAACCATCATCCTTCCATGTTAACCCGGCAAGTAATGCTTCCCTACCGGTGAATATATTGTTCGCTTTATTATAAGCATGGTATATATAAAATGTTTTCCCCTGTTTATCTAGCACGAAAGTACCATGACCAGGGCATTTCCAACCATCGCGATCAGTAAGTATTGGGTTGCTATCACCGTCTTTATAAGGTCCGGTTATTGCACTTGCACGTGCTACCCGAACATTATAGTCACATGCTATACCACAGCATGCTCCTGCTGAATAGAAGAGATAATAGTATTGACCCTTTTTCAAAATACTTTGTCCTTCTATACCTACCCCTTGTGTATCTTTTAGCAAGCTAAACGGTTCTCCAGTGAGCGAAAGACCATCATCTGAAAGTTTACTGCCCAAGATTTCTATCGGTCTTTTATCTAATCCGTAGGCCTTCCAGGTAATATACAATTGTCCGTTATCGTTAAAGACGAAGGCGTCAATGGCTTCTTTTCCATATTCAATCAAAATGCCATGATCTTTAAATCCATGGTTGGGAAATTTGGAGGTTGCAACGCCAATGCAGGAAACACCATCGCTTTTTCTTCTGGCGGTATAATACACGTAATAGGTATTATTGTGGTAGTAATATTCGGGTGCCCAAAAAGATGACTTTGTCCACCCTGGTGCTTCTTCGAATAAAAAGCCTGTTTGCTGCCAATCGTTTAGATTCGTGGATTTAAAAATGGGAAAATGGGGTCCCCATTCACTTGATGTACCAATGGCGTAATAAGTATCACCGCTACGGATAATGGACGGATCGGCAAAGTCACCCGGGATATTCGCTGGAAGTGTTTGGGCAATGAGGGTTCCCCATATTTGGAAGCAGAAGAAAGTATATACTAGTAGGTGCTTTATGGTCATCTTATTATTGTTAAGTTTATTTTGTGGACGTAAAGATACTTTCTCTTGTTGAAAAGCTAAGGGTTTTTTGGGAATTATTCGTCAATTACTGAGATCATCGTTTTTAATACTTCTCTTAGTCTTTCTGACATCATCCTTCAATCTACCAAAGTAATAGTTCAAACTGAATTTACAGGATCTTAAATAATATTGGTTATTGCTTCGCTCGTAAAAATCTAATCCTGTGGTACCTGTATCAATCGTTCTGAATTTTTGAAAGGGATTATTCAATGTCAAGGTAATATCAAGCTTTTCTTTTATAAGTGCATGACTGCTACTGAAACTTGTATTAAGCTGTCGTTGGGTAATGGACTGAAAGGATTTGGATGCTGGCATCTTACCGATTATGTTCAGGTTTGCCGCCAATCTCCAAGTGGGCAATGGGCGATAACCACTGCTCACAGTAAAGTTATGATAAAGCCCCTCTGTTGTGGGAACGATATCACCCATCGATTTTACTTTTAAGTATGTTAAGTTGCCATTGAAGTTAATGTTTAGGTCTTTAGTTATTTTATAATCCAAGTATACATCGGTGACAAGGGCATTGCCCTTGCCGATGTTGGTGTAGGTGCTTTTTGTAATAGCGGTGGCTGGATCATACTGGTAGATTCTGAAATCGAGGTTACTGAAAAATGAATAGCCCAGTCCGATGTTTACGCTAAGCTTCCCATTATGGTTATATCCCAGGATTAAATTATTAATTGTGGAAGGACGCAGCTCGGGGTTTCCACTGAATGCGAGATTCGGGTTGCTACGGTCAGTGAAAGGGTTTAACCTGTTTATGCCGGGTCTTTTGAGCCTTTGCGAAAAACCTACGTTCAGATTATTGTCTCCTTTTAACGTTAGCCCAAATGCTATTGAAGGTACAATATGCAGGTAGTCCTGCGAAACATCACCGCCAACAAATGTTCGTTCGGCTCGAAGTCCTCCTTTTAACCCCCAATTTTTATTGGCATAGGCTAACGAAGTGTATGCCGACAACACATCTTGGGAAAGTGAAAAATCATTGTTTATGTTATTGGTAGCGCTGTAGGTATAATGGCTGACATTATCCCGAATGATGGCTTTCGCTCCTGACTCCAATCCCCACTTATTAAATTTATCAATATAATCGGTCTGGAAAGTATGTTCATTAGCATTTGCCAGATTTTCCTGAAAGAAACCTGTATACGGATAATTGATTTGATTGGTGAATTTCAGTGTATTATTGCTTTCATCTTCATAGTTTGCATATCGATAGGAAAAAGTAAAAGCTCTTCCTTTTTTAATTCTAGATCCAATCTGATAATTTAGTGTGAGGTCCATATTGTTACTGGGATTGTTGTAATCGTTTTGAAGCTGATAAGCTTGTAGCAGCGCAGTGGTATTGCTAAGCGTTGATCGTTGAAAGGCAAATTCATTGTTTTTTCTGCCACTTACATTAACCTGTGCTGATAATAACTGGACGTTATTGATTTCATAGCTCAGGTCTGTTCCTAAATAGCCTGTTCGGCCATCCGATTTTTGACTGCCTTGCTGACGGAGTGTTGTTGGAATTTCGTCTGTGGTATTCCTGAATAAGGCGTTAGCCGTTGCAGGTATTTTTGAAAGGGAACCTCCACCAAAAATTGAGACGATCAGCTTACTTGCTTTGAAGCTGAATGAACCGCCTATACCTGGGCCACCTGCGGGAAAATTTTCATTCAAGTTCAATGTTGCTTTATAACCATTTGCGGATTGTTTACTTGTAATGATATTGATGATTCCCGCGAAACCTTCTGCATCATATTTTGCCGGTGGGTTGGTGATTACCTGTATTTTTTCAATAGTGGAGGCAGGCATACTCCGGAGTACTTCTTTGGCATTATGTTCCAACATCCCCGAAGGTTTATCATTGATAAAAATTTTGAAACTTGTATTATTCTTTAACAGAATGTTTTGTTCTGCATCGAGCGACACAAAAGGTACTTTGCGCATTATTTCCAGCACATTACTTCCCTTGCTATCCGGATCTGCCTGCACATCATAAACCAATCGGTCTATTTCTTGTTTAACCAATGGTTTTGATCCGGTTACTGCTACCTCCTTCAACTGTTTAGCATCTTTGTTGAGGTTTAACGTCCCGATATCTATATCGCGCATAAGTGTATCTTGCAGCGTTAGTGGAATCATTTTATTGCCATAACCTAGGCTGATTACCTCTAGCTTATAATCTCCTTTTGGTAGGTGGTTGAAAATAAAAACGCCAGTGCTGTCACTGATGTTGCTGCGGATGATCTTATCTATCTGATTTTTAATAAGGATGGTTGCCCATCCGGTTGTTCTCTTGCTAAGGGAATCTACAATTTTTCCTTTTACTGAAAAATAGGAAGTTGTTGATTGTGCTTTTACCCGTTGGGTTAGAACCAATATGCTGCAAGCGGTAAGCAGCACGACCAGGTATTGTTTAAGAATCATTTTTTGGAGCGGTTTTAATATTCAGGAAACGGCAGGGCATAGCACTCCCATTAGCCTTGAAAGCTTTAATTTTTTGTGAAATAGATTAGTTTAAAGAAGTAGGATTAACCTTTTGCGCTACTCTTTTTTACCATCAGGTAATACAGGAGAAACCCCACAGCAAGGAATATCGTCTCTATCCCATAAGGTAGCGGCGATTCGAGGTCCCTCGCATCAGGAAGATAATGGATGGTCACCAGGCCGATACCCCCCAGTAGCAAAATGGTACCCCATTTGAGTGTCGCTGTCTTTTGGTCAAATGAAATGCTTAGCATTTTTAAGACTTCAGGGTCTGTCTGCCCTGTTTGGATCAACCTGTTTTTGAGAATAAAATTGAGGATCGCAACAACCAACATTAATGTAGTTACAAAAAAGGCGATGGAGATTAATATACTTTCTATATGTGCCATATCTTTAAATATTATATTTTTTTTAAATTAAATCAGTTGCCTAGTAGACAAGGGGAGGTTTCAAAATGTTGCAATCAACATTCTTTTTTTAAAACTAAGGTATAATTTCATAGCACTGCAACATTCCATGCTTTACTATTGTCTAATGTGCCATGTTACCTGAAGAGGAGTTAGTTACTAAAATATTAAAAGGGAATGCCAGCGCTTTCGAAGTATTGGTGAAACAATATGAAAGGCTGGTGCTTCACGTAACCTGTAAGCTGATCAAAAGGGATGAGGAGGTAATGGATGTTTGTCAAGAGGTATTTATTAAGGTCTACAAAGGGTTGGGAACGTTTAACTTTCAATCTAAGTTGAGTACTTGGATCGCTCGGATTGCCTATCTTACCTCACTTAGTCATTTGCAGAAGTATAAAGCAGAAAACATAAATAAGATAACATCCGATGGTTTGGAATTGGATAATTATCATTTTAGTGAAGATACTCCTGCAAAGTTATTGATAAAAAAAGATGTTTCGGCATATGTACAATACTTGATAGCCCAGTTACCTTTGTCGTATCGGACAGTGCTAACCTTGTATCATCTAGAGGAATTCAGTTACCTGGAGATACAAGAAATTACCGGAATGCCAGAGGGCACTGTGAAAAGCTACCTCGTCAGAGCGAGAAAATTATTGAAAGAAAAATTGATAGCATACTTGAAAAATGAATAATATGAGAAAGCCCGATAGAAATGAAATGACAGATCAGGAAATAGAGGCGGTACTTGTTGAGGCATTGAAGAAAGAACCGGAAATCAGTCTACCTTATGGTTTTGCCGCTATTGTTACCCGAAAGGTTTTTATCCAAACCAACTTGTTTGGAATATACGTTAAGGCATTGTTATTAGCTATCGGTATAGGTGCATTGGCAGGAATTGCTTTGTTCTTGTATCGGCCGAATTTAATGAATCCATTAATTTCCACTTTAATTGATATGAAATATGTTGTGCTATTTATTTTGGTGGTTGTTTGTCTTATTCAATATATAGATCAAAAAGTTGTACATAGGCATTTTGAGACGACTTGATCGTATCTGTTGAATAACTTAATCATAAGCTGAGAACTTATAAGGTGCTTCTGCTACCTTTATTAAATCCTTGAGTATTCATGCGGTTTCCTCGATAATGCTGCGCTAAAACTTTTTTCATTGGTTTTTGAGATATAATTTTACTTGCAGTTAAATCTGCCCCGTATTTTGTGAAATGATTCTCATCCGACATGTAAGGGATTACATCCTCCCCTGAAAGGTGTTTGACTGATTTTGAATTATAGATGTCTATGTATAGGTCTTTAAATTCCTGTTTGAGTAGATCATTTAAGATATACGAATCGTCGTCGATATAATTGGTTCGCAAGATTTTATTGTGTTCATATTCCAAGGCTGCAATAGATTCAAAGGGCATGGTATACGTTTCGTTCTGACCGACTATCACTGCCTTAAGGTTCAGCTCTTGAAGGTAATTAATGGTATTCCTTAAGTCTTTTATCAGTTGTTCTTTGTTTTCGACTTCACCTATCCAGTTTCCACTGATAATAATGCCATCGATCAGATCTGCATTGTTTTTAATATAGTCTTTATATATATAATTTATAATATCTACACAGTCATTATTACCGTCCGCATTGATCAGCGGTAAGCACCCGGTGGCGGAAGCTTGATTTAAATGAATTCCTTTCCGCTCAAAAAGCTCTCTTAATGACTGTGAGAGGTGTGCGGCATGGCTGTCTCCTATAAGAAGAAAATTCTTCTTGTTGGGTTCAAGTTCCAAACAACGCTCTTTATCAATACCCTTTCCTGCAAAATAGGAGGATATGAAACAGCAACCGGTATTGAATTGTTTTTTGCGCTCATCACGATGATTTGCAGTATACGTTGAAATTTGAACGGTTCGAGGTTTGAAAATACCTTCATTTAGGCTGTAGGATGAAAGAACTAGTGTAGAAGTGCAAGCAACTACAACAGTCGCTACTACGTATTTGCTAGATTGAAAACGAATGGATTCAATATAGGTGTAAGACACATAGGCTAAAATAAAGGAAATGATTAACAGCAATACGGTAAACGTAAAGCTTGATTGTATACCAAGGTAGTTTGCAGTGACAAAAACGGGCCAATGCCATAGATATAAAGAATAGGACATTTTTCCAAGATATTGAAAGGCATATAGCTTTAGAAAAGAAAATTGATTCTGATTGGCCAGAATGACTAAAAATGTTCCAAAGACGGGTATCAGTGTGTATATATCCGGCCAGTTTAAATTGGAATTTAAAAAAATTAAGCATGCAGCAAGAACCGTATATCCTATAAAAGCAATTCCTTTTTTATATCGCTTTAAGTGGTCTTCTGCTAAGTAAGCGATTCCTCCTGCAATCATTTCCCAAGATCTGGTAGGTAATAGATAAAAGGAAGCCTGCGGATTGATTCGGGTGAAATAGCGTGTGATAATAAAGATGATTACAGAACTGATGATAAAGAAAAGCAAGTAATGATGTTTATTAAACTTAAATACTTTATTTAAAAGAACCAATATTATAGGTAGTATTAAGTAAAACTGCCACTCCACTGATAATGACCAGGTATGTAATAAAGGGTTTAGTTCAGAAGATGGATCGAAGTAACCACTGCTTTGCCAGTATAAAATATTTGAAACGAATAGTAAACTTGCTGTTGAATTTTTTGCAACGTATTGGTAATCGGAAGGTAGAAGAATGAAAAAATCGACAATTAACAGTGTCAGTACCATGAATATTAGCGCAGGAACGATGCGTCTAATTCGCTTGCTATAAAAATCTCGGAAGGTAAAGGTGTTTTTTAGAATGGCTTCGATAACAATTTTTGTCATGAGATAACCAGAAATGACATAGAATATATCAACGCCCGAAAAGCCACCATCAAAATAAGGAACTTTAAAATGGTAAAGTATTACGCCTATAACAGCTATGGCTCTTAGCGCATTTATGTCGTATCTAAATTTCATATTTAAATATTTAATTGTGTATTAAGTGTATGATTTTGATTACGAAGTACTTCATTAAAGACAGATTTTGATGGTTTTTTGCTAGAAATAATAGAGTAGTTACTTACTATAATGATCACTTATTATGTCAGTCTAGCTAAATATAAATAAATATATTTTTATTATGTTTTAATGTAATCATCTTTAAAACAGTTGTTTACATTTTTTTTGTGCGTGTAGGATATTACCCTAATTTAATTAAAAAAATGAAAAAATCCAGTTCCGTTCGGCGGGCTAACTCTTCTTGTTTCCCGAGAAAATTACACATCTGAACAAATCTCAGAGAATAGTTAACGTAACTTTATGGAGGTAGTAGGTGTATATGAAAATAAGATTATTAAATTTATAAAAACAAAAAGAATATGGAAAGCTTAAAAAAAGAAGACATAAAGCAGGAAGTTTTCGACCTATATGATGATTATGCGCATAGCCGTATAACGCGGCGCGATTTTATGCAAAGACTTTCAATCTATGCAGTTGGTGGCGTTACAGTAACCTCGCTGATGAGTTTTTTAGTCCCCGATTATCAAGATGCTATTCAGATAAAAGCAGACGATCCCCGAATCACTTCAAGCTATATCAGCTATCCCTCACCAAAAGGCGGTGGAACCATCAAAGCTCTTTTATGCATGCCTAAAGGAAACCAGAAGAAACTCGGAGGTATTGTAGTTGTGCACGAGAATAGGGGCCTCAATCCACACATAGAAGATGTAGCAAGAAGAGCAGCACTGGCAGGATTTGTTAGCCTGGCGCCCGATGCTTTAAGTCCCTTAGGTGGTTATCCGGGTAATGATGATGATGGCCGTACGCTACAGAGTAAACGGGATAGAAATGAAATGCTCGAAGATTTTATAGCAGGATTTGAATACCTGAAAACAAATGAGTTCTGTAATGGCAAAGTAGGTGTAGTTGGTTTCTGCTTTGGCGGCTGGATTGCTAATATGATGGCCGTTCAGGTTCCCGACTTAGCGGCAGCAGTTCCTTTTTACGGTGGCCAACCGCCTATAGAAGATGTGCTGCAAATAAAAGCGCCTCTTTTATTGCATTATGCGGAACTCGATACCCATGTAAACGAAGGATGGCCAGCCTACGAAAAAGCGTTGAAGGAAAATCGTAAAGAATACACTTCTTTTATGTATGCAAATGCAAACCATGGTTTTCATAACGATACGACGCCACGATATGATAAAGAGGCGGCACAATTGGCCTGGCAGCGAACTGTTGATTTTTTTGCACAGAAGCTCAAACCAATGTAATATATGAACGAAAATGAAGAGGTAGTGAACAGCTATTTTAGTCTGTTGGATAAACATTTAGATAATCTAGTGAACGGAACAGAGGGAACGATGCTGGAACTTAATCAAATAGCCGCTTTGTTAAATTTATCGCATAAAAAGCTCATAACAATCGTTAGAATAAGCTTGGGTAATCATCCTTGCCACTTTTACGATCAGAAAATTTTGGAGAAAGCGAAACAGTTATTGATAGAATCGGATTGGCCGGTAGCTAAGATCGCTTTAAGGTTGACCTACGATCCTTCTAATTTTTCAAAATTTTTTAAGAAGTATACCGGCGAAACGCCGGGAGCGTTTAGAGGGAAATATAGGACCGATACGAAAATTAATTTAAAGAAAGCGAAAAGTTCACCATAGACCCTGAAAAATTATTGATGAACTTTGTAGTACATCTATATTAAAATGTTAAAATTATGGCGAGAAACGATTTAAATGGAAAAGTAGTATTGATTGCTGGCGGGGCAAAAAACCTCGGTGGTCTTTTAAGTAGAGATATTGCAAAAAAAGGGGCTAAAGTGGCGATCCACTATAATAGCAGCAGTACAAAAGCGGAAGCTGAGAAGACCTTGGCGGAGATTCAAAGCGCCGGCGGCGAAGCGTTCCTATATCAGGCAGACCTGACAAATATTGAAAATATCAAAAAACTTTTTGATGAAACGAAGAATCGGTACGGGGGGATCGATATAGCGATCAATACAGTTGGCCGTGTATTGAAGAAACCATTTGCGGAAACTACTGAGCAAGAATATGACGGTATGTTCGATATCAATGCTAAGGTTGCCTATTTCTTCATTCAGGAAGCGGGAAAACAGTTGAATGAGAATGGCAAAATATGTACCATTGTAACCTCATTATTGGCAGCATTTACTGGTTATTATTCTACTTATGCAGGTGCTAAGGCTCCGGTAGAAGATTTTACAAGGGCAGCGTCCAAAGAATTTGGAAAGCGCGGCATCTCCGTTACCGCTGTTGCACCGGGGCCAATGGATACGCCGTTCTTCTACGGACAAGAAAGTGAGGATGCTGTTGCTTATCATAAATCAGCGTCTGATCTCGGTGGACTGACTAAGATTGAGGATATTGCTCCTTTAATAGAGTTTTTGGTAACCGATGGATGGTGGATTACCGGACAAACTATTTTTGCAAACGGGGGCTACACTACCCGATAGTTTTCTAAACTAATTACGCATTAAACTGAATAGGTGGATGGGTTGTCTTGATATTAAGGCAATCTATCCGCTTTTTTGTTATAGGACTTCTCACTATACTTTTAGTCTTCAGCGATTGCACTTTTTTAACCTTAGCGCATGGCATAAATGATTGATTTGCATAAAGAATTGTGGATAAAAGAAAGTATTCTCTATTTTTGGATACGGTCTTATGAAAGGAGAGCAGGCTGCTTTCTTCTCTGATACCATAGGAAGCGTTTTCCAATACCTAAAATGATGATTCAATGGCAAGTGAAGCCTTAACAAATAATTATTACGGATGAAAAAAAAACTTCGGAGCCAGGAATGGTTTGGGAAAAAGGGTAAAGATGGATTTATCTACCGAGCCTGGATGAAAAACCAAGGCATTCCCAATGATGAATTTCTAGGTAAGCCTGTTATCGGTATTTGCAATACATGGTCGGAGCTTACTCCGTGTAATGCGCACTTTAGAGAATTAGCAGAATCAGTAAAAAGGGGTATAATCGAAAGCGGTGGTTTACCGCTTGAATTTCCGGTAATGTCTTTGGGAGAAACACTTATTAAGCCTACCGCCATGCTTTATCGGAATTTAGTAAGTATGGATGTTGAAGAATCCATCCGCGCCAATCCTTTAGACGGGGTGGTACTGATGTGTGGATGTGATAAAACTACTCCAGCGCTGGTGATGGGGGCTTGCAGCGTAGATATACCATCTATCGTTGTTTCCGGTGGTGCGATGTTAACAGGCAAGTATGAGGGGAGAAATATCGGCACGAGCGATATATGGCGATTTTCAGAAAGCGTCCGTTCGGGAATAATGACGGAAGAAGAATTGAACTTGGCAGAGGCGGGGATGTGCCGTAGCCGTGGCCATTGCGCCGTCATGGGAACGGCTTCTTCTATGGCCTGTATGGTGGAGGCACTAGGACTTTCCCTGCCGGGAAATGCGGCAATACCAGCGGCAGATTCCAATAGGAAAGTGCTTGCACAGCTAACGGGTAGACGCATTGTAGAAATGGTAAAGGAAGACCTGAAGCCTTCAACGATACTTACCAGACAAGCTTTTGAAAACGCCATTAAAGTAAATGCTGCCATAGGAGGTTCAACCAATTTTGTTATCCATCTTCTGGCAATTGCAGGTAGGGTTGGGATTCCTTTATGTATGGAGGACTTCGATCATCTTTCTGATAACATACCATTAATAGCGAATCTGCAACCTTCAGGTGAATATTTTATGGAAGACCTTTATTATGCCGGTGGGTTGCCCGCTGTCATGAAAGAGATAAAAAAAATCCTTCATGTAGATTGTATTACATCGAATGGTAAAACAATTGAAGAGAATTTAATTTATGCAAAAACCTTAAATAAATCTGTCGTTTCTTCTGTTGAAAATCCCTTTAAAAAGCATTCTGGTATCGCTGTTTTAAAAGGAAACCTCTGTGAGTTTGGGGCGATTATTAAACCATCTGCTGCCGACCCCTATCTGATGCAACACACGGGTAGAGCAATCGTCTTCGAAAATATCGAAGATTATAAATTACGTATTGACGATCCGGAACTTCCAGTGGATGAAAATAGCGTGCTGGTCTTAAAAAATGTCGGACCAAAGGGTTATCCCGGTATGCCGGAGGTTGGTAACATGGGCCTGCCGAAAAAACTACTTGAAAAAGGCATAACAGATATGGTGAGAATTTCTGACGGTAGAATGAGCGGAACGGGTTTTGGTACGGTCATTTTGCATGTTTCTCCTGAAACAGCTGATAATGGGGTGATTGCGATAGTACAGGATGGTGATCTGATCCAATTAGATGTGGCAAAACGTCAACTTAATCTTTTGGTAGAAAAGGAAGAAATAGCAAGGCGTCGGACGGCTTTAGCCGCCATTCCAAATCCTTTTTCAAGGGGATATGTACGCCTGTTTGTTGAGCATGTAGAGCAGGCTCATCTTGGCGCTGATTTTGACTTTCTAAAGGGTGGTTCTGGAAGTGAGGTTTCCCGTGATTCACATTAACGACAGTGCTAATCAAGTTTAAATGTTTATATGAGACAAGAATTTACAGATAAAACAGCCATCGTTACGGGGGCCGGACAGGGAATAGGTTTTGAAATTTGTAAACAATTGGCGGCGGAAGGTGCCACCGTTTTTTTAAATGATATTGATGAAGAATTGGCAAAGGAAGCTGCTTTGCGTATCCGAAAAGAGGAGGGCGATTGTTATGCATATCCAGGTGATTCCAGCAATCTTAGTCTGATTCAAAATATGATTACAACCGCAGTAAATCAATGTGGTAGTGTTGATATTGTGATAGCAAATGCAGGAATTACACTATTTGGTGATTTTTTTACTTATCCTGCATCTTCGTTAATGAGTGTATTGAAGGTGAATCTTGCAGGCACATTTTTTCTTGCGCAGGCGGCGGCCAATCAAATGAAAAAACAAAAATCTGGCGGTTCAATCTTATTTACTTCTTCTGTAACCGGACATCAAGCGCATAAAGATTTAGCGGCTTACGGTATGTCGAAAGCAGCACTGGAAATGCTTGCAAAAAGCTTGGTGCTGGAACTCTCCCCATTCCATATAAATGTTAATACAATTGTACCGGGCGCTACACTCACGGAGCGCACAACAGATGACCCAAATTATCGAGCACAATGGTCTGAAATAACACCAATGGGTAGACCTGCTTATACAATTGATATTGCAAATGCGGCGCTGTTTCTGGTGTCTGATAAAGCGAAACATATTACTGGGCAAAGTCTGATCATTGACGGCGGATGGACGGCAATAAGTCCCCCTCCTAAAGGGTGAAAAATCTACACAATTTACCACGATGGATAAAAATCACTTTAGGTTCATGATCGTTTCATTGTTATTAAAAAACAAAAAATAAAGAGATGGAAAAAAGAGTTTTTTTAAAGATGTCATCAGTTTTGATCGCTGGCGCGGCCGTTGCTCCTATTTCAGGGTGTTTGTCTCCACAAGAAACACGATTGAAGAATTGGGCAGGAAACATTGAATATAGTACAGACAATGTCTATTACCCTGAAAATATTGACGAAGTTAAAGACATCGTAAAAAAATGTAAGAAGCTTCGGGTATTAGGCTCGAAGCATTCTTTTAACAGAATAGCCGATAGTGATGATAATCAAATTTCATTGGAGCACTTAAACAAGGTAATATCTCTTGATGAATCCAATCATACAGTAACTGTTGAAGGAGGTATCCGATATGGAGAACTTGCACCGTATCTACATCAGCATGGATATGCGCTTCAAAACTTAGCTTCTTTGCCACATATCACTATTGCGGGAGCGGTTGCAACGGCCACACATGGTTCGGGTGTAGCTGTTGGTAATTTGGCTACTGCCGTTTCGGGCATTGAATTTATCAATGCTGATGGAGAACAGATTCAACTGACAAGAAAAGATAATCCCGATGAATTCTACGGCGCTGTGGTTGGCCTCGGAAGTTTAGGTGTTGTTACTAAACTGACACTTGACTTGCTACCGACCTTTGAGATGACACAGGTAATTTACATGAACCTGCCCATGCATGCATTGGAAAAGAATATGCTCGCAATCTTATCCAGCGGATATAGCGTCAGTCTCTTTACAAATTGGGCCGACAAAAATGTTAGTGAGGTATGGTTGAAAGAACGTGCGGAAAATAAGGTAAAAGCAACGATTCTACCAGATTTCTATGGGGCTAAAGCGGCAACCGAAAATGTGCATCCGGTAATAGCACAATCGGCTGAAACGGTAACAGATCAAATGGGGATTCCCGGACCCTGGTATGAACGGATGCCGCATTTTAAGATGGGGTTTAAGCCTAGCACGGGAAAGGAACTTCAGTCTGAGTATTTTGTTGGAATCGAACATGCTTATGAGGCAATGATGGTTATTGAAAAGCTTCATGAGAAAATCACACCACACTTGTTTATTACCGAGATTAGAACGGTAAAAGGTGATGATCTTTGGATGAGTCCATGTTATAAAAAAGATTGTGTTGCTTTTCATTTTACCTGGAAACAGGAGATCGAAGAGGTAAATGCTATCATTCCATTAATTGAGGAAGCCTTAACGAAATTCAAACCCCGGCCGCACTGGGCAAAAGTTTTTATGATGTCGCCAACTGTACTACAATCGCGCATTGAGAAACTGCCAGATTTCAAAAAACTTCTTTTAAAGTATGATCCAAATGGGAAATTTCGTAATGAGTTTATAAATAAGAATTTATATGGTTAAAACGATAGGTAAAAGAATGGTTAACCTTACTTCTTGCTTATTCCGATTGTGGAGACTTTATAGGTTTACGTGTTGCAACGACTGATTTATAACTTACCGCTAGTCTGGCAATGATTAAAGTAACTCCTATAGCTGGTACAAAAATCCATATATTTAATCCGATATTTTAAATATGGCCATTTTACTGTCTTCTGGAAACTATTTCGGCATAGAGAAAAAATACAATGAACATCCATTGTTCAAATTGAATATTACGCATTATGCATCTTTTGAGCAGATCCACGAACATTATCATGAAAATGCTTACCTCAGCCTGTTGATTAAGGGGAGGTATCAAGAAATTAATAAACGTAGTGACGGCATCCTGAATCCTGGAGAAGTGATTCTCCGTCCTTCCGGGTACACGCATGCTAATATCTTCCCCGAAACTGGGGGCAGTTGTATGAACGTTGAGTTTAAGAATGATTCATTGAATGCTTATGGGATCAAACAGGTATTACCTGAAAGAGCAACTACTTACAAAGCAGGAGCTTTTACATATCTTTATAAGCTGCTTTACTTTCTTAGCAAAGATCTTAATGTTGAATTATCTGAAGAATACATTTTCAATTGGTTGGCAGAAAACCAGCATTACACCATTCCTTCACGGTTATTATGGATTCCAAAGGTTAAGAAGATCCTTGAAACGGAACTGGAAACCCAACATACACTAAACGCTATTTCTGAGCGGGTCTTTGTGCATCCCATTTATCTGGCAAGGGCATTTCGAGTGCGTGAAGGCCTTACTCTTGGAGAATACAAGTTAAGGTTGCGGGTGAAAAAATCGATAGAGCTGCTGTTCTGTACAAAGCTTTCTATTTCTGAAATTGCCTATTCAGTCGGGTTCTCTGATACGGCACATTTCATCAAATCTTTCCGTCTCTATTATCCAACCTCTCCCCATAAGTTCCGATCTATTTTAAAAAGTTAATCTGATACAATTTTTCTATTAGCCATATTCCTTCCTTTGTACAAAAAGTATGAGGTACAAAACCAGCAATAGAAATATCCTCTTATGTTGCTTTTTAGTATTTAGCAATATAGGATACGCGCAAAAAAATCTTCAGTATCAAATGAAGGTAAACGTGGATTTAGCAAAACACCTTTTTGCAGTTAAGGGTACGTTGTCTTTTCTAACAGCTCCTTATTCCGCAGATTCGGTAGATATTGTTATCAGTAAAGGAAGTACAGCCCCCGTGATCAGGTTACTGAACACTGATGTTAAGATAAGCAAAACAGATACTTCCCATAATACGTCTGGTGATGTTGTTTATCATCTCAAATTCTCCAGAAGCTTAGCCCCCGAAAGCCCACTGGAATTTGATTATCAATATGAGCGTGGAGCCGTCCGCAGCTTTCAATATTTCATAGACAGCACCTTTTGTATGGCAGGGGGATATGGTTCAGCATGGTATCCCCAACTGAATTCCCTATCTGAAGATGGTAGTAAAAAATATACAAGAGGTACAGGAACTATCAGTGTCACTATTGCTTCTGATTTAACTGCAGTAATGGCTGCTAGTACTTCAAAAACGACGATTAATACTGGAAGTAAAACGATGAAGTTTACTTATACACAGCCAGACATCTTCTCTTTATATATTGGGAATTATATTATGCATCATTATCAAGGAATCGTTCCTTTTTATGCCTACACCTTAGCCGATACGCCTTATAACGAAGAAGTATCTATAAAATCAGAGCAGGTACTCTCTTTCCTTAGCACACAGTTCGGGCCGTTAAAAATTCCCAGTTTCAGCATCATAGAATTCCCAGAACATGTTTCTGAACAGACAGGTATTGGTGGTGCGAGCTTACTTGGTGGAATCCTGATGCCTAGCAGTGCAATCGGAAGATTTAATTATGCCTTGTTTGGGCATGAGCTCGCTCATCAATGGTGGGGAAATCTGGTTATGGCAAAGGGAAAAAAAGGAGAGGCTATGCTTTCGGAAGGAATGGCGCAATATGGATCGCTTCAGGTTGTCCATCATTTTGACGCTGGACGCGCTATCGATTATCGTAAAAAGGGTTATCCTGGTTATATTCGTGATCAGTGCGGTTTTGGTTATTTGAAAAATGCGGCTGCTGGAAATGACGAACCCTTAACGTATTTAACTGGTAGTAATGATCACATCATTGCTGATAGCAAAGGTTTTTTGGTGTTGGAATTACTGTCAGAAACAATAGGCAAGCAAAAGTTCAACAAGGCACTTCATCAGATCACGGCTAGGTATCAAAAATCTGGCCTCAGCTGGGAAAACTTTACATCGGAGATCAGTCAGGCTCATGGCGGTAAGCTAGATTGGTTTTTCAATCAATGGTTTGAGCAAACAGGCGTTCCAGAATGGAAAACTGAATGGGAGCAAAGACAAAACGACGTATTGCTGACCATCACACAAATAAGCAACAACTATAAGTTCCCACTAGAGCTGCTAATCACCTATGAAAATGGAGAAAGTACCATAAAAGAAGTGGAGATTAGCAAAGCATTCAGCAGTATAAAAATTCCAGTACAGCGAAAAGTGATTTCGGTCAAGACCGATCCATATTTTAAAGTGATCCATTGGGATGAGGAGATGAAACCCGCGGCAATAGCAATGAGTAAAATATCAACCGTGGAAAAACTTCGTATAGAACAGAAATATGATGCCGCTGAAAAATTAGCACGCACATATATCGATACCTTATCGAAAACAGACAGGTATGGCGTTGAATTCTCTCTTTTATATATTTTGGGGCGGATGAAAGGTAATCAGAAGAAATCTGCTGAAGCACTTGATTACTATATGAAAGCTATTAAATGTGCGGTTAGGAACACCGATTACCTTGCATATACCTATTACAGAATAGCACAGATTGCGGCACAGAAAAAGGATCAGGAGTTATTCAATTGGGCGGTTCAAAACGCTTTAAAAGCTGATAAACAGAATAATGGGGTTGATCATATTCAGACGATGACAGATCGCTTGTCTTTTTAACTAGCTGTTTTCGCTTCCTGGAATAATACGAGCGCGCGGGTTTATTACGCTCGCCCGATATGCGGCTATAGACCCAACAGATAAAATGCAGCTGCAATAAAACCCACCGTCTGCACAAAGTTTTTGTCTGATTATCTATGATTTGCTATCTTGTACATCTACAGAGTCAAATACAAAAAACAAGCTAGACAATTTTTAAGTAAACCAAAATGAAAAGAAAAGATTTTATTAAAAACACACTGATAGGAGCCGTTGGTATTACCATATTACCAAGGCATGTACTAGGAGGACAAGGCTTTTTAGCCCCCAGCGATAAGATCAATTTGGGTTATATCGGTACAGGGAAGCAGAATAGCGGTTTATTGGGCGCTATCGCCAAGTGCCCTGAAACAATGGTGTTGGCAGCAAGTGATGTAGATAAACGAAAGCTAGAACATTTCGTTCATGCTGCAATCGCTGAAAACAAAAAGAAGGCGGCAACTGAAGTGACGCCTTATGAACAGTATCGGGAATTGTTGGAAAGAAAGGACATAGATGCCGTCGTGATCGCATCTCCTGATCATTGGCATGCGCAAATGGTGGTAGATGCCGCAAAAGCCGGGAAGGATATTTATTGTGAAAAGCCGCTATCATTAACGATAGCGGAAGGTAGAGCGATGGTTAATGCCACGCGTAAGTATAAGCGAGTTTTTCAAACGGGCAGTATGCAGCGATCGCAACAGTTTTTTAGAGATGCTGCCAATCTAATAAGGAATGGCTATATCGGAGAAATTAAAGAGATCAACGTTTCGATAGGTGGGCCTGTCAGGGCATGTGATTTGCCAACCTTACCAACACCTGATTACCTAGATTGGAACAGCTGGATTGGCCCTTCTTTATATAGAGGGTATCATCCTACACTTTCCCCTCCATTAGGTGATAATAGCTGGGCGGGTTGGCGAAATTATCAGGGCTTTGGTGGAGGCTATGTGACAGATTGGGGAGCGCATATGTTTGATATTGTTCAGTGGGCCCTAGATATGGATGATTCCGGCCCGGTTGAGTTTGTGCCTCCACAACAACCGCTTGCACAAGAAGGTCTATACTTTAAGTATGCTAATGGTATTCAAGTGAATCATAAAAGATGGATAGATAACAACGCAATACAGTTTATAGGCACCGAAGGTACGATTGAAGTAGCAAGAGAATTCCTTCGTTCAAAGCCTGAGTCGCTGGTTAAAACCACCCTTAAAGCGAACGATAAAAAAGTATACCACAGCGAAAATCATTATCAGGATTGGATTGATGCGATTAAAAGTAGAAAACATCCAATTGTGGATGTCGAAATCGGGCATCGTACTGCAACGGTTTGTAATGCGGTAAATATCGCTTATGAATTACAGCGGCCATTACAATGGAATCCCAAAAAAGAATTGTTTAACGATCCTTACGCCAATGCGATGCTGACAAGGCCATATCGTGGAAACTGGGATTTTAACGATTTTTAATTGCTTTCATTTAAATCCCCCTACGCTATCTGATGTAGGGGGAGAAGTGGTTCGGCTTTAATGATTTTCTATCGTAAATAAATCGTTTGGATTTTCAGAATATTTTATAACTTTGTAATTCAAAGTACTTTTTATGAAAGAAAATGAAGCATTAGCAGAATTAAGTTCCATTCGAAGTTTAATGGAGCGTTCTGCCAAGTTTATATCGTTAAGTGGCTTATCAGGAGTAATGGCTGGCATTTATGCATTAATCGGTGCTTTTTTCGGGTATCGCATTGTCTATCAGACGGGGGCTGGCTTGGGGTATCGTGAGCATTATGTGAATGATCAGTTTGTAATCACTAAACTTAGCCTGGTAGCGCTGGTGGTATTGTTGTGCTCGATAGGTACAGCAGTAATATTAAGTACAAGGAAAGCAAGGCAAAAAAAACAGCAAATTTGGAACGCTGCAAGCAAAGGCTTATTAGTGCATGGCGGTATTCCGTTGATAACCGGTGGTCTATTAATACTTATCCTTTTATATCGGGGATATTTTGGAATTATTGCCCCGGCCTGTCTGATTTTTTATGGATTAGCCTTGGTTTCCGGTAGCCATTACACTTTTAAGGATATTAAGTGGTTGGGTTTTTCTGAAATCCTTTTAGGACTTTTAGCGGCTCTGATGCCCGGTTACGGACTCTTCTTCTGGTCAGCCGGCTTCGGCGTGCTTCATATCATTTACGGTTTGATTATGTACTATAAATACGATAGCTCAAAATAGTGTTAGAACAGTTCGACAAAGCCTTTGAAAGCCGGATTCGCTTGCAGATCATGAGTGTACTGGCAGCCAATGAAAGTTATGATTTCAGCTCACTAAAAGAGCTATTGGAAGTAACAGACGGTAACTTAGCTTCCCATCTTAAAGCATTGGAGAAAGAAGCTTATATAGCTGTAAACAAAAGTTTTGTAGGGCGTAAGCCGAATACCCGTTACGTAGCGACTGAGGATGGAATAGAAGCTTTTAAAAGACATCTTAAGTCGCTTGAAAAATTGATAAAACAACAAAAGTAATTTTTTTTTATACCTGTACTTTGAAATGCAAAGTACTTTTTAAATATCAATATGGAAAATCAACAAGAAAAAAGTAGTTTAATTGACTGGGTCAGGTATTCTATTGGTGCTAAACTGATCACGGTAGCGTTTTTAAGCTTATTATTGCTCATCCCGTCCTCATTGGTAACTGATCTGATTCACGAGCGGCAGGGTAGGCAGGAGGAGGTGAAAAAAGAAGTTGCCAACAGTTGGGCAGGAAATCAGTATATCGGAGGGCCGGTTCTGGTAATTCCTTATAAAACGTGGATGGAAGATCGGGATTCAAAGGGCAACGTTAGCACAAAGGAAGTTATCCAGCAGGTGTTTTTATTACCCGATGAGTTGCATGTAGAGGCCAATACCGAGCCTAAAGTATTACATCGTGGAATATTTGACGCTGTTGTATATCATGCTACTATTAACGTAAAAGGTGCCTTTGCGGCGCTCGACCTTAAGAAAGTAGGAGTTGATCCTCACTTTTTGCAGTGGGAGAAAGCACAGCTTATCGTTGGTGTTAGTGATGTTAAGGGACTGCAAAAAATTCCTACCTTAAACTTGTCTGGCGTCACCCAGGAAATGGAATCTGATTTTTCGGGACTCAATGTTTTCGAAAACAGTTTAAGTACTAATATCGATCTAAGCGAGAATCAAAGCACTAGGAAAACATTCAGCTTTGCACTAAATTTACGAGGTAGTGAAGGCCTATACTTTATGCCTTTGGGTAAAAATACCCACATCGCTATCGCAGGGAAATGGGCCAATCCAAGTTTTGCTGGAGCTTATCTCCCTGAAAAGCGTGCAATTGATGATTCCACATTTCAGGCGGTCTGGAACGTTCCTCATTTCAACCGGCCATATCCGCAGCAATGGCTTGGCGCGGATGGCACAAAGATCAGAAACAGCGCTTCTGCTTACTACTGTGGAAGTAGCTTTCTTTTGTCGGTGGATCAGTATCAGAAAACCATGCGCTCTGCAAAATATGCGATGCTCATCGTCATGCTTACCTTTGTTTCATTGTTATTTACCGAATTGATAACCAAGCGACATGTCAACATTATACAATATGTGTTAATTGGTGGTGCCATGGTGGTCTATTACAGCCTATTGCTGTCGTTTAGTGAGCAAGTAGGCTTCAATTGGGCTTACCTTATTGCTTCCGCTGCAACTATCATATTGGTGGGTATCTTCATTTTTTCCATTCTTAAAAATAAAGGAACCGCTGCGCTGCTGGCCGGAATATTAGCTGTTTTTTATCTCTTTATATATGTTATTATTCAGCTACAGGAGCTCGCACTTTTGGTAGGTAGCGTTGGACTATTTATTACGATAGCCTTGCTGATGTACACTTCTTCCAAAGTGCATTGGGAAAAACGTATTAAAACATAGTCGCTGAGAATTCCAGATCATCTAGCTGTATATTTTACGCACAAAAGATACGACTCATCGGGAACTGTACCTAGTTATAGCTCCCTTTACCATTTAAAAATTTTAAAGTCCGATTTGTGGGCGGAAATTTCGCATGAATTCTCTTTTGAATATTTTTTGAATACTTTTATACCCGCAAGGCGGTACCTAATTTCGGTAAGGGACTTTTATGGTCGTGTGGAATATACATTTTTATCGCTGAGGGAGGCGTTAAAACATTTTTAACCAAAAAATAGAATATATGTTAATAATCAACAATTTCGAAGAATATAAATTGCACGTAGGTAAAGAGTTAGGAGTTTCCAATTGGCATAAAATAGATCAAGAACAAATTAATAAATTCGCTGATGCTACACTAGACCATCAATGGATACATGTAGACAGCGAAAGAGCCAAAAGTGAAGGGCCATTTAAAGCAACTATTGCGCATGGATACCTGACCTTATCATTAATCCCTTATTTGTGGAAGCAGATTGCAGATATTCGCAACATTAAAATGGAGATCAACTATGGTATAGAGCGTTTTAAATTTGGTCAAGCAGTGCTGGTCGATAGTGAAGTTCAACTGAAAGCTAAGCTTAATTCAATCGCAAATTTGAGAGGAGTTACCAAAGTGGTGATTGAAGCGACGCTGATTATTAAAGATCAACCAAAACCAGCTTACACGGGTGATGTAGTATTCTTATATCATTTTATATAATGCGCTAAATAAATACCGCACTTCCGCCTTAAAAACAATCTGAAAGATGATGGATTTTTTGTCGGAGTGCCCCCCTTCCTTTGCCGTAATACCTGTCTTTTTACAGTGATTAATTTACTACTTTTGTTAAAGCCTAAAGGCATAAAACCTAAAGGGTTGTGATTCGTGAAATTTAACTTTGCGACTTACTAATTAAACAAGAACCATTAACAATTATAAATTAATAAAATATGAAAATTGTAAAAACAATCCTCTGTGTATTATTTGGCTTAATGTTTATCAATGCTGGTTTAGATAAATTTCTTCACTACATGCCGGTCCCTCCACTGGAAGGCGAAATATTAAAAGTGGCAGAAGCTATGATGCAGATTAAATGGATGATGCCCCTCGTAGCTGCCATTGAAATTATAGGCGGTCTGTTATTTATTCTACCCAAAACCAGGGCACTAGGAGCCATCGTCATTTTACCCATCATGGTAGGTGTGATTTTACATAATGCTATCTATATGCCGTCTGGTTTAAGTATTGCGGGTGTAATGTTTCTAATCAACCTTTGGGTGATTTTTGATAACTGGAAAAAATATCGTGTACTCATAAGTTAATTAAATTTTTTTTGTTTTTATTAACTTCGAAGATTTTAAATCTGTCATTATTTTAGTCCGGATACGTTATCCGGACTAACCTTTGTTAATTTCCTATGATACCCGTTTTGAGATAATCCATCCTATATTTTAACCCGAAAAAGATCTATTACGTTTTAACTAAGTCTCAAATTTAATATTAATGTTCCGGCAAAGTTATTCACTCCGGAGGCTCTTCACTGGGTTTGCCAATGCTGCTTTTATTGCCTGGAAACTAATTGTTGCAAGTGCAATAATTATGGCAACAAGCCCTCCAGCAACAAACAACCACCAACTGATGCTGATGCGATAGGCGTAATCCTGCAACCATGTGTGCATATAATACCATGTAATGGGTGTGGCAATCGCAAAAGAAATGGCAATGAGTATGATAAATTCTTTTGAAAACAAATAAACGATATTGCCTGTGCTAGCGCCCAATACTTTACGAATACCCACTTCTTTGATTCGCTGTACAGCCATGAAAGAGGCTAAACCATATAACCCCAAACAGCTCAGGAATATCGCGATGGCCGAAAAAATTTTATACAAAACGGCTAACTGATTTTCCTGTTTGTAAAAACTTTCAATTTTATCATCAAGAAACTTGTACTCGTAAACATAATCGGGAAATGTTTGCTCCCATGTTTTTTTAATAGCTGACATGGTGGAAGAAATATTTGTAGTCGCAAGTTTTATTCCAGCCTGGCGATACATGGTGCCATTTGTGGTAATAAGCAATGGTGCAAGCGTATGATGAAAAGACCGATCATTAAAATCTTTCAATACACCCACAACAGGACATTTTATTAGATCATCAAACATGCTTATCTCTTTGCCCAATATATCTTCCGGATTTTTTAATCCCAAACTTTTTACCAGCGATTCATTCACCAAAAATTCTCTTGTCATATTGGAGGCTTGCAAATTTCTTCCGGCTACCAGTTGTAATTTATAAGTCGGTACATATTCGTTGTCGGCGAATTTGGCAATCGCTTGAAAGTCTGCTTCTTTTATGGCATGGTCATATTTTAATGCGGTCCATAGATCATTATCGTTTTCAACTGGTGCGCTAGAGCTGAAGCTTGCTGCCTGCACGCCATTTACCGACAATAACTGCTGCCTTAAATAATCCCGCTGCACTGCACTGTCCGGGCGGAAGGGAACCGTGACTAGGGCTTCTTTATCGAAGCCTAGGGGTCGACTCATAAAATAGTTCATTTGCTTGACGATGACGAGTGTGCCGATGATTAGCGCCTGTGCAATGATGAATTGAAACACGACAAGGGCTCTCCTTAGTGAAATCCCCTTTGTGGTATTGATGGTGAGTTTACTCTTAAGCGCATGAATAGGATTGAAACCTGATAAAATGAGCGAAGGATAAAAACCGGCAAGTGCGGTTACGAGAATTGTTACTATCAACAGAAATAGAACAATTGCAGGATTCTTGAATATATTGAATGAAAGGGAAAGTTCTAAAAGTTGATTGATGGATGATAAGGCGAGAATGCTAATAACGGTTGCAAGCACGACAGCACAGGCAACGATCAAGAAGGTTTCAACAATGAATTGGATTTGCAATTGTGGTTTGCTGCTTCCCAAAACTTTTCTTACGCCAACTTCCTTTGCACGATTAACGGCCTGTGCAGTGGAAAGGTTGATAAAGTTAACGCAGGCAATTAACAGAATGAAGGCCGCAATTAGCCACAATACATTGATCAGCTCTCGGCTGATGGTTTTGTTACTGTAATTACCTGTTTGTGTGTCATAATGCACGGCACTTAACGATTGTATAATATGGCTATCTTTATTGTCTGGGGGCAGCGCTTTTCGCGAGTATGCGCTTAGCTGTTGATTAAAATAATCAGCAGAAATATTGGGCGGCAACAAAACGTAGCAGCCAAACTCTGGTGCTGTTGCGTTCCAATTTGGGATTTGTAATCCGTATTTTTTGTCTCCTGTAAAATCGGTTCCGAAGGCGATTACGAGTTTCAGCTGAAAATCTGTATTGGCCGGTATGTTCGCGAGAATGCCTGAAACTTTCAGGGCGACTGGTGGGGACTGAAACAAGCCTGCACCGATGCGGTAGGATCCTGTTATTTTTAGGGTTTTCCCGATGGCTGTTTTCCAGTCGCCGAAATATTTCGCTGCAATCTCTTTTGTGAGCAATACATTGTTAGGGTCTTTTAATGAAGCATACGACCCTGCGAGCAGTGGAAAATTAAATATCTTAAAGAATGATGGCCCGGTATAAAATACACCGTTCTGCTCTTTAAAATTCTTTACCGGGCTTCCATTAGCATCAAGTATTTGTAACTGATCGTCATGGCTTGCATAGACTGGGGCTACTTGTTCTAATTGAGGAAAAGCTGTTTTCAAACCGGGGGGCATTGGAAAAGGAATGCCTTTTCCATAAGAAATGTCTGTTGCATCTGCGTGATGATATTCGCTTAATACACGATAGATACGATCTTTCTTTGCGTGAAAATCATCGAAGCTAGTCTGGAATTGTATAATGATAAAGATCATCATACAAACGGCAATACCAACTGCCAAGCCAGCAACATTCATGGCAGCATAGCTTTTATTGCGTAGTAGATTGCGTCGGGCTATTTTAAAATAATTCTTGAACATAAGATTGCGGTTTGATTTCTCCCGAGACCACTTTGTGGTGGTTTCATGGTTCGAAATTACTGCTGCAAACTGGCTATGGCGTTCCAAATTATAAGATGGGCCCTTTTTTTTAAGATCGTTTTTATAGGTTACCGGGCTTTTTCCGGTCATTTGTTTAAAGGTGCGGTTAAAAGTAGTTTTAGAATTGAATCCTGATTCATACGCGATGCCCAGCAGGGTGAGGTGGTCATAAGCGGGGTCCTGCATTTTCTGAACGACATCCGCAACGCGATATTGATTGATGAAATCATTGAAGCTCTTTTTGAGCACGGTGTTGATGATCCGGGATAATTCGTGGGTAGTCAACTCAAGCTTTTCGGCCAGCGAACTTAAACTGAGCTCGGGATCTTTGTAATAGCAATTGGTTTTAATAACTTTTTTCAGCCAAAGGCCTTTGTGCTTCAACTCAGCTGGCAGCGGTGCTTTTAAAAAGGAAGGTGCATCTGTTTGTACGCCAGTTTCCGGTTTTAAGAGGGCTATGACTGCCATCCAGATGGCCATTGCCACTAAAAGAAGGTACAGAAAATAATAAGCTTGGATGCCTAACTGGTAATGATAATAAAAATAGTCGACAGCGGTGAGGGGTATCCACAACAGCCATAACAAACTGAAACCTAAAAGTAAATGATGCAGCCACCGCAATGCGTACCGATGTCGATCGCCCCTGTTGAATTTTAGGCCTCGGTAAAAGCATTCTACCAGCCGATGAGAGATATACAGGTAGGTGCAGACCGAAATAAACGCCAGCAATTGTAATATAGGATTCAGCTGGTGAAAGGTCAGCGTATGATAGGTGGCGCCGCCGGTCCGGATACTCTCCCGTATTTCCAGTACCAAAACGCCTTGTTCGAGCAATAACGGTCCGAAATGCAGAAGATCTTTAAAGCGAAATGGACTGTTCGGCTGGGTTATTTTGCGGACATAAAAAAAGATCAGCGGACCCAATGCCAGCGAGAATTGCAGCGGCAGCCAGCTCCAATGAGAAAAATAGGACGCAAGACCGATGTTCTTGCCTAACACCCAAAGCAGACACAACACCATCGTAACCAGGGCTAAACTCAAAAAGCGGTTTGCAGCCCGGTTAATTCTTTTGGCAAACCCCAACTGCAGCGCAAAAGAAAGACCGATGAATATGACTCCTAGGAAGATCAGGTCGTAGGGGGTGATATGAAATATATATGCGTTCAAGTTTTTCTCTACTTCAATCTCTGTTCCAAACAATTAACATGCTAATATAGAGTCAAATGCATTTTATTTATGCTAATTAATGTAACGATAACGAACATAGGACTGTACGGTTTTGAATTGCAGATCAAAAAGAGCACAAATAGCAGTAAAGTTATTTGCGTAACATGGCCTCTTTGGAGCACCGGAGCATGGAAAAGTTTCAAATTATAGAACCCTGCCCAAACGTAAGCAGGTTATTATCTGGATCGAGCAGGGAAAACTCGCGCTGTCCCCACGGTTTTAATTCGAGGAGGCCATTGGGGTGTATGGCTATTTTATTGTCTAATAGCCATTGGTAAAGTGTTTCAATCTCAGTTGTGCGAATGTACACTTGTCCGTAGTTTTCTTTAGGATCAAGTTCTTTAAATTCAAAAAAGTGAATCTGGATATCGTCCTTCTGTACCATCAGGTAGCCATCATAATCTGCACTTCCGTATGCTTGAAATCCCAGCTTACCTATATAATAATCCATCGTAACAGCCTTGTCACGCATGGGTAATTTAGGGTTTATAGTTGTCAGCATGATGTTATGTTTTAAGGCGTTGGTTTCCCAACGCCTTTCGAATAACTATAGTTAAAATTGGTGGTTACTGCACCAGGTCAAACCTGTCTGCGTTCATTACTTTAGTCCAGGCAGCTACAAAGTCTTTTATAAATTTATCTTTTCCATCTACACTCGCGTATACCTCAGCAATCGCTCTAAGTTCCGCATTCGAACCAAATACCAAGTCGGCACGGGTAGCAGTCCATTTAGGTTGTCCAGTTGCTCTATCATAGCCTTGGTAAAGCTCTTTATCTTCAGAAACAGCTTTCCATGCTGTGTCCATATTAAGCAAGTTTATAAAAAAATCATTCGTTAATGCCCCGGGAGTGCTGGTGAAAACACCATGAGCAGAACCATCAAAGTTTGTATTCAATACGCGCATACCACCAATCAATGCAGTAAGTTCTGGTGCCGAGAGCCCAAGTAACTGCGCTTTGTCAACCAGTAGTGATTCGGTGGATACAGAAGAGCGCTGTTTGCGATAATTGCGAAAGCCATCGGCAGCAGGTTCTAGAAAGCCAACGGATTCTATATCTGTTTGCTCCTGCGAAGCATCCATGCGCCCAGGTGTAAAGGGAACGGCAATATTATGGCCCGCATCTTTAGCTGCTTTTTCCAGTGCTGCACAGCCCGCCAGCACAATTAAATCAGCTAGCGAAACTTTTTTACCGCCAGAGGGCGCTGTATTAAATTCCCGTTGAATGCTTTCTAACACATTCAATACTTTGGTAAGTTGAATAGGGTTGTTCACTCGCCAATCTTTTTGTGGCGCCAGACGAATCCGGGCCCCATTCGCCCCACCACGTTTATCCGATCCGCGGAAAGTAGCAGCAGAACCCCATGCTGTGGATATCAACGCTGATATGTCCAAACCCGCGTTGAGGATTTTTGCTTTCAGCATCACAATATCATGCGCATCTACCAATTGATGGTCAACAGCCGGGATAGGATCTTGCCAAATCAGCTCTTCCTTCGGTACATCGGGCCCTAGATAACGATCGCGAGGGCCCATATCACGATGTGTAAGTTTAAACCATGCACGGGCAAACGCATCGGCAAATGCATCGGGATTTTCAAGAAAGTGCCTGGATATTTTTTCAAAACCAGGGTCAAGTCGCAAAGAAAGATCAGTGGTGAGCATCGTTGGCGCATGTTTTTTTGACGCATCAAATGCATCCGGAATAATATCACCGGCATTTTTTGCTACCCATTGATGTGCACCGGCAGGGCTTTTAGTTAATTCCCATTCGAAGCCAAAAAGGTTTTCAAAAAAGTTATTGCTCCACTTGGTGGGCGTTTTTGTCCAGATCACTTCAAGGCCACTGGTAATGGTATCTGGTCCTTTCCCTGTACCATAACTATTGCTCCAGCCCAAGCCCTGCAGTTCCATTCCTGCAGACTCAGGCTCTTTTCCTACATTAGTTGCAGGGGCTGCACCATGTGTTTTACCGAAGCTGTGTCCCCCTGCAATCAAAGCAACTGTTTCTTCATCATTCATCGCCATACGGCCGAATGTATCACGGATGTCTTTTGCGGCAGCAATAGGGTCTGGGTTACCATCTGGGCCTTCTGGGTTCACGTAGATGAGCCCCATTTGTACGGCAGCAAGGGGCTTTTCCAGATCGCGGGAGTGGACATCACCATCCGCATCATCGTCAGACACCAGTACACCGTGACCTTCTTTCACGCCCTCCGAGCCATGTGCATAACGAACGTCGCCACCCAGCCAGGTCGTTTCAGCACCCCAGTATACATCTTCTTCAGATTCCCACGTATCTTCACGCCCTCCGGCAAATCCAAATGTTTTAAAACCCATTGATTCTAATGCTATGTTACCTGTAAGGATCAACAGGTCAGCCCAGGAAATTTTACGTCCATATTTCTGCTTAATTGGCCAAAGCAGCCTGCGTGCTTTATCTAGACTTACATTGTCGGGCCAACTATTAAGTGGTGCAAAGCGCTGCTGCCCTGCTCCGGCACCACCACGGCCATCACCCACACGATAGGTACCTGCACTATGCCATGCCATACGGATAAACAAGGGACCGTAATGACCAAAATCTGCCGGCCACCAGTCTTGCGAGTCCGTCATAAGCGCATGAAGATCTTGTTTTACAGCTTCTAAGTCCAGGCTTTTAAACGCTTCGGCATAGTTAAAATCAGTATCCATCGGATTAGATTGGGAAGAATGCTGACGTAGAATGTTTAGTTTTAATTGATTGGGCCACCAGTCTCGATTTCTAGTGCCACCACCTCCAACAGGCTGCTTTAATGCTGCGCCATGGAATGGACATTTGCTGATATCTTTTGACTCCATTTTAAAAATTGTTAAGGTTCAACGTAATTTCTAAGGGTTTAATCACAAGCATAACAAGTCGTGAGTACCAAGATAAACAATTTACCTTTTATTTACCAAAATCAAATAAGGATTAATACATTTCTATGTTCCGCATGGAGATTTCGAAGATCAATTTTCAGCTTGTAACCATCGCCATCGTTTTCCCCAATCTAACAGCACATCGTTTCGCCATTTTAGCACTGTTTTACCTCCCTGTTGTGTATCGTCAAAAAGTTCAGTATCCTGCTTGTCGGTAAACCAATTTTCTCCCAACTGATAGTCGTAGGGTCTCGATTTTCCAGGCCAGACATTATCTACTACTAACTGCCCGTGCTGTTCTTCGAAACCGGGGATCTCTGACGTAATCGTATACGATAATGTTTCCGTCTGTTTTGGACAGTATTTTATCGCATAGTTGCTCTTACCCAAATAAAAGCCGTCCCACTTTTGCTCTCCAATACCCGCTTGAACAGTCATAGTGAAACAGGCCGAGTCTGGGTGGATATTGATTTCAGGTCCTTTGAAATGGAGTTCTACTACCGAATACACCGTTACCGTGTCCGTCAGCGTAGTATTACGGTTATAGATGATTCGTGGACTGCGATCAAACTTTTCAAAACTTCCTCCCCAGCTCTCCTTAAGCGGATCGTTCGGATCACCATCCATCATATAGAGTAATGAAGGGGTGTCGCCCATTTTAATAACGCCTTTATAGTAATTTTTAAAATCTTTACCCAGATAGCCAGCCTCCTGAATGTAACAATTATAATAATTAGCGTTTTTCAAGCTGTCGGGTGCCTTATTATCTGAAAAGAATCCATTATAAGATCCATTGGATTCAATAAACCAAAGATTGGGAAAGTTTTTGACAATATAAGCATAGCTATTGGCACTCCATTTCTTATTCGGGCCACCGATCCAATAGACCTTTATCTTGTTTTGAATCTCCGGAGCATCATGCAATGCCTGCGCTAGATCGTCCAGACCACCCCATACCAATACCCATAGAGGTTGTTTAGCTTTCTTTTTAGCACATCGGATGATCCAGTCCGAACCTTCCGTTGAGCTGGTATATCCTACGAATGGTGCGGCACCATGTCTGCCCTGTTTACATATAGCTCGTAATGCATCGGGTGAAGGGTATCCTTGCTGATGCTGTTTGAGTTGTGGCAAATCTTTTTCATACAAATCGATCATATCCAGTATATGCTGCTTTGTACCATGTCCATAAGAGGGCGAAGATACAAGACCCTCATTTTCGAACAGGTGGCTATACATAAGAAAATGGGCCATTGATTGGTTGTCATCCGGATCAGTACCTCCAATGTCTGTGCTTATTAGGATGCGAGGTTTGATGGGTGTTGGCTGCTGCGCTGTGAGTGTATACGGCACAATTAGTATGAAGTAGATTAATAAGGACTTTTTCATAATTTCAGGTAGCTTATTTTTAATGGTTAACCTTACGGTAGACTTGTATTACGACAATTATAATAAGGTGAAGGATCATTTCCAACGGTAGTTCCTTAAAAAAAAGCGCAATCGATACCGATTATGTAGTCACTTATGGAGCACAAAAAGAAAAATTCTAAAGATGAAGGCAATTTCTTTTCAGATATGGATGATTTATTTAGCTTTAGTGTATAGGCAATAAGTGTCCCAGTTCAATACGAACGAGGAATTTCTGCTGATGTAAAAGTGACAGAAATGATCATCAGTACATGAAAATGCTGCATTACCACTCTAATTACCATACCAGTTAATTGATTGAGATTGCCCGTCGCTGGAATGTTGCTTGGCCATGATATGTTCATACTTTTTAGGCTTTGCACCGATGTGTTTTGCGAACAATCGGGAGAAGTGACTCAAATTGGAGAACCCCATCCTGTATCCAACTTCTGTTATCGTGTATTCACCCGTGCGAATCAGTTTGGCAGCCTCTTTCATCCGTTCTTGCTCATAATAACGGTAAAGACTTTTTCCATGTACCAATTTAAATAAACGTCTCATTTTAGCTTCGCTGAGGTGAACCCTGTTTGCAAGTTCCTTAAGACGAGGGGGAGTGGAAAGATTGGTAAGAATGATTTGCCTCACTAGATCAATTTTTTCCCTGTCTATTGTTTTTACCCGACTTAAAATCTCACTTTCTCTGTCGAACATACCTGAGAAAACAGTATGAATTAGTTCATAGACTTTAGAAAGATAAAATACTTTATCAAGGGGCCCGCTCGACCGTTTATCAAACAGTTGCTGAATTAACCGCAAATCATTATCCTCCAAACTCTCAAAAGTGAATGGTTGTCTGCCTGATAGAATATTTTCTATGAGTTCTATGGTCTTATGTCGCTTGAGTACCTTGTTTAGAAAGGTTATTCTTATCTCAATGATTAGGATAATGATATTATACCCAGAAGGATAGAAATTTTCGCAGGAAATATTCCCTGGTATGATATGAAGGGATGGTACAATATCTCCGGTTGCTGAGAATCTATTAAAGGGATTTCGATCTGGTGGCCCTGACAAACTGTAGCGGATGATCACTTTTTTTTTCCCACTGGCTGGAGGCAAACATTTTACAAGCATGTCGTTCGTGAGCCTCATATTGAATAACAGTAAATCCAACCCTGGTTCAAGCTGCTGCATTAGCATATACCCTTCCCCATACCTTTCAGGAATTGTCATCCGACATTCAGCAGAGTTACTGTCCAGCGCCGCAATAAATACTTTAATAAACGCTGGTTCCCCAGTAGCAAATTGAAATTTCATAGGAATAGGGCCGTATACAGAAACGACTATTTTTTTAGCAAATATAGCTATTTTGTCATATTGACACTAGGTACTTTTGTATGGGTTTGCAGGACGTGAAAACGATACTACTATTGAAAGGTAGGTTATTTGAATATTTATAAAATAAAAAAAATAGCTGGATATGAATGACATTACCGAACGCGATTCATTGCTTCTTTAAGTGAGGTAAAATATTCGTTTTTCCGGAAAGAATAAAGGAAGGGTGCCCGATGTGATTTGCCCGAATAGTGTTTATCCTGTCTTTCTAAGGTATTAGTTGCTAACATCGTGCGCTGGAAGTTGGCACGGTCAAAGTGCCTTCCGAGGATTGTTTCGTAGATGACTTGTAGGTCTCTTAACGGAAATTTGACAGGTAACAGGTTATAGCATATCGGCTGGTAGTGGATATGGTAATGCAACGTTTGTAGTGCTTTTTCAATTATCTGATTATGGTCGCAGATCAGATCAGGAATCTCGTTCAAGCGATACCAGGAGTATTCGAGAGAAATGTCATTATTCATCGATATAACCTTTTGGAATTCAACCAGCGCATAGTAACCTATGGTGATATAACGTTTCGTCATCAAGTCTGCTACGCTGTCTTCATGATGAGCTTGCAATGATTGATTTCCCTGTCTGTTGACCTTGCCAAAGGCATCGAAAGGCTTGAAAAAAAGATCATTCAGTAGTGTGCTGTCATATAAGACTCTTTTAACGGCATCATCAATATCCTCGTCATTATATATAAGACCGCCAGGGAGTGCCCATCTGCTCGTGTTACTCGGCTTCAATAGTAAAACCAGGAGTTCGCCGGCCTGAAAGCTAAAGATAGCGCACTTAACCGATACCGAAGGAAGGAACCTTTCGGGGTGGTTAAAGAGATCATCGATGGTTGAGTTGGGTTTGGCGGGTTCCATATGGTAAAAAAAGAAAAAAAAGTGTTGGAAACGAAATGTTTTCCAAAACTGAACACAATGAACAGACAGATCAGTGTCTTGTGTGAAAAGTTGAGAAGAATAGTATTAGAGAGATGAAAATGACCACCGATCCAAAAAATCGACCTTATAACCAAAAGAGAAATGAATTTTAATAATATTTCTATTGAAGCAAAACATCAGCTCCTAGATAGTGTACGAAGCGACACGATGTATGCCATCGATTATCAGTTGTATGGTGTCAGAAAAACACTTTATTCAAGAATTATCTCCAGTAATAAACCAGCAGTAGCAGATGTTCCCGAGATGGAGGAGCTGTATTTTTATTTTTCTGCAGTTACGCTTATTAAGCAGCTCCATGGTGAAGGGCTGTCTCCTGATATATTCATTTCTGAAGTCTCTCAACTAGGATCTGCCTTCACGATCGGAAGCTATCTACAACTTGTAGGAAGGGGAACAAAAAAAATCTTCGGACTGCTGCGGGAATCTGACCCATTTTCGAAAGAGACGGGGTGGTATACCATGGAACGTATATTCGGCTCTTCCGGCCGGGAAATAGGGGGGAGGGTCCTTTGTTCAAACAATGGTGTCGCACTGAAAACCTATGAAGCAGACGCCATTTTGTTGGCTCAAAAGCTGGCGATACAGCTCGGTTTGGAGATTGGTCCGGTGTCGGGAGTAAATCTGCTGCGTGCCATTGAACTGCAAAATTGGACGGATGATGAAGAGTCGATGATAACGGTGTTTCAAGATGATATCTCTGCGCTGCAAAAAATCCAACCGCAATACCATGATGCTGAAAAACGGCTTAATGCTTATAATATAGCCTTTCTCGACTATAGAGAATTGCGAAAAGTCCCGGAGGCATTTTTTAAACAACTTTTGGGACTGGTTTAAGGACAGACTTATGCCATTCTTCTGGATTTTTATCATCAGAACGTGATAACCTAATGTATAATTATAAAGTCCTATATAAACATCTATATTCCTTTTTAAATGCAAGCTCAGTCGTCTTTCTTAAAATCCTGATAAGACTGCTTAATGTATTCATATAGTTCATAATTTGACCATTTATTAACCTCTTCTATATTAGGCTCGTATTTTGCTTTAAAGGTCTCGATTTCGTTTTCTTCGATGGGTACCACCCGTTTTATAGTTTGTATGTTAAACTTTGCATCAATTTCATTGAATTCGATCTGTTGACGAATATAATTGTTAAATCTTCTTACCTTTTTGCCGTCTTTACCCAACAGTTCGCGGAAAAAAGTTATTGGGCTGCCACTAAAAGGGGATAACAACGCGATCGGTGGCTTTCCCCCAAAATATATACTATTTCGTTTACTATACTCCACGGCGGTTTCTTCCAGAGTACTCTTATTTTCGATAGTTGCATTTATACTGACCTCGTCCAAAAGAATAGTACTGTCCAAATAAATTGTCGTATGCTCATAACTTTTTACCAGTGCATATTTTTTTGGTAATCCTGGGAGATATACCTCCAAGGAATCACCCAATTGCGCGTTTATATGGAAATTACCGAGATTGTCAGGCTTCGTTGAAATGTTTCTTGCCAAATTATGTATACTTACATCAGTCACTTTTACCCGCTGAATAGTTTGTATGTCGTTCAATACAACCGTACCACTTAGCTTTTTCTCTTGCCCATATAAGGCATTTGCAGGTAAAGAAAGAACTAAACACATGAAAAAAAGTTTATAATCACTCATTAGTCGAAATTAATTATAAACAAGTTTATAACCGGTTGTTTAACATTATTTAACGCACAGCTATAATTGATCTCCTGGCTTTCTGAAAGTTCCTGATGCTTATTAATGGGTAGTTAGAAGGGGCCTCTTCTATTTATTCATACTAATAGGTTTGATTTCGGCCATTACAACTACTTATCCATTAATCGAATCCAATCTTTAACAACTGCTTGGAGATTATCTTTATGTTTTTTTACGTCATTCATAGACTGAAATTTTGCATAGGCCTTCCCTTTAGGTCCTGGCTCAAGTACTCCTGTTTTGTTGTTCAGTAACTCACCTTTGTGAAAAATCACTGCTACGAAATCTTTTACTCTTGGATTAAAGGTTGCCATCGGTTCTTTATAGTCAAAACTTGGTCCACCCCATTTCACATCTTCTTCCAGCATTTGGCTAGCTTCCCGTATAATTGTTATTACAGCTTCCATTTCTGCCTTTAACGGATGCGCGAGTTTGCTCATAAACTCATCAATTTTTGTCTTTTTCATTTGTTCCTATTTTTTGTGATTAAGAATATAACCTCGCTGAATTGAAATGCAGTGAACGTTTGTTTTATCTGGTTGAATAATCAGTTCATAAATCGTATTTATAATAACCCTTTCATTAGCTGATGATAGTACAAATATGAAACCTTCTTCGGTGAAAAACATTTACATTTGTTGAGAAAACGGAAATAGTTTCATCACCGCTCAACTTGTTGGGGAAAAGTAGTAATGTTATTTATTCGAGAAGATACGACTCACCTGCGTTGGCGTAACGCCAAGATACGAAGCGATGTGATGTTTTTTTATTCGCTTACTTAGTTGGGGATATTTTTTAATAAAATCTTCATACCGGTCTTTTGCTGTATTTTGTCTGAAACCAATCTCTTCGGGCTCCTTTTCAATTATCCAATGCAGCTCCATATAATTAATGTAAAACCCAGCTATATCTTGATACTTCTGAGTAAGCGCTTTAAACGCCTCAAAATTATATTCCCAAACAATTGAGTTTTCCAGCGCTTCAATGGTAGTCGCACTGGGACTTTTGCTTAAAAGAGATGTTGTAGATGCTGCGAAATAGCCTTCCGAAAAAAAACGTTTTATGTAAACATTTCCATTTTCAGTTAAAGCATATTGAGAGAATAGACCTCGCGAAACAAAAGCAATATTTTTTGCAGTTTCACCGGCTCTGATTAAGAAACTTCCTTTTTTATATTCTTTTCGTTTCAAAATTTGCATCCATGCCGATGCTGCAGCTGGCGTCAGCTGATTATAATTATTTACTTTAAGAAAGAATTCTTCCATTTTGCACTTGAAATAGGTGTCTCACTCAAAGATATCGCTCTATTTACTATTTTAATAGATAACACATAGCAACCTTTTCAGTAGAACATTTGTTAAACCGTAGATTCCGATCTACTGCTTTTTTTACATTTAATTATATGGAATGGCTGATGCTCATTGATTTCTGTTATTTCAAATAACCCCACTTGGTCAAATGCTGCATGGATTGACGCGCTATCATAAAAAAACATTTTAACGCCATCAAATATTTCGTAACGATCCTTGCTAACAAATTTGCCTTGTCCATACGTGTGAGCTTCTTTTGAAATGACTGTAAAGACCATATATCCATTTTCTGAAAGCTGATTATAGCAGTCGCTAATGAGTTTCTTCCTTTCGTCGGCATCCAATAAATGAATTAACGCATAGCAAAATATCCCATCATACTGATATTCATCGAAGGGCATATCGGTTACAGAACCATGGTAGATGTTCATATCACTGCCGTAATGTTTCCTCGCCATTTCAATAGCCGTTTTTGAAATCTCAATTCCTGTTACAGCTATTCCGTTTTCTTTGAAAATCTGCGCATTCCGCCCATAACCAATTCCTGGTATCAGGATGTTTTTTACTGATTTTTGGACAAAAAACTCCTTCGTCAATACGGCAGATTTTGACGGCTCAAAGCCCCACATTTCCTGCTTTTCGATAAAGCTAGATTCCCAAAATTCAGGTTTTTCATTTTTATTTGTCACCATCTCTTCCTTTAGATTATTAAATTACGTAATATACAAAGAAATACCTCAATGTTTAAAGAAACAATGTTTTGTAAGCAGTAAATTATATCCAATAACTATTCCGCATGTGATGAAAAAATAGTTTTTTTAGAGTAGTTAGTTAAATAGTTTCCTGAACTCCAGCGGAGAAAGGTTGGTCTTATTTTTAAAAAGCTTGCTGAAGGATTGTGAGTATTCAAATCCTAAAGCATAAGCTACTTCACTTATTGATAAGCTGGTGGTCGACAGTATCTCCTTCGCTTTTTCAATAAGTTTACCATGGATATGCTGTTGCGCATTTTGCCCTGTCAGCGAACGTAGCATGTCGCTCAAATAACTTGAGGAAAGGTTTAGATGCTCGGCAAGGTATGCTACGGTAGGCACACCCTGTCTTAATGACGCTTCGTTATTGAAATAGTCATCCAATAGTTCTTCGAGCTTTTCCAACAGATCATTGTTCACTGCCTTACGGGTGATAAATTGACGCTTGTAAAAGCGATTAGCAAAATTTAGCAGCAGCTCAATCTGAGAAATAATGACGTCCTGACTAAAATCATCGATCCGGCTGTTCAGCTCCTTTTCGATCATCCGAAAAATGGAAATAATTGTTTCTTTCTCATCGTCTGCCAGGTGCAGTGCCTCGTTAGTTGAATAAGAAAAGAAGCCATAGTGTTTCATCTTTTTGGCTAAGGGATAACTCAGAAAAAAATCCGGATGAATGAGCAGTGTATAGAGCGAACATGCAGCAGCATCGCCGTCTTCTTCGCTATTGCTACCAATAACCTGATTGGGAGCTGCAAACAGCATACCGCCGCCGTCAAAATCATAATAATGTTGGCCGTATTTCAATTTTCCGCTAAGCCTTGGTTTGTAAGATATCTTATAAAAATTCAGGACATGGGAGCCAGATAGTACATTCGGATTGATCTGGATATCTGCACCGTTTATCAAACTGATTAGCGGATGCCGCGGCTTGGGCAAGCCGAAAGCCTGGTATGCATCCGATATAGACTGAAATTTATGGGGATTAGTTTCGTTCCTTTTCATTTTAAAAGCTAAATATAACGATAACCAACATCATTTAAAATATCGGTTATCGTTGACTTCAATGAACAGTTTCCGGATGTTTACTTTAATTGGCCCTGAGCTGAGTTGGAAACGTCTTTCCAGGCTTCCCAAATCGCCAAACGATCCTTGTAGGCATTCTGTGTCCAAGGTAAGCAATGGCTGCCTAAAAAGAACCTCAACGGCGGTTCTTCCGCATCCACAACTTTGAAGAGCGCCTCGGGGGTCGCGTTCGGATCGCCCCGTTCTATTGTTTTTAAGCTATTATCGAAAAACGTAGTTTTAAAATTTTCGTAAATATCGAGGCCAGCGGCAAACTTTAAAGACTGTTGGCTGCCAAACTCGGTGGCATAGGCGCCGGGTTCAATGATCGTTACATTGATACCAAATTGCTTGATCTCTGCAGCCAAGCTTTCATGGATCGCCTCGAATGCCCATTTTGAAGAACAATAATAACCTATTACAGGCAGCGTTACATGGCCAAGGTTGCTTGAAGTACCCAATATGTGGCCGTAACCTTGTTTACGGAGCAGTGGCAGCGCCGCCTGAATAACAGATACCGGGCCTAAAATATTCGTTTCATAAAGTGCTCGGACATCATCGGTACTCGCTTCTTCTATCGTGCCAACCAATGAATACCCCGCATTATTAAGAACAATATCGAGTCTTCCAAAGTAAGTATGGGCCTGTTCTACCGTAGCTTTCACCTGATCCGGATTGGTTACATCGAGCTTCAATGTTAGGACGTTTTCGCCAAATTTTTCCTTTAGATCGGCAATACTTGCCAAGTCACGCGCTGTAGCGGCCACTTTATCGCCGCGTTTAAGAGCAGCTTCCGTCCAAACGCGACCAAAACCTCGGGAAGCGCCAGTAATAAACCAAACCTTATTAGTTTCATTTCGATGTGTCATATCTTATTTTTTAAAATTAATAACACAAAGATCAACTGCTGCTATCACTATCTTGTATGCTAAGCGAGGGATTTTGTATTCGAAATGAGAAAAATTTTGCTTTCCTTATTTTAGGCCATAGATCGATGTTCGTAAGATTTGTACCGCTTTATCCAATTCCTTTTCATGGAGTGAGGCAAACCCAAATCGGAAAGCGTTATATTGTGTGCCCTTCCCTTGAAAATAGATGCTTCCCGTGATCTCCAATCCCAAAGCGGAGTTTTTTTTAATGAGTTTTTCCAATGGGAAATCTTTTTGAAATTGTAGCCACAATGCCATTCCGCCATTTGGGCGTGTAAATTCTATCACTTCGCCTAACTGCGTATTTATTAAATCTGCTAGAAAATGGCATCGCTGTCGGTATAATTTATTTGCTCTTTGTATTAACCTCATCAACTCTCCATTCTTGATCAGGCCAGAGACTACATGTTCCATGAAAACATCACCTCTTAAGTCGATGAGTGTTCTCCATTTTGCGGCTTCCTGCACGAATTTTTCAGCGGCAATCATGTAGCCCAGCCGAAAGGGTGTCCCCAGCACTTTGGTTAATGATCCGATATAAATAATATTGCCTTCATGATCACCACTTGCTAATGGTAAATAGGGATCATATTGAAATTGGAAATCATAATCGTAATCGTCTTCGATGACTGCCAGCTTATAGGTACGGATTAACCGGAGTAAATGATTCCGCCTTTCTATGCTCATTGTTACGGTCGTGGGATGGTGATGATGCGGGATAACGTATAACAATCTGGCAGGATGCTTTAGAAGAACCTCTTCCACTATATCTGTACGCATGCCACAATTGTCGACAGGAATGCGGATTAATTCTGCACCAAGACGTTCAAAGGTTAAGTTTGCAAAGAAATAACCAGGTTCGCTAACAATCACCTTATCTCCTGGTTGAATAATGAGTGAAGCCGCTAGGTAGATTGCCATCTGCGCCCCTCTTGTGGTAAGCAGATTCCCTGACTTGATATCGATTCCTCTTGTCTGATTCAGAAAGGTGCATAAAGCCTCCCTAAAGTCCGGCGATCCTTTCGGTTCCCAACCCGAATTTATTCTTTTCAAATAGGGATAATCCAACACTCTTCTGTATTCCCGAAGTATGGCTTCTGCCGGTAACAGTCCAATATCAGGGAAACCGTCATCTACCACAATATCAGGTTTTTTTGCGAAAGAAGGTGGAAGATTGAAATTTTCTAACTCTTTGTATAAAAATCCCGGATCGGCTTCGTATGACGCTAATCGATTGGTATGATAAGATTTCGGCCTGACTTCCGGTAATCGGAGGGAAACGATAAAGCCTTTGCGAGGGAGACTGTCTATCCAGTCCTCAGAAACCAGTGTATTGTAGGCTGCCATCACCGTTTTTCGATGCAGATCCAGATCAAATGCAAGTGCTCTTGTACTAGGCAATTCAGTGCCCGGTAGGAGTTTTCCTCCTTGTATCAGCCCAATAAACTGCGTGGCAATTTGCCTGAAAACAGCTATAGGACTGTTTTTGTCGATGATGAGTAGATTCTTATAAGGGAGCATAATATAAAAATAGCATAAAGAACGGTAAAAGCGAAGATAGTCTCGGTGTACATTAAATCAAAATCTGGAAACCACCATATGAAATGATTTAGGTGATACATATTACTATTGTCACATGAATCTCAGAATAAACTGGACTATCTGTATATTTTTTTCTGGTACGTCATATAGGTTTTTATGAGGAATACCTTTGTACCAATCAATACAATATTTATGAAAACGATTTATCCAATTGCGCAGCTACTGCTGCGATGTGCTATAGGGATCGGTTTTTTATTACCGGTGCTGGATCGTACAGGGGCCTTCGGCGCACCCAATGAGGCAAATGTGGCATGGGGAAATTGGGCTAATTTTGCGGCTTACACACATACATTAATACCATATGTCAACTTAAGTATGGCCTCTTTTTTTGGTTTTGTGGCCACGGTCTTAGAAGTTATGTTCGGTATATTACTTTTGGCTGGTTATAAAATCAAATATGTTGCCTTCGGAAGTTTTGGCCTGACATTGGTCTTCGCCCTGAGCATGTTGTTTTTTCTTCATTATCGAGCACCATTTAGTTACTCGGTATTTGTAGTTAGTTTTTCAAGTTTGATGCTGGCTGTGCAGCCCAGTTTTCCTTGGAGTATAGATGCTTATTTAGCAGCCCGAACAAATGAAAAGACATACCATTCGAAGAGCATCTTTTGATGGAACAAATTCATTTAATGAAACCATCATGATTTATTCAAAACCACACAGGGGTATGAATAAACGGCTTCAGCCATCTTGAATGCCGTTTAAAACATACACTAATGAAAAATCTGATAGCTTCATCGCCACTAAAACCGCCGAAGGCAGCATGAACGCCGTTGAAGACGAACAAGTGGTGAATAAACAAATTTAAACGGATGAAAAAAACATCTTCAAGAAAATCCATTGAGTATCAATATTTAATTTATAATAAATTTTTAACTATAATAACATGGCAAACAGATTAAATCTTAAGGAACTTATTCCAGATTCCTATCAAATTTTAATACAGCTATCGCAGTTTGTGGCAAACTGTGGAATCGATAAATTACAACAGGAGCTAGTTAAAATCAGAGCTTCGCAGATCAATGGTTGCGCCTATTGTTTGCATATGCACAGCAAAGACGCGCTGAAATACGGTGAGGATCCCAAAAGACTGTATGTGCTAAGCGCTTGGCGCGAGGCCAAGAATTGGTTCAGCAAAGAAGATCAGGTTATTCTGGCACTCACGGAAGAAGTTACCTTAATCGCTGATCATGGTCTGAGTGACAGAACTTACGAAGAGGCAGTTGCCCTTTTCGGAGAAGAAATGACAGCTAAATTGATAATGGCGGTAATAAATATCAACGCGTTAAACCGTGTAGGTGTTTCTTTACAAATGCACCCATTCTAAACTTAAAAATTGAAACAGAAAATGAGTAAAGTATTAGTTATCAACGCGAGTGCTCGCAAAGAGCGGTCATTAAGCAGATATATGACCAATGTGTTTGTTGAAAGTTGGAAGGAGAAGAAACCGAACGACAGTGTTATTTATAGGGAGGTCGGACAGGATAATATCCCCCATGTCACAGAGAAATGGATCGCAGGTGCCTTTAAGCCAGCCGAACTACGCACTGCTGAAGACATCGAGGCGCTTAAAATAAGTAGCAAACTGGTTGCAGAACTGAAAGATGCAGACGTCATTGTGCTAGGTACGCCCATGTACAATTGGTCTGTGCCCAGCGCATTGAAAGCGTATATAGATCAAGTGCTGCGGGCAAATGAAACTGTTCTGATCAGCAAAGACAATCCTGAAAATCCATATACGGGACTGCTGAAAAATAAAAAGGTTTATCTATTGATGGTCCGCGGTAATTATGGGTATGAACCCGGCGAATTTTATGAGCACATGGATTTTCAAACTAACTATTTGAAAACGGTTTTCCGTATCATGGGAATAGAAGATATAGAACATGTTGCACTCAATGGTGCAGGTCTCGGAGAGGAGCCATCAATTGCTATCGCGGAAAAAGTTAGGCAGTTGATTAATAATTAACATAGAAAGTCCTGCTTTAGACAGAAACTTTTTCCTGTGAACAGACTTAAGTCGGCATAAATGCCAGGAACAGGCATGAAGTGACAAACATGTGCCTGATGATTCTTTTTAACATTAATAGCAATCTAATGAATTTGATAACAGCAACAACAAAAGAGCAGGTAGCATTCTGTAAGGAGGTGCTTTTTGCTTTCAGAACCAATCTAGATGAAACAACTTATATTGACCGGATTATGGATATGATCGCCAACCAAGCGTACAAGCTGGTTTATATACCAAATCAAAGCAATACCAGGGCGGTTGCATTTATCGGTTATAGAACCATGCATTTGCTCATGACAAGCTGGACAATTTATGTGGATGATTTATATACTGACCCTGCATCTAGAGGTAAAGGTTATGCTGGTGCCCTGCTTGATCATGTTGATGATCAGGCAGCTGCGGCCAATATTCAATTTGTTCATCTCGACAGCGGTTATATGCTACATGATGCCCACAGACTTTACCTGAACAAAGGATATGTGCTTGCCTGTAATCACTTTGCCAAGGGTTCATTCCTTACAAGCAAGTCAAATGGATAAGGAAGTGAGCGGGAGATGTCATCTCCTGCTCACTTCCTTATCCAGCCCGGTGCAAGACAATTATGCGTCCGGTATTTCAGGCTCTACAAGTTTAATCAACTTTTCCAATGATTCCTGCCAACCTAGATAACACATTTCTACTGGGATCACAGAGGGAATTCCCTCTTGTAACACTTTTAACTCAGTACCTACAGACGTTTTTTGAAACCAGATGGAGGTCGTCATTACCCCTGGCAAATTAGGATCGTCAAATTTATCTGTATATTTTAGGAACTCATTGGCTTTGATTTCTAGGTACTCTCCACCAAATGAATGACTATTTCCCGTTGTGAAATTCTGAAACGACATTTTAAATGTACCGCCTACATGAACGTCCATATCGTGAACAGTACACAGAAAGCCATAAGGTGGCAACCATGAAGCGATTGCTAGTGCTTCGGTGAAGGCACGGTAAACCTTTTCAGGAGAAGCTTTAATAACTCGGTGTAAAGAAACTTTATTGTCTGACATAAAAATCAATTTTTATTTTTCCTACTCGTTTGGCTTTTCGGCTCGCCCGTTTATATGTGGTCGCTGCTCCACTGCGTTGAAGTTCTTTATATCAACTTTGCTTTATCAAAGGTGATAATAAAATCTGGTTGTGGAGAGGGGAGCATGCGACAGTTTAGAGGCAAATTGAGACTAATTAAATCGGCATGTTATTTTTGTTTGAAATATTAGCTATATATATATCAGTAAACAAAGATGGCATATTTGGAAGAGAAGGGCCCAGCCGAAAATACCATTGTTATCTATGAATCTGATCAAAGGTTTTATTTGGGCGAGCATGATTGGTTCGACAGAAAACTTTATTCCTAATGACAGAATGAAACAAAATATAGAAAAATTGATACGCACCTCTAGTTTTTTTCGTAATTAATGAGTTTAATTTGAAAATCTGCTTTTATAAATTGTATTGACCTATTCGTAAATATTCAAACGGTAGGATGAAAAAAAATCTTGCGCGGGTAAAAGAATTAGCAGAAATCTAAATCAGGATTGTCTCTAATTTGATTGTAAAAAAGCTGCAATAAGTAAATACTAAAATTAACATAACGAACTGCAAAGATGCTGAAGAAAAAATTATTGATATTAACTGCTTTTTTAGGGGCTTTAATAGGGTATGTTAGTGCCCAGGAAAAACCAAACATGTATTTTACAGATACTTCATCTGGAAGACCTATCGCCAAAGATCCCAAAGTTGTCTATTTTAATGGTAAGTATTTAATGTACTACTCTATACCGGGAAAAACCGACGAGGGTTGGAAAATTGGTATTGCACAAAGTAAGAATTTACAGCAATGGGATAAAATTGGTGAGCTAAATAAAGTGGCGGCATATGAAAAAAATGGATTGTGCGCGCCTGGGGCCATTGTTCGAGGAGATACGTTACATTTATTCTATCAAACTTATGGGAACGGACCTAAAGATGCTATCTGTCATGCCTACTCAACAGATGGCATCCACTTTACGAGAGATCATACCAATCCTATATTTCACCCTTCGGGAAGCTGGAACAATGGCAGAGCCATCGATGCAGAAGTAGCCTTCTATAAAGATCGGTATTATTTATATTTCGCTACGCGCGACCCATCCGGAGAAATACAGATGCAGGGAGTAGCTGAAGCACCTAGGGAAAGTGACTTTAGCCGGGAGAGCTGGAAACAGGTGTCAGACCAACCTATCCTGAAACCTGAATTGCCTTGGGAAGGAAAATGTATCGAAGCCGCTTCCATCATCGAAAAAAATGGCACCTTATATATGTTTTATGCCGGCAGTTATAATAATGCACCACAGCAGATTGGCCTGGCAAAAAGCCTAGATGGTATACATTGGGAGCGTACTGCAAAAACGCCTTTCTTGCCTAATGGAAAAGTGGGTGAATGGAACCATAGTGAATCTGGACATCCTGATATTTTTAAAGATAAAAATGGCCAATATTATTTGTTCTATCAGGGAAATAATAACAATGGCGAATCTTGGTATCTTGCTAACAAGCGATTATTTTGGAAAGAGACTTTACCTACTTACTAGGCCGGAATAGGAATGGTCTCACCTAAAGGTGATCAACAGGTGTGAAAATAAACTTCGGATTATTATAATCTATCGGAACTTCTTTCATATAAATTGGAAAATTCATATAAGATGAAATTACACCGTTTCCCATAATTAGGCTGTTTCCTTTTTTAAGTAGGGCAATAGGCACTGTGTTATAGTAAGCACTACTGGGCAGTTTGTAACGAAACGAGCCGATTAAAGTATCACCTTTTACATCGCCCTTAATTTTGCCGGAATTTATTACAGACCCACCGTAACTGATTTTACAGTCGCCAAAAAAATATTTATCATGAATATTTAAGCTAAGTACAGCGGTATCTTTCTTGTCTATTGCCTTATAAGACAGGGTTGACTTCCCGTCTCTGCAGCCTATGAATAAAACGGAAAAAACCAGTGCAATCATAATAGGATGTATGGCCACTAAATAATTGTTTCCTTTATGTTTAATTCTTTTTGTAAAAAGAGACATACACTGTTTGAATTTGTTCGATAAAGCTAACAAAACTAAGAACGAAATGATCGATATACCCATTAAAACAGCTATCATGAATATTTTATTCTTGAGATGCAATTTAAGGTATTATTCCATAGAGATAGCGGTCATTTGCTAAGTAAAAGTACGTTTCTGTCGCGAAATTTAAAACATTACGAGCATCACTGTCCGGCTTCCTTTCATTATGGGCAACGTCGGTTAGCCCAAACAAATAACCGTCCTAGCAACGAGGCTCCCCGAATTATTAATATCGTTAATTTTATACGCCAAACAGACTATTGGGTAGAACATGCCGATAGTCTGCTATTCGAAACCGTACAGCAGCAGATCAATCAGTTTCAGTGTCCTGCTACTTTTTATTTCGGTACGACGCCTCGATAAAACCAGAATATCAGGCCCTTAATTAAATTTTCTTTTGCATTTACCTTATGGATGCCATTGGCTTTCTCGATTTGAAGGTAAGATGAGCCATCCAGACAAGTAAATTGGGCCGTAAGGGAAAGCTACTATAGTATATAAACGTTGATCTTTGTATTGTTAATCATAAAATAAAAACCAATGACAACAATAAAAAAGATAGCCTTAGGCAAAAATGGACCGCTCGTTTCTAAACTCGGATTAGGTTGCATGCGTATGTCGCCCGTTTGGGGAGGTCCGTCGAATGATGAAAGTGAAAGTATTACTACCATTCAGAAAGCTTTGGACAACGGTATTAATTTCCTGAACACAGGAGACTTTTACGGAAGCGGTCACAACGAGTTGCTTGTAGGTAAGGCTATTAAAGGCAGACGGGATGATGCTTTTATAAGCGTCAAGTTTGGCGCCATCTTTTATGGTGGACAATGGATTGGATTAGACTTGCGTCCCGTAGCTATTAAAAACTTTATCAATTATTCTTTGGTACGTTTGGGGATAGATGTCATCGATCTTTATCAACCGTGCAGACTTGATAATAGTGTTCCGATAGAAGATGTGATTGGAACGATCGCAGACTTGATTAAAGAAGGAAAGGTGCGCTATCTAGGCGTTTCAGAAATAACGGCCGATCAATTGCGGAAAGCCAATAGCGTTCATCCTGTAACGGCATTGGAAATAGGCTATTCATTGGCCGATCGTCAAATAGAAAGTGATCTACTTCCTACAGCTAAAGAGCTGGGTATAGGTGTCGTGGCATTTGCCAATACAGCCGAAGGCTTACTTACCGGTGAGATGAAAGCACCCCTTCCAGTTAATGATTACCACCATCACTTTTCGCGTTTTCAAGGAGAAAATCTGATCAAGAATTTAGAAAAAGTTGAACTGTTAACGCAAATGGCAACAGAAAAAGGGTATAAGCCGACACAACTGGCCATCGCCTGGGTGAATGCGCAGGGCGATCATATCATGCCGTTGGTTAGCATGAGCCGAAGATCACGGTTGCCAGAAAACATACAGGCTATGCAAATCGAACTTACTCCTGACGAGTTGAATGTCCTTAACGCGCATTTCTCTCCGGGTGCGATACTGGGTGGTACTTACTTGCAAAGATAGGGCAATATTAGCCCTATCTATTTTATATCTTTACATCATGACGAATCCAGCTGAAATTATCCCAGGTGTCATCTTTTACTCCTATCTCTCGGCTATTAGAAAGGAGAAGGTTGCATTTTTGGAACACAATACCTTGGTATTGCAGGTTGCGGGTCATTTTACGCTAGAAACTGCAAGCCAAAAAATATCGATGGGCGGAAGCGAGATGTTATTGATACAAAAGAATCAATTGGGAGAGATTACCAAGGTTCCGTTGGAAGGGGAGGATTATCAAACCATTGTTATAATCCTGAAAGAAGATTTGCTCAGGCAGATAGCCCTCGAGGAGCAAATAGAGATAGGGCAAAAATACACTGGTCCTGCCAATATTCTCATTCCCGAAAATGATTTTTTGCATGCTTTTTTTCAGTCCATTATTCCCTATGTTCGCCATCCGGATGAAAAAATAACCCATACGTTGGGCATGCTAAAAGTAAAAGAGGCGGTGTATCTACTCATGAATACGATGCCTCAACTTAAGGAATTTCTCTTCGACTTTTCCGAACCTTATAAGATGGATTTAGAAAAATTCATGCGCGCTAATTTTCATTACAACATTCCCATAGAAAAATTTTCGCGACTCACGGGCAGAAGCCTTGCGGGATTCAAGCGTGATTTCCAAAAAATATTCGGAATGGCACCTCGTCATTGGCTACAAGAAAGAAGGTTGGCAGAAGCCCGACATCTCATAGAAAAGAAAAACAAGAAACCCTCTGCGATCTACCTCGACTTGGGTTTTGAAAGCCTTTCTCATTTCTCGCATGCTTTTAAGAAAAAATTCGGTAAGGCACCCACTGAGTGGGTGCTTTAGAAATTTTCGAGCGCAGTGGAGATTAAAAAACAGAGGAGGGTCTAAAGGTTCGCCACCGTTATGTCGAGTGTTCAGTTTTTTACAAACACATTTCGAGGATTAATGATATACAAAATGACGACTTTTAGACACCCCCGTATTATTTTGTATCTTTTTCCAAAAGGGCAGAAGTACACCAAAGATAGGGTGCTTGCCCATGGTAATCGCCTACATGACGAGGGCGGTCATAATAATACTGTTTATCGTTCTTTTTATTCGTTCCGACACAAACCTCTGTTACATCACCTTTATCATTAATATAAGATACTAAAGCCATCCATGCTTTTCGAGCTGCAGGCGCATATTCTTTAGCATCCAACCATCCATGTTTGACACCTGTAATGAAGGCATAAGTAAACATGGCTGATCCGGATGTTTCTGCCCAGTAATCCTTTTCATCAATTAATTGGTTCCACATACCACCTGGCATTTGATAATTTTTCAAACTTTTCATCATTGTTTGGTAGCCTTGCATAATACGGGGACGATCCTGATGATCCTTAGGCAAACAGCGTAGCAGCTCCGTCATGCCCGCGGCCATCCATCCATTGCCACGTCCCCAATAAAAAGGGACGTCCGGTGCATGATAGAAAAGACCGTTTGGACGTTGTAGCTCATCTAAGTAAAGCACCATTTCTTTTGCTGCCCGATCAAGGTATTTCAACTCTCTGGTAACCTTAAAGGCCTGCGTTTGCACGATGGTAATCATATACATATCGTCTATCCATAAGCGCGTTTGCCAGGAATAACCTTTTTTTGACCAGTCCTTTTGCGCTGGCTTCGCTTGCTCGGGCACTTCCCACTGCGTGTCTGCGTAAGGCATGCCCAACTCATAGTATCGTTTCTCCTTTGTTATTTGATAAAGCGTTAAAGGTAAACTTCCAAACATGTTCAGGTCGACATGATTCTTGATAGGTAACAGCGCCTTCTCTGTTGAAAACAGTGGTTCAAACCTGTCTTGTAAAAGTTTGACAAGCTCTTTGTCGTTTGTTTTTGCAGCAAACTGAAGCGCTCCATTCCAGTTAAACGTTTCAGGATAGCTAATCCATTTCCCACCATGTAACATATGCTTTCCCTCTAAAAAGCGGTACGCTAAGCGTTTTCCAACTTCTTCCGGCGTATATCCTTTTGGGAAATCGGTGAGGAGATTTTTTTGGGCAAACGAAAATTGAAAAGCACATACTGTTAATAGCAATAGAAACAGTTTTTTATTCATGATAATATTTTTTATTCTTACAATCCGGTTAATAGTATACACCTTAATACAGTCTTTTTGATGGTCTTTCTTTTTAAATGCATAGCTAAATTGATAACATACAAAATAAAGAATTATTCTCCCAAAAGTTCGGCTGCACACCAGAGATAGGGTGCTTGCCCGTGAAGGTCTCCTGCATTTCGCGGACGGTCGTGATAATACTGCTTGTCGTTCTTTTTACCGGTACCGATGCAAACCTCAGTTACGTTGTTGCGTTGGTCAATGTAGGGAACCATCGCCAGCCATGCCTTGCGGGCTGCAGGAGAATAGGTTGCCACATCCAACCATCCTTCTTTCACACCAACAATAAAGGCATAAGTAAACATGCCCGTTCCAGACGTTTCTGGCCAGAAATCTGGTTCATCAATGAGCTGGTTCCACATACCTCTTTCGCCCTGATGACTTTTTAAACTCTTCATCATCGTCAAATAGCCTTCCATAATACGTGGCCTATCTGGATGATCTGCGGGCAATAAACGCAGCAAGTTGGGCATTCCTACGGCCATCCATCCAGCACCTCTTGCCCAATAATAAGGAACATCAGGAGCATGGTAGAAAAGACCATTAGGGCGTTGTAGCTCATTTAAGTAAAGTACCATTTCCTTTGCTGCGCGGTCTAGGTATTTGCGATCGCCCGTTACTTTATACGCTTCGCTTTGTACCACCGTAATCATGTACATATCGTCGATCCACAGACGTGTTTGCCAGGAATACCCCTTGCCTGCCCAAGCTTTTTCTTCTGTTTTCGCATTTGCTGGTGCGTCCCACTGTGTATCGGCATAGGCCAAGCCCAACGTTTTATAGCGTTCATCTTTTGTGATTTGATAAAGCTTGAGTGCGAGACTGCCAAACATATTGTAATCCACATGGTTCATAGGAGGCAGCAATGCCTTTTCTGTCGTAAAAAATGGTTCAAATTTGTCCTGCAGGAGTTTGATAAGTTCCTGGTCGTTGGTTTTCAAAGCATAGTCCAACGCGCCATTCCAGGTACATACCTCTGCATAGTGGATCCATCTGCCTGCATACAGCTCATGTCTGCCATCTATAAAATGATAGGCTAATCGTTTACCAACTTCTTTTGGTGTTGACCCATTTGGAAAGCCGGTTAATAATTTTTGCGCAGATAAGATTTGAAACAAACATACTGTAAGTAATAACAAAAATGATTTTTTAAAATACTTCATTTAATGATTTTTTAATGATAAGAAATTTTGAACTTATTTACTTGTATTACGCCATGAGCGATGTTTCGTAACGGAAGTTTATAAAGCATGGTTTCATCCTTTATAAGGATTCGTTGGTGTTTTTATCTTAAGGTCTTTCTCAAAGATAGGGCCGGAACGGTTTATGCTATCAGCGCTGTTGCACTCGCCGGGTTTCTCTCCTTTCTTCCACGCTCCTGGGAGTTTTTTCCCGTCCACGTCGTCACGATCAGGCGTAGGATGTTCGGGCTTCGAATCCCCGGTCTCTGCTATCCATGCATCAAGCGTTTTGCGCAGATAGGCTAACATCTGCTGATTACTGCTGACGTCGACCACATTGCTAAACTGAAAGGGATCTTCGGATACCCTATAGAGTTCTTCTGCCTTTCGCGGTTTCAGAAAAACATCTTCCTGAGCGGCATTGGTCAAACCTTGCTCATGAGCATTCCAAAGTTCTTTGCCGGCAGGGAATTGCTTACTTGATTCACCGGCAAGATTCTGTCTTTCAGGGAAGCCATTCCGGATGTATACCCAATCTTTATAACGAACCATCCGTTCGTAGCCCTGAAATACATGCCAGTTATGTTCGGCAAAAACGAAATCGCGCGTAGCATACTCATGGCCTTGCAATACCCCGAAGAAGCTTTTCCCCTGCAACCGCTTATCTGTTGTGTTGGTGCCCGCTATGTCCAGCAGAGTGGGAGCGATGTCAATAGCACTAAACAAGGCCTCTATGGGGGCGGAACCTATCTCCGGACCGGCCACGATAAAGGGGCATTTAATACCACTGTCGTATAATCGCACTTTGTTTCGTGGAAAAGGGCTCCCGTTATCACTCATAAAAATGATATAAGTGTTTTCCAAGACACCTTGACGTTTAAGTTCCTCCACCACCTTTCCAACATAATGATCAAGACGGGACACTTCATGGTAATAGGCTGCCAGGTCTTTGCGTGTTTTCGGACCGTCATATAACATAGGCGGCACGCTTAGCTTTTCGGGATCATGTACAGTTCCCTGCTCATCAAATTGCCAGTCGCGGTGCGCATCATGTGAGGCGAACCACATGAAAAAGGGTTTGTTTTCAGGCCGGTTTTGAAGGATAGATACCCAGTCTTCTTCTGCTCCGGGTCCCTTGCCTAGCGAAATCATATCAAATGCTTTTTTTATAGCAGGCCCCATATGGTTTTTACCTGAAAGCACGGTATAATATCCGGCCTTTCTGAGTATTTCTGGAAACATGATTTGCTTTGCCGGGAGCGGATCATGTAGCTCGGGCGCACCCGTATTGTGGGGGTACCGGCCGGTTATGATACTACTCCTGCTGGGGCTGCAACTACTGGTAGTAAGATACATGTTCTTAAATATCTGGCCGGAAGATCCCAGCGCATCAATGTTAGGGGTTTTTACATCCTTGTTTCCATAGCAACCAATGTCGCCCCAGCCGATATCGTCGGCAATAATCAGGACGATATTGGGCTGTTTGGCGGCATTTGGCTGGGCAAACAACAATTGAAAAGAAAATACTGCCAGCACGGATAAAAATAATCTCTTGCACATCATATTTTTTGGTCTTTATTTTTTTTATTTAAAATCTTGTTGCCTCATGAATTGACAAACGCGATTGTTAATCCGTAATATCTTCATCCGCTACTGCCTCCTGCCAATTGGCCCACATCTCAACACCAGCATCATAACCGCTATAGCCGGGGTTCTGGTGTAATCTGCTATAAAGGTTAGAATTTATGGCATCCTGCGGAATAGGCCAGTAGATGTTATGCGGTGCTATGGTATAACTTCTATTCCGTACCGTTACCTTGTTTTTATTATAGTAATCGTTATAATGCTGAATACGTTGATACCAATAGTTGTTGTCTGATAAGTTATTTACCTGATAGGTATTACCCCATTCATCCGCCCTATTGCTCAATGCCAAACTATACGAAATACGGCTCAATTCCATGTGTCTCCATTCTTCCATATATAGCTCACGAGCGCGTTCATTTACAATATCGCCAATGCTCACGGTAGTGTAAAGTTGGCTGCATCGGGCTCTTTTTCTAACCGTATTGACATCTTCTGCTGCCATCCCAACATTTCCTTTATAGAATTGCGCTTCTGCTCTTAGCAAATAGGTTTCTGCCAAACGATAGCAATACCAATCGGCCGCTCCACCATCATTTCTATTGGAAGTAGGCGTTGCCCGAAAGACAGGATCATCGATATAAATCTTATAATGCGGCCAGTTAAACCAGCTGCGGATGGTGTCCGTACATAGCAGCCGGTTACCCTCATACAATCTCAAGTTTTGTCCGTAGTAAGAATCCGCAGGATCATTGTACTTAAGCATTTCCATTCGGGCCCAGTTTCCCACTTTACTGCTATGTCGCAAATCCGTAGTGTCTTCCATCCCGTTGACAGACCAAAGGCCATATTGGGCAAAATGGGTAGGTCTTATCAGACCAATTCCTCTTCCTACTGAGCCGTTAATGTCATATTCTGTCCTGTATTTGGGATCCGTTTTGGCGGCGGCTAATAGAACCTTTCCGCTGGGTGATTTCAATGCGGCCTGGTTCCACATAGGACCCCAGTTGCGCATTGATTTATAACGAATGGCTGCATCCGTACCTTCGCGGTTAGGCATTACCAGAAGGGCTTCTGTATTTGCTACGATCGCTTTATTTACAGGCCGATGTAAATCCCATATCACATTACGGGTGACAGGCCATGTATTCGGAGAGGGGTTGTCAAATGTGCCAAAGTTCTCCGTCATCAATGCATATCCCGATTGATCAATCAGTATATTGGCCTGTTCTATCGCCTTATCCCACTGCCCGGTAGCTAAGTAGCACTTAATCAAAAGCTGACGACAAGCAGCCTTATTGACCATACCGATGTATTCCATGTTCGATTGATCCGGCACCCATTCTACTGCTTTCTCCATATCTGCGGTAATCATTTCCAGAATAGCAGCGCGGCTGGTAGTTTTATAGTTCTGTTTAGGTACTGTTAGTATTTTCGTTACCAGCGGCACGTCACCATACTGAAAGCAAAGTGCCAAATATCGAAAAGAACGGTGGAAATAAGCCCGCCCTATATATTCCTGTTTGGTCTGTTCATCCAAATCCGGTACGTTATCAATAAAACTCGTAATCGTATTGGCATACTTAATACCCATATAGGTCTGATTCCAAAAGAAGGAAATCGTGTTTATGGGGTTGTCATGCATTCCGTCTGTTGGCGTAAGGCGCGTAGCCACATCGGCAAAAACATTACCATCATCCGTTTTACCGGAAACAGCTAGATCTGACAGCATATACTCCGTACTAATGGGCAACGAAACATCCCTCGTTTCCAAATGACTCCAATACGTACGCAAATGCCTGTCCGCTAATGCTACGGTTGCGTCTAAACCAGAACGCGTTGAGAAGGTAAGCCCAGGCTCATAAAAGGACAGGGGATCTGGCTTCAAATAATCCTTCGTACAGCTAGAAAATAAAGTAGCTGACACGATACCAATAACAGATAAAACCGATATATAAAACTTATTCGTTTTCATAATTGTTTTGTTTAAAAAGTTAGATTTACCCCAAAGGTGAATATTCTCGGTGCCAAGCTACCGATCCCGTCGTCATTAACGTTTTCCACATCCCAATATCGCCAGTTCTTATCTTTATACCATACAGCTGCATTCCGTACCGAGCCAAAAACCCGTATATTTTCGATGTCGTAGCGTGAGGTTAATTTGGTAGGCAGTGTGTAGCCCAAACTTATATTGTCCAGCCTAATAAAAGACCGGTCAAATATTCTTTTGGGCGCGTTAAGACCTGCTGGTCCTTTTGATTCTAATCGCGCCCAAAAATCGCTTGGGTTCTCGGGTGTCCAATAGGGCTTTTCGTAAGTATTTGCCAGACCCTGGGTAATCGTTGACGTTCCGTTATCCTGGTTCAAATAGGCCCCGTTCAGACTTTTATGCCCCCAATACGAATAAATGTTAAAAGAAAAATTGAAATTTTTGTAGGTAAAATTATTCCGTAGCGACCACATGATAGGTGCCTGCGTTTGCCCGAGAAACTCCTTGTCGTTATCGTTATAGACGGGTCTCATGCTTCCGTCTGCATTCTGGATATCATCCGCAGTATAATTATTGGCTACCTTAGGATCGCCTGGCCGTTGTCCATAGCGAGCGGCTTCCTCCAGTTCATCCACCTGCCAGATTCCAGTTACCTTATAATTCCAAATAGAGCTGATAGGCTGACCTATAAACCATCCATTTCCAATGTCATCAACCTCTTTACTGGCCACCACATTGCCGTTTGCATCCAATATATCTTGGTATTGATAATACAAATGCTTGATGGAGTTTTTATATTTTGAAAAGCCAAAGGAAGTGCTCCAGCTAAAGTTCTTTTGTCTAATATTCTCTGTGTTTATGGCTATTTCAAATCCATTATTCTGCACTTCACCCAGATTAGTAGTAATACTGGTAAACCCCGAAAAATCCGGTAGAGATTGATTCATAATCAAGTCTGTTGTAGACATTTGAAAATAATCCAAGGTCGTTGTGATACGATTGTCGAGAAAACCTAGATCTAATCCCATATTTAACGAGGCCGTTTTCTCCCATTGCAAATTCTTATTAGCCATTCGGTCTATCCGTAGGTATTGGAACTGTATATAGTCGCCACTTGTGTTTATATAGCCTTGTGTACCTGCTCCATTGGCAAGGTTTGCTAATGCGACGTATGGATTATCGAGTGATCGGTTTCCGTTTTGCCCATAAGATACACGCAGCTTGCCATTGTTCATGGCATTCCAGTTAAAGAAATTTTCTTTGGTAAAGGTCCAGGCCAATCCGGCAGACAGAAAGGTAGCCCGTGGATTGGAGGTACCGAAAGCCGAGTAGCCATCCCGCCGTACAGAGCCGGTAAACATATATTTATCGTCATACGAATAGAAAAGGCGGGCTAGCATACCATCTGCCGTTTGGCGACTGTCTTCGCTATCAAATTCACTCCGCAAACGGTCTCCCCCGCTTGTTTCATGAAGACCTAAAGCATCGGTGGGGGTAATATTTCGGGCATTGATAACATCCCGCCAGAACTGCCGCTCTTCCGCCTCCTGCACCAGCGTTACATTTACCCGGTGTTTTTCTGCAAAAGTTTGCTCCCAATTAATCGTATTATTAATAGACCAATCAAAGCGTTTACTGTTTTCACGATCAACCCCAGCGTCATTTGAAAGCGGATTCCAATCGGGATGTGTGGATGATGCAAAATAGCGCTTGTAGAAGAACTGATACCTGGGCGACGCATTAAAAGAATAAGTGATATTAAAAGGTAGTTTTACTTTGGCGGTAAAAATAGAATTTAAAACGGTATAGCCACTTTCCAGATCCTGAAACTGCCGGTTAAAATCGTAATTATAACCTCTTATAAGACCCGTAAGGCCAGAGCCCTGAGGATGTACTTCGAGATTGCCGTTTTCGTCCTTGTAAGACCCAAACGGGCTATTTAGCGAGATAGCTCTACCCCAATCTGTGGCAATATTTCCGTCTGTACGATCCTGAAAGTTTACATTTGCACCAATGTTTAGCCAGTCTGTCACTTTACCATCCACTTTAAGATTAGATCTTACAGCCCGGTAATTATCGCCTACTATCACCCCCTGATTAGACAGGTAGCCACCAGACATATAATAATTAATCTTGTCGCTGGCACCAGAAATGCTGATATTATGGTCCTGATTAAAACCATTACGGAAACTATGATCATACCAGTCAAAGCTTCTCCCTGCAAGGTAATTTTTTAATACGTTATGGTCAAGACCGATACGTGTCGCATATATTTCTTCATTAGAAGCATCCTCTCCATTAACAGAGTAAGCCTGCCAGTCGGCTTCGCTTATTCCATATTTAGACAACATCTCGGGCGTCAGTTTTTCATAGTAACCCGGCTTACCTTTGGCCGGTAAGGCATCTGTACTGCTTGACATATACGGCTCATAATTACCTGTAGCCGGATTGATGTCGTATGTACCAGCCGTGTACCAATCCTCCCGGTATTTTAAATAACCATCGGGGCCCCAAACCGGTCGGTTGGCGCCCATCGTTGAAAGCCCCAGGTTGGAGGTAAAGTTTATTTTGGGTTTACCTTGCTTACCTTTTTTAGTAGTGATGATTAGTACACCGTTAGCAGACTGTGCACCATAAACTGCCGCCGCCGAAGCGTCTTTCAGTACATCTATTTGTTCAATATCATCCGGATTAATTTCGGATAGCTCACCGTAGAAGATCATCCCGTCGAGAATCAGTAAAGGAGAGTTTCCGGCTCTGAGCGAACGCTGGCCGCGTATATTGATACTACCACCGTTTTTTGCCGATGCATCCAATCCAATTGTTAAACCCGGTGTGCCCCTTAAAATATCCTGCACTGTTCTAGGATTTTCGTCGGCAATATCATCAGGTCTAAGCTGTGTAATGGCACCTGTTAGGTCACTCTTTCTGGCAGTACCATAACCCACTACCACTACTTCATCCAGATCACTCAATGTTTCCTTCAAGACAACATTTATGGTAGTGTTGGTATTAAAAGGCACCTCTTCAGGTGCATAACCCATGAGACTGAAAACAAAAACGCCATTAGCTGCGGAAGTCCTGATCTCAAAAACCCCGTTTTCGTTAGTTTTAGCACCGGTTGTGGTTCCTTTAATACTAACAGTTGTTCCTGCCAATGGTACCCCGTTCTCACCTGTCACTCGCCCGGAAATGATACGTTGCTGAGGTCGGTTTTTTAGAGTTGTTGGGGCTGGGGGCTTGCTCGTAATCGTAATAATTCCGTCATCCAAAGACCACTCAAGTCCGTGCTCATTTAATATAACACGCATCGCGTCAGCAAAATCGACCTGTTTTAATTGAGCGGTAATACGTTTATCCGCTATATCATCTCCCCGAAACAAAAAGGAATAGCCGTGTTGCTTCTGAACTTCTTGCATTATCTCACGAAGTGTTTTATTCCGGACATTCAGCGTAACAGTTTGCGCCTTGCTTTCAGCCATAACCTGTAGGGTAAAGGCAACTGTTAAGAGAATAGCTAATTTCATAATTAGTAATAATCGGTACATATAGGGGTAATAAAACCCCCTTACACGTGGTGTAAAAATCATATATTTGTCATGTTTGGCTTTTAAAAATTGGTTTTCGGCAGCTTGGTAGTAACACGCCGTTATCAAATCCAGACAAAATCAGCGGGTGATGTCGTTACCATCATCCGCTTTTTTTAATGGATATATCCGATAAATTGGTCTTAAGTTATGTTTTCATCATTTGTACTCCTTCTTTTGTTTAATTATTGGTTTTATAGCGAATGAACTGGTTAATTTTATAGTTGTTCTCCCAAAACAATCAGTTGTTTTCTTTCTCCGGCTTGGACTACCTTGAATTTCAATTTGCTTTTTTCGAGCGCTTTTAAAATAGCGCTTAAGGGTTTATTACGATCGATGTAAGCAAAAAGATTGGCTTCGGGCAATTTCCCATCATAAACCACATCGAGGTCATACCATCGGGCCAATTGCGCGATGGCAGCAGGTGTAGGTAATCTGTTGAAATCGAAAAATCCATCTTTCCAAGCAGTATATTGAGAAACATCCACGTTGGATTTTGCAATATGGCCGTTACGCAAAGCACCTTGCTCACCGGGTACCAATATTAGTGATTTATTGGGAGCGAGCGAGGCTTCTCCCGGCTTGGCCGCCAATGATAAACGGATTTTGCCGTTCACCAAGGTAGTTTTTGTTTCATTTTCATCAAGATAGGCGGAGATATTGAACTCCGTACCTAAAACTTCGACCTCTTGACCTCTACTAAGCACCTTGAAAGGTCGTTTGCTGTCTTCGCGGATATCAAAATATACCTCACCGGCGATTTCTACGATACGCTCTTTGCCGCTAAAACTACTTGGATATTTAATTGTGGAAGCGGCATTAAGCCAAGCTTTGGAACCGTCCGGCAAGGTCATCTGATATGTTCCGCCTCTAGGCGTGGAGAGTTCCAATTGAGAAATCGTTTGCACACTTTCTCCTATGCCTGGTAGTACTGCAAGAGACGACCCATCTTCATAGGTGATCTGACCATCTCCGACAATGATTCCCGATCGCTCCGTGCTTAAATCAATTTTTCGGCCATCTGCCAGTATAAGAAGCGCCTTGTTACCACCATTTAGAATTTTTTCAGTAGCAATTTCGTGCATCTCACTTTGACCTCGCTCATGCGTGTACCATATGCCGGCAAAGGCAATGATGAGTACGGCCGCTGCGTAAGGAAGGATACGTCTGATCTGTTGACGGAGGCGTTGACGCTTAGTGTCAATTTCGTGTTGGGCGATAACGGCATTCAACCGCGAATCGTCGGCTACAGACCGCCTTGGGATCGCGTACCAACGCTGAATATCGGCCTCAAGACTTTCTTCGTCAATCACGCGGTTCAAGAGCTCCCAATTAGCAGCGTCTGCAGCAGCCCAAGCCATCAGCTCAGCACGCTCAGCTTCGTTCAGGGAACCTTGTAGGTACTTGTAAAGTAATTGACTGATCCGTTCCATTTTTTGTGCCTTAGCCTGGTTAGGGGGCTAAACATGAATAGATACGGATGCGGATAGCAAACCTTACCAAGAATTTTATTTTTTTTACTAATCAGTTTATTATCAGTGTACGGGAGTGCTTATTTGGTAAGAATCCAAGGCCAATAGTTAACCTAGCTTGGCAAGCAACACGAGCAATAAAATATTTCCCTTCAATAATTTGCGAAGAGTACTTAGTGCTTTGGACTTTTGGGTGAATATCGAAGATTCTGTCATACCTGTTTCGCTAGCGATTTCGTCGGTAGTTTTGCCCTCAAGAAAGCTTTTACGGAAGACGGCTTGCTGACTAAGGGGTAGTCCCTCTACTGCATCTTCTATCTGTTGCAATAACTCGACATAAACAATTCGGTTATACACATCTGGGTCCTGGCCTTTAAGATCGTTTGCTTCCTCTGGTAAAACCGTTGCTGGGAGGGAACGGATGCTGCGAAGGCTATCAATGCAGGCATTGCGTGTGGCGATGTAAAGGAAGGCCTTGATTTGTTGTGCCGTGCGAATGCGCTGGCGGTTGTTCCATAGCTTAAGCATGCTATCGCTTACGATCTCCTCCGCTAATACCCGATTATGCATGTATGAGAACGCGAAATGCTGCAATGGCCGTGAATAATAACGATAAACACCATCGAACGTTTTTCGTTCGCCAGCATTAAACGCATTGATATCCACATCAAAAAAGGGCATAGGTAAATTGATTCCGGTGTGTAGCTATCAAATGTCGAAAAAAAAAATGAAACCGAAAAATTTGACTGACGCAGGTTCACATGGCTCCTAAATCGATTTAAAAAAATCTAAAATCAATTTATCTCTTTTTTGCAAATCCACGTTTCTATTTGCTTGTTTTTATTTATCTTTGTTACTAAGATATTTATTTACTAAGATACTTATGGCAGTTAGTGAAAAAGATAACCAGCAAGTTCAAGCTTTCAGGTCTATAAGCAGGCAATACTCAGATACTTCAATATTAATGCACGAAGCCATCGCCCGAGAGGTAGGGTTGTCAGGTGCCGACCACAAGTATTTGGGTTTAATAATAGAAAAAGGAGAAATGACCGCAGGAGGGCTCTCCAGATTAACAGGGCTTACAACAGGGGCGATTACGGGCTTAGTGGACAGGCTAGAGAAAAAAAAGTTAGTCAAAAGACAGTTTGATAAAGACGATAGGAGGAAAGTGATCATTATACCGAATAAAGAAAATGCCTTAAAGCTTTTAACACCTGTTTTTGACAAGCTAAATAAAAAAACTACTGAATTAGTGGCATCCTTTTCTGAACAAGAAATCAAGGTGCTGGAAAGATATTTTCTCTCTGCTATCAGCATCATGAATGAAACGATTGAAGAATTAAAAAATAAATAATTATGGAACATGTAAGTGCAAACTACCTAGTAAGAGCAGAAATATGGCTTTTCATCACAACGCTCGCTTACTTCTTAATGAACGGCGCGCAGATTTTTGAAACAGCGGTGATCGTTCCTAAATGGACGGCCGCACCTCCTGAATCTCTTCAATTGCTAGGAGGGAAGTATGGACTCGACTTAAAGATTTTTTGGATAATTATGCATTCTATTCACGAGATTACATTTGTATTGGCACTCATTTTTTGTTGGAAAATAGCTCCTATTAAAAATTGGCTGTTGCTGCTGTTTTTCGTGCATTTAGCCGTCAGAGCCTGGACACTTCTGTATTTTGCACCTAACATTATCGCGTTCCAGGATATTGCTAATGGTGCTACTCCAAAAATCGACTTGCTGAGTAGAGCACACCTTTGGCGAACGCTTAACTATGTTCGGGTAGGCATCTTTGTCTTGATTTCATTTGGTTTAATACCGTTGTGTATGTCTATTATTAATTTGAAAGCTCGATAAGTGTCTATTCAGATAATCGAAAAAAGGCGGCACATAACCTATTCCTCCCGCAGGGATTTTATCGGGTTAGCAACTGCCGCTTTGATAGCCTGAGAACTCACTGTCAGCAACGCAATTGTTACTGCCAATATACCGGTTAAAGCAAATACCCACCATTCTATGCCGATGCGATACGAATAGCTTTCTAGCCACTCATTCATCGCATACCAGGCAATAGGAGAGGCGATGACAAAAGATAGCATCACAAGCTTCAGGAAGTCAACCGATAAGAGCTGTGTCACGTTCCACACCGACGCTCCTAAAACTTTCCGGACCCCAATTTCCTTTGTGCGACTTTCTGCCATATAGGCTGCCAATCCAAATAAACCTAAACAGGAAATTAAGACCGTCAAGAAGGCAAATAAACCAGCAAGTTTACCTGCCCGCTCCGCATTTTGAAATTTCTGTGCGTAATCTTCATCAACAAAAATATAACGGAATGGGTATTGTGGATTATAGGTTTTTAATATCTTTTCCATTCCCGCTAAATTATCCGTCGTTGTATTGGCGGGATTCAGTTTGATGTGAACAATCATTTGTGAATACCCTTTTGGACCGAATACCATCAACGGACTCATATTTTGCTGGAAAGGAGATTCAATGATAAAGTCCTTGACTACACCAACTACATGAAAAACCAAATCTCCCCCTCGTTGACGTATCTGTGTTCCGATCGGGTTTTTTAACCGCATAGCTTTCACGGCGGTTTCATTCAAGAGTATGGCCATACTGTCGGTAGGATATTGGTACACATCGATATCCCGTCCCTCACTGATGTTGATGTCGAAGGTCTTGGTGAAGTTTGCATCTGAACCCAAGCGCAAAAAGTCAATCTTTTCATCCGTTTTCGTGCTACCATCCCAGTAAAATCCCCAACTGTCGCTCCAACGTTGTGTGATGGGATTGGCTGATAAGGTAACGGAGGTTGCCACCTGTCTGTGCAGCAGTTCATCTTTAATAGACATATAGTGTTTGCCGATATCTCCTTCCGAAAAAATGAATACTAAATTATCTTTTTTATAACCCGTTTCACGCTTTAGTCCATACTGAACCTGATGATACACAATGATTGTCGCGATAATAAGAACAATAGCAATGGTAAACTGTATAGTAACGAGCACCTTCCTTGGAGTTACTAACGCATTTGTTTTCTTGAAAGTTCCTTTCAAAACACTCACGGGATTGAACGACGACAGATAAAAAGCAGGATAGCTCCCAGCGGTGATACCGGTAAGCAATATAAAGGCGAGTGCAAAAATCCAAAACAGCGGGTCACCGTATGGAACAAATAATGCTTTATCTACCAATTGGTTGAAGGCGCTGAGGCTCAGCTGTACAATGAGTATAGCAAATAAAAACGAAAGAATACTGAGTAAGGTGCTTTCCAGTAAGAATTGCAAAACCAGCATCTCTTTGCGTACACCGGCAACCTTTCGGATGCCTACCTCTTTCGCACGCCGCTCACTACGCGCTGTACTCATATTCATGAAATTGATACAGGCAATCAATAGGATAAATATTGCAAGAATGGTAAATAGCCGTACCGTAACCATGTTACCTGCTACCAGCTTGGCATTTTCTGATTTTCCATATAGATAATAACGGCTCAACGGTTGCGTAAACACCTCAGTTGTGGCAGCGTCTTCAGAACCTTTGGTATGGTCGATGGTGATAGTTCTTACTTTTTCGTCAAATACCTGTTGGCTCGCGTCTGGTTTTAACAGCGCGTAAGTTGTTACGGAGTTATTGCCCCAATAGGTGTCGTTTTCACCCATCTGATCCAGGTAGTTCCAAGGTAAGAGGTAATCGAATTTAAGCAACGTATTATTGGGCAAATCTTTCATAACACCTGTTACCGTAGCGTTATGACTGCTATCTATTTTAATAATCTTGCCCATCGCTTCATCGCTCCCGAATAATGTTTTGGCAAACTTTTCAGTTAGCACAATACTATGGGCATCGGTCAAGGCCTTTTTTGTATCACCCTGTATAAGTGGAAAAGTGAATACGTTGAAAAAGCTACTATCTGTAAATGCTCCTCGCACATTCAGCTTTTTTTCGCCTACGGTTACAAGGAAATTTATATTGTTGAACCGTACAGCGTCTTCCACCTCCGGATAATCCGTTTTCAAAGTGGGGGCGAGTATTTTCGGCGTATTACCCCATGCCCAACGGTTACCTTCGGGGTTTATATCTCGGTTGTACATTACATAAATGCGGTCCGCTTTCTCATGGAAACGTTCCATGCTCAGTTCGTTTTGCACCCAGAGCATGATCAGTATTACGGCTGCCATACCTATCGACAAGCCAACGATGTTTATCAGTGAGTAAGCCTTGCTCTTTAAAAAATCGCGTAATAGCGTCTTGAGATAGTTTTTTATCATGACCTTTTATTTGATCTTCTCCTATAAAGGTACACTATTTGCAATTATTTCTGGATCAAATAGTTGCAAGGTGTATGCTATCGATTCATAACTTTAGATAGCCTATCAATTAATCGGCCAATGTAAAAAAGATGCGCTTAAATAGAATAAGGAGCATTTGACACTGATAAATGTGTCTGAATCCGAACACTTACTGTTCGGATTCAGACATGTTTTATGGCAAAATCAGGGTTTATGAATCTCAATCTGCTGATTTGCAGGCTACTCGGAACAAGCATGTGTCAATGATACGAGGCAGGGCAAAAAGATGAACGATTGGTAGGAGAACAAGGTAAGAATGATATCTAATTTAGAGTACTGTTCGGCCCTTAACTGGATTTTTATCAATATCATTCTTTTGCAAGTATCGGATTGTTCTACTTTCATTACAGTACCTGATGGAACCAGATTGGATATACCTAAAATAATGTATTGCAATAGGATATTTTGTCTCTAAGCGGTTAAACTCTTCTTCCAGTTTAGATTCGTATTCATAGAATAAGCGAATTCCCTCGTTAATTGCTTCTTCCTCGTCGCAATTTTCAATTCGTTGGATAATCCGGATAGCATGTGTGTAATCCCTTATTTCCTTTTTTCTTGCCTTTAAGGTGTACAAATCTAGTAGTAGCCCTATACTAACCCCTGAATATTCGAAGACTTTTTCAAACTCAGCGTTGTGGTAAGGAGACAAGGGCATACCGCTTTGTGTATGCCATAGCAGAGAAAATATAACTGACATTGCAACATCAAAAGCCCTGTACTGGAGATATTCTTCGAGAGAAACTTCACGCTTTTGAATTTCTATTGTGCGTAGGTTCTGAACACTCTTTAAATATCTATTCATTTCTCTTTTGAATATATCTTTCGCTTCACTTGTCCAATCAGTTCTTGAACAAAATTCGACAATCGGGAAAAACAGTTTGTCAAGACCCGCTTCCTCATTCAGTGCTGCCTGAAAAGCCCTATTTGTCTGGGTAATATTGTCAAGATCGATGGAGTTGTCAAAAAAACGATCATCCATTAAGGCCCAATAACAATAATACCGACTAATCGCTTTAACTTTTTCTGTATCTCCCAATGGATATGTATAGGAAGAATATAAGGCTCCAGTTGATATATAATCTCCGTATAATTGTGTGTTTTCGTCTGATATGTTGAAAACATCCGTTTTAAAATATTTCTTTGTATCGTTTACTATTTCGTTCATTTGTGGATGAACCAAGGTAGGAAGACTGGATTGTAATAATGGTATTTTCATTTTGATTTATATGAAATTATCTAACTCTTATTGTTTCATGATTTTAGAGTTTTTACTTCTCCAAAGAATACTTCAATTGTCACTTGAATAAAGTTAGGCACTGCCGTACTAATACAACCTGTTCATTTCATTCAGATTAATTTCTTTCCTTCTCATGTGCATGTTTCGCACTTGTGTATATACTCTTATTTCTTACCCTCCTAAAATCGCTGAAAATGAGATGATTTGATGAGATTTTGAAGAAAAAAAAGAAATATATTTAGTATTACACCTGTAGATTTGAGTTAATTTATTTAGTAACCTCTTAAAAACCAATTGTTATGATGAAATCCTACTTATTGGAAGTGGCATTATTGATCATTGTATTTGCCTCATGCAGCAAATCAGATATGCTAAAGGACCGCCCCAACGTTGTCGCTAACGGAACATCTTCCCAGGAACTGGCATTAGGCCAAGAAGCAGCTACGCGGTATCTGGCCGCCCAGAACGGTCCAGATGAAACAGGTGCTTTACAGACGCTGATTAATCAGTCTGCTTCTGGCGATATCATTATTATTCGCGCCGGAAATCATTATTTCAACGGTACGGCGCATATCAACAAAAGCGGGTTAACCATCCGAGGAGAACATAATGGAACCGATCCTACAAATTATATGCGTAAGGCTGCGGCGACTCCCGGACAGGGTGTTTCGGTGCTGGATGTAGATGCCGGGATTGTCAATACTCTTATTGACTGGATTTATATTGACGGTGGCATGTTGCCAGAACCTAATATTCGTGTTTTCGGAGACGATACAAAAATTTATAATAGCCATTTCCGTAACAGCGGGCATTCAGGCATTTTGATTCACAATGCGAATAGAATTTGGATAGAAGGTGTAAAAGCTTATTATAACTACGTCGTGGGTATTTCCCAGTGGGGCAGTTCTGATAACCGCATTAAAAATTGTCAAACCTACGAGAATGGGGGAGAAGGTATTACCATTGACGGTGGATCCCATAATTGTTTCGTAGAGAATGTTTGGGTTCATAAAAACAATGTCAGTAATCGGGGTGTTGGAGGCATTGGCATTGACGGAGTCAACGGAGCTAATATTTTCAACTGTACAATCGACGAGACTAACGGACATGCAGTACGGTTTCAGAATAACCTGAATCAGCCGAATGATGGTTGCCAGGTATATAACAACAACATTACGAACAACCAAGGCTGCGCTATCAGTATGCGTCATCCACAACTGGTAACCAATTTCGGACAATGGGGAAATACTATGACCGGCAATTCGGGCGGATCCATTTGCAGTGAACTCTAATTCAGATACTTTTTGATTTTTATTTTGGTGAATTGTTTATTCAAATTCACCAAAACTTCCTACTGCTTCTATCTTTCAACATCATTATGCAAGACCTCAAATTTTGCAGAACTGGTATTTTGGTAATCGCCAAATTATCTCAAGTTTAAAGCGATGCATTCCCGTCCTTTTGTGATTTATTGAAGCTAGAGAATCTTAATCGATGCACGTCTTCGTTTTTTTTATAATTTACCTGATAATATCCTGTGATTATTTGCTAAAATATACTTAAAGAAACAAAGAGAATCTCTATAGTTTTATGAAAAATTATCAAACAATAAATTATCTATTTTAATATGTTGATTTTCAGGTTTGATCTGGAGGTAGACATGAACAATTTATGCTAACGAAAATGTACAAAGTAATCTTGCGTGTTATCCTGTTTGTAGTTGTTTTGGCCGAGAGTGCTCACACCGTTCAGGCACAAAATGGAGATCAGATACTGGATGGCATTGGTGAAACCGGAATGATTGCACGTTATGTGTTTGAAGGGGATACCAAGGACTGGTCTCGAAATAATTTGCACGGCAAATTTCAAGGTACAGAAGTCAAATTTGTTAATGACGAGCGCTTTAAAAAGGTTTTGTCGCTCTCTGGGGGGAGCAATGATTTTGTTACGATCCCGGGAGAAGCCTTAACAGATTTAGAGTCGCTCAGTATATCAGGATGGATATACTTACGATCGGATCAACGTGGCCAATATTTTTTTGATTTTGGACAGGATATCACCAAGCACTTTTTTGCGGCTCCTGTTGGGACAAAAAAGCAAGAAGGTTACCAAGCGTTGATAACGGCAAAAGAAGATAACAAGAAGGGCGCGACTTCAACGGCTATACCACTAAATAAATGGGTTCACCTTGCCATTGTGATCGATGTTCCTTCAAAATCAATGGTTACCTATGTCGATAGTAAGGCCGTGGGCGAAGCTGCAGATGTTCTATCAGAGCTAACAGCGGTGTTCGGCCAGCAAGGCACGAAAAGACAGCTGTATATTGGCAAATCATTACTGCCGGGAAACCCCACTTTGAATGCCTTGATACACGATTTTCGTATTTATCGCGTTCCCCTGACGAGAAGACAGGTTGCCGGTATTTATTACAATGCCCTAAGAGGTGGCCAGGAAGGTGCAGTAAATGTGGGGAAGCCTGAGGATAATCTTCAGCAGTTTTCTCGAAGCGAGTCGCAGCTTTATAATGCCTATTTAGTAAATGTATCTGACGTGGAAGTGGAAACAGCAATAGGAACTTTACCCCGCTTACCAAGTTATGTGCAGGGCACCTACCAGGCTGGGATAAACGGCCCAAAAGTACGCGTTCTTTGGCCTTCTCCTACAGATAATAGCGCTGTTCTTCAAGCCGGGCGCTATACCATTACCGGACGGATTCCGGGAACAGATCTACAGCCTAAAGCGATTATCACGGTAAAAGGGTCTAGCGAATCAATCACGCCAAGTTCAAAGCTAGAGGTATTTCATTTGGATCAAGTTTCACTGAATACGGACGCTCACGACCACGAGACTAAGTTTCTCGAAAACCGGGATAAATTTATCACTACATTAGCTAAAACCGATCCCAACTCCTTCCTCTATATGTTCCGTCATGCTTTTGGCCAGAAACAGCCCGAAGGAGCACAACCTTTAGGCGTATGGGATAGTCAGGATACCAAGCTAAGGGGACATGCTACGGGGCATTACCTTACAGCAATTGCACAGGCTTACGCCGGCACAGGATATGATAAGGTGCTTCAAGCCAATTTCGCTGCAAAAATGGCGTATATGGTTAATACCCTCTACGATTTATCTCAATTATCCGGCAAGCCGAAAGAAGCAGGTGGTACCTATGTGTCTGATCCAACAGCTGTACCGCATGGTTCCGGAAAAATAGATTATGACTCAGATCTTAGTGATGCAGGTATTCGCACCGATTACTGGAACTGGGGGCAAGGATTCATCAGTGCCTACCCTCCTGACCAGTTTATCATGTTAGAGCACGGCGCTAAATATGGCGGACAGAAAAATCAGGTTTGGGCACCATATTATACCTTGCATAAAATCTTGGCCGGCCTGATAGATGTATATGAAGTGAGCGGTAATAAAAAAGCGCTTGAAATAGCCACCGGTATGAGTAATTGGGTATATGCCCGCTTGAGCCAGGTGCCAACGGAAACACTTATAAAGATGTGGAATACGTACATTGCTGGTGAGTTTGGAGGAATGAATGAGGTTATGGCGCGACTGTACCGTATCACGAATGAGCCGAATTACCTCAAAACAGCGCAGTTATTTGATAATATCAACATGTTCTACGGTGATGCTGCACATTCACATGGTTTGGCCAAAAATGTAGATATGTTCCGTGGTCTACACGCCAATCAACATATACCTCAAATTGTAGGAAGCATCGAAATGTACCGTGTATCCAATGATCCTGCGTATTACAACATAGCCGATAACTTCTGGTACAAGGCCGTGAACGACTATATGTACAGCATCGGAGGTGTTGCGGGGGCACGCAATCCCGCCAATGCCGAATGTTTTATCAGTCAGCCGGCAACCTTGTATGAAAACGGTTTCTCTGCTGGTGGACAGAATGAAACATGCGCCACGTACAATATGCTGAAATTGACCACTGATCTGTTTCTCTTCGACCAGCGGCCAGAGTTAATGGATTATTATGAGCGAGGCCTATATAACCATATTCTCGCTTCTGTGGCCAAAGACAGCCCTGCCAATACCTATCATGTACCTCTCAGACCGGGGTCCATCAAGCAATTTGGTAATCCGCATATGACGGGCTTTACCTGTTGCAATGGAACGGCTATAGAAAGTAGTACCAAACTGCAAAATGCAATTTACTTTAAAAGCGAGCATAACGATGCACTTTACGTCAATCTATACATACCTTCTACATTAAAATGGACAGAACGTAACATAACAGTAGAGCAGACAACAAGTTTTCCGCATGAAGACCATACAAGTTTGAGGATAAAAGGTGACGGGGAATTTGATGTCCATGTCCGTGTGCCAAGTTGGGCTACTAAAGGATTTTTTGTAAAGATCAACGGTAAAGCGCAAAATTTTCAGGCAAAACCAGGCAGTTACCTGAAAATAAGCCGTAACTGGAAAGATGGTGACGTGATCGATTTACAAATGCCCTTCCAATTTCACTTGGATCCGGTTATGGATCAGCAAAATATCGCCAGTTTGTTTTATGGCCCCATATTGCTTGCAGCGCAAGAGCCAGCAGCTAGAAAAGAATGGCGTAAAATAACCTTGGATGCCAAAGATATAAGCAGGTCCGTTAAAGGCGATCCGGAACAGCTGGAATTCACTATTGATGATGTAGTTTTTAAACCATTTTATGAAACATATGGACGTCATTCTGTTTACTTGGATGTTAGGTTAAAGTAGGTCTGGAAGCGGAGGTCACATTTTGTGACCTTAAAAAGGTGTGCGAAGCACAGCTGATATCATTCAGACTTATTCGTTATAGGTTTTTTCTGCAAAAGGCTGAGATGTTGGTGAAGCCCCTATCTAGGGTTATAAATCGTTGTTGTGTACTCAAAAGTGGATGGTGCCAAATGAGTTTATAGAGCATCGGCAAATCATCAATTAGCATTTCCCGGTCCCCGTACAAAACGTTCTACAGCTCCGAAATTGCCTCTATAATTGGCGGTCGAGACAATGCCACCTTCTAAAATGAACTTTACTTCACAGAAGTTGGTAGCATCGCCTCCGCTGGAGGCAAAATCGTAGGCAATAATCTTGCGACCATCTTCAAGATCTTGCGCTCTCATCGGCGGTCCATAAACAAGATATACTTCGTCTTCCTTGTGGCCTTGCCATTCCGTCATATAACGGTTATACTTTGCGAACAGTGCCGCACAGCTGGTAAAAAGAACCACCGATAAGACAATAAGCAATACAGGAAATTTGCTCTTCATAAATACTAAAATATCAGTAAAAGCAATTTTATACAACACAATGAAGATATTTAACAAAAACTTAATAAATAGTAAACTTTGATCGATAAATAACCCCTTTCTTAAATAATAGCGCGAAGATACCCGAGATTATCAAGAACGTAGCCAACACAACAAACGGATTTATATAGCCCTATTGAATTTGCAATGGACAATGCATATTGTGGACATTATGTCTACGATGACCTAGCTAAAATAAAAGAATCCAAATAGAAGACAAATTTTTCATAAATAAGTGCTGTTGTTTGCTATTTTTAACAATCCTAAATTTGCGTTAATAACTGATGCAGCTCGCTTAAATACAAGAGAGCAAAATATCAATTTATGACCGAGCGGTTATTGTAATAAAAGAATAATTTAAAAGCTAAGCAAATGTTAATTGAAACTTTAAAATCATTATTTACGAGAGACTTACTTAAGCTACGAAGTGAAATCGAATTATACAAGAAAGAAGATAATATTTGGAAAATTGAGAAGAATATTTCTAATTCAGCTGGAAACCTTTGTTTACATTTAATTGGTAACCTTAATACTTACATTGGAAGGGAAATTGGCAAAACTGGTTATATAAGAAACAGAGATTTAGAGTTTTCATTGAAAAATGTTCCTCAAAAAGAATTGCTCTCTAAGATTGATGAGACGATTCTGGTGATTAAGACATCTCTTGACAAATTAGATGAAAGTGAATTGGCAAGCGAATATCCTATTCTGGTATCTGATAAAAAAATATCTACCGAATACATGTTAGTTCATTTGGCGACTCATTTGACTTATCATTTAGGACAAATAAATTATCATAGAAGATTAATTGACGGATAAGCAATACACGCAAGATAGTAGTCTTCAACCCGGTGATGATAAATAAAGGCTAGAGACAAGCCCTTATGTGTATGGCAGTGCAAATTTAACTTTCAAATTTTACTGACAATTGAAGAAAATACGTAGGGACCTTATTGATACCTCTGAAAAATGGATCACAAAATCAATAATTTAAACAATATGAAACCATTATGATTTGCCTATCAAATAGTGGAATGAACTAAGCGTAGCGCTTTCTTGAACGCAGCTGAAAAACATACAAAAAGTGAAAAATAAATCATGATAACCTCATCACCTTTAAAAAGCAAACTTAGCGAAGCGATCTCATTGATACCGCCATAAATAAACAATATATCAATAATTATATACAGATGAAAATTAGAAATCTTGTAGATTTATTTGTTGTTCTTCCCGAAGAAGAAAAAATAATCGTAGATGTTCTGCGACAGATCATAATTGAAACACTTCCTGAATATTGTAAAGAGAAAATATCCTATAATGTTCCATTTTTTTATGGCAACAAAGGTATATGTATTATCTGGCCCTCTACTGTTCCGAGAGGGGGTGTTAAAAAAGGAGTTCTTTTAGGTTTTTGGTACGGGTACAAATTAAATGACCAGGATCGCTTTTTGTCGCATGGAACTAACAAGCAGATTTTTTATAAAATTTACGAGACAGCAGCCGAAATTGATGAAAAGCCAATAAAAAAACTTTTAAAAGAAGCAATTAAATTAGATAGCACTTTCAAAAAAATATCTTCCCGCAACTATCCACGAAAATCATCCGATTTTGATGGTGATTAACTTTTTATAAGATCAGAAATCAATTATTTCCGAACGCTATTCAGTATTAGTTCAGGAGAAACCTCTTACTCATTCCGAAGGCTATTTACAGGATTCGCTGTTGCTGCTTTGATAGCTTGAAAGCCGATGTGTCTTTTATCCTAAGTTTTTTTTCATCATAATATCCGTTTGTTCATCATTGCCCATTTTGAAAATATGCTTGTCAAAAGTAACAAACCCGTTCTTTTCATAAAATCTTATAGCTCGTGGATTTTCTTCCCATACACCCAACCAAACGTAAGATTTATTTTGATCTTCGGCTATTTCCAGTGCTTTTTCATAAAGAAGCTGTCCAACCTTTTTGCCATGATGGCTACTTCTTACATAAATACGTTCGATTTCCAGCGCAGTATGATCCTGTATTTCTGTCTGTGCGTTTCCGGAATTTACTTTTAGATAACCGACAGCCTTTTCATCTTCCCAAGCAATAAAAAAAATGGAATCTGGATTACTTAGTTCTGTTCTCACTTTGTGCTCATTGAAGTTTTCTTCTAGATACCTTTTCATATCTGCTGCCGTATTGCTTTGCGCAAACGTCTCAGAAAAAGTTTCTCTGCCAAGTTGCTGGATGGTTTCTAGTTCATTAAAGGATGCTTTGCTAATTATTACCTGATTCATTGTCATTCTTTTAAGACGTATAAGGCTTTTAAAATGGCCACTAATGTTTTGCAAAGATAGCCAATAGATAGCAATGAGCTTAATAAGCTTATTGCTATCTTGAGGGCAAAGACTCCCTAAAAGAGGAAGTTTCCTGAAGTTTATAGCTATTCGGCAAAGGGATTGGGCACTTGTTTGCCATCGAGAAAGTCTTCCGTCATCGGTATCCACCAGTTTGTTCGCATCATCATGCCGATATGGGTTGTGCCTGGTAATACGGCCATTCTGGAGCTAGACATTTCTCCGAAATCGCCCATTTTAGCACCGCCTTTCATACGCATTAGGTCGTTGGCATGTTCATAACGGATACCATCGGAGTCGCCTATCACCAAGAAAATGGGGACATTCATTTTGCGTACGTCTTCCGTCCAGTCGTATGGCTTTAAATCCGGACTCATGGTCTTTTGTATAAAGGCATCGAATTTTTCGGGATGCGGAGACAGCTTATTATATGCTTCTTCAATGGGTGATCCTTTAAACATCGATGCGTCAATGGTAGCGAACGATTTTTCTACTTCTGGCCACCAGCCATCGTTTTTGTAGGCACCGGATAGGATCACTAGTTTTTTTACCTGCTGCGGATGGCGGATACCCATTTGAAAGGCAACACCGCCTCCCATGCTGTATCCGAGTACGTCGGCACTGTCGATCTGCAAGTGTTTCAATAATGCGCTAATGTCATCGGCCATGGCCTCATAGCTGAATTGACGGGGAATGTCGGCTGTGCGCCCATGGCCTTGCATCTCGGCTACGATAATCTTCCTATTTTTAAAAAGCGGGATAACTTGCTCCCAATTGTCGGGAATAGTCATGAAAGAACCGTGGATCAGTACCAGCGGTGTACCCTCGCCGTGTACTTCGTAGTACATCTTTAAACCGTTTACCGGCGCATAACCGGTTTTGGTCTGGGCATATAGATCCATATGCAGTGTCTGTGTCAATACGATCAATATCGCTAAGATAGGTTTTGCTATTGTTTTCATTGTTTATGTCTAATTTTTATTAAACAAAGGTAACTTTCATTTCTGTAGGTGGTGGGGGCTGGAACGGGCAATAATAGGGTGCATTTACGACAATCTTATTGAGTCGTTTTTGTCATGCAAATATCAAATCGATAAAAAATATTTGTCAAAGTGTTGATGTCAAAGTGTTGATTGTACACTATCTTTGTATCATCATAATTGAGGTTTATAATTGGTTAGTAAAGGTCTTCAATCTCCCCGGTTGAAGACCTTTTTTTGCTTCGGCGCGTTTGTTTTTTACAGATCGCGATCAGCCGAAACAGCCAGGGTCAGTTGACAAACCAGCAAGCGGCAGCCTTTTGGAGTCGGTTACAATTTAGGTCCTGGTCAGAAGCCCGGGCAATAATACCATCAGGGCATATCAATATGGTACTTACAGCTAGTCGTTCTTTTGCATTCCCTGAAATATACTTAATTTGGTCGCTTCCGAAGCGCTGGATAAATACCTTTCTCTACGAATGAAAAAGGCCCATATGGTAACGAATGATAGCTGGGCGATCGGTAAGATTTCACAACTGAATAATAACTTGGGAATATATTTTAGAAACAAATTAATGAAAATGACGCCCAATCGTATCGGCGAAAAGCGAATGATACGGTTGTGTGCCTTGGATTATAACTTATGAAACTGATAGCGGGATTTATTATCGGTGTGGTACTTGTAACCATTGCTTTTATACATTTTTATTGGGCATTCGGGGGCGATTGGGGAAAGGACTCAGCGATTCCTACGGATAGAAAAGGGGTTAAACGGATTCAGCCGGGGCCAGTGGACTGCCTATTGGTAGGATTATTTCTTTTGTTGTGTACGGCCAATACATTCATGGGTATAGGTATGCTCAGGCTTTTTGTATCTCAAACAATCGTTACTTGGGGCCTCTGGGGGACGGCCTTCATCTTTGGATTACGGGCTATAGGAGACTTTAAATATATCGGCTTTTTCAAAAGAATTAACGATACGGAATTCGGTAAAAGGGATACTTCACTTTATTCCCCGCTATGTTTACTTTTGAGCCTGCTGTGCTTAGTAATTGTAATGATGTGACGATTTTAAGGTAAATGGTTCTTTTTCATGTATCGTGACAGTAGGCACTGGAACAGGATATAAATTTCATATAAAATTGTGAGATTAACAAGTTTATTGTTTCAGTTATGGGTCGTTGTCTTGAACGTAGTCGAAAGGTCCATTTTGCGATATCTCGACATTTAGTTTTTTAGCAATTCAATGGATGCTCCTTTTTCTGAAAGTTGAATGGGTACAATGCTTTCTCTCCCTTCGTCGAGTTTAAGGGAAGTTAACTTTTTACCGTTCACGTTTACTTGATAGGAAGAGCCAGCGGTGCCAGTCAGCTTCAGGTCGAAGGTATGAAGCGTTCCGCTGATATTATCGACCTGTAATTTTATCTGCTTAACATTTTTATCTGTGATAATGGGCGCTTCGGCGAAGCGGTCCCTACTCAATTCTACCATCAGTCTCTGCTGCCCGGTGAAAATGCCAAAGCGAATATTTAAGCCATCCTGGGGAACGATATGCAGCTGTTGCTTATGCTCTTCCAGGTTTCCTCCATAGCCTATCCAGCCGAACAATGGATCGTTGGCAATCAAGGTTGCGGCCATCCGCATGATGGCTCCATTTCCGAGATCGATTTCACCATCGTAGTTCCAGGGACCTCTCGGTACGCTGCGATCTTTGAGCCAGATGCGGCCATACTTCTTCGTGTTGAAGGCCCATCCTGTAGCACCATCATTTTCCTTGCCTGGATACCAATAGCCGTAGTTGCTTTCGGGTGTGCCTGAATTGATCAGGGCATAGGAGCTTAAATAAGATGCGTAGCCCAATTGTAGCCAATCCCAGGGTTTTTCAGCGAAATGAATGCCATAGTCCAGAATGCTCCAACCGCCCATTCGTGCCATATAGCTCAATCCCCCGCCTTCAGAGTCGTCCGATCCTAGGGCATAGTAAGAGGGGGTAAGCCAGCCCCTTACGGCAAGCCCAGCCCATAATTGTTCGTCCATAAATTTACGGCTATCTTTTGGAGATACTTCGGGATGGGAATACCATTTATGCAGATTGCGATCATACCAGAGTTTTTGATCGGGCTTCATCTGCGTAACTACACCATATTTTGCAAAGGCATAGCTTGATTCGAAAGCGGTACGATCTATACTATATTCGGAACGGTAGGGGTATGGGTCATCGTAAACAAAGTACTTCACTTTTTTCTCCCATTCGTTCCGGAGCCATTGGGCTGCTGCTGTTCTTCCATATCGCTCAAGATCGGCCATCAGCGGAACCAGCACCAGCTCATTATAACAACCCCATTTATAGGTGTCGTACCAGGAATTGATTTCATAAGGATATGTAAAATAGGCTCTGGCGGTTTGATAAGCTCTTTCTAGATAGGCCGCAGCATCTAAATACTTTACTTTGTCTGGATAGTATTCCGCAATTTGGAAAAGATGGTAATACAGCATGAAAATATGGGGATAATCATAGGCCCGCCATACTTTTACTTTATCGAGATTGTAATCCCTAGAGCGAAGACGAAGAGCGCTATCGCGTGCCTCATGCCAGTTCGGTACGCCATGTATGCCATAAGGATAGGTTTCTTTATCTGTGCGCTGCAATCCTCCCCACAGGAAATGTTCGACGTAATATTCCAGCGAAGCAATTTCTTGGTCTACCGGATCATAAACATTTTTCGCAGCGACAAAGGGTGCTTTGCACAAAGCTGGGTCGTCACTGGCGAGTACATAACCCCACCAGAAATCAAATCCGTCTGTATTATCAGGGCCACGGAGTACTTTGTTTTTCATGTCCCAGATGGAATACAGACCATTATACCATTTTGAAGGATCGCGATGTTGTTGCTGCTGTGTGATAAAAGCAGTCCTTTTTTCGATCAAGGTTTTCAGCGCTTCGGTTACAAAAAATTCCATGATCTGCTGCTCACCATGGTTATAATAGATCGTAAGTTTATTTTCGCCTAGCCGCGCAAAGTTCACTTCATAGAGATGTTGTTGAGGAATGGCTGTAGAGCGTGAACGCAGCTGCGTGTGTTCCTTAAACTCGGGAACGATGGAATCGATGACCGCTTTGGTACGCAGGGCAAAGCGACCGTTCCATCCGGTGGGCAAGGTCATACCTGGGCTTACGCGGATATCGATCAGTCCTTGTTCTACTAATATGTTGCGGAGTTCTTCGTAACTGTTTACCCACTCCATATGAAAGCCATATTCGCGGCTGTGGCCTTCCTGCTGTACTCCGTTCAGATGGGCAGAGGTATTTTCCAATCGCCAGCTACCTTCCTTTACCTTAGCGGCCGCAACGGCCGAATGGACAAACACCCGATATTGGCCACCTTCGCTTTCAAAATATTCCAGACGGGTGCCTGGTTTAGCTGAAAATAGTAGGTAGGGGCCCTTTCCATTTGCACGGGTGAAATAAATATAGGATCCATTGCCCGTTAAGAACTGATGCTTTAAAAATCCTTGCTCAAAAATTTGTTTCGGATCCTCTCCGCTGGGTTTCGACCATGGGAGCAATATAGATAAGTCGCCCAGTGTAAGGGGATAGTGCATCTTTGTCTGAACCTTGATGTCTAAATCCAGCCCTTTGCCACTTTTGGTAAAAATCCGTTCCACTTGAATGGGCATACCTGCCTTGTAATCGGTATACACAATTTGATTGGGCGATTCCACCCGCATGCTGTCCACCCAGTCATAATGTTCTATCCAATCACCATCCGGATGCATTTGATAAAGTGCCTTCACCCGCCCCCATACCCGTCCTCTACCTATGATATTGGATTGATAAGGATCCTGCGGATCGCTCAGCTGTGTCATGCCTGCGGACGAAAACCTGGCCAATAATTGCTCTCCATTAAATTCGGCATGCTGCTCCTGAGCCATGCTTGAATTGGGTATGTAGAAGAGGGTGCCGTACAAAAAAAGCAGGCAAAAAAATCCTTTATGTATATTATTGCTCATGGAAAGAATATCTTCATCATAATACATGAAAATCTGAAGGGATCAGATCATTCCCAAAGATAAGACATACCTCAGGGCATAGTCTGTGCAGAAATTAACCAATGAATATCATTTATTGTTCGGTTTTGATTTTTTCTGCACGTCTTCTCTATTTTTTGATTGGGTTAAGTTAAAATGACAAAATAATCAACTGATACGATGATGAACTAGCTCATCAATCTGGTAATCCTATATAATCGATCACTCCATTCGTAAGCTTTTTATCGGGTTTTACAGTTGCAACCCTAATAGAACGGTAGCCTACAGTACATGCTGCAATTACAAAAGTTATACCGACTGCACTTATAAATATTTCCCAATCGATAGGAATGCGATAAGAAAAATCTTGTAGGTACTTATCCATTCCCCACCAGGCAATCGGTGCTTCTTAAAGTGCATGGCTCCTATTGATCTATACCTACCCGGTCGAGCGAGATACTAGCGTCTTTGGCAGAAATCAGCGTTCTTTTTTTGCTGTGTAATACTATAGGAAGCCATTGATATCTGTTGGCAAATGAGCCACATGATGATGTTGTTATTATTTAAATCTTCCATTTTTTTAGTGTTTACAAAGATGACAATCGAGTTGGTGAAATTGGACATATCGACGTCAATTTTGGAAGGGAAGCTAGAAAGGAATATAGTTGAATATTATTAGGCGCCTAAATAAAATGGTAATTGTTGCCGTAGTTCGTTTTGATCGATCAATTCAGGGTCTTGGAACTGTTTACGAAGCAAATACATAGGAAATCTTAACTGCAAATGAGTGGTCTCTACTATGGCCTCGTTTGATGAGAAATAATGATGCTTGTAATCACCTACTAAAGAGTCGATCTCCTGCAGGCGGATTATCAGTTCATGAATAACAAAAATAGGTATCTGTATGTCAGTTATTTTCTTCATGTTATTTAACAAAATATTGTTATTAACTTAATACAAGTTTAACCATTTAATTTGATTTTTAAAAACAAAATTCACACACGATAGCTTATCATCAATAAATTGGTCAATAATTATATCTTCTAGCTTAGCAGGTATTATTCATTTTCAGGATCGAGCGCGCCACCGGCATAGATCGTAAAAAAATCCTTTTTATAAACATCGCCCAATGGAACCTCAAATTCACCTAAATAGATGCTTCGGTGATCAAATGAATCAATATAACCTATATTTACTACATAGGATTTGCTAACCCGTAGAAAAAGATGCTGGGGGATCTTTTGGTGAATGGTCTTCAAGTTCATGGCGGTAATGAGTTTCTGGTTACCCACATATATCACTACATAATCTTTCAGGCCCTCAATAAATTTGATATCGCTGAAGTTTATGCGATGGAACTTGCGGTCAGATTTAATTAGCAAAAAGTCAGCCGTATTGGTTTCTATGGTGTTCTTCTCCGTATTATCCGAAAGCAGCTGTTTGTATACTTCTGCTTTTTTTATTGCCTTTTGAAGTCGGTTTTTTTCGATAGGTTTGAGCAGGTAATCAATTGCATCCAGCTCGTAACTTTTTAAGGCATACTGTGGGTAGGCTGTTGTAAAAATAGTAAGGGCCTGTTTGGGTAATTGTGCAGCAAATTCCAGCCCAGTTACCATCGGCATTTCAATATCAAGAAAAATAAGGTCTATTTCATTTACTTTTAAGAAGCTTAACGCAGCAGGGGCATTGGGAAACTTTCCCAATATTTCTATTTCCGACACTTCTTTGATCAGTGCCTGCATTTCTTCCCTTGCCAATGGTTCGTCGTCTACAATAATACAATTCATATAGGTATGGTTAATTTAACATCATATTCGTTTTCTGTGGGAGTGATCTTAAGAACGTGTTTGTTGCCATATAAGAGGTCAAGCCGTCTTTTGATATTCGCTAATCCCAATCCGCTGTGTTTTTCATCGATGGGTATATAGAGGGGATCTATCGAATTCACGCAGTGGAAATGAACTTCATTATTTTTAACTTCAAGGTTGATCTTAACATAGGACGCTGCTCCGCTGATATTTACGCTATGCTTTACGGCGTTTTCTACAAAAGTGGTAAATAGGTTAGGAGGCAAAAAGATGTGATTTAACATCGGAGGATCTGTGCTATTGATGATGTCAACCGAAAGGTTATCTCTTCTGAGTTTTTCCAGGTCAAGAAAGTTGGATAAAAAATTGATCTCCGACATCAGTAAAGTCTTCTCTTCGTTGTTCTCATAAAGCTGGTAGCGAAGGAATTCGGATAGTTTCATGATGACCGTAGTGGCTTTCTCTGGATTGCCACGTACTAGCGCTTTGATCCCATTAAGCATATTAAAGAGAAAATGAGGATTGATCTGGTTTCGCAATTCGCTGAGCTCCATGCTTAAAGTGAGGTTTCGCAGTTCGGTAATTCTTTCTTTATCTCTCATCCACCGCTGAAACAATTTGATCGTTGTGGTTATCAGGATGACAGACACCAATATGATGGTGCCCTCATAGGATCCCATTTTATAATCATTTCTTTCATGCATATATGTTCCCAGTTGCGCTGCAATGAATGTCGAATCCAACGCGCTGGACATCAGTATCTTCCCGATTAGCACTAATAAAATCAAGAGTGCCAAATAAACGATGTACCGGCCCCTGAAGAAAAAGATGGGTACCAAGACATTCATATTGACGTAAGACATCGTTATTAGGGCAGTGGATATACATAGCAGTCTGAAATAGCTGTATGCGCCGGAGTAATCTGTGACTGCAGTCGAGAATGCAATGGTCACAACCGTGCCAAGTAAAAGTATGGCATGGCGTAAATACCGGTACCGATTAGCAACAATCAGCTGTATAATCTTTGTTTCCTTTTCTAGACAGTGGTCGTATTTCATGGATTTCAACAAAGATAAAAGGAATATATCCGACCTGCACGGGAAATTATACCAAAACCCTTTTCTGTTATACTAAATGCTGTTTCTAATGATTTTAGTATAAAATGTAACAGGTTTGGTATAAAAAGAAAAAATGGCTAGAACGTTATTCCTTTCTTTGTTCCGTTTACTAGTTCGAATGGCTATCAAATTAATAAAAAAACAACGGCAATACATCGTTACACAGCACATATGGATGGATACATACTTTAAAGATTAAATCAATAAACTAGATGAATAATACGAAAAAAGCAAGCCTCCTTGTGTTCGGTATGCTGACTATCTGCGCAGTACCTTCTTTTTCACAAAGCAAAGACGGTATACCGAAAGAAAAAAAAGATTCCGTTAACATTTCAAAAAAGGCAGTGGCTTATGCGGCCGACAAATTCGCCATTGTTCGCCCTTTGAACATTGAATTCGCCCATAATGCTCCCTATAAATTTACGTCAGACAAAGGGCCTAACTCAATCCCTGAAAGTAAAGTGAATAAGTTTGCGCAGGCAAATATTAGTGCCAACTTTAACTTCTTAAAAAGGAAAAACTGGCTCCTCGGTGCCGCAGCTGGTTATAGATATGTATCACTGGAAACCGATTTGACACTGCCGGCGTCGGCAGGTGTCAAGACCGTAAACGAGGATTATCATTACCTCTTTTCGGCAGTTAACTTTACTTATTTCTCCAAGCTGTTCAATAAACGGATGATCTATACCTCTAGCTTGCTGGTGGATGGCAGCGACCAGCATTTTGAAAGGGTGAAGGGCTTATTAACAGGAACAATGGTGCTGAAGGCTAATGAACGCACTAAATTGATGGTGGGAGTGGTTGCTAATATCGATCCGAGTGCCCAAACTCCTTTTATACCAACGTTCTCCTACGAACATAAATTCAACAACGGCTTAATTGCAGATATTGTACTGCCAAAAAGTGCGTATCTCCGGAAATATGTGCTTACCAACGGAAGGATATCATTGGGAACGGAGCTAAATGGTACTTCCTTTTATGTGTATGATATAGACGGCACCGCACAAAGATTTGAATACCGGCAGTTGGATATCCATTCGGGATTGATGTACGAGCATATTGTGGCAAAACATTTCATTCTTACAGCAAAGACTGGAATGAAACTGACCACATCCGGTAGGCTATTCAGAAAAGAAGATTCGTTCGGGGATCCTGTGTTCCAAATAAGTCCAGACCCTACATTTTACGTGAACGTAGGTGTATCGTTCAATCCATCCTCATTTTTAGCGAAGAAAAAATAGAGTACAATTAATTGCTGTTGTAATCATGATAAAAGTTTTCAGAACAGATGTAGCATATGCTCGGGAGGTATCAAATATTGTTGATGGCCTCTTGCGAGACTATCCGTGTATGAGAATTAATTTTGATCTCGAGGATGAAGATAGAATTATGCGGATTGAGGGAGCTGCCTTTAAAGTGGAAGATATAATAGCACTTCTCAAAAAACATGGCCATCGCTGCGTTGAACTCCCCTTTGATTTAGAGTTGTAAGACCCCTGTTGCTAAAGAACTTCTTTCCCTTTCTAATTTCGACTGCCAAGATATACGAGAAATTCTCGTTGCAAGTTGTTATGGTTAGCTCCAAGTTTTTTTGCGCTATTGACACGACAGTTAATACGTTGAACCATTACGTTGTTTTCGTATTATTGTAATATGAACAGTCTATGTTGAAAATTTCATTTTCACTACACAGATGGTCCGCCAGCTGGCGGATTAAACATGGTAAGCTCCATCTGACCGATGGATAAAAACCGCTATGCGGTTCATAAATGCCAATAGTGAAATAGCATTGACGAATAATTAGAGTATATGAAACACCTATGGCTTTTGCTGACTTTTTTTTCTTGCTTGCAAGAGGTGACAGCGCAATTCATTCCTTTGGATAGAAAACGACATGCCGACAGCTTAGAGCATGCGATGCGTACAGATCCTTCGGATAGCTTGAAAGCCCGTGCAGCCTACCTCTTAAGTGAGTATTGGGGAAAGGAGGATACTTCTAAGGCGAAAGTATACTTAGCTAATGGGAAAAAGCTTGCAGGTAACTCTCCCTATGCCAGGGCGCTTTATCAACATTATATTGGGCAACTCTATTTTAAAACACGGCCCGATAGAAGTGAGCAGGCCTATTTAAGGGTGGATTCTATTGCTGTAGCCGAAGGCCTGCGTTTTAAAAGTGCTTATGCGCTACTAGCAGCTGCATGGCATAACTATTGCGTACTGCAACAGATGAAGGATGATACGGAAGCCGTGCTCAATGCTCTACGGGATAAAGTGATCGTATATACGCGCAAGGCGGAGCGGTACGAGCAGCTTCCTGATCTGTACGCTTCCGTAGGCATGCTTTTGGACAACGAGCTGGAATATGATAAAGCGGCCACTTATTTCGATCAGGCGATCGCCATGTTAGATACGGTATCGATAGATAATGCACAGCAGGCTTATATCCTTTCGTTGGTATCGAGCAACTACCTCGCACGTAATAAACTTAATGAGGCTAAGCATTATCAAGATCGTGTAAAGGTCTTGCTGCACGATTTCCCCGAATCGGTATATTATATGGAATATTTGCTCAATGAGACGGATTATTACAGCAAACGAAAGCAGTATAATGAAGCGCTCCGTTGCATTGACAGCGGGTTGGTGCTGGCCCAACGTATCGCTGGCCCGTATGACGTGGAGCGCTTTCGTAATAGGCAGGCAGAAATATTTGCCCTGCAGGGAAGGCACCGCGAAGCAAAGGAGGTACTGCTGGCAATTGCGCAACAGCCTACTACGCCCTTTGCTACGACAAGGATGATGTACTATCAAGATCTGGCAAAACAGTATGTAAAATTGGGTGATTTTAAGGAGGCTTACCGGTGGAACCAAGTTTATAGCGATATCAGCGATAGTCTGAATAAAGCGAAACTCAAGGAGAAAATATTTCAATGGGAAACTAAATTCAGGACTGCTGAGTCGAAACTGGAAATTGCTTCGTTGAAATCACAGAAATCAGCAGCGCAATTGGAAGCCAAAAATAACAGGCTATTTAACTGGGTATTAGGGCTGGGCTGTCTTATGTTGCTTTTGATAGCTGCGTTTTCGGTTGTATATTACCGAGAACAAAAACGTTCAGGAATACAGGAAGCTCTCCATCATAAGCAGCAGCTTAAAGAACTGGAACAACAGCGTGAGCTGGCAGTTACGAAGGCAGTACTTGAAGGAGAAGAGGGGGAGCGAAGACGCATGGCGCGTGATTTGCACGACGGATTGGGGGGAATGCTTGCAAGCGTAAAAATTCATCTTTCGGGATGGGCTGCTAAACTGGTGGAAATTCCGGAAGAACAGGAATTTCATCAAGTGGTAGAGCAGCTGGATGGCTCGGTAAGTGAGCTAAGACGAATTGCGCGTAACATGATGCCGGAAGCACTGTTGAAATTCGGGTTTGAGGCTGCTCTAAATGATCTCAGTGTGTTTTATACAGACAATAGCGTTCAGGTTTATTTTCAACCTTTTGAGCTGCAGAAAAATAACTCACAACAGGTACAGGTCACTATTTATCGCATTGTGCAGGAATTGATCGCTAATGCGGTTCGACATGGGCGCGCAACGAGAATTGTGCTTCAATGTATCCAACAGCATAAAACCTTTTTGATCACGGTGGAAGATAATGGGATAGGCTTCGACCAGACGATACTGCAAGAAAAGGAAGGTATGGGATTGATGAATATTAAGAGCAGGGTTTCTTACTACAAAGGTACGATGGAATTGATCACCGCGAAAGGTGAAGGAACCACTGTACACATCGAATTATGTGACTATTGAAATGATCTTGCAGTAATGGAATAGCGATGGAAAGTGTCGAACCATTGCTTGACATGGTTTAAAAAAGACTAAATTGCCCATGATGATGAAACAAATCACTATCAACGGTAATAACATTCACAACATAGCGTCCTTCTATGCCGAAATCAATCGGGTATTTATGGCAGAAGAACAATGGCAGATAGGCAATAGCTTAGATGCTTTTAATGATCTTCTATATGGTGGGTTCGGAGCAATAAAAAGCGACGAGAAAGTACAATTGATCTGGAATAATATGGATAAAAGTAAAGAAGTATTGGGCTATGAAATAACTAAAGCTTATTACGAGGAGAAGCTGAAAGCTGGCTCAACTTTTAACAGAGAATACTTTCGGGAGAAATTAACGACTTTGGAAGATGGTCGGGGCGAAACGTACTTTGATATCTTAATGGCTATTATTGCCGAACATCCGAATATCGAGCTGGTTGTGTAATGTTTCAGCGTGGAGTAAGAGAAGCTGCACAAAAGGCAGCTTTTCTTTGAGCATTGTACTAGTTTGCATCTCGCAGCGCTTTGATTTTATCATGAGCGCTTCTTATTTCTTCTGACTGTTTTGTGACCAATTGTAAGGCTTCGCCTGTTATGGAGCCGGATTTCAACGCATTACGGTATGCTTCCTTAATGGCATCCTCACCGCGCTCTGCTTCTTCTAATATGCTTTTACGGTCGCGCCCTCCGAACAATGCTTTTACATCGATCCAAGCACGATGCAAATTGCTGGCTACGCTGGTGCCTGTTTCTGCTTCGGCCGCATGCTTACTTACAATTGCTGTAAGTTCTTGGCTGAATTTCCGGCTTTGGCCTGTATATTCCTGAAAGAGCGTTTTCAGATCAACATTTTCTTCATTAATGTCTGCTATTGCTTTTTCGAAACCGGCTATGCGGTCATTATTGATTTCAATCAGATCATTTAAAGTTGAAATCGAATTTTCTGATGTTAACATAGATGTGTATTTAATTATTAGTTTTAATTTTTTTCTATTAATTTAATAACAACATGATGTCAATTTGGTTTGACTCAATTGTACTAAAGGAGTTGATGTATATATAAACGTTACATGGTAGCTACTCGTTGTTGTTATTAGTACCAAGACATGAGTATCAAGTAGTAAGAAATTATTCGTGTTATTGATTATTCCTTGCGGGGAGGGAAATTGAAATGGCAGTGCAATTTGATACAGCAAAAGAATAAGAAAAATTACTCGTTAAATTACGCAAACGGTTGCGTTTGTAACTGGTTTGTTATACTGTTTTTTTTTCTCTAGCATTGTAAAAGAGCTAACTAATCATACCTGTTTTAAGCTGTGTATTTTGAAACAGTCATTGTCTGTTGTTATATGGGGCAGTTTATGTATTTATTTGGGTAAAATTTTTGAACGATGAAGGCCTATTTTAATCCGGATGAATCTATCTTAATCAAGAAATTGGCAATTGGTAATGAAAAAGCATTTTACAGCCTATATAGTAAATATTTTAAACAGATCTATTCATTTGTATTAGATTATGTTAAATCTCCCGATTTGGCGCAAGACCTTTGCCAGGAAATCTTTATTAAAATTTGGAATGATCGAACAAACATGCTGGAAGTAAGGTGCTTTAAGGCCTATCTTTTTACTATTGCCCGCAATCATACCTTAAATAACCTCAGAAAGGTGGCCAATTCACGTGCGGTAATAGAAGAGGTCTTCAGTCATTATCCTGTAAATGAAAAGACTACTGAAGACGATCTGCAAATGAAAGAATACCAACGTTATTTGCAAGAAACATTAAATAGTTTGACACCAACCGCTCGCAGAGTATTCAAATTATGTCGAGAGGAACAGAAAACGTATGATGAAGTGGCTAAAGAAATGGGTGTGAGCAGAAATGCCATAAAAAAACATATGGTACAAACGATGAAGACGTTAAAGGCATTAGTAGAGGGTCCGCTGGAAGTGCATTGGTGTGTCTGTTTCTGGATATTTTATACTATTTATCTTAACTTTTAATTTTTTTAAAAAAAGTTGTTTCGCTTAGGTACCCTAAATTCTTACTCAAGTGTCTTAATTAGAAGTGCTGGACAAATAGCATAGAACAAATGGACAAAGACACTTTTTATAGGAACCTGATTCGTAGGTACCGGGATGGCTTGGCTACTGATGAAGAGTTGGAAGTCTTTGCTCAGCTCCTTCGATCTGGAGAAATCGATGCTCATTTGGCTGAATCAATGGACCAGCAGCTTTATAGCGGTCAAGGTAAAAAGAGAACATTCCGATTGACATATACATACGCCGCTGCTTTTATTCTATTTTGTATTTTAGGGTATATCGTATTTTACTATCAAAGACAGGGGCATTATGCAGCACCGGCAACGATCGCAGGCGATATTCACGCAGCAAGTAACCAGGCGATATTAACGCTAGCGGATGGACGAAGGGTTAAGCTGGATGCTACTGTAAATCGGATTTCTGAAAGTGGAGGCATCCAGATCTTAAATGATAAGGATGGTAAAATTAGTTACTACATTAATCCTGAACGGGAAACTGCTGAACTATATCACGAAATATCTATACCGAAAGGCGGAAAATATCAGCTTGCACTAGCTGACGGTACAATGGTATGGCTTAATGCTGATACAAGACTTAAATTTCCTGTTCAATTTAATGAAAAGCAGCGAGAGGTAGAGCTCGTTGGCGAAGCTTACTTTGAAGTTAAACAGCCTGTTGATAAACGAAAGGGCGACAGCCCATTTATTGTTCACACACGAGAACAAAATATCGTGGTATTGGGAACTAGCTTTAATGTAAAAGCATATACGGAAGAAATAAATGAGGTGTCAACACTTGTAACAGGTCGTGTTAAAGTAATGAATTCCAAAACAAAACAATCGAAATTGCTCGAGCCAGGGCAACAGTCGATCATTAATGGGACAAAGCCAGATATCGCTATTGCCGAGGCAGATATGGAAGAAACGCTAGCTTGGAAAAATGGTGATTTTGTTTTCAATGAAACGTCGATACGAGAAATTATGAATCAATTAGGTAGATGGTATAATGTTGAAGTAGAATTTAATGGGGTGAAGAATTATTCATATAATGGATATATACCTAGAAACGTCAGTTTATTAAAGGTCTTGGAAATGATGGAAAGGACTGGCGAGCTAAAATTTGAGATTAACAACAAGAAGATTTACATAAAAAATAAGATGCCTATGTAGAAAAAAGACAAAAAAACCGGACGCGATGCCCCGCATCCGGTTTAAAGTAATAACATGTCAATTGCTTAAATTAAATAAACTAATCGACTAACTTAATTTCACAAATGTATGAATTTAACCATTCAATGCAAAGGAGGGTATTGCCTGAAAAGTGGCAATCTCAATCGATTTTATTTTCGATATAAATTATTAAAAATCACTAAGTTAACTTTATTTATTTTGCTGATTTCACTACTGCAGGTCTCTGGTAAGGTGTTCTCACAGGAAATTAATCTTTCTGTTAAAAATGCATCCTTAGCTTCCGTTTTAAAGAGTATCAGTAAACAGAGCGGATACCGTCTTTTTTATAATAGCAGTTTACTGGAAAATGCTAAACCCGTTTCCGTTAATTTACAGAAAGCGTCATTGGAGGAAAGCTTAGCAGCAATTTTTACAGACCAGACGCTTGAATACAGTGTGGAAGACCAATCGATTGTAATACGAAAACACCTGGCCAAAACACCAAACGTGCCACAAATCAGCGTACAGCAATTGGCAGTGACCGGTTTAGTGAAGGACGAAGCGGGATTGCCGTTGGCGGGTGTAAATGTACAGGAGAAGGACATGAAGAACGGAACGATGACCGATGTGGAGGGCCGGTATCGCCTAAGTTTAAGCAAAAGCGGTGCGGTGCTCGTGTTCAGTTATATTGGTTATTTGCGACGGGAGATAACAGCAGTTGGCAGCGACCTTGATGTAGTGCTACAGCAAGATTTGGCCAACCTAGACGAAGTAGTGGTGGTAGGCTATGGTACGCAGAATAAGGCGCTCGTAACAGGTGCTGTTTCACAAATTAGTGGAGAAGTATTACAGAATAGACCGATTTCTCGCGTCAGTCAGGCTTTGCAAGGGCAGATGCCGGGATTGAACATTGTTACGGGAAGTGGTGGCGGTGCGCCAAATGCTACACAGAGTATCAATGTACGTGGGTACACCGGATTAGGAACTACCGGTGGGCCACTTGTGGTAATTGATGGTGTGCAGGGTGGAGATATCAATGCGCTTAATCCGGATGATATTGAGAACATATCCGTGTTAAAGGATGCTGCTTCTTCAGCTATTTATGGGTCTAGTGCGCCATATGGCGTTATCCTTATCACCACAAAACAGGGAAAAAAGGGGAGCAAACCAGCAATTACGTATAACAATACATTGGGATTGGCAGCGCCCATTAACTTGCCAAAGATGCTGAATTCGTTAGCGTTCGCCAATCTTTATAATGAGGCAGCTGTAAATGGGGGCAGGAGTGAAATTTTTAATCAAGAGACGATGGATAGGATCATCGCCTATCAAAATGGTTCCCTGAATTCCGAAACCATCGTTAATCCACAAGCAGGTACCAATGAATATTATACTTGGGATAAGGGAAATGCCAATAACGATTGGTTTGACGTCTATTTTAAAGATCTAGCTTTTAGCCAGCAGCACAATGTAGGGGTTTCTGGTGGTTCTGAAAATACCAACTACTATGTTGGTTTAGGGTATAATGATCGTGCGGGTATGTACAATTACGGAAATGACAAGTATCAACGATTTAATGTGCGCACCAATCTTACAACTGCTGTTGCAAAATGGTTGGATTTCAGCTATCGCGGAAGCTTTTCAAAAGAACTCAGTAACTCGCCCAATACGTATTCTGGCAAAACGGGAGGTAATTATATGCATCAGATTGCCCGTAAATGGCCCACTGTTCCACTCCTTAACCCAGATGGAAATTATTCAGATGCCAGTGATGTGTTGCTTCACGAGCTCGGTGGACGGACAAAATCGACCTTGGATAAAGCTTTGCTAACGGGCGAGTTTATATTCAACCTAGCACCGGGGTGGACTGCGACGGCCAACTATACCTTCGATGGTACATTCCAAGATGAAAATTCACATACGAAAACACTTTATTCTGGACGTCCTGATGGTACGCAATATCAAATAGGGGGTACGTACCCCAATGGTTTCAGTAGATCCAATTACCGTATTCAACATCATATCATTAACGCTTTTACTAAATACGAAAAACAGCTGGACGATCATTTTTTTAGTATAATGGGAGGTTTTGTCCGGGATTATACCGATTATCAACGATATGCTGCTAGCAACAACCAACTCTACTCGGATAATATACCGGCCTTGTCTGGTACGTATGGTCCTGCTCCTTCATTAAGCGATTTCACCCGTAAGCTCGCGTCTGATGGTTTTTTTGGAAGGGTTAATTATAATTACCAACAGAAATACCTCTTTGAATTTAACGGTAGATATGATGGTACCTCGCGCTTTTTAGGACCTGTTCGCTGGAAGTTTTACCCGGGGGTGTCATTGGGATGGAACCTGGATAAAGAGGTGTTTTTTGAATCCATTAAAACCACCGTTAATAGTTTTAAATTGAGAGGATCTTATGGCTCACTCGGCGATCAGGCCTTTATTGACACTGATCCCAACAATCCTAATTGGTATCCTTTTTATCCTAACCTAGGCACAGTGAGCCCACCTACAACAAATTGGTTGTTTGGTGGAAATCAGCAAGCGGCTGTGTCGCCACCTGGATTAATAAATCCTGATTTAACATGGGTTACAACTACAACATTAAATATTGGTGCAGATATGAGCTTTTTACGGGAACGCTTAAGTGCTTCTTTCGACTGGTACATCAGAAAGGCCAATGATTTCGCTGGCCCGGCAGAGGCTTTGCCCGGTGTATTAGGGGCTACACCTCCAAGTGCAAATAATGCTGGCATGGAAACAAGGGGTTTCGAATTAAGTTTACAATGGCGCGATAAAATAGGGGAAGTCGCTTATGGTGTAAGAGCTGTGCTAAGCGATTACCAAGGTAAGGTAACAAGATATCCTAATCCAACTGGCTTGAATTCTACGTGGTATGTAGGGCAGCAAATGGGTGATATATGGGGATATACCACTTACGGCCTCTTTCAGAATCAAGGTGAAATCGATGGAGCACCTTCTCAACAACGTATTTCTGGCCAAACATGGAAAGTCGGTGATGTTCGTTATGTGGATGTAAATGGAGACGGCATGATTGATTTCGGAGATAATACTATTTCCAATCCCGGTGATAGAAGTGTTATCGGCAATAATACACCGCGCTTTGCTTATGGTTTTACGGGTGATGTAAACTGGAAGAGCGTTGATTTCACATTTTTTATTCAAGGTATTGCTAAACGAGATGCCTGGATTGGTTCCAATTATTTCTGGGGCATAACAGGAGATGAATGGCAAAGCTCTGTTTTTGATGTGCATAACGACCGTTGGAGCCCGGAAAATCCGAACGGTTATTTCCCGAAGTTTTATCTAACTGGTGAAAATGGAAAAAATACCCAAACCCAAACGCGTTATCTACAGAATGCGGCATACATGCGATTGAAAAATGTACAATTGGGCTACTCCCTACCGAAGTCTTTATTGGATAAAATAGGATTCAGCAAGATACGGTTTTATATCAGCGTAGATAATGTCTTTACCATTACTGATCTGATCAAAACAATGGATCCCGAATTATCTATTAGCGACGCTAAAATATATCCTTTGCAGCGTACCTATTCCGCTGGTGTGAATTTATCCTTTTAAACAGCTTATTCTAACAATATGAAATTACTACATGCAACAATTTTGGTTCTTTTTTGCTACGGCTGTTTAAGTAGCTGTCAAAAAGATATACTCGAACAGACTCCCGGAACCAATATTAGTGATGCCGATTATTGGAAAACGGCTAACGACCTAAAACTCTATGCCAATAATTTTTACAATAATATGCTTCCAAACTACAACGGCTGGGGTTCTACGGGTATTTATGGTTTAGATGCGGATGGCAGTGACAATATGATTGCTACGACTTATAATTCAGCTTTGAATGGCGAGCGAGTTGTTCCGGGTAATGGTGGTGGCTACGGTGATTATGCTGATTGGAGTGCATTACGAAATGTAAATTATCTGTTAGCGAACTATACGAAAGTGACGGAACCTTTTGACGTGATACAGTCGTATGTAGGAGAAGCGCTATTTTTTAGGGCATACTTTTACTTTGGAAAACTCAAGCAATTCGGCGATCTGCCATGGATCAATATACCGTTGAATACCGTATCTGAAGAAGTGTTCAACGAACGTTTGCCGCGCAATGTGGTGGTTGATTCGATTATGAGCGATCTAGATAAGGCCATAACGTATTTGCCAACAAAGGGCTCTGCCGAAGTCTCTCGCGTCAATAAAGAAATTGCGATGCTTTTTCAGGCAAGGATAGCCCTCTTTGAGGGTACTTGGGAGAAATACCATGCAGGAACTGTTTTCGGTGTGGAAGGATCTGACGGACGTACATTCCTGGAAAAAGCAGCAACCGTTAGTGCTTCGCTTTTGGATAATAGTGGGGGCTATACCTTATCGGAATTTTCGGATGCTAATGGTTATTGGAGCCTGTTTAATCAAGTGAACTATGCTTCCAATAATGAGGTGATGCTCTGGAGAGCCTTCGATCTTGGTCTTAGCCTAGGACATCGCTGGCACCGTTATACCATTGGTGGTGCCGGACGCGGCGCAACAAAGGATCTGATAGATGCTTATTTATGTATAGATGGTAAGCCAATCGGATCGAGTGATCTTTATCAGGGAGATGCTACCTTGGTGGCGATGGCCACCAACCGTGATCCGCGCTTACGACAGACGATTTATATACCAGACGGAACGCATGTTATAACGAACAATCGTCCGGGGGGACAGGAGCCTGTACTCTTTGAATATCCTACTTTTGACGTTGCCAATGAAAATAAATCACTCACGGGATACCAGATTTATAAAGGGCATAACCCCGATTATAATCAACAGCAAGACCTTGGTACTACAGGGCAAATCATCTTCCGATTTGCCGAAGCACCTCTTATTTATGCGGAAGCGAAGGCAGAGTTAGGCGAGTTTAGCCAGTCGGATGCCGATAGGAGCATTAATTTGCTGAGAAAAAGGGTAGGGATGCCCGGTCTGATCGTGGGAAGTATTGCAAACGATCCTAACCAAGAATTTACCGGTATCAATCCACTGCTCAATGAAATTCGCCGGGAAAGACGAGTGGAGCTCGCTTGTGAGGGCTATCGGTCGGACGATTTGTTTAGATGGGCGGCTATAGACGAGAAAATCAAAGGCTGGAAACCTAAAGGGGCAAAAAGAGCACAGTGGGAAGTGGCAGGTGTACCGCAAAACATAGCGGATGCTATTAAGAGTTTTCCTGTGGATGCAGAAGATTACATCGAGTACTATCAAAACGTAGGTGCATTAGGAGCTGGCTATCAATTCAATCTTGGAAGAGACTATTTATCGCCTATTCCGCTTGATCAGATTAGTTTGAACCCAAAAATAAAACAGAATCCGGGCTGGTAATGATTTCACTACTATGTCTTGATACTTGATACTAACATCTTGATACTAATTAATTATGAAATTAAACGAAACGATTAAAGGAGGCATAGCCGCAACTTTGTTATTCTTGAGCGGGCTTCTTCCATGTGCTGCCTGGGCGCAGGTATCTGCGATCTTGGTAGATCCGCTAGAGAAAGTTTTTCCTGAAACCATTTTCCCCAGTGAAAACTTTAAGGAAATTGATGTGGCAAGGGGAGAGGTTGCCAGCGTCCAGCTTGTATTGCGCAGTCAGCAAAACAAGCATGAAGTGAAATTGACCATAGAAGTGCCGGAACTACCGAATGCGGCAATTTCGTATGGTCCCGTTGGTTATGTACGTGCAGAAAGATCTTATACCGATCCTGCTGTTGATCGGCTGGTATCAAATACCGGATTTTATCCGGATCCTATATTGGACAAGCAACCTATTAAGCTGGAAGCGGGCGTAGCGCAAGCTTGTTTCTTAACGATTCCCATCCCCAAAGAAACAAAAGCTGGAAGCTATGAAGTAAAAATAAGCGTGCACGAAGGTGAAGAGATGGTACAAAAATCGTTTCTTATTCATGTTCATAACGTTGAATTAGAAAAACAGCGCTTATGGGTAACGAATTGGTATAGCCTAGACCCGAAGCGTTTAACGTTGCTGAACAAGGGAGAAAAAGTGAAGCCATACGGAGAGTTGTATTGGAAATTAATAAAAGTATTGGCCGACAAAATGGCGAGCTATGGGCAGAACGTTGCCCTTATCTCACCATTGGATTTAGCAACGTATAAGAAAGAGGGTGATCAATTTGAGATTGATTTTTCAAGGTTCGACCAGACGGTTGAAATTTTTAAGAACGCTGGTGTGCTGGGCAGAATTGAAGGTGGCCATATTGGCCAGCGTGCCGGCGATTGGACCAGCCCTTTTATCGTACGCGTACCTGAACCTGGTGCAGATTCTACAACTTTCCTGTCTTTACCAATCCAAGATGCCCGAGCCAAAGCGTTTTATGCACATTTTTTTAAAGCCTTATTAGCGCATTTGGAGCAAAAGGGATGGTTGACAGATTACTATCAGCACATTGCCGACGAACCGATTGGCGAAAACAAGCAGTCTTATATAGACATTGCAAGTTATGTTAAATCTATTGTGCCGTCCATCAAAATCATGGAAGCTTGTCACAGCAAAGACCTTGCGGAAACAATTGATTTATGGGTGCCACAACTGGATTTTCTAAATAAAGATTTTGCCTTTTACCAAGATCGTAAAAAAGCGGGCGATGAAGCCTGGTTCTATACGTGCTTGTCGCCTCGGGGCAATTATGCGAATCGATTTATAGATCTCCCACTCATCAAAACGAGGCTTATCCATTGGATAAACTACAAATACCAAATTGAGGGTTACTTACACTGGGGGCTAAATTACTGGAATGATGCCCCTTTTGTAGAGACGACAGGGATCAATAGTGAAGGGGGAAATATTCTGCCTACGGGAGATTCCTGGATTGTATATCCAGGTTACCAAAAGTTATATAGTTCAACCCGGTTAGAAACCATGCGGGATGGTATTAACGATTATACGCTTTTGCAGATGCTTGAAGCAAAAAATCCGGTACTGGCCAAAAAGATCATCGACAGTATGGTGTTTAGATTTGATTGGTATGATACGAGTATTAGGCATTTTAGGACAGCGAGAAAGGAAATGTTAATAGCTCTAGAAGAATAATTAGGCCACATTGTAACGGAGTATTCCATTTTAAGGGTTCTCGTTTATATTTGTACAATGAACGAACGCCTTCTGGATCATATTGCTCGGTATGTAACACTTGATCTTTCTGAACAAGAATTGCTTTTTAACACACTCATCTTGAAAAAGTTGAGTAAAAATCAATATCTATTAAAAGAAGGAGATATTTGTAAATACGACTATTTTGTTATCCAAGGAGGTGTTCGTCAATACGAAGTCGATAAAAATGGCAAAGAGTTGATTATTCATTTTGGTTTTGAAGATTGGTGGATAAGTGATAAAGCTAGTTTATGGAATGAAACGCCCTCCATTTATAACATAGAAGCACTAGAAGACACCAGCGTTCTTCAGATAAAGAAAGAGCATTTAGAAAAACTATTTTCCTTGAGTCCAAAATTAGAGCATTATTTTCATCTGGTATTGCAGCATACTTTTGCTATATGGCAAAATAAAATATTATTCCTTCAAAAGCCAGCAGAGGAAAGGTATCGTCTGTTTCGGGAAATGTATGGTCATATTGAACAGCGGATTTCGCAACAATATATTGCTTCCTACCTTGGTGTTACACGCGAAACCTTAAGTCGACTGAGAAGCCAACTATTTAAAAAAGCTAAATAGTGAATCTGAACGACAAGCTTTTTTGATAAATGTCACAGTTTGCAAGGAAACTGGTGTCCTAACTTTGTGCCATAAAATAATTTAATTATGTACAGAGAAATTATCAATCAAATGGTGGCCACAAACGATAGCTGGACAGGCTTGGTGCTGCGATTAACATTGGGAGGCGTGCTTTTTCCGCATGCGGTTCAAAAATTATTTGGATGGTGCAACGGGCCCGGGCTATCGGGTGAAATGCATTTTATGACTCAAATTGCTGGATTATCCTCCTTTACTGCTATCACAGCCATTGTAATAGAATGTGGAGGCATGTTCTTGCTCCTTACAGGTGCCGGTACTCGCATTGCTGCGGTGGGAATATTTGGCCTATTTATTGGCATGATTGTGTTTATTCACCGGCCAAATGGTTTTTTTATGAATTGGTTTGGCAGATTACCGGCAGGAATGGAAGGATTTGAATATCATCTATTGGTGCTTGGATTATGCATGGCCATCTTTATAGAAGGGGGAGGTAAGTTCTCCGTTGATAGATTGTATTTTGAATAACTTGAAATTGGATCTGTTGCAATTTAGTTGCGATTTTGTTAGCGCGTGGCTATATTTACTGCCGGTTTAGGCCGGTATGGGTGGTAATAAATAGTTCCAGATGAAGATTATTCGACAAATAATAGTGCTCTTTTTGATGTTCTTTGCATTGAACAGTTATGCTCAGGTAAGGGCAAGATTGGTGGTATCAGAAGGCCCTGGAAGAAAAGACACCATTTTTCGTTTAACGGATGGTAGCCAGCAATCGTATCTTCCTGTTACTGTCCTCAAAGGACGAAAAGAAGGGCCCGTTTTCAGTATGATTGCAGGTATTCATGGATATGAGTATCCTCCCATTGTTGCTTTACAGGAGCTATTAAAAGAGATTGATATCAATCAGTTAAAAGGTACATTAATCGTGGTGCCTATTGCCAATGTGGAGGCGTTTTATAATAGAACACTTTTTGTCAACCCCTTGGATGGGAAAAACCTGAATAATGCATTCCCTGGTGCTGCTTCAGGTACCATAACGGAGCAGCTGGCACATTGTATCTCCAACGAAATTATTGATCAAACCGATTTTTTTTTGGATATTCATGGTGGAGATGCAAGTGAAGATCTTTTACCTTTTGTATGTTATTACGATCGAAAAGATATTCCTGAAAAAACAGCACAGGCCAAGGAGCTTTCTGAAAAATCCGGATTTGATTACGTGGTTTCTTATCCCTATACTATAGGCGCTACCGAGCCGGCGAAATATGCTTTTAAACAAGCCACTCAAAAGGGCATCACGGCACTTAGCATTGAAGCAGGTAAATTAGGAACTGTCCAACCTGAAAATGTAGCCGTCATTAAAAAGGCCGTTTATAATATGTTAATACAGCTCAATATGTATGAAGGAAAAATTAAGCCAGTTTCGTCCCATAAAACACCTGTCTACTTGAATAACCAAACGTATGTAAAGGTTCCCCAAAAAGGCATTTTTTATAGTGAATTCAAAAGTGGTGGCAAAGTGAAGAACGGCCAGATACTGGGTTATATTACCGATGAATTTGGGAATAAGCTGACTGAAATAGTAGCTCCTACAAGTGGCATCATCTTATATAAAGTCGGGACACCTCCTGTAAATAAAGATGAAACATTATTTTGTATCGGATATAATGGTGGATAGCTATGAAATAGCTTCTTAACATCACAAAATAGATAATAGCACTAATCCGTCCTCAATTCCATTTGAATATTACAGCGTTTATTTTATAAGGCAAGGGCTACATAAGTTGCAGCCCTTTAAATTTATTTCCTTAGTTTCATCAAAGCCTCTATATAGTAGTAATCGGCATAAGCCAGCGGAACATCGATTTCGTTTTGATGTGGAAGGCTACCCACGCTGTGTTTTAAAATAAACCCTTGATTGGTGCCTAAAGCTGCCCGATAAGGTGAATTGCTCAGGTTTTTAACAATCGTTTCGGCAGTCTGCCGGTAAGTGGCTGATGCGTCTCCTTTAGTTTCTTTGGCCAGATCGATCAGCGCCGAGGCAATGATTGCCGCTGCAGATGCGTCTCGGTAGGTATCTGGAATGCCCGGTGCATCGAAATCCCAATAAGGAACTTTATCGGCCGGCAAACGGGGATGCTGCAGGATAAAATTGGCAATATGTTCTGCTTGTTCTAAGTAGCGTTTCAACCCTGTTTCGCGGTAGCAAAAAGTATACGCATATAAACCCCAAGCTTGGCCACGCGCCCAAGCTGAAGAATCTGCATCGCCTTGTGCGGTTTGGTGGTGAAGTGCGGCTCCGCTTTCTGGGTCATAGTCTACCACATGATAGGAACTATAATCTGGCCGGAAATGATGTTGCATGGTTTTATCGGCATGCGAAACGGCAGCCTTATAAAAAGTGGAGTCACCTGTATACTGAGAGGCTTTAAACAACAACTCGAGATTCATCATATTATCGATAATAACGGGGTATTTCCAGCCCTTCTCTTTCTGCCAGCCTTTATCAGCATCCCACGAAAGGATGGCCCCCACCTTTGGGTTATAACGTTTCATAAGTGATTTGGCTGTTTGTACCATAACAGATCGATAGGCGGTATCGCCTGTAATGCGGAAGGCATTGCCATAGCTGCAATTGATCATAAAGCCCACATCGTGATGCCCGGAAAAAAACTGGATGGGTTTTAGGAGCTCGGTCCAATGGATGGCCTGCTGCTTTAATGTATCGTTTTTACTGAACTCATACAGGTACCATAAGCTTCCGGGAAAGAAGCCGCTGGTCCAATCGTAAATGTCCGACTGGGTCATGCGGCCGCTCTTGTCGACCGATTTTGGCAGGCGATCTTTTTGCAAAACGCCTAAGGTATCTAACATATGCTGGGTTTGCTTTACTGCAAAATGTAACCCATCATCCGGATCGCTTGCAGGCTGCTCCTGCTGGCAGCCTACGATGAGTAATAAGAATAAGATAGCGTGGATTAATTTCATCTGTTTATTTTTTCTTAATGGTTTGTGTATTATTTTTCATTGCTCTTTACAACCTCTAACGTGTATTTTCCTTGAAGGTCTTTTTTGGTAGCGGTAAAGATGAGTTGATAAAGTCCATGGGGCCAGCTATTGAGTAAACGCGGATCTTCAATGGTGACAGGTACTATTTGGGGTTCACCGAAGAGATCTGCCGGGTAATGCATTTCGACGCTGGTTTCACCCAAAGATAGCTTGATCACACCTGGTTTTACGATTTCGGGTTTATGGGCTGCCAACAAATGAAGCTGATTTTCTTTCTTGAAATTGCTTAAGCTAAATTCATCGCTCATGATGAAGCGGTGCTTTTTTCGCTGCAGGGTATAACTCCGACGCCACGTATTGATGGCTGCGTCTGTGGGATAGGCTTTTGCTATATCGGTTGTAAAATGAAGATCCCCTTTAGCCGTAAATTGGGTGTTAGCGGCTTCATAGCTGAGGCCCGCAGGTTGTTCATAGCCGTTAATTACAGGGAGGTTATGAAAGGCCGACTGCATCGTCCAGATTTTATAGCGGTCTTTGCTGAAGGTCTGCTTCGTGTAGGTGCCTACACCGGCGTCTACTAAAAGTGGTAATCCGTTGTAGTACAAGATAAAGCTGCCTACATCATTGTGGTTGTGAAATTCATCGTTATGCCCCCCTTTTGCTGCAAAATAGAATCCTTCTTTGGAAGATGGTTTTTCACGACCGCCTGCTACTTGTGTCTGTGGGAACCAGTAATCGCCCACGAGCGGTTCGATGGTTGGGGCCTGTAGGATACGAGGTGTCCATTGTAGATCTTGTAAGATGGCGTATATACTACCGCTAAGCGATGCTTTATCCTTAGCTTTCTTTTGCTCGTAAAAAGCGCCGAAGCCCTGCATCGTTGCATCGTTTATGGCTACCCCATAACGGTATACCAGGCCGGCATTTACGCCACCTTTTGCACTGGCATCGGCAAAATTGACAAAGTAGGGGTCGTCAATATAGACTTGGTAGATATAGGTTCCGATGTTTTTAACAAGGGGATGGGAGTAGATATTGACATCTCCACCAGTAGCCTGATGAAGAAGCTCTAGGTATTCAAAGAACTTCCCTCCGGCGTGCGACCAGTAGGAGCGGCCTTCATCACAGGCGCCATCATCATTATAGGAGTTGATAAATTGATCTACCGAATGCATGGTTTTATAGGTGTATGTTGTTCTTTTTTCCTGGTCGCTTTCCATCAGCAGGATACACTGTAATACATTGAAGTTAATCCAAGGGTTCCAATTGTTTACCAAACCTCTTCGATTGTTGGAGCTTTCACCGCCTAATCCCATCCACCACAAGTCGTTTCGCTTATAGTAGGGATCCAAGATATTTCGCCGAATTTCGGTAGCGATGCGTTTGGCGATGAGTGGACTGGCTTCGTCAAGACGGTCTTTCAGGAAGTAGTGCGTCCACGCCAAGAGGGCACCGGTTTCTCCAGAGCCTAAATCGATTACCATGTTATCGATGTCTGGGAGATCTGTATATTGCTTTTGAAGTGCAAGGTGAGCAGATAAAACCCAGTTGCTCTGTTCGCAAATGGCCCATACACCATTGATGATCTGATCAATAAAACGCCCTTTACCTTCCATCAATTCTGCCAGTAAAAGGTTTTTGAGTGCCTCCTTGCGAGCATTGTCGGGCTTTTGCATTTGCTCACGATTGCCGGTACGGTTGATGGCCAGGTAGTCGGTTGCTTTAATAATGTCCCAGCTAAAGTTGAGCGCTGCCTCTCCTTTTTGTATGCTGGCGGCCCTTAGGTCAGCTGGTTGCTGGTCCCAAAACGCCCGATCCTGATAAGTAGGGAAGGCCACCCATTCCTGTGCTTTGGCTAAATGTTGGGCTAATACATCAGCAGCGAAACCCTTCATCAATAGGTCGCGCTTTTCGGCTGCTCTAACCGATGTGGCCAAGAGTAGGAGGAAAATCCATAGTATTGATTGTCTTTTTTTCATTACCATCCAAGATTTTGGGTTAACTGATCGTTTTGGTCCATTTCGGCTTGCGGAATGGGCCATAGGTAGTCTCTATCTTTAAACACGCGCGTTTTTAATACACGGGTAGTAAACTCCAGTATTGGTCTGTTACATAATTCAGGTGCTATTTTCCAACGTCGTACGTCGCTAAAGCTGACACCTTCGGTAGCCAGTTCGATTGCACGCTCATGGCGAATACGTTGGCGCATGCTTTCCTTTGAATCAACAAAGGTAGGTAAACCAGCGTTATTATTCTGTAGTTCGGGTATACCCGCACGTATGCGCACGCGATTGATGGCGGCAAGAACTTCCGCATCCGGCGCTCCTAAAAGCTCATTACGTGCTTCGGCAAACATCAATAATACATCTGCCAAGCGAATAACAGGAAAATCGATGGGACCATGCTCACGTAGCTGGCTTTCATCGCCTACACTGACAAATTTACGCCATAGGTATAAGGCATTGGCGTTCCAATTGTGGCGGATATGGAAACTCGGACTGACATCAGATACAAAGGGCCATGCTAAGATATAGTTAACATTGTTGGCGCCCATATATTGTGCGTAAGGTGTGATGATAGTTTGTTGCAGCCGTGGATCACGATTTTCATAGGCTTTTTTGATGACGTCTGGGCTACGGAAGAGCGCATCGCGCTCAGCTACAGACATGGTGGAATAACCCGGGATGATTGCATCCCAGTTGAAGGCCGAGCCATCTAGCATTTCATAGCTGTCAATAAGCGTTGGCGAAGGTACGCCGTTTGTCCAACAGGAGCCTCGGGTAGCCCGTGTGCCTAAACGGAAACTCATGTTTTCGCCCATGCCTTGTACTGGTACATTTTGGATAGAAAAGATCACCTCGGCGTTACGCTCGGTTTCTGCCCGGAATAGTTCGTTATATTTGGGATGTAGACTGTAGCCCATATCCATAACGGTTTTGAAATCGGCCGCTGCAGCTTCCCAATCTTCGGCGTACAGGGCGAGTTTGCCCCTTAGTGCTATAGCCGCCCCTTTAGTGGCTCTGCCAAATTCGGATGCTCCGTACGATTCGGGTAATACATTGATGGCTTCTGTTAGATCAGTCGCGATAAAGGCGCGTACCTCTTCTACGGTATTGCGCGGTTTTAACGCTTCATTATACAAAACGGGTTCTTCATAAAGGGGAACCCCTCCATAGAAATCTAAGAGATTGAAATAGTGTAAGGCGCGCAGAAATCGTGCTTCACCAATGAGACGCTGTTTAAGGGTCTCTTCTACAGCCGCCATGTTGGGTATATGGGCCAGCGCATCATTGGCCCGCTGCACGCCTTTGTACAGTTCACGCCATTTATTTGCATAGGTATTGCTTAGCGTGGTGGTTGTACCGGCCATTTCCTGCTCAAAGCGATCGTAACCGTAGGCATAGGGCGATAGGCAGTCGAGCATATAATATTCACGATAGACATTTTCATCGCGTAGATTGTTATAAATAGCATTGACGCCTAATATGGCCTGATCTTGCGTTTGCCACATTTGTTCTTCGCCAATGCGGTCGTATGGTGTGGTCTCCAATAGGGAGCTTTTGCAGGCGCCGAGTAACAAACTTGTAAGACCTATAAAGATAATTTTTTTCATCTGTATATATGTTTAAAGGTGATGAGGCTATTCTTCTTAAAAAGTTACGTTTAAACCAAAACTGATCTGCTTCATGGTAGGGTAGAGCGTTTGTGTGCTACCAAGTTTCGTGATTTCCGGATCGATACCTTCATAGCCGGTAAAGGTGAAGAGGTTCTCGCCGTTCACATAGAGCATCAGTCGTTTCATATTTATTTTCTCCACCCATCTGCTTGGTAAATTATAGCTTAACTGGATGTTCTTCACACGTAAAAAGGACGCATCCTGCAGCCAAAAGTCGGATGCCGGGTCCGTGTTTTGACCGTATACATAGTTGGTTAAACGCGGGTATTTGGCATTGGGGTTTTCGGGTGTCCAATGATTATCAGCCACTGCTTGGCTAATGAGATATCCGTTTCTTACACCCGTGGTAAGGTAACCGTCGCGCCAATAGGCCTTATTGCCGGCCTGCCCCTGTAAAAGAACCTGTATGCCAATACCTTTATAACTTGCATCGAGGTTTAAACCGAACAGAGATGTTGGGTTGGGACTTGCATTGAGAATCTGGCGGTCGTTTTCGTCAAACTTTTTATCGCCATTGGCATCTACATAGAGGAAATCGCCGGGCTGCGGAGTACTGGGCTGAAAGGTATAACCGTCTGCCACTAGCTGATCGATGTAGGCACGATCACTCTCTTGCACAATTCGATCTACCTGCCGCACATAAAAGGCCCAAATGGGACTTCCTTCTACCAAAATGTTCTGATTGGCCAAGCTATATTCATCCCCTTTGTATTTGATGACTTTGTTTTGCACGTACGTATAATTGGCATGAATACCGTAGCTTAAATCACCTACTTGATCATTCCATCCCAACGAGAATTCTACACCGCGGTTTCGTACAATAGCTGCATTTTGTTTGGGCGATTGTAGGTCGCCATCGCTATTGATGGGTATTCCATTTACCAAAGGAATAGGTAAATCAATCAGGATGTCTTTGGTACGGCGGTTAAACCATTCGAATTCAAAGCTGATTTTATTGTTCAGTGCTGCCAGATCTACTCCGATATTAGTTACTTCGGTTTTTTTCCATGTTAAACGGGGATTGGTGATGCCCAGTGGAGCGACGCCGCGTACGATAGTGCCGCCTAAGGAGTAGTTGGCCGAGCCGTAGGAGTTGATATAATCATAATCGCCAATGCTGTTGTTACCAAGAGCTCCCCAAGAACCCCGCAATTTTAAATCGTTGATGAAGGTATTGTTTTTCATGAACGCTTCCTGCGAGATGCGCCATCCTGCAGAGAAGGAGGGAAATACCCCCCAGCGCCGTGCCTTGGCGAAGCGTGATGAGCCATCGTTGCGGATGTTGGCCTCAAATAGGTATCTGTCTTGGTAGTTGTAGTTGAAGCGGCCGAAGAAAGAACGCAAGGCCCAGTCGGTTGCATTTCCACCTACCACAGCATCTGAGGAAGTTGTTGCGTCGAGCACGGGTGTAGATTCATCAATCATATCGTATCGGCGTGCCTGAAAGTCATTACGTCGGTAATACTCTTCTTGGTAACCCGCTAATAGATCCACGGTATGCGCTCCCAATTTAGTATTGTATTTCAACACGTGATTCATGACATATTGAAAGTCGCGCTGATGGGTATTATATACACTGTTTCGCGAAGGGTTAGGATTGGTAACTTGTTCGGTTTGAAAGTTATAGCGTGGTATGTAAATACTGTGGCTCCTCTCTGACTGATTATCAAAATCAATGGAGAAGCCGGATTCTAATCGTAAACCTTTGTACAGATCAATATTAGCATACATTCTGGAAAATATCTTCTGCCTTTCGAGATCACCTATCGTACTGTTGATATTATGAAGATAGTTATTGGCTTGTAGGTTCTCGCCTGGGGCCATGGCCGACCCGTAGCGTCCCTGGGCATCCCGAGGTAAAATACCGGGTACAGATCCGGCCGTAAAAGCAAATAGGTCACCTATATTTGCTAAACCAGCATTTGACCACAGTCCGAAGGTATTGCTTCCCACTGTTAGCCAGTCGTTCACTTTTGTTTCGACATTTACGCGTGCACCGTAACGCTTGAAGCCGGCCCGTTCTACAATTCCCGGACTGTTTATATAGTTGCCGGAGAGTAGATAAGTGGTTTTTTCATTGCCTCCACTGGCGGATAGATTATGTTCTTGCGACCATTTCTTCTGTAGGATCCAGTCGAACCAGTTTGTATTGGGGTAACGTGTGGGATCAATCACCGAATTGGCTCGCCAATCGTCTATCACGGATTGTGTGAAAGGACCGGAATTAGGGGTGAGGTTATTGAAGCCCTCGTTGATTAGCTCCATATGACGTGGATAATTGCTTACCATGTCAATTAAATTGGAAGGCTCTTGCTGCGATAACCTTACATTGTAACTTAGATTTGAGGTGCCTGCCTTCCCCCTTTTTGTGGTTACGAGGACAACACCATTCGCTGCTCTTGAACCATATATGGCCGCTGAGGCCGCATCCTTCAAGATAGATACGTTGGCCACATCTTGTGGATTGACATCATTCATATCCCCCGGTACGCCATCAACCAATACCAAGGGTGATGATTCGTTCAGGGTACCTTGTCCGCGAATACGGAGCGTTGCTTCGTTTTTTCCAGGTTGCCCGGAGGCTTGTCTTACTTGTATACCCGAGCTGAGACCGGCCAAACCGGATGATAAGTTAGAAATGGGCCTGGTTTCGGCCACATCATTAAAGTCGATCGAGGAAACGGCACCGGTTACGTTGACTTTCTTCTGGGTACCATAGCCCACTACTACCACCTCATCAAGACCCGTTTGATCTTCGGCCAAAACAATGCTCATGGTTCTGCCGTCGTACACCTGCTCCATCGCTTTGTAGCCTAGAAAACGAAAGACTAAAGTGGCTGGCTGCTTCTGTAAGGAAAGCGAAAAGGCTCCTTGTTCATTGGTAGTTGCGCCATTACTGGTGCCTTTCTCCAAGACACTTACGCCCGCTAGCGGAAGGCCCTTGATATCTTGTACAATACCCATTGCTTTTACTTGCTGCACAGGAGTAGCGTTAGCAGGTGTAGCTTCCAATTGCTTGGCTTTAATGATAACTGCCCGGTTCTGGATGGTGTAGGTGAGCGGCTGGTTTTTAAAGGATTGTTGAAGTGCTTCTTCTAAATTTACATCTCGGATATCAATACTGATGGGATTTGTTTTTTGCAGCAGATTAAGATCATAAATAAAATCGTAATCGCTTTGTTTACCAATTAGATTAATGAGTTCCATCAAGGATATTTTGTTCCTTTTAATGGTGATATTTTGCGCATTGGCTGGCAGTGCAAATGTTTGCACAAAGCAGCCAAATGTTATTGCTATAACCAAGTTGATTTTCATAATCAGAGGTACTATTGAAAAAGTTGGCCTAGGCTTTGCCCAACGTATGGGCTTAGACCATAAGATGTCAATTAAATTCATATTTTTGAATTTTCAGCTGTAAATGATTGTTATTAGGTTTATTTATTTGTCTGAAGATTTAGTCGGGAGATGGTACAAGCACTCCCGGCTTTCTTGTCTTAATTATCCTTATTTAGATACCATAACCCTCCTTCCTTCTACTTTGAAATGGACATTTCCGGTTGCTTCGATAATGGCAAGCACATCTTGAAGTGATCGGTTTCTGGATATTCTCCCACCGAAGGTTAAGGCTTCTTTGCCAGACAGACGATAATCAATATGTACGTCATACCAGCGTCCTATTTGTTCCATAATATCCTGCAGCTCCCCCTGAAATTGGAAGTAACCATTTTTCCATGCGGTGATTTCTTCAATGTTGGCTTTGGCGATCTGGATGCCTTGATGGTTAACAAGCGCTTTTTCTCCAATAGATAAGATGGGAGTAGCAGTGTTTGTGCTTCTTAGATTCTTTACTTTTACACGGCCACTTATTAAAGTAGTTTCACTTACATCCACTTTATAGGCGTTGATGTTAAAAGAGGTGCCCAACACCAGTACTTCTTGATTATTAGTCTCTACAATAAAGGGTTGATTGGCGAGCTGCCTTATTTCGAAGTATGCTTCTCCTTGTACTTTCACTTTTCGTTCTGTACTACCAAAGGCTGTTGGGTAGGTGATAGACGAAGCAGCATTGAGCCATACAAGCGACCCGTCCGGAAGGGCTAATTGGTATTGCCCACCTTTTTGCGTGGATATAGTGTTGTAGCTATTGGTCGCGGCAGCAGCGGTGCCTATGGGTTTATAATGGATTTTTCCGTCGGATGATTTAATGATGCTTGTTGTACCTTGTTTAGCGAGCTCCCCGGCGGCTGCATCATCTAGCGTAATGGTTGAGCCATCGGCTAGCGTAAGGGTAGTTTTTTTTGGTTGAAAATCGGAAATGGGCCTATTGGATACATTAACAGTCTTCTCCAGGGGTTCTTGATTCTGTTGGATATAATAGCCAACAAGGGAAGAGAACACTAATAATGCAACTGCGGCAGCATATTTATAGGGTAGTTTTTTGGACGTTGATTGCGGTGATGCCTGTATCTGCGCGTCGATGCGCTGCTTCAAGCTATCCTTTAAATGGCGCTGATTTTTCGTATCAAAAGGTAAGTCTTCCTGATGCTTTTCAAGTAGTTTAAAGTACAACAGATAGGTTTCCATCTCTTCTGTCGAAGCGGTTCCATTGGCTACTTTCTGGGCTATTTGCTTATACTGATCAGCTGTCATACGGGTGCTTATATCTTATAGGCACTTCTAAATGAATGATCCCCCAAAAAAATTATAAAAATAAAAAAAATAGGTGGCTATGTTTAGCGAGGTGAAGCCGAAGCTTTTTTAGTGCAATGGTTAATTGATTTTCTACGGTCTTTTCTGATAGTTGTAACCTTTCTGCTATTTCGGGATTAGTAAGCCATGCACTCCTACTGAGATGAAAGATCTCTCTGCATCGTGCAGGGAGCTGCGCAGTAAATTGTTCGATGATGGTTTGTAGCTCTTTCACCTCATAACTATCAACGGTTGTGTTCAATTCTTTTAAGGATTCATCGGCAATTTTCTTGAAAGCGTCTAATCTTACTTTTCCATGCCTGATGTAGTTGGCCATTTTATAACGAACAGCCATTGCGAGGTAACCTGCAAAAGAGTTCAGTTGTACCTGTTCGCGGTTTGCCCACAGCCACGTAAAAATTTCTTGTAAAACATCCAGCGTCGTTGCTTCATCGCGCAGCATTCGAAAGGCTTGTTGGTATAATTTTTCCCAATGCCGATCATAAATTTCATTAAAGGCAAGATGATCACCTGCTTTTAAATAACTTAATAATTCGATGTCGCTATACGATTCGTAGGCTTTCATCATACACATTAGGTTCAATCGTGCTGAACTACAAACTTACTAATTTTTCAATAGCATGCAAGGTGTTGGTTATTCGTTGTTAGTTATTCGTTGTTAGTTCGAAGCAAGAGATCTCTCCACTTCATTTTCATTACGGTCGAGATGACGGCTAAAACGAAAACTACGGCACGTTAGCATGACCGGCCTCATGAGAACCTGTCCGACTACTGGCGGATGAGCGTTAAGAAGATTCAGAGAGAGTGTAAGGTAAAAAGGCTGTTAGGAAGCGAAGCGGCTCAACAGTATTGAGAGGTGGATCTGAATCTTTAGCGAGGACTATGTAGCCTTGACGTTATTCACCATGTGTCTTTTTATATGGCGTTCATGAGCTCATCTCTACGTTCTTCGGTTTGGTTCTTTTCTTTTAAGAGAAAAGAACGATTAATTATACTTTCGTTTTCGAAAATAAAATCCTTTTTATTTTTTTTATGATTTGTTATAATCTTTGTTTATTTTTGATTTCGTAAATAAACGAAAACAAACAAAGATTGTACTATGTCAGAAACGATACTTCCAAACCAGCGAAGGGAAAAAATAGTAGAGATGCTTAGAGAAGATGGTTTTGCTAAAGTGATTAATCTGGCAAAAATTTTCAAGGTAACCGAAGTCACCATCAGGCAAGATCTGGAGAAGCTCGAAAAAGAAGGGGTTTTAGTGCGGGAACATGGTGGAGCCTACCTGAAAAATATCGAAGATAAAGTAAGGACCTTATCGCTCATCAATCAGGATAACCTTGATAAAAAGGAGAAAATAGCCAGTAAGTGCATTGAATACATTGAAAGTGGTGATAGCATTATTCTCGACTCGGGCTCAACCACCACAGAGATTGCCAAGAAATTAAAAGGCTTTAAGAATCTCACCGTCATCACCAACGCCTTAAATATTGCCATGTTGCTTGGCACAGAGCCGGGCATTGACCTCATTGTTACTGGAGGGGAGTTTAAACCGCCCACTTTATCTCTTACGGGGCAGAAAGCTGCAGATTTTTTTCAAGGGATCTATGTGCAGAAGTTATTCTTAGCGACGGCTGGTTTGTCGTTGAAAGCTGGACTGACCTATCCAAGCATTAACGATATTGTGGTTAAGAAAGCGATGATTGATGCTGCGGAAACGACCTATTTGGTGGCCGATTCAACAAAAATTGGTAAGAGCTCTTTCGCTAGTTTAGGAGCACTATCACTGGTAGATTATATTATTACCGACTCGGATATCAACGACCGCGATAAAAAGGTTTTTGAGGAGAATGATATTGAAATGCTGCTCGCTTAAAATACAAAAAACTAAACAACAAACATAAATATGAACAAGAAGGGAAGTTTGGGAGTCATTATCGGAAATCGTGATTTTTTTCCGGATAAGCTGGTTTCAGAAGCACGGGCAGAGGTTATTGAACAGCTCGAAAAATTGAAAATAGACTACATTGTCTTGGATGAACTTCACACTAAATTAGGGGGAGTAGAGACCTTTAAAGATGCCCAGAGATGTGCTACGCTGTTTACACAGCACGCAGCAGAAATTGTTGGGGTGCTGGTAGTGTTGCCCAACTTTGGTGATGAACGTGGCGTAGCTGAAACATTGAAATTAGCGGGATTGGACGTGCCGGTATTGGTGCAGGCTTATCCTGATGAATTAAATAAGCTAGACCTCGCCAGAAGGCGCGATTCATGGTGCGGAAAGATTTCCGTTTGTAATAATTTGTATCAGTATGGTATCAAATATACGCTTACTGATCAACATGTAATTCATCCGAAGGATCCGGCTTTTGAAAGTGAATTGGTGAATTTTCTTGCAGTATGCCGTGTGGTACGTGGATTGAAACGCCTAAGAATAGGTGCTGTAGGTGCTCGGCCTGGTGGTTTTAATACTGTTCGGTACAGTGAGAAGCTCTTGCAACGACATGGTATCTCTGTGGTAACAGTTGACTTGTCTGAAATTCTAGGAAAAGCCAATCGCCTCACGAAAAACGACGCCATCGTAAAGGCACACCTCGACAAAATTAATGCGTATGCCTCCCGTGGTAAAACACCCGATGAGGCGATGATACAGATTGCCAAGTTGGATGTGGTACTCAATCAGTTTGTAGAAGAACATGATTTGGATGCAACGGCTATTCAGTGCTGGACATCACTGCAAACAAATTACGGCTGTAACGTGTGCACCACCATGAGTATCATGAGTGAAAATATGCTGCCTAGTGCATGTGAGGTGGATGTAACCGGAACCTTGAGTATGTATGCTATGCAACTGGCTTCGGGTTCACCCAGTGCCTTGGTCGATTGGAATAACAATTATGCCGATGATGCGGATAAGTGTGTACTCTTTCATTGTGGCAACTGGGCTAAATCTTTTTTACCGGAGGTTGAAATCAGCAATGCACCTATCTTGGGAACCTCTGTTGGCGTAGAAAATACGTTTGGTGCCTTGGATGGCCGTACACCTGCTTCGGCCTTAACATATGGGCGCATCAGTACGGATGACCCAAAAGGTATTATTAAGGCCTACATTGGAGAGGGAACTTTAACGGATGATCCTTTAAATACCTTTGGAAATCGTGCCGTGGCACAAATCCCAAACCTGCAGGGACTAATGCAATATGTGTGTCGTAATGGGTTTGAGCATCATGTAGTGATGAACGCCTCCAATACGGCCGGCATTTTAAAAGAAGCTCTGGGTAATTATATGGGCTGGGATGTATACCAACATCACCCCGAAAATTAAAAATCATTATAGGTTATGGTAGAAAGCGAATTAATTGCAAAATCAAAAGAATATCGTCAGAAAATTCTGAAATATATAGTTGGCGCGAATGCTGGTCACACAGGTGGGAGTTTGTCGTGCATCGATATTTTGAACGTTTTGTATAATGTGGTATTGAATACGAGACCGGAGAATTTCGCCTCGCCCGATAGAGACCGCTACATTCAAAGTAAAGGACATTGCGTGGAAGCGTTGTTTGTGGTATTGGCTGATAAAGGATTCTTCCCGGAAGAAGATTTAAATACTCTGTGCCGCTACCAGTCACACTATATTGGGCATCCTACCAGAAAGGTAAACGGTGTGGAGCAAAATACAGGTGCGCTTGGTCATGGTTTGCCCATCAGTGTAGGTACCGCCCTTGCAGCAAAAATGGATAAAAGAGATTATCGGGTGTTTACACTTTTGGGAGATGGGGAGTTGCCGGAGGGATCAAACTGGGAAGCGGCATTGACAGCTGCCCATTATAAATTGGATAATTTATGTGCTATACTCGATAAAAATAGTTTGCAAATTACAGGGCCAACCGCGGATGTGTGTAATACCGATCCGGTGGATGAGAAATTTGAAAGTTTCGGTTGGGCCGTAAAACATGTGGATGGACACGACCTAAAGGCTATTAAAGAAGCCTTCGAAAGCATGCCTTTTGAAGCGGGTAAACCAAGCTTAATTATTGCACACACGGTAAAAGGGAAAGGGGTGAGTTTTATGGAACACAGTGTGAGCTGGCATCACGGTGTGCCAAATGCCGAACAATATGCACAAGCACTGGAAGAATTAAGTATATAACTATGGAACATATAACAACAGAGGTTGCCAAGGCTGCAAAGCCAAATCTGGAGGTGTTTTCTACTACCTTGCAGCAGCTGGCTGCTCATGATAGAGATGTGGTGGTGGTAACCAGCGATTCTAGAGGTTCTGGTAAGTTGGTGCCTTTTGGTAAGAAATATCCGGAGCAAATCGTAGAAATCGGCATTGCTGAACAGAATTTGGTGGGTGTAGCGGCGGGACTGGCTTCTACTGGTAAAAAAACATTTGCAGTGTCACCTGCCTGTTTTCTCACAGCACGTGCCTTAGAGCAGATAAAAAATGATGTGGCTTATTCGGATAATGCGGTTAAACTTATTGGCATCAGTGCAGGAGTAAGTTATGGAGCACTCGGCTCAACCCATCACAGTTTGCATGATTACGCCGTTTTAAGGGCTATAAATAATTTAACAATCGTTGCCCCTGCCGACAATTATGAAACGGAACAGGCTATTTTACAGGCTAGCGAGCTTGGTAAGCCCATCTATTTGCGCTTTGGAAAAAAGAACATGCCACTCCTCACCGAGGATAGGGCAAATACATTTACATTAGGAAAAGGGCGCATGATTAAAGCAGGAAAGGATCTAACTTTTATTGCTACTGGGGAAACGGTATACCCGGCCTTAGAAGCAGCGGGCAGATTGCAACGGGAGAATGGATTGGACGTTTCGGTGGTGAGTATGCATACGATCAAGCCATTGGATACAGCTTTATTGAAGGAGCGCGCGGAGCATACAAGGGCTATTATAACGGTAGAAGAACATAGTGTAAATGGTGGGCTCGGGGAGGCCTGTGCGGCTTACCTGCTACAGAATCATCATGGTAAACCCTTTAAAATCGTTGGCATACCTGACGAATACACGGTGACCGGTTCGCAGGTTGAAATTCTGAATCATTACGGTATTTCGGAAACAGGTTTGGCTGATACAGCGCTGGCATTACTAAACACGATTGCATAGATGTATCTTAGGCAATAATTTTTATAAAACTAACCCTTTATGAACCCGGCATGGTTAAAATAATCTTGAGTACATAACATAATGATTATTTGATCATCAGCGGCTTCATCTGGCAATTAAACTAACGAATAAACAGATGAAACACCTAAATATATGGGCCTTGTTGTTGCTGTTATGTTTGGGCTGCGGCAACAAAAACAAAGATGGGCAGCCTAAACAGATTGCTATTGTGGTTTCTACCCTCAATAACCCTTGGTTTGTTTTTCTGGCAGAATCTGCAGCGGAAAAAGCAAAGGCACTTGGCTACACCAGCAAAATTTTTGATTCGCAGAATAATACAGCCTTAGAAACGGATCATTTTGAAAATGCCATAGCTGCGGGCTATGATGCTATCTTGTTTAATCCAACAGACGCCGAAGGTTCTGTTGTGAATGCAACGAAAGCTACGGATGCCGATATTCCTGTTTTCTGCATGGATAGGGAAATTAATTCTAGAACGGCGGCTACTTCTCAAATTTTATCTGATAGCTATGCTGCCTGTGTGCAGCTGGGTAAATTATTTGTGGGCGATTTGGACAGGCAGGGAAATTATGCAGAAATACTTGGTATTGTTTCGGACAACAACACTTGGAATCGTTCAAAAGGATTTCACAGCGTGGTAGATAATTTTCCGGACCTGAAGATGGTAGCCCAGCAAAGTGCAGAATTCGACCGAAATAAGGCGATGGAGGTAATGGAATCTATACTCCAGGCACACCCGGATATCAAGGGCGTTTTTTGTGGCAATGATGCGATGGCTATGGGTGCTTACCAGGCTACGGTAGCCGCAGGAAAGGAAGATCAAGTGAAAATTTATGGTTTTGATGGTGCGGAAGATGCCGTTAATGCTGTTAAAGATGGAAAAATTAACGCTACGGCTATGCAGTTTCCGAAATTGATTGCTGAAAAGGCGGCAACGCTCGCAGACGCTTATTTTAAAGGCGAGCGGAATTTCCGAAAGAAATTGCCCATCGCAGTGGATGTGGTGACGCCAAAAAACATTGACCAATACATTGCTTACGGTAAGAAAAACTAACAGATATGGCAAAGCGGGGAATAAAATATACATTGTTGGTGCTCGTCGGTGCCGTACTGGTTTACAATTCGGTATACATTAAAAGCCTCCAAGCAGTGAAAGCTGCTAACAAAGGCTTTGACGTTGATGGCTATGCCAGCAATTATTTGTTTAAAACAATACCCAAATCTACGGCTGCTTTTACCGATTTTGCGTTGTTGCGGAATACCTTACAAGCTAACCCTTCGGAAGCTTTCGACGCTTATTCGCATGCGCCTAGTGATGGTGATATCCGGTATTTTATGGTAAATGGTAGCGGCGTTGTAGTTAGCAAAGACTCAGGCTATGTGTGGTTGGAAGACAGCGCAAAACAAAGCTTTAAGCTAGCTTCTCAATACATCTATGGCACGGCAGCACGAGATGCTGCAGGACTCGTTTCGGTAGATTCTTTTGATAATACCATGGTATTTAACGAGGTCTCGGAAAAAATAAATTTCTTGATCAAGAAACAGCTTACACCAACATTGCAGCAGCTGGCAGTTGGCGATAGTCTTCGTTTTATAGGTGCGATAGAGTTAAACCGAAAAGATCCGGTATTGGCAGAAACGACAATTATTCCTTTACACGTGGAAAAGTCACAAAAAGAAAGGAGGTAATATGCTTGAAGCCCTTAATATTACAAAGAAGTTTGCAGGCGTAACAGCCCTTAATGCAGTGAACCTGAGGCTGATGCCCGGAAAAGTGACGGCTATTATTGGTGAAAATGGTGCTGGAAAATCAACTTTGATGAAAATCCTGTCGGGCGTATACCCGGATTATGAAGGTAAGATCGTATACAAGGGGCAAGAAGTACATTTTGCTAATCCACGGGAGGCCCAACATGGTGGTATTGCGATTATTCATCAGGAACTCAACCTGATTCCGGATCTCTCCATTTTTGAGAATATATATTTGGGTAGGGAACTCACGGATCAATGGGGTTTTGTAGATAGGAAAGCGATGCGGAGCAATACCCAGCAGCTGTTGGAACGATTAAAACTCAATGTGAGCCCGAATTCCTTGATAAACGAACTGAAGGTTGGGCAGCAGCAGGTGGTGGAAATTGCCAAAGCCCTGCTAACGGATGCCGATGTGCTCATTATGGATGAGCCTACCTCGGCCATCAGTGAACAGGAGGTGGATGTTCTTTTTGGCATTATTGAAGCGCTGCGCGATGAAGGTAAAACAATTGTTTACATTTCGCATAAGCTGGATGAGCTGTTTAAAATAGCGGATGCCTACATCGTTATGCGAGATGGTTGCGTGATGGAAAGTGGGGAAATGGGGGATGTGGATCATGATGGACTCATTAACAAGATGGTAGGCAGGGAGATTCAGCTACTAGGTCAAGCACATAGAGCAGTAGGTGAGGAGGTATTATTAAGCGTTGAGGGTATGTCTTTGCAGGATACGCGAATAAAACAGAACCTCATCGTGGATCATGTTTCTTTTCAGTTGCGTCGGGGTGAAATTTTAGGCTTGTTCGGGTTGATGGGAGCGGGCCGCACCGAGCTATTGGAAACCATTGTTGGCATGCATCATGCGCGTAGAAGTGGAACCGTTTGGATGGAGGAACGCACATTACACTTGAAATCTCCGCAACAGGCAATTCGGGAAGGAATCGTATTAGTACCTGAAGACCGGAAGAAGAATGGCCTGGTGTTGAACTTAGACATCAAAACAAATGTCAGCCTCAGTCGGCTTAGTGAGGTGACTGAACTGGGTTTCATCAACAGAAAGAAAGACCTGGAGTTAGCGCGGCAGTATGTAGACTCGCTAAAAATTAAGTGTTCTTCTCCTATGCAGCAAACGAAAAACCTGAGTGGCGGCAACCAGCAGAAAGTAGTTCTGGCACGATGCCTGGTGACGAAGCCGCGTGTGTTGTTGCTAGATGAACCGACGAGAGGCATTGATCCGCACGCCAAAAATGAAATATATAAACTTATTGTGAGTCTTGCCGAAAAGGGGATGTCTATCGTGGTAGTTTCCTCGGAACTTCCGGAAATTCTTGGCCTGTCTGACCGGGTGATGGTGATGTGTGAAGGCAAGTTAACCGCTACGTTTCAAGCACATGAGGCAAATGAAGATAATGTATTAAGGGCTGCCATTCCGAAGACCATATAATTAAAAAAATGATTCAACAACGTTCAAAAATTGCCAAATTTCAATCGCTTATAGCGCTGCTATTAATGTGTGTAGTGCTCTCCCTGCTCTCCGATAAGTTCCTTACGTTCGCCAATGGCTGGAACGTATTGCGGCAGATTTCGGTAAATGTTTGCATCTCCGTTGGCATGACCTTGGTAATCCTGACAGCGGGGATTGATCTGTCGGTAGGATCTATTTTGGCTTTTAGTGGTGCAATTGCCGCCGGACTCCTTAAATTTGGTATAGCATTACCTACATATGATCTATATATAGGCTTTACACTTTTGGGTGCTTTGCTGGCAGGTACCCTGGTCGGCGCTGCACTGGGAACTTTCAATGGTTTTGTAATCACTAAATTTAAAGTGCCTCCATTTGTGGCAACGCTGGCAATGCTAACCATTGCTAGAGGATTTACGATGCTCTGGACAAAGGGTTATCCTATTTCATCTTTAGGGAAGGAGTTTTCTTTTATTGGTACGGGATGGTTTCTGGGCATTCCGGTACTGGTTTGGATTGCTGCTATTGTTGTGCTATTAGCCACTATACTCACCAACCGAACGGCCTTTGGAAAGTATATTTATGCCATCGGAGGCAACGAAAGTGCAGCAAAATTATCGGGTATTAATATCAATAGCGTCAAAATATGGGTATATGCACTGGCGGGAATTCTTGCAGCAGTAGGGGGTATTATGGTTACTTCGCGTTTAAATTCTGCGCAGCCCAATGCTGGTCTAAGTTATGAGTTAGACTCCATTGCGGCGGTTGTTATCGGCGGTACGTCTTTAGCAGGTGGCAGAGGTACCATTATAGGCACTGTTTTAGGTGCGATGATTATTGGTGTATTGAACAATGGCTTGGTATTGATGGATGTTTCGCCCTTTTGGCAACAGGTTGTAAAAGGAGTGGTGATCTTACTAGCCGTAATCATTGACAAAGCAAATCATAAAGAAGAATAGGCATGACAAGCAGTTCGTATATTTTAGCGATCGACCAAGGTACGAGTGGAACGAAATCAATTATTTTTGACGAAGCGGGAAGCATTTTCGCGGAGGCTACCGTTCCGTTAAAAACTCATTACCTGCCTGAAGGCTATGTAGAGCAAGACCCGGAAGAGATTTATAAAAATGTTTTACAGTCCGTTCAAGCCTGTGTAGATCAATACAGCGCTGCCGGAGGGGTACTATCGGCAATAAAATCTTGCGGCATCTCCAATCAGCGTGAAACGTTCGTACTTTGGAATAAGGACGGCCAGCCGCTTTATAATGCCATCGTTTGGCAATGCAAACGGTCGGTTAGTATCTGCACAGCCTTGCAAGCAGCGGGTTTGGCTTATATCATACAGGAGAAAACGGGTTTGTGCATTGATCCTTATTTTTCTGGCACAAAGTTAATGTGGTTGTACCAACATCATACGGAAATCCGCCAGACCATTGATGCAGGCGAGGCGTATTTTGGAACGATAGATACTTGGTTGCTATACAGACTAACAGGGGGCGAAAAATATTTGACCGACTATACTAACGCGTCGCGTACCTTGTTTTTTAATTTAGACACCTTGGATTGGGACCGGGAATTGTTATCGCGGTTTAACTTGGATGGTATTCAACTGCCGGAAGCTAAACCGTCGTCCTATGCTTTTGGAGCAAGTCATTTTGAAGGGTTATTTGAAGAGGCGCTGCCCATCCATGCACTCATAGGGGACTCCCACGCTGCGGCCTTTGGGGAGGCATGCATTTACCCAGGCACAGCAAAAGCAACACTTGGCACGGGATGTTCCATCTTGTTCAATGTGGGGAGCAAACGTAAAAATTCGACTTCGGGGATGGTTTCTACCATCTGCTGGAGCACAGAAGACCGGGTGGATTATGCGCTTGAAGGCATCATCGTATCTTGCGCCTCGCCGCTGGCCTGGTTAAAAACGGAACTCGGCTTACTTACAGATTTTTCAGAGGTAGAAACCATGGCCAATTCGGTAGAAGATAATGGCGGCGTATACCTGATTCCTGCTTTTAGCGGTTTGGGTGCTCCTTACTGGGACATGAACAAAAAGGCGTCTATTGAGGGTTTGACCTTTGCCAGCAATAAGAACCATATTGTGCGGGCCGCGCTCGAATCTATCGCTTACCAAATTAAGGACGTCTTAGAGGCGATGAATCAGGATGCTGGCATGACCGTAAATGAACTCATGGTGAATGGTGGTGCTAGTAGCAATCAGTTCGTTACGCAGTTTTTAAGTGACCTATTGGATGCCACGCTTGTAAAAAATGAAAATAAAAATATATCGGCCCTGGGTGCAGGTGTTTTAGCAGGACTTAAGACCGGGATTTTCACCGATGTAGATGCTATCCGTTCCCTTTTTCAAAGGCACCCAATTGCCCGGAGTGCATCTGTGCCTAAAGTAGCAGAAGCCTACAAAGGATGGCAGAGGGTGATGAGTTGTTAGTTGGTTATTAGTTGTCAGTTGTTAGTTATTGGTTGCTAGTTGGTTATTAGTTATTAGTTGTCAGTTATTGGTTGCTAGTTGTTAGTTGTGGGTATCAAGTAGCAAGACAGTCTCGGCACGCTGGTAGGACCGGCCTCATGGGATGAGCGTTAAGAAGATTCAGCGAGTGTAAGGTATAAAAGGCTGTTAGGAAGCGAAGCGGCTCAACAGTCTTGAGCGGACGGATCTGAATCTTTAGCGAAGTCCGTGCAGCCTTGACTTTGGCTACTTTTTGTCAAGAAAAAGTAGAAGAGATATTCGATGTTTCCAAAATCTTTCCAGAATTTAACCCTATACTTGTTCTAATGAAAATCTTAATAGTTGAGGACGAAAAGGAATTGTTGGAGGCTATTTCGGCTTCGCTTATAAAAGAACATTTTATAATAGAAACGGCTGCCGACTACCCCACGGCGCTGGAAAAAATCATTGTTTACGATTACGACTGTATTTTGCTAGATATTATGCTTCCTGGAGGAAGTGGCCTTCATTTATTGGAGCAGCTGAAAGATTCAGGTAAATCGGAAAATGTTATCATTATTTCCGCAAAGGATTCACTTGACGATAAGCTTGCAGGACTTGAGCTAGGTGCTGATGACTATCTGACCAAACCGTTCCATATTGCTGAACTTAATGCACGAGTAAAAGCTGTTTTACGGAGAAAAAAGCTCGCAGGAAAAAATACCATTGAAACCACAAACATTGTATTGGATTTACAGGAACGGCAACTTTTTGTGAGCGGTGAACTTGTTGTGCTGAATAGGAAGGAATTTGATGTGCTTAATTATTTTCTGCTTAATATGAACCGACTGATAACAAAATCGTCATTGGCGGAACATGTTTGGGGTGACAATATTGATCAGGCCGACAACTTCGACTTTATTTATTACCAAATAAAAAACCTTCGAAAGAAATTACATGCAGTACATGCAGCGATAGAAGTTGAGTCAGTTTATGGTGTTGGTTATAAAATGGTTGAGAAATGAAACTGCTCAATAAATCCTTACAGTATCTTTCTATCTCTATTTTTCTGATTGTCACGATTTGGTCGATTATTTTTTATGTAAATATGCTTGACGAAATCCACGATAGTATAGACGATGGATTGGAAAATTACAAACTCTTAATTATTCAGAAGGCGAATGATGATTCATCGGTACTAAAGAAAAACTATTTCGATGAAAGCAATTATGCCATTCGGGAAATAGGCGAACCAATTGCTCTTGCCATGAAAGATCGATACGTTGATACCCTGATGTATATGCAAGATGAAGATGATCTGGAACCGGTGCGTATACTCACTACTGCATTTGAAAATCACGGACATTTTTACGAGCTGAAAATCATCAATTCAATGGTGGAAGAAGATGATTTGATTGAAGATTTATTTTGGTCGGTGTTTTGGTTGTATTTCATCTTGGTAGCGAGTATCATTATCATCAATAATATTGTTTTACGAAAATTGTGGAAACCCTTTTACAACTTTCTTAGTCAAGTTACAAGCTTTAGGCTAGGAAGGGGCAAAGAGTTACCCGAGATAACCACCAACATTAAAGAGTTCAATAGTTTAAAAAATGCCGTCAATACCTTGCTGCAACACAGCTTGGAAACCTACGAACAACAAAAGCAATTTATTGAAAACGCGTCACATGAGCTGCAGACACCCTTGGCGGTGGCCACCAGTAAGTTAGAGTTGTTGCTAGAAAAGGGAGGTATTGAGGATTCAGCCGCCGAAAGTCTTGGGCAAATTTTAGCGATTATTGAACGCTTGGTACGCTTGAATAAGTCGTTGCTACTCTTAACGAAAATAGAAAACAAGCAATTTTTTGATAAGCAAAGCATTTCCCTCAATAGGATTGTACAACAGACCGTACAAGATCTGGACGAGTTTGCAGATTTTAAAGAGGTAAAAATCATTGTTAATGAAACAAGCGATTTGAATGTTCAGATGGATGCATCTCTTGCCAACATAATCGTGGCTAATTTAATAAAGAATGCCATCTTTCATAATGTAACAAATGGTGTTGTGACGGTTGACATCTCGGCAAATGCCATTGAAATTTCGAATACAGGGAAAGTGGAAGAGTTGGATGCGAATAAAATCTTTAGCCGCTTCTATAAGTCGTTGGATAAAGAGTCGATGGGAACCGGATTGGGATTGGCCATCGTAAAGGCGATTTGTAGCATGTATGGTTTTGATGTTACCTATCGTTTCGAAAACAATAAGCACTGTTTTAATGTGCGCTTCAATGCTCAATAATAGACCTCTATACTAAGCGCTTGATCTTCGTTCGTCTAAAATGCATTAATTTTTTCTTCCCCCGGTATTGCACCAAAATATTCCAACATTTTTCCAGAATTGAACTGTTTCTTCGTATTAGAATTAAAAATTATTGACATGGAACTATCATGATTTGCGAATAATACAGTTGAATTAATGAATCATGATAGCGTCATCACCTTTAAAAAACAAATGATATGAAGATGAAAAAAAGTATTTTAATCGGTTTTCTTGCATTGCTTATCAATGCGAATGTTTCGTTAGGGCAGGATATTCAATCAAGCCAAGTACCCTCTGTAGTGATCAATAATTTTCACAAAGCTTTCCCTAATGCGTCGGATGTGGAATGGGAACAGCAAGGCGATTTGTATAAGGTGGAATTTGAAACAGGGTTGCTCTCAACGGATCATGATGCATGGTACGATCAAGCAGGGAAATTAACCGAACACAAAGAAGATCTTTCAAAAAGGGACTTGCCGCAAAAGGTTTTAACAAAGATTAGAGCAAATTTTAACAGTTACCGAATAGATGATGTAAAAAAAATCACCAAAGGAAACAGCATAGGATATACGCTTGAATTGAAGAGCTTCACTGAAGAGTTGAAGGTTGCCTTTGACGCAAACGGGAATGTGCTAAGCCAGGTACTCGATTAATAATTTCAAAAACAAGATTTGAGGGCTGGTCATTGATCAGCCCTTTTCCGAATTATTATTTCTGGATTTTTTGGCTTTCTTCGAATACTGTTTTAATAAACCATTGGGCAGTGGGAGCTTGTTGAATAAGAGAAAAAACTAAGAGCGATTAATGGAATTTAAAACACGTTCTTTATATTCTTTCATCTCACTTTCATCCCGTTGAAGATAACGTAAATTTCTTTCTTCATCCTTTAGTTCTGCATCTTCATCTTCTTGATGATCTAAACTACCTATCCCCCTTATTTTATCAAGATGCTGAAATAAACCACCTAAAGCTCTATGCACATGGCGTAAGTATTTTTCATTGGTTGAATCGAGATGAGAATTAGTGAGCTCTCCCACATCCTGTAGAATAAGCTTGGTGATTTTTCCATTAATAATCTCGGCATTAAAATCCTGCGCATTCGGAAAATCCCAGTTAAGTTCGTGTATTGTAGTTGTTGTAATTTCCATAGCTCAACTTATTTAGTGTAACTGATCTATAATTAAGTTTATAAGCAATAGTTATACCAAGAATATTTTCCTTATAAGTGGAAGGGCCAATATTTTCTTAAATGACTATCCGACAAATTACCCAAAGGGCAAAAAGCCGCCATTACGAAAGAGCATCTAACAGCTCCCGAAATACTTTAATGAAGTATAGGACATATAGACAATAAGTATTTTTGAGCTACGGAAGATGTACTAAAGAAAGGTATGTAACACCTAGGTAAAAGGTAGGTGAAAGGTACGTGGGAATAAGTTTTAGTTATACTATTACATTAACGGAAGGACTACTGACGTGTTGCGGTTTCTTATAAAAACAATTTTGGGCATTCTACCAGATATTCATATTTTAATTGAATGTAAGGTTTCTCTATCCCTATTAACAATATGTGTTGTAGTAGAGGGCAGTCTTTGGACCTTGGCTAATTGTTTTTTTTTAAATAGCATAATGTGTAATTTATTGAATAATAGGTGTGTATTTGTTTAATGCTACAAAATAGACTAAACATATAGACTTTGTATTGTTTTTTAAAAAATTCTTATACCTTTGTCGCCGATAATCAATCTTTTATAAATGCAATGCTTGAATGCTAAAGAAAAATTCTTATCCGCTATCGATGCTGCCAAAACAAATACGTTATAAAGGAATATAATTTTTAAGGATTAAAAATGATAAGTTTCAATAGGCGTTGCACTTATCATTTATTTAACTAAAACTCAATCTTATGTATAACCATGTAAGCGGTGCAGCTCAGTGCATGCATCCCTGTTATTTTAAAAAACCTCATTTCGACTATCGAGCTTCATGTGGAAAAATCACTATGCTGTCTGATGTATAGTATTATATAGCTATAGAATAGCCAAACAATAATATATTTTAATAAAAAGGGTACAATGGCGTTGCGCCTTTTTTAATTTACTTAACCCATTTCAATATGATTAAATGTTTAAAGGCAGGTGTTCATAGGAGCTTGCTTCTTTTAACTTTCGTTTTTGGGATTTTACTCCAAAATGTTTATTCACAAGAAACTAAACCGCTTATTAATTCGACTTTACAAGGGAAGGTACTTGATGCAGCCACCAAAGAACCTATTGTCGGTGCAACGATTGCGTTGGATGGAACAACACATAGGGCAAGTAGTGATGAGCATGGTGATTTCCACTTCGTGACCGGCCAAAGATTCCCTTATACATTGCTTATTAGTTACATTGGATATAAAGCCCAGAAGAAAATAGTTAGTACAGGTAGCGTGGAGATTTTTCTGGAAGCCGATTTGAACCAACTGGAAGATGTGGTGGTGGTAGGGTATGGTACACAGAAGAAAAGCACATTGACAGGTTCAGTTGCTACTGTTGATGCTAAATTTTTGGCAAACAGACCTATTACTAATGCAACCCAAGCGCTTCAGGGCGCTAACGGTGTTTATGTCAATCAAAATAAAGGAAGACCCGGTGCGGAGGGGAATACCATTCGAATTCGGGGTGTAAGTACATTAAATAATAATAATCCGTTGGTGTTGGTGGATGGTATTGAATATCCATTGAGTGAGGTAAATCCCAACGATATTGAAAGCATCTCCGTGTTAAAAGATGCCGCCTCTGCTGCTATTTATGGAAACAGGGCGGCTAATGGCGTTATCTTGGTTAAAACCAAAACGGGCCAGAAAGGTCAGTTTCAAATCGATTATAACGTATATGGAGGGTCGCAAAGAGCAACCTTTAAGCCCGATGTGGTAACAGATGCTGTTCAATATATGCAAGGGAAAAACCGAGCCTTGGCAAACGAAGGTAAACCTGCTGAGTACAGTGATGACCTTATTCAGGAATATAGGTCTGGAACAGATCCATACGTTTATCCGAATACGAATTGGTTTGATGTAATGTATAGAAACGCACCGATTCAAGAACATAATCTACGGCTTTCAGGAGGAGGAGAAAAAACATCTTTTTCGCTTTCTTTTGGCTATCTCGATCAGGAAGGGGTTTTGTTGGAAACAAATGCAAAAAAATATACATTTAATAGCAATATACAATCCGACGTCACTGGCTGGCTCAAGGTAGGTGCCAATGTTGCGGGGACATTCTGGAACGATCGAGAGAGTGCTTATACATCAGATGAGGCTAATGGTGAAGGGGGATTAATGGGATTGTTATATAGAGGTTTACCTATGCAGGCACCTTATGCGCAAGATGGCTCGTACGCCGATCAATGGGTTCGTGTGCCGGGGCATAATTTTTTCCGTAATCCATTGGCTTTGTCTTACGAAGGATTTAGGAAAAATACCCGTTATCGGACCTTGGCTAATGTATATGCCGAAGTAAAATTACCTTTAAACCTTACCTATAAAATAACGGCGGCGGCTAACTTACTTTATAGGCAGGAGAAATATGCTTACCCGCAAATTTCACTTACCAACCCGAAAACTGGTGTGCTAACGCCTATGGGGAATATTCCTACTAGGGGTGTAAAACAGATTGCAGCAAATGCGGTGAATTTAACGAATTTTCATACGCTAAATTTTGTAAAACAGTTGGATGATCATGCTATTAATGCTTTGGGAGGTTTTAGTATTGAACGTTTTGACGAAGGCGATTTTGATGCCTATAACCAAGGATATTTAGGCAATGAGCTTACGGAGCTCGATGCTGGTAGTACGGCTCCTGAAGTGGGAGGAAAATCTTCGCAATCACGCTTACAGTCATATTTCGGACGGGTTAACTACAGTTTTCGCGATAAATATATATTGGAGGCTAACATTCGTTACGATGGCTCATCGAGATTTGCTAAAGGAAAACGTTGGGGTGTATTTCCTTCTTTCTCTGGAGCTTGGCGTATTAATCAGGAAGCGTTTCTGGCAGATGCTAATTGGATAAATAATCTGAAATTAAGAGCCTCCTGGGGGAGATTGGGAAACCAGCAAATTCCTCTATTTAGCTATGTAAATGCGATTAGCCTTGGGCAAGGTTATAGCTTTAATAATAATGTAGTGGGTGGTACAGCTATTACACAAATTAGCGATCCAACGATTACATGGGAAACGACTACCATGACAAACCTTGGGGTGGACCTGGATCTCCTCCAAAATAAATTATCCTTTCAGCTAGATGTGTTTGATAAAACAACTAATGAAATTCTACGAAAGGTTAATATTCCGGCTCAAGTTGGAAAGTTGGAGGGCCCATACCGAAACATTGGTAAAGTTTCAAATAAGGGCATTGAATTATCCCTTGCGTATCAAGATCAAGCAGGTGCTTTTCGTTATCGGATAGGGGGGAATGTCGCTTACGTGAAAAACAAGGTGCTGGATGTTAAGGGAAATATTTATTATGATGGCGTGACGATCATTCGAAAAGGGGACGCAATTAGCTCTTTTTACGGCCTTCAGTCTGATGGCATTTTCCAAAGCGAGGCAGAAGTGCAAGCGCATGCTTATCAGGCGGCAAGTACCCAACCGGGAGATATCCGTTATATAGATCAAAATGGTGACAATGTAATCGATAACAACGATAGAATGGTTATAGGAAGTAGCATTCCAACGTATACCTATGGTTTCACATTTAATGGGGCGTATAAAGGCTTTGATTTAGATCTCTTTTTTCAAGGGGTAGCAGATGCGGAAACTTACGCAAATGGTAATCTGGCTTTTCCTTATCGTAATGGAGCAGGTGTTACCAACGAATGGTTGAGTAATTCTTGGACACCGGAAAATCCAACGGCTACGCTGCCACGACTTACCACGTCGTCCGGATATCCTCAAAATTATCTTACTTCAGATTACTGGGTTAAGGATGCAAGTTACCTGCGATTAAAAAATATCCAAATAGCTTATAATTTTCAATCAGACTGGTTGCAGCATCTCCATATTAAACGGGCCAAAGTCTTTGTTAACGCCCAAAACTATGTAACTATTACAAATTTTAAGTTGGGAGATCCGGAACGGAACTTAACACGAGCTAATGGGATAGATTACCCAAATTACAAGTCGATTACAGCAGGTGTGAATATATCTTTATAAGTAGTATATAACTAAAATATATATCAGTGGACTATTAATGAAGTCCGTTAGATCATAAAAAATAATATCAAAGTGATGAGATCTTTAACTATATTACTTTCAACAATTGGTCTTTTAGGGTTTATCGGGTGCTCAACATTTTTGGATGTGGAACCCACAGATCGTTATACAGACGACAATTATTGGGAAACAGAGGAACGGGTGGTAGCAAGCCTTAATGGCGTATATGCAGCACTATTGCATAATGGTTTGTATGGAGGTACTACACCGTTGTATTATGAAAACCTATCGCCAAATACTTATCGTTACCAAGGGGATTATAATCTGATTGCACAAGGCTTACATGATGCTAATACAGGTCTTTTTTACACAGTTTGGCAAGGTGCTTATCAAGGTATTGGTCGTGCGAATAATCTATTGGCTAATATTGATAAAGTGCCACTCGATGAAACTGCACAAAAACGTTATGTAGCACAGGCAAAATTCTTAAGAGCGGTTTTTTACTTTCCGCTATGGAACTTATACGGTGGTGCCCCTTTAATTCTGGACGCCACAGATGATGGAGCGCAGGCGAATTTGCCGCGTAATAGCGCTGCTGAAATTTATAACCAAATTATTAAAGATTTGGATGAGGCGGCAACCGATCTTCCGGTAAGTTATGGAGCAAATGAAAAGGGAAGGGCAACTAAGGGAGCGGCTTTAGCTTTTAAGGCGAGGGTGCTTTTGTATGGTGGGAAATGGGCCGAGGCGGCGGAAACAGCCAAAGCTATCATAGATGCGAAAACCTATCAGCTCTTTCCGGATTATAGGGGCTTATTTTATTTAGAAAATGAGGGAAATGAAGAAGTTATTTTTGATGCGCAATTCAAATATCCTGAATTTACACATGGCTTTGATATTAATCTCGATCAGTACAATAATATTGCGCCTTTGCCTGACTTAGTGAATGATTATTACGACATAGAGGGAAATCCAATAACAGCATCGACTTTGTATGATCCTGCTAAACCTTATGAGAACCGCGATCCTCGGCTTCAAAAAACCGCAATTGTAAAAGGTAGTCTTTTTAAGGGAGCCACAGTAACAGAAAGCCAATACCCCCGCACTGGGTATGGCCAAAAGAAATATACGGTCTTTAAAGATGATATACCCGCGGCAACTATACCTGATGGACAGTCCGAATTAAATTATATCTTGCTCCGGTATGCGGATGTATTACTCATGTATGCAGAGGCACAGAATGAGGTGAACGGACCGGATGGGTCCGTCTATGAAGCGATAAATCAGATTCGGGACCGGGCAGGAATGCCGGCCTTAAAGCCTGATTTTTCTAAAGAAGAACTGCGTCAGGAAATAAGGCATGAACGAAGAATTGAATTAGCCGGTGAAGGCTTATATTACTTTGACGTACGCCGATGGGGTATTGCTCAGCAAGTATTGAATAACGATATTTACAACGATAAGGGAGAGCGAATCGATACGCGTCGTTTTAATGAGCAGAGAGATGGGTTATGGCCTATCCCGGCGATAGCTATTCAGGAGAATAATGCACTAAAACAAAATCCTGGTTACGGTAATTGATAAAAAATTTAATTTATGATGAAGAAAACCTTTTTATTATTAATAACAACGTTATTGGTGTCTCTTTTTTCACAGGCACAAAATAAACAACCGAATATTATTTTTATTCTGGCTGATGACCTCGGTTATGGTGACGTTGGATTTAATGGCCAAAAGTTGATTAATACGCCTAACTTAGATAGATTGGCGGCAGACGGAATCCGTTTTAATCAGTTTTACTCAGGTACCGCTGTTTGTGCCCCATCCAGGTCTTCTTTGATGAGCGGACAGCATACGGGCCATACCTTTATTCGTGGAAATTTAGGTGTAGCCCCTGAAGGGCAGTATCCTATCCCTGATTCGTTGAACACGATGGCCGAAGTATTGAAGAAGGCTGGTTATAAAACGGGTGCTTTTGGAAAGTGGGGTTTAGGACCGGTGAATTCGGAAGGAGATCCAAATAAACAGGGTTTCGATCACTTTTATGGATATAACTGCCAATCGCTGGCGCATCGCTATTATCCTACTCATTTATGGGATAATGATAAAAAGATAATACTTGAGGAGAATGGCGATTTGCAATATCATAAACAGTACGCTCCTGATCTGATACAAAAGGAGGCTTTGGCTTTTATCGATGAAAATAAAGGGGCACCATTTTTTCTTTTCCTTCCTTACATTCTTCCACATGCAGAACTGTTAGTGCCTGACGACAGTATATTCCAATATTACAAAGGTAAGTTTCCTGAAAAACCATTTAAGGGTGAGGACTATGGAAAAGGCGCTCGCCCCGGAGGTTACGCCTCTCAACAATACCCCCATGCAACTTTTGCGGCAATGGTAGCCCGATTAGACTTATATGTTGGGCAAATACTTGAACGTCTGAAGAGCCTTGGTTTGGATGAAAATACATTGGTGATATTTACAAGTGATAATGGCCCGCATTTGGAGGGGGGCGCAGATCCGTCATTTTTTAATAGCGGAGGTGGGCTTCGCGGGTTTAAACGTGATTTGTATGAAGGGGGAATTCGTGTGCCTTTTGCAGCGAGATGGCCTGGTGTAATCCGCCCCAACCAACAAAGTGAATTTGTTGGTGCTTTCTGGGATCTATTCCCAACTTTTGCAACATTGGCCGGTGTGCAGCCTCCTCAGGGAGTAGACGGTATTTCTTTTGTAAGTGCGCTGAAAGGTACAGGTGAGCAAAAGGAGCATGCTTATCTTTACTGGGAATTTCATGAACAGGGAGGTAAACAGGCGGTTAGGTATGGTAATTGGAAGGGTATTAAACTTAATGTGCTGAAAGATCGAAATGCGCCTATTGCGCTTTACGATTTAACTAAAGATGTACAGGAAAAACGAAATGTTGCGAGCGAATATCCAGATGTTGTCAAAAAAATCCAGCAATTTATGTTGGAGTCACACACAGAAAGTTTAGTTTTTCCTTGGGAAAAGTAGAGAGAATACCTAAGTTATAATGATGGTTATGAAAGATTTTTTTTGACTGCTGGGGGTATTACTATTTAGAAACTTTACGATCGCTCATTTAACTTTGTTTGAATTTCTTTTAATATTTCAAATTGTTGTTGCTGCGTTTCAAATAAGGTTTTGACTTGTTCCCCCAGTAAAAGATCCATTTTCTTGTGCAGGCTACGAATCTGCATTTCAGCCTTTAAATTAATTAGGTAGTCATTTTCACTTCTTTTACGATCTTTCTCTTCTTGACGGTTTTGGCTCATCATAATGATAGGCGCTTGTAATGCTGCTACACACGATAGAAGTAAGTTCATTAAAATGAACGGATATGGATCAAATCTGTAAAATTTAATAGCCACTGTATTGAAGGTAATCCATGCTATTAGTAGTACGATAAACAATATAATAAACCACCAGCTTCCGCCAAATCGGGCAACTTTATCGGACAGCTTCTGGCCCCTGCTAATTGTTTCCAGTGGGGGATTAAGCAAATTTTGGACAATGAGCTCTTCATCTAATATAGCTTCTTTAACAATTTGATGTAGTTTGTCGAGCTGATCATTCTCATGTTTCAGTAGTTTATCAATTTCCTGTTCATTCATGGCTCCAAATTATTTATGGGATATAGATAGTTAATAAAATTTATTTATATAAGCAATATTATAAAAAACTTTAAAATCATTTAGTAGATTCGTAGCAGCAAACCAATTTATATCTGTTCTATTTGCTATTTAACCTGTATGTCATCCTATAAGCTGTATACGGATAAAGAATTATTACATCTATTAAAGGCAGATGATGCCACTGCTTTTTCCGAAAGCTATGTGCGTTATGGTGAACGCTTGTATAAGCAGGCGTATCATGTATTAAGAAACCGAGAAGATGCAAAGGATATTGTGCAGGATATTTTTACATCTCTATGGAATAAAAGGGCCGAACTCCAGATCAATAACCTCGCCGGATACCTATATATTGCTAATCGTAATCAGGTAATTAAATTAATGGCGCATAAGAAGATTAGTTCGGTTTATTTCGACTGGCTTCAAACAATGGCAGAGGTAGGGGCTGACATTACCGATCATGCTATCCAGGAAAAACAATTGCAGGAGTTGGTAGAAGGGGAAGTCGGCAAATTACCTTCAAAAATGCGACAGGTATTTAACCTCAGTAGAAAAGCACACCTTTCCCATAAAGAAATTGCTGCTAAATTACATTTATCAGAAGCAACGGTTAAGACGCAGGTTAAGAATGCTTTACGAATCTTGAGAAGCAAATTAGAAGCCTTTCTATACGCCATCCTTCTCCTACTTTATTGGCTGTTTTGAGTCAATGGTAAAAAAAATATTTTTTTTCTACCCCCAAAGACCTCCTTGTCGTACTTTACTTTTAACGATCCTCATTAACCGAGCTTATGGAGAAAGAAAGAATAAAAGAGTTGCTTCATAAATACAGAAAAGGTCTGTGCACCGATGCTGAAAAAGCTTGGGTTGAATCCTTTTACGATGAACTGGCTAATCTCCCATCTTCCGATCTGACGGAAGAAATGATACAAGCAGATTTAGCAGATGTCTATCAACGGATACCTGCTCTATCGAAAAACAAAAGTTTTACCCTTTTGCCTAGGATCGTTGCGGCTGCGGTATTCTTACTTTTTGTTTCCATTGGTTTTTATTTTTTCAAAGAAAAAGAGTCGAGCCAGCCACTTGTTGAAGTCATTGATAAGTCGAAAATCAATCCGAATGATTTTGCACCTGGTACCAATAAGGCGCTGTTAACGTTGGCTGATGGATCGCAAATAGCATTGGATAATGCTCCGGATCAGAAGATACTGGACAAGGGAGGAATAAAAATTACAAAGAATGAGGATGGTTTGATTACCTATCAAATTAATCCGGGTATCCAAGAGGCAAAATCAAATACATTGAGTACACCAAAGGGCGGGCAATATCAAGTCATTTTATCAGATGGTACCAAGGTTTGGTTAAACGCAGCTTCATCGCTCAGCTATCCTACAACATTTACCGGAAACGAACGAAAGGTCTTATTAAAAGGTGAAGCTTACTTTGAAGTAGCCAAAAATGAAAAACAACCATTTAAAGTACTGACGGATCGACAGGAACTACTGGTGTTAGGTACTCATTTTAATATCAACAGTTATGAAGACGAGCCCGAAATTAAAACAACCCTATTAGAAGGAAGTGTTAAAGTATCAGCGCTTCAAACTAATCATACCATCCTTCTTAAACCGGGAGAACAAGCAGCCTTAAAGAAAAGTGGAAAATTAAAGGTAGATCAGATAGATGCTGAAAATGTAATCGCATGGAAAAGCGGTCTTTTTCAGTTTCAGGGCTCCGGCATTCAAGAAGCATTACGGCAGATGGCCCGTTGGTATGATCTAACGATCGAATTTGAAGGAGACGCACCTGATATTCAGCTTTGGGGGGAAGTACATAGAAATGCCAATGCCATCGAAGCGTTGGAAATTTTACGGTATTTCGATTTAAAATATAAAATTTTAGCAAAAGGAAACGCCAAAAAGATCATTATTATCCAATAAACTTTAATCAATTAAATTATGAGAAGACCAAAAACGAAAATCACTTAAGTAAGGACAGGGTTAACAAAAAACCGTTTCCTAACGCCATTAGGAAACGGAATACATTGAGTTAACTCTTTCCGGATAAAATCCGGAACACCAATTTGTTAAAACCTTTATTAACTCAAACTTTACAAAAATAATGAAAATTAGACCTAAGACAATGGCCTGGGCTAGGTCATTATCCGAATTTTTTGGAAAACCAAGCCTAGTTCAACACCGAACCGCCAATATTAAAAGGAAAATTATAATGCGCTTTAATCTTACATTTTTCTTTTTGTTCATTGCCTTGATGCAGCTACGCGCAGCAACATACGCACAAAAAATCTCTGTAAATAAACAAAATGTAACCTTAGAAGAGGTTTTTTGGTCCATTAAGCAGCAGAGCGACTATGTCTTTGTTTACAATAGCAAAGAAATCAAAAACCTAAAGGTGAGCATAAATGCACAGCATGCAACGGTAGAAGAGATCATGCGCGAATGTCTCAGAAATCAACCTTTTACCTATAAGATTACCGGACATAACGTAATGATCAAAAGAAAAAGTGAGACCTTTCAGGCTTCTCCCTTTTTACAACAGCGAGAGGTGAAAGGAAAAGTAATCGACGCGCAAGGCTTGCCTGTACCTGGCGTGAGTATTCAGATAAAAGGTACAACGGCAGGAACGACAACCAATGCAGAGGGTTTATATACCTTGCGAGTGTCGGGAGCTGATGCAACCCTAGTATTTAGCATTTTAGGTTATGCCTTACAGGAGATCACCGTTGGCTCGAACCCTGTTGTTAATGTAACTTTGAAGGAAGAACCATCCGCGTTGGATGAAGTAGTAGTGGTTGGTTATGGAACCCAAAGAAGAGCAGACGTAACAACAGCAGTTGCCTCGGTATCGGCAGAAGCTATTCAAAATCGCCCTGTTCAGAATTTTGGAGAAGCCATAGCCGGCCAAATGGCGGGTGTTCAGGTGCAACAAACCAGTGGTGCACCGGGAGGCGAAGGTTTATCCATCAAGGTAAGGGGTACGGGTTCTATTACCCAATCTAACGATCCTTTATATGTGGTTGATGGCTATCCCATGGAAGGAAATGCCTTTCGTCTTATTAACCCTTCGGATATCGAAAGTATTCAGGTGTTAAAAGACGCCTCATCAACTGCTATCTACGGTTCGAGAGGTGCAAATGGTGTGGTGGTAATCTCTACCAAAAAAGGAAAAAAAGGCCCTCCTACCATCAATGTCAATTCGTTTGTAGGTTTTCAGCAGCGTGGAAAAGAAATTGAAATGATGAACAGGGATCAATATGTGGATTGGTTTATTGATGGTCGGAATCAAGCGTGGTTGGATGCAGCTGTTATTCCGGGTGACCCTAATCAATCACCACATAGTATCAACGATCCAAATGCTCGAAGGAGCCTTTATCCTGGCGCTAGTGGGCAATACATGATACCCGATGGTACAGGTGGATATAAATATAACTTTATGGATCCAGCCTCTGTGGCAACCATGCCCGATAATAACTGGCAGGATTTATTATATCGAACTGCCTTAACACAACAAAACGAACTTTCCGTTAATGGTGGTTCTGAAAACACGCAGTATAATTTCTCAGGAAGTTATATGAAACAGGATGGTATTGTGATTAATACCGATTATGATCGTTTCAACTTCCGTTCGGCAATCAATTCAAAAGTTAGCAAGACAATCAATCTTGGCGTAAACCTGATGGCCTATTCAGCACAGGGTAGAGAACAAGATGAGGGTAAATATTCAGCAGTGATGTATGCGCTGCAATTACCTCCGATTTATCCGGAGAGAAATGCAGACGGCACCTATGGATCAATGGTACGGAATCCTGAAACGCTGGTTGGGGATGTGGCCAGCCCTCTTGGCGTTGCTAATTTGGTAAACCTCAATAGAAGACGTTATGGTTGGTTGGGGACTATTTCTGCCGATTGGGAAATTATGAAGGATCTGAAATATCGCCTGAGCATTAATGGTGGAATCCAAGATGATCAATTAAAAAGATTTGAACCTTCAATAGTAGATTTGGATGCATCAAAAGCACCACGTCCTGCAAAGGGTGTTGATATGCGGAATACAGACTATGATTGGGTAATTGAAAACACCTTAAATTATACCAAAACTTTTGGTGAAAAACATAACTTTTCCGCCTTGGTTGGATACACGACACAAAAGCATACAAAAAATTATATGAATGGTGAAGCCCGTGGATTTGCCAACGATGATATTGAAACCTTGAATGCTGGAAACATGTATGCGCTTTCTAGTACAGAATCTGCATACTCCATGATCTCCTACTTAAGTAGGGTTAATTATTCGTATGATGACCGTTATCTTTTTACGGCTACGCTCCGTAGTGATGGTTCGTCCCGCTTTGGACAAAATCGGAAATGGGGTACTTTCCCTTCTGTATCGGTTGGTTGGAGAATTTCAGAAGAAGAATTCATGAAAAATGTAGACCAGATCAGCGATCTAAAACTCAGGGCTGGATATGGTATTTCAGGAAATAACCGTATAGGTGATTATTCGGCTATTGGTCTATTATCCCCAGGATATTATCCTACCGGAGGTACCTTACAAAATACAGTCGATCCTAGCACCATTCCTAATAATGACTTGGGATGGGAAAAAACCCGGCAGTATAATTTAGGTTTTGAATTCGGTTTGGCAAATGACCGCGTACGGGTAGAAGGTGACTTTTATGACAGTCAATCCGTTGATTTATTATTAAACGTGCCCGTTCCTACCATTACAGGCTATACCTCGCAGATTCAAAATGTTGGAAAAGTACAAAATAGAGGCATGGAATTTTCGGTAACTACCAGAAACTTTATTAATAAATTTCAATGGAGCACCAATTTCAATATCTCCTTTAACAAAAATAAGGTATTAGAAGTAGGCCCTGATCAACGCCCTATTTATGGCAGTGCTCCAAATGCTAATAATGCATTCATCACCACCATTGGCTTACCTATCGCGAGTTTCTATGGCTATAAACAGGAAGGTGTTTTCATGTCGCAGGAAGAACTGGACCGCTATCCGCATTTAGCTGCCGATAAAATAGGTGACGGACGTTATGCCGATGTGAATGGTGATGGCAAGTTGGATCAAAATGATAAGACCATTTTAGGTAATAATATGCCTGATTTTACTGCTGGCATCACCAATAATTTCTCTTATAAAAATTTCTCTTTGAGTGTTCAGTTTACAGGTTCTTATGGAGCCGAAGTGTTTAGCTTCTTTAAACGGATGGTGGGTATTTACCATGGCGACCGGAATGGTATGATCGAGCAGATTGACCGCTGGCGTTCACCAGAAGAACCAGGCGACGGTATTCACTTCCGAGCAACCCGTAATCCTACTGGCTGGCAACGTGACCCTTCATCGGCATGGGTGCAAAATGCGTCCTATCTTCGCTTGCGTAATGTAAACTTTTCTTACAATTTCGGTCAGCCGGTATTGGATAAACTTAAAATTAAAGGATTGCGCTTATATGTAACCGGTAGCAATCTATTTACCATTACCGATTACTCAGGTTATGATCCGGAAACTGGCAGTGAAAGTGGTCTTAACCAAGATGGCACTCAAAAAAGTGGTCTTCAAAGGGGAGGCGATTATTTGGGTTATCCTACCGCCAGATCCTTTATTTTCGGTGCTAACTTAACTTTTTAACTCATCGTTTATTTTATATATAAAACAGATATGAAAAAGATTCTTTTATTATGCCTAGCGGTTTTCGTGCTGGCATCATGCAGCAAGGATTTTATTGAACTCACACCGCCTTCTAACTTAAATAATACGGCCTTTTATAAAACCCAGCAAGACATTAATCAGGCTACTTTATCGGCCTATCAAAGTCTTCGCATTTTATATAACGGTTCATTTTACCGCTTGGGTGAAATTCGTTCGGATAATACTACCTATTCTTGGCTGGCGGGTAACCCAGCAAACGAAAAAGGAGTAGATGAGTTTGCTTCTCCTCTTCTTCCTGAAAATAATTTTTTAATGGATTGTTGGGATGATAGTTATAATACTATTTTGAGATGTAACTTGGTTTTGGGTCGTACCGATGGTGCGACTTTTACCGACGAAAGTTTAAAAAATCAATATAAGGCGGAAGCCAGTTTTTTACGCGCACTAACCTATTTTTGGTTAAACCGAATATTTGGTGGAACTGGACTAAATGGCGAACTACTGGGAGTGATCAAGGTAGATAAGGAACTCACTCCAAGTGAAGCCTACGAATTAGGTCGTGCGCCGTTAGAAGAAGTTTACAATTTAATTGTTTCAGATCTTCTATTTGCAGAGGCGAACTTGCCTGAATCTTATGGAAGTACGGATAAAGGACGGGCGACGAAGGCTGCGGCAACCGCATTATTAGGAAAAGTATACATGACTATGGCAGGTTACCCTTTAAACAAAGGAAACGAATACTACACAATGGCCATTGAAAAGCTCAGGGAAGTGGTTAATAATAGTAGTTATGCTTTAGTAGCCAGCTATGCAGATCTATTTGATGTGAACAAGAAAAACAGTGTGGAGTCCCTATTTGAGGTACAATACATGAAAGGAGGTCCTGGCGGAAATACCGGCAGTCCATGGAACAATAATTTTGCTCCTCGTTTTTCGAACAAAGAGGTTGTGCAGGTTGGTGACAAAGGTGGTGAAAATGCACCTACACAAGACATGTCGAACGCTTATGAAACAGGTGACCCTCGAAAATATGTATCCATGCGGGATGGTTGGGTAAACGCCTCTACCGGAGCTTTTGAAACCGAGAAATATGTTCGCAAATATTATGATGTTGCCACTAGTGGTTCTGATAATGGCAATAACTGGTTAGAGCTTCGTCTAGGCGATATTTATTTGCTATATGCGGAAGCTTTAGTCCGCACAGGTACCGATCAGGCTACTGCCTTAGTTTATCTAAATAAGGTCCGTGAGCGGGCTAGAAACACATCCGGTGATCCAAATATTCAGGCACCTACTAATTTACTGGCCGATTATCAATCCTCGGATTTTGCTAATGATCAAGCGTTTCTGCTGGCGATCGAAAAGGAACGTCGTATAGAGCTTGCTTTTGAGAACCACCGTTGGTTTGACTTAGTACGCACTGGAAGAGCAAAAGATGTCATGATAGCAGAGCAGAAAGCAGATGGCTTTAGTAATTTTACATGGAGCGACGATGCATTAGCTTATCCTATTCCGCTAACTGTCATGCAATCCAATCCGCAAAAAATTATTCAAAACAAAGGTTATACCCAATTATAAAATTTATATCATGACAATTCAAGTAAATTTCTTTCTTTCATTCGTACTAGTTAGTGCGCTAGGTTTAAGTAGCGCGGCTGTTCACGCGCAGGATAATACCTTAACGGGAAAGGAAAAAACAGCTGGCTGGCAATTACTCTTTAATGGAAAAGATTTGTCTGGTTGGACTTCTCCTAAAGGCACTCCACTTGATGCGGACTGGAAAGTTGAGAATGGGAAGCTCTCTTTAAATGAGACAGGGACCAAAACGCACATAGATATGATTAGTGTGGATGAGTATAGCGACTTTGATCTGCGTGTAGATTTTAAGTTAACGAATGGTGCCAATAGCGGCATCAAATACTTCTTTACACGTTACAGCGAAGGCGGATGGCTCGGTATGGAATATCAGCTTATTGATAATGATCGTCATCCAGACGCTAAGCTCGGTCGTAACGGAAATCGCCAACTCAGCGCCTTATATGATATGATACCGGTTACAAAAAAAGTAGCGGTTAAAGTGGGTGATTGGAATCATGCGCGCATTGTAGCAAAAGGCAGCAAAGTAACACACTACGTAAATGGTCAGGAAGTATTAAGTTTTGACCGTAAAAGTCCGGCATTTGAAAATGCCAGACAGTTAAGTAAATTTAATGAGGCAAAACCTGCCTTCGGTTCAGTAAACAAAGGCCATATTCTGCTACAAGACCATGGCGATATCGTTTATTTTAAAAATGTGAAAATAAAAGCTTTATAAAATGCTATAAAAAACGAAATTATGAACGCTAAATCAAGAAGAGATTTTATCAAAAAATTAGGTGTAAGCACTGCTGCATTATCTGTTGGGAGTAGCTTGTTTAATCATCATCCGGCAATGGCCTTTAGTGCCAAAAGTTACCGCAACATCGTCGGTGCAAATGAGCGCGTCCAGGTCGCCACCATAGGCGTAAATAGTCGTGGAAGCAGCATGAGCGGTACCTTTGCCAAACAAAAAAATGCAACGGTCGCCTGCATTTGTGATGTAGATGAAAGAGCCATTCCAAAAGCGATGAAACGTGTCATGGAAGCCGGGCAAAGCAATACACCTCGTTCTGAAAAAGATCTACGGAAGGTGTTGGAAGATAAAAGTATCGATGCCATTTATACGGCGACACCTGATCATTGGCATGCGCCATTAACCATCATGGCTTGTCAGGCAGGGAAGCATGTGTATGTTGAAAAGCCCATGGCACATAATCCAGCGGAAGGAGAAATGGCGGTAGCAGCTGCCCGTAAATATAACCGAGTGGTACAAATGGGTGCACAACGTCGTTCAGCGCCTACGCTTACCAAAGGAATAAAGCTATTGCATGATGGTATCATTGGCAAGGTGTATATGGCTAAAACTTGGTACACCAATACCCGCAAAGAAACGTTTTTGAAACCGGGCACTGTTCCTTCATGGCTCGATTATGATCTGTGGCAAGGTCCTGCACCGCGGATGCCCTACAAGGAGGGCTTAATCCATTACGATTGGCATTGGTTCTGGCACTGGGGAACAGGTGAAGCCTTGAACAATGGTACGCACGAAGTAGATGTTGCCCGTTGGGGTTTGGGAGTAGATTTCCCTACAAGGGTAAGCTCTATCGGCGGGCGTTATCAATTTCAGGATGATTGGGAAACACCCGACACGCAGATCGTAACAGTAGAATATCCTACTGCTACCTTGATATGGGAAAACCGAAGCTGTAATGGGCGACAGGTGGAAGGTTTAGAGCGGGGAGTCATTTTTTATGGCGAGAAGGGAAGTTTAGATACTGGAGAAGATGCCTATAAGGTCTATGATTTACAAGGTAAGCTCATCAAGGAAGAAAAATCGACTTCGGCAACCGAAGGTTTGGCCGGTAGAAATACGGCAAGCCCCAGTTTAGGAATGGATAGCATGCATGTTGCCGATTTCTTGGATGCAATAAAAAATAACAGACGTCCAAATTGCGACATTGAGTTAGGCTATAAAAGTACTGTAGCCATGTTGTTAGGCAACATATCCTGGCGGGTGGGGCGTGATCTAAAAATTGATCCTAAAAATGGTCATATCGTAGGTGATGCAGACGCAGGGAAATTGTGGAGCCGTAGTTATGAACCAGGATGGGAGCCTAAAATATAAGCACCAGACCCTACAGAGATACACGAGGCGGACGGCAACGGCTAATCCTGTAGGGTCTTTTTCTTTAAGGGGTTATACTAGACTTAATAAACCAAAGCAAATGAATATACTAAAAGGTATCTTGTTATTTTTTGTGCTACAGGTCTACCATGTGCAGGCACAAACACAAAATGTACTAACTGCAAAAGAAAAAGCCAATGGGTGGCAGCTAGTTTTTGATGGGGAAAGTTTTAATGGCTTGAGGAAATTAGCAGATGATGGTTGGGAAGTGAAAGATGGTATGCTAATGGCAACTCCCATTCCACACGGTAGGCAAATGGATATCATTACAGAAGCAATGTTTGGTGACTTTGAGTTGTCTTTTGAATTCGAGATCTCAAAAAATACAAATAGTGGTGTTAAATATTTAGTGACAAGCGATTTTCCTAGCCAGAAAGGAGTTTATTTAGGGCTGGAATATCAAATTCTGGACGATGTTAACTACAAATACCCCGAACGGGGCGACTTACGCTCTTTGGCATCTTTATATGATCTTATCCCTGCCGATATCAATAAACCGACAAAAGCAATTGGCCAATGGAATTTTGCGAAAATTATTGTAAGAGGCACTCATATTAGCCATTGGTTAAACGGTCAGAAAATAGTAGCATACGATAGGAGCGGTTCTTCTTTTAAGTCGTTGGTGCAGGGCAGCAAGTACAAGGATCTTGAAAATTTTGGAGAAACAAGGAGAGGGCATTTGCTCTTCCAAAATGAAGGTACTCCTATTGCCTTCCGTAATATCAAGATTAAATCGTTAAATTGATCGTTTGAGAAGAAAGGGGGAGCAAAGAAATATTGCTTATTTGTTTGCTCCCCCCTTTAACTTAAACCTTTTCTGCTTTATAACCTGCACTCTCGAGCGCGGATATAATTTGTTCCTTGTTGAGAGGTGATGCTCCCTGGATGGTGAGGGTTTTATCGGCACTAGCGGTGTCTACTTTCCAATACTCAATGGTGGATATTTTATTAAGAAAAGGAGTAACTGTTTCAATGCAGCCGCTGCATTTGATGTTAGTTTTGAATTTTAGTGTTTCCATGATTTTATTGATACGTTAGTAATTAAATGCGTTTTCTTGGTTTCTATTGTTTCCGCCATTTCAACCGAAGGCTGTTGCTCACAACGGATACAGAACTTAAAGCCATTGCAGCTCCTGCAATCATCGGGTTTAAAAGAAAGCCGTTAAAAGGATATAAAATGCCCGCGGCAATAGGAATACCGATGAGGTTATATATAAAGGCCCAAAAAAGATTCTGCCTGATTGTTTTTACGGTTAAGCGGGATAATCGCAGGGCTTTAGGTACTTGCTGCAGATCGGATGACACCAATGTTATTTTGGCTACGTCGATGGCTATGTCAGAGCCTTTACCCATGGCGATCGAAAGATTGGCTTGTGCTAAAGCCTGACTGTCGTTAATACCATCACCAATCATACCTACTACTTTTTTCTCGGCCTGCAATTTTTTTACGAACGCCGCTTTATCTGCTGGAAAGACTTCTGCCTTGTACCGCGTAATACCAACTTGAGCGGCTACTGCAGCAGCTGTTTGTTTATTATCGCCAGTAAGCATGTAAACGTCTATTCCTCTGCTTTTTAATTGCGATATGGCTTTTCTAGACCCTCCTTTGATTTTATCAGTAATGGCAACCGTAGCAAGTATCTGGCTTTCATTTAAAAAGTAAATAACAGTTTTAGCTTGTGCCTGTAATTGGTTCACCCTTTCTTTTAAAACTTCAGGGATTTCAATTTTTAAGTCTGTAAACAGCTTTTTACTTCCGGCTAAATATTTTTCGCCGTTAAAAATCGCGGCTACCCCTTTACCGGTGAGACTTTCAAAATGCTCCACTGGAGCAGAAATCACTTCTATTTCTCTAAAATATTTGACAATAGCTTCTGCCAGTGGATGTTCTGATTGTTGTTCCAATGCAAGAAAAATACTTTCTAATGCCTTTTTATCTTCGGGCAGTGCGGGGTTCCAATAAATATCTGTAACGGTTGGTTTACCTTCCGTGATTGTGCCTGTTTTATCAAGAATAATGGCATTTACTTTATATCCTAATTCCAAAGCTTCTGCATCCTTAATCAGAATACCATTTTCGGCTCCCTTTCCTATACCTACCATGATAGCCGTTGGAGTTGCCAATCCGAGTGCACATGGGCATGCAATAACTAATACTGTTACCATTGCTAACAACCCTTGTGTAAAAGCATGTTCACCGCCAAACAAAACCCATGCTCCTAAACTTGACAGAGAAATTAGTATTACAATAGGGACAAAAATTCCGGCTATTTTATCCACTAGTTTCTGTACAGGCGCCTTCGATCCTTGTGCATCTTGAACCAATTGGATGATCTGGGATAACATGGTGTCAGCACCTACTTTTTCTGCTCTAAAACGAAAACTTCCCTTCTGGTTGATCGTTCCGGCAAACACTTTATCACCCGAAATTTTTTGTATAGCTATCGGCTCACCTGTTATCATGCTTTCATCCACGTAGGATGTACCGTTGTACACCTCTCCATCTACCGGTATCTTTTCTCCTGACCTCACTAGTAACTGGTTGCCTACCTGTACTTCCGACACAGGTATTTCCCTTTCACCACTATCTGTAATGATTAATACACTTTTTGGCTGCAGACCGATTAGCTTTTTGATAGCGGAAGAAGTGTTTGATTTAGCCCGTTCTTCCAATAATTTTCCCAGCATGATAAACAGAATTACAACCGCTGCGGCTTCATAGTAGACATGAGGATGTAAGCCTCGCTGATGCCAGAACGCAGGGTAAAAGGTGTTGAACACACTGAACAGATAGGCGATACCCGTACTTAGCGCTACCAATGTATCCATATTGGCCTTTCTGTGTTTGGCCTGTTTGTAGGCATTGGTAAAAAAGCTCTTCCCAAAGATAAATAATACAGGTGTGGATAACACGAGCATCATATAGTTTGCATAAGGTATATCCATCAGAAACATGCCTAAAATGACTATGGGAATAGTAAGAATAGTTGTGGCGATAATCCGCCTTTTTAGTGCTTTATAATTACTTTTCTGCGCTTCTTCCTGTGCCTCTTTTCCTTTTTCGGTATCGAGAATCAAATCATAGCCAATGGACTGAACAGCTTCCTGGAATTTTGGTGGCTGCACGGAAGAAGGATCAAAATCAATCTTAACCGTCTGAGTGGCGTAATTCACTTCGGCTTTTTGAACACCGAACAAAGATTTTACCATAGATTCTACGCTTATAGCACAGGCGGCGCAGGTCATACCCAGAATAGGTAATGAGATGGTTTGTATATTTTCTCTTTCTAACATTTTCTTTGAATTGTATATCACAAAGATAAATGAGAGGCCGCGCAGTATAATTACAGGATTCTGCGAAAAGATTATATAATTTTTTAACAGTGTTGTATTACATTCAAAATACAAAGTAGCCAGAACTCTCCATCTTGTCGCAGCATTTAACCTGCTAATCTATTCTCTCAATTTTGAATAATTTTCGAGTGTAGCTTTGTATTGTTGCCGTTCAATAAAGGAAAGAAAGGACATCTTTTTTGACGGACAGCAACGATTAACACTAAAATATAAAGATTATGTTTTTTGGATTTTTCATTTTTACACGCCTATTATTAGTTGCCAGTATGGTGTTTATTATAGGCTACGTTTTTGGGTCGTTTGCTAAGAGCAAAACACTTACCAAGATCACTAAAGTAGCAACCATTTTGATCGTTGTGATACCTATTCTCACAGGTATTTTCTTCGCTTCTTGGGGAGGCAGGTTCCACAGAGGAGATCATCATACTAACCAGGCTTGCTATTTTCAGCATCCTGATTCGACCATGAGAAATAAATAAGTTAGATTAACAATAGGACTTATGAAAGGAGCTACAGAAAGAAAAGTCATTCGTTGGGTACATATCCTGCTAAGCATACCGGTACTGGGTTACATATACGGGCCGGTAGCTACTTTAACATACCCTGCCTTGGCTACGAAATTTATTTTTTTACCAATAATAGTGCTTTCGGGTTTTTGGCTTTGGAAAGGGCATTGGATTAAAAGACAGCTAAGAAGAAAATCTTCTATGCCGTTGAAAAGAAAGCCTTCGCTCAAAAAGGCACCTTGAAGGTATTTGTACCATAGCTATGTCGATATTGGCCATATTTATAGTAAAGTAATAAATTATGAAGGCAAGGGCGTTGGTTAAGTAAAAGACAGCTGTGTGTTAAATTGTTTGAAAAATGCAATGATTGGTTTGATATGATCTATTTTGCTGATTGGTTCTGGCGTATTTTTGTATAAAAAAGACGTATGATTTTATTATCCATATCAGCTATGATTTTATTGAGTAGCCATTTATCCGTAGAAAACAAAGAGATGGATTGTATGCTAACCGAAAGTCAAAAAAATAAGGAACTTATCCTACAGGCATTTAATGGTTGGGAAAATGGTACATTCAACTTTTTTGATCTGCTTGACGATGAGGTGATTTGGACGGTAGCAGGTAGGTCGCCTGTTTCGGGAACTTATATTGGTAAGCAGGATTTTGTCGACCGAGCTGTTACCCCCATCCATGAAAAATTGAACACGAAAATCACCCCTTCACTTATTAGTGTGACGGCCATCAAAGATCAGGTATGGATCACTTGGACAGGCCGGGCTGCAACCAAGAAAGGGAACATGTATGAAAATCATTATGCTTGGCTGATGACCATAAGAGGAGGGAAAATCGTACAAGCAACGGCTTTTTTAGATACCTATGAGCTAACAAAATTGATGAAAAAATGAATTAAGATGGAAAAGACAATAGAAGGAACAAGTGTATATATTTTAAACTATTTTTCAAATACCAGCGCATCAGGATCTGCCCCTAATTCTTTTAAAGCATCTAAAATGGAGCTTGTAAAATTATCTGGACCGCAAACATAAAAAGCTTGTTCGAAATTTTTGATATGTTCCTTTAGAAAAGCTTTGTCAATTCTTCCATGATAAAACTCTGTTGTTTTTTCTTGTGAAATAAGATTAATGAAATTTGGACCTAATATTTTTTCAAACTCGTCTTTCAGAATAATATCTCTTGCGGTTCTATTTGAAAAAAACAATTTATTACTGCCCAGCTGTTTCTTTACATACAGGTCGCGAAAGATAGCTATAAAGGGCGTAACACCGGCGCCACCAGCTAGAAAAGTACCTTCTCCCTTAAATTCAATAGCGCCCCAAGCATCGCTTATTTCTAATCTATCACCCGGTTTTATATAGGTTAACTGATTGGTGACACCATCGTGGTCTGTGTAAGATTTAATGGTAAATTCCAACGTGTCTTCCTGCTGTAAGGAGGTAAAGGTAAACGGACGTTTTTCTTTTTGCCAAGTATCTTTTACTATAGAAAGATCAGTAGCTTGTCCGGGTATGTACGTGAAACCTCTGGGTTTTTCGATTCTAAACGCATGCACATTATGCGTTATGTTTTTTATCCCAAGAACTTCTACAATATAGTCTGCCATTGTTTTTTATTCTAAATTGACCCTTTTACTTTTTTTGTGATTTTCAATCTACGTCTGGCATAATAACCTTATGTTTACTCAGTTCATCAAAGGATAGTTGTATTGCGTCATCCATTGTGAGTATAGCATCCTGCTCGAGATTTACGCCATATCGATCTAATGATTCTTTAACGGGTGTGAATGTATGTTCGGTATTCGAAATATTGTCCTTATCAATGAAGAATGTATAATCTTTTCTTTGCAGTTCTTCTACTATTGCGGGTGTAAGATCAAGTGTCATACAGGTATAAACAAGGACGGTGCATAATTGTTCTAAAGACAAATCGAATGTGTCTGGTGATCGACTATTTTAATTATTTACCTGAAGCGTGTAGATTTGGATTCAAGATGTTCCTGTTAGTTAATAAATAAAAAGATATGTCTGTGGAAATTAAAAAGTTAGGCCATGGTCTAATGTCATTTATAGAATTAATCCGGATTTTTGAAGATGTTTTCGAAATGGAGAATTTTAAGATGCCCGAAGATGAGTATCTGCAGAAGATATTAGCGGAAGATAATTTTTCTGTGTTCGTGGCAGTAAAAGACGAAAAGGTTGTGGGTGGTTTAACTGCTTATCTTTTAAAACAATATTATGCTGAGCGGCCCTTGCTGTATGTGTATGATCTGGCGGTCAAGACAGAACACCAACGGCAAGGAATAGGTAGGCTACTGATCTCTGCTGTTACAGAATATAGTAAAGAAATAGGAGCAGAGGAAATGTATGTTCAAGCTGAGGAAATTGATCAGCATGCTGTAACGTTTTACCATTCAACCGGCGCAGTAGCTAGTAAATTTATCAATTTTTCCTATTCTTTCAGGCATTCTATTTAAACTGAGAATTTATAGTTGAAACCATTAAGAAACAAGGAAATTAACTTAATTCCTCTTTCTTAATGGCTATTATTCTCTTAAAAAGGCTTACTCCTAAAAGATATAGAGAGAACTACAGAATGCGTTTAGAATAATTGCTGTCCCCGGAATTAATTATTTTAATTGTGAAAACTGAGAATCTGCCTTTAATTTATTATAATCATAAAACCATTTGTTAAGCGGTTTATCGAAGGGTTCTGCATGTACTCTTTTATACCATTCCTTATATTTTACTTCCAAATCGGCAACAATAGTAGGGTACTGAACAGAAAGGTCATGTAATTCAGTGCGATCCGCTTCAAGATCATATAGTTGCCATTTTTCGGATCGCTCGGCAACGAGTTTCCATTTACCGTCCCGTATCGCTCTGTTACCTTCATGCTCCCAAAAGATAGGATTTTTACGGTTTGTAGGCTTTCCAATAAAGGCGGGTTTAAGACTAATGCCTTCCGTTGCTTGGATTTTATTGCCTTTATACTCGGTTGGATAGGTGGCTTTCGATAGATCGACAAGTGTTGGTAGGATGTCAATCAAATGAGCGGGTTGTTTTTCAAAAGTTCCATTTCTTTTCCTTGGTATACCAGCGGGCCAGCTTACGATAGCAGGGGAAGAGATACCGCCCTCGTGCGTATGATGTTTGTACATCCAGAAGGGGGTACAGGCAGCTTGCGCCCACCCTTGTCCGATAAAAACATTTGAGAATACTTGTCCGGGTTGATCGCCTTCATAACGACCGTCGATTCCAGGTTCGGCGTTACCTCCGTTGTCAGATACAAAGAGAATAACCGTATTCTCGAAGACGCCCCGTTTTTTTAGTCCGTCTACGAGCACGCCTATACTTTTATCAAGGTGATTGATAACGGCCGCATAGATGGCCATCATGTCATCATATTGTTTTTTCTTGGCGTCGCTTAAAGTATCCCATTTATAGATGATCGGATTATCAGGTGCTAATTTCAAAGACGAATCAATCAAGCCTAAAGCCAGTTGCTTTTTATACCTTGCTTCTCTTAGCTTATCCCACCCCTGTAGATATTTTCCTCTAAATTGAGCAATTTCTTCTTCGGGTGCCTGTACAGGAAAATGTGGAGCATTATGTGCCAGGTAGAGTAGAAAGGGTTTTTTTTCTGTTAATGCTTCATCGATGAATTTCAAACCATAATCGGTCCACAAATCTGTACTGTACCAGTTTTTCGGAATTTCGGGAGCATTGTTTACATCTAACTCCCGTCCATCTAAAAAGAGTCGTGATCTCTTATCTGCATGATAAAAGCCCCCAGCTGGAGCAGCTAAAGATCTGTCAAATCCTCGATTTACCGGGGTAACGCCATGCTCAAAACCAACATGCCATTTACCCGTCATGGCTGTAAAGTAACCTGCACTTTTAAGAACTTCTGCTATTGTTACAGATCTATTATTGAGTTGGCCTCGATAGGCTTCATGATCGCTTCCTTGATCTTGAACCATGTGGCCGACGCCTGCTTGGTGACTGTATAAGCCGGTAAGAAGCGTGGCACGGGAGGGGCAACACCGTGCTGTATTGTAAAATTGAGTAAAGCGAATACCGTTTTTGGCCAATGCGTCCAAATTTGGTGTAGGGATCTCGCTGCCATAGCAGCCGATGTCGGAATAACCCAAGTCGTCAGCGAGTATGACAATGATATTGGGTTTTTCCTGAGCAGTAAGCCAACCTGAAAGGAATAAGCTAATTAGGATAGTACCGATGATCTTATGTCTTAATTGTCTCATAAATCAATTTTTAATTTGGAAGAGTAAAACGCTATTCTTAAAAACAAATATATAAAATCTATAACTTTAGTAGTGTTTTTTATTTTTAAGGAAAATAGCATTTTCCTTAAAAAGTGATAGCTGTTATAAAACTTATAAAAAAACTAACATTGAGCTAATATTAGTACCCTAAATTGGACACTAATGTCTAACAAATTAAGGTAGGTCGCTGTTATATTGGACGATTAGTATAACCCGACCTTTTTATACTGTCAATACGTTATTAAGGAAAAATTATTGAGTAAGTGTTGTAAGAAGCGAATGATTTATCTAAAAATAAGATATAACCTCTTCTATGAAAATATCGATGCAATTTATTAAGCAGATTGAACTTGTCAAGCAAAGGTCTGTAAATAAGACGGTATTCGGAGAACCCCCTCTACCGCAAATGAAAGTAAGCACAGACAACAGGGTGGTGGTGCCACGTCAAATGAATCGTTATCTCCAACAAAATGATCTTACGCTAAACCAGTTTATCAATGACCGATTGCTGCGTGAGCGGGTAATAAAAGGAGATGATATATTAGATGTGAATTATTTGGAAATGGGGGTAGTGGCTGGCAGATCGGTCTGCCGTATTACTATTGCTTCGCCAGATGGAGAAGAAGGCTATGGAACAGGTTTCTTAATCGCCCCGTTTATTGTCATCACAAATAACCATGTATTGCCTAATGCGGATTATGGAAGACTTTCCTATGCAGCGTTTGACTATGAAAAGGGAACAAACGGATTACCCAAACAGGTGAAGTATTTTAGATTTGATTGCAGTCGGTTGTTTTATACCAATGAAGAGCTAGACTATAGTATTATAGCGCTAGAGTCAATTACTGCCGACGGTTTGCATAATATAAGTGAATTTGCCTTTTTAACGTTGAATCCTAATCTTGGTAAAACGAAAGAGGGCAACTATGTATCCATCATCCAGCATCCGGATGGTAAAATGAAAAAGGTGGCATTGAGAGAGAATCAGGTGACGAATTTGGATATGCCTAAATTCATACGTTATATGACCGACACAAAACAGGGTACCTCTGGTGCGCCGGTGTTTAATGACAAATGGGAAGTAGTGGCTCTACATCACGCAGGAATTCCCAAATATAATCCAGACGGAAAAATACTAAATATTGATGGTCTCCCATGGGATAAATCACAGGGCGAGCTGCAAATAGATTGGGTAGAAAACGAAGGGGTGAGGGTTAGCAGTATCATATATGATATTACAACACAGGCGGCAACGAGCTTTCCCTTTTTGTTGGATCATTTTTCACCAATTTCTGATGTGGAAGTTATCGAGAAATCAATGGGGATAAGTCGTACGAAATTGGGCAATGAAATATATTATCCCGAAGCGAGTGATCATCAGGATATCAGCCGTTACTATAAAGACATTTCGGTAATTGAAAATGTAACAGTTGATGTATTGCATCAATTACTAAAGGATACTCATACATCACATCACAATTATAACCCATCGAAGTATGTATATCCTAAAATAGATCTCCATCCTGATGGTTTACTTAGAAGTATTTATTCCGGCAAAGAATTTACCGCGCAGGAGTTAATGTTGGCAGACGAAAGGGTGGATGCAGAAAGGAGGCTGAAATTTGTTGAAATAGAAAAAACTGGGAAAGAGATGGAAAGAGAAGCCTATAACTTGGAGATTGACAAATTAGAAGCCATGTTTCCATATAATTGTGAACATGTGGTGTGCCAATCTTGGTTTAACAAGCAGGAACCAATGCGGGGAGATTTACATCATCTTTTTGCCTGTGAGTCGGGCTGCAACAGTTTCCGAAACAATTATCCTTATTTTGATTTTGAAAACTACGACCCTGACCCGCTGGAGCCAGTGGAAAAAGTTAGGAATGAATGTGGAAATATGGAAAACAAGTTGTTTGAGCCGGAGCGGAATAAAGGCGTGGTGGCGCGGGCCGTGCTATACTTTTTTGTGCGATATCCGAAAACAATTCAGGTTTATAAACAACGTGATATGGATATGTTGAAAGAATGGGCACAGAAGGAACCCATTTCACTTTACGAAAAACACCGCAATCGCGAAATTTTTTTAATGCAGGGAAATAGAAATCCCTTTATTGATTTTCCTTCTTTGTGTGGTAGCTTAAATTTTAGTGATGCTATTTAGAAATTAGAATTGAATATTAAGAGAAAAACAAGTAACTTCATACTATAAATCTTTTATGTATTAGCCGTTGACCGCTTTACTTGCCGTATAAGACTTCTTCTTCGTACGCTTAAATAATTTAATCATGGAACCCATCAGAAAAAAAAGATATTGTGCCACAATGGAAGTGTTTAATCATCAGGCAGATATGTTTCCGGCATATAGAAAGGCACAAGCTAAGATTGAAAGCGATATTAACACTATGTTAACTGGCAGAGAATCATTACGATTTGTTGATCCAGTCAGAATTTATGTGGTAGTACATGTGGTGTACCATGAGGCACTAGAAAATATTTCTGACGAACAGATTTTGAGTCAGCTCGAAGTGTTAAACAACGATTTTAGAAGAACGAATAAAGATCGGGATCAAGTACCAAATGTGTGGGATGATCTGGCGGCAGATACATTTATTAATTTTGAGCTGGCCCCGGACGGTATTACGAGAACGGCCACAGATTTACTTCAATTTAGTTCGGATAATACTATTAAAAGTAGCAGCAAGGGAGGAAAAGATCCCTGGCCTACAGAGAGCTATCTTAATATTTGGGTGTGCAATTTGGAAAATTCGCTGCTAGGATATGCCCAGTTCCCTGGTGGCCCGCCAGAAACGGATGGTGTTGTAATTGATTATCGGGCATTTGGTACTTTAGGCACAGCGGAAGCACCTTTTAACCTAGGCAGAACCACTACCCATGAGATAGGACACTACCTTAATTTGTCGCATATTTTTGGAGATGGAAGAAGCAACTCCTGTGATGATTCAGACTATGTAGACGATACACCCAATCAGCTTGGTCCAAATTATAACAAACCCACTTTTCCAACGGTTTCATGCGCTAATGCTCCCCATGGGGATATGTTTATGAATTACATGGATTATGTGGATGACGATAGTATGTTTATGTTTACGAAAGGACAGGCATATCGCATGAAAGCCACACTTTTAGGCCCAAGGGCGCCTTTGCTACGTAATATACCAGTTGTAGAAAATGAATAACCGGCATAAATCGGTGATAGTTCGTAAGTGGGTTCACTCTTATGAAGAAGATACGGATGAAGAAAAAGTGTATCGTCCAGAAGGTTTTGTGATGCCAAGATCGAGGGGAAGAGATAAAATAGCTTTAGAGGAAGAAGGGAAGTTGATAAATACCTTTCCGGGAAGGGGGGATGCCCTTGAGTCTACTACTGGTTTTTGGCAAGTGAAGGAGGATAAATTGATTTTAACTTTCGATCAGAAAAACCAGGAGCAATACACCATTAGGGAAGTAAATGCCGAGAGGCTGGTGCTTAAAAAAAACAATTAAAGATCTGAAGGAGACGCTTTAATTGCCGTAGAAAAAACCTATTGTTATGGAAAGAAACTATTATTTTCTATTAGTGTTTCCTATATTCATCTTTGTGTATGCGGTATTTGTAAACACACCCCATGAGCATGATAAAGATGTCTCGCCTTCTCTGATAACTACCGACTCTACCTATAGCAGAGAAGAAAAATTAGATACTTTACTAAATAAAGAGAAAAGGACCATAACCGTCAGTAGTAGTAAAGAGATGGCCACTACTGCCAAAAGGAAAGATGCCGATAGCGCGCATTTTTCTCAAAAAGATTCCACCTATTCTTATTTTCTCCTCGCCTCTGTATTTGTAGTTGTTATAATAGCACTTCCTAAATTACAGGAGTTAAGTATTAATAATAGTGGGATAACGCTTAAGTTTTTAGAACATCTCGATGAAAAGATAAAAGAAGTAGAAGAATTAGCGGCCCCTAACAAAGCGACGAGATTAGCAAATGACGAAGAATTACAACGAGCGCTAAGTAAGAAGATTATAGCGATAAAAGAGAGTATTGACGCTTATAAAGTATTAACAAAGAAAAAATAAGCAGCATGAATAAAAAGCAACTTATAGAAGGATATCCGGACTACTTAATTAAACGAATAAAGGCGGAGGAAGCTAATCGTTTTAAAAGAAAGCCAACCAAAAAAATGGAATTGGTTATGGAGGATTTAAAACTATGGCAGGTAGGGGTGCTGAAAGTGAGTTTTAAAGGGGGGGATGCGGTATTACATAAACTAATAGCCAATGCGGCGGCGGAGTGGTCAAAGTATGCTAATATAGTTTTTGATTTTGGGTATGATTCCAAAAAGAATACTTATCGTACATGGCACGCTCAAGACTTCTCTCCTATAAGAGTTGGGTTTGATGAATCTGGCTATTGGTCGTGGGTGGGCACGCAAAGCGTTGATGAAGCATTTTGTATACCAGGCGAGATAAGTTTAAACTTGGAAGGATTTGATAAAAAGCTACCCGATAATTGGCAGTCCATCGTGTTGCATGAATTTGGGCATGCATTAGGATTTCATCATGAACATCAATCGCCTGTTTCAGATTGTGATTTTGATTGGCCAGCCTTGTATAAATATTTGGCTGAGCCTCCCAATAATTGGTCAAAAGAAACCGTCGATTATAATTTAAGAAAAATGGCTGCTGGTGGGTTGATCTATTCACCCCATGATCGAGAATCGATTATGCATTATTCTTTTCCCGCTTGGATGTTCGTGAGTAAGGAAGCATCGCCTTGCTATGTTCCTGAAAATACTACTTTGTCCGACGAAGATAAACGGATGGCACAAAGAGCATATCCATTTAGCAAAAATAGTATTGTAAAGCAACGAAAAGAGCGCATAAAAAACCTAAAAGTAGCATTGAAAAGATGGAAAAATGTTAAATTAAATGAAGAATTTTTGAATAGCTATCTTGTTTATTTGACGGACGATACCAGTCATAAAAAACTGTTTGTAGAGAAAGATGAAAGCAGGGAGTATAAAGCCAAGAAATGCATTTTGATAGGAGCGGGGCAGGCCCGCGAAAACCCAAACAACTTGGAGGATAAGGCAAAACTTAGCAACTTATTACCCTCTAGTTATGCCTATAATCTCTGCGCGGAACTCTTGAACGAACTGGTGAAAACTTATTTAGCATCGGCATCCTTCACGGAAAGTGAGCTGAACAATTGTCGGATTGTGAAGGACGTAATTGATATGGTTAATACGAAAACAAAAGGATAAAAATATGTCAGATCTTATAATCCTTTTCCGGTATCTGGTATCGATCTTTTCTTTAGCTTGTTTATATACTGTTGTAGCAGCCCAAGATACTACTGAGCAAAAAAAGTCCTTTTTTGATCGGGTAGAACTTAGGCAATCATTCAATACACCGGACGGCAAAAATGCGCCGGTTCAATTTCAAATGACTTTTCCAAAAAATAAAGATCATTCCTTTTTGATTGATGGAGGTATTGCTTATAGCCTCGAGCAATGGGGTGATGGGAAAATTTTTGGTGAATACCACCGCAATACATTGGTAGAAAAAGAACAACATAATTGGCAAGCTGGATTTGCATCGGTATGGTACGCTAAAGCGAAGAGAAATCAGGCGGGTACAACCATTAATCGCTGGTTTTTTTCTCCCACATTGAAATATATAATGGATAAAGTAGACACTGTTCATTCGTTGGCCTTAAACGTAGACGCATTACCTTTCCGTTCTGGCGAAAAAGGTTTGAATTTGGCCACGAATACACTCTCGTCAAATAAACGGTTAATTCATTTTGCCCTTCTATCAGGCGGTACAGAAATACAACAAAATTTCTCTGCTAAGAATGACGGTGAAAAGGGTTTTATTTTAAGACCTACGTTAAAAGTACAATATAGTTTAGCCGGTAATAAAAGGAGAGACCTTATGACAGAACCTATAAAAACATGGGCTTTCACCTTTAATTACGACCAATGGTACGACCTTATCAATACAACTGACTATGAAGAAAATTACACACATTTTTTTAGAGGAGGTTTTGATTATTTTTTTTTAACTGCTGCAGAAAATTCAACTAATATGGATCTATCAGTAGGTGTGTCATTCAATTATGGTTCCAAACCTCAGCAAGCGCTGGATCAGCAACAGTTTTGGCTATTTACAATTAATATCCAGAAATGAATAGAGAATGGAAACGAGGGTTAAGGTATACGCATGCCTGGTCGTTTATTTTGTCGTTTCTTTTTCTTCCTTTTTTTATTATACCAGATTAAAAAACCTGTTATTGGTAAACTTGCACAAATAAGTGAAACTCCAAAAGCCAATATTTTTGTTCCTGTTCCACCTATAGAACCTACATGCAGGTCATAATTCATGCTGCGCACTTTCTCACCACCTTGTAAATCCGCATCGCTATATTTCATCAGCAGATTACCGTTTTGGCGATCAAAGTAATACCAGACAAAAATATGGGTTCTGCTTTTAAGTAAACGGGTTTGAATATCAATTGGGGTAGTTTCTCCGGGTCGAAATCTAATCGAAAGAAGATCAGCATCGCCATGCGCTTGAAGTACGGCATGCACCGCTCTATCTAGTGCTTTATCGCCATTTCCCAAAGTTGCGGGAGCTGATGTGGGAATCGCTCGTTTTGTTGTTGATGTGCCACCATTAAAGACATATTGCATGGAGTCATCAACCCATTTAAAAGAAAATACCAGTCCTGTCAAGGCGATAATAAAAACCGGTATTAAGATGTAAAAACCCAATACATTGTGAAGATCGTAATTGAGTCGCTTAGAAGAGGCCTTTCGTTTTATCCGAAAGCTTTTCTTAAGCTTTTTTCTGCTCCATTCTTGGGGCCACCACAGCACCAGACCGCTTATTAAGATAAAGACAAAGGCGATAACAGCATAACCTACTAATGAGCTACCAATCCGTCCGCCTAGCAGTAGATTCATATGGAGGTTTAATACTAGTTGGAAAAACTCATTCTTACTGTCTTCTATATAAAGAACTTTTCCATTATAAGGATTCACATAAACCCGATAATAATACTTATAGTAGTTCCAATGGCCAATAGCGCTTGAATCTGTTTGCGAAGCACGAAATATCCATGATCGTCTTTTGTCAGGATAAATCTCGGCTCTTGTAATCTTATAAGCAGGCCCAAGTGCTTGTTGTGCATGCTCCTGTAAGGTGCTCAATGGTAAAGCCCCGCCAGTATTAGGTGTTTTTACAAATACGCGATCTTTGTAAACGAGCTCTTTCAGCTCATCTGAAAATACATATAAGCTGCCAGATAGACTCACTAATACGATCACAATGCCGGTAAGTAGCCCAAGCCACTGGTGTAGCCAAAGAAAGAGTTTCTTGGCCATATAATTTAAAAGCTGTAAGACAGGTTCATATTCATTGTGGCGCCATTGCCGCGGACATATTCTGCATCTATTGCTCGGTATTGACTCACAACCGGGTAATAAGATGAGTTTAATAAATTTTCAACTCCTATACCTAATACGAATTTACTGTTTATTTTATACAAGGCCGAGAGATTTAAAAGACTCACCGATTCCACCGGGCCTTCGCTATTTCCATACAAACCATTGTCGCGGGTAACGAATCGGTCTCTATTCCCCGTACACACCCAGTTCAATTTTACATCGAATGATGTTGAAGGCCGGAAAGCAAGGTAAGCTGTTGTCTTAGGAGGAGCAATCCGCGTTCCGTTCATGTACACTTTGGTACCATCTTCTTGCTCAGATTTTCCTTCTACAAATGAATAACTTGCTCCCATGGTCCATTGTGGATGCAAGTACGCATCTGCCGTAATTTCATAGCCATAGACGCGTTCAGGCTCACGTTGCGCCACCAAAAAACCTCCTACATCTACCAGATTAGCACCAAATTTAGATGTGCTGATGTAATAGGCTGCCGTTAGATGAAAGATATCAAAACGGCTGCTGACGCCCAGCTCATAATTATTTGTGATGATAGGATCTGTTTCGATGTTCTCTAGCGTATTCTCTTTTGCACGACGTAATATTCGACCAAGCTCGTTGATCGCAAAACCTTGTGAAAAACTTACAAAAGGATTCAAGAAATCATATTTATTATAGCGTAATCCTACATTAAACATAGTGGCATGGTAGGGGATTTTTCCTCCACTAACGGCGACACTCCCCTCACCGTTGGGGCCGGTTGCGATCGTGTTGAAATCCTGTACCTTTACGCTGGCATTTTCATAACGGACACCACTTTTTAGTACCAAATTATTCCAGAGATCCAGCTTGAGTTGTGCATAGGGTGCCAAGTTGATCATATTCATATCAGGAATGTATACACGACCATCTGTTAGTATCTGATTTGTCTTATCATTCAAGAGATCTAATCCATAGGTCAACTCACCACGCAGCTCGTCGTTTACCACCCAAGGTGTATTTAAATTTAACCGCAGCCCCTTTTTAAAAGACTGGATTTTTGTTTGTCCAGGTCCGTACCAGGCCGTTCCACTTTCAACATAACGATTCATTGATACAAATCGGTTATAATAACCCGTTATATCTAAAGACGTGTTGTAGGGTAGGGCATCGTGATGATACGAAATAAAAACGTTATGGTTATATGGAGTTCCTGCTGGTTCTCCTGGATCATTACCTTTTATGCCAATAGATGGCGTTTCACCATACTTTCCTACAACATTTATATAGTCACTGTTTTGCACGCTTCTAAACAAATTGTAGGAAGCTGTAAAAGCACTGTGCTCGTTTATCTTATAGCCCAGCTTTACAAAGGTATTGTAGAGCTTGTTTTCCCCCAAGCCATCTGCTTGGGCATTGACGTTTCCTTCAGCGTCCTTAAGTACCCCTGTATAATTGTAAGTGCCGCTGAGCACGTAAGAAAATTTGTTAATCGTTCCCTCAAATAATTGAGAGAAGCGATATCCTATTGTGTTTGAAGGATGTGCGAGGTTGCCACTTGTTCCAAGGTTGGTGGTACCACCAAAGCGCTTGGTAGGAGACGGATTTTTTGTTATGAAGTTAATGATCCCGCCTCCAGATCCGTTTCCATAAATCGAAGTTGCTCCTTTAATTACTTCTACACGTTCAATAACGGCGGGATCGAGGGTTCGTATATCCCGGCTACCATTCATCAATGGTGTAGATTGAGGAATGCCATCAATTAATACCAATACCTGCCGCCCACGTAAGGTTTGACCACTGTTAGTTGCTTTATTCGTAGCCGTTCCGAGCCCGGGAATAGCATTTCCCAAAATGGTTGATATGGATGGATTGACATTTGTCTGTTCTTGTACTTCTTTTGCATTTAGAATACTGATCGACGAGGGTACCTCATCAATACTCTCTGCTTTCCGTCCCGCCGTTATTACAACTTCATCAAGCGCAATATCTTGACTAAGTATAATTGCTGTTTGTATGATACTATCCGCAAATAATTGCACTTCCTGAAGATATTCTTTGTACCCCACATAACTCACCTTTAGTACATGTTTTCCAATAGGAAGATTGGTTAAGAAGAAATGGCCATTTTTATCGGTTTTTATGGTGACGGATCGCTGGGGCGCGGTATCAATTAACTGCACGGTTACGTTTTCCAAAAGTGATTTCTTATCGTCCGTTACGATTCCATTCAATTTTCCATCATGTGATTGGGCATAAAGTAGAGACACATTCAATATTAATATACCTGCTAATGCTAATAAATACTTCATTACGTATTGGGGTAAGGCGACTGAAATTTTAATCGTCGCAAATGTATATCTATTTAGACCTATTAAAAATAGAAAAAAATCAGATGACAATATTATGACATACTGAGAGAGATGTTTATGCTATTGAGAAGATATTGGCAATAGAAGCGCAAATAAAAAATATTAGGAATAGTCGTAGTAACTCATCATTTCACCGTATTGGATGTTTTTTGATATCTTTGAATTGATTAATTTTGTGATTATGGAGAAAGCGGAAACATTGCAGGAGTATTATAAAAGAACGTGTAGAAAGTTACCGGACGACCTGATAGATTCTGATGGGAAAAATGCTCATTTTAACGTGTTAAAGCGTAATAACTGCTATGCGAGCTTACACTTTTCCCGGAAAGATTATTATAAGATCTGTTTAACACAAGGGCGCGCTATACTGCATACCGATAAAGGAACTATTACAATAGACCAGCCAGCTATCTTTTTTTCAAACACTAATGTGCGTTTCGGTTGGGAAAATGTGTCGCCTGCACAAAAAGGTTATGTGTGCCTGTTCAATGATATTTTTATCGGTAGTGAATTAAGAAAGGCCTTATCAAACCTGTTTAAGTTGTTCCGGAATGATAGCTATTCTTTTATTTTTTTACAAGCTGAACAATATGAACTGTTTTCTCAATATTTTGAGTGGATGTTAAAGGAATACAATAGTGATTTTGTATATAAAAAGCAGGTCATTGAAGATTTTTTAAGGCTAATAGCTTATACAACTATCAAATTGCGAATGGCTTCGGGCGAAATTGAAAAGGGGCTGTCGGAAGGCGATCTAGTAAATAGGTTTAGCGATCTTCTGGAAAAACAATTCCCGATAGAATCTCCAGACAATGCTCTTGCGCTGAAAACTCCCGCCGATTATGCCCGTCACCTACAAGTGCATGTAAACCACTTAAATTATTGCTTACGTTCGTATTTTGGAAAAACCACTAGCGACCTTATTCAGGAGAGAATTTTGCAAGAAGCACTTGATTTGCTGCAGTATAGCCATTGGCGTATAGCCGAAATTGCTTATAGTCTTGGTTTCGAATACCCCCAACATTTTAATAATTTTTTCAAAAGAAAGACAGGCAAAAGTCCGAGAGACTATCGAGGATTGTTACTGAGTGATATTTGATTTGATTAATTAATATTTGATTTGCTTATTTTTCGGGTCTTTTAGGTATGCTAGCTTTGTGTCGATTAAACTGAGGGAGACCATGAAGTTATATAACAGTAAATATGAAAAAATAAGTACGCTTTCTACTTTTATTTTAATTCCTTTATCTGGATTAGTGACGGATATTTATATACCATCTTTCCCCGATATGCAATCAACTTTTAATACAAGCGCTGCTGGTATACAATTGACACTTTCGTGTTTTCTGATCAGCTACGGTATAACAATGTTTGTAGCAGGAAGTTTAGTAGATAGTTATGGTAGGTACAACATTGTGCTAGGAGCTTTATTGCTGTTTGCACTCAGTAACTTTCTTATTGCTTCTGTACATAATTTACTGTTTTTATATGCAATGCGTGTATTGCAAGGCGTGCTAACTGCTTTTATAGTGGTTGCTAAAAGAGCTTTTTTAGTAGATATCTATACAGGCGATAAGCTAAAACATTACATGGGATTATTATCGGTAGTATGGTCACTTGGTCCGATTACAGCACCTTTCCTGGGTGGATACCTGCAGTCTTATTGGGGTTGGACTTCCAATTTTTATTTTGTGGGTTTCTATGCGCTCTTTTCTTTCTCATTAGAATGGATATTCTGTGGTGAAGCGATGCGCGGTGTTCATTCTTTTCGCATTCCTATTATTATAAAGAACTATCGTAAGGTATTGGGGACTTCTGACTTTTCACTCGGACTTTTTGTGTTGGGTACAAGTTATGCAATGGTGTTGATTTTTGGAATGACGGCCCCCTTTATTATTGAAGAGCATTTTCATTTTTCATCAATAGTAACCGGGTATTGCGCTTTAATTTCAGGTTTAGGATTATTCGTTGGAGGAATGCTCGCTAAATTTTTAACAAAAAAGCCACTGCTGGCGAAGCTGCGGTTTGGAAATTTGGCTCAATGTTTCTTAGCACTACTGATGTTTATAGTTGGTAACTTTTTTTCGAGTATTTATGTGCTCATGTTATTTGTATTTGCTATGCATATATGTGCTGGCTTTATATACAATGTGTATTTTACCTTTTGTTTAACGCGCTTTCCTGAAAATGCCGGTATTTCAAGCGGTATTACGAGCGGCGGCGCCTACCTAATCACCTCCGTATTAAGTTATGGTACGGTTAACTTGCTGAACGTGAATAACCAAAGTACCTTGGCTATCTGTTATTTTATCATGGCTGCTTTGACTTTTTCATTGTTGCTAATATTGAGAAAGATTTCTATTGTTTGATTCAGTATCACTGCCTAACAGTTGGAAACGAAGCGTTAAAACAGTAGATCAGATTGCTAAGAATATATCTAATTTTTTCTAAGATATAGGCTCAACAAGCTGTATTGATTTATAATCAACGTTTTGTCAAACAGTATTTGAAAATAACTAAAATAATTAGTATTATTGCTGTGGTTTTTAGTTTTTATGATTTCTTTAGAGGGGTTCAAGCCCCTCTCTTAAATGGTACTATTTTAGATGAGGGGCTTGAATCAATAAAAGAGGCTTTTCGAATTGCTGCCAAGAGTACACAGACAACTGATTAACAGTTTAAAGCTGGAAAATATTATAATTATCCGCATTTCGACGAACCGCAATCTTTACACGTTAAACACCCTTCTTGATAAATGAGATTGGTAGAGTTACAATTCATGCATTTTTGCTTTTTTACTTCAGTGCCGTCTGGAATATAATGTTTTAGAGCTCTTGCTACACCATTTTTCCAGGTGTTGATAGCCTCATCTAGTTGTAAGCTGTTAATTAAATCTACCACCTTTTCGATGGGCATGCTGTGTCGAAGGGTGCTGGAAATCAATTTTGCATAGTTCCAATATTCAGGATTAAACTTGTAGGATAATCCTTCAATGGTTGTTTTGTGTCCACGCTTATTTTTATACTGAAAGTCGTAACGCGAACTTCCATCTGTTTCCCTGTTTTTGATGATAAGCCCATTGTTTACCCACCTTGGTATTAGAATACCATCCTCGTCGTCGGCCAAGCCGGTGAAAATCTCATACGGTTTTCCGTCAATTAAACCAATGAATGCAATCCATTTGTCTTTGTTATTCTGAAAACGAACAATATCTGCTTCGAGTACTTGGGGTCTTACTGTCGGAAAGCTAATAGTGTTTTGAAGTTCTTTTTCTTTCGACTTGTTTTCGGTATTAGCGATAAGGACACCGGAGCGCGAACCGTCTCGATAAACAGTTACACCCTTACAACCCGCCTTCCAGGCTTCCATGTATAACTCGCCAACTAGTTCTTCGGTTACATCGTGGGGCATGTTAATCGTTACACTGATGGAATGGTCTACCCATTTTTGGATACTTCCTTGCATTTTTACCTTTTTCAAATAATCTACATCATTCGATGTCGATTTGTAATACGGTGATTTTTTCACCAAATCATCCAATTCTTTTTGGCTGTAATTTTTTGTTAAATCATAACCGTTTATGTCCATCCATTGCTTGAAGCGATGATGAAATACTGCGTATTCTTCCCAGGAATCGCCTACTTCGTCTACAAAATCAACACGAACATGCTTATCATTAGGATTTACCTTTCTTCTTCTTTTATAAACAGGCATAAAGACCGGTTCAATTCCCGAACTTGTTTGTGACATTAAACTTGTTGTGCCAGTAGGGGCGATGGTTAACAGCGCAATATTCCTTCTTCCATGTTCTAACATTTCATAGTAAAGTTGTGCATCTGCCTCTTTTAGTCGAAGTATGAAAGGATTATTCTTTTCTCTTTCGGCATCGAAAATAGCAAATGCACCTCTTTCCTTAGCCGTATATACCGACGCACGATAAGCCTCCAAGGCAACGGTTTTATGGATTTCGACTGCAAAAGCCGTTCCTTCATCACTACCATAACGTAAATTAAGTGCTGCAAGCATATCTCCTTCGGCGGTGATGCCAATGCCTGTTCTTCTCCCTTCCTGTGCCTTTTTTTGGATGTTTAGCCAAAGGTTTCTCTCCGTACGTTTTATCTCATCATCTTCCGGATCATCCGCTATTTTTTGTAAAATGGCATCGATTTTCTCCAATTCAAGATCTATGATATCATCCATCATACGTTGTGCCGCATGGATGTGTTTTTTAAATAATTCCCAATTAAAGAAAGCCTCTTTCGTGAAAGGTTTCTCCACATAAGAAAATAAGTTGATAGCTAATAAGCGACAAGAATCATAAGGGCAAAGTGGTATTTCGCCACAAGGATTTGTAGATATCGTTTTGTAACCAAGGTCAGCGTAACAATCGGGTAAAGATTCGCGAATAATGGTGTCCCAAAACAAAATTCCAGGTTCCGCGGAGCGCCAAGCATTATGAATGATTTTTTTCCATAGCGCGGTAGGATCTATTTCTTTTTTGTAAAGAGGGGCGCTGCTTTCAATAGGATATTGTTGTTGATAAGGAAGTTGCTTCTCAACAGCTCTCATAAAAGCATCATCAATCCGTACAGAAACATTCGCTCCAGTTACTTTGCCTTCTTGCATTTTAGCGTCGATAAAGTTTTCGGAATCTGGATGTCTTATGGCTACGGATAACATAAGCGCTCCTCTTCGTCCATCTTGAGCAACCTCTCGTGTAGAATTAGAAAAGCGTTCCATAAATGGTACGATACCGGTCGATGTTAGTGCCGAATTCTTGACGGGTGAACCTTTAGGACGGATATGTGATAGATCATGACCTACGCCACCTCGCCTTTTCATCAGCTGTACTTGCTCTTGATCAATTTTCATGATTCCGCCATAAGAATCAGATTCGCCGTCATTACCAATTACGAAGCAATTAGATAGCGAGGCGATTTGATAGGGATTACCAATCCCCGTCATCGGGCTTCCTTGAGGAATAATGTATTTAAAGTCTTTTATTAGTTGAAATACTTCGTCTTCACTTAAAGGGTTTGGATAACGTTGTTCTATACGGGCTATTTCGCCTGCTATACGCCAGTGCATGTCGTTAGGACTTGCCTCGTAAATGTTTCCGAACGAATCTTTCAAGGCATATTTATTCACCCATACACGCGCGGCTAGGTCATCTCCTTGGAAATAGCGGAGTGATTCCTGAAAAGCCTCTTCTGTGGTGTAGGTGGTTTTCTCGATATTTTGGTGATTTTCAACTTTCATAACAAATTCTTTTGCTCTTTGATCGTTTTGTCGGTCAACCAAAATTACTTAATTTGTACACTAATTAGTAGGTGTTCATTTCAGAAGTTTTCAAAAGTAAAGATTAATTAGTTGTTTATTAGTTGTTTATGTGTTTTTGTAATCTTAAAAATTACAAATAAATGTAACTTTTAAGATTTTACATGAATAAAAAGTTTGTCTTCGTTTTAAATTCATTCGAAGACGGTCTTGGAAATTATTTCAATAGATCCAACTGTGTGAAACGCTATACTTGCCTTTGTATATTAAAATTAAAACTCTCTCGTGCCAAATTCACTCTCAGGCAATTTGAGTTTTCGTGTTAAGTTATTGAGGTTGAAACTTAAATTGAGCATAATGACATCTTTTTCATAGATGTAATTGGTAGTAGTATAAAAATCAGCTCCAAAGGTTGTGATGCGTTGCTCATTCGCATTGAATAAACCCATGTCCATGTTTTGCCATTGTAACAAAGCACTAAGTCTGCCATTCATAAAGGTTTTCTTGATGGAGAGATTTGGCGATAAAAACCTAGAATCGCGCCCTTGTGCAGTGGGTCTTGCGGATAGGTAATTGACATTCCCTTGGATATTTAGTGTAGAATTCAGCTGAAAATCGGTGTTGAAATTGATAGAATAGACCCAGTCGGAGTTTTCTACGTTTACTGTATTATCAAATAATGTCCCTTTGATGTCGTATTTATATAAATTGGCGCCAAGATAAAGCTGCCACCATTTTGTCGCTTGAAGGTTTGTGCCTGTTTCGATGCCGTAACGATGGGCTTTACCTGCATTTGTAAAAATGCGATTTAAAATGGTGTCTGCATATACGCTATTTACACGCTGAATCGGATTTTTGATATCCTGAAAATATAAGGTTGTGAAGAACGAACCTTGTTTAAAAGATTTAATTAAACCAAGCTCCATTAAATAGATATATTCAGGAAGCAGGTCAGCATCTCCTTGTTCAAGCGTTTCCGAATGTTCTCGTTCAGGAATAGGGTTTAATTCAAAATTATTCGTTCGCTGGATTCTTCTGCTTAGCCCAGCTTTTGTTTTCCACCCCTTGTCGAGCGTGTAGAGCACATTCGCAGAAGGAAATAAATTGTTCAATTCGAGTGTGTGTGAATCTGGATCACTGGATATCATGACCTCCCTGTAGGCGTATTCATACCGCATACCCGCTGCATATTCCAATTTTTTATGCTTCCCGGCATATTGGCTGTATAATGAGTGAATGGTGTTTTTTGCTTTTACAAGTCCTGAAAATTCAGGATCGATTTCAAAATCTTCCGATTGCTCTGCTACTGAATATATGAAATTGCCATCTTGGCTATCTTGACGAAATTGATAGCCACTTTCCAACTTTCCTTTTCCAATTTCCAACGTATAATCAAGGTTGGCACGGAAACCGTTTAATGGATTTTTATAGGTGTTTACGGTGTGCTGAACAACATTTTCAGCTTCGATGTTTTTATTAATGGTAGAACCAAAAAGGTCGGCATATTCATACAATACAGATAAAGCCAAGTTAGATTTCTTGTTAAAACTATGTGTGTAATTAAAGTTACCAAGTATAAAATCTCCCTGCTTGTTCTGTAAGTTTGAATTGAAATATTGCTTCTTTCCAATAGCTTGACCTGTCGATAAGTCTATTTTAGTATTGTCATAGTATATATCAGCCAATCTATCCTGGAACTTGTGTCCCGCAAAGAAACCTAACGAAAAGGTGTTCCTCTTATCAGGGCTAAATCCTACATTAAAACGTCCGCCATAATTGTATTTATCAAAACTACGTTCTCCATTTGACGGAAATGTGGTTTTTATGTTGTTTATAATCGTATAGACATCCCCTTCTCTAAGTCCAGCGTTGTCGTTTCGAAGATAATTGGCACTAGCTGTTAGGTCCCAATAATCATTTTTATAGTTAAATGTAAGATCTGTACCGTATCTCTTTTGGCTTTCCTTATTGTTGTAATCTTCAAAACTTGGAAGGCCTCCCTGGATATTTACCACCAATGAGGTACCGTTGTCTGCTCCTTTTTTGGTAGTTATATTAATAATACCTCCTTTGCCATCTGGATCATATTTAGCTGATGGGGCTGTAATCAATTCGATGTTTTCTATCGTGTTTGCGGGAAGCTGACTTAAAATGGTATACGCATCGGTCTGTACCGGCTTGCCATTAATTAAAACTAAGAAACCTTTGGATCCCCTAACCGAAATTTCGCCCTGTCCATCAACGGAAACAGAGGGCATATTTTTTATAACGTCTACAGCGGTACCGCCCTTTGCCGATTCAAACTGGCCAGCTTTGTAGACCTGTTTGTCGATCACGTTGTAACTGGGGTTTTGTTTGGATACTATGTTTACTTCGTTTAAAAAGTTCGCGGAAGGATTTATATCTATTCGTCCGAGATTTAATTTTTGACCGGCAGTAAAGGGTTTGAGATCAATTTTTTTCGTTTCATAACCCATAAACTTAATTTGGAGGATATAATTTCCAGCACTTAATTTGGGGAAAGAAAATTTTCCCTGTTTATTTGTGATAACGCCATTAACTAAAGTAGCGTCTTTCTTCTGGTGGATAGTGACGCTGGCGTAGCTGATAGGAGTGGAGGTGATTTCGTCATATATCGTACCTTCTACAGTAGTCGGTTGTGCCAGCGCATTTGTAGTGATGAATAATAAAAAAAGTAAATTTTTTAAATGCGAAATTTTCATACAAAGGTGTTGCGATAGAATCGAGCTTTTTGAAAGTTCAAAACTAGCATACTTCTCAGATTCTGAATGGTAAAAAAGAGGCTATTTACGGTAGTTTTTGAAAGCGCATCTCACGGTATAATGAAGGAGTTAGCCCTTCATGTTTTTTGAAAAATTTAACGAAATAAGAAGAATCATTAAATTGGAGTTTGAATGCGATCTCGCTAATGGTTAAGTTACTAAATTCTAAATAACGTTTTGCATCAGAAATAGTAAATTCATCGATCATTTTTTTTGCAGATTTACCGGTTGCGTTTTTACATATATCGTTTAATACTTGAGCGGAAATATTTAATTGCCCAGCGTAATTAATAAGATTTCGGGTGTTTGTTTTATTTGTGATGATCAGCTCGATAAACTGCGCGTAGATATCTATGTATTTATGATCAATATTATACAGATATTGATATTGCAGTAATTTACCTAGAATGCTCTTTAATAAACCCTCTACCACCATTTTGCTAAATCGTTGTTCGCTCGTGAACTCATTATGTAAATTTTCAAAAAGTGAACGGATGCCCATGGTATCTTTTCTTAATGCTAAATGTTCTATGCTCCAAAATAAATGAAACAATATTTTAAGCTCTGTATCGCGGGTATGCTCAAGGAATTCGTCTTTTATGATAATCACATAGCCCTCAGGCTCTTTTGTGATATTCCAGGCATGTATCTGGTTTTTTTTTAGGATGAAGATGGTGGGAGGCGAAATTTCATATCTTGTGCTATCAATTAAATGGATTCCGCTACCTGCCCAAAGAAAAATAATCTCGAAATAATTTTTGTGTTTATGTGGTTCAGTCTGTCGAATATGTTTTCGAAAGGGGGCGATTTTAAACGTCGTATTTGAGCTGATTTTTTCTTTTACTCTGAATGTTTCCACTGATCATCAATTTCAATAAAGATAATACTCTTCTATTTAATCTACTAAACAATCTTACGTCACTTACTGAAAAACGCTAACTAATAAAGCGGTGTTTTCGTTTTCTTACAATTTTAGGTGTCGACGATTACCAAAATTTGTGCTATAAAATTTTTAGTTATGGCACAATTCAAACATCCATCTATTTTAATCACCGGCGCCACTGGAAGCGTAGGTGCCCATCTTATTAAATATTTATCGGAAAAAAATGTAAGCTTTCGAGTACTTGCAAGAAAATCTGATAGGGCCACAAAACTCAGTTCTATAAAAGGGCTTGAGTTAGTTTATGGAGATTTAGCAGATAAAAATAGCGTAAAGAACGCATTGCAGGGAATAGAAAAGGTATTCCTGTTAACTAATTCTTCAGAGGAGGCAGAAATGCTTCAGTTAAATTTTGTAGATACGGCGAAGGCCAATGGTGTGCAGCACATTGTTAAATTATCTCAATTTGCGGCTAGTTTGCACTCACCCGTTCGATTTTTACGATATCATGCCGCAGTAGAGCAAAAAATAAAAGAACTGGCAATGAACTATACTTTTCTGCGGCCCAATCTTTTTATGCAGGGGTTGTTAGGTTTTAGAGAAAGTATCATAAAAAAGGGGATGTTTTTTGCAGCCGTCGGGGAAGCAAAAATTAGTGCCATAGATGTACGAGATATTGCCGTGGTGGCCGCTGAAACGCTTACAAACGAAGGACATGAGAATAAAATATATGATTTAACAGGACCTGAAGCAATAACACACCAGCAAATGGCCGATTATTTTTCAAAAGAGCTGAAGAACACTATAAAATTTATACATGTGAAACCTGAAGATATGCACCGGGAAATTGTAAAAGCAGGATTTCCATTATGGCAGGCAGATGGTCTGATCGAAGACTACGCCCATTATGCAAGGGGTGAAGCGGCTCATGTTAGCTCTACTGTTAGCGATATAACAGGGAATTCACCACGTAACTTTCAAACATTTATTGCTGATTATGCTCCGTTTTTTCAATAGAATTGCTGGTATTGAAGGTGTTTTTCGAAGCCAACCCTCAGCTGTGATTGAGGCGGATAATTAGCTGAAAAAATTTACTAATGTAAAAGCCCAGCTTTTGGGATGCTGGGCCTTTACTCTTTTTAATCAACCTAAACCTGCTGTTACAGTGGCATAAACTGTGCCAATTATTTCTAGTAAAGTCAGCATTTTGTCTTATTACCTTCCTGCCATTAAACGGTGCGCTTCATTAGAAAGTAAATCGAATAAAAGGAACGGGGAAAAAACCTTGCTGATAGACTTCGATTACTCGAAGTTGTCTGGCATTCCATTCTTGGCGAAAGATGTTTTCATTATTCGTAATGTTTTGTAAATCAAGTGCAAGCTCCATCGTTGTACGTTTGAATTCTTTGCGATAAGAAAGTTTGAGATCTGTTCGGAAATAAGCCGGTTGTTGAATAGAATATGCGTTATCCGCATCGTACTGTATTTCTCCGTCTGCAGCAGAAGCAGCTACATCCACAGGAGATAAGTACCTACCGCCAACCCGGGATACTTTAAGGCTTAAGCCTAGAATATTTTCTTTCCTACCCACTTTCCATTCCTTGCCGCCTAAAATATTAAGCACATTTCCCATATTGAAAGCAGTATTGCGCCATATCCCATCACTTCCACGGTATCTTGAGCTAAAAAAAGAACCTGTAACTAAATAGTAAAAACCTTTGTCAAAAGATCGCTCAAGCGTTACCTCAAGTCCATAGTTTCTTCCTACACCTTCGTTTACCAAACTATCACGTAAAATAGGGATCGTTTCGGCTCCAAGATTAAGGGTAGAGAAAGAACTTGGATTGCGTGTTACCGGAACATCGAATAAGCGTTGATAGTAAAGCTCTGTTTTTAAATGTGTATTGGATGAAATGTTCCAGTCGTGTGACAACACGAAATGATGACTGCGCATGAAACCTAAGGATTCATTGGTATAGGTATTTCCACTCGGTGTAGGTGTGACAGTAGCATATGTAAGCACATTGTCCATCTGGCTATGTAAGCCATAAGCAAGTCCGATAATATGGGATCCACCTGTTTCATATTTGAAACCAATACGAGGTTCTACACTATTGCTATTAGATAAATTGAGATACTGATAATGCAATCCCGATACCATACTAAGGGCATTGCTTATTCTGAATTTCCACTGCGCATAAGCTTGAGTAAGGCCAAATTGATCATGGCGATCGTTTAATATGATTTCGTTTACGCCATGCTGTATGCGTCTATTAAACAAAGAATAATCTGTGACATCCTCTATAAGCCCAGCGATGAGACTATGTTTAGCATTAAACTTGTGATGTAGCGAAAATACGCCCGAAAATTTATTCGTTTCAAAACGCCAATGCCAGTCGGGAATTGTATGCGAAGGATCATTTTGGCTAACGGAATCTCTATCAAATCGCTCATTTGTTCGGCTATAGCCGAAGACAAAATTAGCTGTAGTGTTGATTCCTAGCTTATGTGTATAACTTAATCCTGTAATGTTTGTTTGATAGCGGGGATAACGATTGGAATATTCATTTCCGTAGGCCTGACCCTCCGGATCATATTCGCTAGCTAAAATATCCATGCTACTTCGTCCCCAAATGCCAAATACTGAAATGCTCCCCTGTTTACCTACTGGACTCGTAAATTTATAATTGATATCCGTGTATTCGGGAGTGGCTCCTCCAGTGCCAAACTCCAAACCCAGGCTTTGAAAGATCGATAAGGTGGAATATCTTGCGTTTATCAGATAGCTTGCGCCATCGAGCTTGCCAATAGGTCCTTCAGCTCCCGCTTCAAAGCCGTTGAAACCCATTTGCCCTAAAAACTCGTGTTTTTCGTTATTTCCATCGCGGAGCCTCAGATCGAATACCCCTGATAGCGCATTTCCATATTGCGGAGGAAAGGCACCGGTCATGAAATCCGACTTATCAATGATATTATTATTAAGCATGCTAATGGAGCCCCCCATGCTATTTAATGAGCCAAAATGACTGGGATTCGGGATATTAAGTCCCTCTAGCTGCCAAAGCATCGTGTTGGGCGAGTTTCCTCGAATGATAATGTCATTTCGCGTATCATTGGTAGAAACTACGCCGGCAAAATTAGCCGCCATGCGGGCCGGATCACCTAAAGATCCGGCATAGCGTTTCGTTTCGTCCATATCAAATGTTCGCGCACTTACACTTAGCATATCATTGTTGGTTGTCTTTATGCCCTCATATTGATGATATGTGATTTCAACAGTTTCTAAATTTGTTAAGCTTTCACGAAGACTAATATTAAGGTTTACTTCTTTTCCAGCCGTAACAATGATGTCACTTAATATAGTGGGTTCGTAGCCCATTGAGCTCACAATAAATTGTCGTCGGCCTAAAGGCACCTTTGATAGCTTGAAATTACCGGAGGAGTCACTTAATGAGCTTATAGTAGTCTCTTCTTCTGCAAGGCGGATCGTTACTCCAGAGATGGGCTGTTTAGATGCTTCATCGGTTATTTTTCCCTTTACTATTTGAACGGCAGCTTGTTGGGCCTTGATTGGCATAATAAGACATATAACCAAAAAGGATAAAATAATGTATCTCATATCAATATCTTGTTTTACTGCAAATAACTTGGCTATTATTTGCTTTATAATTGATCGAGGTTAAGAAAGATAATATCTTGTTACGTACTACAGTATTTTACCTTATTCTTTTACGAATCCTACTAAGAGCTTCAGGAGTAATGCCTAGATAGGAAGCAATATGGTATTGAGGTACGCGCTGTATAACTTGTGGTTTAGCACTGATAAGATTTAGGTAGCGTTCCTCCGGTTTCTCGGCCAATAGCGAGGCATTTCTGGAAGTTAACCGTAAAAACTGAGCTTCGGCAATAAGACGGCCAGCTCTCTCGAAAATAGGATGTTTATCATACATTAATTGGAGGCCGTTGTAATGCAGTTGAAATAAGGTACAATCTTCAATTGTTTCTATACCGTACTGGGCTGGTTGACGGGTGAGAAAGCTTTCATAATCTCCGGTATATTCATTTTCAAAGAAAAAATTATATATACATCTCTTATCTTCTATATGATTGTAAACCATAACGGCACCCTTCTCAATAAACGAGACAATGTTATTGGTTCTGCCTTCATGACTAATAATAGTTCCCTTTTTATAATGCTTAATCTGTTGAAGATCTAAGAAACTTCGCCATGTTTCTTCGTCAAGGTTAGGAATTAATCGTTGAAAAAACGTTTTTAAATTGTGGAACATGTATCATGAAATTAAGGCTAGCTAAAATAACAAAAAAAGTGCTTGAGGAAGCATGTAAATCTCAAAGAATGCGCTAGTGAACGATGATGCCTCAACGACGCCAATTTATTATTGCATTTTATAAAAAAAGAAGTTTTTTTGCCTGTTGCAAATCAATTGTGGGTACTGGTTGAATTTCTAAAAAATAACTCAATTGCCATTGTTGGCTTTTCTGTGCTTGTTTATTTGTTGCGCAATCCCACGGAGGATAAACCCTAATAGCGCGCTTACCATCCTTATTTTCATCCGACAGAATCCCGTGCTTGAGCAGTGCAGTTTTTGGGAAGATAAACTGACCCAAGCGATTTTCATAGCGTGTACTAACAATAAAAATATCTATGTCGTCTGATAGATGGAAAGGCTGGATAGGGCAGCCTTTTTCTCTTTTCCATAGCGTAACAAATTGCCCTATTTTTGTAGGCGTAATTTTGGCAGCACGGTATTTAACTGTTAATTTATTAATCTTGAAAGTAAATGCGGCATAATCAGCGCTTTCAGCATCGGCTATCGGCGAGGTACATTCAGCTCCACATCGTTTGTAAACGAGTGTTATGGCTGTTAAAAGATCTTTATGGATGTTGTTGAGTGATGATGTTGCCAAAGATTGAAATTTAGTCCTGCAAACATAAGTAAAATGCGAGCATTTTAATTTCACTTATTCATTTCGTAAACTTTTTACTGGGTTAGCTAAGGCCGCCTTTATAGATTGATAGCTGATGGTAAGAAAAGCAATGGCTACTGCGATGAGGCCTGAGTAAACAAAAATAGAGATATCCATGCTTGTTCTATAGGCAAATGATTGCAGCCATTTACTCATACCAAGCCAAGCAAGCGGAACCGCTATACCAATAGCGATGAGCACCAATCGCATGAAATCGATGGCCATTAATTTTACTATATTTTTTGTGCTCGCTCCGAGCACTTTTCTAACACCAATTTCCTTTGTGCGCACCTGTGCAGTATAGGCCGCTAAACCAAGTAATCCTAAACACGAAATAAAAATGGCGACGGCAGAAAAATAATTGAATAAAGCAGCCTCCCTTTGTTCACTTTCATATAGATAATTAAAAACCTCATCTTGGAAGGCATAACCAAAAGGAAACTGTCCGTTATATTTTTTGAATTGTACTTCCGCTGCTTGGATTGCCTTTGCTGCATCTTTGCCAGTGGTTCGAATTTGCATAATCGAGGCTTTCTGAGGTGCATAATAAAAAATACAGGGGCCTATCTTTTCCTTCATGGATGCATAATGAAAGTCTTTTACCACGCCAATGATCGTTCCTTCTTTATCCCACTGTTTGAATCGTTTGCCAATGGGATCTTTAATGCCCGCTTCTTTTATGGCCGTTTCATTCAATATGAAATGATTGCTGTCACTGGGAGACCCGGTAAAATTGCTGCCTTGGACTAGCTTCATTTTATAGAAGGGTAAAAAGTTAAAATCTACGGCCACCGGGTGAAGAATAAAGGTGGCGTTCGGTTCCTTACCGTCCCAATCATTATCGCCCGAAATAAGTCCGAAGTTTAAAATATTGCCCATGGAACGGGTTACGGCCTCTACACCTGGTTTCTTTAATAGCTCCGCTTTTGCCGATTCATAGTGAGGGGTCATATCTCGCATCCAGAATAACATCGTATGACTTTTGTCATAGCCAAGCTCTTTTGATCGAATATAATCCAATTGGCGAGTGATTAAAATAGTGCCAGCAATGAGTATAACAGAAAATGAAAATTGACTAACCACTAATATTTTTCGGAAAAGCACATCTCCAATTGCATTTGAAATTTTGCCCTTAAGCGCTTTGAGCGGTTCAAAAGAAGATAAGAGCAGTGCTGGGTAAATGCTGGAAGCAAGTAAAGTGCCACCAATTGTACAGGCAAGGACGAACCAAAATTGTAGTTTAGATAAATCCAATACTAATTGTTTACCGGAGAGCTTATTAAATAGTGGCATAAGACCGGCTATTAGCATGATAGCAAGAATCGTTGCAATACTAAACAACAAGGTTGTTTCAATCATAAATTGAAGGAAAAGCTGACTTTTTGCGGCTCCTATAATCTTGCGCATACTTACCTCTTTCGCACGGAGCATTGACCTGGCTGTAGAAAGATTTACATAGTTAATACAGGCTATAATTAAGATGATAAGTGCAATACAAAAAAATATTTTTACTGTCTGCATCCCTTTGTCTGAGCCATCAGCATTATATAAATGCGTATCTGGAAGTGGGTGTAGCAGGTACTCGGCATCCGTGTCTTCGGCTTTGTGTTTGATGTGAATATTGAACAGCGCGGTAGTAAGTTTTTTTAATTCGGTGGTCGGTTTTAAAAGCAAATAGGTTTCATAATTAAAATTACTGAAGTCATTATTGATGTCGTGTTGATTGTTAATTAATTCCTTCTTTGCATAATAGCTTATCGGCATAAGCATGTCAAAATTCATACTTGAGTTGCTCGGAAAGTTTTCCATCACACTGCTCACTTTTAAGTTGACGCTGTCATTAGCAATAATAATTTTGCCTATAGGGTTTTCATTGCCAAAATATTTTTGTGCTGTTTTCTGTGTAATTACCACGGAGTTATCATCCGTAAATGGATGTGACTTATTTCCTTGTAATAAGGGGAAGTCGAAGATGGTAAAGAAGGACGGGTCTACATAAACAGCCCTTTCATTAGCGAAGACCTTATCTTCATATTGATAAAGCGAAAACAGATTATTGCTTGTAATACGTACCTGATCGACCACATCCGGAAGCTCTTGTTTGGCTAAAGGCCCCATAGGTGCAACATCTACTGTCCAAATCTGCCTGCTTGAACCAGTGCCACCGAAGAGTTCCATTCTGTAAATATTTTTTGATTTGGAATGGAAACTGTCTATGCTTAATTCATCTTGGACCCACATAAGAATCAGCATGCCTATTGCTAGTCCAACAGTTAACCCTAAAATATTAAGAAGAGAAAAAAACTTATTCTTCCATAGGTTGCGCCAAGCGGTTTTGATATAATTCTTGAACATAAGATTGCCTATTTATCCATAGATGGAATCATCTAAAAGACTGTGCCGTTGTTGTAATATGCTTATTTTTAATTGTTTATTATTTTTTTATGTGAAATAACTGTTCGTTTTCGAACAAAAAGCGTGCGCTTTCGAACGACCCATTTAGTTCCTTTCAATGCTTTACGTGTTGAATAAAATCCCCTCTCGGTACATTGTTTCATATTTTGTAAGCAAGGTCGTTTAATTGTATGAAAAAAGATGGAATTTGATCTGAGATGGATGATTTATTGAAAGATATTTTAGCGGGTAGAAGGAAATGGACTGTTTAATTGATCAAGTAAATAAAAATCTATAGTTTTATAATCTCAAAAACGTATTTTATGTCAAACAACTTTAGCTTATTTGGAATAGTATCAGGATTAGCAATCGTAATGGCCTCCTGCAATACATCAGCAAATAAAAACGATCATGTTGCAGCAACAGACACCGCCCAATTAAAACCTGTAGAAACTGAAGCTGCGAACAGTGACTATAAACCTGCATTCGCTGGGCAAACTCGTATTGCCGGAGTAAAGACGACGACAGCTTATGAGACTACCGTGTTGAATAAAAAGTTGAATCACCCCTGGGGAATTACCAGCTTGCCGGATGGAAGATTTCTTATTACGGAAAAGGAAGGTACAATGCGTATCGCCGATAAAGAGGGTACATTGGGTGAACCCATCACTGGATTGCCAGAGGTGGATGCCAGAGGTCAGGGTGGCTTGTTAGGGTTAACCGTTGATCCTGATTTTTCAAGCAATAGAATGATTTATTGGTCATTTTCTCAGCCACTGGATGGCAAGAATCTCACTGCTGTTGCTAAGGGTAAACTGTCGCAAGATGAGAAAAAAATTGAACAGGCACAGGTCATTTACCAAGCTACACCTGCTTTTGATAGCAAATTGCATTATGGCTCGCGAATCTTAATTGATAAAAGTGGCAATATTATATTTAGTACGGGCGAACGTTCTGATTTGGAAACAAGACCGCAAGCACAAGATTTAAAATCGGGCTTGGGTAAGGTGATCCGCATTACAAAAGATGGAAAACCCGCACCTGGAAACCCATTTGAAAATAATGCCGATGCAAGACCGGAGATTTATTCTTACGGACATAGAAACGTACAAGGTTTAGCCATTCATCCGGTTACGGGAGATCTTTGGGAAACTGAATTTGGCCCAAGAGGTGGGGATGAAGTAAATCGGATTCAACCAGGAAAGAATTATGGTTGGCCAACTATAACATATGGAATTGAATACAGTGGTAAGAAAGTAGGGGATAGTATTCAGCAAAAAGAAGGACTGGAACAACCTGTTTACTACTACGATCCGGTAATTTCGCCGAGTGGGATAACTTTTTATAAAAGTGATGTTATTCCCGAATGGAAAAATAATCTATTTATAGCGGCACTTAGCGGTGTACATATCGCACGGTTGGTTATTGAAGATAATAAAGTAGTAGGAGAAGAAAGGCTGCTGTCGGAACAGGCACAACGTTTTAGAGACGTTTGTGAAGGTCCAGATGGTGCACTTTATGCCATTACGGATTCGGGATGGCTGTTCCGAATAGGAAAAAAATAAGTTAATTATCATAACAAAGGCCCTAATCTCAAATAAGGGCCTTTGTTTTAACTTATATTTAGACTTGGGGCAAATAAAGTTTATCCGACTTTTTCATTCTTTCAAAAGAATTCACCCAAGCACGAAGCACATATTGTACATTGACAAGGTGCAACTTTTCCGCAGCAGATTTTCGGTCTTGAATTTCCAAATTTATAAAGGCCTGGTTATTATTTGGAATTATTCTAAATAAATGTATATTTGCCACAACACATTGCAAACGCAACCGAATTCACAATCTAGTTTACATGTAAACGAAAAAACAGTATTGAATTTTTATTAAAAAAGAGCTGTACAGTTGCGACCTGCACAGCTCATCCCAAACGATGTTGGGGTACTTCTAAATCACTTTATCATTTAAAAGCAAATGCAAATTAACAAATTTTTGCCAGTCGGCATGTTCTGTGCCATCACATTTTTTTTCCATGCTCGAACAACAGCGCGCTCAAATGTCAAAGACCTTTTGATAACTGGGTGGCTGGAATCTGAAAAAGCTGCTTCTATCCAATTATTAATTACGCAATTTGTGGGTATAAGTGCAGATCAAAACTGTTGTGAAATAACAGCTGTTTGCGGAGAGATAGTATTCAAATTGTTTTATGCTCAAACGGAAAGCTTATGTATCTGTTAGAACGTTTTCGCCCGGTATCGACTTTTTCATTGTTCAGACTATTAAAAAAAATAATATTAATCGGTGTCTGTTTTTGCATACATATTGCCCATGCACAACAAGGGAAGGTGTTGGGGAAGTTATTGACCGCTGAAGGGGAAATTGGGATTGAATTTGCCAGTGTTGCATTACTTACTGTAACCGAAAGAAATACGGTAAAAGGAACATTTACCGATGTAACCGGTGATTTCTCTTTTGAGCAGATAAAACCAGGTGAGTACATCTTACGGGCTAGCATGGTAGGATTTAAATCGTATGAAAGTGATGTACTAAAACTCAATCTAAATGGGTCGCCGATTAACTTGGGTAACATTCTGCTGATTGCAGACGCACAGCAGCTACAGGAGGTAACGATCACATCCCAGAAGCCATTAATTGAACAAAAGTTGGACCGTACAATAATGAATGTCGAGAATAGTGTATTGTCGGAGGGAAGTACTGCCTTGGAACTTCTGGAGAAAGCGCCAGGGGTAGCGGTTGATGATGAAGGTAATGTAAGTCTCAAAGGACGATCGGGCGCTACTGTTATGTTAAATGGCAAATTAACCTATCTCTCGGGGGCAGAACTTACTAATTTGTTAAAGGGAACCAATTCGAACGCGGTTTCCAGCATAGAAATAATGAGTAACCCTTCTGCAAAATATGACGCTGCAGGAAATGCCGGTATTGTGAATATTGTATTGAAAAAAAATGTAAAAACGGGTCTTAATGGATCCTTTACTGTTAATGGGGGAAGCAGTAGAAACGAACGTTACGGAAGTGGAGGAAGTTTAAACTATCGGGGTGAAAAAGTGAATATTTATGGTAATTATAACTATGGATTCCGAGGGGAAACCGAATATTTAGACTTCACCAGGCGTTTTTATGATGGAAACTTTATGCCGGATCAGCCTCCCAAGCGGACCTCCTATCAGCACACCAATACTAATGAGCCATTACATACGCACAATTTCAGGACGGGAGTAGATTTTTTTTTGAATGAGCGAAATACACTTGGTATGTTGATAAATGGCAATCTTGGAAAATATACACATGATAGTAAGACAAGCAACTCGATGATAGATCAAGAGACGGGTATTCCACTATGGAATGCCACAAGTTCCAATTACGATAAGCAAAAATGGGAAAGTATAACCTATAACCTAAACTATGTACATCGCTTCAAGCGGGAGGGGCAGCATTTATCGGCAGATATAGACTATTCATCAAATTCATTTACTTCTAACCTGAATTTAGATACACGCTATTTAAATGATGTTGGAGAGCCGCTTGGAGATTTTTCTTCGCGCAGAGGATACGTACCCTCCTTAACTGATGTTTATGTGGCTAAATTGGATTATGTACAGCCTCTTACCCGCGAGGCCAAAATAGAGTTAGGTGGAAAGAGTAGCTATGTGAAAGCAGATAATAATTTGCGATATGATACCCTTTATAACAATACTTGGGTGCCCGATAATCTATCTAGTAATCATTTTAATTATACAGAATATATACATGCAGCCTATGTTAATCTACATGCAGAATGGGGAAAAGTTAGTTTGCAGGTTGGGCTGCGGGGAGAATATACCAAAACACGTGGTCATCAAATAACCACAGATTCGCTCGTTAACCGGAATTACTTTCAGCTTTTTCCGAGCTTCTTTCTGACAAGGAAATTGGACGAAGAACAGCAGTTGCAGCTTGCTTACAGCAGGCGAATAGAAAGACCTGATTATGGCGATCTTAACCCTTTTAGGATGTTTAGAGATCCGTTTCTTTATTATGAAGGTAATCCTTTTTTGAAACCTGAACTCACTCATACTTTACAGTTAAGCCATACTTTTAAAAGTAACTATATAACAGCCATTAGTTATAATCGTACAACGGATGTGATGAATTGGTTAATGCGGCAAAATGATGCTACGAACACTACCTATCAAAGTCCGCAGAATCTTAGTCGCTTTATTAACTATGGGATCAGTTTTACAGCAATGACGGAGCTAACTCCATGGTGGACGGGGAGTCATTTTGGCAATGTTTTTCGAAATATCTATGAAGGTCATCCAGATGGAGGCGATTTCACGAACAGTATTACCAGCTTTTCGTTGAATAGTCAGAATACCTTTAAAATCGCCAAAACAATCAGTGCCGAGTTAAGCGGTTTTTATGAATCAAAAACAGTCTATGGTATTTCTCGAGGGCGACCTTATTATGCGATTAATACAGGGATACAGAAACAGGTACTCGATAATAAAGCCACACTGAAACTCATGGTGAATGATATCTTCCAAACAAGACAATTCAGGCGTACTGCACGATATGAAAATATTGATATGTATACACATATACGTTTAGATAGTCGCATGGCTATGCTGTCTTTTACTTATAGGTTTGGAAAGCAAGGATTAAAGAGTAGAGAGCGTAAAACGGGAAGTGAAGATATACAAAACCGAGTAGGTGGTTAGTGATGATGTATTTAGACTTATAATGTAAAGAACCGAAAAATTGGTTCTACAATCCGCAGTTTTGGAATTGATGGCCTCTGTTTGCCAAGTTACCTTTGAATTGTCAAAATGAATACAAGGAATGGCACATGGCATCACTAATGCAGAGAGAAGTCAATTTCAACTTCTAATTATTAACAATGAATATATTTTACATTAAACTTTAACATGATGAAAACTGCAATTAAACTGAGTACTTTTATAATAGCTGCTTTAACGTTTGTTACTTTTTCTGCTAAAGCTCAGGACAGAGAGGGGATACGCTTGAGTGTTGGGCCAGAAGTAGGTTTACCTATTGGAGATTTTGGAGATTTCTATGATTGGAGCATTGGAGGTTCTCTTCAAGCTGATTTTCCAATACTTAATAACGATTTATTTGTAACTGTTAACGCTGGGTATAATAACTTTTTCGCAAAAGATATTAACGGCATTTCCGGCCAAGACCTACAATTGATTCCGGTAAAAGCGGGATTAAAATATTTTCCAATAAGTAATTTTTATGTACAAGGCGAAGCAGGAGCTTCCTTCTTAACTAATAAAGATGATATCGGCGCTACAAAATCGGCTGCATTTGTTTATGCTCCGCAGGTGGGGTATTTATTCCATGTTGGTGGTAAAAACTATCTTGATGCGGGTATTCGTTTTGAAGGGAATAGCAAATTTACCGATCAAGGTAGTAGTAATAATTTCTTAGGATTAAGAATTGCCTACGGATTTGGGCTGTAAATTTGAATAATAATTTTAGTGATCAGTGCCGTGCTTTATTTCGAAGCCTGTCTTAACAATAAGGCAGGCTTTTTTATTACTCGTAATGATTAAATTCCCTTGTTTATGACGTTTCACTAGCATTAATATGAGATTCAGTTTACGATTCTATAAAAGGATATGCTTTTATTGCAAGCCTAAATACAATTGATTTATATGGGCGGTACATTACGTAAATTAGCAGTTATAGATGATAAGGGACTTCACGCTGTTTCTACTATAATAGAAAAGCAAGCATATTTTACTCAGCCTGTTATTGAAGAAAATTTTACGGTGGTTTATCATAAAAACCAGCCGATACCTGAATTTACTTCATTGGATGACCATTTTGTATTAGCGATTAGTTTTAATCGTACCGGTCTCTTGGTTACGAACGATTTCTCCCTTAAGCTCGTGGCTAATAGTCTTTATCTAATTAAGCCCACATCCATAGATGTTGTTAAAGATTTGTCTGAAAATTTTGGATGTTGTTTGATTATCTTCAGGAAGGGTTTTCTTTCTAAGGAGTTGATGCAAGAACCTTTTATCGAAAGTTTAATGTGGACTAATTTAGATGAACCAGCCGCTTGTAAACCAGATAAAAGAGGGTTTTCTGTTATACGTAATTTGTTTAAGCGATTAGTTTATGAATATCGACGAGATCAACTTTTTCGCGATAAGATGCTAAAACTATTATTTGTTGAACTGCTTTTTGAAATTAGTCGTAACAGTACTTATGTCTCTGTACGGACGATTGCCCCGCCATCGCATCAACAGCTTATGGTGAATAAATTTAAAAAATTGATTGATGAACATTTTTTAACAAAACGTACTGTTCAGGGATATGCCGACAGTTTGTTTATTACCGCAAAACATTTAAGTGAAGTGGTGAAAGAATATACCGGAATGACGGCCTTGGATTTGATTCATAAGCGATTGTTTCAGGAGGCCAGGCATTGGCTTTCCACACCCGGCTTAAGCGTGAAAGAGATAGCAGGTAAACTTAATTTTGATACAAGCTCACATTTTAGTCGGTTTTTTAAACATATTGCCGGTTACAGTCCGACTGAGTTTCAACGAATGTACGGTGTACTGGCATAGCGAATAATATCCGTTTGAACATTTAATCAAGCAGCGCAATTGTGTCGTAAATGTGGTTACCCTGCAAAATAGCTCATTACGTATTTTAGCTTATCATGAAGCATACGCTTCTTAAAAGAAATAATTAATGATTGCATTATTATAGAATTTATTACCTTTGCTTTACTATGAAGCAGAGCAGTTTCACATATTTCCCTAATACAATAGTCTAAGGCCTATACAGGATCGACTATTTATGCCACTAAACCTTGTGGCATGTTTTATCATACATCATATTTTTTAACTTTTAAGACTTCTTTTTCATAAGAAATAGTTTTTTATCGCTAACCGTCTTATTGTGCAAAGTCGACTTAAGTATAAATTAACATGATTATTCCAGAATAGCAGATAAAACAAGGTTAGTTCGAGAGAAAGACAGATTTGAATAGCAAGAGGAGACTCTTAATTGAATAAGTAATTTTAAGAAAGAATGGAACAAGAAATAATTGAGACCATAATCGATTTTTTTAAGAATAATGAACGGCAAGGTCCCGGAAGTAATGATGCAACAATAAGGGCTTTAAATTTTGTTGATGATTACGAGAACTTTAAGAATATATTGGATGTCGGTTGTGGTACGGGGTCACAAACATTTGCGCTTGCCCAAAAAACCAATGCCAACATTTTTGCAGTTGATCTATTGCCTGGTTTTTTGAAGGTATTAGATGAAAGGGCTACTTCATCGGGTCTTCAAGATAGAATTACCACACGTGAGGCTAATATGGATAACCTTCCGTTTGATAGCGAAACCTTCAATATGATTTGGAGCGAAGGAGCAATCTATCATATTGGTTTTGAAAAAGGACTATTGCAATGGAATAGATTTTTGAAGGAAGGCGGGTATTTAGTTGTTTCCGAATTATCATGGATTACCAATCGGCGACCGCAAGAAGTAACGGATTATTGGATGTTAAACTATCCTGAAATTGATTTGATTTCAAATAAAATGAAAACAATTGAACAGAGTGGTTATTTGCCAATAGGATGTTTTACGTTACCGAGCAGCGCTTGGGACAACTATTATCACCCCGTGATAAAAAAAGTGGCATCGAGTATAGGAAAGCAATCGAATGATTCTCCGATGGCATCTTTTCTCGATCGTGTTGTTGAAGAAATATTCATTTATCAGAAATACGGTAGATTTTATAATTATGCGTTCTACATTATGAAGAAACCGTATGGATCTTATTAAAGTTATTTACTTATTAAGGATTAGTTGGATAGCGACTGGATAGTGTAATTGATTCATTTTCAATGTCTAATGCTTCAATTGGTATAATTGTGTTTGTGATAATTAATAAAGTCTATGGAAAAAGTAGATTTTTTGTTAAAAAACACCAAAATGTCAATATATTTGATGCGTATAGATCGTTTCTTAATGGTATTGTCATGTTCTTTTAGAAACGCACTGAATTAAGCATATAAAATGAAATATTATACTTATTTATTTATAGTAGGGTTAGTGTCGTTATTTGAACTAATATTTTCAATTGTGCAGGCCCAAGATGTTCAAAAGCAACAAAAGCCAAATTTTATCATAATTTTTACAGATGATCAAGGCTATGGCGATTTAGGGATCTATGGAAACCCAACAATAAAAACACCAAACATTGACAAGATGGCCATTGAGGGGCAGAAATGGACTAATTTTTACGTTGCTGCTAATGTATGCACACCTTCTAGGGCGGGGCTACTAACTGGACGATTACCGATTAGAAGCGGTATGCAGGGAGATAGTGCGCGTGTTCTCTTTCCACATTCTAAGGGAGGACTTCCGTCTACTGAAATTACGATTGCGAAATTATTAAAGCAACAGGACTATCAAACAGCCATTGTAGGTAAATGGCATTTAGGTAGTTTGCCTCAATATTTACCTACAAGGCATGGTTTTGACTATTATTATGGCCTCCCTTATAGTAATGATATGGATAAAGTAGATTCCATTCCTTACGTCAAAGCGATTACGAAGCCGAAGAATGAATATTTTCGGGTACCCTTAATGCGTAATGAGGAAATTATTGAGCGCCCCGTGGTGCAAAATACACTAACGGAGCGTTATACAATTGAGGCAGTTAATTATATTAAGTCTCATCAGAAAACACCTTTTTTTCTATACTTCGCACATTCCATGCCACATGTACCGCTATTTCCAAATGAGCGATTTAAAGGAAAAAGTGCGAGAGGAACTTATGGAGATGTTATTGAAGAAATAGATTGGAGTGTGGGAGTGCTGTTAAATACATTGAAGGAAACAGGCTTAGATAAAAATACCTATGTAATATTTATAACAGATAATGGCCCCTGGAAATTATTTAAGGAGCTAGGAGGCTCTTCTGGTCCATTATATGGAGCAAAGGGTAATAGTTATGAAGGAGGAGTCAGGGTGCCGGCAATTTTTTGGGCACCGGGGTCTGTTGAACCTGGTCAAATTGCAGAATTAGGAAGTAGCTTGGATATCTTACCTACAATTGCCAGTCTGTCTCATGCAGCGCTTCCTAAGGATCGTATTTACGATGGATATGATTTGACGGAGGTTTTGAAAGGTCTTACATCAAAAAGCCCAAGAAATGAAATGTTTTATTATCACGCCTCTAAACTGGTGGCCGTGAGGCAAGGCGCTTATAAATTAAGTTTCTATCGTAATAATGAGATTGGCTATCCAGATCAACTGACGAAATTAGAAAAGCCACAACTATTTAATTTAAATGAAGATATTGGCGAATGTTATGATATCGCTGGAAAGCATTTGGATATAGTGCAAGCGCTTGAAGAATTAGCACTACAGCATCAAAAAACTATCATACCTACTGAAAGTCAGCTCGATAAATATTGACCCATGAACAAATATATAGCTGCCCTATTTTTTTTTGTAACAGGTATTTGTTCTTTGTGGGCGCAGGAGACGCCTCAGAGGCCAAATATTATCTGGATTACCTGCGAGGATATATCACCATTTATCAGTGCGTATGGAGATCGTGTTGTGAAAACACCTAATATTGATCAATTAGCAGCTGAGGGTGTAAGGTTTACGAAGATGTATACGACAGCCGGCGTTTGTGCACCAAGTCGATCATCTATTATCACTGGAATGTATCCAATAGCTATTGGTACGCAACATATGCGAACTCGGGCTATAAGCGCCCAATATATACGTAAAGGTATTCCCAATTATTCAGCAGTGATACCTGCCTACGTAAAATGTTTCCCGGAATACCTGCGTGAAGTAGGCTATTATACTACGAACAATGAAAAGCAAGACTATCAATTTGACGCACCGGTAACGGTGTGGGATGAAAATGGAGCAACAGCCAGCTATGAAAATAGATCAGGAGAGCAGCCTTTTTTTAGTATCTACAATTTTTTTGCAACGCACGAATCACAACTTTTTTCTCGGAAGGATAGTTTATTAGTCGATCCAGCTAGTGTCTACGTGCCCCCATTTTACAAAGATACACCTACTACCAGAAGAGATATCGCACGTTTATTGTCAAATATTCAACTAATGGATAAACAGGTGGGTGAGTTGATAACAAAATTGAAGGCAGATAGAGTCTACGAAAACAGTTATATCTTTTTTTATAGCGACCACGGTGGCAGTCTCCCTTGGATGAAACGTGAATTGTTGGAAAGAGGTACGCATATTCCTTTCATTATTCGTTTTCCCAAAGGAGCAAATGGTGGCACGGTAGATCACCGTTTGCTGAGTAGTATTGATTTTGCGCCTACCGTACTGTCACTCACAGGAGCGCCGATTCCCGACTATTTACAAGGGCATGCTTTCCTTGGGCAAAAGAATGGCCAGTTTGCGCATTCCTATGTTTTTTCTGCGCGCGATAGGATGGATGAATTATATGATCGGGTGCGAGCAGTAAGGGACCACAAATTTAGATATGTTCGGAATTTAATGCCACAAAAGCCGTCCTATCAGGATCTTATATACCGTAAAAGTGTTCCGATGATGCAGGAGATGATAAAACTAAAGGAGAAAGGAGAATTGGATAAATATCAAGCAGCTTGGTTTAAATCACCTAAAGATACCGAGGAGCTGTATGATGTAGAAAAGGATCCGAACGAGCTGAACAACTTAGCAGCAGATGACCATTATGCTAATAAGCTGACAGAATTGAGAAAAGCAATGGATAAATGGATAGAAGATGTAGGGGATATGTCTGAACTATCGGAAAAAGAAATGGTATCAAAGTGGTGGGATGGGGAAGACCATCCTCCAATTACTGCTAAACCTGAAATTATCGTTTTAAAAGAGGGCATTAAACTGTCTTGTGCCACCGAAGGTGCTTCTATTGGATATCGTGTTGGAAAAGAGATAGAAATCAGCCGTAAGCGACCTATCCTTACTTGGGACAGTGGATTTGTTTCTGGGAGGCTGAAAGAAGGCACGCTTATAGATGTAGAAAGTCCTTGGAGTGTTTATAAGGGAGCGCTTATTAAACTTGTAAAAGGAGAGCGGTTGCAAGTGCAGGCCATGCGGATTGGGTTTATGCCAAATATAGTTGAATACGTAAAACCTTAATCGCGTTAATGCGCTTAAAAGCCTATTAGTTTGTAGATTTTTAACTTTTGTTCTACATTTGCCTCTCTAATTCATTAGCAGGCTGATAATTAATAAGGAATTAATAAAGAGATGCAGGTAGACGTGCTGCTCAAGTATGATTGAACTAAAAAATTTAAGTAAGGTATTTTATAAAAAAAATATCGAAATTCATGCACTTTCGGACATTAACCTGACCGTTGCGGAAGGGTGTGTGTATGGGATAATTGGTTCATCGGGCGCAGGTAAAAGCACCTTAATCAGGTGCATCAATTTATTGGAGCGGCCAACTTCTGGCGAGGTACTCTTAAATGGCGTGAATCTAACACTTTTGACACCAAGTGCACTGGCGAAAGTTAGAAGGCAAATGGGAATGATTTTCCAACATTTTAATCTACTTTCTTCTAGAACAGTTTTTGGGAATGTTGCTTTCCCACTCGAATTAATCAATGCTCCAAAACAGACCATCCAGAAGAAGGTATTAGAACTACTGGAGCTGGTTGGGCTAAGTAATAAGAAAGACGATTATCCCGCTAATTTATCTGGAGGGCAGAAGCAGCGGGTAGCTATTGCAAGGGCATTGGCAAGCGATCCGGAAGTGTTATTATGTGATGAAGCTACCAGTGCATTGGATCCCGCCACAACCAGATCTATTTTAGAGCTGCTTAAAGATATAAATAAGCGGTTAAATATTACGGTTGTACTGATTACGCACGAAATGGAAGTGGTGAAAGCGATATGTGACGAGGTAGCGGTAATTGCAGATGGAAAGATAATAGAGCAAGGGGAAGTAAGTGATATTTTTTCAAATGCGAAAAGCGAATTAACACAGCAATTTATTAATTCATCTATGCATGTTGATATTGCCCATGATTACTTAAACCGCTTGGTGCAGGCATCTGATGAAACTAAGAAAGATCTTTTAGTGAAACTACATTTCGATGGAGCTAGCACCAATGAACCGGTATTGTCTGCGGCCGTAAAATTATTTAACATTGATTACGAAATTATAAATGCAAAAATGGATACTTTAGGTAAGGCGCAGGTGGGTGTTATGCTCATGAAGTTTAATGGCGAAGTGAATAAAATATCGGAAGCAATGGATTACTTCAAAGATAAAAAAGTAGAGGTAGAGATAATAGGATATGTCTGATGCTATGTTGTGGATGTTGCTGCGAGGCACGTGGGAAACAATTGTAATGACTTTTGTTTCAGGTTTTTTTGGCTTCTGTTTGGGCCTGCCAGTGGGTGTACTCCTTTTTATGACACGAGACGGACAAATGCTTGCTAATAAGACAGTTAATAGAACGGTTGCCGTGCTTGTAAATGCCTTTCGATCAGTACCTTTTATCATTCTTATTGTGTGGATGATTCCCTTTACTCGCTTAGTGGTGGGTACCTCTATTGGAGTGGGAGCTGCGTTAGTCCCATTAAGTATTGGTGCAGCTCCATTTGTTGCTAGAATGGTTGAAAATTGTTTGTTGGAAATACCTCACGGATTGATTGAAGCTGCCCGAGCAATGGGTGCAAAGCCATTGCAAGTGGTTAACAAAGTGCTCTTGCCAGAGGCATTACCTGCTATCATTAATAGTGCATCGATTACCTTGATAACACTCGTGGGTTACTCTGCCATGGGAGGTGCTGTTGGTGCCGGAGGCTTAGGCCATATTGGTTATCAATATGGCTATGTGGGTTACGATGCACTGATAATGAATGTGGTGCTTATTTTACTGGTAGCACTGGTTTTTATCATCCAGTTTTTAGGAGATTATATTTCAAAACAGGTAGATCACAGAAAATAAAAGATATTCACATGAATAAAATAATGAAGATTTCGAAATTATTTGGTTTTGCGGCGACACTTATCGGACTTATGTCTTGTAGTGGAGGAAATAAGAATGATCCTAATCAAATTAAAGTAGGGGTGGAATCTGGACCTGAATATAGTTTGGCTGAAGCTGCACAAAAAGTGGCAAAAGAAAAGTACGGATTAGAGGTAGAACTCGTGCAGTTTAATGATTATGTGATGCCGAACGAAGCCCTTCATCAAAAGGATATAGATGTAAATGTTTTTCAGAATAAACCTTATTTAGATGTGCAGACGAAGCAAAGAGGATACGATTTCGCTATCGTTGGTAATACATTTGTTTATCCGCTTGCTGGTTATTCGAAAAAGATAAAACGATTGGATCAATTAAAAAATGAAGATACCATCATTATTCCGAATGATCCCACCAACGGAGGAAGGGCACTACTTTTATTACAGCGCGTTGGCTTATTGAAACTAAAAGATGGGGTCGGTTTATTACCAACAGTAAATGATATTGCCGAGAATCCAAAAAAAATACGCATTCTGGAATTGGAGGCCCCTCAATTACCACGGGCATTAGATGATAAGCAAGTTACAATTGCTGTTATCAATAATACATTTGCTGCTTCTGTTGGCTTAGTGGCCAAAAAAGACGGTATTTTTGTAGAGGACGAAAAATCACCTTACGTCAATATAATCGTTTCAAGAACTGATAATAAAAGCGAAGAGAAGGTAAAAACCTTTGTGAAGGCCTACCAGTCAGCTGAGGTGGAAGCTGTAGCTGAAAAGGTTTTTAAAGGTGGCGCGATTAAGGGATGGTAAATGTCTAATTACTGATCTAACGTACCTACCCATTGTCGTAAGGGAAGATTCCACTCGAATCTTCCCTTACCTGTTTTTATAATCCCTTAAAAGGCTTGAGTAGCTTTCCTAGAATTTTCTCTTATTCAATATTATTGCTTATAGTATACTAAATTTATAGACTTTATATTCTTTTATTAAAAAAATATTATACATTTGCTTGTAGATATCAACCTGTGGTTATTTAATCTAACGAATTAACAAAATGAAAAATAATGTCTCGATGTTAAATACTTGTCGATGTTGGTAGAGCAGAGATAATATAAGCATTTCTTTAGGATTTAAAAAGGTGATCGGTTTTCAATTGGCGTTGCGTCGATCATCAAAAAAGTAACTAAACTCAATTTTATGCAAAACAATCCAGGGAATGCACAAACTTTTGTGCATTCTTTTATTTTCTTCTTATTACTTTCCTGTCTAACTAATCAGCTATCTGCACAGGAAACTAAACCGCTTATTAATGCCACACTGAGTGGCCTCGTGCTTGATTCGCTAACCAAGGAACCGCTGCCAGGTGCGCTAGTTCAAATTGAAGGTGTTACCCACAGCGTTTCTACTGATGAAGCAGGTGCATTCAGTTTCATAACAGGACAAAAATTTCCGTTTACACTTATAATAAGCTACATCGGTTATGATAAAAAACGAATTGTTATTAACCATGATAAGGCCGAAATTTTATTAAAACCAGGCTTTAACCAATTAAATGATGTAGTCGTGGTAGGTTATACTACACAGCAGCGGAAAAATCTAATCGGATCAGTTACGAAGGTTAATCCGGCAGAAAGTAAGGATATCCCTGCTGGAGGTTTTGATGCGCAGCTACAAGGCAAAGTAGCGGGTGTTCAGATATCCAGTAATACGGGTGTTCCTGGTGAAGCTGTAAATATTAGATTAAGAGGCGCTACTTCCATTAATGCAAGTAACGATCCCTTGTATGTAGTAGATGGCGTATTTCTGAATACCAATAGTTTACAAACAGTCAATACAGGAGGGAAAGCAACTTCTCCTATCGCTGATATAAATCCAGCAGATATCGAAAGTATCGAGGTGTTGAAGGATGCAGAAGCAACGGCACTTTATGGTTCAAGGGGAGCCAATGGTGTCATAATTATTACTACAAAAAGAGGGAATTTCAATCAAAAAGCAAAAATTAACCTAAATGTATCGCAAGGTATCGCTAAAGCGGCAAAATTATGGGATTTAACAACAGGACCGGAGCATGCAGAATTGGTGAACGAATATTATCGAAATATTGGTCAGCCTGAACCTTTCCGTTCTGTAAATGAGGTTGTTAACGGTGTTTCTGGCCGAGGGCTGCCGTCAGAGCAGCAAACCTATGATCGTTTAGGTGAAGCCTTCCGGACCGCATCTCTTACCAATGCTGATCTTTCTGTTAGCGGGGGGGCGGCAGGAACACGTTATTATCTTGGTGGAGGCTATAATAAACAGGAATCAATTCTTAAACCAATAAGTTTTGATAGAGTCAGTTTTAAAGTAAATCTTGATCAAAAAATAAATGATCGGGTACAAATAGGGACGAGTAATACATTTGGTAGGACAGGGCGTAATCAAGCACGTGCCGGTGATGGACCGCAAGGTGGTTTACTGCAGGCAGCATTGCATACACCTACTTATCTTTCTCCTTACAATGATCAGGGCTTGTTAGTGGGTCGGGCAGGTTTTGACAATTTGACGCTGCTCTTGGAGAATTACGATGTCCATTCCACAAGCTTACGATATATTGGCAACCTATATGCTGATATAGAAATCTTACCGGAGTTAAAATTTCGTTCTACTTTCAGCCTAGACTATAATAACTATAATGAAGGGGAGTATTGGAATAATCAACTGATAGCAGGAAGCCCGAATGGACTGGCCACTTCTGCCATCGGGCAAGCTACCACATGGATTAATGAACAGACGTTAACCTATCGTAAAAGTTGGAATAACAAGCATGTTTTTGGGGTACTATTAGGAAATACTCTTCAAGGCTCCACGCTCGAAAGAACTTCTGCAACGGGAAGAGGTTTCGCTAGTAATGATTTTAAGCTGATTTCATCTGCTGCTACCAGTACAAGCAGTCAGGATTGGGAAAAGTATAATTTGGCTTCTTTCTTTGGTCGGATTGATTATGCCTTCGCCGATAAATATTTGTTGGATTTTTCCATAAGGGCAGATGGTTCCTCTCGTTTCGGTTCTGCAGATCCTTGGGGCTTCTTCCCAGCAGTTGGAGCAGCCTGGCGCGTTAAACAGGAAAGTTTCTTAAAAGACATCACTTTTATTGATGATCTGAAAATTAGAGCCAGCTATGGAAGTACTGGAAACCAAAATGGTATCGGTGCATTCGCAGCCCGTAGACTATGGTCTGGCGTGGGTTCTTCTTATCAAGGTATACCAGGTATCTCTCCGGAACAATTACCAAATCAACAGTTGCGGTGGGAACGAACAGATCAATTGAATATCGGTTTGGATGCCTCTTTGTTTAAAGAAGCATTAGACATTTCCTTCAATGTGTACCGTAAATACACAAAAGACGGTTTACTGCCGGTTACACTTGCGGCAACCACGGGTTTTGATAGCTATACCAGCAATGCCGCAGAAATAAGCAATAAGGGCTTTGAGCTTGCTATCAACAGCCGCAACATTAGAAAACAGCACTTTACTTGGCAAACCAGTTTTAATATTGCTAGAAATATCAATAAGATTGAAAAATTGGATAACCCACTGAACTATGGCAGTAGGGACCTTATTCTCTTTCAGGAGGGAAACCCATTATATTCCTTTTGGGTCTATCACCAGCTGTATGTGGATCCGCAAACAGGTGATGTGGTTTACGAGGATGTTAATAGCGACGGACGTATTACGACTGCTGATAGGAAAATTATGGGAAGTATTTGGCCGGATTTTTATGGAGGCCTAACCAACACAATTACTTATAAGGGATTTGATGCTGCTGCTTTTTTTGTGTTCTCTTATGGTAATGAAATTTATAATCACAATCGTTTTTTTGGTGAAGCTGGTGGAGCACGCGACGCGGCTCGGGTGATTTTTGCGTCTAATTTAGATCGATGGCAGCAACCGGGAGATATTACGGATGTTCCTCGAACAGATGGTGTGAACGTCAACAATTATAAGGATGGAGGCAGCAGGTGGCTGGAGGATGGGTCGTATTTACGCTTACGTTCTTTGACTATTGGTTATACGTTGCCAAAATCTGTTTCGGAGAAGCTACATCTTGAAAAACTGCGCTTTTATCTACAAGGGAATAACTTATTTACGTGGACAAATTACACAGGTCTAGATCCTGAAGCAGCTGCGAGCAGTTCGCCAAACGAGCAGGGAATTGATCTTGGAACCCCGCCGCAACCCAGAAGTTTCCAATTGGGAGTTAATGTAACCCTTTAAAATGTATGCTAATGAAAAGTTTAAAATATATATTGTTGGTTTCTTTTTGTATGACCTTGGTTTGCTGTAATAAATTTTTGGATGTGCAACCTAAGGCCTCTATTTCTGGTGAGAATATTATTGTGGATGAGACGTCTGCTAACGCCGCCCTCAATGGGGTATATAGTGCGTTGAGGACTTATTACAGTGTGGATTTTCAATCGATCGCTTACCTATCAGGCGATAATATTCAATGGACAGGTTCTCAATCGCAGGTACAGGAATTTATTAATCACCAGGTGAATGCAGAGAATGCGACTATTACCAGTGCCTGGAAGGGCATATATGTTGCTATAAATCGAGCTAATCAGGTTATTAAGAATGTAGAAGAATTAGGAGATGATGTGATTGCCGAATCTGTCCGAAATAGGATTTCAGGTGAAGCACATTTTATTCGGGCGTTGGCTTATTTCGATTTGGCACGTACTTGGGGAGGTGTTCCGCTCATTACACAGCCAACGCTGGAAGTAAAGGATAATACCGGCATTCCTCGTAGTACAGTAGAAGAAACTTACGAATTGGTATTAGCCGATCTCGATTTGGCGGAAAGTTTACTTCCCGAAACAACCAATCGATTTCAAGCCACACGTAAGACTGTTTGGGCTCTTAAAGCGCGTTACTATTTATATAACAAGAATTGGCATGAGGCGGAAAATTATGCGACACGTCTCATCAATGATAATGCAAATTATGAATTGTTAAAACCCTATTATGCATTTTTTGCTGACGGCGTAACAGGAACTCGTGAGTCTGTTTTTGAACTTTTTTATAATGCCAATGAGCTAAATCCTCATAGAGGACAGTGGCAACCTCAGCAGAACGGAGGAACCAGGCAATGGGCTCCTAACAATACTTTTGTGAACCTCGTGAATGATCCAGCCATTGGTGGTTCGCGTAGCGCCCTTGTGGCTAAAGATAATCAGAACCGCTGGTATGGCAATTTATACTATCGAAGTCCAGCAACTGACCCTACCTATGTGATCCGTATAGCTGAATTGTATTTCATCCGTGCTGAAGCAAGAGCTGAGCTGGGCTTATTGGAGGAAGCTCAAGCCGATTTGAATGCCGTAAGAAGTAGAGCGGGCATCGCCAATGTCACGACTTCAAGCCTGGCAGACTTGTTAATAGCAATTGAAAATGAGCGGCGGCTGGAGTTCGGTTTGGAAGCACATAGGTGGTTTGATTTGGTGCGTACTAATAGGGCAACAAGCGTTTTAAATATCACGGACCCAAATAAATTTCTCATGCCACTGCCTGCCGAGCAATTGCTAGTAGATGATACATTGGAGCAGAATCCTGGATACTAAAGTTAATATCTAATTTAAAAAACTATGGGAAATAGCGCCATTAATAAAGAAACAAGTTGGAAGAAACATGAAATGGTTCTTTTTCGTTTCTTTTTTGTGTACTTCATATTACAGGCGGTGCCGGTTGACTGGAAGTTTTATGAACGTTTGCACCGAATAAGTTGGTGGAGTGTTGATTTTAGCGATATTTTTAATATCAGTAGGTACACACGTCAAATTTTAAACAGTCCAACTACACCCGACTTCTGGGGGATAAACACTTTTTGGGATTGGGGTATTATGGCACTTATAGCCCTAGTAAGTGCCGCAGTTTGGTCTTTTATTGATAAACGACGAGAATATGCTCTCTTATATTATGTGTTGCGGGTTATCCTTCGCTACCGCCTTGCAATAGGTGTTATCGCATATGGTTTTATTAAATTGTTTCCTATGCAATCTCCTTATCCTTCTTTAAGCGAGCTAAATACAAACTATGGAGATTTGTCTGCATGGAAAATCTTCTCGCTTACGTTGGGTGTGGCACCTTCTTTTGAGATGTTTCTCGGTCTTGTGGAAATAACAGCGGGGTTATTGTTATTGCATAGAAAAACGGTGTTTTTGGCCTCTTTTATTATTTTGTGCTTCACAGGAAATGTGTTTCTTTCCAACCTAGCTTATGCGGGAGGTGAGGTGGTTTACAGTTTATATCTAATCCAGTTTGCACTCTTCTTGTTATGGTATGATGCGCCACGATTATTTCGTTTGCTTTCGCTCGAAAAACCAGCTTATCCAAACACATTTAAAATGCCTTATAAAAGAGATTGGCAGTCAAAGGCAAGACTCTTGTTAAAAAGCGCTTTTGTATTATTTTTTGTTTTACTATATGGAATAAAAACTTATGGTATATATAAGAAAGGTGGATACCAGTTTCCGTTAGAAAAAGGAGAACTTAAGGAGGGATTCTATCATGTTTCGAGCTTTATTTATAATGGACAAAACCTCGCCTTTAGTAAAAATGATCATGCGCGATGGCAAGATGTTGTGATAGAAAAATGGACTACCCTTAGCATAAAAACCGGACAGCAGGCTGATCCAATTACGAGTAATGTAGAAGTCATCCATTCGCGTGATGAAGAAAAAGATTATGAGTTTTCAGGAACAACTGGCCGACAGTATTATCGCTACCAACTCGATAAATCAAAGGAGAAATTGTTGTTAAAAACCTTGAATGGGGATAAAAATGAATCTTTTACATTAGATATTAACCAGCTAAATGATAGCACCATTTTATTGAAAGGGGTGAACGAAAAGAGAGATTCACTTCAGGTCGTACTAAAGCAAAATGATAAAAAATATTTGTTGGAAGAGGCTAAAAAGGGTGGTAGGAGAAGCGGTTTGGTATTATAGATATTTAAATCTTTTATGATGAACACGCACGTTGCACAACACACTCATCAAATGTTGAAAACAAATGGTGTAGAGAAAATAGATAATAAGGGAGAAAAAGAAGGTTGGACCGAAGTAGAAAAGGTGGCCTTCAGGATTGCGTTTATATTTTTCGTTATCATGTCCATTCCATGGAACTGGAGGTGGTATGCAGACTTATTTGCGATCGACTGGACCGGTTTGCATTATCGCGATCTCTACGATATTGCACGTTTTCAACCTTCGTTTCCACTATTAAGCCAATGGTTGCCAAATTTATATGGTTATGCTGATTGGATTGTCGTATTGTTCCTTGCAATTGTAGGGGCTGTCATCTGGTCAGTTGTTGATGGGAAAACGAAAAATTATAACAAGCTTTATTATTGGTTGTTAGTGATAACGAGATACAGAGCCGGGATCGGCATTATTGGTTTTGCTTTCACAAAAGTACTTCCCGTACAGATGCCTTATCCTTCTGAGGGATTATTGAACACAGACCTTGGCGATCTTACGCAACAGAAAATTTATTGGCTTTCTATTGGTATTGTACCCTGGTATCAGGTGTTTACAGGTTTGGTAGAGTTATTAGCAGGCACAATGCTTTTTTTTAGAAAAACAACATTTTATGGAGCAGCTTTGCTTATGGGCGCATTGGGAAGCATTACTTTTGTAAATTTTGCTTATGAAGGCGGTGTGCATATTTATGCTTCTTACTTTGTGCTCTATGGCCTATTTATTTTGAGCTATTATATTCCGCGCATTTATAAGCTAACGATTCTGGAACAATATACTGTGCCAATAAATTATTACCCTGCATTTGACAAGGCTTGGCTCTATATATTACGCTTTGGTCTAAAGGCTGGAGTTATCGTAGTTTTTTTGGGTGTTTTGCTTTATGTACAGTTACTTAATTTTTGGTACGATCCGTATAAACAACCTTCTTCTCCTGGTGTAGCTAAACTGAGAGGGTATTATGATGTGAAAGCCTTTTATCTTAACAACATATTGATTCCCTATAATCCGTATGATTCATTGCGATGGCAAGACCTAACTTTTGAAAAATGGACAACGATGACCTTTAAAGTGAATAAAGCGCAGCGGCTGGATCTGTCTAATGGAGGAGGAAATCCTATTCGGGATATTGACCGTACTTTCGAGGTAGCTGGAGTAGGGGGAGGTAGAAGAGTATATCATTACTATGCTGATACCATCGATAAGGTGCTTTATTTACAGGATAAAAATATAGCCACTGCTGGTGCTACGAAAGGAAGGCAGAGAGATGCGGAAGGTTATCCGAATAGATCCGAAAATCAACTAAATAGTAGAAGTGATAACTATCCAAAAGATTGGATAAATGAACAGGCTTGGCGTCATATAGGTAATGAAAACAACATGATAGATCCGCGAGGGGCTACCACTAGACGATCTAATGCATTTAAAGAATCACCGAAGGAAGTGATTAGAAAGAAAATGATGCTACACTATGAAACAAGCGATGATGGCGCGCTCGTAACCTTAAAAGGATTAAATGAAAACCGCGATTCTATCAAGGTTGAACTTGTACGCAAAGATCGCAAATATATATTAACCAGAAGTTCCTTGGATGCCGGACAGTATGGAAAAACTCATTAACCTACATATTCTTTTTTTTAGTCTTGTTCTGATGACAGCAACCGCGTGCCAATCGACAAATGAAGAAGAACAGGTAGAGAAGGAAGTAAAGGGGTTTGATGTACCAGTGCATCCAGACGATAAAAAGTGGCCTGCCCGTTTTGGTTTCGGAAATGAAGCAGATAGGTCGACTATTAAAAGGTTAGATATCAGTATTGCTCCAGATGGTACCGGTTTACCTGCTGGTAAAGGTTTTGCGGATCAAGGTGCGGTAATTTATAAGGTAAAGTGTGTTGCATGCCACGGCTCGAAAGGGTGGGAGGGGCCTTTTGATCAATTAGTAAGTGACGATTCATCTAAAGCGAAAACAATAGGTAATTATTGGCCGTATGCCACAACAGTTTTTGATTATATACGCCGTGCCATGCCTTATAATGCGCCAGGATCATTAAGTGACGAAGAAGTATACCAGTTAACGGCTTTTTTGCTATATGCTAATGGCATCGTAAAGATAAATGAAGAAATAAATGCCAAAACACTTCCAAAAATTGAAATGCCCGCAAAGAAGTTTTTTGTGGTTGATGATCGGAAAGGTGGCCATGAAGTCTACTAAATGGTAAATGACAATGGAGAAAAAAAGAAAAGTGTTAGAAACACAATTACCTAGTGTTGTGCCCTCCGTAAAAATTAGTCGCCGTAGAATGTTGGGGGGAGCGGCAGCTCTTGGTTTGGTGCTTGTACAAGATTCTTTTGGAAAAATTATACAAGAGGCACAACCACTTTTTGACGTGCCAAAGGATCCAACAAAAAGACTTGGTGTACCACCCGGCATTTTAGGTACACGGTCTCCTTATGAACAACCAGGAAAATTACCTTCGCTTACCTCTTCGAGAACCCCATTACAGGATCTTTTTGGGACAATCACTCCAGCTGATTTACATTTTGAAAGAAATCATGGTGGGGTGCCAGCTATAGACCCAACTAATTATGAGTTAGTGATCCATGGGATGGTTGAGAAAGCTATGCGATTTACATTGCATGATCTAAAACGCTTTCCATCGTTTACGCGTACCTGTTTTATTGAATGCTCTGGGAATTTCCGCTCGGGAAATACCAACCTTAGCCCTCAGGAGATTTGCGGACTAACAAGCCAAAGTGAGTGGACTGGTGTGATGCTTTCAACTCTTTTTAGAGAAGTGGGGGCAGACTCTAAAGCTACGTGGTTTTTGGCCGAAGGAAATGATGCTGCGGTAATGACACGCAGTATTCCAATGGCTAAAGCCTATGAGGACGCCATGTTGGTATATGCGCAAAATGGAGAGGCACTCAGACCTGAACAAGGTTATCCTGTACGTCTATTACTTCCAGGTTGGGAGGGGAATACCCAGGTTAAATGGATCAGGCGTATTGAAATTGCGGATCAACCTTTTATGACGCGAGAAGAAACATCTAAATACACGGAAAATATTGCTGGTGGAAAAATAAGGCAATTTAGTTTTCTGATGGATGCTCGCTCAATTATTACTTTTCCCTCTTATCCCCTACAAATTGAGAAAGGTTGGGTGGAAATTCGGGGTATAGCATGGACTGGCCGCGGAAAAATCACTCAGGTAGAAGTAAGCACGGATGAAGGCAGAAATTGGAAACAGGCTGTTTTGCAGGAGCCTGTTTTGAGTAAGGCACATACGGCTTTTCGCCTGTTGTGGTATTGGGATGGGCGACAGACAATTATCAAAAGTAGGGCTATTGACGAAACAGGTTATTATCAACCAAGTTACCAGGAGCTCGTTACAGCGAGAGAAAGTAAAGGCGGCTATCATTTTAATCCTATTACTGCATGGGAAGTAAAGAAAGACGGTACTATTTGGTTGGTAAATGACAGGTGATAATTTTTTGTGAGAAAAATGAACATGAATAATAATATAGCGTATGATGCAGTTGTTGTCGGGTCGGGTCCTAACGGATTGGCAGCGGCTATTCTTTTGCAGCAGCATGGCTTGAATGTGTTGGTGTTGGAGGCTCGGGATACGATTGGGGGAGGCATGCGCAGCGCTGAGTTGACCATACCTGGATATGTACATGATGTTTGCTCTGCAGTACACCCTATGGCAGCGGCGTCTCCATTTCTAAGTAAACTTCCATTGGAGGAATATGGATTAAGTTATGTTAATCCTAGCATTTTGGCTGCGCATCCTTTTGATGATAGCACAGCAGCAGCCTTATATGCAGGGCTAGACGAAACGGCTACTGCTCTTGGACCCGATCGTGAAACTTATCTTAATTTTTTTAAACCCTTAGTCGAAAAATGGCCGGCGATTGCGGATGACTTATTGGGGCCATTTGGGTTTCCTAAAGATCCATTGGCTTTTGCTCGTTTCGGTTTGTCGGCGATATTACCTGCTCAACTATTAGCTCGGAAATTTAAGACAAAACATTTAAGAGGTTTATGGTCTGGCATGGCAGCTCATAGTATGTTACCTTTTTCTAAATTGACAACTTCCGCAATAGCTATGGTGTTGACTATCAATGGGCATTTAAAAGGATGGCCCATTGTAAAAGGTGGTACGCAAATGCTAGCCAATGCCATGGCTAACTATTTCTGCTCTTTGGGGGGTGAGATCGAAACAAATACTATTATCAGTTCTTTGCGTCAGCTTCCTAAGACGAAAGTCGTGTTGTTTGATACTTCACCCACACAATTATTGCAGATTGCTGGCCATACTTTTTCATCAATCTATAAACAGCAACTGCGGAGATATCGTTATGGCATGGGCTTATTTAAGGTCGATTGGGCACTAGATGGCCCGGTGCCCTTTACAGCCGCTCAGTGTAGAGAGGCCGGAACTGTACATATCGGTAATACATTTGAGGAAATTGCATTTTCTGAACAACAGATTTCAAAAGGAAAACACCCTGAACGGCCTTTCGTATTGTTAGCACAACAGAGCTTGTTTGACGAGGGTAGAGCACCGATTGGTAAGCAGGTTCTTTGGGGTTATTGTCATGTACCTAACGGTTCAACAAAAGATATGACAACCAGGATAGAGAACCAAATTGAACGATTTGCGCCTGGTTTCAAAGAGCGTATTTTAGCTAGGCATACAACAGATACCGAAGCTTTGGAAAACTACAATTTGAATTATCATGGCGGCGATGTGAATGGCGGAGCGTTAGATCTAGGACAACTATTTACTCGTCCAGCTTTAAGGTTTTCTCCCTATCGAAGCGCTACTAAAGGCTTGTATATATGTTCTGCCTCTACCCCGCCAGGAGGAGGTGTTCACGGAATGGGAGGATACCATGCAGCGAAAAAGGCATTGTTAGATATTTTTAAAATCAATATAAATAGCAGCAAATATTTTATGTAAGTTAATTTTGGAGGTAAAGCATGGTTGCCAAAAAAAAAGAAAATTATGTGGACATGGATCATGATTACAAATTACGTTGTCTTGAAGTTTCCACCTATAACAGAAATATACATATAAAAGATAAAGAGAAAGAAGTGTTGCCGATAAAGAAGGGCATTCGTCTACCAAGACCAAGTTGACATTATCATCAGGAGGAAAATCTGGCAGTGATGTTTTTAAATAAATGTATACTATTTTAGTAGACTTTATTTATATTTGATTTGTCTATTCATATGATTGGAATAGTTATTAAATAATTAATAAACTATGGCTGATAAACTAGATCCAGCTCTTCAAAGTAAAAAAGAAATAAGAGCTAAAAAAAATTCATTCGTTAAGTTAAGGGCCCTAAAAGGCGACCTGAAATTATATTTAGCTCTTTCTACTATTAAAAAGATTCCAAAAGGTTATCAATTTGTCTCTGAGTATTCTCCATTAGGGCGCTCTATCGTAAATGCAAAAGAAGGCGATATTATATGTCTATCAACTTTTAGGCAGCCATATAAATTTCTAGTGCTCCAAGTAATCGATTAGGCGCCTTTTTGACTTCTTATTTAAATAATGCTATGTAATATGAAATCAAAACTAAAAGAAGGAAAAACATCGATGGTAAACAGTACCGATTTATTAAATCGTGCGTATAAGCCATTGCTTAAGAGGTTTAAAGAGATAGGAGTTGTTAAGCATTGGGGGCAGGAAAGCAAGCATGAACTATTTTTTCAAAAACTTAGTACAGGAGAACGTGCATTGTTTTCGTTTCTATACTTTTATGAACATGCTGTTCTGTCAGGAGGAGACCTTTATGTGTATAGTGTTTTTTACCATGAAAACAAATGGTGGAGACACCTTGAAGAAGCATTACATTACTTTAAGCTTCCGGAGATGATTTACATAATCGAAACAATTAAAAGCTTGTTGATGGTTGATTGTTCGGGGCGGAATAGTTTAGTGCTATATGCTTTTAAGCAGATTCATTTAGAGTTTAGATTAGAGGAGCGGCGGAATTATGAATACATAGCGACTATTGTTAAACAAAATATGATAGATTTTCCGCTGTTAAAACGTGCGAGGCGATCGGTTAAGAAAAGTCATGATATAGTAGTCAGTATATCATAACAAATTTTGATTCATAGCTGTTAAGTGAAAAATAATCGGATAATTTTGCTAGAGAAACGCCGTTTCGTCGCGAGGTGAATAATTACTGTACTGCGTTCACGATAACCGGTCAAAAAGAGAGATAAATTTGGAGTTTATTATATTTATCTTACTAGTGAAAATAGATGGTTTTAAATTGTTACGAAAACGACTACGAGCATATGAATACTTACGCACTAATAACAGGAGCAAGCCAGGGACTGGGAAAATACTTAGCCGTTGAATTAGCTAAACGAAAATACAATCTACTATTAGTTGCCCGGTCAGTCCAAGCGCTCGAAGCGGTAAAAAAAGAAATCGTACGTACTCATAATATTACTTTGACAATATTAGTGTTAGATCTCTCGGCGATCGATGCTTCGACCAAGCTTCGTGATTTTTGTGTGACTGAAAGTTTAGAAATAAGTGTTTTAGTGAATAATGCAGGCTTTGGATTGTGGGGGAGTTTTGAACGTTTATCTATGGTCGATCAGCAAAATATGATCAACCTCAACATCAGTACATTAACCTCATTGACTTATCATATATTACCTTTCTTAATTAAGAATAAGCGATCATATATATTGCAGATTGCCAGCACTGCCGCATACCAACCAGTGCCTAGTTTGGCAGTATATGCGGCTTCAAAGGCTTATGTCTTATCGCTTAGTCGTTCATTGCACCACGAACTCAAATCTAAAGGTGTTCGTGTTACGTGTTTATGTCCAGGGCCGATGGAAACTGGGTTTTCAGATAGAGCGGGGATGCAAGCGCTGGCACATCTTACCGAAAAGTATAACATGAACCCGGAGATAGTTGCCCAAAAGGCTATTAAAGAGATGTTCTCCGGGAAAATAGAGGTGGTGCCTGGAGTAATGAATAAAATACAACGTTTTGGCGACTGGCTATTTCCAAAATATATGACAGAAAGAATAGCTGCTAACCTTTACAAAAAATAATATTAAAAATATTTGGAGAATTAAAAAAACTCTTTACTTTTGTAAAGTCTACTAAATTAATAGACTTTATGATTCTTTCAAATAACACATATTCAATACCCAATCAATTAACACGAATGTGTTTAGTTGATGGGAAGATGTGTTGTTGTTAAACGCTTCCTTCCTTGCGTCATGTACGCTTTCCTCCTTATTCAGTTTTTAATCGTTTAATTTTTTCTTATGGTTACCACGTATCAAACCTTCCATTTTACTGGTGAGCTCACGGCAGAGCAAATTGCCTTTTTTGGAGCTTATGGATTTATTCATTTCAAACAATTTATTAATCAGGAAGCAGTAGCGTCTATTGTTCAGGCCTCGAAAGAGGTAGAGAAAAAATGGATTGCAGCTGGCTTACAAAAGATTAATGGTGTACCCATTAAATATGGCGTCGATTTAGATGGGAGTCAAATTGTGCAGCGATTTGCCTTTATTAATCAACATCATCCTGTGTTGAATGAGTTGTCATTAGACCCTAGGCTCCAAAAGCTTTTAAATTTTGTTGGAAGCCATGCTCGACTAGGCACTACTGAAAAAGATGGCATGGTGTTTAATCATTATATAAATGGCCCGCAAAGTAAGTTTGCTCAAATGGGTTGGCACACAGATGGGTTGCGAGATGTATTTCAAGGTACGAAACTAAATCCAATGTTAAATGTTGGCATTCATCTAAGTTCACTTAACAAAGAACAAGGGGGGTTGAGGATTTTACCTGGAACCCATAAACAGAGCCTCTATCAACTTTTATTCAGAAAAAAATATTTCTTATCGCATGATACAGATCCGGATGAATTGGCTATCATCCCAGAGGCAGGGGATCTTACTATTCATGATGGACGTCTTTGGCATCGGGTTGCCAAATCAACTATTGTAGGCGAAGCAAGTAGAAGGAGGGTAATTTATATACCAATTATTGCCGGGAAGTACACCCCAAAAAATGAGCACAGTCCAACACTATTTTATCAACGATTTGCTGGTTTGGTTAAATAGTATGATAAATGGCCGTGTGACCGAGTGGTTAGGTTGAGGTCTGCAAAACCTTCTACAGCAGTTCGAATCTGCTCACGGCCTCTATTAAATGTCACTATAGTTTATGATTTTTAAAAAGTAATAAAATCTACTTATTTAGTAGATTTTATTTTATATTTGCTTCCATAATATTTTTAGTCGCGTGACCGAGTGGCTAGGTGAAGGGCTGCATTCCCTTTTACGGTAGTTCGAATCTACCCGCGACATTTTTTCTGCATGTGATCTAAAAACTGGTAAACAGGCGATCGCCATTTTTATTTTCGGTAAATGCATTATATTGCTAACTAATGCTTTCACTGTTAGTTAAGGGCACTATCAAAGAGGTCGAAAAAAAGCTACTGATTTTATATATTATTATTATCTATAAAAAAGGTGGATTTTATATGGTTTTGCTTGTTGTTTCTGCTATATTTGGCAATCCTTAACCCGAGCAAATAGAAAATGAATAACTGTTTAACAATAACGATAATACTGATTGTGTTGAGTAGTATGTTAAGTTGCAGCAATGGTACTCGTGATCGACATGCAAACGCAAATGAAACAATATCTATATCCGGCGCTTTCGCCTTGTATCCGATGGTTATACAGTGGAGCCAAGATTTCAAAGCTAAACATCCTGAAGTCCGTTTTAATATCTCGGCAGGAGGTGCAGGTAAGGGAATAGCAGATGTGTTGTCGGACATGGTAGATATTGGAATGGTTTCCCGTGATGTACACCCAGAGGAATACGAGCAAGGCGGTTATCTGATAAATGTAGCAAACGATGCAGTGGTGGCGACATTTAATGCCAATAATCCGGTAGCAGATCAAATTTTGAAAAGGGGGATGACGAAGGATGAATTTATTAGCATATTTTTAAAAGGTAAAATCAATCGCTGGAATCAGTTAAAGGGGGTGCAAAGCGATTATGATATGCATGTTTATGTACGATCTGATGCTGCAGGGGCTGCCGAAACATGGGCTAAATTTTTAGAGGCTTCTCAAGAGGATTTATTGGGTATTGGAGTATTTGGCGATCCTGGACAGGCGCAAGCCATCATGCGTGACCCGCTTTCGATCGGCTTTAGCAACCTCAATTATGTATATAGCTTGAAAGATCGTAAGCCGCAACCTAATGTGATGATTATACCAATTGATTGGAATAATAATGGAAAAGTAGATGCGCAAGAGTCGTTCTATCAAAATTTAGACAGTTTAAATCAGGCAATTGACGATGGACGATACCCTGCCCCACCGGCGCGTACACTGGGGTTACTATTTCATGGAAAACCTAAAAGTAAAATGCTTATTTCTTTTTTGCGCTACATACTATCGGCTGAAGGACAGGCTCGATTACCTGAAAACGGTTATGTAAGTTTAAATAAAAAGACCGTCGAACAAGAGTTAGCTAAAATAAAATGAAAATACGTTTAATTAAAGATAAAGTGATCGGAACAGGTATGCTTACCTTTTCAATATTAGCCGTTTCGATGGTTTTATTGATAGGCATAGGCCTTTACTGGAGATCTCTGCCAATTTTGCAACATCATTCTATTTGGGAATTGATCAGTTCGAGCACTTGGCGTCCATTGAAAGGTGAATTTGGTTTTCTATCTTTTATTATGGGTACCTTGTGGGTTACAGGTATGTCTATCGCTATTGCCGTACCCTTGTGTTTACTTGTCGCGATTTATCTCTCTGAATATGCACCAATACGCTTTAAGAATTTTTTTTTGCCGTTGGTGAATATATTAGCGGGTATACCACCCGTAATATATGGTGTTTGGGGTGTGTTTTTTATTGTTCCGCTGGTGCAGCACTATATTGCTCCTAGTTTTGTTGATTTTTCTACTGGTTTCACCGTTTTATCTGGAGGAATAGTGTTAGCTGTGATGATCTTTCCATTGATTGTAAGTATCATTGTAGAAGTGCTTCAAACCATCCCCAAGGAGCTGAAAGAGGCTTCTCTTTCTTTAGGGGCTACTAAGTGGGAAACAATTAAGAAAGTAATTTTAAAGAAAGCAATGCCAGGCATTATTGCTGCAATTGTGCTGGCAATTTCTAGAGCTTTTGGTGAAACTATTGCGGTATTAATGGTATGTGGAAATGTTCCGATTTCGCCGAAATCTATATTTGATCCGGCTTATCCTTTGCCGGCGTTGTTGGCGAATAACTTCGGTGAGATGATGTCGGTACCTTTGTATGATGCTGCCTTGATGTTTTCCGCCTTTTCGCTATTCGTTATTATTTTGATTTTCAATATTATTTCAAGAGTTATATTACAAAAAATAGAAGTTAAAAATGCGTAAACGTAAGTTGGAAGAAGCGATCTTCAAAGCACTTATGATCGTTTCTACCGTTTTAGTGGGACTATCCCTTTTCTTAATTATTGGGACGATAGTTGTAAAAGGGTTACCCTTTTTGGATTGGGACATGATTAGTAAAATACCCGATGGAGGATACTATTTTGGCCGCTCTGGAGGTATGTTGAACGCAATTATAGGATCCATTTATATAGCCGGAGGTGCAACTCTTCTGGGTATGTTTATCAGCCTGCCTGTTTCAATATATCTTAATGTCTATCTTAAAAAAGCCAATCATTTCGCACGTTTTGCGAAGCTTTCGTTCGATGTATTGTTCGGCATACCGTCTATTGTATATGGTGCTTTCGCTTTTAGCTTGATGGTTTATTTGGGCGTCCGTGCCTCGTTGTTGGGGGGTGTTATTGCTGTGACTTTGCTTGTAATCCCAATTATGGTACGTACACTCGATGAAGTAATTGTTCATGTACCCAAAGAGCTAAAGGAAGCTACTCTTTCGTTGGGAGCCACGAGATGGGAGATGGCGAAAATTTATTTTCGACAGATTAGAGCGGGTGTGTTGACAGCTGTTCTATTGGCTTTTGGACGAGGGGTAGGTGATGTTGCTGCCGTCATGTTTACAGCAGGTTTTAGTGATAATATCCCGGTATCGTTGCACGAGCCTGCCGCTACGCTTCCTTTGGCTATTTTCTTTCAATTAGGAAGCCCCATCCCCGAAGTACAGGGTCGAGCATATGCTTCTGCACTCATTTTAACTATTGTAATTTTAATTATTGTCGTGTTCAGTACATTACTTACTAATAAAAGACGTAAAAAATCATGACTCAGACTCCACATATTAGTGTAAAAGATTTAAATGTTCATATAGGAGATAACCACCTGCTGAAAAATATCAATATCAATATTCCAGATAAAAGTGTTACCTCTATAATAGGGCCGTCTGGCTGTGGCAAAACAACTTTGTTAAAAAGCTTTAACCGGCTCTTAGATGATATACCTGGCGTTAACATAAGTGGAAGCGTACTCGTTGATGGCGAAAATATATATAACGCTCAAGCGGAAGTAACGCATATTCGTAAAAAAATGGGTTTATTGGCACAAAGGCCTTTTCCTTTGCCGATGTCGATTTATGATAATATAGCCTATGGCCCGCGCATTCACGGGACAAAGAGTAAAAAAGAATTGAATGAATTGGTGCAGCATTATCTTCAAGCAGTTGGCCTATGGGAAGAAGTGAAAAACAGGCTCAATGGTTCTGCTACGGCTCTCTCGATTGGTCAGCAACAACGGCTTTGCCTTGCAAGAGGCCTAGCAGTTGAACCGGAAATTATATTGGGCGATGAATCTACTTCTGCGCTAGATCCTATTTCCACAAAAACCATTGAAGATTTATTGATCAAATTGAAAGAAAACTATACCATTGTATTGGTAACACATATTTTAAGACAGGCGCGTCGCGTTTCAGATTATATTATTTTCGTTTACATGGGGCAGATCATAGAGTTTGGCCCGACTGAAGAGGTATTGCTAAATCCGAAAGAAGAGCTTACCAAAGAATACGTGAAGGGATTTATAAGTTAATAAATTACTCATTACTAAAAATTAAGGGAATGGTTTACCATTCCCTCAGGATTTTGAAAGAGTCGGCTATCAATTTGGCGTTGCACCAATCTCTCCCAGTAACTAAACCCATTTACAAAATTAGTCAAAAAGACTTAGGTATACAATAATTTGCAATATGACCTGTATCTATACATTTTAATACCAGCAAAACATCTTCATGTAAAAATAATAGAACACGGTTCCCTGACCTCTGCAATTTGATATTTAAAGGTTAATTTTGGCGACTTCGTTGAGCTGGGATTTTGTCTATATTAAACTACTTACAGGTAATTCATATTGTTATAATAGCTAAGATTTATCCAACTCATCTAATGCAATTTGAGAGATATGGCCACTAAAACACTTCCTGTAAAAACTATAAAACAACAAAATCTTGGTATTTCAACTATTTTGGCTTTTGCCCTGATACCGCTTTCGGGTTTCGCTACGGATATTTATATCCCCTCTTTACCCAATATGGCTGTTTCGTTAGGAGTTGACGATGTAAAGGTTCAACTTACGTTGAGCCTCTTTCTTATTAGCTATGGTATATCCCAACTCTTTATTGGAAGTGTATTGGATAGTTTTGGTCGATATAGAATATGCCTTGTGTCACTTTTTGTATTTGCACTATCTAGCATTGTAATCGCTACTACGCATAATATTTATGTTATTTATGCTATGCGCATCATTCATGGTTTAACTGTGGGAGCAATTGTAGTTTCTAAGAGGGCTTTTTTTGTAGATATATATAAGGGCGAGAAGCTAAAACATTACTTGAGTTTATTTACAATCATCTGGTCGGCAGGCCCCATAATAGCACCCTTTATTGGAGGGCATTTTCAAGATCACTTTGGCTGGGAATCTAATTTTTATTTTTTGGCGGCTTTTGCGTTGATCATTGCTGCACTAGAAATTTTTTTTAGCGGTGAAAGTTTACAATATGCTATAGATTTTCGGATTCGTAGCATTGTAAAGATTTATGTGTCAATGATTCGTACTGCCAGTTTTTCATTGGGAATTCTAATGCTCGGTTTTGCTTATTGCATGGTAATGATGTATAATATGACGGGCCCTTTTATTGTTGAACATCACTTTAATTTATCACCTGTGGTAGCCGGTTATACCTCCTTGTTCTTGGGGTTGGCGTGGATGGTAGGTGGATTTACAGGCAAGGCTACAATAAACAAACCTTTTGTGGGTAAAATGGTCATGAACTTACGTCTTCAATTGCTTGCAGCTATCGCCATGTTATTTGTATTAATGGCGGTAGATAATTTATACGTTTTGATTTTTTTTGCATTTCTTATCCATATCGGTGCTGGTTATACCTATAATAATTATTTCACGTATTGCCTAGGTAAGTTTCCAGCTAACGCAGGAATTGCCGGAGGGCTTACGGGCGGTGTAACCTATGTAATTGTTTCTTTTTTGAGCTATGGCATTATTTATTTATTTCCCGCTAAAGACGGTGTCAATCTGTCTTATAGTTATTTGCTTCTTATCATACTTTCCATATTAGTTATGTATTTTGTGGTACGATTAAATAGAAAGGATAAGGAACAATCCTTTAGTAAACAGCAAACCGTTTAACTATCAAGCTGGTTCTGAGAAATAAATTATTAAATTTAACAATAGTTTATTATCTCATGTTGAGTACTATTAATCTCTATGAACCTTTTATGGAATTCAGAACGAACCTAAAAAATTTAAGGGTAATAATTATTCTTGCTCTTTTTACGCTAACAAATTATTCGTGTCTCGATGCGCAAGAATCAGAAACAGCTTATTTTAAGGATGTAACAGTTAGTCATGTGCCCGCTGATCCAGAAGCCCATGCGTTGGACGTGGCATTGCTTGATGTGGATGGAGATAGCGATCTAGATGTTATTTTGGCACTCGAATCGCAGCCTAATAGGCTTTATCTCAATGATGGCAATGGAAAATTAGAATGGAAAAAGAAGGTTTTTGTAAATGAAAATCACGATACAGAACATGTTCGTATAGCCGACTTTAATCGCGACAACCTAATGGATGTTATTTTTGTGGCTGAAGATGATCAACATCATGAGTATTATTTGGGCAAAGGTGATGGTAGTTTTGAGAACGTAAGCGAAAGATTGTTAACCAGAAGCGAGGGAAATGGTTTAGATGTAGGTGATGTAAACGGTGATGGACTACCCGATATTGTAATTGGAAATTCCGGTGAAAACGGACAGAATTTTCTTTGGATCAATGATTCAAAACAACCTGGTTTTTTTGTAGATCTTACAGCAAAAGCACTACCTCAGGTAAATGATGCAACGCAAAGTGTAAAATTGGCAGATCTGGATGGTGATGGAGATTTAGATATGGTAGTGGGAAATGAAATCCCACCCAATCGTCTGTTAATAAATGATGGGCAGGGTGTTTTTACAGAGAGTCAGCTGGATTTGCCTGAACCTTTGCATACGAGAGAGGTACTTGTTTTTGATGCAGATATGGATGGCGATTTGGATATTGCGTTTGCGAATTTAACAAGCAATGGCGGTAAATGGGAAAAAAATCCGCACACCCGCCTTCTCATTAATAATGGACACACCAAATTCGAAGATAAAACACAGAACAAGATGCCTGCAAAAAAAGTCTCTACGTATGCTGCGATTCCCATAGATTTTGACAGTGATGGCGACCAAGATTTACTGTTGAGTACCATCATGATACCACCATTTGAAGGGAGACAGGTATATGCTTATAAAAATGATGGTAAAGGAAATTTTTCCGATATAACGGCGGAAGTCATTCCCAAGATAACACATGGGCGAAGTTGGGGTATCGCTGTTGGTGACTTGAATAACGATGGTATAAAAGATGTTGTTATAGGTGGCTGGGGCTCTCAAGTTCGTTTGCTATTAGGAAAAAATGCTCCCTGATACTTCCTTTCTTTTATTTTAAAGTTCTTGTATACAATAAGTTGTTGTTTGGTTTGAAAATAATTTATGGATATTCTGTATAGATTTCATCCGTAAAATTGATAGATGATTATATAGAATTTATTCAAGTTGATTAAACGTATTTTTATGATTTTGAAATACCATCCCATGAAACATCTACAAATTTTATGTAGCAAGAGCTTATTCTTATTGATTTTTCTGCTTTTTACAAAGAATGTTGCCAATGCCCAGTCTTATCCTTATCCGGAAAAATGGAAAGAAATAGAAAAGAAAGAATCGGAGGGCTTATTGAAAAGTACAAAACCGGTGGTAGATGAAATCTATATCCAATCCAAAAAGGATAGATTGCCGCAACAAAAGATTAAGGCGCTTTTGTATCAATCCAAAATAGAAATTATTACAGAAGAGGGTAAGCAGCAAGAAGCGAAATTGCATAAGCGCTTCAAAGATGAAATTCAAGCAGCGGCAGGAGTAGAACGAAGTATTTTACAATCGCTATTGGCCGAATTATTAAATGAGTATTTTCAGCAACATCGATACCAAATTTCGAGCCGTACAAATGAAGATTCTACCAGCAAAAACGACGACTTTCTGACCTGGAGTGAGGCCAATTATAAAAAAGAAATAACAACACTATATAGTGCTTCAATAGATAACGTAAAGCAATTGCAGCAGGAGTCAATTGGAAAATGGAGTTTCATTTTAGATACTGCAGAACAGTATCGTGAATTAAGACCCACCGTTTTCGATATGTTGGCCCATCGAGCGATTTCTTACTATGTAGCGAATGATGAGCAGAAACGGGCAGCGGTTATAGTTGATTTACTCTTAAAGCAACATGCCAACGACACTTCAAGAAATGCCTATTTATATAATAGCTTATTAGGCATAGAACGCAAGGCAAAAGCTCCTGACGATGATGGGTTAGCGCAGCTAAAGACATTATCAAGACTGAGCCCTGAGGCTTGGTATACTGCTGAAGTTTTGCTGCAGCTGGCAAATGTTTATCAACAGAAACTTTCGAGTGAACCTAAGGAAAAATATGCGGAACGGAAACGTTATGCCGATAGCATCCTGTATATATGTGAGCAAACAAATGAATTATATTTAAATACCAATGCTAATAAGCAGCTTCAGCTAATCAAAAAAAACATTCTTGCACCTGAAATCAGCATGCAGACAGAGCGTTTTAATATTCCGAAGCAATCCATACCTGTTTACCTTGCACATAAAAATGTAAATAAAATTTATGTGAAAATACTGAAATATAAAAAATCGGTTTCCGGGTATCTAGCGAATGAGTTTAATGCTTGGCGGGATATTAAGAAACAACAAGATGTTGATTCACTATTGGAAATATACCCGGAAATTGAGTCGTATGCCGTTACACTGAAAAAATTTGACGATTACGATCGGCATGCAACGATTGCTAAATTCAATGCGCTAGATGGAGGTGCATATATGGCATTGGTTTCAAATAACGAATCTTTTAAGCTCGACAGCGTCAATACGATACTTTTTCAACCAATTAATGTAAGCATAAATTCATTGGTTTTTAAAGAAGACGAGCTTTTATTAACTGATCGGAATAGTGGACAGCCAATTTCCAAAAGTGAAGTCGCTATTTATGAACCTTCTGGTAATGGTAAAGATTTACGGCTGCTAGAAAAACTGATTACAGATAAGAATGGGAAAGCTTCCTATAATAAGCATACACTTTCACTAAATAAAGGTAGTAAGCGATGGGTATATCAAGTAAAGGGGGATGAAGTGTTTTTTGACACCCATCAATATTTTTATAATGCTAATAATGAAAAACAAGAAGGTGAGCAACCACTCAAAGTGCAGTTTTTTATCGATAGGGGTATTTATAGGCCGGGGCAAACGGTTTATTTCAAAGGGATTCTTTATAAAGAGACCAAAGGAGAAAGGCAAGCAGTAACAGGACACAAGACAAAAATACATTTGTATGATCCTAATAATGAAAAGATAGCGACTTCTGAATTAACTAGTAACCAATTCGGTTCAGTATTTGGCCATTTTACATTGCCGATGGGAAAGGCCACCGGACGTTATCATCTGGAAGAGGAAGATGGCGATGAAGAGATGGCCTTTCGTGTAGAGGAATATAAAAGACCTACCTTTTCGGTAGTGATGGATACGGTTAAAGCCCAATACAAAATAGGCGATTCGATCATAGCTAAAGGAACAGCCCAGACATATTCAGGTGCTGTGATCAGCGCGGCTAAAGTAAATTATCGTGTAGTGCGGAATAGTGTCTATCCTTATAGATCATGGTTAACGTCTAAACTTTATTTTCCGGCTAAAAGTGAAGAAATTGCAATAGGGGAGGCAAATACTGATACGGACGGGCGGTTTGAAATTCCTTTTCGGGCAAAAGCTGCTGATATGGAAAAAGCTGGCCATTATCGGTTTTATAATTATAGCTTAGAAGTAAGTGTAACAGATATAAATGGCGAAACGCATCAAGGAAGTCAAACTATTATGGTGGGCGATAAGTCGGTCATGTTACAGATATCTCTGCCACCAGATATAAATATTGATCAATTGGACTCTATTTCTTTTCGTACGATGAATCTCAATGGGCAACCTGTTTCTGCTAGGGGTAACATTCGTCTTACTAAATTGCAAGCACCTAATAGAATACTCAGAGAAATACCTTTCTCTGAAACGGATTATATATTAATGGATAGCTTAAGCTATATTCAGAGTTTTCCACACCTACCTTTTGGAAATGAGCATCATGTGGAAAGTTGGCCAAAGAGTCAGGTTGTAATGAGCAAGGATTTTAATTCGGCCTATCAGCATAGCGTAACATTAGAAAAGAGGAAAGAACTTGAAGCGGGTGCTTATCTATTGGAGGCATATGTATTGGACGGACAAGATACTTTACGTACCACACAGATTGTTCATGCTCACCATGCGCAAGCTAAAAAACCGGTAGACAATGAATTTTTAAGAGTAGCGGCACTTAAATCACCGTATAAGCCAGGCGAGAATGCGATCGTTATGTTCTCATCTGTATTGCCTCATGCAACCATACGCGTTGAATTAGAGCAGAACGGCAAGATAATAAGAAGCGAAAACCTTACACTTAACAATGAAGTAAAACAGTTCGAATTCCCTATTCCGGAACAGCAAGGAGACAAGTTGTTTTTGCACTATTATATGGGCAAATATAATGCGGTAGAAAGTGGAAGGTTAGAAATCGCCATACAACAAAAAGCAACAGATTTAACTATTACTACCAGCACCTTCCGGGATAAATTGCAACCAGGTAAAGAAGAAATGTGGGAGTTGAATATTAGTGGGCCTAACAAAGACAAGGTTTTCGCAGAAGTACTGGCAACAATGTACGATGCATCTCTAGACCAGTTTGCGCAACATAGTTTATATTTTCCACCTGCATTTAATAATACTTATTCGAAAATACCGGCTTGGAATACCAATTATGCCTACGGAATAAATTACGGCAGTCAAATGTTCTTAGCGGGGAGATATAATTATTTACCTACTATTAAATATGAAGATCTCAACCATTTTGGTTTTAGTTTTGCAAACGAAGGGTGGAAGCAACGACGTTATCTAAGTAAACTGTCGTCGCGATCTGATCGGGTAAGGACAGAAGAAAGCGGCGTGATGGATTTTAATGCGGTAGCAGCTGCCCCTACGCGTAATGCACTGCAGGAAGTTGTTGTATTGGGGTATGGCAATTCGGAGATGAAACAGGATGTCACAGGGTCGGCTGCCGGGGTGCAGATAAGGGGTAGTAGCTCATTACCTGCAGGTGCTCAACCACTTTATGTGGTTGATGGTGAGATTATTCAAGGCGCAGCATCCATAAAACCTGAAGAAATCATGTCAATACAGGTGCTGAAAGGGGACGAGGGAAGTGTATTATACGGTTCTCGAGGAGCGAATGGAGTAATTATTGTTACTACAAAAAAAGCTGTTGACACCGCTTTGCAAGGAATCAAAGTACGCACAAACCTGAAAGAAACAGCTTTCTTTTATCCTGATCTAAAAACGGACGCAGAGGGAAATATAAAAGTTCATTTTACTACTCCGGAGAGTTTGACAGAATGGAAGTTTATGGTTTTGGCACATACCGCTACGCTAGAGACGGGCTATTTGGAACAACGAGTGCGTACGAGTAAAGATTTAATGGTGGTTCCTAATGCACCACGCTTTTTACGCGAAGGGGATGAGTTGGTGTTAAGTACTAAAATAATAAACCTATCGGATACCAATTTAAATGGTGCTGCCAAACTTATGCTATTTGATGCCTATACCATGCAGCCCATTGATAGTTTATATGAGTTAAAGGAAAGCACAAGATCGTTTGAAGCTAAAAAGGGGGCGAGCACCAGCCTTTCATGGCATTTAAAAATTCCAGCCACTCAGCTCCTGGTTTATCGCATAGCCGCTACCGCAGGCAATTTTACCGATGGTGAAGAAGCCGTTTTGCCGATACTTCCCGATAAGATGCTGGTCACCGAAACGTTACCGCTTTATGCGAAGGAAGGACAGGCCAAACTTTTTAGGATGCCAACACTTGCAAAGGCTTCTAAAGAAACGGCACACGCACGTTTAACGTTAGAGCTAACGAGTAATCCAATGTGGTACGCCATTCAGGCACTACCTTATTTGCAAGAATATCCATATGATTGCTCAGAACAACTCTTTGCCAAACTGTATAGTGCATTAGTTTCTAAAAAACTGATGGATGCCTCACCCAAAATTAAAGCGATTTTTGATGATTGGAATAAAAAAGGATTGTTAAAATCAAAATTAGAAACAAATCAGGAACTAAAATCAATCTTATTGGAAGAAACACCATGGGTACGTGAAGCGGAAAATGAAGAGACAAGAATGAAAAGATTGGCGCTGTTGTTTGATGTAAACAATTTACGTAATCAATGGCAATCTACTTATCAGCAATTTGCGGCACGTCAGCTTTCTTCTGGAGGTTTTTCATGGTTTGAGGGTGGAGAGGCTAGCGTGGCTATCACCACGCATATTGTGGCTGGTTTTGGTCATTTAAAAAATATGAAAATTGATATTGCGAATTTAGGCGACTCAAGTTATCAACAGGTGTTACACAAGGCTATTCAATATTTAGACGAAGAAGCATTAAAAGGTTTCAACAATAAAGAAAATTGGTCGGTATATGCGTTTGCAAGGTATTTATATGCGAGAAGCTATTTCTTAAAGGAGTATCCCTTAAAAGAGAATATCAAAACACGTATTTTGGCAAATTTGAATAAAGATCCTAAGAAAGGGTTTGCAGATAACTTGCAAGAAAAAGCAATGCTATCCTTGGTTTATCATAGATATGGGCAGATGCAGAAATCAAAAAAGATAATTTCTTCCTTAAAAGATTATGCCGTTAATGATGATGAAATGGGGATGTATTGGAAGGAAAATAAAAGTGGATGGAATTGGTGGCAAAGTCCTATTGAAACACAAGCTTTCTTAATAGAAGCGTTTCAAGAAGTAGCGCAGGATACAGAAAGTGTAGAGCAAATGAAGCTTTGGTTGTTGAAAAATAAACAGACCAATCATTGGAATAGCACAAAGGCCACAACAGAGGCTATATATGCCTTGCTCTTTACGGGTAAAGACTGGCTTACTACCGAAGATGGATTGGAGGTTAAATTAGGAAATCAACAAATAGATCTGAAAAGTTCAACAACGGCGGTAGGTTATATAAAAGCATCGTGGGAACCGCTGGCCATTAAACCTGATATGGCAAAGGTAGAGATCGTTAAGAAGAGCCCAGGACCTGTATGGGGCGGGCTTTACTGGCAACATTTTGAGAAATTAATAAATATTAAGGCGGCCGCTACCGGAGTACAATTGGAAAGAACACTCTATTTAAAGGAAAACACTGATCAAGGACCTGTTTTAAAATCGATAACTTCCTTAACACCTTTGAAAGTTGGCGATCTTATAACCGTAAAATTAATTATACGTGCTGATAGAGATTTAGAATTTGTTCATTTAAAGGATATGCGTGCGAGTGGTTTTGAGCCGGTGAATGTTTTATCTTCTTTTAAGTGGCAAAATGGACTGAGCTACTATGAAAGTACGCGTGATGCTGCAACCAACTTCTTTATAGATCGTGTTCCAAAAGGTACTTATGTTTTTGAATACGATGTTAGAGCTAATAATGCGGGAAAGTTCTCAAATGGAATTTCAAGTATTCAAAGCATGTATGCTCCTGAAATGGGCGCTCATAGTGAAGGAATTAGTGTCAACATCAAAGAAATAATGAAATAATTATAGGTGTTAGATGTTGACCTGCAATAGGCAATACAAGGGTGAAATTGCTTTTTAAGTACTTTAATATTTAAATTATTGTAAAATGAACTTAATTTGTAATTTGGTTTTTTTACACATTAACTAAACCGCTAGAAATAATATGAATAATAATGTCTTACGCCTTTATGAGATAGCCAATAGCCCAGAAAGAATGATTGTTGGGTTAATGTCGGGAACCTCTTTGGATGGTTTGGATGTCGCTTTATGCAAATTTTCTGGCGTGGGGATGAATACTAAAATCGAACTTTTAGCATTTGCTACTGTTCCGTATGATGATGACTACAAGCAAGAGATAGCAAGTGTTTTTTCAAAAAGAGAAGTTGATCTAGAAAAAATATGCCTTTTGAATGGTTGGATAAGCCGAATCCATGGGCAAATGGTTAAACAATGTTTAAAAAAATGGAACCAACCATTAGCAGAAGTAGATTTAATTGCCAGTCATGGGCAAACTATATACCACGCTCCCAAGAAATTACATAATCAGTCCAAGTTCGGAAATGCTACCTTACAGTTGGGGGATGGAGATCACCTGGCGATAGAAACGGGTATTACTACCGTGAGCGATTTCCGTCAAAAACACATTGCAGCAGGGGGGGAAGGAGCACCTCTGGCCGCATATGGTGATTTTTTGATTTTTTCAAAGAGAGGAGAGGAACGTATCATGTTAAATATAGGGGGAATTGCTAATTTTACCTATTTACCAAGTAATCTAAATGTAGATAAGGTGTTTTCTACCGATACAGGCCCCGGTAATACATTAATGGATGCCTTCATCCGTTTACATTTTTCGGGTAAATATTTTGATGAAAATGGCGCGCTTGCAGCAAGGGGAAAAATAAATGAGCATTTGCTAAAGAGACTAAAAGATCATTCTTTTTTTCAACAAGGTTTTCCGAAAACGACCGGACCTGAATTGTTTAATTTGACTTATCTGCAGCAAGCAATGGCAAAATCAGATACATTGGACCTCTCTGTTGAAGATACCATAGCAACTCTTAATAGATTTTCTGCGGAAACCATTGCCGAAGCAATTTTATTAACGACGAAGGATAAAACAGATGCCGTATTTTATGGGAGTGGGGGCGGAATACACAATCCAGTTTTAATGAGGAATTTAGCTGAATTATTACCTGGGCATAAATTTTTGAATACTGATGTCCTGCATATTGATCCCGATGCAAAAGAAGCGGTCCTGTTTGCTGTATTAGCAAACGAATCGGTTAGCGGGAACAACCTGAAATTTGGTGAAGGGAAAAACGGCATTCCAAACGTCTCTATGGGTAAAATTAGTTTTGCATATTGAGGTTAGTTATGAAATTTAAGGCAGTATGCCATATTCAATTAAGCTGCTGTTTAGTTTTTCGTCCCACTGTTTTTGTTTTTCAATGTTCATCATGTGCCTTGTTTCTTTATCATATTGAAGCTGCAATAGGTGATATTTAGTTGCAACTTTATTGAAAATTGTTGCCGCTTCTTGTTTATAGTGGGATGAATATCGCTTGGCCTTTAATCTTTGCATTAATTCTTGTTGCATCAAGGCACCAATCTTAAAATGACCCTGCTCGTGATTTAGTAAAGCGACAAACGTTTCCCGACTATTTATTTTGTCAAACTTCATCCAAGATTCAGCTTTATTGATGTCTAAATATACGTGAAAGGTTAATGAATAATTACTTCCTTTTTTGGTTGCCGTAGAACTATATCCTATACGTAGTTTTGTGTATGATAAATAACGATCATTTGTTTTGGGTTTCCCCCGAAAATCTTCAGCATTTAATTTTCGATATCCTTGGGCATAAATAGGATAGATCCAAAAAAATCCCAGCAGAAGAATTATAACAAAGGCATATGATTTTTTCTTGACCATTGAGCCGTAGCTATTAAGAATGTTTTCAAAGAATAAAATACAGAAAAAATATTAAACAAAACAATGCCTATAAAATATAAAGCCATTTTTTTCTCTTAGATTGCCCCATTCTTCAAGCCGCTCACATTCCCAATTTTATTTATGAATGCCTAAATCTGCGGAAATGAGCTAAGCAACGAAATAGATATTTATGCGCTAAGTAATTGTCGGCGTTAAAAAGATACAAGTAAAGTCTTAATTGGCAATGTGTTAATTGTGACTTTATGAGCAAAAGTCAACAAAAAACTTACCATCTGATCGTTTTGATTGTTTGCATATCTTGTTTATACTAATTTTAGGTTTTAGTCAGAAAAAGAACAAAACAATGCATAACAGAAGAATTAATCATAATCAGAGAAATATGAAAAGGCGGACTCGCCATGGTGTGACGTTCGCAGAAAGACATCATACATCAGACTATTCTGCGTTGATTCTTTTTGCCTTTTTGGTAATTATTATCACCGCTGTTTGCTCAATAGATGATGGAGAGATTTTGAACTGGTTTAATAAGTTAAGTACACGTTAGACCTAAGGCCTAATCAACTAATTTTAATAAAAAGACAGGCGTTTATTGTAATAGTTGTCTATCATCGTTTTGCTTTTTGTCTTTAAACATTATTACGAAAAGTATAAACACCAACGAAGCAATGATTGCTGGCGAAAGCCATAAATTTCTCCAATATAGAGCAGACTCCTGTGTTTTATAATATTCTGTAATAAAGCCGGCAACCCAGAATCCTATCAGCATGCCAATACCATACATGGCGATGGTAACCAAACCTTGCGCGGAAGCTTTATACCGTTCACCAGCGATGGTATTGGTATAAATTTGTCCTACTACAAATAAAAAGTCATAACAAATCCCGTGAAGTGCAATGCCTAGAATGAGCATAAAAGTTTTATCTCCTGCGTTTCCATAGGCAAAAAGTAGATACCGTACTACCCAGGCGGAAATACCTAGCATGATGGTTTTTTTGAAGCCTAAGCGTGAAAAGAAAAAGGGAATGAGAAGAAGACATAGGCCTTCGGATATTTGGCCTATCGCCATTTTGGCGGTTGGGTTTGGCAGGCCGATGGCGGTAAGATATGGATTCGCATTTTGATAATAAAAGGCTAATGGAATACAAATCAATACAGCAGAGATAAAGAAAATCAGAAAATCTTTTTGCTTCAACAATTTTAGTGCATCTAACCCTAAGATCTCCGTAATAGATTGTTTTTGCTTTGTTTTATTCGCTATTGGGGGTGTTTTTGGAAGAGTAAAGCTGTAGACTCCCAATATAACTGATAAAATGCTTCCTAATAAAAAGGTGTTTTCCAGTGCCCCCTGCTGTATCGCTGTAGTAGTATCCCAATGAAATATATAACTAATGGTTAGACCAGAAATTATCCATCCAATGGTACCCCATACTCTAATGCTTGGAAATTGCTTTTCAGGATGAGATAATTGCCGAAAAGTAATAGAATTAGTTAGCGATAGCGAAGACATGTAAGCAATAAAATAAATCAGTACGTAAGGATAAAAATCAGCTGCATTTGTTGCTTGATACATTTTATAAAGTAAAAAGGCACCTAAAAAATGAAGTAATCCCAGTAATTTTTCTGCATTGACAAATTTGTCTGCAATTAACCCAATAATAAAAGGGGCAACTACTGCACCTAACGAATGAGTGGAGAAAATATTGGCTGTTTCAAAACCAGTTGCATGTAAATTTGTGGTTAAATATGTTCCGAGTGTAACAAACCAGGCTCCTTTAATGAAATACTCTAAAAACATCATGATGGATAGCTGTACACGTCTCATTAAATTCATAAATGGCAATTTAGCAGGAATTTTATAGTAGTAAAAATTATGATGATGTTTATGTGTGCTGATTGTAAAAGTAATAAAACTTACCAAAAAATTAAATGATGCTAAAAAATCATTTATAAATTTTTAAGTAGTTTTGTTTCTCAAGTGTAAAATTACAAGACAACTGACTTTCTGACTCCTTTTATAAAAAAAAATGTTGTTTAAATGTTGATTTAATCGGTAATTTGTCGTGTTAAAAGGTTGTTAGATATTTATAAAGGATAAGTTAACAAATTTAAACAATCAAACAATTCATTCTTAATATATATTAATGCTATAAAAATATGGGTTATACTATTAAACCATCAGAAGGAAAATTGGGGATCTTGATTCCCGGTTTAGGCGCTGTAGCCACAACCTTCATTGCAGGTGTTGCCGCTATTAACAAAGGTTTGGCTAAGCCAGTTGGTTCACTTACTCAAATGGGAAACATCCGATTAGGTAAAAGAACGGAAAATCGTTATCCTTTAATAAAAGATTTTGTGCCTTTGGCAAATCTTAAAGATGTAGTTTTCGGCGGATGGGATGTTTACGAAGACAATGTTTTCGAGGCAGCGAGTAATGCGAAGGTACTAGAACCACTTTTATTGCACGCTGTAAAAGATGAATTGGAATCAATTAAGCCAATGAAGGCTGTATTTGATAAGGATTTTGTTAGAAATCTTGATGGCACTCATATTAAAGAGCAGACACATCGTAGGGAATTAGCAGATGCTTTGATAGAAGATATTGCGCAGTTTAAAGAAAACAATAACTGTAACCGACTTGTAATGGTATGGTGCGGCTCTACAGAGAAATATATTGAAGATTGTGAAATTTTTGAAAGTATAGCAGCCTTTGAGGAAGCATTAGATAGCGACGATCGACGTATTTCTCCCAGCATGATCTATGCTTATGCAGCAATTAAGTCGCATGTTCCATTTGCTAATGGGGCCCCAAATTTAACTTGTGACATTCCTGCTTTGGTTGAGTTATCTCAGCTATTAGAAGTGCCTATCGCAGGTAAAGATTTTAAAACTGGGCAAACACTTATGAAAACTATCTTGGCCCCCGGTTTACAAGCAAGGGCTTTAGGTGTTAAGGGTTGGTTCTCATCAAATATCTTAGGAAATAGAGATGGGTTGGTATTGGATGACCCAGACAACTTCAAAACAAAAGAAGTTTCAAAATTAAGTGTGTTAGAAGAAATTTTGAATCAAGAAATAAATCCTGAGCTTTATGGCGACCTCTATCACAAAGTGCGCATTAATTATTATCCCCCTCATGGAGATAATAAAGAAAGTTGGGATAATGTTGACATATTTGGATGGCTAGGCTATCCTATGCAAATAAAAATCAATTTCTTGTGTAGAGATTCTATTCTAGCGGCGCCAATTGTATTAGATTTGGCATTATTTTTGGATTTAGCGCATCGAGCAGGTATGTCGGGTATTCAGGAATGGTTATCATTCTATTTAAAATCACCACAAACAGCTCCAGGTCTTAAGCCGGAACATGATATTTTTAAACAGCTTATTAAGCTACAAAATACATTAAGGCACATCATGGGTGAAGATTTAATTACTCACCTTGGTTTAGATTATTATCAGGAATTGGTTGATAGCCTATAATCCGGACCGAAAACCATAGGATAAGGTAAAAGGTAAGGGCCCATAATAGCCTTTACCTTTTTAAAATTAGAAAAGAATGGATTTTGCAATAATAGCAGCAGGTGAAGGGTCGAGGTTAGCCAAAAGTGGATATCCTTATCCTAAACCATTAGCAAGATTACAGGGAGTACCATTATTAGATAGACTAACAGCTATTTTTACAAAATATAGTGCCAATTCTGTTAATATTATTATCAATCAAGAATCAGATATGCTTAAAGAGCATCTAGATTCTTTATCGTCTACATTTCCGTTGCGGTTGATTATCAAATCGACTGAAAGCTCTTTACATAGTTTTCATGAACTTCTGAAAGGAATTCCTAAGGTTCAGGAATTATGTGTCACAACAGTAGATACGATTTTCAGGGAAGAAGAATTTGATAGCTATTTAAAGTATTTCCAAAGACATACAACACTGGACGCATTAATGGGGGTAACCCCTTTTGTGGAAGATGAAAGCCCCTTATATGTAAAAGTTGATACGGATGGAAACGTAACAGCTTTTGAAGATAAAAATACGAACGGAGCTGAAATATTAGTTTCCGGAGGAATCTACGCGCTAAGAAAGAAAGCCCTTGATTGTGTGGAAAAAGCTATCAATAGCAATATCGTACGAATGCGGAATTACCAACGTTCCTTATTAGAGGAAAATTTAGAAGTAAAAGCATTTACATTTGAAAAAATAATAGATATCGATCATTTGACAGATTTAACCTCAGCAGAAAAGTGGTTAAGCGAAATGAACGTGTCTCAATAAAACAAAGTGAAAAATATTAAAGTTTTAGGAATAAAGAGAGGGAAAACCTTTTCGCCGAATCATATAGGTAATGATGAAGCTATATTTTTATTATCAATGGAAGCCCTTAAAGAAAGAGGGTATGTTGTTGAAATATATAGTGAAGAGGAATTTTTGTCGGAACCAGTATCCCCTGTTTATGTGCTGATTGTATCAATGGCCCGTGAAAAAGCGGTGATTAAGAAGTTACAACAATTAGAGCAACAAGGGATAAAGATTATTAATTCAGGATTTGGCGTAGAAAACTGCTTTCGCACTAATATGACAAATTTACTGCTGAACAATCATATACCGTACCCAGAGAGCTTCATTGTGCCTACTTCTTGCGAAAAAAACCATTTTTCCAATAACTTTCAGAAACCTGGTGTTTGGATAAAAAGAGGAGATTTTCATGCTATTCATAAAGAAGATGTTACCTTTGCAGCATCGGAAGAAGAAGGAATTGAAATTTTAAGAGAATATGCCTTAAGAGGAATTCCAGACGCAGTCATATCCAAGCACCTAGTGGGCGATTTGGTGAAGTTTTATGGCGTTCGGAATACTGATTTTTTCTTTTGGTTTTACCCGTATGAGCATAATCATCATAAATATGCTCATTATGAAGAAATAAATGGGAAGCTGGTGTACAACGCTTTTGATGAGTCGGAGTTAGAGCGGATTGCTTTTGGTGCAGCTGAAGTGTTAGATGTCTTTATATTTGGCGGTGATGCGATTGTGGATGCAGCAGGAAACTTGCATATCATAGATTTAAACGATTGGCCTAGTTTTGCGCCTTGTCGGGAAGAAGGAGCTAAATATATTGCCCAGCTACTAATAAATATACTTGAGAAACATACCAATGGAGTCATTGCAGGCGAAAAACAAAAAAACTGAAAATAAAGAAATATTTGAAAACTCTTTAAAATCAAACGATACAGAAGAAAAAATTGATATTTATTTTTATCGACCTATAGGCCTCCGGATTGCTTTTTTTTGCCAGAAAGTGGGCTTAACACCAAATGCTGTAACTATTATCAGTATTTTCTTTGGTGTTGCCGCAGGTATCCTCTTCTATTACCCTTCTCTTTGGATTAATGTCGTGGGTATGTTATTGCTGATGTTTGCAAATTCATTGGACAGCGCTGATGGACAGTTGGCTCGCTTAACAGATAATAAAAGTAGATTTGGCCGTATCTTAGATGGATTTGCGGGTGATTTTTGGTTTGCGTCTATTCATATAGCGATTTGCTTGCGTGCGATGAATGAAGGTTGGTCTGCTGCTATCTGGATTTTAGGTATTTCAGCTGGTATCTCACACTTACTACAATCTGCAATGGCCGACTATTATCGTAACGTACACCTGTTTTTTATTAAAGGTACCAATGGGAGCGAACTAGATAATAGTGCTGATTTGCAAGAAGAATATGATCGATTGACTTGGAGTAAAAATGCGTGGACAAAATTCGTATTACAGGGATATTTAGGCTACACTAAAATCCAGGAACGCTTATCTCCCAAATTACAACAACTATTACGCGTAATAAGAGTAGATTTTAGTGGTGGTTTGCCTTCTACATTGATAGCAGATTTTCGAGCGATGAATAAACCGTTAATGAAATATACCAATATCGTGCAATTTAATACAAGGGTCATATTTCTATTTCTCTGGTTATTTATTGATTATGCTTGGATTTATTTTTTCTTTGACCTTTTTGTCCTGAACCCCATCTTGATTTATATGTGCAGACGGCAAGAGAAAGTAAGCGCGCATTTTTACAAACATATTGATGAATATAAAAGGTAAATGGCTACCAAAATATATAAAATTTTATTTTTCATCATAGGTATAGGTACCCTTTGTTATATGATATCAAGCTTAGGGCTTGAAGTAATATGGGAAAATATACTGAAAACAGGATGGTGGTTTGCTCCTGTAATTGGCAGTTGGCTCGTTATTTATATGCTCAATGCGGTGGCTTTTAAAGCCATTATACAGGAGCCTCATTTGCCTGCTAGTAATATGTCTTATTTGTCGGTGCTCCGACTAACAATTACCGGATACGCCATTAACTATATTACACCCTTCGTTGCATTGGGTGGAGAGCCATTCCGTATCATGGAATTGAAACCCAAGCTCGGTATGCAAAAAGCGAGCTCCTCTGTCTTGTTGTACAGCTTAATGCACATGTTCTCTCATGTACTTTTTTGGCTAGGATCCATTATTTTAATATTAATATATGTACCTGCAAATACAATTATGATCACAGGCTGTATAGCGATGTTCGTTACGGGTGTCATATTATGCTATTGGTTTGGACGTGTATATAAAAAGGGATTTACATTAAGCACTTTTAAAGTATTAGCAAAAATACCCGGCTTAAAAAGAAAAGTTGGTGCTTTTGTGAAAGAAAAGCATGATTCGCTCATAGAAATAGATACGCAGATTACCCAGCTTTATTCAAAAAGACGAGATCGCTTTTGGAAATCATTATGTTTCGAATTCGTTGCCCGTGTTGTTGGATGCTTAGAAATCTATTGTACAGCAAAGGCTATCGGATTGGAGATGACCATTATTCAGTCATTGATTATCAGTTCAGGATCTTCTTTATTTGCTAATCTAATATTCTTTTTCCCCATGCAGTTGGGCACAAGAGAGGGAGGGCTCGCATTGGCCCTTAAAAGTGTTGGTATGCCCGCAACAGCTGGGATCTTTATAGGTATTATTATGCGTATAAGAGAGTTTGTTTGGATTCTTATTGGTTTATCTCTTATGAAATTATCGAAAAAGAGTACAGACGACAATGTAACCATTGAAATAACAGGTAGAACAGAGGCTTAATCATTTTTTATGTTAAAAGGAGTTTTAATTGATTACGGAGGAACGATTGATACCAATGGGAGGCATTGGGCAAACGTAATTTGGGAAGCTTATATGAGCGTTAACGTCAATGTGACAAAGGAACAGTTTATGAATGCTTATGCCTTTGGGGAAAGAGCTTTAGCCATTAATCCCATTATTAAACCATATCATACATTTAAAGATGTACTGTGTTTAAAATTAGAACAGCAACTGGAATTTTTATCCTTAAAGGGTTCTACCGAATCTGATAAAATTGATAAAATGGTCGGCTATTGTATGGAAATTGTGCGAGGGACAATAAAAAAAGCAAAGCCTACTTTAGATATAATACATGCACAATATCCGATGGTGCTTGTTTCTAACTTCTATGGAAATATACAGGCGGTGCTTCGCGATTTACATATAGATCATTATTTCAACGGTGTGGTAGAGTCGGCAATAGTGGGCGTACGCAAGCCAAATCCGGAGATTTACAGCCTAGGTGTTGCGGAAATAGGCTTGTTGCCACAAGAATGTGTTGTTATTGGAGATTCTTTTAAGAAAGATATCCTCTCAGGAAAAGAGGCGGGCTGCAAAACTCTTTGGCTAAACGTAGACGGGTTTATTGAAGACCTAGAAGGAGCAGGAGCTGAGATTGCCGATATACAGATCACCGATTTTTCTCAAATCCCTGCCGCCTTGGAAAAACTGAACGCAAATTAGCTTTATCCCAGTAGGGGGGCAGGGCATATCGCTGTTCAGGCAATGAAACAAAGCTCATTGCAAGGATAGACTGGTTTATAGGCTTAAATAATATCACTTTGCTTTAAATCTAGTATACGTTTCCACTCGGGATGACGTCTTATATAAGCAACAACCATTGGGCATAAAGCGACAAGTTTGCAGCCATTTTCTTCAATATAATAGAGCGTCTTTTCTATTAATGACGAAGCTACACCTTGTCCAGTTAATGCCTCAGGAACTTCTGTATGGACAAGGTATATTTTACCATTACGCTCTTTATAGTCGATAAAACTTGTTTGACCTTTTACTATCATTTCAAAACGATTATTTTCTTCGTTTTTGATTAGGTTCAGATTGTCGAATTCGTCTTTCATTTTGTTCGTATATTACATGTGTGATATAATACTTTCTGATGTCATCGTATATGCTAATGGCTATCCAACCATCTTTGTCTTAATTTACAATGATTTGCAGGTTGCCCCCTTATAACAAAAATACACTTTTAGTGTTGGAGTTAATAGGTATTTCTTTGCGCCCAACTCAAATTATACAAAATCATGATGTTTTGGTTTGCGCTTACTCAACAATGCTACTGCTTAATCTATTTTATCGTTCTATAAAAATAAGAAAGAAAAGTCTCCATGTACCTTGATGTATGTTAAGAAATAACTGGATTATTATTAACTTTAAAGCTCAATAAGGCACATATAATAATTCAACAACATGTATCGACATAAAATTCTACTCTTAATCCTTGTTTTAATTTCGTTAAATGTATTGGCTCAAAAGCAGAAAGGGTTTTCTGTAATAGCTTATTATACAGGTGATAGTAAAAAGATAGATGAATTTGAAATTAACAAGTTGTCTCATATTATTTTTAGTTTTTGTCATTTAAAAGATGGAAAACTAAGTGTAGATAACGCGAAGGATTCTACCACAATTAAGTATCTGGTTTCTTTAAAGAAAATTAATCCCCATCTGAAAATCATGTTATCACTCGGTGGATGGAGCGGTTGTGAACCTTGTTCGGAGGTTTTTTCAAGTGCCGATGGCAGAATTGGCTTTGCTAAATCTGTTAAAATAGTAAATGATTATTTTAAAACAGATGGGATCGATCTGGATTGGGAGTATCCTACAATTGAAGGATATCCAGGTCACCTATACCAGCAGCAGGATAAGAAAAATTTTACTGCGCTTGTAAAAGAACTGCGAAAGGTATTGGGAAAAAAGAATGAACTCAGTTTTGCAGCAGGAGGTTTTCAGAAATATTTAGATGCATCTGTGGAGTGGAAGGAGATAATGCCATTGGTAGATCGTGTTAATATTATGAGTTATGATTTAGTAAACGGTTATTCAAAAATTACCGGTCATCATACACCGCTTTTTGGAACAAAGCCAGCAGAGGAATCAACAGATAGAGCAGTACAATTTCTATTGAACTTAGGGATACCAGCTAATAAATTAGTCATCGGAGCAGCATTTTATACACGTGTTTGGAAAGGTGTAGAGAACCAAAATAATGGACTTTATCAGGCCGGCGAACATACAAGTGGTTATGATTTTAAATCCTATGCCAAAGAGTTAACAACAGCTAACGGATGGGAGTATTTTTGGGATAACAAGGCACAGGCCCCCTATTGGTATAATAAAAGCGAAAAAAAGTTTGCTACGGGAGATGATCTCTCTTCTGTAAGAGGAAAGACAAAATATGCTTTGGATAAAAAATTGGGGGGAATTATGTTTTGGGAATTAACGTTAGATACCAATCGGGACGGAATGCTCCATGCAATCGATAAAGTTGTCAACAAATGAGTAAGTTACAACTAAGAAAAGTCAATGTTGTTCGTTATGTTACTCCTTTAAGGGAAGGAGGGTCTATGCCTGCTATCATAGAAGCGGATGATGATTTTCTATATGTGCTAAAGTTTAGGGGTGCTGGCCAGGGAACGAGAGCGCTGATAGCGGAACTCATTGGTGGTGAAATTGCTAGGGCATTGGGTTTAAAAATACCAGAGTTAGTATTTGCTCACTTGGAGCCCGATTTCGGTCGACTAGAGCCAGATGAAGAAATTCAGGATCTGTTAAAGTTTAGTGTTGGTTTAAACCTGGCAGTGCATTACCTTTCTGGCGCTATCACGTATGATCCTATAGCCAATAGCGTTGATGAAGACCTGGCTTCTAAAATTGTTTGGTTCGATGCCCTTTTGATGAATGTAGATCGCACGGTAAAAAATACGAATATGTTGATGTGGCACAAAGAGTTGTGGCTGATTGATCAGGGGGCTTCCCTCTATTTTCATCACAGCTGGCACAATTGGCAGGAGCAAGCGCTCAAACCGTTTGTGCAGATCAAGGATCATGTATTGCTCGCACGTGCTTCTGGTCTCGAGGAAGTTGATTATGTGGCAAAGAAAATTCTTCATAGAGATTTTATAGAGCAGGTGGTGTCATTGATTCCGGATGAATGGTTAGAAAACGAGCAGGTATTCCAATCAATTGAAGAGCACAGACAAGCTTATGCGCAATTTCTAAATTCACGCATAGAAAATTCAGAAATTTTTGTTAAAGGGGCACAAGATGCGAGAACAGCAGGTATTTGAATATGCGGTAATACGGCTGGTACCAAAAGTAGAACGAGAGGAATTCTTGAACATTGGAGTAGTACTGTATTGTGCCAAATATAAATTTTTACAAATGTGTTATCACGTTGACACGATAAAGTGGAAAATGATTGATAAGGATCTGGATGTGGACGAAATAATTTCTTACTTGGAGGCCTTTAACAAAATTTGTGTAGGAGGGAAGCCTGGTGGCGTTATAGGAATGATGGATCGATCTGATCGATTTAGGTGGCTCACTGCAACACGTAGTACGGTTATGCAAACATCGAAAGTCCATCTAGGCTTATGTATTGATCCTGCCAGTAAATTGGAGCAACTATTTGAGCAGCTTGTGCTTTAATTATTATATTTTAATTTGTTCGTATGCTCCTACGTTTATTCGACTTTAAGCAAAAGCTTAACTATAAAAATGAAATTCTTGCCGGGTTCACCGTGGCAATGACTATGATTCCCGAGTCTCTTTCATTCGCCATATTAGCTGGATTTTCACCTTTAACAGGATTATATGCAGCCTTTATTATGGGGCTAGTCACAGCTGTATTCGGTGGTCGCCCAGGCATGGTATCAGGCGGGGCAGGGGCCACTGTGGTCGTATTAATAGCATTGATGCAATCACATGGTGTCGAATATGTATTTGCTGCAGTTGCGCTGGCGGGGTTCTTGCAGCTACTGGTAGGTATATTTAAATTGGGTAAATTTATCCGATTAGTCCCGCAACCGGTTATGTACGGTTTTGTTAACGGCTTGGCCGTTATCATATTTATGGCTCAATTAGAGCAATTCAAGGTGATAGAGGGAGATGTTAGCACTTGGATGAGTGGCACCCCCTTGTATATTATGCTTGGCCTGGTATCACTAACGATCACTATTGTTTGGTTATTTCCCAAACTTACAAAAGCTGTACCTAGCTCTCTCATTGCAATAATTGTAATCTTTTGCTTGGTACTCGGCTTTCGAATTGATACAAAAACAGTGAAGGATATTGCCTCTATTAGTGGCGGCTTCCCGCCTTTTCATATTCCGCAGGTGCCCTTAAATTTTGAGACACTCCAGTTAATTTTTCCTTACGCGCTAGTAATGGCCGGAGTAGGTTTAATTGAAAGTCTACTTACACTAAATGTTGTAGATGAAATAATTGGCAACAGAGGTAAAAGCAACAAAGAGAGTATTGCACAAGGAAGCGCTAATATGATTAATGGTTTTTTTTCCGGCATGGGTGGTTGTGCGATGATTGCCCAAACATTTGTTAATCTCTCGGCAGGTTCTAGAGCGCGGCTTTCGGGTGTTATTGCTGCTTTAACAATATTAATGGTCGTATTATTTGGAGCCCCAATTATTGAACAAGTGCCAATGGCTGCCTTAGTAGGGGTTATGATGATGGTGGCCATCGGAACATTTGAATGGGTAAGCTTGCGTATCATTAATAAGATGCCTAAGTCTGATATTTTTGTGGGAGTGCTAGTAGCCGTTATCACCGTGCTTTTGCACAACCTAGCACTGGCCGTACTGGCAGGTGTTATTATCGCTGCGTTGGTCTTTGCGTGGGAAAGTGCTAAGCGTATAAGGGCAAATAAATATATAGACGATAAAGGTATTAAGCATTATGAGATATATGGTCCGCTTTTCTTTGGCTCTGTCATGACTTTTCTCGACAAGTTTGATGTAGCAAACGATCCAGTAGAAGTAGTGATTGATTTTAAGGAAAGCCGAATTGCGGATATGTCGGGCATCAGTGCGCTTAATAAATTAACGGAACGCTACGCACAAGCCAACAAAAAATTACATTTAAGACATCTCAGTGAGGATTGCAGAACACTATTGAAAAATGCAGCGACGGTAATTGATGTTAATATTTTAGAAGATCCTACCTACCGTATCCCTTCAGATAAGTTTTAATTCTTTTATACTAGTTTTTAGCTGATTTTATGTTTTTTTCATATAATTTAATCCATTCCTGTGCAGTTATTTTTGTGCTGAGTATTCCAATAAGATCATAGGGGACAGCTCTTATATTTTTAAACCGGATACAACTTTTTCCCATATCGAGTTTTGTTGATGAATATTTGGGATATTCTTCTACGAACCAATCCATTAATGCTCTACTGGTATAAATTCCCATATGATATACCGCTATAAAATTCTTTTGGGAAGCTATGGCCATAAATGGTAAGGGTAGCGTGGGGTCACAATGGTACCCACCTGGGTAAAGCGTGTGTGGCACAACATATCCAATCATACCATAACTGATCGTTTCTTCAAAACCGTTTGGTAGGTTCCCTAAAATTACTTGTTGAAGTTTACGAATAGGTTCTTTCCGCTCCTCAGGAAGCTGAGCAATATAATCAGCCGGATTGCTTGCTTGGATTTGCATAACCAGTAACATGTATTGACTACAAACGTAGTTAAAATAGTGTTTGCCTGCAATTAAAATAATGTTTTTGAATGGGTAAAGTATTTTATATATTAGCTATTCATCCCCATAGATGACCTATGATATATGAAATCACCTGAGAAGACCAAAAACAATATCCTGAAATACCTTCGAATTTTTGCGCTTGCATCGCTTCTGATGGGAGTTTGTTGCGGGTTTGTTATACGGGATACTTTTGATAAACCGAAATGGAAGTTGCAATGGAGCGATGAGTTTAACAAATCAGGGCTTCCCGATAGTACTTATTGGAATTATGATGAGGGAGGGCACGGATGGGGAAATAATGAACTGCAATATTATACGTCAAAAGATACAAATAATATAAGGGTAGAGAATGGCTCTCTTTTACTAATAGCGCGACGGAAGGATAAGGAGAATAAACACTATACCTCTGCCCGCTTAGTAACTAAAAATAAATTAGACATGAAATATGGTAGAGTGGAAGTTCGTGCTATCCTCCCAAAGGGTCTGGGATTATGGCCAGCTATATGGATGCTGCCAACGCATTGGAAATACGGCGGTTGGCCAAGCAGCGGTGAGATTGATATCATGGAACATGTAGGTTTTACCCCTGATACAGTTTATGGTAGCGTGCATACGAAGAAATTTAATCATGTCATAGGTACGCAAAAAACAAAAGGTCGTTTTGTGAAAGACCCGTATGATGTTTTCCACGTATATGCAATTGAATGGAATGAAAAATATATCGATTTTTATCTAGATGAAAAACACTACTATAGATTTGCCAATAGCAAGGGAGGAAATGAAGAGTGGCCATTTGATCAATCATTTCACTTATTGTTAAATATAGCGGTCGGCGGAAATTGGGGAGGACAAAAAGGAGTTGATGATAGCGTCTTTCCAGCAATCATGAAAGTTGATTACGTGCGCTACTACATTCCACAATAGAGCCAAGATTTATGAAAGCGCATTTCACTTGGAAATATCAGGATATTAAATTTGCTGGGATCGAATGGAAAGCAGCTGATCCGCATAAAATTATTGTGCTTGTTCATGGAATTGGAGAGCATATCGAGCGATATGATAATCTAGCGAAGTATTTCAATCAGTATAGCTACCATGTTATAGGTCTTGATCATTATGGTCATGGTACATCAGACGGCCAAAAAGGCGCATCAAAGGGCTTTTCTTTTTATTTTGAGTATTTGCAGGCCTTCTTGGATTACATTCATCAACAACACAATAAACCTATTATTTTGTACGGACATAGTATGGGGGGAGGAATCGTGACCGGCTTTATTCTAAAGTATAAGAGCTCCATTCAAGCAGCTGTCATCACATCACCAGCATTACTTACCTACCGAAAAGTACCAAGATATCTCTTAATGATATTAGCGGTTTTAAATAAGCTGATCCCTAATATGCGAATAAAGCAAGGGTTGAACCTGCAAAAAATTTCTCATGATCACCAAGTGATAGAGGCTTTTAAAAAAGATCCTTTAAATCATAATAAAATGAGTATACGTTTAGCTTATTCAATGCTTATAAATGGTTTATGGTGTATAGAACATGCGCAACAACTAAAGATTCCAACCCTCTTAATACATGGCGATGCTGATGAGTTCACTAGTGTAGAAGGTTCTAGGTTATTCGCAGATAAGGCGCAAAAAAACTTACTTACCTATAAAGAATGGGGAGGGGGTTTTCATGAATTGCATAACGAACCCAATAAAATGGAGGTACTAGCGTTTATTTTATCTTGGCTGAATAAAGTATAAAATTTGATTTTAGTGTAGCCCTAAAATTAAATAATAGGGCTATAATCCATTAAGCGAGTAATTTTTTCTTTTCCACCTCAAATTCTTCTTGCGTCAGTATACCCGCATCTAATAACTCTTTGAGATCTAATAGCGCCTGCTTTTTTGAAGAAATATCCTGGCCGATCGATTCACTAGCTTTTTCTTTTGCCGGTACAGCTTTTAGACTTGGTTTGTTCTTAGTGGTTGGCGAATACTCGACTAAAAGCGCGGTTATCTCGTTGAAACCATTCATATTAGCATAATCAATTGCTAACTGTTCTCTATTGTTGATCAGGGTAGCATCAGCGCCATGTTCTAATAGCATTTTTACTATGTCTTTTTTTCCATTTGCTGCTGCAAAATGTAAGGCTGTATTTCCCGAATCGTCTAACTTATTTATCGATGCCCCGGCGTCTAATAGAAGTTTTGCCATGGCTGTATGACCATGTTTGATAGCTACATGCAATAATGTCTCACCAGCGTATGGGGCAGCAGTATTAAAATTATTCTTCTTGCCTTGATTATTTTCAACCCAATCAATAAATGAACCAAATTCTGAATCGGTAGACGCAGCGGGTTTGCTATAATCGACATCTAAGCCATGGTCTAAAAATAGTGAAACTAATTCTTTTTGATTATGTGTGCAAGCATACCATATCGGTGATATACCTTCTTTCGTGGATAAAAACATATCAGCATGGTGTTCTATCAAAAGCTTGCTGATCATCCTATTACCATTTATACTTGCCACAAGCATGGCTGTCTCACCTTGATCATTTGTATGATTTACAGAAGTGTTTGCTTCTAATAGCAGCTGCGTAATAGGCAAATTGTTGCTCCGTACCGAAAGTATAAGGGAATGATCTCCCGATTTATCTGAAGCATCAATTTGAGCTCCATGACTTAACAATTCTTGTATTATAGGTCTATGCTTGTAAGCAACAGCAATCAATAATGGGGTTTGCGCCTCATTGTTTAGGCCGTCAACCGCTAAACCTTCTTTTAGAAAATGCTGTACAAGCGCTAGCTGAGCTGTTCTGGCAGTTAAATGTAAGAGACTATTGCCTAAATAATCCTTGATATCTATCCGTGCCCCTTGTTCCATCAGATAATCTACCGTCTGTTTTTGCCTTTGCAAGCAGGCAAAATATAAAGGTGTCTCGCCTTGATGGTCTTCATAATTTACATCTGCTCCCGCTAATACTAGTTTTTTTACAATATCTAAGTATCCATGATGGGCAGCGTAATGTAGTGCGCTTCGCCCTTTTTCGTCGGTATAAGTTACATCTACTTCCTGTTTGTCAAGTAAAATTTCGGCGATTTTACGTTTTCCTTCCTCACAGGCTATTATAAATGACATTGACATATTTATCTCTTTGAGTTAAAGCTGATGGCTTAATAAAAGCTCAACAGATTTTGATTTTAAGTTATCGTCCGCTGCCATGTCGGCAGCAGTCTTGTCTTGATCGTTCAATAACGATGCATCTGCTCCGCTATCAAGTAATAGTTTTACCTTTCTATAAAGGTCTTTGGCCTTTTCTTTTTCGTAATTAATGTTAAATGCACATACTTTATGTAAAAGCGTATTGCCCTCATTATCTTGCCGATTGATGTCTAGTAATCCTTTAGATAAAATAAGCGTTAGTACGTTAGCTGATTTCTCTGCTATCCAATCTACCCCACTTTTATCTTGGTGATAATGAGAAGAAGTTTGATATAGGCTGGCCCCATCGTCTAGTAAGCGCTCAAGTAAAGCTAAATAACTAGGAGAGTCGGTATACATCATTCGTAAATAGCCTAAGAGTATGCTTTCGCCTTGCTTATTTTTATGTTCGAAATCCGGACTTTCATGAGTTGCCAATAAATTATACAAATCAAGATTTAACAAATTAACTACTGCGTAATAAAAAGCAGAATTACCGCTTTTATCTACCAAGTTTGCCTGTGCTCCATTTTGTAGCAGAAAGTCAATGACAGCTGTTTTGTTCCTTTCAATAGCCTTGATCAAAGCTGTTTTGCCCACAATATTTTGCTGGTCAATATCCAAACCCTCTTCTGTTAATAAAGTCAAATACGTAAGGGTCTTTTCAACGTGAACTTGAGTACTATCGGCTACTTGGATAATGAAATTTTCTTCAGCGTTGTTTTTATACTGAACATCACAACCTGCCGCAATGAAAGCCTTAATAATAGCTGGATTTGCGCCATTTTCAAAAGCGTAGCCTAACAGGGTAATATCCTGCAATTCATCATTTATATTCTCGACCCTTTGTAATAAACTATTCAACCATTGAACAGATTCTTCATCCCAGGTCTGGGTTTTTACAATCGCTTCAAATAGTGTATTACTGAAAGTTTCATATTCATAAACGTCTAAATTTATGATGCCTTCCTGAATGAAATAATCGAGCAATTTAAAATATTTTGCTTGGATTAACTGAGATAGAATTTGTTTTAATGTAAATGCCTCAATTGTCGAAGGAAGTTTCTCCCCTTTGTTTAGTAATTCTTCTGCTTCATTAAAGGCTCTTCTATTTAGAGCATCCATTACTACATTTGGTGTGTACATAATAGTGTGTAATCGTATTACCTGATAATTAAAAAGAAAAGGCAATTATAATCATTTACTTTAAATGCACCCATGCATGAAAGACGCTGTAGTCGTTTTGTAGACGATAACAAATTATAAGGATGGTGTTCTTCCGCCGTCTACGGGAATGTTTACGCCGGTAACATAGGATGCCGCGGGAGAGGCCAAGAACGCTATAACATTGGCTATTTCTTCGGCATAACCAAACCTTCTCAAGGGTATAGCTTTCGTCATCTCTTCCGCCACCTGATCTGTACTAATAGTTCGATCAATAGCCATTTGCTGTAGTAAACTAGTTAGTCTAGCCGTACTGGTAGCTCCTGGAAGCACATTATTTACAGTAATATTAAAAGCGCCAACCTCATTGGCCAATGTTTTTGCCCACGATGCAACAGCCGCCCTTATGGTATTAGAAACACCGAGATTTGGAAGTGGGCTTTTTACTGATGTGGAAATTATATTTATGATACGGCCGTAGCAGAGTTCTTTCATGGAAGGAACAACAGCCTTTGATATAATTTGATTACATAAAACATGTCGTGTGAAAGCTGTTTGGAATGCAGTTGACGATGATGTGAGTAGCGGGCCGGGAGCTGGCCCACCACTATTATTTACCAAGATTGATATCTTTAGTTCGTCAACAAGCGCGCCAATGGCTGCTTCTACATCTTCCACTTTGTCAAAATCCGCCACAACAAAACGATGCTGTCCGGAGAACGTAGTAGGCAATTTATTAACAGCATCCGCAAGTTTCTGCCTATTCCTTGCCATTAGAATACAATTGGCTCCCAGCGTTGCCATGAGTTGAGCGGTCGCTAAACCAATACCATCACTACTTCCACATATCAACGCGTATCTACCTTTGAGTGAAATATCTATCATAAAAAATAAATTTTCTATAGTGGAATAGACAATAAAGGAACATCTAACCCGGCAGCCATCATTCGTGTTTTGCTTCTATGTACAATGGACGCCCAGAAACCATAGCGATTAGGAACCATTATAACAACATCCGGTTGGTAAGTTACGATTTCATTTTTTATTTCTTTAATGATCGCATTAGAAGCTACATTTTTATAGAAATATTGAATGCTATCCATTTCTTCCTTTAACATGCTGGAAGGGTGTAAGGCCTCATCTTGAAGTGCTGTGACCTTCTCTTGTACATTGAACACTTCAATTTCAGCATTCCATGATTGAGCAATCTCCTTAATGCGATCAAGTATTTTTTTCTGTATACCGCGCATCACGTCACATGCATATAATATTCGTTTCACTGGCTTAAACGTCACGCCCAACGGTACCGCTAATACGGGAAATTTAAGTTTTTGAATAAGGTTTGTGGTGGTGTTTCCTAAGAGATCTTGTTCAAGAGATCGTTGGGCCATTCCCATTATAACTATTTCTGCATTATATTGTTCAATTAGTCGTTCAACCTCATCTTCTACATTAAGCAAACTTGATTCTATCTCCACTTCAATACCGTATCGCTTCATTAAGTCTTTTGCTCTGTCTTCCAGTTTTAGTTTGTTTTTATTGACCATTGCTTGTACATTTTCTACCGAAAGGATAGTGTTGGAAGCATGCAAAGGCAATTTAAAGGAGTTGAAAAGTATAATTTTAGCATCCATAATACTGGCACCTGTAGCGGCATATTCAACAGCATTTTCTGCGATGTCTGAAAAATCAGTAGTAACAATAAATGTTCTCATATATTAAAAATTTAGATTGTTAAATTTACATTTTAAAGCTGTTGATAACGGGTTTTGAGGTCTTATAGTTGAGAATATTACTTACATATAACAATGTTAGAGCCTGTTTAAATTTATATTGTAAAAATGTTTATAGCTTATTTTTTGAGCGAGACGAGGCATGTTTTTGAAGAGATAGCATGCGTCTACCTCAAGAAAACATAACAAAGTCGCAGCCAAAAAGAAGCATAAACAAATTATTAGATGAGTTTTAAACATGCTCTTTAAACATGTAATCCTTTTGGAGAAATCAACGGTCAAATTTTACCCATAAAATAACCAATTTTTACCCGCTTAAATTCTTTCTTTCTTCTGAATTTTATCCTAAACCAATTGTTAACAAGATGAAACCACAACTTCTTAAAGTGCTTAAGGGGCCAGCACAGTCATTTAGTGTCCGCCGTGATAGGGAGCCTTTTAATACCAAATGGCATTACCATCCCGAGTTAGAACTCATACACTTCTACAAAGGGGAGGGAACACAATTTATCGGAGATAGTATTAAACGATTTAAGTCGGGGGATATGGTGCTTGTTGGACCTAGATTACCTCATTATGTGAAATTTGATGATAAGCAATTAGAGCAAAGTCCAGCCGTTGATATGGACGTAAGAGTAGCTCATTTTGGAAAGGAAATCTGGGGAAATGGATTTTTGAATCTACCGGAAAATAAGCTGCTGAAATCAATTATGGAGCGTGCTCAACGAGGGGTGAATATTACCGGCAAACATAAAGACTATGTTGCCGATCTACTAGTAGAGATGTTATGCGCTGACGGTGCCGAAAAAATTATTATCTTAATGCAAATCTTAGTACAGATCGCTAAATATTGCAAGCTGGAAACGCTCTCTTCTATTGGATTTAACTGCACCTATGATGAATTTAGCAGCGATAGAATTAAAAATATATACGATTATTCTTGCGCTAATTTTAAAGAAAAAATTCAATTAGAAGAAATCGCCGAGGTAGCCAAAATAAGTCCACATTCCTTCTGCAGATATTTTAAAACACAGACACGAAAAACGTACTCCCAGTTCTTAACCGAAATAAGGATAGGTCATGCTTGCAAGCTATTAATCGAAGATCGGTTGGACATTAAGCAAGTTTGCGACGATAGTGGCTTCAATAACTTCACAAGTTTTTTTAAATGCTTTCGAAAAATAACCGGCAAAAGTCCGTTAACCTATAAACGCGAATTTATAATCACCAAAGCAAGTTAATAAATGGAGATGTAAACGAGGCTTAGTATTAGGCCAATTTGATTCACAAAAAGACACTATTTTCTTCTTTTCTTGCAATGCCAATTGTCGATACCCTAACCAATCTAATCGTCAGGTTTAAATCGTATGCGGTATTTTTTATCAAATTACCAAAAGAGAATAGAAAAATGAGAATTTTTTGTTTGAAAAGTGCTTGTCTATTAATGCTACTGAACCTATTAACGAGTGCTCAGGCTTTAGCAAAAGAAGAAGTGAATATGACAAATGTTTATAAGCAGCAAGATGAGTTGTTGTTAAAAGGACAAGTGTCAGATAAGGAAGGGCCATTGGCCGGTGTAAGTATAAAAATTAAAGATTCCAAAAAAGGAGTTGTTACAGATACTAAAGGTATGTTTACTATTAATGTACTTGGCAGCCAAACCTTAATCGTTTCTTATTTGGGTTATGTAACGCAGGAAATTCCCATAAATAATAAAAGGCGATTAGATATCTTCTTGGCTAGTGATGCTGCCGCGTTAGACGAAGTGGTCGTGGTAGGTTATGGAACGCAGAAGAAAGTTAATCTGACGGGGGCAGTGGGCACAGTTTCTTCCGAGGAGTTAATATCTAGACAAGCCCCTAATACCACATCTCTTTTACAAGGACGTGTACCAGGAGTGCAAATAACCCAGAATTCCGGACAGCCGGGTGCTGAAAGTGCTAATATTCAGATACGAGGAATGGGCACTTTCAGCGGTGCTGGAAATAACCCTCTTATTCTTATTGATGGGGTAGAAGGAAACCTTAATAATCTTAATCCCAACTTAATTGAAAATGTATCTGTTCTTAAAGATGCTGCTTCTGCTTCCATTTATGGATCTAGAGCGGCTAATGGTGTAATACTAGTGACCACTAAAAGTGGTAAAGCGGGAAGGTTGAACATTGATTACAGTTATAATTATAGTCGACAGAAAGCCACTTCTATGTATGATCGGGTAACCAATTCAGTACAATTTATGGAGCTGTTGAATAAAGCGATCAATCACACTGGAACCAACACAAATCAGCTTTATTCTGCTGATCAGATAGAGGCTTATAGGCAGGGTGCAATTACTGACCCGGAGCAATTTCCAAATTATGATTGGATGGATGCCGTTTTTAGAACAGCCCCCATGCAGCAGCACTTTCTAAGTGTAAATGGTGGCAAGGATGGTACAACTTATAATTTCGGACTAGGATATCTTGATCAGGAGGGAATGCTCATTGAAACAGGATATAAAAGATATGATGCACAGCTTAATTTTAAAACGAATCTAGGGGGGAGGGTTACGTTCGGTTCTAATATTTCATTTTCTAAAGGCGATCGGCATGAAAGTGCTTTGAACGGTAACTTCGATGGCAACACCACCGAAGATCAAATATTGAGTGCCCTTGCGGCTAATCCAACATTTAAACCCACTTTACCGGATGGCAGTGGCCGATATTCTTCGAAGGCGTACATTTTTGAATCAGGGAATAAGAACCCTGTGGCTGTAGCGGAAAATGGAGGAAAGAATACCGGTAATTATTACGCGTTGGCCTCTTCTTTCATCAATGTAAATATAATGCCCGGACTAACGGGAGAGCTAAAGGGAGCTGTGAGGTACGAAGATAGACAGTCGAAAGTGCACGTCGTTGGTATACCAGCTTATTTATATCAGCCAGACGAAAACGGTGAATACATTTACAATACTCAATACAATGGCACTGTAGGAGAGAATAACCTGACTGTTCGGGGTGAGAGGGAGTTACAATTAACATATTACCTAAATTTAAACTATACAAAAAGCTTTGCAGATGTTCACAATGTAAGTGCGCTATTGGGATACAACCAAGAAACCTTTAAATACGATCGTCTTCAAGGATTTAGAAGAAATGCCCCGACAGATAACTTAACGGAACTGGATGCATATTCCTCTGCCGGGCAAATTTCAGAGGGACAAGCATATGAATGGGCTATTAAATCGATATATGGCAGACTGAACTATAATTACAAGCAAAAGTACCTCTTTGAGGCAAATTTTAGATACGATGGAACCTCAAGACTTCCTGCTGGAAAAAGATGGGGCTTTTTCCCCTCGGCATCGGTTGGTTGGAGACTTTCGGAGGAAAACTTCCTGAAAGATATTGAATGGGTCAATAACTTAAAAATGCGTCTTTCTTGGGGTCAATTGGGTAACCAAAATATCGGAAATTATCCTTACCAGGCTATTCTTCAACCTGTTGAATATAATATTGGAGGAGCATTACAGCAAGGAATGAGCTTAGAAGATCTTAACAACGAAAATCTAAAATGGGAAACGACAACAGCTACCAATATTGGGCTTGACTTTGACTTATTTAAATCGAGTTTATTTGGTTCGGTTGATTGGTATACAAAATATACTACAGACATACTACGAACCTTGCAGGTGCCGGATTTTATTGGGTTAAATGGCCCTACTGTAAATCGAGGAGAGATGCGAAATACAGGACTTGAATTTCTACTGGGTTACCAGAACAAGATAAATGCTTTTAACTATAAAATCCAAGCGAATTTTGAGACTTATAAAAATGAACTGGTAAAATTCGGTGCACGTGAGATTGAAAATGGAAATGGATTGATCAGACAAGAAGGTTTGCCCTACAATTCTTATTTTATGTATGTATTTGATGGTATCTATCAGACACAAGAAGAAATAACAAATGGGCCAACACCCATCAGCGCCTTAACGAAACCGGGAGATATGCGGTACAAAGACATTAGCGGTCCAGATGGAATACCAGATGGTAAAATAGATGCGAACGACCGTATGGTGGTAGATGGAGCCTTTCCTGATTTTAATTACGGGCTAACTTTCAGCGCCGACTATAAGAATTTTGATTTAAGCTTTTTCTTACAAGGTGTGGAGGGACGAAAGATCTATGTAAAAGAATGGGGAATAGCACCATTTAGGCAGGCTAGTCCGCCGCCCACTTTCTGGCTAAATGGATGGGATGGCCCAGGAACCTCAAACACCGTCCCACATATCTTCAATGAAAATTATGCCCCTAATACGCAGGTTTCTAACTGGTGGCTGCAAGATGCTTCTTACTTAAGGGTAAAAAATATACAGTTGGGATATACGCTCCCGAGTTCTCTAGTAAATAAAATAGGATTTCAACGATTGCGAATCTATTTGTCAGGTGATAACCTGTTTACTTTTACTAAATTCTTTGAAGGGGGTGATCCAGAGCGATTAGCAGCTAACTCAAGAATGGCTATTTACCCCCAAGCTAAAATATATACGATGGGAATTAAAGCAACTTTATAGGAAAAATAAAAAGACTGACGGATGAAAATAAATAAAAATATATATGGATGGATGCTGTTAGGTAGCATATTAATGTCATGCTCAAGTGTGTTAGATAAAGACCCCCTAACGACTCCTAGCTCTACCAATTATTGGAATACAGAGGTGGAAGCAAATAAGGCCCTAATTGCTTGTTATGCAAAACTTAAAGAACCTATCTACTCCGGAGGGGCGAATCAAAGCGGAAATAGCTTATACTGGGAAGCATTATCTGATAATGCTTTAAATACTTCTAATTGGGAAGGGTTTGATGTTATTATGCGTGGCGACTTTGATCCGAGTACCACTGCTGGCGTAGTAACTAAAACATGGCAAATCGCTTTTCAGGGAATAGCTGCTTGTAATTATTTTTTAGCCAATGTGGATAGGGTGAATGCTTTATCGGAAGAGACAAACAAAAAAATGAAGGGCGAGGCACTATTTTTAAGGGCCTACTTTTACAATGATTTGGTACAACTATTTGGAGATGTTCCGTTAAACTTAATACCTGAAACACTTGATGGAGATTTTCAGCAGCGACCCCGAACAGAAAAAGCCAAAGTTGTCGAACAAATATTACAAGATTTGGATATAGCAATTACCAACTTACCCCAAGCAGCCTATGTTGATGGGAGGGCTGTAAAGGGAGCAGCTATTGGCCTTAAAACTCGTGTATTACTTAATAATAAAAGATACCAAGAGACTGCTGAAACAGCTTGGAGCTTAATAGGTGATGCAAACAATCCTTTTGGTTTGCATAATAATTATTCGGGTATTTTTTTTGGCGAGCAATCTAATAATAAGGAGATTATGTTTTCTGTTCTCTTTGCTTCTCCAACTGATTATCATTCGCTAGATCAAGTAATTGGTGGAAGAATGTCTGTATTTCCAACAACAGAATTAAGAGATGCGTATGAGGAAAATGATCCCCGTCGTAAGATGACCATTTTTGAGGAGGGAGATAATTGGGCGTACAATCCTAACGGGTTTAAACAACAGGGAAGCATCGCTGAAGGGCAGATACCTTTTAATGTTATGGCCTTTAAAAAATATGTCGATACTGCTGTAAATAACGCATCAGGCGCTACCTTGAGCGACCAACATTTTATTAAAATACGCTATGCAGATTTATTATTGATGTATGCTGAAGCAATGTTTGAAAGTGGACAAGGCAACGATGCTCGCGCATTAAAAGCACTAAATGATGTTAGGGCTAGACCCAGCGTTAATTTACCTCCGTTGAACGCATTGAGCCGTGAAGCAATTAGACATGAGAGAAGAGTGGAATTGGCATTTGAAGGACTTCGCTATAATGATCTCATAAGGTGGGGAACAGCGCATGAAATAATTCCGCAAATTATGTACGACAAACAAGGGAACAAACGTCGATTTAAGGCCTATCTTTTTCCCATTCCGCTTTCTGAAATGGACAGAATGAATGAAACCTGGAAGCAAAATGACGGTTACTAGTTTGCGTGTTTATGATCGAATAGCTGACTTACCTCGTCAATGTAGATCAGTTATTCGATATAAATAATCACGGAATATCAATTTAATACATATACTAATCTCTCAAAAGAGCGGCAGCACACCATAATAATGGTGCTTGTCCATGCATATCACCCGTAATGCGTTTCCTATCTAAATAGTATTGGCGATCATTCTTTTTATTTGTTCCTTCGCATACTTCTTGGATATCATTATGCTCATTAAGGTAAGTAATCAGGCCTAACCATGCTTTTCGTACAGCTTTACCATAGATTTCTTTATCCAACCACCCATTTTTTACACCTGTTATCATGGCGTAAGTAAACATACCTGTAGAGGAGGTTTCCGGCCATGATGCTTCATCATCAATTAGCTGTCGCCAAGTACCCTCAGTGCTTTGATATTTCAATAAGGACGCCATCATAAGTTTATATCCTGCCATGATTCTTTTATAATCACGGTTGTTTTTGGGTAAAGAGCGAAGCAGCTCTGCCATTCCCGCAGCCATCCATCCATTTCCCCTTCCCCAAAAAAATGGCACATCTGGAGCATGATAAAATAATCCATTTGCTTTTTGAAGCTCATCTAAATAAAATACCATCTCTTTGGCCGCTCTGTTGATATATTTTTCATCCTTGGTAGCACGATATGCTTGTGCCTGTAGGGCGGTAATCATGTACATATCATCGATCCACAAACGGGTTTGCCAGGTCAATCCCATGTCGTAATATCCCTGCGATGCTGGTTTGACTCTAGGTCCTTCCGGTGGCCCCCACTGTTTATCCGCTATATTAACTCCTAAGTCATAATAACGTTGCTCGTTTGTAAGGCGATAAAGCTCTAATGGAACGGATCCGAAGACTGCATAATCTACGTGGTCAGGAATTGGAATCATCTTGGCCTCGGTAGAAAAAAGTGGCTCAAATCGGTCAGCTAGTGCTGTTATTAATTCCTCGTTTTTGCTTTCTCCGGCAAATGTCAGTGCGCCATACCACGTACATGTTTCCGGATAAGTGATTACTTTTGGAGGCGTCGGTCTTCCAAAGTTAGGATGAGGAGTCTTAATAAATCGCCAAGCAATCGCATTTCCTACTTCTGTAGGAGATTTTCCTTGAGGCCATTTAGTTAGATCTGCATCTTCTTGTGCATAAACGGTGCTTATTAGACATGTCGCTGTTGTAATAACTATTGCTATGATTTTTCTCATATATAGGATTTGTTTTTAAGGTTCGTGTTTACTTAATTGGGCAATGAAACCCCTCCAGGCTTTATAATAGTCTTGCAAGAAACTAAAATTAGCTTTGTGATTTATATATAAAATTGGCCAAATTGTTAATTATTTTGGCTTATTGAATAAAAAAGAAATTTCATTAGTATTGTAACATAAATGTTGTAATTTTAAGAATCGTTTCGAAGGAAGCGATGTTAACCATTTATAAATTATTATTATGAAAATCATCAAAGGTTTATTGTTTGCTATACTAGCAATAGTAATAATTGCACTCATTGTAGCATTATTCGTGAAAAAAGAATATTTGGTTGAAAGGGAAGTGATGATAAACAAACCGAAAGAGGAGGTTTTTGGCTACATAAAATACTTGAAAAATCAAGACACTTTTAGTAAGTGGAATCAAATGGACCCAGATATGAAAAAGAGCTACCACGGAACGGATGGAACTGTAGGATTTATTTATGCATGGGATAGTCAAAAAGAAGCCGGCCAAGGTGAACAAGAGATAAAAAACATAGTGGATGGTCAGAGAGTAGATTTTGAGGTGAGATTTAAAAAACCGATGGAATCTACCGCTCCTGCATATTTTGTTACCGAACAGGTAGGAGGAAACCAAACCCTCGTAAAATGGGGTTTTAAAGGCAAAATGTCTTATCCAACGAACCTAATGCTTTTGGTAATGAATTTTGAAGAAATGATTGGAAATGATTTACAAACAGGGCTCAACAACCTAAAAAACGTTTTGGAGAAATAAACAATGTATATCGAAGTGAAATCAGGTTAGATCGACTTTAAACTCTTTTTCGCAGTTTTTACATTTATATACATTTTTATAATAGATAGGAAATACACCCATTAGAAAAGATATAACCGCAGAGAACATTCCTTTTGTTCCTTTCATTGATTTGAAATTGGTATATAAATCGGTCGACCCACATTGAGGGCAACTAATTTGCTGATCATAATCATCTAAGATTGGTGTGTTTTCAATTTCTTGGATAATTTGTTTTGCCCTTTCCGCATCAGCCAATTGGATGTTCAATTTTATTCCACCAACGGCATAATTATAAAGAGGATTGAGGGAGACGATATTTTCATCTTGCAAGAAGGAGTGTATTCCTTCACTCTCAAGCTTTGTCCTGAGTAAATGGGCTTCCATCGCATTGTCAAATACTTTGAGTGTTACCATCTCCATACCTATAATCTATTGCTTTTTTTAAAGATACATAAACAGGTCAATACATCAAATACGCGGTGTAGTTTTTCTACTTTTTATGAAGAAGCGTACTTGCCAATCTTAAATTTATTTCAAGGTATCTGGGGGATGGGCATCCAATGAGTCGGTTTGAAATGATTGCCCGATTTAGCATGTATAGACCTAAAAAGTCCGTTTTTAAGATGAGTGCCTTCAAGCACGGGAGACTTTGTTGATTGCCCATGCACATTTTTTATACTCACAAAGAAACATTCTTCCATTTCTTTGGGAAGTTCCAGCTTTGTCGGAATCCATCTGTTATTATTTCTCAAGGTGGAAGATTCTTCTTCCTGAAATGTAATGGGATTATCTAATAGGATATACCTTGTTTCATAGGGAATACCTATTCCTAGCTGTTGATCATAACTGTCTAGGGTTATCCAATGGCCATGCTTTAATGCTTGTAATACTTTTATAAACTGGTTTGAGGCCAAAATTTCATTAGCTCGCAAATGTTTTGTGCCACCATATAGGCAAGGAGCAGTAGTAGCTTCTAAGCACGATAAATAAATCTCGCCTTTTTTATTAATAACCTTATATTGCTGTACATTTTTCATTGCCTGTACTACAAATTTAAGCTAAATGCGGAATTTTTACAATATTAATGTGTCAAAGCCTTTAAGGTGAAGTCCTTTTAAATGTGGTAATTGTAATGAATGTATGGTTTGTGTCCCACCCATTGAGGTTTGGTAGATGCATCTGTTCGGAAATGACCGTTAAATTGTTTTTGTCTGTGAAATTGAAGGTCATTTTTAAATTAGCTGTTGTATCGTTAATGTGTGTTGCTATTTCATTCCCCTTAATCTTATATTTTCCAAATTGATCTGCTAATTTGATAGTTGAATCTGGAGAGCTGTCTAAGGCAAATTGACCAGAGGATTTAAATGTGCCATCCTTATGAAATTCCATAATATTGAAATTTTTTTCATCAGACGTAAGCTCGAAAGATTCTGTTAGCTTATCTTGTTCATAAATATCTGTAGTTATTAAAACGCTTCTCCATACCCCAACAATTTCCTGCTGAGATAAATTCTCCTTTTTTTTACAAGCAAAACCTAAGAAAAATAATGCAAAAAATATACTAAATCTCCAGAATACAACAGATCGCATAAATAAAATATAAATTTGGTTTGAGGTCAAAAATAGCTGCAGTTACAGGTTCCCGTAACACAGTTTTTTGGTTGAGAAAATATGCCTATAACAAGACGGAGATATGTATAAATAATGACTCATGATGAATGTATACAATTTATGCCATAAAGATAGAAAATAGAATTTTATTAAATAGTCCCCCAAATATATATTTATTGTAATAAAATGATCTTTTTATATTTCCTCTATAACAATAAGCTCCAAATGGCAGAGGAGAGACCAATAAACTGCTGTTATATGCCACGCGATTATATTGCATATAAAAAGCAATTTATCTAAGTTTGATAGGCTTATCAATTATTAAAACGGAATGAAAACAACCAGTAATTTAGTAAATAGAAGATCTTTCATTGGCTCTGCAGTAACTATTGCTGCAGTAACTTTCTCATCAGGCATTTTACCACAAGCGACTTATGCCGATGAAATAACAACGAAACAGGGCTTATTTATGATAGGTCCGATGAAAGGATATACTCCTCAAATAGGTACCCTAGTATCGATGTTGAATTATAATAGATCCACTATTATAAAAGCAATACAGTCATTAAGCCAAGCACAACTTGATTATCTATACGATCCGAAGGCAAACACAATCGGTAGTTTGGTTCTTCATTTGGCAGCTGTTGAAAAGTACTATCAAATTAACACATTTGAAGGACGGGAAGAGTTCAATGAGGAAGAAAAAAAAGCGTGGAATGCTGCCCTTAACTTAGGTGATGAAGGACGCGAAGAAATAAAGGGCCATAACGTAAAATATTATCTTAATATTCTTTCGACGATTAGACAAACTACTTTAGAGCAGCTTAAGAAAAAGGATGATGAATGGTTGCTAGCTATAGACCCAGCCAGTGCTGACCAAGAGACCGTTAATACTTATTGGAAATGGTTTCACGTTTGTGAGCATGAGTCAAATCATCGAGGGCAAATTGCCTGGATAAAAAGCAGACTTCCTAAAATTGGCTAAACAACTATTCCCAGGTAGTTCATGCGTCTAGATATTTAGTTATTCTTTTTGTGTAAGGAAATAAGGCTTTTGTGTAAATTATTTGTTACCTAAGGTTAAAGTCCCTTTCTTGTTCTTATCAATCAATAATAAGTTTTAAAAAAAATATGGGGAAATCCTATTAAAGGCACTGTATTGAGTTAGCTTCAATCCTAGGTATGTCTATTCTCTTTATAGTTTAATTAATCATTTATTTAACTCAATTTATCACACATGAAAGCGTTACAAATGTTTTTCTTAGGGACTCTTATGTCTATTATTTTTATCTCTTGCGAGAAAAATGAAACACTCAAATCCACTAATACGGAGGATGAAATTGCTGGTACTGCCATCCCAAAATTTGCGGGGATTAAGATGTGTAAAGATGTTTATCCAGATGGCGTGACCCCTCGTGCAGCAGCTATAAAGTCAAAGATTTGGAGCAACGGGAGCACCATCTACGTTAGGTTGTATGGTGGCTCTAATTACGTAAGACAGAAAGTAAGGGATTATGCTAATCAGTGGTCAAATTATGCCAACATTAAATTTAATTTTGTCACAAGTGGTAACGCCGATATTCGGATCACGTTTACAGATGGGGCCGGGTCTTATTCTTATATCGGAACAGACGCTAAAAGGATTCCGAAAAATCAGGAAACAATGAATTTTGGCTGGTTTGATGATAATACCTCAGATGAAGAATTCAGTAGAACCACCATACATGAATTTGGGCATGCTTTAGGTCTGATACATGAACATCAACATCCGGAAGCTAGCATTCCTTGGAATAAACCCCTGGTGTACGAATATTACGCTGGAGCACCAAATTACTGGTCAAAGGAAGATGTAGATAATAACTTATTTGCAACTTACTCTACTTCTCAAACGCAGTACAGTAATTATGATAAAGAATCTATTATGCATTACGCTGTGAGTAAAGATTTAACTGACGGTGTTTTTGAAGTTGGTTGGAATACCGTACTATCTTCAACTGATAAATCTTTCATCAGTTCCTTATATCCGACAAACTAAATTAGGAATTAAAAGAATGGGTTTGGCAATTGCCAAACCCATATTTAATTAGCTAGAAATGACTTATTTAAAATCATGGCTGAGTTATTGTCTATTATTACTAATAGGATGTAAAGTAAATAGTCAGGAATATAGAAAACACAGCCTTTCACTTGAACCCTATATAAAATATAGACAAGAAAACTTAGACTGGTCGATCGCTGGAGATGAAAATGGGCAAAATCCTAATGTGTTTTCAGAACTTATTTGGAAAAAAGTACGCGGTCCACAATTAGGTCTATTAGCTGAGTGGAAGATTTTAAAAAAGCTGTCCATAGGATTGGATCTTTCATATCTAAATATTATAACAGGAAGGGTTACGGATGCAGATTACGCTGATGATCATAGGCAACAACGGTTTTCTTATGAGGAATTAAATGCTGATAGAGGACATGTTATTTTGTTGAACGCCAGATTACAATACCATTTATACAGTGGGTCGTTTTTTGCAATCTCTCCTTATCTAGCATATATAAATAAGCATCAGCGTCTTTATATGAGTGATAACGAAATAGCGCTAGTTGAAGGTAAGCACCTCAATAGTACTTATCAACCGTCTTGGCAAGGAGTTTCTTTAGGAAGCGAGTTTATGTTTTACATTCGAAAAGCCATTTTGTCAATCGGCTTAAGTGGAAGCCTGTTGGATTATTATGCAAAGGCCGACTGGAATTTGATTGAAGAATATGCCCACCCAATCAGCTTCGAACATCGTGCAAAAGGACAAGGCTTTGATGCTCAGTTTCAGCTCGAATATCCAGTTTTTGGTAATCTTTTTATAATGGCCAATGCTGATATTTCATTCCTTGAAACAAATGCTGGCACCGATAAACTTTTTTATTTGAGTGGTTCTAACGCCTCCACGCAACTTAATGGTGTGTCCAATAGGTCATTTGGGATAGGTGGCGGGTTAAAATTAATTTTCTAAATAATTGTGACCTCTTCAAAAGTAATTAACTTTCCAAAGGTACTAATTGCTCGAATGTTCTGTTCAATGGGTATTCTTTAATAAGAGTCGAATCTTTTGCACTAATGATTTTTATATTGTCTATGTATAGTATTTCATTTTTTTCGTTCACTCTTACCTTGCTTTTAAAAGGCAACCTGTTTTCTACTTCAATGGAATAATGTTTATTCATTTCATTATTATCCTTTATTTCTGTAAAAAACATGGGAATGGGAATGTTAAAATAATTAGCATTTACCTTAACAAGGAGCAATCCGTTGAGTTGCATGATGTGCTCTTGATAATGAGGTTGCCTGATTATTCTCTCTGTGGTTAAATCATATAACAACGCTGTTTGATTTGTTTCGGATACAGGAAAAATAAATCCGGTATGGATAACTGCTGAGTTAATTTTTTGATCAAAGTATTTCGCCTGCTGTGATAAATGTATTATTTCTAAAATATTACTTACGTCAGTACCGTATAGTGCATCAGCCACTTCCACATATTTCATTGTTACCATTTGTATGGCCAAAAATAGTTATTCAAACATTTTTAATTCAGTGGTCACGGTATATTGTAAACAAAAAGTGTAAAGTGTGAAAGACTGTGACTGCTAGCTGTTTGCGTATTTTTATTTGAAAAATGCTTGCTCTTATTTAAATATTAGAATTAATCGGAAATCATCGATTACGCACACGTTTGCGTTGTTTAAACATTTTGTATTCTATTGTTATTCACTTAATATTGTTTAGTAAAGATAATACCTCACCTTTTACAAAAACTTATGTGTATCTACCACTTAGTGTGCAACAGTGTCCTTTTTAAAAAATCAAAAAATAGTCAACGCTGCAATCGCCTGAAGACCCATCCAAGCCATAAGTATAATAACTACTATAGCAGCTATTGTAAGCGAAAGCGGCTGTTTATAATCTCCAACAATGTTACGTTTATAGGCAGCGAAAATCATAGCTCCTAGAGAAATGGGAAGAATGAGGCCATTTAAAGCACCTACAAAAATGAGTGTTTTAATAGGTTGCCCCACTGCGAGGTACGAAACACAAGAGATTAGTATAAAAATGATAATGATGACCTGATTGTTTCGATTGATAGATGGGTGAAAGGTTTTTATAAATGATACAGAGGTATAAGCAGAGCCAATTACAGATGAAATAGCGGCCGACCACATAACTAACCCAAAAAGTTTATAACCAATTTGACCACTCGCTAATCGGAATACAGAAGCAGGGGGATTTTGAAAATCCAATATATCACCCTTACTGATAACACCCAACGCAGCTAGAAATAATAAAATGCGCATGAGAGATGCAATTCCAATGGCACTTAAGGCTCCCCGATTTACAGCACCCAAGTTTTCCTTCCCTAAAACGTTTGCATCCAATAACCTATGGGCTCCGGAAAAAGTAATATAACCGCCAACAGTACCTCCTACTATTGTTAATACTGCCTCGAAACTGAATTTTGATGGAACAACTGATCTGATTAAGGCTTCAGAAAGGGGAGGACTACTCGTGTAAGCTACATAAGACATCAGTATGATCATCACCAGACCTAACATCTTGGTGAAGAAATCCATTACTTTTCCAGCTTCTTTATAAATAAAAATAGCAATTGATATCATCGCACTTGTTAATACCCCATAAGACACGTCCGTACCAAAAAGAACATTTAAGCCAAGCCCAGCACCAGCGAGGTTTCCTATATTAAATGCAAGTCCACCTATAAATACTAAAGTGGCTACAGCATATCCCAAACCAGGGATTGCCTGATTGGCAATTTGCTGGGCAGGTTTTTTTGCTACAATAATGACTCGCCAAATATTTAATTGTGCAACAATATCTAAGATAATTGAAAGTAAAATAATAAAGCCGAAACTAGCACCAAGTTGAGCAGTAAATACAGCCGTTTGTGTTAAAAAACCTGGTCCTATGGCTGATGTTGCCATTAAAAAAGCTGCACCTATTAAAACATTCCAGTTTCTTTTCATAGGGGATGTTGTGGAGCGCTAATGGTAATTTCTTCTTGCATTAATTTGCAGTGAATTACTTGCGTCAGCTGTATAGCGCTTTGATTGTCGCCATGTATACAAATCGTTTCTACTTTTAAGGGAACATCTTGTTGCTGAACGGAGAGAACTTTCTGTTCTCGTACCATGAGGAGTACCTGCTCGATCGCTTGTTCCTCACTTTTTATGACAGCATTTTCATTACTACGCGGAGTGAGCGAGCCATCACTTTGGTAAGTGCGATCTGCAAAGACCTCCGAAACTGCTTTGATACCCGTTTGTTCTGCTGCATAAATCATTTCGCTTCCAGCTAAAGCGTAGAGAAATAAAGAAGGATCGAAGTCATATATCGCCTGTACAATTGCTTGGGCTACAGCCCGATCTTTAGCCGCCATATTATACAGGGCGCCGTGAGGTTTTACATGATGTAAATTAATTCCTGCAGCTTTGGTGAATCCATATAAAGCACCAATTTGGTAAAGTGTCAATTGATAAGCCTCATGGGGTTCTATTTTTAGCTCTCTTCTGCCAAATCCCTGCAAATCTGGTAGACTTGGATGAGCACCTATTGCCACTCCTTTTTTTCGCGCTTTGTTTACGGTATCATGCATTACCTGTGAATCACCCGCATGAAAACCACAGGCTATATTTACGGAGGAAACGTAGTCAAGTAGGATATCGTCCTGGTGCATTTTGTAAATGCCAAAAGATTCACCCAAATCGCAATTTAAATCTATCGAACTCATTTATTGATTTATTTGTTAACCGCCATAGCTACCGCAATAGCAAGTTTCCTAAGTTGATTTTCTCTTTCAAGATAGCGTTTTTCTGCATCAGTCCTACTTATCTCTGCAAATGAAATGGTATTTCCTGGAGAGAGTTGAGCACATGTTGGTAGATCCACGGCGGCCACTTGTGCAATGCGGGGATAACCTCCAATCGTTTGACTATCTGCCATTAAAAGCATTAAGCTTCCATCATTGGTAACTTGAATGGTACCAGGGCAGACCGCAGTGGATAGCAGCTCTTTTTTTACTGATCGGTTGAGCTTAGGACCGTCTAATTGATAGCCCATACGATTGCTATTTACATTCAACTCATAAGAACTCGATAAAAAATTCAACAAAGAGCTAGCTTCAAACCAGGTAAATTCATGAGCAGGAACCACTCTTACCACTGTTTGATGATAGATAAAACTCATTTTATTAAGGTGCCATTTTGGGAAATTAATCTTCTTGCCCTGGAGTTTGAGAAGTATTTTTTTTGTAGTGTCGGTATAATTATGATTATTAGACAATTCATCGCCGATTTTTAAAGCGCGTCCTTGAACACCTCCAAAACCCGCTGTTATATAGGTGCTTTTACTTCCTAAAATATCCTTGATATCCCAACCTCCAGCAACTGCCAGATAAGTGTATACACTTGAGGGGTTGTTAACTAAATTTAGAACGGTTCCGGAGGGTATAAAAATAGGTTTTCCTGGTGTTAATAGTTGTTTTTCAATAAAAAATGTTCCTCCCTCACCGGAGTAGGCTAATAACATATCTGATTGTGTTTGAATGGCGATATTACCATAAGTAAACTCGATCACGGCCTCATGTGGAGCATTTCCCAATGCGATATTAGCAATGCGAGCAGCTAACGTATCCATCGCACCGGAAGATGGTACCCCTTCCGATCGATATTCCCACCGTCCTAAATCCTGAATACTCGTCATTATTCCAGGTTTAATGATCTTTAATCGCATTTTCTTTTGATTTAATCCGTTCAAAATCTTGTTTACTAATAGGGTCGAAAATAACCTCGTCACCCGCTTGCAATAACGATGGCTGAATACGTTCGGTATCAAACAGCGTCATGGGTGTTCGACCTATTAAGCACCATCCTCCAGGGGTATCAAAGGGATAAATGCCTGTTTGTTTTCCCGCTATACCTACGGAGCCGGCAGGTACCTTTTTTAAGGGTGTGTTTTTTCTCGGAACTGATAGACGCTCAGACATGCCTCCTAAATAAGGAAATCCTGGCACAAAGCCAATCATATGCACTTTATAATGCGCTTCAACATGTATCTGAACAACATTGTCTATCGTAAGATTTAAAAACTTTGCTAATTCTTTAATATCTGGAGCGTATTCATCTTCATAACAAACGGGGATAATAATCGGTGGCTTTTTTATAGCTTGGTTAGCACTAAAGGCTTCCTTTATCTGCGATAAATAATTCGAGATCTTCTCAAAACAATTAATCCCCCTAAGCTTTTTAGATTGCATAACCTGTATCGGATCATAAAAAATAGTCATAGACGCATAAGCAGGAACTGCACATTGGAAACCAGCAAAAGGGTTTTTGTAAATAATCTCTTTGAGATGGCTAATTTGATAGAACGTAAAGGTATTTATCTCAACATCATAGGCTAAAGTAATAGCGCATTCTGATAAAGTGTATAGATTGAAATCAGCAGCATCAGATGATTTTTTTTTGATTTCGATTTTCGACATTTGATCTTGCTATTTAATTGTTCCACACAGAAGCTAAGGTACCAAATGTGTCTTTATTTTAAGAAAATAATGGAACTAATTATACAGATGTCATATGTATTGTAAGGATTTGTATAAAACAAAAAATAGATTTCAATTTTTTCAGTTCTGATACAAAAGCTTTTTTTAAAACATTGTCTTCAACCACTTGTTAGTAATGTTAAATTAAAAGATTTATGGCGGAATTCGACCTTAATGATTTAGAAAAAATAAATAAAAGCGAAGAAATAATAGATTTCTTAGTTGCAAAGGAGGTGATCAAAGAAAAGAAATTTAAGAAGCAACTAGCTTATGAAAGGGAACTCAATAAATTGCAGTTCGAGTTACTTAAACTACAACAATATCTCTATTTAAACAATAAACGTTTGCTAGTCATTTTTGAAGGAAGAGATGCTGCCGGAAAAGGAGGGACGATTAGCAGAATGATAGCAAAACTCAATCCTAAAAAATGTAGAATAGTTGCACTGCCGAAACCTACTGAAGAAGAACAAGGTCAATGGTATTTTCAGCGATATATTAAACAATTGCCAAATAAAGGTGAATTTGTCTTTTTTGATCGCAGCTGGTACAACCGTGCTACTGTAGAGCCCGTTTTTGGATTTTGTACCGAAACGCAATACGAATTATTTTTGCAACAGGTCACAAAGCTCGAACAATTGTTAATTGATGATGGTGTAATTTTAATTAAGTTTTTTCTTAGTATTTCAAAAGACGAGCAACAAAAACGTCTGGAAGAACGAAAAGACGACCCGATGAAACAGTGGAAAGTTGGTGATTTGGATGAAAAAGCACAAGAGAAATGGGACGATTATACTCGATATATTGAAAAAATGCTAAAAAAGACAGCTACTAAAACAAGCCCATGGGTTGAAATTGCAACCGATGATAAAAAAATAGCCAGACTAGAAACCATTAAATATCTGTTGACCCACGTTGGGGGTTATGTCCCTTCCCATGCTGTTGAAAATGACGAGAAAATCCTAAAAATACATTAGCACATTTTGCGATTACTCCTGCTTGAACCGACAGTCTCTTCCAATAAGAAAAAAGCTAAAGTATATTTTTGCACCAGCTTCGATAATAAATAATCAAGGAATTTGTTGCTATGGCGCAAGGCTATAATTATACCTACCCCGACTAATCAGAAACAATTATTATCCCTAAAAAGCAAATATTAAATTTTCGAGTGTTTATTTAACCAGTCCTTAAGAGTTTATAGATGCCAGTTTGCTATTAAGTGAATGTAAAATTTTCTTGTAGCGTCTGAGATACTTTTGCTAAAAAATTAAAAATTAAAGAAAGTTAAATGTTTTTTTATAATATCTTTTGCGTTGAAATTGTTACAAAATACGTTTAAAATACTCAACTAAAACGTATTAACAATCTATTAACAGTTCATAATCAATTGATTATCAGTTGTTGTTTATTTATTTTTAGATATTAAGCGGATATGTGATATGAAGTTATGTGCTAAGTGTTGCAAATAAAAAAAATATTACTGTTGTTTGTGGTGTATGTAGTACTTTAAGAAACAAGTACTAGATAAACCTAAAAATTTATACATGTTATGTTAAAATAATTATATATGGATTGAACTTTACCAATGCAAGGCTAAACCGTTTTATTTTGTCAAGAACGATCAAAACCTAATTATGATAATCTCTTTGATCAATTGCTGGAAATAGATACAAGCTGCTTTGGACGATAGCTATATGACTGTATATTATAGGACTTGACCCCTATGTATATGCGAATTCATGCCAATACCGCCGTATTAATACGGCTAAAGGAATTACTATGTCCGAAATTTAAGAATAACCTAAATAAATAATTATGCCAAAAAAATTACATGTAGGATGGCTCTATCAAATGCTGGCCATTTTTTCTTGTAGCTTAGCGATGATCTTCGATAAGGCTTACGGCGAGCCCTTATATGCAGGTCCTCCAGATCTTGCAATACTTATGCAAGATTCGATTGTGCAGGATTCTACTGCCTTGGATAGTGCAAAAATAGATACTGTTTATGAAGTGAAGTTACCCCTTCCATTAAAGAAGGTTGGGCGGCCAGCTCAAAATTTGGATGCAACGGTCGACGATTTGGCACGCTTTCCTGCAGTATCTCTCCAACAGTACTTAAAGGGGCAGGCTGCAGGTTTGTATGTGCAGGAACCGAATGGCGAACCGGGCTCAGTGCAATCCATGCTCATCCGAGGTGCTTCTATGCCGCTTTTATCAGCCCGTGAGTTGTACCAAAATCAGCCGCTCATCGTATTGGATGGGGTGCAACTTATCGGAGAACATCCTTTTGCCTACGATATCCAGCAATATGATTTTAATAGGATAGGAACTGCTACGAACTTATTGACCAATATCGATATGGCAAATATCGCTTCCGTTGAGGTGTTAAAAGACCTACCGGCCGTGGCTATTTACGGTCCCAGGGGAGCAAACGGTGTTATTTTACTCAAAACCAAGCAGGCAGGAAACCGAAGAGCTATAAGTTTCAATGCCTATACCGGCTTGGTACAGCGACCTACAGTGGCAACAATGAATGGTGACTATGAAAACAGTTTCCGGCAACAATTTTACGATCGCTACACACCTGCAGGCAGGTATACTGAAGACGACGTCTATCCGCTTTATCTGAGCGACTCCTTGAATGCAGACTATTACGGTCCTTCTAATTGGACAGATAGCTATTATCGAAACGCGCTGATTTACGCGGTCAATGCCAGTATTGCAGGCGGAACCGATCGCGCAAACTTCCGCTTCGCTTTGGGAAATCTCAAGAATAAAGGGGTGGCCGACAATACGGGCTTAGATCGTTACAGCGCTTCTTTTACCTTAAATATGAAGCCTATTAAATGGATGACTTTTTCGGCCATGTTTAATGGTAACCGAATAGAACGGCAACGTAATCGAAACCTCCGCGATCGTTTTGCACTGATGAATTATATCCCGGATCTATCGGCACCGCTGGCTCCGAATAAGGAATCTTATGATCGTTATCTGAAGAATTTTGAAAACAGTTTCGATGACAATAACTCCAATATCGTGGAAGGCTTTGCCGGTCTGTTATTTGATTTTGGTCCGCTTACTTTCTCTACCAAATTCTCGGTAGATTATAATGAGGGTTATCGTGACCTTTTCTACCCGCGCACCTTGTTAGAGAATAACTCGTTCGCTTCTAACTACTACGGATACAGCCAACGTATACAGTTTGACAACTTACTTACCTACAAAGTTCCTTTAAATGGGTTACACGATTTATCCTTGGAAGCTGGACAGTTTGTGCAGTGGGATACTTACAAATATAATTATGCCTATGCTTACAGAGGGGTCAATGACTTTATCAAACTGAATTTATTGGAGTCGGATCCAGGTAAAGACGAATATCTCACGCCACTTGCCTTTCCAAGAGAATTGGTTTACAAATTTTTAGATCGGACTAAGCACAATTTATTGGCCTTTTATGGCAGAGCTAATTACAGCTTCGATGAGAAGTATAAAGTTTCGCTTTTACTCCGTGGCGATGCATCCTCTAATGCGCAACCCACTAATAGATGGTTATTTACCCCCGTGCTGGCGGCCGAGTGGAATATCAAAGAAGACTTGATGACACAGCAAGATTTCTTTGATGTTTTTAATCTGCGTGCAGGGGCTGGTAGAACGGGACGTATCAATGCTTTTGACAATTTCGCCCAAGGACCACAATATACAGCGGAAGTAGGGTTTACCGGAAATGTAACAACTCCAGGTTATAATGGGTTTGCGGTGCTCACCAGGCCCTATAGTTCAGGTTGGATTGGTTATGATTTGCCATGGGCCTATTCGGATCAGTTGAATCTGGGTTTGGATCTTGGCTTCCTGCAAAACAGGATAAAACTGCAATTGGATGGCTATATACGGCAGGATAAAAATATGATGCTGGCGATACCGGCTTACGCGGAATATGGCTATAACTATGCACAGCAAAGTGGAATGGAAGTGCACAATAGTGGACTGGATATTGGCATACAGGCGACTATTATTCCGACCGACCGGCCTTTTTCCTGGACAACGCGCTTGAATGTTAACCTGAACAAGAATAAGCTAAATGCTTTGCCTGGCGGACTGGATGAAATTGTGCTTGGAAATCGAAAGTTGGAAGTTGGAAAGCCGATCGACCAATATTGGCTGTTCCAAAATGAGGGCATTTACCTGGCGGATGATGAAGTACCGCTCGTGAACGGACAGCCTATGAAGTTCAATGGTACTGCCTTAAAAGCGGGTGATCCTAAATGGGTAGATACGAACAATGATCAAGTAATCAGTAGTGAAGATAAAACCTTAGTGGGTAACATGCTTCCAAAAGTAGCAGGTGGATTTACCAATCAATTCTTTTATCAGAAATGGAGCTTAACGGCTGATCTGTACTTTAATCTTGGCCGGAAGATCCTGAATCAGGAAATGGCTAACCGCTTTGATTTCATTAACCGGGAGGGCACGAATACCATGGACGCGGTGAAGGAGATCACTTTTTGGGAGAAGCGTGGAGACTATAGCAAATATCCTTTGTACAACCCTTGGAGTACCGTGATCCCTTACCGCGCAGAACAAGATCTTTTTTTAGAAAATGGTGCCTTTTTGAAAATGCGTACTCTTTCGCTCAGCTATGATATGAGCGAATGGCTCAACAAAAGAACAGCAGTCGTCAAGAAACTACGTGTCTATGTTTCTGGTCATAACCTGTTCACCCTTACACCCTATACAGGTCAGGATCCGGAGTTGGTCAATTACACAGGTTATGATACGGGATATGGTTTACCCATCCCACGCACCTATACATTGGGGGTACAAGTAGATTTATAAAGATTAACAGCAGATAATGTTTAAAACAGATAAACCATGAAAGTTTATTTTACAATACTGGTACTTGCAGTTACCATCACGCTGGGAGGCTGTAAAAAGGTTTTAGATGTCGATTCAACGCGGGCAGTGGGAGAGCAGAATATGTGGAACGTATTAGAGGATACCCGGGCGGCCTTGATGGGTACATACGGCTTAGTAAGGTCGGCCATGGCGGACCATAATGCGCATTGGTTATATGGAGAGGTGCGTTCGGCTGATTTTATCAGTCCGGTTCGCCAGGACTTAAAAGCCATCGGAAATAATGATTTGAATGCTTCCTACCCATCGCTAGACGCCTTATCAAATTGGCGACGCTGGTATGCGGTGATTAACTCAGCGAACCTATTCCTTGAGCGAGTAGGTGAGGTGAAGGCAAAAGATCCACGCTATACCGATAATAATATGCGGGTTGATATTGCCCAAATACGATTTCTAAGGGCCTATGCCTATTTCTATATGGTACGTATCTGGGGTGATGTGCCATTCATCATCAGCTCGCATGAAGATGATTTTGAAAACAAAGCCAGGGAAGATCAGGGACTGATCATGGCTTGGGTAGAACAGGAAATGCTGGCTGCAGCGCAGGATCTGCCTTATAAATATAGTGATAATGATGAGCAACAACCGGGTAATTACTATAATGAGTCGAAAAGCAGATGGGCTGGTGCGCTGGCTAGAAAGCTAACAGCCTATGCGGTTCTGGCACATGTGGCTGCTTGGCAGGGAGAGTATCCCAACGTGGCTACTTATACCAAATTTGTCATTGATAATTATACAAAAGGGGAGAATGGATATGTGACAACCGATAATTTAACCAATTCAAATGGACTTTTTTTTAATAAAAATTTCAATCAATTATTTGGTTTTAATTTTGATTGGGGACATATTGATGCTTCTTTTACCGGGCATATTGAAGAGCTCACCCTAGCTCAACCGGTAGTAAATAAAAGTATTCCGGATATTTTCATGCCAAAAGACTCCATTCTGTCCATTTTTGATGAGTACGGGGATGAGCGCTTTAGTCTGGATACATTGGGTAATCCTAAGTCTGAACGGTACTTCACCAATTATAATGGAAAGTATCCCATTTTTAGCAAGATCAAATGTATTATGGGCGGTGTTAGTAACCCTGAATTCCGCATTTTTTCAAGCGCTATGATTTTTACCCGATTGGAGGATGTGACTTTGCTTAGAGCGGAGGCTTTTGCGGTATTGGGTGAGCGTGGGCAGGCCATTGAAAACCTAAATGTGATCCGGGAATTACGAAAACTTCAACCTTATGATGAAGTCAGGAACGGTGATTTACTCGAGGCCATCTTTAAAGAGCGAAGGCGCGAACTCATGGGTGAGGGGCATCGTTGGTATGATCTCGTGCGTTATAACCGAATCAGGCAAAATAATCCGGCCTTCAATGAGCTATTGAGCCAGGGTGGTATCTATTGGCCCATTTCCCGAGCACTCATTAGTCAGAATAAATTGTTGAAACAGAACTCCTATTGGAACTAAGCGCTCTAAGATTATGAAGAAGATAAATTACAGTTATTTTTTTGTCTCCCTATTACTCCTAGCGGGGGTGTGGACGGCCTGTGAAAAAGATAAGGGCTTTTATAATCCGGCTGCGATTGATAAAGAATTTAAGGGGAATACTTATGAATACCTCAAAAGTAAGGCGGGTATCTACGATTCGCTGGTGCAGGTGGTAGACCGCCTAGGGCTGCAACCGCTTTTGCAGGATAGTGCAATTACGCTGTTTGCGGTATCGAATGCCGGTTTTAACCTAGCTATTACGAACCTGAACAATGTACGCAAATTGACGGATAAGGACCCGGAATACCTAGCAACGGTGGATGGTGCTCAATTGGATACGATGCTAAGTCAATATATTATGCGGGGCGTTTACCCTTCCGACAGCTTGCGCGGTCAGGATGGTTTATTAATGCATGCTATTTCAACGGCCTATCCCATGCATGCCCGCGTACAGAAAGCAACTTCTTCTGGTTATATCGGAGGAGGACCGGAGATGATTCTATATAGTAATACCAAGCGCTCCCAATTTGAACGGGATTGGGTGGGTACTACCACGGGATCTATCAATATCCGAACCAGCAATGGCGTTGTGCACGTGCTCAATCCAGACCATATTTTCGGTTTTGACGAGTTTAATACACGCCTTCTCTATATCCCGCCACCACCAAACTTGTTTGCGACGATTGGCGGAGTACAAACGGTATCACGTGAAAATGGCGGTGGCGCTGGTGGCGTGGAAGGTTCAAATAATATTGTCGATCAAAATGCAGAAACGAAGTGGTTTTTGGGCGACTTCAGCAATGCATGGGCGCAATTTGAACTAAATGAGGCGGCGGTTGCAGGAGCTTATACGATCACTTCGGCTAATGATAATGTAGACCGCGATCCGAAGGACTGGAACCTGCAAGGATCCATGGATGGCGAAAATTGGACAACGTTAGATTCCAGAAGCAACGAAGTGTTTGAACAGCGCTTCTTGACAAGGGTGTTTTACTTTAACAATACCAATACCTATAAATTTTTTAGGTTGAACATTGTTCGAACCAGCACCAATGCGATGCAGTTTGCCGATTGGACCGTTAACGAACCAAAACAGTAAGATCCCTAGGTTTTAGATAATCATATAGATAGGAAATCAATGAGACATAGCAAAACATATCACCAGATCAAGGCATACTTCTACTTGAGCACTCTTGCACTGCTAAGTTTAAACGCATGTAAGAAAATGTATAACCTACCGGATGAAAAGGAATACCTAAACCCCAATATGAGTTATTCAAGCCAGAACTTGGAACCAATACTGGGAAGAACCAGTTTGATGGGGAGTTTTAATTCAGCCAACTCCAGTTTGCCGCTCACTTTTGAAATTGTGAATGCGCGTTATGGTGATGGACGACCTGTAACGGATCTCTTTCAGACAAAGCCAACTTATGTTTGGGTGGATGCATACGATGGTACGGAAACCAGTTTGGAGGCTATCGAGGCCAAGCGTAAATTGGAAGAACACCCATTATTTGAGGTGCGGCCTTCTGGTCAGTTTATTATGTGGGCTGCAGCAACCGAGGATCTAGTTGCACCCCGTCCCAAAGATAGCAGCGACCTGGTACAGAATGTCCGCTTCTTTGACTTGAAGATATCCAATTCAGGTGGCGAAACGCTCATACGAGATTTTCAGGTGCGCCCTTGGTTAGAACGTGCTTATGAGCCTTCTACGGATATTAATCCCTACACGGGTGGCCCAGCACCAGATCCTAGGGATCCTTTAAATCCTGATAAGCAAAATTATATTCGTCCGGCGCTCAGTAACGTGATTGGTGTGCAAAGTAAAAGGGCATTGGTGAGCAATGATCAACAGAAGGACGTCATCGCCTTTATTCGAGAGGTACCGGGCGGTACGGGCAATACCATCCGCGTGAAGGTGCTTGACAAAGACACGATTCCTATTGCCCCTGCTTTATTTAATGAAACCAATTGGGATTTACAGGTGCATGGTTTTAATAAGACAATCACCACGGAATATGTGCAGTATGATGTGGCTTATCCGATTCCTTTGGTAGATATCCCGACGAAATATACCGTGAATGGAAATGCCCGTTTTAATCTACGCTATTCGCGGAGAGATTTAGGCGGTTCACGCACGATCGCTTCGATTGCTTTGGAGTTCAAGATATTCAGGAAAGGCGATTGGGAGGTGGTTTTCCAATTCATAAACGACAATCCAAAATTTGAAGATGAGTAGTAACCTAACCAAGCTTGATATTATGAGAAGATTTTTATGGATACTTTGCCTATGGTACTGTTCCGCTTGTCTGTCCATTGCCTACGCGCAGACAGAGAAAGTAACGGTAAGTGGGATTGTTACAGATGAACAAAATCAAAGTCTGCCAGGGGTAACCGTCTTTAGTGGCAGTCCACTTCGGGCAATCGGTTCTACCACCGCAAAAGGAAGTTATAGTGTAACGATAGATCGGGGCGCCGTTATTGTATTCCGCTATCTGGGTTACCTCGAAAGGCGGATCACTCATAATGGTCGGCAACGAACCATTGATATCAAAATGCAGGTGGATAATAACCAGTTGCAGGAGGTACAGGTGGTGGTGCGTGGTTATGTGCAACGTTCTAAAGAATTGAGTACGGGTTCTTCCTTTACCATCAGTGGTAAGGAAATACAGGAAGTACCGGTTGCCAACGTAGAGCAGCTCTTGCAAGGTAGGGTACCCGGACTGAATATTCAAAACAATACGGGTGCACCTGGTTTTCGGGGTTCTACACAGGTGCGTGGACTTTCAACGATGACGGTAACCGGTTCTGGAAGTGAGTCTTTTCTACAACCCACATCGCCTTTATATGTAATTGATGGGGTGCCACTTGATGCAGACAAGGCCTCGGAATTTGGTTTTCAACAACAAGGACCCGGTATGAGTCCACTTTCACTCATCCCGCAGGAAGATATTGAAAGTATCGAGATTTTAAAAGATGCACAGGCTACCTCTATGTATGGTTCGCGTGCAGCTTATGGAGTGATTATCATTACCACTAAGAGAGGAAATTCGCCGGTACCCAGGGTTCGCTACATTGGCAATGCCTTTATGAAAACACCTCCCATGTTACGTGAAACACTTGGTGGTAATTTAGAACGACAATTTAAGATCCAGCAGATTTTGGGTAATGCCATCGGTATGAAGGATATATACGCTATTTCGCAAACCCCTTTTCTTTCTGATAGTTTAAATGCTTATTATAATAATTCTACCAACTGGCAAGATATCTTCTATCGTACTACCTATAATCAAACGCATAATGTGGCTATTGATGGGGGTAATCAAAAGTTGAATTACAAAGCCAATATTGGTTATTTTGGTGAGAAAGGTGTGATACAAAATACCGGTTTTCAGCGTTTCAACTTAAATACACGCATGGAGTTTCGGCCCAGTGAGCGTTTTGCTTTTTCGGGTACGGTGTATGGACAGATCGGAAAGCAGAATAAAGGTAATGGGGTAGGCCTATTGCAACAGGGAGTTGCCAATAACGGACAAGCTTCAACCTTATTGCCTGGCCCTTCTTTCTTCCAATCGTCTTCTGGAGTGGCTTCCTCGTTGCGCACCAACAATGATAACAGCACCCGTAATCTCCGAACCAATATCGATGCAAACTTTATGGTGATCGAAGGTTTGCGCTTAACCACTAATTTGAGTTATGATTTTTCTTCCAATCTCGAAGATACCTTCACCCCAGCCGCAGCTAATAACCAGTTTGCCAGGGTTTATGCCTTCAACGGTCGAGATTATCAATTATACAACAGAAATAGTATCAATTATTCCAAAACATTTAATGAGAAGCATAATTTCTTTATTAATGCTTTTAGTGAAATTTATAAGAAGGGTACACAAAACAGCATTACCCGGCAAGATAAATCACCCAACGATCAATTCCAAGGACCCTGGGGCTTTGATGCCTGGGCGTCGAGGGGCGGTGGTGTCTTAACCAATTTTAAGGATGCGAGGCAGGCCTCTTTCGCCGGTTCCTTGTCGTATGACTTTATGCGAAAATATATCATCGACCTTTCCTATCGTTTGGATGGAGACTCCGGTAGTGGTATTGACAATCCTTATTCTAAAAATCCCGCGATTGGACTCCGTTGGAACTTCAACAAGGAAAAATGGTTTGAAAATTCTGAATGGCTGAATTTAGGTGCTTTGCGCCTTAGTTGGGGTAAGAACATTGTGCCTTCGACTAATTTGGAAGTGATTTATGGTAAATATAATATTGGTGGCATGTACAATAATGTACAGGGCATAGGTATCGACTACCGGATCATTCCCAATCCTACTTTGAAGCCAGTTACGACAGAACAATTTAATCTGGGCGTGGATTTGAGTTTATTTGGTAATAAAATAGATCTGATCTATGATACCTATTATAAAGATGTAAGTAATCTTCTGTTTGAACGTTACCTGCCCAATACCTCTGCTTTTGACATCTTGTTGAGCAATGATGCCAGTATTGTAAATTATGGACATGAAGTCTCCCTCACTATCCGTCCTTTACCGGCCAGTAGCAAGTTTAACTGGTCTTTCACCATCAATGGAGCCTACAATAGGGATGTATTAACAGGTTTGCCTGCGGAATATAATGGACAATTTATTCAATGGGCAGATCCAAACGATGCTTATAGACAGCATATTGCGAAACGTATAGGTCGGAATGCTTTGTCAAATTATTTGCGGATCAATGATGGTGTGTATTCTCATCATGGCGATGTACCGGTAGATCCGGTTACGGGCAAACGTTATCAAACCAATGGCCGTTATTTTGAGGCTGGTGATCCCATTTTACGCGATCTAAACGGCGATTTTATTTTGGATGATTTCGATTATGCGCTAACGGGCAATTCGCAGCCACTATTTACCGGAGGTATTTACAGTACGTTATCTTATGGGCAGTGGAGCGTAGCCATTTATACTTCCTTTACTGCCAAACGTACGGTACTGAATAATGCGCTGTCCGACCGACTTTCACTGATGCGGGATCCTTTTGCGCTCGACGCAAATGCGGGTCCCCGTGCTGTGGTTCCATTGAATAGTATCGATATGTGGATGCAACCTGGGGATATATCCAAATATCCCTACGCCTATGATTATACGCGCTACAATTCGATATTACCGTTCCGACCTGATCAAACTCTCTGGGAAGAAGATGGTACCTATTTGAAAATCAATAGCGTCATCTTATCCTATATGTTTACGAAGCGTTTTGCCCAGAATTTGGGGCTGAATAATATCAAGATATACTTGTCCACTGAAAACCTGCATACCTTCTCCCGTTATTCCGGTCCAAATCCGGAGAATGTAACCAATATGGGTAGGGATGTTTCGGGTGGATATCCGGTGCCACGTACATACAATATAGGTGTTAACGTGGATTTTTAAAGGAGATGTGATGATGGATAAAACAGCTAGTCAGGCAATAACATTAAAGCGTACAAAATGAATAAATACATGAAAAGAATAAGTGCTCTGGTGTGTATCACCCTTATTTCCTTGGGGTTCCATGCCTGTAAAGATTTTCTGAATGTGGTGCCCAAAGATAAATTAACCGGAAATAATTTTTTCCAATCCAAGGACGATGTGGAAGCCAATATCACCAAGATGTATAGCGACTTCTTCGAGAAGATCAATGAGAGCCATGTAATTGGGGCTATTGGTGAGTATCGCTCGGGCGAAGTATTCCGGAGTCCGGAGAAAGAGGGCGACAATGCCCGTTTGATTGTGGAAGTGTTGGGCCAGAATAATTTGCTATACGCGATTGACGGCGGTGCCCCTTGGGGTTGGTATAATTTAGTGAAAATTACCAATTGGACACAATACTACCGTGTTATCCAAGCAGCAAATATCTTGATTGATAAATTGGAGGAGGGAATTCCTACCTTGGAGGAGAGCGATACCAGACGTTACCTGGGAGAGGCAACTTTTATCCGTTGTTTTACCTATTTCTGGATGGTGCGGCTGTACGGTGATGTCGTCTACTATACCACAGCTTATCAGGCAGATCCACTACCCCGGATGCCGATGGTGGAAGTTTTGAACAATTGCATTGCTGATATGAAAAGTAAGATGGAGGGTATGCCTTGGACCAATAGCGATCCAGCACAGCGAGGCGCCCGGGCAAGCAGGGGCAGTGCCGCAGCTTTAGTAATGCATATGAATATGTGGAATGCTGGATTTGATAAGAATAACCGGAATAAATATTATGAGGAAACGGCAGCCTTTGGTGATCAGTTGATTAAAAGTGGCGCTTATCAATTGTTGCCCATGACCGTAGAGGGCTGGTCGCAAGTGGTGAAAGGTCGTTCCCCAGAGAGTTTATTTGAATTTTTCAGAAGCATCAATTATGATGATAACAATGAGGCGCTCGCCCCTTTTGGCGATCACTTTTTGCGCTGGCCATATAAATTCCCGCGGTATAATAATAACAACAGCATGGCCTATTTCAATTCGTTTTATATGAACACCCTTTACCCTGCTGATGTGGCCGATTTGCGAAAGACGATCTGGTACGAAGACATGCTCAGTAATTCCGGAAGGTTCCTGATTCTGAAATATGCCTATAATACTTATGCGTCCGGTAATGAAGACCGTAACCCGGATAATACCTTTTTGATATTCCGTTATGCAGATGCCATTCTGCTGCGTGCCGAAGCACTGGCAGAGCTCGATCAGGATGCAGCGGCTATTGAAGCCTTGAACATGATCCGGGACCGTGCTGAAGCACCCGTATATGATGGCGGTGGTGGTGCCCCCTTGAAAACCTTTATTTTTTTGGAAAGAGCGCGCGAATTACTCGGTGAGGGACATCGTTATTTTGATCTGGTGAGAACAGGCCGTATTATGAATGCACAATTCACTAGGCGACCGATGACACTGGATCAATATACTAGAAGGGCCTGGACCTGGCCGATTGACCAGAGTGCGCGGAATAATAATCCCTTGATGTCGCTAAATGAATTCTGGACAAATGGGGGGATATAAAAATGAACATTAAAATGAAAGGTATGATACGTTTGATCTATAGCTTGTTACTGGGAGTACTCTTGCTGGGTGCTTGTCAAAAGGATGATTATTATATCGATGGCGGAAAAGCGAACCCTTATTACGATGGAGATATTTTGCAGTACATTGAATCCAAACCGATTGACTTTGATACGGTGGCCCAGGTAATTAAGCTTGCCGGTATGGAAGATTTTTTTCGAAACGAGGAGTTTACTTTTTTTGCCCCCAGAGACCTGGATATCAAAAATATGATTGGTGACATGAACACCATCGGAACTGCAAATTATTTGCTCTTCGTAGGGGGGAAAGATACCATCCAGACACTTGCCGATGTCGATTCCATGATCTGGCGTAGGTATTTGATGCGTCATATCTTTAAAGGTAAAAATTTATTGGCCGATTATCCCCAGGTGGATTTTGATGTACGGTCTATCTTTCCGGGGCAGAATTTCTATAATTATGATGAGACAGCGGTCTTAAATATTGGGGTAGTCTATTTTGACGCCGGAGGAATTAAATACAATGGATACAGGCAACTGGCAATTTCCTATATACCAGATGTTTCCCGGCCCAATGATGACTGGTTAACGCGTTCGGTAGCTTCCTCTGATATTCAACCTAAAAATGGCGTCATACATGCTCTTGTGGCCCAAGGAGATTTTGGATTTTCCCGAGGAGACATCACGCTGGAAATTTTTCTGAGTAAACCTTAAATTATTTGTGTATGAAGAATATCTATAAAATATTGGCGGCTATTTTGGTGCTATCAGCCTGTCAGAAGGAGCAGGAGAAATTTGAGGAACCCTATCCCTCTGGGAAAAATCCATTGGGTATTGTCATGGATAATTCACAAGAGCCGAATCCGGCCAGTGGTTTGCCAGGTACAGAGGTAAAGGTCAATGCAACCGGACTTACGCTTTATGCCGATCAGTTGGTTGTCAGGTTTAATGGGGAACAGGCAGAGATTAATGAAATAACAGCCGAGGGGTTTACGGTGAAGGTGCCAGATTATGCCAGCACCGGGGTGATTTCGGTTTCGGTGGGTGATGCAGTGGTTTTTGGACCCAATTTTTCGGTAACAGGAAGATTAAATCCGGATCCGACCTTTCGCGCCGTAAACGGAGCAAATAGAGATGTGTCTAGGGCTCTTCAGCTCAGCGATGGTAAATACATTTTTGTGGGCGATTTCACCAATTATGATAACAAAGGTATTGTGAAACCCATTAATAGAATTGTCCGAACATTTTCTGATGGTAGCTACGATGCCAGTCTCCGTTCGGGCAGGGGAGCTAACGGTTATTTGATGGATATCAATATGGTGAATGATAAACTTTTTATTTCTGGTGTTTTCAACGGTTATGATCAGCGGACAGAAAATATCAGCAATCTGGCTATGCTCCACACCAATGGAAGTATAGATACGATCGGTATCAAAACCTTCAGAAGACCTGATCAAACGGATACGACTAAATATTTTCCGCGATTCAATGGCGGCACGGATGGGTCTATTTCAAGGATTTATCCCCATCAGGGCAAATTGTTGATCACAGGTAATTTTAGATACTACTTGAGCCGGCAATACGATAAGCCGAATCGCTATGAAACCCGAGATACGGTAATTGTAGATAGCACGGAATTTCGGCACGTGGCACGACTGAATCTGGATGGTACCTTGGATAAAACTTTCCGTTTCAACGAGGCAACGAATCAAGGCTTCTCGGGTGGGAATGGCAATGTGTCTACTTATATGCATAATGAAGGACCGAATAAAGATAAACTGGTTGTTTTCGGTTCTTTCACGCGCTTTGATGATCAGGCCGCGGGTTATATTGTGCGCTTGAAGGAGAATGGAACCATTGATGAAAGCTTCAAATCAGGAACGGGTGCGAATAAACAAATTTTCTCGCTTACGTTTAATCCTGTTACCCGGAAATATTTGATTACGGGTATATTCACCAGTTATGATGGTCAACCTGCAGTAGGAATGGCCCTGCTGAATGAAGACGGTTCTTTGGATCCCTCTTTTACAGCACGTCCGTTGGATGTAGGTACATTTGGTTTGGCGCAGCAGCTGAGCGACGGACTTATTGTGGTGGATGGTAGCTTCCAAAAGTATGATAATATTACCCGGAATGGCTTTATGGTCCTCAATCCCGATGGTTCGTTGGCGGTGGGATATAACGCTACCGGTGTATTTACGGGCGGCCTATCTAATATTATTGAAACCAAAAGCGAAGATAATAAACGGGCATTATTGTTAATAGGGTCTTTTTATCGATTTAATAATCAGCCAGTTAATAGTATTACTCGCCTTGTAATTAACTAAATAAACCTAAAGAAAAATGAAGAGATCAAGCCATAGAAAGAAAGAGTACGTTTTGCCGCTATTCCTCTTGATGATGGGGCTGGGTATATGGAGCTGTAAACAGGAATTTGAAAAGACGATACCGGCTACGGAAGCAAATGATTCGGTAAATGTGGTTTTTGGCAAACCAAAGGTTTTGTACCTGATTGTGGATGGTACACGTGGTGCCTCGGTACAACAGGCGCAAACAACGCATATTTCATCGCTGCTCAACAATGCTATTTATTCCTGGTTTGGCGTAAGCGATGAGGAGGCAACAGAAAATGGGACGAATTGGGCTAGCATGATTACAGGTGTGGGAAGAGAAAAACACGGGGTGATTAATAATGATTTTTCACAAAATAATTTCGAAACTTTCCCCACTGTTTTCCAGCGCGTTGCGGATGCCTCTAATGGCTATAGCAGTAAAGTTTTTACATCATCCAGCATTTTTGAACAATACTTGGTGGAAGGAGCAGTGAGTGAAAGGCTGGCTGATGATGCTGCGGTGAAGGCGGCAGTGCTGAAAAGCGTGCAAGAGGATACAACCACCTTGATTGTGGGACAGTTCTCGGCTATTGACAAGGCAGGCGCACAGGATGGCTATGATATTAGTGTGGCGGCTTACCGAGATGCTATTTTGCAATTCGATGAGACGGTGGGTGAGATCATGGCCGCACTGGAAAATCGACCCACTTATAAAGAAGAAAACTGGCTGGTGATTATTGCTTCCAATAAAGGTGGCGCTTTTGAAATCCCGGATGAGGAGAATGATAATACTATTTTTAGTAACCCTAATGCCAACACTTTTTTAGTCTACTATACCCCAAAGTATAGATCACGCTTTATAGCAAAACCCTACTTAGGTAGCCGCTATCAAGGTAGTTTCGTACGTTTTCAAGGCAATTTACATGGTGAATTGACTGGTGAGAACAACGATGTATATAACTTGGGAGGACCAACGGAGGCTTTCACGATCGAATTGAAAGTGAAGAAGAATATTGGGCCAGATAATAATTACAAATTTTACTATCCGTCTTTATTGGGTAAACGTCCGGAATGGTCCAGTGGTTGGCCATCGGTGGGATGGGTTGTTTTTCTGGAGGATAATTTCTGGATGTTCAACGCCCGGGGCACTTCAGGCGCAGAGCAGGTGCGGGGTGGAACCCTGGGAGATGCTACTTGGAATAGTATTGCTGTGGTAGGTGTGATCCGTGATAACAAGCGGTTTGTGCGGACCTTCACTAATGGTCGCTTTAATAACGAGCGGGATATTACCGGTTGGGGAAATTTAAATAATGCAGCGCTGTTAAAACTAGGCTATATTAATGGTAATGGCCACCGCGAGCCGGATGCTTATATCAGTGATGTACGTATTTGGAAAGCTGCTTTACCAGATGATGTTATCAGTCAGTATGCCTGTGGAACCGGCATTGACGAACAGCATCCCTATTATGATTACCTCGCCGGTTATTGGCCAGTAGTTGGAAGCGAGGGGGAAATGATTATGGATGAGGGACCTCTAGGAAGTCATTTGGCCTTAAAAGATGGCACGCCTAGCTGGGATAATCTAAATGAATTTCTATGCGCACCTAGTGCAAGTGATCTGGGATCTTTGGTGCCAAGAAATCAGGATATCCCCGCTCAAATCATTAGCTGGTTGAAAATACCCAGACAAGAAAATTGGCAATTAGACGGAAGGGTGTGGCTTGATCAATAAATCAGTGCTTGTACATTGTGAAAGAAAATTGAACATTATGGAACTACAATTGATACCAAAATTATGTATACGTATAGCGATATGCTGCCTGCCAATCTTGCTCTTTTTGGGCTCCTGTAAAGAGAACGATTTAGAGCAATTCAATTCGGAGCAGGTAGATCCCCGCACCATTAGCGCCGGGGATATGGATACAACGGTTGTAAAGGACGATGAGAATGTAACGGTGAAGCTCCGGGTAAAGTTGTCACAAGCAGCAGCGAAAGCCTTTGAAGTAGGGCTAACGGTGGATAATCAACAGCTGGAAGAGGCCATTGAGCAAGGACAGCTAGCAAATACCACAGTTATACAAGCCGGTACTTATCAATTGCCCAATGTGGTACAAATTCCTTTTGGAGCAAAAGAGGCTACATTTGAGGTACCGATCAACATTACTGCGCTTGAGCGTGTCTATGGTAAACAGGTAGCACTTGGCATTAAATTAACCAACCCAAGCAAAGGAAATGTAACGGACCTGGCAAATGATATCACGACCTTGCTGCTGGAAACGGATAAAGTGCTCAACTTAGAGGATATTCATTACTTATCATTTCAGAAAGCGGGTGAATTATTGGAGATCGCTAATAAGCAAAATTACACGGTTAATTCGGGCGGTATCAGTATACCTGTCGATATTTTATTGGCGGGTAAAGCGTCGAGGGCCTTTGAAGTATCTGTTGTGTCCAATGCGGATACCATTAATAAGCTTATCGCAAATGGAACCTTGCCACAGAACACGCAGCTACTGAGCAGGCAGGACTACAGTGTGGACAGTATTCAGCGTATTCCCGCAAATACGAATCAGTTTCCATTATCAGTAGGTATTCTATGGGAGAAGATCACCAATCACTTGGATCATCCAGTTGCTTTTGCTTTGGATTTGCAATATCCCAGTCGACATGTGCTCAGTCCGGATAAGGCAACGCTTGTCCTATTGATCTATCCAGACCGCGTGGCAGAAGTAGATATTACTAAACAAGGCGAATTTAGCGTCAGTCGGGATAATGGTGACGGTCCAGATGCAGGGGAGGGTTCCAAAAAGTTAGTCGACGGTAATTATAATTCTAAGTTCTTAACCAATTGGGATGTTAACAATTTGCTGTGGTTCCAAGTACTGTATCCAGAGCCGATACTAGCGGGAGCTTATACATTCACTTCAGGTAATGATGCATCCGAAAGAGATCCAAAAGATTGGAATTTACAAGGCTCATTAGACGGAGAGGAATGGACAATACTCGATACAAGAACGGGAGAGACCTTCCCTGAAAGATTCCAGACGAAGCGTTATGAATTTACGTCCACAATACCTTATCGCTATTATCGGGTGAATGTGACGGCCAATCATGGTGCTGGAGCTTTCCAGATGATAGAATGGCGCTTGATTAGAACCCCCTAATTTTAGTAGGAATGATCGATAGAAAATTTATTGATAATGATAACGATATAGTCAAATGAAATATTCATGTATATATATGAAATGCAATAGATTAGTGCTTATCTGTGGAATGGCTCTTTTACTTTTTACTTGTAAGAAGGAAAAAGAGGTGCCTCCTGTAGAAGACGAAGCAAAACCAACGGCCGAGTTTACTTTTAAGCAAAATGCAGAAAATGATCCCTTTACGTTTACCTTTGAGAATGCATCTACAAATTATCAGGAAGCGAGATGGCAGTTTGGCGATGATAGTACTTCACTGGAATTATCGCCCACACATACTTTTTTAAATTCCGGAAATTTTAGGGTGAAGCTCCGCACCAAAAATAGTCAAGATTATTGGGCAGAAAAAGAGGTGCTGATTAACATTACTCCGGATAGTATCTTGAATTTTGAGGTATCTCGTGAGGGGGGAGATAACCTGCGTTTAAGCATTGCTACGGATATGGAAATAGATTCTATTAGCTGGTTGAAAGAAGTTGAGTCGACTGCCACTTCCGTAGTGTATCAAACCTTCTCCAAGGAAGAAAGTGCTATTACTTCCGTTCCGGAAGGTATTTTTCAACGGTACATGCTCCGTGTAAGAACACCGAACAAATCGACGGTAAATGTGGTGAAGATTCTTTCTAAGCAGGGGCTTGTAAATGACGCGACAGCGGAGGGTATCTTGACGGTATCGCGGGATAATAACAGTGGTGCAGCGTCTGGTGAAGGCTCTTCAAAACTGGTAGATAATAATCCAGGTACTAAATTCCTACAATTTGATTATAAAGGAGATCTGTGGTGCAAACTGGAATTCTCCGATCCGAAGGTATTATCAGCTTATACCATTACTGCTGCTGATGATGCAGAAGATCGTGATCCAAAGGAATGGAAATTGGAAGGTTCGAATGATGATGAAAATTGGACGATTTTAGATGAACGCAATGAAGAAGAATTCGCTGAACGTTTCCAGGTGAACAGTTACACTTTTAACAATACTGCGAAGTATAAATATTATCGTATCTCCTTTACAGCAAATAGAGGTTCAGGTTTGATACAAATGGCTGAGTGGCGCGTGTTAGAAATACCGCAGGACTAACGATAAAAAATAAAAAAAAATACTTGACAAAGTGTATTTTGTACACTATCTTTGTATCATCATAATTTAGGTTTATAATTGGTTAGCTAAAGGTCTTCAATCTCCCCGGTTGAAGACCTTTTATTTTTTGACTACCGAATGTTATAAGTTTGGTTAACCCTGTTCGAGATACCTTTTCGTACCCGCTTAAAATCTGTCTCAGCTAACACTATCTATACTGCCTTTTTTCTAAAGCCCTTGAACATTTTTATCAATACAGGCGCTGTTGCAATAAGAACAATCAAGAAGATGATTTTCTCCAGATTATTTTTGATCCATTCGTTATCTCCTAATAGAAAACCAGCGGTCACTAAAACACCTACCCATATGAAACTGCCAATAATGTTGAAAATAGAGAATTTCCTCAAATCCATTTTTACGATACCAGCAACAACCGGAGCGAATGTCCGGACAATAGGCATAAAACGAGCAAGAATGATGGCACCGCCTCCCTTTTTTTCATAGAACTCTTGCGCTTGAACAATGTACTTCTTCTTAAACAAAAAACTGTCTTTCCGCTTTAAAAGTATGCTCCCTGATCGTTTACCGGTCCAATAACCCAGAAAGTTTCCTAGAATACCAGCAATAGAGATTAATAAAATCCAATATAACAAGCTCCAAGTGGAATTTACATGTGGTAAGGTGCTATTTGCCAAAATCATTCCCGTTATGAAAAGTAATGGATCACCTGGAAGGAAAAAACCCAATAGTATGCCTGTTTCGGCAAATACTATAAATAGAAGAAGATATAAACCTCCATTTTCCATAATCCATTCTGGATTGGTTAGGTTTTGGAAGAAATCAAAAAATTCTGTCATTTGACTTTTTTAAACTTTAATGCTGCTAATATTGAATTAGAGTAGCACAAATAAATAAATAGTTAAAGAACGATACGTGTTAGGGTATTAATATCAGAATAAAAGAGAGGTTTAGAATAGGTTATACCTAAACAGAAAAGAGTAGTAGGCTGGTTTATACCAATGGGGTTGATAAGAGAAACAACTGTTTACGAATTTTTCAAAAGTGGGAACAGGCGTATCAGCATATTTATTTTGAATAACCTTGATAGACGCTCTTGAGTGTTTGCTTCTTAAAAGAAAACATATGCCATCTTTAAAATCATCAAAAGTATGCTCTAGTGTAGAAAAATCTATATTACCTGAAAGCTGCTGTTGAGAACCTTTTTGAAAAACGGAGAAAATGCAAACAAAGCTGAAGAAAAAAACAATAAGTAACTGTACTTTTATTTTACTGGTACTTGAGTTATGGTGAATGAACATCCCTGTCTCTATGTTGGTAGACTTTAATCGCTGCGAATATAACAAATATTGCTAACTTATATTGGCTAAAGGCTAAACTTGTGTAGTAGCCGTGTCATATATACACAGTTGTGCATAGAAGACAAGCGGCTATTTACTTAAATGATGTCTTTATCGCTAAAAATCAGAATATGTAGTAGGGGTCAAAAGAAGAATATCACTATGAGATACATTATTTTGATAGATTGGTGACGATGATAACTTGTTCCAATAAGCATCTTTACCGAACGCCTCCCAATGTTCATCGCGCGCTTGTTTGTTTTCAAATGTAGTTAGGTACATGAGGTTTGGCATTTTGCTGCCAGCAAGCACTTCTCCATAAAAAACAGCATTAAAGCCTAATCTTTTAAATAGACCTATTTCGTCTCCCTTATTAAACATATCTACTTTATTATGATAGAGCTTTTCTGTGGGCCCTTCATAACTTCTTAATTCATAGATCCTCTCCTGCTTTGGACCTGTCAATGCTGGGGTATTATAATTGGGACTATTAATAAATGCATTTAATAAAATAGTTTCTATACGTTCGTAAGCAGCATTGTTATGTGCGGCATTCAAATAGTCGCCACCTAACTTTATGTATTCTTGATCATTTAAAAGTGCCGCTTCCAACTTTGTATATTCTTCGTAAGAAGAATATGGGATGAATACATAAATTAATTGTTCTTTAGCTGGGAGCTTCATAAAAGAGCTCGGTTTAAAAACCCCTACATGCGATATGTGTGCCCGATGAAGTGCAGGGATATAAGCTTTCTCTAAAAATGCATCAACTCTGTTTTCCTGTTCTTGATTTTTGAGATGATAAATTTTCAATTGATAAAAATCTCTTGTTGCCGCTGAGATTAAGCTAGTGGATAGTATCCAGATAATAAAAAAGGAAACGATTCTCATTTATAAAATGGTTTGATTGTTTGTAGCATCCGATTACGTTCCGACAATCTAGTAGGACCGGATAAGTGCGAATATCTCGCTGTCATCATTTTAATTTTTTGACCTTCCACAAACTTAGTTTTGATTTGTGGTAAATTAAAGGATCAAACATAAATATTACACTCACAATTTAAGGAGTTATTGAATTTTAAAATAGAAAGTACGTGATTTGTGAAATAAAAAGTTGTTGCAAGTTCAATAGAAAAATGACAAAAGATGGGAGATAAAAAATGACAAATATTATTGTAATGGTGGGATTATAGGTAACCGATATAAGAATTTTGCTGAAAGGAATTCTTAGCGTTAATAATTTTAAATGAAATGCGATGACCAGTAAACAGCTTAGTCAGGAAAGGCAATTTCATTTTCAGCAAAGGTACATAGTTGATCAAGCATATCACTTAGTTTTCGACCTGATTCAGTTAACGTATATTCAACTCGGATTGGTGTTTCATGAAAACTATCATTCCTACTGATAAGTTTGTAATGTTCTAAATATTTTAAGCGATTGGCCAAGATATTATCACTTATATGTTTGAGATCTTCTTTAATGTTTGAAAAACGACTGTTGCCTTCTTCAATGCTGAATAACACTTCTGTTAACCACCTTTTGCTTAGCAGATGAATAAGTTCATTCAAAGTGCATTTGCCTTCTAAGTAAGTTTGATTGTAATAGTTTGTTGAACTTAGCTTTCTCATGAAATAAGCTTTTAAAAGCTAATATACATTTTAACTTAGATAAAACACATAAAATTAATGATATGAAATATAGAAAACTAGGGGAAACAGCACTCAATCTTCCGGTGATAACATTTGGTGCTTGGGCAACAGGTGGCTGGATGTGGGGAGGAAGTGAAAAACAAGATGCAATAAATGCCATAAAGGCTTCGTATGATTTAGGTGTTAATGCCATTGATACAGCGCCTGTTTATGGGCAAGGTGCAAGCGAAGAGATTGTTGGAGAAGCCATAAAGAGCATTGCAAGAGATAAAATCCATATTCTTACCAAATATGGTATGCGGTGGGATCTCACAAAAGGCGACTTTGGATTCAAAAGTAAAAACAATGATGGCCAGGATATTGATATTTATAAATATGCCGGAAAGGAGAGTATTATAAAAGAATGTGAGGACAGTTTAAGAAGACTAGGAACAGACTACATCGACCTTTATCAGATTCACTGGCCTGAAAGTACCACTCCAATAGCGGAAACGATGGAAGCTGTCGCTCAATTGATAAAGGATGGTAAAATAAGATATGCCGGTGTCTGTAATTATAATGCTGAACAAATGAGCGAAGCTGAAAAGGTAATAAAACTTGCATCTAACCAAGTACCTTATAGCATGGTTAAAAGAGGTATCGAGCAGGAGGTAATTCCCTATTGTTTAAATTATAACAAATCAGTTATCGCTTATAGCCCATTGGAAAGAGGACTATTAACGGGAAAGATAAAACCAGGGCATGTGTTCGGAGAAGGAGATCATCGTGCAGGGTTACCCTTTTTTCAGGGCGAGAATTTAAAAAAGACCAATGCCTTCTTAGAAAGCATTAAGCCGCTAGCGGACGATAAAGGTATATCGCTCGGCCAGTTAGTCCTTTTATGGACCCTAGAACAGCCCGGAATTACTATCACGTTAGTAGGAGCAAGAAACACCCAACAAGCGATACAAAATGCGAAAGCTGTTGATGCTTCCATTTCTGCTGAGGAAGTGGCTGCTATTACTGAGAAGTTAGATCAACTGGCCTTAGTGATTTAGTTATTTCCGTCGGCACAGATAGACGTTTTGACCGAACTGAATCCCGTCAAAATGTCTATCTGCCTTTATTACAGGTTTCAAATAGATTCTTTATCTGCTCCACGAATTCTGTTGTATAAACACCCATTTTATCTAAATCAGGATCTAAAATTGTAAGCGTCAAACCGACTACTTTTGGATCAGAAAGTAGGGGGCTTAAAACTTCTCTTAATTCCGAATAATGAAGTCCGTCAGGCGTTCGGCTATCAACTGCTGGCATTATCGTATCATTTAGTACATCTACATCAAAATGAATCCAGAAACCATCTAAATTTTGCGAATACACAGCTTTTAAGAAAGAAGAAACTATATGTTTAATACTGTCGGCCCTAAGTCGAGCTAGTGAAACATAGGTGGCTTTTGACTCTATAATTGCTTGTTCATACCATTCCTCGTATTCTCGATTACCAACGCACCACACATGTTCTTCTTTTATATAGGGGGCTAAATTTGAGATATTAGTAAGTTTTTTAGGACCTCTACCTGCCGCAAATGCCGCCGCCATGCCGCCAGCCCCGCCAGTTTGAGACAGACTTGGCCACATAAAATCAGTGTGGCCATCTAGATAAAAGAGCGCATATTCCCCCATTTGGCGTAAACTTAAAAGTGGACCAAGAAGAATACTACAATCGCCCCCCAATACTAGTGGGAATTGTTTTGTTTCCAAAACCTGTCGAATCAAGCTGTCTTGTTCTTTCGCATATTCTACTAATGAATCTGCGTTTCGTACACCACTTTCTTCATCCAGATGCATGGTGTACGGAGGAGCTTCCAGCCTTAATACCTGTGAAGGATTGATATATTCATGAAGATGGTATTGTCTTAACCAATCGGGCAGGCGTTTAACACCTGGTTCATGACCGGGATAGGGTTCTTTTAACCCTAAATTGGAAGGGAACTCTACAATACATATTCCTGTTGTTAATGGAAACATATGTAAACTTAGATAAAATGCATTTTATATGCAAAACACACAGCGAGCATATCTACCGTCGGTATTGGAATTGATATGTTGGACTATGCCGCTGCAGTGGGGAGCTTATGTAACATCTCGATCTGGGGCTCGGACTATAAAACGTCGGATCTGAACCGCTTTATCTGGGAAAAACAATTAGAACGTTGTTAACTGGAAATAATGAACCTGTTTTATGATAAAACCTAAAAAAATCAAATTAATATCTTGAGATAAGAAGAGCCAAAAATAGGGTTTATAAGGCAGCAAATACAAATTGGGGGACATTTCTGATTATAGTGATGTAGTGTTTAGTAATATAGTTGTTACTTATTCGTAATATACAAATGCCTATGTTGAGTGTTTGGTGGTTTTGATATTCTCTCAAAATCACCGTACCTAAATTAAATACGTGTCTTTTCTTAGAATTGTCGTGTAATTCTCACATTGATAAATATCATAGAAATCTAACTAAAATCTTTTCGAAAATATATTGGTCTTGCATTTCATGACTAATTGTTTTAAAATTGTAGTATCAGGCCTAAGAATTCCTTATTAAGCTGACTGTTGGGTAAAAAAAGAATTGTAAACTTTTTATCTTCTGAAATATGTCAGATTTAGCGAATATTGAACAATTATTTAAAAGCTACTATAAAAAGTTATGCCATTTTGCATGGCAGTTACTGGATAATAAGACCTTAGTAGAAGACATTGTACAAGATGCCTTTATGTCTTATTGGAATGATAAACAGTTATTAGTAGAAAGTGAAGTAGCAATTAAAAATTATTTATATTCAACAGTAAGACATGCTTGTTATAACCTCGCGAGACATGAAAAAGTAGTTGCAAAATACTGGCAGTATCAAAATTTCGAAGAATGGGAAGAGGAAAAGATTCTTGCTTGCCTATTAAGAGCGGAAGTATTTGCCGAGATCCAAAAAGCAATCGAAACACTCCCCGATGGATGTCAACAGGTTTTTAAGTTGGGATATATGGAGGGTTTAAGTAACCTGAAAATTGCCGGACTTTTAGGAATAAGTATCAATACGGTGAAGACCCAGAAACAACGTGGTTTGAAAATGCTAAAAAGTAAACTTAAACCGGAGTTATTATCCTTTATCATTCCTTGTTTCTTTGATTTTTGATAATATTCAACTATTCTTTTGCCTCATTTGAGGGATTAAAGGATAAAATTTTTAAAAAAAAACAAATTCCTGTCACCCTTTCTTTCGCCTAAGGTTCCTTTATAATATCGCATGGAATTAAATAATAGTGAAATAGCACCACTTATTGGTAAATATTTACAGAATACCATTTCTGTAGATGAAATGCGCATATTAAAGAATTGGCTGGAGGAAAATGAAGAGCATAAACGATTTTTAGAGTCGTTTAATGACACAGATTTGGTGAATGATGAAATCACTTTTTTAGAACACCTCGATGTAGAGGCAGCATGGCAAAAAATTAAGAAACGTAAATATAGAAAAGCTGCTGTCAAAATCTGGATGAAATTAGCAGTGGCAAGTGCAGCGATAATACTATTAACTCTCGGATTTTTCCTCTCAGAAAAATCGTCGGAGATGCGCGAAGTTAACAAACAAAAAATATCTCTTGAAGGCAAAGATATACTCCCAGGCGACCAAAGAGCCAAGATTATTTTATCAGATGGAACAATGCTGGATCTTGGTAAGCCATTTAAGCAAATAAAGGAGCAAGATGGAACAGAAATCCAGGATTTACGTGGAACAGTTAATTATGCTCAAAATCGAAATTCAATAAAGAGGTTGATTTTCAATACCTTAAAAGTGCCAAAAGCAGGTACTTACCAGTTAACGTTACCTGACGGCACAAAAGTGTGGGTAAACGCTATGTCGACCTTAAGATTTCCTGTACAGTTTGTTGGAGAGGAGCGAAGAGTTTATTTAGAAGGTGAGGCCTATTTTGAAGTGGCGAAAGATTATACTAAACCTTTTGTTGTTGAAATAGCTGGATCGCAAATAGAGGTTTTAGGTACACAATTCAATGTGAGCACTTATCATTCCGACATGACAACCACATTAGTAGAGGGGATGGTAAAAGTTTCAAATGGAGAAAAGTTCAAATTATTGAAGCCAGGACAGGAGGCGAAAATCCACCAAAAGCAAATAGCCGTTACATCTGCAAACTTAGCCAAAGCAATCGCTTGGAAAGAAGGTGATTTTTATTTTGAAAAGGATGATATAATGGACGTTATGCAACAACTTCAACGATGGTATGACTTTAAAGTTGAATATAAAGGCACAAAACCAAATCAATTGTTTAGCGGCACTATTTCTAGAAATTCCCGATTATCTGAGGTTTTAGATATGCTCAATTTTGTGAGTGATAATACAACAAAATTTGAAGTGGAAGATTACCAAGTAAAAATAATATTTAATAAACAATGAATCTAAAAAACATTAACTCGATCGTATGTTAACTTTTTACACTTACCCTAAGTAAACAAAAACCAAAAAAATAGGGGTGTTCGCACCACCCCTATTATTAAAGGCTTTTTTCATTACCCATTAAGTAATTAAATTTTAACCTTAATCCTACAAATGTATGAAATCCAAGTCATTTGGCAAAAGGTGTAGGAATGGCATTCGCTATTTTACATTTTGCAAAATCTTTCTATTCATGAATGCCTCTGGCAGCAAAATTTATGAGATCTTATTTACAATACAATTACGAATGAAACTCACTTTTTCCTTGATGCTCTTGCTTGTAATGGGAGCCAATGCAAGTGGGCTTGCTCAAAAAGTTACGCTTAGCATGATAAAGGCGAAGCCTGAGCAAGTGTTCGCTGAAATTCGGAAACAAACCGACTATCGCTTTTTGTATAGCGAGGAAGTTATTGGAAAGCTTGCTACTGTTACAATTGACGTAAAAGATGCTTCAATTAGGGAGGTTTTAGACCATCTAACAAAAAGTCATCAGCTATCCTATAAAATAGTTGGAAACACAGTAAGTTTAAAAACAGCACCATCCAAGAATATTTTTTCGAACGTTTCCCCGTCACAAGAGGGGGTGAATTTGGTGGGAACGGTAAAAGATGAAAAAAACAATCCTTTACCTGGCGCCTCCATAAAAGTGAAGAATTTAGCTGGTAGGGCAACAACTGCAAATAATGATGGACAATTTAATCTTTTAATACCAAAAGGAAGTACGATTGTTGTTTCTTATCTTGGGTATAAAACACAGGAGATTCCCTTGGGTGCCTCAAATACACTCCATGTAGTGCTAACGGAAGATGGATCAGAATTGGACGAAGTAGTAGTAGTAGGTTATGGTACGCAAACAAGAAAGGAAACAACGGGAAGCCTAAGTAGTGTGAAAGGGGAAAAACTTAGTGCACTCCCCGTGCAAAGTTTTGACGCTTCCTTAGGAGGAAGGGCCACAGGTGTTCAGATTACGGCAAGCGGTGGGGTAGTGAATCAGGCACCGGTATTTAAAATCCGTGGAACTAATTCTCTTTCGTTGAGCTCCTACCCATTAATTGTTGTGGATGGAGTACCTACCTTTACAAATGATAATGAGTCGGGTCCAAGCTACGCCGCAAACAACCCGCTTTCATCTATTAATCCTGCAGATATTGAAAGCATCGATATAGCAAAAGATGCTGCTGCAACTAGTATTTACGGTAGCCGGGCAGCAAATGGGGTGGTATTCATCACTACAAAAAAAGGTAAGTCGGGTAATGCAAAAGTAAATTATGATACCTGGTTTGGTATAACGAAAGCCAATCGTTTGCCTTCTCTACTGAATGCCGAGCAATACATCGAAATTAAGAATGAATCGCTGCAAAACGATGGAACGTATGATCCTGAAACCAACTATTATGGACTATCATATGACGCAGATGGTCAGCCGATAAATACGCGATGGTATGATTATATCTATCAAACAGGATTTTCACAAAATCATAACCTGAGTATATCTGGAGCAAATGAAAAGACTAACTATTATGGATCTGTTGGTTATACAGCACAAGACGGTATTTTTAAAGAAAATGGGTTTAACCGTAAATCGGCCCTATTTAATGTAGATAATAAAACAACGGAATGGCTTCATCTAGGGGCTAAAATTAATTATGTCAATGAAAATAATCTGTCGGCCATGTCCACTGGTGCTGGTGGGAGTAATTTTCAAAGTTCAAGCAGTTCCGGTGCAATGTCAAGATTGGCTTTAATAAATGCACCGATTGTTTCACCTTTTAACAATGATGGTTCTTATAATTCAACGGCGAATGGCTTTTTAGGTTTACAAGATAATGCAGGGCATCTTAATCAATCACGCTTAGGTTTTTATAATCCCTTGATTTCTCTTGAAAATAATTATTCAAATAATAAGGTCAATCAAATCCAGTCTAACGCTTATATACAGGTGATGCCTTTACCTTGGCTTTCGTTACGATCGATATATGGTATTGATTACCGATACATGACCTTTAATAATTATTTTAGTCCGCTTTCGGGTGAAGCAATAAGTTCCAACGGCCGGGCAAGCAGTGTCAATTTTAATCGTGAGCGCTGGGTATGGACTAATACGATTACTGCTAATAAAAGCTTCGGAGATCATTCTTTAAACTTACTGTTAGGGCAAGAACAGCAAAAAACTAAGGGCGACCAATTTGGATTGGAGCGAGAGGGCCAAACAGATCCCTATTATTCCAATATACAGGGTGGATGGCAAAATATCTTTGAATATGAAACCGATAATCAAATAATAGATAATTATCTGTTTTCTTTATTCTCCCGAGTTCAATATGATTTTCACAAACGTTATTTCTTTACTGCGAACTATCGACAAGATGAATATTCGGCGCTTGGCCTGAATAACAAAAAAGGAACCTTCTGGGGGCTTTCAGGTGGTTGGGACGTTTCGCAGGAAGGTTTTTGGACAAATATCGGGCTTGACAATACCTTTAGCAATTTTAAAGTGAGAGCAAGCTACGGCAAGGTAGGAAACGTGGGTGGATTAAACGATTTTGGAGCGCTAAATACGTATAGCGCTATCCTTTACGGAGGGCAGTCAGGGTTGGCTTATACGGCTACAGGTAATCCGAATCTACAATGGGAAACAAGCAAAAAAACAGATTTAGGAATTAATTTTGGATTGCTTCAAGATCGATTAATAGGGGAGGTAGCTTATTATAAAAACAGTATAGACGGTTTGATATTCGGTGTTCCATTACCTCCATCGGCTGGCATCCCCAATACTACGAACGGGTCTGTAACAAATAATATCATTATGCAAAATGTGGGTGAAATGTATAATCAGGGAGTGGAGATCTCTTTAAGTGGGTCGCCAGTTGTTGGGAATGCATTTACTTGGAATAGCTCCTTTAACATTACGACAAATAAAAACAGAGTAGTATCCTTAACAAACGGTGTTCCGAGTATTATTACAGGAACGTTGGATGGTATGACGATTACGATGCCTGGTTATGCTGCTGGGATGTTATATGCAGTAAGAACCGCTGGAGTGGACGCACAAACAGGGCGCAGAATTTTTCTTGATGGAAACGGGAATAAAGTTTTTTATCAGCAAGCAATAACGAGCGATAATGGGGTAACGCACCAATGGGAGTATGAAGACGGGTCTGAAGCACCTGCTATTACGCCTGCCGCCGATGCTGTGCCATATAAAACGACTGCCCCTAAAGTGTTTGGCGGCTGGGATAACACTTTTAGATTTAATGGATTTGAATTGAACATTCTTTTGACATACCAGCTTGGTGGATACATGATGAATGGTACGCAAGGAACTATGCGCGATTTAAGATTCTGGAATAACTCCACTGATATGTTACGACGTTGGCGAAACCCAGGGGATATAACGGATATTCCAAGAGTGGTGAATAGTGATAACGTATCGAATGGTAATACGTTGCCCTTGGATGCAAATATTAACTCGACTGATTTCCTACGATTAAAGAATGTTTTGTTGGCCTATAATTTCCCTGCATCTCTATTGACAAAACTACATGTGAGCAGCCTGCGGGTATATGCCAGTGGACAAAATTTGGCCTTACTTACTAAGTATTCGGGACTTGATCCAGAGGTGTCTACAAATGCTAACGTAGCGATTAGGCAAGGTATTGATAAGAACCAAGCGCCCAACGCTCGGACAATCACTTTTGGGTTAAATGTTGGATTTTAACATTCCATGAACTGAATGTTTATGATTTAAATGATATTAAAATGAAAAGCATAAAAACAAGTACAATAAAGAAGCTATTCCTATTAGTTGTTATGGCTGGTCTTTTGTCTGTTCAAAGTTGTAAAAAAGACGAGTGGCTGAACCCGGAACCGAGTACATTAATCACCGATGAAACGGCTTTTAGTACGCCCGAAAGAATTGCCAACCAAGTAAATGGTTTATATGCAAAGTTTAAAGCGGATAGGTTTTGGGGCAGTTGGTATTTAATTGCGAGCGACATACGCGCTGGTGATTTTATTTGCACTAACCTTAATGCTGCTACAGGTGCTATAACCTACCAAATGCTTACCCAAACCACTACAGAAGATGTTACGAATATTTGGCAATATGGCTATGTGGCTATCAATACCTGTAATGTTTTTATTGACGGAATAAATGCCAAAGGTAAAGAAGTTTTGGACGAAGAGTTAGCACAAAGCTATATAGCAGAGGCACGGCTTCTACGCGCTGTTGCCTACTACAGCTTATTACAGTTATATGCAAGACCATTTTGGGACGGTCAAGGTACTAAACCTGGTTTACCATTACGACTTACCGGAAATACAGCTCCTGGAAATTATGATTTAGCGCGTAGTACTACACAAGAAACTTATCAGCAGATTTTGGCTGATTTAGATTTTGCTGAAGAGCATCTCCCTACGGAATATAATACTGCTTTTTTAAACACAACACGGGCCCATCGTAATACTGCTATAGCATTAAAAACTCGCGTATACCTCAGTATGCAGGCATATGATAAAGTCATGACTGAGGCAAATAAAATCGTTGGCAATGCTGCGCCATTTACTGCAAGCGAAGGGGTGAAACATGCTTTGGAAAGTAATATTCAAACGGTATTTAAATCGCCTTATACAACCAATGAATCGATTTTCTCTATGCCGTTTACTAATAATGATGCTCCAGGGCAGTCTTTACCAAGATATTACCTGCCAGGTATTGCCGATGGCGGTACAAGTACGAGTAATGGTGCCGGGGAGTACTCCTTAAATCCAAATGGTATTGTAGCGAATGTAACTTGGAAAGAAAATGATGTGAGGCGATTATTTGTAAAACAAGGCACTAAATCTGGCAAATATTGGCTGTTTAAATTTAACCAAGCCTCTCCTTATATAGATTATGTGCCCGTAATCAGGTATGCAGAAGTTTTATTAAATCTTTCGGAAGCAATAGCTAGAAGTACACAGCAAATTGATGAAAGATCCTTGGCCTTACTTAATGCCATCCGCCATCGTTCCGATGCTTCTACCACCTTCCTTGCTGCTGATTTTTCAGGTGTAGATGATTTTTTAAGTGCCATCATAGAAGAAAGACAAATTGAATTTTTAGGTGAGGGAATTCGTAATGCCGATATTATGCGCCTAGGCTTAGCTATTCCTGCCAAAACGCAACATGCTGTTCCCGCCGTTAATCCTTCTTCTCAAAATTATATTTTCCCTATATCTAGCGACGAATTAATTCTTAATAAATTAATAGAAAACAATTAATCTGACTATTATGAACCTACAATGTGTATTTTTTTATAGATCGCACTTTATTTTGGCTGCACTGGTTTTTAACCTATTCCTTTATACAACTTCTTTTGCTCAACGAGGACAACATCCACCAATTCCAAGAGGACCTCAATATAGTAACAAAGAACAACTTAAGAATGACAGCCCATCAAAAATCTTGGATACATCCTACGTAGAAAGTAATAATGCAGTTATACCAATGCCTGTTACGAAGCAACACCAAGTACAGATAAGAGGTAAACTAATAAAATACACTACAACTACTGGTTATATTCAACTAAAAAATGAAGAAGGCGAACCAAAAGGAAATGTTTTCTTTGTTGCTTATACTGCAGACGGAGAAAAAAAGGTAGATAGACCGGTAACTTTTGCCTTCAATGGAGGACCAGGGTCGTCTTCTGTATGGGTGCATATGGGCTTTATGGGGCCTAAAAGACCTAAATTAACGGATGAAGGAGAATCCATCAGCCCATATGGATACGAAGATAACCCGGAGTCCTGGCTAGATAAAACCGACTTGGTATTTATTGATCCTATATCTACTGGGTATAGCAGAGCTGTTAAGGGCGAGAACCCTGCTCAATTCCATGGTTTTGTGGAAGATGTACAATCAGTGGCCGATTTTATTCGTCTGTATATCACGAAAAATGAGCGATGGGCTTCCCCCAAATATATAATGGGCGAGAGCTATGGTACTCCACGCGCTGCAGGCCTGGCACAATACCTTCAGGATCGGTATTCTCTATACTTTGATGGCGTCATAATGCTCTCATCTATTCTCAATATGCAAACTGCCCGTTTTGATATAGGTAATGATTTACCTTATCCGTTGTTCTTACCTACTTATACGGCAACAGCCTGGTATCATAAGCAATTGGAACCGGCATTACAACAAGATCTAAAGAAAACATTAACGGAGGTAGAAGCATTTGCCAAGAATGAATATACGCTCGCTCTTATGAAAGGAAGTGATCTTTCCGACGCAGAATATACCACCATAGCAGAAAAATTAGCAAAATATACGGGTTTAAATAAAGACTATGTAGTGGAGACGAACCTGCGGATAAATATTCATAAATTTTGCAAAGAGCTAAGGAGAAAAGAAGGATTAACGGTGGGTCGACTTGATAGTCGATTTACGGGAAGGGATTACGATGATGCGGGAGAAACGTTCGAGTTCGATCCTGCAGGAAAGAGTGGTGGCACCTTTGCTGCATCCTTTAACCATTATATTAGAACAGAGCTGGGATACAAGAATAATCTCCCTTATGATGTCTCAGGACGGGTTCAACCCTGGAATTATAACAATGTACAGAACAAGTATTTGAATACCGCCGAATATCTACGGCAGGCAATGGCAAAAAATCCCGATCTGAAAGTATGGGTGATCTGTGGATACTATGATTTAGCAACTCCTTATGCTGCTGCTGAGTATGTTTTTAAGCACATGAACCTACGGCCAGAGCAGCAACCAAAAGTTAATTTTACTTACTATGAGGCAGGCCATATGGTATATATGCCTAAAAATTCCATGCTGCAGTTGAACAAAGATGCTGATCAATTTTATTCAAAAAAGTAATGAAAAGTTATTTTAAACTTGTTTATCTCCTTTTAGGGCTTTTCCTTTTTGCAAAAGTGCAAGCGCAAGAGAATCTTACATACCAATTGCCTCCTAAAAGCATACAGGATTTGGTGGATGCGCCGGCATCTCCAAATGTGTTGTTTAACAAGCAGGGGAGTAGGATGTTACTGTTAACACCACCAGCATACCCAAGTATTGAGGATATATCTCAGCCCATTATAGGGTTGGCTGGCTTGCGGGTTAACCCTGCAAATAGTACTACGGAAGCTGAGATCTCTGGCCTCTATCAAGATATTATTATAAAAGATTTACATTCGGGAAGTGAACAAAAATTAAAGGGGTTGCCCGAAACGTATCGTATTGGAAATATTTGCTGGAGCCCAAATGGCAACCAAATTGGTTTTAGTAATACAAAGGAGGATGGTGTAGAATTGTGGTACGCCGATCTGCAAACCTGTGTAGCATATAAGCTAACGAATGATTACCTGAATGATATTATGGGAAATACGTTGCAATGGGCGCCGGATGGAAAAGGTATTCTCGCCCAATTTCTTCAAAAAAATAGAGGAGAGAAACCGGTTAAAAATTTGGTCCCAACGGGGCCTATCATTCAGGAAAATCTTGGAACAAAAACTCCTGCACGTACTTATCAATATCTTTTGCAAGATGAATACGATCAAGAATTAATGGATTATTACTTAACATCTCAGCTGCAGTTTGTTGACCTTCAAGGGCGAGCGTCGAAAATAGGTGAACCCGCAATTTATCGTAAACTAATTTATTCACCGAATGGTGCTTATATACTAACAGAAACAATACAACACCCTTATTCTTATTTAGTTCCGATTAACTATTTTCCATATGAAGCAGCCATATTGGATAACAAAGGCAGTACTATTAAGACCTTATATAAAGCCGCGCTGGCAGAGAATCTACCTACCGGTTTTGATGCAGTTGCTTCTGGGCCGCGAGCGTTTGAATGGCGCACTGATGTACCAGCCACCCTTTATTGGGTAGTAGCACAAGATGAAGGCAATCCTAACAAAAAAACTGACAATAGAGAAAATGTATATATGCTGGGAGCACCGTTCCATACGGGCGCAAAAGAACTTTTTAGCCTTAACTATCGTTTTGGTGGTTTTACATGGGGCAATGATCAATATGCGATTGTGCAGGAACGTTGGCGTAAGAGTCGTATACAAAAAATGAGCTTATTTAGCCCTTCCACAGGAAAGGTTATGAAGGTGATTGCGCAGCGATCATCTGAAGATACTTATACAGAGCCAGGGCAATTTATTACGTCAGATTATGCAACGCACGGAGGAAGTTTATTGTTCGATAAAGGAAAAGACCCTGTCGTTTTTACCATTGGCAACGGCGCATCCGCTCAAGGGGATCGTCCTTTCTTGTTACGATGGAATTTATTGAGTAATCAACAAGATACCTTATTTAAGTCTAAAGCCCCTTATTTCGAAGAACCTATTTTCTTTAATAATCAAGGTATACTTTATTTTTCTAGAGAATCTGTTGAACAGAATCCTAATATTTTCGCACGCACACTAAAAAATAAAAAAGAGAAACAATTAACTTCATTTACTGACCCTTACCCGAGTTTAAAAGGTGTTCAAAAACAACTTTTATCTTACCCACGTAAAGATGGTATTAAATTATCAGCCACATTATATCTTCCGAAGGGGTATAAGAAAGAAGATGGAGCCTTACCTGCACTAATTTGGGCATACCCTCGCGAGTATAAAAGTTTAGCGGCGGCTGGTCAAGTAAAAGGCTCTCCCTATCGATTCACGCGTTTGGCTTTTCGGTCGCCTGTGTTTTGGGTAACAAGAGGCTATGCTATTTTAGATCAAGCTGATATGCCAATCGTCGGTGAGGGAACAAAAGAGCCAAATGATACATTCTTACAGCAAATTGAGGATAATGCTACTGCAATAATAGATTATGTAGTAGGCATGGGGGTAATAGATCGCGATAGAATAGCTGTTGGGGGACATTCTTATGGTGCTTTCATGACAGCGAACCTATTAGCGCATACCAATCTTTTTGCCGCAGGTATTGCCCGCAGTGGAGCTTACAACCGTACTTTAACACCTTTCGGTTTTCAGGGAGAGGCTCGTACCTACTGGGAAGCTCCAACGGTCTATAACCAAATGTCCCCCTTTAATTATGCGCATAAAATCAAAACACCATTACTGCTAACACATGGGATGAATGATGAAAACTCGGGTACGTTTCCTATACAGACTGAACGGCTCTATAGCGCTATAAAGGGACATGGTGGAACCGTTCGCTTCGTTTTGCTACCAAATGAGTTTCATGGCTATCGTTCACGAGAATCCTTAATGCATACGTTCTATGAGCAAGACGCATGGTTGGAAAAATATGTGAAGAACAGAAATAAGTAATTTAGATGATTATGATAAATATTAAAAAGACATGTGTGTTGCTCCTTTGGTGTCTTAGCCTTTTAGGAAAGACTTATGCACAAGTGATTCCCGACCCAAAATCGCATTTTGGATTTTCAATCGGCGATGATTACCGTTTGGCAACCTATCAGCAACTAGAAGATTATTTTCAAAAGGTTGACGCTATTTCAGATCGTGTGCAAACAATAGAAATAGGAAAGACCGAGGAAGGACGAAAACAATATGTATGGGTGATTTCATCTCCAGAAAATCTTCGACAGATAAATCGGTATAAAGAAATTTCTCAAAAATTAGCTCGTGCGGAGGAGCTGTCAAGTCAAGAAGCAAAAAAACTAGCGTTAGAAGGAAAACCTATTGTTTGGATAGATGGAGGGCTACACGCAAATGAAACCGTTGGAGCGCATCAGCTGATTGAAACATATTATCAACTTGTAAGCCGTAATGATGCCGAAAATGTGGCTATTTTGGATAAGGTAGTTATATTATTATCGCAAGTAAATCCGGACGGCCAAGAACTGATGAGCAGCTGGTACATGCAAGAGACGGATCCAAAGAAACGGAATATGCGTGTGCCAAGACTGTATCAGAAATATATCGGTCACGACAATAACCGCGATTTTTTCATGATGAATATGAAAGAAAGTACGCACATCGCACGACAGCAGTATATCGAATGGATGCCTCAGATTATTTATAATCACCATCAACGAGGTCCTGAGGGATCTGTTTTAGCTGGCCCTCCCTATCGTGATCCTTTCAATCATGTGTTTGATCCTTTAATTATAACAAGTATTGACGGAGTAGCTGCCGCCATGAACAACAGATTAAACGCGGAAAATAAACCAGGATATACACGTTTAAGCGGATCGGTATTTTCTACTTGGTGGAATGGAGGCTTAAGAACAACCCCTTACTTTCATAATATGATTGGTATTCTTACCGAAATCATTGGAAATCCAACTCCTGAAGAGGTGCCCTTAGTACCAAAACGCTTAATACCAAATAATGCGACACCAAACCCTGTTACACCACAGCCATGGCATTTTAAACAGTCTATCGACTATTCAGTGTCATTAAACTACAGTATACTCGACTACGCGCAACGTCATGGTGATGAATTATTATACAATATGTATGTAATGGGGAATAATGCTATAAAAAAAGGGCAAATGGATACTTGGACGCTTTTGCCCCGCTACGTTGATTCCATAGAGCTATTTTATAAGAGAGAGAAGGAAGCTGGAAAATTAAAAGGGGATTCTATTCCGAAAAAATATTACGATATGGTGTTAGCAAATCCCAAATTTCGTGATGCAAAGGGATATGTTATACCTGCCGACCAGGCAGATTTTCCAACAGCTGTTAAATTTATCAATGCGTTGATCAAATCAGGTGTTTTGGTACATAAAGCGACAGCAGATTTTACAATAGGTGGTAAGCATTACCCCGCTGGTTCTTATGTTGTAAAGACAGCACAGGCATTTAGAGCGCATGTGTTGGATATGTTTGAACCACAAGATCACCCCAATGATTTTCAGTATCCTGGAGGTCCGCCTGTAAAACCTTATGATGCGGCGGGTTGGACTTTAGCTTTTCAAATGGGCGTTCAGTTTGATAGAATAGTGGATTTGTTTGACGGACCACTTGAAAAAATCGATTACGGTGTTCTACAAAATCCACCAATAAAAGAGCTCCCTATTTCTGAAGGAGGTTTTTTATTAAATGCAAAAATAAATGATGCTTTTACGGTAGTGAATGAACTGTTAAAGGCTGACGTCAAAGTTTATAGAATTACGAAGGCAGTAAATAATTTACCCACTGGTTCATTTTATGTCGATGCAAAGGCGGCGACGTTACTAAAGAAGTATGCAAGAGATTATGGGGTCGTTGCACAAGCAATAGCAGAAAAGCCCCAGCAAATGCTACAGCTCCAGGTTAGTAAGATTGCGCTTTTCGATTATTATGGAGGTTCCATGCCTTCAGGATGGGTACGGTGGATTATGGAACAATATCATTTTGGTTTTCAGGTAATCTATCCACAGGAGATTGACGAAGGAAATCTTCGGAAAAAATATGATATAATCCTATTCATTGGAGGCGGAACACCCTCTTTAAAGGATGAGAAAAGTGCTAGTAACCGCTATTTTAAGATGCCCTCAAAAGAGGAAGTACCAGAAAAATATCACGCCATGTTAGGTAAGCTAACCGTGGAAAAATCGATTCCACCTTTAACAACATTTTTAGAAGAAGGTGGGCAAATCATAGCGGTTGGTAATGCAACCAATTTAGCCTATCATTTTAAATTACCTGTAGAGAATCTGCTTACTGAGCAAAATAAAAGAGGCGAAATGACGCCCTTACCAAGCGATAAATTCTATATCCCAAGTAGTATACTCACTGTAAAAGTGGATACCACTTTACGTCCAAACTGGGGAATGAGCGAGTCTGTTGATGTTGTATTTAATAACAGCGAAACATTTAAGATAAAACAACCATCAAGTGAAATAAAACCTCTATTATGGTTTGATACAGACAAACCGTTGAAGAGTGGTTGGGCGTGGGGACAATCGTATCTAAAGGGTGGAATTGCGGCTTTTTATGTTCCTATTGGTAAAGGCAACTTTTATGCCTTTGGCCCCGAAATTACGAATAGAGGTCAAGCGCATGCTACATTTAAATTACTATTTAATGAGTTGTATAAGAACAAATAAACCTTCTTAAAGAAGGTGGATTATATCAATGAGCGTCATGTGTAGCTGTTTTTAATCGCTACACATGATATATCATCGTTGTTAAAAAGCAAATTATGTTGAAAATTATAACCTTTTCTCTTCCTTCGTCCCTAAATAATTCAGTTGTTGTTGAAGAAGATATCGCCCCTTATATGTTTTCACATTTGCATAAGCACGAGGAAATGCAAATAACACTTATCCTACGGGGAGAAGGAACCGTATTAATTGGCGATAAACCGTTTGATTATGCCCCTTCCACAGCTTTTTTAGTCAAAGGGGATGTTCCGCATGTTTTTAAATCTAGGCAAGAATATCTTTACGGGGACAACCCCAATGCAATCCACGCCATTCATATCTATTTTAACTATAAACGAATAATAGGTCATTTAAAACATCTACCCGAATTTACGAATATCAGAATGGTGATGGACCGTATGGATAATGGTTTGTTGATAAATATTGAAAATCAACCATTTATCCCTGAAAAAATTCGAGCAATTCAGCAGACTGTTGGAGTAGATCGATTTATAAAATTTGTCTCATTACTGAACTATATATGCGAAAGACCTGGCGTACACCATCATATTGTTTTTAGTAATTTTAGTGTAAGGTATGATATACAAGAGGGTGCTAAATGGAATAAAGTATACCGTTATGTGTTGGCCCACTATACAGATAGTATTTCATTAAGAGATATTGCAGAGATCGCTAACCTAACCCCTCAGGCGTTTTGTAAATATTTTAAGAAAAGAACGCGTAAAACATTCAGTAGTTTTTTAAATGAAATACGTATTAAAGAAGCCATTAGCCAGATGACTGGGGAAGACTTTTTAGGAATATCGCAAACCGCATATAGCACGGGCTTTAAAAGTGCTGTGCACTTTAATAGAACCTTTAAAAAAGTTACTGGATCTTCACCAACAGGGTATTTGAGACATCACCAGGCCATTCAAAGACGGTTTGTTGAGTAGGGTGTTTAAATAGTAAATAGCGCCGATGATAGGGGCGTCTTTACGATAAATAAAAATGTTGCTACTTGTATTTTATAGCTTGATATCAACACGCCATTAAGGTATGAATAGGGAAGCACGCTGTTCCTTAAGCTTATCAGCAGCTTCCTTATTACCTTGCGCTGTATAAATAGCCGTAAGATGATTATAAGCTTCCATTAAGTAGGGGTTGTTAGTGAGTGATTGCCGATAATTTGCTGCTGCTTTTTCGGGCTCTCTTTGCTTTTCGTGCAACAAACCCTTCGTGTAATATTTAATGGCTTGGTATTGGGGTGTTTGAATCTCTTCTATATCTTTTAAAAGGGTTTTAGTTTCTTCTAAGCGATTTGATTTTAATAACAATTGTAGTACAAGAAGCTTGTTTTCGCTTGATAGGTTTTTGTTGATGGTTGCTTGAGTTAAATAAAAAGAAGTAGAATCAGGTTGACTTAATGCAAGATAATTTTCAGCTATTTGAAGATCAAATTCGACATTCCTATGCTTATTGGCGGCTAAAATTTTTTGTACACGCAGCAATTGCTTGTTGCTTTTTTCAAATAATTGATGATAAGTTAAGGCTTTTGCATAAGCTAGTTGAAGCTCAATATTTTGCGGTTTTTGTTTGGCTAAATAATCTAGCTGTGTCAGCTGCGTGCTATCACCTAAAAGTGCTCGCTTCGTGGCAGCATAGGTTCTGGCGGCATCTTTTTGATCACGTAAATAGGTAGATAACTCACTGCCTGTTCGAATGTAAGCGTCAGCGGCTGCTATCGCTAAACCAATTTTTCCTTGCCGATCATATAACGTTCGTAGCGCTGCGGCTAAATAGGCGTTTGTTTGATAATCAGATTCAAGCTTTAACGCCTTTTTCAATAGCTTGGCCTGCCTTTCTACACCTGCTTCTTGCTCAGTAATTGATGCATGTATTAGTTGTTGTGCTTCCCATTCAGCAAATACTTGGTAGGTAGGGGCATACAGGGTGTCTATATGTTTTGCTGTTTCCAATAAAGCATGGGCCTCCTTCCACTTTTTTTGCTTTATCTTGAGTCGTGCGTAAGCTAGATAGGCTGGTTGGTAATATTTATCGTATTGAAGGGCAGTGTCTAGCAAGCGTCCTGCTAAAAGAGAGTCGGTAACTTGATTGCTTAAATTAATGTAAACTTCCGACCAATTGCTAGCCATCGCCTTTTTATTACCCGCTAAATAACTCTTTTCTTTATGGATCAAACTATCGAGAAAATGGTACATATCGGGGTCTTTGCTGATTAATGCAGCACGTGTATTCATTGATTTAAAATCCAACGGGTGTACCTTCACCGTTTCAAAATAAGCGGGATAGGTCTGGGCAAAATACTCTGATTCATTATTTTGTGAATAATAGTCAAGCGTTCGTTTGTTCTCCATGGCATTATAGTATAACGACCGGATCCTTCTGTTTTCTTGATCGGTGAGTACTCTGCCATGAAAAAGATGTACATATTCATGTAAAATCACATTGCGTTCTTGGTAGGCACCCCTTTCTACATATTCAATGGCAGCAGCACCGCTTCCAACACCACGGATATCCATCCATTGGCGATTATCAAAAGTTGTACTGGAACGAAAAAACGGGCGTTTCATAGCAATAGCTAAATCTTGGTGCAGAGGAGGAATAACAAATGTATTCCCTTGCTTGGCCAAAAAAGGAAAATAAACGGTACTCGTATACAATTGATTCCAGACCATTGCTTTTGCTAAATCACCCGGATAATAAATAACATCGGGGAATACAGCTTCAAAATTAGTCGGATCACTGATTTTTAATTGCTTTAAAACGGTTTTTATTGAGTCGTAAGTACTCAAATAAGGGATTCGTTTTGACTTAATGATAGCCGATAAGCCATTATGCGCAGGGCCATAATGTGGTTTTTTATCAAGAATTTGGCGAAATATAACTTCTGCTGAATCGAGATTTCGTTCCCGTTGTGGACTATCAAAACTGCTGTAATAGATAGAAGCTTGATGCATCAACGGCAAAACAGATAAAGGGTATTTTTTTGCAACCTGTTTTGTTAATGTAAGTGCCTCTTGTAGGTGATTTTGCCTCACTAAACTATCGGCTGGTTCCAGTTTTTTACGTATTTCCTGCTCTTGTGGATCGGCATAATCTGCAAAGGTTAAATTCGTATGCCCATTGCCCCAATGCCAATGTGTTTGAAAATGAAGGGGATTAATAGCTAGTGCAAGCTCCCATTGGGCAGCCATCTGATTGAGTTGCGTGGCATCAACTCTCCTCCAAATAGCATAACCATAGCTGAAACGTGCCTCCGCATCAAAAGGATCCAATTCAAGTGCTTTTATAATGAGTGGCGTCGCTTTTTCTGGATGTTGGTCCCAAAAATATACATTCGCTTCCAGTAGATAGGCAGCTGCTAATTTGGGATGTTGTTTTTGTAGCTTTTTGGCTAAAGCGAGTGCTTTATCATAGTGACGCTGTAATAAAAGCGCTCTGCCTAAAATTAATGATGTTTCACTATCCTGTGTTGATAAACGCAAAAGATCATAACATAGATCTGTGGCTTCCTGTAATTTCCACGCTTCAATAAATAGGGTGGCTTTTGCCTTCAACGCATCTAGATCGGCTGCATCATGTTGCAATACCAAATTAGTGTATTTTTCTGCTTCTTGGAAACGATTATTTAGCCAGTAATAACGGACTAATAGTAGATTCCGATCCCTTTCTGAAAGTTTCTTGTCGTACTGAATGAACCGAAAGGCTTCCTCCCAAAAACCATGGTTTAACATTTTTTTTAAGAGCGCTGGCTTTTGGGAAGAAGGTACTGTTTTTAATTGCTGAATAAAAAGCCGACCAGTGTCTTCAAGCCGATTCAATGCTGCCTTCGTATCATCAACTTGGGCATAGCTAATGCTTATGGATGCCGTCAGAAATAAGAAACAAATAAAGGCGGGCCGAAATTTCATATTATTCGTATTTAGCAGGCTGACCCTGTTTGGGTAAGCTGTTTTGTATAAATTCACGAAGGTCGTCATTCGCTTGTTTGAGATCTTCCTTGCGAAGATACATCATATGACCACTTCGGTAGCCTTTTATGCTAAATCTATCTTGGAATTTTCCGCCGGAGTCCATCTGCCAAAAATTGTATTTGGCATTAAAATAGTCGCACGCTCCATCATAATAACCAGACTGAAGCATAACTTTTAAATAAGGATTTTGGGCCATTGCTAACTGGAGATTTTCGCCGGTATGATCGTTGCTTCTATCCCAAGGGTGTACAGGCCCAAACATATAATATTTTGTGTCTGTTTTATAGTTTAGCACATTACGCATATAATGATTTATTGCCGGCGTAAAAGAGTGTAACCAAGAAGTTAATTCGGCATTATAATCGGGTCTTTCCCCAGCATCTTTTTTATCTCTGCCTAAATAGCGTGAATCTAATCTTCCAAGAGTAAAACCACGATCTCTAAGTAGTTCCTTCCAGAAGAAATTGGTGGAGATACTTAGGTTTTGTTGCAAGATTGTTTTCTCAGATAAACCCGTATAATGCGCTATCTGTTTTGCAATGGTTTGACGCTTTTCTACAGATAAGGAACCTCCCCAAGTGAGTGCAGGCAGATATTGATCTACTGTGAATTTTTCAACCTCTGGTAGAATGTCCAATAGATCCTTTTGTTGCAAATCGGTAGGCAGGGCCTTATGGTACCATGCTGTGGCAGCATAATAAGGTAGACTGAGTGCCATACCTACAGGGCCGTCTCTTGTAATACCTAAATCGGTTGGCGATACCAATATTACGCCATTTAGGTACATCCATTGTGTGCTCTGTAAGGCCAAAGCCAAACCTGACACACGGGTGGTGCCGTAGCTTTCTCCGATCAGGTATTTAGGCGAAGGCCATCTATTGATACGTGTGACAAAGGTGTTAATCCAATCCGCTAGGTATTTAATGTCGGCATTGGTCCCAAAAAACTGCGACTTATCAGTTTCCTTTTCCAATATTCTGGAATAACCCGTATTCACAGGATTAATATAGACAATGTCTGCGATATCTAAGATGGAATAAGGGTTTGAACTAGTGCCATAAGGTTGAAGCGGGTAACCCTCATCATCAATATTGATAAGTGCGGGCCCGGTATATGCAATTTGCATCCATACGGAAGGAGTGCCTGGCCCGCCGTTAAACGAAATAACCAAAGGTCGCTGACTCCTGTCTTTTATTCCATCTCTTTCGTAATAGGTATAACTGACCGAAGCAATTGCCTTGCCCGCTTCATCCCAAACGGGTTGTGTTCCCATCATTGCTGTGTAACCCATGGCTTGGCCGTTAATGCTTGTTTGATGCTTTGTGACTACCGTACTATCCGGATTGAGCTTCTTCTGGGCATATAAATGCGCATTACAGATGAAAAGTACAAAACATAAATAAATTTTTCTTTTATTCATTTCTATTGTTTTTTAAGAATAAGACTATTTGTTTTAGTTAACATCCCAAAACACACGATTCAGGAGGCTCGACTTTTGTTGGGCATTTGGATTGTTGTTAATTTCTGATTGGGCATAAAATAATGATCTTGGCACTTCATTATAAATAGCTAATGGTTGCGATAAGGGCGTTAGTTTTGGATAGCCTGTGCGACGAAAATCTGTCCATGGCTCCACCAATACACCAAAATTAGCGAGGTATTTTTCCGTAATTATCTGCTCCAACTTTTCCTCTTCATCTCCCGTCAACGTTCCATGTGCTGCTAAGTATGTTTGTAACTGTTGCACTGAAATGCCAGCTTGTTCAAATGAAGCCCTTATTCCTTCCTGAAAGAAGGTTTGAGCATCACCCGTTATACCAAAACGTAATGCCGCCTCAGCGCGAATAAAATTGTATTCCGAAAAATTCATGAGCCTTGCTGGACTGTCTCCTCCAAACGTAATCGCTCCGTCTTTTAAACTTCCATCGGCATTTATAAGAGAAGGATCCACAGCGGAAGGAGAGCCATAGAGATATTGGTAAGATCGAGAGTATGATAAGGACGGATTCGCTTCCAAAATACTCGATCCTTTATATGTGGCAGGATTAGAAGCATAAGGGAAAGGAATAAAGTAGGCTGAGCGACGTGGGTCGTTACGCTCATTCATAAGATTTACCAAATAACGGTTGGGAAAGAACTGATTTTTGAACTGACCATTTTCAGCACTGTACAGTGGATTTTGCCGTTGTGACTCATTTAAGAAAGGCATTTCGAAATTATCTGTATTGCTCTGCATAAAAGGCACTCCACTATTTACTAAATTGTTAAGCTGTTGGGCCGTGAAAGAGGGATCTTTCGCACTGTAATGTAAATAAATACGCAACTTTAAGGTGTTCGCGAACCGCTCCCATTGTGTTTGACTGTTGGTCCATGAAGAGCTGTTGTAAATGGTGCTGTATTGATTTGGTGAGAGAACGGATTGTTCGGCTTTTATCTCGGCTAAGCCTTCATCTAAAAGTCTGATAAGCTGGTTGTAAATCTCTTCATCATCATCAAAGGACGGATAAAAGTTGTCCGTATGCTTCACGGCCTGATAAAATGGAACGTCTCCCCAAGTGTCTACTACTACCTGATAAACATAAGCCTTCAATATTTTAGCAACACCCGAATAATGAGGACTTCCTTCTTCAGTAGCTTGTGTTATTAATAGTTCAAGATCACTTAAGATAGTCGCAAATATGGAGACCCACTGGTTGTTAATATCTGAATCATTGATGTTATACCGTTCATACTCCTTATTGGCACTGAAGCCAGCCACCGGTCCATGGCCGCTAAATTGCTGCATAAAAAGGCTACTTACGCGGAAAAGATCGCTTGCTCCCATGTAACCGATATTGACGGTAATGGAAGGAAGCATTTGGCTGACCTGTGCCTGTTTGATATTGTTAGGATCATCGTTTACATCAAGGAATTGATTGCATGAAATGCAAAGCAATAATCCGATAGTTAATAAAAAGTGTTGTGTTAATTTCTTCATCTTATTTTCTTTATCTCCTGAGCAGGATGGTCATTAAAATTGAACTCTTAAACTCCCCCCAATGATTCGCGACGTTGGCTGTATACCAAATTCCAAACCACGGGCATTGCTAACACCTAATAAATTTTGTTCTGGGTCAAGGTGTGGATAATTTGGTGCATATATGAATAAATTGCGCCCATAGATGGATACCTGTAATCCTTTGATAAATTTAATGTTATCAAACAACGAGGAAGGGAGAACATAGGTGAAGTTCGCTTCTCTTAATTTTAAATAAGTGGCGTCCAATACATATCCTTCCCATGCCACATATTTTCCTTGCAAGCCATAATATTGTTGGGCGGTAACACCAATTGTGTTGGGTGTTCCATCTGCCAAAACGCCTTCAAAGACATAAGGTGTATTTGGAGTGCCATCTGCGTTAAAACGTGGATATTCGGCAGTTTCAGCTGCAACACCATTGATACGGAGATCGCCAATAGTGCGGGATAATTGATCACCTTTGTATTTGAAATCAATTAAAAAAGAGAAGCTAAAATCTTTGTACCGGAACGTATTCGTTAGGCCCATTGTAAATTTAGGGTTCGGATTACCTACCTTCTGCACGGCACTCGTTACCTGTGGCAGGCCGTTAGATCCGATAATCATACGTCCCTGATCATCCCTGACGTAGGCGTTCGACCAGATCTGACCGTATTCCTCTCCCGCAACTAAACGCACATTGGGTGAGGTGAAGCCACCAATGGAAATATTATTAACGCCTGGAGCAAGTTCTTTAACAATGGATTTGAATTTAGTGAAGTTTAAAGAAGCTTCCCAGCTGAAATGTTCATGTTGTATAGGAATACCCGTTACCAGTAATTCTATACCCTTGGTAGAAAGTTTACCCGCATTTGTTACTAAGCTGGTAAAGCCAGATGAGGCAGGTACTGGTACCGAAAAAATCAGGTTACGTGTGTCCCGTCTATAGAAGGAGGCATCTATGGCTAAACGATTATTAAACAAGTTCAATTCGGTACCTAATTCATATTCTCTGGTAAATTCCGGCGTGAGGTTTGGGTTGCCGGTGCTATTATTAAACGTATAACCTGCTAAACCATTGAACGGAAAATTTACGGCGGTAGAACCTAAACCATCAGAGGCAGCCGCTCTTCCATAATAGCTGCCAATGGCGTAAGGATCTGCCCCTTTTCCAACCTCACCAATATTGGCACGGATTTTTGCGTTGTTAAGAATACCTGATTTTAATGAGGGAAATGCTTCCGTTGGAACAAAGCTAATAGCCAAAGCGGGATAAAAAATTGATCGATTGCCTGTTAACAGCGTCGAAGGGAAATCATTTCTTGCCTTTGCATTGATAGAAAGGAAGCTTTTATAGTCGAGCACTACATCTGCAAATACCCCGATACCTCTTTGTTTTGTAATAGCGCCTGAGGGGTTGTAGGTGATAAAGTTTTTTAAGTTATCAAATCCAGGCACCACAATCCCTAAGCCGATAGCTTCTAAATCGTTACTGTAGTTCACAATGATTTCATTACCTACAGTAGCCATTAAATTGAAGTTATCATTTAATCGTTTATTTCCAGTAAGAGTAAAATAGGAGTTAATATTTCGGACAGCATTAGACTGTTCGCGCAGTCCTCCAGCACCAGCGGAACTAGTATTTCCATTGCTTCTAATTCCTTTATCGTCAAAGCCCTTAAGACGTGATGTAAATATATCCGCTCCAATTTTCAGGTCGGCCTGTAGCCACGAAAGAATGTCGTATTTCATATTGAGGTTTCCGTAGAACCGATTTACCTCCCGATGATTTTTTACATGCTCAATAGACCAGTAAGGATGATCTTCAGCGGCATACCAAAGCTGATTTCCGGCCGCATCTTCAAATGGAAGATGCGTTAAATCGTATGATCGTGGAGCATAAATGCCTCTCCATAATGGATTTGCACCTTGGTTTCCCGACTGCGTTCGATCTGACGTATTATTTGAGATAGAAAAAGAAGTCGAGATTTTAAATTTTTCAGTCATTTGCATTCCAGCATTGACAGATAGATTGTTTCTATAAAGCTTGTTGTTGGGAACAAGCCCGGTCTCTGTAGCAAAACCATAAGCTACTCGATAGTCAAACTTATCATTTGCACCCGAAAAACTGAGATCATTTTGGGATGAAATGGAATTTTGTAGGACATCGCGAACATTATTAGGATATGCTTGAAGCGTTTCTTCCTCTCCGAACCAATTCGTAACTGTTTGCCCCATAATCTGCGGCCCCCATGATCCAGAAACATTGTTAATATAATTTCCATTGCTTCCTTGAGCATACTCGTTCTGGAAATCAGGAAAACGACTTACGGTTCCGACGGCGGTATTGCTGGAAAAGCTTAGCTGGTTACGGGTGCCCTTTTGCCCTTTCTTGGTAGTAATTAAAATAGCTCCTGAAGCTGCTCTGGAACCATAAAGAACCGTTGCAGCGGCTCCTTTCAGAATGCTTACATTTGCTATATCCTGTGGATTGATATCTGAAATTCTACTGGAATTGACGACACCAGTGTTCACGGAATTATTACCTCCACTATTATCCAGCGGAATGCCGTCGACAACATACAACGGTTGGTTACTGCCAGTGAAGGTCGTAAACCCACGAATAGTAACATTTGAACCTGCAAATCCACCACCTGCTCCACTTACTTGTACTCCTGCGACTTTGCCTGCTAGCGAATTGGTTACATCTGTAGTCGGAGCCCTTGCCAATTGGTCGGCCTTTATCTCACTAACACCGTAACCTAATGTTTTTCGATCACGCTGTATGCCGAAAGAAGTCACTACAACTTCATCTAAGTTCTGTGCGTTCGTTTCCAAAGCAATGTTGATAATATTACGATTACCAATAAGGACCTTTTGCTCTATATATCCTATTCCACTAATAGTTAAAGTGGATGTAATAGGTGCTCTTAACGAAAATTTGCCATTTACATCTGTTGTTGTTCCCTGTGTTGTCCCTGCTATGCGAATAGAAATTCCAGGCAAGGGCTCTCCGTCGTCTTTAGAGGTTACGATACCCCCTATATTTCGTTCTTGTGCAATGGCTATGGCTGTTAAGAAAAAGAAACATGTTAATTGGATAATTCGCTTCATACTGACGATTGTTTATAATGTTCAGGAAAAGGGTGAATACATTTCGAAATTAGCCAATAGCTGTTTGCCTTTTTTTACCAAAAATGGCGACTTGTTAACATAAATTAATCATCTACTTATTTTGGTTTAAAATGCAATGGAAAGAAAATAAAAATCTTACATTTGTTTAAATGCAATAATGTTGCTTTAATACAGGAATGATGATAAAATGTTAGAATTTTGAATTTTTATTTGTTAGATATACCTAACTTTTATAGTTTTGTGTTTCGAATATAAAATCATATGTCGATTTAAAAAATACACGAATGAAGCAGTTTAATACTTTCTTATTTTTTTTCTCAATGTCCTTCCTTGCGATGGCCCAAAATAAAATGGCTATTGAAGGTAGGGTTATAAATAAAGGATTGCCTTTAGAAGGCGTAACGATAAAAATAGAGGGGCTTAAGGTAGGTGCCGTTACAGATAGTGCAGGGAAGTATCATTTTGAGCAGCTGGCTCCCAAGTCGTACCAATTAACGGCCAGCAGGGTTGGTTTTAATAGACTAACGAAAACTGTTCAGGTAAAAGAAGGTCAAGCCGAAATATTAAATTTTGATATGGAGACAAAAGAGGATGGTTTAGATGAGGTAGTGGTAACGGGAACTATGAAAGAAGTGAATAGATTGGAAACACCGGTTCCTGTAGAAGTCTATAACCATAATTTTTTCAAGAAGAACCCAACGGCAACTATTTTTGATGCACTACAAATGGTGAATGGCGTTAGACCACAAATTAATTGTAATGTATGTAATACAGGTGATATTCACATTAATGGCTTGGAAGGTCCTTATACGATGGTGCTTATTGATGGTATGCCGATCGTAAGTGGTTTGTCAACGGTTTATGGACTATCCGGAATTCCTTCTTCACTGATTGAACGGGTTGAGGTGGTAAAAGGGCCAGCATCTTCTCTATATGGATCAGAAGCTGTAGGCGGCTTGATAAATATCATTACAAAGAAACCTCAAAATGCATCAAGATTAAGTGCCGACATATTTGGGACAACTTGGGGAGAATACAATGCAGATCTTGGGTTTAACCAACAAGTAGGAAAAAGTGCAAATGTATTGACGGGCATAAATTATTTTAACTTTACCAATAGGATTGACCATAACCATGACGGCTTTACCGATATGACTTTACAAGACAGGATATCGGTATTTCAGAAATGGAATTTTAATAGAAAAGAGAATAGGTTGTTTTCTTTGGCCGGAAGATATCTATATGAAGATAGGTGGGGAGGGCAAATGAATTGGAACAGGTCTTTTAGGGGGAGTGATGAAATATACGGCGAAAGTATTTATACCAAAAGATGGGAAGTTTTAGGTAATTATCAACTACCTGTAAAAGAAAAAATGTTTTTTATGTTCTCCTATAACGATCACGATCAAAATTCAGTTTATGGAGAGGATTGGTACATGGCCAAGCAACGGATAGCCTTTGGCCAGTTAACATGGGACAAACAATTGGGAAGGCATGATTTGTTAGCAGGAGCAGCTGTACGCTATACGTATTATAACGATAACACACCGGCAACTACTAAAACAGGTGCGAATGGAGAAATCATCAACGATGCAAATAAAATAACCATGCCAGGTATTTTTGTGCAGGATGAAATTAAATTAGCAGAAAAGCATAGCTTGTTACTGGGCATGCGCTATGATTATAATTCGGAACATGGTAATATTTTTACTCCGCGAATGGCTTATAAATGGCGTATCACAGAGAATGATATACTGCGGCTAAATGCTGGGACTGGATTTCGGGTGGTTAACCTCTTTACGGAAGACCATGCGGCCATAACAGGTGCACGTGATGTGGTGATTGAGGAAGATCTGAAACCTGAACGCAGTGTCAACGTGAATTTAAACTATATTAAGAAAGTGCAGGTAGGAGACGGGAACTTATTGAGCTTTGAATCTTCGGCATGGTATACGTATTTCAGTAATCGCATTTTACCAAATTACGATGAAAACCCTCAAAAAATTATTTATAGAAATTTAGATGGACATGGGGTCACACGTGGACTCAGTTTAAATATGGATTTAGCGATGTACAACGGTCTGAAAATTACTGCAGGTGGCACCTTAATGAATGTATTTAACAAGGAAAGAAATGAGGAGGGGCTAGTGGAAAAATTTCGACCCATCTTAACCGAGAATTGGATGGGTACCTGGGCAGTATCTTATCTTATTAAACCGTTGAATTTGAGCGTCGATTATACTGGTAATATATATGGCCCCATGCGTTTGGCGCTGTTAAGTGATTTTGACCCGCGGCCTGATCATTCCCCGGTGTGGAGTATACAGAATGTTCAGTTTACCTGGCATAGTGGTGCCAAAATTGAAGTTTACGGTGGTGTGAAGAACCTGCTAAACTGGACGATCTCCAAAAGCATACCTGCTTTTGAGGAAGGTGAAGGAGCAGGTATTCAATCCCCCATCGCAAGAGCTTTTGATCCGTTTAATGATAAGGTTAAGTACGATGTTAATGGCCAAATAGAACGGACGCAAGACAACCCTTACGCATTGCAATTTGATCCGGATGGTTATTCATACGGACCAAATCAGGGAATAAGAGGCTTTTTGGGCATAAGAGTTAATTTGTAGTTTTTATTGGTTGATGGTTATTCGTTGTTAGTATCAAGATGTAAGACATAAGTAGCAAGACCAAAAATAAGTATCAAAACGATATTTGTTGATAATAAAAAATGATGGATATGGATTATGCAATTGAATTATTAGAAAAGGAGAAATATAGGTTAGAGTCGACTGTAAAAAGGCATGACTTAATGCATAAAAATATGTCGGAGGCCCAGCTATATTTTAGGCGTTTAACAGCGATTAAGACAGCAATTAAATTAATAAAGAATAAGTGCCAAAGATGAGTAAAAAAGGTGTTTTTTGTTTGGTTTGTGCCATTGTTCTAAGGGTGACTGCTTTGGCAGTGCCCTTGGATACGGTGGCTATTGACCAACTTGCTAAGCTGCAACAAGAAGAAAAACGTCCGGTACTTGTTATAATAGGTACAGAATGGTGTAAGTATTGCAGCGCAATGGAAGCTTCCTTAAAAAAGAAGGAATTGACCAAAATACTTCATGATCAATATTACTTCGTAAAAATAGACGGTGAAGAACGGAAAGCATTAAAATTTAACGATCGCATGTTCTATTATAGACCAACAGGTGCATCAACCGGTGTTCATGACCTGGCGGCGTATTTTGCTACGGATGAAAAAGGTAGCTTGTCTTTTCCAACAGTTTGCATTCTTAATGGTAAGAACGAAATTGTTTTTCGCTATAATGGTTTTCTCAAACGTGGAGAGCTGTACAAGTTGCTAATTAATTTTCTTCCTCCCAAGTAATGGTACCAATATGAATACTGTCTGACGTTTTGTCTCCTTCCAAAGTTATAAATGCCATGTAAATTTCGTAGACCCCCGATGGCATATTTTTCATCGATAAAAACTCTTCTTTATCAGCACGATAAGCACCACCTACAATATAATGAAACAGGGGAGGAGCAGGATCATAAGCCACTATAAGAATACGGTCTTTATCATCCGCACCTTTGGTATATTGGTTATCTTCCCAGTTGAATAAAAGCCCTTCTTCCGTCTTTGTCATCTGCGCGTTTTCCACTCCTGGCAAACCTCCCATTGATATCTTCGCTAAAGCTGGGTTGAAAATTATGTTCGGATATTCACCACTAATAGCATGTAATTTGTTATATGAGGTAGCGGCCATATAAGGCGTTATGTTCTTTTCGTCCGCTATTTCTGCAAAACCTTTGCGCAGAATAAGTACGATATGTTTCAAAAAGCGTTGGGTAACAGCCATGCGCTGCCTATTGGCAAGCTGTGAGATAGAAGGTTTTTTTTTGGTTTTTTTAGGCATCGCTCGCATAACGGGTCTACCTTTCCACATGTACCCAACTACCGAACCTATTTTTCCCGAAAAGGGCCCATTAATACCATTTTTTGCTGTTGCCATACGCTTTGTTACTTAGTGTAAAGACGAAGTTATATAGTTTTATTCTATAATACAAACTATATTAAAAAATTACTACATATATAATACAGCTATTTTTCAGTTTTAACTGAGCAATAACTGAATAAAAACTGAAGAATAACTGAAAAATAACTGTATAAATAAATAAGACATTGTTAAAACAATAAGATACCTTTGCTTCGGTTGCAACAACACTTCGTGTATATGAAAGCAATTGTTTTATTTGTAATAAATCTAAATAAATGTATATTTGCTTCACAAAACCATTCTTTATGAAGATGAGGCTTCATGATACGGAATTAACTTTAATGTAAAACAATGAAAATCTTAAAAACTACTTTACTGGCACTTTTTTGCTTGCTTGTTTACACACATGCAAATGCCCATGCGTTATGGATTGAAACAGCAACCCTTGGTAAAAAGGGGACATTACACGATGTGAAAGTCTACTATGGCGAATTTGCACTCAATGAACGGGATGCTCCCGAAAAATGGTATTCGGATGTAAAGGAGTTTACATTATGGTTGGTAGCACCTGATGGTAAGAAAACAAAGTTGGAAACAAAAGCTGGGGGTACCCATTATACCAGTAGTTTTACACCTGAAAATGACGGTGTCTATACATTAATGGTAAGCCATGAAGCAGCGGAACTTGGCGGAACAACTAAATATCACTTTATTTCATCAGCGCAGGTAGCCGTTGGTAAATCAACGAAAGTAAATGCAGATCTAAATACAAATAGCCTTAAAGTATACGCTGCAAATCAAGAAATTTTTGGTAAAGGCAAGTCTATTAAATTATATGCGCAATTAAATGGGCAACCTCTTGCTAACAAGGTGGTTAATATAGCTTCACCAGAGGGCTGGTCAAAAGGATTTACCACTGATGCGGAAGGCGCTTTTGAATTTGCTCCTTTGTGGTCAGGACGTTATGTGGCCGAAGCTGAGAATTATGAAAAAGCTGCGGGCACACATAATGGAAAAACCTTTGATGCCGCCTGGATTGGCTCGACGTTTTCCTTTGAGGTGAAATAGCAGGTTAGGGAATTAAAAAGGAGCAGAAACATCTATTTTTATCAGTCCCTTTTCATTTAATCTCTTCCAAAATTCCACACCTATTTTTTCCTTTGTTAAGGATAGATTGCGCTCAACATGTTCAGGCTTTGATGTGTTGAGCGCAATGCTTTTTACCCCTTTGAATTGTAAACCGAAATGTACACAGGCTGCAGCCGGACTGATACCTTGCTCTCCACATTGTTTGAAAAATTCTTCCCGCCAAACATGCAATTCTTTACCTTCTGCACTCTCTTTATCAACATAGGCATAATTATAGTAATCGCTTCCAATTAAAAATCCACCGTTAAAAACAGCCGAATTAACAACGGATATGCCTTTCTCTGTCAGTGTATTAATAAAATTAATTAGTTGTTTTGGGTGGCTGTGAAGTGTTAAACTATTCGCTATCATCACCCAGTCTAATTTAACAAACTGACTGATTTTTTCTATGATACGCCAATTTTTAGCTCCTACACCAATATATTTTACTTGTCCTTGCGCTTTTAATTCGGCTAAGGCTTGATAAGCCTGCAAAATTTTCTTGAAACGCTGTTCTTCTTCTTTAATACTTGCTGCAGCCTTTAGAAATTCATCGGGATCATGTACAGAAACCATCTGAGGAGTATATCCTTGTAACAAGTCGTTTCCCTGATAAAAACATGCTAGAATGCCTTCGTAGCTTATTTTTTGAATAGCGTCATACTTCAAATCTTTCCACACGCCTTTTTCGAAAGTTGGTTCATTTCCTTCGAGGGGAACACGGTACCAACCTAATTTATTGCTAATGAGGATTTGGTCTTGTTTTACACCTAATGCTTTAAAGCTTCGACCTAATACCTCGAGTGCCAGACCCGCTCCATATTTACCTGCACTGTCAAAGACTGGAATATCTTTACTGTTGTTTATGCACGATGCTACAATTTGATGTTTTATGTGCTCTTCAATAGTTGTATATAGATTACCTAATGCACTGGTTCCAAAAATTATATTGGGTAGGTTTATCATCATTTAGCATATTAATGTATACGATTACAAAGAATACATATATTCTGATCATTTTATTCAGGCATTTTGACGATTTTATAAGGTATCTTAACGCAGAGTGATTTAACATATTTTAGCAATGACAACGATATCTTCAACACGTTTGTTTGTTTTTTATCAAAAAAGCTTAATTTAGCCTTCCATAAGCTACCCTGAGAAGGACCTTAAAATAGACCTAATTCATGTTATTGAGTAAAGTAGAAAATGAGCATATTTTATTGCAAAGGATTGCAATGGATGATGAGCAAGCGTTTCGGGAGCTATTCATTTCCTACCATCATGAGATTGGCTCTTTTATAAATTCTTTGCTTCATGACCGTGAGACTACACTAGAAGTAGTGCAGGATATTTTTGTGAAAGTATGGCTTAATAGAGCTCAGTTGTTAGAAATCAACAATTTTACAGCTTATCTTTTCATTATTACGCGTAACCATGTTTTAAATAAAATAAGACAACTGTTAAGAGAAAAGGAGAAGCATGACTCTTACTTACAGTCAGCAATTACTTTAGAAAATACCGCTTTAGAAGAACAACAAGATATAGAGAAGCGTTATCAGTTGATAGAAAGGGCTGTGAACAATTTACCTCCACAGCAACAGAAGGTTTTTACGTTAAGACAACAAGGACTTAAAAATCCGGAAATTGCTAGAATACTGAATATTTCAACGGTGTCTGTAGCCAAATACCAACAGTTGGCTTTGCGGTTTATTAATGATTATGTAAAGGCTTATAGTGTCATCACGCCTTTATTGTATATCTACCTGTCTTAATGATCAGTTAATTATCTTTTTTAAAAAAAATGAATTTTTCACATCCACAATTTTTCCTTTTGGTGTCTTTATAATAAACCTGCGAAAAGTCGGCATATATATGTAGTAATAGAAATGCAGATACTAGCAAGCTAATTTAGAAGACCACCTGTTCGTAGCATAATAGGTTACGATTATAAATTATGAATAAAAACCGACTTTCCCTTCTGTTTGAAAAGGCATTAAGTAATAATATTTCTGATCAAGAAAGAGAAGAACTGTTTCTCCTATTGGAAGAAGAGGGAAATAACCATGAAATCGAACAACTTTTTGAAAAGGCTAGATTTAGTTACGTTGATGAAAAGCCTTTTTTTTCTGAGCAAGAAACCGAAAACTTAGAAAGATCAATTATAAGAAAAGCTCAAATAAATCATCATAAACATCAACTTCGTTACCGTTTGCTAGCTATGGCAGCTGCTATTGTGTTGGTTATAGGTATTGGCATTTTCTTTTATTTAAATACGGCTAAAATACACTCTTTGCCCCAACAGAGGGTCGTATTGAATAATATAATGCCGGTAAAGAATAAAGCAACGTTGATGCTTGGAAATGGCAAGGTGGTTAATTTGGAAGAGATCGAAAGAGGAGAAATCAAAGAGGGGGGAGTAATAATAAAAAAAACAGGTGATGGCAAACTCATTTATGAGGCAAAGGCCAACAAGGAGATTAAAAGTAATCAAATAAGCCAAAATGTGCTTTCGACTCCTCGAGGGGGCCAATACCAGTTAGTCTTGCCTGATGGCTCTAAGGTATGGCTGAGCGCCGCTTCTTCTTTGCTCTATCCTACAGATTTTGAGGTTGAAAAAAGAGTTGTTACCCTTAAAGGTGAAGCTTATTTTGAAATTGCAAAAAATCAAGTACGTCCATTTATAGTAAATGCTAATGGAGCTGAAATCCACGTATTGGGAACAAGTTTTTTAGTGAGTGCCTACGAGGATATGAAAAAAAATACAACCACATTGGTTGAAGGAAAGGTCAGGATAAATGCGATGTTACCGGATAATAAATCCAATGAAAATGCTGTGACATTGAAACCCGGGCAGCAGGCTACTGTAGACGTTCAGACCAAAAGAATATCAATGCGTCAGGTAGATGTAAACGATGTTCTAGCATGGAAAAGCGGGTCTTTAGTCTTTCAAGGAGATAATATCCGGACGGTGATGAAAACCATAGAAAGGTGGTATGATGTAGATGTTGTTTATGCTGGAGACGTAAGTGGAGAAACCTTTATTGGCACTGTTTCAAAATTCGACAGCATTGAGAAATTGTTAAATACCATAGCATTAACAGGTGGGGTTCACTTTAAAATAGAAGGGAGGAAAGTAGTTGTAATGAAATAAGATAACAATAATTATCAGAGGCGGTGCAACGCCCCTGATAAGCACAAGCTATGCTGCTTGTCGGATTAAAGATTTAATACTTCAAACCAATTCTTTAACCTAATCAAATGTATAAAATAAACGCTAAAAATTGGCACATAAGGAGAAATTGTGCTGATTCCAAACCTCTATTGATCATGAAATTATCCTTAATCTTGATCTTAATGAGCATGTTGAAGGTTCAGGCTTTCACCTTTGCTCAGAAATTAACGCTCCATAAAAAAAATGCTTCTTTAAACGAAGTGTTTTCTGAAATAAGAAAACAGACTGGGTATAATATATTATATACAGCCAGCGTCTTGAATCATACAAAACCAATCGATATAGATTTAATGGGTGCTACGGTGCAGGAAGCCATTGATAAATGCTTGGAAAATCAACCATTAAGCTATAAAATAGTAGAGAAAAATATTGTTATCTCCAGAAAAGAAAATACGCGTAGTCTGATACAGGATAATACGATTTCAGGTATTGTTAAAGATGAAAAAGGAAAAGAGCTTTCCGGTGTTTCTATTAGTATCAAAGGTGTTTCAAACAGAGGAACACAAACGAACGATAAAGGTGCATTTACCTTAAGTGTACCGAAGAATGCGACTATTATTGTCAGTTCAATTGGTTTTATACGCCAGGAAATAAGGCTGAACGAAGGACAAACAAGTCTTGCGGTTGAACTCATGGCTGATGATGCTGAACTGGACGAGGTAGTGGTTATAGGTTACGGAACACAAAGAAAGAGCGATTTAACAGGTGCAGTATCATCTGTTTCCGCTGAAAAGATTGCTGCATTTCCTGTTGCAGGTACCGCTCAGGCCTTACAAGGCAGATCACCTGGTGTGGCTGTCTCCAGTGTAAATGGCGAGCCCGGCAAAGCACCACGTGTGCGCATTCGGGGAGGTACATCCATCAATGCTAGCAGTGATCCGCTTTACGTGGTAGATGGCTTTGCTGGTGGAACTCCTCCACCACCAGAGGATGTAGAGTCTGTTGAAGTATTGAAAGATGCTTCTGCAACAGCTATTTATGGGTCGAGAGGTGCTAATGGCGTCATCATGGTTACAACAAAAAAAGGAAAAATTGGAAGGCCTATTATAGACTTTAATAACTCTTATTCTTTTCAGCATGTAGGTAAAAGACTCGATTTGCTAAATGGTCAGGAGTTTGCTGAATATATTAATGATATATACAAAAACAGTGGCAATACAACTGTTCCGTATGCAGACCCAGCCTCTTACGGTGAAGGTACGGATTGGCAAGACCTGATTTTTCGCACTGGCGGATTGCTGAACAACCAATTAGCTGTTTCGGGTGGTAGCGAAAATGTGAGATATTATACCTCGCTTAGTCACTATGGCCAAAAAGGTACTGTTATAAATTCTGATTTTAGAAGGCTCTCGGGTACGTCTAATTTAGATATAAAAGTTTCTGATAGAGTTAGATTGGGTAGTAAAATGTTTTTTATACGGAATAAATTGGATGGTGTGAGAACGCAGGAAACAAGCAGTGGGACGTCTAGCGCTGGCGTGATTTCAGCAGCACTTAGATTTGAACCTGTACAAGGGATTTATGATGAAAATGGAAAATATACATTAAAACAGGTGGGAGACCCCCATGACAATCCGGTTGCAGTTGCCCGCGAACGTAAAAATGAGGTGATAACTGACCTTTTTCAGGGAAATGCTTATGGCGAGGTTGAATTATTGACGGGCTTAAAATTCAGAAGCACACTCGGTGTACAGATAAGCAATCAGCGAACAGGTAATTATGTAACCAAGGAGTTGGTGGAAGGGCGTAATTACGGGGGAACCGGTTCTATAACGGCACATAAAAATACCAATGTAATCAATGAAAATTTCCTCACCTATACAAAGACCTTTCAGGAGGACCATAATTTAGATCTAATGGGTGGCTATTCCTATCAATCTTCAAGAAATGAAGAGTGGGTGGCCAACAATAGAGATTTTGTGTCAGACAACTTTTCTTTTTGGAATTTAGGTGCCGGATCCAATTATCAGCGAGCAACGTCGGATCTTGAAGATTGGGTGATGTCGTCTTTTTACGGTCGTGCGAACTATAACTTCAAAAGCAAATATTTCTTAACGATTACGGGCCGTTATGATGGTTCATCACGTTTTGGAGATAATAATAAATGGGCTTTTTTCCCTTCAGGTGCACTCGCATGGAATATCAGTCAAGAACCTTTTATGCAAGAAATACAGGCGATTTCTAATTTAAAAATCCGGACGAGTTATGGGGAAACAGGAAATACAGAGATTGGTTCATATCGATCGCTAGCACGTTTTTCACCAACGTTGACAACCATTAACGGCGTACCTGTTAATGCTGTACGACCAACCAATGTAGCTAATCCAAGTCTTACCTGGGAAACTACAAAACAAACGGATGTTGGATTGGATATAGGTTTTTTAGATGGACGGATTAATCTTGCGGTAGATTACTATTATAAGAAAACGGTTGATTTGCTTTATGAAGTACCCCTACCGATATATTCAGGATATACAACCTCCTTGCAAAATATTGGAAGTGTCGAGAATAAAGGATGGGAGTTTGCTGTAAATACGACCAACTTAAAGGGTGATTTTAAGTGGACAACTGACTTTAATATCACCTTCAATCGAAACAAAATTCTTGCATTGCCTGGTGGAGATATCCGTTATAACACGATACCAGGACATATGCTTTCAACAGAATCACAAATTCTTCGTGTAGGAGAGGTCGTTGGTGCTTTCTATGGTTGGATGTTTGACGGTTTATATCAGGAGGGAGATGATTTTACAAATGCAAGCAATAAAAAGCCGGGGGATGTAAAATATAAGGATATTTACGGTAGAGATGAAAACAATAATCTAGTAGAAGGTCCTAATGGTGTTGTCAACGCAGATGATCGTACGATCATCGGAAATCCCCATCCTGACTTTATTTATGGCATAAATAACGATTTTAAGTATAAGAACTTCGATTTGAATATATTTTTTCAAGGAAGCTACGGAAATGATATGCTGAATATCACGCGCATGGAATTAGATTGGATGGCTGGAAAAGGTAATGCAACTACCGACGCTTTAAACCGTTGGACGCCCCAGAATACGAATACGGACGTACCGCGAGCAAGTGCTTCCAATAATCCAGAAGTATCCTCCAGGTGGGTAGAAGATGGTTCTTACCTTCGGTTAAAAAACGTGGCACTTGGTTATAATTTCCCCCAGTTTGCATTAGGAAAGCTTCAGGTAAGTAGGTTGAGAATTTATGCAAGTGCTCAAAATATTTTAACCTTCACGAAATATAAAGGTTTTGACCCAGAAGTGAGCTTCGAAGATTCTAATAGAAATGTAGGGTTAGATTATATGGGTTATCCAAATATTAGGTCAGTAACGGTTGGTATAAACGTTGGATTTTAGATTTTTAAACAGATGAAAAGGTTATCAAAATATAAATTTATAGGGGTCTTACTCGCACTTGCCTCCTGTACGAAGCTAGATGAAAAGCCGGTTAGTATACTCGTGCCCGGACAATATTTCAATACAGAAGCAGATGCTGAGGCCGCGGTTATGGGGTCGTACGCCTTGTTAAGCAGTGCCGATTATTACGGCAGACGTTTAACAATGGTTTTACAGTTGTTGGGTGATGATATCGATATTGCAGATATTGGAACGCAGTCGAGCCGGATTCAGTTGAACGGCTTTACACATGACGCAAGTAATCAGGATATCTTAGCTGTATGGCGATTAGCTTATCTTGGAATTGGTGCGGCTAATGCCGCTATAGACGGCATCCCTAAGGTTGAGATGAATGAAGAAAAGAAGAATGCGCTCATCGCAGAGGCACGTATGATCCGCGCATTAAATTATTACCATTTGGTACAACTGTTTGGGGATGTACCTTATATAGGTGAATTTGTAACCGATCCGAATAGCATTAAAGATGTTTCAAGAACGCCCGCTGCGGAAATTTATCAACGGATAATTGAAGATTGCGAGTTTGGCGTTACGAATTTACCGGACGTTTTTCCCGGCATTAAATCGCGCGCTACCAAAGGAGTTGCACATACAATGTTGGCATCAATTTATATGGTTTTAAAGCAGTGGGATAAAGCCGCAGAACATGCCGAGGTGGTAATTAGCAATGCAAGTACCTATCAATATGGATTGGTTAATGATTTTCAGGATCTTTGGAAAGCAGACCTTGGTCATCAATTGGAACATGTATGGATTGTTGATTTTATGGGTGGAATTACTGGGGAAACTTCTACTAATCAGGATTATACAGCTCCAATGACAGGTGTAAGAGATGCAGATATGTTGGGGTGGAGTGTGCTTGTTCCGTCTCCTGGAATGTATGACAGCTTTAATGCGAATGATTACAGAAAAGAAGTGAGTTATTTGACTGAAACACCTGTAAAGGGCGTGATGACACCCTATCAGCGATGGAAATGGCCAAGAATACATACCGCTAAGTGGTGCTTATTTCCTGGGGCAGGTGCAAATGCTGAAGGAGCTGATTCTGATATTAAACATGTAATATTTCGTTATGCTGAGGTGTTGTTGATGGCAGCGGAATCTATAAATGAAAATGTTGGACCTACAGATAAGGCGTATGAATATATAAATGCCGTAAGGAGACGAGCCAGGAACACGCCGCAAGGTGTACGCGAAATGCCTGTAGATTTACCTGTGGGACTTAGTCAGTCGGACTTCAGAGAGGCAGTAAGAGAGGAACGTAGGGTAGAGCTGGCCTTTGAATGGAAACGCTGGTATGACTTGAAACGTTGGGATACGGTAGTGGAAGCATTTACAGCGGAAAACGCTTACGAGAAAAGAGCAAATGTAAAAGATTACCATAAGCTGTTACCTATTCCACAAGAGGAAATAGGTAGAAACCCTAATTTATTGCCCCAGAATACGGGTTATTAATTAGAATAGCAAATTAACTGATTAATCAATTTTTCTATAATGAGTGATATGTGGAAATATTTTAGATCGCTGTTGCTGGTAACAGGCTTGTGTTTTTTAAGTATAAACAGCACATGGGGACAATATGCTTTGAGTAGCAACTTTATTGACAAAAATTTAACGGAAGCGGTAGAACAAATTGGCTTTTTAGCGCCAAACATTCCTACTGATAAATTTCCCAGAACCTACGAAGATGGTAAATCTATCAGTTCAAATAGTGCTTGGTGGACATCTGGTTTTTACCCCGGAACATTGCTTTATTTATGTGAATACAGTGGCAATGATGATTTATTGAATAAAGCGAAAGAAAAGCTGAAAATTTTAGAACAGGAGAAACTGAACACTTCCACGCACGATCTTGGGTTTATGTTATACTGTAGTTTTGGAAATGCTTTACGATTAACACATGATAGCAGCGCTTATAAGAATGTCTTACTCACTGGCGCGAATTCATTAATTACTAGATTCAGTCCGATAACGAAAACAATTAGATCGTGGGAAGGGTGGACCTATCCGGTAATTATTGATAATATGATGAATTTAGAATTCCTTACGCAGGCATCAAAAATGACTGGAGATAATAAGTACCGAGAGATAGCCAGCACACATGCTAACACAACTATGCTTAATCATTATAGGAAAGATATGAGTTGTTATCATGTGGTCGATTACAACCCAACAACAGGCGGAATTGTAGCAAAAAAAACAGCACAAGGCGCATACGATGAATCTGCCTGGGCTCGTGGCCAAGCTTGGGGCCTCTATGGTTATACCATGATGTACCGTGAGACTAAGGATAAGCGTTATTTAAAGTTTGCTGAAAAAATTGCAGATTTTATTTTAAATCATCCGAATTTACCGGAGGATTTCGTTCCTTATTGGGATTTTAATGCACCTGATTTACCTACCGACAGCCCGTATGCTACAATGTATAAAAATAATAGAGATGCTTCTGCTGCTGCGATAAATGCCTCGGCGCTATTAGAGTTAAGTACCTTTGTTAAGCCGTCGAAAGCTAAGCGATACCTTCAATCGGCCGAAAAAATGCTGATAAGCTTGTCATCATCTCCGTACAAAGCTACCATTGGATCTAATGGCGGATTTATTTTGATGCAAAGTGTCGGGTCTATTCCTCATAAAAGCGAGATAGATGTGCCCTTAACGTACGCTGATTATTATTATGTTGAAGCGCTAATGCGGTATAAGAAGATGCTAAAGAAATAGAATAAGGGGTAGCTTAAGCATTAACAAGTTAAGCTACCCTTTTATTGCTTTTATATCGTAATAATCCGTCATTGTGTTCCCAAGTGCTGTTTGAAGAAGAGGATATTTCTATTTAACACTTCTTGCATAGCAAAAGGTTGCGTAATACTGTTCCAGGGATGTCTTCTGCCAAAAACATGATCAGTTGATATAGTAAATAAGGCTGCATTAGCATTACCCTTCTTTAAGTTATATGCTTGTGTAACCGGTACGTTAATGTCTTCTGTTCCATGACATATAAGCCACGGTACTTTAATTTGATTGGCCGCCTTCAAAATATCTAAATGCTCCTGATTGGTTAGAAAGTCTTCATATAGTTGATAATTTAGAGGCATCTGCTGTCTGGTACGGCCGTTTATATAATAAGCGACTCCTTCATGTTTCCATTCCTTTAATTGTTCTCTTGACCAATTTCCCCACGGGGTCTTGCATTGATCAATTGCCGCCCATGTTATCAACGATTTTATACGTCGATCTTCAGCCGTCTTAATGATACTTATTCCTCCTCCCATACTATGACCTATCAGTCCAATTTTATCAATTGCCAGAGCTGAACGATAGGGGTTAAATGGATTGTATATCCAGTCAATAATGCACTTGAGATCATCTAACTGCCTGGTATAATTATTCTCTCCAAAGGCAGCTAAATCCACAAAATGTTCAGGTTGTTCCGGAGAAGTGCCGTTGTAAGAAAAATTGAACTTAATAAATGCAAATCCCGATGCCAAAAATTGATCTGCAATTAGGTCGAAATTGCCCCAATCTTTAAAACCGTTAAAGCCATGCGCGTAAATAATAACGGGTTGAGGCATGAGAGACTCATTAAAAAAAATATCAAAGGTAATAGGTTTTTTATCACATCCCCTCATCGTTAAATTCTTCACTTTTGCCATAATACCTCCTCGTTTTAACATATAAAGTTACGAAATGCTAAGAGGAAAGTGAAGGGCACAAAGCTAAAATGCAGTGCCTAAAGCAAAAGTTCATGGCAGACCGCTGAAATTAGCTGTCAAGCGCACTCAAACTGCCAAACCAACAACGAATAACCAGCAACCAATAACGGATAACCAACAACTAAAGCAAATACCCCTGAAATCAGGTAGTCCGTAAGGTTGATTTTTAGCTATTTTTGTAGCTGCCTTTAAAAATTCGATATGCAAGGTCACATTAAACTATATTATTTTTTATTGACCATACTGGTATTAAGTTTGAGTGGCTGCTTTGAGGTGGTTGAAGAAATGGTGGTTAAGCGGGATGGCAGCGGACAAATGACCGTAACATTGAATCTTAGTCAGAGTAAGACCAAGGTAGCTTCCATTATGTTACTCGATAGCATCAATGGTTATAAGGTGCCTAATAAAGAAACGATTCAGCAAGGTCTGCATGATGCGGTTGCCAACTTAAGGAAAACACCAGGCATAAGTAAGGTATCGCAACGATTAGACTTTGATAATTACATTGCTTCTATTAGCTTTTCATTTTCAAAGGTTGCTGATTTAAATGTCGTTAATAAATTAATTTACCAGAAATTAAAGGTTAAGCCGACGGGTGAGTCTTCGTACAGCTATCAACATGCTAACCATTTATTTGTGCGAAATTATCAATATTCTTCCGAAGCAAAACAAGCTTATCAAAAATTAAAAAGTCAAGATAAAGAAGTATTTAAGAAAGCCACTTATACGAGTATTTATAGATTTGATTCACCCATTTTATTCCAACGTAATAAAGAAGCGAAGCTTTCGGGCAGTAAAAAAGCTGTGATGTTCCGAGCCAATATTTTAGATCTTATTAACGGCAACAAAAATATTTCCAATCAAATACAATTAGTTAATTAATTTATATGCATAAATTTAGTTTAATACTGCTAAGTATATTCTTGGCATTTGCCGCGGCAGCTCAACAAGTAGAAAATGGTGTGCCGGAAAATGCCTATGCAGTGGCCACCGTGAACAGCAAATATTTCTTTGATCTAATAAGTATAAGTGAGTTCAACCAGTCAAAAATTGGCCAGGCACTACTGGAGAAAGTAGGTAAAAATAATAACATACGATATCAAAGCGTAGAAGATTTTGGTATTGATTTACATGGGCAGGTGTATATTTACAGCACCAAAACAGATAGCATTGTATACTATGGAATGTGTGTGCCATTAAATGACGCTAAAAAACTAGATACATTATTGAGAGGCCTTGGTACTCCGCTTAATACACAGAATGGATTACGTAGAATTGAGCTGGAAGACAAAAAACAAATTGTGACCTGGAATGATAAAATTCTACATCTCTTTTCTGGAAACTTACAAGATCGTTTTTTCGAAAATGAACAGGTTGCAATGAAGTATGGCATTAAAAACAGAAAGCTCAGTGATACATATGATACAACAGTAACAAGCCCTGAACCTCCCATGACGGATACAATTGATTCCTATTGGAACAAAGCTGATACTGTTGCGGAATCGCTAGATTCCACAGATGTAGTGATGCAAGAGGATGAGTATAACGATTACAGTAGCGATCACTATACAGATTCAGTGAACCAGGATTCGATCTATGATGACTATTATGCCAGTATAGCGGCTGATGATTCTATAAAAAGCGCACTGCTGAATAAATGGTTAAATAACGAGGTCAATCGTTTGTCAATAACAAAGGTAACATTTGAAAATAAATCCTTTAAACACGCAGTTAATAAAAAAGCATTGGCAAGTGTTTGGATACGCAATGTTGACGAGCTTTATAACGATTTTTTGTCAACCGTTTACAGTGCGGTTTTAGGAACGAAAACGAATAAGTTTAATGCGGGATTTGGAAGTGCCAATGCCCATCTTGTTGTTGAAGGAAACCATGTTAAGCTAAGTGGGGCCTTAGAAGTAGCCGATGATCAGGTAAAGAGGTATCATAGAATTTATAATCGCAAGATGAATAAAAAATTCTTCAAATATATTAATGAAGATGCTTTGGCTTATATGGGTTATAAAGTTAATACACAGGCATACCTGGAAGAGCTTCCAAACCTGATGAAGCAATATTATGGAAGTTTATTAGGTGGTTTTAAAGAAGAGATAGATTTAGGGGCTACCTTATTTTCATTAGTATTAGATGAAAAAGCGATTGGAAAAGTAGTTAAAGGAGATGGTGTGCTTATACTTAATGGCCTGAAAAAACAAGAAGTAAAGTATACTACCTATGAATATGACGATGATTATAATTCAATCGAAGTCGAAAAAATGAAGAAAGAAACTTTACCCGACTTTTTATGGATGTTTTCTTCTGACGATACGAAGCTTATGGAGAAGCTTTTGTCGATTGGTTTGTCTAAACATGCTATTACAGAAGAAAGTGGGGTCTACACTTTTAAAAATAAAAAAAGTCCTTTTGACGTGCACATACTGCTTAAAGACGGTATTGTCTTTATAGGAACCTCATTTGAAAGTTTGGTAGCTGTACAGCAAGGAAAAAGTAAAAATAATCTTTCTGCCAAAAATAAGGCTGTATTGAAAAAGAATAGTATGGTTTTAGCGCTAAACGCCAGTAAAATAAGCAAAGCGGTCAATACGTTGGACTTGTCGGATAGCTATGGTTCTAAGGCGTTGAAAGAGCGACTTCAAAACTTGGGCGACTTCTACTTCACATCCAAAGGTATGGATGGAAATAAAATGGTTGCAGAATTTAGTGGCGAATTTCCAAGCACTCATAAAAACGCTTTGAAATATATTTTGTTTTTAATAGAAAATACCGCTTTTGGAGGCATGTAATTAGGTGTATCATCAATATTGCATTGAAGTATTTATCCAATTTTATTTGATAGATAACAAATACTATTTATTGGCCTAATATGAAGAAGGTTGTTATACGGTTAGGTTTGATTTTGCTAGTCTTGTTTTTGATAGGACTTGGTGTGTTTTATTTTCGTCAAAAGCAATCATATAAACAAAACATTCCACAAAATATTACATCCTTAACGAGAATCAATGTAGATGGAATATTAAAATCCATTGTTTGGAATGCCATAACTAATCCGGCCTACTACATAAAAACCAACAATCAGAAAAAAGAAAAGGGAAAACGGCCACTTAATATTGGATTGAAGATACCTGCTAATCTCTTTTTTTATACCGTTAAAAATAAGCCAAATACCACCTGTTTTACTTCCTTATCCATTGATGATTCCATAGCATTTAAAGCTTTTACGCATCAAATATTGGACATAAAGGATTATCAAGTATACGATCGGGATAAACATATACGTTGGGCAAAGAGTAAAAATGGAAAGGTTACTATCGCCTATTCGAAGGATAAATTGGCCATTTCCTTCTCTGCTACTTCCGAGAATACGCTTGAGATATTAGTTGATGTACTCCATCAAAAAAACACTCAAAAAGTAAAAGAAAGCCTGTTTTTTAAACAACTAAGTAATAAAGAAGAGCACATTACTTATACAAACGATTCATCCATACTAATTGCAAATTTCAATAGAGGTGAATTAGATCTGCAAGGTTCAATTCGTTCATCTATGCTGATCGGAAAGAAAAAATTGAAACCTAAAAAATTTGCAGACAATAGCTTAGTTAAAGGATGGCTAGCTGCAGATATAACTCCTTTTATTAGAAAAAATAGACAGTTTTTTGATCAACATCATGTACCGGCAGATACCTTGCTAAGATATTACGGGAGCTACCTAGATTTCGAATGGAAAAATCAGCAGATCATTCAGAAGGATACCATTATAACTTACGATTACAACGACGATTTTGAAAGAGTTGAAAAAAGAACGATAAAGGAAGAACGGGTACCGGAAATATACCTTGCGCTTGAAGCCTCTCCCCACTTGGCAAATTACATTCCGAAACAGGTCTATTATAAGTTTCAATCAGGTACAACAGCAAACAGATTATATTTTGGAACAGGAACATCTTTTAAAGATGATCATGTGAATAGTTTAAGCGGGCATTTTTTTTATTTATTTGTGAATGCTGAGAAACTATTTAACAACGAGCAGTTTCCCCAACTAAAAAGATATACTACAGCAATGAAATCCTTCACCATGAAAGGCCGCACAGAAGAAGGTTCTTTAATAAATCTTGAAGGCAAGTTAGATTTTAAAGAGCCTACTATAAATAGCCTAGTACAATGGTTTTATGCAATGCCTTAGCTGATTTATAGAAACATTACAGCCTGTTTTTTAATCGATTGTTTCTAATTAATAAATATATAATAGCCAATAGTGTGAAGATCGGTTTCATGTGAATAAATTAAGCGAAGTTGACGGTATTAGTACTATTCAAACTGTATTTGTGATGGATATTGTTAAAGAGAAGTCAAAACCTTTAACGCTGCCATTAATTTAAGAAACATGATTAGTATGGTTGGGTTTTTAATTTAAAAATGGCCCAGGCAGTACAAAGAAGTATAATAGAGATGACGGCTAAATACCCAATAGGAATGATGATGACTAAGAAGAGAAAGAGGAAAAATGTAAATTTCACAAAGGAATCAAGCTTCAAACCCACCAAAGATATACTTTGGTAAAGAAATATAGATAGCGAAAGCATATATAGTGCTAGAATACCTGATTCAAAAAATTTGAAACGTGAAAATAGCCAAATTACCTCAGGAATAAACAAAAGAAAGTTCCTTTTTAAAGCAGCATAAAACCTGAAGTTATCGGTGTATGGCAAGTTCCTCAGGATAGCTAATGATTGATATTCGAATCTGAATTGAGCAAATAAAAGAACGACATGAGCAATAACGAAGGAGGTAACAATGATGGCTGCTAGCGCTACATTATTTTGTAAATCATGGAATATATGGTACATACCTATTATCAGCAAGTAGGAAAATAATTTGCAGATTCCGTAGGCTAGTTTCTGTTCGGCAAGTAAATACTTCATTCCAATGAATAGGTAACTGATAGGTAGCGTGTTGGCAAAATAAAATTTATTTTCTTTTGCCGTTTGTACCGTAATCCTCCTATAGAAAAACCTATCTGCTACAAAGGAGCCAGCGGAAATGAACGCAATTATCACAATGATAAGTAAAAGGGCAATAATTATATTTTTCGAATAGAACCCAACGAGCGCACATGTAATAGCATATAGTAGAATGGGCATATTTATAAGAACCATGGTAGTGAACCAGTAGGTCATGCGTGCCGTTTTGCTAAGTGAAGAAAAACTGTAGCATAAGAATTGTTGTGCTTCCTCTTTTAACTTTTCTCTTATGAAGAGTAACGATTTCAGTAGGTAAACGAACCATAAACAAATTGTAATCGTAAGTGGAAAGGAATTAGTCAAAATGGCATAAATAACCCCAGTATGAAAAGCCAGCAACTGGCCAGGATCTCCTGCTCCGAATAATATGAGTGTTACAAAAAGAAAGAATCCGAAATGAACTCGATAAAAGTCTGCAACAAAGATTTTATAAAAGACCAGCATTAATAATATTATCCAATAAAACAAGCTTTCGATCCCGGATCATTATTTTGGAAAGTGATGAAGCGGTTATGGGTAATTCTTGATGAGAGGAAATAATAAAGCTGACATTCCTTTCTTTCCAGCTATTTATTATTAAAGTTTGTATCATCTCCTGAGACTCTTTATCTAAGGTTATAAGTGGTTCATCCAACAGAATAAGGGAAGGATTCCCTAAGAAAGCCAATATTAAAGAAAGCTTTTTTATCATCCCTGAGGAGTATGAACCTATTGGTGTATTGATATAATGATGCACGTCCAAGGTCTTTAGTAAGAAGCTTACTTGCGTTGCCTCAGCTTGTTTTGCTTTTGCAAATAATTCGATCAATTCCTTACCTTTTAAGAAAGTAGGAAATAGAGGTTCAGCTTCTCCTATATTCACTGATCGACGATACTCAACTGGTGATTGCCTTAGATCGATACCATTAAAGGCAATATTTCCCTTAAAGGGCTCTATCCCGCCAATCATCTTGAGTAAGGTTGTTTTACCAATCCCATTGTGCCCTAGAAGCCAAAAGATTCCACTTGGAATCGAGAAATGGTCGATTTCTAAAATAGTATTTGATCCATAAGATTTAGAAAGGTTGGCTAATTCTAGCATATATATTGAGACCCTTCAAAACCTAAAAAGTTACATTTTAATTGTAATACTGTAAGGTTGAAAGCGCGCGCGCATTTCTTCGCTCTTTTTGAAATTTTTAAAGCGTGTTTTATTTAGTCTTTTCCATGCTACTTAACTCTAATTCAAGTGCCTTGGTGCTTTTTTGTATTTCAATAAGGGAAATTATGAGCGATATAGTAAAGAAAATAAGGCTCAGTCCGAAAAGCATTTCAGCCCAAAAAAGCCAATTCATGAATATGAAAAACATACAAATTACGCAGCTCACAAAACTTAGTACTCCATACGTTTGCATATATTTGATCAATTGAAGTCGATATCTTAGATTCTGAATCTGTCCGTGGATGACACCACTTTGATTGTGTTCTAAATATTTGGCATGTAAACTCCTTACTAAGCTTGCAAGCGCCAGAAAACGATTTGTATAGGCCAGCATAATAAGGCTAATTGCCGAGAACAACAAAGCAGGTGTGGTGATTGTGATCATTTTTCAAAATTTTTAGTAAACAGCCAGTAAATTGAATTATTGTTTATTCAACCTCGATTCTTCTAAATCTAAGTTGTGTTCTAGTTGACGGATAACATGGTCATCGTATTTTTTTTCCTTACGTAGTTTCTCCAATCCTTCTCGTCTGTGCGTTATTAACTCAAGCATAACACGTCTATACAGCATTCGCACGGAGATTAATTTTTCTTTTTTCTCCTGTTCTTGGGACGAACTTTCAGTTGCATCAATGCTCCTTTGTAATTGTTCTTTTATTCGACCGATGGTAGGATGTTCTCCCATCTCATGATCATAATTTTTATCGAGATATTTAATGCTTGATTTCGCAAGCTGCAAGCGGATAGCTTCTACTTGATCTGCAACGGGTGCATATTCATCAATCTCCTCTATTTTAAGCACCTTTAAAAATAATGGGAGGGTAAGACCTTGAAATACCAAGGTTATTAAGATAACAACGAAGGTGATAAATAATATTAAATTGCGATGCGGAAAGGCTTCACCATTTTCTAACGTTAAGGGAATTGCTAGAGCCGAAGCGAGGGAAACCACTCCGCGCATGCCGGCCCAGCCAATAGCAAAAGGTAGTTTAAGTCCGGGCCCTTTTTCTTTAGTACGTATTCTGTGGCTTATGAGTCGGGGCAAAAAGGCTGCTAAATAAACTAAAAGAAGACGTAGCACAATCACAATGGCACTTATTATAAGCGCATATTGAATAGCTTCTTTCTTTGAATAACCTTCCAGCCCACCCATTATTACAGGTAATTCTAAGCCTATTAGTATAAACACAAAACCATTCAGTAAAAAGCCTACGGTAGCCCACACTTCGGTCGCCTGTATCCGTGTATGATAATTCAGGAAATCTTTCGACCTGAAAGATAAGAATAGACCTCCACTTACTACAGCCAATACACCAGACCATTCAAAAGATTCAGCAACAAGATACATTAAATAGGGGGCTATTAGCGTAATTGGAGTGGTAATATTGGACGATTTTGCGAGATAACGAAGTACGAAATAAAGTATGTGAGCAATAACCAATCCAACGATTACACCCATTATAGAGAGTGTTAGAAAATCGACCGTTGCTTCTTGGATAACAAATTGACCAGTTAAAACAGATGCCAATGCGAAACGGAAAACCGTAAGGGAGGCCGCATCGTTCACTAAGCTTTCACCCTCTAAAATAGCTAAGCCTCTTCTGGGCATATTGACTCCTTTCAATACAGAGGTTGCTGCAACAGCATCTGGCGGTGAGATAATACCTCCTAATAAAAAACCCATAGCAAGTGTAAAGCCAGGGATAATGAACACGGAGAAGTAAGCTACCGCTAAAGAGGTAAATAATACGAGGCCAAATCCCAGTAATAGAATAGACCGGCGCCACTTCCAAAAATCGTTCCATGAGGTATACCATGCAGCTTCAAAGAGTAATGGGGGTAGGAAAATTAAGAATACTAAATCGGGGTTAATACTTATTTTAGGGATTCCGGGGATAAAACATATGCCCAAACCACCTATAACTAAGAGTATAGGATAAGATATTTTTAGACGCTGACTTAATAAGTATAGCATCGCCATAGCAAAAAACAAAGCCAGAATTAACAAAAGGTTCTCATGAATCATATAGTAAAAATAGCATTTAAGTGTTAAGAATCAAGTATCAAGATGTGAGTATCAAGTAGCAAGATAGAGGTGTCACCGAAGTTTTGTATCTTGTGTCTAACGTCTTGCATCTTATATCTCTATTTTCCATCTTGATACTTACAATAACTTTACCTAAGTTTGCTGCGATGAAACGTTTAGCGGTCATATTACTGGTGCCAATGATGCTCTTGCAGAGTTGTGCCGGTTTATTTATTATGACGGCTTTTTATGCCAACAGAGATTATATTGCTAAGAACCTCTGTGATTACCGTAATCGGCCGGTTAGTATGTGCGGCGGATCTTGTGTGTTAACAGAAAGCCTGAAGAAGGAACAGGAGCGAGAAGAAAAACAACCAGATTTAAAATTTAAGGAAGTGCAGTTACTATTGAGTCATACAGTAAGTACACTAACAAAAACGCCGGTGGCCGCAATTGTCCAGCTATCTTATGCAACCTATGTTAAACCTATATATACTATAGAAATTATTGCTACTATTTTCCATCCACCCCTAGTCTAATTTTCTACATTAAACTTAGTCTTCTACCATTTGCAGTATTGTCTTTTTATTGAAGGACCTCTATAAATGTGTTATCCAGATTTTTCTACGATTACGGAGGAATATGCCCCTTCAATATTATATTTACTTATTGAGTAATTGTGTTCAATAAATTTATATCGATTATTTTATTTGTTACACTGGTGTTTCAGTGCCTGTGTAGTTTAGGTGTATTGGCTTGGTTTCAAGCAAACCAGTCGTACATTGTCGCCGAACTTTGCGAAAACAAAGATAAGCCGGCCATGCATTGCAATGGGCAATGTGTGCTCATGAAAAAGCTTAAAAAATTAGAAGATAAACAAGATAAAGAACATGCTTCTAATTTTAATAAAGTGGAAGTTGCTATTGTTATTCCCACAAAGTTGGTTTTACCCGAGCTCATTAAAATAGCCTTCAAAAATATAACTCCCCCCTATAATAAATCTTATTCTTATCTTTTTAGTAACTGCCCTTTCTTACCGCCAAAACGAAATTGTAGCGGTTTATAGTGGTAAAGATTTGATTGCTGAAAAGCTTTCATTACATTCATTCCTTTTTGAGATTTGCGCTGCATAGCGTGGTGTCAACAAAAATGGATTTGTGACTAATCAGGATGACAAATCTGATACCCTTCTTTTATTATATATCATTTTATTTCAAAATAAGTTATTTAATATGTTAAATATCAATAAGATAGTGCTTGCGCTCATTCCTTGGGTCTTGCCTCTGTTTATGGCTTGTAACAACAATACCAAAGCGTATAAGCAGGCAGATACTCATCAAGAAAAAACAATAGAAGATCAAGATAATATTCCTGATAAGCTTATAGAAGTTGGGGAAGGTAAATCAGTTGACGGAAATCTTTCAGCAAAAGTATTCGCAACAGATTCCTTAACAGATAGCTATCAGGAACTGTTCATACAAATGGAAGATTCGAAAGGTACAGTAGTTAAGAAAGCGAAAATCAGTTTATTACCCGAGATGAAAATGGGTATGATGGCCCATGGGGCGCCTGTAATACAGCCTGCTGAAAGCGCAGCAAATGGTTTTTTTAAAGGCGGGGTGATCTTTATCATGCCTAGTTCGATTGAAAGTCAGCATAACTGGACTATTAATTTATTGGTGGATCAAATGGGAGAGCCATCCAATAGAGTTAATGTTCCTATTCACGTAAAAGAGGTGAAGGAAGCAAGAACGATCGCGTTTGACGGAGGAGATGAAGGACGCTTCTTTTTATCCCTCATCGCGCCTGAAAGATTACCGGTAGGTAATCAGTTTATTCGTTTTATGCTTCATAGAGTAAGCAAAAATGAATTTCCGGCGGTTTTCGATGGTTATGAGATTGCATTAAATACACATATGCCCGATATGGGACATGGTTCTGAGGGAAATGAAAATGCCAAAGCAGCGGGCGAGGGTTATTATAAAGGTAAAGTTAACCTCTCGATGCCGGGCCTCTGGGAGGTAAAGGCCGACTTATTAAAAGATGGAAAGAAAGTTTCCACTGAGCCGGTAATATTTAAAATTCAGGTTAAAAAATAGAAGATGAAAGCGATTAAACATATATTTCTACTTAGTGCAATGACGCTCTTACTAGCTGCTTGTAAGAAAAATGAAACGCCAGCGCCAGACAGCAATAATGTCGGGGAACTGTCGGTGGAGTTCGATAACATTGTAGGCAATAAGACACTACAACTGAATACTGCAAATTACACCAACGCTTCCGGCGAAACATTCAATCTCTCTTTGGTTCAATATTATGTCAGTAATTTAAAATTCACTAATACGCAAGGAGCAGAATACATAGTGCCCCAAGACAGTAGCTATTTTCTTATATTAGGTCATGATCGTAACAGTCGTTTCGCTAAAGTAAATGTGCCTGAAGGCGATTATAGAAGTGTGACCTTCACCCTGGGTGTAGATAGTATACGAAGTACCATGCCTGTTGAACAACGGCAAGGTGTTTTAGACCCTACAGGAGGGCATGATGGCGCTGGGATGTACTGGGGCTGGAATAGTGGTTACATATTCTTTAAAATGGAAGGTACCTCTTCCGTTGTTGCGAGCGCCGATAATAAATTTCGCTATCATATAGGACTTTATGGGGGCTATGACCCAACAACACCTACACTTAATAATATAAAAACTATTACGCTAGATCTTTCTCCAGGTGGAGTTGCTGAAGTCCGTAAGGGATATCGCAGCAACATTCATTTATTGGTTGATTTAATGAAAGTATTTAACGGCTCTCCCAATATCGATATCGCTCAACATCCTACGGTAATGGTAAGTGATTTTAGTAGTGTAGTGGCAAACAACTATCAGCACATGTTTAGTCATGACCATACGGAAAACGGAGTGCGCAACGAAAATGAGTTGTAATGAACAAAATGATTGTTTTTATCGGGCTATTACTTGTGGTAATAGCCTGTAATAAAGCTTCAGAAATTATTCCGGAATTACCAGAATTGTTTGAAGGATTTAAACAGCCGGCTAATTTTCCAGCACCTGCTTATAACGTAGCAAAGAATCCAATAAGCAAGGAACAGTTTGAGCTGGGAAAAAAATTGTTTTATGATGCACGGTTATCGCGGAATAACACCATTTCGTGCGGCAGTTGCCATATACAGGCCGCTGGTTTTACACATCATGGACATGATGTAAGTCACGGTATTGATGATCAACTTGGGACACGTAATTCTATGCCTATTATGAATGTTGCCTGGAACAAAGCTTTCTTTTGGGATGGAGGTGTTGCGGATTTGGATCTATTGGCTATTGTGCCAATAGAAAATCCTGTGGAGATGGATGAAAAGGTGCCTAATATTCTTAAAAAGCTTCAAGGAGATGAGCAATATCACGCTCTTTTTGAAAAGGCATACGGAACTTCAGCAATCACATCTATCCGCTTTTTGAAAGCATTATCTTCCTTTATGGTAATGGCAACAAGTAGCAACGCCAAATATGATAAGGTAATGCGAAAAGAAGGGGCAGACTTTACCCAGGAGGAAGAACAAGGCTATGCACTTTTTCGAAGTAAGTGTGCCAACTGCCATCCCGAGCCGCTATTTACCGACGGAACTTTCCGTAATAACGGGCTAGTGCCAAGTGCTGTAAACGATTTGGGTCGATATGATATTACCTTGAATCCTTTAGAAAAGTACAAGTTTAAGGTGCCTAGTTTACGCAATCTTAAATATACTGCACCCTTTATGCATGACGGACGGTTTTTGAATTTGGAGGGTGTGTTAAATCACTATTCCAGTGAAGTTGTGGATAATGGAACAATTGACCCCTCATTGGAAAATGACGATGGTAAATTAGGGATACAACTTACAGCGAAGGAAAAAAAGTTGCTGCTTGCATTTTTAGAAACGCTTAATGATGAGTCTTTCGTACAGAACAAGTTATTGGCTGAATGATGTTTTATGAGTATCAAGACGTAGGACACAAGTATCAAGACATAGGACACAAGTATCAAGACATAAGACGCAAGTATCAAGACATAAGACACAAGTTCAAGATGTAAACACGTTGGGCTGGTGCGTATAGATACCTAATTATTCAAGAAATGAAAAAGAACATTATAATTACAAGTTTAATATTATTAACGAGTATACCACTCTTTGCCTGTGATATTTGTGGTTGCGGAGTTGGTAGCTATTATTTAGGGATTCTTCCTGATTTTAATAAGCGCTTTATTGGGCTACGTTACCAGTACAATTCGCTGGAAACACACTTAGGGCCACAGGGCGAGCGGACAGCATTAAGTGCAGATGAGACATACCGTATAGCAGAGCTATGGGGTGCTTGGAATATCGGGAAGCGCTTCCGGGTAATGGCTATTCTTCCTTATAATTTTAACCACAGGAACGTATCTGGCGCAGGAACCGCTGGAAGTAAGAATGGCATAGGGGATGTTGCCGTTATGGGGTATTACAAAATTTTTGAGGGAGGGGCAACAACAAAGAACAGTAAGCTATTCAATCATTCACTATGGGCTGGATTTGGTGTTAAAATACCAACGGGAAAATACGATAATACAGAGCGTTCGACGATAGGATCGGATGCGCCCAATAATTTTCAATTGGGAACTGGTAGTACCGATTTTACTTTAAATATGTCATATGATGCCCGATTGATGGACCTGGGTCTTAACCTTAATATGCTGTACAAGATCAATACAGAAAATAAATACGAATATCGTTACGGAAATAAGTTTACAGGTAATGCACTTTTCTATTATAAATTCTTAATAGACATGAAGTTAAGAATTGCTCCCAATGCAGGCCTGATGTATGAACGAGCAGCCCATGATGTAGAGTATAATACTTTTAATGTAGGGCAATCAGGTGGCTATATTACTTCGGCTGTGACAGGCGTCGAGTTAAGTTATGAAAGGATTTCACTGGGAGCGAATTATCAAATGCCGTTTTCTCAAAACTTGGCTGATGGTAGGGTCGACGCTGGAAACCGACTGATGACACACATTTCTTTTGCTTTTTAATTAAAACTAATTGCTATGATAGTTAAACAATCAAACATAATAATGGCATTGGCTTGTATGCTGATGCTCGCTAGCTGCAACAATAAGGAGCGGGCTGCTTTACCTATTTATGGTGATAAAAGTCATCGTATTGCTGATTTCCGTTTTCAAGATCAGGATGGCAATTGGATTACCAATAACACCTTTAAGGATAAGATATATGTAGCCGATTTCTTCTTTACTACTTGTCCAACTATTTGTCCGATAATGTCCAAAAACATGTTACTGGTGACAGAACATTTTAAGGGTAATCCTGCCGTTGGGATTATTTCACATAGTATAGATCCGAAGCATGATAGCATCCCTGTTCTTAAGAAATATGCCGAAAAGCTTGGAGCTGATACCAGCCTGTGGCATTTTGTAAATGGGACTGCTAAAGATGTTTATGCGTTAGCTGAAAAGTCTTATTTCTCTGCCGCGGCAGCGGAGGAGGAGGCTCCGGGCGGCTACATTCACAGTGGTGGTTTCGTACTGGTAGATCAAAATAGACAAATAAGGGGTATTTATGATGGAACGGTTGTCGATTCCGTAAAGAAGCTCATTCAGGACATGGACTTTTTGCTTGAAAAACATAAATAACATATAAGGTTTAACATAAAGAAATAGCTATATGAACATTATAATGCGTATACAAATAGCTGTGCTTGCAGCAGTTTTAACGATCACATATGCCTGTGGAGGAAATTCTTCATCAGATGGTGAAATACAAACATCAGCAAATGCTGGTCGGAAAAATACAAGCGTCCAGCGCGAAAAAGTAGAAGTTTCTCCGAAAGATCTAAGCGCTAAAGGTGTTGGGCCAATCACAGAATATAAACCCGAAGCAATTAGCAAAGTATTGGTAAAGCAAGGTAAAGATCTTTTCATGGCGAAATGTGCCATGTGCCATAAAATGGATCAGAAAACATTAGGCCCACCACTAAGGGGAATAACAGGTCGTCATACGCCGGAGTGGGTGCTCAATATGCTGCTAGCTCCAGAAAAAATGATAGAAAAAGATCCGGCTGCTAAAAAACTGTACGCCATCTATAACACACCAATGATCAATCAACAGTTGAGCGAAAAAGAAGCGAAAGCTATCTACGACTATTTGAGAAGCGAGTAAATTAAATCAGCAATTAAAGCAAAATAATAAGATGAAAATAACACGCAGAAAATTCATTTACAATACTGCTGCTCTTACCACTGCCTCCATGGTAGAAATGGGTTTGAATCATTTGGCTCTTGCTAAAGAAAAAGACTGGTCAACCGCAGATACAATATTTAATCAAGTTAAATTGCCCTATGATTATCGTGCACTGGAGCCTTATATTGATGCATTAACGATGCAAATTCATTATGAAAAGCATCATGCCGCTTATGTAAAAGCAATACATGAAGCAATGATTGCGGAAGATATCGCATATGCAACGGAGAGGGAAGTCTTAGCAAATATTTCAAAATTCTCCATAAAGGCACGTAATAATGCAGGCGGTGCGTGGAACCATAACTTTTTTTGGGAGAGTATGACGCCAAAAAAAGAAGACTTGCCGATCAGGTTATTAAGTGTATTGAACGGAAGCTTTGATACATTTGACAACTTTAAAAAGTTGTTTATAAGGGCGGCAACTGATCGATTTGGTTCTGGGTGGGTATGGCTTGTTGAGGATAAAGGCAAAGTTAAAATAAGCGCTACACCAAATCAGGATAATCCACTGATGGATGTGGTAGAAATTAAGGGAAATCCTTTACTTGGTTTAGATGTATGGGAGCACGCTTATTATCTAAAATATCAAAACAGAAGATCAGAATATATTCATCATTGGTGGAATCTCATAAATTGGCCTAAGGTAGATGAACGTTTAGGATAAGCCGAGCTAATTATACAGAATAAAAAAAGGGGGTGTCTAAAACCCCTCTTTGCTTTGTTTTAATGGATGCTGCTATTCACGATTGCACGATATGAAAGCATCCTTGCTGTTTATCCAGTTGTATGTGTAGCATTATTTTGTTGTTCATCGTTCTTTTTAGGAAAAGGCCTTTTATGAAAAAATCAACCACGCTATACCTGCTTTGTATATTTTTATTTTCTGCCTGCGAAAAGGATGATACGTTATCAACACCATTGCAAGGTAAATGGATATTAACTGAAACTTTAGCCGATCCAGGCGATGGCAGCGGCGAATGGAAAACCGTTTCAGAAGATAGTGTTGCCTATATTATATTCAACCAAGATGGTTCACTGCAAACCAATCTTTACCCTAAAATGGAGCATTATAGGGTAAAGGATAGTATTTACCTGGAGATAGGAATAACTAGTCAGAAAAATCCTATATTATATCGTTATCAAATTGATCAAAACAGCTTATTACTTAATCCGCCTTGCATTGAAGCATGTGGTTTGCGTTTTGTTAGAACTAATAAAGACCTATTAAATAATTAAATATGAAACCGTTATTGCCGATTATTCTTTTTAGCCTGTTTATCGCCTGCTCGAAGGACGAAAAATTGAAAGATGTTTCAATACCTAAGATATTGGTGCTGAAAGAAATGAGTGGAAGTTTTGCTGCAGATGCATCTCCTATGGAGCATTCGCTTCAATGGCAAGAAACATATACGCTAACAAATGACGGCGATTTTACCAAATTGAGAATTAGTTTGGACGGAAAAAAAGAAGCGAGTTCAGGTACCTACCGACTTGTTCAGAACGCTTCTGAGATTTATCTTGAATTTAGTCACACGACAGAAAGCGCTATTATAGGAAGCTGTACGAAAGGAATAGAGTCGCTAATGTATAAAAATGATAGACGGTGGCGCTCTACCTGGAGCGCTTGTGATGGACCAAATATGATATACGAATCAGCAGATTAATGATCAATTAAGCTCATTTTTAATAAGCTTCTCCGGGTTAAAAAAATGATTCAAAGGACCTTTCCCTTTTCCGATTAATACGTCTTTTGCTTGCAATATCGCCTGATATACATACTCCTGACCGGCTTCAATGGCTTCTAAAAGAGAAGAGCCACGTGCAATATAAGAGGTAATGGCAGATGAAAGTGTGCAGCCAGTGCCGTGTGTATTATGGGTGTCAATTTTTTTGACGGTGAATGTATGTACACTACCATGCTGATCAAAATAAAGAGAGGTCAGCTTCTCACCAAGCAAGTGGCCTCCTTTCAATAGAACTGATTTACAGCCTAAAAGCATAATCTTTTCTCCAGCTTTATACATATGCTCAACCGTTTCAATATTCATTCCCGCTAAAATTGCGGCCTCGTCTATATTAGGTGTTACAACATCAGCAAGGGATATCAGCCTTTGAATTAAAGGGTTCAGCGTATGGTCTTCTATGAGCTTTTGACCACTACTCGCAAGCATAACGGGGTCAAAAATAAGGGGAATAGCAGGGTATTGAGAAAGTTCTTCTGAAATAAGATAGATCAATTCATTAGTATGAACCATACCGATCTTAATGGCATCAGGTAAAATATCAGTAAGAATAGCCTTCATCTGCTCGCGTACTGCATCAGCAGAAATGTTATAGATCGATTTTACACCACATGTATTTTGTATAGGTAGGGCTGTCAGCACCGAAGTAGCAAAGCAACCTAAAGCGGAGATGGTTTTTATATCAGCTTGGATTCCTGCCCCACCACTACCATCGTAGCCGGCAATAGTAAGAACAGATGGATACGTATACTTTTTCAAGATCGTGAAATTTTAATATTGACAGGATTTTATGTTAACTCTCCGTTTTAAACTTACGGCAGCCAAAGAAGGAGTCGAGTCATTGCAAACATAGTTGTTGTAATAAATAAAAACAAATTCCGGGCACAGGCGAATGACATTTTTAAGTACAGCGGCCGATCGTCATTTAGCTAACTATTTAAAAATGGGTAATTACAAATAAATTTAGAGATTTGTGAACTGTTAAATGAAAAATTAATCTTGAATGAATAATAGACGTTATTTGACCTATTTGTTAATAGCCTTTATCTTGACGAATTGTAGTCATCCCAATAACGATAGTCGGGAGACCGCAGAAACACCTGTAGCTACAAGAGTAAATGCGAATACCATACTTTACAAAGTATTGGATACAATTCCGCATGACACGATAGCATTTACAGAGGGTTTAGAATATTATGATGGAAAGTTATATGAGAGCACCGGGAAATATGGAGAAACATCCATACGCCAGATAGATCCAAAAGATGGTAAAATAATCAGTAAAGTTGAGAACAAAAATAAGGAACTTTTTGGCGAAGGAATTACTCATTTTAATAAAAAGCTATATCAATTAACCTATCAAAGCCATGAGGTCCTGATCTATAATCAAGACGATTTACAACACCCAATTTCTAAATTGCATTGGCCAAAAGAGGGGTGGGGTTTAACACATGATGATACAAGCCTAATAGTAAGCGACGGTAGTACAAGATTATACTACGTAAAACCTGAAACTTTTTCTGTCATAAAAACACTGGAAGTAAATCGTAATGGCGAAGAAATGGATAAGTTAAACGAATTAGAATTTATTGACGGATTTATTTATGCAAATCGCTGGTATGACGATAAAATTTATAAAATAGACCCAAAGACTGGGAATATTATCGGAGAAATGCATTTTGAGGGACTTTTAGAGCATTTCAGTCCAAGATTTCAAAAAAATGAAGAAGATGTATTAAATGGTATTGCTTGGAATGAAAAAGCTAAATTAATGTATGTTACAGGGAAAAACTGGCCTGTAATTTTTACAATTCAATTAGATTAGCCATTTTAATAACGCTTATCGTATAGTTGTTTTAGTTAAACTTAATTACTATTAATTCAATAAGTGACCCATTAATTTAAAGAGATGTATAAAAATGTGATATATATTCACAGTATTTCACATTTTAAATGAAGGGGTATACAATTGGAATTCTGCGGAATTTGGTTGACACTATATTTTTATATTTGTAACATATATGGGGATTTTCGTGTAAATGGTTGCTTTACTGTTTATTAGCTTTTTTTTTATTATCTACCGGAAGATTTTAATCCAACCGTAGCCCAAAATAGATAGATGCTATCTATTTGGAGATGTATGCGCCTGCTGATTTTTCAGTGGGCGCTTCTCTTTTTATATGCAGTATAGAATTATAAACCGTGGCTGTACACGTTTTTGCACATTACTTACACGATAAATAAACATTGAATTATCATTTAATTATAGTTGGTATAGGAAATTGCAAACAATTATATATTTTTGTAACAATACTTCTCAAAAGCTGTCTTTGATTTTTAAAGGCGAAAACAAATTGGGTAATAATTTTCTTTATAGAAAATAGATTATAAGAACTTCTACAGTTACGGTTGGATACTTTTAAGTGTAGGAAGCCACCTGCTGATTCGTTAGCAGGTGGATTTTTTTTATTAAAGTATCTTAAGACTACGTAAAATCTCTTTTGTAATACTCTTTCTACACTTATTGAAATTAGGGTTGGTTATTGTCCTTTCTTTAACTAAGCGTGTTGCAAAAAAATAAACATTGTCTTTCTTTTCAATATAACCGACCCACCAGCCAGTATCTTTTCCTCCATCTTTTGTCCACCCGGTTTTTGCTCTCAGTGTATATATCGGAGTTTTCTCTTCAATCATCATCTGTTTCAGAATCTGTATTGATCTTTTCGAAAATGGAAGTGTTTCTTCGTATACACCTTTTAATATTTCTATTTGATTAACAGGTGAAATCTCGAAGTTTCCATAATTCCAGAAATCGGGATCTGGTGTGGAGACATCCCCATTTCCGTAGTTACACCTTTTCAAATAGTCTCTGTACCGCTCTTTCCCAACTTCTTTCGCTAACTCGCGGTATACCCAACCGGCAGAAAGATGGAAAGCTTCTTTCAAACTCATGTCATGATAGATATCGGGGCGGTATCCATATTTTGTTGTATCGGTTGATCCTGGCCACTTAATTATTTCATTTTCATCTTTAATTATTTCTGTCTCTAAAATAATGAGTGTGTTAAGTATTTTAAAGGTAGAGGCAGGGAGGCTGGCAACGTGGCTGTCAGTACTGTCGCTCACTATCCATTTTCCGGTATTATAATTATAAATGGTTATGCTTCCGTCCGTTTGACAATCATCAAAGGGTTGCTGTAGCGTTTTTTGAGCGTAAACGCTAACAGATATATAAATACTAATAAAAATTAATAATAGTGCACTTTTGTTTGTCACGAGTTTTTTATAGAACTGATACTGCTTAAATACAATAATCGATTTAGCAGGTTAGATACTGACGATAATTATAGACTTATGTGTACAACCAATTTAAGCACCAATAAGAATACCTCCTATAAGTATGGGTGGAACGTCTTTCTTTATTTCACTGTAATATATAGTTGAAACACCTAAAAATAATAAGTAGGTTAATAATATCTTTTTCATAAACATTGGTTTTATGCAAAGCTAAGCTTTAATCTTTAAAATTACTATTAGATAAATTGTCTTGCTCCAATAGATGATGACAGCTTTCTGTTTTAGATCATAAATCTATTAGGGCACTAACATCCTTGCAGATGTGTTGAAGGTTACCATTAACCTTCAACACATAGTGTGCTATAATTTTTTTAATGTTTCTTCCACACTTCCACAGGTAAGCATCTTATCACCGAAATAAGGATTTTTGATGGTTTTGTCGGGACTTATCCAATTAGCTCCTTTATTGTCTGAAGCCATAGGACAATGCGCTACATAAAATTCTCCTTCGCTAACACCATTTGATTTAATGAGTGTAATAAGAGCCTCACTTAAAGGTGAAAAAATTTCACGTTGCTCCTGTATCGTTTCCACGGAGAGGATTTCACTGGCTGTAGTTTGCAGGGTTTGCCCTTCTTTTAAGTTTTTACTTCCTTCTTCTATCAAAAGTGCGGCTTCTTTAGCTTTAACAATATCTTCCTTAACCAATGCGTCTTGTAAAGCTAGGTAATGCGGATATAGCGCATTTAACACGTCACTTTTTGTTTTCGGAATACCGCTTGTTGATACTTCCACTTTTTCCTCTTGATGTTCCGCATGATCCGACGTTTCTTGTGCTTGCTGATTAGTAGCATTACAAGAAGCTAATAAGAATACCGCTGCCAAAGCAGTTAAACCGATTTTAAAATTTGCTGTTTTCATTTTATTTAAAAATTAAGATATAAGACGTAATGTTTAGTGATGAACGATGAATGATGAATTTGCAATAGCTGCGGCTAAACACACAACTCGTAACCGGCAACTAACAACTAATAACTAATCCAAAGGTTGTCCTCCTTTTTTTAACACGTATTCACTATATAGGAGGTAAGCACCGCTCACTACTACTTTATCTCCTGCCGTTAAGCCTGCTACAATCTCTGTTTGATCAAAAGATTCTATACCCGTTTTAATGGCACGTGCTTGAAATTTTTCCTGGCTTAGCGCTACCCAAACGTGACTAGTCTTCCCATTTCGAATAATAGCATTACTTGGGAGGGTTAAAGCTTCCGTTTTAGCGGTACGGGGCAAGAGAATAGTGGCGGGCATACCTGCTTTAATGGATTGATCTGTATTAGCTACTGTTCCTCTTAATTGCATAATCTGTGAGCTACTTTGATATGACGGTGCGATAAACTGCACTTTCATTGGAAGGGGTGAACTCGCATTACCATTGGTCAACACACTTAAAATTTGTCCTTCCTTTACCAAAGAGGCTTCTTTGGGATAAATATCTGCTTCTACCCACATGCTTTGATATCCCTCTAACCGTAATACTGAGGTACCCTCATTTACATATTGCCCCTCGCTTGCTAACACCTCAGCCACTGTACCATTACTTGGCGCAAAAATGGTAATGTAAGGGGAGGTCTTTTCATTATTGATTAAGGAAGAAAGTTGTTGTGGCGTCTGTCCATAAAGTAACAACTTTTGTCTTGCTCCTTCAAAAATTTCCTGGAATCTTTTATCATTCTTAAACTGCTTAGCCTGTTTGTGTGTCATCAGGTATTCTTTCTGCAACGTAAGCAATTCCTCTGAGTATAATTTATAAATAGCTTGCCCTTTATGTATAGGGATACCCGTCTCTTTAATATAAAGCTGTTCTATTCTACCTGCATTACGGCTACTCACAAAATTGGTTTCTTCCGGATTTACGGCAAACCTACCATTGATGGCCGTATAATCCTCCATATTGCCAGCACCCACTATCATGGTAGTAATGTTAGCAAGTATTTGTTGGTTTTGACTCAAGGTTAAAAAGCGATCTTTATTGCTTTTATCAAATGGGACAAGGTCCATACCACATATCGGACATGTACCTGCATGATCTTGCACAATCTGTGGATGCATAGGGCAAGTAAAAGTTTTTGCCGCTGCTTTCTTATCCGTCGATTTCCCATTATTACAAGACGTCCATAATAGCGATGGCGTAGTAATTGAGAACAGTAGTGCCTTAATAAAACGGTTTCTATTCATGGTTTTTTATTTTTTCTGCAGCAATGAAATCCTCACTATCTATTAAATAAGAGGCATTTTTTGCAATTTCCCAATCCTGAATATTACTTAATATCTGTATTTGATCGATGGTGTAAATACCCGTTTGTATACCAATCGGCTGGAACACATTCCCCTCTTTTTTAAACACGACGCTTTTATTGCCCAAGGAAACAACGGACTCTTTGGGTAACCAATAGCCTTGTTTTTCTGTTATCGCAAAAGTACCACGCAAAAGTTGACCTACTGGTAGTTTGATGCTCTTAAGATAAACCCTGGCGAGGCTAAAATTTTCACTGGTGTTAAAAGTTGGTTGGATTAATCCAATTTCTCCTTGATATAATTTACTTTCCTGATCTATACTTTGAAAGAGTATCTTCTTACCTTTTTGTATTTTAGTGTTTAAGCTGGGAGGAAGGGCGAATTCGGCAATTAAATCGGAATTGGTATAGATGTTGAAAAGCGTTTGGCCTGCGGCTACATATTGCCCTTCCCTTAATAATACCGATTGAGTAGCCTCCGAGGGAGGCGGACTTACAGTGGAGGGCGAAGTAGATGAACCATTCATGCCCATCCCATTATCAGTATTTGCCGACATGGTTGCAGGGCTGCTCGGTGCAGCAGCGTTGCTGTTCGTCTGCTCAAGAATATATCCATTAGCAGGGCTATATACGGGTACCCTATACAAAACATTTTTCGATCGCAGCACTTTTTGCACCTGTCGGTGACTCATTCCTAAATATTGAAGTTTTTGAATGGCTGATTGAATTAATTTCTCGTCGTGGGTGTTTTTAAGTATCAATAATTCACGTTGCGCAGCAACGAGTTCAGGGGAGTAAAGCATTACCAAAAGCTGCCCTTTTCTAACAGCCTGGAAATTATATTTGATCCCTACATGCTCGATGCGCCCGCTAACGCGCGTACTTACCGAGGTGTTATTTTTACTATCATATCTGATACGTCCGGTAACATTAACGGGAAATACCTTTAAACCATGTTCTGCCCGTATTGTAGGCGTTCGGGCAATCACTTGTTGATTGGTAGGCTTTGCTAATTGCTGGATGTCAGTATCAATTTGGATTGCTTGATGATGCCCATGTTGATCTGTTGTGTCATCACTTGAGGAGCATCCCCAAGAGAAAAGCAATAAGATTCCTATAAATATTTTACTTATAAAGTTCTTTTTCATAATTCACAAACATTAGATAAAGCTTTAACTTTTCATCCAACAACGTGTTCTGCATCATATTAAGAGCTTCCCAATCGGCCAGTACAGCAGGTAATTGCTGTTTGTTTTCTCGGTAGGCTTGGAAATTGGCATCCATTGATCGTTGCAAGGCTGGAATAACCTTGTCGCTTATCTTTTTTATCCTTTCTTCCATGTTTATAATCTCTTGTTGCATACCATATAGCATACCCTGACTTTCCAGTAACATGCCTTGTCTTTCCTGCTGCATAGCGGCTAGCTCTAATTGCATGGCTTTGGTTTCATTTTTATACATTTTACTGCTCCATGGTGCAACAGGAATACTTACCATTCCCATAACACTATAAGCATTCGGCATCATTTTACCTAAGGGTGTCATGTGATCAAAACGGATTTTGAAATCGGGTTTTCGTTCTTGTTTCATTGTCTCAATACCAAAACGCATCGTTTGTAAGTCGGCATTCATTTTTTGTATATCCTTTCTTCGATCAGCCAATAATGAAGTGTCAAGAGAGGCTTCTAGTCGAAACTGGGGCTGATACGTTGTGTCTATGTCGAACATCGTATTACCGGGCACGTTCATTAGGCTATTGAGCCAAGCCCTCGAGCGGGCAATTTCTGCTTCCTGCATGCGTTGCATGTTCCTGTTTTCTTCTAATTGTGCTTCCGCCTTGAATACATTACTAAGTTGCGATTGGTTATATTCATATCGTATCGCTTCTAGCTGCTTCATACTGCTGATTACTTTATCATTCTCCTCTAGGAGCTTTATCCGATTCGCGGCAACGATCCAGGTGTAATAAAGACTTTTAGCCTGCGCTCTCAGTTCGTTAAGATCTACAGCGCGCTTCGCTTCTTCCGTTGCGCTTTGTGATTGAATAAATTGCTTGTTTGCCCGCTGTTTGCTAGGATTTGGTATTTCTTGTTCCAGATTAAACATGAGTGAACCTTTATCGTTATCATCCATAAGTTTCTGACCAGGATAAGGAGTCATAAACGTTCCGGCTCCCACCATGGGTGCCATCCAGGCAGTGGCTGCTTTCGCTCGATATTCAAAACCCTTCCCTCGTAATGCATAGGCCTTTAGTTTTATATTTTGTTGGTCGATGCGTTGGAGGATCGTATCCAGCGACAGTGTTTTCGTCGTTTGCACTTGCGCTTTGACGCTCCCTGAAAAGAGTAAAGCAAAACACAAGATACATTGCTGTATATATCCGCTTAGTTTAATGTTTTGCATCATAAATTTCCAATTTTCCATATTTGCGTAATTCGTACTCTTTAGTCATCAAAAATATAAGGGGCGTAACCAAGAGAATATGCGTTGAAGAGGTTAATACTCCCCCAATCATAGGTAGCACAATAGGGCGCATAACATCTGTTCCAACTCCTGTGGCCCACAGAACAGGTAATAGGCCAAATAATGATACACAGACTGTCATGATCTTAGGTCTCAATCGTTTAGCTGCACCGTTAATAACATATTTTCTTAGATCTTCTTTGGTAATGGTCTCGCTGCTATTCCCTTTTTCTTTCACCAACTGTTGCATAGCGTCATTTAGGTAAATAACCATTACAATACCTGTCTCTACTGCTATACCAAACAGCGCGATAAAACCAACGGCTACCGCCACCGAAAGATGAACTCCCCAGAAATAAATCATATAAGCCCCTCCAATAAGAGCAAAAGGAATCGTTACCAAGCTTAAAAAAGCTTCTCTTAACGAGTGGAAAGCAAAATATAAAGCAAAAAATATAATAATGAATACAATAGGGGCAATCCACAACAGTGTCTGTTGTCCGCGAATAAGATTTTCATATTGCCCACTCCACTCTAAGAAATAGCCTGAAGGTAACACATCTTTCGCGCCATTGAGCTTTTGCATAGCCTCTTGTACGGTACTTCCGAGATCCCGGTTGCGTACATTGAACATGACTGCTCCGCGAAGAATGGCATTATCAGATGTTATCATCGGAGGGCCATCTTCAAAACGTAAATTGGCCACTGCGTTTAATGGAACCTCACCAAAAGCAGTACTTTGTAGTGGCACTCTCCCCAGCTGGGCTAAGCTGTTTCTGTAATCTTGAGCGAGGCGTACGTTAATGCTGAAGCGCCTGCGTCCTTCAATCGTTTGGCCAACCGCTGCTCCTCCAATCACCGATTCTACTGTTTGGTTGACATCGTCAACAGTTAAACCATAACGAGCTAATGCTTCTCGCTTCACATCTATTGTAAGGTATTTTCCGCCTGTTACGGGTTCAACGTATAGGTCTTGAATACCCGGAGTTCCTTCAAGGGCTTCTCTTACGCGCTCAGAAACGACAGCGAGTGTATCTAGGTTTTGCCCGAAAACCTTAACACCTACATCCGTACGAATTCCTGTTGCCAACATGTTAATGCGGTTGATGATAGGTTGTGTCCAACCATTCACCACGCCAGGAATCTGTAATTTGGTGTCTAACTCCTGAATAAGTTTTTCTTTGCTAAGCCCCTCTCTCCATTGATTCTTTGGTTTCAGCATAATGATCGTTTCGATCATGCTGATGGGGGCATTATCAGTAGCTGTGCTTGCCCTACCTGCTTTACCTAATACCTTTTCGACCTCTGGTACACTTTTAATGATTTTATCTTGTACCTGCAAAATACGTTTAGCTTCGCTGTTGCTAACATCGGGAAGTGTTACAGGCATAAATAATATGCTTTGCTCATCGAGTGGGGGCATAAATTCAGTACCCAGCTTTTTTAAAAGTGGTATCGTAATCAACAAAGCAATAATATTAATCGCAATGGTTGTTTTCCGCCACTTTAATACGCTTTTAATGATAGGCTCATAAATTCGTTCAAGAAATCGATTTACCGGATTGGCGTGATCAGGCTTAAATTTACCTTTCATGAAGAACGAGATTAATACAGGAGCTAGCGTGATTACTAAAAGGGCATCTACGAGCATGATAAATGTTTTGGTAAAAGCAAGTGGATGGAAAAGTTTTCCCTCTTGTCCTGTAAGCATAAATACAGGTAGGAAAGACGCGATAATAATAACGGTGGCAAAGAATACCCCCCGGCTCACCTGCTTACTACTCTTACCAATAATTTCAAGTCGTTCTTCTTCTGAAATCCAACTTGGAGTACGTTTAAATATTTTTTTTAGCCAATTCATTTTATACTCCTTTTATATTTTTTAGCTGTTTCTCACTGTATCGCTCAGCAAGATGCTTATAGGCATTTTCACTCATAATGATACCGTTATCTACGATGACTCCAATTGCTAAGGCAATACCTGTTAATGACATTATATTGGAAGATATATCAAAAGCATTTAAGAGAATAAAGCTTATAGCGATGGTAATAGGAATTTGAATAATGATGCTGAGTGCACTTCTCCAATGGAATAAGAAGAGTATAACCACTAGTGAAACAACTATCATTTCTTCCACTAAGGTATGTTTAATTGATGCAATAGATTCTTTAATTAGTTCACCTCTGTCGTATACAATATCAAATTTTACACCTTCGGGGAGTCCTTTAGCCACTTCTTTCATTTTCTCTTTTACCTTTTCTGTGACTTCCGCCGCATTTTCTCCGTAACGCATGACAACGATACCACCAACACGTTCCCCTTCGCCGTCTTGATCGAATATTCCTAATCGCGATTCGCCTGTCATTTGAACAGTGCCAATATCTGATACATGAATAGGATTTCCTTGCTGATTACTTACGGGGATACTTTCTATATCTGCTATTGATTGTAAATAACCACTTGTTTTAATGATGTACCCTACATCGCTCATCTCAAATTTACGCCCACCACTTTCATTATTATTTGCTCGTATTGCATTAATTACATTAGCTGCTGAAAGTTTATAGTATAATAACTTATTAGGGTTTATGGTAACTTGGTATTGTTTCTGGAAACCACCAAAGGAAGCAATTTCGCTTACACCGGAAACATTTTGCAGTGCGAATTTGACATACCAGTCTTGAATAGCCCTTTGTTCACCTAGATCTATATTAGGAGCATCCAATGTATACCATAATACATGGCCAACTCCCGTTCCGTCGGGGCCTAAGGTAGGGGTGACGCCTTGCGGAAGAGTGCTGCCCACCGTACTTAGACGCTCTAATACCCGCTCTCGGGCCCAATAAATATCTACATCATCTTCGAAAATGACATAAATAAAACTCATACCAAACATGGAACTACCGCGGACATATTTTATATTGGGCATACCTTGTAAATTGGTGACCATAGGATAGGTGATCTGATCTTCGATAAGTTGTGGAGACCTACCCATCCATTCTGTGAAAACAATTACCTGATTTTCAGAAAGGTCTGGAATGGCATCAATGGGGTTTCTTTTTACGGAGAAAACACCCCAAATAAATAATCCTAGACTTAGTGCTAAGACAATAAATCGGTTACGTAACGACCAATCAATGATACGGTGAACCATGGATGTATTTGTTTTATTAATTAAATTATTGTTGAACCTTATTTGTTATGACTGCCGTTTTAAATTATCAGTTCACGTTGTAAAAGCTATTTATAGATTTAATCTGTTCGCTTATCAAAAACTTAAACTATAAAAAGGGCAAAGCGTAGGTATTTCGATACGCATTTCTACTCTATCATATTGAGTAGCGCTAAAAGGAAGGAATTAAATAAGGTAGGTGCAATTTAGAATATAAATGGAGTTATATTCTTTGCTGGGTGGTGCATTGCTATTAGGAAATTCTGCTGTTATATTTATTATTGCAGAAATGTTTTGGCCCGCGTATGATGTTGGTAATATAATGGAAGAAAATTCTTGTAGCTGCTTGAATGCAAATTCAGAAGCCTGATGACTCTTTTCTAATTTGACCTGTTTCTGTTCTTCTTTACAACAATTCTTTTTTGAAGCATGTTTGGTTTTAGACATGCCGCATACGTTGCATTTGCTCATCTCTTTTTGCCAAAGGGTGGTTTCCACATATTTATCCATGCAATAATGGCTGTATGTGCTAAACCCCGTTGCTATACCGAGGTACAAAAAGGTTAATATGAAAGCAAATAATTTCTTCACTGGTACAAAGCTAAGAAAAAAAAATGTGGATGTTTTATATTATAACAAGAAGGGTTTATATAATTTTGGTTATTAGTTATTAGTTATTCGTTGTTGGTTGTTCGTTATTGGTTATTCGTTATTAGTTACGAGTTGTCAGTTATGAGTTGCGAGCTTTCCGCTTTTCGCTAAAATTCATTATTCATCACTTATCATTCATAATTCATTACTCCATTATGCCTTCCGCTTGATAAAACAAGTAAACTATTCTTATATTTATACCATCATAAATCTTATTACATGAAACCATCATGATTTGCCGATCACACAGTGAAATGAACTAAGCGTAGCGCTCTCTTGAACGCCGCTGAAAAACATACAAAAAGTGAAAAATAAATCATGATAGCTTCATCGCCTTAAAAAACAAACCGAGTGTAACGAGCTCATTTATGCCAATGAGAGCCTTCACTCATAAATAATTATATACGGATGAAAATATTTAGATTTTTACTTGTCTTTTTCTTTTTTTCGATTGCTTTTGATGCTTTTGCTCAACAAAATGAAGATTCACTGTATATTCGGGAACATTACACGAAGATTGAGCGCTATATTCCCATGCGAGATGGCGTGAAACTTTTTACTTCTATTTATATTCCTAAGGATCATTCTCAAAAATATCCGTTTTTAATTAATCGTACGCCTTATACAGTAGCTCCTTACGGAGAAAATAACTATAAAGCAACATTGGGTCCCGATCCACTATTTATAAAGGAGGGCTATGTGTTTGTTTATCAAGATGTAAGAGGGAAGTGGATGAGCGAGGGAACTTATGAGGATATAAGACCACATATAAACAAGAAAAAAAATAAACAACAAATTGACGAAAGTAGTGATACCTATGACACTATAGATTGGCTACTGAAAAATATAGACAATAATAATGGTAAAGCAGGGATTTATGGGATATCCTATCCTGGTTTTTATTCTACTGCTGCTTTACCGGGAGCTCATCCTGCTTTAAAGGCTGCTTCTCCGCAAGCTCCTGTAACGGATTGGTTCAGGGGAGATGACTTTCATCATAATGGGGCTTTCTTCCTAGCAGACGCATTCAGTTTTTATAGTAGCTTTGGTGTTCCCAGACCAAGACCAATAACACCAGATAAGGCTACAAACAAGGTGGCATTCACCATGAATGACAATTATGAATTCTTTATGAAAATAGGCGCATTGAAGCATGTAAAAGAACGTTATTTCGGCGATAGCATTAAATTCTGGAATGATGTAACAAATCACGGCACATTGGATACTTTTTGGAAGGCGCGTGAAATTGCCCCTCATCTAACAGCTATAAAACCAGCGGTAATGGTGGTTGGCGGATTCTTTGACGCGGAAGATACCTATGGCGCCTTACATACTTATAAAGCAATTGAACAACAAGATCAAAAAGCGAACAACCATTTAGTAATGGGACCCTGGTTTCATGGAGGATGGGTTAGAAGTAATGGCAGCTTCTTCGGCGACATTTCGTTCGGACAGGAAACCAGTACTTGGTACCAAAAAAATATGGAGCTGCCCTTCTTTAATTATTACTTGAAAGGAAAAGGTAAATTTAATTCTGCAGAAGCGACTATTTTTATTACGGGAAGTAATGAATGGAAGAACTTTGACACTTGGCCGCCAAAAGAAGCAAGCATTAAACAATTGTATCTGCAGGCAAATGGGAAACTAAGCTTTGAAAAGCCTACGGAAAGCAATAGCTTTGATGAGTATGTAAGTGATCCGAATGCTCCTGTACCTTACCAACAGGGGGTAAATCAATCGAGAAGTAGGGAGTATATGATTGACGATCAGCGTTTCGCTTCGAAAAGGCCAGACGTAATGGTTTATCAAAGTGACATACTAACGGAAGATATTACGTTAACAGGTCCTTTATTGGCGAAGCTTAAAGTATCTACGACAGGTACTGATGCTGATTATGTGGTAAAGGTGGTGGATGTTTACCCTGATAACGCACTTAATCCGATGCCTAACCCAAAAAACATTGTAATGGGTGGATATCAAATGCTTGTAAGGGGAGAAGTCCTACGCGGCAAATTCCGTAATAGTTTCGAAAAGCCAGCACCTTTTGTGCCAAGCGAAATTACGGCTGTTAATTACAGTTTACCGGATATTGCCCATACTTTCAAGAAAGGGCATCGTATCATGATTCAAATTCAAAATTCGTGGTTTCCATTAGTTGACAGAAATCCACAGAAATTTATAGATATCTATAAGGAAGCCAACGATAGCGATTTCCAGAAGGCAACACATCGTATTTATCATGATCAAACAAATACCTCTTATATTGAAGTAGGTGTACTTTAAGATAGATGTGATTCTCAATCGCCAGTTCTACCTGATAAAATAGCTGACGGCTGATTTAAGTGCCTTCTTTATGCTCGTGGTATAAAGGATGTTCGACGGGCAAATCCTTGTTTTCAGGGGTAAACTTAAAATCTAAATTACCAAGGAATTCTCATTAAGCATAAATTTGCAATCTAGGAATAAATAAGCGATACTGGATGCTTGGTAAAGTAGAAAATATATCGATGAAATTTTTTAGTGATATTTTGCCAAAAAAATGCACATAGTATAAAAAGTATGTAACATGAATTCTTTAAGTCAGGTAGCTATGGAGTCAAATATTTCTGATGGATTGTTTATGCGACTTTATAAAGAAGTGTTCCCTGTGGTGGTTAAATATATTAGTAGAAGACAAGGTACGCTTGAACAGGCGAAAGACATCTTCCAGGATGCCTTGATTATATACTATGAACAGGTCTTAAGAACTGAAAAACAAATCGAACAGACGGAGAAAGCTTATATATTCGGCATAGCAAGGCATTTATGGAACCATCAATTTAAATTGGGCGTGAATTGCGAACCCCTAAGCGATAAAATAGAATTGGTTGAAAAGGTAAATGACGAGCAAATTTCCGATAAACACCTAACGCGGCTCTTATTGAAGGCCGGTGAGCGATGTGTAGCATTATTGAAAACATTTTATTATGATAAACTTTCGATGACCGAAGTGGCGGAACGATTTGGTTTTGCGAGTGAGCGTTCAGCAACCGTTCAAAAATTCAAATGCTTAGAAAAGGTACGGGATTTCATTAAAAAGAAAACACTGCATTATGAGGACTTCATTGAATAAGTTGAAATTTTTGGAAAACTACATCGAGAACCAACTGTTACCAGAAGAAAAATTGCTTTTGGATGCACGTATAATAATAGATGAAGAACTCAAAGATGAGCTATACTGTCAAGAGAAGACTTACCAAATTATCAGGGCTTATGGTCGGGAGAATTTAAGAGCTCAGCTGACAAGAGTTGAACATGAACTGTTCGTTAATCCGGTCCACAAAAAATTTATAGATAAGATAAAAGACTTTTTTAAAAAATAGCTAAGAAATACCAATATGTAATGAGCAGGTTACTTAATAAACAATAAAGAATCTGTTCCTCGTATAAATAAAATCAAAGAAATGAATGAATTTAGAAAATTTGCTGTATCCCATTACGGGATGAGTGGGAACACTTTTGACGTATATACAAGGAAAATGGACGAAAGGATAGCTATGTCAATGACACCGTATATTACCGAAGAGCGCCAACTAAATGTGGCACAAATGGATGTTTTTTCAAGGCTAATGATCGATCGAATTATTTTTTTAGGTGAAGCCGTGGACGATCGTATAGCCAATATTATTCAGGCACAACTATTATTCTTACAGTCGGTAGATAATCAAAAAGACATTCAATTGTATATCAACTGTCCGGGGGGATCGGTATATGCTGGATTAGGCATCTATGATACCATGCAATATATTAATCCTGATGTCGCGACAATTTGTACAGGCATTGCGTTGTCTTTTGGAGCAGTCCTTCTATGTGCAGGTGCTTCTAATAAAAGGGCTGCTTTAAAGCACGCCAGAGTTATGATTCATCAACCATCCGGTGGCATGCAAGGTACAGCAGCAGACTTAGAGATCAATGCAAGGGAAATATTGAAGTTACAGAAAGAGCTTTATCAGGTCATTGCCGATCACAGTGGTCAAACATACGATTGGGTACACACAGCATCAAACCGTGATTACTGGATGACCGCTGAAGAAGCAAAAGGCTTTGGCATGATCGATGAAATACTTACAAGAGATGAAGGACGTAAATAAAAAGATGGGCTATAGCCAGCTATATCTATGTCGTAAGAAATTTGCTTGACCGGGAATAAGGTTAATAGACTAGAATGTCAATAAAAAGCCCAATGGCTTTTCAACCATTGGGCATCTCAGTTTAATATAATTGTGGTATTATTTTTGAACTCTGCCGCTTTGACGATCTTTTTTTCGTCCGATGGCATATCCACCACCACCGCCGATAGCAGCGCCGATAGCCGCTCCTCTTAATCGTTTATCTTTATCAATCAAAGCCCCCACTACAGCACCTGCTCCAGCACCAATCGCAGTACCTTTGGCGGCATCACTCCAACCTTTTTTCTCAGGCGCAGTAGCTACCGGTTGTGCATCAGACTCGTTCGCTTCATAATACTGGTCGCCCTGATTGGCATCTTGATAACTAGCACTTGAAGCATTAGAGCTCGATTGCTGACGTGCTTGTGTTGCTAATCTTTCTTGCTCTAATCTTTCGTTTTCTAACCTTTCTTTTTCTGCAACTTCAGCTTTTTTGAAACTATCTAAAGCTAAACTGTCTTTTACTTGCTTTAGCGCTGCTTCTTTCGCTAACGCTTCTTCTTTTGCATTATTATTATTACATGCTGTAAAGCTGATTCCAGCTATCAAGCATATGGCTAATATCTTATTCATAACTTTTATTCTTTTATATATGTTTTCAAAAAACAACATATTGATTGCCATTAAGAAAAAACTGTGCCAAAATTTTTATAAGTACCATTGATAATTAATAATCGCCAATAAATCAGTGGGGTACTTCGTATTGTGGCCAATCTTTTTGGAGAAGATTACACCCCTAGGTGTTGTATTTATTGGGCATTAAAGATAAATATTCTTGGTTTTTTGATGATATTTTTTGAATTTTATGGTTCTTTACTAACGAACGCAATTTTGACATTAGAAACATTTAAAAGATCTTTGAAACAAGATACACCGCTAGAAGGTATATCGGTTCACTTACAAGCGCTATGGTATGATGCAAAGGGTAATTGGCATCATGCCCATAGTCTTATTGATCATCTGGAAGATAAAACTTCCGCCCATGTACATGCCTATCTGCATCGTAAAGAAGGAGATTTATGGAATGCAAATTATTGGTATAATCGCGCTAAACAAGTGATGCCCACAAAACCACTTGAAGAAGAGTGGGAAGATTTACTCGAGCTACTGAGCAAATAAACTTTATTTAATTGCGCCGAAGGAAGCGAAACATAGGTTTTTATGTAGTAATTCTACACTTTTAAATCCAACTTTTTCCAATAATTTTAATTGATAATTAAGAGATCGGGGTGAATCTTCCTTTGCTATATAGTCAAAAACGTCGTTTCTATACTGCGCGCCCTTTAACGCTGTTAAGTAATTCCCGTAACGTTCATTATAAATTACTTGTTGAAGCGCTGCATTTTCTTGGACAATTAGATCTGAAACCCACAAACTACCTCCTGGTTTCAGTAGGCGGTATAATTTACTGAAAACCTCTTCCCAATCTTGGTCATCTCTTAAATGATGTAAAACAGCCGATGCCATTATGGCGCAGTAATGGTTTTCTTTCAATGGAGCCGTGCGGATATCTTCATGAATCAGATTGACATCACCTTTATTTACTTTTTCAATTCGTTCCTTTGCTCGTTCAAGCATTGGTAGGCTTAAGTCTAATAAAGTACATGATAGCGGGGCTTTTTTTGATAACAATTTTAAGGTGTAATTTCCCGCTCCGCACCCTACATCTAAAATGTTTTTAAGGTTTGGTGATAAAGCCACAATACTATCAATAATAAGATCCATGTTCAAAGTGGCATCGATAGTTGTTTGCTGCCCAGTATTTAAATTTGAAAAGCGTTCCACATCTTGGTCAAATCTTTCTTTGATTTCTTGTACCGTAGACTTGCTTGAGAATTGATTCATCATATTGATTTTATATTTAATGCTGTTATGACAAAATTACCTGTATAATTTATATCTTAAAAATACTATTTTATGTAATTATTGATACCTTTAAGGTATTATGGAATTAAGACATCTTCTCTATTTTAAAGCTGTTGCAGAACTTTTGCATTTTAGTAAAGCTGCGGTCCAATTACATATTTCACAACCTCCACTAACAAGACAGATAAAGGAACTTGAAAAAGAGCTGGGAGTGTTACTGTTTCGTAGAAACAACAAACGGGTTGAATTAACAGAAGCCGGAACTTATTTCTTAAAGGAATGTGATACATTAATTAGGCAGCTGGAAAGAAGTAAACAATTAGTAAAGCAGATTCATGAATCGACCAGTGGGGAATTCAAAATCGGTTATATTAGCTCCACGCCGAAGACAGCATTAGCGAATGTTTTAAAGGCACTTAGACAACGATACCCCTTGCTAAAAACACGACTTTATGAAGCGTCAACTTCCAAACAAATAAAAGCGTTGGAAGAAGGTAAATTGGATGTTGGCATTATCCGAGCGCCCATACATTCCGTTCAATTACATATCGAATCACTAGATTTAGATAAGTTTGCTTTAGTCTGTCCGGTTAATATGCCCTATGAGCTTAATGCAGCTTGGTTAAAAGAGCAAACGTTTATTTCCTATAATAGTAATTACGCACCTGATTATCATAATAAATTGCTCGATTGCTGCAATCGTTTGGGGTTTTATCCTGAAATAATGCATGAATGTAATAATATGCATTCTATTTTATGTATGGTCGAAAATGAATTAGGTATTGCTTTAGTTCCGGTATCAGTAAAGGATCAATATCCTTATCTGAAATTAGTTTTTACGGAATTTTCTAATATTCATGTGAGTACTGAAATTGTGCTAGCGCATCACCAACATACTATACATCCTGCATTAAATTATTTTAAACAGATGTATAATAGTTTTTACAATAAAAATATTGACCGGCTTGTCTAGCCGACTTCTCCTGAGCTCTTTTAAATTTGTTTTATAGCGGAAATTATATATGTTTACGGCAGATATGAACCTTTGTTTGGGGAAAGGGAATAGGGAAAATTGTTAAATCCTAATTCCCAGTAGCTAATATATAATTGAAATGGAAAGAAGAAATTTTATCAAAAGTACAATGGCCCTTGGTGCTGGCTACTATTTAAGTAATAATCTGGCATTTGCACAGTCTGAAAATCTTCCAGAAGTAAGAGTGGCAGAAAATATGCGGAATTTTACAAGTACGGCAGTAGAAAAAGTAATTAAAACTTTTCAAAGCAAAGTAAAGAACAAGGAACTTGCTTGGCTTTTTGGTAATTGCTTCCCTAATACACTGGATACTACTGTGTTTTTTCAATCCACAGATGGCGTGCCTGATACCTACGTGATTACAGGCGATATTGATGCTATGTGGTTAAGGGATAGTAGTGCACAGGTATGGCCGTACTTGGCTTTGGTAAAAGATGACAAGCACTTGGCGGACCTTATAGCTGGTGTGATCAATAGACAAGTAGATTATATTTTAAAGGACCCTTATGCGAATGCCTTTTACGATGATCCTGAGAAAGTAGGGGAATGGGCAAAAGATAAAACGAATATGCGTCCAGGTGTACATGAGCGGAAGTGGGAAATCGATTCTTTGTGTTACCCAATCCGTTTGGCTTATCATTATTGGAAGACTACAAAAGATACGACACCTTTCAATGCTGTTTGGAAAGAGGCAATTCAAAATATTTTGCAAACATTTAAGGAACAACAAAGAAAGGATGGAACAAGCCCTTACCATTTTGAGCGCGTCACTGGAAGAGCCACTGACACCTTGCCTATGGACGGTTATGGTTATCCCGTAAATCCGGTGGGACTGATTTGTTCCTCTTTCCGTCCGAGTGATGATGCGACCGTTTTATCCTTTTTAATTCCATCTAATTTTTTTGCTGTGGTTTCGCTAAGACAGGCTGCAGAAATGCTGAAGACGATCCATAACGATAATGTCCTTGCAAAAGAACTAACAACCTTGGCTCAAGAGGTTGATGATGCGCTCACTAAATATGCAACCACCAACCATCCTAAATATGGTGAAATTTTTGTGTTCGAAACAGATGGTTATGGTGGACATTTGTTAATGGATGACTCTAACATTCCGAGTCTATTGTCTTTACCTTATCTCGGAGCAGTGAAAGCAGACGACCCCCGGTATATTAATACACGCAAATTTATACTTTCAGAAGATAATCCATTCTTCTATAAGGGAACAGCAGGGGAAGGGGTAGGCGGACCGCATATCGGTAAAGACATGATCTGGCCGATGAGTATTGTCATGCGTGCGCTGACCAGTTCAGACGATGATGAAATTAAAATATGCATACAAACACTTCAAAAGTGTCATGGAGGAACAGGTTTTATGCATGAGTCTTTCCATAAAGATGATCCTACTAAATTTACCCGTTCTTGGTTTGCATGGACAAATACCTTATTTGGTGAATTGCTTTGGGAGACCTATCAACGGAAAAAAAGCCTGTTGAGCTAATATTTTAATTTTTCTTTTAAATGGTTTACTAAAATGTTTTAGTTCGATCTTCGAGCTAAAGCATTTTAAAAATAATAACATCAAGCATCATATTCGAAAATAGCTCATGCTAATTTCTAAAGATGAAAGGTTAACACTTATGTTTAATTTTGCTAAAGAAGAAAATTGGACTGATCTGGGAGCGGGTGTTTCTAGAGAAATCATGTCTTATAACGATGAGATGATGGTGGTGAGGGTACGGTTTGAGCAGGGTGCTATTGGTGCTATTCATCAGCATGTCCATACCCAATCAACTTTCGTTGTACAGGGTAAATTTGAATTTTCTATCGGAGAAGAGAAACGAATTATTGCTGCCGGCGACACATGTTTAATGCCTTCTAACGTATTACACGGCTGTGTTTGTTTGGAGAAAGGAGAGTTGCTTGATGTTTTTACTCCCATGAGGGAAGACTTTCTCTAAACAATTTCACTAGCTGTCCTTCGCTCAACGTTGGAGCTCCTTATAATACCTTTGTGGTTTCAAGAAAGCGTGATAGATTAAAATCCCAAAATTGAACAAAACGATAATTGGGGTGGCACATTTAATCCCGTACTTAAAGCTAATTTATAATTCGATATCTAACATAAACGTTTACTCATTTATGTTAGATATATCAAAGATCTTACTTGTTTACTTCCTTCGCCATTACTTTATCTTCCATTAGAAATCCAGATCCAATATCAATATTCTCAGTCGCGATTATCTCAAAACCTAAATATTTATAAAATTTCTCGGCTTCATTGTGTTTGTTTACGTTAAGGAGTAGCTGCTTATCGCCTTTATTTGTGGCAATAGCTTCGACAGCCCCCATCAGTTTTTTGCCAATACCTAATCCCTGGGCTTCAGGCATTATGTAAATCTTATGTATTTTAGTTTTAGCTTCACCTTTGTAGGGTGTTTCGTATGAAAGAAATCCGAGGTATACATCGTCTTGAGCAGCCAATAAAAAGCAGTGATTAAGATTCGTTATTTGTGCTTGCAAGGCTTCATCGCTATACATCATATCTAACATATAGTCAATTTGCTTCGATGAAAGTATACTGCTGAAAGTAGCAGGCCAGGTTTTTTGGGCTATTTTTTGAATAATTTTTATTTGACCTACGTTTGCTGGAATAATTTTTATCATATCTACGACCATTTCCTTCAAAATTAGATAAAATACAATATTATCCTGCTTTTTGAATGTAATAACTTATCGGCAGTTGTGCTCGTATTAAAATTGCGTTATTATTTCGTTAAGCTTTTTGTTAAAGCATTGTTTCTTAGAGCATTTTAATCTATAATTTGTTTCTTTATCTTAAGAAAAGATGCAGAAGTTTATAAAATTTGGAATAATTGGGGGAATAGGCTTTATACTCGACTTTGCCTTTACTTATCTTTTTAAAGAGAAGATAGGTGCTAACCAATATTTAGCAAATGGTATAGGTTTCTCAGTAGCTGTCGTGAATAACTTCTACCTGAATAAATCTTGGACATTTGCCAACAAAGGAACGAAAATAGGTGTTCAGTTTGGCTATTTTCTACTATTTAGTATTATCGGTTTAGCACTTAATTCTCTTTTTCTATTTCTTTTTACCCAATACGCTAGTCTTCATTTTTATCTAAGCAAAGCAATGGCAATAGCACTCGTATTTGTCTGGAATTTTAGTATTAACAATTATATCACGTTTAAAAAATTGGTAGACCCTGCTTAGGCCTATGAAAATCAGTGCAAATAATATTGGGAAACAGGAGGAAAAGCAATATTTCTTGTTGATACTTTTGATAATGTTTGTTAGTGCCTTTTCTATTTTTGGGGGCATTATGGAACCAGATGGAGCATTGTATGCTTCCATAGCAAAGAATATGGTGTTGAATGCTGATTGGGCCAATCTGTATGTTCGAGGGCAGGACTGGTTAGATAAGCCTCATCTAACTTTTTGGCTGGCTTCTTTTTCATTTGAACTACTAGGTATAAATGGATTAGCTTATAAACTGCCTTCCCTCTTAATTGGGTGGATTGGTTGCTATTACTTGTATCTGTTAACTTCAACGTTCTACGATAGAAAAACTGGTCTTATTGCGACGCTGATTTATATGACAGCATTTCATGTTGCTATTTCAAACTTCGATGTTAGAGCAGAAATCTATTTGAGCACATTTACCATTGCATCAACTTACCATTATTATCGCGCATACGAATCTTCTGCGGCTCATATTATTGCCGGATCGTTTTTTCTAGCTTGTGCCGTAATGGTAAAAGGTATTTTTGTCGTCATACCAGTTTTGGGCAGTTTCATATGTTATTGGTTGTTCAGTAAGCAATACAAAGAATTCTTCAAGATTAAATGGTGGTCAGCATTTGCGTTAATAGGGGTATTCATTGTGCCTGAATTATATACTTTGTATATTCAATTTGATATGCACCCTGAAAAGTTTGTATTTGATAGACAGCAGGTGTCAGGAATTCAATTTTTCTTTTGGGACAGCCAGTTCGGGAGATTTTTTAATACAGGGCCTATTAAAGGGAAAGGTGATATCTCTTTCTTTTTGCATACCATTCTTTGGGCATTTTTGCCCTGGTGTATTGTGTTTTATATAGCCATAGTTAACAATTTGACGAACTGGAAGAAAAACAAAGAAAAATCTTCGGTGCTAATAATAAGTATGAGCGCATTGATAGCATTTTTACTGTTTTCATTATCAAAGTTTCAGCTACCCCATTATATCATTATTATTTTCCCCCATTTTGCTATTATTACCGCTTCTTACTTGAAGGATATTGATAAAGGAATGTTGAAAACACTATCTATTGTGCAACATGTGATCTTTTCTATTGTAACTATTTTACTCATATTGATAGCCCTTGTATTTAATTTCCCTCATAAAGTACTGTCAATTGCCCTAAGTGTGGGAATAGCGATACTTGCTTATATGCTATTTTTTAATACGAGCCTCAAAAATTTAATTTTTCGAAGTGCCTTTTTGTCGATTACATTTATGGTGTTCGCTTATGGATTTTTTTATCCGGCTTTACTCCGATACCAAGCAGGGATGTCGGCAGGTGTTTGGTTAAAGAAATATGAGCCGCATAGACAAGTGATAGCCTATAAGGCTTCTAGCTTCGCCTTAGATTTCTATGCCCCGGGAGAGGTAAAATATGCTGATAATCTATCCACACTTAGTCAAGGTAAGCTTTATTCAACCTTGTTTTTTATACAAGAAGAGGAATTGACCGCTTTAAAAGAAAATTTCAAAGTAAAAGTACTCCGGCGTTTTGATCATTATCATATTACGAAGCTAACATTGAATTTCCTAAATCATAAAACAAGGCCTTCATCCTTATCAACTTTCTACCTGGTTGAAATTCAGTGATTAGATGGTCTAATAAGGTAGACGATTCAGGTATTAATCAAAAAAGCAGCTTTAAGCTGCTCTTTTGATTTTTTTATATTTCATCAATGGCTGCTGCCAACTTTCTATCTTTTTCAGTTACAACATTTCCCTGATCATGAGTAGAAAGCCAAACTTCTACCGTATTCCACACATTCGTCCATTTTGGATGATGGTTATGTGTCTCAGCGAGTAAAGCTACTCTTGACATAAAGCCGAAGGCTTCCGAGAAATCTTTAAACTCAAAGCGTTTGTATAAACTGTTGTTAATCTCCTCCCACATAGCAATAATATTGATTTCTTTTTTTAACAATCAAACAATCAGTTTGTTTAGCAGATGCTTTAAATAATTACCACCCGCCACCTAATGACCGATACAAATCAACCATTGCTACTAATTGCGCTTTCTTAATCTGAGCTAGTTCGAGTTCGCTTTGCAATACATTGCTCTGAGCTGTAATAACTTCCAAATAGTTAGCCATGCCGGTATTAAATAATAAATCGGCATTATGAATGGCACTTTGTAATTTGCTTGTGCGATTAAGGGCAATTGATTGCTTCTCCTCCAGTTTGTCTAAGGCAATAAGTGCATCCGAAACTTCTCCTACAGCAGTAATAACAGATTGTCTAAACTGGATAACTGTTTTCTCCTGATCAATCTCAGCCAGCTTATAGTTGGTCTTCAATTGTCTACGTTGCAAAATAGGTTGCGCTATTCCCCCAGCAACGGTGCCAAAGAGAGATGCAGGAATATTAAACCAATTGCTGGCCTTAAACGAATTAACACCTGCTTGCGCACTAATAGTTAAAGAAGGATACATACTTGCCTTCGCATATTGTTTATTTGCTCGAGCAGCAACCACCGCTAGTTCAGCACGTTTAACGTCAGGCCTTCTGCTCAATAATAAAGAAGGCACACCCGTTGTCAGGTTCTGAGGAATTTCAATTTTATCTAAAGTTGTTTCGGTGGCAACGGCTTCAGGTAATTTCCCGCTTAATATACTAAGGGCATTCTCCTGAATATTTATCTGCTGCTCAAAGTCAGGAATTAAGGAGGCTGCCGCCAAGCGTTGTGCCTCAGCTTGCTCCAATCCTAGTAAAGTAATTTCACCAACATCGTACTGTTGTTTGATAATATTTAGCGTACTATCGTTCAAGGCCAGATTTTGTTGGGCAATTTTTAATTGTGCTTGAAGCATCAACAAATTGTAATAACCTTGGGCTACATAAGATACCAATTGCGTTTGTACAGCCTTTTTAGCTTCTTCCGTTTGTAAATAACCTGCAAGCGCAGCAGCTTTTTGATTTTTTATCTTACCCCAGATGTCTGCTTCCCATGATAATGCGAGCGCTGCGGTATAATCCTCTATATGTTTACTGCCAAGAAATTGATTCAGACTCAGTCCGTTCAAACTATTATCCGAAGGTCTGGTCGTATTAGCGCTTACCTGTAGATTGACATCTGGTAGATAGCCCGCTTTTGCCTGTTTCAATGTTTGTTGAGCTGCTTCTATATTTTTTATCGCTAACTGCATGTCCATATTGTGCACAATAGCAGTATCAATTAGGCGCTGTAAAATAGCATCGTTGAAAAACTCTCGCCACGCTATTAAAGCGATACCAGCTGAATCTGCCTGGCTGTTTTCGTCGGCATTGCGAAAGCTACTCGGTGCTATCGCTTCTGTGTTCAGCGCTTTATCAGTTGTTTTGCAGGCCAAAAAAAGGACCTGCAAAAACAAAATTATTAGTAGACTAAATTTGGTGTTCATTTTTTAAATTTTAAATAACCTTTTTCTGAAAAAATTAACTTAAAGAGATTGTATCTGTTACCGTTAATTCTTGTGCCGTCGCTCCATCACCATGTGATTGATGTGTATGCGGCTTAGGCTTGCCGGATACTTTCTCCTGTAAATGTTGAAACACAATGTAAAGTACGGGGATAATGAAAAGTCCCAAAACAACACCGGATAGCATACCTCCAGCAGCACCTATACTGATAGAGTGATTACCTTGTGCTGAAGGTCCGTTAGCACTCATCATCGGAATCATGCCAACCACAAAGGCCAATGAGGTCATGATAATAGGACGTAATCTTAGCTGAGCAGCTTCTAGGGCGGCAACAGCAATGGGCTTGCCGTGTTTCCTTCCTTGCGAAGCGAACTCCACAATAAGAATAGCATTTTTGGCTAATAGCCCTATAAGCATTACGAGCGCAACTTGAACATAAATGTTATTTTCAATACCTGTTAAACCAATGGCGGCAAATACGCCAAATACACCTGTCGGAATGGAAAGAATTACCGCAAGTGGTAATATGTAACTTTCATATTGCGCAGCAAGTAAGAAATAGACGAATACCAAACATAATATAAAGATTACTGTTGACTGGCCACCTGAAGTGATCTCTTCCTTGGTCATTCCTGAAAATTCATAGGAAAAGCCTGATGGCAGGTATTGCTTGGCAACCTCTTCAACAGCATGAATGGCATCGCCTGAACTGTATCCAGGGTTTGGCATCGCATTTATCCCGATGGAATTGAATAGATTATACCTAGAAGCTGTTTCAGGTCCGTAAACGCGGTTTAATTTTACCAAAGTGTTCATTGGAACCATTTCTCCCAGCTTATTTTTCACAAACACCCCATCCATGGAGTTAGGTTCGGCACGTTCCGTTTTATCGGCTTGAACCATTACTCTATAGTATTTCCCAAACCTATTAAAATCGGAGGCCTGTGCACTACCAAAATAGGCTTGCATCGTTTGTAAGATATCTCTTGTGCTTACACTTAATTGTTCTGCCTTAACATCGTCCACCTGTAACTCATATTGAGGGTAGTCAGCCCTAAAAGTGGTAAAGGCCATCATGATTTCCGGACGTTTCATTAACTCACCTATGAAAGTCTGTCCAACTTGGCCAAATTTATCAAGCTTGCCTCCTGTACGATCTTGCAATACCATATCTAAACCGTCCACATTACTGAAACCAGGAACAGTAGGGAAGGTGAAGACAAAAAAGTTTGCTCCCTTGATAGACGCTAATTTCTGACTCACTACACCCATTATATCGTTGATGTCTTTCACTTCACCACGTTCTTCATGTGGTTTGAGCAATATAAAGGCAACCCCTGAAGACGGACTTGTCGCTTGTGTTAATATATTGAAACCAGAAATTATATTAAGTGTCTTCGTAAATGGTGAATGCTGTAACTGTCCTTCAGCTTCTTTTAAGGCGCTATTGGTACGATCTAATGATGCACCAACGGGCATTGATAAGGAGATCGCAATAAATCCTTGATCTTCTGAAGGAATAAACCCTGTTGGCGTTTTTCTGATCATTAAAACAGTTATCGCAATAAGAACTGCTAAAGCGCCAAGACTAAGCCATTTAAAGCGAACTAGAAAACGTAAGCTACCAACATAGTTTTTAGTTAATCTATTAAAACTAGTATTGAAACCAGTAAAGAATTTATCCTTGAAACTTAGTTTTTCTTTTTTCTCTCCTTGACTATGATTATCCTTGAGAAATAAAGCACAAAGTGCGGGGCTGAGTGTAAGCGCATTAATAGCAGATAAAACAATTGCTATTGCTAATGTAAAGGCAAATTGCCGATAAAATACCCCCGTAGAGCCTTCCATAAAACCTATAGGTAAGAAAACTGCCGACATCACTAATGTGATAGAGATGATCGCTCCTGTAATCTCACTCATGGCAGAAGTTGTGGCTATTTTAGGTGGAAGATGCTGATGTTCCATTTTGGCATGTACTGCTTCTACCACCACAATCGCATCATCTACCACAATACCTATGGCCAGTATCAATGCGAACAGCGTAAGCAGATTAATAGAAAAGCCAAACAATTGCATAAAAAAGAAGGTACCTATAATTGCAACAGGCACTGCAATAGCCGGAATGAGTGTAGATCTAAAATCTTGCAAGAAAATAAATACAACTAAAAATACTAAAACAAAAGCTTCAAACAAGGTATGTTTCACCTGGTCAATAGATTGATCTAGTGAATCTTTTGTATTATAAAGAACCAGTTGTTTTACGCCTTTTGGAAAGTTTTTTTCGGCTTTTTTCATAAAATCCTGGATAGCAATCTGGATTTCATTAGCATTTGACCCTGCCAATTGCATTACGCCTATGTTAAGACCTGCTTTTCCATCAATACGCGTATTACTGGCGTATGTATAAGACCCTAATTCTACTCTAGCAACATCCTTTAGTCGCAATACAGAACCATCCGCATTAGAACGAATAATAATATTCTCATAGTCGGAAGGCTGATTAAGCTTTCCTTTGTATTTAATTACAAATTCGAAGGCTTCGGTACTGCTTTCACCAAATTTTCCAGGTGCCGCTTCCACATTTTTATCCTGTATAGCAGCCATCACCTCACTTGGTGTAAGCTTATAGCTAGCCATTTGATTGGGGTTTAACCAAACCCGCATAGAATAATCTTTACTACCACCAAAAACAAGTGCCTGTCCAACACCGGGAATACGTTTAAGTTCCGGTATGATGTTGATCTGTGCATAGTTGGCCATAAAAGTCTGATCGTAGGCATTTTCATCTTCTGTATAAAGATCTAGCACCATAATCAAACTATTTTGTTGCTTAGCCGTGGTTATACCTGCTTGTACAACTTCGGCGGGTAGCTGACTGGTTGCCTGCGCAACCCTGTTTTGTACGTTTACGGCGGCTTGGTCCGGGTCAGTACCCAGTTTAAAATAAACGGTTATCATTAACGAACCATCATTACTAGCGGTAGAGCTCATGTAGCTCATGTTTTCAACACCGTTAATAGACTCTTCTAAAGACGGTGCTACCGCACGCAGTACCGTTTCTGCGTTTGCACCTGGATAAAGGGCTGTTACTAAAACAGCCGGTGGTGCAATATCTGGAAATTGTTGCAAAGGTAACTTTACTATTCCGATGACACCAAGTATAACTAGCAATATGGATATTACCGTTGCTAAAACCGGTCTTTCAATAAATTTCTTTAACATAACGCTATTTGTTGTATGCAGTTAGTTTGAGACTGTCTGCGCTTATTTGTTGTGGAGCAATAACTTGGTCTTCCTGTAAAAGATCCATTCCTTTATAGACAATATGGTCGCCATCTTTGACTCCACTTTTAACTAAGTAGCTTGCACCGCTTTTTCCAATAACCTCAATAGGTTGTTTATTTACTTTGTTACTATCGTTTACGGTATACACAAATATTTTGTCTTGCATCTCTAATGTTGCCATTTGCGGTACCAATAATACTTTTGCATGTTGTTTGCCAAGTCTGACTTTACCCGTGTTTCCCGAACGAAGTAATCCTTCTTTATTAGGGAAAGTTGCACGTAACGTAATGGCTCCAGTGTTCTTATCGAATTGACCATCAACCATATCGATTTTTCCTTGTTGAGCATATTCCGTTTGATCAGATAAAACCAGGGTGATAGGGGGAAGTTTTTTAAGTTTTTCTTCAAGGGTAGCCCCTTCAAAATTGTTTTTAAAACTTACAAAATCATTTTCTCCCAATGCAAAGTAAACATGGAGCTCATGAATGTCAGATAAATCAGTAAGTGCTTGTGCGTCAGCTGGGGTAACCAAGCTCCCTTGTTTTTTTAGCAATCGGCCAATATAACCATCTGTCGGTGCCTTTATCACTGTATAACCTAAATTGATCCGAGCGCTTCCTACTCCTGCTTTTGCCTGTTCTAAATTGGCTTTCGCAACATTTCTTGCGGCAACTGCCGTTTTCAATTGAAAATCAGCTAACACTTTGTTGTTAACCAATTTGGTTTTTTTCTCTACTTCTATTTCGGCATTTACCAGTGCCGCTTCTGCCGCATGGAGATTGGCTAAAGCTTGATTTAATTGTTCCTGATAAGGGCGATCGTTTATTTTAAAAAGTGCTTGGCCTTTTCTGACTTTAGCGCCCTCGTCTACATAAATAATATCTAAGGTACCTTCTACCTGTGGGCGGATTTCTACATTGGCTGTTCCTTCGATAGATGCAGGATATTCTTGATATACTGTTTGCTGTCCGGAGCTAATAGCTACCACGGGGAGCGATGGAGGAGGCGGAGCTCCCTGTTGCTGTTGATCAGAGCAGCTTAGCAAAAAGATGGAAGAGGCTAAAAAAGCGAGCCTATTTACGTTATTAAATAACTTAACAACGTTAAATATCGGGTGATAAGTTTCGAGTGCCATTGTTGATAATAAATGTTTCATTTTGTTGTTATTATAAGAATTTTAATGATTTCGAAAAAGGAATTCTTTTAATCCAATACATCCTTTTTGCAGATTTTTAACAGCGTTAAATAATTTATAGTTGTTATTTTTTTTGCAAAAAAATTAATCAACCAGTGATCGGGTTATTCCATAAATGGCGTCTTTTAAGACTTGTTGGTTAGTCTCGTCGCCATTACCTTTATTTACGAGATTGATAGAAATTAATCCATGGATAATAGACCAGTAGGTAAAGTATTTCCTACATATCATTTCCTCAGATGGATTTTGATCCTGCATTATCCTCCTTATAACCTCACTAATCTGCACACCATGCGAATCAAAACATTTAAATGATTTTTCCAATTCGCAACACTGGGTTCCTATACCGAACATTAATTGATAAAGTTCTTTTTCTTCAAAAGCAAATTCCCAATAGGTCAGCCACATGGCCTCTATTTGCTTTTCAGGTGTCTCCTCCTTCTCCTTTGCTTCCTTCACTCTTTTTGCTAATATCATAAACCCTTTCCCCGCTAATTCAGAAAGAATTGCTTCTTTGTTTGCAAAATACTCATAGATCATAGGAGCAGTATACTCAATAATGTCAGCGATTTTCCGCATGCTCAATGCCTGCCATCCTTCTTCTTTTACGATTTGAAGAGATGCATCAAGGATGTTAACTCTATTTTCATCCTTTAGTCGCTGTATACGCTCTTTACTTCCCATTCTTCATCCCCCTTAAATAATTTAACAGTGTTAGGCAAACTTCGAAATTATTTTTTAAAAACAATGACATAAAATTGTCAGGAATTTTAATATGTTGATACAAAGTGTTTTAAATATATATTTTTAAAGTAAGCGAATGACTTTTATAAAGCGTTTTTGATAACGAGCATCTAATGGCGTTTCAGTTACGCATTGTGCTTTTCCTGAAGAGGCATGGATGAACCGTATTGGCTCACCCGCGTTTGATATAATTATTCCAATATGCCCAACCGATTTAACTTTGGGATTAGTGCCCCTAAATAAAATTAAATCGCCTGGAGAAGCTTTTTCCAGTACGATTCTTTCTCCGTGTTTACTAAATGCAGATGAGCTTCTTGGTACAGGAAAATGAAAGTTCTTAAATACATAATTTACAAAACCCGAACAATCAAAGCCCAATTTAGGGTTGCTTCCACCATATTTATAAGGTATCCCTAAAAGCGTTTGCGCAAATGATACAAGGGCTGTTGGGTTTACTTCTTGCTTAAAAGCCGCGAGCAGTACCTGTTTCTCAATAAAATCTTTTTCTAGTGTTTTAGCGTAAGTTGTTTCACAGACCATTAATGCCAAACATAAAAACGCTATGGAAACTATTTTAATCATGTATTACTCAACATGTGGAAATCACTATAGATAACCTGTTTATTTGTCTTGAGTACTTGCGCTATATCTTCAACATAACCTGTGAAAGGTCCAGAAGTTTGAATTTTTAATGTAGACATGGCTGCGGCAAATTTTCCTGCCTCTTCTAATCCTGCCCCTTTAATTTTTTTATATAAATAACCGGCCATATAGGTGTCGCCGCAACCGGTAGCATCGGTTACTTCCAGCGGAATGTAAGCAGGAATTTGATAAAGAACATCATCCTTAAATAGGATAGACCCCATACTTCCCAGTGTAATGACCACTTCTTTTACACCATAATCTGCTAATATTTTTACACCCTTATAAATGTCTTTGGTGCCGGTTAACGCTTCCATTTCAAACTCATTAGCTTTTAAGATATCAATGTACTGAAGTCCTTTTTCTTTAGCCAACCAATCTGTGTAATAAACATTATTTTCTCTTACGATGCGTAAATATCCTTGCACATCAAGCGAAACTATTCCTTTTCCAGAGAGATGTTGGATTACTTCAACCGGGATATCTTGTGTCAACAGCGGACCTAAGTGAAAGATTTTGGCTTCAACATCTGATAAATGTGTGATAGTAAAGGGATCCGCTTCTTGTAACACCCTTTGTGTTCGATGATCTTGGTTGTCATTATAAATGTTTTCAAAATAGACGGTATGCCTGCTCGGAAGCGATTTTATGGTTAATCCTTTGTGTTTTAGATTTTCTACAATATAATTTTCCTGCTCACCAACAGCGGTTACTAAGGAAAAAGAAACATCCATATTTTTAATGGCATTAGAAAAATAAAAGGAAGTACCGCCAGGCATGTGTTTTACGGCATTAGCCGTAACAACTTTATCTAGCGTGATGTGTCCTACACAACAAATATCAAACATATTCAATTCGTTTAATGCTACGGAAGCAGATAAAAATAAGTTCCGAGTGTCGCAAATGTAGCTATTCGTTCAACTAAATAAATAATTTTTTGGTAAAATAAGTGTATGTGAATTCTTTTAACTTATTAAGAATGCACTATTATGCCATGACATGAATTGATTATTTGTTTTAAATTTAATAAAAAGATACTTTCGTTAATTATGAGTAAATCTTTAGAAAACAAAGAATTTGGTGTGAAGGAAATAGCACGATTGGCAAATGTTTCCATCGCTACGGTCGATCGAGTTCTTCACAATCGAAAGGGCGTTTCTGAAGCAACTAAAAAGCGGATTAATGATATTATAAAGGAGTTTGATTATAAACCTAATATCATCGCCAGTAGATTAGCTTCCAAAAGAACTTCCACCTTTGCAGTATTAATTCCAAGTTCTACAGAGACAGGGTTTTGGGAGGCACCGCTCTCCGGAATTGATCGAGCATCCAAAAATCTAAAACAATATGGCATAACGGTTCGGAAATTTTTTTTCGATCTAAACGATAAAAATTCTTTCTTGAAACAAGTTGCAGAAATTATGCAATTACAGATTGATGGTATATTAGTTGCTCCTTCCTTTATAGAGGAGGCTACTCAACTGGCGTCTATTTGCGGCGAAAGAAAGATACCCTATGTTTTTATAAACTCCGATGTGCCGGGACAAAATAGCGTGTGCTATATCGGTCCTCACCTTTTTTGTAGTGGGTACCAAGCAGCACAGTTGATGGATTTCGCTGTAAAATCAGGAAAAATATTAGTCATAAATGTTTCGAAAGAACTAGATCAGTATCATCACCTTTTAAGGAAAGAAGAAGGTTTCAGAGCTTATTTCGAAAAAAATAATAGGAAGCTGGAAATTCTTAAAATAGATATAAAAAAGACCGACGCTTCTTCCATAGCATTCGCTTTAGATGAAGTTTTGACAAAAGAAAAAGGGGTTGAGGGCGTATTTGTTACTAATTCGAGGGTATCTTCAGTTGCACATTATTTTGAACAAAAAGGAATGGACAAGGTATTAATTGGCTATGACTTCTTGAAGGAGAATATTAAATACCTTGAATTAGGACTTATTCAATTTTTAATATGCCAAAAGCCTGAAGAGCAGGGGTACAGAGGTATTATGACTTTGCATCGTTATGCAGATCTGAATGAGCGTAACATCGAGGATCAATTTATGCCAATTGATATCGTAACAAAAGAGAATTATCGATTCTATCATAACTGAAACAATTATTTTTGAGAATTTGCTTGGAAGTTATTTTTCTTTTTGTAAATTGCGGTAACGTAACCGTAATTATAAACTAAACAGAATAAGCTATTGTAAGGATCTCAAATAGAGGTGGTAAATTTAGTTTTTAGACTAAGTTACGTGTACGTAACCGTTATTCTTATGAAGAATGAAAATTATGAAGGAAATTAACCGTAGAAATTTTATCCACAAAGCAGCGCTGACTAGTCTATCTGTCGGTTTGATGAATAAACCTGCCATTCTTTTCGGAAACTCAATAAGTGAGACTGACAAAAGAATTGGTATTATAGGCCTCGATACCTCGCACAGTGTGGCTTTTACAAAGGCGTTGAATAGCAATCCTGCTGATCCATCTTTAAAGGGATATAAAATTACAGCTGCTTATCCTTACGGCAGTAAGGATATTGAAAGTAGCGCAAAACGGATACCGGGATACATCGAAGAAGTGAAGCAATTGGGGGTAGAGATAGTTGATTCTATTCAAGCCTTGCTGAATAAAGTTGACTATATTTTACTAGAAACGAATGACGGACGATTGCACTTGGAACAGGCAACTATTGTCATTGAAGCGGGTAAACCACTCTTCATAGATAAGCCTATGGCCGCATCTTTTAAAGATGCAAAGAAAATATTTGATCTTGCACGAGAAAAAAGGGTTCCTATATTTTCGGCATCATCTCTGCGTTATGCGGATCATATTAAAGAAATTGTAGAAGATCATCTTATAGGAGAAATAACAGGCGCAGATACCTATAGTCCGGCTACTTTAGAACGTACGCACCCTGACTTATTTTGGTATGGCATTCATGGCGTGGAAACGCTTTATGCTATTATGGGGACGGGGTGTAGGTCCGTTAGCAGCGTGTCTACTCCCGATACAGATATTGTGGTTGGCGTTTGGCAGGATGGACGGGTTGGAACTTTCAGGGGAATTCGAAAAGGGAAAAAAGATTTTGGAGGAACGGCCTTTGGAACAACAGGTATACAACGAGTGGGGCCTTACAACGGGTATCAGCCACTACTGGAAAAAATTGTTGAATTTTTTGATACAAAAATTCCCCCAGTTCAAGAAGCTGACACCTTGGAAATATTAGCCTTTATGGAAGCTGCTGATTTGAGTAAAGACAAAGGAGGAGCTTCTATTTTATTGGAAAAAGTGTTAAGGCAGGGCTAAGATATTGATAAAATGAATTCTTTATAAAGGTTCTTTCCATGTATAAAAGAAATTTAAACCATTTGTGTAAGCGTGTAGCCATCGACGTAGATACGCGATCCATTTTAATAATAGTGTTTTGCCTTGTTGTGACAAATATATCCTGTGTATTAGGCCAAGATAAAAATGGAAGCATAGTAGCAAATGAAAAGGAAATTATATGGAAAAAGATCGCTCCCTATTTTGTTCTTCCCGATAGCTTTAAAAATAAAGGCAATGACCTTAGGCCATTGACCAACTTTTACGGTGGGAAAAAAGTAAAATCTATACATGATTGGGATGCAAGAAAAAGGGAAATTAAAAGCCAATGGAATGCTATGATGGGGGAGTGGCCACCTTTACTGAAGGATCAGCAGCTCATTTTTATCGATACTACCGAAAAAGAGCGTTATGTACAATATAAGGTGCGCTTTTATTGGACTCCCGATGAAGAAACAATAGGTTATTTGCTGGTTCCAAAAAATAAAGGAAAGAAACCTGCTGTTATTACTGTTTTTTATGAGCCAGAAACGGCTATCGGCGAAGGGAAACCACATCGTGACTTTGCATTGCAGTTGGCGGAGCGCGGTTTTATCACCTTATCAATCGGAACAAAAGAAGCTTCTCGTAAACAGGAATTTTCATTGTATTATCCAAGTATTCATGATGCTGCCGTTCAACCCTTATCCATGCTTGCTTATGCGGCAGCAAATGCATGGTACGCACTCGCCAAATTCCCGGAGGTTATACCAGAAAAAATAGGAATTATGGGCCATTCCTTTGGTGGGAAATGGGCAATGTTTGCCTCCTGTCTGTTTGACAAATTTGCCTGCGCGGTATGGTCTGATCCCGGTATTCTTTTTCAACAAGACAGAGAATCCATTAATTATTGGGAACCTTGGTATTTAGGATACCATCCAAAACCCTGGCGAAAAAGGGGACTGATAACAGCGGGAAATCCGGCGAGAGGTTTGTATCCCAAATTAATAAAGGAAGGGTATAATTTACACGAGTTACATGCTTTAATGGCTCCCAGGCCCTTTTTAGTTTCAGGTGGTGCGGAAGATCCACCCACACGGTGGATTCCATTGAGTAAGACAATGGAGGTTAATGAATTTTTAGGATATAAAAATAGGGTGGCCATGACAAACAGACTTAAACATGAACCGAACGATGAATCCAATGAATTGGCTTATTTGTTTTTCGAATATTTTTTGAAATAACGTGCTAAACAGAAAAAATGTAATAACATTCTAACCTTAACTTAATAGATCAAATTTATGAGCAGAAAAATTACTGTGTTTATTTTTCTTAGTTTAGTAGGGATGTGTCTTGTAACAAATGGGGTAAATGCAAGAACCGTATCAACTAAATTAAAAGAGAAACAAAATTTTATCGATGTTGTCGGTAACGTAACCGCTGCTGACGGATCACCTCTTCCTGGTGTGAGTGTGAAGGTGAAAGGAGGCGTAGCAGGAACCTCTACCAATACGGATGGAAATTTTCAACTAAAACGGCTGTCAGGTCGGGAGACGCTGGTTTTTACCTTTATCGGGTATAAACCACAAGAAATTGCCTTGGAGGGTAAAACTTCACTAAAGGTTAGTTTACAAGAAGACTTTACCAGTCTGGAAGAAATTGTGGTAATTGGCTATGGTACACAGTCGAGAAAGGAATTGACGGGCTCGGTGTCGTCAATTAAATCTACGGAATTGCAAAAGGTCGTTTCTAGCTCTTTTACAGGTGCAATTCAGGGAAAAGTTCCAGGAGTTACAATTAGCCAAACAACCGGTGCACCGGGTGGGGCTGCCTCGGTAAGAATTAGAGGTGTTGGTACTACTGGAAGCAATGAACCTTTATACGTAATTGATGGCTTTCCAGTGGGCGGTGGAAGTATGGCAGTAGGAGGAAGTTCGGATAGAATAGACGGTATGTCTATTGTCAATCCTAATGACATAGAATCTGTAGAAATTTTAAAAGATGCAGCCGCAGCGTCTATATACGGAGCGAGGGCCGCTAATGGCGTTGTCCTAATTACGACAAAAAGAGGTAAAGAGGGCGTCACAACAGCTGAATTTAATGGCTATGCCGGCCTACAGCAATTATGGAAAAAACCTAGATTTTTAAACGCCGAAGAATTTGCTACGCTGGCAAATGAGCTCTACACAAACTCTAATATGACACCTAATCCAGAATGGGAAGACCCAGCGGCTTTAGGACAGGGTACTGACTGGATTAATGAGGTATTTAGAACAGCGCCTTTGCAAAATTATGATGTCAATGTATCTGGGGGATCCCAGAAAATACAGGCGGCTCTTTCTTTAGGCTATCGCGATCAGCAGGGGACGCTAATTGAAACCTGGAACAAAAGATATACAGGACGGGCAAATGTGGATGTGCGGGTCAGCAATAAACTGAAGTTCGGAGGAACCCTGGCTTTTGCATATACCCATTCTAAAGGACAACGTAATGAAGATTTTCGCTTAGGAATTTTTAATCTTGCCCAGCAGTTTTATCCAACGCTAGGTCTGCGAGATGTAGTAAATGGCTCGTCAGCCTATTATTCTACACAAGGAGATAATCCCCTGTTACGGGCCGAGTCGATAGAAAATTACCTAAAAAATCTACGTATGTATGGAAATGCCTATGGCGAGTACGAAATTACAAATGGCTTAAAATGGCGAACGAGTATCGGCGTAGATGCTAATAACAATCGAAGCACTACTTGGGAACCCAAAGTCGAAAGAGGACATTACCGCAACCTGCAAGCTATTTTGGGAGAAACGTATACGCAAGGATTAAACTGGTTAATAGAAAATACCTTGTCCTACAGTAAAACCATCAATCAACATAATATATCAGCAGTAATTGGACAAACCGCTCAAAAGAATACGAATGATTGGATAGGGGTAACTGCCCGCGACTTTCAGAATGAAAATCTCCAGATTATTGATGGTAGTGCAGAGCTAGAACGTAGGGCGAATGGTACTGGAACGCTTTATTCTTTAGCATCTTATCTCGGGCGTATAAATTATTCCTATCAAAATAAATATTTGTTTTCAGCCAGTATCAGAAGAGATGGTTCTTCCAATTTTGGTCCGACACATAAATGGGGAAATTTCCCCTCTTTTTCCGGTGGGTGGAATATTTCAGAGGAGCAATTTTTTAAAGGAATTAGTGCTATTAATTCATTAAAGCTACGAGCAAGTTGGGGGCAATTAGGTAATGACGCGATTGGTGCATTTAGTTATGCTAGTACCATTGGATTGGGTAGAGTAGCTGACAATTACGTGCTTGGTCTAAACCAAGGATTAGCTATTGGAGCGAGTATGATTCGTCCAGGAAATCAAAATTTAAAATGGGAAACGAGTGAACAGCTTAATATAGGAATTGATGCATCTTTTTTAAACGATCATGCCTACCTGACGGCCGAATACTACATTAAAGATACGAAAGATATGCTGGTAAGCCTTCCAGTATCAATGGAGGCAGGCTTTGAAAGTGCTCCATCTGTTAATGGGGGAAAAGTAAGGAATAAAGGACTAGAACTTTTGGTTGGATATAACGGAAATTCAGGGGACTTTAAATATGATGTGAGTGTAAATCTAGCTACCCTGAAAAATGAGGTATTATCTTTAGGTGCAGGGAGGCCAATTACCGGACCAACGGTAGGTTTTACCAGTATGAGCTCTTCTTATACAGAAGTTGGTGAGCCTATCGGCTATTTTAGAGGTTATATAGTAGATGGAATTTATCAAAGTAATGAGGAGGTTAACAAATCTTTACAGCCCAATGCAATGGCTGGCGATTTCAAATTTAGAGATGTGAATGGTGATCAAGTATTATCCGATGCGGACCGCGTAAAACTCGGTAGTCCCTGGCCATCCATGACCTACGGTGCGAGTATAGATCTCTCGTATAAGGGCTTTGACCTTAATATGTTGTTTCAAGGTGTAGCAGGAAATGAAATTTTCAATGTAAACAAGTTTTCCACTTATCCTATAAAATATTTTGGTGGAAGTGGTGTCATTAATGCCTCAGCGGATGTGTTAGATAGATGGACACCTGAAAATGGTGGAAATACTATCCCACGGCTTACTTATACCGATGCAAATGGTAATTATGCCAATGTATCATCCTTTTACATAGAAAAAGGTGATTTTTTAAGGCTTCGAAATTTAACGTTAGGATATAGCCTACCAGAAAAATTGTTTGAAAAAAGCGGACCGGTTAAAAAAATCAGGATCTATCTAAATGCTCAAAACTTGCTCACTTTTACCCAATATTCCGGGTTTGATCCGGAAATAGGTAGCACAAGTCCTTTAGCCTCGGGCATTGACGATGGTGTGTATCCAATTCCACGAACCTACATGCTAGGAGTAAGAGTAGGATTTTAACTGATGAACAATCTAGTATTTAAACTAAGAAAAATGAAAACAATCCAAATAATAGGTTTATTAACTTTTCTTATCTTGGTTTCCTGCGGTGATAAATTTCTATCCTTATCGCCAAAAGATACACTAACTGAAGAGAATTTTTACTTAAACGAGTCGGATGCCCAAGCGGGCTTAATTGGCGCATATAGCATATTACAACGAGAGGAAACTTTTAGTAACGTAAGAGACGCCGCGGACGTTGAATGGGCTATCGCTGGCGACATGTACGAAATGGATGGAAGTGCCAATCGTATCGAATTACATACATTAGCTTTTCCGGCAACGAATACGATTTTAAGGGATATGTACGTAGGTGCCTATCTGGGAGTGAGCAGAGCGAATATGGTTATTAATAAAGTGAACGGAATGGAAAATATTTCTGATGAAGCTAAAAAGCTTATTGTGGGGCAGGCTAAATTTCTGCGCGCTTTATTCTATTACCGCCTTGTTACGTATTGGGGCGGTGTCCCATTGATAACCGAAACATTGGATGCTTCTTCAAATTTAGAGATTTCGCGCGCTAGTGCCGCAGAGGTTTGGAATTTAGTGGAAACAGATTTGATAGAAGCAACAACATCTTTGCCTAAAACGTGGACGGGAAATGATCTTGGGAAGGCAACCGCTGGGTCGGCTTTGGGCTTATTGATTAAGGCCGCTTTATGGCAGGAAAAATATGAGGATGCCATAAGCTATGCAGAAGCACTCATAGGACAAGGAGTTTATGGATTGGTTCCTAAATTTAGAGATGTGTTTAGCGAAGAGCATGAGAATAATGAAGAAATACTTTTCTCAACACAATTTAGGCCTTCACAGGACGGGGAGGGGAACAACCTAGTTAAAAGAACAGCGCCGCGTGGGGCGCCCTCTGAATTTACAGGAGGGGCTGCCTGGAGCAACTTCGTGCCACAGCAACATTGGGTAAATGCTTTTGAAAGGGATGCGCAGGGGAAAATAATTGATCAACGTTATTGGCAGGTCATTATTGGGCCAGGAGAGCCTCATCAAAACATGCCCGCCTTTGTAATGCCTCAGGCTGTTCCTGCCGGCTGGTCAAAAACAGGCTACATCGTAACGAAGTACTGGGAAAAACCAACTATTAATAATTCGGGAGTTAATGCTCCGATCATGCGTTTTTCCGAAGCACTTTTAAATTATGCGGAAGCGTTAAATGAAGTTGGTAGAGGCTCTGAAGCCATATCTCAGATTAACGTGGTACGACAGAGAGCCGGTTTAAATGTGCTTTCATCAAATTTAGGAAAAGAAGAAATATTAGATGCTATCTTTAAAGAAAGAAGAATGGAGTTTATCTGGGAGCCAACCGGAGGTTTTTCTGATCTTAATAGGCGCGGTCGCTTCATCGATTTCATTAAGAAAGAACGACCAAATATTAATGATTTGAACATCGATCAAAAACCATGGCTCCATACACATCCTATCTTGTTCCCAATACCTCGTGAGGCATGGGATCGCAATAAGGCTTTGGTACAAAATCCAAATTATACGTTTTAAGTTCATAATTATATTAAATACAAGAATCATGACGAATAGAACCAATACTTCAAGGCGGGCATTTATCAAGTCAACCGCCATTGGCGCATCAGCTATTACGTTTGGCGGTATCTTGCCAGGCTTTTCTGCAAAAAGTTACGCAAATATTATAGGGGCGAATGAAAAGGTGCGAGTAGGGATGGTGGGCGTAAACGCGAGAGGCCTCGCGTTAGCTAATAACTTTTCGAGTCAGCCTAATTGTGAAGTGGCATATGTCAGCGATGTAGATAGTAGAGCCGCTGATAAATGTATAAGTCAAATTGAGAAAAATCAATCACGTAAACCAAAGGCCGACGGAGATTTTAGAAAAGTATTAGAAAAGAAGGATGTAGACGCAATGATAATTGCAACACCAGATCATTGGCATGCGCCGGCAGCGATCTTAGCATCCAAAGCAAATAAACATGTATATTTAGAAAAGCCTTGTAGCCATAATCCTCATGAAGGAGAATTGCTGGTTGAAGTAGTGAAAAAGTATAAGAATGTCATACAGATGGGAAATCAGCGACGTTCTTGGCCAAATGTGGCCGCTGGCATAGCGGAGTTGCACGCAGGTGTGATTGGTAGAGCGTACTTTGCAAAGACCTGGTATACAAATAATCGCGCATCAATAGGTATAGGAAAAGAGGCTGCGATACCTGATTGGTTAAATTTTGACCTATGGCAGGGACCCGCCCCTCGGAAATCGTATAAGGATAATATATTACATTACAATTGGCACTGGTTTTGGCATTGGGGTACCGGAGAAGCATTGAATAATGGAACACATATGGTAGATTTAGCGCGTTGGGGTTTGCAGGTTGATTATCCAACAAAAGTGACCTCTTCTGGTGGCAGGTATCGTTTTCAAGATGATTGGGAGACACCTGATACACAGGTAATATCACTTGAGTTTGGCGATAAAGGAACCATTACTTGGGAAGGAAGAAGTTGTAATGGGCGTACCATTGAAGGAGCAAGTGTTGGCGTGATTTTTTACGGTGAAAAAGGTTCTTTGCAAATAAATGGAGATAATGGGTATAAAATCTATGATTTACAGAATAAGTTAGTGAAAGAAGTTAAGAATGCTGCCACTATTGATACAAGAAATCTAACTAATCCTTCCCAAGCACTTGATGCCTTGCATATCCAGAATTTTTTTGACAGTATAAAAAAAGGAACGAACTTGAATTCAGATATAATAAGTGGTCATCAAAGTACACTTTTGGTACAATTAGGCAATATTGCACAGCGTTCTGGCGGATTACTGAAAATCGATCCATCAAATGGTCATATACTAGAGAATGAAGCCGCACTTGATTATTGGAGACGAACGTATGAACCGGGCTGGGAACCCACTATTGACTAAATCTATATGAAAACAGTAACTGTAAGTACATTAACAAGAAAAGATACAACCATTTCAATCTTAATCATCGGATTGATGTTTTTTATTTTTGGCTTTGTTTCATGGGTAAATTCCATTTTAATTCCTTATTTCAAAATTGCCTGCGAACTGACTCATTTCCAGTCTTACCTCGTAGCTTTTGCTTTTTATATTGCCTATTTTGTGATGTCCGTACCATCGTCCTATCTGTTAAAAAGAATGGGATTTAAAAAAGGAATGATGATCGGTTTCTTTGCGATGGCCTTAGGTGCTTTTATTTTTGTGCCTGCCGCTCTTACGCGCACCTATGAGGTGTTTTTATTGGGCTTGTTTACAATCGGGATTGGACTAGCAATTTTACAGACTGCGACAAATCCCTATATTACCATTCTAGGGCCGAAAGAACGTGCGGCACAGCGCATCAGCATCATGGGAATCTGTAATAAGGGGGCAGGTATTTTAGCGCCAATTTTATTTGCTGCCGTCATATTACGCCCGACTGATCAGGCGTTGTTTGATCAGCTAACACATATGTCGCCAATAGAACGAGCACATGAATTAGATGAATTGATACGAAGGGTTATTGTTCCTTATAGTATCTTAGGAATTGCCCTTATCGTAATCGGATTGGGCATTAAATATTCACCCTTACCAGAAATCAATACAGAAGAAGAAAATGAAGAATTGGCCATGGCCAATAGTGATAAAACCAATATTTTTCAATTTCCTTATCTTATTCTTGGTGCAGTAGCGATATTTATTCACGTCGGCACACAAGTAATTGCTATTGACACAATTATTAATTACGCCGGTTCGATGGATATCCCCCTATTGGAAGCAAAAGTATTCCCATCCTATACATTATTCGTTACTATCTGCGGTTATCTGTTAGGTATCATCTGTATTCCCCGGTTTATTAGTCAAGTAAATGCATTAAGAATCTGCACGATTCTTGGAGCCTTGCTAACACTTTTAATTGTTTTTTGTAAAAGTGATGTCGTTATTTTTGGGCATCAAACGGATATATCTATTTGGTTTGTAGTGTTGTTAGGTTTTGGAAACTCACTTATTTGGGCTGGCATATGGCCGTTAGCACTCGATGGTCTGGGACGCTTTACTAAACTAGGGGGATCACTGCTCATAATGGGGCTCTGTGGAAATGCCATTTTACCGTTGGCATACGGATATTTTGCTGATGCTTACAGTTTAAGGACCGCATATTGGGTATTATTTCCTTGCTATTTGTACCTCATTTTTTATGCGATACATGGTCATCAGGTAAAAAAATGGAAATTAATTTAAAGCCAACATTCTGATAATAAAAATAACATATGATAGATAAGATAATAAAAATTTATAATGGGAAAGTGATAAGTCCGTTACGTGTGATAGAGCAGGCAACCGTCATTATAAAAAATGGAAAGATAGATGGTATTTATCAATACGATATAGAAATTCCTGATGCGATATCCATAGATGCTAAGGGAAGATATGTTTCGCCTGGCTTTATTGATATTCATATCCATGGCGGAGGTGGGGCAGATTTTATGGATGGCAATGTGGACGCCTTTCTAAAAGTAGCTGAAACACATGTACAATTTGGTACAACAGCTATGGTGGCTACTACGTTGACAAGCGACAAGGAAAATCTATTAAATACGCTTAACATCTATGAAGAAGCAACGTTGAAAAATAAAAAAGGAGCATCCTTTCTTGGCTTGCATATAGAAGGACCTTATTTCTCCATGAATCAGCGAGGAGCGCAAGACCCGAGGTATATTAGAGATCCGGATCCCGAAGAATATTTGGAAATTTTAAATGCTTCGAAATCGATTGTGCGTTGGAGCGCTGCACCAGAAAAAAAAGGCGCCATAGAATTTGGTCGCTGTCTTCGTAAGTATGGCGTTATTCCGTCGGTGGCACATACCGACGCTGTTTATGAAGAGGTGGTAGAAGCATTTGAAAATGGCTACACCTTAGCGACCCATTTATATTCAGCCATGTCAGGAGTAACGCGAAAAAATGCTTTTCGTTTTGCTGGCGTTATCGAAAGTGCTTTCATTATCGATGAAATGGATGTGGAGATTATTGCGGATGGTGTGCATCTGCCAGCACCTTTGTTAAAACTGGTATACAAAATTAAGGGGCCTGATAAGATCGCATTAATTACAGATGCGATGCGTGGGGCGGCCATGCCGCCAGGACCCAGCATTTTAGGAAGTTTAGCCGACGGATTGCCTGTTATCATTGAAGATGACGTAGCAAAGTTGCCTGATAGAACCTCTTTCGCCGGAAGTGTTGCTACTGCAGATCGGCTTATAAAAATGATGGTCAATTTAGCAGATGTTCCGCTTGTTGAGGCTGTTAAAATGCTTTCCCATACGCCTGCCCGTATTACGGGTGTTTTAGACCGTAAGGGCTCAATCAGCGTAGGAAAAGATGCCGATATAGTCATATTTGACGAAGCGTTCAAAATTCACTATACTATCGTTGGCGGAGAGATCTTATATGAACAAACAACCATTGGCTCCTAAGTTATTTAGAGCTTGCCTTTTTTCCATTCATCTGCTGCGTAATTTGCAGCTCTGGCTGTTAGGGCCATGTAGGTTAACGAAGGATTTTGATTGCCCGTTGATGTCATGCATGCACCATCTGTAATAAAAACATTTTTACAATGGTGCAGCTGATTCCACTTATTCAAGAGAGACGTTTCGGGGTCATGTCCCATACGTACACCGCCCATTTCATGCACCTCCAGACCAGGATTTCGGTACCCTATCGCTTTCTGATCAGTTGTTTTGATGTTTTTGCAGCCAGCTTTTTCAAGCATAGCCGAGCCTTCCTGTAAGAAGTCGTTCAAAACCTTATCATCGTTTGCCGTATATTCAACAGAAGTAATGAGTAAAGGTACACCCCACTGGTCTTTTTGATCCTCACTTAAACGAACATGATTTTCATAGATCGGTACTGTCTCACCTTGCATCATCATGGAAACAGACCAAGGCCCTACTTCCGTAAGATGATCTTTAAATTGTGCGCCTATACCATCTGCGCTTTTATTCCAACCCTCTCTGTTGGCGCTAAAAGCAATCATATACCCTCTTAGAAAATCAGTTTCTTGTTTATACACATTTCTAAAGGAGGGCATAAATAATTGAGTGGGTCTTCGCCCAAAATAATAACTATTCTCAAAACCATCTACCGTAGCAGTAATCCTTCCTCTATAATTATGAAAGGCAATATAGTGGCCTAATAATCCATTTAAATTTCCCAAACCCTTGGGGAATTTGTCCGATCGGGAATTTAAAAGAATAAGATTGGTGTTCAACGTGGAGCCGTTTACGAAAATAATGCGTGCATGGTAAATTACTTCTTTTTTGCTATGCGCATCGATGGTTTTTACGCCTGTAGCTTTACCTAGTTTTTCGTCATAAATAATGGAATGAACAACCGTGTTGGGTTTTATAGTAAGATTTCCTGTTTTTTCTGCCCAGGGCAAGGTAGAGGCATTTGAACTAAAGTAAGCACCAAAAGGACAGCCTCTTTGACACAAAGATCTAGCCATGCATTTCGCTCGTCCTTGTTGAAGATGAATATCGTTTGGTTGTGTAATGTGTGCACATCTACCCATGATGACCGGTCTATCCGGAAAAGCTTCATTAATATTTTTTTTTAGCTGTTTTTCAACCATATTCATTTCAAAAGCCGGTAGAACTTCGCTGTCAGGTAGATTTGGCAACCCATCGCGGTTTCCGGAAATCCCAACAAATTTTTCTACATGGCTATACCAAGGAGCTAAATCGGCATGTCGTATGGGCCAATCAACGGCAAAACCATCACGCTTAGGTCCTTCAAATTCATAATCACTCCATCGCTGCGTTTGTCTGGCCCATAAAAGAGATTTCCCCCCCACTTGGTAACCTCTGATCCAATCGAAAGGTTTCTCCTGGATATAAGGATGTAAGGCATCATTGATATAAAAGTTTTGTGTCGACTCATCAAAAGCGTAATGTTTACTGATAACCGGATTATCATTAATCATTTTTTTTGTTTTGGTATTGTGATGATTAAATTCCCATGGATCCATCATGGCAGTTGGATAATCTTTAACATGCTTAACCATACGGCCTCGTTCTATTACCAATGTCTTGAGACCTTTTTCGCAAAGTTCCTTTGCTGCCCAACCACCACTTATACCGGAACCAATTACAATTGCATCATAGATATTGTCTTTTATATCATTCATATTCGTCGCTAAGGTTTATTTTTTCTGTTCTCCATCACCTCTTTTCCTGTTATGTTAGTTGTTTTTGGCGCAAACTTCTTTCGGACATAGGTCAATAAGATCGCTAATTCCTTATCTTCAAGAAAGGAGAAGTTAGGCATTTCGTTCTTTCCTTCCAAAATTAACGTTATGAATTTTGTTTTTTCACCCTTAACAATGTTGTTACTGACCAATGACGGGTATATCTGTGGCACTCCTCGTCCATTTGGTTTATGGCAGGAGGAACAATAGCTGGTGTAAAGTGCTTCTCCTTTGCTCACAGTCTCTTGATTACTCAGTTTAGCTTTCGCTTTTTTGACTGATGCGATATGCGTTGGTTTTTTATCCAATTTAAATATTCTAAGTATTCGATCATCATTTTCTTCCGCAAAGCCATTTGGATTCCAATCTCTATTACTGGTCGACAAGTACACGTCGCCCGTAGGAGATACACATACCGCACGTATACGTCCAAATTCACGTTCAAAGAAATGATTGTCTTGCGTAATTTTAGTTTCGGCGCTGTTGAGGCTAAGTGATCGTAAACTGTTCCCTTTTAGTGTAGCAAGTAACAAGCTGTTTTGCCATTCTGGAATTTTTGAAAACGCATAATAAGCCAAACCCGCAGGAGCAATGGTTGGTGTCCAAGAAATTAGCGGTTCAACAATAGTAGAATTGTTTGAAAAGGTCTTTTCTTTGTTTTTATCAATATAACCTTCAACATTGGGCCATCCATAATTTCCTTTTTCGTTTATTAAATTTACTTCGTCATCGGTAGCATCTCCATGCTCCGAATTAAATAGTGACCCTTTTGAGCTGTATACTAAACCTTGGGGATTACGGAAGCCCCAAGCCCATACAGCATTATTGGGGAAAGGATTATCAGCTGGAATGCTACCATCTATATTATAACGTAGTATTTTACCATTTGGCGAACTGATATTCTGTGCATTTCCATTTTGTGCCCCATCACCGGTAGCTATTATTACTTTCTCATCAGGAGATATACTGACCCGGGCACCAAAATGTCCCTTCCAAGCGGGATATTCCAAAATGGTTACTGGTTGAATGAGCGTATCTTGTTTGTAGGTATAACGTACAATTTTCGACACATGGGTAGTGTCATTTTTATATGCTGAATAGGCGATAAATACGTAAGGATTTTTGGCCATATCAGGATGTAAGACCATACCTAATAGACCTGCTGTCCTTTCTCTGTATACATCCCTTAGAACTAATATGGTTTTTTTGTTTCCTGATCCCGGATCAACCTTGCTGATTCTTCCAGATTGTTCCGTAAACCATAGCTGATTATCCGGCCCCCACGCAATTTCCCATGGCACATCCAAATTTTGAGCAACTGTACTTACCCCTATATAAGTCGAATCAAGTAAATAATAAGGTAGGTCTACTTCCTGCTTATTAGCCGTTTTCCGGTAGAGAAAAACACACAAAATGAAGCAGCATAATAAAAAAAATAAGAGGGATACTTTTTTTAAAGTACTAAGCTTATTCATAGTCTAAATGTTAATTGCCTTTAACCATGAGTTTGCCATTAGGTGGGCTCCTGCGGCCGTAGGATGTACCCCGTCCCAGCTCCAATGGATATCTGGAGCTATTTCCTGCGCTTTATCGAATATAGACTGATAGGGTATGAATGGAGCGTTAAATTGATGCGCCAGCTGTTTTGCAACTGATTGATAAGCTTTAAATTCTGGATATGCTACTTTGTACATGCTATCAGCCATGCCGGGTTGGTACCAAGGTTCACCGATGATTAATCTTAGATCTGGGTAGTTGTCCATCGTTTTTTCAAGCAATAGGCGATAATCATTTTCATACGTGCTAACGGTTCCCTTGTAACCTTTAGTTTTTGTATGCCAAAAATCATTAACACCTACTAAAATACTGAGAACAGAAGGTTTTAGGTCAGTACAATCTTCTTTCCATCTTGCCGATAACTGTGGAACTTTTTCTCCGCTTATTCCACGATTATAAAATGTTACATTTTTCTGTGGATGATTAAAAAGTATGTGCGAAGTAATCAAAAAAGCATAACCTGAACCAAGAGCAAGCGGATTATTGGTGGATTTATCCGTTCTTTTTCTACCTGCATCGGTAATGGAATCGCCCTGAAAAAGGACAACATCAGCAGAGGTTAGTTTAATAGTCGTTTCGTTATCGATCATTTTGCTTGCAGATAACAGTATTTCAGCTATTGGTAGTGCGCCTAAAAAGCCAATAGAAGTTTTTTTTAAAAAAGAGCGCCGAGGGTTAACTAGTTCTTTCATCTGTAAATAATTATTCGTCAATTGGACGGTTCATGTTCTAAATTGTGCGTGTAAATTATTCTTAAGTGAATTCACTACAAATGATAAGGTTTTCTGTAAGCATAATGTAATCGCTTGTTAGCCTCCTCGCTATTTGTAAATATTTCCTGTTGTGGATTCCAGTAGAGCTGTTGTTTTAGCTCCATCGCGATATTAGCAAGATGCGCAAAAACGGTCGAATAATGTCCTTCCTGTAGAGGGCAGCAGGGTTGTTTTCTGGTTTGAACACAGTTTAGAAAATCTCGAACCATATTTTCTGTAATGTCGAGCGAGTATCCTTCGGGCAGGTTATCTTTCGTCAAGTCATATGCTTCATCTTCCATATGTTCTTCCCATTTTTGAAACTGTCCCTCCGTTGTATGATAAATACGATACCCCCTATCGCTCACGTACATAGTACCTTTTGTCCCTCTAAACTCCAGTTCTCCAAAAGGAAAAGGCCTACCACTTGAACCTTCATATATACCTAAAGTTGCCAGTGTGCCTTTTGAGAATTCGAAACATATTTGCATCGTATCCGGAATAGTCCTATCATCATCTATGACATAATTACCGCCCATTGCTGAAACAGAAACAGGAGTCGTTTCGCCCAGCATCCATCGCATTAAATCTGTATAGTGAACACCCCAGTTGGCCATTTGGCTCGAATATTCCTTCCACCATCGAAATTTATAAGGAGCAATATTATACTGATAAGGTCTAAACGCTCTCGGACCCAACCACAAATTCCAATCAAAGTCGGCCGGCGGTGCCTCCTGTGTTCGCTTTCCGATTCCATTCGGATATAAATTATTGAAGGTATATGCGCGCGTTACCGTAATTTTCCCCAAGCGGCCTGATCTAATGACTTCTGCGGCCTTTTGATGCACAATAGACGCTCTGCGGTGCAAACCAACGGTCACTAACCGATTGCTTTGTTTTTGGGCCTCCAGCATCTTCTGCCCCTCGTATACAGTCATGCCAAGCGGTTTTTCGATGTAGACATCTTTACCCGCCTTTATAGCATCAATTGTTTGAAGGGCGTGCCAATGATCCGGTGTGGCAATACAAACAGCGTCAATATTTTTATCTGCTAATAACTCTTTATAATCTTTATAGCGCTTAACAGTATTTGTAAATTGTTCTCCCATCTTAGGAATTCGTGCACCGTTTTCTTCTCTAAAGCGACTATTTACTTGGTGATCATCTCTCGAAAGGTAGGGTTCATATATATCACATAAAGCAACTACCTCGCAAGTTGCTTGTTTCATGAAGGCCGATAGTAGCTGCGTACCCCGATTACCTACGCCTATAAAACCCATTCTTATCTTAGTAGGATTTCCAAACGAATAGGTGGCCAAATTGGATAAACCAACTGTTGCTGCCAAGGTGGCTGAATCTTTTAAAAAAGACCTTCTTGTTGTTTGTGTTTTCATTTCAATTTAGTTTTATCGATGGTTTTGTGGTTTTTAATGATTATTTCGTTTCAAATAATGTACTGTAATGTGCTGCATTTTCGAAAATGCCACCACTTTTTTCATAGTATTTTTTAGTTAGTAGGAAGGTCTCTTTATCAGTTTTAGTCCAACTTTCATTGTTCATAGGGCTGTATCGGCTCATAAGAGCCCAATTCTTATAGTTTTGTTGCCCATTTGTTTCGATAAGCCCGGTATTAGTTCCTGGGAATGGCGGAAGGCGGGCGGCTATACTTTTGTTCCATTCCACCAATATTGGATTTACGGTAAGATCTGCACAAAGACAGGGAACATGGTGTTTATGTGCTTCCTTCAGAATTTTAAGGGTCATGCTTAATGTTTTGGCTATCGGTTTCAAGGCAATGGCCCGGTACCCCATATTGATTCGTTCAACTACATCTACATCAGTGTGGGCACTCTCATCGGCAGCTATGGGGATGCCTAAATCACCCACGTGAATGTGGCTTGTTTCGGGAAAAGGCTCCTCGATAATGGCAATTTGTTCAAATGCTCCAATGTCTTTTGCATGCTTCAATAAAAGTTGCAGCGTTTCCTTGTGCTCATAACGGCCATTGGCATCTAAATAATAACATAGGCGGCCATTGTTCGAGTGCAAGGTTTTTGCTTTACCAATGGCTTTGTGAATTTGGGTTAACCGATTTTTATCTTTCTCTAACATTTCCTGTTGAGTGCCTGATTGCCCAATTTTTATTTTGATAAAAAAGGCCCCCTGCTGAACGTAGCGTTCCACTTCGGCCAGAGAGGTGTTATAGGAAATTAGAGGAACCTTGGAGAGTGTTTTCTGTTGAAAAGAAAGGGTGTTTCGGTACGAAGATGGAATCATCTCGTCGAAATTGGTAATTTGATTTTCCTTACTATAAAGCAACCATAGTGCATTATCTACTGCGACTAAGGCATTCAATATAAAAGTTTTTCTAAGTGCTGCGTTGTTTGTTATTTCTTTTCCATAGTGGTAAACATCTTCAAAAATTTCATCCAACACAGTAATGGGATCTGTAAACGTTCTATTTTCCAATAGTCCAAGCGCGAAAGCGGTGATGTTATACATGAGTTCATTCCCCTTTTGTTCCGAGTACGTTGAAAAAACATGTTCATCCGACCAAAGTACACTTTGTGTACCTAAACCGACAACTTTATGATGGGTGCTGCTCGTTAACTGCACAATTACCTGCCACAATTCTGTAAGGCTACCACCTTTAAATCCAAAAGGCTTTAATAGCGGTTCTTTTTCTACGGTTAATGCCACTTTCGTAATATGAATTGCCCGAGACCTGTGTCGTGTTGCCAGCAGGGACGATGCGTATAAATAAAATGGGCCAGTAGCTAGCGTTGTTTTAAGAAAATACCTTCTATTCATCGGAGTGGTTTTTGAACACGTATCAGAAAAATGTTAATTGGATAGTACCTCCTCATAATGTTTGGACATTTCGAAAATACCGCCACTACGCATATGAAAGTCTTGATTCAAATGGAAGGTGCCTTCGTTAATGTTTGTCCAAACGGCCTTATTCGCAGGGTGATAGGAACACAGTTGATCCCAGTTTAAATAATTCATGTCTCCATTCGTCTCTATTAAACCCATATTAATACCCGGGAATGGAGCTACGCTACAGGCGAGGTTTTTATGCCAGTCGATTAGAATAGGATTCACGGTGAGATCCGAACACGAACAGGGAATATTTCTTTCTCTCGCAAGTTTTGCTATCTTCATCGATAAGCTTAGTGTTTTAGCAATTCCTTTTAAAACAATTGCCTGATATCCTTGCTCTAAGCGTTTAAGAGCACTTTTTTCATCGTAAATACTCTCATCTCCTGCAATTCTTATTTCGATATCAGAAACAAGCTCGTCATTCCTTTCGGGGAAAGGCTCTTCATAAAATAGTATTTGTGTCAACGCCCCAATTTTTTCTGCATGTTGCAGATAGCGTAAAAGTGTTTCTTTTCGCTCATATCTACCATTGGCGTCCATTGTATACAGAATTTTACCATTCGAGGTGTAGGGTGTACGAACATCTTTAAGCGCGTCATGAATCTGGGTTAGTCGGTCTACATCATTTTTCAGCATAGTCTCCTGATTGCCTGGGAAACCAGTTTTGATTTTAAAGACGAAATAACCCTGCTGTGCGGCGCTTTTAATGTCTTCCAGAGGCATTCCATAAGGAATTTGAAACATGACGGCTAATTTGTCGTTTTGAGCTGATAATGCCGTTTTATAATCTTCAGGAATTAATTCACGAAAAGTGCTGATGTTATTTTCGGCAGCGTATAAGAGCCATGCAGCATGATCTACACTGACGAGTGAATTAAGACTGAAATTAATATGCAGGTCGCTTTTATTGGTTAACTGCTTACCTGCCAGAAGAAGTTTTGGAAGCATTGCCTCTACTAATTCAATGGGATTGTTGAAAGGTCTTTCTTTTACGAGTTCCAATGCCTTATTTGTTAACGCATACATCAGGGTATTACCAGCAGCCTCCGTATTTTTTACGAACAGATCTGCATCCCCGTACAAAACACTTTGTGTAGAAAGACCAATACATGTTATTCCCGATGTGGATGTTAGCCTTGTTATTATTTGCCATAATTCGGTTAAATAGGCTCCTTTAAAGCCAAAAGGACGTATGAGTGGTTCACGTTCAAAATTTGAATCCGTTTTAGCAATCTGAATGGTCTTATATTTTTTCATCGACTTTACTATTTTTGCGCAAGAATTCTTTAACAAAGTCATCATCAATAAGGTGAGTATAATCGTTGCAAATACGATCAATTTCTTCCATTTGTCCGGCCGATAACTTCTCTTCCGGATCCAGGCACCAGCGACCAAGCATCAAGCCTTGTCTTCTTAATATTTCATGAATGCCGGGAATACACCCATGGAAATTGTGAGCAGGGTCGAAGATGGCGGCATTCATATCGGTGATCTGTATTCCTTTTAATAGTAGATCTTCGCTTCCTCTGTAATCGTTCGCCTTACAATCCTTGATCTCTTGCAATAGTTTAACAGCACTATGCGTCCATACCGCCCAATGCCCCAACAGACCACCAACAAATTCTTTCTTTATCTTTTTTCCATTTATATCAAAAGAATAGGGGGTAAGTAAATCTGCTACAATATTATCATCGTTACCCGTGTATAAGGCAATCTCATTGCTACGACTTGAATGACAAACGGCTCGCACAACATCCAAGGTTTGATACCGGTTAAATGAAGCAACTTTTATCGCCTCTATGTTCTTGATTTCGGCAAACTTTAACCAGAAGTCATAACTAAATATTCTGCCACCAACGCTAGGCTGTAGGTAAAACCCGACTATTGGTATGCGTTCGGCAAGGATGCTCACATGTTCAAGCACTTGTTCTTCCGTCCAGTTATTTAATCCGCCTAAACTTAACAAGCCCAAATCGTATCCATATTTGCTGGCCAGTTCGGCCTCCATCACTGCTTGTTTAGTTTCACCACAAATACCGGCAATTTTTAAAAAAGGTCTGTCTAATTTTTCCTTGGTGATTTCATCGGCAGCCAAATCCAATACCTTTTCAAAAAGGTTTATTTGAGGAGAACGAATAGCAAATTGCGTACTATGTACGCCTATCGCAATACCACCTGCCCCGGATGCCATATAGTATCTAGTTAGGACACGCTGGTAACGCTCATTCAATGATCTATCTGGGTTCAATGCTAAGGGATGAGCCGGAATAACGGTGCCCGTTTGTAAAATGTGTTTTTTGTCTTTTGATAATTTCTGAATACGCATAAATACATCGTTTTTTACATGAACCTTTAAAATTTGCCTTTTCTTTCTTGAAAATGGGTTGGTTTGTCGATCGTTTTACCACCTGCTCGCACCCATTCCGCCGTTATATTTATCATCTGTCGCAGCGTGACATGCGGATAACCAAATAATTGATGCGCTAAGGATGCATTGCTTAATAAAGCAGTTCGTTGGGCTTCATTGATAAAAATCGGAGACTTGTTGAGTAAAATACCAAATTGAGTAGCAAGCCATTGAACAGATACCGTTTCGGGTCCAGTTACATTTAATATTTTAGCCGGTACATCGCAGTGCAGAAGTGATCTGATGGCTATTTCATTTGCATCGCCTTGCCATATTACATTAACATTTCCCGTAGTTAAATCAACAGGTTTATTTTCGAACACAGCCTTTGCAATTTCCAAGAGAACCCCGTACCGTAAGTCAATGGCATAATTAAGGCGGTATATTAATGTAGGAATTTGATATTTTTCAGCAAAAAATTGAAATATCCGCTCCCTACCCAAGCACGATTGACCATATTCTCCCACAGGTTCTGTAGGATGATCTTCTGTTAAGCCTCCAGATGTTACTTCGGAAAACGGATAAACATTACCGGTAGAAAATGCTATAATACGGGACCCTTTGTAGTGTTCCGCCACTCTACCTGGTAAATAAGTATTCATCGCCCAAGTAAAAGGCTCTTTACCTGTTGTACCAAATTTGTTGCCCGCCAAGTAAATAATGTTTTGCACTTTTGGCAGTGCTTGAAGATGTTTCTCGTTTAATAAATCGGCAGTAATAGTTTCTACACCAGCAGCCTCCAACCAGTGTTTGGAACTTTCATCCGAAAACCTGGAAACCCCAATTATACGTTTTTTTTCACCAGCAAGCTCTGCTGCTTGCTTGGCGAGTTTTGCCATGCTAGGACCCATCTTTCCACCTACACCCAAGAGCATGATATCACCCTGAATTTGAGAGATATCTGCGATGAGGGCTTCAGATGGTTTTAATAAGTCCCGTTCCAACGATTCTAAATCAGTCATTATTGATTAAGTTAATTTATTGAAAAAATAATTCATTCGCATTGCTAACAGCTAATAGGCCAAGTATAAGTAAACCTATTGCTCCAAATACTTTCATACTTTTACTGTTTACTCGCCCACCCATTATTTTTGGGTCATTGGAAATAGCGTACATTGCTATACCAATAAACGGAACCAGAAATATGGTGACACTTTGTGCGAGCACAATAAGTTCTAGGGGAAGCTTACCGAAAGTTATCGCGATGATGCTTCCAAATACCATAACTAAGGCAATAAAACAGCGAACAGGCTTAGAATCGAGCTGATAACTAAACCCAAAAGCGTCTCCCAGTAATGTTCCCCCTACAGTAGCATTTCCTATCAGCGATGAGAAAGATGCTCCAAAAAGACCCAGTAGGAATAGGGTAGAAGAATATTTACCAAATAAGGGTTCTAGTGCTTTTGCCATGTCAGATGCATTGGTTACCTGTAGTCCTTGTTTGTTTAAAACAGCTGCAGCACATATCATCACCATGGCGCTCATGATACCCAGCATGATGATCCCAGTAATACTCCCACTTTTATCCGCTGCTTTTAATGGATTGCTTTTCTTTCTTTCCTGTACCAGATACGATTGATAAAACGCACCCACGATAGAGAAACAGGAAGCAAAAAACGCTATCACAAGTCCTAAAGAGCCGGTTGGAACCGCGGGGATAAAGCCCTCGATAATGTCGGTAGCTGAAGGACTAATAAAAATTAAGGTAGTAGTAAATGCAAAAAGCATTAAGGCGACTAAGGCAATCATAAGTTTTTCCAATATTTTATAAAAACCATGAAAGAATAATAATAAAACCCCAATAACATTAAAAAGAATAATCCACCCAGTAGGAGAACTACCCCTTATTTCGGCAATTGAGATACCAACCCCTATTGCATTTCCTGCTTGGAAGGAGGTGGCGACAAAAAATATTCCTAAACCAATGATAATAGCAGATCCTTTACCCCATTTGTTACGAATTAAGCTCAATAGCGACTGATCCGCTACTTGACCAATTCGGGCACCCATATTGGTGAATAGTACCATAAAAAAAATGGCGATGACGATAATCCAAATTAACTGAAAGCCATAATCTGCACCGAGCTTTGAAGTAATGGTCATTTTACTGGGACCAAAAACCAATGCTGCTGTAATGATACCAGGACCTAAAGAAAGAAACCAATTTTTAATGTGACCAAAAGCGCTCTTTTTATTGCCATTAAGGTCGATCGTTTCTGTTTTTTGTACTTGCATATTTCAATTTATGTATGTCTTAATTAGTTATAACCCTCATTTTGTGTCAAGACCCCGGTGGTCGACTGATCTATTTGTCGTTGCGGAATAGGGAAGAGCATCATATAGGCCTGTGGTTTGAGTGCTATTTTTACCGGTTGTTGACTCGCATAATTAAATAACCTTTCCTCTTCCACCATAATTTTCTCAAAGTTTCCAGACCGTTTTAAGTCAAACCACCGTTCGTTTTCATAAGCAAATTCTAACTGTCTTTCGAGAAAAAGCAGCTCAAGAAAGCTATCTTCTCCATTGATGTCAGCAATGGAATAATTATGATCACTATTTCCGAAAGCTCGCTCACGTATTTTATTGATCTCATTCAGTCCTTCTTGATATTGCCCTAAATGAGAAAGAACTTCTGCATTCATAAGCACAATGTCGGCATAGCGAAGTATGGGAAGATCAAGACCTGACTGCCCCTGTGTATGTGGTACCGCATATTTGTTTACATAGGGATACCAGATCGCAGGAACATTAGGTGTATTTGGTGGAATCCACCATTCGGTAATCGTCGCTTTTTTACGTGTATCATCTTCCAGATACTTTTTATGAAGGCTCCAGGACGGCAACGCTATTTCATTGCCGCGAGAAGCAATGCCTATGACCCCTGAATTTGGTAGAAAGGCGGTAGACAGATTGTGGCCATTAGATCCATCTATGTAATTGAGAGAAAATAAGACCTCCTGATTGTTTTCAGACGCAATTTTCCATAATGCACCAAAATCATTTAAAAGACTGAAAGAGGAACCGAATTCACCAAAAAAGCGGTCTAACTCAATTTTAGCCTTATCCCATTGTTGTAAATAGACATATACTTTGATCAGTAACCCCATGGCCGCTGCTTTGTTAGCTCTTCCATTATCTATCGCGGCTTTTGATGGTAGCTGGTTAACAGCAGCTTCGAGGTCAGCTATAATGAGCGCGAAAATTTCGTTTTCAGGAGACCGGCCAATATTTACGGCCTCTTGCACAGATAAGATGCTGGTCACTTTTGGTACTGCACCAAACAAACGAACCAGATCAAAATAGAATAAGGCACGCATAAATTTCGCTTCGCCATCGAATTGGGCTCGCTCCCCCTCTTTATAGTCGGTAGGTTTGTCAATATTAGTCACTACTGCATTTGCACGGAAAATACCATTATAGGAGGCTTCCCAGAACGAAGCAATCAACGGATTCGTTGCATTGACCGAGAGCATGTCCATTTCAGGCGTTCCTTCAATCAGTGTATTTGCAGATAAATACAAATTATCGGTAGGTACTTCCAGTATTTGATAATCGGATGGTTTTCTGCTTTGTAATCTATTGTATATCCCCAATACAGCTAGATTAATATCATTAGAAGTGTTGTAATAGTTAGATTCTGTTAAAACAGACTCCGGTGTTGGATTTAATAAGCTGTCGTGACATCCGCTTAGAATAATGACGCTGCTTAACAGTATGGTATATAAGGTCGTTTTCATAATTGCTAAAAATTAACGTTTAAGCCTAAGGTAAAGATCCTATTCATGGGCTCAGAGCCACTATTATAACCAGGCGTACTATTTATGCCATCCACCTCCCCAGCAGTGTACCCTTCAGGGTTATAACCATGAAAATTTTTATCAGTAATCATAAAGAGATTGTTGATAGAGGTATAGAATCTACACCTTTTCATCTTAAGTTTATTGGCTAAATGTTCCGGAAGTGTATAGCCGAAGTTGAGATTGCGGACTGCTAAGAAAGAAGCGTTCTCGATGTAAACACTGGAGTTTCCCTGAAATTCCAGTTGACTGAGCGCAGATGCCGGCATTTTCCCGTCGCCAGGATCATTCTCCGACCACCATTGTCCTTCAACAAGCGATCTCCGCATGGCGCCCAGCACATTACCTTGGTAATATTGGTTTTCGAAATTATACATTTTTGCTCCCAGTGAGGCTTGTATCGCAATACTCAAATCAAAATTCTTCCATGAAAAATCATTGACCATACCTAGAATCATTTTAGGCATATAATTTCCGAGTATTACTCTATCTTCCGGCGTGATGCGCTTATCTCCGTTTACATCCTCATATTTTGGATTTCCAGGCTTTGATCCCGACAGGATAGGCGTATTGTTTACCTCTTCTTGATTTTGCAGTACCCCTATAGCATTGTATCCATAATAGGAAAACATAGGCTCTCCCAACCGCAACAGCCAGCTCATCCCGAAACGATCCGTATATAAGCGTTCGGTTAAACCGCCTAGATCGACTACCTTATTCCGATTTCGAGCTAAATTGAAAGATGTTGTCCACGTTAATGGCCCCTTAAGATTTTGTGATGTTAATTCCAGCTCAATACCCTCATTACGTATTTCACCTATGTTTGTTAGCCAACTTGTGAAACCGGTAATTGCCGGAATGGATACATTATAAAGAAGGCTGGAGGTGTTTTTTCGATAATAATCAGCCGTAAAAGTCAATCTGTTTTGGAATAATCCAAGATCTAAACCCAGATCATATTCATGTGTTTTTTCCCAACTTAAGGAGGGATTGCCAAGGGTTGTTTGTACCTGTGCATTTGCCAACTCATTATTAGGCGAATAATAAGTATTACCAATTTGGCCAAGGAAATCAAAATTTCCGATATTGAAATTTCCGGTCGACCCATAACTAGCGCGAAGTTTTAGATCACTAATAGACGACAGGCTTTTCATGAATTCTTCTTGAGAAACCCTCCAAGCCACCGATGCAGAGGGAAACCAACCCCATTTATTGTCAGGGCCAAATCTGGAAGAAGCATCCGTCCGCATAGAAGCGGATAATATGTATTTATCTTTATAAGCATAGTGAATCCGCGAAAAATAAGAAACTAGACCCCATTCTGTTTTAGAGGTACGTGTTTGGGCCGGATCAATAATAGCATTGTTCAGTGTGTGTATAATATCATTATTGAAAGAACCTGGAACGGCACCCATCGCAGAGGATCGAGAAGTTGCCTTTTGGTAAGAGGCTCCTAAAATGGCGTCAAAGTGGTTGTCATTAAAATCCGTTGTATAACTTAACACATTTTCATTCAGTAAGTTGATTGTTCTGGCATCCGAAGCTGTTCCCGTAGAAATACCATTTGTGGAGCCCCAAGTAGTTCTAAATCTGTCGGAAGTAGAATAGGCTATGGTAGTACCCACGGAGGATCTTATTTTCAGTCCTTTTGCGAGATCAATACTGGCAAACATTTCACCTATCGTCGTCATTGCATCATCAAAGTAAAAAGAGCCATCCAAAAATGCCATTGGGTTGGTTTGGCCGGAGACCACTAAACCCCAAAAATCTCTTGCTTTTGGATAAGTACCATCTGCATTTTGTACAGGTACAAATGGCGGATATTTCACTAGATCGATCATGGCATGTGGAGATACACGGTTACGCGTATAATTCGGGTTGAGCATCAGTCCCAAATTAATCGACTTATTCACCTTCACATCCACATTTGCTCTAGCCCCATAACTCTTAAACCAGGTATTTTTTAAAGTGCCCTGTACGTCCTTTACAATTGCCGAGGCGTAGTATTTTACATTTTCAGTTCCACCACTTACTGATAAATCATAATTTTGAAAAGGTGCGGCCGACAATAAAGCATTTTGCCAATTTGTATTTGCATTATTGCGCAGTGCATCGCTCACCTGATATTGTGGTGGTCTACGGTTATCCCCCCATACCGGAATGCTCGTGTCTCCTCCAACATAATTGTATTCTCTATTTTGGTATTTAACCGCATATTCATAATACTCATCCTTACCTAACCAGTCATTATGGCCTATTGCATTGGCAAAACCCCCGTTGATATTAATATTTAACAATGGTTTACCCGTTTTTCCTCTTTTAGTAGTGATAATAATGACACCACCGGCGCCCCTTGAACCGTAAATAGCAGCGGAGGAAGCGTCTTTGAGCACTTCTATAGATGCTACGTCGTTCATATTTACATTTGAAAAAGAACCTCCCGGAAAACCATCTACCACAACCAAAGGACTGTTACCTGCATCAATCGAACCCGAACCGCCGCGGATACGGATCAGCGGAGCGGACCCAGGAGCGCTTCTGGTTTGGGAGACATTTACCCCTGCTAATCGTCCCTGTAGGGCGGCTTCCGGTCTGGCTAAAGGTATTTGATCCAGATTTTTATTCTCTAATTTAGTTACCGCCGCAGTAACCGATGATTTTTTCATCGTTCCATAACCGATAACAACCACTTCATCTAATGTAGAGATATCTTCTTTTAGTGTCACAGTTAGACTTGGTTGGTTGCCTATTTCCCGTGTTTGATTAAGGTAACCTACTAAAGAGAAAATTAAATGGGCCGTTTTGCTAGTTGATAGCATAAAGTTTCCATTTGAGTCGGTTGTAGTGCCTGTTTTATTAAGTGTATCTTTTATTGAAACACCTATTAAGGGTTGCTGCTTCTCATCTATAACTTTACCTTGTATGCGCAGTATTTGAGCGGAGAGTTGTCCTAGACAGGGGTAAGTCGCAAGCAAAGAAATAAGAATTTTTGTTTTTAACCATTTAGTGCTCATATTCAATAATTTAAGTTAGTTTAGGGTTGCATTTGTTTAACGGTTACGTTACCGTTAAAATGTTAAAAAATGTCTGAAGAATAGCGTGTATTCGCATATCTAAATCCATATAGATCAATTTACAGCCATTAAGCCCATTCCAATAAAGTGATTTCCGCAGTGTGAGTTTATAATTTCGGTTACGTACCCGAAGATAGATAATAAAAAAAGACTTATCAAAATATTTTTTAAAAAAAGTGAATCATATGCGTTTTTTTTTCACGATGCATTGTTAATTTCCAAAAAAGAATTAGTTTAGTGGCGTAAACCGAAGTGTAAACCGTCTTTCCGATAATCTATATTCATCATTGCCTAAAAAGCCGATTTATGGAAGCAAAAACTGACGCGCAACTGCTTGCCGGAATAAATAGCCGGAACATAATAGCATTTGATGCACTGTTTCATAAATACTATAAACTGCTTTGCGGTTACGCCTTCCTATTTCTTAAGGACGAAGAGAATGCCAAGGATATTGTCCAAAATCTATTCATAGAAATTTGGGAGAAAAGACGTTTTGAATATTTAGAAGGAAATGTAAAAAGCTATCTATACAAGTCTGTACATAATAGGTGCCTAAATTATCTCAGAAATAATGAAACGAAATTACGCCGTGAAGTTGACTATGAGGAACATATACGAGAAACAGATTACGTAGCAGATCACGAACTGAGGGAACAAGTCTATAAAAGATTGGAAACCAATTTGGATAGATTACCCAAACAAAGAAGAGAAGCTATCAGTCTTGTTTATCTGGAAGATAAAAAATATCAGGATGTTGCAAATGCGATGGGAATAAGTATTAACTCCTTAAAGACACATTTAAAAATCGGATTGAAAAATCTTCGTGACAAAATAAAAAAGAGGGAATAAGTATTAACCTGAATTCAGGTTATCCGTGTAATAGTAAAAATGATAACAGAGGAAGACATACGCAGGCTCTACCTAGAGAAAACAATGGGTGTAATCACTAAAGAAGAAAATAAGTGGTTGCAAGAGCAGCTATTACAATATCCTGAAGGTCGTAAACTTTGGGAAGAATTGGAAAAGGAAGAAAGCAATCTCATCGCTTTTACAGATAAGCTGGAAGTGGGGGACGATCTTTCCAGGGTAAAGCAACAATTAAAGGAATCCGATCATGATAGCCAACGAAGGCAATGGTTTCCTTATGCTGCAGCTGTTTTTCTAATATTGGTTGGAGGAGGTTTCTTTTATGGCTATTTAGTTCAAGATTCAGTCGATAACAACCTATCGAAAGTAGATGACATGCTATCAACAACGGGGAAGAAGGGAGACATAGCGATACAATTAATCGTAGGCGATAATGAAAAGGTACTGCATTTAGATCAGAAAAATGATGCTATAGAAATAGCCGGTAATACCATTAAGAAAGAAGGCGATGCCCTGATTTATAGTAATTCCGATAGATCAGAGAAAACAAATACACTTATTGTTCCGGCCACTAAAGATTATAAACTTGTGCTAGCAGACGGAACGAAAGTTTGGCTCAATTCTTCCTCTCAACTGAAATTTCCGATGACTTTTTCTGGCCCATCAAGAAAAGTATATTTGGAGGGAGAGGCTTATTTTGAAATAGCTCAAAATGTGCAAGCGCCATTTGTGGTACACACGGCAAAGGCCAAGGTGCATGTGCTGGGTACAAAGTTTAACCTAAATGCTTATGGAAATGAAGATGTAAGCACCGCTCTTTTAGAGGGAAAGGTAAAAATGGAAGCGCCAACGGGTGAAGTTATGTTGCTTTCCCCTGGAAATAAGGGTATATATAATCCATTAAATGGCTTTTTGAAAGAATCTTTCGATATAAACGAAATAATCGCATGGAAAGATGGACTATATTATTTTCGTCATACTTCGCTACAGGAAATAGGTAAGATCATGCACCGTTGGTTTGATGTTGCAGTCATTTTTGATAACAATAACTTGAAAAAGAAACCAATTACCGGATTGCTTGACAAGAAAGATTTAGATGGCTTCTTAAAAGATCTGCAAACAACGACTGGCATCCATTACCAACTTCGCCAAGACGGTTTACACCTTTGGTAAATAAAAAATATTTTTTCTTCACCCGTTTTGCATTCTTCAGTGTGGTTATAGTGAATCTAATCTAATAACCGAGTAAACACTCAATTATGCAAAGAAAACGAACCAATCGCAGAATCTATTATCTGCATTTTTCTAAGGTATTTATTGCCTTTTTTCTACTTTTTCAGTTTGAACTTTATGCCAATCCTCTATTAGCGCAATATAAGCTAACAGTAAAAGGTGAAAGTATTACACTTAGCGAGCTCTTTGGTATTATAAAAAAGCAAACGGGCCTTACGGTATTTTATAGTAATGAGCTGTTGAATGATAAAGAGCGAGTAGCAGTAAATTTTAAAGACGCTTCACTAGAGGAGGCCTTGGAATATCTGCTAAGGAATAAAAATATTGCCTATGAGATTAGGAGAAATAAGGTGATTGTGCTAGAGCGACAGAAAACCATTAATTTATCAAATCAACAGGTGCAACAAACATTGCGGGGAAAAGTTGTAGATGAAAAGCAGCAGCCCTTAATAGGTGTTTCAGTAACTGTAAAAGGATCTCCATTAAGGGGAACATCTACCAACAATCAAGGGAATTATGAATTAAAGGTGCTACATGATGCAGTAATCGTTTTTTCTTATACGGGATACGCTAGTCAGAAAATAAATGTTTCGGGGCAGGCAGCGATTAACGTTAGTATGATGCCCCAAGAAGCCGCTTTGGATGAAGTCGTTGTGGTGGGGTATGGAACGGTTCGTAAAGGGGACCTAACTGGTTCTGTTTCTTCGGTAAAATCGGAAGATATAACCGCTTTACCTTCTACTAATGCCATGCAAAGTTTAACAGGCAGGAGTGCTGGCGTCCAAGTGATACAAGGGTCAGGTGCACCGGGTACAAGCATGAACGTACGTATAAGAGGAGGGAATTCTTTGCTGGGAAGTAATGAGCCGCTTTATGTTGTAGATGGTTTTGCGCTATCGGGTAGTCCCACTATTCTTGATCCTTCGGATATCGAATCAATGGAAGTATTGAAGGACGCTTCCGCAACGGCTATATATGGTTCGCGCGGAGCGAATGGTGTAGTGATCATCACTACCAAAAGTGGAAAGAAAGATGTGAATCAGGTTTCCATCAACAGTTATGTGGGATTCCAGAATGTGGTAAAAACAATAGACCTCTTAAATGCCCAACAGTTTGCCGAAATAGCGAACGAACGGGCTCGCAATGACAATGCGCCAGCCTATTTTACCCAAGAACAGATCAATGATTTCGGTGAAGGAACTGATTGGCAAGATGCGATTTTTCGTACAGCTCCCATTCAGAACCATAGTTTAAATATTGCCGGTGGAAATGATAAAACGCGTTATTCTGTTTCAGGAAGTTATTTTGGACAAGATGGTATCGTAATAAACTCGGGTTACAAAAGAGGTTCTTTACGTTCTAACCTGGAGCAACAGGTATCAGACAAGTTTAAAGTGAATCTGAGCACAATATTGAGTCGCACCATCAATAATGCTATTACAAATGATAATCAATCAAGAGGTTCGGGCGTGGTATCTGCTGCTTTAGCTGCTCCTCCAACAATACCTGTTTACGATGAAAACGGAAATTATTCTAATGTAGTACCTTATTCCTTTAGTTCCAATGCTGCGGAGAATCCCGTAGCCTTAGCAAAGGAACGGTTAAACAAAACCACTGGTAGCGGTGTATTAGCAAACCTTGGTTTACAGTATACTTTTTTCGAAGGTTTAACATTGAAAGTATCTGCTGGTATTGATTATGCTAATTCAAAAAGAGATTATTATTCTTCGCGGCTTATTCGTTCTACACCAGCGGGAAATGCAGAAACACGATACGATACACGAACCAACTTTCTTAATGAAAATATTCTAACTTATACGAAGTCCTTCGACGTCCATCAGCTTGATTTAACTGCCGGGGTAACCTATCAGTCAGAAAATACCTCTACAAACATATCAGGTGCCAGTGGCTTTATCTCCGATGTATTGCAGAACAATAATCTTTCTTCCGGAACGGTAATTGGCACGCCTGAATCAACTATCAATGAATGGAAGCTGATTTCAGGGTTATTTAGAGCAAACTATAGTTATAAAAACAGATATCTGTTAACAGCGAGTATACGGGCCGACGGCTCCTCTCGTTTTGGAACGAGTAGCCAATGGGGTTATTTTCCTTCAGCGGCCTTTGGCTGGCGGCTAAAAGAAGAAGAATTTTTGAAGGATATTGCGAGTATCTCTAATTTAAAACTCAGGGCCAGTTGGGGGCAATCGGGGAATACAGCCATATCGCCATATGGATCCTTAAATGTTCTCTCTGGCTTTAATATTATCCTTGGTGATGCCTTGAATACCGGTTTTGCACCAGGTAATACACGTCCCAATCCTGATTTGAAATGGGAAACCACTACGCAGACCAATATTGGTTTTGATTTGGGGTTATTTAATGAACGCTTGCGTTTGACGGCAGACTACTATATCAAGAATACAAGAGATTTATTAGCGAGCGTTCCGCAGGCAACTTCAACGGGTTACCAAAATCAGATGCAAAATATCGGTCGAATTCGAAACAGCGGTTTTGAATTTGACTTAGGCGCCGATATTTCACGCGGCGTATTTAAATGGGACGCTTCCGTGAATTTTTCAGCCAATCGAAACAAGGTAATTGAGTTGGCCAACCATTCTGATGTCTTTGGTGCATCATTACTTATTCCACTGAGCATCAGTCCGAATTTAGTTCGTGAAGGACAACCGGTGGGTGTATTCTACGGATTTTTGGAAGATGGTTTGAATGAACAGGGACGTATACAATATCGAGATCTCGATGGAAATGGTGTAATTAATAATGAGGATCGGACCATTTTAGGTAACCCTAACCCGGATTTTATTTTCGGATTTAATAATAATCTGAGCTATAAGAATTTTTCACTGAATATATTTATCCAAGGTGTGCAGGGTGCAGATCTATTTAATTTTAATTTATCGAATCAAGCAAATTCCTTTAATTTCGGGGAGAACCAGATTGCGGACATATTAAATAGATGGACACCTGAGAATGCTAATTCCAATGCACCTTACCCAGCTATTAGTGTTGGGTCCAGTTTTCGAGAATCTGACCGTTTTGTAGAAGATGGTTCGTTTATCCGTTTAAAAAATATCCGACTTGGTTACAGCATTCCTATGGCCAAAAGTACGAAGATTAAAACCTTGCAATTGTACGTGAGCGGCCAAAATCTCCTAACCATTACTGATTATTCTTGGTACGATCCCGAAGTAAGTACACGCACCAGTGGTTCGGCCACTACATTGGGGATTGATCAAACCAGTTATCCTGTAGCCAAAACTTTTACAATTGGAGTAAGTGCTACATTTTGAATTGTAAATGCTTTAGCCTAAATTATTTAAACTTAAAAAATGATCTGCATGAGGTATTACGCTAAAAAAGATATAAAAAGCTCACGCAAGCTTCATGGCCATTAAAAAACAATTTATACAGATGAAACCATCATGATTTGCCAATCACACAGTGAAATGAACTAAGCGTAGCGTCCTCTTGAACGTTGCTGAAAAACATACAAAAAGTGAAAAATAAATCATGATAGCTTCATCGCCTTAACAAAGCAAATTATATACAGATGAAAAAGCTTATATATATATTTTCGATCATTTTATTTACTGCTTGCAGTAAAACCTTGGAGGAAGTTCCAAAAGATCGGCTATCGGAGGAAAATTTTTATCAAACAGCCCAAGATGCCGAAACAGCCGTAAATGCTATCTATGCACCGTTTAGGGAATTAGGTTATTACGGAGGTTTTTATATGTTATTAACGGAATCCTGTTCGGACTACGCTAATGGCAGAGGTTCGTTTGGCCCAGTAAGTGAGTATAACGGGCTTGATGGTGCCAATATCGGTCGTGCCGAAACTATTTGGAGGTTTGCTTATCAAGCTATTTTAAGGGCGAATACGGTGTTGGAACGAGTACCACCCATCAGTATGGATGATAATAAGAAAAGCCAGTTATTGGCGGAAGCTCGGTTTCTTAGGGCTTTGGCCTATTTTGATTTAGTTAGAAATTGGGGTGGTGTACCTATAAGACAGTCGCTAAATGACCCTGCAGATTTGCCTAGAGGTACTGACGCGGAGGTATATAATTTAATTATTTCTGATTTAACCATTGCAAGTACCGATTTACCACCTACGGTATCAATTCCCGGACGACCTAGTTTATGGACAGCAAAGACGTTGTTAGCTTATGTGTATCTAACAATGGAGAATTGGGAGCAGGCACGAGATACAGCAAAGGAGGTAATGGATGCAGGAGTTTATCAATTGGTGCCTGTTTCTACTGTCAATGATTTCGAGCAAGTTTTTGGAGCAGGTGTGGTAACAAGCACGGAAGATGTTTTTTCCTTTAAATATTCATCTTTGGGTGGTCTTGGTTTTCAATATTTGGTATATATACACGGAGAAAACACACTCTATGCCCCCTTTGGCTTCCGTACCATTTATGCGCGGGAAACTTTTCCTTTAATTGCCAATTGGTCGGATAACGATTTACGAAAAGAATTTAATCTTTACGATTCCTATATCCATCGATCAACAGGCGCACTTGTTCAGCTTCCAGCCAATGAACCTTATCAATTTAGAAAATTTAAAGATTTAGCGTCGGTAGCTGTTGATGCCAGTGCTAATGATATGCCGGTGCTTCGTTATGCCGATGTATTGTTGATTTACGCAGAGGCGGCCAACCAATTAGAAGGAGGGCCCTCTCCAGAAGCTTACGATGCCTTGAATAAAATTAGGCGGCGTGCTTATGGGGTTGACGTTAATACGTCTAATCCGCAAGTCGATTGGGCAGGATTAAACCAGCAATCTTTTCGTGATGCTGTTATGCAAGAACGGGCTTATGAGTTTATGGTAGAAGGCAAACGGTGGAACGATCTAAAACGTTTGGGTAGCGATGGCGTGCGATCGATTATCCAATCGGCGAAAGGGAAAACAGTAAGTGACAGTCATTTTTTATGGCCTATTCCTAAAGTGGAGATGGACAATAACAATGCCTTGAGCCCGAGCGACCAAAATCCTGGTTATTAATAAAATAAATTTGTGTAAAAATGATAAAAAATATAAAATTTTTCTGTCTAGTAGTCTTGGTTTTAATTAAGGTTGAATTGCGGGCACAGGATAAGAATAATTATGACATCTGCATCTATGGCGGTACCTCAGCCGGCGTAATAGCAGCTTATACAGCTGCCAAGGCTGGCAAATCCGTACTACTGGTAGAACCTGGAAAGCGCTTGGGTGGAATGAGTTCAGGAGGCCTGGGATATACGGATATTGGGAATAAATATGTGGTGAAAGGTTTAGCGTTGGACTTTTACAGAAAGATTGGGCAGCACTATGATAAGTTTGAACAGTGGATCTTTGAACCAAAAGTGGCAGACAGTATTTTTCAAAGTTATATACAGGCCGCTCAAGTAAAAGTTCTTTATGAGCATACGCTTAGTAAGGTAAATAAAAAAGACGCTATTATTAAGGCAATTGAAGTGCTTCCCCTTGGTAAATCTTTAGAGAACGTGGTTTCCATTAATGCTAAAATGTTTATCGATTGTTCCTATGAGGGCGATTTAATGGCAAAAGCCGGAGTTTCTTATCACGTAGGCAGAGAAGATAATGCCACTTACGGAGAAACCATTAATGGTATCCAGTTAATGGATGGGCATCAATTCCCTGATAATATTGATCCCTATATTGAGAAGGGAAATAAAAACAGTGGATTATTGTGGGGTATAAGTCCTAAAGAGTTGCAGTCAAACGGCACAGGTGATCGAAAGGTCCAGGCTTACAATTTCCGAATTTGTTTAAGCAATGTACCCGAAAATAGTATTCCTATTAACAAGCCAGCTAATTATGATCCTACTCGCTACGAACTGCTGAAGAGATGGAAGGAAAAATATCCCTGGAAAGGGTTGAATGATGTGTTTATCTGGAGTCGGATGCCTAATGGAAAAACGGATATCAATAACAGAAATGGCTTCTCAACAGATATGATTGGCATGAATTGGGACTATCCAGAAGCCGATTACAAACGACGAAAGGAAATCATTCAAGCGCATGAAGATTATACAAAAGGACTATTATACTTTGTGGGTCATGATCCTTCCGTACCTGAAAAGGTCAGAAAGGAGATGTTGAAATGGGGTTATCCAAGGGATGAATATACCGATAATGAAAATTGGAGCCCACAACTGTATATCAGAGAGGCCCGGCGGATGATCGGTGAACTGGTGATGACACAAAATCATTGTCAAGGTAAAGAAGTCATAAAAGATGACGTAGGCTATGCGGCATATACCATGGATTCTCATAATTGTGATCGACTCGTGGTGAATGGTATGGTGAAAAACGAAGGAAATGTGGAGGTGGGAGGGTTTCCTCCATTTCCAATTTCCTATCGTTCCATTATTCCTAAAAGAAATGAGGTCTCTAATCTGCTAGTTCCGGTTTGTTTATCGGCTAGTCATATCGCTTATGGTTCTATTCGTATGGAACCTGTTTTTATGGTATTGGGACAATCAGCTGCTTTCGCGGCTTGCCTGGCCATTGATTCCAAATCAGCTGTACAAGACGTTCCTTTAGCGGGAATAAAAACACTTTGGGAAAATAATCCAAAAGGAGATGGTAGAAAAGTAGATGTATGGATTGATAGTAGAAATAAACAACAGGTCATTCTATCCGGTAGTTGGCAAGAAGAACAAAGAGGAGGTTATGGATCTGCCTATTTGATCGCACCGGATAATAAAAAACTGAGCACAGCCCAGTTTAGACCAGGCAGTATAGAGCGGGGGAATTATGATATCTATACCTATTTTCCAAAATTGGACGGATCAAGCACGCATGTTACTTATAAGATTCACGATGGGAAACAAGAAATAAAAAAGGCAATTGACTTAACAGCCGTTAAAATAGAGGGCCAAACTTCAGGAGATTGGCTTAAACTGGGCAATTTTGTAATTGTCGATGAAAAAAAGTGCTATGTAGAACTTAGTAATGAAGATGCAAATGGCATTATAGCCGCTAACAGCGTTCTATTTGTGCCCAAAAACAACTGATTTCATTGCATGGAATCCAAAAGATAAAATCCCTGATTAAGATATCACCTTATGCTGTAGAAGCATGTCTGTCTTAATCAGGGTAAGTTTTCGTTCTAGATATGACCAATTATTATTGGCCCGACAGAGTGAATTTGTAAGAACTTTTTTCTGTTTGTTCTCAGGCACTGCCATCTATTCAACTTTCTCTTTTTATAAATAAAAATAGTCTTTACTAAGAAAAACCATTTTTTACCCTGCATTTGGTCAAATATTTCCCCTCCATTACCAAATTTAGTTGAGACATTTGAGGCAATAAACCTATAGAAGTATCCATATCACAATATCGATACCTCTGTTATTGCTAACCATATAAACTCATTTACATGAAACTTATTTATCCATTAAAATGGCCATTGATGGCTTTTTTATTGTTTTTATGCTGGGGATCGCTACCTACTCACGCGCAAACAAAAAGAAAGATTACAGGCAAAATAACCCTGTCGGATCGAAATATAGCTCCCGGTGTAACTATTTCGGTAAAAGGTAGCACGCAAGTCGCGCTATCCGATAATCAAGGTCACTATCAGATTGAAGCTGCCGATAATGCTGTATTAGTATTTAGTCAAGTTGGTACGTCTTCGCAGGAAATAGCTGTTAATAACCGTCAACAAATTGACGTGATACTAGCATTTGATGTATCGCAGATGGATGAGGTAGTGGTTATAGGTTATGGTACGCAAAAGAAGAGAGATGTAACTGGAGCAATTTCTTCTGTAACAGAAAAAGCAATTATTGAACGTCAACCATTGGATGTATACGATGCCATGCAGGGGCAGGTTCCTGGATTACAAATAGCACAGGAATCTGGTCGCCCAGGAGCAGGTAGTTCTGTGAGAATAAGAGGCATCGCTACTTTTGAAGGCGGAGCAGAACCTCTTTATATCGTTGATGGGGCACAAGGAGTTAATATAGATGGGATTAATCCTGCCGACATAGCATCTATCGAAGTGCTGAGAGACGCCGCTTCCGCGGCTATATATGGTGCACGATCGGCCAACGGAGTTATTATTATAACAACAAAAAAAGGAAAAGAGGGGCAACCACAGATCAGCGCCAGGTATTTGCAGAGCTTTAGTGAGTTGGCTAATAAAATTCCACAAGCAAATGCAGCGGAAAGGCGTCTGTTTGATTTTAAGCGAACGGGAAATTGGAGTTCTCAAGCCGACTCGCTAAATCCCTCTTATAATGCCGACAATGATATGCAAGACCTGCTTACTCGAACAGCTGTACGTAACCAGATCGACTTAAGTGTTAGTGGAGCAAATAAAGCGCTGAGTTATTATGGTAGTGCAGGTTATTTACGTGATCAAGGTATCATTATCAATAGCTGGGCAAATATTATTAGAGGACGATTCAATATGGATTATAGGGCTAATGATCGTTTTTCAATGGGCACCCGCGTGCAGCTTTCTTATAGTGAGGAAAATAGAATTAATGAAGGGAACACGTTGAATCAAGCTATTCAACGGCCACCAACATTTAGGGTATATATGCCAGATGGTACGCTGGCTCCAAATATTGGTGGAAGGAGAAATCCCCTAGCGGAGGCGCTATTAAGAAAAAATGAATATGCTAATTACGATGCCAGCATTTATAATTATCTTTCTTATCAGATTTTCGATGCGCTAAAATTTACCGTCGACTTAAACGCACGTGGTACCTACAATAGCCAAGACTCTTTTGTGCCAAAATTACTTAGTAATTCCAATGATCAAAATGAAGGGCGTGCGCAGAACAATTTCCGAACATATTGGCAAACGCAAAGTTATTTTAACTATGATCAATCCTTTAATGATCATACAATAAATGCTGTTTTAGGATTTATGGCAGATCAGCAATATTATGAAGGGGCAAGCATCGGAGGAAGGATGTTTCTTTCGGAAGAAGTAACTACCATGAATTCCGCACAGGAGTTGTTACAGAATCAAATTTATACTGATGGATGGCGAAATTCTTCGGCTTCCGTCTTTGGACGACTAGGTTATTCTTATAAAGGAAGATATTTAATTAATAGCAACCTGCGTTATGACGGCTCTTCTCGCTTCGGAGCTGATAATCGTTGGGGTTTTTTCCCTTCAATATCAGCGGGATGGAGATTTTCCGATGAGTCATTTATGAAGTTTACGAAGAAATGGGTAGATGACGCGAAAATCCGAATTAGTTATGGTTTAACAGGTAATGATCGTATTCCAGAATACATGGCTTTGCAAAGGTATGAAGGAGGTAATTTCTATAATGGGATATCTGGAGTTGCTCCTTCCAGTGCATTTGGAAATAGCACGTTGAGCTGGGAATCTACAAAACAATTTAATCTAGGGGCAGATTTGTCTTTTTTTGACGGCCGAATGTCTATCGTAGCAGACTGGTATAATAAAATAACCGACGACCTATTATACAATGCACCTTTACCTGTCGAAACAGGATTTAACACCGTTAGAGTTAATGTCGGCTCCATACAGAACAGAGGTTTTGAATTTATTATTAATGGCTTAATTGTTCAAAATAAGAACTGGAAATGGGATGTTTCCTACAATATGACGTTTAATAACAATACTGTAAGAAAATTGAGTGATGGTGTGCCGATTAGTAGAGGGCCAGGAGATGGTGTTTGGCTCGTAGAGGAAGGAGGGCGCCTAGGTAATTTTTATGGATGGCAGGCCCTAGGTATTTATCAGTATGACGAATCTAACGCTTGGTCAGAAAAGGGAGATCAACTTACTCCTGTCTTCGATAACACGGGTGATTTTACTGGATATGCTTTAAACGGAACACCTTACACCGGAGAAGTAAGACAGCTAACTACTCGTGGAAATACATCGAACGGTGGAGATGTAATCTGGAAAGATCTGAACGGAGATGGTAGTATAGATGATGCGGACCGGATGATTTTAGGAAACGCGCAGCCCAAATGGACGGCAGGTTTTGCTCATAATATTTCATATAAGAACATTCAGCTATCCTTCAATCTTTATGGAGGCTACGGTGGCATGATTTATAACAGAGCAAGGCAACAAGGAGCAACCATTGCAACTACCAACGCAACTCCAGACCCAGGTTATATCCACGGAGCATGGGCGAAACAGGGAGATGTGGCCACTTGGTATAGACCTGCTAATAATAGCATGGGAAATGCCCGTGAATTGAGCAGCATGTTTCTGGAAGACGCCTCTTTTATCCGTTTAAGAAATTTGAGATTAACGTATAATTTATCCACCGAATGGATACGGAAGATAAAACTTCAGCAGGTCGGTATTTACTTTTTTGGTAATAATCTTTTAACATGGACCGACTATTCTTGGTACGATCCGGAAGTAGCATTTAATAATGCGTTAGAAATGGGATTGGATAATGGACGTTACCCTCGCAAAAGGGAAATGGGTTTTGGTATTAACATCAACTTTTAACATTATGAACACGAAACACTTAATATATAGCTGCTTATTTCTTTTCTTAACTCTTTGTTCAAGCTGTAGCAAATTTCTTGAGCAACAACCAATTTCTGATTTAACGAAGGAGCTGTTCTGGAAAAGCGCAGAAGACGCAAAACTGGCAAATGCTGCCATTTATAATGGAGTACAACGTACACTTAATGGAAACTATATTGATTGGGGCGAGGCACGCTCAGATAATTTTACCTATAGCGGGACAGGAGAATTTCAGCTAACGGTGACACTAAATGCTTTAGAGCCGACTATGGGATTAGTGAATTGGGATAACATTTACCTGACTATTGGACGAGCTAATAGTTCAATAAAATACCTGCCCACTATTACCGACTTAAGCGAAAATCAAAAAAATCACTATTTGGCTCAAGCTTATGCTATTCGGGCGTATATGTATTTTTATGCCATTAGACTCTGGGGAGACGTTCCTTTAAAATTAGAACCCTACGAGGATATAGGTGAAGATCCAACTATTGAGCGGACGTCTGCCAGTCTAATTATGAATGAGGTCATTATTCCGGATTTAAAAAAAGCAGAGGAGCTGATTGATAAAGCGATAATAGAGCCCGTTTGGGAAATCAATATAGGCGGTGTTTTGGCAATAATGACAGACGTTTATTTGTGGAATGGCAATTATCAGGAAGCGGTGGCTACTACTGATAAAATTATAACATTAAATACATATGGACTTGCGCCCGCTTCGGATTGGAAGAAATTATTTACTGATCCTGGCACTACAAGCATCAAAGAGAACATTTGGAGCTTACATTGGAATGTTTCACAGAATGGGTCAAATGGTATTTCTAAAATAGGTTCAGGAAGTAATACATCTCAATATAGAATGGATAGCGTCGCTTTCGAATTATTTGAAGCTAACAAAGCAGATATTAGAAGACAATATACTTACGATACGCTATTGCTTCAAACGAGTACAGGTTTAGATAAAATAGGTAAATTCTATGCATTGGGAGCAGATGGAAGACCGATTTATCCAAATAATAATGCGAATGAAGCGAAATTGCCTTTATATAGATATGCCGATATTTTGCTAATGAGAGCAGAGGCATTGAATAAATTAAACGACAAACAAGGGGCCTTCCTGCTGATCAATCAAGTAAGAACTAGAGCTAAAACCACCGCTCTAAGAATGGAAAATTATCCTGAACAGGAAGATATAGAACGCGCTATCCTTAATGAACGTCAATTAGAGCTTTTCGGCGAAGGGAAAAGATGGTTTGACTTAGTTCGAACAAAAAATGTAATTAAAATCATGGATCCTATTATTAAAAAGCGGCAGCGAAATTTACTATTGCAGGAAACAGGATTTTCCGACGAGCGGTTGATGTTATTTCCCATTTCCAGAGAAGTGATGAATAGAAATCCGAAAATAACGCAAAACCCACCTTATACCGGATAACCTTGGTGAAATGGCTAAATGAGAACAGTATTTGAAATGTGGCACAATTGCCTTTTAAGATGACTTAGCAAAGCGGTCTCATTGATGCTTTTAAAAAACAATAATATATCAATAATTATTCTAATGAAAAAGAGAAAATATTTATTCGTTTGTATTGCAACCTGTATGTTGTCAATTAGTGCATGTAGTTTGGTTGGACTAGACTTGCAAGAAGATCACGAACATAAAGTCACAACACTCGATCCGCATGTTAATATAAATGCATTGGAGTGGATGAAAAAGAGAAATTCAGATGCGGTATATGCCGATAGCGTGTTTTTCTGGATGCTCAAAGGAATAGCTTACGCAGGCCTTGAGGAAGAATACACAAAAGCAGGGAGAACATTTTTGTTTCTACATAATGATGCCGTCTTGCGGAAGACTAATAATGATATTACCAATGATTGTTATTTTGGTAGATACAAAGTGATTAGCAGGGATGCCGCGGGAAATCCGATTTTAAATGTCGATGGATCACCAGTGTTGCGATCGGCAGAGAAATGGGAAGATTACAGTGTAGACCAGGTGCGGAACTTTTTGACTTACCTTATCATTGAGGGAGAGTACTCCTTCGAAAACCTTACAGATTTTAATACGACTGTTAATACATTTCTGCCTAAGGGTGCTGAGGCCAGTAATCCGGAGAGTATAATGACACTTTTAGTCAGAAATGACAGGGACTCTAAACTTAGAATTAACGATTTTCTTAATTCAGTAAGGGCTAGTCAAGCACGCACGGCCGGTATCCTCAGTACAAACGGTCCTATTCATGTGGTTGACCGTGTTATTGAATATGGAACTATTAAATAGTATTTTTCTACTTATTGGGGCATTTTTGTTTGAATCATTTTTGCACCTATAAAGACCAAAAAATGCTCTTAAAATTGTTGTATATTGTGATTTTTGTTCCATTAACTTTTTAAAGTTTCAGTAGTTTTTTGGTACTAATAGAACGCTGTTAGAGACTATGATACCAAAAAAACTACTGATTTTATTACATAGAATCCAAAAGATAAAATCCCTGATTAAGATGTCACCTTATGCTGTAGAAGCATGTCTGTCTTAATCAGGGATAAGCATCTTTAATCAGCGAGTGTAAGTCATTTACTGAGCGATTAAAGACGCTACGCTATACTGTTGAATATTTTAAATGGTTGATAATATAAATTATAAATTTGTGTTATGTAATATTGTCTTCTATTTAAAATATGAATATAGCCAATCAAATAGCTTATAGGGGCTTCCAGGGAGCTTATAGCATTTGTTTATTTTTATTGTTTATTCACTTAACATTTTCGGTGAATGCACAATCTAAACTAAGAAATGGGCGTTCTGGATACGATCAATCGCTATTGGCCGATACCAATATGCTTTCTACGGGTGATTATCTGGAAGGATTGGAACGAGTTTATCAGACTTTAAATAAGGTACCAACAGTAACTTCTTCCTTTACACGGATTCCCGAAATAAATAACAAGTTAAAGTCGGACGATTCAACCATTAATCTTTTAAAACAGCGATTATCTCTTAACGTAAGTACCTTTAATTTGCAGAACTTGCAAATGTTTCGCACGTTGTTAGATGAAATGACAGACAATGAAGATATATATAATGAAGTCATTTTATCTTATGATAAAAGCTTGGATGACATGAAAAAAGAAATCGCAGCGCTGCGGAAAGATTCTATTATACGGCAAATTTTCACAACGAAAGCGTTACGCGATTCTTTTAGCACCCAACTGAAAGATTTACGCATTAAAAGGATGGGCTCTGATAGCCTTATTAAAAGTACAACGGTAACTCTTAATGAGCTGAGGGCACATGTGGCAGAAAATGCATTGTCTGTACAAGAGTTGCTATATCAAACAAATGTGCAGCTAAAATCTATTGGCCCTAAAGCCTTTCTGAAGGAAAAAAGATATCTCTGGGAAAAGAGATCGTCGGCTACTGATTTAAAATATCCCGAGTTCAACCAAATGCTCGATAGTGAACAGCAAATCAATCAATACTATTTTAATAATACTCGGAGTAACAGAGTTTTACTGCTTTTTTTCGGAACACTTTTTTTTATCTGGATTTTTTACAATTTCAGAAGCCTTAAGAATAAAGGTAAAATGACTATTTTGGAGGATTTGGATTTAAAATTAATTAGCCCTGTTCCAATACTGGCATCACTTGTTTTAATCTTTACAATGGCGCCTGTCTTCGATCTACATGCGCCGGCACTTTATATTGAACTGACCCAGTTTTTACTACTCTTGGTACTCACCGGTTTGTTCTTTAAACGTATCCCTAGAGAACCCTTAATCCTATGGGCTGTTTTCGTTCTCTTATTTGTTGCTTTATCGTTCGTGAGGCTTATTGGTATTTCACCGCATGCGCAGCGTTGGTTTATACTGTTCATTAATTTAATTTCAACTGCTTTTGCTGTATTTGCCTTAAGGAAACTAAAACCTATTGCTGGTAAATATAGCATATTATTAATCGCAGGAACCTTATATATGTTATTCAACGGTCTGGCGATATTAGCCAATCTGTTCGGTCGAACAACACTTATGCAAATATTTTATACCACAGGCGTATATGCTTTACTACATACTGTTTCATTGATTGTGTTGTTACAGCTGATAATAGAAGCCTTTCTTTTACAGATTAAGGGCAGCAGGATGCGAAAAAATTATCCTGATCATTTTGAATGGGAAACTATTGCGAAAGATTTTTCAAAAATTATAACCTATGTAGCCGTGTTTATTTGGATTATTCTCCTAACAGCGCATCTTGATGTGTATGATTTGCTAAGTAATGCTGTTGGATCTTTTCTTAGTACAGCGAGAAAAATAGGCAGCTTCACCTTTACATTTGGAGGGATTTTACTCTTTTTAGGAATTATCTGGGTGGCTAATTTTCTACAAAAGTACATTGCTTATTTCTTTGGAGAAACAGGGGATGATACCATTGAGAACGCGAATGCAGAACACTCTCGCTTATTAATCACCCGATTGGTGCTGCTTATAGCGGGTTTTCTGTTGGCTGTGGCAGCGTCTGGTCTTCCCATAGATAAAATTACGGTAGTTTTAGGTGCCTTAGGTGTTGGAATTGGACTTGGACTACAAGGTATTGTGAGCAACTTTGTATCAGGCATTATTTTAATTTTTGATAGAACAATCCGTATTGGTGATGTAGTTGAGCTCGGGAATAGAAAAGGAAAAGTGAAGGAGATTGGGATCCGATCAAGCACATTATTAAGTGATGATGGTGCTGAAATTATTATACCGAATGGCGATATTCTTTCTAATAATATCATCAATTGGACCTTGAGTAATAATAATATTAGGGTTAATTTGACCATTACCATCGCAAAACCTTTTGATAAGGAAGAGGTGATCTCGATGATAAAAGAGATTATCCTTGCCAACGACCATGTATTTAAACGTAAAACACCGAGTGTGATCATTAGTCCCGTAAACGGTAAATGGTCTAGCGCGAAAATATTCTTCTGGTGCAATCTGAACAACACCGATACGCCTAAAAGTGCTATAAGTGATGCTGTTTTTGAAAAATTAGCAGAAATGAATATTGAAACCTTATAATTCAGTAAAACTAACACGTTATTATAAGTGATATGTTGACCCTCTCTTTCAGCAAAGAGTAGGATGATACGAAAAGTAAGACCTTTTAAAAGAGAAATTGTGCTATCTATTGTTATGTTGGATAATACCTAATTAACAAAAGCGATAAAGGATTACAGTAAGTAAAGGCTGAATTTATCCATTGACCTAAAAATAGAGTCAGAATAACCCATAAACCATTTTCTACCCCTAGAAAGACCAAAAAATACCCTTAAAATTTGCTGTGGATTGTGATTTTTGTCCCATTAACCTAATAATGGCTAACCGCATAAACTTTTAAGATGAAAGGGAAATTTGTTTTTGGGCTATATATCATAGCTTTTTTTTTAAGTTTCAGTAGTTGTTTTTTTACCGTCGTTTTAGCACAAGAAGTCATACATATATCTGGAAAGGTAACGACTACTAATGGGGAAACTGCACCCGGTGTGAGTGTACGGGTAAAAGGAAAACGACAAGGTACTACTACCGATGTTAATGGCTTGTTCCAAGTTCAGGCGACATCGAGCGACATACTCATATTTAGTCAGATTGGAATGGCTAGTCAAGAAGTACCTGTTGATCAAATAGGGATCCCAGGCTTAAAGCATCTATTATCTACGAAGGCGTTTGGCGTGGAACAGATGCTTCTTCTGCCTTTGACCCTGTTTTTGAAAATGTATTAGGAGGATATTTACCAAGAAAGTATATCAATGAAACGAAATGGCCTACCAGTTACGCTACGCAAAGTGATCAGGATTGGGTATTTTTACGATATGCAGATGTGTTGTTAATGTATGCGGAAGCAAGAAATGAAGTATCAGGTCCTGATCAATCTGTCGTGGATGCGATTAATCAGGTAAGATCAAGAGCAGATGTAAATATGCCTGCTCTTAGTTTAAATGATGGATATGGGCAGGAAGAGATGCAGCGACTGATACGGCAGGAAAGGAGAGTAGAATTAGCATTAGAAGGCCAACGGTATTTTGACTTAAAGCGATGGGGTATTGTTAAAGAAGTAATGGATAATACACAGGATCCTGACGGTGCATCACGTTTATTTCAAGCGCGAGATACTTTGTGGCCAGTGCCGCAGTCGGAAGTAGACATTGCAAAAAGTCTGGGAAATGAAGGCTATAAGCAAACACCAGGATTTTAATTTAGTTGAATAATTTTAATCAATATATATGAAAAGCTTTCAGCAACTACGACGGGTATATTGGGTGCTTATTTGCATCATACTTTCTACGGGACTAGCCCATGCACAAAAGCGGACTGAGAAGGATAATGAACGAATGAAGTGGTGGACAGAAGCACGCTTCGGTATGTTTATCCACTGGGGTGTTTACGCCCAGTTTGCAGGTGTTTATAAGGGACATGAGCAAGCAAGAGGGGGAGCAGAATGGATAATGAACCGATCTAAAATACCGGTTTCTGAATATCAGGATATGGCAAAAGAATTCAATCCGATAAATTATGATCCCGATGAATGGGTACGAATGGCTAAAGAAGCGGGTATGAAGTATCTTATTATCACCGCCAAACATCATGATGGATTTGCGCTTTTTAAATCAGCCGCTAGCAAATGGAATGTGGTAGATGCTACTCCTCATGGAAAAGATTTATTAAAACCATTGGCAGAGGCCTGTAGAAAATATGGAATCAAGCTCGGTTTTTATTATTCCCAAGCGCAAGATTGGAATAATCCAGGAGGATCGGCAGCACGAAAGGAGATGCGAGAGGGTTGGCCGAATCCTGATTCCGCACGAATAGATGCATATACCCTAGCGCATAAGGGGCACTGGGATCCCGCACAGGAAACGAGTACTTTTGATGAATACATTGATCGCGTTTCTGTGCCACAAGTAAAGGAGCTTATGACAAATTATGGCGACATTGCCGTACTTTGGTGGGATACGCCAACGAATATGACGGATCAAGCAGCGATGAAGCTGCAAGCACAATTGAAATTGCAACCGGATATCATCACCAATGATCGGCTAAAACGTCCCAACTTCCCTGGCGATACTAAAACACCTGAACAGAAAATACCGGATTTGAGTGAATTAGATGGAAAATATTGGGAGACTTGTATGACGATGAATGGTACATGGGGTTATCGTACGTCTGACAATAAATGGAAATCTACCGAGACATTAATAAGAAATCTGATTGACATCGCTTCTAAAGGAGGCAATTATCTCTTGAACGTAGGTCCGAAACCGGATGGCACGTTCCCCGAGCAAAGCATAGAAAGATTGAAGCAAATTGGTGATTGGATGAAGGTAAACAGTGAAGCTATTTATACTACAAAAGCTAGTCCCTTAACACCTCTTACTTGGGGTAGATGCACGATGAAAGCAGCGGGCGACAATACCATACTTTATTTATCAGTATTTGATTGGCCAGCCGATGGGAAGCTATCTATTCCCGGTATTACCAATAAAATTTCTTCAGCGAAACTTTTAGCTACTGATCAAAAATTGAAAGGGATCAATACGAAGGAAGGATTTTCACTTGAGTTACCTGCGAATGCACCGGATAAGATTGCGAGCGTGATTAAGCTCGAACTGAAAGGAAAAATAGCGGAAGCAAATCATGCAGTACCGAAAAAGCAAATGAAAAGCGGGGCGCTGGATTGAGTCGTTAAATAGCTGAGTAGGGAAATAGTTGTAGAGGTGTTCATAGCGTCGTCATCACGAGGAGGAACGACGTGGTGATCTATACTGAATTTGTTATTTGTTAAATAGTTGAAGTCGTTGAGCTGCAAAGTGAATCAGCCAATAACAGTTACGTTATGGTTATATTTAAATATTATTTACTATATACATTCTTTTTAATAGGAACTTTTTGCACCTCGCAGGGGCAACAGGCTAGCCGTATCGACAAAAAATGGGAATTTTTAAAAAGCGATTTAGGTGGTATTTGGGAAGCCGTTAGGCCGGTAGGAAAAGGTGATCCAGAATCCGTTCCGTTATGGGAGACCGTTGATCTTCCTCATTGTTTTAACGCAACGGATGCGGTAGACCCGGATGTGAACTATTATCAGGGACCAGGTTGGTATCGTAAAAATTTATCGATTGAGAATCCTTATAATAAGGGTCGTACCTTGCTTCATTTTGAAGGAGCTGGTCAGAAAACAGCTGTTTATGTGTATACCACAAAAGTTGGCGAGCATGTGGGCGGGTATGACGAATGGACAATAGATATTACGGATGCGGTAAAAGCATTTAAGGAGACTTCCATCTGCAAAGAACAATTTAAGGGAGAAGTGCCTATTTCTATTCGTGCGGACAATTCTAGGGATTTGGAAATGATCCCCTCAGATCTAGCTGATTTTAATCTTTATGGTGGAATCTATCGTCACCTTAATTTACAATATATTCCGGCTTTGTCGATCGACAAGGTCTTTGCTCATACTGAAGTAGATGAAAAAGGAAAAGAAGGGAAAATCGCTATAAAAACACGACTTTTAAATCACACATCAGAAAAGATAGGAAAGCTGTCGGTAAAGCTTTTGGATCCAAAGGGAAGGGAAGTAGCAAATCTTGAGGAAACACCTTCTATTTCGGCCAGTGAAATTAATATAGAGGCATTGCTAGTTAAAAAACCTCAATTATGGAGTCCTGATAAACCTGATTTGTATACACTCGTTCTGACCTTAAATAACGCCGATGAACCGTATGTAAGTACTACAAAAATTGGCTTTCGCCATTTTGAGTTCAAAGAAAAAGGACCGTTTTTACTAAACGGCAAGCGCTTACTGTTACGCGGCACGCATCGGCACGAAGATCATGCAGGTGTAGGAGCGGCGATGTCAGATGCCATGATTCTTAAGGAGATGGATATGATGAAACAAATGGGTGTTAACTTCATTCGTTTGGGACATTATCAGCAGTCGCGGGTGGTGTTAAATGCCTGTGATAGCCTTGGAATATTGGTTTGGGAGGAAATCCCCTGGTGCCGCGGCGGAATAGGAGGAGATGTTTATAAAGAACAGGCAAGAAGGATGTTAACCAACATGATTGAGCAGCATTATAATCATCCAGCAATTATTATATGGGGATTAGGTAATGAAAATGATTGGCCCGGTGATTTCTCTGTTTTTGATAAAGAGAAGATCAGGGATTTTATGATGGAATTAAATGATCTTTCTCATCAACTGGATTCATCGAGAAAAACGGCTATCAGAAGATGTGATTTTTGTAAAGACATCGTGGATGTCTATTCGCCTTCTATTTGGGCTGGCTGGTACAGGGGCTTGTACACCGATTATAAACAATCGTCAGAAGACGAAATGAAAAAGGTGAACCACTTTTTGCATGTAGAATGGGGAGGGGATAGCCATGCAAGAAGGCATGCTGAAAATCCTGATAAGATATTAGCGGAGGTGACCGGTGGCAAAGGTACGGATGAACGCTCGGGTGATGCTTCATTATTTGGTGGTGCCGCGAGGGTTTCAAAAGATGGTGACTGGAGCGAGAGCTACATCTGTAATTTGATCGATTGGCATTTAAAGGAACAAGAAACAATGCCTTGGCTTACCGGTTCCGCCTATTGGCCTTTTAAAGATTTTTCTACACCCGTTAGGCCAGATAATCCGGTACCCTACGTGAATCAAAAGGGAGTAGTAGAACGTAACCTTAACAAAAAGGAAGCATACTATGTGTTTCAATCATATTGGACAAACACACCGATGGTACATATCTATGGACATTCCTGGCCGATTAGATGGGGAGAAAAGGAAGAAGAAAAGATGATAAAAGTATACTCAAATGCAGAGGAAGTAACACTCATTGTCAACGGTGAAAATTATGGTACAAAGAAAAGAAATAGTCAGGATTTTCCAGCTGCTGGATTACGTTGGATGGTAAAACTTAAAGAGGGAACAAATCAAATAAAGGCAATGACAAAAATTGGGGGGAAAGTATTAACAGATGAAATCAATCAGGTTTATCAAACTGCAAAATGGGGCAAGCCGCAGAAAATGATCTTCGAAAAAATTCATCAGCAAGATGATGTGGCAACTATTCAAGTCTCTTTCTTAGATGCTAAAGGGGTAAAGTGCTTAGATGCGCAGAATTGGGTAAATTTCTCGGCAGCAGGCGATGGTATATTAATAGCAGATCAAGGTACTTCTGACGGATCCCGCAAAGTGCAAGCCTACAATGGAAGAGCAATTATTAAGGTTAAATTAACAGGAAATAAATGTGTAGTAAGTGCAAAATCAGACGAATTGAAGACAGCTTTTGTAATGTTGGAGTAGCTGAGTTGTTGAATGGTTGGGTAGTTAAGTTGTTGATTAGTTAAATAGTTAAGTTGATGAGTAGTTGAATAGTGGAGTCGAAATATCGCAAAGCATTACTCGGCCAAGATGGTAAATAATACTCCTCGATGTTGCTCGGGGTGACGTGCTTAGGAATAATTGATACAGAAAAATTGAATGCTAAGAAAAAGCAATTAAAATGAATAAATTTAAAACATCTCTTTTTATGCTCCTATGCTGCCTTTTGCTGGCCTTAACAGTCAGAGGTCAGAAGCAGGACGATCGTCTTACACTCTGGTATACAAAACCAGCTTCCATATGGGAGGAAGCACTACCACTAGGGAATGCTAAAACTGGAGCTATGGTATTTGGCGGAATAAATATAGAACGCTATCAACTTAATGACAATACCTTATGGTCAGGCTTTCCAAATCCTGGTAATAACGATAATGGGCCTAAAGTGCTTCCCGAAGTAAGGAAAGCCATGTTCAATGGTGACTACGAAAAAGCTGCTGCTTTATGGAAAAAAATGCAAGGACCCTATTCGGCCAGGTACCTGCCCTTAGGAGACCTACTGCTTGATTTCGGCCGACAAGATACTACTACGACTTACTACAAGCGAGATTTAAATCTTCAAAATGCAACATCCACAGTAAAATACACCTATAAAGGAGTTACTTATACACGCGAAACATTTACCAGTTGGCCTGATAAGGTAATGGCGATAAAGATTACCGCTGATAAACCACATGCTATTCGTTTTAAAGCCTCACTTACTAGTAAATTAAAATATCAAACAAAATCAGTTGAAGACAATTACTTAGTGCTCCGTGGAAAAGCACCGAAATTTGTTGCTAACCGCGATTATGAGTCTAATCAAATTGTATATGATAAAGATTTGACAGGAGAAGGAATGAATTTTGAAGTTCACTTAAGGGTAAAAGCAGCAGGCGGAAAGGTACATGCTTCAGCCGATAAATTGGTCGTTACCGATGCAAGCACAGTTACCTTATTCCTTACAGAAGCTACCAGCTTTAATGGCTTTGATAAATCGCCGGGTCTAGCGGGCAAAGATCCTGCTATGGAGGCTACATCACTGATGAATAAAGTGATGAGCCAACAATACGAAGATCTTAAAAGGACGCATGTGGAAGATTATACATCCTTATTTCAACGCGTTTCCATTGACCTTGGTACCGATGTCGAAGCATTAAAACTTCCTATAAATGAACGCATGCTCCGGTTAGCTTTTGGTAAAACTGACAATGCACTTCAAGCTTTGTACTATCAATTTGGCCGTTATTTGCTTATTTCCAGTTCTAGACCAGGAAGCCGCCCTGCGAACTTGCAAGGTATTTGGAATGACAAAGTACAACCACCTTGGGGAAGCAATTATACAACGAATATCAATACAGAGATGAATTATTGGTTGGCAGAAAACACCAATTTATCGGAATGCCACCAGCCATTGTTCGATTTCATGAATGAATTGGCTATTAATGGAGCAATAACGGCTAAAGTAAATTATAATATCCAAAAAGGGTGGGTTACACATCATAATTCGGATCTATGGGCGAAAACATCACCCCCAGGAGGTTATGAATGGGACCCGAAGGGAATGCCACGTTGGTCGGCTTGGCCCATGGCAGGGGCATGGTTCTGTTCACATTTATGGGAACATTATCTTTTTACGGGTGATCAGGTTTTTCTAAAAGAGGAAGCGTATCCTTTGATGAAAGGTGCCGCCGAGTTCATGTTGTCTTGGCTTATTGACGATCCAAATAGCAATTACCTCATTACAAACCCGGCTACCTCGCCTGAAAATACCGTAAAGATAAAAGGAAAGGAATACCAATTAAGTATGGCTACAACCATGGATATGGCTATCATCCGGGAATTGTTTACTGCTTGTATAAAAACCTCGACTATTTTAAATATCGATGGTGCCTTCAGGGCGAAGTTAGAAAAAGCAAAGGCTCGCCTATATCCTTATCAAATTGGTCAATATGGCCAGCTACAGGAATGGTATCAAGACTGGGATGATCCAAAAGATCAACATCGACATATTTCGCAGCTCTTTGGCCTATATCCAGGTAATCAAATATCAGTTAAACACACACCTGAACTAGCTGCGGCCGCAAAGCAATCGCTTATTCATAGAGGTGATGTGAGTACCGGTTGGTCTATGGCGTGGAAAACTAACTGGTGGGCGCGCTTGCAAGATGGTAACCATGCCTACAAAATACTAAAAGATGCATTAAGGTATATAGACCCTAAACTTGAAAAGGAGCAAATGAGTGGAGGAGGCGCCTATCCGAATCTGTTTGATGCACATCCACCTTTTCAGATAGATGGCAATTTTGGCGCTACAGCAGGTATGACCGAAATGCTCCTTCAAAGCCATGCCGGCGAAATTCAATTACTTCCTGCATTGCCAGATGCCTGGCCAACTGGCTCCATAAAGGGTATTAAAGCACGCGGGAATTTTACAGTCGATATAGATTGGAATCAGGGGAATCTACGAAACGCGACTATAGAGGCGAATGTAGGAGGAAATTGTAGGCTTCGAACACCTATCCCTGTAAAAGTGGTAGAAATTACCACAAAAACAGCACAAGGGAATAATGGGAATGTCCTCACACAAGAGCCGGAGGAATTATTGTATAAGCGGAATGGAACGGCATCTCTACAAAAATTAAATATTAAAGATACCTATGTGTTAGATTTTCAAACGGAAAAGGGAAAACGCTATACGATTGTTCCTTTATAAACGAGGAGCGGACAGCTGTTTATATAAACAAAGTTTAAGGGTGTTTGTAACCTTGTTTAACCAATAAAAAACATAAACAATGATGAAATTACGATACTGTTTGTTAATGTTATCTATAGGGATATTAACAGTGCAGTTTGGGTTTTGCCAAAAAATCCAATGGACAGAAATCCAACCCGGTGTGTGGAAAGCCATAGTAGGCACACCGGAAGCTTATAATTTACTATCAGCCGCTGGAGCTAAACCACGGGAGCAATCTCTTCAACAATTGGGAAGGACAACATTTCCATTATCCGAAAATGAAATAGAGGTGAAATTGGTTGACGGGAAAACCTATCTACGTTTCCCGCTCGACAAAAAAGAACAGCTGTATGGTTTCGGTCTAAATTTTCAGACTGTGCATCAGCGAGGGAGAATTATGAGGCTTCATGTTGATCATTACGGTGGAAGCGATAACGGTAGAACGCATGCACCAACCCCTTTTTATATTTCCTCAAATGGTTATGGCGTTTTTATTAACTCGGCTAGGTATTTGGATGTTTATGCAGGATCTGCAGCAAGGAAGGATAGTAAAAACCCACCTGAAGCGAAAGATCGAAATATCGATAAATCGTGGACTTCCAGACCTTATTCAGATGCGGTAGAAATACTGGTGCCGACAGAAGGAGTAGAGCTGTATATTTTTGGTGGCCCTAAACCTATCGATGCCGTACGCAGATTTAATCTGTTTAACGGAGGTGGGGTACTCCCTCCTCGCTGGGGTCTTGGTTTTACACAAAGGGTTCAGCGTTTATACAATGCACAAGAAGTAGAAGAAGAGGTAAATCTTTTTGAAGAAAAAGGATATCCCCTCGATTTTGTTGGCCTTGAACCCGGTTGGCAAAGTAAATCGTACCCTTGTACCTTTGAATGGGATAAAGAGCGTTTTCCAAAACCTGAAGAATTTGTGCAAGGTTTGTTGAAAAAAGGAATACGACTGAATCTATGGACCAATCCTTATGTATCACCAGCCGCATCCATATTCCAACGTATCGCGCCTTTCACAGGTTCACACACGGTATGGGTTGGTCTCGTTCCAGATCTGAATACAGCTCAGGCCCGGGATATTCTATTTTCTCAATTAAAAAAAGATCAAGTGGACATTGGAATAAGTGGTTACAAAATTGATGAGGTGGATGGTGGTGATCAATACTTATGGCCTGACGTTGCTACATTTCCGTCGGGCATCACGGGCGAGCAAATGCGCCAAACCTATGGCTTGCTTGTACAGCGTTATAGCACTGAGATGTATCGGCGCTCAAATACCAGAACCTACGGTTTAGTGCGTGGTTCGAATGCGGGTGGTGTTTCTTTTCCTTATGTGATTTATAATGATTACTATAAACACGAAGATTTTATTACGGCACTGATCAATAGCGGCTTTGCGGGCGTACTGTGGACACCAGAAGTAAGAGCCTCTAAAACAGGTGAGGAATGGTTGAGGCGCTTTCAATCGAACATATTCTCTCCGATGGCGATGATTAATGCTTGGGCAAGCGGCACAAAGCCCTGGTCGTTTCCGGAGGTAGAAAAGCAGGTAAAAGAGACAGCACTTTTACGTATGCGGATGATGCCTTATTGGTACAGTGAATTTGCAAAATATCATTTTGAAGGAACACCGCCATTCAGGGCAATGAATTTGGAAGATGGATTTTCTGTCAATGCATCCAAAGCGGTAGAAACAATTGATTTAGAAAAAAATCCATATGTGGAAGCAGTGAACAGAGAAGTTAAGGATCAATATATGGCTGGAGAAAATCTATTGGTAGCGCCTTTGTTCACCGGGCAGGCCACTCGTCAGGTTATCCTACCTAAAGGTAAATGGTACGATTTCTATACGGGTAAATATGTTGGTGATGGTGAGGTTCTTACGGTCACACCCGGTTTAGATAAAATTCCGGTTTATGTAAAAGATGGTGGAATAGTGCCCTTAATGCCCGCTCGCTTACATGCACCAAAGGTGGGAGAGAAGGTACCAATAGAAATTCGATATTATGGAGAAAAACCGGGATCATATAAACTATATGATGATGACGGAGAAACCTTTAATTATGAGAATGGACAATACAGTTTTAGGGACATAAAAGTAGCAAAAGGAAAAGATGGTAAACTGGAAGGAACAATTTCCCCGCCTGAAAAAGGGAAGCCCAATACGATCGAAAAGGTAACATTCACATTTATGACGAGGCCATGAGGAGATTTAATCACTATATAACATATGTATGCCTACTGTTGGCTATCTTTTGTATTTCTTGGACAGATTTGGCCGTGGATATATCCTATGAAAAACAAGCAGCGCAAATTTTAGGCAAGCAAATTTTACAACAAGCTCAATGGGCAATGCAACAGCAACCTATTACGGTTACAGCCGAAACATCACCACGAAGTGCCGGGGGTAAACATGACTTTTTTTCCGAAGGCGATTATTGGTGGCCTGATCCAGTGAATCCCAATGGACCTTATGTGCAAAAAGATGGCATGACCAATCCAGCTAATTTCGTGGCACACCGTCGGGCAATGATACGTTTCAGTCAGATCATAGGGGCCTTGGCTGCAGCATATAAACTCACTAGCGATGAAAAATATATTAAACAGGCGTTAACACATTTAGAAGCTTGGTTTGTAAATCCCCAAACACTGATGCACCCAAATCTCTTGTATGCACAAGCCATTAAGGGAAGATTTACTGGCAGAGGTATTGGCATTATTGATACCATTCACTTGATGGAGGTTGCCCAAGGTATTTTGGTAATGAAGAGCTCAGTTGCTTTTCCTGTAACCTTATTTACACAAATCAAGGGATGGTTCTCTTCTTATCTTAAGTGGTTAACAACACATCCCTATGGTCTGGATGAAATGAATGCCGAAAACAATCATGGTACGTGCTGGACCATGCAAGTGGCGTCGTTTGCTAAACTCACAGGGGATGAGAAGTTACTTAATTTTTGTCGTGAGCGATATAAAGAAGTGTTGTTGCCCAATCAGATGGATAAGGACGGTGCTTTTCCAAGAGAGCTAAAACGTACAAAGCCCTACGGTTATTCGTTGTTTAACTTAGATGCTATGGTTATGCTCTGTCAAATACTTTCTACGCCAGAAGATAATTTATGGAATTTTCAGCTCGTTGATGGCCGTTCTATTAAAAAAGGAATGGAATTTATGTTTCCGTATGTTGAAAACAAAGCGAACTGGCCCTACCCAAAAGATGTGATGTATTGGGATAATTGGCCTGTTGCACAACCTTCCTTATTGTTTTCTGCAAGTGCATATAAACAGAAAGAATGGTTCGATGTGTGGCTTAAGTTGGATCACAAGCCGCAAATAGAAGAGCTTATCAGAAACTTGCCTATTAGAAATCCTATTATTTGGTTTTGAGTAGGAGTAGTTAAAACGTTGAGTAGTTGATTAGGAACAGCAGTCAAGTCGATGATTCAATAATTAGCCAATTTTATAAAATCAGACAATGAAACCATCATGATTTATGCAAACCACACAGGGGTATGCATAAATCTGATAAGCTTCATCGCCACTAAAACCGCCGAAGGCAGCATGAACGCCGTTGAAGACGAACAAGTGGTGAATAAACAAATTTAAACGGATGAAAAAAAGAAAATACATCATACTCCTTCTGTTACTTAGTTTTTCTTGGATACTAAATACAGGATTGTACGCACAGGATGTCGGTGATGAAGGAGCAAAGATGTACAATGACCCAAAAGAAAGAGATTTGGTAGCCATACGGGAGGCGAAAGACGGATGGTGGACGACCTCTATGCAGTCGCATGATCAGCGTATCGTTTGGTGGAGGGAAGCCAAGTTCGGGATGTTTATCCATTGGGGAGTATACTCGTTGGCGGGTGGGGAGTGGAAAGGAAAAGAAGTGGGTGGATATGCGGAACATTTGATGCGAAAAGAAAAAATAAGTCGCGAAGACTATTTGAAGCTTGCGGCTCAATTTAATCCAAGCAAGTTTGATGCAGAAGAATGGGTGTTAGCGGCTAAAAAAGCTGGGATGAATTATTTTATTATTACTGCTAAACACCACGATGGTTTTGCAATGTATGATACCGATTTTTCAGCTTTCAATATCATCAAGCAAACACCCTTTAAGAGAGACCCAATGAAGGAGCTTGCAGATGCATGCAGGAAACACGATATGAAATTCGGCTTTTATTATTCGCATGCTTTTGATTGGGAACATCCGGATGCGCCAGGGAATGATTGGGAATATGATAATCCAGGAGGCGACAAGCTAATAGGAGGAGCCAATTGGTATGATGACCATCCAGAATGGCTTCCTAAAGCGGTAAAATACGTAAATGAAAAGTCAATACCGCAAATACAGGAACTACTGAAAAAGTACCATCCCGATATACTTTGGTTCGATACACCCCACAAATTGCCTTTTTCAGAGAATTTACGCATATTAAAAGCGATCAGAGCAGTAGATGCCAATGTAGTGGTGAATGGTAGGTTGGCACGTAGCGCCCAAGGTAATTTTGGCGATTATCAAAATACGGCTGACAGGCCTGCAGAATTTTTTCCTGTTAAAGGTGATTGGGAAGCTATACCAACCACAAACGAATCTTATGGATATTCAAAATATGATCATAGCCACAAGCCTGCATCTTTCTTTATTCAATTGCTTGCAAAAGCAGCCTCGAAAGGTGGAAATCTTCTTATGAATATTGGCCCCATGGGGGATGGTGCCTTTGATCCAAAAGATACGAAAATATTAGATAGCATTGGTTTATGGATGGATAAGAATAAGGAGAGTATTTTTGATACGAAACCTACCCCGTTGTCTCTACAATCTTGGGGCGTGAGCACACAGCATGCCAACAAGCTTTACTTACATGTTTTCGAATGGCCAAGAGATGGAAGGCTGATCGTTGGCGGTTTGAAAAATGCCATACGTAAGGTTTATTTATTAAATGACTCACAACAAAAATCTTTACGCAATGAAAGAATTACGCAAGAAGATGTACGTATTGAAACACCATTGGATGGGCAAGATCCCGTTAATACGGTTGTGGTAATTGAAATGGAAGATACCGTTGTATTGGCCGATTCCGTTCGACTGTTGTCGTCTACAAATATTAATCGGCTCTTATCTTTTGATGCAACGTTAATAGGGGACGGATTTAAATATGGTGACGGGAAATCAAATAGATATTATGTAGAAGGCTGGAAAAGTACACAGCAAGAAATACAATGGCGGGTGCGTGTACTAAAACCTACTAAGTTTAAAATATCTATTAAATACGTGGCGGAAGGTGTAGGCAATAACTATGCATTTAAAATAAATGATAAGGTTATAAAGGCGCTCACAAAAGAGAATCCACCAAATAAGCCATTTGTATTAGAAGAGCTCGGCGAAGTTGCGTTAGACGAAGAATCAACAGAAATCATCCTGAGAGCGGATGATATAAAAGGCGATGAGCTTATGAAATTATTTGAAATCCAATTAATCCCTATCACTCCTTAATTTTTTTATTTATGAACCCAGCTTTCATCAATAAAAGCGATAGCTGTCGCAATGGAAAGGACAAAAAGATTCACTTCCATAAAAAAATATTTTCAATCATCTGTATCATTTTGTTTACGTGCATACAAATGAGCGCCGCACAGTCAACTTTTCAGGAAGATAACGTTTGGGAACTTGCAGCGACTCAGTCAAAATTGATGTTGTCTGAAATAAATGCGGTTCGTAATATAGATTCATCATTCGTATCACCTAGATCACTAAATGAGAACGATAAACTAATAGCCGTAAAAAGAAGTGATTGGACAAGCGGCTTTTTTCCCGGTGTGCTGTGGTATTTATATGCGCACACAAAAGATTCAACTTGGGAGCAGGCTGCAAGAAAATATACGGCTTTGATACAAGACGAACAATACAATGGTAAAACCCATGACATGGGCTTTAAGATCTATTGCAGTGTAGGGAATGGTTATCGATTGAGCAGTGATACCAATTACAGAAAGATTCTTATACAAGCTGCAAAAACATTGTCTACTCGGTTTAATCCAACCGTTGGTTGCATAAGGTCATGGGACCACAATAGCGACAAATGGGATTTTCCTGTTATTATCGATAATATGCTTAACCTAGAGTTGTTATTCGAGGCCACAAAACTAACGGGCGACTCTTCCTTTTATAAAATAGCTGTTAGCCATGCCAACACCACCATGAAGAACCATTTTCGGGCTGATTACAGTACCTATCATGTAATCGATTACAATCCTAATACGGGTGCGGTAAGGAAGAGGAACACTCATCAAGGTTATCAAGATGAATCGACTTGGTCGCGCGGACAAGCATGGGCACTATATGGTTATACGATGTGCTACCGTGAAACGGGTGATCTGCGTTATTTGAATCAAGCAGATCGGGTAGCAAAGTGGCTGTTTAACCATCCCAATATGCCTGCCGATGGAGTACCCTATTGGGATTTCAATGCACCGGAGATTCCCAATGAACCGCGTGATGTTTCTGCTGCAACGGTGATTGCTTCAGCTTTGTATGAGTTAAGCACTTTTAGCAAAGAAAAGGAGCTGTATCTTCAACGGGCAGATAAAATAATAAATAGTCTATCACAGCATTATCTGGCCAGAAAAGGTGAAAATAAAGGCTTTATCTTATTGCATAGCACGGGTTCCAAACCTTCTGGAACGGAAGTGGATAAGCCGCTCAGCTATGCAGATTATTATTTTTTGGAGGCATTGCAGAGAAGAAAAAAGTTAAATGACGGGTTTGTTACTTCACGTTATGTAAAGCTTAGTCCGGCAGGAGAGCTATTATATTTTGCCGATGAAAAAGGGAATACAATACCAGATTTTAGCCGAGTGGGTTATCATCAGGGTAGAAATGAAATCCCTGATGTTTCTGTGAAAATTACACTATACCCTTCCAAAGAGGGGAAAGATCCGCAGCAGATCCAGGAGGCTATTGATAAAGTGTCTGCTATGAGGCCCGATAATAAAGGTTTTAGGGGAGCTATACTTTTAAAAAAGGGGGTATATAACATTCCGGGAACAATAAAAATCAACGCCAGTGGAATTGTTTTGAAAGGAGAAGAGAATGGTGATCGAGGCACTAAGCTCATAGCATCTGGTAAGGGAAAAAGATCACTTATCATCGCTTCAGGAAAGGGTGTGATGCAAGAAGAATTAGACAGTAAGCAAGAAATTACAGATGATTACGTACCTGTAGGTGCTCATTCGTTTAGTATCGCTTCTACGAAGGCGTTTAAAGAGGGGGATAAAATTATCTTACTTAGGCCCGGTACAGAAACCTGGATCCGCGCTATACACATGGATAAAATTGTAGCAAGAGAAGGTACGAAGCAATGGAAAGCGGCCGAATATGACCTGAAATTCGAGAGAACCATAACTAAAATAGAAGGTAATAAAGTTTTTCTCGATAATCCTATTTTAATGGCAATGGATAAACGATTTGGCGGGGGAGCAATCTATCATTATAGCTTTGATGGAAGAATCAAGGAGGTGGGCATTGAAAATATACTGTTTGAATCAGATTATGTAGGTGAAGAAGATGAAGATCATGGATGGATAGCTGTTAGTTTCGATAAAATAGAAAACGCTTGGATCCGCAATATAACCGCTAAATATTTTGGATATGCTGCAGTTAGTTTAGAAAGTGGGGCGAAACAAATAAGCGTATTAAATTCAAGCTGTTTGGACGCAAAATCCATCATTACAGGAGGTAGAAGATATTCTTTTAATAATAACGGACAGCTAAATCTATTTATGAATTTGTTTGCTACGGAGGGACGGCATGATTACGTTACAGGTGCTCGGGTGCTGGGACCTAACGTTTTTTATAACTGTAAAGCGGAACGAACACATGCTGATATCGGGCCACACCATCGTTGGGCGGTAGGTACACTCTACGACAATATCACTACAGATGGAGAAATCAATGTGCAAGATAGAGGGAATTGGGGTAGCGGTCATGGTTGGGCTGGTGTAACGCAAATAATCTGGGCGAGCACTGTTAAAAGAGCTGCTGTACAAAATCCTTGGGGCGCAGGCAAAAATTATAGCATTGGTTTAAAAGGGGGGAAATACGAGGGCAGACTTTCAGAAAGGCCTGACGGAGTATGGGAAGGCCATAACGCGGAAAAATTAGAGATACCTTCTTTATACGAAGCCCAAGTGCGATCAAATAAATAGCAATTATAAATAAGGATGTTTTATGAAGATTTTTATCTGCCTTTTTTGTTTAAAATTAGCGCTACTGAATTGCAATATTTACGCTCAAACGCTAGCGCCGCTTTGGAACGACTATGTAGCGGCAAAGGCAAAAGGAGAAACTCCTTTTTTACCTGATTTCTCTTTTGCTGGTTATCATTTTTCTGAAAAACCATTACCCGATGTTTCGGAAATTCGTTATTTTAACGTGCTTGACTATGGCGCTTTGCCCGACGATGGTAAATACGATGACTTAGCTATACAAAAAGCAATAGACGCCGCTCAAATGGCTGGTGGAGGAGTGATATTCTTCCCCAAAGGAAGATATAATATTAGTCCAGATAGTGATAATAGCAAAAGTATCGAGATCTCCAGTAGCAATATCATATTAAAAGGAAGTGGGGCTGGCAAAGGAGGGACAGAGATCCTGATGGACAGCATGCGCATAGGTAAAAGACAATTTCATTTCAGTCCTATCTCCCCTGGGCAAAAAAAAATCGCTACAATAAAAGCAGATGCTTTAAGGGAAAGTTTTTGGGTAGAAGTAGATGATTTAAGTCGTTTAGAAATCGGGAAACAGGTCGTATTAAGCCATCAAAGTGAAACATATACGAGACATTATTTCGGCGATCTTCCCTTAGCAGATGAATGGACGAGATTGTTTGGGGAAAAAGGAGGGATGAGAATTGCTGAAATACATACGATCGAAAAGATTGAAGGGAAACGCGTGAAATTCAAAAATCCAATTCATCTAGATATTATACGAATAAAAGATGCGGATTTTGAACTGCATTCATTTACGGCAATTAGCGAATGTGGTATAGAAGATATTATGTTTTCTGGGAATTGGAATCAATACCCAGAGCAGTTTGAACATCATAAGAATGCAATTCACGACAGCGGTTGGTGCGGAGTTTCTATGGAATATGTAACCGATAGTTGGATCAAAAATTGTGTGTTTAACAATATGAACGAGGGTATTTTCATTCGTGCAGGTTATAAAGTTAGTGTAGATAATGTTGTATTCACAGGTAAAAAAGGGCATAGCTCTGTTCATGCACGTGGAGGTTACGGCGTATTGATAAATAATTGCCGTTTTGAAGCAGGGAATCATCACGGCCCGGGAACAGGTTATGGGGGAGTGGGAACGGTAATCACTAATTGTATCATGCAACCCGACCAAAATATTGATAGTCATTCCGGACAGCCCTATGCAACACTATTCGATAATACCACTGGGGGCATTTTTAAAAACATTGGAGGACCATTGCCCGGCTTACCACATCATGGAAAGTATTTGGTTTTCTGGAATTTCAAACATCAATCTACGTTTGATTTTCATTATAAGTTTTGGGATGTTAATCGAAGGCGGAACCATACCTTTGCTAAGCCAGTTTTTGTGGGCTTTAAAGCTGATCGTCAAATTACTTTTGAAGATGAGGGAATAAATCAGCTCCAAGGAATACAAGCCAGTCCTCAATCATTATTTGAAGCACAATTGAAATTGAGACTGAACCAAGCAGATAAGCTAAATTAGCTATCTAATTGACCTTTTATTAATGACATATTTATTTTACCTTTAGGTACCTAATTATTATAAACGTTATGATGTTGTACCGCTGTAAGGTTTGTCTATTTCTTTTATTTAGCGCTATCGTATTTTCAACTTTTGCACAATCTAATAACGTCAAGTTTATTCACCTGGACGTAACAGAAGGTTTGTCGCAAGGTAGTGTATTTGCCATTAATCAAGATTATAAAGGTTTAATATGGATAGGTACAAGAGATGGCTTAAATAAATATGACGCTCAAAAATTTAAAGTCTATCGAAATAAACCAGACGATAGCACATCTCTCAGTGATAATTTTGTCCAATCGATTGTTCAAGATAGTAAAGACAGACTTTGGGTTGGAACCGGTAGTGGCTTAAATCTATATAATAGAGCTTTTGATAATTTTCAACGTATACAGCTCGCCAATTTTGAAACATCAACCTCTGAGGTAGAGCCTGCCGTTCACGCCATCATGGAAGATCATTATGGTAAAATATGGATTGCAACCAACCAGGGATTATTTCGAATAAAGGAATCAAAAGAGCAAACGATTACTGCGGAATTAATATTTAATACACTTCAAATTAAAACCGGCGAGCGTACTCAAAACTTCAAAAATATTAGGTATTTGCATGAAGATAGTGACTTTAACTTTTGGATTTGTACCGACGAGGGCCTGATACAGGCAATTTATCAACCTAAGCAAAGTAGTAAGCTGCGGATTTTGAACCACTACTTTAGCGATATTCAGGATGTATCACCTAATAATCACGGAATTACCACCATCGCTGAAATAAGCAAGAACACATTTTGGGTGGGAACAAAACATAAGGGAATCTTTATACTTAATAAGCAGACGGGTACTTACTCAAATATGGTACATACGGAAAATGTTCCTCATGCACTTCCCAGCAATGACATTCGCTCCCTTTTAAAAGATAGGAAAGGACGCTTATGGATAGGTACCTTTAATGGACTGAGCTTATATGATAAGGGTAAATTTCAGACTTTTCTTGCTAGTGATAACAATGAACATAGTCTTAGCAATAATTCAGTGCGACCAATTTTCCAAGATAAAAGAGGTTCTATTTGGATAGGGACGTATTTCGGTGGAGTAAGTATAATTGACACTGATATTCCGAATTTTAAAAATTTTACACATAAATTTCAGCACAATGCCTTGAGTTATAATGTTGTTAGTTCTTTCGAAGAAGATGAAAAAGGTAATTTGTGGATAGGAACTGAGGGAGGTGGGCTCAATTATTTTGATATACGGAATGGGACTTTTAAAAGCTTTTTACATCGTCAGAATGACCCTTCCTGTTTAAATCATAATAATGTGAAATCCCTTTGCCTAGATAGAGAGGGAGATTTATGGGTTGGCACTTACCAAGGTGGATTAGACCTATTGAGAAAAGGATCAAACAGATTTGAACATATAACGAACAATCCAAAAGACAGTAGATCGCTTGCGAACAATAGTGTTTACGCGCTATTGGAAGACAAAAATGGCGACCTTTGGATAGGAACCTATGGTGGCGGATTAAATGTGAAACGCCGTAACAGTAATGCGCAAACATTTGATTTGTATGCCGAAGAAAATGGAGGAATAACTGGTAATCAAATTCGTGTTATATATGAAGACTCGCAAAACAACTTATGGGTTGGTACGCAGAATGGACTCAATTTAAAACGGAAGGGCAGCAATAAATTTGAATTCTTTAAAAAGGAACCTGGAAATCTTCAATCAATTAGTGGGAATTTAATTATCAGCATTTATGAAGACAATAACAAAAATATTTGGATAGGTACCTATAAAGATGGCTTGAATAAATATGATCACCGTACGGGAAATTTTACCCATTATAACGAAAACGATGGCTTGCCGGGAAACAATATTTTTGGGATTATCGAAGACAAAACGAATAACCTTTGGTTAAGTACAAATGCTGGGATATCGAAGTTTAATCCTCGTACCGGTTTTATTCGAAACTATACAAGTGTAGACGGTTTGGTGGGTGATGAATTTATTTTTGGAGCGCACCATAAGATGGCAAATGGTAGTTTCGTCTTTGGTAGCTCTTTAGGGTTCACCTTATTTAATCCTGATAGTATGCGGATAAATAATTACGAGCCACCTGTGATTTTTACAGATTTTAAGCTTTTTAATAAAAAAAAATATCCAGCTAAAGGCGAAGTATTAGAAAAAGATATTTCGCTAACAAAAGAACTTACACTTAATTACAAGCAACATGTTTTTACCATAGCATTTGCAGCATTAAACTATATTCTTCCAGAAAAGAATAGATATGCTTACTTGCTTAAAGGATTCGATGAAGAATGGAACTATGTGAACACGCCTTCCGCAACCTATACCAATTTAGATCCTGGTACATATACCTTTATGGTAAAAGGTGCAAATAACGATGGTATTTGGAGCAGGAAACCAGCAATTTTAAAAATCCATATCCTTCCTCCACCGTGGAAGACTTGGTGGGCCTACAGTTTATACCTAATTTTTGGTGCTATAATAGCTTATTTGTTAGTGCGTTTTTTTAAAACTAGAAATAAACTAAAACAAGATTTATTAATAGAACATCTGGCTTTAGAAAAACAGCAAGAAGTACATGAAGCCAAATTGAACTTTTTTACTAATATCTCACATGAATTTAGAACACCTTTGACCTTAATATTAGGCCCTATTGAGCGTTTGTTAAATGAGCGTGAAGTACAAGACCACTTTAAACCTTTGTTAAGTAATGCTAAAAAAAATGCAGACAGGCTATTAAGTCTGGTTAACCAGTTATTGGACTTTAGAAAACAAGAAAGTGGAAATTTAACACTTCAGGTGTCGTCTGTGCGTATTCTTCAATACTTAACCACCATTATCGATAACTTTGAATATTATGCGCAGAAAAAGGATATAGAGTTAATCGTTGATGTGCAAAATAACGTTCATTTAAAGGTATGGATTGATGAAGAACAGATGGAAAAAGTATTGTCCAATTTACTATATAATGCCTTTAAGTTTACACCCGATGGCGGTAAAATTAAACTAAGTATTAAAGTGAACGATCCTTCCTTAGATTATCCGGCAGGAAGTTTTTATATAAACATAGAAGATACCGGATGTGGTATTCCTGATCACGATCTACATAATATTTTTAATCAGTTCTATCAATTGAATAACCATTATGAAGATCAGCACAATATAGGATCTGGTATTGGTTTAGCGTTATCCGAAAGTTTAGTTAAAACACATCAGGGGAAAATATTTGTAAAGAGTAATTTAGCGGATGAGTCCAATTGTTTTAATACCTGTTTTACCATAGAATTACCGCTTGGAAATACTCATGTTAAGGAACCTCATCTTTTAGCGGAAGCTATTGATACAATAGGGTATACGTACAATCGGGAAACAGTATCCGAAGTGAAATCGCATGAGCAGAATGACGCCAACCAGGAAACGCCACATATTGATGGCAACAAACCTACCATTTTGATAGTGGAGGACAATGCAGACCTAAGAAAGTTTGTGTTGGAGGGTTTAATAAGTAAATACATAGTATTGGAGGCGGTTGATGGAATAGAAGCGTGGGAAATTATTGAAAGCGTGCAACCGGACATTGTACTTAGTGACGTCATGATGCCACGGTGCGATGGGATAGAGTTGCTGGAAAAAATAAAATCAAATAGGGAAACCAATCACATTCCGGTACTTTTGCTTACTGCACGTACTGCTATCCCCTATGTGAGAAATGCGCTTGAAAAAGGGAGTGATGATTACATTACCAAACCATTTAATTTTGATGTGCTATGTTTAAAGATAGCGAATATTTTGGAGGCTAGAAAGCGGTTTATGGAAAAGTTTATCCGTGAATATCTTTTGGAGCCACAGAAAGACGAGGAAGTAGTGAAAACAAACTCTTTTTTGGATGAGGTAATAAAAATTGTGGAAACAAATTTAGCAAATGAAGAATTTAATGTAAACATTTTGGCTCGTGAGGTTGGTGTTAGCCGCACAGTACTTTATAGAAAACTGAAACAACTCACTGGGTTGAACCTGATTGAGTTTATTAAACTTATTAGATTGAGGAAAGCTTCACAATTACTTAAAAGCAGTAATGAGCTGAGCATCAGTGAAATTGCTTATAGAGTTGGATTTAACGATCCAAAATACTTCAGTAAATCATTCAAAGCCTTTTATAAAGTATCACCTAAGGAGTATATACATACGAGCTTACCGGAAATTTATAATAATTAGCACTAACACTGCCAATGAGGTGTGTTTTTTTCATCACTTGTCAGTTAAGGTATTTAAGCTTCTCGCCCGCTGGCTCGAGGTTTTCGCAAAAAGATACCCAAAACCGACCAGAGGGGACTCCTGAACACCTGTTGAAACAAACATTTTAGCTCCATCCACTAAATTTGTTCACTAACAAATGTATAAGCGATGTTTGGACTGGTTTAACGAGCTGATATTTAATCTTATATAACGTATTTGTAGGAGGTGAAATTTCACCTCCTACAAATTGATTAGTTATTCACGAGCTTTAAAGCACCTTCAGTATAACGCGCGCCCGTATTTGGATATTTTTTAATTAATTTTTGTATTTCTTCGAGATCTATTTGGGAAAGCTCGACGTCTACTGCCTTGGCATTTTCTTCTAAGTACTTTCTCTTTTTGGTACCAGGGATTGGAATAATATCGTCCCCTTGGGCTAAGACCCAAGCCAAGGCCAGTTGGGCAGGTGTCGCATTCTTTTCAGCGGCTATTGCAGCAAATGCTGCTGCCAACGATTGATTATTTGCTAGATTCTCTCCGCTGTACCTAGGTAATGTTTTTCTGAAATCTGTGTCTGCTAGACTATTTACGTCTAATGTATTCGTAACAAGACCGCGTGCTAGCGGAGAGTAGGGAACTAACGATACATTTAAGGATCTTACAGTTTCCAAGATTTCGCCTTCAACATCTCTCGTTAAAAGAGAATATTCACTCTGTAACGCTGCAATAGGATGCACTGCGTAAGCTTTTCTCAGTGAACTTGCAGAAGCCTCACTTAATCCTAAATAACGCACTTTACCTTCTTTTACGAGCTCGGCCATTGCGCCAACCGTTTCCTCGATAGGAACGTTTGGGTCAACCCGATGGGCATAATATAAATCGATTGTGTCTATTTTTAGCCTTTTTAAACTGTTTTCGATCGCTATTTTTATCCATGCAGGCGATCCATCGAAATAAGTTCCTGAAGCATTGCTCGGGCCAGCGATATTGTCTTTAAAACGGAAACCAAATTTTGTTGCGATAAAAATCTTATCTCTATTGGGCACAAGAACCTTTGATATAAGCTCTTCATTTAATCCATTGGCATACATATCTGCTGTATCCCAAAAGTTAATACCCAGGTCAAGTGCTTTATGAAGCGTGGCAATGCTCTCTGTATCATCCGTTGGACCATAGGCAAAACTCATGCCCATACATCCTAACCCTACAGCTGATAGCTTTTCTGTTGTGTTGCTTAAATTTCTGTATTTCATCTCCTTGTTTTTTTCAGATAGAGCCTTTGATGAATAGCACATCATACCCCTATGTGGTTAACGATGATCTTATTTCATGTTGGTTCATATCTTTCTATTTTTATCAAAATTAAGGTGTAGATCCCATGATTTATCTACAATAATCAAACGGGTTATTATAAAATTCACACATGTATATATTGCTCTCTAAAAATTCCAGGTGTCATCTTAGTTTGTTTTCTGAAAAAATTGTTGAAGTAAGGTGGATAAGAAAAACCTAAACTGTAGGCAATCTCGGATATTGTCCAATCCGAGTGTAATAAAAGGGCCTTTGCTTCTTTGATAAGTCTTTCTGCAATATGTTGTGTGGTAGTTTTGCCTGTAGTTTCTTTAATAGAGCGATTCAAATGATTCGCGTGAACAGCTAGAATATTTGCATAATCTTGTGCTGTTCGGAGTTGTAGGGTCCTTTCCTGGTTATCTATTGGGAATTGCCGCTCTAAAAGGTCAAGAAACAAATCGCATACTCTTGAAGCAGAAGAGTGCGGTTGATAGGTTTCAGCGGGTTGCATTTTCATTGCTTCATGGATGATCAAATGTAAATAATTGCGAAGCAATTCATATTTGTGAGCATAGGATGTTGCTATCTCCACCATCATTTTTTCAAATATGTCGCTAATAATTTTGCATTGACTATCGTTTGTAAAAAAGAGAAAATCTCCACCGATTTTAAAGAGAGGGAGTTGATGGAGCAAGAAATGCTGGTTATCTGACTGTAGAAAAGAGCTTGTGAAAAGGCAAAAATAACCTTCCTGCTTATCACTTATAGCCTCCCAGGAATAGGGTGTAGAGGGATTGGAAAATAGCAAAGCAGGCCGGTCTATGTCTACCCATTTATCTGCGTAGTATAACCTGCCCGTTCCTATTATCAAGGATATTTTATAAAAGTCGCGCCGTGAGTAGGGAGTCGACTTAAAGCAATTTTCGCGCGTAAAAACATTGAAATGTCCTAAGCCATTGGCATTATTGGCCGACAGGCCGAAAGGGTTTGCCCTTGGATTTCTATTGTAAAAATCTTGTATGCTCTCTGCTTTGTTCATGATTACGAGTTGTAAAATTCAATCCAAGGAGGTAACGTTATAAGTGCCTTTTAAGAGCAATTATAGCGCCTCTATGAAGGCCTTCATGAAAAGGTAAAAATGCCAATGCCTCTTCAAATGTAGAAATGGTGTTGCCATATGGAGTAGTCCATTCCTCATAATTAACGAATATTTTGTTGTTATAGTCTTCTTCCAACCGATCTACGCTCCATAATAAAAGCCTTTTAATTTCTATGGCTTCTTTCTCTTCTATTAAAAACTCCGGTTTAGTGCCTTTTTGATACTTCCCTATAAATTCACTCGAAACAGGAGGTTGAAGCCCAGATCTTATGTATAAGATACGTTGATCGGTCGCTACTAAATGTCCCAAATTCCAAATGATATTGTTGTTAAATCCAGTTGGTATTTCATTTAGTTGCTTTAATGTTAATGCTTCCGTGAAGGCGAGAATAGCTGTTCTGATGTGTCTGAATATGTATGTATTGTGTTGATCTTTCATTCCTTTATTCTTTATTGTCTAAATTGTTCTCCCACTAAATAATTTTGTATTTAAACTTAGTGAATTTGGTTTTCATAAACAATTATTGAGAGGGCCTATTAAATTATTTAATAGGGGGATCATCGAAAGTAGTTGTCATATCAGTAAATGTATTTATTATGTTTGCTGTGATCAATTTAATTTCATTACGAATTTTACGTTATAGGTTTACGCTTATCGTAACGTTTTATAGGCTGCTGGCTACCATGCTGTACCTTTATGTTGCGTATGTTAAAGCTTATAGAAAACAGGTTATCTCGATTAATCTTAGGCAATCATTTCAAGGCATTTCCTTAAAAAGAGAGCAACAGCTAATAAGAGGCTACTACCGACATATTTGTGATTTGCTCGTTGAACCTTTCATGGCTTCAAACTTAGGCTATTCATCTATTGGAAGTATCGTACAATACAAAAACTTACAATTATTAAACGAGTTGTTTGAGAAGAAAAAAGATGTCATTCTTATGTTGGCGCATTACGGTAATTGGGAATATGTCAATACACTGCCTGCTGTTTGCAATTATGAGATAATAGCTATTTACGCTCCCTTAAAAAATAAATTTCTCCACGATAACATGCTTCGTTTAAGGAAGAAATTTGGTTTAAAATTGGTTTGTAAAGATGAATGGCATAAAGTAATCAGAGAGAAGAGAGAAAAACCTGCATTGTTTATCATTATTGGTGATCAACGACCAGCGTTAGAAAAACATAGCCTGGAGTTTTTAAATCAGAAAACATATATCCAGATTGGTGGCGAACGAATCGCTCGCATGAAAGCATGTCCAGTGCTGTTTTTGGATATAGAAAGGACAAGAAGAAATCATTATGTTTACGATTTTCAGCTTATTACAGTAGATGCAAGCAAAGAAGAACATTTATTTATTTCGAAAAGATATTTTCAGGAATTGGAAAAAGTAATCAACAATAGGCCCGAGTTATGGCTCTGGTCACATCGTAGGTGGTATACCGAATCATATGTTAACTAATCTAATAGCTATTTTAACTGCAATATGCTTGATGCTTTTGATAGGAGTATTTATAGTAATTAAAGCTTTTTTGAAAGTGATAGCAAAATAGGGCTAAGGGGTCTTATCTTCAATAGCCTGCCCAATAACTTTTACACTTTGGTCGTCCAAGTTGCCCCAAAGTTGAACCCAAGTACCGTTAGATTCTCTACGAACCTCAGCAATTTGGTGCTGATTCTCAAGGCACACATAGTAAGGCGCGCCATCTGTTGTTTCCCGAGGACTTACTATAAGCCTTCTTGAATTTCCTGTGATACTAACATTGATCTCGAAGGAAGTTTCATCTGTGTGTACCATATCTATCTGTATTATTGCGTAATTGTTGTATGCCTTGTATCAATTAATTTTGATGAACCTTTTTTGTTTAAGGCTAATTAAAAAACAGTTAAACACTAATATTGTTTGTATATTAGTGTTATCAGTCAGTGAGACGTATAAGAGAAATTATACGTAAAAAGGGGTAATCAATTATTTACTTATGATAGCTTCTAACGAGAATAGGTGGTTTAGAATAGGCATAGCGATTATAGTCGTTGTATTATGTATCGGCCTTGTGAAGGTGTTAGTACCTAACTTGTTTCTTAAAAAAATAGAAGGTAAAGTAATAGAGATCAAACAGAAATATAGCAATGAAGGAAACGAAAAGCTATTGATCTTAAGCTTAAAAAACCAGCCAATCGTTAGCCACCAATATGTTAATAAAGATTATTTGCCAAGTCCACACATAAATGACCTAAAGGAATACACCTATTTAATTACTTATGCTTCTAAAGGAGGCGACGAGAAGACCTTTTATGGATTAGAAGTAACGAATGGAAAGATTATTCAATCAAAAAGGTGGGACCTATTTAGTGCTTATTTAAATCACTCCTTAGTTGTTTTTATGCTTGTTGCTATACCCCTAGCTCTTTATAGCATTTATCGTAAAAGTTTATTAAAAGGCCGAAAAAATGTTATCATATTATTTTTTTATAGTCTCATGCTCGCTTATGTTTGGGGGAATTTACATTTCTTTCTAATGATAGTGCTTGTGTTAGGTTTAATAAGATTAGGGAAAAACCTGTCAGATCAAAGAAAAGAGCAGGTTGTCAATGATTCTGTTGACATACCTACCCAAACGTAATGATAGCTGTTAGTTTTTCCAAGCTTTTCTTAAAAAACGGAGCCAATTTCCGTGAAATATATTAGCAACATCCGTTGAAGAATACCCTCTATCGATAAGCTTACCACTGAGCAACTGTAGATCACTAATTGTGTTTAAGTCATATGGACACTGTTCTTTACCAAATGCACCATCTAAATCAGAGCCAATACCAATATGTAGGCAATTGCCAGCCAGTTGACAGATATGATCCATATGATCGATGAGTACATCGAGGTTGCATTGCATCTCTAGCGGGGTGGATATGCCTCTCTGCCAATTTGGAACCATCATCCAGGCATCCATTGCGCCACCGATCACAGCACCTCTCTCAATAAGCACTTTGATCTGCTCATCACTAAATTGCCTGTTATGGTTTACCAACGCTCTGCAGTTGTTATGGCTTGCCCATAAAGGGCCATTGAAATGGTCAAGAGCTTCCCAAAAACTATCGTCGCACAGGTGTGTGGTATCTAAAATGATGTTTAATCTTTCCATTTCCTTTAAAAGGCGACGGCCCTCCGTTCCCATAAATCCAGTTGCATCCGTTCCTTGGGCATAACGGCCAGGGCCATAGTGTGCTGGCCCAACAGCACGAAGACCATTTTGCCAAGCTATATCTAGATGTTCAACATTAACCAGTGAGTCAGCTCCTTCTAAACTTAAAATATAACCGATAGGTTTAGCGTCGGAGGAAATGGTATCATCCATCCATAATTGAATATGTGCTTCTAAGGAGGGAAGATCTGTAATTTGAATCATCTCTCCTCTCTCTTCCATCGCTTTATACCAAGCCAGTTGTCCTTGTGTCTGTGCCCAGGCCTGCTCTGGTGAATGCCATCCAGGCAATGGGTTGTTAGGAGCAACGTAACGTGCAATTTGCGTAGCTACCACGAGACCTATATTACCTTTGCGCAGTTCAGGTAAAGAAACGACCCCCTTGGAGCGATCTGGTTTGTCCGTTAACCCTTCTTCCCGGCGATTTATCTCAGCGATCGGACGCGTTAAATCACGGTTCCATTCCAGCGCATTCATGCTTAAATCGAGGTGTGCATCTATTAAGAACATATTTTATTAAATAGTTAATTTTCGTTGCCTGGCAGTAATGTTCCAGGCACCATCTGTGTGATTATCAATGATTGTAAAGGCCTTATCGTAAAGTGCTACGGTTGGGCAAATATGGTAGGGTAAGGCATAAATAACGTCTCCCAAAGCAAAAGAGTGGCCATCTGCAATTTCTATTACGAGGTGTTCTTCGCTATGGGAAATAACGCTGGCATCAGGAGCATTTAGAAAAAAGGCCCTTCGTGTTAATTCGTTTTCTGAGGCAATGGATTTATGACCCAAATCTAGGCAAAGTTTGTTATCGTCTATGATCGAGATGATACGGGTAACCACCAGTGCAGCAGGTAGAAAATCTTGCTCCGCAAATAACTCCTGATAACCCTTGTCCCAAAAAATAAAGGTTCCTGGGCTACATACAACATCTTTGTTGTTGATGTGTATTGGGAATGTAGGCGTGCCGCCAGCAATAACGGAAAGATTTTTTGAATACCGTTGATCTGCCCAGGCTTTTAGCTGATCAATTTTCGCGGTATAGGATTCACATTTTCTTCTTCTTTCATCCAGTGAGCTGTCGTGGATATGGCCATCATAACAATGTAAACCCGTCAGTTTTAAATTAGGCAGAGCAAGACAATTGCTTATCAACGTATAGGCGTGTTCAGGTAAAATACCTGTTCTATTCATTCCTACATTAATGTCAATATAAACAGCGATTATCAGCTTGTTTTCTTGTGCTATTTTGCTTAACAAAAGAGCAATTTCCAAATTGTCTACCAAACAAGAAAAACTAGTCTTCGGGAATGTTAGCATCAGTTTTACGAAACGTAAAATATTAGGTCCAACCGGCTGGTAGGCGAGTAAAACATCAGCCGCTTCACAAATACCCAATAATTCCGCTTCCGCGATGGTGGCACACTTAAATTTCGAGATGCCTGCTGCTTGCAGTAACCTTATGGCGGCTGGTGATTTACAGGTTTTAATATGAGGTTGTAACCGTTCGACAGCGTCCGACATCTTAATTAACCGTTGAATATTTTCTGTCACACGATCTGGATAAATAACCAGAGAAGGGCTGGTAATTTGATCGATGTCTTTTATAACGAACCAATCTTGTTGATTAGAGTATGGCATTTATGAGGAATTTTATACTAATTCAAACAGCGCTTCAACTTCTACCGGGATGTTATCAGGCAAACTACCCATTCCAACAGCACTACGCACCCCAATGCCATTCTCTTCACCCCATACTTTAGCAAAAAGCTCGCTGCAGCCATTAATAATATAAGGATGCTTTTCGAAGTTGCTTGTGCAATTTACCATTCCCAAAACTTTAATTACCCGTTTTATCTTGTTTAAACTACCCAGATTGGTTTTAATGGTAGAAAGCATGGTTAACCCTACTTGCTGAGCAGCGAGTTTGCCTTGATCCATATTAATCGTTTCGCCAATTCTCCCTATAATTAAACTCTTATCATCCTGAACAGGACCATGGCCGGATAAGTATAAGTATTTACCATCAATCAGGTATGGTTTGTATACACCTAAAGGAGCGGGAGCAGGGGGTAAATTTAAGCCTAGCGCTTCAAAATTTTTATCAGCATCAATTGTAATCATGTTCTTTTTGTTTTTAGTCAGAAGATAAATGTAGGATATTGTTTCTACATGTCAAAATGCAGAAAGTGATGAATGATGAGTTTTGAGTGATGAATAGCGGTCTTGATTCTTGTGTCTTGTATCCTGATACCAATAACGATTAAGGTCTTACTGCCTGTCTCACATGTCGATACTAACAACAATAAAACTTGATGTTACAACAAATAAGTGTAAATTAGACGAGCTAATTATATTTCATTATTTATTCTATATGGTACCAAGAAGAAAATTCATCAAGCAGTCGAGCATTGCCTTGGCTTCAATAGTGGCTGGCAGTAATTTATTAGCCGCTTGTTCAAAACGTGCGCAAGAAGAGAAAATCGGCATACAGTTATATACGATGCGCGACGAACTGGCGGCAAATGCAAAGCAAACGATCATGAAAATTGCCAATATAGGTTATGGGCATGTCGAAACTTTTTATGATTACGGAACGGAAAAAAACTCGGGTAAATATTGGGGATTAACTACTGCAGAACTAAAAAATCTTTTAGCTGAGAATAATCTCAAGACATACAGTGGTCACTATCAGTTAAATAATTTCTTGACCATGGGGAAGGGGCAAGATGATGAGTTAAAGCAACAAGCGGAGATTGCTGTAAATCTTGGTCAGCGTTATTTGATCGTTCCTGTACCCCCAATGACGTTAATTGATAAGCTCACCCTAGCTGATTTTGAGTTCATGGCCGAGCAATTAAATAAAGGGGGCGAATATTGTAAAAGTGTCGGCTTGAAAATTGGCTATCACAATCATTTCTGGGAATTTAGAGGTTATGGTGAGGACAAAAAAACAGGCTATGATGTATTATTATCCAATACGGATCCCGAACTGGTAGCCTTCGAATTAGATATGTTCTGGGCAATAAAGTCAGGAGCGCATCCACTGGAATTATTTAGTAAGTATCCTAAGCGATTTGAAATGTGGCATGTAAAAGATATTGACAAATCAAAGCCGGAAGTTATTGTAGGACAAGGGAAAGACTCATTACCCTCAATGGATATATTAAAGGATATCAAATTTGCTGAAGTGGGCACAGGAAGTGTAGATTACAAAGCAATCTTTAAAAAAGCGGATGAGGCTGGATTAAAACATTTCTTTGTTGAGCAGGATGGTATATATATGAGTAATCATTATGAAAGCATAAGAAGTAGTTTTAATTATATAAAAGGAAATCTGATATAGTTTAATTTCTAGGTTTCGATTTAATTCGCTCGATTAATTCGGTACCCAAAACAACTGATTGATATTCATGCACAGGATATTTGCTTTCAATTAATTGGATAAGCAGATCTGTGGCTACCCTGCCCATCTCGAAGGCCGGCTGGCGAATGCTCGAGAAGTCGGATTTAAATAAATCTAACACGTCGCTGTTTGAAAAACCAGCGATTGCGGGATCATAATTGTTCCCGCTAAATTTTTTAAGAGCAGTTAAACAGCCGATGCTCAAACGGTCACTAGCAACGAAAATGGCATCAGGTTTATCTTTCATAGATAGAAAATATTGAACGGCAGTATCTACTTCTTTTTGGCTGCTGCCACCATGATGGCAATAGGTGATGTTTGAAGGATCTACCTTAAATCCATTTTCCGTTAAGGCTTCCTGATACCCTGCAAGGCGTTCTTTTGTGATAGAAAGATGGGGTGCATTTGCTAAATGTGCAATTTTTCGATAACCTTTATTGATAAGGTGTTGAGTGGCCATTTTAGCGCCTTTTTTGTTGTCGGAAGAGACTTTATGTGTGGCTAAGCCATCATATATCCTGTCGAAGAAAACAATTGGTAAGCCTGCACCATGTAATTTTTGAATATGATCGAAATTCGTGGTTTCTGCCGAAAGTGAAATAAGTATACCGTCTACTGACCTGTTAGCAAGATGCTGGATATTCATAATTTCCTGATCAGAAGAATCATGGCTTTGACTAATAACAATATTATAGCCATTTTTATAAGCGATAGATTCTATACCATCAATTGCTTGCGAAAAAAAGCTATTGGCCACTTCGCAGACTATAACACCAATAGAATAGCTTTTCCGTTGTTTTAAGCTCAGCGCAATTGGGTTTCTTTTATAGTTGTTTTTCTCCGCATATTCTAGTACTCTCTTCTTTGTTTCAGGATTAATCTCGTAGCTGTCGCTGAGCGCTCTGGAAACAGTTGAGGCAGAAAGATCTAGGGCTAGCGCAATATCTTTTATCGTTATGGGTTTGAACACAGTTAGCTAGTTTTTTAAATACCAAACTTATGTAAAATTGCCCTCATATCCAATTACAATCACTGTCATTTCAATATTTTACCGCTAAGCTGCTATAGCTAAGCACTTTTGATAAGGGTTTAATTATTAGTGATGACGCAATCGATACCGGTATCGATTGCGTTAATTTTATCGTTTGATCTTAATAGACGTAATAACTAAATATGTAAACTTGCTAGAAAACTATCCAATGTTTAAGAAACCAACATTCCTTGCATTAACAGCTGCAGTATCGCTAATGGCTTTTGCTCCTCGATTTAAACAAAAAACTGTATGGATGATGGGGGATTCCACCATGGCCATAAAAGAAAAGAATAAATTTCCGGAAACAGGTTGGGGAGTGCCTTTTGCTACTCTTTTTAAGAAAAATATTACCGTAGAGAATAGGGCGAAAAATGGGCGAAGCACACGATCTTTTATTGATGAAGGGCGGTGGAAGGAAATTTACGAGCATTGGAATGCGGGCGACTATCTTTTTATTCAATTTGGACATAATGATGAAAAAGTGGATAAACCCGCCGTCGGCACGTCATTGTCTGCATATAAAGCTAACTTGACTATGTTTATTACGAAGGCAAGAGCGCATCATGTTACACCTGTATTATTGACACCGATTGTTCGCCGACATTTTGAGAAGGGCACATTAGTAGACACACATAAGGGCTATCCCGAAGCAATGAGAGTTGTGGCCGACAGCTTGCAGGTGCCTTTAATTGATCTAACATCAAAAACAAAAGAGCTTCTGGAAAGGATGGGTGAGCGGGAATCAATAGGCCTTTTTCTTCATTTAGCGCCAGGGGATAAGAACTATCCAGAGGGCGTTGAAGATAATACACATTTAAATGTAGAAGGCGCGCGAGCCGTAGCAGATCTTGCAGTACAAGGATTAAAAGAATTGAAGTTAACGCTAGCGGAAGATTTGAACTGAAATTTATGAGAAGTATCTTTTTAAATGTTTGTTTATTTACAATTTGGGCGACATGTTTAAAAGCTGCCGATAGAGACACTATTATTGTTGCGCAGGATGGCTCTGGTAAATATACTTCTGTTCAAAAGGCCCTGGAGGCAGTTAAGGATAGTGAGTCTTCAATCCTCACCATCTTTATTAAGCCGGGCGTGTATAAAGAGCAGCTCAGGTTAAAATCTTCAGAAAAACATGTCAAACTGATAGGAGAGGACGCAAATAAAACGATTCTGACCTATGATAACTTCGCCAGCAAAACCAATCCTGAAACAGGTAATAATTATGGCACCACGGGCTCTTCGTCGTTTTTTGTAGAGGCTGATCATGTTACCGCTGAAAATCTAACGTTTGCTAACTCGGCCGGACCAGTTGGACAAGCTGTTGCTGTTAATATAACGGGAAATCGAGTGGCTTTCAAAAACTGTCGATTTTTAGGCTTTCAAGACACCTTATACACAAAAGGCCCCCAAGACGACAAAAGCAAGGAGAGCTTACAATATTACGAAAACTGTTATATCGAAGGGACTGTCGATTTTATTTTTGGTGCGGCAACAGCCCTTTTTGTCAATTGTGAATTACATAGTAAAGGGCAAGGTGGGTACGTGACTGCCGCTTCAACACCCGAACATAAAAAATATGGTTATGTGTTTATTGATTGTAAACTAACAGGGGAGAGTTCCGAAGCATCGGTAGCATTAGGTAGGCCATGGCGGCCTTATGCCCAGGTAGTCTACATAAATTGTGATATGGGTGATCACATCATTCCGCAGGGCTGGAATAACTGGGGTAAAGAAGAAAACGAGTCGACCGTTTTTTATGCGGAATATAATAGTAAGGGAAAGGGAGCAAATAAAAATAAACGCGTAAAATGGGCTAAAACGCTGAATGGAGAAGAAGCTAAATTGTATACGAAGGAACAGGTATTGGGCGATTGGCTGCCTTTCATCATCCCAACAAGCATCTAATAGCTCCTGAAATGCTTTAATGAAGTACAGAACATATAGCGAATATGTACCTTTTAGCTACGGAAGATATACTAAAAAAGGTATGTAATACCTAGGTGAAGGGTAGGTGAGACGTGGGTTTAGCTTGTAAAGACTCATATTGGAGCATCATTATACAATTTTTTTATGTAGACTTTGAATAGTTTATTCCACCAGCCTGTTTCCTTTCCGTCTTTTCGAATGAAACGCAGGTTGTATATACCTTTCAAATTGTTGTGATCAACAACCAGAAGCCATGCTAAACCACAATTGAAAGCAGTGATATGCCAACGTTGGAAATATGGAAAATATTTATTAAAATTGAATTCAGAAATGAAACAACCAATTTTATACTAGTCAGATCATCTTATTATGATACAAATAACATCCGTAAAAAAATGTGTCTTTGTCTTAACTTTATTGTTTTCCGTCATCTCTTCGGTTTACGCTGCGGAGCCGAATTTATATACGCTCTGGTACGCTAAATCGGCAGCCAACTGGAACGAGGCCTTACCAATCGGTAACGGGCGATTAGGCGCCATGTTATTTGGTGGTGTGGAGCGAGACCATTTGCAGCTAAATGAAGAAACTATTTGGACGGGTGGACCGGGCAATAACAGCAGTAAAGATTTATATCCGACAATGCAAGAAATCCGTCGTTTACTTTTTGAAGGTAAATATCAAGAAGCACAAGATCTTTCGAATAAAGAAATGCCCAGAGCGCCGGAGGCTAATAATAATTACGGTATGTCATACCAACCTGCGGGTGATTTATGGATTGATTTTTTACACGAAGGAAAAGCCGACAATTATCGTCGTGAACTGGATATTGCGAATGCTTTGTCGACACTTACTTATCAAGTGGGAGAGGTAACTTATACAAGGGAATATTTGGCTACAGCATCTGATCAAGTAATTGCCGTGCGATTAACGGCAGATAAAGCGAAAAGTATAAGTTGTAATTTAAAATTAAATACGCCACATCTTGTACATCAGCAACATATTATTGGTAATCGAATCTATGTGGACGGCACTTCTGGCGATAAGCAGAATAAAAAAGGTCAAGTTAAATTCTCGATTGCAGTAGAGCCTAAAATAAAGGGTGGAACGCTCCAGGCCGATGGCGAAATGTTGAAAGTAGATCAAGCAGATGAATTAGTGTTGTATATATCCATCGGAACAAATTTTAATAATTATCATGATTTGAGCGGAGACGCCCGTCGTCGAGCGGATGATTACCTTGATGCAGCTTTGAGAAAAAAATACAAAGCTATCAAGACAAAGCACGTGGAGGATTATAAAGGTTATTTTGATCGCGTATCTTTGGATCTTGGCCAAACATCGGCTATTAATAAACCCACCGACCAGCGCGTAGCCGACTTCCACTTGGGTGATGATCCGCAACTAGTGGCGCTATATTTTCAATTTGGTAGGTATTTGCTTATTTCTTCTTCCAGACCGGGAAGTCAGCCAGCGAATCTGCAAGGAATTTGGAATGATAAATTATCGCCACCGTGGAGCAGTAAGTATACTGTTAATATTAATACCGAAATGAATTATTGGCCCGCAGAAGTAACTAATTTAAGCGAGATGCATGAGCCTCTGTTTGCGATGTTAAAAGACTTATCAGTAACGGGAAAAGAAAGCGCGTGGAACTATTACCGCGCGCGCGGTTGGAACATGCATCACAATACAGACCTTTGGCGCGTTACCGGTATTATCGATGGTGGTTTTTACGGCATGTGGCCAATGGGTGGGGCATGGCTTTCACAACATATTTGGCAGCACTATTTGTTTAATGGGGATAAAGCTTTCTTAGCTAAATATTATCCGATATTAAAAGGAATAACTCAATTTTACGTGGATGTATTACAGGAAGAACCAACACATAAATGGTTAGTAGTGGCGCCCTCTATGTCGCCTGAGAATTCATATCAATCGGGTGTTGGCATTACGGCTGGTACGACCATGGATAATCAGTTGGTTTTTGATGTTCTTTCGAATTTTATTGAAGCTGCACGAACCTTACAAGAAGATGAAACTTTTGTAGATACGGTGGTTAACAAGCGTAAACGCTTGCCTCCCATGCAAGTCGGCAAACTTGGACAGCTACAGGAGTGGATGGAAGACCGGGATCGAGCGGAGGATCATCATCGGCATATATCACATTTGTATGGTTTATACCCCTCGGCGCAAATATCGCCTAATCGACATCCTGCTCTTTTTGAAGCCGCTAAGAAATCGCTCGTTTTTCGAGGTGATAAGTCAACGGGATGGTCTATGGGTTGGAAAGTGAATTGGTGGGCACGATTATTAGATGGCAATCGTGCCTATAAATTAATAGCCGATCAGTTGAGTCCAGCCGGAAATGACACGACAGGACAGGCTGGTGGTACTTATGCTAATCTTTTAGATGCGCATCCTCCTTTTCAAATAGATGGGAATTTTGGTTGTACGGCCGGAATTGCCGAAATGCTCGTCCAGTCGCACGATGGCAGCTTGCACATTTTACCGGCCTTGCCTGATCAATGGCATACCGGTGAGGTAAAAGGACTGAAAGCGCGTGGTGGATTTATTGTGGATATCGCATGGAAGGATGGTAAATTACAGAAGCTTGTTGTGCATGCTAGTATTGGTGGCAATTGTAGGATCAGGGTTGCAGATAATAGGTTGAACGATCAACTTTCATTGAAGCAGGCTGTGGGCATAAATCCCAATCCATTATATAAAGTATTAGAAATTAAAGAACCGATTAGTCGCGTAAATCAATCAACGTCAAATCCCATAGAATTTGAAGAATATGATTTATCCACCAAAAAAGGAAAGACTTATGACATCTTGAGGTAAGATCGGAATGAAAGCCGGTTTATATATCCTCCAAGGCCGTTTTTCCAACGCTCAAGACCATATTGGCTACCTGCAAAAGCCTTTTCTACTAAAAATATCGCCTCGGAAAAAGTAGTTGGCGGTGCTTATTAAAACGTATTCAACTTCCATTTTTTATATGCTTTATCTACTTTATTGCCCCAATTTCCATACCACGCATAACCTATCCGACGTTCATTTTCTATTGAAAAAAGTGTTTTATGAGGTTTTCCGTCTCGTCCTACAAATAAAGGCTCTTGTTCATTTAGATCATAGAAACGTGCCCAACTATCGGTGCCTAGTTTGTCAATCAAGACACGGTCTTTTCCGCTAGATTGCCTTGGATCGTCTATAATAATGGCCTCTTTATCTTTTAATTTGTGATCAGAAAACCATTGAACACCTGCTTCAACAGCCTCTTGAATAGTTGCCGACTCAGGTTGTTCCATCAAGAAAAGTAAAATATCACTAGATTCGGCTGTCGCCAAAGATGGTAATTCGTAAGCTCTTGCTTTCGCAGGTTGAAGATTGTCTTTATCATACTGTGCAGCCCAAATCGTTTTTTTACCAGCAAGGATTACCTGTGTATGTATGATACATTCAAGGCCTCTTTCAAGCACTTTTTTTGCTTTCTCAACATAGGAAGGTGCTAGCACATCAAAACCATTCCGACTTTTAACAATATCCTGCATGATCAATAGAACATTAATCATTGCTCGATCATTGTAAGTTATCTGCGATCGATAAAGATGGGTGTCGGGATAATATTGTGGCCAACCTCCATTTGCATATTGCGCATCAAGGAGGTAATCAACGCCATTCTTGGCACCGGTCAGATACCGCTGATTTTTGGTTTCATGGAATGCCTTTATTAGATAGCGTATTTCGCTACTTGTGGCGTTATTATCAATCGTAGCATCTTCAAGTCCCTTCTGCTCTTCTGCTAGCTTTCTTTCTGCTAAATTATAAGCCCTGTAATAATCGACCTTCTTTTTATTGAAAAACTTCGACCATCCTCCGTAATTACGCTGTAGGAGCAGCATGTTCTCTGCCACAGCATCTTTGTTCCGCGTTTCTTGTCCTACCAACTCCGCTGAATAAAAAAGTGCTAAAACAATATACAGATAAATAAATCTTTTCATGTTCGTTTAATTAATTACGCATCAGGTTTTCAAAGAGCTTCTATTTCTTAGCTACGCTAAACCAATCGTAGTCCCCCCAGCCCGAATCGTTAATTTTTGTCGAACGTATACTAAATATTCCAACTTTAGCGCCAATCCATTGCCCCGGTGTTGCTTTAAATACGGCATCGACACGCTTAAATTCTTTGCCATTTTCACTATAGCTAAATTGGCATTGCGCTCCTGAACTAACAGTTACTCGGAGGTATAGCGTATTATTATTTAATTTGGTTATTACCACCTCGGTTTCCTTTGCCCCTTTGTGCGCATCGATTGCTTCTCCATAGACCAAATAAATGCCATCTTTCTGACTTTTAAAGCTCAGATGAGCATAACTTTGACCCATTATAATCAATCCTGTTTTTTCATCTTGAATCTTTTCATTTGGCGTAAAAGTTACTTTTGTCGTGGCCACAAACTCTTCTGTTGGAAACTTCTGTAATAAGATATTAGGGACGTCCCATAGATTGCGAGCACTATCAGGAACCTGTTGCGTATATAAGCGTAGTACACCTTTTTCAGGATAACGGAACGCCCAGGTGGCTTTTGGATTGGCCTGCCATTGCCATTGTTTGCCAAGTGTTAGATCATTGAATTCATCACTTTCAACAGGTGTTTGGATTGGATAGGTTTTGCCTACATTCGGCTTTTTATGTGTTAAAACAGGTTCTCCCGTGCCTTTTCCTGCTACATCCTTACCTATAACGGGCCAATCGTTTACCCACTTCATGGGCTGTAGGTGTACAACGCGTCCGTAGGCATCTTTATCTTGGAAATGCATAAACCAATCTTCACCCGTCTGTGTATCGATCCAGCCCCCTTGGTGCGGGCCGTTAATTGAACTTTTACCCTGTTCCATCGCAACATGCCTTTCATAGGGCCCATAGATATTTTTGGAACGCAATACAAGTTGCCATCCAGTAGCTACACCACCCGCAGGGGCCATCATATAATAGTAACCATTTCTTTTGTAAAACTTAGGCCCTTCGATCGTTGGGTCTAAGGCATGTCCGTCATAAACAATGGTACCTTCATCCAAGGTTTTTGTACCATCCGCACTCAATTTTTTGATTGCTATAATGCTTTTAATACCCGCCCTGCTTCCTGCATAGGCATAGGTAATATAGGCCTTTCCATCTTCATCCCACAAGGGGCATACATCAATCATTCCTTTCCCGGCTTCAACGAGTATCGGATCATCCCATATCCCTGCCGGATCCTTCGTTTTTATCATATAGATTCCGAAGTCTGGATCGCCATAATAAATATAAAACTCACCCTTATGATAACGGATGGAAGGTGCCCATACGCCATTTCCATGTTGGGTTTTTGAAAAATGTTCAAATGGTGGCTGTTTTCTCAGTGCATGGCCAATAATTTGCCAATTAACTAAGTCCTTTGAATGCAGGATGGGTAAACCGGGGATGGCATCAAAACTGGACGCCGTCATGTAAAAATCGTCGCCTACCCGAATAACATCTGGATCAGAATAATCGGCATCCAGAACAGGGTTTTTATAAGTTCCATCTCCTTGGTCGGCTACCCAAACGTTTGAAACATAGGGTTTTTCCTGCTGGAATTGTGCGTTTAGTTGGTTTATAAGACTACTGGTGAGTAGAAATGAGCATAATAAATGTTTTTGCATGTTCATATTTTAATGGTTTATTGTAGGGTTCCAAGAACCATTATTGTTGAATATTTCATCAAGTGTATATAATTTTAATTGTTCTTGAGAAAGTTGCTTGCTCCAATTTGCCCGCTGTGACGAATCTGAACCCGGGCCAGTGCTTTCGTATTCGGCATAATAGGCTGTTTGCTCATTCGTTGGATTTCGCCAATTGTCCCATCCTTGCGGAACAATATGTTTGTCCATCATGCACTTGATAAAGACTGTCTTTGCATGCGGCCGCCAAGGTCTTCCTAAGTATACTTTCTTTGCATCTACATGCGCAATGAGCTTACAATTTATAAAAACAAAACCATAGGCTTGTCTAGGAGTAGTAGACGCCGCTGTAATGTAAGAGTTGGATAGGCTTTTAATGGTGCAATCTTGAAAAACAGCAGTAGCTTGTCCAAATATAAAATCCGTCGTTCCCACTATATAACAATGCTGATAATATTGTCTGCTATTTTCTGTAGCGGTATAAAGGGTGTCTTGGTTACCCAATAACTTGCAGTCTTTAATGATGACGCGATCTGCTTCGACATGTAATGCTACCGCCTGACCTACGCGGCCCGCGGTATTTTGAATGGTTATGCCCTCGGCGGTAAAGTCATTGCCTTGTATTAAAACCGTATAGGAGTTATAGGTAGTGAAATTGCTTTTGCCGTAGGCATCTACTGTATCGATGTATGGTTTTCCAGAATAGTCTGCATTCGTAATGATGGTTTCATCAGCGCCTTCACCAATAAGAGAAATATTTGTTTTCCAGGTGGGAACGACTATTTTCTCATGATATATACCTTTTTTAATATGTATAGATACCTGCTGTTGAGATAAGTCACGCACCGTGTTAATGGCCTCCTGAATTGTTTTAAAATCTCCCTTACCATCTTGGCTTACAATAAATTTATGAGGATATACAGTTGTTTGCCCCAAAGCAAATTTATTCACCAACATAAGAAGTGACAAAAGGCCTATATAAAGTATTTTTTTTAGTTTGAAATAGTGATTGAAAGGCATATCGGTTAGCAACATAATTTGGTTTTAAAGCAAGATTAACTAGAATTTTATAGAATTGGTGAAATAGCGCTAAACAATTTCTACGCAATCGTTACCGATAACGATTGCGTAGATTTAAATTTATGCCAACGTTGGAAAAACAAAAGGATAATTTTATTATTGCTGAGTCAGATGCCAAGCAATACTAAATAAGCCAAATTAAATTTGTTAGCTAATCAATATTATGAAATGGATACCTAAAAAGATCATGAGAATTTTTGTTTTGTTTTTTTACCTATTAGGAGCAAGTGTAGGCTTGGTTCAAGGGCAGAACAAAACGGTTGCCGGTAAAGTGCTGGATAAGGAAGGGCAGCCTTTAATTGCGGTAAGTGTATTAATTAAAGGTACCCAGAGTGGTACCAGTACCAATGAAAATGGGGAATTCAGCTTAATGCTTCCATCATCCAATCGATCCGTATTGGTATTTAACTATGTAGGCTATAAAACGAAAGAAGTTACTGTGGGAACACAGGCACGAATAGCGGATGTGGTATTGGAAGAAGATGCGACCAACTTAGATGAGGTGGTGGTAATAGGTTATGGAACTGTTAAAAAGAGAGATTTGACAGGTGCTGTTACGTCGGTTGCTAAAGAGGAGCTTACCAAATTGCCTACTACCAATGTGATGGAATCTGTACAAGGGAAGGCCCCTGGTGTGGATATTGTTCGACAGAGTGGATCGGCAACTTCAGGGGTGAGCATTACCGTTCGGGGAAATCGGTCGATAACTGCCGGAAATGGACCCTTATTTATTGTTGATGGTATGCAATACTCCAATATTCAGGATATTAATCCAAATGATATCGAAAGTATGGAAGTATTGAAGGATGCCTCCTCCACGGCGATCTACGGTTCAAGGGGTGCCAATGGTGTTATCATCGTGACAACAAAAAGAGGTGCTTCTGGTACACCTAAAGTGTCTTTTAATGCTTACTATGGCATGCAAAAAGCCGCTGGATACCCCAGGGTGATGAATGGAAACGAATATGTGGATTTAAGAAGAGAAGCAAATCGGACTACAGGAGTATGGAATGGTATTGCAGATGATCCAAAAATTTTTAATAATGATCAGCTAAACTTTATTGCCAATAATGTTTACACAGATTATCCGACTCTTATGTTAGGTTCCGGGCATCAGCAAGACTACCAGCTCAGTATATCGGGCGGAACGGAGAAATTGAAATCTTATTTCTCGCTTGACTATTTCAATGAGCAAGGGTTATTTAAAATGGATGACGCAAGACGGTACACCGCTCGGTTAAACTTGGATTACCAGGTTACTAATACATTAAAAGTGGGAACACAGACCCAACTAACCTATTATGATCAGAACAAACGTGCAGATCCATTGAATCAGGCAAATAAGATCAACCCGCTTAATACCCCTTACGACGCTGATGGTAACTATATTATCTATCCAGATCAAGGAGCTTCTGTTAATCCTTTGGCCGATGAGCAACCGGGAAATTATAAAAATAATGTTAAAACGTTGCGGGTTTTCCCTACCGTTTTTGCGGAGTTTAAGCCTTTAGATGGTTTAAGTATCCGTGGTAATTTTGCCGTAAACTTATCCAATCTACGCGACGGTCTGTACGAGGGATCTTATTCAATTCGTAGAAATGGTGCGAATTCTCGTGCTACTTATGTTACCAACAATGGTTTAGGGTATAATTGGCAAGCTATTGTGAATTATCAGAAAACATTTGGGGACCACGATTTTGGTATTACAGGAATTAGTGAATACTTATACAATGATGCGGAGAATGCGACCGCACAGGGAGAGAATCAATTACTCGATAATAATTTCTTCTATAACCTGGGATCGAATACGCAAAATTTAGCGATCACCAGTGCGTATACCGAAACGAAGCTGCTCTCTTACGCTGCTAGGATAAATTATGGGTACAAAGGGAAATACCTGTTAACATTGACTGCTAGAACCGATGGTGCCAGTCAACTAGCTGTAGGGAATAAATGGGATTTCTTTCCTTCAGTGGCAGGTGCCTGGCGAATAGTTGATGAAGATTTTATGAAAGGACAACAGGTTTTTAATGACTTGAAATTAAGAGCCAGCTATGGCGTTTCGGGAAACTCTTCAGTAGTTGCGTATTCCTCACAAAGTACGCTGACCCGTATACCTTTCGCTTATGGCGACGCATCTGCTCCCGGCTACGGATTTCCTAATAATTCACCTAACCCCCAATTGGGATGGGAAAAATCAGCTAATACCAATATTGGTTTAGATTTCGGATTATTTAAAGGAAGGTTAAATGGTACGTTGGAGCTTTACCACACGAGCACAAGCGATTTATTATTGGATAGAATTTTGCCCCCTACGTCGGGTTATTCCTTTGTAACCCAAAATATTGGCAAGACAGAGAATAAAGGAATAGAGGTGGCACTAAACGGTACGCCGGTGAGTACAGATAATTTTAAATGGAATAGCACGGTTTCATTTACGAAAAATATTGAAAAGATAAAGGAGCTGATTGATAATCAAGACATCATTAGTTTAGATTCGCGCTATGTGGTAGTAGGTTATCCGGTAAACTCTTACTTTGATTATGAAAAATTAGGTATCTGGCAATTGGGAGAAGAAGAGCAGGCAAGTCAATTTGGTCAACATCCGGGAGATATAAAAGTGAAAGATCAGAATGGTGATGGTGTCATTACAGCAGATGGAGACCGGGTAGTTGTAGGATCGCAAGTGCCTAAATGGAGTTTAGGCTGGAACAATGATTTCTCTTACAAAAATTTTGACCTGAACGTCAACATTTTTGCAAGAATAGGGCAAATGATAAATGCTAATTACTTAACAAGGTACGACCCACAGGGAAATGGTAATAGTACAGCTGATATTCCTTATTGGACACCCGAAAATCCAACAAATGAAAGACCAAGGCCCAACGCAAATCTTAGTTTAACAAGCATGCTTTATACTTCAACCTTAGGTTATACCGAAGGATCTTTCGTGAAGCTACGAAATGTGACATTAGGTTATACGCTTCCCTCATCCCTTACAGAGAAGTGGGGGATGGCGAAACTCAAAGTGTATGTTTCGGGAAGGAACTTAGCGATGTGGAGCAAAACAATCAATGGCTATGATCCGGAACGTGGTGGTGGCGAATCAGCTCCCTTAACGCGTTTAATTGTTGCAGGTATCAATGTTAATTTTTAAATCAGGCAGATCATGAAATTTCCAACTAAATATAAAGCAATTCTATTTTTAACTGTACTCTTGGCGACAAATTTAACATCCTGTAAAAAAGTATTGGATGAAGAAAATTTAAGTGGTATTACAGACGAAACACTCTATACTACACCCAAGGGATTTGAAACCTTGGTTAATGCTGCTTATAGTTATCAGCGGTGGTGGTATGGAAAGGAAAGAGGATTTAATATGGGTGAGACGGGCACAGATTTATGGACGAATGGGGCAGGGGATGTTTATCCGGATTTAACGACCTATCAGAATTTACAAGCTACCAATGGTGCCTTACAGGAAGTTTGGTCTAATTTTTATAAGGCCATTAATGTTTGTAATGCAGGGATTGCAAGAGTAGGTAATTCAGGGATGGATGAAGCCTTGCAGGTGCAACGGACGGCCGAGTTCCGTTTTTTACGTGCATTTTATTATTACCATATTGTAGAGACCTGGGGTGATATACACCTAACAACAGAGGAAACAAAGGGTGTTATTACGGAAGCCAACAAAACAAGTGTCGAGAACATCTATACACTAATAATTGATGATCTGAAGTTTGCCATTGAAAATTTAGCTCCTACAACAACGGAATATGGAAGAGTTACGACGCCTGCCGCAGAGGCATTTCTAGCTCGGATTTATTTAACCCGTGGAATGAATGACGAAGCCGCTTCGCTGGCGAAGAAGGTGATTGATAATTATGGGTTTTCACTGCTTCCCAATTATGCGGATTTATGGAAAATGGATAATCAGCAAAATAGTGAAGTAGTATATGCCGTCAATTATTCTGCTAATTTAAATGATAACGATAAACAGGATGATAATGTTTATCCTGATGGCGATAATAGAGGATCTAATAGCGCACACCTATTATTTATTATGAAGTATGACGATCAGCCTGGTTTGATACGGAGTTTGGAATATGGCAGACCTTTTAACCGCTATCAGCCATCCAGGTATTTACTTTATCTCTTTAATGAGCAAATTGACAGCCGATTTGATGCGTCTTTTCAACAGGTGTGGCTTTGCAATCAACCGAATGCCTCATCAAGACCTCCAGGAATGAATGTGGGGGATACCGCCGTTTTCATTTCAAAGTACGCAGTACCTGCCGCAGAACGTGCTACGAAGAATTACACCATTTATGATGACAATGATATATATAATACGGATGGATCATCGAAGAACAGGTTGCGTTATATTTCTATGAAGAAATTCATGGACAATACCAGAAGTAGTGTAAATGAAGCACAAAGTGTAAGAAACGCCTTTGTGATCCGCTTGGCGGAAATGTATCTGATTGTAGCAGAAGCTGATTTTAAATTAGGGAATACTATAGAAGCTGCGACATACCTGAATGCTATTCGAGAACGTGCCGCAAACGAAGGGCACAAACAAGAAATGGACATACTAGCCTCGGATGTAACATTAGATTTTATACTGGAAGAACGTGCCCGGGAGTTTGCAGGTGAGCAACTTAGATGGTTTGATTTAAAGCGTACTGGTAAATTGAAAGAAAACCTACAGAAGTATAATCCGCACGCGAATACCTATTTTAGAGACTATCATTTATTGCGTCCCATCCCTCAAAATCAATTGGATGCAGTAACAAATAAAAGTGAGTTTACACAAAATCCAGGATATCAATAGTAAATAGTTGAGTAGGTGAATTTGTTAAATAGTTAAATCGTTAAATGGGGAAATAGTTGATTTGTTAAATAGTTGAATCGTTAGGTAGGAAAATAGTAACATAAACATGCTTTGTTAATACGGAGACTGTCTCAAAAGGGCAGTCTCTTTTTATTTGTTAACCTCAATTTATTCCCCCATTCTCTCTTCATGTTTCAATAATTCATCTTGTCTCTCCACAAGAATTCCGATTGACTCTTGTTTAACCATTTTCGGAAACGATTGCGTAGTTTTTTACAGTGATTTGTATTTATAATCCGCATCTATATATGTATTATTGACACTTGTGCTTTGAATAGTAAATATTTTTAGTACTGAACCAAGCAATAAACCGATTTTCAACTAACTGTAACCAACTATGGCCAAAAAATTATGGATGCTTTTTGTGCTGCTCCTATGCACCTTTTCATTGAAAGCACAAACACGGCAAATTTCTGGAAGGATTTCTAATGCTTCCAAAGAACCCCTACCGGGAGTAACGGTGATGTTAAAGGGAACAAACACCACTACCAGCACAAATGAGTCGGGCAATTTTAATCTTAAGATCCCAAATCTGGAAAATCAATTACTTGTTATAACCTCCATTGGTTATAAGACACAAGAGGTACCTCTTAGCAATCAGCAGCAGCTGAATATTATACTGGAGGAGGATGCGCAGGGGCTGGATGAAGTGGTAGTTGTAGGATATGGCACGATGAAAAAGGGAGATCTTACGGGAGCCGTTGGATCTGTAACATCGGAGACCTTGAAAGCCAGAGGAACCACTTCCGCGATGGCTGCTTTACAAGGGTCGGTACCAGGGGTAGATATCAGTTCTAATTCTACCAAACCTGGAGGAGGTTTTAATATTCAGATTAGAGGGCAAAATTCTTTAGCCGGAGGAAGCCCGCTATATGTGGTGGATGGAGTGGTTATGGGGGATATTAACTTTCTAAATCCTGCAGATATCGAACAAATCGACGTATTGAGAGATGCTTCTTCCACTGCCATTTATGGGTCGCGAGGGTCAAATGGGGTGGTAATTGTGCGTACGAAAAATGCAGGTAGTAACCATGGTTCTCGAATGTCAGTGAGCTATGACGGCTTTTACGGTATCCGAAAACTAGCCCGTCTCCCAGATTTTATGGATGGAAGAGAATGGGTGGATTTTAGGACTTCTGCCTACTACACGTACAATACCAACTTACAACAATATGAACTAACAACAGCAAATAAAAATTCCGTTTTACAAAGAAGCCCATTATTAGAGCAACGCTTGTATAACGAAGATTATGAAGATTGGTTAGCTTTAGGCACGCAGGATGGTCACCAGCAAAACCACTTTGTTAATATCGGCGGAAGTTCAAGTGATCTGGCTTATAATCTAGGTATCGGCTATCAAAATGAGCAAGGCAACTTTATCAGCGAAAACTTGAAACGTTATAATATGAAGCTGAGTATTGACCATAGAGGCTCCAAATACTTTTCTGCAGGTGGAACAATAAATTTGTCTCATACTGTGAATAATCAGGGTAGTCAATATGGATACCGGGATATTATGCGGATGCCGGTAATACTTAAGGCGCATGATGAAAACGGTAATTTAATTGAACAGCCCGGTATTGCTACTTCTATCCAAGGTAGTGGGAATTTTACCAGCTCGCCAAACCCTTTAAACGAAATTAATAGTGGTAATCAGGAAGACCGACGATACGATGTTTTAGGTAGTTTCTATGCTCAAGTTACGCCATTTGAGGGCCTAGCGATTAAGAGCACTATTATGCCCAGGTTTACACGAGAGCGAATAGGTCACTATTATGGCGTCGTACCGGGAAACAGAAACCAAAGTGAAGCCTATCAGCAAAATAATGAGAGTTTAGAATATACCTGGGATAATCAAATAACCTATACCAAAACATTTAATCAAGATCACCACCTAAATGCTACCTTTATCAATAGTTTTTATAAAACAAGATTTGAAAGCATCCAGGCAGCTTCACAAAATCTACCCTATAATTCAGCATGGTATAATATTTTTACTGGTAAACTAGATAGCGAAAATTCATTATCTTCCTATAATGAGTCAGGCTTGATTTCTTATGCTGCACGCGTAAACTATGACTATAAAGGGAAATACCTAGTTACTGGAACCATCCGTTACGATGGAAGCTCTAAATTGGCAGATAAATGGGCCTCCTTCCCTTCCTTCGCATTGGGTTGGCGTTTATCAGAAGAAGAGTTTATGAAAGCTGACTGGCTCTCCGATTTAAAAGCACGTTTTAGTTTTGGTTATTCAGGCAATAACAATGGTATTAATCCTTACGGATCTCTTCAAACGCCTATTACAGATGAGCTGATATGGTATGATTATGGAGACGGGAGTGCCGTTTCCGGGTTAAGACCGGGCTATCCCGTTAATCCAGTAATTACTTGGGAAAAAACACGTGAATTAAATTTTGGCCTTGATTTTGGATTTTTCAACCAAAGACTTTATGGATCGGTAGATATATACGATAAGCTGTCGGATGGATTGCTGATGAGTAGGTCATTAGCAATCGAGTCGGGCGTTGCTTCCATGACAGATAATATTGGTTCAGTGAGTAATCGAGGTATTGAAATTGCTTTAAATTCAACCAATATCCGCACACCAAATTTTCAGTGGACAACTTCTTTGAATTTTGCCCATAATAAAAATGCCATTGAATCGCTGTATGGCAGAAAAGAAGATGTGATGGGCGAGAAACGATTCATTGGACAGCCTATTGAAGTTGTTTACGATTATCGGGTAATTGGTGTTTGGAAATCTAATGAAACACAAGAAGCCGCGGCCTGGGGGCAACAACCGGGGCAAGCACGCGTGCAGGATATCAATAACGATGGTGTTATTACGGCGGCAGATGACCGTACAATTTTGGGAAGTCCAAATCCAAACTGGACGGCCAATTTACGTTCCACTTTTAATTACAAAAATTGGGATTTATCGGTCGACATATTCACCCGGCAGGGAATCTTTGTACAAGATCGATTTTTAGAGGAATTCGGGCCTGGTAATACCCAAAGAGGGCGGCCGAAAATCGGATTTGACTATTTCGTACCTGCTGGTGTTGATCGTTATGATTGGAATAATTGGGGAACAAAAGCCGATGGCTCACCTTCAGCTACCTGGTCTCCTGCAGCAGGTAATGAGGATGCTAAATATCCTGCAATCAACAACGCTGGTCCATATTATGGTAATAATGGCCAATATACCGATGCCTCTTTTGTGAAAATAAGGAACATTATTTTGGGATATACGTTGCCAGCGAAGCTGTTATCTAAAGCCAAAATCAGTCAGTTACGCGTTTATTTAAATGTACTCAACCCTTTCACCTTTACCAAGTATGACGGTTGGGATCCGGAATATGCTACAACATCACTGCAGGAAGGTAATGGCCCGAGTACGATTACTTACCAATTAGGTGTAAATCTTAAGTTTTAGTTGATTATTAGATATCTAAATAATTATTGATCATGAACCGAATTTTAATATTATTGTTTCTTATAATATCGCTAAGCGGATGCAAGAAATTTTTGGAAGAGGATAATAAAGGTGGGATTTCAAATGAAGAGTTTTATAAGACCGAAGCGGGGTATGAAACCTTGATAACAGCCTCTTATTCGTCGTTACGGGAAACCTTTAGATTAACGCCCTGGCTATTGGTGGCAGGTACAGATATGTATCAACGAGCTAGAGGGAATGGCGACCGTTCAATTCAAGAGTATGAACAATTATATGCTACTGATTCCTATGTAAAGACCTATTATCAGAATTGTTATAAGGCTATCCAAACTATTAATATGGGGGTTTTTTACAGCGATATCGCAGAAATAGCGGCAGATAAGAAATCTATATATCTTGCTGAACTCCGGTTTTTAAGAGCCTTTTACCACTTTCTCTTGGTTGAACAATTTGGGGGTGTTTATATTAATCAGCAGGCTACTTTTGAAGCGCAACTTAATATGCCAAGAAGTAGTTTAGAAGATTGTTATGCCTTTATTATAAGTGAAATGGAAGCAGCTCTTCCGCTGGTTGGGGATGGGCGTGCTCGCGTAAATAAAACGGTGGTGAATCATTATTTAGCCAAGGTTTATTTAACTAGGGGATGGGATCTCAAGCAAAGCGGAGATTTTGAAAAAGCAAAAAGTTATGCACTGGCCGCGATTAACGGCAAAACGATAAGCATTCCATTTGAGCAACTTTGGAGTCCTACTAATGAAAATAATGATGAGTTTATTTTTGCCGTGCAATATGATCTACAGTCAATCGCGTCCAGTACGGATGGTAATAATCAGCAAGGTATTTTCGGACCGTATTTAGGAGGTTCTGAGTTGAACCATAAATATATGAGTGCACAATTATATCCCTCATGGAATTTGCATAATTTTTATGATGAGAAAGATGCAAGATATGATGCCACTTTTATGTTGACCATCTATGATCAATACTTTGACTACTATGATGCGAGTAAAGATAAAACTAAAATTCTTATAAGGGCTTACTACCCGAGGGTATGGGGAAGGGAATACACCCGTACAGATTCGATTGCATGGGCGGCTCAACGTCAAGGACAAATAGCGAGCAATTTCCGCTATTACCCCTTTAAATACAATGAAGAGGCTTACCGAGAATTTTATGATGCGGATATGAGCACTCCGGTTATCAAAAAGTTTGATAGCCCATCTACACGTACTATCTTTCAACAAACAGCCAGTGTAAGAGATGTAGTGCTGGCCCGATTGGCAGAAACTTATTTTATATATGCCGAAGCCAGTATCGGATTGAATGATTTTGCTACCGCTGCAAATTATGTGCAGGCTGTTTTAGATAGACCAGGTAATACAAAAGATGGAACGCGTTTATCGCCTACGATGAATATTGCTGCTTCCGCTAATCAAAGCGAAGCTTTGAACGCTTACCTTATTGAAAGTGCCAAAGAATTTGCCGGTGAATACTTAAGATGGCCGGAACTTAGAAGAACAGGCAAGCTCAAAGAGTTCTGTGGCAGATATAATTATGATATTAAAAAGATTGGTGTAGACCAAGCCTTTAGAGGGTTGGATGGAAGAGATAAAATTTTAAGGCCAATACCACAGGATGCAATTGACTTAAACGAAGCGGAAATTCAGCAAAATCCCGGCTATCAAGCGCAATAGTGAATAGCGCAATCGTTACCGATAACGATTGCGCAAATAAATACGTACAAATGTTTGAAAACATTCATGGAGAGCCTTACAATTGCAAAGGCTTATCCCAATTTAATACCTTGATGATACGAATGAATAAGATACTAAGCACATCACTTTTACTATTAATATCTGCCTTTTCAGCTTCTGCGCAAAATGCATCAATTGCCCCGCAAGCAGCTATTCCAATACCAACTTTTAAACAAGATACCGTTTCCATAGAAACATTAGGTGCTGTTTCAGGAGGGCATCAGCTGAATACGAAAAGCATTAATAAAGCCATTGATGATATTCATACGAAAGGAGGCGGTGTGGTGTTGATACCTGCAGGCGTATGGCTTTCGGGTCCTATCGTATTAAAAAGTAATGTTAATCTACATTTAGCAGCGAATGCATTGCTGCTTTTTACGAAAGATTTTACGCAATATCCATTAGTGAAAACAAGTTGGGAGGGTATCCCACAGATGCGAAACCAATCTCCTATATGGGCCTTTGAACAACAAAATATAGCCATTACCGGAAAAGGGATTATTGATGGAAATGGTGATGCTTGGCGAATGGTAAAAAAAGCTAAGATGACGGAAACGCAATGGCAAAAACTTCTTGCTTCCGGTGGCGTTTTAAATGAGAAGAAAGATATTTGGTATCCTTCTGAAAGCTCATTGAAAGGTGCTTCTTTTAAAGACCCTGGGCTTGTGGAGAAAGGAAAGAATGAACAATTCTATCAAGGAGTCAAAGATTATTTAAGACCGAACTTGATATTGCTTGAAAAATGTCAGCGTATTTTATTGGAAGGTGTGACATTTCAGAACTCACCAGCTTGGAATATCCATCCGTTAATGAGCCGTGATATTACTGTTCGGAATATTAATGTACGCAATCCTTGGTACTCTCAAAATGGTGATGGAATTGATATTGAATCATGCCAAAATGTATTATTGGAGCATAGCACATTTGACGTGGGTGACGATGCCATATGCATCAAAAGTGGAAGAAATGAGGCAGGTCGAGAACGGGCAATGCCGACACAAGATTTATGGGTGAGAAATTGCACCGTTTATCATGCACATGGCGGTTTTGTAGTAGGAAGCGAGATGAGTGGGGGGGCAAAGAATTTATATGTTGATAATTGTACATTTATCGGTACAGATATCGGGTTACGTTTTAAAACCACGAGAGGTAGGGGGGGCGTTGTAGAAAATGTCTATATCAATAATATTTATATGAAAGATATACCCGGAGAAGCGATTCTTTTTGATATGTATTATGAGGCAAAGGATCCTATTGCACTAACAGGAGAACATCGTGAACCACCTAAAGTGGAAATGTTACCGGTAACCGAAGCAACTCCCCAATTTAAAAACTTTTATATAAATAATGTAATTTGTGAAGGTGCGGCTAAAGCGCTGTTTATAAGAGGTTTGCCGGAAATGCCTATTAGAAATATCGAACTTACCAAACTTAAGATAAATGCCGATGAAGGTATTGATATTCAAGAAGCAAGCAGCATTAAGTTGAAAGATATTAGCTTATCCACAAGAAAACAGAAATCGCTCGCTTATTTGTTAAATAGTAAAAACATTGAAATCGACAACCTTGTTTTTGATAAGGTAGCGAATCTGCTGCATGTGCAAGGTGATAGGATGGGTGCTGTTAGTATAAGAAATACAAATATAGAGCGCGTGAAAGAACCAGTTAAGGCCGACTTTGGCGCTAGTAAAAACACCATTACATTTAAGTAACGATCAAATGAACAGAATACTAAAAAATATTTTAATTACCGGTTCTTTCCTAATTAGTTTACAGGCACTGGCACAGGAAAAAAAATACAGTGAGCTAATGACGCAAACGGCGATGCGTTCATGGCCAGATGCATTTACGCTTGATAAAGGTCAGGAAGCTAAATGGAGCTATGACTTGGGGGTAATTTTAAAAGGGGTAGAAGGGGTTTGGAAAAATACCGCAGATAAACAATACTTCGATTATATCCAGCATAAAATGGACCATTATGTACAGGAAGATGGGACTATTAACGCCTATAAAATGGATGATTATAACATCGATTTCATTAATAATGGAAAGATCCTGCTATTTCTATATCAGGTAACTGGAAAAGAAAAGTACCTAAAAGCAGTTCAACATCTAAGGAAGCAGCTTGATACACATCCGCGCACGAAGCAAGGGAGCTTCTGGCATAAAAAAATCTACACACATCAAGTTTGGCTAGATGGATTATATATGGGCCAACCTTTTTATGCTGAATATGCCAAACTATTTAATGAGCCCGAAGCATTTGATGATATCAGTAAACAATTTATATTGATTGAAAAGAATACCAGAGATGAAAAAACAGGTTTATTATATCATGGCTGGGACGAATCTAAGGAGCAAAAATGGGCGGATAAAAACACAGGGAGATCACCTAATTTCTGGAGTCGTGCTCTTGGATGGTATGGAATGGCCCTCGTGGATGTATTGGATTATTTTCCGAAAAATCATGCCGGAAGAGATTCCATTATTGCCATCTTAAATCGCTATGCTGATGCGGTGACAAAGGTACAGCAGCCTAATGGATTGTGGTATCAGGTTACCGATATGCCAGAGAAGAAAGGAAACTATCCGGAAGCGTCTGCATCATCGATGCTTGTTTATACCCTGGCTAAAGGAGTCCGCTTAGGTTATTTACCTTCCAAATTTTTAAAAAACGCTGAGAGTGGTTATAAAGGTATTCTGAAAGAATTTATTGAGGAAGATAGTCAAGGACGTGTTAACCTTAACGGTACTGTTAAGGTATCTGGATTGGGCGGAACCCCATATCGCGACGGTAGTTTTGAATACTATATGAGCGAACCTGTTATACAGAACGACCCTAAAGGTATAGGCGCTTTTATTCAATGCGCGGTAGAAATGGAGATGTTGCCGAACCTCAAATTTGCTAAGGGAAAAAAGGTAGTACTGGATTACTATTACAATAATGAAAAGAGAAAAAATTTGCTGGGACAACAGGAACGCTATCATTATACATGGGAAGAACAGGATAATGGCGGGTATTCTTTATTAGGCTATATTTTCCAGTCCTATGGCGCTCAAACGGATTCGCTAAATACGAAGCCAACCAAAGAAAACCTACGTAAAGCGAATGTCTACATCATTGTTGATCCAGATACGGAAAAAGAAACGGATAATCCATCTTATATACAAGAACCAGAAATTGAGGCGATCATGAGTTGGGTGAAAAAAGGTGGAACCTTAGTTTTATTAGGTAATGACGCAGGAAATGCAGAATTTAAACATTTCAACCTACTGGCAAACCGCTTTGGAATTCATTTTAAGGAGGACAACAACTTGCTTGTAAAAAACAATAACTATGAACAGGGGGCAGTCTCTGTTCCGCAAGGGAACGATATATTTAGTAAACCGTATAAATTATACCTGAAAGAAATAAGCTCACTTACTGTATATGCGCCCGCAATACCTGTTTTGGGTGTAAACAATATAAATGTAATGGCAACTGCTAAATACGGTATGGGTAAGATTTTTGCGCTCGGCGACCCCTGGATATATAATGAATATTTAGATGGGCGAAAATTGCCTGCTGATTTTCAGAATTATCCAGCCGCTCATGATTGGGTAAAGTGGCTGCTTAAGTGATTAGTGAATTAGTAAAATCGTTGAGTAGGGAAATAGTTAGGTAGTTAAAGAATAACAATGACATGGTATTAGTGTTAGCGATACTATGGGACGGGGAGTTGGAATTTAGGCCTGCACTTGATTGTAATAGATAAAAATAAGACCAGCATACGAATGGAACGTTTAAATAACAAATTTTTGCAAACGGGTTCGTTACCCGCAGAAGTTCTAGGGCCTGTAGCCAATTGGAACGAGTTACCTGTCAAGGTGATACAGTTCGGCACAGGTGTATTACTTAGAGGATTACCTGATTATTTCATTGATAAAGCCAATAGAGCTGGTATTTTCAATGGAAGGATTGTAGTGGTGAAATCAACCAGTACGGGTAAAACAGACAGTTTTAATGAACAGGACGGTTTATATACGCTTTGTGTAAAAGGAATAGAGGATGGAAAAGACGTAGAGGAATACCTATTGAATTCATCTATCAAAGAGGTTCTTTCCGCGCAAGACAATTGGCATGATATTATGCAATATGCGCTAGATCCTGAAATGAAGGTTGTTATCTCCAATACAACAGAGGTAGGGATTGTATATGATAAAAATGATAATATTTTAGCACAGCCACCTGCATCCTTCCCCGGGAAATTACTTGCATTTTTATATGCACGTTTTAAACATTTTGAAGGGAGTAAGGCATCAGGGTTGGTGGTGGTACCTACCGAACTTATATCCGATAACGGATTAAAGTTGAAAAACATTCTGCTTCAATTAGCAAGCGAACATCTTTCGGAAGAAAAATTCATAAGCTGGCTTAATGATGCGAATTATTTTTGTAATTCGCTGGTCGACCGTATTGTTCCAGGGAAACTGCCTTATGAGGAACATCAATCCATGGAAAAAAAATTGGGCTATAAAGATGAGCTTATGATTATGGCTGAGCCTTTCCGCCTGTGGGCTATTGAGGCGAAAGACCCTTATGTGAAAGAAGTGTTGTCATTTAGTACGATTGACGAGGGTTTAGTTATCACAGGCGACATAAGTAAGTTTAAAGAGCTCAAATTACGTCTATTGAACGGCACACATACGTTTACCTGTGGACTTGCCGTTCTCGCAGGTTTTGAAACCGTTAAAGAGGCTATGGCTAATCCGTTAATGGAGCATTTTATTACTAATTTATTAATGCAGGAAATTGTTCCTACAGTTGTTGGTTCCCAAATATCCAAAGAAGAGGCGGATGTCTTTGCCGGAAAAGTGTTAGATAGATTCCGTAATAAATCCTTAGATCATAAATGGATTAATATTACCCTAAATTATACTTCTAAGATGGAAATGCGAAATGTTGCCCTCTTAAAAGGATACTATAAAGGTCATAATGCTTCTTCGCAGTATATGGCGTTAGGTTTTGCCGCTTATTTGCTCTTTATGAAGGGGAAAAAGAGTATCGATAATACTTACAAAGGTTATGTTAACAATAGAGGTTATTATGCCATTAATGATGAGTCGGCAGAAATCTTTGAAAATCTTTGGAATAGGCAGTCCCCTGAGCAAGTGGTAGATGATGTGTTAAAAAACCAACGTTTGTGGAACGTTAATTTGTCAACGTTACCAACATTCGGAAGTGAAGTGAAAAAATACTTGCATGCATTAATGAATAAAGAGGCATTGGATGTTATTAGCGAGGTTGTAAATAATAAAGAAATTCAGTCAGTTTAAGTTATAAAAAGAAGATGGGAGCGCGCGTTTTAAAAATACATCCACATGATAATGTATTGGTAGCCTTACAAGACCTTCAGAAAGGTGAACATATTCATTATAAAGAGCAGGTTTATGTGTTGAAGGAGGATATACCTGCAAAACATAAATTCTATCTAGTCCCTTTAAAGCGAGGAGAGGAGGTTTTTATGTATGGAACGTTGGTGGGAAAAGTACAGTATGATGTACAGGTAGGTGAACGCATGAGCACCGAGAATTTAAAGCATGCGGCAGCACCTTATACCTACCGCCCATCTCAATATAAGTGGCAACCGCCTGATGTATCTCGGTTTATTGATCGTACCTTTTTAGGTTATCATAGAACTAATGGAACGGTAGGCACCGCAAATTATTGGTTGTTTATTCCAACCGTATTTTGCGAGAATAGAAATTTAGATGTCATTAGAGAGGCCTTACACAATGAGTTGGGCTATGCGGTGACCGACAAGTATAAGCAAAAGGCGAAACTTTTACGCGAGTGGTACAAGAATAGTGGTGATATCGAGGCGTTAGATCTGCATGTGCAAGAATCCCTGGTGCCCACTGATCGTCTATTTGAAAATGTGGATGGGATTAAGTTTTTAAATCATCAAGGTGGTTGCGGAGGTATTCGGCAAGATGCTGCTGTACTTAGTAAATTGCTTGCAGCCTATGCTGATCATCCAAATGTAGCCGGTGTAACGGTGTTGAGTTTAGGATGTCAGAACTTGCAGGTGCAAGATTTTCTTCGGGATTTAAAAGAACGTAATCCAACATTCGATAAACCCTTGCATATTTTTGAACAGCAACAGTCAAAAAGTGAAGAGGATATGATTACCGACGCAATTAAACAGACTTTTCTCGGCCTAGTAGAGGCCAACAAGCTTACCCGTAAACCAGCTTCCCTAACTAAACTAACATTGGGCGTTAAATGTGGTGGAAGCGATGGCTTTAGTGGTATCTCTGCCAATCCAGCAGTAGGTTATTGTTCGGATTTGCTCGTGGCGCTCGGAGGAAAGGTGCTGTTGGCGGAGTTTCCGGAGCTTTGCGGTGCTGAACAGAATTTGATAGATCGCACGAAAGATGAAGCGGCCGCTAAAAAATTCATTGAATTGATGACAGCTTATAGTGAAGCTGCCGAAAATGCAGGCTCTGGATTTCATATGAATCCATCTCCCGGAAATATCAAAGACGGATTGATTACAGACGCCATAAAAAGTAATGGGGCAGCGAAGAAAGGAGGAACAGCGCCCGTGGAGGATGTATTGGATTACACCGAGCCAGCCGTAAAACCAGGACTTAATTTAGTTTGTACACCGGGCAACGATGTAGAGGCAACTACGGGAAAGGCTGCGAGTGGTGCTACACTTATCTTGTTTACAACCGGTTTAGGTACGCCGACAGGAAACCCCGTTTGCCCAGTAATAAAAGTTGCTACAAATTCACAGTTAGCCTCGCGTATGGCTGATATAATCGATATAGACTGCGGACCTATTATCGCTGGAGAGAAAACGATCGAACAAATGGGAGAAGATATTTTAGAATATTGTATACGAGCCGCCAGCGGAGAAGTGATACCCAAAGCTGTCCAACTTAATCAGGACGATTTTATTCCATGGAAGAGGGGAGTGTCTTTGTAATGGTGAGTTGTTAGTTGTTAGTTGCGAGTTATGAGGTGTTAACAACTAATTTATCAAGAAGAGATATTATCACACTACGCTAGCAAGACCGACCTCATAAGAACTTGTCCGACCACTGGCGGATGTGTGTTAAAAAAAGTTTTTAGGGGATGAGAGAATAATATGAGGAAGCGAAGCGGCTGCATATTATGGCTAAGGGAAAACTTTTTAGCGAGAATTATGAAGTCATGAGTTATTCACCTTTTGTTTGTTTTCGAAGGTGTTCATAGGAGCTCGTCACTATCTTCCTCGGTTTTGTTCCTTTTGGGGCAAACCGAGAGAAAAATAAAAAAGCCATTAAACAAATAATTAGAAGAATGAAACCGTTTTTAGATAAAAATTTTTTATTAGAAAGTACCACTGCACAGTCCTTATATCATGATTATGCTGTGCAAATGCCAATTATTGATTATCACTGTCATCTATCTCCACAACAAATTGCGGAAGATGCACAATTTGACAATATAACGCAGGTTTGGCTATATGGCGATCATTATAAATGGCGTGCTATGCGTACGAATGGTGTTGATGAAAGTTATTGTACGGGAGAGAAAAGTGACCGCGAAAAATTCTTAAAATGGGCTGAAACAGTACCTTATACATTAAGGAATCCGCTATATCATTGGACGCATTTAGAGTTGAAGCGTTATTTCGGTATTAATGAAATATTGAGTCCCGAAACAGCAGATAGGATTTATGATCAATGTAATGCACTCCTTAAAGATCCTGCTTATAGTGTTCGTAATCTTTTAAGGAAAATGAATGTAAAGATTGTTTGCACAACAGATGATCCAACAGATTCGCTTATATATCATCAACAACTAAAAAGTGAAGGTTTTGAGATCAAAGTGTTACCTGCCTTTCGACCAGATAATGCAATGAACTTATCAATACTCTCAAAATTCAAAAGTTATGTTAGAAAGCTAGAGGAGGTGTCGAAAATAAGTATTCAAAATTTTGATGATTATTTGCATGCTTTAAAATCAAGGCACGATTATTTTGCCGAAAATGGTTGTTGCGTATCCGATCACGGATTAGAAAAAATTTATAATGATTCGTACCGTTTAGAGGATATACGAACAACCTTTTCCAGTGCTTTGGAAGGCAAATTGATTTCTGACGAAGAACATAACCAGTTCCGATCGGCTATGTTGACTTATTTTGCTGAATGGGACCATGAAAAGGGGTGGGTACAACAATATCATCTAGGGGCACTTCGCAATAATAATTCCAGGATGATGCAAAAGCTTGGCCCAGATACTGGTTGGGATTCTATTGGTGATTTTTCACAGGGCAAAGCCTTAGCAGGTTTTTTAGATAAGTTAGATAGCCAGGATAAACTAGCTAAAACAATATTATATAATTTAAACCCATCTGATAACGAATTGATAGCCACGATGATCGGTAATTTTAATGATGGGTCGTCTTCAGGGAAAATTCAATTTGGATCGGGCTGGTGGTTTCTAGATCAAAAAGATGGTATGATTAGGCAAATGAATGCCTTGTCTAATATGGGATTGATCAGCAATTTTGTCGGGATGTTGACAGATTCCAGAAGCTTTTTATCCTATCCAAGACATGAGTACTTCCGACGTATCTTATGTAACCTTTTTGGTGAAGAAATTGAAAAAGGAGAACTGCCAGACAATCTACCTTGGATAGGCAAAGTGATCCAAGATATCTGTTATAATAATGCTAGCGCCTATTTTAACTGGCCGAAATAAGCTTTCAAAAAGCAGACGACTCCGTCTGCTTTTTGACTTTAAATAAGAATAATAAGGTAAATTGATTAAAAATTGATATCATTGTATTTCAAAGGTGAATTTAAATTATCTATGGAGATGTGCAAACGTTTTCAAATTAACCTAATTAAATGATATAACCAAAAATAATGAACCAAAAACAAACTATTGGTAAATACAGATGGACAATCTGTTCCTTGCTTTTTTTTGCTACTACAATCAATTATTTGGATAGGCAAGTCCTATCCTTAACATGGAATGATTTTATTGCCCCGGAGTTTCATTGGACCAACAACGATTATGGTAATATCACCGCTTTATTTTCCATTTTTTATGCCATTTCGCTTTTATTTGCAGGTAGATTTGTTGATTGGCTCGATACTAAAAAGGGATTTCTTTGGGCAATAGGTATCTGGTCTATTGGCGCTTGCTTACATGCCTTTTGTGGTATTGCTACGGCTGGTTTGCTGACAGGTAATTGGTTAGTTGGGTTTGAAGGAGCGAAGGAGTCAATAGCAATGGTTGATAATACCGCCAACATTATAACGGTAAGTGTAGCGCTTTTTATTTTTGCTCGTTTCGTCTTGGCGCTTGGTGAAGCAGGTAATTTTCCAGCTGCCATTAAAGCGACTGCAGAATACTTTCCAAAGAAAGATAGAGCTTTTGCTACCAGTATTTTCAATGCAGGGGCAACCGTAGGAGCTCTTGCTGCTCCTGTTACAATACCTTTTATTGCGGCAGCCTACGGTTGGGAAATGTCTTTTATCATCATAGGTGCATTGGGTTTTCTATGGATGGGTTTTTGGATTTTTATTTATCATAAGCCCGAGGTACATCCTAGAGTAGGTAAGGAGGAGCTTGCTTATATTCAGCAAGATTTGATAAATGATAGAAAACTTGTGGATTACAAAGAGGAAACAACTACGAAAGTTTCTTTTGTGCAATGTTTTAAATATAATCAAACCTGGGCTTTTGCTTTTGGTAAATTTATGACGGATGGCGTTTGGTGGTTCTTTCTTTTCTGGACACCTGCTTACCTAAGTTCGGTTTATGGAATGGATTCTACAGACAGCGCGTTGCCTCTTTTTGTGCTTTATTTGATTACGCTTCTTTCGATCATTGGAGGATGGTTACCCACATATTTTGTAGATAAGAAGGGAATGAATCCTTACGCAGGTCGTATGCGTTCTATGTTAATATTTGCTTTTTTCCCCTTATTAGCATTATTTGCACAGCCACTCGGCCATATCAGCTATTGGTGGCCGGTGCTTATTATAGGTATTGCCGGAGCAGCGCATCAAGCGTGGTCGGCCAATATTTTTACTACTGTTGGAGACATGTTCCCTAAAAAGGCTATCGCTACCATCACCGGAATCGGCGGTATGGCGGGCGGAATTGGATCTTTCTTCATTAACAAGTGCTCAGGAATGTTATTTGATTACAGTAAGGAAACGGACATGTCTTTTATGGGATTTCATGGAATTGAGGCGGGATACTTTATCATTTTTTCGGTCTGTGCCGTTTGTTATATTGTTGGATGGATAGTAATGAAGGCACTGGTACCGACTTACAAACCCATTACAGATCTATAGGAATTTCGTTGTAAAAGTTTTTGACCGCCTAGTGTATATGTATGCTAGGCGGTCTTTTTATTTTATAATCTACCTTTATATGTAAATTCTTTTTGAGAACTTTGTAACAAAAATTTAATCGTAGGCCATATTGTGGAAAGTTATACTCCGCCCGCTGTAGTTCATGATCGTAATAGGGTACGTTTAGCTGTAGCATTGTTTTATTTTTGCCAAGGACTGGCATTTGCTTCATGGGCATCCCGCATACCTGACATAAAAACAGCATTAAACCTTTCAGACGGTCAGTTGGGAAGTCTCTTATTTGCGCTTCCTCTCGGACAATTAGTGACAATGGCATTGTCGGGCAGCTTAGTGACAAAATTTGGAAGTAAAAAAGTCCTGATCGTTGCAGCAGCATTATATGTAATTGCATTAACAAATTTAGGTTTAGCTACTAAGGGCTGGCATCTAGGAGCCGCGCTATTCCTCTTTGGTATAATAGGGAATATGTGCAATATAGCGGTAAACACACAAGGTGTCGCTGCTGAAAACTTATTTGATAAACCCATTATGTCTTCTTTTCACGGCGCGTGGAGCATTGCTGGCTTCACCGGTGCGCTTGTAGGTCTTTTAATGATTAATCTGCATGTTAATCCCTATCTGCATTTTTGGATTATCGCCGGACTTGTATGGATCAGTATAGTCATAAATAATAAGTATTTAATTGCGGGAGTAGGCCCTACCAGTACTACCAAACGAAAATTATTTTCGAAACCTGAAGGAGCGTTGATACAATTAGGTGTGATAGGCTTTTGCAGCATGGCAACAGAGGGAGCTATGTTTGATTGGAGTGGTGTATATTTTAAAGATATTGTGAAAGCACCACATGCTTTGGTACCGCTTGGTTATGCTTCTTTTATGATCATGATGGCTTCTGGAAGATTTATTGGAGATCGTTTGATTGCCAGATTAGGTAGGAAGACCGTGTTGCAGGTAAGTGGAGTTCTCATTTCACTGGGTATGTTTATAGCAGTAATATTTCCCTATGTTGTTACAGCCGTTTTAGCATTTATGCTGGTTGGCTTAGGAGTGGCTACGGTGGTGCCGACGGTCTATAGTGTTGCTGGTAGAAATGCTAAAGTAGCTCCAGGCATAGCGTTGGCAATGGTGTCTAGCGTAAGCTATTTAGGCTTTTTAATGGGGCCGCCTTTGATAGGTTATATAGCAGAACTCGCAAGTCTACGATATTCTTACGCAGTAATAGGTGTTTTCGGTGTAGTGATCAGTATGCTGGTTGCTAAAATCCGCGCAATAAAATAAACTTATTTATTGCGAAAGGGATGCATCTAAAAGCTGAATCTCAGCACCTTTGTCGGGATCTTGGTTTAGATGTATAGTGCCATTAATTTTGAAGGGTTCATCTGTAAATCTTACTTTCCCTTTTCTCATCACAATTTGTACAAGTGGTGGAATGCCATTTTGCCCGCAAAACATGCATTGCATGACCGGTAAAACGGATAACATAAACGTATGATGATCCCTACCTACCTTTAGGGGAATCATGTAGCCAGGTAGTGTGACATTTTTATTATCAAGGGCTTTCAATTCTTGTGGGAAATGAGGCGTGTACGTTTTTGTGCCGTCTGGCATAGTGATAACCTTATACATGAGAAGATCAAATTTTTCCCAAATGGCCGTCATCATTGGTTTATGATCGGGAATAGTGTTCTGGATCAGCTGTGACTTTACCTGATAGGAAAAGGATAATAGCAAAACCACTAATAGAAAGGATTTCTGTAAATATTTAAACATGGCAGTTCATATTTATTTTTTTAAGTTGGATACGAAAACCTTTCATGCGGCACCGTTTTTTATTTAGCTAGTGTTTCAGACAGCTGAGTCGAATAAGATTTCATGGCAGGTACCATTGCTGCTATGAAGCCAACTAAACAACCTATTAACATAATAAGTAATTCCTGCCTAATGAAATAAAATGGATGTACCATTTCATTATTACTATAAATTGTAATAAAAAACAGCGCTAGATGCGCAAGTAGAAGACCTATTATAGTTCCTATAAATGTTATATATGTTCCTTCTATTATCGTAAGCATAAATACTTTCATGCGCGATGCACCCATTGTTCGCATAATAGCTAGCTCATATTTTCTGTTCTTTAAGTTGTTAAGTAGGTTTATGAAAATTCCGCCGCCGGCCATGACCATTAATAGATAGGAAAGTATTTGTAAGGAATCAAACCCTATTCCAAGTAAACTAAAAATCCGACTACTTTCAATTGCCGGTGATGCAGCCTGAAGGTTCGTTTTTTTATTAACCATTTGGGGAAATGCCGCTATGGCTGCTGGATTTTTATATTGTATTAGCAGACTTGTAATCTCTTCTTCACCTTCCGAAGGAGCTATTAGGTGAAGCGGATCTTCTTCCCCTGCATGACCTTCATGTTGCATATGATCATGCATATGCCATATGCTGGTGAGCTTTGTAAGTAATAAATTATCAGGAATATTCTTGCTGTCGCCTAAAATGCCGACTACCCAATAAGGATGTGTCTCGTGTAGGTCCTCGCTGCTGCTTAATCCATGAGCACTGATTATTTTGTCACCAATCTGAAGACCGGCTTTTCGAGCGACGGATGCGCCGATCACTATCTCAAAATCTTTTGTAAACCAGCGACCTGTAGCAACCGTTACTTGATATAATTTTAGAAAATTGCTATCCGTTCCTATGATTCTATAACCTTGATAATTATCGCCCATAGCAAGAGGAACGGCCATTTTTACAAATGGATTCTTAGACAGTTGATGAGCCTCCTTTAAGGAGATATTTCCTGTCGGATTATCTACATGATAGACACTGTTGAGTATTAATTGCAGCGGACTACCCTTTGCCCCTACAACTAAATCAATATGCCTGCTTTTCTTTTCAAGTTGCTCATTTAATTGTGTACTAACTAATAAAATAAGACATAAGGTAGCTATACCCAATGAACAAAGGATGATACTCAATACACAAGAAGACAAATGATGGCTTACGTTTTTTCTAACCAAATAGAATAATGTCATTTTGTTAAAGCTGATAAAGGGTTGATATTCTACTCTTAATTCGCTGATCATGAGTTGCTATAATAAGCGACGTTTCATTGTCTACTGTTTGGGTTATCAATAAATTTAATACGCTTTCGGCATTGCTGTCGTCTAATGAAGATGTGGGCTCGTCTGCCACCAATAGTTTTGGACGGTTAATAAGTGCTCTTGCAATCGCTACGCGTTGCGCTTGTCCCTGGCTAAGCTGAACTGGATAACTATTCGCTTTCTCCAATATACCTAGTTTGTTTAAGAGATCATGTTGGCGCGCTGTATCCTTCTTTAAACCAGCAAGCATTTGCGCCAATGTTAGATTTTCTTGTACCGTGAGGCTTGGCAAAAGATGCGGTTTCTGAAATATTATACCAATGGACGTGCCTCGAAAATGATCAAGCGCTCTATTGGGAAGCTGGTAAATAGCTGTTCCAAAAATGTGCACGGCACCCCTTTGCGGTCTTAGCAAGCCACATAATAGGTGGAGCAGGGTGGTCTTGCCACTTCCCGATTTCCCAGTTATTAAACAAGGCTGTCCTTGCTTTAAGATAAAGGGTTGGAACGTAATGGTGTGACCATTTTTATAGCTATGAGACAATGTATTGGTTTTTATTTCACGGACGTCAATCATCGTAGCTATTTATTTTCAGATGAAGTGTAGCAGCTGTGACGATGTGCTCTGGTTAATTTCCAATTGATAAAATGCGCTGCAGCAATGGTTAAGCCTCCTAATGGAACTAAAACAGGTTCCATATCATGAAAACCTAATAAATGCGTCCCAAAAATAAGTATGAAGCCTAATACTAATAAGAGAATAGGGCCACACTTGCGATGAAATTTGAGGTAAGAGGGAATAAGGGAGCTAATACCCACCACAACTGAAAGAGAAATAACAGCGATCTCAACCCATGGGCTTGATAAAAACTCTAAGCCAATTAATGGAAGAAGGGTAATAACAAAGGGCATTAGCGCACAATGCACGGCACAAAGCGCGGAGGCGGTAAACCCAATTTGATCTAATTTGGACAAAAAGCTGGTTTTCATAATATATATGTGTGTTTTACTCAAGTGAATATTTATTAATGCAATTATGTTGCAAATATATTATCTTATTTTTAAGTTTGCAACTAAATTGCATTAAAGATGATTCCACAAGACTTTGAAACATGGCGTGATTGCATCACTGTAAAATGTGGTATAACGCTTTCTCCAGCATTCGCAAGGCAGCGTTTGGCTATTTATAGACAGAAAGCGCATACTGAAACAACAGCATTTATAAGATTATATGGTTCGAGACACTATCAAAACATAGTTGCTTGGTTAGAAACAATAGAAAAAGGAGCATAGAAATGTCGACAAAAAAACTTCCTGTTACTGTGTTAAGTGGGTTTTTAGGGGCTGGAAAAACCACCTTGTTAAATCATGTTTTGCACAATAAGCAAAATTTAAAAGTAGCCGTTATTGTAAATGATATGAGCGAGGTAAATATCGATGCGCAAATGGTAAGCAGAGAAAATGTACTATCGCGTACAGAAGAAAAACTCGTAGAGATGAGTAATGGCTGTATCTGTTGTACTTTGAGGGAGGATCTAATAGTGGAAGTAGAACGCTTAGCAAAAGAAAATCGTTTTGATTATTTACTTATTGAGAGCACGGGGATTTCTGAACCCATTCCCGTAGCTCAAACCTGGAGTTATGTTGATGATAACCAGCATATTGATTTAGGGAATTTTAGTTATATAGATACGATGGTTACGGTAGTAGACTGCTTTAATTTTTTTAAAGATTTTGGTACGAACGAAACTTTATTGGATCGGCGTTTGACGGATGATGAGCAAGATCATCGGACAATTGTTAATCTATTAACAGATCAAATTGAGTTTGCTAATGTGATTATTTTAAATAAAACAGATTTGGTAGCCGATGAAACGATCGGGACATTGGAAGCAGCGCTGAAGAAATTAAATCCCGATGCCCATATAATAAGGTCACATTTTGGTGGGATTGATATAACGCATATTTTGAATACCGGTCTGTTTGATTTTGAGAAGGCTTCTTCAACCGCTGGATGGCAAAAAGAGCTGGAAAACGAACATACACCCGAAACGGAAGAATATGGAATTTCTTCTTTTGTCTTTACCTCCCAGAAACCTTTCCATCCTGAGCGCTGGCATACATTTTTAAACCAGCATTACCCGAATAATATCATACGGGCAAAAGGACTGTTTTGGATGGCTTCCAGACCGGACAAAGCTATAAATTTTAGTCAGGCTGGCGGGAGCCTGCGAATAGAAAATGCCGGCACCTGGTGGTGCAGCATGCCTTATGAAGAAAGAATTCAATATTCCTATTACCACGATTTTAAAGAAGAAATAGAAAACAGATGGAGTAAACAATGGGGAGATCGGCAGAACGAATTAGTATTCATAGGACAATATTTGGATAAACAAACTTATTTGAATGACCTCGAAGCGTGCTTACTCACAGATGAAGAAGCTAAGGAATGGAATAACAAACATTGGAAGGACGATTTTCCGGAATATATGTAATCTTCTCTAAAGAAGGAGCGATTGTTAACATAAAATTAAAATGAATCTTAGTTGCAATTGAGGCGGAGATATTATATTTGCTAATTGCAAAAATTTAATATATCAATAATACATCGTGCATGAGACGCAGAGAATTTTTTAGAAATACGGCTTTCACAGCCCTTGGTGCTTCCTTACTATCTCCATTTGAATCCATAGCCCGCCGTCGTTCAAGTAATATTGTATCTAGCCCAGCAGGCGGGGCCAAGAATATTATTTTTATGGTAAGTGATGGGATGAGTACCGGTACCTTAAACATGGCAAGTCTTTTACGCTTTAGAAAGGAAGGAAAGCAAAGTAATTGGCTATCCTTATATGAGCAGAATTTAGCTAGCAGAGCCTTAATGGATACGGCTTCAGCTAGTTCGCTGATCACCGACTCAGCCGCGGCAAGCTCTTCCTGGGGCGGTGGTGTTCGCGTGAGTAATGGATCTTTAAATGTAAACGAAGATGGAACGTATAATAAGCCTATTCTACAAAAGTTTAAGGCAGCAGGTAAAGCCGTAGGCTGCGTGACGACAGTGCCCATCACACACGCTACCCCAGCGGGTTTCTGTGTAAATAGCAATAAACGTTCTGATCAGCCCGGCATTGCGCTTCAATATTTTGATTTACGTTTTGATGTAATGATGGGGGGCGGACTTGAATTTTTTAGTGCTGATAAGCGGAGGGATAAACAGGATCTGTTGGCAAAGTTTAAGCAGGGTGGTTTTGAAGTTATTCGAAATAGGGGAGAACTGTTAGCTATTTCAAGCGACCTTCAAAAACCGATTTTGGGCGTTTTTTATGAAGATGGATTGCCTTATGCACTCGATAGGGAAACGGATGTGCAATTAAAAGAAACGACACCAAGTTTGGCCGAAATGACAAAGACAGCGATTCAGCAATTGAAGAAAAATAAAAGCGGATTCGTACTACAAGTTGAAGGAGGTAAAGTGGATTGGGCTGCACATGCTAACGATGCTGGGGGCTTGATTTATGATCAATTAGCTTTTGATGATGCGATAGGAGAAGCGATCGCTTTTGCAGCGGAAGATAAGGAAACTTTGGTCATTATTACAACGGATCATGGAAATGCAAACCCGGGTTTGTTTTATGGCGAACACGCTAATAAGAATTTTGATCGCATTCAGCAATTTAAACATACAAATAATTGGATATTAAATGGGGTGGACCAAGCCTATACACCCGATCAATTGATTGAACGTATTGAATTTGCACAACATTATGTTATTGCCAAAGAGGAAGCTAGTGCCTTGTTAAGTCATTATAAGACATTGGATGGTGACGGACTGTATAACCCGCGGAAATTACCGTTTAAATTACTTGCTCAGATTCAGGAAAAGCATCTTTCCGTGGGCTGGGGAGCAATGGACCATTCGGCAGATTTTGTAGAACTGGCCATGTTTGGGGCAGGAAGAGAAAATTTAAAACCTTTTGTTAAGAATATAGATCTTCACAATTTTATGCTACAAGCAACGGCAATAAATGTTTAATTCTCCATTTACTGATTTTTTTCTATGTATCGCAGAAACTAACGTCAAAATTGCTATATTCAGGGGTTGATATGGACTAGTAAAAGTGCAAACATGAAAGTAGCAATGTATAGTGCTCAATCGTACGACCGTTTTTCATTTGATAAGGTAAACGAGGAATATGGTCATGAGTTTTTATATCTTGATATAGATTTAAATCTATTCACCGTAAAATTAGCAGAAGGCTGTGAGGCTGTTTGTATTTTTGTGAATGACCAGGCAGATGCAAAGGTATTGCAGGCTTTATTGAATATTGGAATCAAAACACTTGTACTACGTTGCGCTGGTTTTAATCAAGTGGATCTGGAAGTGGCAAAAGAACTAGGTATACAGGTGATGCGTGTACCCGCTTATTCCCCAGAAGCAGTTGCAGAGCATGCAGTTGCCATGATTCTAACATTGAATAGAAAAACACATAAAGCTTATAATAGGGTAAGAGAAGGGAATTTTTCCTTGGTGGGTTTAACTGGTTTTAACCTGCACAGAAAGAAGGTAGGCGTGATAGGTCTAGGGAAAATCGGATTGGCTTTTAGTAAAATAATACATGGCTTTGGTTGTGAGGTGTTGGCATATGATCCTGTAATTCAATCGTACCCCGATTATATTAATGTGATCCAGTTGGAAGAGTTACTTCAAGAGTCTGATATTATTTCTTTGCATTGCCCGTTACTCAAAGATACACTGCATCTAATCAATAAAGAGCGCTTAGCTTTAATGAAGGATGGCGTTATGTTAATAAATACCAGTAGAGGAGGTTTAGTTCATACGCGGGATATTATTGAAGCCCTTAAAAAGAGGAAAGTAGGATTTTTAGGAATTGATGTATATGATCAGGAGGAGAAATTATTCTTTAGAGATCTGTCGGGAAATATTATTGAAGATGACGACATTTTGCGACTTATGAGTTTTCCGAATGTATTGATTACCGCACATCAAGGATTTTTTACTTCAGAAGCGTTAAATGAGATTGCACATATTACACTCCAGAACTTAATGAATGCTGAAAAGGGTATTATTTCTGAAAATTCACTGACCTGTTAATAATCGAATTCAGATCAATAGCGTAATATAAGTAAAATGAGGATAAATTTTAGTTGAACATTATTGTAATATGATTAAGTTGATGTTAAAAATATGTTAAAATAGTTTTTGTGTTGTAACGAATAAGGATTCGGAACGTCTTATAAATAGTTTTTTGTTTATATTGGGTTTGTCAAGTCCTGCAATTCACAGATCGCAGGACTTGTTTATTTCTGAATAATTTGTTTTAGGCATATTTTGTCATTGAATTGTTAATTCAAATAAATAGTTTTCATAGTGTTTTCTGTATGCACTATTTTTGTGTCATTCATAATTTAGGTTTATAATTGGTTAGTTAAAAAGTCTTCGATCTCCCCGGTCGAAGACTTTTTTGTTGCTTAACGATCTATTCGCATTTTACGATAAAACCTTGTTAGTCGAGCTGGAATGTAAAATCATCATAATCTTTACTTCTCCATGCTAAATGCTGAGTAGCAGGGGAGATAGCAAACAGGGGAGAAAATGTTTTTACTTTGATTGTTTTTCCATCAGGTAAGAATTCTAAGATTCTAAGCCAGCCATCTCCACCATTGCCGTGCCAGCCACCACCTAAGGCCTGTGCATTAAACGTCATCTGCTGAACCTTTTTGCCAGCGGCATTTGTATCGGTACGGAAAGCGATATGTGCTTTTTCATCGTCGGGTGCACCAATATGTCCAGAAAAAACCAGTACAATATTTTTCGATGGCTTTACTAGTTTCTCCCAAATTGCTTTTCCATAATTGGGGTTTTTCACTTCGTATCCTTCGGTTTCTATATGTTCATTTTTAGCATTTAAATAAGAGTGCGTCAACAATACCACGCGATGTTCGGCGTAGGCAGGTTTGTTCACCACCTCCTTTGCCCAGGCAATCGTTCCATCGTGTGGGGCAAACTCTAATACCATAAAAAGGTATTTGATGCCGTGAGGATCTATGAATTCGTAAGCAGCATTTCGTGAGGCTTGGTTGTTGATCGATGTTTAAACCAACCTCTTTTAGTAAGGCTTGCGATTTAGGGTTCTTGTCGGCAGGGAAATACTGGTTATAATTGGTTTGACGATTTTCTGCACTTTTGAAGCCGTAGTCATGATTGCCCGTTGCGGCAATATAAGGTACTTGGCCGTCTAACCTGCTAAATCCACGGGCGACAGACCTCCATTGATTTGCACTTGCTTGATTGCCGTTTTGTCCAACAGGCATTAAGATATTATTTTGTTCTACTAAATCGCCTGTACATAGTACCATTTCTATGTGTAAAGGCTGAATATTTTCGCTAACCCAGCTGGTCATTAGCTCCCAAATCGGTTGATTCCGGCTAAACTTAACATACGTTTGTGGATCCGGTAGAAGAATCATCGACCACGCATTGGAGTCGGTTAATGCGGGAGGCGTGTAGGCAGCTTCCTGACTAGAAGCGGAGAGGAAGAAATGTAAGGTGATGAAGCAGACGATGCTTTTTTTGAATAGCCTGTTCATAGGTAACCTCCGTCTTTTAAAATTTTCGCCCAAACCTGATAACCCGCCATTCTTAAATGTAATCCATCATGTGTTAACTCCGCTTTCAGGTGTTTTGCGTGATCTAAGAAATGGGGATACAGATCGATCAGCTGTATTTTTTTCTCTTTAGTGAGCTTTCTTATCCCTTCATTTACGTAAAGAATATGCTCATCTTTTCCATAGTGATTTTTGAATTTTTCAAAGGAACTGTTAACAGGTAAAAGGGTTTGAAAATATATCTTGGTAGCAGGTGACGCTGCTTGAATACGATCAACAATCTTAGTATAGTTGTTCAGTATGATATCATCGGGTATGTTTTTGGATATATCGTTGATCCCAATCAAAATAAAGACCTTGTTTGGTTTGCCCGAAATAACATCATCCAGACGTTCCAGTACACCGTAGGTAATATCTCCTGAAATTCCTCGATTACGAGCAGTTGGAAGTTGCAATAATTCATTCCAATCGGTGCCGGCAGTTATACTATTCCCCAGAAAGACAATATCAGAAGATGCTTTTGGGAAAGACTTAAATTGTTCCACTAATAACGGATAGACGGCTGGTCTATAAGTGCTATCCCAGCTGCTTTCTTGTGCGAACGATTGGTTGAAAGCCAAGAACAGCAAACAACTTAGTAAGCGTAACTTAAAACGATTCATAATTTATTTTATTTAATGGTTTTGTATAGGGTTGCTTTTATTCGCAGGTACTTTCCATTCTTTTGTAATATAATGGTTATTCCCTTCTGGGATATCATTGCAGTAAACGGTCAGCCCTTCATGCTTATCCCAATATTGTTTAACAGTGTAGCCATTCATCGCACCTGCATGAGCACCTTGCTCTACTTTTTCATCATCAGGATTGACAATTAACTTTATTCCAACTGATTCATTCATCATCTCCAAGTCGCCTCTGCTGTTCCCTCCAACAAATAGGGGACGTGTTTTAATAAAGGTTTGGATCGCTTCGGCTTTTCCGCCATCTTGGGGGATGGGGTAAACCATTTGATCAGTCACTTGGTTATTACTAATCACCGACTTAACCCCTAAGATGCGGTCTTCTGGGATACCTAAATTTTCCTTGACAAACTGCTGATAAAGTAATTCGGGAGAGGCAGACAGCACCCAAATTTCAAAACCATATTGTTGTAAGTTGGCTAATAGTTCACGCATCTCCGGATAGAATTTCTTTTGATACTTTTCATGGAAGCAATTCTTTCCGATTGTTTTCACTTCATCTGGCGTTAATCCGGCCAGAAAAGCAATTCGGTTTTTAACATAATTTACCCCTACATTATCACCGTGCAACATGGCCTCAATAATGGCCATTTTAGCTTTAGATAGGCTGTCAGTATGATGTGCATATGTTTTTTTGGCAAATGCATAGATGGCTTCATCCGCAAGATAATAAGGTGCCTGCCCAAAGAGCGTTCCATCACAATCAAATACGGCAACTTTTCTTTCTTTGATGATAGTTGTTGAATTCAGAAAGCTTTCCAGTTGCTGATTGATGTTACGGTTCCATCCCCCAATTGGTTTATAGGTCTGGGCAGTACTTGTTATAAAGATGAAAGAAAAGCACCCTAATAGTAGTGCTTTTCTTATCATACCGATTAACTGCATCATGACCAGTTATTTTTTATTCAATATGTCAAAAAGTAATTCCGGTTCGTTCGTGGTGATATAGTCAACCTTTTGGTCTAAAAGACTTTTCATTTTTTCCGCATCATTCACCGTCCAAACATTTACTGTCAAACCCAGTTTCTGCGCATCTTTAATCCAAGTTGGATTTTCTTCAAATTTTTTGAAGTGGTAATCGATTCCTTTAAAACCATCAGCCTTGGCCTCAGCAGGTGTTAAATCGCCATTGAGGTAGGCCACTTCAGCATTAGGGGCAAGTTTTGCAAGATGCTTTCCGGCATCTCTATCAAACGTAATGTAGTCAACCCACTTTTCAGCACCAACTTTTTTTACGAGTGCAACGGACATTTCAGCAGCTTTTAGCACACGTTCCTTACCCAGTTTTGACGGCTTTAATTCAAAGATAAGTTTTGTTCCTTTCTGTTTTAAGCCTTCTTTAAGATAGGCTTCGGCTGTCGGAATAGACTCTCCATTTGGATGTTTCTTAGCTAATAGCTCTTGGTAAGTTGCTGTCTCGATGTCAATGCCATAAAAATCTTTATTATGGTTCACCACTAGGATGTCATCTTTAGTTAAGTACACATCAAATTCAGAACCATAACAGCCTAAAGAGACAGCATGGTTAAGAGAAGCGATCGAATTCTCCGGTAGATTGGATACCTTCCAAGCGCCTCGATGAGCGATAACAACATTTTTGTTGAATTGAGCATAAGTGGTTTGCATAAGAGCAAATAAACAAATTACAGTCATTAAGAACGGATGTTTTTTCATTATTTTTTTATTATGTTGTTTAAAAACGATTAAGCAAATTACAAATATTCAAGTAAAACACGGGTAATTGCTTAATCGCTATTGTTAAGATTTTGATATTATTTTATTAAATTAATAGTTGGGGTTTTGTTCAAGATTGGGGTTTAAATCTAATTCTGCTTGAGGAATTGGCCACCAATAATCACGTTTCGCATCGAATTTTCGTGTTTCAAGAATTTGATTTTTCCAATTCTCTATTGGTGCATTCATAACAGATTCTGCCGTTTTCCAACGTCTCACATCATTGTAGTAAAGTGCTTCTCCGGCGAACTCAACCCGTCGTTCTTTTCTGATGGTTTCTCTCATAGCTTCTTGCCCTAAACCAGCTGCAATATTTGGCATGTCTACGCGAGCTCGTACTTGGTTAATATAATTCAATATGTCGGCGTGTCCGGGGCTGGATTCGTTTAGTGCTTCCACATACATCAATAACACATCAGCATATCTAAATATAATGAAGTTAGTTTCAGATTGACCGGACTTTAAATCTGCCTTATCAGAAGGAGGTGTTTCTTTATCATATATGGAATATTTTTTCATAGCATAACCCGTTTGAGCAAATGTGCTTGGTGTAACGGCTTTTCCTTTAAAGGTGTCGCCGGGAAAGACAATGGTTGCATACAATCGTGGATCGCGGTTCTCATAGGGCTTTTCAGGGTCGTAGCCAGCATTTGGATCGTTTATTGCTAACCCGTTCTTCATCTCATATGCATTTGCCAAACCTTGTAACGGTGCATTTGAATTATATTGACTATTGATTAGATCAAAGGAACTTCCTGCATCCGGAAATAAAAATTGAACATCGAAAATAACCTCTCGATTGTTCTCATTTTCCGGTAAGAAAAGATTTCTGTAATTGTCAAAAAGGGCGTATCCTGCCTCGGCAGCTAAATCGATCACGGCTTTAGCAGCAATAGAGGCAGTTTGCCATTTTTCGATATTATTATCTGTGTTTAATAGCGGACTTGCTTCGTATAAAAGTGCGCGGGCTTTCAACGCAAGTGCCGCCCCTTTGGTTGCTCTACCAACATCTGCACCGGTATATTTCACCGGAAGTTTTTCTGCAGCAAGATCAATGTCTGTTAGTACTTGTTGTATGACTTCCTCTCGACTATTTCTCGGTAAATCTTTTTGAGAGTCAGGGTCTGGCGCGTCTAAAATAATCGGTGCACCGCCGTAATAGGTCGCCAGCGTAAAATAATAAAATGCTCTTAAAAAGTAAGCCTCTCCCTCCATTCTACTCTGTACCTCCTGTGTTAAGCCTACTTCTCCTATACGTGCCAAAAATGTATTGGCCCTGCCAATCCCTTGGTAAGCTTGTTTCCATCTAGCGCTGATCACAGCTCCGGTACTTGCTGATTGTTGACCTCTACCAATAGCATCGAAACCCTGTGTTCCAGCACTATAACAAAAAGCATTAGGCGATGCCCCCTCTTCCCATAGTGGGGTAGCCTCACCTCCATATAAACCATCTCCCTTTAAAGTGGCATAAATTCCAGTGAGCGCAGCATTGGCAGCAGCTTCTGTTTTCCAAAAATTGCTTTCAGTATATTTATTATCGGGCGCTGTGTCCAGCAGATCAGGGTTACAACTACCTAATAAAAGCATGGAACAGAAAGTGGCGATTATATAAATTCGTTTCATATTTCAAATTTTTATGAATGTAAAATAATGTGCTAGAAGGTTACGTTGACCCCTCCACTAATGGTTTTTAGCATAGGATAATGATATAGCGAATTGGCATCGATAATAGTCTCCGGATCAAATCCTTTATATTTTGAGAATGTAAGGTAATTTTCAGCATTCACAAACACAGAAAGCCGCGCGATCTTAATTTTTGATGTCCATGCCTGCGGAACTAAATAGGCCAACTGAAGGCTTTTTAAACGCAAGTAAGAACCACTTCTCAGCCAGAAATCCGATTGTAAAAAGTTATCCTTATTTCCGGTGCTTTCAGTTACAATAGGTAGTTTCGCATTTGGGTTTTCAGGTGTCCAGGCGTCTGTCAACCACTCAGTTGTAGCCCCTGCACCGTTATTAAAGGGATATGCTAGGTTTGCAGTTGGATAAATTTTGATGCCACCTATACCCTGAAACGCGGCTTTCAGTTCGAATCCTTTATATGCGACATTAAATCCGAAGCCATAGGTGTATTTTGGTATAGAGGAAGATTCACTTATTGCTACCCGGTCCTCCCCATTAATGATATTATCACCGTTTATGTCCTTATAGCGAATGTAACCGGGACGTGTAGCATTGCTTTGAAAAGCATGGTTGTCAATTTCTTCCTGATTCTGGAAAAAACCGTCTGATTGTAGTAAGTAATGCGCATTGATCGGGAGACCTTCTTTGGTGATAGTGGATAAATTAGTTTCAAAATTGTACAATATCTGACCACCCAGGTCAATTACTTTATTCTTGTTATAGGATACGTTGCCTTGTATGCCGTAGTTAACTTCACCGATCTTATTTCGATACTGAGCGACCAATTCGAGCCCTGAGTTATCTACTGTACCTACATTTCGTTTTGGTCCTGCCAAACCACCTACTTGAGAAGGCAGGTTAACCGTTCTTAGAATACCAGTTGTTCTTTTTTTATAAAAATCTGCTGTTACATTGATTTTACTTTGTAGTAGCTCAAAATCTAGACCGGCATTATAAGTCGTAGTTGTTTCCCAAGATGTCAGCGGATCGGCATAGGCGTTCGCCGCAGCTCCAGAGGCTAATAGTCCATTTATGCCCCCGAAACTGTAATTCTGCCCTAAGGCGATACTATTCTCATAGCTATACAAATCTACTGCTTGATTACCAAGACGGCCTACTGACGCCCGTAATTTCATCAGGTTGATAACTTCAGATTGAAAGAAAGATTCTTGATCTATTCGCCACCCGGCCGATATGGATGGGAAAAATCCCCAGCGATGCCCCTTGGCAAATCTCGAAGAACCATCGTACCGAAAGGTAGCTTCCAATAGATATTTGCCTTTGTAATCATAATTGGCCCGTCCAAAATAAGAAATAAGCACATCCTCTTCAAGGTGTCCAGAGATGGCATTCCGAATCGTGCCTGCATCCAATGCTGTTAGGGTTTCGTCGAGGTATCCAACCATTTCTGCATCAAAAAAGTTGTTGGAAAATTTGTCGTAACTCGAACCAATCATTAACGCTACGTTATGTTTTTCTTCAAACTGTTTTTTCCAGTCGACCGTGTTATAAAAGTGGATATTTAAGACGTTATCATCTGCCTTATTGGATCTAGGCGCTGTAGCAGGGCTATTCCAATTAATAGGAACTAATGTTTTTGGGTTAAAATGTTGTACTTGCGGCGTAAATCCTGATAGGAGTCCATCGTATTTATCAGCCCCGAACCTTACATTGTAGGTAATATCCCAAGGCAATTTATATTCACCAAACACAGACGCTAAAAATCGTTGCACAATTTTTCTATAATTTCCAGTTTCGGCAATCATTCTTGGATTCTCCCAATTGTTGCGTCCGGGAGTTCTTAACCAGGAATTTCCATAACGACCATCGGCAAGCGTATCGGTTAAGATAGGTAGGGATCTACTCAAATATTGGAAGAAATTTTTTCCGTAAAAAGGATAATCATAGTGTCTATAGTAGCCATCAATAGATGCGCCAACTTTTAGTCTCTTTGAAACATTTAAGGATGCATTAAATCCTAAAGAATATTTTTTTTCTTTGTCGGACGGACCAATGATAATACCGTTACGGTCGAGATAACCAAGCGAAAGACGATACTGGTAATTGTCTGAACTGCCCCCAAAACTTAAATTATGTTTTTGGATATTACCGTTTTTAAGAGCGATATCAAACCAGTTATTTGACGGGTAAGTATAGGGGTCTGTCTTCATACCGGCCTCGTATTCTGCAATTTCTTCATCACTATAATTAGGAAGTTGGGTACCTTGATTGGCTAGTGCCTGATTCTTCAAACGCATGTATTGGATAGGATCCCATATAACATCAGGCATAGTTGTCGGGTTTTGGATACCATTATAGTAGTTATAGTTCACCTGTGAAACACCAGCACCTTTTTTAGTCGTAACCAGTATGACGCCGTTAGCAGCTCTTGATCCGTAGATAGCAGCAGATGCGTCTTTTAACACCGTTACGGTTTCAACGTCATCGGGGTTTAATTCGTCCATTGAGTATTCGATGCCATTTACTAAGACCAACGGATTGTTCCCACTTAATGTACCCATGCCCCTAATTCTGATCTGAGATCGATCTACGCCAGGTTGACTTTGCCCTAATTGAACAAACATACCGGGCATTCCTGCTAAAGCATTACTTAGATTGGTCGTTGGCGAGCCTTCCTTCTCTTTCATGTTGAGTGTGCTGAGCGCTCCTGTAAGATTTTCTTTCTTTTGTGTGCCATAGCCTACTACAACAACGTCTTCCAGCATGGTGCTGGCCGATTCCAAACGTATAGTTAAATTTGCTGTCGCCTGATTTATCGTTGTTTCAAAGTATTTATATCCTACATATCGGAAGCTCAGTTTCGACTGAGGAGCGATGTTAACGCTGAAATGGCCATCACCATCGGTAATACCAAGCGTTTTTTCTGCGGAACTAATGGATACACCTGGCAATGGGGCTTTGTCTTCCGCAGAGACAACTGTTCCGCTTACGCTCAATCGTTCCTGAGCATACGCCATTGGCGATAACAGTATTAGCTTGGCAATTAAGAGGTACACATATGAGCCATGATACCTCGGTTTAGTTTCAGTTTTTTTCATAATATTTCATTTAAGTTAAGCTGTGATGCGTTTGTTGTTTTTTAGCATCAAAATGAAAGCTGCAATGTTAGTGCAGTTAGGTTTGTAAATGGTTAATATGGTATTAAGAAATTGTTAATATAATGTCTGCATTAATAGGGAGGGCCTAAAGCAGGATAATTGGTTAAAAATTAAAAGTATTTGTTCTCGTAAAATATTTTTACGTTTTCTTTCTGATTTTTCTGACCATCAAGCAAGCATTATATAAATTAGACAAGCAATAGCTGATCCTATTAAAGGGCCAACTACCGGCACCCAAGCATAGCTGGCATTGAAAGACGCTTTGTTTTTAATTGGAAGTATGGCATGCATCATTCGAGGACCAAGATCCCGTGCCGGATTAATAGCATATCCGGTGGTTCCTCCAAGGGATAAGCCGATTACCCAAACCACAAAAGCTACTGGGATGGCTCCAATAGAACCTAGTCCGATAGGTGTTTTCGTCTGCTCGATGGCTATTTCGCCATCTGTAAAAAAGAAAACAGCCAAAATTAACACAAAAGTGCCAATGATTTCACTGATCAAATTAATGGGTAGATTACGAATAGCTGGCGACGTACAAAACACAGCCTGTTTCAATCCTGGATCTTCCGTCTCATCAAAATGATCTTTATACATTAGCCATACCAAAAAGGCACCGCTCATAGCCCCTCCGATTTGGGCTATTACATATAGCAGTGCATCTTGATAGCCTAGGCTCCCCGTGAGGACCATTGCTAATGTTACGGCTGGATTTAGGTGAGCACCACTGTAGGGGCCGGCGATTACCACCCCGGTAAAAACGGCCAGTGCCCAGCCGGTGGTAATAACAATCCATCCGCCATTATTCCCATTAGTGCCTTTTAACAACACATTGGCAACAACACCGCCGCCTAAAAGTATTAAAATAAGGGTGCCGAGAAATTCTGCTATAAAAGGTGTCATAATTTGGTTATTCTTTATTAGTTACTGGTTGTTTGTTATCTGTTATTGGTTATTTTTTGTTTGTTATTGGGTTGTCAGAATAAGCTTAACACATTGATGTCGAAATATTTCAAGAGACGCTTCAATTCCGCTCGGGGAGACGAATGTCATGATGAAAAGCTTTAAGCTTTTCGCTCTCTACTTTTCGCTTTATTCATCATTTTTTGATTCAAGTTTGGCCCAAGCTCTTGCTGCTTCTACAGCATGATGCCAATTTTTTAGATGCTTTTTTACATCCATTTTACTATCTGGGTCGAATGTTCTATCAATCTGCCATTGACCTTTTAAGTCGTCCATATCCTTCCAATAGCCCACTGCCAAGCCAGCCAGATACGCAGCGCCAATAGCGGTGGTTTCTGTAATCTTGGGCCTGACAACCTTGGCCTGTAAAATGTCTGATTGGAATTGCATTAATAAATTGTTGTTAGTGGCGCCGCCATCAACACGCAGTTCTTTTATTTCCTTTCCGGCATCTGCTTCCATCGCTTTGAGGATATCAACTGTTTGAAATGCAATTCCTTCTAGTGCTGCTCGAGCGATATGTGAGGCATTACTTCCCCTAGTTAAACCTACTATTGTTCCGCGCGCATAAGAGTCCCAATGAGGTGCCCCCAGGCCGGCAAATGCAGGAACCAAATAAACGCCATCTGTATCTGTTACCTTGTTTGCTAATGCTTCTACTTCCTCAGATGATTTAATGATTCCTAAGCCATCCCGCAACCATTGCACAATGGCTCCAGCGATGAAGATACTGCCTTCAAGAGCATAGGTCACTTCTTTGCCAATTTGCCAAGCTACGGTCGTAACAAGCTTGTTTTTAGAAACGATAGGTTTATTTCCTATATTCATAAGCATGAAACATCCTGTACCGTAGGTGTTTTTTACCATGCCGGGATTTATGCATAATTGACCAAAAAGTGCCGCCTGTTGGTCGCCCGCAATGCCTGCAATTGGTATTTTATCGGTCAATATTTTGCCAGCCGTTTCACCATATACTTCACTGGAAGTTTTTACTTCGGGAAGCATGCTTTTAGGGATCTCAAATAATGCTAATAACTCTTCATCCCATTGCATGTTATTAATATTAAACAGCATAGTGCGAGAAGCGTTCGTTACATCCGTGACATGCTTTTCTTTATCCGTAAGGTTATAGATTAGCCAAGTGTCTACTGTTCCAAATAAAAGGTTACCCTCTTCTGCTTTCTTTTTTGCACCTTCTACATTCTTTAATATCCAACGTATTTTTGTGGCAGAAAAATAGGAGTCTATCAATAACCCCGTTTTCTCTTTGATTTTTTCATCGTAGCCTTTTGCCTTTAATTCGTCGCAATAAGATGCTGTTCTCCTATCTTGCCATACAATTGCGTTATGAATTGGTCGTCCTGTTTCCCGGTCCCATACGATAGTTGTTTCCCGTTGGTTTGTTATTCCAATCGCAGCAATATCGGCAGATTTAATGTCGGCTTTCACCAAGGCTTCTGCCACTACGGCGATTTGAGATGACCATATTTCACGCGGATCATGTTCTACCCAGCCAGATTTAGGATAAATCTGGTTAAATTCTTTTTGGCCAACGGAGATGATTTGTCCAGCACGATCAAAAATAATAGCTCTTGAACTAGTTGTTCCTTGGTCTAATGCAAGTATATATTTCTTATCAGTCATATAAATTTCAGGTTTGTAAGTTAGCAAAGAAAATTTATAACATTATGAATCGGTTGTTTTTGAGTAAAAAGGTTCCGCTAGATAACCATTGGCTAAATCATTGAAGCTGGCAATTTGTTGGCGAATCCATGAATCGTCTTTATGAAGTTCGTCAGACATTAATTGCGCAACTTTTGGTGCCATTTCTATAGCTGCACGAGCATCCAAGAAAAGTATGCGCATTCTTCTGGCTAAAACATCCTCCACCGTTCTGGCCATTTCATGTCGAACAGCCCAAACTACTTCTGCACCTATATGTGCATGTCGTGGATGTAATTGCTGTGCTAAACGATCGTCGTCAATAATGAGCGATTTGATAGGCTCCGCGTCTGACCCGTAAACAGCCCAATGGCCTTGCGCTGTTTGATTCTCTGCCCCGTGTATTTTTATATTGACTGTTTTACAGGGAGCAGGGGGAAGTTGCCCTGTTTTGATGGCTTGATTTACCGTTTCTTCTGCCATTTTTCGATAGGTCGTCCACTTTCCTCCCGTAATGGTGATAAGATCTTCATCGCTTACAATCAATTTATGGTCGCGCGAAATTTCTTTGGTGCTTTCTTTATCGTCGGTAGGCGCTGCCAGCGGCCTAAGTCCGGCAAAGATACTTAAGGCATCATTCCTTGTTGGTTTCCTGTTTAGATATTCACCTGCAGTGTTTAAAATAAAATCAATTTCCGTGTCGAGTGCACGTGGTTCTAAACTGTGCTCATTGAGGGGAGTATCTGTCGTGCCTAATACAAGGTGGCTATGCCAGGGCACACCAAAAAGTACGCGGCCATCACTTGTTTCGGGAATCATGAGAGCGCTTTTGCCTCCAAGGAAAGAACGTTCTACCACTATGTGGACACCCTGACTTGGTCGAACCATGGGTTTATGATTAGGATGTGCAAGTGTTAAGATTTCATCTACAAATACACCAGTGGCATTGATGACAGTCTTTGCATGAATAGTATACGATTCGTTACTTTCCTTGTCAACGAACGTAAATCCTTTTATTTTTCCGTTATTGTCTTTTTTTAGCGCCGTAACTTTTGCATAATTTAATAGGGTAGCGCCATATTGACTAGCTGTTTGCGCAAGATTAATTGCTAATCGTGCATCATCAAATTGCCCATCAAAGTATTCTATGCCCCCTTTCAGTTGAGATTGCCTTACTTCGGGTATTAAGTTTGATACGCGTTCTTTGGATAGCAAGGAAGATTTACCAATGCGATATTTGCCAGCCATCCAATCATATATTTTCAAACCTATTAGAAATTTCAGTTTGGCGAATAAAGTATAGCAAGGTATAATGAAACTTTGAACGTGCGCTAGGTGCGGTGCATTTTTAAAAAGGATACCCCGTTCCTTTAATGCGCTGTATACAAGCTTTATATCTCCTTGTGCAAGATACCGCACTCCTCCATGTACTAATTTTGTGCTTCTGCTGGATGTACCCTTTGCGAAATCTGATTGTTCTACTAATAAGGTTTTGTATCCTCTACTGGCCGCGTCTACTGCAATGCCTAGTCCGGTTGCTCCACCCCCTATAATGGCAATATCCCAACGATCGATTTGGGTTATTTCGTCAATATTTAAATCGCGGTTCAGTGAATAATGGTTCTTGTTAGCGGTATTTTGCATATGTGTATCACTTTGAGGTGATGTTATAAAGCAAAGTTAAAGGATCTAAATTAGAAATCAAAAATAATTTATTGAAATTAATTCGAAATAAAACGAAACAATAAAAAAGTAACTTGTTTTTGAAGGAAAAAGCCTAATTTAGCTACAAAAAAACACTATGAATAGCGTAGAAAGGCATCAGTATATCTTAAAGCAACTTCAAGAAAAGGGTTCGATCAATGTGCTTGAATTGGGAAAAGAATTAGACGTCTCTTCTGTTACTATTAGAAAAGATCTAAAAGTGTTAGAAGAAAGGCAAATGCTTTTTAGAACACATGGTGGAGCGACGCTTAATAACCCGTATACAAGCGATCGATCGGTTATTGAAAAAGAAAAAATGCAGTCGGAAGAAAAAGCCTTGATTGCAGAGACTGCTGCGAAGTTGGTAGAGGCAGATGACTCCATCATCATTGCCTCTGGAACTACTGTGCTTGCAATGGCCAGACATATACATCCGATTGGGAATTTGACGGTGGTCACCTCCGCATTAAATGTGGCAATTGAATTAAATAGACACGCCAATGTGGAGATCTTGCAACTGGGAGGTATGATGCGTTCTACTTCTGCTTCTGTGGCCGGGCCTTATGCCGAAAAAATTTTAGACGATTTTTTCTGTAGTAAATTATTTCTAGGTGTTGATGGGATTGATCCCGATTTTGGACTAACTACTACCAATGGTTTGGAGGCACATCTTAATAGAAAAATGATTGAGGTTTCTCAAAAAACAATCATACTGGTAGATTCTACAAAATTTGGTAAACGGGGTTTTGGCAGAATTTGTGGTCTAGATGAAATCGATGAGGTTATTACCGATCAAGGTATTCCTGCACATATGCTAAAAGAACTGGAAAGTAGGGGAGTGAAAGTGACGATTGTTTAGCCGGTTAATTATTAGTTGTGAGTTGCCGGTTACGAGTTGTTAGATAAGCAGCGGACATTTAATCCAAACCACTTGCTTGCCCGATGGCGTCCGGTCAAAGCGAGTTAATCAATTGAACAGTTATTTCATAAAAATCTTGAATAGGATTCATTATTAACTTATTAGCCTATCTGTAAATTCGAGTAATGGGTTACTTGTCATCGCATTGTCAGTCAATATAAAAACCATACCAATTTCCTTTTATTTTATAAATGTGGATTAATCCACCATTGTTGAAAATTATTTACATCGTATCTAAATACTATGGTGCACCTTTGCATTTACACCTCTATAAATAATAAAAATAAAAAGCTATGATAAGAGTGATAAAATTTGAGAAAGATAATTGTGCGCCATGCAATATGGTGTCAGAATTTTTGGATAATAAGGGTGTAGATTATGAAAAGATCAATCCTTTTGAAAATCCTGAAGTAGCTATGCAATTTAGGATAAGAACAGTGCCTACTGTGATTGTAACAAAAGGAAATGAAGAGGTGAAGCGGGTAATTGGGTTCAAACCCGAGGAACTTTTAATGATTAGCGGTTTGCAGAATGCCTAAACATCCGGCTAATTATGCAAGATTGGATCTACTATGATAGTAAAACGGGTAATGTTGCACGATTTGCAGATAAGCTGGAAATAGCGACAGGATGGTGTATTCGCCGTATTAGCGAAGATATGTCTATCGCCAATCCAGGGCATCTGATAACCTTCACTACCGGGAAAGGAGAAATTCCATCAAGCACTGATAAATTTATGCAGCATAATCATGAACTTATCAAAACAGTATCTGCAAGCGGAAACAGAAATTGGGGTCAAAATTTTGGTAAGGCTGCTGATACTATCGCAAATCTTTATCAACTTCCTTTACTATTTAAGTTTGAACTATCGGGCAGTATGAGCGATGTTCGGCAATTTATTAACAAGATAAATGAATACCATGAATACCACAGTAACGAAAAATCCCTCCATTGCGAAGAAGTGGATATTGCTCAATAACGAAATCATGACCAAGGATGAAGATGAATTCCGTCTTCATAAAGATAAAGAAGCAGTTAGGTCATATTTTCTGGATTATGTAAATAAGAATACGGTATTCTTCTATACCTTGAAAGAAAAAATTGATTACTTAATAGAAAATAGATATTACATCAATTTTTACGAGCATTACTCTTTTGAGCAAATGAAAGAAGTATATGATTTTGTTTATGCACGTAAATTTAGATTCTCTTCTTTTATGAGTGCCTTCAAATTTTTTCAAAGCTATGCCCTGAGGGATGATAGTGGTGAAAAATTTCTGGAACGGTACGAAGATCGTGTAGTGTGTGTGTCTCTTTACCTAGCAAGAGGCGATCTAAAACAGGCATTGGAATACGCTGAAATTTTAATCAATCAAGAGTATCAACCTGCTACGCCGACTTTCCTAAATGCAGGAAAATTGCGTTCGGGCGAACTGGTCTCATGTTTTCTCGACGAGATTGGTGATAGTTTAAGTGGTATCAGCTATGCGGTAGACGAAGCGATGAAGCTATCTTCAATCGGAGGAGGTGTATCTTTTAATATTTCAAAAGTACGTGCTAGGGGAGAAGCTATCAAAGGTGTTGAAGGTAGGTCGAGCGGCGTGCTTCCGGTAATGAAGATATTGGAAGATACGTTCTCTTATGCTAATCAGCTGGGGCAAAGACCGGGGGCTGGAGCGGTATATCTAAATATTTTTCATAATGATATCGAAGAGTTTTTGGATTGTAAAAAAATTAATGTCGACGAAAAGCTGCGCATAAAATCACTTTCCATTGGTGTCGTCATTCCGGATAAATTTATGCAGATTGCAGCGGATGACGAGGTTTGTTATCTGTTCTATCCACACACGGTATTCCAGGAGTATGGTAAATATCTTGATGAGATGGACATGGTTAAAATGTACGACGAGTTAGTGAGTAATCCTAAAGTCAAGAAACGTAAAATAAATGCGCGTCACTTATTAATAAAAATTGCTCAAACACAAAAAGAAAGTGGCTATCCATATTTATTCTTTAAAGATAATGCTAATAAAGGGCATGCTTTAAACGGTATCGGTTCCGTTAAATTCTCCAATCTTTGCACGGAAATTATGCAGCTGTCTGAAGTTTCGGATATGAATTCATATCATGAAGATGATACTATTCGTTACGGTATATCCTGCAACTTAGGTTCATTGAACATTGCTACCACAATGGATAACAAGCGCATTAAGGAGGTTGTTAAAACAGCTATGCGTTCTTTAACAATTGTATCTGACATAACAGATATAAAAATGGTGCCTACCATACAAAAAGCTAATAGGGAATTGCATAGTGTTGGATTGGGAGCGATGAATCTTCACGGTTATCTAGCTAAAAATTTCATTATGTATGAAAGCAAGGAGGCCTTGGATTTCTGTAATGTCTTTTTTATGATGGTTAATTTTTATTCCCTTGAATGTTCTATGGAAATAGCTAAAGAAAGGGGTGTGACATTTAAAGGTTTTGAAGAATCGGACTATGCAAGTGGTGTCTATTTTGATAAATATACTGCTGAAAACTACCAACCGGTAACGGATAGAATAAAAGAACTCTTCGAAGGGATAGAAATTCCTGATAAAGCTGCGTGGGAACAATTGAAGCAACAAGTGAAGGAACATGGTTTGTATCACGCTTATCGTATGGCCATTGCTCCAAATCAATCTACTTCTTATATTATGAATGCTACGGCTTCGATTATGCCGGTAGTCGATACTATTGAAGTACGTGAATATGGAGATAGTACTACCTATTATCCAATGCCTTACTTAAGCAATGATAATTACTTTTACTATAAATCAGCTTACGACATGAACCAAAATAACGTATTACGTCTAATTTCGGTCATTCAACGTCATGTAGATCAAGGTATATCAACCATCTTACATACAAATACTAAAGATGGTACACGCGATTTAGCTAAATATTATATCTATGCCCACAAAATGGGATTAAAATCACTTTACTATACGCGTACTAGGAAAGCATCGATTGACGAATGTATTTCTTGTTCAGTTTAGTTTCTAGTTGCCTGTTGCGAGTTGCCAGTTATCAGTCTTTGATTTCTTACGTTTCGTAACACGCAAAATATAACTCATAAAAATAATAAGTTATCCGGTTGCCAGTCACTGCATGTTATTTAAGTCTGGCAACTTATAACTCATAACTCACAACTAATAGTAATGAATCAATATCAAGCAGTAAACTGGAATACTCCGGAGAATGAATATGTCGGAATGTTCTGGGAACAGAATATAAGGCAGTTTTGGATAGATACGGAATATATACCGTCAAAGGATATTGATGTATGGAAAAAGCTTTCTCCTGAAATGCAGGAAACTTACAAAAAGGCCCTTGGAGGTTTAACCTTATTGGATACACTGCAGAGCCATACCGGAATGCCTAAACTGTTAGATCACATAGACGGATTACAAAGTAAAGCAGTACTCTCTTACATGTGTATGATGGAGGCAATACACGCAAAATCTTATTCAACCATATTTACAACAGTAGCAAGTACACCCGAAATAAATGAGTTATTTGAGTGGGTACAAAGTAACAAGTATTTGCAGTTTAAGGCAGCTACCATTGATCAGTACTATCGCTCATTAGACAAGAAAAAGGTAAGCAATGAAGAATTATTTATGTCATTGGCGGCTTCTGTTTTATTGGAATCCTTTCTTTTTTACAGCGGCTTTTTTATTCCCCTATGGCTTGCAGGGCAAGGTCAGATGGTTGCCAGTGCCGATATTATTAAGAAGATTGTAGCAGACGAATCCATTCACGGTGTTTTTGTTGGGTTATTGGCACAAGATGTTTATAAAAAACTTCCGAATAAAGAAAAGACCAAGAATGATGTGGTTGATCTGTTGATGCAGCTGTATGAGAACGAACTGAAATATACCGAAGAAATTTATACCGATGTAGGCCTTACAGCAGAGGTGAAGGAATATGTTCGTTACAATGCCAATAAGGCACTTATGAACTTGGGTTTTGAAGAAATTTTTGAAGTGAAGGAGGTGAATCCAATTGTGTTAAATGGTTTAAATTTAGAAACTACACAGCACGATTTCTTTTCAAAAAAATCTACTAATTACGAGAAGGCAACTCAGATAAGCCATTTACATGATGAAGACTTCAATCCTGACTTATCTGTGCCTGTTTAATATACTTTAGTGCGGAGCAAGAGCTTAAAGCTAGTGATGAATGATGAGTGATGAATCTTTGACGTTTTCGTCTTAATCTTGCTGCTTATGTCTGATATCTTGCTACTAGTACCCTAATACTTAAAACCTAATAGCAAAATCTTTGTTATATGATAAACGTAATTATTTTATCATGGCAAATGTTGGAAATAAAGAATACCTTTTGATAGAAAACGATCGGACACAAAATATGGATTTCTCGGAACGTGTCATTTCAATTGGTACAGGAACTTATATGATTTACAAAGGCGTACGCGAACTGCTGAAAAAACCTTTACTGGCCTTAGGCCAGGTGGCTATAGGGAGTGCTTTGTTGTACCGAGGCGCTACCGGGAATTGTGAATTAAAGAAGTTGGTTTCACAGAATTCGCAGCACGAAGGTCGCGCTGAATTTATTTAGTTTTTAGTTTTTCTAGTTTTCTTATAGAAACGTCTACCTTTAGTTTTATACTGGTAGACGTTTTTTTGTCTGCTACATACTTACACCAGCCTTTGGTCTTAACGGTTCCGGCAGGGGTATTTCACCCAATATTTCCCTTAAATCTATCTCAATGTTTTTAGCTATAGTGGTTACAGGAGTATCATTGGGTCTGTTTTCAAAAGGATCTTGTATCTGAATAGCTATTTGTTCAATAATTAGAAATATGAATGAGATAACGATAGAAAGCACGATGGTGAGATATCCCAGTTCTTTCACCATGGCGAAGGGAATTAAACAGGCGAAAGTATGTACCAGCAGCCAGGAAAAATAACCATAAGGAACGGGAAAAGGAGTATTCTTTATTCGTTCAGCCTTTCCCAGTTCGTCCGTTAAGTTCTGTATAATAGTCTCTAATTGGACCAATAAGTAAGTAGACAGCTCTCCCTGTGTATTAAGATCAGCTAATTGTTTTAGATTCATCATAAGGAGTGTATTGGGAACATGTTTTTTCGTCTTGATGATCTCATAATCATCCTGAGATAAGAGCCTATTTAAATGTTCTATTCCTCCCTGTCTTCGCAGATGCTTCCCCATCGATTCCACAAAACCAATTTGCCTATAAATGAGTTCTCTGCCAATGTCATAATGCTGATTTCCGACAAACCCCATTACCTCTCGGGCAAAAGTCCTTGAATTATTAACGACGGCGCCCCATATGATGCGAGCTTCCCACCAGCGTTTATATGCCGCATCCACCCTAAAACCCATGAGAATAGAAAGTGCGGTACCAACAATCGCTATCTCCGTTTCAGGAATGGCAATATGCCAGCCCAATTCAATATATCCTATACATACTATTGTTGCAACAAGTAGGTAAATAATTATCCATTTAGCGATTAACTGGAACATGTGCGTTGCGCGGATGTTGGTCTCAACGATCATATATTTTTTTTGATAAGGTTATTTTTATAAAGTAATCATATTTCACGATACGTTAACAGTAGATCGATAAGATTGTTTGAGACTTTATTAATACCGTTTTTTAACGGCTGCCGATCAGCAGGTGAATATATTTTTTTAACTTTAAGAACAAAAATACTTATTCACTAAGATGAGGCTAATAAAAAATTTTGTGGTAGGTTTGCATGTAATATTTAATATAGAATGATCCAGTTCCTTAAAGATAGTACTTTTGCTGTAAATGAAGTGATAAATGATGCCTGGCTTGTACTAAAAAGGCATTATTTTTCAATTGCCGGCCTTTGCCTATTGCTCTTTTTAACGTCAAATGCCTCTGGCATTTTAGCTTTTTATTTTAGCGAAGTTAGTCGTATTTTAAGTTCCTTTATGGCATTTTCTTTCGTGGTGATTTATTTTGGCATACAATTGACGTTATTCAAATATATCTTTCACGTTGTAGATAAAGATAATGAGCATTTAACACTTCAGGATACTATTCCAACAACTAAGGAAATCAGCTATTTTTTTGTAGGCATGTTGTCCTTACTGGCGATTATCCTAATAGCATTTGCGTTATTGGCGGTTCTTATTTTGCCAGTAATTTATATTTATAAAAGTACAGCAAAGGCGGTCGACTTATTTGCCTTCCTTTCAATAATTTTTTTGATCTGTTTTATGATGCGTGTAGCATTTTATCCCTTTTTTATTATTGATAGACATGAAAAGCCGTTCAAAGCAATACGTCTTAGTTTTGCAATAACAAGAGGGAATTTTCTGAAATTGTTATTATTGTTAACTTTTTTGACCATCTTACATTTATTGTCTATTTATTCGAACTATAGAGGATACCCTATGCTGTCGGCAGGATTGAGTTTAGTAAATTCGTTTTTAGTAGTTCCTCTCTCGAGTGTTGCTATTGCATTGGCATATAGACAGATGATGAAAGAATATAAGGGCGAGGAAGACCCTACCTTTATCAAAAATATTATTTGATTATAGAATTCAATCGGCTATCAACGGTATTATGGGATTAAAAGCTGCGATGAGCAAACCTTTCGCTGCAATAGTGGCGAGGAAAATTGATAAATGGAAATATAATGCTGTGAAAACGCAAAAAATCGTGCTGAAAGAGCTCTTGCAGCAAGCTCAGGATACTGCTTTTGGTAGGGACCATAATTTTTCAACAATTCGATCATACAATGATTTTAAAAAGAATGTACCTATAAGAGATTATGAGGCATTACGTCCCTATATTGATCGGGTAGTTGCGGGAGAATCGAATATTCTTTGGCCTGGTAAACCACTTTATTTAGCTAAGACATCAGGTACGACCTCAGGTGTCAAATATATTCCTTTAACAAAAGAATCAATGCCCGAGCATATTAATGCCGCCAGGGATGCATTACTTAGTTATATACACGAGACGGGTAACACAGCCTTTGTTAATGGGAAAATGATTTTTTTACAGGGAAGTCCGGAAATGAAAGAGCGAAATGGTATTAAGATTGGACGACTTTCGGGCATTGTCGCGCATTATATCCCTTCTTATTTACAAAAAAACAGGTTACCAAGTTATGAGACAAACTGTATAGACGACTGGGAAACAAAAGTAGAGGCAATTGTGGAAGAAACGTTGCAGGAGGATATGCGTCTTATTTCGGGTATTCCACCATGGGTTCAAATGTATTTTGAAAGACTGTCGGCAAGAGCTAATGGAAAAAAGATTAAGGATATCTTTAGGAACTTTAGTCTTTTTGTACATGGAGGAGTGAATTTTCAACCCTATAGTGCTAGGATCGAGGAAATGATTGGGAAAAAGATAGACGACATAGAAACTTATCCTTCCTCGGAAGGGTTTATTGCGTATCAGGATTCGCAGCAGGAGAAGGGAATGCTGCTCCTATGTAAGGCGGGAATTTTTTTTGAGTTTGTTCCTGTCAATGAAATTTTCAGTAAAAACCCCACGAGATTGGGATTGAATGAAGTCGAACTGGACGTTAATTATGCGGTAATACTAAATACAAATGCGGGGCTATGGGGATACAATTTAGGTGATACAATAAAATTTGTTTCCCTCAATCCTTTTCGTATTATTGTTTCTGGTAGAATAAAACACTATATTTCGGCATTTGGCGAGCATGTTATAGGAGAAGAGGTTGAATATGCTTTGTTAAGCGTGGCTAACCAAGAAGGTGTCGAAATTTCTGAGTTTACAGTAGCTCCCCAGGTGAATCCGGGAGCGGGACAACTTCCTTATCATGAATGGTTTGTGGAGTTTGGAAAGGCACCGTTAAATTTAGAGCATTTTAGACGCAAAGTAGATCAAGCATTGCAACATAAAAATACTTATTATTTTGATCTGATAGAAGGCAAAGTATTGCAACCGTTGATTATTCGATCGATGAAAAAGGACGCTTTTATAAATTATATGCGATCTTTGGGTAAATTAGGGGGTCAGAATAAGTTGCCTCGTTTAGCAAATGATAGGTCTATTGCTGACCATATACAACATTACATAAGTGATTAAAAAAAGAATAGCCATATTAGGCTCTACAGGGAGTATAGGTACACAAACCCTAGCCGTAGTAAGAGAACACGCAGCGCTTTTTGAGATAGAGGTGCTTACAGCGGGTAGCAATGCCGAATTGTTAATTGCGCAAGCCAAAGAGTTTTCGCCGAAGGCAGTTGTCATTACCGATGAACGAAAGTACGAACTTGTCAAAGCGTCTCTAAAATCGCTAGAAATAGCTGTATATGGCGGTCAAGAAGCCTTGAGTGAAGTTGTTCAAAGAGAGCACGTAGATGTTGTATTAACTGCTTTGGTAGGGTTTGTAGGGTTAAAGCCCACCATGTCGGCCATAAAGGCCGGAAAGGATGTCGCCTTAGCAAATAAAGAAACCTTGGTGGTAGCGGGCGAACTGATAATGGACCTGGCTAAGAAACATGATGTTAAAATTTTGCCAGTTGACTCGGAGCATTCAGCGATTTTTCAGTGCTTAGTAGGAGAAAGCAACAATCCTATAGAGAAAATCTATCTTACAGCCTCAGGGGGGCCTTTTAGAGGAAAGGACATCGCATACTTATCTACCATTACCAAAAAGGAAGCGCTCAAGCACCCCAATTGGATAATGGGCCAGAAAATCACCATTGATTCTGCTTCTCTAATGAATAAGGGGCTGGAAGTAATTGAGGCGAAATGGCTTTTTAATCTTCAGGTTGAACAAATAGACGTAGTCGTACATCCTCAATCAATCGTCCATTCATTGGTACAGTTCGAAGATGGTTCTTTAAAAGCGCAAATGGGTCTTCCTGATATGAAATTACCTATTCAATATGCATTGAGCTATCCGGAACGGTTGCCGAGCAATTTTGAGCGCTTTGATTTTCTACAATATCCGAACCTCTCTTTTGAAAGACCTGATATGGACACTTTTGCAAATCTTGCACTGGCTTTTGCATCTATAAAAAAAGGGGGAAATATGCCATGCATACTTAACGCTGCCAATGAAGTAGCAGTGGCAGCATTTTTGAACGATCAAATAGGCTTTGTGGAGATGAGTGTGGTAATTGGTGAAACATTGGAAAAAATACCTTTCATTGACAGCCCTACTCTTGACGACTACCTAGCGATTGACGAAGCTGGAAGGGTTTGTGCCAAAGAATTAGTAACAAAGAAGAAAAAAATATATCAAATAGAAAAATAAAAGAATGAGTGGATTAGTTATGGCGGGCCAATTATTACTTGGCTTGTCAATTTTGATTGTTTTGCATGAGTTAGGACACTTTTTAGCTGCTCGTGCATTTGGGATAAAAGTGGAGAAGTTTTATCTTTTTTTTGATGCCTGGGGAGTAAAACTCTTTAAGTTTACGTATAAGGGATGTGAATATGGTATTGGATGGTTACCGCTCGGTGGCTACGTGAAGATTGCGGGAATGATTGACGAATCAATGGATACCGAACAATTAAAAGGAGAACCACAACCTTGGGAATTTAGATCAAAGCCAGCGTGGCAGCGACTAATTGTCATGTTAGCAGGTATTATTGTCAATATTATTTTAGGTATTTTTATTTTTTGGATGCTAACCCTTCGTTATGGTGAGACGTTTATTCCAAACGATCGCTTAGCAGATGGTTTGGCGCCAGGCGTTATCGGTAAGGCGATAGGGCTCAAAAGTGGGGATTTAATTACAGCTATTGATGGGGAGCGAGTGGTGCGTTTTGAAGATGTCAGAAGTCCCAAAGTGTTACTTGGTAATACAAAATTAACCGTTTCACGTAACGGAGAACTGGTTGATTTAACGGTTCCTGGTGATATATTAAATGAGGTGTCGGATTTAGGTATCGATGAATTTGTTATTCCACGTTTCAGAATTACCCATATTGAACAGATAAAAAAGGGCGGCATTGCAGAAAAGGCTGGTTTAAAAGCAGGAGACAGCTTAGTATCTATAAACCAACAGCCTATTGTTTTCTGGGATCAGATGTCGGATGAGCTATTGGCCAGTAAGAACAAAGAAGCATCCATTACCTTTTCAAGGAATGGCAAATTAGATACACTGCAGGTGAAGCTGGGTGCAGAAGGTGAGTTGGGAATATACACGGGAAGAGATATTAGCCGCATTCCGCAAGAGCAGATCAAATATTCCTTTCTAGAAGCCTTGCCGATAGGTGCTTCTAAAGCATGGGGTTCTCTAACCGATAATGCAAAAGCTTTAGGGAAGGTGGTAACAGGACAGGTAAAGGCAAATAAAGCATTATCCGGGCCTGTTGGAATAGCAAGGATGTTTGGAGGAGAAGTGGATTGGGTGAAGTTTTGGAGCTTAGTAGGTCTTTTATCAATGGCGTTGGCACTTATGAATGTATTGCCAATACCGGCACTGGATGGCGGGCATGCAATCTTTCTCATTGTTGAGATGATTAAAGGTAAACCCTTAAGTGATAAATTTATGGAAAGGGCACAGGTAGTAGGTTTTGTTATAATCGTTGCCTTGATGATTTTTGCATTAGGTAATGACCTTATAAAGGCTTTTAGCGACAAACTTCCTTAAATAAACAACCACCAAATAAATTTTAAAATTTATTTGGTGGTTGTTTATTTAACAGATATATTTGCGTCCCCTTAGCGGAATAATGATGCCCAGATGGCGGAATTGGTAGACGCGCTAGTCTCAAACACTAGTGGGAAACCGTGCCGGTTCGATCCCGGCTCTGGGTACAAACCCGGATTGAGAGCTTGAAAAAGTTTTTAATCCGGGTTTTTTAGTTTTTAAGCTATTGTTAATAAGATGAGAGCCTCCTTTTAAGCCTGACATGACTGAACGTAAATGAACTTTTTCTCCTGAAACTAAAAGACCTTCCATATCAATGTACAAATCATGAGATGCTATTCCATTTTTTGTACCGATCGGTGTTCGTCACGCATCAATGCCTTCGCCATAAAACCATCTACCTGGCCTGCTACCAAAGGACCAACTGGGTCAAGTGGGGCATAAAGGGCAGCAGTTTCGATCTTATTGCCTCACAACCTCAGGTCAGCGAATACTACTCACCTAAAAAAACTTCCAGATCATCTTCTTTTCCCAATCCGAATTTCTGCTTCAACCGGTACTTGGACATCCGAACGCTCTGTGGTTCTATATGTAGCACTTGTGCTATCTGCTTAGTGGTCATTTTGAGATAAATATAGGTACAGTATCTCAGATCCAGTGGGGTTAGTTTCTGTACGGCTTTTTCACTTAACCTGTTGAAGAAATCGGGATGCAACTCCTGCACTTGCATCTTGATTTCTTCAAAATCAGATTGGAGTAACATTTCTTCTTTGATCAGCTTTTGAATATGACTGGCTTCTCCTGTCTGTATCTTTTCCTGTATCTGTTTGAGCGTATTGTTTTTACGGTCAATGATCAACGAATTTGCCAGTGCTTCTTTTTCCAATTGCTGCTTTCGGATGTCCAATAATTCCTGCTCAGCTTTTAAGCGTGCCTGTTCTTCGTGTTCTAATTTCAATAGCATTTGTGCGTGCAGTTCGGCATCATCTTTTTCCTGTGCCAATTTTTTCTCCCGTTCAATGGAATACCGAAGCTTGAAGTGGTAGGATATAAACATGAATATCAGCCCAATAAGTAATGTAAAGGCGATACCACCATAAAGGTAGTTTTGCCTGCGGCGGAAATCTTCCCGTTGTTTTGATAGCTTCAGTTCTTGGTCTTTCTTTGCGGTTTCATATTGTATCTCCAGTTTCTGTGCGTTGAAGAGCTGCTGTTCGTTAAATGACCTTTTGAGCAGTTCCTCCGCTCTTTGCTGATAAGAAAATGCAGTCCTAGGATCGTTCCTCTTCAGCGAAAGGTCTGCGAGCTCCTTATTGATCGCATACTCCAGCCTAAAATAATTACCGCTGGAATTCATTAACTGGCTCAGCCCGCGCAATAGATATTGCTCGGAAAGCTGTAGATCTCCCTGCTTTTTGGCAAAACTGCTCCTGATGCCAAAAATGTTGCCCCATTTTTCGGAGGTAGCCTTTTTACGGATCATTTTTTCTTCCGCCAGATCGAGGTAGTCAAACGCTCTTTGTTGTCGTGTAGAAAGAGACTCGTCCGAAAAATCCAGGTAATGATTAGCCAGATTGATGCAGGTAATCACGAAGGTATTACCGCTTATCTTTTCGGGATACTGCTTCAATAACTCGTATGAAGTCTTCAAGTAATGAAAACTGCTGTCGAGCAGGGCATGCTGTTTGTCCTTTCGATAACGTGTCAGGAACATACTGGAAATTCCGTTGCTGATGTTGACCTGAAGGTTGACATTATTTGCTTTTATGGCACAATAACGGGCCTTGTGGATATAATGCTCCATTTTATCACTGTCATCCCATTTACTATAAGCTCCGTACAACAAATAATTCAGATGATATTTGGTAGCAAGGTCCTCATCGGTGTTTTCTACCTGCTTTAACCCTTCCAGAGCATCTTTCACCACTGCATCCGGCATATCCATCCTGTTATTGAGAAACGCTTTGGCACGATAAGCAACCGCCATTGCTGTCTTGCTTTTTGCTTTTTGAGCATTTTTCATACTCAGGTCAGCAAGCTTCTTGGCTAAAAGCAAGCTGTCCATAGAAACGTATATGCCGCTCTGATAAGCATACAGATATGCAAGATCAACAGGTAATGCGGTAATATTTATGCTGGAATCCAGTAATTTACTCGCCTCCAATGATCGGTTTTGTAATTGATACTCATCGAACTCATCCAATATCTTCTTTGTGGAAGATTGTATATGTTGTGCTTTAACGGACGAACAGAGCAACAATATTATAATGTGATATAGGGCAAATCTTATTTTCATGCTTCTTTCTATCTACAGTCAGAAACAAAATAATGAAAAAAGCAGACCATATCCGAATTATTCCCTGTTAAAATAGCTTAGTGATATAGGTGTAATGTATTGATATTCAAATGTTTTAATTTCATGTAGATACTTTGTATATACATCTATAAATCGTGTAGATGCTATGTGAAGGATTGAATAGGTCTTGTCTTCCTGGTTATGCTGATTTTTGAATTAATAAATTTTTAAAAAATTATGAACCCGAAAGTACAATCTATTTTAAGTTATCTTGGCATTTTATGGCTGGTAGCTTTTTTTGCCGGAAAAGAGCAACGAAACGATTTGAGTAAATATCATCTGAAACAAGGATTGGGATTGCTGATCATTGCATTGATTTTTAATACGATAGTAGGTGTTGTGTTGATGATAATTCCTTCTTTGGGCACTATACTCAGTGCTGTCAGTATCATTTTCTTGATTTTAATGGTATTGGGTATCATCACCGCTGCCAATGAAGTAAAAAAGCCTCTACCGGTTATCGGAAAACTGTTCGAAGACAAATTTGATTTTATTGACAAATAAGATAATTATTATGAGAAGTAATTTTTTATTCGTGTCAAGCATGGTTTTGGTGCTTGCGTCTTGTAATAAAGAGGATAATAAGCTAGAGGATGATCCATTCAATTGGGAAATGATTAACAGGCATTCAAACAAATCGTTAAACGAAATAAATACAAATTAGTATGTTTTTTTTAATTAATAAAATAGAACAAGGTGCCCATCATGCCGATGGGCTTCAAAATCCAAAGACCCCAAACAACCCTATGGTATTGGGTGTTTATCGGACATTGATGAGAACAGCCATTTGTTCGGTCTATTCCAAAAAAGCGTATGGTGAATTTTGGGACGATGTAGCGCGGAAGAAAATTTCCCGACGCTACTGGACATCGGAGATGAAGACCTTCGCTACGCATAAAGTAGCCGAAGCACCCAAACCACCCTTTATATTCAAATTGACTATCGTAGGTTGGATATTTATATTGCTGATCATCGCATTCTTTGGCTATCTGACCTATGAAAGTGTCAAACCTCCTTTACCCAAACCTGCCGAATACGTGGCCATGGATCAAGCTCCGGCGGAAGGTGATATCTATTTCGGCAATTATGAAATCTATAAAGAAAAAGGAAATCCGATGGGTGCAGAAATCCGTTTTGGATGGTTTAAAGTACTCAAGGTGGATGGTGATCTTTATCATATCGCGAAGTCGACCGAGATGAACAGAGGCCATAAATCAAAAGAAAAGCTCAACAGTACGGATTTTGAAACAGAAAGTATGCCTTTGGTGAAATTAAAGGAGCAGACGGGCTATAACATACGTTTCATATCAGACGATGACCTGACGGAAATATACATTACAGACAAAAAGTAAGATGACAACAAAGAAAATTATGGGCATTATTGCATTGGTCATCGTTGGGGGGATTGGTTTTCTTATCTTTATCATTTATGCAACAGTAAAGACCAAATCCACCAATCTCAATAAGTATGAGCCATTCAAAGAATGGATCGGACAGACCGTTCTGCTTACTAGGGAAACGGTTTTATTCGAGGAAAAACTTAGATCGAACGAAAATAGTCAATACCCCTACACTTTGTTGGACAGCCTGCATCCGAAATGGCAGTATGCACAAGAGCAGAAAAATATCGGAGATATTGAAGAGATTGTTAAATTTCCGGCGTGTACAACCTTGAAACTGGAAAATGCCATTCAATATACCAATGGCGTATCCGGATCGTCCTATCCCACCATATTCGGAACGATAACAGTCAATGGGAACACATACAAAACAGGTTACCAATGGGGAACAATGGATATCGGAAAAAGCTTTGACAAGATCGAAAAATGTTGGCAGTTTAATCAGGCACCATGGCAGGATGTACAGGATACGACCTTTTATGCTTTGCCTACAGCTAATTTCTGGTAAAAGAGTAAAAGTTGAAAAGAGTAAAAAAATTATAGCATTCTAAAACATTTCACACGTATGAATCCGATAAACATTTTGTTTTTTGCAATTGCTTCCATTATCGGAATGGAAGATGCTAGTATTGTTAGCCGAAAAGTGAGCATTACAATTAATCCTGTTGACAAAACCTTTGAAATTCTTCAGGAAGACCTTTTTTCGATTATTATATTAACGGATGATAGCTTAATGGTAGCAAATGAATTACGAAAAATAGCAGAATTCTGCACGAATGTTAAACAGAAAAACTTTAATGGTCTGACTGTAGAAAAGATAATTTTAAACAAGCATAACCAACAGTTGAATGCTGCTTTAAAAGGTAGTTACACTGATCCGAAAGTACTTGCTGAAGCCGGGATTTATTTTGATACTGAAACAGATGAATTTAGCATGATAAATATCCCCGAGTGGAATATGCGTTCGTCTGATTCCATCTTGAAGGATGATACTTGGATCTGGACAGCGCACAAGTCAGTTACTTTTGTAATGGAACCTTTTGAAAACATTCCGGACGAGTATCTTGAACATCGACGGAGTATGTTGCCGTACTGGAAACGATGGCAGGAAAGTCAACCAAAAATTGATTATCTGTCCAAGAACAGCCAATTAGATTTATGTTTCTTTAATTCTTTTCTAATTTCTGAGTCTTTCTAAGCCACAGAGAGGATAACGGAAAAATATAAAATTTATCGGAAGCGATCCTTTTACATGTTGTTGGTAATGCCTTTTCATTTCATGATCCACATATTGATTAAAGTTCATCTTGATGTATGAAATAAGTTTATAGTACATTATACAAAACATCTGATATTTCGGTAATGATCGTCTTAGCTTACAAACATTGATAGGTTTCAAGAGCAATGAACAGATTGATGCCTTAACTGTACATGTAACGGAAATATAATTGCGATTGAAAGTAAATTTGTTTAAGTTTGAAAATAAATGTGTTAATAACACTTATAACATAAGCGGTTAAATAGCACTATTGTTAAAGACCTCACTGGGTCAGATTTATTTTTGCAAACCAATTTCTTGAATGATGATAAATCGATTGTTTTTTTTGATGTTTTGTTCACTGTTTCTTCCACTTACTACTTGGAGTTTTCATAGTGGTACTTCGTTGAAACCTGATTCTGCTTACCTGTTTGCTTATGCAAGTTTAAACGACGGCGGTAGAGCCGGTTTGCACTTTGCTTGGAGCACGGATAAACAAATATGGCATGCGATTGGACCAGACCACGGTTTTTTACGGTGCGACTATGGCCGTTGGGGAGCACAGAAACGGATGCTTAGACCGTTTGTTTATAGAGACGCCAACGGTATGTGGCATTGCGTTTGGTCGGTGAACGAAGAAGACAATGTGTTAGCGCATGCGCAATCGGAAGATCTGGTGAAATGGCAGCGACAATCTTATACCGAAATGATACAAGATGGGAACTGCTTAGACCCTATTGTATATAAGGATGCTTCGGGAAATACTACAATCGGCTGGCGCACTGAAAAGGAAGGGAAAATACAGTATTACAAAACTGCAACTTCCGATTTTAAAACCTATAGTAAGGCTGCTGTCATTGATACCTTACCCACCCATAGGGAGGAGATATATATAGGCAATAAGCGGGAAATCGGATCCATTAATAAAGTTGCTTGGGGAGAGATAGATGCTTTGCTGAATGCGCAAGCGTTGGCTGCGTACAAGTACACACTATGGTCCGAACAAACGAAAGACGATCATCAACGTTTTGCTTCGTTGGATTCTTTAAAGGCGGACATACATGTTCAAACGGGCGACCCACGTAAAATAAGTGATCTTTTAATGGGTGTTTTTTTTGAGGATATTAACTACGCAGCTGATGGCGGACTTTATGCTGAACTGGTGCAAAATAGAGGCTTTGAATATCGCCCGTCTGATAAGGAGGGGAAGGACGAAACATGGAATCATCAAACAGCTTGGAAGGTACAAGGTAAAGGTTCGCTCCATATTGATAGCGTGAGTCCTATTCATCCAAATAACAAGTTCTACGCTGTACTTGATCTTCCGTCAGTTGGTGCCGGTTTGCAAAACAAAGGTTTCGATGGTATTTCAATTAAGCAGGGAGCAACTTACCTCTGCTCGTTTTTTGCTCGCGCATTGAATGGTATAAAAACTGGTGTAGAGATTCGTCTGGTTGGCGACGATGGCACTGTTTATGGAAGTACTATTATAAAGGGCATTGCCGGTAATTGGAAGCAATACCAGGATAAGATTGTGGCAAATACATCGGCGGTATCCGCTACGTTAGAAGTAAAACCGCTAAAAGCTGGCACTTATGCTTTTGATTTGATATCGCTCTTTCCGGAGAGTACCTTTAAGAATAGAAAGAATGGATTGCGGGCTGATTTAGCTCAAGCTATTGCCGATATGCGACCACGGTTCGTCCGTTTCCCGGGCGGATGTGTGGCCCATGGCGATGGCTTGGAAAATATGTATCGCTGGAAGAATACGATTGGCCCCTTAGAGGAGCGTGTACCTCAGAGGAACTTGTGGGGTTACCATCAGTCTGCCGGTCTTGGTTATTTTGAATATTTCCAATTTTGCGAGGATATAGGCGCAGAGCCGCTACCAGTTGTGCCTGCAGCGGTACCTTGTCAAAATTCGGGAACGGGAGGGGCTGGACAGCAGGGAGGAATTCCTATGGAAGATATGGATGAATATATACAAGAGATTTTTGATTTGATAGAGTATGCCAACGGCGACAAGAACAGTATTTGGGGTAAAAAGCGTGCTGCCGCGGGACATCCTGAACCTTTTAACCTAAAATATATCGGTATAGGAAATGAAGATCTCATTACAGATGTATTTGAGGAACGCTTTCGCTTGATTTTTGCGGCTATGAAGAAGCGATATCCAGCGATTACTGTTATCGGTACCGTGGGGCCTAGTGCAGATGGAACAGATTACCGCGAAGGTTGGGAGCTTGCCGATGCGCTGGAAATTCCGATGGTAGATGAACATTATTATCAGTCGCCAGGTTGGTTTATCCATAATCAAGATTATTATGATCGCTATGACCGGTCAAAATCAAAGGTTTATTTAGGGGAGTATGCAGCTCATTTACCCGGAAGGCCTAATAATCTGGAAACTGCCCTAGCCGAAGCATTATATTTAACGTCTTTGGAACGGAATGGAGATGTCGTACATATGGCTTCTTATGCTCCTTTATTAGCGAAGGAGGGGCATACCCAGTGGAATCCAGATTTGATTTACTTTAATAATGAGGAAGTTAAGCCTACTGTTGGATATTACGTGCAACAACTGTATGGACAACATAGTGGTGATACCTATTTCTCTTCGGACATTGTACTTTCTGAATCCAAACCAGCCGTTAGCAAACGTTTTGGCGTGTCTGCTGTAAAAGAAGAAAAATCAGGAGATTTGATTTTGAAAATTGTAAACCTGTTACCTACGGAAGTGCAAACCAATATAGATTTTGGAGACAATATCGTATTAGACGAAGAGGCAACCAAAATTACGCTGAAAGGCGATCCTACCGATCTTAAATGTCAGCCAGTTGAAATAGGGGAGCAGGTCTCTAATAAGTTTAAAGTAGCGATTTCGCCCTACTCTTTTACGGTCTATAGAATAAAAACGAAAATGGGCGTTGGTAGCTAAATGTCCTAGTTGGATCCGATCGTAACCAATCAAATATCTCAAAAGAAGGTAGAAAACATTCTTCTGAAGGCTGGAAAAATTAAATTTTTCCAGCTTAAAAAATTGTTTTTCTTCAATTATTTTTAAGCAGTTTACTTATGTGACTTTCATCCGTCAACCCAAATTCAGCGGCAAGTTGTTTAAGGGTGAACCGTCCGCTGTGCAACCTTTTCCTGATCAAACTATTCCGATATTCGCCGATATATTTTCTAAGTGTGGTGCCCGTATTCCTTTTAAAATAAGGCCCCATATAGTCGCTCGTGATATGGAAATGCCTTGCCATCACGGCTGCCTTTAGATTTTCGGGATTGTAGATATGTTTGTGGATATAGCAAAAGATAGCCTGCATATCACGACTTCGGTTCATACTGGTTTTTATCTCCGGCAGGTTTCGCTGCAGGATCTCAGATAACGCAAGTACCTGCATCCAGATCACCTGCTCATTTCTCATCAAATCATTTTTAAGTGAAATAATTACTTCGAACAAAAGGTCTACAGTAGTCTGATCTACTGGAGAAAGGTTAAATCCTGAATGATGTGTTTCCCTGCTTTTGATGAGATACTCCAAGTGTTTTACCGTGCTATTTATGATATTGTGCTGATGTATATAGACATCGGTAAACTTAAGATAAATAAACCGTGTCTTTTCAATAACCTCAAAATAGTGTTCTTCTTCCGGCCCAAGCAAGAATACATTACCCTGTTGATACTTCATAGGCACGGAATTAATAAAGTGTATACCCGAACCATGCCTGATATAGATCAATTCATAATGATTGTGATTATGGACAGGGTGTTGCCATTTCAATACTTCAAAGTCTGAAATAAGGATGGGGGCAAATTGCTTATAACGTTTCATCATAGATAGATACAAATCTATCATAGTTTTATACAATAAACAACTGTTTCTTTCGCTGTACCTTTGTTTAAAATAGAAGATAAATCAAATTTAAAGTTAAGAATATGATAGCTAAAAATACAGCACTGGTAGTAGGCGCCAACGGTGTGATCGGGAGTAATCTGATTAAGCATCTCGAAGAACTGGGCGATTGGGAAATTATCGGACTTTCACGACGTGGTGGTGTGAACACGCAAAAAACCCAATATTTATCGGTTGACCTGCTTGATAAAGAAGATTGCAAAATAAAATTGCAATCGTTAACTACCGTCACGCATATTTTTTATGCTGCCTATCAAGATAAACCTTCCTGGGCAGAATTGGTGCCGCCAAATCTTGCTATGCTGGTGAATGTCGTAACCGAAATCGAACGTGTCGCAACGGGTTTGCAACATATCAGTTTAATGCAAGGCTACAAGGTTTACGGTGCACATTACGGGCCCTTTAAAACCCCAGCCAAAGAAAGTGATGCAGGACATATGCCACCAGAATTTAATGTTGATCAGCAACAGTATTTGGAAAAGCAGCAAGAAGGAAAGAAATGGAGTTGGTCGGCGCTAAGGCCATCAGTTGTTGCTGGAACCGCATTAGGAAATCCGATGAACCTCGTTTTGGTCATTGCCGTTTATGCAACGATATCTAAAGAATTGGGACTGCCCCTTCGATTTCCCGGTAAACCTGGCGCTTATGATAAATTAATGGACCTAACAGACGCCGGTTTATTGGCCAAAGCGACGGTTTGGGCGGCTACAGACCCTAAGTGTGCCAACCAAGCATTCAACATCACTAACGGTGATCTTATTCGTTGGAACGAATTCTGGCCAAAAATAGCCGCTTATTTTCATATGGATGTAGCACCGCCATTACACATGCCTTTACATACCGTTATGGCTGATAAAGCAACGGTGTGGGAGCAGATACAAGATAAATATAACTTAGAAAAACATAGCTTTCAGGAAGTATCGGCATGGGGTTTTGGTGATTTTGTTTTTTCTTGGGACTACGATTTTTTTTCGGATGGAACCAAGGCAAGGCGTATGGGTTTTTACGAATTTATGGATACAGAAAAAATGTTCTTTGATCTATTCGATGAATTAAAGGATAAGAAAATAATTCCTTAGATTAAAATTCAAAAGACGGGCTCAGCTCTTTGTATAAATCAATCGTGGTTCTTCTTTTGTTTTTTGTTTGCTTTTTTTACTCTTCTTTTTCTGCTCTTTGATAATAACATTTTCGATGTCTTTCAACTTGTTTTTAGTAGCTGTTGGGGCAGCAATCGCTTGTGCGATGGGGTGCCACTCTTCTCCAGTTCCTTTATTAGACATAGCTTCTGTTGTATGAAAGGCATGTAGAATACCAGAAGCATTGTATTTCTGGTCGATAACCGGTTTTAAATCTGTTAACCAGCCAGCTTGATAATAATGCAAGGAAAGTATCACGAAGATAACGGCGCCGGAAGGAAGATTCTTCTTAGATTCCCACTGAATAGAGGTTGTTTTAACTTCAAATTCTTTTGAATCTACAACCTGAAAATACTCATCCTTGAAGTTAAAAGCAATAGTGGATATTCTAATGCCTGCAGTGGCGTTTCTTTTTGAATTTAAAAAGGCGAAATCTTTATAAGGATCATCGATCGCTAGTTGAAAGAAAAGATTGCCCTGATCGTCTACATGCGAGAGGGGTTGTTTTTTCATCACCCGTTCAAAAGGTGCGTCCAAATTAAATTGAAACCCGCGTAGCTTATCTAAGCTGACGTCATGTAAGTCTCTATTGCCGATCACCTTTTCTGCAAGGTGCAAACAATTTCGGATTGCACCGGTAAATCGATTTAACATCCGTCCATCAGATGCATCTATCAGTGTATTGATTATTTTTCGTATAAATGCTGCTTGTGTGCTCGCTAAGCCAAATTCGTGTCCGGTTAATTTTGTTGCTTCCGTTTGCTCGAATTTTCGTGGCCGACTTTGAACTATTTGTGTGCCGCCACTCGAGCGGTAGACTAAAGGGCCAATTTTTCCATGTACATGCCCTTTCTTATCGTTTATTGCCATAATGTTTATAATCTGGTAAAGCCTGTTCTTGCTAATTGGAGAGCAACAGTATACTAAGTTATATATTTTTAGGTATATAACCCAATTTTTATGTGTTATAAATCCAATATTTAACTAAAATATATGGATTCATAACGGACTTACTATGGACTCACCACGGACTCATATATACATTGATCAGAATATATTTATAATTAAATGCAAATATAGACTAATGGTGCTCAGTAGCCTTGATCTACTATATCTTGGTAATAAGTACCTTGTCGATCCTCTGACCGTCCATGTCAACTACCTCGAGTTCATAATCTTTCCATCTAACTTTTTCTCCCGTTTTAGGGATGTGATTGGTTTGATGAATGACTAAACCGCCTACTGTTGTAAATCCTTCGGATTCTTTTTCTCCCTCTATCTGTAAATGTTCGAGTAGTTCAAAATAAGGAAACTGGCCATCTACCAGCCAGGAATTTTCATCTCTTACAGTAATCTGATATTCGTCTTCATCAATTTCTATTGTGTCACCAATCAATTCATCCGTCACATCATCCATCGTAATGATACCCTGTATGCTGCCATATTCATCTACTACAATGGCACTGTGAATTTTACTTTGTTTAAAGTGCTCCAATACACGATAGGCCGCCATATTTTCAGGAACATAAAGAGGTTTATTAAGATGTTGTTCGATATTAAAATCTTCTTCCGTAGACCTACTAAATAACTGTTTTAGCGAAATAAATCCTAGTAATTGATCAAGAGATTTATCACAAACAGGGTAGGCCGAATGGGGATTACTATTCACTTTCTCTTTAATCTTTAAAGAATCGTCCTTTTTATCCAACCATATCAGGTCACTTCGATGAGTCATTAATTCACTGGCCTTTCGATCTCCCAATGAGAAAACTCTCCTGACGATATCCTGTTCTATTTCTTGAATTTCTCCGCTTTCAGTACTTTGCCGAATGATCGCATTTATCTCGTCTTCAGTAGCGGTGCCATCTTGTTTTTCGTTAATGCCGAACAATCTCAGGAAAAGATCGTTCGTCTTTGCCAGCAGCCAGATTAAGGGTTTTGCTATAGCTGATAAGATCGTCATAGGTTGTGCAACAGCGGCCGATATTTTCTCAGGGAAATTCAATCCTATCCTTTTTGGTATCAGTTCGCCAAATACAATAGTAACATAAGTGATTATGACAACAACAAGGGTCACTGCTATAGAATCGGCATAGGGTGATAATATTGGTACCCGACTTATGATTCCGGTAAGATCATAAGTCAGCGTTTTTCCACTGAAAATACCTGTAAGGATGCCTATAAGTGTAATTCCAATCTGTACCGTGGAAAGAAAGGTATTTGGACTGTTCGCTAAGCCTAAAGCCCTCTCTGCATTTTTGTTTCCTTTATTTGCTTCACTTTCCAGCTTGAATTTACGAGAAGAAACCAAAGCAATTTCGCTCATAGAAAATATGCCATTGAGAAGTATCAGAAATAAAATTATTAAAATTTCCATTTTTCAATAAATATTATTGTCGGCCTAGATGCAAAATGCCTTTAGGCAATTTAACAAAAAAAACGATAGCTGGCAGATAAACAGATTAAAATCTATTAGGATTTGCTATTTGCTTGACAGTGTCGAAGTGGTGAATTTTTGTATAATAATTCACGTATTTTCTTATTAATGCACAATTTTATCTCATTTATAAAAGTATGCAATAAATACGTGTTTTGATAGTTAACTTTGTTTCATAATCTTGTGATTTTAACGATGTTTGATTAAATCTAGACATCTTCAAATAATTTCTACAGGTAATTACGGTTGGATACTACAATGAAAGTAGAATGCTGCTTATCTAGTGTTAGGTAAGCAGCTTTTTTTTTAGATTTTCTCACTGAAAAAAAATCATCCCTACTCTTGTTAAACTTACATACTATTCGGATTCTGGCGATACTTATTCTTATGAGACTAAGAAAGCGCAATTTTAATTTACCTAAGATCGGGTTTTTGAATAGTAAGCTGCTTAAGGGGTAGTTAGCAAAAGATAGACATGATCGTATTAACTCGCATTGATAAAATTTGATAATAATGTTTTTTTTTCAATATTTGCGAGAAGGTAAGAACTAAATTCTTCAAAGAATATCATTTACAGTATACGCTGACCAAATTATAAATTTTTTAAACATCGTAGGGTTTTTGGGTTTTAAGAAAATTGTTTTAAATACAATATAATACCTGTTGCAACAGATGGGTAAAGAATCGCTTAACTTACATGAATTGTCTAAAGCTTAATTATGCAAGATTTAACTAAGTTTTCTGATGAAAATCTTTTCAGGGCCTGCATTGATGGTAATGAAGCTTCATTTGAAGAACTATACAATCGATATTGGTATAAGCTCTATGCAGAGGCTTTTAAACGCCTTAGAAAGGCGGAAATAGCAGAAGAAATAATACAAGATTTATTTACAAGTATTTGGTTAAACCGTCAAAAAATTACCATACATAGCTCTATAAGTGGTTACCTGTTTACTTCGGTAAGATACTTGGTTTTAAGTTATCTTCAGAAGGAACTTGTGAGAAATAATTATAAATCTTATGTCAAAGGTAGTTTTAAAGATGTTGATAATTCTACTGAGATGATCATCTCATTTAATGAACTTCAAGAGCAGATAGAATCACATGTTCGATTGCTGCCCGAAAAGTGTAGATACATTTATGAATTGAGCAGGAAGGAATTTAAGACAAACAAAGAGATTGCTGATTTGCTTGGAATCTCTGAAAAAACTGTTGAAAACCAACTCACGAAAGCGCTTGGTAGATTAAAAATTGCCGTCAAAGCGCTAATTATATATGTTTTTCTACTCTTTTATTAATTCGCATAGTCATTTTAGATAAATATTTTAAAAAAAGATGTTTTTTTTAAAGATAGAGTAGGGGATACGCCCATGTTGCAAGACATATATTAACGAAGGCTTTAAGAGACCGAAGATGAAAGAAGAAATTTCCGAAGCGTTATTAAAAAGATATTTAGATAAAACGTGCAGTCCTGAAGAGGCGAGTATCGTTGAGGATTGGTATAAGTCGATCGGTGATAACTGGTCAAATTCGGAAATGAGTGCCTTAAGAAAACGTGATGATATACGCTTGCGTATGTTGCAGAATATAAAACATAAGTCGGGCATTTCTACTTCTGTAGCGAAGTCGACCGCTACTGAAATTCATAAGATACGATCTAATAGGTATTCCATTAGGTTATTTATGGGGGTGGCTGCATTATTCCTATTGGTGGTAGCAATCGTACTCTTTCAAGGGCAGTTAATGAATGTGCTTGGAATTTCTACAAAGGTAGTTTTGGTAGAAAATAAGACGAAAACCATCATGAAGCATAAACTACCCGACGGCAGTATCATTTGGTTAAATCCTAAATCTACTGTGGAATATTCAGCCAATTTTCAACAAGATGGAAGGGAATTATCCATGGCAGGTGAAATTTTCTTTGAAATAGCTAAAGATAAAAATAGACCCTTTATTATCAGTAGCGGTGCCTTAACAACGAAGGTGCTGGGTACCAGTTTTCGTATTAAAACTGATGAGCAGGCAGGAGAAGAAGTTTCTGTTATTACTGGAATGGTTTCCGTTAGTCAATCGCAAAGTCAAAATTTGCTTGAAAAAGCATTGGTACAGAAAGAGAGCCAAACACAGGAAGTATTATTAGTAGCCGATCAGAAAGTTTCTTTTAGTAAACAGAAAACGAAATTAGTTAAAGCAAAAGAAACAGAGGATTCTTCTGTAGGAATGTGGAGGCGAAAGAATATTTCTTTTGAAGACACGCCGTTAAAAGTAATTGTTGATACATTAAATAACGCGTTTAAGGTCCAAATAGAATTGAATGATACAAGATTAAACAACTACACCTTAACGGCCGACTTTAAACAACTTAATTTGCTTTCCATTATGGAAATAATGAGTCAATCGCTTAATCTGCAGTATGAGGTTTCCGGAGACAGAATACTGCTTAAAAAGAAATAAAAAACATCCATTTTCACCAGAATATTAAAAAATGCAGTCTATGAAAACTTAAACTACGCATTGTTAATTAACTAATATTTAATATTTAGTATTATATAGTTCAATTGTAATATTTTATATATATAAAATATCTTTTAAGGCAATTGGAGTGGAAGCTTATTGTCCAAATTTTAACCATCTAATTAATGAATTATGAGTGTCAACCTGAAAAAAGCTGATTATATAAGAATCTTTGCTCTAGGTTTATCCCTTTTCGTGGGGAGCATTTTTATGGCTTATTCCAAGCAACCCGAAATTAAACTAAGTCTTACCAAGCGCATATCTCTGTCGATTAAGGGTGAGACCTTAATAAATGCTCTGAAACTAATTGAAAGTAAGGCTGATATAAAATTTATTTATTCCAAGCAAGTTGTAGATCTAAATCAGGTAGTTTCAATAGAAGCGAATCAACAGCCTTTACAAAAGATATTCGATGAATTACTAAGTGCTCATAATATCACCTATAACGTAATTGAAAATCGTATCGTATTGGCTCAAAACGAAAAAAATGCCATTCCTCAAGACATAGATATAAAAGGAACCGTTACCGATGGAAAAGGGCAAGCGATACCTGGTGTAAGTGTACGCCTAAAAAACTCAACAAAGGGAACCGTTACGAATGCGGAAGGCAATTATGTATTGAAAGTTACCAATACCGGGGAACTTGAATTTAGTTATATGGGATATGTAACACAATCCATCACTATCAATGGTAAAAACATTGTTAATGTACAATTATCTGAAGATAATCAGGCGCTTAATGAGGTTGTTGTGACTGCTTTGGGGATTTCTAGATCGAAGAAAGCACTTGCGTATTCAGTAGCAGAAGTGGGCGGTGAACAGCTTACACAGGCAAAAGAGGTGAATGTGGCGAATGCTTTGGTTGGTAAAGTGGCTGGTGTAGACGTCTCAGGAATGGCTACGGGACCGGGCGGATCAAGTAGAGTGATCATACGTGGAAACGGCTCATTAAGTGGAAATAACCAACCTTTATATGTGATTAATGGAATGCCAATGGATAATTCTACCCCTGGCGGAAGTACAAGCTCAGGAGGAATGGGGTGGAATATTGACCGTGGTGACGGTATTGCGGGCATAAACCCGGATGATATTGAAAGTATCAGTGTACTAAAAGGAGGTCCTGCCTCCGCCTTATATGGTTCACGTGCGGCTAATGGAGTGATTCTTATTACCACCAAAAAAGGTATTGCACAGAAGGGTATAGGTATAGAATTTAATAGTTCGTCTACATTTGAACGCCCGTCTACTTACCCGGAGTGGCAATATGAATATGGGCAGGGTGTTGATGGGAAAAAGCCGACGACTCAGGAGGAAGCGATTGCTACTGGAAGACTGTCTTATGGAGCAAAAATGGATGGTTCACCTTATGTCCAGTTTGATGGCGTTGAAAGACCATACTCACCAGTTACTAATAATCCTAAACAATTTTATGAAACTGGGCAGACCTATATTAATTCTTTAGCGCTAAATGGCGGAAATGAAGCGGTCAGGTATCGAGCGAGTGTGTCAAACACCGATGCGCAAGCCATTGTGCCAAACTCTACCTACAAAAGATTGACGACCAATATGTCTGTAAATGCTAACATAGGAAAGAAATTACATCTAGAAGCGGTGTCACAATACAATTACGATCATGGTAAAAATAGGCCAAAGGTAGGTTATGCAAACGATAATGCTGCTTGGGCAGTTTATATGCTTGCCAATACGGTAGACATTATGTCACTAGCGCCCGGTTATGATGCAAATGGTAATGAAGTAAGGTGGAACCCTGTTGCTGAAGCTCCAAACTCATGGTTTGTGGTTAATCGTTATGAGAATAGCGACAAAAAAGATCGTTTCATCATGCAAGGTAATTTGCAATATGATATTTTAGATAATCTATTTATTAAGGGGAGTGCAAGTCGTGATTTCTACAGTTCTGAAAGTGAGGCGATCCAGCCTACGGGCACCGCCTTCCGACCTTTAGGTTCTTACGAGAGCCTTAAGGCAACTTCATCAGAAACTAACTACATGTTAACCCTGAATTACAATACTACTTTCAATGATTTTAGCCTATCTGCTATGGGGGGTGGTAATATTCAACGAAATGAATATGATTTAACCACTATTGCGGGAAGTGAATTTACCGTTCCGTATTTCTATAGCTATACGAATTTAAATATTTTAACAACAACCCCTCTTTATCAAAAAACAGGTATCAACTCCCTTTTTGGTTCTGCCGATATAGGCTATAAGGGACTGGCCTACCTGACCTTCACGGGCCGTCAGGACTGGTTCTCAACATTGAGCTCACAGAATAACAGTATATTTTATCCTTCTGTTGGAGGAACGTTGGTGTTATCAGAAGCGTTGCATATGCCTAAGGCCGTCAGTGGTTTGAAGCTCCGTGGTTCGTGGGCGCAAGTTGGCGGAGCGACACCAACGGCTTATATTTTGAATGAAACATATTCTATGGTGCAAGGTGGCCATAATGGGCGTCCCGTTCAAGAGCTTACTTCAGATTTAGTAAATAATCCGGGCTTAAGACCATTAACTTCTACTACGTACGAATTTGGTGTGGATGCCCAATTTTTTGATGGTCGTTTCGGTGCTGACTTAACTTTCTATAATCGTAAAACTACCGATGATATTGTAGAATCCAATATTTCGCAAGCTTCGGGCTATAATAGGGCACTACTTAATGTAGGTGAATTAAACAATAGAGGAATAGAAGTTTTATTAAGTGGTAAGCCTATTAAGACGGAAAATTTCAATTGGGATGTAAGCTATAATGTTTCGTATAACAAAAGTGAGATTCAGCAACTTGCAGATGGATTAGACGCTATTGTGGTGGGTGACGGTGTTGGTGGAGGTAGCATACGTAACGTAGTGGGCAGGCCCTACGGTGCTTTATGGGGATATAGAAAATTAACAGATCAGAATGGTCAGACGGTATATAACGCGGAGAGCGGCTATGCCGTTCGTGGTCCACTTGAAGAAATAGGACAAGGGGTGCCTCCGTTGATAATGGGACTTAATAATACGTTTAGCTATAAAGACTTCTCGCTGAATGTGCTCATAGATGGAAAATTTGGGGGGATGATGTATTCTAATCTTTATCAGTATGCTTATCGGTTCGGTTTGCCGACAGAAACACTGCCCGGTAGAGAAGCCGGTTTAACAGTTACAGGAGTAGATCAAAGTGGTGCCGCTTTCAGTAAAACATGGGAGCCAAAAGATATTGATACTTATTATGATAATGACAAATTTTATACATCCATGTTCATGTTTGACAATGATTTTGTCAAACTACGGCAAGTGATATTGTCTTACAACCTGCCGATAGAGAAATTTCATTGGGCAAAATTGCAAGGAGCAACGATATCGCTAGTGGGGCGGAATCTTCTTACACTCTACAAAGATAAACGCAATAAATACTTTGACCCAGAATCAAGCTATACCAATAGTAATGCGCAGGGCTTGGAAGCATTTGGTGTTCCTCGTACCAGAAGTTTTGGTGTAAATCTTATCGTAAAATTTTAATCATTAAGACCTTAGATAATATGAAAAGATTCTTTAAACATGCATTTATTTTCTCTTCGCTTTTGATCCTATCAGCATGTGATAAGGGGTTTGAAGAGATGAACGTAAATCCTAATGCCTCTACCACGGTGGTGCCCGAATATATGTTTACAAAGGCGCTTTTAGATGCTGTAAGCGTAAATTATGCAGGCAGTGCCTATCTTACAATTGGTGGGGCGATGCAACAAACGGCTACCTATAAAGAAGTACCAGCTGCGGGCGATAAATATTTTAATGAAACGCAATCATATGGTAGTTGGGATGCATATGCTACCGCCGTTATTGAGATCAAGAAAGTTATTGAAGGCGTTTCTTCTAATCCTAATGATATCAATAAGCTTTCTATTGCGCGTATATGGCAAGTGTTGATTTTTCACAGATTGACTGACCTGTATGGAGATATTCCCTATACGGCAGCCGGTTTAGCCTCAGATAGCCAAAGTTACACACCGAGTTATGATGTACAGGCAGATATTTATAATGACCTTTTGAAAGAACTAGAAGAGTCGGCCTTAGCTTTAGATGCCAGTTTTCCATCGTTTGGGAATGGTGATTTAATATACGGTGGAAATATTACGAGATGGAAAAAATTTGCGTATTCATTGATGCTGCGCTTAGGTATGCGCCTAACAAAAGTTGCTCCTGACCTGGCGGAAGAGTGGGTGAGAAAAGCTATTGCCGGAGGCGTTATTACGAATGATAATGAATTGGCTCGCATTCAATATGTGGACGGTTCACAAGTGGCGCAGCGGAACTTTATTGCTACGGCATTATTGAATACTGATTACTTAAATCCACAAGCAGTAGACAATATTGAAGGAGGAAAATTAGCTAAAACATTTATTGATCATCTGCAAAATACGCATGATCCGAGACTCAATGCCATCGCAGTTGTATGGGTACGGAATGCAACAGGAACTTATGTGGCAGATACCACCAGTTCTATCCAAAAGGGTATGCCAAATGCGGCGTTTAATTCATTCCCTGCTGACTTTGCTACTTATTCTGAACCCCACCCGAACACTATTCTGCGATTTGATGCCCCGCATTTGGTATTAACGAATGCTGAAATGAACCTCCTATTAACGGAGGCTGCAATAAGAGGCTGGTATGATGGTGATCCGGCGCAGACTTATGAAATCGCTGTGCGCGCGGGAATGAGCCAGTGGGCTTTGTTTGGTCAAGATGGTGAAATCAGTCGTGATAGAGTCGACTATTATCTAAAACAACACCCTTATAATGCTGCCGGAAGTATGGAAGAACAATTAGAGTTGATATATACTCAGTTATGGGTTTCACTGTTTTTGCAGGATGAATATGAAATTTTTGCGAATTGGAGAAGAACGGGCTATCCACGCTTAACGCCAACAAATTACCCAGGTAATTTAACTGGGGGAACAATTCCCAGACGTTTTGTGGTACCACTTACAGAAGAAAGTTATAATCGGGAGAACTACATGGAAGCCATGCAAAGGCAAGGAGGAACCAATGCGTTGACGAGCCGGGTATGGTGGGATGTTGCAAATTGATTTAAATAATTAAAAAACTATAAAATGAAATCCTATATTGCTTTTATAAGTTTCCTATGTTTATGCTGGTTTAGCGGCTATACCCAGGAATATGCCATATTAATAAAAGGTGGGCACGTGATCGACCCTAAGAATAATATCGATGAAATAATGGATGTTGCTATTAATGACGGCAAGATAGTAAAGGTAGGCAAGCAGATAGAAGGAACGGCTTTACAGACCGTTGATGCAAAAGGTTTATATGTAACCCCAGGATTAATAGATATCCATACGCATCATTTTTTTGGGACGGAGCCATATAACTACCTTAGAAATAGCTTTACCGCCTTACCTCCAGATGGTTTTACCTTTCGCGTTGGTGTAACCACAGTAGTAGATGCAGGCAGTCCTGGTTGGAAAAGTTTTCAAACTTACAAAGATCAAACCATTGATCATTCTAAAACAAGGGTGCTGGCTTTCTTAAATATCATTGGAGAAGGTATGCGTGGCGGCGCTTATGAACAAGATTTGAACGATACAGACCCCAAGATGGCGGCACTTGTTGCCAAGCAGAACCGTGATTACGTGGTAGGATTTAAAGTTGCGCATTTTGAAGGACATGATTGGACGATAGTAGACCATGCGGTAGAAGCGGGCGAACGTGCGGGCGGAATACCTGTTATGGTAGACTTTGGAGGGAGCAATCCGCCGCTTCCTTTAGACCAATTATTACTTAAACACCTGCGTAAAGGCGATATTTTAACACACTGCTTTGCGCAAATAAACGGTCGCGAATCTATTGTAGATGTTACAGCAAACAAAGTCAAGCCATTTGCTTGGGAAGCCAGAAAACAGGGGCGCTATTTTGATATTGGTTATGGGGGTATCAGTTTTTCTTTTTCGCAAGCTATACCAGCTATTCGCGAAGGCTTTTATCCAGACGCTATTAGTACCGATATACATACCGGTAGTATGAACAATGCCATGAAAGATATGCTAAGCGTTATGTCCAAATGTCTGGTAATGGGCATGAGCCTTCAGCAAGTTATCGCTGCAAGTACTTGGCAACCAGCCCAGATTATTAAACGCCCAGCATTAGGAAGTTTAAGTGTAGGCTCGGAGGCCGATGTGGCGGTTTTGGGCTTACAAAAGGGAGACTTTGGTTTTTTTGATTATACCGGATTTAAGATTGCAGGCAAGGAGAAGCTAGGTTGTGAAATGACCATTAGAGCAGGGGAGATCGTATATGATTTGAATGGAATAGCAAACCCTGTAGTATTCCAAAAAAAAGGAAATCATCATTAAATACAATAATTCAATTTTAAACAATTAAACAAATTTATTATGAAAACAGAAAGAAGATCGGTTCTAAAACGATTATTCACTTCGTTAATTGGAATTGCAGGGGCTAGTACCATTGCAAAAGCGGCCGTTAGTACCTCGACAACTGAAAAGGAGGCCTTCAATGTTACCAAACACCAAGATGTACCCTTGTTCTCAGGATCCACGAAATACAATGGGTTAATCTTCGTTGCAGGTAAGGGTGCACATTTCGATGGAGACATAAAAGCACATACAGACCATGTATTGAAAGAACTTGAAACTGAGCTTAAGAAAGCTGGCTCGTCTATGGAAAAAGTGCTGAAAGTAAATGTGTATCTAGCAGACTTAGGCGACTATAAAAGCATGAATGAAGTATACAAGGGGCGTTTCGGCAACAAACCTCCTGTTCGCACCACCGTGGCAACTTATGGAGGTGTACCGGGGGATTCATTAGTAGAGATGGACTGTATAGCCTATGTTTAAGAAAAGCAAACCTTTTATGAACCTGATTAGCAAACTGTGGTGGTGCTTTTGCTTATGCTTTTTTGCTGGAAAGTCAATTGTTTTTGCGCAGCATATTCCGAAGGAGGAGTTATTATTCTTAACAGCCGAATGGAGTGGGGCACGATTTGACGATGGCCGCCCAAAAATACCTGATGAGCTCATTACGCGTGCACGTGCCATTGGTTTTGATGACGCATGGACCATTTTAAGAAATGAGGGATATAATAACCAATTTGAGCAAGGATGGCAAATGCTACATGAGGATGCCCTGATTGCTGGGCGGGCACTTACAGCCATGTATATTCCCAGCAGACCCGACGTTGAGAAATCTATTTTAACGCGCGGACACAACCAAGGTAAAAAGGGTAATACCAATTCATGGCCAATTGATTTATTACAGAAAGGCGACGTATATGTAGCCGACGGATTTGGTAAGATTGCAGGGGGTACATTGATTGGTCAAACGCTTGGAAATGCCATTTTTAATCGTACTGGAAATGGAGTTGTTTTTGACGCAGCGGTGCGGGATTTTAATGGTTTAAAAGAAATAAAGGGTTTTAATGCCTTTGTAAGAGGCTTTCATCCTTCATTTCTCGAAGAATCTATGCTGATAGGGATTAATACGCCCATAAGAATAGGGAAAGCGGTTGTTCTTCCAGGTGATCTGGTACTTTCCAATAAAGAGGGAGCTTTGTTTATTCCTGCCCACTTGGCTGAAAAAGTGATTGTTACGGCGGAATTTATTCAGTTAAGGGATGCCTTTGGGAATGAACGGATTAAATCGGGTACTTATAGCGTCGGGCAAATTGATAATCAATGGGACGATCAAATTAAAAGTGATTTTTTGTCGTGGTTGAAACAGCATGAGGATCAAGTGAAGATGAGTAAAACGCAGCTTGATGAGCTGATGAAAAAGAGGACCTGGTAATAATTAAACCTTTTAATTGAAAATAACGTGAAAATAAGTGTTTTTTATAAAGGTGCTTTGGTTGTCGCGCTATGCTGTGTCTGTTTAAGCATCTTATGTTACCTGTTTAACATCCAGCATGCAATTGGCATTTTAGTAGTGCTGTTTTTCTTATCCACCTCATTAGCTTTTAGGGGAATTAACTTATTAAAAGGTTATGCCTATTCGCTGCTCATCTTCGCGATGGTAAGTCTTGCGCTATTTTATCCTCAATATTTTTTGACGATAAACGGCTTTACGCTAGCCAATTTAATAACCCCTTTAATCCAACTCATCATGTTCGGTATGGGAACCGCTATGAGCGTGCAAGATTTTGTAGGGATAATTAAACATCCTAAAGGGGTCTTTATTGGCGTATTCAGTCATTTCCTTATCATGCCTTTAATAGGGTATACCTTAGCTAATTTAAGTGGATTTCCGCCGGAGATCGCTGCGGGGATTATCTTAATTGGATGTTCTCCAAACGGTATGGCTTCCAATGTAATGTCTTATATGGCAAAGGCAAATCTCCCGCTGTCTATTACCATTACGGCAGTATCCACCCTATTATCACCTTTGGTAACACCTTTACTTATGAAAGCCCTAGCAGGAGCATTTGTAGAAATTAACCTACTCGATATGATGTGGGATATTTTAAAAATGGTGATTCTGCCGATCGGGTTCGGTTTACTCTTTAATAAGTTGTTGCATGGAAAAATAGCGTGGTTAGATCATTTTATGCCGAAAATGTCTATGGGTGGCATCGCCTTGATCATTGCCATTATTACAGCTGCCGGGAGAGACAGTTTATTAAGTATCGGTCCTCAGCTGATCTTATTGGTTTTGATTCACAATTTATGCGGGTATTTATTTGGATATGGTTGTGGTAGACTATTTAAAATGACCGAAAAAGATTGCAGAACGATGGCCATTGAAGTTGGTATGCAAAATGGTGGTTTAGCTTCGGGTATTGCTAAAGAAATGGGAAAATTGGCCACTGTAGGTTTAGCACCAGCAATTTTTGGTCCGCTTATGAATATTACAGGCTCGCTATTAGCTTCTTACTGGCAGCAAAAACCTTTGCCGGAAGAAAAAGTGACAGCCTTAAACGTTGATGTTAAAAATTAATTAACAATAAAAATGAGAAGACGAGAACTACTTAAATATTTATCAGTTATGCCTGCTAGTAGTATGCTAAGCAGGTATGTAGAAGTTGATAAGCATGTGTTTGCACCCGTTCCTGGAATAAATCGAAATCTATTTGAGGAATTGGGAGTACGCACATTTATTAATGCTGCGGGAACGTATACAGCAATGACAGGTTCATTGATGCGTGCCGAGGTTATGGATGCCATTAATAGCAGCTCCCTTGAGTTTTGTATGCTCGATGAGCTACAGGATAAGGTAGGAGAGAAGATAGCAAAACTAGTTCATGCTGAATCTGCGGTGGTAACTGCAGGTTGTTTTTCTGCTATGACATTAGGTTTAGCAGGCGTCTTGACCGGTGTTAGTGAAGAAAAGGCTACACTTTTACCTCATTTGGAAGGCACAGGATTAAAATCGGAAGTGATCTGCCAAAAAGGGCATAATATCGTGTATAGCCATGCACTTAGAAATACGGGGTGTAAGATTATAATGGTAGAAACTGTCAAGGAACTAGAAGACGCTATTAACGACAAGACTGCACTGATGTTCTTTTTAAACGTGCAATCTGATCAAGGAAAAATAATGCACCAAGAGTGGGTGGACATCGCTAAGAAGCACGGTATCCCGACCCTAATTGATATAGCGGCAGATGTTCCTCCTGTTTCGAATTTATGGAAGTTTAATGATATGGGCTTTGATTTAGTATGTGTTTCTGGTGGAAAAGCCATTCGTGGCCCGCAAAGTGCCGGACTTTTAATGGGTAAGAAAGCTTATATACAAGCTGCAAGAGTGCATATGCCTCCTCGCGGATTCAATATTGGTAGAGGGATGAAGATTAATAAGGAAGAGATTGTGGGGATGTATGTAGCATTGGAGAAATTTATGAGCCTTGATCATGATAAGGAATTTGCTATGCAAAGGGCTCAGGTAGACTTAATTGCCACTGCAGCTAAAACCGTTAAAGGTGTGTCGACTGAAATTAAAGTTCCCCCGCTAGGAAATGTTACACCTACTTTACATATCTCATGGGATAAAAATCTTGTTAAGACAAGTGGCAAGGAATTGCAACAAAAATTAAGAGGAGGACAACCCTCCATTGAGATTGGTGGCAGTGAGGAAAATAAGATTGTTTTAACTGCCTGGATGTTGAAGCCAGGGCAAGAGGAGATTGTTGCTAAAAAAGTGAGAGAAGTTTTAAGTGCGGCTGTTTAGCAATGTATTGGTGCCATCTATTTAAAAGGAAAATAGCCTATTCGTGCTATTTTCCTTTTAAATAGAATTCATTTAGCTATACCCCAAGGAGAGAAAAGCAAATAAATTCCCACCATCATTAAAAGTAAGATAAGGGAGGCCCAATGCCTGTTTTGCCAAGCAACCAGGTTAGCGGTGTTTTCAAATTGATATTTTTTGCGTTCTTGTTTAAGAGGATAGATTTTTCCTATCAGTAGCATTAGTAAGACAGTAAGGGTGAAAAGTATCGCCAAAACATGTAGGTAGTGGAGCTGTAATTGTATGACATATTCACAAAGAAAATACACGAGCATAAAAAATAATAATCCAATTTTAGCAGCTATTGGTGGTACCTTTTTGGTGAAAAAACCCACTACGATGATGGTAAAAATAGGTAAGCTAAATAAACCGGCAACGCGTTGTAAATAGGTATAAAAGCCACTGTCTACAAACAAAATAAAAGGAGCAGAGAACATGGCAATCAAAGATAATAGCATTTCAAATCGCCTACTAATGCGTATAAGCTTTAGATCGCTCAGATTGACACCTTTTCTTTTAGAGAATGGTAGGTATATATTCATTACAAATAAAGTGCTGCTACTATGTAATCCGGCATTATAAGTAGTAATGGCTGCACCAAACAAGAGCGCTACCGTTACTCCCTGTAATATATTAGGCAATACATCCGAGGCAAGTAAAGGAAAAATAGCCGCAGTATTGTCTACATTGGTGTACAAGTGAACAGCAATCAGTCCCGGCAGATTAATTAGAAGAGGCGTGAATAATTTAGCAAGGGCTGCTAAAGCCATCCCCTTTTGTGCCTCTTTTAAACTCTTGGCAGCCAGTGTTTGCTGAATTATATATTGTTCAACGCCCCAATAATAGAGATTAACGAGGAGCATCCCTGTGAAGATAGTGCCAAATGGAATGGCATCATTAGCGGAACCTATTGCATTTAAATGGTCGGTGTGAGTGCTTAATAGTTGTTTAATGCCACTTAATATGTTGCCATGCCCCAGGTGATGTAGCGAAAATACCGGAAGTAGGATCGCTAGTAGAAGTAAACCAAGACTTAGCAAGGTATCAGATATACTGATGGCCCTCAATCCACCTAAAATAGTATAACCTCCTCCAATGAGCCCTAATATCCAGACCATGACCCAAATGCATTGCCAGTAGGAAAGTCCCCATATTTCCTGAAAGTTAAACATTCCTGTGAGGGCGACAGCACCTCCATAAAGTACGGGAGGAAGGAGATTAACAGCGTAACTGAGTAAAAAAATAATGGAAACCATCTGTTTGGTTCCCGAATCGTATCGGAGAGAGAGGAAATCTGCGGTGGTAATCATTCCCCCTCTTAAGTAAACAGGTAAAAAATACTCCGAAACAATTAGCATGGCAAAAACAGAGGTAACACCCCAAGCCATTACAGACATGTTGTTGATATAGACAGATTCATTCTCCCCAATAAATTGATTGGCACTCAGATTAGTGAGTAGAAGAGAGCTTGCAACGATTAGGTAATTATTGTTTTTTCCTGCAAAAAAGAGACCCTTAATAGTCTTTAAATTAGTGGACTTTGTTTTATACCAGGAAATTACAGCAACTAAAAGTGTGCAAACAACGAAGCTTAAAAAGGTAACCACTTTTACAATGATTTGCGTGGATATAATACAGTGGGTATTATAACTTGTACTTTTTCTCTTTTCTTTATAAAAGTAGCTGCGAGCTGACCCATTCTTTTAAAATCGGTTGAAAAGGTGGTAATACCGCCTGCCAAAATTTCCTTAATCACATCATCATTATGGGCCAAAACAGCTAGATCTTTTCCCAGTTCCCAATTTTTGTCCATTACGTCTTTAAGTATCGCATATAGTTCAGGGTTATGTATGGTAAAGTACACAATATGTTTTTTGATGGTGCCGGGTTTGTAATTTGTTTCGATTTTTCCATTTAAACCAGTTTTCTTTAAGAACTTTCTGAATGATTTGACAATTTCCTGTGGTTCTGCCGTATTCTTTCTAAAGAAAAAAATAATCTCTTTATAGTTAGAAAGCTTGTTTTTTAATTCGTTAAAAATCTGATAAGAGGAATCCTCAAATTCCTGAACGATGTAAGAATAATCCGTACCCAAATTAATATATCGATCTATAATCAACAATTTAAATGGCGGGATACTTATTAATAGTTCTTTTATTCTTTCGGAAGGAATTGGTGCAACAATATATAACCCATAGTGCCCCACTATTCGGTTAAATATCGCTTCGAATACTTCAGGATTATTATGATGAAAGTAAAGGTCAACCTGTGTATCGCTACCCAGGTTTTCCTTTAAATGTTGATACAGTGTTTCCTGAAAGGTGTCGAAGGCATACATAAGCAAAGCCACTTTCTGTTGTTGCTTGGTGTTTTCACTGATTACAAAATAGGCTTTTCGATTTTTTGATGCGATCACACCACGCTCTATAAGTTCCTTATAAGCTTTTACGATGGTTTCCCTTGCATATCCGAGTTCTTTTACCATGTTATTTACAGAGGGTAAAACATCGTTCGCATTAAGATTTCCTGCATCAATTGCATCCAAAACTCCTTGCACAAGCTGTTCATGTTTAGAAAGTGATTGGACATGTTCCAGTGAACGGATTTTTTCAAAAATGAGAGACTGATCGTGTGGTTTGTTATTCATTGGAACCTATAATTGATTACTTATTACTGATGCGGTAAATATAAGCACCTTCTTGTTTAAATGCTACTGTTAACTTGTGCTGTAATGTTAACTGTTCATTGCTTAATAATTCTGTAAGTAAATGTTTTTTCTTAACAGATAGGCCAATTCTATTGGCATCAAGGGTTATTTTAGCAGCCCCCTTTTGATAATTAAAAACGGCTAAGTAAGTACAATCTTCATCTTGGCGGACAAAAATCTGCGTGGTTTTTTCACCTGTATTACCTTCAATAGGTTGGAATGCTTTACCCGATTTGATAAGTGCTTTAACAGCATCAAGTTGCAGCCACTTCTTCACTTCTTCTTGCCATGATGCCTGTATTGAATAGTCATCTCCCAAAACAACTGGGCCGGTGATCAATCCCGATATCAATCGGGCACGATTGGTTCCTTGGTTCTCGTTTTCAAAAACGAGGTGATCAGCATCTATATAATCATATAAATAGGTCTGCCACCAGCCATAGTTAACGCTATTGAGCGTATATTCGGTGTCTTCAATAGATTTCCAAGCATCGCAAGCAATTCGCCTCATATGTGCATACGGTGCTGTGGCCATTGAAGGTGATATAGCAGCATATACCAACATCGTATTTGCCAAATGATCGCTTAAACACTCCATGCCAAGCTTGTAGGCTTGCATGCCGGTGGTAATAGTACTATCATAAAAACGTGTAGATTCAATAGCTGCATGACTTAGAAAATCAATTTTAATCATTTTAAAGCCGCAGTTTTTAAGCTTTTCAATAATGTAGGCGATTCTTTTCTGTGTTCCGGGGTGAGTGGGATCTAATGCTCTACCACCATCTAAATCGTGGTATCCATTTTTCGTTCGTGTCCACATTTCAGAGAATTTGTAGTCGCTTCCCTCTGCTTTCCGTTCGTTCGTGTCTTTGAATCCCCAATCTGTGAAGGGGGCCCAATAAACTCCGGGCTCCAAGTTTCTTTCTTTACAATAGTTAACAAAATCTTTAAGTTTCGAAAAATCGCCTGAAAAACCACCAGGAACCATGTTGTCCCAAAAAGAATCCAGATCTATGTAAGCCGTTCCATCGTCATTGCGGAATGCTGGAAGCTGTTTGTCGAAAAAATCTACAACACTTATTGCTTTATCATAAGTGAGATGTTCCTTTATCACACCCCAGCTATTCCAGCCAACAGGAGTAGCGCCCTTCCACGCGCTATGATATGGAGGTGATAATTTTCGCGTTATTTTAGCATATTGCTCCATTCCATCCCGCCAATCAGAAAAATAACCGATAAACATCCGCGGTGAAGCAATTTTATCGCCTTTAAGTGAACCATGCGCCATCGAATCTCTGGTGATGGAAACATCCGAGAAGCCACCGAATATTGCTAGTTGTTGAATGCTTTTGCCAACGCCTGCACTTTCTATACCTGTTTTCCAATCCATGTGATCGATCGAACCTAATAGAAGCCCGTTTCTAGAATCATTATCATAAATTGCTCCTACTTCAGCACTCTTATTTAGTTGCGTACTTAAGGGTTTTGCATTGTATTTAATAAAGGTGTCATTATCAAAAGGCACGAATAGGGTACGTACATCGTGGCCTTCACCTAAGGCCGCTTTGTTTGAAATTAAAGGAGCCATATAATTTGATGATAAATCATGACCTACTATTTCCAGCTGAATTAAAATAAATTCCTGATCAGGATAGCAAATAAAGTGCTGGTGCATTGTTGGCATATCTTTGCCGTCAGAAATGAGTGTATACAGGGTGCTGAGGCCAAGATTATCTTGCTTTTTATTTGTTATTAATTTACGGCTGTGATAATCTTTGCTGCCATACTTTCTTCCATTAGATGAATAGGAGGCCGATGCGTCGACCACTACTTCAGTGCCTTTGTTTTTTATCGTAAATAACCCATTATCAAGGTTAATCACAAGCTCATTTTGCCTGCCGAATTTAATGACTTGTTGGTTGGGTTCTTTTGCTATCAAATTGAGTGTGCAACACATAAACAAAGATGCAAGAGAAACGATTTTTAAGTACTTCATATTCTTTGATTTCATTAAATTCTTTAATATCCAGGGTTTTGGTCGGCATCCGATAAATCCGGATTTTGCCTAAGCTCATCTAATGGGATGGGCCAAGTTAAGCGAAAATCTTCAATGGTTACAGGCGCATTAATCCGATCGTTTTTATACAAACCCGAAACCCAACGGTTTCTGTCTTGTACGTATTCCTTTAAGAAGCCAGTTCTTAGAAGATCTAATTTACGCCAGCCCTCAAAACATAGTTCACGCATGCGTTCATCCATTAGGTTCTTCATAAATTCCTGCTCGCCCATTCCGGCAGACCATCTTTTATCGCTAGGTAAAAATCCGCCGAAGGCGCGTGTACGAACTGTGTTATTAATCATGTCAATCGCCTCAGGTTGTCTGCCAGTTTTATACAGACATTCAGCATAACAAAGTATTACGTCACTGAAACGGATAAAGGGTAGGTTTTTTCCACTATAATAAGAACTCAATCCTTGTTCAACTGTTCTGACATCTTCATATTTTTTAACGTGAGGATCAACCTCATCTCCCCATACGAAACCCGTCATGGAGGGTTGCTTTCCTTCCCAGGTAAAATCATAGCGGATACTTTCGTTTTTACGCACATCGCCGTCTTCCCATAGGCCCCCTTCCTCTTGCGTCTTATAACAATATTCGCTGGGCAATAAGCCATCAAATCCTGCAAATAAAGCTGTTGCTTCTATCGGCGTCATGCTGGCTACTGGTCTAGAGCCCATATCCCACTCAATACTACTTTGATCACCGCTTACGTTACTAAATTGGAAAGCATAAATCATTTCCTTTTTATAATCCGCTGAATTTTGCTGATGGGCATCATATATGGTGCTGTAATTAGAAGCCCCGGTACCCCCAAAGAAAGGATTTTTATATACCGTTTTAAATTGGACTGCTGCTTTGGTATAATCACGAAAACCCGAAGATTCAGGTGCGTAGAGGTATAGTTTACCTAGCATGGCTTGCGCTATCGCTCGAGTGGCTCTTCGCAGATCGGTATAGTTTGGATCTGCAGGATCAGGTAAATATTGAATAGCTTTCAATAAGTCACGCTCGATGAATCCATAAACGACGTCTAAGGGCTGTCTTTTGCCTCCAAGATTTGCGCCGGTAAGCGGAATTGGACCAAACATTTGTACCAATTCAAAATTATTAACAGCACGCAAGAAACAAGCTTCACCTAGTCGTAAATTAAATAGCGCATCATTCGTGCTTTCATTCGGTTCTATGGCCGAAATGGCGGTAGAAGCACGCGAAACGACTTGAAAACGGTTTTTCCAGACGTCAAGTATACCACCATTTGTGCTATTCATTCCATCAAGGTAGGTATCCAAACCTTTACGGTTGTTATTATCGCGCCATTGAATACCACCAACATTCGCTTCATCCGTACCTATATACATTTCTATGCGGTTTTTATGTGCGTCACGCCAATCTTTATATAAACCCAGCATGTAGGCATTTAAATTCTCCTCATTGTCAAAAATGGCATCATCTTGAATCTTTGATTCTGGATCCACTTCTAAAAATTTATTGCAGGAAGCATTAAACAAGCTCAATCCTGCTATTAAAATGCCTACGAATATTTTATTTTTGTTCATCACTTTTGTATTTAAAGGGTGCATATCACTGATTAGAAAGATAGGTTTACGCCGAGCGTGAAGCTTTTGGTTAACGGATAACCCTCACCTGCTTCAGGATCGTAGCCCTTATATGGCGTGATTAAAAAGAGGTTATTGCCGGATGCGTAAATACTTAGATTGCTTAAAATCGGATTGATTTTTTTACTCGGAAAGTTGTAGGTTAAATTTAACGCTGATAAGCGAATAAATGAAGCATCCAGCATCGCCCAATCTGTTGCGCCATAACCAAACCTGTTAAATTTGTTTCCGCGATATGCACGCGGTACATCCGTATTGGTATTTTCTGGCGTCCAGCGATCCAATTGATCAATGCTCGCTGGCCCAAAAGATCCTGTGCCATCCATTAACATGTCATATTGCCCATTGAATTTCTTGGCTCCATATGAATAGGTAAATACGGCGTTGAGCGAAAAATTTTTGTAGGCGAAATTAGTGGTAAATCCGCCGTAAAATTTTGGATCGGATTTGCCAACAATAGCCATATCATTTTCAGGCGTAATTTTTCCATCACCATCAAGATCCCGAGGTAAAATATCACCAGGTTTTACGATGTAACCATTATAGAATGTCATGCCATTGATACGGTTCATATCCGATTCTTGTGCAATTTTCTCTGCTTGGAATGTGTAGAATGAGTTAAGTGACTGCCCAACAAACAAATTGCCATCACGCGACATAATGTTACCACCATTCCATAGCACATCTACACCGTTTGCTAATTTTTTGATGGTGTTTTTATCATGGGCGATATTGCCCGATATACGCCACTTGAAATCTCTGGTGTCAACTACCAATGCATTCAAACTAAATTCAATGCCCTTATTTTCCAGCTCACCTACGTTCGCTATCTGATAATTATATCCAAAAGAAGGCCATAAAGCCATTCTCATCAAAAGATCTGTGTTACGCATATAAAACACATCACCCGTAAAGGAAAGGCGGTTGTTTAAGAGACTCGCATCAAAGCCAATATTATATTGTTTTTGTTTTTCCCATCTTAAATCGGGATTTCCGTAACGACTGTCCTCTGGTGTAAAGCCCACGATTCCATTGGAATACGCTGGTTGGTAGATAGTCATATAGGCATAATTTGGAATATTCTGATTGCCTAATAAGCCAAATCCAGCTCTTAATTTTAATTGATCTAACCAGTTTACATCCTTTAAGAAAGATTCCTGGTTCATGTTCCATGCAGCCGAGAAAGAAGGAAAAGTTCCCCATTTGTTATCATTGCCGAATTTAGAACTCCCGTCACGGCGGACAGTAGCAGTTAAAAGATATCTGCCATCGTAAGAGTAATTGATACGAGCAATGACAGAAGCTAACGTATTGGTAACATAATCTGAATTAATAGTATTCATATCCCGATTACTTGCCAATCCCATTCCTTTATATCCTAGTATGTCAGTAGGAAAGTTGTATCCATTCATATCTATTGAATTACTTCTGGTTTTGGACATGCTGGTACTCAATAAACCGAAGAGGCGATTCTTCCCGAAGTTTTTTTCATAACTGATCGAATTATCCCATTGCCAATATTCGGTTATCCCACGCCATGACCAGCCCTTTCCATTATAGCTGTCACGCATGGACTGCCCAATACTGCTTGGGATATAACTATTATCTTGTTTGTTATAAATGTCTGCGGAAATTGACGTTCGGATATTTAAATTCTCAATAGGTTTTGCTTCCACATAATTAGTGGTTAATACTCTATTGTGAATTTCTTGGCTACGAAGCTGCTTGGTTAGAATAGGATTGTAATTACCCATTTGCGGAACTCCTTGAAACTCCATGTACAATCTATCTGTATCAATGTTTTGTAAAGGATTCGCTGTTAAAGCGGTGGAATAGGCATTCCCATCCAAGCGATTTTTATTTCCACGGGATACGCTGGTATTGGTTCCCACTTTTAACCAAGGTTTTATTTGTCGTTCATAATTAAATCGGCCACTAATTCGATCGTACTTCGAGATATCCAATACCCCTTTATTGCTGGAGTAAGAAAATCCCAGGAAATAGTTAGACTTATCATCTGCCCCCGAAAAATTTAAGGAATGGTTTTGTTCCAACCCCGCCCGGGTGATTTCGTCCAACCAGTTATTAGTAATATTATGTTGGCCATTATATAACTCCTCTGGAGAAAATATCGCTCCAGATATATCCGTTTTTGTTAAGAAGTTATCTATATAAGACTGCCGATCTGCACCGGGGTTTTCATCTAAATAAGCGTTTGCATAAGCATCGATCCTCAAATCATACAATTGGCGGGCATCGAGCATTTTTAAACGATTTTGATAATTGCTGAAGGTTGTAAAACCACTGTAACTTATTTTTCCTTCTCCCTGTTGTCCCTTTTTAGTAGTAATCACAATGACGCCGTTAGAAGCTTTCGAACCATACAGTGCCGTTGAAGAGGCATCTTTCAAGACGTCAATAGAAGCGATATCATCTGGGTTAATCATCCGAATACCTTCTTCGGCTACAATACCATCAATTACATAAACAGGATTGGTGCCATAAGAAATCGAATTGGTTCCACGTACTTTGATCGTTACATCTTCGCCGGGACTAGCATTAGACCGTGCAATATATAAGCCAGGAACCTTTCCTTGCATAGCTGTAGTGAGGTCGGTAGTGGGGACCTCTTGTAGTTGTTTAGATGAAATGTTGCCAATGGCACCAGTTAGATCGCTCTTCTTTATACGTGTGCCTACTACAACTACATCTTCCAATTCAAAACCTTGCGATTGGAGACGGACATTCAATGTGCTGCCATTTACAGGTAATTCAATTGTTTTGTAGCCTAGATAAGAAATGACTAAAGTACCTTCATTGGAAACAGCGATAGCATATTTTCCATTGGCATCTGACACGGTTCCTATGTTTGTGTTTTTCACTTTTATTGATACACCTGGCAAGTTTTCATTTGTCAGACTATCACTTATTATTCCGGTAACCATTGTCTCTTGCGCGATGGAAGAAGTGGAATAAAACATTAATAAGAAGGCAATAACTGTCTTCAATTTTAGAAAATGAATGTTTGGAAGCCAATACACTCTTTTTTTAATAAAAATCATGTTTAACAGGTTTAATAATTTGATGAATATGTTATAATCAGTAAGCATTCACGGTTAGGTGAAAGCCAAGTCAAGATGAACTATACATATAAAATGTTTTTAATGTTTAAATAATCATTGGTTAGGGTATTCTATTCTGTACTAGTCTATGCTAGTTTAGCAAAATAAATAAATAAAAATGATAAAAAGAAATTTTTAAGACTTCTGTTGATTAGTTGGATGAACTGTAAATTTAAGAGATTGCAGAAATGGATACTATCCATACAGCGGTTAAGGGTGTGGGATTTAGATAGATGAGAAATTGTATGTTAAATCAGCATTTGCTTCAGAAAAGGCAAAAAAAAACCTCACTTTGGGGAAGTGAGGTAAAACTACTGTTTTTTTAATCAACCTAACCTAATGTGCTAAATGCCTAATGGATATAAAAACTTAATACGAATTAAAGGCTTTTAAATAAAATAAAAGAGAAATTTACACCGAATGGTGTTTTTCTTACACAAAACTATGTTTTTGAGGGAAATTAGGTTGGTTTTAGTTAAATTATAGTTAAGTGTTTATACCGTAATTTTATTTCGAATGATTGAAATCGGTGCTTCTCAGGCGCTGTCTTCCTGCTTTTTTCTCTTTCATAAAATTCTTTATTTCATCGTGTCTTGTTATTGCTATGGCGCGTTGGTCTCTTTTTGATTGAAACGTTGGCAATTCGTCAGTGCATTTGAAACGAAGCTTAATGGGTTCTAAAAAATAATAATCATAACTTTAAGGTTAATATGATACCTTTAACTAATAAATAATGAGCAAGAATGAGGTAAGCGTTGATTTATTGATTATAGCTTGTTCGGCAGGAGGGATGGTCGTCTTAATAGATTTGTTAGCGTCGTTAAAAGAGGATGCCACATTTGCCGTACTAGTAGTAGTACATAGAAATGACAGGTTTCACAGTTCATTGGAAGAAATGGCCCAGCAAAGATGCAAATTGCATGTAAAACAGGCTGAAGAAAAGGAGTGTATCAAGCAGGGAACGGTATACTTTGCGCCTGGAGGATATCATGTACTGATAGAAAAAGACAAAACTATTTCTTTAGATGTTTCGGAACCTGTTAATTACTGTCGTCCATCAATCGATGTAACCATGCAGAGTGCAGCTGAAATATACCAACATCATCTGGTGGCCATATTACTATCGGGAGCCAATAAAGACGGAGCGGAAGGTGTAAGGGCTGTATATAAATCCGGGGGTATTACTTTGGTACAACACCCATCCTACGCAGAAGTTGATATTATGCCACGCGCGGCAATAGCTACCGACGCAGTGGTTTCAATACTTTCCAATGATGAATTAAAAGCATATTGCTCGCGATTGTCATGAAATTAAAAATTAATCTTCCTATAATCAGCAGATTATGATTTTTTGGTTAATTTGTTTAAAAAATATTTGGATGGAATAGCATAATGTATTAGTTTTGCAGTCCAAAATAACACTAAGTACTGCGGAAGTGGCGTAATTGGTAGCCGCACCAGACTTAGGATCTGGCGCCGAGAGGCGTGGGGGTTCGAGTCCCTTCTTCCGCACTTGATTCCTCCCGACAACATCGGGGGGAATTTTTGTATTAAGCATATTAAAACGCAACGAATGAACATTTCACAGGAGAAAGTAAACGACCTGAACGCAGTTATCAATGTAGATATTACCCCTGCAGACTACACAGAAAGTGTAAATAAAGCAATAAAGGAACAAGCAAAAAAAGCAAAGCTTCCTGGTTTCCGTCCTGGAATGGTGCCAACTTCGCATATTAAGAAGACCTATGGTAAAGCTATCCTTTTTGATGAAGTAAACCGCTTGGTTAGCGATAGTTTAAATACCTATCTAACAGAGAATAAAATTGAGGTACTAGGGCAGCCTTTACCAAAAGAAGGAACGGCTGACGATTACAAGTGGGATTTTAGTGACGAATTTAAATTTCAATATGAAGTTGGTTTAGCACCGGCTTTTGAAGTGCCCTTCACTGAGAAAGATAAAGTGACTCAATACGATATTAAAGTGGATGAAGAAACCTTAGCTTCGAGAATCAAAAATCTTCGCAAGAGTTATGGTAAAATGACTAATCCTGATGTATCTGAAGATGGGGATGTATTATACAGTACACTTACACAATTAGATAAAGATGGAAATGTGCTAGCGGGAGGAATTGAAAATACTGCTTCTGTACGCACCGATCTAGTGAATGATAAGAAAATTAAGAAATCACTGATAGGGCTTAAAAAAGAAGACGAAGTAAAGTTTGATCTTAAAAAGGCTTTTGATAATGAGGCTGCCGCCAGAATATTAAATATTACCCAGGAAGAAGTGGATGCACTAGCAGAGCCTAATTTTAAGCTGGTTGTGAAAAACGTGAATCGTTTGGAGGAAGCCGATTTAAATGAAGAATTATTCAATAAGTTATTTGGTGAGGGAGAAGTTAAAACGGAAGAAGAATTTAGAGCACGTGTTAGTTCTGAAGTAGAAGCGATGCTTGTGCAAAATTCGGATCAACGTTTGCAAAATGATCTTTACAATTTAGGAATGGAGAAAGTAAATGTTGCATTTCCAGATGAATTCCTGAAGCGTTGGTTAAAAGCAACCAATGAAAAACTAACAGATGAGGAACTTGTAGAAGGGTATGAGGATTTTGTGAAAAATCTAAAGTGGACGCTTATTGAAAACAAGATTATTACAGCGAATAAACTTGAGATTAAATACGAGGAAGTTTTCAAGTTAGCAAAAGAACGCATTGCTGCCCAATTTAAGATGTACAGCCCGGAGCCGATAGGAGAGGAGCAGTTAGCTCAATACACCGTTCAATTTTTACAAGATAAGGAACAGGCAAATAGACTTTTTGAGGAAGTAAAGGCGCTAAAAGTTTTTGACTACCTGAAAGGTATTGTGAAACTGACAAAAAAGGAGATCGATTATAATAAATTTCTTGAGCTTAAATAGTCTAAGCTTTAACAATACAAAGGCCGTGCTTTCTGAGCATGGCCTTTTTGTTTGTAAAAGATGTCAGCTATTTTTGTGAAATTGAGGCATTCTGTCAGTTAATTATCTATAATGGGGTGAAATTATACCTTGGCGTATTCTTTGAGAAGTCTATATAAAATTTTGTCGGCAAAAGCTATCATTATAGATTCTAGAATTAATCTTATATATTAGCTATGAAAAAAAGGAATGAATATGAATATAGATAAAAATGAATTTAGAAAATACGCTGTTAAACATCACGGTATTGGAAGCCAACATGTAGATAGCTTTATTAATAGGGTTGAAAATCAAACCCCCGTATCGCTTACGCCTTATATTATTGAAGAACGTCAGTTGAATGTTGCACAAATGGACGTGTTCTCCCGTCTAATGATGGATCGGATTATCTTTTTAGGTGATGCCGTGACAGATCAGGTAGCAAACATTATTCAAGCACAGTTGTTGTTTTTGCAATCTGCTGATGCTCATCGCGATATTCAGATCTACATCAATTCGCCAGGTGGAAGTGTTTATGCAGGTTTAGGCATTTATGACACGATGCAATATATAACACCAGATGTTGCTACGATCTGTACCGGAATGGCAGCATCGATGGGCGCTGTGCTTTTGGTTGCAGGAGCAAAAGGTAAGCGCGCAGCATTAAAACATTCGCGTGTCATGATTCATCAGCCTTCAGGAGGTGCACAAGGGGTAGCAGCTGACATGGAGATCAACCTTCGGGAAATGCTGAAATTAAAGAAAGAATTATACCAAATAATCGCTGATCACTCAGGTCAGTCGTACGAGTGGGTTGAGAAAGCATCGGATCGCGATTTTTGGATGTCTTCATCAGAAGCCAAAGAAAATGGCATGATCGATGAAGTGCTAACAGGAAAGAAAGATAAATAAAATGGCAAAGAACCCAAGAGAAGTAACTTGCTCGTTCTGTGGTTTACGAAAATCGGAAACACTTATGCTCATTGCTGGAAATGATGCGCATATTTGCGATCGATGTGTGGCTCAAGCAAATGAGATCTTAGCGGAAGAGTTAACACTTCGTAAAAATAAAAGTGTACAGGCAGCCCTCAAATTATTAAAACCGGCAGAGATAAAAACACATCTTGATCAATATGTAATTGGTCAGGATGATGCTAAAAAAGTATTGTCCGTAGCCGTTTATAATCATTATAAAAGACTTAACCAGAAAGTTGAGAAAGACGAGATAGAAATAGAGAAGTCTAATATTATAATGGTTGGAGAAACAGGAACAGGAAAGACCTTGCTGGCAAAGACTATTGCGAAAGTACTTAATGTACCTTTTTGTATTTGTGATGCTACTGTATTAACAGAAGCTGGTTATGTGGGGGAGGATGTTGAAAGTATCCTTACCAGGCTGTTGCAAGCTGCCGACTACGATGTAACTTCTGCTGAAAGAGGGATTATTTACATTGATGAGATTGACAAAATTGCACGTAAAAGTGATAATCCATCTATCACAAGAGATGTTTCAGGAGAGGGTGTGCAACAGGCATTGTTGAAAATTTTAGAAGGAACGGTAGTAAACGTTCCACCACAAGGTGGTCGTAAACATCCTGACCAAAAAATGATAGCAGTAAATACGAGTAATATCTTGTTTATTTGTGGCGGTGCTTTTGACGGAATACAGAAAAAGATAGCTAATCGGATGCGGGCGCAAACGGTTGGATATAAAATGAAGCAAGATCATGCAGATATCGATTTAAATAATTTATATAAGTATATTACTCCGCAAGATCTAAAAGCTTTCGGGCTAATTCCGGAATTAATTGGTCGTTTGCCTGTTATTACTTATTTAAATCCGTTAGATAGACAAGCGCTATTGAATATTTTGACGGAGCCAAAGAATGCACTTGTTAAACAGTATCAGAAATTATTTGATTATGAACATATTAAACTTCAGTTTCATCCAGAAGTTTTTGAATTCATTGTTGACAAGGCTACTGAGTTTAAATTGGGGGCAAGGGGTTTAAGAGCGATTTGCGAGGCAATAATGCTAGACGCGATGTTTGAGATCCCATCGCATGAAAAAGACGATGGAGGAGAGTTATACATCAATTTAGATTATGCGAAACAAAAATTCGAAAAGTCAGATCTCAAAAAGCTTCATGCAGCTTAAAGAAAAATCCCCCGCAAAAAACGGGGGATTTTTTGTATATTGTTGAGTTGTTAAATCATCTACTCAACTATATCACCTAAAAATAGAACTATGACAAAAAGAATAAAAGAAGTTGAATCGCCTGTTAAGGCGGGACTTAAAAATAAAGAAGATATCGTTAAAAATTGGTTGCCCAGATATACCGGTAGGCCTTTGGAAGAATTTGGTGACTACATATTACTAACAAATTTTTCACACTATTTAAAGTTATTCTCTGAATGGCATGATAATGCGCCGATATATGGTTTAGATAAACCGATGCAAAGTGTTACTGCCGCAGGTATAACTATTATTAATTTTGGTATGGGAAGTCCTGTTGCGGCAACAATTATGGACCTCTTGTCAGCAATCCAACCGAAGGCAGCTTTGTTCTTAGGGAAGGCAGGAGGATTAAAAAAGAAGAATAATATTGGTGATTTAGTATTGCCAATTGCTGCTATCAGAGGGGAAGGGACTTCTAACGATTACCTTCATCCGGAGGTTCCAGCTTTACCGGCCTTTGCCCTTCAAAAGGCAATTTCAACCACTATAAGAGACTATAGTTTGGACTATTGGACGGGTACTGTTTATACTACTAACAGAAGGGTTTGGGAACATGATAAAGAATTTAAAAAATATATTAAGTCTTTACGTGCAATGGCTATTGATATGGAAACAGCCACCATTTTTACAGTGGGCTTTGCAAACAAAATTCCGACTGGAGCACTGTTGCTTATATCTGATCAACCCATGATCCCAGAAGGTGTGAAAACACAGGAGAGCGACTCTTCCGTAACAACCAATTTTGTGGAAACACATTTAAAAATTGGTATCGATTCATTGAAACAGCTGATTAATAATGGTTTGACTGTTAAGCACCTGAAATTTTAAAAGTTGATATCAAATGGAAGAATTGCATTATAAAAGCAATTTACATATGTTTGTATTTAATCTATAAAATTTGTCGAGAATGTGGTATAACAATATATTAGAGACGATTGGAAACACCCCTTTGGTTAAATTAAATAATCTGACTAAGGGTATTGAGGCTACTGTACTCGCGAAAATAGAAACGACCAATCCGGGTAATTCCATCAAAGATAGGATGGCAATAAAAATGATTGAGGATGCTGAGCAATCGGGTTTATTAAAGCCAGGTGGAACGATTATAGAAGGAACATCCGGTAATACCGGTATGGGCTTAGCCATGGCAGCTGTAATAAAAGGTTATAAATGTATTTTTACTACCACCGACAAACAATCAAAAGAAAAAATTGATGCATTAAGAGCCTTTGGAGCAGAAGTAATCGTTTGCCCCACAAATGTAGAACCTGAGGATCCGAGATCTTATTATTCAGTGTCAAGCCGCTTGGAGAGAGAAGTTCCCAATGCTTGGAAGCCCAATCAATATGATAATTTATCAAATAGCCAGGCACATTATGAGCAAACAGGACCCGAAATCTGGGAGCAGACGGAGGGTAAGATTACGCATTTACTAGTAGGAGTGGGCACGGGAGGTACGATAAGTGGTGCGGGTAAATATTTGAAGGAAAAAAATCCGGCTATTAAAGTATGGGGTATAGACTCTTATGGATCGGTTTTTAAAAAATATAAAGAGACCGGTGAATTTGATAAAAATGAAATCTATCCTTATATAACGGAAGGAATAGGGGAAGACTTTTTACCAAAGAATGTAGATTTTGATGTAATTGATCACTTTGAAAAAGTAACCGACAAAGATGCTGCGCTCATGACGCGCGAAATTGCAAGAAAAGAGGGAATATTTGTCGGTAATTCTGCCGGTGCGGCTGTAGCTGGGCTGTTGCAGTTGAAAGATAAATTAAGGCGAGAAGACCTTGTAGTCATCATTTTTCATGACCATGGTTCTCGTTATATGGGTAAAATGTTTAATGAAGATTGGTTACGTGAGCGCGGTTTCTTAAAAGATAACAAGTTAAATGCAGAACGCATCTTAAGTTTACGAGGTCGGCAAGATATTGTGACGGTAGATTGTGAGCAATCTGTTATAGAAACGTTCAATACAATGAAGACGCTTAATATTTCACAGATCCCGATTACACAACAAGGTAAAGTGGTAGGCAAGGTCACCGAAGCGGATATATTGAACGCATTGCTAGAAAGCCCAAGTGTGAAGTCTGGTAAAGTATTAAATATCATGACGGCGCCCTTTCCTTTTGTTGATCTTAATACATCAATTGATCGGCTCTCATCACTAATTAACAAAGATAATAATGCCGTATTGGTAGAAGATGAAGGAGGGAAATTAGAAATAATAACCCAATATGATATTATCAATGCTATATCAGGTTAAAAGCCATCATTAGGTAAAAGGTAATAAAAAAAACTTTTACCTAATGATGGCGTAAAAAGCTAAACTTTATTGAAATCGGACTTGTCTTTCAAATTAACTAATGCAAAGGCTTACCCTCAATTCTTCTTATCTGTGCTCCTAAAGCTAATAAACGTTCGTCAATATGTTGATATCCTCGTTCTATTTGTTCGATATTATAAATAACGGATCTTCCCTGGGCTGATAATGCAGCAATTAATAAGGAGACGCCCGCGCGTATGTCTGGAGAGGTCATCTCTATACCTTTTAATTTAAAGGCATTGTTGAGGCCTATCACTGTCGCACGGTGCGGGTCACATAAGATTATTTGCGCTCCCATATCTATCAATTTATCGACAAAAAAGAGTCTGCTTTCGAACATTTTTTGATGAATTAATACATTTCCTTTGGCTTGTGTAGCTACTACTAATACTATGCTAAGCAAATCGGGTGTAAAGCCTGGCCAAGGCGCATCAGATATCGTTAAAATAGAGCCATCGATAAAGGTTTCAATCTCGTAAGAATCTTGGGCTGGGATATAAATATCATCCCCTCTACGTTCCAGCTTGATACCTAACCTGGAAAAAACTGTTGGGATAATACCTAACTCTTCAAAATGAACATCCTTTATCGTAATTTCAGAGCCCGTCATAGCCGCAAGTCCTATAAAGGAGCCGATCTCAATCATGTCTGGAAGCATACGATGTGTTGTACCACTTAAGCTGTCAACTCCCTCTATTGTTAGTAGGTTAGAGCCGATACCTGAAATATTGGCGCCCATTCGGTTAAGCATCTTACACAACTGTTGTAAATAAGGTTCGCAAGCAGCATTATAGATAGTTGTTGTTCCCTTCGCTAAAACGGCTGCCATTACAATATTAGCGGTTCCGGTGACAGACGCTTCATCCAATAAAATATAGCTTCCCTTTAAGTTGGTAGCATCTACTTGGAAAAAATGGTTGTCTGCATCATAATTAAATTTAGCACCTAATTTCTCAAAGCCTATAAAGTGCGTATCTAAACGCCTTCGACCAATTTTATCACCTCCTGGTTTTGGAATAGCTGCTTTACCGAATCGAGCAAGTAGCGGACCAACAATCATAATTGAACCGCGTAGACCGCCCCCTTTCGTTTTGAATTCGGCCGATTGAAAATAGTCGATATTAATATCTTTCGCTTGAAAAGTATAGGTATCCTTATTCAAACGCGCTACGTTTACACCAAGTTCGACTAACAGTTCAATTAATTTATTAACATCTTTAATATCAGGAATATTACTGATAGTCATTTTTTCTGAGGTCAATAAAACTGCAGAAAGTATTTGTAAGGCCTCATTTTTTGCTCCTTGTGGAACAATCTCTCCCTTTAATTTTTTACCACCGTAAATTTCAAATGCGTTCATTTAAATCTATTTGCTTAAAAATTAAACCGGCCTTTATCGTGTAACGTTCTAAAGGAACATTAAATGATAAGGGCCGGCTGATAATATTATTTCTTGAGGGACTTAATAACGTTTTTGACGTTTTTGACCGCCTTTATTGTTGTTATTATTATTGCTTTTGTATTGACGTTTTTGACCACCACCATTGTTATGTTGTTGGCCAGTATTTGTGTTACTCTTTGGTCGATTTCCCGGAGGAGGTGTTTTGAAATCAAGTTTAGTTAGATTTATATCCTCATCCAACTCAAGATGTCCGTGAGACAGTTCTTTCAAATCATCAATAATATGATCGTCGGTCACTGAATCCTTATTCCAAGTAACGTAAGCCATCTTCATAAAATTAGCCATCGATTGTACCATGGTTTTTTTACGGTCGGTATCTTCTATTTTCTTGGCTCTTTCAATCATCAACTCGATAATGTATCCATAATGTTTATACTTTATGCGATGCTGAGGATAATTTAATGTTTCCGGCTTAGCATGTATTGCTCCGGGGGTTGGTTTAGGATAAGGAGAATCCACATCAATCTGAAAGTCTGAAATAATGTGAAGATGATCCCATAACTTATGTTTGAAGTCGGTCACATCTCTTAAATGCGGATTTAAAAATCCCATTAGGTCTATCACAACCTGTGCATGTCGGTTACGTTCCTCACGCGTAGGGAGGGTACAAATATATGCAACCATATTTTGTACATTACGACCGTACTCTGCTAGGATCAGTTTTTTTCGGGTACTATTATAGTCGAATTCCATATTTTTCTTTTTTACTAGTTGTTAGTTGCGAGAAGTGAAAAGGTATCGAATTAGATATCACTGATAACTCGTAACGCATAACTCACAACTTAATTGTTAACAATTCTAAGTTTTGCAAATTTAAGCAACAATTGCTTCTGTCCTAATTCTTTGAAGAAAATAGTTGCTTTTATTTCTGGTTTTGTTCCTTCTAAGTTAATTACCTTGCCAAAACCGAACCTTTCATGTTCCACTTCCATGCCAACTTGTAAGTTGCTAGTGTCGGAGGGAGCAAAGCCAGGACTTGGCTGGTGTGCTTTGGGAAGGATAGAAGTAGTTTTCGGTATTACTTTTGGTTTGGGCTTTGTGAACACATCTTGTGATTGCGACCAATTGCTACGTTCTTTTGCAAATGGATCATTTGCACTTGTTTTTACCGATGGTGCTTTAAAATCAAGGGCTAAGTATCGTGGATCTATTTCATCAATGAACCTGCTGGGTTCGCAATTATTGAGTGTGCCCCAACGATATCTAGATGTTGCATAGGATAAAGTCAGTTTTTTTTCTGCTCTGGTAGTTGCTACATAAAACAATCTTCTTTCTTCTTCCAAGTCGGTACGCGAATTTAACGACAGTTGAGAAGGGAATAAATTTTCTTCAAGACCAACAATATAAACTTGCGAAAACTCTAATCCTTTTGATGAGTGGATTGTCATTAGTGACACCGTATCCGCGTTGGGGTTTTTATCATTATCATCATTGGTTAAAAGAGCGATGTCTTGCATAAAAACATCTAATCCTTTTTCTTCTATATCTTCCCTTTCACTAAATTCTTTGATACCGTTTAATAGTTCTTGAATGTTTTCATACCTGTTCAACCCTTCTACAGACTTATCTTCATATAGATCCTTTAAAAGGCCTGAATGCTGTGCAATGTGTAGCGCCACATCATAAGCATTGTTGTTTTTGGCTAAAACCTGAAAGCTCTGAATAAGTGATCCAAAAGGATAAACAACAGCCGCTGTCCGGCCATCTAAAAAGCTTTGTGGATTGATAATGACATTCCAAGTGCTTGTTTGCTGTTGGTCGGCGGCAATAAAGATACGCTCAACGGAGGTATCCCCAATACCACGTCTGGGATAATTGATTACCCGCTTCAGGGCCTCTTCATCGTTGGGGTTAAAAGTTAATCTAAAATAAGCGATTAGATCTTTTATTTCCTTTCTTTGATAAAAAGAGGTGCCACCGTAAATTTTATAAGGGACGTTTAACTTTCTGAGTGCTTCTTCCATCGCTCTAGATTGCGCGTTGGTACGATAGAGAATTGCAAAGTCTTTAAAATTCAGTGCATGAAGTGAGCGATCCTGCAGGATGCTTTCAGCCACCATCTTACCTTCTTCATTGTCACTAAATGCGCGTACAACATTTATTTTGTCGCCTATTTCGTTCTCTGAAAAAACCTCCTTCTTGAGCTGATTTTTATTGTTCGAAATGATGCTGTTAGCCGCATTAACGATGTTTTGGGTAGACCGATAGTTCTGCTCTAACTTAAAGACATTCAAATCCGGGTAATCTTTTTCGAAATTTAGAATGTTCTGAATATTAGCTCCTCTAAAGGCATAGATACTTTGTGCATCATCTCCTACCACACAGATGTTTTCGTTTACGGCGGCTAATCTCTTCACAATCAGGTATTGAGAAAAGTTAGTGTCCTGATACTCATCCACCATCAGGTATTTAAATTTGGTCTGATATTTATAAAGTACCTCCGGATGGTCTTTTAACAAAACATTTGTTTTAAAAAGGAGGTCATCAAAATCCATTGCTCCTGCTTTATAGCATCGTTGGGCATAGGTTTGATAAATTTGTGCCATATTACCACGACCTCCAGATTGATCTTCCGCTTGTATTTGTGCATTTTTCTGATATTCAGCTGGAGAAATAAGATTATTTTTGGCAGAAGAGATGCGATTGTAAACAAAGTTTGCATTATAAAGTTTATCATCCAGCTGCATTTCTTTCAGAATGGAGCGAATCAAACTCTTGCTATCATCGGTATCATAAATAGTGAAATTACTAGGATAACCAATATGATGTGCTTCTACCCGTAGAATTTTGGCGAAAACGGAGTGAAAAGTTCCCATCCAAATATTTTTAGCTTCATTTCCAACAACTTTCGTGATACGTTCGCGCATCTCTTTGGCGGCTTTGTTGGTAAATGTTAACACTAATATATTGAAAGGGTCAATCCCCTTTTGTATGAGATGGGCTACCCTGTAAGTAATTACCCTTGTTTTTCCTGATCCAGCACCTGCAACAATCATTACAGGTCCCTCTGTTTGTTCTACTGCTGCCCTTTGTGATAGGTTAAGTCCTTGTAAATAATCCAAAATTTCCTCGCTATTTTTTTATTGGATAATGTGCTACTTCAATTTTTTTGCTTTAAAATGCTTTTTGTTTATAAAAAACATATTACTAGCGTCATCTGCAACCACAGGCATTGGTTAAGCTCCATGCGGAAAAGTTCTTGATGACAAACCCATTCATGAAGAAGTCTTTCAAAAAAAGATCTTGAAATCCCCATGAAGTATAAAAGGCAAAGATACGAAATAGATGCGAGAGGTTTATGAGGCCGTGAGGGATTTTATATGAAAATAATTTAGGCTGCTTAAAATGGTGAAATTGCGATGATAATAACCACTAATATATTTAGATTTTGTATTTTCAGCCCATCAATTTTGCTGAACTATGAGAAAAATCATATTCCCCTTGCTATTTTTAGGTCTTTTCCTGATGGTGGGATGTACATGGAATTCGAATACTAAGTCCCGAAGTAATTCGGAAAAAGAATGGGTATCTCTTTTTAACGGAAAAGATATGAACGATTGGATGGTGAAAATTCATCATCATGAATTTGGAGATAATTATGGGAATACTTTTCGCGTAAAAGACAGCGCCATACAAGTGAGGTACGACCAATACGACGATTTTAATGATCAATTCGGGCATTTATACTATAAAGTTCCTTATTCCTATTATCATCTTAAACTAGAATATCGCTTTGTCGGCGAGCTACAAAAAGGTGCTCCGTCCTATACTTTACGTAACAGTGGTGTAATGTTCCATTCACAAGACCCACGTACAATGCCAAAAGAACAAGATTGGCCTATTTCTGTAGAAATGCAGTTTCTGGGAGGTTTAGGAGATGGGAAACCTCGCCCAACGGGAAATATGTGTTCGCCTGGAACAAATGTAGTATATAAAGGGAAAATTGCTGATTCCCACTGTCTTAATTCCACTTCAAAAACTTATGATGGAGACCGTTGGGTCAGTGCTGAACTAATTGTGTTAGGTGATTCCCTCGTTACACATATCATTGAAGGTGATACCGTTTTACAGTATGCCAAACCACAGATTGGCGGAGATGTAGCAAACGGTTATGACCCTAAGATCAAAATCGACGGTAAATTGTTAAAAAACGGATATATTGCCTTACAAAGTGAGGGGCAACCTGTAGATTTTCGCAATATTAAAATTAAAGATCTCTCGTCGATAGACTCACAATAAATATTATATGCAGATATTATATCCTTTTAACGTACGTGTATACGGTTTACTTGTTAATGAGCAGAACGAAATACTGATCAGTGATGAACAGGAATATGGTAAACAATTCAGTAAATTCCCGGGGGGAGGATTGGAACATGGTGAGGGTTTACGGGATGGTTTAAAACGAGAATATATGGAGGAATGTTCTGTAGAGGTTGACGTATTAGAACATATTTATACAACTGATTTTTACGAGCATTCTTATTTTAACAACAGCCAGATCATTTCCGTATATTACAGAGTAAGAAATATCACGCCTTTAAATCTACCCTTCAAAACAATTGCGTTTGATTTTGATGAAATGGAAGGAGAAATATTTCAATCATTTAGACTGGTTAAATTAAGCGACCTACAACTAGACGATCTAACATTTAAAACGGATCGAATCGCCCTTGAAGAATTTTTGAAACAAAACGATTTAGCATCGACTAAAAAATAGAATTACATAACGTATTTAAATACAGGTAGTTCTGTTCATTTTGTTCATTGTGCTGAACAAGTAGTATCCCACACCTATAAAAAGTAATTTTAAGGTGAAATGCTACTTAAACTTATAACCTTATTATTATTTTTTTCCTCATCCTTATTCGCTCAGGTAAACCCAGTTGCCCGATTTAGTGGTATGGGTAATACAGGAACAGCGCTACGGGGGGCAGCGGCACTTAGCAGTAATCCTGCGGGAATAACAACTTTAGAAAAGCCGCAAGCGGGCCTTTATTATCAAGAACATCTATTAAATACAGACATTAGTACGCAGGGTGGCCTCTTTGCGTTGCCTACTAGATATGGCGTTTTTGGCATGCACTTATCAAGTTACGGCATTACGGGAACTTACGGAGACCTTAAATTGGGGGCGACCTATGCCCGCCCATTTGGAAGGTGTTTTTCTACCTCCTTAACCCTTAATTATCATCAATTGCGTATTGATAAGTATGGCGGAAGCGAAGCTTATTCTGTAGATATAGGTATACAGTATTTGATAACAACCTATTGGCTTATAGGGGCACACTGGGCTAATCTAGGTCGTACCGCCTATGATCGTACCGTTAATGCGATCATCCCCACGCATTTGAGGGTTGGAACGAGTTACAATGTTCATACAAACTTGCTTGTAACAGCAGATTTCGAACAAATCTGGAACACAAAGGGAGTAGATGCAAGATCAGGGCTAGAATACAGGCCGATCACTTGGCTCAGTTTTCGGGGAGGTTTGTCTATACGTGATTTAAAAAGGTTTTGTGGTTTCGGCGTTTTCTATAATAACCTGCTACTCGATATGGCCACTGTTATACATCCAAGATTAGGATTGTCGCCACAAATGTTTCTCGCCTATGCCTTTTAGATTTATTTTATTAGTTGTCTTTTTTCTATTACTAAGATTCTGCATTTCCGCACAGGAAGTGAATGATCAACTTATTGAGCAATTGGTGGAATCGATGATTGACGAATTAGCGGAGGATACGGATTACACGGAACTAATGGAAAAACTCAGCTTCTATCAGCAGCATCCAATCAATCTGAATAAAACTGACGGAAGAGACCTACGTGAATTGCAATTTCTTTCACCCCTTCAGATTGCCAGTATCATTCAGCATCGAAAAACAAGTGGCGATTATTTGGCGGTTAATGAGCTACAAGCTGTTGAAGGCTTGGATTTGGAGATTGCTCGCTTGTTGTTGCACTTTGTGAAAGTTGATGAAAAATCTTCCTTGAAGGGCTTAAGCTTAAATGAAGGCAAACATGATTTACTCTTGCGGCACGCTCGCATCCTTCAACGTCAGCAAGGCTATCGTATTACAGACACAACAAGGTCGAGGTACTTGGGCGGCCCTGATCGTTTGTTCGTACGTTATCGCTATCAGTTAAAACAGCATGTACAGTTTTCTTTCAATATGGAAAAAGACGCCGGTGAACCCTTCTTTTCCGGTGCTCAACGCTACGGATTTGACTTCTATTCCGGAAGTCTTTACGTAAAAGACCAAAAGCGTTTGAAACAATTGGTAATCGGCGATTATTCCCTTCAGTTTGGTCAGGGTTTGGCCTTATGGACTGGCCTAAGTTTCGGAAAAGGTGCATTGGTTCAACATGTAGCTCGGCAGGGGATAGGTTTAAGGCCTTATACTTCCACAAATGAGTTTTTATTTTTTAGGGGGGTAGCTGCCACCTATATGATAAAAAATATTGCTGTCACTCCTTTTTTTTCTTATCGTAAACTAAGTGCTTCTCTTCAGGGTGACGAAGAAGGCAAACATATATATGGTTCGTTACTCGAAAGCGGCTTGCATAGAACACCTACTGAAATTGCTAACAGACATAGCTTAGGTCAGCTTGTATGGGGAGCCAATATACAATCCCAAAGAAATGGTTTAACACTTGGCGGATCTTACTATCAAACTCAATTTGATGGTTTGTTATTGCCAAGACCTTTGCTATACAACAAGTATAAATTTAGTGGTGATTATTTACAGAATACGACCGTTTATTATAATTATAATCTGGCAAATATGTACTTATTCGGTGAATTGGCACATAGCATTGGAAGTGGTATTGCCTATACAAATGGAATGATCGCTACCCTATCTCATGAGTTATCATTGGTTCTTCACCAGCGAAATTATCAAAAAGATTATCATTCCTTTTTTAACCAGGCCCTGGCCGAAGGTAGTAATGTTGAAAATGAACATGGTTTTTATAGCGGCTTAATCTTTCAGCCAAATAGAAAGCTACAGATTGTGACCTATGGTGACTATTTTAAGTTCCCCTGGCTAAAATATCGTGTAGATGCACCATCAGATGGTTTAGACTTATTCTCTCAGTTCACTTTTTCACCTAATCGCCATACCAAGGTCCTGGCTCGATACCGTTATCGTAAAAAATCTGAAAATGATGATAGTATAATAACTTCTCATGTATTGCAAGAAGTGAAGCGCCAGCAAATTAGGATAGAACTGCAGCATAAAATTCATGCGTCATTGGCGCTACGCCATCGTGCTGAATTTACGCATTATGCCAAGCACGATAAAAAAGAAAGAGGGGTAATGTTATACCAAGATATAATATATAAACCTTTAAAGGGAAAAGTTTCGGGAAACTTCCGTTTAGCTTTATTTAATACCTCAGGATTCAATACCAGAATTTATGCTTATGAAAACGATGTGTTATATGCTTCATCCTTTCCCTTTTATAGCAATAAAGGGGCTCGCTATTATGCCAATATACGTTACAAGCTTAAACGCGGGGTAGATTTATGGTGTCGATATGCATCCTTCATCTATCCAGACCTTAATCAGATCGGCACCGGACTGGAGCGAATTGACGGAAAGTATAAATCTGAACTGAAATTACAAATGAGGTGCCAGTTCTAATGAATGATTCCCCTTTGCATTTTGGAAGAATTCCATTTGTTTATTTTGTTATTGCTTTACTTATAGGAATAACACTTGCCTATGTTATTCCTATATCACTTCTTCTCTATCGTGTTCTCTCTATTTTGCTCTTTCTCGGCGTATTTTTCTTCATAGGTTTATCCGTAATCAGCAGGCAGAAAAATCATCGTATATTTCCAATTTTTGGTTTGCTGTTTATTTATATGCTGTCGCTTGTTGCTTGGGTATTAACCTGGGAAAGTCATCCATCCGTAAACAATAGACATTTTAGTCGGTATTCAACAACCTACTTATATGGTTTCATTGCAAATCAGCCAAAAGTTACTTCTTCCTTTTTGTTGGCTGAATTTCGCGTTACCGGCGCCAAAGAAAACAGTGGGAAGGTAATAGCGGCAAATGGGAAATTACTATTAAGGATAAAAAATACGACGAATTTGCATATAAGCTATGGAGACGAGTTGGTGTTGAAAAGTGCCGTTGAAAAGATTTCAGCTCCCTACAATCCACATGAATTTGACTACCAGGCTTACTTAGCGAATAAAAATATATGGCATCAGCAGTATTTGCATAACCATGAGTGGAAAAAAACAGGGAGAACTAGGGGAAATTACCTCGTACGCTATGCGTTTCTTGCAAGAGAGCGGATGGTCAATAAATTTAATAGATATTTTAAGAATAAAGATGCAAAAGCGATTGTTTCTGCGCTTGTATTAGGCTACAGGGCTGATCTTGATCAAACCCTTATAAAGGCATTTTCAACAACAGGCACTATTCATGTGCTAGCCGTATCCGGAATGCATGTAGGCATCGTGTTTCTCTTTCTTTCTATTGGTTTAAGCTGGATGAATACAAAGAACCTACGCATGTTACGTTTCATGATTCTCTTCGTTTCGATATGGATTTTTGCGTTACTTACGGGTTTTTCTGCCTCTGTTTTACGAGCAGCAATTATGATAAGCTTTGTGATGATTGCCAACACCTTCAGTAGACAGCGTAATACAGCCAACAACATCGCTGCATCGGCATTTTTTTTGCTTTTATACAATCCAAAATACCTAGCTGAAATCGGTTTTCAATTATCCTATTTAGCCGTGATAGGCATTATATGGATCATGCCCATGTTGAATAAATTATGGAAGTTTTCTAATTCGATGTTAAACAAAATATATAATAGTATCATATTGTCCTGTTCTGCACAATTAACGACGTTCCCGCTGGTGCTGTATTATTTTCATCTTTTTCCCGTTTATTTCCTCCCTGCTAATCTGTTTATTATGATTCCCGTTAGTATTATCATATATGTGGGTTTTTTTTTGCTGATGCTTCCAATTCATCCGATAAGCGAAAAGATAGCCCATTACCTGGAACAGTTTATCCTGTTGGTAAATAAGGGACTGCTTGCCGTTGAGCGTTTGCCCGGATCGACCATAAACCGTGTTTGGATCACTCTTTACCAGTGTTTGTTGATTTACCTATTCATGTTCTTTTTTATAATAGCCTGCCGATACGCTCATAAAAAGGTCCTCTACCTGTCAATAATTTCGTTCTTTATATTATGCGTTCTTTATAACTGCCGTTTCTTTACAAAACAAAGAACAGATCAACTAATTATTTTCAATATGCGAAAGAACCTGGCTATAGGGCTTATTCATCAGTACAAAGCGTTTATTTATAGTGATTTGGATATTTCGGATAAGTCCATTCAATATTCGGTGATTCCAAGCGTTGAGGCGAATACAGATATCAGCAAACTGAAGGAGATAAAAAGCGATAAAATCTTCCGTTATAAAGATATTCATATTCATGAGAGCACTATTGAATTTAAAAAACACAATCTCCTAATAGCAGATGGAAAGAAAGCGAATCCGTACCGATTCAATGCACCTCAATGGCTTCTAATAAGAAATAATCCGCAAGGAAGGATAACCGAAATGATCGGAAATATAAAGAAAGAGATGTTATTGATTTTAGATGGCTCTAATCATGAAAAAACCATCGAAAGGTTTTGTGAAGAAGCTCAGCGAATAGGAATACAAGTTTACATCCTAAAAGATAATTTTGCTTATGTTTGGAATGCTTATTAAGGGTTAATCTAATGTCTATTCACGAAATACTCCAACAATATTGGCGTTATCCACATTTCAGGCCTTTACAAGAGGAGGTGATCAATCACGTGCTCGAAGGAAATGATACGCTCGCTTTAATGCCAACGGGTGGAGGAAAGTCCATTTGTTTTCAAGTTCCGGCACTTGCAAAAGAAGGCATCTGTATTGTGGTTACACCATTGATCGCATTGATGAAAGATCAGGTAGAAAATTTGCGTTCAAAAGGCATTGAAGCAGTAGCGATATTTGCAGGGATGAGCAAGCGAGAGGTTGATATCTGTTTAGACAATTGTGTTTATGGCAAGATAAAATTCCTTTATCTTTCACCGGAAAGACTAATGAGCGAGCTGGTGCGGGAGCGTATTCGCTATATGAAGGTTAATCTTTTTGCGGTCGACGAGGCGCATTGTATTTCGCAGTGGGGTTATGATTTTAGACCTCCATACCTACATTTGGCTGAGCTACGCGACCTTCACGCAGAGGTACCCTTTTTAGCGCTTACTGCTACGGCGACTGAAAAAGTTATCTTAGATATCCAGGAAAAACTACTCTTTAAAGCTAAACCTGATGGAAGCAGGGCTGTCTTTGTAAAGAGCTTTGTAAGAGATAATCTAGCTTATATGGCCTTGGAAGAGGAGCATAAAACGAGACGGTTAGTCAACATCATACGTAATACCGGTGGAAGTGGTATTGTGTACGTGAGGAATAGGAAGGAAACGCAGGAGATTGCAAGGTTTTTAATAGCAGCAGGTATAAGTGCAAATTTTTATCATGCTGGACTTTCAACACCCGAAAGAGCAAAAAAACAAGAGGCCTGGAAGAAAAATGAATTGCAAGTGATGGTTGCCACGAATGCTTTTGGTATGGGAATCGATAAAGCAGATGTGCGATTTGTGGTTCATTTAGATATACCAGATACGTTGGAAGCCTACTATCAGGAAGCCGGTAGAGCGGGACGCGACGAAAAGAAATCTTACGCTGTTTTACTTTATAATGAGGCAGATAAATCTCGCTTGCAAAAGAACTTTGAGTTGAGTTTCCCAACAGTAAAAGAGATTGTGCAGATTTATTATCATCTGGGAAACTATTTTCAATTAGCGTACGGTGCAGGTCAATACCTCAGCTTTGATTTTGATCTAGGTGATTTTTGCAATCGTTATCAATTAGAGCCTTTGAAAACGATAAGTGCCTTAAAGTTTTTGGAAAGAGATGAATGGCTGGTCGTTAGCGAGAATGTATACATTCCTTCCCGACTTAGATTTGACGTTAACTCACAGGATTTATATAGTTTTCAAGTAGCACATGCAAATCTTGACGGATTTATTAAGACTATTTTGAGAGCGTATGGTGGTGCATTTGACTATTTTGTGCCTTTTAGAGAATCAGATCTAGCAAAAAAAGCCAACCTTCCAATCAGTGAAGTGACTAAGCGTTTGGAAGAATTGCAACGTTATCAAATAATCACCTATTTGCCCCAAACGGATAAACCACAATTGCAATTTTTGCAAGCTCGGAGTGACTCCCAGCACTTGAACATCAATAGACAGCATATCGAAAGTAGAAAAGCAATTGGTGAAGAACAGTTAAAGGCTGTTTTGAACTATTTAAAGGGAGATGGCTGTCGATCGCAAAAGCTGCTTTATTATTTTGGAGAAAAGAATAGTAAACACTGTGAAATATGTGATTATTGTTTACGGAGCAATAAAAAGACAAAACAAGAGGAGCTTGAAGATAAGTTAATTATAGAGATTAATAATCTTTTAGCCATTGAACCACTCAGACTGGACGAATTGGTAGAAAGATTACAGAATGGTAATGAAAAAGAGCGGATAACACTTATCCGAAACCTTGTAGACACTGGGAAAATAAAATTTATTAATGAGAAGTATGGGGTTTAGCAATTTTTTTGTTACAAATAAAGCGTGAAAAACGTGCAAAAAGCTACAATATATAGTGCACTATTTGCTTAATTGAATGTAGTGTTTATATTTGCGATAACCACGTATAAACACTATGGCCTATTGTGACTTTACTGATGCTGAATTATTAATTAAAATAAAAGAAAATAACCACGAAGCTTTCAAAGAGATTTATAAAAGGTATTGGAAAGTGTGTTATTTACAATTATTCCGTAAGTCAGGAAGTAAAGAGTTAGCAGAGGAGCTGACCCAGCGCGTATTTGTATCATTATGGGAGAGAAGAGCTGTTGTACAGATTACTCATTTATCTTCTTATCTACTTTCCGCTGTTCGATATTCTTTCATTAACCACCTTAAAACCTTGCTGCAATTTGATCATTATATCGATTACCAACAGCAACGTATTGATATTGGTTGTAATAACCTAGAAGAACAATTAGCAGCACGAGATTTATCGATTTCTATAGAAAAAGGTATTGAAATGCTGCCACGTAAAACACGGGAAGTATTTGTTTTAAGCCGGATGGAATACCGTTCTGTTAAAGAAATTTCGCAAGTTCTTAAAATATCCGAAAAAGCAGTTGAATACCATATTACACAATCATTAAAAGCTATGCGAATAGCCTTAAAAGATTATATGATTGTTGTTGTGATGTTATTGGCGATTGGTTACTAGTTGCTAGTTATTTGTTGTTAGTTGCTAGTTATTCGTTGTTAGTTATTCGTTGTTAGTTATTCGTTCAGCAAAGCTTGAGATCTCTCCATTTCATTGAGGTCGATGACAATCAGAATGAAGGTTTCTACTTCGCTCTGCGCTAAAATTCATTACTCATAGATCATCACTCATTACTAAACAGCGCTTTCCTTTAATTACTTTCAAAAAAAAATAAAAAAAATCTTAGGGATTGGGGCTAGTTGTTTTACTATTAATTATGAAAGGCATTCGAAAGACCTTTCACTAATTGTAAAACCATTTTTATGAGTCGCAAGGCATTTCACAATCTATTAGAGCGATATTTAAAAGGTAAATGTTCTCCAGAAGAACAAGAAATAGTGCGTCGATGGTATGATCTGCTTGATAGCGAACAAGATCTTGCATTAAAGGATGCGGATTTTGAAGAGCTAGAAGTCCGTTTATGGGATAAAATCAATGAAGAAACCAATTATGAGGATGGCAAAAAAAAAGACCTGGCAAATCGCATTAACACCAGGAGAAGCAGATACCTATCCATCGCTGCGGCAATCATCTTTCTATTAATTGGCACAATATGGGTAAAATGGCGGTTAGACGCCTATCTTATTGACCCTGAGTTTACCAGAGCCAGTGCCCAAAAAATAACAATTGTAAGCAATTCTTCTGATGAACCATTAGAAATTACCTTACCGGATTCGTCTAACGTGAAATTATTTAAAGGTGCAGAAGTAAGCTATGCGACAAGGTTTAATAAAAGAGAGGTTGCTTTACGTGGCGATGCATTGTTTAACGTAAGAGCGAATCCGGAAAATCCATTTATGGTATTTCATGATGAGATGATTACGAAAGTATTGGGGACCTGTTTTAAGATCACTGCAGGGAGTAGTTCAGGTACTGATCAGGTGACAGTATATTCTGGGAAAGTGCAGGTAATCCGTTCAGGCAAAAAGAAAAATCTTGTGGAGCGTATTGTTGAAAATCCAGCGATGGTAAATCTTACCGTTAATCAACGTGTCGTCTTAGATGAACGTCAAAATACGTTTAGCGAAACATTAGCAGAAAAACCTATACCCATTGAAACGAAACGCACCTTGCTAAATGATGTAAGTTTTAATGAAATCAGTTTGCCTCAGCTAGCAGAAAAACTAAGTGAAATCTATGGAATTCCTATCAAAGTTGATCCTAAAGTTAAACACACCACCTTCACCGGTGATCTCAGTAATCTGGAACTGTTTAATCAATTAGGAATGATCTGTAATGTAACAGATACTAAATATAAAATAGAAGGAAAAGGTATTATTATCCAATAAATTTTAACCAATTATTTAACCAAATTTAATTTACATGCTTATGAATACAACTTAAACTCACCAACAAAAAGACCGACAATATGGGGGTATTGCCGGTCGGAGATTAAATCATGATTAGAGGTCAGCCGATTAGCTGACCTTTCACCAACCAAAATTTTTCGAATTTATGAAAAAAGAACGAATTATTGCTCTAACAAAAACAGCGATGAGAATAACTTTTATTCATGCTTTACTCATCTCAGTAGGTACCTTAACTACGTACGCACATACTGCAGAGGCGCAGGGAGCACTGAAAAAAACGATAAGCATCACAAAGAAGAAAATGACCTTAAGAAATTTCCTTGAGAGTCTAGAAACGCAAGCTCAGGCGAAGTTTGTTTATAGTCCTTCTTTATTAAAAACCCATAGGATGGTAGAAGTAGGGGTTTTAGAAAGTAATCTAGAAAATGTTTTAGATGAAGTGTTAGCGCCTATTGATATTAGCTATAAGGTTGAAAATGATAAAATTTTACTTATCCAGAACCGTCAGGAATTGAAGATAGTTGGTAAAATTACGGATGCTACAGATAATTCACCCTTGCCAGGCGTAAGCGTATTAGTGAAAGGAAGTAGCAATGGTATTTTAACAGATAACCAAGGTCAGTTTACCCTAAATGTAAAGACAAACGACATTTTGGTAATTTCCTATATTGGCTATACAACTCAGGAGGTACGGGTATCAAGTGGGCAAACAACTTACAACGTAAGTCTGAATGCAACCACGAGTGATTTGGAAGAAGTAGTAGTAACAGGCTATTCCTCTCAACGGAAAAAGGATTTAACAGGAGCTGTGGCGGTAGTCGATATTGGACAGTTAAAAAGCCAGCCAGCTGCTAGTGCTGTTGAGGCCTTGCAGGGAAAGGCAACTGGTGTGCAGATCATCAGCGATGGTGCTCCTGCTTCAACCCCTCAGATCCGTATCAGAGGTTATAGTACGATTAATAATAATGACCCTCTATATGTGATTGACGGAGTGCCTTATGAAGGAAAATTAAGTTGGCTGAATCAGGCTGATATTGAGAGTATGCAAGTCCTAAAAGATGCTTCTGCAGCGTCTATATATGGATCGCGGGCAAATAATGGTGTTGTTATTGTGACAACTAAAAAAGGAACCGTTGGAAAACCGAATATAACATTGGATGCATACTATGGTTCACAACGTCCGCGAAACGGAGCTTTTCCAGAAATGATGAATCCGGCGCAATATGCGGAGAATTTATTGCGGTCTTTTCAAAATGCGGGCGCTGATCCGGGTTCTTCCTTTACCAGGTTATATGGAAGCGGGGCAACTCCTGTGTTACCTGAATACTTGTTGGCGGGATCGAAAGTTGGATTGGATGTAACCGCTGCGGATGCAGATCCTAGTCTTTATAACTATACACGGGATAATAGCACCTTTTATCAAATTACAAAGGCCAATCAAGCAGGAACCAATTGGTTTGATGAGATCACCGAAAACGCACCCCTGCAATCGTATCAATTAGGAGCAACTGGTGGAGGTGAAAATGCTACCTACGCCATGTCTGCAGGTTATTTCGGTCAAAAAGGTACTATTAAGCATACTGGTTTTGATCGGTTCAACTTCCGGTCAAACACACAGATTTCAGCTTTCAATAACAAGTTTCGTTTTGGCGAGAATGCGCAATACAGCTATTCCGAAAATTATGGTTTTGGAAGTAACGTAAATACACCCGGAACCTATCAGGATGAGGGTAGTGCTTTGGGATTTGCTTACCGTATACCCACTATCATCCCGGTATATGATATCATGGGCAATTTTGCAGGATCAAAAGGAGGCGCTTTAGGAAATGCTCAGAACCCGTTAGCAATGCTCTATCGTGCGAAGGACAATAAGAATAAAAGCAACTTTTTCCTTGGTAATATCTTCGGAGAAGTGGATGTGATTGAAGGTTTGACTGCGCGTACCAGCTTCGGTATACGCTATGAAAATTATAATGGCATCGAAATTATCTATCCTAACCTAGAATTCTCAGAAGGAAGTAATGCGAATGGAATAAGAGAAAATCAGGGTTATAGAACAGAGTGGACATGGACCAATACCTTGAATTACAAGAAAAACTTTAATGAAGAACATAATTTAAATGTATTAGTGGGTACTGAAGCCATACGTAGTAGGGAGAGGCAATTAGATGGTGGAAGAAACGGTTATTTTATCCTTGGTAATCTAGATTATTATTATTTGAATCCAGGAACGAGCAATATCACAAATGCTAGTACGGGAGTTGTAGGATCTTTATTTTCCATCTTTGGAAAAGCTGACTATTCCTTTAAAGATCGTTACCTATTAAGCGCAACCGTTCGCCGTGATGGTTCTTCCAATTTTGGATCAGAAAATCAATATGGTGTGTTCCCCGCTGGAAGTGTAGCTTGGCGGTTATCCCAAGAAGAGTTCATGCAAGGCACTGAGTGGCTAACCGACTTAAAAATTAGAGCAGGATATGGTATCACCGGTAACCAGCGAATTCCTGCTTTTCAATACCTAGATCGTTTACAGTCATCTTTAGCGTCGTCATCCTATCCAATAGTTGATGGAAGCGGATTGGTAACAGGTGTTCGGCAGAATGCATTCAAGAACGAAGCGGTAAAATGGGAAGAGGTAAATTCACTAAACATTGGTCTGGATTTTACCTTGTTAAATGGTAAATTCGATGGTACTTTTGATTGGTATAACAAGAAAACAAGCGATATGCTTTATCCGGTGCCTTTGCCGTCGGTTTCTGTAGGGAGAGGCGCCTCGCCTTTTGTGAATATTGGTGATATGCAGAATAAAGGTATCGAGCTAACGCTTGGTTATCATTATGGAAGAGAAGACAACAAGCCATTTAAGTTTGACGTCGGTGTAAACATTTCGCGAAATGTGAATAAAGTAGTCCGCCTAGCTCCAGGAGTTGCACAGCAAATTTATGGTAATTTCAGAAGTATAAGCACTACGGTACTGAAAGCCGGTGAACCGTTTGGTTCGTTCTATGGTTATCAGGTAGCTGGTATTTATCAAAGCGAAGAAGATCTAGCCAATTCGCCAACTTATACCAATGCACGTGTTGGTGGACTTAAATATGCTGATATAGATGGTAACGGATCAATCGGACCCGAAGACAGAACGGTCATCGGAAATCCACATCCAGACTTCATTTATTCACTAAGCCTAAATGCTTCGTACAAGAATTTTGATATAGCGATGTTCTTTAATGGTTCGCAAGGAAACGACCTATATGAAGCTACTCGTTATTTTACTGATTTTACCACTTTTGATGGTGCATTAAGCACGAGATTGTTGGATGCTTGGAGTCCAACCAATACCGGTAGTATGATTCCTTCCCTTTACCGTGGTGCATCTGATTTTGAATATGCTTCTTCCAGTTATTATGTACAGGATGGTAGTTTCTTCAGAATGAAAAATCTTCAGATTGGTTATAGTTTTCCTACAGAACAGTTATTTGGCAAAGCAATATCCAAGATGCGTGTTTATTTAGGCGCTACAAATCTATTTACCATAACCGACTATACGGGGTTGGATCCAGAAATAAGTCAAGAGGATAGTACCTTTCCAGTGCTAGGAGTAGATCGAGGAATTTATCCGGTGTCAAGACAATTTATTATTGGTTTAAATGTTGGCTTTTAATTTTATGATCATGAAGAAAAGAAGATTAATATATATAGTATATGGGGTGCTCGTACTTTCGGTGATCTCTTGTAGTAAAAGCTTTTTGGAACGTAATCCACAGGCCGAGCTTACTTACCCACAAATTGAGAGTAAAGAAGGTGTAGATGGTCTACTGGTAGGAGCATACGCTTTGCTCAATGGAAATGTAGACGGTACTTGGGGTAATTATGCATCAGCTCCCAGTCAATGGTTGTTGGGAGAAGTAGCGGCTGACAATGCGCATAAAGGAAGTAATAATGGTGACCAGCCGAACATGAACTTAATTGAGCAGCATAAGCCAACCAGTACAAATGATAATTTGCAAGTGCTATGGGACCGCTCTTACGATGGTATCATCAGATGTAATAATACCTTGAGGGTACTGGCGCAGTTGCAAGCAGGAAGTGGAGATAAATTTGACGATGCAAGGGCGGTTCAAATTCAAGGAGAAGCTCGCTTTTTACGCGCACACTATTATTTTTTACTGAAGCGAGCTTTTGTAAATGTTCCCTATGTGGATGAAACTATTGCACCAGCAGATGCAACAACACTTCCGAATGATGCCGATGTTAATCCAAAAATTGAGGAGGACTTGAAATTTGCGGTAGAGAATTTAAGTGATAAATACAATGGTGAAGAAGGAAGGGCGGATAAAGCTGCCGCGCAAGCTTATTTAGGGAAATTTCTCTTGTATCAAGATCGTTATGCCGAAGCATTGCCTTTGCTTCAAGCTGTGATAGATAGTAAGCCTAATATCACGTCTCTACCTTTTACAGATAACTTTGATATAGCAGAAGAGAACGGTCCGGAAAGTATTTTTGCGGCGCAGCACGCTATCAGTCCAGATGGCACAGGTGATAACGGAAACGTTGGTGATATGCTTAACTTTTTCTATGGTAGTGCGCCGATATCATGTTGCGGATTTTTTCAACCTTCCTTTGACTTAGTAAATTCTTTTAGAGTGACGGCTGATGGATTGCCAATGCTGGACGGTTCTTATCGCGATGACCCTTATTTATCGGATTTCGGTTTAACCGGTACGGCCAAGACGAATTATGCGGTCGATAAAACTTTGGCTATCGATCCTCGCTTAGATTATACCGTTGGACGACGAGGAGTGCCTTTCCGTGATTGGGGCAACATGCAGGGAGATGCGTGGATACGTGATCCTGGTTTTGCAGGTCCTTTCGTGGGTATGAAACATACGATCGAACAATCTCAATTTGCTTCTAATACAGTTGCAGGTGCTCAGCAGATTACGGGGTTAAATGTGAATATCATTCGCTTAGCAGATGTTTATTTAATGGCGGCGGAATGTCAGGTTGAAACGGGTAATTTAGGTGCTGCACTTGAGTTAGTAAACGCTATTAGAGAACGGGCAGCATTATTAGCACCTAAACAAGTGAGCGGTGAAGCCGTCGCGGCCTACAATGTAAAACCTTATGCAGCATTTCCGAATGCGGAATATGCCAGGAATGCTGTTCGTTTTGAACGGCGATTGGAATTAGCCTTAGAAGGACACCGCTTTTATGATTTGGTTAGATGGGGGACTGCTAAACAAGTATTGGAAAGTTATTCCGGTTTCGAAGGAACGTACTTAAGTATATCGAGGAATGTTGTCTTCCAGCCACAGAATGAATATTATCCGATTCCTCAAGATGAAATTGATAGGAGCGGAGGTGCATTGAAGCAAAATTCAGGCTACTAAATTTTAGCTTAATACATCGTAGGAATCATTAAACCAAACAGGCTGGAGTAATTTACTCCAGCCTGTTTGGTTTAATACTAAAATCAATTTAAGACATTTGTCGTTTTAAAAAAGAAATATTACATTTGTGTAAAGCAATAACTCATAAAATGAAAACAAAGACTTACCAAACAGGAGGGAGCATTATCCCTGGTATTGCCAAAGAACGGGATATGGTATACCTGGTTAATACAGCCAGAAAGGGCTTGCTGTACGTAGAGTTTATGAAGATAGCGGCGCAAACACCTTTCTCAATTGATGATTGGTCGTCATTTCTTCACCTTTCAGAAAGAACAATACAACGTTATAAAAAGGAAAATAAACCGTTTGATCCCATTCATACTGAAAAAATTCTAGAGATTGCTTTACTCTATGATAAAGGTATAGATACATTAGGTAACGCAACGAATTTTAATCTTTGGCTGGAAACCCCAAATGTAGGTCTTGGTGGAGTAATACCTAAAACCCTTTTAGATAGTACTTTTGGCATTACCATGTTGCGAAATACCCTAATGCGGATCGAAAATGGTATCCCTGCATGATTGTATATCGCTTAGTAAAGGCGCGTTATAGCCATGACATCTCGGGCAAAGGAGCTGAGCTTTGTGGCGGTCGTTGGAATAGTATTGGAACACCGATGTTGTATGCCTGTCAATCCAGGGCTTTAGCAATGACGGAAGTTGCTGTACATATTCCTTTAGGTATTTTACCTGATGATTATGTTTTATTAACACTATATGTGCCAGATGAAGCAGGAATGAAGGTAATTCCGCCTTCGAAATTACCATCCGCATGGTATCACTACCCTCCTATGAGTACTACACAACGAATAGGTGATGAATTTATCAAAGAAGCAGCATACTTAGTACTGCAAGTACCTTCTGCGGTAGTCCGCGAAGATTTTATAGTACTTATTAATCCTAATCATACTGCTTTTCATGATATCAAAATATTAGAAAGCAACCCTTTTATTTTTGATAAACGCTTATTTCAACATTCGTCATGAAAAACGATAAATCAACCATACGCGCCTGGGCCATGTTCGATTGGTCTAATTCGGCTTATAACCTTGTTATTACTTCCACCATATTTCCCGCTTATTATACAGCGATTACAACAAGTGATCAAGGAGGTGACCAAGTAAGTTTTTTTGGGCTCCAGTTTATCAATACGGCTTTGGCAAATTATTCGCTGGCCGTTGCTTATTTGATAATGGCACTTATATTACCCGTACTTTCAGCAATAGCTGATAACAGAGGTAATAAAAAAGCCTTCATGAAGGCTTTTACTTATCTAGGGGCCATCGCCTGTATGGGTTTGTTCTTTTTTAAATTAAGTACATTAGAATGGGGTATCATCTGCAGTACGCTAGCCGCAATGGGATATATCGGAGGAGTGTTGTTTAATAATTCTTATTTGCCGGAAATTGCCACCATTGAAGAGCAAGATCGTGTAAGTGCCCAAGGCTTCGCTTATGGATACATTGGTAGTGTGCTACTCCAGATTATTTGCTTCGTTTTTGTGTTGAAACCAGAATGGTTTGGTATTATTGATCCTTCCTTTGCTCCACGTTTATCCTTCCTGCTAGTAGGCTTGTGGTGGATCGGTTTTTCGCAAATTCCTTTTTCTAAACTTCCTGCCGGAAAAGCAAATGGCAAAAAAATAGATAAACAAATATTAAGAAGTGGTTTCAACGAGCTAAAGTCTGTTTGGGAGAAAATTAAGCAGTTGAGAAACTTAAAAAGATTTTTAGGAGCTTATTTTTTTTATGCCATGGGGGTGCAAACCACTATGTTGGTAGCAGCGGCCTTTGGTGAGAAAATTTTGCATTTAGGTGCTCCAAAACTAATTATTACCATATTGATTATTCAATTGGTTGCTATATTAGGAGCCTTCCTGATGTCGTCATTGGCAAAGCGCATGGGGAATATTCAGGTGTTATTTATGGTGGTTATTGTTTGGATTGGTGTCTGCGTAAGTGCCTATTATATCAGCACAGCAAGTCAGTTTTATGTCTTGGCCGCTGTAGTTGGACTTGTTATGGGAGGTATACAATCCTTATCCCGTTCTACGTATTCTAAGCTCATTCCAACTCATGAAAAAGATACGACTGCCTTTTTTAGTTTTTATGACGTTACCGAAAAGTTAGCCATTGTAATAGGATTGTTTTCATTTGCTTTTATAGAAGAACTTACAGGAAATATTAGATATTCAGCTTTATGTTTAGCTTTGTTTTTTATTTTAGGTTTATTTTTCTTGGGACGGATATGGATGCAGCATAATAAAGAAAAAGATTCGTTAAAACATGTGGTATAATTTATGTTGTACTTCCTGGAATAAAGTATCCAATTTTGTAAAGAAGAAATAGAGAGGAAATTTAATGCAAGTAGACTTATTCATACCTTGTTTCATTGATCAACTATATCCTAGTACAGCTTTTAATACGATAAAAGTATTGGAGAAAGCAGGGTGTAAGGTAAGTTATAATCCTGAACAAACCTGTTGCGGTCAACCCGCCTATAATGCGGGGTTTTGGGATGAAGCAAAAATCATTGGCAGTAAATTTTTGGATGATTTTTCTCAAGCTAAATATATTGTTTCTCCTTCTGCTTCTTGTACCGGCATGGTGAAAAATGCTTACAATGATTTGTTTACCAACTCAATGGTGCACAACCAATGTCGTACGATACAATCTAATATTCATGAACTTTCTGAGTTTTTGGTAAATATCCTTAAGAAAGACTACTTCGGTGCAGAGTTAGAAGGTAAAGCTGTTTACCATGATTCTTGTTCTGCGCTTAGGGAGTGCCGGATAAAGGATGAACCAAGGCAGTTGTTGGCAAATGTAGATGGTTTGGAATTATTGGAGATGCGTGATACCGATGTCTGCTGTGGTTTTGGAGGTACATTTGCCGTTAAATTCAGTGGCATATCGAGTGCAATGGCCGAGCAAAAAGTTAATAATGCGCTTGCTGTAGGTGCAGAATATATTATCTCTACTGATGCGTCCTGTTTACTCCATTTACAGGCATATATCGATAAGCAAAATCTCCCCATAAAAACGATGCACTTAGCAGACGTTTTGGCTCATGGATGGGGGAACGTGTAAATCTTTGGTTATTTGTTGTTAGTTATTCGTTATTAGCTATTCGTGCAAAGCAAGATAACAATATAAAACTTTGTAAATAAATTCTTCGTCATTTGTTCTTCTTTTTGCGCTGATCTTGTTACCTAAATCTTGTTTCTTGCTATTTTCATTCCCAATTTTTTTTCTAAATTGCAAGCTAATACAAACCATAAAATCATGAACAATAGAAGAGAATTCTTAAAGCAATTGGGGGTGGGAGCTGTGGGTCTTTCCGCATTACCAAATTTGCCTTTAGATGCATTTGCATCCACCAACAAAAAATTTTTCTTTGACATATCTTTAGCACAATGGTCGCTACACAAGACGCTGTTTGCGAAACAATTAGATAACCTCGATTTCGCTGAAACAGCCGCCAAAAAGTATGGAATTTACGCAGTGGAATATGTTAATCAGTTCTTTAAAGACAAAGCAAATGATAAGACCTATCTTCAGGAAATGAATAAACGTGCAAAAGACAATGGCGTTAAAAATGTATTGGTTATGATTGATGGAGAAGGGGATTTAGGTGATTTGAATGATACAGTACGAAATAAAGCAGTTGAAAACCATTATAAATGGGTGGAGGCAGCCAAATTTTTAGGTTGTCATTCTATTAGGGTAAATGCAAGGGGTGAGGGCACGAAAGAAGAAGTAAAGAATGCTGCCGTTCAAGGATTAGGTAAGCTGAGTGAGTTTGCTGCTAAGCATAAAATTGGTGTAATAGTTGAAAATCATGGCGGTATTTCGTCAGACGGTCAATGGTTAAGCAGTGTATTGAAGCAAGTAGGCATGAAAAATTGCGGTAGCTTACCAGATTTTGGTAACTTTTATGAATATGACCGTTATCAAGGAGTAACTGACTTAATGCCCTATGCAAAAGGAGTAAGTGCAAAAACCCATGATTTTGATGGGAGTGGAAATGAAACCCAAGTAGATTATTTAAAAATGATGACGATTGTGAAAGATGCGGGTTATAAAGGTTATGTAGGGATAGAATATGAAGGAGAGAAATTGAGCGAAGAAGAAGGAATAAAAAAGACGAAACTTTTATTAGAAAAAGTAGGCGCAGCATTAGGTTAATTGCCCTCGGATGTGTTAAAATTTTACTGTGCATTATCTTTTTCTTGATAAATCCAGTAAGTATCTATAGTTTTGGATAAAACCCCTAGTTGTACAGCTAGGGGTTTTATTTGGGAATAGACTATGGTTTAATAAACCAATTAATATAAACATAACCTTAACGTAATATTCTGAGGACATTTGTTAGCTATTTTCGCACGTGCTTATGTAAAAATTCGTGCCAATAACTTTAGGTAATTTATTAATGGATAATCTACAGGGACGTACATGTTGGAGAGCATTCGTCAATGGCAACGATGCTGCTTTTGAAGAGATTTATCGCCTTTATATAGACCGACTTTTTTCTTTTGGTTTAAAATATAATACCAATAGAGATCTCATACAAGATTGTTTACAGGATGTTTTCGTTAATGTTTATTCCTACCGGACTAACTTAAATCCGGACGCCAATCCACTTTTTTACCTGTTTGCTGCATTAAGAAATAACATCTTGGCTAAAGTACGAAAGGAAAACAGGGAACAAGGATTGGCATATGAGATTGATCCCTTATTTATGCTAGAGTGGAGCTCCGAAACCACATGGATTAAAAAAGAAGAAGATAAACTGCTTATTAACAAACTTCAACAGTTAATTAGACGTCTACCCGCACGCCAGCAAGAGATTATTTACCTGAAATTTAATGAAGAGCTGCGTTATGAGGAGATTGCTGAAATATTGAATATTTCTATACCTACCTGTCGTACATTAATATACCGCGCCATTAAACAATTAAGAGAAAATATTGAGCATGTTCCGCTAGCCCATCTCCTGTACCTGGTCTTTAAGAGACCCTCGCTCTAATTTTTTTAAAAAAAAGTGAAAACGAGTCTATAAAAATAGTGTAATGTACTCTTACCTATAAAAGCACTAATTACTTTTTAATGAAAAAGAAGGTAGAAGATATTCTATGTGATGAAATAGCTATTAATAAGCCGTATGATCAATTAAATGATCAGGAAAAATTAGCAATAGCTATTAAACAAACACTCTTAGAAAGTAAAAAAAGTTCGTTAACGGTAGCCGAAAGAGAAGCTTTGTGGGCGGCTATTATTGATCGAACCTCTTCTGTCAGCAAAGCCAATAAATCTAACACTGCTTGGTGGCGCTCATTAGCAGCTGGGATATGTATCTTATTCATTAGCTCTCTTATACTTATTTTTAACGCTTGGCATCGGGAAATACCTCTTGAGCAGGCGGCAAAAATCAATAAAACATACCTGGCAAAATCAAAAGAAGTACAGCTTTTAAATGCTGCTAAACAATCATTCAGTCTTCCGACAGATACGGCATTCAACTATCAAGATTTAAGACAGAAAAAAGGCATAATGTTGGGCTCGGGGTTACAGGGGATGCATTATAGTTCGATAGGTGTGCCTTATGGCAAACGGAGCGAAATTGTATTAGAAGATGGCACTAAAGTTTGGCTAAATGCAGGATCCATATTAACATTCCCCGAAAAGTTTGATGAGGATCACCGTACAGTTTATTTAGAAGGAGAAGGATACTTTGAAGTAGCACCTAATGCAAATAGTCCTTTTTCGGTTGTATCGGAATATCTAAATATTGAGGTTTTGGGTACAAGTTTCAATATAAGCACTTATTCGGATGATGATTATGTCTCAGCCATACTTTTAACGGGAAGCATTGCTGTTCAAGCCAATGGAGACGCGAATTTTGAAAGAAAGGTATTGAAAGAGGGGATGGAAGCAAAAATTGATAAAAAACGAAAAACATTAACGGTGAACCGAACCTTAGGAGATGGCTCTATTTCCTGGACCAAACGCCGATTGTTATTAGATGAAACGCATTTAAACGAAATAATTAAGAAGTTAGAGCGGTTTTATAATACAAAAATTGAGGACGCTTCCGGATTATTATCAAGCGAAACTTTTTCAGGTAGCTTAGATTTGACACAAACCCTACCGCAAGTATTAAGAAATATCTATGATACATCAACATATTCCATAAAACAGGCAGAAAGGAGGCTGTATATACAAAGAAAACAAACCAACTAAAACAGTAAAATAAAAGAGGAAAGGTGCTGCAACACCTTCCTCAATGAAACTAATTAACTGGAATAATTAATTAATTATGTACTAAAGTATGAATTTTTTTTACACCTGCCAATGCCCTGTTATATGCGCAGGTTTCATCTCAAAAATTTTTCGGATGTTGAAGTTAACAGTATTTATAGTGTGCATCAACATGGTTGGTGTGTACGCTAATACTTACTCCCAAAGTAAAATCAGTATTCAACTAAAAAATAGAGAATTAAAAGATCTTTTTCAAGAGATTCAGCAACAAACTAAGTTTTCTGTTTTTTATAGTGACAAACTGGTGGCTGGTAAACAAGTAACGATTACCGCTAAGGATAAAGATTTCTCCTTAATATTAGATGAAGTGTTGCCTAATAATTTCCTCGACTATAGTATTTCGGGTAATCAGATTACCATAAAAAAGACTAGGTCTAGGAAACAGCAGGATTTATTGGTAGCGAAACAAGATTCTTTGATCACAATAAGAGGCATCGTTTATGATACACACGAACCTGCCAAGCCATTGCCGGGAGCTTATGTTCGTGTAAAAGCGGCATCGTCGGGCACTTCAACAAAGGAAGATGGTAGCTTTTCCCTTCGCGTAAAAAAGGGTGATTTATTAATGTTTTCATCTGTCGGATATATTCCTGTAGAACGGAGAGTCAATAGTCTTAATGAAAGCTTTAACGTTTTTTTAGAGGAGGATGTTGCCTCTTTGGATGAAGTAGTGGTTGTGGGCTATGGTGCACAGAAAAAAATCAATCTAACCGGCGCCGTTAGTGTGATCACGCAAAAAGATCTTGCTTCAAGACCCATCACTAATCTGGGAAGGGGGCTTCAAGGGTTAATGCCAGGCGTAACGGTAAAAAATAATAACAATGTTCCGGGTGGTAACGCTCCCTCGATAAGGATACGTGGAGTCGGAACATGGGGTGATGCCAATCCGCTCATTGTGATAGATGGTATTCCCGGGGGGGATTTAAACATCTTGAACCCAGATGATGTGGAGAGTATATCGGTGTTAAAAGATGCGGCTTCTTCTTCTATTTATGGTGTGCGCGGTGCGAATGGTGTTATTTTGGTAACTACGAAACAAGGAAAAAAAGGAACCCAGCCCACGATAACCTTGAATAGTTATTATGGAAGGCAAACACCCACTGCCTTACCTAAATTTCTTGGTTCAACAGACTTTATGGCCTTGCAGAATGAGGCTTCCATCAATGCTGGTCAGACACCGGTATACACACCCGAACAGATAGAAATAGCGCGTAATGGTTCAGATCCCAATTATTTTGCAAACACCAATTGGGTGAAAGAAGTGTATAAAGATTTTGCTCCACAACATGGCCATAATCTGAGTATAAATGGAGGTGGCGACAATATGAATTATTATCTCTCATATGGTTATTTGGGTGAAGGTGGTTTAGTGGTAGGCGATAATTTTAAAGCTGGTCGGCATAATGTAAGAATGCGCTTAAATACTACGCTGATTGACCGTTTAAAGCTCGACGCAATTGTAGGATACGTAGATCGAGATGTGAACAGTAATTCGGGAGGGAATGGTGGAAGGGATCTTTTATCATCTGCAACTAGTATTAGACCGTTAGTGCCTATTCGTTTCACGAATGGTAGTTGGGGATACCATGGTGGACAAAGTAATCCAGTAGCGATTGCAAATGATGGTGGTTTCAATGACTTTGGCTCGCAGGAAGTAACGGCTAATATTGGTGCAACCTTAAATATCATTGACGGTTTAGATATCAAAGGGCAATATGGGTTGGTTCGTTATAACTCTAAACGTACCGTATTAGATAAAACTATCAATTATTACAGTCCTGATGACAACCAATTAATTTATCAGACAAATTTCCCTAACAGGATAGGTGTAACGGACTATACTGGACTATATCAAACATTCATCGGGACCGTTAATTACCACAAGACCTTTCAGGAGAAGCATGAGTTGACAGCCTTACTAGGTGTTTCACAAGAAGAAGATGTGGCATCTGACTTCAGTGCAACCCGTCAAAATTTGCCAACTGAGGACGTACCCTCCCTAAACTTAGGAACCGAGAATCCGCTAAATAATAGCGGTGGCCGTCAATTTGCTTTACAATCATTTTTTGGTAGAGTTAATTACGGTTTTAAAAATAAATATTTGGCCGAAGCAAATTTTAGGTACGATGGATCTTCCCGTTTTGCACCAGATGTACGTTGGAATTGGTTTGGATCGGCTTCTTTAGGCTGGGTGTTTTCAGAAGAGGATTTCTTCGCAGGACTGAGAGACGTGATACCCTCTGCAAAATTAAGGGTATCGTATGGTACACAAGGAAACGACAGAATTGTGAACACATCCGATCCTAACAATCCTATCCCAATATATTATGCTTATCAGGCGATCTTAAATCCAGTTCAAATAGGAAGCAATAACCCTATTGGAGATATGCCGCAGGTCGGTTTTCGTCAAACACTTATACCCAATAAAGGATTGACCTGGGAAACGGCAGAAAAATTTAATGTGGGGGTAGATCTTAGTCTATTAAATAATCGTTTGGGCGTTACGGCGGACTATTATATAAATAATACCAACGATATCCTCTTAACTCCTCCACTTCCCGACGTAATCGGAGTGGGTACAGGTTACCCTCCTCAGAATTCAGGTTCGGTACAGAATAAGGGATGGGAGCTTAATCTGGCTTGGCAGGATAAAATAGGGGAAGTGAAATATGGAATAAATGTAAACGTATCAGACGTTAGGAATAAGATAACGAAATTGGAGAATTTTGCCACTAATTTGAGTGATAGAGTTCGCTTAGAGGGCTATCCGATCGATGCATTATATGGGTTTATTGCCACCGGCATTGCTCAATATAGTGATTTTGATTTAGTAGACGGTGAATATATTCCGAAGTTTCCTTATCAGGCAGGAGATTTAGTAGGCCCTGGTGATTTAATTTATCAGCCTGCAAATCCAGATGATGAAGCAATTACAGTAGGTAAAGATAGGCATATTTTAGGAAGCGATATACCACGTTACACCTTTGGCTTCCGGGGAGATATCGCTTGGAAGGGAATAGATTTTAACTTCTTTTTACAAGGAGTAGGAAAGGCTGATGGTTGGTTAAAAGGTTCCGCACGGCATCCATTTATTGATAATAGCGCTATGCCACAGGAGGTGCATCTCGATCGATGGACGCCGGAAAATACCGATGCGACTTATCCTAGATTTGTTTATTTACGTACCCATAATACGCGCCTTTCTTCCTTTTGGATAGAAAATGCGGCGTATCTCCGTCTTAAAAACGTCCAATTGGGATATACCTTTCCGAGCCGAATAATAGAAAAATTCAGAGCAAGTAATCTTCGGATATACGCGTCAGCAGAAAATTTATTTACATTGACCGATTTCTTTTATGGATATGATCCAGAAGCGCCTGTAGGACAGACGGCCAATTATTATCCACAAATGAAAACTTTTTCAGTTGGGGTACAAGTAACTTTTAAATAATCAACAATAAGAAATATCGATAATGAAACAGAGACTGCTTTTTATTACGGCACTGATTATATCGCTTACTTTCAACAGGTGTAAGGACTATCTGGATAGGGTGCCTATAGATGCTATTGCAGATGAAACCTTTTGGAAGAATCAAGAACAACTGGAAATGGCTGCAACGGCTATCTATTCGCGCGTAAAAGCTAAAAATACCGTAGATATGGAAAATTTAGCGGAAAATACGATGTGGCCGACATCGAATCAATATAAAGATATTGGATCGGGTGTGTTTCCGGTTACGCAACCTACAGTAGATGACGAGTGGCGTAATATGTACCGTGACGTGAGAGAGGCGAATACTTTCTTAAAAAACTATCATAATGCTACGGAGAATGAGCCAGGTGCTAAAGAACGGCTAGCAGCAGAAGTGCGAACGCTCCGTGCCTTAGCTTACAGTTTTCTGGTATCTTTTTACGGAGATGTACCCTTAATAACAGAGCCGCTAGAAACGGATGATGAACAAATTTATGGGCCACGTACGCCAAGAAGCGAGATCGTTGATTTTATGCTGGCGGAACTGGACCAGGCTGCAAGTAGTCTTCCCGAAGCAATACCTACTGGAGAGAACCTTGGTAGGATCAGTAAAGGAGCTGCCTTGGCATTAAAAGCTAGGATAGCTTTGGCAGAAGGGCGTTACGAGCTAGCGGAAGAGGCGGCAAAGGCTGTAATGGACTTAGGTGTTTATAAATTATATTCGAGTGGAAACCCTAAAACCAGCTATTGGGAATTGTTTACTGATGCCGGTAAGCTTGCTACCGGTAGAAATCAGGAAACTATTTTAGCCCGTATGCACAAGTTAGACATCATCATGCATAACCTTAGTAGGGAAATTCAGGTACCAGATCAATTTGCACGTTTTGTCCCAACGAAATCCCTTATGGATTCTTATCTATGTGCCGATGGTTTACCTGTGGAAAAATCGCCGCTCTATAGTGAAGCTACTTACGAAGCTATTTTTGAGAATCGAGATCCGAGATTAACACAAACGGTAGTGGTACCCGGAGATACCTGGGGAGGAAGGTATGATGGTAGACCTGTGAGTCAAAACCCAGATCCAACGGTTTTTATAAAACCTAAATTTAGTCAGGATGGAAGAGGCAGTGTTACGACGACTGGCTATTATTATAAAAAATATGTCGATCCTGGTGCTGTTCCAACGTATAACAGAGACGATAATGATATTCACCTGATTCGTTATGCGGAAGTGCTTTTAACATATGCGGAGGCGCGTTTGGAACAGGGTAAACTCACGCAGCAAGACTTGGATATCTCCATCAATTTACTGCGTGACAGAGTGGGTATGGTGCGCATGGATCTGAATTTTTTAGCCCTACATCATATGGATGTGCGTGCCGAAATAAGACGCGAACGCAGGGTTGAACTGGTTTTAGAAGGGCAGCGGTATTTTGATGTAAGGCGTTGGAAGGAGGGGGAACGTTTGGGCAAACCGATAGAAGGTGTAAAAGCGTCTTGGTTTCCAGAGTTGGAGGGCTCCTCGTTTAGGATTAGTCCTGAAGGATATTTACAGGCACAATGGAATCGGCGTTTTGAAGATCCAAAGAATTATCTATGGCCGGTTCCGCAACCTCAGATAGATAGAAATCCAAATCTAGGGCAAAATCCTGGATGGTAAACCTTGGTTTATTAGGCCTGGATTACGGTTCAGGCTTAATAAAACCAATCATTATAAAACAACATTTGAAATCATTGCCTAATAAACGAATAGAAAGGTTAGCTAGGTTAAAATGTTTTAGTTCTTGGCCAAATTGATAAAATTATTATATTTCCTTTATAAAATAAGCTCCAAATGGCAGAGGAGAGACCGACAAATTTCCTTTTATATGCGACGCTATTATATTGCATATACCTCCGCCATAAAATGGCGGAAGCTTGAACACCAAAAATAAACACTTGTGAAAAAAAGGAAATTTATCTAAGTTTGCCTCCGTCGTCAGATTCTAACTGATATAACCAATTATCTCCTTAATAAACTTCGGGAATGTGCTGTGTTGAATCCAAGGGACTTTAATGTAGCGGTTAACAAGAATTTTGTGAGAATTGCAAGTTTGAAATAATCGCCATGTGTATTATTTCTTGAAGCCCTAAGCTTCGAAGTGGGAAAAACTTGTTCGCGTGTTTTGTGTAAAAATGTTAACAATAATCGTAATAGATTAATTTTTATTAACAATAATATAACAAAAAGAAAGGAGGTCTGCTTTAATTAATCCATAAGCAATATACGTACACCAAAACAAGATAATCAAACATTTTATCACTTATAAGCTAAAACTTCATGAACAAAATTCCATTATGCTTACATAAGCTCTTGCTTGGAATAACGAGAGCTTTCTTCTTTTGCTGCCTATTAAATTTTAGTTTAAGTTATGCAAAAGGTACTCCTATAAAGACAATTCAAGATGTTACAATTAAAGGAACTGTTAAAGATAATGCAGAAACGCCAAACCCGATACCGGGTGTTAGCATCCGAATTAAAGGAAGTAGCAAGGCTACTTCAACGGATGCGAATGGCCTCTTTAGCCTGCCCGTTAAAAAAGGTGATGTGCTCGTGTTTACCTCGATAGGATATGTTGCAAGAGAGGTGGTAATAGCCGCGCAAACAACGCTCAATGTAACACTCAATCAAGATCTCAATACCTTGGAAGAAGTGGTGTTAACAGGTTATTCCACACAGGTAAAGAAAGATATTACGGGAGCAGTATCGGTAGTTGATGTAAAAGAACTTACCAAAGTACAGGCGCCTAACGTTGCACAACAATTACAGGGTAGAGCTGCAGGGGTAACGGTAACCTCAAATAACACACCCGGGGGAGAAGCCACCGTGCGCGTGAGAGGCTTCAGCACCATTAATAATAATGACCCGCTATACATTATTGACGGTGTGCCTACAAAGGGCGGTTTAAATAGTATAAACCCCAACAATATAGAATCAATGCAAGTGCTAAAAGATGCCTCGTCGACTTCTATCTATGGGTCGCGTGCCGCGAATGGTGTTATCATTATAACAACAAAGAAAGGAAGCGCAGGCGATTCGCGTATTACTTTCGATACAAGGGTAGGTGTTCAAACGGGGCATGTGAATTTGGGTTTAATTAAAGATCCACTTCAATTTGGCCAACTTCTTTGGACACAACGTCGTAATGCTGGTATTTTAACAAACGGAAATCCTTCTCATCAACAATTTGGAAATGGTCCTAATCCGGTGGTGCCTGATTATATTTTGGCGGGTTCTAGTTATGGGCTTTTTGAAGGAGATCCAAGAGTGGATCCTTCGCTATACAATAGAGATCCTAATGCCTTTTACCAGATTGTTCGTGCAAACAAAGAAGGAACCGATTGGTACGATGAGATATTGAGACCTGGATTAGTTCAAGAATATAATTTGGGTGCAACAGGAGGCTCTGATAAAGGTAGATATGCATTGTCTTTAAACTATTTAAATCAGGAAGGTGTCTTAGAACACACCTCTTTTGATCGTTATTCAATAAGGTCGAATACAGAATTTAATATAAAAAAACGAATACGACTGGGCGAGAATATGGAATTGAGTTATACACAGAATAAGGGCTATTACTACAATAATGGAACAGTAAGTAGCACCAATAACCAGGATGGAAATCCAATAGGTAATGGGTATCGGATACCTTCTATTATTCCAGTATATGATATCATGGGTAACTTTGCCGCAACACGCGCTGCCGGACTTGGGCCCGCAACTAATCCAGTTGCCCAGCTATATCGTACCAAAGATAATCAGGCAAAAACGTTAAGAGCCTTCGGTAACGTCTTTGCGGAAGTAGATATCATTGAAGGGCTTACCGGGCGTTCGAGTGTTGGTTTTGACTATACAAATACAAATCGCGTTAACTATGTGTTGATGGATAGAGAAGAAGCAGAAATTGAAGCTGCTAACTCCATGACCAAAGCAAATGTTAATGATATCAATCTCACGTGGACGAATACCTTGAACTATAAAAAGGTGTTCAATGAAATACATAGTATTAGTGTGTTAGCCGGTACTGAAGCTATTAAAGGTTTTGGAGAAGATTTCTCTGCCGTCCGCACCACTTATTTCTCTGAAGACCCGGATTTTATGGACCTTAACTCTGGAACTGCAGGCATTAACAATACCGGTAGTCGATATGAATGGGCCTTATTCTCCATTTTTGGAAAAGTTAATTACAGCCTAAAAGACAAATATCTATTAGAAGCAACAGTAAGAAGGGATGGCTCAAGTAGATTTGGTAGCAATAATCGCTATGGCACATTTCCTGCTTTCAGCGGTGGCTGGAGAATATCGCAAGAAAGCTTTATGTCTAACTTGAAATGGTTGGACAACCTGATGATCCGTGCCGGATGGGGGCAAACCGGAAATCAGGAGATTGGAAATTACAATGGGTTCAATACCTATCGTTCTACACTTAATCAGTCGTCATATGCCATAGATGGTTCGAACAATGCGGTTAAACCAGGATTTGATACAGATGCCTTTGGTAACCCTGATGCTAAATGGGAAACTACTACGCAAACGAACATAGGTTTAGATATGACCATACTGAAGGGAATGTTAGGGTTTAATCTCGATGTCTATAACCGTACTACTTCGGATATGCTTTATCAACTAACATTACCAGCTACTCAGGGAACAGCGACTGTACCTTTTGTAAATGTTGGTGAAATGAACAACAAGGGGATTGACTTTGCTGTGAATTTTCAAAATAACAAAGGCAAAGATTTTACTTATGGAATCAGCGCAAATATATCTGCTTACAAAAACAAGGTAGTAAAGTTGAGTGGCGAAGAAACAACTATTTTATTAGGACCTAATATTAGAAGTTATACCTGGACCCGTTCTACAGTAGGTATGCCCTTGTATTCCTTTTATGGACATGTAATCGATGGTATCTACCAGAATGAAGCAGATCTTGCGGACGGACCCCAATATCCGGGTTATGCCGCGGTTGGTAAATATAAATATAAGGACTTAGATAATGACGGCGTAATAACCGATAACGATCGTACATTTATTGGAAACCCTCATCCAGATTTTACCTACGGTCTTAATATTAATTTAGGTTATAAGAATTTTGATCTCTCCGCATTCTTCCAGGGTGTACAAGGAAATGAAATCTTAAATATGGTAAAACGTTGGACAGATTTTAATAATCAAGCAGGGAATAGAAGTTTAACTATGCTGAATGATTCTTGGACACCAGACAATCCTGATGCCGTGTTACCTATATTGGATGCAAATGATAGCCGCAGTCAGCAACCCTCTTCTTATTTTATTGAGAACGGATCTTATTTCAGACTTAAGAATTTGACGATCGGTTATACCTTGCCAGCTAATTTGTTAGAAAAGATTGGTTTGCAGAGCGCCAGGATATATATTCAGGGACAAAATCTATTCACTGTAACGGATTACAGTGGTATTGACCCAGAAATTACATCAGTAGGTTCTACGCCGGGAACTACCACTTTAGGCGTTGATCAGGGAAATTATCCATTGGCAAAAACCTATCAATTAGGAATAAACATAGGGCTGTAAAAATTTAAAGATATTTATTATGAAGCGGTTAAATCTAATTCAATATATAATAATAGTGCTATTAACACTACAAGGTTGTGGTAAAAGCTTTTTGGAAAAGAAACCATTAGGACTGGGTAACGAAGAGTTGCTAGCTACAAAATCTGGCGTAGATGCTGTACTAATTGGTGCATATAGTTTGTTAGACGGTGTAGGATCTGGTTTTACATTTTCTTCATCGGCCAGCAATTGGATTTATGGATCCGTTGCTTCCGACGATGCCTACAAAGGAAGCGATGTGGGAGATCAAGCGCAAATAACAACTATTGAGCGCTATGTGAATCAGCCTGATATCGCCGTGTTCAATGAAAAATGGGTCACTGTTTATGACGGTGTATCGCGCGCAAATGATGTGCTGAAATTAATTAAAAAGACCACAGACATGTCGGAAGCCGAGGTTGCACAAGCAACAGCAGAAGCACGGTTTTTACGTGCATGGTACCATTTTGAGGCAAAGAAAATATGGAATATGGTACCTTATGTAGACGATAATGTAACAGATTTCCTTAACTTGCCTAATGATCAAGATATCTGGCCTATGATTGAAGCAGATCTGCAGTTTGCTGTAGATAACCTTTCGCCAACAAAAGCCGATGTGGGTAGAGCAAGCCAATGGACGGCCAAAGCAGTACTTGCAAAAGTACATATGTTTCAGCGTGATTACCAGTCAGCCAAACCGTTGCTAGACGATATTATTAATAATGGGCCCTTTGCTTTAGTCGACAATTTCCACGATAACTTCAAAGTAGCTACAGAAAATAATATTGAATCCATTCTAGAGGTTCAAATGTCGGTAGGCGATGGCGGCAGTGGCCAGAACGGTTTTTGGGGAGATAATTTAAACTTTCCTTATGGTTCTGGCCCGGGCGGTTGCTGCGGTTTTTTTCAACCTTCGCAAAATTTAGTGAATGCTTTTAAAACCGACGCCGATGGCTTACCATTGTTAGATAATTTCAATGATGAAGATGTTAAAAATGATGAAGGTTTAGCATCCTCCGACCCCTTTGAGCCCTATACCGGAAATCTTGATCCCCGTTTAGATTGGACTGTAGGTAGACGCGGTATTCCTTTTCTTAATTGGGGTGATCATCCAGGAAGGAACTGGATAAGAGATCAAAGTTTTGCTGGCCCTTATACATTTAAGAAGTTTTTTGCCGCTGATGGTGACAATGCAGGAGCAGAATCTCCAAGAGCTAATTCCAATAATTACCGGGCACTTCGTTATGCTGACGTTTTACTTATGCGTGCGGAAGTTGCGGTGGAAGAGGGTGATTTGGCGATGGCTTTGGATATTGTAAATCAGATAAGAAGGAGAGCTGCAAATGAGGTGGTAACGAAAGAGGATGGCACCCCCGCTGCAACATATGTTGTAAAGGAATATGCGTCATTTCCTAGTCAAGATTATGCCCGAAGAGCCGTTCGCTTTGAAAGGAGATTAGAACTTGCGCTTGAAGGGCATCGCTTTTTTGACCTCGTGCGCTGGGATGTGGCTGCGGAAACCTTAAATACCTATCTTACGAAGGAACAAGTAAAAAGGACATATTTACAAGGAGCCACTTTCACAAAAGGGAAAAATGAATATTTCCCAATTCCACAGGCTCAAATTGATATCATGGGAGCAGATGTGTTAAAACAAAATTAGTAATATCCAAAGGGAGCCGCTCGTAGGAACGGCCCCTTTATTTATTAGAAAATACAATTTAAACATTAATAGATCTTAATTATGATGGATAACAATAGAAGAACTTTTTTGAAAAAAGCCTCCTTAGCAGGAATGGGGGCATTAATTGCTCCAAGTTTAGAGGCAAAGGTCAATAAGATAGAAGAAGGCCAAGGAAAAAAAACGCCAATCAGCGTTTCAACCTATTCTTACTGGCATTTTAAGAAGTTAAAATTTCCGATAGAAAAAGTAATCTTACACGCAGCTAGTATCGGTTTTGATGGGGTAGAAATCCTACATAGGCAGATGGACAATGAGACGATTCCATATATGAATAAGCTAAAAAGGCTGGCCTTTGAAAATGGCTTAGCATTACCAATGTTGTCTATTCACCAAGACTTTGTGTCGCCAGATAAAGCAGATAGGAAGAAAAATATTGAGCATACTAAACACTGCATAGATCTGGCTGTTCAGATGGGAATTCCCTGTGTTCGGCTTAATTCTGGAAGGTGGAATACTGCAGGTACCTTTGATGAACTGATGGCAGTAAAAGGTAAAGAGGAGCCGATAAAAGGTTATACCGACGACGATGCCTTCAATTGGGTGATTGATGCAACGGGAGAATGTTTGGTAAAAGCGGAGCAGGCAGGGGTTATCTTGGCAATAGAAAATCACTGGGGTTTAACCACTCAAGTGGAAGGACTACTACGCATCTATAATGCACTGAAAAGTTCGCCCGCTATGGGATTGAATTTAGATACTGGAAATTTCGCGGGAGACCCTTATGACCAATTTGAACAACTTGCGCCATTTGCTACAATTGTGCAGGCAAAAACTTATTATGGAGGTGGCGAATGGTATACATTGGATCTTGATTATGTAAGAATCGCCAATATATTGAAAAAGGCAAACTTTAAGGGTTACGTTTCATTGGAGATGGAGGGTAAAGAAGACCCACTAACGGCCGTTCCAAAAAGCTTCCAGGTTTTAAAAGAAGCTTTCTAATTAACGCAACCGTTTGCGTAGAGGTAAATTTGGTAATACCATTAAATTATTATTAAATTGACCTCCACTTTTTGGAGATAAACGTTCACATACAATAGCATTATCTCCAATTTTTGTAAACTAGTCAATACTAAAACAATTATTCCTAGATCAAATCGTCCCATAGAAGAGAGATAGTGAAAGGGATGCAAAGGAGCGATTTGATTTAACTCTTCTATATTCGTTTAAGCGAAAGGTTGAGCAGAAGGAAAAATATACTCAAATAAAAACAAACAGTTACTAATGAAAGAAAAAACAACCTCCAGACGTGATTTTATCAAAAAATCAGCGTTTGCAGCAGCTGCATTTAGCATTGTACCCCGATTTGTTTTGGGTGGCCAAGGATACCTCGCACCAAGTGATCATCTTACCAAGGGCATTATTGGTGTAGGAGCAATGGGGCGTGGACACTTTGAATATGCCGGTACTAAAACGGTGGCGATCTGTGATGTAGATAAACGCCATCTTGCCGTTGCGATAAAAACCTTGGGTGATACAGGCGTTAAACAATTGTCTGATTACCGAGATTTGATACAGTTACCTGAGGTAGATATTGTGCATATTGCCACACCTCCCCACTGGCATGGTATTATGGCGGCAGAAGCGGCGCGTGCGGGGAAAGATATTTGGTGTGAAAAACCAATGACAAGAACCATCGGAGAGGGAAAACGTGTAAAAGAGGCTGTTCAACAACACGGTCGTATTTTTAGATTGAACACCTGGTTTAGGTTTAAAGATAACTTTTATGGCATGGCAGTGCCCGTGAAAAAGATCAAGAAACTGGTGGATACGGGTATGTTGGGCTGGCCTTTAAAGGTAACCGTGAGTCGTCATACAGGCTTTGACTGGAAGTTTTATTGGGTTGGTAAAGAAAATCTCGTTCCAGAGCAAGCACCTGCCGAATTAGATTATGATATGTGGTTGGGGCCTGCGCAATACAAACCTTATAATGCACATCGCGTACATCAAACTTTTAGAGGGTATTGGGATTATGATGGCGGTGGTTTAGGTGATATGGGACAGCATTATTTAGATCCTATTCAATACTTTTTAGGGAAAGATAACGAAAGCCCGGTTTCGGTTGAGGTGGATGCCCCACAACAGCATAGTGATGCGGTAGGTACATGGCGTCGAATAGAATACACTTATGCTGATGGCTGTAAGATTATTCTGGATGGCGAAGGAAGAGATAAAGATGTACCGTATATTGATGGGCCAAAAGGAAAATTATATCCTGGATTTAAGTCGGACATACCAGACATGGAACGTAAGCTTGCGGCATTCCCTGAACCAGATGAGCAGGTGACGGATTTTGTAGAAGCGGTAAAAAAGAGGCAGAAATTTGCGTTAAATGAGGAAAACGGTTACCGCTCCTGCACGTTGGTGAATATGGGCTTAGCAGCTGTACGTCTAGGGCGATCGTTGAAATTTGATCCAGATAAGCAGTTTTTTATGAATGACGAAGCTGCAAATAGGTTAATAGATCAGCCAATGAGAGGACCTTGGACCATTTAATTATTAACGCTATAAATTAAACCATCACGAACTATAAAACCAATATGAAGAATTATATATATGCTTCTGTCCTGGCGTTTATGCTGTCAAACCCAATGATGGCCCAGCAGGATGACAAGCGTACCACTACTACTAAAATTGCTGATTTACTTGCTACACAACCTGCCCAAAATGCGGATAAGTTGTCTGCTGCAATGATGCAACTGGAAGGTTTTACTGCTGAAGATATCAGTAATCTTTTACAGCAATTAAAGCCTCAGGGTGGCGACAACGCGAAAATAGAATATGCGACAAATAGCTATGCTTACTATGTAATGCAGCCTGGAAAAGAGACTCAGAGAGCCAAATTTGTTCAAGGTGCTTTACAGGCGTTGACCAAGCTTACGGATAAAGATAATAAGGGCTATGTGTTGAATCTTTTAATAAACGCTGGAAAAGATGAGGCCGTACCGGCATTAGCGGGTTATTTACAAGACGATTATTTAGGTGATAGGGCAGCACGTACATTAGCCAGGATAAAGAGCCAACCAGCCGGAAAAGCCTTAGCCGATGCTTTACCGAATGCCAAAGGACGTAATATCGTTTACATCTTGGAAGCCATTGGAGATGCAGACTATGCGGAGGGAGAGAAAGCGGTGATTCCGTTCGCTACTTCCAGTGAGTTGCCGGTAAGGAAAACTGCTTATTATACATTAGCAAGATTGGCGGTTCCTTCGTCTGAAGAAGTGTTAAAAAAGGCTGCTGAAGAGGTATCCTTTGGATATGATGAATCAAATGCTACCGCTTCTTATATCAATTATGCAAATAAGCTCGTGCTAAAAGGAGAAAAGGATTTGGCAGAGAAAATAGCCAAATCGTTACTTAAAGTAGGCGACGAACATACCCCTACACGTATAGCCGGATTAAACATTTTATCCCATATCTATGGTGAAGAATATGTGCCTAAATTAGTGAAAGCTGCAAGAGATGAGAATCCAGCCTACAGTATTGCTGCAGTAAAATTAGGCATTCCCTATCTGAAAGGGCAAGGCATTAGTAATTGGGGAAAAGGTTTAAAGAAGGCTGAGCCAGCAACACAAGCAGCCATTTTAAATGCCCTTGCTAATACCAAAGATCCATCGGCTACAGTCTACGTTGAAAAAGCGTTAGAAAGCAACGATACCTTGGTTAAAGCCACGGCTATTAAAGCCTATTCAAAATTAAATGGTGTAAAAGCTACCCCTGAATTATTAGCTTTATTAGCGCCATCCAATCAGACCGAAAGGAAAGCCATTAAAGAAGCTTTTTTCACTATGCACGGTGAAGGATTCTTGAGTCAGCTAGTGGGGGTACTTCCAAAAGCTTCGGCTGCTGATCAAATTACCATTATGGAGATTTTAGCGAATAGGGGAGCTAATGAGAGTTTTGCTGCAGTAAGTTCTTTGCTAAAGAGTGAAAATGCTGATGTTAGTAATGCTGCATACCAGACGTTGCCCGCTATTGCGAAGGAAGAAAATTTAATGGCATTGACCACTATATTAGCAGAAGCAAAAAATGCGGACGAAAGGGAAGCCACTCAACAAGCTATTGTAACCGCTGTTAGCGGTAGTACGCAAAAGGAGCAGGTAATTGCATCGCTGCTAAGTAAATATGAAACCGTATCTCCCGAGCAAAAGGCATTATACCTAAATGTTTTTTCAGGTATAGGAGGGCAAGAGGTACTTCAGCCAGTAGTTAAGGCACTTTCAGGGACAGATCAGCCCTTGAAGGGAGCCGCCGTATTGGCGCTAGCAAATTGGAATGATACCGAAGCGTTACCTGAACTGATTAAGTTGAGTCGGACAACTACAGATGCTGATGAGTTAGACGCTGTAATTAAAGGTATTGTTCGATTAACAGCTCAATCGGAGTTTCCTGCTGAACAGAAAGTATTGCTGTTAAGAGATGTCATGACCGTTGCTAAAACAGTTCCCCAACAGAAGGGTATACTCGGAGCACTTGAGGCAAATAAAACATATAATGCGCTGATTTTTGCAGGCCAGTTTCTTGATAATCCTGCACTTAAATCGGCTGCTGCGATGGCGGTATTGAACATTGCACTTTCTAACCCCACTTTATATGGTCCGGATGTAAGGGCTATATTGGATAAAACAGTGGAGGCTTTAAGTGGTCAGGACAGCGATTATTTAAAACAAGCGCTTTTAAAACATATAGCAGAGCTTCCTACCGGACAAGGCTTCGTTTCCCTTTTTAATGGCAAAGATTTAGCTGGGTGGAAGGGCTTGGTAGAAAATCCGATCAAACGATCTAAAATGAGCGCAAAGGAGCTAACTACGGCACAAGCAAAAGCTGATGAGCAGATGCGGGCCGGTTGGTATGTAAAGGACGGTGTATTGTATTTCAACGGTAAAGGGGATAATATTGCTACTACAAAGCAATATGGTGATTTTGAAATGCTTGTTGATTGGAAGTTGAGTCCTATTAGTAAAGAAGGTGATGCAGGGATTTATTTACGTGGAACACCGCAAGTACAAATTTGGGATACTTCCCGTGTGAATGTAGGTGCTCAGGTGGGATCTGGCGGTCTATATAACAATCAGAAGAATGAAAGCAAACCTATAAAAGTTGCTGATAATGCGCTTGGAGAATGGAATACTTTTAGAATTCTTATGAAGGGCGATAAAGTGACGGTATATCTCAATGGACAATTGGTTACCGATAATGTAACGCTTGAAAATTATTGGGATAAAAATCAGTCCATATTTCCTGTCGAGCAGATTGAATTACAGGCGCATGGTACGGAAGTAGCCTATCGAGATATTTATATCAAAGAGCTACCAAGAAAAGAGGTTTTTCAGTTAAGTACGCAGGAGAAAAATGAAGGATTCCAAGTATTATTTGATGGCACTAATCTCGATTCGTGGACAGGAAATACGACAGCATACACCGTTAGCGATGAAGGCACTTTGGCAATCTATCCAGATAAAGGGTCAGGTGGTAACTTATATTCTAAAGAAGAATATGGTGATTTTATTTATCGTTTCAGCTTCCGCTTAACACCAGGCGCTAATAACGGTATCGGAATACGGGCACCAATGGCTGGGGATGTTGCTTATTCAGGCATGGAAATTCAAGTGCTGGACAATGATGCAGCTGTATATAAAGATTTAAAAAAATATCAATATCATGGATCTGTCTATGGTACAATACCCGCAAAACGAGGGTACCTTAAACCATTGGGTGAATGGAATGAAGAAGAAATATTTGTAAAGGGAAATAAAATAAAAGTTACCCTAAATGGAACCGTCATTTTAGATGGAGATCTTGCCGAAGCTTCAAAAAATGGAACACTGGATGGCAAAGAACATCCAGGCATTAAACGTAAAAGTGGCTATCTAGCCTTTTTGGGACACGGCTCTGAGGTGCATTTTAAAAATATAAGGGTGAAGAGGTTGTAATTAACTATAAGTATCAAGATGTATGTATAGTATATTAGGCAGTATGTAAAGTCTTAGTACTTGCTACTTATGTCTTGATACTAATAACCAATAACAAACAACCAATTATTAAAATGAAAAACACACTAAAAGTAGCTGCCGCGGCAGCATTAGCCGTGAGCTTAACCGCTTGTAATTCAAATTCTAGTAAAAGTGAGGGCGCTAGTGATAGTACTGAAACCACAGCAATGGCTACTGATACTACTGCAGGAGAATGGGTAGAATTATTTGATGGAAAGTCATTAGCGGGCTGGCATGGATACAATAAAAAAGAGCCGGTTAAGAATTGGGAGGTGCAGGACGGAGCGCTGGCCTGTACAGGCAAAGGAAATAAAGAAGATTTTGGCGGTGATTTAGTAAGTGATAAAGAATTTGGCAATTTTGAATTGGAGTGGGAATGGAAAATTGCCAAGGCCGGAAATTCGGGGTTGATGTATCATGTGGTAGAAGATGCTAAATACAAAGCACCCTATGAAACAGGGCCTGAATATCAAATGCTGGACGACATAGGTTTTCCTGGGAAAATTGAAGATTGGCAGAAAACTGGTGCCAATTATGCCATGACTCCTGCCGATGATAGTCAGAAAGAGTTAAAACCAGTTGGTGAATGGAATACAAGTAGAATTGTTTACAACAATGGACATGTTGAACATTGGCTAAATGGTAAAAAGGTGGTAGATTTCCAGGAAGGTACGGAGGAGTGGAAGAAGGAAAAGTCGGAAGGTAAATGGAAAGACTATCCAGATTACAAAAAAAACAATAGTGGTAAAATTGCCCTTCAAGATCATGGCGATGGTGTTTGGTTTAGAAATATACGGGTCAAGGCATTGTAACACCATTTATAAATGGGTAGAAACATTTTCTAAAAATTTGAAAAAAAATAAAAAACTTAAAACAATGTACTAAAACACTTGTTATAGTGTCAGGTTTAGGTTGATTAAAAAAACATAAGTTTTTCCCCGGCATCCCCAAATGCCGGGTTTATTTTTTTAGGTCCATTAACATTGTGTTTTGAGTTTTTTAAAATAAATGATATCTTAAACGGCTAGAAGAGATAAGATGTTAAAACTTAAATAAATTATTATACAAATGAGAACACTAAAAGGACCAGGAATATTTCTTGCACAATTCTTGGGTGATACGGCACCCTTTAACAGCTTGGATGCCATCTGTGGATGGGCTAAAGGATTAGGCTTTAAAGGGGTACAGATACCTACATGGGCGACATCTTATTTTGATTTGCAAAAAGCAGCTGAAAGTAAAACGTATGCCGACGAAATAAAAGGCATCGTGAATAGTCACGGACTGGAAATAACGGAACTTTCTACACATTTACAAGGCCAGTTAATTGCTGTTAACCCTGCCTATGATAAATTGTTTGATGGTTTTGCACCAGAAGCCTATCATAACAATCCAAAGGCAAGAACGGAATGGGCTGTACAACAATTAAAATATGCTGCTAGGGCGTCCCAGCATTTGGGCTTAGATGCGCATGCTACTTTCAGCGGCTCCTTACTTTGGCACACCGTATACCCGTGGCCACAACGCCCCGCAGGACTGGTTGACGATGGTTTTAAAGAACTGGCAAACAGGTGGCTCCCAATTTTAGATGCTTTCGATGAAGTAGGGGTAGATGTATGTTATGAGATTCATCCAGGTGAGGATTTACATGATGGTATTAGCTATGAAATGTTCCTTGAAAAGGTAAATAATCATCAAAGAGCTTGTTTGCTTTATGATCCCTCTCATTTTGTGTTACAATGCTTGGATTACCTAGCATATATTGACCATTATCATGAGCGAATAAGAATGTTTCATGTGAAGGATGCTGAATTTAACCCATCAGGAAAGCAAGGAGTATATGGAGGTTATCAAGGTTGGGTAGAGCGAGCTGGTAGGTTTCGATCTTTAGGTGATGGACAGGTAGATTTTAAATCTGTATTCAGTAAGTTAACTGCTTATGATTTTAAAGGATGGGCCGTAATGGAATGGGAATGTGCCTTAAAACATCCGGAGGATGGTGCGAAAGAAGGAGCAATTTTTATTAAAGATCATATCATACGGGTAACGGATAAGACCTTTGATGATTTTGCTTCATCGGGTGTTGATGAGCAATTAAATAAAGCAATATTAGGGTTGTAAACTTAATAATAAAAACGGCAGCAATTAAATCAATCAATTGCTGCCGTTTTTATTTATATGGAACAGTTAATGCCTACATTAAACCACCTTCCAGGTAGGGGTATAGCAGCTGCTTCAATGTATGTAACATCAAAAAGATTGTTTGCATCTAAATTCACACCATAATTTTTCCATTTATAGCCGAACTTTAAATCCGTTAAAAAATAATTTTTGTAGCTTATTCGCTCTACGAAGCGTTGAGCTGCACTGATCGAGAAGTTATCAGTACGGAATATTAGATGTCCTATAAGTTGATGTTTTAAGCTCTCGATGGCATATTTAGACAACATACTTTCCGACGAAGCATTCGTTACTTTTGGATTTAAATAAGTATACGAAACGCCAGCCAACCAATGGTATTCCTGTTCTGTATTTATTTTATACTGTGTTGTGAGACTAAGCCCTTGAACTTGATTGCGCATGAAATTATTTGCCTGCCAGCTTTCATTGGTGGACGGCCTTGTCCAATCAATAAAATCATTTATTCTCCGATAGAAATAACTGGCGTTCAAAAACCATTTTTCGTCGTTATATTTTATTCCGCCTTCGGCATACCAGGCGTTCTCGGCTTTTAAATTGGGATTGCCAACATTTCCTCCACCCGTAGTATACAGATCAGTAAAAGAAGGTATGCGTTGCCCAGACCCTGTGTTTACATATATTTTCCAGTTACCCAATACGTTATAACCTATATCTAAACCTGGATAAACCTGCCAACCAAAACGGCTATTATAGTTTAAATAAGCACCCATATTAAGTGACAACCTTTTGATAAGATCTGTTTTATATTCTGCATAGAAGCCATAATTACTTCTATCCCTATCCCCCATATTAGTACTTAGGAGAAATTCATTGCGCATTTCCAGCCCAAGGCCAATCGATCCGTAGGCGCTTTTATAGGTTGAGTTAACTTCGGTATTGATAACATGCGAATGATGAAGATTACGAAATAAGCTTAAATCATATTGGTTGTAGCGATAATCGTCATGGTTGTAGCGGTAACTGATACGTGGACTGATGCTCCATTTCGATAACTGCTTTTTGTACCCAACGGAAAAGATACCCGTTTGGACAATTTCTTTAGACTCCTTATCGTTCGGCGCTGCATAATATCCATTTGCTCCAAAATCATTGAACGTATAACCGGCCATAAAACTCCATAAGCCTGTTTTATCTGTTACTATATTGCCTTGGTAGAATAGTTTGTTGTTGTTAAAAGGGGTGTTATATCTGTAACCATTGCCAGATTCATGGCCACCATATAGTAGATGGTTGGAATGGGCATTGGCAAAGCCCTTTCCAATTTGAATGCCGCGCGCATTGTAGATACCTTTTCCATTTTCCTTTGATTTGAGGCTAGACGCCGCATTCACAGATACCTGAAAATTATCATTGGCAGGTGTGCGCGTAATAATGTTAATAGCGCCTGTTAAGCTATTCACACCATAAATACGGGCAGCAGGACCCTTGATTATTTCAATACGCTCAATTGCACCCAGCGGCACAGGAATATTCATAGAATGATGAGCAGTTTGAGGATCATTTACTTTGATACCATTCACCAAGATAGTTGTTTGCTCGAAAGTACCCCCATCAATGCTAATGTCTGCCTGGGCTCCCCAAGGGCCACGTTGACGTACGTCAACACCAGCAACGTAGGTGAGCAGTTCGTTTACTGAACGAGCAGGTAGCGCATTGATCTGCTCACGGGAAATAATATTGATATTTCTGTTTTGCTCGGTAAAAGGCGTTTGCAGTCTGTTTTCGTTAATAATTACCTCATTTAAAGGTTTATACGTGGTGTCAATAGCTGTTGACTGATCAGCAGATATTGTTTGTCCGACACTCTGAAAGCCGGTATAGAGTATACATGCACTAATGGTAAAAATTTTTATCATGAATTAAATTTTCGCAAAAATAAGCGTTACTAGGGTACCGGGTAGGTTCCGGTTTTGATATTTCAGGTAGTCCGGTATTTACTGCCATTCTTCTCTTCCTAAAGCCCTGCTTTTTATCGGTATGCTATCGGGTAAGGTTTCTTGAATAAAACTTTTATTACCCAGGAGCTTAGTGACGTCAGGCTGCCCGGCATCTACCCAAGCGGAGTACCAAAAATTGCCTACATCTTTTATGGATTTTTTCATTTGCTGCTCTACCATACCATTTAATTGTTGGTGATATACTGCTGAGTAATTTTTTGAATAGACCCTGTCAATAGTCTGTAAACGATACTCGTAGGTGTATTTTTTTTCTTTAGGATATTGATTACTAAGAGCGGCCTCAATTTTTAACAGCGTATCGACTTGACTGAAACTGTTTTTTACCATATTCCAAGCCTCCTCTAAGGGATCGGAAATGTAAGTGGCTCTTCCGACTATAAAGTCATAATTAATAGAAAAAAGTTCCGGTAGTCTGCTTTCCCAAAAGGCATGTATCCCTACCTGATTTGTAAGTTGCCCGTTATAGTTGTGGGTAGTATGTAGCGGTACATTTGCATCAGCAATATAATGCCCAAGATCTGCCGAATATCTCAATATTTTTTGAATATCTAATAATTCAAAAGCCTTAATTAACTGTTTATAACTACGCTCAATCTGCCAAGGAACAATACCTCTACTATTCAATGTGTCTTCTGAGTATTTACTTACAGCATCTCTCCAATGTTTAGGAATGCTGTCGAAGGGTACTATACCATAGGCATCAACATCCATATAATGTCTGGCAGCTTCATATTCATTGGCATATCTTCTTTTGTCTGGATCCACCGCATGTTCTGACAGATGTTCGATGTGTTTTTTGTAAAGTGGAGCGAGGGGTGGGGGTAGGGTAAAGACAGCCATTTTATTTATTTGTTTATGCGCAAAGAATCCCCAAGAAGACAATATGCAGGCAAAAAAGATCAAGACGAAGTTTCGTAAAAAATATTTCATATATGTCTGATTATTAGTGTTTATTAAAATTTTTTTGCATTGTTTAGTACCTCTGTAGGTGTTTGATTAGGTGTGTTTAGCTTTAAAAAAAACGACTAAATGGTTCGTTGGTTAATTCTTTTTTAATTTTTTTGTATTATACAATTCTTAATCCTATATTTGCAGTCCGAAAAATATTAAGGATAAAAGGCTAAAAAATGGCAAATCATAAATCTTCAATTAAAAGAATTAGAGCTAACGCTACGAAGCGTTTAAGAAACCGTTACCAAGCTAAGACAACTCGTAACGCTATTAAAAAATTACGTACTACAACTTCGAAAGAAGAAGCGTCTACTTTATTACCTCGTGTAATTTCAATGTTAGATAGATTAGCTAAGAAAAACGTTATCCACAAGAAAAAAGCTTCAAACAATAAGTCTAAGTTGACGAAATTTGTTAACGGTTTAGCTTAATTGTAATATTATAAAAAAATATGTTGGGGTTGCGGCATTGCCACAACCCTTTTTCTATTTTCCTTCATTTTTACGTAGTTCTGCTAGCACACTGTTTAGCTTTTCGCTGTCATCGGCATAAGGTTGCAGATCAATAATGGCTACCTTTCTGAACTCTATAGGGTGACTTTCGCTTTGGAGAGAAAAATATCCGCTACTTAATGCTTGACCATCCTTTTTAACTTTTGGATCATAATTAGAAACGCCGCCCCCATTAATGGTTGGTTTCGTATATACCATTACGGTATCTTGATTGATAATATGTCTGATAATAGAATCGCCCAAAACTAGCACATCGGCTGTTACCCATTGATCTCCTGCGTATGTTTGTGAATTCGAATTAAGACAATGAGGGGTGAAGAGCTCATTTTTATAAACTACTTCCGTTCCGGGAGTACATAAATTTCCGGTGCTCCTTTCTTCTTTTCCATTTCCTCCCAAAAGCTGGGCTTCCAGAGAAATAGGAAAATCCTGATCCTTTAACATGGTCTTAGGCGCCTGCCCATGAAGCATAATACCACTATTTCTCCATGCCCATCCTTCACCTCCTTTTGCTTGCTCTCCTACAAATCGATATTCTACTCTTAAGAGGTAATGTGAAAAAGGCTTATTGTAAAAAATATGACCATATTGTTGATCAAACTCTTTGTAACCTTCGTAACCTACTTTAATCACACCGTTTTCAACTCTAAATGTGTTTGCGTAATTCTCACCAACCTCGTGTTTGGCTATTTTCACCGTCCAATCTTTCAAATCTTTTCCGTTAAATAAATCAACCCACTCTGGCTTTTGTTCCCTTTCTTCTTTAGATTGGATGTTCTGGCATGATATCAGTGCTCCGCTAATCATTGCAAACATCCCCAATTGTAATAGTTTGTTCATTCTTTTGTTAATTATTTTTATCATTAAATGCTGTGGTTTCATTGTTTATAATCGTATATGGGAGCTAAAAATACTAAAATATGTCGTATCTCTATAAAATATCTTTATATACAGCTGAGGCGAATTGCATATGAACCGTCCATGTTTATCCGCCAGCTGGCGGATTCATCACACAGAGAAATGTAAATTTTCAACATGGTAAGCTCCATCTGACCGATGGATAAAAAAATATTTACAGATGAAAACTTATTTCTTTATATTTGAAGAATAGGGAAATACTCATATTTCTAACCAATACTAAACCCATTCATCGCAAAAAATCTATCATCTTTTGATAAAAATTATAGATATGCATAGGAGGTGTTGGTTCATCATATGATAGCATACCCCATGTCTATATAATATAAATTACAGGTCAATGGAGAATGATTTTACCAGAATGAAGTTAAAACAATGGGCGGAGCAAGACAGGCCAAGGGAGAAGCTCCTGTTGAACGGTCGTAGATCCTTAAGTGATGCTGAATTGATGGCTATTTTAATTGGAAGCGGTTCAAAAGATGAAACTGCAGTTGAACTTAGCAAACGTATATTAAGAGATGTAGGTAATAATTTGGGAGATCTCGCACGGCTTTCTCTCGCTGATTTATGCGCCTATAAAGGTATAGGAGAAGCTAAAGGAATTGCTATTATTGCAGCGCTTGAATTGGGCAGGAGAAGAAAGGAATATACGGCAGAAGAAAAGCCACAAATAACAAGCAGCGAAGATGTTTATCGCATTTTGAAATCTGTTTTTGCCGATTTGTCGCATGAAGAATTTTGGATTCTACTGCTCAATACCAGGAATAGAGTAATTGGTAAAGAGTTGATCAGTAAAGGAGGTATGGGCGTCGTTGCGGTAGACGCCAAAACAGTTTTTCAAGCTGTTTTGCAGGCTAAAGCAACAGGTATTATATTAAGTCATAATCATCCATCCGGGGCGCTAACTCCCAGTTTAGCAGATAAGAGCCTGACTGATAAAATAGTATCGGGGGCTAAATGTTTGGATATAAGGGTGCTGGATCATGTGATTGTGTCGGATGAGGGATATTATAGTTTTATAGATAACGGGCAGATGCCTTAAAAGTAGTTTAAACTGATATTATTAAAGATTTATCAGATAAAATTTAGTGTAGCCCTTCGATTAATAAATAAAAATTATGCTAAGTTTGCATCAAATTTTTTATTGCATACTGAAATGGCGGTCACTTATATGAGTATTTTAGCTTCCATACCAAAAAATAAAAATTAATGAAAATATCATACAACTGGCTTAAACAATTTATATCTACAGATAAAACTCCGCAAGAGCTTTCATTGATCTTAACCGACATAGGTTTAGAAGTAGAGAGCCTTGATGTTGTTCAAAGTCTCCCTGGCGGTTTAGAGGGGCTGGTGATAGGCCGGGTGCTTACTTGCGTACAACATCCAAATGCCGATAGATTACGTATTACAACAGTGGATGTAGGTGCTGAATCAGTATTGCAAATCGTGTGTGGAGCACCAAATGTAGCTAAAGACCAGAAAGTAGTTGTTGCAACGGTCGGAACGACGGTATACCCATTGGAAGGTGAACCTTTTAAAATCAACAAATCTAAGATCAGAGGGGAAGTATCGGAAGGTATGATCTGTGCGGAAGATGAAATAGGTCTCGGTAAATCGCATGATGGGATCATGGTACTGGATGAAACAGCACCTATTGGAACATTAGCGAAAGATTACTTTGATATTCAAGATGATTATTGCTTTGAAATAGGATTAACGCCTAACAGAGCGGATGCTGCTTCTCATCTCGGAGTAGCGCGAGACATTGCAGCTTATTTAAGAGGCGGTTATACGCTTCCTGATGTTACATCGTTTAAGATATCGCGTACCAATAATCCAATAAAAGTACAGGTACTTAATCAAGAAGCTTGTAAGCGATATACGGGAGTCAGTATCAGTGGGGTAAAGGTTGGTGAATCACCAGCCTGGTTAATCGAGCAATTGAAAGTAATCGGTATACGCCCTATAAACAATGTGGTAGACGTAACCAATTATGTGCTGCATGATTTAGGGCAGCCACTACATGCTTTTGATGCCGATCAGATTGCTGGCAAGGAAATCATTGTGAGAAATGCTCAGGAGGGAGAACGGTTCGTCACCTTAGACGAGGTAGAACGGAAACTTTCGGCAGAAGATCTTATGATATGCGATCAGGAAAAGCCCTTATGTATTGCGGGTGTATTTGGAGGAATCAAATCAGGCGTTGTAGCGCAAACCACTAATGTATTTTTAGAAAGTGCCTATTTTCAATCTGTAAGTATCAGAAAGTCTTCTAAAAGACACGGACTAAAAACAGATGCGTCATTTCGATTTGAGCGGGGTACCGACCCTAATATAACCGTTTATGCGTTAAAAAGAGCGGCACTGCTTATACAAGAGCTTGCGGGAGGTGAGATAAGTTCTGATATCTCCGATTTTTATCCTACAGTAGCAACTCCTTTTGCCTTTGAAGTAAGTTTCGACAAGGTACGACGTTTAATTGGTAAGGATATCGATAACGAACAGATTATTTCTATTATCAAAGCTTTGGAGATTGAGATAACGGATCAGTCCACCGCTGAGGTATTGCATGTAAAAGTCCCTCCATATAGAGTAGATGTGACGCGTGAAGTAGATATTATAGAGGAAGTTTTAAGAATATACGGATATAATAACATTGAGATGAAGCAACAAATTAAAGCTTCATTGAATACGGTACCCAAACCGGATAAAGAACTCATTCAAAATATTGTTTCGGATTTATTAATTGGCAATGGATATTTTGAAATACTTTCTAATTCCTTAACAAAGCTTTCTTACGCAGATAATGAAGATACTGCGGTGAAAATTTTAAATCCTTTGAGTAGTGATTTAGATACGATGCGTCAAAATCTACTCTTCTCCGCATTGGAAGCAGTGACATATAACCAAAAACGTCGTAATGGAGATCTAAAACTGTTTGAATTCGGAAAGACCTATCATTTACTAGAGAGTGGATATGAGGAGAAGCAATATTTAAGTTTGGCAATAACAGGTGCACAGCAAGGGCAGCAGTGGAACCAACAATCGAAACCGGTGTCTTTTTATCATATAAAAGCCGCGGTTGACGCACTTGTAACACGCTTTAATATGAGAGACCTTCAGGTAAATGATTTACAGCATAATCATTTAGCTTATGGCTTGCAATATTTAAAAGGACAGAAGCCTTTGGTAAGCTTTGGCGCGGTAGCAGCGCATGCACTGAAACAAACGGATGTTAATGGAGATGTTTTTTATGCCGTTATTGATTGGGAGCTGCTGTTAAAAACGATCCGTAAAAATAAAATTACGTATAAAGAAGTATCCAAATTCCCTGTCGTTCGCCGAGACCTATCATTATTAATCAATACCGATGTGGCTTTCGAGAAACTGAAAAATATTGCAGAGAAAACAGATCGAAAACTTTTGAAGTCAGTAAATGTGTTTGATGTGTATGTGGGCGATAAATTACCGGCAGGTAAGAAGTCATATGCACTAAGTTTCGAGTTGCAGGACGAGGAAAAAACTTTAACGGATAAACAAATTGATTCGGTGATGCAAAAATTAATACTTAACTTTGAAAAAGAAGTTGGTGCGGAAGTAAGAAAAGGATAAGGTATTATGGTTAAAAGTCTATGTCAACAGTTTCAGCTCAATTAGATAATATAGTAGAGAAAACAGCAAAACTGATTGAATTATGTTTATCTTTACAAGAAGAAAATGACATGCTTAAATTAGAAAATCAATCTATTAAGGTTGCTTTTGAGGCATGTAAAGGTAAAAATAAGGATTTAGAAGAAAAGTTAAAGGCGCTGACTGTTGCCCGTTCGTTAGAAGGTGCTGAAGTGAAGAGTGAAGGCTTAAATGAAAAAACTCTTGACATCAAGCAAAAAATTAACGATTTTGTGAGAGAAATAGATAAATGTATTGAGTTGTTGAAATAAAACGGCTCATAATTATATAGTGAATAAGCTCATAGTATGGGAGATATTTCCATAAAAATAAATATTGCAGACAGATTGTATCCTCTACGGATTGAAATGGAGGAGGAAGAAATCATTCGTCATGCAGCGAAATTGATTAATGACCGTATAAAAGATTTGCAAGAAAATTATGCGGTTAGAGATAAACAGGACTTGCTTTCAATGGCTGTTTTGCATTATGCAACAGCAACATTGAAGGCAGAGAAGCAGGTACGTGAGGAAGATACGAGTGTGTCAGAGAAGGTCTATAAACTAGATCAGCTGCTAACTGAGTTTTTTAAAGATTAATCGTTCTTTTAATATATAGAGCTAATAAAGATTTAACCGCAGTTAATTCGGGTTTCACTATTTTTAAACTTAACACTTCAATATAACGAAGCGTAAATAGACATACTTCATTTTGCATTTGCCACCTGAAGATAGTTAGTACGCTAATCCTGTATATATGAAGTTTAAAATAATTGGAACCTATTTTTAGCTGCGGTTTTTTTGTGTACTGTTGGTGGATTATTTTTTAATCCTTGTAAATAGCATAGTGAGCTTCATAACAGGTATTGTGAAGCAATTGAAGGATAAAGAGATGATAGGTTATAGAAGTGGAGATGTTGACATCTTCCGTTTCTAAACAATAACTAAATATAAATAAACAACATGGAAATAATAATTTATGTGTTATTAGGTATAGCTATTGGCGTAGTGATAGGACGCTTTCTATTACGTAGCTTACTTAAGAAGCAGGAAATTGCAGCACAGAATAAAGCAAAACGAATATTAAAGGAGGCAGAGCAGGAAGCCGAAATGCTTAAGAAAAATCGATTGTTGGAAGCCAAGGAGAAATTCCTTCATTTGAAAGCAGAGCATGAACGTGAGGTAAATCAAAAGAACAATACGCTTAATCAACGGGAAAACGGTATTCGCCAAAAAGAGCAATCATTAAACACAAAGCTAGAACAGGTTAACCGAGAAAAACAGGAACTTGATAATTCGCGTAAAAATTTAGAACGTCAGGTAGAGATTAACAGCAAAAAGCAAGAAGAAGTAGATCATCTGAAAATACAGCACATCAAGCAATTGGAAACAATTGCGGGCCTTTCTGCGGATGAAGCCAAAGAACAATTAGTGAACAATTTACGCGAGGAAGCCCGTTCAAAAGCGATGATACAGATTAAAGATATCGTTGACGAGGCAAAACTCACAGCAAGTAAAGAGGCGAAAAAAGTTGTTATACAGACAATTCAGCGTACGGCAACTGAAAGCGCTATTGAAAACACCGTGTCCATCTTTAATATTGAAAACGATGAGATCAAAGGTCGTGTAATTGGTAGGGAAGGACGCAATATTAGAGCGTTGGAAGCCGCTACGGGTGTTGAGATAATTGTAGATGACACACCGGAAGCAATTATTCTTTCAGGATTCGACCCAGTGAGGAGGGAAATCGCTCGTTTAGCACTTCACCGCTTAGTAACGGATGGCCGTATACACCCTGCTCGTATAGAAGAGGTTGTGGCTAAAACGAAAAAGCAGATCGATGATGAAATTGTAGAGATTGGTGAGCGTACTGTGATTGATTTAGGAATTCATGGCCTGCATCCAGAATTGATCCGTATGGTTGGTCGTATGCGCTATCGTTCGTCATATGGTCAGAATTTATTACAACACTCACGCGAAGTAGCCAATTTCTGTGCAACGATGGCAGCTGAGTTAGGCTTGAATGTTAAACTAGCTAAACGAGCAGGCTTATTACATGATATAGGTAAAGTGCCAGACGATAACCCCGAATTGCCACACGCTATTTTGGGTATGCAGCTTGCCGAGAAATATAAGGAACATCCTGAAGTTTGTAATGCTATTGGAGCCCATCACGATGAAATCGAAATGACTTCTCTTATATCTCCTGTAGTTCAGGCCTGTGATGCTATTTCTGGTGCAAGACCGGGAGCGCGTCGTGAAGTGGTGGAAAGCTATATTAAACGCCTGAAAGAATTGGAGGAGCTAGCTCTTTCTTACCCAGGGGTAGAAAAGACATTTGCCATACAAGCAGGTAGAGAACTGAGGGTTGTGGTAGAAAGTGAAAAAGTTACGGATTCTCAGGCGGAAATACTGGCAGCAGATATTTCCAATCGTATTCAAACGGAAATGACCTATCCTGGTCAGATTAAAGTGACGGTTATCAGGGAAACTAGATCGGTTTCTTTCGCTAAATAATATTTGCGCACGTATGGTGTTTTAGGCCATACGTGCGTTTTTTTATCTCCTAATGTGTTCTCTTATGGCTAAGAAGAATCAATCGACAAAGCAAGTAAATAAACGTCCAATAGATATTTACTTTGAACAGTACGCTGAGCATCATCAAAATCCCACTAACAAGCTGTTTCATTGGATTTGCGTTCCACTCATAACCTTTAGCATTTCGGGATTAATCTGGTTCATACCGTTTCCTTATCTGAACTTCTTGGGGCAGTACAATGGTTTTATCAATTGGTTCACCATTATTATGGCAGTTGTAGTATATTATTATCTGCGTTTAGCACCTACCTTGTCCTACGCCATGCTCTTTTCTTTTGGTGTTTTCAGTTTTATCATTGTTCAGTTGGAGTATTGGGAAAAAGCTGGCGGGCCGGCACCTTGGATAATTTGCATTATACTGTTTGCGTTAGGATGGATTGGGCAATTTATTGGACATAAGATTGAAGGGAAAAAACCATCTTTTTTAACTGATATTAAGTTTCTGTTGATAGGGCCCATCTGGTTATGGCATTTTATCTTTAAAAAAGTAGGGATACCCTATTAGTTGTTAGTTGCCAGTTATTAGTTGCTAGTTATTGGTTATTAGTTGCTAGTTGTTAGTAGAAGGAATGCTTTAAGCTTTCTGCTCCACACTTTTTGCTCTACGCTTTCTGCTGTCCCATTATCATATTGGCTAATTGTCACGTTGTCTAATTAAAATAGATTTTTCTTCATAAATAATTAACTTTACCATAACTATAAAATAAAATTGCGTACTTATCATTATTGAATGAAGATACTATATGCAGTTCAAGGAACAGGTAATGGCCATTTAAGTCGGGCGATGGATGTCATCCCATGTTTGAAACAGCGTGCAGAGGTTGATATTCTGGTGAGCGGTATCCAAGCTGATCTGCATTTACCTTTCGAAGTAAAATACCGAAAACATGGACTTAGTTTTATATTTGGAAAGGCTGGTGGTGTAGATCTTTGGAAGACTTTCATGAGCAATAAAGTGCGGGAGATTGTAAAAGAAGTGAATGAAGTTCCCATTGAACAATATGATCTGGTGATCAATGACTTCGAACCAGTTAGCGCCTGGGCTTGTTACCTGCGAGAGCACCCCTGCATAGGGATGAGTCATCAAGCTGCCGTATTAGATACAAATTCCCCTAAACCTGATGAAGTGGATATGATGGGGAAATTTATTCTGAAGCATTACGCCCCTACCAATGTTAGTTATGGATTTCATTTTCAGCCCTACAGTAAATCCATCTTTACCCCCGTGATAAGACAGCAAATCAGGCAGCAAGAAGTGATTGATAATGGACATTATACGGTTTATTTGCCGGCCTATGATGACGCACGTTTATTTAAAAGCCTGCTGCGTTTTGAACATGTACAATGGGATGTTTTTTCAAAGCATAATAAGGTACCCTTTTCGCTCAAAAATGTGAACGTACAACCCATAAACAACGAAAAGTTTGTGCGGAGTATGGCCACTTGCCATGGCATTCTATGTGGTGCAGGATTTGAGACGCCAGCAGAAGCCTTATACCTCAACAAGAAGCTGATGGTGATCCCAATGAAAAATCAATATGAGCAGCATCTCAACGCTGCTGCACTTAAGCAGATGGGTATTCCTGTTATTAAAAATTTAAAATCAAAAAATGACGAGGCAATCAATACGTGGATTAGTTCAGATGAAGTGGTAAAAGTTAATTATCCGGATTGTACACAAGAGATCGTAGATAAGATCTTAGCGGCTCATAGTTGATAGCATGAATAGATTGGATTTTGGTGATGATTTTGTTTGGGGGGTGGCAACGGCTGCCTATCAAATTGAGGGCGCCAGTGATATAGATGGGAAAGGTAAATCCATTTGGGATGAATTCACTAAGAAGAAAGGGAAAATAAGAAATGATCACCATGCCGATATAGCATGCAATTTTTATTACAGATATAAAGAAGATATCCAGTTAATGAAAAGCATGCATATCAAAAATTACCGTTTTTCAATATCATGGCCTCGGGTCTTACCAAATGGCATAGGCGCTATTAATGAAGCGGGAATAGCGTTTTATAACAATGTCATCAACGAATGCCTAGAGCAGGGAATCACTCCATGGATAACCCTTTATCATTGGGATTTACCGCAGGTATTAGAAAACGCTGGCGGGTGGACAAATCGTGCCATTTTAGATTGGTTTGAAGAATTCGCAAGCGTGTGTATCAATAACTTTGGTGATCGGGTAAAACATTGGATGGTACTAAATGAACCGGTAGCTTTTACAGGAGCAGGTTATTTTTTTGGGAAACATGCACCCGGAAAGTGGGGACTAAGGTATTTTCTTCCCGCAGTACACCATGCAACACTTAGTATGGGAAGAATCGGAAGGCTGATCAAAGAACTGCTTCCGGAAGCAAAAGTAGGTTCAACCTTTTCACATTCTCCTATGGAGCCGATATCGCTTAAGCGAAGACATATAAATGCCTTGCGAAGGGCGGATGCTATTATGAACCGCCTATTTATTGAGCCTATCTTAGGACTGGGGTACCCAACAGAAGCTGTTAAAGCCCTTGAAGGACTGAAAAAATATATGCTACCAGGGGATGAGGAGGCCTTGGCATTTGATTTCGATTTTATTGGTGTCCAGACCTATACCCGGGAATTTATTCAGTTTTCGCTTTTAATGCCTTATGTATGGGCGAATATAGTAGAACCAAAGCGGAGGGGAGTGAAGAAGACAACTACGATGGATTGGGAAGTTCATCCACCATCGATGCATGCCACGCTTAAGAGATTTCACAACTACACAAATATGCCTCCTATCTATATCACTGAGAATGGGGCAGCATTTGAAGATCATGTGGCAGATGATCGGGTCAATGATGAAGAGCGGGTTCGTTATCTTGAAGCGCATATTGAGCAGGTATTACGGGCAAAAAAAGATGGAATGGACATAAGAGGTTATTTTGTATGGACCCTTATGGATAATTTTGAATGGGCGGAAGGGTATAATCCACGTTTTGGATTAATACATGTAGATTTTGATACACAGGAACGCATTATAAAAGATAGTGGCAGGTGGTATGGTGAATGGCTAAGTTAATGATGAGTAGTAGAGTAGTTAAATAGAAGAGTAGTTAAATCGTTAAGTAGTTTTGAGTAGTTGAATTGTTAAGTAGTTGAGTTGTTGAATAGGGAGACTCACAACTCACGACTAAAAATTCCCTACCTAACTATTTTCCTACTCGACTAATTTTTTTATGTTTGCCTATCATGATCAAACCGATAACTATTATTGGCCTGTTGGCTTTAAGTACATTTCCTTCATTAGCTCAACAGAAGAGCAAACCAAAAACAATACAAAAACAAATTAAAGTAACCCCCATGTTTGAAAGTAAAATTGATTCTGCTTCTTATGCATTTGGCTTAAGTATGGCGAGAGATCTTAAAAAAAGAGGACTGAAAGAGCTAAATGCTAAGCTTGTGGCGAGCGCCATTGAGGATTTTTTTGCAGGAAAACCTAGTCCGATTAAAGAAGAAGATGAGTATAAGGCCATTAGTGACGTATTAACAGCAGCGGCTGAAGAACAGAAAAAGGAGCAAAGTGCTGCAGGGGATAAATTTCTGGCCGAAAATAAAGTAAAACAAGGCATACATACTACTGCAAGTGGTTTGCAATATGAAGTGATACGCGAGGCAACTGGTCCAAAACCCGCTGCAACTGATTCGGTAACGGTCAATTACAAAGGTGCTTTGTTAGACGGTAAAGTGTTTGATAGCTCTTACGACCGTGGAGAACCTATCTCATTTCAATTAAATAGAGTGATCCAAGGTTGGCAAGAGGGGCTGTTGTTGATGCCCGTAGGCTCCCACTATCGATTCTATATTCCTTATCAGTTAGGGTATGGAGAGAGAGGTGCGGGTAATGATATTCCTCCTTTCAGCGTATTGATTTTTGATGTAGAGCTATTGAAAATCGGGGGTTAATTTCCAAAAGAATGAACACATTAGGTAAGTCGGATCTAAACGTTAGTGAAATAAGCTTTGGCTGCATGTCATTGAGCGAAAATCAAGCCCAAGCAGATGCCTTGCTGCATAAAGCGTACGATCGAGGAATAAATTTTTTTGATACAGCCGACCTTTATGATAAGGGGATGAACGAGCTTCACGTCGGAACGGCGCTGAAATCGATGCGTCAAAAAGTCGTTATCGCCACAAAGGTAGGCAATCAATGGCGACCAGATGGAAGTGGTTGGGATTGGAACCCTAGCAAAGAATATATACTGAAATCGGTTGAACAGAGCCTCCGTCGTTTACAGACCGATTATATAGACCTTTATCAATTACACGGCGGAACAATAGACGACCCTATAGAGGAAACAATAGCGGCCTTCGAACAGCTGAAGGAGCAAGGAAAAATTAGATGGTATGGTATTTCTTCTATTAGGCCGAATGTTATTAGAGAATATGTTAAGAATTCTAATATTGTTTCGGTAATGATGCAATATAGTTTGTTAGATAATAGGCCGGAAGAGGAAATATTGGCCCTTTTAAATGAACATCAAATCAGTGTAATTACAAGAGGAGCTGTGGCACAAGGGCGCTTACTGGGTAAAAAAGAAGGCGCTTATTTGCAATTTACCTCAAGTGAGGTTACAAAAGCAGCAAAAAACATCGGTAAGTTAGCGGATGATTTGAATAAACAAAAAATAGATGTAGCTTTAGCCTATGTGCTAAGTCAGCCCGCAGTAGCTTCTGCCGTTACCGGAATAAGGACGGCTGAGCAATTGGATGAGGCGACAAAAGCACTAAAAGAATGGCCACAATTAACGGAAGATCAGTTGGTGGAATTGCGGCAGCAGGTAAGAACATTTACCTACGATGCACACAGATAATTACTATCACTATATAAACAAACATAATATGAATTATAGCAGACGTATAATTGGAAGCCTTTTGGTTTTATTAGCCGTAATGTTGGCTCCAAGTATTTCAAAGGCACAAGACAGGCCTGAGGAAAAATTAGGTTGGAAACTTGGAACGCAAGCTTATAGCTTTAATCGTTTTACCTTTGCAGAGGCAGTAGCAAAAACTGATAGCTGCAAATTGAAGTTTATCGAAGCCTACCCTGGGCAAACGATTGGAGGCGGGGTAGAAGGAAAAATGGATTTCACCATGCCAGCTGAAAAAAGAGCACAGGTGCTTAAGCTATTGAAAGATAAAGGTATTACCTTAGTAGCCTTTGGTGTAGTCAATGCAGATTCACCTGAGGGATGGCGTCAGCTTTTCGAGTTCGCTAAAGCAATGGGAATAAAAAATATTAATACAGAACCCAAGCAAGAAGATTTACCATTAATTGGTAAGTTAGCGAGTGAGTTTAAAATCAAAGTTTCTATACATAACCATCCTAACCCTACTCATTATTGGAGCCCAGAAATTGTATTAAATGCAATACAATTGGCAAACAGTGAATATGTAGGTGCATGTGCTGATATCGGCCATTGGGTTCGTTCAGGTTTAGATCCAATAGCTTGTTTACAGAAATATAAAGGACATATTAACCATTTGCACTTTAAAGACTTAAGCGAAAAATCACGTGATGCACATGATGTACATTGGGGAACAGGTGTAGGTAACATCAAAGGGGTAATGCAAGAGCTTAAAAATCAGAAATTTAAAGGCATGATGTCTGCCGAATATGAATATAATTGGCTAGCAAACTCTGCTGATATAGCTGCGAGCGTAGAAAACTTTAGAACTTACGTGAAGGAGTTGAAGTAGAAAAAAATCTAAGATGAAGAGCCTGCATCATAAAGACGATGATCAGGCTCTTTTTTATTCTTGTGGTTTCTTTACAGACTGATTGTAAATCATTGTAGAAAAGATCTGCAAAGAGAAAAATTGAAGGAATAGAATAGATTTATTCCAAATCTATATATAGCTGGTTGCAATGGAGCGGAGAAGACAACAGCTAGTTATACCGTTTTACCCGAAGCCCGGTGGCCCATCATATTCCCGATGAAACTGTCTACAGAAGATACTACCGAGACATTAGAATTTAGGGTATTGGTGTATGCAACCAAGACAAGTGGCACAGCAAATGAGTTGCTTGAACTAATAACGCAATATCCAGGACAAAGAAGACCCTTTTTTGAAGAAAAAACAAAAGCCTCTCAAAGAAGCCTGCAAAGATGGTTAAATCAATTGCAGTGCGAGGGTAAGATCGAATTCACGAGGGTTCTAAAACAGGAGGATATTGGAAAATAGATAAATAGTTGTTATATCCTTATAGTTTATAGAGCACATTAGCCTACAAATAACATTTTTATATCCCATCATACGCTAAAGACGATCAGATTAAAGGCATTTCTCATTGACATGAGTATAGAGCCAAACAACGTGGTAACAAGAGCGACTGCATTTAACACCAAGTAGAATGTCATTGGTTTTATGTCGGTCGAAATAAGGACAATGTTGATCGACTTTACTTCAAAGGAATACGGCATTAAGTTGGTTCCGATCATACTTGAGTTGAAGCTAGTTGTTTTTATAATAAAGTACACCGACTTAGTGATAAACTCAGACGACTTTAACATAGGCACAAACGACTTTACTACAAACTTGTATAGCTTAACTATAAAGCCAAACAGCTTTGCATTACTTTTAATCAGCGTTAGCTTGAAGTCAACGGTCTTTATAATAAAGTCGACTGACTTGGTTGTAAACCCATATGACTTTAACATAAGTACAAACGACTTTGCAACAAACTAGTATAGTTTAACGATAAAGTCAACAAGCTTTACATTTATTCCGATTAAAATTGATTTGAAGTCGACTGTCTTTAGAATGGAGTTGATTGATAATGGAGTAAAGTAGTACAGCATTACGATCATGCCGACCAACATGGGTTTAAATTGATTGTTATCGTAATCACTAGCATGAAATCTGGCATGATTCTCCATTACCTGCCATTATCGGCAAAATACAGCAAATTAAGCCTTGTTTTATGTTTATTTTGCCAGTAACGGCAATAATTAAGATTTTTTTTGTGAAATATACTTAGCGAGAAAATACATTTCCAAACCTTCTTTCGTAATGATGCTCATGTCTTACGGCGCAAGGGAGTCTGCCAATAGATAACTATGCCGCAAACGCCAATTTTGTAAGAGAGACATAGAGCGTTGCCGCTGTTACTACCCAGGGAAGTAACCAGCTTCGGGACGGCTTCTAGTCGACCTCGGAACTCGATGCTATCTCGAATGGACCTCGAACGCCTGGATACTGATCGAGCCTGCTTTGAGCTGATTACCTGTATGCACCAAGTGGCGAAGCCATCTCGAAAATACAGCAGGATACTTAGCAGATACTTATCCAACAAAAGAAAAGTTCTGCTGGACAGCCGTATTATGGCTGTAAGGTTATGAAATAGGGTCGCTATATTTGTATCCATCAGTGTAAAAACAGTCAAAGCCCCGAGTCTGAAACTAAAAAGCAACCATCCTTTTGAACAATTCCTTTCTGTTTGTTTTAAATACCTGAAGGAGGTAATGGACAACCGCCAATTTTGTCATACGACCAGAATGTTTTGGGAACTTTGAATACTTTATAGATCATTCGTTGTCGAGAAGAATTATCTGGATAATTAGGCGCAATTATTGAATATTTCATTTCTATGCCAACATATTGAGGTAATTTGGGATCCGCTTTGTCAGTATATGGTCTTGTCAAAGCTGGAAAGTATAAATATCCCAAACCCAGATTTTCACCTGTTTGTACTGGATAGATTGTTTCAAATTTATTAAAATAGTCGCTCTCACTATCCGTATTATGATTAAAAGTTGCAAAATTTTGAGGCAGATTTGCAAAGGAGTTAGCTGAGCTATCAACATTCCAATTGTTCATAAGCACTGCTTTAACACTATCTAACCTGATTTCCTTTCCATTTAAACTAGTTCGTAAATCATCATATAAGTCATCGGCCATTGTAAAACGAACCGTTGTGAAGGCACCTCCATACGATGTGTATTTTTGGCTATTACAACCTAAATACATTTGTTGTTCAATTTCCATAAAATTATTCCTAGGAAACATAAAAACTCCTATAGGATGTTTGTATATTGGCACATAGTAAGAAGGCGATAAGGCCGCAGTATAATTTGGATTGAATTGAATACTATATAAGTTAGCATAGGTATAAGTTGGAGTACTAGCGTCTGAGACGTGTAAGCTTTGAATCACTTCTGTTGTAGTAGCGGAGGAATTGGTAGTTCCTGAAAAAGCATTAATGGTAGAATAATTAAGATGTTTAGTGCTGCTATTCAAATTCTTAATAAAGAATGATTTCTGGTAATCAAAGATTTCGTTCTTTTTCCGATTGGAAACCCTTTTGTTTCCGTTTACTAGAATCCCGATGGCGGAATTAGCTTTTTTTGCTTTTGCATCATTGAGAAAAGGTATATCCATCTGTCTAATTCCATATAAATTGAAAAGTAATGATTTCTGTTGGGATTCGATTTCATCCTGTTTGAAATAATTGTGAGGGCTGATGTTTAAAATAAAATCTAGATTTATCCATATTTCAGAAAGGCCTCTATGCGTGATACAATACTGTTGTAAATTAGGATCAATAGTTTGAACATTAGACAATGCTGGTGGTGCTAAGAATGACAATAGTTCGTTATAATTTGGAGTGTTGTTAAAACCTAATTCTCCTACGTAATAGACTTTTGATCCCTCATTTTTGTTATGAATTACTCTGTAATTATAAACGAAGAAGCGCAAAATACCCGAATACTTATTATAAAGTGCAAAAAAAGGCGTCTGTGCAGGGCGATCTGGAGTGCCAAAATCTTTCATGTATAATGTCCATCCTAATTCTGGCAGGTAATCTCTATTGGTTTGATTTATAGGATTATCTGTAAAATACCAAGGTAAATAAACTCTCTCTGGTTCGGAGGGTTGTCCATTTATTATATTTCTAAAATATACATTAACCTCCTTTTCATTTGGATCATACCATTTCCAGTCGATATTTAGGTTGATATCATTTGGATCGTAGATAGCTGATTTTGTTTCTATAGGAACTGTTGGCTCAGAATGTTCTTGAACGTTATGTTCTTTCTTACATGAAAAGAAGAGGGGCACTATTAAACTTAATACAGGTATAAGTTTTATCATAACTAATTTATATTTCTTACAATACTAAGTTTCTACTATTAACTTAATATTAATATGAAACAAACATATTGGTCATTAATTAAAGCGATATTGCGCTTTGCAATATCTTCCTGCAAACAATCTTAATATGATCTCTCTTATTCGGTACTTAACATTATTATAACATTATTTCAACATAAGCATAATGTAGAGTTAACACTATGTTTACCTATTCTTGCGTCCTTTGTAGCGGAATATTTAGAATTACATGAAACTCAAACCCCTAATCTTTTTAACTCTTTTATTAGGCAGCTTTATGGCATATGGCCAGCAAAAGGGAACTGTTGAAGGCGTAGTAACTGACGCCTCTTTGAATAATGAAACCATGCCCGCGGTTTCTGTTTCAGTACAAGGAACCAAACAGGGTGCTAATACAGATATTAATGGAAAATTTAAATTAGAACTCAACCCCGGTGCTCATATCTTAGTATTTAGCTATGTAGGTTACCAAACTTTAAGAGATACCATCAGCGTAAAGGCAGGAAACACTATTAATTTAAATGTCGCCATGGCTTCTGATGCGCAGATGTTGAATGACGTGGTTATTACTGGAGAAGTGCGGAAAGACACTGAATCTTCTTTATTGAGACAACAGATGAAATCTGCTGTTATTACCCAGAGTATCGGCGCACAGGAAATGGGCCGGAAAGGAATCAGTAATGCAGCCGTTGCTATCACGAAAGTCACCGGTATTGCCAAGCAAGAAGGCACCAGCGGTGTATTTGTACGTGGTTTAGGCGATCGTTACAATAATACATTATTAAATGGCTTACCATTACCGTCTAATGAACCTACAAGCAAGAATATCTCGCTGGATCTTTTCGGTACGGATGTTATCCAGTCAATTGGTATTAGTAAAATCTATACAGCCGATGGTTACGGAGATGTGGGCGGAGCTACTGTAAATATTGTATCTAAAGAACATGTTGGTAGTCCAGACTTAAGTATTGAAATAGGTGGTGGCTTGAACACCAATGCTTTTCGTTCGGATTTTAAAAAAGCTGATAATTGGAACCGTTTTGGATTCTATAATATCAAGACGCCTACGACCCTACAACAGTATACCTTTGGGAGTCGCTGGTCGCCAAAAACAGTAAATAACCCTTTCAATTATAATTTTGCAATTTCTGGTGGAAAAAGTTTTAACGTTGGAGAAGAGGGGAGAATTAACCTCTTTGCCACTGCCTCACACACTACGGATTACACTTATAGAAGTGGTTCGGAAAAAATAGTGGGTAATAGGCAAGATATAGTTAATACCGACTTCTTTAATATCCAAAAATTTGGTTATAAAACGAATACCACGGGAATGTTGAATCTAGCGTATCGAATTGACTCAAAAAACTTGATAAAACTCAATAGTATTTTCATAAATGGATCATCTAGTACGGTAGGTGAATACAATTTAGTAAAACAAAATGAACCAGTGCAATTTAAACGACAAACTCTTACGGAACAAAATAAATTGTTTCTAAATCAATTATTGGGTGAACATCAGCTAAATGAGCGACTAAATTTAGATTGGGCGGGTTCATATGGGATTGTGAATGCTGACATGCCTGATCGTATTACAAATACTCTTTCGGAAGATAATGCATCTGGCTATATTTTTAGCACAGGAGATGTTAATGCAAATAATCGTTATTTTCAATATATCACTGAAAAGGAATGGGCCGCAAGAGCTGCTTTAAATTACAAATTGTTTAAAAATGCCGATAATACCTATAATGGAAAAATAAGTGTAGGCTATAATGGGCGTCAGAAAAAACGTGATTTTGAAGCAACTCAGTTTAGTTTAAGAATGAATGGAGGGAATACTGGTATCAAAGGCGACCCAAATGATATTGATGCCTTTTTAAATGCAGGAAATCTTTCAAGCTCAGCCGACCCGAACACTTTTACTTTGAGAACTGCAAGATCTAGCAATTTAACGCCTTTTACTTATAATGTTGACTTGCAGAATCATGGTGGGTATGTTAATTATGAACATACTCCGAATGATAGAATCACTTATACTTTAGGAGTAAGAGTAGACAAGGTGCTTCAAAAAATGACGTGGGATACTAATATCCGACTTCCTTCTCTTGACTTTGATGATGCGAAGATAGACAAATTGTTTATCCTACCCGAAGCAACATTAAAATATGCTTTAAAGGAAGATGAGAATCTGCGAGTAGCTGCAAGTAAGTCTTATACACTACCCCAGTTTTTAGAAAAGGCTCCGTTTCGCTACGATGATATTACTTATGCTACTATTGGAAATCCTTATTTAAAGCCAGCAGATAATTACAATTTAGATATAAAATGGGAAAAATTTCCAAGTAGTGATGAACTTTTCTCTTTTGGAATCTTTGGTAAATATATCAAAGACCCGATTAGTTTATCACGAACGGCTGCTGCCGAGCCAAGCCTTTTTTCTTTTTATAATGCTGGAGATTATGCATACGTAATAGGTGCAGAGTTTGAGGCAAGGAAAAAAATAACTGATTATCTTTCAGGAGGTGTAAATCTTACTTATATGTATTCAAGGCAGGAACTTGATATGAATAAGGTCGAAGTAGAGACAGGTGGGAATCATTCTGTAAACTTCAATACCAATCACGATGCTTTACAAGGTGCATCACCATTATTGGTCAATGCGGATTTGACTTATAAGGCAACCAAGGGAAATTTGAGACCTACTTTTTCCTTGATCGGAAATTATTTTTATGATCGTATTTTTTCACTAGGAGCTTATGGAAAAGGAAATATCATAGAAAGAGGATACCCAACTATCAATTTTGTTTCTAGTGTCAATATCGGTGCTAGATGGGATCTAGGACTGAAAGTAAATAACATATTAAACAACCGTATTCGTATGGAACAGGAAAATGATGATGCGCATGTGGAAGTTTATTCCTATAAAAGCGGTCTTGATTTTAGCGTAGGTCTTAAATATAATTTCTTCAAATAAAAATTCACATAAAACAAAACAACAATTTTATTCATTCAAAATTAAAATTATGAAAAAGTTATTTCTAAGTATGACGGTAGTGGGTTTGCTTTTAGCAAGCTGTAGTGATAGCGATAATCCTACTCCTCAGAATCCAACCGGTGAGGGTGTATTGTCGGGGGATATTACAGGAAATCGTACGTTATCTGCAGATACAATATACACTCTTAGCGGAGCTACCTACGTTAAAGAGGGAGCTACTTTAACCATCCCCGCAGGAACTCGTATTGAAGCAGAGTACTCAGAAACATCGGATGTTGCATTTTTGGCTGTTGAGAGAGGCGCAAAGATAAATGCAACTGGAACGTCTGATAATCCTATTATTTTCACCTCCAACAGAGCAACTCCAGAACCAGCGGATTGGGGCGGATTAGTAATTTGCGGAAAGGCCGCTACAAACAAAGGTGCTAATGCGCAAGCTGAAGTTGGTGGTTTAACTTATGGTGGAAATGAAGCTACTGATAACTCAGGTACGCTATCATATATTATTATTGAATATTCAGGCAATTTAATTACTGAAACATCCGAATTCAATGCCTTAACCTTCTATGGTGTGGGTTCTGGAACAACAGTCAATAATATTTTTATTAACCAAGTTTCTGATGATGGTGTAGAATTTTTTGGTGGTTCGGTTAATGTTGATCATATCACTGTTTTGGGATCGCAGGACGATTCTTTTGACTGGGCGGAAGGATGGAATGGAACCGGAAGCTTTTTGTACGCTGATCAATCGGTTGCTGCTGCTTTTTCGAGTGATAGTCGTGGTATAGAAGCGGATAACAATGAAGATGGTTTTACTTTGGCACCAATTTCTAATCCTACTTTATCAAATATAACACTTGTTGGAAGAAATAGTGCTTCAGTAACGAAAGAGGCGGGCATTATGTTACGTCGTGGCACCCTTGGAAAACTTAGTAATGTATATCTAAAAGATTTTATTGCTGGTCCAGGTGTTGAAGTAGCTGATGCTGAATCTATTGCTCATTTTACAGCTAATCCTGTACAGGGTGTTCGTTTCGACAACGTTCCAACCCAAGCTAAAGTTGCTGGAACATTTACAGAGGACGATGCTGCGACAGGTGCTGGTAATGGTGCTGAACGTCCGGATTGGTCAACTTGGGCAGATAGCTTCCTTGATTAATTAAAAGACACATTAGAATTTTATACCAAGCGAGTGCCTTGAAAAAGGTGCTCGCTTTCATTTTAGGGCTAATTTATCTTTTAGCTAGATTCGATGCTGTTTCCTTTTACTCCAATCAATTGATTAGAGGTCAATGGTATCGACTGTTATTGGAAAGCTTGAGCGTGCTACTGATGGCATTCACCCTTATAGATATCTGTTCTGAAATGTCAATTGCCTGAGCCAAAACGCACAGAACAAAAGCATTTGAGTGCTCACGAAAAACCGAAAAATGGACCAATGAAGCCTGCATTTTTTCCTAGTACTAAAGAAGGGCTAAGGTTCTGCAACAGTTCGACCCCGTTTTATTAAACTCCCAAAATGCTCATTGATTTTTACATATAATATCTCCTTAAGTAAGAATAGAAAAAATTTACAACGATCAACCTTAACTTCATCTCCCCGTAACATTGATGTAACATCTATTCTTCAGTTTTGCCGAATAGTGAGTGTAAAGAATACACTATACTTAACTTAATGTGCAAAGCGATTAGATATGTATTTACAACAAAAATTTAAGAACCAGTTAGAAAAGGAGTCGCCCTTATTGTCGAAGGTGGGTCTTTTACTACTATGCAGTCTCGCTGCAGCTCCCTCTATGGCAGCTATTAAAAGGCCATCGAAGGTAAAACACCAGATTGTGGCCTTACAGCAGACTGTAAAAGGTACCGTAACGGATGCCCAGCAAGTGGCTATTCCAGGTGTAAGCGTGAGGGAAAAGAACAGGCCTTCGAATGGTACAACCACTGATGGTAGCGGTAATTTTTCGCTAAATGCTTCGGCAGGTACAACATTGGTATTCACCTATATTGGCTACGAATCGAAAGAGGTTCTTGTAGAAGAAGGGAATACACCGCTGATAGTAAGCTTGAATGCCAGTGCCAATGAACTAGAGGAGGTGACGGTTTCAATCGGTTATCAACGGGTAAGAAAATCGGATGTAACGGGCGCTATCTCGAGTGTAAAAAGTGATGAACTAAACCTAAGTGCCCCTAAGCTAGGGCAAGCGCTCGTTGGAAAGTTGGCCGGTGTACAGGTTTCCCAAACCAGCGGTGCTCCCTATAACAGCACAAAGATTAGAGTAAGGGGGATTGGATCTATCAATGCAAGCTCCGAGCCCTTGTACGTGATTGATGGTTATCCCGCTGGAAACAATGTCAATATTAATTCGAATGACATCGAATCCATCGACGTGCTTAAAGATGCCGCATCTGCTGCTATTTACGGTTCTCGTGGTGCAGGTGGGGTTATATTGATCACAACGAAAAGAGGGAAAGAAGGTACGAGTCATGTTGACTACGATGTACAAGCGGGCTTTGGTCAACTTTCAAAGAAAGTCGATCTTCTCAATGCCTCGCAGTTCATTGACTTATTCATTGATGGGCGAAACAATGCATACAAAGATTTGGTAGTTAATTCGGGAAAAACTTGGTCGGATAATATGTTCATGGACGACAATGAAACACGTGTTAAGCTTGTCGGAAATGCCGGGTCTGTGCAAATCCCAACCGATGTTTATGATTTCTCAACCGGACGAGCGAAAGCCCCTCAGTATGAAACCGATTGGCAGGATGAATTGTATCGCAACGCACCTTTCCAACGCCATAACTTGTCATTTTATGGCGGCAGCGAAAAAGTTCATTATTATATCAGCGGATCTTATCAAAATCAGGATGGTATTATGCTCGGTACCGACCAGACGCTTTTCAACTTCCGTAGTAATATCGATGCACAAATCAGCAAAAGATTACAAGTCGGCGCTAATATTGCCTTTACATACAATGACAATAACGAAGTGGGGACAGGTCGTTATAACGGAAGTCCATCGATGGCAGCCCTGCTCTACCTGCCTTATCTTCCTGCGCGAGATCAAAGTGGCAATGCGATCCAATACCAAATGGCTGAGCTTTCTGCACAAAATTATGGTATACAAAATCCAGAAAATCCGCTAGCCTATGTTTCTATGGTGAAAGATAATCGTAAGGAGCGTCGCGCCCTGTATAATGCATACGCTAATTTTGACATTATCGAGGGCTTAAGGTTAAGAGTAAACGGCGGGGTAACAACCTATAATGAAAAGTATGACTTCTATAAACCGACCAGCCTAAGCGATGGTAATTACGCCCCTTACTCCCCACAGGCTATAAATGCAGCCTATGCACAAGCCGATAACCGAGGAGACTTGGATATACTCGGAGAGGTTACTTTAAACTATAAAAGATCATTCGGTGACCATAATCTGGACGCTTTGATTGGATATTCTGCACAGCAAACAGATATAGATTTTATTTCTGTTAGAGCCAATGGCTTTCAAAGTGATGCTATTGGTGAAATCACCGACAAGGGGGCAGATGCGACCAACTTCTGGTTAGACGATGCTTATAAACGACGGACTACTTTACAGTCTTATTTCAGCCGGGTTAGTTATAACTACAAATCGAAATACTTCTTACAGGCGACCTTCCGTGCAGATGCTTCCTCCCGCTTCGGCCCGAACAATAAATGGGGTTATTTCCCCTCCGTATCAGGAGGTTGGACCCTCTCGAACGAAGATTTCTATAACGATTGGTTAGGTACAGGTTCTTCGGTAAAAGTACGGGCAAGCTGGGGATTGAGTGGGAACAATAACATTGGCGATTACAAAGCCTTGACCACCTATAATGCACCCGGGGGAACGATTATCGGCGGTCAGGTTGCTACCGCTTATTGGCCCGACGATTTAAAGGATCCTAACTTGAGTTGGGAATCGACTTCTCAATACAATACCGGTTTGGATGTAGGCATCTGGAACGGCCGCGTGAATTTCATGGTAAACCTTTACCTGAGCCGTTCGTATAACCTGTTATTTAATCAACCGATTTCGGCCATCTCCGGGACTTCTTCAATCCTGACCAATTTGAAAGATAGCAAAGTGCAAAACAAAGGTTTTGATCTTCAAATCGATGCAGCGCTTATTCAAAAGCAGGATTTTAATCTTTCCTTCAGCGGAAATATCAATGTGAACCGGAACAAAGTGCTGGATCTGGGCGGGGCGTCTACCATCTATGTAAACGGGGCCGAACGCTCGTATATTACCCACGTTACCCAAGAGGGGCAGCCTGTTGGTATGTTTTGGGGATTTAAAGTATTAGGCGTAGCAACAGAAGAAAATTACCAAACGGTAGCCCCTTCTGCGGCCCAATCAAATCCGATGCATCCCGGTGATCTTTATTTTGAAGACATAAATGGCGATGGTATTGTTAATGATAGTGATAAACAGATCATCGGAAGTCCTTATCCTGACTTTACCTATGGCTTTGCCATCAGTGCACGTTATAAAAATTTTGATATTCGTACTTCCTTTAATGGCTCACAAGGAAATAAGATTCTTGACGGTTATGACTACTATCTCTATAATATGGAAGGGTCTGGTAATCAGTACGCTGACGTCGATCAACGCTGGCGTTCGGCGGCAAGTCCCGGCAATGGTAAGGTATATAGAGCATCCAGAGCAGGTACTCAGAGTAATAGCACGCGTTTATCTGATTTCTATTTGCAAGATGGTTCTTATTTGAGGATGACCAACATTATGGTGGGCTTTACCTTCCCGGAGAGATGGATCTCCTCCTTAAAAATATCGGGAGCCCGCATTTTTGCTAGTGTGGATAATCCCTTTACGATTAGCAACTATAAAGGCCATAACCCCGAACCGGATTATAATAACGGAAACAATGCCGAAAACCTCACGCCGGGTGTAGATTACGGACTATATCCATTGGTTCGCTCCTATAACTTAGGTTTAAAAGTAACTTTCTAAAATAGTATATAAGATGAAATGGAAATATATTTTGCCTCTTGCTATCATGACATTAGGCTCCTGTAGTAAAGATTTTTTGGATCAAACGGATCCGAATGCAACCCAAATAGACGACTATTTTAAAACAGAGAATGACGTCTTATTAGCTGTCAACGGTTTATATCAAGCACTTCGCAATGGAAACACCCTTGGTGAAACGAGTAGCCTGTATAGCGAACAACGATCGGATAATACCGGCACGAACGATAATCAATCAAACTCGGGAGAACCCTTTCAGTTTAATGATTTCTCTTTACTTCCCAGTAATTCTTACCTGAAAACGCATTGGGTAAACATGTATGACGGGATAGCCCGATGTAATACCTTATTGGCCCATGTTGATGAAGTGGCCTTTTCGAATGAAGACACTAAAAAAAGGTATATGGCGGAGACTAAATTCATCCGGGCACTTCTGTATTTTCATATGGTGCGAAAATGGGGCGCGATTCCTTTAACAACAGTTCCGCCCACAACGACAGATGAGATATCGGCGATAGCCTATCGACAAGATGAACCTGTGGTATATGCTCAGATTGTAAAGGATCTAACGGAGGCCCTAGACAGCAATTTACCCAATGAACAATGGGATTATGCTGTTGGAAGAGTTTCCAAGGCAGCCATCAATGCCTTACTTGGACAGGTATATCTGACCATGAGCTCCACTTTAAGTGAAGATACCCAAACCAATCTTCAACAAGCAGAGACCTATCTTTCTGCTGCCTATGATATGCGGAGTTTTGGCGAATTAAAAGAAATTCCTTACACTGATGTATTTGATGTAAACAAGAAAAACACATGTAAAGAGTTGGTTTTCCAGATCCAATACCTGCAAGGCGATCAGAATTATTCCTCTGCTATCGCGCGTAATAATCAAGCAAAGGGAGAAACGATCAATTCCCTAAAACCGTCCACAGGATCAGGAGGTATGGCCAAACGTGATTTAGTGAACGACTATGAACAGGGGGATCTCCGAAAGGATTTTTCGGTGAAGTTTGCTGCGGATCCGCAAGTGAGTGATTGGTTTATCACTAAATTTAGAGACACCAGTCCGGCAGCTGGTGAGCAGGGGTGGGGTGGAAACGATTGGATTGTGATTCGTTATGCAGACATCATGTTGTTATTAGCCGAGACCAAGATGAAATTAGGTAAAGATAATGAAGCAATTGCTTTATTGAATCAGGTAAGGGCTCGCGCTGGCATGCCTGCTTACCAGGAAACTATGCAAAATGCCACTTATGCTACAAAGTACCCCACATTAAAGGAAGCTATTCTTCACGAACGACGTGTAGAGCTGGCTTTTGAAAACCATCGCTGGTTCGACCTGGTCCGAAATTATACCGCCGCAGAATTGGTTGCCTATTTTAAGGCAAAGAGCCAAAGCAACTATGGTTTGGCTAATTTGAATAACATTAGTACGAAAGATCGGTATTTCCCGATTCCGTATGATGAATATCAGTTAGATCCCGAGAAAATGTACCAAAATCCAGGATATTAATATATTCAATGAGAAAAATAGTAAATATAAACAGGCTAAGGGAGTATCTCCCCAGCCTGTTTTCTGCGTTTATATTGATTTGTTTTTTTGCTGCTAAAGCCCAAGATCTGAATGGCGTAGATGTCCATTTTCGGATACCTCTTGAACAACTTTCTCCCGAGGAAACGGTGAAAGTGAAAAACTATTACTTATTGTCGTTCATGCAGCAAAAGGAGCTAAAAAAAATACTGTTGGCTGATCCTTCACTAAATGCTTTAGCTAAAAAACATCAAAAACAATTGCAGCAAGCACTTAAAGATTGCGAGGATACGGGTTGTTTGTTGGATGCACTTGCTTATCCCAAACAGGATATCGAAACAGCTAATGCGGCGTTACGGCAGTTGTTCCGCACCTCGCCTATATTATCCAATTTGGTGAAAGAGCAATTGAAGCCATCCGGTACTTACTATCAATTTAACCGGTTACCTCCGGAAGAAGAGTTCATAGCTGCATGGAAAAAGGACATCGATGGTGTAAACTATGCCATTTCCGTATATGGAGGAGGAAAAGCTCCCCATTACCCAAAAATTGATTCAATTGCCTTTGATGTACACGCACGTTCCTATTTCAATCTCTTATGTGACGTTGTAGCAGCCATCGCTGATAATCCTTCCAAGCTGGATTTATTTTTTGGAAGTAGTTTAGAGGCCGCTCTGCGTTTACTGGAGATCAATGAACGTTTTGATGCAGCAAATAATGAACCGATGACCCTAACTGAAAATAAAGCCGCATTCGACCGGATTAAGATAATGCAATGGGAACGATATCCTTACAGTTTGATTTTGGTGCCTGGTGCAGGACCTGAAGATCCGAACGTGGCATTGAGTGCTGCGGGTATGTTACGTTGCAGGGTGGCGGCGAATCGTTATAAAGCTGGGTTAGCGCCGTTTATTATGGTTTCTGGCGGTGCAGTGCACCCATACAAGACTAAATATATCGAAGCCGTTGAAATGAAAAAATACCTGATCGAAGTCATGCAGGTTCCTGAGGAAGCGATTTTGATTGAGCCCCACGCACGGCATACGACAACAAATATGCGCAATTGTGCCCGGATCATCTATCGTTACGGCATTCCAAGCGATAAACCTGCCATAACTTCCACGGATAAGTATCAGAGCTACTTTATTACCAATATGGACGCAAGATGCCAAAAAGAATTAGGTTATGTGCCTTACCGTCTTGGTAAAAGACTATCAGACACTGAACAGGAGTTTTGGCCTTTACCACAAGCCTTGCAGATCGACGCTACTGAACCGCTTGATCCTTAAAAATTCAAAAATTGCCCGGCTTAATCTGTTTACTTAAGTCCGGGCCTTTTTACTTTTAAAATGAGTTGCTGTTTTTGCTCGGTTTTACAAGCCGTATAAATAGCATTAATAATCTTTTTACAGATTGTTATTTTTCCATTTCGGCTAGAATGGAACGAAGTGATTTAATATCTGTAGAAGTTTCGCTGGCACTTTTAAATAAATAAGAAGTGCTTACATCGCTTCCATAAAAATTTGCAATAGCCGTTTTATCAAAAGCTAAATTAGAGCCGTTAACACTTACACCAGCAAATAGGCCCTTGCTACGTGAATACGAATAAACTTCTGCTTCCAATTTATAATCGGTATTTGCGCTGGTGTTCCTGCCTACAGGTCCCGCTGCCACAGATAAATCCCCCCCAATTGTGAATTCACTTTTTTTAGCATCGGTAAGCGATTCCTTGTGTTTGAACAGTAACACTAAATCAACTGCTTGCACACCAGCTTGAAAACCAATGCTGCCACCTGTGATGGTCATAAAAACCGGATTACTCCATTCGCCTGATGATAATTTAACCATAGCGATTCCTCTTCCTCTTTTTCCACCTATGCCCAACCCCGCGTTTATCATCTTCGGAATGATTACAATGCCCTGGGCTTGTTCTAATAATGTAGACGGTATGCTTTCCTTCATCTCACTGAAATCCTTTACCACGGCGATGGACTTCTTAATTCTTTCTGTTTCTTTGTTGTCTGAATTTGCTGAGGTTAAGACAAAAAAGGCTCCTAAGAGAATGGGTACAAATAATAATTTCCCTACTAATTTCATGTTCTGTGTTTTTTATATGTAATAACCTAATAACGTTTTTTTATTGAAATAGTATATTAGATCTAGCAGGTAAATTTCGGTATATTAAACATAAAAAAATGTTAAATTTTCCCGAACTTAAAAATACCTGACAGTTCCCATAAAACGATTTTCTCTTAAAGAACTTATAATAAATGGTTCCTATACACGGTAATCGTTTTTAACAAAGAATTTTTATTTTATTCTTCTTTTCATCTCCTTTCTTCTTGATAAGAAAGGAGCAAAGAATCAAGGCTTGTGAACGCTACGTCGCACCTGATTGCGAAGCTCCCATGGCGCGGATTGCAGTCGCTGCGCTTCCTCAATCCGCTTGATAGATGCAGATCCAACTGTGCTGCCAATGCTTTGCTGCTCGCTGCTGCCGTATCCTCCAAGGCCGCCTTGCCTCCGCTGTACCCCTAAGCCTACCCGTAGAATCCCTCCAACTAGCGAATTATGGTCATGATGAAAGTGTTTGTATCGAAAAACCTTTTTTGCCGTAACAATATTTTATATGAAATTTGTTTGTTATTTTGAAAGCAAAAGAGTCGTAAATGAATCATTATAAAGTAGTCGCTGCGGTTATAGAGCACAATGGAGAAGTGCTATGTGTGCAAAAAGGAGAAAGTAAATTTGATTATCTGCGTTATAAATATGAATTTCCGGGCGGCAAGATAGAGCCGGGTGAACTGGAGCAGGATGCGCTTTTAAGAGAAATTGAGGAGGAGCTTGATCTTCAAATAACAGTGACGCATAAAATTGCCGTTGTAAATCACCAGTATCCGGATTTTATGGTTACATTAACAGCCTTTTTATGCTTAACCTCCACCCGTGAACTTAAGCTTACAGAACATATTAATGCTAACTGGTTACCGAAAGAACATCTTAAAACACTCAATTGGGTAGGAGCAGACCAGCCAATCGTAGAGCGTTTACAACACCTATAATATCTTTCTGACTTTGAATAATTTATTAAGTATATGGATTAAAATAATGAGTATATCGGTTATTATGACTACAATCTCTTTATTCATTCTGTGATACTTTTTTCCGCAAAAAGTATCCAAAAACTCTGGCTTAAAATCTTCTGACAAAAGTCCTGCCATTACTTAGATAGTGCTACCAGAATATTTTTAGGCCAATTTCAAGCGAAAGATCAGTTTTTCCTTCGACCATAAACATCATTTGCCATGACTTCTTCGGCTAATTTATCCCATAGTGGATTAAAATAATAAGCCCCTTGATTTTAAATCATCAAAAATCAGCGTATCCACTTCAGATACACGATCTCTATCATTATAAGTTAACCAGGCCACTTCTTCAATTTCTGCAGCGGGGTGAATTGTTCCCTCGTAAGAAGCAGTATAACACCGCATGTTTACCATAACACCCGCTGGATGACTATGTGCTTGAGCCATAAATTCTCCATAGAAGGAAAGCGATGAAGGATCTAATATGATCGTTAGTTCTTCTTCAATCTCTCGCATTAAAGCTTGCAGATCTGTTTCTCCTTTTTCTCTTTTCCCTCCAGGTATATAGTAAACATCTTTTCCTCTGCTTCGTGTAGATAAAATTTTATTATTTTGAATTTCGATAAAAGCTAATTTGTCAATCATAAATAGTGCTAATTGAAGAATTTAGTATAAAAAATTTAGTCCGCTTTATAAATTGCCGACGAGATCTACTTCATCTCCAATAAAATCAATATATACTCCTTGATCATAGTAGTAGTAAGTGACAATGTATAAGTTTCCTTCATAAAATGATTCGCTATCATCTGGAAGTCCCCAGAAATTTTCTACCATATCGATTCTATCACCTGTTTGTGGCCAATAGTTTTCAGGGTTGTAATTGTTTACTTCACATGCTGAGAGCAGCAATATAAACGTTACCAGTATAATTACCTGTTTTAGTCTATTCGTTGGAGTCGCTTGAGTCATATGCTAATCTATATTTGTTTTTACTTATATAGTTAAGACTCAAGTTTACCTGTAAGGTTTATTCAGCTAAAGAATCTGGCGTCAAGTCTTTGTTTTTCTTGGATATAAGATTTATTAAGATAAGTCCCATCCCTATCATAATAGAAACGTCGGCCATATTAAATATCCCCGTCTTGATTGCTTATTACTTTAACCTCTTCATAGTAAGAAAGATTTGTTCGGGCGATGTGTTTAGAAATCTGATCACAACTTACATTTGCCAACACTAGCAATAATAAAAAAATGTTTCGGAAAATTTGCTTGATAGTCATGACGATAGTGATTTTAGGGAGATGCAGTTAATATACGCTGTTGCTTCTTTTGTTATTAACCTGAATTCGATTATTATTTTCGGTTATCATCTTTTAAATATAAGGATTTAATCGTAATGAAGAAAGCAATAGCAATGATAGAATGTATTATACATGGATTTTAATAAAACACTTAGTATTTTTGTTGGTATTGTTTTTTTTGTACTACATATTTTTGATTAAAATTTGCATCTTGCGCAATGGATGATTCAAAAACAACTGTAAAACACCTTGAGTTTGACTTGCCGAAGCTTAACAGTCTTACTATGGCCGATCAGGTGGAACTCAAGCTGCGGGAATATTTTAAGAAAAAAGCATTTAAGCCAGGAGATCTATTACCTAAGGAATTGGAAATAGCCGCCTCTTTAGGTGTCAGTCGCAATATTGTAAGAGAGGCACTCAGTAGATTGAAAGCACTCGGATTGATCGAAACCAAGAAGAAAAGGGGAATGGTGCTAGCCGAACCGGATATTTTGGGGTCATTTGAAAAAGTGCTCGACCCGCTAATTATGCCAGATAGCATTCTTTACGATATTTTTGGGCTACGCCTTGTATTGGAAATGGGTTTAGCTGATGTTTTGTTTATGTATAAAACGGAGAAAGATCTTCGAGAGCTTGAGAAAATAGTAGCCAAAGAAAAGCCAGATAGCGAGAAATTCAGAATAAAAAATGAAATAGCTTTTCATGGTAAACTCTACTCCATGACGAACAATGACACACTTAAAAGATTTCAAAATATGCTTTTACCTTTGTTCGATTATGTAGTAGCTTTTGAAAAAGATCATTATAAACCAGGGGGTATATCACATAGCGATCTCGTGCAAATTTTAAAAACAGGATCGATAGAAGAATTTAGGAATGGCATGCGTATACATCTGGAACCTCATTTTGCCTGGTTAGAACATATTAAAAATAAAGAAGCATAATTTTCTCAAAAAGATGTTGAATTACTTGGATTTCCAAAAATTGTCTCTACCTTTATTATGTAGAACATAAATACAATAAATTACTTACTAAACGGAAATAATTGCCAATGAAGTTTATCTGCTCCTTGCTATTCAGTGCTTTACTTTTTGGAACCGTAGTTGCGAAAGAGCTTACACTTAGTCAAACGCATTTTGAAGTACCGATTCTCTTGTATAAAAAGAACAACCCAATACTACGTTTGAAATTCACCGGTAATTCAAAGGAAGGGACGAGCTTTCGTTTAACGATTCGGAAAAACGACGGAGATGCTGTAAAAGGAATAAAGGCAGCACGTTTGTTTATTGATAAAAATAAATCTCTTCGCAATAATCTATCAGATAGTAACCAATTAGTATTGATAAGTGAATCGAAGGAACCTACTGATACATTTGTCTTGGAAGGTAAATTTCCTGTAGTAACTGATAGTATCATTTGTTGGCTGGCGGTAGAGTTGAATAGTGAGCTTTCGCTCTCCACCTCACTTTCGGTCGTTTGTTCAAAAGCGTTGATTGCAGATGAAAATATAAAAGTTGAAAATACCAATAATATAAAGCAACACCGGGTAGGTGTGCTCATGAAGGATGAAACAGATCGGGCAGCTGCCTATCGCATACCAGGTTTAACGACCAGCAATAAAGGGACTTTATTGGCGGTCTTTGATGTCAGGCATGATTTAGCGCGTGATTTACAGGGTAATCTTGATATTGGTTTAAGACGAAGCACGGATGGTGGTAAAACATGGGAACCAACTAGTATAGCCATGGATAGGGGAGAATGGGAGGGCTTACCAGAAAAATTCAACGGTATTTCGGACGCCTGCATTTTAGTAGATAAGCAATCAGGTACAATTTATTTGGCGGGAACTTGGATGTATGGCGTACTGGACAAGCAAGGTAAGTGGATAGAGGGATTAACAGACACGAGTACCGTGTGGAATCATCAATGGCGTGATCGAGGTTCGCAGCCTGGCTTCAATATAAAGCAAACGGCACAATTTTTACTGGTTAAAAGTACTGATGACGGGAAGACATGGAGCGAACCCGTCAATCTTACCACTATGTGTAAAAAAAAGGAGTGGTGGTTGTGGGCGCCTGCGCCGGGCAAAGGGATTACTATGCGAAATGGTACCTTGGTAATACCTACACAAGGAAGAAATAAGGAAGGGCTTGCTTTCTCTAATATTACCTATAGCAAAGATGGCGGAAAGACTTGGCTGAGCTCCAAACCCGCATTACAGGAAAGTACGACGGAATGTGCAGTGGTAGAATTAAAAGATGGCTCATTAATGCTGAATATGCGTGCTAACAGCAATCGAAATGACACTTCTAGCAGCAATGGAAGAGCCGTTGCTATCACTAGCGATATGGGCGATACATGGCAAGAGCATCCCTCGAGTCATCAGGCCTTGCCCGAACCAACTTGTATGGCAAGCTTACATGCACAGCAAGGTAAATTATTTTTCACCAATCCGAACAATAAAACAAAACGTGAACAAATAACCTTAAAGGTTAGTCTGGACGAAGGACTTACCTGGCCCGAAAAATATTGGGTGTTGTTGGACGAATGGAATGGTCGAGGTTATTCATGTATTACTGAAATTGATGACGGTCATATAGGCGTGCTATATGAAAGCAGTCAAGCCGACTTGGTTTTTCAACGGATCGCCCTTGCCGACCTAATGGATCGCCAGTAAACAAATAGCACTTGTTTACTAATAGACAAAAAAAGAAACATTAAAATAAAGATGAACATACAAAAAATTGAGGGCCTAATTGCAGCTACTTTTTCAACGTTTGACAAGGAGGGGAATTTGGATCTTAAGCATATTCCTTACTTGGTTGATAAGTTATATAAGGATGGATTAAAAGGTGTTTTTGTTTGTGGTACCAACGGAGAAGGGCCCAATTTAACACTTAATGAGCGTATGCAAGTAGCAGAAGCCTATGTTTTGGCAGCGAAGGGTAAGCTAAAGGTTTTTGTACATGTTGGGCATAGCAGTATTGTAGACGCGCAGACTTTAGCTATTCATGCCGCCCAAATTGGAGCGGATGCCATTTCTGCGGTAGCGGCCTTTTATTTTAAACCGCTACATACAGAAAATTTAGTAAGCAGTATAGCAAAGATCGCGGCAGCAGCACCTGATTTACCGTTTTATTATTATCATATTCCTGCGCTTACAGGGGTGGGGATGGACATGGTGAAATTTCTTGAGCTAGCAGAAGAGCAAATCCCAAATTTAGCTGGCATAAAATACACCGCTTCTACTTTGCACGAATACCAAGCCTGCCTGAACTATAAAAGTGGAAAATATGATATTCTGTTCGGTTATGACGAGATGCTCTTATCGGCCCTGGCTTTAGGTGCAAAAGGAGCTGTTGGAAGTACTTACAACTTTGCAGGTCCGCTCTACTTAAAAGTGATGGATTTTTATGCGAATAATAAACAAGAGGAAGCGCGGGCACTCCAATATCATTTGGTGAAAATGGTACGCACTTTTGTTAAATATCCTCCAATACCCGCGCAAAAGGCTATTATGCAGATGCTTGGTATAGACCTAGGACCTTGCCGTTTACCCCTTGAAGTGCTTTCTGAAAATCAGCGAGATATGTTGGAGCATGAATTAAAAGAAGAAAACTTTTTTCATCTTCTCAATCGTTATATCGAATAAAGAAAGTAGGGCATTCATCTTTTTCGAATCAGACTAAAGCGCTTTTCTGTAAATGGGTTATTAAAAATATCGTAAATGACAGCAACTAAATTAACATCCAAAAGTTTAGGCGGAAATTGGGGAACCATATTGCTTCCGATCAATAAAGACGGATCAATCGATTTCAGCAAGCTAAACGACGAAATCGATTACTTAATAGCGGCGGGTACCGACGGGATTTATACGAATGGCACTGCTGGTGAGTTTTATAACATCACAGAAGATGAATATGATAAAATAAGTGAGTTAGTGGCCATAAAATGCCGGCAAGAAAATAGGCTCTTTCAGTTAGGTGTATCTCATATGAGTCCTATTATAACTGCGGGAAGACTACAGCGAAGTGTGACATTGAAAGCGAATGCTTTTCAGCTCATTTTACCTGACTGGATACCGCTCAATAGACAAGAGCAGGACGAATTTATGTTGCATGTGCAATCATTAGCAAAAGATACACCATTAATACTTTATAACCCACCACATGCTAAGAGTAAATTAGATGTTAGCGATTTTTTGAGATTAGAAACCCTTGTAGAAACTCTTATAGGTATAAAAGTGGCCGACGGCGATGCCACTTGGTATCAATCTATGATCCCGGTGGCAGCGAAATTGGCTGTATTTGTGCCGGGCCATCATCTTGCTACGGGTGTAAAAATGAAGGTAGCAGCAGGTGCTTATTCGAATGTGGCTTGCTTAAATCCCCGAGGAGCACAGAAATGGTGGGAAATGATGAAGGATGATCTAGAAGGGGCTTTACACATCGAGCGATTAATTGTCGAATTTATGACGACAGTGGTTGTTCCTTTTCAGAAAAAGGGCTTTAGTAACCCCGCATTAGATAAATTTTTGGCGGCTATAGGAGGATGGGCATCTGTGGAGACTCGTCTGCGCGGGCCATACAGCAGTATCGAAATGTCCGAAGTAAATGAAGCTAGAAAAATCGCTGAGCGCATTTTGCCTAAATTTTTATTAGCTATTTAAATAGAATATCAGGTTTTTTGCTAGCTGTTTTTTATAAATAGACATAGTTATAACACCTGATCTATTTTAATAAACCAATAATTTTTTGGCACAGATCTTGTTGACTACTGTATAGGTTTAGGTTGATTAAAAATGAAGGCCCGGCATTCCCAAAATGTCGGACCTTCTCTTTTTATATCTATTCATATTTGTTCTTAAGACTAAACTTTAATATATATCCTCTTTTTATCCAATAACCAGCCTATACTCCAGCAGAAGAGCATGTAGAGTACGGCAAACAATAAAGAGCCAGCTGGTCCTGGAAGCAGTGGTTGAAAGATAGCGTCATTTATTTTTTCAAATAGGGAAACTGATCCTATGGGTATGGTAAATAACGTGATCAATACAATTTCAGATAATAGATAAATAAACAGCGGGTTTTTTCCGAAAATAGTAAAAAAAGTTGTCCACTTTTGAGGTTGCTGACGTTTATCTTCAGTAATTAATACTAGCAGAGGCAGGATAAGGAGATCTATACTGATGGTTAACAGTGCAAAGGAGCTTGACCAGATCTTTTTGTTAATAGGAAACATCTTGTCCCAACAGACAGCTATCAAAATGCCTATCATACCAATAAATAGTAGTCGACTCAGCACATTAAAGGAGGAGCCTTTCTCTTGTAGGTACTTTCCTGTAAGGTATCCGGCCAGGACATTTACAATAGCTGGCAAGGTGCTTAACAGGCCCTCTGGGTCGAAAATAACGCCGTGGCTGTGATATAGATGTGATTCACCGAGCAGCCATAAATCTACCTTAAAAATGGCGTTTCCTTCTAAAGAAAAAGGATCACCCGAACCAAAGAATACAAGTATAGCCCAATAGATTAATAGTAGGAGGACGCCTAACCATAATAAGTACTGTTGTTTCATATAGCGTACCGCTAGCGCTGCAAATAAATAACAGAGCGCTATACGCTGTAAAACTCCAAAAATACGTGTTTCACTGATTGGAAAGGAGGTTATACTTCCTTCTGCATTTATTTTAAAAAAGGGAAACCAGTACATTAGGAACCCCAGTAAAAAAATGATAGCAAAGCGCTTGAAGATACTGAATAGTACTTGTCCTGACGATAATTGATGAAATTTTTTTTCCGAAAAACTTAATGCATTACCTACAGCAAACAGAAAAGACGGAAAAACTAAATCAGTAGGTGTAAACCCATGCCATACTGCATGGTTTAGTGGCCAGTAAGGGACTGCTCCTGAACCCGGACTATTTACGATGATCATAAAACAGATAGTCATTCCGCGGAATACGTCTAATGCCGTGTACCTGATTTTGTTTTCTTTTATCATTAGAAGGTTTAGTTAAATTTTATATATTTTTTCTGGTATTAATAGACTTACGTGTTACCAAATATAGCAGTATTTTGATAAAATCATAAGCTCTCAGCAGGGGAGCTGTAGGCAAAAACAAGTACTGCCATGTTCGTGTAATCATTAGTGCTGCAGCTATCTCGAATTAGGGATGGTGAGATAGCTACTTTTTAGGCAGTAAAGAATCTACCTCATGTTTTACTTTTGAGCTATTTTGATAGGCTAACACAATCTGCTGATAAGTGATAATGTCTAAACCTTCTTCTTCTATGCTGGCATTCATTTTATTTTCAGTAGTTTTACTAATTCCAGCTACTTTTTGTGCTGCATCATTGAACGATTGTAACTCTTCCTGTTCAATGCTGATCTCCTTTTCTGGATTTTGTTGTGATGCTGCAATTTCATTAAAACGCGCTAAAGTAAAACCTTCTTCTTTTACTACTTTGATCATTTCGTCCTCACTGGTTTTTTCCAAATATATTATTTTCTGATTGGCTTTTACAAAACATTGTATTTCTTCTGGTTTAAAATTTTCTTTGATGGGTATTTGTGAAGAATTTACTTGTGTAAACGCAACATTATTAAAGATCGAGAGTGAAAATGCCACAAATATTAAGATAGCTCTGCTTTTTAACGTATTCATATCAAGGGTTATCTTTGTATTATCTATACAAATAAAACGTTTTTATAGTGAAATATTGTGTTTTGATATGGGTTTCCGCTGTTTAATAAATCGGAATGGTTGATTTGAAAATGCTTACGAGGCAAATACTTTTCGTATGGGCAAAATCAATTTTGGATAATAATTGTTATATTCTATAAGGTTAAACTTAATTGTTAAGGAGGGAAATTATGATTATTACAGTTCGAGAACCGGGTACCAAAACTTTTATGAATATTAACGCGTATCCAGAGGATCATAACCGATCAACAGCATGGCGTATACAATATCCAGGGCTTGAACCATTTTTGATGGTAAAGCAACATAATAAGTGGACCGTGACAGATAACAATGTGATCAATATAGAAGTAGCAGAAGCTGTTATTGAAGCACTTAGAAAACAAGTTGACAAGTAAGGCCTAAGTGAACGTTAAAAAATGTTAAGGATTTTTTGGTCTGTTTTTTAAGACTTATCTTTGTGTCATCATAATTTAGGTTTATAATTGGTTAGTTAAAGCCTTCAATCTCCCCGGTTGAAGGCTTTTTTAATTGTTGTTTTTTTGTTCTTTGGTTTGAGTTTAAACGCAATTATTTTTATTATGAGTTCGATATTATTTTGAAAGATACCAATCTCTGATAAGTACTCGGATGGATTTATCCTTACTATTTACCAATTGTTTAAATGTGGAGATATCACTTTTTCCATTTTGCCCGCGATAATGATATGGATAAACAATTTTAGGCTTGAAAGATAGTACAGCATCAGCAGCTTGATTAATAGTCATTGTGTACGGTAAATTCATACAAACAAAGGCAAGATAAATATCTTTAAGTGTACGCATTTCGGGTATATCTTCAGTATCGCCGCTAATGTAAACACGTTTTGTTCCTAAAGTAAGTACGTAACCGTTACCTCTGCCTTTCGTATGAAAAGATTCTTCCGCCGCCGGTAAATTATACATGGGAACGGCCTCTATTTTTATTCCTGTAAGATCAGTTTCTTCTCCGTTCTTTAAAACGTGGATATTTCGACGGAATTTTTCAGGTAGTTGATCAGCAACTGCTTGCGGAACAATTAATGTTGCTTTGGAAAGATCTAAATTTTCTAATGTAGCAATATTAAAATGATCCCCATGAATATCTGTAATTAATATTAGATCGGGGGATTGAACGTTATGTAGTTTGCCTTTTTCAACACTGGGGTCAAATAGAATAGTTTTTCCATTCCAAGTGATAGCAAAGGTTGCGTGTTCAATCACTTGAACGGCTATCTCGTCAATCTTGTCTACAGACTGGCCCTGAGCTACTGTGAATAATAAACAAACAATAAAGGTGAAGATAGATTTTTTCATTTTTGTAGCGAAGTTATTTTTAAAGTTAAGAAACCTAACCGATAAATCGATAAAAACAGACAAAAGTTTAATACAGGAGTAATTAGACTTTTAATGATAACGATAGGTTAACAATTTAGCGAAGTTAAGCTTATATCAAGCACCTAACTTTGCCATTAAAAAGAGATCTGTATGCAACTTGTACTTCAGAAACAAAACAGGAAATGGATAAACCTTTTCTTTCTTATATGTAGTGTAGCTTTTCTTTTTAATCGTTATTTTCAATCATGTCGAGTACCCACGAAAGCGACAACATTTATTAATTTTTCGCCTCCTAATAACAATGATTTGCCTTTGCTTAATGAAGGTGAATTTTCTGTGATAACTTATAACATAGCCGGTTTACCTGAAGTTATATCTAGTGCCATAACCGAAAGATCAAGTAGTATTAAGGAGATTGGTAGGAGAGTTAATCCCTTTGATATAGTGCATGTACAAGAGGATTTTAATTACAATAGTTATTTGTATAAAGAAAACGAACATCCTTATAAAACGAAGTCAAAAGGAGGTGTTCCTTTTGGTGATGGTTTAAATACGCTTTCTAGATTTCCTATTATAGAAATGCAACGAATTCCCTGGAATCATTGTACAGGAGCGGATTGTTTAACTCCTAAAGGGTTTAGTTACAGTAAAATAGAAATAGCAAAGGGTGTTTACATTGATTTTTATAATGTGCACGCAAATGCTGAGGATGATTATGATGCAGCCGCTGCGAGAAGGAAAAATATGGAACAGTTGTCGGATTATATAGGTCAACATTCTAAAAATCAGTCGGTCATTATCATGGGAGATTTGAACGCACATTATCGTTATAGCCATGATAATGTACAAAAACTATTAGTTGAAAATGGCTTGAAGGATGCTTGGGTAACGTTAAAAGGGAATAATATTATGCCGTCGATTAGTGATTATCTTAAAGAAGATATCCTCGCCTTAAATGATGATTGTGAGTCCATAGATAAAATTTTGTACCGTAATAGCGATAGAGTCTTATTACGTCCAAAAAACTACAGATTCGAAAATGTAAAATTTAATAATAGATTGGGTTTGCCTTTATCCGATCACTGCCCCGTAAGCCTATCTTTTAACTGGCAAATCGTTTACTAACTATGTTTAGTAACTAATGAATTAAGTTTATCATAGTACCTCTTCACCATCTTTTTCCAACTGTAATGCTGAATGGTGTATTCGCTGAAATTTATGGTTATGTCTTTAATATCGCTATTTTGCATTTGCATTAGGTTATTTAATTTTTCTGCCCATTCATTAGCATTTTGTGATGTGATTAAATAACCATTTGACTCATTTTTTACAGCATCTGGAATACCTCCCACGTCAGACGCATAAACAAGTGTACCACATAAAGATGCTTCTAGGCAAACTAGTCCAAAGCCTTCCATATCTCCTGGAACTTCGATATTAGGCATAATAAAGGCCTTTGCATGATGCAATATGTTTAATACATCGTCAAACGGTAGTCGCCCGAGATGTTTCGCTCTTTTTCTGATTGTAGGCTGATTTAATAATAATCTTAGTTTTGGTTCATCGCTTGGCGCTCCTAGAAATAATTCCATTTTATTCCTTAAAGGAGAAGGAAAAAACCTCAAAATATTTTCGATTTTTGTTTTTTTCCAATGAAAGGGGCCAATAAATAAGATAAGAAAATCATGTTGAAGCTTGGGCATTACCTGTTCAACAAACCAAGAGAATCCTTTTCGTTTAACTGGCCTGCCCATGGCAACTAATAACTGCTTGTCTCGAATATCCAGATGGTATTTTTGTTGGAAATCATCGTAAAAGTTAGGCGAAAATTTGAATTGATTTATATTTTCATCAACTCCATTAGGGATCACATGCATTTTAGCGTGATTCAAACCTAAATTTACGGCGGCCTGGGCAGTAGCCTGGCTAACGGCAAAAATAAGATCGAAGTTATTTAACCTCTTAATAATGAATTTCCTGAATACCCAACTCGGAAATACTACATCTAAACCATGAAGTGTGACAGCATGCTTAACAACATGTTTATGGCAAAATAACAGATAAAAAGAAGCTATTAATGCATCGTTAAAATGCATAATAGTTATTTGCGGGTGGTTAGTTAGCATATCCTTAATTTGGCTGTTGAGTGTTAAGAAAAACTTTATTTTAGTGCCAACACCTTTATATATCAATTCACGTACCTGACATAGCTGCTTCATTCCATTTACCAATTCGAAACTTTGTTTTTCCATACCACCGGTTGTAGGTGGATGCTTATGACTAACAAATAAAATTTCCATGAACTACTAAGCTGTTTGTACCTGAAGAGTTTTTCTGTACAGTATAAAATAACTTAGGCCGCTTAAAGCAAACCACAGGAGTTGACGCATTCTACGAAGAATCGATGCACTTAACCATAAGCTCGCTCCACTCATGCCAACGAGATTTAACATAAATTGATTGCCATATTCCTCAATTCCTATTTGTGCAGGGATAAAAGCTCCGGCAGATTTAAAAAAAATCACTCCCATATCAATTAATAAGCCATGAATGATATTTGCATTTACATTTAGGAACTTTAATATTAAAAAAAATTCCATCGAACCTATTAGCCAGTGAAGACAGAAGAAAAAGAAGGAGAGTAGTAATGCTGTTTTTTCGGTATGATAAAAATGGACAGTTTGTTTAAAGGTATTTTTAATTCCGCTAATAATCTTGCCTAATGATGAATCGTTTCGATTAGCAAACAATTGCAAACGGCTTATGCTTTTCATCTTATAAATACAAAATGCTAGATATAAGAGCACAAAGAATAAAATAAGTATTGTTAATGTTGTCCAAATGATGTTTTTGAAAGCGTCACCTATCTGAGAAAAAAGAATGAATGAGGCAAGTAAAAACATAGATACCTGCGAAATAATCATTAAAAAGCGAGAAATGACGACTGAATTGATAACTGTTTTCCTTTCAATGGAAGATTTCAACAGTTCTACCTTTAACATATCGCCTCCAATAATACTGCTTGGGTTAAATAAACTTACAGTTTCACCAATAGATCTTATCCAAAATAACTTTATGATATTGACTGAATTTTTATTAGGTCCCAAACAATATCTCCATGCCAGGGTACCAAAGAGATAAGCTATAATAGTAACCAACAGTAGCCAGCAGAAATTCCATCCAACATGTTTTAAAGACAGTTTAACTAAATGAAGATCTGTATTTACGATGTAGAATATTAATGAAATAATGATAGATAAAACAAAGATAATCTTGATGATTTTCATTCAAATAATTATTAATATTTGTCTGCTTTCTTCGGTATTAATGAATGCTTCGCGGTTTGATTTTTATGTTCAAGAGTTCGTTCGCTTGTTCATTGCTGTTTAAGAGCGTTTGCTTATGATGGTTTCATCAAATTCAGACAATTTAAGAAGTTAATTTATAGATATATGGAAGTTTTCCAAGATGTTCGAGATCATCGAAATAGATAGCCGCTAAATGATCCCAGTTGAGCTTTTCACTTTTATGCAAGCCCGCCTCTCTAAATTGTTGATACAGCGTTTTATTAGTTAAGAGCGTTTCTATCCGATCAGCGTATTCTTCTTCATTATCTGGCTCGCAGGAATATCCATTTACTCCGTTTTGTATGAGGTCCTGAGAACCACCACCACTTGCGATAACGCAAGGCAATCCAGAAGCCATCGCTTCCAAAACTACATTACCGTATGTTTCGCTAATAGAAGGAAATATAAAGAGGGAAGAAGAAGCATAAATGATCGCTAATGTTTCATGGCTCAATTGCCCCATAAATATAGCTCCTTTCATCTCCTTCTCACATTCTGCCCGTGCTTGACCGTCACCGGCTACAATGAAGTTACAGGCAATATTCCTACTTTGAATACGGTGATATATTCTAAAGAGTGTTTGTAGATTTTTTTCCCAAACAAGTCTACTTGCAAACAATAAGGTGGGTAAGCTGTTGCCTGTAATCTGTTTAAGTAGTTCCGGATCGTTTTTCTTTGGATTAAAGATCTTGCTATCGATCCCTCTTTCCCATAGTTGCATTTTGGAGGCTTGTATGCCATAATTAATAAGCTCTTTTCTAATAGTGTTTGATGGCACATATATATAATCGCAGCGATTGTAAAAAGATTTTTTCTTGACGGATATGAGTTTCTTTATGGGTTCAATAAGAAAAGGAAGCTTCTTAAAATAATAAGCAATATAGGATATAAAATGAGTATGATAAATAGTAATAATAGGTATATGATGTTTTTGCGCAAATTTGGCCGCAAAATGACCTAACAGTGAAGGGGTTGCTATATGGATAATATCTGGATTAAACTGCGTTAGTTGCCTAATAAGTTTTTGTTGTACCAAGCTTGGTAAGCAAAGTGTGTAGTTTTTGTTGGATGGAATAGTGAGGGTGGGTATCTTTAGAGAACGGAAATTTAGTAATTGATCCGGACCTTCACCATATATAAACATGAACTCGAATCGATCGGAAGATATTCTTTTAATCAATTGAAACATGGTCCTAGAGGCACCATCTTTGTCTTCAAATAATATTTCGGCAAAGAACGCTACTTTAACTTTCCGCATAGCTATATGGTTTGATCATAAAACTAGACGGAATGTTTAACTGTATCGTTAACCAATTGTTATGATTTTATCATAAATTATTGAAAACTAAAAAAAATACTGGTCATTTTTCATGAACACATAATGCTAGATTAAAATAGGCTTAATGTGGCAGCACTATATTTGTATCAGAGTTAAATAGTAATTGATTCATGTAAATTAGGTTTGGTTAAAATTGGGAAAGGCCCGCTGGGAAGCGTGCCTTTTTGCTTTCTTATTTCTTTTTACTCTTTTTAAGTGTAAGTGTCTTTTTTCCGTAATCTATTATACCGTCATATTGCGTAAGTATATCGCCACCAATAACACCTATTACGGGATCCACTGATAGGTTTTCATATGCGAAATTTATTGATGAAAGGTCTAGAACAGCTACTTCAAAATTTTTAAGGTGAAAGTCGCCTACTTGAAAGTCGGGCAAAAGCCATGTGAAACTTTCCATATTAGTAGTCCCTAAGCCGGTAGAAACTCTGTCGCTTGTTCTAAGTTCATCGTTACCGATGTGTTTTTCGATGGTTGTTTTATCGAAGACTGTTTTAGATGCACCTGTATCGAGTACAGCTTTAAAGGTTTTGTCAAAAACAACAACTTCCACCAATAAGTGGAAGCCATCGTCTTGTAAATTTAATAAGGCAAGAGGTATTTTAATCATGAATATTGTTATATGATATTGCTTTCGGTAAGTACGTTGTTCATACTTCGAACCGCTTCCGCACTTTGAGAAAATTTGGCCTTGTCTTCTTCATCCAACTTGAGTGTCAAAATCTTTTCAACACCATTTTTTCCGATGATGATAGGTACTCCTAAGGTAATGTCGTTTTGCTCATATTCGCCGTCCAGATAAACAGATGCAGTAAATAGTTTTTGCTGATTGCGGACAATACTTTCTACCATAGCCGCTATGGCTGCTCCAGGTGCATACCACGCGGAAGTACCTATTAATTTAGTTAGCGTGGCGCCGCCAACCATTGTGTCGGCAATAACCTTTTCTTGTTGTGATGCCGACAAAAACTGACTAACAGGCAAACTATTCCAAGTAGCATGTTTTATCAATGGAATCATCGTAGTATCTCCATGCCCACCAATGACAATGGCATTTAGATCAGCAGGAGAAGCGCCGGTATGTTGACTAATTTGGTATTTGAAACGTGAAGAATCTAATGCTCCTCCCATGCCTATAACACGATTTTTTGGTAAACCAGTTGCCTTTAAGGTTAAATAGGTCATGGTATCCATGGGGTTGGAAACAACTAGAATAATTATGTCAGGTGAATAGCTTAGTAAATTCTTAGCTACTGATTTAACTATATTTGCATTGGTGCCGATGAGTTCCTCACGTGTCATACCAGGTTTACGAGGTATGCCAGAAGTTATAACAGCCACACTTGATCCAGCTGTTTTCTCATAATCGTTTGTTACTCCTGTGATTTTTGTGTCGAAACCTAATAATGCGGCTGTTTGAGCAATATCTTGAGCCTTTCCTTCGGCAACACCTTCTTTAATGTCAAGAAGAATGACCTCTTCCGCGAGTTCTCGCCTTGTAATATTGTCTGCTGCAGTTGCGCCGACGGCACCGGCGCCAATAACGGTTATTTTCATAAATTTATAGGATTAAATGATTCTTTAAAATTATTGTTTTTTACCTCAATCCCGCACGATGGTAAAATAGTAAAAAGGAATGGGAATGACAAAACAAGTCGTAAGTTATAAGTCATAAATTTTAAGCTATCACTTGTATGGGGTAAATCGTGTTACCGTTGCCAATAACAAATCAAAAAACGTAAAACTTATAACGTATAACTAAAAAGGATAACCTATTGCTAAGTTAAAGACTAGGTTATCGCGTCGCCAATCTGGATCCCTGAAGTTAATCTTATTGAATACCCAACGTTGACCATCAGGTAAATATGGGATCCGGAATGGAATAGCAAGATCTGTTCTTAAGATGAGGAATGTTAAATCAAAACGTAAACCTAAACCACCCCCCACGGCCAGTTCTTTAAAGAAATCTTTGGAGAATTTACCTCCTTGAAATACTGTATCTGCATTTTGTAACCAAATGTTTCCAACGTCAACGAAGGCGGCCCAATCTAATATACTAACGATCTTTGATCGATATTCCAGATTGAATTCCATACGGATATCACCGGTCATATCCGGTACAAAATTGTCATTGCCAAAACGTTCCGGATTATAGGAACCCGGACCAATTGCTCTGGCTCTAAAAGCACGCAAGCTATTCGGACCGCCGGCAAAGAATTGTTTCACATAGGGGAGACGAGTAGAGTTTCCATAAGAATAGCCATAACCGAATAGCGCTCGCGCTGCCAACTGCCTATTTGTACCCAACTTCATATAATGACGATATTCAATCTCCGTTTTTATATACTGTGAAAAGGCGGCTTTGAAAATACTGTCTTGCTTCCCCTTTTTTACATTAGATCCTAGTATTAACCCCGTTGTATTTGCTGACAGATCTAAGCCTCCGGAAAAATAGAAAGTATGCTTCTTGTCGGTTTCCATGGTATTGGTATAGGTGAATTTGTAAGTTGGGCCAAAGGTGAATTGCCGGTCGATAGCCCTTTGTAAATAAGGGAATTCGGTAGCCAGACTATCATAAAACGGCGTGACATTTACTGGCTGTACATAGGCAATGTCCAATAGATTGAGTTGATGCGTCTTTTTTGCGGATTCCTGCCAATTATAGCCCCAAGCAAAACGCAATGAGTTTAAGCGATAGGCCTGTCTTCTGTTTAAAAATTCATAACCCACTAAAGTGGTGGTATGCGGCACAAAACGACGCGTAGGTTCCCACCCGAAAGGCGCAATAATGCGTGGCCAGGTTAAAGACGCCTCCAAGCCATAACGATAAAAATTGGAATTGATATTGACACCGCCGCCAGATTGTACTTCGTAACCACCATAGGCTGTTAAACGTAAAAGTTCAGCACCCTTAAAGGCATTTCGATGGCTCCAGCTAACATTCACTTCGGATCCATTATAAACGGCAGCCGTTTTACCGAGCAATTCAACACGGACGGCCTTTTTCTGCTGTGGCGTAAGATAATAATGAACATCCAGTTTATTGGTCTTTCCTCGGTCGACCAACATGAAATTATTTTTCACAAAACGGAACGTACCCATACCAACAAGCTGACTGATGGTTTGATTTTGTCGATCGCGATTGTAAAGATCCCCCTTATGAAAAAACATAGTACGTGCAAGTGCAAATTTTCGGAAGGTACGGTGCGGGTCTATGAAATAGAAACCTTTGTATTCCTCCGCGTCGGCGGGTGTTGCTATTTCGTAATTTCCTTGAACTAAAGAGTATTCTGGGTAAATGAAAATATTATTGATGGTGTAAGGTTGCTTTGCATTTTTAGGTGTTTCGTCCTTTAGTTTGACATTCATGTCAACCATGTGCTTACCAATCATACTATCCACCTGTACCAAAATATGATCTGGACTGAAAAAATAGTAGCCCTTGTCTTTGAGGAGATTTTCGATTCGTTCACGTTCTGCAATGATCCGGTCCAAATTATAGGGTCTGCCGGGTATTAGTAGGGAGCCTGGCTGTGCTAACTTGATCTCCTTTCCGATTTGAGTAGTCGTATCCAATTCGTAGGTGACTTTATTGATACGGTATATCTTGTTTGTGGTAGCGATATAATTAAGCATCGCTTTTTGTTTTTTAATGGTTGTGTCCGTGGTAACATAGGCATTAAAGAAACCGATATTTTCTAGCCTATTTCGGACCAAATTTTCATTATAGGGTACATTCACATCTTGCAATAACACGGGTGCTTCGCCAGCTTTGTTTTTTAACCAATGTTTAAAGCCCTTGTTTTTCTTTGGCTGACCGGCAATATTGTAGAAATATAATTTTGTACGTAAACCTAAGAACTTCTTATTCGGTCGAGGCCGCAGCACTTCTTCCAGCCGTTCGGTTAGGGGTGCCCGATATCGATCGGGAATCGAATCGTTATTTAGTTCAACCTCACCCTTGACGTATAGGTTTTCTCCTTCCTTTAGGTATTTGATATTACTGCAGGAAGTGAAAAATATTAAAATTGCTATATATATGTAAATCCTAACCCTCATCGTTGCTCTTTTCTGGTTTTTGCTCGGTGACTTCATCTTCATTTCGGTAGGCTTTGTTTACATTTTCCGACCGCTCTGCAGGGGATGGGTTTTGCTTTTTCTCCCCGGGTGTTTCTTTAAACTGCCTGTTACCTCTATTCTGTTGATCTTTACGACGTTCTAAACTATCTAGCCCCTCCTCGTCCTCTTCTTCCTCACCATTTTGTTCCAAATGCTCTTTCATCTCTTCAGCTCTTTTATCATTGAGCTCTTGACGCCGTTTAGCGTTCATGAATAACTCCTTGAATTCATCGTAATTCATATTGATAATAAAACCTAAACCTGTTTCGATAAACTGTCCTTGTAAGGTTACCTGATATTGGTTTTTGCGGTAAACGCGTGCAATGTATCGCCCATCTCTGGATAATTGGTATTCGATCGAAATATCGCCGGCAATATTCGTGGCCTTTTGCCCGGGCTGTCCACCGCCTTCCAGTTCAAAGTTGGAACCAACGGTTACCTTTAATCGATCATCTAGCATCCGTTTAGATACGCCAACATTCAGATCAGTCCGTGTTTGCGCTTGACCGGTACTGTAATCATCGGCCGTAGACTGTAAATCGAAGTTCAGTTCCACGCCCGCAATCAAGTCGCCCGCTAATTTGTTCAACTGGCTGGTCAATAAGCTACTTACACTGGAACGGACCATGGTTTCGGTACTAGATCCGCCGGCACTTGAAAAAGGATTTTCCGCAATAAACCTGCCTAAAACAATCAAGGCGAAAGTTTGCTTGTTCATCTCTGATGGATTGTCTCGTAATTGTGCCAGTTTTGCTTCTACTGTTTGAGTAACAGTCTGTGAAACAGTATTCGCATTGCCACCGGTTCCCAGATCAATACCGAACGAAATCTCCGGTTTCAACATTTTTCCACCAATATGCAGATTGACATTGAAGGGGAGACGCTGTCGATAGTAATTTGCCTCGGTGCCCGAAACCTGCACCAAATCAATCGGTTGTGCCTGCAAAGTATAAATGGCCGTCATGTTGAGATCAGCATCCATCACATCGCCACCCCAAGTAATCGTACTGCCTTTCTTGAAGTCAAATCTCCTTTTGATCATATTAAAGGAAAGCGAATAGTTGCCTTCTTCCACTTCATAAGTTCCGGCAAGCGTCATATCACCTCCGGGATTGATGCCAAAATTCAACAAGGCCTGCCCCTTGACAAATAACTTATCACCCGTTCCGGGGTCAACAATCACTGTAAAAGCGGCATCTTTATCTACATCGATATTCAGGGAGATATTCATCCCCATAATGGTATTAGCTTTTGTTTCCGTTGTATCGTATACTGCAAGGATTTCGGCACTGTCTCTCGGACTTAAGCTGGTGAATTCCACAATGCCCTCGCGTTCTACTAAACCTGGATCCGTTTCCGGCATCGTTAAGGTCATATCCGTATTCTCATTCACTCTTAATGTACCATTTAGTGATGGACTCATAGCAGCACCACGGATGCGAAGATCAGTGTCGATGTTCAGTTTTCCATAGAACAAATTGTTATCAACCTCCGTTGAATTCAGCACTTGGAAATCATTGGCTTTTACATCCATACCTAAAACAAATTCAGTATAGGTCTTGGTTCGAATATTGCCATTAATAATTGCCTTATTACCAATACTATCAGTTAAGGTAAACTGTTTAAAACCAATACCGCGGTTATTAAAATTAATGCGCTGCTGATCCATGGTAAATGTCGCATTCAGCATAGAGATATTCATTTTGGCCTGATTGAAGATTAAATCACCATTGATTACCGGTGCATCCAAACTTCCGGTTAAGTCAAGCTTTCCGGAAATACCCCCCGAAGTACGCCTTAGGTTTCCGAAACTAAAGGTTTCTAGGGTACTCATATTAAGATTATTGACGAGCAGATCAAAATCCATTGTTGATTCTGCGTCCAAGGGTGTAATATAATCGCCACTTAGCTGAATATCATTTCCTTGCCCTTGTACGGTAATATTGGCATTGTATGTGTTTTCTTTTGCGTTATTGACCTGAAGACCAATATTTCCAATGGTGTCTTGACCAAAGTAAAAGTCGTTGATAGTTATATCGGAAGTAAAAACCGGATATCCATCGAGACGATCAACCAAGGCGTTACCATTAATCCCACCACCGACGTCTAAACTGGCGCTTTCTACCATATTGGCAAAAGTTTCAATGCGGAAATTCTTAAAATCAACGGCTAAAGGTGAATTAGGTACAGAGTCTTGCGAGGCAATGCTCATTTCCTGCCCACTTTGGTTTAAGTCGAAATGAGAAGCCAACAACCCTTTTGAGCCAAAGCTGATAACATTTTGTGGATTTACCGACCATTTGTCATAATTTAACATGAGCCCGTCTTCTTTTAAGGAGAAGCGGAAATCTTCAGCACGGGCCAGTAAGTTAGCACCTAAATGATATTGCTCCTTACCCTTTTTATCTTTAATCCACAAACCGGCATCAATTGAACTGTTCTTTACGGTACCGCTTAAAAGTGTATTTATAATTTCTATGCTCGATACCTTGATGCTGTTCACGAGTGCAGCGTAGTAGAGGGTACTATCCAACGTATTGATATCAAAACTTACATTTTGTATATCAGTTCCTGCATATACTGCTTTTGGAGCCACACCTTTGACATTAATCGATTTCGTTTCGCTATTAAAATTACCGTCTAAAGTTATCGGTTGCATTTCCGTTAATTCCGGCATTACACGGATAATCAGTGGTGATCGTCGAAATGTTGCTCCAAACTCGATTTGGGTCGGACTATAGGCTGGAATAGTGTCTGGTAGCCCTGTTTTTTTATCGATTGTAGGATTGGGGTTATAATAGGTGTTCAACACATCCTGAAAGGCATAAGAGAGTGTACTTAATTTATAGTTACCTATCATATGGGCCGTGAGAAACTCAGAGCGTAATTGTATGAGATTCTGATTAGTGTCAGCTTGGGCGATGACACTAATGGTGTCTAAAACATAACGATCATTATTGTACGCAATAATAGCTTTGGTTAGATCAAGTTTTCCATTTAGGTAATCAGGATCGGCGGAATCAAAATCTGCAACGAAATTGCCGTGGAAACGTATATTATCATTGGTAAGTTTGAGATTCTTCGTGTTAATACTATCAACTAATAAATTAAGCGTAAATTTTGGGTGTCGTTCGCTGAGTTTGGCGGCAATTTGCCCGTTTAGACTTATGTTTGGATCCTCGCTGGTTAGCGAGGCTTCTACATCACCACTATTGGCTTTCGCTGCTAAATTGATGTTGGTATAGGTATAACCCATCGCTTCAGCACTGATTAGTTTAGCTTTTGCATCAGCTACTAATTTAGAAGGGTCCAGCCCCTTTCCTTTGATTTGCGCGGCAAAGGATATCTTCCCAAGGGTTGAATCCATTTTCATGAGATGCCCTACATTTATATCTCGTATCGCCATATCGGCATCATAGGTGGTATCTCGTCCTGCAGCGTAATTTGCCCGAAGATCGGCGCTACCTATGGAGGACCGTAGATGCATATTGGTGGTAAATTGATTAAGGCCTCCTTTAAATAGCCCGTTTAACTTCAGCTGCTGAGGTAATTCGATGCTATCGGGAAGCATACTCTTTGCTATTAAACGATCGAGATCGCGCTTTCCTGTTTCTAAATTTTTCAATTGTAGATCCATGTAAAACTTATCAACATCGGGAAGTCCCTTTAGATGAGCGCTAGCTTGTAGGCGGGTTCGGTCTAACGTGCTAAACACTATGTTGGATATTCGGAGATCATCCACGCGGCCTTTTACCTGACCGTCGATAAAGAAAGTATGCGTAATTAAAGGTTTCATCACTTCCATTGTATCGAGGTCCGGAACCAATAGGAGTACATCCTTCATTCCCAACTTACTCTTTTCAATATTGGCGTCCACCTGAATCTCTCCGATACGTTCGGTAATTTGTTCAAGTGAAGGGTAACTTACTTTTGCATAATTTCGAATCAATGTATTTGGCGTTTCGATATACAGATTCTGAGCGCTGGCTCCTTTTTCCGTGTAAACAAAATCTGCTTCCGCTTTATTGATAATAAAGCCACTTCTATCCTTAAAATTTAATTGTTTCAATGTACCGCTGATGGAATCGATTGAGAAAAAGAAATCAGACATTTTGGCGTCTACGGTGGTCATATCGAGATTTCCATAATCCATACCCTTTGCAATGCGTGGCTGATTGGCGTCAAAATAAGAGACCTGACTTTTATTGAGCTGTACATCGCCAATATTTACTTTCCAATTGATTGGTTGTGAGTCCGCGCTATCTACGGATTTTGGCTCTTTGGTAATGCTAGGTTGTTTTACTTTTCCGAAGGCAACTTCTGTGTCATTTTCATCCAAAAGGATACGTTTAATATCTATTGTTTCTCCTTTTAGATTGATGTTGTTAAAATCAACAAGGAGTCTTTTGAATAGAATGCTTGCATTAAGCGCGCTTATTTCATCTATATATTGAGCTTTAACATCTTCTATATGTAAGCCGCCCAGTTGCAAATCTGGCATAGCTGACTCAGCACCCGTAGCCTCTTCGATACCAATATCCTTTGTAGATGGAAGGTCGGAAGTGTCGACCACCGCCCACTGTTTAATCGTGGTATTAATTCCTTTTACATTTACTTTTGGAATCTCAAAACGCATATTGTTCAAGTCAAAAGTTTTTATTCTAGTATCTAAATGCCCTAAATTGAAATCAGCGCTTGTTCCTATAACATCATCTTTATATACAAAACGAATGCGATCTAGATTGATCTTATCGATCGAGAATTCCATTGTTGAAGTAGTATCTTCCGGTTTGGGTTCTTCTTTTTCTTCACTAACAAAGGCACGTATTATATAGTCAAAATTGAAACTGCTATCTGGGAGTGTGCGATCAATTTTGGTGGTTATTCCCTTGAGATCTATTTCATTTATTTCTACTTTGTTTTTTAGTAGTTTGAGTAGACTGATATCAACTTTTAATTGATCTCCCGCCAATAAGGTGTCTTGTTTTTGATCTTCAAAATAAACGCCCTCCAATACGAGTAATTTAGGTAGATCGAGCGATACTTTTTCTATTTTAACAGGGGTTTTAATCTTTTTTTCGAGAAAAGATACCACTTGCTGTACTGCAAAATTTTGGACTGCTGGAATACGGATTAAAATAAAAATCAGCAATATTAAACCTATAATAGTGCCGATGATCCACAAAATAGTCTTAAAAGCAATTCTCCCGACTTTATTCAAAATGGTATGCTATTTAAATTGTTATACATCTTTAACTAAAAACGTGCATTCAATGTTTTTGGAAATCTATAAAAAATAGACAGGCAAAGTTATTAAACTTTAATAAAAAGCTTGCTTTTATAGCATTTTAACACGTACAATTTTATAATGGAAAAGGAACAGGTGCAGATAAGATAATGGCACATATCAAAAGAACAACCAAGCAACCGTGAGAATTATTACGATAACAAATAAAGTCCAGAACAGAAGCTTCCCGGAACCTTTATCACTTTTTTCATCTAATGCTTGCGGTGAGGGTCCAGGATTTTCCTTGTGGGCGGAGTAATCTTCCTCCACTTTTGTTTTGCTGCTATTCTTGTCGTTTTCAATCATTTCTTTCGTGATTAACATTTTTTACGCGAAAAAAGTTTAGATAATTTTAATGACTATATAAAAATTACCCAAAGAACAAAAATCCATCATCACAACAAGTATCTAATAGCTCCTAAAATGCTTTAATCAGTACAGGGCATATAGCCAATATGTATCTTTTAGCTATGGAAGATGTACTAAAAAAGGTAGATAACATCTAGGTGAAAGGTAGGTGAAGGGTACATGATACGTGAATAAAATCAATCTGGCAGGTTCGTGTCATATACTGGAATAAGTTTTACACCTGACAAATAGCTCGACAACAAAGTTGGCCTTCATTTGTATTTATACTTGTAAATATATAGAAGATGCATACTGACCAGGAAATAAAAAATTGGGTTTGCCGACATATTGATGAGCTAATACATGAATATGTGCAAGGCGAAAAGAAAGAATTCAGCGCGGTTATAGAAATACCGGATGAGGAGGGCGAAAAACATCCTTACACCGTTTTTATGGAATTTTCGGGCATAGCGGAAGAAAATGAATGGGTTGTCCGAAATATTGTGCGGCCAGAACAATTGCAATAATACCGATACAATTGATAAGGTGTGTAGGGGAATGATTAACTTCGATGATAATCATTGCAATTATTATTTATGAACGTAAAATTAAGGTTGTTTTTAGTAGTATTTTTTTTCGCAATTAATGGTGTATTCGGCCAGGAAACATTAAAAGTGGCGGTAGCGGGGCTAAATCATGATCATGTCCATTTGCTTTTTAATCTATACAAGCAGAAGAAGGTTGAAATATTAGGCATCGCAGAGCCTAATGAAAAGCTGATTAAACGAATGAAAGATCGGTACAACTTGCCTGATAATTTATTTTACAAGAGTTTACCCGAATTACTGAAACAGGTAAAGCCTATGGCTGTCCTTGCCTATAACTCTACGGCAGAACATATAAATGTGGCCGAAATATGCATGCCCTTAAAAATACCGGTGATGGTTGAGAAACCATTGGCAATTAATATGCAACAAGCAAAACGAATTAATCAGTTGGCTAAGGAAAATGGAACCTTATTTTTAACAAATTATGAGACGACCTGGTATAAGAGTAATCAATATGTAAAATCATTGGTGAAAAAAAATGAAATAGGGCCTATTACCAAGATGATGGTAAAAGATGGCCATGAAGGTCCAAAAGAAATTGGCTGCAGCGATGATTTTCTTAACTGGCTAACAGATCCCGTAAAAAATGGGGGAGGGGCATTAATGGATTTCGGTTGTTACGGTGCAAATCTTATGACGTGGTTGAAAGATGGAAAAAAACCTATAGCTGTTACGGCAATCACTAAAAATCGAAAACCGGAAATTTATCCTAAAGTTGATGATGATGCCACCATCACATTAGAATATGAAGATGGAGCGATAGGAATTATCCAAGCTTCGTGGTGTTGGCCTTACAGTGTAAAAGATTTACAGGTATTTGGGAAAAAGGATCAGTTACATGCCGTCAATGGCAAAACTTTGTTAAAATATCAGTCGCCAACGGATTCGAAACAAATACCATTAACCAATCCCTACTATGAAGATCAACTGGAATATTTAACGGATGTTTTGGCCAAAAAGATTCAACCTGATCACGATTTATCATCGCTGAGCAACAATATAATAGTAGTTGAAATCTTAGAAGCGGCAAAGAAATCGGCTAAAGAAGGAAAACGGATTGTCTTGTAAGATAACCTGTTTTCCTTCTTTAAAAAAATTGCAAATATTGTTCTTTATTCTGCAGGCTGACTTTCTGCGAAACTCTTGGATATAAAGTTGTATACCAATAGTGCTGAGCCTTCACCATCTACATCCTTGTCTCGGTAGACACCTAGTCGCAGCGTGTTTTCATCCAATGCTAAAATTTCGTAGGTTGTCCAATTAGATATACCGGTTATACCATTTTTAGCTGGTTTGTAACCACGAAGTATAGTGCCACCATTCACTGTTAAGGTTTTATCAATTAAATTTAGCATATACGTACCCTTTTCCTGCACATTGTTTTCCATTCTCTTGATGTTGCGGAAGTCTGGACCTGCAATAAGCGAGAAGGTCATTTCGCCATAATCTCCTCGAGCCATGTTGTCCGGATAAATACCTTGACCCGCATCCCACCAAACATTGGCAAAATTGGCAGGATCAACAAAGGTCATTGGCCCCTCGAAAAAGAGACCATCGGTGTCGAGTACCCAAGTTTTTTCATGACCAGCGCCACCAGAGATATTGGTCCACATGGGATCGCTAACATAATCGAGATTATTTTCGGTAACAGAGATCTTTACAGAATCAACCTCAACAATACCACCACCTGTCATAGCCGAAAATTTGATCGTATAATCACCTTTAAAAGCATAATGTATAGTGTCTTGCTGTCGGGTCGATTTCCCGGTTTGATAATCCCATATGGATACCGTACTGGCTGTATTGTTTTTCAATATAACGGTATTCCCCCCCGCATCAGTATTGAAATCTTGAACAATTTCGAACTGGATTTGAGATCTATCCAAAGGTGCATCCAGTTGATAGTCTTTTTTCTGACAGGAGCTTATCAGCATAGCGATACAGATTACAATCAGTGCTACATTTATTCTTTTCGCTTTCATTTTAATAGCTTTTTATGTTACCACCCAGTATTTTGAACGAGCACGCCATTAGATAGCGTTATTTGATTATTCGGAATTTGTTGCAATCCGCTTGTTTCATTGATTTTAGCGGCACTGATAGTTTTGCGGACTTCTTGGCCTCCGTTTAAAGCTGTTGTGCTTTCAGCGATTGTTGAGGCCGCTACGTCTACACCTTGGCGTAATAAATCCCAGTAGCGGATTCCTTCTAAAGCAAATTCGAACCTGCGCTCATTCATAATAGCTTGCTGGCTTACTGTTTGAGCGATAAAACTAGTACCGAAAGCACGTCTACGTACCAAATCAAAGTACGTTTGGGCATTAGCACTTCCCAATTCTGCTGCCATCAATAATACATCCGCATAGCGGATGGATACATAATCTTGAAATTGGCCGATTTGAAAGTTTACAGCTCCCTTGTTTACTGCAATGCTGTTCCCGTCTTCATCTACTAATGGGCTGTACTTTTTATTGTAATAGCCGGTATACTCTCGTTGCTTACTTTGATTGGTGAAGTTGATGCTTTCTTCAGCGATGGCGATAATGGAAGCTGTTCTGCGACTATCATTTCTATTATAAGCATTCCATAATTTTGGATTGACAGTTGCACCACCCCAACCATTGCCATAAGGAAAACTCCATTGTTCACGCATGCCGAACATAACCATCCAATGATTACCATCCGTATTTCCGTCATAGTCGCTTGTAAAGGTATATTTGATAGCAAAAACGGTTTCTTTATTATCTTCGCCGACATAGTTTTCTAAGGAGGCTGGCCATAGGTGTGCAAAATTCTCCACTAATGAAAAACCTCCATTACTGATAACGTCTTCCAGGTAGTTGAGTGCGGTAGCACGGTCAACTACTCCTGCTAAATCAGTTTGCTTGTAGTAACCTGTATAATAAAGGAACACTCTACCCATTAAACTTTCAGCAGCCCATTTGCTTACCCGTCCATAGGTGGCGGTTGGCTGGCTGGCATAAGATGTCGCCGGTAAATTTTCTATGGCAAACTTAAGGTCATTGGCTATAACGGCATATACTTCGCTAGGATCTGCTTGCGGTATATTTTCACTACTCGGTTCCGTTAATAAAGGAACATGTCCCCATAACCTTATCATATCAAAATACAAATAGGCTCTGATAAAGCGGGTTTCCGCTTCATAGACAGGGCGTAGATCTGCTTTATTTCCCCATTCTATACCGTCCAACTTTCCTAAGAGCATATTACAGCGATAGATTGCCTTGTAATAGGCGATCCAGTTATCAACGAATAAATTTTGGTCGGCAGGTGAACGTAAACGATCAAACTCGTCCAGCATTTGATAGCCAAAGCCATCCGAGTTGCCTGTACCGCCAAAACAATTGTCAGATAGCACCTCTGCGGCAACAGGTAAGCTAACACCGCCCGCCCAAACTATTTGTAAGCCATCGTAACAACCAACCAAGGCTTTATAAGCATCATCAGTGGTACGATAAAAGTTTTCATCCGTTAATTCGGTAATCGGTTCCGTATCTAAAAATCCTTTCGTGCATGACCCTAGACACATGCTTGCTAAGGTAAATATCGATATAATGATCTTTTTCATTTTATGTGCTATTTAGGTTCTTAAAAAGTAATATTGGTTCCAATCATGAAGGTTCTTGGTCTTGGATAATAACCAAGATCGACTCCGCTGGCAAAACCCTCGGCATAGCCTATTTCCGGATCCATGCCATCGTATTTTGTGAAAGTAAAAGCATTTAATATGGAGGCATATAAACGTACTTTTCTTAAGTAATTCTTTTTAATAATTTTTCCAAAATCGTAACCTAATGTAATGGTGCTAATACGAAGGAAATTGCCGTCATGAATATATAGATCGGAGAAATTAGTCCAGTTACGTGCGTCTTCAGTAATACGAGGCATGGTATTCGACGAGCCCGGACCATGCCAACGATCAAATATGGCTGTCGTGTAATTAGAATATGGATCCGTTTGATTGCGGTACGATTGTACTAATTGGTTCCCCGCCACACCCGTAGCCTGAATCGCCAAATCAAAGCCCTTATAATTAGCCGTTATATTGAAACCATAGGTGAAGTCGGGGTTTGGATTGCCAATCATGGTTTTATCTGTTTCGCCAATCTGTCCGTCGCCATTTACATCAACATAACGAACATCTCCCGGTTGTGCACTGGGTTGTATAAGCGCGCCATTGGTATTTCGGTAGTTGTCGACCTCTTCTTCACTCTGGAAAATTCCATTTGTTTTATATCCCCAGAAATATCCAATGGGGAAGCCGTCTTGTGCACGGTAAAATTCGCCTGAGTTAGCAAACAGTAAATTATTGGCACCGTGGATAATTCCATCTGCGGTGGGTATATTTCCTACTTTATTTTTATTATAAGTACCATTGAGACCTATGCTATAATTAAATTCTCCAATACGATCATGGTAATTTAAAGCAAGTTCTACTCCCGTATTTTTTACATCACCACCATTTATAAAAGGAGCATCTGCGCCAGCCGTTGCTAATACAGGTACTTGGATTAACCAGTCTTTTGTGATTTTATCGTACCAATCGAATGCAATATCTAAACGATTTTGTAACAATCGGGCATCAAAGCCGATGTTTGTCTGCTGTGAAGTTTCCCACTGTAGGTTAATATTGCTTAGGCGACTTGGGTAGGCTCCTGGGGTAAGTACACCCTCTTGATTTCCAAAGATGTAATTTGTGTTAAGAAATGTTACGGGCGACATAAATTGAAAAGCGTCTATTCTTTGATTTCCGACCTGCCCCCAGCTCGCCCTTAGTTTAAAGAAATCCAACCAGCTTTTGGTGTTTTCTGCAAAAGTTTCATTGGAGATAACCCAACCAGCTGAAATAGAAGGGAAATAACCCCAACGATTACCGCGCGCAAATCTTGATGAACCATCTGCTCTAAAGGTTGCGTTTAATAAGTAAGTGCCCTTATAGTTATAGTTGAGTCGTCCAAAATATGACATGCGTTTATCTGCATCATCCGGCGCGCCTCTTAAAGTCATCTGTGCAGCGTCATTAGCATTGGTGGCGTTGGATAGCCAGGCGTGCTCTAAATCATTGAATACAGCATTTATATTCGCTCCCCATATACTCGATCCATCGTATTGAAAGGCTGACGATCCAATCATCGCCTCAAAGTGGTGATCATCTTTTACATCGAACGTATAGCTAAGTAAATTATCCCATAAAAGTGATTTATTCTTTCCCATATTTTGGTTAATTCTAGAAAAATCATTGAAGGAATAAGCGGAAAGTCTATATATGGGAGTGTAAGATCTACTTTCATTTACATTGTAATCCAAGCCCAGACTGGTCCGGAATCGTAGGCCCTTAAAGGGTTCCACTACCAAATAAATATCGCCAAACAGACGCTGACTATTACGATCATTTTGGTTGCTATAATACATGGTCGCATAAGGATTTGCCTCACCGGTGTTCCAAGAAGAATTTGTATTATCGTAGAAATTTCCTTCTTCATCGTACATTGGTACAAATGGACTGGTATTGAAGGCTCCTCTTAATGAATTGTTGTATTGATTGCCTACCCCAATTCCATTGCTATTCAAGTAGGTAAATGTAAGATGTTCTCCTAAACGTATAATGTCATTATACAAGTTATGTTCTGAATTGATGCGGTAATTGAAACGCTCATAATTAGACAAATCCTTACCTCCTACAATTCCTTCCTGTGTGGTATAACCGAAGGAAGTAGAATAGGTAGATTTTGTGCTTCCTCCTTGTGCACTCAAGGAATAATTTTGTGTTAATGCGTTATCCTTGAACATTTCGTTCATCCACATGGTGCCTTCTCCGAGATTCGCCATTTGTTCATTCGTAAAATAAGGTGTCTTTCCTCCATTGACAGCCCCTTCGTTCATTATAATGGCGTATTCTTTGGCATTGAGCATATCAATTTTCCTTGCCAACTTTTGTACGCCCGTATAAGTGTCCAGGGAAATTTGCGCAGGCTGATCCGATTTACCGGTTTTGGTGGTAACGAGTATCACTCCATTAGCTGCTTGTGAACCATAAATAGCTGCAGAAGCGGCATCTTTTAGCACATCAATAGACGCTATATCGTTTGGATTCAGGTAACTGATATCGTTTGTTAAAACGCCGTCTACTACATAGAGTGGACTGGCATTGGCGATCGTTCCGACACCACGAATAATGACACGCATGCTTTCTCCCGGTTGTCCGGATGTTGAACTAATCTGAACACCTGGTGTTTGCCCCTGTAACGCCTGTAAGGCATTGGTGGTACTTTGTTTTTGAATGTCATCGCCTTTTACTTGAACCGATGCACCCGTAATTAATTTTTTCTGTTGCACGCCATAACCTACCACGACCACCTCATCTAAATTCCCGGTAGTGGGGGTTAATGTTACGTTAAGGGAGTTGGCGGAAGTCAATTTTACCTCTTTTACTTCCATTCCGACGTAGGAGAAAACAAGTGATTCACCAACGTTGGCATTAATAGAGAAATTTCCATTTTCATCCGTCGAAATGCCTTGTGCGGTTCCTTTTACCTTTACACTTACGCCGGGAATGGGAAGTTGGTCCTCCGCGGATACTACTTTCCCTTTAACTACTTGTTGTGCAACGGCTACTTGTAGTGAAACCAGTAGTAGCAATAGCCATGTCCCAAATTGTTGAACGGTTTTTTTTAATGTTAGCATACTCATGTTTTTAGGTCTTATAGCTGTTGGTTTATTGATTTAATTGTTCGTTAGTTTTATGTTCATGTTTTTACCCGTATAGGTAACACTCGCATCCGGTTTAACCTGACGGTCTATACCACTTGGCTGCTGTTGATCGACCAGAATTATGTTGAATTTCCGTGTCTTGGGTGCCGCCTCATATTTTCCCTTTCTTTCTGATAGGGTGAGCGTTTTTGTCTGATTATCGTATTTGATTTGAATTCGATTAAAGATTCCTTTTTCATAGTTATAGCTTAGCCCGTCGTCTTCATATAGGGTTAAATCGGCATTTTTTCCTTCAAAAATATAGAGTGTGGTGGCTCCCTTAATCTTCTCATCGGTATATTGCCTTAGTGGGTCAATAGGTAAAATAGACCCACTCTTTACAAATACGGGGATGCGCTCGAAAGGTGCTTCGGCCTCGATTTGCTGTCCCCCTTTGTAGGACTCTCCTGTATAAAGGTCATACCAGGTGAAGCCACTAGGTAAGTATACTGGGCGACTGCTAGCACCTTTTTTAGTGACAGGGTTTACTAACAGGGAAGAACCCAACATAAACTGATCGTTTATTTCATAGGTTTTTGGGTCGTTGGTAAAGTCCATTGCTAAGCCCCTCAGCATGCTATAATCGTCGTGGTAGGTCTTACCCGCTAAGCTATATAAATAGGGGAGAAGACGATAGCGGAGCTGAATATAGTATACCATGCTATTATAGGCCGGATGTCCTTCAGGTGCAATATTAAAAGGCTCGCGGAATGGAAATTGTCCATGTGCCCGAAATATAGGCACGAATGCTCCAAATTGATACCATCTGCTATTCAGTTCGCGCCATTCCTCCTGATTGGCGGTATTGGGATTATAATATCTTTTTTCTACTAAGAAGCCACCGACATCCATGGTCCAGTAGGGTAGACCCGACATAGAAAAATTAATTCCTGCAGCAATCTGGTCTTTCATGTCATTCCAGGTTGACGAGATATCGCCACTCCAGGTTGCTGCTGCATAGCGTTGTTGACCGGTAAAACCCGAACGTGTAAGCATGAAGATCCGCTTATTAGGGTCTTCCGCTCGTTGACCTTCGTAAATTCCCTTGGCATTTTGCAATGGAAAGGCATTATAGTAGCGTGTTGAAGATCCGATAGACGGTTGAAACACATCTTTTCGTTCCTGGACACTTATATTGGAATGGATATCAGGCTCGCTGGCATCCATCCAAAAGGCATCGACACCTTTTTTATAGAGCTTTTCATTCAGTAACTCCCAGAATCCGCGTCTTGCATCGGCATTGAAAGGATCGTAAAAAGTAGAGGTATATCCTTTACCAATCCAATCTTTTCTGCCATCAGCAATATTCCGGCGATACAACCAGCCATTTTTCATGAATTGATTAAATACGGTCGACTCTTCATTCACCTTTGGCCAAGTAGATATCATGAGCTTAAAATGATCTTGATGCAATTGTGAAATCATTTCTGCTGCATGGGGAAAGCGTGCGGTATCAAAATTTTGTCCGCCCCAATCCTTCTCGGGCCAGTATGACCAATCGAGTACTAGGTTGTCTATCGGGATGCGGCGTTTACGGAATTCCTTAGCTACATCCAAAATTTCTGCTTGTGTTTTATAGCGCTCGCGGCTTTGCCAGTAACCAAATACCCATTTAGGCATGATGGGAGCTTTACCTGTTAGGGTACGATAGCCGCTGATGACCTGGTCCATGTTACTTCCCTGTATGAAATAATAGTCTACCCCGTCGCCTGCTTCTGAATCGAAACCAAAAATTCGTTGATCTGATTTTAGAATAGGGCGCTGCCAATTTATTTCCAAGTAGGATTGCGCCCCTTCAGGTTTCCAATCAATGCGTATAGCATGTTTTTTGTTAGCTTCAGTGGTTAATTCAAGCTCAAAGCTTCCGGCATTCCACGATTCGCGCCACCTATCTTGCAGCAATTTGCCATCAATCCAGACTTTTATATAACCCGCATATTTAAAATGCAGGCGGTGCAGGCCAGAGAAAGGCGAGCTAAAACGACCCTCATAGCGAACTAAACTTTTGGATAAATCAACTCCCTGTGGAAACTTAGGTATGTCTGTTAAATCATTGTAGGCAATATCCGATTCGGCCCGAATCGCGAAGACTTCTTTTTCGTCCGCTTTATTCAAATAGCTCGCGCTTAGCCAACCTTCTTGGTCGTCTTTAGCATATAATGTAAGTCCCGACAGCGGCAGTAAAGCACGTGTATCACCTGCTTTGGTAATCGAATAATTATTCCATAAAAGACCATAATTTTTTGTGGATAACAACATCGGAACGGCTACATCTGTATTGTATTGCAACAGCGTGACCTGCTTGCCCTGATAATTCATGATACCATTTTGGTGCTGCCCTAACCCATAGAGGCCTTCCTGCTCAGAAACCTGAAAGGCTTGTTTAATACGGTAAAACGCATCACCATTCGCAGCCGAGGGAGCAAATGTTTGTGTATTTCGAGGTGTTTCACATAAGATGGTGTCGCCGCTAGGGTTTAAAAAATTTATTTGGCCCGTATATAGTGAAACGGCTAAGTTGATAGCCTTGCTTTTTACATAAACATGATCATTGGTTTCTTCAACTAATAGTTCACCCGGTTTACTCCTAAGCGTATCTGTGATAGCCAGTTGTTCGGATGCTTTTACAGAATGAAGCAAAGGGATAGATCGTACATGTACAATACCATCACGTATAAAGTCGATGGCCATGTGTTGATCAATCGTTCCTATGGCATTTTTGAATGTAAGGGAAATACCCTGTTCCGTTTTTTTGTAGCTGGCTTTTTGTGCGCTTACCGCAAAAGGTATACTACAGCAAAATAGAGCAAAAAGAGTACGTAGTTTTGGCATGCTTTTATGGTTTATTATAAAATTTTTGTCCTGTTTTACGAGCGTCGGCTAGTTTTGGTTAGTCTAGTAAAACTGATGAGGCAAAACTACGTGTACCTGCAATACATGAGGGGATGTAAATGTTTATAAATGGGGGTGTTTTAGTTAACCCATTCGTCCGTAAGTACGAACGAGAAAGGCTTACAATGGAGTAGGGTGTTTGTTTTACTGATTGAGCTTGTAAACTGAGGGTAATACAGCATACATGGCTTTGAAATACTTACTGAATTGCTTTGGGTTATTAAAGCCTACTTGGTAGGCTATTTCCGCCACGCTTAAATTAGATTTTGTAAGGAGCTGAGCCGCTTTGCGCAATCGGATGTTACGGATAAATTCGGAAGGGGTGTGACCATTTAGTGCTAATAGACGCTTATACAAACCTACACGACTTATATTCAAAGCCGCCGCCAGATCTTCAACTGAAAAGGCCGAATTGGAGACATTATCTTCTGTAATCTTCGCCGCATGGCGTAAGAACTTTTCATCGGCAGATTCAATGGCAGTTACAGAAGGTATTACTTCAAGTTGTTTCTTGTAAGTCTTTTCTAGTAGCGATTTTTGCTTTAAGTGATTGTCTATTTTTGAAATTAAAAGCTGAAAATGGAATGGCTTGATAATGTAATCGGATGCGCCGGCATTTGTAGCGCTGATTTGAATGTCGGCGTCGCTGTAGGCTGTTAATAAAATCACTGGGATATGGCGGGTGCGGGTGTCACCTTTTATCTTTCGGCATAACTCAATGCCGGAATCTCCAGGCATTTGAATGTCTGAAATGATCAGGTCTGGATGTTGCGCCAAGGCTTTTGTCCAAGCTGTTTGTGCGTCGAAGGAATAATCTAAATGAAATTTATACTTTAAGTTTTCAGACAGATAAAAAATCAAATCCTTATCATTATCAACTAATAATATAGATGGAAGTTTTCTGCTGTTTTCTTTCTCGCCACTCTCTTGTGGTATAGGCTCCAGTGAATCTTCCGATGAGGGTATTGGTAAAGCAAAGACTTTCTCTGTAGAAGAAGATAAGGGTAAGATGATGGTAAATGTGCTACCAATATGTTCTTCGCTGTGGAGCTTTATAGTGCCGCCCAATAGTTGTACATAATCATGCGTTATGGATAAACCAATACCATTACCCTGGTTATACAACTTGTGACTCGGTATATGTTGGAAATAGCGTTCGAATATCTTTTCTTGCTGAAAAGCCGGTATACCTATTCCGGTATCCGTTACTTTTATCTGCAACTCATGGGGAGGTTCGGTATCGCTCACCACCAATGATACTTCCACCTTGCCATTCTTGTCGGTGAATTTTAGCGCATTACTCAGTAAATTGAAGGTGATGCGTTCTAATTTTTCATAATCAAAATAGGTGTATAAACTACTTTTATTGGAATGGAATAATAGCTCAATGTGTTTTGTAACGGCCAAGTCCGTAAAAGAGTCAACATGCTCTTTGATGAGAGAAACGATGTCACCTAAACTTAAGTCTAACTTTAATTTATTGCTATCGACCTTTTTTAAGTCAAGGAGTTGATTTATCAGATTTAATAAACGCTTGGCATTGCGCTTCATGGTTTGCAAGTGAACCTTTTGGCTATCACTCGGGTTTTCTTCCAACAGCTTGTCAATCGGTGCTATTACCAAGCTTAATGGGGTGCGGAATTCATGACTTATATTGGTGAAAAACTGTGTTTTAGAACGATCCATTTCAATGGTTCGTTTATATTCTTCACGCTCTTGTTGCAATTTAAATCTACTTTTTTGACGTTGTTTCTCTATATGCCTGATTAAGAGGAGCACGGTAATGATTAGCAAAATATAGGCTAGGTAAGCTAGTGGTGTCTTCCAAAAAGGTGGCGCTATCTCTATATGTAACAGTGTATAAGGCGCGCTCCATTGCCCATTGTCAAGCGATGCTTTTACCTTAAATTCATATACGCCAGGATCTAAGTTGGTAAAGGTTATTTTGTGATCCCCTTCATCCGGTAACCAATTGTTATTAAATCCTTTTAACTGATAAATAAAACGTCGATGTTCTTTCGCGATATAGTCGAGGGGAGAGAAGGTGATCGTAAAAATATTTTGATCATAATTTAATGAAATACTTTTGGTGTAGGTAGGAGAATTGGTTAGAATGAAGCGGCCCTGATATTCTTTATCAATCTCTAAGGCTTTGTTAAAGAGCGAAAATTCTGTGATGACAGGGTTAAAGACTTTCTGTAAGCTCGGAATATTTTCGGGCACAATGATATTAAAGCCGGCGGCGCCACCAAAAATGAGCTCATTTGCTTTGGTTTTAAATGCTGCATTTTCATTAAAAGAAAGACCTTGTAAACCATCTTGTGTATGGTAGTTTTTAATATCCAGCAGCTCGTGATCGGTACCGCTGTAGTTTATGCATGATAGACCCTTTAACGTACTTATCCAAAGCTTGCCTTGTTTGTCTTCTAATAAATTCAAGGTGAAATTATCGGGTAGGCCATCTGAACTTCGAAGTGTTTGAAAACCCTTTATACTTGGTTTATATAAGTTTAGTCCATCTTGTGTAGCCACCCACATTCTTCCCTGTTTATCTTCTAATAGATCGGAGATATAATTATTGCTGAGACTATTTTTTTTGGTTCCGGCTATAAAGGTGTGGATTATTTTGTTAGACTGATTTAGCACAACAATACCTTGAGCGCCTCCAACCCAGAGATTGCCGTTTCTGTCTTCAGTAATGGCAGATATATATTTCGGTATGCGCTCGTCATTTAGGGCAACGAACCGATCTTCGCTAGCATTATAGTAATACAGGCCATCGGAAAGTGTTCCGACCCAGATCCGCTTTCTGCTATCTTGGTACAGCTCCCAAATGCTGTTGTCTTGAGGGCGCTGACCCTTTGCCAAACCTACAGGGTATCGCTTAAAGGTTTTGCCATCAAAAACATTTAGGCCCCCATAATAGGTGCCCAACCAAAGATTATGATTTGTGTCGAGTAACATACTTACGATGATGTTACTGCTTAGGCTATGGGGTGAACTAGTTTGCTTATAAGACTCAAAATGATTTTTTGCACGATCGAAGTACAGAAGCCCTCCGCCGTTTGTGCCAATCCACAAATTACCATGACGATCCTCTACAAATCGGTTGACATCTTCGAATGGCAAGCCACTTTGTTTATTTACCAGGGGAAACAAAAACAGCTGCTTGTGGTAATAGCTAAGCCCCTGTTTGTATGTGCCGATCCATATAATTTGTTGATTGTCTTTATAGAGTGAAATGGTGCTATTTTGTGCGATGGTTGAACTATTAGCATCGTGATGCAGGATGTAAGAAATTGTAAAATCCTTCTTGTGCAGCAGGTTGATTCCTCCATGGTCGGTTGCTAACCAAATATTATTGTTTTCATCTTCGGTAATATGGGTGACGACATCCGTGTTGAGAGATGCGGGTTTGCTTGCATGATGTATATGCAGCGCATCTACCGTTCCTTTTTTTATATAATAGATACCCAGGGGCATATCCGCAGCGTAAGCCCACAAGTCATCATCCCGATCACAAAATAGCTTAAAAGTGGCATCCCGTTGATTTTTAATTGCTTTTATGACAGACGTATTATGCCGTAGGGATTTTAAAGATCGACCGTCAATCGTTTCTATTAAGCCATTGGCATATATCAGATGTAGGGCTTTATTTTCTTTAGAAAGCGCCATGCCTGTTATACGCTTAGTTTGTTTGGTAGTGAAACGGACGCTTTGCTTTTTTACAGTGTCGTAACGGAATAGCCCATTTTCAGCAGTCAAGAACCAAAAGAATCCTTGCCTATCTTGCGTCATTTGCAGGATATCATCTGCCGGCAGTCCATATGTATTTAATGCACTGTCAATGTTCCGGATGAAATTCTCCTGCCTATCCTCATATATGTTAATGCCTTTTTTTGTTTTTACCCATAGTTTGTGATCAGGTCCGATAAATAAGCTGTTGACGTTATTGTCGTTTATGCTGCGAGGGTTGGTGTTGGAATGACGGTATACCTTAATCTGCTGCCCATCGTATCGATTTAACCCCGCAGAGGTACCGAACCATAGAAAGCCCAGTGAGTCTTTGATAATGGCACTGATATGGTTGTTAGACAAACCATGCTGCTCGTTGAGTTGATAGAATCGTATGTTATCCAATGGTAGTGCCAACGTTGTCATTGCGTAGCAAAACGTCAGAACTAAGGTATATAGGGCAATTCGTAGCACGGTTAAAGCAATTTATTCAGTGAAATCGACAGTAGATTATATATCAAAACTGTTTGGTTATTGTTAGCTTTTTACTTCATCAAACTTATGTAAAATCGGCATGATTTCCAATTTTAGTTACGAGTTGTCAGTTGAGTTGTGAGCATAAAAAAGCACCAGTTTATACGTATAACTTATTACCTGCAACGGTAAAACTTAAAAGACGAAACGGAGCTCATGATATGAGCATAATTTCTGACATATGTGGATACTTTTGTGGTAAGGCGATGAGTGGATCCGTCCAAAATTCTGTAGTTTTGTCTATCTTATTGCTCAATCCAGAATAATAGCTATGTACTTAATTTTTGATACCGAAACAACAGGGTTACCGAAACGTTGGGATGCACCGATTACAGATACTGATAATTGGCCCCGTTGCATTCAGATTGCCTGGCAATTACACGACGACATGGGGAACTTGGTGGAAAACCAAGACTATCTTGTTAAGCCTGACGGTTTTAATATTCCGTATGATGCTGAGCGTATTCATGGTATTTCTACTGAGTTGGCGATAGAACAGGGTGTTGACTTGACCGAGGTACTGGAGAAGTTTAATATTGCATTGAGTAAGGCCAAATTTGTTGTCGGACAAAATATTGGCTTTGATATCAATATTATGGGATGTGAATTTCATCGTACAGGCATAGCCACAACGATGGGAGAAAAAGCTGTTTTGGATACCTGTACTGAAATTACGGCAAATTTATTGCAGCTACCGGGTGGTAGGGGAGGTAAGTTTAAGTTGCCCAATCTTACTGAACTTCACCAGTATCTATTTGGATTACCTTTTGCAGAAGCACATAATGCCACTGCTGATGTGGAAGCAACTACTCGTTGTTTTTTAGAGCTTGTTAAGCGTAATGTATTCACAGCTGCTGAACTGCAGGTTCAAGAGGATTATTTTGAAATCTTTAGAACGAATAACCCAGAGTCGATAAAGGCTATTGGTTTACAGCATGTGAACTTAAAGGCGGCTTCTGATGAAATTAGAAAACGTCAAAAAGCACAGGAAGACAGTATATCTCAGAAAGAACTAGAAGCAAATAAAGAGGAACTAAAAGAGGTTGACTTTGTTCATCTACATAATCATACTCAGTTCTCGATTTTACAGTCTACTATTTCTGTTTCTGATTTAGTTAAGGCTGCGGCAAAACACAAAATGCCCGCTGTAGCTATTACCGATCATGCCAACATGATGGGTGCTTTTCATTTTGTAAGTAATGTGCTGAATCATAATAAAGTTGCCGAAGCAAAAAACAAAACAGCAGTTGAAAATGGCGAGGAGCCAACTGAGGTCATTATTAAACCTATTGTTGGTTGCGAGTTTTTTGTTTGTGAAAATTATAAAGATAAAACACGAAAAGACAATGGTTATCAGGTTGTGCTGATAGCAAAAAATAAAGCAGGCTATCATAATTTGGCAAAAATGTCATCGCTTGCTTACACGGAGGGCTTCTACTACGTGCCCCGCATTGATCGCGAGGTAATCGAAAAATATAAAGAAAATATAATTGTTCTATCTGGAAATCTATACGGAGAAGTGCCGAATAAGCTGCTTAATATGGGCGAAAACCAAGCAGAAGAAGCACTGTTATGGTGGAAGGAAACCTTTCGAGATGATTTTTACGTAGAATTAATGCGGCACAATCAAGAGGATGAGAATCGGGTGAATGCTAGTTTGATTGAAATGGCCAGAAAGCATGATGTTAAACTTATTGCTACGAATAATACATACTATATTGATAAGGAAGATGCACATTCGCATGATATCTTATTATGCGTGCGCGATGCTGAAAAAATAGCTACCCCAAAAGGAAGGGGCCGAGGTTTTAGGTATGGATTGCCGAATGATGAATATTATTTTAAGTCGGGTGAGGAGATGAAAAAGCTTTTCACTGACATTCCTGAGGCTATCGCCAATATTCAGGAGGTCATTGATAAGGTGGAGGTTTACTCTCTTTATCGAAACGTATTACTGCCTAAATTTGATATACCCGGAGAATTCCAGGTAGAGCAAGACGAAGCGGATGGAGGTAAACGGGGAGAGAATAAATATCTAAGGCACTTAACGTATGTAGGAGCTGCTAAGCGTTATAATGATATTACTCCTGAAATCACCGAACGACTCGATTTTGAGCTCCAAACGATAGAAAAAACAGGGTATCCAGGATATTTTTTAATTGTCCAGGATTTTATTGCGGCTGCACGAGATATAGGTGTGTCGGTAGGACCAGGTAGAGGATCTGCTGCGGGATCTGCTGTTGCCTATTGTCTAGGAATTACAAATATTGATCCGATTGCGTATGATCTACTTTTCGAGCGTTTCTTAAATCCTGATCGTGTATCCATGCCTGATATAGATATCGATTTCGATGATGAAGGAAGAGGAAGGGTGATGGATTACGTAATTAATAAATATGGGGCTAGTCAGGTTGCACAGATTATTACCTATGGTACAATGGCCGCGAAATCATCTATAAGAGATACCGCCCGTGTGCTCGACTTACCTTTATTTGAAGCGGATAAGATAGCCAAGCTGGTTCCGAACCTGAAATTAAACAAATTGTTTAATATGGATGCGCAAGCGCTTAAAAGCGCCTTACGTACAGATGAGCTAGAAAGTGTTCGGGAACTTATAAATTTAGCTAATGGGAATGATTTAGGCGCAGAGACAATTAAGCAAGCGAAAGCTTTAGAAGGATCTGTACGAAATACGGGTATCCATGCTTGTGGAGTTATTATTACGCCAGATGATATTACCAATTTCGTGCCTGTCTCTACTGCAAAGGATTCTGAGCTTTATGTAACCCAATTTGACAACTCGGTTGTTGAAAGTGCTGGTCTTTTGAAGATGGACTTTTTGGGGCTTAAGACACTTACGCTTATTAAAGATACTGTAAGTTTAGTGAAACATACCAAAGGTATTGAGCTTGATCCGGATTTCTTTCCTATAGATGATAGTAAGACCTATGAGCTCTTTCAACGTGGGGAAACAGTAGGTATTTTTCAGTATGAATCGCCAGGGATGCAGAAATACATGAAAGAGCTTAAACCGACGGTATTTGGAGACCTAATAGCGATGAATGCATTATATCGACCTGGTCCATTGGAGTATATTCCAAGTTTTGTTCGGAGAAAAAATGGGGAAGAGCCGATTGCTTATGATTTAGATGCTTGTGAAGAGTACTTGAAGGAAACTTATGGTATAACGGTTTATCAGGAACAAGTGATGCTTTTATCGCAAAAGTTAGCAGGTTTTACGAAAGGTGAGGCTGACGTATTACGAAAGGCAATGGGTAAGAAACAGCGGGATGTTTTGGATAAAATGAAGCCTAAATTTGTGCAGCAAGCTGCAGAGAAGGGACATGATGCCAAAATACTTGAAAAGATCTGGAAGGATTGGGAAGCTTTTGCGAGTTATGCCTTTAATAAATCACACTCAACTTGTTATGCTTGGGTAGCCTATCAAACAGCTTATTTAAAGGCACATTACCCTGCCGAATATATGGCTGCTGTGCTTTCCAATAATATGAATGACATCAAGCAGATATCTTTCTTTATGGAAGAATGTAAACGTATGGGATTAACTGTATTGGGGCCAGATGTTAATGAGTCGTTCTATAAATTTACAGTGAATGAGCGAGGAGCCATTCGATTTGGAATCGGTGCTGTAAAAGGAGTAGGAGCAGGAGCCGTTGATACGATTGTAAGCAATCGTGATGAGGGGAAGTATTTGTCAATTAGCGATTTTGCGAAGAGAAGCAACCCGAGAACTATTAACAAAAAAGTATATGAGAGTTTAGTGTACAGTGGTGCGTTTGATTGCTTTGGATTAGTGAGGGCACAGTTTTTTTATATTCCAGAGGGTATGACGCAGAATGGTATCGAGCGTCTTATTAAATTTACCAATGATTATCAATATAATAAGAACAATGCTGCTATGTCGCTATTTGGGGGGACAAGCGATGCTGACATCCCTGAACCTAATTTGCCTTCCTGTGCTGAGTGGGGCTTGATGGAAAAGCTTCGACATGAAAAAAACGTTGTAAGTATGTATATTACCGGTCATCCAATGGATGACTATAGATTAGAGCTCGATTACTTTTGCCAGCATAAAGTTAGTCAGCTCCATTTAATAGATAAAATAAAAGCAGGTGCGGCAAAGGATAAAGAAAATGATAATGGCGGGATAGAGGGAGTAGTAAGCGATGAAGGTGTGGAAGACATAAAAGCCGAATTTGCAAAAATAAAAAATAAAGAGATGGTGTTAGGGGGGATGGTGACCGCTGTATATCATGGAATGACAAAAACGGGTAAGCCTTATGGGCGGATGACGTTTGAAGACTATTCGGATTCTTATGAAATGGCTTTATTTGGCGAAGATTATGTGAAATTCAAGGGTTTTTTAAACGAAAGTTATTTCTTGCAAATAAGAGGGATGGTAAGTGAAAGATTTAGACAGCAAGATAATTGGGAATTCAAAATTTCATCTATTCAACTGCTGTCTGAACTTCGGGATAAAATGGCTAAGTCGATCAGTATACAGATTCCATTGCATGAATTAAATCATGAATTTGTAAATAATTTGCAACATATAATAAATAAAAATCAACAAGAGCAGGAAGTAAGGAACTGCCAACTAAAGCTTGTATTGCTCGACTATGAGGATAAAGTGAGCTTAGAGATGCCTGCAAAAGGTGTTAGGGTCCATTTGAGTAACGAATTTTTAAATGAACTAAAGGTGTTAACTGGAGATCGGGGGTATAAGTTAAATTAATGTCAGATTGTCAGTACCTATGCTTTGGCAATACTTTTGAAAAGCTATATTTGTATAAATTAAGGTAAAGCTTAAAAGCAACAGAGTAGTAAATCATAAAATAAACTATAATGGCATTAGAAATTACAGATAGCAACTTCGATGAAGTTGTATTAAAATCAGACAAACCAGTATTGGTTGATTTTTGGGCAGAATGGTGCGGACCATGTCGCATGGTAGGGCCAGTAGTAGAAGAGTTAGCAAAAGAATATGACGGAAAAGTTGTAGTGGGTAAAGTGAATGTGGATCATAATTCTGACATCTCTACTAAATATGGAATACGAAACATTCCGGCGCTACTTTTCTTTAAAAATGGAGAAATTGTTGATAAACAAATAGGAGCAGTTCCAAAATCGGTGCTTGCCAATAAATTAGAAGCACAACTTTCTTAATATAATAAGATGTTTCGAGGAAAGAGCCATTGATGTATACATCAATGGCTCTTTCCATTTTGAAGCTTTATGTTAGTTGTTGATTCCGGCTTTTATAATATTGCAAGCCGCTATGATTTCTTCATTGGTTATGGTTAATGGTGGCGCTAGACGTAAAGCCGTTTCATGATGTAAAAACCAATCGATCATAACCCCATTGGTAGCACAATACTTACTTGCTCGTTCAACCCGTTCAAATGAGTCCAATTCTATTGCCATCATTAAACCGATGCCCCGCACTTCTTTAATTTCAGGATGCTGAAGATGTTGTAAAAATAATTGATGCTTTTCTTCAACAGTATCCATTAGCCCATCTGTAGTGATTACACGGAGCGAGGCTAAGGCCGCAGCACAACTAACGGGATGACCACCAAAAGTAGTGATATGTCCGAGAATTGGATTTTCTTTAACTACCGCCATAATTTCCTGTGAAGCGATAAATGCACCCAAAGGCATTCCCCCTCCTAAAGCTTTAGCCGTTAACAATATATCAGGTACGATACCATAGTGCTCGAAAGCGAAAAGTTTACCGGTACGTCCCAAGCCTGTCTGTATTTCATCTAAAATTAATAATGTTCCTGTTTCATCACAACGTTTTCTCACTGCTTGCATATATTTTATATCTGGTACGCGTATTCCTGCTTCACCTTGTACCGATTCTAATACTATAGCGGCAGTGTTTTGATCAACGGTGCTTAGTTGATTGACGTCATTGTAATCTACATAATGAATATTTGGAAGGAGTGGCGCAAAAGGTATTTTGAATTTCTCATCACCCATTAAACTTAATGCGCCTTGCGTGCTTCCATGATAGGCTTTTTTTGCAGCTATAAAGTTTGTTCGGCCAGTAAATTTTTTAGCGATTTTCATTGCGCCTTCAGTAGCCTCCGTTCCAGAATTTACAAAGTATACATTATTGAGATTTTTTGGAAGAAATGAAACAAGTTCAGTTGCCAATAATACCTGAGGAGCTTGTATAAACTCCCCATAGACCGTTATGTGTAAATATTTTTCTGTTTGAGCTTTTATTGCTTCAAGCACTTTGGGATGTCTATGCCCTATATTACTTACGGCAAATCCCGATACCAAATCCATATACTTTTTACCATTCGGCCCATACAGATAAAGGCCTTCGGCCCGTTCTATTTCAATAAGTCGTGGTGTGGTAGATGTTTGTGCTGTATTTAATAAAAAAAGCTGACGATTACTTAACATAATTACCTCTTAAATGAAGAAAGATTGTGCGAATCTAATAAAAATGAGACTATAATAGCTTAGTAACAATAATCCAATAAAAAGAAATTATTTTCGTTGTTTCCGATTGTTGGTTATTGCTGTAAGTGATAAGAGCGTTCTACCTAATCATTTCTTCTATCTCGAAGTTCTTTTAATAGCTGTTCGCGAAATTCCCTTTCTGTTTCAAAAAACCTAGCAGTTCTTTGTGCGTTTATAATGGGGATAAAGGCATCCCTGTATCTTAATTTAAGCGCCAAAACCTCTGAGTCATATTCTAATTCACCTCTTTTTTTTCCAGTCTTGTTTTTTCTTTGGTGAATGAGCTCACGCAATTCCTTTTGGTATTGATTGTATAAAGGAAAAAATCGTTCTGCATCTGCTGGACTCAAAGCAAGCTCCTTAGTAACGTAGGCTATTTTTGCTGCTTCTATCTGCTTAAATCGATTTTGATTAACTAAATCTTGGGCCCCTAGATAAAGTATAGTGAAAGAAAGGATTAAGCAAGTAAATATAAATTTCTTCATTTTTTAATTTAGATACTATAGTCCAAGTAAGCTTCTATATCTTCTTCAGAGAAATTTGCTTTATTCGTCTGAACGGCTCCTTCAAATTCTGTTTCTAATATAGTAGTAGCGTCTCCAGGCTCGGTGTAATATTCCAGATAGCTTACAATTTCATTTTCTGAAATGTTGTGTAACTTTTTTTGAAAACTGTTAACCGAGTTTAATTGAAAGAACGCATAAGCGCCAATAGAAATGGCTATACATGCTGCAGCTGCATATCCCATCCAAGTTAGCTTTTTTAATTTTCTTTCTTTATGCAAATTTATCGATACAGCGCTTTCATTGTCATTTCTTTGTTCTTTTACCGATTCTTCTATCTTTTCTGTTAAGTTTTCAAAATAGTTTGAAGGGGTTTCGAAGCCAGTCGTAGGAACTTTGTCTTTTAGTTCATTTATAAACGAAATTTCTTTAATAAAACTATAGTCATTAACAGCTAGATCCTCGTTTTGTTCTTCTGCATTTTCAAGCTCACTTTCCGTAACTCTTGTTTGTATACGTTCAGATAAGGAATCAAAATACCCCTCAGGCAAGGCGAAGGAAGATGCGGTATCCTCAATTATGTTGATTCGTCTTTGGATTCTTGCGGGCAGCGTATCAAAGTAACTCTCCGGTACAATAAATGGCGTATCCATGAGATTTATAGATACATCATGGATACCTTTTAAATCGTCATTGTGATTGCTTTTATTGTCCTTTCTGTTCATAGTAACTGTTAGATGAAATTATCTAAAAAAGGTTTAATCATGTTCGTTAAAAAATTGTTCAATTTTTTTAACGGCAAGATGGTAGGAAGCCTTTAGCGCTCCTACACTTGTACCCAATATATCCGAAATCTCCTCATACTTCAAATCATCAAAATATTTCATGTTGAAAACTAAGCGCTGTTTTTCTGGTAAAGTGAGCAAAGCCTGTTGTAATTTCAACTGTGCTTGATTCCCATTAAAGTAGCTAGAGGTAGTTAATGTTTCTGCCAAATAAGAAGATGAATCATCATTTAAAGAAATATTTTGATATTGTTTTTTTTTGTTCAAAAAGGTAATACACTCATTGGTAGCAATACGATATAACCAGGTATATAATTGCGCATCAGCTCTAAAATTACTAAGATTCTTCCAAACCTTTACAAATATATCCTGAATTAAATCATCGGCATCATCATGGTCAACCACTAATCTTCGCACATGCCAATAAATCCTTTGTTGATATTTCTTTAGCAAAAGATTAAAAGCTTCGTTACGTGTCTTTTCGTTTGAGAATTTTTCAATTATAATTGAATCTTCCATTCAGCGTATTGCGGTTATAAAAACAAAGGAACTTTAATGTTCCCTTGTAATGTTAAACCTTTTATTTACGTTTTATTACTTTTTGTACAGCACCGACGATATGTTCGGCGTCTAAGCCATATTTTGTCATTAATTGAGCAGGTGTACCGCTTTCTCCAAAACTGTCATTAACAGCCACGTATTCCTGCGGAGCAGGATTGTTTTTTGCCAAGACCTGTGCAACGCTGTCTCCTAAGCCGCCAATCCGATTATGTTCTTCGGCTGTTACAACACATCCTGTTTTAGCTACCGATTTTAATATCGCCTCTTCATCCAGTGGTTTTATGGTATGAATATTGATAATCTCCGCATCTATTCCAAGCTCAGCCAGTTTTTCGCCTGCCTGTATTGCTTCCCAAACTAAATGCCCGGTGGCAAAAATACTTACGTCGGCACCTTCGTTGACCAGCCAAGCTTTTCCAATTTCAAATTTCTGATCGGGAGAAGTGAAAATTGGTACAACGGGACGTCCAAAGCGCAGATATACAGGGCCTTCATAGTCAGCGATAGCAATGGTAGCTGCTTTTGTTTGATTGTAATCGCAAGGATTGATGACGGTCATTCCCGGCAACATTTTCATTAAGCCAATATCTTCTAATATTTGATGAGTGGCGCCATCTTCTCCTAGCGTTAAACCAGCATGCGAAGCACATATTTTTACATTTTTACCTGAATAGGCAATCGACTGGCGGATTTGATCATATACTCTTCCGGTGGAAAAATTTGCAAAGGTGCCTGTATAAGGAATTTTACCACCGATGGTTAAACCAGCTGCAATACCCATCATATTGGCTTCAGCGATTCCTATTTGAAAGAAACGTTCCGGGAATTCTTTAATAAAGGCATCCATTTTCAATGATCCTACAAGGTCGGCACATAATGCTACTACATTTCCATTCTTTTGTCCGACTTCATGTAAACCAGCCCCAAAACCCGAACGCGTATCTTTTTTTTCAGTATATGTATATTTTTTCATCAGAATAATCTGTTTCTTGGTAATTGTTTATTTTTAATAGGCCTTTAACCCAAGCCGAAAGCGGTAATTTAAGCGTTACTATCAGCTTCATTTTAATTGGTGGCTATAGTTGCTCCACTTAGTAATCGCAATTAATAATCTCCTAAAGTTTCTTCCAATTGCGAGAGGGCTGCTGCTAATTGCTCATCATTTGGCGCTACTCCGTGCCATTTATGAGAACCCATCATGAAATCTACACCATTTCCCATTTCTGTTTTCATCAAGATCATAATTGGCTTACCGTTACCTGTCCGACTTTTAGCTTCGGCCAATGTGTCTGATAACATTTGCATATTATTACCATTTGTTTCCAAAACATCCCATCCAAAGGCTTCCCATTTGGCTTTTAAATTTCCTAAAGAAAGAACCTGATCCGTAGCGCCATCTATTTGTTGACCGTTACGGTCTATGGTCGCAATTAAATTATCAACTTTATTATGAGGAGCATACATCGCTGCCTCCCATACCTGACCTTCTTGGAGTTCACCATCACCCATTAGAACATAAACGAGTTTATCATCTCCATTCAATTTTTTTGCGCGGGCAGCCCCAATAGCTACTGAAAGACCTTGACCAAGAGAACCAGAGGCAACACGTATTCCTGGTAGATGTTCATGTGTAGTTGGATGACCTTGTAATCTGGATTCGATTTTTCTAAATGTAGCTAATTCACTTGCATCAAAATATCCCGAACGTGCTAATGTACTATAAAATACCGGTGAAATATGACCATTTGATAGAAAAAAGAGGTCTTCTCCGATGCCATCGAGACTGAAACTCGGACGGTGATTTAACTGATGAAAGTAAAGGGCGACAAAAAAATCAGCGCATCCCAAAGAGCCTCCTGGATGACCCGATTGACAACTGTGTACCATTCGTACAATATCTCTACGCACTTGTTTTGCAATGCTTTCTAGTTTTGCTATATCTGCACTCATTATGAATTTTTGTTATGGAATTAAAGCTGCTAAGATAATAAAATTAGTTATTACTTGTTGGTTGTTCGTTTTATGATAATATCAAAATGATCAATATTAGGTAGCTACTTTAACATTTAAATAAGAAGTGGTTAATGTTAATCGGTAGCATATCTATTTATTGTAGCTCATTTGTAATAAATAGCGCTGTTATTTAGCTAGATCTCTGATTTGTTGTGACGCATTTTGATTATCCACCTTTTTAATGATATATTTTATTATGCCTTTTTCGTCAATTATAAAGGTTGTTCGGGCCGTTCCCATATATTTTTTGCCGTACATGTTTTTTTCTACCCAAACACCATAATCTTCGACAATTTTTTTGTCTTCATCCGCTAATAAATTAAAAGGTAACTCAAATTTGCTGATAAATTTTTGATGTGATTGTTCATTGTCAATACTCACCCCCAGTATTTCATACCCGTCTTTTAGAAGAGATTGATAATTGTCTCTAAAATTGCAAGCTTCTGTAGTACATCCAGGGGTATTATCTTTGGGATAAAAATATAGTATAACTTTCTTCCCTGTAAAGTCTTTCAATTGAATAACCTCGCCGTTTTGATTTTTTGCTTTAATAGCAGGTGCTTTATCACCTTCTTTTAGTTCTTTCATTTATTATTTATTTATGTTGTTGCCGGGTATCAAACAACCCTTGTTTCTAATTACTAATCTATTTAACAAATTCCGCCTCAAAGATTTTCTCATTATCTTTCCAGTCCTTTACAATTAATTTAAAGCGATGGTTCCCTTTTGGTAAATGCTCTTCAAATACATGCCATAAAGATGCACTTTTGGAGTCATATTCCATCAGTACCCATTGATTATCTATATATCCGTCAAAAGATTGAATGCCTGATAGATTATCTGAAATTTTAAAATTGATTCGCTTAATATTGGCCATGTTACGACCAGCAGATAAATTAATAGCGCGGATGACAGGAGCAATCGTATCTACTACGATATAAAAACTTCCAAACGTTCGCATGGTCGCGCTCACATAACCATTTTTATAGGAACCACCTTGCGATTCTCCTTGTGTATTAACAATTAAGGCTTTGCTTTGTAAGTAAGAAGGCAAATTTATGGATTTTATTGCAAGTGAATAACCTTGATGTATAGGAACCATTCTGTTATGAATATGTTGAATGGAAGAATAGCCGTTTTTAGGTTGAGGACTTTGGCTATATCTATAATAAAGATTGCTATAAAGATTTCCTTTTGGAATATTTACTTTCGTCGCATCATTTTCAAAATAATTATCTTGATCATAATGGAAAAGCGTTGTCTCTAAGCTTGGCTTTTTTTCTACAGAATTGCTTGAAACGTTTTTAATGTTAAATGAAAGCGTACTAGTATTACCTTTTATGTCTTTTACTTTGTAGGTTATTTCATGCACAAGTTGATCTTTAAGATCGATAATACCATTGTTAACTAGTTTTTGGTAAATTTCAAGCTTATTACCTGGTTCGACAAAACTTTTTTGAATCCGTCGTCGGTGTAGTATATAAGTAGCATAATCGATATGTGAATTAATAGCCCTGCTATTGTCGAACGAGAAGCTTTCAAAAACAGCAGTATAAATTGATTTGCCATCTAAAAGTAGTTCAATTGAATAAACACCATTTCTATTTGACGATGCGGAATTTTGATCAGTACTAACAATTCCAAATCCTGTGCCGCCATTTATCGTTATTGTTTTTGCGGGACTTATCTTGTAGTGACCATTATTTCCCACGACCTGTAAATGCTCTCTTGGTGTGTTTTCATCATAGCTATTATTGCCAAGACGATAAACCGTAATTCCACTGATTAATGGAGGGATCCGATCAGGGATGGTTAAGCCAAAAAGTTGTGCATTAATAGTATGCTCAGATTTAGTATCACGTAGCTCAAAGTGCAAATGCGGGCCTGCTGATCCTCCGGTATTTCCTGAGTAAGCAATTATTTCTCCTTTTTTAATCGGAATTAAATTTGCTGTTAGTGGAAAATCTACGCTAAAGTGTTTTTCAGCATACTGTTTATTTTTCACAAAAGAAATGATTTTGTCATTAAACCGTTGTAAATGCATGTAAACACTGGTATATCCGTTTGGGTGGTTAATATATAAAGCATTTCCACCTCCGCCTATTTGGACGCGAGCTCTGGAAATATAACCATCAGCTGAAGCATAAACTGGATACCCTTCTCGTTGATTTGTTCGATAGTCTGTACCCGAATGAAAATGATTGGTCCGCAACTCGCCAAATGAACCAGAGGCTTGAGGAGGAATGTCTAAGGGAGGCGTAAAGTAATTTAAGGGGTATTGCCTATTTTGTGTATTAATTTCTTGACCAAAGACTACCAGAAATTGTTGCAAAATCAAGAAGGATGTTATAATTTTTCTATAATTTATCATCTTGTAATAAAGCTATTATTTGATCTTAAAATCCAATAACTTTTTATCTTCAATAAAACCCTCTAAATGATCGCCAACCTTCACAGGTCCAACTCCTTCAGGCGTACCTGTAAAAATTAAATCTCCTTTACGTAAAGTGATATACTGACTAGCAAACGTTATAATTGATTCAAAAGAGAAAAGTAGGTTTTTAGTATTTCCTTTTTGAACGATTACCTGATTCTTTTTTAAACTAAAGTCGATATTATAAAGATCAGGGAATTCAGTTTTAGCAATTAAGTTACTGATGGGGGCGGAGTGATCAAAAGCCTTAGCGAGTTCCCAAGGTAAACCTTTCAGCTTATGTTGAGATTGGATGTCGCGTGCTGTGAAATCTATACCTAATCCAACAGCATCATAATAAGACGATGCAAACTTAGGGCTTACATGCCTGCCCTCTTTGCAGATTCTTAATACTATTTCTATTTCGTAATGTACATCTTTAGAAAAGTCAGGATAATAGAAATCTTTATTATCTTTAAGTATTGCGGTGTCGGGCTTTAAAAAAATTACAGGATTTTCTGGAACTGGATTGTTTAGCTCTTGAGCATGTGCGGCATAATTTCTGCCAATTGCTATAATCTTCATTTTCTGGATTAAATTTATTCTCTATGCATCAAACCTAATAAAAAAATCCACCCTATCAAAGGTGGATTTTATCAGAAAAGATTAAAAATTTTATTAAAGAACTTCAATACGCTTAACAATTGTTTCCGTTCCGGCAACAACCCTTATGAAATAAAATCCTTGGTTCAATTTATTGCCAATAGTGAAAGAATTTGTTTGTTCTCCGGCAGAGAGCCTTTGAGCTAATAGGGTAGTTACCTCATTGCCAAGAGCGTCCATAACTTTAATGGAAACATTGCTGTCTTTATTTAACTTAAAGGACAAATTGATTTGATCAGAAATTTGGTTTGGAAAAACCTTCACATTACTTAAAAGCTTTTCATTTTCACTGCCAGCTATTTTCTGTGATCCTGCTACCGGCGAAAATGGTTTAAAGCCAAAGTGAAGATTATCAAATTTATTAAATCCGTTATCCGTTATCCGGCTTTTTTTAGGGGGAGACTGCTGTTGCTTATTTGTTGTACTATCCATTTTGGAAGTATAAGTAGCCTGTACATCACTCATAGAGCAAAGTAACAAGCCAATACCTACAATGGAAGAATATATATAAGAAGAGTATTTATATACCATATGCTTTTCATTTAAAATAACCGTTTCAAAAGGCTAAGAAGTTGTTCCACATTTAATAGGACGTCGAACTATCCCAACTGTTAGCTTGACTACAAAAATATAATAAATTTACTTTTATTTTGAATAATAGACAAAAAAAGGTGTGATTTTAACAATTTTTAACAACTATTTTCGTTGCCTTTGTCACGATACACTTATCAGGTTATATAACCATACAGTATAGATACTAGAATGTACTATTTTAAATAGAAAGATTATAGCTACATTTGCCCGGTAAAAATGAAATTAAATAGTGGAAAAAACTAAAGATTTTCATAAACTAAGTGGTGCAGGACTGCTCATTAGTTTAGGAGTAATATTTGGCGATATAGGTACATCACCTTTATATGTATTCAAAGCAATTATAGGTGATAATATTATAACAACTGATTTGATTTACGGCGGCCTTTCATGCATTTTTTGGACATTAACGCTTCAAACAACCGTAAAGTATGTTCTTATAACATTGAAGGCTGATAACAAAGGTGAGGGTGGAATTTTATCGCTCTTTTCACTTGTTAAAAGAAGGGCGAAATGGCTTATATTTCCAGCCATGATTGGAGCCGCAGCGTTATTGGCCGATGGTATGATAACACCGCCTATTACCGTTTCCTCGGCCATAGAAGGCTTGAAAATTTATAATAAGGATCTACCTACGGTGCCTATTGTGATAGGTATTATTTCGCTATTGTTTATTATTCAGCGATTTGGAACCTCTGTTGTTGGAAGAGTGTTTGGACCGCTCATGTTCATATGGTTTACGATGATGGGGGTATTCGGATTTAACTATTTAGTGGAACTACCAGAAATTGTTAAAGCCATCAATCCTTATTATGCCATTCAGATACTTATAAACTATCCCAATGCCTGGTTTATTCTAGGTGCCGTATTTTTATGTACTACCGGAGCTGAGGCCTTATATTCTGATTTAGGGCATTGCGGACGATCCAATGTGCGGATTAGCTGGATATATGTAAAAATCTGCTTGCTCTTGAACTATTTCGGTCAGGGGGTTTGGTTATTTCAACATCAGGGAGCCTACTTAAATGATCAGAACCCATTTTATTTGCTAATGCCTGAATGGTTTTTAACAACGGGAATAACCATTGCAACCATCGCCGCAATTATTGCATCGCAAGCAATGATATCGGGCTCTTTTACACTTATTTCTGAGGGAGTACGTTTAAATATATGGCCGAAGGTGAAAATAAATTACCCAAGCAACCAAAAAGGACAACTATATGTCCCGTCAATTAATTTACTACTTTGGATCGGTTGCATGATCGTTATTCTGATCTTTCAAGAATCGCGTAATATGGAGGCGGCGTACGGTTTAGCAATTAATACGACGTTTTTAGCGACAACCATTTTGATAATAGCATACTTGTATAAAATACATACACCAAAATATCTCATTATTATATTCGCGATAGTTTATCTAGTTATTGAATTTGCTTTTTTAGTGGGAAACGTGGCAAAAATAGCACATGGTGGATGGCTTACCTTATTATTGGCAAGCTTTATATTTGCGGTGATGCTATGCTGGTGGTGGGCGCGAAAAATCAAGAATAATTTTGTTCGGTATGTGGATATTGAGGGATACTATCCAGTTTTAAGTGAGTTGAGTGAAGATGAGTCGGTACCTAGATTTGCTTCTCAATTAGTATATCTTACAAGTGCTAACTTTAGATCAGAAATTGAGTCAAAAATTGTTTATTCTATTCTTCAGAAAAAGCCTAAACGAGCTGATGTGTATTGGTTGGTACATGTTGATGTTACGGATGAACCCTATACCAACGAATATAAAGTAGATCATTTAATTGATGGGAAATTAATAAGAATTGATTTTAGGTTGGGATTCCGTGTTGAACAGCGAATAAGCTTGCTTTTTCGTAAGGTGGTGGAAGAGCTTGTAAAGAATAATGAAGTAGAAATCACGAGCAGATATAAAACATTGCAAAAATATAATATGGTGGGTGATTTTAGGTTTGTGGTACTTGAAAAGGTTGTTTCAAGATCTAACAACCTCAAATTTTTTGAGCGAATGGTTATGGATGTCTATAATATGCTTCATAGATTAAGCTTATCTGAAGAGCGGGGATTTGGGTTAGACTCAAGTTTCGTTACAATAGAAAGAGTTCCCTTAGTTGTCTCTGGTACGAAAGAGATCGAAATTAAACGAGTATATTGGAAAAAATAAAGGAGAAAACGATTAAATAAAAAATGAATACGCCGATAGTAAATTGAAAACTATCGGCGTATTTGTTATAAATTTCTTCTTATTGCGCGATTAGTAAAAAATAATTTTTCTTTCCTTTTTGTGCAATGATATACTTATTGTTTACAAGATCTTGCGAAGTTAAGATATGTTCAAGATTATTTACTTTAAGCTTATTTATTGAAACGCCTCCACCTTGAATCATTTTTCGTGATTCTCCTTTTGATGGAAATACAGCTGCATGTATGGATAGTAAATCTACTACATTGATCCCTTCGCGCAAAGCATCTTTTTTAACTACAAATTGGGGCACACCATCAAATACATCTAATACTTCTGCATCATCTAAATCATTCAGAAATTCTAAAGAACCACCTCCAAATAAAAAGTCTGAGGTCTTGATCGCTGTTTGAAAAGCGCTTTCCGAATGCGTTCTGATAGTAATATCTTGAGCTAAGGACTTTTGGACAATACGTAAATGGGGAGCAAGATTATGCTCTGTTATTATAGTATCAATTTCTTCTTTTGGTTTTAAGGTGAAAATTTTGATCCAATTTTTAGCGTCTTCGTCACTTGTGTTTAACCAAAATTGGTAATATTTATAGGGTGAAGTTTTTTTCGGATCCAACCAGACGGCGCCACTTTCAGTTTTTCCGAATTTTGTTCCATCGGTCTTTTTTATAAGTTGTGTTGTGATACCATAGGCGGTGCCACCTTCTTGCCTGCGAATAAATTCTGTGCCTGTAACAATATTTCCCCACTGGTCTGATCCGCCCATTTGAATCTTACACCCCTTATGTTTCCAGAGATAATAAAAATCATAACCTTGGATAAGTTGATAAGAAAATTCAGTAAAAGAAAGACCATTTTCACCTTCTAGACGTTTTTTTACGGAATCTTTAGCCATCATATAGTTAACGGTAATAAGTTTTCCGACGTCTCGTATGAAGTCTAGAAATTTAAAATCTTTAAACCAATCATAATTGTTAACTAAAATTGCCCCATTCTTCTCCGTAGCGTCAAAATCTATAAACTTCCGTAGTTGCTTTTCCAGGCAAGACACGTTATACCTAAGGGTTTCTTCGTCTAATAAATTACGTTCTGCCGACTTGAAAGAGGGGTCTCCGATCATCCCTGTAGCTCCTCCTACCAAAGCAACGGGTTTATGACCCGCTCTTTGAAAGTGAATGAGCGTCATGATTTGGGTTAAGTGACCAACATGCAGTGAATCTCCTGTTGGATCGAAGCCTATATATCCGGAAGTCATTTCTTTACTTAACTGTTCTTCTGTGCCCGGCATTATGTCCTGTAGCATGCCTCTCCAACCTAATTCTTCTACAAAATTCATTTCCTTATTTTTACGATACTATATATTTTAACGTGCAAACTTAGCATTATTTTTCTATTTATGAGCGGTTGCCAGGTAAGTCAATTGTTGTAAAATTGGCATAATAAATGTATATTCACCTACGATTACATATAAAGTAAAGACTTAATATTAGCGCTTGTAAAAAAATAACGGTATGAATTTCCTTTCACATTTCTATTTTGAAAGAAAAGCCAATGACGCGCAGCGTACCTTAGGTTCGGTGCTACCGGATCTTTTGAGAAATATGGACCGGGATATTCGTGTTTTTCCCGAAAAAGAACCGGAAAAATACCTAAAAGATGAAAAGCTGGCCAAAATTTATAAGGGCTGGATTCGCCACATAGAAACTGACAGAATTTTTCATAACAGTGTTTTTTTTATAGATAAAACGCAACAATTAAAAGCACATCTTATGCCGGTTGTTGCCAACACACAGGTGCGTGGTTCTTTTTTATCACATATTGCCCTCGAACTTTTGTTAGACCGACAGTTGCTTAAAGACAGCTGGCTACATGAAGATGATTTTTATAACCAGTTGAGCCAGATTGACAAGGAGAGTCTGAAGCTTTTTTTAAATCTTACTGGTATTGAAGATCCGTCTTCATTCATAATCTTTTTTAACAGCTTTATAACTGATAAATATTTGGGATCATACAGAAATATGACGCAAGTGGCTTATGCCCTTGATCAAATATGCAGAAGATTTTGGCCTAAAGGGCTTGGGGAGCATAAAAAAACACAACTAACCGAAGCATTGAATGATTATGAAATAGAATTAGCGCACAATTACAAGTCGATTTTTAATGAAATTTCAGATTACCTCACTAAAAAACACGCTTAAAATCAAAATACATATATCCTCTTCCAAGTAATAAAATAATTTTTTTATGTTTGGGCCTTATTTAGTCACTAGACCTGTTTAATGTAAATACAATGGCACTCTCTTCAAGATTGGTCGAGTTAAACGGTTTTGAACTTCATAAATAACTAAATTTAATAAAGAATGAAATTTATTAACTCCATACTTTATGTCAAATAAACTTTTCCGCAAAAAAACTGTTGAACAGATTCAACATGATTCTCTTCATGTAGGTGGCGGAGGCCTAGCAAAAGTACTTGGAGTAAAAGATTTGGTCTCTCTTGGCATAGCGGCTATTGTTGGTGCAGGTATTTTTAGTACCATCGGTTTGGCGAGCTATAATGGTGGTCCCGCAGTTTCCCTTTTATTTGTTTTTACTGCTATTGCATGTGTTTTTACGGCCTTGTCATATGCACAATTTGCAAGCACAGTACCTGTTTCGGGAAGTGCCTACACTTATGCTTATGTTGCTTTCGGAGAAATATTTGCGTGGGTAATTGGTTGGGCATTAATCCTTGAATATGCCGTTTCTAATATGGTGGTTGCTATCTCTTGGTCGGAGTATTTTGTCAGTATGCTTAAAGGGTTTGGTATTACTATTCCCTCATGGTTAACGACCTCTTCAGAAGCTGCCTATGAAGCCTTTAATAAATTAAATAAAGGTGGTATGGAGGTGTTAAGTACCTCGGAAAGAGCTGCTGCTATGACTTATCAGCATGCTCCTCATATCGGCGATTTTGCCTTAATCTGCAATCTACCTGCGGGGTTAATAACTTTTTTAGTAACCTGGCTCGTTTATATAGGTATCAAGGAATCGAGAACGGCAAGTAATATTATGGTTATTTTAAAAGTAAGCGTTGTATTACTAGTAATTATAGGCGGTGCTTTTTATGTAAAGCCAGACAATTGGACTCCTTTTGCTCCAAATGGTATGAAAGGTGTTTTAAGTGGGGTAGCGGCTGTTTTTTTTGCTTTTATAGGCTTCGATTCAATATCTACTACAGCAGAAGAGTGTAAGAACCCGCAAAGAGATTTGCCGCGGGCAATGATTTATTGTTTACTAATATGCACAATACTATATGTTGCCATCACACTCGTACTTACGGGAATGGTTAACTATAAAGAACTAAATGTAAATGATCCTTTGGCTTTCGTTTTCCAATCTACGGGATTGGACTTTATGGCAGGTGTTATATCTGTTAGCTCTGTTATTGCCATAACAAGCGCTTTATTAGTTTTTCAACTTGGGCAGCCACGTATTTGGATGACGATGAGTAGAGATGGATTATTATGGCCGAAATTTTCCAAAATACATCCAAAATATAAAACACCTGCTTTTGCTACTATCATCGCTGGAGTAGTAGTTACAATTCCCGCTCTTTTTTTTAAAATGGATTTTTTTGTGGATTTAACAAGTGTAGGAACATTTTTTGCGTTTATATTAGTATGTGGAGGCGTTCTATACCTAGATCACAAAGGTATTTCCAAGCAATCTAAATTTCGCGTACCATATGTAAATGGTAAATTTCTTGTTGGCATTGCTTTAATAATAACTTTGTTAGGTCTATACGTTTATGGCGATGCAGTTTTGAATGAATGGACGTCTCTTTCCTTCGCAGATATCGTCAAACATAAATCACTGACAATCATTTTTTGGCTTACTTGGATCGTTTTGGCTATTGCCAGTTATAAATTTAATTTTTCTACACTACCTATAGCAGGTATTCTTGTAAATTTATATTTAATGACCGAGCTAGGTGCAAGCAATTGGATTATTTTTGCGATTTGGCTAATCGTTGGATTAATTATCTATTTCCTCTATGGATATAAAAAATCGCGATTAAATATGAAATAAACTAGAAGTCTAATTCGACACCTAGTGGTGATTTGAAGACCTACGTTAATTAAGGAAAACATATATAGGCAAACCCTTTTGCCAGTTTATTGTTAGTACGTTAGAATAAACAAAATATGCCAAACACATTCACAAAAATAAAACAAGTCATAGGGCTGTTAAAACATATTGATTTTGACCAATTGACAAAAATTTCTCAAAAGGTTGACCTTGCAAAAATAATGGATGGGTTTTCAAAACTTGATGATAACCAGCTTAAGGGACTGATGAAGATGATGGAGGGCAAGGGGAAGAAACGAGAATTGCCGCCAATAAACGCAGATTTTTATGAGTTAAGTGAACGCTTAAATACTGAAGACAGAGCCTTACAGTTGAAGGTCAGAGAATTTATGGAGAAAGAGGTGAAACCTTTGGTAAACAGGTATTGGCTGCATGATGAATTTCCATTTGAATTAATTCCGAAATTTGGAGAGCTCGGTTTAGCAGGAATTACCTATGAAGGATACGGATGTCCAAATAGATCCTTTTTAATGGAAGGGATATTAGCTATGGAAATGGCTAGGGTAGATGCGTCGATCGCGACCTTTTTTGGTGTACAAAGTGGCCTATCTATGGGGTCGATATATCTGTGCGGATCTGAGGAGCAGAAGCAAGAGTGGTTGCCCCAAATGAATAAAATGGAAAAGATTGGAGCCTTTGGCTTAACTGAACCTGAAGTTGGGTCTGGAGCAGCCGGCGGATTAACCACTACATGCAAAAAAACTGAAACTGGTTGGGTGCTCAACGGACAAAAGAAATGGATTGGTAATGCAACTTTTGCAGATTTAATTATTATTTGGGCAAGAGATATCGACGATGGTGAAGTAAAAGGGTTTATTTTGCGAAAAGGTACTCCAGGATTTGAAGTGGAAAAGATAAAGGGTAAAATGGCCTTAAGGATTGTTCAGAATGGGTTAATTACCTTAAAGGATTGTGTTATTGACGAAAAAGATCGGATGCCTTTGGCTAATTCATTTAAAGATACCGCGAATGTTTTACGGATGACACGGGCTGGTGTTGCTTGGATGGCCGTTGGTTGTGCTAGAGGCGCCTACGAAAGTGCATTAGATTATACACGTAAAAGAAAACAATTCGGAAAGCCTATTGCTTCATTTCAGTTGATTCAAAATCATTTAGTGGAAATGCTTTCTAATTTAACAGCGATGCAAACCTTAGTTTTCCGTCTATCTGAAATACAGGATGCTGGTGAGCTTAAGGATGAACATGCCTCATTAGCGAAAGTTTTCTGTTCACTAAGGACAAGGGATATTGTGAGCCAAGCAAGAGAAGTAATGGGGGGGAATGGCATATTACTGGAACATGATGTCGCCCGTTTTGTTGCAGATGCAGAGGCAATTTATTCATATGAAGGGACAAAAGAAATCAACTCCTTAATTGTAGGTAGAGCAATAACTGGCATGAGCGCTTTTGTGTAATGCCTGCTGTATAACGCGGAATCATGCTTAGGTAGTATTGTGCTTTCGCCCTTAATCGTTAAATGATTAGCGCTTATGTACCTATTTATTTCTCACCAAAAATTCCAAGGTATTTACACGATCAGCATAGTCATCTAATGCCGGTTGTTGACTTTGACCCAGGGGGAAGCATGGAGCTGAGGTAGCTATTTGTTTATTGCTTACAATGCATTGGATTTGCTCCTCTTGTTCGTTCAAATGATCTATCAATGTACTCAGATTCTGATAGTTTTCGTAATAAGCTACCGCGAGAGGGGAAGCAATGCGCTCATCTTCCTTCAGCAGTAGAAAACCGTTATCCAAGTGTTTTTCGCCATTTACTAAATATATAGACTTATTATAGTCGTAATTATTGTTGTATTTATGGTGATCGATTATGTACTTAAAGGGCTCAATGGCTTCAAAAAAACTGCTATACGGATAATCTTTCGGAAAATATATTTTAGAGACATTCCTACAACCTAATCCAAAATAATCAAAGAGGTCATGTCCTAATTGCGCTAATTCAAGTTGACTTTCATCTCCATGAATGACCGCCACGCTGTTTCTGTTTTTTCTGATAACATGGGGAACATTTTTAAAATAATATTCGAAATAACGTGAGGTATTATTGCTTCCAGTAGCTATAATGCTGTCAAAGTTTTTTATTCTTTCGGTGTAACTTATATAGGCAGCAAAAGCTGGTTCAATTTTAACTAGCTCGGTTAATAAATGGGGGATAATAATTTTATCGTCCGATGATAACTTAATTTGTACCTTATAGCCGGAAATAAGTGCAGAAAGAATGTCATGAAATCCAACTAAAGGAATATTGCCTGCTAGCACCAACCCTAACACTTTATCCGTCGGTGGATTAATTGCCGGGAGAAAGGGTTCAATCCAACTGGAAAGTCCTTCGAATGTCATATTATGAGCAATTGCTTTAAGGGCTGCCTTAATATAAGTGGGAGTAAACCAACTGTTATAGTTGCTTGCTACCTGAATAAGTTGTTCAATATCTTGAGAATCATTTCTTATATAGGCTCCGAGGGCGCTAAAGGCGATTATGCGTTGATCGCTTGTCAAATTATTTTTGCTCAAACCAGAAAGATATTAAAATGTTATATTTGCATCGATTTACTATAATTTTTGCTGAAAAACTACTAAATTTGTAGATAATACAGAAAGAATTATTTGCAAAAATAAGGTATAAACGGATTTTTAAGAAGATAATGGCAATTAAAATTACAGACGAGTGCATTAATTGTGGAGCATGTGAACCTGAATGCCCAAACAACGCTATTTATGATGCGGGTATGGCGTGGCGTTTTTCTGATGGAACGGAGCTTAGCGGCGTAATTGATTTTGGCGACGGAGCGACGTTAAACGCAGATGAAGCTCAAGAAGCTATATCTGACGAAATATATTATATTGTTTCTGATAAATGTACAGAGTGCGTGGGATTTCACGATGAACCTCAATGTGCAGCGGTATGTCCTGTAGACTGTTGTGTGGATGATGAGGATGTGAGAGAAACTCAGGAAGAACTTCTTGCTAAAAAGGCATGGCTACATGCTGAGTAAATTAAAGGGAGTTAAACGTTTGGTATCAAACGTTTAACTCCCTTTAATTTATTGATGTTCCTCATCTTTATATGGAACAATAATTACAGGGCAAATAGCATGGCGGGCTACGCCTTCTGATACACTTCCCGAAATAAAATGATCAAAACCGGTTCTGCCGTGTGTTCCAAGAACAATTAAATCTGCTTGCCATTCGCTGGCAGCATTTATTATTTCCTGCCTTGGTTGTCCCAGTTTACTAATAGTTGTGACACCGTCTCCTGTCCCAGTCCACATAGAAGAAAGTCTATTCAATAGGTCTTCAGAAGCTTGTTCCTGAACTTCGTTTATTTCTGGTATATAAACAGGATTAACTCCCATGATTGGATCGACTGCTCCATAAGCGCTTGTAGTAGGGGGATCTATGACATGCACAAGCGCTACTTGGCACCCTAGGGCTTGCGCCAGGTGATAGCCATACCTTACAGCTTTCTCCGAATATTTACTGTCTTCAACAGCTATTAGAATTCGTTGAGTTTTTATAGTTAATGTTGAATCTGTCATGGTCAATGTAATTAGATTGTAATGATAACAATTGTTATACAATTTAGTTTGAATACCTGACAAAGTAGATATATTTCAGTCGTTCAATTAATACAATCAGTCGACACTATTAAAATAGCCTATAAATAAGTTATCTTTGTGAAAGGTTTACATTTAGTTTATCATGGTGTACGGAATTTGTAATCTACCAGTTATTCCGGTAAGGGCTGGTATTGGTCATAAAAGTGAAATGTTAACTCAATTGCTTTTTGGAGAAACTTTTGAAGTATTAAGAAAAGATGGAGAATATTTATATATAAAGATAGCCTACGATGACTATGAAGGCTGGATAGATGCACGACAGCAAATAGAGATCGACGCTGAGTCTTTCAATTTACTTAAAACAGAAATACAACATATTGCCGATTTATCTACTCACGCAATGCTGTTAAAGTTAGGCAAGGAAGAAAGTTTACATTTGCTTCCAGGAAGTACTTTACCCTTTTTGGAAGATGACAGCTTTAGTATCAATTCTACCGATTACCTTTTTCTTGGTCTATCTAGGGAGCCTGATAAAGATAGTTTTTTGTTAGATGTAGAAGAAGTTACACGATTTTATTTAAATGCTCCTTATCTTTGGGGTGGCCGATCGGTATTTGGTATTGATTGTTCGGGACTTGTACAAATTGTTTTCAAACATTTCGGATACCCTATAAAACGGGACGCATGGCAACAGGCAGAACAAGGTAAAGCTATCGATTTTCTACAAGAGGCTCAACCTGGGGATGTCGCTTTTTTTGATGATGAAGAAGGGCGCATAACTCATGTAGGTATTATAATAAACCATGAAGAAATCATACATGCTTCTGGAAGAGTAAAGATTGATCAGATTGATAGTACTGGGATTTACTCGAAGGAGGCGGGAAAATACACACATAAATTACGCATTATAAAGCGATTTATTACCACGTAACGAAATCCAAACTCCTTATGGTGGGTCTTACAGGTTATTTATAGCAGTTGAATAACCTGTAAGAATATACAAAATTATTAATAACCTAATATCTTTAGTACCTGCTTAGAATTCTGTTCCTCTCCAAAAACCTCAAAATTGAAGGTCTCATCTCTGTTTCTTCTGATGATTACATGTTTCGGTGAGGGTAATAAGCAATGGTGTATGCCGCCGTAGCCACTCAATACTTCTTGATAAGCACCTGTATGAAAAAAACCAAGGTATTGCACTTTTCTCGTTTTCGGCATAAAAACATTATTCATATGTGCTTCTTGATTATAATAATCTTGCCCATCACATGTTATGCCTCCAAGATTCACCCTTTCATATTCTGAATCCCAATTATTAATTGGTAATAGTATATACTTTTGATTCAATGCCCATACATCGGGTAAATTTGTTATGAATGAACCGTCTAGCATTAACCATTTTTCGCGATCGTTTTGCTGTTTCCTCCCCAAAACCTTGTAAAGGATGCCTGAGGCTTCAGCAACCGTATATTTACCGAATTCTGTAATAATATCGGGTTCCATTACCTCATGTTGAGCACAAATTTGTTTAATACGGTTGACAATTTCATTCACCATATACTCATAGTCGAAGTCGTGCACCAATGAGTCTTTGAACGGCATTCCGCCACCAATATCAAGTGTGTCTAAATCTGGATTGATCTTCTTGAACTTGCAATATAGCGTCACATATTTTTCCAGCTCATTCCAGTAATAAGGTGTATCGGAAATACCAGAATTAATGAAGAAATGAAGTAGTTTAACTTTAAAATTAGGATTATGTACAATTTTCGTGTTATAGAAGTCTATCACATCTTCCATTCTTACGCCAAGTCGTGATGTATAGAATTGTGAGTCGGGTTGCTCTTCTGCAGCTATGCGGATACCTAAGTTGCAAGGAGTATCTAGTTCCACCTCATCATCGTACAAATTAAATTCTTCCTTATTATCTAAAACGGGAATGATATTCTGAAACCCATCATGTAGCATGTCTATGATGTACTGCTTGTATTGAAAAGTTTTGAATCCATTGCATATTACCGTTATATCTTTTGAAACTACTCCTTTTTTCTCTAGCGCATCTATCATAGGCATATCGAAAGCTGATGAAGTTTCTAAATGAATGTCATTTTTTAAAGCTTCTTCAACTATATGTCTGAAATGGGAGCTCTTTGTACAGTAGCAATATTTATATGAACCTCTATAATTATTTTTTAAAATAGCAGTTTGGAACAATATTTTAGCTTGCTGAATTTTCTTACTGATAATTGGGAGATAGGTAAATCTTAAGGGAGTGCCATAAGTCTCTATCATCTCCATCAAATTTAAATCATGAAAATATAATTCGTCATCTATGATGTCAAATCCGTCTTGCGGAAAGCCAACACTTAAGTCAAGAAATTCCTGATAGCTTTGCATTTATCTTAATTAAAAATTTTTGCAAAAATGTGATTTTAAATCGATATATGATACTAGAGTTTTATAAAAATGATGTAAAGAAATTGAATTTATTGGGTATGTGTACTTCCTGGGGTATTGTTGAGAGAAAGAAAAATTTCTGCAATCATGCAACGAGCGCTTCCGCCTCCATTTTTTTCTATAATATCTAAAGGGGTATAAATAATTTTTGCTTGTTTTGATAAGCATGATATTTGTGCCTTATTGAGTGATAAATATGCTTGTTCAGACATAACTAACAGATTTTCATTCGATTTGTTTGTGATTTCTATCATGTTACCAGCAAAATGTAGCATTTGCTGTAAAGAGATCTCTACAATCTCTTTCTTGTTTTTTTTAAATGACTTTATGATTTCAAGGCGTTCGTTTTTGCTTTTTATAGCCTCACTGCATATTACAACAAATTTATCTGCCATGCACATCATTACATTTGTATGATATATAGCATGATCGGAAGCATCTACTGCCTCAAAAATTATCGGTAAATAATTCATCTCTTTGCAGAATGCGTAAAGAGGTTCCCTATCGCTTCTCGGTGATAAACACATATAAGCAATTTTGTTTTCTCTATCAAGCACCATGCTGCCGGTACCTTCCAAAAAGAGGTTCGACTTCTCGTAGTAACTTAAATCGACTGTTCGCTGTATATGATATTTTCTAGATAATACTTCTAAAATGTCAGAACGTCTTTCTGTTCGTCTATTTTCTGCAAACATTGGATAAAGTATGACTGTCCCATCTTCATGAAAAGAAATCCAGTTGTTGGGAAACAATGCGTCTGGGGTAGAAGGTTGTTGTGTATCCTCAAATAGGTTAACCTCTACCTCATTTTCTCTTAATAAATCGATAAAATCATTGAACTGTTTAAGCGCTTGGTTTTGCACTTCCGTTGTCGATGAAATTTGCTGAAATTTATTGTTAACGGCCGTTTCCTCATTATACCTGAAGCCTACAGGCCTTATCATCATTATATTATTTGTAGGAATCATCACATTGATCGTATTAATCGATATTATCCCTCAGTAAGGGTAAGCTCATACAGTGAAAACCACCACGGGCCCTAGACAACTCTGCAGAAGGAAGTAATATAAGTGTATCTTTTATTTCTTGAACATTCAACTGATCTGTTTCAATTGCCTCCAGGATCTCTGCAACTTTCTTTACTTCAAAACCTTTGTCTAAAAATGCTTTAATGGTTTTGTCGTTTCTGTCGTATCCTAACACTACACCTTCTTTTAATGCCAAAAGATTGCATGAATCAGTCCATTGTTCGCGCGAATCATATGGAAAAACATTGTTGCCACTGTAAATAAACTGTGTTTCCTCCTTACTCTGCAAATCATTTTTGCTCACATCATTGAGGAGTTCTTCTAATGAGGAGAAACGTTTTGGCGTGCGTTGTTGGTCGCGATAGAATTGTATGATTTCTGTTGTTTGCTGCTCGGGTGGTGTGAAAAAACTAACAGGCTCATGCACATCTGTTTGTAGTTGTTTTGCAACAGAAGATAAAATGACCCATACGTTCCGTTTTACCTGTGTAAAGATTGTATCTATATGCATGAAATCCCGTTTACTCGGTATTTTTATAACGCTTACCTTTTCTACCACTTTATATTTGAATAGTAATTTGATTGCTTCATTTGCACCATAAGGAGAGGTTCGTTCGCTACATCCTATCAATACGTGGTTGTTATTTACGATCATGATATCACCGCCTTCTAGTGTAGCACGTTGCTCTTCGTCTTCACCTGGGCGTAGAAAATGCTGAATGGGATCGGGGATCTCTAATATATTCTGTTGATATGTTGTAAAAAGAGGATGATTAAAGAAAATATAACGCATAATAAGGCTTTCACGGCTTCTGGCCTTTTTCGCAGGTTTGTTCAGCAAGAGATGATTATTTATAACAACACCTAAATCACGTGTAAAAATTAGGTTCGGAATAGGAGCAAAAATCATGTGTTCGTCGTCAAACGAGCCAGAAAGAATTATCTTTGCTAATTTAATAGGTTCCTTTTCAGTTAATTGCTGCTGTAATCGGTAATTGCATCCTTCAATTGCGCAAACAGCTGCTACAAGGTTGTTCTTTATGATGGAATTTTCTAAAATGTTAGCTAGAAGTGATTGGATTTCAATAACATTATCTGAGTGATGAAATTGGACGTGATCTGGCTTAAAAAAGCAACGATTGTTCTTCTCTGCTTCTATATCAGATAATTTACCTTTAATTTTTACCGGATCTAAAAAATACATTAGTAATTTAATATAATAATCATATTCATCTTTTCGTAAGGTGCTTAGATGTACTATGTCTTCAAAGAGCCAATCCTGTGCCTTAGATGGTACTACTTGTCCGAGCCCGCTATCTGGACTATGTATCAGTACTTTTCGGAGTGTTCCAATTTCTGAATTGACGTTCATGGTGAATTTTATGCTAATAAGGTTTATCTTTAATATTAACCAGACTGCTTTGATCCATATAACAGAAGTTTATGGTGGTTTTTTACGTTAATGGGCCTGATAATCTAGTTGTCTTGCAAATTAGGTTTTATTTTCAGAAAAAAAAATTCCAATATTTTATCTAAGTTTGACCCCATGAATTTTATCGTAACGCTAACGCTACAAGCAATAAAAAAAATATATGGAGAAGAAATTCCCGAAAGTACAGTAACCTTACAAGAAACACGAAAAGAGTTTGATGGACAGGTCACTATAGTAACATTTCCTTTTACTAGATTTTCTAAAAAGTCGCCAGAACAAACGGGTGCCGACATTGGCGAATACTTAGTTGCAAATTCAGTCGATATAGAAGCCTATAATGTAATAAAGGGCTTCTTAAATATTAGTTTAACGGATGTTTTTTGGCTAGATCAACTAGATAAGCAAATCCTTAAAAAGGATGTTGGCGTTCTTCGGAGAAACGGACGGAAAGTAATGGTAGAGTATTCATCTCCAAATACAAACAAACCCTTACATTTAGGACATGTTCGAAATAATCTCTTGGGATATGCAGTTGCCGAGCTATTAAACGCAGCGGGTTATGATGTTGTTAAAACTAACTTAGTTAATGACAGGGGAATACATATTTGCAAATCAATGCTGGCTTGGCAGAAATTTGGCAATGGGGAAACTCCAAGTTCTAGTGGTCTGAAAGGGGATAAACTCGTAGGCAATTACTACGTACGCTTTGATCAGGAATATAAAAAGGAGATAGCATCCTTAATGGAGAAAGGTAGGTCGGAGGAGGAGGCGAAAAGAGAGGCACCATTAATGATGGAGGCACAAACGATGCTTCGGAAGTGGGAAGCGGGAGATACCGATGTTATCAAACTTTGGGAGATGATGAATGAGTGGGTGTACGATGGATTTGAGAAGACCTATAAAAAAATGGGTGTTAACTTTGATAAAATCTATTACGAGTCTAATACCTATTTACTTGGCAAAGATATTATCGAGGAAGGAATATCGAAAGGGGTATTTTTTAAGAAGGACGATAATTCGGTTTGGATTGATTTGACAGGAGAAGGGCTTGACGAGAAATTAGTGTTACGCGGAGATGGAACTTCTGTTTATATAACACAAGATTTAGGTACTGCTCAGTTAAAATATAATGATTATCACATGGATAATTCTATTTATGTGGTAGGGAACGAGCAAGATTACCATTTTAAAGTACTGTTTTTAATTTTAAAGAAGCTCGGAAAATCGTGGGCTGAAGGATTGTATCACTTATCATATGGGATGGTAGATTTACCTTCAGGAAAAATGAAATCTAGAGAGGGTACTGTTGTTGACGCAGATGATTTAATGGCTGATATGATAGATACAGCCAGAAATCGGACAGAGGAACTGGGAAAAGTAGAAGGCTTTTCGGGTCCTGAAAAAGAGGCTTTATATGAAATGATAGGTTTAGGAGCATTAAAATACTTTCTCTTAAAAGTAGAACCAAAAAAACGTTTGCTTTTTGATCCTAACGAGTCTATTGATTTTCAGGGTCACACCGGGCCATTTATTCAGTATACACACGCCCGTATAAAATCAGTTCTGACAAAAGGTGGGTATAAAGCCGAAATAATTAAAGCGAAACCAGCTATTTTGGAAAATACAGAGCGCGATCTTATTAAGGAAATAGTTAAGTTCGACGATATGGTAGCAAGCGCAGCAGAGAACTATAGTCCTTCGTTAATTGCCAATTACGTATATGAGCTCTCAAAGCTTTATAATAAATTTTACCATGAGGTCTCTATTATTAAGGTAGAAGATATTCAACTGAAAAACTTTAGACTTAATTTATCTGCTGCGACAGCTCAGGTAATAGCAAGGGGAATGAAGCTACTAGGTATAGACGTACCCGAACGTATGTAGGGTTATTTTATATTAAGGACTAACAAAAACGTACTTTAGCTGTTGTAAGTTTAGTCCTTAATATATTCTATGACAATAATTTTATTAATAACCTTTCTTTTAAGTTTTTTTCCTTTATTTTTCTATCACTTTCAACCTAAAGTTGTAGGTTTCGTTAGTGCGCTCATCTTATTTGGCGTTTTTCTTTTCTTTACAGCTTTCATGCATCCAATACTAGAAGGTAAGAATATTGTGCAAGAAACTGAATGGGTACCTTCCCTGAAAATTAATCTTCGGTTTCATTTGGACGGTTTAAGTCTTTTTTTTGCATTACTGATTAGTCTTTTCGGTTCACTTATATTGTTGTATTCAACGGTATATATGCATGGGAAGGCAAAGGTTAATCGCTTTCTTTTTTACCTCTTGCTTTTTACGGCCTCTATGTTAGGGGTGGTGCTATCAGATAACGTCTTTTTACTTTATGTATTTTGGGAGTTAACAAGTGTAAGTTCTTATCTGTTAATTAGTTTTGATAATAATAAAAAGAAATCTAGAGATGCGGGGATGCAGGCACTGCTGGTTACAAATGCTGGTGGGCTAGCTTTATTTGCGGGATTGTTTTTATTGGGAAACACTGCAGGATCTTTTAACTTATCCGTTATTCTTCAAAGTGACATCAGTTTTTTGGGAAGCTACACAGAACCTATTATACTTTTAATACTATTGGGATGTTTTGCAAAGTCGGCTCAGTTCCCATTTCACTTTTGGCTACCTAATGCTATGGCAGCGCCAACACCTGTTAGTGCCTTTCTGCACTCCGCAACCATGGTGAAGGCGGGCATTTTCTTAGCGATGCGATTAAACCCGTTATTAAATGGGGTTGGATTATGGCATTATAGCCTGCTTTTGGCAGGCGGGATAACCATGATAATTGGCGCATGGAAAGCTCTTCAGGAAAATGATCTGAAAGCTATTCTAGCTGCCATTACCATCAGCACCTTAGGATTACTTATGGCTTCAATTGGTGTGGGTAGTGTAATCGCTTTACAAGGAGCACTTATCTATTTATTTGTACACGCTTTATACAAAGGAGGACTGTTTCTTGTTGTTGGCAACATTGATAGTCAAGCGAAAACAAGGGATTTGAATAGCTTATCTGGATTGTTCAGATCTATGCCTTATACAGGTATAGCCGCTATCTTAGCATGTCTATCAATGGCCGGATTGCCCCCCTTATTAGGGTTTATAGGAAAGGAAAAATTATACTTGGCATTATTGGAAGGTGATTGGAAGGACTATTTATTCCTGACAGTTTTTCTCTTTTGCAGCGCTATATATTTTATGCTATCTGTAAGGTTATCCTATGACGTGTTTTTTGGCAAGGCAAAATCGTTAAGTAAAATAAAAGAAAGCGCTTTTTTTATGTGGTTCCCACCACTTATATTAGGCTTGCTCGGAATATTATTTGGTCTATTAGGAGTGTATGTTGAACCATTTTTTTATGAGGTATGTAATGCTATTATTGGTACTAAAGATAATGTTAAAGTTGATCTTTCTTTATGGCATGGGTTCAATAAACAGTTTTTAATGAGTATTTTAACCTGGTTAATTGGTGTGTTAGTTTATATATATCGCAATAGGTTGAAAAAAGTTGCTAATCTATTTAATTTCCTTTCATTTGAAAAAGGATATATGTTTACTTTACAGAAGGTGGGCACTATAGCCTCGTCTGTTACCTTGTTTTTTCAAAATGGTTTTTTAACAAGATACTTAAAAGTAATATTCTGCGTATTAATCATTCTTTTATTTTGGGTTTATTTGGAAGGATCACTCTTGCCCGATGCCCTTGCGTTTGATAAGGAAATTCCTTTATTAGAAGTTTATGACTTTTTTCCGATGCTTTTAATTTTTATAGGGACTGTGTTCATTATAAAGAGTTCCTCTCGTTTGAGGATACTAGTCTGTTTGAGTTTGGTAGGTTATGGTATTGCTTTTTTCTACGCTATTTTTAGTGCACCAGATGTTTCCATGACCCAATTTTTAGTTGAAACGATTACACTCGTAATTTTCACTATCATTTTAAACAGGATGCCTAAGAATGCAACGTTCCCTCTTGAGGCAAGGAAACTGCTGATCGCAGCTGTTTCGGTGTTATTCGGGATCATGATGACTTTAGTGCTTTTTAGTTTGCAGCAATATACCCCCGACCCTGCTTTAAAGAATTTTTTTCTGCGAAACAGTGCGCCGAATGGTCATGGGGAGAATGTAGTGAATGTGATGTTAGTTGATTTTAGAGCCTTCGATACCTTTGGAGAGATAGTTGTATTATGTATGACCGCTATTGGCGTGGTGGCCCTTATCCATCTAAAACAGAAGGAGGACAAGCTATGAGGACGACCATATTGCAGGTTACGATTAAAGTGCTAATTCCAGTTTTCTTATTGTATTCCCTTTATCTTTTATTCCGTGGACACGATCATCCAGGTGGAGGATTTATTGCTGCGCTGGTAATATCTATCGGTTTAATTTTCCATATGATAGCCTTTGGTGTTTCAGAAACACAGCGTGTATATAAAATTGACGCTATAAAGCTGGCTAGTATAGGATTGTTGTTGAGCTTTATGGCAGCAACAGTACCCATGTTAGTTGGCGATGGTTTCTTTCATGCCTTATGGACAGATGTAGAGATAGTAGGTATAGGTACAATTAGTTCTGTATTGGTGTTTGATATAGGCGTTTATTTCGCGGTTATTGGTGCAATTTTAAAAATTGCTTTCGCCGTTTTTAAAGAGTAATTTATGGAATTAATGATTTCAATTTTAACAGGCTTTTTGTTTGCCACGGGTTTATATCTATTGTTACATAAAAGTTTCATGAAGCTTATTGCGGGAGTCATTCTGTTCGGCAATGCATGCAATATGTTTTTATTAATAGCGGGTGGGCTTACTAGAAACCATCCTGCTTTTGTGTCAAAGTCTGCGGATGCCGTTGCTGTAGATAGTATGGCAGACCCTGTTCCGCAAGCTTTTATCTTAACAGCGATTGTTATCGGATTGGGCGTACAGGCGTTTGTAATTGTGCTATTGAAGCGCATATACCAAACAAGTCGTACAAATAATTTGGATGAACTAACGAGCACAGATCGGGTATAATATGCAAGTTACTTATTACGTGATAGGACCTCTTCTAATTTTTATGTTGTCTGGCATGTTATGTCTTTTGTTCAATAAATATGTTAAAGTACAGCGATTTATCGCGGTTGCTGGAAGCCTTTTAGCATTTGTTTTTGCTGTGATGTTGGTGTCTGTTATAGATCGTTTAGATACCGTTGTAATGCAATTAGGCGGCTGGGAGGCTCCATTTGGTATTACGCTCTTTGTAGATCGCTTGGCGGCTCTGCTGCTCTGTATAACTGCCTTATTGGCTTTAGCAGTGTCTGTATTTTCTTTTGCGGAAGATGTTTTGAGTTCTAGAAAGAAAAGAATAGGCTTTTACCCAGCATTCTTGTTTATGTTAGCCGGAATTTCGGGTGCTTTTTTAACGGGTGATTTGTTTAACCTCTATGTATGGTTCGAGGTTATGCTTATTTCTTCATTTGTATTAATTACCCTGGGAAGTAAAAAAGATCAACTACAGGGAGGAATTAAATATGTCGTTATTAATTTTGTAGCATCTTCATTTTTACTGTTGGCCATTGGCATACTTTATGGTACCACTGGCAATACTAATCTAGCGGCATTGTCAGAAAGTTTAAGAGATCCTTCGTTAAAAGCCATTACACAACTTGCAGCAGTGCTACTATTGGTTAGCTTTGGAATAAAGTCAGCACTATTTCCGTTTTATTTTTGGTTACCTTCTTCTTATCACACACCTCCAATAGCAATAACAGCCATTATTGCAGGATTATTAACAAAAGTTGGCGTTTATACACTTATTCGAACTTTTACATTGTTGTTTCCTTTACAACAACATCATTTGATTCAGCAGCTTATACTCGTTTTGTCCTGTATTACCATGATTATCGGTGTATTAGGGGCTATAAATCAACAGGATATTAGAAAAATTTTAGCATTTAATCTGATTAGTAAAATTGGTTTTATGGTGTTTGGACTGGCTGTTTATACACCTATTGCAATTTGTGGTGCTATTTTTTATATGTTACATCATATACTGGTTAAAACAAATCTTTTTTTTGTTGCTGGTATTATTGGAAAAATTGCAGGCAGTTATGAGGTAAAGAAAATTAAAGGTCTGTATGATCATTTTTCGCTTTTGTCTTTTCTTTTCATGATCCTTTCATTGACGCTAGTTGGTATTCCACCTTTTTCGGGGTTTTGGGGCAAATTTATGCTTGTAGATGCTGGACTTAAGGTTAAAGAATATCTGCCCATTTCTATTATGTTAGTTACCAGTTTGTTAACCTTATATTCGATGATGTTAATATGGAAAAAATGTTTTTTATCAGAATATGCAAAGGAAAAGCAACAATTGCCCTTGGAACGTGTTTATGTAAAAAAGCATTACCATATGTATCTTGCAAGCGTTTTTTTACTACTAATTACGCTATGGATTAGCTTCAGCCCTACATGGCTTATCGACTATACAAGAAAAGCGGCGGAGCAGGTGCTCCAACCAGCTAATTATATTAATGCAGTTTTAAAGAAATGATTATCTTATTTAGCATACATTTATTAGCAAGCATTTGCTTGTGTTATTGGATATTGGAGTTAGTTCCTTTTGTACCGGAAACTGCCGGAGGTGCTATCATCGCATTTTTTTTTAGTATTACACTGCTGTGGTTAATATGCTACCTATTTAGTAAACGTTACTTTAAACTAGTGGTTCAGATCATGTATTTGTGTAAGTATTTTGTTAAGGAATTTATACGCTCAAACATCAGATTGACGAAAGAAATCATAACCCCTAAAATTAATTTGCATCCAGCAGTTGTAAAAGTACCATTACAACTCCGTACAGATGTTGGTGTTATGGTGCTGACCAATATTTCTAATCTAACCCCGGGTACGTTGGTTGTTGGTATTTCGGATGATAGGAAGCACCTTTTTGTGCATACCATTTATTTAGAAGGGGGGACGTTAGAAACATTTAAAAAATATATGCGTGATGGTCTTGAAAAACGCTTACTGAATATTTCATCCCTTTCATTAAGTGGGGTAGAGATTCAAACATCGGGTGGTGGGGATAGTGATTCCATTACGAAAATTAAAAATTCAAATAAAAAATGACTGTTTTTTCAATCATCTTAATCTTTTCAGTTTGTCTTTTAGGCCTATCAATAGTATTGGCACTTTATAGATTCATTGTTGGGCCAAGTTTAGCTGATCGCTTGTCTGCATTGGACTTAATTTCAGCCTATTTAATAGGGCTGTTGATCATTTATGTGATGATTACTGATAAACTCATTTTCTTCGATGTTGCTCTTGTATTTTCTTTAATAGCTTTTCTAGGAGCGATATCCTTTGCATACTATCTTGTAAATCAACCAAAGAAATGAACAATCTAACATTGATTTTAACTGCGATTCTTGTACTGTTGGGATCTTTTACCATGCTTATTTCAGCAATTGGTATATTAAGGTTGCCCGACTTTTATAGTAGGTTATCTGCGGTTACAAAGAATTCCACACTCGGAGTGTTACTAATAATAATGGCTGCCGTTTTATATTTCAATAATATTGAAGTAATGTTAAAGGGCCTGGGTATTATGTTCTTTATTGCTTTAACGTCGCCAACATCCGCTTATATTATTGCGAAAGCAGCTATCCATATAAAAGTACCGTTTTGGAACAAAACAGACCTCACAGATTTCGATAACTCAGATACCGAAGAAGAAGAAGAAATAAAACCAAGAAAATAAAAAGTTGCTATCAAATATCCTGCAGCCTGAATGTTTTGTCAAGTCGAATTCCTTTTTCTGTTTGTTTGAGCGTACAGCATTCGTGAATAGGATCGTGTTCTAGAAATAAAATGTACTGTTTGTTCAGCGCCTCTTCCAGATATGTCTTTTTTTCTTTTAGCGTTTCTAAAGGAAACATATCATAAGACATCACATATGGAAGGGGAATATGGCCAACAGATGGCAATAAGTCAGCCATATATAATATCGTTTTACCTTTATAGGTTATTTGAGGTAACATCATTGCTTTAGTGTGACCATTAACATATCGAATAGCTATCCCATCGGCAAACGTTACTTGAGTCCCTTCCTCAATAAATTTTAATTTTTCACTTTCCTGGAGAGGGAATATATTCTCTTTCAAAAAGGAAGCTTTTTCTCTATCATTTGGGTGTGTGGCCCATTCCCAATGTTTTTGATTACTCCAAAAAATTGCATTTTCGAATGCTGGAACAAGATGATTTCCTTTTCTTTCAACTGCTCCGCCAACATGATCAAAATGGAGGTGGGTTAAAAGCACATCAGTAATGTCATTTTTGCTAAAACCATGTCTTGCAAGAGAATCGTCTATATTATCTCCATGGACGTGATAGTGATCAAAGAATTTGGTGTCTTGTTTATTTCCAAGCCCGGTATCAATTAGTATTAATCGTCTACCAGATTCGATTAACAATAGCCGGGTTGCCCAGGTGCAAAGATTGTTTTCGTCTGCAGGATTTGTACGTTGCCATATGCTCTTCGGAACAACGCCAAACATGGCTCCTCCGTCTAATTTAAAAAACCCTGCCTCTATCGTGTATAATTTCATGAGCAAAAAATGTATTTCTTCGAGGCTTAAGATAATAAAACTTTTCAGGCTATAAAATAGCTGGCGTATATTAAGTGATTTCTGTGCTGTGGTTATTTTTTTAGCAATAAATTATGTTTTATTTTTTTATTTTTCCATTTTTATATTGATTTATACCTTCTTTTTTAGTTGATTAATAAAAAAAATATTTCCATTTTGAATATTATATAAGTGCTTATGAATTAGCTAGATATAATGGTTTTTTAAGTGGTGTATCTTGTACAACATGTTGATTATTAGTGAGTTTTATTTGCTTTTACCCTTCTTTAATGCTTAGTTTTGAGCCAAATTCAACAAATAAAATCTATGAACTCTACTATTTCTAATCTACTGGATCTAGGGAATCAAAAATTTTCTCCTAAGGGAAAAGTGTATTATCAATTGTCGGTTCCCGAGCTAATAGAACATGCTTTAATCAATAGAGAAGGCTCTTTGACAATAAATGGAGCATTAGCGGCTGATACAGGTAAATTTACGGGTAGGTCACCCCGTGATCGATATATTGTTTACGATGATGAGACAAAGAACACCATTTGGTGGGGAGATATCAATCAAGCATTAGATGTAAAATATTATAAGATGCTATTAGATAAGATGTGTCAGTATATGGAGAAGATTAATCTCTATATCCGCGATGGATACGTTTGTGCCGATGAAAGACATCGTTTAACACTAAAAGTAATTACCGAATCTGCTTATCAGAATATTTTTGCTAATAACCTCTTTCTAAGACCAAATAATAATGAAAGGTTTTTATCAATTGATTGGACCATAATAGCAATTCCGAGTTTTGAGGCGAATCCAACTACTGATGGTGTTAACAATCCAAATTTTGTAATCATCAACTTTGTAGAAAAAACGGTTTTGATCGGTGGAACAGGATATACCGGTGAGATAAAAAAAAGCATTTTTTCCGTGTTAAATTATATTTTGCCAAAAGAAAAAGGAGTTTTATCTATGCATTGCTCAGCTAATGTAGGTAAAAAGAGAGGAGATACGGCCTTGTTTTTTGGTTTATCGGGCACAGGCAAAACAACGCTTTCAGCGGACGAACAACGAATGTTGGTTGGTGATGACGAACATGGATGGGACCATAATGGAATTTTTAACTTCGAAGGAGGGTGTTATGCAAAGTGTGTTGGTTTAGAAGCTAAGCAAGAACCTCAAATTTTCAATGCTATTAAGTTCGGAACATTGTTGGAAAATATCTGTTTGCTGGAAGGAACTCGTATACCTGATTACAATAATATTAGTAAGACCGAAAATACTCGAGCGGCCTACCCGGCTAGTTTTATCGAAGGCGCTTTAGAGCCAGCAGTAGCATTGCATCCGCAGCATATTTTTTTTCTAACAGCCGATGCATTTGGTGTTTTGCCACCTATATCTAAATTGACAGTAGAGCAAGCGATGTATCATTTTATATCTGGGTATACGGCTAAAGTTGCCGGTACGGAAGCCGGTGTAAATGAACCGGTAGCTACATTTTCAGCCTGCTTTGGTAAAGCCTTTTTGCCCTTACGTCCAGGCAAGTATGCTGCAATACTGGGAGAAAAGCTACAGGACCACGCTGCAAAGGTTTGGCTGGTAAATACAGGGTGGATTGGGGGTGCATACGGTGTGGGAAAACGTATAAGCCTTCATTATACGCGTAACTTGATTAAAGCAGCACTCGAAGGCGATCTTGATCAGGTAATGTACCAAAAACATTTAATATTTGGATTGTCGTATCCTACTATCTGTCCCGGAGTTCCAAGCGAAGTATTAAGTCCACGGGATAGTTGGGAAGATAAAGACGCGTATTTTATCCAAGCGAACAAGTTAGCGGAAGCTTTCGTAGCGAATTTCAAACAATATGAAAAAGGCGTGAGTGCTGAAGTTATGGCAGCAGCTCCGAAGAAAATAGATTATAGAAAAGGTGTTGTATCATAATTCAGTCTAAGCTCAACGTCGTCAAATAATATTTTATGGCGGTATTCAGCCTAATAAAAAACGGCAATTCTCAAATTGAAAATTGCCGTTTTTTGTTGCTGTTTTACTATTTCAAGAGGCTGTTTGAAGGTAAATTCTGTTTACGAATTATGATTTAATTATTGATACAGCCCTTTTTAATTTACAAGATCAAATCCCCAGTTAATTCCCTTTAAAGTGGCTGGTACTCCTTTTTCAAGCCAAACTGGTGCCGGTTTATTTTTTAAAAAATGGTCAAAGAATTGTTGTTCCCTGATTTGTATGTCTTTTCTGTTCTGCCTCTTTACAAGATTATGTTCTTCTCCGTTATAATTTAGCATCCATGCTGGCTTACCGAGTCTACGTAGAGCTGTAAACATTTCAATCCCTTGGTACCAAGGTACTGCGCCATCATTATCATTAGCCATGATTACTACTGGGGTTTTAACCGTTTTTAAATGAAACAGCGGTGAGTTTTCAATGTAAAGATCATATCCCTCCCATAGATCTTTACCTATACGACTTTGCGTCTTTTCGTATTGAAATTGTCTATTAAGTCCAGTTGCCCAACGGATTCCCCCGTAAGCAGATGTCATATTCACAACGGGAGCACCAGCCCAAGCGGCTGCATACATATCCGTACGCGTAATTAAATGGGCCACTTGATAACCTCCCCAACTTTGTCCTTGTATTCCAAGGTGCTTTTCGTCTACCCATGAGAATTTGGCGAGTTCTTTTACTCCCGAGTTAATGTATTCTTCTGCAGATTTTCCTGGATGACCAATCTCATAGCTAATGTCGGGAGCAAATACCAAATAACCATTACTGACGAAATAACTTATGTTTAAACGAGAAGGAGTAGGAGCAGGAGGGATGTAAGTGTTTAAGCCATCCGACAACTTTTCGTAAAAATAAGTGATCATTGGATATTTTTTAGATTCGCTAAAATCTTCTGGTTTATAGAGAATGCCTGTAGCTTCATAACCAGCAGGGGTTGTCCATTTGACCAATTCTGCCGTACCCCAATTATATTGTTGTTGTTGTGGATTAATAGCACTTAATTTTGTCTCTTTGTCGAATCCGTCTGACATGTATAAATCTGGAGATTCCTTGTAATTTTCTTTAGTATAAATTTTTAGTTTATCATTTGCACTTGCCTTTACATCTTTATAAGTATAAGGTCCCATGACAATTTCCTTCGGATCTTTTTTGTTACGCGGATTCGTTTGATACCAACCATTTTCTTTATTAATATGATTGAAAGCACTTACCAAAAATGATTCCTTTATATTGATGATAACTGATTTATAGTTTTTCTTGGCATCTATTTTTGGTATAATATCTTCATATCTGAATGTTATTTTACTGCTTCTACCAGCCCCATTCGTTAAAAGACGCCTGTCATCGTTCTTGGTGTCAAAACTCCAGATATCATATTTGTCATAGATAAGGACTTCCATGTCATCATCTGTCCATCCTGCAATACCGTATGCAGAAGGGAATGTAGGCGAGTCATTATCTTCATCGGCAAAACTCACAGGCAAGTCGATATTCAATATTTTTGACCTACTCAGGTTGACATCATAGCAATTCCATTGTTGGGTTGCCATATCATACCATATCACGAAATTTCCTAAGGGCGAAATTGATGCACGGGCATAAACGTTTTCAGCTATTTTCTTTTTACTTCCATCTACAGTGGATATTAAATAGAAATCTTGTCGCGTTCCGCCCTCCCATTGGGACGAAATCCTCTTTCCTACGTTAGAGCTACCTAGCGTATATACATTATCTGCCTCATCAGTTAACTCAACATCAGGAACTTCTTGAGAAGCTAATGGGATAATCGTATGATTTCTTTTTGGATAGATTACACTTAGATAGCTTTTAGCTAGATCCTTTTTAAGATTTACTAACTGTTGAGGTTGTAGGTAATCATCTTTCCAATTCCATATATCTACATTAGCTACTTCAAAATCAACGATTGTAGTGTCTTGCACAGGGGGAATTGGCGCTATGCCAAAAAAAAGTTTATCGCCATTTCTACTGAAGCGTAAATCTCCATCTCCGCTAACATTCCAATTGTTTGGCATACCTGCACTACTTACGTTGGCTATAATTTTAGCACTATCCTGTTGCGGAGTATAATAATAAAGGCTATAAGGCTTTTGTAATGCCTTCTCTGCATTTTTTTCTGCAGTGAAGGCAAGTTGATGTCCTAAAACGTCAAAAGCTACTTTACTATAACTTCCGCGACCATTACTTATTTTTTTAAGCTGCTTGTCTTTAATTGAATATAAAAAAAGGCCTGCATTCTCTAACTTGTTTTCTTTTTGGTTTTTGCCATTACGAACAAGGGCTAATAGATTACCCGAGTTATCAAAGTAATAGTCATTTACATTTTCAAATACATCCTCAGTGCCTGTAGTTAGATTACGTAAGTGCAGTGTCCCGGGATGTTCAATTTTTTCACCTTTATTTTTACTGTTTTTGTCAGTGCTATCTGTTTTTAAAGGAAGTTTTTCTTCTAAAAAGGCAAGATAGTCTGATGACTCATCGGCTAGCTTAAAGGATTTAATATTTGCAAATTTTTGAATATTTTTAGTAGTTAAAGAAATTATTGCGAGGGAATCCTTAGGCATTTCATCTACTTTCTTCTTTTTTATTTTGGCCTGCCGCACAGCTGCAAATGGTGGTTTAATAGTTACTATGGCATACTGAGCGTTGTTCGTAAACACACCATTCTCACCACGTGGTATACTGCAAATTGTTTCTCCGTTGGCAGTATTAATAGTAAATAATGCATCACCCTCTTGCGGTGTAACGCTGTACAATACAAATTGCGCGTCATCACTTACCTTGGCAAATTTTATACTTTGCCAATTATCGTAGACACTATGGTCCAATGGTTTTTTTTGAGCAAATACCTCGATCAAGAGTAGATTGAAAATTATTACGACGGATATTCTACACATCATATTGGATTGATTTAGCCGCTAAATATCTGAAAAATATAAAAGCTTTGTTGGTTAATCACCATTATTTTACAAAAATAAAGACTTTCGTAGTGTTTACTAGTTGTCCATATAAGTCTAACCCTTGTCATATTCTTGAGCCGTTTCAACCGAATATTTTCTTTTTATGTTTGGATTAACGATATTTGATGAAATAATTTTGTGTATATTATGATAACGGTTACTGAAAAAGCAAAAGGCAGAATTACCGAGATTCTACAGTCGGAAAAATATGATGCTACTTATTTTGTGCGTGTTGCTGTTGAAAGCGGCGGATGCTCTGGTTTAACCTACAAACTTGATTTTGATAATCAAGAAAGATCAGGCGATCAGGCTTTTGAAGATAATGGTGTCAAGGTTGTGTTGGATATCAAATCTTTCCTTTATTTGGCAGGTACTAAGTTGGATTATAGTGATGGCTTAACAGGAAAGGGTTTTAATTTTATTAATCCCAATGCTTCACGCACCTGTGCTTGCGGCGAAAGTTTTTCTGTATAGAATTAAGCATAAGGTATTAATGTACCCCTGCCTTATGTAATTGCCATAACGGTGAATTATTTCTAATATCTCCAATGGCGTTTATAATAAGTTCGATTGTTTGATTGATTTGGTCTTCAGTTGTTGAATACCCGAGACTAAATCTAATGGAACTTTCAGCTTTTTCTTTATTCAATCCCATAGCGGTTAATACATGTGAAGGCTCTAGACTGCCACTTGCGCAGGCTGAGCCGGCAGACAAAGCTAATTGCGGAAGATTTGCCATTATTTCAGTACTTTTTACATATTGAAAGCAAATATTTGACACATGCGGTAGGCGATTTAATGCATCTCCATTCAAAAAAGTTTCAGGTATTTGTAGTAGAGAATTTTCAAGATAATCTCGCAATTTACTGACCCTCGAAATTTCTTGGTTTTCCATTTCCATTGCAAGAGAGGCTGCAGCTCCTAAACCTACAATACCAGGAACATTTAATGTCCCTGCCCGTAAATTATTTTCCTGTTTTCCCCCCTGTAGTAAGCTTCCAATCTGTATAGGAGCACTTCGTCGTTTAATAAATAAAGCACCTACACCCTTTGGACCGTATATTTTGTGAGCACTTAGGGCTAAAACATCAATATGCTGAGTTTTTACATTAACAGGGATTTTTCCAACTGCCTGAGTGGCGTCGCAAAAGAATAATACATTATGTTCTTTCGCTATTTCACCAATTTGGTCTATAGGATGTATTACACCCGTTTCATTGTTTGCAAACATAAAACAAATCAAAATGGTATCCTGTCTAATAGCCTGTTGCAAATCATTCAAAGAAATATTTCCTTTTTGGTCAACCGGCAATTTTTGTATATCTGCTCCTTTTCTACTTAAATAATTACAAGTATCTAAAACTGCTGGATGTTCTGTCTCGCAGGTTATAATGTGTTTGCCAATCTGTTGATAGTGCAAGAAAATACCGCTTAACGCTTGGTTAATGGCTTCAGTTGCTCCGGACGTGAATATGATTTCTTTTGTAGAAGCATGCAAAAGTTTAGCTACTTGATTACGGGCAATCTCAATGGCTTCTGCCGCCTTACGGCCCAATTTATGGTGTATACTTGAAGCATTGCCATAATAATCTTTAAAATAAGGTAACATAGTGTCTAACACCATCGAGTCTACAGGGGTAGTAGCGCAATGGTCGAGATATATAATGCTTTGATCTGTATTTTGCATAAGATTTAATAACTAAAAGTATATGCACTTAATCGAGATTTAATATCGCTCGAAAGTATATAAGTATTTACTGATCGTAAATTAAACGACACGTTGACTACAGCCATATGCTTTAAAAATCGGCCATTTAACCGGTACATATATCTTGTTATATTACAAAGTTAAACAATTTGAAACGTTTGTTTGTCATTGATTTTTATGGTAGGTTTGCACGAAATTTAAACTCCTCATGCTAATATAATTTTATGCTTTTGTTGGATATTTCCTTTGTTTAACCAAGATTAGTTTGAAGGGTATGAGGGATTTATGTATCTTGTAATTGTTTTTTTAGAGTATTTATTTAAGATCATACCTTCGAATAATAACGTTAAAATAGGAAAGTTTTGGAGAAAAAAAAAGGCATTATCTATAAGATAAACCAATGGCGTATACAAAAGATTTCGAATAGGAATTTTTTGGTGATTCTAGCGGTAGTGGTAGGGTTAATAGGTGGTCTGGCAGCTGCTGGTTTAAAGGCACTAACGCACGGAATCGCTGCTTTTTTGCAAAATGATGTGCAATCTGAGTACAAATATTTTTTGTATTTTTTTTTCCCATTGGTAGGTATATTACTAACCGTCATTTATGTGCGCCGATTTATTCGTAAAGGGAAATTTGAGCACGGAATTACACCTATATTATATGCTATTTCGAGAAAGTCAAGCAGAATAGAATCTCATAATGTCTATTCGCAGATTATTACATCTGCTCTTACTGTAGGATTTGGCGGTTCAGCGGGACTCGAGGCACCAATTGCTTATAGTGGTTCGGCCATTGGTTCGAATATCGCACGTTTTTTTGGGCTTAACTATAGGGAGGTAACCATGTTATTAGCTTGTGGTGCAGCAGCTGGTATTGCTGGAGCCTTCAATAGTCCGGTGGCAGGTATGGTTTTCGCTATCGAGATACTGTTGCCTGAGTTTTCGATACCGGCCTTTATACCCCTGCTGATGGCCGCAGCTACCGCTTCTGTGGTATCTAAAGTATTGTATAGTGAACCACTTTTTTATTTGGTTTCGGACGAGTGGGTTTTATCGGCATTATTCTTTTATATAATTCTGGGCGGATTGGTGGGACTTTTTTCCATTTACTTTACCAAAGTAGATGGTTGGGTGAAAAGCTGGTTTTCAAAAGTAAAAAACCCTTATCACAAAATCTGGCTAGGCGGTTTAAGTTTAGGGGTTCTTATATTTGTTTTTCCAGCACTATACGGAGAAGGCTATATTGCCATTCAACAGTTATTGCTGGGCAAGTCAAATTCTTTATTGGCAAATAGTATTTTCTCCGACTATAAACATGTAGGCTTTATTGTTGTTATTTATGGGGTTATAACAATATTTGCGAAGTCCTTCGCAACGCTTATTACGCTTAACAGTGGGGGGAATGGTGGAACTTTTGGTCCTAGCTTAGTTATGGGTGGGCTATTGGGTTTTGTGTTTGCTCATGGCATTAATTTGACTGGTATAACCTATCTTGCAGAAGCCAACTTTATCGTAGCAGGAATGGCTGCAGCGCTAAGCGGTATTATGCATGCTCCGTTAACAGCCATATTTCTTATTGCAGAAATTACCGGTGGTTACACATTAATGGTACCGCTTATGATTGTTTCAGCGATCTCTTATTTTATAAATCGTGCAACAGTTAAATATTCAATCTATACCAAAAATCTTGCTGCTCATGGTGATTGGCTTTCACATGAGGATAAAGATAAGACCGTTTTACGAATGATGAAGTTGCGGTACGTACTGGAAACCAATTTTACTATACTCGGACCGGATGAAAAACCAAATGACCGTAGATCAGACATCATACATACTAAACGGAATATTTTTCCAGTTGTAGACAAAGAACTCAAATTATTGGGGCTAATATATAGCGAGCGCCTCTTTAGTATTTTGATGGGAGAAGAAATTGCCGACAAAACTATGAAAGAATTAGCACAGGCACCCCTGGATGTTGTACGTATGGATGCCAACATGTATGACGTTATGAGAAAAATGGATCGGGAAGATATTTGGATCTTACCAGTGTTGGATGCTAATGATAGATACATGGGATTTGTTTCTAAATCTGCTATATTTAACAAGTACAGGGCGCTGCTGGTCAGACAAGGATCTTATTTAGACTGATAATATTCGCAGGTGCTAATGAAATGGGTTTTCGATTGACAGTTAGCTTTAGGAGGCTGTTTTGATGTATTGAAGATTTATTTGTTATCACGAAATATACAGCATTATTTGAAATTACGTCCTTTAACAATTATTAACCTTTGTATTGGTTCAAATAGTGTTACTTTTGTGTTTTTGAAATAAACGTGTCGAAATGAATAAATTTTTGATGGCTCTATTCTTAACCGTGCTAGCTGCATGTGGAATTAATCAACAAGCTAAACAAATTAAAGCCTTAGAGCAATGTAAATTTGAGGTCAAACGAGTAGATAGCATATTTTTAGCAGGTGCTAATGTGATGAATATGGTCAGATCTGGAAGTGTTAACGTAAGTAACATGGGTGGTGTAGCGATGGGAATGCTGAGGAAAGAAGTGCCTCTAAAAGGTATCCTGCATTTGAAGATTACAAATCCTACAAGTAATATGGCTGGAATTAATCAGTTTCAATATCAGCTTTTAATGAAAGATCGACAACTTGCAACAGGCTTGGTAAATCAAGAGGTAAAGGTTAATCCAGGAGAGTCTATTGAAGTTCCGGTGTTGATAGATGCTAATATTTATGGTTTACTTTCAAATGGTTCAGTTTTGCAGGAGGTAGTAGACTTCGTCTCTGGTAATAACCCAAAGCAAGAAAGCTTGTTGACTATCAAATTAAAACCAACAATCGCCATTGGGAATAAAACAATAAATTATCCAGGATGGATTACTTTTAATAGAAAAGTAACTCGAGATATGTTGCTATAACAATAGGTTATTTAGTTTGCCATGGTATGAAGAAAAAATCTGCACAGGTAAATTCTCACCATCTCTCTGAAGATGACTCAAGAGAGTTTATGGTGTTCCATATCAATAAGCGTTTATTGAACTCGAAAGAGTTCAAACCATATAATATATTCAATCCATTCAGATCAGATTTTTTTGCCATCATTATGGTACATGAGGGAGCTATAGAAGTTAATGTAAACCTCCAAAATTTTCGATTAAAAAAAAATGATCTGTTGGCTTTTGCACCAAATACGATTAAACATCTGGTTTCTATTAGTGATGATTGTAAGTTCTATGCAATTTTGTATAAGTCTTCTTTTCTTATTAATGCTAATATAAGAGAGTTTCATCAGAATGTTTACGATTCATTGGTTTCGGGCATGCCCTTGTTTAATTTAGCTGGAAATGAAGCGAAGATTCTAGGTAATTTGATAGAAGTAATGTGGTTGAGAAACCACGGAAATGAATTAAATTTCTCCAATGATCCAGTAGTAAAGCACGGATTCCTTTCATTTTTATACGCGTATACGTTTTTGCACAGAAAATATAGAAAGGATGGTGATCGAAAAACTTCTAGAAAAGAGGATCTAATGTTACGCTTCATAAATTTAGTTGCCAATAACTTCAAAGAGGAGAGAAGTGTAGATTACTATGCTAAAAAGCTCTTTATAACACCTAAATACCTTTCGGAAGTAACCAAGGATGTGTCGGGTAAAACGGCAAGTTCTATTATCGCAGAAATGGTGATTATGGAAGCAAAAAGCTTGCTAAATATATCCTCATTAAGCGTTATTGAAATCTCTGATCTACTGAATTTTAGTGATATGTCCTTCTTCGGCAAATACTTTAAAAGGTATACAGGAACAAGTCCCACCACCTTTCGAAAACAGATTTCCTAAAATTAGAATACTCATTTTAATGTAAAATTTGTTGGAGATGCAACTATTATTTCGGTTGATAAGTTTGACTTGAAAATTTACTTTTTATCTTAGTTATTAAATAGTAAAATTCTTTCTATAGATTTGATTGATAGATGATAATACTCGATTAAAAGTACTAACCTCCTTTGAAGATACGATTGCTGAAAATATTCAAATATATTATGTCTTTTTTGTTAATTTTATATAAAATGTTTTTGAAAATATTTTATTTAGATTTATTATGAAATTACAGAATTTTAGACGTGTTTTTTTTGTGTAATTTAGAGTAAAATAAGGCTTTTTATTGATTTATAAGGCTTTTTTTTGATTTTTTTATCTTTTTCTTAGCAGCGATAAAAATAATTTTAACCGAAAAACTGACCAATTTTGGCGAAATATTTACCTTTTTTAAATTTAATATTGGGGTGATATTTGTGGCGTTATTAGTTGATATGCAAACGATTTTTTAAAATAGATGAATCAGGTAAATAATAATGATGAGTTAGCAATATTCCACCTCGATAATCTGAGCAAACTGTTGCGCAATAAAGCAAACCAATATTTGTCGGCTCAGGGTATTGATGTAAGAATTGAACAGCTACCTGTTTTATTTAGTATTCCAGAAGAAGGGCTTCCGCAACAACAAATAGCTGATGAAATTGGTAGAGATAAATCTTCGGTATTAAGAACCATTTCTAATTTAGAAAAAGAAGACTTGGTACGAGTAACTACAGATATAGCTGATAAAAGGAAAAACTGTGTCATGCTTACCCCAAAAGGGAGAGTCCTGGCGAGACTTATTAAAGATAAAATAGTAAATCTTGAAAAGGTTTTATTTAATAGCCTAAAAAGCCCAGAGCATGATCGTTTTATGCAGGTTATCAAATCAATTGGTAATAATCTGCAAAATATACATATAATATAACCATATTAGAAAGAAAAGAACCAGCGGGTTTTAAATTTTAATTAGATGAGTAGAAATTTTGACAAGCGTATAGCAGATTTTAAAGATGCGGCGGTGATAAAAGAAAAAGGTCTTTATCCTTATTTCAGACCCATTGAATCTGGACAAGATACAGAAGTTATCATTAATGGGAAGAAGGTCCTTATGTTTGGTTCAAACTCATATTTAGGGCTAACTAATCATCCCAAAATTATTGAAGCTGCTCAAAACGCTACAGCAAAATATGGAACTGGTTGTGCAGGGTCCAGATTCCTAAACGGAACCTTAGACATTCATGAAGAGTTAGAAGCCAAGTTAGCAGATTATGTAGGTAAAGAGGGTGCCGTTTTATTCAGTACTGGATTTCAGGCTAACTTAGGAGCACTTTCTTGTCTTACAGGAAGGAATGACTATTTGATCTTGGATGATTGTAATCATGCTTCCATTATTGATGGTAGCCGCTTATCTTTTTCAAAAGTAGTTAAGTATAAGCATAATAATATGGCTGATCTTAGAAATAAACTCAGCCAGTTGCCCGAAGATGCTGTTAAATTAATAGCAGTTGATGGTGTGTTTAGCATGGAAGGTGATTTTGTAAAACTTCCCGAATTGATCGAAATAGCCAAAGAATTTGACGCAGCAGTTATGGTTGACGACGCGCATGGACTAGGAGTTATAGGTGTCTCAGGTGCAGGTACGGCATCTCATTTTGGCTTAACGGACGATGTAGACGTTATCATGGGTACGTTTAGTAAATCATTGGCTTCATTGGGTGGCTTTTTAGCAAGTGATGCCAATACGATAGAGTATTTAAAGCACCGCGCACGCTCGCTTATGTTTAGTGCAAGTATGACGCCGGGTTCTGCCGCTAGTGTGTTAGCTGCTTTAGAGATCATAAAATCTGAGCCGGAACATATTGAAAACTTATGGAGAAATACTGAATATGCAAAAAGACAGTTGCTCGATAGTGGTTTCGATTTAGGTAAAACAGAGAGCCCTATTTTGCCAGTTTATATACGAGATAATGACGCAACTTTTCTAATTACAAAGCAATTGCAAGAAGAAGGTGTTTTTGTTAATCCGGTAGTTTCGCCAGCAGTGGCTTCACAAGAATCTTTAATTCGTTTTTCACTTATGGCCACTCATACTTTCGATCAGATTGACGAAGCTGTAAGCAAATTAACAAAGGCTTATCGTAAAACAGTGGCAACTGAATTTGTGAAGATTGCTTGATTAACATAAACGGGATCAAATTAAGGTAAATAAAAGACGCATATAGCATATATTTTACGATGAAGGTAGTTGAAGTATCCTCCAAAAGTCAGTTAAAAACTTTTATAGATTTTCCTCATGACTTATACAAGGATGATAAAAACTATGTGCCTGAACTGTTTATAGCACAACGAGACATGTTAACTCCGGGTAAACATCCGTTTCATAATCACTCTTATATTCAACTCTTTTTAGCTTATGAGGGGAGCAAGCTGGTTGGCCGTATCGCTGCTATTTACAATACAAATCACAACGCGTTTATAAATGCCAAAGACGGATTCTTTGGCTTTTTTGATACAATCGACGATCAGGATGTAGTAAACGCTTTAATGGAAAAAGCGATTGATTGGCTAAAAAGAAAAGGAGCTGATAAAATGGTTGGGCCTATAAACCTTTCCACTAATGATACTTGTGGTTTATTGGTGAAAGGTTTTGAGCTACCTCCTGTCGCTATGATGCCTTATAACAAATCGTATTACGAAGGGTTGTTATTAAATACCGGATTAAAAAAACAAACTGATTTATTAGCTTATCTTGTAGATAGATCAAATATAAATAATAGGTCTGTTAGACTTTTGGATGCTTTAGAGAATCGATTAAAACGAAGTGACATTAAACTGCGTAAAATCGATAAGAAAAATTTGAAAAAAGATATACCTAAGATAAAAGAACTTTACAATAGTGCTTGGGACAAAAACTTAGGTTTTGTGCCCATGACAGATGAGGAGTTTGATTTTTTGGCAAAGGATTTATCTATGATTCTTGATCCTAAATATTGCATTATTGCAGAACAAGGAGAAAAGATGGTAGGGTTTGCTTTGGGAATACCAGATATAAATCAAATCTTGATTAAGATAAAAAGAGGAAGACTTTTACCTACCGGAATATTGAAGCTTTTATTCGGGATTAAACATGTTACTGGACTAAGGGTTTTATTATTAGGTGTTATAGACGGTTACAGAAAATTAGGTATTGAAGCGTGTTTGTACGGAAACCTTATCAAGAATGCTGAGGGCTCGAAAATTAAATATGCAGAATGCTCGTGGATGCTCGAAGATAACTATTTAATGAACCATGCCATAGAGCAAATAAACGGCAAACAGTACAAGCGCTATCGTTTGTTTGAAAAATCCATTTAGATAAAGATATTTGATAGTAATAAGTTAAATTCCTTCTGTTTTAAGGGATTAACGGAACGATTACACTAAAGTGTTTTTGAGTTAATTGAGTAGAAATCTGGCTTCAAGGTTTTAATTTTTGACTTTTTGACCACAATAGTCTTAAGTGAAATCCTTTAATTTGCAGGATAATTTTTGATGTTGTACATCTTACTAATTAGTTTAAAAAGTGAAAGTAATTATCGCACAGATTTATAAAAAATATACCTATTCTTATTTATTTCTTTTTTTTATGTTAGTTGGCCAACATGTTGTTGCCCAAACTACTATTGTTCGTGGAGTTATAACAGATGCTGCAAGCAAAGAAACATTGCCTTATGTGAGTGTAATAATTCCTGGAACTACTATTGGAACGTCAGCAGATGATGAAGGCCATTATAGCATTAAAATCGAAGGTAACTATACTAAATTGAAATTTGCTTACATTGGATATGTGACCGTAGAAAAGGATGTGGTGCCAGGTGAAGATCAGGTTGTCAATATTAAAATGAATGTGGACGCCAAGATGCTTAATGAGGTGGTCGTTACGAGTAAAAAAGGAAGATACAGAAATAAAAATAACCCTGCTGTTGAGCTTATTAGGCAAGTAATTGCACATAAGAAAGAAAATCAGATGGAAAACTATGATTTCGTTGAATACGAGGAATATAGTAAACTATCGATGGCATTAAGTAATTTATCTAATAAGTTTAAAGAGAAAAGAATATTTAGAAATTATCAATTTCTATTCGCAGAACAGGATTCTAATGCTATAGGCGGTAAAAATGTATTACCTGCCTATATGGAAGAGAAGTTATCCAATATTTATTTTCGCAAGAATCCCTATAAAACAAAGCGATACATACTAGCAGACAAAAAAGCTGAGTTTGACCCACATTTCATAGACAATGACGGTGTAAGTAACTATCTTCATCGGCTGTATGAAGATATCAATATCTATGATAATGATATATCCATTACTACCAATTTATTTTTAAGTCCTATAGCGAATAACTCACCAACGTTTTACAAATTCTTTATCAGCGATACGGTAAAAACAGAAAAGCCTTGGCTAGTTGAACTAAGTTTTGTGCCACGTAATAAGGCAGATCTTTTATTTGAAGGGAAAATATATATTACGTTAGATGGTAATTATGCTGTCCAAAATGCTTACCTGACAGTTAATAAGGACGTTAATCTGAATTTTATGCGGGACTTGCAGGCCAAGTTAGAGTATAGTAAAAATCCTGATGGTCGTTATCATTTAAGCAAAAGTACGTTAACAATGGAGTTTGCCTTAGGAGATAAAGGGGGGGGGATATTAGGTGAGCGAACGGCATCTTTTCAGAAATATAAAATTGGTGAGGAGCACCCAGATAGTATCTATAAAGGGCCAGCTGAGGAAATTGCATATAATATCGAAAAGCCACCTGTTTCCGACGAGTATTGGAAAAGTGTTCGTCACATACCATTGGAAATTCGTGAAGTTGGAATTTATAAGAATGTAGATACCTTGCAGACTATAAAATCGTTTAGAAGAATAATGGACTGGGGAACAGTTCTTTTAGCTGGCTATAAATCGTTTGGTAAGTTTGAAATGGGACCTGCAAGTACTTTTTATAGCTTTAACCCAGTGGAAGGCTTCAGGTTGCGTTTAGGTGGAAGGACGACAACTGATCTTAGCAAGAGAATGTTTTTTGAGGGATATGGCGCTTATGGTTTCAAAGATAAAAAATGGAAATATTTTGGAAGTGCTACTTACTCATTGAATAATAAGTCTGTTTATTCTTTTCCGTTACATTATTTTAAAGCGAGTTATCAGCATGATACTAAAATACCTGGACAAGAGTTACAATTCGTTCAGGAAGATAATTTCTTGTTGTCCTTTAAGAGAGGTGATAATAATAGATGGCTATATAATGATATAGCTAAGTTTGAATATATGCATGAGCTTCCAAGCCGATTTTCCTATAAAATAGGATTTACACATTGGCGTCAACGTCCGGCAGGCGTCTTACTTTATCAAAGGGAAGATCTTAATGGAAACCTCATAAATATAAATGAATTAACTTCTTCTGAAGTGAACGTTGAACTCCGTTATGCTCCGCATGAACAATTTTATCAAGGAAAAGTGTACAGAATCCCTATATTTAATAAATATCCTATATTCACGTTTCGTTACAATTTGGGCTTAAAAAATGTCTTCAATAGTACAAATGATTATCACAATTTTTCAGCAAATATATTCAAGCGGGTTTATTTGTCGCAATTTGGCTATTCCGATATAACATTAGAAGGGGGATATATAATGGGAGAGAATATTCCCTTTCCATTATTAAGTATTCACCGAGCCAACCAAACATATGCATACCAACTAAACTCATACAATTTGATGAATTTCTTGGAATTTGTAAGTGATCATTATGCAGCGGTTAACGTACAATATTATCTAAACGGTTTTATCTTTAATAAAATTCCATTACTTAAACGCTTAAAATGGCGGGAGGTGATTAGTTTCAAAGGTTTGTGGGGAGGTTTAAGAGATGAAAACAATCCAAACTACAACAGCTCAGTATATAAGTTCTCTGCTGACGAAAATGGTTTGCCTATAACTTATACACTGGGAAGTAAGCCTTATATGGAGGGTAGTGTCGGGATTGCAAACATCTTTAAATTAGTGAGGGTGGATTTAATAAGAAGATTTACTTATCTGGAGAATCCAAATGTTTCGAAATGGGGTGTGCGGGCGCGTGTTAAATTTGATTTTTAATAGGCTAACCACTGCTTTTTGTTTATTTTTGTGTATAAATTATTAGAAGCACAAATAAGATTTTATTTTAGTTGATATAGTTATAGTTATGGCAAAGAATTATGTTTCTAACTCGCAGGAGTCGGTAAGGATGTTTAAGAGCAACTTACTGGAACCATTAACAAAAGTACATTTTTCGGTACCTTTGATATTATTTGTGCCAGTAATTATTTTTTTTACTTGGCGGGCCTTCGTCACATTTGAAGTGTCTTTTTTATTTTACTTGGGATATTTCTTGATAGGTTTATTCGTTTGGTCTTTTACCGAATATGTGATGCATCGCTTTGTTTTTCATTTACCCCCTAATGGAAAGATAATGGAGCGACTTCATTTTATATTTCATGGTGTCCATCATGATTACCCGATGGATAAATTGCGCTTAGTATTGCCACCATCTGTAAGCATTCCATTAGCAACTGCCTTGTATTTTTTATTTAAATTAATTTTTAATGACATACAGATGTCGGCCTTTTTTCCGGGGTTTATCTTAGGGTATTTATTTTATGATATTGGACATTATGCTATGCATCATTATAATTTCAAAAGCGGCATCATGAAGAAAATTAAACAGCATCATATGCTGCACCATTACCAAGATGCTGACAAAGGATACGGTGTAAGCTCTCCCTTTTGGGATTTGATTTTTGGCTCTGATTTCGAAAAGAAGAAAAAAGCGAAATAATAGATCAGATCTTGTTGCTTAATTGAAGTCGCTCGTCAACAAAACAATGCAACTATACGTTGATGGTTCAATTTGCCTTATTGACGGTGTTTTTAAGAAATAATGAAGGAACATAATTCTGCATTTAAAATGGCTGAAGGGAAGCCGCGAGAAGGCGAAAAGAATAGTAAAAGTATATTTACGGACAGAAAACGCACTAATTTACTTAAAAGCGTAGAACAATCTACTATTTCTTATTTGGTTACCAAGATACCTAGCTTTATTACACCTAATATACTTACTATAATAGGTCTTTTGGGTGGGATAATAGTGCTGGTTGGATTTATGATGGCTAGTTATTTGCATCGTACCTACCTTTTACTAGGTGTTTTAGGCCTGTTAATTAATTGGTTTGGTGATTCGCTTGATGGGAGGATCGCTTACTACAGAAATATTCCGAGAAAGTGGTATGGTTTCTCTCTTGATATTATAATTGATTGGATCAATACAGTGATTATGGGCGTTGGTTTTATAGTCTATCTTGGAAACGGTTATGAGCTTTTATCTTATTTCTTTGTTGCATTGTATGGATGGGCGATGATTATTTCACAATTGCGATACAAAATAACCGATAAATATACTATTGATGCTGGATCGGTCGGACCGACAGAAATTAGAGTGATTATAAGCGCTATATTTGTATTAGAGATTTTATTTCCTGGAACAGTTAATATATTTTCTGCGTTAGTAGTGATTACATTGTTTGTAGTCAACATTGTAGATACTAAAAAGTTGTTGAAACTTGGAGATGCTCGAGATATAGCAGAAAGAACCGTGAAGAATGGTTTGCCAAATGTTGAAGAAAAATAGTGTATACATATTTATAAAAGCGCAGTTGTCTGCATTTTTAGGCGGTGTAGCTGATTTTATAATAATGGTTGCTTGCACTGAATTGTTGCAGATACATTATACGATTTCGATTGTTATCGGAGGAGTATTAGGGGCGTTCGTGAATTTCACTATAAACCGTAATTGGACCTTCGAAGCAAATGGCGGCCAAGATAAAAATAATATAACCTTACAATTGGTGAAATTTACTTGGATGGTTGGTGGGAGCATTTTGTTAAAATCTTCTGGAACTTATCTTGTAACTGAAATCAGCCGCATTGATTATAGAATAAGTAGGGTGCTAATAGACGTTTTTGTATCTCTTGGTTTCAATTACACCTTGCAGAAATATTGGATTTTTAGAAAGAGTCCATTAAAATGAGGAACATAGTCTCCTCATTTAATGGATGGTCTACTGATTAGAATCATAATTTTATATGAAAATAAATACAATTCGATCGTTAATAGCTCTCTGCATGATATTGGGGTGTGGATCATTAGCTTTTAAGTCCGGGGCTACGCCTATATTAGTAAATAAGATCCATAAAATTGCTTATATAGACTCCTTTCCCACACCAAAAAATGTTGATAATTTACTGTTTTACATTCAGCGAGATCCTAACACCAATACCATTTGTTACACGTTGAATATTGATAAGAATGGAAAATTGAACATTTCAACACCTATTCATGCATTTTGGATTCGTTATCCAGAAGGGGGAATCCGTAAGGACCTTAATTTTATTCAGCGTAAATTTGCTTATGGTATCAATTCGAAAAAGTTGGCAGATGGTAGTTATGATGTACGGTCTGTAGCTTATAATAAATTGCCATTACATTTACGAAAAGATGAGAAAGGAGTATATCGCGTATATGCTGACATTAACAAAAGGGAATCTGTATTGGAGCGGATCTTTATCAGAATAGGGGATGGCGGTACTTTTTGGAATCCGGATGTTAAATATATAGAACTTAAGGGGGTAGAAGTAAAAACGGGTAAACGTGTTCTCGAGAGATTTAAACCTTAATAAACATTTAAGATAGGCTGTAGTAAAATCTACAGCCTATCTATCTTATAGCTTTATCCTCTAGTACTTCTTGAGGCCCTTTCGGATCGTTCATTTCCTCTATTTTGTCTTTCATTCGTCCTCGAAGGTTGTCTTGGAGAACTTGGTCTCGACTGTTCACTCCTTTGAACTCTCGGTTGTACATTAGGTCGAGATCCATTCGACGAGCGATTACCCTGAACTCTTTCAGGAGTATTTCTGTTTGACCTTACGGATGACGATCTGCCTGTACTATTATCTCTTTGTGTTCTGCCAGAATTATTTGGAGTAGATCTATTGATGTTATTGCTTTCCCTTGTTCTTGTCTCATTGATTTTAGGTTCAACACTACGCTGTTCTCTACCTCTTCTTTCGCCAGCATTGTTTGGTGTACTTTCGCGTTCAATCCGTCTGCTGCTAATTGATCCATTTCTACTGGATGGACGGGATGTCTGCGTATTAGTGCGATTATCTGTTCTACCGTTACTTGGCCTATTTGATCTTATATTATTTGTAGATGCAACTCTGCCGGGCCTTGCCTCATTACTTCTAGTTACGTTCGGTCTGTATATTTCTACAGATCTGCCCGTTACTCTTCCAGAACCAGGCCTGCTCGCGTTTGTTATACGATGTACAGGAATTGACGAACGAGTAACACGTTGTATCTCGTTTCTGCGCGGACCTGTAATGTAGGTACGGTTGTTATGTACATACGTATTATTGATGATGGTTGTTCTGTTATAGACGTTAACTACATTTCTCCTTGGAGCGTAATAGCTGTGAATTCTCGGACTTAGTATATAACGTTGCGGCACGAACACCCAGTAACTAGAAGGAATATTGATGCTTACACCAAAACTCATTCCCGGACCTAAAGGAGCCCATCCGTAATAGCCGCCACCACTTCTCCAATTTACCCATGCGGGTCCCCACTCGTAACCAGGTACCCATGTCCATCCAAACCTTCTATGATGATTCCACCTACCATAGTGAAAAGGTGCCCAACCCCAGTCATAATTAGAAACCCAGGTATTACCATAGTCGGTCATTACCCAGCGTCCATTCGTAGCATAAGGTTGAAAATCAGATGCGACATTTGGAACCCATATATAGCCATACTCGGGGTCGTCTACCCATTCTCCGTATGGGGATAATTCATCATAGAATTGCTGGAATGACACTGTTATTCCAGGCTGTGCATTTACTTTCTCTGACATTCCAAAGAAAAAAAGGAATATGAAAGAGAAAAGTAAAATATGTATGTTGTTTAACGTTTTCATAGCGCAAAGTTTAATTTTACAATTTGCTTTCTTATAGTTAAGACAGAAACTTAGAAGGAAGGTTTAATAGAAACCCTTTATGGGTAGTTATCGATTACCGAGGATAGAAATTGTTAGCCAATTAATGATCCTCGGTAAGGAACAAAAAGAACTATAGATTGTTCTTTTTCATTTCATTAATTGCGTAATCTACCGATCTTGCTGCAAAAGCCATGTAAGTAAGGGAGGGATTTTGAGTAGAAGTAGATGTCATGCATGCACCATCGGTAACAAATACGTTACTGCAGTGGTGCAGCTGGTTCCACTTGTTAAGTATCGATGTTTTAGGGTCATTTCCCATTCGAGCGCCACCCATTTCATGTATGTCTAATCCGGGAGCTTGCCCTGCTGTATTCGCTTGAATATTCTTAAAACCTGCCACCGTAAACATTTCCGTTAACTGCTCTATATAATCAGCTTTCATCTTTGCATCATTATCATCATAATCGATCGATATGTTTAATAAGGGAATGCCCCAAGCATCCTTTTCATTGTCTGCTAGAGATACATAGCTTTCTTCTTTGGGAAGCGTTTCGGCCATCATGTGTGACCCGACGCGCCATGGCCCTAGTACAGGGTTTAAAAGGCCATTTTTAAGACTTTCACCTACTTTTGAAACATCGTTGTCAAAACCTCTATGAGCAGAGAATCCGGCTGCATAACCTCTAAGAAAATCAGTTTCTTGTTTTAGAACATTTCTAAATCGGGGGATATAACCGCCACCAGCAGGATTCCGACCAGTTGTTTTAAACTCTTTTAATCCGTCATACTCAGCACTGATACGAGCGCTATAGTTATGAAAGGCTACATATTTTCCCAATACGCCCGCATCATTACCTAAACCGTTTGGAAAGCGATTTGATTTCGAATTCAATAGAATTAAATTCGTATTTAAAGCCGCTGCGTTTACAAAAATTATTCGAGCGAAGTAATCAATCTCTTCTTTTGTATTTGTATCAATAATCTTAACCCCAATAGCTTTCCCTTTTTGTTCATCATAAATAATAGAATGAGCTACAGAAAAGGGGCGTAGTGTCAGGTTTCCTGTTTTTTCGGCCCAGGGCAAGGTGGAGGAGTTGCTGCTGAAATAGCCGCCAAAAGGACAGCCTCTTTGGCAAAGTACTCGGTTTTGGCATTGTACACGCCCTTGTTCTATATGGATGGGATTAGGTTTCGACAGGTGGGCGCAGCGTGCGCTTATTACATGCCTATTCGGGTATTTTGTTTTCAAAACGCCCTTAAAATAGTCTTCTACAGCATTTAACGGATAGCCAGGTAGAAAATCACCATCAGGTAATTCGTTTAACCGATCCTTATTGCCTGAGATGCCTGCAAATTTCTCGACATAACTGTACCAAGGAGCAATATCTTTATAACGTATTGGCCAGTCCACCGCAAACCCATCGCGTGCTGGCCCTTCAAAATCGTAATCAGACCATCGCTGTGTTTGCCTGGCCCATAATAAAGATTTTCCGCCCACTTGATATCCTCTTATCCAGTCAAATGGCTTTTTCTGTATATAGGGATGCTCATTATCTTTTACAAAAAAATGCATAGCGTCTTCCCGAAAAGCGTAGCACCTATTAACAATTGGAGCTGCTTCCTGTGTCGCTAAAGGAACTTCTCCACGGTGTTCAAATTCGTAAGGATACATATTGGTAGTGGGATAGTCTACCACATGTTTAACGTCTCTCCCTCGTTCTAATACAAGTGTTTTTAACCCCTTTTCGGTAAGTTCTTTAGCTGCCCAGCCGCCACTTATTCCTGATCCAATTACGATTGCATCGAAAGTACGTTCTTTAATGCTATCAATATTTAAGTTTGACATTTATACTAATTCGTTTTTAGCTTGCACTTTTAGTTATTTCATTGGCTGATGCATAACCGTCATATCTACCCGGAATCAATTCATATCGTTTTAAATCCTTCATAACATATTTTGAATTTAAAAAACCTTGAATAGTTCTTCTCTTGGTGATTGCATAGAAACGGTACATATCGTCATTCGTTTCTTTGTCTGATTCTAAAAGCTGTAACAGCTGTGTTCGTTGCGCTTGTGAAGCCTCATTAAATGATTTGGAAAACTGCTTTTTTGATAACTTATCTAGCTCGCTTAATCCATTAATAAAACTTTTTTGATCGTCTTTGTCGTGGCAGTCGTCTACCATCTTTAACACAAATAAATGTAAATTTAATGCTTTTGCACCTGGTGAATCGGTTTTAGGAATAATAGTTTCCGTAATTTCAGCTAATAAGTCTTCTTGATTTTGATTAATATCTAAATTGTTTAACTGAATAGATGCTTTTCCGGATTCTTGTGAACATGAAGGTAAAATAGCAATGCCCCCCGCTATTATCAAAAGATTTTTGATCGCTGATCGCCTTTTCATCTGATTGTTATAATGTTTAGTTTAGCCTTTTAAAATTCTTTAAAAAATACTATTATAAGATTCAATATTAATGATAAATATTTTAAGAAAGAAATTAGTCCGAAACTCTTTATTTTTTGTGTCTAACATAAAATTCCATAAATTTTTTAAAAAGCTCGTAGCAGAGATTAAACTTTTTTTGTAAACTATTGTTCAAACAGAAAACGCTAAATGTTTAAGAGATTTATTTACGTAATCGGTACATTAGTATTTATCGCAACTCTATTAGTTGCTGGTTGGTTGATATATTATAAATTCGATCTAGGGGCTTCTAAGGTTGAGGTAAAAGAAGACCTCATGATAGAGCGGATTACCGATATTGGAAAGCTTGAGTTGGTGAAATATTCAATGAAGGATGTTATAGAGAGAAAAGAACTACGATATTTTTTTCCCGATCAGCGTGTTTTATTTATAGCGGTAGGTGAAGTTGCCGGGTGTATTGATTTAAGACAAGTTTCAGAAAAGGATATAGTTAAACACGGAATAGATTCGGTAACCATTTATCTGCCTCAGCCAGAGATATGTTATGTTCGTTTAGATCATAAAAAATCCAAGGTTTATGATATATCTGGCGCATGGTTACCTGGCGACACGCAAGATCTTGTAGAAGGGATCTATAAATTTGCGGAGCAGAGATTATTGAAAAATGCCCAGGAGATGGATGTTTTGGGCAAAACAAAAGAAAATGCCAGCGTGATATTTAAACCCATGTTGGAAAATATCACCGGAGTGAGGGTAAATATTGCTTTTAGATAGCAATATCTATTCTGAAAAGTTCTTTATTTTGTCTTCGTAAATTAAGTGTTAAAAATATGGCCGAAAATTTAACGATACAAACGGGAACTAAAGAAAGTCAATATAAATCGCTACTACCTCAAATTAAAGCATTAATAGAGGGAGAAGATGACTTAATAGCAAATTTGGCTAATATTTCGGCCGCTTTAAAGGCTCAATTCAATTTCTTTTGGGTAGGTTTTTATGTTGTAAAAAATGAGGAGCTTATACTTGGGCCTTTTCAAGGCCCTATAGCTTGCACAAGAATAAAAAAAGGAAAAGGTGTTTGCGGTAGTGCTTGGGCAGAAAGTAAAGTCCTGATTGTACCAGACGTAGAAAAATTTCCTGGTCATATAGCTTGCAGCCTAGATGCAAAGTCAGAAATTGTCTTACCCTTTTATCGTAATGGAACTATAGTAGGTGTACTAGACATCGATAGTGATACCTTAAATAGTTTTGATAGTGTCGACAAAGAATACCTTACTCAGCTTCTCGCTTATCTCAACTAAATCAATTTGAACTTTACCCGCGCCAATTTGTTTAAGCATAAAAGAATATTATGCAGTATATTAAACAATTGGCAATATTAAATGCTAGCACTTATATTTTTGCTTTCGTAATATCAATGTTGGGCCAAACAGGGGCGATTGGCAATTATACTATGGCCGAAATTTCAGCGAAATATGAATCCGGCATTACACCAGCAAGCTTTACCTTTTCGATATGGTCTATCGTTTATCTAAGTTTGTTCATCATGGTTGTTTTTCATCTGATTCAGGCCTTCAGGAAAAACGAAAATTACATTACCAATAAAGAAATACCCTTATTAGGTGTTGTTTTTGCTGTTAATCAGCTTGCGATTAGTTTATGGGTATACACTTGGCTAAATGATATGTCGGGTATCTCGTTTGCATTATTGCTAATTCAACTCTTTACACTTTATGTGATAGACAGACGTTTGCAGATGTTAAACCCGAAAAAAGGTAAAATTTCGCTTTTCATTACGCAGTTGTCATTAAGTATTTATTTCGGTTGGATTACCATTGCTACCCTGGCTAATTTTGCAGCATGGCTAGTAAGTTTAGGTTGGTTGGCTGGTGATATGGATCTTTACCTAAGTTACGCGTTACTTTCTACTGCAATCGTTGTGGGATCGGTAGTAGTTTATTTTAAACATAATATTTTCTTTGGCCTAGTGATTATTTGGGCAATTTACGGCGTTATCATGAAACGTTTTGAGGTAGGCAACGAATTTTTTTATTCACTTGTTTATTTAGGGGCTTTTGGTATTATAATAGTGTTATTAGCCATTATCAAAACGGTATTAAATTACGCCGACATAAAGGAAAAACCGTACTTGAAGAATAAATGACAGATAAAATATAATAAATTCAATCGATAGTTAGTAATTTAGAGCGTTTTGACTAAGGAGTAAAAAATTGTTAAAGATTGCATTCGATCCAGTATATGTCCATCCTTTACCTACAGGGCACCGTTTTCCAATGTTGAAATATGAGTTAATTCCTGAACAACTTATATACGAAGGAATTGTTGAGCCAAAAAATTTTTTTAAACCACAACCAATAGAAGAACAATATATAACTTTAGCGCATAAACCATCTTATTGGTTAAAATTGAAAACCTTGAGCTTGTCATCTAAGGAAATTAGAAGAACAGGATTTTCATTAACCGAGCAATTGATAAAAAGAGAGCTTAGCATTGTACAGGGAACGATGGAAGCTTGTGATTTCGCTTTGCGAAATGGAGTTGCATTTAATGTGGCGGGAGGTACGCACCATGCTGGCAGTGATTGGGGAGAGGGTTTTTGCTTATTAAATGACCAGGCTATCGGAGCCCATTATCTTCTTCAACAAAAAAAAGCGAAAAAAATATTGATGATAGATCTAGATGTACATCAAGGAAATGGCACTGCAGAAATATTTGAAAACGAAGATAATGTCTTTACCTTTTCAATGCATAGCCAACGAAATTTTCCATTCAGGAAAGAGCAGTCAGATCTGGATATAGGTTTGCCGGATAACACGAAAGATGATGAGTATTTAGAGCTCTTGCAAGAGCATATGTTTTCGATAATAAATCATATAAAACCCGATTTTGTTTTTTACCTGGCCGGAGTGGATGTGTTAGCCACAGATAAACTTGGATGGTTATCGCTGACGAAAATGGGTTGTAAATTAAGGGATGAAGTTGTTTTTGAATACTGTAAGCAGTTTGGGCTTCCCATACAGGTTAGCATGGGGGGAGGTTATTCCTCTTTAATTAGAGATATCGTTGATGCTCATTGCAATACTTTCAAGACCGCAATAGACAAACTACTTTAATCATATATATTATGCATAAAATTATATTTTTTATAGGTTTTTATTTGACTACAGTCCTCGTACAGGGAGCTGAAGTAGATACTGTGCTTACCACTAGCAAGTCGATGAACAAAGCTATAAAAGCGGTGGTTATTAGGCCCACTAATGATGATGAAAAAAAGGAGATGCCGGTTGTGTATCTGTTGCACGGTTACAGCGGGAACTATGCTGATTGGATTAAAAAAGTTCCTGCCATTAAGCGATTAGCAGATCAATATCAATTTATAATTGTATGTCCTGATGGCGGATTTAGCAGTTGGTATTTTGACAGTCCAATTGATGATAACTTCAAATACGAGACATATATAGTGGATGAATTGATTCCGTTTATTGACCAAAAGTATAAAACCGTAAAATCGAGGGAAGGGAGAGCAATAACAGGCCTAAGCATGGGGGGGCATGGCGCCTTGTATTTGTCATTTAGACATCAAGACCTATTTGGAGCAGCTGGTAGTATGTCGGGAGGTGTTGATATTCGTCCATTTCCTTCCAATTGGGATTTAGCCAAGCGATTAGGTATGCAAGCCGAACATGCAGATTTGTGGGAAAAATATACCGTTACAAATATGCTTTATCTACTAATACCCAATAGACTATCTATTATAATCGATTGTGGTACGGGAGATTTTTTTTATAACGTCAATGAACAATTGCATCACAAGTTATTAGATCGAAATATTCCGCATGATTATATAACACGGGCTGGTGTTCACAATTGGGATTACTGGGCGAATAGCATACAATATCAGCTATTATTTATGCACCGTTTTTTTGTAGCGGAATAATAATATTAATTTAGCCCTTCTTAAAAAAGTAATATGTTGTCATTTTTTGAAGCTTCTTTAGCTCAACTCTCTATTCATCGTGTAGGAAATAAAATGTTGGATGAACATTATATTTTGTCTGACAAACCGTTAAATCTTCAAGACGAAACTTTGCCTAAGCTTTTAATGCAGTATTTTTTAACTCCATTTGAAAAGATAAACGATGTTTATCGCTTCACACATAGTAGTGGCGACTTGGAGTTAAACGAACTTTACCATTTCGTTCGACTTTTTTTTGAAGAGGAAATTGATTTTCATTCTATGAGTCAGCAGATCACCAAACACTTATATGAGTCGTCAAGCCACCCTAAAATAAAGGCTGGGGAGGTATATGTGGTGAATTTTGAACAGGTACAGCTGGAAGGAGAGACCTTAGCTGCAATAGGGATTTTTAAATCAGAAACAAAAGAAACCTATTTAAAAATCTATCCAGAGCATGGCGCTTTCAAAGTAGGATATGAAGAAGAAGCGATTAATATTCATAAACTTGATAAAGGGTGTTTAATCTTGAAATGCGAGCAGGAAGAAGGGTACAAAGTACTTGCCATAGACCAAACGAATAAACAAAACGAAGCCATTTATTGGAAAGACGATTTTATGCAGATAAAAATTAGGAATGATAATTTTCATCAAACGGGCAACCTAATGGAGGTGTGTAAAAATTTTGTGAATGAAAAATTAGATGGAGCTTTTGAAATGGAGCGAGCAGATAAAATTGATCTTTTAAATCGTTCCGTAGCTTATTTTAAAGAGAAAGAGGTCTTTGAAGTAGATGAGTTCACAGAAGAAATTTTAGGTAATCCTCAAGCTATCTCCATGTTTAAGGAGTATAAAACAAATTTTGAAGAAATGCATGACCTTGCAATAGGAGATACTTTTGAAATTTCTGAACAAGCTGTAAAAAAAGGAGCTAAGATCTTTAAATCTATCCTGAAATTAGATAAGAATTTTCATGTATATATCCATGGTAAACGTGAATTCATAGTGAAAGGTTTTGATGAGGAGAAAGGAATGAACTTCTATCAATTATATTTTGAGCAAGAAAGTTAACCTGACAAGATCGTTAAAATGAAGGAAAAGCTATATAAACAGCTCAAAATAGTTGCATTTTTACTTTTCTTGTTAATCGCTATATGGTGGTTTGGCCAAGATGCTGCTTTGGTCGAAAGATTTTATAGCGGTAAACTTTTCCCTGTTTTTGCTATCATAGGGCAAACGCTTGTTAGCCGGGTACCTTTTAGTCTCGGCGATTATTTGTATTGTCTCTTCCTATTCGTTTTTATACTTTTTATTGTCAACATCATTAGGTGCTTCTTTCAGAAAAATTATTTGAAAGCGATTACCCATTTCGTCCAATCCCTCATTTTTCTCTTGACTCTTATTATCTGTTTCTATCTTTTTTGGGGCTTAAATTATTTTCGAATCCCATTGGAAAAGCGAATGGGCTTGGATATGAATATAAACCAATCATGTGAATTATTGGAAACTACCGTTTTATGCATTGATAAAGCGAATGAGCTCCGAAGACTTTTAAGGCAGCAGGATTTTCAGCGGAGCAATCAGCAAATTTTCTTGCAAGCGCAAAATCTATTAGCAAACAGTTCCTCTTTACGTCCCTATTTATTCAGCTACCTTCCAATGATTAAAAGTCCCATCACTAATCTTCATGTTAATTATACAATGGTTGCCGGGTATTTTAATCCATTTACGCAAGAGGCTCAAGTTAACACAGCTATGCCTGTGTTCTCAAAACCATTTACCGCATGCCATGAATTAGGACATCAGGCTGGCATTGGCTTTGAAGATGAGGCAAACCTGGTTGGATTTATTTTATGTATAGAAAGTGATGATTTACTTTTTCGTTACTCCGCCTATTATAATGCTTTGTTTATGCTTTTAGCTCAGTTGGCGGTGGAAGATAAAAATGCCTATTTTAATGTATTAAAACTTATCAGTCGGGATGTACTGAACGACGCTGAAACAGAAAATGCATACTGGAAAAAGTTTGATGGTATTTTAAATCATGCTAGTTCCCGTTTCTATAATGAATATCTACAACTTAATAACCAACCGGAAGGATTAATGCGTTACAGTAGAATGACCAAATTACTTATAGCTTGGAAAAAAAGCTCAACTTTGAAGCGTTAACAATGTGGAAAAATTAGTTAATATATTTTGATTGATTTGTTTTAATCACTATCTTTGCAGCCTTAAAAGAAATTAACAATTAAAAAAATATACACATCATTGACCTTTGATATTATTCGTTACAGCTATTAAAATTATCAAATGAATATGGTGTTAGTAAACTGGTTATCATAATGAAGAAAGATTTGCATCCATCAAATTACAGATTAGTGGTGTTTAAGGACATGTCAAATGAATATGCTTTTATCACTAAATCTTGCATTGACACTAAAGAAACTATCCAATGGGAAGACGGTCAAGAATACCCTTTAGTTAAGTTAGAAATTTCTCATACTTCACACCCGTTCTATACTGGTAAAATGAAGTTAGTAGATACCGCGGGGCGTATTGATAAATTTCGTACCCGTTATAACAAAAAATAGGATTATACGATTTTTAAATATAAAGTCTCGATGTTTTATCGAGACTTTTTTATTTTTGGATGGAATTGCATCGTTAATATTTAACGCGTTTTGCGATGTAACGCTCTTAAGGAATTATAAAATTTTCATTACTGATTGAACAAATCAATAGCTTCTCATAAATAAAGAAATAGCTAGTATGCAAATAGTACTTTTCGATGATAACGAGTTACGAATAAATTTTTACCCCCTAAGCCTTACCAGACCAGTTGCTGATCTGCGCGTAGGAATATTAACCATAGCTGAAAAGTGGTCAAAATGGTTGAAATTGCCTGTATCTTATTTGACCGCTGCATACTTACAACCAAAGTATCCCTTAGCAGACTCGGAGGAAGACATACTCTTAATCAAAGCAAATATATGTCCTGACGAAGCGTTGTGCGATCAGATTATATCTTTAAAATATTCTGAAAAACTTTCTAACGGGAAAGGATTTATAGCTGCTCATACTACTGTAACGGAACTACGGCAACGGGAAGAATTTAATTTTGACGGATATAGACGTATAAATTATGATCACGCCATTGCTTGCATAAATTATCCTGAAGATATCTTCAGGCAAAATGGTGAAGAGATAAGAAAAGACTTTAGTTTACTAACAGCTGGTAGAGTGTCTGCAGCATTGAGTAGCACTAACACGATTATAGGCGATCATATTTTTGCCGAAGAAGGTGTATCTGCAGAATGTTCAACTTTTAATTCCTTAAAGGGGCCTATTTACCTAGGTAAAAACAGCGAGATATGGGAGGGATGTCTTATTCGTGGCGCATTTGCATTAGGTGAAAATTCACAAGTTAAAATGGGTGCGAAAATATACAGTAACGTTACCGTTGGACCTTCAAGCCGTGTTGGAGGAGAGTTAAATACATGTGTTATTTGGGGTAATTCTTCCAAAGGGCACGATGGTTATTTTGGAAGTGGCGTAATGGGTGAATGGTGTAATTGGGGTGCAGACACAAATAATTCTAATCTTAAGAACAATTATAAAAATGTAAAACTGTACCATTATGGGCTAAAACAGTATAGAGATACAGGCTTACAGTTTTGTGGGTTGATAATGGGGGATCATGCAAAATGCGCAATTAACACCGCCTTTAATACAGGTACGATAGTTGGTGTTGGTGCAAGCATATTCGGAAATATAGTGCCCCCGACCTTTGTCCCTGATTTTTCATGGGGTGTAGGTGAAAGTGCCGAAATTTATGAGTTAAATAAAATGTTTGAGACTACTGAGTTGGTTTTTGATAGACGTAATCGTAAATTTGACGAGATCGAGAAATCAATTTTAAAAGAAGTCTTTCGAATAGTAGGGAAACAACGAACATAATAAATTAAGTAAATCATGCGAAAAAAAATTGTAGCAGGTAATTGGAAAATGAACCTTGATTATCAGGAAGGGTTAAGTCTTCTTTCTGAGATAGTGAATATGGTTAAGGATGAGGTAATAGGAAATCAACAAGTTATTATTTGTAGCCCATTTATTCATCTACATGCTATTGCTTCTTTAGCTAAGGAAGTTGACAATGTATCTATTGGAGCTCAAAACATTTATCAAGAAGAATCGGGAGCTTATACAGGCGAAATATCGGCTAAACAAATCTTGTCAACCGGTGCTAAATATGTCATACTAGGACATTCTGAAAGAAGAGCTTATTTTGGCGAATCTGATGAATTACTTGCAAAGAAAGTAGACGTTTCTTTAAAGAACAATTTAACGCCAATTTTCTGTATAGGAGAAACAAAAGAAGAACGAGAGGCTGGTGACTATTTTAATATCATCAAAAGCCAACTGCAAAAGGGTGTTTTTCATCTGTCTTCTGAAGATTTTTCTAAAGTTATCATTGCTTATGAACCTGTATGGGCAATAGGTACTGGATTAACAGCGAGCCCTGAACAGGCGCAGGAAGTCCATGCTTTTATCAGAAAAGAAATCGAAGAATATTACAACGCGGTTATAGCTGATAATACAAGTATATTATATGGGGGTAGCTGTAACCCCAAAAATGCTCCAGATTTATTTTCGCAAGCAGATATTGATGGCGGATTAATAGGTGGAGCATCCTTGAAATCTAGAGATTTCACAGACATTATTAAAGTGTTTAATTAGCCTTATACATTTTTATAAAGGTACATGCTTTATCATGTACCTTTTTACGCTCACCAAATGGATTATAGCGAACTTATCTTTACCTCTGATAGTGAGGATGGCTGGCAGCAAGATTTATTAATAAATGATCTTGCTGAAATTGGATTCGACACCTTTGAAGAAACTTCCAGTGGTTTTAAAGCATATATTGCTAGTGCCACGTTAGATCTTGCAGAAGTAGAACGTATTCTGTTAAAATTGCCAGAAAGTTTTTCTGTTTCGTACGTTGTCAATAAGATTGAACCACAAAATTGGAACGCTGTCTGGGAAAGTAATTTTGAGCCCATATATATATCCGATAAGTGCTATGTAAGAGCCACCTTCCATGAACAGAAACCGAATTACGAATACGAAATAATTATAGACCCTAAAATGGCGTTCGGCACAGGACACCATCAAACCACTTCGTTAATGATGACCTATCTATTAGATACTAATCTCGACGGAAAAAGGGTGCTGGATATGGGGTGTGGTACTGGTATCCTTGCTATTTTAGCAGCAAAAATTGGCGCTTCCGAGATAACTGCTATTGATTACGATCCTATTTGCTATGCAAGTGTTAAAGAGAACATTGAATTAAACCAAGTGTCAAATATAAAGGCTCTTTGTGGCTCGAAAGAAGCAATACCCGATGAAATTTACGATGTTATTCTAGCTAATATTAATAGAAATATCTTGCTGGATCATTTAAGAAGGTATGCGGAGTCCCTTAAACCAAATGGGCTTCTTTTTTTAAGTGGTTTTTATGACGGAAATGATTTGGAGCAGATTATCGCTGTCTCCGAAACTATAGGCCTCATTTATAAAGATAAAAAAACTCAAAACAATTGGGTGGCAGCAAAATTTGAAAGAAACAATTCAAAAATATAAGATATGCGTGTCCATTTTATAGCTATTGGCGGAAGCGTTATGCATAATTTAGCCATAGCTTTGTCAAAAAAAGGTTATTTGATAACTGGTTCGGATGATTATATTTATGAACCTTCAAGGACCAACTTAGCTAATAATGATTTGTTACCTGACAAATTGGGATGGGATCCAGAGAGGATAACAGATGAAATAAATGCCATTGTACTAGGCATGCATGCTAAGGTTGATAATCCGGAGTTGCTGAAAGCTCAAGAACTCGGACTTCCTATTTATTCTTACCCAGCATATATTTATGAACAATCAAAAGAAAAAATAAGAGTAGTAGTAGGGGGAAGTCACGGTAAGACTACTATAACTTCTATGATAATGCATGTTCTGAAGATACTTGCAAGAGATTTTGACTATGTGGTAGGTGCTAAGTTGGAGGGCTTTGAAACGATGGTTAAAATTACCAAAGATGCCCCATTGATTGTAATTGAAGGCGATGAGTATTTGGCATCGGCTATCGATAGGCGACCTAAATTTCTTTTATACCACGCGAATATCGCATTAATTAGTGGTATTGCTTGGGATCATATCAATGTTTTTCCGACTTACCAAGAATACTTAGAACAATTTAAACTTTTTATAGAAAGCATTGAATCTAAGGGGACTTTAGTATATAATAAAGATGACAAAGAGGTACAGGAATTAGTGTCTAATAATAATTCTAGTATCAACAAACATGGTTATAAGCTCCCTGATTTTACCATAAATAAGGGCATAAGCTATCTTAGTACAGCCAAAGGTGATATTGCGTTACAGGTTTTTGGAAAACATAACCTATCTAACCTTGCTGGGGCGTTCACAGTTTGCGAATGGCTTGGTGTAAGTCGAGAGGAATTTTATAAGGCGATTAGTAGTTTTAAAGGAGCGGCGAGAAGATTAGAATACGTTGCTGATTATGATGGAAGCGTTGTATATAAGGATTTTGCGCATTCGCCATCAAAAGTAAAAGCCTCCATTGAGGCAGTAAAGGAACAATACCCGAACAATAAACTGATAGCAATTGTTGAATTACACACGTTTAGTAGTTTGAATGAGGAATTTCTACGAGAATATAGCGATACTATGCAAGGTGCTGATGAGGCAATTATATTTATTGACCAAAATTCTTTTAGGCAAAAAAATATTTCACCAATTAATGCGTTAACTATTAAGAAAGCATTTAATAGGGAAGACGCAATCTATTTTACTGATATTGAATCTTTGCAGCTCTATATTAGCGAAATAGGTCATAAAGAGAAAAATTTACTCTTTATGAGTTCGGGTAATTTTGGCGGTATCAATCTTGTTAACTTATCGGATAAGTTTTTTAATTCGTAAAGTTTATTTATATATTTGATATAGTAGATTTACTGCTTTTTACTGAAAATTTACCTACCAATCAAAAATATTATAATAGGATGAAATCTTTAGGAAAAAAAATAAGGTTACTAAGGCACCAAAATGGTTGGAGTCAAGAAGATGTTGCCAAGAGATTAGATATATCAATTCCTGCTTTTTCCAAAATTGAAACCGGTATTACTGATGTTAATCTTTCAAGATTGCAACAAATAGCCAAGTTGTTTGATATGAGTGTTGTACAATTATTAAATTTTAATGATGCAGATGAAGAGAAAAAGTATACAACTGACTTAGAGCAAGCAAACAAAAAACTACAGGAGAGGAATAATGATGTTATTGAATTGCAGAAGAAAGTAATTGAACTTTATGAAGAGTTAAGAAAGAATTACGCAGGTAAGAATTAATTTCGAATATAATATGCTACATTAGAATTTATATTGTAATGTAGCATGTTTTTTTCCAAAGGTAGCTCCTGTAGCTTTATGAATTGCTAACATTTCTTTGTTAAAATCACCCACCCAGGACAATTCCAATTCTTTGTATTTCCCTAATGGTAAAACATATTCTTTCAATTTAATAAAGAGTACTGATTCAAGTCCATGTTTTTGAAAAGCTCTTTTAGTGCCCATTACGATAGCACGCATCCTTTTTACTTTTTTTGTTCTTTTTAATAGAAATCTGATGCCATTAAGTAGTCCCATCCGGCCATTAAAGTCTTTTATAATCTCATTGGCGTCTGGCAATATCAGGATGAAAGAAGTAGGTTCTCCATTTACATAGGCAAACCATATTAGTTTTTCGTCCATAATGAGTTTCATTTTACGAAATGATTCCATGATGGTTTCCATTTTGATTGGTCGGAAATTCTCAAAACCTTCCCAAGCATCATTGTAAATTTCCATGAAGTCCTTCGCAAATTGGCTGAGATTTTCCTTTTCAAAATGTCTAAAAGTATAACCAGGTTTCTGCATAACCCAATTTGCTATTTTGGTGAAGCGCTCGGGAAAAGGTTGATTTACATCTAGATGGTTTGTGATTTGTTCATATAATATAGTGAACCCATATTTTAAAAAAAGATCTTTATAGTAAGGCTTATGATAATTCATGCCATAAGATGGAGGTGTGAAGCCTTCAATGAGCAGTCCCCAGAAATTGTCATTTTCCCCAAAGTTGATAGGGCCATCCATGGCCTTCATGCCCTTTGAAATTAGCCAATCTTTTGCCACATCAAATAATTCTTTTGCAGCAAAAGAATCATTTATGCATTCGAAAAACCCAATTCCACCTGTTGGGTAAAGATGTGCATATGCTTTTTCGTAATTTATGAAAGCAGCGATCCTCCCAACTGGCTTCTGATCTTTTATTAGTAACCATCTTTCGCATTCACCGTGTTGATGAAAATTATTCTTTTTAGGATTAAAAATTTGCTTAATATCATTATCTAGAGGGCATATCCAGCTTGTATCATCTTTATATATTTCTCTTGCGACTTCTAAAAATAACTTTTCGTGTTTCTTACTACTTACCTGAATAACCATTTTACCCTTATATCTTTAACAAAAAAGCACTAAGTATAAATACTAAGTGCTTTATATCCTATAGTTCGATGATCGAAAGACTAATAGTCTTCCTCATCGTCAAAATCATCAAAATTGTCGAAATTATCCAAATCGTTAAAATCAAAATCGTCATCGTCTTCATCATCAAAACGTTTCTTTGGTTTTGAATCTGTGGGTGCGATACCAGATCTGCCTGCCTTTTTTGCTGGATTATTTGATCCAATTTTTTTGTCTGTCTTTTTGGGCGTTTTCATTTCCAATTTTAAATAGTTACGCTTTTTTATATTGCTTGGTTTTGTGTGATAAAATTACGAAGATTTTAAAACAGTCGAGAAATTTATTGAAAAATAAATATCGAAAATTTATTTTTTATGCTGTAGCTTCTCCTATGCTCTGTTCTTCGCTTATTATATCTTTTAATTTTGGCAAATCAGCTGTCGTATTTATTCCAAAATAATCCATAAACATCTTGCTTGTTCCGTACAACAAAGGTTTTCCTACCGCTTCAGACTTTCCGGAAATGTGGATAAGATCTTTCTCGAGTAATTTTTGGATAGAATAGTCGCAGCTTACACCTCTAATTTGCTCTATCTCTAGCTTAGTGATAGGTTGCTTATAGGCTATTATAGCCAATGTTTCCAAAGCTGCTTGACTCAATTTCTTTTTTGAACGATGAATCTGTAATTGATTGACAATCTTATTATACTTTTTCTTTGTAAGAAACTGATATCCGTTATTTATATGATACAATTGAATGGCGTAAAGTTCGTCGCTGTACTTATGCTCAATAGTTTGTATCGCATTTTCAATTTCGTCGCTTGTCAACTCGTATTCTAATGCATCTCGAACAACTTGTTTAATATCATATATTTCAACACTTTGCTCTGAAGCAAAAATCAATGCTTCGATATATTGTATAATGTTTTCAATCATCCTGCAACGCGCTTTACTCAAATTAATAATCTATGACCTGCTCTTGAATGCTCTTTGGAATCTCTCGAAACTCATATTTCTGCGTACGTAGCTGTGGTTCAAAGCCGGCTGCCTTAATGGCTTCCTGTATTGAGCGGGAAGTAAATCTATGTGGTGCACCTGCTGCAGAAACTACATTTTCTTCTATCATAATAGATCCAAAATCATTAGCACCAGCATGTAAACAAAGCTGTGCAACTCGTTTACCTACAGTTAACCATGATGCCTGTATATTTTTCACGTTAGGTAGCATAATTCTGCTTAGCGCGATCATCCTGATATATTCTTCGCCGGTAACGTTGTTTGTAATACCGCGAACTTTTTTTAGGAGTGTTCCATCGTCCTGAAAGGGCCATGGTATGAATGCAATAAACCCATAAGCGTCTGCTGGTTTCTCATCCTGTACCTCTCTTATCCATACCAAGTGTTCAAATCGTTCTTCTATTGTCTCTATATGCCCAAACATCATGGTAGCCGAAGTTGGTAAATTGATTTTATGAGCCGATCGCATTACATTCAACCACTCTTCTCCTCCACATTTTCCCTTCGAAATTAATCTTCTCACACGGTCATTGAGGATTTCAGCTCCAGCTCCTGGGAGAGAGTCTAATCCAGCACCTTTTAGCGCCGTAAGTACGTCTAAATGACTCATGCTTTCCAATTTTGCTATGTGGGCTATTTCGGGCGGTCCTAAAGAGTGTAGTTTAATAGAAGGATAGAGTTCTTTCAGTTGTTTGAAAAGGCTCGTATAAAAGCTTAATCCTAGGTCAGGATGATGCCCGCCCTGCAATAAAAGTTGATCTCCACCATATTTTATAGTTTCATCAATTTTCTTTTTATAAGTTTCTATATCTGTGATATAACTCTCATCATGGCCAGGTCTTCTAAAGAAATTGCAAAATTTACAATTGGCAATACATACGTTTGTCGTGTTTACATTTCTATCGATTTGCCATGTAACTTTTCCGTGAGGGACCTGGATTTTTCGTAATTCATTAGCAACAAACGTTAATTCACTAGTCGATGCATTATTATATAAAAAAATTCCTTCAGCTTTCGATAAAAAATCGAAATTAAGGGCGCGTTGGAGTAGTTTAGTAATATCCATTAAAATTGTATCTATACCCGTGCAATTAATTTTACGCAAGTAGATATGCTATAACCATACAAACTTAGATAATTTTGTATTTAAATGCAATGTCGTAAAACTGCACATGAATGTGTTAAAATATAAATCGCGCCATTCTAAGTATAAAGTTTAGACTCCTATACCGAATTTGTTTAAAGATATAATAGAATACAATTTTTTGTCATAAACATAAAAAACTAAGTTTTTTTACATAAAAACTCAAATCTATCTTACAATAAGCATAAAGAAAACTGTATTTTTGCAAGAATTTATTTTTGGCTAAAGAGAGTTGTTTTAACCGGAATTTCAGTTTTTTATGGATAAGAAAGTTGCATTTTACACATTGGGCTGCAAGCTGAATTTCTCAGAAACGTCTTCCATTGGAAGGCAATTTCAGCAGGCTGGTTATCAGTCGGTCCCTTTTAATGAGGCAGCAGATATATATATTATTAATACTTGCTCTGTAACGGATAACGCAGATAAGAAATGTAGAAAGATTGTAAAAGAGGCATTAAAATACTCTCCGCAAGCTTTTGTTGTCATTGTGGGGTGTTACGCGCAATTGAAACCACAGGAAATTGTTGCAATTCCTGGAGTAGACATGGTCTTGGGAGCTGCTGAAAAATTCAATATCATTGAACATATTAATGATTTGACAAAACAATCAAATCCAATTATTCGGAATTCGCCAATTGATGAGACTAATACATTTGTATCTGCTTTTTCTTACGGTGATAGAACAAGAACATTTTTAAAGGTACAAGATGGTTGCGATTATTCCTGCACGTTCTGCACTATTCCCTTAGCAAGAGGGGCTAGCAGAAGCGGTACTATAGTAGATATAGTTCGTCAGGCGGAAGAGATTGCTAACTCAGGCGTTAAAGAAATAGTCCTGACCGGTGTTAATATTGGAGACTATGGAATAATAGAAGGGGAGAGAGAAAGTCGGTTTTTGGACCTTATTAAAGAACTTGATAAAGTCGAAGGAATAGACCGCTTTAGAATTTCGTCTATTGAACCGAATTTATTGAGCAATGAAATAATTGAATTTGTATCATCATCTAAACGCTTTGTACCCCATTTTCATATCCCTTTACAATCAGGATCTAATAGAATTTTAGGACTAATGCGTAGACGCTATAAAAGGGAGTTATATGCAGAGCGAGTTGAAAAAATTAAGGCCTTAATGCCCAATTGCTGCATTGGCGTAGATGTAATTGTTGGATTTCCTGGAGAAACAAGAGAAGATTTTTTGGAAACTTATGAGTTTCTCAATGCCTTAGACATTTCGTATCTTCATGTTTTTACCTATTCTGAAAGGGATAACACAATTGCAGCCCAGATGGAAGGCACCGTTCCTGGCGCTTCTCGTTCCGATAGAAGTAAAATGTTGCATATTTTATCTGACAAGAAAAGACGGTTATTTTACGAAACACAGCTTGGCAAGACCATGGATGTGTTATTCGAAGGCGATGTGAAGGACGGTTATATGCACGGGTTTTCTAAAAACTATGTGAAAGCACGCGTTTTGTATGACCCTTTACTTGTAAACGAAATAACAACGGTAAAATTAGTTGAAATCAACCCAAACATTGAGGTAGATGCTGAATTAATTGAAAAATATGAAGAGGTACATTAAAATTGTCTCTTTTCTACCCCTTTTAACTCTATTTCTGTTCTGCAGCTGCTTGAGTAAACGAAATCCTTCAGCACCAATTTTGCGATCAGAAAGGCATAGTAAATACAATAATAAATCGAAGAACGTTATTCTAACAGACGCGTCACAATTTTCTGGTGGATATGAAAGATCTGGAAATTTAATACAAGATTATGCGAATTTATTAGGTGTTAAAACGAATGACTTAGAAAATATTCACCTATATGAATTGATAAATGAATGGATGGGAACTCCTTATGCTTACGGCGGCTTATCAAAAAAGGGAATTGATTGCTCCGGCTTTGCGTCAATTGTCATAAGCGAAGTATATGGAAAAAAGTTACCTAGGAGCTCAGAAGATCAAGCAGATGTTGTAAAGAGAAAATATGAAAAACAATTAAAAGAAGGTGACTTACTTTTTTTTAGTTTCGGAAGTTCGAGAATTAATCATGTAGGTATTTATTTGCATAATAATAAATTTGCCCACGCATCTACATCTAAAGGTGTCATTATTAGTGACCTTAAAGATACGTGGTATTATAAATTTTTTAGAAGAGGGGGAACTGTTAAATAGCTAATCATGAAAAGGAGTAATAATACAGATGAGTTTGGGTTTTGGACGTACAAACGGTATGCAAATAACGAAATACTCCTTTATGCAATTATGATAATTGGTATATTGCTAGGAATTGCTGTTTTTAGCTAGTAAGTAACCAATTAGAAGAATTAGAACAATTTATTAAAACAATAAGAAATGATTTTGAACCTAAAACGCCCTTTGGCTTTTTTTGATTTAGAAACTACGGGTGTAAATATTGCATCTGATAGGATTGTAGAGATATCTATACTTAAAGCAATGCCAGATGGTAGTGAGCTCGTGAAAACAATGCGTGTAAATCCAGAAATGCCGATCCCTTTGGCATCTTCACTCATACATGGCATTTATGACGAAGATATTAAAAATGCACCTACTTTCAAAGAAATAGGAAATGAAATTGCTCAATTCTTAGAAGACACCGACTTAGCTGGTTACAACTCTAATAAATTTGATATTCCTGTGTTGATGGAGGAGTTTTTAAGAGCGGGCGTCGATTTTGATATTGAGAAACGAAAGTTTGTCGACGTACAAAATATTTTTCACCAGATGGAACAGCGGACATTAAAAGCCGCATATAAATATTATTGTGATAGAACGCTTAAAAATGCTCATAGTGCGGAGGCGGATGTAAGGGCCACATATGAAGTCTTATTGGCCCAAGTTGAGCGTTATGAGGGGGTTGAATGGGAAGACAAAAGTGGGAATAAATCAACACCCGTTAAGAACGACGTTGATGCCTTACACCAATTTACAAATTTGAGTAGACCGGTAGATTTTGCTGGACGTATTGTATATGACGAAAATGGTGTGGAAGTATTTAGCTTTGGTAAACATAAAGGGCGTAGCGTAGGCGACGTATTTAAAATGGAACCAAGTTATTATTCTTGGATGATGCAGGGCGATTTTCCCTTATATACGAAGCGTTGCATTGAACGTATATGGAATAAATGCCGTAACAGTAACCCTCAAGATGTAAAAGACATGAAGCCTAAGCCTTCTAACGTAAATGATTTAGCGCTCCAACAACAGCAAGTGAGGAAAAATCATCAGCAGGCTAGGAATTTTAAATCAGAGAAGAAAGGCGGGCCAATAACGAACGATATGTTGAAAGACTTAAAAGAGAAGTTTAAGAGATAGTTAGATTAAAAGAGTGGTTGAGGAAGAAAATAGCGTATATTGACCTACTCAACCATTTAAAAATTAAAAAGGAGCTTCATCATCCATATCATTCATACGTGACGAACGCGTTATAATTCCTCCCATATTGCCAAATTCGGAAGAAGGCATCATTCCTGCTGAGAAAGGATTTTCTTCGTTCATCGCAGGGTTTTTACCGAATGACCCAGAACTAAAGTCTTCTTCGAGATCTTGAAACTTTACATATTTTCCCACAAACTTTAAAGGAACAATGGTTGTTTCACCATGTCTATTTTTTGCTATAATTACTTCTCCAACACCTGCAGTAGGACGTCCTTCTTCATCTTCTGTCATACCATAATATTCTGGCCTATAGAGGAAGAGAACCATGTCAGCATCTTGCTCAATAGAGCCCGATTCACGGAGATCTGAAAGCATAGGTCTTTTGGATGCCCCAGGTCGGCTTTCAACTGCTCTGCTTAATTGCGAAAGTGCTAAAACCGGTATACTAAGTTCTTTTGCTACTGATTTTAGCGCCCTTGATATACTACCAATTTCCTGCTCCCTATTTCCACCACCTTTCCCTTCCGCCTTACCATGCATCAACTGTAGGTAATCTACAATAACCATTTGTATATCATATTGCGCTTTTAATCTTCTACATTTTGCTCGAAATTCAAACACGTTAAGTGCCGGTGTATCATCAATTAAAAGGGGCGCTTCTGTGAGCTTTCCTATTCTTGAATGCAGTTGTGTCCATTCATGGTCGGCTAAAGTTCCCTTTTTAAGTTTTTCCTGTTCTATTTCCGTTTCGCCGGATATCAGACGATTAACAAGTTGTACAGACGACATTTCTAAGGAGAAAACGGCAACAGGTTTGTCATGAAGTACTGCAGCATTTCTTGCACATGTTAAAACAAACGCTGTTTTTCCCATTGCAGGACGTGCTGCAATGATGACCAGATCTGAAGGCTGCCATCCAGATGTTATACGATCTAAAGCGGTAAATCCGGAGGGAACTCCTGTTAATGAATCGGTTCGGTCTCTTAATTGCTCTAAATTGTTCACCGCTTCACGCATAATATCATCCATTTTTCTTGTATCCCGTCTAAGATTATTTTGAGCAATATCAAATAAACTTTTTTCAGCGGTATCTAATAAATCAAATATATCAGCCGTGTCTTCATAAGCATTGTTAATAATTTCAGTCGAAATCTTTATTAATTCACGTTGAATATACTTTTGTGATATGATGCGTGCATGATATTCTATGTTTGCGGCAGATACAACCCGATCTGTGAGTTGCGTAATGTAATATGCCCCTCCAACCATCTCCAATGCCCCCATTTTTCGAAGCTCTGCTGTGACGGTTAGTAAATCTATTGGTGAAGATTTTTGAAACAAGTTAAAAATAGCTTCAAAAATCTTTTGATGGGCGTCTTTATAAAATGTATCTGTTTTAAGTATATCAATAACGGTGGATAAAGCATCTTTCTCAACCATTAATGCTCCTAAAACGGCCTCTTCCAAATCCACTGCTTGAGGAGGTAATTTGCCCAATCCGCTCAGCGTATTACCTAACCTGCTTTTTCTTTCTGCAAATGATCCTTTTTTGGCAGTATTTCTTGGTTGATAATTTTCGTTTTCGGAGTTCATGCAACAAATGTAATGAATTTATTATCCTTCGTGATTTCGAGTTTCTCACAATAGTGTATAATGAAAAATGTTAAGCATTGAAATAGTCGTTGTTAGCCTATTTAAAAATCCACATCTTATGTGGAAAAAATGTTTATAAAAACAGTGTATTCTTGATTTATAGTAGATTGCGTATAGTGTTAATAACTTTTCTTTTGTTAGTTAAGCTTAATGGTTATCACATATTATTTGGTAACTTGCACCGCAAATTTTAAGGTATGTATCATTTTTCAAAACCCATGAAGCGAGAGACTAATCAAATGATTTTTGGTATTCGAGCTGTGATTGAAGCCATCCATAGTGGTAAGGAATTAGAGTCGTTATTTATCCAAAGAGGTTTGAGTGGAGAATTGCTTAAGGAACTAAAAGTATTGATTAAAGATCAAGGCATCACTTATCAACAAGTTCCTGTTGAGAAGCTTGACCGCATTACAAAAAAAAACCACCAAGGGGTAATCGGTGTTATTTCACCAATCACTTATCACAAAATAGAAGATGTTATACCCCATGTATATGAAATAGGACAAGTACCTTTAATTTTAATTCTCGATGGTATAACTGATGTGCGTAATTTTGGAGCTATTGCCCGAACCGCAGCATGCGCGGGTGTACATGCGATAGTAGTACCGTCAAAAGGGTCGGCGGAAATAAATCCAGATGCTATAAAAACATCAGCTGGAGCACTTTATAAAATTCCTATTTGCAGGCATGAGCATCTCTTAAGTGTAGTTAAATTTATGCAGGAATCTGGCTTACAGATTGTTGCTTGTACAGAAAAGACTAAAGAATCTATTTATACTCCCGATTTCACTGCACCTACTGCAATTGTTATGGGCGCCGAGGATATAGGCATATCAGATAATATTATCAGAAATGCAGATTTATTAACAAGGATACCGATGTTTGGCGAGATTGAATCGCTCAATGTTTCTGTAAGTGCAGGGGTAATTATTTATGAAGCCATCAGGCAACGATTTAAATAAAACGCTAGATTAATTTTTTGCTTCAACAATATCTTCCAAAGCCGAGGGGTCATGCTTGTGTTTAAAGAGAAATGAAAATAGAAACGCAATGACCAGCGCATAAGCTGCAAAGCAAATCCATATCTCTTGCCACATCATTTGCCCTTCAGTATTTGTGAAATAATGTTCTATGACATAGCCGCTAATGGAGCTGCCGAGTATGGCTCCGAAGCCATTGGTCATCATCATAAACAGTCCCTGCGCGGATGAACGGATATTTGCATCTGTACTTGTTTCTACAAAGAGAGAACCGGATATATTAAAAAAATCGAAAGCCATACCATATACGATACACGAAATAATAATCATCCATAATCCGCTGATTGGATCGGCATATGCCAATAACCCAAAACGAAGTACCCATGCTAACATACTAATTAACATTACTTGTTTGATGCCAAAACGTCGTAGAAAGAAAGGGATTGTAAGTATAAATACCGTTTCTGATATCTGGGAAATGGATAAGATAATTGTTGAGTGCCTAACAACAAATGAATTAGCATATGCTGGTATATTGCCGAAGTCTGAAAGATATGCATCACCATACATATTGGTGAGCTGAAGAGCACCGCCTAAAAAAATTGAAAAAGCAAAGAATAACGCCATTTTTGGATTGCGAAACAATTTGAAAGCATTTAGTCCTAAACGACCTCCAAGCGATGCATTTTCCAATTTTGATTTTAGTGGGGGACACGGTGGTAAAGAAAAGGAGTAAAGACCTAGTCCAATAGAAGCTATAGCCGCAATATAAAATTGCCCCTCTAATGCCTTGTTACCTGTAAGATCTGTTAACCACATGGCAGCTATAAAGCCCACTGTTCCCCAAACACGGATAGGGGGAAAGTCTTTGATAATATTATACTGATGTTTTTTTAGTAAGGTGTATGCAATTGAATTGGATAACGCTATAGTAGGCATATAAAAAAGCATAGCCAATAAAATAACCCAAAAAAAAGTTTGCGGATCCTGTACATGTGGTAGATAGAGAAAAGTACATCCGAAAAGCAAGTGCAGGATACCGTAGAGAAATTCTACATTGATCCATTTGTCCGCGATAATGCCTGTCAATGCCGGCATAAATAGAGAAGAGATCCCTAATGTAGAAAATATCGCACCAAACTCACTTCCAGACCATTGTTTGTTTTGAAACCAATATACCCCTATTGTAATCATCCATGCACCCCAAACAAAGAATTGCAGAAAGCTCATGAGTGTTAATCTAACCTTTATAGACATATGATGCAACTATTCGTTTTGGTTACATTTTTTAATAGAATTTATGATGACTTTCTTCTGGATATTTCATCACGTATTTTGGCTGCTTTTTCATATGCCTCTTCATTGAGGGCTTGCTGAAGAGCTGACTTTAGCTCGTCATCAGTAAAAGAAGCATAAGTAGTTTTAGATGTTTCTCCTGAGGTAGGTGGTTCATCTTTTGAGGCATCTAGATTTTCTAAAAACACAAAATCGTTCCCTTCTATAACGATACCGGCTGAAGCTAATATAAACTCATACGTATAAATCGGGCATTCAAAACGAATCGCTAAAGCAATAGCATCTGAAGTTCTTGCATCAATTTCTATATCCTTTTTTCCATTATTGCAAATCAGTTTAGCATAAAAGATACCATCAACTAAATTATATATGATTACTTCATTGATAGTAATACTAAATGTGGATGCAAAAGTTTTAAATAGATCGTGGGTAAGGGGTCTACTTGGCGTTAATTTTTCAATCTCTATAGCTATTGCCTGTGCTTCAAAACCTCCTATAATGATTGGAAGCCTTCTACGGCCATTGATCTCCCCTAAAACCAGCGCGTAGGCACCCGACTGCGTCTGGCTATAAGATAATCCAACTATTTCTAATTTGATCTTATTCATTTTTATGGAGGCAAATATGCAAAAAGCATTTTATAGAGGCGCTATTTATTTTACAATAGCGCCATATTTCCTTTATAATTTTCTGATATAATAATTAAAGAAGGTTAACTTTCTTTTAAAGCTTTTATTGCAGAAGTGATTTTTGGCACAATTTCAAAAGCATCTCCTACAATTCCATAATCTGCCACTTTAAAAAAGGGAGCTTCTGGATCTTTATTTATTACTACGATCGTTTTAGAAGAACTTACACCCGCTAAGTGTTGTATCGCTCCCGAAATGCCGATAGCAATGTAAAGATTCGGGCTTACAGCGATTCCTGTTTGCCCGACATGTTCTTCATGCGGTCTCCATCCCGCATCAGAAACAGGTTTAGAACAAGCGGTTGCGGCGCCTAAGGCATTTGCTAGATCTTCAATAATTCCCCAATTCTCTGGCCCCTTTAAGCCTCTACCTCCCGATACTACAATTTCTGCATCAGGTAGTGATATTTTATCGGTAGTCCGCACGATTTCCTTTACAATAGTATTAAAATCTTGAGAATGAAGATCTGCCTCAAATGTAGTGATTTCTGGTGTTGTTATTTCGTCTCTCAATTCAAAGGAGTTAGGATTCAGTGCAATCACCTTTATGACTGAAGTTAATTCAGTTAAGGCAAAGGCTTTACCTGAAAAGGCCGTTTTTTTTATTCGAAAATTATTTTCGTTTATTTCTGGTAGCCCCACAGCACCGTCCGCCAATCCTGCTTCCATCTTGGCTGCTATTCTAGGAGCCAAACCTTTACCGCTAAAGGAATTGGATAAAACAATTATAGTTGCTTCTTCCTGTTTAGCTGCTTGTGTAATAATTGAAGCATAAGCTTGGTTAATAAATGATTTTAATTTTTCAGAATTGACGTTTAATATTTTATTGGCACCATATTTACCAAGAGATTCAAGAGCCGTATCACTTACATCTCCGATCGAGATAGCTGTTAATTTTTGATTTAATGTGTTAGCAATTGTCTTCGCATAAGAGACTACTTCAAATGCAGATTTCTTAAATTTTCCTTCTATATTTTCTACAAATACTAATACTGACATTTTTTATCAATTTAATCAATAATTATTTTACATGTGTTTAAAATTCCCAATGTTAAATAACACGCGCCTGCGTATGGAGCAATTCTACCAATTTTTCCGGTGAAGATGCATCTACTAAGGTAACAGCACCTCTGGAGGGTGGGATTTCATATTGTACCACTTTTACCAAAAGCGGCACGTCAATTGGTTCAACAACTTCTAAAGGTTTGGTACGTGCGGACATTATGCCTCTCATATTAGGTATACGTGGTTCTGCCACTCCTTCTGCGGTTCCAACAATTATGGGCAAAGAAACATTAATTATTTCCTTTCCGCCTTCAATTTCTCGTTCAACTATAGCCGTATTTTCGGTTATATCTATTTTCTTTGCTATTGAAATAGAAGGAATATTTAATAATTCACCTACCAAGCTGGCAACTTGGTTTCCATTGTAATCAATTGATTCTCTTCCTAATAGGATGAGATCAAAATCTTTGCCGTCTGCAAAATGTGCGATTTGTTTAGCAACAAACCAGGAGTCTCTTGGAAAAGCGTTCACTCTAACGGCGTTATCGGCACCAGTAGCTAAAGCTTTTCTTATAGTCGGTTCTGTTGTAGCTTCACCAACATTAATAACTGTTATCGAACCTTTTCCACCTTCAGTTAACGCTATCGCTTTTGATAAAGCGATTTCATCATACGGATTCACTATGAATTGTACGCCTGTAGTATTAAATATGGTGTTATCGTTAGAGAAAGTAATTTTTGATGTGGTGTCCGGAACGTTACTAATACAAACTAATATTTTCATGTCTTCTATCAATTAACTTTATGTAGCTGTTATTATAAAACTTAATATAAATCGGCTCGTTTTTTAATCTAAAAACTTACTTTTTTATCTTTGGCCTATAAAGATTCTAAAGATAGAAAAATTCACATAATTATTAAATTTTTTAGCCCTATTATATATGTCCACTGAACGATTGGAAAAGCTCTTCAACTTTTTGCATACTAACTCAAATGATCCTTTTATACTTTATGCAATTGCAACCGAGTATGTTAAGCAAAATGATGTAAAAAATGCGATGGAATTTTATCAACAACTTGTTGATCAACATCCAAATTATGTAGGAACCTACTACCATTTTGGAAAACTATATGAAACGATTGGCGAAAAAGAAAAGGCTACCATAACCTATGAAAAGGGGATAGCTGTTGCTAAAGAAATACATGATTTACATGCACTTTCAGAACTTCAGGTTGTTTACAACGCTATTTTAGGAGACGACATAGATGAGGATGAGTATTAGGTTTTCCTTTGGCTATACAAGGTCATAAATTAAATTCAGCAAGAATATTGCGAATCAAAAAAAGCAAATTATTAATAGCTAACAGGGAATAAATTTTTTTATCTTATTTTTACGCCCCTAAAGAAAGTAGATTTTGGCAAAGACAGCAAAGAAGGAAACTCCATTAATGCAACAATATAACGGAATAAAGGCCAAATATCCTGGCACTTTATTGTTGTTTAGAGTAGGCGATTTTTACGAAACTTTTGGGTCGGATGCTGTAAAAGCATCTGAGATTTTGGGAATCGTTCTAACAAAAAGAGGTAATGGCAGCGCCTCTGAGACCGAGCTTGCTGGCTTTCCCCATCATTCGTTAGAAACCTATCTCCCTAAACTCGTAAGGGCTGGCCAACGAGTAGCGATCTGTGATCAGTTAGAAGATCCTAAGTCAGTTAAAACGATTGTAAAAAGGGGGGTAACTGAGTTAGTTACGCCTGGTGTGTCTTACAATGATAACATAGTTCAGCAAAAATCAAATAATTACCTAGCGTCTCTTTTTTTTGACAAAAATTTTATAGGTATTTCTTTTTTGGACATTTCTACTGGTGAGTTTTTAGTAGCTCAGGGAAATGCCGATTATATAGATAAACTTTTACAAGGTTTTAAACCAAGTGAAGTTATCTTTTCTAAGCGTAGCTATAATGAATTTATAACAAATTTTGGGGATAAATTTTATACATACACACTTGACGACTGGCCTTATAGTGGAGACTATGCCAAAGATATGCTTCTTAAGCATTTTGATGTTAATTCTTTGAAAGGCTTCGGAATTGAAAAGATGATGTTAGCTATCACGGCGGCGGGCGTGGCTTTGCATTACCTCAATGAAACGGAGCATCGCAATCTTCAACACATATCACAGATATCTCGTATTGAAGAAGACCGATACATGTGGTTAGACCGGTTTACCGTTAGAAACCTTGAACTTATTGGTTCTACTAATGAAAATGCGATAACACTGGCGGATGTTCTTGATCACACATCAACGCCAATGGGCGCTCGTTTGCTAAAGCGTTGGATGGTGATGCCGCTTAAAGACCTAAAACCAATTACTGAACGCTTAGATGTTGTTGGGTTTTTACTGGACGATACAGAATTAAGTCAGCGGCTGATCGAGGAGATCCGCCAAATAGGAGATCTGGAACGGCTCATTAGCAAGATTGGTCTACAAAAAGCTAATCCTAGAGAGCTCGTTCAGCTAAAACGAGCCCTTTTGGCAATAGAAAAACTAAAAATATTAACAGAAGGGGCAGATTCTATAGCGCTAAAAATTATTTCTGAACAACTAAATCCGTGTAAATCTATTTACGAGCGTATACAAAAAGAAATACATTCAGAACCACCGGTTTTATTGAATAAGGGTAATGTAATAGCTAATGGTGTGGACGATGAGTTGGATCGATTAAGAAAGGTGGCTTTCGGTGGTAAAGACTACTTACTGGAAATTCAGAAACGCGAATCGGAAATTACCGGGATACCTTCACTGAAAATTTCATTTAATAATGTTTTTGGTTATTATTTGGAAGTAACCAATATCCATAAAGATAAAGTACCAACAGAATGGATTAGAAAACAAACGCTCGTAAATGCGGAACGCTATATAACTGCAGAACTTAAGGAATATGAAGAGCAAATCCTAGGGGCTGAAGATAAAATTCAGGTAATTGAGAATCGTATCTATAATGAGTTATTGGCTGGATTATTAAACTATATAAAGCCCATACAATTAAATGCTAATTTAGTGGCGCAACTGGATGTGCTTTTAAATTTCGCTACTGTAGCAAAAAAAAATCATTATACCAGACCTATAATTAATGAGAATAAAGTGATTGATATAAAGGGTGGAAGACATCCTGTAATTGAAAAAACTTTACCGGTAGGAGAGGAATACATTACGAATGACGTCTATTTAGATAGTGAGGGACAGCAAATTATTATTATTACTGGGCCGAATATGGCAGGTAAATCTGCTCTATTGCGACAAACTGGACTTATTGTCTTAATGGCACAGATGGGATGTTTTGTGCCAGCAAAGCATGCCGAAATTGGACTAGTAGATAAAATATTTACGCGGGTGGGGGCCTCAGATAATCTCTCATCAGGCGAATCTACCTTTATGGTTGAAATGAATGAAACAGCCAGTATATTAAATAATCTATCAGATAGAAGTTTGATTCTTCTGGATGAAATTGGTAGAGGAACGAGTACTTATGATGGTATCTCAATTGCCTGGGCAATAGCAGAATATTTACACAATCATTCAAGTGCCAAAGCAAAAACACTGTTTGCCACACACTATCATGAGTTAAATGAACTAACTAATACTTTTAATCGGATAAAAAATTATAACGTATCTGTAAAAGAGGCAAATAATAAAATTATTTTCCTCAGAAAGCTAGTGCCTGGCGGTAGTGAGCACAGTTTTGGGATACATGTTGCAAAGATGGCGGGTATGCCATCTAAGCTAATTTCAAGAGCAAACGATATATTAAAGCGCTTGGAACAAGAGCGTACGGGAGGAGAACATATAAAAGATAGTATGAAGAAAATACAAAAACAAGCCTATCAGCTTCAAATGTTTTCTATAGATGATCCCGTTTTGGTTAAAATAAGAGATATGCTTAATAATCTTGATGTTAATGCGCTGACACCAGTAGAGGCATTAATGAAATTAGATGAAATTCAACGGTTATTAAAGCATTAATGTTTTAACGATAGCCGCGTTAGATATTGATCATTTTCATCTTCATATAATATTTGAACCACCCAGCCGCTTTGTTGTGCAATTTTAATAAGTGATTCCTGGTCGATATAAAGCCAGCCGAATTGCGTTCCCTGCTCTTCTTTGTATTCGTATTGAAAGGTCACCTCACCATAATAATGATCTGGTCGTAATAAATCTTCTTCGTACAGATAAGCAACATTGGAGGAGTCAAAAATCAGCTGACCTCCTTTTTTTAAGAGTTTTTTACATTGAACAAGCAGTTTTTTTAACCCTTCTATATTTTCAGCTAAGCCAATACCATTCATTAGAAAGAGAAGTGTGTCGTATTTACCTCCAACATAGTTAAATATATTACAATTTAACACCTTTTTGACACCTCTTTTTTTCATAATATGACATGCTTGGGGTGATAGTTCAAGCGCTGTAACATCAAACCCTTTCTCTTGGAGATATAACGTATGACTTCCTGCTCCCGCACCGACATCTAACACTTTTCCATCACAGAGCGCCAGCGCTATAAACTCCAATTCAGGGAAATCTTCTGGATCTCGAAAGAAAATGTCGAGCGGCATCTCTTCATCGGCTCCATAGCTATTATGCAGTATTAATGATGATTGAAACCTCTTCTCAAAATAATCTTGTAATGCTTCACCAAAAATGTCTGTTTTCATCATATTTCAAGGGTGTTATTTGTATGCGATTAATCAATGATGCCCAGAATCGTTTTTCCAAGGGCTATCATTTGGTAATCCCCTGTGTATTTTCCTTTGACATCTGATAATTTAATCACAGGAATCCAATATGCCTCATCAGGATGTGCCTCGGTCATTTTAATAACTATATTCATTGGTGTCAAGCCTACGTCATTGGTGAAATTTGTCCCTATTCCAAATGATATGCCAATTTTTCCTTTGCAGTAATTAGCAATACGTTCAACTTTTTCATAATCAAGTCCGTCCGAGAAAATGATCGTTTTCGACAAGGGATTAATACCCTTACTTTTATAGTGGTTGATGGTTTTATCAGCAAAGATAAGAGGGTCACCGCTGTCATGGCGAACACCATCAAAAAGCTTAGTGAACATTTTATCAAACTGTGAAAAAAAGACATCAGTAGTATAAGTATCTGATAGCGCAATACCTAAGTCGCCACGATAAACATTTGCCCAGTGTTCTAAGCCAAGGCTATTTGCCATTTTAAAACCGTACTTCGCCGCGTGGAACATAAACCATTCGTGTGCATGCGTGCCGATTGGTTTTGTTCGGTTGAGCATAGCCATATGCACATTACTAGTGCCAATAAAGCTGCTATTTCCGAATTGTTTAAGTGTTTGCACTATCAAGCGATGGGTATGGTAAGAATGCCTTCTTCTTGTACCGAATTCAGCAATCGTTACGCCAAGTCTATTATATTTTTCAATTTTGTTCTGAGCTGTTAAGATAATATTTTGGTCATTCTCTGCTTCTAAGTGATGTAATTTGTAATATAGCTCTGAAATCAACGACATGATGGGAACTTCCCATAATATTGTTCGATACCAATATCCTTCGATATTTACCTGTAAATGCTCACCATTCTGTGTAATTGTAACTTCTTCCGGATCATATCTATAACCTTGCAAAAAATCTAAATAAGTTGGGTCTAGATAAGAACAGGTTTCTTTTAGATATCTTTTTTCTTCTCGGGTCAGTTGTAGACTAGCTAATTTATTAATAGCATTACGAAGAGCATCTGCAAATCCTGGCGGAAAAGAATGCTGTCCGCGGTTTATGAATTCATAGCGAGCTTTCGCTTTTGGGAATAATTTAATCACCGCATGCTGCATGGTAAATTTATAAAAATCATTATCCAGCATTGAATTTAGAGATGCGTCGTGAGATACCATTCTTTTGTGCTCTATTAATAAAGGTATTATAGTAATTTTCTAACTAGAAAAATCTGTTAAAATGCTAAGAAAAATTGATATACAGTACAAGTGTGGTATGATGATTAATTACCTACAGCCTTTATCCAAGCTTGAGCCATCAAAGCAGCTCCGGCTAATGAGGGATGCACGCCGTCGCCCGTCCAGTAATTTGCCGGTGCATATTTCACTGCTTCATCGAACACTTGTTGATAGGGAATAAAGGTTGCTTTAAATTCACTTGCTATTTCTTTGGCAGCATTTCTATACTCGTCAAAGGCAGGAAACCATTCGTTAGTAACAGCTTTAACATTCCTAACAGCAAAGGGTTCACCAATAATTAACTTCGTGTTAGGAAGTTGTTTTAAAGTGTTTTCCAATAAAGCCCTCAAATCAGCTCTGTAAGTCTCAACGGTACCTTTGTAAGGATTATCCTTCGCTAATGTATGCCAGAAATCATTCACGCCTATTAAAATACTTAAAATGTTTGGTTTTAAGCGGAGACAATCTTCTTGCCAACGTTCTTTTAGTTGATATACTTTATTTCCGCTGATCCCTTTATTATAGATTTTTAAATTTAATGACGCCTGTTTTAACAATAGTTGGGATGCGGTTAATAAAGCATAACCATTACCAAGTACGTGTGTGCTGTTCGCTTCCTCTTCCTTTTTATCCCTTCCCGCATCTGTAATAGAATCTCCTTGAAATAGAATGACATCGTTTTTGTTGAATTTAACTGTTGTATTGTTCCTTATGTTTGCAGCGTTTACAATATCCGGTAGGCTAATTGCCAAGGTGCCTGTTAATGCGAGCGATTGAATGAAATTTCTTCTATTGGTCATACATTTAAATTTTTAGTTATTTTTTGATGTTAAAAAAAGGCAATAAGCAAATTATTTTGTAACAGTCTTTATGAAATTAGATCAAATGAAGGGTTAAATGTAAATGTTTTTACGATAAAGATAGAAAACAAAATATAAATATTGGTGTTTCATTCGTGTGTGTGGCTTTAAGTGCTAGACATGTGAAGTAGAGAATTAAAACTCACATAAGTATCATATTCGTGATAAATATCTTGAAGTGCTAACTTTTATGTTATTAAAGCGGGATTTTAATCAATAAAACTATACTTTTGCAAAAAAATACGGCGTCTTAACAGAGTGGCGCTTTCGCTGATTAACAAAAATGATTTCCAAAAAAATTGACCAGAAGCTAATTCAACTAGGTAATGTACACCGATTTGTCATGCGTTTTTTCAAGGAGCTTGTTACACCACCGTATGAATTTAAAGAAATAATAAATCAATGTTATGAAGTGGGTGTAAAATCTTTACCCTTGATTTCGTTAACAGGATTTATTACTGGACTAGTATTTACAAATCAATCTCGTCCTTCCTTAGAAGAGTTTGGAGCTACCGCTATGCTGCCCTCTCTCATTGCCATAGCAATCGTAAGAGCTTTGGCACCATTGGTTACGGCACTCATTGCAGCCGGAAAGGTTGGATCAAATATTGGGGCAGAGCTAGGCTCAATGAAGGTTACTGAACAAATTGATGCGATGGAGGTTTCAGGCACAAATCCATTTAAATTTTTAGTGGTAAGTCGCGTGTTAGCTACTACGATCATGATACCTATTTTAAGTTGTTATACTGGTTTTATAGCACTTATGGGATCCTTTTTAAATGTTTATCAACATGAATCGGTGAGCTTTGTCAGCTTTTTTGATCAGGTATTTGATACGGTAACCTTTCTGGATATATTTCAAGCCGTCATCAAGGCAGGTTTTTTTGGTTTTACTATTGGTATTGTTGGCTGCTTTGAGGGGTACAATTCTTCTAAAGGAACGGAGGGAGTAGGTAAAGCGGCAAATGCAGCTGTTGTAGCTTCGATGTTCTTGATTTTTATTGAAGAACAATTAGTCGTAATGGTTGTTCAAAGTTTGCGCGGATAGCTATGGAAAAAAAATTGTCGCACATAAACTATCAGAACTCAGTTATCAATATAAAGAGTTTATATAAATCTTTTGGGGATCTTCATGTGTTAAAAGGTGTTGATCTACAGTTGTTTGAAGGAGAAAATCTGGTGGTACTAGGTCGATCTGGAACAGGAAAGTCTGTATTAATAAAAGTTATTTCAGGTCTTTTATATCCAGATGAGGGAAGTGTAAATGTTTTAGGAAAAGACGTTGATGAACTAGATGAAAAACAACTGATGGCCTTACGGCTCCGAATAGGATTTTCTTTTCAGAATAGCGCTTTGTATGATAGTATGACCGTGAGAGAGAATTTGGAGTTTCCTCTAGTGCGAAATAAAAGGTCCTTGACAAGAGTTGAAATCGATAAAGAAGTCGAGCAAGTGCTAGCATCTGTTGGTCTTTCACAAGCTATCAATCAAATGCCCTCAGAGCTTTCGGGCGGGCAGCGTAAGCGTATCGGAATCGCAAGAACCCTTATATTAAGACCCGATATTATGCTCTATGATGAACCAACTGCGGGGCTGGATCCCATTACCTGTACAGAGATAAATAATTTAATTAATGATGTTCAGGAAGAATATAAAACATCATCTATTATCATTACACATGATTTAACGTGTGCGAAGGAGGTGGGGGATCGTATTGTCATGCTATTAGATGGTAAGTTCGAACGTCAGGGCAGATTTAATGATATATTCGACTCAGAAGATGATCGCGTCAAAGCATTTTATGATTACAACTTTATTGCATAATTTATATGGCTAAAAACTCAGATAATAAAAAGGCAGTTATAGTAGGTTTATTTACATTAATTGGGATCACTGTTCTTGTTGTTGCAATTTTCGTTTTAGGAGGAAATCAAAAACGTTTTACTAAAACAATAGGTCTCAAAACAATTTTCGATAATGCAGGCGGACTGAAAGCCGGTAATAATGTGTTTTTTTCGGGAGTAAAAATTGGAACAATCAAGAATATAAAGCTTATTGAGAACTCGCATGTGGAGATTGATTTTAATGTAGAAGAAAAGTCTAGGGATTATATTAGAAAAGATGCTGAAGTTCGTATAAGTTCTGAAGGATTTATCGGTAGCAAGATTATCGTTATTCAAGGAGGAAGTAGCGGAGTGGCAGTAGTAGAAGCAGGCGATTTGTTACAATCGGTAAAAAGTGTTGATACAGAGGAGATGATGGCTACGTTACAAGTGAACAATCAAAACTTAGTAGCAATAACCAATGATGTTAAGAAGTTGAGTGAGAAGATTGCTAATGGAGAAGGAACAATTGGAGCCGTTTTAACAGATTCTTTAATGGCTGTACAGGTTAAATCTATTATGTCCAGTCTAACACAAACAGCAGCAAATACTTCAAGGGTATCAAGTGCGTTAAATGCTTTCACAAATAAATTAAATACAGAAGGTTCTTTAGCGAATGAAATTTTGACGGATACAACGGTGTATAACAGTTTAAGGAATTCTGCCGCCCAGCTACAGGGCATTACTCAAACGGCCTCTGCTTTAACCGAAAATCTTAATAAAGCGACGCTTAAGATGAACAGTAACGATAACACGTTGGGAGCCTTGTTAAATGACCAAGAAATGGCTTCTAAAATGAAACAAACGATGTTCAACTTGGAAGAAAGTACAGATAAGCTGAATCAAAATATGGAAGCCTTACAGCATAATTTTCTGTTTAGAGGCTTTTTTAAGAAGCAAGCAAAGCAGAAAGCCAAAGAGGCAGAACAGAAAGCCAAAGAAGCAGAAGCTGCTGCCGAGGAGAATAAATAGTTGATTCGTTAAGAAATCTTTTTGATTTTATTTCGGATTAGCCTTGTTTTGGAAGACATCTTCTTTGAGCGTATTATTCTTAAAACTATTGAACCTCGGTTTAACAATCTTTATACTTTGTTTAGAGAGGGCAATACTGGCGTTTAATTCGAATCCTATTAATAAAATTAAGGAGTTTAAATATAGCCAAATCATGATAACAATGAGTGTGCCTATAGATCCATATAACTTATTATAAGTATTAAAGTTGTTGATATAAAAAGCGAATCCCCAAAATGTTAGTGCTGCCAATACAGTGGCCAAGGTAGAACCAGGACTAAAAAAACTCCACTTTTTGGATGACGAAGGACCGTATTTGTACAACATGCTAAGCGTGATAAAATAAATTCCAAGCATAATTACCCATCGTGTAACGTCAATAAGCCAGGTCCAAAAGCTATTAGTTATTGCCAGGTTGTTTTTAATGTGATTAATTATAAAAGATGTAAAAGTGATGATGCCCATTCCTACGGTTAATGCAATGATAATCATGATTGCTAGGGCTAAAGCTACTAAGCGTTGCTTTATAAAAGTTCTACTTTCTAACACTAATGAGGATTTATTAAATGCACGCATTAAACTGTGGATGCCATTGGTCGCAAAAATCATGGCCATGAAAAAACCAAATGAGAGCAATCTGCTATTTTGATTGGTAACAATATCCAATAGCGTGGATTCGATGGTGGTATAGGCATTTTCAGGAAGAATCATTTGCATAAAATTTAACAACTGTTCTTGAAAATCATCTACAAATACTTTAATATATGGTATTAGTGTAAACAAAAAAATAATGCCCGGAAAGATTGCTAACATGAATGAATAGGCTAAAGAAGATGCTTTATTTAAAAGCGATTCTCGCGCAATTTCTTGAAAGAAAAAAAGTGCTACCGTGTAAAGAGGGAGCTTTCCAAAACCAGGCAGCACAATTATTTTCGTCCATTCAATAAATAGATAGTAAGGTTTTAACGCTAATAACTTTCTATGTAACCAGTTCATGCTCTCTCCTCAAAATAAGGTGCCAAACGATTCATAAAATCTTTTGGTGGTAAACAAGGTTTGTTCTTATCCATATTAATAAAAACAAGCGTTGTTTCACCTATATTTATTAGTTCTTTCTTTTCGTTAAACAACTCATAGTTAAACTTAATGCGTAATGATGGCTGCGCAGGAATACTTACCTTTATGGTAAGTAATTCGTCGTAAAGAGCAGGTTTGATATATTTGCATTTAAGTTCCAATACAGGCATCATTATTCTTCCTGCTTCCATCTCTTTGTACGATGTGCCCAAAGTACGTAGCATTTCCACGCGAGCAACCTCATAGTAGGCCGCATAGTTTCCGTAGTACACATAACCCATCTGATCGGTTTCACTATATCTTACTCTGATTTGGGTTTCGAATATAAACATTTTATTTTTTGATATTTCGCTCGTTAAGAGCTTGTTGGAATTTACGCGCATTAACCAAGTGTTCGGCTACACTTGATGAAAAATTATGATAGCCAGAAAAATCTTCTTTCGCACACATATAAATGTAATTATGTTTTTGATAGTTTAAAACGGCATCTATTGAAGCGATACTGGGCATCATAATAGGGCCAGGGGGGAGTCCTTTATAGATATATGTGTTATATGGCGAGTTGGTTAGAAGATGCTTATTTAAAACTCTTCGAATAGTAAAATCGTTTGTAGCAAAAATTACTGTAGGGTCGGCTTGTAAAAGAATTCCCTTTTGAAGCCTATTTATATATAATCCAGCTATTTTGGGCATCTCGTCAATATGTAATGCTTCACCCTTAACAATAGAAGCCAGAATGCTAACCTGGATAGGGCTCAGGTTTAGTGCTTGTGCTTTTTCTTTACGTTCGGCTGTCCAAAATTTTTCATACTCCTCATGCATCCGGGTAAAAAAATCATTTGTCGAAATATTCCAGTATAATTCGTAGGTGTTCGGAATGAACATAGTGAAGAAGTTATCCGTATTAAATCCGTAGTTTGTTGCTAATGTATCACTATTTATCAGATTAATTAAGGACGTGGAATCCGGTTCAATTTGCGTAGCTAGAAATCCGGCAAATTGTTCTTTTAGCCTAATATTTTGAAAACGTAATTTTACAGGTTCTTGAAATCCACCACCCAACATGTTTATTAGGGTTCGGTTATTCATGCCTTTATTAAGTTTATATTTTCCAGGCTTCATTCTAGATGGATATTCCATATTTACTGCTGCCCATCTAAAACTTGCTGTATCTTTTAGAAGATTCTTTTCGCCTAAATCTAACATAAGGTCTTCAAATTGGGCGCCTGTTCTTACATATAGATAGTCTTCAGTATCCGTTACATTTGGAGCAAAATATCGCTTATAGTACGTATACGCTAATATTGCGCCCGCAACAACCAATAGGAGTATTATTGTGAAAACAATCTTTTTAGTAAGTGATTTTTTTTTCTTCGGTTGGGTGTCCATCTTTCTTAAACTTTATGAGCGGCCATTGTGGCTAATTGCTTAATGCTAAATTAACAGGAGTACCAATGCTTACTTTCTTTTCTCCGCTAGGGTCAGCCTCTGGTGTTTGACTGATAACCCTAACACTTGAACTATCTGCTACGGGGCCCATATATTTTACGGTGCCCAGTGTTAGTGAGGCCCCCTTTAATGAAAATATCGCTTCGTCTAAGGTGTATCCTACTAAATTTGGTACAGTCACTTCACTTTCCCCCATACCATTACCTAAGACTAAATCTATTTTACTACCCTTAGGTATGGGCTGACCGGTAGTGATTTTTTGTCCCCCATATTTTACATCTAACACACGATCTCGTGCTATGTCTGGTATATAAATGGTGTCGCCTAACTTTAATCCGTAGTTGTTCAAAGTGGAAACCGCTTCTAATAAAGCCATTTCTGTTAAATTTGGTAACTGAACTTCAGGTGCATTCTTCGTGATAATTGTTAGGTATAAGGTTCGATTTCTTTTTACTTTTGTTCCCGCATCTGGATCTTGCTCAATAACTAATCCTGGTTTTTTATCTGCCTGATAAACTGAATCAACCTGATATCTAAATCCTTGGTTTTCCAATTTATTTATAGCCCCTTCTATGGAAATTCCCTTAAGAACTGGCACCTCAAGAGCTTCTCCATGGCGTGTGTAAAATCTTAAACTGTAAAAAAGAAGAAGTAGAAATACTATTCCGGATATAAGGGCAATAATTAGATTCTTTCTGAATGTTTGTGTTCTTAAATATTGAAATAACTTATTCATTTATGATCTCGTATTTGGATTTTTTTAAGTTCAACTTTAACCTTTAAAAAGCATGCCAATTCGCTAAAATAATTTAATAAAGATATAGATATTCAATTATCTTTGTTCTCCATATTCTCTTTTTATGAACGCAAAAATAGCATTAATTACCGGTGGATTTACAGGAGAAGCCGAAGTTTCATTAAAAAGTGCTGCATTTGTAGCGCAAAAGCTAGATACTAAACGTTTTGATGTATACAAAATTATCTTAACAAAGCATAGTTGGCATTATATAGATGAATCAGGTATAGAACATGAGATAGACAGAAAGAACTTTACTTTATCGTTACCAGATAAAGTAATAGCATTTGACCTTGCATTTATAATGTTACATGGGTCGCCTGGCGAAGATGGTAAATTACAAGGATATTTAGATATGGTCGGACTCAAATACACTTCATGTGATACGCTTACTTCGGCTTTAACAATGAATAAAGCATATACCAAACTATTGCTTCAAGATGTTAAGAACCTTCATTTAGCTAAATCTATTTGTTTGTTAGACAATAACAAAGAGGGGCAATTCGCCATATTCGCGCAACTTAAATTACCTTATTTCGTCAAACCAAATGGTGGTGGAAGTAGTATTGGGATGACAAAAGTGAATAAAAGAGAAGAACTGGTAACTGCCCTAGAACGGGCTTTCAATACAGAAAATGCCAATAAACAGGTGCTTATTGAAGAGTTTGTAACTGGAAGAGAATTCTCTATAGGTGTCTACCGTTCCTCTAAAGGGTTAGAGGTGTTGCCAGCAACGGAAGTTATCACTTCACGCGAATTTTTTGATTTTGAGGCAAAATATACTCCCGGTTTAACCGAAGAGATAACACCAGCAGATTTAACTTCAGAAGAGCAAGAACGAATAAAAGGAATTGTGAAAGATGTATATGTAACACTAAACTGTAAAGGCTTAGTGAGAATTGATTTCTTTTTAGAAAAAGATAGTAATAAGTTCTATTTTATTGAAATTAATACCATTCCTGGACAAACTGAGCAAAGTTTCATTCCACAGCAAGTGAGGGCCACCGGGATGAATGAAACTGATTTTTATAGCGAACTTATAACGCAAGCATTGATTGATAATAAGTGAGCTGTTTGATATCAATAAAAAAAGATGTATATTTGCACGCAATTAATAAAATTTTTTAACGCTTTAATATTATTCAAGTAATGTATTTAAGTAAAGAGTACAAATCAGACATTTTCGCTGAATTTGCTGGTGACGCAAAAAACACAGGGTCTACCGAAGGACAGGTAGCACTATTTACTAAACGTATTGCACATTTAACTGAACATTTAAAGAAAAATCGCAAAGATTTTTCTACTCAGTTATCCTTGCAAAAATTAGTAGGTAAACGTAGATCTTTATTAGCTTATCTATATAAGAAAGATATTGAAAGATACCGTGCAGTTATCAAAGCTTTGCAACTAAGAGATATTATAAAATAACTTTTAGTAGAAAAACAAGAAGCCATCCTTAAAAAGTGATGGCTTTTTTTATTTACCTTTGTGTCAAGTTAAAAAGTCTATAAATAAAAAAACGATGCGTTTTAAAGACGACCAACGCATTAGAGAAAACAACATGAGTTACAATGCAATTAAGAAAACATTCGATATTGGCGATGGCCGCCTCATCGAAATCGAAACAGGTAAACTAGCTAAACAAGCAGATGGTTCTGTTGTTGTGAAGATGGGCGGAACAATGCTCTTAGCAACAGTAGTGTCAGCTCAAGAGGCTAAACCGGGAACAGATTTTCTGCCCTTATCTGTAGATTATCAAGAAAAATATGCTGCTACCGGCCGTATTCCTGGTGGCTTTTTGCGTAGGGAAGCACGTTTATCCGATTATGAGATCTTGATATCTCGTTTAGTTGATCGGGCATTACGTCCGTTATTCCCTGACGATTATCATGCAGATACGCAGGTAATGATTTCCTTAATCTCTGCAGATAAAGATATAATGCCTGATGCGCTAGCTGGCCTAGCAGCTTCGGCTGCAATAGCAGTTTCGGATATACCTTTTAATGGTCCAATATCTGAGGTTCGTGTGGCAAAGATTGATGATAAGTTGATTATTAATCCTTTATTAAGTGAATTGGAGAGAGCCACGCTAGAATTTATCGTCGCCGGTTCGGCCAATGATATTGTGATGGTGGAGGGAGAAAGTAAGGAAATATCTGAGGAAGAGATGATCGAAGCGATAGCTTTTGCTCACCAAGCGATTAAAATACAGGTACAGGCACAGATTGAGCTTGCACAATTGGTGGGCCGCACTGAAAAACGTGTGTACAATCATGAATCAAACAACCCAGAGCTAAAAGAAAGAGTATATGCAGCAACTTATGATAGTGTTTATGAAGTTGCTAAATCGGGCTCTTCAAAAAAAGAACGCTCTGAAAAGTTTGCAGATATAGCCGAAGCTTTTGCTCTTACTCTTGGAGAGGATGTGGATGATGAAACGGTATTCCTGGCGAAAAAATATTTTCACGATGTTCAATATGATGCTGTTCGTAATTTAATATTAAATGAAGGAATTCGTTTAGATGGTCGTGATGTGCGTACTGTTAGACCTATTTGGAGTGAAGTAGATTACTTACCTGCTGCACACGGTTCTGCAATTTTTACGCGGGGAGAAACACAATCACTTACTTCGGTTACGCTAGGAGCGAAAGATGATGAGCAAATGATTGATGGTGCATTTATTAATGGATATAGCAGGTTTATTTTGCACTATAATTTCCCTGGTTTCTCTACTGGAGAGGTTAGACCTAATCGAGGCCCTGGCCGTAGGGAGGTTGGGCATGGAAATCTTGCAATGAGATCATTGAAACAGGTATTACCGGGCCAGGAAGAAAATCCATATACCATACGTGTAGTCTCTGATATATTAGAATCTAATGGTTCTTCCTCTATGGCTACAGTATGTGCCGGTACGCTCGCTTTGATGGATGCAGGTGTGAAGATTACATCCCCTGTTTCAGGAATAGCTATGGGATTAATCACCGACGAAAAAACAGGAAAGTATGCTGTGCTAAGTGATATCTTGGGCGATGAAGATCATTTGGGTGATATGGACTTTAAAGTTACAGGTACCAGTAATGGAATTGTAGCCTGTCAAATGGACTTGAAAATTAATGGTTTAAAATGGGAAGTATTAAAGGAGGCATTGTCGCAAGCCAAAGAAGCTCGTTTACATATTCTTAATGAGATGCTTAAAACCATTGCAACTCCTCGCGAAGATTACAAGGCCCATGCGCCACGTATTGTAAGCCTTAGTATTGATAAAGAGTTTATCGGTGCTATTATTGGCCCTGGTGGAAAAATCATTCAGGAAATGCAAAGGGAAACAGGCGCCACCATTGCAATTGAAGAAGTGGGCGGTAAAGGGATCGTACAGGTTTTTGCCGACAATAAGGCAGCAATTGATGCTGCTGTTGGTAGAATTAAAGCAATAGCAGCTAAACCAGAAGTAGGTGAGATTTATGAAGGAAAAGTAAAATCTATCATGCCTTTTGGTGCGTTTGTTGAAATTATGCCTGGAAAAGACGGTCTATTACATATATCGGAGATCGATTGGAAGCGGTATGAGACGATGGATGGAGTTTTCGAAGTTGGCGAGATTGTAAAAGTAAAATTGTTAGATATTGATAAACAAGGAAAATTAAAACTTTCTCGTAAAGCGCTATTACCTCGCCCGGAAAAAAAGACGGAGACAGAAAATAAATAATAAATTTAAAGCAATTGCCGTCTTGGATAGATAATTTTAAGAGTCTATTTAGGGCGGTAATTTTTATTTAGTGATGTTATCAATAGGAAATGTGGCTTCAGACTGAGTTTTCCGATATTTTAATTTTTTGAAAAACAACCTTATTACGAATGAAACATTTAGTAGCTCCTTCTATTTTATCTGCTGATTTTGCTAATCTCCAACAAGATATTGAGATGATTAATAGAAGTGAGGCAGATTGGGTGCATGTAGATATTATGGATGGTCTATTTGTTCCAAATATCTCTTTTGGTTTTCCTGTACTATCTGCTGTTAAGCGTCATACGGAAAAACCCTTGGATGTACATTTAATGATTGTTGAACCAGATAGGTATCTTGCACAATTTAAAGATGCAGGAGCCTCCAATATTACAGTCCATTTTGAGGCATGTACGCATTTACATAGAACTATTCAACAAATAAAAGAATTGGGATGTAAAGCTGGTGTTGCTATTAACCCACATACTCCTATAAACCATTTGTATGATATTGTTGATGACATCGATCTGGTATGTATAATGTCTGTAAACCCAGGTTTTGGAGGACAGAAATTCATTGAAAATACATACAGAAGAATTCGTGAGCTTCGTATTCTAGCTCAGGGGAGAAACGATAAACTGCTAATAGAAATTGATGGCGGCGTAAATCATGAGAACTCAATTGATCTATTGAAAGCAGGGGCAAATGTTCTCGTTGCCGGCAATACGGTATTTTCAGCAAAGGATCCAATAGCATCTATACGGCTATTAAAAGACGTCTCTCCGTTTACGAAAAGTGTTTAACTGAAAGGAATAATATAAAGGGAGGCACTTGTGCCTCCCTTTATATTTAAAGGTCATTATGAAAAATCGAATGATTGTTAATTGTAATATGTTTAAGTTTACAAAAATATTACCAATATTTTTTTAATAAAATCACTAATTTTTTGAATTATTTTTATAAAAACTTTACATTTGTCTAATACAAATAATTCGTATACTGCTTTGTCTTTTAGATAAAACATGTGAGAATTTGTATACAAACTTATATTCAAATCTATATTTAACTCAATAATGAAACATAATTTTGGTGCCGGACCGTGTATTCTCCCGCAAGAAGTATTTAAGGAAGCGTCGCAAGCAGTAATTGATTTTAATAATTCAGGGCTGTCAATATTAGAGATTTCCCACCGCTCAAAAGCGTTTGAGGCAGTAATAGAAGAGGCAGAGTCGTTGGTTCGTGATTTATTGGCAGTACCTAATGGCTATTCCATATTGTTTTTACAGGGTGGGGCGAGTCAACAGTTTGCTATGGTACCAATGAATTTATTGCCGCAGACGGGTAAGGCTGCATATTTGGATTCGGGCACTTGGGCTTCGAAGGCATTAAAAGAAGCACAAAAATTTGGTACAGTGCAGGTTGTTGCATCATCAAAAGAAGCTAACTATACCTATATTCCAAAGGAATATGATGTACCTACTGACGCTTCTTATTTTCATTATACGTCTAATAATACTATTTATGGAACTGAATTATTCGAAACACCTAAATCCTCAATTCCTTTGGTGTGCGATATGTCTTCTGATATTTTAAGCCGCAAAATTAATGTGGCTGACTTTGGCTTAATTTACGCGGGAGCACAGAAAAATATGGGGCCGGCGGGCGTAACACTTGTTATAGTTAAAGACGACTTGCTAGGCAAAACTGGAAGAGATATTCCTGCGATTTTTGACTATCGTAAGCATATTGAGGCGGGATCTTTATATAATACCCCTGCAGTATTTGCCATTTATGTATCTCTTTTAAATTTACGTTGGTTAAAAGCAAAAGGCGGTATAGAAGAGATAGAACGTGAGAATATTATTAAGGCAAGGACGTTATATGACGAGATTGATCGTAACCCTTTATTTAAAGGCGCGGCACAGGCTGAAGATCGCTCAAGAATGAACGTGACTTTTGTGATGAATAATCCTGAATTAGAAAAAACCTTTTTAGCTTTAACGGAAGAAAGAGGTATGATCGGATTAAAAGGTCATCGAAGCGTTGGAGGCTTTAGAGCATCAATTTATAATGCATTAACAATAACAAGTATTAACGCGCTTGTTGATCTTATGCAGGAATTTGCAGAGAAGAATGCATAATTATCCTTAATTGAAACATTTATTTTAAATCCATACTGCGTATTATATGAAATTATTAGCAAATGACGGTATTGATCCTTTAGGAAAAGAACTATTGGAGAAAGCTGGATTTACCGTTGATACAAATCACATTCCACAAGAAGAATTAAAAGAAAGATTACAAGCGTACGATGCCATAACGGTAAGAAGTGCAACTAAAGTAAGGGAAGACCTTATAAATGCATGCCCTAATCTTAAATTAATCGGCCGAGGTGGTGTTGGCATGGATAATATTGACGTAGAATATGCACGCAATAAAGGAATTGCTGTAGTGAATACACCGGCAGCTTCCTCACAATCTGTGGCAGAATTGGTATTTGCTCATCTTTATAATGGTGTTCGATTTCTATATGATTCTAACAGAAAAATGCCCCATGAAGGGGATAGCAATTTTGCTGGGTTAAAAAAAGCTTATGCAAAAGGAGTAGAGCTGAAGGGTAAAACCTTAGGAGTTATTGGCTTTGGGCGTATTGGACAAGAAACGGCTAAAGTTGCTTTAGGTGTCGGAATGGATGTCATTGCGAGTGATTTCGTAAGTGTTCCTGCATCGCTTACGTTGAACCTTTCTGGCGGTGCTTCGGTTGAAGTGCCTGTGAAACAGGTTGATACAGAAGAATTAATAAGAACTGCCGACTTTATAAGTTTACATGTTCCGTTTTTAGATAAAGCGGTATTAGGAAAAGAAGAATTTGATTTGATGAAAGACGGGGTGGGTATCGTAAATGCTTCAAGAGGAGGAACAATTGACGAGTTGGCCTTACTTGAAGCCTTAAACTCTGGCAAAGTATCTTTCGTTGGTCTTGATGTTTTCGAGAACGAACCTACTCCAAGAAAGGAATTATTAGTGCATCCAAGAGTTTCATTAACTCCTCATATCGGAGCTGCAACAAATGAGGCTCAAGAGAGAATAGGAGAAGAACTGGCAAACATTATTATTTCTTATTTCAAAAAATAATAAATAAGCTTTCTTCTGAATTCACAAAAAAGGGTATCTATTGGATACCCTTTTTTGTGGCGTTATAACCTGAATTCGATTATCCCTTATAACTTCAAAATTCAATAGGTTCTCCAGTTTTTTTACTTTGAATCGGCCATTTTCTTCCTGAAAACGCCTTGAAATAGCCCGCTATTTCTTCATTCTTTTCAATTGAATCTAATCATTTCAAAGCGTTCTGAACCAAAATAATAATCGAATCTGGTTTATAATATTGTCTAAAAAAGATTGTTTGACTAGCAGTGAAAAGCTAAGGAATTTTGATGTGAATTTTAGAAAAAGTCATGCTTTTAAACTTCATGAAAAAATAATTTACACGAAATGAAGGAGTTACTTCTGATGTGTAAAAAAAAAGGAGTTTATGTTTGTTAAAACGGATGGAGTTCGTACTTTTGTGCCGGAAAGTTGGCAGAGTGGTCGAATGCGGCGGTCTTGAAAACCGTTGTCTGTAACAGGACCGGGGGTTCGAATCCCTCACTTTCCGCCAGAGCAACATCAACCCGGCAACAGCCGGGTTTTGTTGTTTTTAGCCTTTTGCGAGCTTGTTCGAACAAAAGATCAAAAACAACAAAAATAACGAACGTAGTGAGTGGTTGATGTTGCTTTGAAGCCCCCTCTTCAGGGATCACCTCGCTTTCTGTCAAGCAATAGGGAAACCTGACGACAGTCGGGTTGCCTATTGCTTGAGGACTTTTCGAATGTATTAGGCGTTCAAAATATCATGTTTGCTTATGAATCGATAGCATCTTTCAGAAATTTCATCGCATTATCTTTTAGAGAGAGGGCATTGTCATATTTGATAAAGTGCTCATCTGATGTAAATATAAAATCAATTTGGCTTCTAAAAGTGGTTATAGATAACGTAGATGGATTGCCAAACGGAAATATTGTTGCCGGTGAGTGCAAGGACTCCACTTCGAGGAGACCATAATTTTCCTTTAATTTAACATTACCCATATTAGATAACGTGAAATCGTGATTTCCTTTATCATTTTTAGCATATTTTGTCATTTTTGGCAAAAATGGCAGGAGGCACTCACTGAACATAAGCAAGTTATGAATATTGAACTTATTTATTTTTGTCAATAGTTGCCTTTTTAACCAATATGATTGATCCCATAAGTTTGTCACTTTATTGCTTTTTGGACGCAGTCCTATTAGTATAGGAAAGGCAAACATTGTATTGCTTTTGATCTGCGGGATAAATTTTCGAGTGTCAACTGCACAATATAATCTTGATCGTGATTTTATTGATTCGGTATTTTTAAACGCCTGTACAAACGCTGCGCATAATACAGCATTAACAGAGACGCCCTCCGCTTTGCACCTTTGAAGAATTGAAATAGATTTTTCTTGGTCTAATTTCCAATGAATCAGGTAAGGGTTTTTTCGTACAATTTCCTTTTTATTAGTTGTAGCAAAAAAAATGAGTTTTGCCAGTTTACTGAACAGAAAAATTTTCATTATATTGATTTTCTTGTTCATGACAGCTGACGGAATAAATTCATTGATGGAAGAAAATGAATTATAAGATCCAATCTCAATACCGGGGCTCGCTAATAAAAGTAAGGTTTCATCAATCAGATTTAAAAGCGACATACCATCACAAATACAATGATGGGCAATAAATATCAGTTCCGAAGTGACCGCCGACCTAAGCCATACGAGCCTAATTAGGGGACCTTTCTTTACATCGAAGGGTATTAGGCATTCAGTGATTGACTCCTTCTTCCAGTCATCATCTGTCATTCGCTTAGAAACACGTATAGGAATGTTCCGAATTGGATCTTGTTTAATAAAATAAGGAGCCCCTGTTTCTTTGTCTTCAAGTACATTGACTCTTAATAGAGGATGCCGGTCTTGAATTCTCGAGACTGCAATATGTAAATTTTTTTCACAAATAATACCTTTAATTTTAATACTAGCAACGACGTTAACAGGTGTTTTTCCACCAGCATACATTGTTCCTTCAATGAGTGTTAGCTTCCTTTTCATACAAAAAATGTCATTATTATGAAACACAACAATAACTAGGTTACAGAGAAATAGATTTTAGGAGTCAATAGACTAACTGCGAATTATCTAAGTTTAAAACGTCATATAAAAAAATAATTGGTTAATAAGCTACGTTAACTTTTTGGTCAATATCATAAATTAGTTCACGTAAATTTACGATTATAATTGCAATTTTTAGATTTTCACAATAATGTTATAGTAAAAGCCCTCAAATTTGAAGGAAATGGACATTCCTTGTACTAAGCAAGCTTTCCGATAATATGCTTAATCCGATAAAGACCAAAACTTATTGCTTTGACGATTGTTTTTTAATATTGAAGCTTATTGTTATTAATTGAGTATTATGTTAGGCCCTGCCCTTATTTTTTTATCTGACGACGGACTATTTCCAAATAGTTCACTACCGGTACTTTATTATAATCAAGTCATCACGAAAGACGGAGATAACAATTCTATAGAATTTATTAAGCTCTTTAATAGTTATAATTGGACAAATCATTGGGTAGGGGGCATTCATACTATTCATCACTATCACAGCAATACGCATGAGGTACTGGGAGTAATAAAGGGAGGTACTACATTGATGCTAGGAGGAGATAACGGACAGAAATTAGATATAGAACAGGGAGATGTATTAGTTATACCAGCGGGTGTAGCCCATAAAAATTTGAGATCAGAAAACCAAGTGTTATGCGTAGGAGCCTATCCAGAAGGTAGGGGATATGATATGAATTACGGAACTTCTGGAGAAAGACCATTAGTGGATAGGAATATCGGCTCCGTGTCAATTCCAGATACAGATCCTATTTATGGAAAAGAGGCAGGTCTTCCTAAGATTTGGCCTCATTATTTTTCGTTTAATCAGTAAGAGAAAATAATCTTTGAGGATTTTTATGCATTATGACTCACGAACAAATAAACCTTTAGTAAATGTTATCAGCACCTGCTTACGGTTTGCGGGGACATCTATTTTTTCTAGTGCTTGAAAGGCCTGGTCCGAAAAGAATGATTTTTTCTCTTCTGCAAGTGTTTTTATGCCATATTTATTATAAATGGAAGTAATAGCGTTTATTTTTTCGTCTACATTATAGTTAGCGTGCCTTTTTATCCATCCTTTTAGCTCTTTTTCTTCTTCTTTTCCTTTTGTTAATCGAATGGCGTTAATCAAAAGAAAAGTCTTTTTATTTTCGATAATATCGCCACCAATTTGCTTGCCAAATTTTTTAGGGTCGCCATAAATATCTAGAAGATCGTCCTGCAGTTGAAATGCAATTCCCATATTTACGCCAAATTCGTAAAGGAGTTTTCTGTCTTTTGGATTAGCCCCGGCTATAAGAGCACCTATTTCTAAGGCGGCACCGAGTAGCACTGAAGTTTTTAACCGTATCATTTGTAAATAATCCTCTTCCGTAACAGAAGGTGAATTTCCAAAATCCATATCTAGTTGTTGCCCTTCGCATACCTCTAAAGCCATTTTGCTAAAGATATGTAATACTTCAGATAAATTATCTGTTTGACTTTTAGATAACAATTGGTATGATGTTATCATCATGGCGTCACCAGATAATATAGCGGTATTAGTATCCCACTTTTTATGAACAGTGTCTTTTCCCCTTCGCAGCGGTGCTTCATCCATGATATCATCGTGCATTAAGGTGAAATTATGAAATACTTCTATTGCTAATGCTGCTGATAGGCTTTTCTCTATTTTTTCACCAAATAAATCGGTTGCTAATAATGTTAGAACAGGTCTTAATCGTTTTCCTCCTATACTTAAAAAGTAACGAATTGGATCGTATAAATTGCTAGGTTCTGTAGGAAAATCTCGTTGTAATAACGTCTGCGCAATGATTGTTTGTAAATCGGCTATAGAATACATGTGGCGAAGATAGAAAAAGTATTTTATTTCGTCAGAAGCTAACTTACCAGCGTGAAATCTATTTGGCGTTTGGCAAGATTAACAGTTTTTACCTTTATCTTTACCTCGTCACCTAACTGATAGCTCTTTTTTTTACGTTGGCCAATGATTGCATAATTTTTTTCATCAAGTGAATAGAAATCATCAGTAATATCCCGTAAGCGAACCATTCCTTCGCATTTATTTTCCTCTATTTCAACATACATACCCCATTCAGTAACCCCCGAAATTATCCCCAAATACGTATTTCCTATTTGATTTTGCAAAAATTCAGCTTGTTTATATTTAATTGATGCCCGCTCAGCATCGGCAGCTTTCTTTTCCATTTGCGAAGCATGCACACACATTTTTTCGTAGGCCTCTTCATTTACGGCTTTGCCACCTTGCAAGTAGTGTTCTAGCAGTCGGTGTACCATAACATCCGGGTAGCGTCTAATAGGAGAAGTAAAATGGGTGTAATAATCAAAAGCTAAACCATAATGGCTATGTTTCTTTAGCGTGTAAACAGCTTTGGCCATGGAACGTATAGCTAACGTTGTTAAAACATTTTGCTCTTTTTTACCTTCGACGTCCAGCATAAGAGCATTAAGAGATTTCGCTATTTCCTTTTCAGATTTTGTATTTATCTTATAACCAAAACGCGCTGCGAATTGGGCGAAAGAAGTAAGGCTTTGCTCATTGGGAGCATCGTGATTTCGATATACAAATGGTAATTTCTTAGTTCCTTTGCTCTGTTTTCCAATGTATTCAGCCACTTTTCTATTGGCTAAAAGCATATAGTCTTCTATGAGTTTATGTGCGTCTTTCCTCTCTTTCGTATAAACGCCTAAGGGTTTTCCGTTTTCATCTAATTTAAACTTAACCTCCGTTGATTCAAAACTAATAGCACCCTGTTTAAACTTGTGCTCTCTTAGGATATATGCTAATTTATTTAATATTAGAAGCTCATTACAAAATTGGCCCTCCTTTGTTTCTATTATTTCTTGCGCCTCTTCATAAGAGAAACGACGATCAGAATGGATAATCGTTTTACCAAACCACTGTTCTTTTACATGCGCTTGATTGTCAAGAATAAAAACCGCAGAAAAGCAAAGTTTGTCTTCATTTGGTCGTAAAGAACATAGATCATTCGATAATCTCTCGGGTAGCATTGGAATAACTCGATCCACTAAATATACAGAAGTGCCCCTTTCATAAGCTTCCTTGTCAAGTTCCGTATCAGCTTTAACATAATGCGTTACGTCTGCAATGTGAATACCGATCTCATAGGTGCCATCTTCTAGCTGACGAAAAGATATAGCATCGTCGAAATCTTTTGCATCTGCCGGGTCAATGGTAAATGTTAAAATATCTCTAAAGTCTTTTCTCTTGTTGATCTCTGTTTCATCTATTATTTCCGGAATTGCCTCTGCCTCTTGTTCAACTTGATTTGGAAAGGCTAAAGGGAACCCATAGTCGGCTAAGATGGCATTCATCTCCGTGTTATTCTCACCTTGCCTTCCCAGCACATGTTTGATCTTACCAACGGGGTTTTTGCTTCCTTGAGGCCAATCAGTAATAGTTACAACGGCCTTATCCTGATCTTTGGCTCCATTTAAATCTTCTAATGGTACATAGATATCGTGGAGCATCTTTCTGTCGTCTGCTATTAAAAAGGCAAAACGTTTTGAGACAGTTACTACGCCTGTGAAATCTGTTCGGAATCTTTCTATAATTTCAACTACTTCACCTTCCTTTCTTCTACCTTTACTTTTCTCATAAGCATACACTTTTACTGTATCGCCGTGTAAAGCGTTACGAAGTTTACGAGGTGCAACATATATATCGTCTTCCAATTCATCTTCAGTGACAATAAATGCTGAACCATCTGCCGTCATGTCTACTTTGCCAATAATGAAGGTTTTAAGCTCTCTTAGCGTAAATTTTCCCTTTTCTGTTTCTTTGAATAATCCGGATTTAATCTTAGACTCTTCTTGAAGAATTGACAGAATGGTATTTTTGGAGATAGGGTCGGTAATATTTAATTTGGCCGACACCTGTTTATAATTTAGCGCTTTATTGCCAGATTTTTCAAAAGCATCAGCAATTAATTGAGTAAGTACATGTTTAATTGCATTTGATTTTTTTGTAGACATACGGTGAACTTTTTGTCTTATATTCTTTATGATGTTAAGCGTCCTTCTCTTTTTTGAAGAGCATTATACATCAATGAAAATACAGTTTTTAAATAAATTGTTTTAAAGATAAAAAAATGCTTTAAGATAACGATGCATTCTTTAAGCTTTGACATTTATTACATGTTCCAATTGCATTCACGGCTATTTGGTCAATGGTAAAGCCTGAAGGGGTAGTTATTTGAGGTAATTTGATTTCTTGCAAACAATATACACTGTTGCATGTCGAGCAAGTGAAATGTACATGTTCGTCATGATGTTGGTGGGTGGTGCATCGAGTAGAACAAATTGCGTAGGTAGCCGTTCCATGAAGGTCGAATACTTTATGTATAATACCCTTTTCCTCGAAAATATTTAAAACTCGATATAATGTTACCCGATCTATATCCTCGCCAATAGATTTTTCTAATTCTGGTTGTGATGTAGCCGTATCTTTATTGAATATTTTTTCAAGCACTTTAAGTCTGGGATGCGTAACCTTGAGACTATGCTTCCGCAAAATGTTTTCAAAAGTTTTAACTTTCTCTTCTTTCATCGCTAGTTGTTTTAAAATCAGATGCTATTTTTTTTGTGCTATTCCTGACGCATTATTGCTTTTAAACATGAAATAAAAGCCAATAGCAATAAATGGTATACTGAGTATTTGTCCCATATTAAGAGTCATTGCACTTTCAAATGATTCTTGGTTTTCCTTCACAAATTCCATCAGAAATCGTAATCCAAAAACAGTAACCATGAAAAAACCAAACAAAAATGCTGGTTTTTGAAACTTACTCTTTTTATATAAATTAAATAGGATAATGAATATCACTAGATATCCCATTGATTCATACAACTGTGCCGGATGACGGGGAATATTATCTACATGTGTAAATACAACCGACCAAGGAAGTTGACTGGGTTTGCCTATAATTTCGGAATTAAAAAAGTTCCCTGTTCTAATTAATGCACCAGAAAGAGCTGCTACAATGACAAGCCTATCTGCAATCCACCAGAAATTAACTTTTGTCTTCCTGCAATAGAGTATCAAAGCGACAATGATTCCAATGGCTCCGCCATGACTGGCAAGGCCTTGATATCCCGTGAAAGTTAAGGTTCCATTCACTGTTCTTATGGGAAGAATCATCTCTAGTAAATGATCTTTGTAATAATCAAACTCATAAAATAAGCAGTGACCTAAGCGTGCGCCAAGGACAGTGCCAATAAATACATAAATGGTGAGTTTATCAAGCAATTCTTGCGATTTACCCTCTCTCTTGAAAATGCTAAGTAATATCACATAACTTAAAAAGAAGGCGAGCATAAAGCACAGCGTGTAATACCGCAAGCCAAAACCTCCGATATGGAAAAGCTCCGGATCGATACCCCATTGAATACTTGATAAAACGGTCAGCATTATTCTATTGATTAATTATTATATCTGCAAATATAAGTTTTTACTGCAATTGTGTTGCGAAGTAATTTGTAAACTTCTGTAAAGATTAAATATTATTCTGTGAATTGTATTTTATGTTATCTAAAATTTTGCTTTAATGTGTTTATGTAGCTATATTTACTTGCGTATAGGCCGATAAACCAATTTGAATAAAATACAAAATATTCCATGAAAAACTTACTATCTCGATTTGAGGATAAAAAACCAGAAATCGTATTCGAATGGAAAGACACACAAACAGAAGCCGAAGGTTGGATTGTAATCAACTCTTTAAGAGGTGGGGCGGCCGGGGGTGGTACGCGAATGAGGAAGGGCCTAGATAGACGCGAGGTGGAGTCTTTAGCGAAAACGATGGAAGTAAAATTTACTGTTTCGGGTCCGCCCATCGGCGGTGCTAAGTCAGGCATAAATTTTGATCCTACCGATCCTCGAAAAAAGGGTGTTTTAGAACGTTGGTTTAAAGTAGTTACACCACTATTGAAAAATTATTACGGTACTGGTGGAGATTTAAATATCGATGAAATAGTAGAAGTGATACCCATAACAGAAAACTATGGTTTATGGCACCCACAAGAAGGTGTACTAAACGGCCATTTTAATGTGCGTGAAAATGAACGCATCCATCAGATTGGGCAACTCCGATATGGCGTATCAAAGGTTCTTGAGGATTTAAAATACACACCCGATCTTAGGAGAAAATATAAAGTAGCTGATATGATTACTGGATATGGCGTTTCTGAATCAGTAAAATACTATTACGAAATGGTTGGAACCGGTTGCAAGAAAAAAAAGGCCATTATCCAGGGATGGGGAAATGTTGCTGCTTCTGCAGGATATTACCTTTCACAACTTGGTGTTGAAATTGTAGGCATCATTGATAAAGAAGGAGGAGTGCTTAATTCCAGGGGATTTACTAAGCTGGAAATTGAACGTTTATTTTTAGAAAGAAAAGGTAATGCTATAAATACCGAACATCTGATCCCGTTTGACGAGATAAATGAGGAAATATGGAATATTGGTGCTGAAATATTTATACCTGCTGCAGCTTCAAGATTGGTTTCTAAAAAACATGTGACATGTTTGATAAACAATGGCTTAGAGGTAATTGCTTCTGGAGCAAACGTTCCATTTGCTGATAGAGAAATATTCTATGGGCCTGTAATGGAATTTACTGATAACAATGTTTCGCTAATACCAGATTTTATTGCCAATTGCGGAATGGCCCGTGTATTTGCTTATTTAATGCAACCCAATATTGAAATAAGTGATGATGCCATATTTTCAGACACTTCGAACGTAATATTTAAAGCGATGAAAGCTATATTTGATTTATCTAAAGAAAGAATAAATTTATCTTCTCGAGCCTACGAAATAGCATTGGCTCAATTGATATAGAAAACAGAAATTTTCTATTCTGTTTTCTATATCACCACTAATAGCCATTACTATTTTATTAAAGAGTAAAGTAGGGCAGTGTTCGTGGAAATTATGCTAAGATCATTTATTCGACGAATTCTTTACAAGTAAAATTAAAAATTAGGTTTAAGTAAGTATTTGTCGTAAAATTTAAATATATGCCCTACAGCTTCTTCTGCAGTATCAACTAAACGATACAAATTGAGGTCTTCAGTACTTATTTTACCTTCTTCCAACATTCTGTCTTTCACCCAATCAAAAAGCCCACCGTAATAAGATTTGCCAACCAGAACAATTGGAAATCTTGCTATCTTGCCAGTTTGTATAAGCGTAATAGCTTCAAATAACTCGTCCATAGTGCCAAAACCACCAGGCAAAACGATATAACCTTGTGAGTACTTCATAAACATTACCTTGCGCACAAAAAAGTAATTGAATTCCATCAATTTGTCTCTATCGATGTATCTATTGTGAAATTGTTCAAAAGGTAATTCGATGTTGAGGCCTACGGACTTTCCTCCTGCCTCATAAGCGCCTTTATTGGCTGCTTCCATAATTCCCGGTCCACCACCAGATATTACTCCATATCCTCTCTCGGTAAGTAAGCGTGCACATTCTTCTGCTACTTTATAATCGCTATGATCTCTTGCTGTACGAGCAGAACCAAATATGGAAACACAAGGGCCTATTTTAGCTAATTTTTCAAAACCTTCAACAAACTCGGCCATGATTTTAAATATCTGCCATGAGTCCTTTACTTTTATTTCCTGCCAAGTTTTGTTTTCAAACGCTTTTCTTATCTTATCTTCACTTGTTATCATATAAGTAAGTTTCTATTAAATGATAGTTTCAGTATCTCAGAAACTGTTTTTGCGCTAATGTAATGAATTTTTTTACCTTTTTCACTTACCTTTGCAGTATGAATTTTTCTTCCAAGCTCTTAGAGAATGCGGTAAATGAGTTTAGCCGGCTACCTGGAATCGGGCAAAAAACAGCATTACGGTTAGTGCTACACATACTTAATCAACCTGCGACAGATGTACAGCGGTTTAGCGAGTCTTTGATGAAACTTAAATCAGATATTTGTTTCTGTACTGTATGCCATAATATTTCAGATCAGGTTATATGTGAGATCTGTACGGCCCCTAAAAGAGATAAAGGATTAATATGTGTGGTTGAAGATACGCGCGATGTAATGGCAATTGAGAATACCAATCAATTCAATGGAGTCTATCACGTTTTAGGTGGATTAATCTCACCTATGGATGGAGTTGGTCCTTCTGATTTAAATATAGAAAAATTGGTGCAGAGATTGCAAGAGAGTCACGTGGAAGAGGTGATTTTGGCATTAAGTGCTACAATGGAAGGAGATACAACAATTTTTTATTTGTATAAAAAATTGAAAGATTTTAATATACAGATCAGTACAATAGCAAGAGGTATTGCTTTTGGTGGGGAGCTGGAGTATGTAGATGAAGTAACGCTTGGACGTTCCATAGTAACACGTGTTCCTTATGAAAGAAGCATCGCCTAGTAATAAGTACATGAAAAACAAGACAATTATCATAACTGGCGCTTCATCAGGAATAGGTCTTGCTTTGGCCAAATCTTTAGCAAAAGAGGGAGCGAATCTAGTTTTGGGAGCAAGAAAATACGTTACTCTTTGTGAAATTGCTCAACAATTAGAATATGAAAGCAAGGTTAAGGTAATTGCGGTACAATGTGATGTTTCTAAAGAAGAAGATTGCAAACGGTTGATTGACCAAGCATTATTAACATTTAAAAGAATTGATATTTTAATAAACAATGCGGGCGTGAGTATGCGGGCATTGTTTAAAGATTTGGATCTATTAGTGTTGAAAGACCTAATGGATATAAATTTTTGGGGTGCCGTTTACTGTACAAAATATGCTTTACCTTCTTTGCTTAATAACAAGGGTTCTGTGGTTAGTGTATCGTCTATTGCGGGATATAGAGGTCTACCTGGTCGTACAGGTTATTCGGCGTCCAAATTTGCGATGAACGGCTTTATGGAATCACTAAGGGTAGAGAATTTAAGAACAGGATTACATGTGATGGTAGCTTGTCCAGGATTTACGGCGTCTAATATTCGAAATACAGCACTCGATAAGAACGGCGATCAATTTGGTGAAACAAGCATGGAAGAAGAGAAGATGATGACTGCCGAACAAGTAGCAGAAATAATACTGGAGGGTATTAAAAAGCGAAAACGAACTTTAATTATGACTGGTCAAGGAAAGCTTGCGGTATGGATGAATAAACTTTTCCCTGCTTGGGTAGATAAAAAAGTGTTTACATTGTTTACAAAAGAGAAAAATGCATTAATCAAGTATTAGTTGACTCAACTAATTTTCAAATTATTTTGCATTTATTGATCTAATTAATCATATTTGCTGGAAGAAAATGAAAACAATTTTTGCACATATAAATTGGTGGTGGCACGAAGGATAATTTGTGGCAAAACCATTTTGTAGTACATCAATATAAAAACTTAACAAAAAGGCTTGCCATATAGCAAGCCTTTTTTTATGGAATTATAAATGCGCTACATTTAATTTAAATAACAGATTTTGGTACTATATTATCAATGAAAAAAATATTATCCCACTTATTCGAAAGCAAAACCTTTACTAAGGAGGAAGCTTATGAAATATTAACCAATATAACTTCTGGAAAATATAATACCTCCCAGATGGCAGCCTTTATGACAGCCTATTGTATGCGGAGTATTACCGTAGAAGAGCTTGCTGGTTTTCGTGATGCGATGTTGGACTTATGCTTAAAGGTCGATTTTAAGGACTATAAATTAATTGATTTATGTGGTACTGGTGGTGATGGAAAAAATACTTTTAATATATCCACACTGGCATCTTTTGTGGTTGCGGGTGCAGGGTACCATGTAGCAAAGCATGGTAATTATGGTGTTTCATCCGGATGCGGGTCTTCTAATGTTATTGAATATTTGGGTTATCAGTTTACAAATGAACTTGATGAGGTTTCTAGAAGTCTAAATGAAGCAAATATATGTTTTTTGCATGCACCATTGTTTCATCCAGCGATGAAAACTGTAGCACCTATACGTCGTGAATTGGGTGTGAAAACTTTTTTCAATATGTTGGGACCTTTAGTGAATCCTGCCGAACCGATTTATCAATCAGTAGGTGTGTTTAGCTTAGAATTAGCTCGACTTTACGGTTACCTTTATCAAAAAACAACTAAACAATATTCAATATTGCATGCCCTAGATGGTTATGATGAAATATCGCTAACAAGTGATTTTAAAGTGATCGGCAATTCAGGTGAACGTTATATACCGTTGGATAAGCTTGGATTTAATAAGGTAGGTGCAAATGAAATACAGGGAGGGGAAACTATTGAGCAAGCGGCCGGGATTTTTATTGCTGTTTTAAACGGCACTGGAACAACTGCACAGAACAATGTCGTTCTGTGTAATGCAGCTATTGCAATACAAACAATTTGTCAAGATAAGTCTTTTGCCGATTGTTACGATGAAGCGAACGCATCACTGTTGTCAAAAAGAGCGTTAAATAGTTTTAACAGACTGATTAAGAAAGAAAAAGTGATCTATTAGATGAGTCTTAAACTGAAAGTTTGCGGAATGAAGTACCCTGCTAACATAGAAGATGTTGCTATGTTAAAACCTGATTATTTGGGATTTATTTTTTATAAATCATCTAAGAGGTATGTTGATGATTTATCTCCTGACTTCGTTAAAGGGATAAAAAACATAAAAAAGGTTGGCGTTTTTGTAAATGAGGAATTTGCTAATATTCAAAAAGCAGTTACTGATTATGATTTAAATCTAATACAATTACATGGAAACGAAAACCCTGCATTTGTAGAAAGAGTGAAAAAATTAGGTGTAGAAGTTATAAAAGCCTTTGGTATCTCTCAAAAATTTGATTGGGAGCAATTAATCGCTTATGAAAATTTGGTTGACTATTATCTTTTCGATACAAAAAGTGAAGACTATGGGGGCAGCGGAGAAAGTTTTGATTGGTCGTTATTAAGTAAATATGTATTAAATGTACCCTTTTTTTTAAGTGGAGGTCTAAGTGCCGAAAATATTGAGAAGGCGAGGGGGTTAACAGACGTACGTTTGCATGCTATTGATGTGAATTCAAAATTTGAATCAAGTGCAGGGTTTAAAGATGTACAATTATTAAAATCAATACTTAAAAAATAAGTGTTAAAATATAAATCTGCAGATGAATAACTATCAGGTTAACGAAAAAGGATATTACGGGGATTTTGGCGGAGCATACATACCGGAAATGATGTACCCTAATATTGAAGAATTAAGACTCCGCTATTTAGAAATAATTAACGAAAATAGTTTTAAAAAGGAATTTGAACAACTACTTAAAGACTATGTAGGAAGACCTTCACCACTCTATTTAGCCAAGCGTCTTTCTGATAAATATGGTGCGAATATTTTTTTAAAAAGAGAAGATTTGAACCATACCGGCGCGCACAAGATCAATAACACGATCGGCCAGATATTATTAGCTAAGCGTTTGGGAAAGAGGAGAATTATTGCAGAAACGGGCGCAGGACAACATGGCGTTGCTACAGCTACCGTTTGTGCATTGATGGGGATGGAATGTGTAGTATATATGGGGGAAATTGACATCGAACGACAAGCACCAAATGTTGCTCGAATGAAAATGATGGGTGCTGAGGTTCGGCCAGCCAGGTCTGGAAGTAAAACGTTGAAAGACGCAACGAACGAAGCAATGCGTGATTGGATTAATAACCCCGTCGATACCCATTATATTATTGGTTCGGTAGTCGGACCACATCCTTACCCAGATATGGTGGCAAGATTTCAGTCGGTCATTTCTGCCGAAACGCGTAAACAGCTCTTGGAAAAAACTGGAAAAGAAACGCCTGATTACGCTTTGGCTTGTGTGGGGGGAGGTAGTAATGCTATAGGAATGTTTTACCATTTTCTAGAAGACGAAAACGTACAATTAATAGCTGCAGAGGCTGCGGGAAAGGGAGTAGATAGTGGACATTCAGCAGCTACTTCTGTGTTAGGAAAGGAAGGGGTATTACATGGAAGCCGTACTATTTTAATGCAAACGGATGACGGACAAGTGATAGAGCCTTATTCAATTTCAGCAGGATTAGACTACCCCGGCATCGGTCCGCAACATGCATTTCTTCATAAAATCGGAAGAACCAAATATGTAAGTATTACGGATGAAGAAGCGATGCAGGCAGGGCTACTACTTACCCGTTTAGAAGGAATAATTCCTGCGATAGAAAGTGCGCACGCTTTAGCTCAGTTGGAGAAAATGTCATTTGCACGTGAGGATGTGGTGGTCGTTTGCTTATCAGGCCGTGGAGATAAGGACTTAGATAACTATATGAAATATTTTAATTTTTAGTAATAGGATGATAATCCTCCTTAGGGGAAAAGATATTTGAAATGAATAGAATTAAGCAACTTTTTGAAAATAGGAATAATAGAAAACTACTTTCTATTTATTTTACAGCCGGTTATCCGCATTTAGATGATACACTACAATTAGCTAAAATACTAGAAGATTCAGGTGTGGATTTTCTTGAAATAGGATTTCCTTATTCTGATCCCGTGGCAGATGGGCCTATTATTCAATATAGTTCAGAAGAGGCATTAAAAAATGGAATGTCTCTAGCGTATTTATTTTCTCAGTTAAAGGAACTCCGCAAGCATATAAAAATTCCTGTTTTATTAATGGGATATGTGAATCCCATGTTACAATACGGTGTTGAACATTTTTGTCAATCATGTGCAGAAGTCGGTGTGGATGGAATTATCGTACCTGATATGCCCATGTATGAATATGAAGAACTATATCAGGAAACATTTAAAAAATATGGCATCAGTAATATCTTCTTAATTACCCCTCAAACTGCAGTTGAACGGATAAGAAAAATTGATGATTTAAGTACCGGATTTATTTATATGGTGTCATCTTACGCCACCACGGGTAAAAATTTGACAGTTTCCGAGGAAACTACTGCTTATTTTAAACGAACTAAGGGGCTAAATCTAAAAAATCCCTTAGTGGTTGGTTTTGGGATAGCTGATCATGCAAGCTTTGAACATGCGTTACAATATGCCGATGCTGCTATTGTGGGCAGCGCTTTTGTTAGATTATTGAGTCAATCCGATTATCTTCAGCAGATCCCATCATTTATTGAAGGTATTAAAGGAGATGTTGTTGTATAGGAATCGATAAAATCTTCTTGATTTCTCATTCCGTCTATTTAAAGCTATCTATTAGTATTAGATAGCTTTATATGTTTTATGATCAAGACAAATCCTATTGCTGTAATAATAGTTGTGACGCCAGTACCCCACCATAAAATTGAAAAACCATAATTAGCGGCTATATGTGTCCCTATATAGGGAGATATAATGTGTGCAGTTGAAAAAGCTAAAGCATTTAAACCCATATAGGCTCCTTGGTTGTGTCTACCGCTTCTAGTAACGGTAACCGTTGCCATAAAAGGGATAGCCATAATTTCTGAAATACAAAGAATGAAAATGGAAAGATATAATAGCCAGATACCACCTTGGAAATTTAAAAACATATAAGAAATACCACATAAAAGCGTACCAAAAACAATTACTTGGCTGGTTGTCATTTTTTTTTCGGCGATATGCACAACCAGCATTTCCAAGGAGAATACCACAGCGCCACTGAATGCTAAAATAGTTCCTATTTGCGATTCACTCAATTTATAAACTGAACGATAAAATAGAGGCAGCGTGTTTAGTAACTGAAAAAAACAGATAGCATAAAGTGTGCATAAGAAACTGAACGCGAGGTACGGTTTATCTTTGTATGGAGACCGTTTAGGGAATGACTGCAGCGTAATTTCGTCCTTTTTTTGTCGATGGCCTTTTTTGTTTTTAAAGTAAGTGAAAAATAATATTCCAGCAAGAATACAGGTAATACCATTTCCGTAAAATAGGAGATTGTATGATACCGAAGCAAGAAAACCGCCCAAGGCAGGGCCTATTGAGAACCCTAAATTGATAGCCATTCTATTAAGGGAAAAAGCTTTCGTTATATTTTCAGGCTTAGCATAATAGGCTATAGATACAGAGTTTGCTGGTCTAAAAGACTCTGAAACAAGGCTTAATAAGAAAATACCAAAAGCTAGCGATTCGAGAGATCTTAGTTGCGGTAATATAAAAAATAGGGGTGCAGTGAAAAATAAACTACCGGCCTGAATTTTAAAATGGCCAAAGCGGTCGGTTAGCCATCCACCAAACCAAGAGCCACCAACAGCCCCTATACCAAAACAGCTTAATATAATGCCTGCATCTTGCATAGAAAATTTAAGTTGATTAGTCATATATACTCCCAAAAAAGGAAGAACCATTGCGCCACTTCGGTTAATAAACATTATTAATGCAAGCATCCACGCAGGACGTGATAGACCACGATAGGCATCCAAGTAAACATGTAAAAAGCGATTCATTATTATAGTAAATAGAGCGATTTATGATAAACAGCGTTTAAGATTTGGTATTTGCGACTTTTTTGGTAAAGTTAGGAAAGCGATGGTATAAAAGTATAGTAAATAAAAGAATAATGAAAAGAAAGACGAGCTTTTACGAATGTTTATCTATGGGTTACGGGACGCTGGAATTTTAAGTGATTTTATGTAGGTTTGCAACAAACAGAATAATTATGTCACACATTAAAGATTATGTTGAAGCCAACAAACAACGTTTTTTAGATGAATTGTTTGAATTGCTTCGTTTTCCTTCCGTCAGCGCTGATTCAAAATACAAAGAAGATGTATTGAAAACGGCAGATTATATCGCTGAGAAATTAACCTCAGCAGGTGCCGATAAGGTCGAAGTCTGTCCAACTGCCGGGAACCCAATTGTATATGGCGAAAAGATTATTGATCCGTCGCAACCTACCGTTTTAGTTTATGGACACTATGATGTGCAGCCACCCGAACCACTGGAATTATGGCACACACCACCCTTCGAGCCAACAGTACGTGACGGTAAAATATTTGCGCGTGGTGCCTGTGATGATAAGGGGCAAATGTACATGCATGTAAAAGCATTTGAGGTCATGCAAAATACAGGAGGGTCGCCTTGCAACATTAAATTTATGATAGAAGGAGAAGAAGAAGTTGGATCTGAAAATTTAGGTCTGTTTGTGAAGGCGAATAAAGAAAAGCTAGCTGCTGACGTCGTTTTAATATCTGATACTGCCATGATCAGTTTAGAGCATCCTTCTTTAGAAACAGGCCTACGTGGACTTTCCTATTTAGAGGTTGAAATAACTGGTCCGAACCGTGATCTACATTCGGGAGTGTATGGTGGCGCAGTGGCAAACCCTGCTACTATCTTAGCTAAGATGATTACCTCTCTTCACGATGAAAATAATCATATTACCATCCCAGGTTTTTATGACGATGTATTGGAATTGAGCAAGGAAGAAAGAGAGGCTCTAAATAAGGCGCCATTTGATGAAGCGGAATACAAAAGCGATTTGGGAATAGATGAGCTTTGGGGTGAAAAAGGATACACAACTATAGAACGCACCGGCATTAGACCTACCTTGGAAGTAAATGGGATTTGGGGTGGTTATATTGGCGAAGGGGCAAAAACTGTTCTTCCTTCAAAGGCATCTGCGAAAATATCTATGCGGTTAGTGCCAAATCAACAATCGGCAACTATTACGTCGTTATTTCAAAAACATTTTGAAAGTATCGCTCCTAAATCTGTAAAGGTAAAGGTAACACCACATCATGGCGGAGAGCCCGCAGTTACGCCAACTGATAGCGTAGCTTACAAGGCTGCTGAAAAGGCAATTGAAGAATCCTTTGGTAAAGCCCCAATCCCTTGTAGAGGCGGTGGTAGTATTCCTATAGTAGCGCTATTTGAAAAGGAATTAGGGTTAAAAACTGTTTTAATGGGATTTGGATTAGACAGTGATAACCTGCATTCGCCTAACGAAAAGTATGATATAGCTAACTACTACAAAGGAATCGAAACAATTCCTTTGTTCCATAAGTACTTCTCAGAATTGAGTAAACAATAAGTTTAATAGGTATTTGTTAATAAAAAGGCTGTCTGGTAACAATTCTGGGCAGCTTTTTATTTAGCATCGATTGCGTTACCTATCATAACTGAAATACCTTAACTTTGTGCATTTAAAATAATACCCATTTAATGACTAGCAGCGAAATACGACAAGCATTTTTAGACTTTTTTAAAAGTAAAGGACATGAGATAGTTCCCTCTGCACCAATTGTAGTGAAAAATGACCCAACCCTTATGTTCACTAACGCAGGTATGAATCAGTTTAAAGAGCTTTTTTTGGGAGAGGCTCCTATTAAATATCCGAGAATAGTGGATACACAGCGTTGTTTGAGGGTATCTGGTAAGCACAACGATCTAGAGGAAGTAGGTATTGATACTTATCACCATACGATGTTTGAGATGTTAGGAAACTGGAGTTTTGGTGACTATTTTAAAAAAGAAGCCATTGCTTGGAGTTGGGAACTATTAACCACCGTTTATGGGATAAGTAAGGATAAACTATATGTTACTGTTTTTGAAGGAGATACTAACGAAGGCTTACCAGAAGATACAGAAGCATATAATTTTTGGAAAGAGTACGTTGATCCATCGAGGATTTTAAAAGGTAATAAAAAAGACAATTTTTGGGAAATGGGAGAGACAGGGCCCTGTGGACCATGTTCTGAGATACATATTGACTGTAGAAGTGAAGAAGAGCGCAGAACGATCGATGGAAGTACCCTAGTTAATGCTGATCATCCGCAGGTGATTGAAATATGGAATAATGTGTTCATGCAGTTTAACCGACTTAAAGATGGTTCACTGCAATCCCTACCAGCTAAACATGTAGATACTGGGATGGGCTTTGAACGTTTGGTACGTGTATTACAAAAAAAAACTTCTAATTACGATACAGATGTTTTTCAACCACTCATCCGAGTGATAGCTGAGGAGGCTCGGGTGGCTTATGGCGATAATGAACAACAGGATATCGCTATGCGCGTGATGGCTGATCATATACGAGCTATATCTTTCGCTATTGCAGACGGTCAGTTGCCATCAAATAACAAGGCTGGATATGTTATCCGAAGAATACTCCGTAGAGCTGTTCGGTATGCTTATACATTTTTAGGCTTTAAAGAACCTTTTTTAAACAAGCTAGTACCCGTGCTCGCTAAACAGTTTGAAGGTGTTTTTGATGAGTTATATGCCCAACAGGATTTTGTGCAGAAAGTAGTTTTAGAAGAAGAATTATCCTTTTTAAGAACCTTGGTGACGGGTATACAGCGTTTTGAAAGCTATACTACGGATAAAGACTTCGTCGACGGCGATTTTGCTTTTGAACTATATGATACTTATGGATTTCCCATTGATTTAACCAGTTTAATGGCACGTGAAAAGGGATGGAATGTAGATATGCTTGGGTTTGATGGGGCATTAAATAAACAAAAAGAACGTTCAAGAGCAGCTACTGTTATTGATACAGGTGATTGGACGGTTTTGAATGAAGAAGAAGTGACCTTTACAGGGTATGATGAGCTCCAAAGTGAAACTAAAATTTTGAAATACCGTAAAATTTCAAGTAAAGGTAAAGATCAATACCAATTGGTGTTTTCGCAAACACCTTTCTATGCTGAGGGAGGTGGGCAGGTAGGCGATACCGGCGTTTTAGTGAATAAAGGATCTAATGAAACAATAGATATTACTGATACAAAAAAAGAAAATGGCTTAATAGTACATTTTTCGAGTAAACTTCCTTCTAATATAGAAGATACTTTTGTAGCGAAGGTGAATAGAAGTAGACGTGCAAATATTGAAAGTAACCACTCCGCTACTCACCTTTTACACGCTGCTTTAAAACAAGTGCTTGGTGATCATGTAAATCAAAAGGGATCATTGGTGAATGATGAGCTTTTAAGATTTGATTTTTCTCATTTTTCTAAGGTCTCTGAAGAAGAAATCATACTTATTGAACAAATAGTGAATGCTAAAATCAGAGAAAACATAGCGTTAAAAGAACAACGTGATATTCCTTACAATGATGCACTTGCTACGGGAGTAATGGCATTATTCGGAGAGAAATATGGCGACCATGTGCGGATCATTACATTTGATGATAGTTTTTCCAAAGAATTATGTGGGGGAACCCATGTAAAGAGTACCGGGTGTTTAGGGTTCTTTAAAATTATTAGTGAAAGTGCCGTAGCTGCCGGTGTTAGAAGAATAGAAGCTATTACGGGCGTACAGGCTGAAGCATATGTAAGAAAGCAGAACGAGCAATTAAACAAATTAAAGGAGATACTTAAAAACCCAAAAGATTTAATAGCAGCCCTGACTTCATTAATTCAGGAGAATAGCAAGCTTAAAAAAGAAGTAGAAAAATCTGTACAAGAGAAGATACAGTTCTTAAAAACAGCTTTAATAGATAACGTGATTTTACTGAATGGCGTGAATTTAATTGCGGAAGAGGTCGATTTGCCTAATGCGGATGCTGTTAAAAATTTAGCATTTACCGTAAAGAACCTAATACCTAAGGATTTATTTTTGGTTCTGGCCGCAAATATCGATGATAAACCGCATTTGGCTGTGATGATTTCTGAAAATTTAATAGATGAACGTGGCTTTGATGCTAGCAAAACAATACGAGAAATAGCAAAGGAAATAAAAGGAGGTGGTGGTGGACAGCCATTTTTTGCTACAGCTGGCGGAAAAGATTTAGCTGGTTTAACAATAGCATTGCAAAAAGTGAGGGACATGATCTCCTAGTGTTTGCTTTTAAACCTATTATTAATACCTATGTCTTACAATAGGAAGAATAATGTAAAAAACAATTAAATGAAGAAATTAATAGTCGCTTTATGCCTTGTGGTGATTTCTGCATGCAGCAATAAGGATCAGTTTGTGTTGAATGGTACGCTTGCTAATAATGAAAGCATTAAAAAGGTTTTTCTTTATGAAGGTGGACAAATAGTGGATTCAGCCTTTCTGAATGAAGATAATAAATTCAGATTTAGGAGAACAGCACCATCACCACAATTTTATAATCTAAAAGTGGGCGATAATAACTATTTCTTCGTTTTAATGAATGGGGAGGAAGTTACATTCAAAGCGAATCTTAAGGATCCAACTGGAAAATATGAGCTTGAAGGATCTGAAATATCGAGTAAGATAAAGGAGTTTAGTGAAATAAATAATCACTATTCAAATATTTCGAAAGAAATCGAAGGTGAATTTCAAATGAGATTAAGTAAAGAACCTGGTAGAGAAAAGGAAATACGCGATGAGTTATTTATAAAGTACAAAGCAAACCTGGATGCATTCTCAAAAGATGTGTTGGTTTTTGCACGTAAAAATACAGGTAATTTAGCGGGCTTTTATGCAATAGGGTCGCTGGATCCAGTGGAATACGAGCGGGAGATGATGGAATATGCGGATGCAATTAAAAATAAGTTTCCAAAAAACGAAGCAGTAAGAGATTTTGTTACGCACATGGCCGAACTTAAACCTTTGAGTATTGGACAGAAAGCACCGGACTTTGAATTGTTAGATACCAAAGGAAAGACAGTAAAGCTTTCAGATTTCCGCGGTAAGTACATATTGTTAGACTTTTGGGCATCATGGTGTGTCCCGTGTAGAGAGGAAAATCCAAATATTGTAAAGCAGTATAATGAGTATAAAGACAAAAATTTTGCAGTACTTGGTGTATCGTTAGATAATAATCAAGCAGCGTGGTTGAAAGCAATAAAGGATGATCATTTGACTTGGACCCACGTTTCTGATTTACAGGCTTGGAATAGTAAAGCAGCGGAATTATACAAGGTTTCAAGTATTCCCGCATCATTCTTGCTTAGCCCCGAAGGGGTTATTGTCGCAAAGAACCTCCGCGGGAATAAATTAGCGGATTTTTTGGAAAAAAACTTATAACTTTAAATTGTTATCAACTAAATTGCAATCATTAACAATTTATTAATAATAGCTTAACTTTTATTTGCAATTAAGTACATAATTTAGCCTAAAATTATTGATTATGAGTAGTGCAAAATACAAGATATTAGTTGTTGATGATGAACCGGATATATTAGAACTCATAGAGTATAACTTGAAACGTGAAGGATATTCTGTGTTTACGGCTTCTAATGGACAGGAAGCTGTTTCTACAGCTCGAAAAATAAATCCAGATTTAATTATTCTGGATATTATGATGCCAAAAATGGATGGTATAGAAGCATGTAGGATTATGAGAGCTATGCCGGAGTTTAAAAACACATTTATGGTATTTTTGACTGCAAGAAGTGAGGAGTATTCTGAAATAGCAGGTTTTAATGTTGGGGCCGACGATTATATTGCTAAACCAATAAAACCGCGAGCATTAATTAGCAGAATTAATGCTATTTTAAGAAGAAACAGTAAGGGCGATGAAACGTTGGAGAATAAAGTTGAAATTGCGGATTTAGTCATTGATAGAGAAACGTTTCTTGTTTATAAAAATGATAAGAAGATTGTTTTAGCCAAGAAGGAATTTGAGCTGTTATATCTATTGGCTTCGAAGCCAGGAAAGGTTTATACACGAGAAACAATTTTAAAAAGTATTTGGGAAGACTCCGTGGTTGTTACGAATAGGACAATCGATGTCCACATACGTAAATTAAGGGAGAAGATTGGAGACGACTATGTCTCGACAGTAAAGGGAGTAGGGTATAAATTTGATGCCTAAACAAAAAAGGAACCTTAAGGTTCCTTTTTTGTTTAGGCACATTCTGATCATTATTAAAGCCTTAATTTCGATCCTGAAAAAAAGACTATCACAATAGGTGATCAAAAAATAACGCATTCAACAGGTATTATTTTTTAATAAATTCAACATAAATTTTCTGCTTCCTTTTTGTATATTGCATATTGTCAAAAAAAGATCATCTTAAGTAGAATTGGGCCGTCTTCGGGAGAATGTTTCGAATTTAGTTATAGTTTTACGGCATAATTATTCACTATGGGGATATATCATAAGCAGCTTAATATAATTCCGCTAAACGAAAATGATCGTTTGAGGAAATTGTATAAGTATGATATTTTGAATACTCCACCAGAAGTAGCATTTGACAAAATAGCTAAATTGGCCATGGAGCTTTTTGAAGCTTCCAGTGCATTTATTTCTTTTGTAGATGAAAATAAAGTTTTTCTAAAATCAGATACAACCGGACAATTTGAAAGATACACAAATAGAGAGGATAGTCTATGTTCATGGACAATTTTACAGGACAATGTTGTTGTATTCAATCACATAGAGGAAGCTTCTGGCATCATTGAAGATCCTAAACATTTAAAAAAATCGTTTGGTGTTAATTTCTTTGCTGCTGCACCTCTTCTGACACCTGACGGCTATAAAATTGGAGCATTATGCGTTGCAGACCCATCACCAAAATATCCTTCTAATAAACAACTTGAGATGTTAAGTAGTCTCGGCTCAATCGTTATGGATGAATTGAAGTTTCGATTGGCTACACGTAACGCAGTAAGGGTACAAACGGATTTAATGAATGCAACCGTGCACGATCTCAAAAACCCGCTTACCTCTATTAAATTGTATGCTCAATTGATTCAAAGAGAATGTAAGGAGCAGAAAAGTATGCAGACGATGACAGAACGCATAGTAAAATCATCTGATTTTATTCTTTCAAGTTTAAATGATCTTCTTAATCTTTCACAAATTGAGGATGGTGAAATGCGACTTAGAATAGAGCCTTGTGTGTTAGATTCACTATTTAAAGAACTGTTAGCTGATTTTGAAATTATAGTACATCAAAAAAAGCAAAAAATAATTTTTGTTAATGCTGTTCAGAAACCTGTAGCTGGGGATAAAATCCGAATAAGAGAGATCTTTGAAAATTTATTGAGTAACGCTTCTAAATATGCTTATCCTGATACAACAATTAGCTTGATTGCCAAGGAAGTAGATGGTAGAGCCTTGATTGAAGTTAGAGATGAAGGGCAAGGGTTATCTGAGGAGGACATGAAAAAGCTATTTAAGAAATTTGCTCGTTTAAGCTCGGTCCCGACTGGAAAAGAAGGTAGCAATGGTTTGGGATTGTCTATTGTAAAAACTCTTGTGGAACTGCATAATGGTAAAATTTGGGCAGAGAGTGATGGAAAAGGTATGGGATCGTCCTTTTTTATCGCATTGCCATTTGCTAGCTTTTAAAAACAATGTTTGTTAAACAGCAATTTGAATTCTCAAATTCTTTAATATTGCTTATTGATTTCTTCTTCCGCTAATTTTTTTACCTTTGCAGACTATGGGGGAGAAATCTACTAATTTTAAATTTCCAAAGTTTAAAGATCTTATACTGTTTGAAAGTGATGACCTGATAGTGGTGAATAAGCCGCCTTTTATTCCTTCTTTAGATGAAAGGGGGGGAGAAGGAGTGAATGTTCTAAGGATGGCGAAGCAATATCATGAAGATGCTCAAATTTGCCATCGTATAGATAAAGAAACATCTGGCCTTCTATTAATTGCTAAGAACCCACAAACATACCGGGCCGTTTCCATAGAGTTTGAAAAAAGGAGAGTTAAAAAGATATATCACGCCATTATTGGCGGGAATCATGTTTTCGAAAATTTAAAAGTAGATTTACCCATTTTAAATTTAGGTAATAAAAATGTAACTATTGATAAGGCAAATGGGAAAACTGCCGAAACTTGGTTCAATTCATTAACTTATTTTAAACATTATACACTTGTAGAGTGCCAGCCTGTAACAGGAAGGATGCACCAAATTAGAATACACCTGGCGACGCAACACGCCTCTATAGTAGGAGATGATTTATACAAAGGTAAGCCTGTTTATTTATCTCAAATAAAAAGGGGCTATACCTTAGGTAAGGAAAAGGAGGAGCTTCCGATTATGAAACGTTTTGCATTACATGCCAAGAAATTAACACTTCGTTTAGACGGTATTGAGCTTTCTTTTGAAGCGCCTTATCCAAAAGATTTTGCTACTTTGCTAAAGCAATTAGAACGGTTTGATACTTAGTTAATTACTTAGCGATTTGGCACCAAATAATACGATTATGAATGAAAGCGCGTTGAAACTTTTAAATCTTTCGTTCCACTACTATAATCATAGAATCCAATTTTTGTTTTTATCCCAAGGTTTTTGGCTGCAACCATATTGATCAATAAAGGGCAAGGAGCATATTTGGGATTTCCAAAACCTTGATGCAAAACATTTAATATCGCTAAACACACATCTAGTCCAATAAAATCTGCCAGTTGTAAAGGCCCCATGGGATGAGCCATCCCCAATTTCATTATTGTATCAATTTCTACTACCCCTGCTACTCCTTCATAAAGGCTATAAATAGCCTCATTAATCATTGGCATAAGAATTCTATTGGCAATAAAACCAGGATAATCATTTACTACAACAGGTTGTTTGCCTAATTCTTTAGCAGTTTGTGTGATAATTGATGTTACTTCATTGTTAGTAGTGAATCCCTTTATTACTTCGACCAACTTCATGATAGGAACAGGATTCATGAAATGCATGCCAATTACTCTTTCCGGACGGGAGGTAACGGATGCTAATTTTGTGATAGAAATAGACGATGTATTCGTAGCTAAGATGGTTTCCGGTAAACACAAATGATCCAAATCCTTGAACAATTTAATCTTGGTGTCAAAATTTTCTGTTGCAGCCTCTATTACAAGTTCAGCATTTACAGTGGCTGCTTGAAGATCAGTAAAAATTTTAATATTGTTTAGCGTAGTTGTTTTGGCATCTTCAGTAAGCGTTTGTTTTATTATTTGTCTATCTAAATTGGTTTCAATAGACGACAGAGCCCTTTTCAGTGCTTCTTTGCTGACATCAACAAGAGATACACGATAACCACTTTGTGCGAAAGTATGTGCTATACCGTTTCCCATGGTTCCTGAACCAACTACTGTAATATGGTGCATGATAATGATTTGTATAGAAGAAACTTAATTTATTTTGTCGTCGCTTTTTATGCCACTAATAGCTTTTTGCATTTGAGCCATCATACTGGTTAATGTCTCTAGTGTTGGCTCTGGTGTTGGTTCTGGAAAATCAGTACTTATGAATGCTTTTGCTTTCCAAATTTCTAAAATATCGGTTGTATTGATCCAATAAGAATCGTATGTTTTATTATCTGATAATAATTTTAGTCCTTTATCTTCTTTAAATTTGTGGGCAATTCGCTTATAAACAATTCCTTCTGTTTTAGAAATGACAATATAAGTTTGAGCAGGTTTTATATCGAACCAATTTTCCACATACTCACTCACTATAATAGTTCCAGGTTGCAATGGAAGCATTGAGTCCCCTTTTAATTCAAATGCGCGATAGGTCCCCTGTTTAAAAATTGGCAATCTAAACTTTGGTAATTCACTTATATAGTCAGGATCTGCATAACCGTTAAGATAACCCGCACTCGCTTTTACAGGAACCAGCTCTATATTTTCTCTATCTTCGTCATTTACTGTAATACTTAAAATTCTGACGCTAGAAGAATCACCTTTAGGACTGGGCTTCCACTTGTCATCAATTTTTTCATTTACCAATTCGTCCATTGTTAATTCATAATGGGATGCGAATTTTTTTAGTAATTCATATTTTGGTTCCGCCCTATCTTCCTCGTAGGCCCCGACTAAAGATCGCTTAATTTCCATCAAATCAGCAAATTGCTGTTGTGTATGCCCCTTTTTCTTCCGAAGATATTTAAGATTTGTTGCGATGTTGCTCATTTTTTTAAAATTAGTTTTGTATTTACTAATATTGTTAGTATTATTGTGCCAATAAAGTTAGTAATTTATTTTTAATTAGCGAAAAATATTAGTGTATTTATTATGAAGCAATTTGTGTATATTTTGACAGACTGTAATAGGAAATGCTTACATGTAGGATTAACGGACAATTTATTAAAAACGACGACTTTTTATAAAGAACATAAGCAATTATTTTTTGACTCGACGGCGAAGGTTTCTAGATTAGTATATTTCGAAGAATTTACCTGTGACGAAGCAGCATTACTTCGGTTTAATACCTTATGCATCTTTACCAGATCACAAAAAGAAAGATTAATCCGTTTACTTAATAAAGACTGGGTAGATTTAAGTTTAAAATTAGGAAAGGAACAGATTGTAATGAGAGATGGTATACAATTTCAACTAGCCAATCAAAATTATATAAGATAAAATTGATTGGCTAGTTTTGTAATATGCGACTACCATCCTGGTGCAAAATTGAGCCCGAAGGTTCCGAATTTTAGGTCTTTGCGATTAAAAGGAACCGCATAATATGGCTCTAATACAAAATATCCAAAGATATTAACACGAAGGGAAACACCCGCGCTCATTGCCGGCACTCTTTCGTACACATCTACCATTGAACCATCTGGATTAGTTATCTGACCAATAATATCAGGATCTTTTTTAAAAGCGATCTTGTCCCCACCGCTCCAAGCTAACCCCATATCAAAAAATATATTGAGATCCGAAAATAAAAGACCAGACTTAATAGCGGCTAATTTCTCTGGTCCCGTAAAGGGTAATCTGGCTTCCAAATTTACTACTGCAATTCTAGACCCCATTAACTGATTTAAATTATACCCCTCCGTTCGATTATTACGATTATCATAAAAAGTGGCCGATTCGTATCCTCTAATTAAGAAAGGATATCCAACATATAAAGGGTATAGTCCATCTTCACCGCTACCCACGCGCATATATGTATAGGCACGGGCAGCCAAAGAAATCGGCTTAATACGATGATATTTTCTTAGGTCGATTGTATATGCAGTAAAATTGAAATCTCCGAAATATTTTTCTGCAGATAATCTATAGCGATACCCGCTTAAAGGAGCTGCTACTCCAAAATAGGAATTATCACCAACTAAGGCAGCATTTACTTGTTGAAGAGTGAATGAGTTAAAGTTTCCACCGTAAGTTTGACTAGCTTCTTCATTAGATATTTTTCTTCTGTCACTTCCTACAAAATGCCCGGTATTTTGTTCATAATAATTAGAAAACCGGTCTATTCTATAGCTGTAGCGAGCAAGGGCCGCCCCAACTTCAAAACGTGTAACCCTTGAAAAAGGATAAGCAGCAAAAGCATCTATCTGTGTTTGAAAGGTCCGTATAATATCGGTGTTTTCTGCGTGATAGGTTGTACCGTCTATCTCTTCAGTGCCATAGCTCATTAAGCCTGACATAAAGGGAATATGAGAAATAGAACCTCCCCAATTAATTCTACTTTTTTGATTAATATAGGCGAATTGCCCCCCAAAATCGTAAATTTCTCCGTTTATAGATAAGCCGGCAAATAATTGATTGCGTCCTAAAATATCAGAAAATATACCTTGAATACCGCTTGCTAGACCAGCCCCATAGCGGCTACCAACCGCAACTCCTACACCACTTCCCTGTAAATAATCCAACTGGAACTTGGGCTTATAAGGAATTGGTTTGATCAATGATTTTTCAATTCTCTGGAAGATATTATAATTTTTTAAATTGCTATTAATAATATCTACTCCCAGCGATTGAGGCGGAGGTAACATGGCTGCATTAAAATTAACATCTGTACTAGTTACCTCAGTGGGAGTGAAGTCTGTTGGTTTTGCATTATATATGGTATATTTTTGAGAGCGATAATAAGAGTATAAGATGTCGTCATTAGCAGAGACACTTAGCGCAGGTGAATATTCTGTAATGCCACTTATACCAGTAAAATAGTCTGTAAGTTTTTCAATTTTATGACCCTTAGTTGTATAGCGGTACATGTTTCTAAATCCATCACGATTTGAGAGAAAATAAATCTGACTATCGTCAGCAGAAAACTGTGGGTTTAGATTGTTTGCCCCAGGGAAAATATCTATTTTTTCTATACTTTTAGTGGCAATGTCTATGACTGCCAAACCTAAGGGGATGTCAACACCATCATAACCGCTTTGTAGACTGATTCTATCAGTACTAAATACCAATTTTTTGCCATCTCTAGAGAAGCTAGGATGATAATCCGAATACATGTCATCTGTCAACTGTACCAGTTTTTTAGATGATAAATTATATATGTATAAGTCGCTATGCCCATTTTTTAAACCTGAAAAGGCAACTTCCTCACCATTTGGAGACCATGTAACATTCGAAAATTCAGCTACATCGTCCATACTTTCAATCGATAACATTTTCCCCTTTTCAACGTCTAGAATCATCAGCTTTGTACGCCCTCCGCTAAAAACGCTAAATGCAAATTTTTTACTATCGTTAGAAAAAGCACCTGCGCTTTCTATGTAGCTAAATTCATCGATATGTGAATTGTTCTGCCGACTACTTAATTTTCTTATAATTTTCCCTGTCTGCGCATCTGCCAAAAAGAGATCAATACTAAAAAGATCTTTTTCTGAAAGAAACGCTACATATTTTCCGTCGGGTGAAATGGTAGGGGAGACATTCATGTTACCACCATTTTTGTTATCAATAATCAACCTTCCCCGCGGAACTTGAGCCGTATCTATTAGTAAGGGTTTATATGCATTTTCTATACTCGTTCGCCAAAGATTTGAAAGCGTTTGTTCGTCATAACCAAAAGTTTGCTTGATCGCCATTTGATAACCAAATTTCGCAGTATTTTTAAAGAACGGTACAATTACTGTATCTCCATAAGTAGAACCAACATAAGCCCAGAAGGCTTGGCCGTATCGATACGGGAAATATTTACCGCTTTCTGTCAAATCTCGCAAACTTGGTATATCCTTGTTTAAGTAAGCGTCTCGCATCCACATAGCTGTAAATGCATCCTTTTTGCCGATCGACAGATATTCGGCCATACCTTCAACCATCCATAGTGGTAAATTTCCAATATTTTCTAATTTAGTTGAATCTCCTTCTATTAAACTATGGTACTGGAAAGCGTGCACAAGCTCATGCCCCAACACATGCCTTGTTTGATTGTTAATTTGCATGATAGGCATTACCACACGATTTTTCAGACCTTCAGTAACCCCGCCCGTCCCGATGCTTATCTGTCCACCAATCGCAGTGGTTTGCTGAAAGTCGGGATGGTTATTATAGAGTATTAGCGGGTTTTTGCGAAGAAAAGTATCTCTAAATACCTGTTGGTGTAACTCATACCAAAGTTCACTTTCTTGGGCAAATCTGCTAAGTAAGCTATCATTTTGAAGATAAGTGTAAAAATCAAAATGAGGGGTTTCCTTCACCTTAAAATCCAGCGTTTTGTACCGCATTTTATTCTGGCCAAAATATTGGCCATAGACACTTGAAGGTGTATAAAAAAGAATAAATAAAGTATAAATGAGGACAAATAATATATTCTTAATAGAAGTAACTCGTTTCATACGATTGCTTAGGTACAATTTGATTACTAAAATAATGTTTAAGAACTATTTACGCAAACCGTTTCGGACTGAGCTTAACTTTAATTTTTGATTGGCTGAAGTTGTTCATTTATACGGTTCATTTCTTCATCGTCCTGAAGCGGATTTAGTAAAGGTAATATACCACTTTCCAGACTATCAGTTTTCGTACTATCTGGAATAACTATTCTAGGACTAGGGCATTTATATTCTCTACTTATCGTTACTGTTGGCTCAGGTAAAGGCGCATATGTATAACCGCTATTAGGGTCATGATAGAGTTTTTCCATGAATTTTGCAAAAATTGGAAGAGCGGTACGCGACCCTTCTCCTGTTGCCGAATTTTTGAAATGTATACTTCTCTCATCATTTCCAACCCATACACCCGTCACTAAATTATTTGTAATACCCATATACCAGCCATCAACATAGTCAGAGGATGTACCTGTCTTTCCACCAATTTGATTACCCTTTTTCCATAAATCCCATTCCCACAATGCCTGGGAAGTACCTCCAGGTTCCTCCATAGTGCCTCGGAGCATATAAGTCATTAACCAAGCAATCTCTTCGCTCAATACACGCTTAGGTGTTGTGTGGTACTCAATCAACACCTTACCATCTTGATCGGTGATTTTTTTTACTAGTATGGGGCTGGCGTGATTCCCTTTATTTAGAAAGGTTGAATAGGCACTTACCATTTCAAATACTGTTACATCATTTGATCCTAAACTTACCGATGGAACGGATGCTAAATGACTGGTAATGCCGCATTTATGCGCTGCTTTTACTACATTATCCCAGCCAACTTTTTCAGTAACCTGCGCGGTAACAGAATTAATAGATCGACCCATGGCCCATCTTAAAGACATGTTCAGGCCGGTAAATTTCCAATCAGCATTTTTGGGTTCCCAAGTTTTTTTTTCGCCCTTTTCTACATAATTAATCGTAACCGCCTTATCAACAAATTTATCGCAAGGTGACATACCTTGCTCCAAAGCCGTGAGATAAGCGAAAGGTTTAAATGTTGATCCAGCCTGCCTTTTAGCCTGGTTTACATGGTCATATTTGTAATAATGGTGATTTATGCCACCCACCCATACTTTTATTTCAGAAGTATAGGGATCCATAGCCATCATACCGGTATTTAGAAATTTGGCGTAGTGTGCCAAGGAATCTATTGTGGAGAGTTCCACTTTTTTCATTCCATCCCATGTAAAAACTTCCATTTGCTTTGGCTTATTCAAGTGGAAATTTATACTATCGATATTTTTATTAAACTTTTTACTTAAGAATTCATAAATAGGAAGTTTTTTTGCAAGGTTCTCTAAGAAGTTTTCGATTACTTCTCCTTTTGAATCTCGCCATGGCTCCTCTTTTCCCCAGGTCTTTTCCAATCGGTTTTGTAAAATGGACATTTGATCATAAGCAGCTTCTTCTGCATATTGTTGTAACCGGGAATCTATTGTTGTATAGATCTTAAGGCCATCTTCATAGAGATCATAACCATTTTCTTCACACCATTTTTCTATGGCTCTTTCGGCTGCTCCACGTAAATAGGAATCTTCCTTTCCCTCTTCCCCAATGGTGCCGAGACTCAAATTTAAAGGTGAGTTTATGTATTCCTTGTATTGCCCGGCACTTAAAAATTTAGCCTTCTGCATCTGCGACAATACCACATTGCGCCTTTGGATGGATTTCTCCGGATTACGCACCGGATTATATAAGGTGGTAGCCTTCAGCATGCCAATCAATAAAGCTGCCTGAGGAGCCGTTAGGTCATTTGTGTTTTGATTAAAGTAACGTTTGGAAGCAGTTTTTATACCATATGTGTTATTGCCGAAAGAAACGGTATTAAGGTACATAGTAAGAATATCCTCTTTACTATATTTCCGTTCTAATTTCAATGCAGTATACCACTCCTTTATTTTGATGATAAGCATTCTCATACCCGGTATTTTTCCGAGTATACCAGACGACTGGTTATAACGTGTTCTGAATAAGTTTTTTGCTAATTGCTGTGTGATAGTGCTACCGCCTCTCTTATCGCCGGTTGCGGTGGAAACAACACTCGACACTACGGCGAAAAAGTCAACACCACTATGACGGAAAAATCTGATATCTTCCGTTGCAACTAAAGCATTTACGATATTTTTAGAAATGCTATCGTAAACTACTGGTGATCTATTCTCCTTAAAGTAACGACCAATTAGTTTGCCATCCGCAGTATAAAGTTCTGATGCTACATGCAATGTGGGAGCTTCGATATCTTTAACTGTTGGAGAATAACCAAAAAGTCCTAAAAAATTCAACTCTATCGAACATAGAAAAATGACGATAAAGTATATGAAGATAAGAATATAGCGAAGAAACTTATTTTTAATTCTCCTGAACATGCAGTAAATATCTTAAAATGACTGTTAAATAAATGCAAAAAAATGTTAAATACTTGCGTTAGGTTGTTTAAAACGCATGCACGAATATAGGCTTATAAATGTATATACAATAGCCTTTTCACTAATTGTTGATATGAACGTCTTTGGGAGTGTATACGCAAAGAGTTTAGAAGGTCTGTAAGCTTATCTTCAAGAGAAATATTGATGATAAAGATACTACTTACTAGATTTTATCAATCCTTACCCAATCCATGCCAGCTGCTATGGCAGCGGTAACACCAGGATCTCCATCTTCAAAAACCATGCACTCACTGGGATCAACTTCCAGCGTTTTTGCTGCAGCCAAGAATGGATCAGGATACGGTTTTCCATTAGGGGTTTCGCCAGCGCATATGAGCACATCTATATAATCTGTTAAACCAAGTACGGATAGCGTTTTTTGAACAGTCCTTCGGCTTCCTCCGGATACAACTCCAATAAGTGCTTTACCAAAATTGCTCTTTAAATGCTCTGTCACAAAAGCAATAGGCTCCGTTCTTTCTATATATCTATCGAAAAAAACGGCTGTTTTTTCCTTTGAAAAAGTATCAGGTAAATAAGTTTGATATCTTTTGCTTATCTCTTCAGCAACTAAAAGTGTGGGCCAGCCAGCTAGTTCGTCAATAATATTTGTGTCAAGGTCTATTCCATATTTGGCTGCAGCCTCTTTATATGATAGCTTGTGTGCAAGCATATTATCAGCTAATGTGCCATCACAATCGTATAACAGTGCTTTGTATTTTCCCGCTGTTTTTTCTTTAAGTATCGATAATTTTTCTAAAGTGTTTATGCTCATATATTTATTTACCATTAAAACGCTGGCAAAATTGCCCTAATTTTATTTACTTTCCTAATTTTAGGTAAATAAGTTTGACTATCCTTTGTATTTAAACCATTTGAAAAGCTCTTTATAACTTGCTTTCTTTCCATACATTAATATACCTACTCTATAAACTCTTGCCGCTACATAAGTAGTGCCAACAAAACCTATTACTAACAATACGATTGATAGTATCAATTGCCATGTGGGCACCCCAAATGGAATGCGTACTAACATGCCGATGGGAGAAGTAAAGGGAATCATGCTCAACCAAAAAGCTAAAGAACCATGGGGATTATTTATTAATACAGAGAAAGACAGCATATAGGTAAAGAGTAGTGGCATAATGATGGGAAGCATAAATTGCTGGGTTTCGGTTTCACTATCTACTGCCGAACCTACCATCGCAAATAATGCACTGTAAAGCAAGTACCCCCCAATAAAATAAATCAAAAATGAACTTATTACATAAGGGTAATCAACGGTTTTAATATTCTTAATTAAACCATTAATAGGGGAACCACTTGGGGTTTTATAATCGTCTTTGGTATCACTCATGTGTTTCGTTTCGCTGATTTCCGTTGAAATATTTTTATCCATCATTACTGTTCCTGCAACACCAAGCATCCCAACAGATAAAACAATCCATAACACAAATTGGGTAACTCCTACTAATCCTATACCAACGATTTTTCCCATCATTAATTGAAAAGGTTTAACTGATGATATAATCACTTCAACTATTCTATTACTTTTTTCTTCAATAATGCCTCGCATTACCTGGCTTCCGTAAAGAAAAAGTGATAAATAAATCAGTATAGAAAGACCAAAGCTTACGCCAATAGCCGCCCCAACACTACTATCTCTCTCTCCTTCAACAGTAAGTTCTTTTGACTTTACGGTAATAGCTGGTTTTATGCTGTTTAAAATTTTAGTATCTATCCCAGCATCTTTCAATGCTTTAGATTTTAATATATCATTTAGTTGGTTTTCAATATCGTTGATGGTTCTTATGCCTTTTTTTTCTGTATCGTATAATTCAACAACTTGTGAAGACGCTACATCGGGAGGGATAAGCAATAAAATGGTGTTTTTTTCGCCCTTTTCTAAATCCTTCTTAACCGTTCCCGTTGAGCCATTAGCTTTGGTAAATATTAAATGATCGGTATCTTTTAGTTCATTGATTATGAAGCCTGAATCGTCAATAACCTGTACCTGGGTAGTTGGTTCTTGATTATTGAGTGCGACGTAAAAGATAATAGCATACATGCCAATAAAAAGTAGTGGCACTAAAAAGGTTGTTAGTAAGAATGATTTTTTTCTAACCCGACTTAAATATTCACGTTGGATAATAAGTAGTATTTTATTCATGAGAATCTAATTAAGACGATTGGTAGTCACTTCTTTGACAAAAATATCGTGAATAGACGGAATAATTTCTTCAACGTGTCGAATCTCCACCTTTTCCAGTAAATAGCTTAATATTTCATTGATGGTTTTATCTTCCAAAATTTTAATGAATAGGGTAGTGGTGTGATCAACCCTTTTGTTATATTCGACAATAAATAGAGCGTAGTTAATTGGAATTGAATCTTCTTGACTATGATAGACGATTTTGAATTTATTTTCACGGTAGCTATTTTTAATTTCAACTAGAGAGCCATCCAGAATTTTCTTTGATTTATTAATTAACGCGATGTTGTCGCATAATTCTTCAACCGATTCCATTCTATGTGTTGAGAAAATTATTGTTGTTCCATTATTATGCAACTCAAGAATTTCGCTTTTTATCAAATCCGCATTTACCGGATCAAATCCCGAAAAAGGCTCATCAAGAATTAATAATTCAGGTTGGTGAAGAACGGTTGCCACAAATTGTACTTTCTGTTGCATCCCTTTGCTAAGATCTTCTACCTTTTTGTTCCACCACGTTTGCATTTCCATTTTTTCAAACCAGTGCTTAATCCTTCGCTTTGCTTCTTCTTTCGAAAGACCCTTTAACTGAGCTAAATAAAGCATTTGATCACCAATTTGCATCTTTTTATATAATCCTCTTTCTTCTGGCAAATAACCTATTTTCTCTATATGTTGTGGATTCAGATGTTCCCCATTAAAAAGAATACTTCCACTATCTGGACCCGTTATTTGTGTTATTATTCTAATAAGGGAAGTTTTGCCTGCGCCATTAGGCCCTAATAAGCCAAAGATTGTTCCTCTTTTTATAGAAAGTGATATGTCGTCTAAAGCCCGGTGTTGGGCATATTGCTTTACAATATTGTTAATCTCTAACATGCGCAGTTATTTGCAAGTTTAGATACCCTTAAAAGATTTTTGTTACAAATCTTATTATAAATGGCAAAAGGGGTAAGCTGAAATAACTTACCCCTTTTGTTAGTCTAATGTGTAAAAATGTTAGAAATAAAATTGCACGCCAAGTTGAGGAGCAAAGAAATCACTTGCTAATCCAAAAGAATTTTGAATTGATTTAGCACCACTATTTTCATCCTTAATTCTATCATTTCCATAATATAATCCACGTACGCTTAATTCTAAACCAACATTTTTATGTGGGAAAAATGCAATACCTGGAGATAACTGAGCACCATAATGAGCCACTGTTTGTGTTTTTGTGCCGTTTTCTTTTACATTTCCCCAAGACATAGGAGCAGAAAGCTGACCGAAAAATTTGAAGGTCTCATTCCCTTTATAAGCCCTTGCAAATGGTGCAACATTAATGGTATTATATTTTCTGTCTAAATCTCCATCCGACGCTTTACTATAACCATAACCAACACTTGTACCAATAGCAAAATTATCACTTATAAAGTAACCAATGCTTGGTGTGATATTGAAGCCTTGTGTTGATTGTTCAGTACCGTTAACCTTGTTATAATTATAACCAACGGAACCCCCTAAAAATAATTTACCTTTTTCGGTCTGCGCATTTGCGGCGAAAGTTAAAGCAACAGCTGCTGTAAGAGTTAAGAATAATTTTCTCATGTTTAATATATTTTGTTAACGTTTATCGATAGCTATATTTTGTTTGACTATCTGATTTGTTAAGTCAATGTTTATGCCAAGTTAAATTAAAAATCTATTTTGATCATTTAATCGAATAAAATAAAAGCTGGCTTTAAATATATCTATATGGCTGTTTTTTGTAACTTATTCATTTAAAGACGATATGTTTTAATTTTGACAAAACTTTTTCACCTGTCGGTGTATTACGAATCTGACTATTTGTCTAAATTTGTCAGCATCCGACAAATAGTCAGCGCATAAAAGAAAAAAGCACCATGGTTTTTTACACCTGGTGCTTTTTTCTTTTATGTCTCGTAATAAAATTATTATTCGAAAAACTCTTTTATGCGTTCAAAAAAACTCTTTTCATGTTTGCCAGGTTGAGGCTTAAAATTAGGAGATTCGCGTAAATTTTCTAACTGTTCTCTTTCGTTTTGTGAGAGTGCTTTAGGTGTCCATACATTCACATATATTAATTGATCTCCTTTATGATAGGAATTTACTTCCGGAATACCCTTCCCTTTTAAGCGGAGAATCTTGCCACCCTGCGTACCTGGATCTATTTTAATCTTTGCTTTTCCATCTATAGTTGGAATTTCAATACTTGATCCTAATGCTGCATCAACAAAGCTAATGTAAAGATCATATATTACATTGATTCCATCACGCTTTAATACTTCATGCGGAGTTTCTTCTATTAGGATTATCAAGTCACCCGGTACGCCCCCGCGAGGAGCCGCATTCCCCTTACCACTCATGGATAATTGCATACCCTCGCTTACTCCAGCCGGTATGTTTATACTGATCGTTTCTTCACCGCGAACGAGTCCTTCACCCTGACAGGTTGTACATTTTGCAGTGATTTCTACCCCTTCTCCATTACAAGTCGGGCAAGTGCTCGTAGTTTGCATCTGGCCCAGAATAGTGTTGGTAACTCTTCTAACACTACCACTACCTCCGCATGTACGGCAGGTAGAAGTAGATGATTTATCTTTAGCGCCCGAACCATCGCAAGTTTTGCAAACAACTAATTTGTTTACTTTGATCTTTTTTTCAACCCCTTTGGCAATTTCTTCAAGTGTAAGCTTAACTTTAATTCGAAGATTAGTACCTTTTATAATACGTCTGCCCCCTCTTGATTGACCGCCACCGCCAAAGAAACTTTCAAATGGATTGCCACCTCCAAATATATCTCCAAAATTACTGAATATGTCTTCCATATTCATTCCACCGCCTCCAAATCCTCCATTGGCGCTGTTACCAGCATGTCCAAATCTATCGTAACGCTGACGTTTTTCAGCATTACTTAGTACTTCGTACGCCTCTGCGGCTTCCTTGAATTTTTCTTCTGCTTCTTTATTATCCGGATTTTTATCGGGGTGATATTTTATAGCAAGTTTTCGGTAGGCAGACTTAATTTCTGCTTGTTCAGCGTTTTTCGAAACACCCAATATATCGTAATAATCTCTTTTTGCCATTTTTATAATGATTCACTCCCTACCACTACTTTTGCATATCGCAAAACTTTGTCATTCAGGAAATAGCCTTTTTCCACTTCATCAATCACTTTTCCTACTAATTCTTGAGTAGGAGCGGGTATTTTTGTAATCGCTTCTTGTAAGTCCGCATTAAACTCCTTGCCAATTGATTCCATTTCTTTCAATCCTTTTTTTGTAAGAGAGGATTTAAGTTTTTGAAATACCAGGTCAACCCCTTCTTTTACAATAGGGACTTCCTGAGCAGTTTCCATCGATTTAAGTGCACGTTCAAGATCATCTAGAACGGGTAATAGATCAACTATCACATCTTTTCCTGCCGTTTGCAATAAATCAACACGTTCTTTCGATGTGCGGCGTTTATAATTATCGAACTCTGCATACAAACGAAGATATTTATTATTAGCTTCTTCTAGTTCCTGTTTGTGTCTTTCTTCTAAACTTAAGGTTGGGTTAACATCTTCTGTTTCATCAGAATTATCTATTTCACCTTTATTGTGTAAACGGGCCTCATTCACGGATTCCAGTTCTTCCGCAATATCTTTGTTCTCGAGATTTTGATTTTCTTCAAGATTTTCGTTCTTCTTGTTTTGTTCTTCCATAATTCAAAAGCATTCAAAATAATCATGCTCGAACAAATTTGTTGCCAAGCAATGATTAGCAGTCAGGATGTCAGTATTTGTCGTTTTATACTAACATAATGACGTAAGGGTTCAAAACTTGTCAGCTAAATAATTTAATTCAACTTGTTATTAAGATATGGAAACATTGTCTTGCAACAGGCCAGACTCCGTCCGCACAATACGAGACGGCATATTACGGATGATCTGGTAATCATGCGTGGCCATTAAAACGGCAGTTCCTGCCCGGCTGATCTCCTTAAGCAAGAGCACAATTTCTTCTGAAGTATTAGGGTCTAAATTTCCAGTTGGTTCATCCGCCAGAATTACTTCAGGGTCATTTAATAAAGCCCGCGCAATGACAACGCGTTGTTGCTCTCCACCCGACAGTTCATGAGGCATTTTCTTTAACTTTGATCTTAAGCCAACTTTATCCAATACATCAAACATGCGCTCCCTAATCAGATTCTTATCTTTCCACCCTGTTGCACGCATTACAAATTCTAAATTCTTTTCAACAGTTCTATCTGTAAGAAGATGAAAATCTTGAAAAACGATTCCTAATTTTCGTCTTAAAAAGGGGATGTCCCGGTCATGAAGCTTACCTAAATCGAAGCCGGCAACTAAGCCATCTCCAGTTGATACAGGTAGATCACCATATATAACTTTAAGTAAACTACTTTTACCTGAACCTGTTTGACCAATCATAAAGACAAATTCGCCTGAATCAATCTGTATATTGACATTAGAAAGAACTAAATGTTTTTGTTGATAAATATCTATGTTTCTAAGTTTGATAACGGTGTTTGTAATCATGCTAGAGGGTTATTTTTTTTATTTGTCCAAAGGGGAGTTCTTGCACTAATGTCATAATATATTCCATCTTGTCCGCTAAGCCTATTTTTTCCAATGACTTGTCTGGCCTGTCAACTCTGAAATACGCCAATAACGTAAAATTTTCATCGCGTAACTGGACGTAGTCTGGAATCTTCGCTACTCCTCTTACCTTTATTATATACATAATAAGCCAAAGTTAGTACATTATTGGAAATATCATCTAGTTTTTTCAATAGACATTTTAATTTACTGTATAGCAAAAATATCCATATCATAAATGATGTGGTACAAAATTGGGTGAATAGAAGATGATTTTTCTTGACAAATAAGTTATCGGTCTTAATTAATTGATTTTCCTCTTCCTGACTAAGGTCCGCATCTAACAATATAAGATCAAATGGCTGTTGTTGTGCTAAAAATAATGTATTTTAAGCTTGCTGTATTAACTGAATTTCTGCATTAATACGTATATCATTCCCTACCACTACAGCTCCTGCTTCTGTTACAGCATTCCAGGTTAGCCCAAAATCTTTACGACTTATTTTTCCTTCAATGGTAAATCCCGCTTTGTTTTGACCATATGGGTCCACCACATTCCCACCATATTCAACATCCAGTACAAATGGTTTGGTGATGTCTTTTATTGTAAGGGTGCCATTCAATTTGTTGTCGTTGACGAAACCATTACTTTCAAATGTTATTTTTGGAAATTTTTCGGCATCAAAGAAGTCTGCAGACTTTAAATGGCCATCTCGTTGTGCGTTGTTTGTGTCAATAGATTCAACATCTGCAGTAAACTTGATGTCAGATGTAGTGCTGAAGTCGTCGCCGTCGGTAAGAACTTTCAAATCAAAAGATTTAAAGCTGCCTGTTACGGTGCTAATCATTAAGTGTTTCACCTTAAATTGTATTTCACTGTGTGCAGTGTCAATTTTCCATTTAGTTGCCATAATATTTTCTTTTATTAAATTTTCTATCACAAAGTTATGGAAGCTCTTATGTATTATACTTAATGTATGTTAAGAAATATAGATTAGAGAATTAGATTCTATCTACTGTTATAAAGCAATTTATGTTTCATCTTACTCAAAAATTCGGGTGTTACGCCAATGTAGGATGCTACCTGTTTTGCTGGTAAAATATCGGTTAAACCGTGATATCTTTTACAGAAATTTTGATACCTTTCTTCAGCAGGCAAGCTTAAATTATCAAGCAACCGCTGTTGAAAGGAAACAAGTGAATTTTCTGTGATAATTCTAAAAAAGCGTTCAAAAGCTGGAATTTCTATATAAAGCCGTTCTTGTGCTGTTTTGGATAAGGCTTGCACTTCTGTTGATTCAAGCGCTTGAATATATATCGTTCCGGGTTTCTGACTTATTAAGCTATACATATCCGCGATCCACCAATTTTTTGGAGCAAAGCTTAGCACATGTTCAAAGCCATTTGTATCAATGGTATAGCCTCTTAAACACCCATTTGTTACAAAACAAGAGTATTTGCATATTTCGCCTGCTTCTAATAACCATTCCTTTCTCTTAATAGCTATAGGCTTCAGTAATGAAATAAAATTTCTCTCTTCGTCTTGGGTTAGTTTAATGTGTCTTTTGATATTTTCCAAGATTAATGAATATTTATCCATCTAATATATTTTCAAAGTTTTCTAAATAATTATTGTGCTTTGATCGGTCGTTCATAACGGCTTCGTTCATATAAATCATTTACAATCTTGGCAATACGTTCAACCTGCGTCTCTTCATTTTGTGTATCATTGATCCATTTAAGATAATGGCTTTTTTCATTTTCAGGCAAATCTTTATAGAAACTAAGCGCATTAGGCTCATCCGCTAAAATTTCTTTCAGATCAGTTTCAGCCATCTTTGAAGATCTGCTCAAATAAATTTTTAATAGGACGGTGTCGCCAGCTTGTTTTTGAAGCTGCTTGCGAATGTTGGCATTTAATGGGAGAAAAAACTTTCCATTGCCGTAGGGCATTACTGTTGCATTTTCTAGTATATAATGGTCAATAGTTCCACTCACTTTAACTTGACCGAAACGGTCGCGAAAATCAGGGGAAATTTCAGTGATGATAATATAACTCCAACCTCCTTTCCCGGGAAATTTTTCAATTAAAGCCGCTCGATTTATTTGCATGTTTTCCATGATGCCGATAAGTATTGCATGAATGATTTAATGTATCGACTAAAATAGTAAATTCTCTAGATCAATTTCATGCTTAAATTTTTTTATCATTTTCCATATTATTTTAAGGGTTGTGATGATTGTTTAGAGTTAAATAACAAACGATTTCAACTATTTGTATTTGTGCAGGGAACTACCTATTACCGAATTGTAGCAATTTCTAATAGGTGATCGTTAAACTTAATGAACCAATTTTTTGTTTTATGAATTTTAAATTGCTAATGAGTTTAATTTTTCCTTTGTTATTGATGTACGCCTGCTCAAAAGATAAAAAAGAAGGTGTTTCAGAACTTTCTTTTTATACAGATTTTTCCGCCGGTGAAGATAATTGGGTGGCCGGTTTTTCCGATTATAGCGGGAACAATGCTGAGATATATGAATTAAAAGAAGAATTGTCTTACCTTCCTGAGCCTTTGGATAGCAAAAAACAAGCATATATGCTATCGGGAATGAATAGGAGCGATGATTTATTTATGTATTTGAAAAAACAATTGGCCGGATTTAAACCGTTAACCACCTATAAAATAAACTTTACAATTCAGCTTGCATCGGATGCTATGAGCGGTGGAGTGGGCGCAGGGGGAGCTCCAGGAGAAGCAGTAGGATTAGGTGTAGGGGCCAGCATAACGGAGCCCTTGGCGAGTGCAGATGAAAATAATTTCTATCAAATGAATATTGATAAGATTAACCAATGCTGTACAGATGGAGAAGATATGGTAGTGGTTGGCAATGTAGCTAATGGTGGTGATGTATATGAATATAAGTTGCTGGAGAGAGCGGGAGAATTTCTAGTTACAACGGATGCAGAAGGGAAAATCTGGGTATTGGTAGGCACGGATTCCGGATATGAAGGGAAGACAACTTTATATTATTCAGCTATTGGGATGAAAATAACTGAAATTTTTGATTGATGCTATGAGAAATAGATGTAATTTTCATTTTTGATAATCGCGCTAAAACAGCTGTACATGTTAAAAAAACACTTTTAAAAAAAATGAGGGACTATTTTATAAAGCTTTTTGATTATGATAGATCAATGAACCTGAAGTTAATTAGTCTTCTGACTGATGAAGAGCAGATGAAAACAGGAAAAGGACTCATGTCGCACCTCTTAGCTGCTCAGCAAATATGGTTCAAACGATGTAAACAGGAATCAGCGATTACCTATGCACTATGGCCGGAATGGCCATTGCAGAACCTGCGAGAAGTTACTCTTGGAAATCATACTAACTGGATAAATTTTCTGCAAGGACTAACCGATTCTGATTTTGAAAAATCTGTGAGCTATCAGAACTCCAAAGGAACTTCTTTTTCCAAGCGTTTGGACGATATCCTCGCGCACCTTATCAATCACGGTACACATCATCGTGCACAAATAGGGCAACAGCTAAAATTAGCAGGGCTGTCAACTTTGCCTGCTACCGACTATATTTTTTATGTCAGCGAATAGTATCGGCAAATAATTGTAGATATGCTTAACGCTAATAGATAAAACCCTTAATTTATCTGTTAAAGCTACTTCCTTTTGCTTCTAAATCGTCTAATTCTGTATTGATCGAGTGAGAGCTTACCTGCTCCACTGAAGAACAATGATAGCGATGAGGCGAGCATAAATAAAGCTGGAAATAAATTATCGTAACGATCACCTACATGAGCAATTATCAAGGCAAAAATGAAATTTAAGATCATTACAAAGGCACTAGTGCGTTGAAAACAGCCTAATATAAAGCAGACACCGCAGATAAGTTGTGCATATACCGATAAATAAGCAGCAATGGAATAGGGTACACCGTGCGTATTTAAATATTGAATAAATTCGGTCATTCGTGCGCGGCTTAGCACATTATCGAGTACACCATATATTAAGTGGAAGCCAGCCACAAGCCTTATAAATAGCGGAGACCAAGAGCTGTATCTTTTAAAAAAGAGATTAGGTCTATTGTATAGCATAACAAAAGTTTATATAGACACTGAATGAACTATCAAACATAACGAAAATTGAACTTTTATACAATTTTGCAAGATGGTAGTACTAATCATTTAACATTCAGGAGTATATAAAGATCTGTTATATTGAAAAGGTTTTATGATTGCAAATAATAACAATTTTATCTATGTTTGCCGAAGATTTTTCACCCGTAGTTCAATGGATAGAATGTCAGATTCCGGTTCTGATGATGGGGGTTCGAATCCCTTCGGGTGAACAAAGAAAAAGCCTTTCGAGAGAGAGGCTTTTCGTGTATAAGAAGGGATGAGAACAGCAGGGCAGGCGGGGTTCGAACGCTCTCTTGGCGGCCTTATGTGCGGGCAAAGAGCGACGCCAACAATCCCTTCGGGTGAACATAAAATAATAAGAGCTGTGCGATTATCGCACAGCTCTTATTATTTTCACTATGATTCCAACGAAATTAAACGTTAAATCTAAAATGCATAATATCGCCGTCTTCCACTATATAGGTCTTACCCTCAACATTCAGTTTTCCGGCCTCTTTACAAGCATTTTCTGAGCCATAAGTAATAAAATCATTATACTTTATTACTTCAGCACGAATAAAACCCTTTTCAAAGTCGGTATGTATGACACCAGCTGCCTGTGGCGCTGTAAATCCTTTATTTATTGTCCAAGCCCTAACTTCTTGTACACCAGCAGTAAAATAAGTTGCCAGATCTAGTAATTTATAAGCAGCGCGGATTAATTTATGAACGCCAGATTCCGATAATCCGAGATCGTCCAAAAATAACTGACGTTCCTCATAACTATCTAATTGGGTGATTTCTGATTCAATTTGGGCAGAAATAACTAAGACCTCTGCATTTTCATCTTTAACAGCGTCACGTACACGTTCCACATAGGCATTACCATCAACCACAGACGCCTCATCTACATTACAAACGTATAACACCGGCTTTACGGTTAGCAAATTTAAGTCACCAATAAATTCAAAATCTTCTTCTGAAATATTGGTAGTACGTGCCGATTTACCTGATTCTAGATGAGTTTTAACAATGCTAAGAATTTCAAAAGTTTTTTTTGCGTCTTTGTCCCCACCTGTTTTAGCCATCTTTTCAACTTTTTGGATACGTTTTATTACTGTATCCAAATCTTTAAGTTGTAATTCCGTATCAATAATTTCTTTGTCACGAATGGGGTCAACAGAACCATCTACATGGATAACATTGCCGTCATCAAAACAACGTAATACATGTATGATAGCATTTGTAGTACGTATATTACCTAAAAATTGATTGCCTAAACCTTCGCCTTTACTCGCTCCTTTTACAAGGCCCGCTATATCAACAATTTCAATGGTATTAGGAACTACACGTTGAGGAATAACCAATTCGGCCAGTTTATTTAGCCTTTCATCAGGTACTGAAATTACTCCCACATTGGGCTCAATTGTACAGAATGGGAAATTAGCCGCTTGCGCTTTAGCGTTCGATAAACAATTGAATAGAGTGGATTTTCCTACGTTGGGTAAACCAACAATGCCGCATTGAAGTGCCATTTAATTTACTTGCTTTTTTACTTTTTGTTACAATAGGCGCAAAGATAGGAAATAAAAAGATTTTATAATATCTGTGTTTTTGTTACACAGATAAATATTTAATGGCTTTTTTGGATTTAAGTGTATGTACTTTTTTTAAAAAAATAATAAGTATGTTGTTTTTTGTAAAAATGTTATTATGTTTGAGTAATCAATCTAAATTATTGTGGAAACTAAGCCTAACAAACAACAAGCTTTAAAGCTAGAGGTCCTTAAGCATTTATATTATAAAGGTCCTATACCAATAAATGATTTGGGGAAATTAACTGGTAGAAGTTTGCCTTTAATTACAGGGGTTATAAATGGTTTAAGAGAGCAACAGCTCATTCTAAATAATCAACTTGCTCCGTCAACTGGGGGGAGGAGAGCGCACGAATATCAACTTAATAATAACTGCGAAAAATACATGGTTGCAGTTGCCATAGATCAGGTGGTTTCACAAATTGCTTTGTTTAACCTACAAAATGAGATTATTACAGGGCCAGTTGAACAACCGATCTGTCTCACAAACACCACGAAGTCAATAGATCAATTAGTTGACTTTGTTAGCGAGTATTTACAACGCATAGAAATTCCATTTGAAAATTTATTAGGAGTAGGGATGGCAATGCCGGGTTTTGTAAATGCCGAAAAAGGTGTTAACCAGACATACTATGGTTTAGGAAATATAGACTTAGCTCATCATATCAGCGAAAGAATCGGCCTTCCGGTATTCATTGATAATGATTCTAGTGCCGTTGCATTAGCCGAGTTAAATTTCGGTGTAGCGCAAGGTATGCACGATGTTATGGTAGTGAATGTAGGGTGGGGAATAGGTCTTGGTATGGTGGTAAATGGCGAGCTTTTTCGAGGGCATAATGGTTTTGCCGGAGAGTTCAGTCATATTCCATTAGCTGATAGCAACGGACTCTGTTCCTGTGGAAAAAGGGGCTGCTTGGAAGTGGATGCTTCATTATTAACACTCACAAGAAAGGCGCAAGAGGAGATCCTGAATGGATTTGCTTCTAAAATGAGTGAAATGCTAGCGGAAGATGAAAGCATATCTGGGGAGGTCCTCTTAAAAGCTGCAAATATGGGTGATCAACTCGCCATTAATCTATTGTCAAAATCTGGCTTTTTAATTGGAAAAGGCATCGCTACTCTTATCCATATTATGAATCCTCAGGGTGTGGTAATCAGTGGAAGGGGGGCCATTGCTTCAAAAATATTGATGGCACCTATTCAACAAGCAGTAAATGAATTTAGTATACCGATGCTGGCCGAACAATGTGTAATACTACCATCAAAATTAAATAAAGACGCTGAGTTATTGGGTGCAGCAACACTTGTAATGGAAAAGACCCAGCGATTCTTCTAAGGAAAAATCATTTCATTTTAAACGATCTGCCTATGATATAAAATAAAAAGGACCTAACAAATAAACGAGCAATCGACAACAATCAATCTAATGAAATTTTAACAAACCAATCAAATCATGAAAGAATTATATTCAAAAGCATTTGCTGTTGTGTTATTATGTATAATAACTTTCAGCAGTTTTGCTCAAACTACGGTATCAGGCATTGTGTCTGATGCACAAGGAGTTTTGCCTGGTGTAACTGTCCGTGTAAAAGGTACAACCAGGGCTTCTTCTACCGATGCTAACGGTAGGTTTTCTATTCAAACCTCCGCTGGTGAAACATTGTCGTTTTCGATGATAGGCTATGTCGTAAAGGATGTCCCTGTTGGTAATCAGTCTATTCTAAAGGTAACTTTGGAGACTGACGAAAATGCCTTGCAAGAAGTAGTAGTAACTTCATTGGGTATCAAAAAAGAAGCTAAATCATTAGGATATGCTACAAGTACGGTGAGTGCTAAAGAATTAACAAAGACAGGCTCTCCTAACTTTGCAGGTGCACTATACGGAAAAGCGCCCGGTGTAAGAATTTCAGCCGCTCCTGGTGGTGCAACATCCGGTATTAATATCAATATACGCGGTACGAATTCCATTACAGGAAATTCGCAACCCTTGGTAATCATTGATGGGGTACCTATGCGTCAAACAACGTTCAATAACTCCGACTATTGGGGTGACCAACGGGCGAGAGGTAACGGATTGGAAGATTTGAACCCTGAGGATATCGAATCCATCAGTGTTTTAAAAGGTGCTTCGGCTGCAGCTTTATATGGATCAGAAGCAATGAATGGTGTGGTTTTGGTAACCACAAAATCTGGTAAGGGAGGCAAAGGATACTCAATTGATTTCAACGCCACCTATACAAATGACAGAATTGCTTACTTACCAAGGTTTCAAGATGTAAGGGGGCCCGGCTATACCACAGCGTACCAAAATGACAATCAGGCGGAAGATCTGTTTTATTATTATAGTGACGATCTGGCAATTAACGGTGTTACCCGTGGCTTATTACCTGCTACCGTGAATTTCGGTCCGAAATTCGATGGGCAGGATGTGATCTCTTGGGATGGTCAAGTAAGACCATATGTTGCGCAAAATGCCTACAGCAAATTTTTTAACAATCCAAACAATACGATCTTTAATCTCGCTTTGGGTCATACCGGAGAAAATTCAAATACCCGTTTTTCATTAACGCGTCAGGATAATGAAATGACCTCCTTGGATTCCTATAATAAAAAGAACATAGCGAATCTTAATACCTCATTTAAATTATGGGACAAGTTAACGACCGATGTTGTTGTCAATTACGTGAATCAACACACGCATAATAGACCTTTCTTAACAGATCGTATGATCAATAACTTCACCGGGATGATTTCTACTTTTGATAATCCAGAATGGTATTTGAATAAATACAAAACGAGTTTGGGTTATAAGTATGTTGTGGAAGCCCCTAATGTACAAAGTTTAACACCTGAAGAGAATTTAAGGTACAATGGCTATAAAACAGATGTGTTAGATTACATTTGGAATACGAAAGCAAAGGAATATGATGAATATTCTAACCGTTTAATTGGTTCTGTTACAAATACTTATCAGGTTACTAGCGACTTATCTCTTCGTGCACGATTTTCTGCGGATATAACCTCTTTAAAAACAGAGGACAAACAACCAACTGAAAAACCAATAGTTTATGATGCTACTACAGGATATTTTGGATTGGGTTCCCAAAATGCAAATATCTACTATGTAGATCTTTTGGCTACTTACAGCAAACAAATTAATCCAGATATAAAGTTAGGGGTTATGGGGGGGTATACGGCTACAAAATCTCAGGATACTTATGTGCAGAGGGAAACAGCTGGCGGATTAAGTGTTCGGGATTGGTTTGATATAAATGCTTCCAATAATACCATAGGCGGAAGCACTAGATACAATTACCGGAGAAATATGTTGAGAGATGCCTTGTTTGGAACCTTGAATTTCAATTTAAAGGAGTATTGGTTTGTCGAGGGAACATTACGTCGCGAACGTATTTCTACGATGCATCCCGACAATAATGTACTGTATTACCCCTCTGTAAATTCAAGTTTGGTCTTGAGTGAGGCGTTTGACCTTCCTGAAATATTCAGTTACGCTAAATTAAGGGGATCGTGGGGGATTGTAGGTAACTATCCAGACATTTATAAGAGCGCACTGAGTTATACGCAGCAAACTTTAGGTGTTCAAAGGCAAGGTGGTGCGGCGGTTATTTATAATAACGTTCCAACAGTCGATTTTGGCAACGAGAATATTAAACCAGAGCGAAAGAAAGAGGTTGAGTTTGGCTTGGAAACGCGCTTGCTTGATAGCCGTTTAGGTTTTGATATCACCTATTATAACGGCTTGATCCAAGATCAGATCTTAAATTATACACTTCCTATTTCCATGGGAGCAAGTTCTATATTTGCGAACGTGGGCGCGTTGAGAAATAAGGGTTGGGAATTTGCCATCACCGGCGCGCCCATTCAATCTGAAAATTTTCGTTGGAATGCAGTCCTAAACTTCTCCATGAATAAAAATATTGTAGAAGAGTTACCCGGCGGGGTTTCAGAATTATTGCATAGGGATTATGACGGCCAAGCGGCTCAGCTGGTTTCCAAAGTAGGCCAGCCAATGGGAGATATCATGGTTCACCCGATTGCTACCGACGAAAATGGCAATAAGATCGTCCAAGACAATGGTTTATACCAGTTGGATGCAGATACCTGGATTAAAGCAGGAAATGCAATGCCAAAGGCAGTTGGTGGTTTGATCAATACCTTTACTTATAAAAACTTCACTTTAGATGCGCTCATTGATTTCCGTTGGGGAGGACATGCGATGCCGACCGGAATTAACTGGATGACTAGCAGAGGCTTAACGGAAGAAAGTTTGAATTATATGGACGCAGAACATGGCGGTTTAAGTTATTACATGGATGGTGGAAGAGGGATTGCTTTTGATGGAGCGGTTGGTCCAAATGGTCAGACTGTTTATCATGACGGAATGCTCATGGATGGAGTGCTTTCAGACGGTACGCCAAATAATAACATTATTTCCCAAGCTGTTTATTATAACAACACCTATAATTGGGGAGGGCCACAATACTCTAGCTCGAGGTATGAGCTGTATGTGCAGAAAAACAATTATATCAAAATGCGTGAACTTTCATTGGGCTATAGAATTCCTACTTCATTAGCTGCCAAACTTGGAGCTAAAAATGTACAGATATCGGCTTTTGGACGTAACCTGTTCTTTCTATACAGAAGTATCAAGGATTTAGATCCAGAGCAAATGACTGGTGGGTCAAACTGGATTAATCAAGTAAGTAACGCAGGAACCAGCCCGGCTACTAGAACTTTTGGTTTAATGTTACGTGCGAGCTTTTAAAAATAAATAGTTATGAAAAGATATTTTTTAGCAATGGGGCTGTGCGCCGCCTCCTTAATATATACAACCTCCTGTAAGAAGAGTTCATTTGATGAAGTTTATAGAGATCCATCAAAAGTAACGGAGGTAACGGTTGAAAGACAATTCACTGGAATGATCTACAGTTATCGCCAGTTAATCGTGCCAGAATATAGAAATTTATTTGTAACCCTTAGGCCCACTATCTTTCGATATCTGCATATAGCGGGTTGGGTCAATGAACAGAATCATTTATTGCCCGGTGGTGCCGCCATTGAAGATCGATGGTCGCGATATTACGAAGGGCTTGCACAATATAGAGAATTGGAAACAGTCTATAATAAATCCATAGATGCTGAAAAAGAAGAAAAGAGAATATTCTTCTTAGCAGCGAAGGTCTTATTCTACGATCAAACGCAACAAACTGTTGATCTGCATGGCGATATTCCTTGGAGTAAAGCTGGAATGCTCAGCACGAACCAGAGTGATTACCAGTCTTCGTATCCAACTTATGATAAGGCTGAAGACATCTATACCGTTATGCTTGATGACTTGAAAGCGATAAGTGCGGAGCTTAATGCAATATCTTTAAGTCAAGCTATTCAAGACAGATTTACTACGCAAGATGTTATTAATAATGGCAATGTAGAATTATGGAAGAAATATTGTAACTCTTTACGATTAAGAATGTTGATGCGGGTGTCTGAAAGTTCTACATTTGCTGCAAGAGCGACACAAGAGTTGGCTGAGATCATTAATAATCAAGCTACCTATCCGCTGATTATGACGAATGAGGAGAATGCGCAAATCGATATCTTTAACCTTGATGATAATAGTATACAAACCAAAGGGATCAGAGATGCATTTGAAGCAAGTGGGTGGAACGCTAATTTAGCCAGTAAAGTGATGATCGATCATATGGTGGCAAATGCAGACCCCCGTTTACCTTTCATTTTTGAAACCGGTGCTGAAGCTGACGGACAGTTCAAAGGTTTAGATCAATCATTGGCTAGCGCCACACAATCTGATTTGGCAAGAGGCGGTACCATTTCTATATTTAACCGATCAACTATATCCAGAAATCAGTACTTTCCGGGTGTTTTATTTTCTGCAACAGAAACTAATCTATTGTTGGCGGAATACTATCAGAAAAATGGAAACGGTGGATCGGCGAAAACTTCTTTTGAGAACAGTGTAAAAGAATCCGTGGATCTGTATCGTGATATTAGAAGTAGAAGTAATGATAATACTGTTCCTGCTGCCGTTACGCCTACTGAAGCACAGGTTAACACCTACTTATCTAATCTTAATTGGGATGGAGCTAGCAATAAAATTCAGCTTATTGCAACACAAAAATGGTTACATTTCAATGTCATCCAAACGGTACAAGCTTGGTCGGAGAATAGAAGATTAGACTATCCACAATTTAGTTTTGTTGTTCAGAATTCGGATCTTCAAAAAACAGTCCCTGTTAAATTTAATCTGCCACCATCGGAACCTGTATACAACGCAGCTAACTATGAAGCAGTAAAAGCGCAGGATAATGTTAACACCAAATTATTCTGGGATGTGCAGTAAAGAAGTGGAATTTTAATTTAAGGACTGAGAATATTTAAAAGATTGTATCATCCTTCCACAAAAAAAGCAAAAAGGGGGCTCATTATGAACCTCCTTTTTGCTTTTTTAGGCTTTCTTTATAAATAATAATCTTGGGTAGTGGCAAGATCGGTAGTTAATTTGATATTATCAGATGATGATCCTACCATTATCTTAAAAGCACCTTTTTCGGTTACCCACTTCATTTGCGGATTCAAGAGCTTTAAATCATCAGCCGTAAGTAGAAAACTGATTTCCTTTTCTTCTCCAGCCTTTAGATGGATTCGCTGAAAGTCCTTTAATTGCGTGATGGGGCTTACTACACTAGATACTTCATCCCGAACATAGAGTTGTGCTACTTCATCGCCATCATATTTTCCAACGTTCTTCAATCTAAAAACAACTTGAGTTTCAAAATCATTATCTTTTTCGATCGTTTTTAATTGGAGATCAGTATAGGCAAATGTTGTATAACTTAAACCATAACCAAAGTTATACAAGGGTTTTGAATCAATCTCTACATAATCGTGCTTTGCAGGGTTTTTATAATTATAGTACATGGGTAGCTGTCCTACAGATTTCGGGACAGAAACGGTTAATCTTCCTGCGGGGTTATAGTCGCCAAATAAAACATCTGCAATCGCATTTCCACCCTCCTGACCAGGATACCAGGCATCAATGATGGCTGCTACATTATGCTGGGCCCAATTCAGATTAAGGGGTCTTCCCTTGATAGTTACCAATACAACTGGAGTGCCCGTTTTTTGTATAGCTTTTAAGAGTGCTAATTGTTTGCCTAATAGATCTAAAGTGGAACGATCAAAGCCTTCACCACTTTCCATATCACTTAAAGCATCTTGTGCTGCTGTCACCTGCGCTGCACCTGTTTCTTGATAAGAAGTTTTAAAATCACGAGCGCTAGAGCCTCCAAGCACCACTACTGCTACGTCAGCTTTTCGCGCCGCTTCTACAGCCTCCTCTATATTGGTGTTGGTAGTGTCTCGTATATCACAGCCTTTAATATAGTTCACTTTCGTTGAAGTACCAACTTTATTGGTTATACCTTCTAAAACCGTCACTATATTCTCTTCAGACTGAGGTGCCGTATAATCCCCCAGCTGGTTATAAATATTGTTGGCATTTGGTCCAATTACAGCAATGCTATTAAGGTTCTTTCGTAAAGGTAATGTTTGATTGCTATTCTTTAATAAAATAATGGATTCACGTGCCACGTTTCTAGCTAAAGTAATATGTTCATCTGTACGTACAGACGATTTTACTTTGGATACCTTGACATAAGGATTTTCGAATAAACCCAGTGCAAATTTCTGATAGAGCACTTTGCTAACGGCTACATCTAGAACCTTTTCCGTTACAAGTCCTTCTTGAAGAGCTTGTAGTAAAGCCGGTCCATAGCCATACCCACTTAGATCGGCATCTAAACCAGCGTTTATTGCTTGTGCAGCTGCTTCTGCGGGAGTAGCTGCCACATGATGACTTCCAACAAGTCCTGATATACTTCCTAAATCAGAAACTACGAAACCTTTAAAGCCCCAATTATCTCGTAAAACGTTTTTTAAAAGCCAGGGATTAGCCGAGCAGGGAACTCCATCAATTGAATTATAAGCTGTCATGACTGATAAGGCACCGGCTTTCACTGCTTGGTGAAAGGGTAAAAGATAGGCCTGCTCAAGTTCACGCCGCCCGATGGTAACGCTTCCGCCATTATGTCCACCTTCTGGGATACCATAAGCAGTAAAATGTTTAAGGGTAGAAATAATGTTATAACCACTTGTTAAATCATTTCCCTGAAATCCCTTTACCATTGCCACCCCCATTTTTCCATTTAATACCTGATCTTCTCCATAAGTTTCCTCCAGTCTCGACCAACGAGGGTCTCTAGAAAGGTCTAATATTGGTCCATATCCCACATGACTTCCTGTAGCACGTGCTTCTTTGGCAATTGTTTGCGCCATTTGTTGGATTAAAATAGGATTCCAGGTGCTTGCTTGACCAATAGCTGTGGGAAATACAGTAGTTCCTATGGCCATATGCCCGTGGGGACATTCTTCAGAGAGCAGGAGAGGGATACCTAACCGCGTACTGTCTACCATGAATTTTTGTAGTGCATTGGTCGCCTTGGCTGCTTCAATAGGCATAAGTCCCGTTTCTAACGTTTTTTTTGTCCAAGGATCAGCTCTTAGGGTTGCCCATAGCATTCCTATATGCTGTGTTTTTACAGCTTCCTTAAATTTCTGGCTGATTTGTATGTCGTTATTTGTCTTGTTGTACATTTCCCATCCCAGCAAAGTAGAAAGTTGCCCAACCTTTTCTTCAGCAGTCATTCGTTGAAGTAGATCTTGAACTCTTCTATCGATACTATAAGAAGGGTCTTTATAAATTGGTGTTTTTGGATAGCTAAAAGCGATGAGTAAAAAGGGAAAGATAAAAAGAGATAAAATAGTAATAAGATGTTTGCGCATATAAATTGTGTTTTTGCGATGTTGTTTTAGTCATCTAAAGATAGTAAAAAAGACAATACTGTCCTTAATACACTTATATTATACTAGCATGAAAAAGCCGCTTCGGTTTCCCAAAGCGGCTCTCTATTTTATTAAAAAAGAAATTTATTTTGATTTTTTAGAACCTTCTTCACCTTCCATTTGCTCTTTTAATTGAGCCAACACATCTAAATCACCTAAAGTAGATTTCTCTACTGAATCTTTTACTTTTTTAACTGCATTAGAAGCAGCTTTTGCTTCTTTCTTACGGTTATTGAATTCTTCAATACGTGCTTCAGCTCTTTCGTCTTCCCAAATACGAGAATGAGAAATAACGATGCGTTTAGCCTCTTTGTTAAATTCAATAATTTTAAATTCTGCAGCTTCTTCAGCAACTAACGCTTTACCATCTTCTTTGATGCTATGTTTGCTTGGGCAGAACCCTTCAACACCGTATGGTAACGCCACAATATCTCCCTTATCGGTTACTTTTAGCACAGTACCTTCGTGAACTGAATCTACCGTGAAGATTGTTTCAAAAGTATCCCATGGATTTTCTTCTAATTGCTTGTGGCCTAAGCTTAATTTACGATTCTCTTCGTCAAGTTCTAAAACAACCACATCTAATTCTTCACCTACTTTAGTGAATTCATTTGGATGATTAACTTTTTTAGACCATGAAAGATCAGATATGTGGATCAAGCCATCTACACCCTCTTCAATTTCTACAAACACTCCAAAGTTAGTCATGTTTTTAACAATCGCTTTGTGTTTGCTTCCAATTGGATAACGTTCTGCAATATTCTTCCAAGGGTCTGGCGTCAATTGTTTGATACCCAGGCTCATTTTACGCTCGTCACGATCTAACGTTAATACCTCAGCTTCGATCTCGTCGCCAACTTTTAAGAATTCTTGTGGGCTACGTAAATTTTGAGACCAAGACATCTCAGAAACGTGAATCAAACCTTCTACACCAGGTGTTATTTCTAAGAAAGCACCATAATCTGCCACAGTAACAATCTTACCTTTTACTTTTGAACCAACAGCTAAGTTAGTATCTAAAGATTCCCATGGATGCGGAGTAAGTTGTTTTAAGCCTAATGCAATACGTTTTTTCTCATCATCAAAATCAAGTACTACTACATTGATTTTTTCATCTAATGCTAATACTTCTTTTGGATGTTCTATACGTCCCCAAGAAATATCAGTAATATGTAGTAAACCGTCAACACCACCAAGATCAATGAACACACCGAAATCAGTGATATTTTTAACAGTACCTTCAAGAACTTGTCCTTTCTCTAGTTTGGCAACAATTTCAGATTTTTGGTTTTCTAAATCGTCTTCAATCAGTACTTTATGTGAAACAACAACATTTTTAAATTCATGATTGATTTTAACAACCTTGAATTCCATTGTTTTTCCAACATATACATCATAATCACGTATAGGTTTGATATCTATTTGAGAACCAGGTAGGAATGCTTCAACACCTTTGATGTCTACAATAAGACCACCTTTTGTACGGCTTTTTACGAAACCATTGATAATGGTGTCATTTTCTAACGCCTCGTTGATAGCTTCCCAAGATTTTTGAGTTTTGGCACGTTTGCGTGATAAAACTAATTGTCCGTTTTCATCTTCACGTGATTCAACGAAAACATCTACCTTGTCACCTACCTTTAATTCAGGTAAATCGCGGAATTCAGAAAGAGATACCAAGCCATCTGATTTAAAACCGATGTTAAGTACCACATCTTTGTTGTTGATAGAAACTACCGTTCCTTCAACAATTTCTCCTTTGTTAACGGAGTTGAAAGTGCCAGCGTATTGCTCCTCTAATTTAGCACGCTCTTCTGAGCTGTAGTTACCGAAACCTTTTTCATCTTGATCCCAGTCGAAGTCACCTTCAGGGGTAATCCAAGTGTTTGATTTGATTTCATCAATGAACTTTGAATCAGCTTCTGATTCGATGTTCTCTTTTTCCTTAACTGATTTTAGGTCAGTGTCTTGAATTTCAGCTTGTTTAGCTTTTAACTCTTTTTCTGCTTCTTGTTTTTTTGCCATTAATTAATTTATCTCCTTTTCCCGAAATTCATCAGGACTGCAAAGGTGCAAAAATTATTTTTAAATAAAGCAAAAAATGACAGTTTTGTTGAGAAAAATTGGTGATTTACAATATGGTATAAAGTTAAAAAGATGTTTAACTATTCGTTTATTTTTCTTGTTTTTCTGCTATAACGCTTACTTTATCGGATACAAAAGCCAGTTGCTCTTCTTCTGTCATATTAGTATTATCTAATATGATAGCATCTTCAGCTCTTATAAGAGGACTTTCCTTTCTAGTTGTATCCTGGTAATCACGATGTGCTATATTTTCGAAGACTTCCTCCAAAGTAATATTTTCACCTTTATTCTTCAGTTCTAAATACCGACGTTCGGCTCTGACCTTTGGGTCGGCAGTCATAAAAATTTTTACTTGTGCATCTGGAAAAACTGCGGTCCCTATATCGCGTCCATCCATTACTACATTTTTACGCGCACCCATTTTTTGTTGCTGCTTTACCATCGCCTTCCTAACAGCCTTAATAGCACTTACAGCACTTACATTTTCAGACACCGGCATTTGCCGTATTTCTTCGGATACATCTTCCTCATTTAAAAGAACTTTTGTTATACCGTGTTCTTTATGAAAGTCAATATGAATGTCCTCAAGCGCCTTCGATATCTTACTGTCGTCCTCTAAATTGATATTATTTCGTAAAAAATAAAGGGTAACTGTTCTGTACATAGCTCCGCTATCTACATAAACGTAATGGAGTTTGTTTGCTAACGCTTTGGCAACCGTACTTTTGCCGCAAGATGAGTATCCATCAATGGCTATGATAATGTTTCTTTTCGTCATGGGTGCACAAAAGTAGTAAAATGTACAGAATGGGTGGAGAAAATCTGAAATTAAGCTATAATCAAACTTAGATAAATTTGCTTTTTTTCACAAGTGTCTATTTTTGGTGTTCAAGCTTCCGTCATTCAATGACGGAGGTATGTGCGATATAATTGGTTTGCATATAAAACAGATTTATTCACACCTGTATACCTCCATAAGGCGTTCATGAGGGCTAAAGCCGTTATCGATCTCTCCGATACCATTGAAGAGCTATTTTTAATAGAGGAAACTTCCATCAGCAGATTTTTTTTGCTTTTTACGGCGTTCAGACAAAAGGGCATGAATATTATCCATAGCCGCCTAATTTTGTATTGGACAAAAAACAAAACAAAAGCGGCTATGGATAAAGGATCGATAGAATTTGAGCAGGTCGTTGAACGCGGATGCGGGCTTGACGTCCACAAGGAGAACGTTGTGGCGACCATACAGGGCAAAGGTATAAAAACGATGACAAAAAGTTACAGCACGTTTACCGGTTCGCTGGAGAAACTGCGGGCGTGGCTGAAAAAACACGGGATCACGCACATCGCCATGGAGAGTACGGGGGTCTACTGGAAGCCGATTTTCAATGTGCTTGGGGATGACTTCGAGATCCTGCTGGTCAATGCACGGCACGTGAAGAACATCCCCGGCCACAAAACAGACAAGCGTGACAGCCGTTGGCTGGCTAAACTGCTTCTATGCGGATTGCTGAAGGGGAGTTTCATCCCGCCCCGGTCGATACGTGAGCTGCGGGACCTGACCCGATACAGGAAGAAGCTGATCGGTCAGATCACTTCGGACAGGAACCGGTTCCAGAAAATCCTGGAGGACGCCAATATCAAGCTCTCTGTGGTGCTGACGGACATTTTCGGGGTAACGGGCATGAAAATGATCTCTGCCATCCTGGATGAGGGCGGCTACCATCCGGAAGACCTGCTGCAGTTTGTCCATGGCCGTGTAAAAGCGAGCCGGTCGGACATACTGGAATCGCTAAGGGGTCATGTAACTGGCCACCACCGGTTCATGCTGCGGACGATCCTGTCCAACATGCATCGACTGGAGACCACCATTGCTGAAGTCACTGTCCGTATCGATGAGCTATGCGCCCCGTATAACCTGGAAATAGACAGATTGTCGGAAATGCCCGGTGTCGACCGGAACGGAGCGGTGGGCATCATCGCCGAAATCGGCCTTGACATGGGACAATTCCCCTCGAGCCATCACCTTGCCTCGTGGGCGGGAATCTGTCCGGGAACCAACGAAAGCGCCGGAAAGAACAAAAGCGGCCGGATTACGCATGGCAATAAGTACTTACGCTCCTTACTTACCGAACTCGGGTGGGCCGGATCACGGAGCAAGGGGACATATTTCGGCGCAAAATACAGGTCACTGGTAGGACGTAGGGGCAAAAAGAAAGCCATCATTGCAATAGGACACAAGATCCTGGTCGCCGCTTACTTCATTATCAAGGACAACGTACATTTCAAGGAACTGGGCCCGGAACACCTGGATAACTTCAGGAAAGACAAGCTGGTCGCATACTATAAAAAACAGTTAAAGCAATTGCAGCCGAATCTGGAGTTTGATGGGCATGCGGCATAAGAAACAAAGAAGGTCGGATATTACTGTAAGCATAGACAACGTAGAGGAAACTGACCTAATCAGTTAAGCACAAAAGAGTATTGCCTTTAGCATGTGGATGAAAATTTATATTTCTTAACCGATTTTATTAATTGACTGACGGATAGATAAGTGTGCTATTTATATTCGGATGAAATATACTATTTCTAATAACTGGCTTCTTTTATTATAGGGACAAAACAGGGACATAATAGGGACTTTATAGGGACATCATAGGGACATCATAGGGATAGATTCCTATAATGTACGTGTTATGTTCTTACTATTATATGATAAAATTATTACTACACAATAACTCATAGCAAATTTAATACAAACTAATTAGTATGCTTTACTAAGTTTGCAGTTTAGCACATTATAAAGGTATATGATATTTGAAAGTAAAAGTCTGGAACCGTTTATTTCTTATAAAACCTCCAGAAGTGGTGGTAAAGGGGGGCAACACGTAAACAAAGTTTCTACTAAAGTGGAACTTCTGTTTGATTTAAATGCTTGTTCACTTTTTACTGATGAACAAAAACTCCGTATTAAAGTAAAGCTGAATCAACGTATCCAAAGCGAAGGAAAATTACAGGTAATCTGTCAGCAAGATCGCTCTCAGTTAAAAAACAAAGAAATAGCAAAGAAGAAACTGATTACGCTTATAAACCATGCATTGAAGCTGCCCCAGCAGCGCAAAGAAAGTAAGCGAAGCAAAGCCTCCGTAGAAAAGCGACTAGATAGTAAAAGACAAAAATCTTTATTGAAAATTAGCAGAAAGAAACAGGATGAATATTAATTAGAATGTTTCTTAATAACGTGCGGTGCTTGCAATATTACAAGCTATCTGTTTAGTATTTTGTACTTTTGCAAAAAATATTATTGATGAGAAATCTATTCGGAAATTTCATTATTATTAAAAATTAAGCTGTTCTAATGAAAAAAGGTGCTATTTTAGGTATTGTGATCATCGCGGTAGCCATTGCTATGATAATCAGTATTTATACCGATTCCAGTACATACGCTTCATTTAATGATGCGCAAAAAACGGAAGAAGAGATTCATGTTGTTGGAGAATTAAATAAAGGTAAAGAACTTTTTTATAAACCAACCGATAACGCTAATTATTTTGCCTTCTATATGGTAGATAATGATGGTACAGAGTGCAAAGTGGTTTTTAATGGTTCTAAACCACAAGATTTTGAACGGTCTGAACAAATAGTACTTACTGGGAAAATGGTAGGTGAAGAATTTCATGCATCTAAGATACTCATGAAATGCCCATCTAAATATAATAAGGATCAAGTAGAAGTGACGGAATCTGCTGCATCAAGCGTTTAGAAGAATTCCTTAAGTTAGCCCCAATCTTATTTTATAAATGGATATTAAATTTCAAGGCGAAAGCCTTTTTCCAGGTCAGTTTGGTCAGTTCCTTATCATTTTATCTTTTGGAACAGCATTATTATCCTGTATAAGCTATTTTTTTGCTACACGGCATAAGGAGGATACATCCTGGCATAAAATAGCTAGAATTAGCTTTTTTATAAACATAGCTTCTGTAATTGGTATAGGAAGCAGCCTTTTTTATATCATTTATAGCCACCTTTTTGAATATCATTACGCATGGTCGCATTCTTCGCGCACACTACCAGTATATTATATCATCTCTAGTTTTTGGGAAGGACAGGAGGGAAGCTTTTGGTTATGGATGTTTTGGCAATCTTTATTGGCATTGATAGTGCTTTTTCGTAGTAAAAGCTGGGAAAATCCTGTCATGACCATTATTATGCTCTGTCAGGCTTGTTTAGCGTCCATGTTATTGGGGATAGAGGTGTTTGGAGAACGCGTTGGAAGCTCACCGTTCATACTTTTACGACAAGCGTTAGAAGCGCCTATCTTTTCCAATCCGAATTATCTCAGCATGATAGCTGATGGGAACGGTTTAAACCCTTTATTACAGAATTACTGGATGGTGATACATCCTCCAACATTGTTTTTAGGTTTTGCTTCTATGATTGTTCCTTTCGCCTACGGGATAGCAGGTTTATGGGAAAGAAAATATAAAGAATGGCTTAAGCCTGCTTTACCATGGTCCTTATTTGCCGTTATGGTACTTGGCGCAGGTATTATAATGGGGTCTTTTTGGGCGTATGAGGCATTAAATTTTGGCGGATTCTGGGCCTGGGATCCAGTTGAAAATGCATCTATCATTCCTTGGTTCACATTGATTGCTGCAGTGCATGTTATTATTGCATTTAAAAACTCAGGACATTCGTACTTTACAGCAACTTTTCTAGTACTAATAAGTTTTGTTTTAGTGATATACGCCTCATTTTTAACACGTAGTGGTGTTTTGGGGGAAACTTCAGTGCATTCCTTTACTGATTTAGGTATGTATTGGCAATTAGTAGCATTTAATGTAGTGTTTTTAATATTAATGGTCTATTTTTTGGTAACACGGTGGAAAGAACTCCCGATAACTAAAAAAGATGAAGATACTTATTCAAGAGAATTTTGGCTATTTATTGGCGCGCTCATTTTAGTTATAGCGTGTGTACAGATTATTGCAACAACTTCTATTCCTGTATTCAATGCTATATTTAAAACCAAAGTTGCTCCCCCTGTTGATGCGATTGCTCATTACAATAAGTGGCAAGCGGCATTCGCGATATTAGTGCTTACTTTATCGGCAATTGGTCAGTTTTTAAAGTATAAGAAAACTACACCAAAGGTGTTTTATGCTAATTTGTTAATTTCTTTTATAGTTTCTGTCCTTCTTACTGCCATCTTAGTGTATATAACGAAGGTCTATACTAATTTTATATATATTCTGTTGTCCCTCGCCGCTATATTTTCACTGGTGGCAAATGCGAGAGTTTTAGGGGATGCTTTCAAAGGGAAATGGAAATTAGCAGGCTCCTCTGTTGCACACATAGGGTTTGCGCTTTTACTAATAGGGGCTTTGGTTGCTGCAGCTACAAATAAGGTTGTATCCTTAAATGCCAGTGGGTCTATACCTATAGCAGGCTTTGAGGACGCAGAAAAGCCTGGTGAAAATTTATTTTTATATATAAATGAACCGATAGAAATGGATGGTTATACAATTACCTATGTAGGTGATAGTGTAGCTAACCCAAATGTATATTATAAAATAAATTACGAAAGAAAGGACAAAGAAACAGGTAAAATAGTTGAACGTTTTCAATTAACACCAAATGCACAGCAAAATCCAAAAATGGGACTTATAGGAACACCCAGTACGCGTCACTATATAACGAAGGATATTTATACTATTGTTACTTCTGCTCCAAAATTGGATGAACCTACGGAACAACATGATCATGGTCATGAAGGACATGACGCGAACGAAGGGTTTGAAGAACCATCTACACAAATGGTTAATATTGGTGATACCTTAAGATATAAAAGTGGGTATATCGTAGTGAAAGGTGTTAATAGAAATGCGACACTTCAAAATATGCCATTAGCGAATGGCGACCTTCTTTTTGCTCTACAGTTAGAGGTTCATGCTGCCTCAGGGGAAGTTTTTGAAGCGGATCCAAAGTACCTGATAAAAAACGGGAATAGCTTTGATTTTGCAAAAGATATTAATGAACAGGGGCTTCGTTTGAGATTTACCAAAATAGTTCCCGACAAAGGGGTTGAGTTGATGATTTATCAAAAGGCCCTGCCTGAAAAGAAATGGGTAGTAATGAAGGCAATTGAATTTCCATATATAAATTTTTTCTGGTGCGGAACGATTATTATGACCGTTGGGTTCTTATTGTCCATTTTTAGAAGAAATAAAGAGCTTAAAGGGAAGATAGCATAAACATTTATACACTTTTATTGTTAATTTTACCCGACGGGGGCTATGGAGCTACTATAACCCCCGTTTTTTATAGGGTATGGATATAATAATATTAGGAAGCGGAAATGTTGCTACACATTTGGCTTATGCATTAAAAAAGGCCGAGTATCATATTAAGCAGGTATATAGTCGCAATTATGATCATGCAAAACAATTAGCAGATGGGATTGGGGCTGAACCTATTGATAATCTTTTTTACGTAACCACAGAGGCGGACGTTTATATAATAGCAGTGAAGGATGAAGCGATACACGAGGTAGCTTCTACACTCCGGTTAAGAAATAAAATTTTACTTCACACTTCAGGAAGTACAGATATAGAAGTTCTTAAACCTTTTTCATCTTCTTGTGGGGTAGTTTATCCTTTACAAACGATCTCTAAGGAAGTAGAGCTAGATTTTAGTAAGGTGCCGCTAATCCTTGAATTTTCAGATCAGCAAACCAAAGCGGAAGTCATGAATCTGGCATTTAAACTTTCTCCTTTAATATATGAATACAATTCGGAGCAGCGTAGATGTTTGCATTTAGGAGCGGTTATCGCTTGCAATTTTAGTAATTATTTGTATGCGGTGGCTTATAATTTTTTGAAAGAGAAGAGTGTTGACTTCAACTTGCTAAGGCCATTGATTGTTGAAACAGCAAATAAAATACAGTTACATAATCCAAATGAAGTGCAGACAGGCCCTGCTGTAAGAAATGATAAAATTATAATGGATAAACATATAGATTTATTAAGAGAGCATCCAGACTGGCAAAACATCTATAGCTTGTTAAGCGAGGGGATTTTAAAAAATCATTTTAAATAGCGTAAATAAAAGTAAACAATTATATACTAGGGACTGTGCGTCTAAGGAATACATATCATGTTATTTGATAAATTAAAACGAGTTAAGGCATTTATACTTGACGTAGATGGCGTATTAACAAATGGGGAAGTATTGGTGACGGAACAAGGTGAACAGCTGAGAAGCTTTAATATTCGCGATGGGTATGCCTTGCAACTTGCTGTTAAGAAAGGGTTTTCGATAGCTGTGATTACAGGCGGTAGATCTGAAGGGGTTCGTTTACGTTTGGAAGGTCTAGGTATAATTGACACATTCATGGGGATCCAGGATAAGATCACCTGCTTCAATAAATGGCTAAATGAGCAACAATTTCAGGCAGGTGATGTTCTATACATGGGAGATGATATACCAGATTTAACAATTATGCGTGAAGTAGGAATAGCAGCATGTCCCAATGATGCGGTAGAAGAAATTAAGGCAGTATCACATTACATCAGTTCAAAAGACGGTGGAAAGGGGGCGGTGAGAGATGTAATTGAAAAGGTGTTAAAACTGCAAAACAAATGGGATGATGATGTGGCCGTAAAAAGTATATGAGTATGGAACATAGAGACATACCGAATAATGTATTATGGAAAATTTAAATCTAAAAAATATTATTTTAGCTTCTAAATCACCTAGACGGAAAGAACTGTTGGCGTCTTTAGGAATACAATTCTTAACGGAGGTAAAAGAGGTCGAAGAGTCTTATCCTGAAGCAATGAGAGGCGCCGCAGTCGCTTTATATATAGCTACGAAAAAAGCAGAGGCATTTGAAATAACATCAGATAATATGATAGTAATTACTGCAGATACTATTGTTTGTATAGACGATAAGATCTTAGGTAAGCCCAAAGATTACGAGGAAGCATTTGATATGCTGAAGATGTTATCGGGCAAACGTCATGAAGTGATTACGGGAGTCGCCCTGAAAACAATAGAAAAAACTCGTTCTTTTTATGAGGTAACGGCTGTTTATTTCAACGATCTCCATAATGAGCAAATAGAATATTACCTAAATACTTATAAACCATATGATAAGGCAGGCGCTTATGGAATTCAGGAATGGATTGGAGCAGTCGCAGTAGATCATATCGAAGGTTCCTATACCAATGTAATGGGATTGCCAACAGCAAGGCTTTATAAAGAGTTGACTAAGATGTAATTTTTAATGACGAGAATAGGATTGCTTTCAGATACGCATAGCTTTTTGGACAATGCTGTATTAAGACATTTTAAAGATTGTGATGAAATTTGGCATGCCGGTGATTTTGGAACAATAGAAGTGGCCGACCAGCTAGCTTCTTTTAAACCTCTTCGAGGTGTGTATGGTAATATTGATGGGAAGGATATCAGAAGTAGCTACCCGGAAGATTTGAAATTTAAATGCGAGGACGTTGATGTATGGATGACTCATATTGGTGGTTACCCAAATAGATATGCTCCAAGAGTACGTGAGCAAATTTATAGTAATCCACCTAAATTATTCATTACAGGGCATTCACATATTCTTAAGGTAATCTATGATAAAAAAATTAATTGTTTGCACTTAAACCCAGGTGCTGCGGGAAAACAAGGGTGGCATAAGGTGAGAACGCTTATGCGCTTTGGTATTGATAAAACAGAGATAAAAAACCTAGAAGTGATAGAGCTTACCGATAGATGATTTACACTAAAGGCTTTTAGTATATTTGTTTTTATATATTAATGTGCTGTTTAATAGTTTGTTATTTGAGAAAATATGTGTATCGTTTATACTGATATATCTACAGTTTGTACACTAAGTTTGTTGTGTTTGTTGTATTTGTTGATTTGGAACTTTACCTTTGTTCGTAAATTAAGAAACACCATTATGATCGCAGTAAAAACCCTAGGCCAATTTATTATAGAAAAACAAACTGATTTCCCATATGCTAAAGGAGAGCTAAGTAGATTATTGAGAGATATTGGTATTGCTGCAAAGATTGTAAATAGAGAAGTTAACAAGGCCGGCTTAGTTAATATTTTGGGTGATGCGGGAACGGTGAATGTGCAGGGAGAAGGACAAAAAAAATTGGACGTGTATGCCAATGAGCAATTCATCGCAGCGTTACGTAGTGGAGGTGAGTGTTGTGTAGTTGCCTCTGAAGAACATGATGAATGTGTTTATATAGAATCGGAAATTTCAAAAAACGCGAAATATATTGTTGCTATAGATCCGTTGGATGGCTCTTCAAACATTGATGTTAATGTTGCTATCGGAACGATCTTTTCCATTTATCGCAGACAAAGCTTAGAAGGCAAGCCCTTAATAAGCGATGTTTTACAGAAGGGAAGTGAGCAAGTTGCTGCTGGTTATGTTATTTATGGGTCTTCAACAATGTTGGTGTATTCTACAGGTAAGGGAGTAAATGGATTTACTTTGGATCCATCTATTGGAGAGTTTTGCCTATCACATCCTAATATGACCATACCAAAAAATGGTAGTATTTACTCTATTAATGAAGGGAATTATGTGCATTTTCCTCAAGGAGTAAAAGATTATATAAAATATTGCCAAGAGGAAGATGGTAAAACTGGTAGACCTTACACGTCTAGGTATATAGGATCTATGGTTGCTGATATTCATAGAAATTTAATAAAAGGTGGGATTTTTCTTTACCCAGTTTCTTCTGCTTATCCCAATGGGAAGTTACGACTGGTTTATGAATGTAATCCCATGGCATTCATTTTAGAACAAGCAGGTGGTTTAGCTACTGATGGAATGAACCGTATACTAGACATTGTTCCCAATCGTCTACATCAGCGTTCGGCAATCTTCTTAGGATCGGAAGTAATGGTGAAAAAATTAATGTCTTTTTTAAAACGGACAGATAGTGAGCGGAATAACGACCATATTAGCGCTATAAACGCTCTTTAACTTCCACTAAAAATTGTTTGAGCTTTTCTAATGAATCGATTACGCGTTGATTTTCTTTGGCTTGCGTTTTGTTTGTCTTAAGATAATCCCGTGCCCCTTGTAAAGTGTAGCCTTTGTTTTTAACAAGATTAAAGATAATCTTAAAATTTTCTATGTCTTCAGGAGTAAATAATCTATTGCCTTTCTTGTTTTTTTTAGGTTGTATGATATCAAACTCCCGTTCATAGAATCTAATTTGAGAGGCATTAACGCCAAACATTTGTGTCACTTCACCCATTGTGTAGTAAAGCTTATTTATTTCCCGTTCTTTATAAGGCATGTTAATTTCCAGATGATTTCAACAATTTTCAATCTTTAAAATGCAAGGATCTCTGATAATAATTCAAGCATCTCCAAAGCTAAATTAAAATAGCTAAATATTCAAACCATTATTTATTTTGCTACTTAGTCTTTTTAAAATTTCTATGAGAAGCGATAATTGTAAAGAGCATACTGTTTCCCGTTTGTAAATATCGCGTTGAAGTGAGGCATTTTAATAAATTATAGTAGTGACCGAATTTAAAATCCATTTAAAAAAACTATATTTAGAGGCAAACCGTTAATCTGTGTAGCTAGTAACAGTCTATTAATAATATGAATAAGAATTTTTTTGAACATATAGCCCATGCTTTTGAAATTCCGCTGCGAAACTCTGTCCTTATCTTTTCTTTAATTCTACTGATTATTTTATTAGCACCTATATTACTAAGGAAAATTAAAATTCCAGGTATCATTGGCTTAATACTCTCTGGCGTAATAATTGGCCCCCATGGTCTTAATATATTGGAAAGAAGTTCGGCTGTTGACTTGTTTTCTACTATTGGGTTATTATACATTATGTTTATAGCTGGTTTAGAACTGGATATGAATGAATTTAGAAAAACAAGACATAAAAGTCTTGTCTTCGGTTTTTTTACTTTCATTATTCCTATCATAATTGGATACCCTGTTTGTTATTATGTTTTAGGCTTTGACGTAGGATCAAGCATTCTTGTTTCGAGCATGTTTGCTACACATACCTTGGTAGCATACCCTGTGGTAAATAGCTACGGAATTTCAAAAAACCAAGCAGTTGCCATTACCATAGGGGGTACTATTCTTACTGATACCGCCGTTCTGATAATTTTGGCCGTAATCGTTGGTTCTTCACAGGGAGAATTAGATCAACAGTTTTGGATCAGGCTAACAATCTCTTTTGCTGTGTTTTTAGGAATTATGTTCGGTATTATTCCAAAGATCGCTAAGTGGTTCTTTCAAAGAGTAGAAAGCGAAAAAACATCTCATTATATTTTTGTTCTTTTTATTGTATTTTTTGCTGCCTTTATAGCAGAAGTTTCGGGCCTAGAACCAATAATTGGGGCGTTTGTGGCAGGGCTTGCTTTAAATAAATTTATTCCTCATTCTTCCGCACTTATGAATAGAATTGAATTTATAGGCAATGCTATTTTTATTCCATTTTTCTTAATAAGTGTGGGTATGATAGTCGATATTAAAGTGCTATACAAAGGGCCAGAAGCGTTAATTGTTGCTGGAACATTGACATTAGTCGCAGTTTGCGGAAAATGGATTGCCGCTTGGTTTACCCAAATATCATTCAAATATAGTGCTGCTCAGCGGCAGGTGATTTTTGGTTTAAGTAGTGCGCATGCCGCTGCTACATTAGCGATAATAATGGTAGGATACGCGAATGATATTATTGACGAGAATGTACTGAACGGCACGATTGTTTTAATATTGGTAACTTGTATTGTGGCTTCAATAGCAACGGAAGCAGCATCTAAAAAGGTGGTGCTTGCTGGCGATCAGGATGCTGTTACGGAAGAAAAAGATGTATTAGGAGATGAGCACATTCTAGTTCCGATAGCAAATCTTAACAATATGGAAATCCTATTGGATTTTGCAACAATGATTAAAAACAAAAAGTCGCCTCACCCAGTTACAATATTATCTGTTGTACCAAACAATGAACTAGCGGAGGAAAATCTCAAAAAGGCAAAGAAGAATCTAGATTCTACGGCAAAATATGCTTCGGGAAGTGAGGTTGAAGTTAATATGATGGCAACAATAGACTATAATATAGCAGGAGGTATTAGTAGAGCCTCGAGGGAAATCATGGCAGATAGCATTTTATTAGGATGGCCCAGTCAAGTAGGTATTATAGAAAAAATGGTTGGAGAGAAAACAGAAAGTATCCTTAACAGAACGGATATAAATATTTTTATGTGTCATTTTGGTAAACCATTTGTAAGTAATGATCGGATTACCCTCGTTTGTCCGCCAATGGCCGAAGATGAAAAAGGATTTTCTTATTGGCTAAATAAGATCGCACGTTTTGCGTTGGAACTCACACTGCCTATTTCGTGTATAGCAAACATAAGATCTGAAAGTGCAATTCTTGCTTATTTTAAAAGAAATAAAATAAGTTGTAACATAAAGTTTGTATTGCACAAAGAATGGGATGATCTGGCTACCATAAAACACTACGTTAAAGATACTGACTTATTGATTTTCGTCTCAGCTAGAATTGGCGAAGTGTCATATAACCGAGAATTTGATGGAATCCCTAAGAAACTCGGGCGGAAATATGAAAATAATAATAGAATATTAATTTACCCGAGTAGAAGGCCTACTAGCACATTTGATAATTATGATGAAGTAAGTGCTATGTCTGTAAACAGAGGATACTCTCATTTACAGAAAATGGGTAGGGGTCTTGGAAGTATACTGAAAATTAAAAATAAGGGTAAATTTAATGATCAATAGATTTAATTGATATGACAGAAAAAATAGTAGTTAACAGCGATGGAAAATTAAGGGTACCCGCCAACCCTATTATTCCATTTATTATTGGTGATGGAATTGGTCCAGATATATGGAATGCCGCTGTTCGTGTTTTTAATGAAGCTATTAAAAAGGCATATAATGGGCAAAGACAGGTCGAATGGAAAGAGATACTTGCTGGACAAAAAGCTTTTGATACAAAAGGGGAGTGGCTTCCACAGGAAACTATAGATGCAATGTCTGACTATGTAGTTTCGATAAAAGGCCCTTTAACAACTCCCGTTGGTGGCGGGATTCGTTCTTTGAATGTAACAATCAGACAAACCTTGGATCTATTTGTGTGTCAACGACCTTTATCTTGGATTCAAGGAGTTCCCTCACCGGTAAAACATCCGGAAGATGTAGACATGGTTATATTCAGAGAGAACACAGAAGATATTTATGCAGGAATTGAGTTTGAGGCCGATAGTAAAGAGGTGAATGATTTAAAAGCAATACTGTCTCAAAAATTTAATGTAGATTATCCATTTAAGGAACATACAGCATTAGGGATAAAACCCGTTTCAAAAGACGGTTCCGTTCGTCTTATTAGAGCAGCTATAGAATATGCTATTAGGCATAAACAACCTTCTGTTAGTTTAGTACACAAAGGTAATATCATGAAGTACACAGAAGGAGCATTTAAACAGTGGGGATATGAACTTGCGGTTACCGAATATGCCGATAAAGTTTATACATGGGACCAATGGGAGGATATAAAGAAACAGCATGGAGAAGAAAAAGCTAACGCATCCATGAAAGAGGCCATAGCTGCAGGGAAAGTGATTATAAAGGATGTAATTGCCGATAATTTTTTACAGCAGATCTTGTTGAACCCAAAAGATTATGCGGTAATTGCGACATTGAATTTAAATGGCGATTATATCTCTGATGCATTAGCAGCCATTGTTGGGGGGATAGGTATTGCTCCGGGTGCAAATATAAATTACCGTACCGGTCGTGCTGTGTTTGAGGCAACCCATGGAACGGCGCCACGATTTGCCAATACAGATACCATGAATCCTTCCTCGGTTATATTAAGCGGTGTTATGATGTTTGATTATATCGGCTGGAACGAGGTTTCATCGATCATAAAAAATGCGCTGCAAAAAACAATAGCAGAGAATAAGGTTACCATTGATTTTTATAATCAAATGCGAGGTGCTACTTTACTGAAGACGAGCGAATTCGGAACGGCTATTATTGATAATATGCTTAAGTAATTTAATAGGTAAATAATGTGTCTTATGTACGCAGTGCTAAATAAAAAATGGTTAGGTTTGTAGTTTAAAATATAATAAAGAAAATTAATATCCGTTGGAGGATAAAGAAAAATATTTATGGCAAAAATCCTGCTTGTAGAAGACGATACTACCTTTTCCGCTATTTTAGAAGGGTTCCTTAAAAAAAACGGGCATGACGTAGAGGTGAAATATAACGTTAAAAGCAGCATTAAGTCATTGGATGCATCTATTGATTTAACGTTGCTCGACTACCGTTTAGGGGATGGTACTGGTTTGGATGTATTGGAAGAAATGCGGGATAAAGGATTGAATATACCGGTTATCATTATGACAAGCTTTAATGATGTAAGAACCGCAGTAAAAGCCATGAGGCAGGGTGTCTTCGATTATATTACTAAACCTGTAAATCCCGATGAGTTATTGATGATTCTGAAAGATGCCTTAAGTAATAAGAAAGATGAGATACCTGTTATTGAGCGCAAAAAGGTTGAATCTCCGGAGAATGTTGATTTTGTGAAAGGGATAAGCGCCCAATCTAAAAAATTACATGAGTATATTAATCTAGTAGCTCCAACCGATATGTCAGTGCTGGTTAGAGGGGAAAGTGGAACAGGAAAAGAATATGTCGCGCGATCAATACATTTAAAAAGCAACAGAGCAAATAAACCATTCGTTTCGATTGACTGCGGTACCTTATCGAAGGAACTGGCAGCTAGCGAATTATTTGGTCATATTAAAGGCTCCTTTACAGGAGCATTAACGGATAAAAAAGGACAATTTGAAGAGGCAAATGGAGGGACGCTGTTTTTAGATGAAATTGGTAATTTATCTTATGATGTTCAGGTGAAACTTTTGAGAGCGTTACAAGAACGCGTGATACAACCAATTGGTGCTAATAAACAAATAAAAGTAGATGTACGTGTAATTGCCGCGACGAATGATGATTTATTGGGGAATTCATCTTCTGTTAATTTTAGAGAGGACCTTTACCACAGGATAAATGAATTTGAGATTATTGTACCCGCATTAAGGGATAGGGGGAATGATATGGATACGTTTATTAATTTCTTTGTAGATAAAGCAAATAGTGAGTTAAATAGAAACGTAATTCATTTGTCTAAAGAAGTTTTGGACATATTTAAATCTTATGATTGGCCAGGAAACCTTCGAGAATTAAAGAATGTAATTAAAAGAATGGTCCTTTTAACTCCTGGAGATACAGCTGAGATCGCGGCTTTACCTGATGAAATGGTCTTGTCGATCAATCAGCATAATCATGACACCCTTCCTGCGAATGTTGGCGAAAATGTTGCGGTCGATTTGAAATCTCAAAGTGAGGCCCATGAGCGCCAGTTAATAATGGATGTGTTGCAACAAGTAAAATACAATAAAAGTAAGGCAGCTCAGGTATTAAACATTGACCGTAAAACGCTTTATAACAAGTTAGAGAAATATGGTATTTCTTAAATGGCAAGATTAATATTTGAAGAAGAAGAGTGCAGTTCCTCCTGAAGATAATCTAATAATCGATAAAGTTGGTCTATTACAGCTTGAATTTCTAAAATATCAAATTCGTTATTACGAATGTCTATTTCTAATTTTCTCAATTTCATTGCAATTTTCTGTCCACCTATCTGAGAAGTTCTTCCTGCTAGTTTATGGCATATCAAAGACAACTCATCTCTTTCGTTTGCTTGGAGCGCATTTCTTAAACTGATTAGGTCTTTCGTGGTATCTTTCACAAAAATATTTAGAATCTTCAGTACCTGATTATTATCGTTAAATGTAAGTTTCCTCAGGTTCGAGAAATCAAAATCCTTTAAATCATTTCTGTTTTTTATTGCCCAAGCCTCTTCTGATGTTTTTCTTAACCCCAATAGATGTAATAGATCAATTTCTTTGAATGGTTTAAGTAGCAACCCATCGAAGCCTTCTGCTAAAATTTGTTCTCTCTCTTCTGGGAGAGCCTGCGCAGTAAAAGCATATATTTTAACATCGTTGCCAATTTTAGGTCTCAATTCATGATTAAGTTCAGTTCCGGTTTTCCCAGGCATTCTCATGTCCATTAACAGGATATTGACGGCTGGGTCCCAAGGTGTATTGAGAAGTTCAGTAGGGCTGGAAAAAGCACGGTGTTTAATGTTGTATTTATTAAAAATGTTGCGGCAAAGTTCTAGAATAAAATCATCATCATCAATTACCCAAATGGTGCCCTGAAAATCTTTGATCGGTACAAGATCTTCTTGCTCCTCATCTGATTTGATTAATGTAGAAGTTTTTAGCGGTAAGAATACTTCAAAGACAGAGCCTTTATCTAATTCACTTTTTATATTAATAGATCCACCCATTGCTTCGCAAAGCGTTTTGACAATGCTAAGCCCTAATCCACTACCAAAATGAATGCCTGAATTAGAATTTTCAGCCTGTTCAAACTCATTGAAAATACGATATAAATCGTTCTCAGGTATTCCTTTTCCTGTATCATTTACTATAATCCGTAGATTAGCAATCGTTTCCTTAACTTCTGTGCTGACCTTCAGTGTAACGGAGCCCTTTTCTGTGAATTTTATTGCATTACTTAGAAGGTTATAGAGAATTTGCTTTAGCCGAAATGGATCACCAAACATATAACCTGTGCCGTCAATTTCCTTAATTAAGCCTAAGGTTAGAAACTTTTCTTCAGCTTGCAGTTGCATAGCACCGAAAACTTCATCAATAAGTTGTGATAAATAAAAATCTTGATTGTTAAAGTGAAATTTGCCGGAATTAATCCGATTATAATCGAGCACTTCATTCACAATTTGCAATAGATGTTCGGATGATTGATAGATAATATTTACCTTTCTGCTATCCTCTGGGTGTTCCTCGCGTAATTGTTCTGCATAACCAATTATAGACTGCAAAGGTGTACGCAATTCATGGCTCATATTTGATAAAAACCGCTGTTTAGCCGCACTGTGATATTCAGCTTCTTCTTTAGCTACCTCCAGCTCCATACGGTATCGATTGCTTTTTCTTATATCAGCTAAAATAAGTAAAACCAGAACAGCAGTAATCGCAAAGAAACCAATTACGACAAGGTTGATCCTACTGACACTGTCGTTCATTACAAACCTGGCTTGTGTATTTTCATTCTCCATCTGTAGCATGCCTTCTTTTTCAACCTCGTTCAGAATGCTTAACATTTTGCTTATCAAAAGATTACCAGCATACGTGAGCTCTACTTCACGATCAATAAAAGAAATGCTCTGGGCTCTTTGTGTTTCTTCGATCTGCTTTAAAACACTGTCTATTAGTTTAATTGCACTATCTTGCCTAGCGGTACTAATAGTATCTATTAATACATTTAATTCCTCTTTAACAATTTTCCTTGGCTGATTAAGAATATTAGGTTTAAAAGTTGTACGCTTCTTCGAACCAAAAAGTTTTCCAAAGAAAGAACGATCGTCAATAGTAGAATCTCTATTAGCAGCTTCACCAGGCTCGATAGTGGTTGTTTCTACCGTTTTTCTGCTGGTAACAACAGTACTATCAGCTTGCGGGGTATTTTGTAGAATGTTTCCTATGCTTTGTAATTGTTCTGAGAATTCACGGCTATCTACTAACTTTTCCCGAACTTGTACATAAGCTTTAAAAAGTTTATCACGTTCCTTTAGCAAAATTTTAATAGAGTCGACCCGTCTTATTTGGTTAGTGTCTTGCGAATACAGATTCTTTAGTGAATCGAGCGCGTTAGAAACGAGCTTCGATTCTTTTTGGAAACTATTGAATTTATTGTCGTGGTCCAGTAATACTTCAGCTTTTTGTAATTGATCCAATTGCATGATATCGCGCGAAACCTGGCTTACCAGTCGCATTTTTTCATTCGGTTTAGCAATATTATCTACGGCTGTTAGCACCTGATTAAAAGCATCATTACTTATTACCCAAGCCATGCCAAGGGCAATACAGCAGCAGATAAAGACAAAAATGACTTTCCTTCTTACGCTTCTATTTGATTGCTTTTGATTCACCATTATTGTAAAGTTACGAATTTTGGTTAAGTAGTGAGATACCTTTACTTGGTTAAGTACTTGAACAACGAATAAAAGCCAACTTGCTTCAATATCAAGTTGGCTTTATATTTATAGAAATCTGTTAATTGTTACCTTGTAAGAAAACAAACTTATTGTCAAACATATCCAACTTAATTTTACTTTCCTTATCTATTTTTCCCGCAAGTATTTCCTTAGATAACTCATTAAGTATTTTTTTCTGTATAACCCGTTTTAATGGTCGAGCTCCAAATTGAGGATCATAGCCTAGCTGAGCTAACCAATCTAAGGCCTCCTCAGACGCTTCAATCTGTATACCCATTTCGGCTAACTGCTTTTGTAAACCCACAAATTGTAAACGAACAATTTCACCAATTTCATCTCTATTAAGAGGTGTAAACATTATTACTTCGTCTATGCGATTTAAAAATTCAGGTCTAATAGACTTCTTAAGTAATTCAAAAACTTCATTTTTTGTCTTGGCAATTATCTCGTCTTTATTTTCATCATTTAGCTCTGCAAAATTTTCCTGTATGAGATGTGAACCAATATTAGATGTCATAATAATGATGGTGTTTTTAAAATTCACTACTCGACCCTTATTGTCAGTTAAATGACCATCATCTAAAACTTGTAATAATATGTTAAATACATCAGGATGTGCCTTTTCAATCTCATCTAATAAAACGACAGAGTAGGGGCGTCTTCGAATGGCCTCTGTTAGTTGCCCACCTTCATCATAACCAACGTACCCTGGGGGCGCGCCAATTAATCTTGATACGGCATGACGTTCTTGATATTCACTCATATCAATGCGAACCATAGAATGTTCATCATTAAATAGAAACTCGGCTAGAGCCTTTGCTAACTCTGTTTTGCCAACGCCCGTTGTACCGAGGAAGATAAACGAGCCTATGGGGCGTCTTTTATCACTTAAACCAGCTCGGGAGCGACGAATAGCATCAGAAATAGCCTCAATAGCCTCACTTTGACCTGCAACACGTTTATGAAGTTCTTCTTCGAGATGGAGCAGCTTTTCTCTTTCACTCTGCACCATTTTATTTACAGGTATACCTGTCCACCTAGATACAACGTCGGCTATGTCTTCCGCTGTCACTTCTTCTTTAAGCATTCTCCCAGTACCCTGTTTTTCTTCTAGCTCTTTTTTAAGCTTCTCTACCTCATCTTGTGCTTGTTTTATTCGGCCATATCTTATTTCGGCAACTTTACCATAATCACCTGCTCGTTCAGCCTGTTCGGCTTCTAATTTAAAGTCCTCTATTTGCTGCACATGGTTATTTAAATTATCTACCAAAGACTTTTCGCCTTGCCATGAGGCTCTTAAAGAATCCCGTTCCGAAGCTAAATTGGCGATTTCTCTACTTAATTCTTCTACCTTGTGTGTGTCATTTTCTCTTTTAATTGCTTCTCTCTCAATTTCGAGTTGCATGATTTTTCGCTCGATTTCATCCACCACTTCTGGTACAGAGTCCATCTCTAGCCGTAATTTTGAAGCCGCTTCGTCCATTAAATCGATCGCTTTATCGGGTAAAAATCGATCAGCGATGTATCGCTGAGAAAGTTCAACGGCTGCAATGATTGCCTCATCTTTAATGCGGACTTTATGATGGGTCTCATAACGTTCTTTAATACCTCTTAAAATAGAGATAGCATCTTGTGTATCGGGCTCATCAACCATTACCTTCTGAAATCTACGCTCTAGGGCTTTGTCCTTTTCAAAGTATTTTTGAAACTCGTTCAATGTGGTAGCCCCGATTGCTCTAAGTTCTCCTCTGGCCAGTGCAGGTTTTAATATATTGGCAGCATCCATAGCACCTTCTCCTCCTCCTGCTCCAACTAGGGTATGAATCTCATCAATAAATAAAATTATTTCACCGTCGCTTTCTGTTACTTCTTTAACAACAGCTTTTAAACGTTCTTCAAATTCCCCTTTGTATTTAGCGCCAGCAATAAGGGCACCCATATCAAGGGAAAAGACCGTTTTACTTTTTAAGTTTTCTGGAACGTCCCCTTTGATAATTCTGTGGGCAATTCCTTCGGCAATAGCAGTTTTACCAACACCCGGCTCGCCAACTAAAATAGGATTGTTCTTTGTTCTTCGAGATAAGATTTGAATTACCCTGCGTATTTCCTCGTCCCGTCCTATAACAGGATCTAGTTTACCAGATTCCGCAAACTCATTAAGATTTCGGGCATATTTGTTAAGGGCATTATAGGTTGCTTCGGCATTTTGATCCGTTACTCTACTATTACCCCTTAGCTCGATTATTGCTTTTTTTAAATCTTTTTCCGTAACTCCTTGATCCTTCAATAAAGTAGCGGTTTTGTCTCCAGAATTTAGAATACCTAATAGAAGATGCTCAACTGAAACAAAGTCGTCTTTAAAATCTTTTAGATAATTTTGTGCTTTTTGCAAAGCGGTATTGGTAGTAGACGATAGATATACATTGCTTCCACTAACTTTTGGGAAACTATTAATTTGCTCGTCTAATGCTTCATTCAAGCGATTTATATTGACATTTAGTTTTTTTAACAAATGACTTACAACATTTTCATCAACCGTTAATAAGGCTTTTAGGAGATGTGCATTTTCTATCGCTTGATGCTGGTTCCCACCAGCAATTTCAGAAGCTTTTTGAATAGCTTCTTGGGCTTTGATAGTAAAATTGTTTAAATTCATTTTTCAGTTCTTAAGTATAACTAACAGATATAATTCATCATATCTGTTAATCTCACTAACAAAACGAATACCAGCAAAACATGTTTTTGTAAAGTAGACATTTTGTCGCTATATTGTACTTTTGTGCTGACTAACTGTCTGTTTATTAGTGTTTTGTACTGAAAAAATGACTGAATTAACCATTAACAGATTAATAATCAGTAATTATAAGTTTTTTGGGAATCGCCACGCTCGATAGCTGTCGATATTAGTTCTGTAGGTCAATAACCAAATGAATTTATTGCTCTAGTTCTTCCTTCAATTTTGCTGTTTGGAAGTCTGTGAGTTTTTTTAAAGGCCCACTTGCTACCATCTTCATCATCATGTTTAAATCTGCATTTATTAGGAAGATCACCTCAGAAGTGGAAGTATCCACGGGTTTTAGTCGCCATAACAGTGTAAGGTCAAAAGGGGCCTTTTCTGATGGAACAATTAATACTTCTTCATTTTCTTTGCGTTCTTTAACTTTTAAAGCAAGTTTTGCCATATTCTGTATGGTAAATCTTGCTTCATCTTGCGTAGAAGACCAATTATAAACATTTTCGGGCATAAGTTTCTCATGATTATTACAATCTGCTAGAAACTTATACACTACCTCAATGGGTTGGTTTATTATACTTTTACTCTCGATAGTTGTCATAAAAAGGCTTAAACTGTTTTCGGTTCCCAATTTGCAGGATCTCTTCTCCAATCACGCAAAAGATCTTCTTCTTCGTGATGTATAAAACCGTTCTCAGAAGCATATTTTATTAGCGCGCTATAATTTGATAAGGTGGTATATCTACACTTCGAAGCTTTGAAATTTTCGTCGGCTACATCAAAACCATAACTAAATATCGCTACTAATCCCACTACGTCACAGCCGGCTTCGCGTAATGCTTCCACCGCTTTTAAACTGCTTTTTCCTGTAGAAATAAGATCTTCAATAACAACAACTCGTTGCCCTTCAATTATTTCACCCTCTATCATGTTCTGCCTACCATGATCCTTGGCACTGGAACGTACATACGCAAAGGGTAACCCAAGATCTTGTGCTACGAGCACTCCCTGAGGAATACCTGCGGTGGCAACACCAGCGATCATTCCGATTGATCCGAATTCCTCCTGTATTACTTCAGAAAGCTTCTGACGAATATAAGTTCTTACTGTGGGATGGGATAAAGATATACGATTATCGCAATAAATTGGGGACTTCCATCCTGATGCCCACGTAAAAGGTTTGGAAGGTTGTAATTTAATTGCTTTAATTTGTAATAAAAATTCAGCAACTTTTTGTTCAATCTCACTCTTGTGATTCATGATGCAAATTTATAAAATTTATATGAACGAATCGGTCTTAATTGTAGCCGATTTTATGCCGTCCACCCTTAATGGTTATCAACAAATTGATTTACAGACATTTGATATTGTTGATCTTTATAAGAAATGTAAACAAGTCGATCAAGTAATAAATTATTTACTATTAGTTGAAGATCCAAAAGCCACTCTTAAAGAGATAAAAAAACAAGTAAAAGTGATTCATGCAGCAGGGGGCCTGGTGAAAAATGGAGAAGGGAAATTACTTTTTATCTACCGTTTGGGGAAATGGGACCTTCCAAAAGGAAAAGTTGACCCAGGTGAAAAAAGTAGAACAACCGCCGTGAGAGAAGTTCAAGAAGAGTGTGGTATTAAGGTAGATTACTTAGGTGAAAAGATCATGTCATCTTATCATATTTATGAAATGAAAGGTATAATAGTTCTGAAAAGAACAAAATGGTATGAGATGGCTGTTAATAATACGCCCAAATTAGTACCACAAATTAGTGAAGATATCACACAGGCTAAATGGTTGCGTAAGGATGATCTAGCTAAAGTGCTGAAAAATACCTATCGATTAATAGGAGATGTGCTTGTGAAAACTGGCTACGTGTAACGTAATACCTCATTAGGTACTAAATGCTTAATGTTACCTTTGTTTTTTAAAATATCTCTTACTATTGTTGAACTTATATGGCCATAGCCCGGACTACTTAACAACAGGATCGTTTCTATATCAGGAGCTAGTTGTAAATTGTTTTGTGCTATGGCATTTTCGAAATCAAAATCAGCAGCATTTCGGATCCCCCGTAAAATATATTTCGCTTTTATTTTTTTGCACTGTTCAACTGTTAAGCCTGTATAAGTTCCGACTATAATTTTGGGTCGGTTTTTAAATATTCCCTGTAAAATATCCAAGCGCTGCTCAAGTGTAAAGAAGGGTGTTTTAGAACTATTTAAACCAATTGCAACATGAATTTCATCAAATAACGGTGCAACCCTATTGATTACGTCGAGATGCGCATTGGTTATTGGATCGAATGACCCTGGAAATAAAGCGATTTGTTTTGCCATATAAGATCAATTATGAATTTACTGCAATATATTAGTCAAACATATAGAAAATCGACGTGTATGCAAAATTCGTTACGGCATCGCAAAAATACTAAAAGAGGAATAACCGTATTTGCGCTGCTCAATGAAAAATGTTGATTGATCTAATTTCTTCGTGCTTGGATGTTCCAGCACTAATAATCCACCAGCATTGAGCAATTCATACTGAAAAACAAGCTTGGGGATCTGGGGGAGCTGCGGCAGATCATAGGGTGGATCGGCAAAAATAAAATCGAATTTCTTTTTGCAGCTAGCCAAATATTTCAGCGCATCATATTTAATGACATTTACTTGCTCTAAGTGAAATTTTTTCTTTTGAGAGTCAATATAAGCGCAGCATTTACCAAAACTATCTATCGCTGTAATATTCTTTACCTGTCGCGAAGCTAATTCAAGTGTTATATTGCCCGTTCCACTAAATAAATCAAGTGCTACAATCTCGGTCCAATCAAGCTTATATTGCAAAATATTAAATAGGGCTTCTTTGGCTAAATCAGTGGTAGGCCTTACCGGCAGATTGGAAGGAGGTGTGAGTTTAGTGCCCTTTAATGTCCCGCCAATTATTCGCATAATAAGCCCATTAATATTGGATTATTTACCAAAACCTCCGCATTGGTATAAAGACTTTGATCTAACAATTGAGACGCATCAAAGAAGATTATGTTGGTACTGTATTTTGCCATTCTTTGATAATACTCATGTGTTTTACCGATTTTTCCCGAAATATAGATAATTGTATGAAATAAATCTATTTCCAACTGCTGGCTGATAGCTAATAAAAAATAATTAAACTCATCCGCATTTGTAGTAGGCTGCAGGTTATGATAGACTAATTTTTTGTCTTTGAAATAAGTATACTCGGCAGATCCGTCATTAAAATTAATCGACAAAAAACTGTCTTTGTCGTCAAGAAGTTTGCTGAATGTATCGATTAATATTGCCGACTTCGACCTGATATTATCTATCTGAAAATATCGCTTTAAGCTATTTATTTCCTCATCCGGAATTGTAAATAAGCACTGTATAGACCAGTAGTTTAAGCTATGCGAATATAACTTATGATGTTCCCGATCTAAACATAACATATTTAGGTAATGAATGTCTTGAGAAGGGCTGTATAAATTGTTTGGAACTAGTAAGATATTGTGGTTGTCATAAACAATTTTAACTGTTTTGTAGTTTAGGCTTAAAAGTTGTGTAACACGATCTTCTTCTTGGTTTTTCTGCCATGACAGCAAAAGAAGTAGACAATTATCCTCATCAAGAACGGATAGTTGATTCCACGCTTTACCCCAATGAATCAGTAACTGGTACGCCTCACTTTTCTCAATCGTGAAGTTATCGTCTATAAATTCAATTCGTAATAATTCACTCATCGTAGCAAAAGTAGCCTTTAGAAACGATATTGCAAAAAGCAATTTTTTGCGTAGGTTTGAATGTGGATATTAAGAATACGCTCGCCCAATATTTTCCAGGAATTCCTACCGATCAACAAATAGACGTTTTTAGCGTATTAGCAGATTTTTTAAGTCGGCCTCGTCCGGATACCTTTTTTATTTTAAAGGGATATGCGGGTACGGGTAAAACGACTATCATAAGCACACTTGTAAAAGTTTTGCCCATGTTAAATCTACGTTCTGTTTTGCTAGCCCCGACCGGTAGGGCTGCAAAAGTTATCAGTGGTTATTCAGGTCGAAAGGCTGTTACGATACATAAAAAAATATACAGAAAACGAGTTGCTGGAACCCCAGATCTATCGTTTGTACTTGCAGATAATTTGCATAAAGATTCTTTATTTGTTGTAGATGAGGCGTCTATGATATCTAATGAAAGTATTACATTCGATAAAAAAGGTTTGTTAGACGACTTGATATCTTATGTGCAGGCTGGTGAAAACTGCAGGTTAATGTTCGTGGGCGACGTTGCGCAGCTGCCTCCCGTGGGTCTGAACGAGAGCCCTGCATTAAATGCAGATTACCTAGGGGATTCTTTTGGATATGACGTGTTAAGTTATGAATTGACAGATGTTGTTAGGCAGGAAAAAGATTCGGGAATACTTTCTAATGCCACTTTCATTAGAAAGCAAATCAGATCTGATAAAAAGCCATTAACAATAAAGTTTCCAAAATTAAAGGTCGACGGCTTTAACGACGTGTATAGTATGACGGGTGAGCGATTGATAGAAGGTCTTCATTATGCCTATGATAAATATGGTATAGAAAACACATTGGTAATTTGTAGATCAAATAAAAATGCTAATTTATACAATCAAAACATAAGAAATCGTATACTGTTTCGAGACGAAGAACTAACTGGTGGTGACCATGTGATGGTTGTCCGGAATAATTACTTTTGGGCAGCAGAAGGGGGGGAGCAATCACAGAGTTTTATCGCTAATGGAGATATGGCAGTTGTAAGAAGAGTTAGAAATGTGCATGAACAGCATGGTTTCCGTTTCGCTGATGTAATGTTGAATTTTGTTGATAATGAAGATGCCGAACCATTGTCCTGCCGGGTTTTGTTAGATGTATTATATACAGACGCTCCGAATCTATCTTTAGTAGATCAAAAAAAGCTTTTCGAGTCCGTTATGGTCGATTATGAACATATTTTAAATAGGAAAGATAAATTGGCAGCCATTAAGCTTGATGCTTATTACAATGCACTTCAAATTAAATTTTCAATGGCTGTGACCTGCCATAAAGCGCAAGGTGGACAGTGGGATGCTGTCTTTGTTGATCAAGGATATCTAACGGACGAGATGTTGAACCTCGAATTCCTTCGGTGGTTATATACCGCTTGCACGCGAGCTACAAAGGAATTGTTTCTATTAAACTTTGATAAGAAATTTTTCTAGATTTAGCATGAAGCTAAGTCAACATGCTCCGCTACAATATTAGATCCATAGAAGAGAGCAGCTTTTCCATTGAAATTTTCAGGATTTTCGGTAGTAAAGAAACGTCTAGTTCCGTTTTTTTTACAGCGTACTTCGATTTCATGATGCCTTGTTAGGTAGTCTGTTAGGCTATTAGCTACAATTTTTCCTTGCGCAAGCACTTGTATATCCTTTGATACAAAATCGTTAATGAGCGGGAGTAACAAGGGATAATGTGTACAGGCTAAAATAATGGTGTCGATATCAGGGACTTTTCTTAAAAGCTTGTGAATACTTTGTTGAACAAAGTATCGAGCGCCGTCCGACGCTATTTCATTGTTTTCTACGAGAGGAACCCACATAGGACACGCTTCTTGATATACACGTATATCTGGAAAGAATTTATTAATCTCTATAACATAAGATTCAGAATTCACTGTTCCGGACGTTGCCATAATGCCTACACTTCTGGTTTTGGTATATTGGCCTATAATTTCGGTAGTTGGTCTAATAACTCCAAGTACTTTTCTTGTATTCCCGTACTTTGGAAGATCAATTTGCTGAATCGTTCGCAGTGCTTTTGCAGATGCTGTATTACAGGCAAGAATAACCAGATGACACCCCATGTCAAATAGTTTATTCACACATTGTAACGTATACTTATAAACAGTTTCATAAGACCTTGTGCCGTATGGTACCCGGGCATTATCACCTAGATAAATATAATCGTATTGCGGTAAAACTTTTACTATCTCCTTAAAAACGGTTAATCCGCCATATCCCGAGTCGAAAATACCTATAGGTCCCATATTTATTGTTGCGCAAACTTATATAAATTGCCCTTATTATACAATTGATTGATAATTTTTGTAAGCCTTTCAAAATTAGTTTGTCATAGGCTTTCTTGCCCATTCAAGCTCTTCCCAATTCAAATTATTAAAGTTGGGTGTAAATGAATTAGGGTCACTAATTGTCATGAGCAACTCAAATTGTTTTGCATAAGGTTTCTGTAATAAACAACCTTTGGGGATGTATGGATAACTATCTAAATAAGTAAGAATTTTATCTGCCGATATTCTCCTATGAATATACGCTCTATGAATATCGTCAGGATGTTTGATTCCTGCTGCCGCCATTAATTCTGCTGCACTTTTTATCGTTTGTTTGTGAAAGTTTGCAACTCTTGTCTTTTTGTCTTCGGCTACCAAGCCTCGTACTAGATGGGGGTTTTGCGTGGCTACTCCTGTAGGGCATTTATTCGTATTACACTCCAATGCCTGTATACAACCAAGTGCCATCATCATGCCCCTGGCACTATTACAAATGTCGGCCCCAAGAGCGAAATTCTTTACCAGATCAAAGCCGGTCACAATTTTACCTGAAGCAATGATTTTGATGTGCCTTTTTAAATCAAAACCTGTGAGTGTATCGTACACAAAAGCCAAGGCATCTCTTAGTGGCATGCCAACATGGTTTGAGAATTCTAAAGGAGCTGCTCCAGTGCCGCCTTCTCCACCATCAACCGTTACAAAGTCCGGATAGATTTTGGTTAAAACCATGGCTTTACATATGGCCACAAATTCACTTCGATGGCCTATACATAGTTTAAATCCAATAGGCTTGCCATTTGATAATTGACGCAATTGATCTACAAAAGTTAAAAGCTCTATCGGCGTAGCGAAAGCTCGATGATAAGGCGGCGACTCTACATCTTTTCCCAGTTCAACTAAACGGATTCTCGCAATTTCTTCAGTAACTTTTGCTGCTGGTAATATACCACCGTGCCCAGGTTTTGCACCCTGAGATAGTTTGATCTCAACCATTTTCACTTGTGGCAGTTTAACTTTTTCCTGAAATGCTTCTGGATTAAAATTACCATCAGGGTGCCGACAACCGAAGTAGCCGGTGCCTATTTGCCAAATAATATCTCCACCACCCATAAGGTGATAGTCACTTAAGCCACCCTCACCTGTGTTGTGAGCGAAATTTCCTAGTTTGGCTCCCATATTCAATGCCATAATAGCGTTTTTGCTTAACGCACCGTAACTCATGGCAGAAATATTAAAAGCACTGGCAGAATAGGGTTGTGTGCAGTAAGGACCCCCAACAATTACTCGAGGTGCCTCATTTGCAGCATTGAAGTGTAAAGCATTGATACTATGATTTAACCATTCGTAGTTGTTGTCATACACATTCAATTGAGTGCCGAATGGAGTAGTATCCATTTCTTGTTTTGCACGTTGGTAGATAACATTGCGATGGATTCGATTAAATGGCCTTCCGTCTGTATCACTTTCAATAAAATATTGCTGTATTTTCGGCCGTAATCCCTCCATAACGTATCGTAGTCTTCCAAAAACGGGGAAATTTCTTCGAATGGCACGTTTAGACTGGAATATATCATAGAGGCCGAGAATTATGAGCGCAAGAATAACCGGTAGCGACCAATATATTGGCGGCCACCAAAAACCTGTAATAACTATTCCGATGAGTACTAGTAACGAAATAGCAATGAATACATTTTTCATCCGTATATAATTTATTTTTGTCGCTGATGAAGCTATCGATCTATATTCGCGTTCCTCTGTGAGAGGCAAAGATCAAGATGATTTCATCTTGTTAAACTATTTGTCAATCGTTTTAGATCTTAGTCTATCACGCAGCTTGCTTAGTTAATGTTTTTATTGACCGTGAAAATACTATCTTTGTGATTACAATTACAAGTTAGTATAAAATATTTACTTAATGAAGATATTCATTCTTAATGGTCCTAATTTAAATTTATTAGGGATACGAGAGCCATCCATTTATGGTAGTAAAGGATTTAGCGATTACTTTGAAGAGTTAATAAAATCGTTTCCTTCCATTGAGCTTAATTATTTTCAAAGTAATCATGAAGGAGAACTTATTGATAAGCTCCATGAAGTTGGCTTTTCTTGTGACGGTATCGTATTAAATGCAGGAGCATATACACATACTTCGGTAGCAATTGGAGATGCCATTTCGGCTATAAATACGCCAGTTGTTGAAGTGCATATTTCGAATGTATACGCGAGGGAGAGCTTTAGGCATCATTCATTCTTAGCCAAGAATTGTAAAGGAGTTATTTGCGGTTTTGGTTTTGATAGTTATCGACTGGCTATTCAGAGCTTTATTTCTTAAGGTACATCTTACTCCATATTTCGTAAATGGGTTCGCCTTTAGAGCTTAAACCACTATGTTGCCATTGGCCATTTACTAGCTTACCTTTAAAAGCCAAACTTGCGCCAACACGTTGATTATCGCGGGAAAAAAATTTAATATGCTCCGTATAGGTATCGTCAACAAAAGTGTATGTCCCGCCTCCAGTTCCAGAGAATTCTCCTGTTTTAATATTTATGGCTATCCATTGAAATCGGTTACCAGTTAATATTTTGAGCGTTCTCCGATCTCTTAGGGGCATTTCATTCATTTTTCCTTCCACCTTTCTGGAAGTAATACGCCAAACACCCGAAAGAGGGTTGTTATTATCATCCGTTTTTTTCCAGGTCTGTTCTTTGCTGCCGATTTTTGCAAATAGTTTATTACCACTTATTTTGATATTAAATATGTGTTCCGACTGGACATCTGAGCTGTCATTTGCATTAAATTCAACGCTAATTATTAATTTATCTGCTTGAATTTTATACGGACCGCCCCATGTATTGATAAATTTTTTATTTTTTATGTCAAATGTCGAATATGATAAGTAACTGTCTACTAAAACGAGTGTATGTTGTATATCTCCTTCTTCAAAAAGCCATGCACCTTCAATTTCTTGTTTGGTTTGCGCCAAAGATGATTGATGAAAAAAAGCAATTAGACAGAGGAATAGGGTTATAGTTTTCATGTTACTAATCTGTTATTTGATTGATGTTTATTTTGGTTTTATCGGCAATGCTTATTGATAACTAGTATGTAACATTCGGCAGTATTGTTGTTGAAACATTTCTGCCTGAATATAGCATTAACAATTATCGGATAGTTTTGTTTGGCAATATTGCTAAGAGAAGCGGTTAGCGGCTAGCTGACTAAATTTCTTTTTTCCTTTAACAAAATAAAACCAGATGATGCTTCCCTGATAGATATTAGAAATAGATTTTATTTTTTTAATTTGTTTGCGTTTACGGACAGTTTTATTAAAATTCCTGAAAAAATGGATATGTGCTTTACTGATTGCTATTGCATCTTTTCTTTTACCTTGAAATAAGAAATGTAGAAGAGCCAAAAAATCTAACCAAAAGCGGATAAAAATTGTGAATAAGGAACGCCAAAATGGGAGATTTTTTTGGAGCATAAATAAGTTGTTCCTAAAATTTAAATATGTTTTAAAAGGGTTTTCCTTATTTAATGTGCCTCCTCCGACATGATAAACAACTGATTGGCCACAGTACCATATTTTATAACCTATGGCCTTTAACCTCCAGCATAAATCAATCTCCTCCATATGAGCGAAAAAATCTTTATCAAATCCTTGCACTTTTTTCCATGCTTCGGCTTTTATACATAATGCGGCACCACTTGCCCAGAAAATCTCTCTTGAATTGTTATACTGACCGTGGTCTGTTTCTATAGTGTCTAAAATCCTTCCTGCACAGAACGGGTATCCTAGCTTATCTATAAATCCCCCCGCAGCACCTGCATGTTCAAATTCACTTTTTTGATGATAAGCGCATATTTTCGGTTGACAGGCAGCTATTGATGGGTTTTTTTCCATTAATGTTATTAGCGGTTCTACCCAATTATCCGTCACTTCAACATCAGAATTTAATAAAATAAAATAATCCGCTTCCAGATTTTTAAGCACCTCATTATATCCACCGGCAAAACCCAAATTCGTACCAGTTTCGATCACCTTAATAAAAGGGTATTTTTCTTGAAGAAAAGATATGGAATCGTCAGTAGAGCCATTGTCTCCAATAACAATTTCAAGATTTGGATACGTGTTTGAACATACAGACGGCAAAAAACTTTCTAAATACTTTCTCCCGTTCCAGTTTAAAATAACGATAGCAATTTTTTTGATCATGTAATAGGCTTGTGTTTCCAACGGCGATGAGACCATAACCATAGTTCAGGTTTCTGGTAAATTATATTTTCTAAAAATTTAACATGAGAACTTGTTATCTCATGTGTTGCAGTGGCTTTAGAGTTGTCAAACAATGTAGTAAAGGTGCATTCGTAGTAACCTCTTCGTATTCTATCAATATGACAATATACCACAGGAAAATTTGTACTTTGGGCAATTTTCTCCACTCCTTGAAACATCAGAGTTTCCTGCCCTAGAAAAGGGGTAAAGTAATTGGATTCAGATCTTGCCGGTGTTTGATCTGAAAGAAACATGCTGATGTGCGGTTTGTCTCTGTAAGATAATATCTGTCGAAAGGTTTGTTTCATAGGTACCATAAACGCTCCAAATCGTGTACGTATCTCATTAAATATTTTTTCAAACCCTTTATTAGTTAAAGGTTTATAGATAATGAGGACTGGGTTATCGGTCATTAAGGATAGGCGATGAATGCCGAGTTCCCAATTGCCATAATGACCCGTGATACCCATAACTGGTCGGTTAGCATTCAAATGGATATATACTTCTTCCGGATTGTTTAGTTTAATTCTCTTTTTTACTTCCTCGGCGCTGATACTCTTCATCTTTATCGTTTCCAAAATCATGTCTGCTAAAAATATATAGAATTTTTTAGCAATTAATTCCCGTTCTTTTTTTTGTTTGTTTGGAAAAGCGGCAAGCAGATTTTCTCTAACAACCTGTTTTCGATAGCCAATAATATAGTAGAGTGTTACAAAGAGTATGTTACTCAAAAAATATAAACACCAAAAAGGTAGCAAGGAGATAAGTAATATGGAAAAAGATACTATACGGTTACTTAAATTCATGTACGGTAAGGTTCTATTATATTATGCTCTTTTTTACTCAATTTATATTTCAGTCATTTAAACAATTTGCAAATATCTGATTTCTTTATTGTGAAACAGAATTTTTTGCTAGAATAACATCCCGAATTATTTTAACAATATAAAATGTTGCGGTGCTTCTCTTTTTGAAATCAATTTACCACTTATCGTCTTGTAATATGTATTTTCGCTTTTTTATTTATTAGCAATGAAAATGGACACTGATTTAGTACTTCCAAATTTTTATTTACCACCTATTAATGCTGTTTCAGCAATACTTGCCAATAACGGTAATTTAATGATCGAAAAATTTGAACACTTCCCAAAGCAAACCTATAGAAACAGAGCCGTTATTTATTCGCCAAATGGAAAGTTGGATTTGATAATTCCTGTTGTTAAAGGATCTAAAGTGCATACTGTAATTAAAGATGTTCGTATCAGTTATGAAAATAATTGGCAGCGATTGCATTGGTTGAGTTTACAAACTTCTTATAGACGATCTGCTTATTTTGAATTCTACGAAGATTATTTTGCTCCTTTTTACTCGAAAAAGTATGATTTCTTGTTTGACTTTAATTTAGAGCTATTACAATTAGTACTGCAATTACTTAAAGTAAGAAAAGAAGTGACGTTAACTGATTCATATAAAGAAGAGTATATCAATGCTGTTGATTTGAGAGCGTCTATCCACCCTAAAAAGGTGCCTGAAAAATCTATGACTAAGACTTATTTTCAGGTGTTTGAACCGAAACATGGTTTCTTCCCAAATCTAAGTATTGTTGATTTGTTGTTTAATCAAGGTCCTAATAGTTTAAATTATTTACAATAAGTAAAACAATCCTGTTGTATTAACTGTTCATGTTAAAGTTGAAGAACTTGATATGAGTAAGTTGCTTGCATTATTTTTCGTCTTTGTTTTTTTGCTTAATACGGTCGAGGCGCAAGAACAAAAGTTTAGATTATCAACTAAAAATGGGAGAGTTGATGATGTAGACCGATATACCGATACTATTCATAATAGTAAAGTTTACATAGTAAGTGGAAGTCTAGGATTCGGATTTCCGATGGGAAAAACAAAAGAAATTCTACATGCTCGGCTAGCAGGTAGTTGGGGGATGGACATTTCCCTTCCAAATCGTCATTATGTCCTTTATCCATCAATAGACTTTTGGTCTTTTGGTTATAATCAGAAAGAGCTTACAGAAAAATCTGCTTACTTAGTTGAAAATGGTAGAGCTACCTTTTATAATGTGAATATTGCGCTCGGAACGCGTAGGCAATTTCACAAGTTAAATTCCTATGTAACTATAGGTCCATCTATCGGAATGTTTTTTGAGCCAAGAGCTACTTTGTCAAAAAATAATGTCATTAGAAATGATTTTGATAGTAAGTTGATGGTAGGAGCAAGAGCAAGCGCAGGAGCAGATTATAAATTTAAAGGGTTTTTCGTATATGTAGACGCTTCTTTGATGCATTCTTTTGCGGAAATCCAACAAACACCTATAAATATCTTAGCTTTTTACGTCGGGTTGAAAACGGATATTACGACTGTAGCAGATAAAGTTGCTACCGTTTTTGATAAAAATAGGTGAAAACTGGAGCTAAGCTAACATCTGAATATTTTCGTTTGTCTTTTCTATGTTGTTATTATTCAATAGGTCCATTTTTTCGCAAATTTTGTTGAGATCATTCGTTATCTTGTTTACAAATGATATCTGTTCCGCGATAAGTTTAGCTTCTTCGTTTTCAGAAGAGTTGTTCATAAAAACCGGTGTCTTTATTTCTGCCTCAGTAAATGGTTCTTCTTCATTTGTCGCTTTAAACTGTTTTATTGTTTGTGCCAATTGTACCAAAGACTTCCTTATAAGTTTTACATGTTCCGTTGTAAGCGATTCGTTATCTGCATTGGTTACGACATTTACTAAAGCTACAGAGTAGGAAGAAAGTATATGATTGTAGATTAAAAATTTGTTTAAATCTTTTGCGTTTTTCTGTTTGCTTTTTGGTTCCGTAATCATGCGCTGAAAAATGGATGTCATATTTGCCATATTTACATACACATCTTTTCTAACCAGTTTATAGTCTGTTGCACTTACTTCTATACCGGTAATATAGGCTAATGCTTTCGCTAAATAGTTATAATTAGCTATTAGTAATTTGCGCATACTGCTCTGGACATTTTTGCTTTCCCAGCTTGGGAAAATAATATAACTCGATGAAAAAGCTAATAAACTTCCGATAATGGTGTCAACCACACGTTCCTTTAGTATCTCAATAGTGCTAACACCTAAAAAGCTATATAACATTAATAGATAAGGAGTTAAAAACATTACGCCGAGAATATAATTTATTCGAATAAAGCTATAGGCGAGCACCATAAAAATCATAAGAAAGGAAAATCTTATTATTTCCTGATCGGCCACCAACAATATTCCAACGCCAGCCAAGCCCCCTATAACAGTCCCTGTCATCCGCTGGTAATTTCGTTGTTTAGTTAAACTCCAACCTGGTTTTAAAATAACTAAAACAGTCATTAAGATCCAGTAGCTATGATTGCCGAATGGGATTAACTTTGAAACAATGAAAGCTATTAACATGACAATGACCATCCTCAAGGCATGTCTGAATGTTGTAGAGTTGAGTGTAAGATTATCTTTGAAGATTTTCGGGTTGAAAGATTGATGCGAAAGAAATTTATTAAGATCTGTTTCGTCGCTGTTCTTTAACTCAGCACCCTGTGTATCAAAGTACTGATATATGTTAGTTACTTTAGTAGTTAAATCCCGTACATTAACCATGATTTTTCTCAATACAACGACATTTTTTCCCTCAGCTTCAATTTTATCAATAGCTATTTTTATGTTTTCTAGATCAGATTTAAAATCATAAAGTTTCCTTGGCCGATTGTTTGCGTTGATGTGATAAGCCAAATTATCCATTTCGTTAGCTAATCTATTCAATGTTAGCTTAATGGCTCTTAGCGCATTGGTGTTTTCAAAATTTTTCCTTATGGCCTGATAATCATAGTGAGTAGCCATGGTTTTTTCAAAAATATCGACCATGTCTGTGAATATTATCACTAAAAGCCTGCCCAGTCTGGTGGTGTCTTTTACTATTGCTTTACTCTTGAAGAGTAATTCACGTACAGTATCTTGATGTTGATGTATAACTACCTGTTGATCTATCAGTTTTTGATAATTTTTGTCGCTATCAGTTTTAGAGTCATAAAAATTGGCTTTTAATCGTAAATAGGAAGCTGTATTCTGTATAGATTCAGCAAGTGCCTGTTGCGATAAACGGAATGGCCTAAATTGTGTTAAGGTAAGACTCAACAATGTATACCAAGCACCCCCCAATGTTGCATAGAATGCATGTTCTATTGAGCTATCAGCCGTCATTCTTAAATCGTCAATATTGAGTATCATTACTAATATAGAGGCTGTACCCAAAGAAGCAGCGCGCGTTCCGTAAACGGCAATCATGCACATTGAAAATGACAGAATAGAAAGCATTGCAACTATGGCGAAATCATATTGATTAATTGTTTTAGTTAAAAATGATACTAAAAATATAATACCGACCAACACGCACATCGCATTTCTTCTATCTTTAGTTGGTCCTGGTGTATCAACAATACTTGTAATTACGGCCCCTAAGGAAACAACAATACCCGTTTGTATGTTATCGAAGTATGAAAAAGCGACAGCAGGAACAAGCGCACCAAAAGCGATGCGCAAGCCATCGGCAAAGTATTGACTATATATGAATGTTTTAATCTCTTGTGTTTGTTTCATCAGTAAATCATTGATTCTTTGAACTCATAGTACTAGAAACTTTTTGTACTCACTTGCATAGGTCAACAAGTAAGGACATGAGAAAAAATCAGTAAATATAATGTGATGCGAATACAATCCTATTATATAGAATTTATTGACGAATATACAAAAATTAGGCCGACTTATTTATCAATTAAATGTGTACGTTTAATTGCGATGTTATATCTTGTGCGTTTTATTTATGCTGAAAAGACGTTTTTACTTTTCACAGAGAATTGTACAGTGTAATCATGATGTAAACTTGAAATATTTTATGAAAAAATACCAAAGTAAATGAGCGGCTATTAATGATTATTTGTATTTTGTGCCGTTTTATTGAAAAAAATAAAATATTTTCAACTCAAAATAAGTTATTTGTACTTATTAAATTTATCTATATTTTATGAAATTAAGTCAAAAAGAAGCTGTCTACCAGAACGAAGTACTTACGCGTTTTGAATTGTATAATAGTCTTTTTTTAACATTACCGTTTTATCAAGTGAAGCATACCGGTACACTTTTACCTTTTTTTTCAACGCATATTGAAAAGGGTGTAGCGGAAAAATTGGATCCAGAAAATATTATAGAGAGTTTTTTTGGGCAATATGAGCAATACATACACAAGGCTGATAGATTTGATTTATTGTTTCGAATAATACAGTATATAGAACGTCAGGTAGTACTTTTTGATGCGGTGGAGGATGCCGCTTTTTCTAAAACCGGAAAAGCCGACGATGCAGGATCCTTAGATGAACTTTTTAAAAGGGCAGAAAACAATGGTACCTTGAGGGAAAAGATAATTCATCGTCTAAAAGATTTTTCTCTTCGTTTGGTTTTGACTGCTCACCCAACTCAATTTTATCCTGGTGAAGTTTTAGGTATTATTACCGACTTAACACAAGCACTAAAGGGCAACGATATCAATGATATTCACTTGTTATTGCAACAGCTAGGTAAGACTCCCTTTCTTCAAAAGGAGAAGCCTACACCAGTAGATGAAGCAAGAAGTTTAGCGTGGTTTTTGGAACATGTCTTTTATCCGGTCGTTTCCGATATACAATACATGGTAGATAACAATTTTGATATATTACCTGAAAAAGAACAACAAATTGTTGAACTGGGATTTTGGCCCGGAGGAGATCGCGATGGAAATCCGAATGTGACTGTTGAAAGTACGAAGGAAGTATCTTCACTGCTCCGAACGGTTTTATTTAGGTGTTATTACCGTGATTTTAGGAATATAAAAAGACGCATTACCTTTAAGGGGGTAGAGAAATATATGGCTGCTCTTCAAGATTTATTTTATGAGAACAGTTTCAATCCTGCAGAACACCCTTCTAATGATAAAGATCCGATAATTTTTAATTTGAATGAGGTGAAGCGGGTACTTGTGGATTATCATGACGGGCTATTTGTTAACCTTGTAGAGGATCTACTGAGAAAAGTGAAAATCTTCGGGACATATTTCTCAAGTTTGGATATTCGTCAAGATAGTAGTGTTCTCCGCAAAACATATAAATTTCTATACGAAAAGTTTCCGAAAGAAACGGGCATTCCAATTGAATTTGAAAACCTTGATGAAAATGGAAAAGTTGATAGCATTAGCTTTAAAGAAGCTGATTTGGATGTAAATGAAGTGCCAGATGACCTTATTTTAGATACTTTGGAAACCATTAAGTATGTTCACCAGATCCAAAATGCTGGCGGGGAGAAGGCGTGTCATCGTTTTATTATAAGTAATTGTCAGCAAGCGTCCGATATTTTATGTTTAATGGAATTATTTTTATGGAATGGCTGGAAACAAGACACCCTCACAATCGACTTTGTACCATTATTTGAAACGGTAGACGACTTGAAGCGTGCAGCTCAGGTGATGGGCGTTCTTTACAAGAATACCACCTATCAAGAACATATAAAACGGAGGGGAAATAAACAAATTATTATGCTCGGTTTTTCTGATAGCACAAAAGACGGTGGCTATTTGATGGCTAATTGGTCTATTTATAAAGCTAAAATTGAGCTCACTGCCATTGCACGTGAACATGAAATCGATTTGACATTTTTTGATGGCAGAGGAGGCCCTCCTGCACGCGGTGGTGGCAAAACGCAGCGTTTTTATGCCTCTATGGGAGAAGAGATTGCAAATGATCATATTCAGTTAACTATTCAAGGTCAAACAATCAGTAGCCAATACGGGTCTTTTGATACAGCACATTATAATATAGAACAACTGTTAAATGCTGGAATGACTTCTGGCATTGAAAGCAAGCCCGGTGATACGCTTAATGAGAATAAAAAATCTTTGATAGATGCGATGGCTGCGGATAGTTATGACAAATTTATGGAATTAAGACGTCATCCATTGTTTCTGAAATATTTAGAAGAACTTAGTCCCTTAAAATTTTTATCGTCCTTGAATATAAGTTCGAGACCAGTGAAAAGAAATTCATCTTCGGAGTTAAAATTGGAAGATTTGAGAGCCATTAGTTTTGTTACCGCTTGGAGCCAATTAAAGCAAAGTGTACCTGGATGTTACGGCGTGGGTACAGCTTTAAAAAATGCGGATAAAGCAGGCAAATGGAAAGAAGTGGAGGAATTGTATAATACTTCCGGAATGTTCAAGACCATTATCGATAATAGTATTATGTCGATGTCGAAATCTAACTTTGATATCACAGCTTATTTAAAGGATGACGAGAAATTTGGTGCCTTTTGGCGGATGTTAAAAGAAGAATTTGATGTAACAAAGAAGTATTTTTTTAAATTGACAGGCACGCAGACGCTAATGGAAAGATATCCGGTAGAGAGAGAGTCCATAGCCACGAGGGAAAAAATTGTATTGCCATTGGTTATTATCCAGCATTATGCTATTAAGAGACTGCATGAGATCAAACAGAATGATCCCAATTATGAAATTTACGGAAAATTGCTTACTAGAACAGTATATGGTATTGTGAATGCAGGGAGAAACCTTGTATAGCTGGGTTTTTATCGTTTATTTATTGTAGGCATTGATATTAGCGAAATTTTATGGTAGGTTTGCTTCACAAAAAACTTTTACAAAAATATAAATTAAGTTAAGAGATGAACAAGAAAATAGCTTTACTAAGCTTATCAACTTTTGCTTGTGTTTTATCAATGAGCTCTTGCACAAGTGTTGGAGAACATAAGTCGAGTTCTGAATTATATTATACGAATAGTACACATGCCGACTCAGAAGAATATAAGTTTCTGAGAACAGTTTATCAATTGGCAAGTGATGAAGTTGAATTTGCGAAAATCATTTCGCAAAAAGGTGGATCTGCTAGTATTAAGTCATTAGCGGCAAATCTAACAAATCAATATGGTGGTGTTTTGACTAAGATAGATGAATTAGCAAAAAATGCCAATGTATTGATTCCATTTTCAGCAGCATCTAAATTTGAATTAAAAGGTGGGTTAGATTCAGCACAGTCAAGCGTTCTTGAAAAGGAATTTTTAAAGCATTCACTACATAATCAAGAACGTATTATCCATCAATTTGAAAGTGTAGAACACAATACTAAAGTTGCTACAAACCGTTATGCTTCAGAAATTCTTCCTGCCTTAGAGAAAACTGCAGAAGAAACGAAAGCGCTATTATAAAACTTAATAATCTAAGAGATTTCCGGATCTCTTAGATTTCTTTCTATTAAATGGTTCCAATTGTTTTTATACAGTGAAACTATTTTAATTGGCCAATTGTTTATTTCAAATAAACATAAATAACTATCTTATTATGTCAAAATACCCAGTTGTAACCGGCATTTTATCTTATGGGATGTCAGGCAGATTGTTCCATGCTCCTTTTCTTGAAACAAATACTCGATTCAAATTAAAGGCAGTAGTGGAAAGGAGTAAGAAAGACGCACAACAAAGATATCCAAGTATTATTAGTTACGATGCTGTAGACGAACTATTAAATGACGAGGAAATCGAATTAGTCATTGTAAATACACCAAATCAGACACATTATGAATTTGCAAAAAAAGCGCTGCTAAAAGGCAAACATGTGCTGATTGAAAAACCCTGTGCCGCCACTAGTGAAGAAGTGAAAGAGCTGTTTGAATTAGGAAAGAAAGAAGGGAAGCATGTAATGGTTTTCCAAAATAGGCGATGGGACAGCGATTTTAAACTTGTTAAACGCATCATTGAGAGTGGGAGTTTAGGTGATATCATAGAATTTCACGTTCGTTTTGACCGCTATAGAAAGGAGAAAAGCGTGAAAATGTTTAAAGAAATTAAGCAGCCTGCCAGTGGGTTAACTTATGATTTAGGCCCTCATTTGTTAGACCAAGTAATCTCTTTATTTGGAAAGCCTGAAAAAAGTTTAAAATTAACATCTACGCACAGAAAAGATTCTGAGGTAGACGATTGCTTCACCTTTGTTTTAAGTTATGCCAATGGTTTAACAGTGTTCGCTCATGCTAATTTATTGGTTGCTCAGCCTTTACCAGCCTATGTAGTACATGGTACAAAAGGGTCATTCCAAAAATCAAGGGCAGATATTCAAGAAGAGCAGTTAAATAACGAAATGTGGCCAACAGACGAAGCATTTGGTATAGAGCGTACAGGAGAGGAGGGACTATTAACCGTTATAAATAAAAATAATCAAAAACATATTTCTTATAAGGAAGCATTAAAAGGAAATTATAAAGGACTTTTTAATGCGGTTTATGAGCAATTGAGAAAAGATAAGCCATATCCTATAACAGCCGAACAAATTATGTGGCAAATGGAATTGCTGGAAAAAGAAGATTGGAATGGATAATGGTACTTTATTTGCTTAACTTTATATACATAAAAAAAAAGTTATGGCAAAGAAAACCACAAAGAAACCTAAAAAGGTTAGTAAAAAAAAAGTTGCTAATTCTTTAAACGAACGTTTCACAAATTTAATAAGTGAACTAGGTCATGATACAAAAGGACTTAGCAAAGATATTAAACAGGCTAGTAAGAAGTTAGCAGAAAAATTGGCTGATAAAATTGGGGAGGTAAAGAAAGAGCTTACTTCAAAGGTAAAGAAAGTAAAAGGCGGTAAAGAAGATAAAAAGGCTACGGGAAAAAAGAAAAAAGGACAAAAAGAAAAGGTTAATGATACAAAGAAAAGTAAAGCAATAAGTAGCAAGGCAGTAGTGCAGCCAACAAAGACGGCGGCTCAACAAGATAAGGCCAGCATATCTGCAATTACCGGTAAAACACAATCTGTTGCACAGGCAAAAGTAGAGGTTCCTAAAACCACAACTGCGGTTAAGAAGGAAATTGTAAAACCGGTAGTTAAAGCGAATACTGCCAAGCCACAAACTGCAGCACAATCATCGACAAATACAACAACGACAAAACCCAAAACTACTACACAGTCGAAAACTGCCGCTACTGCCAGTGTAAAAAAAGCGACTCCGGTACCGGCAAGTAAATCAACGACTACGAACACAAAACCAGCTGTGGCAGCAAAACCAGCGGCTACGAACACAAAGCCTGCGACTACGAATACAAAACCAGCTGTGGCAGCAAAACCAGCTGCTACGAATACAAAGCCAGTTGCTACGAATACAAAACCAGCTGTGGCAGCAAAGCCTGCGGCTACGAATACAAAGCCAGTTGCTACGAATACAAAACCAGCTGTAGCAGCAAAACCAGCGGCTACAAATGCAAAGCCTGCGACTACGAATACAAAACCAGCTACTACGAACACAAAGCCCGCTGTAGCGGCAAAACCTATTCAAACAAAAGATACGGCTTCTGCTAATAACGAAAAGGCTTAATTGTCTATTTCCGGTTTTTATGTTAAGTTTTTGGCCAGTACAAATATTTTCTTGATAAAAGGTAATATTTACATAACAAAAACTTAACATATTTATACAACCTTTGTTTCTTAATAAATAAGATATTCTAATCAATGTCGGCATCTTTTAAGAGTAAAGCACCTTTAATAAATAGAGAAATAAGTTGGTTGTATTTTAATGAGCGCGTTTTGCAAGAGGCCGCTGATAAGTCAGTGCCTTTAGTGGAGCGTCTTCGATTTTTGGCTATCTTTTCTTCCAATCTAGATGAATTTTATAGAGTAAGAGTTGCCACCTTGAATCGTCTAGCAAATGTCAATACAAAGGCAAAAGAACTGTTAGGATTTAATCCACGAAAAGTATTACAAGAAATAAAGAATATTGTTGTAAAGCTCGAAAAAAGGTTCGAATATCTTTATGAACATGAAATCATTAAAGAACTTGCTGAACAGAAAATATTTATCATTAATGAAAAGCAACTCAATGTAAATCGTGGCCACTTTGTCCGACAATATTTTCATGATAAAGTATTGCCAAATTTGGTTCCAATCATGCTAGATGCCGGAGTACACGGTAAACCGTTTCCTGAGTTAAAAGACAGGCGTATCTATTTTTTGATAAAACTAAGTGATAAGAAAAAGGTAAGGTATGCACTATTAGAAGTTCCTACAAAACGTTTAAACAGATTTTTAGTGTTACCTGATAGTAATAATTTAAAATTTGTTATCCTTTTAGACGATATTATTCGGTATTGTTTAGACGAGCTGTTTTTTATCTTTAAGTATGATTCGATTGAAGCCTATACGATACAGGTAACGCGCGATGCTGAAATTGACATAGACACTAATGTAAGTGAAAAATTTATTGAAAATTTGAGTAAAAGTTTACAAAAAAGGTCTAAGGGAAAACCTATGCGACTTTTATACGATAGCGAAATCCCTTTTGACATGTTAACGTATTTAGTGTCGAGTATGAGCCTTAATAATAGCGTTTTAATACCAGGAAATCGATACCATAATTTTAAAGACTTTATTGGATTCCCCAATGTTGGAGGAGCATCTTTAGAATATCAATCACTCACTCCGTTAACTGTTAGCGGCTTAGATTTAGGTGTAAGTATCTTTAATCAAATCGCTAAAAGAGATTACTTGATTAGCTTACCTTACCAGTCGTTTGATTATATTATTCATTTTCTAAGGGAGGCTGCAATAGATCCTAAAGTAGTCGAAATAAGTATTACGCTATATCGATTGGCTGAAAATTCCAAGATTATCAATGCATTGATAAATGCAGCAAAAAATGGCAAAAGAGTCAATTGCTTAATAGAACTTAAAGCCAGATTTGATGAAGAAGCAAATATTTTCTGGAGCAGCAAACTAGAAGAAGGAGGAGTAAATGTAAACTTCGGTATGCTTGCTTATAAGGTACATTCGAAAATTTGCTTGGTTAGTAGAAAAGAACGTGGACGATTAGCCTATTATGCTAACCTCGCTACAGGAAACTATAATGAGAAAAGTGCCGGATCTTACTGTGACCACAGTATCTTCACGGTCCATAAGGGAATAACGACAGATTTAAAGCAGTTATTTAGGGGCCTAGATAAAAAAACTTTTTATAAAGACTATAAATTTATTGTTACTTCACCTCTAGAGATGCGTGCATCTATCTATGAATTAATTAATCAGGAAATAAAATATGCTGAATCAGGTAAAAATGCTTACATGATTCTAAAAATGAACAGCTTATCCGACGAGGATGTTATAACTAAACTTTATGAAGCGAGCAACGCTGGCGTAAAAATACAATTGATTATCCGTGGTATGTGCTGTTTAGTGCCTAATGTTAAAGGATACAGTGAAAATATAAAAGTTATTAGTATTATAGATCGCTTTTTAGAGCATGCAAGGGTGTGGATATTTGGTAATGACGGTGAGGAGAAAATATTTCTTTCATCTGCAGATTGGATGACACGAAATATTGATAGAAGAGTAGAAGTGAGCTTTCCTATATTAGATCCCGCACTTAAAAGTGAAATATGGGATATTATTAATATTCAATTACGAGATAACTCCAAAGCGAGAGTAATAAGTCCAACAAACGATAATAAATATGTTAGAAGAAGAAAGAACGATGATTCTTATCGTGCACAACTGGACACCTACAATTATTTAAAACATAAGGATAGTTAATATGAGATATGCCGCTATAGACATTGGATCAAATGCTATAAGATTACTAATTGCAGACATTATAGAGAATGGGGCTGTGGTTTCTTTTAAAAAAAACACATTAATTCGCGTGCCTTTGCGTTTGGGAGATGATGCTTTTATAGATAAAAAAATTTCTAAAAGGAAAGCTGAAGATTTAATTAAAGCAATGGAAGCTTTCAAAGCCTTAATGGATGTATATAAAGTAAGTGAATATATGGCTTGCGCTACTTCTGCTATGCGAGAAGCAAGCAATGGGGAAGAATTAGTGAGGCAGATTAAAAAAGTAGGGCTGAATTTAGAAATTATAGATGGTGTTAGAGAGGCCAGCATAATATACAATAGTCATATTGAGCAACAACTTGAACGGAAGAAAAGTTATTTATATATAGATGTAGGTGGGGGAAGTACGGAATTATCAATATTTAATAATGGTGATTTAATCGGTTCTAGGTCGTTTAATATCGGGACCATTAGAATACTTGATAATCAGGATAGTGATGAAACTTGGTTAGATATGAAGGAATGGGTTAAAAATCATACAAAGAATTATAAGGGGATTATAGGGATAGGAACTGGGGGAAATATTAATAAGCTTTATAGATTAGCGGACGAGAAGGCAACAAAACCACTGTCATTTAATAAACTTAAATCGGTGTATGATTATTTAAATTCTTTCTCATTAAAAGAGCGTATTAATGTCTTGGGCCTAAATAATGATCGTGCGGATGTTATTATTCCCGCTTGTGATATATTTCTTAACGTAATGAAGTGGGGAGGCGTAAAAACAATTGTAGTGCCTAGAGTTGGTTTAGTGGACGGCATTATCCAAACGCTTATCGATCAAAAGCTATCTAAACGTTAGAAAAGTTAAAAAAATATTTGTATTGGTGAAATAATTTAAAATAATGTCAGGTTGAGGTGTCTTATTTTTAATGTTTACAAAACAATATTAACAATATAGTAATTTTTAACTATATTTGGCGCCCGTGTAAAATGAATTTTTATACGGGCTTTTGTTTTTTATTTTTGCATGTTTGGTTCACTTTTCAATAAAGTATAATACGCAGAGAAATAAGAAGTAATATAGTGCAGCTTTGAGCTTAAATGAATGTCGGCAGATTAAAGATACTTAAGATATCTTCTTGCCATTAAAAAACAAATTATTCTAATGAAACCATCATGAGCAAACGCCTGCAAATATCGTGATTATTGCTCATGATAGCTTCATTGCCATTAAAAAACAAATTATTCTAATGAAACCATCATGAGTAAACGCTTGCAAATATCGTGATTATTGCTCATGATAGCTTCATTGCCATTAAAAAACAAATTATTCTAATGAAAATCTTAAAATTCGGTGGAACATCGGTTGGAAATCCTGAACGTATCAAAAATTTGCTCAGTATTATTCAACCTGGTGATGAAAAACAAATCGTGGTTCTATCTGCAGTTGCGGGTACAACTAATGCATTAGTTGAAATATCTCAAGCTTTTATTATAGGAGATAAACAAAAGGCCGAAGCGTTGATAAAGGGGTTGCGTTTAAAATACGACGCGTTTATTGATGATCTTTTTGCCACGGTTGAAGGAAAAAACAATGGTAAAGAGCTAATTGAATACCATTTCAATTTTATACAATCATTTGCTCAAGAGTTGTTTACACCTATTGAAGAGAAAATTATTCTTGCTCAAGGGGAGCTCCTTTCAACAACTTTATATCATTTTTATCTTACCGAAATTGGTGTAAGATCTAAGCTGTTGCCTGCATTGGATTTCATGAAAATAGATGAAGACAATGAACCGGTAATAGATTATATAGGAGAGCATTTAACCGGATTATTAAAGACCGCAACGGACAACAATTTATTTATTACGCAAGGATATATTTGTAGGAATGCTTTCGGTGAAATTGATAATTTAAGACGAGGAGGGAGCGATTATACTGCTTCATTGATAGGTGCTGCCATACGTGCAGAGGAAGTTCAGATTTGGACAGATATTGATGGCATGCACAATAATGATCCCCGAATTGTAAAAGGAACTAAACCTATAGCACATTTAACCTTTGATGAAGCGGCCGAATTAGCCTACTTTGGCGCTAAAATATTACATCCGCAAAGTGTATTTCCTGCGCAGAGATATAATATTCCAGTACGGCTATTGAACACGATGGATCCAGAAGCTGCTGGCACGCTTATCAGCGAGAACGGTGCGGCAAAAGGTGAAGTAAGATCGATCGCTGCAAAGGATGGTATCACAGCAATTCGCATTCACTCTTCTCGGATGTTGCTTGCATTCGGGTTTCTCAGAAGAGTCTTTGAGGTCTTTGAACGCTATAAAACGCCTATTGATATGATAACTACATCGGAGGTGGCTGTTTCGGTAACAATAGACGATACTCGGTTTTTGGGTGATATTGAACGGGAATTGAAAGATTTTGGTTCGGTAGAGATTGATGTTGATCAAACAATTGTCTGTGTAGTCGGTGATTTTAGCTTAAATACCCATGGTTATGCATCACGAGTGCTGGATGCAGTGAAACACATTCCTGTGCGAATGATTTCTTACGGTGGAAGTAATTTTAATATTTCGCTTTTAATAAAGGCTGTAGACAAGGTTGAAGTATTACGTTCATTGCATAACCGCTTATTTTAACTATTTCAAATGTTCAATAAAAATATTATAGCTGCTTTCGAGCAGAAGGAAACACCTTTTTATTATTATGATTTAGATTTGCTCAGGGCTACGTTAAATGAAGCTCTAAAAGAGGCCCAGGTACATGGTTTTCATGTACATTATGCTTTAAAGGCAAATTTTAATGATAGAGTACTAAAAACTATTCAACAATCAGGCATTGGAGCGGATTGTGTAAGTGGTAATGAAGTTCTTAAAGCGATCGAAATAGGATTTGACCGGAACATGATTGTTTTTGCAGGGGTAGGGAAGTCAGATAAGGAGATATTAAGTGCACTTGAACACGATATTTTTGCTTTTAATGTAGAGTCTGTACAAGAACTTGAAATAATTGGCGGCCTTGCACAAAAAAAGAACAAGATTGCTAAAGTGGCTTTGCGGATCAATCCAAATGTTGACGCTCAAACGCATAAATATATAACAACAGGTCTGGATGAAAATAAATTTGGTATAAAAACCTGGGAGTTGAACGATTGCTTGGAGCTGATAAAAAAATACCCTTCTTTAGAGTTAATAGGGCTTCATTTTCATGTTGGATCTCAGATCGTGGACATGAATGTTTTCAAAAGTTTATGTGTGAAGGTAAATGAATTCAATAATTGGTTTGATGAACGTGGATATCGCTTAAAGGTGCTAAACGTTGGTGGTGGTTTGGGGGTAGACTACACAAATCCAGATGGAGAACCAATAGTTGACTTCAGGCGCTATTTTGAAATATTTAATAAATTCTTGGAAAGAAAGGGTGATCAAGAAGTGCATTTTGAACTTGGAAGGGCATTGGTGTCACAATGTGGAAGTTTAATAAGCCGTGTATTGTATGTTAAAAATGGTATAAAGAAAAATTTTCTTATCCTGGACGCAGGAATGACTGAACTCATGCGGCCGGCTCTATATCAAGCGTATCATAAAATCGAACACCTAAGTGGAAGCGAAATTGAAATGCATGAGAAGGAGCTGGTACATTATGACGTGGTGGGGCCTATTTGTGAAAGCACGGATTGCTTTGGGAAAGAAGTTGAACTACCTGTGTCGCATCGGGGAGATATGATAGCTATACGTACGGCCGGAGCCTATGGCGAAGTTATGGCTTCAAAATATAACCTAAGAGATGAAATTCGCTATGTATATAATGATGAGATACAGTGATTTTATTCAATTGAATTAAAAAGAGAGGAGTATAGATTAGTGCTCCTCTCTTTTTTTAACTATATTCCAATCAATATCCCAGGCTTATTAAGAATGGGTACTCTTATAAGATTGGAGTCAACTATACTTTCGGGAAGGAAAATGTACTTTTTGTCGTAAATTGTTTTGCCGATATAATAGCTTAAAAGATATTCGTTTGTCAAACCAAAAACCTGTTCATCTATAGCTTCCACTACGGTAAATCCCTTTGCAAGTACATTGCCAAGAAAATGCCTCAAAACAGAAGTCTTAACCTCCTTATCATTTTTTATTCCATAACCTTTGCTACTTATCAATACATTTTCTATTTGTTCGTCTTTCTGATTGATAAGATAAACATTCCATTGTTTGCTGTCAGGTGAGGCACTTTCCAGCACAATTGCAATGTAAATATCCTCTACAATATTTGGCGGAAGGTCTTTTTTCATAGAAAATTATTTTTCCGATATATTAACTCTTTTTTGTTTTGGTTGTTTTACCCCTTGCTGTATTCTTCTTTTTAGTAGCGCCGGAAGTTTTACTATCGGCTTCTGCTAGTGCTAAAACTTCTTCATAGGTAATAGTTCCCGCCTCTTTATTTTTTGGGATCTTAATATTCTGTTTGCCAAAACGGATGAACGGACCCCAGCGACCCTGCTCAATTCGAGCATCAGGATTCTCGTCAAAAGTTTTAATTATTTTTTCGATATCCTTCTTCCTTTTTAGCTCTATAATTTCAACAGCTTGCTCTTCATTAACATCCATAGGATCCAAACCTTTCGGAAGTGAATAGAAATCATTATTATGTCTAATATATGGTCCAAATCTACCAATAGCAACACTCATGTCTTTATCCTCATAACTACCTACTTTTTTTGGTAGTTTAAATAATTCTAGCGCTTCTTCTAAAGTAATGGTTTCTATCATTTGCCCCGCCCGAAGACTAGCAAATTGAGGTTTCTCCTCATCGTCAGACGATCCAATTTGAACAAGCGGACCAAAGCGGCCAATCCTAACACTTATTTGCTTCCCGGTTTGTGGGTCCTTTCCTAGTAAACGTTCGCTACTTGCCCTGTCAGCATTTTCAATTGTATTTGTAACCTCTGTATGGAACGGGCCATAAAAGTTATGAAGCATTGCCGTCCATTCTTTTAACCCATTAGCTATCTCATCAAATTCTTTTTCAACAATAGCTGTAAAGTTAAAGTCAACGATATCTTTAAAATGTTCTACAAGAAAGTCATTTACTAAAATACCTATATCTGTAGGGAAGAGTTTGGACTTTTCAGCGCCTGTAATTTCAGTTTTCTTTTCAGTAGTAACATTTCCTGCATTTAACTTCAGTACGCGGTATGTACGTTGTTTACCATCTCTATCCTCCTTTACAACGTACCCTCTATTTTGTATGGTTGAAATAGTTGGGGCATAAGTTGATGGTCGCCCAATCCCTAACTCTTCAAGTTTTTTAACCAAACTAGCTTCTGTATATCTGGCAGGCGGCCTGCTATAACGTTCGGTTGCAACCATTTCTTTAAGTCCCAATTTTTGACCGCTTTGAAGGGGTGGAAGTAAAGAGTTGTCACCAGATTCGTCAATATTTATATCTTGTTCTTCATCGGTTGATTCGAAATATACTTTTAAAAAACCGTCAAATTTCATAACCTCTCCATTTGCGACGAATTCTTCGGTGCGCGTGGAAATATTGATTTTCGCCGTGGTTTTTTCAAATTCAGCTTCGCTCATCTGGGAGGCGATGGCACGTTTCCAGATCAGTTCATATAAACGGCGTTCCGAAGAATCGCCTTCTATCGAATGCTGATCAAAATACGTAGGACGAATGGCTTCGTGTGCTTCCTGAGCTCCTGCCGACTTTGTTTTATATTGTCTTTTCTTGTAGTATTTTTGGCCATAAGCAGTATTTATCTCTTTTTCGGCAGTAACCAGAGCAGTTTCGCTTAGATTTACAGAATCCGTACGCATATAAGTAATCTTTCCCGATTCATATAAACGTTGTGCTATTGTCATAGTACGTGCTACAGAAAAACCCAGTTTCCGACTTGCTTCCTGTTGGAGCGTAGAAGTTGTAAAAGGTGCAGCCGGATTACGTTTACTTGGTTTTGTCTCTAAACTTTTTACTTCGTAAGTTGCACTTATACAATCGTTTAAGAACCTCTCAGCATCTGCTATATTTGCAAAACGTTGTGATAGTTCTGCTTTAAATAACTCTTTTTTTTCGCCGGTATAAAATATGGCTACTAGACGAAAGGCTGCTTCAGGGGCAAATTTAATTATTTCACGCTCCCTGTCTACCAGTAGTCTTACGGCGACTGACTGCACGCGTCCGGCAGACAAAGAAGGTTTTACTTTTTTCCATAGAACTGGCGATAACTCAAAACCAACAAGCCTATCGAGTACACGCCTAGCTTGCTGTGCATTTACCAAATTAAAATCAATTTTACGAGGCTGTTCAATGGCTTTTAATATGGCAGGCTTAGTAATCTCATGAAAAACAATACGTTTGGTGCTTTGGTCACTCAAATTTAAAGTCTCATATAAATGCCAGGATATAGCTTCTCCTTCCCGGTCCTCATCAGATGCTAACCATACTGTCTCTGCAGCTTTTGCAAGTTTTTTTAGTTCGCTTACAACTGCTTTTTTATCTGCTGGCACCTCATACTTTTGTTTAAAATTGTTTGTGGTATCAATAGCGTCATCAGTTTTAACTAAATCTCGGATATGTCCGTAACTTGATTTTACTAAAAAATCCTTTCCTAAATATCCTTCTATTGTTTTTGCCTTTGCCGGTGATTCTACAATTAATAAGTTCTTTGCCATTCAGTATCTTTGATTTCTGCAAATAAAGGGATTTATTCATGTTTTAGCAAACCCCAAGTCTTTTTTGATAAAAAATAAGCCGAAGCATACGTCTTCGGCTACCATTTTAGTATTTCAAATGTAAGTATTGAAACTTTATCTTTTTTACATTCGATATTAGAATTTCATTAAAATTTACATTAGGAAGCCTCCACCAAGTAAATCACTGCCTTCATAGAAGACGGCCGACTGACCAGGTGCGATACCTTTAACATGGTGATGAAAGTCTACTTTAATAAGGTTGTTTTCCTCGATTATATTACTTATCATGCCTGCATCTTTGTATCGTATTTTGGTAACAGCTTCAATGGAATGTTCTAAGCTTTCATATTTAACCAAATTGTAATTTTTAACATACGCTGTATCTTTTTCCAATTCTTCTTCCGAACCCAATATAACAGTGTTGCTCTCTGCTAAGATCCTGGTCACAAAAACAGGTCTTCCTAATGCGATACCTAGCCCTTTACGCTGGCCTATGGTATAATAAGGATAGCCTGCATGTTTGCCAACCACAGTTCCATCTGTCAAAATAAAATTTCCAGGGCCAATCCGTTCATCGATGTCTTCCACTTTATGTCTCAAGAAAGAGCGGTAATCATTGTCAGGAACAAAACAAATCTCATAACTCTCAGATTTGTTGGCGAGTTCCATTTGCCCCATATCAAATGCCATCTGTCTGATTTCGGCTTTCGTAAAACTTCCTAGTGGGAATCTCGTTCTAGCAAGATTTTTTTGAGATACTCCCCACAGAACGTAAGATTGATCTTTATGCTCATCTTTTCCTTTAGAAATGACATGTCTGCCGTTTTCTTCCAAACGTATATTTGCATAATGACCTGTCGCGATGAATTCACAATCTAATTTATCCGCACGCTTTAATAGTGCTTCCCATTTAATATGGGTATTACATAACACACAGGGATTGGGTGTACGACCGGCTAAATACTCATCAACGAAGTTGTCTATTACAAAATCTCCAAATTCATTTCTGATATCAAGTATATAATGCGGGAATCCGTAACCTACAGCCAAAGCGCGCGCATCGTTAATGCTATCTAAGCTACAGCAGCCTGTTTCTTTTGATGAACCACCGGAAGAAGCGTAATCCCATGTTTTCATGGTTAAACCAATAACTTCGTATCCTTGCTCGTGAAGCATAACTGCAGCAACGGAACTATCCACCCCGCCACTCATTGCAACTAAAATTCGACCGTGCTTGCTCATATTTGCTAAAATAAAGCGCAAAGATACGTCTATTTTTTAGAATGCATGTTAACCGGAAGTCAATACAATGTAATATGGAGTTAATTAGGCCCCTTGACCTAAGTTTATACTTAATCCGCCATCAATGGTGAACGTTGTTCCAGTCACGTAATCACTATCACCGGAAGCGAGATAAACAGCCAAAGGCCCAAGTTCTTCAGGTTTACCTGCGCGCTTTAACGGAATGTGCTTTTCTTTATCCTTCCGTATTTTTTCACTGTTCACGGCTTCCTGATTCATCGGTGTAAGAATCATTCCGGGAGCAATATTGTTGACGCATACACCCCTAGCAGCAAGCTCTAGGGCCAAGCTTTTACTGAAATTTTTAACTCCGCCTTTCGACGCGTTATAATCTGCATTGCCCGGATTGCATACCTCTTCATGAATAGAACTAACGATAATAATCTTTGCTCCAGCTAATTTATTCTTTCGTAGCTGAATAAATTGCCGACAGCAATAAAATGCACCATATAAATTTGTTTTGATACATTTATCAAAAGTAGCGGTTTCCATTTCCATCACGGGGATGTTACTTCCATTTACACCTGCATTGCTTACCAATATGTCGATTTTTCCAAAATGTTTATAAGCACTGCTGAAAACGTTGTGAACACTGTCCTCATCGCTAACATCTAATTGATAAACAGCCGTTTTTATATTTTCTTTTTTAAGCCTTTTTTCTGCTTTTTGTGCACTTTCTTTATCTGAATGATACGTGATAATTACATGCGCCCCTTCTTTGGCAAACGCTTCCGCAATCGCTCTTCCAATTCCTGAATCGGAACCTGTAATAAGTGCTACTTTATCTTTGAGTTTGTTCATAAAACTATTTTCCTTATAATCTTGGAACAATAGAAAAATAGATTTGTTAGATAAAGAGCTAAATTAGCTAGCTAGAAGGTCATTTTTTCAACTTCAGCGGCAGTCTCTTCAATTTTTATCTTTAATTCTTGTTTAAAATTCAGTACATTTTGGGCTAACTGCTCATCTGCAGTAGCTAATATTTGAGCAGCTAGCAAACCTGCGTTTTTTGCAGCATTTAAAGCTACAGTAGCTACAGGTATCCCATTGGGCATTTGAAGAATAGACAAAATAGAATCCCAACCGTCAATAGAATTAGAGGATTTTACCGGTACTCCAATTACTGGTAAGTGCGTAATAGATGCCACCATACCAGGTAAGTGGGCTGCCCCTCCCGCACCAGCAATAATGACTTTAAGACCTCGGGAAGCTGCATTTTTTGCATAATCAAACATACGTTCAGGAGTTCTGTGGGCAGAAACGATGGAAACTTCGGTATTCACCCCCAGCTCTTTCAAAATTTTGATTGCATCTTCCATAATCGGAAGATCCGATTTACTTCCCATTATAATGCCTACCGAAGGATGTTGACCAGTTTGTGTCATGATGTTTATCTTATTTATGCAATTACCTTAATAGTGTTTTGAACTTTCCTTGCCAATTCAATAGCCTTTTCGCGATCCTCATTGATTACCGTTACATGTCCCATTTTACGAAAAGGTTTTGTGAATTTCTTTCCGTACAAATGTACATATACACCTTCCTCAGCCATTATTTCTTCAAGGCCTTCATAAACTGCAAGTCCTTCATAGGATTTATCGCCTAGTAGATTAATCATTACAGCATTGCTGCGTGCACTACTGTTACCAAGTGGTAGGTTAAAAATAGCCCTTAAATGTTGACTAAACTGTGATGTGAGATTTCCTTCTATGGTATGATGACCACTGTTGTGAGGACGTGGAGCAAGCTCATTTACTAAAATTTCATTCTCCTTGGTTAAAAACATCTCCACAGCGAGTAATCCTACTATCTGCAGGTCTTCAGCAATTTTAATAGCTAATTGTTCAGCTCGTTGCTGAATTTCAAAAGGCAGCGTTGATGGTGAGATTAAAAATTCAACCAAATTTGCCGCCGGATTAAATTCCATTTCAACTAGTGGAAATGCAGAAACTTCTCCATTATCATTTCTAGCAACAATCACAGCAATTTCTTTTTCAAAATCTATCCATTGCTCTGTTAAAGATGGAGCATCAAAAGCATCTGCGAGATCGGTTTCACTAACCACTTTATACACACCTTTACCGTCGTAGCCATCTTTTCTTAATTTCTGAATATAAGGAAACGGTATTAAACATTCTTTTAAGTTATCTCTTGAAGAGAAAAGCTGAAAAGGTGCTGTCGGAATGTCATTTTGTTTAAAGAATTGTTTTTGCAAGCCTTTATCTTGTATTAAGCGTATTACACGGGCTTGTGGAAAAACGATGACACCTTCTTCCTCTAACTTTTCCAGTGCGTCGACGTTCACTTTTTCGATTTCAATGGTAAGCATGTCTACCTGCTTACCAAATTTATAGACGGTCTCAAAATCGCTCAAAGATCCTACTTCAAATTTGTCGCACAATTTTTTGCAAGGTGCATCAGCATCAGGATCTAAAATAGATATACTTACATTTAAATTAATGGCTTCCTGTATAAGCATACGTCCAAGCTGACCTCCACCAAGAATGCCTAATCGTAAATCACCATAAAAATCTTTTTCCATATTATCCTAGTCAAGTATTTACTTAACCAACAAATTATATTTAAGTGTTAACATTTTTATTAATAGTATTTTCTGTACTTATTTTCTTCTGTAATTCCAGAAATGCTCCAATAAGTGCTTCTGGCCGAGGCGGGCACCCCTGCACATATACATCTACCGGTATAATCTTATCGACGCCCTTCACAACGTGATATCCATGTTGCCAATAAGGTCCGCCACAGTTAGCACATGATCCCATTGAGATAACATACTTTGGTTCGGGCATTTGTTCGTATAATAAACGGATTCTATCGGCCATTTTAAAAGTTACCGTACCAGCAATAATAATCACATCTGCTTGCCGGGGAGAGGCTCTTGGAAACACACCGTATCTGTCTAGGTCATAGGTTGCAGCCATAGCCCCCATCATTTCTATAGCACAGCACGCAATACCGAAACTTACAGGCCACATAGATGATAAGCGAGCCCAATTTAGAAGATCATCTAATTTGGCTACAATAATTCCGCTGTCTGGAGCTTGTGTGTCAGTACTCATCCTAAGGATCCTTTTTTATAAATTTCGGCTTAAAAGCAGGTTTAGCAATTACCTTTGTATCGTTCACTTCCTCATTAAGTGGCTGTGCGAATTGAAAAGATTTTGTTTGATAAAGCTCTTTATTTATACTATCATAAATATGTTGGGGAACTACATTGTTTATGGTTGGTTTAATAGGAGAGGGCTTTATCCATTCCAAATCGCCCTTCCTCCATACGTACACCAATCCTACAATCAATATTCCTATAAAGAGAAACATTTCGATCAGCGTATACCAACCCCAACGTCCATCTGCAGCAATAAATTCTGCCGACCCAAACACCGTTGTCCACGGAAAAATAAACACCATTTCAACATCAAACAGAAGGAACACAAGGGCAATTACATAAAATTTAGAATTAAATTGAACCCAAGCGCTACCAATTGATTCTTCTCCACATTCGTAAGTGCTTTGTTTAGCTGCAGTGGGTTTGCGGGGCGACAGAATTTTACCTAACAAGAGCGTAAAAAGAACCATTAAAGTTCCTATTATTAGGTAAATGAATACCTTTCCGAATTCGGTAATCTGTGAACCATCTTCCATAAGTTCCAAAATTAGTAAAAAAATTATAGATGCGATCAAGTATTGTATTCATTATGAAATAACAGGAGAGGTAATTTCCTTAGGCTTAGCCTTTTTCTTTTGTTAAAATATGTGTAATTATTTGTTTAGCATGGATACGTGAATTTTCAATAAACCAAAGATGTGTATTCATACCCCCACACACGACGCCTGCAAGATAAAGGTTGGGAATGTTTGTTTCCATGGAGGATTTATCATGTTCGGGAATAAGCAGATCGTCCTCTGATAGGTTAATCTTAAGTTGTCTTAGGAAATCAAAATTTGGTTGGTAACCTGTCAATGCAAGAACGAAATCGTTTGGAAGAGTAAGCGGGCCATTGGGTGTAAGTATATGAACCTTATCATTTTCAATTGCAGACAAACAGCTATTGAAATAGGCTGTGATAGACCCTTCTGCTATGCGATTTTCGATATCTGGTTTTACCCAATATTTTACCCTCGGACTAATATGTTCCTTTCTGATAACCATTGTAACATGAGCTCCTTTACGATAGGTTTCGAGTGCAGCATCTACTGACGAATTGCTGCTACCTATAACAACAATATTTTGATTGGCATAATAATGAGGATCATTATAATAATGTTTCACTTTAGGAAGATGTTCCCCCGGAATATTCATTAGATTAGGCTTGTCATAAAAGCCAGTAGCTAAGATAACATGTTTGGAATGATATTTATTTTTTTTTGATTGCACTATAAATATTTCTTCCTCCTTCGTTACGTCGGTGACCTCCTCAAATAAATTAACTTTTAAGCCAAACGACTGTTGGATGCGACGATAATATTCCAGCGCCTCCAATCTTTTAGGTTTAGGATTAATTGAAACAAAAGGAATTTCACCAATTTCTAGTTTCTCAGAAGTAGAGAAAAAGGTCATATGTTGAGGATAATTGAACAACGAATTAACCAAGCAACCTTTCTCAAGAATTATATAATTGAGATTTGCTTTCTTAGCCTCAATCCCACAGGCTAAACCGATAGGACCACCGCCAATAATGACCAGGTCTAATATATCCATAATAAAACATTTGTGAAGATAATCTTAAATGCTGTTTGAAAATCGTTTGCAAGTAATTGTTACTATGTCTAATGGGTTGCTCCATTTATTCCGCTGTATAGCCGTAATTCTTGCAATGGAGAAAAACATGGTCAATAAGTTTATGGTTGCTTATTGACCATGATATCTTTTATTTACCAGCAGCTTTTGCGTGGTCTGCTAAAAACTGAGCCAAACCACTATCAGTAAGCGGGTGTTTAAGCAATGATAAGATAGCCGATAGAGGTCCTGTCATGACATCAGCTCCTATTTTAGCACATTCAATGATATGTATGGAATGACGAACAGATGCCGCTAAAATTTGAGTTTCATAGGCATAATTATCATAAATAAGACGAATATCTTCAATTAAACTCAACCCGTCTGTAGAGATGTCGTCTAGTCTTCCAATAAAAGGAGAAACATATGTTGCTCCAGCCTTAGCCGCTAAAAGTGCCTGCCCTGCAGAGAATACAAGTGTGCAATTCGTTTTAATTCCCTCACCGCTGAAATATTTAATAGCTTTTATGCCATCTTTAATCATTGGAACTTTTACAACAATTTTATCATCCAATTTGGCAAGTTCATGTCCCTCTTTAATGATATTGTCAAAATCTGTACTGATAACCTCAGCGCTCACATCACCGTCTACTATCGCACAGATCGCTTTATAATGGTTGATTACGTTTTCAGCCCCGCTAATGCCTTCTTTAGCCATTAAGCTTGGATTGGTAGTTACGCCGTCTAATACGCCTAAATCTTGAGCCTCCTTAATTTGTTGAAGGTTTGCTGTATCGATAAAAAATTTCATAAAAATTTACTGTTAAAGTTTGGATTACGAATGTCACAAAAGTAACCAATATTTAGAATTTAAAATAGGGAAAACGAAATGATTAGAAATAAAAAATGGGCAAGCCCCTTTTATCGCACCGCTCAACCTCTTACCCTTGCTGTGTTCCCACCCTGGGGGAGTTCAAAGGGAGCTGGTCGTAAAAGACTTACCCACCGCAAAAGTAGAAAAAAAAGTTAAATTACTGTGATCTTTTTTTTAACTTAATGTATTAACTTGGTAATCAGGTTGTTTTTTTTAATTAAGTATGTATTAAATAGCTTGTATTGTTTGTTTGCGATATTGTTAAGTATATAGTGTTATTGTAGGTATTTCGTCAAATTTTTATTTAAAAAAATAGCAAATATTTAATATTGTCGAATAATAATGTTAATTTAGCAATCTATTTAAACTAAGCAATAACAAAATACAGTTGAAGATATGGAAGAACAGGGGTTGTATCGTTCTGAGTTTGAGCATGATGCGTGCGGAGTAGGCTTTGTGGCTCATCTAAAAGGATTGAAAAGTCACCGTCAGGTTCAAGACGCCTTGACGATGTTGGAGAACATGGAACATCGCGGTGCATGCGGATGTGACGAAGAAAGCGGAGACGGTGCCGGTATCATGATCCAGTTACCACATGAGTTTTTGTGGGAAGAATGTAGTAAACTAGATATTCGATTGGGCGAGCCAGGGTATTATGGTGTTGGTATGACTTTTTTGCCGAAAGAACCACTTTTAAATACACAGTGCGTTGACCTGATAAAAAGTGCGGCATCTCAATTAGGTCTAAACTTTCTAGGGATAAGAGAAGTTCCTGTTACACCTGAGGGAGTAGGGGTAACCGCTTTAAGTGCCGAGCCATCTATTATACAATTTTTTGTTGGACGTCCTAAAGATGTTCGAAATACAGATGACTTTGATCGTAAGTTATTTGTACTTCGAAGGCTGATTGTTAAGAAGATCAAAGAAGAATTACCGGAAGTCAAAGAACAATTTTATGTGCCATCATTATCGAGTAAAACAATTATTTACAAAGGACAACTTACTACCTATCAAGTTCGTTCTTATTATAATGATTTATCTGATGAACGGGTTGTTTCTGCTTTTGGCTTAGTACATTCACGCTTTTCAACTAATACTTTTCCTTCGTGGAAATTGGCACAACCTTTCCGTATTGTATCACATAATGGTGAAATTAATACGCTGACAGGTAACCTCAATCGCTTTTATGCTGGTCTTAGATCCATTTCTTCACCTTATTTCTCCGATGAAGAACTGGAGATTTTATTGCCGGTAGTAGATCCTGGATTATCAGACTCAGCTTCTTTAGATAATGTGGTGGAATTGCTGTTGCACAGCGGACGTTCTTTACCCCATGTTATGCTCATGTTAGTACCGGAAGCTTGGGACGGTAATAATGCAATGGATCCTCTAAGAAAAGCATTTTATGAATACCATGCTACCATTATGGAACCATGGGATGGACCTGCCGCTCTTTGTTTTACAAATGGATCCACCATTGGAGCAATGTTAGACCGTAACGGTTTAAGGCCACTACGATTCGCTGTCACAAATGACGACAGGGTGGTGGTGGCGTCTGAAGCAGGTGCTCTGCCCATAGAAGAAAGTACGATTATTAAAAAAGGTCGTCAACAACCTGGGAAAATATTTCTGGTTGACATGGAAAAAGGCGAAATATTGAGCGATGCTGATATCAAATTTGAGTTGGCAAGTAAACAGCCTTATGGAGACTGGCTTGATAAATACAAAATTAATATAAATGATTTAGCGGAACCAAGGGTTACTTTTACCTATCTTTCTAAAGAATCCGTATTTAGATATCAACAAATTTTTGGTTATTCTAGAGAGGATGTAGAAGGAATATTAGTTCCCATGGCAGTTGATGGCAAAGAGCCTATTGGCTCAATGGGAACCGATGTACCTCTTGCAGTATTGTCTGAACATCCTCAACACTTGAGTAGTTATTTTAAACAATACTTTGCTCAGGTTACCAATCCTCCCATCGATCCTATCAGAGAAAGGCTGGTAATGAGTTTGTCTACGTTTATCGGCAACTCCGGTAATATCTTAGATGAAGATAAAATGCATTGTCATTGCGTAGCGCTTGAACACCCTATTGTTACCAGCAGGGATTTAGAGAAATTGCGTAGTATAGATACTGGTATTTTTCAGGCTAAAACGCTTCAAACATATTTTAAGGCTGATGGTAAAGAAGGGGCTTTGGAAGAGGGCTTGGCTCGCTTATGCCGTTATGCTGAAGATGCCGTGCGTGATGGATTTGAAGTTTTAATACTTTCTGATAGAGCAATAGATTCACAACACGCTGCAATACCATCGTTATTGGCCGTATCTGCTGTGCATCACCATCTAATAAAAACTGGATATAGGGGTGCGGTAGGATTAGTGGCGGAAGCAGGTGATGTTTGGGAAGTTCACCACTTCGCATGTTTATTAGCTTTTGGCGCAACGGCTATTAATCCATATATGGCTTTAGCTTCTATTAGAACGCTTAAAGAAAGTGGTGTGATAGATACGCCTTTAATATGGCCTGACTTATCAAAAAATTATGTGAAAGCAGTTTGTAATGGTTTACTAAAGATCTTCTCAAAGATGGGTATTTCTACATTACAATCTTATCAGGGCGCGCAGATTTTTGAAGTGCTAGGGATTAGCAGAGAAGTTGTTGACAAATACTTCTGTGGAGCTGTTTCGCGTATTGGTGGCTTAAATTTAGATGATATAGCTAAAGAGGTTTTAAGTAAACACAATAGGGGCTTTCACAATGATAAAAAAGTAAGCTTACTGCCAGAAGGAGGTATTTACCAATGGAGAAGGAGAGGAGAAGCTCACCTCTTTAATCCTACAACTGTTCACTTATTGCAACAATCATGTAGAACAGGTAATTATGAGATATATAAACAATATGCCTCTCATATAAACAATCAAAAGGAGCGGATGTATACGTTAAGAGGATTGTTTGATTTTGCAAAACACCGGACGCCAATAGCGCTGGACGAAGTAGAGCCTGCAGAGAATATTATGAAGCGCTTCGCCACTGGAGCAATGTCATTTGGATCTATCTCGCATGAAGCGCATAGTACATTAGCAATTGCAATGAACCGTATAGGAGGTAAAAGCAATACTGGAGAAGGTGGAGAAGATGAGATCAGGTATCAAACTTTACCGAATGGCGATTCAATGCGTTCAGCGATCAAACAAATTGCATCAGCTAGATTCGGTGTAACATCTCACTACCTTTCTCAGGCTGATGAATTACAAATCAAAATGGCGCAAGGAGCGAAACCTGGTGAAGGAGGGCAATTACCTGGAGATAAAGTGGATGAATGGATTGCAAAAGTAAGACATGCTACCCCTGGTGTTGGTTTGATTTCTCCTCCGCCACATCATGACATTTATTCGATTGAAGACCTAAAACAATTAATTTTTGATTTAAAGAATGCTAATCGTGCAGCACGCATCAATGTAAAATTAGTTTCGAAGGCTGGAGTTGGTACGATCGCTGCAGGTGTAGCAAAGGCACATGCCGATGTAATTCTAATTGCAGGTTATGATGGCGGTACTGGTGCTTCACCTATCAGTTCAATTAAACATGCTGGCTTGCCATGGGAACTTGGTTTAGCAGAAGCACAACAAACATTGGTTAAAAATCAACTGCGTAGTCGCGTTGTTCTACAAACGGATGGTCAGTTGAAAACAGGTAGAGATTTAGCAATCGCAACATTATTGGGTGCAGAAGAGTGGGGCGTAGCTACAGCCGCTCTTGTAGCAGGTGGGTGTATTATGATGCGTAAATGCCACTTAAATACTTGTCCTGTTGGTGTTGCTACACAAGATCCAGAATTGCGTAAATTATTTACAGGTAAACCGGAAGATATTGTTCACTTGTTTAAATTTTTGGCCGAGGAGTTAAGGGAAATAATGGCCAGTTTAGGTTTCAGGACCATTAATGAAATGGTAGGTAAGGCACAGTTCCTTAAAGTCCGCGAAGATTTAAATCACTGGAAAGTTAATAAATTAGATCTATCAGGAATACTTTATGCCCCTCAAAACTATGTAGGGAAAAGCCTTTATCAAACAGAATCACAAGATCATGGCATGGATATGATTCTTGATTGGGGGATGCTCAAGCAAGCCGATAAGGCGCTTGAAAGTAAAACGCCTGTATTTGGTACCTTTAACGTTAAGAACACCGACCGTACAATAGGGACATTATTATCTAATGAAGTTTCTAAAATTTATGGCTCAGAGGGATTACCTGATAATACTATTAACTTTAAGTTTATCGGCTCGGCTGGGCAGAGCTTCGGTGCTTTTGCCGCTAAAGGACTTTCTTTTGAATTGGAAGGAGAAGCCAACGATTATGTCGGAAAGGGTTTGTCTGGAGCACAATTAGCTATTTATCCAGTTGATAACAGCCAATTGATACCCCATGAAAATATTATCATAGGCAACGTTGCTCTATATGGTGCTACATCTGGGCACTTATTTGTATGTGGACAAGCAGGAGAGCGATTTGCCGTTCGTAACTCGGGGGCCACTACCGTAGTGGAAGGTGTAGGCGATCATGGTTGTGAATACATGACAGGAGGGAGAGCTTTAATCTTAGGAGAAACCGGTAGAAACTTTGCTGCTGGAATGAGTGGTGGTATTGCATGGGTTTATGATATCAATGGTACTTTTAGAGACCGCTGTAATTTAGAAATGGTTGATTTAGATCCATTAGAAGCTGACGATGAGACACAGATTATTAATTTGCTTAAACGGCATATAAATTTGACTAACAGTAAATTGGCTTCAAACATATTAAGTAATTGGAAAAATGATCGCGGCTTGTTTGTGAAGGTATTCCCTAAAGAGTACAAGAAGGTTTTGCAGACAAAATTAGTTGAGGCTTAAAAATATAGATTGAGAAATGGGAAAAGTAACAGGGTTCAAAGAGTTTGAAAGACAACTTCCATCTAAAGATGCTCCGCAGGATCGTCTTAAAAATTATAAAGAATTCGTACACAGTTTTAGTGAAGAAGAGTTGAACACACAGGCCGCGCGATGTATGAATTGTGGTATTCCTTTTTGTCATTCGGGTTGCCCGCTTGGAAACGTTATACCTGAATTCAATGATGCGGTATATGACGGAAAATGGGAAGATGCCTTTGAAATATTATCATCAACAAATAACTTTCCAGAGTTTACGGGGCGCATCTGCCCTGCTCCATGTGAGTCTGCTTGCGTGCTAGGTATCAACCGTTCTCCTGTAGCTATTGAAGAAATTGAAAAACATATAGCTGAAATAGCCTATCAGAAAGGTTTTGCCAAAGCTAAACCTGTATCCGTAAAAACGGGTAAGACAGTTGCAGTTATTGGGTCCGGTCCGGCAGGATTAGCTGCTGCTGCGCAATTAAGCAAGGCAGGCCACGAAGTTACCGTATATGAACGTGATGATAAACCGGGTGGTCTCTTGAGATATGGTATTCCTGATTTTAAATTGGAAAAATGGGTGATTGATAGACGTGTGGACATTATGAAACAAGAGGGTGTGGTATTTAAGTGCAACGCTGAAGTTGGCGGAAATGTACCAACTGCTGAACTTAAATCGTATGACGCTATTGTTTTGGCTGGTGGATCTACCATTCCAAGAAATTTGAACATCCCCGGTCGTGAATTAAAAGGCGTTCATTTTGCTATGGAGTTTCTAAAGCAGCAGAACAAAAGGGTTGGTGAATCTGATTTTCAGGAAGCGGATCTACTTGCTACAGGGAAAAATGTATTAGTTATTGGTGGAGGAGATACCGGTTCAGATTGTGTAGGTACTTCAAATAGACATGGAGCTACTACCATTACACAGTTTGAATTAATGCCGCAACCGCCCGCATCTAGAAGTGCGGCAATGCCATGGCCAACTTATCCTATGGTGCTAAAAACAACAACCTCGCATGAAGAAGGATGTCAACGTTTTTGGAGCATCAATACAAAATCTTTTATAGGTGATGAACAGGGTAACCTGAAAGGGGCACTTGTTGTTGATTTAGCTTGGGAAACTGATGCGATGGGACGTCCGGTTAAATTTGCGGAAGTTCCAGGTTCCGAACGTGAAATTCCCTGCGAACTGGCTTTACTAGCAATGGGATTTTTACACCCTCAGCATGAAGGTCTGTTGAAACAGTTGGGTGTAGGATTAGATGCGCGAGGCAATGTAAATGCCTCTGAAAGCAGCTATCAAACCTCTGTAAACAATGTCTTTGTTGCCGGTGATATGAGACGTGGCCAATCATTAGTGGTTTGGGCCATTTCAGAAGGTAGGGAATGTGCACGAAAAGTAGATGAATATTTGATGGGGAAATCAGTGCTTGAAAGCAAGGATGCTATAGCAGAATATGCGTAAGCCTACTGTATTGCCGAATAGTTTTTATAGACTTTTAAAATAGTTTAGTTAATTTTTAATTGTTAAAGCGGCTACCAGCTTATGGTTAGCCGCTTTTTAATTTTAGTTTGTAAAAAAAATCCCACAGTACAATACCTGCAGAAATAACAATGTTAAAAGAATGTTTGGTGCCAAACTGAGGTATTTCAATACAGGCATCTATCATTTGCATAGCTTCTTCAGAAACACCATTTACCTCATTGCCAAAAACAAGTGCATACTTTTCTTTAGGTAACGGATTAAATTGATGAAGCATCGTGCTCCCCTCTGCCTGCTCAACAGCAAGGATTTTTTTACCTTCGGCCTTTAAATGATTAATCGCTTCTTTAATATCATGCACATAAACCCACTCAATGGATTGCGTGGCACCTAACGCTGTCTTTTCTATGTCCCGGTGTGGTGGGGTACCAGTTATACCACATAAAACAATGCGCTCTACAGCAAAACCGTCTGAGGTACGAAAAATGGATCCAACATTATGCAAACTTCTCACACTATCAAGTACCACGGTGACAGGTAACTTCTCTTGCTGTTTAAACTCTTCTACGCTTATGCGTGAAAGTTCATTCATCGCTAATTTTCGCATATAGGTTAAAATGTATAAATAAAAAAAGACCTGAAATTTCCAGGTCTTTAACAATATATCTTATTATGGATAATTATTTTTTATCTGTAGTCAGCTTTGCTAAAACAGCATCATTTTTTGCTACTTGACTGTGTTTTGGCTCTTTTGATTTGCTGCCAACTTCAATATTACGGCCTAGTTTCAAAAACTGAACCTCAAGACGTGATACTGTTTTATTTCTTCTATCTTTTCTTTTTAAGCGTGTAACTCCCATTGCTTTTATACTTTAATAATTCTTTAATGAGGTCGGAAGCGGATTCGAACCGCTGTAGGAGCTTTTGCAGAGCTCAGCCTAGCCACTCGGCCATCCGACCCTTTCCTTATTTTAGGCATGCAAAAATAGTAAAATAATATTGCTTTACTAATTTTTTTCTATTTTATCTTTTTTTTCTTATTTCAGAGCAGAAAATAGCAGCAGATACAGCCACATTGAGCGATTCTGCATTTCCAAAGCGAGGAATGGTTACTGTTGTCATTGCAGCGTTTAAAAGATTTTTACTTACCCCATTCCCCTCATTTCCTAACAATATTAGCCCTTCATTTCCAAAAGTAGTTTCATAAATTGATTTTCCATCTAATAATGCTACGAAAACAGGGATTGAATTGTCCTGAAAGACGAGTTGTAAATCTGTGTAAACGATGGACATCCGCGCCAATGATCCCATAGTTGCCTGAACAACTTTGGGATTAAATGCCTCAACAGTGTCTTCCGAACAAATGATTTTATTTATTCCAAACCAGTCAGCTGTACGGATTATAGTTCCTAAGTTGCCGGGATCTTGTATATTATCCAGTACCAGCGTAAAACTATTTTTTAATTCTTTTGTATCCAAGCGTTTATTATCAGGTGCTTTTACCAATGCTAATATACCTTGAGGTGTTTTTAAGGTGGTAATTGCCGTGAGATCTCTCTCACTAATGATATTAAGTTTTATTTTTTTAGGAAAATTACCGATTTTTGGTTCTACTTTTGATGTGCAGAAAATGCTATGTACAGTATAATCTGAATGAAGAAATTCCGTTATAGATTTAATGCCTTCAACAATAAAGAGGCCATGTTCTTTTCTGAACTTTTTTTGGTGTAAGGATTTTATAAATTGAAGCTGAGACTTTGAGAGCATCACGACTAGTTAATTTTTTTTTATTTGCAATTATAGTGCTTTTGTCGCTATTTATTACATCATGTAGGTCAACAAGATTATTAAATGATGATCAGGCACTCGTTACGAAAGTAAAATTAAACGGAATAAACAAGCAATTTAAAGATGAGGCTTCAGCATATATACAACGAGAAATTCAGCCAAACTCTTCCATAAACCTATTTATTTACAATTTTGCTAATAGCAAAAAAGGTAAATACAGAACCGATAAAATAAGAAATGTAGGTGAGGCTCCCAGTATTTTAGATAGCTCATTGGTAGAGATATCAAGAAATCAAATTCAAAAATTTTTAGCTGCAAAGGGCTACTTTAATGCGCAGGTTACAAGTGCCATATCCGTAAGAAAGAAAAAAGCGCGTATTGTTTTTAATGCGAAACAGGGTGAGCCATTTAATGTCAGAAATATCGACAGTGAAATTGCAGATTCGGAAGTCGAACGAATCTATCAAGAATATGCATCACAGCATACTTCACTAAAAACAGGGATGAGATTTGATGCGGATACCTTGGCAAAGGAACGTGAATCTATATATAATTTGATGCGCAGGCGTGGTTATTACGACTATGTCAGACAGTACGTGCGATTTGAGGTGGATACTAATACCAATCAAGGCCAAGCCAACCTAAGGCTATTTATCGATAATCCGGAAGGAAAGAGTGCCCATACAGTTTTTAAAATTGATAGTAGTTTTGTGACTATTAAAAATAGTGAGGAGGGGTTTGGTGATAGCTCGGCAGTAAAAACAATTTTACCAGGTGCTTTAGTTGTGCAAGATTACTCAAAGAAATTTAAACCCAAACCCTTGGCACGTTATATATATCCAAAAAAAGGGGATGCATTTGATGCTGAACGGGAAAACTTAACTTATGATCGTTTATATGAATTAAACAGCTTTAGGGCTATTCGAACTACCTATAAAAAGAGAGATTCTACTTCTCTTACTGTTAATTATGAACTGGTACCATCAAAAAGAATGGCAAATAGAGTGGAAGGCGAATATGTGTTTTCTTCTGGACGCAGTGGTTTTAATTTAGGCAATACCTATACAAATAGAAATCTATTTGGAGGTTCTGAACAATTAGAAGTTAAAGCGCGTTACGGTATGCTTTTCGATTCACAATTAGGAGGACCTCTCTGGAACAGGGTTTGGAACCGTGACTTTCAGTTTGGAGCTAATTTATCTATCCCTCGATTGATCGTTCCATTTAAAATCCCCTTAATGGGCAAGAATGGAATGCCGCATACCGTATTTTCTACTAATTGGCAGATTTTTGATCAATTAAATACCTACAGCAATAGGTATGTGATAAATTCTATTTCATATAACTGGTATGATACCAAATATAAATTACATAGCGTAACGCCCTTATCCTTAGAATATAGACTGGGAAGGTTAGATGAAGACTTTAAAAACACTTTAGAGGATCAGGGATACGATTTATATGTTAAAAGTAACGACAGGGCTTATTTTGGAATTGGAAGCCAATATGCCTATACCTTTAATACGTTACGACTTAATACCTATGATAATTTCCTCTTTTTTAGAGGAACACTGGATCTAAGCGGAAATACGTTAAATTTACTTAGCAAAATTATTCCTTTTAAGAAGAATGATTTAGGACAAAATACTATTCTGAATGTCCCTTATTTACAATATGTAAAAGCAGAGGTTGATTTTAGGATATATCGTTATTTAGGAGGCGAGCGTCAATTCATTGCTCGAATTAATTCGGGAATTGGTGTGCCCTTTGGAAATAATTCAGAGTTCTTAATATTTGAAAAACAGTTTTTTGGTGGTGGAATGAATGATCTAAGGGCTTGGCAAGCTAGAACACTCGGTCCTGGAAATTATAATAGAGCCATTTTATCTGATGAATTAAGATTACGACTACGGAATTTGGATCAATTGGGAGAAATTAAGATTGTTGGTAATGTTGAATATCGATTTAAAGTGTTGAACAGATTTTTTGGAGCTAAACTAAAAGGAGCCACGTTTGCGGATTTCGGAAATGTATGGCGATTGAGAGAGGCTGTAGAAAACCCAGGAGGGGAGTTTAAATTTGACAAATTTATGGGGCAGATAGCAATTGGCGCAGGCGCAGGGTTACGTTTTGACCTTCAGTACTTTGTGTTTCGATTTGATGCTGGCTTGAAAATAAAAGATCCTCAGTTTACCGGTGATAAACAATGGGTGATAACTGAATTGTTTAATAGTAAAGCATTTAAGGAAGAATATAGCCTTACAAATGCTCCTGATCCTTATAACTTTATTCAGTACAATTTTGGAATAGGAATGCCTTTTTAGTTACTGGTTGTTCGTTATTCGTTACTGGTTGTTCGTTATTGGTGGTTAGGTATTTGTTATCAGTTTGTTCGCGGCGATTTTTAAATTAAACTAACTTGTTAAGCTCTTCTTTACCCCGTAGCATATGGTTTTAATCGCTTATTCTTAAAAAATATCTTTTATGCCATGCAGAACTGTTTCAAATATTCCATCAAAGCTTAAGCCCTTATTATAGTTGAAATAAGCGAGGGCCGCCAATGCCAGAACTGCAAAAAAGATAAGCCGTTTGTATATCGATGCTATGAGGATGATTATAATTGGAATAATGAGAAGTACAATCCAGTTAATTTTGAAGGGTTTTAATCCGTCATCATTTTTATAGACATAATATAGTTTGCTATGTGTGCCTTGTTCATTTTCATGTTTGAGAAATACAAAGGAAGACCTTTCTATTTCAAGCGGTGAAATAGCAACACCTTCCCGAAAGGAAAGAGGTTGCCTAAAACCATTGATTATAAATGAAAAAGTACCGTTAATATTATCGGTAGGTTTTTCGGTAGAGTCGCAGGCAATTATTGCAAGTTTACCATTTTTGATCAGATTTTCTTTTACAATAAAATTGTTGAGAGCGTACTTTTTTGACGCAAAAGTAATAGAAAACGAACCTAAAAAGTATATAGAGATGGCGACTATGTATAAAAGGAATTTCATATCCAAACCTAATAAAAATCCCGAAGGTATCAAGTTTTTAAAATCATTGCTGTATTATACGGTGAGAAAATTTGTGATTAAAAACAACATGATGTTCTTACAATGTAAAAAAAAGAAAAAAAATAGCTATATTTAATGCTACTAATACTATATACTTTATATATTTGCCTAATTTAAAGATTATTCGATTTATTGTTTGTTTCTTTAAATTTTATGAAATTTATATTAAATTGAAAAATTCTTTTTGATTTTGATAATTTTGGCCTGACTGCAATAGAGGAATTCTTTAGATCCGGTAGAGGCTAGTAAAATGACTAATAGAAGATGCAAAGTTTTAGAACGGAATTAGAAAATACAGTGGTAGAGCAAGATATAATTGATCTTGAAAAGAAAATCCACGCATTTCGTGAAGGTACGATACATGAAGAAAAGTTCAGAAGCCTTCGTTTAGCTAGGGGTATTTACGGCCAAAGGCAACCGGGTGTGCAGATGATTCGCATCAAATTACCCTTCGGAAAAGTGAATTTTAAACAATTTCTCCGTATCGCAGATATTGCCGACGAATATGGTAGCGGCAATCTTCATTTAACAACTAGGCAAGATATCCAAATACATTTTGTTAGTTTAGATCGGACACCGGAGCTTTGGGCTAAATTAGAACAAGATGATGTAACGATACGTGAAGCCTGTGGTAATACAGTTAGAAACGTAACGGCTTCTCCAACAGCCGGTATAGATCCGGATGAACCCTTTGATGTGTCACCTTATGCGTATGCTGCTTTTGAGTATTTCTTAAGAAATCCTATCTGCCAGGAAATGGGTCGAAAATTCAAGATCGCGTTCTCCTCAAGCGAGAAAGATACTGCGTATAGCTATGTTCATGACGTCGGCTTGATACCAAAGATAAATTCTGCTGGTCAAAGAGGTTTTAAGGTAGTGATTGGTGGAGGACTCGGAGCGCAGCCTATGCTGGCTTATCCTATTTATGAATTTTTGGAAGAAGATCAGTTAATTCCGTTTATTGAAGCTGTAATTCGTGTATTTGATAGATATGGTGAGCGTAATAACCGCAACAAGGCCAGGCTGAAGTATCTCATTCAAAAATTAGGACTTGAAGAAGTTTTAAGGCTGATTGAAGAAGAGAAGATAACCACGAAAACAAAAATATATCCTATCAATAAGGATAGTTTAGCGCTACCTCATCTTCCATCAAGTTCTGTTAAGGAAGAAATTGACACGGCCAATTTATTACACTATGAGCAATGGCTAGCTACAAACGTATTCGAACAGAAGCAGAAAGGTCAGTTCGGCGTTTTTATCAAAGTGTTAATTGGAGATATAAAAACAGATGTTGCCCGCAAATTTATCGAGTTAATACGTCCTTTAGTGTCTGACGAAATACGTATTACACAGAATCAAGGGCTTCTTTTAAAGTTTGTTCCTGAAGAGAACCTTCCTGCATTGTACAATGCCTTAGATAAAATAGGCTTTACTAAACGGGGTTTCGATAGCTTGGCTGACGTAACTACTTGTCCTGGTACAGATACCTGCAATCTGGGAATATCGAATAGCATGACTTTGGCTTCTGTGTTAGAAGATGTTATTTATCAAGAATATCCTGATTTTATATTCAATAAGGATCTAAAGATTAAAATCAGTGGTTGCATGAATTCCTGTGGCCAGCACGGTTTAGCAGAGATTGGTTTTCATGGAAGCTCACTGAAAGCGGCTGGCAAAGTAGTACCAGCGGTTCAGGTGATGCTTGGTGGAGGAACAGTAGGCGATGGAGTAGGAAGAGTTGCAGAGAGAGTAATTAAAACACCGTCTAAAAGAGCTACAGATGTGTTAAGAGCGCTATTAAACGATTTTAAAACAAATGGCAGTCAAGATGAAAATTTTCATCATTATTATGACAGGCAGGGAAAAGATTACTTCTATCAGTTGTTGAAACCTTTAGCGGACCTTAGCACACTAAAAGAAGACGAGTTTGTTGATTGGGGTCATGAAGAAACTTTTAAAACAGCAATTGGAGTAGGAGAGTGTGCTGGTGTTGTAATTGATTTAGTTGCAACATTAGTATTTGAAGCAGAAGAAAAGCTGAATTGGGCAACACAAGCCTTGGAAAGAGAAGCATGGGCAGACGCAATTTACCATACCTATAGTGTATTCATTAGTAGTGCAAAGGCTATGCTATTAGATAAAGGTATAAATAGCAGTACGCAGATAGGTACAATAAAGGACTTTGATACTAATTATATTGAAAGTGGAGATTTTGCCTTAGACGGAACATTTGCAGATTTAGTTTTAAAAATTAACAAGCAGGAACCATCAGCTTTATTTGCGCAGGAATATTTTAATAGTGCTGCCGAATTTTTAAAACGAATTAAAATTAGAAGAGAAGCTTTGTTACAATCCTAAGCGATAGATATTACAATCATAATTTAATGAAAGCTAACAAAAACTATATAGAGCCAAAGATAACGTTATTAGGGGCGGGGCCAGGTGATCCGGACTTGCTGACTTTAAAGGGCTATAAAGCCCTGCAAAATGCAAACGTAGTGTTGTATGATGCCTTGGTGGGAGATAAAATCCTTGAATTTGTGAATCCTTCTGCCACTAAAGTGTATGTTGGCAAACGTTCCGGTGACCATTCTTATTCCCAAGAAGTTGTGAACCGATTAATGATAGATTATGCCATCAACTTTGGCCATGTCGTTCGATTAAAGGGCGGAGACTCGTTTGTATTCGGTAGAGGATATGAAGAACTTGAATTTGCAACTAAGCACCAGATTCCTGTGACGGTAATTCCAGGCATCTCCAGTTCTATAGGAGTTCCTGGACTGCAGCATATCCCCGTTACACATAGAGGAGTAAGTGAGAGTTTTTGGGTTGTTACCGGTACAACTGCCTCTGGTGAGGTTTCAGGTGATATTTATAGCGCTGCACAATCCAACGCCACAATTGTGGTTTTAATGGGATTAAAAAAACTCGCTGAAATTGTAGAGATATTCAAAAATGCCGGCAAGTCAACATTACCTGTAGCTATTGTTCAAAGTGGTTCAACAGAACAAGAAAAACTAGTATTGGGAAATGTCGACAACATTATACAAAGGTCAAGAGAAGAGATGGTAGGGGCACCAGCATTGTTAGTGTTTGGTGAAGTTGTTTCCTTACACCCATCATATAAATCTGTTGTTGAAAACTATGTCCCAATTATTAGAGAATGAGGTTAATTTAGTCCCGTCAAATAAGGTGGGGAATGGGAATCAGTTGTTTCCCGTTTTTATTAAATTAAATGAGCTTACTACGCTACTTATCGGTGGCGGGAAGGTGGGTTTAGAAAAATTAAATGCAATTCTCAATAATAGCCAAGACGCTAAAATCAAAGTTGTAGCAAAAAATATCTGCGATGAAATAGCCGTTTTGTGTAAAAAGTTCCCTCAAATAGAACTTTTACAGAAGCCTTTTGAACCAGAAGATATGGAAGGCATGCAATTAGTAATAGCTGCAACAAATGATAATTTGTTAAATGAATTAATCAGAAAGGCAGCACATGAAAGAAATTTGCTTGTTAATATAGCCGATAAACCAGAATTGTGCGACTTTTATCTTGGATCGATTGTGCAAAAAGGAGATCTGAAAATTGCTATCTCTACCAATGGCAAATCACCAACAATTGCTAAAAGATTTAAAGAAGTTTTAGCCGAAAGCATACCGAATGAGCTTGATCAAACGCTTCAGCAAATGAGCCTTTTGCGAGACAAGTTGCAAGGTGATTTTACAGAAAAAGTAAGAAAATTGAATGCGGTGACTGCGTCGTTGGTGACAGCTCCAGAGAATAACAAGGTTAAAGTAAATTTTAAATGGTTAATCTGGCTGGCTATCATATTTTCGATAACAATAGGTGTATTGGTGTTTTGGCATAAAGAGCCGGATTTCCAGTCTTTTCTTGTAGAAATTAATCCAGTATTTTACTATTTCTTAATAGCAGGATTTATTTTTGCAATGGTTGATGGAGCAATAGGTATGTCTTACGGCGTTACTTCCTCATCCTTTTCTTTAGCTATGGGCATTCCCCCAGCACCTGCAAGTATGGGAATACATTTATCGGAAGTTTTAAGTAATGGTATCGCAGGCTGGATGCACTTTAAAATGGGCAATGTAAATTGGAAGCTTTTTAAGCTACTTCTTATCCCAGGTGTTTTGGGTGCGATAATAGGAGCTTATCTTCTTTCCTCGTTAGAACATTATAGTGCCTACACGAAACCTGTGGTTGCCGTTTATACTGGAATATTGGGTGTGGTAATTTTACTTAAAGCGTTAAACATTCAAAAAAAATCTAAAAAGAAGAAGATTGAAAAAATAGGTCTTTTGGGTTTTTTTGGTGGGTTTATTGACGCTGCATTTGGGGGCGGTTGGGGCTCTATTGTATTGTCAAATTTAATTGCAGGGGGGAGGCATCCACTATTTTCATTGGGGACAGTAAAAATCACTAGATTTTTTATTGCAATCCTAAGCTCATTGACCTTTCTTTCAATGCTGGGCGGTGCCCACTGGGAAGCTGTTTTGGGATTGATATTAGGAAGTGCTTTAGCCGCTCCGATCGCTGCAAAAGTTTCTAATAGAATATCCGCCAAAACTATTATGGTATTGGTAGGGATTATTGTACTTATTGTAAGCATTAGAAATGTAGCAATGTTTGTTATTAAGCTTACATAGCGATCAATATCCCGTATAGAAATATTAACATAAACGAACAAGATTAAGAAATGGATTTAGCGACGTTGAAAGAAGATTTAATAGGTAAGGGGATCGTCGAATCGTTACGCTTTTTAGCTCAAAAATTTGACGGTAAGATTGTTTTTTCCACCAGCTTTGGATGGGAAGATCAAGCATTGACTCACATAATATTCAGTAATAATATCCCAATAAAAGTTTTTACACTCGAAACAGGGAGATTATTTCCAGAAACTTACTATGTTTGGAATAGAACGCTCGAAAACTATGGAAAACCGATTCACGCATACTATCCTAACAACGTGTTGTTAGAAGAGATGGTTGAAAAAAAAGGACCCAGTAGTTTTTATGAATCGGTGGAGAATAGAAAAGAATGTTGCTACATTCGTAAAATAGAACCGCTAAATAGAGCGTTGAGCGGTAATGAATGTTGGATTACGGGCATTAGAGCAGAACAATCGTTAAATAGGCAAGATATGGAAAATCTTGAATGGGATGAAGGACATCATATTGTCAAATATCATCCTATCTTTGATTGGACATTGGATCAAGTTAAAGCATTTATAAAAGAAAACCATATAGTATATAACACTTTACATGATAAAGGCTTCCCTAGTATTGGTTGTGCCCCATGTACCAGAGCGGTTCGAGAAGGTGAAGACTTTCGGGCTGGACGTTGGTGGTGGGAAGATCAATCAAAGAAAGAGTGCGGTTTACACGCGGTAAAGTCTTAATATTAAAAAAATGAACAAAAATAATTTGGACTATTTAGATCAGCTAGAAGCAGAGGCCATCCATATATTAAGAGAGGTTGCTGGTCAATTTGAAAAACCTGCATTATTGTTTTCTGGTGGCAAGGATTCAATTACCTTGGTACGTTTAGCGGAAAAAGCATTTCGGCCAGGTAAATTCCCCTTTCCTCTTGTCCACATTGATACAGGACATAATTTCGATGAAACAATTAGCTACCGTGATGAGATGATAGACCGCATTGGCGAGAAACTGATTGTTGGATATGTTCAGGAATCGATTGATGGAGGTAAGGTAATTGAACAAAAAGGCAAGAACGCAAGTCGCAATACACTGCAAACCGTTACTTTGCTCGATACAATTTCCAAATATGGTTTTGATGCATGTATTGGCGGAGCGCGTAGAGATGAAGAAAAGGCACGGGCTAAAGAACGTATTTTTTCAGTGCGTGATGAGTTTGGACAATGGGATCCCAAGAGACAGCGACCTGAACTATGGAACATTTATAATGGTAAAATACATAAAGGAGAGAATGTTCGTGTTTTTCCGATAAGTAACTGGACGGAACTCGATGTTTGGAATTATATAAAACGGGAGAATATCACATTACCGTCTATTTATTTTGCTCACGAGCGTGACTGTATTACTCGCAATGGTCAGTTAATGGCTGCTTCTCCTTTTTTAAACATGGATGAAGAAGATGTTGTTTTTCGTAAGAAAGTTCGATTTCGTACTGTTGGCGACATGACTTGTACTGCTGCGGTAGAATCAGATGCTGTTTTGCTAGACGACATTATTTCAGAAATAAGTTTGTCAAAGATCAGTGAGCGTGGTGCAAGAATGGATGATAAGGTTTCTGAAGCTGCTATGGAAGATCGTAAAAAGGGCGGTTATTTTTAGTTTAGCCGATAAGCATGAATAATAAAATGAAGGTAATTGCCATTTTTGGAAATTGCTGGAATAACCTAATTTTTAATACATAATAAGGGAATGAACATATTAAAATTTTTTACGGCGGGTAGTGTAGATGATGGGAAGAGCACATTGATTGGCAGAATGCTTTACGATACAGATTCCATTTTAGCCGATCAGTTGGAAGCATTGCAGAATTCTAATCGTAAAAATGATGACGGAACAGTCGACTTAGCCATACTTACTGACGGATTGAGGGCAGAAAGGGAGCAGGGAATTACCATTGATGTAGCTTATAAGTACTTTCAAACAGCAAAACGAAAATTTATTATTGCAGACACACCTGGGCACATTCAATATACCCGGAATATGGTTACGGGCGCTTCTACCGCAGATCTAGCAATTATCTTGATTGATGCCCGTAACGGGGTTGTAGAGCAAACAATAAGACACTCTTATTTAGCTTCTTTGTTAGGAATCAAACATCTCATTGTATGCATCAATAAAATGGATATGGTGGATTATAGTGAAACCGTATTTAATGCAATTATTCAAAAATATAAGGCTTTAGCTCATCAATTAAATTTAGATGAAATTACTTATATCCCCGTAAGCGCCTTAAAAGGCGATAATGTTGTTCAGAAATCAGAGCGCATGTTTTGGTATCAAGGCGAAAGCTTACTGACTTATTTAGAAAGTGTAGAGATTTCCGCAGAAACAAGTGTTGCTTATGCAAGATTTCCTGTTCAGTGGGTAATACGCCCACAAACGGACGATTTACATGATTACAGAGGCTATGCAGGTAAGGTAGCAAGTGGAACATTTAGATTGAATGATGAAGTGACGGTACTTCCTTCCGGTCAAAAAACTACTATTACCAAAATTGAACAGTTCGATAAACATCCAGCTGAGGCCATTGCAGGACAATCTGTTACGATCCATTTAAAGGACAATATTGATATCAGTAGGGGAGATGTTGTCGTAAACAGTTCAAATTTACCTTATGAGTGCCAAGTAATTGAAGCAGATTTATGCTGGATGGATGCACGTCCGTTGGATTTATCTATTACCTATCTCCTGCAACATAATAGTAAATTAACTCGCTGTAAAATACAAGAGATTGTATATAATGTCGATATAAATACATTGGAAAAACATAGTGTTCATGATTTTAAACTAAATGATATAGGCCGGGTAAGATTGAAAACAGCTGAAACTTTACCTTTTGATTTATATGATGATAATAGGGCTAACGGTGCCGGGATCTTAATTGATAGTAGAACGAACTTAACCGTTGGAGCACTTATGTTCCGTATGGCATTAGATTATTAATAAAAAAAGGGTGCCTAATTGCACCCTTTTCCAACATGGTTTAAGGATATTATATTCTAAATCCTAATCCTACAGTCCAAAGTCGTTGTTTAATATCTCCGTTATTTCCGTCAGGTGCAAGATTACTTAGTCCAAGACCATAACCTCCATGGATCATTAAACCGCTATTAAACTCAAATCCACCAATAAAATTCAGACCGAAATCAGTACCTTTCAAGCTACCATCCTTACCAAAATCAAAATCTTCTTCAGCGGATGCCCAGTCTGACTCGTATTTATTCTTACCGGAAATACCGAAAGCTACATACGGTCCAGCACCTATGAAAAATTTTCCTGCATCAGCCGCTGGAAATTTGGCGACAAAGTTTACTGGAACTTCAATCCACATAGTGTTTTGTTTAACAGTTCCTGCTGAGCTCTGAGACAATTTTGCCCCTTTGCCCTGCAAAGATACTCCCGGTTGTACATAAAACCTATCAGTGGCAATAGGAGCATCCAGAAACGCGGTGATGTGGAAATTGGTTGTTGAACCTGTACTTAGATCACCTTCCGAAAGACTGTATTTTGGAAAGTTAACACCTGCTTTTAAACCAAAACCCATCTCTTGTTGGGCAAAAACCCCTGTTGCAAATAGTAAAGCTGTAATCGATAATAATACTTTTTTCATGATTTTAATTTTCGTTAATTAATTGTCTGACAAATTGCAATAGATAAGCCAAAACCATAACTTTCTTATTGTCAGTATGTTTCGGGTTGATTCAGGAGGCTAATAAGTGTACTCATTTTAAGACACTATGAGGGAAAATGTGAACAAATGATGTTCTTTAGAACAAAGATAATTGATATAAGTTGTTTTTATATGGATTGAAATTGGATATAGTAACACCCAGCAATCTAATCCCTTTACCGTCAATAGGAGCTTGTTTTAAGAGATCTATTGCAAACTGTTCAATTTCCTCTAATTGAATTGGCGCGACATGCGTATAATTTCGGGTAATCTGCTTAAAGTCTGAAAACTTAATTTTCAATGTGACAGTATGCCCCTTTACTTGCTTTGATGCAAGCCGTCTCTGCACTTTTGAAACAATTATATTGAGCTCGTGAAGCATGAGTGAAACATCATAGAGGTCCTCCTTAAATGTGTCTTCAGCCCCAATAGATTTTAATTCTCTATAAGGTTCTACAGGTCTGTTGTCTATTCCTCTAACAATGTCATAGTAAAAATTACCAACCTTACCGAAATATTGAATAAGCTGTTGTCTTGATAACCTTTTTAAATCCGCACCATTAAAGATGTTTAACCCTTTCATCTTGCTAGCCGTTACCTTGCCTACGCCATGGAATTTTTCAATAGCTAAATGTTCAATAAAAGACTCAATTTTAGAAGGACCAATAAAGGTTAAACCATCCGGTTTATTTATGTCGGAAGCAATTTTTGCAACAAATTTATTTGTGGATATCCCAGCAGATGCGGTTAAATTAAGTTCTGAATGAATGCTTTTTTTTATTTCCATTGCAATATCTATCGCAGAACCTATCGCTAATTTATCCTGCGTAACGTCTAAATAGGCTTCATCCAGCGATAGCGGTTCAATTAGATCGGTATACCTGCTAAAAATAGATCTGATAGCATTAGAAACTTGTTTATAAATCTCAAATCGAGGTCTCACAAAGATAATTTCCGGACATAGTTCAAGGGCCCTTCTGGAAGACATGGCGGAATGTATTCCAAATGCCCGCGCTTCATAACTTGCAGCGGCAACTACTCCTCTTTGATCGGGCAGACCACCCACTACAATAGGTCTATTTCTATATTGTGGATTATCCCGCTGTTCAATTGATGCATAAAAGGCATCCATGTCGACATGAATAATCTTTCGGAAGGTCATTTCACCCCCATATTAATTATTTGTTTAACAACGATAAAGCCAGACTTTCCAATTCATCCAGGTCGAATGGCTTTTTTAAATAGCTATCTGCACCAGCTTCTTCAGCTAAAGCAGGTAAATTGCTGTTTGCCGAAAATAAAATGACAGGTATTTCCTTTAAGTGCTGGGATTCCTTTAACGTTTGAGTGGCTTTGATGCCTCCTAAACCAGGAATCCAGTTATCAATCAAAATAATATCCGGACCAGCCTGTTCTACCTGATCAATAATATCTTTACTATGAGGTGATGATATTACGTCAAAGCCGAGATTTTCGAAAACTACCGAACAGAAATAGAGGATGTCTTCGTCATCATCCAGAATAAGTATTTTATTACGCATATTTTTTGTTGATTGCTTTATCTCTACCTGTTAAGTACTTTTGCAAAAATACTTTTTTAATTAGAGGAAAAATAGGTTTTTTTTCAGCTGTGTTAATTTTTGTTTAGGAAAGATTGGTCATCATAAATGTGTTGTAATTATCTGTTCCAATACGTTCTTTTGTACTACACCGCTTTGCCTCCATTTAATTTCTCCATTTTTAAAAAGAATTAATGTGGGAACCCCTTGGATATGATAGCTCGCTGCAGCCTGCGGATTCTTATCGACGTCAACCTTAATAATGGTTGTTTTCGTTCCAATAGAGGATTTGACTTCATTCAATATCGGTGCCATTATTTTACAGGGGCCGCACCACTCCGCATAGAAATCGACTAACACAGGCTTATCACCTTTTATTAATTCAGCAAATGTTGACATATGCATCTTAGTTTAAAAAACTAACTAATATAATAATAAATAACAAAACAGAGAAGTTAAGGTTTCAAAAAACATTTGTTCTGCCAAATTATTCAGCAAGCAAAAATTTAAAACCGTAACTCAAATAGGTTAAGGAATATTCATTGTTAAACTGCGGTATATACAAGACCGTTGGAAAATTGTCTTGCTAAAAAGAGTAATATTATGTACTTTTGTAAGCTTTTTATAATTGGGGTCGACCGGAATTGACAGGATGGAGACGGTTATGTAAGCATGCAGTGCGTTGTTAGTCTAGCACTTTAATCTGAACTTTCAACTTTATAAATGGCGAAAATAACTACGCCTTAGCTGCCTAATTTAGAATTAGAATAGCTTTTGTTCCGTTGTGGTCTGCTTTGTAACGCAACATCAGGAGCATCGATTTACGAAGCTAGTTGATTTAGAGGCATGATAAATCAGCGAAATTCAGTGCCTACGGAAACTAGTATAGGTAAGCGTCCGACCTTCTACTTCCCGACAATCAAACGGAAGCTAAGCATGTAGAAAGCATATACAGTACCATGTTTGGACGAGGGTTCGAATCCCTCCGACTCCACCAAGCTAAAAGAAGCCCGGCATTAGCCGGGTTTTGTTGTTTTAAGACTTTGCGAAGTTTTACTTCAACAAAGGTGGGAAACAAGGATCATACCGAATTCTTGGGGGGATACTTTAAGCATACAATTTCATTACCCGATATAGGAAGAATTTAGTATCTCTGACACCTCGGAATACGCTTCTGAAAGCTTTCAATTTAGCATTGAAAGATTCGGCAGAGGCATTGGTACTCTTGTTATCAAAGTAATGCAGGATATTGGGATGATGTGCCGCAATAGATCTGGCCACGCTTTGGAAAGATGCTATTCCGGAATTTTCCACCTGATTGTGCCATAGGCCGAGTTTGGTAAAAGCGCCCTCTTTACTCTTGCATTTATTGAAGATATCTCCCAATGCTATCCCCAGATCATATGCCTTTTTAAGTAGGGGAAAGCGTAAGAAAAGCAGCTCTGCACGATGTTTCTGGCTTTCTGTCCATCTTGTAGGATGCCTGAACAGCAGATGTCTCGACCTGGCCAGGAGCTGTTTGAGCGTATCCCCGTTGGGTAGCAGCTCAGGATCGTAGGGAACACCCTCCTTACGTGCCTTTGCGATCTTCCTGCTTTCATCATCCAACACTTCCCAACGGTATCTGATGCGCAATTCCTGAACGGCATCATAAGCAAGTTTCTGTACATGAAACCTGTCTATCACCCGTCTGGCGTTCCTGAAACATCGACGGATTGCCTTTGCCATATTGGGAGCCATATCCATAGTAACCTCCCTGACCCTGTTCCTCATTCTCAAAGGGATACGTTCCAGGGCATGGATGATATCTTCCGCCTTTGTTCCCCTAATGGTCGCCAGCACGGTTCCTTTTCTTCCTTTGGCGGCTTTGCTGCTTACAATGGTATAGAGTTCGCCATTGCTGAAACTGGTCTCATCGATACTCAGCTTTTCTGATATATTCCCCGGGAACACGGTCCAGTGTTCAGCATGGGGTTTCTGGTCCCAGTCATGAAAGTCGCTAAGATGGTTCTTATATTGTTCCTGAAGCTGTTTGCCATCCAACTGGAAGAAAAGCCCTAAAAGATGGGCACTGATGGGATAGTTATCCAAATATCCCCTTTAAAAAAAGCCCGAATTCCGTAGTCATTCGAGCGCCCTGGCGAACCAGGTTCCAGTCTCTGGTAATGATTTTCCCGCTTTCCAGAACCAGCCAGCGTCTTCGTCTAATATGAAGGGTAACTTTCTGACCGCGAATAGGAAAGTCTTTGATCTCCGAAGGTGGCATAAAGCCTTTTGATTCCAATTGGACACTTTCATATCCAGATGGGGCGATATTCTTTTCATCAAGGTGGATCTGGAGCCCTTTGTCCTTCTGGACTACTTCCATGATATCGAAATAATCTAATAGCCCCTCGGGCATTAATAAAGTCAAAAGTTTACGTTCGGCGTCTTGCAAGGTATATATTCTTTAATAACGCTAAACTAAGAATTATTTAAATTTCCCCCCAAGAATTCCACTTGATCC
>NZ_FOAF01000022.1 GCF_900109575.1 Olivibacter domesticus | reverse complement strand
AAAAAAGGTACTGTGTTAAATTCCAAATATTTTATAACTTTATTTTTTATAAAGGAGAGCAGCGCAAGCTATTCATCCTGTGTAGGCAGATCTCAGTATCTGCCTACTTCCATTACAGCGTTATTTATTTGTTCTTCGAAAATATATTCCTGATCATTCTTCCATAAGATATATATTAAGATCAGCAACTTTCTAGCTACAGCAGTTATTCCGATTTTTTTAGCTGGCTTCCTGTCAATTATTCTTTCATAAAATACTTTTAGATCTTTATTATATCGGCTAGCAGCGAGTGCAGGCATATAGAGTGCCTTTCTAATGAAGCTATTTCCTTTTTTTGATATCTTTGACTTTCCCTCGTGGCCTCCAGATTGATTATGTTGAATATCCAAGCCACAATAGCTTACTAACTGCTTAGCATTTTTAACTAATGCAAAGCCATTTGTTTCGGCCAAAACAATTATGGCTGTTATAAAACTGACACCTGGTATGGTAATGACTTTAGTAATTTTATCATAAAATAAGGTGTCCGACATTACCGTTGTTCTAAGTTCGGCCTCAATTTCAAGCAATTGATTTTCAAGCAAGCTTATTTGCCTTTTTAATCGTCTTGAAACAGAAACAAGGCAGTTATAACTATGCTCTTTGGCATGTAACTGATTTTTTGCTGCAACAATCTTGACTTTAGCTTCTTGATATTCACGTGTTAATGACTTTATTTCACGCATAAATTTGGTAGGCATTTTCCAGTAATCCAGTTTACGTTCTAAACCAAATCTACTTAGGATTTGAGCATCTACATTATCCGTTTTAGTTTTAATATTAAGGCTTTTAGAATAGTGCTTAATTTTATTAGGCAGTACAACGGAAAGTTGCTGATTACGATCATCCAGCCAGAAAGCTAACCGTTCATAGTAAACTCCTGTTGCCTCCAAAACAAAAGATACCTCCTTATCTCCTTGCTGTAAGCACCAATCCAATAATTGCCCGAATCCCTTTAGATCGTTTGTAAAGGTTTTTGGCCTGCTAAAAACAGTGATCTCTTGCTGACTACTTCCCAAGCAGCAAACTATCGAATCCTTCGATACATCTACGCCAACACAATGTTTAGTTGTTTTCATGATAAAATGGGTTAATGAGACAGCAAAAGCTTCCATCATCTTTTCTCGCATTTATACGGGATGCCAAAGCTCCCTAAGTACTGTTCAGACTCGGAGAAGCATTAGGAGATGGTGAATGATTCTTTTTTCGGGATATTACCTTCAACTCCCTGAAACAAAATATTTCTTCCCTTCTCCTCTTGCTATTTCTCCAGAAACTTAATGATTTCCAAACATACGAGAA
>NZ_FOAF01000001.1:777661-2465563 GCF_900109575.1 Olivibacter domesticus | reverse complement strand
GGGCCAGGGCCATTGGACAGGCAACCATCTATGGTTTATCCATTATTATCATTTACGTCGCCCTGGGCATGCTGGTCACCATCTTCTTCGGCTCAGATGCGCTCAATGCCCTCTCTACCAATGGTGTCTTCAACTTCCTGTTCTTTTTATTACTGGTAGCCTTTGGAGCCTCCTTTCTGGGAGCCTTTGAGATCACCCTGCCCAGTTCATTTGTCAATAAGATCGACGCCAAATCTGATCAGGGAGGGCTCATAGGGATCTTTTTTATGGCTTTCAGCCTTGCCCTGGTGTCTTTCTCCTGTACAGGTCCGCTGATAGGGACCCTGCTGGTCGACGCCGCCTCCAAGGGAGACCGTCTCGGCCCGGCTATCGGCATGTTCGGTTTCTCGCTGGCCCTGGCTATTCCCTTTGCCCTCTTTGCTCTGTTTCCATCCCTGCTCAACTCGCTCCCCAAATCCGGTGGCTGGCTCAACAGTGTAAAAGTGGTGCTCGGCTTTCTGGAGCTTGCCTTTGCCCTTAAGTTCTTATCCAATGTGGACCTGGCCTATCACTGGGACTGGCTGGACCGGGAGGTGTTTTTGGCCCTCTGGATCGTTATCTTCGGTTTAATGGGGCTGTACCTGCTGGGCAAATTAAGGTTTGCACACGACAGTGAACCGGCCCATCTTTCCGTACCGCGCACCTTCTTTGCCATCATTGTCCTTTCATTTGTCGTTTACCTGGTTCCCGGTATGTGGGGGGCTCCCCTGAAATCGGTCAGTGCCTTCCTGCCGCCCAGTGCCACGCAGGACTTTGACCTGAGCACCGGTATAACCGTCCCTTCTACGGCTGCCCACGGCAGTTCGGTAAAGAAGAAATATGCCGAAATTTTTCACGAACGCGGTACCCCGAAAGGATTTGATCCTTACTACGATTACCAGCAGGCCCTGGAGGTTTCAAGAGAGCTCAAAAAACCTGTACTGATCGATTTTACCGGCTGGAACTGTGTGAACTGCCGTAAAATGGAAGCCAATGTATGGACCGAACCCAGGGTGAGGGAACTGTTGAACAATGAATTTGTGATGGCCGAGCTTTTTGTAGACGATAAGACGGCACTTCCCGAAGAGGAACAGTATGTTTCCACCTACAGCAAAAAGAAGATAAACACCATTGGTAAAAAATGGAGCGATTTCCAGGCCGCTACATTCAATAGCAACTCACAGCCCTTATATGTGATTGTAGATGGACAGGGAAAGGTACTGGTGCCGCCACAGGGAGCTGATTATGATCCCCAAAATTATATAGACTTTTTACAGAGCGGGATAAAGGCATTTAACAAATAGATTGTTATTGCTTATTATCAGTGTTCAGTAATATAGTATAAAAAGAAAAGGTATTAGATTTTTAAATCTAATACCTTTTTTCTATGTTGTTTAAATAGTTGAGTAGTTGAATAGTCGAATTGTTGAGTGGTTAAGAAGTTTAGTTGTTGAATGGTATTGCTTTACACCAGAGGAGTAATCATCATATTTACTCACAACTAATAACCAATAATCAACTACCATACCCTCACACGTTCATTTTCAGCTTTGTAAAGCTTATTACCCTCTTTCACATCAAAAGCTTTGTACCATGCATCCATGTTTACGATCGGTCCAACTGTTCTTGCATCAGCAGGTGAGTGCGGGTCCACTGTAATAAGCTGTGCGGCAGTTTCAGGGGTCGTATTCATGCGCCATACCTGCGCCCAAGATAAAAAGAATCGTTGATCAGGTGTTAAGCCATCAATCTTTTCATCCGATTGCCCTTGAGGGGTCTTCTTAAAGGCAGCATAGGCCATTGCCAAGCCACCGAGATCAGCTAAATTTTCTCCTAAAGTCAGCTTTCCCTTCACATGTAAGGTGTCCAAAACGGTATAGCCACTGTATTGGTTAACCACTTTGTCTGCCAGCTTCTTAAAATTGTCGGCATCCTCTTTTGTCCACCAATCCTTTAAGTTTCCATCAGCAGCATATTGCCTGCCTTGGTCATCAAACCCATGTGTCATTTCATGACCAATAACTGCTCCAATGCCCCCATAGTTTACAGCATCATCAGCAGCGAAGTCAAAGAAAGGAAACTGTAAGATACCAGCAGGAAAAGCAATTTCATTGTTTACCGGATTATAATATGCATTTACCGTAGGAGGAGTCATACCCCAACGTGTTTTATCAACCGGTTTACCCAGCTGAGCCACCATGTCATTATAGTCCCAGGTTTTGGCTCTTCTTATGTTTCCGAAGTAGTCATCACGCTTAATTTCCAAATCGTTATAGGTTTTCCATTTATCGGGGTAGCCAATTTTTGGTGTAAATGCACGAAGCTTTTCAATGGCTTTCTTTTTAGTAGTTTCACTCATCCAGTCGAGTGTTTTGATACGCTCTTCATATGTTTCGGAGAGATTTTTCACCAGCTCTACCATTCTTTTTTTAGCTTCGGGTTTAAAATATTTGGCAACATATAACTGCCCCAGTAAATCACCAATATTTTCATCAATCACGTTAAAGCTACGTTGCCAACGTGGCGTAATTTCCTTCTGGCCTGTCAGCGCTTGCGTAAAAGCAAAACTTGCCTCTATAAATGGTGTACTTAATATAGGAGCGGCATTTTTCAGTACATTCCATTGTAGGTATGTTTTCCACTGATCAATTTTTTCATCAGTTAATAGAGAAGCAGTATTTTTGAAAAAATCGGGATTATTTATAATAACGCTATCTGCGCCTTTAATTTTCAAAATGTTATATGTCTCCTGCCAGTTGAGTTGAGGGGCAGACTTCTCTAGAGCTGCTAGTGTCAGTTTGTTATATGTTTTATAGGGATCCCGCATTTCCTCCCGGCTCCATTGAGCTTTTGCCAATGCACTTTCAATTTCCCAAATTTGTTCAAACTTTTTTACAGCTAGCGCGTCATCAGAGCCGGCCAATGTAAAAAGTTTCTGTACATAAGTTTCATAAGCCTGCTTAATATCGCGATTGCGCGTATTATTAACCAAGTAATAATCGCGGTCTGGCAATGTGAGTCCGCCTTGACCGAACTGAGCAATGTTAGCTGCCGTGTTTTTTTCGTCCTGATCTATATTGAATCGATATAAAGGAGAACCAATACCTACAGTATGTTGAAAACCAATTTCACCTACAATATCTTTTATAGTTGAAATATCATTTATTCTTGCCAGGTCCGCTTTAATTGGTTCATCCCCCCGAGCATCTATTTGTGTGCTGTCCATGGCGCTTGCAAAGAAATCACCAACACGTTGTTCTGGGCTACCAGCTTTCGCTTCTTTGTTATTTACAACCTCTTCAAGAATACTTTTTACGGCCTTTGCATTAAAATCCCGTAATTGATTGAAACTACCCCATCGTGTTTCTTTTGCTGGTACAGGATTGTTTTTTAACCAAACACCACTGGCATAATGAAAAAAATCATCACCTGGCTTAACGGTCGTGTCCATATTGGCCGGGTCAATCAATTTTTCAGGAGTATTGCTGAGGGTGGTTCCTTTTTCGGATTGCGTGCAACCTTGGAAAGTCATCACCGCAATTCCACAATACAATAAAGGGAAATAATACTTCATGTGCGTTAAAATTAATTGTTGTAAAAATTTGGCAAATTGAATTAATTAATTAAAAATAAATAATGTTATTAATAATAGTCCAAATGTTTGTTGCTTTTTAGAATCGTTGACTGCTTTAAAAACGAAGGTAAAATTTTTAAGTTTTAATTGAGAAGCAAAAGATGTAACAATTTCAGGAGAAGGTAAGTGCCAAGATATAAGTATCAAAACGCAATTATCAAATTTCAAGCGCCAAGCTGCCATAAAAAGATAAAAAAATTTGCAAATATTAACACTGTTAACTATGTTTGCAGTGTTATTAGATTATAGGTGAAAAAATGGGTATAAAAGAACGTAAAGAAAGGCATAAAGAAGATTTAAGACAACGCATATTAGATGCGGCTAAAGTATTATTTTTAAAAGAAGGTTACGATGCTACTTCTATTAGAAAAATCGCATCTGCTATAGAGTTTAGCCCGACCACTATTTACCTCTATTATAAAGACAAGAATGATATTATATATGCCTTGCAAAAAGAAGGTTTTAAATTGCTGCGTACAAAATTTTCTGCCCTAAGTAATGTCGAAAATCCTTTTGAGCGATTAAAGGCTATGGGGCGTACCTATTTGCAATTCTCGATAGAAAATAGAGAATTTTATGAATTGATGTTCGTTATGAAGGAACCGCTTGAGTTTTTAGAAAACGTTTGCGGGGAAGGAGAGGAAGAGCAATGGGACGAGGGAGTTGAAGCTTTCAGTTTTTTAGTACATACAATTGCTGATTGCCAGCAAGCTGGTTATTTTGGAGGCCATGATACAAGGATGTTTTCATTACTAATATGGTCTACAGTACATGGTTTAAGCACCTTGAATATGCATGGACATATTACACACGTGGTAGAAAAGCATTTAGTAGAACTTCAAGATGGAGGACAGATTCTAGAAGCCGCTTTTAATAACTATATCAAATTTTTAGAACAACTAAAAAGTTAAATTTTTTTATTCATTAAATAACACTGTTAATAATGAAAACACCGTTTATTTTTATATTGCTTTCATTCCTGTGTTTTCCTTTTTTACTAAAAGGACAGACAAGCATATTAGAAGGTTATATAGACGAGGGAATGCAGCATAACCTAGTCTTGAAGCGGAAGAATATTTCGCTAGATAAAGCACTTTTAGCGCTAAAGACAGCCAAAAGCATGTATCAACCAAGTGTTGCATTACAAGCTTCTTACAGTACAGCTACCGGCGGACGTAGTATTTCATTGCCATTGGGTGATTTAATGAACCCTGTATATGCTACTTTAAACCAACTAACTAATTCGCAGAACTTTCCCATGCTGGAAAATGAATCCATCAATTTCCTGCCTAAAAACTACTACGATGCCAGAGTGCGAACAACGGTACCTATTATAAATACCGATATTATCTATAATAGAAAGATTAATGAGCAGCAAGTTACCCTGCAGGAGTTCGAAGTACAGACTTACGAAAGAGAGCTCATAAAGAATATTAAGTCTGCATATTTTAATTTTTTAAATGCGCAGCAAGCCGTTAAAATATATCAATCGGCTTTACGATTAGCTGAAGAATCAAAACGAGTTAATGAGCGTTTATTGGAAAGTGGTAAAGGGCTTCATGCCTATGTATTGCGGTCTAACAGTGAGATAGAACAAGTAAGGGCACAGGTTACGCAGGCCGCTCAACAGCAAGTTAATGCGCGACTATATTTTAATTCCTTACTTAATAGAGACGGAGAAACTGCTATCGACACTGCTTATAACGCAGACGACGCGCTGAATAGGGCAACTGTCCTGCTTCAATCAGATCCTGAGATTAGTGGTAGAGAAGAATTAAAATCATTGCAGCAGGTGATACATATCAATGAAAACATCATAAAAATGAATAAGAAATTCTCCATTCCTAAAATCAGCGGTTTTTTAGACCTCGGGTCGCAGGCCGAGCAGATGCGTTTTAATGATCAGTCGAGGTATGCTATGGTGGGGCTGCAGTTCGATCTCCCGATTTACAGTGGAAATAGAAATCGCATAAAGGTAAAACAATCACAATTGGAGTTAGCGGATGCTTCTCTCAATCGAGCATATATTGAAAAACAGCTGCAAGTTAGTTCCAATGTGGCAAAAAATAATCTATTGGCCTCGTGGCAAACATACCAGTCTTCCCTAAAACAACTGGAGTCGGCCGCTGCTTATCAGCGGCTAATTGATAAAGGCTATAAAGCAGGAACCAATACGTATATAGAAACCATTGATGCGCGCAATCAGCTAACTAGTGCACAGTTAGCCACCCTTGTAAACAAATATAATGTGCTGCTAGCTTCCGCCGAGCTAGAGAGAGAAACAGCAGCTTATCCATTAAAAAAATAATGTCATGAATAGAATTAGTTTATTATGTCTACTACTGCCTTTCCTGATAGCTTCTTGCGGAAGTTCAGAGAGCCGGTCGACCGAAGGGTTAAAAGAAGATACTATTCCGGTAAAGCTACTGGCTTTATCTCCGCATTCATCCGGACAAGAGGTAAGAACTTCCGGTGTATTTACGACTGATAACGAGGCAATCGTATCTTTTAAAAATGGAGGAGTAATTAATAGGGTTTATGTAAAAGAAGGCGATGCTGTAAAAGCGGGTCAACTGTTAGCTACATTGAATCCAACTGAGGTGGATGCCTCTGTCATGCAAGCTAAGTTATCAGAAGAAAAGGCTAAACGTGATTTTAAGCGGGCACAGCAACTGTACAAAGATAGTGTTGTTACTTTGGAGCAATTCCAAAACGCTGAAACAGCATTACGCATAGCACAAGAGCAGCTTCGTTCGGCTAATTACAACCTGAACCAAACAGAAATTAGAGCAAGTGCTAGTGGCTTCGTTTTAAGACGTTTAGTGAACGATGGACAGGTCGTTGGGCCAGGCACAGCAGTATTACAACTGAATAAGACTGGTGGTAGTGATTGGCAATTAAAGGTAGGGGTGAGTGATAAGCAATGGGCGGCTATTTCCCTTGGTGATTCGGCCATTGTTACCTCTGATGTGATAAATAAAGCCATACCAGCCATCGTTTATAAAAAGTCTGAAGGGATAGACCCTTCTTCCGGTGTTTTTACCATTATGTTAAAGCTTACTTCAGGTAGTGATGGGCTGAAAATTGGTGCCGGGATGTTTGCACAGGCCATTATTAGATCTAAACAACAAACAGAAGGCTGGCAAATTCCATACGATGCTATTTTAGATGGAGACGCTGGTAAAGCCTTTGTTTTTATTACAGATGATGGTAAGACAGCTAAACGTATAGAGATATCGGTGGATGCAGTGCAGCAGGACAAAGTGTTAGTCTCGGCAGGACTGGAAAATGCTCGTTCACTCATCATTTCGGGAAGTGCTTATTTAACCGATGGCTCACCAATAAAGGTAGTAGATTAGGTATATGGTTAAATTGTTGAGTCGTTGTTTAGTTGTTAATGGTCTTGTAGCCTTGTGTTTGTAGCGAATTAATTAACGAAATAAACGAAGTACCAATTACAATTATCAAGAGCCGGTAGCAAAACGCTAAAGGCTGAAAGCTAAAAAAAATGAATATTTCATCATACGCAATAAAGAACAATCAGTTTACCTTGATAATGGTCGTCATGGTCATAGTGGTTGGAATAAGCACGATGTTAAGCATGCCGAGATCAGAAGATCCCGAAATGCGATCGCCCATGTTTCCGGTAGTAGTGGTATATCCAGGCACCAGTCCGAAAGATATGGAGGAGCTGGTAGTAAAACCCATGGAGACCAAAATATATGGGTTGGACGATATTAAACGCATTAAAACTACTATTTTAAACGGTTTGGCTGTATTAACAGTAGAATATAAATATGAGAGTGATTACGATAGTAAATACCAAGAGCTCGTTCGAGAGATCGGTGGTTTGCGCCCGCAGCTTCCTCAAGATATTTACAATATTGACATTCAGAAAATAGAACCAAGTGGCGTCAATGTGGTGCAGCTTGCACTTATATCACAGAATGCTTCACGTAAGGCTTTAAAAAAAGCAGCTGAAGATTTACAAGATGAGTTAGAAAAAATCCCCTCGTTAAAGGATGTTGAAATTAGCGGCTTGCCCGATCAATTGGTACGTGTAGATGTCCATTCCGATAGGTTAGCGCAGATGCATATCCCCTTAAAAACAGTAATGGATGCTATACAAAGTGAAGCAGCTAATATTCCCGGGGGAAGTGTGCTGGGGGGAGGTAAGTCTTTCAGTGTTAAAACCAGTGGTAACTATCAGAGTGTAGATGAAATAAAAAACACCATTGTTTTTAGCAGCGAAGGTAAAAACGTTTTGCTACGCGATATTGCCGAAGTATATCCAGATTTTGCTCCGGATGATCATGTTACCCGTTTAAATGGCTATCGTTGTTTATTAGTTAATGCTGCTCAGAAATCAGGTGAAAATATCAGTAAAACACAAGACGCATATCTGCCGGTGATAGAAAAATTTAAGCAGCACTTACCGAAAAATATGGACTTAGTGCTACATTTTGATCAGGCAGAAAATGTAAACCATCGTTTAAGTGGTTTAGGGATTGACTTTTTGATTGCAGTATCGTTGGTGCTTATTACCCTTTTGCCTTTAGGAAATCGGGCTTCCTTAGTGGTGATGATTGCGATCCCCTTATCGTTATCTATCGGACTAGTGTTGCTCAATATTTTTGGTTTCAGTCTCAATCAATTAAGTATTGTGGGTTTTGTAGTGGCATTGGGTTTACTGGTTGACGACAGTATTGTGGTGGTAGAGAATATTGAGCGATGGTTAAGAGAAGGACATTCAAAACTCGATGCCGCAATAAAGGGAACAGGTCAGATAGCAATGGCTGTTTTAGGATGTACAGCTACCTTGATTATCGCATTTATGCCGCTTATGTTTATGCCGGAAGCCTCGGGTGATTTTATACGCAGCCTTCCTGTGGCCGTTATAAGTAGCGTTATAGCATCCATGATTATTGCGCTTACGGTAGTTCCATTTCTATCCAGTCGACTACTCAAGGCACATGAAAATCCTGAAGGGAATGCTGTATTGCGAGGTTTTCAGCGTGTCATCCACGGCACCTATTCGGTATTATTGGATAAGGCGTTAAAAAAACCCTGGATGGCTATTTTAGTTGCAGCCATTATTTTTGTTGCCTCATTGGGGTTGATACCGGTTATCGGTTTTAGTTTATTCCCAGCCTCTGAGAAACCACAATTTTTAATTGATATTTCTGCGCCACAGCAAGCAAGTATCTTCTATACCGATAGCATTACCAAACAAATTGAAAAAGAGTTAGCCGCCATTCCAGAAGTGAAGTATTATACGGCTAATGTAGGCAAAGGAAACCCACGTATCTATTACAACGTAGCCCAACAAAACCAGCGTACAGATTTTGCAGAGATTTTTGTACAGCTGAAAGAAGATGTAAAGTCAGATAAAAAAAGTGTTATAATAGAAAATTTGCGAAATAAATGGACCCCGTATCCTGGAGCTAAAGTAGAAGTAAAAGATTTTGAGCAGGGAGCACCCATCATCTCACCGGTAGAAATACGCTTGTTTGGTGAAAACTTGGATACACTGCGTAATCTGGCAGCAGAAGCAGAGCAATTGCTCAAGGGAACAAAAGGCACTATTTACGTGAATAATCCTGTTAAAAACTATAAAACAGATATCCGTTTATCTATTAATAAGGATAAGGCTGTAAGTTTGGGCGTTCCGAGTGTCACTATAGATCAGACGGTAAGAATGGCACTGGCAGGTGTTGACCTAGCTACCTATAGCGATCCGGCTTCAGACAATGATGATTATCGCGTAAGACTGAGTGTACCACGCCAAGCTTATCCAGACCTATCGGTATTGAACAACCTTTATGTCAATAATGTGCAAGGCACTGCCATTCCGCTTAAACAGTTAGCGAACCTGACATTCGAATCTTCTCCTGTCAGTATTAACCACATCAATAAAATTCGGACGGTGTCGGTGAATGCTTTTGTGAAGAAAGGATTTTTAAATGATCGGGTAATTAATGACGTCATAGAAAAGATGGACGCTAAAAAACTTCCAGCGGGATATCATTATGAGATGGGCGGAGAGGTAGAGAGTAGGCAAGAATCTTTTGGCGGTTTCGGTACCGTTATTATGGTCACCGTTTTCCTATTTATTGCCGTGTTAGTACTCGAATTTAAGACCTTTAAAAGCACCCTTATTGTGTTATCAGTGATACCATTGGGAATAGTAGGGGCAGTGCTCGCTTTGCTGGTGACGGGAAATTCCTTATCTTTTGTGGCGACAATTGGCATTATAGCGTTAGCCGGAATAGAAGTGAAAAACACTATATTGCTGGTAGATTTTACAAACCAGCTAAGACGCGAAGGTACAGAATTGAACGAGGCGATAGAAAAGGCAGGGGAAATTCGCTTTTTGCCGATAATCCTTACCACTTTGACCGCGATAGGGGGGCTCCTGCCAATAGCGTGGTCGAGCAATCCGCTTATTTCGCCTTTGGCGATTGTGATGATTGGAGGGTTGATCAGTTCCACTTTGTTGTCGCGTATTGTGACACCTGTAGTTTACAAATTGATGCCTCCGAAGATTGAGGTAGAAGAGCAAGAAAAAGCGTAATGATACAAATATTGATCGCCCCTAATGCATTTAAAAATAGCCTACCTGCCGATAAAGTAGCGGAGGCAATAGCAGCGGGCCTAACTAGTAGTAAACTACATTGTACCATCGTAACCCTTCCGATAGGTGATGGCGGTGATGGTACCATGGACCTTCTTCGTGCCTATTTGGAACTAGAAGTAGTTTCCGTGAAAAGCAGCGACGCTTTAGGAAGATCAATTGAAAGTACATACGGTTACAGATCATTAACACATACGGCGTTTATTGAGATGGCCGATACTGCTGGTATACGACTTTTGAAAGAAGGGGAATTAAATCCTATGAACACCAGTTCGATGGGTACAGGGAAAGTAATGCTTGAAGCTTTAAATAAAGGCGCAAGGCATATCGTATTAGGAGTAGGAGGGTCGGCAACAGTAGATGGAGGCTGCGGTATAATGGCTGCCTTAGGTGCAAAATTTAAAAATAATAAGGGCGAGATATTAGGTTTGTCACCAGAAAGCTTGCAAGAAGTAGAAGAAGTAGACTTGTCGGGTTTAGATGAACGAGTGAAATATTGCAAAATTACGGTGTTGAGTGATGTTAAAAATAAATTATTAGGTGTCAACGGTGCTGCTTTTGTGTTTGGCCCTCAGAAAGGCGCTACGGCCGATCAAGTGGAGCTGTTAGATGATTTTTTAGAACGCTTAAATTGTAGATGGATTACTGATTTAGGTAAAGATGCTTCCAAATTGCTTGGAGGAAGTGCTGCCGGCGGTGTTGCTGCAGGACTGTGGGCGATGGCTGATGCCGACTTAGTAAGCGGTATCGATTATTTTTTGGAAGCTGCTGCCTTTGAACAGAAACTGAATAATATCGATTTAGTCATTACGGGAGAGGGGGCCTTAGACGAACAGACATTAGAGGGGAAGGGCCCATACGGTGTAGCGGTAAAGGCGAAAGAGAGAGGCATGCCTGTAATTGGTATAGCAGGTAAAGTTCCATTAGAATATAACGAACAGCTGGCGCAATATTTTGATGAAATAATTCCAATAAACCATATGGCTGCCTCTTTTTCAGAACTGAAGGGCAGCACCTATGAAAATTTAGTGCGTACAGGTAAGCTTATAGGTGATCTATTATATATTGGGAAAAAACTATAAAATAAATTTCACTTATTTAAAAACAAATTCTATATTTGCACTCCGTTTACAGAAGTACTTTACTAAAGTAAGCAAAAAAAGATACCAGTTCGGGGTGTAGCGTAGCCCGGTATCGCGCCACATTTGGGATGTGGAGGTCGTAGGTTCGAATCCTGCCACCCCGACAGACAAAAAGCTCTTGCGAAAGCAAGGGCTTTTGTTGTTTTAGGGCGAGCCAAGCTTGCTTGAGCGAGCGTGTAAAACAACAAAAGGCAGCGCACGTAGTGCGGCTTTTTGTCTGTCATCCCCCCTACAGGATCACCGAGTGAAACGAGGTAATCCTGCCACCCCGACTTGATCGAACAAAGTGGAAAAAGTTCCATTTTGTCCTGTTTCATTTCACCAAGGTAGATCATCGATGTCTGGTTTAATGAAAAAAATCTTATACTTTTTCCTGGAGCTTTTTACGATGGTTTTTGCCCCATTTTTCCAATGGAGCTGCTACCTCTTCTGTAGTCAAACAGTAGTCGGTAATAGCGTATTCGATTCTGACAGGGTAATCGTTTATCACCGTTCTGCTAATCAGTAAATTTTGCTCCAGGTGCTTTAACTCTTTAGACAATACACGATTGGTAATTCCAGGGATAGATCCAGCAATATCGTTGAATCGCTTGTTACCACTATAAATGGAAAGTATAATCGGTAACTTCCATTTGCCACCCAATACAAACATGGTATCCTGTATGGCTTTTATCTTTTCTTTAAAATCTCTTTTCTTGTTATTTTGTGCCATCCCAGTATTAAAAATGAATTAAGTATCCTTTAGGATACAAGTATCAAATATATACTTTTTGGGATATATTTTTGAAGCTTAGAAAATAAGAGATATGAAAACAATCTTTATTACAGGGGCTTCGTCAGGTATTGGTAAAGCAACTGCAAAATTATTTCAAGCTAAAGGCTGGAAGGTGGTAGCAACCATGAGAACACCAGAAAAGGAAACCGAGTTGACTGCATTAGATAATGTAATTATCCTTCCTTTAGACGTAACCAAGGATGATCAAATTCAGTCAACGGTCCAATCGGCAATTTCCTTAGGCGATATTGATGTTGTATTAAATAATGCCGGTCATGGCTTATTCGGTCCTGTGGAAGCTGTTAACGAGCAACAAATATTAAAACAAGTTAACACAAATTTTTTAGGTCCATTAAAGATTATTCAGGCGTTCATACCCTATTTTAGGGAAAAGAAAGGTGGATTATTTATCAACACTACCTCCATGGCAGGGCTTACGGGTTTTCCCTTAAGCAATGTTTACAATGCTACCAAATGGGCGTTAGAAGGTTTAAGCGAATGTTTGTCTATTGAATTGTCGATGTTTGGCATAGGCGTCAAAACCGTTTCTCCTGATGCAACGAAAACCAATTTATTTACATCCGCAGACGTCGTTTCACATCCTTTGTACGATAACGTGATTCAGAAGATGATTGGCGGGATACAGCAATCTGGCGAATCTATTGATATTGCAGAAGTTATTTTCATTGCAGCAACTGACGGAAAGGATACACTTCGCTATCCTGCAGGTGGAAAAGCACAGCAAATTTATGCTAGGCGTCTTGAGATTGGACCGGAGGCTTCGAGGATTGAAACTACCAAATGGTTCTTGGGTTTGTAAAATTGCCTGAGCTTCTAATGAATGTTGCACCCAGCAAGTGTCAAAATAAGTTCGACAATTATTTATACTGCAAATTGCTTCTTTTTCACTCAAAAAGTAAGAACCTATCGTCTTAAAGCAGGTACAACCGGGCAGATTAACTTGCCCGGTTGTACCTGCTTTAAGATATGCGCTATCCGTGAGCCGTTTTATGCTTTGACCCTTTGGTAGATATAGCAAGGTCGTGGAAAAAGATTTAACAAAAGAGACGCCGTCCTTCTTCAATCCGGAATCTATTAACGAATTTTATAAAATGCCATTGGAGATTGATAAAGCCGCTAATCCGATACGAAGTTATTCGGAATCCGTGTTTCATGATGTTCAGGAGGCCGATATACTAGTTATCGGTACGCCCATGCACAAAATATAATAAACAATGAAAGAATTCGCACTAATTTTCAGACAAAAGGATATTTCGGATTTCCAGCCATCGCCCGAGCAAATAGAGGAACGAATGAATTTGTTAGCAAGGACAGGGCTTAGGTAGGCTCAAGGCAGGGCTAAGCGTTCTGGCTAAAAATACCGAAAATAGACCAGAAACGCACGAAGAATCAGTCAGAGTATTAACCCACTCTCTCCCACACTGCTTCGACTGGCGCTCCACCGTCTTCCGTATCTGCTGATTACCTGAGCAATACCTGCTCCGATATTCCTTCGAGGGTTCTCCCACTGTTCTTCGACTGTTCTTCGACAACCCTTCGAGTCGTTGTCGAAGAACAGTCGAAGCGCTGTCGAAGACTTGTCGAACAGTTGTCGAAGGAATAATAGAGCAGTCTGGGAGCAGGTACCCATCGGGTACCTACGAGTGTCGGAAAGCTGTCGAACCTTAGTCGAAGCCTGCTCGAAGCGGAGAAATCTCAAAGCAATAACCTTAAAACAGATTCTTTCTTTAGATAGGGAGACTTCAAGTGAAAATAGAAGCATTCTATTGGATAAATATCTTCATGATAGTATGATGTACCTAGAAGACGAAACTGTTATCGGGTATTATTTACCCAGTCTAGGCGATGGTTTAATTATAGCTAAAACACCAGCCGCTAGACTGGCCCTAACCAAATTACATTTAAGGAAACAGGACTGCTTGATTTTTCCTCAAGACAATATCAATTTGGTAAATTTTCTATCCGACAATGGGCATACGGCAACATCCTCAACCAAAAGAATGCGACTCGGAGCCTCCCTTCCACTAAAGATGAAGAATATATACAATCGGATTGGTGGGAATTTGGGGTAGATTTATTAAATCGATTGGTGACGCGTATGCGGAATATGGGTTTCAAATCCTTGCGACGTTTGCGGGTGGTCATTCCGCCAACCTGACAGACAAAAGCTTTTGGTCTGTCATTTCCCTTTCACAGGATCACCGAGTGAAACGAGGTAATCCTGCCGCGGCCGAGTTATACGGAATATAGCTAATCAGCTCAAAAAGAGAGTTATTAAACTACAGACTTGAGAGAGCGAGTAGTGGTGTGTATATTTGATCCGTCTTCAAAAAGGTTAGCTACCAAAATTAAACACAAATATGGACAGACAGCTATATAACAAGACCATAAAAGTAGATGGAATAAACATTTTTTATAGGGAAGCAGGTGATAGTAGAAAATGAGAAGCCAGTTGGAACATATTGCTCGTCAGTGGATTTCGTTATGGTGTAGCCCAGTTAATTGGGCATTATTTGATGAACTCCATGCCGATCATTTTGAGGACTGTTCCTCAGCAGGGAGGTCCAATACAAAAGCAGGGTTCGCCTCAGGTCTCAGGGAGATGATACATGCCTTTCCCGATTTGATAACAACTGTTGAGGATTTGGTAATTGACGAACAGCAAGCTCGGGTTGCTGTTCGCTGGCGGGCTCAAGGGACCAATAAATCCATTTTTTTAGGGCATGGACCAACGAATAAGAGATCGGTCATTACCGGAATCGAAATCATCGAGGTGGCAGATAACCAGATTGTTAGGCGTTGGGGCGAATGGGATATATCGTTATTTAATAGCAGCGTTTAACATAAAATATAAAACACATGTTACTCATCTCGTAGACTATAAACAAAGCCACTTCAAGTTTTTCAATGTGGAAGTGAGCTGCTCTGATGCCACCTGAACGCGGGTAATGCGCAAGCTTTCTTCTAACCGTACAATCAACCTAAGGCCTTCATCGCGGCCCCATTGATTAAGAAAAACACTGGTATCTGTTCCAAATGCGGGAGAAAAATCCTAGCCTTTAATGATATCAAGAGATGCCGCAACTAGAGATCAGAATTTCTACAGATTCCATCTACACCTTTGCTGAGAGACGTACTAAACTTCCATTTTATGAAGTCGATTATCCTGTTTGGAATCTATTTAGCATTCGCAATCAAATTATATAGTCAAGAAAAAAAAGTTACCCTTTCTGGCAATGTTATAGATGCTGTTACCCAAACAGGTCTGGCATTTGCCAACATAACACTAAAAACTGAAGAAGAAAGCAGATTTGTTACGGGCACGATTACCAAGGAAGACGGTACTTTTACTTTATCAGACGTAGCCAGCGGGAATTATATATTGGAAATCAGTTTAATTGGTTACGAGTCAAAAACTCAAAATGAAGCTGTAGGTCAATTAAGCGAATTTCTTGATCTGGGAACTGTGACCTTAATCCCCGATACAAGACAGTTGGAGGAAGTGACGGTTACCGATAGGCAGGATGCTATTTCGATGCAGATGGACCGTAAAGTATTTAAGGTAACTGATAACATTACGCAGGCAGGTGGTTCTTTGTTGGAGGCGATGCGTAACCTTCCCGGTATCACGATGGGAGATGATGGGAAAGTGCAACTGCGCGGAAGCGATAAGGTTGTGGTATTGATTGACGGTAAGCAAACAGCCCTGACAGGCTTCGGCGGCCAGTCGGGGCTAGATAATATTCCAGCGTCTGCCGTTGAGCGGATAGAGGTGATCAATAATCCCTCTGCAAAGTTTGATGCCAACGGTAATGCAGGGATCGTGAACATCATCTACAAGAAAGAAAAGCAGGAAGGACTTAACGGAAAGGTTGGACTATCAACTGGATTGGGAGCACTTTGGATCAAAAAGGAGAATCTTCCGGGCATCCGACCGCAATATACCAATACGCCCAAAATAAATCCCTCCTTATCGCTGAATTACCGTAAAAAGAACATCAATGTATTTCTACAAGGGGATAACTTGTACACCCACACCTTGAACAAAAATGAGTTTGTAGATAGGGTTTATGATAATGGGGATATGGTAAGGCAGCAGACTAAGCGCAACCGGAATACCAATGTGGTCACCGGAAAGGGGGGGCTTGATTGGTATATAAATAGAAATAATACGCTGACCGTTTCAGGGCTTTTCAGCAGTGAAAAGATCATCGACCGTGGCGATGAACCTTTCTTTAACGGGGATCTATCAGAACAGCTTCGCCTTTGGCAATTTTTAGAAGATGAGTTGAAAACTACGGTAACGGTTTTTACAACTTGGCAGCATCGGTTCAAACAACCAGGTAGACTGTTGAATGTGGGACTGAACTATACGTTTCACCGGGAAGATGAGAAATATTTCTTTACTAACACCATGCCCTCCTTTACCGGTCAGGATGCCTTTAAACTAATTTCAGATGAACATGTTACCGATTTTACGCTCGATTATGTGCAACCCCTTCGATCCGGGCGGATTGAGGTAGGACTGAAATTCAGGAGGAGGGATATCCCAACCGACATGACTTTTTTGCCAGGATTGAACTCACCGCTTGATAGCACTGCCGGTGGATGGGCAGATTACCGTGAAACGATACCTGCACTTTACGGAAATTATATTTTTGAAAATAGATATTTCGAAATAGAAGCAGGGCTGCGTATGGAATACGTACGAGTGCAATATAATGTGAACCCTTACCATCCTACCTATAGGAGCGACGGATATGATTACATGCGGCCTTTTCCTAATCTGCGTTTGGGCTATAAGTTTAACCAACGGAATAAGTTGTCTGTTTTTTACAACCGCCGTGTTGATCGACCAAACGAGGTAGATATCCGTATTTTTCCTAAATATGATGACGCCGAGATCATTAAAGTGGGTAACCCCGGCCTGCGCCCCCAGTTTACCGACTCCTACGAACTGGGATACAACAGAAGCTGGAACAGCGGATCGGTTTATTCCGCGGTCTATCATAAAAGCATGGATGCAACCATTACCAGGATTGCCAGCACCGTACCGGGAAGCAACCTGATCTATAATATCTTCCAGAATGCGGGAAGAAGCTACAATACAGGTGTTGAGCTGGTGTTCAGTCAGGACGCCGCTAAATGGGCAACCTTCAATCTGAACCTCAACGGTTATAGAAACGTTATCAATGCCTTCACCGTGGTTAATAAATATCCTGTTGAAAACGTATTTACCGCTGATCGTCAGGATATGCTCTCGGGTAATGTGAAACTAAATACAATGTTTCATCTGCCACGTCAATTCGATCTGCAGTTTACGGCGATCTACTTGGCACCAGATATTGTGCCTCAAGGGAAGATATATGCCCGGTTTTCTATTGATGGAGGACTTAAAAAACCGATACAACAAGGTAAAGGTGAAATATTCCTGAATGCGACGGATATAGCTAATACATTGCGGATAAAAAGGGAAGTGAAAGGAGCGGGTTTTAACTATTTAAGTCGAGATTATTATGAAACCCAGGTTGTTCGTGTGGGGTATAGCTACAAATTTTAATCAAAGCGCAACTATTTGCGGAATGAAAGACTCAAATCAGATCACTATCTTTGAATATATGGAAATTAGATTCACCCATCGCTAATATGAAGATTCTCATTATCGAAGACGAACGGGAATTGGTAAATTCCATAACTGAATACCTATCGGGTGAACAATATCTTTGTGAGCTAGCTGCATCATATAACGAAGGAATGGATAAAATGAGCCAATACAGTTACGATTGCATTGTTCTGGACCTGATGCTACCGGATGGTAATGGATTAAAGATCCTAGAGGAGCTAAAACGTAGAGGTAAGGAGGACGGTGTAATTATTGTCTCCGCCAAGGATTCATTGGAGGATCGTCTGAAAGGACTTACCATCGGCGCTGATGATTATTTGTCTAAACCATTTCATCTTTCGGAGCTTGCGGCCAGGATATATGCAGTTATCCGCCGGCGTCAATTAGGAAGTCAGAACATTATCCATCAGGGAGAGATAACAATCGACGTACCTTCCAGAACGGTTGCCGTAAACGGACATGAGGTGGTACTGACACGTAGGGAGTTTGATCTGCTGGTATATTTTATTAGCAATAAGAATAAAGTGGTTTCCAAAAATGCGATAGCTGAACACCTTTCGGGCGATTTTGCAGATATGCTTGATAGTTATGATTTTATCTATGGGCATATAAAGAATCTTAAAAAGAAGTTAAGTGAATTTGGCGCAGATAACTACCTGAAAACGATTTATGGAGCAGGTTATAAATGGGAGGTATGAACAGACTATTGAACAGATCGCTAAAAAAGCTTCTGGTGTATGCTGCTATTGTACTTTGCTGCAGCATACCGGTATATTACTTTATATTCAGCACGCTCTTACAATATGAACTGAACGAACATAACATCATCCTGACGGAGAAGGCTGGACGTGAAGACAGCTATTTGATCATAGCTATGGTAACTATCCTGACGGTGCTTTTTTCCAGTTTACTGCTGGTTGGCCTGGTATTGTTGAACCGTAGGCTCTCGCGTAAACTCTGGCGGCCTTTTTATGATAGTCTTGCCAAAATCAAAGGATTTGATCTGAATCGGCACCAAACCGTTGATTTTGAGCCTACTGATATTGCGGAATTTGCAGAGCTGAATGCGAACCTCGATAAATTGATAACGAGTTCCATATCGGCCTACAGTCAGCAAAAGAAATTTACAGAAAATGCCAGCCATGAATTACAGACACCACTGGCCATTATGCAATCGAAGCTCGATCTTTTTCTTCAGGAAAAGAACCTCTCCCCGCATCAATACCAACTGATACGGGAGCTGAGTGCTGCTGTGGCACGTACCTCCCGCGTCAACAAAAACCTGTTGATGCTGGCAAAGATTGACAATAAGCAGTTTGAGCAGCAGGAAATGATTGATCTTAGCATGTTGTTAAAGGATATTATTGACTTACTCCGGGAGCATATAAACGACAAAAGTATAATCCTTGAGACCAATATAACGGACGGGATATCGATTACAGGGAACAAAGTACTGGTAGAGGTTTTATTGCAGAACCTACTTTTCAATGCTTATCGGCACAATTGGAACGGTGGCGAATTATTGATCCACTTGGATGCTACAGGAATTATCATTGCCAACTCGGGCAAAGAAGAGCTGGATACAACGCAACTCTTTAAACGCTTTGCTTCTACAAGCGGAGGTGGAACAGGGCTAGGACTGGCTATCGTTCAGGAAATCTGCACCAGCTTGGGCTGGTCGGTACGTTATGCTTTTGAAAACAGAAAGCATTATTTTTACGTGCACTTCACCTAAACCAGAATTTCTACAGAATTGGTATGGAGCTTTGCAGACACAAACAGCGGAGCGGCCATGTTTCTGAAACAGTGGAATCTTATAAAATTGATATTATGTGTGTCGGTATTTGGTGTATCTGAAACGTCGGCACAATGGAGACAATACGCGGTGGAGGAACATCGCATAGAAATGCTTCCGGTAGGGAAATCCTTTTACGAACAACAGCCTTTAAACTTTCGTGGTGGGCAGCTATATGCACCCATAAGTCTTATGCTGAGCGGTTTTTTGGCCAATTCGAACGGACCTGAATCATTGAAAATGGAAATCGTGGAAGAACGCAATGAACATTTTGCCAACTTCCATACGGGCATTGACAATTACCTGCAATATGCACCAATAGCTGCTGTGTACACCATGGATGCCTATGGTTATAAGGCAAAACATGATTTTGTCAATCGCTCAGCCATACTTTTCAAAGGTGAGCTGATGATGTCTGCTATTGTCTTTACGGCCAAATCATCATTCCATAATTTACGACCTGATGGGAGTACCTATAACTCATTTCCTTCAGGGCATACTGCACAGGCCTTTGCTGCTGCCACTTTTTTAGCCGAAGAGTACGGATCTACTTATAAATGGATGCCTTATGTAGCATACAGTGCCGCCACCTGCGTAGGTGGCATGCGTATGGCCAATAATAGACATTATATAAGTGATGTGCTGTTTGGAGCGGGGATTGGAATTTTGACCATGAAAGTTGCCTATTGGACCCACCGCTTTAAATGGGGAAAGAAAAGGTCATCTCACTCGGCTGATTACAATTGATTTATTATTTATGAAACATTTCTGTAGTAGGTACAGTATACTGTACGGTTTCATTATCCTTTTCCTTTTTCTTTCTTTTCTGGTAAGGACTGCTTTATTGATACAGTCATTTCCGGAAGCAGATCTATCTTTTGCCGATATATTTGCTATTTATGGCAAAGGTATAGTCTTCGATCTCGGGGTAGCTTTATTTTTTGTTCTGCCTTATACTATCTACTTACTGTCAATTTCAAAGACATGGAACAGCAGCTTCGCCAATAGAATCATTACCATTAGTGTTTTTGCATGCTGTGTATGTATCAGTATCTTTTCTTTTTTTGCTGAATTTACCTTTTGGAACGAATTCGAAAGTCGGTTTAACTTCATTGCGGTGGACTATCTTATCTACACCTATGAGGTTTTGCATAATATCAATGAATCCTATTCGTTACCTTGGCTGATAGGGGGGGTGCTAGCTATTACCGTTCTCTTGGTTTTTCTCTTCTCTAGGCTTGCAATTTTTGCGATTAGCTTCCGGGCTGATACTCCTTTCATAGTACGTTTGTTCCATAGCTTGTGTCTTCTACTTGTCACTGCAGTATATATCTTTTTTATTTCGAATCGCTGGGCGGAAAAAGGAACGAACCGCTATCAGCAGGAATTATCGAAAGCCGGAATTTATTCCTTTGTGGATGCTTTCAGAAATAATGAGCTTTCATATGTGGACTTTTATAGCTGTCATGATTCTCGTGAAGTGCTCGCTACACTGAGAACAGATATTAAAGAATCAAACAGCATTTTTATTGATAATGACTCCGGTATTGAGAGGCAGATTTTGAACGAGGAAACTGCGTACAAACCGAATGTAATTATGGTGACCATCGAAAGTATGAGCGCAGCATTCATGGAGCATTTCGGTAGTAAGAAGAACCTGACACCGATGATGGACCGTCTGGCCGACAGCAGCATGCTGTTCACAGATATGTACGCAACTGGTACTAGGACAGTACGTGGAATGGAAGCATTGACGTTATCAGTTCCACCCACACCAGGTAATAGTATCGTGAGGAGAAAAGATAATGAAGGACTGTTCAATGTTGGGACCGTATTTAGGCGAAAGGGGTATTATTGTACTTTCTTTTATGGCGGGGATGGCTATTTCGATAACATGAATAGCTATTTCAGCCACAACGGTTTTGATATAGTAGACCATGGAAGGAGTATTATTCCCGATGGTGAAGTCGTTACCGAACGGACCATTATTCCAGAAAATAACGTGCATTTTCAGAACGCTTGGGGTATATGTGACGAAGATCTTTTCGATGCAGTCATTAGACAGGCAGATCAGGAGTATAAATGGGGGCGACATTTTTACCATTTTATCATGAGCACCTCTAACCATAGGCCCTATACCTATCCGGAAAATAAAATTGATATACCATCGGGTTCGGGAAGAGAAGGGGCTGTCAAATATACCGACTATGCCATTGGCCAGTTTATGGCCAAGGCACGTCAGAAAGCGTGGTTTAGGAATACTATTTTTATATTTATTGCAGATCATTGTGCAAGCAGTGCAGGTAAGGAAGAAATAACTGTAAATAAATATCACATCCCTGCTTTAATTTATAATCTGCCAGGTACTGTCCCACAGCCGGTTTCAGCTCTTTGCTCACAGATAGACCTTTATCCAACGCTGTTTGGGTTATTGCACTGGAATTATCGGAGTAAATTTTTTGGTAAAAATGTATTCGATACCAACTATAAACCCAGAAGCTTTATCAGTACTTACCAGATTTTGGGTTTCTTAGAAGGCGATACATTGACGAGCTTGAGTCCGATCCGGAATATCCGTTCTTATAGACTTCTAAAAGACAACGGGGTGCAGCAAGCAATTCCAGTTGATAAAAAAGGAGAGGAGGCTGCCATTACCTATTATCAGGGAGCATACGACTTGTTCAAAGCTGGAAAGATGAGGCAATAGTGAAATAATTATCAGAATTTTCCTTTTTATTGACAATTCATTATACAAATGATAAAGAATCAATTTTGAAGAGTTTTTGAATTATCTTTTCATTATAGGCTTTTCCCAAAGAGACTTATTTATTCTTGATTAAGTTTAGCATTTCTTTTGCTATTCTTGAAAAATCATCATTGAAATGATGGTGTCTGTCTTTTGTGGTAAGATGCCTGTGCTATCAATCATAAAAATAGATTTTATATGTCAGATCTGTTTTTCTTCCAACGTTTAGCACTAATAAAGGTAATACAAAAGCTAAAATATAAGCTTAAGTATTTACTATTGGCCATCACAGCTATGACGACTCTTTCTTGTGTAGGAAGAATCAATACGATGCTTCCGGCATTTTGAGGCCATTGAACCATAGTACCAGTAGAGGCGATTAGACGCGTCACCGCACTGCATCTGAACATTATACAAACTAAAAAAGTCAAATAAAATTTGCGAAACCGAAAAGTTGCACATATATTTGCAACCGATCGGTTTCATAAATTAAAGAACAAAAGAATGAGAAGGGATATTTTCCAGGCCATAGCCGACCCGACAAGAAGGGCAATCATTACGTTAATTGCAATACAGGCCATGACACCCAATGCCATTGCTGAGCATTTCGACACAACTCGACAGTCGGTTTCCAAACATCTGCGCATCCTGACTGAATGCGAACTCATAAAACAGGAACAAAGAGGCAGGGAAATCTATTACCAGCTTGAGATTGATAAAATGAAAGAAATAGACAAATGGCTGGAACAGTTTAGAAAAATCTGGGAGGACCGCTTTGATAACCTTGATAAGCTATTGGCAACAATTAAAAACAAGAAAAAATGAATAGCAACTTAAAATTTGATTTTACGGTAAACAAAGAAAATAACACTGTAAACATAAAGCGTGAATTTGCCGCAGCCCTTGAGTTGGTCTGGGAAGCGTGGATAAACCCCGAAATTCTTGACCAATGGTGGGCACCGAAGCCATATAAAACCAAAACAAAGTCTATGGATTTTCGGGAGGGAGGAACGTGGTTGTATTGTATGGTTAGTCCGAAAGACGAAATACATTGGTGTAAGGCCGACTATAAAAAAATAGAACATCAAAAAAGCTATTCATATACCGATAATTTTTGTGATGAACACGGAAACGTAAGCGAAAAATTTCCTAATTCATTTTGGACAAATGTATTTAGCGAGAACGCAGAAATAACAAGTGTAAACATTACTATTCAATACGAAAGTTTGGAAGCACTTGAAAAAGTAATTGAAGTTGGCTTCAAAGAAGGCTTTACAATGGCTATGCAAAATCTTGACCAATACATTGAAGCAAAATTCAAACTACGTAAACAAAACAAGACAAGCAATAAAGCGAGAGTTTGCACCTACTTGAATTTTGACGGAAAAACAGAGGAAGCCTTTTTGTTTTACAAATCAGTTTTCGCAACAGAATTTGTAGGAAAGGGCATTGAACGTTTTGGCGACATTCCAGCTGAAGCAGGTCACCCGCCTGTTGCAGATGAAATAAAGAAAATGGTATTGCACGTTGAGTTGCCGATAACCGGGAATTACATTTTAATGGGAACAGACGCACCCAAAGAAATGGGCTTTACGCTTGCGAGAGGGAACAATATGCACATCTGCATAGAACCCGAAACAAGAGAAGAAGCCGACAGATTGTTTACTGAACTTTCGGCCGGAGGCAATGTCACAATGCCAATGGCAGATATGTTTTTCGGTGCTTACTTCGGAGAATTTTCAGACAAATACGGAATTAATTGGATGATAAACTTTCAAAACGAAAAAAACTTGAACAATTAAAGAATGGAAGTCATGAACAGTACTCTTTTATTTGATTTTTCCGTAAACAAGGAAAACAAGACCATTCACATAAAGCGTGAATTTGATGCCAGCCTTGAATTGGTTTGGCTGGCTTCTCCTCATATCTTAATAACTTGGACGAATTATTACTAACCCTAAAAAACAACTAAAATGAATAGCAATTTATTATTTGACTTCACTGTCAACAAGGAAAACAAAACCATTAACATAAAGCGTGAATTTGATACCAGTCTTGAATTGGTTTGGCAAGCGTGGACAACCCCCGAATTACTTGACCAATGGTGGGGACCGCAACCCTGGAGAGCCGAAACCAAGACAATGGATTTTCGGGAAGGTGGCTTTTGGCTCTACGCAATGGTAAGCCCTGAAGGCGAAAAGCACTATAGCAGAACCAATTTCATTTCTATTGTAAAAGAAAAATCATTTGCCTCAAAAGGTGGATTCAGTGATAAAAACGGCACGATAAATCCTGCGCTTCCCCAAAATTTGTGGGAGAACAACTTTATACCGGAAGGTGATAAAGTCCTAGTGGATATGTTACTGACCTACGATACGTTTGCCGACCTCGAAAAGGAGATTGAGATGGGCTTTAAAGAAGGGATGACCATAGATTTTCAGCAATTGGACCAATTGCTATCAACCTTTAAGAAATAAAAACTTATTTTATGGCAAGCTGAAATGAACGGTGTATTATAGATTAATAGAAATTTGGGTCAGCCAAGTTTTGGATTCGTCAGCAATCATCCTATGATCTTGACATTGCAAAAAAGGTGTTTGCCAAAAATCCGCCTAAAATTAAGCATTTTGACTTTGCTTAATTTTAGGCTTAATTAATTCTACTATTTAAACAGCTACCGTTATACCGGCTAATAGCGGTCTAACTTCTAATTGGATTAGGTGTTCTATCCCTCTTCCTCGGTATTTTTTATCTTCATCAGTAAGGTATAGGCATTTTTGATAACTAGTTTTGTTGCCGTATCGATCCCTTTTCCTTCAATCTGCTGCTTTCCATGGCTGAGTACACCAGGCTTTACTTCTGTCATTTCAAACTTTCCGTTTCCGTTATCCGAAAAAACATAATACTTGTTCTCCCAGCGTACAACCGCATCTTCCGGTACAGTCAATGCCTGCACATTATTCACGGATATCTCACCGTTCATAAACATACCGGGAACCAGGGAAGCGTCATATTTTTTAAAGTGACAATGGATCTGAGCCATCCGATCCTGATCGATTGTTCTATTGATTAAAATGATTTCCCCTTCAAACCGTTTATCAGGTTCATTATTGCTATAAGCTATAACCTTTTGCCCAATAGAAATCTTACCAAGATCCTTTTCGAATACATTAAGTGCTAGATGGATGTCTGTTGGATCAACTAATTCAAATAACATATCTGTTGGAGCGGTATATTTTCCCACATTTACGTTTACCTTTGATATAAACCCATTAATAGGGGAAACAACACGCACCGCCTTCGATATGTTTGCAGCATCAAGATGTGCCGGATTTATACCAATTAGCTGCAACTTTTGGGCCAGTGCATTCATCAGTATTTGTTGGGTCTCCATTTCTGCCTTTGCCTGCTGAAATACCTTATCGCTGCTGGCCTTGCTTGCATTCAGTTCGCGCTGGCGATCAAACTCTGTTTGGGCTAATGTAAATTTTGCTTTTGCAGTTAAATAATCTTGCTGCAGCTGTACGAACTGCATGTCTTCCAATACCGCTAATACTTGTCCTTTTTTTACCCTCATGCCGGGCAACATGTCCGTCGATTTAAGGTAGCCTCCTAAAGGGAAACTTAAGCTTACCGTATTTTGGGGCGGTACATCGATGCTCCCCTGAAGGGTCAATGTGCCGCTTATGGATTCAAGTTGTGCGCTGCCGGTTTCTATACCGACGTTTTTTAGCTGCTGAGGACTGAACGACACCATCTGCGGTGTCTGTACAGGATCAGTTTTTTCAGTATCAGTTGTTTTTGCCGTTTCTTTGCCGCCGCATGATGCTAGGAATACAAACCCGATGCAGCTGAATATGAATAGTTTCATTTAAGTATTTTATTGATTGTTTAATTTTTGTAATTGGATGACCGCCTGATTGTAACTGCTCATTACATTGATATGCTCATTCCTTATCGTTATCGCCTGATCTACCAGAATAACCCATTGCAGGTAATCGATTTCTCCTTCTTGGAATTGTTGGTCTGCGGTACGGATGATCACTTCCGCATTTTTGAGTCCCTGAGATTCGTAATATGCGAGACTTTCCCCAAATTTTGACACCTGACTAACGGCGTTCATGCGTTCGGTTTGGATCTGCGTCTGTAGGTAATCAGCCTGCTTCGAACGGCTCTGCCACTCCAACTTGGCTGCCGCGGCCCGCGAAGATTGGGCGCGGAAGAACAGTGGCACGCTGATCCCAGCACTTAGATAGCTGAACCGATTTTTACCTTCATAATACACCTCCCGGCCGTTTACCTGCTGCGAGCCGATCAAACTTTGATTGTTATATCCGATCATAAATTCTGGTAACATCTTGGACTTTTCCGTTCTCCATTGGTAATGGGCAGCTTCTTGCTGCTGGTGGGCAAGCTCAATTGCTGGTAGTGTTCCTCGCGAGTTTGCTGTATCCACAAAGGATGCAGGCCCTGCGATTTTTGGCGCTGTTGTTTGTGGTATATACTGGAAGGTATCTTGCAGCAGGACGTTAAACTGTTTTAGTGCGATATCCATATCCTTATTAAGCAGGTTAAGCTGATTGGTGATCTGCTGCCGATGCGATTCCGCTGCCGTTTTTTCCAGAATGTTGGCCGCCCCAGTTTCAAATCGCTTGTTGGATTTACTTTCAAACAGTCTGTAAATACTATCGGCATACAGTAATAATTTTTTCCGTTCGGTTAGCGACACATATTCATAGAACATTTGGCGTACACCGAATCGAAGGTCCTGTTCGGTCAGCCGCGTCTGCGCCTGTGAAGCCAGGAAGTTTGCTTTCAACGCTTTGCTCTGGTTGGTATAGACGGTAGGAAAGCTGAAGGTCTGGCTTACGCCGAATCGGGTATCGTTGCTTGCACTGTTTACCTTTCCATAGTCTGCGCTGAACTGTGTCTTCGCTAGGTCAAAGCCGCTATGCTGCAACTGTTCATTGGCCTGTTCATTCAGCCGGGTACCCTGTACCTGTTGATTGTTCTTTAAAGCGATCGTGATTGCGCTGTTCAGGTTAATGGGCTTTTCAGGTGTTTGCGCAAAACCTACAGTAGCAGTAAACAACATAAGCACTGTTATGGCTGTATTTTTATTGATTTTTATTTTCTTTTTGCCATCAAATAAAAGGTAAAGTGCGGGTAATACAAACAAGGTAAGCAGGGTAGCCGTTATTAAGCCCCCAATTACCACCGTGGCCAGTGGTCGTTGCACTTCTGCTCCAGCACCGTTACTGAGTGCCATTGGTAAGAAACCCAGGGAGGCCACTGCGGCTGTCATAAGTACGGGGCGGAGGCGGTTCCTAGTACCCGTCATCACCAATTGCAAGGGATCATTTATTAACCCTTCCTTTTTGATCCGGTTGAATTCTGAAATAAGTACGATGCCGTTCAGTACAGCAACACCGAAGAGGGCAATGAAGCCCACCCCCGCAGAGATGCTGAAGGGCATACCTCTTAAGGCTAGTGCGAACACACCACCTATGGCCGAAAGCGGGATGGCCGTATAGATCAGCGCTCCTTCGCGGACCGATGAAAAAGCAAAATACAGCATTACAAAAATAAGCAGTAGGGCTACCGGAACAGCAATACTCAACCGTCCTTTTGCCTGCTGCAGGTTTTCAAAGGTACCGCCATAGGTAATCGTATAACCCGGCTCAAACTTTATTTTTGCATTTACTTTTTGCTGCAGTTCTTCGACAATAGATTGCACATCCCTTCCTCTAACATTAAATCCCACAATGATCCTCCGACGGGTGTTTTCTCGCTGTATTTGGTTGGGACCTTCTATTTCCCGAATATCAGCTACTTGATACAAAGGAATCTGAACACCACCGGGAGTGGATATAGGAAGATTCTGGACATCATTTATGTTTTTTCTACCCTCATTGCCCACTCTTACTACTAGGTCAAAACTTTTCTCTCCTTCATAAATCTTGCCGGCTGCAGCTCCTGCAAAGGCAGCGTTGATGGTACGGTTCACATCATCGATGTTCAGGCCGTATTTGGCAATTTCACTCCGGTTGAAATCAATCACAATTTGCGGCATCCCTGTTACCTTTTCGACATACCAATCAGCAGTACCCTCAACAGTTTTAGCAATGTCCCCCAGTTGCTCGGCATAAGCTGCTAATTTATCTAGATCCTCTCCGAAAATCTTACAAACAACATCCTGTTTTGCCCCTGTCATCAGTTCGTTGAAGCGCATCTGGACGGGATACTGAAATCCGGTTGTTACCCCTGGCATAACCTCCTGGGCAGTTGTCGCCATCTTGCCCGCAAGTTCCGGAAATGTTTTTGCGCTGGTCCATTCCGATTTATCTTTGAGAACAATAATCATATCGCCACCTTCTATCGGCATGGGGTCTGTAGGTATTTCCGCACTTCCTATCCGGGAAACGATCTTTTCCACTTCAGGATAATTGGATTGCAGCGTTCCGGAAATACGGTCTATAGCATTTATAGTAGTGGTTAAGTTGGTACCCACCAGTAAACGGGTTTCGACAGCAAAGTCGCCTTCTTCCAATTGAGGGATAAATTCACCTCCCATGCGCGTAAACATAAAAATAGCTACCCCGAACAATAGAAAAGCGATCAGTACTAAAGATTTTCGGATACGCAGTGCCTTTTCTAGGGCTTTATGATAAGCATTTTCAATCCTGGTCATAATACGATCAGAAATATTAGGCTTATGTGAGATTTTTTTATTGATAAACATAGCACTGATCATCGGCACATAGGTCAGAGAAAGAATAAAAGCACCAAGTATGGCGAATGCCACTGTCTGAGCCATTGGTTTAAACATCTTGCCCTCAATACCCGTTAGCGAGAGTATTGGCAGGTAAACGATGAGGATAATGATTTGTCCGAATACGGCAGCGTTCATCATCCGCGAAGCAGAACCGGCCACTTCCATGTCCATTTCTTTTTGGGAAATACGATCAACAGTAACATATTTTTTTGAAAAATGCATATGATGCAGAATCGCTTCCACGATAATCACTGCCCCGTCCACAATAAGCCCGAAGTCGAGCGCACCCAAACTCATTAAGTTACCGCTAACACCAAAGGTGTTCATCATGGTAATAGCAAAGAGCATGGACAGTGGAATAACCGAGGCTACAATCAAGCCTGCTCTGAAATTACCCAGAAATAGTACCAGTACCAACACAACGATCAGAGCCCCTTCAAGCAGGTTATGCTCTACGGTGCCGATGGCATTGTTCACCATTTTCGTACGGTCCAAGAACGGTTCGATTTCCAATCCTTCAGGCAAGGTTTTCTGGATTTCATTGATGCGTTGTTTTACGTTCTTTATTACATCTGAGGAATTGCCCCCTTTTAGCATCATCACGATACCACCTGCAAGTTCACCTTTTCCGGCCATAGTGAGTGCACCGTAGCGTATGGCAGCACCTAAACGTACTTCGGCCACATGGCTGATCAGCACAGGAGAACCGTCAAGGTTATTTTTTATCACAATCTGATTAATGTCGGGAATGGAACCGGCAAGGCCAACACTTCTGATATACAGTACAGAAGGTCCTTTTTCGATATAGGCGCCTCCGGTATTCTGGTTGTTTCTGCTGAGCGCAGTGAAAATATCACTGATCGTCAAGTTCAACGCTTTCAAGCGGGAGGGATTTACGGCGACTTCATACTGCTTTAGTTCGCCACCGAATGTAGCGACGTCGGCCACACCGGGTGTTCCCAGGAGCTGCCTGCGTACCATCCAATCTTGCGTAGTACGAAGATCTGCAAGCGAGTATTTGTCTTCGAATCCTTTCTTCGGTTTTAATACATATTGATAGATCTCTCCCAGGCCGGTAGTGACAGGTGCGAGTGTAGGTGTATTAGCATTTTCGTTAATTTCCACCTGCGAAAGCCTTTCAGTAACCTGTTGCCGGGCCCAGTATACATCGGTGCCATCTTCAAAGACAATGGTTATTAGTGACAGACCAAAACGCGACATGCTCCTGCTTTCCTGAATTCCCGGAACATTGCTGATGGCCTGCTCTATGGGGAATGTTATTAAACGTTCTACATCTTCTGCTCCAAGCGAAGGAGCGGTTGTTATAACTTGCACCTGGTTATTGGTGATATCGGGGACGGCATCTATCGGCAATTGGGTCACTTCATAGGTGCCATAGACAACCCATAGCAGCATGAATATCCCGATCGCCAGTTTGTTCCTAACGGAAAACTGAATGATCTTATTAAGCATAATAATCTAAGAAATAAATACATAAAAATTGAAGCTACCAGTGCTGACATGGCACCTAGCTAATTAGGATCATGAAGACCCCAAATCAAAAAAAAGTATTTAAGCTCTTGGAGGACGAAAAAGTGATCCCAGGGCGGGATTGAAATAAACTTGCGCTTTATCGGGACCGAAATTGGATCTTATGGGCCAAGAATGATTTTTGGATGCAAATATTTTATTTGCAGGAACAAAAAGAAAGCTGGGGGTATGGATATCATATTTTTTGAATGGCAGCTGCATGTCCTTTTCATCATCATCGTCATTCAGATCTTCTCCCCAATAATGCATTGAAAGGTAATCAACAAACCCAACTTCGGGGTTAAGGGCTTTATGTTCCATAAAATGCCCATAAAGCTTGGGAATCTTTATCAATTGGTAGAGCGAAGTAGTTTCACTGACCAACAGTATGAGCATTATATAGAGAAAAAGCCTTTTCACGCGACAAAATTAAGATGACAATCTCATTTATGCAATAAAAAAGTGGACTTTAATGTAATCTTTACGTTTAAACAATTTGATGTTCTTTCATGTTTACCATGCTGGATATCCCGTGTTATTTGCTTACTTTGTATGCAAACGGTGGCTTTCTTCAATGGCGTTATTATCGTTAGCCGTTATACTTTGTCTGTAAAATGGGATAGGTTTGCTGAAAAAAGATCAGTTGAAAACTTATTGAAAAACCGAAAAATAGACCAATAAGTACGCATTTTTTTCCTAGTACTAAAGAAGGGCTAAGGTAGTGCTTAGGCAGGCTCAAGGTAGGGTGGCCTATTTTGATTAAAAATACCGAAAAATAGACTAGAAAAGTTTGTGTAAAGGTAATTCGAAGATCATTTGCTGGATAGACTACAAAGGGAAGAACGGTGTATCCGTTTGTACGCTAAAATAGATCGCTATTTGTGTTATCAGTACCTATATTTGTTTGTAGCGTAGAAGCTTATAAATAGAAGAATTATCGAGTAAGTAAAAAGCCCGTAGATTGTATACAGGCTTTTTAAAATTAGATTCAGAAGGAGACAACCTTATTAATTGGCAAAGTAATTCCTCAGTTCGCCATTGTTTTCGGCGTAATTCCAGCGGACCTGGTCTGCTTTTCCATCTCCTGTGATGTCTGCATAATAAAAATTAGTGTTGGCGCTTTGCGATGTACCTCTTAGCGAATATATTGGACCATCAAAGGTATTGCTTGTGGTTGAATAATAGGCCTTGATTTTGCCTAGGTAAAGATCTGGCCGCCAATAGATTTTATCGGCCCTGCCGTCGCCATTGATATCGGCAAAATAAAAGGTGGTCGATGCCGAGACACTGGTTGCCCCCGAATTGCTGAATGCGGTTGATGCGGTAAAGGTGCCGTCACCATCGGAGAGGTAGACCATTGTTTTTCCGGTGTTTAACGTTGGATGCCACAATATTTTATCCACCTTACCGTCACCGTTCACATCAGCATAATAGAAGGTGGTGCCGGGGGTGGTACTAGCTCCCTCCGCACCGTTAACCACGGTGCCACTGAAGTTACCGCCTGAAGTTGCTAGATATACTCTTGTCTTTCCAGCATCAAAGGTTGAGTTCCAATAAATTTTATCAGCCTTGCCGTCGCCGTTCACATCGGCAAAATGGTATACGGTAGTTGTCCCTGCACTGGTTCCTTCAGGATTATCCACTACCGTCGAACTGAAATTGCCACCCGTTGTAGCCAGGTAGACACGGGTATGACCGGCGTTTAATGTTGGGTTCCATAAAATCTCATCGGCTTTACCATCGCCGTTCACGTCCGCAAAATGATAACGGGTGGTGGTTAGCGTAGACGCTCCTGCAGCATGCACGATAGCAGAAGAGGCAAAGGTGCCATCCCCATTAGACAGGAATACCTGTGGCCTACCACTGTCATAAGTGGGGTTCCAGTATATTTTATCTTTTTTCCCGTCTCCATTTATATCGGCGAAATAAAAGCTTGTACCGGCGCTACCACTTTTACCATTGCCATCATTATGCGGACCGCTAAATATACTGGGGACGTAAGTTGCCATGATTGGCCAATGGTCCGAAGGCCAGTAACCGTTATAGCTCGTGGTGATGACGCTGGAAGACGTAAAGGCCATGCTTCTGTCGCTCATAATCCAATCTATTTTTGAATTCCCGGTAGCATCCCAACCGTGAAAAGTATAATCGCCTGTGTTATCTCCCAGGGCATCTACCACATCCAGTTCGTTTTTGAGACTTGACATCTCGGTTGTTCCTGGTTTTGCATTAAAGTCGCCAAATACAATCACTGGTAACTTGTCGGTATTCTGCTGTTTTACCATTTCTACCAGCGCATTTGAATTTTCGATTCTTTTTGGTTGCGAATCAAACTGCCAGTGACTATTGCTGATAAAGTATCTATTGGAGGTGATTTTATCTTGTAGCACCACCCAAGTGGCTGTGTTGGTTGTGCCCGCAGCTCCCAATCTTACCGTACCACTTCTTTGAAGCGTAAAACGGGTGTTTTTATAGAAAATCGTCTTAGGTGAGCCCGTAATGCCTATGTCGTAATATTCGCCGTAGCCCAGCGCGGACATCTGTTCCCTAAACCAAGTTTCAAAGAAATTGTCAGAAAATTCTTGTAACCCAAATACATCTGGGTCATTGTCTACAATGATCTGGCGAATACTGCCTTTGCGTTGCTCGAGGCTTTGTGGGTCGGCATCATTATGATGCCTGACATTAAAAGACAAAACTTTAAAAGGATTTCCACTGGCCAGTAATGCTACGTTAGACGCTTGCAGGGCGGAAGCTTTAGCTGAATCATTAGGAGGGTTCATTTCTGCCTGTTTACAGGCGGTGAAGCATAATGCTACAGCAAAGACCAAAGCTGTTCTTTTCAGGCCATTCCGACTAAAAATTGGTTTTTTCATTTTGTTGTTATTTAGGTAATATTTATTGTTGGAAACCTGGTTTGTGTTATGATGTATTGCTGTTACCCTTGTCTTAACCTGAAATGCTTACATCAACCCTATCAATAAAAAAATATAAATAAATTATTTTAAAGCAATAATATCATTTTTTTAATAAAATTAAATATTATTTAATTGATAAATAAATGTTATGAAATGTTTTACTAATGCCTTGTATTTGTGGGTCTATGCCATTATAAGTTCCTTATCTATACCAATGCGTAATGAAATAGATTGACCCTTTGAACTTAAGGTAGCTTCTGAATTCTTAGAAACTTCTGTACTAGGACTTATTTAGAGAAGGGAAATGGCAAAGCTTTTTTATTATGACAAAACACTGGTAAGGTTTACTGGAATAAAATTATATAAAACAAAAACGGAATTGTATAATTTTTTATAGTGAATCTTTATTTCTTTTGCATAGCAGTGAAGAAGTTATTACTTATCATATTGACCTTCTTTTATCTCGGTGTTTCTACCGGATTTACCATGCATTTGCACTATTGTATGGAACGGTTTGTAGAAACTAACCTCTGGCATGGAAAAGAAGAAGTATGTGGTAAGTGCGGCATGAAGAAAGAAGCCGGGAAGAAAAAAGATTGTTGCAAAGACGAGCATAAGCAGGTTAAATTGGATAAACTACATAAGGGCTCCGAAATCGCCTTTCTCGAATTCCAGAAGATAAGTATAATCCTGCCAACAATTTTATATCCTGTATTGGATTATCAGGTTCTCTCAACAATAACAGATGAGAGCCCTTTAAATAATTCTCCTCCACATGGGGATTCAAATCCACTGTATCTAAAAAACCGCGTTTTCCGCATTTAATACCTTCTTGTCTATACTCCGACCTGATCAGGTTCGGACAATAAGGCATTTCCAATGCCACAATCATCATATTCACTTTAACATTTAATTTATTTTATCATGAAATCTATCAGATTTATGTTAGTAGCTATAATGGCTATCATTGGTACCGCTGTGTACGGTCAGGAAAAAACAACTTCATTTAAAGTTTATGGAAACTGCGAAATGTGTAAAAAGCGTATCGAAAAAGCAGCAAACATTGAAGGTGTAAGTAAAGCGACCTGGGATGTGGACTCAAAGATGATGACCGTCGCCTTCGATTCGGGGAAAGTTAACGATAAGGATATTCAAAAAAGGATTGCTCAGATTGGACATGACACGCAGAACTTTTCTGCAAAAGATGTTACCTATAATAAATTGCCCGAATGTTGTCAGTATGACCGAAAAATAGCTGCAAATACTGAAAACGAGGAACACCAGGAACAAGATTCTCATCAACACAAACATTAAAAACGGAAGAAAATGAAAAAAATAATTTTCGGGGCCATGGTTGTAGTAGCGTTTGCCTTTGCAGCATGCAATTCGAAATCGGATAGAACCGCCAAACAAGATCACAACATGGAAAATATGGAAAGTTCTATTCCTCATGCGATCGGTGACGATTCCAGTTTAACAGAAATTAAGGCCAGTTTTATCCATGTAGATCCAAAAGTGGCTTCATCCATAAAGCAGATCGTAAATCACTATATACACATTAAAACAGCACTTTCAAATGATGATGGTAAGGAAGCTGCCAACGGTGGTAAAGCAATGGCTGCGGTGATAGCCCAATTTGGCAAGTCTGCTTTAACTGCTGAACAGGCGACCCTTTACAACCAAAATGAAGAAGATTTAAAAGAACATGCGGAACATATTGGTGAGAATGAGGGTAATATAGACCATCAACGGGAGCATTTTATAATGATGAGTGAAGATGTCACTGCTTTGGTAAAGGGTTTCGGTGCAGGCCGACCTATATACAATGCACACTGTCCAATGGCTAAAAACAATGAGGGCGCCATGTGGCTCAGTGAAGCAAGGGAAATAAAGAACCCTTACTTCGGAAGCAAAATGTTAACCTGCGGAGTAGTAAAGGAAATTATTAATTAGTTAAAACTGGGGCTCAGCAGAACGATCTTATAAAATTTAATATAAACCTTACAAGCCGATCAGCGAAAAATTATCCAACGGCTGAAATAGTTAAATACATAAAATCTGCTATGGCAAAACAAAAAAAGACGTTGACTACCACATTGATCGTTCTCTTATTATTTGTAATAGCCGTTCAGTTTATCCCCAAAGCGGAACGTAATGATTCAGCAAGGGGTGCCAAAGCTATAACTAAGCAATACGATGTGCCTGAAAAGGTACAGTCCATATTGCAGAAGGCCTGTTTTGATTGCCATAGTAATCGTACTGAATATCCATGGTACAGCAATATACAGCCTTTTGCAAAATTTATGGAAGGTCATATCTTAAGGGGGAAGGATGAACTCAATTTTGATGAATTTGGCTCCTACGCTATCAAGAAGCAATATAACAAATTGCGCTCACTGGAAAATCAACTGGAGAATGAAGCAATGCCACTAAGGTCATATACACTGATTCACCACAATGCCAGGTTGAGTAATGAAGAAATCAGTCTTTTAACCAACTGGTCTAAAGCACTGAGAAACAAGATGGATATTAAATTGTAGAATATAAACCCAATAAACGCTCAATTATGGAACATGCTCATCACGAAGGAAAAACACATGAACATCATAACAATCATGATGACCAACAGAAAATGAATACCGCAAATCACAAAAGTGGATCACATAACGGACATAAACCCGCAATGGGGCACGCAGGACACGATCACCATGCCATGATGATCGCGGATTTTCGCAAACGTTTCTATGTTGTGCTCGTGTTGACCTTTCCAATCTTGCTTCTATCACACATGATTCAGGAATGGCTCGGAATCAGGATATCATTTGAAGGCGACAGGTATGTTTTAGCCCTACTTTCGTCGATTGTCTTCTTTTATGGCGGTTGGCCATTCCTGAAAGGATGGGTTGAAGAAATGCGCCAAAAAGATCCGGGAATGATGACATTGATTGGTTTTGCGATAACGGTAGCATATGGATACAGTGTGGCCACCATATTTGGTTTGGAGGGGATGGACTTCTTTTGGGAACTGGCCACCTTGATCCTGATTATGCTGCTAGGACACTGGATTGAAATGAAATCGATCGCCGGGGCATCAAAAGAGCTGGAGTTATTGGTACAGCTTATGCCCGATGAAGCCCATATAATAAATGGCGATCGGGTGGACGCTGTCAAAACAGTCGATTTAAAGAAGGGAGATATCATATTGATAAAACCGGGAGAAAAGGTTGCAGCGGACGGAATCATACTAGATGGAGAAAGTTACCTGAATGAAAGCATGCTGACTGGAGAATCTAAACCTGTTGAAAAGCGGGAAGGAGATGAGGTGATTGCGGGTGCGATTAATGGAAATGGTGCTATCAAAATAACAGTTGCACATGGGTCGGCGGAGTCTTACCTTTCCCAGGTAATTAAACTGGTTCAGGATGCCCAAAATTCTAAATCAAAAACACAGCTCCTAGCAAATACTGCTGCAAGGTGGCTCACCCTGATTGCCATCTTAGCCGGTGTGATAACTTTTTCTTACTGGTATTTTGCAGGGAACAGAGATTTGGCATTTTCCATTGAGCGAATGGTTACCGTTATTGTTATCTGCTGTCCCCATGCGCTGGGTTTAGCCGTTCCGTTAGTGATTGCCAAATCAACGGCCCAATCAGCGAAGAATGGTTTACTGATTAAGAATAGAACAGCCTTTGAAAATGCACGGAAAATCACTACGTTGGTGTTCGACAAAACGGGGACATTAACGGTCGGCAAGTTTGAGGTTTCAAAAATTGTTGCTTATGATACAGCAACAGATGAACAAGAAATTTTAAGGCTGGCAGCTGCTTTAGAGCAGAATTCCGAGCATCCCATCGCAACGGGAATCATTCAAAAAGTAAAAGAACTTGAAATTAAGATCCCTCAAGCACGGAACTTTAATGCTATTACAGGAAAAGGGATTGAAGCCGATGTGGAAGGAAAACAGGTAAAGGTAGTTAGTCCCGGATATTTAAAAGAGAATAACCTTACACTACCCGATACACTGGAGGCAGACGATGCATCTACTGTGGTGTTTGTAGTGGTCGACGGATCGCCGCTAGGTTATATTGCATTAGCCGATACGCTCAGACCCGAATCAGTTGAAGCTATCCAAACCCTGCACAAGCATGATATTAAGTCCATTCTATTAACGGGAGACAATAAAAAGGTCGCAGCATCGGTTGCAAAAAAGCTGGGCATGGATAGTTTCTTTGCAGAAGTTTTACCCCATCAGAAATTAGAAAAAATAAAGGAATTGCAAACAAAGGGTGAATATGTTGCCATGACGGGCGATGGGGTTAATGATGCTCCGGCGCTTGCACAGGCCGACGTAGGAATTGCAGTAGGATCAGGATCGGACATTGCTGCGGAAACCGCAGGTATTGTATTGGTTAACAGCAATCCGAAAGACGTAGTGAACCTCATCCTCTTTGGAAAGGCAACCTATCGCAAAATGATCCAAAATCTGATGTGGGCAACAGGCTACAACGTCGTTGCATTGCCCTTGGCGGCTGGCATTTTATACAGTCAGGGAGTTTTGCTAAGCCCTGCTGCTGGAGCCATTCTGATGACTGTAAGTACCGTGGTCGTGGCTATCAATGCCAGTCTGCTGAAAGTTCGCAACTAAAAATAAAATCGCGTCAATGAAAAGGATTAATTTTCAACAAATAATTTTTTTTATCGTCCTCCAGGTAATAAGCGTAAACCCAATCAGGGCACAACATGAACACCATGGCGCTCAGCCCAAAGAAAAGAGTTTCTCTTCCGCCATAGACATGGCCATAGGGAATGCCAAAGGAAAAACGGTTGAGTACCATCTCTATGTAAAAGATACGGTGGTAAATTATGCAAAAAATAAAGAGACCCATGCGATCGCTATCAATGGTCAGATTCCAGCACCTGTGCTCGAATTTACCGAAGGAGATACAGCGGTAATCTATGTCCATAATCTGTTGCATCATGAAACATCCACCCACTGGCATGGACTTTTGCTGCCGAACATAGAAGATGGTGTTCCTTATCTAACAACACCACCAATAAAACCTGGCGGAGTAAGAAGGTTCGTTTTTCCGCTCAGGCAGAGCGGTACCTATTGGTATCACTCACATACGATGTTGCAGGAGCAAAATGGCCTATATGGGCCGATCTTGATACATCCGAAGGAAGAAACGCATTCGGTCGATCACGAAGTCGTTCTCCTGCTATCAGATTGGACAAATGAAAAACCGTCTGAAGTCCACAGAACGCTTAAACGGAATGACCCTGCGAGCGAATGGTATACCATAAAAAAAGGGTATGCACAGAGCCTTGATAAACTAATTGCACATGGTTCTTACTTCCAAAGGGTGAAAAGCGCATGGAAACGGATGCCAGCAATGGATTTATCGGATGTATTTTATGACGCATTTCTAGTCAATGGAAAACGGTTACTCGATTTATCACAATATAAACCCGGCGAACGGTTGAGGGTCAGGGTGATCAACGGTTCGGCCTCTACCTATTTTTACCTGAATTACGCCGGAGGGAAAATGCAATTGATAGCATCTGATGGACTGGATGTAACGCCTATAGCTATTAATAAAATACTGATAGGAACTGCCGAAACCTATGATTTTCTGATCACTGTTCCTCATCATGGCGCTCATGAACTGCGTGCAACGTCACAGGATGTTTCTGGCTCCGCTTCCGTTTTCATCGGAACAGGTGAAAAGATAAAGGCGAAAGATATCAAGAAACCGGATGTGTGGAACATGGATAAAATGATGATGGATATGACGGTCAACTTTCCGGGTAGAATGAAAATGGAAGGAATGGATCATGGAACAATGAAGGAAGCGGACGTGGAGAAGGAAGGAATGGACATGGGCGAGATGGACGAAAAGAACAAAATGTCTAAAATGGTTCCAAAAGACAAGCCAAATAAATCAGATGAGGATCATATGAGTCACCGGAAGATGAATGATGATAAAATGAAAGAGGATAAAAAATCTAAAAAGCCAGATCATAGTAACCATGAAATGAATATGGAAGAAATGGACATGCAACAAGTTATGGCTGACGGAAACAAGATGGCGGACTCCAAACATAGTGGAATGCCGAATCAGCAAATGAAGCAAGGTTCAACCGACGAAGTAGTGTTCAATTATGATATGTTAAGCGCGCTTAAAAAAACAAGCTTCGATCCACAACGACCGAAGAAAAAATATCATCTAACATTGACGGGTAATATGTACCGGTACGTTTGGTCTATCAATAAAAAGGTACTTTCCGAAGCAGATGTAATCAATATAAAAAAGGGAGATATTGTTCAGTTCACCTTAGAGAATACGACTATGATGAACCATCCCATGCATCTTCATGGGCATTTCTTTAGGGTGCTCAATGAAAACGGTGAATATTCTCCCTTCAAGCACACTTTAGACGTGCCTCCCATGACTACTGTTAACATTGAATTCGCTGCAGACGAACAGAAAGATTGGTTTTTCCATTGCCATATTCTGTACCATATGATGAGTGGTATGTCGCGTATTGTGCACTACGAAGGAAGTGAACGTGATACAGCTCTTGTGGATGCTCCTATTAAGCACCTGTTGAATGAGGACCGGCAATGGTTCTTTTACGGGAGTCTTGCCGGTAAGAGCCATATGAGTGAACTTCAAGCCAATTACTTCAATACACGTAATGCCTTCCGCTTGGAAGCAAATGCCAACTACGATGGGCAGTATGAGGCAGAAGTTTCCTACGAGCGATATTTAAATGACTGGTTGAGACCTTATGTAGGCTTGAGGGGATTACAACAGCAGTATTACAATGTTTTCAATAACAGGCAAACCTTCGAACAGGATTATGAATTACCTGTGCTCGGTTTTCGGTATACACTACCATTCTTTATTGAAGCAGATGTGAGCGTTAACATGAAGGGAAGAGTACGGGCTGAACTGGAAGGAGAACAATGGCTTCTTCCCAAGATGTTCTTCAATTGGCGGATCAATACTGATAAGGAATATCATCTTGATCTTGAATATATGCTCGCAAAGAAATTATCCCTTTCTGGCGGCTACGACTCCAGATATCGTTGGGGAGGAGGCTTATTGGTTAGGTTTTAGTGGTGCATAATTTATAAATCGCAGCAAAATGAAAGCTCTTCGAAAGCAATTAACAGAGCAAAAGTCAGATTGCTTCCATATATGCTCATTATTACGGTTTTGAGGCTTGTGACTTACCACAAGCCTCGCTTCTTACGCCAACAGCGGGTATTAACCTTTTAGCGATGCCATATCAATGACAAAGCGGTATTTCACATCACCTTTCAACAAACGTTCATAAGCCTCATTGATTTGCTTTATGTTAATCATTTCAATGTCGGCAGTGATATTATGTTTCCCACAGAAGTCCAGCATTTCCTGCGTTTCGGCAATTCCGCCGATCGCAGAACCGGCAAAGCTCTTACGTCCTATAATTACGCTGAACGCGGCAATGGGAAGCGGTTGTTCAGGTGCGCCCACAAGTGCCAGTGAGCCATCTACGCGAAGTAGGTTCAGGTAGGCATTAACATCGTGCTCAGCAGAAACGGCATCTAAAATAAAATGCAGTTTGCCTCGGTAGGCGGCCATTTGCTCAGCGTCTTTAGATAATACGACTTCATCTGCACCCAGGCGTTTAGCTTCTTCGAATTTGGATTCGGATGTGGTGAAAGCGACGACATGTGCACCCATCGCTTTCGCTAACTTGATTCCCATGTGTCCCAAGCCACCAATGCCGACGATACCTACTTTTTTGCCAGGACCTACATTCCAGTGGCGAAGTGGTGAATAGGTGGTGATACCAGCGCACAACAGCGGTGACGTCGCCGCCAGATCCAGGTTTTCGGGGATGCGTAATACATAGTTTTCATCTACCACAACACTTTCTGAATAGCCGCCGTAGGTTGGTGTGTTGAGATATTTGTCTGGCGAATTGTAAGTGCCGATCATACCCGGCTCACAATATTGTTCCAAACCTTCTTTACAATAATCACACTCACGGCAGGAATCAACGATGCAGCCTACGCCTACCAGATCACCTACTTTGAATTTGGTGACGTGGTGACCAACACTTTTGATCTTGCCGACAATCTCATGGCCCGGCACACAAGGGTAAATGGTGCCGTGCCATTCATTACGGGCTGTATGCAGATCAGAATGACAAACACCGCAATATAAAATATCAATTTCAACATCATGTGGTGTAGCTTTCCTACGATTGATGCTTAATTGATTTAAGGGTGCTTCAGCAGCTTCTGTGCCATAAGCTTTGATATTGGTTACTTCCATAAATTCTAAATTTTATTGTAATCTAAACAAGTTAAATGCTAAATAGTTGTTTAGACCGTTACGTATGAACGGACAAATACAAATTACGGAAGCTTAGCTTGTATGTGTTTTATACAGAATACTGTTTTATTTACCAGTTTTACAGAATTTGCAATGGTGGATAAAAACACCTAATAGGATTCGTTAAATTTGCTCTCTAATGATTTAAGCTATGCAGCAAGTGGAAAGAATTGATACAGTTAAACAATATAATCGCTATATCGGTGTAGAGACACTTCACCCGCTGGTAAGTGTTGTCAAATTTAATGAGATATCTACTATAATCAACATGAGGTTATATTTAGGCCTTTATGCTGTCTTTCTGAAGGATATTAAATGTGGTAATATGATATATGGTTGCCAACCCTACGACTATGAGGATGGTACTTTAGTCTTTGTTTCTCCCGGACAAGTCTACGGTATAGATAGTGGAGGCGTTGCAACAAAACCGACTGGTTATGCGTTGATTTTCCATCCTGATCTGATTAAAGGAACACAATTAGGAAAAAATATCAAGGACTATACCTTCTTCTCCTATGAGGTGAACGAAGCACTTCATCTTTCAACAAAGGAAAGAAAAACAATTATAGGCTGTTTATCGAAAATTGCTATTGAAATAAATCAAAACATTGATAAGCACAGTAAAACGTTGATTGTTTCTAATATTGAATTGTTCCTAAACTATTGTATGCGCTATTATGATCGACAGTTCATTACCAGGAATAATATAAATAAAGATATTTTAGTACGTTTTGAAAACCTGCTTAATGATTACTTCAAATCCGATAAGGCCCACACCTTAGGGCTGCCAAGTGTGACCTATTGTGCTGAGCAATTATATTTATCACCTAATTACTTTGGCGATCTTATTAAGAAGGAAACGGGTAGTACCGCTTTGGATTATATACAGGGTAAACTGATAGATGAGGCTAAATCAAAGATCTTTGATAATACAAAAACAATTAACGAAATAGCAAATGATTTAGGGTTCAAATACCAACAGCATTTTACACGACTGTTTAAACAAAAGACGGGAGTGACACCAAATGAATACCGACATTTAAATTAGTAAAGTGATTTTCTTTAATAAAGCAATAGATTTTCTTGTTCTTCTGTAAGTCTCTTGCAACTGTTGCTATCCGATGCTTTGTATTATTTTATATTTGCAAATGCAGTTTATGATAATTGCACTTATGAGTAAGTTAAAAATAGTAGCAATCGACATATGGAAAATTACGCAATCATTTTAGTGTTGCTTGGTGTAATGGTAATCGTGAGCACATTGGCAGAAAAAATTAAAGTATCTGCTCCCATTGTGCTCATAATTGCGGGAATAGCTATCGGTTTTCTGCCGTCTATGCCAACCATCCAGATAGATTCTGAAATTATATTTCTGCTATTTTTGCCACCCTTGCTTTATGAGGCATCTTTTAAAATTCCACAAAAGGACTTCAAAGCCAACCTCTTTATCATTTCATCACTGGCCTTCAGTTTAGTTTTTATGACCACTGCGGGGATAGCGGTAATAGCACATTATCTTATACCTGGAATGACATGGCCGCTTTCATTTATTCTTGGTGCCATCCTTGCACCTACTGATGCAGTAGCGGCGTTAAGCATCACCAAAAGTATGAAACTATCGCCATTGACCTCTACTGTATTGGAGGGAGAAAGTTTATTAAATGATGCATCAGCACTTGTTGCTTATAGATTTGCCTTAGCCGCATTAACCGGAACAGCTTTCGTTTTATGGAATGCCTCTTTAACCTTTATTGTATTGCTGGTTGGCGGTTTCTTGATAGGTATTATGCTCGCTAGAGCATTGGCTTTTATACTTAAGTTCATTCGGAATAATGGTACCGCAGTGCTGAGTCTTGTTCTCTTGGCTCCATTTGTAACCTATCTGATTGCAGAAACAGTCCATACCTCAGGTGTGATTGCCGTTGTTACGTTGGGATTTGGTATATCACGTTTGAGTAAGATAAAATTTCCGGAAAAAATAAGAACGCAATCCGAAACAATATGGGATATGATTACCTTTTTGCTCAATGGACTGATATTCATTTTGATCGGACTGGAACTTCCCATCGTTGTAAAGGAGCTCAGTACACCCGAATTATTGACCTATGCGGGTTATGGGTTCATGCTTACAATTGCTGCATTGTTGTTACGAATGCTGAGCGTTTTTATGAACAGAAAGCGATTGAAGAGGGCTTTTAATAAACAGCAGTTACAACCGAAGAGAAGAGCCATTCCTGAATCTATTCTGTTAAGTATTCAGGAAAGCATGATTATCAGCTGGTCTGGAATGCGCGGAATCATATCGCTTGCTATAGCCATAGGTCTCCCGAATGTGTTGGATGACGGTACTGCATTCCCTATGAAAAATGCGATTATCTATATCACAACGGTAGTAGTGCTTCTTACAATCGTTGGGCAAGGCTTATTGTTACCCCATATAGCTAAACCAAAATCGGTAGTATAAATGCGATCTATTAGGATGCTGCTATGCTTTACTCTATCTTCCGTAAGTTTTTGTCGTAAAGCCCAATCAATAAACTGTTTCCGTGTTTGTCGATTTTTAGACCTCCATATTTAGCGTTCTCATATTTTTTTGCTTCTCCTTCCTGAAAGAAGAATGATTCCGCACCAATGTTGATACGCCATTTATTGGGCGATGTATAGGCGATAGGATATTCATTAGTTTTTAACGGTGTAAGTTCCGTTTGAAATCGCAATCGCTCCGCTATATTGTCCGAATCAGTTTTTATAATGCAATAGCCACGTCTTGCTATGCTATCCGCATGGATATTGCCCGATATCTTATAACTTAATGCCATATAGTCGCCTTGCATTAGCGAACGTGGGTCTACAGGAGCAAGTTCCAGCAAAATGAGTTGCCCTTCTTTTAATAGCTCCTCTTTCTTCGCTATCGAATAGTTAAAGTAGCACAACAAGAGGATTAGGTTTAGTATAATAATAGGCACAGCGTACTTTTTCATTTGTTGATGCTTTTGCGGGTAAGTAAGTAAACCATAATAAAGAAGATTCCGGATGAAAATAACAATATCGATTTGGTCAAAAGCGTAAAATTGAGATCGTAATAATATTGCGAAATAAAATAAACAAGTGCAATAATACTAGTAACAAATCCTGTTCTATAGTTTACCAAGAAACTAAGTAGCATAAGTAGAATTGTGCCCGATATGGCAGGAGAGAGGGCGGTTGGTAGCAAAGTCAAGATGGTGAAAGTATATATGAAAACCTTATGCATTGATTTCGTTATCTTCAAAACAGGAAGAAGAATAGACGTCAAAAATAAGACTGCTGCAATGCAAACAATCGATGTAATCCATATATAGTCAGGTGACGCTGAAACCAGTCCTTTTTTTCCCAGACATACCAATCCGGATAAGAAAGAAAATACCAGTCCAGTTCTGATTGGGTTATATAATGCTGAAAGTGCTTTTCTCATGTTAACGATGTTTGCTTCTTGAAGAAAAAAGTAGCAGACCAACATCGCAAGCAAGGATACATAGACATGTATCAGATCATAGCAACGGGAAGATAAGATAAGTGCTAATATACTTCCGTTCAGGGTGAATATGGCGACAAAAGTTAGTATATAGCCCCGAACGATAGCTAAGGAGCAAAGTGAGAGCATTATATAAGTTAAGTAGCGTATATTTTCATGAATACCCAACTGATCCAGGCCGAACCACAGTAAAATTAAGCCAATGATAAATGAAGAGACACTTACTGTATCTAGTATGACCTTATCGTACCTTTTGCTGATCCAGATAGCCATAACCATGCAGGCTGTTCCAAAACCTAATAGGCCATAAGTGGACCGATATATCCCTGTGATTACGAGAAAGCCGGAGAAGGCAAGACTTGCCAGTATTCCACCAAAAATGGATACAATTTTTATGGGTAAGGTTTGATCATTACCCTGTTTCTGATAAGCGGCAATGATATGCTCTTCATCGAACTTTACCGTCTCTTTCTCAATAGATCGTAAATAGTCCAATATATCAGTAATATTTTCTTTACTTCTCATGTTGATTATTTCTGATGCATGTTGATAAGATTTCGGATGACAAGTGTCACGCTGATAATGATGAATACGCTAATAAGCAAAAACATCCATTCATCTTCCGAAATTTTAATTAATAAGGCTGATACGATGATGATTAAGCTAAAAGGAATTACGGAAAGGTAAAATCCACTTTTGATTTTTATACCATGCCAAATACCTCCTATGAATGCTAGTCCGCAACTAAGTGCCAAAACAGGGAATTCGGGCATGCTAGGTTTGAAAATGCCGCATATAATTCCGATTGTGGCAAAAGTTGCAGCCCCTAATGCCATGATATTTAGGAAATAGATTGGAATGCGTATACTGCTCTGATATTTTGAGATTAACATAGCGATGATCAATATGCCGCTGTTCAACAGAAAGAGTAGTGTGAACAGTAATACGGTAGACCAGTCGCTGGCCACCTGTTGATCGTACAGAATCAATGTCGTATTGATCAATAGAAGATAAAGTAACCATAGCGGTGCGAAGTTTGAAACAAGTACCCAAAGGGTAACAAACAGTGTCCAAACCAAAAAGAAATCGTAAGCATTGGCCCCTGTCTGATAGATTTGCCCAAAAACGGCAAATAAAACGCCCACTAATACCGAACTTCCCGTTAAAATAATGCTTCTGGTAGTATTGGTTATGCTAGGGAGTAGGACAACGACTGTAGTTATTATGATCAGGCTCTCTATTAGTCCTAGTTTGATGAATTTATGCAAGTCTGCCCAGTTATAGGCAAAAAAGAAAACAATCCCAGATACGGTAAATCCTATGCCGAATGTAAGAAAAAGCAACCTAAGGAATTTTTGCCAAGATTCATTATCAGGATATATTTTCTCCCGTAACGCATTCGCAATACCATTTTTAGAGAGATTGCTATGTTTACTTATGAGATGAATATCTTCTCTTTGTATCTTTTCCATCTAGATTTAATTTGGTCGAGTAATAAAAGAATATGATCTATGTAAATATAACATTTTTACAGTCGTTTGGTCTATTAAAACCCCGCAGCCCTGCCAGACAGGTACTGCGAGGTAACCGCTATTTATATGTTTTTATCTTCGAACATTTTAGCATCTCGGGTATTCTTTTGTACAGCAATGGCTGAAAATACGCTAAGAGCAAAGGACATTCCATAAAATCCTTTTTCACTCAGTGTGAGAGTAGCGTTCCATAGGCCAACTATCAATAATACAATAGCAGCTATTGTTGCAAACCAGCTTAAACCGTAATACATCTCCGTTACAGCCAGGCCTTCAGCTTTATCTCGTACGCTCTTCTGTACAGAGATAACAGCGAACAGCCCAAAGAGTAGTATGGTAAAATAATACCCCTTTTCATTTAGCTCCATGCCGGCGTTCCATAAACCTATACAATAACCCACTATACCTGTTAGTAGGGCAGTCCATGAGGCACCGATAAATGCACCAGTTGGTTTGAAAGGACTTCTTCCATTTCCGTCGTATTTTGTTTTCGACAAGTTTTCTTCGTTTGTTTTTTCTAGCGGTTCCATTTTTATTCGTTTTTAGTAGGGATTCATTGTACTCATGAACCCATATGCGGTTTTTAAATTTTTTGATAAATACTGAAGCAAATTTCTTTCTGAAAATCTACTTTACAAAACTATATTCTTATAGAAACTGACGATATAATATTAATTTAATTACCTTAGTTCCTGTATATGGAATTACAATATGGATACACTTTCGGAACTCATAAGCCAACTCGGAGTAGCTGAAAAGAAAGAATTTTTAAACTTTCTGCATAAGAAAAATAAACGTAATGACGTTAAAAATATACGGTTATTTAATTTACTAGAAACTGACGATATAAAACGTATTGAAAAAATATATCGTTCAGCAAAAAATAAGGATGCCTATCATGCCTTACGGAAAAGATTACACGATAACCTATTGTTGTTCTTGTCGCAAAAAACATTTGAAAATAGCAACAGTGAGGCATATGAGGCTTTAAGATTGCTGGTGGTAAGTCGTTTTTTATTAGAAAACAACTCGGCTAAAACGGCTTTTAAATGTTTGGCCAAGGCAGAAAAGATTGCTCTAGGATTAGAGCAATTTAGTTTGTTGAATGAAATTTTGCTTTTAAGGCTACAGTTTACTTACCTCAATACATCAGAAAACCTCGAAGAACTGACCGAAAGATTTTTGGCCAATCAAAAAAATATCGAACGAGAAGCAAAGCTTAACATCGCTTATGCATTCTTACGGCAGGAGCTTCAAGATATCCATTTGAAAGGCAAAGTGGTCAATCTTACGGAGCTTATTTCCAAAACCATAAAGAAGTATAATATCGCTATACGTGATCTGATGAACTATAAATCGCTTTATCAGATTCTTTTCATTGCCAATGAATATGCAGCCATTCATCAAAATTACAGTCTTATAGAATCTTATATAAGAAAGAGTCATCAGTTTATTCAGGATCAAGCGGAAACAAGCAATTACCAACTCTTTTATCACCTGCATATTCTTTATTACTTAGCTAATTTCAACCTTCGGAACAAATTTTTTTCAGCGAGTAAAAGGTACCTCGAACAAATGATGGACCTTATGCAAGAACACAAACGATTTAGTGATGTATTTTACTTGCGTCACCAATTATTATTGGCGCTGAACAGTCATTTTCTTGGTGAACCTAAAGAGGCCATCGATTTGTTACGTCATGCATTGACATTGGTAAGCAAGAAGTCAAAACAAGAGGATGTTGATGATTTACAGATCTGCCTAACCATGTTTCTGGCACAGCATAATGATAATGCTTGTCTCCGACAGTTAGCAAGGTTTACACATAGTGATGCTTGGTATGAGAAGAAACTAGGCATGTTGTGGACCATACGAAAAAACCTAATGGAGATTTTGATCCATGCACAATTTGAAAATATCGAGCTGGCTACATCGCGATTGAAAAGCTTTAAGCGCCGCTATAAGACGTACTTGCTTACTACCAACGAGGAACGAGTCGTTAACTTTGTCCTCTTAATTGAAAAATACCTCTTTAAACCTGATATTGTCTTCGAAAAAACCTTCCAAAACGCTATTTTGAAGATGTTACATGTAAAAGAGAACAATGATATTTTTAACCTCAGCTTTATTGGATGGATAATGGCCTGGTGGGAGAGAAAAACACCTTACGAGGTTACATTAAATTTAATTACATCAAGAAAATAGGGGAGTCTCCTCATTTAGTTAGGCTGTTTGAGCCTTTACCTCGATTGTTCCATTGTGTTGTCTTTTATCAGCATACAAGTTGAATGAGCGTTTGCGGGCAAATAGTAGAGATATGTATGACTGAATAAAATAGTAATCTGTATTGTTTACTAATATTATTAGTAATATATTTGTTGTCCATAATGTGTAAAGTATGGCAGCGATAGACGGCAAACAGGAGTTAATCAGCAGATTGCAAAAGGATATCCTACTTTGGCAGGGATTTAGGTTGACGGAAAATCTGCAGGAAAAGGTTGGTCTTGGAGCCATAGAAAAAGCGTTTCCAAACGGTGTGTTTCCAGTGGGCAGTATCCATGAATTTGTCAGTATGTCTCGCGAGGATGCCGCCGCATCGAGCGGTTTCATTGGGGGTTTATTAGCTGCTCTCATGCAGCGTGGAGGTGTCTGTCTGTGGATCAGCACAGCACAGGTGTTGTTTCCACCGTCGATCAAGGCTTTTGGTGTGAAGCAACCCGACCATATTCTTTTTGTCCATATGGACCGAGAGAAAGATGTTTTATGGGCGATGGAGGAGGCGCTGAAATGCAGCGGGATCACGGCGGTTATTGCCGAACTACAGGGGTTGAACTTTGTGCAGTCGCGTCGTTTGCAACTAGCGGTTGAAAAGAGCCGGGTAACGGGCTTTGTGCTGCGCCATAACCCGCGGACGCTCGATTCAACAGCTTGTGTTGCCCGCTGGCGGATAAGGCCGATAGAAAGTATCTTGGATGAAGGAGTGCCGGGTGTTGGGTTTCCGCGTTGGGAAGTTGAATTGCTAAAAGTACGTAATGGTAACCCCGGCAAATGGCAGATCGAATGGTCGGCTGAAGGTTTCGTGCTACAGGTACAGCGCAAACAATCCAAAACTCGACAATCGAAGGAGCGTAAACTAGGATAGGTATGAAAAGACGCTTTGCTTCCATATGGTTTCCATATTTGACGACAGACTGGATGTCTGCTCAGCGGCCAGCATTGCGCAACATTCCTTTTGTATTTGCGGCTCCTATTCATGGGCGAATGGTCATTCGTGCCGCTAACCCCTCAGCGGAAGCGCAGGGAGTTACCCGTGGCATGGTGGTGGCTGATGCCAAAGCATTTTTGCCTTCGCTGGAGGTGATGGATGAACGCCAAAGGCTTGCCGAAAAATTACTTAAAGCGATTGGTCTCTGGTGCATATGTTTTACTCCGGTTGTGGCGGTGGATGAACCCGACGGGCTGATCATGGATATAAGCGGATGCACCCACCTTTGGGGTGGGGAGAGGGAGTACCTGAAACATATTGTCAAGCGGTTGAAAGGGCGAGGGTATGATATCCACATGGCCATCGCCGATACCATCGGTACGGCCTGGGCAGTAGCACGCTACAGCAAGGTGACGCCCATTATTGAAAGCGGTAGCCAACTTGATGCATTACTATCCCTGCCATCTGCTGCCTTACGGCTTACCGAGGATTCCGTGGAACGGTTGCACAAACTTGGACTGAAAACCATTGGAAGCTTTGCCACTATGCCTCGTTCAGCACTTCGGAGGCGCTTTGGCGATACGCTGTTGCTACGGTTGGGACAGGCTATTGGTTATGAGGAAGAATTCATTTCAACGCTGAAACCTATAGCGCCATACGAGGAAAGGTTACCCTGTTTGGAGCCAATATGCACAGACAAAGGGATTGAATTTGCTCTTCAGAAATTATTGGAAGCCCTGTGCAGAAGGCTGTCAAACGAAGGAAAAGGATTGCGTGAAGCGACCCTGAGATGCCATCGTATCGACGGCAAAACAGAACAGATCAGTATTGGTACTAGCAGGGCAACGGCTAACGTACCACATATCTTCAAACTGTTAGCGCTCAGGATCTCACAGATTGAGCCCGCTTTGGGCATTGAATTGTTTGTGTTGGAAGCTACCAAAGTAGAAGATGCTGATTCTATACAGGAAGTGATGTGGAGCAACAAAACAGGTCTGGAAGCTATGGAATTGGCCGAACTGCTAGACAGGCTGAAAAGCAAAGATAGTTCCTGCGAGATTTACCGCTACCTGCCTGATCAGCACTATTGGCCAGAACGGTCGATAGCAGTTGCTTCCTCGATAACCGAGAAGCTTGCTATCGATTGGCAGATAGATAGACCACGCCCTACACGCTTGCTAGCTACGCCCGAGCTGATTACGGTGGCCGCACCAATACCGGATTACCCGCCAATGTTATTCCGCTATAAAGGCGAAGTGCATCCGGTCAAAAAGGCCGATGGCCCTGAGCGTATCGAACGCGAGTGGTGGATGGATGAAGGAGAACACCGTGATTATTATTATGTGGAGGACGACAAAGGTCGTCGCTACTGGCTGTACCGTTCAGGGTATTACGGAGACGACCACGCCCATAAATGGTTTTTGCATGGTTTTTTTGCTTAGCTTATGGGATATACAGAATTACAGGTAACAACGAACTTCAGCTTCCTGCGTGGAGCCTCACACCCAGAGGAGCTTGTGGAGCAAGCAGCCGCTTTAGGCTATGAAGCGCTTGCCATTACCGATAGGAACAGCTTTGCGGGTATCGTACGTGCACATATTGCTGCAAAAAAACACAATTTACGCTTTATTCCTGCATGTCGACTAGATTTGCTGGACGGCCCAAGTTTATTGGCTTATCCAACAGATCGGGAAGCCTATGGGCGGCTATCGACCTTGCTTACCAAGGGTAATCAGCGTACCGAAAAAGGACAATGCCATCTCTACAAGACGGATGTGTACGAACATAGTGAGGGCTTGAAGTTTATTGCTGTGCCACCGGACAAACTGACGGCTTCCTTTGAGCTGGAAGCGGAATATGTGCGGCAGATGAGGGAATACCGCGATATGCTTGGTGGGGAACTCTATCTCGGTGCTACCCGCCTTTACCGGGGCGATGATGCCAAGATGCTTTTCCGACTGAACCAATTATGCGAACGGTTGGATATGCCACTGGTTGTGCTGGGTGATGTGCATTACCATGTACCCCAACGGCGGGAATTGCAGGATATCCTCACCTGTATACGAGAGAAATGTACGATACAAACCGCAGGTTTCCGTCTACATTCCAATGCGGAGCGCTATTTGAAACCAATGGAAGAAATGGAGCGATTGTTCCGTCAATACCCCAACGCTATTCTGCGCACAGAGGAAATTGCTGATGCCTGTCGCTTTTCGCTCGATCAACTGGAATATGTATACCCTGAGGAACTTACTACTGATGGACGCAGCCCGGAGGAGGAACTCGTGCGGTTGACGTGGGAAGGTGCACGAGAGCGGTTCGGTGAGGATATCTCACAAGCCGTGCATGACACCATTAATATGGAACTGGATTTTATCAAACAGAAAAATTATGCGTCCTATTTTCTGACCGTACACGACTATGTGCGGTTTGCGCGTGACCGCGGCATCCTTTGTCAGGGACGCGGATCTGCAGCCAATTCCACCGTGTGCTATTGCCTTGGCATTACGGCTGTAAACCCTGCAAAATTCCGATTATTGTTCGCTCGCTTCATGTCGGATGCGCGCGATGAACCGCCTGACATTGATGTTGATTTCGAGCATGAGCGACGAGAGGAAGTAATCCAATACATCTATGAAAAATATGGTCGCGACCGCGCGGCTATTGTGGCTACGGTAACACAGGTACGCTCAAAAGGAGCTATACGCGACGTTGCGAAGGCGATGGGACTTTCGTTGGATGCTGTGGGTCGACTATCCGGTATTATTGGTAGCCACTGGGATGATACCTTTGACGATCGACAGCTGGTAGAACATGGCTTTAATCCTGAGGACCCGCATTTGAGAAAAGTACTCGAACTAACCTTCCAGTATAGGGGTTTTCCACGTCAGCTAGGGCAGCACACAGGCGGTTTTGTCATCACACATGGTAAACTGTATGAGCTTTGTCCCATCATCAATGCCCGGATGGAAGACCGCACAAATCTCGAATGGAACAAGGATGATTTGGAAGCGTTAGGTTTTTTAAAAGTCGACGTATTGGGGTTGGGTATGCTGACTTGTATCCGTAAAGCCTTTACCCTGGCCAAGCAGCACTATGATCGGGACCTCACCTTGGTGAATGTACCGCAAGATAACCAGAGGGTATACGAGATGGTAAGCCATGCCGACACTTTGGGTGTATTTCAGATCGAAAGCCGCGCGCAGATGTCTATGCTACCACGTTTACGGCCCCAAACATTCTACGATCTTGTCATCGAAGTGGCTATTGTACGGCCGGGGCCGATACAAGGGGATATGGTGCACCCTTATCTCCGTAGACGTAATAAGGAGGATCCCGTAGAGTACCCTTCGGAAGAAATTAAGGGTATTCTGGAAAAAACGCTCGGTGTACCTTTGTTTCAGGAACAGGCGATGGAGATCGCCATCGTTGCTGCTGGTTTCACACCTGCGGAAGCCGATGAACTCCGTCGGAGCATGGCCACATTTAAGGCGAAGGGACAGGTTTCGGCGTTCCGGAAGAAAATGGTGGATGGTATGGTAATCAAAGGCTACTCTGAGGATTTTGCCAACCGTGTATTCAAACAGTTGGAAGGTTTCGGTAGTTACGGTTTTCCGGAAAGTCACGCCGTCTCCTTCGCTCTCCTCGTCTATATCTCCTGTTGGTTGAAGTGCTTTTATCCCGATATTTTTGCTGTGGCATTGCTGAATAGTCAACCCATGGGCTTCTATCAACCTGCACAAATCATTATTGATGCACGAAAGCATGGCGTGACAGTGTTACCGATAGACATCAACCATTCGGAGTGGGACAACACGCTGGAGGGTGAGATGAACAAACCGCATGCACTCAGGCTCGGTTTCCGGCAGATCAAAGGGCTGGATGAAGGTGATATCAAAATGTTAACAGCGGGAAGGCGCAACGGCTATAGGTCCATTACCGCCTTGATCGATGCAGGCGTGTCACTTTCAGCAATAGAGCGACTCGCTGGTGCGGACGCTTTCCGTTCGCTTTGCGTCGACCGTAGACAGGCACTCTGGGAAATATCCGCTTTGGCGGATAGGCCTGTTGCCCTATTCGAGGGACAACCCTCGGAGACCACCAAAGAGGGGCAGATCCAGTTGCCATTGATACTTCCAGGGGAACACGTTATCCATGATTATGCAAGCACATCACTGTCTATCAAAGCGCATCCCGTTTCCTTCCTGCGTGGAAAGCTAGATTTGCTACATGTGGTGCCAACAGCAAAATTAAGTTTGCTTAAAAATGACATGCCCGTAAAGGTTTGCGGCCTGATTACGGTGCGTCAACGTCCCGGTACAGCCAAAGGCATACTTTTCGTCACCATCGAAGATGAAACAGGCTTTGCCAATCTAGTGATTTGGGCTAAGGTTTTTGAAAAATATAGGAAAGAGATCCTTCGGTCAAAATTGTTCATGGTAGCTGGTAAAGTGCAAATCGAAGGTGAGGTTATCCATGTAATCGCCCAACGCTGTTTTGACATGTCTGACCTGTTAAAAGGTCTTACAGATGGTGAAGATCATGCTAGTGGTGTTTTCCATAAGGGAAGGAATTTTCAGTAAATATTAACCTGGACCTGATAAATTGTACAGTAGGCCAGTATCGATCTAACCTAACTTAGACAGTAGAAAAGAAGTAAGAAAACCAAGTACTGTAATGATACCTGCTAAATTATGGCCTTTTTCAAATGCTTCGGGCATCATGGTATCAGCCAGCATAGCTAATATTGCGCCAGCTGCTATCCCTAGGGTAACTGCAATAACTTCTGGGCTTAGGTGGCTAAAAACGGTATAACCAACTAGGGAGGCAATACCAGTTATAAGCGCAATACCGATCCAAATGGAAAACACAAAGACACGCGATCTCCCGGCATTTTTCATACCAGAAGAGCTGGATAGTCCTTCCGGTATATTTGAAATGAATATTGCTAAAACAGTTGCAATGCTTACTGCTCCGCCTTCTATCATACTAACACCAATAGCAATAGCTTCTGGAATACCATCCAGCAAAGCTCCTAGCGCTATGGCTAACCCACTGCCTTTTTGGTCGCTTTCTGAGGGTTGCTGATTTAGCGAACGTTTACGATGCTTTGCACCTTTTTTATCTAAAAAGTAATTGGCGATAGAATAAATCCCTCCTCCCGCAAGGAAACCGGATGCAGAAGCCAAAAAGCCACCTTGGCTAAATGCCTCATCCATTAAATCGAAAGCCAAGGCGGAAATAAGCACTCCCGCGCCGAAGCCCATGATGAGAGCAATAGTTTTTTGCGGAATGCTGAAAAAATAACCCATCAGAGCACCAACTATAAGCGCCGAGCCTGATAAAAGTCCCCAAAAACCGGCTTCTAACCATTCTGACATGAGGGAATAACAACGTATGCCCATGAAAGTTTTGTTGGCTAACTGTTATGAGCTCATTGAAGAAATAATTCAGCGTCTTCTTATAGAAAAGATATAAATTAATGTGTGACCGAATGCGTAAATGTTAGTAGGCTGGCATGTGAACTGAAAAGTGAATCAGTAGCTAAAATAAATCTGAAAAATTTATCAGAAATTACTGATAGGCAAAAGAATTGATCATTCTTTCAGGAAGCCAAAAGTAAAGATCTTCTTTGATCGAATTTTTTTATTAAGTTTACTTATGAAATTTTCAATATAATTTTGTAAGGATGGAGCGTTTGGAGTTGATTTCCGTTAAGCACATGCCTGTAAAAAAAGTGAAGGGCTTTACAAGCTCACAGTTATCGGATATGCTTTCGGTAGAAGAGCCACTTGAAATAAGAATTGGCTATGGCCCAGAAAAACAGCGCATGCAAAAGAATATTTCGGTGACGATGCGTACACCGGGCAATGATTTAGAGCTTGCCGTTGGCTTTTTATTTGCCGAAGGGATCATATCCTCCTATAAAGATGTGGTCGACGTTTATCACACTGACATGGAATGTTCATCCAATAAAAAGAACATTATCCAGGTAGAACTCAGGGAGAATTTCACACCTTATCTGGTGCAGGCTGACAGAAATTTTTATACAACATCCAGTTGCGGTGTTTGTGGAAAAGGCTCTATCCAATCTATAAGAACGGTTAGTCCTTTCTGCGACCTGGATAAAGCTACCTTAAATGTAGGCATAGATGTTTTATATCAATTAGTAGCGAAGTTAAAAGAGTTTCAAAGTGATTTTGAAGCTACGGGAGGTATCCATGCATCTGGTCTATTTACTATTTATGGTGATTTAATTGATCTAAGAGAAGATGTTGGGCGACACAATGCATTAGATAAATTAATAGGCAATGCATTGATTAGTAATTTATTGCCGTTGGATCAGCATATTTTACTCCTCAGCGGAAGGGCAAGTTTTGAATTAATTCAAAAAGCCGCAATGGCGGGTGTTTCCATTGTAGCAGCTATAGGCGCACCGTCAAGCCTTGCAGTAGAACTTGCTATGGAATTTGATATTACGCTTTTGGGTTTTCTCAAAGAAAATAGATTTAATATTTACAATTTAAGTGATCGAACTTTAATACAAACAGCATATGAAACTTAGAATCAAAGGCAACTCCTTGCGATATAGATTGACGAAATCAGACGTGACGCGACTGGGGGCTGCGGGTTTTTTGGAAGAACGCTCGGAGTTTGCGGGTAAAACATTAGTATATGCAATCGTCACAACACAAGGTGATACACTCTCAGCGGATTATATAATTGACCGTATCGAACTCAGAATGCCGGCGGTAATGATTAAGGAGCTTAACGATACCGACAGGGTAGGTTTTGAAGATCGAACCGGTCCCGTAAGTTTACTTGTAGAAAAAGACTTTACTTGCCTTGATAATATTGAAGAGGATCAAAGTGATAATTTTCCCAATCCACGAATGGGCTAATAAATACCGGGACCATGAAAAAAGGTAAAATAGAACCGGCTGCAGAAAATCCCTACGAATTGCTAGACCTAAAGGTAACTAAGGTAGAAAAATGGGCGGCAGGGGTGCCCGCGGTTATGGCAGCATTTAGTGATCTCTTGGAAGAGAAGGTGCCTGTCCGAGGAACGAGAGCACTGTTTAAGATGAACCAGGCCGGGGGATTTGATTGTCCAAGCTGTGCTTGGCCAGATCCAGATGATGAGCGATCACCTTTGGGTGAATATTGTGAAAATGGGGCGAAGGCTCTTGCAGAAGAGGCAACTACCAAAAAAGTTACAGCTGAGTTCTTTAAAAACAATTCAGTTTACGACCTTGCTCAATTAGACGATTTTAAAATTGGACGAATAGGAAGGTTAACCGAACCTATGTATATGCCTAAAAATGGTACCCACTATCAACCAATCAGCTGGAGTGATGCGTTTAAAAAAATAGCAGCATGTTTGAACGCCTTGGAAATACCTGATGAAGCCGCTTTTTATACCTCAGGTAGGACGAGTAACGAAGCATCCTTTTTATACCAACTCTTTGCAAAGGAATTTGGTACCAACAATATGCCAGACTGTTCCAATATGTGCCACGAAACCTCAGGCACTGCTTTGTTGCCAACAATTGGAATTGGAAAGGGGACAGTCAAATTGAATGATTTTTACGATACAGATGTGATTGTAATCATTGGGCAGAACCCTGGAACCAATGCTCCCCGGATGATGAGCGCGCTGGAAAAAGGGAAAAAAAATGGAGCCAAGATTATTGCTATTAATCCTTTGCCCGAGGCAGGACTGATGGGCTTTCACAACCCACAGCAAATAAGTGGTGTTATTGGCAGTGGTGTTAAGCTTGCAGATCTTTATCTGCCCGTAAAGATAAACGGTGATATGGCACTTCTAAAAGCTATTGAGCTCCTGCTACTCGACTTTGAGAAAAAATCACCAAACGAAGTATTCAATCATGCATTCATTAAAGAAAAGACAGTTGGATACAATGCCTTTATCAAACAATTTGAAGATTATAAACTGGAAGATCTTGCGGAAGCTTCCGGTGTACCACTGTCTGCCATTTATAATGCAGCTCAAATGCTGGCATTTAAAAAGCGAATCATCGTTTGCTGGGGGATGGGACTTACTCAGCAACCTAACGGAGTGGATATGATCAGAGAGATCGTTAATTTACTGTTGCTTAAAGGAAGTATAGGCAAGCCCGGTGCGGGTGTTTGTCCTGTTCGAGGACATAGCAATGTTCAGGGAAACAGAACAATGATGATTAATGAACGGCCTAGCGATGTGCAGCTTGATCGTATACAGGAGGTCTTTGGCTTCAAGCCCCCTCGTAAACACGGATACAATGTTGTTCGAGCAATCAAGGCCATGCAGGAAGATAAAGTTAAAGTTCTTTTTTGTATGGGAGGTAATTTTTTATCTGCAACACCTGATACAACTTATACCGCTAGGGCACTAAGAAAACTTAATCTAACGGTATGTGTATCTACTAAGCTTAATCGCGGACACCTTGTGCACGGGCAAGAAGCACTCATCCTCCCAACTTTATCACGAAGTGACATCGATATGGTTAACGGAGAACAACAGTTTATCAGCACGGAAAATTCAATGGGAGTAGTACAATCATCGAAGGGTATGCTAAAACCAGTATCTGATAAACTCATGAACGAAACACAAATTGTATGCCGTATGGCAATGGCAACTTTAGGTACCAGATCGGTTATTAACTGGCAGCGTTACCATGATAGCTATGATGCTGTGAGAGATGATATCGAAAAATGTATCCCTGGTTTTGAAAACTACAATGCCAGGGTGAGGCAAAAGGAAGGATTTTACCTGCCCAATGCTGCTCGGGATGGGCAATTTATCACCAAGGGATTTGGCGACCGCGCACCATTTACATTAACAACTATACCGGATGATGGACTTGCCCCTGACGAATATATGATGGCTACGACCCGTACACATGATCAATTTAATACGACTATTTATGGCCTTGACGATCGATATCGTGGTATAAAGAATGGGCGCAGAGTAGTTTTTATGAATCAAATAGATATTGATAAAGCCGGCTTTAAAGCTGGTGACAGGGTGGATCTATTTAACTATGACGATGGTATCGAGCGCATTGCTCCCTTATTCATTATAGTTTCTTATCCAATACCAGAGAAGAATACCATTACCTATTTTCCCGAAACGAACGTTTTAGTTTCGGTAAATAATGTTGTTCGGGAAAGTAACATGCCTGCTTCAAAATATGTTAAAATTAAAATCAAGAAACACGACCCTAAAATATATGAACGAATGGATCAACTGTGATTATTCGAAATAGAAGAAGAACCATAAATTCCGGCACTTAATATTTTTTTTACTTGCGCTAGGTCTTCCGGTGTATTTACATTTATTAATGCTTCTGGATTAGAAGATTTTAAAATAAGGGTCTCATCACTACTTAATAAGACTTTTCTTGGACTGGTAATTCCCTTCTCAAGAAAATCCAATAGAGTAGAATAACAGCGTGGCTCCCATATAGTCATCAATGGCTCCGGCAATCCGTCAAAGGGGCTTTCATAGGTAGTAGCTGATTTTTGTGGATCCCTGTTATCAACTAAAAATTGGATTGTTTCTTCATTTAATAGCGGTAAATCGCATGCAATAACAAGCCAAGCCTTGTCTTTTTCTGCTTGTAAAGCAGAAAGGATACCGCCAAAGGGACCCATGTTTAGAAAGGTATCGGGTAAGGATTTGTAAGCTGGATTAAATTCTTTGACCTGTTCCTGACGGCAGGAAATAAAAACTTCTTTGCAAAATTTTTTCAGCATATCAGCAACATGGTAACGTTGCGCTTTGCCATGCCATTTTATAAGGTCCTTATTCGTGCCCATGCGTTTACTTTTACCACCTGCAAGTACTAATCCATTCAATACGGGAGTATTACTTTCTTTTAAAATCATCTCTACTTCCTTTTTGCTCCAATAACTTGTTTTCCTGATCGCAATACCTTTACTCAATGTCTTGCGCAACGCATATGCAATATCGATATCTTAAATATACTGTTTTATTTAAAGATTTTTAACCTACTCCTCCGGCAGATGGTTAAATAAATGTTCAATATCATCCAAAATAACAAAATAAAAGCCAACCAAATTCCATAAACGATAGGAAGTGAATAGCCGTAGCTATGCAATTCACTGTTACTATTATAGGAAGTAGGCGTGATAACCATGCTTAGAGGAGAAGTTCCGTTGAGCCAAAGAACCAACATGGCAACTGCATGAATTAGAAACGTACTGACCAAATAGATAAACAGTGGTTTTTTTCCGAAGGTATAAAAGAAAGAAGTGTATTTGTTCTGTAGGTCTTCTGCATAGGCTAAAAATAAGAAAATTGGTCCCATTGTTACACCTAAATAAGCAAGGGAGGCCGGATACTTGGTGAGATCAAAAAAGGATAATACAGTAAATAAATCATTTTCCTGTATCGTCCATGGTTTAGGGTCGGCATATATGTTTATGCTTCTTACAACAAAAAACAAGCAAAGGCTGAACCAGCCTGCATAGATTAAAATCTTTTTACGGTGTATACGCGCACTTTTCGGCCCATAATAGTGGCCGAAAAAATAGCCCAATAATAGCACAGCGAGCCATGGAAGAAGGGTATAGTTAATAATGTACACCTGATTATCCACAGGTATAAATTTTTGCTGGTGCAGTATATACCATACAAAGGATAAGAGTGAATGATCTTCTAAAAGAACGGTATCTAGTAGGTTGTGTAAACCAATGATGGATAGACTAACAACTAACAGGATATCTCTTTTTAGATAGTGTAGACCTGCTAGGCAGATAAAGCTGATACCCAGTAAACCTAAGATAAAAAGACCTATCGTTCGATAATAAGGGTCAAAGGTATATAGGAAATTATTAATAAAAAGTTCAATGAATAACAATACAATCCCTTGTCGCAGCAAACGGAAAGCATATTGCTTTTTTGTGTATGAAAGCCCACTTAGGTATAGTTGGATGCCGACTAAAAAAAATAGGGCGGGGGCGAAGTAATGTGAAATAAAACGAGTGAAAAATAAGAAGGCTGTTGTGTGTTCCAGATCTGTGGGATTCGTGTTCCAATAATGAAAGAACATACGGGTATGATCTAATATAGCAAACGTCATGACCACTCCTAACAATAAGGTGCGTACATACTTGCTTTCAGATATTTCTGTCGACAACATAGGAAAGTTCTTATATAATATATCTTCAGGCCTATTTTAGCCTGAAGATATAATGAAAGCTCATTTACTAGAATTTATAAGCTATACTTGCCATAAAATTGGCAGGCTTCTGTGGTCGTGCATAATACCCATCACTTACCCAGTACTGCTCATCCAAGATATTATTCGCTTTTAATCGGATGCTATACTTTGGCTGATTATAAAATAGCGTAGCATCCAGCAGATTATAGGAAGATAATGTAAACGTATTGGTGTTATCTAGGTATGCATCAGAAACGTATGAATTGCCTACGCCAACACCCAATCCGCGTGCTTTTCCATGGATTAATGCATAACTTACCCAAACGTTCAATACATGTTCTGGCGTTCCTAAAGCTCTTTTACCTACCACATTGTCATTTGCTTTTGTGAACTTATTATCATTATAACCATAACTTGCTACATAGTTAAATCCAGCAAATGGCTTCCCTATGATTTCTACTTCTATGCCTTTACTGTTTTGTGTTCCATCTTGCACGGTAAAATTCATGCTATCACGTACTTCCGTACGCGTGCTATTAGTCACATCAATGTTGTAATAGCTAACGGTAGCATTAAATTTGTCGGATAGGTCAACTTTTAAACCGCCTTCCCATTGGCCGGCCTGTTGTGGTTTGAAGACGGAGATATCCCCATTCGGCTGAATGCGGTTGCCTAGATTTTTGAATCCATTTAAATAATTTGCGAACAGCGATACCTTCTCTTTCACTATTTGATAAACAAGGCCAAATTTAGGAGAGAAAGCAGTTTGCGTATAATCACCTGTTTTCACACGGGATAAGGTATTGGTTGTTCCATCGCTGATAAAACGATCTACACGTAAGCTGGCCATTACGGTTAGCTGGTCTGTTAGATTCAATACATCGGAAGCGTAGGCACTATAGCTGCTTTCCTTGGTAATGTTCTGTCCGGTATTGCGCTCGGCGAGAATGGTTTGCACCTCTTCCATACGTATTACAGGTGTACTGGGCAAATCATTTAAATTGGCCGGTGCAAAAACTGCCCCTCCATACCCTAGGCCATCGTAACGTGTTTTTCGATAATTTGTTAAGTAATCCAGGCCAACAACCAACCTGTTTCTAAGAGATCCAATAGTAAAATCTCCGATAAAGTTCTGTTGAAAATTTTTTCTTGCTGTTTTTTCGTCAGTAAAGGCACGTAATATTCGGTTTACGGACGATTCCTCCTGCCAAATGAAATCAAAGATATATAAGTCATCATAGGCTCCTCCTCCCCAGGCATATTTCGTTTGTGATAGCCATTTGTCGGAAAGCTTGTATTCAGCTTGAAATAAAACATTGCTGGACGTTTGCTTACTTACCAGCGAATTGTCGTTCAAGGATTCTTTGTAATCTAAATTAAGTTCATCGAAACTTTTGCTTTGTAGGGTGGGGGAAACAAACCAGCCTGCAGGGGTAATGCCCTTAACAGATAGGAAGTCTGCATCTAACAACAACTTGAGGCGATCATTTACCTGGTAAGATATACTCGGTGCTACAAGCATAGTAGCATTATTGCCTTGATCTTGAAAAGTATTTTCGTTTTGGCGTGCTACATTTACCCTAAAAAGAAGCCCGTCTTCCGCTTTTATTGGCGCATTAATATCGGCTGTTATACGGTTCAGATCCCAGCTTCCCATGGTGTAACTTACTTCACCGCCAAAGGTATCATATGGTTTTTTGGTGATGTAGTTTACGATACCTCCAAAAGAAGTCATCTGTGCACCGAACAAGGTAGATGTAGGGCCTTTAATGGTTTCTACGCGCTCAACAGAAGCTAAGTCGATGCCAGTTCGGAGATAGGTGGCCATGCCGTTGCGAAAGTTTTCGCTTGTCTGAAAACCACGTGAAAAAAAGGAGGGCATACCTGCACCTGTTTTTGCGGGTGCTGCTCCGGGAACATTCCTGAAAGATTCTTCCAGCGTAAGGGCCATTTGCTCTTTTATAAGCTCTTTGTCTACCACGCTGTAGACCTGCGGATTCTCTAGATTTTTAAGTGGTAAGCGGGCAACATCTTCACTTTCCTTTTTAGAAGTAATGGTATATTTTTCACCAACAATGAGCACTTCGCTGAGTGCTTGTGCATCAGCAGATAATGTGAAATCTACGGTGAAAGTTTCACCTGCAGCGAGGGTTACCGTTTTTGTCTGCGGTTGTAATCCAACAAAACTTACGGTTAAGGTGTACTGACCACTTGCCAGGTTTTTAAAGGAATAACGGCCTTCTTTATCTACTTTTATACTTTCCTTTCCATTGAGATTAACAGTGCTAAATTCGGCCGGTTTACCATCGTTTGTTTGTACGACCCCATTAATGGTTCCGCCTGGATCTGATTGCCCATAAACGTTAATAGTAATGGAAAATAATACAATAATTAGCAAATAGAATTTGAGGGTGGCTTTTAAATTTGTAAACATTAGTACGGTTGATTAATTGTTGAACAGCTTATTTTATCGATTTTTGAATTTTGAAATTGGGTTTATAAGAATTCCTACATTGGTGCGTCCATTGTAGGGATCGTTGCGGTTACGCAATTGTTTGTTATTGTGAAGTTGCATACGATTTAGGGCATCTGAGTGAAAGGAATCGGCAAATAAATCATACTTTTCATAAGCTGTCGCATATGCCGGATGGGCGGTCTGATAGTCCAAAATACATTGTGCTACCGCTTGCCAAAAATCATCTTCCTGAAAATCAGCATGTTCTATTAAAATGGCTGCAACAAAGCGAAAAATTGAGTCGAACAACTGCGTGAATAGAGGCAGTGTCTTGTTTTCTTCTGTTACCTGCACCTTAAGCCTTTGGGCTACTTCCGGTATTGGCAATTCGGTATTCAAAAGAGAGACTTCTTCGCCTATATCTTTCATGATCGCACGTACAGGAATATGGTTTTCCAGTACAAGTATAAGGTTTTCACCGTGCGGCATAAATACCATATCCCAGGTATAGAAACAATGTAGTAAGGGACTCAAGTAACAGTGTAAATAGCGCTTCAACCATTCGTGGGCAGTTAAACCGGATGCGTTAATGAGTTGAGGGAGGTAAGCCTCACCGTTATTATCAACATGCAGTAAGGCGGCCATGGTCATAAGCGTTTGTCCTTCTTTTATCTTGGAGGCAGGACTCTCTCTCCATAAGCAAGCGAGCATCTTTTTATATGGACTATCTACTGTGAGGGCAGTTTCAAAATAGTGATGCGCATAACTTACACTGGCCACTTCGCGTAGTATGCAAAAGCCTGTCTTTTGTAAATATTCATCAGTAGCTATAAGGTCGTATATCCATTCATTAATACCGGGATTGGTCCGCATAAAATAAGGGGATAAGCCACGTATATACCCCATGTTCAAAATAGAAAGTGCGGTTTTTGCATAAAATTTTTCCGGTTTGCTTATATTGTAAAAGGTACGGATTGATTGTTGTGGCAAATATTGGTCACTACTATAACCCAAACATACGAGCTTGCCTGTGGCAATATCGGGTGCAAAAATATTGGCGAGTTTATTGAACCATTGCCAGGGATGTACTGGGAAGTAAAAATAGTTATGAGGCGACAAATCGCGGTCTGTCAGGATCTTATTGAACTGTTCTATAAGGTCTTTCCCCAGTTCTTGGCTCATTACCTGTTGATAGCTCAGATTAGAAATGCCTGTGTAAACTGCATGCTGCTTGCTGCCTGCAAGCCATAATAAAGCAAAAGGGGTTGCTGCTTCCGGTGCGAATTGTTTATAATCGGCTGTGTCGAAGCCTACTCGTCCATTATTGGCTATAAAACGGGGATGACCTGTCATTGTCCCCTCAATTTGCTGGTAGGTTGCATTAACAAGATCAGGAGAGGAGGCTTTGCCGTAGTGATTGGTATAAGCACTGCCGCTTAGGGTACTGCATACTTCTTCCATGTATACGGGCAGCATTTCCTGCGATATACCCATTTCCTGGTTAAATTCCACAATAAAGCGCAGGCTATCTAGGGGGAGAGGACCATGTTGATCAACTTTCTGGATGGACTCAGCTGCTATGTACCAATGATTTAGCGCAAGTATTTTTGCGTTGAAAAGGTAAGTCAGCTGCCTGTTGGAGGGCACCGTCAGCTGATATTGGCCCCAACCATTTGTTTCCGTCTGTAAGGTCGGATTTATAATGCGCTCGTGTGCAAATTCTGCTAAAATTTTACGAAGATGCTGTCGATTAACCTTTTCCCATAGTGTTGGCGACAGATGTGATGCGGCATCCTGTGGACTGATTGGATAAGATATTTTCATGTTTTTGGCGTTGAACAGATAAATAATTAGATGAGTGTAGCTTTATAGGCTGCTAGCGGATTGCGTAACATGCCTGCGAACTGCTGATGTTTAAAGGGATTGCTGCCGTCGATCATTTTCTTATTATTTTTTAGCTGCAAACGATTTAAGCAAGTTTTCGGTATCTCCGACATGAAGAGGTCATATTGCTGATATTTCTCTTCCAATTCAGGATGCTCACGTTGATAGGTCAATATACAGTCTGCCACGGCTTCCCAAAATTGTTCTTCGGGATAGTTAGCATGTACCACTAAAATATGGTTGATAAAACGGAAAAAACAGTCGAAGGCCTGTGTGAAAATTGAAAGAATTTTCAGCTCCTCAGGTACAGGTATACGAATCCGCTCCACCTGGTCAGGTAATATTTTGTGAGGAGAAATTACTGCGACTTCTTCGCCAATATCCTTCATAATGGCCTTTACAGGAATATGATTTTCCAATACAAGAATGAGGTTCTCGCCATGAGGCATAAAGCGCATATCATGATAGTAATAACAATGCAGCAAAGGACTTAGATAGCAGTCTAAGTAATGTCTTAGCCAAGTGTTAATGGTTAATCCAGAGGCTTTGACGAGTGCCGGTAAGAATGCATTTCCATGGGTATCTATGTGTAAAAGCGCAGCCATGGTCATCAATTGCTGTCCTGGTGCTATAAACTGAAAAGGACTTTCCCGCCATAGAGATGACAGCATCTTTTTGTAGGGGGTATCTACTGTAAAAGCATCTTCGAAATATTGATGTGTATAACCTACAGTGGCAACTTCTCTTAAAATAGTAAATTTTTTCTGTTGTAAGTACGTGTCATTAACCACGATATCATGCACCCATTTATTGATGGCAGGGGTGGTGCGCATAAAATAGGGCGATAGACCACGCATGAAGCCCATGTTTAGTATGGATAAGGCCGATTTCACATAAAAACGAGTCGGTTTGCTAATATTAAACAGGGTGCGCACGGATTGCTGTGGTAAATATTTGTCAGCGGTATAACCTAAACAGATTAACTTGTTGTTGGCAATGTCGGGTGCAAAGATATGCGTCAATTTATTAAACCATTGCCAAGGGTGTACGGGGAAATAAATGTAATCCGTCGGATCTAAACTTTTATCGTGGAGCATTTTGTCAAACGAGAAATAGGTCTCGGCATCCAGCTCCTGTTCCAATACTTGGCGGTAGGAGAGTGGCGATATGCTCGTGAATTCTGTATGGCTGTGATGGCCAGCAAGCCATATAAGAGATAATGGTTCTGCGGCCTCTGGTGCATAGTTTTGATAGTCAATGGCATCGTAACCAATACGGGCACTATTTGCTACGAAACAGGGATGTCCGGCCATCATAGCATGTTCAATGTCTTGATAGTCGGCATGGATCAGTTCGTCAACTGCTTGCTGGTTATGGCTATGCATATAGGCACTTCCATATAAGCAACTGATCACTTCTTCTAGGTAAGTTGCGATATTTTCCTGCTCAAGGCCTAATTGATCACTAAATTCAATGATAAAAGCTGTTGCATCCAGTGAAACAACCCTATCTTCCACGGTTTTTGTAATCGATTTCAGTTCAATATCCCAATGATCTAGACTTAGTACCCTTGCTAAAAAGCTATAAATGATTCGTTTGTCGCTGCTAATTACCTCATAGTGCCCCCAAGGATCTGTTTGATGACGAAGTATAGGTGAGAGAAGCAATTCATGAGAGAATTCAGAAAGCATTTTTTGCAGCTGCAGCCGATTTACCTTTTGCCATACGGAGCTGGATAAATGATCGATCGCAATAGTTGGATTATAAAGACTTGTACTTACTTGCATGGTTATGGTTATTTATGATTGGGGGAAAGGTTTGTAAATGGTGCTACTTTTCCGTAGTGGTCTTCCATAATAAAATATGGATCATCAGGATGTGTAACCTCACGGATATGAATTAAGCTTGTTTTGCTCATCATTCGTAGCATCTGTCTTCTTTCACATTTTATTAATTTGCCGTCCACCATTTTGAAACCTGCTTGAAATGCAGTACGACCATGGGCGCACAAATGATTATTAACAAAGACTAGGTCGCCAGATTGCGGTATGTATTTTTCATAGACAAATTGTTTGGCCGCTGTCCAGAACTTGGTCAGGATAGCAAGCGCTTCCGGGCTCTGATGCGCCGCTTCATTGTATAGTTGTTCCGCTGCGTCAAAGCGTATAAAAGGAGTTTTTCGATCGCCATATAAAACAGGAGTGCTCAAGTGCTCGCCTATTGCTTCTTCCTGATCGAAATTGGCATCTTTGGGGCACTTAAATATAGGCTGGAATAACTGCTCCATATCGGGCGTTATTGCTGCATGTGATCGAATAGAATAGAGTGTTGAATTTACTTGTTCTTCGTTTCGTAGGTATAAAAAGCTTAGAAAATCTGCCGGATTAAATAGAAAGGCATCTTCTGTATGGACAAATAAATCCGTGCGAGAGCCTGAACCAGTTTGCGAAAAACACATCGTATCATCTGGAATAATCGCATGCATTAGCCCGCCACCCTTTCGTTGTACATAATATTGTACTGGTTTAGAAGGCACGGCGCCATGCAATAAAGAACAAATAAAACCATATATGATGAGTTTGTTATTGTCTGCCTCCTTCCAAGAGGGAGGTGTAGGACCCAAAGCTTCCTGGTTAACAGTCACTAGCCCTTTAAAAATAATTGCACCATACTGTGCTGCGGAGAAATCCGTTCCGAACTGACTCAGTTTTTTTGCGATCCGTGAGGGTAATAACTGATATGCATACAGATGTAAGGTCGATATATAATCTGGGTTTTCATAGTGTCCAAACTCATCCATCAATTGCTTGGCTGTTGACATGAGTGAGGCTCTTTCTTCTGGCTTAACTTCAAAAATTGGTGGTGCCTTTGGGGCGGTGTTTACTACAACTTGATGATTTTGCTCTGTATTTGGCAATAACGAAAATGGCTCTAACGTGCGCTCCATAAGTTTTGATTTTTTAACATGAATTAGCTTATTACGTACCTGTATAGTTGTAGTTAGTTGGATTTAATTATAGCGATAATTTTTACGATGAGTTTACCGATTCCATACTGAATTAATCAATTATTAAATTTCGTTAATTTTAAAAATTTTTAATTTTTTTCTTGTTTTACTGCTTCTTGCTTCTATCTTTGCTTTTGTACTATTTTTAATAAGTCTAAATAATTTCTCGTCACAAATCTATTTGTAATGAATATAAATAACAAGGATTTTTTTATTTTTTTTGACTATTATTTAAAAATACGTACAAAATGGAGTTTTTTAATGAAAATTTAATAAAAGAAAAAGAGGACTGTCCGCATTTTTATTCCCCGATAACAGCCGTTATTCGTAATAGAAGAAGTATTTATGCCGATCGTTATTACAAGAAAGAGATTCCTGCACATGAGTTAGAAGAAATACTAACAAACGCTACTTGGGCACCAACTCATAAAATGACGGAACCTTGGCGATTTATAATTTTATCTGATGAACAGCAGGTAGATTATGGTAATTATATGTTTAATTATCACAAAGATCGCTATTATGACCTGCCCGAAGTAAAAAGAACAGTCAAATTCGAGTATTTAAAGAATTATCCCCTTAATGCAGCCTGTATAGTGGCTGTTGTATTTCAAAAAAATAGTCAGCTGCTTCCAGAGTGGGAAGAAATTGCCGCCATTTCCTGTGCGGTGCAAAATATGGCATTGACTTGTACGGCATTAAATATCGGGTCTTACTGGGCATCGGGTGGAGCAGCCGTTGATTATGTGAAAACATTAGGGTTAACGGATCGTGAACAATCGTTTGGGCTCTTTTTTATGGGCTATTATGATCTTTCCCAAAAACCTGTAACAAAGAGAAGGACGGCCATCGCCGAAAAGGTTATTGGCCTAAAACACATCTAACAAATCATAAAATAAATGGAAAATATATCGTTTCAAACCGCTGAAGTGGGAGACGCACTGCAAGGGAGCAATCCTGCTCATTTATACCCCGACATTTTTAATCAGGGAAGTATCCACACCTATGATGCTGCAATGGATCAGGCAAAGCAAATGGTCCTGAAGTTTTTAAATAGCCAAAAGAAGCCGTTCAGTGGTATCACACCGAACAAGTTAGCAGAACAATTTAAAAAAATAGACTTTGATAACCCGCTAAAGGAATATGAAGCATTATTTAAGGAGGTAGATGAGTTGTATGTACAGCATGCCACGGCTTTCCATTTACCTCAGTATATAGCCCATTTAAATTGTCCGATCGTGATTCCTGCGCTGGCCGCTGAAGTATTGGTAAGCGCTATTAACTCCTCTCAGGATACCTACGATCAAAGTGCTGGTGGCACATTAATGGAAAGACAGTTAATCAATTGGACGGCTAAACAGATTGGTTTCAGCGAAGAGGCTGATGGTGTATTCACAGGGGGAGGTTCGCAAAGTAATTTAATGGGACTTCTATTGGCGCGGGATCATTTTGCGCTCCATAAGTATGGACATAACATCAAATACGATGGAAACCCACTAGTAGCCCACAGATTTAGGGTATTCGTGTCTGACAAGGCACATTTTAGTAATCAAAAAAATGCTTCTTTGTTGGGGCTGGGCGAGCAAGGAGTGATTAAAGTAGCTACTGATGAGCGATTTAGGATGAGTGTGGATGCACTTAAAGATGCTATTCAGGCAGAGTTAGAACTGGGTAACATACCTATAGCGATTGTTGCTACAGCTGGTACTACTGATTTCGGTAATATTGACCCTATTGAGAACATCGCAGAGATTGCAGAGCGGTTTGGCTTGTGGTTGCATATAGATGCCGCTTATGGTTGCGGCCTGCTGTTGACTGATAAACATAAACATCTGCTCAACGGATTGGAAAGAGCACACTCTGTTACAATCGACTACCATAAATCCTTTTTTCAACCCATCAGTAGCAGTGCTTTTATCGTTCGGCATAAAAGCCTACTGGAGATAATAAAACATCACGCCGATTACCTTAATCCTGAAGAGCAGGATTATGAGGAATATCCTGCACAGATCAATAAATCTATCACGCAGAGTACACGGCGCTTCGATGCTTTGAAGTTATGGTTTACGTTAAGATTGATGGGGCGTCATAAGCTGGGTGGCTATATGGACGCTATTATTGAAACGAGTAAACAAACGGCCGGCCTCATTGACAGTGATCCCGACTTTGAGCTGTTGGGCGATTCGGATATTAGTATTCTTGTATTCCGCTATGCGCCAACGCATTTCTCTCATGACACACTTTGTGACTTGAATCAATATATTAAAAAACAGCTATTCCATGCGGGTGAGGTATTGGTAGCAAGCACTAAGGTAAACGGAAAGTTCTACTTAAAGTTTACCATTTTTAACCCGCTTACTACGATGAACGATATCCGGTTTATGCTTAATGCTATTAAAACATATGGAGCTGGATACCTTCAATAACAACCGTTCGTTTACGGCCTTGATCAATACCTACTGTCGCGAATTTTACAGTTGGAGTAGGTATATGGGGGTCCCAAAATATGATCAGCCACTGGCCGATCAATTGGCGAAAACTTCCTGCACTTGCCATTTAAGATTTGATTTCTCGAACTATGACGTGGAGATTTTTATTCCACTTGATTATTTTTCCGATGCGGGGGAGCATAGGTTTCATTTTCCGGCATTTGAACGATGCTTGCAAAAACAAGAAATAAAAACATTAACGTTCGACCGCTTTTTACAATTGGCAAAACAGTCGCTCATAGATGAGAACGAATCAATTGATAAACGGTTGTTGGCTACATCGGATGAATTAATGCCTGCCTTTGCCGTACCAAAAAGGCTATTCGCCATTAAAGCATCGGCTAATATTGGCAGTTTCCGCCACATCGTGAACAGTGTGGATGACGTTCATGCAACCTCATTGGTAGTATATTGTATTAAATCTTTTGCTGCTGCCAAAGGCATGAACGATGGATGGGCAACCCTTGAATGGTTTCGTAAATACCTGGAACTTCTTGGCTGTAATGACCTTGACAGGCTGCTGGCCATCGATGTCTTCTATAAGCCTTTTACTACTAGTACACTATCAGAAAGGAAGGATGCTGGGCAGGCTGAACATCTACCAGAAAAGTATATTGACGAATGGATGGAGGAGACACTGGTAAATCATTTATTACCACTGGTGGCGCAGATTGGAAAAGCCGGACTAATGGCAGAAAAAACACTAATAGCCCTTATTCATTCACATTATAAAAATGTAGCCGAAGTGGAAAACAACCTATTAGCGAAAGGAATTATCCATTGTAGGCGGTTCAACATAAAGGGGAAGTTATTAGGTGATACAATAACATACTACAGATCTGTACCCAATGTATTACATGAGGTATTTCGTGAAGATGTTTTGCTTAACCCTCGCTGGCCTGGTCCGGTCTATTTTAAAGTGTTTGACAACGAGCAGGTTACCGTAGCTATCAGACCTTTTGATATTGATCGTGATCTTGAAATGGTTCATCAATGGTTTAATAGCGAGCATGCGAAAACTATTTGGAAGATGGATTGGCCTTTGCGGGAGCTGGAGCATTTTTATCGCACCTTGTTACCGGAAAAATGGGCACATGCCTACATTGGCGAAATAAATGGTACACCTACGTTCAACTTCGAAGTGTATTGGGCTACCCGGGACATTGTGGGTGATTATTTTGAGGTATTACCTACCGACTATGGTACACATCTTTTTATCGCACCCACAGATAAGCAAAAGAAGTATCCTTCTATTACCACACAAAGTATTGTCGACTGGCTGTTTGCGCAATCAAAGGTGGGCAGGTTGGTAGGAGAGGGAGCAGTGGAATCTATGGCAGCACTCATGAATAAGATTCATGTTGGTTTTAGATTACAAGGAGTAATAGTGATGCCCCATAAAAAGGCGCACTTAAATTTTTGCTACCGTGAATGGTACTGGGAAAAGTTTCCGCAGAATAGGTTAATTGCTCATGAAAGGGAGCAAATACCTACTGATGTACAGCTCTATGATAAATAGAACAATTATAAAAAATGAAAAAATAGAAAATGGAAAATAGTAAGGTATATGATTTTATTGGTATAGGCATTGGGCCATTTAACTTAGGCCTTGCGGCGTTGAGCCAACCTATTGAAGATTGTAATGCGATCTTCTTGGATAAACGGGAAGAATTTAACTGGCATTTGGGTTTAATGCTAGATGAGGCCACTTTGCAAGTCCCTTTTATGGCCGATTTGGTGACGATGGCCGATCCAACAAGTCCCTATTCTTTTCTGAATTTCATGAAGCGTACCAACCGGATTTATAAATTTTATATTCGGGAAAACTTTTTTATTCTTCGAAGGGAGTACAATGCTTATTGTAGATGGGTAGTAAGTCAATTAGCCAATTGTTTGTTCTCGCAAGAAGTGTTAGAAGTGAGCTATATCAATGATTTGTATATGCTCGCCGTGCAACATGTTAATACAAAAGAAATTGTTACGTATACAACAAAAAAAATAGTTTTAGGTACCGGTACCCAACCCTATATTCCCCGCAATATCCTTGCTAAGAAATTAGATAAGGTAATACACACGGCAGATTACTTATATTGTAAGGAGGCACTTCTAAAAGAAAAATCCATTACCATTGTTGGTTCAGGTCAAAGTGCTGCCGAAATATTTCATGATCTTTTACCTCACACAAGAACGGGGCTTCACGTGAATTGGATTACACGTTCCGATCGATTTTTTCCGCTGGAAAATCATGCACGTTTAACGCTTGAGCTTACTTCTCCCGACTATGTTGACTATTTCTATGCATTGCCAGCGGTTAAACGCAGCCAACTATTGTCTAAGCAAAACATACTTTATAAGGGCGTAAATTATGATCTGATCAATCAAATTTTTAACGAACTATATGCGATAGAAACTGCTGATGGCAAGGTAAACGTAACCATGATGGCGAATAGCGAATTGAAGGATATTTCCTTAAATGACGAACATATATATGGATTACACTTTTTGCAACATGAGCAAGACAAACTGTATAACGTGTCTACAAATTTTGTCATCATGGCTACCGGGTATAAATATAAGGAGCCTGCTTTTCTGGCAGGAATTGAGGATCGTTTGGAACGAACAGCTACAAGTGCTTTGGATGTAAAAAGAAATTATACAATTGATAAAAACCAACAAGAGGTCTATGTACAGAATGTCGAACTGCATAGCCACGGTTTTGTAACACCTGATCTGGGTATGGGCGCTTATAGAAATTCGTACATATTGAATGAACTGCTTGGCCGAGTAGTCTATAAAGTGGAAGAAAAAATTGCTTTTCAAACCTTCGGTGCGGATGAAATGAAAAAAGGAGAGGTAGAAAAGCAGTCTAATGAAGCAAAAATATATCAATAATTTTTGATGTCATTAAAATAAATTTACGTGCTATTAAAAATACGATCCTTATTTAATCTGTTCCGGATCGCCTTACAGGGAAGTGAGCGAAATTTTACCGTGGGCAGCGTGAATAGAGCTACCTTCTTACTCGCTGTTCCAACGATGCTTGAACTGAGCATGGAGTCGCTTTTTGTGGTGGTTGACCTACTGTTCGTAAGCAGCTTAGGTGAACGCGCAATCACCATTGTAGGTATCAGCAATTCGGTACTGATTCTATTGCAATCTGTTGCAACAGGCTTGGGGATTGCTGCCACTACCATGATTGCTAGGCGAGTAGGTGAGCAAAAACCTAAACTGGCTGGACACACCGCTATGCAAGTAGTTTATATCGGCGTCTTCATAGGCATCCTGTGCAGCGGTCTTGCATTTACGTACAGTAAGGAAATTGTACAATTTTCCGGAGCAAATAGTCAGCTGATTGGGTACGGAAATGTCTATACGAAGTTCATGTTTGGCGGTGCATGTTTAATGATTATGCGCATCATATTAAATGGTATCTTCCGTGGAGCAGGCGATGCCTTTAGAGCGATGCGTGCATTGATTATGGCGAACTTCATCAACGCCGTATTATGTGCCTTGCTTATTTATGGTATAGGCCCTTTCCCTGCGTTAGGTATAGTTGGAGCAGGGATAGCAATGGTTGCAGCCAACGGTGTGGTGGTTGCCTATCAATTATGGCATCTTGTTAAAACTAATAGGCGGCTTATTATTGGAAAAAGGCAGCTGCGTTTTGCTCCTGTTCTTATGAACCGGTTGATTAAACTCGCTACTGCAGGCACTTTGCAATTCTTAGTTCCTTCGTCTAGTCGGTTTCTTATGATTGTTATTGTTGCAAAATTAGGTGAGAGCACACTTGCTGGATATATCTTAGCGAATAGAATAGTTATGTTTACGGTACTACCCGCCTGGGGTATTGCCAATGCTGCCGGTGTATTGACCGGGCAGAACCTTGGCGCCAAGCAGCCCGAACGAGCAGAAGAGTCTGTTTGGAAAACGGGTGTTTTTAATATGTGTTATCTTGGATTAGCAGCCATTATGCTACTCTTTTACGCGCGTTCAATTGTAGGGATCTTTACGAATGATGTAGCCGTGCTAAACAGCGCGACTACCTATTTGCAATATATGGCAATTGCATACTTCTTCTTCGGCTACACGATGGTGATATCAAGAGCGCTCAACGCTTCGGGAGCTGTGGGCACAGTAACGCTGCTTAACATATTGATGTTTTATGTTACGCAATTGCCTTTGGCATATTTACTGGCAATCACCGCCAACTGGGGTGCCAATGGCATTTTTATAGCTATCATGTTTTCCGAAATAGTACTTGCAACGGCTTGTGTATATGTGTTCAGACAAGGAAAATGGAAACAGATTGTTGTGTAGATTAAATAGACGTATGTTAAATTAAAATAGGAAATAAATGAATAATATAGAAAAATTAAAAGATGCCTTTGCAGAAGGACTATCTATACCAGTAGCAGCAGTGAATGAAAGTTTAGCGTATCAAGGAATTGCCGAATGGGATTCTATGGCGCATATGTACCTGATTACAGCGCTTGAAAACAAATTTGAAATAGCTGTTGAAACAGAAGATATACTGGAGATGACAACTTACGGAAAAGTGTGTGAGGTATTGGTGAAATATAATGTCCATATATAAATGGAAGAGATGATAGCAGCAGCAAGTATGGATGGGTTATATGACCTCATTACAAAAAATAAGCACCTTCGTTACCTCGATGTGAATGGGATGGAATATACGGCTCTTGACTTATTGGGTGAGGAATTACCTTTACCGAATGAGCGAGGACTTGCTTTTCTTTATTTAGATAATTCTGTCACCGCAGTGAGCGCTTTGGTGAATTTTTTAAAGGAAAAGTGGGTTCTGGCACTTTTGAGTCCAAAATTAGATGGAGCATTTAAAGAGCAACTAGAAGCATTATACTGCCCAGCTATTATTTACGACCATACCCGCAGCGATAAAAGTGGGTATGAAAAATATAAATGGCAAAAAGCAACTTTATTTGTAAGTAGAAAGCCCAAGCCATATCTCTTGCACCAAGACCTCAAAATTCTGTTAAGTACTTCTGGAAGCACTGGATCGCCTAAATTTGTGAAACTTTCCGAAAAAAACCTAATTCAGAATGCCTATGCTATTCTCGATTATTTGCCCATAAAAGCTACGGATGTAACCCCGCTAAATCTTCCTTTATATTATTCATACGGTCTTTCCATTTTTACTACGAATGCTATTGCGGGAGCCAAATTGGTTTGCACAAATAGCGATGTGATGCAAAAAGAATTTTGGAATGAATGGGATCGGTTTCAATACACTTCTTTGGCAGGGGTTCCATATATATACGAGATGCTGATGCGTTTAGGTTTTTTGAAAAAGCAATACCCATCATTGCGTTACCTAACCCAAGCGGGCGGAAAGCTCAACAAAAACTTACTGGAGCAGTACGCATTGTATGCTGCGGAGAACGGAATAGATTATTATGTAATGTATGGGCAAACAGAGGCGACAGCGCGTATGGCCTTTTTACCGCCGGAAAAATTATTAGATAAGCTGGGTGCTATTGGCAAACCCATTAAAAATGGAACGTTTCATTTAGATGAAGCGACCGGTGAGCTATTATATGCTGGCCCAAACGTGCATGGAGGATATGCAAATGGCCCGAAAGATCTGGCCCATTTTGAACAGCCTGAGTACTTACGTACCGGTGACCTTGCTATGCGCGATGATGAAGGGTTTTATTATATTACTGGAAGAATGAAAAGAATCGTTAAACTATTCGGAATACGTATTAATTTAGATGAAATAGAACAATTACTGAAAAATAATTTTAGTCAGGCAAACTTTATCTGCCTAGGCGTTGAAGATAAATATATAGTGGTAGTTTGTGTAAAGCATGAGATGGCCGATGAGGCGATAAAAGAGGTGCTTCATAAAAAAGTGCACATACACCCTAACGTTCTAAAAATATATTCCATAAATGATGTGACATTAACAGCGAATGGTAAAATAGACTATAACGCTACCGGTGAATTGCTTGGCTTACCATTATAAGTTATAGTCCTAAATTATAGACTCCTAAGCAGCATTTGCGGTACTCGCAGCGCTCATTTTTTGCTGCGAGTAAAAAAAACTACAAAAACAGTAGATTTTATATATATAATATATTACCTTTGCTGGCCATGAACGTTATCAACTCATAGCTATGGTTAAATTTTTCCTTTTACGCACTGAATTGTCCAAATTTTTGTCGTCAAAGCGGATACCACAATCCTATATGTGTGGTTCATTCATTTCTTGCATGTGATAATGCAAGCTCTATCAACTTAATTTCGGTTTACTTTTAATTTTTTAATTCATGTCAAAAAAAATCATATGGACCATATGGTTATGGCCATTATTATGTCTTTATGCTCACGCGCAAACCACGGCCCTTCGTGGAGCTGTGGTAGCTGCTAGTACAGGGGAAGGCTTGCCTGGAGTAAGTGTTCAGGTTATTGGTAGCAATACAGCAGCACAAACAGATGCTGCCGGGAAATTCAGTTTAAATGTGCCATCCGGCAGCCAGCTTCGTTTTAGTTATATTGGTTATACGGAGCAGGTTATTGTGTTGCAAAGTAATCAGTCATACTTAGAAGTAAGGCTTGACGAACAGGAAAATGCACTCGATGAAGTGGTCGTTACCGCACTGAACATTTCGAAAGAGAAAAAATCGTTGGGCTATTCCATCCAGGAGGTGAAAGGAACAGATCTGTCGGAAGCAAAGGAAAGCAATCTGGTCAATTCATTGGCAGGCAAGGTGGCCGGGGTGCAGGTTACGAATAGCCAAGGGAATATGGGGTCTTCCCGTATTATCATCCGAGGGGAAACTTCCATTGCCGGTAATAATCAGCCCCTGTTTGTTATTGATGGCACGCCAGTGGATAACTCGCAATTGGGCACGAGCGGAAATCGGGACTATGCAAATGCCATTTCTGACATAAATAGCGAAGATATTGAATCGATGAGCGTATTGAAAGGACCCAATGCGGCAGCACTTTATGGTTCGAGAGCTGCCGCTGGCGTTATTTTGATTACAACCAAATCTGGTTCAAAAAGAAAGGGACTTGGTATAAGTATCAATTCGAATAATACTTTTGAACGTGTTGCGGTATTGCCCGATTATCAAAATGTTTTTGGACAGGGGGCTGATGGGAAATTCAGCTACGTAGATGGTAAAGGTGGTGGTATAAACGATGGGGTAGACGAAAGTTGGGGCCCAAAAATGGACGGCAGGTTGATACCGCAGTTTTATTCCAATGGCGAAGCTGTACCTTTCTTACCGCATCCGGACAATGTACGGAGCTTCTTTGGAACTGGTAGAACCTTGAACAATGGTATTGCCATTACAGATGCTACCGATAAAATAGATTACCGCTTTTCCTATAATAACAGTAACCAAACCGGGATTGTACCAAACTCGTCAATCGAAAAGAATAATTTTAACCTGAATACTTCCTATAAGATTACACCTGATCTTACTCTTACTGCAAATGCTAATTATGTACGCACCAATTCGGGTAACCTGCCAGGCGTAGGGGGATTTCGTTCTAATGGCTATATGCTACAGTTTACGTGGTTCGGGAGGCAGGTGGATGTCAATCGACTAAAGAATTATCGCGATGCAGATGGTAACCTAGTCAATTGGAATAATAGCTATTACAGCAATCCATATTTCATTGCAGAAGAAAATATTGTACAGCAGCAAAGAGATCGCATTTTCGGAAATGTAGGGTTAAACTATAAGATCAATGATTTCTTGACGGCAAATTTCCGCTCGGGGAATGATTATTATACCGATAGGCGTAAAATACGGATCGCCTATGGCACGAATGGCACACCTTTCGGCTCTTATGAAGAGGATGCTTATACCGTCAATGAGAACAATACAGAATTTACCTTAAACTATAATCAACCGCTTTCTGCAGATTTTAGGCTGGACATTTTGGCGGGTGGTAATATCCGGAGCCAGTCGCGGCAACGCAATGATCAGAAGGCTCCGCGTTTAGCAGTACCTGATGTTTATACTTTGGCAAATTCACGGGATGCCCTGGTTTCGCTGGGAGAATACAGCTCTCTGAAAACATATAGTCTTTTCTCGTCTGCACAGATCGGTTTTAAGAACTATGCGTTTTTGAACCTGACCGCACGTAACGATTGGTCGTCTACTCTGCCTGTGGATAATCTTTCTTATTTCTATCCTTCAGTAAATGCCAGTATTGTATTGTCGGAAGCCTTTGCGCTGCAAAGTGATGTGCTCTCCTATTGGAAATTGCGTGGTGGCTGGTCGAAGGTAGGGAAAGATACTGACCCTTATAACTTAATTGATTCTTATATTTTCAGTGCTCCATATTCAGATAGCCCACAGTTAACAGTAAATGATATCAAGAAAAATCCAGACTTGAAACCGGAAACCACCACTTCCGCAGAAATAGGTACCGAATTAGCTTTGTTTGATAATCGGTTACGCCTGGACGTCAGCATATATGATATCAATAGTATTAATCAAATTCTTAGTGTCGACGTCAGTCCTTCTACAGGTTATAAGAAGCAGCTGGTAAATGCCGGGAAAATCAATAATAAAGGAATCGAAGTACAATTGGGTTTGACACCTTTAAGAAAAAATGATTTTCAGTGGGACGTGAATGTGAATTTTTCTAGCAATAAGAGTCGAGTAGTAGAGCTCGATGAAGCAGGAGATCTACAAAGTTACACCATCGGATCAAGCGGTTCTGCACAAGTATTGGCAAGCGTTGGACAACCTTATGGTATGCTTTATGGTACGGCTTTTCTTCGGGATGGGGATGGAAGAATTGTGGTAGATGCCAATGGAATTCCAACAACAGACCCTGTTAATCATTATTTCGGCAAGTTTACACCGGATTGGCTTGGCGGAATAACCAACTCTTTCCGCTACAAAGACTTTGATTTAAGCTTCTTGATCGATATTAAACATGGCGGTAAAATCTATTCGGGCACTAATGCAACAGGTACCGGTACCGGAGTATTGGCGTCTACACTTCCTGGAAGGGATGCTGAACATGGGGGACTGAGCTATACGGTTGGTGATGTGACCTATGATGATGGAATTATCGTGGATGGTGTAAATGCCGATGGCAGCGAGAACGCTAAAATTGTCTCTGCCCAGCAATACTACAAGGCCCGTTACCGCACGAATGAACCTAACGTTTTTGATGCATCTTATGTAAAACTAAGAGAAGTGAAACTTGGATATCACCTACCGAACCGCTGGATCTCAAAAATAGGACTGCAGAGCGCCTCTTTTGCTCTGGTGGCAAGGAATCTATGGATTATACATAAAAATGCACCTAATATTGATCCGGAGACGGCTTTCAATACGGGGAATGCACAGGGACTGGAAAGCCTGCAGCTGCCTACTACACGAAGCATCGGCTTTAATTTGAATGTTAAATTTTAATGGAAATGAAAGAGAAAATAACATATAGCATTTTTATCCTTTTTCTAATTGGACTATTGTCCAGCTGTAAGGATGATCTCGCCGAGATTAATAAGAACCCGAATGAGGCGGAAACACCCCAGCCAGCCTACTTACTCACGAGTACGATTAAGACTACGGCCGACAGCTATTGGGGAGTGAGTAATAATTTAGCTTCCAGTTTATTGTTTGTTCAGCATTGGGCCAGAATTCAATATACGGATCCTGATCGGTATATCTTTACCAATAATGATTTTACCGACGGCTGGTCCACCTGGTATTCAAAAAGCATTAGCCAATTAAAGATTATTCAGTCGCTCGCCGAAAATTCGGGAAATGACAATTATAAAGGGGTAGCCTTGGTACTTCAATCTTGGATCTTTTCACTCCTTACAGATGCTTATGGTGAAATTCCATATACGCAGGCGGGAAATATAGATGAATTTCTGACACCAGCTTATGATACACAGGAAACAGTTTATAAAGGTTTGTTGAATGACCTCAAAATGGCTCAAGGTTTATTGAATACAGACAGTGAAGGTATTGCAGGCGATATCCTTTATGGGGGCGACATCACATCATGGAAGCATTTTGCCAACGCGCTACGCTTGCGTTTTGCTTTGCGTATCGCTGATCGTCTGCCAGACCTGGCCAAGAGCACCTTAGCAGAAATTACGACTGAAGGAGCTGGTTACATTACATCAAATGCAGAAAATGCGCGTTTAATCTATGAAGACGCGCCTTATAGAAATCCTGTGAGTTCCTCTTTTGAAGCTCGAGAAGATTACCGGGTCAGCAAAACCATCATTGACAAATTACGAGCCCTGAACGATCCGCGTTTAGCTGTTTATGCCGATACTACGCAAACTGCCACACCAGAGCAATACATAGGTGTGCCAAATGGTTTAACTTCCAGTGACGCCAGTAATTTAGGTTTCGCCCGAACTTCCCGCCCCGGAACCTATTTTAGAGATCCACATGCGCCTGCCGTAATTTTAAGTTATGCTGAGGTGCTTTTCGGACTATCTGAAGCAGTTAGTCGGGGATTTATAACGGGAGATGCTACAGACTTCTACCAGCAGGCTATTCGTGCTTCACTGGCACAGTATAATATCAGTAATGAATTGATTGTTTCTTACCTTCAGCAAGAAGAGGTACAATTTGATCCGCAACAATATAAAAAATCGATAGGTGAACAAAAATGGATAGCGCTCTACGGTCAGGGACTAGAAGCCTTTGCCGAATGGCGTAGGCTGGATTATCCGCAACTCACCCCAGCTGTTGCCGGTGTTTTGGGAGGAAAAATACCACTCCGTTTTTTATATCCAGGCACAGAACAGTCACTGAATGGAAAAAGTTATGGAGAAGCAATTGCCCGGCAGGGAAGTAATACATTGCTCACGAAGCTTTGGTTTGACGTGGAATAGCTTGCAAGGAACATATCCGTTATTTTAGCGGATATGTTCTAATCTGACTCATGTGCATAGTTTTGTCCGCAGTATTGGTACACTTGATGCCTCTCGTTCTTTTACTTTTTAAAGGTTGAACGGTAACCTAGAAATATGGCAGCGTCGTACATTTAGAATCTTCGCCTTCGAGAAAAGGTCAATGGAGAAAAAGGAGGGGGACTTTTAAAATTATATTTGTAAATTTCGTCTACTATTTTTGCAGTTCCTCTACTAAATTTGCGCTCACTCCTATAAGCCCTTTATTTGCAATATAGAACTTATGGTCAGTACAAATACAAAGAATGGATTAGTAGCAAAGCGCCCGTGGATCTATCTTGCTTACTGGGTGCTTGTTACCCTTATTTTTCTTTACGACCGTACCTATCTAATTGAAAAAGCGGGTTTGCCGAATTTTTTTGTCTGTTCAGCGGTTAGGGTCACGTTATTAATAGTTCTTGCATGGCTTAATATCCATTGGTTGATACCGCATTATCTTTTGCAAAGAAAGTATGGTAGCTATTTCGGGCTCGTGTTCCTGCTGATTATTGGTTATTTGTTGATACAAAGCCTTTATGACCACTACCTATTTGGATATGTATTGGGACCAAATCGGAATGTCCATCTTTCTACCTCACTTATCTATAATTTTACCCATACTTCACTTTATTTATTATTAATTGTTGCACTGAAATTCAGTATAGACTGGTACGAGCAGAAAAAAATATTGCAGGAAGCACAGGTGGGAAAGCTGCAAGCGGAAGTTAATTACCTCCGGTCGCAAGTAAATCCACATTTTTTATTCAACGCGCTGAACAACCTATATGCGTTGACATTAAAAAAGGCTGATAATGCTCCCGATGTTGTATTAAAACTCTCTGAGCTGATGGAATATATGTTATATGAAAGTGATGAGGCCTATGTGCCGCTGGAGAGGGAGATTAAATATTTAAGTAACTATTTAGCATTAGAGAAGATAAGGCAAGGAAATCAGGCAGATATATGTCTAACAGTTACGGGTGATACAGGTAATTGCCGGATACCACCATTTTTATTACTCCCACTGATAGAAAACGCTTTTAAACATGGGGTTAGCCAGATAGCCCATCATGCATACCTGCATATCAATATTTGCATAGATCAGGCACTTGAAATAAATATCAAAAACAATAAGCGCAATTCTTACCAAACTGAGCAAAATGGTGGTATCGGACTTTTTAATCTAAAGAAAAGATTGGAACTGTTGTATCCCGGGAAGTATGTGCTTGAGATTCATAATCAACCTACAGAATATAAAGTTCTGCTAAAAATAGATCTCCTATGAACTGCGCTATTGTTGACGACGAACCGCTTGCGAGAGATATATTGGCGGGTTATATGAAGTCCTTAGGATATATTAACCTCGTAGGTAGTTTTAATAATGCCTTTGATGCACAAGAATTTTTAAAAAATAATACGATTGATGCCCTGTTTCTGGATGTTGAAATGCCAGAAATGAGCGGGATTGACTTATTAAGATCATTGCCGTATCCTCCAATCACAGTATTTACTACGGCTTTCCGCAACTATGCATTTGAAGGATTTGAATTGGGAGTGATTGATTTTTTATTGAAACCGATATCCTTTTCGCGTTTCAATGTATCGCTCGATAAAATCAAAGATTTTCTCTCATTAAAAGCGGACAATGCCGATTTTGAAATTGATAAAGATGAACCAGCATTTATTTTTGTTAAAAGCGGTGTACAGAGAATAAAACTTTTTTTTGCAGACGTAACCCATATACAAGGATTGAAGGACTATGCCATTGTTCATGCTACAACGCGTAAAATCGTCATAAAAGGTTCTGTTAAATCCATGCAACAACTTTTTCCTGATGCTCAGTTTATCCGTGTTCATAAATCTTTTATTGTTGCAAAGGAGAAGATTAGGCGGATTGAGAAAAACCGTATCATTATTGGTGATCACCAAATTCCAATCGGCAGAAATTATAAAGAGGAATTTGAACGGAAAATTTCTGGTGAATAACCCAATCTTCCAGAGTGCAGGTTTTTTCAAATCTTCTTTTTAACGATAATACCCCTTGTGATATATAAAGAATTGGTTGTTAGTCTATTATTTTGGTTGCTGGTCTACTATTTTTCTGCCTTATTCCCTTTTCCCTTATTATTGCTGTCAGATTTTATGAATTATTTTTTCACTTAAAAATTCATCTTATGCTACACACAACATTCAAACAGGCGTTTATAAAGATATTTACGCTTGTTACATTATGTTTCATTACATTTAGTTTCACCACAAAGCGAGGGTTAGACAGTTATGAGATATATCTTAACGACAAGCTTATATTAAAGCAGTCGGTAAACCAGCCGTTGAGTTTAAGAAAATTACAACTGGGTAAGGCAAATGATAGCGATCAGTTACGCATCAACTACCAGCATTGCGAAGGCAACGGTGTTGGTACGGGTAGAAGTATTGTTATAAAAGATAAAAAAGGAAACACGTTGAAAAAATGGGCCTTTGCCAATGCCACCGGTTCCAATACTGCTATGGTAATACCAGTAAAGGAGCTATTACAGGTAGAAAGGAATAATGCAAATCAGGATCTCAGTATCTACTACACAGCACAGGAACTCCCTAAAGGTGAAATGCTGGCTGCATTGCATTAGTAAATGAAGTTTACAGACAACCTACCTTTTAGGTAAAGAAGCTCTTGCGAATGTGAGAGCTTCTTTATTTATAGTTTGAAGGTAGAAAGAATGATTTGTTGCCCTCTAATTAAAGACTGATCAGCATCCAACGATTTGGCAATATTAATGCCTAGCACTTCGCAAGCCAAGGTATATAAAGAAGTGTGTGATGACCCGCCTAATAGATAAACCGGTGTTTGTGTTTTTAATTCTTTTAACTCTGCGCCAATTAATAGTCCACTCAGGTAGTAGAAATTCTGCTGTTTAGACATATTGAGAAGTACCTGATTTGTCCGAACCATAAAACTGGTATGTAGTAAGTTTGTTGTTTGACTAACCTTTATGGCTTTTATAAAGATTTTCCGATTTTCAGGATCGTTGAAATCTCCGCCATCTACTATCGATCCAGACAATATACTTTTTGTGGAAAGTAAATCAAAGAACTCACCGGTCATGAACGTTTTAAAGTCGGTAACCCGACGATTCTTTATGACGATATGTTTTGGGTGTGTACCGGGAAGAATCAACAACTGTTCCTCTTCACCTCTTGGCAAGAATGGTGCACAACCCACTATTTTTGTTTCTTCACCCCGGATGATATCATTTTCAGTCCTTACCCCCGAAATAATAATAAGAGGGTTAGCGTTTTCCTCATGATTTGAAAAGTTTACTTCCAGATCTGAACCATCTATAGTAAAGGGAAGTTCTTTATAAGGTAATTCTACAAGCCCGATAGAAGAAGAGGCCATGCCAGAAAGTATTATGGGAATCTCTGTGAGAGAAATATCGAGCTTTTGACCCAATAATTTCAGTTGATCTTTTATGATAGCGGTGTAAAATAACGTGCGATCAGCAGGGTTTTCACTTTGCTGCCAAGATTTGAAGGTCTCAAAAATACCTTGATCATTTTTTATTTCAGCCATTATTTTCAGGTCTTTAGCCCGAATTAGACGTAATCTAAATGAACTTGTTCCCCAGTCGCAGCTTAAAAATTTATCCATCAGATTTTATCAATTTTAACACATTGATCATTTTACTTTTATACGTTCAACATTGCCGACCAAGAAAAGGTAAGAACAAGCACCTAGAAGTCCTAAGATGGCGATAAAAATCAAGGCAGGAGCGAAGCTGCCCCCACTGGCCAGCAATCCAATAACGATGGGTACAACGATCCCGGAGGATTGGCCAATGAAATTAAAAACTCCTCCGGTAACATCGATAAGGTGTTTTGGTGCCAGGGTAGATACAAAGATCCAGGTGATTGATGCAAAGCCTACCCCAAAGAAAGATAGAGACATAAAAAAAATGACCCATCCCGGTGTATCAACATAATTTGCGCCTAAGATAAATACAGAAACTAAAAGCCCGATGATAATGGGGCGTTTTCGCGCTTTAGCTGCAGAAACACCTTTTTTAATCAGATAATCTGAAAGAAAACCGGACGACAAGACCCCTATAAAAGCCGCAAGATAAGGTATCGAAGCCCAATAGCCTGATTGAATAAAATCCAACCCACGGTAGTCGACCAGATATTTAGGGAACCAGGTAAGAAAAAACCATAGCGTGGAATTCACAGCAAACTGGCCGATGTAAATTCCCCACAGCTTTCTATGCGATAATACTTCTTTCAGGTCAGACCACTTAAAGCTTTTCTTAGATTCTTTACCCTCTTCCGACGTTACGTCTAATAGTCCACCTCCACTTTCTATATGCTTAAGTTCCCCCTCATTTACTTTTGGATGTTTTAAGGGATCCCGGTAGAAGATATACCAAATAAGGCCCCAAATGATGCCTATTAATCCGGTTACCACAAATAAACCTTTCCATCCTACGTAAAATTGAATTTTGGATAGTACTGGCATTAAAAAGGCAAGCCCTAAAAACTGTCCGGAAGTGTAAACGGCTATTGCCGATGCTCTTTCCTGCGCTGGAAACCAGTTGCTCACCACCCGGTTATTAATAGGGAAAGCGGGTGCTTCAAAGGCTCCGGTGGCCATACGTAATCCAAATAAGGTTACAAATCCTCTGGCAAAGCCCTGTACAATTGTGGCAAGCGACCAAGTGATAAGGCTCGCTGCATATAATATGCGAGGGTTAAAGCGCTTAACCAGTATTCCACCGGGAATTTGAAATAGGAGATAGGTCCAGCTAAAGGCAGAAAAAATTAAGCCCATCTGCACAGATGAAAATTTAAATTCTTTACCAATGTCGGAAGCCGCTACTGCTAGATTACTACGGTCCATATAATTGATAACGACGTTTATAAAGATTAAGAAGAGAACCCGATGTCGGATTTTTGTTGGCTTTAGGGATGGATTCGCTTTATTCATCATTTATATTTTACCATTCGGCTATACTTCCGTCTGTATGTCTCCAAACTGGGTTTCTCCAATTATGTCCAATTGCAGCCATTTTCCTAACATGATCTTCGTTAATTTCAATGCCTAGTCCGGGTTTATCAGGGATATTCACATAACCTTTTTCGTATTCAAAGACCGTTTTGTCTGTCAGGTAATCTAATAAATCACTTCCCTCATTGTAGTGTATGCCTAAACTTTGCTCTTGTATGAAGGCATTGTGGCATGTGGCATCTACTTGTAGGCAGGCAGCAAGGGATATAGGGCCAAGCGGACAGTGAGGGGCGGCGGCAACATCAAAGGCTTCGGCCATTGAGATTATTTTTTTGCATTCGGTAATACCACCCGCATGCGATACATCGGGTTGAATAATGTCAACGTAACCCTCTTTCAAAAGGGTTTTGAACTGCCATCTCGAAAACATCCTTTCGCCGGTTGCTATTGGAATAGAAACATGATTAGCGATCTCCCTTAGATCTTCATTGTTTTCAGGGAGCACAGGTTCTTCAATAAACATGGGTCGGTATTGCTCTAGTTCTTTAGCCAAAATTTTTGCCATGGGTTTATGTACGCGGCCATGAAAATCTATTCCTATTCCAACGTCTGGACCAACAGCTTCCCTTACGGCAGCAATGCGCGCAATGGCTTCATCTATCTTATTATAGCTATCGACATATTGCAACTCTTCGGTAGCGTTCATTTTTACTGCCAGAAATCCCTGTTCAATCATTTTTCGAGCAGCTACACCTACTTCAGCAGGGCGGTCGCCACCAATCCAGGAATAAACTTTCATATTATCTCGCGCCTTCCCACCTAATAACTGATGAATGGGAGCGTTATAAAACTTACCTTTTATGTCCCATAGGGCTTGATCGATCCCTGCTATTGCACTCATTAAGATAGGGCCACCACGATAGAATCCTGCCCGATAGAGCACATTCCAATGGTCTTCAATATTCATCGGATCTTTACCGATTAGATATTCCATCATTTCATCTACCGCAGCTTTTACAGTAGCGGCTTTTCCTTCAATAACGGGTTCTCCCCAGCCAACAATCCCTTCGTCTGTCTCTACTTTTAAAAACAACCATCGCGGCGGTACCTGAAATAGTTCGTAGCTTATAATTTTCATCCGTATATAATTATTGATATATTGTTTATTTATAGCGGTATCAATGAGATCGCTTCGCTAAGTTTGATTTTTTAAGGTGATGAAGCTATCATGATTTATTCATTTCACTGTGTGATTGGCAAATCATGATGGTTTCATTTCTTTAGTTTATTCGTTTTATGTTGTTTAGCCTTTTTAATGCGACCATAACCCATTAGCTGGTAGATTAGTTCGACGGCTTTATAGGTTAATGGCGTGCACAAATTTTTGAGCGGTATCTCTGAGCTTTGAAAGGTATTGTGCGGTTATTTCCTGTTTGGTATCTACGAGGGAACTTCCAATACCAAACCCAATGGCTCCAGCTCTTTTATAGTCTCGTACATTATCTAGCGTAATGCCGCCGGTTGGCAGCAAAGGAATTTGCGGTAAGGGACCCGCAATATCTTTTAAATAGCTTGGAGAGGTTGCCGGAAAAACTTTGATGATATCAGCTCCTGCCTTATGGGCTTTATAAATCTCAGTTGCGGTATAGGCTCCTGGTATACTCACTATACCAAGACTTTTTGTCGCGTTAATAACTTCTTCATCCAATATCGGAGAAAGGATAAATCTGGCGCCTGCTCGAACGGCATCCCGGGCCATATTGGCATCCAATACAGTTCCGGCTCCGATAACCATTTTATCTCCCAGCTTATCGGCCACCTGCTCTATTACGACCAGTGGTTCGGCTGAGTTCATGGTGATTTCCAATAGGCGTATACCTCCCTCATACAATGCTTCTACGATATGTATAACATCGGTTGGATTGGCACCCCTAATAATGGCAATTATTTTGTTTTCTACTATTTGAGCTAATACAGGCATGGGATCGTCATTTAAATTTTAATTAAAGTGTTCCTTTTATTTCAGATCAACTTTTAACACGTAACTATCTGCAGTAATGAATAATGTTTTATAATCTGCCGAAAACGCACAGTTAGAGGTTATAACATTTATTTTTATTCTACCCAGAACCATTCCTTTTTCATTGTAGATCCAAATGCCTCCAGGTCCTGGAGCAAAAACACGGCCCTTTCTGTCGATTTTAATGCCATCCGGACTTCTGTTCTCCTTTTGAAAGGCCCTGCTGCCATCGAAAAATATCCTTCCGTTGATAAGACCTCTTTTTTTGTCGAGATCATAGATATACCAATAAGGTTTTTTCGCATCAGAATTAGCAATCAGTAGGCTTTTTTCTCCGGGAAAAAATGCAATGCCATTTGGCCTTGTGAGGCTATCTATCAGCAGGGTAACCGTTCCCTCTTTCGATATTTTATAAACGCCTTGATAAGGCAATTCTTTTGCAGGATCTTCAACTCCTTTTTCTAGTCCGTACGGAGGATCTGTAAAATAAATATCCCCGTTACTTTTGATAGCAAGATCATTCGGGCTGTTAAACTTCTTTCCGTCGTACTGATTCGCAAGCGTGATAAATACCGGTTTCGGGTGGTCCAATGCGGCATTCATAATAGCAATTTGCCTATCTCCGTGCTGGCAAAGGACTAATTGGCCTTTGCTATTAACCGCAAGTCCGTTTGACCCTATTTCCCCTCCTCTGGGAGCCTTTTGGGAGTAGCCCGAAGGCTCAAGATAAAGTTCTTTGCCTTTTGCTGCCGTCCATTTGTAAATACGGTTTTTAAAAATATCAGAAAATAGTAGCATTTTTTGACTTTCTACCCATACCGGTCCTTCAACCCATTCAAAACCACTGGCAATGGTTTCTACTTCGGCATCTGTACTTATTATTGCATCCAATTCGGAGCTCATTTTTTCAATCACTGCTTTGGGAGTTTTATCTGTAGCCTGTGCCAATGTTAAATGCGCATGCAGAACAATCATAACAAAAAGGGAAAGTGATATTATGCTTTTTAGCTCAAATCGGTTTATCATGAATGTATAAATTGAAACAAACGATCGTGAAAGATAAAGAGAAAAGCTTAAAAATAGGTAATGATTTGAGTTTTAGATACAAAAAGTCGATGAAATGATACTATACAGAAGTAATATGGCTGTTGTGTCAATTTCGAGTTGCCGATCGAGCATCTCAGTTATTTTTTTGGCAAGTGTAAGCATGGCTTCTTCCTATGGATGGTCCCGATTAGGATGAACATAGGCGCGCACAGAACATTTTTTCTCTGTTAAAGTATAAGATAATGAACACTAGGAATAATCGCTGTTTTCAGGGATTGTTGAAAAAAATATTTTAGGGTAGTTTTGAATCTCAATTGATAGCTGAAAATTTCTGTAGACGTTAGGTGAGTTTATGGACTTTAGCTGCAAATGTTAACACAATGTATATTGTGTTGAGTTGCTGGATTTAAGAAGATGGTAAATCGTGAGATGCATAGCGTTTTACGGTTTATTGTTTGAGCCTTAAATTGAAGAACCTACCTAAGGATTACGGTTGGATACACGATCACGGTAGTGACTGCTTGCCTTTCTTGGCAAGCAGTCTGTTTTGTTTATTCATCGCCGCCGCATATCTTTTTCCTAATTTCGTAGCAGATATACTATCGAAATGAGTATGATCGCCAATGTCTTTTAGGCCTCTTGTAGAAACGACATCTATTACAGGTAGTTGGGTTTTTACTTGGCGGATTTCCATATTAATAGCCTCATAAGCATCATTATATCGTCCTAATTCTCCTACAACGAAAGGTAGACTCGGATTTTGTACTAATGTGCGAATATTGCTAACAAGTTCCTTCAGCTTTGGTAGATAATCACGCACGTCATGCTGATCACTTTCCCCCTGATGCCAAATAACTCCTTTAATAATACCACTTTGCATCGCTCGCTTGATCCGTACAAGGGCATCATCATAAGGGTGGGTATTTGTTCTGGTATCGTATGCCCCTGTTCGCCATTTGTTGATCGAGGTTCCACCAACAGCGCAAGGAACTAAGCCAATCTTCACCTCCTTGCCGGTGCTCTTTAGCATCTCCTGTGCGAACATCAACCCAGGTCCTACACCAGCAATTGCCTTATCAAAGTGTAAAGGATGTTTGGCAATTATCCATTGCCCTTCTTTATCTAAGCTCAAAATTCTATTGCTTGGTGCTTCTTTAAATTTAGCTGTTATCACGCCTCGTCCTGACATATTAGATTGTCCCATTAACAAATAGATATGGAAATTACTATCTACTTGAGCAATACATGTGAGGTTGGTGAATAGAAGAGTAACTAGCGCAGCTGCAAAAGTTTGCTTCGGAAGTTTTCGCTTGAATGACCAATGTTGTATAAAAATGTACATAATTTCGGGGGCTAAGATTATTCCTGATTGGTGGAGCTTTTACGTAAATATACCAATTTTACGGAAATATTGCCTTTTATGAAAAACGTTGTGAAGAGATGAGGCTTTATTTTTTTTTGTTACTGAATTTCAACCTACATTTTATAACTTGCAGCATATGTTTAATGGGGGCACTGTTCGTTTATTTTTATATAATCTCTTAATAAGAAATCCTTTATGATAAAACAAGTTCTTTTTTTAAGTCTTACGTTGCTCTTTTTTGGCTGTAAGTCAGCTCAACTATCTGACAAAAGCTACACCACTGATCATATTATCATAAAAAAAGTAAAAGATCATGTTTACCAGCATACAACGTTTTTAGAAACGGAGGATTTTGGCAAAGTGCCATGCAATGGGATGATTGTTTTTGATGGGAAAGAAGCCATTATTTTTGATACACCTGTTGATGATGCTACTTCCATGGAGCTGATAAGCTGGGTTAAGGACAGCTTGGATTGTAAAGTAAAAGCGATTATTCCAACTCATTTTCATTTCGATTGCCTAGGAGGACTAGGAGCGTTCCACGAACAAGGGATTCCCTCTTATGCCTTAAATCGAACCATAGCGACAGCCAAATCGAAGAACTATCCAACCCCAAAGAATGGCTTTGATCGTTTACTTAAACTTAACGTTGACAGCAAAGAAGTAATGGCGGAGTTTAATGGCGAGGGGCATACGAAAGATAATATCATTGGGTACTTTCCGAGCGAGAAAATAATGTTTGGTGGTTGCCTTATCAAAGAAATAGATGCTGGAAAGGGTAATTTGGAAGATGCAAATGTGAATGATTGGTCGGAAACAGTAATAAAGATTAAAGAGAAATATCCTGACACAGAAGTTGTAATTCCGGGGCATGGAGAATTGGGAGATAAGGCGTTATTGGACTACACAGTGAAATTGTTCCGAGAAAGCGATGTTAGCAAGTAAAGAATTTATTGGTTGTAAAGTACAGGAGAAAGATTTTTTTGCGAAGAACTTTAATAAAATATAGACAACGATAGAAATAAATGCGTTGGTAATCAACAAAAATCATTTGAACTGAAAATAAGCTACAAAATACATCAATCCGGAAGGATAGGTTCCGAATAGAATAATAAATAAAGTCAGCGTCAGTAAAACGATCACACTAATCAAATAAAAAATTGGATAAGCTCTTTTCTCTTTGAGCAGCACACCCCCTCGTCCGGAGAACATCTTGCTGATAATTCGCAAATAATAGTACAGACCTATCACACTGCTGATGACTAGTACGAAGGCAGTTAACCAAAAACCTGCCTGTAAGTTTGCGGCAAGTATGAGGAATTTACCAACGAAACCCGCCGTAAGTGGTATCCCTGCAAGTGAAAGTAGTGCTACGCTAAAAATGCAGGCGAGTAGCGGATGTTTCCAGAACAACCCTTTATAGCTTTCAATATCGTCGGCATCGTTCTCCTTAGTTGACAAAATGATCAGGATGCCGAAAGCGGTAAGGATCGTTATAACGTAGACCACTAGATAAAAACAAACAGATTGAAGACTCATGGTGCTACCGGGGATAAGAGCCACGAGCAAATAGCCGAGATGCGCAATGGATGAATAGGCGAGGATACGCTTCACATTCTTTTGCTGTAGCGCAAGGAGATTGCCAATGATCATAGATACCACGGCAATACTGATAAGTATAAGCATGAGGGTTTTGAATCGAAATCCATCGATTTCAATAAAAAAACGAAGAAGCACCGCCAAGACCCCGCCCTTTGAAACAGTGGCAATGAAGCCGGTAACGGGTGTAGGCGCTCCTTGGTAGATGTCGGCGGTCCACATATGGAAAGGAACAACTGCCAGCTTAAATCCTATTCCTACGAGCATCAATCCTAAACCGGTGAGAAACAGCGGCGGCAGCGAAGTTAGGGAATGCAAACTTTGCCCAATAGTCAGAAATTCCATGCTGCCTGTTTGAAGGTAAATCAAGGCCATACCAAAGAGAAGAAAAGCAGAAGAGAATGCTGCTAATATAAGGTACTTAATGCCAGCCTCAATGTTGTAATGCCTAGCTCTCAAATAGGCAATCAACCCATATAAGCCTACCGTCAGGATTTCAAGACCCAAAAATAGAGAGATAAAATGCTTGCTGACTGCTAAAACGCAGGCGCCGAGTGTACATAGAAAAAGCAGTACGTAGTATTCCTTTGGACTTTCTTCTTTTTCTTCAAAGTAGATATAGGAAAGAATGTTGACTATCAAGCCTGAAAAAATGATGAGTCCCATGATGAATAAGGAGAACCGATCAACAATCAATAATGGTTCAATAGGATGGGAAAATAGGTCATGCGCATAAAAAAGCGAAGAAAATGCAAGGACAAATAAGAATAAACTAGCGAACTGGATGGTACGATGACTAAGTTTAAGCGCAATAAGAAGCATAATCAGCACGGAAGAGCCGGCAAGTAATAGTAATGGAGAGAGCGCTATAAAATTGTTACCTAACATAGCTATGTGTGTTTGAAGGTACTAGTTCGGTCTTTACTTGTCGGACATTTTTTTCAGGAAGCGAATCAATTCGCTTGTTATTGATCAAAATATGTCCATATTCTTTTTCGATTAAGAACAGCTCCTCTAATTTCTTGATCGTTGGTCGGACTGTATTGATCACAGGTTGCGGATATAAACCCAGCCATATGATAGACAATAGAAGCGAGGCCATCAGGGTTATTTCCCGCCATGAAAAATCTTGAATTGGATCGAGGTTTTTTGATGCTCCCAAAAAAACTTGCTGGATTAATCGTAAGGAATAAATGGCAGAAAAAATCAGGCCGCATGTAGCTAGAATAGTAAGCCACACGTTGGCTTTAAAAGCTCCTAATAAAATAAGGAACTCGGCAATGAAATTGCCCAAGCCAGGTAAGCCTAAGGATGCCATGGCTAACAATATAGCTGAGGCTCCCATTTGTGGCATTTGAGTCCACAATCCGCCCATCAGCCTGAGGTCGCGGGTATGCAAACGCTCTTTCAGCATTCCTGCCATGATAAACAATGCACCGGTACTTATTGCATGAGTAACCAGCTGCATCACCACACCCTGTAAGGCCAATTCATTAAATGCAAAAATACCTAGCATTATAAAGCCCATATGGCTCACACTAGTATAAGCTATCAGGCGTTTAAGATCGGTCTGTGAATAGGCAAGGATGGCTCCGTAAATAATGCCAATCACTCCGAGCAGCATCGCCCATGGCGCTACCAATTGTGCCGCGCCCGGAAACAAGGGTAACACAAATCTTAATATGCCGTAAGCACCTGTTTTTAAGAGTAATCCAGCTAGTATTAAACTGCCAGCGGTAGGTGCCTCACTATGTGCATCCGGTAGCCAAGAATGGAAAGGCACGATCGGTAATTTCACGACAAAAGCAACCATAAAGCCGAGCATTAACCAAAAAGCTACGTTTGGTGCAATATCCGACCCCAGTAATTCGAAATAGTTGAAGGTATAATTGCCGGTATTACTGCCGTGAATAAAATAAATACCTAATATAGCCAAGAGCATCAGCAGGCCGCTGGCCTGTGTGAAGATAAAAAATTTGTAGGCTGCATATTCGCGATTTTCACTTCCCCATATACCAATTAAGAAATACATGGGAATGAGCATGACTTCCCAGAAGAAATAAAACAGGAACAGATCCATCGCCATGAATACACCCGAGATTCCAGCCAATATCCATAATAAATTGAAATGATAGAAACCTATACGTTCCTTCACCTCTTTCCATGAACATAATACCGCTAAGATTCCGAGGAAAAAAGTCAACACCAATAATAAAAGACTTAAGCCATCAATGGCTAAATGAAAACTAATCCCAAAAGTGGAGATCCAGTCATGCCTATATTCCATCATCCACGTTTCGGGAAGAAGGGTATTCATTATGCGGGATTGATCGATCCAGAAAGAAAGCAATAAGATAAAGCCAGTGGACACGGTGCAAAGCGCAATCCATTTGGGCAAGCTATTATTCCATTGTCCCATTAGGAGTGCAAGTACACCTCCTCCCATTAATAAGCCGATGAGATAAACGAGTATCATAATATTACTTGTATGCTTAATATGAGGATGGCACCTACAACCAACCCAATAATATACCACCTAAGTGATCCCGACTGTGTAAAGGATAGCGCTCTGTTAAGGCGAACCATCAGGATCGCAATTCCTTGATAAAATTTATCGATCACATCATTTTTGTTGATGCTGGCAATAAAAACGACTGGTTTTACGAGTAATACCTGATAAACTTGATCAAAACCCCAACCCGAAAACCAAAATCTATAAAGATGTATGAGTGGTGCGGATTGCTTTAATTTCTCAGTAAGCTGCGGTTTTCTATACCAGAGAATATACGCCATATAAATTCCGCCAAAAGTGACTAGCATTGCCAATAGCTGAAAAAGTAATTCTCCATGGATGCCAGCTTTTAAAATAGTTTCGGGCAGCACTTGATGTAGCAGATCGGAAAAAAGAGTGAGGTGCCCGAAATTATGTGGAAGCTCAATAAAACCCGCAAAAAGAGAAAAGAATGCCAAAATTGCTAAAGGGATGGTCATGAGCTTGCTTGGATAATGACTGACCGCTGTTTTTGCATCACCCCAAAACGTAAGCAGGAGCATCCGGGTGGTATAAACGGCTGTTAGGAATGCACCAAACAAGGCAATTAACCAGAGCGTGGTGTTTCCATGTTCACTGGCCCAGGCATACCACAGAATCTGATCCTTACTATAAAACCCAGCGCTAATGATGGGCAGGGCGGCGAGGGAAGCCGATCCTACAAGGAAAGTCCAAAAGATAACCGGTAGCTTACTTTTTAGTCCACCCATTCTGAACATATTGTGTTCATGATTTAATGCTTCTATTACAGCGCCTGCGGCCAAAAATAAAAGTGCTTTAAAAAAGGCGTGAATCATAAAATGGAAGATAGCGGCTGTCCAGGCTCCCAAGCCTAAGGCCAGAAACATATAACCGATCTGACTAATGGTCGAATAGGCTAATACCCGCTTAATATCATATTGTGTAAGTGCGCTGAAACCGGCGATGAGTAAGGTTGCTGCACCGATGCCAGCGACGACCATTTGTGCAATTGGCGAAAGCTGAAAAATAACATGCATCCGGGCAACAAGATATACGCCTGCCGTTACCATGGTAGCGGCATGAATGAGCGCACTCACAGGTGATGGCCCGGCCATTGCATCAGGTAACCAGGTTTGTAAGGGCAACTGTGCTGATTTTCCGACACCCCCAGCAAGCAGTAGGAGAGCGGTGACTGTTGTTATTGTTGCTCCTTCATGCCAGGTAGTCGGGGTTAAAGCTAAAATATCAGGGATTGACAAGGTGCCAAATTGGTAGAAGAGCACAAAAAGCCCAATGGCCATGGCTGTGTCTCCAATGCGGGTAATGATAAAAGCTTTGCGGGCAGCGTAGCCATTACTTGGATTTTCATACCAGAAGCCAATGAGCAGGTAACTGCAGAGGCCCACACCCTCCCATCCCAAATACAGCAACAATAAATTATCAGCCAACACGAGAAGGAGCATGGAAACTACAAAGAGGTTCATACAAGCAAAAAAGCGAGCATAATCTTTGTCGGCCGCCATGAATGCCACCGAATAGATATGAATGAGGGCGCCAATGAAAGTGATGACAAAAACGAAAACGAGCGATAACGCGTCTAGGTAAAGTGTGATCTTTGGGATGAATGTAGCCACCTCGAACCAGGTCCATAAGGTTTGAGAATAGTGCCCGTCTGCTGGTGTCGAGCTAAGAAAGTTCAAGCCAATGAATAACGTTAGGATAGCCGAAAGACTAACGCTTCCTGCACCAATTATGGCCGTCCAAAAACGTGATAAATGTTTACCCCACAATGCCAGTAGTATAAAACCGACAAGGGGAAAAGCAGGTATGAGCCATAATAGGTGATCCATCATATACTATCCTTTCATTTCTTTTAACTTGTCAATATCCAGTGATCTATGCTGGTGATAAATCCGCAGAATGAGGGCTAGGCCAACAGAAACTTCTGCAGCTGCCATTGCCAGGATAAAGATGAACATCACTTGTCCATCAGGCTGTGCCCAGCGTGAGCCTGCTGCAATGAAAGCTAAACCGGCGGCATTGAGCATAATTTCAACGGAGAGCAGCATAAAAATGATGTTCTTTCGGATGATAACGCCTACAATGCCGAGTACAAACAGGAGACCTGCAAGTAGCATTACTATTTCGATCGCTATTGGTGTGTTCATTGTGGTTCCTCCTCTTTTAGAAAGCGGTGTAAAACTGTTTTTTTCTGTTGCCCAATATGAGCCGCGCCCACTACACCTGCCATTAATAACATGGCTGCCAGCTCCACCCCAATAAGGTAGGGCGTAAATAAGGAAATGGCGACAGCTTTGGAATCTACTGTTTGCAGGTTGTAAGACGGTGGTTGGGCGGTGATGATCAAATAAAATAATTCAGCCAAAAGGATGGTCGACAAAATTACTGGGCCAATCCAAACGGTTGGTTTAAGCCATGCTTTTTCTTGTGCGGCGGTTTCCTTTCCTAAATTTAACAGCATAATCACAAAAATGAAGAGCACCATAATGGCTCCGGCATAGATGATGATTTCCAGCAAGGCCACAAAGGGGGCGCCGAGTAAGAAAAAGATTACTGATAAAGACAGCAACGAAATAACGAGGTATAGCAGGGCATGTACCGGATTATGTCGGGTGATAACCATGATCGTAGAAAACAAGGTCACAAAAGCGGTTATGTAGAAAAAAATATCCATTTTAAGGCAATAAGCTATGTATGTCAATTGGTGGATCTTCATTGTCGCCTTCGCCTTTTTCCTTTACACCTATTGCTAGTCCGGCAACTTTATAATAATTATACCCAGGGTATTTTCCTTGTCCATCTATCAGCAAATCTTCTTTCTCATAAACAAGGTTCTGCCGGTTATATTCAGCCATTTCAAAATCGGGAATTAACTGTATAGCGTATGTAGGGCAGGCCTCCTCGCAATAACCACAAAAGATGCAGCGCGAGAAATTGATACGGAAAAAAGCTGGGTATCGCCGGCCATGCTCATCCTCGGTCGCTTGTAATGAAATACAGTCGACCGGGCATGCCGCAGCACATAAATAGCATCCAACACAGCGCTCGCCCATATCCGGATCGCGCGTCAAGACAATTCTTCCCCGCCAACGTGGATGGAGTACGACCTTTTCCTCTGGGTATTGTATGGTTTCTCTTTTTCTGAACATATGCAGAAAGGTGAGTGCCATTGTTCTTAGTAAACTAATCATCGTTTCTTTTTTTTATTTATCCTCACGCTGTTCTTTTCTCTTGAAAGATTCTTGTTCTTTTCTCTTGAAAGAAAAGGAACCAAAAGTTCAAGGCTATGTAAAATTTGTCGTTTCGGCTACGCCATACAGTATGTCACAACGCCGAGGCCGCCAAAACGCAAATCTTTCGCAGGGCTGGTGTTGTTGGCTAATGCTTACCTGCATGCTTCTACTGCACTGTATGGCTGCCTTCACGTCCAAATTTTCCGAGGCCGTTAACGGGCCGGTGCAAGTAATAACTGTTTGCATACATTAAAACTCCATCCATTTCACTCCTTTTTTTAACTCAAACTACCCAAGGCCATTAATAATCTAATGTCTTGTTGTGTCGATACTCCTTGTGGTTTGTACCAACCCTCCGTTCTGCTCTTTGCTCGCCTAGGAGATTTTGCTGACTGCAGTGGGACGCACTACCATTGTAGCAAAAGATCCAAGCGACGGCGTTTTTGCTTCTTTTTTCGCTGAAGAAAAAAGAAGGACCAAATAATCATTTATCCATCATTAACACAATTCCACCAGTCACCAATAAATTCAATAAAGCAACCGGTAATAATATTTTCCAACCATATTCCATCAGCTGATCATACCGGGGTCTCGGAAGGGAGGCCCTTAATAGGATGAAAAGCAAGATGAAAACAAAAGTTTTCAGTATAAACCAAACAAGAGGAGGCAGGAATGCTGGTCCTAACCATCCACCTAGAAACAGCGTAGTTATCATGGCGGAAATGAGGGTAATCCCTAAATATTCGCCAATAAAAAACATCCCGAATTTCATGCCCGAATATTCCGAATGGAAGCCAGCTACCAGTTCGCTTTCCGCCTCTGGAATATCAAAAGGCAGCCGATGTGTTTCGGCAATGCCTGCTATCAAAAACACAACAAAAGCCACCGGCTGTGTAATGATAAACCAATATTCTTTTTGGGCAAGCACAATATCTGTCAGCCTAAAGGAACCGGAGAGCATCACAACCCCCATCAGTGAAAGTCCCATAAAAACTTCATAACTGATCATTTGTGAGGCTCCACGTAATGCCCCTAATAGGGAGTATTTATTATTGGACGCCCAACCTCCCAGTACAATACTGTAAACACCTAAGGAAGACATGGCTAAGAAGAACAGCAAACCTACATTTAAATCAGCAATGAGTATGCCTGGTGCAAAAGGAATGATCACAAAGCTCATGAGTACTGCTGCTGCAACAATAGCCGGTGCAAATACAAAGATCTTTTTATCTGCAAAGGGGGGAATCCAATCTTCCTTGAAGAAGAGTTTAAGGGTATCGGCTACTACAATGAACAAACCAAAGGGACCCGCGCGATTCGGACCATACCTGTCCTGCCAGAGGGCCAGCATTCGCCGTTCCAGCCAAATCAACCAGGCGGCAACCGTAGTAAGCGCAAATAACGCAATTACAATCAGTAAGATATATCGAAGTACCTCATTCATGATGCTATTGTTTTTAAAATTCCTTTGGCCGGCCAGGAAATACCGCTCAATCCTGAAACGTGATCGGGTATACCCACCAAGCCACTAGGTAGCTCATTCCTAATAGTTGCAGGCAACTCATAATCCTGTTCGGCGATGGTTACTCGTATCGACTGGTTTTCATTAATATTTAAATCCTCCGCATCCTGTCGGCTTATAACAGCATACGGATGAGGGGTACGTTCTGCAATGCCATGTGTGTAAATACTGAGTTCTTCAGAACCAAATATATGTTGCAGAGGTATCACCAGCCATTCGCCTGGCAGTGCTTGGTAAGCGGTAGGGATGTCGTCAAAAAAGATCTTTTCGACCGCCGAAACTTTCTGAAATAACCTTTTACCTGTATCACCTCCCCGTATAGCGCCACCAATCTCCTCCTGGTATTTATTGACCGACTGTACCGAGTTCCAGCCGGGAGACCAAAAAAAGGGGGTGAGTGGTGCAGGAGGTATTCCTCTGTATCCCTCCATCGTATATGATAATGGAGAATCGCTGTCTTCCGGAGGCTTGGGTTCACTCACCTGAATATTGGCCAGCATCGCTGTACGGCCGCTGTAACGATGCGGTTCGCGAGGGATTTTTTGCCCAGCAATGCGGAAATCGGCCGATGGAGCTGCTTCTTCTGCTCCTTTAAATTGGGGCATAAGGGTGACTAGCTCCGCCATCAAATCACCCGGTTCGTTTAAATCTTCGAGGCTTGCGCCCTTTTTAAATTGCCTAAACTCATCCAACCATCTCCAGCTCTCTCTAAAATTTTCATTTTTAGGTCTAAATACCTGAAAGAAACATTGTGCTCTTCCTTCATTATTTACTAAGGTACCGGCTGCCTCTGCAAAAGTGGCAGCCGGTATCAATACCGTTGCCTGATTGCTGGTCGCGTTATGTAAATGATCCAGTACGATGAGCTCTCCGCACTGTTCGAACAAATGGTCTATCGTTGCTTTGGCATCACGACGGTATAGATCATTTTCCAGAATAATCACTGTATTTGCCTCTTTCATTTTTAGTGCTGCTCTTGCCTGCTCTAATGATGGTGCCTGCATCATTGCCAATCCCATCGAATTGCATTCCTCCACGACATAAAACACGCTTGCCTTTTTATCTTCACTGCCAAGGCTTACTGCAATATTGGCTACGGCTTTAAGAATTGCTTCATTATGCAGACTTGTTCCGCAAATAATTAAGGGCTTTTCTGCTCGTTTCAGTGTGTTTGCTATGTGCTGGGCAATTTTTAAGACGTCTTCATCGATTTCCTGCGGTGCAGGAGCGGTATCGTTCAACAGATTGGCAATAGCAAAACCCAATCGGGCGATATCGTCTGGAGATAGGTGCTGGCAATTGTCTGCAAGTGCATCTAACTTGGTTTTCGTTGGATAGGCGATAAAGAGCGGTCCTTTCTTTTCTTGAGCAAATTCGCGCCGAGCGGCGTCATGCCAAGAGGGGATACCAATTTCCTGTGCCTTTTCAAAAGGTCTCCGTTGTACCGCTTGGCGTACTGTCAATGCCAGCAAAGGGGCCGCATTGGTAAGATCTTCTCCTAATATGAAGATAGCATCGGCCGATTCGGTTTCTTTTAAAGATGGTGTATGGACATGGCCGGAATTTATGGTGTGAAGTATTGTTTGCATGAGCTGTGCATCCCTTTCGGAAATACCCTGATAAAAATTTTCTTTGCCAACGAGTTGCATTAAAGCAAAGTTTGATTCCAGGGATGCCCGTGGAGAACCGATGCCGATGATGTTGCGATTGGATATAGCGGCTTTTAAGTGATTATACAGGGTGTTTTTGTCGACCGCCTCTGGGATTTTAGAACGGATGATAGGCTGTTGAATGCGGTTCATACTATTTACAAATTCGTAACCAAAACGGCCTTTATCGCAAATAAAATAGCCATTTACTTCGCCATTATAGCGGTTTGTGATTTGTCGGAGCTCTCCATAACGCTCTCCGGCAATAATATTGCATCCTAAGCTACAATGCTGACAAATCGAGGGAGCCATAGTCATATCCCATTTTCGGGTATAATGTTCTTTTAAACTTTTATCGGTAAATACACCCGTTGGGCAAACCTCTGCCAGGTTGCCGCTAAATTCGTTTTCGAGCACGCCATCGTTAGCCCTTCCAAAATAGATATGATCATGGGCAGCAAAGGCATCGAGATCTTTTCCACCGGCATAGTCTTTATAAAAGCGGACGCAGCGGTAACATTGTATGCAACGGTTCATTTCATGGTTAATGAAAGGACCGAGATATTGGTTTTTATAGGTACGCTTGGGATATTGGAAACGGCGATAGGCATGGCCGGTCATTACCGTCATATCCTGTAGATGGCAGGAACCGCCTTCATCACAAACGGCGCAGTCATGGGGGTGATTCGTCATGAGCCACTCGATGATCTGCGAACGGAAGGCTTTGGCCATGGGGTCGCTAATGGATAGATACATGTTATCCTTCACCGCTTCCATGCACGACATCATGAGTCTGCCTTGGGTGTCGTCCTTATCCTTAAAAATTTTGACGGCGCATTGGCGACAAGCACCTACGGAGCCCATCGCTGGGTGCCAGCAAAAATAGGGGAGGTTAAAACCCAGCGTAAGGCAGGATTCCAGCAGGTTTTTGCCTGCCTTCACTTCATAAGCCCGATGATCAATGTAGATGACTGCCATTTCGTTCTTCGTCCCAAGGACATTTTTTTTCGTGTATATGCTTTTCGAAATCTTCTCTGAAATATTTTAGTCCGCTTTGTAAGGGCTCCATCGCCCCCGGTGCTAAGGCACAGAAGGTACTCCCCGGACCCAAGTGTTTGGTGTGCGTTTCTAGCAGCTCCAGATCTTCAAGCCTCCCTTGCCCGTTTTCAAGCGAGAGCAAGATTTTTTCTGTCCAAGGTAAACCTTCCCGGCAAGGGGTACACCAACCGCAGGATTCCTGCGCAAAGAAATGCTCTAGGTTATGTATAAAACCAACAGGACAGGTATGATCATCGAGGATGATCATGGTGCCGGTACCTAAACGACTGCCAACTGCTGCCACAGATTGGTAGTCCATTTTAACATCGAGATGCTCGGTCACTAGGAAATCAGTAGAAGCACCTCCCGGAAGGGCTCCACGGAATTGGAAACCAGGTTTCATCCCACCGGCATGTTCTTCAAGGAGCTCACGCACGGTGGTGCCCATAGGCAATTCCCATAAGCCTGGCTCATTGACCTGTCCGCTAACACCATATAATTTGGTGCCGGCATCGGCCCCTAGGCCGAGCGCTTTAAACCATGCCGCTCCATTATTGATGATATGTGGAATGTTGCAGAGTGTTTCTACATTATTTACAATAGTAGGTTTGCCAAATAAGCCGCTCACCTGTGGGAAGGGTGGTTTGGTGCGCGGGGTAGCCCTTTTTCCTTCCAGCGCATTGAGTAAGGCTGTTTCTTCTCCACAAATATATCGACCAACGCCGGTATGCAAATGCATTTCGAGGTTAAAACCACTGCCTAAGATATTTTTTCCGAGGTAGCCTGCAGCATAAGCCTCATTGATTGCTTCTTTAATAATCCGTGCAGCCTTTTTATATGCCCAGCGTAAGAAAATGTAGGAGGTATTCGCCTGTATCGCATAAGCGGAAACAATCATCCCTTCGATTAGCTGATGGGGATTACCCTCTAGCAGCAAACGATCCTTGAAGGTTCCTGGTTCCATCTCATCAGCATTCGCAATTAGGTATTTCGTTTGAGTAGCATCGTCCATTGGAACGAAGCTCCATTTCATGCCAGTGTTGAAGCCTGCGCCGCCACGACCTCGTAGCTCCGAATCTTGGACTGTTTTTGTGATCTCTTGAGGTGTGAAGGATTTAAGCGCCCTATGCACAGCTTGATAGCCGCCCACAGCTGTATAATCCTTGAGGTTCAACCAAGGATGGTTTGCGCTAATGTGCTGTGTTAGGGGCCTTTCCATAAGACGGTTTATTTGTATTCTTCTAGTATTTCATCTAGACTATCATTCGTTAAATCTCGATATAGATCATTATTAATCATGAGTGCCGGCGCATGATCGCAGCAGCCTAAACATGCATTAGGTAAAAGGGTAAACCGAGCATCAGCAGTAGTTTCGCCAAATTTGATATGCAATCGGTTTTGCAAGTGCTGATAGATTTTTTTATAGCCCATTACATAGCAACTGATGCTATCACATAGTAAAATAATGTTCCTGCCCACAGGCTTACGAAAAATGAGATTATAAAAAGTTGCCACACTATCTAACTCCTCAGCAGACATTTCCATGTATTCGGCAATATCCCGAAGGCTTTCATCTGAAACCCATCCACGCTGCTGCTGAACAATTTTCAACGCCTCAATGCATGCTGACTTCCTAATGGGTACGAGCGCAATTTCGTGGTCTAACTTTTTTATTTCTTTCGCTGATAGCATTGTTTTTTCTGTCTAAAATTTATCTTTCGTTTATCTATCTATATCGGCCAGCACATAATCCATACTTCCTAAGATGGATAGCAAATCGGCTACTGTATAGCCTTTACTAATGTAGGGTAACATTTGCATATGCGGAAAAGATGGTGCACGTATCCGAACCCTGTAAGGAGATGTATTGCCGTCACTGATTAGGTAATAGCTATTAGCTCCCTTAGTGGCTTCGATGCAGCTCATGGCCTCTCCCGTAGGAATTACCGGCCCCCAGCTTACATTTAAAAAATGAGTAATAAGGGTTTCAATATCTTGCATCGTGTGTTTTTTAATGGGCGGAGTTGCTAGGGGATGGTTTGCTTTGTAATCTCCTTCCGGCATATTTTTTAGGCATTGATCGATGATGCGCAGACTTTGCCACATTTCTTCCACACGCACTACTGCTCGATCATAGCAATCGCCGTTTTGGGCTGTTGGAACTTCAAATTCAAAATTTTCATAACCCGAATAAGGTTGCTTTTTTCGGAAGTCCCATTCCAATCCGCAAGCCCGTAAACCTGGTCCGGTTACGCCCCATTCGAGCGCTTCGTCTAAGGTATAAATGCCAATACCTACTGTTCGTGCCTTGAAAATGCTGTTACGCATGACCATTTGCTGATATTCTCTTAGCCTTTTTGGGAAATAAGCAATAAAATCGCCCACCAATTTGTCCCAACCTTTCGGCAAATCTTGCGCAACGCCACCAATTCTAAACCAGTTGGGATGCATTCTTGCACCACAGATGGCTTCAACGATATCAAAGATTTTCTCCCGATCCGTAAACATGTAAAATACAGGTGAAAGCTGACCCAAATCTTGTGCAAACGTACCATACCATACTAAATGACTTGCAATGCGGAAAAACTCGCAAAGCATAATACGCACTGTTTTAACTCTATCGGGTACCTTTATACCGGCCAGTTTTTCGACTGCCAGCAAATAGGCAAGATTGTTCATTACACCACCCAGGTAATCCACTCTGTCGGTATAGGGGATATAGGTATGCCATGATTGGCGCTCACCCATTTTTTCTGCTCCCCGATGATGAAATCCGATATCAGGAATGGCGTCAACAATGTCTTCGCCGTCTAATTGTAGAACGATACGTAAAACACCGTGCGTACCCGGGTGTTGTGGCCCCAGGTTAAGGAACATAAAATCAGCATCTTCACTCTGCCGTTTTAAACCCCAATCTTCCGGCCGGAATTGTAAGGCATCCTGCTCGTGATCTTGTTTTTCATCCCAGAGTTTGAATGGCCCCATCTCGGTTGCCCTTGCGGGATGTTCCTTCCGTAAAGGGTGCCCTTCCCAAGTTAAAGGCATCAGGATACGGCGTAGATGAGGATGGCCCTCGAAATGTATACCAAACATATCGTACACCTCACATTCATACCAATCGGCATTTTTCCATATAGTACTGATAGATGGTATGGACGGGTAGTTGCCTTGTAAGGCTACTTTAAGGCGAATAAAACAGTTTCGCTTAAATGAAAGCAAGTGGTATACAAGCGTAAAATCGGATGATGGGAATCCGTTCTTTTTAGCGTGGCTGCGTTCGTCGATCGCGCAAAGATCGTAGAGTAATTCAAAAGGTTCGAGAATATTGTGTTTGAGATGGTATAGTACCGTTTTAATATGTTCTTTGAGAACCCATAGGGTAGTCACCTCATCAACAGTATGTTGCTGAGTAAAAACCGACGCTCCAAATTGAGCAATCAATTCTTCTACCAAGCCTGAATTTTTATTCATGCTTTTTAATTTTAGGGGTTCACATTAGGTAATAATGCATTGCTTAAATCATCCTTTATTTTAAACGATACCCTTAAATTTCATCGGGGGTATGCAAATCAATTATCCTTTTTCGTTCTTCTCTTTTTTCTTCTTTCATTGACCGTTGCTCGGGTCTTATCACCCCTTGAGGGCCTATAGCCCAACTTAAAGGCCTTTTCTCACTTCCTACTGAAGCCGCTAATAGCGTTAAGCCCTGCATAAAAGCATCTGGTCGGGGAGGGCAGCCCGGAACGTATACGTCTACCGGTAGGAATTTATCTACACCTTGCACTACGCTATAAATGTCGTACATACCACCTGAATTGGCACAAGATCCCATCGAGATGACCCATTTTGGTTCCATCATCTGTTCATGCAGACGCTTAATGATAGGGGCCATTTTTACGAAGACCGTTCCGGCAATGACCATGACATCTGCCTCGCGAGGGGTTCCCCTGATTACTTCTGCTCCGAAACGAGCGATATCATATTTGCTGGTAATACTGGTAGCCATTTCTACGAAACAACAGGAAAGACCGAAATTAAATGGCCACATAGAATTTTTTCTTCCCCATGCCAATAGGTCCTGAACGGTGGTTAAGAGCACACTTTGCCCAACGGATTCCTCAAAAGAACCTGTTCCTTTCAGTCTACTTGTTGGTTCGTTCGGACTCGTAAGCCACCATTTCATATGCCAGGTTTTTTTAATATTAGTTTTTTATAAGCTTTTAGAATTTTCTTTCCATTAGGACCAAAGTCTAAGGCCCCAAGGCTCCATTCGTATATTAATACGGCAATCAATAACCCAATAAAAACACAGATGCCAAGGTAGCCTGCCCATCCCAATTCCTTGAATGCTAAAGCCCATAATACGATGAATACGACTTCAACATCGAAGATGACGAACATCATCGCTACAAGGTAAAATTGCGCCGAAAAATGCAATCTTGCGGATCCGGTTTCTACTATTCCGGATTCATAAGGTTGCCCCATAGCTCTTGCTTTATGACGTTGGCCCAAAAAATAAGACAAGGAGATAATAACTACTAATAAAAGGAGAACAAAAGCGCCGTAAATAAAGAGCGGCCAAAAGGGCGTACTGGATGGGTTTGAGCTATTCATGGTTTATCGGTGTCTAAGAGTTCGCTGCCAGTGATGTAACACTCTAGATTTTTGATAATGAATTTCTGTTCTTCGATGATATATTTTACGACGTCACCGATAGAAATAATACCCATTAGTTCGCCATTGTCTATAATCGGTAAATGTCTTATAAATCGATTTGTCATTAACCACATACAGTCCTCTATGCTCGTATCTGTAGATACGGTGGGAGGATCGACTGTCATAATCTCTCTAACAGGAACCTTTTTGGAAGATTTTCCTCTCAGTATGACCTTTCTGGCGTAATCTCTTTCTGTAAAGATGCCAATGAATTTTTCATGTTCAAGAACTAAAAGTGCTCCAATGTTTTTTTCGAACATCAGCTCTAAGGCGGTAAAAACAGTCGCATCCGGACTGACGAAAATTCCGGTATTGCCTTTTTTTTCTAAGATGTTTCTAACTTTTCCCATAATCAACCCCTTTCTATTTGGTTTGGTAGTTAATTCGCTAATGGATGGTTGTTCGCTAATCTAGAAGGTAACGCTTTGAAAAATTGGTTATTAGTGGTAGAACAACAGGAAATAATAAAGGTTTGAAAAAATTAAATAAAGTTCTTTTGTTGGTTGTGAAATTGTACGTGCTAATAAGATGGTAGCAATTTGACTTAGTGTTGTTTTTTGTTAAGTCTTTCTATTTCTTTTCCCAAGGTTTTCTTTTCCAACGCGGACTTCGTTAAGCTGATTGCTCGGCTATAATGAGCGATAGATTTCTTAAGATCTGTATCGGCATATAAATAACCAAGCAGGGCATGATAGTGGCTAATATGATTCAGTTGTAATTTTTCTGCTTCTTTTAGTGCTTGTTCATTTCCATAAACTTTAGCAAAGGCGAATGTTCTGTTTAAAGCTGTTATGGGTGAATATTCTATCAGAATAAGTTGATTGTACAGTTGTAAAATATGCTCCCACTTATCATTGTTTGTAGGAGTGGTATGCCAATAGGCAATAGCTGCTTCTAAATGATATTTTGTTTGCCAGTAGACAGCTCCTGAAAAGGCGTGGATCAAATAATGATTGCCCTTTTCAATGAGTTCCTGGCTCCATTGATTTTTATCTTGCTGTTCATACAAAATAATCTCTCCATTATTGTTTGCCCTTGCTTCAAGCCTTGAGCTTTGGAAGCACATTAACGCCATAAGGGCATTAACGGTTGGTGTATTTGTAGAAGGGCTTTCGATTAAAACAAGCATGAGCCGAATAGCTTCCGAGCAAAGATCTTGACGGATTAGGTGGTCATTAGACGTAGAAAAATAACCTTCATTAAATAAAAGATAAAGTGTTTTTAATACAACATCCAGCCTCGACTGTATGGCTTCCTCAGATAAAAACTTAATCTGAAAATTATCCTGACGTAGATTTTTCCTGGCTCTCAGCAGTCTTTTCTTTATAGTTTCCGCTTTAGTGAGAAAAGCACTTGCTATTGCTTCAACGCTAAATCCGCAAAGAATTTGAAGTGCTAGACAGATTTGAGATGCTATGGAATTGCTTGGATTGCAAACGGCAAAAATCATTGCCAGTTGGCTGTCATCAATAGCCTGTTGCGTGAAATCAAAGTCGCTCTCAAATTGGAGCTCATCTGTGTTAATTGCATCTTTAACTTGTGTTTCGAAAAGAGTATGCCGTTTGAGATAATCTTTGGCTTTGTTTTTAGCAACGATATAAAGCCAGGCAGCAGGATTTTTTGGTATACCCTGTATGCTCCATGTTTCCGTTGCCTTTAAAAATGTTTCACTAACAATATCTTCGGCTATTTCTATGTGCTTTAAACCAAAATGACGGTATAATACTGCCGTCATTTTGGTGTATTCCTCCCGAAATAAATGCGGTAAAAGTTGTTGTTGAGTGACCTTATCGCTCATTGATCCTAGCTGCTGTAACTAATTGCTAATACCTCTCTTACTTCCACGGTACCTCCAATTTTGAGTATAGGGTTGCCTTTGGCAAGCTCAATTGCTTCTTCAATTGTTTCTGTTTTTACAACCATGTAACCGCTAATAAACTCCTTAATCTCTGTGTATGGGCCGTCGGTCACGATCTCAGATGTTATGGTTTTTGCATTACTGATGGACAGGCTTTTTCCTTTATCGGCCAATTTATTTTGAGCAGCAACGCCCGCCAACCAATTCATTCTTTCCCGTACTTGCTCAGGCGATGGCTTAGCATCAGCATCGTCTCTAAGTCTAAAAATTAATATGAACTCTTTCATTGCTTCTATAAATTTAATGTTGTACTCCTATAACGATCGAGTATACTGAAAGGGGACAAATGACGGCTGTTTTTATACACTTGAGTGATCGGATTTGAATTGAATCTACAGTTAGTTTTAATTATGTGTAGCTAATCGAACATTTATGAAAGCAAATTACTTAAGAATATCGAAATAAAAAATATCATGTATAATGATTGAATATTAAAGCTCAATAGCAGCAATAACTTTGGGATAGCCTTGACTTTGAAAGTTTGGCCTTACAGTTCCTTCCATGCGAAAGACATGGATGTCAGTAATTCCCATAAATCCTAATATTGCTTTTAGGTAAGGGACTACAAAATCGAGTGTCTGCATAGGTCCTTCGGAATAAACGCTCCCCGAAGCCGCTGCTAAGTAGGCCGTTTTGTCGGTCAGTAATCCAATGCGTCCGTGTTCATTATACTTGAAAGTGATTCCGACACGGACAATAAGATCTATCCATGCTTTTAGTGATGAATGTATACCAAAATTGTACATGGGCGCACCGATTACCAGGAAATCAGCCGCGCATACTTCTTCCAAGAGCATATCCGAATAGTGGAGAGCCTCATAATCGGCTGGTTCTCTCTGTTCAATCGGTTTAAAAAAAGCATTAATATGCGATTCATTAAGTGCGGGCAGATCATCATTTACCAGGACTCTTTCCATAACGATACTATCAGGAAATTTGGCAATTAACTTGTCAATAATGGTTTTTCCCAATTTAACACTATACGAATCATTTCCTTTTGGACTGGAAATTACATGCAGAATTTTTTTCATATAAAATGGATTGTTTTATGCTCTTGACGATTGAATGCTGAGAAGGGGGACAAATATTTTCGTGATTTTGGATGAAATGATAAAGCATTATACCGTATTAAATTCCTATATATGAAGCTAATCTGGATAAATAGCAAGAATATTTTGATTTTGAAAAATATATCGTAATATTGCAATAAATAATTTGATTATGGGATTAACGAGAACGGAAATATTTACCAAGGAGCAGAATGAGTTGGCGATATTGCTTAAAGCGATGGCCCATCCGGCCCGTGTTGCAATACTTCAGCATATTATTGCTTCTAAAACCTGTATTTGTGGTGATTTGGTAGACGAATTGGGACTTGCGCAGGCGACTATTTCTCAGCATCTGAAAGAATTGAAAAATGCAGGACTCATACAGGGAACTATCGAAGGTGTCAGCGTCTGTTATTGTATTAATCCTGAAAATTGGGAAAAACTTAAAAATCAGTTGAATCTATTTCTGGGAGGGTATGTAGCATCGGCAAGTTGCTGTTAAAAAAATTTAAATATATTAATCGTTAAATTGCAATATTATGGATACGAAGGCACTAATGAACTGGGGTAGCTTTAAAGCAAAACTGACCGAAACCCCGGAAGCTATTTTACAGTTTCAATATGCAGAAGATAAATGGGTAGATGCCTCTTATCATATTACTGAAATAAAACAAGCTCCCATCACATCGGTCGACTGCGGTGGCGTGATGAACGCGTGGACGGAGGTGATCGTTCAGTTATGGGAACCGGCGACGGCCGATGTTGACAGGGCGATGAAAGTGGGTAAGGCGCTTTCCATTGTAACGTTGGTAGAAAAGTCTTTACCTTTAAATCCAGCTGCTATCGTTAAGATTGAATTTGGAAATTCAGCTTTTGATACACGTCAGATGTATCCAGGTATGCTTAATCTGGACGGTGAAAATTTAGTGGTTAGCTTAATTCCGGATGCTACACAATGCAAAGCCATTGAACGTGGCGGTAGCTGTGGTACAGACGATACGAAGGAAGCTTGCTGCGGCGTCGTTCCGAAAGAAGAACCGGTACTTGAAATGGTGAATCTAGCTGCAGATCAGAGTTGTATACCAGGTTCTGGTTGTTGCTAATAAAATTTGTAGATGGAACTCAAAAAAATGGAATCGTACGACTGGCCGGCAGTAAAAGAAATTTACTTGCAAGGAATAACCACCGGCCAGGCTACTTTTCAGACGAATGCACCTTCTTGGGAAGAATGGGACCAATCGCATCTTAAACATTCACGTTTTATCGTCCAAATCAATCATGAGGCAGTTGGTTGGGCGGCCCTATCACCTGTATCCAGTCGTTGTGTGTATGCAGGGGTGGCAGAGGTAAGTATTTATGTCCACGAGGCGTATCGTGGCCGTAGAGTGGGCGCGTTCCTTATGGAAGCGCTAGTGACAAGCAGCGAAGAACAGGGACTTTGGACATTGCAGGCAGGTATTTTTCCGGAAAATAAAGCAAGTATCTGCTTGCACGAAAAATTTGGTTTCCGACAGATGGGGATACGGGAGAAAATTGGAAAACAGGGCGACATTTGGCGTGATACAGTGATTTTAGAAAGACGCAGTAAAACAGTGGGCATTGATTAAACGATAAGACGTAAGCCATCAGGAGCAAACGCTCGCTAATAGCAATCAATCGAGTTGTTAACGCTTGCACACATAAATCAAATAGATATTAGTGAAAAATACTGCTCATGGTAGTTTCATGGCGATATAAAAACAAACTGTGAAGCATTCATTAATACCGAAGAAAGCAGACAGATATTAATAGTTATTCTAATGAAAAAAATATTAGTACTATGTACCGGTAATAGCTGTAGAAGTCAGCTAGCCGAAGGATACTTGAGAGCATTTGCTGAAGACAAAGCCGAAATTTACAGTGCTGGCATTGAAACGCATGGCGTAAACCCCAAGGCCATACAAGTAATGAAGGAAGATGGCATTGATATTTCAAATCATACTTCCAATCATGTAGATGAATACGACCATATTGATTTCGATTATGTCATCACGGTTTGCGATAATGCTAAAGAAAGTTGTCCTTTTTTTCCAACAAAAGCACAGAAATTTCATCATAATTTCCCCGACCCAGCCAAAGCTACTGGCACTAATGAAGAAGTGATGAACCAGTTCCGTGCTGTGAGAGACGAGGTAAAAGCGTATGCAGAAGAATTTGTTAGCAAACATATAAATGTAGACAATTATGCCGGCAGATAGATGTGCGCCTGCCTCGGAACGGAAAAAGCTGGGTTTTCTTGATCGCTACCTCACTTTGTGGATATTTCTTGCAATGGTCGTTGGCGTTGGAATGGGTTACTTTATTCCTGCCACTTCAGCATTTATCAACACTTACAGTAGCGGCACGACCAATATTCCCCTAGCTATCGGACTGATTCTCATGATGTATCCACCGCTTGCAAAGGTAAAGTACGAAAATTTGGGGAAGGTATTCAAGGATATAAAAGTGCTAGGGGTGTCTCTTTTGCTCAATTGGGTAGTAGGCCCTTTGCTGATGTTCTTTTTGGCTATCACTTTTTTGAAGGATTACCCTGAATATATGATTGGGTTGATACTCATTGGTCTTGCACGCTGCATTGCCATGGTGGTGGTATGGAACGAGCTGGCGGAAGGCGATAGAGAATATGCTGCAGGCTTAATTGCACTCAACAGTATATTTCAGGTGTTGTTTTACAGCGTATTTGCTTATGTCTTCATTACGGTACTTCCACCTTATTTTGGTATAAAAGGAACAGCCGTTAACATAACGATAGGTCAGATAGCTGAGAGTGTAGGTATTTACCTAGGGATTCCTTTTGCTATGGGAATCATCAGTAGGTACGCGCTGATTAAATGGAAAGGCGAAGAGTGGTTTAATAAGCGCTTTGTGCCCCTCATTTCATCCATTACCTTAATCGCGCTTTTGTTTACGATTGTTGTGATGTTCAGCTTAAAAGGACAGCTTATCGTACAAATTCCTATGGATGTGCTCCGGATAGCTGTACCCCTCGTGATTTATTTCGCTTTCATGTTTATATTTAGCTTCTTTATAGCTAAGCGATTTGGGACGGATTATTCCAAAAATGCGTCTATTGCTTTTACAGCCACTGGAAATAATTTCGAGCTGGCAATAGCGGTGGCCATCGGTGTCTTTGGTATAAATTCTGGACAGGCATTTGCAGGTGTGATTGGCCCATTAGTAGAAGTGCCAGCATTAATAGCATTGGTGAACCTTGCTTTTTGGTTCCGAAAAAAATATTATACGAAAGGTGCTTTTGTCTAAATCTATTAGTGATATTCATTGTTGTTGTTAAATGGGTATTATGAAAAGATTGGCACTTATCGGTTTCATAATGATTGTATGTAACTCCTGCTTTAAAAAGTATGAGGGTAAAATCACGATTGATGGTTCTAGCAGTGTTTATCCTTTAACAGAAGCAGTAGCAGAAGAATTCCGAAAGGTTGATGCCGATATACGGGTAACAGTTGGCGTGTCGGGCACGGGGGGCGGTTTTAAAAAGTTCCTTAGAGGAGAAACGGATATTACTAATGCATCCAGACCCATCAGCAAAAGTGAATTGGCCGTGAGCCGACTAAATGGTATTGAATTTATTGAATTACCCGTTTGCTATGATGGAATGGCCATCGTAGTAAGCCCAAAAAATACATTTGTCAAAGAGATTACCGTTACCGAACTTAAGAAGATGTGGTCTCCGGAAAGCCAAGGAAAGGTTAAACGCTGGAACCAGGTCCGTGAAAATTGGCCGGCTGTACCATTGAAATTATACGGTGCAGGTACCTCTTCAGGTACTTATGATTATTTTACGGAAGCTATTAATGGACGGGCAAAGGCTTCGCGAGGAGATCGGCCAGTGAAGACGATAATGTGCTGGTGCAGGGCGTCTCGTCTGATGCGGGCAGTTTAGGCTATTTCGGCCTGGCTTATTATGCTGAAAACAAAGATAAACTTAAACTGATTGGCGTTAAAACTACTGCGAACCATCCAGCGATATATCCAAGCGATTCAACGGTTATGAACGGTGCTTATCAACCGCTCTATTCTTATTGTACAACAGGTAATGGAAGCCTTTTTTAATGAAGATACCAAATTGGCCAGAAGTGTTTTTCAAAAGGACGAACATTTAGATGATATCAATAGAAAGGCGAATGGATTATTATCGGAATACATTCCATCTAATCTGAATAATCTCGAGCAGGCATTGAACACGCTTTCTATCATTAGAAAATTGGAACGCGTTGGCGATCAAAGTAAAAATATTGCTGAAGAAATTATCTTTTATGTTGAAGCAAAGGTGCTGAAACATACAAAGCCTAATAAGAAGAAGACAAATCGTGAATAAGGCTCATACACGTCAAATCATTGCATGAGTCTGTTTGTGGAAACTTAGGCCAGCGCTTTTTTTACGGCCGGTGCTACTTTTGTTCCAAGTAATTCTATTGTCTTCATCAGATCTTTATGAGAAGGAGCTCCGACATCTACATGTAATAAAAAGCGAGTGAGTCCAAAGAGTTCCTGATGGTATAAAATTTTATCAACCACTTGATTTACATCTCCTATAAACAAAGCACCATCTTTACTCCGTCCTCCTTCGAACTGATCTTTTGTATAAGGAGCCCAACCTCTGTCTTTACCAATTCTGTTCATCTGCGCTGCATAATAAGGGAAATATCGATCAGACAGCTCTTGTCCGTTTTCGCCAATTAGACCATGCGAGTGAGTGGCTAACTTCATCTGTGCCGGGTCATGGCCTGCATTTATATATTCTTGTTTATATAGTTCGAATAGCGACTTGAACTGAATAGGTATACCGCCAATGATAGCAATAATTAAAGGAAGACCTAGTCGAGCTGCCCTTAATATCGACTGTGGTGTACCGCCTACAGCGACCCAAACATCCAACCGATTATTACTCGCTCTCGGAAGCACCTGTTGATCTGTTAAGGGAGGACGAAAGCGTCCCTTCCAGGTAATTCGCTCATTTTTATTAATCGCCAATAATAAATCTAGTTTCTCGGCAAATAATCCATTGTAATCGTGAAGATCATAACCGAAAAGTGGGAACGATTCGGTGAAGCTACCTCTACCAACCGTAATCTCTGCTCGTCCGTTTGATATTAAATCGACTGTAGAAAAGTTCTGATAGGTCCTTACTGGATCGGTAGAACTTAACACTGTAACGGAACTAGTCAGTTTTATGTTTTTAGTGATGGTTGCAGCTGCGGCTAGCATAATCTCCGGACTTGAAACGGCAAAGTCGGGACGATGATGCTCTCCAATACCAAAAACGTCTAAACCTACCTCATCGGCCAGTTTTATTTCTTCAAGTATTTCCTGTATTCGCTGACCTGCAGGGTAAAAAGTTTTGATAGCATCATTATATGCTAAATCGCCAAACATACTTATTCCTATTTCCATATTTTATTCCTTCGTAAAACAAATGCACTTTCTATACAACAAAGATAAGCTGGTTTGGAGCGCTATTACTTGATGTATGATAAGAAATCTGCCTTAATAATAAAATAGATTATAAAGCAACAATTAAGGACGACGTAGTGATTGTTGCTGAAGTAAAATTTGATGATATATTTGTTAGTAAGATGCCTCCAGAGGTGTTACCTTAGATTCGGCCCAGACTATCCCAGCATTTAGATGCGATAATTTTTCATCTATCGAAACAGGGAATTTACAAGGGAAAGTGGAAGTTTTGTTGCTTTTGCGATTTCATCATACGAAAATCCGTCTTTCTTCATCCCTTTTGCTACAGCGAGGAGCTCCTTTGTATAAGATTTTTTTATAAACACTTCATTATTGCCTTTCAATGATACTGCTGTTAGTGAATTCATAATGAAAATAATTAAAATAACTAATTTGAACGATCCAAAGTTAGGTAGCCTAAAAATAAGAAATTGTTAAATCATGTTATATTATAAAATCTGACAATTTAGAGATATTCTTTTGTTTTAATAAAATGCTATCAAGAAGTGAGGATTGGCTAAAGGTCTAGCAATTCTTGAATTTTTACGAGTATATATTACGATAGTTTAAAGGATTATTAATTTTTTAATTAATTTAAATTGTGTTTTAGGTATCATTTTGTCTGGTTCAACTTTTTTAAAACGTTAATTCTATTACGTTAATGAATTTAGTCTTTCCTGTTCGAAATTGGATAAAGCAAACTCAACAAAACGACTTTATACTTGTTATAATATAGTTTGGGGTAAAACATAGTGTACAAATGAATGAAGCCTCTTTTTTCTATATTAATAACTCTTTGGGTTTCGTTGATAAATATGATTCAGGATTACGATAATTTGCGTAATAACATGGTGCACATGCAGCTCGAAGCCCGTGATATAAGTCATCAACCAACGCTTGAAGCGATGCGTAAGGTTGAACGGCATCTATTTGTGCCTAGTCAATACCAAAGGCGAGCCTATGAAGATAACCCTTTACCAATAGGGTACAATCAAACTATTTCACAACCCTATATAGTAGCCAGTATGACTCAACTGCTTGAGCCTAATAAGGATGATTGTGTACTTGAAATAGGCACTGGATCTGGCTATCAAGCCGCAGTATTAGCGGAGATTGTTAAGGAGGTTTATACCATTGAAATTGTTAAAGACCTAGGAGAACGTACCAAGAAATTGATGCATACGTTAGGCTATAATAATGTAACGGTCATTATAGGTGATGGTTATAAAGGTTTTGAAGCAAAGGCGCCCTTCGACGCCATTATTGTAACAGCAGCTTCCAAAGAGATCCCGCCACCTCTCATTAAACAGCTGAAGGAAGGGGGGAAAATGATTATACCTGTCGGTAGTCCATCTGAGGTACAAACCCTTATCTTGCTACAAAAAAGAAATGGGAAAATTACCAAAACCAAGTTGATACAAGTCCGCTTTGTACCGTTAACACGTAGCAGAGAAAACAAAAATTCTTAGTGTATATTTTTCTAACTAACTGGCTGTTTAACTCTATCGATTGAACGTATAGACAAAATAGGTAGTTCTACGAATTAGGTCTAAAATGTTTTTGTGCTAAAGCTTTTCTTACCCTACTTAACGACTCCGGTGTTACACCTAGATAGGAGGCAATCATCATTTGTGGGATACGTAATGTAAGATCGGGGTATAATTTTATAAAATCTAAATAGCGTTCTTCGGCAGTAGCTGCCAACAACTTATTGATTCTATTTTGCATGTGACGAATACTATTGTGAAGAAGATAGATGTTATATTTTCCAAAATCAGGGCAAATATCAAGCGCTTGCTCCATAAAGGCTTTCGTAATAACCACCACCTCAGCATCTTCCAATACGTCTATATTAAAAACAGCAGGTTCATTGAAGTAAACACTATTCCGATCACCTATCCACCAGTCTTCGGGAGCGAACTGAATAATATGCTCCTTTCCATTTAGATCAAGTGTATAGGCACGGAGCAAACCTTTTGATACAAAATAGCTGACATTCGTTTTTTCGCCCTCATTCAATAAAACTTTTCCTTTTTTCAATGATTTTGATATCAGATTTTTTCTTAATATCTCAAATTGATTGACGTTTATCGGTGTGTGCTTTTGTAAATACTGCTGAAAATTGAACATATCAATAATGAATACTTCCTCTGGCGAATTTACGTATTTAACCTTGATTCATCCAACATCAAGGTTTAAACATGTCAAATGTACCTTCTGATATGTTCTGATCATCAAGTCAGTACATTAATCTAGATATCCGAATTTCCCCAAATTGAAATCGCTTATAGCCTCTCGTATCTCTCCTTCAGTATTCATGACAAATGGTCCGTAACTTACTATCGGTTCATCTATCGGTTCACCGCTCATTAGTAGTACGACGCTCTCCTGATCAGCATGTAGCTGGATAGTTGTTCCATCATTTTTGAAGAGCACAAAGCTATGTTCTGACGCTACCTGATCATTATTAACAGTAACACTTCCATTGATTATTAACAGTGCCGTATTGTGATTTTGAGGAATACTTACCTCGAAATTTGCCCCCGCATGAAGTTTTATGTCGAATAAATTGATGGGTGTATAGGTATCCGCAGGACCGTTTATACCATTGATGTCGCCAGCAATAACATTTACTTCCCCAGCATTGTCATCAAGCAATAGCTTTCCCATATTGCTATGTGTTATGGCTTGATAATGAGGAGCTACTGACTTGTCTTTTTTTGGAAGGTTGACCCAAAGTTGAACCATTTCGAAAGGCCCTCCTTTTTTTGCATAGCTCTCCTCATGGAACTCTTTATGCAAGATGCCACGACCTGCGGTCATCCATTGTACATCACCGGGGTTAATGACACCGCTATTACCACTACTATCGTAATGAGCAACGCTACCTTTGTATGCTATCGTAACTGTTTCAAAACCTTTATGCGGATGCACATCTACACCTCTCAGATGGCCAGATGTGGAAGGTGGGAAATTATATGCTGCGTTAAAATCAAGCATTAAAAATGGACTTATCCGTTTTTGTGTAATACCGCCCTTTGGAATGTAATTAAATACTCTAAAACCATCCCCAACCATACCTGCTTGTGCTGGTTTTGCAATGATGCTTTCTATTGATTTCATAGTTTATTTCTTTTCTTTTGTTCGATACAAATTTAGGAAGGAAATGACCCAACTGAATTGACCTATGGTAAGAAATGAGTACAGCTCATGATGACGATTCCTCGATTTTCTTTTCTGAGATTTTATTTCATTTTGATAAGCCTAATTCTCAAAATGAAGTACTTTAAAATTTTCGTAACTTTTATACTGGTTGGAAAACCGGGCTTAAAGCAGAAGGGATGTGATTCTTGCTACAAGAATTTCAGCGGCACTGCATTTGTATTTCTTTTGGAAAAAATCAGAAAATAATGGAAGAGGATTGTATTGTCATCCGTATAGCAAGATTGAGCGATATGGAATATATCAATGAAATTATATTAGAAACCGAGAAATCAGCTATTGCACGAGGTATTGGCATAGCTAGACGCAGCCCTGAAAGTATACACCTTTATATGAAAGAAAGAAAGGCTATTATCGCTGTAACAGCATCAGGTGAATGGGTAGGTTTCTCTTACATTTCCGTGTGGGAAAATGGAAGATTTGTATCTAACTCAGGCCTAATAGTAGCGCCTCGGTTCAGGCATACGGGAGTAGCCCAAGCGATAAAAGAGCGGGTGTTTAAACTTGCGAGGGAGCAATACCCACATGCACAAATCTTTAGCATTACCTCGGGAATGGCAGTTATGAAAATGAATACCAAACTTGGATTTGAACCTGTAACTTACCAGGAAATTACACATGATCCCAAATTTTGGGAAGGTTGTAAAAGTTGTGCTAACCATTCTATCCTTCTACAAAAGGGTTTATGCAATTGTCTATGTACAGCTATGCTGTTTGATCCTGATAAAATTGAGAATCATAAGGCAAAAGAGACATTAGTTAACCAGCATCTACGAATAGCATAGAAATAAAATCAGATTCATAATGAAGATAGCACCTTATAATAGTCGTTTCAAAGATGTTGGAATCTTATACCAAGACAGCTTACTACTACTCCAAGCGCTTATTCGTACACCATCGGAAAGCGGACAAGAGGGCAAAACTGCAGACCTTATTCATTCATTTCTAAGCAAAAGAACTATTACTGTTAACCGAGTAAAAAATAATGTCTGGGCTTATAATAGTTTTTTTAGCAGAGGTAAGCCTACCATATTGTTAAATTCACATCATGATACCGTTAAACCAAATGCAGGCTATACGAGAGATCCCTATGACGCTATCATAAAACAAGAAATGTTATATGGTTTAGGGGCAAATGATGCTGGTGGATGTTTGGTGTCATTAATTGCAACTTTTTTATATTATTATGACCAAACTGATCTGCCTTTTAACCTATGTTTGGCGACTACTGCGGAAGAAGAAAATTCAGGAGAGAATGGTATCCTCTTAATGCTTGATCACCTTGCCCCAATTGCTTTTGCGTTGATAGGTGAACCTACTGAAATGCAAATGGCTATTGCAGAAAAAGGCAATATGGTATTGGATTGTGTTGTTCATGGTAAAGCAGGCCATGCTGCGAGAGAGGAGGGAGACAATGCCATATATAAAGCATTGAAAGATATCCAATGGTTTGAGCAATACCGTTTTCCTAAACAGTGTGAATTTCTTGGCTCTATAAAAATGACAGTTACACAAGTGGATGCTGGTATTCAGCATAATGTGATACCTGCAGTTTGCCGTTTTACCGTTGATATTCGCTTGACATCTGCTTACACCGTAGATGAAATTCTGAAAACAATTAAATCGAATATTTCAAGCAATGTATCTGTAAGACCAGGGGTCATGAAACCTTCCTCGATTCCTGCATCCCATCCTGTCATAAAAGCGGGGCAGGCAATTGGACTGAAAACGTATGTTTCGCCTACCTGTTCAGATCAGGGATGGTTGGATGTTCCTTCTCTTAAAATGGGACCGGGAGATTCGGCTAGATCGCATATGGCAAATGAATATGTTTATACTTGGGAAATCCGAGAAGGAATAAAGGGTTATATTACCCTACTGGATACATTGCTTCCTTTTCTACTGAATAATCCGATTGAATAATCCGTTGGCCAACCTCATAACAAAAAGATTCCCTTCAATTTTGAAGAGAATCTTTTTTATTAAACACGGATGTTTGTTAAACTAAAAGCTAAGGGCAAATGCTGTAACGGCGGTTGTGCTATTACCCGTAGGTGAGTTATTACGTTTAAGGAAAATATCATTTTTACTATTAAGGTTTCTCAGTTCAGTACGCCAAACTAAGTTAGGTAATACTTGATAATCTACATTGACGGAATAACCCCAAGTTTTGAAACCGGATGGAGCGCCCGTCGCAATAATTACGCCTGCTTTGTCTTGATAATACTCGCCTCTGGCAGTCAGGGAAACTTTCTCTGTAAGCGCATAGCGAGTAATGAGCACTGGCGTATACCATGTATTATACTTATCTCCACCCTTTACTTGTTGCTCAGCACCAAAATCAAATCCAGCAATGAGGCCAAGTCGCTTATTTAATTGAACTTGTGCGTAGAAATTATGGAAATAACGCATCTGTCGAGCACTGTCTGCTTTATCGCTTCCAATAAAAGAACTACTATTTAAGGTGATTCCATCCGCAGGCTTGAAGGTTACTTGATGCCCAAAGGAAGGGGTGGTATTGCCATCTACACGCTGAATGCGCTGCCATCCATTCAAATAGAGTACAGCCATATACCATTTGCCACTTTTACTGGTATAACCTAGTTTCGCCCCAGCCTCAAAATATGGGGAATTATCAGCTAGTAAACTGCGTGTCAGGGTCCAATTATCCTTTCCTATAGCGCTTTCGAAACCGATGTGCGAAGGGAGAATCCCCGCGTCTATCCATAAATCGTGTTGTTTTGACAGCTTGACGCCGATATTTGCTTCATAAATATTCTTTAATACACCAGGTTCTGCCGTATAATTGGCGTTCATATAAGTACCAGCACCGATTGCTAGATTGGCTCGTAGATTATCTGTAGAATAATTTGCTTTAAGAAAAGCTAAATTAATATTGACCTCATTGGTTCGATTATGGCTATAAATGAATGCGGGGCGCGTATTATTGAGCGGCCGATTGAAATCTTGTAGATAATATGCTTCCGCATAACCACTAATGGTTAATGGGTTATTGTTTTTATCTTGACCAAAACCAAAAGAGGTACTGAGCAACACAAGTGCTGCAGAAAGGATACGTTTCATTGAATAAAATTTTAATAGTGAAGAAACCACTGTGTGCAACATTATGTGTAGAAATTATATGCGTGCACAAAATGGTTTCAAGATTATATTGGGTATGCTAGTTAAGATTGTCTAGTGCTAAATTGAGTTTCAGCACATTGATTTTTTCGGGGCCAAAAAGACCAAATAGGGGCCTTTCAGTTTGATCAGCAATTAGTTTGGTTAATTTTTCGGAAGGAATCTTTCTAATAGCCGCAATTCTTTTTATCTGCACTGTTGCCGCTTTTGGAGAAATATTCGGGTCTAAGCCACTACCACTGGCAGTTACCAAATCAATTGGTATTTCGCTTTTGTCTATTTCAGGATTATGCACCAAGAAAGTATCTATACGGGCTTTTACCTGCCCCAGGTACTCGTTATTAGAAGGCCCTTTATTACTGCCACCAGAGCCTGCGGCATTATAACCTACGGCTGATGGACGGGAGTAAAAGTATTTATCGTCGTTAAACAATTGTCCAATGTTTGCATAATATTTTTTTCCGTTGGCCTCTATTATTTCACCTTTTCCCTTGTTCGGTGCCACTTGTGCTATTCCCCAAACAACGAATGTATATACACCTGAAAAAAACAGGAGAGTTACGATTGTCAACATAATTGCTGAAAATAAATTCCTTTTCATCTTTTTTATTTTAATGCATTATTTTTTATCAAGTCGGTTTATGCTCGACCGGAATCAATGCGTGATCTTATCAAATTTTTAAATAACAATGATATTCCTACATAAATAATGATACCACTATATCGATCGCTTTTATGCCCATGAAGGGGATAATAATACCTCCTATACCATAGATAAACAGATTCCTACGTAATAGAGCACTGGCTCCAATGGGTTTGTAGGCTACTCCTTTTAAAGCCAACGGTATCAATATGGGGATAATGATAGCGTTAAAGATAACAGCCGAAAGAATGGCGCTTTCTGGACTATGTAATGACATCACATTGAGACCCTGTAGTGCCGGAATAGCTGCTATGAACAATGCAGGAATAATAGCAAAATATTTGGCAACATCATTAGCAATTGAAAAAGTAGTAAGCGTTCCTCGCGTCATGAGCAATTGCTTACCTATTTCAACAATTTCAATTAGCTTCGTGGGGTCATTATCGAGATCGACCATATTTCCAGCTTCCTTTGCCGCTTGTGTACCACTATTCATCGCTACGCCTACGTCCGCTTGTGCCAGGGCCGGAGCATCATTTGTGCCGTCACCCATCATAGCGACCAATCTACCACTTGCTTGCTCTTTTTTGATATAGTTCATTTTATCTTCTGGCTTAGCTTCTGCTATAAAATCGTCTACACCGGCCTTTTCGGCGATAAATTTAGCTGTTAGCGGATTGTCACCTGTAACCATTACGGTTTTTATCCCCATTTTTCGCAACCTTTCAAAGCGTTCTTGGATGCCTGGCTTAATAATGTCCTGAAGCTCAATAACGCCGAGTACCTGCACTCCTTTACCCATAATAGGACTTTCTTCACACACTACTAGCGGAGTTCCCCCATCTGACGCAATGGTCTCTACCCGACTTATAATTTCTTGTGGGAAGTTATTGCCACTCTTTTCAACTAGTCTACGAATTGAATCACTAGCGCCTTTACGTATGCGGGTACCATCAGCAAGATCTACACCGGAGCTTCGGGTCTCTGCCGTAAATCGGATGAATGTTATGTCTGAAGTTTCATGCGTGACACTATTAATCATCGCTAGTTCTTCTGCTGTATGTTTATATTCGTTGCTACGTGCAAGCTCTATTATCGACTTTCCCTCGGGGGTATCATCTGAAACAGAGCTTAACATTGCAGATCGAAGAAAATGTGCTTTTTCGACGTGTTTTGCCACGTGGAAATGTGTCGCTTTTCTATTCCCTATTGTGATTGTGCCTGTTTTGTCTAGCAAAAGCACATCAATGTCTCCAGCAGTTTCTACAGCCTTTCCGCTTTTTGTGATCACATTGGCGCGAAGTGCTCGATCCATACCCGCTATACCAATGGCGCTTAAAAGCCCTCCAATAGTGGTAGGAATTAAGCAAACAAACAAGGAGATAAATGCTGCAATGGTAATGGGCGTGTTGGCATAATCCGCAAAGGGCTTTAATGTTACACATACAATGATAAATACCAAGGTAAAACCGGCAAGCAAGATCGTTAATGCAATTTCATTAGGTGTTTTCTGACGGCTTGCTCCTTCCACCAGGGCAATCATTTTATCTAAAAAACTTTCTCCAGGTTGTGTCGTTACACTTACCTTAATTTGATCCGAAAGTACCTTTGTACCGCCAGTTACGCTGCTCTTGTCGCCGCCGGCTTCCCTGATTACTGGTGCAGATTCACCTGTAATGGCACTTTCATCGATCGTAGCAAGTCCTTCTACAATTTCACCATCGGTGGGGATAATATCTCCCGCTTCACAGTAAAATAAGTCGCCTTTTTTTAAACTAGAGGAGGCTATAACTTGTATTTCACCATTCGATCCGAGTCTTTTTGCAGGTGTTTCTTCTCTTGTCTTACGTAATGAATCGGCTTGTGCTTTTCCTCTCGCTTCTGCAATGGCCTCGGCAAAATTGGCAAATAATAGGGTAAGCAATAGAATTAGAAAAACAGTGATGTTGTAACCTAAACTCCCTTGTGATCGTTCTCCCATTAATGTCCAAATACAAACAGCCAACATAATTGCTGTTCCTATTTCTACCGTAAACATGACAGGGTTACGGAACATAATTTTAGGGTTGAGTTTCACGCAGGACTGTTTGAGTGCTTCTTGTACTAAATCCTTTTGAAACAATGATTTATTATGTGATTTCATTTTTTTATTTGTTAAATATTCTGGCGTGTATCTACGCCTTAACTTATTTCATTGAAAAATATTCAGCAATTGGTCCTATCGCTAAAGCAGGAAAGAAGGTGAGTGCAGCAATGATAACAATTACTGCAAACACCATTAAGCCAAATGTTGAAGTGTCTGTTTTCAATGTGCCGGCACTTTCTGGTATATATTTTTTGCCAGCTAATAAACCGGCAATGGCTACTGGCCCTATTATTGGAATAAATCTGGAAAGTATAAGGACGAAACCCGTACTGATGTTCCACCAGAGCGTATTATCTCCTAAGCCCTCAAAACCGCTACCGTTGTTAGCAGACGCTGAGGTAAACTCATAAAGCATTTCGCTGAAGCCATGAAAGCCGGGATTGTTTAATGTATCCATTGTATATTGTGGAAGGGCAACTGATAAAGCTGTGCCTACCAGGATTAAAAAGGGGTGGATCAATGCGATGATAATAGCAATTTTCACTTCTCTCGCTTCCACCTTTTTACCTAGAAATTCAGGGGTACGGCCCACCATCAAACCGCTTATAAATACTGCCAGTATAATGAATATGAAAAAGTTTAAAATGCCGACACCTACCCCTCCATAGAAACTATTGATAATCATAGCCAATAATTCATTCATGCCCGATAAGGGCATTGTACTGTCGTGCATGGCATTAACAGAGCCTGTAGAAATAACGGTGGTAGCGATACTCCAGAAACCCGATGCAGCCGCACCAAAACGTATTTCTTTACCCTCCATTGCACCGGCGCTTGTATCAATGCCCATTTGCGTAATGGCTGGATTACCATGCATTTCCATCACAATATTTGGAATAGCAAGTGCCAAAAAACCAACGGTCATGGTTCCGAAAATCATATAGGAAAGTCTTTTTCGATTTAAAAAATATCCCAATGCAAAAATCATAGCTAACGGAATAATCATTTGCGCAACCATCTCTGTCATATTTGTTAGATAGTTAGGGTTTTCAAAAGGATGTGCTGAATTAACACCGAAGAAACCTCCTCCGTTTGTACCAACATGTTTGATCGCTATAAACCCTGCTGCCGGACCTCTTGATACTTGTATAGAATCACCTTGTAATGAAATCATGGTATCTTTACCATCGAACGTCATTGGCGTACCGTTGAAGACTAAAATGATGGCGGTAAGCAATGAAATAGGTAACAATATTCGCGTACATGACTTAATGAAATAGTTATAAAAATTGCCCAACTCAGTGGTAGTTCGCTCTTTAAGTGCTGTAAATAATACAGCGGCTGCAGCCATTCCTGTTCCGGCACTAACGAATTGCAAGAACATGAGCCATAGCTGCCCTAAATAGCTCAATCCCGTTTCACCAGAATAGTGTTGTAGGTTACAGTTTACGACAAATGATATTACCGTATTGAAAGCCAAATGCGCGGACATTCCGGGGTTTTGATCTGGATTTAAGGGTAACCACCCTTGATTCATGAGCACGAACATACCCAGTAGAAACCATATCAGGTTAATTGTTAATAACGCAACCATATGTTCTTTCCAGTTCATTTGACTAGCTGGATTGATACGGCTTATCTTGAAAAAAATTTTTTCAAATGGAGAGAAGAGCGAATCCAGCCATGTCTTCTCACCAGTGTATACCTTGGCAATGTATTTACCAAAGGGAATTGCAAGGATGCATGTTATAAGAAACATCACTATTACGCCAAATATTTCTGTATTCATTTTTAAATTTTTAAGTATTAGAATTTTTTGGGCATTAGCCCCTTATTAGAACTTTTCGGGTTTAAGTAGCACATAAATAATGTACAGAAACACCGCAATGGCAATGATGAATAAAGCTGTCATGTTGTTATATTTTTTCAAAATAATTTACCAGTTTAAAAAATAGAGTAAAACAGGCTAGACCGGCTAGTATTAGAAGTATTGTAAGCATAATGTTTATTGATTTAAATGATGACAAATGATCTGGTATATAATACCGATAACCGTGATAAACAGAAATAACAGAATCAGTAAGGTAAATGGAGTGTATCTCTGTCTAGCATTTACTAATTTTCGTAATTCTTGTGTAGAATGTTTCATTGTATATGTTTTCTTAAACCTCAGATGGAATGTTGCTATGGTTAAAACATGCGTTACGTCGTATGATGAAAAAGAGATTTTAATATGAAAAGCTCATTACCGGCTGAGTATTAGTTATAAATTTCATTTTGCGTCATATATACGGTGTATAATCTAGTAGGTATCCTACATTGTATCTCATTCCATTCTTTTGGGCGACACAAGCTTCGCATGCCATTAAATGAACGTACAAAAAGATTTTCTATGAGATCTCGTATAGGTTCGTTTCCAAGATTATAAATCCACCCCATAAGTGCCATACAATAATTAACTTTAGCTACCTGGTGTCGCGACAACATTTCACGCGTATAGGTCACGACTATTTGTAAGGTTGCGGCAATATTCTCTTTTGAGGATAATTTGCCAATTTCATTTTTAACTTCTGGAATCTCTTGAGCAATGATTTCAGGGAGTTCCGTTTGATTAATCTTGTACATTTTATTCTTTGTTTGTACCTCCCTATGCCAAAGACGCTCCATTTTTTATTTTTCAGGTATAATATTCAGTAAATCAATTTGTTATGTGTTTTTTGGAAATAAAAAATGAAAAAAAGCCTATCAGAATGATAGGCTCACATTATCAAAATGAAAAAAATGTATTTAGTTTTTGACGGATTTAGGTACCAGTCTCAATTTTATTCAATGAAATTTTTATATAAAATCTCCGCAGACATTTTCAAAAACTGATTAAAGCCATCGTTAAAAATGGGGTTACATCCGTTGGTTATAAGAACTAAACCGAATTTCTCCTTAGGATTGAAAAACATAACACTGTATAGCCCGTAAGCAATACCATCATGGCCTTTCAATACCTTATTGGACAAAAACTTATTTGTAGTGAAAAGCGCTAATCCGTATTTTTCATCATCCCATACGACCGACTGCATTTGCTTTGCACTCGCTTTCTTGATAATACGTTTACCATCGTATTTCCCTTGGTTCATATGCATGGTCATATATTTAGCTAAATCTATAGCCGAAATTTTCATTCCGCCTGTTGGGGAAAAAATTGGCGTGCTATAACCCAGGGTATAATTTTTAATTTCTTCACTCCTGGAGTTGTAAGCACTAGGGGAGGAAGTAAACACTTTACTGCTATCATTGTATTCATATAGCGTTGCAAACAGCGATTTATTTAAAGAGTCAATACAATAACTACCATAGAGGTTTAATGGTTTCAAAATATGATTAGCCACATATTGATCAAACCGTTCTCCACTGGCACGTTCAATAACAGCACCTACCATGTTAAAATTGAGGTTGCAGTATTGGTAACCGGCTCCGGGACGATAATCATTATAACACTTGGCCCACTCCGAATTTTTTGATGGATTGATTACATCAAAACTGAAGTATCCCTCACTATCGTTGATACTTGATGTATGGGATAGTACCATTTTGAGCGTGATGATATCATCAGGGTATTTTGGGTTGCGAACGGTAAAGCCAACAAGGTCACTGAAATCATCATCAAGGTGCAATTTTTTTGCCTCAACTAATTGCATAATACTTGTTGCTGAGAATGATTTCGATATAGAAGCTATTCTGAATAGATCTTTATTCTCTAAAGGAGTTTGCTGTTCGATATCCTTTAAGCCAAAGGAGTGGTTATACACAATTTTACTATCCTTTACAACGGCAACAGATAAACCAATTGCACTGTATTGTTTCATCAGTTCTTTTATTGCTGCCTCGGCTTGTGCTTGCTGTGCAATAGTATTGGAAAAAATTGAAATTAATACAAAACAAACCAGCAGTGCAGCTTTCCAATTAATTGAGAACATTTTTTGATATTTTTATATGGTAAATATAACCAAAATAGGCCTAGAGTTTCATGTTTTGTTCCATATAAATATGGCTAGCTGACTTTAATAATGGTTCCTTACAAAAAATGTAAATTGATCGTATTTAATTGAACAAGAGATGTAGTATATTTATGTTGTTTTCTTTTGATCAAGTGTTATAAGAACTATTATGGTTTCATTAAATCAATTTAGAGAAATAGCCTTAGCGCTACCGGAGGTAGTGGAAATGCCACATTTTGAAAAGACATCTTTTAGGGTAAATAAGAAAATCTTTGCTACACTTTCGGAGAAGGATCATATCGCTTGTGTAACGCTGACAGAGATTGATCAAGATGTGTTTTCCGCTTTTGACCGGTCGGTGATCTATCCCGTTCCCAACAAATGGGGAAAACATGGATGGACCTTCATTGTGCTTCTAAAGGTAAAAAAGGAATTACTAATAAACGCTCTAATAACTGCGTATTGTAAAATAGCACCTCAACGACTTAGTGCAATAGTTCGCCGCGCTGATATGGATGACGTAATATAATTCAAGCTTTTATCTGAATATTATTCTGTCAACATTATTGATATGAGATGCGTAATTAAGTCTGGCTTTTTAGGATGGTTTTTGCTATTATTGAATGATGGAAATAAAGCATAAGAAAGGTGATAAAAATGGCTATTTTTATTACGAAAAGGACGGAAACGAGCTTGCTCAGATGGCTTACGTTTGGGCTGGTGCAGACAAACTAATTATTGATCATACTGAAGTTGATGATAGCCTTAAAGGCCAAGGGATTGGAAAAAAACTATTGGCTCAGCTGGTTGACTTCGTTAGAGCGGAAAAAATAAAGGTAATTCCCTTATGCCCTTTTGCAAATGCAACGCTACAGAAAACAAAAGAATGGCAAGATGTGATGGCTTGAATGGTTATGCACGTTTGCGGAAAACCCAAGGTGCTATTGGGTTTTCCATACTCCATAAACCCTTGCGTTTTAATCTAGCTTTCTTTTCTATCATAGAAAATTCTGCTGACGTATCAAACTTTACATAATGCCATGCTAGCCCAGCCTTTAATAATTCTTTATTCAAACTTTTGCCGTTAGGTAGTATTACCGACCCTACTTTCCTTCCATATCTATCTGTATATTTAATTTCCGCTTTTATAAATTTATTGAAGCATTTGCTAGCAGTGAATTGCTTTGCGACGGAACCAAAATCTTGACGTTTTTCAGGGCAATCAATTCCATATAACCTAATCTTAACCTGCTTCTTATTTTCATCCAATAAGGTGATGGTATCACCGTCCGCTATCCGAACTACTTTACCCTTTACTATCGTTTGACAAAGACCTATGTTCGTTAAAAAAAGAAAGAAGATACTGATGCGCAATTTTTTCATGAGGGCGCAAAGTTAAAATCTTTTATTTAACAGGCTCTCTTAAATTGTTTTTTAATTTTCTAACGATGTTGATCCCGATAGCATGTCAAATGTCTCCTTATGCTCCCTTATCATCTTTTGGAATGTTAAAAGAAAAACGATTTCGGCATACTTGCTTGCACGATTAATAATCGTATATTTGACAATTATTTGGCTTAATTGCTAACCTTTTCTATATAACCTGAATACCCATGCTTCAGAAAAATTATAGCTTACTTTCTGATAAAATCTTAATAAGCCTTGTAATCGATCATGATACGAGGGCTTTTGACGAGGTGTATAATCGTTACTGCACACCATTATTCAATTACCTTATTAAAATGCTAGCCGATGAGCAATTGGCCGAAGATTTATTACAAAATATATTTGTGTCTTTTTGGGAACGCCGAAGATCTTTCTCTAAAATTGATTCCTTAAGTGGATATCTATTTAAATGCGCGAAATTTCAAGCGATAGATGTTATTCGTTTGCAGATAAAAAAAAGATCATTTGAAGAGAAATATGATCTACACCAAGAACAGCCTTCTCCATTGGAGCTTCAGGTGGCAAAGGAGCTAGCAAGTTTTATTGATGCATGCATAAAAGCCATGCCTCCTAAAACAAGAGAGATTTATGAATTAAGTCGACTAGAGCTTCTCAATCACAAAGCTATTGCAATGAAACTCCAAATATCTCCAACAACAGTAAAAAAGCAGATTAATAATGCACTCAAATTCTTTAGGTGTAAACTATCTGCCACCCCCTTTCGAAATAATATTTTTCTCTTGCTGTTTTTTTTATTGAGTGATATTTAGTAAAAAAAATAATTTTATACTACCAACACGCTTTTTTTACGACCTAAGATAAATTACCTATTTATGGATAAGCGTCGGCTTGCATTATTATTAAAGAAGTATCTCAACAATAAGGCTTCTGACGAAGAAAAAAATATAATAGATGATTGGATCGGACAGAAGCAGAATGAGGATAACCATAAACAAAAACTTGATCCAATAGCAATCAGAGAGAAACTAAAAACCAAGATTGATCAAAAAATTATTCGCAATAAATACAGGCGTATTAATCTAACCTTAGTTGTCGGTTTTATTTTCGTCACCCTATTTACGCTAAGTATCAAATACTATTACGGCGGAGTAAATGCTTACAAACAAGAGAATTATTTGATCAATGTACCTAAAGGTAAAAAGATCCGAGTTAAACTAATAGACGGATCTGTTGTTTGGCTAAACGCAGAAAGCAGATTTGAATACCCTAAAACATTCAATAAAGAAAAGCGGGCGGTCAATCTATTAGGCGGTGAGGCTTTTTTTGATATTGCGACCGACAAGACAAGGCCATTTATTGTAGAGACTAATGCTAGTCAGACACAAGTTTTAGGTACAACTTTCAACATCAAGACGGGTAAATCAGATAAAGCGGTCATCACCCTTGTCAATGGTGCCGTTCGCGTGTCAAGAAAGAAAGCAGATGCTATGCAGGGAAGTATCGACCTTAAACCGAATGAACAGCTGGTGCTAGAAAGAAATAGATTGCCATTAAAAAAAAAGGTAAATACTTCGCAAATTATTGGATGGAATCGAATCTATTTTGACAACCAATCATTGGAGGAGGCCATAAAGGTATTAATTAAAGCTTACGGGGTCCAGGTGGTGCTAAAGGAAGAAAGTATTCGTAATATCAAGTTCTCTGCAAGTTTTAGTCTAGCTGATAAACCAGCAGATGTTATTTACGAGTTAGCAAAAGCAAACAATATTAGATATAAATGGGAAAATGAAAAGGTGACGCTATATTAATTTTAACGTTTAAAATATCAAATTAAAGAGAGAAATGAAATAAACTTCAAAAAGAAAGAGCAGAACATAGTGTTCTACTCTTTGATAGCATGATTCTGTAACGCTAATCACCAGATCATGCTTTGCTATTCAGTCAATAAACCAATTAACCGAACAATTTTAAAGGTATGAAAAATTATGCCAATGCACTTGCATTGCTCAAAAAATGCAAGAAACTTATCTGTGTATTATGGCTTTTATTGGGCTTACAGGGCGTGTTTTTGTTAGGGCATGCGCTTGAAAAACAATCGTTGAGTGAGACGTTAATCAGCCTTAACGAAACAAATAAACCCTTAAAGGATATACTAAATACATTTGGAGAGAAGAGCGGCTTAAGAATGATTTACAATGAAAAACTCATTAAAAAGTATCAGCAACTAAGTATAAAAGAAGAAAAGCAGCGTCTATCGGTTGTTCTTGACCATCTACTAGCGAACACGGAGCTTGACTATGAACTCCGCAAAGAAAGTGTTATCATTCTAGAAAAAGAATCTCCGTCGCAAGGCCCTATTACAGTCGATAAGCCCTTAGCTAAGCTACAGGATAGGCAAATTAAAGGAATAGTAACCGACGAAACAGGACTGAGTCTACCCGGTGTGAGTGTAAAAATAAAGGATACAGCACGGGGTACAGTCACCGATTCGCAAGGTAATTTTGCTTTAGATGTATCGAATGATACCACTGTGTTAGTCTTTTCCTACATGGGTTTTTTAACTCAGGAAATGCCCTTAACAACCGAAACAATGCTTAGAATAAAGCTGAAAAGTGTTGATAACGAATTGGATGAAGTAGTTGTTATTGGTTACGGTACGCAGCGCAAAGGGGATCTTACCAGTTCCGTAGCAACTGTTAAATCTGAAGATTTCTTAAAAGGATCTGTAAGGGATGCTGGACAGTTAATTCAAGGAAAAGTGGCTGGTTTAACGATTACTAATCCAAGTGGTGATCCAACGGCAAATACGCAAGTTCTGTTAAGGGGCAATACAACTATTTTAGGTGCTAATTCGAATCCGTTAGTCTTAATAGACGGTGTACCTGGTAGTTTTAATACCGTGGCTCCCGAGGATATAGAGAGTGTAGACGTATTAAAAGATGGCTCTGCTGCTGCAATATATGGCACGAGAGGTACTAACGGCGTAATTTTAATCACAACTAAAAAGGCTAAGGGCAATGATCTCAACCAGGTAGACTATAGTGCTTATGCAAGTACATCTCAGATTATTAGAAGGCTCGATATGCTTACAGCAGCAGATTATAGAGACCAAATTGCTGCCGGTACCAGAGACGCTTCATGGGATCTCGGAGCATCAACAAATTGGCTAAATGAAATTACAAGAACCCCGATTAGTCATGTTCATAATCTAACATTCAAAGGTGGTAATGGAAAAACAAATTATATTGCTAACCTTAATTACAGAGCATTGCAGGGAATTTTTAAAAGATCTAATAACAATGTTTTCCAAGGACGTATAGAAATCAACCATTCGATGTTTGATGATAAACTAAAGTTTAACATTGGTATCATTGGTAATCAAACAAGTTATACCGCTACAGGAGATGGGTATGGTTTTAATTCATATGTATATCGGCAGGCCTTAATCAGAAATCCTACAGCGCCTATTTATGATGCGGAAGGAAATTGGCAAGAACAGACGGGGCTTTTTGAATATGAGAACCCCTTATCGCGTCTCTATGAGAGTGACGGAAAGCAAGATAGCACAGAGATGCGGTATAATGGAAATATCAGCTATAACCCGATCAAAGACTTAAAGCTTAATGCCTTATTCTCCTACGTAAAAAGCCAGCAAAATGGAGGTTATTATGAAACAAAAAACCATATTTCTACCCTTCGCGATGGCAGAAATGGTTTTGCTGCTGTTAGCTCCAATGCAAATACCAGTAAGTTAATGGAGCTTACTGCACAATATAGTAAAGATATAAATGACCATTCTTTCAATCTCCTGGGAGGTTACAGTTATCAGGAGACAGATTACACGTTTCAACGGATGACTAATTGGGATTTTCCTACAGACAATTTTAGCTACCATAATATAAGCACAGGCAGGGCTTTAAAGGAAGGATTAACCGAAGAGAGGACGATAAGGAGAACAACTAACCTGATTGGTTTTTTTGGACGGCTCACTTATTCTTATAAAGATAAATATCTATTGCTGGCCAGTTTGCGTCACGAAGCAGCCAGTCAGTTATACGGAACACGTAAGCCTTGGGGAACTTTTCCGGCGATATCACTTGGGTGGAGACTTTCTAAAGAAGCCTTCATGGAAAACCAACATTTATTTGATGATCTTAAACTTAGAGCCGGTTATGGTGTTACTGGAAGTCAGCCAAACGCCTCGTTTCTTGGGGTAGCATTACTAAATTATAGTGATTATTTTTATTCAAATGGTACATGGATACAGATTATCACACCGGCTCAGAATTCAAATGAATATCTCCGATGGGAAGAAAAACACGAAACTAATATTGGTTTGGATTTTAGTATGCTAAATAGTAGAATTACGGGTTCCATTGATGTATATAATAGAGATATCAACGGACTTTTATACGATTATGCAGTACCTAGTCCTCCTAATTTATATACAACTACTAGAGCTAACGTGGGCAAAATGAGAAATAGAGGCGTGGAGGTGTTATTATCATTTAACCCCATTCGCAAAAAAGATTTCAACTGGACCACTTCTGTCAATTTCTCAACCAACAGCAATAAACTTATCAGCTTGTCCAATGAATTGTATCAATCTTCCAGCGATTATTTCATGACGGGTTGGATCAGTGAGCCAGTAAAAACAGAATCGCACATCGTAAGAGTGGGCGATAAGATTGGTAATTTTTACGGCTTTAAAGTGATCGATATTGCTGACGATGGCAAATGGATATATGAGGATAAGGATGGCAATGCCGTTGCTTATGACGATTTTTCGCGTGCTTTTCAAGATAAAAAAGTAATCGGTAATGGCTTGCCCAGATGGTATGCCGGTTGGAATCATTCATTTCAATATAAGCAATTCGACTTGAATATCAGTATGCGTGGAGCCTTTGGTTATCAGATTATTAATGGTGCAAGAATGTATTATGAAAACACTAATCTGGAGCAATACAACCGCTTAAAATCAGCTTATGATAAAATTTACGGAAAGGCGGTACTCAATAGTTTGGTTCCCGGCGAATTTAATAGCTATTATGTTGAAAATGGCAATCATTGGAAAATTGATAATATTACCCTAGGCTATACATTTAACTCGAAAAAATGGAAGAATGTAAAGGCATTGCGTTTGTACGCCTCGAGTTTGAATACCTTTATTATTACTGGTTACAAGGGAATCGACCCAGAGGTAAATCGTTCAGGACTAAATCCAGGCTACGATAACCGTGATCAATATCCTAGCATTCGATCTTTTACAATTGGAGCGAATGTGAGTTTTTAATGTGCTTGCTGCACATAACTTAACCATCAGCTATAGACAGCGATCAAAAATTAATGAAATGAAAACGAGAATATTAATAATTGGATTAATGGTTATATTAGCCGTTAATCAGTCGTGCACAAAATTAAAAAATGAAAGTTACGACAGTGTTATTGCAGATGAATTTGTGGCCTCCGGAAGCGATCTTACTGCATTAGTTGGATCCGCTTACGTGCCCTGGCGACATACCATGTTATTGTGGAATGGTGTGGTAAGGGCGCAGATGCTGACGGCCGATCAAGATGTGTTGCCTGCCCGTCCTAATGGATGGGTCGATGGTGGTGTTTATAAAAGATTGCATCAGCATAAATGGACTTCTGAAGATGAGGTGGTGCAGAATTGTTGGAATCGTACTTATGTAGGTGTTAACAGCTGTAATCGGATTATTTATCAAATTGAATCTGGATCCATAGATATACCCGACCTGAAAGAACAAGTATTGGCAGAATTAAGGATATTGCGCGCTTCCTACTATTATTTATTATGTGACCTGTATGGTAATGTGCCTATTGTCACGCAATTTGATGTCCCAGATGGTTATTTACCAGAACAGAATACAAGGCAGGAAGTGTATGACTTCATTATATCTGAAATTACCAGTAATATAGATAAGCTAAGCGAAACCGTTGGAGGAGAATTTTACGGTCGTTTCAATAAGCTAGCTGCCTATTCATTATTAGCAAAGGTTTATCTCAATGCGGAAGTTTACAGTGGAACATCGCGCTGGGAAGAATGTATACAGGCATGTGATCAAGTTATTAACGCAGGCAAACATGTTTTGGAAGCTAATCAATCGGATGTATTTGCCACCAATAATGAAAACTCAAAAGAGATTATTATGGCGCTAGCGTTCGATGAAAATTATGTAAGTGATTGGAATGCATTTGATTTTCATATGTACACCTTACAGCCAGCCAATCAGGCCACTTACAATTTTACAGCCACTCCTTGGGGTGGGGTATGTGTGATGCCTCAGTATATAAATTCTTTTGATCCTGATGATAATCGACTGGCTGCCAATTTTATTCAGGGGCAACAATATTCTTCAACAGGCGTCGCACTGAACTGCACTATGGGCGCTTTTGCAGGGAGACCATTAAGTTATATCAATGAAGTGCCCAGTATTGATGAATCGCAAGAGGTTCATGGTCTTAGATGGGGTAAGTTTGAGTACGCGCAGGGTATTACCAATAGGCTAAGTAATGACTGGCCACTGTTTCGTTATGCAGACGTGCTACTGATGAAAGCTGAATCCTTGTTGAGATCTGGAAGAGAAAATGAAGCAGCAGCTATTGTGACGCAAGTAAGGGAACGTAATTTTCAATCGAAACCCGAGAAAGCTATTGTGACAGGGCCGCAATTACTGATGGGGAGCACATATGATTATGGTCGCCGTGACAACGGCACTTCAACACAACAGGGTGGTGCAGATATAAGATACGGTCGTTTTTTAGATGAGCTGAGCTGGGAATTTACGCAAGAGGGACGACGAAGACAAGATATGATTAGGTTTGATGTGTTTACCAAAAAGTCATGGTTCTCACACGACCCTAATGGTGATTATAGAAAGCTGTTTCCGATTCCAAATTCAGAACTGTTAACGAATAGTAATTTATCTCAAAACCCAGGTTATTAATTGAGAGAACGTGAACGATTTAAGGATTGGGGCGCCTGAAAAGCCTGTAGCCGTCATTCCCACTGGAGCAAAGCGTAATGGAGAAATCTGATAAGGGAGCAATAACTAATAAAAGATTTCTAGACTTCACTGCGTTTCGCTCGAAATGACGAATTTTAGACTGTCCCTATTATCCGTTAAAAATAATTTATATACAATGAAAAAAGCATCTGTGCTAATAATACTTTTTATCGCCTGCCTTCGCATTCATGCGCAGGACAAGGAGGGAATGGAATACTTCCCTTTATGGACTGTTCGCCTATTAGAGGGCCCTTTTAAACATGCAGAAGAATTAGATAAAAAGTACCTGCTTGAATTAAATCCTGATCGTTTACTTGCTCCTTTTTTGAGAGAAGCGGGCCTGCCTCAAAAAGCTGAAAGTTATGGGAACTGGGAAAACACAGGTTTGGATGGACATATTGGAGGACATTATTTGTCGGCACTAGCACTCATGTATGCCTCTACGGGCGATGTAGCTATAAGAGAACGATTAAGCTATATGGTTCATGAATTAAATCGTTGCCAGCAAGCTAATGGAGATGGTTACCTTGGAGGAGTGCCCGGGGGAAAGGTCATGTGGAAAGAGCTTGCTGCTGGAAAGATAAAAGCTGGTAGTTTTGATCTGAATGGTAAATGGGTACCCCTGTATAATATACATAAGACCTATGCTGGTTTGCGTGATGCATATCTCCATGCAGGCGATAAAACAGCGAAAGACATGTTAATTAAAATGGCGGATTGGGCGGTGGTTTTAGTTTCGCAACTCTCTGAAGAACAAATCCAGGAAATATTGAAAAGTGAACATGGAGGATTAAATGAAATTTTTGCAGACGTATATGCAATTACTGGCAATGAAAAATATTTGAAGCTTGCGCATCAATTCTCACACCAGCAAATACTTGCTCCACTGCTTGAGAATAAAGATCAACTGACAGGTCTGCATGCGAATACACAAATACCCAAAGTGTTAGGCTTTAAACGGATAGCCGATCTTGAAAATAATGAGGCTTGGGCAAATGCAGCACAGTTTTTTTGGGAAACGGTGGTTAAGAATCGTTCCGTTTCAATAGGAGGTAATAGTGTGGGTGAACATTTTAATCCTGTTGATGATTTTTCAAAGATGCTGAATAGCGTCGAAGGACCTGAAACCTGTAACAGTTACAATATGTTGAAGTTGTCTAAAATGCTGTATCAAAGTTCTCATGATGAAAAATATATAGCATTTTATGAACGAGTTCTCTATAACCATATTTTATCTACTCAAAATCCAAATACAGGGGGCTTCGTTTATTTTACGCCAATGCGACCTGGGCATTATCGTGTATATTCACAGCCTCAAACAAGTTTTTGGTGTTGTGTGGGATCGGGCTTAGAAAATCATGCAAAATACGGAGAAATGATTTATGCCCATCAGGGAAATAATCTATATGTTAACTTGTTTATTCCATCTGCCTTACAGTGGGATGAAAAGGGGGTGTCTATTAAACAAGAAACATCTTTTCCAGATGAAAGTAAAACAACTTTAACGGTCAGTCCGAATAAAGAAGCCAAATTTACCATCTTTTTACGCTACCCACAGTGGGTAAACAGAGGAGATTTCAACGTAACCATTAACGGGACTCCTTATCCGATTAAACAAACGCCAGGTTCTTATGTGGCGCTTGAGCGAACATGGAGAAAAGGAGATAAAATAATCGTAGAGATGCCTATGCAGTTGTCGGCCGAACAACTGTTAGGGAATTCTCCAAATTACACGTTTCTTTACGGCCCGATTGCGTTGGCCGCGAAGACTGATACGGCTGATCAACTGGGACTATTCGCGGATGACAGCCGTGGCGGACACATAGCTAAAGGAAAGCAAATACCTTTACAAGAAATGCCGCTCTTGGTGAGTAATCCCGATAGCATGCTTTCCTTGTTAAGGCCGATTGATGGCAAACCACTTACCTTTCATTTAAAGGGGTTAGCACCCAAGAAATTCGCAAATGGGATGGAACTAACACCCTTTTTTCGAGTAGCTGAATCGCGTTACATCCTTTATTGGCCCCAAGCTACAACTGATAAAGCGAAGACTCTTTTTCTTCGGATGGAAGAGGAGGAAAGAAAAATGCAAGCAATGGAACGAATAACGCTAGACAAGGTGATATGTGGGGAACAACAACCCGAATCGGATCATACATTTCAATCGGAAGATTCATGGACCGGTTATGATAATGGATTGCACTGGCGACAAACGAAAAGTTGGTTCAGTTATCAATTTATAAATAAGAGCAGGCAAGCTAAATACTTATACGTTCAATCACTTAAATCGTCGAATGATGGACATTACGACGTAATGATAAATGGAAAAAGAATGGAAGTTTCCGCTGAAAGCGCTAAACAAGTTGGGGAGCTTGCTATACATTGTTACCCGCTGCCCAGAGATTTATCTACAACAGTAGCATTGGAAATTAAATTCGTCGCTGTTAAAGGAAGTGTTACCAGTAAAATTACCCAGGTTAGATTAACTGATCGGCTATTAATAACAGATAAAGATGGATAATGATCGCTTATTGCCGTTGTACCCATACCTAGCTTAAAATAAATATTCCAGTTTTCATTATTGCGCAATGAAAACTGGAATATTTACTTTATGTCTCAACTGATTAACGGTTTCACCATAAATAAAATCTTTGATTCCACGGTGCCCATGACTGCCGACTATGAGCAAATCTGCCTTATATTCTTTGCATATTTTGGCAATAAATTTAACTCGTTTCGCATCACCTACTTCAAAAATAGCTTCGTATCCCTTTTCCTTAAAGAAGGCCAGATACTTGTCCATTCGTTGCTCGTCATGTCTTTTTTCATAATCATCAGTATCTTCTTCCATCATACGGGAGGAGGCACTTTCAGCCACATGAATGAGAATAAAATGAGTTTTTACAGAAGCTAATTTCAGCGCATATTCGATAACCAATTGATCAGATGGTGAATAGTCTAATGCGAGTGCAATGCGTTCAAAAGATAACGTTGTTTTGGATTGCGGAAGAGACGCTTGAAATGGCGGATGCACTTCCATATTAACTTTCTTTTTTCGTTTTAATATGGGATAAAGCGTGGTTAAGAGTAGTAGGATTAATAATCCTATACCCCCAAAGGTTAATGCAAATGAGAGCCAAGGGTTTTGGGTCGAATGTATCCAATTAGTAATTTCATCGAATACCAATTGAAAATTCAAGAAAGATATGATAAAGGCAATGAGCCAAGATATAATTTTTACAGGTAATGAAATAGTAAAAACTCCCATTCTTTTCTTATCACTTACAAAGTGTATTAGTGGTATGACGGCAAAAGCTAACTGCATGCTTAACAATACTTGGCTAAATACCAACATGGGGCCTACTTCATCATCTCCTGCTATATAAATAACTAAAATAGCAGGCACTATAGCAATTAAACGGGTGAGCATCCTTCTCAATGCAGGGCTGATACGTAAACGTAAATAACCTTCCATAACGATTTGTCCGGCCAGTGTCCCGGTAACTGTTGAGCTTTGTCCGGCCAATATCAATGCCACAGCAAATAAACGGGGTGCCCATTCACTGCCTAAAGATGGAGCCAACAGTTTATGCGCATCCTGAAGGTCGGCTACATGATGTAAGCCTTTTTCATGAAAAACGGCAGCGGCGAGGATGAGGATAGCGGCGTTTACAAAGAAAGCTAAATTCAAGGCAATGGCACTATCCCAAAAATTATACTTCAATGCTTTTTTGATTGAATACGCATCCCTACCTATTTTTCTTGTTTGAACCAAGGCTGAATGGAGATAAAGATTGTGTGGCATTACGGTCGCACCAATAATACCGATACTTATGTACAAGGCTGCGCTGTTTGGTATTGATGGAATAAAGCCACTCATTATACCTGCAACGTCTGGCTGAGCTAAGCTCATTTCAACTACAAAGCACATACCTATCATAAAAATAAGGCCAATGATAAACATTTCCATTTTACGCATCCCAAGTCTTTGTAGATAAAGTAAAAGGAAAGTATCTAAAAAACTGATGGATACACCCCAAAGGAGATCTAACCCGAATAGCAAATTAAGACCTATAGCCATACCCAGTACCTCTGCAAGATCACACGCTGCAATGGCTATTTCGGCTAAAATGTAAAGAATGAAATTCATTCCTTTTGGATAAGTCTCCCTATTACATTGAGCGAGGTCTTTCCCCCATACAATGCCTAAACGTGCTGCATGACTTTGAAGTATGAGTGCCATAATATTACTCATAAGTAATACCCAAATAAGGGTGTAACCAAATTGACTTCCGCCGGCCAAGTCGGTAGCCCAGTTTCCCGGATCCATATAGCCAACACTAATCAGGTATGCCGGACCGAAAAAACTCAATATTTTCTTGAACTTCGACGGCTTATGGGTGTCTATACTTTGATGTACGTCTTGTAGTGATTTCTCTCCGTTATTCAATGTTGTAATCTCTTTTTTTACGATCTATCTGAAAGTGATTGAATGTCTAGGGCAATTTAATAAAGTGCAACGAATTATTTTATAAATAGTCAGAAATATATCTTGGAGGAAATATTATACTAATTAAATATACAGCAAAAAATAAATGTTCAGGTGCTACTAGCATATATGTTATACATTTGTTGTTAATAAAAAGACAATATTTTAAATCAAATGGAAAACGATTTTATTGAAGACAAGGTATTTAGCAGAACGGATTTTACAATCAGCGCATTAAAAAAAGGCGACTATGAAGGATGTACATTTAACAGCTGTGATTTTTCTAATATAGATTTGTCAAACTTTAGATTTTCAAGCTGCGAATTTTTACATTGCAATTTAAGCCTTACTAAGCTTAAGGGGACTTCTCTGCAGGATATTAAATTTAAGGATTGTAAGATGTTAGGTTTGCGATTTGAACATTGTAATGCATTCGGTTTTGCCCTTCGGTTTGAAAATTGCATGCTTAACCATTCCTCCTTCTATCGTATAAAGCTTCAAAAAACTATTTTTAAGAATGTTCAACTTCAGGAAGTAGATTTTAGTGAAAGTAATTTAACCGGCGCTGTCTTTGATGTTTGTGATTTAGCACGAGCAATATTTAACGGCACTGTTTTAGAGAAAGCTGATTTTCGTACCGCTATAAACTATGTAATTGATCCCGAAATGAATAGGATTAAAAAGGCTAAATTTTCCGTATTCGGTATTCAGGGTCTATTAAGTAAATACAATATCGAAATAGATTTTAGAAGCTGAATGTATTTGGTTCGGGCAACTATTGGTACTTGTTGTTATCAAACAGTAGTTCTTTCACTTTTTCCTTGTCTTCTTTTTCCTTTTTTAAATCAAAACGCGTGTTAAATATCCAGTCCCATAAAAGGGAACTTACTCCAAAACCCTTTTCTTCATCTTTATAGTGATGTAAATGATGGTTTCTCCAAAGCGGTTTCATCCATTTGAAGGGAGGAGGAAAGGCATGGATAGCATAATGCATACTTGCATACATCAAGTATCCGAGAATAAAACCCGGAAACCAAATAAACGCATAATTGCCTGCTATTAAATAAAACACAGCGAATATAATGGACGAAATGATGATACTTGGCAATGGGGGCATAAAAAGTCGCTGTCTATCTCTAGGGTATTCATGGTGATTTCCATGCAATGTATAAGTTACTTTTTTTAGAAAATTTTTTTTACTTACCCAATGAAAGATATAACGATGCGCTAGGTACTCAAATAAGGTCCATGAAAACATGGATAAAATAAATAGGGTAATAATGGAAAGACTGCTAAAATTAAGGCTTGTTTTACTATAATATAACATATATCCAATAATAGGAATATATAGGCCCCATATCACCAATGGATGCGTTTTGGTGAGCATTTCCAGGTATTTGTTTTTAAATAGTTGAGCCTGTCCTTTATTATTTGCTTTTATCATTTGCTTCCTATAGTTAATGTCTTGTCTTTATTATGACAATTGTAAAATGGAATACCCTACATTTACTTGATATCTTTTATAGGTGCCATATGTTTATCTGTCTTGCGTGTTAAATTTAGCAATTTAAGATAACATATCAGCATTATCTTTATTTGAAGTTCAATATCATTGATTTAAAGCTAATGATCATTTCCGAAAATTGACTGATAAAATCCTGCCCAATAGTGCCATAGGCCTTTTCGTCGTTTAGATTGTTTTTGGTTGTCATCACATGCATTTTAGGCATTTGTACTTTATTATTGCCAATCTGTAGCATATAATTTTTTACTAAAAAGCTGTTATTTTTACGTGCACCACCAGCGCCACCGAGTAGAAGGCTATCTTGCCGACCGTTCTTTATTATTTCTGCTCGGCTGTGATTAAAATAGCTACTGTTAAAATAGGATGATTTTGCACCCGTATCAAAATAAAATGGTAAAGATTGGTCATTGACTTTCACCAGCACTATTGGCGTAAGATTATCCATAGCGAGATTAGGTGCAACTACTTCCGTTGGAGCCGTCCGAATAAGCATCTGCTTGCTTTGTTGCATAATATGAATTTCATCTAACTGGCTTATTACCGGGTAGCCCAAAATGCCTTCTATTTTATAATCTATCTGCGGAAAGCTAAGTTGCTCGTCTGGAATTACAAGAAAGACAACATTTTTAAATTCAATGTCGCCCAATTTTACACTTTTGCCTATAGCGAGAGAGGACTTATTGCTTTTAGAAGCTCCATCGACATCGAAGGAGACAGGTAATATTTCTAAACCTAGTCGATCCGCATTGCTTTTACTGATAGTTGAAAAATTAGCTCCCGTATCAAATATGAATTCATCTGTAGTATTATTAATAGTCACGGGTATATTCAGTAAATCAGCCTTGTCTCGTTGCCAAGAGATGGTAGTGTTATGTTTAGCAACTGTTTGGGGAGGAGTCTTCTCTAAAGCTGTCCAAATTTTATTTGAATTGATTAAATCAGCCAATTCTTCTTTCGTCATGCTGTTCCTATATTGATGCAACAATAATTCACCCGTTTCTGCAGCCTCTCGGTATTGAAAAGTCTTTACTTCATTGTCTTGCTTTAACATAAATAATTTAACATAAAGCGAATCAGGAAATTTAGCGGAAGTTTTAATCAGTTTTTTTATTTGCGCATTTGATGCGAGGCAATTGTTAAAAGCATTTAAAAGGAAAGCTTTGTAGTAAGATTGCTGCTCTTCCGATAAGAGTGTGCTATCTCTTTGATAATAGTCGTTCAATAAAAAGTAGTTTTTTTGTTCTAAAGCTTGCTGCATCACCAAGGGCGATTTAACAGTCTGTGTAAAAACTGTAAACGGCGAAAGCAGTGTGGGGACCAATAATAGAATGATTATTTGTTTAGCGCTTATTTGGTTTGGGGTTCTCACGTTAGTAATCTTCATCCTATGAAGACGACAAAAAATGACAAAGGTTGCTTTAACATTCTACATATTTGAGCACATTCTTAAATGGATGACAATTGTGTGTGGCATTTTAGCATATATATCCATCCGTGGAGGACTTATTTTAATTTTTTGGGAGTAGGGCATGAATAGCTACCTCTTGGTGTTTGCCTTTTAGCTGAATGCTGCCTAATATTTTACTGCTATAATCTTTCGCGACATTTAACATAGATAATAGATCGGCACTTATAATGAATTCTTCGTTGAATTCATTGCATTTACCCAAAATTCTGGAAGTCGTATTAAGCACATCCCCCGAATAGGTAATATCTCTTTTTACGATACCAATTTCACCTGCAATGACATCTCCCGAATGGATGCCGGCTTTAAAGGTGGGCACTAAACCATAACGTTCTTGATATTTTTGTCTCTTTTTTTCGATAGTCATTTTTATATCAAAGAAACACTTTAAGCAATGTGCATTTTCCATACCATCTTTATAGCTCCAAGCAACCACCACTTCATCTCCGACATATTGATAAATGTTGCCCTTGTTTTCAAGAATGGGATTGGTTATATCGGCAAAGAAATCTTTGAGTAGGGCATGATATGTTTCATTCCCCAGTCGTTCTGCAATTGTGGTAGAAGCATTGAGATCTAAGAACATAAAGATGCGTTTTTCTTCTTTAGGAATATTATATTTTCCACTGATAATATTTAAAAAAGTTCGATGGCCGAATTTACTGCTTACTTGTAATAACAATTGCGTAAGAGCAACTATAAAAGCCCATACCAGGCCATTTTTAAGAGGGTAGCTATCCGTAATAAAGTCAAAAATTGCCTTTCTTGTTGTTGGGTCTGACAGCGGTTTCCCTGTTTGTAAAGGAACGATGGTAATACCCATCACCAATGTAATAAAGCCTACGATTAAGATAAAAGAGATACTGACAATAAAAATCGTATAACCGTAGGGTTTATCCCTATATTTTTCATCTATGTAAAAAACGAGCATGCTGCCTCCAAGTAAAGCACCTATAAGTCCGGCCCCCATATTTCGGAGTACAGATAATAGAAAGGAGTAATTTGCTGCGGGGCCTAAAGAGGCATTCGTATGAAGAACCAGATGATCATATACAGCGACAAAGAACCCTAGTATTAGCCAGGCAATAATGATGATAACGAGCTGCTTCAGCTTTAAAAAAGTTCCTCTTTTCATGAATCCCATTGCGTATTGTTGGCAACAATCCTCTATTTTACCATACTTTTTTATTAGATGCTTTTAATACATCTATTGCATATAAAGCAACTTCATCGCCCTCTGTTACCGCACCGATTCTTTTCTCTAGGTTTCTTTCCCAATCTTTTAAGGCCTCTTGAGGTGAAATTCCACAGCCAAATATACCCGCTTTCATGTCTGGACCTAATAAGCAACAAAATTCGTTTCCGTCTTGAAATACAACTGGTTGCAGCTCCTTAACTGCTTTCGAAAGCTCTTTCCCTTCGTAGTTTATAGACACTTTCAGTTGTTCTGCAATCTTCATTTGTTTCATAATCAAGCTTTAAATATATGTTTATATAAAAACACTGGAAGTGGAGATTTGTTATTGTATTTTAGCAACCATGAATGCTATTGCTTCTCCTTTCAAGTAAAATTAAAAAAAGAACAATTTAATTCCATGAAATAAAATGATAAAACTAAAATTTGCTGGTAGGATAGACCAAAAGAAAATAGTAAGCTTAGGTCCAAAGGGCACTAAATGTTATTTGTTTTTGGGGCTTTTATTGCTGATTTTAAGTTTATCAACATCTCGACTATATGCACAAAAGAAAATGGAAAGAGAATATGGTATTAAAGCCTCTGCAGCGCCTGAAAGAGCACGCGCTTTCGTGCATAAAACTTATATGAGGACAAAGGTGAAATGGTACCGAGAAGAAAGCCTGAATGGTTTTACCATCGAAGCAAAGCTTAAATGGGAAGGTAAAAAGCATAGCATTGAGTTCGATACATTAGGTAAACTTCAAGATATAGAAATTACTGTTCAATACCAGATGTTAAATGATGTCATCAAGAGGGGAGTTGATAACTATTTGAGTAACACTTTTCAAACGTATAAAATTAACAAAACTCAACTACAATTAACGGGTAATGAGTCTGCCTTGCAGGCAGCGATACTTAATAAAACCAATAATTCAAGCATGGTGCATGAGAAATACGAACTTGTGGTGGAGGGTAAACGTGAGGGCGATAAAATAAAGACATTTTACGAAATATTAATTGATGAGCACGGAAAAGTTGTTCACCAGTTGAAGATTGTCGAAAGAAGGGTTAACCATCTAATATTTTGAAGTTTAATTGATATTAATGAAAAGAACCTATTTATTCACCCTTGTACTATTGTTTTCGCTTCTTTTTAGTTTTGGACAAGATCGTTATCAATTTGGAGTGATTCCACAAATCAATAATGGATTTGCATTTGGGGATGAATACGAACTTAACTCAAAGCTTGAAGTACGACAACTTCTGAAAGATGGGCCTGAAAATATAGCAGCAGGTAAAGGATTCCATTTTGAACGTACAGACATAGAAACAGTGTTGAATAGAAAGTTAAGTCCCTTAGATGGAATAGCAGTAGGGTACCTTTTTAGGGTAGAAGAAGGACAGATTATTCATCGTTTTATCCAGCAATATTCCTTCATACGAAAAAAAGGTGGTTTTCGTCTTGCACATCGATTTAGAACTGATCAAACACTGGATGACGGTGATTTTTCTTTCAGGTTTAGGTATAGATTTGGCATAGAAAAACCGTTGGCAGGACTAGAAATAGATCCTAAGGAGTTTTATCTGAAATTTAATAATGAATATTTGCCAACATATAGTGAACGTTCATTTGATATAGAAATAAGAGCATTGGCCTCTCTTGGATATAATTTATCGGATAAAATGAAGTTTGAGACAGGGTTAGATTATCGTGCCGAAGACATCGTTTCAAAAGACACGGAACATCAGTGCTGGTTGAATATAGGCTGGTTTCACAGTTTCTAATGATTAACAGGTATAATAAGGAATATTTATGATGAAAGAAACAGATATTGAATGGCTACTGGAACCAAAAGATATGATGAGTTTTTTGATTTCTGTAATATGCGGTTGCATTATTGGTATTGAGCGAGAATATAATAATAAATCAGCAGGCTTGCGGACTATTGTACTTATTTGCTTAGGTTCAACAATTTTCACCATCGTATCTAAGTATGGCGTAGGCAGTGACGATAGAATTTCCGCTAATATTATTACAGGAATCGGTTTTATTGGCGCCGGTGTGATATTTAAAGATCGATTGTCGGTATTGGGATTAACCACGGCAGCGGTAATATGGACAACCGCTGGTATTGGGATGGCCGCTGGTATTGGGTATCATGCATTAGCACTTACGTTAACCGCAGTCACCATTATTGTCTTATCCTTGTTTACAAAAGTAGAAGCCCTAATGGCGTTAATCCATAATCAGAAGTTGTTGAATATTACGTTTGAAAATGGGAATATGGAAAATTTGCATCGTATGGAGAATTTTCTGAAGGAAAGAAAAGTAAAAAATAAGCGTATTTCTTTGCGCAAAGAAGATGAGAGGCTGTATGTAATTCTTGAAGTGACGGGTACAGGAAAGAGGCTGGCTCGTTTAGATGAAGAAATTATTGAATTACCCTATATTATCGCATTTAGTTAGGCACGATCCATCAGTGAATATATACTAAACTATCCCCTAAATGTTAATCGAGACTTACCTGACGGTAGCACAATACCTTAAAGCTACAAAAACAGCGCTTTTACAGAAAGAGTTGGAGAATAATTTGATATTAGGTATCTGTAACCAGCTATTCGATCAACGTGAATTAAACGAAGGTTATCGATTTCTGAACGTTTTAGAGGGGGACAAATTAGCAGTAAGTGCCATAAGCACGCCATTAAAAATTATACTTGCGTCGACAGAGGATATAGGGGAGGAGGGGATTAGGCTTTTGACTGGTTATGTTGCGGCCTATTGGGATAGACAGAAAGGAGTTGTTGGTCCGCTGTCCGGTGTCGAACTATTCACCAAGTTTTTTCATAGGAATATTAATCAACAAACGAGATTATGTTTATATGGTCTTTCAGCATTTAAGCAAACCTCTACGGTGGGTGGAAAATTTGTTCCGGCAACAGAGATCTACCGTCAACAACTGGTCGAATGGTCTGTTCAATTCTATAATGAAATCAGGTCATTACCTCAGAAAAACGAAGCTGCCGTTCAAAAGATAGTTAATACATTAATAGAAACGTCATCCCTTTTCTGTTGGGTTAGGCATGAAAAACTGGTAAGTATGGCCGCTATCATCAGACGCACTGATCACATAGCAATTGTAGGAATGGTTTACACTCCTCAAGAAGAAAGGGGTAATGGTTACGCCCTAAATTGCGTAAAAAAATTAAGTGAATATATCTTCAGGCAAGGATATACTAGCTGTGGATTATTCACAGATAAAGATTATCCGATATCAAATAAAATGTATCAAAAAATTGGATATGAGCCTGTCAGTGATTTCCTTGATGTCGAACTTTGTTAAAATACCCACCACCTGAACGGCCAACTAGGTTACCTACGTCTCTTGTTTAAAATGACATTTAGATTAAATATATAAGTTTTTTTAAATTTTTTTTTGCAAAACATACTAACTAGTACGTAATGTCAAAAGCAGCTACAACAAGACTTACTATTTTACAGAAAGCTTTTTATCTTATCTATAGAAAGGGCTATCAGGCAACGAGTATTGATGATATCATTGCAACTACACAAGTAACGAAGGGAGCTTTTTTTTATCATTTTAAATCAAAGGAAGAAATGGGGTTGGCCATGATTCATGAAATCATGTATCCAGGTATGTATGCATCTATGATAAAGCCTTTGTTGGATGCCGATGATCCGCTGAATGAAATTTATGAAATGATGAAAGCACTGCTTTTAAAAAATCCATTTTTCGAAGTGAAATATGGTTGTCCAGCTATCAACTTAATTGATGAAATGGCCCCATTAAATGAAGCATTTAGAAAGGCCTTAATGCAATTGATTGTTCAGTGGCAAGAAGCAATCAAAAATACATTGTTGATTGCCCAGAAAAAAGGCAAGATAAATAAAGAATTGATGCCCGAGCAGATTGCATTATTTGTCTCTTCTGGTTATAGTGGTATTAGAAATATGGGAAAGATCTTTGGCAAAACTTGTTATAAAACTTATCTTAATGAGCTTAAAAAGTATCTTCTGCAGCAATAATTTTTTTAGCTAAAAACATACTAATTGGTATTTTATTTTATACAACAGATCTATGCTCCAAATACTATTGACCTTACATTCATTTTTTCGATGGCTAGTCCTGCTGATTCTTTTATATGCAATCTATCGATCGGCAAAGGCCTATTTGGCTGGTCGGTCTTTTAACAAAATCGATAATGCTATACGACATTGGACGGCTACTATCTCCCACATTCAATTAACAATCGGAATGGTGTTATACTTTAATAGTCCAATTGTTAACTATACGTTCACTAGCGAGGAGAACGGAAGCTTAATAAGCGAAGCTTATTTTTTCAAAATTGTTCATATTACTTTCATGATTTCCGCTGTGGTGCTCATTACTGTCGGATCTTCACTCGCTAAACGGAATGAGCTGAGCACAGATAAATTTAAAACCATGTTTTTGTGGTTTACGGTAGCACTTATCTTTATTTTTCTTGCTATCCCATGGCCATTTTCACCTTTAATTAGTAGACCTTACATACGAAGTTTTTAATCCATATACTCATTGAGATTAGTTATGTTACACTTTGTATTAAGGTTTAGGTTGATTTTGAATGTTTACTGCGTTGTCTTTGCTGTCTCTAGAGCTTGCAAAACATAGATACCCTCGCGGTTTATACGTAACTCTTTATAGCGGTTGCCGTTTTGTATCTGTACGAGATATACAGGTTGAGATATATTTGGAATCATAATCTCTCGTGCACGAAGGATAGAGAAATTTCTAAATTTTTTATATACACTGGCTGCAATATTGGTTGGAACATTTTGTTTTGTATAGTATTTAATAGTATACATCCAATTACCATCATTATTATAAGTTACAGCGTGTGGAATAGAATCACGCTTGAATTTTGCAACCACTCCATCACCAATTCCGTACCATTTCACTTTATTTGAAGCATCAAAGTTTTTTGTGAAGTGGTTTATTATGCGTGGATTGACGTCATAAGGAACGTCAGGATTATGTACCATGTCGAATGATTGGGCATTTCGTTTTGCACCTGGTTTTGTTGTCCCTTTTAAAGCCAATAGCTGAGCACTGGCAAGACTTGTGAAAAAAACAGTTATTATCACGACAACTGTTCTTACTGACCACATCTTTTTCATAACTAATGTATTTAATGGGTTATATAAAATTTTTAATTGAACACCTTAGTTCAAATGGCGATGAAATTTTTCTTAAGCATTTTATTGTGCTTTCCTAACATCTTGACAAAAAAAGACAATGAAAGTACGATATCCAATGAATTTTAGCCCAACAGCAAGTATTTAGACTAGTGGCTGGTTATGTGCTTCAAAGGTCGTTCGTCGTGCGTAAAACGTTGTTTAGCAAAAAAATATGGATCTAATTGGAATTTAGGTAAATTAGATTTCCAATATAGAAAGAACATGATAGCGCTAACTAAAAAGTGGTTGAATCATCAATATGGATTTGCTGCACTATTCTGGATACTTTATTTTCTTTATGAATGGCTTAGTGTTGCATCTATGAATAGCGAGTATAGGAGATATTTCATTTCAGCCTGCTTGATGGTGCCCACTACATTTTTGGCTTCTATGCTAACGGTGCATGTTTATTTTGCTAAATTATATTTAAAGAATAAACGCCGTTGGTTTTGGATAGCGGCTATCAGTACAATGTGTGTCTTGCTTTTAGTTCGCCGACTTTTTTATTATTATTATATCTATCCCCTATATTACCCAGAGGGAATGCAGCAACCATTCATTTATGTACCTAAATTAGTTATCGATGTAGTAAATATGTATTTAATAGTTGGCTTATATTCGCTTATTTATTTCTTCCGGTCTTATTACGAACAACAAAAGCTAACAGCTACGCTTCAAAAGGAAAAAATTAGGTCGGAACTGGAATTGCTGAAGTTACAGGTACATCCTCATTTTATTTTTAATACCTTAAATAATATTTACTCCTTTTCGCTTCAGCAAAAACCCAAAACAGCGGATCTGATACACCGTCTGTCATCTTTTCTCGATTACAATTTGTATAAAGCCAAAGATAATACGGTGCCTCTATCGAAAGAAATTGAATACCTTCAACATTATATTGAACTGGAAAAGATCCGCTTTGGAAATAGATTGGATGTGTCTTTAAACATTTTATCTGAGATTGAAAAATTCAATATAAGTCCGATGTTGTTACTGCCTTTGGTAGAAAATGCTTTTAAACACGGAGCGGGAAAATTGCAACAGGATGCATGGATACGCATAGATATTTCTGTTAAAAGAGATGTCCTAACGGTGAAGGTAGAAAATAATTGCCTGGAATATAGTAAAAATGGAACCGAGAGCGCTGGAATAGGTCTGGAAAATGTAAAAAGACGATTGGAAATTTTATACGAAGGGGGGCATGAGTTTAGTGTTTTGAAGGAGTCGGGTACTTTTTTGGCCATACTTAAAATAAAAAATGGAACCATTAAATAAAATCAAGTGCATGGCGGTAGATGACGAGCCACCAGCGTTGCAATTGCTTACTTCTTACATTGAAAAAATCAGTTCACTACAATTGGTTTTCCATAGTAGTAATGCCTTAGAAGCATTTAATTTTATTCAGCATCATGAAGTGGATATTCTTTTTATAGATATCCAAATGCCGGGACTTAACGGACTGGAATTTATAAAAGCTTTATTTCATAGGCCGGCTGTTATCATGACAACAGCCTATCGGGAACATGCCGCCGAGGGCTTTGATCTCGATGTGTTAGACTATTTAGTTAAACCATTTCGATTTGAACGCTTCTTGAAGGCTGTATGTAAATACACCCATACAACATCAGCTGTAAACAGCGTTGAGGTAACTACAAACATTCAACAAGAAGATGTTTATATGTATTTTAATGTAAATAAGGAACTACTGAAAGTATTTCTAAAAGATATTCTTTATATAGAGAGTATCAAAGACTATATAAAGATTGTGATGCATCAAAAAACTATTGTGACGTACCAACGTATTAGTTATATGGAAGAAAAATTACCGGAGGATAATTTTATAAGAACACATAAATCATTTATTGTGAACCTTCAAAAAGTTACTTCTTTTAAAAGTGATCGCTTGAAAATTGGTGCAGAATCCATTCCGATTGGCCGGTTTTATAAACGAAATTTAGTAGATAAGCTAAATGATAATTTAGGCATTTAGAAATATTCCTGAAATAGCGGGCAAAGCAAAATTGAATTCGTAATTTAGAGATATGGGAAATGAACAAGAAATAATTTCGACCATAATCGAGGCATTCAAAAACCATAAACTTGATGCGAAGATTATTGCGGAAATAAAAAAAGAGCTAGATGATGTGAATAAAGACAATTCATCAAAGGATAAACCCTTAGAATATATTTATTCTGATAATTATAAAGGAGACCGATATACCGTGGCCATCAAAATAACAAAGTCAGAAAACGGTGAGTTGATAATAGGTGACGGTAGTCTTAAATATGATGAATAACCCAGTCGTAAAGGTGGTTCTGTCAAAAGCTCAAAGAATTGATAGTAGAACTAAATAACCCACCTATGAGCAAGTACTGATAGATGGGTTATGTTAAAAAGATATACTTGAAAATAATTATCTAGTACAATTCGCTGTCCAGGTTCCTGTGTTGTTCGATACGAGCATTTTTAATGAACTGGCAGTAATAGTGATTCCGGTTAGTCCATCCCCAACACTAACGTAAGTGTTATCGTCTTCCTGTTGAAATTTTACCCCTGTAATATTCGGGATATTGCTTCCAAAATCAAATGAATAGGAGTCGTCTACTTTAACAACCGTCACACGGCCGTCATCATCAGTGATCGTTTCTCCATCGTTATTAAATGTGATGGTTCCGTTATAAGTTCCTACAAAAAGATCGTTGTCTGCCGGATCATCATCTTTACTGCAAGCCACAGAAAACATTAATGTGACCATAATTACTGCTCCTAATACTTTAATCCTGTTTTTCATAAATCTCCCTTTTTGATAATAACAGGCAAGCATAGTGCCAAAGTAGATTATTAGACTAGCTTCACGAAGATCAATGATCGCATTCGTCTTATCTTTGTCTACGAACAAGCGTCCTATCTGCCACTTATCCCACATCCTTCATTAAACAAAACCCGTAAAAATACCTGATTGTTTATTCGGGTATTTTTACGCTTAAAAATAGGCTTCCAAAGCTTTAATATTGTCTTATTATTTGTCAAGGAAGGACAAAAAATTACTCACTAAATTATGTAACATTATGTCACAATCCGGTATCATCCCTTCGAAAAACAGTTTCGACATCGTTCTGACGAAAACGATCACTGGCAAGACGGTCATCGAAACCCCCATATGCGCATTTAGCTACACATGGGACTTTAATACTAACATGGGGCAGGCCTCACTTGATGCTATCAATAGCACGAAGCTGGGCATAGTCCTTCATCCTACAGGAATCGCAGGTATGCTTGCCTTCATGTCTGACATGAAGCCTACCGGCTACCAAATTGACGGACAGCAAGTGATTCTCAACCGCATCGTGCTGATGATAGATGCTGTAACGGGTGAACATCGTGCGGGAATTATGTTCAATGAGGATGGTTCTACCATCGAAGTTAGCGCCAATTGGCAGAACGAGCATAATACGCTCGTCGTTTCAATGATACGGAAAGCAGAGCCGCAGCTCTTCCGGTAACAGAAGCTATTATTTACGTTCAAAAAGCAAAAACTAATGAGTGCAAATCAATCCAATTTGGGGAATCCCCAATATGGCTACGATCTGGTGGTAGCCACTACACAGGAAAGCATTAATGCAACCATGAAAGAGTATCTTTACAATACGGTATTCACCCCAGTTAAAATGTACTGGAATCAAGATAACGACGGAAATCCCGTTCCTGTTTCCTATGATGATCTGATGCAACAAACTAACGGTACCGATCCGTTGACCGTTCATAGTTGGAACAGTAGCGATCCGATGACACCGGAGATACAGAATATTAACAACAGTAATTTTTATTTCGCATTTGAAGCGGCAATCGGTATTCCGAGCGAGATGGATCCATCTCAAATTCCGGATATTGTGACTTTACAGGTCAATAGCAACTCGGTAGTCTTCAGCCTACTTTGTGCGCAATTTACCGTTGTTACCTGTAACTTCGGTCGCCACGGACTATTGAGTCTTCTCAATGTATCGCAGCCTGAAAACGCACCGTGGATGTTTACATCGACCGTTGCACTGAAAGACATTTTCGATAACGAGAACTTGCCGCCTGACGTCCAGAAGGAGCTCAATAATTTAGGGCCAAATGCATTCAGCGTACAGCAGTTGTTATTCGATTTGGATAATGCAGCGCTTGAATCGGTCCCTGTTATCAGTGGTATTGAACCAGGAACACCGGCATATAACGCACTTTCACAGGTCTTTACTGGTGCTTATTTCGAAGCCATGAAAAAAACGGCACAGCCAGTACTAAACTACTCGATACTTCCGAACAACCCTAACGATTACGACCCTTCCACATTTACATTGACCGATCTCGCACTGGAAGTGAGTCCGTACGTTGATCCGACAACAAAAAAACAAGATGTACCCGATTTAAACACGCTGAATTATCTCGGTGCTATTAATGATAATTCATTACCGGCTAGCGTACAGTTCAGCTGGAATTGGATTGATCAATCCGAAGAGGCAGACTTCAACGGGGTAGTGTCTATTCGCAGTGATAATTTCATCGAGTGGATTCGGTCGCAGTTCTCTTTGTCGCTTAACTCCATTACGTTTAAGCCGAACTGTAAATGTTGGGATGAAAATTGGATAGAACTGTACTATCAGATAAGCTTCGATCCGGATGCGTCTCCACAATCCTATAGCGTGATTAATCCAAGAACGACCGACTCGGGAGGATTTACGCAGGTGCTGAATTTCAATTATTCACAGTATTCCGGCCAAGATGGAGGCTCGCCATGGTACGGAGTATGGGGTAACTTGAGCTGTACCTACACGTCTGCTTCAACTATAGCAATAAAGGGAAACCAAATTAAAGTAAATACATCGGTTAATGCATTTGTCCACGTAAACGTTGAAGGCGGCGTAACGGAAGGTAATTTTGCCAGCTACGCCTCAGAGGTAATATATACATTAAGTGTCAACCAGTACGGAAACCTGGTGGCTAATGTTTCACCACCAAACGTAACCGACAATTCTGAAAATCCGGATATTAGCGGCTGGTCTAAATTTACTAGTCTCGGTACAGTTAATGACGTAATCGATGCAGAGCGGTCATACCTACAAGGTATATTAACCGACTTCATGGACGGTTTCGACAACTCAATCAGCGGTGTAGCTAACAGCCCGCAGAAGTTTGTATTCCCAGGTGGTAACACATTCACCTTCAAAGATGTTGTCTTTTCGGATTATCAAGATCTTGTATCCCACATCACATACGTACAGCCAACAGGCGAGTACGCTCAAAAGCTCGCGCAATTCAATAAAATAGTCATAGAAGAATAATCGATCAGGCCTAGGTAGCCGGACGGTTGCTCGAGGCCTTTTCTTCTAGCATGTTTTCCGTACGGCGACGTTACGGAACGGCTATTTCTTACACTTAAACAGAAGAAACTATGTCAGCAACTAAAATATCCGTTACTTCAGAATTAATGAAGAACTATAAGCAGGCTGCAATCATGTCGCCTGAAAAGAAATTCGAAGCCTTGCAGACAAGCATAGGTAATTCGATGTTGTTCTCGATCGGAACAGATAACGTGTTCTATGTAACACAAGAAAGTCCCACTACACAGGTGGGTTGGGTAAAAACAGATCTTAGCTCCGCTCTTGTTCAGCCGGCATTCCCACAAGGAGGTGCAATATGTAAAACATTCGAGGCGGCGCAAAGTGCAATCGACGAAACCATTGGTATTGCCATGGCAATCAACGATTCCACCGGAGATAACCTGTTCCTGTGTTTAGGTAATTCCAATGCAGACACCTCATGGACAAGCAATCCCAACTGGGTCAGTTACCCTTACGACAATCCCGACAAACCGTTAAGTAAAGTTGTAATCGTTAATATCGAGATCAGCGAAACGATTAACAGCAGCCAATATATTGTAGTAGACGTGCTGCGTGATCCAAGTAGCCCAGAACAGCTCATTTCTCGCTACTACATTGATACGAAAAAGACAAATGGCTATACATGGCAGGCGCATGATATCAGCATTGATCTTGAAGCAGATCAATATGTAAGCTGTCTCGGGCGCCAATACCTCACAGAGAGTCCGCATCAACCCACCATCGACGGTCTTTATACCTGTGGGCAGGTTGACGGAAAAGCACAATTCATTTTTCAGCCGCTTTACAATGTTTTCAATTCCAAACTGCCTGCACCGAGCGCACGTCTCAACCTACCAGGGCAGCTCATTCCGGAGTACCTTTCTTCTTGCCGAAAAAGCGATTTATCTACCGATCTGTATGTGACGAGCGGCGATGGATTATATTATTTTGCCAGTAGTAACCAGAATGACGGCAGTACTGGCGTGCTGATTCTGCAAAATGCACTGTTAACCGGCATATCCAAAATGTTCACTGTACAGATCGATAACATCGTGATGCTATGGGGACTTAACGGCAACGACCAGGTTTTTTACCTAACATGTCCGGTTGGACAAGAAACGGATGCTAGCTCATGGTCAATTCCGCTCCCTATCCTCACTGACGTAGATATGTTCTCGCCGTATATCAACGTGGTCGATTATGGTAATACGTTTTTTGCGGTAGCCGGCAATACGCTGCAAAAGCTGGTAAAGTCGGTAGAAACTTCCCTTTGGAGCTCTCAAAGTATTGCACTTCCGACGCTCGATATGAGCGATACACAGCAGTATAACTCCTATACTACAACAATTCAGCTAACCGACGAGAATGATCAAGCAGTTGTAAATAAACCTATTTCTATCAAGGCCAATACGCGTACTGGTGTTTACATTAATCACCTGTATTATGTGGTCGACCCAACTGGCATTACCGTGGATACAGACCAGTTTGGGAATGTCACCGTAATCGAATGGGTGGACGGCCTTACAGGTACGCAGCTTAATATTTCAGGCAGCAGCGACGGGAAGATAAGCGCTCTGAATCCGATGGACGGATCAATGCAGAAGATTGCCGCCCTGAATACGGTTTCCAGTCTGCGTAATGCCGTTATTACAAATGACGATGGCTCAACAGTACCGCTCGTTAGTAGCGCTGTCTCTGATCAGGATTTGCAAGTAGCGGCACAAAGCAATACTAGTCTTGGAAATGCATACAATCATTTGTCGACAAACGGATCTTACTCCTTTTCAAAGCGTGGCGGGTATGGGTTGAAGCTTGCAGTGGCGACGCCACAAGCCACTGCTGCCGGTGACTTTCTGGATGCACTCTGGGTGGATGCCGGCGATTTGTTCCGCTGGCTGGAATCAGGTGTAGAGGCCTTTGTGCAGATTATCGAAGACGCCGCAAATAAAGTGTGGAATTTTGTTGTGAGAATTGCAGGCAAGGTCTACGCTTGTGTGCTCGACGTCGTGGAGAAAGTTGTAGAGGCCGCCGTCTGGGTATTCAATGTAATCAAAACGGCAATCGAAGACCTCATTAAATTCCTACAATTCCTATTCGGATGGCAGGATATTCTCACTACGCACAAAGTAATGAAGAATGTTATCACCCAATTTTCACAGCAGAGTATCGACAACCTCAGTGATTACAAGGCTAATCTCGCGGCCATGTTTCAATCACTGCAGTCGGATATTAACCAATGGGCTGACATTCCGAATTTCGATCAGACACCCGCGAGCGTAACCTCATCCAATCAACCGTTGGGTGGACAAAACAGCTCTCCTGCCAACTTGGGTATTCATCATTTTCAAGGAAATGCTGAAAACGTAAGTTCCACCATCAACCCTGGAACGGTAACCGAGACCATCTTTCAGGACCTGATCACACTGATGCAGAACGAAGGTGCTACGCTATCTGGAGCATGTGAAGCGATTAAAATAGACATCATTGATCAGATCAATTCATTGAGCATGACACAGATTATTCAGAAATTTATGGCAATACTTGCAGATACGTTAATCCAAACGGCTGAAAACGTCATGGAGGCAGCGCTCGATGTATTTATTCAATTGGTACAGGGTATGATGGACTTGCTGACGGCCAAACTCGACATTCCAGTTCTGTCCTGGCTGTACAAGGAAATCAGCGGTGAAGATCTATCATTTCTCGACCTGATTTGCTTGATTGGAGCTATTCCGGCAACAATTATTTATAAAATCAGTGCTGGGGTTGCTCCATTTCCTCAAGATGATGCTTTTTCCGAAAGTATGATCAATGCCGGAAGTTTTGAAGAAATTCAGGCGCTTTTCTATACCACATCGCCGGTTTACGAAAATACCATGATAGCTGGACACATCACGAGCGGTATGGCTGTTGTGAAAACGGAGACCCCAGTGCTTAACCAAACGAGACTGAAAGTGTTCGGTTTTGTAACCGGTATCTTTGCTTTTTTGGGTAGTGCCGTACTGATTGTCGTTACGGGAATCCAGCGTGTACTCGACGAATTACCGTTTGACAACCCTTTGCCAAAAACGCTCGCAACGATTTCGGCCATTGCCAATGTTGCTTACATCTCACCAAATATTGCTACAATCATCAACGCCGTGACCGATAATTGGTACCAGCAACTCAACAACGCCCTTACCGGAATTAGTGTTGTAAAAGGATTCATAAACATTCCAATTTCCGTGGCAAGTAAGCCGATTTTTGGACAAGTTTCAGCGTTCATTGAATCGTTTATAAACGTTGTGTGGAACGTGCCGGTGATCATGAATATCGTGGACAATTATAGTTACTGGAATTCTACCTATAAATCACTGATTCCCGAATCAATTGGCAACTTTTGCTTCAATTTCGGTGGTATTATGGAATTCCCGATTGCGCTGACGAAAGATCTCAAAGCGAAAGCCATCGAAAGTGCCGTGCAATTTGGTCTCATGCTGTTGTATGGTATCTTTATGCCCATTGCCGGAGGGATCTATTCATTTGTTGAACAGCAGGACCATTAGGCCTGTTTTTTGGCAAGTATCTCGAAATAGAGAACTTTCGATCCTTATTCTGCAGTTTTTTTAGATAGATTATTGTTAAATGGCATGCCCTAAGCACTTACTTAGGGCATGCCAAGCATAAAAGATATAGTGTTATCCGTATTTATTTACAAAAAAGAGTCTACCTAAATCAGATACATTTGGGTAGAAGAAATGATAACTTAGTATTAACATAAATTTAGCTTTTTTTATGTTTTTTTGTTATTGTTGGGGCATTATTAATGATAAACACAAATTTAATATATGAAAGGTGCTTCTCTTTCGTTACTTGGGTTACTGTTCTGTTTCAGTATACTTGCGCAGCAACGAGACCGGTCTTCCTATAAATTAATAGCTCATCGCGGGGGTGTCGTTGACGAGTATACACCAGAAAATAGCCTACCGGCATTGAACCGTGCTATTGAAGCGGGTTATTGGATGGTAGAGGTAGATTTACGAATGAGCCGTGATAGTGTATTGTTTGTCCATCACGATAACAATTTTAATCGGTTCTTTAATGTAGATCGGAAGGTTAATGAGCTAAAATGGTCTGAAATAAGTAGTCTTACAAGTGATGTAGGTACCAAAATACTCACCTTTGAGGAAGTGCTCAGAAACAGTCGAGGTAAGATCAAATTAATGATCGATAACAAGATTACGGGGAATGACACGATATTATTCTCAAAAATACTGAAGATTATGAAACAATATGATCAGTTGGAAGACGCTTATATGATAGGAAGAGAGGAGTCCACAACCTATTTTACCGGAAAGATTAAGTTGAGTTGTACACGTCAACAAATAGAGGAAAATAAGCAAAAGCCAGGATACAAGGCCGAATATTATTATCTTTTTTCTGACAATATTAGTCGAGAAGATGTAAGCTGGGCTGAAAAAGAAGGTGTTCCTGTTGTTGGTGTTATCAATGCTTGGAGCATGTCAGATAGGGAAAGCATCACAGCAATGGCATCATCGAAAGCTGAAAAGCTTAAAGCAGCAGGCGTTCGAATATATCAAATCGATTCCATATTTGGAGAACTATTAAAGTAAAAAAGAAAAGCAGCACCTGCTCCCTTAATCATAGTGTTAGGGCCTGATTTAAAGGCCAAACTGTCGTAAATGGTGATCAGCATGTTTATAAACAAAAATCCCTATTTGATCACGTGTCATGCGTCCAAAAAAATCATGTATAAAGTTTGGATTCTCGTAATATTCATAATTAGCAATAAGAGACACCCAGATGTGCTTTTGGTTTTCAATATCCCCCTCTTTTTCTTTCACTGCAAATTTACCGGCAGGCATTCCTTTACTCATTGGTTTGTCATCTTTGGTATTGCTTTTTAATGCCATTTTGCCAAAAAGCTTACCAAGAAAATCTTGTTTATATACTGGACTATTCTTTCCTTGTATCCATTCGTCCCAGATAGTGCAATGTTTAGTCATTTGATAGCTATTCATTTTGCCCCACAAGGCATTGTTGTCAGAACTTAGGGAGTTTATCCTATTGATTAATTCCCTTCGAGTTTCTTCTTGAAAAACAGATTTCAAATTCATATTCGTTAATTGAATAAAGGTTAACTATTTGGAAAAGTTATCCACCAAGTATTGCCGAAAGGATTGTATCAGCACTTGCAGGCAGTTTGGCATACTCATAACTTTCCTGTTAATTTCTCAACAAAAATCGGCCAACCGATCTCATGAAAATTGAATAAACACGACATTTTAATTTTTTTTATAAGGTACGGTTATATATGAACAGGGATCAGCTTATCACCCTTAAGCCTGGTGAGTCATTGGCGACCTCTATTATCAGTCATTCTATAATTTGAAATTGGAATTTTCACTCCTTTCACGAAAGTACTCTTTTGGTGTAATGCCCGAAAATTCTTTAAAATCTCTTATAAAATGTGCTTGGTCAGAATAGCCCGCATCAAAAGCTATTTGTGTCAGCGTTTTTTTGGATTTATCCTTTTGAGATAAGGCGTTTTGAAATCTAATAATCCGAGAAAATGTTTTTGGGCTGAAGCCTGAATACTGTTTGAAATTTCGTTCAAATTGCCGCATCGACAGGAAGTTTCGTTGAGCCAATGCATCCACCTCAATGGTGCCATTCGTTTTCGTAATATAGTTAATGGTCTCAAAAATTCCAGGTGGAATAGGAGGGATTTTGCAAAGCCTGTTTTCTAAAAATCTTGTAATAATTTTTACCCTTGCTGGAAGATCTTTTGCCAACATGATTCCTTCTTCAAGACCATCGTCATGTTTGCCAAGCAGTGATTTCAGGTCTATCAGTTGGTTTTTTAGCTCAGTAGAAGGGATTGAAAAAAGATGAGATATAGCATAGGGATATAAATGTGCCCCAAACATGGCAAAATCCCTATTTATTGAAAATATTCTAAATTTTTCCGATTGAGAAGTAAGCCCGGATATAATCGATTCTTCCTGGCGCCCATCGTGATAAACTTCATTAAAAGCACCGGAATAGTGAAATACTAACGCGGCCATACCATCAGCCATTAGCCTGAAAACATATGGGCTCAAAATACTGGAACTTCCTTCAAGTGCCCAAAAGCTAGACACATACCTTGAAAGTGAGGCTGGTGGCTGTATAGTGATGAATTTCATTTGGTCTATAATTCAAAATAGAAAGACAATTGAATAACAAGTGGATAGATTAAAGCTAAGCTTTTGTATTTCCCATCCAGGAATCGGTAATCGAAATTTGTCTTGTTTAAGCCAATTATCTTACTTATTGTTGCGACCAGACGGCAAGCTCATAACCATCAGGATCTATAAAATGAAAGCGTTTACCACCAGGGAAATTAAATATATCTTTTTCAATAATGCCTCCGGCCTTTACAATTTTATCCTTGGTTACTTCAATATTTTTCGAATAGAGAACAAGTAGTATCGTACCTTTTACAGGTTCACCAGTCGTAAAACCGCCATCAACATAATCACCTTCAAAAGCAGTGTAGGTGGGCCCGTAGCCAGTGAAAACCCAGCCAAAGCATTTTGCGTAAAATGCTTTGGCTCGATCAATATTTTTTGATAGAAATTCGATGTATTGCACCTGCTCGTGCCTCAATTTTTGTATACCAAGTTCAGCCATGTCTTTTTTTTATAAATTTAGTTAGTTCCAGTTATAAAACTTTGAAAAAAGTCAACAAATTAAAATTGCGAGCTGAATTTTGATTAACTTAATTTAACGGATGTCGAACTATGGTGTCTGATTTGTAGAACCGAATTCAGTGGCTTAAAGATTTATACCTTTTCTTTGCGGAGATAACCGTCTGGAGTAACACTGAGCTCATAACAAACAACAATCCTATATAAAAAGAGGCATTCATCTCCTTACCCTCCTTAAAAAAAAGGAATGCAAGTAAGATAGCATAGAGCGGCTCGAGGTTAAAGCTCAGATTTACCGTAAATGCCGAAAAGCGCTTCAAAGATTCCGCAAACAATATATAGAGTCCTACCGTACAAAAAATAGCCAATAGGAGCAGATAGAAAAAGTCGCTTTGACTCGGGAAGAGACGCTGTGTCGGGAAGAAATATAGGTAGACAGGCATCAGTAAACCTAAGCCAATTGTTCCTGTACACATTTGGTAAAAATTGATCAATTTTGCGTCATGCTTACTAACTAAACGTTCGTTGAAGATAGTGTAGAGCGCCGCAAAGGCTGATGATATTACGCCAAATACGATCCCCAGTTGATAGGAGGCATCAAAATGGAAGATTAGACTAATGCCAAAAAGCGTTATGGCACTTAGCAGGAGCTCTGACATGGAGAATTTTCTTCTGTTAATCAGCGGTTCAAAAATTGCGGTAAAGAAACTGGTTAGGCAGTAACAGACAGCTCCGATTGATATGTTAGCATACTTGATACTGGCATAGAAAAACACCCAGTGTATGGCGAGGAAGATCCCCACCTTGCCAACGGCAAATTGTTCTGCCATTCTTAACTTCGAAGGTGTTTTGGTGATAAGCAATAATATATATGCTGCAATGGCTGAGAACAATACCCTATACCAGGCTAACAATCCTTCATTAAGATCTATTAGTTTTCCGAATACACCTGTAAAACCAGCAAGAATAATAGCAGCGTGCATTGCTAAATATGACTTTTTCATTTTTTTTAATTTCCTATCAGATGATACCGATAGTGTCAATCAATTTGTATTTAATAAATTCAATAAGAAACTACCCCGATATGATGTCGATACCAAAGGGGATATAGAGCAGGAAAAGGCTCTATTTATTAGATTGCACGAATGGGTGAGTCGTTGAAGAACGCTTCGGTAAAGAGGATCGGCCTCTTAAACGAGGAAGGATAAGCTCTTTCGGTTGTATTGTTTAACATTTGTCTAAAAAAAATATAAAAGCCAAACCTACGTAAAAATAATGATTTATAAGCAAGAGAAACTTAACAGAAATAGGATAGTACAAAATTCAGAAGTCAGTCAGTACCACCACCAATGCTGAGTTGATGAAGAATTGACTATAAACAATACGACAATGCAATAGCTGGTTTTGCTGTTATAAAGATTTATAATTGCTTTATTTTAATAGTTTTTTAACTAAATATAAAAGCCTATCTAATATCCAATAACAAGATTACTTAGCTATATAGAAAGACTGGCTAAAGGCACCATTTGCAGCAATGTCCCAGGCCTCAATTCGAACCCATGTTCTATCACTAAGTTTCGTTTTAAACTGTAATGACTGTGATCCAAAAGCCTCTGTTTTAGTAAGATCGATCTTTTCTCTATAAACTTTATTCCCATCACCCGAAATCACTTCCACAAAATTCATTGGAAAAGTCCAGTTTAGATCGAGCTTAACCGTGGCAAGCCCGGAATCGTCGAGTTGTAACGTTTCTCCTGATTGCTTACCATTGATGGTTAAGCTTGGCATTAATACTTCTCCGGTACTGGTGAAGAACCGGCCTTTTTGCATACTATTGAGCACTGGCTGCCAGCTATCAGTAAATTTAGGTAGAGAGTCGAGCATCAGATAATTTACGTTCATATGGGCATACATCTCGTTTTCCGGTGTTATTGTAAAAAGATCGGCTTCGGAGATGACGGTCTTTTTTAAGTTCCAGTTGTTCATGTCGTCCATTAAATCAAGTACCCGTTTGCCAAGTCTTGGTTGGGATAAGTCGGCGGGCATAGGCTTCCATGCGGCGCCCATAAAATGATCCGATAAAAAGAAGTCTTCATTTTTATAGAGATCGGGCGTCTCCACTGAGCCTTTTGTCCGTGCGTGGGCTGTCCACGCTAGACCATTTTCCTGTTCAAGAAGTTTAAGCATATCCTTTTTATCCCCAATATGGTATATCTTTCCATATGATGGATGGTTCTCTGAAAATGCGAGCCCTTTTTCACGCGACATAATCCAATAAACAGGCTTGGGAAAAAGAGAAAGCCAGTGGCCCCCAAAGAATTCATTGGGTTCTTCGCCAGGCAGAAGGAGAAGCCTATCGTCCGACAGTCGTTTGCATTGTTCAAAAAGGGCGTGTAGTTCTTTTAACCTTTGTTCATCTGGTCCTTTAGGGTGTGCTGTATAATGAAATTCGGCCAAATGCACGATATCAACCCCTGTTCTTTTAAATACCTTAACAAAATCAGGAACTTCAGGGATGGGCTTATTTGCCAGTACAACGTTCATGATGAATTCGTTGTGAAAATGGCTTGACATCGTTTTATAACCCGGAAGTTTAACATACGCATCATTATGCGTGAATTTTTTTATGGCGGAAAAGGTACTGTTTTCATCTTCCGTGCTCAACAGGCAAAAGAAATTTAGGCGTTGCTTGGTTCCCGGAGGAGCATTGAACCAAGGCACAAATCTTTTGTCGCCCTGCAGGTCTTGTCGGATGCCAATACCATATCCGTCAACCATTTTTCGATAGTTATTACCATACCAGGTGAATTTAAGATTAAAGGCTTCATCAAGCGGATAAAAGTATTGGTGCGGTGCAGGAAACAACGCTAGCGTACCTTGTTTTCCTTTTGCGGCAATGGTGCGGTATTTTACAGCAATATTTTTGGAAGTATCAGTCGGAACCATATTAGTGGTTTGCAAACTGTCGGCTGTATTGATCCAGGATACAGTTTCCCATTCTGGGGCCTGGCTTACTAAACCAGCATCGTAAACGATAGCAGAAGAATCGATATCTGTGGCCATTACTGCCGCAATATTAAAAAGCGGACTACCATTATAAAAGGTGATTTCAAGGTCGCCGTTGAAGCTATCTGCCTTAAGCGAGGAGATTTTTACTACCGTGTGGCTTCCAACAGTTTCCACCACTGCGCTAGATTTTTCCAGTTTTACGTCGTAAGTTTTAAAAGGTTTTTTTGGTACCTTATCAAAAAAAATGTTCCAACCGTTTTGTGAGACCAAGTCTCTTTTACCGATAGTTAACAAAAAAGAAGGGTCTAGATTTGAAGAAACAAGCTTGGCCGATTTCACCTTTCCTAACAGGATACGACTAAACAGGGGTTTCCCGTTTTCCATATCGAGCTCAACTTGTCCATAATCATTATTACCGGCAGGCCATTTTATTTTTAAGATCTTGTCTCCATATGTTAAGCTTGCCCCAGCTTTTTTATCGAACTTTTGGCTGTTTATTGCGGGTGTTTGAGCTAAAATAATATTTGTACAACAAATAAAAAAGAGAATAACAATTGGGCGGATAAGCATGTAATTCATTTATAATGGGTTTCTACAAAATAAGGCAAAGTGATTTTATTAACAAAGTCAATGTGTTGCAAAATTTCGATAATGTGTATCAAAGCAAATAATAGATTCGATCTATTCGTTTGGTATACCTCTATAATTTACCAGCTTCTGTACCTATAATGCTAGTATATTTTCTTGAACTATACATTTCTTGTTCTGCCACAAGATCAGGGAGAATTTATGGTCATTAGGTAAAGAAAAAATAGTTGCAAGTTTTAACGTTTTTTTGGGGATCGGAATATGCCGGCTGAGATATGTCTTCCAGCAGAGTTTGGGGATAGATGTAGATAATCCCTAGGAATAGTATCCTGATCTATTTCATTCAAAATAACCCGGCCCGATTGCTGAATGTTCCACATTATTGGAATATTACTTGTATCTTTCTCAATAGTTCCATTATTATTCAGACCCATAAAGCGGGCATTGCTGGTGATCAAGGAATTGTTAAAAATGTAGTGTGATTTATAATCTTTCATACTTACCCAAAAGCAATTGTTATTGGCTACAATATTATCGCTGAAAACAAAATCTGAATATTTCCCAAACCAGATAGCGCCTTCATAAGATCCGTATAAGATAGAATTAGTTAATGAAAAGCCCGTGACGGATAAAAATAGCAAAAGTGCATTCTTGCATTCATAAAATATGCAATGGTCTATTTTAATATCACTCCCTTGGGCAAAGACCGCTCCCTGGATTGGAGCAGCATGTTTATTCCCGACAAAATAACATTGCGATATTTCCATACCTTCCAGCTCGGGGCGATGACGTTCAATGGCGTAATAATAAACGACTGAAGGGTGGCTATTGCCAACAAATTTTATACCCCTAAAGCAAGTATTATTTCTTTCAACCTGAATACCTATACAATGATCGAAATTTCCATAATTTTTGTTGTTGGGAGAGACAGACTGTATCACAGGCATTTTGGACGGCAACCAATCCTCACTATCGGGCAAAATAGAAGCTTCTATTGTATATTTTGCGCTATTTTCTGTTATACCGCTGGATTCAAGAACCACCTGCCTGGTAAGTGAATACAAACCTGGGGCCAATTTTATTGTAATGGGATCATTTCCACTAAAACCATTTGCTAAGGAAACTGCTTTTTCAAGGCTAGCCAAAGGGTCATGCATTGCTCCTGTAGCATCATCTTTTCCTTTTGGATCAACGAACAACGTTTGTGCAATTGAAGCAGTAGTCGAAATTATACATAAAACATATAGAGAAATTAATTTATAGGTTTTACCTGATTTAATGATGCTAAGATACATGACCGTTAATTTTTGTTATATTTCGTTCAGCAAATTACCTTTTTGTTGAAAATATCGTTGAGCAAGATTGAAGCAAGTTTGTTCAAAATGATTCAAGTGAACAAATAGTATTCCACAGCGCGCGGCCGTCGGGAGATTAATAAATACGATTGAGAATACGAATAGGAGATGGCTTGTACCGAAAAGGGCAATCCAACTCAATTTTCTTTACGAGAAAGGTTGGTTTTAAAGAAAGTATATTCAAGTTCCACAACTATACTTTGTAATGATGTAAATATTAAAAAAGTATAAGATCATATAAAAGCTGCGCAAAAAACACTGAACTTTGATACAAAATAGTAACAACAATATACCTTCAGATATTTATATGGCAAAAGACTTGGATATACTTTATGCCAACCGTATTGGCGATTTTTCAGAAAAAGAAGCCCATTTCAAAAAAAGAGGCAAGCTCTTTTCTTCCTTGAGATTAGTTCTTGGGATTTTTATAGTAGCTGGAACATGGATGGCTATGACATATTTGTCTACGTTTTGGCTATCAATAGCACTAATTAGCACAGCAAGTTTTCTTGTGATAGTTATTGCCGATGCCAAGGCAAATAAACAGCGTTTACATTTTTATCGTTTAAAAACAATCAATGAACAAGAAAAATCTTCCTTAAGAGGGGAATATTCGTCTTTGCCATCTGGTTCCATATATGTAGATACAAATCACCCCTTTTCATACGATTTAGACGTTTTTGGAGCCAACTCTCTTTTCCAGAATATGAATCGAACGTGCACATTTTCCGGTGAACGTTTTCTGGTAGAGAGTCTTAAATGTACGAATGTAAATGTTGCGAAGATACTCGAACGCCAACATGCAGTGTCGGAGCTAACGTGTTTGGTAGACTTTCGACAGCATTTCATGGCAATAGGCTTAGAAAACCGGGAGGATTCAGAAGATATTTCTCAACTTACCGCATGGCTAGAATCTCCAAAAAACACTCTAAATAGGCCCATTATTCGTTTTTTTAGCTTTTTACTACCTACAGTCACCCTCTCCATTTTAATCTTTGCTATCGTGGGAATGATATCATATGTTGGTTTAATTGTTTCCGTTTTAATAAATCTCGTATTTATACAACTATTCAATAGCCCCATAAATAGAGCTCACGCTATCATTTCACGCAAACACAACCTATTAAAGAAATATGCTCAATTGTTGCAACACTTAAACACGCAGACATTTAGCAATCAACGTTTAATAACACTATTAAAAAACAGTGAGAACGCCCATACAGAGATAAATAGGCTATCGCGTATCATGAGTTTTTTTGATCAGCGGTTAAATGATCTGGTGGCAGTTGTATTAAATGGAGTCTTTCTTTCTGACATTCATTGTATTGTGGCACTCTACAGATGGAAAAAGAAACATAAAAAACAAATGCCTGAATGGTTAGATAGTATTTTCACGTTTGATGAACTAAATTCACTGGCGAATTTCGCTTTTAACAATCCTAGCTATTCTTACCCCAAATTTTCTGCATCAATTTTCATAGAAGCTGAAAATTTGGGACATCCACTAATTAAAAATCATCCATGTGTATCAAACAATTTCGGATCTCTAAGAGAAGAAAAAGTGGTGATTCTCACGGGGGCCAACATGTCTGGTAAAAGTACATTTCTCCGGACAATTGGAGTCAATCTGATATTGGCTTATTGCGGCGCTCCAGTCTTTGCAACAAAATTCACCTGTAGTAATGCAGTTATTTATACAAGTATGCGTGTGACAGATTCATTGGATCAGGACACCTCATACTTCTACGCGGAGCTTAAACGACTTTCTCAAATAATGGATAATTTGCGTAAAGGACGAAAGATGCTAATTCTCCTTGACGAAATTCTTAAAGGAACAAACTCGGCTGATAAATTACATGGATCTATTGGTCTTATTGAAGAGTTCTTAGCGCATGAATGTCTATGCGTGATCGCTACCCATGATCTTGCTTTGGGAGCACTCGAAAATAGCTATCCGAAAGATGTAAGTAATTACTGCTTCGAAAGTCGGCTTGAGTCTGATAAACTTAGTTTCGATTATAAAATAATTAGGGGAATTGCGCAAAATAAAAATGCTACTTTTTTAATGCAAAAGGCCGGGCTAATAAAGTAAACTAGTAACATGTGCAGACTAAATCTACAAGTTCGATGATGGCATCGGCGGTTAAGGAATAAAGTAGCGACCTCCATAACAATATGAAGGTCGCTAACACAAGTGTTTAAAAGGCTAATCTCCCAAAACGTAGGTAGCAGCCTCGGCCAATCCGGGTTGAAGCTGACTATCATAGCCCGCTATCGGGACTAGCTTAAAATATCGAAATTGCTTCCGTACATCCAAGTTTAAATATTGCTTGACACGATCTACATTGGCCAATTCGAATGTGCCAAGATTTTCCCATGTTTCATTATCATTACCCACCAGGATCTCTAGTTCCTTAATTTTTCGATCACCATTTTTCTGGGCGAACATAAAACCATCCACATCCAGTATACTACCCATATCAATCGTTATAAAGTGATCGGGATAATTGGTGGGTGAAGTTGAATACCGTGTTATCCAATAAGAGCTTAAATCATTGTCAATTAACTTTATGGCTAGGCGGTTGTTGACGGTTTCCTCTGAGCTGAACTCGGTAACTGACCAGCTCTCTGTGCGATAGACCTTCCGTATAGGTTCACCAGACGGTTTTGGTATCGAATCGCCAATTTTTACCGGTTCACCGAAATTAGGGGTACCATCGCCGTTCCAAGTGAATTTTTGGATACGGGCATTTCTGCCGTTTCCGTCGCCCCCATTAGGTAAGCTGCGTGCATGGTAAATAATCCAGTCTTCCGTGCCGTCTGGAGATTTGAAAAACCCGTTATGTCCAGGGCCATAAGCACCACTCTCCGCTTTCATTGAAAAAACCGGCTGCGGTGTTTTTGTCCAATCTGCCGGATTCATTGGGTCGCCATCTACGTTAAGGCGGAGCAGACCTAGACAATACGTATCAACCCAAAAGCCGCTTGCCGAGAAAACCACTTGCACTTGTCCATTTGGGTTAATCAGCACCTGAGGGCCTTCGTTAATAGCGCTGCCATTCATTTCCCACGGATATGTAGGGCTGGCGATGATCACCTTTTCGCTGCTAATCGTCCACGGATTGCTCATTTTAGCGATATAGATCTGTTGGGGAGCCGCACCTGCATTGCCACCAGACCACAGCATATAGAGTTGGCCTTTATAGTCAAGCACTGTTCCGTCTATTGCCCACTGATTTGACGGGTCGGCCACCTTTCCTTTTAGCACCCATTCACCCTGCATAGGATCGCTAGAACTGTTTTCTACCACGTACATGCGGTGATTGGCATTAGCACCATCGTCTGCGGCAAAATACATGTACCATTTATTGTTGATTTCATGAAGCTCCGGTGCCCAAATGTTTTTCGAATAAGGCATTCCCGGCTCGGGAACCCAGGCATCATGACGACTTGCCAATGCCAGTTCAGACATATTTGTTGTTTCGTACAGCACCAATCTACCCCCTTGGGTATAAGTGAAGTAGTAAATTCCATTCTTTTGAGTAACCCAAGGATCAGCCCCTCGCGGTAATATAGGATTTGTAAAGGTGTTATCGATATTGAATTCTGATGCTTCCTGCGTTACCGGCTTTAATGAATCGCTACCTTTTCTTTCACAAGCGTACAGGAGCAAAAGGCATAGCAAGCCAGAGAAGTTAATGCCAAAGGAATGAATGTTTGGGAGTTCGCGTTTTTTCATAAGGATATAATTGGTTTTATTATGCAGTTGGACTGCAAGCGTTAAAAACACAAATAAAGAAAGTTTTTCATGGATCAATCAAATCATTATGTCTCAATAATTCATTGTTTTTGCTCATCAACGTTAGTAAATGTAAGTCTAATGCCGTACATAGTGTTTACAGTTGTATTATTCCTCAATTTTCGTTCGAAAACAATACGAATGGATGTGTTTCCCTGGTACCTTTGAAATTAGCCGTACTTTTTCATGGCAACATATAGGGGTGTTACGTTTAAATTATTATTTATCAAAAAAATAGGTGTTTATAAAGTATATTTACTAATTTAGTTTTGTTATTCAGTTTATTCACTGAGCTTTGCTTCTATAATTCTAATTTTGATCAAGTCCTGTTTACAGGAATAGGAACCATTAAATTATCTGAATTTGATATTCGACTATATACCTGAATTTTATTCATGAATAAACGAAACGATTCAAACCAAATCACTGCTCCTAAGGTTTCCATGCCTGCTGGTGGTGGAGCCTTACGCGGAATTAGCGAGCCTTTCAAAGCGCAATCATTTACAGGTTCAGGTGGTTTTTCTGTTCCTTTTCCATTGCCAGATGCACGCGGCTTTTCTCCGGCTATTAATTTGTCTTACAGTTCAGGTTCCGGCAATGGTTTATTCGGGTTGGGCTTTTCCGTGTCATTGGACTCGGTAGTGCGAAAAACCAGTAATGGCATTCCAAGATATGATCCTACGGATGTATTTATTCTTAGCAGCGCCGGCGAATTGCTCCCGAAATATACGGAAGCTGGACAGGGATGGATAAAATCAGCATACGAACATACTATTGAAGGTACAATTTGGAATATTATCGCTTATCGTCCACGTCTGGAGAGCGGCTTTGCGCTTATTGAGCAATGGACAGATACAGTTACGCAGTTAAGTTATTGGAAAGTGGTCACCGCAAATAATGTGACCAGTCTCTATGGCGTTTCCGATAATGGCCGTATTTATAATCCTGAAAATCCAGATCAAATCTTCGAATGGCTCATTGAAATGAGTGATGATGCGCATGGAAATAAAATTATTTATAATTATAAACCTGGTGATACGGTTAATATTCCGGATACGGTTTATAATAAAGATCGAAATTTTACCTCGCAACGTTATCCAGACACCATTCAGTATGGAAATTATTTTATAACAGAAAATAATGTACAACAGGAACTCTTTGCTTTTGAAGTTGTTTTTGATTACGGGCAACTGGATAAAGATAATCCTGATGTGACGCCAACTGTCTGGACGGCTCGTACCGACCCCTTTAGTAGCTATAAAAGCGGGTTTGAGATTCGTACCGCACGACTTTGCCAAGGTATTTATTTACGACATCATTTTACCGAAGAAAATGGTGGTGTTCCTTTTACTACAACCGCATTGCTTCCAACATACGATACAACTCCCGTTTCGGGAATAAGCATCGTAAAAAGCATTATGCATCGCGGTTACCGTACGCAGCCCCAACAACCTTTGTGGATAGCGGATACACCCACAACAGCATTAACCTATCAGGAATTTAATCCACTTGCGTCAACCTGGCAACTGCTCGAGGCCGACGCACCTGGGTATTTCAATTCATCGGGTTTCATTCCTGTTGATCTTGATGGCCTTGGTATGGACGGTTTATTATACAGCAGTGATACCTTTGTAGGCTACCTAGCACCACTCGGCAATGGAAGATATGCGCAGATGCGTGTATTGGACAGCTTTCCGATTTTTCGTAATCTGCAAGCTGGACAAGCGAATCTTACTTCATTGGATGGGAATAATGTACTCGACTTAGTCATGAGTGATGGTCTAAGCAATGGTTTTTTTGAACATACTGCATGTGCGGATTGGAAATCCTTTCAGCCCTTCTACAGCTTTCCTGTCGAAGACTTATCGTCTGAAAAAGAGATGACGGATCTCAGCGGAACGGGTCGCAGTGACCTGTTATTTGCTGAAAATAGTCAATTGAAATTTTATCGTTCTGAAGGTAAAGCCGGTTTCGAGGAGGCCTCATATTCCTGGATTCCCAGCCATTTCCCCATGACAACACAGCATGGAGCAGAAGAGCTAACCGGTTTTTCCAATTTTCTTGGGGATGGTTTATCACATCGCTTTTGTTTGCGTAATGGGCACCTCACTGTTTGGCCTTGTCTTGGTCATGGCCATTTTGGTGAAGCCATTACTTTTGCAAATGTCCCACTCATCGATGGTTCGTTTGATGCAGGACGGGTATTTTTAATTGATGCCGATGGCAGCGGTACAACTGACATGGTGTATTGTTATCCGGAATATGCCCGCATCTGGTTCAATCAGAACGGTAACTCTTTTAGCGCGCCGATAGACGTAACTTTCCCGGCTACATATTCTGCTATTACCGCGATAACAGCCGGTGATGTGAGTGGTTACGGTACCACTTCGCTTATTTTTACGGTAACGGCCCCAGAAGTGAAACACCTGTATTACGATTTCAGCAATAAGCTGAAACCCTATTTACTGCAAACCGTTGATAATGGCGTGGGGGGATTATCATCTTTAACCTATACCACATCTGTTCTTGAGCAGTTACGTGATAAACAGGAGGGCCGGATCTGGCCAACACGCCTACCTATTGCTGTAAGTGTAGTAAGCGAAAGCAAAACAACCGATCAGATTACCGATGCGGTTTATACGGAACGGTACCGGTATCATGATGGCTATTTCGACCCACTGGAACGTGAGTTTCGTGGTTTTGGATTTGTAGAAACCTGGGATTGCGAAACGTATGAGCAGTTTCAGTACGCTGCTACAAACCATCCGGAAGCAGCGGCCTTATTGGATAAAAACTTATGGATGCCACCGGTTTATACACGTTCTTGGTTTATTACCGGCGCTTATGAACAGACACCGGCCATCTGCACCCAATATGAAAACCAGTTTTACAAGGGCGACGCGCAGCAATGGGCTGTCGTTGCCTTTGAATTGGAATCCGTCTGGAATAATCAGGACGCGCTTTCTGTAAGGCAGGCCTATGCATCCTTAACAGGACATCCTATTCGCGCGGAAGTGTACGCCGCAGACCATTCTTCTTTGGCGGAAAATCCCTACACAATTTCGATGTCTACCCTACAGGTATGTCTGGTGCAACCGCGGCTGGATGGGCGTTATTGTAGTGTAATGCCAGTAGAGGTGAATAAGCTGAGTTATACCTATGATCGTAATCCTGAAGATCCACGTATTGGTCAGCATTTAGTGCTTTCCATGGACGAATATGGCCATCCTTTGCTCAGCGCAACGATCAGCTTCCCACGTAGGAACGTAACCAGCGCTGTCATTTATCCAGAACAGCAACAGTTGCGTCTATTGCTAAATGAAGCTACGTATATTAACACCATAAATAATAATCCAGCAGATTCGAATAGTTGTTGGCAATACCTAGGTGTAAACTGGCAGTCGCGTGATTATGAAATCGGGAGCATAACAGCGCCAATGGATGCGCCATTTACGCGAGCTGATTTATTACCGCAAATCCAAACTGCTTTACAGCAGCAGGTAGGACCAACAGATAGGCCTCCCGAACAAGCTTGGAGTCGACTGCTCAGCTGGAGCAGGCAGGTTTATTGGAACAGCGATGGAATAACTGCATTGCCTTATGGAGAAATAAATGAACTGGCTTTATTGCACCATCAGGAATCAGCAATACTGAATCCGGATGAGATAGAACGATCGTTCGGTGATAAAGTAAATGATGAGCTGCTCAGCCTTCGTTGTGGTTATGTGCTTCAGCAGGGCTATTGGTGGAATTACGGACAGATGCAGCTGTACAATTGGGATAGCACAAAGTTTTATATGCCATCGCAAACTAAAGCAACGATTACCGGATTGCTAGATGAAAGTGTGTTGGACGAAAACGGGTTTAATGGATGTACAACGGTGTTATATGATCGCTACTGGTTATTAATTACCAAAACATCATCCATTCTCTCTACGACGCTTTCGCTCGATGAACGCTATGAATATGATTACCAGAGCATGTCGCCGATGCGAAGCGTCGATGCCAATAATAATGCGTCCGAAGTGCTCTGTGACCCCCTAGGACAGGTAATCGCTACCACCGTTTACGGACAAGTGAATGGAACGGAGAGCGGCGATTTACCGATAGATCAATACACCATTCAACCGGGAGCTACCTTTGATGATGTCATTGCCAATCCGGCCAAGTACCTGCAAGGCGCAACCAGCTATTTTTTTTATGATTTATTTGCTTGGAAAAACAGACGGCAGGGTATTAATGCGATCAGCATTACACGTACCATACACGTACAAGAGCTGGAAGCGGTGGAAGGGACAGCTAACGACCTGCAAATGCCTATCAACATTGCATATAGCAATGGCTTAGGCGCCCTTTTACAAAGCAAAGCCAAAATGAGTCCTGGTGAGGTAAGCTTACGCAAAATGGACGGTACGCTTGTTAATCCTTCATCTGATACTTCAAACCAAGAACGTTGGTTGGTAAGTGGGCATACCGTATACAACAATAAGGGCCTACCGGTAGAACAATACCAAGCTTATTTCAGCGCGACACCTTATGTTGAAGATCAACAACAGATAATTGAGGAAAAGCTCGTGCCACCTCCTACAGTAATTCATTATGATCCGGTGGGCAGGGTTGTGCGAACAGATTCACCGAAAGGTTTTTTCTCGAAAACAGTTTATACGCCTTGGGAAACAAGCTCCTACGATTTTAACGATACCATGCCCGATTCGCCCTATTACCAATGGTTTATGGCAAACTATCCGGTGCAGCCCGAAGCTTGGCAACAAGCGGAATTATTTGCGTTGCAAGCCGCGCTGCCTTGCTATAATACACCCTCCACTGTTGTGTCTGACAACTTGGGTAACTCGATCCGAACCATCGTTTGTAACCTGGGCGCGATCAGCGAAGATACTATTCCGGAAAAAGTAACTGGATCAATGACACCGCAAGCAACTTGGGCTGCTTTGTTGGAGTTCGGTTACCTGGCGAAAGAAAACCCGGATGATGCAGTAGCTTGGGTTACACCTACTTTTCAACCCTATCAATCCGATTTTCATCAAACTTTTCTACAGCATTTTCCCGATAATGGAGAAACCCTGGAAGATTACCTCGCGCAAAGCTGTATGACTTCGCTGAGCCTGTATGATATTCAAGGACGGCAATTGTACCATACCGATCCACGCCTCTTTTTGAAAACGGTGCGGGAGGAAACATTCCTGTTCAATTTCCGTAGCGAATATGGCTTAGGCGGGCAGGTACTGCAATCGGAAAGTGCGGATGCCGGTTTACGTTGGTCGCTCACCAATATGGCTGGCAATATAGTCTGTTCATGGGACAGTCGTGAATTTCAAGCCGACAGTAAATATGATAACCTGCAGCGTCCTTTGGGTCTGTATGTGAGTGGGGGAGACCAAGCGGATGCACTTGCCCATTGGGTGCAGCTAACGGTTTATGGAGAAACGGTTCCAAATGCAACCAATTATAACCTCATGGGGAAACCCTATCAGGATTATGACGAATCTGGATTATCAATTGTGGAAATATATGACCTTGCCGGAGCACCTTTACGAGGAAAAACCTATCTACGGTCGGATTATAAAACCGAATCAAACTGGACGGAGCAAGCGCGACAGAAAATCTTAAGTGAACCTTATTATGCCCAATCGAACATATACAACGCGCAGGGGCAACTAATTGCTGAAACCTTGCCGGATGGCAGTCAACATGTCTTTAGCTATGATATCAACGGTTTATTACAGGGTAGTAAACAAAAACTGATGGATGCCGTTGCTGACAATCCGCAAGAATGGCAAACCGTTATCAGCGATATAGTATACGATGCCCAGGGGAAACATACACGGGTGATATACGGGAACGGCGTAATTTCGAACTATACTTACGATGCCTGCACGCAACAGCTCCTGCGAAGCGTTACTACACGAACAATAACTGACCCTATGGAAGAAAATGCCGTGTTACAGGATATTTATTATACGTACGACCCGGCGGGCCATACTATCAGTACCTTGGATAATAATGCGTCTGTGGTGTTCCATAAAAATCAGAAAATGGAGCCTTACAACCGGTACCGATATGACCCGCTTTACCGTATTGTCCGTGCCACGGGGCGCACCTTGCCCGGACTGAATAAGCAAGAAAGAAATGGCGCCATCGATGCCAGTATCCCGCTTCCCAAAGCACCGGATACCGCCGATTTGCAGCAGTTGGAAAATTATACCCAGCAATTTGCTTATGATTTTGGAGATAACCTGATCTTGAAAAAACATCAGGCTGCCAGCGGTAATTGGACGCAGAAAATAACGGTTGCTGATACGAACAACCGCTTAAATAGTATCGCTAATGGAAATTCTTCTGGCAGTTCAGCATCATTTGCATACGATGGGAATGGCAATATGCTGACCCTCCATCCCGGTAGCACGGCGCAGGTTAACTGGAATTACCTCAATCATATTTCCAGTGTGGTGATGATTGCCCGTGAAATAACGGATCCAGAAACGGGTGAAGTCTGTAGCTTGAATGATGCCGAATATTATCAGTATAACAGCAGCGGAAACCGGGTTCGGAAAGTAAGCGAACGCGTGGTAAATGGTGGAACACAAATTGAATACACGGAAAAAATTTACCTGGGTAATTACCAACAATTGCGTACTTGGACGGCATCCGGTGGCGTCGATTCTCCTGCTCCGGCAAAACTGCAATCCGAAAAGCATACCCTTGTGCTAAAAGATGGCAACGCTCCCGCACTCATTACCCATCGTTGGGTTATCGTGCCTTCGGTACAAAGGAATATTTCGGTCGGTGATATTCAATATCGTTATCAGTTATGTGACCCGCTCGATTCGGTAACAATGGAAGTGAATGAACAGGCAACGCTCCTCACTTTTGAACAATATTATGTGTATGGAGGAACGGCCTTTACGCTGGCGCGGAGCCAGCTGGAAGCCGACGCCAAAGAGCTACGATTTTGTGCTAAAGAATGCGATGCCTTAACCGGCCTTTATTATTACGGCGCACGTTACTATGCTTGTTGGTTAAGCCGTTGGATGAGCCCGGACCCCGTGGGGCCAGTGGACGGACCTAATCTGTATGAATATGTGAGCAGTAATCCGGTGAATTATAATGATCCGACGGGGATGAGTAAGAATCAAACAGTATGGCCACGTCGTTCGGCTAGAATAGCAAAACGATTAGGACATCATATTCCGGCAACGCCAGAAGAAAATACAAGCTCGGATAAGGCTGTATTGGGTAAAAAAAGGAAAAGCTACCGAACTGATAAACCAGCGGCAAAGAGAAAAAAATCGAACGACTATAAAATTACAGATATAAACAATCAAATAAATAAGGAATTCGGTGAACCACATTCTATAGTTTATAATACATTCACTAAAAATGAAGGAGTTACTGTAAAAAACAACGATCATCAAGTACATATTCGCTATAATCGTGGAGCTCCGTTTGTATTTGGTGGTGAATCACCAAACGATTACCGTGAAATACTTCCCGGGATTAAAGGCGAACAAGAGGGGCATGAAGTTGCCGATATCTTACACAGCGGGGGTGATTTTGGTGGCCTTAAAACCGATGATCAGAAGAGGTATGCATTTAAACTTGAGACAATCGTTTCTGTCGCGGAACAGTGGCGTAAGCATGGTGCGCTAAAACTTTTTAAAGGATTTCTTAATGCTGTAAGTAAAAAGAGCTTAGACTTTACTTTTGAAGTCGCTCGTAAGGCATTTCGTTACATATTGAGCGCTGACAAGGGTAGGAAGCAGGTTGCTTTATTCAAAGCGCTAAGTCAACCAGAAAATCGTAAACTGGTACAGTTTCTTCCATATGAACAACAAGTTGTATTTAATAACATAGCCGATGATGAGCAGACAGGATATGATACAGAAAATGAAGGCTTACGGGAAAGGAAAAAGCTAGCAAAAGACCGTTTTCATGAGGAATGGGTTCGGAAGAAGCTTGCCAAATTCAACGAAAAATATAAACTTGCAAATGAATCTAAAAATGATCACTGATTTCCTTACTGCCAACCCCCAGATCGACCTGCAAACTGCTGATCTCTTTAGCGCCAATGCACTTGCTCAATATAACTGGCCGGAGGATGTTCATCAGCAGGAACTACTGCAAAGCTTACGCACCCGTCAGCGTCTATTGAAAATTAATCCAGACGATAAGGTTGCGGCGGTGCTGGAATCATTGGGTTTTCATAGTGCCCATCATATTGCCGCTACCGGTAAATCCGCTTTCACACAAAAAGTGATGCCGGCATTATCCCAGCTTAGCAATATAGAATCTCCAAGGGCCTTCTGTACCCAGCTTTTCGGAAATGCTGAACGTATCCGTCGCGCAAGTTTTGAACTGGCGCTCGGTGTACCCCAAACGGTGGCAGCGAAGGTTGCAGAACCTTTGGGGGAAGAGATAAATGCCATTTTTCAGCAAGGTATTCCTGATTATCAACGGCTCTTCGGTCCGATGTTTACCTGTGATTGTAAGGATTGCCAGAGTATTTTCGGTCCGGCAGCGTATTTTACGGATTTGATGCGGGTGGTTTCGCAATATGTAAGCCCACCACCAGAAACGCTTTTTTCCTTACGATATCGTCGGCCCGATCTATGGACCATGCCCTTAGATTGTAGATCTTCCGATTCGGAAATAGCCTATCTAGATATCGTAAATGAAGTCATTTGCCAACATCTTAAAGTAAATTATTTACATAATGCCGATCCGATGCAGCAAATGGCTGCCAGGGTTTATCCGTTTAGCACACCCTTTAATTCTTCTTTATATACGATTCGTGGCGGACTGGAGGCATTGGGAACTAGCCTTTCTTCTATATACCGATTGCTTGAAGCGCCTGCACTTGCTGCTTCGGCGGAAGCATTGAGTTTATCACCCGAACAGTTATCCCTGGTAACAGGCTCCTATCAAGCCTCTCTGACGCAGTTATACGGATTTCATGATGAAACCCTTTCTGATGAGGCAGTTTGCGAAGCTTTAACGGATCAAAAGGTTTTTTTACAAAAGACTGGACTTAGCCCGGATCAATTGGAAGAGCTCATTTATCAGCAGCTGAAAAAAGGAAGTGGAAGCTATGTCATGCAGGATAAAGGTAGTCAAGATGCTAAAACTGTAGCCTTTCCGGATGCTGTACTGGCAGGATCCATTACGATTGAATGCTGGGTTTACCCGACTTCAACTTATACCAACATGTCTATTATAGGTAAAGGCAAAGGAGAGGAGTTTTATTTTTACTTAGCTAATAAAAACATAAGATGTAAGTATGGAGATGCGGACGGATTTAGTTCGGTGGCCGAACTTAACCTACACGCATGGACCCATATCGCCTGGACGAGGAATGGTAATGAAAATACGATTTATATCAATGGAGTGCCCGACTCTACCCACCCTGTGTCGGGAACTATTCAGATAAACAACTCCTCAATTGGCATCGGTTATATTTCAGGGGCTTCATCGTTTCATGGTGGAATTACAGAGCTTCGTATCTGGTCAGAAGCCCGTTCAGCGGATTTGATCCGAAAAATGATGTACCTCCGCTTGCAAAATTATACGGACGCTCATTTATTTGCTTACTGGCCATTAAACGAGCAGACTGGCAAAACGGCTTATGATTTCGGACCTTATCATTACGACGCAACGGGTGGTTACGAAACAGCTTTTTATGAGGGGGTGCCTATTGGAAGTACTTCTGAACTAAATCCCACTATCTTACACGGCTTGTTTTTAAATAACTTGCTCCCATCAGGTCAATTTATTGGCATCGCTAAGCCTACAGTTTCACAGGACAATCCCTTGTTAAATTTATTTGCAGACCCCAAAGTGGTAGGCCTTTCGGATCAGGTTTTAAGACAAATCGCTGTCTATATTCGCTTACAGGCACAAACAGGTTGGTCGTTCGGTGAACTCGATTGGTTATTAAAAACGGTTGTGAATAGCTTGAATATCCCTACACAATCAACAATCAATGAGGCAATTATTGAATCGCTCGGCCAGGTAGCTGGGCTAGTAAAGAAATACAAAATCCCTATCGACGAACTGAGCAGTTTTTGGTCGGAGATGAAAACCTACGGAAGAGGGAACGAGACCGATTCACAGGCGCTTTGGGATCGTGTCTTTAACAGACCACCTTTAATGGCAAACAGTACAGATCCGGATCAACCTACTTATTACCGACCAACATATACGTTGAACCCGCTCTTTACTTCTCCTGTAATACATTGGGCTTATCTCGACGCAGTCGGGTCACAAGACGACAGGTTAGCAAATCAGTTGGCAGCTGCACTGAAGATTTCCATTCAAGACCTGTATGCAATTATTCAGTCGACTATAAAAACGGATGTTACTCGAAGTCCCGTTGCACTTAGTGTCTCTTTATTATCCCGGTTTTATCGTATTGCGCGTTTTGCTGAAATGCTCGATTTAAGCGTGCCCGATTTTATTCAATTAAGTTTAATTGCAGGTAGTGCAATCAGCGATACCAAATTTACCTGGAAGATTTCAGAGGTAATCAGATTAATAGAAATAGCCGAATGGATGCAAGCAATGTGTCTTACCATGAAGCAGTTGTCTTACCTCACTTCGATTGCCGCTCCAGACCTAAGCTTGCAACTACTCGATGTATCAGCAATCAGCAAAGCGCTTGATTATATGATGCAATCAAGCAAGCAGGTATTGCTTAGTTCCGGGAGCTTTGTCAACGATCGGGTTGACGCTGCCGCTGCCGAAGGTATCTACACGCAACTAGTACAGGCAGAGATTATCGATAGCGACGGTGTGGTATTGCAGGATGATCCGAAACTTCCGCAGGAGCTGATAGATTTTTTACCTTCGGAAGGCGATCAGCAAGATGTACTACAGGTTTTACAAGAAACCTTTACTGCTCAAAATCATTTAGTGGTTAAAGCCATAGCATCGCTTGCTGCGGTAAGTGTAGATACCATGGCGGGAATTTGTTTTTTAACTTCTCGGGAAGTTAACAATGCAAGTATGTTTTCAAACCCATCGAGTGAGCCGTATCCGTATTTTGTGAATCTGCTGCTGAATACTGGCAGCCAAGCACCGGACATCCTAAATAATTATTTGTCGGTTTTACAACGCAATACGGCGATGGCCCGCTGGCTTAAACTTACTGGACAGGAAGTGAGCGCTATGCTTAACTATTCGCAGTTGATCGGGGGTCAATCCATATCCTACGGTACTCAATTTCTGAGCTTGCAACAATTGATAACCCTGACGGACTACAAATCATTGCAAAACCGCTGCAACAAGGTAAATGGATTACTGGATTATTTTCGGCAGGCAAACGACCCTGGTGCCAATACGCCATCCAGCGATCAACTTGCTTTACTATCGCAGATGACAGGCTGGAATCTTACGGAGCTTGAATCTATTGTTAATCAACCCTATTTTGCTGCTATCAACTTCAATACTGTTGGCGGTCTTCGTAAGCTCGCCAATGTTGTGACATTGGAGCAGAAAATCGGAACCGATATTTCTACACTCAATCTTTTGCGTGGACTTTCGGTGCAAAATCTGTTCGTAGGAACGAACGACCAATATTGGCAACAATATACCGATTCTGCTGTGACCACTTTGGCAATGCTGGAAGGGAAATTGGGGGCATCGGCTGTCGAAACCTTAAAAATCCGTGATGCTACTCAAGTACGAACAGTACTTTGCGACTGGCTGATCTGGGAACTGCAGAGAGGCATTAACAGGCTGAAAAGTCAGCAGGATCTTTATGAGTATCTGCTCATTGACGTAAGCATGTCGCCCGATGTAAAAATATCTTGGATGGTAACAGCCATGAACAGTTTGCAATTGTACGTAAACCGAATCATCAACAATCTGGAACCGGGCACGGAAAATAAGATTCCCGAAATCTGGTGGGAGTGGATGAGTAACTACCGTGTTTGGCAGACGAATCGTGAAATATATCTATATCCGGAAAATTATGTTGACCCCGCGTTGCGAAAGTTCCAAAGCCCTGCATTCAAAACGTTTATCAGTGACGTATCAAAAGGACAAATCACCGATGAAAATGTAAAACAGTCGCTAACTAACTACTTGGAAACCATTAATGAAGTGGCTAGTCTTGAGTTGGTGGATGGTTATGTTGCTGCTTTTTCGTTGGCACTTGCGGGTGAGTTGGAAGACGATGAGAAAAAAGCGATCCATCTCATTGGCCGTTCAAGGAAGAAGCCTTTTGTTTTCTACTCGCGCACTGCGCTTGCTGTTACCAGTACTGCTGCCTTGGACCGGAAGGCTCCATTTGAAGATGCGACCTATATGCATTTTGGGCCCTGGCAGGAAATTAACTTGCAAATCAACGCTGATTATGTGTCAACTGTTGTGGCATTTGGGCGACAGTTTATATTTTGGGTAGAACAAACAGAAATTATAGATACAGATAATAACAGCAACAAATATACATCCGTTTATGCTGCTATTTACTACTCCTACCGGAATTTTTCAGGTAAATGGGAAGCACCCATATTATTCGTAAAAGACATCCTGGTAGATGTGTTTGGTCCGGCAATCGGGATAGATACGATTAATTACTATGAAGACTATTTTGTTGGCGCTCGTTTGGGCAATTCCCAAACCGAGGATAAATTCTATAAAGCAAGAAACTGGAAAGAAGTAAAGGTACAGGTTTTGCCGTCCACTGATACAGAGAGTGAAAAAATTCTGGTTACTTATGGTCCACTGGTGTGTTGTCCCTCTTCTATGGAAAAAAATCCCCCCAAAGAGGATACCTCCGAAATGATTCCTGCGGCTGCTGACTATCAGAATATGTTACGTTTGGCCGCAAAAAGAGCGTATATTCGGAAGGGAAATGTGACTACCATTCTAGAAGTTCATACGCTTAACAATACTATGGAAGTCGATACCTGGAAATTAAGTATAAACCAATCAAACGTCTTTTTTATTGATTATGCTACGCTACCTCTGGATGATGAAACGAGTCTGGTCTTTTTTGCTGATACATTGGGCAATGATGCTGAAATAGATAATCCTTACAAAGTTCCCGACGCATTTTGGCCGATGCTGATGAATATGAATTTGGTAGAGGATACAACGATCAAGTCCCTTTATACAGATGCGCCGGGAACTTTTTCCAAAAGCCCAACGGTACTTACGGGAACCAATTCGCTGTACAACACATTAAAGCCGGTTTTTTTTGATGGCGAACTGTATGCTACCATTCCCTGGGATAAATATCAGAGCCTTACTAAATTCACGGTTTCCTGCTGGGTCTATTTGCAAACTCCTACTACAAATCAGAATCTGCTGTCTTTCATTTTTCCTTCGAATAGCACTTCAAAGTGTGGTTGGGATATATCTATTAAAGATAGTAAATTCCAGTTTGGCATAGGCATACAGAATGGTATAAGTACGCAGATCAAATACGGAAATGCAAATGAGCGGAAATGGTACTTCGTTGCCCTTACAGTAAATTCTGAGTCGAAAATTGTAGTTACTGTCGATATATCATCCTCCTCGGCTTATACTATACCCTATTCGCCCGTATCATCCTCTCCGCAACTAACGATAGGAAAAAACAACGGAAACAATAATAGCTATTCACAGCTTTCTGGCTCTATTGCCAATTTAAAGGTCTGGGAAAATCCACTTTCGACGGAAGAGTTGTTGGATGAATATCAGTCTAGTGGTATGGCTCCCAGCCAGGAGCAGATGTTGCGACTGGGAAATAGTGCAGCAGGCTTTATTTATAACGTACGGAAGCAATCCTATCTAGCACTTCCCTGTTTTGAGTCGGCACTTTTATCTGAATGTCTGATGCCGAACTATTACATGAGCAATAGACACTTGAATATTTACTTTTCCCAGTCGCCCGTTAATGAATATCAAGAGGCGAAAATGAAATTGATACGCGTCAATACCGATACGCTGCCAACACTAATACACATTTTAGCCAAAGGTGGAGTGAATACCTTGTTAAGACCTGCAATGCAGTATTTACCAGAGGAGAAACCTCCTGTGGTCGCTGGAGCAAACCTACTACTTCCTGAAACAGATCTCATGAACTTCTCCGGAGCTTTTGGTGCTTATTTCTGGGAAATTTTCTTTTATGCACCTTATTATGTCGCTGAAAAATTACGCACTGCGAATAAATATCCGGCAGCCGAAAAATGGTATCAGTATATTTTTGATCCGACCAATCAGGCAACGCCAGTTGCTTACTGGCCATTGAACCGAACGTTTAATGATCAGTTTCCGAATTTGACTGGGCGAGAGGCGGCTATACCAAATGGCCCGACTGCCTCCAGCGAAGAAACACCTTTTTTCTCGAACAAGCCGCGAGAGATTTGGAAACTCGACCCGAAAAATAACAGCTACTTTTCTGTTCCATATGCTAAAGCGCTCAATTCTCCTGAATTTACAGTAGCTGCCTGGATAAACCTGGCGTCTGTCCCTGCTAATAGCCAGGCTTATTCCGTGGTCTGCTCGCAATCCGAAAATAAGGGTTTTCATTTGGCTATTTGGGGTACAGGGAATGAACAATGGAGTCTAATACTCACTATGGGTACGTCTGATTCGAAATGGATAAATGCGATTTCCCCACTGTATGTGGGCACTGGTCAATGGATCCACGTGACGGGAACCTACGATGGTAAAAGCCTTCAAGTATTTATAAATGGTATTGCGCTTACTGTAGAGGAGGTCATTTGTGAAAACTATATAGTCAACACCGCCAGGCTATTGACGATTGGAAGCGGAAATTCCGTCGACGCGAATAGCAATTTTTTTGATGGTTCTATTGCCGAAGTTATGTTATTTGACCATGCCTTATCGCAAGGAGAATTACTGCAAATATATCAGGATTATCCACAATTGTCGCTCAATAGCAACTTCTGGAATTTCCGTCCTTTCCGCCGGATTAACGCCCAATCACTCTATCATATCCTAAATGGAGATGCCTGGCAGGAATCGTTCTTTCAACCAGCGCAATATTATACGGCGTCACTGCAGATGGCGGTGTATGAATACGACCCCTTTGATCCGGATACGCTCGCTCGCTTGCGTGTGAATTCTTGGCAGAAAGCTACTTTTATGCGATATATGGACAACCTCATCAGCTGGGGGGATTCCTTGTTTACCCAAAATACTTGGGAAACCATTTCCGATGCTACGATGCGTTACACGCTTGCAACCACCTTGCTGGGCCGAATGCCGGTGAAAGAAGTTACAGAAGAAACGAAGCCTACGGTGAATTATAACAGCATGGAACTTGAATATGGAGAAGGGAAGGTACCACCTTTTCTTATTGAAGTGGAGAATCAATTATCGGGACTTGGAGCGGATGCTACCTTGCCAGAGCAGATTCAGAGTATAGTGGACGCTTATTACTGTATTCCAAGCAATAAGCAGTTGTTAAAATACTGGGAGCTGGTGGTCGATCGTTTATACAAAATCCGTCATGGACTTTCTATTAGTGGCGCGCAGAATGCGATCCCTTTGTACGCCTCGCCGATTAACCCTGCAGCGGCGGCATCTCTTGTAGCGAAAGGGGATACTATAAATACGATGGCCTCTTCTACATCTCCGGTTGTGCCTTGGTATCGGTTCAATTATATGATGGCGCAAGCACGTTCCGTTACGGCGGAGGTTGCGCGTTTAGGTAGTGAATTGCTGGTCGCCTTGGAGAAAAAAGATGCAGAAAAACTCTCGCAATTACAGGCGGGTTATCAGCTTGTACTGAACAACCTATCCGGGCAGATAAAAGCGAGCCAGATTAACCAGTTACAATACTTAGGAGAAGGGCTGCAAGCGAATCTTGACAATGCGAAGTATGTTCAAGATACTTATAAACGTTGGCTGAAAACATCAATAAATTTTGAAGAAGCAGTAGCACTTGATCAGCTTGCAAATGCTGAAATCTTACAAGAGGTAGGTGTGGCGCTTAAAGGTGCTGCTACAATTTCCCTGCTGCTTCCAAACATTTTTGGTTTAGCAAATGGGGGATTTAATCCGGGAGAAAGTTTCAATGCCTCAGCAAGTGTTTTTGATACAGGAGCACAGATAGCACAAACACGATCGCAACAGACTTCCCAGACGGCACAGTTTAACCGACGCGAGGAGGAGTGGGAAATGCAGTTGAATATTTCGTCGAACCAGATACGGGAAATCGAGGCGCAGATTGCGGCCAATGATTTTTCGCTTCAGGCAGCTCAAAGGGAGATGGTGCTGACAGCAACACAATGGCAGCAATCGCAGGAGGTCTATCAATTTCTCCAAACTAAATTTACCAATGAGGAGCTTTACGACTGGATGTCAGGCCAGCTTTCTACATTGTATTTTCAAATGTTTCAACTGGCCTGGTCGCTGGCACAAAGCGCACAAACGGCTTTGCAATACGAGCTCAACCTGAATCAAACCTATCTCAACCAGACCGCATGGAATGCCGGCTATCAAGGCTTACTGGCAGGCGATGCGCTATCATTAGCGTTACAGCAGATGGAAAATGCGTATATAAGTGGTAATAACCGTAAACTCGAAATACGCAAAATCTGGTCGATGCGCCAGAACAATCCACGGGCTTTGTTGGTACTCGTTTCGACGGGTAATTGCCACTTTGATCTGAATGAGCTAAATTACGACCTGGACTTTCCCGGCCATTATAACCGGAAAATAAAATCACTTTCAATCACTATCCCAGCAGTGGTAGGGCCATATCAAAGTATACATGCAACCCTTACACAAATGGGTAATACGGTAATTGTAAAGCCGAATATTGCTGCAGTAGAATATTTGCTCGGGCTACCGGATAAAGCTGCACCAACTGATGGCTCTTTACGTGTTAATTGGAATCCGAATCAGGAAATAATTATTTCTAGCGGTATCAACGATGCGGGTGTTTTCCAGCTGAATTTTAACGATGAACAATACCTGCCTTTTGAAGGAACGGGAGCGATATCGTCCTGGAACCTGCGTATCCCGCAGGCGAGCAATGCGTTTTCCCTTCGTTCCATCAGTGATGTGATTATTACGGTAGAATATACCGCGGAAGATGGGGGAAGCACTTATGCTTCGAAGGTTACAGCGCTCGCACCACTCACCGATTACAAAGGCTGGCAGTATCTTAGTCTGCGCCAGTTATACAGCACCGCTTGGTTTGACTTTTGTGAGCATCCGGTGGATGATGTTTACGCGCTGGCATTTGAATTGCTTGCGCAAATGTATCCTGCAAACCTAGATAAGGGTTCGGTAAAGTTGGGAAATGATGAGGGTGAAATCGGACTGGTTCCGGTGATGCAACAGGGGTATACCGGAGATCTGCCGACATTCAAATTGAACAATGCAATAAAGAGCTGGACAGCCGATGATGGTATGTTGCCAATATCCGGCGATGATCCTCTAGTTCCTCAACTGGTTCCGGGAAAGGGTAATCCCTGGACACTGTATGCGGAAGGCGTTTCAGAGACATTGCTGATCAATGGTAAAATTGATCAGACGAAACTACTGGATATTATTCTCTTGATTCCGTTTAATGGAAAGTTGAGCTGGTAATTAAACTTTATTGAATAACATCTCCAAAATCAATCTTACCGCTTGCAGATTGAAAAACTCAATTGAGTCGTTTATTTCGATCTAAAAGCCGGTAAAGACATTTTTAATTAAAAGTGGTGCCAGCTCTGCTGCCTCTTTAGCAGCAATACTGGGCATGTAGATCTGTTTTTCCTTACTTCCTTAAAATCTTTTCCATCGTCTTTCCCTTTGCCAATTCATCGACCAATTTATCTAAATAGCGAATCTTTTGCATGAGTTTGTCTTCGATTTCTTCCACGCGATATCCGCATATTACACCAGTAATTTTTGAGACATTTGGGTTAATTTGGGGTGCTTGAGCGAAGAACGTTTCAAAATCAATTTTATTAACAAGTTGTTCTTGGAAAGTTTGTTCATCATACCCTGTAAGCCAAAATATTATTTTATCTACTTCTGCTTTTGTACGACCTTTTTTCTCCGCTTTTTGTATATAGTGCGGATACACGCTAGCAAAAGACATTTTGTAAACTCTCGTATTATCCATTTTTTATTGTTTATCAACGTTAATTCCTTCGAGTCGGCCGCATTGAGCGTGGCCATCAAATTCGTCAACTTTTGGAATTTCTGTTTACTTCAAGGCTTTCATTTGAATTACTTTGCGTATTTTAATACTACACCACCTGTTGTAAGCGGTTGTGTTGAAATGAGTTTTAAATTTTTGGAAGAAATTCCCTGTCGAAAAAGCGGTCTTCCACCACCCAAAATTATAGGCGCAATTCCAATACGGTATTCGTCAAATAGATTGTCGTTTACAAACGTTTCCGAAAGATTTGCACTACCGAATACATAGATATCTCCACCATCTTGCTCTTTAAGCTTCATAATTTCGGCAGAAGCGTTTTCCTTAATTAACGTAGTGTTATTCCAATCAGCCGATTTTAATGTTTTAGAAAAAACAAGTTTGGGTATTTTGTTCATTAGCTCGGCAATTTCTCCTTTTGCTGTTGTCCAATGAGCTGCCATACCTTCATACGTTACACGTCCAAAAACAAGATAGTCTGCTGAATGTAATTGTTCAATGCTTAACCTTTCAAGTTCTGATCCCCAAACAGCATTATGGAAGGCTAAGTCCCAATTTTGATTACCTTCAAAGTAACCGTCAAGGGTAATAAGGTTCCACATAATAAACTTTCTCATATTCTTTCTCTTATAATTAGATGCAATTATGTCCGATTGTTGTTGTTTAACATGGTTACTAATACCCAAACTTAGTTAAATTAGCTTTTTTTGCAAGTGCTCATTTTTGGCATTCAGGTTTCCGTGATCAACACCTCTCCCTAATGTTTAAGCCATTCTATAAAAGAATTCATCGGAAATTGTCGTAGACAATTGTCGTAGATTTCTAAAGAAAAGAAGAACCGAAATCATCTCGGGCGAAACTGCTGCTCGAGTACTATTCGAGCTTTGGTCTGTTTTACTGGATACCTGCGCATTATCTGATAAATACCAGCTCCGATAGTTCTTCGACTGTTCTCCCAGTGTTCTTCGACAGCGCTTCGACAAATAGGGGGAGATCTGTCGAAGCGCTGTCGAAGACTTGTCGAAGGAGCCTCGAACAAGTGTCGGAGCAGGTACGCTGTTGGTATAGAAAAAAATCGCAAAGAGTAAAATAAGAAGGTATCTGTCATTTCTGGACTAGCTTAATAACAAAATGTTGTATAATTTGTTGATGATCTTGGATTTATTATCTTCATAAGATATTTCTTGATCCTATTATGAAGCATCTTAGACTTTTCCTATTTTTTAATGTGCTAATACTTGGTAGTTCCGCACAGAGTCGATATCCTGCACATACTGCTTTTACACGTTCGGCCGGTTTGCAATTAGGCACACCTGGAATAGGCTTTGAAATGGGACTGCCGTTAAAAGACGATCTTAATGTACGCGTGCAGGCAAATTATTTTCCTGAGATAAGAAAACATTATAAAGGGTTAATTTATCAGCCACAAAGGGCAAATGCCGGTTTGAATATCGATTGGCAACCATTATTTGGCGAGAATAGCTGGTGGGCACGCAAATGGTTTATTTCTGCCGGAATGTATTATTTTATGAAGCATGAAGTGAATACTTTCATCGAATCCAGGGTAGAAGGTTATCCACGTGAACAATTCTATCATGCTGAACTAAGTAAAGTCCGCCCTTATATAGGAATGGGATTAGCAAAAATGGCCATTGCTGAGCGTCTTTTTATTAATCTAAATGGGGGGCTCTTTATCCCAACAAAAAAGACGAAGGTTTTTAAATCTAATGCAGAAGAATATGACCCCGTCTATGTAGCTAAAATGGAGCAGCAAGAACACCATAATTATAATCGACCATGGGCACATTTTTTGACTTCCTTAAATATTCAAGTAGGCATCTTTTATGACCTCGCTTATCGTTTTAATACCTATACCTGGGAGCCGAAAGAATTTATGAAAAAAAGGAAAAAGAAAAAAACTGAAAAGGAGAAAGCTGCTTTTTCAAGATGATAAGCTAGGATAGCTGCTACCAACAAATCCAAGTATAAAGCCTCTTTTTAGCAGGTTAAAATGCTATAATAAGATGCAAATTTCATATATATTCAATATTTATTTAACATCTAACTTGGCCCTATTAAAGCTAACCGAAAGTGAGTTTGTTTACTCACTTCCATTTATATGTTAATAAATATGGTCAATTATCCTAAAAAATTTAGAGTACGTAGCTTCTTTTTATCTGCTTTACAGGGCATTGCATTCATGATAGCGTTTGTGCCAAGTATTGGTCGAACCAATGGCCTCAAAGGACATGCAATACTGTATCAGCAGCAATCTAAGCTAGTGGGAATAGTAAAAGATGCAGAAGGTGTGCCTATTGCTGGCGCTAGCGTTTCAATAAAAGGCACCAAATTAGGAACTTCTACCAATACTGCTGGCCAGTTTACGCTAAACCTACCTGCAAATGGAACATTGGTTTTACTTGTTAATCATTTGGGGCATACTTCTAGAGAGATAGCGGTCGCTCCTAATCAAACAAGTATCGAAATATCCTTACAAGAAAGTGCGGAGGCATTGGATGAGGTGGTAGTGATTGGTTATGGTGAAGTAAAGAAGCGCGACCTTACCGGGGCAGTGGTATCTGTTAAAGGAGAGGAGCTGACGAAGGTGCCCGTTACCACACCCATGGAGGCATTGCAGGGCAAGGTACCTGGCGCCGATATTACAAGGAACAACGGATATGCAGGGCAAGGGGCCTCGGTGCAACTCAGGGGAAATCGTTCTATTGCTAATCCGGAAAGTTCCAATAATGTACTTTACATTGTCGATGGTATCCAAGGCGTTGCTGCACAAGATGTCGATCCAAATGATATTCAGTCGATCGAAGTATTAAAGGATGCCTCTTCTACCGCTATTTATGGCTCAAGGGGAGCGAATGGCGTTATCATCATCACCACTAAGAGAGGTAGCGACGAGAAAGCGAAATTGAGTTACAATGCTTATGCGGGTGTATCTCAAGTGGCCGGTTATGGTGAATTTATGACAGGTCAGGAATATGTTGATTTTCGCAGGGAAGCCTACCGTGCTGTGGGTCTATGGAATTCACCTGCGGATGACAACAAAATTCTTAATCCATTGCAGTTAGACGCCTTTCAGAAAGGACAATTCACTAATTGGAGCGATCAGTTACTTCATAATGGGTTTCAGCAAAATCATCAGATTGGTGTAAGTGGCGGTGGAAAGAATACTAAAGTGTATTTTTCGGGCGGTTATTTTCAAGAAAAAGGATTGCTTAAAATGGACGAGTACAAACGTTATTCGGGAAGGTTGAACATCGATCAAACGATCAATAATTGGATGACTGTCGGGTTGCAATCCCAATTTGCGCACATTGATAATGATATCCGAAGAGATCCTCTGAATCAGGCTTCGAAGATTGCTCCAATAGGACTTCCTTATAACGAAAATGGGGAACTAAATATATTCCCACTACAGGGAACTTTAATTAATCCTTTGGCCGATGAGCAGGCAGATGCATATAAACGGAATACGAAATCAAATAGGGCGACGGTTTCCGGATACATCGAATTAAAACCTTTAAAAGACCTCTCTATAAAGTCTACCTTCGGTGCCATATTCTCCACTTCAGAAGCAGGTAATTTTTACGCCAAAAACACAATCGACGGTAAAGGTTCACGTTCGCAGGCTTCCATTACCAATAACCAGGATCGTAACATCAGCTGGGAAAATGTGATTACATATAATAAACAATTTAATGACCATTCTCTACAGTTAACGGGAGTTACCAGTTACTTGTCGTGGACAAATACCAATAGTTTTGCTGGTGGAAATAACCAGCTTTTTCCTTCGCAATATTACTATAATATTGGCGGTGCCAACCAGAATCCATTTTATGGAAGTGGCTATGTAGAAAGTAAATTGCTATCTTTTAGCGGACGGGTTAATTATGGATATAAAGGCAAGTATTTACTTACGTTGACTGGAAGAAATGACGGGTCTTCTAAATTAGCGCAGGGGCATAAATGGGCCTTTTTCCCTTCAGCTGCTGCAGCCTGGCGGATAGTTGATGAGGATTTTATGAAGAACCAACAAACCTTCAGCGATTTAAAATTGCGTGTAGGTTACGGGGTGTCGGGAAATGATGTAATCAGCCCTTATGCTACACAGAATTCCGTACTGGTTCAGAATTTCTCTTTTAATGATGCGAATGCAGCCAATGCCTACGTGATTAATGGTCTGATTGGTAATAATACCTTGAAATGGGAGCTGACAAAAACACTCAATATCGGTTTAGACTTCGGTTTATTTAATAATGTGATCACAGGAAGTATTGACTATTACAATGCGAAAACGGATGATTTAATATTCCCTTATACTTTACCACTTTCTACTGGTGTAACAACTGTCAACCGAAATATCGGAAAAACGCAGAACAAGGGTGTAGAGCTGAGTTTAACCTCGCATAATATCAAGAATAAAACATTCTCGTGGAATACAAATCTGACTTTTGCACGCAACAACGAAAAGATTGTTTCTTTGCCGAATGGCAACGTGATTGCAGATGATTACCGCGAATCGCTTATTGTAGGACAAGCGGCCCAAATCTATTATGATTATAAAAAAATAGGTATATGGCAATTGGGAGAAGAGGAGCAGGCTGCTCAGTATGATGCGGAACCTGGTGATATTAAGATTGCCGATCTTAATAATGATGGAAAAATTGATGCCTTCGATCGGACAATCATCGGTCAGCGTGTGCCGAAATGGACGGCGGGTTTAAGCAATGATTTTAGCTTTAAGGGCTTTGATCTAAATATTATGCTTGTTGCACGCGTTGGTCAGTGGATCAGTTCTGATTACTACGCTAAATATAAACGGAACGGTTTGGAGAACGGTGCCAAAATTGATTATTGGACACCTGAAAATCCTACTAATGAGTATCCACGGCCTAATGCCAACAAAAACTCGAATTATGTAACCACACTTACTGAGCGCGAGGCTTCTTATGTAAAGATCCGAAATATAACATTTGGTTATAAATTTCCATCATCTGCACTCAGCAAATTGAAGTTGCAGAGCTTAAGGGTATATGTATCAGGTAAAAATTTGCACACCTTCAGTAGCTTGAAAGATTTTGATCCAGAGGGTGAAGGGGTGATTGATCAACCCTTAAATCGTTTGTTTGTTTTCGGACTTAACGTAGGATTTTAAGCCATAATGATGCGCACTATAAAATTAAAGATTATGAATAATCATCAAATATTGACATGGAGGAGTAAAGTTTTTTATACCCTCTCTTTTTCCCTTCTCTCTTTTGCTTCCTGCTCGCTGGATGAATACAATCCCGGGGGAGCAACTGTTGAGAGTTTACTAAATACGCCGGAAGGTATTGAGGCGGCCACCAATGGTACATATACATACAATCAAAAGCTATATGGAAAAGAACAGGGCTATGCCCTCTTGGAAATGGGTACTGATATCTGGACGGGCGGTGCGAACAGTGGCAATTCCGGAACGAATGGTATATACCCGCAGCCTACCTTAATGAATTACCAGGGGCTTATCTCGGATAATGTATGGGTTAAATCGAACTTATGGCAACCGTGTTATGCGGGCATTAATTTGGTAAATACTGCTTTAAAAAATATTGGAACAGCAGGAGTAGAAGCTGCCAAAGCGCCTATATTAGAGGCGGAACTTCGATTTATGCGTGCTTGGTATTATTGGCACTTGGTAGAGTCGTTCGGCGATATTCCGTTTACATTGGAGCCTACCGAAAGTATTGTTACCATTGCTAATCGCACACCAGTTGATCAGGTTTATGAACAGATTTTTAGTGATCTTCAATATGCAGTTGACAATGCGCCATCTAATAATACCGACTACGGGAAAATTACGAAGCCTATAGCGGAGGCTTTTAGTGCGCGTGTTTACCTCACAAGAGGGCGGTATGAAGAGGCTTTAACTTATGCCCAACATGTGATGAATAACTATGGTTATAGCTTAATGCCGAATTATGCGGATTTATGGAAAATGGATAACGAAAAGAATGGGGAAATTATTTGGGGATTGAATTATTCTACAAACCTCGAATTTAATGATGGTAGTAATGTAGGTCATTCGATGTACTTGATGGAATATGATACACAACCAGGGATGCTGAGGGATGTAGCTAACGGCTTTCCTAATGTGCGCTATATGCCTACCAAGTTCTTGCTGAACCTTTTTGATGAAACAAAGGATGTACGTTTCAACAGTTCTTTTAAAACCACTTGGTTTTGTAATGAAACGGATGCTGCTAAACGACCTGAGGGGATGGCTTTGGGTGATACTGCGATATTTTGCAGTAAATATGCAATAAGCAGTGAAGCAAGGACAGGGAAGGTCTACAAAATTTATGATATTAACGATGTTTACAGGCCGGATGGAACACCTGCCGATCGGTTTCACTATATTTCACTGAAAAAGTTTGAGGACCCAACGCGCGCATCGGCAGCAGAAACCGAAAGCGCACGCGACGTTTTCCTTATACGTTTGCCGGAGATGTATTTTATTGCTGCCGAAGCTGAAATGCAAAGGGGAAATAATACAGCGGCTGCAGGGTATATCAATACCATCAGAGAGCGGGCGGCCATTAACAGTGCAAATCGGCAGGAGATGGATATTACTGCGTCCATGGTCACATTGGATTTCATTTTAGATGAGCGGGCAAGGGAATTTGCTGGTGAACAACTACGGTGGTTTGATTTAAAACGGACCAATAAATTATTGGAACGTGTTCAGTTACATAATCCCGATGCAAAGTCGTTTATCAAAGATTTTCATATGATCAGGCCTATTCCTCAAAGTGAATTGGACGCTGTAACAAATAAAGATACGTTTAAACAAAATCCTGGTTATTAGCAGGAACTCATTTGATAGAGAGGGTGCCTGAAAAGCCTGTAGTAGTCATTTCGGCACTCTCTTACCTTCTTACTGCCCTTTTTTCATACCTGCGCCAAAACTGATACCATATTTTATTTTTAGGATAGCTTCGATGCGAGGTTCTGTTGTTAAAAAACAGTGCTACCAAAAATAAAATGATTACGCCTGATAATACAGGACTAAGCACATATAAATAACCTAAAGATTTAATTTTTTCTGACCCTATATTGGCGATAAGAGCAGTAGCTCCTCCGGGTGGGTGGAGCGTTTTGGTGATCTGCATCATGACAATTGACAGGGAAACAGAAAGTGCAGAAGATAGCCATACCTCAGAGGGGATCAACTTATTAACAGTTACACCCACGAGTGCACAAATAAGGTGACCACCAATTAGGTTGCGGGGCTGCGCGAGTGGACTATTGATGATGCCGTAAATTAGCACAGACGAGGCACCAAAGGATCCTATAAGGAATAAATTGTCAGTGGATGAAAAATAGCTGCTTTGGAGTAATCCAATAAGGCCAATACCACAAAAAGATCCGATGAATGTCCAAAAATGCTCTCTAGCATCAACAAGTGTTTCTTTGTAAAAAATATATTTTGCTCTTCTTACATGTCTCCGGATTCTTTTCTTCATTAATTGTTTAAAAGAATAGTGAAAATTTTGATTTAGTTAAGAATTAATGATGGCTGGCTTTTCGATGTTTGGACAGAAATCTTAACCGCTTCCTTTTTAGCGAGATGTTAACACTTTTCTGTTGTTCGGTGCTTGTAATTTCCTGAAAGGTCTTGATTATTTTTTGATAGGAAATAATGCCGATAATATGTCGGTTTTCGTGCTCAACTACTGGAATGACATCGATATTTTCTGCCATAAATTTACCAAGAGCAGTACGTAGATTGTCCTGTGGACGAAGGGAGATTGCTTTCCTTTGGATGAGGGAACCAACGGTGCTTTGCTCATCATGATGTGTAGCCAGTAAATTTGAAGTGCTGACAATGCCTACATAAGATTGCTGTTCGTTTACAACTATATAATAACTTGGACTGTCTTGCTGATAGTCAATCCACTCTTTTACTTTCAGCAGTGAGGTGTCTTCTAGCATGTACGTATCACAAGGTTCCATTACTTGCTGAACATTTATCAGGCTAAGCGGATCTGGCTCGTATGTTTCGGGCGTATGCACTCCCCTCCGGCTGATTTTCTCTGTCATAATGGTGTTGCGCATGAAAAGATAGGAGATGGCATACGCTGCCAGACAAGCAGCTAATAAGGGTGTTAGGGCATTAAACTGTCCAGTGGTTTCGAGTGCGAAAAGGATAGAGGTAAGTACTGCTCGAGATGCGCCGGCAAACATTGCTGACATACCGATCAGCGCGGCCAGTCCTAAATCAATCTCAACCGTCGGGAAGAAATAAATAAAAACATGCGCTATTAATATACCTGTGGCTGCACCTATGGTTAATAATGGAGCAAGTGTACCTCCGGAAGTACCACTTCCAAGCGCAATTGCCCAAGAACAAAATTTAAACAGGCATAAGCTTAAGACAGCATAGAATGGCAGTTCTCCACCAAGAAGCGCTGTAATATTTTCATAACCAACACCTATGGTTCTTGGAGCAAAATAGCCAATTATTCCGACTGCTAAACCGCCAATAGCGGGCCACCACATCCAGTGTATGGGTAGATGTTCAAATAGGTCTTCTACCGCATAAACAGCTTTTGTAATGCCTATAGCTATGAAACCAATAATGATACCTAATAGACTATAATAAAAAGTAGCCATATTTGTTGGTGTGGAAATGACATGCTCCGTATAGAAAACGGGATGTGAACTGAATAGGAGATGGTGCCCTCCCGCTCCGGTGATACAGGCAAGTGACACTGCTATAATAGCTCTGGGCGAGAATTCAAAAAGCAATAATTCTATTGCCAAAAAGATAGCTGCAATGGGTGTACCAAAGATAGCTGTCATGCCGGCTACGGCTCCCGATGCAAGTAATATTTTTCGTTCTGTGTTGGTTATATGTAATAACTGTCCAAGGGTAGAACCCAGCGCGCCACCAGTAGCAATAATCGGACCCTCTGCCCCAAATGGTCCGCCAGTTCCAATGGCGATTGCAGAAGATAGGGGTTTGAGGTAGGTGATGGACGGTTTTATTTTGCTTTGATTGGTTAGAATCTGTTCCATGGCCTCTGGAATGCCGTGCCCTCGGATTGCCTTTGAACCGTATAGCGCCATGATGCCAACAATGACACCTCCCAAAGCTGGGATAGCAATTACCCATAAACCTAACTCGTTGGTGGCAGGTGAATGTTCATGTATGGATAGGGTGCCAAAAAAGGATAAATTGGTCACTACACTGATGAGATAGACCAATAATTTAGCTATAAAGCTAATGCATACAGCTATTAAGATTGCATAGGTAGAAATTAACAATACGCGCTGATAGTTTTTATGATGCGAAGGGCGAGTGGCGGCTGAACTAAAACTATCATCAAGCGATATAGATATGGGGATGGGCGATTTATTAATAGACATCGATTCTTTATTTTTTTGCAAAAATATGATTTATATCATGTTTTTTTATATTTATTTTGTAATTGTTATACGATGCTGAAGATTGTAGCTTTGTTGCCTAAGAATTTATTATGGAGGTGAAACAGAATGAACGTGACTTTTATGATTGTTTTATTGATAAATTAGCTTCTAAAGCTGGTTTAGATAAGATTGATAGGGAAAAACAAACGCAAACGTTTAGAAAGGGGGCGGTTATATTTAGGGAGGGGGAAGCAACAAAAGGTATCTATTTTTTGTTAGCCGGATGCGTAAAAATCCATAAAGAGTGGGGCAAGGATAAGGAATTAATACTGCAATTTAATAAATCGGGAGATATCTTTGGCTACAGGGGGATGGGAGATGAAACGATTTATCCTATTACAGCAACAGTATTAGTTGAAAGCACAATAGCATTTATAAGTTTAGCATTCTTTAATAAGTTATTGCTGGAAGACCATACATTAACCTTGCACTTTTTGAAGTTTCATTTAAATGAACTGCGTATTGCTGAAAAAAGAATGCGTGATTTGGCACTGATGGATGTTAAAGGTAGAATTGCCGACACGTTATTAATGTTGCAGAGTCGCTTTGGCGTGGAGGAGGATGGTTTTATACGTATGAAGTTGAAAAGACTGGATCTGGCCTATTATGCTGGAACAACCTACGAAACTTTTTTTAGGACGATCGTAGACTTATCAAAAGAGGGGGCGATTCTTACTGAGGGTAAAAATTTTAAAATAATTAACTTCCAGCTGCTTGAAAGTTATTGCCGTATTTAATGGCTTACATGACAGGTCTAAAATCTGCTAGGGTGGCGTCGCATGTCGGACAATGATATTCTTTCAATAATTGAAAAGAAGTACCTTCCGGAATCGCCTGCTGAGGGTCTCCATATAAGGGATTATATTGTGTAAGACAGTATTTACATGCATATATTTCGACAGAATTATTTTCATTTTCCCTAACTTCTTTTTCATTTTGGTCCTCTTTTTCCGGAAGATCGCTGTGCATATCATAATAAAAATGACATAGATGAATGAGAAGGCTACTAAGGTCTTGTATATCGGTGGCGCTTCCATAATGAATAAATTGCTTTGAATTGGGGTTGAAATTATGGGTGTGCATTACCTGGTATAAGGTTACTCCATCTGTTGTTTTTTCTTTTTGAATGACAATGGATCCAAAAAGGCCAGTTTGTTTAGTCGTTTTAATGGCAAAACAAAGTTTTGATGTTCGTAAATCGGCTTCTTCAAATGCTTTTACCAATTTCCATTTCAAGTCTAAAGCCTCCTCGCAACGATCTTCTAATTGCCAGTTTAATTCGTTGGAAGCGTGGCGTACATTCATGCGGTATTTATTGAGCAGCGTACTCCAGTGGATACGATCTGCCGGAAGGATGTTCTTTATCAGAAGCGATTTCCAAGGGGTGGTGTACAACTGACCTATACGACGCTCTATACAGAGAGAGCAGAGCGCTATTAAAAACTCAATGGGGAAGCTTTCTTTCCTTCGATAAATGCCTAACCAGAGTTTTTGTTCACTATAGGTGTTGATCCCTTCGTAAAAGGGTAACTGAAAATCCGTATGTAGCAGCTGCTGCAAAAAAGGCTGGGTATTAAAATTGGCTTTGCGTGTTAATTTCTCTACCAGCAGATGTCCGTCGGCATCCGATTTATTATAGAATAAGTGGTGTTCGGATAAGATGATAAATTCTATTGATCGGCTGAATTCTGCTATGTCGCCTGAATAAATGAGCGATGGCCAGTGGAACATCCGATTCGTTTTTGGAAACCTGACATATAAGTACCAATGATTATTGATATCAGATGAAATAAAATTCAGATTACCGGTAAAAAAAGGTATAAGATTTTGTTCCCGGTCTACTATATTAATTTTTAAACGAGGGGCATAATTGAATGAGTAGATAATGTCTTTGTATACGCCCTCACTTAACCAACTATAAGGCGCGAATACCTCGTCGGTTACATAGGAGCTCATGATATTGGGGTAATCGTCTGCATTCACTTCCATTGTATTGTTGCCAATATGGAGTTGAAGCTGACGTATTTGAGCGTCGGATGCCTCCAGTAACAGGTGTTGGCGATGTCCAAAACTTAGTTCTGTTATTTCCAATGCATGCGCAAGTTTAAGCACTTGGAGTAGATTACCGGCAGAAATGATACCTCCAGGTAAGTTGATTTTTACTATGTGGTGCTGCTTATTTTTCATCTCTATTTGATTAAGCTGAAACGATAGATTGATCTATGTTCTCCAATAAGATGCGCTTGATCTCCGATTTACAGGAGCCGCAACCGGAGCCCGCTCCGGTTGCGGAACAGAGCGCTGTTAGATCGTCGTGTCCTTCTTTTATTTTTTGAAGTAAATTTCCAGCACCTACGTTACTACAGCTGCATACCAATTTGCCTATTACCGGTTCAGCGCTTTGTCCGCTTCGAAGAAGTTTTAGTCTTTTTTCACCTAATTCCAGTTTTTTTTCAATGAGTTCTTTATATTCCAAAAATTCGGATTTGTCGCCCACCAAAATAGTTCCAACCAAACGGTCCTGGTAGATGACACATTTCTTATAATAACGTTTGGCTTTGTCGGTAAACGTTATTTCCTCGTAGCCTGCCTGCCCACTTGGAGCTGCAGGTAAACCGATGCTACATAGGTCAAATCCATGTATTTTGATGATATTCATAAATGTACTTCCCTGGTATCTGCTAGCGATATCTCCATTTAAATAATTCGCTACTACAGTCGCTTGCTGTTCGGCTGCTGCGGTAATACCATAAAGGATATCTTGATGTTCAGCAATTTCACCTATTGCAAAAATAGCAGGATCATCTGTTTGCATATGGTCGTTCACAGTTATCCCGCGTTTGTAAACTAGGTTGCAATCTTTGGCTAATTCAATATTAGGGGTCGTTCCGATAGCAAATATCAGTGCATTGCACTCGATTTTCTTTCCATTCTTAAGCCCTATTCCAGTGAGGTATTTACTGCCGTAATAAAGCTGTATTTCTTCATCATAGTAAATATCGCAGCCCTGCTCGGTCATCTCTTCATGTAATAACTGGCTGCCTAACGTATCGAGCTGTCTGTTGAGAAAGCGGGATACCCGTTGAATAATAGTGATGCGCGTACCCATAGTTCGTAAGGAGGCTGCCATCTCCAGGCCTAGCAAACCTCCTCCAACAATCACTACGTGGCCGTCTATTGGCGTATAGCTTTTAAATTGATCAGCATCTGTACGACTCCGCATCGTAAAGATGCCTTCAAGCAAGGGTACGCCTTTCGGAAGTGTTGGCCTACTTCCGGTAGCCATAACTAAAATATCATAACTTGTTTTTAGGCCGCGGTTATCCGTTACTTTTTTCGCTTTGCGGTCAATTAACGTAACCGCCAGTCCTTTATGTAAAGTGATATTAAAATCCTTTTCTTCCTCTTCGGGCATTTTTATAAGCTGTTCCCAGCTTTGTTCGCCACATATATAATCGGGTAGCATTACCCTATTATAAAAAGGAAAATTTTCCTTACTGAAAATAATGATTTCATCATCCTGGTTTTTCTCACGGTACGTTTTAACAAAACCATATGCTCCGGCACCTGCGCCAATTATTACGATACGTTGTTTGGGTTTTTTAAACTTCTCTATTTGGACGGCGCAAAATTTAAAATCAGGTTCTTTCGAAATGGGATCTAATAATTTGTTCGTAAGATTGTTGACCCTGTTTAAGTCGCTTCCTGAAATTTTGCCCCAATGCATCGGTAGGAATACAACACCTGGCTTAATAGCCCTATCGATTTTACAAGGCACAGTAACTTCTCCCCGGCGAGAACGTACGATAACGATGTCATCTTCTCTTAAACCTAAGGGCTTGGCATCTATTGGATGAACGGTCAGGTAAGCCCTTGGAATATGTTGGTTTAGTTTGTTTACCTTGCTTGTTTTGCTGCGGGTATGCCATTGATCTCGAATACGTCCGGTAGTGAGGATATAGGGATATTGATCGTCTGGTTGTTCACTGTTAAAATTAGCTGTAACGGTATGAATGCGTGCCTTTTTATCAGGCGTATGGAAGGCATGATCTGTAAACAGACGTGGCGTAGATTGTTGGTTTTTATAAGGCCATTGTATGCTTCTGCTCTCTTGAATAAGACGGTAATTTAGCTGACTTATATCAATATTGGTACCCTTGGTAAGTTGCGCATGCTCCAGGTAAATGGCTTCAGTATTTGGGAAATCGAAGCCCTTGAAATGCATTTTTTTGGCAAATCTACAGAAGATTTCTTGGTCTGCTAAAGCTTCTCCGGGAGCTATATTCCCCTTTGGCAGGTAGCTGATGCGTCTTTCGGAATTCGTCATAGTACCTTCTTTTTCACTCCAGGCAGCAGCAGGGAGGACGACATCTGCATAAGGTAATGTTTCCGCTTTGTTGCTTATTTCCTGTACGACTACAAATTTTGCTTTTTTCAGTGCTTCTTCTGCCTTGCGAACATCCGGTAGACTTATCAATGGATTTGTACAAGCAATCCAGATAGCCTTCAGCCGTCCGTCGGCTAATGCATCAAACATTTCGGTAGCCGTTAAGCCCGGCTTACTCCCGATCTCCTTACCTCCCCAAAAAACTTGTACTTCCTGTCTGTGTGCCGAATTGCCTAAATCGCGATGTGCAGGAAGCAGGTTGGCAAGACCTCCAACTTCACGGCCTCCCATTGCATTTGGTTGTCCGGTAAGCGAAAGTGGTCCTGAACCCGGTTTGCCAATCTTACCGGTGATTAAGTGTAAGTTTAAAAGACTTAGGTTTTTGTTAACTCCTACAGCGCTCTGATTCAATCCCATCGTCCACATGCTCAAAAAGCCGTTTGATTGTGCAATATAGTTTGCTGCGAGCTGGATCTGCGATTCGCTCAATCCGCAGATTAGCGCCGCTTCATGGACGGATTGTTGTGCGAGCATCCTTTTAAAAGCGTCAAAACCCGTAGCGTGTAATTGTATAAAGGAGGCATCTATTTGGCCATTTTCTATCAATATCTTGGCTATAGCATGAAAAAGGGTGATATCAGTGCCTGGGTTTAACTGTAGATGTAAGTCTGCTATGGCACAACTGTCTGTTACACGAGGGTCTATCACGATAATTTTTACAGACGGATTTGCCGCTTTGTGTTGTTCCACCCTCCGCCAAATGATGGGGTGGCACCAGGCGGGATTGGCACCTGCGACAAAAATACAATCAGAAAGCTCGATGTCATCGTAACAAACGGGCACCGTGTCTTCACCAAGCGCCATTTTATAGGCTGCTACGGCGCTACTCATACACAAGCGGGAGTTGGTATCGATATTGTTGGTGCCAATAAATCCTTTAACTAGCTTGTTTAATACATAATATTCTTCTGTAAGGCATTGCCCTGAAGCATAAAAAGCAACGCTGTCCGGTCCATATTTTTCTATAAAAGTGCTGAACACTGCTGCCGCCCGCTCGAGCGCCGTATTCCAATCGACCCGCAACAAGGGTAGGTGTTTTCCGTAACGCATTTGGGGGAAAAGCAAACGATCACTTTGATCGTTTACGGTATGATGTAAGTTCATGCCCTTACTGCATAGAAGCCCTCTATTGGAAGGATGACTTTCATCTCCTTTAATATTGATTAAACCGTTAAACTGTTTCTCAATAATAACACCACAACCAACACCACAATAACAACAAGTGCTTTTTAGTTGAGTAGTCGATTTATCATTGCTTTCTTTCATGGTATTTAGTGGCTTATGCTTGTATGGCTAGCTCTTTTTCGGCAACAGTTTTTTTCCTGGTTTTCTTAAATGGCGTAAGCAGTACCACAAAAGCGACAGCTAAAATGATAAATGCAATGTATTGAAATGCCGTTGCATAGCTAATGGCTGTTGATTTAAATAAGAAGCCGAAGAGCATGCCCCCTAGATTGCCTCCAGCACCCACGATTCCGCTGATAAGTCCGACATGTTCTTTGTTAATAAATGGAACAATAGCATAGGTTACGCCATTTGCCATCTTTAGAAATAAAGCAAAGCCTAACATCGAAATAATAGCGAGCATAAGAGAACCGGCTTGTGCAAAGAGTAATACACCGATACCTTCTAATAACAACATGGATGCAAGCAGTAATCCTTTACCCTTTAAGCCATAGCTTCGACCCGTTTTGTCTGCCATAATACCGCCCAAGGCGCGGGCAAAAAGATTCATGAACCCAAAGATGCCTGCCCAAAACCCAGCGCTGCTCTGGCTTAAATCAAAGCTATCTACAAAATGGAGCGCTGCCACATTATCAAATGTTATTTCCATGCCAAAACACATGGCATAAGCAAAGGTTAATGCCCAGATGCGCCAATCGCCCAGAACCTTCCAGCTGAATTTCTTTTTGGCTGTTTTTAGCCTTTCTATTTCATTAAAATTACCGGCTGGTGTATCTTTTGTATATTTCCAATAAAGGAAAGCTATCAAGAGCATAAATACACCGGGGACTATCATAGCATAACGCCAAGCTATTTCTGCCGTATAACCAAAGCCTACTATACAAGCGAAAATAAGCGGCATAACCATGTTGGTAATACCACCACCCAAATTACCCCAGCCTCCGGTAATGGCATTTGCTGTACCTTTTATATTGGGTGCGAACATCATACTTGTATGGTACTGCGTAATGACAAAAGAAGCACCTATTACCCCGATAGCAAGCCTAAACAGGAGAAAAGTTTCGTAATTATGTGCTAACCCAACCAGAAAGACCGGAATAGAGCCAATAATTAAAAGCCATACGGCAGTTTTACGAGGGCCAAAAAGATCGCATAACCTTCCTATAATAAGGCGAGCGATGATGGTAGACGATACAGAAGCGATAATAATATTGCCAATCTGTTCTTTCGTGAGGCCCATTTCTGTCCGAATAGTAGGCATTAAGGGTGCCAGGCCAAACCAGCCGAAAAAACAAATGAAGAACATAAACCAGGTAATGTGGAACGTTCGCATCTGTACACCTTTGATTGAAAACAGGGGCAGTGAAGGGAGCGGTTGCTGAGAGGTTGCTTTCATAAATTTTGCCATTGAAGGTTGAACATTTTAAAATGCGGAAAAAGATAATTTATTAAATTGCTTTACATCGCCTATTGTGATGAGATGTGCGAAGGTATATTCGAGTGACCGTTTGTTTATACATCCTTGTTAAGTCAAAAACAGTTATTTTTATGTATTTTTACGTTTTTATACGTATAAAATATTTGTATTGGGGCAAATTTATAATAAAAATTCGTATTTAAGCAAAATATTTACGTATTTTTGTATATAAATATAAGTAAATTTACTTATTTATTATTTATACGAAAAAAATAACGTGTACAATTCATAGTTAAGCAAGTGAAACGGGATGTCAATATTTGGAATTTGTGTTTAGTCTGTTGTGTGCATCACGATATAGATTAACATTGAATAATGGCATGTAATACCCCGTTTGAGATTCTCTGTCTGTATTGTGGCACATCGAAAGCGATGATAAATTAATTAAATGGAAACTAAATTACCTCAAATAACCCTTGTTGGGGCAGGTCCTGGAGACCCTGAGTTATTAAGCATGGCTGGCCTGGAGGCATTGGAAAGTGCTGATGCTGTTCTGTATGATGCCTTGGTGAATCCACTTATTTTGGAATATGCCGCGGAAAAATGTGAGTTGATTTATGTTGGTAAGCGATTGGGAGATCATGCTTATAAACAAGAAGAAATTAATCAGATGTTAGTAGATTGCGCACTTAAATACGGGCATGTGGTGCGTTTAAAAGGAGGAGACCCGTATGTTTTTGGGCGAGGGAATGAAGAGTTGCAATATGCGCAGGCAAGAAATATAGCAACGGCAGTAATACCGGGGATGTCGAGCTCCTTAGCTTTGGCAGATCTGATAGGTATTCCGCTTATTCATGAGGGAGTTTCTGCTGACTTTTGGGTGATAACTGGCTCAACAAAAAATGGAAATTTGTCAGAAGATTTATTAACGGCAGTTAAATTAGATGTTACAGTGGTGATTTTGATGGGCATGCAACATATAAGTACTATCACAGCTCTTTATCGGCATGAGCAGAAACAGTTGCTTCCAGTGGCCATTGTACAGAATGGTTCCCTGCCTGATCAGCGCGTCGCGATTGGTACAATCGATGATATTGAGCCAAAGATAATCAACCAAGGTATAGGTGCACCTGCAATTATCATCATTGGTCAGGTGGTGGGGTTTCCAACTATGTAATTATCCGGTTGCTAAGCTTGCGTTTAATGGGGAGGATTGATAGGAAAGCTCTATTGAAGGAGAATCCTTCGAACTTGGATTGATGACAATCATCAGATACCTCTCTATGTCTGCTTTCTTTTTAAGTAAATCTTTTAGTGTGCAATTTATAACGTCATGCTGCTTTGTGCTTAGTAGTACAGGAGTGTCTGGATTTCTGTATTGATAGATAAGCGATATGAGGGCGTGCGTTTGTTTAAAGGGGTTCTTGATAACTATGGTGGCAGCGGTGGCTGCTATCTGTTTGAATTTTTCCGTCTCCGATATACTATTATTTGTTTTTCCATCATAGACCCAGAAGCTTTCATTGCGATGACGAATAGTTAAAGGAAAATGGTTCTGTCCTGTTATACGATTAATTTCGCTGATACCTGGTAAAACAGTTACCCTGTATCCGAGATGTTTGAAATAATCTGTTGTCTTTGTTTCTTCTGTTCTGTTAATGCTACTATCGCCCATTAAATAAACTATTTTTTTTGCACTTCTTCGGTTTGTGCCTATAAAATAATGCCGGTATTCGTGTTGGTTTAAAATGCTACAGTTCGCATGTAAATACTTAGATAGTTTTTCTGAAATGAAAAACTCAGTAATTAATAAGTTGGCTTCTTTGATATGTCTGACAGCTTTTATCGTAAGAAAATCTGCGTTTTCTGCATTTTTTATAAGTACAAAATCCATTTCTTCTAAATTTTAAGTAAAAATACGTAAAATATTTTACTGTTTATTTGTTTTTGTGAAAAAATATTCTTTTTTTTGATTAAAATTAAGTTTTAATACGTAAAAATAACTGAGTATGAAAATTATTGTTGTTGGAAATGGCATGGTTGGATATAAGTTTTGCGAAAAAATACGTAAAAAAGAAAATGCTCAACACTGTGAGATTACTGTGTATGGTGAAGAGCACAGACCAGCATACGACAGGGTTCATTTAAGTGAATACTTTGCCGGTAAAACAGCGGATGATCTGCTTATGGCTCCAAAGGAGTGGTATGCAGCGAATCGCATTAATTTAATAACAGGTGAGCTAGTAACCAATATCGATCCATCAAAGAAAACAATAAGTACGCATAGGGGAACGATTGATACGTATGATAAACTTATATTGGCAACCGGTTCATCACCCTTTATGCCACCTCTTCATGGGATTGATAAAATGGGTGTATTTGCCTACAGAACAATTGAGGATCTTCAGCAGATGGAAGATTATGGCAGAACAGCCAAAAAAGCGGTTGTCATTGGGGGAGGTTTACTGGGTTTGGAAGCGGCGAAAGCATTGTTGGATATGAAACTCGAGACGCATGTGGTTGAGTTTGCAGATCGTTTAATGCCCCGTCAGCTGGATGTTAAAGGTGCGCTCATTTTAAAGGATAAGTTGACAGCCTTAGGCTTACATATTCATACTTCCAAAAGTACGAAAGAAGTACTTGGTGAAGGTAAAATCAATGGCTTATCCTTTGCAGATGGTTCTGTGCTTGATTGCGATATGTTAGTAGTTTCGGCCGGTATCAGACCACGGGATGAGTTAGCTAAAAACAGTGGTATAAGTATCGGTAGCAGGGGGGGGATTGAAGTAAATAATAAGTTGCAGACGAATTACCCAGATATTTTCGCCATTGGCGAAGTAGCCTTGCACCAAGAAATGATTTATGGGTTGGTTGCTCCTGGTTATGATATGGCTGAAGTAGTGGCGACAGTGCTTAGCGGTGATAACCAGGCCTCTTTTACCGGTTTTGATATGTCGACTAAACTAAAATTAATAGGTGTCGACGTGGCAAGCTTTGGTGATGCATTGGATGTGGAAGAAGAATGTGTGCCCATTGTTTATGAAAATAAGGCAAAGGGCGTTTATAAAAGAATTAATATTACGCGTGATGGGAAGTACCTGAAGGGGGGCATCTTGGTGGGAGAGGCAGATGCCTACAATATGTTATTGCAGATTACTCAAAATGGACTAAGCCTGCCAGAGGACCCTGCTGATCTCATATTAGGTGCAAGAGGCGCTAACCAGTCGGCTAGTGGGCAAGGGGTAGAAGCTTTGCCCGATACCGCGCAGATCTGTTCATGTGAAGGAATTACAAAGGGTGGTATCTGTGAAGCTATCGAGGCGAATGAGTTAACGGACTTGGCAGGAGTGAAGAAAGTGACGAAGGCTTGTACAGGTTGTGGCGGATGTACGCCTATGGTGGCTGATCTATTAAAATCTGTGCTTGAATCTCAAGGTAAGCAAATTAAGAAGACCTTATGTGAGCATTTCGCTTATAGCCGACAAGAATTGTACGACCTCATCCGTGTGAACGATATAAAAAGTTACGATGAACTGTTAGGAAGATACGGTGAGGGGGATGGTTGTGAAACCTGTAAGCCTGCTGTGGCTTCTTTATTGGCTAGTATTTGGAACGAAGTAATCTTAAAACAAAGCACTATTCAGGATACAAATGATCGCTTTTTGGCGAATATACAAAAGGGCGGTTCCTATTCTGTTGTTCCGCGCATTCCAGCAGGAGAAATTACACCTGATAAGTTATTGGTTATTGCACAGGTAGCTAAAAAATACCAACTCTATACAAAAATTACAGGCGGGCAACGAATTGATCTTTTTGGTGCGCAGTTACATGAATTGCCTGCTATATGGGAGGAATTGGTTGCGGCTGGCTTTGAAAGTGGACATGCTTATGGTAAGTCATTACGGACCATTAAAAGTTGCGTAGGTTCTACCTGGTGTAGGTTTGGTGTGCAGGATTCTGTTGGATTTGCCATAGAGATTGAAAATAGGTATAAGGGGTTGAGATCTCCTCATAAATTAAAGGGCGCTGTTTCTGGTTGTATACGCGAATGCGCAGAAGCTCAATCAAAAGATTTTGGGATTATAGCGACCGAAAAGGGATGGAACTTGTATGTATGTGGAAACGGTGGGGCAAGACCACAACATGCACTCTTATTAGTGGGTGATGTAGATAAGGAATCTTGCATACGTTATCTTGATCGTTTTTTGATGTTTTATATCAAGACGGCAGAACCGCTTACACGCACTGCTACCTGGTTAAATAAAATGGAAGGCGGTTTGACTTATCTGTATGATGTGGTAGTGAATGATGTACTTGGAATAGGTAATCAGCTTGAAGCTGAAATGGAAACATTGATTGCAAATTATGAATGTGAATGGAAGCACGCTGTAGAGAATGAATCTTTCCGTAAACGTTTCAGTCACTTTGCAAATAGTGAGGAAGGGGATCCAAACATGAAATTCCAAGAAGTTCGCGGACAGAAGATGCCGGTTGAGTGGGGAAGTGTTGTTTAGTTCAATTAAGATTAGAAAATAAATGAATGATGGAAACAATTGATTATTCAAGTTTTGTGCCTGTGAATGGTCAGGACGTTGACTTTTGGTTAAATGTAGGTAACGTGTCGGACTTTCCTGATAATGGCGGATTATGCTTTAAACATGACGTTTTACAGATTGCTGTTTTTAATTTCAGTAGCCGTAAGGAATGGTATGCTTGCCAAAATCTTTGTCCGCATAAAATGCAGATGATTTTAGCCCGAGGTATGATCGGCTCCCAAGGCGGGGAACCTAAAATTGCTTGCCCTTTTCATAAAAAGACATTTTCTCTGAAAACGGGCGAATGTTTAAACGGTGATGAATGTGCTATTGTTACCTTCCCTGTTAGAGAAGAAAATGGAGAAGTTTATGTTGGATTGGCGAAAATGACCGGAGATGTTTTACAGGGAAGTGCAATTTTTTAATAATTATTATGTAAGCTGTTAAAATTTATAGGATGGATTATAACAAACCCACTGTCGTTGCTGCCTCCATGATACAGGCCGGTGTCGATAAAATAAATTTATCTGCCGGCGATTTATTGGTTAGAGGTCTACTTTCTGGCGCTATATTAGGCTTTGGTACTACTTTGGCATTGACGGCTACTGCCCAAACAGGCTTGGCGATTGTTGGTGCGGCACTTTTTCCGGCATGTTTTATTATTGTAGTGCTCATGGGACTTGAATTGGTTACGGGTAGTTTTGCTGTATTGCCTATGGCCTATTTTGATAAGAAAATCGGCTTTTGGGCCATGCTGAAAAATCTCTCCTTGGTATTTGTAGGTAATCTGCTCGGAGGCCTTCTTTATGCTTGTCTTTTTTGTGTTTCTGTTTCGCAGTTTGGGCACGAAGAAAAAAATGCTGTAGCACAACTGATTGTAAAAATAGCGGAAGCAAAAACCGTTGGATATGCACAGTATGGTTTAGATGGTATGTTCAGTGCCTTTACAAAAGGAGTTTTGTGTAACTGGATGGTCACAACAGGTGTTGTGTTGGGAATGAGTTCTAATTCATCAACTGGGAAAATTTTAGCTGCCTGGCTACCGATCTTTATATTTTTTGGCCAGGGCTTTGAACATGCTGTTGTAAATATGTTTGTTATTCCGGCAGGAATTATTTTAGGAGCGGATGTTTCGGTTGCTGATTGGTGGTTGTTTAACCAACTTCCGGTAACATTTGGTAATCTGCTTGGAGGAGTTGTGTTCACTGCATGGGCATTGTATTATACTTTTGGTAGAAATAAACGGACTGAAACAAGAATAAACAACCCTATTAGAAAAACAGTCCTACGTGAACAGGTAAAATTAGGAGTGGTAGAAGAGGTTTAATCTATTTGACATATCAGGCATTTGATATATTGCGGATGGTGAATATTTAGTAGCTTTGAGGGTAAGCAAATGAATGCCGAACAAACCGTGCGAATAGAATATAAGAAAGACCAATTTAGTAAACTAAGGATTTATTACCTGTTAGCACTGAGTACAATTGCGTTAAGCATTGTTCTTGGGCAATTTTTAGTGCAGAAACATTTACGTGAACAGGAGAGTGATGCGCGTATTGTGAACTTAGCTGGCAGGCAGCGAATGCTCAGTCAGCAGATCAGCAAATTAGCACTCAGACTGAATGAGATCAACTCTCAAGAAGGACGTCTACATTTACTTGATGAATTAAAAACAGCAAATAAAGAGTGGGATAGAAATAACCGTAGTTTACGGTATGGTAATGATAGTTTAGCATTGCCTATTAATAAAAATGCTTTTGTCAATCAATTGTTTACAGACAATCAACCAACCTTCGATAGCATATTTCTAGCAAGTACCCAGCTGTGTAGGAAAATAGAAAACAAGGCGGATGTAGTTTATCCTTTGCTAGCGGCCAATGTGCAAACAATTCTACAGCATGAAGGATTGTTCTTGCAGCATATGGATGCCATTGTATCTGCATTTGAATACATAGCTTCACAGAAGATCCTGCAATTAAAACGTACAGAATATATCTTATTGGCGGTATCGTTGAGTATTATTGTCCTCGAAATATTTCTCATTTTCATACCAACTACAAGGAAAGTTAATGATACCTTGCTTAAACTTATCAGGTCAGAAAGTGATGCACAGCAGATGAGTAAGGAGATTGGCGCGTTATATGCCTCTTTAGAAGAATCGTATGAACGTATATCTGGCATTACGTTACCGGTGGCCTTACCAAGGTTGATTGCAAAAGCTGATCGCGGAGGTAATGTTTATTATGTTACCGACCAATATATCCATAAATTTTTAGGAAATGATGTCGCATTTAAAAGTATTGCGCACCTTTTTGGTTTAGCCGGTGAGCCTGCTGATGATTTTAATGAACAGCTGATTGATACGGTAGCAAATCAACAAAATTGGCATAAAGAGCTTATCTATAATGATCGTTCGAAGAACAAGCATTATATGGATGTGAGTATTGTGCCTATCTATGGTCATGATAATGAAGTGGACGAGCTGCATGTTTTTGGAGCAGATATGACCCCGAGAAGGTTAGCTGAACAGAATATGTATAAAAAAGATAGGGCGGAAATTGAAAGAAAGGTAAATGAACAAAAATTCCGATCAATATTAGTACTAGAGGGACAGGAAGAAGAAAGGAAAAGGATTGCGATGAACATACATGATGGAATAGGACAGCAACTCACCTCGCTGAAATTTCACATGGCATCTATCGATCTTACAAAAGAAAAAGAGGCTGAGCAGAAATTAATAGATATTAACAAGCTGACAAAGGATATTATCAAGGAGGTAAGAGTAGTGACTTTTAACCTAAAACCTCCTGTATTAAGTGATTATGGGCTAGCTGCGGGTTTAAAAAACTTGGTGCTTGAAATTGATAAACTGAGCAATAATCAGCTGATTTTCGAGAACAGGACGGATTTTAGTAAACGCTTGTCTCCTAAAATAGAAAATAACATTTATAGAATTGTGCAGGAGGCCTTGAATAACGCCATAAAGTATGCCGAGTCTCCAAAGGTTGAAGTAATCATGGAACATGATCAAAATGAACTCGTACTCACTATTAGGGATTATGGTGTTGGCTTTGAAAGTAAATCGGTTGATATATTTCATGTAGAATTTGGTCATGGCTTTTTGAATATGCAAGAAAGAGCTACGTATATTAATGGGAAATTAAAAATCGAATCTAATCTTGGTGTAGGCACAATTGTAAAGCTTTTTGTACCTTTGGTTAATAAACCAGGAAATACTTAATATGAGTAAAATTACGGTGCTTTTAGCGGATGATCATGTGTTGGTGCGTAATGGTATCAAGGCGATGCTAGAGGCGGATGAAGAAATCATAGTGGTTGGAGAGGCAGATAACGGCTTACAGGCTGTAGAACGCGCACGAGAATTGCAGCCTGATTTAGCCATTATGGATATTCGAATGCCCGAAATGAATGGCTTAGAGGCCTGTGAAGCCCTAGCAGGCAAGCTCGAAAACACTAAGGTAGTCATGTTATCCATGCACGATACAGAGGATTATGTTTTGCAGTCATTAAGGGTAGGTGCTTGGGGTTATTTATTAAAAGACACGGATAGGGTCGAATTTATAAAGGCTTTAAAGCAGATTAATAATGGTGTAAGGTATTATAGTGGGGCTGTCTCTAATATTTTAGCAAATCAGCTGTTAGGTGGCGGAACCCAGCAAAAAAGGAATAGCATTAACAATACCGAAAATGTCTCCTCAGAAGCCTACGGACTTTCCAAAAGGGAGAAGCAAATATTGAGTATGGTTATAAATAGCAAACACAATAAAGATATTGCTGATCTACTTGGCAAAAGTATACGTACGATAGAGACACACCGATTTAACATAATGAAGAAATTAGGTGTGAACAATGCAGTAGACATGGTTAATAAAGCAGTAAAAGAAAATTTAGTATAGTTTTTAAGTAAATTTACTTGTTATTGTTGTATTTTTTACGTTTTTTTACTTAAAAAATATAATGGTTATGAAGCTAGTATTTACGCTTTTATTTACAGTGATAATTTTTGTCCCAGATGCGCTTGCACAATTTAAATTGACAGCTGAAATAAGGCCGAGGGCTGAATGGCGAAATGGATTTAAAAGTCCTTTGCCTGAAAATGCCAACCCCGCGTTTTTTATCGAACAGCGATCTAGATTATATGTTGAATTCCATAGTGAAAAAATAGATCTTATGCTTGTTCCTCAGGATGTCCGTATATGGGGCAATACGGACCAGGCAGGTAAAACAGATAAAGCATTAACCAGTTTTCAGCAAGCTTGGGCCGCTTATAAATTTAATCCTGAACAGCGGTTCTTGGTAGGGAGAATGGAACTTGATTATGATAATGCGCGTATTTTAGGTAATTTGGATTGGGCACAGCAAGGTAGGAGCCATGATTTGTTAAAATATGAATATAATGGTAAAACGAGTAGACTGCATCTCGGTGCTGCATTTAATCAGGATAGTAACAGCCCTGAACCAACTAAGCTTGCAGAAACGTATTACCGAGGCTTAAATAATTATAAGTCTTTTCAATTTGCTTGGTTTCATAAAGATTTTAAGAAGATCTATGCCTCTATGCTTATTTTAAACGAAAGCAGACAATATGCACCTGATACATCGTATTATATGCAAACGGGTGGGTTTTACAGTCAGGCATCGTTATCGTCCCTTATATTTTCTGCTGAATATTATTATCAAATGGGCAAGAATAGTACGGGGGCTAACAAGCGCGCCTATATGGCTTCATTGAGTGTAGCTTTGAAGCGTACACATTTTAAATTTGAACTTGGAGCCGACTATTTAAGCGGTGATAAAGCTACCACTAGTAACAATGAAGCTTTTGATCCTTTGTATGGTACCCATCATAAATTTTATGGATATATGGATTATTTTTATGTTGGAAATGGTCATGGAAATAAAGGGCTAAATGATGTATTTTTGAGAACAAGCTGGTCAAAGAATGATTGGATCTTATCATTGGATGGGCACCGTTTTGCAGCTACTGCGGGAATTGTTGATGCTGCTAACAATAATAAAAATAAGTATTTAGGAACAGAATTAGATTTAACTTTTTCTTATGACTTAGCCGAATCTGTTAATGTTAAAGGGGGGTATTCACATTTATTTTATACGTCAAGCATGGCTGTGCTGAAGCAGGTAGATCAAAAAAATGGACAATCTTCATGGGCCTGGCTTATGTTAACGATTAAACCGATGATATTTCAACACTAGCATGCTGTTGAGAAATTAAAATACCATGACAGGAGACCTTTCAGTAACCTATGATCGTAATCAATTGGTTCGAGTGTTTGTAAAGGGGGGCATGATCACGCCCCAGATTTTCATGACGGTTTTAGAGGCCTCGGAAATGGCCGGTAATTATTTTGTTCATTTTGGATCAAGAGAGGATATTTTATTTCCGGTTGAGCCCAGTATACTGCCGCGAATAGAAAAGTACCTAACAACTCATCATGTTGATTTTGAATACGGTAAAAGAGATGCCTATCAGAACATCGTGAGCAGTGCTATCGCTTTAGATATTACGGCCAATACGAGCTGGCTTAATTTAGATAAGTATCTTTCAATTCTGAAGAGCTTTGATTTTACGCCAAGGTTAAAGATCAATATTACCGACCCGAAGCAATCAATGGTGCCTTTATTTACGGGGCATCTGAATTATATTGCGGCCGAACGTGCTGATTATTGGTACCTATATATCCGTAATGAGCATAATCGAAATAGATTAGAAAAATGGCCTACGCTTATTCGTAGTGCTGACTTATCCAAACTTAGCCGATATGTAGAAAATAGGTTGGTAAAAAGTCCTAAATCATTGCTAGCTGACCTAATTGTTGGTTTGGCTGAATACTTAAAGATAGATAGTATTGTCTCTAAAGTCGAGTTGAGATTACCCAATAGCCTTTTTCCGTACTATGAAGGATTAAATAACGTGGATGAAAGCTTACTCTGGTTGGGGTTATATTGGCGGAATAATGAATTTGATATTGCTTTTTTACGGAAAGCTTGCCAGTTATGTATGCAAACAGGTCCTGCTTATATCTATATCAGTCCGTGGAAATCATTTGTTGTTAAAGGGATTAATGCTGCTGATCAATTATCTTGGGAAAAATTAATGGGCCAAATGGGAATCAATATGAGGCACTCCAGTTTGGAATTAAATTGGCATATACCTGTACTTGATGAAGAGGCTCTCTTGTTGAAAAGATACCTGGTTCAAGAATTGGATCAGCAGGATATCAGTACGCACGGGCTCACTTATACCATTGAAACTACTGAAGATAAATTATGGTTTACTAGTATTGTGATACAGAAAAGCACGGAGCAACATCATCACCATCAGCCTGTTTATCACTTACTTTATGCGAAAGAGTTTAATCCAAATAGCACCGTTTATTATTCATACGCAAAAATGGTCCACAAAGAAATTTTGCCAGCCATGTTGATTGAATTGAGTAAACTCTATTATAAGACACTTAAATTTTAGGACCTTAGATCACCTTAGATCTTAAAAGTAATTGTTTTCATTTCAATGGAATGACCATATTCCAAGAATTTTCAAGCTCATAAGGTCTACTTCCCGAGCCCGTTGCAGCAAATAAATGTGTGGGTTTGCCATCCTCGAACAATAGGAAAGGTCTTTCGAAGTTGGCTTGTCTGGTCTTACTGCCGTCTTCCCACAAAATATGTCGGGAATAAGCTTTTATAGGATCAGCAAGTTTCCACTTGATACCATCTTTAGACCGTGCATGAATACCACCTCCTTCTTCACCACAGATATGCCCAAATCGATCTTTCATAATTAATTCATAATGGTCGTTAGCCCACCACACGAAAGGATCTTCTACATCGTTATCCATTTGTCCTTTTGAATGAAATTCGAACAATGGTTTGTCGGCAAGACGTTCGTAAGGACCCTGAAAAGAGCGGGCACCTGCTGCGCCCAGTAGTAAAGGGGGATTATGATCTTTTTGCGATGATTTATACATCAGGTAAATGCTACCGTTTGGTAAAGCAACCGGAGAAGGATTGGAGGTAATTGAAGCATCCCAATGCCCTGGTCTAGGCTCCAGGATAGGCTGTTCACTCCGTTGCCAGGGCCCAAAAACTGATTTGGACCACGCCAATCCAATGCGCTTATTCATCCACGCCTTTTGTGCCAATCCGTTTCCCCATACATCAATACCTGGTTCGGGATCGGGACCGGGATACGTATTCCCGAAGTAATATAGCAGATAATAGTCGCCACTTTTTATAATCCGGGCATTATGGGTAGTACGTCCATCAAAAAACTTTGGACCACGAGCAGGCAATACAACTTCTGCAAAAGCATAAGGACCTGCCGGATGTTGAGAAACTGCTCTTACAATTTCTGAATTAGTAACCCAATTGCCAAAGCCATAATCTTTAGACCATCGAGAGGCAAACATATGATAGAGACCATCTTCTCCTTTCACTATCGAAGGATCCCATACCCAATAATTTTCCATACGAAAACCACCATTTAAAGGCGCTGGTAGCATACGCTCCGGAAGGGATAGCTCTTTTACCTCCTTCGCGAAAATGTTGTTGTTAATCAAAAGAAGCGAAGCTGCTCCTACAGTGTTTTTAATAAAAGATCTTCTAGAAGGTAGATTCATATTACGTAAAGAGATTGGGTTTATATTTTTACAATTTTAACAAAAAATATCAATCTTTAGTTGTTTTTGGCACAAACATCCATTTAGCCAAGGAAGAATGAATCGCATATATTGATAAAAAAATAGCAGTTTATAAAAAGCCGAATAGCTATTCTAACGCAAATGAATAATTTTGTAAAATGAATAATAAAACGATCGAGGTCGATCTTCATCTTGGGGCTTTTATGCGTAATACCAACGGATTAAGTGGCGAAGAGATGCTCGCATTTAGCATCGAAAGGATGAAAAGCGTATTGGAAAAAGCTATCGCCGATAACTGTAAGGAAATCAGGTTTATTCATGGTCAAGGAAGGGGCCTCTTGAAGAATCGTGTGTACGAGGAGTTACAGACCTATCTAAACCGTGGAAAAATACGACGTTTTGAACCATCTTTTTTTAACGAAGATATTGTGGTGGTATCATTGGTTTAATCGGATATATACCTTTAGAGCCTGTTGAATTTGGTTGATAGCCAAATCACTTTGGGGGGCGGAGCATTGTTATTCTTTAATTCTTTGCCGATGGTTCAACCCCCATTGAACGAGTGTTTCCGTGACGGGTAAAACGGTCTTGCCGTACTCTGTAATGGCGTATTCAACCATAATTGGTTTCGTTTCCTGAACGGTTCTGGTAATCAACAAATTTATTTCAAGATCTTTTAATTCTTTTGCAAGCATCTTTGCAGAGATGCCATCAATTTCCCGCAATATTTTTTTGAAATGATTTTTTTGTGCGATGCGGTTAGCCAAATAGCGCATAATTCTAAGTTTCCATTTACCACCAAGTATTTCGATGCTGTCTCGCATGGCTACCAATTCTTCTTGGCAGCTCGCCTCACGTATTTTTTCTTTATCTGTAATAGTTGCCATAATGAGAAGAGTTAACTCAAGGTAACCACTTACTTGGAGTTAACCCATAACAAATATAACGCTTAAGCGACATACTTTTGAGGTCTGCGATAAATTCAATTAGGAAAAACGAATGGGTGACAAGATAAAGCAGTATTTTACCCTTAGGAGATTATTAATTCATTAAGTATGAAAGCAATTAAATTGAAGAATTTTGGGGGAGTGGAAAATTTTTTGCTCGATGAAGCAATCCCTTTACCAAAGATAGGAAAAAAGGAGGTGTTAGTTGAGATTATAGCGTCAGCTTTTAATCCGATTGACTATCAAATGCGGCAAGGAAGGCCGGAAAGTAAAAAAATGCGTTCATTTATACTGGGGCGTGAATTTTCCGGTCGGATAATAAAAATAGGTTCAGATGTGAAAAAATTTAAAGAAGGAGATGATGTATTGGCTGCTGCAGGAAGTATGGGCTCTAATGGTACCTATGCATCCCATATAAGCGTTCCAGAAGCGGTAGTAGTACATAAACCAACTAACTTAAGTTATGAAGTAGCTGCTGCCATCCCTGTTGCTGGCCTGACAGCAATCCAGTGTATTAATCGTTTACCTTTATCCGCCGGTGATTCAATTTTTGTAAGCGGAGCAGCCGGTGGGGTTGGTCTGATGCTGACAAAATTATTGTTGGCAAATGGATATTTAAATATTGTGGTAACGGCTGGTAATGAAGAAAGCAGAAGTAAACTGCTGGCACTCGGTATTTCAAGCGATCGCATCATCGATTATAAACATCCAAAATTAAAGGAAGAAATATTTCGGATTAATCAAAACAATCTCTTTAAAGCTTGTATTGACCTCGTAGGGGATCATATGTCTGAGATTTGTGCATCTCTGTTGGCTATTAATGGTTATTATATGGATGTTACGGCCTTAACGACGATCGGTGCCCGAGCCAAGTTATTTGATAAAGGTGCAACAATTATTAATGTATCTAATTATGCTTATTCATTGCAGGGTGATTTAGCTTACTACGGGAACCAATTAAAATCAGTTGTCGATTTTTTAAAAAGGGAGCTTATTTGTCCGCCACCAATAAAAGTGGTAGGAGATTTTAACGTGCAAACGGTTAAAGAGGCACATGAAATTTTAGAAAAAAATCTAAGCAAAGGGAATAAGTTAGTTATGATACACAAACGCTAGACTCTACTCGACGGGCTTTTAGGTGCAGTTTTTGGTGACCGGTGAAAATTATCCTATTTTAATTCAGTGAGTTACTTTTAATGTGCTCATTAACATTTGACAATTTCAAACTTAAACCTATATTTGCACCTCATTGAAAGTGATACTAAGATCGGGGTGTAGCGTAGCCCGGTATCGCGCCACATTTGGGATGTGGAGGTCGTAGGTTCGAATCCTGCCACCCCGACAGATAAAAAGCTCTTGCGAAGGCAAGGGCTTTTGTTGTTTTATAGCGAGCCAAGCTTGCTTGAGCGAGCGTATAAAATAACAAAAGGTAGCGCACGTAGTGCGCTGCCTTTTGGTCTGTCATCTCCCTCCTACAGGATCACCGAGCGGAGCGAGGTAATCCTGTGAGAGCCAAGCTTGCTTGAGCGATTAGAAGAAATTCGGATGGATGCAAATGAACAGCATTGTGGTCAAGTAACCTTTGATTTTGCTTTAATGTATTCTTTAGGAGTGAGGTTAGTTGCTTTTTTAAAGGTAGTATAAAAGGTTGTTTTGGAATTGAAGCCAGCTCTGATCGCAATACCGAGCAGATCTAAATGCTTGGTGTCCTCCGATAATAGCAATAATTTTGCTTCCTCCGTTCGCAGTTCGTTTATAAACTGATAAAAGTTCTTACCAAGTCCGTTATTAAGGACGTAGGAGAGTTCATGAGTACTGATACCAATTTTAGCTGAAAGGACTGAAAGTGTCAGGCTTGAGTCGAGGTATAGTTTTTCGTCGACTGTTTTTTGCGTGACTATGGATTTGAGTTCCTCCACTTGTTCTGTGGTAAGTCGTTCATTTAGCGTCTTTTTTGCTGTGATTTCGTCTTTCTCCGAAGGTTGATAGGTTTCGATAGTATAAATTGATTTTTGAGTAAGTGTTGAATAGGCCAAAAGGATTATTCCCAAAAAATATAGAATAGGGGAGTAGTAAGTTACGTGAATATTAGCTATACTCCCTATACGGATGAGAATGAAGAATAATACGGAAATCAATAGGTACCTAAGCCATTCCAGATCTATTTTTTCGGTAAATGAAGCGACCATCTTTAAGTTCCTTTGGTGACGGCGGAGCAACGCGAAACAAACGATCCAATAATAAACCATCTGGCCAGAGAAGAAATACCGGACGATAAACTGTATCCACGGAGGTAATACTGGTAGCTGGTTTTCCCTATTGAAGATATTTGGCATTAAGTAGACCAGAGAAAATATAAGGAAAAGCAGGAAAGGTACAAAATGCAGATGCCAGTCTTTTTTGGCTGTAGAAGGCGTTACAAAATAATTTATCGCCATATAAAGACACGGAAACATTGCCCATGTTGGCAGTTCAAGTAGATGTAGCAGAAATCCGCCGCCAACATTAAATTCCTCAAAGAAGATTTTGGTAAATGTACAGGCCAAAATACAATAGAATGCTCCAAGCCATCGGTCGGCCTTGGTATTTACCCGATTGACACCGAGAAAGGATAACGATCCAAGCAGCCATGACGCTCCTCCGGAAAAGGCGTAAAAAATAGCTAAAGTATTTATTTCGGACATCAGATAATTTGGACTGTTTCCGTAAATTTAGGATATTTCCGCTAAGATTATAAATTACATACTCCAGATAGGAATCCCGATCCAACCGTGTATTGAAAATAACATCGCTAGATAAAACAAGAATATAATATTAAAAACCAAGGGAAACTTTATCCATTTTTTTTTAATTTGATGCCAACGTTTGTACAATAAATATGCTGCAATCATAACACTGATTCCGAAAAAAAGCATACCTGCGAAAATGAAGATACTTGTACTATTCGCAGATGTAAACAGTTCCTTGTTGACCGCGTCTGTTGTCCCCAATAGACGATAGGAAGCCAGAAAACAGACAATGCCCAGAGCGGGTAAAAGAACTATGCAAAGGTCTATTATTTTTAGTTTTTTAAATAAGGCTAAGGGTATCCCGACAATCGCGTAGATGATAGATAGTAGGGCAGCAATCGACCCGAGATAAACAGGGATTTTTTGCAATAGAATTGGTAGGTAAATTGTTTTACTGTAAAAACTATTACCATAACCCTGAAAGAAAGGGTGACCCCCATGGTCGTGCCCAATAACACACGAAGGAATTATATTTCCTTTTAATCGAAAGATACCATTTCCCATGTGTATTAAGGAATCTATCTGTCCACGCCCTCTATCGACAATAAGTTTGTCTTCGTCAATGGACAACAGTTTAATCCCTCCGAATATTCTTCTGTAGAACTCCCATCGTTCATTCTTGGGATTCATAAATTGATAATATCCCAGCATAGGTTCTATTTTCGACTTATCTATCATTATACTATTCATAGTAGGGTATGCAATATCCTTGGTTAAAAAATCTTCAATAAGCTGGGATACAGGCCAGAGGTTTGTATTGCAATTGGCAGAGATCGTATATGCCATACCGGCCTCCCGGTTAAAAAATATCCAGGAGCTAAAGCCTTCACCTTTGCCATTATGCCCTCTAAATGTTACTTTTTTGTTGTTCGGAAATAGATCATTGCCCAAAGCATACCCAGTCTGTAATCCGTGCTGACTAGCTAATGTACTATGGACTTTTTCCATCTCCAAAATATCATTTCCACTAAGTAAATCAATGTGGTTGTTTGTGTTTACATTTAGGAGGTAATGCATAAATTTAGCCATATCTGTTGCATTCGACACCAGGGCGCTTGAGGCTCCGTTACTACTGGGCATATAAAACGGTAATAATGTATAGCTTCCATTACTAAAGTCATACCCTTTAGCATAGGTTTGTTGACGTTCGCCACTTAAATCAAACAGGGTGTTATTCATCGCTAATGGTTTAAACAGCGCCTGTTGGATATACGCATTCCAGGAAATGCCCGATACTTTCTCTATTATGTATCCTAAAACGTTATATCCCGGATTTGAATAGGACATCCTTTCGCCAGGTTTCCAACGGGAATTCAGCGAGCTCTCTACTGCTTTTACTTTGTTTATCCCTGTTAGCGGCTTTCCGGTAGTATTTATCATTTTATTCAATTGTATATCCTCGAATCCGGCAGTGTGTTCTAACAAATGAACGAGTCTTACAGGGTGCGTAGACTCCCATTTGTTGGTATAGGGAATCTCGGGCGCGATTGACTGCAATCGGTCGTTGAGCTTTAGCTTACCTTCTGCTATTAATTTTTGGATACCCATTGCTACAAAGAATTTTGTAATGGATGCCAGATGAAATTGCGTTGTCTGGTCAACTTTTATTTTTTGCTCTAAATCGGCATATCCCAATCCTCCCGAAAACAAGATACTGTCCTTCTTTACGATGGAAATCATCAATCCGGGTATGTGTTCTTTTTGCAGAACGGTATCGATTTTTTTGAGCAATTGGTCTATTTCCGCTATCGGAGAACTCTCATGCTGCCGTTGGGCATTAACCATGTTACATAACAATACCATGAAAAATAGGGTTAAAAATGATGTTTTACGCTTGTTCATTGTCGTTATTTTTTGTCAAAGTACATTAGTCTCACTCTAGTTTGGTTCGCTGTTATCCAACCGAACTAAAAAAATGCGATGGTTCAATGAAAACTATTGGTGCGATATGTCTCTTTGAAAGACTTTTGTAGGTTTCTGCTGCGCGTAAATGATTTGAGATTAATCATTGAAGAAGAGCATAAAAGTTACCCAATCCCCAGGTACTTTCATATCTGCTTCTATGTAAAATCTTTCGTCCACGGCAAACAAACTTTAAAATAAAGCAGCCAAGTGCTAGTTGTAATGTTATATCCTTCTAGTGCGCGGTTATTTAATAGGTGTTTGCGATTTTAATTAACTGATTTATAGTGTGTTGGTTGTTTTGTAACATTTAAAGGGTTTTTTGTAACATAAATCCTTAAAGGTTTATTTTCTGTTAGGTACAATTGTCGAACGATTGTAGTAATGCTTAAATTACAGGAAAGAGATTATTCTTTCCAATTATAAACCAATATCAAGGAGGTAGCTATGGGACCATAGACACAGGCTTTCGTTCAAGAAGGTGCACGGGTATGATTAGTGCTTACGTGCCTTAACCAATTATGTATCATGTGAACCAATTAAAATTAAATGACAAAAAAAGGTATACCCATCGTGTTTTTTATTACAGGAGGTCTCTTCCTCTCGGCATTTCTTCTTGCAACCTGGAGAGAGGCTCATAATTACGGCGGTTGGCTGCTAATGATTTTTTTTCTCTGTATTGCTCTTGGACTGCGTTATTATTCATTACTAAAAGGCTATTCCTTTACCGTGATGATATTTGCTGCGGTGAGCGTATCGATGTATTACCCGCAACTTTTTATCCGTATCGGAGACTTCCGTCTTTCAGCGCTTATCGTGCCGCTTATGCAGATCATTATGTTCGGAATGGGAACCGGACTGAGCGTGAAAGACTTTGCTGGTGTAGTTAAAATGCCGAAAGGTGTAGTTGTAGGCGTACTGTGTCATTATATGGTTATGCCTCCAGTAGCTTTCACTATTACCCGTATTTTCAATTTTCCTGCAGAAGTAGCAGCAGGAATTATCTTAATCGGTAGTTGTCCAAACGGATTAGCATCTAATGTAATGACTTATCTAGCCCGTGCGAACCTTGCCTTATCGGTAACGCTTACGGCAGTCTCGACGCTGCTAGCGCCCTTGATGACGCCTTTATTTATGCAGTGGTTGGCGGGAGCCTATGTATCGATTGATTTTTGGGAAATGGCCTGGGATATTACCAAAATTGTCATCATACCTGTATTTGCTGGGCTGGTGTTCAATCGATTCTTGCACGGAAAAGCTAAGTGGCTAGACGATGTTATGCCTGTATTATCCATGGCAGGTATTGCATTGATCATCATCGTAATTACCGCCGCCGGTCAAAAAGACTTGCTGATTGTAGGACCTGCCTTAGTGTTAGCGATGTTATTGCATAACACGAGTGGTTATGTGCTCGGTTATTGGCTTGCGCGTTTGTTGAGGATGGAAGAGAAGGACTGTAGGACAATTGCCATTGAAGTTGGGCTGCAAAATGCGGGCTTAGGTTCGAGTTTAGCCTTAGCAATGGGGAAGCTATCTACTGTGGGTTTAGCATCAGCCGTATTTTCGCCGATTATGAACATTACCGGTTCATCACTTGCATTGTGGTGGCGGTCGCGCCCGCTGCAAAATCAAAAATTAGAAGAAATTGAAATGATAAACCGAAAAACTAAATCCATCAAGGTATGAAGATTTATAGCATGCTATTATTGTTGGCTTTTATGAATACACTGTACACAAAGGCGGTAAAAGGACAGCAAATCAGTAAAAAGGAACTAATTTTTCTAACACCGGAATGGCAGGGCGAACGTTTTGAAGATGGACGCCCCAGGGTATCGGATGAGATGTTAGATCGAATGAAATTGGTTACGTTGGAAGAGGCTTGGGCGGTATTGCGGAATGAAAACTATCATTATCAATATGAAGATGGCTGGATGTGTATTCATCCGGATAGTGTGCTGGTTGGACGGGTGATTACTGCCACTTTTATGCCAGGTAGGCCAGATATTCATCGGGTAATTGACGAGCGCGGTCATAACCGGGATGGCCGGATCAAATCACAAAATTCCTGGCCAATCGACTTGCTGGTTAAACGAGATGTGTATGTGGTGGATCAATTTGGTGCCCACATTGATGGACCAACCATAGGAGATAATCTAGGTAACTCCATTTATACCAAAACAGGTAACGGTGTGGTGTATGATGGTGCGCTACGGGATATTGGTGGTTTAAAGGAAATAGGTGCCTTTACTTCGTTCTTTCGGTCTTATCATCCATCGCATCATCTCAATAATCCGGACGGAAAACTGAATACAACGCTTGTTGGGATAAACCAGCCTACTCGAATTGGCAAAGCTACGGTTATGCCAGGAGATATTGCGCTGGGTAGAGATGGAGGTGTTATTTTTATTCCTCCCCACTTGGCGGAGAAGGTTGTGAAGACTTCCGAAGTAGTTCGCCTGCGTGATATGTTCGGTCATCAACGCTTACGCGAGCAGAAATATACCCCCGGGGAGATAGATAACAGGTGGTCTGAAGCAATTGAAAAGGATTTTATGGATTGGCTTAACACAAATGCCGATAAACTTCCTGTAGCTAAAGAACAGATAAATGAACTTCTCAAACAGCGCACTTGGTAGCGCCTTATTCACTTAATTTAGATAACAATGTCAAATGCAAAAACAAGAAGAGCTTTTTTTAAAAAAGCCATGGTGATGGGAGCTGCCCTAAGCCCTTTGTCGGACACTTTTGGAAGCGCACTCCTGCAGTCGGAAGAGCGATCGCTGAGACGATCAGCACCTTCTGCGCTCAAGATTACTGGAGTAACATGCGCTTTTATAAGGTACGGTTCCGGGCTTTTTGTTAAGATACAAACAGATCAAGGCATTTATGGCTGTGGAGAGGGGGTTGATGCCGTGCCCGGTACTTACCATTTTGTAAAATCGCTTGAGCGCAGGCTGGTTGGGAAGAACCCGCTTAATGTGCACAGGATTTTCGAAGAGCTACGTAAATCCGGTGTTTTCCAAGGTGCGCAGGCAGGGATGTACATCGCTGTTTTATCGGCCATCGAGACTGCGCTTTGGGATATTACCGGAAAAGCGCTTGGTGTACCGGTTTATCAATTACTCGGCGGTAAATTTCGGGATAAAATACGGGTGTATTGTGACACGGCTCTTTACCAGCAAAATTTACCAACGCCACAAGACTTTGCAAAAGCGGCCTCTCAAGCCAAAGAAATGGGCTTTACAGCTATTAAATTTGACCTTGACCAAGGAAATGACCCCAATAAATACGATCAGTATAATTGGACAGCTAGCCCCAAAGAGCTACAGCGTATGGTCGATCAGGTGACCGCTGCTCGTGAAGCCGTCGGTCCAGATATTGATATCTGTTGTGACATGCACGGACGTTACGATCTGGTTACGGGACAGCAAGTGGCGAAACGGTTGGAGCACTTAAATCTCATGTGGTTGGAAGAGCCTATACCGGCCGAAAATCCCGAGGCCTATAAAATAATTGCCGATAGCACGTCAACTCCTATCTGTGCCGGTGAAAACCTCTATCTTGCTTATGGCTTTAGGCGCTTACTGGAGCTGGGCGCAGTGGATATTATTATGCCCGACCTTCAAAAAGCAGGGGGACTTGGTGAGGGACAACGTATTGCCAACCTGGCAAATCTTTATTACGTACCATTTGCCCCGCATATGGTAGCTTCTTTTCTAGGGGCGATGGCATCATGCCATGTCTGCGCTTCTGTGCCCAATTTTATGATTTTGGAATGGCAGAGCTACTTTCATACAGACCAGATGTTTAAGGATATCGTCACCTTCGAAGGACCTATGGTGGAAGACGGCTTTATTAAACTCCGTGAGACTCCCGGTATAGGTGTGGATATTAACGAAGAGGGAATGAAGAAATATGCGGCACCAGGCTATCCTTTTTTTACTTAATATAAAAATCGATTGTATTATGAATACATCAGATGTTATTAATGATCATATCCCAAAGGACTGGGCAGCGGTAGAGCAGGATATTGAGAAAGCGACTTTTGCATTTGAGATTTATCGATGTTTGCCAAATCGTTCTAGAGAGGATTTCCTTCGACAAATTGCCGTAGAGCTTGCTAACGACCGAGAAAGATTAATAGAAACCTGTAGTCGGGAATCTCATCTTCCTGAGGCTAGGCTCCAAGGCGAATTGGATCGGACATTATTTCAAATTCAGCTGTTTGCAGATTTGCTTAAAGAAGGATCTTGGATCAATGCCATTATCGATACGGCTATTCCGGAAAGGAGGCCTATAGCAAAACCCGATATCCGGCAGATGCAGGTTCCGCTGGGGCCTGTATGCGTGTATGGAGCAAGTAACTTTCCGTTCGCTTTCTCGGTAGCAGGTGGTGACACCATCTCATCACTGGCAGCAGGCTGCCCGGTACTTTATAAAGTGCATCCAAATCAGCCGGAGACCGCGCATCTGACGGCTACATGCATCGCAAAAGCAGCACATAAAACAGGAATGCCTGACGGTGTTTTTGCATCTTTATGGCTTACATCGCAAGATATAGGAATAAAGATAGTAAGCCACCCTCTAGTTAAAGCGGTTGGTTTCACTGGTTCCTATACAGGAGGTATGGCATTGTATAATGCGGCAGCCCGTCGCACGACCCCAATCCCTGTGTATGCAGAAATGAGCAGTATTAATCCTGTATTTCTATTGCCTGGCCGATTAGCTGAACAGGGGGAAAAAACAGCTTCCATGTTAGTAGCATCAAATGTACTTGGAGCAGGTCAGTTTTGCACGAATCCCGGATTGCTCGTGCTGATTGAATCGGAAGATACCGCGAAATTTTTAGCTTCTTATGCTGAGCAAGTTCAAGAACAATCGGTGCATCGTATGTTGAGTGCTGGCATTTATCAAGCTTATCGCGAAGGGATAGCACAGTTAAAAGCGGCGAAAGGCGCATCCTTACTTGCCAGCGGACAAGTAGAAGCAGGGGAAGCTGAACAACCGGTGCCGACCGCAATACGTGTCAGTGGTCGAGACTTCCTTTCACAGGCTTTGTACAGCAAAGAGTATTTTGGGCCTGCATCTGTATTGGTTACTGCAGCGAACAAAGAGGAGTTGCTACAAATAGCAGCCTCGTTAAACGGACAGCTAACAGCTAGCGTGTGGTGCACGGAAGAAGATACTAAATTATTTGACAAGCTGTTTCAGGTGCTGGAAGAAAAGGCTGGCCGATTGATTGTCAATGGCGCACCTACAGGTGTGGAGGTTTGCCATGCCATGGTACACGGGGGGCCATTTCCTGCCACCACGGATGGTCGCAGTACCTCGGTTGGTACGCAAGCAATTTACCGATTTACGCGACCCCTTTCCTATCAAAATTATCCTCAACATTTGTTGCCCATTGAACTGCAAGATAGCAATCCGCAGCACATTTGGCGTCGTATAAACGGAGAGGTAACGAAAAACGAAGTTTAATTCTTAATAATGCGCATTGCTTATGAAATATCCACGGGGCACAGCTTACTCAAATACCAGTGAAATAAAGTGGATATTCCATGTGGCCTTTAAAAACAAACCGAGTGCAATGAGATCATTTATTCCTTGAATACGCACACTCATAAATAATATTTACATATGAACCGTCCATGTCAAAAATTTCATTTCTGTCACACGGGAGAATGTAAATTTTTAACATGGTAAGCTCCATCTGACCGATGGAATAAAAACCGCTACGCGGTTCATGAGTGCCAAAAAGATACAAACACGAACGAACTAATTATTTACAGATGAAACTCTATAAAACAAAAACGGAAAACCTATTGCAAGTAGATCATAACTATCATATCATAGCAGGCGATTGGAATCAATTAATCAATAGGCAGCATCTCCATGGCTATTTGGAATCACAGCTTAACCACGCGATCTCAATCTCGGAAGAAAAAGCTAAAAGCCTCATCGAGGAGAGTATCTTGCCGCCAATAGGTTCGCAGGAGGTTTGGGCTGCCGGAGTTACCTACTTAAGAAGTATGGAAGCGCGTATGGAGGAGGCGAAGGAATCTGGTGGAGCCGATCTCTATGATCGTGTATACCATGCAGAACGACCTGAGCTGTTTTTTAAAGCCTTCCCACACAAAGTATCCGGACATAAGGGAGCTGTCAGCATCAGGAAGGACTCTGTATGGAACGTTCCCGAACCCGAACTAACCTTGTTCATTAATTCATATGGAAATATAGAAGGTTACACTGTTGGCAATGATATGAGCTCGCGTAGCATTGAGGGAGAAAATGCTCTGTACCTGCCACAGGCAAAGGTTTATGACCGAAGCGCAGCACTGGGGCCCTGTCTGTATGTTCCTGTTTCGCCGCTGGATTCCAATACCTTGATCGAAATGGATATTTTAAGGGAAGGACAACTGATGTTCAGGGATTCGGTAGCGATAAAGCGAATCAAGCGGCCGCTAACGGAACTAGTAGCTTATCTTTACAGGGAGTCTACTTTCAACGATGGCAGCTTTCTCATGACAGGCACTTGTTTGGTACCTCCCAGTGATTTTACATTACTTCCGGGAGACGAGATTCTTATTACTATTGAGCCGATTGGCACCTTAAGGAATACGGTCGCATATAATCCATCGGCTTAAAACGACTTAATACTTATGCTTTACCGGAGACATTTCTTGGTTTCCGGATATATAAGTGTCAAAATGATACTTAATGAAGAATAGCATACTTAAGTACTCCAGTAAGTACTGACTTATTAAATCTATTATAGACAAGGGCATCGCCTTTCGTTCGCCCTGAGAAAACTAACCGTGTAAAGACTTATAAACCAATTAAAACATGATGATTAAAGGTAACATTAAACAAAGAAATCGGCTTTCTATAGGGGATAGGACGTCTATTTTTCTCAAGGTGCTCATCCTAGTGGGCACGATGAGTTTCAATCCTGCTTTCTTACAGGGACAGGAAAAACCGGTGCGTGGGCAAGTAAGGGATACAGAAAATGTACCCTTAGAGGGAGTTACAGTGCAAGTTAAAGGCACTTCCATTGCTACAGCCACCAATGCAAACGGTAATTTCAGCATCAATGCACCCAGTGGTGCTGTTTTAGCTTTTTCATTGATCGGCCATCAGACGCGGGAAATAACGCTTCAAAATCAAGCGGTGCTCAACGTACAACTGAGTCCCGAATCAAGGAGCATGGACGAGGTTGTTGTTACTGCACTTGGTATTAAGAAAGAGTCGAAAAAACTAGGTTATTCGGCAGAAACCGTGAAGCGGCAGGATTTATTACAGAATAGAACCGTCAATGTGATGGAATCTTTGGAAGGTAAGGTTGCTGGGTTGGATATATCTCCGCCTGCTGCAGGAGCCGGATCAAGTACTAAAATACGCTTAAGAGGTCAATCGGCATTTGCCGGAGCAGCAAACTCTCCGCTCATTGTCATCAATGGGCTACCAATGGATCAGGGAGCTCGCAGTTCGAATGGGTGGGAACCTGCCTATGACCTTGGCGATAATATGCAGCAGATTAATCCGGACGACATTGAAAGTATGACGGTGTTGAAGGGGGCCACTGCTGCGGCCATTTACGGTTCGCGTGCTGCTAATGGAGCCATTATCATTACCACTAAAAATGGTCAACGTGATCAAGGTATAGGTATCGAATATACGTCAAATTTTACGGTTAATAGTGTGTTGGATTTTACCGATTTCCAACAGGAGTTCGGTCAAGGGCAGGGCGGACAGCGGCCCACAGATGTTGGCAGCGCCATTTCAACAGGTATGTTGGGCTGGGGGAGTAGGATGGATGGCGAGCCGATTATCAATTTTGATGGAATTATGCGTCCATACAGCTCAAACCCGAACCGTATTAAGGAGTTCTACAGAGATGGTGCGGTGTTTACTAATACCGTTGCCTTATCGGGCGGAAGTGATAAGGGCAATTTCAGAGCATCTTTTTCCAATGCGGATGCAAAGGGGATTACCCCTGCACCAGATAATCGGTATACGAAACGTATTTTTAATTTAGGTCTAAATCAGGATTTAACCAAGAGGTTGCATTTTTCCTTCAACGTAAATTATACAAAAGAGAATAATGAGAATCCACCGCAGGTAGGAGCTCAGGGACCGGGAGCACCCAACTTTCTTACTAGAATGTCAACCTCCATACCGCTTGCGGCCTTTCGGGAAAGTGCGGTTGCAGAAAATGGAACCGAGCGACAAACATCCGGATTTCAAGGTACCTTGTTGAATCCCTATTTTGCCAAAGGCCGGGAGTTTATCCTAAACGATCGGGACCGTTTTCTCGGAACGGCAACCTTGCGGTACGACATGACCGATTGGTTGTATGTGCAGGGAAGATATAATTACGATTACTCCGTTTCTAAGCTCGAATTTAATACACCCACCGGGAGAGGAACTTCTACAGCATTTAACAATAACGGACAGGGCCCGGGCTTTAATGGGATGTATCATATTGAACAGGCAAAGGGTACAGAAATTAACACAGATTTCCTCATTGGTGCCAATAAGGAATTCGGCGACTTTTCGGTCGATTTAAGCGTGGGTGGGAATATTTTTAAACGGGATGTCGGAACCTTTATTGACGAAGTGGAGGATTTTACGGTTAGAGACCTTTATTCTATCCAAAATGGCATCAATAAAACGATTAACAATTATACCATCTTTAGGGATCAGACCAATTCACTTTATGCATTTGCCGAAGTTGGATATAAAGGGATGCTTTATGTTAATTTGACGGGCCGGAAGGATTGGTTTTCTGTGTTGAACCCAGACGCTAATAGCGAGTTTTATCCATCGGTATCGGGTAGCTTCATTTTTTCGGAATTAATGAAAGATCAGTCATGGCTTTCTTATGGTAAGCTGCGAGGCTCCTGGGCACAGGTGGGTAGTGCAAACGGAATTCCTCCCTTTTCCAACCATCTTTTTTATGACATCCTACCGAATCAGTTACACGGAAGGACATTGGGTACCATATTAGGTACGCGTTCTCCAAATGCCTTATTGAAGCCTTTTAGTGTAGAAGAGCGGGAACTTGGTGTAGAGCTACGGTTCTTTGATAGTAGGGTAAACCTTGATATCGCGGCCTATGAAAAAGTTACAACCGATCAGATATTGCCAGTGCAGATTTCAAATGCATCAGGGTACACAGATACGCAGCAAAATGTCGGTTCGCTGCAAAATCGGGGTATGGAGTTTATGCTGGAAGTAATACCTATGAAAAGAGATAATTTTAGGTGGACAAGTGCTTTCAATGCATCATTAAACACGACTAAGGTGTTGTCTATCGCTCCTGGTACCGAACGGTTTGTTGCTCAACGTTTTGAAGGGAACGAATTCATTGGGTCGTTGGTGTATGAGGTCGGATTACCCCTGAATCAGTTGTCTGCTAACACCTATCTGAGAAATGAAAATGGGGAAATACTTTTAAATGATAACGGACGTCTGCTTCAGGGACCTGTTGTGAATTTTGGTAGCGCCCTTCCGAAATGGGTGGGGGGCTGGACCAACACCTTTATCTATAAGAACCTGAGTCTTTCCATGCATATTGATTTCAAAGCTGGTGGAAAAGTATTGTCTTCAAGCGCCTTAAACGGTTTGCGGCAAGGACATACCAAAGCATCTTTGGTTGGTCGTCGCGAGGGTGAAAATGGAGTGGTGTTTGATGGTGTATATCAGAATGGCGAGACCAATACAATAGCCGTTAATCCGCAAGACTTTTATACGGATTATCGCAACCTACAGATAGCAGATCCCTTCATTTTCAAATCAGACTTCATTAAATTAAGAAACATTGCGTTAACGTATAACCTGAGTGATTACGTGAAAAACAAATTTGGTTTTATCAAAGGACTGACCTTGACAGCCTCATGCAGGAATGTTGCGATCTTATATAAAGATTTGCCAGATTACGATCCCGAAGCATTCGCCTCTTCGGGCGACAATAGAATAGGATATGAGCAAGCAACTGTGCCTACCACACGTAACTACGCTTTCAACTTAAACATAATATTCTAACGATCATGAAAAAGATAAAATATTTTTTAGCCCTTTTAGGATCTATCTGTTTCTCATTAAGCAGTTGTGATAAGAATTTTGAAACAATCAATACTAATGAATATGGCGTTACCAATATTGATCCAGCGCTTTTATTTTCTAATGCGGAGAGGTTAACCCATGTTGGCGCTTGGGAAGGGGAACAAACGATCGTTCAACAATTTGTGAATGCATATAACCTGGGTGCTACAGCCGGTTTCAACTTTAATGAAGACAATAATAATTTCAACATCCCAAAGTGGAATAGCTGTTATGAGAATGCTGTTAAGTTACTGGTTGAAGCAATCCAAATGGCGCAAGAAACGCCGGAGCGAGTCAACCTGATGAGCATGATGCGGATATGGAAAGCTTACGTATTTATGACCCTGGTAGATACCTATGGGGATGTGCCTTATAGCGAGGCTGGGAAAGCATATCAGCAGATTATTTTTTATCCGGTTTATGACGACGACAGGGTGATCTATGAAGATCTATATAACGAATTGAAATCTGCTGTTGCCAATATGAACCCCGCAGCTGATTATGTTACCGAAGACTTTTTCTATGGAGCAACAGGTTCAGCGGCGGCACAAGTGGTTAAATGGAAGCGGTTAGGAAACTCTTTGTTGTTGAGATTAGGTATGCGCTATTCAAAAGTTGATCCCGAGAAAGCCCGTGCAATTGTTCAAGAGGCCGTGGATGGGGGTGTGATGGAATCAAATGACGATGATGCTTATATGATCTTTACAAACGCCTACAACAGCACACTTAACGATGGTGCCGTGGTTAATGCTTACTATTATTACTTGGCAGAACCCTTCGTCAATCAATTGAAATCTACCAATGACCCGCGCGCAAAATACATCGCTGGCAAGTATGCGGATCCGAATGCCGTACTGAGTTCGGTGCCCGATGTAACACTTACCAACCAATTTGGGTTTCCTGTTGGCTACGATCAAAACAATGTGGCTCAACATCCTAACTTCCGTGGTCGAGCAGGTACAGGCTTTAATTATTCACAGCTCAATTATGCCATTATCGGAAATCCATTTGCGCCTCTTTTTTATATCACACACTCACAAACAAAACTTTTGATGGCCGAAGCGGCCTATCGTAACTGGATCAGTGGTTCACCCCAAGCCTATTATGAGGAGGGAATACGCGCCAGCATGGATCAGTGGTCACTGTACCCGAACACGCCTGATCGTGCAATCAGTGAGGAAGAAAAAGAAAGCTATGTGAGGGATCCTCTGGTTGCATTCAATACAAACAATGCATTGGAGCTAATCAATACCCAATATTGGGTATCCAACATTGGCAATGGAACGGAATCCTTCGCTAATTTCAGAAGAAGCGGCTTTCCTGCATTGACCCCTAATCGATACAACAATAATCTCAATGGTGGCTTTGTAAGGCGGATGGCCTATCCGAATGATGAAATGTCAGAGAACCCGAATAACTATCAGGCCGTTGTTGCTGCAATGGGAGGCGACAATTTATCGGTTCGCGTATTCTGGGATATAGAATAATATATACATCATCGGGCCTGCACAAACTGTGCAAGGCCCGATGATGTATATTACGCATTTTTCTGTGTGGCGAATTCTTTTGGTACTACACCATAAAGCGTCTTAAACGCTACTGAGAAGCTATTAACGTCATTATACCCAACGGCATAAGCCACTTCTGATACCGTTAGTTTTTTAGAAATTAGTAGATCTGCTGCTTGTTTCAGCCGGATGTTCTTTATGAGGTCTTTGGTTGTTAAATGCGTAAGTTCCTTTAATTTTCGATGTAAGTGTACACGGCTAATGCCAATTTCGGAAGCAATCATTTCTACACTTAAAGAAGGATCACCAATATGCTTTTCAATCAGTTTGTGTACTTTTTCCAATAACTTCTCATCTGAACTTTTCAGATTGACTTTCGAAATGTAGGCTTCCTGCAATTGTGCTTCGCGCTCATCAATACGTACAATCTCACGATTTCTCAGTAAAGTCTTAATGTTTTCAGCTAGAACCTCCATATTAAATGGCTTAATGATATAGAGGTCTGCTCCAAGGCCTAAACCTTGTAATTGATGGTTGTCTTCACTTTTGGCAGTTAACAATACAATGGGTATATGATGAACCAGTGGGCTTTCACGTATTTTCTTACAAAGTATCATTCCATCCATAATAGGCATCATAACGTCGCTAATTACCAAATCTGGAACTGCACTCAGCATACTTTTATAAGCATCTTCGCCATTTGCAAAGGTGTTAACCAAATAGGTGGGAGAAAGCTCTTTTCTCAAGTATTCACGGATATCGATGTCGTCGTCGACAACAAGGATTCGCTTAGTGCTTCTCTGGATCCTTCTTCTTTTTCCGAAGGGTGAAGTTAGCACAAGTGGTTGTGGGCGACTACCAAAGGCATGTTCATTAATATGTACTGCACTTTCCTGATCGGAGTCGAGTGGGATTTCAATAATAAAGGCATAACCCCAATCCCGTACATTTTCCACACGGATGCTACCGTTATGCATTTCTACTAGTTGACGGGTTAAGTGCAATCCAACGCCGGTGCTATAGCCTTGATAGGTTTTTGAATTTTCCGCTTGATAGAAGCAATTGAAGATACGTTCAAACTCGTCATCGCTTAATAGCTGGCCAGAATCAGCGATCTCAATGCGAAGCACTGGCGGTCTATTTGGCACAGTGCTGTGTTTTTTTATCATTGCCATGCGGATTTCGCCATCATCTGGTGTAAACTTACACGCATTAGATAGCAGGTTGATCAGTACTTTATCAAAATTGCGTATATCAATTTGCGCATATATCGTATCCGGTTGATGGGATATGCAGAACTTTATTCCTCTTATAGCAAATTCTTCACTGAATAAGGAAGATACCGTTTTAGCAAAACTAACCATTTCCACTCGATCGACGTGTAAATTCATTTGACCGTTTTCAATCTTGCGGATATCCATCAATTGGTTAACAAGGTCTAACATTCGTTGGATATTGCGATCAATAAGCCGATAGAGGCCATCTTGATCGCCCATTTCTGTTCGACCTAGCAGTTTTTTTAGCGGATTTATAACTAAGGTTAAAGGGGTTCTGATCTCATGAGCAATGTGTATAAAAAACTGAAGTTTTGCTTCGTTAATTTCTTCAGCATGTCGATGGGCAAGCATTTGTTTTTTATATAGTTGTCGATTTTGTAAGGTCTTTAAAATCCACATGGCACTAAGAATTATAAAAAGTGCATACAGTATTTTAGCAGGAAAAGATAGAAACCATACCGGATTTATTATAATCTGGGCGTGCCGTGTGCGCGAGTAGGTTTCATTAACTTTTGCCCGATAGCGTAAGCGATGATTACCCGTTTCCAAGTGATCAAAAGTAACACGATTCAACCCCGTTCTCAATGTAACCCAGTCATTATCATTTACCTGATATTCAAATTGTACACGGTCGGATTGGTTAAAATCCATGGTTGAAAACTCAATAGTGAACGAGTTGTCGTTATGAGCCAGATTGAATACATTAGCACTGGTGATCACGGTGTCAATTATTTGGTATTTACCTGATTTCATTCCTGTTTTTACCGGTTTGTCATGGACGTAAAAATCTACAATATTGACAGATAGCGATTTTGGGCGCACTTGAATTTCCAAAGGGTTGAAGTGCGATATACCATTTATCCCGCCAAAATATAATTCTCCAGATTCAGAAAGCAAGGAGACTCCTCTTGTAAATTCATTGCCCTGAAGACCATCGTCGGAATAGAAATTGATGAAACGGTTTTCGTGGATGTCCATTTTGGCCAAGCCACGGTTAGTGCTTAGCCAGAGATTACCTTGCGTATCTATTTCAATCGCATAAACCGTGTTACTGGGGAGTCCATGCTCCATCTGATAGTGGAGTGTTTTCCCTGTTTCCATATCTAAACGCATTAGACCTTTTGAAGTTCCTACCCATAAATTGCCCTTTTGATCATCTAACAGCGAATAGACTACACTGCCGGCAAAGAGCTTGTCGGTGCCAAAAGTGGAAATAAAGCTTTCATGGTTGAGGTCTAAGCAGGCTAAGCCGTCGTAAGTTCCAATATATAATTTGTCTGATGGTGTGATAAGTAAGCAATTGATCCAGTTGTTGGGCAGGTAACCTTTTCCTGCATGAGTGTCTTTAGATTTGACGAAGCAAAAGTTTTTTATTGCACCCGACTTTTTCTCCAGGCAAAACAGTCCAGCCCCCATACTTCCAACCCACAATCGGTGTCGTTTATCTTCACAAATGCTGTGAATCAGCTCTACCTGATCACCATTTTTATCTGTCAATCCAGGTATCCTTCGACAAATACCGGTTCGGCGATTTAAATTGATAAGCCCTTCCTTACTTCCGCCTAGCCAGAAATCACCGTCAGTGTCTTCAAATATCGCCATAATAGACGCAGGCGGTTGGCATTTGCTGGTTGCTTTATACCGTATACTCTTCGCATGGCTGCCATCTAACTGGTACAAACCATCCCGATCGGTTCCAACCCATAACCATCCCGATCGATCTTCGTATATCGATGTGACGGCATTATCTCCAATGAAGTCCTGCTTGCTTGAATGATTTCCTATATAGCTGAACCTGTTTTTATGTCTATGTAAAAGAAATACACCTTTCTGAGAAATCCCTACCCAAAGATTGCCAGCGTGATCTTCTAAGATAGAGCTTGTTTTGGTGGTAGAAAGATTGAATGTCGTGAGTGCCGGATTCAGATCGATCAAGGCATTTGTCTCTGGATGATAGATTTTCATACCGTAACCCTCGGTTCCTACATAGATGCGGTTATCGGTCCCCACATAAAGATCTAAAACGGTTGAGTTCGAAATGTCAGCGGAGGGGACCTGATCAAAAATATCTGTCGATGCATCGTAGCGATGTAGGCCACCATTTAATTTACCTACTAGTAGCGTGCCATATTTGTCCTCACAAATGCTCATGATCACGTTTTTTTGACCTTTTTTGTTGGAAAAATAACATTGTTTTTGCTGGTTCGAAAATTTGAATAAACCGTCGTTTTCCGTTGCAATCCAGAGCTCTTGCGCTTTGTTTTCAAAAAGACGAACAATGAAATTACTGGGTTCAAAATTTACCAATCGAAGGCCATAGGGTTGGCCGTCTTCACCGTGATGTATTTCAAAAATTCCGTAACCTGAGGTACCAACCAGCAATTGTCCATTTTTCCGCTGCAGAATAGATGTTACATGAGGTTCTGAAAGCTTCCCCTCATCCGTCCAAAGTGGAACATTAAAGAAAGAATCATTGGCATCATGGTAGTACTGTAGCCCATTTAAGTATCCTACATACATCACGCCCTTTGCGTCTGATCCTAATGTCACTATCATGTCGTTTAACACCGAACCAGGTATATTTTTGTCGGCTCTATACAGCGTGTTCTTAGACCCATCGAAACGGTTTAGTCCATCTTCTGTAGCCACCCATACAAAACCATTCCGGGTTTGATGAATGTCCGTTACCATACTACTGGATAGTCCTGATTCAAGCGTAAACAATTTGCCCGATTGTGCTGCTACTTTGGTTATAGTAGGGATAATCAGCAGGCATACCAGTGGAATTAAATTTTTGATTTTCATCATCATATCGGTTTACTGGCACTTACCGAAAGCCTCGCTATAAATCAAAGCTTATCATAGAAGCAGCTGTTGATTCCTGACTGTCCCGGTAATGTCTATGAATTGTATGGCTGCTTTCAAGTTTTACCGTTAGCATGGTATGAGCCGAAAGCTTATATAATTGATTATTGTCTTGTTCGTTAGCGTTAGGAAAGATCGTTTTTCTTGTTTGGTGCATTTCCCGCTCTTCCCTTCCTATTAACAAAGCTAATAAAACAGTATTTATATGACGGGTAAATTTGTTTAAATTAGAAGTAAGAATGTTGAATAGGGAGGTGTGATCTATATATGATATACAGGGTGTTCATTAGCGACATTCAATACATCTTATCGAACACCATTCAGCGAGTTAACAAAATAACCCTAAAATATTAACAAAAGCAGCCCTTGTTTACATCGGGTATCCGCTAGCTTTGTGCGGATTCTACATCGCTGATTAAACGCTTAACTTATTTTCAAATTAAATAATAGACCAATACATTATGATTCAAAAGTTCAGTTTCTATTTTATCTGTGCACTTCTATTCGTTTTGCCCAAAGCGCTTATTGCCCAACAAGGGTATAAAAATCCAATATTACGTGGCTTTAATCCAGATCCAAGTGTTTGCCGGGTGAATGACGATTTCTATTTAGTTACTTCATCGTTCGAATATTTTCCCGGATTACCCATTTACCACAGTAAAGATTTAGTTAACTGGCAGCAAATAGGGCATTGTTTAACACGTGAATCCCAGCTTCCCTTGCATAAGGCATTTTCTTCCGGTGGGCTTTTCGCTCCATCGTTAAGATATCATGATGGCAAATTTTATGTGATCTGCACCAACGTATCAGGTGGTGGCAATTTTTATTGCACAGCGGATAATCCCGCCGGCCCTTGGAGTGACCCGATCTGGGTGGGTATAAAAAGCATTGATCCGGATATCTTTTGGGATGATGATGGTAAATCATATTTTGTAACACAGGGTAATGAGGGAATACGGATTACGGAAATCGATATCCACACCGGAAAAACACTTTCACCTGAACGCTTAGTTTGGGGTGGTACGGGTGGCCGTTTTCCTGAGGCACCCCATGTCTACAAAAAAGATGATTATTATTACCTGTTGCTTGGCGAAGGTGGAACCGAGTATGCTCATAGTGCAACGATAGGACGCAGTAAATATCTTTTTGGTCCTTACGAAAGCTGCCCGTTAAATCCTATCCTATCGCATAGCAATCGAATGGGGCAAGGTAATCAGATACAAGGAGTAGGGCATGCCGATCTTATTCAAGCAGCCGATAGTTCATGGTGGGCCGTTTTTCTGGGCTTTAGGGTTACTCAACCTTATTCATACTATCACGTATTGGGTAGAGAGACATTTCTTGCACCGGTAGACTGGCCTAAAAACGGATGGCCACAGATTAATGGAAACGGCATTATAAACATCGATATGCAAGTGCCAACTTTGCCGCTCCAGCCGTTTGAAGAACAAGCAAATCGAACCGATTTTGACACGCCCAAACTAGGTTATGAATGGCAATACCTCAGAAATCCTGTCTCATCAAATTATTCACTAACCGAGCGAAAAGGATTTTTGCGGATGAGTGCTTCGCCCTTTACACTCAATGAGCCTGCAGCAGTCAGTTTTATTGGCCGACGACAAACTGAACACGATTTTACAGCAGAAACTAGTTTGGAAATAGTGTCTACTAAGGAAGAAGAGGAGGCTGGTTTAACCCTTATACAAAACAATACGCATCATTATGATCTGCTGCTTAAACGTAAAGGAAAACGGTTTGCTATTCAGCTTCGGGTAGTCGTTGGCTCCCTTTCCTACCTTGCCGCGGAAGAGCTGATCGATGAGCCGAAGGTTCGCCTTCAAGTAGTAGGAAAACCCTTGAATTATACTTTTAGCTATTTCAATACGAAGGCCGGTAAGTTTGTAGAGTTAAAAAGTTTGGATACTAGGTATCTTAGCACTGAAGTGGCCGGTGGTTTTACAGGGGTTATGATTGGGCTTTATGCTTCGTCTAACGGACAAAAAACCTCATCAAAGGCCTATTTTGATTACTTTGATTATCGTGTTTCAAAACCATAGTATTCATTCAAATAGCTTTAATTACTGTTGTAAATGGAGTGTCGACGAGTTTGGCATTCCTCAGCTTTTAAAATGTATTGTTTTATCGGTACATTGGTAAGCCAATGAGTGACTTTTAGTTCCGCTGCTCACAATTAATGAATAAACTAACCATTATAGGAAACACTGCTATGAAACAAAAATTAATAGGCTATCGTACTGTAATATCAAATCTCTGCAAAATCTATCTGCCTGTAATATTGGCTTGTCTGCTCATGTTTCAGGCGAGGGCTCAATATCGTTTTGACAATGTGCTTTACGGCGCAGCTTATTATCATGAATATATGCCATCTCCCCGTTTAGATGAAGATATACAGATGATGAAAGAAGCCGACCTAACGGTAGTGCGGGTAGGTGAATCGACATGGTCGTTGTTTGAACCGCAGGAAGGTGTTTTTGAGTTTGCCTGGATGGATACCATCCTCAATAAAATGCATGCTGCCGGTATCAAAGTGATCTTAGGCACGCCCACCTATTCCATTCCGGCGTGGATGGCCCATAAATACCCTGAGGTGTTAGCAGCGCATACCGGGGGAAGAAAAGCCTATTATGGTATCCGTCAGAATATGGATATCACCAATCCTGTGTACCGGAAATTATCTGAAAGAGTGATCCGTAAAATGATGGAACACTTTGCCGAACACCCCGCCATTATAGGCTTCCAAGTAGATAATGAAGTGGAAGCAAGAGGGATTAATAATCCTGGGTATTTTCAGGGTTTTGTTGATTATATGAAAAACAAATTCCACGGAGATCTTAAATTACTGAACAGGGAATGGGGACTGAACTATTGGGGAATGAACATCAACACTTGGGAAGAATTTTATCCCCGCGACGGAGTAACCAACCCGTCCTATAAAAACGAATGGGAGCGCTACAATCGTTATCGCGTCGCCGAGTTTCTGAACTGGCAGGTTGATATCGTAAACGAGTATAAAAGAAAAGATCAATTTGTTACCCATTGTTTCATGCCGTCTTTCCAAAACATTGACCAGTTGGAGAGCTTCAGGCAAATGCAATACCCCGCAATAAATGTTTACCATGATGTGCAAGACGGGCAAAACGGGCAATTTATTGCTTATTCAGGCGATTATATGCGTACCGTGGCGAAAGGGAACTATCTGATAACGGAAACGAATGCGCAGGCTACGGGCTGGGATGCCAGAAAACAAGAACCTCCTTACGACGGACAACTAAGGCAAAACGTATTTGCACACCTGGCTTCAGGTGCTAATATGGTAGAGTATTGGCACTGGCATACCCTGCATTACGGACAAGAAACTTATTGGCGCGGTATATTGGGGCAAGATCTGCAGCCTAATCGAATTTATAACGAATTTGCTACCACTGCCAAAGAGCTTAAGCACATTGGTGAAGACTTGGTAAACCTGAAAAAGGAAAATAGAGTGGCCATCTTGTTTAGTCATGATTCTTATCATGCCTTAAGCTTTATGCCTTATACGAATAAAGCACATTACCCAGCAGGGCTCGTTCATAGTGCCTTGTATAATCAAAATATTGAAACTGATATCGTTCCTTGTGATGAGTTGGCGGATTTTAGCAAATACAAAATGTTGGTTATCCCACCATTGTATGTAGCTAACGATAATTTATTGATGAAAATAGATGAATTTGTAAAAAATGGCGGTTATGTGGTGATGCTATATAAAAGTGGGTACACCAACGAGCATTCCGCCGTTCGCGCCACACTTGCGCCAGGGCCATTACGAAAAGCCACTGGCTTTTATTACCAAGAATATGCGAACATCCCTCCATTGTCTTTAAAAGATAATGCTTTTGGATTAAGCGGAAAAGAGATAAGTGAATGGTATGAGTTTTTAGTACCCGAAACGGCAAAACCCTTGGCCTATGCTGATCATCCTTTCTATGGCAAATGGCCGGTTATAACGGAAAATAGTTACGGAAAAGGGAAGCTGGTATATGTTGGCACCTATCCTTCGCAAGAACTGCTGGAAAAAATTGTCTTCCAAACAGCAAAGGATGCAGGCATCATCACAGTCGAAAATAATTACCACTTTCCTATTATTATCCGTTCCGGGAAAAATCAGTCAGGAAAAGCGCTTCATTATCTATTCAATTACAGTGGTAAAAGCCAAACGATGAATAATCCCTATCCCAGTGGAAAAGAGCTCCTTTCGGGACAATCAACTGGTAAGGAGATTACGCTTGGTGCATGGGATGTGAAAATTATCAGTGAGTAACGGGGTGACCTACGAGAGAAATAGCTTCGTTCAAAGCTTCTGGTGGTAAAGCTTTGGATAGGGGTACATGAAAGTCGATCTATCTCCAAGTTGAAATAGTCTTCATAGACGAGAAATTTCAAAAAAAGCCGATTTTACCTCAATCGCAGTGACTCTCTGCTTGCCAGGATGTTGCGTTGCATCTTGCCTGGGTTTTCACCTGCTATTTTTTTGAAAAGACGATTAAAATAAGATATATTTTCAAAACCCAGCTGATATGCAAGTTCTTTAATGCTGATGTCCTTAACAAGCATTATCAGTTGCGCCTGTTCGATTTTTTTCTGGTTGATGTATTTACCAGGTGTGCATTGCATCTGCTTTTTGAAAAGGCGAATAAAATGATCTTCTGTTAGGCAAGATATTTGCGCTAGCGCTTCAATTTTTATCGCTTTGTCGATATTACTGTGAATGTAGTGAATAGTTTGTAATATGCGTTCATCCAGTCCTAAATTTTTATCAGAAGCTTGCGCCAGAAAGCGTGATAGAATCTGTTTCAAGATGCCTTCAGTTTCCATCTCCAAAGCAGGACGCGTATGGGTATGCTGACTAATGTTCCTCATCAGTGTTGGCGAATTATCATAATGTTTCGGATCAAAGGCCTGTAATTTAAGCTGGGGGTTGATAGCTGCCAGGCGCTTGATGAGGAAAACAAGTAACTCGTCGGTTTTGATCTCAACAGGAAAATCAAGGATGTCGAAAATACTCAATTGCTTACCCAAAGCCTCATAAATATGGATGTAATAGAGCGATAGATCACCCGTACAGGTGTAGCCATGTTGTGTATAAGGTGGCGTTAAGTATAAGTGCCCTTTCCTTAATGTATAACAGTGATCTTCGCGAACGATTTCGGCAGACCCGCTCTCTATATAATGAATGCGCGCAAAGGGGCTATAAATGTTTTTCCAATTCCAATCTGCATGGTGAATAGCCTGCCCCGTATTCAGTAGGATAAATTCCCTTTTGATCCTTTTTTCGCTCATAATGTCTTTATGTAGCTTAAATATAATAAGAAAAAGTCGATAAAGTGCATTTTTTTATTGTTTATAAAAAAACGAAATATTAAGTTATTTATAGAAGGTTCCATACAGTAGAAAAATCGATAAAGTGATATAATTTGTCGATAATGGACAAAGTGGATAAGCAAGAGATGCCTAGTTTTGAAAGATTATGAAACCCTATTATAAAACCATCAAAACAATTTTTTAAATTCACCTTCATACCAATAAAACCATCTAAGCATAGAATTAATGAAAAGAAGAACCGCAATAAAAGCCTTAGGGCTAACAATTCCTTCGCTTTGGTTGAGTAAATCAATAGCCAAGTCGAGCTTTCGCACCCTGCACACCAATGCACCGATTGCAAAGGTCGATTTTAAACCGGATTGGAAATCGTTGGAACAATATCAGGTTCCCAACTGGTTCCGTGATGCAAAATTTGGTATTTGGGCCCACTGGGGCCCTCAATGTCAACCTGAAAGGGGCGACTGGTATGCACGAGGAATGTATGAGGAAGGGAGCGATCAATACAATTACCATGTTGAGAAGTACGGTCACCCGTCTAAATTCGGCTTCAAAGATGTAATCAACGAATGGAAAGCGGAAAAATGGGATCCTGAAATGTTATTGGATTTGTATAAACGTGCTGGGGCTCAATATTTTGTTGCGCTGGCCAACCACCACGATAATATGGATCTTTATGAAAGCAGTCATCAGCCATGGAATTCCACCAAAATAGGGCCGAAAAAGGATCTGGTTGCAGGTTGGGCAAGAGCCGCCAAGAAACGTGGCTTACGTTTCGGTGTAAGCGTACACGCTGCGCATGCATGGACCTGGTACGAAACTGCTCAAAGAGCCGATAAAAAAGGATCACTTCAGGGTATCCCCTACGACGGAAAGGTAACGAAGGCCGATGGAACCGGAAAATGGTGGGATGGCCTTGACCCACAGGAGCTGTATGCACAAAATCATCCTTTAAGCAAAAATGCTAAAGACAGTGGTGCAATCCATAGTCAATGGGGGTGGGATGTGAGCTCGGGAGTGAATGTTCCTTCCAAAGCTTATTGTGAAAACTTTCATGATCGGACGATTGAGCTAATAGATAACTATGATCCAGATCTGGTTTATTTTGATGATACCGTACTTCCTCTCTGGCCCATTGATGATGCTGGACTGCGCATTGCCGCTCATTACTACAATGTCAATCAGCAAAAAAATAAAGGAAAATTGGAAGCGGTTATAAATGGGAAAATCCTTAACGAGCAGCAACGGAAATGCATGGTATGGGATATAGAGCGGGGGCAAAGCGATCAGATTGAAAAAGAACCCTGGCAAACCTGTACATGTATAGGTGCTTGGCATTATGATCGACGGATCTACGAGAATAAAAGCTACAAAAGCGCTAAAACGGTGATCCATATGTTAGCTGATGTTGTAAGTAAGAATGGCAACCTCTTGCTGAGTGTACCGCTCCGTGGCGATGGCTCCATTGATTCAGAAGCGTTGAAAACGGTGGAGGGGATCGCTTCCTGGATGGAAGTAAACGGGGAAAGTATTATTGGTACAAGACCTTGGAAGATCTTTGGAGAAGGGCCTGCAATGGACGGCGTTGCTCCATTGTCTGGTCCTGGTTTCAATGAGGGGAAAAACAAACCCTTAACTGCTGAAGATATACGATTCACAACGAAGGCCGGAATAATATACGCTATTGTAATGGGATGGCCTGAAACGGGAAGTGTATTGATTAAAAGTTTGGCGAAAGAGAAGCATGAGGTCAAAAAAGTATCACTGCTTGGTATGAATGATCGATTGACATTCAAACAAACAGCAGTGGGTCTTGAAGTGACATTGCCCAATGTTACGGACAGAGAACAAGCGGCCTATGCACTGAAAATTGGGTGATTGAACGATAAACTTTAAGAAAGACATGCTGCTCCATCTGACCACTAAACTGCCGAAGGCAGCATGAACCGGATGAAGTGAGCTCACGAATACCTTAGAATACCAATTTAATGAGTAAACGAGCTCATGAATGCCTTTGAAAATAAATACTTATGAATACTGCCTTTAGAAACATGAGATAATGAATAAACAAAAAATAAACAGATGAAAAAAAGTATTATCTGTTTGATACTAGGAATATTCTTGTTATTACAGACAAAGGCACAAGTTGAAAATCCTTTTGGTAATCCATTGATACCGGATATGATTGCAGATGTAAGTATACAAGAAATAGATGGATTGTTTTACTGTTATGCTACAACAGACGGGTATGATCAGGGGCTTGAAACTTCGGGTCCTCCCGTCGTATGGATGTCGAAGGATTTTGTTCATTGGAGTTTTAGCGGCAGCTACTTTCCTGCTGCGGTTAAAGAAAAATATTGGGCGCCTAGTAAAGCAGTAGCAGCCAATGATAGGTATTATATATATCCAACAATTAATGGCTATATGTATGCAGCAGTCGCTAACAAACCAGTAGGTCCATTTAAATTAGCCCGTGGAAAAGATGAATTCTATAAATCATTTACGTCTGCAACACTACTTCAAACAAAAGATCCTAGTGGTATTGATGCTGAAATTTTTGTTGATGATGATCATCAGGCTTATGTGTTTTGGGGAAAGAGGCACGTAGCTAAGCTTGGTAGAGATATGATCAGTGTAGACACTGCTCAGATTATTTCCACACCTCGGAAGGGATATTCCGAAGGGCCAATTTTCTTTAAAAGAAAGGGTATATATTATTATTTATATACAATTGGAGGAGATGAGAAATACCAATACGCTTATGTGATGAGCAAGGTTTCTCCATTGGGTCCGTTTGAACATCCCAAAGAGGATATAATTTCTACTACCAATTATGAACGGAGAATTTTTGGCCCTGGACATGGGTGCGTTTTCAATTTGGAAGGAACAGATGATTGGTACTTCGCTTTTTTAGAGTTTGGAAGGCGGAGTACCAACCGTCAAACTTATGTGAACCGGTTGAAATTCAATGAAGATGGAACCATCTGCCCAGTTGATCTTACCATGGAAGGGGTTGGTGCGCTACGTAAGGTGAAACAAGAAAAAAAGATATGGCTAGATACGATATATGCCTCCAGTGTTTCAGAACCATTGACGATTGAACCAATGAAAGACACTCGGTTTAAACGAACAGAATACTTTCTTCCGTTATTTGCAGCAGATGGTGCAAATGGTTCACGATGGATGGCCGCTAACGGTGACAGTGCAAAGTGGATCGTTGCGGATTTGGGAGTTTCCAAAAAGATTCAACGCAGTGAGGTGAGTTTTGTACGCCCCACAGCTGGTCATGCTTATTTGCTTGAAGCATCAACGGATGGAAGTGTCTGGGAGAGCTATGGCGGAAGCGAAGATGTCAAGGTACAATCACCACACATCGATTTGATAAATAAAAAGTATCGTTATTTAAGAATTAAAATACTGAAAGGAGTTGCAGGTATCTGGGAGTGGAGCATTTATTAATAGTAATAAGAACTCATGATGAAATATCTATTATCCATCCTATATAGTATGTTTTTTAGCTTCCTTGCCTTTGCTCAAGAAGAGAGAGAATGGGGGGATTGGAGCATGTGGGGAGATCAAGGAAATGGAACTTATTTCAATCCGATTATTCCGTCTGATTATAGCGATATCGACTGTATACGAGTTGGCAATGATTACTATGCTATATCCTCCACTTTTCAATTTTCTCCGGGGATGACTATACTACATTCCAAAGACCTTGTGAACTGGCAAATATGCGGAAATGCAATAACCGACCTGACCCAGGTAAGCGAAGAACTGAACTGGAGCCGTATGAATCGCTACGGTAAAGGAGTGTGGGCAGGAACATTGAGACATCATAATGATCGATTCTATTTGTTCTTCGGAACCCCCGATGAGGGGTATTTTATGACATCTGCTTCGCGGCCCGAGGGGCCGTGGGAACCATTGACGCATTTGCTTTCCGATAAAGGGTGGGATGATTGTACGGCAATATGGGATGATGACGGAAAAGCCTACTTTGTTGGTACCCATTTTTCTGATGGATATAAAACCTACCTCTTCAATATGTCGTCAGATGGGAAAAGCATAGACCGGAAATCCACTGTCCTGATCAACATTGGCAATGGTCGGGAAGCCAATAAGCTAATAAAGGTAAACGGATGGTATTATTTGATCTTCAGCGAACATAAGGAGGATATTGGTCGCTATGTGATGGCAAAACGGTCTAGAAAGGTGACCGGGCCATATAACGAAGAAAAGCAGTTGGCATTGCCCAACCTTGAAGCACTGGAGCCTAATCAGGGAGGTGTCGTTTTAGGAAGGGACTCCAATTGGTATTTTCTTACACACCACGGTACAGGTGATTGGAGTGGTCGTATTGTTAGCCTTTTGCCTGTTACTTGGATAAATGATTGGCCAATCATTGGTCAGGTTCTTCCACAGAAGATTGGAACAATGACATGGAGCGGTCGTATTCCGATAAAAGAAAAGGAAAGATTGAGCATTAAGCGAAGCGACGACTTTGATAGTGAAAAACTATCTCTGCAATGGCAGTGGAATTACCAACCACGAAAAACAAAGTTTTCATTACTTGAACGCCCTGGGTGGCTGCGCCTAAAGGCATATCGTCCTTTGCAGTTAAATAAACTGATGTATGCGGGCAATACTCTTACCCAGCGGAGTTTCAGAAAGCCAGAAAACAAAATTATTGTCAAAATGGATGTTTCGAATATGACAGAAGGGCAGAAAAATGGTCTTTGTCATTTTTCTTCTCAACATGCAGCTATCGGTATCGTTAAAGAAGGGAATACCCGCTACCTTGAGTATAGAAAAAACGATTATATTACTCGAGGAACTCAAATTCGATCGTCATTTATCTGGCTAAAATCGGAATGGGGGTTGGATGGTATATCCCGATTCTACTATAGTTTTGATGGAGATCAATTCATTCCGTTCGGAGAACCTTATCCATTGGTTTGGGGCAACTACCGGGGCGACCGTTTGGGGATTTACTGTTTTAATGATAAAACAGAGGAGGGGTATGTGGATATTGATTATTTCTATTATCAATGACGAAGAAATACGGATTATTGATAATAATCATAGTGAGAAGCGTTATTGCCAAATAGTAGACTTAAGAATGTTTCTCTAAAAGAGCTTCATATCTCTGCTTTTACCTGATGCTTCTTTTGATGGCACCAAATGCAAATTTTATGCTAACGTTAGCATAATACAACTTAAATTTTCCTGTTTTTTTGAAAAAACGGCACTTATACATTTTAAATTAAACATTTTTGCTAGCAATATCAACATTTTTATAGGTTGTTCCTTACCTCGTATAGATACTTTTGTCTTGCTTATCGTACAGATTTAACATAAACCAGCCTAATAAGTCTTTATTTTTTTGTTTGCGAAACGATTTTGCTGACAATTGATTTATTAGTTTCTGGACCATTAAAGCTATACACAATTTAACCTATGTTATAAGCTAACAATTATTTTATGGAACAACCAATTTTACAAACCTATGTTATGGGGCAATGGCTGAAGCTTTTCGGTTTTGTTTTTGTATTTGCCCTTTTTATCTTGCCGACGGTGGATGCACAAGCGCAGCATCCAATAAAAGGAAGGGTAGTTGATGAATCGGGAAAAGGTTTCCCGGGTGCAAGTATTCAGGTGAAAGGTACTACTGCAGGAACGAAAACCAATGAAAATGGCTATTATTCGCTGAATGTACCGAGTATAGATGCTGTATTGGTCTTCTCTTATATAGGTTATGTACCTAAAGAAGTGAAGGTGGCTGGACAAGCCTTAATTAACGTAGACCTTTCTCTAAACGCAGAGGCTCTTTCTGAAGTAGTAGTGGTGGGTTATGGTACGCAGCGCAAGGAATCTGTGACGGGGTCTGTAGCTTCGATCAGCGGAAGCGATTTAAACCAAGTACCTACGCCTAATATCTCCCAGGCGCTACAGGGACGATTACCAGGTGTGCAATTAGCACAAACATCCACACGGCCGGGCGCAACCATGCAGATCCGTATCCGTGGTACACGTTCCTTAACAGCGGACAATAATCCGTTAATCGTTTTGGATGGTATCCCGTTTCCTGGTTCAATTGGAGACATTAATCCAAATGATATCAAAAGTATAGATGTGTTAAAGGATGCCTCCGCAACGGCTATATATGGTTCACGAGGTGCAAATGGCGTGATATTGGTAACCACTAACAAGGGGCGACAAGGTGAGCAGGCAAAGTTTAGTTACAATGCTTATTATGGCGCACAGACGTTATTTGCGCCATATCCCATGATGAACGGGGAGGAGTTTGTAGCTTTACGTAAGGCTGCCGGTATTTTTTCAAATGGCGTGGATGAAGCTGATCATGTGAACACAGACTGGCAGGATCTGAATTACCAAACCGGAGCAGTAAATAGTCATGACATTGGAATTTCGGGTGGTACGGAAAAGGGAAGCTATAATGTTGGGGCTGCATTCTATCAAAATCAAGGATTGATTCCTACGCAAGAATACAAAAGGTACTCATTACGGAGTTCAATTGATCAAGGGATTGGTAAACACTTTCGTGTGGGTTTCACTACCAATAGCAATTATAATATAAGTGCAGGTAATCAGCTTGGGCTATTTGGAACATTGGCTGCTTCACCGATCCTTAACCCTTATAACGAAGATGGCACGCTGAAAAGAACCGTGAATACCGCGTTAGGCGACAATTACGTGTTGACGAGAAAAGTGGTAGAGGGGCTTCATGATGATGGGATGTGGCTCAATGAAACCAGGGGTTTTGCTACCTATAATTCGATGTATGGTGAGGTGAGCATCCCTTGGGTAGAAGGTTTGAAATACCGTGTTAACCTTGGTTTGGATTTTATTCAAAGTAATAATGGTAATTATACCGGAGAGGGTGTCAACAATGTGAATCCACAAACGATATCTACTGCGGGAATCAGTAACGCGCATACGTATCATTGGACCGTCGAAAACCTGATCACTTATGATAAGACGATCGCGGAAAAACATCATTTGAATTTCACTGGACTTTATTCTGCGGAACGGCAAAAGTTTAATTCTTCGGCGATGTCGGCCAGGGATATTCCGTCTGAGGCTTTCCAGTTCTATAATCTAGGACAAGCCACGGGAGAGATTACGATAAATCCAGATCAGCAGAATTATACCTTATGGGGGTTGATGTCATGGATGGGAAGAGTTATGTATGATTATGATAATCGCTATATGCTATCGGCGACGCTTCGATCAGACGCTTCTTCTAGGTTGGCACCTGAACATCGTTGGCATACTTATCCTGCGGTGTCTGCGGGTTGGAATATCGCCAATGAATCGTTTATGAAAAGTCTGAGCTGGATAAATATGTTGAAGTTGCGTGTGGGCTACGGACAAACGTCCAATCAAGCCATTGCTCCTTATGCTACCTTAGGGCGTTTAAGCACAAGGCCTTATAATTTCGGTGAGGAAAATTATGCTGTTGGTTATTATGTAACCCAACTGCCGAATAGCAACCTGGGTTGGGAATTTTCAGAAACGTGGAATTATGGGCTTGATTTTTCGTTGTTGAACAATCGTTTATCGGGTACAATTGAATATTATACAACCCATACGAAAGATTTATTGTTAGGTGTCGGTTTGCCACCTACTTCAGGTGTACAGAGTTATACAGCGAATATCGGGCAGACACAGAATAAGGGAATCGAGTTGACCTTAAATGGGAATATTTTAGCTGGTGGGCGAGACGGTTTAACCTGGGACCTCGGATTTAACCTTTATGCAAACCGGAATAAGCTGACTGCGCTTGCATCAGGCGCCACGCAGGATGTGGGCAACTCCTGGTTTGTTGGCTATAATATCAACGCAATTTATGACTATGAAAAAATAGGTTTATGGCAGGAAGGAGATTCCTATTTGAACATTTTGGAACCTGGGGGTAGTGTAGGAATGATTAAGGTGAAGTATACGGGTGGTTACAATGAAGACGGTACACCGGTTAGACCCGTTAATGCGGATGATCGACAAGTGATGAATGTTGATCCTGATTTTGAAGGTGGTTTTAATACGCGCTTAGCCTACAAAGGATTCGATTTAAGTGTGGTGGGTTTTTTCAAAAGCGGCGGATTACTGGTGAGTACTTTGTATGGATCAGGGGGCTACCTGAATACGCTCACTACCCGCAACAATAACGTGAAAGTCGATTATTGGACACCGGAGAATACAGATGCAAAGTATCCAAACCCTGCTGGGCCACTTAGCGGTGATAATCCGAAGTATGGTAGCACCTTAGGGTATTTTGACGCTTCCTTTTTGAAGCTGCGTACGATTTCTTTGGGGTACGACTTCAATCGAAGTTTAATTAAAAGCCCTAACATGCGCTTACGCGCATATTTTACCGTACAAAATCCTTTTGTTATGTTTTCTCCTTACCATCGTGAATCTGGCATGGATCCGGAAACAAACTCTTTCGGTGATGAAAATTCAGCGGTATCGTCTTATCCGAATCGGATCTTGACAATTGGTACGAATGCGCCTGCGACGCGTAATTATGTAGTGGGTCTTAATCTCGTTTTTTAATTACCTAGGTTGCTAACCATTAAAGAAATAAAAAATGAAATCGATTATAAATATAAAACGTTATCTTACGGCTGCCTTGGCGCTATTGTTAATGGCTGGTTGCTCAAAAATTTTAGACGAACAGCCACGGAGTATTTTTACTCCAGATTATTTTTCCACTGAAAAAGGTGTTTTGGGGGGCATAACATCTATGTATGCACATTTGCGCTATTTATATGGCGAGGCCTATTATTATAATTCTTGTATCACGGGTACAGACGAAGCGACTTACGCACAGAGTGCGGATGGAAACTTTAGAGATATGGACTTGTCAGGTGTCGGGCAGATTAGTGCTACGAGCCACCCCACTAGTTTTGTATGGAATGTAAGCTTCCCGAATATAAATACGGCCAGTGGAATCATCGAAAATGCGGCTAATGTCGGCGTGGCTGAATCAATTGTGGCCGAAGCCCGTTTTTTTCGTGCCTTTGATTATTTTTTACTGGTGCAAACCTATGGGGGGGTGCCGCTGGATTTAGGTGCCGGGGAACTGCAATTCAATACCAACCCCGTTCGTTTTTCAGTGCGTAATACCGTGCCCGAAGTGTATACGAAAGCGATCTTTCCCGATTTACTCTTAGCGGTGGAGAATCTGCCGGATGCCGGACGGGTAACGGGTGGAGTAACAAAAACGCTTGCACGACTTTATTTAGCGAAAGCGTATCTTACCTACGCGTGGTGGCTTGAAAACCCAAATAACATCCCTACTTATCCAGAGGTTGGGAGAACCGATCCGGACGGACATGACGCGACGTGGTATTTTCAACAGGCTTACAATATAGCGGTGGAAGCTATTGATTCTCCGGGTCCCTTTGGATTACAACCAAGTTATTATGACATACACATTGGATCTAATGATCGCAACAATGAGGTTTTACTGTACGCGGATCATACGGAGAAGAGCGCATTTTATAACGGAGGAAGTTTAGAGTACGGAAGCGGTGGCGCCCCTGATAATTTCGCTGTTTGGATGTTTACCTGGAATTATACGCTGCTTAGAAGTAGTAGTGATGCTTCTTGGTCGAATGCCGTGAGCTCCGTGCAGCGCGAGGCAGTGCAGTCGTTGGGCCGCCCCTGGACGCGGATGGCACCGACGATCGATGTGATAAAAAATACTTTTGCGGATAAAATAAATGATTCCAGATATGATGGCACCTTTGTGACCGTTTATCGTGGAAATTGGCCAAAGGCCGGAGTTTCTCAGACGATCTTATACAATGCGAATAACTTACCGGTGAATCCGGGGGATCCGATATTGACGTTTTTGAACGAAGAACCGGAAACACCAATTGATTATACGAATTGGGCAACAAAAAGTAATGTCGGTGCCGGCGCCTTGCCAGGTCGGGCAGATTTTGTTATTTCGCCGGAAGGACTTAGCAGGTTAAGACATCCCGGGCTTTGGAAATTGGGAACCTATCGCACGGATAATGGCGATGGCCTAGGTCAGCCAAATGCGGGAAGTACAAGGCCTTTCAATATTGCCAAATTTTCTGAACTTTACTTTATAGCCGCAGAAGCAGCCGTAAAAGGGGCTGCGGTACAGGGAGGGAAATCGGCTAGAGAACTCATTAATGTGATGCGGGCACGGGCGGGAAAATGGACGTTTGACAATGCAGGGAATATGGAAAAGATAGCGGATTACAGTGAACAAATGACAACTGCTACGCCTACAATGATTGATATTAACTATATCTTGGCTGAGCGTTCTCGGGAGTATTACGGAGAAGGTTACCGTTGGTATGATTTAGTACGGACGCAAAAATGGACTGAACTGTCGTCTAGCTATCGTATAGGTGGTAGCGGTATTGGCGATCATACGCCGACGACAGTAACGCGTAGTATTCAGCCCTTCCACTATCTGCGTCCTATACCACAAGGGCAATTAGATGGTATGCAAATGACGGAGGCGGAAAAAGCTGCGTATCAAAATCCGGGATATAATTAGTTATAAAATAATGAAGGCGGCATATTATGGTGGTTGTCAATTAAAACAAACGATGAAAAGATTCTTAATTTTAAGTGGGGCGTTACTGATGATATTGATTCCCTTAAATAGTATAGCCCAAAATCGAAAAGCACAAAATCCTATTATTTTTTCAGATGTGCCGGATATGTCGATGATCCGTGTTGGAGATACCTATTATATGAGTAGTACGACGATGCATATGAATCCGGGCTTACCTTTAATGAAATCCAAAGATCTGGTCAACTGGAAACTAATTGGTTACGCGCATCAGGCTTTGGCCGATATGGATGAACTCAATTTGAGTAATGGTAAAAATAGCTATGGGAAAGGCTCTTGGGCCAGTAGCCTTCGATATCACAAGGGGACGTATTATGTAAGCACATTTGCGCAGACTACCGGCAAAACCTATATCTATATGACGAAAGATATAGAAAAAGGTCCTTGGGAAATAAAAGAGTTGAAGCCAAGCATGCACGATCATACGCTTTTTTTTGAGAACGATAAAGCATATATGATTTGGGGTAGCGGGCAACTGCATATCGTGGAGTTATTGCCAGACTTTTCCGGTATAAAACCAGAAACCCAACAGGTGTTGATCGATAATGCAACTTTGCCCAGCACACCTAGTGGTACCCAAGGTGGACTACCGGCAGAAGGTTCACAACTGTTTAAAGTAAATGGCAAGTATTACTTGTTCAACATTTCTTGGCCTCCAGGGGGCATGCGTACCGTCATTGTCCATCGTGCTGATCAATTGAAAGGACCTTATGAAGGACGGGTGATGTTGCAGGATAAAGGGGTAGCACAAGGAGGCTTGATTGATCGACCTAATGGCGAATGGTACGCTTATCTGTTCCAAGATTATGGTGCGGTTGGTCGTATTCCGTTTTTGGTACCGGTTCAATGGAAGGATGATTGGCCAGTTTTGGGCATTGATGGTAAGGTGCCCGAGGTGCTAAATTTACCTCCAAGTAAAGGCTTGGTTCCAGGCATCGTTAATTCGGATGATTTCAGCCGCAAAAAAGGGGAGCCGAACTTGCCGCTGGTATGGCAGTGGAATCATAATCCGGTGGATAGCCTTTGGTCGGTAACTGAGCGTAAAGGATACCTGCGGTTGAAAACCGGCCGCATTGATACCAACTTCCTACAAGCAAGAAATACATTAACGCAACGTACAATAGGTCCTACTTGTAGTGGCACTATTGCCATAGAAGTGGCCGAAATGAAAGATGGTGATTTTGCAGGATTGTCTCTTTTGCAAAAAAATTATGGCATACTCGGTGTCCGATCGGCGGGTAATCAAAAGTATTTGGTCATGATTAATGCTTCAAGCGGTAGTCCTAAAGAGCTTGCAAAAGTTCCATTAAATCAGCAGCGCGTATATCTGAAAGCCGAATGCGATTTTAGAAATAAGAAGGACGTTGCCAATTTCTTTTTTAGTCTAGATGGGAAAAAATGGATTTCCATTGGAACACCATTGAAAATGACATATACCTTACCTCACTTTATGGGGTATCGGTTTGGATTATTTAATTACGCAACTAAAAATACGGGAGGATATGTGGATGTTGATTTTTTTGATTACAAAACCATAAATGATGAAGATAAATAACCTGACAACAGTTCGATCTATCTTTCGATTTTTGGTGCTAATGGGTTTGATGTTACAGATGAACCCACTTGTGATGGCTGCGACCACTGATGTACCGGTATACGTTGATTTTGCGGAGCAACCGGGTTATCTGCCTCTGGTGGAAGGTGCCAACACAATTCCTATTGTGCAGGGAGAAAATGAAGCGGAGGCTGTTGTTTGGGCAATAGATCAGCTGCGACAAGATTTTGAAAAGGTAACGGGTGTTAAGTCTACAGCAGCACATAATGAAGTGCCGAAAGGAAGTAAAACATTGCTCTTAATAGGAACCTTGGGTCAGAATCCATTGATCGATCAATTAGTAAAACAGAAAAAGATCGATGTATCTGCAATCCATGGGCAGTGGGAAGCATCGTTGACGCAAACGATAGACAACCCGTTACCAGGTATTGAAAAAGCCTTACTTATCGTGGGGAGTGATCGGCGTGGAACAATTTATGGTATTTATGAGCTATCTAAACAGATGGGTGTGTCACCTTGGTACTGGTGGGCTGATGTTCCTATAGAGCAGCATTCCGCTGTGTATGCCCGTTCGATCAGGGCAATCAGCCGGCCGAAAGTAAAGTATCGAGGCATTTTTCTGAACGACGAAGCTCCCGCATTATCTGGTTGGGCCAAAGAAAAGTTTGGGGGCTTTAACCATGAATTTTATAAGCATGTTTTTGAGCTTATTCTGCGCCTAAAAGGTAATTACCTCTGGCCGGCTATGTGGGGAAGCGCTTTCTATGATGATGATCCCGAAAATGCAATTTGGGCCGATAGGATGGGAGTGGTTATGGGTACATCACATCATGAACCGCTGACTAGGGCCCATGATGAATGGCGCCGTTATGGTGAAGGACCGTGGGACTATCAGAAAAATGAGGAAAACCTTCGGAATTTTTGGCGAGATGGTATCCGTAGGATGGGAGCAAGAGAAAGCCTCGTTACGATTGGCATGCGTGGTGATGGAGACGAGCCTATGAGCGAGGAGAACAACATTCAGCTGTTGGAGCGAATTGTGAACGATCAACGAAAAATTATTGGAAAGGAGACAGGCAAAGCAGCAAAAGAAACACCGCAACTATGGGCACTCTATAAGGAAGTGCAGGATTATTATGATAGGGGAATGCGTGTACCTGATGATGTAACCCTGTTACTTTGCGATGATAATTGGGGAAATATACGTAAACTACCCGACCTTACTGCGAAAAAAAGAAGTGGAGGCTATGGAATTTATTACCATTTCGATTACGTAGGGGGTCCCAGGAATTCCAAATGGATTAATGTAAGCCAGGTGCAGCGGGTTTGGGAGCAGATGAACCTAGCTTATCAATATGGTGTAGATCAGATATGGATTGTAAATGTGGGTGATTTAAAACCGATGGAATATCCGATTTCATTCTTTTTGGATATGGCATGGAACCCCGATCAGTTTAAGGCATCCAATTTATTACAACATACCGAAGCTTGGTGCGCACAGCAGTTCGGCGAACAATATGCAAAAGAATCGGCCCGTTTGATTAATACCTATACGAAATATAATCATCGTGTTACACCCGAGTTGTTAGACGAAAATACCTATAGTTTGCAGCATTATGGTGAGTTTGAACAGGTGGTTATGGACTATCGCAATTTATTGATTGATGCCATGAGGCTTTACTATATATTGCCCCAACAATATAGGGATGCCTTTGATGAATTGGTGCTTTTTCCGATCAATGCCTGTTCCAATTTATATGAAATGTACTATGCGGTAGCCAAAAATAAATATTTTGCCAGTAAGAATGACGAACAGGCTAACTATTGGGCTGATAAGGTAAAAGCCTGTTTTGAACGCGATTCGATATTAACCGTACATTATAATAAAGATATAGCAAATGGGAAATGGTCACATATGATGGATCAGGTACGGATTGGCTACAAGATCTGGCAGGAACCACGCAAAAGTACCATGCCTCATGTAAGCTATTTGCCTACCATGAAGCCGATGCCCAAAATTTTCATGGAAGTCAAGGGTTATGTATCGATGGAAGCTGAAAATTATGATGTTAGTAGTGGCGGCGGTGGCGTTTCGTGGACGGTAATACCTGATCTCGGAAAAACGCTTTCTGGTGTAACAACTTCTCCTGTGACAAAAGCTCCGGATGAGCAGGTGTATCTTGAATATAAGGTAGATGTCCGGACGACGGGCGAAGCGAAATTGGTGGTATTAACCTCACCAACCTTAAATTTCAATGAGAATAAAGGCTTGCGTTACGCAGTGTCAATCGACGGAGGAGCGGAGCAAGAAGTGAATATCAATGGGCATTATCGGGGGGAGCTCGGTGAATGGCAGGCGAAGCGGATTATAGAAACCGCTACTACACACCTCATCGAAAAGCCCGGACTTCATACGCTTCGCATCCGCCCATTGGATCCAGGTATTGTGTTTCAGAAGATTCTATTGGATATGGGTGGATTGAAACCTTCGTATTTAGGCCCTCCACAAAGTGAATACAAAAGAAGCGATTGAAGCTTGCAACCTGAAGATGAGAATACGATCATACAGACAGAAGACAAAAAACAATAATAGAATTTATATGATGAAGAAAACTAAAAGTAAGTCATTGTGCTTTCCGATCGGTCCTGTTTTTTTACTTGTATTTTTTGCGTTTTTTCCGTGGCCTTCGCGAGCGCAGATAAACAATAATGCAGAGAATCGATTGAATTCCACACCGCTTTTTACCTATTTTAAATATGAGGGAAAGGATGAGGTCTATAAAAAAAATCCATTGAACACTAATGAGTTCTATACACCGATATTGCAGGGTTGTTATCCCGATCCAAGCATTACCCGCCGCGGCAATGATTATTACTTGGTAAACTCGTCTTTCGCGTTCTTTCCGGGGGTTCCGATTTTTCATTCCAATGATTTGGTAAACTGGAAACAAATCGGTCATGTGCTTGACCGACCTTCACAATTGAAGGTGGCAGATGCCGGTATGAGCGAGGGAATATATGCACCGGATATTAGCTACAATCCTCATAACGAGACCTTTTATATGATCACAACTCAGTTTGCGGGAGGGATAGGAAACATGGTGGTAAAAACGAAAGATCCTCTGAAAGGGTGGAGCGATCCTATTAAACTCAACTTTGATGGTATTGATCCGGCACTTTTTTTTGACGACAACGGAAAAGCTTATGTTGTGCATAACGATGCGCCCGAGAAGGATAAGGAACAATATAATGGTCATCGGGTTATTAAAATATGGGATTACGATTTGGAGCGTGATCAGATCGTGCCGGGTTCGGATAAGGTGATTGTTGACGGAGGTGTAGATATCAGTAAGAAGCCTATCTGGATAGAAGGCCCGCATCTCTATAAAAGAAATGGGCGGTATTATTTGATGTGTGCAGAAGGTGGTACGGGCGATCAACACAGTGAAGTTGTTTTTGTTAGCGAAAACCCTAAGGGACCTTTCAAACCAGCGTCCGAAAATCCGATTCTGAGTCAACGGCATTTGCCAAAGGATAGAGAAAATAAGGTGGATTGGGCAGGCCATGCCGATTTGGTGGAAGGTCCCGATGGGAAATATTACGGTGTTTTTTTAGGTGTTAGACCTAATGAGGCAAACCGAGTGAATACGGGCCGTGAGACTTTTATATTGCCGGTTGATTGGTCCGGTGAGTTCCCCGTGTTTGAGGGGGGGCTCGAGCCAATGCCCGTGAAATTGAAAATGCCATCAGGTGTGATAAACAAGACCGGAAAAAATGGCTTTCTGCCCAATGGAAACTTTGTGTTTAATGATGATTTTAAGGGAAAGACCTTGGATTTGCGATGGATCGGTGTAAGAGGCCCTCGAGAAAACTTCATCCAAATCGGTCGAGAAGGACTACGAATAAAACCTTTCGAAGTTAACATGAACGAAGTGAAGCCCACCTCGACCCTGTTTTATAGACAACAACATAAAAAATTTTCTGCAACAGTCCGTATGTCCTATCAACCGACATCCGAAAAAGAACTTGCAGGGATTGTTTGCTTACAAAAGGAGACGTTTCATTATGTCTTCGGTATTACCAAAAAAGAGCAACAGCATTACCTTGTTTTACAACGCACGCAGAATGGTCAATCTGAACTTATCGCGAGTGAACCAATTGAGGAAGGCAAAGCCATTGAATTGCAGGTTTCGGCCGAAGGGGATCGTTACCAATTCAACTATGCTTTTGACGGGAAGAATTTTAAAAACTTGGGTGGGACTGTTTCGGGAGATATCCTGTCAACAGATGTAGCCGGTGGCTTTACAGGTGCACTTATTGGACTATATGCTACCAAGGCGAATGATATAAGCCCTAAAAGTGATTAAACACCGAAGGCAGCATGATGCTTATAAAAGCGAGTAAAAAAATAAATAAAAGAAAATAATTGGATGAAAACAACAAGTTGCACTCTTTTAATTGGACTAATTGCATTGACATGCAGTTGTTTAGCACAGGATAAGCTTGGAGCTGCACCAGTGGGCTTCGATAAACTACAGACCAATATTCCACATGGTAAAATTGATACGATATCTTATCCATCTACTGTGGTAGGGAAAGATCGTAAGGCACTCATCTATACACCCCCTGGCTTTTCCGTCAAGAAAAAGTATCCGGTTTTATACCTTTTGCACGGCATTGGTGGAGATGAAAAGGAATGGTTTATTAATGGGCAACCGCATATCATCTTGGATAATCTATATGCAGAAGGGAAAATAGAACCAATGCTGGTTGTACTCCCGAATGGCCGTGCAATGGAGGATGATCGTGCTGTTGGCAATGTTTTCGACAGTGTAAAAGTACAAGCCTTTGCTCGATTTGAACAAGACCTGCTCCAGGATTTGATACCTTTTATCGAGCAAAATTATCCGGCGTATACTGATCAGGAACATCGTGCATTGGCGGGGCTTTCAATGGGAGGGGGACAGTCATTAAATTTCGGCCTTGGCAATCTCGAAAGCTTTGCCTGGATAGGTGGTTTCTCGTCGGCCCCTAATACTAAAATGCCCGAAGAACTTGTTCCTGACGCCGCTTACGCTAAAAGCAAGCTCAAGCTTTTATGGATTTCCTGTGGAGATGAAGATCGCTTAATCACCTTTAGTCGCCGATTGCACGAACACTTAGAAAAAGATCAAGTGCCCCATATTTATTACGTTGAACCTGGTGGACATGATTTTAAAGTATGGAAGAACGACCTGTACTGGTTTAGCCAAAAATTATTTAAATGAATCGTGTTTCGCAGAAAGTTGTTACGTTTTAATAAAAATGATTATCGAACCTTTTTCTTAATCAACTTTTCTTGATAAAAGTTGAGCAAACCGAAGAACGCAGTGATGAGCTCATGAACACCTTTAAAAATAAACAAGAGTGAATAAATCAAGGCGATCCAGTTCTCACTAAAAATTCGGTTTCCATCCCTCTGTTCTGCGGAGCCGCCCCATTCACAATTCCTTCCCTTCGCTTTTTCGCATAACACTTTGGCCTGCCCTGCTAACCGAATTTTCTTTACGCTCATTCTGGAAGGCCGTTGTGTCTTGCGCTATAGCCCCTTTGCAAAACCGTTCCAAAGGATGTCAATGGCCTAGTCTATGGAGGCAGCAACCGGCAGTCAAAGATGGCCTGCCCAGTTACCAAGCGAAGCATCCGAAAATCAGTGAATCGACGAACGAAGGGCATGGCCATTGCGCAAGAGGGTGACTCCGATTCACGGATGGACATCTGACCACGGGTTGCAACGGAATAGACAAGCCAAGCACCTTACCCCACTTGGGTGCTTCCAAGTGGGATGTAGTTTTAGGGGAAAATGCCGATGGTCATATCAATAAATATAGTGCTTATTTCTTGTAAATGAGCACTATAATTGCCAACGTTGGCTATTTTTGTAACATGTTAATAATTAAATACTTATTTTTAGTGTCGCTAAAACGTTTATCGCATGTTTTTATGCGGAAATCCAATTCTAATTTCCTATTTTAGCATCAACTAACTAATTGATTCTTTTTCTGAAAGGAGCTTATTATGATGCGAAGCCATACTTTTCGTTATGCCATATTAGTCATTCTTTGTCTATATTGTTTTTTGGGTGCTGCCGATGGATATGAACTACCTACCGGGTTTAAAAGCTATTCCGCAAAAGATGGCCTTTCTTCTAATACTATATATGGTATTTGGAAGGATAGCTTTGGTTTTTTATGGTTGGCTACTGAAGATGGTCTCAATCGTTTTGACGGAACAAATTTTAAGGTATATCGACATAACCCGCAGCAAGAGGGAAGCCTCCGCGCAAATCACATTACTACTTTATATGAAGGTGCAGACGGATGTCTTTGGATTGGAACGAACGGTGGCGCTTTAAGTTTTTATGACCGCGGTAAAGATGCTATCATGAATTATAGGGGCGAATCTCTTCGAAAAAAATTTAGCACCGCTATTACGAGTATTGGGGATGATAGTCGAGGGAATATTTGGGTTGCTTCCTATGGAGCCTTATATATTTTTGACCCGCAAACGAAAAAATTAGTCGATAATGAAGGCTATGCAAAATTGATGCATACTTTTTCTGGAAAGAATGCATTAGTAGTTTTTAAAGATAAAAAGCAGCAAATGTGGATCGGTACGGATAGTGGTCTATATGTTTATAATCATAAGCTCGAATTATTGAGCACATTTAAACATAGCGATTTTGATAAGCAGAGTCTGGCAGATGATTATGTAACCTCCATTGTTGAGGATGGCATGGGAAATCTTTGGGTGGGAACAATGGGTGGCCTCAGTCGGCTGGAGAAGGGGAAATGGAAATTCAGAAACTATCATTCTACCACAGCACCATTAAAAATCAGTAGCGACAAAGTTTATGCCTTGGCTCCCGACGGCGTAAATGGCCTTTGGGTAGGCACCGACGAAGGTCTAGATGTATTGGATGTATTGTCTTTTAGCGTCCAAAGTTTTAGACCGGATAAAAGGAGTATGCAGAGCTTAAGCAGCCGGTCAATCCGTTCTATTTTTATCGATAAAGCAGGAATTTATTGGATAGGTACTTATCAGGGGGGGCTCAATAAATACGATAAGAACCTTAGTCAATTTAATTTAAAGGAATGCAATATCTTCGATCCCTATGGATTACGTTCGTCTATCGTAACGGCTTTTGCAGCATATGGTCAAGACGTATTTGTCGGTACCGATGGTGGTGGCCTGCATCTATACGACCGTTCCTCGAATTTGCTGCAACATATTGAGATACCAAGGTTAAAACGTGATTGTGCACACGATTTGAGCATCTTAGCAATGGAAATGGGACATAAGAATCGTTTGTGGTTAGGTACCTATATGGACGGCCTGTTTTCGTATGACCCAGTCACTAAACGCAGTAAGCAATATGTCAAGGGCAAAGATGAGGATAATTTAAACCACGCAGATATTTTTTGTTTAAAGGAAGATAGAAAGGGTAATCTTTGGATTGGGACAAATGGCGGAGGGGTTAATCTTTTGCACGCCGACAGTGGGCATATTGAGAAATTCGTCCACACCGCCATACGCGAAGACGATCCTGATCAGCCTGCCAGTAACTACATTCGTTCCATTGAAGAGGATCGAGACGGTCGCATTTTGATCGGTACCTTTGGGTCCGGTATCTCCATCTTTCATCCGGAAAGTAAAAAATTTTCATTTTACAATAAAGCCAATAGTGCTTTACCAAGTAACTACGTGTTAACCATTAAGGAGGATCGAGAAGGAAATATTTGGGTCGGCACAGCAGGCAATGGCGTGGGATATCTAAAGAGAGGGAGCAGGAAATTTATCACCTTATCGGAAAATGATGGTTTGATCAATGGTGTGGTTCAGAAAATTCTTGAGGATAATTCCGGTAAGTTATGGTTTAGTACTAATAAGGGATTAAGTTCGTATGACGTTAACGAAAACAGTTTTAAAAATTATTCCCATCATGCCGGTTTGCAGGTAGGGGCTTTCGTGCTAGGATCTGGTTTGTGTCTCGGGGATGGAGAGATTTTTTTTGGTGGACAAAAGGGATTCAACCATTTTAACCCTACCCAATTAAAGATAAATAAAAATGTACCGCCGGTTATTTTAACGGACTTAAAAATCGATAACCAGCGAATTTTACCCTCAAAAGAAGGGCCTATCAGTATTTCCTTATTGATGGCTGATGAGATTCGATTAAGATATAAACAAAACTTTTCAGTCTCTTTTGAAGCTTTGAATTTTACAGTAGCGGAAGAAAATCGATATCGATACAAATTGGAAGGATTTGACAAAAATTGGATTGCTGCAGGTAGAGAACATAGTGCTTACTATACAAATTTGGATCCGGGCGCCTATACGTTCCATGTACAGGCAAGTAATAACGATGGCGTTTGGAATAAAGAAGGTAGATCTATACGGATTGTGGTCGCACCACCTTTTTGGCGTACTATCTATGCCTATATCGCGTACATAGTGGTAATAGGAGGTGTTTTATTATATCTGCGCCATCAGGGTATTAAAAAGCTGGAAGCAAAATTTGCGCTAGAGCAGGAGCGATTACAAGCTAAGCAACTTTTAGAGCAGGAGCGTAAGGAGGCCGAGCATTTACATCAATTGGATCGGATGAAAATCAAATTCCTTACCAATCTGAGTCACGAATTCCGTACACCAATATCACTGATTATGGGGCCTGTAGATCATCTTATAGGACAGATACGGGAGCCTGGGCAATCAAGCCAGCTAAATTTGATTAAACGGAATTCTCGTCGATTGTTAAACTTGGTGAATCAATTGCTCGATTTTAGAAAAATGGAAGAAAAAGAGCTAAAGCTGCAGTGCTCATCGAGTGATTTCGTTTCCTTTATAGAAGAAGTTAGTGATTCGTTTAACGATTTGGCAAGCAGAAAGAAGATCGAGTATGCATTTTATACTTCTTTATCTTCGACTGTAGTACAGTTCGACCATGATAAAATTGAACGGATATTATTTAACTTGCTCTCCAATGCCTTCAAGTTTACACCAGAAGGAGGGGCGGTATCCTTAAGTTTGGAAGAAATAGAGGCGAATGTGGGGGATGAATTTATATCGTTACATATTGCCGTGAAGGATTCTGGTATCGGTATTCCAAAAGAAGCCCAACAGCGGGTATTTGATAGTTTCTTTCAGCATGATGCGGGTGTAGATGTGCTGAATCAAGGTACAGGTATCGGCTTATCTATCGCCCGTACCTTCGTAAATATGCACGGCGGTGAGTTGCGAGTTGCCAGCGCGCTTGGTAAGGGTAGTGTTTTTTCTTTTGATGTAAGACTCAAACGTGTTGTGCAAGCGCTCGAAAAAGCAGCGGACCCCATAGGTCGGAGAATAAATGTCCCTTCTCTCCAAAAGGATGCACCAATAAAGAAAGAGGCCCTAAATTCTACTGCTTCGGTTCTCATTGTAGAAGACGATGATGATTTTCGCTTCTATATCAAGGACAACTTGAAATCTTTCTATCAGGTATTGGAGGCTAGCGACGGAAAAGAAGGGTGGCAAAGGGCTCTTTTCCATCATCCGGACATTATTGTGTGCGATATTCAAATGCCTATCATGAACGGCTTGATGCTTGTACAGAAGCTGAAGTCTGACAAGCGAACTAAGCACATTCCTGTTATTTTATTGACAGCGTCAAGTGAAGAAAACAGCCTGTTGCTTGGCCTCGAATCAGGCGCTACAGATTACATGACAAAGCCCTTTGACTTTGCTGTTCTGCAGACCAAGATAGCTAATTTGCTATCGCTCAACCAAGCATTTAAAGATACTTATTCAAAGCAGATAAGCATTACCGTTCCTGAAGAAGAAATAGTCTCTGGAAGAGAAAAATTTTTGCAGAAAGTTGTCGCTTATATCCATGAAAACATGAGGGATAACCAACTATCGGTAGAAAACTTAAGTGCGCATCTTTTTATAAGCAGGGCTTCTCTTTATAATCGGTTGTTAGAATTTACCGGTATGACACCGGTAGAATTTATTCGTGTAGCGAAGTTGGAACGAGCTGTCTACTTGCTTGAGAAGAGTGGTATGAATGTCGCCGAGGTTGCTTATGAAACAGGTTTTGCCAATCCTAATTATTTCACGAAAGTATTTAAAGCTAAATATCAGTTAACACCCTCAGAATTTATTCACTCAGTGGCAAAGAACAAAGGGGTGTTGACTTAACCTATCTGTGCTTTAGTATAATGTGCTTATCGTTAACCTAAAAATATTAGGACGATTTAAACATTTTTATCTTTTTTTTCTTGATTAGCATCTGTTTGCTCATTCGGTTAACAAGTACTTTTGATCAAGTACTTATTATATCCATAAACCTGAATTATAGAAACACATGTCATATCAGAAATTAAAAGTGAACACAATCAAGCCATTCCATAGGCGTACTAACTGTTTATATCTGTTCTTAGTGTTGTTATGCTTTCAATCGCTATGCGCACAAGACAAAACACAGGGGTTGAAAGACTATTATAAGGATTTTTTTCCTATAGGTGTGGCCGTTAATGCGCGCACACTTAATGGAAAGGAAGCACATTTATTGCTTCACGAATTTAATAGTATTACGCCGGAGAATGCGATGAAAATGGAAGTTATACATCCACAAAGGAACGTGTACAACTGGGCTTTGGCTGACAGCATAGTTGCTTTTGCACAAAAAAATAGATTGCGCGTTCGAGGCCATACCTTGCTTTGGCATGAGCAGGTACCTGATTGGTTTTTTTTGGATAATCAGGGAAAAGCTGTTACAAAGGATACCTTATTAAAAAGGCTGAAAGATCATATCACTACGGTGGTTGGGCGTTATAAAGGGAAAGTTTATGCTTGGGATGTATTGAATGAGGCTATTGATGACAGCCCACAGCGGTTTCTACGCCTCTCTAAATGGTTGGATATAGCCGATGAAGAAATATTTGCGAAGGCTTTTGTATATGCACATGAGGCTGATCCTGACGCGCTCTTGTTTTATAACGATTATAACAGTGAACGACCGGAAAAGCGTGAACGTATATATCGTTTGCTCAAGAAGCTGGTGGATGCTGGTATCCCTATTCATGGAGTAGGTTTACAGGGACATTGGTCAATTTTCGAACCTTCTACTGCTGATCTAGAACAAGCAATTGAACGTTACGCTTCGCTTGGTCTGCAATTACATTTTACCGAACTGGACATATCTGTATATCCTTGGGAGAAAGAAAGAAGAACGAAGCGTGCTGACGAAATAGATACATTGACAACTGTGCTTGAACAAAGACAAATAGACCAATATGGAAGAATTTTCTCCATTTTTAGAAAATATAGGCAATATATTACCAATGTAACCTTTTGGAACTTATCTGATCGTTATTCTTGGCTGGACCGTTATCCCGTATATGGTCGTAAAAATTACCCATTACTATTTGACCGCGAACTGGAACGGAAAAAAGCTTATTACAAGGTGGTTGATTTCAAAAACTAATTCATAAATTGACATTTGTTGCATAATTTTAAACAAAAGCTGAGCTTACCTTCATACAATCAGACTATTTTCGCAATAGATCAATTGACGTATGCCATTATGAAAATACCTTACCTTTTGTTATTGTGTTTATATCCGTTCTTCATCGAAGCACAAGAAACTGCTCCGCAAGAGATGAAAGGAAGAGTACACCTCAACCTAAATGAAGGATGGCGTTTTTACAAATATCCGGATACCATGAAACCGGATAGTCTCCTTTACGACGTTCGGCCGGAAGTTGCTGAGAAAGTGGACGGTAAAGCCGCAGATGCCAGACCAACCGAAGGGATAAAAGTTGAAGAAAAGCAAGGTGTGTTAAAGTCCTGGATATTGCCTTCAGGAAATAAATTTATTAGCGATAAAAAGAGACCCTATAGACGGCCCACAGGTGACCCAGGGGCTGATTTTCCTTTTGTACAGGCTGATTTTGACGATAATAATTGGGAAACTGTCAATCTACCACATGATTGGGCCATCAAAGGGCCTTTTTATAAAGGTTGGGATGTACCGATCGGTGGAGGTATGGGACGTCTACCAATACAAGGTGTTGCATGGTATCGTAAAAAATTGGACATACCGGTATCGGATGCTGGGCGTTCAATTTTCCTGGAAATTGAAGGGGCAATGTCTTATGCGATGGTGTGGTTGAATGGTAAATTGGTAGGCGGCTGGCCGTATGGATACGCCTCTTGGCAATTAGATTTAACACCTTACATCATTCCGGATAAAGAAAATCAATTAGCCATAAGGCTCGACAATCCACCCAGCTCATCACGATGGTACCCTGGAGCTGGTTTATATCGCGATGTCTGGCTCATTAAAACAGCACCCATACACATTGGTCAATGGGGAACACAGCTGGAAACGAGAACACTTTCGAAAGCAGAGGCGGAAATACATCTTGTCATCCAAATAGATAATGATGGCGATGCGGATAAAGAAGTAAAGGTTATAACAGACTGTTATTTGTTAGATGAGCAAGGCCAAAGGCAAGCGAGGCCTGCTGCAAGTTTTTCTGCCATGAATGCGCATATTGAAGCCAAGAAGAGTACCAAAATACACGGAAAGACCTTGATAAAGCAACCCAAGTTGTGGGGCCCTTTACCAGAACAGTGTCCAAATCGTTACGTCGCTTTGACGTCAGTTTATACAAATGGCAAATTAGTGGATCGTTATGAAACAAGGTTTGGCATTCGATCTTTGGTTTTTCATCCCGATAGCGGTTTGTTAGTAAATGGCCAACGTACTTTCATGAAGGGTGTGAATCAACATCATGATTTAGGAGCTTTGGGAGCCGCCTTCAATCGACGAGCGGCCGAAAGACAATTGGAGATATTACGCGATATGGGATGCAATGCCATCCGCATGGCCCATAATCCACCAGCTCCTGAATTGCTGGAACTGACCGATAGTATGGGATTTCTGGTAGTGAATGAGATTTTTGATAATTGGAATTTGAAGAAAACACCCTTGGACTTCCACTTGATTTTCCCTGACTGGCATGAACAGGATATCAGAGCCTTTATACGGCGTGATCGTAATCACCCTTCGGTCATCCTTTGGAGTTATGGCAATGAGGTTGGCGAACAGTATACCGATACTGCGGGAGCTAGTTTGGCGGCCCGATTGCAAGAAATTGTAAAGGCGGAAGATCGAACGAGGCCAAGCACCGTTTCCATGAATTATGCAAAACCTCCTATGCCCTTGCCTGCCGTGGTTGATGTTATTAGTTTGAACTACCAAGGGGAAGGCATTCGAAACGGCCCGGCTTATAGTGGTTTACAAGGTATAACAACACCACCGCTATTTCCCGCGTTCCGAAAGCAATTTCCCAATAAGATGATATTGAGCAGTGAAAATGCAGCTGCAGTAAGCAGTCGTGGTGAATATTTTTTACCGGTTTATCCAGGGAATAGCGCACCTGTAAAGGAAGGACAGGGCGGCGATTCGCTTCGTCAGCAAGTAAGCGCCTATGAATTGTACTCCGTGCCTTTTGGTTCGGGGCCCGACAAGGTTTTTGTAACGATGGATGCACATCCTTATGTGGCTGGCAGCTTTGTATGGAGCGGCTGGGATTACCTGGGGGAACCAACACCTTACTATCTTTCTAGAAGTTCTTACTTTGGACTTATTGACCTGGCGGGCTTCAAAAAGGACCGTTATTATCTCTATCAATCGCAGTGGCGTCCGGATTTACCGATGGCTCATATATTGCCGCATTGGACTTGGCCTGAGCGGGTTGGACAAACAGTGCCCGTACATGTTTTTACGTCAGGAGATGAGGCTGAGTTGTTTCTGAATGGGAAATCATTGGGACGAAAAAAGAAAGAAAAGGGCATGTACCGACTGCGATGGGACGAAGTAATTTATACCCCAGGTGAGTTGCGTGTAGTTGCCTATAAAGAAGGAAAGCTTTGGGCGGCGGATATCATAAGGACTGCAGGAAAAGCAAAGCGTCTGGTGGTGTCGGCAGATAAAAGCGAGCTGAAAGCCGATGGTAAGGACCTGGTGTTTGTAACCGTTAATATCGTGGATGAAAATAATCAAATGGTACCCCGGTCGGATTGTCTGCTGGAGTTTTCCATTGAAGGACCTGCAGAGATCGTAGGGACGGATAATGGCGATGCAGCGAGTTTGATCTCATTTGCTTCTCACAAACGTCCGGCATTCAATGGGCGTTGTTTAGCAATTGTACGTGCCAAGCGTCTTCAAAAAGGAGACATTAAAATTAAGGTGCAAGGAGAAGGGGTGGAGGGAAGCGTGGCGGTATTGCATTGCAAACCTTAAATTAAAGTTCTGACTAGCAATCAAAAGGAAAGAAGCGTTTACTAATCAACTTCTTTCCTTTTGATAACGTTAAGGACTTTCGGATTTTTTACTTAAATCAATCTCGAAAGGGGATGCTGGTAGACCAGCTGTATTGTAAAGTCCCGCTATGGGATTGTCCGCCCAGGCATATCGTACTTTTGTCGGTCGCTCAATACTTGGAGCCCTAAGAATAAGCATGTTTCCTTGTATTTCAGTGTTCGCCCAAACAAATTTACCATCTGTACCGGCTAATGTAAAGCCTGATAAATTGTTTTCACATCGCAAATCTAAGGCGGCTCCTTGGTCATCAAATCGAAGTTCGACCCGATTGCCCTTGACTTCCCATGATTTAAGTACAGGCCCTGAAGCTATAATTCCTTTCTGGTGATATACATCTTTCAAGGCCAATAAGGCTAGCCGTTTTGCTACATTTTTCTTGTCTAAAGGGTGTATGTCATTCCATTCGCCTAAATCAATGGCTATGGCCATGTGGGTATGAGCGATGTTAAGGCTGTGTCGTTGTGCTTCACGCAAATTTGCCCAACCGCTTTCGGTAGGTTGTTGCTGTTTGGGGTTATAGTTGGGCAATTGTACGTATAGAAAAGGTAAATCGTGATCATCCCATTTTTTCCGCCATTCTTTGACTAAATCGGTGAGTAGGGAGGAGTAGCGTTGATAAGTAGCGATATTTGACTCACCCTGATACCATAAGATACCCTTGATGCTGTATGGAAAAATAGGAGCTGCCATTGCATTAGATAGCCCGGTTGGTTGGTATTGAAAGGTAACAAGATCTGTTGGGAAGGCTTGTGTGCGGGCACCGACTTGAAAGCTCCAATCCCCTTTTAGACTGATGGTATCTGAAGCTGTCGTTAACTGATATTCTTTATCTGGTATAAATTCACCATGTTTGCCTTGACTTATTACTCGGACCACCAAGGTGTTTTTTCCCGGCCTTAAAAGCCCAGGCGGAATCTTATAGCGTCTCGGTGGATATTGATACCCTGTAGATCCAACTAAAACACCATTGATATAAGCCTGGTCGCTATCTACAATTCTTCCCAAGTGGAGCATGGCCTCTTGCGTTGGAACAGAAGCAGGCAGTGTAAACTCCTTTTTGAGCCAAACGCTTCCGCGCGCATCCCAACTGCCCGGTATTTGTATGGCCTTAGCTTTTTGAAATGTATAAGAACTTTCATACCATTTTGGAACTTCTGTTAGTCCTTCATCTTTTGCATCCAAAGTTGCATGCCAAATTTCAGTTTTTCGTTTATCGGTTTTTTTAATACTATCGACTAATAAACTATCTTTATACTCTTGTGTCTTCGCCAGTAAATCGGGATATTTTTGTAAGGTTTCTTCCGATAACCAAGCTTCAATAGGAGAGCCGCCCACTGCACAATGAATAATGCCAACTGGCACCTTCAATTTTTCTTGTAACTGTTTAGCAAAGAAATAACCTACTGCCGAAAAGTCGAGCACCTCTTGAGGCATAACCGATTTCCATTCGCCCGAGGTCACGTCTACTGCCACTTCCTTAAAATTATAGCTTAAAGGTACTTTAAACTGTCGGATGGCGGGCGCATGTGCCGTGTCAATCTCTTGTTGATATTTAGGGGCTACTCTTGAAATGGGGAGTTCCATATTAGATTGCCCCGAGCAGAACCAAACGTCGCCCAGCAGGATGTTTTTTAAGTGTATTATGTTCTCCCCTTCGATCAGCATATCATAAGGCCCCCCGGTTGGCATAGCGGGTAAAAGAAGGTGCCAATTGCCTGCTTTGTTGGCTTTAATGCTACGCTGATGCCCATTAAACTTAATTTTTATGTTTTCCCCTGGTTTGGCCCAACCCCAAATCTGTATGGGATGATCACGTTGAAGAATCATGTTATTGCTGATTAGCTTGGGTAGTTTAATCGCCGCTACTGAGGTTAAAGATATGAAAATCAGGCAGGCAAGCAAGCTTAAAACTGATAGGTAGCAATGGAATACATGGGTTTGTCTATTCATCTCTTCTTTATTGTTATTAGCTTACCTAAATTATCAATTTGATAGCGAATCGATCTTGAACGGATCAATCATTTTTAATGTTCCGTCTGGATTGTGGGTAAGCTCTGTAACCTTTACATTCCTTAAATGTGTCTTTCCAGATAGTTCGGTGTCATGGTAGAAAATATACCATTTGCCTTCGGTTTCAATAATCGAATGATGGGTGGTCCAGCCCTGAACGGGCTTCATGAAATGGCCAGCATAGGTAAATGGCCCTATCGGCGAATTGCCAATGGCATAGGCCAAGAAATGGGTGTCGCCTGTTGAGTAGGTAAAGTAATAGCGCCCCTTATATTTATGCATCCAAGCTCCTTCAAAAAAACGGCGATTGTGATCTCCTCCTAGAATAGGCTTCCCTGCACTATCTACGAGGAGTACCTTCTCCACGGGTCCATCAAATTCGATCATATTTGCTTTCAGTTTGGCCACACGACAGCTAATAGCGGGTGCATCATCCTGCTTTAAGTCAGTGAGCGAACCATTTGCTTCATAACTATCGGTTTCCCACCGTTGTAATTGCCCTCCCCAAATACCGCCAAAGTACATATAAGCATTTTCATCATCGTCTATAAAGACGGCAGGATCCATACTGTAGCTTCCCTCGATTGGTTCTTTCAACGCTTTAAAAGGACCCATTGGATTTGTGGAAGTGGCTGCGCCGATTCGAAAAATATCATTCTTGTCTTTTGCGGGAAAGTATAGGTAATAGGTGCCATTTTTATAAGCCGCATCCGGAGCCCATAGTTGCTGCTTTGCCCAAGGGATATCTTTAACATCCAAAGCAACCCCGTGATCAGTTACTTGTCCATTAATGTCATTCATTGATAAAACATGATAATCACGCATAGCAAAGTGTTCACCATTATCATTTTCAGGGGTACCTGCGTCAATATCATGGGATGGGTAAATGTATATTTTACCATCGAAAACATGGGCTGATGGATCGGCTGTATAAATAGAACGGATCAAAGGAGGAGACAAGAAGCGTTGCCTTTGCTCTTCCCCCTTTTCGCTTTTTTTTGACTGTTGCTGATTACCTGAACATGCATAAATAAATGGAATGGCTAATAGCCATATGGATATTTTTTTTCTCATATTTATTATAACTCTTTTTTTTAGTATCGTCTTTTAATAACCTGGGTTTTGATTTCCACTAACTTGTGGGTTGTTGTCGAGCTCTGCTTGGGGGATGGGTAGCAATTCATCACGGCCTCGTCGGAAATAAGTAATGGGCTCTACAGTAAAATAACCTTTTGGCCGCCAGCGTAAAATATCGATATTGCGCAACGATTCGTTTGATAATTCAACAGACTTTTCGTGTATAATGGCTTTGGTTACATCCTCCTTGGTAGCTACCGGAAATTGAGCGGTAGGGTAGGGAGGCATGGCAACACTTGCTCTGGTGCGCACCTGATTTAAATAGCTCACCGCCGCGGTTAAGTTACCTAGTTCTGCTTCGCATTCCGCTAAATTGATTAACACTTCAGCATAGCGGATAATTCGCTGATTATTACCGCCGGGATGGTAACTAGCCTTGCTTTTACTTTCTTTATAGATAATCATAAACTTCCGGAAACTAACTTTTTTCCGGATGCCATTAACTAGGGATGAATTGTTGTTTTGATCCGCATCGGTGAGTACATCTGCGCCATTGTTGTAGCGGTCGCCGGTTTGGTAAAAGCTATAGGAGAATCGTGGATCTGTTTTTTGGGCACCTGTTTCCGTATTTTCAAATTCGTTCAGTAGTTTGTTGGAAGGAATGAGATTGCGCCACGCAACTGGATTATACTCTTGATTGCGTATGGTCGATTGGGCTGCGTTGGGTGAATCATCGGTACCCCAGTTAAAATCATTATCGCCTTTATCGACATAAACAATTTCGAAAATTGACTCGCTGTTGAATTCTGTTTCCTCTTCAAAATTATCCAGATAACGGTCGGTTAAACGATAACCGTCTGCACCGGCGGTTGGAATTTTGAGAAAGGCTTCTTTGGCGCCGGTATAATCGCCCTGTTGCATCAGTACCCGCCCGAGTAAGGCATTGGCTGCTGCCTGCGTTGCTCTGCCATTTTCGGTGCCGGATTTCCCTGGAAGTATATTCGCAGCCTCTTGCAGATCTTGCCCTATAAATTGATATACGGTACCAACCTCAGCCCGTGGTTGATAGTCCGACGGTGATTTAACGGTTTCTGTGTACATCGGAACACCTCCCCACTTAGATACCAATTCAAAATAGGCCCAAGCGCGTAAAAATTTAGCTTCTGCTAAACAGCGGTCGCGTAACGCCAGATCATCACTTACATTAGGACCATTTTCAATAACAGTATTAGCTCGATGAATAACTGTATAAAGTCCGTTCCAAACAGCATTCATCACGCTATTGGTGGGGTCTACATTCCCATTTAATATTTGCGCTCTCGGTACCTCTAGTTGACTGCCGCCGGCAGCAACATCGTCACTGCGTAGATCGTGAAGAAAGTACCATTCACGAGCTACCAAATTGATGCCTCTTATCGTGGCGTAGATAGCATTGGTGCCCGCTTGCAGCTCAACCGCTGTTTTAAAATATTGATCGGTCGATACTACATTTTCATTATTGGTGTTTAATGCATCTTTTTTACAAGAATATAAACCCATGAAACCTATTGAGATTACCAGGGATTGCATGATTAGTTTTTTCGTTTTCATCGGATTATAATTAAAATGATGCCTGAATGCCTAATTGAAAAGAGCGTGGACTTGGATATTGCCCATAGTCGACACCATTGGTTAACGTGCCATTTTTAGAACCAATTTCCGGATCTAAGCCCGTGTAATCTGTTACGGTGAATAAGTTCTGAGCGGAGGCATAAAAGCGGAGTCGACTGATATTAGTCCAACCAATGCCTTTTATCCATCGGTCCGGTGCCGTGTAACCAAGCATTATATTCTTTAATCGCAAATAAGATCCATCTTCGATCCAGCGGGTTGAAGGTCGTACGTTTTGGTTGGGATCTCCGTTCACGGCACGTGGAATGGACGTGTTGGTGTTTTGCGGAGTCCAAGCGTTCAGGACAGATTGATCAGCGTTAAAAAGCCGAGGCATACCTTCACGAATAATGCGGGCAGCATTAAAAATGTCGTTGCCTTGTACGCCTTGAAAAAATAAGGCAAGATCGAAATGTTTATAGTTTGCAGAAAAATTTAGCGAATAAGTGAATTTGGGCATAAAGCTACCGATGAATGTCCGGTCTCCATCGCTGATGATGCCGTTGTCATCTAGATCTCTAAATTTCAAGTCGCCTGGCGCTGCTCCATTTTGTGTGGCATGGGCATCGATTTCCGCTTGATTTTGGAATATACCATCAACAATGTAGCCGTAAAATGATTGAACAGGATGGCCAACTACGGTATTGGTGAGCGGGCCACCCCCGCCAAAGTCAGCATCCCCACCAGCAGTGATAGAAGCATTCTCGCTATTTAGACGTAAAACCTTATTACGGATAATACTCATCAAGCCGGTTACATTCCAGGTGAAATCACCACTGGTTTTGTGGTACCCCAATTGAAACTCGAACCCTTGATTCTGCATGGCTGCTACATTTGCTAGGGTACCCGTGCCGTTAAAACCAAAACTGGTGGGAGTAGGTACGGTAAGAATCAGGTTATCTGTTTTTCGTTTAAAATATTCCGCTACCAAGGTGATTCTATTGTCCAAAAAGCCAAGATCTAAGCCAATGTTAGTCTGTTTTGTTTTTTCCCACGCTAATTCAGGATTGCTCAAACCATTATAGAATGATCCATTTCCATTTACAATGGTTCCATTAAATGGATAAGTGGCTTGATTTCGTTGGATGGGTTGTAAATAAGGGTAATTGCCTAATAGAATGCCGTTGATACCAGTAATACCATAACCCCCGCGCACTTTAAATTCGGAAATCCAAGGGGTATTCTCCATAAAGGATTCGCGATCTATCTTCCATCCAGCCGATACCGCCGGGAAGTTTTCATACTTATTGCCTGGTGCGAAAACAGACAGCCCATCGCGTCGGATGGAAGCCGTAAAGAGATATTTCCCGTCATAATCGTAGGTTACACGAGCCAACATGGAACGGATCAGGTTTGTTTCGTATAGACTATTTGCGGTAACATTGGTGGCGCCGTTAAGTGTTTTTACCAGATTGGTACTCTGGTTACCGCTGGCTGTTTCATTACGATAACGTTGTCCTTGACTTTCGTAAACAAGGGTTGCACCCAAGTTATGACTGTCGAAAGATTTGTCGAAACTCAGCTGTTGTGTAAAAAGATGCGTAGTATATAATTGTCGTTGATTTTCAATCGTAGCGATATTGACAATGGAGGTGCCGCCATCGTTATGTATAGGGGTGTAATTTTGTATAGCAATGTTGGAATGATCTACGCCATAAGTTGACGTAAACTTCAACCAAGGTGTAAGCGTCAATCTTATATAAGCCGTTCCCAGGATACGAGTCGTATTGTTGATATTTTTGACGAGATTGGCTATTTCTACGGGATTGATCGGATCGGATGCATCGAAGCTGTTTTGAGGTCCCATAAAACCACCGGGATTATTAGGATTATATACAGGTAGGTAGGGTTGCATACGAATCATATTCACAATGGGCGTGCGATTGCCCGCAGGCACATCAAAACGCTGCTTGGATTGACTCACATAAAAATTCTCACCAAAAGAGAAAAGTTTACTGATCACGTGTTCGGAATTAAGCCGATAATTAAGTCGTTTATAATAGAGACCTTCGGCAATACCTTGTTGATCGAAATAACCGACACCCGTATAGAAATGTGACTGCTCATTTCCACCATTCAATGAAAGGTTGTATTGCTGAAGAGGCTGGTTATTACGAAAATAGGCATCCTGCCAATCCGTATTCGTTTGCGCAAAAGTTTGTGTAGCGCCATCATAGATCGGTTGATTAAAATTTTCAGGTTCCAAACGTGGGGGAAGTGCCGCATCGGCGCCGTTCAGCGCCCGTTCATATTGTAAATACTGTGCAGTATTTAATAAGTTGAACTTCTTACTCGGACTTTGTATGCCGAAATAAGAATCGAAATTTACCTGTATGCGATCGCGTGCTGACCCTTTTTTGGTGGTAATCATGACCACACCATTGGTGGCACGTGAGCCGTAAATAGCAGCAGAACTTGCATCTTTAAGGACATCAACCGACTCAATATCTCGCGCGTCTATGTTTGATATAGCGGTGGGAAAACCATCCACTACATAAAGTGGGTCGGAAGCAAAACTGATGGAACTGATACCCCTAATCGCAACAATAGGGGAGGTGCCGGGTGAGCCATTATTCGTAACCGTTAATCCCGCAACACGTCCCTGCAACGCCTGGTCCGTACTAGCCACAGGCAATTCGACAAGTGTTTTGGCACTTACGGAAGATACGGCGCCGGTGATACTTGATCGCCGCTGGGTACCATAGCCAACAACTACAACTTCACTTAAGGCCTGTGAGTCACTTTTCAGCACAATTTCTAGGTTCGTTTTTCCCGTTATCGGCACTTCTTGGGTAAAAAAGCCCACATAGCTAAATATTAAAACGGCTTGGTCATTAGGCGTATTGATACTAAAAGATCCATTTTGATCGGTGCTTGTACTGCTACTGGTTCCCTTCAATTTGACGCTAACACCCGCAAGTGCTTGCCCATTTTCACCACTTACTTTTCCGATAATTGTCCTTTGGACGAGTGACTTCATTTCGACAGACTGAGAGCGAAATTGCTTGACGGTCGTGCTCTTCGCCGAAGAGAGGCCAGCTGCTTCAGTTTTGTCCCTTTTTGAAGCAATTGCGTTTGCTGGTAATCCTATACTAAGCACCTGAAGTGCGACGGTATAAAGCACTGTTTGTACAACATATCTTTTCATTTGCATAAATCGTTAGTTCATAATATGGTTTTCTTGGTTTTGATTAGCTTAAGGATGGTTGTCAAGATATTCTCCAATCTTAGATTTGTCTTGACTTCGTCGCTTAAGTCAAAACTACTTTTAGAAGTATATAGCGGGTTAGCATAAATGTTTAAAATAGTAGGAAAAATGTCAAGGCAGCTATTAAGATCGGTTGCAGCCTAAGTTTTTAGACTCCTATGATTGTAAACATATTTGCTAGTTTTTTTATGATTTATACTCCTGTGGATTAAATAGTTGAAATAATTTTGCTTTAACTAAATGATCACTTCTATAACAACAAAGAGCTGTTTAGCGGATAAATAAAAAATCTGATCGAGATTGGTTATTGGTTTATATTGGTTGTTCCCCCGCGTTTGGTTACCGGGGGAATTTTTTGTGCAATGTGTTTGTTTATTTTTTGTGGCTAATGGCGAGGCTTGAAGTAGATTTCTACCATCTGTTTGGGTGGTTTTAAAAATTGATTACTCCTTTTACGTTAGGCTTTTGTGTTTCTCTCCCCACTTTTCGAGTTGTTTAATAATAGGTTTTAATTCGTAGCCAATTGGGCTTAGTTCGTATTCTACCCGTGGTGGCACTTCTGCATAAATGGTCCGTTTCACAATTTTGTTTTCCTCCAATTTCCGCAGCTGCAAGGTCAGCATTCGTTCGGTTATGTTTGGTAATTTTTTTTTCAATTCACCAAATCTGAGTTTTCCGCTTATTAACCAGGAACAAATTACCAAAGCCCATTGTCCGCCAATAATGTTTGCAGCATAAGCTTCCGGGCATTCATCGGCTAAAGCCTGTTTGTTGGCAAAGTTTGTTGATGTTTCTTTAATCTTAGACATTACTTACATTTTTTATAGTACCTCACAATTGGTAGCTAATGTAAAAAAAACGGATTACCTATTTTATTTTTGCATCAGATAATTTTTAAAATTTTGGTCAGATGAACGCAACAGGCTCCATCTGACCATTAAAAAATAAACAGATGAAAACATTGGTAATCGTTATCCATCCCGATATTAAAAATTCGGTTGTTAACAGTAGATGGATTGAAGAACTGAATAAATTTCCTGACAAATATGTGGTCCATCAGCTATACGAAGTATACCCCGATGAAAAAATTGATGTGCTCGCGGAACAAAAACTGATTAAGCAATATGACAAGATTGTATTTCAGTTTCCTTATTATTGGTTCAATTGCCCTCCGCTTTTCAAGAAATGGTTAGATGAAGTTTTGACGCATGGGTGGGCTTATGGAAGCAAAAGTGGTTATCATGTTTCAGGTAAGAAAATTGCCCTGGCAATTTCGTTAGGGGTTGATGAACATGAATATGGCCCATCAGAAGTATACAAATATACCTTGGAAGAGTTAACCCGTCCATTTGAGCTAACTTTTGAATATGTAAAAGCCGATTACAAGCCATTATTTGCATACTATGGGATTGAGTACAACTCCTCTGTTGAATGGATTGAAAAAAGTGTTCCTCAGTACCTGGATTTCTTAAATGCGTTATAAAGATTTTGCACTAGTGGTTTTCCTTGTCATATAATCTACCATTTTCAGTTTGCCATTGCGTACGAAATGACGAAAGCCGCCAATCGGAAATGTACTTGACATAACCGCTATCAAATACAATTTATAATTTTGTGTGTATATGTTTAATATACATATATTCTCATTTATTCACTAATTATACAAATATATTTCACATAAATTCACATTTTTATCAAACCAATATTAAATTTAATTGTTCATCAACTACCAACTATCTATTTTATGAATCGTAATTATGATAAGTGTAGGAATAATAGCTCCCGACGAGCGTACGAGAACCACAATTAGAGTCCTGTTGACGAACCAACGATGTCATCAACTCAATATTGTTTTCGAACTGGAACGTTTAGGTGGCCCACTCATATTGCAAAAAGTGAAGCCACCGCATTTAACGCTCATAGAATTAAAAGGTTCGTCTGTCAAAGTTATTAAACAAATTAAAGCAGAGTTTCCCGAAACGAACATAATTATATTAAGCGAGGTTGCCAGTATTGATATGGTTTTCGAAACACTTCGTGCGGGTGCAGTGAGCTACTTATTAAAATCTACCTGTTTAAATAATATCGCATCAGCACTGATTGCTACGCACAACGGGGGGTCTGTGATCAGCCCCTTTATCTCGCGTGAAATGGTAGATCGGATCCATCATGCACAACTACAGGAAGACCTGCTGTCTGCCCGCGAATTGCAAATCGCAAAGGGTATTGCCGACGGACTTAGTTATAAACTTGTGGCTGATCGATATAACTTAGCCGTTGATACAGTACGGGTTTATATCAAGCGAATTTACCGCAAACTTAATATAAACAGTAAAGGAGAGCTGATAGCTCAATTAAAAGCCTGAGGTCGTCACATCGATATGTGACACCGATCTTTTCCCATTTTCTTTGCTAAATCGAATATTTGTTTTTGGGGATTTTTAATGTAGACACGCCATGCTCCTTAAAGGCATTTTGACCATAGTAATCCTTCTTTACGCAATGGCGTTAGTCCCAACTTATCTGTATGCGCAAGAACCTCCAGAACTTATCTACGCTTTCGAGAAAGATACGATTATTATACAACCCGGTAAAACATTTAGTAATAAGCTCGTAGTGAAAAACCATAGCAAGCAATCGGTCCTTCTAAAAATGGAACCAGCAAGCAAAGCGTCGCATAATGCCCTCATTGCCTTACCGGATACGATAAGAATCTCACCAGGCGAACAGAAAGCATTTCCAGTAAAGTATTTAGCAGATAAAAAGACGATCGTCGAAAACCTGCAACACTTTGGAGTGCACCTAAAAGTAATGAATCATAATGTGAAAGCGGCTTCGGCTGCTTACTTTTACACGCAATTAGCAGACATACGCACATTGACACTGCAGACGGAACAGCCAGTCTACTTCTTGCAGCCAACAAGTAACCAAACACAGCTAATGTTGAATTGTGTAAACAGCGGACTGATTCCCCTTTCGTTTCGACTGATCTTAAGCGAGGTCCCAGAGGGTTTGGAATTTATAGGAGAACAGATGAACATGACGCTACCCCCGGGTGGTCGTCAATTGGTTCCCTTCACCGCTCGGAAGAAAACCGACAGTCGCCAGGCTTCTGATTTTTCGGTTACTATTCAGGCAGTTGACGCCAGTGGCCAGCAACTGGCAGTATATCGTGTGCGTGTTCAAAGTGTTAACAGTGTTAGTTCTTTCTTTAGCAACGCCCCTTTCGCACAGACACCCAATAATACAGCTGCCTTTCGGTATCTCAGCTTAAATCAGTATAATGAGATTTACCAGATGCAAGCGAATGGTCAACTTAACATGGCGAACAACCATAATTTGAACTATCGATTGAATCTTGATTACTATCAGCAATTGGGTGGCGTGAATCTTTATGATACCTATTTGTCATATAGAAATAGGCAATTTGGTGTGAAATTGGGTAATATATATGAAAATTTAGACTACGCCTTGAGTGGTCGTGGTGCTCGTGCCAGTTATTATCTCAATGACGTGGATCGTATAAGTGTATATGCGCTTCAAAACAATTATATGCTTGCTTCGCAGATATTCAATGATTTGCCGAATGAAAATATCTTGGCTGCAAATTATAATTTTTTAAGAGATGGGCAGGAGGGACGTTTGACATACGTACATAGTCATCAATCATTTAATGCCTTAAATAGTCATCAAGTCAGTACGGCAATTCCATTTAAACTAGGAGAGCAGCATAACTTAAGAATAGAAGCCGGTTATAGCCAGGAAACTTTTACCGATACGCCAAGCACTAAACGGGCGGTGGCGGGAGGAGTTGATTATTCGATTACCCGTAATGGCTATCAATTCAGCACGAATAATTACTATAGTAGTCCTTACTTTACAGGGCTTCGACGCGGTATTCTGCAAAGTGATACACGAATACTTAAAACGACAGAAAGTGGGCAGACATATTCCGCGCGTGTTAGTTTGTTGAACAACCGACCTTCTTATCAGGGCAGAAGATATGGATATGGCTATTTACCTTTTCAAAATAGTATTTATGTTTATGAACTGGGTTATAGCATGAGTTTAGGCAGCTTTCGTCTGGAAGTCAAGCCCTATCTGATGCAACAGCGTTTACGGAATGGAACGTATTCACCTAATGGAGCGAGCCAACCTCGATGGAAATCCGCTGCAATCCGTTCACAACTAAACCTAAGTTATGCTGCTCCTGTGCATAGTTTCTATTTGCACGCTGACTACGGATACGTCTATGAAAGCACGACGCCTATGGCTCCCGATCCTTATCACTCCTTACGCGTTAATGGTAGCTATATCAACCCCCTATTTGGCGTTAGTACTTATATTCAAATAAACCCTTATTACCTGAGCGATTTGTTTGCCAACGCAAATGATGCTGCGTATCGATTGTATTCCATAGGTCCTAATACTAATTTTACAATTTTCAAAAACAAACTCCAGGTACAACTGGCAGCCATGTATAATTATTATGGTTTTACGAATACACATAATTATTCAGTAAATGGTTCGGCGCGATGGCAATTGAAGGGCAATTGGGCGATTGCCACCGATGTTTTTTATACGGTAATGAAAATGAGGACCGCTGTACCGGCGGAAGTGGGTTTCAGCTACATTCGATCTTCTTTTGATACGAGACAAATTCGCATTGGAATTGAAAAACAGTTTGCCGCAATGCATGCGTCCAACGGAAAAAAACTTCGTCTAATCTACTATGGCGATATGAATAATAATGGCAATCGAGACGAAGATGAATCGTACATTGCTGATCTCATGGTGAAAATGAACGATCAGACCGCGGTTACAGACAATTCTGGCCAAGCAGAATTTCAACACATGCCAATTGGAAATTATACCGTTGATTTGGTGAGTACCAAAGGGTGGATAAGTACAGAACCGGTATCCATTGTGCTCAATAAAAATAAAACAATAGAAGTTCCACTTACACAAACTAGAATGCTGCAGGGAAGGATGCAGGTTATGGGTAAAAACTATCAGTCTACTGCTCCGCTCTTATCGGGTATTCGCCTCATTGCAACCGATTCACAGGGTAGGCAGCATCAGACGCTTACCGATCAGGAAGGTAAATACACTTTTTATTTAGCGCCGGACATTTACAAAATTACGATTGAAACGGAGGACATGCCCTTCTCTATCGAAAATAAGGTAGAACAGATCAATATGAATGCAGCACAGGAAAAATATATACTGGATTTCAAGTACCGTGATCAGCGCCGTAAGGTGGGGATTAAGAAATTCTAGTAGTTAAAGGGCGGTAAAGCTGTAAATAACAGTAGTGCTGTAAGTACCCGCCGGTTTACCAAGTAATTGTGATACTGCCGTGTTAAGGATACTATAGCGAATATCCAAGGTTCTGTCAATTACTGGGTTGGCATTGTTTATCAACTGTTGGGGGGTGGTGGAGAGGCTAACTGTGTTGATACCCGTTTGCCCTGAAGCGGCACCAATACGTAATATATTCACCGGTATTTGTCCGCCTGATCCTGAAAAATTGGCCGCTGATGCTCGTACGTAAAGGCTATAAGGCGTTGTTTTACTGATGCGGAGGTGCTGTGTAAGATCCCGTGTTATGCCCTGCCGATAATCAGTGACATCATCGAAAACGAGGCTGACACTTGGCTGTAAAGCTACTAGCTCGGACAAGTCACTTACCACCACTTGGAGGCTTCCATTTCGTTGTGCCTGTAAAGCACCGTTGGGATAGGCACTTGTTAATTTACTCCATGTATAGGTAAAAGGTACCGAATAGGTGCCTGCTTGCACAAAACCGGTTTTCAGGTTATTCCCCGTGATGGAAAAGTTGGCCGTCAATGTTTGGTTATTGTTTAAAGGGACTGCAATACCCGAAGCAGCCGTTAGTGGTTGGGAGCTAGTAGAAAGTGTAATAGGCGTTGCCGTCGCTATATTCGATAAGGTTGAACTGACAAGACCAACCGAGGTCGTGGGTACTTGATTATAAGTGCTGCTGGTGCTGAACGAAAATTGAGTACCGGTTGTTTGCAGATTAAGTAAGTAGGGTACCGTTGTGGAAACAGCAATGTTGCCTGAGGCGTTGATGCCGGTGCTGTTTCTAAAAAAACTCAGATTATTCACCGGTAAACTTAGCGCAGGAAGTGTTGTTTGGGGAGCAATAAATCCCGGTACATTTATATCTAAGTTGGGTGTTGTTGGGGTAATTTGATTCGGGAATATGAGCCCGGTCCTGAAATTGATTGGAGTACGGTAAATGCCTGCCACCCAGGTTTGGCTAGCGGTTGTTATGCGATAATCGGCCGTAACAGCACCTGATGAAATACTGGCTAAGGCCGCGTACAGTAAACCATAAGATGTATTCAAGGTGACCTCGGCTGACAGCCCTAACAACGAAAGAGACCCTATGCTTCTTAAGCGTATATGAGCAATATTCAAAGGCAGAGTAGACGATCCTCCAACGGTATTGGCAAAGTTGGCGCTATTTGCTCTTACTTCGATGCTTGGTATTAAGCTAATTAGGCTCGAATAGGTGCCGCTCGCCAGCGTAGCTGTGTAAACTGAACGTGAAGTGATATTTGCTTGCGGTAAATTAATGACGATCTGTCCATACGTTGGAATCGAGAGCGAAAGGTACCAAAAAAGTAAGCCTTTAATAACGAATCTCTTTCTCGGCAACCCGCAATTCATAATTATTTCCTGCGTCTAAAATAGCAACCCCTAAATACTTCCCTTTCAGTGAAAGCGGCAAATCTACATAAATCCATTGTACAGCTTCCGGCAACATGGCTATTGCTGTCGTTTTTATTGGAATCTCCTTCCCGGTTTGCATATTTGTTAATTCAAAACGTACTTGGGCGTCCTTATTAATTTTTCCAGTATTTTTAACCTTCAACGCTACTCGTCGAAAGCTGTCTGCCGCGATGCTAATAGCACCTCGATCTTCAAAAGCTAAGAAATCCAGTTCTCCAGACGTAAGTCCGGATGGTATATGATAAATCTGTACGCCCACCTCTAAAAGGACGTTCACACCTAGCTGCTTTCGTTCTTTTGAAACCTTGTTTTGCTCCTTCATTTGCGTAAAGAAAAGCATGCTGTTCGTCAGACTGTTTGCTGACGAATCTTGCGGAACCGTTAACGATACAGCTATGCGTTTGGTTTCGTTCGGGTTTAAGTTAATAGTGGATTCCGAGAGCTTTAACCATTGACTGTTGGAATGGTTCGCTGTTCCGGGATCACTATAAACTTTTCTGCCTATTGAATCACGATACCAATCTTTCAGTCCCGTCGTAAAATTAAACGGTATCGAAGAACTATTCGTCAGGGTGATCATTTCTTGCACCGTTTCCCCAGGAATCCCTTTGAAAAAAATACGAGAAGGAGATATAGATATTCCCTGAGCAAAGCAGGTCCAAGTACATTGCAAATAAAAGAATCCGATAAAAAATACCCAATATCGAGCTAACAACCTATTAGTCAATCCTAAATGCTGTTTTTCATAAAGCATACACCGTCAAATTTGCGTCGCTGTATAAATAACCGTAGTGGAATATACATCTGGCATCTTGTTAATTAGCGACGTGGCATCGGGGATAGTATAGTTAATATTATAGGTTGTTCCAATTGTGGCCGGGCCATCAGTTACCAAGGTCCCAGCGGTTGACGACAAAGGTACTACTGCTGGTGTTCCACCACCTGTAGTGGAAGGATCCACGCTTACCTGGACAATATTCAGTGGAATGGGGACGTCATTCTCCGGTACAACGGTAAATTCCTCTGTAGCTTGTACAGTTACCTCATAATCTTGATTGCTCACAACCGTAAAGTGGCCAAGCTTTGGTTCTACCTGGGGTGTCGTGTAATCTTCAGGCGTACTATAGACAAAGGTTACATTGGGGTCCGCCCCTAAATCAATGGATATTACCGGCGCGGTCAAGTCTATTGAAACTGTTACATTACCTGTTTGATCTGTTTGCGCATGAACTAAACGGAACTGCGTTACTAGAGCGAGAGTTAAGATTCCCGAAAATAAAAATAGCTTTCTCATAATTACCTTTAGTTTATCTTCCATATATAGAACACAAAAATTGTACTTATTCCGCTCCAGAATAGAATTACCAATGTCACATATAGATGTTACGAAGTACTTACATGTGCTAATTGTCGAATAATTTTGATAACAAAATATTCCGTTAAGGTAAGGGCGATTTTTCGGCAAAGAATTGCTCAATCGCTGTTGAAGGTTCAGTGAAGCAAAGACAAATATCAAAGAACATAACTAAAGCTGTTTATGACAAACAGAAATGTATGGTATGACAATATCATATATTAAGAAGATAATAATCTGTAAAAATTGCATTAAACAATCGAAGATATTTGTTCAGCTAACCTTTTTAGAACTATGTTGATCGTAAAAAAGACCTTTTTTCTCACCTTAACAAGTAAAATAACAAAAACATTGTGGGTGTGCGTTTTCTTATTTGGCTTAATAAATAGCACGAAAGCACAATATCCGGTAATTCCTCCATCAGTAGAAGATTCTGCAAATGCAGAAATGGCAAAATTTCAGGCGCAAGCTGATGCCGCTTGGAAACGAGCCTTACCTATCATCGAAAAAGAGGCAAAAAATGGAAAACCATATATTCCTTGGGCGAGCAAGCCTGAAGACCTACCTCAGTCGAAAATTCCTGCATTTCCTGGTGCAGAGGGGGGAGGTGCCTTTTCCTTTGGCGGCCGTGGAGGCAAGGTGTATGTTGTAACAAGTCTAGCCGACAGTGGTCCGGGTACCTTTCGAGATGCTTGCGAACAAGGTGGGGCACGTATTGTGGTTTTTAATGTAGCGGGGATTATCCAACTGAAGAGTCCTATTAGCATTCGTGCTCCCTACATTACAATTGCAGGACAAACAGCTCCAGGTGATGGAATTTGTATTGCAGGAGAGTCCGTTTTGATCGACACACATGACGTGGTGATTCGTTATATGCGATTTAGAAGAGGAGCAACAGACGTCACCAGAAGAGATGATGCATTAGGGGGCAATGGTGTTGGAAACATCATCATCGATCACGTTTCGGCCAGCTGGGGTCTAGACGAAAACATGTCGATGTATCGCCATGTGTATAATAGAGGAGATAGTCAAAAGCAAGAAAAGCTTCCTACAGTGAATGTCACTATCCAGAATTCTATTTTTTCTGAGGCGCTAGATCGTTATAACCATGCTTTTGGCAGTACGATAGGTGGATTAAATAGCACCTTTATGCGCAATTTGTGGGCAAGTAATATTAGTAGAAACCCATCGGTAGGCATGTATGGAGATTTTGGCTTTGTGAATAATGTTATCTTCAATTGGTGGAACCGAAGTGCCGATGGGGGCGATCATCGATCGCTCTATAATTTTATAAATAATTACTATAAACCGGGGCCAATTACGCCGTTGGATAAACCTATTGGCCACCGAATCTTAAAACCTGAAGGCAATAGGGCCGAAAATCACCATGACGAGTATGGCAAGGCCTATGTAGCCGGAAATATTGTAGAAGGCAATGAAAGGGTTACAGCCAATAATTGGGATGGTGGCGTCCAGATAGAGGATATGCCAGATGCGGGTAAGTTTACGTCGAAAATCCGCGTAGATAAACCCTTTCCAATGGCCAAAATCACAATGACGTCTGCGCAGGAAGCGTATCGCTATGTGCTTAAAAATGTAGGCGCTAATTTACCCAGAAGAGATGCTGTAGACAAACGTATTGTGAAGCAAGTGGAAACAGGTAAGATATTCTATAATAAAGAGGCGGATACGGTTGATATCGCTAGTCCGTTTATCAAACGCCGTTTACCGAAAGATTCTTACAAACTCGGTATTATTGCAGATCCCGCTCAAGTGGGCGGTTACCCAACATATGAAGGGACACCGTATAAAGATTCGGATCAGGATGGTATACCAGATGAGTGGGAGACTGCACATGGGTTAAATCCTCAAGATGCCGATGACGCAACAGCAGATAGAGACCAGGATGGCTACACTAATATTGAGGAGTTTATTAATAGTGTCGTGCCTAGCTAGTAAATTGAAGATAAAATATTGCCATCTACAGAAAAGGGATTTGTGAAAGCGGATCCCTTTTTTGCTATACAAATTAAGTATCATAATCCTTCCCGTTGTTTCGAACTGTAACTTTCTTGACTGATATAGTAGATTATTTAGAAAAAATTCTATTTTTGATAGAGGCTTCTCCCCATTCTATGTACTTAAATCCGTGAAGTCTTTTTTTAAATCATTGTTATATTTTACTAAAAAACTAAACATTATGGCAGCATTTAGTATAACAGTTAACAACAAAAAGCATCAGGTGGAGGTAGATCCCAAAATGCCTCTATTATGGGTAATACGCGACGTTATAGGTTTAACGGGTACAAAATATGGATGTGGTATAACACAATGTGGAGCATGCACTGTGCATGTGGGAAATGCAGCAGTTAGGTCATGCATGTTTCCTGTAGAAAGTGTTGGCGACGAAAAGATAACAACCATCGAAGGACTTTCTGAAAGTGGCGATCATCCTGTTCAATTAGCCTGGAAGGAAATAGATGTTCCACAATGTGGTTATTGCCAAAGTGGACAAATTATGGCGGCGGTTGCGTTGCTGAAAGAAAACCCCAGCCCAACGGATGATGACATTCACAAAACAATGACTAATATCTGTCGGTGTGGAACCTATAACCGGATAAAAAAGGCAATCAAGGCGGCTGCTACAGCGCGTGTATAATAATTAGTCAATCTCATACCATAAATTAAAACAGAGGACACAAAATTATGGAAGGACTGGTGAAAAAATTAAATAGAAGGAATTTTATCCGTGTAAGTGCTATTGCTGGAGGAGGCTTTGTACTTGGCTTTAATTTTCTTTCTTCCTGTTCGCCTGAGCAAAGGCCTGGCCAACTGATCGATCTAAACGCTTTCGTGAAAATCGACACCAATGGTGAAATCACGATTATGAATCCCAATCCCGAAGTCGGTCAAGGAGTAAAAACGGCGCTCCCTATTTTGGTTGCCGAAGAGCTTGATGTAGACTGGAAGGATATACGTGTTGAGCAAGCTGGATTAGATACCAATAAATACACCCGGCAAGTTGCAGGCGGAAGCGGATCGGTACGCGAAAGTTGGGAATCTTTTCGTAAGGTGGGAGCTACTGCCCGGCAGATGTTAATCAATGCGGCTGCAATGGGGTGGGCCGTTTCAGCAGATACCTGCCATACTGAAAATGGTATGGTTGTACATAAAAAAAGCGGGAAAAAAGCTAAATATGGTGAGCTCGTTGAGCGTGCTGCAACATTGGATGTGCCACAGGAAGTAAACCTTAAATCGAATGCAGCTTTTAAGCTGATTGGTAAACGTATCGCTAATGTAGATAATCAGGCTATTGTAACCGGTCAGTTTAAATATGGTATTGATACAAAAAGAGAGGGGATGTTATATGCCACGATTATCAGACCGCCAGCATTTGGACAGTTATTGGAATCTTTAGATGATACAGCGGCCAGAAAATCGCCCGGGGTTAAACAAGTGCTTAAATTTGAAAACAAAATAGCAGTATTGGGACAATCTACATGGGAGGTGTTGCAGGGTGCAAAAATGGTTAAAGCGGAGTGGAAAGATGATGGCATATTGGAAAGTACCACTGATTATAGCAAAAATCTAAAATCCGTTTTATTAAATGAACCTAAAGAAGAATCCCGGAGAAAAGATGGCAATGTTTTGGAAGCTTTTTCTTCTGCTGCAAAAGTAGTTGAATTAGATTTCGAGGCCCCCTTTTTGGCACATAACACCATGGAGCCTATGAATTTCTTTGCGCATGTCAAAAAAGATAGTGCTGAACTGTATGGTCCCATACAAACGCCTGAGCGAACCAGAACACGCATTGCGGAATTACTAGGTATTCCCGAAGAAAAAATAGCTATTATGATGACCCGAATGGGCGGTGGTTTTGGTAGAAGATTGATGTCTGATTTCGTAGAAGAGGCAGCTACAGTATCCAAGCTAGCCGGAAATATACCCGTAAATGTTATCTGGTCGAGAGAAAGTGATATGAGCGGGGGCTTTTACAGACCCATGTATAGTTATAAATATAAGGCGGCTGTTGATAATGATAATAAATTAATAGCGTGGCATCATCATTCTGTTGGCGTTGGAAGCAGTGCCGCTAGCGGGGATAGTTTTCCAGCAGGAGCGGTGGCCAATTTTCAAGTAGACACGGAGGAATATAAATCACCAGTATCAACAGCCCCTTGGCGAGCGCCTACGCATAATTTTATCGGATTCTCAGAACAGTCGTTTATTGATGAGATTGCGCATAAAATAGGAAAAGATCCTGTTGCATTTAGATTGGAAATGTTGGAGCAGGCAAAAAATAACCCTATAGGTAAGGTGAATTATAATCCAGATCGTTTTGCTACCGTTATAAAAAAGGCTGCAGAAGTGGCTGAATGGGGAAAGAAGAAGGCGGGGAATGTTTTTCAGGGTTTCGCGGCACATTTTTCATTTGAAACGTATGTTGCGGAAGTGGCAGAATTAGAGAAGCAAGCAGATGGGAAATTAAAACTTAAAAAAATCTATTGCGTTGCAGATTGTGGAACTGTTGTGAATTTAAGCGGTGCAGAGACGCAGTTGGAGGGAGGAATAATTGATGGGATTGGACATGCGATGTATGCTGAACTTACGCTAACAAAAGGTAAGCCCGATCAGACAAACTTTAATACGTATAGGATGATTCGGATGCGGGAGGTGCCGGAAGTGGAAGTGCATTTTATTCAGAATAATGAAAAGCCTACCGGGCTTGGCGAGCCGGGTCTACCTCCTGCAGGACCGGCATTGGCAAACGCGGTATTTGCTGCCTCTGGCGTACGACTTAAAACGCAACCATTTATTAAAAGCGGACTTTTTGCATGACTTCTTCTCCAAGATATCTCGATTATTGTGCCACGACACCGTGCGATCCGGATGTTGTGCAAAGTATGTTACCCTATTTTACTGAACATTTTGGTAATGCGGCAAGCCGGGATCATAATTTTGGCTGGCTAGCATTGGACGCTGTAGAAATAGCCAGGGAACAAATTGCACATTTAATCCAGGCCGCATCGAAGGAGATTGTTTTTACTTCAGGGGCAACAGAGTCTATTAATCTAGCATTAAAAGGACTCGTAGATGCCAGTGAATCCAGCACAAACCATATCATTACATCGAAAGTTGAACATCAAGCAGTTTTAGACACTTGTGCCTATCTAGAAAAGAAAGGCTATTCCATCACCTATTTAGATGTAGACGAATACGGACTAATTTCTTTGGAAGCATTAGAGGATGCTATTCAAGAAAAGACGCTCTGTATTGCATTGATGTATGGAAATAATGAAACGGGCGTATTAAATCCGGTGAGGGAAATAGGCCATATTGCACGGAAATATGGTGTCTGTTTTTTTTGTGATGCTACACAGGCTGTTGGAAAAGTTGATGTTAATGTTAACGAGGCCGAAATAGATTTAATGTCTTTCTCCGCGCATAAGATGTATGGGCCGAAGGGGGTGGGTGCTTTATTTGTGAGAAGGAACCTGCCTATGTCAAAAATTTCACGTCAGCAACACGGCGGGGATCATGAAAGGGGAAGCCGTAGTGGTACCTTAAATGTTCCCGGAATTGTCGGGTTCGGAAAAGCTGCTGAAATTTGTAGTAAAAAAATGCGTGCTGAAAGCGCATTTCTACAACATTTAAGGGATACCTTGGAAACGATGCTATTAAGCAAGATTCCATCCGCTTGTATAAATGGAGGGAAAAATAGATTACCTCATATAACAAATGTGCTGTTTCCCTCAGTGGATGCTGAACTGCTTTTGCTTGCAACATCTAAGCATTTAGCGCTTAGCAGGGGAAGTGCCTGTTCAGGAATTACGCAAAAGCCTTCCCATGTATTACAAGGAATGGGGTTAACGGATGAACTTGCGCGCAATGCCATTCGAATAAGTTTAGGGCGGTTTACTAAAGAGGAGGATATAATGTATGCGGTAGAGATATTAAGTAACGCGGTGTCAGCAATGGAAATTAAAAATAAGGATATAAGGAGTGTGCTCATCGGTAATACAATTGATTGATAATGGTTATCTTTGTTAATTACCAGTGGTTCGTGATAGGTTTGGCTAATGAAAGAAATAAAGCAAATAATCCAGGCATATGAAGAGGCTTGCATAAATCAACAAAAGGTTGCATTGGCAACTGTTGTACACGTTGAAGGATCGTCATATAGAGGGCCGGGTGCACGTATGTTGATTAAGGAGGATGGCATGCTTGTGGGGGCCATCAGCGGAGGCTGTTTGGAAGGAGATGCATTAAGGAAGGCGCTAATGGTGATGATGCAGGGTAAACCCTTGCTGACCACGTATGATACATCTGATGAAGACGATGCTTTTATTGGTGTAGGGTTAGGATGCAATGGTATTATACGGGTACTTATAGAACCTATCCTGCAGGACGATGAGGCAAATCCTATTATGCTTTTAAAAGCTGCTCTGCAAAATAGACAGTCTTCTATAGTCGTTACTTTTTTCTCCTTGCACGATAAATGGCGGGAGGATCAAGGAACGCGTTTACTCCTTAAAGAAGGCGGTAACCAGATGCAGAATAGTGTTACGACGATAGATTTTCAACGAGTAGCTGAAGAAGCGAAAGAAATATTCGAAAAGAGATGTTCATTTTTCGTCCAATACACCTCTTCAGAAAAGGAACCTGTTGATTCGCCGCTCACGGCTTTTATGGAATATATAGCACCTAATATGTCACTTGTTGTGGTTGGCGCTGGAAATGATGTCTTTCCGTTGGTGCAGCTTGCAGAGGTGCTAGGTTGGCGTATTACGTTAGTTGATGGACGGCCTAATTACGCAAGTGCGCAACGTTTTCCTAATTGCCAGTTGGTTGTTTCTGAACCTGAAAAAGCCCTTAAAGACATTAGTATAGATGATAAAACAGCTGTTATATTAATGACACATAACTATCATTACGATAAAAATATGCTAAAGGCCTTATCAACCTATTCAATAAGGTATATCGGTATGTTGGGGCCAAAAAAGAAACTCGATAAGCTATTGAAAGAGCTCGAAGAAGAAGGCGCCGATCTTCGTCAGAAATTACTAAATATATACAGTCCTGTAGGTTTAAATATAGGAGCTGAAACTTCAGAAGAAATAGCGCTTTCAATCATTGCTGAAATAAAGGCTGTGTTTGCCAATAAGGCAGGCGGATATTTGCGTGATTTATCAGGTAAAATACACGACAGAAAAACTGAAATTGTAAATGCCGTTATTAATGTTTAATTTAATAGATGAAAAGGTCTCAGAACAAGGTATCCTATGGTATCGTACTATTAGCGGCAGGGATGTCTAACAGATTGGGTAGGCCTAAGCAGCTATTAACTTATCAAGGCGATTACCTACTTAATCATGCGATAAAAGTAGCTGAACAAATTAAAGAGGCGGTTACTGTTGTGGTAATAGGGGCTGAAGCGGAATCACTATTAAATGAAATAAAAGATTTCAATGTAAAGGTGGTAGTGAATCAACAATTTAGAGAAGGAATGGCCTCTTCGATCCGATGCGGTGTGCAATATATACAGCATCATTATAATGAAATTGAAAATATTATCATGATGGTTTGTGATCAACCATATGTCAATACAGCTCACCTTTTAAGATTGATTGCCTGCCATCGAGCTACAGAAGCTAAAATAGTTGCTAGCACATATAGTAATAGAAAAGGTGTACCCGCTTTATTCAATAAGCAGGTTTTTCCTGAATTGTTAACATTGGAAGGGGATGTTGGTGCGAAAGAGCTTATTAAGAAATACGATTCGGAAGCAGTCACTGTTTTCTTGCCTTTGGGAGAAATAGATATTGATACCGAAGAAAATTACAAAGTATTAATAAATACCGATTCGATAAAATAAGCGTGATCGGGTAGGATTCACACATACAAGTGAAAAAGAAAAAATGATTATAGCGCATAATGATTGAAGATAGCCACCATAGGAAACATGATTATTTGAGGATTTCACTTACAGACGTATGTAATCTTCGCTGCTTTTATTGCATGCCCGAAGAAAGCTATGATTTTACCCCAATGAAGCATTTAATGCAACCAGAGGAGATCGAAAAAATAGCAAAAACATTTGTAGACCTTGGTGTTACAAAAATTCGACTTACGGGAGGGGAGCCAATGGCCAGAAAGGATTTTGGCGATATTTTGTTGCGTCTTGCCAAATTACCTGTTTCGCTCCATTTAACTACTAATGCTACTTTGTTAAGTCAGTATATCAATGTCCTAAAGGAGGCGAACGTGGGAAGCCTTAATATTAGTTTGGACACCTTATCAAGCGAAAAATTCCAATTTTTAACACGAAGAGATAAATTTGACCTGACCATGCAAAATATTCGTTTGGCGATGGATAGCGGTTTCAATGTCAAAATCAATATGGTGGTTATGCGGACATTGAACGAAAATGAGATATTGGATTTCATAAAATGGACAAGAGATGAGCCCATAGAAGTGCGATTCATTGAGTTTATGCCTTTTGCTGGAAATCGTTGGACAAGTAATCAGGTGTTTAGCTGGAAAGAGATGCTAGCGTTAATTGAAGAACAGTATCAGGTATTTCCATTGACGGGCGAGCTGAACGATACCGCGAAAAAATATAAAATTAACGGGCATAAGGGAAGTTTTGCTTTTATTAGCACGATGAGTGCGCCCTTTTGTGCGGGCTGTAACCGGATGCGTCTAACAGCTGATGGTAAAATGAAGAACTGTTTGTTCTCGAAAGATGAAAGCGACTTGCTCAAAGCGTTGAGGAACGGTGAATCCATAACGCCGTTAATTGTGCAAAATGTATGGGGGAAAGCAGAAAGCCTTGGCGGTCAGTTTAATACTAATTTTTCTGATTTAAAAAATGAGGATATTGAAAACCGAAGTATGATCAGCATAGGGGGCTAGCATGTGGCATGTATGGGTTTATGTAAAATGCGAATGATGAATATAATTTTAACCAAATGATCACGGTAACAGAAGCAAAAGAAATTATTCAAAAACAGGTGTTTAACGAGAAAATTGTAAAAACAGCTGTTTTTGAAGCAGTTAATAAGGTGTTGGCAGAAGATGTTTACGCCATGGTGGATATTCCTGCTTTTAACCAATCGTCAATGGACGGATACGCTTTTGCTTTTAATGAGGGGATTCGGAACCAACCGTTAAAGGTAGTCGAGGAAGTTCCAGCAGGCAAGCAGGAACACTTACGTATAGAAGATGGAACGGCAGCCCGTATCTTTACCGGTGCGGCGCTTCCACAGGATACTGATACGGTGGTAATGCAAGAGCTCGCAACCTTAAATGGCGTTGAGCTAACGGTATTAGATAAGAATTTAGTTAAAGGGCAAAATGTTAGGGTAAGAGGAGCCGAGATAGCTGAAGGAGAGCTTGCTTTAAGAAAAGGAAGCTATTTGTCGCCAGCTACTATAGGGTTTCTTTCTGCTATTGGGATTGTAGAAGTCACGACCTTTGCCTCACCTGTGGTGTCTATCATCATTACAGGTGATGAATTGCAGATGCCAGGAGAGAAACTCTTGCATGGACAAGTCTATGAGGCTTCTTCATCGATGCTCCGTGCTGCGTTGTTTCAAATGGGAGTTAGGGATGTAATCATTTATTATGCTAAGGATACCTTAGCAGATACTACAATGGTTTTAGATAAGGCCTTAGCTTCATCAGACCTTGTTTTATTGACAGGAGGTGTAAGTGTGGGCGATTACGACTTTGTCGTAAAAGCGGCTGAATTATGCGGCATCGAACAACTTTTTCATCGACTGAAACAAAGGCCTGGCAAGCCGCTTTTCTTTGGTAGAAAGGGGGATAAACCAGTGTTTGGTCTACCAGGCAACCCTTCCTCTGTTTTGACTTGCTTTTATGAATATGTGTGGACTGTTCTCAGAAGGCTAGCAGGCCAGGAAGATAAGCTACGATGCTTGAAAGCACCTCTCAGCAATTCCTATACTAAAACGAACCAGCTTACGCACTTCTTAAAAGGAATTTATAAAAGTGGTAAAGTGGATATTTTGGCCGGACAAGAATCATTTAGACTTCGCTCATTTGCCGAAGCAAATTGCTTGGTTGTGTTAGGGGAAATGAAATCATATGAGCGAGACGAATTAGTTGAAATACATCTAATACCCTTATATGGATAATTTTTTGTTGTTTTATGCCTTATTGTTGTTACCCAATTTGCTATAGTGATGAATGTTTCAGTGCTTTTTTTCGGACAAATAACAGATATAACCCATTGCTCACATATGGTGTTTACTGATGTAGCGGATACTGATCAACTTGATGACATATTACATGCTACCTATCCCTTGCTTAGAGAGATTAAATATGTAATAACGGTAGATAGAAAAATTATCAGGGAAAATGTTGCCTTGTTAGAGAATGCCGAGGTAGCTCTGCTACCTCCCTTTTCAGGGGGTTAATTAAAAAGCAATGGAAAACGACAGCTTTCATGAACGTTACCACCGCCAGATAATCTTAAAAGAGTTTGGTGCGGTAGGTCAGAATAGATTAAAACAGGCAAAGGTATTGGTAATTGGTGCCGGTGGATTAGGGTGCCCTGTTTTGCTTTATCTTGTAGCTGGAGGCGTAGGTACGATCGGTATCGTGGATGACGGATTAGTAGAACTCAGTAATCTACATCGGCAGGTTTTATTTAACACCTCGGATATAGGAAAACGAAAAGTTGATTGTGCTGCACAATTACTTTCTAAGATGAATCCAGACGTTGCTATTCTCACTTATCCCGATCGAATGGAGACATCAAATGCACTTGATTTAATTGATGCCTATGATATTGTAATAGATGGGACAGACAATTTTCAAAGTAGGTATATGATAAATGATGCCTGCGTTCTTTTAAATAGACCTTTAATATTTGGAGCAATTTCCAGATATGAAGGACAGGTAGCTGTTTTTAAGGATGGCTTTAATTATCGCGATATTTTTCCACAACCGCCACAAGAAGGAGAAGTTATGAATTGCAGCGAGGCGGGTGTGTTAAATGTATTGCCAGGTTTAATCGGGAATTTATTAGTAAATGAGTGTATTAAGCTAATTACAGGTATTGGAGATACGCTCGTAGGAAAATTACAAACCTATAATATGTTGAATAATGGCTCCTTTACGATAGAGATTACCTCAACTTTATATGGTTCTTCTCTCATTCCAAAAAATAGGGAGTCATTTGAAGCAACGGATTACCATTATCTATGTAATGCTAAAGAGATTGTAGTGAACGAACTTAGTAAGGACGAGCTCCTTACACTTTTAAATGAAGAAGAAATTGATTTGATTGACGTTAGGGAATTAAGTGAACAGCCAACATTAAATGGGTTTAACCATTTACGGATTCCTCTTGCATCATTGGAAAAACACGCTTCACTTATAAAAAAGGATACGGTTGTTTTTGTTTGTCAAAGCGGGAAAAGAAGTAAATTAGCTGCTCGACGTTTTGAAGAGATAATTAATCAAGGCAATAGGCGGGTTTTTAGCTTGGAAGGAGGCGTATTGTCTTTAATAAATACGATTTAGAATCATCAAAATTTTTTATTTTACATATCCCATTGAAGGTAGGGTATGCAAGTTTCAAATTAGAAGCGAATATGCAACAAATTTTTTGTGAGGGTGCTATTTCACCGTTGTTTATAGCAGAAGTTATTCAGAAATATAGTGGTGATGCTAAAATAGGGGCATATAATATTTTTATTGGCCAGATTAGAGCTGATGTTATTAATCAACAGGTAGTTTCCTCTATCGCGTATACAGCCTATAAAGAGATGGCTTTAGAAAAGATGCAGGGTATTCGGAGCGAAATCTTTAATAAGTATCCGGTTATTGAAATGGAAGTTCATCATAGTATAGGAAGTGTTGCAGCAGGCGAAATTTGTTTATTTGTATTAGCAGCATCTGCACATAGAAAAGCTGCGATGGAAGCATGTAACGAAATCGTGGAAAGAGTAAAAAGCGAGTTGCCTATTTGGGGTAAAGAATGCTTTGTTGAAGAGGGGTACCAATGGAAAACGAATCATTAATATGGTAGATATTACGCATAAATTTAATACACTTCGAAAAGCTGTTGCGCTGGCAATTTTAAAAGTATCAACTTTAGATACTATCGATGCTATTCACAATAAGAAAGTGCCTAAAGGGGATGTCTTTGAATTCTCCAGAGCTTCTGGTTTATTAGCAATCAAAAAGACTTCGGATATGGTGCCCGACTGCCACCCCTTGCCCATAGAATATGCGCATATAAGCTATGAAGTGGTAGATTTAACGATTATCATTAGGGTGGAGGTGCATACGATCTATAAAACTGGCGTGGAGGTTGAGGCGATGCATGGGGCGATGAATGTAGCGTTAACCATCTATGATATGCTTAAGCCAATAGATAAAGGCGTAGAAATTACTTCCGTAAAACTTGAAAGCAAAAAAGGGGGGAAATCTGACCTGATAGAAACCGTGAAAGAAGGATTTAAATGTGCTGTTATTGTGTGCTCAGATACGGTATCAAGCGGCATAAAAGAAGATCGTTCGGGAAAGATTATTGTAAATAAACTAGCGAAATATGGTATTACAACAAGTGAATATGTTTTAATACCCGATGAAAAGGATATCATACAGGAAAAGGCGAAAAATTTTTTAGCACAAGGTTACCAAATGATTTTATTTACGGGTGGTACCGGCCTTTCGTTACGTGATGTAACACCTGAAGCTATACGACCGTTATTAGATCAGGAAATACCGGGTGTTATGGAGACCGCTCGAATGTATGGACAACAGCGTACACCTTTGGCGATGCTCTCAAGAGGAATAGCTGGCTTTATGGAGAACATGCTCATCATGACATTGCCGGGTTCGGTTGGAGGAGCTGTGGAAACTATGGATGCACTTTTTCCTGCTATTTTGCATGTATTTAACGTACGAAAGGGGATGCGACATGAAGAAAAGGAGAAAGAATAAAATTTTAAACGCACATTACGCAACGTGTTGAAGTGATTATCTTAATAAATATAGTAAACATAACCGATGATACCTATAGGAGAGAAACATCCGATTGATGGCAAACTGGCTGAGGTACTAGGCCATTTTTATACAATCAGAACGCCATTAAAAATGAAACCTAGCGTTTATCATTTGGCGCCAAACCTAGAGATGATGGTGGTTTTTAATTTCGGTGCTCCTGTTAGCTTTTCATTTGGAGATAAAATGAGCGACGCGCGAACAATAGACCACATCGGAATCATCGGACCTTTACGACAGATGATGAATTATGAGCTGACAGGAGGGACGGATTTATTGATTCTTCCATTTATTTATAATGGCTTTTACAGACTATTTTCCTTAGCGGTAGACGATTTTAATTTTAATAATGAAAAGGATGTTTTAAAGTATATAGCGAAGTTGGAAAATATCTGGCAACAGCTGGCCACCATTTCTGATACAAAAGAACGTCTGGCTAAAATAACAACCTATCTACTCGCATCCATTTCAGGAAATGATAAGGCTAGTTTACCTTTGTTAGATAGCGTGCCGCTCATACATAACCCTGCTATGAACCCTGTGAAAGCAATTGCAGCAAAAGAGACTGTTTCTGAACGGAGTATTCAATTACGTTTTAAAAAGTATACAGGCTATTCTCCCAAGGAACTTGTTCGTTTTTTACGCTTTAAGACGCTTCTTACCCAACTCTTTCCATCTGCTGATATCGAAAGAATAAAATGGATTGATTTGGTAGTGAAGTACGGTTATCATGATCAAAGTCATCTGATCAAAGACTTTAAATATTTTACAGGGGTTTCACCTAAGAAATTCCTATCACTTACCAAAGATGGAAGTTTTTGTATCGGTAGAGAATGAGGTTGTCGGTATCTGCCCTTTAGAATGTCGTCTTCCCCCGCGAACTAAGTGATTTATGTGGGTTAGCTTTGAATAGTTTACCATCTTAAATTATTCATGTTATGGAAAAGACAACAGTTGTTCAAAAAATTTCACCAAATCTTTGGTTTGATAGACAAGCTGAAGACGCTGCTAACTTCTATGTTTCTATTTTTAAAAATTCCAAAATTGGCAGAATAACCCGATACAGTAAAATTGGTTTCGAAATTCATGGAATGAAGGAAGGAGCAGTGCGGCATATAACGAATAATAGTTGGCGGTATTTAGCCGTCCTGTTTACGGAATCCACTTGGCGCCATGCCTGTCCATCTTTTAAAGGTACGGGTAAAGGCGCTAATTTCGTTGTAGCCTAACATATGAGATACTTGCTTGACGGAGTATTCGCCAGCTGAAAGATACTGTATAGAAAGTGTTTTTCGTGCTTCATCGGCGACCTGTTGAAAACTTACCCCTTCTAGTTTTAACCGACGCTGAAGTGTACGTGCGCTTACATTAAAATTAGCAGCAATTTGCTCAATCGAAACTAAGCCTAAATAGGAATTAGCTAATAGATAGTTAAATATTTTAGCTTGAAAAGTGTTTTTTGAGGAGGATTGAATTAGTAGCTCTTGATGCTGCTTAACTAATATTTTTTGTAACTCATAATTAGATGAAAGTATTGGTTCATTCCAGTATAGAGCGGGAAATGTGATACTGTTTTCCAGTTTACTGCGCTGAGGTTGGTTTCTCATAATGCGGGTGTACTCTTTTACGTTTATATCACTGATGTTATTCTTGTATTTTATTTTCATAGGCCTAATCTTTTCTAAAATCAACCCATCAAGTTCATGTATGACAAAGACCATTAACAAATCAAGTGTTTGTTTATAAATTGCTTGTTTTTCCTGTTGCTTATCTAGGCAGTCAAAATGTACAATAAAGGCATCGTTATTATGTGTTATGCTAATGCCGATCATCGGAGTGATTAAGGGAACAAGTGTAGAGGCGATTGTCAGGGCTTCTCCTACGTTCGTGCTACTCTTGATGATTTCGCCAACAACCCCTAGCGCTGAGAGCTGAAGAGATTCGCCGAAGTGTAAACCAAAGAGGGGGTCGCCGGTTAAATTGATAACATTTAACCATAAATGATCCATTTGTGTCTGTTGAATGCTCTTTAGATTCCCTGCTTTCAATTTATCAAACGCTATACCTGCGAGTCGACATAATTTTTCAGGATGAACGTCTCTTTGAACGGCATAGGCTAACAGGGCCGATATAAATGGTTGATAATCTGTTTTCATTTTATCTATATATAGCATACAAATATAAACGAGTTATTTAAGTAATGTCAAACGTGTCGTGATAAGATAAGTCATTGTCGGGTTTTGATAACCTGTTTTTTCGGATGAAGAATGATCTTTGTTACGATGATTAGGTGATAATTTTTACTCACAATCAAACAGTTAATAGAGTGTTATATTAAACAACTTACAAAATGGAACAACAAGTAAAGGAAACAGTAAACAAATTCTTAACGGCTGTTAAGGAAACGGATCTTCAATCGTTAAATTTATTAGTGCATCCTGAAGTTGAATGGAGTCAACCAGGTAATAATGTTCTTTCCGGTATTAAAAATACGCGTGAAGAAGTATTTGGAATGGTGGGTAAAATGCTCGAAATATCTGCTAATACGCTACAGTTAACAGCAGTGAAATCAATTGCCTCTCATGGTGATCAGGTGGCCTGTTTATTGAGTTGGCAAGCGGTTCGTCCAGATGGAGCCAGTTTGGCCGTGGATAATATAGATGTGTATACCGTAAAGGATGGACAGATTGTTGGCGTTACCGTATACTCAACAGATGTGAATGCCGAAAATTTGTTTTGGGTATCAAATTAACGGATACTTAAACCAGGCAATTCAAAAGATCTTTAATGTCGAAAGTGATTAATCCTATCAAGCAATTGTCTGCGTTACTGTTCAGATGAGAGCCATCCTTTGACTTGGCTCTCATACCTGAATTCAGGTATATTTCATTAATATTTGCGTTCATTGAGGGGGTTGTTTATTTTTACATATATAAAAACGATCACCTATGAAAACGGACTTAAAAAATTTAAGTACAGTGTTAAAATTGGCTATTAAAACGGATAATCTATTTCAGATACCTTATGTTCAGGTGAATGAGCAGTTCGTTATTACAGAGCATTTTGTTACAAAGGAATTAGAAATAAACGACTTATCTACTTATAGTTGGGAACCATTGAATGAAGGAAATTTAAAGAAAATCTTACTCAAAAGTTTTCCGCAGAACTAGTCTTTCCTAAGTTTGTTGTGCGAGATTCATATTGACAGCAACGAGCTAATTTAATAGGTATCAAACGTTGAAATAACAATTATTAACGTTATTTTACTTCAAAATTAAAATATGTTGTTGGATAAGGCTCTTCTACCAGCGTATAGTGCCACCACTCTTCCGGTAAAGCTTTAAACCCAAATTGTAACATAGCTTCTTTTAAAAGGAGACGATGCGCTTGTTGCTCCGCATTTATCTGACGGCTGCCATGATGAGAGATGTTTCCAAAGAAATCGAAAGGACTGCCCATATCTATTTCTCTTCCTGTATTGATATCTACAATAGTTAAGTCTACCGTACTCCCACGCGTATGGCCAGATCTTGCTGCTATATATCCTAACTTAAAGAGGTCCCTTTTGTCAATTTGAGGGTAAAATTCCCTTTTCATAAGCGTATCGTCGCTTACTTTTGCCCATTGTATAAAGTGATTAACAGCACGTTGTGGCCGATAAGCATCAAATATCTTAATTCGGTATCCACGCTTTTTTAAATAGCATTGAACCTTTTTTAGTGAGTCTGCGGCCGGGACACTGAGCATAGCAGTACTTTTTTTATAACCATCTATAGGTCTGCCTATAAAGTTATGTCTACCGGCATATCGTATCTCATACAAGACATCTGGAATAACCTGTTCTATATGTACAAAATTGGAAAGGGGTGACGTCGTCAGTTTTGGGTGTCTTTTGGGGCTACAATCGAGGAAGAACAAAGGAAATAATGCTATCCAGCTATATTTCAGTTTTTTGTTGAAAGCAAATGTTAAGCGGTGGATGAAGGAGAAACGAATATTTAAAAAAGGCATCATAATTGTTTTATTCTTCAATTTTTACTCGCCAGGTAGGTGTCCATTTTTTTTTCATTTTTTATTTAACTGAAGAGGTATAATGCGCACAAACACGTTTAACTTTACCCTTTTCATCAAACTCCATAAATTCTGCCGAATAAGAATCATTGATACTTTGATAAAATAAAACTACGGAATTTAAACCAATCAACTCATGGATTAAATGAAAAGTAAGCTGAGGATATTTTTCCAATCCGATTGAGAAATATTTTCTCAGCGCATGTTTACCGTTTAAATTACCGCCTGTGTTTATGGCTAATTGCTGGATAATTGGCGAAGTAAATTGTATTTCTTCCGAATAATGAGATAAAATATTTTCTAAGTTATGATCGTTCCAATCTTGAATCCATTGTTGTGCAAAATCGGAAAATGGTTGCTGTTCTTTCATCATTTTACTTTATTGATAACGCCATTTTAATATCGGCTCTTTCATAAATACCTGTTTCTAAAGGTACTTCTTTAAAGCCAAGTTTTCTATAGATGTTTATCGCTGTGGCAAGTATTGTTTGCGAATACAAAATTAGTTTTTCTACTTGTAATTTCCTTGTCAGCCAAGCGTATGGCATTTCCCTGCATGACTATTAGATGTTTATACTTAAAACGTTATCCGTCAGTGGCAGGATATGTGTGGAGTAGGATAATAATGCGTAATCGAGCCCCTAGACCTCCCAATCGGAGATCACAGGATTTGTCATTAGGGCAATTATCCTATGTCATTAAATTATATAATAAAGCTATCACGCAAGGTATAAGTATAGTTCCAGGTAGCATATTTACTTTACAGAATCAATTTAACAATTGTATGCGGTTGGCTACGGCATGAAATGGTCAAATGAGCTGAAACAAATGCTAAAGCTACTTCGTGAACGGACTAAAAAATCTAGTTAAGGGCTTGTCCATTCGTGATCTTAATAGGTGATAAGAAAAGAAGGACTAAATTATATGCTTTAATTAAATTAATCTTATAAATATAGCCTGTTATCTCAGGCTATATTTATAGCTTCTACCATACTTAGTAGCTTGGATGAAGTCGTTTTTTAATAAATAAGATAGTCGTACTGCCACGGCTTTTTCTACTTTGTATGGATCAACTTCTGGTTGTGCCTTGTTTAACACATCTAATATTTCATCTTTAAATCCTGCTCCAATTTGAGTTAAAGCATAGCTGATTTTTTGATCAAGTTTACTGTTTGGATTAAACTTTTCTTGAGGTATAAGCACTTTTTTCCCCTCTTTCTTTCTTTTCGGTGCTTCCTCAGTTTGTTCTCCAAGAGGTTGACCAGTTAAGCCAGCAGATTTAGATTGAGTGATTGTATTGATAGTTATTTCAATACTTCTAAGTTCATCTTTCAGCTGCTGTTGCCGTTGTCTTAAAAACTCAACTACCTGTTTTTCTGTTATGTTTTCTGCTTTCATTTTTGCCTTTATATTGAATACACTAAACAAAAATATAACTTAATTTTAATATTCAAAAATATTTAAATATTTAAGAATCAAAATGATAAGGGATTCACATGGTTTTATTGGTGACATACGGTGAAAAAATTATAAAAACCTATGGAATAGATTAAGCAATTCAGGTAGCTACAAATTAGTCTTTAATTAAAGAAAGCATCTCGTTTTATAGGTGAAATGGGGTCTGGCGGTGGCGCTACCCCCTTAAATTCCATCGACATAATGGCCATTTCAAGGAGCTGAATTTCATGTTTAATGTTGTCTCTCCTCTTCCTGAGGAATTCCAAATCGGGGTGGTTCTTAATGTTAGGCATATGAGTAAAGATTGTGTTGTTTTTGTGGAGTAAATTTTACTTGTCCAAGTATAGCTAAAGAATTTATGACAAAGAAGAATATTACACATATAGCCCTATAGCCTTGACGAATAAGCTCATTTCTTACACGAAATAAAAAAACAGGACTAGTTTAATGGCAGGCCATATCCGATGGATAAGGTGAATATTCTATTTTTTCCCTCTGGGGCAACGGTTAGTGTGGTTGGGTTGCCATCCTCCGAAATTCCTTGTACTTCTCTACTTTTATAAAGTGTTTTGAATCCCCAAGCAAATCTTGCATCCACTACTAAAAAACCATCATTAAAAGGAAATTCTATTCCGCCACCAATAACGGCGCTCCAATCAGTACGATTAAAGCGGTTATCAAAGTCGGCCTTGCGGTTATAACTTTCTATTGCCGACACGTTGCTTTCCAGCTTTTCCCTACCACTTAGTGCGTAGGAAAAGGAAGGTCCAATATTTATATAATAGCGTGTATCTATACCGAAATCCAAACGTGCAAGTAATGGGATTTCTATATAATGCATCGTGTTTCGTTGGTTTAGGGTAATAGTTTCCGCATTTTGTTGGCCCGAGGCGGTTGCAATATTATCTGTCCGGTTATTACGCAAACTATAATTAATTTCTGGTTGTATAATAAAAGTCCGCATTTCATTTAGTGCAATATTAAATCCTACACCAGCCGAAACTCCAGGCGAAAATCGTTGATCACTAATATTAGATGAAGTTTCATCAAAATTATAGGTATTAACGTTTAAACCGACTTGAGGAACGATATATATTTGTTGTGCAGCTGCGATAGTACTGAAGAATAAAAGTAAAGGAAGTAGTGTTTTTTTAAACATTTTTATGTGAATTATTGTAAAGAGTTAACATTACAATGATGTTTTTTGTTTGTGCATTTTTTTTAAAAATATGTATCTTGTGCGCCTATGCGGTTGTATTCAATAGGGAAATTAAGAGATATCGTTTTTTTATTAGTAGTAGGTTTCTTTGGGTTTATGGCATGTTCCTCTCCTGCAAAATCTAAAAAGGATGAGAAAAAGGAATTTGACGGAAATCGCCCATCATTCAGCCCCATTCTAGGAATCGATTTCTTTGAAGCTAGAAGATCCTTTGATAACGGTTTAGCGTTTGATACCTTAGGGTTTGAGCAGGAGCCTGTCTGGCATGTTAATTTTATCAGTAATGATTCGGTGAAAATTTTTAGTCCAGATAGCAATGCCATGTTGCATTACTCTATTTACTATGATCGAGACTCGATATTTCATTTTGGAAGAGAGTGGTTTAGAGTAAGAAGTCTTGCTAAAGACAGTCTATTACTGCAGCGTTTAACAGTGGTGAACAAACATGTCAAGGAAGCCAGATCTAACGTATACATGAAACTTTACTCCAAGCGTTTTATCAAAGATAGCCTTAAAACAACGATTGAGGAATTGAGAAAACCAAGAACCAACGATACAGCTTTTATTAACTGGCGAGCTGCTATTGCTAACAATCATCCAACAGTTATTGATAGCGCCTTTGCAGCAAGGAATCCGGTACAGTTAATTCCGAATAACCCAAATATTAAAGTAAAAAGAAGGACTTTCTCAGAATCGGAACGATTAAATCAAAGTGCTGCATACGAATATCTCTATCCAGAATATGATATTACGATCCATAAAGCATACAAAGATTTTTATTTTCCTTTTTCAGTGTTGGTTGACGGAACGGGTAAGGTACATTTAGGAAAATTTGTTACAAGTGAAGAGTTTGTTGAATCCAGAAAGCGTGTTTTAACAGGTATAATTGATGTTTACTTGAAAAATTTATTGACTATTAAACCAGGTACTACACTAGGAATTCCGCATACAAGCTTGATTATGCTACGTGTGCGTGGAATTGAATAATATCTACGATCTTTGCAAAATGCGGTATTTGCGTCTTTCTATTTCTTCCCAGGAAATATTATATATAATTAAATGCGTAATCGGTGTGTTAGTGTGTTATGGTTTCTATGCCGCTTTTCCTGAATACCCCTTTTATTGGAGCATTATCTCAGCTGTATTAGTATTTACACCTGATAATGACCAAACATTGGCCTTTGATAGAATAAAAGCTAATTTCTTAGGTTCTAGTGTTGGTATGTTCGTTTACTTTATGCCTATCCATGGTGCCATATTATTCTGTTCTGGCGTTGTATTAACTATTTTTCTTGGACTTATCTTCAAATTGGAGAATACAATAAGACCGGCGTTAGCAGCCGTAATCATTGTGTTAGTACAGGAAAACCAGCATAAAGATTGGGTTGTTGCACTCGAAAGAGTGGGATGTGTGTTATTGGGATGTTTTGTTTCCCTATGCATTACCTTGGTTTTCACCAAGGTAGCATGGGCCAAATTTTACTATAAATTACAATATTGGTTTAAAAGGAAATAAGATCTACAAATTCATGAACCGGTTTGTTGGTTAATTGCTGAAAGTCCAAAGAGCTTGCTAATATTTCCTGCTGACTTTTTTCAGAAAAGATTCTAGCTAAATTAATTTTATATTTATCAATTAATAAAGGGATTCCCTCTTCTCGTCTCCTCTTGTGACCTATCGGGTATTCAACAACTATTTCGTCCAACTTTGTGCCATCGTTAAATGTCACTGTTAGTGCATTTGCGATAGACCGCTTGTTAGGATCATGGTAATCTTTCGTGAATTCTAAATCTTCCACCGTGCTCATTTTGTCTCTAAGTTGGTCGATACGTATATCTGAGGCTACCTTATCTTCATAGTCGGCTGCAGTTAACCGCCCAAATAGAATAGGCACAGCTATCATATATTGAATACAATGATCACGATCGGCGGGATTATGTAAAGGTCCTTTTTTATCAATAATGCGGATGGCAGCCTCATGCGTACGGATTTGGATATGCTGTATATCATCAGCCACTTTGCCAACTTTTGTTAATTCGCGATGTATGGTCATAGCTGCTTCTACTGCTGTTTGCGAGTGGAATTCGGCCGGAAAGGAAATCTTAAATAATACATTCTCCATTACATAAGTACCATAGGGGCGCTGGAATTGAAAGCTATTTCCCTTAAATAATACGTCATAAAAACCCCATGTTTTTGCCGTCAGAACGGAGGGATAACCCATTTCCCCTTTTTTTGCTATAAGTGCTAAGCGTACTGCCCTAGCTGTAGCATCTCCTGCCGCCCATGATTTTCTGCTGCCTGTGTTAGGGCTATGCCGATAAGTACGTAGCGCTTGGCCATCTACGAAAGCCAAGGATATAGCGTTTGCCAGTTCATCGCGCGACAATCCTAACAAGTGTCCCACAACGGCCGTAGAAGCAATTTTAACAAGTATTACATGATCGAGCCCCACTTTATTAAATGAATTTTCTAAGGCTATTACACCTTGTATTTCATGTGCCTTGATCATTGCTGCCAAAACATCCTTTATAAGAAGAGGAGGTTTGCCCTCGCTAATTGCCCTTCTACTGATCCAGTCGGCTGTCGCTAATATACCTCCAAGATTATCCGATGGATGACCCCATTCTGCTGCCAACCAGGTATCATTAAAATCGAGCCAACGAATCATACTGCCGATATTAAAAGCCGCCTCTATAGGATCTAATTGATAAGGAGTTCCCGGAACTTTCGCCCCGTTGGGCACAATGGTGCCAGACACAACCGGGCCTAAAAGTTTTGTACAGGCAGGGTAGGTGAGTGCCTCGAATCCACAACCGAGTGTATCAAGAAAACAATAATGAGCGGTTTTTAAGGCTAGTTCGCTGGTGATGGTATAATCGTATACGTATTCAACAATATCCACAATAACTTGGTCTACCGATGAACGTTCGTTTGAATAATGGGATGACATAAATTAAATTAAATTTTTAAGATCTATATACAGGTTTTTTGTTCTTGTTTATCTTTCTTTCAGTGGTACAAAAGGCCGGTTATCTGGCCCGATGTAGTTAGCACTGGGACGGATTATTTTTCCATCTTGCCGCTGTTCAATAACATGGGCGCTCCAGCCACTTACCCTGGAAATAACGAAGAGAGGCGTAAAAAATAACGTAGGTATTTGCATGATATGATAAGATACTGCAGAAAACCAGTCGAGATTAGGGAACATCTTTTTCTGATTCCACATAAGTGTTTCAATTTGTTCTGCAATATGATAGAGTTTGATGTCGCCTACTTCCTCGGAAAGTTCTTGCGCCACTTTTTTTATAACGACATTTCTAGGATCTGAAATAGTGTAAACGGGATGTCCGAAACCAATGATTACTTCTTTTTTCTCTAATCGTTCCAATATGTCTTTTTCGGCTTCTATGGGGTCTGCATATCGGCTCTGTATATCGTAAGCAACCTCGTTAGCTCCTCCATGTTTTTGGCCACGCAAAGCACCGATACTGCCCGTGATGGCAGAATAGATGTCCGAACCAGTGCCCGTAATAACCCTTGCTGTAAAAGTAGAAGCATTAAATTCATGTTCTGCATAAAGGTTTAACGAAATCTGCATCGCACGCACCCACGACTCAATAGGCTTTTTGCCATGAAGTAAATGTAAAAAATGGGCTCCAATACTGTCATCATCTGTCTCTACTTCAATTCGTTTACTATTATGTGCGTAATGGTACCAATAAAGCAATGCGGAAGAATAGGAAGCCATCAACTTATCGGCAATTTCACGAGCGCCTGATAAGTTATGATTTTCTTTTTCGGGAGATATAGTGCCCAAAAGCGAGGTATAAGTCCTTAAAACATCCATGGGATGGGCGGCAGCTGGAATCTGTTCGAGCACCTTTTTAGCTATGATGGGTAAACCTCTAAGTGTTTTAAGTTTGGTTTTATATATGTTTAACTCCGCTTTATTGGGGAGTTTCTCGTGTATAAGTAAATGAGCTACTTCTTCAAAAGTGGCTCCTGCAGCTAGATCTAAAATATCATAACCCCGGTAATGTAAATCATTGCCGCTTTTACCTACTGTGCAAAGTGCTGTATTTCCAGCTAAAACCCCTGATAGGGCGACTGATTTTTTTGGTTTAAAATGTTGGTTTTCCATGTTTAAAGCTTATTGGTTCTTTTTAGCATATAAAGCGTCAAGTTTCTCTTCATATGCATAATAATTTATACTGTCGTAAAGCTCCTGCCTCGTTTGCATGCTGTCTATTACTGCTTGCTGCGTACCATCTTTTAACAAATGCTGATATACTTGAAGGGCGGCTTTGTTGGCCGCTCGAAACGCTGATAAGGGATATAAAATTAAACGGACATCTACACTAGCGAGTTCTTCGACGGTCCATAAAGGTGTCATGCCAAATTCTGTGATGTTTGCGAGGATGGGAAGGCCGGTGGCTGCAGCGAATTCTTTATATAAGGGCAATTCTCTTACAGCTTCTGCGAATATAAAGTCGGCACCCGCATCTTTATACGCGATAGCCCGCTGAAGGGTTTTTTCCAGGCCTTCTGTGGCCAAAGCGTCGGTTCTGGCACCAATTACAAAGTTGTCGTCGATTCGTGCATCTACCGCAGCCTTTATACGATCTACCATTTCTTCCAAAGGCACTATTTCTTTTCCAGGTCGATGACCACACCTTTTTGCGCCCGTTTGGTCTTCTATATGTAACGCGGCAGCCCCTGCTTTTATAAGCGATTTAACGGTTCTGGCTACATTAAAAGCTGAGGGACCAAAGCCTGTGTCTACATCTACCAGGAGAGGAGTTTCCGTAATATTGGTTATACGGTTAACGTCAATCAACACATCCTCTAGCGTGGTAATACCCAAATCGGGAATGCCCAATGAACCAGCAGCTACACCACCGCCCGACAGATAAATAGCCTGAAAGCCCGCTTGCGTTGCCAGTAACGCATGGTGGGCATTAACGGCGCCAGCTATCTGCAACGGTTTATTGGTTTGCATAGCGTCTTTAAAACGAGCTCCGGCGGATAAATGTTTGTTTGACATATTTTTCTGTGTATGAAATTGACGATGTTATTCATCGCAGGTTAAAAATGAAAGCCACAAGACCTATTAGGGTAATGTGGCTTTGCAATAAAAGATCTTTATATAAAAGGTGTCTAAAAAGTTCGAAATGACGACCTTTTCAGACAACCCTCTTCATTAAAGTTGTTTAATTTTTATATTCCGATAAGATACTATATTGCCATGATCTTGTAAAGCAATTTTACCTTTTGGATATTTTGCAAAACCTTCCCAACCATTGAATTTACTTTCCGCAATAAGCTTTTTCCATTCTTCACTGCCCTTGGTAATAGTAGCCGTTTGAACGCCGTTTAGCCAAAGGGTTATCTGGCCATCTTTATTCAAGAGACGCGCTTCATTCCATTCGCCAACAGCTTTAGGTTTAGATACGTCTGGTCCGCCTATCAAATCATACAAGGAACCTGCAAGGTGATCAGGGATGAATCTATCTCCTGCATTGATGTTATCCAATACCTGCATTTCAATACCGGTTTCATAAGTGGCGTGATATTTTGGATCTTCATTAATACCAAAAATTACACCGCTGTTTCCGCCATCACTTATTTTCCATTCAATTGTTAGATCATAATTTTCATATTCCTGATCTGTTACTAGATCTCCTCTTTCTGTTTTATCAGCCGCTGGATTGAATACCAAGGCACCATCTTGTACGGCCCATGCCGCTGCTGCTTTGTCTTTTTGGAAAGTATGCCATCCCTTCGTACTTTTTCCATCAAAAAGTAATACCCAGCCATCTTTCTTTTCTTTACTACTTAAGGTGTTTGGCTTCTGTGCAAATGCCGCACTCACCAATAGGAAACAGGCGCAGATGCTTAGTGAAATAGTTTTCATTTGTTTTGTTAGTATTTGATGTTATTTTAGTTAACGCCACAATCGTTTAGTGGCGATGTATAATGTTAATGGTGCAATATAGATATTTATCATGTAAATTATTATCCTTTCCATAAAGATTTGTGTAAAAGCTTTGAGAGATTTAGTGCTGATTTTTCAAATTTATGGAGTGGTCATTTTCGTGTAAAAATTATAGGTATAAAATTTTTAGCCAATCAAAAAGCATTTAAAATATATATGTTTGGTGCTGGGGTCATGAGATTTTTTACAGTCAACCAAATGTTTAAGCTAGTTATAGGCTTAAGTGTTTTTTTTTGTTTCTTTCCATCCTTGAACTGTGAAGCTCAGGTAAGTGAATTTGCTATCAATAGCGATAATGACGCCTATTTGTTTATTAATCAAGATCAGTACTACACCAATGGCATTTCCTTTAATTACCGGCATCTAAGAAACGATCGTGCCTTAAAGCGAAATCAGGTGAAACAGATCTGGAGCTTGTCTTTGGGCCATAAACTCTATAACGCATATAATGGTTTTAGTGAGGTAGCATTGATGGATCGTCCGTTTACTGCTTATTTATATTTAAGGGGCGGACAGTCACGGTTCTATAAAAATGAATCCGTACTAAATATGGCAGTAGAAACGGGGCTTTACGGTAAGGGAGCTTTTGGAGAACCGCTGCAGAAAGCATTTCATAACCTTTTTGGATTTTATCATATTAGTGGTTGGGACTACCAGCTTAATAATAATTTTGTTTTGGATGTCAAGGTCAATTATCATCGATTATTCTGGAGAAATAAAAAACGAACGGTGGATCTACAGATCGGTACAAAGATATCGGCAGGTTTAAACCAAAATTATGTAGGTGTCGGGCCTATCATACGAATGGGAAAAATCAATCCCCTGTATAGGTCAGCATATCATAGCAGTAGGTTAAATGCCGGAGCTGGAAAGGTAGAGAAAGAACGTTATTTTTATTATAAGCCAGTGCTGTTTTATAGAGTATATGATGCAAGCATACAAGGAGGAATGCTACTTCATGATAAAGGACCAATGGTTTTCGACATAAAACCATGGATGTTCAGTCAGCAGGTCGGGTTTACCTATGCCAAAAACCGTATTACAATTGATGCCCATCTTCAGTTTAATACGAAAGAAGTGGAAAGTGATGCCACTGCGCACCAGTATGGAGCCATTACGGTTGGCTATATGTTGTAGGCGAAGGATTTATTATCAATTACTGTAACTTTTTGCAGTTTTTTAGGTCTATTTATTAAACTTATAAGCATATTTGTTGCAAGCTCGCTTACGTTTAATTAAATACTAAATTGATATATTCTAAAAGTATAACCTTGATATTTAAATAGCTACCATTTTGAAACTCTTTTTATTACCCGCCTTATTAAGTCTCTTTCTTTTTGAATTTTCTTTTGCCCAACAAGTTACGATAAGCGGTACCGTACGCGATGCATCGAATGGTGAGACATTGATTGGTGCAAGTGTGAGGGTGCTGGAGGCGCCATCATCTGGCGTTAGTGCCAATAACTATGGTTTTTATTCACTCTCCGCGCCGAAGGGAAGTTACACTATTCGCATTTCTTCTATCGGCTACAATGCTCACGAGCAAAAAGTCGACCTAAACAAAGATATGCGCTTGGACGTTTCACTGGATCCCAACAATCAGTTAGATGAGGTAGAAATAAATGCCGTTTCTTCCAGAGAACAGATTGAAAGTCCGCAGATGGGAGTTAATAAAATCAGTATGAAGGAAATTAGCAATGTTCCGGTACTATTTGGTGAACGGGATGTTTTGAAGACGATCCAATTGCTTCCTGGCGTTTTAGCCGCCGGAGAGGGAAACAGCGGCTTCTTTGTACGAGGGGGGACGGTTGATCAGAATTTGGTACTATTAGATGAAGCAATGGTTTATAATGCTTCTCACTTGCTTGGTTTTTTTTCCACCTTTAACTCAGATGCTATCAAGGATGTGAACTTGTACAAAGGCGGTATGCCAGCGCAATATGGTGGCAGACTGGCATCGGTGTTAGATGTAAACATGTTAGATGGCAATAATCAGCAGTTTGGAATGGATGGGGGCATTGGACTCATTGCCTCTCGATTAAAGGTGGAAGGGCCCATCACGAAAAACAAAGGCTCTTTTATGTTAAGTGGTAGGCGTACGTATGCCGACCTGTTTTTGAAACTTTCTTCTGACAGTTCTGTGAATAACAGTGTTCTTTATTTTTATGACCTGAATTTAAAGGCTAATTATCAGCTGAATCAGAATAATACGGTTTATTTATCGGGCTATTTTGGAAAAGATGTGTTAGGCTATTCAAACGAATTTGGTTTTGATTGGGGTAATGTGACGGGAACCTTGCGCTGGAACCATGTTTTTAGTAGCAAGCTGTTTTCAAATACATCGTTGATTTATAGTGATTTTAAATACAATGTAGATATATCGGATGACGACAATGACTTTCAGATTGCCTCACGTATTCAAAATGTGAACTTGAAACAAGATTTTCATTATTTTGCCAGTAATAAAAGCAATATCCGTTTTGGTTTAAATCTATCACGGCAAGAAATTTCTCCGGCAGGTATCGATGCTTCCGAAAATTCGGATATCAACTCTTTGAAAATCGAAAATCGACAAGGGGCAGAGCTGGCGGCTTATATATCACATGAATGGAAACCGGTGAGTAAGTGGAGTTTTCTGTATGGATTGCGATTGAATACCTATTTATTACTTGGTCCAGGAGAATTTAGAACTTATGATGCCGAGGGAGATGTTGCCGGATCGACTTTATATGGTAAAGGAAAGATTGTTACCAGTTATTTTAATCTGGAACCTCGGTTTTCGGCGAACTATCGCTTAAATGAACAAAGTAGCATCAAAGCCTCTTATAATCGGAATACGCAGAATTTACATCAGCTAACAAATACTACGTCCACTTTGCCTACAGACGCGTGGGTGTTAAGTAGTAACAATATACAACCACAGATTGCAGATCAGGGAGCACTTGGCTATTACCGTAATTTTAATGATGATAAATATGAGTTCTCCGTAGAAGTATATTATAAAGATATGCAGAACCAGATTGATTATAAGAATACGGCCGACTTACAGGCAAATGAAAATGTGGAAGCAGAATTAGTGTACGGAAAAGGAAAGGCATATGGCTTAGAACTGTATTTAAAGAAGCGGGTAGGAAGGTTGAATGGTTGGATCAGTTATACGCTTTCGCGGAGTAAGAGGAGGTTTGATGAAATCAATAATGGCCAATGGTTCGCTGCCCGACAAGATCGTATCCACGATGTGGCTATTGTAGGTATGTACCAGCTTTCAAAAAGATGGAGCGTATCAGGAACCTTTATTTACAATACAGGAAATGCAGTAACTTTCCCGAGTGGTAAGTATAGTATAGGCGGGAAGTCAACCTGGTATTACACAGAAAGAAATGGTTATAGAATGCCCGATTATCACCGTTTGGATCTAGGCGCTACCTTAGAGTCGAAACCCGGTGGACGATTTAAATCGAGCTGGACCTTTGGTATCTATAATGCTTACAATCGAAAGAACGCTTACATTATAGATTTTAGAGAAAACAAAAACGATCCAAATGTCACAGAAGCTTACAAAGTAGCACTATTTGGGATCATCCCGTCTGTGACCTGGAACTTTAAATTTTAAAACACATGATAAAAAATAACCTATTTATATTTTCATTGAGCCTTCTTTTGTTTGCTTTTGCCGGCTGTGAGGAGGTTATTGATATCGATTTAAAGGATGCCGATCAAGTGTTGGTAATTGAAGGTAATGTGTCTAATACAGAAACTACTCATTTTGTTAGTATCTCGAAGACCGTTCCCTTCGCTTCTAATAGCACAGACAATCCACAATCGGGTGCTACCGTAAAAATTTTAGAAGAAATAGTTTCCAGTTCAAATGGTTCAGTTGTGACAAAGGCTGAACGCTCTTTTACCGAGGTCAGTCCGGGTTTATATCAAATCAATAATTACCGTGCAAGCCCAGGAAGAAAATATACGTTGACGGTAGAGTTGGCTGACAACAGTTATCAGGCAAGTTCCATTATGCCAGCACCTATCTCTATTGATTCCATAGGTACCGTAACCGATAGTTTTTTTGGGGAAGATCAGAAAACAGTAAGCATAGTATTTCAAGATCCCCCCAATGAAAAGAATTATTACAGGTATCTGTTAACGGTAAATGGCAAAGCGATTACCGATGTATTTGCTTATAATGATAAGTTTAACGACGGAAAGAAAGTTCAACGAAATCTATATAATGAGGATCTTGATCTTTTTAGAGGTGACTCCGTTTGGGTAGAGCAACAATGTATTGATCAGGCGGTATATAATTACTTTAACGGTATTCAATCGAACAACCCAGGTTCAGCCGCTCCCGCTAACCCCATATCGAATTTCAGTAATGGTGCTTTAGGGTATTTTAGTGCACATGGAATTACAAGAGCATCTACCGTAATTGAATGATAAATTTTGAGTGGAAAGCTTTAACGTTAATGATGAGTGATGATTTATGAATGATGGACGATGAATGACTGGTGAAAATGTCAACTAAAAATCTTGCTACTTGATACTGACATCTTGCTACTAATAACCAATAACTAGCACTCACAACTCACAACTGGTAACTCATAACTAACTTATAGCGTTCTGAACTCATAACCCGCTGCCAGCCAGTATTCAATGGCTTTCGGTAAAGCATACAGTAATCGCGGAAGTGCCTTTACATTATCGTGAAAAACGACAATAGAACCATTTGTGGTGAATTGTATAGCATTATTATAGCAATCTTGAGGTGAAAGTTGCGTGTCAAAGTCGTAGGTGATAACATCCCACATGATAATTTTATACTGCTTTCTTAATTTTCTGAATTGCTGAGGTGTGCATTTACCGTATGGGGGTCTAAATAGGTTAGACTGGGTATATTGATGGCATTTTTCTACATTTTCTAGGTACTTCTTAAGGGAGGTGCCCCACCCTTTAAGGTGATTGAACGTATGATTGCCTATTCGATGACCATCAATTCTTAATTGCTCAAAAATTTCAGGATACTTAACAATGTTTTCGCCAACGCAAAAAAAGCTTGCCTGAATGTTGTATTTTTTTAAGATATTTAATACCTGTGGTGTAACATCGGGTATAGGTCCGTCGTCAAAGGTTAAATAAATGATCTTTTCGTGGCGACTATGGTGCCAGGTGAGATGAGGGAGAAGCCAATGTAACCATACGGGAGATTTTACTATGTTCATGTGCAGCAGAGCCTTTGATGATGCGAAGGTAAACTTAAAAAAGAAAAAAAAGCAATTGATATAATATTTACTAGATGATACAACATAAACCCCACATGAAGTTTTTTAAATGCCTCGGTTTATTATCCTGCATAACTTTATCTTCCCTCGTAGCAAATGCACAGAAAACCATTACCATACGTGAGGCGCTCGATCAGGCTTTAAGAAACAATTTACAAGTGAAACAAGCCATGTATCAAAGTTCACTGAGTGCAGAGGATGTGCTGCAAGCAAAGATGGCACTTTTTCCTTCCTTAAGTGGACAAGTTCAAAGTTCAAAAAATTGGGGCTTGAGCTTTGACCAGACCGCTGGTTCATTAATTAGTAATACTTCTGTTACTTCTGCGGGTGCAAGTTTATCCAGTAGTGTGGTACTATTTGGTGGTTTTCAGAAGATCAATCAAATTTCGGCCAATAAATATCAGTTATTATCAAATGAAAGTAACATAGAAAAAGTGAAGAATGACTTAGTACTATCCGTTGTTACTAAATACCTAGAAGCCATCACGAATAAAGATTTGACCACTGCCGCACAGCAACAGGTGGCCCTGTCAAAAACACAGTTAGAAGCACAACGGGCTAATTATGAGGTAGGGAATAAAACCTTGGCCGATTTATCACAGGCAAAAAGCCAGTTGGCGACAGATGAACTGAGTTTAACGACGGCGCAAAATTCTTATGATCTATCCATTTTAGATTTAAAACAATTGATGGAAATGAATCCGGTAACAGATATTGTCTTGGAAAAGCCACCCTTGCCTGATGTGGAAAAATTGGTTTCCACGTATGTAGCTGAAGAAGTTTACCAGAGTGCTGTACAGAAATACCCGGATATAAAGGTGGCCCAACTGAATTCAATGGTGGCCAAGAAAAATATAGACATTAGTAAAGGAGGTTTTTATCCGCAATTATCTGTAGGCGCCGGCTATGGGACTAATTATTCTTCACAAGCGGCTGATAATCAAATTATTGGCGATCAAATAATACGTACTCCTATCAGCTTTGGTAGACAATTAGATCGAAATAGAAACACCAATATTTTTGCACAACTTAGTATCCCAATTTTTGACAACTATCAGCGAAACATTGCCGTTCGAAAAGCAAAAATATCTTATGAAAGTGCTTTGAATGATGAGCTATTGGCAAAGAATAACCTAAATAAGGTAGTGAATCAAGCGGTGTTGGATTTACGTACGGCGGAGAAGAAATACTATTCAACAGAGGAGAATTTCAAGTCGGCTACCGATGCTTTTGAGGTATTGAAGCAGCGGTACGACGTGGGGCTTGCCAATGCAGTAGAGTTGTCTACGCAGCAAACGGCTATGAATAAGGCCCAATTTGACTATATACAGGCACGATATGACCTTATTTTTAAAAGTAAGGTAATCGATTTTTATTTAGGCAAGCCCATCACCTTTAATTAAAAATAACAAATACATTATACATAACCATGGCTAAGAAGAAAAAAGGTACGTTAAAATATATAATCATTGGAGCCGTTGTCATACTGGTTTTAGTGGTGGTGGCCAGCAAACTTGGTTGGATAGGGGGCCCCAAGGTTGAACAAATAGCCACTGAAAAGGTAGAAAAGAGAACGGTGCAGGAAACCGTTTCTGCCAGTGGGAAGGTACAGCCTGAAAGGGAGGTGAAATTAAGTTCGGAAGTTTCAGGTGAACTCGTGGAATTGAATGTAAAAGAGGGTGAAGTGGTGAAGAAAGGACAGATACTTTGTAGAATAAAACCCGATATCTTACAATCTGGTTATGACAAAGCGGTAGCTTCTTTGAATAGCCAACGTGCTGCCCTTGGTTCATCACAACAGCAATTGAAGCAGTCCGAAGCAACTTTAGCTATTATGGAGGCGACTTTCAAGCGAAGTGAGCAGTTATTCAATAAAAAAGTTATTTCAGCGGCTGAATATGATAAGGCGCGAACGGATTATGAAGGCGCAAAAGCAAGTGTAGAATCACAAAGACAAAATGTAATCGGTTCCCGTTATGGCATCGATCAATCGCAAGCAGCAGTGAAGGAAGCAGGCGATAACCTTGCAAGGACTACTATTTATGCGCCGGTAGATGGGGTAGTATCTGTACTGAGTGTAGAGCAAGGCGAACGGGTAGTTGGTACCGCGCAAATGGCAGGTACCGAAATTATGCGGATTGCTAATTTATCTTCGATGGAAGTAAATGTCGACGTCAACGAAAGTGACATCACGCGCGTTTCCTTAAACAATACAGCAGAAATTGAAATTGATGCTTTTCGTGGTAGAAAGTTTAAAGGGCAGGTGACAGAAATTGCCAGTTCTTCTTCCGCTAATGCATTGGCATCTTCGTCTACAACTACGACGACTACAACTGATCAGGTAACTAACTTTACGGTTAAGGTACGTATTTTACCTAGCTCTTACGAAGACTTGTTGAAACCGGATAGACCCAATCCGTCGCCCTTTAAACCGGGCCTGTCGGCTACGGTGGACATCCATACCGAAAAGGATAATGGTTTATCTGTTCCAATCCAAGCGGTTACGACCAGGGAAGATGCTGCCGCTAAAAAAGACAGTACAGCAAATGACGAAAAGAAGGACGATGGATTTAAAACGAATGTTAAAGAATATGTATTTGTGTTTGATGCGAAAACAAGTAAAGTGAAACAGGTGGAAGTGACCACCGGCATTCAGGATGATACGTATATCAGAATATTGACGGGGCTGAAAGACGGACAAGAAGTGGTAATCCGACCATTTAATGCCATCAGTAAAACGTTAAAAGATGGTGATGTAGTGGAGAAGGTAGCGAAAGAGAAAGTAAATTAATTTTACCTTATCACCATCTATAGATAACATTGGAAATTGTTGCGATTAGAATATGATAACCTTTAGCGCAGAGATACTTAAATTTGGTAATAAAGGAGAAAAATCTGGCTGGTCTTACATAGAAATCCCAAAAGACTTAGCAGGGCAGATTAAACCAGATTATCGGAAGAGTTTTCGCGTAAAAGGAAAGATAGATCAGGAAGAAGTGAAAGGATTAGCCCTCACCCCAATGGGGGAGGGTGATTTTATTTTAGCATTAAAGGCTACATTAAGGAAGAAAATTAAAAAGGAAGAAGGTGCACAGGTAGCCGTGATGTTGGAAGAAGACAAAGATTTTAAAATTGAAATGCCCGAAGATCTTGAAATCTGTTTAGGCGAGGAAGTAATCTGGATGGAGCGTTTTTTGGCATTGGCCAAATCACATCAACATTATTTTATTAATTGGATAAACCAAGCAAAAGCAGAAGAGACCAGGGCTAAAAGAATAGCTCTCACCTTAGAAGCGATGGAAAAGCAATTGAATTTTGGTGCCATGATCCGAATGGACAAAGCGAGGCGAGGTATCTGAATTAATCGATACATCCATATTTGTAGCTAAACTATTTTGATTAGCTGTAATGTATTTTACCTATATTCAAAGTAGCGCCGAGACATCTTGTGCCAGGAAAGGTTACCCTGAACAACCAGCTGTAGACGTTCAATATAAATGTTTACTTGGTCATTGTACTTACCAAAATCCGGAAGAGAGGAGCATAATCTTTCGAATTCTTCGAGGGCTTCATTATGCATTTGAAGGGTTTTGAACTGAGCTTCTTCCAAGCTGCATTTTTCTATATGTTGGATGACCAAGGAGACATTCATGATCTCCTTATTATAAATATCTTTCTCTATTGAATATAAGTCGTTCACGTAAATAATAAAATGTATGATTAGTTTCCACAAACGTTGAATATGGGGGTGCTGAAATACCATCTCCGGTAGAGCCGTATCCAACGTTAGGTCAACATAATCGATAAATGGGTAGCCTGCAACTTGGTCCTCTCTATATTTTATACATTCCTCGATGCTAGGATAGCGGATTGGAATACCCTCTTTATAATAGGTGGTCTCCGTTAAGATCGAGTCTATAAATTCATGGTTATGCTTTTTGAATCTTGCCAACCATTGAGGGGAGGCATGTAGCTTTTCGGTATCCTGCAAACAACGATTAAGTTGCTTGATAACCATTTCATCGTTTTGCTGAACAATGTTTTCACTAATGAAACTATTAACTCGCTTGCACTTATCTTGCAGTATATTAAACGGCAGCATCGAATATGTATCTTCAATCACAAAAGTATATACCAGGTATCTGATTATCGTATTGACTTGTTCTGAGTTTGCAAAAGGATAGAATTTGGCAATTAACTCTCCTGGGCTTGCTTGCTTAATCTTCTCTCTCAACCGGTTGTCAATTTCCGTGTATTCATCTATGACCCTTGCTGCATATTCTTCCATCGCAATAAAGCTTGGATTAATAAGATCCGGATACGAATAAGAAAGCTGAGAAGGTGAAAATGCGCCCATAATAAAGTTTTTTTTAATAATTCCTACTCTTTTCTTGGTTTTCGGAATTCCAGAATAGCTGAAAATATTAATGCTAAATGTAAGATTGTCCCGAATAAGATAATATATTCAGTCTGTTCATTTATTTGATTGATTCAAACAGGCTTTGGTGGTAGCACCTAACAATATTTTAAATCTAACTGGCGTACTTTTATGCATTCAATTGTTAGTGAAATTTTAATTTTGAGTAATAGCTGCGTATGCCATTTAACTAATAAATGACTTAGATTTATGTAACCAAAGAGATCATTTAAATTATAGTGCTTCTTGGTAAGCGGCCCTTAGCCAATTGATGATTTCGGGAGTAATGTCCTTTTCGTCGCTGAGGTTAATCTTATGCGAACACATGGCATTAGGGGTATTGATTGCTTCCAATATTCCTTCAGGTTTCTGGCCTTTCAGATTCAACCCTATTTCAAATCTTGTTTTGGTGGCCGCTTGTAAGATGGCAAATTGCTTTTTTCGCCTCAAACTCACATACGCATTTTTAGGAGCAACTTCAATATCTTTCCCGAATTTTAATATCTCGGTAAGTAATTTATCGTACAACGGTTTTAAATGTTCCTTTCCTTTGTACTGTTTCGCGATCAGCTCATCCTTATTTTCCACAGAACCAGCATCAGTACCTCGCGATTTAAGCGCTACAAGATTAGCAAAACCATGTGTAAAGGAATGCTCTTCTTTCAAGAATTTGAGGATCTCTCCGTGCTTGGCAAAATTCTTTTGTTTTACAATGATTATCCATTGTTCCAGTGTCTTGCCAGTATTCTTGTACAGATTATCCAGCATGGTCTTTTCTGCCTGATCCATAGGTTTAATTTTAGGTAACTTACTATCAAATCTAGTAAAAAAGCAACATATATGACACTATTTTTTCCCCTTTAAAATTCATAAATGCCTGCACTTTTTTTGAAACTGAAATCCGATGTATATTTGGGTGAAAAACGCAATACGGAAATGGCAATAAGCAAAAAAACAATTATTTATCAATCTCTCGATAAAACATCCTTATTCAAATTATTATCAGAAAATCAAATACTTCTCAATAATTACGCGCTTACGCTTTTGGATAATTTGCAGTTTAATTTCGAACGAAAAGATTCAAAAATAGTCGTAACCGAATTAAGTCTGGCGGACTTAAATTTCTCTATACCTGTAAATTATATGGAAATCGCTGGTGCTATCGTTGATTTCGGATTCAAACATTGCCCAGCTGGGTTAGCGCCATATATTAGGTTGGCATATACAGATCAAATTAATTCCATTAAGGATTCAAAAAATCAACACCCACCGGATTCTATCTTGATCTTTTCGAAACCATTATCCAACAAAGAGGATTTTCCTAAAGGTTTTTACTTGAGAAAAATTAAAAACCAACTATGGTTACGGGGATATATATGTGCTGAAGATTACAAATGGAGTTCCGACACGCGGATAATCGTGCTTTAATATGTCTTCGGTAAAATCGAACGATGTAGGTTATTTAATCCGCTCTGAAACATTATACCAGTTCCATTCCCAGGTCTTACCCTTATCGGGAGAAAATGCTTGACTCCAGACAGGGCGCTCTTTATTACGTGCATCCCACCGGAACATTACGATTACTTGTTTTCCATTGATAATGTCGTTTGTGAAGAAATGACCAACATTGTTTTCAAATGAACCTACCACCGGAGGGTCTAGTACACCCACATTGCTGGCTACCCAATATAAGCTCCATAATTTCGTTTGGGGATTGAAAAGGCGAAGCGTGAGTCCTTCAAAATGTTTACCTTCCAGCCCGGGCATCTCAGTAGTGGAATAGGTGTCAATATCTGCCGTGCCACTTAATATTTTCTGATTTTCATCGAAGGATACAAACGCTGTCCAGTCCTTACAGTTTTCAAGCCGCTTATTCAGCCTGCGGTTATACATTTTCCATTTTCCTACTAAAAAGTCAAAATCGCTCTGGGAAGAAGTGGCCGATGCAGTAATTTTTAGCTCTCCATTGGCGTCAAATTGCAGTTGAGGGATGGCTAAGGTGCTGTCGGTTCTTAACTCGTCCATCTGTTGCGCCCAACTAATATTGCAGCAGGCAAATAATAGGATTGATAGTAGATGTTTCATAATTGGTAGTGCAATCAACCTATACAAATATAAGATAAATGCTTTACTCCGTACCGAGAATGATATTGTTTTAACAAAAGAGGCACGAATCTGCCAAATTGTAAAGAAAGTGTACAGGCAAAATAACGTAGATATTTGTCTACAAAATACGGTTAAGGTGACGATCGAGTATGGAAGGTTAAAATTGTAACGATCAGAAATTCAATTGATTGTGTTGTGTTTTTAGTGACGGATCTAGTAATAAATTTCAAATTATCGTATATTAGCACAACACAAATATTCTTCTACTACTTAAAATAGACGCAAGGGTTATATGTACGACGCTTACATTAATTATCTGGGAAAATTTAGCTCACAACCATTAACAGGGGAGGATAAGGTATTGATAAAGCAGAATTTTAAGCCAATCAGATTAGGAAAAAGGAAATACATTTTACAGGACGGAGACGTTTGTAAGAAATTTGCATTTATTGTAAAAGGTGCGATGCGGATGTATTTCGTTGATGATAAGGGTCTGGAACATATTGTGAGGCTTGGGATCGAGGATTGGTGGATGGGCGACCGTGAAAGTTTTATAAATCAAACGCCAAGCCGATTCCATATCGATGCTTTGGAGCAATGCGACTTGCTTTGTATGACTTTAGATAACGCTAAGGAGTTGGAGAAAAAGGTTCCTGCCTTTCGGCAAATGATGAACAAGCTCGACGAACGTAACATCATGGCCAATGAACGACGCCTCACAGCGGCAATAAGTTTCACTGCTGAAAAGCGTTATATAGATTTTGCTCATTGTTATCCCGAGCTTGTTAGTCGTTTTCCTCAACATATCATTGCTTCTTATCTCGGTATCAATAAAGATACGTTAAGCCGTGTCAAACGCCGACACAATTTAAAATAACATTGTTATTTCTTGTCTTAATAGGCAGAATATTTTTCTGCCTATCGCCAAATGGATAGTTGATGCCGTGACAATCGCCAGCAAGAGTTGTTTAGCCCCCCTCTATTTTCTTGCCTCAATTAAAATAGTAGACATTTGTCTACTTACTTTTCCTACAAATATCTACGTTCTGTTGCATCCCGATTGTCGAGATTTGTGCGGCATCTTATAACGATGTTCATGTAGTACACGGGATCCATATTTCCATTGATTACCGTTCTAAAAAGCTGAAAAAAATGATTTGAACGGGATGTAAATATGCGAACGGTGTGAACCCTCCTTTGGGAATCAAAACGATGCACGATGAAAAGAAAACGATCCCAACCAAAACGGATCAAGAGATCAATCAATAACATATATGGCTAATGAAACTAAAAACTGTATTACTAGTAAGTCTCTTAATATTGGCAAAATTTTCCTATGCCCAAAATTTCAAACTGTTACGTTTTAATGAAGATTATTCAGCTTTGAAGGATAGTACCCGGACCTTTTACAACAGCTTGAAATACCTGCCGCTGTCGAAAAGCGGTAAAACCTATGTATCCTTCGGTGGCGAGCTACGGGCTGAATTGGATCGGGCACAGCACGAAGACTGGGGTGCAAGGAATGTCGGCAGAAATATTTTCTTGCTACAGCGGTATCAGCTGCATGCCGATCTGCATCTAAGTGACAGGATCAGGATCTTCGGGCAGTTAAGAAGCGGCTTGGAGAACGGGCGAAAGAACGGACCGCGGCCCATCGATGAAGATCAACTGAATGTTCAGAATCTTTTCATAGACCTGATCCCTTACAAGGGAATGGATGATAGGGTAACCATTCGGTTAGGGCGCCAGGAATTGCAGTACGGTAGCGGCCGGCTGCTCGATGTTCGCGAAGGCCCCAATCTTCGTTTATATTTCGACGGAGGCAAGGTTGCATATACTTCCCCAAAATGGAATGTGGATGCTTTCGTCATGGCGGCTGGCCGCGTAAAGACCGGTGTGTTTGATAATCCTATTAATCGAAAATCGAGCCTTTGGGGTATTTACAGCACACATGCTGTGGCTAAAATGCTCAATATCGACCTCTATTATATGGGTATCGACCGAGCTGAGGCCGGGTTTGATGATGGTGTTGCCACTGAAACCCGCCATACCGTCGGTACTCGATTGTGGGCGAACGGAAATGAACTGCTCTACAATTTTGAGATCGGTTACCAGCTGGGCAAGTTTGGCGCGGCTGATATCCGCGCTTGGGGCGGTTCAATGGATATCGGTTATCGCTTTGCTAACCTGAATGGAGCACCGACAGTCAAGCTCCGGAGCGATTTTATTTCAGGCGACGATACCAAGGGCGACGGTAAACTGGGTACATTTAACGCCTTATATCCGAACGGCGGCTATTTCGGTATGAACCCACAGGCTGGCCCGGGAAACCTGCTTTCTATTCATCCCAATCTGACTTGGAGCCCGGCTAGAAAAGTGCTACTTTCCTTAGAGGCGGTCTTCTCCTGGCGGCAATCCCTGCACGACGGTATTTATCGCCCAGATGGTACGCTTAGCCTGGGTTCCTCAAATTCAGACAGCCGATATATTGGCACAGCATATATTTCTACGGTATCCTGGCAGATCAACAGGTTTCTAAGCTACAGTGCTGGCGTGCAATATTTTAAGACAGGGGATTTTATCAATGACGTGATACCACAGCATAAAGATGGTTTTTTTATCAGTTCGCTCTTAGGATTTAAATTTTGATCAGAAGTGCACGAAAGACTGCTTTTAGAGTTCCTGCCGGCAGGGTCGGTGTTTTTAGTTGTTTGATAGGTTTATTTACCGATACAGAATTTACTGAAGATATTGTCGAGTAAATCATCGGTACTCACCTGGCCTGTGATCGTTCCTAGGTGATGAAGCGCCTGCCTTATGTCCAATGCCAAAAAATCGGATGTAATGGGATTGTCTATTCCATTTAAGACCTTATCTAACGATGCTTGCGTATTTTGAAGTGCCTCTACATGGCGTATATTCGTAACCAATACATCATCCACACTGATATCCTTTAAACTTACCTGGTTGAGAAGCTCTTCTTTCAGCTCTTCCACACCTTCCTCATTTTTAGCCGATATAAATATAGGATTAAATGGCTGGTACTGTTCCAACTGCGTGGCAGTCAATAAATCTTTTTTGTTGATAAGCAACACAAATGGTATTTGAAGTGTAATGATGTCGGCAACCTGTATAGCTACTTCATCGAATGCATCTTGAACGGGGTCAACCATATAAATAATCAACCTGGCTTGTAACATCTTCTGACGTGTACGTTCCACTCCCTTTGCTTCTATAATATCGAAAGTGTCCCGAATACCAGCGGTGTCGATGAATCGAAAAGTTATCCCTTGTATATTGATTTCATCTTCGATCGTATCTCTTGTGGTACCGGCAATTTCGGAGACAATAGCTCTCTCTTCATTTAAAAGGGCATTTAATAGGGTTGATTTACCTACGTTTGGTTTGCCAGCTATTACCACGGGCACTCCATTTTTTAGCACATTCCCCTGTTCAAAAGAAACGATTAATCGATGTAATACTTTATTTATTTGTAAAACAAGATCTCTTAACTGTAGCCTATTAGCAAACTCCACATCTTCCTCTGAGAAATCGAGTTCTAACTCAATCATCGAGGCAAAGTGTATTAATTGCTCCCGTAGTTGTTTTAACTCATTCGAAAAGCCACCACGCATTTGCTGCATGGCTACCTGGTGGGAAGCAGCGGAATTGGAAGCAATAACGTCGGCCACGGCTTCCGCTTGTGAAAGATCCATACTGCCATTTAAAAAAGCACGTAACGTGAATTCTCCGGCTTTTGCGGCACGAGCACCTTTCCGGATGAACAGTTTTATGATACTTTCAATAATATATTTGGAGCCATGCGTGGAGATCTCCACTACATGCTCTTTTGTATAGGAATGAGGCGCTATAAACAAGGATACAAGTACTTCGTCAATAATTTTATCGCCCTCATCTCTTATCGTTCCAAAATGAATGGTATGACTTGCTTGTTGTCTTAGATCTTTCCCTTTGAAAACGCTATTTACAATAGTTAACGCGTTTGGACCAGACAAGCGTATAACCGCTATAGCACCACTTCCAGACGGTGTTGCTAAGGCAACAATAGTGTCTGTGTTTTCTGCTTGCAAGCTTTCTAATGACATATATACAAAGATAAGTTTTTTAAATAAATGATTGTCGGATAAATTTGCCCAAATGGCAAAGACTGCCCTCTCGTCATGTAATGCAAGGGAGGGGGCTTGCGTACGAATAATAAAAGCCCCTCTTCATAAACGAATTAATGGTTATTGATAGCTGTTTTCCAGCTATTTTACCTATTTTTATTCTCGAAACAAAATGACCGATGTATAAACTACTATTTCTCCTTGCTATACTTTTGCCATTACCATGGCTGGTGGATGCCCAAGATACGATGAAGCCAGAAACTCCACAGTATTTATTGATTGGGACTTATACGAAAACACAGAGCGAAGGTATTTATGTGTACAAATTTGATCCACAGTTGGGTACTGTAAGACATGTAAGTACCGCTAAAAGTAAGAACAATCCATCTTATTTATCGATCGCACCTGATAAAACACATGTATATGCGGTAGGCGAAACTGGATCGGATAGAAAAGGAGGTGTAAGTGCTTTTGAATTGAATCATGCCACTGGCGAGCTAACATTCCTGAATTATGAAGCGATAGGAGGTAACGGTCCTTGCTATATCAATACAGATGATAACGGTAGGCATGTGTTGGTTGGCAATTACGCCAGTGGGAGTTTATCCGTATTACCTATAGCGGGAGATGGGAGGGTAGGCGTTCCGCTGCAAACCATACAACATACCGGTTCTAGTGTTGATAAAAGCCGTCAGGATAAACCCCACGTGCATTGTACGGAATTTTCGCCTGATAACCAATATTTGTATGTACCCGATTTAGGTATTGATCAAGTTAAGATTTATAAATATGATGTGGAGGCTGCCTTGCCACTGAAAAAAGCTAGTCCATCTCATGTAGCGCTTTCACCTGGCTCCGGACCTAGGCATATCACTTTTCACCCCAATGGTAAATGGGTTTATCTCATACACGAATTGGACGGAAAAGTAACTGCTTACGATTATAGCAATGGAAAGCTGACCGAGATGCAAACAATCTCCACGTTGCCAGAAGGATTTAAAGGCGTTATATCCGGTGCCGATATCCATGTATCGCCTGACGGTAAGTTCTTGTATGCTTCTAACCGAGGTGATCTGAACAATATCGTATATTATGCTATTGATACGAGTGGAAAACTTCAATATAAAGGGCAACAATCAAGCGGAGGTAAAACACCGCGTAATTTTATGATTGACCCCTCTGGTAATTTCCTGTTGGCAGCAAATCAGGATACAAACAATATTGTATTGTTTAAGCGTAATCCAGATACAGGGGCGCTTAGGCCAACTGGAGAAGAAATCAAGGTGCCGATGCCGGTATGCTTGAAAATGGTAGCTATAAAGAAATAATATCTTTCTTTTTGATTGCTCGCCTCTATCCTTAAAGTTTGTTATAAACTTTTATTACGTCCATTGCATTTTACGCGTTTAGTAAGACGATTCACCAAGGTGGTGTCGTGAAATAAGTAGTGCAGCTCTCCCAATGCTACTCGTACCGCGTTACGAATACATTTGGCCATGTGGCTCGCATGACCAAATTCGCTTGTGTTTTCACGTGCTTGCGCAAATTTTGAATCTTTAGCCATCCGTCGCTCAAGCTAGTTTATCGATATGTTTCCCATAAAGGCACAATAACTTGCCGTCGCGTTCAATCTCTTCCTGAAAAGTTAATCCTAATTTCTCTAATAGTTTAATAGAAAGGGTATTCTCTTGTATAACCGTTGCAACAATATAGTTGGAGAATGGATTTTTTAAAACCTCCTTTAATATTCTTTTTGCAGCCTCATAGGCGTATCCTAGTTTTCCATATGCTGGCAAAAAAGCAAAACCTATATCCCAATGTTCTAGATAATCTCTCTTGATGTAGGTTATGATGCCTATCGGTGCACCCCCTTCTTTTAAGCTAGCAACCCAATAGTTAACGATGGTGCTCTCTTGAATTTTTTGAATATAGTTACCTGCATCTTCCAGTGATTTGATATTTCTTTCTCCGATAAATGCGAGCCATCCCGGTGTATTCAATAATTCAAAAATAAAAGCTGCATGCGTGAAATTTACTTCAGATAGGTTCAATCTTTTGGTCTCGATCGTTTCAGCGTTTGGATTCTCTTGCATATTATATCAATTGGAAAAGCACACGCAGTGTTAAGCCATGAAGATAATGAATTTTCGAGGTAAATAACAGATGGTTGGGGATAAGCAGATAATTTTATATTACAATGACTTCTTCGATGTAAAGGATAAGTCATTAATTACTGTTTTTTCTGATTATAAGAAAGGCTAGATGTTTTATGTCTAGCCTTTTCTATTCAATATAAAGCGAAGGGTAGCTGGCATGCTAACCTCTGTACCCACTAGATTTTTAGATTAATATTGATATTGAATACTGTATTTACCGCCTTCACCAGAAATAGTTTGACTCTCTTCCTTTACTACTTTGCCATTAACCTCAGCCTTGTAACTGATTTTAATTGGTATGTTATCAAAATTTAGACAGCTGATACTAGCGGAACATGTTACAATTGGCATATTCGATTCAATAACATATGTCTTTTTGGTTGGAAAGCTCGCAGCATCAAAGTCTACAAGTGGTTCATTCGTTCTAACATTTCCATCCACTTTCCAGATACTATTTTCTTGGGTACCTGTTGACCCTACAAATGTGAAATCTGCTAATTCATTTTCCCCTACACCCTCAGCTGTAATGGTAAATTTTGCAGTTTTTGTTTCCATTCCTGGCTCTGGATCATCCTTATCCGAACAAGCTCCTAGCGCTAAAATGTTTACAGCAATAAAACAAGTAATTAAAAATTTTTTCATAGATTTTTTAATAAGTTTAATTTTTCGATTCCAAATCTCCTGAATACATCCCATTCAAAATGTCTTCTAACCATTCATAAAGATTGTTCCAAAGGTATATAGACCCAAAAAACCTTACAATTCCGGAATATCAGTGTTTTTTTCTACTGGTTTACTGGTAGATTTTTTTTCGTGAAAAATTATCACTGATGTAAACGACTAATTATCAAGTGAGCGTCATGATTTATTTCTTAATTGGGATATCGGGAAAAATCGATATACATTTGTTGCATGGATCAGTTAGAGATTTTTAAAGCACTTTCCAACAAGTCAAGGCTCCAAATCCTGGCATGGCTTAAGGAACCAGAAAAGTATTTTCCACCACAGGAACATGCCGATTTTCATGAGGTGGGTGTGTGTGTTGGACAAATTCAACAGAAATGCGGCTTAACACAGTCGACCGTTTCTGAATACCTAGGCATACTTATGAAGGCAGGTCTCTTGCAGTCGACAAGAATAGGACAGTGGACCTATTATAAGCGGAATGAAAAAGCTTTTGAAGCCTTAAGTGATCTTGTAAAATCTACATTATAATATAAAAACAGAACGTATGAGTACAATAAATTTGTTTAAACCTTTTAAGCTAAAATCACTAAATCTAAAGAACAGGATCGTTATGGCTCCTATGACCCGTTCATTTTCTCCTAACGGAGTGCCTACGGAAAATGTAGCATCTTATTACGCTAAAAGGGCGGCAGGGGATGTTGGCTTGATCTTGTCGGAAGGTACGGTAATAAACCGGGTAGCGTCATCAAACGATCCCAATATACCTCACTTTTATGGTGAAGAGTCATTGGCGGGTTGGCAACATGTTATTAACGAAGTGCACGCCGCTGGTGGTGCTATGGGACCTCAGATCTGGCATATGGGTATCATGGAAAATCATCATTCTGGGTGGCATCCCGCTGAACCATTTGAAGGTGCTTCTAGTTTCAATAAACCTGGGTTTGCAAACGGTAAGGCGATGAATGAAACGGATATAGCGGAGACCATTTTAGCCTATGGCCGTGCTGCAGCTGACGCTAAGCGTCTGGGTTTTGATTGTGTTGAAATACATGGTGCACATGGGTATCTTATCGATCAATTTTTTTGGGAGGCAACGAACGACCGTACCGATATTTATGGTGGGAAAACGTTGATAGAGCGCTCTAAATTTGCAGTAGACGTTATTAAGGAAGTTAAGCGGCAGGTTGGCGAAGATTTTACCATTATTTTACGTTTGTCACAATGGAAATCCTCTGATTACAATAATAAACTAGCTAAAACGCCATTGGAAATGGATGCCTGGTTAACGCTTTTGGCCGATGCTGGTGTAGACATTTTTCACTGTTCTCAACGTCGTTTCTGGGAACCTGAGTTTGAAGGATCGGACCTTAATTTTGCTGGGTGGGCAAAAAAGATTACAGGAAAAGCAACTATAACAGTCGGATCTGTTGGTCTTTCGGGAGAGTTCCTTGCAGCTTTCCGAGGCGAAAGCTCTGTTCCAAGTTCTCTTGAAGAACTCACCCGTAGACTTGATAGAGGTGATTTTGATTTAGTAGGGGTTGGTAGGGCTTTGCTGTCTGATCCTAACTGGGCACAGAAGATAAGGGATGACCGCTCAGCGGAATTAAAAGGTTTCTCGAGAGAAGCACTTGCTCAATTGGTGTAAAATACTTCAAAAAAAGGCAATTTGGGTCTTTCTATAAGTCCGAGATGATCAATCAATTACTTTATGGTTGGTCATCTCGGATATTTTTTTGCCTATATTTTACGCAAAAGAATTTAAATTCCTTATTCTATATAAATATTTTGCAAGGCCTTAATAAAACTTAGTTGTCCAGTATCCATATGATCCAACTCGTTATATAAAATATGCTTAAGACCTATTCTCTTATTGGTTGTTTTCGTTAACTGCTGCGCCAAATGTTCGATAGGAGCAATGGTCCACGTCTTGTCTTCCAAACTGCCAGCCGTTATAAAAATTGATAAAGAATCTGAGAGTCGACTCGTATTTAAAGCCGATGGTAATTTATTTAAGTAAGCATCGTGATACCAAAGCGTTGGACTGGCACTTACAATATGTTGAAAATGCGTATTGTTTGTTTCTATTTGTTGAAGCAAAGCAAAAAGGGTGAAATAACCACCGAATGAATGTCCGAGGATGGTCCTGTCGACTTGTTTTGTCCTGTACTTTTTATCTACCAAAGGCAATAACTCTTGGTTGATAAAATGAAGGAACTTTTCTGCTCCACCCGAAAGACTAACCTCGTCGGCCGGAAGCGCTTTTGGATATAAATAATCTCTTGTTCGCAAAGAATCCATTTCCATGATATTTCTATAGCCGATGCTAACCAAAATAATAGGCGGTAGAAGTCCTGTTATTTCATATTGTTTAACGAGTGGTGCTAATGTGGGAAAGTAGAAATTGCCATCTAGAACGAAGGCAACAGGGTATTTTTTGCTGGTAGAGTCTGTATATTCTGACGGTAATTGGATACTTACAAAGAAAGAGTCTTGTACCGATTTTGAATAGATATTGAGGGTGTCTACTTGCTTATTAGAGGTCGCTTGATCTGCCGCCGGGCGCGATGAACATGCCCAATGCAGGCAAATTAATAGTAGTAATGGAAAAATTTTCATGGTGTTTTCTTCTTAAATTCAGCTAATGATTTTTTGATATACATAAGACGGTTGTATTGATCTTCAAGCGGGTATATACCCGCTCTATACTGTTCTATGAACAACGTGAGAGAGTCGTCCGTTAAATGGGTGAGCTTTTTTATTTCGCTTTTTGAAAAGATATGATCAATGTAACGTTCTTTCTCTTCTTCTATTAAAAGCTGCTGTAGTTTATATGTTTTATCTTTTTTCTTTCCAAAGAGCGAGACGACCCTCAATACGTCTAATGTGAGTATAGATGATGTACTATTAGCACTTCTGGCAGAAGAAGTGTTCGAAAAAATGGAGGTAAATGTTGGCCTTCTATAGTTGAAAACAGGAGAAAAGTCTTTTCTAAGTGATAAAGAATCTGTTTTGTAGGTTGGTCTGGAATAAATATTTACCTCATTAAGTAAAATTGTTTTCTGCTTATTTTGTAGTGTGTCTAGATAGCGAGATACAATAGGGCCATTGGATAGCGTGTCAAATTCAAAGGTCTTATAAGGCACTAGTTTGGTTTGATTTTTATTGATTATATATTGAGCATTAAGTTGATGATAGCTTAAGAATATAAAAAGAGATGTCAGGAAAAAGAAAGGAGGGCAAAGTATCATGACTGGTTTTTTTTCAAATATATAATCATAAACTATTGTTAAGTAGTTGTTTAACAGTTTTTAACAGACTGATCATAAGCAGAATGAACAGTTTTTACATATAAATTGACCATTTTTTACCCCTTTGCAGCAATTGGCTTTTCGTAGATTTGCTTCATAATTATAAACTAAGTGCTGTCTAAATGTCGTTTCTTATCACCTCGACAGCAGCGTAGCGAAATGGAGCGGTATACTCTGCTCAAAATGATGGTCAAATGATGTTTTTTAGACTACTTCATATGTGTTTTTTTAAATTTAATCTTGTATAGCCGTGATGACTGTAAACCAACCATGCTGGTACTTCTTCTTTTTTCTCATTTTTATTACCTTTCAAAGCAAGGCATCGACCGATCAAAATTCCTACTATGGCATGTATATGGAACAGGCCGCTACCGACTGGCATAATGCTTTACCTGCGGGGAGTGGTGATGTCGGAGCCATGCTTTATGGGAATATATCGGATGAAACAGTCATGCTTAATCATAAGCGATATTTTTATCGTAAAAATCATTTAAATAAGCAAGTGCCTAATTTCTCTATCAACCTTCTCGTAATGAGAAAGATGATGGCTGAAGGTAAGTACAAGGAAGCAGAAGATTTTTACCTGGATAAAATTAAGAAAAGTGGCTATGCTACAAGTTCAACAGGTGAATTCCAACCTGGGTTCGATTTAAAAATAAAACAGCGGTCAAAGGATGTGCCGCAAAAATACAGGCGCCAATTAGATTTTGAAACAGGAGAAGCCTCCGTTTCGTGGCAAGAAGGAGCAACTAATTTCGATCGTTCTTTATTTGTCTCTCGTACGGATGATGCCATTGTTCTTAGGTTATCGGCATCCGAACGACAGGGTTTAACGGTGAATTTTGCGTTGCAACCACATGATCTTAAAGATGCCTATAACAAGGGTGTTTTAACAGCGCCAGAGAAAATAGGACTCACCTTTTCACCCGCTGTAGCAAGTCCTGAAGGCTACATTTTTATAAAGGCTTCACGTAATGATGATGGGCAAGCATTTGGGATGGTGGTGCGGATTGTTGCCGAAAATGGTAACATGCAAGTTGTTAAGTCTCCAGGGCATGATGATATGCTCCAAGTTACGAAGGCAGACAACATAGTGGTGTTGATGAAGATGTTTTATGAAGGAAATGCCCAAAATCAATTTAACCAATTAAAACAGTCGCTCGCATTCATGAAGACCGACTACGATGCTTTATTACAGGAACATACAAAGATTCATAAAGAATTATTTCAGCGAGTGCGATTAGATTTGGCAGCGGGCAAGGACAGGTTATTATCAAATGAACAACTGTTGAAGGATGCTAAAATAAGGGGCATGTCTACCGCTTTGGCCGAACGGATGTTTAATTATGGAAGATATCTATTGATCGCAAGTACAAATCCAAACGGACTGCCTGCGAATTTACAGGGTGTTTGGAATGGCCTCTATTCACCTCCCTGGCAGGGTTCTTTTTTTCTTAACGAAAACTTACAGATGAACTACTGGCAAGCTTTGCAAGGCAATATGCCTGAATTATTATTGTCGGTATTTAATTTGATAGAAGGTGCAATGCCCGACTTCAGAACAAATGCCCGGCAATATTTTGGAACAAGGGGCATCCTTTTTCCAATCAGGATGATTCCGGGTTATGGTTTAAAAACAAAGGCCCTTACCCAAGATGTGAATTGGACCGGTGGGGCGGGGTGGATTGCCCAATTTTATTATGATTATTGGCTTTATACAGGTGATGAAGTATTTCTAAAGGAACGTGCGATTCCATTTATGAAGGAGGTGGCACTGTTTTATGAAGATTTTGTACAGGAGGATGCTCAGGGAAAATTGATGATGATGCCCTCCGATTCGCCCGAAAATATTGCTGGTGGACAAAAAGGCCAAGCAAGTATCAATGCTACTATTGATTTTGCTATTATGAAGGAAGTACTTAACAACCTGTTGGAAGCATGTCAATATTTAAATATTGAACAAGAGCACGTTGTGAAATGGAAAGAGATGCTGGCAAAAATCCCTCCTTATCAGGTAAATGAAGATGGTGCGATAAGGGAATGGATGCATCCTGATTTTAAAGATAATTACCACCATCGGCATCAATCGCATATATATCCCCTATTTCCCGGATTGGAAATCAGCAAAACCAATGATGAGGAACTTTTAAAGGCCTTTAAGACGGCTGTAGATAAGCGGCTGGTTGTAGGGTTAAGCTCGCAAACAGGTTGGTCTTTAGCGCATATGGCCAATATTTATGCACGCCTTCAAAATAGCGAAAGTTTATGGGAGTGCTTAAATCTCCTCCTTCAACACAAAACAGGAGAAAACCTTTTCACTTATCACGATGATTATATTCCAACGGAAACAAGCGCATTAAAATGGCCTCCATTTCAAATTGATGCAAATCTTGGTTTTAGTGCGGCAATGATAGAAGCGTTATTGTTTTCTAATAATCATATGATAAAATTATTACCCGCCTTACCCAAATCATTGCATACAGGCCAAATAAGTGGTGTTAAAAGTCGAGGTGGTTATGAAGTCGATATAAGTTGGGAAAATGGCTCGCTCAAAGAATTGACCATCGTTTCCACTTTAGGAAGGCCTACTCAATTAATTTACGGAGATAAAAAAATCTCTTTGACATTAGGTAAAGGTGAGAAAATGAAATTTGATGGTAACCTTGAGGTAGTTCGTTAAATGGTGCAATATATAAATAGAATGGTTAAGTCATGTTAAAAACGTACTTTATCTTAATCGCTTTCGTTGCAGTTAGTTGTTTATGTGCAACAGCACAGGTTGCTGATTATAAGGCAATATTTACTTCAGCACCGCAAAGAGTACCAACTTCTAAAACACCAGATGCACCATTAGCTGGGAATGGTGATATTGGTTTAACCTTAGGTGGTAAACCAGATAGATTAACATTATATTTTGGAAAGAATGATTTTTGGCGTGCCTATCCCGTATATCCCGGTGGAGGGATTGCTTTACCGGGCGGACTGAATATTTCAATTGCTGAACTGGATGGTGCTTCTTATTATGCGGAGCAGGTGCTGGAGAAGGGAATTATCGAAGCGGAGTTTAAAACGAAGAATATAAAAGTCGACCTTGATGCTTGGGTTGCTGCTACGCATAATAGTGTTGTCATAGAGATCTCTGCTAATAAGGCCTGCAAGGTAAATCTTCAACTATGGGCGAAAGAAGGAAATACCTCCTTGCTAGCCGCTGGAAATAGTGGTGATGTAAAATGGGTTAGTCGTTCTTTTGAGAAGACAGCACTAGTGGAATGGCCTGCTCATGTTGCTTTGGCTATGAAGACTGTTGGAGCTGAGCTAGCGCAAGATCAGTGGCTTAAGCTAAAACCAGGTAAGAAAACATGGGTTACTGTAACGTTGGTTACGAATCAAGACCATTCGGATTGGCTAGAAGAGGCCATTAATAGTGCACAGGCGATGAACGCAAAAACCATACAGCGCATGAAAAATGAACACTTGAACTGGTGGAAACAATTTTGGCGAGGTTCTCACATAGCGATTGGAGACACAACACTTGAGAAATACTACTATGGTTCACAATATTTGTTTGCTTGCTCGTCAAGGGCAGGAAAGTTTGCACCTGGTATTTGGGGGCCGTTTGTTACACAAGACTCTGCTGCTTGGGGAGGTGATTATCACTTAAATTATAACTATCAGGCACCCTATTGGGCATCTTATTCGTCTAATCACCTTAATCAAGTAGAGAATTATGATCAGCCCTTGTTGGATTACATGGCTCACGGACGAGTACATGCAATGGAACGTCTGCACACAAGAGGTCTTTATTATCCTGTAGGTATTGGCCCGAAGGGGTTGGTTACAACACGTTGGCCCCTAACAGCCGAAGAGATGAAAAAACGTTATGGAACAACCGAAAATACAATTGATGGAGGGCTTAAATTTTTAGGTCAAAAAATAAATGCTGTTTTCGGGGTCGGAAATATGCTCATGAGGTTCTATAGTACTTATGACAAAGATTACGCACAAAAAATATATCCATACATGCTGGCATGTGCTGATTTTTGGGAAGATTACTTGGCCTTTGAAAAGGGGAGGTATGTGATTTATATGGACCATTATAATGAAGTAATGCCTAACCTGAAAAATAAAGGACTATGGCGTGATCAGTTAGGAGATGTCAATTCAACTCTCTCTTTAGGTTTAGTGAAAATGCTGTTTAAAGGTATAATGGATGTAAGTGTCTTTTTGAATGAAGATGAGGCAAGAAGAAAGAAATGGCAGCATATACTAACACATTTAAGTAGATTTCCGCTTGGAGAGCTTGATGGCCGGTCAAGCTTGAAAAATGTAGAGAGCAGTCCTTCAGCACATCAGTCGCAAGCCCGAGGCCTGAAACGTGTCTCTATACATGGTTTAATTTTACCGGGAGGTGTTGCGGGGCCTTTAAGCACACCAGAACTCAATACTATTTTACTAGGCGATGTTGCGCATTGGAAAGAGGATATGGGCGAACCAGGAACCTGGGGCAATACCTTGGGAAATGGTGTAGAAACATGTTTCCCTGGAGCGGTTCGGGTTGGCTATGACAATGAAGAAATATTAAAACAATTGAAAGATCGTATTGCGGTAGATGCTTATCCTAATCTGTGGATTAATGCTGCTGGAGGGGGTATCGAAACATTGACTGCCGTTCCGTTGACTATCAATGAAATGCTGCTTCAAAGTTATGAAGGGACGTTACGACTATTTCCAAATTGGAACAGGCACAAAGATGCTAGTTTTGTGAACCTGAGGGCCTACGGCGCATTTTTGGTAAGCGCTTCTTTAAAAAACAAGTATGTTACTAGCTTGAGGCTATTTAGTGAAAAAGGAAGAAATTGTAAGATGGAAAATCCTTGGCAATCTGCAAAAGTGCAATTAACGCGGAATGGCAGGAAAGCAGAGGTATTATCGGGTGATTTATTGCAGTTTGAAACAACCAAAAATGAGACAGTTGAGCTGATGGGCATAGACTGATTTCTATTAAAATCTCCAATAAAAGAGTAGTGCATTTATGTGCAAATAGAGAAAAAAATACAAATATTATACTTAACAAACAAAAGTGTTAGAAGAAATGCAATAAATTTCCGTCCTTTACAGAATAAAATCTATTATTCTAATAAAACCAAAATGGGCGAAGAATTTCTTCAGCATTTATACGAAAAGCAGCGGCATGTAGAGGCGGTCCCTTCTAATAAGATTATAGCAGAATGGGCATTTAATCTACTGGATTTAATTTATCCTGAGCGGGTGGCTTCTCCTAGCTATACCTTAAGTGAAATAAGAACCCGTTTTCTTCAGTTGGAAAATGAGCTGGTTCGACTTATGGACGCAACAAAAGCTTGTAAAGAATGTAATAATCAATCTATTGCGAGACGTTTTTTCGAAGATGTGCCCGAATTATATAGGATCATGAATACCGATGTCGAAGCTATTTTAAATGGTGATCCGGCATCTATCAGCACTTTCGAAATCATACGTACTTATCCTGGGTTTTTAACCATTTCATTATACAGGATTGCACATGCGCTGCTAAAATTAGAAGTTCCGCTTATTCCGCGTATACTTACAGAACATGCGCATTCTCTTACAGGTATTGATATTCATCCAGGTGCTCAGGTTGGTGAATATTTGTATATAGACCATGGAACCGGTATTGTAATAGGTGAAACAACTGTAATAGGAAATCATGTAAAGCTTTATCAAGGGGTAACCTTAGGAGCCCTTAGTGTTGAAAAGTTTATGGCCAATACCAAGAGGCATCCCACTTTAGAGGATCATGTAATTATTTATGCGGGTGCTACAATTTTGGGAGGAGATACTGTTATTGGCCATGATTGTGTTATAGGAGGAAATGTCTGGATTACAAAAAGTGTTCCGCCAGGTTCTACCGTATATCACCAATCAACTATAAAAGTCATAGAGCCGAACCGAGCATAAGCTTTCAAAGAGATGCAGTTTTAAATAACAGTAAATGATGGGAAATATTATAACATATATAGGGAATACTCCGCTTGTAGAACTTCAACGCTTAAATCCAAACCCAAAGGTGCGTATCTTTGTCAAACTTGAAGGAAATAACCCCGGTGGAAGCGTAAAAGATAGAGCTGCCCTTAATATGATAAAGAGTGCGATGGAGCGTGGGGAAATTAAAGAAGGAACCCGTTTAGTTGAAGCAACTAGTGGTAATACAGGGATAGCCCTTGCCATGATTGCAGCGATATATGGCCTAGAAATTGAGTTGGTAATGCCTTCTAGTTCAACAAGAGAGCGTACCTTAACCATGGAAGCGTATGGGGCAAAAGTAACGCTTCTTGAATCTATAGAGGCTTGTAGGGATTATGCAGAAGAAAAGGCCACTGAAAAAGGTTATTTTGTTTTAAATCAGTTTGCAAATCCCGATAATTATTTAGCGCATTACCATACTACTGGTCCGGAAATATGGAAAGATACCAACGGACAGATTACTCATTTTGTAAGTGCAATGGGTACAACAGGAAGTATTATGGGCAATTCTATGTTCTTGAAGGAAAAAAATCCAGCTATTCAGATAATTGGCTGCCAACCTACGGAAGAATCTTCTATTCCAGGGATTAGGCGCTGGCCAATAGAGTACCTGCCAAAAATTTATGATCCAAAACGGGTAGATCGAGTAATAGATATTTCACAACAGGATGCTACCTTTCAAGCCAGGCAAATGGCCAAGGAAGAAGGTATATTTGTGGGAATGAGTACGGGGGGGGCACTATCTGCTTCACTGCAAATAGCCAGTGAGTTGGAATCTGGTTTAATTGTTTTCATCGCTTGTGATAGAGGTGATCGCTATTTAAGCAGCGATCTTTTTGGGTAAATTGGGATAATAGTAAATAGTTGAGTAGTTAAATAGTTTTGAGTAGTTAAATAGTCGAGTAGATATTGGTTAAATCGTTGGGCAGTGATCGGTAATTGACGCAAGAATAACTGGTACTTTATACGCACAGCTCGGAACTGATAACTCGTAACTCCTATAATCTTGATACTTGTTACTTACATCTTGATATCTCGATACCAAACCAATAACCAATAACTAACAACCAATAACTTAACTCAAATAAATTCGTTTTTCCGATTTTATTTTCCTTATCTTTATATAACCAATTAGAAAGGAGGTTATCATGAACCTAATCCATAGGATAGAACTTTGGGGTGATAGACATCATCCCCGCTGGCTAGATATAATGCGCATTATATTAGGTGTGGTGATTTTTGCAAAAGGCGTAAGCTTTATTGCGGATACTGATTCTGTAGCTCGGCTAATGGAAAGCACGAATTTTCAATTATCTATATGGTCTGCGGTACATTACATTGCTTTCGCGCATTTAGTTGGTGGAATATTTATTGCGCTTGGGCTGGTGACAAGGGTAGCTGTGGCTTTTCAATTACCCATTCTTTTTGGAGCTGTCTTTTTTGTAAATATTACAAACGGATTTAGCTTCATGAACTCGGAATTTTGGCTATCGCTTGTAGCGCTCATATTATTGTTAGTGTTCTTCGTTATTGGATCTGGCCCTTATTCTTTAGATCATGAAATGAGAAGACCAGGATCCAAGCGTTGGTTTTAAATACCTATTTTCAGGTATTTCTTATGAACGGCGTTTGTTTTAGCTTTGTTGATTGTAATAAAGCTGTTAAAATGATTTTTAATAATATAATTTCATAACATGGACTAAGCTACCTTCTACGGGAGGTGGCTTTTTTTATGAAACAAAGGAGGGTTATAAATTGGGGTCTATGTATATTGCTGCCTTAACTCTTTTATTTCCGCAATAAAATTAGTTCTTCAATAGTAGCGAGAAGATCGATAACGGCTTTAGCCCTCATGAAAAATAATTATTTATTCACAAATTTTAATTGGCTTTTGTGTTCATGAGCCCTTCGGGGTTTATTCATCAAAGGCTCCATCTGACCACTAAACCGCCGAAGGCAGCATGAACCGAGCTCATGAATGCCTTTGAAAATAAATACTTTTGAATAATGCCTTTAGAAGCACGCAATAATGAATAAATAAACAAAAAAATAAACAGATGAAAAGAACTAAATACCTCATAGCTTGTTTGGCATTTCTAATGCTTTCTTGTAATAAAAAAAATGCGGGTGATTTTAACTCAGACTTTTCTTTGTTCAAGAAGTACATTATTGAATTTACCTCGGGAGTTGTTTCATCAGAATCGGACGTTCGTGTGGTGTTAGCATTCAACAAAAAAGAATGGACCCCGAATCAGGAATTAGATAAAAGTCTTTTCAAAATAAATCCGAAAATGGAAGGGAAAGTCATTGCTCTTTCTCAAAACACATTGGTTTTTAAACCGAAGGAACGCCTTAAACAGGATACCGAATATCAGGTCTCTCTAAACCTCGGCGATATTATCGATGTCCCTAAAGAGCTGGCCACTTTCAATTTTACTGTAAAAACCATTAAGCAAGACTTTGTAGTGGTCACAAAAGAACTGCAATCATATAATCAAGACTGGCAGTTCCTAAATGCTACACTTCGCACCAGCGATAATTTAGATGCTAGATCAGCTGCTAAACTTGTTTATGCTGAACAAGAAGGTAAACGCCTACCTGTTCGTTTTGACGCTGTAAAATCTGGATCGGAATTCCGCTTTATTATCGATAGTATACGAAGGCCAAAAACGGATGGTAAAATTAAGATAGCCTGGAATGGTGATGACTTGGATATTGAACAAAAGGGGGAGGAGACTTTTGACATTGCCGCTAAAGGTAACTTTAAGGTGTTAAAAACATCTATAGCAGAAGATAATGGGCAAATGCTGCTGGTGAATTTTTCTGATCCGCTTAAGAAAAACCAGAATTTTGAGGGTTTGGTGACAATCGACTCTGCACGGAACCTTACCTATGCCGTTGATGGAAATGTGCTAAAGGTTTTTTCTGGAGATATCATCAAAGGAGAGCGTCTATTGGAAGTTTTTCAAGGTATTGAAAATACTGAAGGACAGAAGTTGAAAAAAGGCTATGCTAAAAAAATAATATTTGAGCAGACTAAACCAGGCGTTCGTATGCTTAAAAACGGTACGCTGCTGCCCAGCTCAAATAATCTGAAGATCAACTTTGAAGCTGCAAATTTAAAAGCCATAGATGTAAAGATTTATAAGATTTATCAAGATAACATCTTACAGTTCCTACAAGATAATGAAATAAATGGGAACTATAATCTGAGAAAGGTGGCATTACCAATTGCCAAAAAAAGATTAGCCTTAACGCAGAATAAATTATATAATAATGGAAAATGGAATGTTTTTGCCTTAGACTTATCTGAATTGATAAAACCAGATCCCGGAGCGATCTATCATGTGGAATTTAGTTATAAGAAGGCATATTCTATCTATCCATGCGGTAACACCTCGCCTGTAGATGAACCAGATACAAATGATGAAGTAGATTTAGAAGAGGAACAGGAGAATGAACGGGGCAATGTAGATGGAGATTACCCTTATTATGATGATTATAACTGGCAAGAAAGGGAAGACCCTTGTTCGAACTCCTATTATTATTATGATAATAAAGTATCAACTAATGTATTGGCTACAGATTTAGGCGTGATTGCTAAAATGGGTAAAAATGGCAGTTACTTCTTTGCAGTAAACAATATCGTTACGACTAAACCAATAGCAGGGGCAGTAATTGCTTTGTACGATTATCAAAAGCAAAAGGTCGGTGAAATAAATACCGATAAGGAGGGGACTGCTACATTAGAGCATATAAAACGTGGTTATTTTGTTGTTGTAAAAGAAGGTAATAATAGTACTTATGTCAAACTGGATGAAGGACTTTCGTTGTCGCTTAGCAATTTTGATGTTTCAGGCAATGAATTACAAAAAGGTTTAAAAGGGTTTATCTATGGAGAGCGTGGTGTTTGGAGGCCTGGTGATACCCTGCACCTTTCGTTTATGTTAAATGACCAGGCTAATAAACTGCCATCAACACATCCAGTAAAGTTACGCCTAACAGATCCTAATGGTAAATTGGTTAACCAACAGGTGCAGAAATACAATGAGCATAATCACTATAGTTTTACAGTACCTACTAAACAGGAAGCACCAACGGGCAATTGGGAAGCGGTGATAAGTGTTGGCGGGGCTAAATTTTATAAACAAATTAAAGTAGAAACAATTAAGCCTAATAGGCTGAAGATTAAAAACAATCTGGCAGGAAAAATATTATCTGCCAATCAGAACACGACGGATCAGATAGCCGTGTTTTGGTTACATGGAGCGATTGCCAAAAATCTCAAAGCAGAAATGCAGGCAAAGTTTTACCAGATGAAAACGAGCTTCAAAGGGTTCAACAATTATGTGTTTGATGACCCGGCCCGTAACTTTAGTACAGAAGAAATCAATGTATTTTCGGGTAATCTAGATGAAGCTGGAAAGGCAACCATAGGCATTAAGCCGCAACTCCATGGGCAAGCTCCGGGCATGTTAAAAGCAGCGTTTATAACAAAGGTTTATGAAAATGGCGGTGATTTCAGTACGGACGTAGCAGCCGCTACGTATTCACCATATCATACCTATTTAGGTCTTAAATCACCTGAGCCAAATAAGTATGGCATGCTAGAGACAGGCAAGTTAAATCGTTTTGACATCGTCTCTGTGGATGAACATGGAAAACCGAAAGCCACTGCAAATATTGAAGTGAAGGTTTATAAAGTTGAATGGCGTTGGTGGTGGGATGCATCAAATGATAACTTATCTAGTTTTAGTGCCGCGTCAAGTAAAACACCTGCCGAAAGTTTTAAAGTGAGCACTGGCGCAAATGGGAAAACGAGCATACAATTTACCATCAATGAAAATGATTGGGGCAGGTATTTTATTCATGTAACAGACTTGGATGGAGGACATGCTACTGGGGAAACGGTCTTGATAGATTGGCCTTATTGGTCGGCCAAAACCAAGAACACAGATGGGACCAACGCTAACATGCTGGTGTTTTCGACAGATAAAACAAGCTATAATGTAGGAGAAAAAATGAAAATTTCGTTCCCTTCAAGTGTGGGAAGTAGGGCCTTGGTATCTATTGAAAATGGATCGCAGGTAATAGAAACGCATTGGGTAGAAACTCAAAAAGGAGAAACACAATTAGAAGTACCTATTAGCGCCAAAATGGCTCCCAATGTGTATGTTAATATTTCATTGCTACAACCACATGCATCTACGCTAAACGATGCGCCAATCCGGCTGTATGGTATCATTCCGGTTGAGGTGTTAGATAAGGAAACGATTTTAGAGCCTTTGCTCTCAATGCCGGATGTGCTCAGACCGGAGCAAACAGTTAATATCAATATTAAAGAAAAGAAGGGTAGCGCCATGACTTACACTGTGGCTATCGTAGATGAAGGATTGCTAGATCTTACGCGTTTTAAAACACCGAATGCCTGGAATAAATTTTATGCGCGAGAGGCGTTAGGCGTTAAAACCTGGGATGTGTATAATGATGTAATTGGTGCATATGGTGGAAAGGTTAATCAGGTGTTCAGCATTGGTGGAGACGAAGATATTGGTGGAGGAGAAGCAAAAAATGCCGATCGCTTTAAACCTGTAGTTATCTATTTAGGCCCTTTTAATCTTCCGAAGAATGGAAGTAATACCCATAAGGTGAAGATACCCAATTATATTGGATCTGTTAGAACAATGGTAGTGGCAGGAGATGTAACCAAGAGCGCCTATGGCAGTACAGAAAAAGCGAGTCCTGTTCGAAGTCCGTTAATGGTATTGGCGTCTTTACCAAGAAAAATATCTCCATCTGAAAAGGTTACTCTGCCTGTTACCTTGTTTGCTATGGAGAATCACGTTAAAAATGCTACCGTTGAAGTCAAAACAAGTAAAGGACTCAAAATTATAGGTGGAAATACCAATACGGTAAGTTTTGCTCAACCGGAAGAAAAGATGGTTTACTTTGATTTGGAAGTAGGGGATGGTACAGGCATTGGCAAAATAGAAGTAATTGCTACTTCCGGCAAAGAGAGGTCTTCTTATCCGGTGGAAATAGATATTACAAATCCTAATCCGGTTACTAATGACTATAAAGAACTGGTGTTGAAAGCGAATGAACAAAGAACAATTAACTGGGAAACTTTTGGCGTAACCGGTAGCAACGCAGCACGACTAGAGGTCTCATCCTTCCCTTCTATCGATTTTAATAGCCGTTTGAATTACCTGATCCAATACCCACATGGTTGTTTAGAACAAACTACTTCGAGTGTTTTTCCACAGCTGTATATCAATGATGTGATAGATCTAGATAAGAGCAAGCAAGAAAGCATTCAACGAAATGTGGTTGCTGGTATTAATAAGTTAGCTAATTTTCAACTGACGAATGGTGGGTTCGCTTATTGGTCTGGATTAACTGTGGCTGATGATTGGTCGACTTCCTATGCGGGGCACTTCTTAATCGAAGCGGAAGCAAAGGGGTATATATTGCCTGTTGACTTTAAGGGTAAGTGGATCGCTTATCAACAAAAAGCTTCGAAGCAATGGCGAATAGAAACACATCAAGGAAGTGATTTCGCGCAAGCATACCGTTTGTATACGCTTGCTTTAGCGGGATCTCCCGATTTAGCCTCCATGAATCGTTTACGTGAAACGGTGGGTATTTCTAACGAAACGCGCTTACGGTTGGCGGCGGCATATGTCATTGCGGGACAAAAAAATGCAGGTAATGATTTGTTAAGTAAAAGTAGTATCGATAATACCAATAGTACTTATAGTTATTTCTACTACGGTTCGCCGGAACGCAATAGAGCGATGGCGCTGGAAACCTTGCTTTTGTTGAAGCAAACGGCGAAAGCATTTCCTTTGGCCACGAAGATTGCAAAAGATCTGTCATCAGGCACGTGGATGAGTACGCAAACTACTTCCTATAGCTTATATGCAATATCAAGATTTGCAAAAATGAATGGAGGCAAGGGGGTGAATGTACAGTATACAGCTAATGGTAAGAATCAACAGATTCAAACAGCAAAAGCTTTTGCAGATCGGAAGCTAGAGGTAAAAACAGGAGCTAATAGCATTGTCTTGAAGAATAAAGATAAAAATACAATCTATGTAAAGGTGTTGAATAGTGGCGTACTTCCGGTTGGCCGAGAACAGGTAATACAACGCAACTTGAGTGCTACTCTGCAATTTAAAAATAGAAAAGGGGATGCAATAGATATTACGTCTCTTAACCAAGGAACCGAATTTATTGCATTTGTCACGGTGAAAAACCAAAGTTTAGATCGCGTAGAAAACATTGCACTTACGCAGATTATCCCTTCGGGATGGGAAATTGTAAATACACGCTACACAGATTATGGCGCTTTCGGACAAAATAAAGCTGATTATATGGATATTAGAGACGACAGAACTTCCTTCTATTTTGCGCTGAATGGCAGTGAAAGTCGTACTTTCCAAATTCTACTGAATGCTTCTTATTTAGGGAGATATTATTTGCCTGGCATTCAATGTGAAGCGATGTATGATAACTCATTCCTGGTAAGAACAAAAGGACAGTGGGTTCAGGTGGCCAGGTAGTTGTGCGTTGTGCGTTACCAGTTGTAAGATCAAGTGGATAGATGAACGATAAAATTTAAGTATCATCAGGGAATTTTATGTGGGTTTGAATCTTTAGCGAAAGTCAGATCGACTTGATGTTGATTAAGCCGTCGGAGCATCATAAATAAATGTTACTGAAAAAACTAAAAGATAAATTAAATATCCTTAAAAATTGGATGTTTCACAACAAAGTGAAAAGCATCTTAATGTTATTCATATTAGGAGTATACTATTTCTGTCTTCCAAGAACCTTATTCGACACGCCTTATGTTACTGTACTGGAGAGTGCAGAAGGTGAATTGCTGGGGGCGAAAATAGCAAGGGATGGACAATGGCGATTTCCAGAACAGGATACGATACCGGAAAAATTTAAGCACTGTATTGTAAATTACGAAGATCAGTATTTTTACCACCATCTAGGTTTTAATCCAGTGGCGATGGTGAAGGCTTTTATGCAAAATAATAAGGCTAAAAGAATTGTTAGGGGAGGAAGTACCATAACACAACAGGTAATCCGCCTCTCGAGAGAACATAAGCGGCGGACATATTTTGAAAAGCTTGTTGAGCTGATATTGGCTACGCGACTCGAGTTACGTTATAGTAAAGATAAAATACTGAACCTCTACAGTGCGCATGCTCCCTTTGGCGGGAATGTAGTTGGTCTGGAAATGGCTTCATGGCGTTATTTTGGCGTAAAGCCGAATCAGCTTTCATGGGCGGAGACAGCGACGTTAACAGTGCTCCCAAACGCACCTAGTTTAATATATCCAGGTAAAAATCAATCTGTTCTGCGTAAGAAACGTAATGGCCTATTGTACAAACTATATGAGAGGAATATAATAGACTCGCTTACTTATGCCCTATCATTAGAAGAGGCCTTACCTCAAAAACCTTTTAATTTACCACAAATAGCACCTCATCTATTAAGTAAAGTAACGCAAACCAACGAGGGGAAACGGCTACAGTCGACCCTTAAAATGGAGTTACAGCAAAGGGTAAACCAATTAGCGTCGCATTATTATTTACAGTATAAGCAAAATGAGGTTTATAATTTGGCCGTTTTGGTAATAGATGTAAAAAGTAGGAACGTGCTTGCTTATGTAGGTAATGCTCCAACCGATCAGTGGCATCAAAAGGATGTTGATATTATAAGCGCACCAAGGAGTACAGGCAGCATCCTGAAACCGTTGCTTTATGCAGGCATGTTAAACAATGGGAAAATATTGCCTAATACACTGGTTGCAGATGTGCCTACGCAGATAGCGGGTTATAGTCCGGAAAATTTCAATCGAACGTATGATGGAGCGGTTCCAGCACATATGGCACTTTCCCGCTCGTTAAATATACCCAGTGTGCTGATGCTTCAACAATATGGGATCTATAAGTTTTATGAGGAACTCCAACATTTTGGTCTGAAAAACATTAATAAGCATCCTAATCATTATGGATTATCGCTTATTTTAGGAGGTGCCGAGTCTAATCTTTGGGATCTCTGCAAAACGTATGCTAATCTTTCTTCAACGCTTAATTATTATAATACCAAAGAAGCATACAGAGCAAATGAATTTTCGGATTTAAATATTTATGCCAAAACGAAGCTGGATTTTGGCAGTATTAAACAGCAAGAGCCTGTATTGGGCGCCGGATCGATATGGTTAACATACAATGCTATGAAGGAAGTAAACCGACCAGAAGGTGATGAAGCTTGGAGATTTTATGACTCTGCTTTGGAAATTGCCTGGAAAACAGGAACTAGTTTTGGTAATCGGGATGCTTGGGCTATTGGCACTACGAAAGATTATGTTGTTGGGGTATGGGTGGGTAATGCCACAGGAGAGGGTAGGCCTCAGCTTACAGGTGTAGGAAATGCAGCACCATTGCTCTTTGATGTATTTAGGTTATTGCCAAGGTCTAGCTGGTTTGTTACACCATTCGGTAACCTGGTGGAGGAGGACCTTTGTGCCATAAGTGGAAGTTTAGCGCAAGATAATTGTCCCAAAATAAAAGCATTGATTCCTGTAAATGGTCTTCGCACAAAAACCTGTTCATACCATCAGCTCATACATTTAGATCAAACTGAACGATATAGGGTGAACAGCGGATGCGAACCTGTCGATAAAATTATTAATAAGGTATGGTTTGTTTTGCCTCCTGTGATGGAGTGGTATTATAAGAGTAAACATGCGGATTACCAGGTGTTACCTCCGTACAGAGAGGATTGCATTATTTCCTCCAGTATAAGCATGGACTTTATTTATCCGAAAGATTTTGATAGTAAGATATACCTAACGAAGGATTTTAGCGGTGAGGTACAGCCTTTTATATTAAAAGTAGCGCATACCCAACCTAAAATGAAGTTGTTTTGGTATGCAAATAATGAATTTTTAGGATCTACGCAGACTTTTCATGAAATGCCACTTAAAGTGAAGTCAGGCTTGTATTTTATTACTGTAACGGATGAGGCCGGATATGAAATTAACCGGAGAATAGAAATAATTAACGAATAGGTTATTTTACAATTAACAAGACTCGTCTGTTAGGTGCTGTTGAGTCTTGTTAATTGTAAAAGGGCTCTTCCAACTACAGCAGTCTATAGTCGGTAGCGAGTTTAATGACCGAGATGATATTGCCCACTTCAAACTTTTCCATCAACTTCTTTCTGTGGCTTTCTACTGTATGAGGACTAATAAATAGTTTATCGGCAACTTGTTGCGTGGTTAATCCCTTACCTATTAGCTGTAACACTTCCTTTTCTCTTCTCGTAATAAGTGGAACCGTTATATGCTGGTCTGCCTCGGCATTTGTCATGGTAGCACGGGTGGCAGAACAAAGATACTTGTGCCCACGAGCTACTTCATGAATGGCTTCCAAAATCTCATTGCCAGGAGCATTTTTGATGACATAACCGAGTGCCCCATTTTGCAGCATACTTCGAATAACCGCGTGTTCGTTATGTAAACTCAGGGCTATTATCTTTAATTGAGGATAGAGTTTTTTCAAATCGTTACATAAATTAATGCCATTCATGTCAGGTAAATTTATATCCAGCAGAATAACCTCGGTTTCCAGCTTCTTTAAGGCATCTAGTGCCTCCTGGCCCGTTTTATAGGCACCGACTAATTCAATATCGGCATGATTGAAAAATAAATTCTGAAGTCCATCTATCACGATGGGATGATCATCGATTATAATAACTTTTATCATGATGTTATAATGCATTCTATGGTGAAAGTTGTTCCATTGCCAGGCTCAGAATGTATGTCAAGCTCACCGTCGATATACTCAATTCTTGACATTATATTTGTTAATCCGCTACCGGCTCGGTTTTTTAGTAAAAGGCTTTTGTCAAAGCCTTTTCCATTATCTTCTATTGTTAAGGTCACTTTGTTATCACTTTTCAAAAGCTGTACAAAGATAGTTGTCGCCTGTGCATGCTTAATGGCATTTGTTACCAATTCTTGCATAATCCTATATAAAATCAGTTCTTTATCTTGGCTTAGATCCTTGCTATAGTGAAATAGCTGGCATAAGAGCTGTACACCCTTGTTACGCATTCGAGCGCAATACGATTTAATTGCCTCTCCTAATCCGTATTTGATGAGCGTTTCAGGCATCAGATTCTGCGATATAAACCTTAACTCGTCAACGGCATAATCTATTCTGTTTAACGTATCTGTGGCAAGGAGCTGATCTGTTACATCTGTTTTAAAGGTGCCTGAAAGTTCAATTTTCAAGGCCGATAAAAATCCCCCAAGTCCATCATGTAAATCACGAGCTATTCTTGTTCTTTCTGATTCCTGTCCATCAAGCATTGCAGAAAGGAGGGAGATTTTGTTTTTCTGACCAATTTTCTCCATCTCTAATTGATGGAGTTGTTTATGCTGCCTTAATTGCTTTTTATGATGACGATTAAACTGAAAATACAAGATAACTAAGGTTAACAATAGAAGAGACACCGCTGTTAATAGACCTGTATAAAGGCCGTTTTTTTGAAGCGCAAATGACTTAACTTCATTGTCATGCTGTAATTGAAGTATTTGCCGCTCTTTATCAGCAGCTTCAAATTTTTGTGCTATTTCATTCAGGTTAGAAGTCTTTTCAGATGTTTGGATACTGTCAGATAATACGGTGTATGTGCGCATGGCTTGATAAGCTTCCCTATAGCGGCCAAGCTTTCCATTAATTTCAGCAATGCTTTCAAGCATACCTAAATAGTTATTCTTAGCATCTAACCTCAAATGATAGTTCGCTTCTGCGTACCTTAGGGCAAGAGGGTAATTACCTGTTGCTTGGTTAATTTTAACCAATGTGCCTAACAAATTGCTTTGTGCGAGTGCGTCATTCTCCTTTTTCGCAATGGACAGGCCATTCAAAAGATCCTTTTCTGCTCGTTTGTATTGCTTCTTTTCATAGGCATAAAGACCACAGTAGTTATAATACCATGCCCAAACCTCTTGGCGATCATTGGCCTTCAACATATTTTTTTTTGCTTCATCAAGGTAGGGGGGCATTAAATCTATCCGATCCCGGCGATAATTGCAAGCGGCTAGATTAATAAACGAATAGGCGAAGCGTGCATATTGCCGCGGTTCAATTAGTTTTACTGAAACACTTTTTTTGAAATAGTCGATTGCTTTTTCGTAGGCCGAAATGTTCATAAACCAGACACCTATATTATTGTAAATATTTCCTAAGGTTACCTGATCGCCCACCTTCTCTGCTAATGGAATTAGCGATAGTGCTTCCTTCAATGCTTCATTTGGGTTTTCTTTTGCTCTTAAACTTAAATAATTTTGTTTTATGAGTAATAATAGCTTCTGATTGCGCGTATTAGCAGCATCTTTAGTCAACAGTATTTCTGCCTTTTTGTAAAAACTTTTTGCCCTATCTATAATGTTATAAAACTGATTAAATCTACCAATAGCGGTATATACATTTGCTATATAATATGGGTCTCCTGACTTGATGGCATATTTTAAAGCTTCTTGTAAGGTCTTCGAGCCTATTAAGCTATCGGAAGAACTGAGTTGATTGCCTATGCTTACAAGTAAATGTGATTTTGTGGTGTCTGATGTCGCAAACTTAAGTTCATTCCGTAAACTGTCTACCAGGGAGGATGACTGTTTTTGTAGGCCTGAGGAAAATGCAGGGATGATAGTTAACAACCATAAAACAATTATCTTTAGCATGAACCCGATATTTGTTGCAAGTTACCAGTTTTCAAAAAAGAATGCGCTGCCAATTAGTAAAACCCCTATTTTCAGGGAGTGAGCGCAAATTTTTCTCTTTTTTTCTCGCTGGATTTACATTCTACAGTCACAGTTGTTCCTTTTTTGGAGTCAGAATATACTTCGATGACCCCTTTTAAATATTGAACTCTCGATTGTATATTTCTCCATCCTGCACCCTGTTTATTCTTTTCGTCGTTTAGATCAAAACCCCTTCCATCATCTTCAACGGTAAGGTTTATTAAATCGTCGCTTTGCTGAAGCTGTACTAATACTTTTTTGGCATGTGCGTGCTTAACTACATTTGTTAGTAATTCTTGCATGATTCTGTAAAGTACCACCTCCCGTTCTTTATCCATCCCCTTAAAATTAAATACCTGACAAACAACCTCAAAATGCGCTTTCTTTAAATTTCTACAATACTCCTTACAGGCCTCTGATAAACCTGCTTTAAGCAATAGTTCTGGCATCATACTGTGTGCAATTCTACGTAGCTCTTGAATAGCATCATCAATGTGTTGTAAGACAGGTATGAAGATCGATTTTGATTCTTGCAATGTTAATGAATTTGTGCGTTCAGCTAAATCTAATTTTATACCAGAAATTAACCCTCCTAGTCCGTCATGTAAATCACGTGCTAGTCTTGACCGCTCGCTTTCTTGTCCTTCTAACATCGCAGAAAGCAAGGATATTCGATGTTCTTGGTTTATTTTTTCAATTTCCAGTTGGTGAACAAGCCCCTGTTGTTTTAACGTTTTATTTCTTTGGAGGTAGGCGTAATACAGTAGTAGCAGCGCAAAAAGAAAGGTAATGGCCAACACAAAATAAACAGTATTTAGCTTCTTCGATAAGCCGATTTTATGCTGCATCGTGGCCAGTTGTTGCTCTTTTTTTTCGGCTTCATACTTAGCCGCCAAACTTTTACCAATACGCATTTTTTCTGCATCAAAAATGGATTGGTGAACATCACTATGTTGCTTGTAATATTGTAGGGCCGATCTATAGTTTTTTTTTCGTTCAGCAATTTTAGATAAATTTAGAAATACTTGCGACAAGGTATGCTGATCTGGCATGTTATCTTGCGTGATAACGCCAGCGGCTTTATTGAGTAAATTTTCTGCTTCATCTAATTTGTTTTCTGCAAGGGCCAAATCACTCATCATTCCATAACTGTTGGCCACTACTGTGTATTGCTTTGTTTCTATCCCTTTTTGTAAAGCTATATCGAGATACATATGAATACTATCGCGATAGCTTGGCGGGAAATGTTGTGCGTACAAGTTGGCAACATTCATAGCAGTAAATGGTAATTGAGAAAGAAGTCTTATACGTTCTGTATTGTTTCGAATGGTTGCAATAGCTTCTTTGTTATAATACAGCGCTGAATCTAGTAGTGCTCTATCAGTGCTGTCTTTAAGATAGCGTTGTTCAAAATAGCTGGCAAGCATTTGTTGAGAAGAAGCCTTATTGTCTATATCGTGACTTTCTAATGCATTAGAAAGCCCCATCCGCACGTATTTTCCAAAATTTTCAGTGTCTTCCCATTCCGAATAGATCGCAGCTAGTTCAGAATAGATATTAGCTTTATATTTTAAATCTTGTAAGGTGTGTTCTTTGTCTAATATTTTTATTCCTTTTAGAAAAAAATTGATCGCTTCATTCGGTTTTCCATCTCTGCTATCAATCCACCCACTACAATAAAAAACGTAGCCTTTGATGGTATTATTGGAGGTTCTCTTAGCAAAGAAAGTTGCACTATCAAGTAGTTCTCTTGTGATCGATTTATCCTTTTCGGTGATCCGACTTTGAAAGGCTTTAATGGCATAAATATAAGCACTGTATTGACCGTCTTTTAGTGTGTTAGCAGTGAGAAGTGCTAGTTGCAATAAGGAATCGGCTTGCTTTTCTTCGTTCTGGAAATATAGTCTATGGGCTAATTTACCCATAATCATTACTTTTTCGCCGGGCTTTAGCTGCTTGTTTTTTAACTCATTACTCAGAGAATCGCTGATGTTCTGCGCCCTGCTATCAACAGCTAATGTATGGAGCAGAAAACATAAACTAAGCTGGAAAAGTCGTTTTATGTTTATCATTTTTTAGTAGAAAGTATTGAATAAAGTAGGATGTCTAGGGCGTAAAGATACTATTTCATCCGCATAATATTTACACTAAGTATAATGCAAACAAGGTCTATGATCTTGAAAATCACTGAAAACAACTATTTTTATGTATGCATAATAAATTGTATCTTTGTTGGGTTAAATCGAATAGATTAAACACACATGAAAAACCATGGCAAGTATAGAGAAATCTTACTTGCCTTTTTTCATTATACTTCTAGGCTGTTTACTTAAATTTGAACACAAGAACTGCTTGTTATGAACAAATCGTACCTGTTTTTAATGGTCGCTATTCTGTTAGAGACAATTGCTACTACTTCTTTGAAAACTTCTGAACAATTTACAAAACCTTTATTTACAGCGATTACTATTATCGGGTATGTTGGGGCTTTTTATTTCTTAAGTTTGACGTTAAAATCAATGCCAATCGGGATTGCTTATGCGCTTTGGTCAGGTGTGGGCATCATTCTGATAAGTGTTACAGGTATTTTGCTATTTAAACAGGTACCTGATTTACCAGCGATATTGGGTATATTACTTATTATCGCAGGGGTAATTGTTATCAATCTATTTTCCAAAACTTCCGTTCACTGATAGTGAATCTGACATAGCAAAGAACTATGATGAGGTGTTTGGAACTCGTGTGTGATTTGTTATATCATTTATTTATAAAGTTAATTCAACAGGTCCATCAATTGGGTAACCTGTACATGTAAGAATATAGCCCTCAGCTAATGCCTTATTACCGAGTACCTCATTATACCTCATCCAAACCTTACCTTTGGTACAGAGCGCCGCACAAGCACCACATTGTCCATTTTCGCAGCTGTAAGGTATAGGAATCTGCCGCTTTTTCGCACTTTGTAAGATGGATGTAGGATACTTTACCTCGATGGAGTATCGTTGCTTGTTTAGAAATATGGTTACTTCATGAGCCTCTTGGTCGGGCGGTTCGACTAATTTAAATGAAGGTGTATCTATAATAAATAACTCTTTCTTTATCCTTTCAGCATCAATGCCGTCTGCTCGTAATTTTATAGAAACCATACGCATGTATGCATATGGTCCACATAAATAAAAAATTGTGTTATTATGTTCGTAAAGGGCATATCTATCAATTAATAGATCGATTACGGAATGGGTAAGTCGACTTTCGAAAATTTTCGTTGAGTGACTAAAAAGAAACTCAATGGCAAAACGATTTTGAAATGATTCCCTTAGCTCCGTAAGTTGATTAAAAAATATAGTTGAGCTTTGGCTGGTATTGCTATATATTAGTAGAATTGAGGTGGTCGGGTTGTTATGTAATAATGTCTTTATAAGGGAGAAAATAGGTGTTATACCACTACCCGCTGCCATAAAACAAAAGCGATCGTTAGATTTTATAGTAGTTGGTAAAGTGAACAAACCGGATGCGCCAATACTCATTAATATATCGCCCACTTTCGCTTTGTCTGCTAGCCTTCTCGAGAACTCTCCGTTTGCTATTTTTTTTACAGTAATAGCAAGCTCTTTATCAAGTACCGGGGAAGAGCTAATAGAATAACTTCTTCTGACTTCAGTTCCGTTTGTCTGTTCAAATAATAACGTTAAAAACTGCCCTGCATGATAATGCAGCGTTTTTTTATCTAAATTTTCTAAAATAAACGATTTCGCGTCCTGCGTTTCCTCAATAATTTTTTTTATTCGTAACCTATAGATGTGAATCACTGTATTGTATTGCTTCTTTCTGTTATTCGAAGGTAGCTGAATTTTGTCAAAATTATTTAACTTTCGCCTCGATGGCCTTAATCACCGGTGTATAGAAGTCTTCACCGTATAATCCACAAGCATGTACCAGTCCCCCTGGACTAAATACATTCACTTCCATCAATTTATCTCCAACAATATCAAGCCCAGTTAGAAACATTCCGTCCTCTTTTAACTTAGGCCCCACCAAATCAATGATCTGCTTTATACGTTTAGTTATCCTTGCTTTGCCTGCGCTTCCACCCTGATGAATGTTACTTCTTATCTCGCCCTTTTTCTGTTGTCTGTGTATTGCTGCATAATGTCCGTTTACAACAATCGGCTCGCCGTCTAATAAAAATAAACGGATATCCCCGTTTTTAGCAGCTGATAGGTATTCTTGGGCTACAACAAAGCCATCACGGCAAATGGCATCTACAATTTGGTTTAAATTCTTGACTTCTTGTTTATTAATTAAGAACACATTCCGTCCCCCCGAACCTTGTAGCGGCTTCAAAATTATTTTGCTGCCATTGGCTTTATAAAAATCTTCAATATCAGCTACACTTCTCGTAATGATTGTTTTCGGGCGGACTTGTTTAGGAAAATACTGAAAATACATTTTATTAGAGGCCTGTGATAAGCTCGTAGGATCATTCAAAACAACGATGCCCTGTTTTTGTGCCAGCTGCCCAAAAACGATGCCCGCATTTTGCGCCCAAGGTCGCTTATCTATATCTGCCGAAGGATCATTACGAAGGATCAATACATCTATATCGCGGCCTTCAAGTTTAATCTTTTCAACAGATTTTACCGCCTCGATAAAGGTCTCCGGCGTTCGGAATTGTTTGTCAGGCACGCTGCGGGCCAATCCACCCATGGCCTCACTCTCGAGATAAGCTAAATCTCCTATCCCCATATAGTGAACGTTATGACCCATTTTATGGGCCTGTAAAGCTAAGCCCGTGGTAGTATACTCGGGAGTTTCTTTCATTACTTGATTTACGACAAAGACAATGTTCATGGGGGCCAAATGGTTTTTAGTGTATTATTTAATTTATTTAATCTAGTGATTTGAGAAGCTAGTTCAGCATACTAAAAATATTTCCTCCTTTTTTTATATTGTTCATAGGTTTTAAATAAGGTGCACTTAGATACCTCGGTGTAATGGGTATTTTGGCTAAAAGTCCGCGAAATGTTAACTCGTTTATAACTGGAATATAATCTTGTCGAATCTTTCCGATCAATAGAGGAGCTAACTCTTTTCCTTGTTTAATATATTCGAGGAGATTTAAAAGTCCTTTTAGATAAACGGCATCCTTGGTGAGCCCCCCGCCTCTATAAACACGCATGGTGACGTGAAAGGCTGTTTCGGGTGTGAATTGATATTTATCTGTTAATAAAAAGAACGTATCAACAAAAGAGTTGCCAGAAATCATATTATTAACAGCAACAACCCGTGCAGCCAAGATTCTTAAGCGGTCATTTGTTAGTCCGCCACAAAGATACTCTGAAAAAACAGCGAGGCCTTCTTGTAATTGTTCATATCCCGGTACGCCAATATAAAATAGCTTTAAAGGTTGCGCCTTGCCATTATAGTAAGTAACTACATGCGTACCTATTTCATGCTGAATTAAGGCAATGGCTCTGCGTTTAGGTACCGTATAATTTTTATTTATATTCAGTGTTCCTCTAGATACCATGATGCCTTCCACATCATCACGTACTCTAACAGCCGTAAGAATATTGTTATCTTGCTGCTTTAGCCAGTTTAGCTCCATCTCGGCCATTGAAGCAAACTCCTGCGCATTTAGCAACTCCTCATTCTCTTTTTCCGGATTCGGTTCGGCAGCAACTAAAATAGCTTTAGCTACATCTAATAAATGCTCGTCGATATTGCCAAACAGCTGTAAACTGCTGTGCATAAAATCAGGTTTTTCTCTTTCTAACATCATATTAAGCATCCTATCAATTTCTTTTCTTTTATCACGAAATAGAAAAGCTATTGTAGGATCGGAGATGTCTTCTATGGGTAAGTTATATATTTTGCGTTTAATTAATTCAGGTTCTATCGGCATTGGCCTATAGTGAAATGCCGGCATTTTAAGGTAATTACTTTTTGAAAAGTTCTTCCATGCATCTGCTACATTGATAGGAGTGACCAGCAAGAGAAAATCAAATAAATTACTATATTCTGCTAATTCGTTATCTATCTCCCATACTTTATCATCGAGTATGGTGGTGCCCAACATTTCAAAATGGGTAGCATTATAAGAGGTATTTGTTCTTACAAATTCAAATAGGCTTTTCCGCAGTGCTTTCCCAAAAGAGGTTCGCAACTCTCTTGTAAACAAGGGATAAGGTTTTCCTGTTACAGCATCGTTAAAATTTGGCGCTATTTCTATGCCAACTTGTACAATGCCCGATTGATTACCCTCCTTTTTATCAATTAAAGGTGGGTAATAAGGGGGGGCTACGGCAGTTTTCTGCTTATCAAGATTGGCCGAAATATATTTGTTTCCTATACGTAAGCTGCTTAATTCGTCTGTGAGCTTCGTTGCCATGCTCAGCGCACCTTTTTGATTAAGATGAATAGTGAAATCATAATCGGCTATTTGCGGTGACAACCATACTTCTACTAACATAAAGCTGCCAAAATAATCTGCTAGGTAGTTAGTTATTGCTTTTATAAACGGTTCTATAGTACCTTTTTCACTTTCTGGAGCTATTAAGTAAGAAGATTCTGTACGACCCAAATTATAAGTGAAATTATCTTTTCCATTGGGTGGGATACGATAAACTATTAAAAAGGGCACAGGTTTATCCATTTTTAAAATGCCCTTGTGCGGTAAAGACACGCGCATTGGATCGCCTTTTTTTAATTTGTCAAGTATTTGATTCAGTAGCTTTTCGTTTTTTTCTACCATAGTAATGCTGCTATAGAGCTGTTAAGCTTTTAAACTTCTTAAGTTCTTTTTTTAATAATGGAATACTGTCTTTTAACGTAGCCTGAATATCCATTAAGTGTTTTATGTTTGCGCGCCCTGTCCATTCATCCATAAATGTTTTTTTGAATTCTATTGAGAGTACACAACCATATTGACCGTAATAGTTAGCTATCCATTTAGAAAATTCACCGCCTTGGAATTTTATATTTTCTCTAACATCGGGTCTGTGTCCATAGATTTTGCTTTGAGAAAGAAAATCAATAAAGGTGTCTATTAATGCACGGGCATGGGGGAGGTTGTTTTTTGTGCCAATATTGATTTCTGGATTTTGCTGTTTAGACGCTTTCTCCTGCGGGTTTTGTCGCCTATAATTATAAGTATGTATGTCGAGTACCAAGAGGCAGCCATGTTGGTTTATTATGTTTTCCAGCAGTTGCTTTATTTTTGTATAAAAGGTGTCGTAATAATCAAGCAGCTGCTGCTCTTTTTGTGTTGAGAGCGGTTGTTTCCAGACGGTTAGTCCCCAAGCATCATCAGGTGTTTTATAAATACATTTATTTCTAGGGCGATTTAAATCTGCTAAAAAGCGGGAATTTTCAGCAATCACTGTGTTAACGGGTAGATCTGCCATAAAACCGGTATAAGGATCTTCTTCGTGGCTGCGCTCATGTTCCTCAAGCGACATATTATCAAGGAATTCTTTTGGAATAAAATGGCCGTCATGTATTGCTGTAGCAATGATAGGACTGTTTCGTGCCTTAATTAATAGTCGATCCTCCATATTTCTTTAAGTCATTTTTATATGTCTTGATCCTGCGTTATTCACCATCCATATAAACATGAAGACCGCATGTTTGTTTGCTTAAAGCAGATTGCTTTATATACCCCATGCAAAAGCTGTTTTAGATGTCTTTTCTTTAGATTTAGGTGATTTCAATAGAAGCTTTTATCTTTACTGAAATCAAAAACATTTACAATGGAATTTAAAGTATTCGCCCACAAGATATACACTGGAGATGATGTACTGGAAAATCAAATTATCACATGTGCACACGGCAAAATAAAAAATATAAGCTCGGGATATCAATCAAGTGCGGATGAAGTGGTCGAAAATATTAGCGCAAGTTTTTTTGATATCCAGTTAAATGGGGGCGCAAATTATCATTTTACAGCCAATCCGACAGAAGAATGTATAGCAGACATGGAGGCTTCAAGCACGTTAGATGGTGTGGGGTATCTGCTTCCTACGCTGATAACATCTTCTAAGGATAATATTTTTAGAGGAATTGATGCAATTAAAAATTATTGTATACAGCATCCAAAAAGTGGTGTATTGGGAATGCACTTGGAAGGTCCTTTCTTAAACCCGATAAAGAGGGGAGCACACCTCACTAAATATATTCAGAAACCAAATAAAGAGCTCATTCAAGAGCTGATTGAGTATGCGAATGGTACGATTTTGCAAATGACAATTGCACCCGAAATGTTTGACGAATATACCTTGAAATATTTATTGAAAAGTGGGGTTGCCTTGGCTGCCGGCCATTCAAATGCTACTTATGAAGAGGCAAGTAGCGCTTTCAGCCTTGGAATTCAGCAGGTGACGCATCTATTCAATGCAATGTCACCTTTTTTACATAGAGCTCCCGGATTGGTGGGCGCCACCTTTGACCATCCGGATGTTTATGCACCAATTGTTTTGGATGGTAGACATGTTGACTTCGCTGCTGCAAAGATTGCCCATCAAATTAAAAAAGACAAACTGTTTCTTATTTCGGATGCACTTTTTTTGAGGAAAAAGAAAACCTCCTTTACGTGGGAAGAGTTTGATGCAAAATTGATAAACGATGAATATATAAATAGTGATGGAAATTTAGCCGGTGCAAACATATCGCTTCCCGATGCGGTACGAAATGCGGTAAACGAATTAAACCTGACTGTAAAAGAAGCGGTTGAAATGGCCACAATAAGACCGGCTAAAGCCCTTGGTTTGTCTAATACAATAGGAAAATTAGCAGCAAACTACCCAGCAAAGTTTACCTTGTTTGATAATGAACTCAATCATTTTGAAGTATTGGATTTATTGTAACCCTTGCCTACAAGCAAAGAAGGCCATAAAAGCAATATTTTTTTAAATTTGAAATTATTTGTAATTAATCTAAATAAGATGTTATCTTTGCGCTAACAAAAAGGGCCATACAGTTCGTACCTGTATAGCCCACCTAACTTTTTGTCAGGGAAACTTTTAACACTTAGTCAACATTAAAAGCGATGCAAATTAAGAAAATTTTGCTGTACGGATACTTATGTGTCTGTTTTTTTTCAAGCTATGCCCAACAGTCTTTATCAGGATCTATTTCCGGAAATATCAAAGACAAAAACGGGCGCTCTATTTCAGGAGCATCCGTCTACCTCAGAGCCGGCACTGGAACTACAAGTAATCATCAGGGTACTTATGAAATAAAAAACCTAAAGGAGGGAAAACAGTTAATAACCGTTTCCGCTTTAGGGTATAAAAAAGAGGAAAAGTCTATTTCGATTCATTCGAATGATCAGGTGGTGGTAGATTTTATACTAGAGGAAAGTATAAACCAAATGGATGAGGTTGCTGTACTCGGTAGAACAGAGCAGCAAGAAGTAAATAGACAAGCCTATAATGTTACGGCACTGGACGCCAGTAAGCTACATAATACTACGCTTGACTTATCCCATGCACTTGATCGTGTTTCTGGGGTGAGGGTCAGGGAAAATGGGGGTGTAGGTTCAAGCTTCAATTTCTCGCTAAATGGATTTACAGGTAAGCAGGTAAAATTCTTTATCGATGGGGTGCCAATGGATAATTTCGGTTCTTCCTTTCAGATAAATAATATTCCGATCAATTTGGCTGAGCGCGTGGAGGTGTATAAGGGCGTTGTACCGGTATGGCTTGGATCTGATGCCCTGGGAGGAGCGGTAAATATCGTAACGGCTAGTAATCGTCAAAATTATATTGATGCATCTTATTCATTTGGGTCCTTTAATACCCACAGATCTGCAGTAAATTTAGCTTACACTGCTCGATCGGGACTTACCTTTAGATTGAATGCTTTTCAGAATTACTCGGATAATGATTATAAGGTAACAGTAACCGAAGCCGATTTGTACACGCAGCAAGTTTACCAAAATATAAAAGTAAAGCGATTTCACGATAACTATCACAATGAAACCGTGATAGCCAATGTGGGTGTGGTAGATAAGAAGTATGCCGATCAGCTTTTATTGGGGATTACCCTAGGCAAGAACTATGCGGAGGTCCAGACAGGTGCTCGAATGGAGAGCGTTTTCGGTGCTTGGCACAGAAAGGGAAATATTGTAATGCCGAGCTTAAAATATTTAAAAAAGAATTTATTTGTTGACGGGTTAGATTTAAGGATCACTGGAAACATCAATTTAGGAGAGGAACAAAATATAGATACAGCTTACCGCCGCTATAATTGGTTGCAACAGGTGAAGGAGTATGCCGGCGAAGGAAGTGAGCGGGAACGTTCGATGTATAAGTATAAAAATAATAATGGAATCGCGACAGCAAATCTTTCCTATAACATCAACGAAAAACATGCATTCAACTTTAACAATGTATTGAGTACTTTTAATAGAACGGGTTCGGATCAATTATTCCCGGAGAATACTAAATATGATCAACCTCGTAAGAATATTAAAAATATAATGGGGTTAGGCTATAAGTATGCAGCAAATGAAAAATGGAATACATCAGTTTTTGTCAAATACTTCTCTCAGCAGAACAAGTATTCCCAGAGTTATAATCCAAGTGGAGGATGGGGAGACGTGGCATACCTCGAGCAAAAAAGTAGCTTCAATAAACTAGGATATGGTTTGGCAACTAGTTATTTTCTTACGCCTTCTTTTCAACTAAAAGCCTCTTATGAAAAAAGCTATCGTTTGCCCGAAACGGATGAGTTATTTGGCGACCTAATCAATTTAGAAGGTAATATAGATCTTAAACCAGAAAAGAGCGATAATATTAATGTTGGTTTTAGCTACCAAACTCATATTGACCATATACATCACTTCAGTATAGATGGAAATCTGCTTTATAGGTATGCAACCGACTTTATAAGGCCCCGGCTAAACCCCAACGAAACAAAACAGGTGATGGGAAATCTTGCAGACGTTACCAATTTAGGAGTTGATGGAGAAATCAGGTATTCATTCAAGAAAGTATTTACCGCTGGGGTTAATATGACCTATCAAAATCTTCGCAATAATACAAAATTCGAAGACGGTTATACAATGGAAAGCCCGCTCTACAGAGATCGCATACCTAATATGCCGTATCTGTTTGGCAATGCCGATGCTTCCTTGTTTTTTAATAATGTTGGTAAGAAAGGGAATGTACTAAGTTTTGGCTATAATGTTTTGTATGTGCATGCTTATTATTTATCGTGGCCAAGCCAGGGAGACGAGCTCACAAAGCGTGATATACCTAGACAGTGGAATCAGGATGTCAATGTGATGTACACCATGAATGATGGTAAATATAATATAGCCTTTGAGTGTAAGAATATTGTTGACAATAGATTATATGACAATTTCTCCTTACAAAAGCCGGGTCGCGGATTTTATCTAAAGTTGCGCTATTTTTTAAATAACTATTAAAAAAATAATCAGCTATTCGTACGGTTGATTTTATATCAAAAAAATATCATGAGAAAGATCAATAAAGTTTTCTTATCAGTGATCGCAGCTGTGGCGATACTTGGCTGTGATAAGCCCTTGGAATATTTTACTATTAACGATGGTGAGGACGTCTTGACAGGTAAGTCTAAATTCGTGGTTACAGCAACTCCTGTAGGAACCCAAGGAGTTGCCGATTATTTATTGTTGGCAGATGACTTGGAGAACGGAAAAATTACCACACAAGGCAACGGTATTGAACAAGATGGGTCTTATAGGTATTATGTTACGCATAAGAATAGATTCTTCAGCTTATTATATGGGCAAGGAAATCCAGGTGCTGTTACAACCTATCGGATGGATTCGCTCGGCAAGCTTGTAAAGGTTTCCGATTTTAAATCAGAAACGGTACAAGTGTTTGCACCTGTTGAGGATGATATTCTTCTTATGAAAGTGCCGCGTTCTGGGAATGAGTTTTCTCAAATGTATCGCGTAGACGCAAGGCAATATAGGGTAGTTGGTGAAGAGCAAATAAATATTGTACAATTGGCAGGAAATGGAGAACGGGCGCATTTTACATGGGCAACGCAGGTTGGGAATAAGGTGTTTGCACCTTATATGAGTATTAAAGGTTGCTGCGGTGATGCTTTTGGAACAGCCTATCCTGATAGTAGCTGGGTAGCAGTACTTTCTTATCCTGAACTAAAGGTGGAAAAGGTTATACGCGATAATCGTACAAGTTATATTGGTGCATATTTTAATAACGGACTGGTTGAAACGGAAAGCGGGGAAGTCTATGCATTTTCACCAGCCGCTGCTACAAATAATTCGGTGGTTACAACCAAAAATCCTTCTGCAATAGTGCGTATAAATAGAACTACTTCGGCATTTGATCTGAATTATTTTTTCAATGTGCAAGAGGTTTCTGGTGGACATCATATAGCTGCTTGGACTTACTTGGGCGAGAATAAATTTATTTTAAACATGTACGCTGAACCCAATAGTGTCACTGGATCAAAACGAAAATTTGCTGTTGTAGACGTGTTGGATAAAACCTTTAGATGGGTTACTGGTACGCCAGATGATATTACAAGTGTAACGACAATAAATAATTACGCACCGTTAGACGGTATACGTGGATATATAGGTATTACCTCAGCGAGTGCTGGAAGTTATATTTATGTGTTCGATGCGAATCTGGGAACCGCAAAAAAAGGGCTGCAAGTGGAGGGAGGAACGATTACGGCCATTCATAAATTAAACTACTAGTATTTTGTAACGTGCAATTGTTGTATGATGAATAACATACCTAAAAAATCGACATCTAGATCACTTTTTTATCGTGTCTCTGCTTGGTTGCATCTTTGGCTGGGCCTCGTTACGGGTATCATTATGGTGATCGTTTGTATCACGGCATGTATTTGGGTGTTTCAGGATGAAATTACCGCTTATGTTTTAGAACCAGAAACGAGGATAGCTTATCAAGATAAACCGGTGCTGTCGCCTTCGCAACTTCAGAAGATAGCGCAAGAAAAGTTTCCAGAAAAAAAGGTGGCATATGCCACTTATCAACAAGGAAGAGCAATATATCTTGGACTTGGTGAAGGACGAAGAGGAGGGACTTCACTTAGAATCAATCCTTATTCAGGCGAAATAATCAGTGTAAATGAGCGAAAACAAGGTGAGGTCGATTTTTTTAGATTTATTCTGAATGGGCATCGATTTCTATGGCTACCATGGGAGATAGGCCGGCCCATTGTTAACTATAGTACATTGATTTTTGTGATAACACTTATTACGGGAATGGTTTTATGGTGGCCAAAAAAGTGGACTAAAAGTACGCGCGAAAAAAGTTTCTTAATAAAATGGAAGGGAACATTTAAGCGCGTTAATTATGATTTACATAATGTGCTCGGTTTTTATTCTTTACTCATTGTATTTGCTATTGCTTGTACGGGTATGGTATATGGAATAGAATGGTTCAGCAAGGGTTTATATTGGAGTACGTCTGGCGGAAAATCAATTCCCGACTTTGCTCGCCATGAATCTGATTCACTTCAATTAGGAAAACATTATACGCCTCAAAAAGCAATGGACTTAGCTTGGAATAAAGTGCTATCACAACATCCAGACGCAGAAGGTTTTTATTACAATTTCCCGGACACAAGCAAAGCAAAGTCGCTCATTAATATTACGATCTATCCGAGCGCCGGTAAATATTACGATCATGTAGCTTATTCTTTTGATCAACATACATTAGCGAAAATGCCTGCACACGAAGTTTACGGCGCCAATTTTGAAAATGCTTCCTTCGGCGTTAAGTTACGAAAAATGAATTATGACATCCATGTAGGCTCCATTTTAGGTCTACCTGGAAAAGTAATAGCTTTCTTCGCATCACTAATAGGTGCTAGTTTGCCCATAACGGGTTTCATAATTTGGTGGGGAAAAAGAAAAAAAGGTAAAAAGAACAAAAAAACAATTGCAGAAAAGGAAAAAAAACTATCGAGTATTGAAATGCGAGATAAACTTCATGCAGAAAAAAACGTAAAGCAACCTATTCCTAAATCATACAGGCCAGTTTTGAATATTAGCAAATTAAAATGATAGCTACTTGCTGATCTTTGCTTAATGAACATAGCTTTTTGAGATGACAGCCGAGTTGATTTTTATAAGAAGGGCCAATTTTAGGAATAAAAAAATGATATTCTACACTTTTTAATTTTAAGCGAAACTGATTTTTTCATACAACATATTGACAGATAGATTGTTGATTTTTAAAATAGGTATATTGTTTAAAATGTAAGTTGATAGGTCAATCGTTATTTTATATCCATATACTTATATTTGTCACTATATATGGAAAATACCATGCAACCAATACACGAGGGATCGAGAAAAGAAGTGATGAGCTATCTTGAGCCGTACATGCTCAATGAGATGAGTGAGTACTTAAAGCCTGTTGAAGAAATGTGGCAGCCTGCTGATTTCTTGCCAGATGCTTCAAGAGATACATTTTTTCAAGAGATTAAGGATCTACAGGACAGCGCAAAAGAGTTACCGTATGATTTAGTGGCGGTATTAATTGGGGATACGGTCACTGAAGAAGCGTTGCCAACCTACGAATCGTGGTTGACGATGGTTGATGATGTAGAAAAGCACGAACAGGGGGGCTGGATGAAATGGGTGAGAGCTTGGACTGCCGAGGAAAACCGCCACGGTGATCTACTTAATAAATACATATTCTTATCCGGAAGGGTAGATATGAGACAGTTTGAAATTTCTGTTCAATACCTGCTACGAGACGGTTTTGATATTGGTACCGGCAGGGATCCTTACCGCAATTTTATTTATACTTCTTTTCAGGAAATTGCTACTAATATATCACATAGAAGAGTGGCTGGATTGGCAAAACAATCTGGAGATAAGTTGTTAGCTAAAATGTGTGGAGTGATTGCTTCTGACGAAGCTCGCCATGCAAAAGCTTATATATCATTTATTTCAAAGGCAGCAGAAGTGGATGCAAGCGAGGTGCTTGTCGCTTTTGAAGATATGATGAAAAAGAAGATCGTGATGCCTGCACATTTTTTACGTGAATCTGGTGAACCACAAAGTGAATTGTTTTCGCATTTTTCAGATGCTGCTCAACGGTTGGGTGTTTATACGGCTGTTGATTATGTAGATATTATGAAAGAGTTGTTAACTGAATGGAAGGTGGATGCGATGACCAATCTGAACGAAGCGGGTGAGAAAGCACGAGATTACTTAATGCGATTACCTGATCGCTTACTTCGCATAGCTGACCGTATGAAAAACCCCGAAAAACATTATAGCTTTAAATGGATTCACGGAGGAAGATAATATTAAATATTTTATTGAAGAGAGGCCTAAAAGAAATTCACTTTTAGGCTTTTTTTTGCCATAAATTTTAAGCAATCGGTTGTGTTTAATTTTAAATATAATAAACTTTGTTAAGTAATATTAAAGTATTAGATTAGCGTCATTAACGTATTTAAGTAAGACAATTAGCTTAGCTAGGAATATGGTACAGATTAGAGAATATCTTAACATCGTCTCAAAGAGAAAACTCCTTTATACATTATTTTTGCTCGCTATAGCATTACCGATAAATGCTCAGGTGAGCAAGGCAAAACATATTGTTCTCATTGGATGCGACGGTTTTGGTGCTTACGCCTTGCCTGAAGCTGACATGCCCAATCTTAAAAAATTAATGGAAACAGGCGCATGGTCTCTAAAAGCACGTTCTGTTCTGCCATCTTCCAGTGCAGTCAATTGGGCTTCCATGTTGATGGGAGCCAGCCCCACATTACACGGTTATACAGAATGGGGAAGTAAAACACCTGAAATTCCGTCAGCGGATACTACAACATATAAGCTGTTCCCCAGTATCTTTAGCGTAATCAGGCAGCAAAAAAAACAGTCAGTAACTGCTGCGGTATATAGCTGGCCTGGAATAGGACACCTAATCGAAAAAGATGCGATCACAAAGGTTATTCCTACGAATGATAATGAGGATCTTTGCTTGAAAGAGGCCGTCAAAGTGATCCAAGAAGAGAAGCCTTTATTTACCTTTATTCATTTCGATGAACCAGATCATACTGGGCATGAAATAGGGCATAGAACACCTGCTTATTATACTAAACTTAAGGAAGTAGACCAGCGGATAGGAGAAATAGTAAATGCTGTAAAAGCCGCTGGGATAGCGGATGAAACAATCATCATATTGTCTGCCGATCATGGAGGGAAAGATAAAGGGCATGGTGGAAAATCACTAGATGAAGTGCAGATTCCATGGGTGATAAATGGCGTTGGAATAAAAAAAGGACATGAGATAAAAGATGTAATCATTACGTATGATACGGCCGCCACCATCGCTTGGATATTAGGATTAGATACACCACAATCTTGGAGGGGTAAGGCTGTATTAAGCGCGTTTGGTATGAAATAAAACGATGCTTAATAGTCTGTAGGTGATTTGTATAGGAAGGTGTAATTTAATCGTTTTATAAGCTTCTCCGATGAAACTATTTTTTTCTGCTCTTCCGCTTCCGTATCCTCAAATGCTATAGGTGGCGAGAAACCGTATTTAGCAACCATCGCGCTAATAATAGCTGCTTTTAATGGATGTGATGGTGACACAGCGTTAAGTATTTCTCTCTGTATTTCCTGTTTGCGGAGTGTGAGCAGTATATTGCAAATATCGTCCACATGGATATAATTGGCAGGTTGGTTGCCTACTTTACATACCTTGCCACTAAAATGTTTGCCTGGAATTCTATCAGCGCCAAAGATGCCGCCCAATCGTAGAATATTTAGCTTTTCCAATTTAGAGGAAAGTATAAATTCTGCATGATATAACTTTGTATCTAGTTGATCTGCAGGAACGGTATATTCATGGATAATTTTGTTCAAAGCAGGGTAAATGCCAACGGAGCTCAAATAAATGACGCAGTTACTTTTTAATGTCTGAAGAAAAGTGCTTAATCTTTCAAATTTAGCTGAACAGCTAGTATATGTCTCTATTTTCTTTGCCGGTACACTCACTAAGATAAGGTCGAAATTAATAGAAGTCAAAATATGGTCTAGTGGGGGATGTTCCTGAGAGAAATCTAAAACATACGAAATCATTCCGACAGAAGCCATTCGGTAAGCTTTTTCAGCGGATGTAGTTGTGCCGTGCACTTCGTAGTTTAAGCGGTGAAGTTCTTTCGCGAAAATAGTACCCACCCAACCACAGCCAATTATTAAAGCGTTCATCTTTAAGCTTATTTTCTTAGGTGTGAAGTGGATAATAAAGTATCTAATGGACGGGGATTATTATCTTTAATAGAATACTTCTTCGAAGAGCATTTTATATCGTTAATACTCCCCGTCTGTCTTTGCGTTTTTCTTGCCATTATTGTTTGATAGTTGGAACTAACGGCAAATTTAGTAAATAATCACTCCTTTTAGTAAAGGAGCTTGGCTTACTTGATCTTGTGGATAAATAAGGTTAATTAATTTTTGTTCTTTTCATTGTCTGTTCTCGCTCCTGAATCTGGAGAACGACCCCCAGCGTTAGGCAGCCCTTGATGTCTTTTAAGTATTTTTTGATCTTTAAACGATTTATCAGAGGTGGAACCTCCCATAAAAACATTTTTTCCGGCATCTTGTGTACCAGTTACTTTTTGTCCTTTTTTCATATCGACTTCCGATTATCGTTAGTGGAATTGACTATCACTATCTTAACAGTTTAGCTAGTTGATTGTTTATTATAATTCCAAATAGTTACCTTTGCAGGAATTATGGCTACATTACTAGATTCGGGCGTTAAACCCTATAACCATTATGGTGCATACCTTAAGAAAAAGTATCATGATAAGCGGGTTTTCAAAATTATCGTAGATGGTAATTTTACTTGTCCAAATCGTGACGGAAGCAAGGGATTTGGTGGCTGTTCCTATTGTAATGTAGACTCTTTTACACCCGACAGTGCGCGGAAACTGCCTACTATACGTGAACAGGTGGAACAGGGAATAGAGCGAGCAGTTAATGGTTATCGTGCAGAGAAATTTGTAATTTATTTCCAACCGAATACGAATACTTATGCACCGGTACATTACCTGAAAGCGATGTATGATGAGGCGTTAAGCATTGCTCCAGAGCATGTAGTTGGCCTTTCTGTTGGAACACGGCCAGATTGTATTGATTTTGAAAAAATAGCACTTTTAGAGAGCTATTCAGATAGATACGATGTTGACTTAGAGATGGGCATGGAATCTATTTATGATGAAACACTCCAGAAAATTAACAGAGGTTGTTCACACGGAGAATTAGAAAAAGCACTTAACTTAGTTCAAAATAGCTCTTTAGATATTTGTGTTCATACTATTTTTGGTTTTCCTTGGGAAACGAAAGAAATGATGCTAAAATATGCTGACGAAATCAATAGGTTTCCTCAGATTAAATTCATTAAACTACATCACCTCCATATTGTTGAAGGATCGATTATGGGGGTGCAGTATAAAAGAAATCCATTTCATGTATTTAGCTTAGAAGAGTACACCGAGTTTTTATGTGCTTTTATTCCCCTTCTTAGGCCGGATATTATTATACAACGTCTTTTTGGTTTGGCAGATCAGGAGTTATTGATTGCTCCTAATTGGGGGCTGGGCAAATCCAGTATCCAAACATATATTGATAAAGAACTGGAGCGACGCGGTGCGATTCAGGGCTCGCAATTTCAGTCAAAATAGATCTGCTAATACGTTTTAAATTGATATATTAGGCATAATTGAATTTTTTTTAAATTCAAAAATGTATATTCGTGCCGTACTTTCAACTAAGATTGAATGTAGGCTATATTAAACGTATTTTCATGAGCAATATCCAAACCACCTCGAACAACCAGCGATATGTTATACCGCTAATCACCTTAACAATATTATTTTTTATGTGGGGGTTCATTACCTGCATGAATGATATTCTTATTCCTTATCTTAAGCAGTTATTCAATCTGACCTTCTTTGAATCCATGTTGGTTCAGTTTTGTTTTTTTGGGGCTTATTTCATAGGATCGTTAGCTTATTTTATAATCTCCTCTAAATGGGGTGATCCTGTCAATAAGATTGGCTATAAGAAGTCAATCATCGCAGGAATTATATTATCAGCCTTTGGTTGTGTATTATTCTGGCCAGCAGCTACTTCTTCCTTGTATGGATTGTTTCTAACGGCTTTGTTTGTTCTTGGACTAGGATTTACAATTTTGCAGATCACTGCAAATGCCTATGTCTCTCTATTAGGCCCAGAAAACGGTGCCTCAAGTCGACTAAATTTGACGCAGGCATTTAACTCTTTAGGTACTACTATTGCACCCGTTTTAGGCGGACATTTGATTTTCGAATTTTTCTCTAATGGTGGTACTATTAGTCCACAAGCAACACGTATCCCCTATATTATTTTCGCGGGAATCTTATTGTTGGTAGCCGTGTTTATTTCGGCTGTTAAACTACCGTCCTTTGAAATGTCAGAAGAAGAGAAAGAAGTGAAGGGCTTGGGCGCATTAAAGTTTGTGCATTTACGTTTAGGCGTCTTAGGTATATTCTGCTATGTTGGTGCTGAAGTAGCTATCGGTAGCTTTATCATTAGCTTTTTGGAACAAGAGCAAATAATGGGACTGACAGAATCTGTAAGTAAAAACTACCTTGCTTTATACTGGGGAGGAGCAATGATTGGCAGGTTCTTAGGTGCTATTTATTTAAATCACAACATTAATTTTAGCAAGAAAATCATCTATATGATCGGAACGGCTACATTGGTATTCCTGTTAATTTTTAGTTTAGTGGAATTAACTTTTGACCAGGTCAGTTTCTTTTTGATATTTATTGTACTAAACTTAGCAGGTTTCTTGATCGGTAAAGCTGCCCCAGCTAGAACTTTGGCTATATTTGCCGGTATAAATGTACTATTGCTTGCTTCAAGTACAATAAATACGGGCGCGTACGCGATGTATTCGATCTTGGGAATAGGTATCTTTAATTCCATTATGTTCTCGAATATTTACACCTTGTCTATTGCTGGCTTAGGGAAGTATACTAGCCAGGGCTCATCCCTGCTTGTTATGGCAATCCTTGGAGGAGCAATTATACCAGTTATACAAGGTGCATTGGCTGATCAGATTGGCGTTCAATTGTCGTTAATATTGCCTATTGTTTGTTACATTTATATTTTTGTTTTTGGGATTTATTGCTCTAAAAAGTTTAAAAATATCGAACATGTGGGGCCAATAGCAGGAGGACATTAATAATAATTAGTTGATATAAAAAAGGCCAATTAGTCAAAAGCTAATTGGCCTTTTTGTTGTACTGACTTTCTTGTTTGAGTCCTAGCTAATAACGAACAACCAATAACAAATAACTAACAGTAACCTAGGCTTCATCGTTAATTTCAATCCAATGACCATCAGGATCTTGGAAATATATTTGATGTACGCCATCCACTCGCGTAGTAACCTTACCTTTATTTCCTGGCCAATCAAAATATGTTACGCTGTGTTTCTGAAGATTTTTTATAAATGCTTCGATATCTTCGATACTGAAACAAAGATGGTCGTTTTTTTCTCTTTCGACCCCATGTTTGGCTCCTTGGATGAGGTGTAGGTTTCCAGCTCCCCCAAGGGTAAACCAAGTATGTAAACCGTCGTGAAAGGGCTCAGGGATCTCAGCTAATTGTAATACATCTTTGTAAAAAGAAGTACTTTTCTCTAGGTTCTCCACATAAATGGCAATATGGTTTAATTTTAAGACTGGTTTTTGCTGCGCTTGTATCTTATTTAAAGAAAGAAAAACAGCTGCACTAAAGAATAACGTGGTTAATAATTTCATTTAGATAAATCTTCTTACTAGTTGATGTAAATTATTTATTTTTTATACATAGATAGTTGAATGGTGCAATATAAAAATAAAAATAACAATTTTATATTTGCTATTTTTTTTAGTAAATTGCTTTCGTTTATTTGATTTATTATGAGAAATGGCCATGCTGATTTACCCTTGCATTATGGACATGTTCCCAAATGGTTGGCACAAAGGATGAGTTCATTGGGAGGGGCAATTGTTGAAGCAATTATTATAGAATATGGGAGGCAAGCACTTTTAAGCAAAATGAGCGATCCCTGTTGGTTTCAGTCTTTAGGTTGTGTTTTAGGGATGGACTGGCACTCTTCCGGTATTACCACGTCTGTGATGGGAGCTTTAAAAAGCTCGATAAACAGACGTTCAACCGAGTTGGGCATTTATATATGTGGAGGTAGGGGTAAACATTCGCTACAAACACCAAATGAGCTTATTAAAATAGCTAACCAAATTGGACTTAATGGTGATATACTGGTTAGAAATAGCAAGCTAGCAGCAAAAGTTGATAACACAGCTATACAGGATGGTTTTCAGCTCTATTTACACTCTTTCATTTTAAGTAAAGATGGCGACTGGTCCGTTATTCAGCAAGGTATGAATACAAAAAGTAAAATGGCAAGACGTTACCATTGGCATTCTCAACAAATAAAATCCTTCGTAGAGGAGCCACATAGTTTTATTTATGGTCAAAATCAAGGACAAATACTGAATCTTACCGATAGGAAAGCCAGCAGTACACAACAAGGGATTTTGGCAATAAGTAGGGAAGACCCGGCATATATACTTAAGGAGGCAAGAAGCATTATTATGCCAAATCATCACGAAGTTTCGACTAAAGATGTTAATTTAAAAAGGTTAGGAGCTATATTGACATTAGCGCAGGAACGAGATATTAATACTATAGAGCAATTATTGTTGTTAGAGGGGGTTGGTCCGAGAACGATTCAGTCGCTTACACTTGTTAGTGAAATTATTCATGGTACGCCAAGTAGATTTGATGACCCTGCCCGGTTTTCTTTTGCACATGGCGGGAAGGATGGTCATCCTTTTCCAGTACCTACTAATACTTACGACGAGGCAATAATGGTATTGCAGAAAGCGTTAGAAAAAGCAAAAATTGGATTTAGAGAGAAGTCGGAAGCAATTAAAAACCTAGCGAAAGTCTCTTTAGAAAGAGAACGATCATTTGTGCCAAACAACAATCTTGAAGAAGTGATAGCGCGAGAAAGAGCCGATTCATGGAAATACGGAGGGCGTACGGTATATGGTAGGTCTACTCGCCCAAAAGAAACAAATACGCAACTTTGTCTGTTTAACTAAGATGCAAATTTCTCCTTCTTTTTATGATTCATTGAGCATAGTTGAGGCAACTTCCATTCAGAAACGATTAAGGGAAAATTTAAATATTTCTTCCCTAAAAAAAGAGATACATATTATAGGTGGTGCAGATATTTCTCTCAATCGATTTAGTGAGGTGATTTACGCTGGTATTGTTTTGCTAGATTATCAAACACTTACACCGATAGCTTATTCATTAATTAAAAGCAAAACAACTTTTCCGTACGTTCCAGGCTATTTAGCTTTTAGGGAAATTCCGGCCTTAATGATGGCGTTAGATCAACTTGAATTAAAACCAGATATTATTATGGTAGACGGGCATGGTATAGCCCATCCAAGAAGAATGGGGATAGCAGCGCATTTTGGGACACTTGTGTCCATACCAACAATGGGGTGCGCCAAAAAGAAACTTTATGGTAAATATGAAGAACCCCCTTTGCTAAAAGGGGCTTATGCGACACTTCGAGCAAAGGATGAACTTTTAGGTTTCGTATTACGCACTAAAGATAAAGTTAGTCCGGTATTTGTCTCACCCGGAAATAATATGGATTTTGATGAATGTTTACAAATTGCCAAGCACTGTATGGGAAAATATCGATTATTAGAACCTACTAGAAGAGCCCATGAGCATGTCAATTTATTTAGGACCGGACAACTTAAAGAAGGGTTCCATTACATCAATCAGCAAACACTATTTTGATTTATTGTGTTGGTAATTTGAAAGCTTGTCGTGCAAATAATTTCCAATCTTCACCGTACTTTTGAAATACAAGCAATACGCCTATTCTTACATTACCAGGTTTTCCGCCATCATTCGTTTTAGCTGTTAATATGTGGTGTACGGTAGCTACATCATTCGATATCGTCGTAGTTTGATCTGTCAAATCAAGTGTAACAAAATCCGACTTACCACTTGCTAAACTTTCAATAAAGGTCGCTTTATCTTCTAAATTTCCTCCAGAATGCCAATAGCTTAGATTATCGGCTGCAATAGCGTCCAACGCTTTTCTGTTGCCATTAAGCATAGCTTGCCGAAGTTCATCTACGGTTTTTAGTAATTTTTTTTCTGTTAAAGATTGGCTATGTACGAGTGTTCCTGTTACCATCATGGCTAATAAAAGGACAACTTTTTGCTTGAACATGTATCTCGATTGTTTTAAGTTTATAACCCAAACATAAGGATATTTGTTCGTATTTCAAATCGAAAGGTCTGTAAAATATCTTATATGCTCCTCTTAGAGAGCTATCATTAATTACTAATAAACATAAATATTAAATCACTTTAAAAAATTAGGAAGATTCTTCTGAGGGGTTGGTAGGGAAAAACATACCGTTGGTAGAAAAGTACGAAAAAAATAACTAAAACTTGCAACGTTTTTCTGATAGTGACGTCTTATGTATAAAAGCGTAACAGCTTAGAGAGGAGATAAAGATTCGTTATACGCTTATAATGCCCGGCCGGCAACAAATATAAAGAATTAATTAAATGGGATCGATTCCTTCGATAATTAAGAAGGAATCATTAAAAATTATTGAAATGAAAACTTTATTAATTGCCGCACTTTTAGGTACATCCTTAGTAAGTGCACAGGCCAATGGTAGTACGTTAAGTAATAAATTAAGTGCGACCGCTACGGTAGCAAATACAAAAACAAACACCAATTATGAAGAAGAATTAAAACAGAAAATAGAAGTGCAACTTTATAATTTGGAAATGTTACAGTCCCAATTTAAAACAGCACAACAGGCGATCCGTAATTCTAAAGGAAATCATACCGAGATAGACAAAGATTACGAATATTTTTATGGCTTGCTGAATAATGATACAAATAATGGCAAAACTAATGCCGAATCTGAAAAGGCCGTTCAACGACTAAAGAAAGAGTATGCTCGTAAACATAAAAATCGTGCAGCAGCCGAATTGAAGGAACAAAAAGCATTAGCTAACAATATGCAGAGAGAGTTACAAGAGCATGCACGCCAGCTTAAATATCTTAAGGCAAAGTGCAAAAAACAGCTTAACGAAGAAAGTACACCCTCCCTCGAAAAGTTAGCAGGCAAAATAGAAGAGTCGCAAAAAATGTTACTGGAAAGCAATTCTAAAAATGAGAAAGCGGCCATTTACTATGCAGGAAAACTACAGGAAGCAAAAAAAATTAGCCTTTAAATAAGTAAATTTTCAAAAAAACAAAGGTGTCATCCAGATAAAGAAAGGATGACACTTTTTTTTTAAAATAACATGTAACAATTAAAAAGATTGCCTCATCTAACTTCAAAAAGGAAAAAGTATGCTAGTAACGACAACGCCTAATGTTGAAGGCAAAAAAATAGTAAAATATATAGGACTGGTAAGTGGTGAAACCATTATTGGAGCCAATTTCTTTAGAGATATTTTTGCAGGGATTCGAGATTTTGTAGGTGGTAGATCGAGCTCTTATGAGAAAGTACTACGTGAAGCAAAAGATACTGCAGTGTTTGAGATGCAACAATACGCGTCATCATTGGGCGCCAATGCAGTTGTTGGAGTTGATCTGGACTATGAAACGGTAGGGAGTGGAGGTAGTATGTTAATGGTGACGGCCAGTGGAACAGCCGTTGTGCTTGAGTAAATGTTAAAACATTGTTAAATATTGATGGATATTTGGTGTTCAGAGGCGCAGCCCTTATATTTGTACCATCATAATTTAGGTTTATAATTGGTTAAAGGTCTCTAATCTCCCCGGTTAGAGGCCTTTTGTTTTTATGATCGATTCGGCTATTTTTATCAAGATATCGGCTCTTTTACTAACGCTGACCTTTGGAAGATCAATTAAATGATATCCAAGTTTCTTATATGTTTCATACATGACTTTATGGGTTTTAGTGGCCACTGTAAAATCCTGTTTTCGTTCATTATCATTTACATAAATGGTTTCCCAGGGAGGCAATATAAATACATATTTGTTATACAGAAACTGACTCGCCTGTTTTCTATAAGGAACAACTTGATCTATTTCGCTTAGTGAAGCATATCCTAATACATCAGGAATACCTCGATCAAATATGATAATGCTTGTAGCACCATCGTGAAGAAGGTAATTGCTTATATCAGAAGCTAACATTTGTTGTGCGAAAAGTCGGGTGTCTTTCCATGGCAAAGCGTCTCCATTGATTGCTACCTGTTGCTGTATAACAGTTCTACCTGTTTCATGAACGATTGTATAGCCTCTCTCTTTAAGTTCTTCTAAAAGAGATGTTTTACCAGATCCTGGGCCTCCGGTAAGTATAAAGAAGAATGGATTATATTTAATCATATTTGTCAATTTATGGGTATCTTTAAAGGTTAAATATCCTTTTGTAATACAGTACATTACTGCTAAATCCGCCTATATGAGCGAATAATTTTTTTGATTATGGAAGATATATTTGTAAAACAGTATGAAGAGATTGTGCGGGCGAGAAAGGTAATGCTCGTATTTATAGAGGAAAATTTGGAGGCTAAGTTCAAGGATTCTGTGGCACTATTTGATAACAAATCTCCTTGTGATTTATTAATTCATACCGCTAATACATATGTATACTGGCTTACTATTTTCGCTTTAAAGGAAACGCATATGTACTGGGATGTGGGCAAAGTAAGTAAAATTATTGATATTTTTAAAATTTATGATCAGGTTGATAAAATTGTTGATCGATTTTTAACGTTTTTGGAAAACAGATATGAATCCAATGAATTTCATGGAAGATTATTAGGTGGGCAAAAGATATGCTTAGGAGCGATAAAAATTTTCACCCATGTGATTACCCATGAATTTCATCATAAGGGGCAAATCATGACTATGTGCCGGTTTCAAGGTTGCGTGCCTCCTGATACTGATATCATTCGGAATTAGTGTGATGATCCGCTAATACAATTTTTCTTGTAACAATAGCTTGGCCAACATGCCTTTGTGCGTGTTCTGCCGCATGAAATAAAAGGCCTATTAATGTGGTTGGAATTTTTTTCCTACCGAGTGTCCGATGCGCTGACAATGCTGTTTCTTTTGTGTTCTTTAACGTCTCTATAGCGACTATTATCTGTTGATGTAAGCGGTTTAATAAATATATACCATCAATGCGATCGTCCTTTTTTCCTTCCAGCTCTAAATAGCGGAGTTGTTCTTCGGATAAGGGATTTTGCGCTGCGTAAGTGAGCATTCGATCAATAACCCCAGGAATATGCTGAAGGTGAAATGCAATAGAGGCCAATCCCATTGGGCGTAACCACAGTCTTTCTCTTGGAAAATTCTCAAATAATGCAAATAATTCTTCGTCTACCTGCAAAAGCGCATGTGCTACGGGTTGTAAAAGATCGGGTATATCTTTGATAGGACCACGCATCCAAACCTCTAATTTTTCCATTTTAATAGTACGATTTTGAGTATATTAGGCCCCGCATTAAGAGGCCGCTAGCTGTTTTTTGTAATCTATCAACGCTTTTAACGTCCTCTGTCTGCCTACTTCAACGAGAAGTTCTGTTTTGTGATAATCCCATATTCCCACAACGTTTCTTGGAATATCAACCACTATATCGGGTTTATATAGGGCAATGGATAGCTCTGTTATTTTTCCTAACATGGTGAGTACGGCCTTTTGCGTCATTGTGAGGTAGCCACCGTACTTGTTGCTCGCCTTAAGCAAAGAAAATTCGTCTTCTTCAGGTGCATTTAGATTTATCGCAATTACAGGCTTAGCATGGGCGTGCTGAAGATGGTTAAGAGGGAGAGGGTTAGCCACACCGCCATCTACAAGTGTGTTATCCATATAATTTACGGGAGTGAATACACCAGGAATAGCAATAGAAGCCCTAACAGCGTCAAAAAAGCTGCCTGTGGTAAATACAATTTCTCGATGATGTAAAATATCCGTTGATACTACAGCAAATGGGATAGGCATATTTTCAATAAGCATATCAGGTATAAATGATTTTATTTTATTAAAAACACGTTCTCCTTTCATGACACCTGCACTACTCCACGTAAAGTCCATTAGGTTAAAAACATCTCGTTTCGTTAATGTCTGTAACCAATCAGTAAAATCGTCTAATCTTCCCATTGCATGTAAGCCGCCTATAAGGCTACCAATAGATGAGCCGGCAATGGAATTAATTTTATATCCTTGTTCCTCCAACACTTTGATAGCACCAATGTGAGCGATCCCTCTCGCACCACCACTAGATAATACTAAAGACACGGGCATTTTCATTTGTTTTTCTTATATAGTTAGGACTAGCTGTTTTTTAAAAATGTCTTTATAGTTACATTACTCATATTATGCTAATATAACGATAAAGTACAAAAGGATAGTGTTACATCTATAAATACATAATAAAAGTATATGTCTTGCTTGATTAATTTCTAAAGGTTAAATTGCATGTCGTATTTACGATTAATAAGTATGAAGACCATTTATAAATGATTTGATGTTGTACTGGAAAAAATTAACTGACACAGAGGGAAAGCACTTGGCTGGCTTGGACCACTTAAGGGCTATTGCAATTATCTTGGTTTTTTTGTGTCATTATAGAGCTTATGAACGTCCACAATGGGTGGATGTAGTTGGTTTGTTTGGGTGGACAGGCGTAGACCTTTTCTTTGTGCTTAGCGGTTATTTAATTGGCGAGCAATTATTCCGGCAGGTAAAGCATGATCATACTATCAACTTTAAACACTTCTATATTAGCCGGTTCTTTCGTATCCTGCCGGCATATTTTTTTGTTGTATTTATTTATTTCCTGTTTCCCACCGTTCGAGAACGGGATGGTATAGCTCCCTTTTGGCAATTTATGACGTTCACTCAAAATTTCGATCTCGATTTTGGAAACGAAGGCACCTTTTCACATGCTTGGTCACTTTGCATCGAAGAACAGTTTTATTTACTGTTACCACTAACAATAACCGCTGTATTAAGTGGGAAATATCAAAAAAAAGCAGTTTATATCTTAGTTGCTTTGTTTCTGTCCTGCGCAATAGTGAGAGGTTTAAGTTGGCTTTACTTTATGAAACCATATTATGATCACGGTATAACTGAAGGTAGATTTGTTACTTATAATAAATGGGTGTATTACCCGACATACAATCGTTTGGATGGTTTATTAGTGGGTGTTAGCATTGCGGCTCTTTTAACTTTCTATCCAGAAGTAAAGAAGCGATTGGCAAAATGGGGGAATAGGTTATTTATAGTAGGAGTAATATTAATTACAATAGCTTATTTTTTCTTGAAAAATGATAGGTTAGATTTTTGGCCGACGCTAATTGGATATCCGCTGATCGCTGTATCATATGGCTTCATGGTGCTTGCGGTGTTGTGTCCATCTTGTTTTTTATACCGTCTCAGATGGAAACTAAGTACCCTTATCGCCGCCCTTTCTTATGGCGTTTACCTATGTCATAAATTTTTAAATCATCTCTTGCAAAGACCGCTTGATCATTTAGGCATTCCGAGCAATAGTAATTGGCGCGTTTTGATTTGTGCCTTTATCTCCATTTTGGTTGCTTTATTACTAAATCGTATAATAGAACACCCTTTTATGAGGTGGAAGAATAAAATATTACGCAAGAAAATGCAAAAACCTATAGTTGATGAGCCAATTTTAATCCAATAAGCAAAAATAGTTATAAAATAACTTGATCTTTGACAGTGATCAATTCTTAAGAATTAATTGTTGCGATTGCAGCTTCCATAAATTTGAATACATAGAATTATCCGTCAAAAGCAATTCTTGATGGGTTCCTTGTTCAATTACTTTTCCTTTATCTAATACAATAATTTTATCGGCATTATATAAGGTACTTAACCTATGCGCTATGACAATAATTGTTTTGTTATCTCTTTTTAAATGATCGATCGTATTTAAAACAAATTTTTCTGAAGTGGAGTCCAAAGAGGAGGTAGCTTCATCTAAAATTAATATTTCAGGGTTACGATACAGCGCTCGTGCAATCGCAATTCGTTGTCGTTGACCACCAGATAGGGATAAACCATTTTCGCCGATGTTTGTGTAGAATCCTTGAGGTAAAGATTCAATGAAGTCAATTATTCCGAGTTGAGTAGTAATATCAATAATTCTTTGCATATCGGGAGTATAATCGCCAAGCGCAATATTTGATGCAACATTCCCTGAAAACAAGTCAATATGTTGTGGTACAACAGAAACGATTTGCCGTAGAGAAGCATTTTTAATATGCTTTAGATCATATTTTCCAATAGTTATCGTTCCCCCTTGTACGGGATAAATATGTTGCAAAATGGAAATGAGTGTTGATTTCCCTGAACCACTTTCGCCGACGATTGCCGTAAATTTTGCTTTTTGTATATTGAGAGACAAATCATCAAAAACATTCGCTCGGCTTCCATATCTAAAAGATATATTTTTAAATTGAATATCACCTATTTTGTCTTTAGTCAGTTCGATATCGCTATTATCCTCTTCACATTCAAGATCTAAAATTTCAAATAATCGATCAGTGGCAATAGCAGCATCTTGCACCGTCTTATTCATGTTTATTAAAGCAGTGACAGGTGTCGTAAAATAGCTGATAAGTGTATAAAACGATAAAAGTTCTCCAGGTGTGATTTGATTTTTTAATACATAGGTAGCCCCTACCCATAGGAGAGCAATGGTGATTAAGCGGGATATGAATTCAGATGAAGTACTAGCAAAAAGTGTGTTTAGGTTTGATTGATAACCTGTTTTTAATAATTTGACAAATCTAGTTTCGGTTTTTTCATTCGCATAAGATTCAGCGCCGAATTGTTTGATGGTACGAACCGCATTCAGGCTTTCTACTAATTGAGATTCCAGCTCTGCGGAATCTTCCATAAGTGTTCGCTGCACTTTTCTGTTGAGCTTATTGGCAATGAAATATACTAAAAGATACAGTGGAATGACGGTAAGCATAAGTAGACCTAACTTCCAATAATATGTGAACATCATCAGAAATGAAAAGGTAACAATGAAGATGTTTACGAGGAAATTTACACTAACATCATTTAAAAACACTCTTATTTTTACAGCATCATTTATTCTGGAAATAACCTCTCCGACACGCATGGTATCGAAAAATTTTTGAGGGAGTGTTAAAAGATGTTTGTAGTAGCCTAAGATAAGTTGGGAATCAATAATCTGACCCATTTTTAGCGTAAAGACTGTTTTTGTTGCTCCTATGAATAGCTGAAAACCTAATATTACGATCATCATAATACTCATAAGGTTTAGCAAATTAATATTGCCATCAACCAACACAAAATCTACAATCTTTTGTACAAAAACAGCGGTGGAGAGTCCAAGTATAGTGTATATAATGGCCCCAAATAATACCTGAATAAGTGTGCTTGTTTGAGGTTTCATTAAATTCCAAAATCGACTTCGCACGGAGGCCGTCTTTTTTCCTTTTTGGAAGGCTTCGGAGGGAATTAACAGAACGAGCGCACCTGTCCAGATCTTTTTGAAATCTTCATGTGATTTTTTATGAGTCATACCATCCAAGGGATCCATCACCTCGACAAATCTTTTGCTTACCTTGTAGATTACTACGTAATGTTGTAAAACTCCTTCAACTACTATATGTGCAATGGCGGGTTTAGGTATTTTAAATAAACTTTCAAAAGATCCTCTTACACCTTTTGCCTCAAATCCTAATTTTTCGGCGGCTTCCAACAGGCCAAGTATGTTGGTCCCTTTTTTATCGGTGCTCGCAAGTTGCCTTATATTAGCTACAGAAATAGCTAGTTTGTAGTGGGCAGCAACGGAAGCTATGCAGGCTGCTCCACAATCAGTTATATCTCTTTGTTTAACTTTCTTGCCCATGCTGTTGTCATTTGTTAATCGCCTACTATCCTTATTTTAGCAATAAAAATTAAGAGGTTGTCTTTATGTTTGGATTTAGCCAGTTATCCACTTTGTCATAAAGCAATTGGAATAGACTCCGTTCCGTTACCGAGAACCGAGCGGTGAAGTTCATCCCTTTCTTTAGATAGCCCTTATAGCCATTTTTTAACGTTAGATGATCACTGTTCAATAAGCATCTCACTTTAAAAACAGGCTGGTTGTCATTTAACATCACAATGTCGTCCGATATATCTATAACTTTCCCTGTTAACAGACCCCATTGATTATAGTTGAAGGCGTCGACCTGAAAACGAACCTCCTGTTCTTTTTTTATGAGACCAATATCTGATGGTTTAATATAGCAGAAAGCTAAAAGGGTAGTGTCTGGCGATAATTCTGCGAATTTTTGATTTGCAAAAACATAGGCCCCCTTTTGTATACCAGCTAAATTCTGCACGGAACCATCTATAGGTGCAGTTACAATATATTGTTTCTTTTGTTCGTTGATTTCAATTTGTTGACTCGATAACTGACGGTATTCGTTTTGCAGTTGGTTAATTTCTGTTTGCCATTGGGCCTTATAACGTTTTGAAATCATGGCATAATTTGCTGATGCTTGCTTATACTCGAAGTCATACTTGTCGTACTCAGCAGAGGATACCATTTTTTTTCGGTATAGTTTACTGTATCTATTGAACGTGTTTTCTGCTTGATCGCGTGCAATCTTTGTATTTTCTAATTCCTGTGTATATTGTTGCCAAATCGCATAATATTGTCCTGCATGAAGGGTGGGAGGGTTGAAATCCTCCGAGCTAGCTTTATTTATTAATATGTTTAAATCTCTAATAAATGAAGTTATTTCTTGTTGCCTACCTTTAACTAATACGTTTTGCTGATTGGAGGAAGCTCCGTCAATAATAAGTAGCGTATCCCCGAGGTTGGTTTTCTGATTATCCTTTACATTGAAATATATTAATCTGCCGTTTATAGGGATCGTTAATTCAGTTTTTTCAATGGATGATTGTAAAAGGCCAGAACCTTTCACACTGATGTTGGTTCGTATTAAAGGGAGTGCTATGAGAGCAGATATGAGAAGTAATAATATACCGATATATATAACCCGGGTTGATCTTTTGACACGGGATAAATAAACGATGTTCGTGTTAGTAATCGTATCTATGGAATAAGCCGGTAATGACATAATATATTCAGTTAAATGATGTACTATAGCGATACATTAACTGGTTGTGTTTTATAGCGTCTCAAAAACTAAATAACAGTTATCCTTTTTGGGGATAACTGTTAATTTTTTGTTCAAACAGGTCAATGCTTATAAAGAAGCAAGTGTTTTGAAGATATTTACTAAAGTTTTGTTTAAGAATCCGAAGGTATCATTGGCGATAGTACCAACACCACCAACGATTACATTTAATAAATCACCTACAGGACCGCCACCTTCTACAGTTCTTAATTCAGTAGCGTTCATTTCTTCTACCCCTAATTTGTTTAAATCCAATTTTTTCATAACAAAGAGATTTTTTATTTGTGGTCCTTACTCTTTTAAGGCTTTTCAGGATGCGCCTGTGTTGGCCAAACACTTAAACAAATATATATAATTAATAGGCGCAGACTTTGTTATCTACAGCCGTTGATAGGTTATGTTCAACTAGTTAAATGAGTATAAAAAAGGTGTTTTTGCTGCAAAAATGCATGTTTAAGCCTGTTTTGATTGCGAAAAAGGGAAAGAGTGGTGGGGCTTGGTCTTTTTGTTCAGTTTTTTTGTATATTACTTTTCGTTGGGTTGATAATTCCATTTGATAAGAACGTTTGTTATATTGATGAAACATATTTATATTTATTCGTTAAGAAAAACAGTCAGGAAATGAATTATCAATATATCGTTCCGCCTGCTCGCCTAAGGGATTATGTTAAATATTTCTGGACATTGGATAGTGCAAAAGGGCAATGCAATCCGCTGAAATTCGCTACCGTAGCTGACGGGTCGCCAGGGTTGATCTTTCAAGTTTCCATGGATGGTTTTGCCTATCAGGATGAAAAACAACTGCCAATTATTTATCTTTATGGTCAAACTACGACTTGTTCTCAAATTCTTTCACCCGCCAGTTTTCAGGCAATAGGCGTATATTTTTATCCGCACGCACTGAAATCGGTATTTGGCTTAGATGCGTGGGAATTAACGGATAACTGTCTAGACCTAACACTGTTTTCCACTTTAAAAGAATATAATTTAATTGAACGTCTTTTGAATTTATCAGGTGTTTCACAGCGAATCGAGGTCTTATGTGATTATTTATATAAATTGATTCTTCTTCATAATAGCGGAGTAGACAACAAAATGAAATATACACTTGCGAACATAAAAGGTATAGGCAAGAACTTGTCATTAAAACAATTACAGCAAGATCTCGGGTGGTCAGAGAGGACGCTTGAACGTAAATTTAAAGAACAAGTTGGTATATCCCCGAAATCATTCGCCAAGATAACTCAATTTCAAATGGCGTTAAACATGTTGAGGAGTGAAAATTATAGCAAGTTAACAGATGTAGCCTATGAGAATTTTTACGCCGATCAGTCGCATTTCATAAGATCATTTAAAGAGTTTACATCGCTTACACCAAATCAATATTTAAGGAATTCTGAAGAATTAGTGATTAATTTTCCGCAGATTTTTATTTAAAGGGGCCTTGTCGGGTTTGTTCTATTTAGACGCTTAGCTGGGCAGTAGATTTGCTGTCAAAAAAAAAATTATGATAGCAATTACAGGAGCAAACGGCCATTTAGGAAAATTAACACTTTCTCTGTTGTTAAAAAAAGTAGCACCTACACAACTTGTAGCAATAGTAAGGGACAAGGAAAGGATCGCTGATTATTTAAATACGGGTATCATTATAAGGGAAGCTAATTATGAAGATCCGCATTCACTGAACAATGCTTTTGAAGGAATAACAAGAGTATTACAGATTTCGACCACTGCTATCGGTGATGTGGGAACGAAGCAAGAACAAAATGTTGTAAAGGCCGCACAACTAGCAGGTGTGCAACATATTATGTACACCAGTACACTCAGTCCAGGTTCACAGGCCCATTTCATGGCAGCAAAAACATGTGCACATACAGAGCAATTGATCATGGATTCTGGTATTTCGTATACCATTTTCCGTAATAGCATGTATATGGAAACCATTCCATTGTTTATAGGAAATGGTTTGTATGACGGACAGATATATTACCCCGCAGAAAACGGAAAAATAAGTTTTGTTTCCCGAGAAGATATAGCAGAAGCATTAAGTAACACACTCACTGAAAGCACCATTACAAGTCACATTTATAGTATCACAGGCGAAGAGGCCTTCACTTTTGACGGTATAGCAAAACTGCTAAACCAGGAAAAAGGATTAAATTCAACCTATTTTAATATCAAAAACGAGGATTATGAAAAGGAGCTAGCCGAGCTTCATATGCCTGAGGCAGAAAGAGCATTTTATTTAAGTATGGCCGATGGCATTAAAGCTAATGAATTTGCACAAACTGATAAAAGCCTTGAAAGAATCATTGGAAAGAAGAGGAAAAGCTTAATTGAATATATACAGATGCCTTAACGGTGTTTTATAGAGAGTCTATTTTGGAGGTTCTTTCACTTGACAGATAAGATTTATATTATCTGTCATTATTTTCCATGCTTATAGTCTGCAATTTATTAATTTACACCCATATTTAATAAAAAGGACTATATGAAAATAAAAAAGTACTCTGGTGAATTAGTTGATTTTGATATAAATAGGTTGAAAGGGTCATTGTTAAAATCAGGCGCATCTCAAGAAACAGTAGCTATTGTCTGGGAGAAAATGAATACCGCTCTTTTCGATGGTATTTCTACAAAACAAATTTATAAGCTTGCTTTTCAATTGTTAAAGGAGGAACGTAGTTCCCTGGCAGCGCGCTATAGTTTAAAAAAGGCATTGAGGGACTTAGGACCTACTGGATACTTGTTTGAAAAATGGATAGGCCGTCTTTTTGAGCATATTGGTTATAAAACAGAGACCAGCCTCATGTTAGCAGGAAGAGCCGTAAATCATGAAGTAGATGTAATTGCACAAAAAGAAGGAGAGATGTTGTTGATAGAGTGCAAATTTAGAAATACTGTTGACGCAAAAGTTGACGTAACAAATCCTATGTATTTTTTATCGCGATTTGTTGATTTGAAGGATAAATCCTTTTCTTTTTTCAATAGAGAAGTTAAATTTACGGAACCTTGGCTTGTGACAAATGCCTATTTAACGAAAGATGCCATTAGTTTTGCAAATTGTTATAAGATCCGTTTACTTTCATGGGATTATCCACTAGAAAGCAGTATTAAAAGAAGAGTAGATAGCATGGGGCTTTATCCTTTGACCTGTTTAACAACTATCAATAAATTAGAAAAAGATCGATTATTATCGTCGGGAAATATTTTGGTGAAAGATATTCTTAAGAAATCTCATACATTGGAACATCTTGGTATTACATCGCAACGTTTAGAAAAAATTTATCAAGAAGCAGATGAACTGATCAATGGGGTGTAGTTTTTTTGCTTCAACGTGTTGTAATACAACTTGTTTTGTGCATATTCTTTCCTGATTGTTTTGGGTTTTTGAAATTTAATAGTTACCTTGTCTTCTGCAAGATTGGTTCTTTTAGACTTCTTAAACCTTTAAATCGACACTATGGAATTGGGTGTGATAAAATGGTTCAATAATACAAAGGGTTTCGGCGTCGCAGATACTGTTGATGGCCAGGTGTTTGTGCATATAAAAAGCTTCAAAATTAAACCGAAAAGCATCGAAAATAGGCATACCATCCTGTTTAAGAAGAGAACAGATCCCAAGAGCCAAAATATGGTTGCCATACATTCACGCATGTTAGGGGACGAGCAGGATTGGGACCTCATAATCGCTTTAGCCTTGAAGCGGTTACCGTTTAAGAAAACCGCTGCTTCAAAAGACTTCCCTCATCATTCAAACAATCATCTTGCAGAAATAGCTGCTTATCAATACTTAAATGGAAAATCTACCTTACAGATTTTTAATGCGGTCACGAAATACTTTTCAGATAAACTACATGATAAAAAATTTATTCAATATTGCGAGTTTATAGAAAAGGTGTTCACCAGAAGCATGGGATTAGAAAAGCGAAACGAGCTTTTAAAGCATATTTTTATTTTTTTCGGGGAAAATGTGAATGAATCAAAACTTTTTGAGGTATGGAAGTCGATGAAATTTGCTTATATAGGCCATACTGATGCGGACGACTTTGAAATTCCAGAAGCTATTTTAGTGAATTTTGCTGATCAACTCAATGTATCTGAGCTTATGAGAATCCATACGTATAGTTACGGTGAAATTTTTTGTAATGAGCTTATTAAGAAAAAGTTAGAAGAATCTGAAGATTTGACTACAGAGGAAATTAAAAAATTAGAAATGATAAACCATGTTAAGTTTTTCAAAGAGTAAATCAACTCTTGGTTAATTCTTTTCCAATTGTTTAAAAATTTAACTCGTTTACCTATTACCTTACGATTACTTTATATTGTGATTTAGCGGAAGGATTTCGACGAACCTTTACCCTTTATGGAATTTTATGTTCGCTAGCATCTACTGTTAAAAGAATATAAATCATTTATTAATCTTCGAACGTTATGGCAGAATTAGTTACAGGTAGATTGCAACCTAGGGTTGATCTTACCCCCATGGTAGATTTAGCTTTTTTATTGATTACCTTTTTTATGCTAACTACCAGTTTAAACCAGCCGCAAGCAATGGATGTGACGATGCCAGATGTCTCCGATCCAACTGAATTAACACCCTTTTCCGACAGCCGTACGATGACCGTGTTATTAGGGGCAGATAATAAAATTGTATGGTATTGGGGAAGGCTGGACCAACCCATAGAAATGCCACAAATTACGACACACGGAAAACAGGGGATAAGATTGGAAATAGAAGACAAAATGAAAAAAATCGCTACGCAAGAAGACGATAACTTAAAAGGTTTAATGGTTATAATACATCCCAGTAATAGATCTGATTACAGTGACTTAGTAGCTATTTTAGACGAAATGAAAATTAATAATGTGAAACAGTATATGATGGGAGAAATTAGTGAAGAGGAGATCCAGCTTTTACGGGAGAAGGCGCTTTATTAAAAAAATAGAAGAGGTAAAATGAAGTTAAATGAGATGAAAGATCTTTTTTTAAAAAAAAATCTGTTGCGTATAATATTCTCAAATGTTGACCGTTATTGTATACAATAGGTTTAGGTTGATAAAAACATATGTTTTTACCCAGCATCCCAAATGCTGGGTTTTTTTGCTTTAACGTATTAGCAAAAACCTTTTTATTTCATATATTATCAAGTCAAATGTTCTCAAGTGTCTTTTGCAATTCAGCTGATGAACAATTAAATATCACATGCTATAACGACTAATTTAAAAGGACTTTTTTTCTATTTTCTTTGAAGCATTTAGATAGAGTGGCAGCGCTGCTGAACCGTACCATTCATAAAGTTCGGGCGCTAGCAACTTTGCTTTGATTGCAGGATCGGTTTCTAATAATATTTTTGCTTCATCTATTGTTTTGACTGTTAGTATAAACAAGCCTCGATATGATTTTTCATTTTTTTTAAAAGGACCGGCGACTATTAATTTCCCCAGTCCCACGAGACGATTAATATTATCGAGATGCCCTTTGAAAATGGTGGCAACTTGTTCTTTGTCGTCTATTACATGGGTGCCTGTTTTTAATATAACAAATATATACGGGCGCATACCATATTCATCGGCGCCTAATGAGTCTGCTAGCACCTTATCATAGTTTGGATTTTCTGTCTGTGCTTTAGCAAAGAATCCCATAAGCATAAATAGGAGGAATAATAACCTTTTCATGAGTCATGTTAATTTATTGATTAAAACGGTATTTATCGTTTAAGCCCAGACCTTGTTCAATCATCGGAATAATCTTTTTCAGCCTTTCCTGCTTGGTTTTATCTTGTTTGGCTGTGCTGATATATTCAGCAAATTCTCGTTGTTGAGTCTTTTTAAACTGAGAGAAACGCTGTTGCAGTATTTTGTTTTCTTTAAAAAGCTGTGCAAGTTCATTTGGGATAAGAATAGGTTTATTCCTATCGGCCTTCATTTCTAAACCTTTTTCCTGATTAAGAATAGCCTCTTTTACATAACTTAAGATAATGGGCAAATCAACTTTTTTTATAGAGGTAAAACGCATTTGCCTTAACGCCTTTGTTGTTCCTTCTTGGGCATTAATCAGTAACTTATACTTGTCTTCTAAGAAAACGCCCTGATGAAACCAGATGCCAAAATAAGATTTGAAACCAGCCAAACCGACAATATTTTTGCCATTATGCGTGTAAATGGGGCCACCCCATTTTATCTCTTCTGTTAAGCCTGCGCTTAAAATTAGTTTTCGTAAAACCTTTAATTCTTCATGCCATTGTTGTTGCGCATTGTAAAAATCGTTTGCTGTTTTAAAAGCTTCCATGGTTGAAACATTTCATATAACTAATATATGAATAAATTTCCACCAATGATTAATGTGCTGAAAATGAAGTGATGATGTTGATAGTTAAATCGAACAAGTGATATGCTATGTCAATTGATGCCTGTTTTAAATAGTTGATTAAATTTATTTTTTAAAATGATTGTTTAGTTTTATACCTTTGTAGGCAAATAGCCATAAGAGAATGGAAAAAAAAGAAAAGGATATTTCAACGGAAGAAAAAATTAAGGAAGCAGCTAGAATTGTTTTTACAAAAAAGGGTTTTTCAGCTACTAGGACGCGTGATATTGCAGAAGAAGCAGGTCTTAACCTGGCATTGTTAAATTACTATTTTAGAAGTAAGGAGAAATTATTCCATATTATTATGGAAGAAAAATTTGAGCAGTTTTTTGGAATGATTATTCGACTGCTTGATGATGAATCTACCTCTTTAGAAAAAAAGGTAACCGCGGTGGCTAATGACTATATTGATATGCTTTTAGCTAATCCTGATCTACCAATATTTGTATTAAGTGAAATCAAAAATAATCCAGCGCTTTTTAGTGATAGAATTTCTAGCAGGTTATTGAAATCAGTATTTTTTCGACAATTAAACGAAGTCCGTCCGGATATAAATGTATTCCATTTTATACTGAATCTATTAAGTATGATCATCTTCCCGATACTGGCACAGCCCGTTATTAGTCAGATAGATGCGATGAAAGATAAAAAATTCAAGAAATTTATTATTGAGCGGAAAAAGCTGATCCCCATTTGGTTTAATAGTATACTAAATACAAAGTAAGTAACCAATACCTTATTTTAAATTTGTTCCTCTTTTTTACAAAAGATAAACGATAGCTGCATACAATCTATTTTTAATCAAATGATTAGAATAAATTTTTAAATCTAAAAATTAGTTATAACTTTGTGAAAGGAAGTGCGATAGGTTCTTTCCGAATAGAAAAGAGAGCAAATATAGAAGTGTGTAAGGGTAGTTGAATGTTGTCTATAAACTAATCAAATGATTAAAAAATATGAATAACATATGTTTCTTGAAGTGTTTAAATTGGTGGAAATCAGATTGCTTCTTAAGAGGAGTAAGCCCAAAGCAAATAAACCAGTCGGTAAAAAAGAAAAGTAATGCACCTGCTATGAAATTGGTGCTAGCTACATGCTTTTTTTTAATGCAAGCAATAACTGCCGTTGCTCAGGATAAGCAAGACCTTACATTGGATGAATGTTATGAGCAAGCAAAAGCTAATTACCCTTTGATAAAAAAACGTGCTTTGATCAATAAAAGTAAAGCGTATTCTATTGAAAATGCAGAAAAAGGTTATCTGCCTCAATTAAGTATAAATGGGCAAGCCACTTATCAATCTGCGGTTACGGAAATTCCCATTTCAGTACCTGGTATTCAAGTACCACAGTTAAAGAAGGACCAATATAAAATCTACGGCGAGATAAATCAATCTATCTATGACGGAGGCGACATTAAACAGCAAAAAGAGACTCATCGGACAGTCTCGGCTATTGAAGAGCAACGTTTGGAGATAGAATTGTATCAGTTGAAGGAACGCGTAAATCAATTGTTCTTTGGGATTCTATTGATTCAAGAACAATTGCGTCAAAATTCATTGTTGATAAAGGATATCAACCTGGGAATAAATAAAATGCAAGGAGCTGTTAACAATGGAACGGCGCTTAAAAGCAACGTCGATGTATTGAAAGCTGAGCATTTAAACGCTCTACAACAGGCAATTGATATGAAAGCAACGCGCAAGGCTTATGTCGAAATGTTAGGTTTATTTATGCATCAACCCTTAGATACGGCGATTGTCTTCATCAGACCCACGCCAATTTTATCTACTTCTGCCATTAACAGGCCTGAATTAGCATTGTTTAATTATCAGCTACATAACCTTGATGTACAAGAGGATGCGATAAGTGCTAGAAACAGACCCAAATTAGATTTCTTTTTCCAAGGTGGTTATGGTAGGCCGGCCCTGAATATTCTAAAACCTAGCTTCGAAACTTATTATATAGGTGGTGTGCGTCTTCGTTGGAATATAGCAGGTTTATATACACAGAAGAAAGAGAAGGCCCTTCTCGAAAATGACCGAATAGCAATAATGGTCGATAAAGAAACATTTTTATTTAATACAAATTATCAAACGAAGCAAGAGCAAGCTGTGATCGATAAGTATAGCGATTTGTTAAAGTCGGATGATGAAATTATCGCACTTCGTGAAAAGGTGAAAAATACATCCATCGCGCAATTGGAAAATGGGGTCATTACAACAAGTGATTATTTGCGGGAAGTTAATGCGGAAGATCAAGCAAGGCAGAATAAAATTGTGCATGAAATTCAACTTTTATTATCTCAATACAACAATAAGTATACGCAAGGCAATTAATGTATTAGCATCTTAAATTTTAAAAAAAATGAGAACGACTGTGTTATTATTTAGTTTATTCACCTTCTTTTATACATCCTGTACCGATGATAAGCTTCCTTATGATGCTTCGGGCTCCTTTGAAGCAGTAGAAACGATTGTTTCAGCAGAAGCAAATGGTGTTATAAAAAAGCTTTCTTTGGAAGAAGGCCAAGCGCTTAATACAGGGCAAGATGTAGGTTACATTGATACTATCCAGCTGTATCTTAAGAAAAAACAGCTTGAAGCACAGGCAATGGCTGTACTTAGCAAGCGGCCAAATGTCGCCGCAGAAATGGCTGCCTTACAGGAAGAACTTAGACATGCTAAAAGGGAGCAGGAAAGACTTGTGAATCTTGTGAAGGCCGATGCAGCTACACCTAAGCAGCTGGACGACGCTACGGCAGAAATGAATATCATAAAAAAGCGGATAACGGCCCAACAATCTTCATTAGGCATTACTTCTACTAGTCTTCAAGAGGAGACTAACCCCTTATATGCGCAAATTGAACAGCTGAATGATCAGCTCGCGAAAAGCAAAATAATAAATCCCGTAAAAGGTACGGTTCTGACTAAATATATTGAAGAGAATGAAATGGCAACAGTAGGTAAACCTCTTTACCGTATCGCAGATATATCTAGTATTATTTTAAGGGCTTATATCAATGGAGAAAAATTCTCGAATATAAAAGTAGGTCAGCCTGTACGCGTACAAATCGATCAAGGTAAAGATACTTTTAAAGAATACGCAGGTGTTATAGAGTGGATAAGTGATAAAGCTGAATTTACGCCAAAAACTATCCAAACGAAAGATGAGCGAGCCAATTTAGTATATGCTATAAAAGTACGTGTCAAGAATGATGGTTACTTGAAGATTGGGATGTATGGCCAGATTGTATTGAAAGGTGAAAACAATAATAAATGATAGAAAATTTTAGTCGCCCATGGAAACGGTAACACTTCAAAATATTGTTAAAACGTATAACAACGGAAGCGTAAAAGCGGTAGACGACGTTTCATTTACTGTTAAAGAAGGGGAATTATTTGGATTAATTGGACCTGATGGAGCAGGCAAGACCTCTATTTTTCGAATTTTAACAACGGTTTTGCTAGCAGATAAGGGACAGGCAAGCGTTGCTGGCTTCGATGTTGTAAAAGATTATAAAGAGATAAGGGCCAGTGTTGGATATATGCCCGGCAAATTTTCTTTATACCAAGACTTAACCGTTTTGGAAAACTTGAATTTTTTTGCAACGGTATTTGGTACAACTATAGAAGAAAATTATGAGCTTATAAAAGATATTTATGATCAGATCAAACCTTTTAACAATCGTCGGGCAGGGAAGTTATCTGGAGGAATGAAGCAAAAATTGGCGCTTTGTTGTGCCCTGATTCATAAACCAAAAGTGTTATTATTAGATGAGCCTACCACGGGAGTAGATGTGGTTTCTCGTAAAGAGTTTTGGGAAATGTTGAAGACACTCAAACGTCAGGGAATTACGATACTAGTGTCTACCCCTTACATGGATGAAGCAACACTTTGCGAACGAATTGCGCTCATACAAGATGGTAAAATTATGACAGTTGATGCTCCTGAAAATATTATGAAGGCATACCCGACTAAATTGTATGCTGCAAGATCTAGGGAAATTTATCGCTTATTGCTCGACTACCGCTCGGACGAAGCTATTGAAAGTAGTTATGCCTTCGGAGAATATTTACATATTACCCTCCATAATAAAGTGCATGATGGGCTCTCTAAGCTAAATGAAATTGCGGAGAAAAAGGGACATGTTGAAATTCAAGTGAAGGAAATTAAAGCGACGATTGAAGACAGCTTTATTCGTTTAATGGGAGAAAAGGAAGCAAAGGTGTAATTGGTTGAACTAAGACTTAGAATGGATCAAGAGAAAGTTATTATTTGCAAGAATTTAACCAAAAGGTTTGGCGATTTTACCGCCGTAAACGAAATATCTTTTGATATTACGAAGGGGGAAATCTTCGGTTTTTTAGGCGCCAATGGCGCAGGAAAAACTACTGCCATGCGCATTTTGTGCGGTCTATCTTTTCCTACAAGCGGTGAAGCTACCGTAGCAGGCTACGACGTGTATAAACAACAGGAGCAGATTAAAAAGAATATTGGTTATATGAGTCAAAAGTTCTCGCTGTATGAAAACCTGACGATTTTAGAGAATATCGAATTTTTTGGCGGTGTTTATGGATTGGAACGGAAGGAGATAAAAAGGAGAACCGAAAAATTGATAGATACATTAGGCCTACAGAAAGAAGCAAAGAAAATGGTAGGAGAGCTTCCTCTCGGATGGAAACAAAAATTGGCCTTTTCTGTTGCCATATTCCACCAGCCAAAAATTGTATTCTTGGATGAGCCAACTGGAGGAGTAGATCCTGTGACACGCAGGCAGTTCTGGGATATGATTTATGAAGCTGCAGCGAGTGGGATAACCATCTTTGTGACCACACATTATATGGATGAAGCGGAGTATTGTAATCGTATCTCCGTTATGGTGGATGGAAAAGTAGAGGCACTTGACTCACCGAGAAATCTAAAAGAAAAACATCAAGTTACCACGATGGATGAAGTTTTTTATTTGCTGGCGAGAGGAGCCAAGCGGAGTGATAACTAGTGCGACTGATAATCATTCATTAGCTGATTAACCGATTTTTTGGTGTAATTGTGCCAATATCTAAAAACTACGAAATGAAACAATTGCTCGTATTTATTAAAAAGGAGTTTTATCACGTTTTTCGTGATCGCCGAACATTGTTGATTATGTTTGGTCTTCCCATCGTGCAGATCATTTTATTTGGCTTTGCTTTGTCAAGTGAAGTTAAAAATATTCACCTAGTTATTGCTGATTATTCGAAAGATGTTAAAAGCCAAAAACTCATTAATAAAATTATGACCTCTGAATATCTACTCGTAGAGCAAGTGAATCTGAACTATCAAGAGATCGAGCAGGAATTTAAGCGAGGAGAGGTGAAGGGGGCATTAATAATTCCTGTAAATTTTAGCAGTGATTTACTTCACAGCGGGAAATCCCAAATTCAAGTAATCACAGATGGATCGGATCCGAATATATCAAAAACAATAACGAACTATCTTACTGCCATTATTGTTGATTTTCAACAGCAGGAAGCCCTTTCGGACCAGGTGCCAGCGCTATTAAGCATCCAGCCCGAAGTTCGTATGCTCTTCAATGAGGAAGGTAACGGTTCATTGAATTTTATTCCGGGAGTGATGGCTTTGATACTGATGATTATTTGCACCGCTTTGACTTCCGTTTCGGTTGTGAAGGAGAAAGAAATGGGAACGATGGAAGTCTTACTGGTTTCTCCTTTTAAACCTGTTTTTGTATTGATAGCTAAGGCCATACCCTATTTGCTATTATCGCTCGCCAATTTTACTTTAATTTTATTATTAGCTGTGTTTGTGCTCGACGTAGAGGTGCGCGGGAGCTTGTTGTTATTGTACTTGGAAAGTACATTATTTATTATCACCTGCCTTTCTTTGGGACTGCTGATTTCAAATGTTACCAATTCGCAACAAACAGCCTTGCTGATTTCTTTAATGGGAATGATGTTACCTACCTTAATATTTACAGGATTTATTATGCCATTGGAGAATATGCCTAAAATTTTTCAGGTTATTTCAAATTTTATCCCTTCCAGGTGGTATTATCTGGCAGTCAAATCGGTGATGTTAAAAGGATTGGGATTCAGTTATGTCTGGAAGGAAACACTGGTGTTGACAGGCATGACGGTAGGATTGTTAAGCATCGCACTGAAGAAATTTAAAGTTAGGTTATAAAACCCTTAGGTGAAAAAATTAGCTTATGAAAGTACTTCGATTTATATTGCAAAAGGAGTTTCGCCAGATTTTTCGCGATAAATCTATCTTAGTAATGATGTTTGCCATGCCCATGATTCAATTGGTAGTTTTACCCTTGGCAATGGATTTTGATATCAAGAGTATTAATCTGTCGATTGTAGATAACGATCATAGCTCTTATTCGCAAAAACTTGTCAGCAAAATAAGTTCTTCAGGCTATTTTAACATAATAAGTGTCGATCCGAATTATCAGCAGGCCATTAAACATATAGAAAAAGAAGAGGCTGATGTGGTGATGGAAATTCCACCCAATTTTGAACGCAACTTAGTAAGAGCCGGCAAACAGCAATTGAGCGTCTATGCAGATGCAATTAATGGGACAAAAGCCGGGATTGGCAGTGGCTATTTGAATATGGTGATCGCAGACTTTAATAATGAAGTAGATTTTAATATACAAAAGATAAATGCTAATAATACGAACCAAGGTGGAGCAATTGAAATTCGACAAAGAAGTTGGTTCAATCCGCTAGAGGAATATAAATTCAATATAGTTCCAGCGGTATTGGTGCTCTTGCTTACACTAATTGGTGGCTTTATGACAACACTTAACATAGTAAGGGAAAAGGAAATAGGTACCATCGAACAGATTAATGTAACGCCAATAAAAAAATGGCAATTTATTTCTGGTAAATTGATCCCTTTTTGGATCATTGGAATGATCATCTTCACGGTGGGCTTAGGTGTTTGCAGTTTTGTTTATGATATATACCCTAAAGGAAGTCTATGGTTGTTATATGCATTTGCATTTATTTATCTGATCGCTGTGCTCGGCCTTGGTCTACTTATTTCTACCTATAGCGATAATCAGGTGCAAGCTATGTTTGTAGCCTTCTTTTTTATGATGATTTTTATGTTAATGAGCGGCTTTTTTACGGCAACTGATAGTATGCCTCATTGGGCACGGGTTTTTTCTAATTTAACACCGGTAACTCACTTTGTTAAAGTGGTAAGAATGATAATTTTAAAGAGTAGCGGATTTTCCGATGTTAAAATGGAATTTCTATATCTTATTGGTTTTGCGGGTTTGCTCAATGGCTGGGCCATTTGGAATTATAAGAAAACAAGTTAATTAGCAAATATTTTGATTCGCTAATTAACCTTTCTTCTTTGCCACCAACGTCTCAGTAGGAAGATTAATACGCTCATCACCAGAATGAAAGGCCATATATTTACTAAGCCAACAATGAACCACATGAAATGCTGCCAACCGTTGGAAAATCCCTCTTTGAATTTGTTAGTAAATGCCGTTTGTTTAGGGATAGATTTATAGTAAGTAATAGAGATGGTAGAATAAACGGATTGATTGTTTAAATACTGTAAACGTCCCTCCGTTCCTTCAATGTCTGCTCTTAAGTCGCCTATCTGCTTTTCAATTGCCAAAATTTCTACTATTTTGTTAGCTTTCTTAAGTAGTTCGAGATATCGTTGTTCCAGCTCCTTTTTTGTACTAAGCCGCGCCTGAAGGTCCACAAATTCTTCAGTAATATCCTTCACTTGTATGTCTTTCGTATCAAATTTTTCTATGCCACTTGTAGCATCGTTTATAAATACATCAAATTGTTTGGCAGGTATTCTAATCGTCAATGTACGGCTTAAACTACCCGAAAGGTTATGCTCATTTTCAGAAGATATATAGCCATTATGCTTTTTGACAGCTTGCTCAATACGTTTCTTTGTTTGAATTAAATCCGTTGTTTCAAAAGTGATGCTGCCTTCTTTTATAAGCTTTCGTGTTAGCGGTTCTGCTTGAACGGCGGGTAGTTCGTTTGATGTAAGAATACTTTCTGGGGAAGCACCACTAGTGACGGCTTCCTTACTTGAGTTTTTGTTACAAGCGGTAAGTAGGAGCACCAAAAAAATAAAAAGATAACTTTTTGGCAAGCTTGTTAGGGTGCAGTTTTTATTTTTCATTTTAAAAAATTGTCTTTTTTAGGAATGCTGTTTTTACAAAATTCCATAAATTGATTCCGCTTTTATCAATAAGGTAACCCTTAAAACCATTTAATTTTATGGCTAACTTGGGAGCCTGTTTAAAATTCATCCAATAATTTGTTTGTGCTCTTTTTTGGCTGCGATTTTGTTATGTTTTCTTGAGATAGAGGCAAGGTGCCTCAAGAAAATATGCCTCGTTTCGCTCAAAAATATGCTATAAACATTTAAATTTAAACTGGCTCTAATAATTAAATTGTAGAACAAGACATATGAAACCTGCATGAGTTGCCATTCAAAAAGGTTATTAATAAAACAGCTCAAGCAAGCCTCATCGCAATTAAAAAAACAATTTATGCTGATGAAACCTGCATAAATTGCCATATATAGAAAACGATGAATAATTTATGCAAGCTTCATTGCCATTAAAAGAACAATTATTCGAATGAAAAACAAGAATCAATTGACGCTGTTCGAAGAAGTAACCTATTTTATTTTAATTTCACCTGCAAAAAAAATACGTGATTGGATAGTTGATCAAAAAAAAAGACTTCATACTGAAATACAGTTAAGTGACGTTAACCTATATGCTGTACCGCATATCTCGTTGTACAAAATAAAAACAGCGGATAACGATGAAATCATAAAAAGGAAGGTGTCTATGGCAATCGCTGCACATACAAGTTTTCACCAACCTTTAAATGGTATCGAGTATCTGACGCATGGAAATGTCTCTTTTAGCGTATGCGTTAAAGTAGCTAAACCGGAAAAGATAATAGCTTTACATCAATCTTTACGGGCAACATTTAAATTTAAAAAGACAAATTTTTACCCACATTTAACCATTGCCAGAGATATAGACAACAAAAGCAAGCCTGCTGTGCAAAAGCTATTTCAATTGATAAATTATGAGGACAGTTTTTTTTGCAATAATGTGCTCATTTTAAAGAAAAATCTGATGTTGCAAGACAGTAAATATGAAGTGATATTTAATGGCGAGCTAAGTGATAATCGAATTTAGGTTAATACCAATGTTAAAAGGTGTACCCAAAGGAAATGTTCCATGCCCTATTACGTTGTTCGTATCTTGAATTAGTTGACAAATCTGCTAAACCCATCATATACCCAGCAGCTAGGCTATATCCTCTTTTTAAATGGTAGCCAATACTTAAGTTTAATCCATAATCAAATCGATTTTGGGTGCCATCATTGCCAAAGCTAAAATCTTCACGTGAACCTTGGTAATTACTGGTAAAACTATTGACGCCAAAAAAGCCCATGGCACCATAGGGCCCCGCACTTAAAAAAAAGTTGCTTGAATCCCTTAGTGGAAGTTTTGCGACGAAGTTGACAGGTAGTTGTAACCAAAAAGTGCGCTGTGTTACGGGCGTGTTGCCGAATTCAGAATAATCAAGCTGCGATCCCAACATTTGAAAAGACAAGCCCGATTGGATGGCAAAGTAATTGTTGCGAGCGGCTTCTATAGTCCCTGTGAAAGAAAGACCATAAGTTCTTGAGGCTTCTCTTGAGGTTCCGGTATTTATGTTAGACAAATGATAAGAAGGAGCATTTAGTCCCAATTTTAATCCATAACGGAAATTCCAATCTTGTGCGTAGGTTTGATGTACAAATCCAAAAACTAGCCATAAAATAATCAATCTTTTCATAATTTTCTTTTCTTTTATTCATTGCAGCCAAAACTAACTAAAGAAGTGTTAATTAGTTTTAAGGTTAAGGCTTCCTAATCTTAAAAAATGTTAAATCGTATTTTAAGGGAAAGTGAAACGCGAATAGTAGAACATGACCCTAGGGGGTGCGCTGTCATGTTTGCAGCAGTATGTGCCTTTTATGTAGATCTTTCGTTAATTTTTTTACGGCAGTCGTTTTATTCTTTCTTACTTCTTTCAATATAAAGTCTTTCTTGTATTGAGGTAAGTTTTCTCCATACTTGTCGGACCATAAAGCAATTTCAATGAGCATAGGCACAAGGTCAATGCCTTTTTCTGTTAATCGATAAATAATTTTTTGTTTATGGTGTTCGTCCCTTTCCTTTTTTACAAAGCCATTCTTTTCTAGTGCGGTCAATCTATCCGCCAATATGTTAGTTGATATTTTTTCTTGGGACGACAAAAATTCCTGATAATAGCGTTTGTCAAAAAATATTAAATCACGAATAATTAATAATGTCCATTTATCACCGAATATTTCTATAGCAAAATTTAGCGGACAATCAGATCTCATAGTAAGAATTTTTAACTACTTGCAAATATAGAGTGGTTTGCTGTATATTTGCAACTACTTGTGAAAAACAAGTAGAAAGATAAAGATAAATATAGTACCTTGCAAAGATATATTATGAAAAGAGTAGTAATAACAGGTATGGGAGCGCTAACTCCCGTGGGGTTAGGTTTAAAAAGCTTTTGGGAAAACCTTAAGTTAGGAAAAAATGGTGCAGGACGAATAACTAGGTTCAACCCGGAGAAATTTAGAACACAAATTGCATGTGAGTTAAAGGCGTTTAAGGCAGATGATTGGTTGGATAGAGCCGAAATCAAAAGAACCGATCCCTTTACGCAATATGCTCTTATTGCAGCAGATGAGGCAATAAAAGATGCGCAGATAGATTTTTCTACAGTAGACGCTTATGATGTTGGTGTTATCTGGGGAACCGGACAAGGAGGGATGCTTACTTTCGAGGAACAGGTAAAGGAGTATACTATGAATGATTTTACACCCCGCTTTAGTCCGTTTTTTGTTCCAAAATTGATAGCTAATATGGCTTCCGGATTAATCTCTATTAAATATGGTCTGAAAGGTATAAATTATTCAACGGTTTCTGCTTGTGCTACTTCAAATACAGCCATTATGGATGCTTTTAACTATATACGTTGGGGAAAGGCCAAGATGATGATTACTGGGGGATCAGAAGCACCTATTACGGAAGCATCCATAGGGGGCTTTTGCGCGATGAAAGCCATGACCACTAGGAACGATGCTCCTGAATTAGCCTGTAGGCCATTTGACAAAGGCCGCGATGGTTTTTTAATGGGAGAGGGGGCAGGAGCCTTGGTTATAGAAGAGTATGAACATGCCTTAGCTAGAGGCGCAACGATATATGCAGAAATAGCTGGAGCCGCTATGACTGCTGATGCGTATCATATGACATCTACACATCCAGAGGGTGAAGGTGCTTATAACGCCATGCGTTTAGCACTTAAAGACGGAGGCTTATTGGCGGAAGATGTAGATTACCTGAATGCACATGCCACGTCTACAGCTGTTGGAGACATGAGTGAGTTGAAAGCTATTACGAAGCTTTTTGGAGAAAACAGCTCTCAGCTACATATTAGTGCTACCAAATCGATGACCGGCCATCTACTCGGTGCAGCTGGCGCCATTGAGGCAATTGCTTCCGTGATGACCATTAAAGAAGGAATTATTGCGCCTACAATCAATCTGACAGACCCAGATGATACCATACCCGCAGATTTAAAAATTGTTAAACTAAAAGCCTTAACAAAAGATGTAAATGTTGCGATGAGTAATACATTTGGTTTTGGAGGACACAATGGCATCGTCGTTTTTAAAAAGTTAAAATAAATTAGGTTTAGTTATTAATGATATATATTTGTATTATTTTAATAATACAAATATGCTTAATTTAGAATGGTTTAGAACCTTTAAGGCAATCTACGAAACAGGTACGCTTACTGGGGCGGCGCAGTCTTTATATATCTCCCAACCGGGAGTGAGTTTACATTTGAATTCCTTAGAAGCGTACACCGGCTATAAGCTTTTTGATCGTTCTGCAAAAAGGATGGTCCCCACGGAAAGAGGAAAGGTTTTGTATAATTTTGTATTAGAACCACTCCTTAAGCTCGAAACTTCTGAACAACTGTTTCATCGCAGCTCTAAGCTTGATAGAGCAACGATAAGTATTGGTATGTGTTTTGAAACTTTCCAATTTACGCTTGAAAAACATATATCATCCTTATCGTTTAATGTAATTATTAAATTTGGCGAATACCCGCAAATGATTCAAGATCTTGATAAAGGTCTTTTAGATTTAATTATCACTCCTCAAAAAGGAATAGAGAAAAATTTGGAATTTGTGCCCTTTTCTAAAGAAAGGATTGTTTTGGTGGCAGGAGCTAATACAGATACCAAAAAACTTGAACAGTTATTATTGAGAGATGATCTCGACGGTGGTGAGAGATGGCTTAAGGAACAAACTTGGTATAGCACTGCAGCGGATATGGAAAATGTTAAAAAGTTTTGGCAGTTAAACTTCAAGCACCATCCTGATTTTAAACCTAACTATATAGTGCCAAACATTTGCTCCATTGTGCGATGTCTTAGTGACGGAGATGGTTTATCTATTATTCCAAATTTTTTATGTCGCGAAGAAATTAAGTCGGGAAAGCTTAGGCTTGTATGGGAAGGAAAACCCATTATTGAAAATATACTGTACTTTGGGACCCGAAAGAAGACGATGTATGAAAAAGAGATCCAACAAGTGAAAGAGATTTTTGAAAAACAAGAAATGGGAGATTAACGGCATATTTTATCGCAACCGATTGCGTTTATGTCAAGTTTGGTTTTCAGAATAGTAAACCTTAACATTGTTTCTTTATCAGTAATACTTGCTTCTTATACCTAAGAAATCATATTAGCGCATTGTTATTTCGATACCAAAAATAAATGATATAAAGATGATGAAAAATGTATTGTTGCTCGGCATCTTACTTTTGATGGTGGTTGTAGGTTTTGCCCAGGAGCCAAAAAAAGAGGGGAAGCCAAATATCATATTTATATTGGTGGACGACCTTGGTTATGGCGATCTTGGTGTTTTCTATCAAAATCTTCGGAAGAAACAACAAGATAAATCCAAACCATTTCATTTCACACCATCGCTTGATAAAATGGCGAGACAGGGAGTAGTACTTACTAACCAGTACTGTAACGCACCAGTTTGCGCACCTTCAAGAGCGTCCTTTTTGACCGGTATGAATCAAGGTAATGCTCATGTTAGAGATAATCAATTTGATAAAGCGCTTGAAGACAATTACACAATAGCTAATGTGCTAAAACATGCCGGTTACGCTACTGCTGCAATTGGTAAATGGGGATTACAGGGTGAAAAGAGTATAGCGTCAAATTGGCCTGCTCATCCATTAAAAAGGGGTTTTGATTTTTATTATGGATATATGAGACATGCTGATGGACATGAGCATTATCCTTTTGAAGGAATTTATAGAGGTAAGAAACAGGTTTGGGAAAATAACAACGAGGTAAGTAAGTTGTTGGCGAAATGTTATACGACTGATTTGTGGACGGCATCCGCTAAACGTTGGATTCAAAAGCATGAAGAAGGAACAGATGCCGGCCAGCCCTTTTTTATGTATTTGGCTTATGATTCGCCACATGCTGTTTTAGAACTTCCTACCCAAGCGTATCCAGAGGGAGGAGGTTTGAATGGCGGCATTCAATGGTTAGGAAGTGCTGGAAATATGATAAACACGGCTAGCGGTCGGCCAGATAGTTTTGTCCATCCTGATTATGCGGATGCTATGTATGATGACGATAACGATCCAGCTACCTCAGATGTACCATGGCCTGAAACTTACAAACGTTATGCAACGGCCGTGAGAAGACTTGATGATGGTATAGGAGATATTTTGAAGCTTTTGGACGACCTTCATATTGACGACAATACGCTAATTGTATTTTCTTCTGACAATGGACCATCCATAGAATCTTACCTGCCTGAAGATTTTGTGCCCTATAAACCTACTTTTTTTGCCAGCTACGGTCCTTTTGATGGGATAAAGCGCGACTGCTGGGAAGGAGGTTTGCGGATGCCTGTGATTGCTTTATGGCCAAGTCAAATAAGAGCTGGATCAACTATAGATGAGCCAAGTATGCTGTCAGACTGGTTGGCTACTTTTGCTAATGCCGCCGGATTACCTTCTCCGGCAAGAACGGATAGCCGTTCATTACTTCGCGCATTAAAAGGAGAAAAATCCTCAATTCAAAGTAATATTTATGTAGAGTATGCTGTTGGAGGGGCTACGCCCGATTTCAAAGCCTTTGAACCTTCTCGCCGAGGTAAAAAAAGAGGACAGATGCAGATGCTAAGGATAGGCGATATGGTGGGAGTAAGGTATAATATTCAGTCTGCTGATGATACATTTGAAATATACAATGTAGTAAAAGACCCGAAGCAAAGCAAAAATCTGGCGAACGGTAATATGCGGTCGCTTCAGAAAGAATTTAAAATGAAAGCGCTGCAATGGCATCGTGCAGATACCGCTGCCCCAAGGCCATACGATAATGATCTGGTGCCTTCACTAGTGAAACCGAAAAAACTTTCTAAGGGCTTAAGCTATAAACTGTTTACCGGTAATTTTCCTTATTTGATCTCGGAGTTCGGCCTAAAAGAAGATAGTAAAGGGGTAAGTACTGTTATTGATGGTAATGCATTGAAATATAATGGTATCATTTTATATAATGGATATGTAAATGTTCCTGAAAGTGGTGTTTATGAATTTTCATTCACGACACATGGAAAAGGCCTTATCCGCATCTACGAGACAGTAGCCATCGATGCTGATTTTGGTTATCAATCAGGAGAAAAAATCATATACAAAGTGCCTTTGGAAGTGGGAGTCCATCCAATTAAAATTTATTTGCAAAAAACTACGGGTAACAACTCGTTAGCGACTAAACTTGAATGGAAGAAAGAAGGAGAGGATTGGGGTGCGGTTGATTTATATCATTAATACTATTGTTTCTCATAAATAAATCTTATGTTGTTTAAATATGTTATGCCAAGTATATTACTACTTATCTATTCAGCAGCAATTTTTGCGCAGGATGCAACTGCAGATTCGGCGGAAAGACCAAATATTATATACATATATGCTGATGATTTGGGTTATGCTGAAATTGGACCTTACGGTCAGGAGAAAATTAAAACACCTAATTTGGATAGAATGGCCAATGAAGGGATGCGGTTTACCGATCATTATACAAGTACACCGGTGTGTGCTCCGGCACGTTGTATGTTACTCACTGGCAAGCATGGAGGACATTCATACATAAGAGGTAATTATGAAATGGGTGGATTTCCAGACAGTCTGGAAGGTGGGCAGATGCCTTTACCTGAAGGCACTTATACAGTGGCCAAGATGTTGAAACAAGCCGGATATGTTACAGCATTGACCGGTAAATGGGGCTTAGGCATGCATAACACTACGGGCTCTCCGCTCAAGCAAGGTTTTGATTATTATTTTGGTTACCTCGACCAAAAACAGGCACATAACTTTTATCCAACTCATTTGTGGGAAAATGATGAAAGCCTAAAATTGGATAATCCAGTAATTTTTGTGCACAAAACAATAGATTCTGCAAGAGCAGCAGACGATGATTTTAATTATTTTAAAGGCAAGGAGTACGCACCCGAATTAATGACTCAAAAAGCACTAGAATTTATTCAAACAAATAAAAACAGACCTTTTTTTCTTTATATGCCCTATACTATTCCACATGTTTCCCTTCAAGCACCAGAAGAATATATAGAACAATATAAAGATAAGTTTGATGACCAGCCTTATTATGGACAAAAAGGATACGCCAGTACCAAATACCCTAGAGCAACTTATGCGGCTATGATTTCATTTTTAGATGCACAGGTAGGCCTTATTATGCAACATATAAAGAAATTAGGCTTGGACGAGAATACAATCATTATGTTTTCAAGTGACAATGGTACAACTTTCAATGGAGGGGTTGATTATCGGTTTTTTAATAGTGTGTCGAATATGCGAGGTTTAAAAATGGACGTTTTTGAAGGAGGCATAAGAGAACCGTTTTTGGTTAGGTGGCCCAAAAGAATAAAAGCTAATAGTATAAATACACATATATCTGCTCAATATGATGTAATGGCAACTTTGGCTGAGCTCACGGGGCAAGATGCCGGCAACACAGACGGAATTTCATTTTTACCTACCCTCATAGGCAAGGAAAACCAACAGCAAAAACATCAATATCTATATTTCGAGTATCCCGAAAAAGGCGGACAATTAGCGATCCGTTTGGGAGATTGGAAAGGTGTAAAGCTAAACGTTCGCGAGGGTGCCGGCAGTAAATGGATGCTGTTTGATTTAAAAAAGGATCGAAATGAAACGACTGATTTAGCATCTCAATATCCGAAAATAATTGAGCAATTAGATTTAATTGTAAAAAAAGAACATCAACCAGCGCATATTTTAGAATGGGAATTTATCAGTAGTAAACTTCCAAAGAAAAAATAGCAAGATTTTATTGCTTCTTTAGCTGTTTAGTGTGTGATTTGTTACTTTTACGACCAAAATAATATAAATGAACCAGTCCTTAACACTATTGGTGCTATTTCTTTTGTCCTTTTTTTTAGGAGAAGCCCAGCAGATAGCTTTTGAATTAGATAGTCATCATAATCGCACGGCCACTTACGAAGAAGTACAGCAATTCTATCAATCGATAGATAAAACATATACGAAAGCCAAGCTATTGTCGTATGGTGTGACAGATGTAGGGAAGCCTCTACAATTAATGGTTTTATCAAATGATGGCGATTTTGATCCAAGCGCTATTCGTAAAAAAAATAAGAGTATTATTCTTTTTAACAACGGAATACATCCAGGCGAACCAGAAGGTATTGATGCTTCTATGATGCTCATTAGAGATTTGTTGAAAAATAATGCGATTCCAACAAATGTAGTGCTTTGCTTTATACCGGTATATAATATTGACGGCATGCTGAATCGAGGTGTTTCTCGTGTTAATCAGAATGGACCAGAAAGTTACGGCTTTAGAGGGAATAGGCAAAACTTCGATCTTAACCGTGATTTTATTAAGACAGACACACATAATTCCAAAGCTTTTCAGGAAATTTTTAACACGTGGGACCCCGATGTTTTTATGGATAATCACTCAAGTAATGGTGCCGATTATCAGTATGTTATGACGCTAATAGATACTCAGCGTGATAAATTAAATCATGTGTTAGCGACTTATATGACTGAAAATTACACCAAAGAACTTTATCGCCGTATGGAAAAAAAAGGCTACAATTTGGTGCCTTACGTCGATTTTCGTGGTGAAAATCCTGAATCGGGTATTGTTTCGTTTCTGGAGAATCCAAGATACTCCACCGGATACGCTGCCTTACATAATACAATTGCTTATATGCCTGAAACACATATGTGGAAACCGTTCAAGCAGCGTGTAATGTCTACTTATGCCCTCATGCAAGACCTCATTGACATAACTTCAGAACAAGGTGAGCGCTTATTACAGGTAAGGGCAGCTGCAAAAAAATCGGTAAAAGAACAGGAATGTTTTCCACTAGAATGGAAGCTTGATACCACCACGTATAACAAAATCAATTTTCTGGGTTATGAAGCCGAGTATAAACAAAGTGAGGTAAGTAACCAACAAAGGATGTACTATAATCGGGAAAAACCAACTAACCGCGAAATTAAATTGTATGATCATTATAAACCTACCATTCAAATACAAAAACCGAAGGCTTACATAATTCCCCAAGCTTATGAAAAAATTACAGACCTCTTAGCATTGAATGGAGTGAAGCTGGAAAGGATAAAGCAGGACACCATGTTAACTGTTGAGATGTATTATATCAAAGATTTTAAAACAATCTCTACTCCATTTGAAGGGCATTATCTTCATAGTCAAGTTGAGCTGGAAACAAAACAAATGGATATTCCTTTCTATGCAGGAGATGTATTGGTACAGACGGATCAGGAAATGAATAGGTTTATTATCGAGACGCTCGAACCACAGGCGGTCGACTCCTATTTTAATTGGAACTTTTTTGATGCCATTTTGGGACAAAAGGAATATTTTTCGGCATATATCTTTGAAGACGAGGCTGCTCGGATATTACATAAAGATAAAGCGCTTTCCCGCAAATTTATTGAAGCCAAAAGACAAGACCCCTTGCTAGAAAAGGATGCTAAAGCACAGCTTGATTGGATTTACAAGCATTCCGTATACTACGAAAAGTCTCATCTCCGCTACCCGATTGGGAGGCTGATTTAGCGTTCTTTACAAATATGTTGATTAGGCTATTGGAGTGGGGGACTCGTTAACTTTACTATTTTTAAATCTCCTATGGTAATGGAACGTTGTATTTCTGGATCCCCTAAATAGTTAATACGTGCTTCGCCAAAAGCCCAAACTTTTATTTTGTTCTTCGTGTTCAAATTAAAGGTGCTGTTTCCGTAGGCGGTAACTTTTGAAAATTCATTTGTTAAATTTTGTACGTTTATCTCACTTTCACCGTACGACTTAAATAGTTGAGAAACAGCCGAACCCTTGTCAATCGTAAGATGGTTATCTCCATACAGCGTAGCCTTTAATTCGTTCGTTTCAATACTGTCAATCAGAAGGTTAGATTCGCCGTATAGATTAACTGTTAACTTTTCTTCCTTTAGGGGACTTAAACATGTAATTGTTTCTTCTCCTCTTATCGATAAGTCTTTTAGCCTTTTATAGGTAACATGAGCAGTTACTTGCGTGCCCTTGTAAATGGGTACCGATTGCGTATGACCATTCTCTGTTTGTTTTATTTGTTTCGTCGTGATTTTTGCATCGTCTAAATAGATAAGGAGGTTCTTTCCTTCAACTTTTATATTTATTTTTTCGAGCGGTACCTTGTTCTCCTCAATAGTGATCGTTTCTTCGCTTCCTTCTTCCAAGTATAGTTTTATATGAGGGCTTACTGTAACTTTTTCGAAAGGGGAAAGAGTTGAGGTTTGCTTATTTTGCGCAATTGATTTTGAAACTGAAACGAGTAAAAATAGCGAATAAAGTGCTGACCGAAAGTAATATTTCATCATGGCTAATTGTTGTTTTATAATTAGCTGTACAAGAAGTCTGCCATCGCATTAAAATAACATTTAAACCACCACTACCTACATTTGGTGGAATACAAAGCGTTCACAATCGAACATCAATCGTTCGTTTGCGAACAGTTAATTTACAATTGCTAGAATCATCCCGTCGTGCTCTTTCGTTCCAACGGTCTGGATAATGGTAGAAAATACGCGCGTATCCTTGCTTAAAGATTCATTTAATCGCTGAACACCTTTAACCCTTTCATCGGCGTTTTTAGCGTCCAATACTTTCCCTTCTCTGATCACATTGTCGGCGATAATAAGAGTGCCTGGTCTCGCTAATTTTATGGCCCAATCAAAGTATTCAAGATATGGGGGCTTATCAGCATCTATAAATATAAGATCAAAAGGCCCTTCGTTCTTTTTTTCTATTTGAGGCAATATATCCAATGCCCTACCTACACGAATATCCACTATCTCTTGTAAGTTGGCTTTTTTAATATTCGTTAAAGCTACTTGCGCATGTTTTTCGCTATATTCTATCGTTATTAGTTTGCCATTATTCGGGAGTGCCCTCGCGAGCCAAATAGTGCTGTAACCAGCTAAGGTCCCCAACTCTAATATTTTCCGTGCTTGTGTTAATTTTGCTAATAGCTGTAGGAATTTTCCTTGACTAGCAGAGACGCTAATTTGTGGCATATCTGCTTGTTCTATTGAGGTATTTACGCCCTGTAAAACGTCATCCTCTACAGCGACAAGTTTACTTATATAATTGTCAACCAGTGTAAATAATTCATTGTCCATAACCTAACTTATTAATTTAAACGGTTATCGAATATACTAATATATCCTTATAAACGAACTGTCAATTTGAATAAGAAGGTTCTTCCACGCAATTGATAATGGCTATAAGCAAATTCATTTGCTGATAAACTGTACATCTCGTACGATTTTATATTTGCAAGATTGTTGGCGTCTAATTGTAAATCCACTTTCCACTTATCTATCCGATAACGGATGCTTAGATCCGTGAAGAAATAATCAATTTTCTCCATATTTTTTTGCTTGGTCATCAGTTGTCTTCCACTTATTTTCATAAACATGTCTTTGGTAGGTGCATATGAGAGCCCCAAAGATTGATCTAATACATTAATTTGCCTATTAGGAAATGAGTTATTGACCTTATCGGAAATTAATTTACTGGTAGTCCAAGTTCCTTTGCCCTCATATTTTAATGAAATTTGATTTAGTAGCCTGGTTTCGAAATAGGGATTAAAGACAAAAGAGATATTGTTAAAAGGTAAAAGCTGGTCGTTAAGGAACTGATTATAACGCGTATTGCTCCAGGAGCTTCTTAATCCTACATTGAGATCCAAAGCAAAAATGTATTTACTAATACCGCCGTTCACACTGAATGTATTTGTGCTGTTAGCGAAAGGCAGTTGAACAGTTTGCGATAGATTATCTGTGATTTCTAAAGAATTAATGGTGTTAGCCGATACGATACTATAATTAGCCCCTACATTCATAAAAAGCATGCTGATACTTCTTTGAAAGTTATAACGCACGTCTACGTTATGTGTGTCTTTTTCTTGCAGTGTTGTACGGTTTGTTTGGAGGTTACGGTAGTTTGTTAGGATAGCACCTCGATAAATGTCGTTTATATTCCCTATCTGATTGCTATAGGAATAATTCGTCGCAATATAGTCTTCACTATTAACACTATATTTTAGCAGCCAATTTGGGTTAAATAAAAATCGCTTATGCTGTTCTTGGAGGGTGAAATTTTCATCACTATAGGTGATGCCTTGGAAAGCAAGAGGAATGGATAATATACTTTCCCATGGACCACGCTCATACTCATAAGATGGATTGATATAAAATCGATGACGATTCCAGTATAAATCGTTATTTTGACTTTTCGCAAATGATGTTTGTTCGCCATTCGCCTGCGTTAACTCTAAGTCAGATTTTAAATGTTGCCACTCACTTATGAGGCCAACCAGATAGTTCTGTTTAATCAGGCCTTTGGGAAGCCTGTAGCCGAAGGAAACATTGTTAAACCATGTAGGGATTTCAGTTGATTGATTGATCCCTTGAAATGGAATGCTGTCATTGAAGGTGTTTTCATTCATTCCAGGTGTTATTGCGAGCGATTGAGGTTGGTTATAATGATTTATATACCAGTTAACGCTTAAAATATTTTTGTTCTTCAGCTCTGGGATATAGTTCAGAGTATTTGAAAAGTCATATGTATTTGTTCGCAATAGCTGTCCAATATTTAGATTATTGCTGTTTAAAGAAGATGCATCCTTTTGACCGGATAAATCAACTTTTAGGGTGTTATTGAAGTAATATGTTTTTTTATTAGCCTTAAGGTTGAGCGAAATATTTGCTAAATAAGGCTTCTTTGAAATATCTTGGGATTCACTATAGCGAATGGTATCGTTGTTAAGATAAACCTCGTTCCAACTATTATAGTCTAGATGATTGTTATCGATAAATAGGCCAATGTTCGACTTTAACTGAAAACCATTTTTTAGGTTGGTTAAATTGTTTGCATTAAGTGATGCCGATTCGTTAAAATAATAACGTTCCTTTGGCAATCCCGGTGTGGAAGCTGTTCCAGATGAAAGCAGTTCTGCGGGGCGTCTGTTGTCCATGGCCTGAAGCATGTTCTTGGCATTGAACGCGGTAAGGTCTGTGGATAAATCTATTCCAATATTATTAGCCTTCGCGACATTGAGCATTTTGTGTTTTTTATTAAAAAGGATGCTATTTAACTCTAAATCGTATAGATTCGGCGTTCCTCCACCAATTTTTGCCTGCCCGCTCATCTTAAGCTTAGCCTCCTCTTTAATCTTTAAGTTGATCGCTACCTCGTCACTTATGCTTTTATTCCTCATCACTTCTATGGGTTGATGATTTTGCAATACTTCAATATCCTTTACCATTTCATGTGGAATGGTTTTGGTCCCTACATTATATCGATCGTTCAAGAGGTCATCTCCATCGATATATAGGTTAGCTATATTTTTTCCATTATATTTAATCTGACCACTTTCTTCCACCTCAATTCCCGGCATACGTTTTAATACGTCACCTATCGACCTGTCCTCCGATTTTGTAAAGGAGCCAACGTCATAACTCAATGTGTCATTTTTCGAACGTATCTTCGGGGGACTCTTTATTTCAACTTCAGCAAGGTTTATTTTTTTATCCTCCAGTATAATGTCGTATAATGTTTGCCCTGAACGCAGTACAGTACTTACTTTTTTATAACCTAAATGATTTATTTCGATTGTTTTGCCCTGTATATTGATAGTATCGTGTACACTGAGCTTAAAATGACCGTTTACATCACTTGTTGTATAAGTAATAATATGCTGAAGGCTATTCTTTAACGTTATACTGGCATAGGGTACAGCCTCTCCCGTAGTAGTTTTTAAGTTGCCGGCAATTTGTATTGTTTGAGCAGATGCGGCAGCAACAGTAAATAAAAAGATGATCAATAATGCTTGTTTCATTCAGAGCTAGTAAGTTTTTTTAATGTAGGGACCACCACACATTGGTATTATTTCAATAAATCACTGTTTTTGGTCTAACTCGAGTGGATTGTTTAATTGATTCTTTTTATCTTTTGCCCTTCTTTCCATTGCTGCCCTCATCTCGTCTTCCGACAGTTCACGACCAGATTGATCTTTAAGAACGATTTTAGCTTTCGAGTTAGCTGGCAATGTATTTTTCCAGTTCGACATGAAATTTTTCTCTTGAACCGCTTTAGCCTTTTCAAAATCACGACGATTGGCCGTTATGGCATCTTTGGGAAGGACAATTGTCAGCTCGGTGTTATCAATTTTATCAAAACCTGCATAATTGAACAAAACTTCATTTTTACTATCGGAAGCTTGAAGAATCAACCCGGGTAATCCACGTAATTTCCATGGACCGTAGGGGAAAGGGAGTTCGGTAGTAAACCAAACCGTGTATTTTCTTCCGCCAAAAGAACCTTTTGCTGATTGACAAGTATAACCACCAATTACCTTTGTCTCATCAGTTATTTCCCAGTTAATAGTTGGGAAATCTTCCGGAATGAGGTAGTCCGTCATTCCTATTTTATCCACCGTTATTATTTTCTTTTCCTGCGGAAATAAGAACAACTCTTCATTCGAAATATTAGGCGCATTGAAGGAAATACGGTTTTTTCCCATTTTTCCGTCCGGCAGGTTTCCGTCCATTTCCTTTTTCATCTCCTCCAATTTGAGTGCAAGTGTTTGGCTTTTAAAAACACTTCTGTCGGTGCCCATGTAGAGAATCATAGTCTCTTTTTTCGGATGTTGCCGTTGATTTGTATCTGTGATGTGTACAAAATCGTAAACAATGCTTGCTAAAGCTTTTTCTTCTTCCTGTGCGTAAAGCGGAAATTTAAAGCAGGTAATGCCTAATAATAAACCTGTTTTCAAAAGAAATTTCTTATTCATAAATTAAATTTTTTAGGTGAATCTTTATAGCCACTAAGGTATTTAGGTGGATTGAGTATAAGCTCTTTATGAATGTTAAACACTGTTAAGGCGAAGTCTCAACGTTAAATACTGTTAATTAGTACTAACTTGTGTTAATGGTGTAGGCAGTAGTGCTAATTAAACTTAGCTTTGTGTAATGCTATTAAAGAGAATCCGTTTTATTGTTATCATTGTGAGCTGTTCATTGCTGGGCATATTTCTGTTACAGGGGTATTGGCTATATAATTCTTATCAATTGAGTGCGGAGCAATTTGATAAGGAGGTGGCAAAGATAATGCAAGCGCTACGACAAAAATATGTCAAAACAGATATGAAGAAAATGGGAGTCCCCGTAGATAGTCTTCATATGGGTAAAAGAATCATTGGGCTAGAGCGTGGTAAGACAGACAGCTTTTTCCTTTCATTTAATAATTCAGCCGCTGATCTGCCGGAACTGCCTGATCTAAATTTAGATGATACAAGCAGAAGATCCATTAAATTTTCAATAGTGACTCATGATACAGATAGTATTAAGCATGATCAGGTGCGTACTAAATTTAAAAAAACGGAAATCTTTAATGTAAAAGACATTTATTACAGTAAACAGGCATTTCGCAATATTGCGAAGCCCCTAATACAAGACATCGACTCGCTAATGTTACTTAATGGCATAAACGCACCTTATGCATTGAAATTTTCTAACCTTAGTGGTTTGGGAGAAGCCTATTTTACAGATAGTTTATTATTCCAACAACTTTCACCAAAATTAACCAAGCTGAAAATAGGCGTATTGAAACCATTTTACCTTGATTTTTCGTTAAACAATAATATTCTTTTTATCCTCAGAAAGATGCAGTGGGTACTGATTGCGTCGGTTATTATTATAGGTATAACGTCATGGGCCTTTTTATATATGCTGCGCACGATTTTTCAGCAAAAAAAATTATCTGATATCAAAAATGATTTTTTTAATAATATGACGCATGAATTCAAGACGCCAATTGCGACCGTCTCATTGGCGGTCGAAGCACTTAAAAATAGGGAGATATCGGATAATCTAACGCGTTCTCAAGAATATTTAGCTATATGTCAACATGAATTGAAACGGATATCCGCCATGGTTGACAAGGTGTTAAAAATGGCAGCTTTCGAGAAAAGTGAAATAGATCTCTCCCTTCAGCAAACGGATATACCCCAGTTGATTGAAAGTGTAGTAACTACTATGCAACCCCAATTAGTAAATAGGCAGGCGAAGCTTCGGGTGATCACCTCCGAAGATATGCCAGAAGTGATGTTAGATCGGGATCATATGGCCAACGTGTTTTATAATCTCATTGAAAACAGTCTTAAGTATTCTGATAATGAACCTGTTATAGAGATATCGTGTAAGTGTGAAGGCGACCATCATTTACAGATAACAGTAAGTGATAATGGCATTGGGATTCCGACGGCTTATCAAGATAAGGTGTTCGAGAATTTTTTTCGTGTACCTACTGGCGACATTCATAATGTAAAAGGTTTTGGCATGGGTTTAAGTTATGTCTCCACTATTATTAAGATGCACGGAGGAGCGATTAAATTGAAAAGTAAGCTCAACGAAGGGAGCGTATTTACCATTACATTGCCCGTGAAACCATTAAATGCTTAACCATATATCCATCTGATTAGATAATACTTCAATATTAACTATATGAAACCACTAAAAGTTCTAATTGCGGAAGATGAGCCCTTTTTAGGTAAAATTGTAAAGGAAAGCCTTGAACTAAAAGGTTTTGAAGTCACGCTTGTGCAGGACGGCCTAAGAGCCTATTCCGCTTTTCGTACGTTAAGTCCGGATATATGTATACTGGATGTCATGATGCCCGTTAAAGATGGTTTTAGTTTAACAGAAGATATTCGGAAGATTGATGTACAAGTGCCTATAATCTTTCTAACAGCCAAATCGTTAACGAAAGATGTAGTGAAAGGGTTTGAGCTGGGGTGTAATGATTATCTTAAAAAACCCTTTAGCATGGAAGAACTGCTTGTGCGTATGAATGCACTTTTAAATCGCTTTCCCCCCATAAAAAAGGATTCAATAAATGAGCGCTTTGAAATTGGAAAATTTTCATTTAATAACCAAAATCAGGAACTCATATGTGGTTCAACTATTACCAAGCTTTCTTTTCGAGAATCGGTTCTTCTAAAGCTGTTAGCTGAAAATAAAAATGATGTGCTGAATAGAAAGACGGCACTCGAGGTTTTATGGGGAGAGGATAATTTTTTTAATGCCAGAAGTATGGATGTCTTTATTACCAAACTTAGAAAACACTTGAAGGAAGATGGAAATATCGAGATTGTAAATATACGCGGTATCGGCTATAAGCTTATTATAAATTAATGATTATTAGTTATATAATCATTTTAATATAAAGTAAAGGATCATTATTGATATAAGACAATGTCTTCCTATTAAAAAAGGAATGACTGATATTTATTGTATCAGTCATTCCTTTTTTAATAATTGATGTTAGCATCAAGGTTATACTTCATGGCATCGTATCCCAGTATCCTTCGCATCAATGCTAGTTGTCCCATAAGGTATTCTTCTCTATCTACACACATACCCACTGCATTTAAATAATTCTCTTCAATAAAAGGTGTCCCCATCCCCATAGAAAAATTGCGCAGGAGCTCCTCATCTGTCAGATTACATAGTTTGTTAAAAAGAATAGGAGAGATCTTATGCCATTCAAGCTTTAATTCGTCAAGCTGTGGGTAGTTAAAACTTTCATCCAGTGCCTTAGCGTCAGCGAATAACGCATCGTTGGGATCCTTTTCAGATAGACCCAAAGCATTGGCCAACCAATACCTGCAGTTTACAAGATTACCCACCATCCACAACACATGGTTTGTTCGTCCATTAATCCGTTGCTTAGTATCTTCTACGCTAATTCCATCGATTACATTGTTAAAAAGCTGACTATGCATACGGTAACCGGGAATAAGCACTTTTACTAAATTGCTTTTAATATTTTCCATTCGAATTGTGCTTTAACTATTTCCTTTGATTTGGATTATAATTGATCATCCATTTGATACCAAATTTATCCGTAAAACTTCCAAAATAATCTCCCCAAAAGGCGTCTTCTAAAGGCATTTCTATTGTTCCACCATCAGAGAGACCATTAAACAAACGATCAGCTTCTTCACGGCTGTCTGGATGTAAAGAAACATAGACATTATTCCCTACAGTAAGTTTGTGACCCATTGAAGGGCAAATATCAGAAGCCATTAGAATGGTACCTCCGCCAATAGGTAATGAAACATGCATGACACGGTTCTTTTCGTCTTCAGGAAGATCCTCTGTGCCGGGGGCATCTTTCATTTTATTAATGGGGCCTAAAAACTCACCGCCAAAGATCGATTTGTAAAAATTAAAAGCTTCTTCGGCCTTGCCATCGAAGTTTAAATAAGGATTCATCATTGTAGCCATAATTGTACTTTATAATTTATATTTATTAGTATTTTGTTTTGCGTATTTAGATAACATTAAGCCATTACCGAAGGTTTTGCTTTCTATGAGATCCATTGGTGTTCTCTTTTGCATGCTTTGAAACATTGATTTACCTTGGCCGAGGATAATGGGATTGACGAGTAGTTGAAGTTCATCTACCAACTCAAGGGTAAGTAGTTGAGAGGCGATGCTCCCGCTCCCTAAAATCAAGATGTTTTTTCCAGCAGATTCTTTAAGTGTTAAGATGTTCGATGATATAAGATCAGCTGTTAGATCGGTATTGTCCCACTGTACTTTTTTAAGACTCTTAGAAAATACTATTTTTTTCGTCTGATTCATAAAATTGGTTATAAGAGGCGATTCTTGTGAGGCGGCAGGTGTTGGCCAATAGCTCGACATGATCTCGTAAGTAATTCTTCCAAATGGCATAGTATCAATTTCTTTAAAGAAATTATGCTGGTGCGCTTCAAGTTCCTCGTTCCAATAGAACCAATCCGTTTCGCCTTTAGGTCCAGAAAAAAATCCATCTAAGGATACCCAGTTACATACAATTATTTTTCTCATTGATAATTTTTTTGTTAATGATCTTGATGGTGTATCATTTATAATAGTTAACCTAAATAAAAGCAATAGGTGTCTTGTTTGCATTTAATCCGCTTGTTGTTCCACTTGTGGCGTCGACCGTTACTCCTGTTATTGCGGAGGCGTGAGAGGAGGCTAGGAATGCCGCTATATTTGCGATATCTTTTGTTGAAGGGAGTTTGTTTAGCATGGTGTCCTCGACTAATTTCTGGATGAATGTATCGGCCATTTCTTTATTCTGATCCAACGCTTCTTGGAAGGGGCGTGAATCTGGAGATCCTGCTGACCGAATTGTTATAACGCGGATACCGTTGAGACCGAGTTCTGCGGCTAAATTCTTAGAAAAACCTTCGATCGCATTACATGCCGGGCCGAATCCTCCCACATTGGGATAGCACATTCCCCCAGGAGTAGCAGTAATCGATAAGATGACGCCAGATCCCTGCTTTTTCATGATAGATCCTACATTTTAGCAGTTAAAAATTGTGTTCTCATAGCTCTTGTGATAGGTCTTATGAAGTCTTCTAATTCCATGTCTATCAGTGGGATATTTTGTACATCTTGTAAGCCTATCGCATTAAAAGTAATATCAATTTTTTGTTGAGAATGGTGTACTTTTTCTGCGTGAGCTTTAATAGATGTCTCGTCTAAGGCATCTACCAAATCAACCGTTGCTTTATTGCCCGCTCTTTTTATTTCATCTGCGACTCTTTCAAGTGAATGAATAGAGGTGCCTGTTAGAAATACGTGGGCGCCTTCTTGAGCAAATGCTTTAGCTGTGGCGCTCCCGAGAGAACCTCCAGCACCGTAGATAATTGCATTTTTATCTTTTAATAACATAATAACAGCGTATTTATATTAGATAGTCTGATGTTTTTAACATTAAGCTCTATGTATGAGGCTTTTTTTGGCCTTAGAGGTTCTTAATAAATAAAGAATACGCTCTATATGGGTGACGAGAATCTTTTGGATTCACGGCTATACTCCCAGGTAGCTTGTCTGTTAATGTATACAAACTTAGGCCTAAATATTTTAAATGATGGAGTGAAGAAACGACAAATTAAAGGGCCATATGCGACTAAGTGATATGCTCGTATTTAATATGATTTTTTTATTTAGTTAAATGTTTTATATAATTGAATAATAGATATATAAAATAATAGTTTAGTATTAATAAACCACCTGTTTTGATAGTTTTTTTCGTATTTGCATCAAAAAAGAATCTTAGATGATCCGCTCGAACTATAAATACCGAATGATCGATGACGTTTAGATATTGAAAATTTTGTTTTATTTTGGTAGCAACTAAACTTAATAAAATTGTTGTACGAAGAACCAAAAGGCCAATATACACGAAGACAACTTTTAAACTATATATTATGAAATCATCTTTTAAACTGACGGCACTGATCTGTTGTTTATTTATCCAATCAATTCAAGCTAAAATCACATTGCCAAATTTCTTTACCGATAATATGGTATTACAGCAAAAAACGAAGGTTACTTTTTCAGGTAAAGCAAATTCATCTGCTTCTGTAGTTATTACGACATCGTGGGATGGAAAGAATTACGAAACAGCTGCTGATGCTACAGGTGCATGGAAGGTGATCGTTCAAACACCTCAATATGGTGGACCATATGAAGTGGTGATTTCTGACGGCGAAGTTCTGACGCTGCATAATATTTTGATTGGAGATGTTTGGTTTTGTTCAGGGCAGTCGAATATGGAAATGCCTTTGGCAGGTTGGGGGAAAATAGAGCACTATGAGCAGGAAATTACAAAGGCAAATTATCCAAATATACGATTGTTACAAGTACTACATACTGCAGGGCAAAAACCAACCGACGAAGCAAGGCTTTGGGAGGGTGGATGGCAGACGTGCAGTCCAACGAGTATTCCTGAGTTTTCTTCAACTGCTTACTTTTTCGCTAAGGAAATTTATGAAAAAACACATATCCCTATAGGGTTAATACATAGTTCGTGGGGTGGTACCTATGTTGAGGCATGGATGAGTGAACAAACACTCACTAAATATGAGGAATTAAAAGAAGCCTACGATAAAATGAAAACCACAGATGGAGGTTTATTTGATGTTAAAAATGGAAATCAACCCACAGCATTATATAATGCGATGGTAGAACCTTTTATTGGTTTTCCCATTGAAGGTGCTATTTGGTATCAAGGCGAATCAAATGCTAGTAGAGCGATGGCTTATCGGGCATTATTTCCAGACATGATTAAAGATTGGAGGAACAAATGGGGGATAGGCAACTTCCCATTTTACTTTGTTCAGTTGGCTAATTATAAGAAAAAGGAAGAATCGCCAGTAGCCTCCGATTGGGCAATGTTGCGAGAAGCACAAACATATGCACTTAAGTTACCAAACACGGGCATGGCTGTAATTATGGATATTGGGGATGCCGATGATATTCATCCAAAAAATAAGCAAGATGTAGGAAAACGCTTAGCTCTTTTAGCATTAAAAAATACCTATCAACAAAAAACAGTATGTCGTGGCCCATCTTTAAAGTCCTATAAAATAAAAAAGGGCGAAGTATTACTTCGTTTTGACGGGACTGAGAACCAATTGGTTTTAAATGGAAATAGCGGCAGTCATGCCTTCGCGGTAGCTGGCAATGATCATAAATTCTATTGGGCGGATGCTAAAATTCATGGAAATAGAATGGTGGTAAGTAGTCCGCAAGTGAAAGAGCCTGTGGCTATTCGTTATGCCTGGGCAAATAACCCAAATGTTGTCTTATTTAATGTGGAAGGTTTGCCGGCTGCCCCATTTAGAACAGATAATTGGAATGAATAATAGCAATTCAAATACATTGTTGATTTATTGTGCGTCGATAGAGAATTGAAAGAAATAATTACAAAAAAGGCCGAGTAGTAACACTCGGCCGACTTATATAAAGGTTGATTAGTTGTCCTTTTTTCTTTTCCTTAGTATTTAAGGTTTGCGTGTTATAAAAATAATAAATAAATTCTACAAATCGCAGCAAAAATAAAAAAAGCTCATAGTAGCTAAAACTAAGAATTGAATAGATAGGGACTGAATGTTCATTTACAGTTTAGGTTTTAGTGACCATCTCATGCGATAGTTTTTTGGAGAAATACCCATATGTGTAGTAAAGAGCCGCGAAAAATAATAAGGATCTTCAAGTCCGATAGCGAGGGCCACTTCAAAAATTCTTTTATCGGTGAATTGAAGGAGCTGGCAAGCTCTTTGGATTTTCAAGTGATTAAAGTATTCAATGGGCGAGTAGCCTGTTTTTTTATGGAAGATATTGGAAAAGTGCGAAATAGAAAGATGCACATGTTCGGCTATGTCTTTTAATGTTATAGGCTCGTTAACCCGATTTTTTAAAAATATAATCGCTTGATCTGTCGGGTCTTCTGTTTGCGTACCTTGAGAGAAATTAAACCGATCATGGAGTAGAAAAGCACTAAAATAGTATGGGAGTGTAAGAGCTATAAATTCCATGTTTTCTCGACTATAGCCTTGCTGAAGGGTACTGTAGATAGTATTAAATAGTTCGAGATGTTTTTCATTGTACATGATGCTGTTTTGCTGCGCTAGCATCTTTTTGTACAAACACGCACTTATGATATCGGATTGAAGTCCGCTAAAATGGGCCCAATAGATCGTCCAAGGGGAAATAGTGTCCGCATGGTAGGTGTGCTTGATAGAAGATGGAATAATTAAAAAGTCATTAGGATGGATTTCGAAGCTATGGTTGTTTATGATCGCGACACCTTTACCTTCAATACAATGGATTATAATATGTTCTTCCGTTCCTTCAGGTCGATCCCTATAATGGTGCTTTGCTTTTGGGTAATAGCCAATGTCCGTAATATAAAATTCTTTTGTTATTGGCTTATCCCGATATTGTTTAATAATCTTAGGAGGTATAATAATGGCACGTTCCCCTTCAAAGCCTTCTTTCTTTCTCATTATAAAGGTTGTTTGGTGGAGCAATTTAAGAAAATAATCCATTGTTAAAAACGATTTCTCCATTTTCATCTATTTAACAAAAACTACTTTTGCTATGTAAACCATTATCGTACTTATGCATACAGATGTAAATATTTGGAGTGAGGAGATAACCATTCCTACCTATAGCGTTGGTAAGCCGGAAAAAAATCCTATGTTTTTAGAAAAAAGGGTGTACCAGGGAAGTAGCGGTGTTGTTTATCCATATCCAGTAATTGAGAAAATAGCGAATGAGAAAGAAGACAGGGTATATCACGCAGTATTCTTGGAAAATAGCTATCTGAAAATTATGATTTTGCCTGAGTTGGGTGGTAGAATACAAATGGCTTATGATAAGGTAAAGAAAAGACATTTTGTTTATTACAATCAGGTGATCAAACCGGCCTTGGTGGGATTGACAGGGCCTTGGATTTCCGGTGGAATTGAATTTAACTGGCCACAACATCATCGTCCGAGTACTTTTCTACCGGTTGATTATACGCTTGAAGAGCGTGGTATGGGTGTGAAAACGATTTGGATTAATGAAGTAGAAGTGATGTTTCGTACAAAGGCCAAAGTAGGCTTCACATTATATCCCCAGAAGGCTTATTTAGAAATCGAAGCACATCTAACCAATAGAACCCTATTTCCTCAAACATTTCTATGGTGGGCGAATCCAGCTGTTAAGGTGAATGATTTTTATCAATCAATTTTTCCGCCTGATGTGCACGCCGTATTTGATCACGGTAAGCGAGATGTTTCCTCCTTTCCTATTGCAAAAGGAGTGTATTATAAAATGGATTATTCGCCCGGAACAGATATTTCCCGTTATAAAAATATCCCTGTACCCACCTCCTTTATGGCCGTTAACTCAAAGTATGATTTTATGGGAGGTTACGAGTATGATACCGCTGCTGGTATGCTTCACATTGCAAATCATCATACCGTTCCGGGTAAAAAACAGTGGACGTGGGGAAATGCGGACTTCGGACAAGCTTGGGATCGCAATCTTACGGATGAAGATGGGCCTTATATTGAGCTAATGACAGGGGCTTATACGGATAATCAGCCAGATTTTTCTTGGTTACAGCCCAATGAAGAAAAGTCATTTGTGCAGTATTTTATGCCATATAACACCATTGGTATGGTGAAAAATGCCAATAAAAATGTTGCGGTACATCTGGACCTGCAAGATGGACAGCTCACATTAGGGGTGTACGCTACCAGTACTTTCAAGAACATATATATTGTTCTGAAACGTGGAAGTACTCCTTTTATAGAAAGAACGTGTTCTTTATCTCCCTCAGAGGTATATATAGAAACAATTACGGCAGGGGTTGGGAACCAGCCCCTACACGACTATTTACTGGAAATATATAACAACAAGGAAAACTTGTTGATCAGTTATCAGCCAGAGAAGGAAGAGGAAAGAGAGATACCTCCTCCCGCAAGCCCAGCACCTAGTCCCATTGATGTACTTAACACAGAAGAACTTTATTTGCATGGCTTGCACTTAGAACAATATAGACATGCAACATTTGATCCAACCGCTTATTACCGAGAAGCCCTAAAACGTGACGCGGGTGATTTACGAAACAATAATGCGATGGGCCTCTGGTTGTTACGAAGGGGTATGTTTGAAGAAGCCGAAGGGTATTTCCGCAAAGCAAAGGAGCGCCTGTTTATGCGTAATGTCAATGCTTATGATAGTGAGGTGTTGTATAATCTTGGACTCACACTAAAGTTCAATAATAAGCTTATTGAGGCATATGAGCTATTTTATAAAGCGACATGGAGTGCTGCATGGAAAGACTGTGCCTATTTAATGCTTGCTAGAATTGATGTAGAGAAAGAAAACTATCAGTTGGCGCTGGAACATGCAGAGGCTTCGCTGAATCGAAATACGAAAAGTGGTCAAATATTACATCTTAAGGTGCTTATACTTAGAAAATTAGAAAAATATGAAGAGGCCTTGCGATGTGCTGATGAGGCGCTTACACTCGATCCATTTAATTACAGTGTTTATTTTGAAAAGCACCTACTCTTGTCGACGCTATCCAAAACAGCGGAAGCAATAACTGTTCGGCAGCACGCGGTATCCTTAATGGATGGGAGAGTCGATACTTTTATTGAATATGCACTTGATTATAAGCAAGCAGGTTGTTATGATGAAGCCTTCAATTTTTTGTTGTGGATAGCAGCTTCCGCAGCAAATAACCCATTATTGAATTACCATATAGGTGCTATCTTATGGACCAAAGGAACATTATCAGCGGCTCATTCTTACTTTGATAAAGCATCATCATGCACACCTGATTATTGTTTCCCTAACAGGATTGAGGATATGATCGTATTGGAGCAAGCCATTCAACTTAATTCCGCTGACGCGAAAGCATACTACTACCTTGGTAACTATTGGTACGATAAAAGGATGCATCAAAAGGCCATTTCCTGCTGGGAGGAGTCTGTAAAGTTGGACCCTCATTTTGCAACTGTGAAAAGAAACCTTGCTTTAGCTTACTATAATAAGTTGAAGGAGTATGGAAAGGCTAAGGATATGCTGGAAGAAGCATTTTTATTGGATAGTACGGATGCGAGAGTATTGATGGAGCTAGATCAATTATATAAATTACAGCAGGTCGCCCCGCAGAAAAGGTTGGACTTTTTGGAAATGCATATGCCTTTGGTAGAAGATCGTGATGACCTATTTTTAGAACGTATCACCCTTTTGAATTTGTTGGGAAGAAATGAAGAAGCGTATAGCTTATTAAATATGCGACAATTTCATCCGTGGGAAGGCGGAGAGGGAAAGGTTACAGATCAATTTTTAGTAGCGGGACAAGAACTTGCTAAAGCCGCACTTTTAAATAATGATGCTTTGAATGCACTGAATTACCTCCATGTGTTGAAAAAATATCCATATAATTTAGGAGAAGGAAAGTTGCCGAACACCGCTGAAAATGATGTAAACTACCTAGAGGGACTGACATATGAACAACTTGGAGAAGACGAAAAAGCTAATCAACAACTGACGTTGGCTACCAACGGTGATGAGGAACCTGTACAAGCCATTTTCTACAATGATCCACAACCGGACAAGATTTTTTATCAGGGGCTAGCTTGGCTGAAATTGGGCAAGCGTGATAAGGCAAATCGGATTTTTAACAAGCTATTAGCTTTTGGTAATAAGCACCTACATGACACCATTGCAATTGATTATATGGCCGTGTCACTGCCTGATCTCTTGGTCTTTGAGCAAGATCTTTCATTTAAAAATCATATCCATTGTTTATATATGATAGGACTTGCAGCGCTCGGTTTTGGTAATATAGCAGAAGCAGTCGCTTATTTCGACCAAGTTCTTCAGTTGAACAACAGCCATATGGGCGCTAGAATACATAAAAAAATGGTGCCTTTTCTGAAACAGCTTACCGGCATAAATATATGAAGCAGCTTCTGCTAAAGAATAAGAGTGGAATCCAGGTAGGGATTACTAATCTGGGAGCTACGCTTACTAAATTACTGGTGCCGGATAGAAATGGCAAGTTAACAAATGTTGTCTTATCATATTTACTTCTGCCTGATTACATACCTGATCCCTATTATATTGGGGCAACAATTGGTAGGTATGCCAATAGAATAAAGGCAGGTAAATTAACGATTGATAATAAATGTTGTCAGTTATCTGTTAATGAAGTCGCAGCGAACAACCATTTACATGGTGGATTTTCAGGTTTTAGTAAAAAGCTTTGGCAAATAGTTAAACAGACGGACGATAGGGTTGATCTTGCCTATACCAGCTCAGATAATGAGGAAGGATATCCCGGTAAGCTAAATGTTATCGTTTCATTTCTGCTAAATAACGATAACGAATTATGGATTCACTATCAAGCTACCACTAATAAAACAACCATCGTTAATCTATGTAACCATAGCTATTTTAACTTATCCGATTCGTCGGACATTCGTACCCATCATTTGCAAATTCATACCGAATACTACACACCGGCTGATGAACATAATATTCCGATAGGCAGTATTGCATCAGTAGAAAATACAATTTTTGATTTCAGGAAAGATAGCCTTCTAAACGCTGCTATGCTGAAGTTTGATACGGTGAACTACGTTTTTGGTGATAAGCGTGGACTACAGTTGATGGCGACGCTCATGGATAAGCTTAGCGGAAGATGTCTGCAGATTAGTTCTACGCAACCAGGAATGCAATTGTATTTTGGAAACTATTTATCAGATCCCTTCCAGCCTTATCAAGCATTATGTTTAGAGCCACAGCATTTTCCTGATGCCCCAAATAAAAAAGCATTTCCTTCGCCAATATTAAAGCCATCAGAAAGGTATAGTCATTCCGTTTGTTATAAATTCAGTATAGTTTAACGCGCTTTTTTGACCTAATAAAATACCAAACGAATCATTTGGTAGAATGAATAAAAAGGGAAATTCGTTGGCTAATTTTCTAATGGATTTTCTTTAATTCTAAATTAGTTTTACTTATTGCTATGGAATAGTTACTTTTGCTTGATAGTAGTACAGACTAGTATAGATCGAGTTGGTTACTAATCAAAAAACACCTAAGAACAATTACATCATCATATGAAGAGATCCATTCTATCCTTATTAGCGATTTGCTGCTATATCTTTGTGAGCGCTCAGTCGAATGGTTTGCAATTGAAAACAACGGAGCAATTGGTTTTGGAAACCAAAAATCAAGCATTAGTATTGCAAATCGAAGAAAACAAAGATGTTAATATGGCCTATTTAGGCCCCAAGCTTCATAATAAGCAAGAATACAACATGCTGGCATCAGCGTATAAGCAAGCGGATGACTATACAGGCATGTATAAGGCAGCCTACACTGCTTCCGGATCTCGTAATCTATTAGAGCCTGCTATTAGCGTTATTCATGCCGATGGCAACCAATCGCTAGATTTAAAATATGTCAAACATCAACAACGAGAAATAGAACCCAATGTTACCCAACTTAAGGTGACCGTAAAAGATGCTGTATATGCCCTTGAAGTAGATCTTTACTATCAAGTATATGCCGCCGAAAATGTAATAGAGCAATGGGCTGTAATTAAACACCAAGAAAAGGGAACAATTGAATTAACAAAATATGCTTCCGCCAATTTGAATATCAAGGCAGAAAGTTTTTGGCTTAAACACTATCATGGTGATTGGGCAATGGAAATGCAGCCTGAGGAAACCAAACTCACACATGGCATTAAAACGATTGATAGTAAATTGGGTACTAGAGCTAATTTATTTCAACCTTCTGCTTTTATCTTGTCCTTTAATGAACCTTCTCATGAAGATGTAGGAAGTGTGTTGCTGGGTGGTTTAGAGTGGGGTGGTAATTTTAAGCTCGACTTTGAACTAGATCCTCAAGATAATTTACGAATATTAGCCGGTATGAATAATCATGCATCTAACTACGTATTGAAAGCAAACGAGGAGTTTATTACGCCTAAATTTCTATACACGCTGTCGAATAATGGGACCGGGGAAGCAAGTAGAAATTTGCACAATTGGTCGAGGAAATATAAACTATTGGATGGCCAAGGAGAGCGTTTAACTCTTTTGAACAACTGGGAGGCTACATACTTTGATTTTAACGAAAATAAATTGTTTTCCTTGCTAAAGGATACAAAAAAGTTGGGTGTTGACTTATTTTTATTGGATGACGGGTGGTTTGGTAATAAGTATCCGAGAAACGGCGACACTTCTTCGCTAGGTGATTGGGAAGAAAATAAGGAAAAGCTTCCGAATGGATTGATTTCTTTGATTAAAGAAGCTTCGAGCAATGATGTGAAATTTGGCATTTGGGTAGAACCTGAAATGGTCAGCCCTAAGAGCGAGCTTTATGAACGGCATCCTGACTGGGTTGTGAAACAGGAAAACCGCCCAGAGTATTATTTTCGTAGTCAGCTGGTACTGGATCTGTCCAACCCAAAAGTGCAGGATTTCGTGTTTAAAACACTTGATGATTTATTTATTAAAAACCCTGGTTTAGCCTACGTGAAGTGGGATTGTAACGCAGTCATTTACAATGCGCATTCGCCATACTTGAAAGAGCAGGCCAATTTTTACGTCGATTATGTTCGTGGATTATACAAAGTACTGGAAAGAATTAGGGGAAAATATCCGAAGATACCTATGATGCTCTGTTCAGGAGGTGGTGGTAGAGTAGATTACGGGTCGTTGCAATATTTTACTGAATATTGGCCAAGTGACAATACAGATCCTTTGGAACGTATTTTTATGCAGTACGAATATTCATATTTCTACCCAGCCATAGCCAGCTCCAACCATGTAACGGACTGGGGCAAACAACCTATCAAGTTCAGGGTTGACGTAGCGATGATGGGAAAAATGGGTTTTGATATTGTCGTGAGCGAGCTCCCGGAGAAAGACCTTCAATTTTGCCAACAGGCAGTTCAAAATTATAATCAGTTAAAAGATGTAATTTGGCATGGTGATCAGTTTAGGCTGGCAAACCCCAGAGAGGAAGATTATGCATCCATCTTATACGTCAACAAAAATAAAGATACAGGCCTCCTATTTAACTACCTTGTCAATTACCGTTATAATACTGGCACAGCAGGCCCGATTAAATTAAAAGGACTGGATCCTAACAAACAATACCGACTGGAAGAAATTAATCTATACGATCAATCAGTGTCTCCAATTGATAAGAATCAATTGTATTCTGGCGACTTTTTAATGAAGGTAGGCTTTAATCCGCAACTAAAAGCGAGCAGAAAAAGCGTAGTATTGAAAGTGACTGCTAATGGAGTTTAACAGGCGCCGAAGGCGTTCTGGTTTGTGTTTGACTAGTTAAAAAGGAGCACCATCAATTGTTGCCAATGATGGTGCTTGGTAGTTTTTTTTTAATTACTAAGATTACTGATTACTTTTTCGTCGACCTTTGTCTTGGGATTAAATTTTTGACTGTTCATGTAGTTTGTTAAACTATACAAAAGTTGCCTTGATTCAGGTCGGTGTTCAATATCTGTCAGGAAATCAATTCCCGACACGAGTAAATTGCCTTTACCCACTTTGCATTCAAATAACAAAGATAGTGGTCGAGCAGTTACCCAATCATCTATTACTCTTACAATGGGGTCGATTGACGGATCAACAGCATCCAACTTGATAGTATTACAATGTGTCATTGCATCCCACCATTGCCAATTACTGTGGTATTCAGTTGGGAAATTGGCTAACGCAGGATGTTGAGGATTACACAAGATACCCAAGGTTACGGGCGGTTGCTGTTTTGTCCATGCGGTGTTCCAGAAAATGCTAGAAAACCCGACGGCTATATCTCCTCCCTTTTCAGGTTTTAGGGCCCCTTTTTTGAGGGTTAATAAAACATTCCCTCCGTTATTTAACAGCTTTCTAGCCTTCTCGTCTAGTTGTTGCGTTACATATACTTCTTGGCCGGGAGCGGGTAAATGACTTGGGTATACGAAAAAATGCCAAGAATTAGTAAAATCTCCCACACTTACCTTTAATGTTAATTGAGAAGCCTGTTTAATATGTTGTAAGTCGGCACTAACGCTACCGAGGGAGAAATTATGTCCAATTGGGATACTTCCCTTTTTTAGCTCTCCAGTAGCATAGGCTTTTCCGCTTTTATCAGTGATGGTCCAAATAGGTGTTTCATTTTGTAAGGGTGCATTGCCATAATGAGCAATTTCAATCGGCACGTTAAATGCTTCGTTATTTAAAAAGTTCATCTTAGGAAAACGCGCTAGTGGTACAGTGCTATTGCAAAATTCGCTATAGCCTTTTGCATCGATGTAGCCCTTGCTTTTCCAAAAAGGATTTAATACGCCCACTAAAGCAGTGCCCTGCCCAGGGAAATCATGCAAATCTAATAGCTGGAAGCCGCTAAAGCCTGGTGTTCTTAAAGCTGCTTCTATGTCTGCTTTATAGCACAAAGCTTGTAATTTACCGGATGCCATTAAAAACTTCTCTGCTAAATCAGCCATTCCGTTGGCCTTTAATTTATCTCTAAAGATTTCAAAATTTTTGGCCTTGAGTACCCCCGTGTATTCTTTTATCTCTTTGAAATCAGGATATACGCACCACTGTCCAATTTCATGGCTAATGGTGGGGATGTTAAATTGCTTAATATCGTCAAACCAGTCATAATTGCTACGCGGGATCTCTTTGTTGATAATAGAATTGAGCCCTTCACCCCATCCTTGTATTCTCGGTTCAGGGATGTCATTATAATCATTTTCAGGTATTGCTGGCCATCCTGCTGCCGAGGTGTAGAGTCTTCTGCCGTCCTTTTTTTTCCAATATTTTACGAACTCGGTTAGGAACTGTTTGTGATTTTTACCTCCTGGTTCATTGCCATACGCCATCAATGAGAAGGAAGGATGATTGCCATAATCTTTAACAATGCGCTCGCTTTCATCATAGATAAACTGATCGATAGGCTTACCGTCTCCTAGACCTGAACCCTGATTGGCCCAAGAGCTACATTCTATCTGAAGGTACATGCCCAAGCTATCCGCTGCATCAAATGCAGCCTCTGGTGGACACCAAGAATGAAAACGAATGTGATTCAACCCATAATCTTTGCAAACAGAAAAAATTTCAGCCCACGATGTGATGTCTGTAGGAGGGAAGCCTGTCTTTGGAAAAATGGCACTTTCAAGGGTTCCTCTAAAAAACACAGGCTTATCATTTAATAATATCTGCCTGCCTTTGGTCGAGAAATTCCGCATGCCAAATACTTTCAGTTGCTGGTCTGCAATGGAGTCACCTACATTTAATTGGGCATTCATCTCATATAACGTTGGATTAAATTCATCCCAAATAGCCGGATGCTCTCCCATAGGATAGGCTATTTCTAACGCATTATCGCCTTCCACGATCGTTAGTTCTTGCGTTAAATCGTTTATGCTTTTATTATTTTTTTGTTTTAATGCAGCTTGTAGGTGGATACGAGCCTGCCGCGCAGCTCCTTTGTTCGTTATTTTAAATTTGGCAAGCACTTCTTTTTTCTGAACATCTGGAAATAGTTGTAAGTCAGTTATTTGTATCTTTTCTAAAGGCTCAACATATAATTTACCAATCATTCCATTCCAATTACTTTGGGTATGATCGGATATACTGTGGGAGTTAGGACCAACATCGATATCTTTTACACGGTTATCAATACGTATCGTTATTGTATGTTTTCCTGGCGTTAATAAGCCTGTCAGGTCATAACGATGGGCTGTTGCTAAACTATTCTTCATGCCTACCTTTTTACTATCTATCCAAACAGTGCTTTCCCAGTGGCTTCGTTCAATAAACAATTCAGCTCCATTTTCATATCCTTTTTCTGGTATGTCGACATCCTTTTGGTACCATGCTGCTCCTTTATAATATTTTGTAGGTTGAAGCCAGTAAGGAACTTTAACATTTCCTGCTTTTCTATAGGGAGCATATTCCGCCTCGGTAAACCAAGCTGAATCATTAATGCCTCCTGTCCAAGGCGTATTGATATCCACTTCCTTGCCTTTACCATTGGTAGTCATTGATCCTGGTAGTGTGACTTCCTCATCCAATTTTTTTTCATACCATTTGCCTTCAATACCTTCATCTTTCTCATCCATGGCGAAGCGCCACTTTCCATGTAAATCAATTTCCTGCTTTGGATTAAATGTACCTTTACAACCGATAAAAAGTGTAAGTAAGGGAATAAGAAATAATTTGCTAGCTTTATTTAACATATCATAAAATTTAAGGGCACCTAAAATGCTACCAGTTTGGATTTTGAGTCATATTCGGGTTTGTATTTAATTCATGTTGCGGAATAGGAAAATAGGCGTGCTTAGGCAAGGTTAAAAACTGTCGTCCCTCCTTATCACTGTTTTTTATTTCCTGTTCAATTAAACCCCACCTTTTGAGATCATAAAACCGCAAGCCTTCTCTAAAAAATTCAATCATCCGTTGATGTATCAGCTCATTTTTCAATGCTGCATCAGTCATTCCATCCGTAAGAGGTTTTAAATTAGCTCTTTGTCTTACACGATTTATCAGTGGATAAGCCTCCGCAGATCTATTTAAGTTAATGAGCGCTTCCGCACGCATTAATAGAATATCAGCAAAACGGAGCACCTTTTCATTAATTTCAGAAATAAATATACCTTCATCGTTCTGCCTCCAATTCTGGTATTTTCTAATCATCGAATGAAAGCCGAATTGCGGTTTAAAAGTAGAGAATGGTTTGTTATAATACATAGCATTCGGGTAATTCCAAACGAGCGAAGCATACATTCTCGGGTCAAAGTCATTATCGATTGTTTTTTCTTGTTGAAATGCTTCAAATATTTTATTGGTGGGGAAAGCTTCAAACCAACCTGCAACCTCCGCTGGGGCAAACTCCTGAGCAACAGTTGTACCTTGCGATTCATTTGCGTTCTCTCCCGCCCACGGGCTAGGACCACCCACATTCTGCATCTGTATTTCAAATAACGATTCCTTATTGTTATCGAATTCGGCCATAAAGTTATGTTCGTAATCAGCTAGTAGGTCATAGCTAAAAGGGGCCTTAGTAACAATATCTAATTCCCTTTCCGCATCCGTCCACCGTTCCATGTAAAGATATGCCTTTCCCAACATACCGATCGCCGCACCTTTGGTAGCACGACCTACAGATTCACTGGGATATTCGAGCGGTAATATTTCTTTGGCTTCGGATAGATCGCTTACGATAAGATTCCAAATATCTTCTTCAGGAGAGGCACTAACAAAATAGTCTTCTCGGTTTTGAGGCACGATGGTGATAACAGGAAGAGAACCAAAGTTTATTACGAGATGGAAATAGCTTAAGGCACGAAGGAATTTCGCTTCCGCTATTAAAGTCGATTTTTTTGCTTCATCCATTTCTATTTTAGGTGTATTTTCAATCACTTGATTTGCCCTAAATATTGCCTTAAAGCCGGTAGCATAAATGTCGCGGGGTGTTTGCGTTGTCGGATTATTTGTAAAAGTAGAAAGCTGATAAAGCGCTTGGACATCATTGCGTATAAAAAAGTCGTCTCCTCTTCCATTGGTAAGCTCAACACCTCTAACACCGAAGAAGCCTCCGTTTATATCCTTAAAGACCTTATAAGTGGCTGCAAGTCCACTTAATACATCGCCCTCTGTTTTCCAAAAATTTTCGTTGGTTAAGGAGTTTGGATTTTCTAGCTCCAGTTTCTTGGTGCAGCCTACAAAAAGAACTAAAAACAGCAGCAATGTTGCTAATATGTTTTTATTTTTAATTCCACGTATCATAATGTTAAGAATTTTAAAATGAAATCTGTACACCCAACATGGATGTTCTGGCCAAAGGGTAAGCAATATGACCATAATCCACCCCTCTGTCTAAAATCGATCCGGCTCGTCCTAAGTCGGGATTATACCCTTTATATTTTGTGATAGTAAAGAGATTGTCAAAACTCACATAAATTCTACACTTACTGATTTTTAACCTTTCTGAAAGCGTTTCAGAGAAGGTATATCCCATTTGTAAGGTTCTTAATCTTAAATATGAACCATTTTCGAGAAACCGATCGGATGTTTGCGAATTTAAATTAGGATCGTTGATGACCGCTCGAGGTATATCGGTATTCCTATTTTCGGGTGTCCAGGCATTTAAGGTAGATTTTGCATAGTTGAATTCGGCGCTCATGCCTTCTAAGTCCTGCCGCAAACCATTGTAGATTTTATTTCCGTAAGTACCTTGAAAGAAAAGATTAATATCAATGTTTTTCCACTGCGCATTTCCTCCTAACCCAAAACTAAATTTAGGTGCCGGACTTCCAACATATTGTCGGTCGTTTTGATCTATTCTCCCGTCGCCATTCGCGTCGGTAAAACGGATATCACCCGGTTTTGCATTTGGCTGTATGAGCTGCCCATTTACATTATGAGCTTCCACTTCTTCTTGCGATTGGAATATGCCCGCTGTTTTTATTAAGTAAAAGGCACCAACAGGCCATCCCGCTTGTGTGACGGTCGCATTCGCTCCATGATGAGTAGGGCGTCCTCCAAAGATCTGCTGGGAGCCGGTTCCCAGTTCGAGTACCTCATTGCTGACGGTAGAAAATGTAGCATTGACGCCATAATGAAAGTCGCCTTCTTGTTTGTTATAAGCGATATCTGCCTCGAAACCGCGGTTGCGGATACTTCCGGCATTCAGATAGGGACTTTGAGCACTTGCACCTGTCGAAAGTGGGATAGGTACTTGTAATAATATATCTTTACTATCTTTAACAAAGTAATCGGCAATTATCGATAAGTTGTTGTTAAACAGTCCAATGTCTAATCCGGCATTATAGGTGACTGAATTTTCCCATCGTATATCAGGGGTAGCAAATGCTAATTGAGTAGCTCCTGGCATCAAATGCTGATCGGCACCTATTACATAATTTATGTTAGGGTTAATATTGGCTAAAAACTGGTAATCTGCTATCTCTTGGTTACCCAATTCGCCATACCCTGCACGTAGCTTTAAGGTGGTAAGTACGGTGTTTGAATGGTTAAAGAAGGGCTCGTTTGAAATATTCCATGCAGCAGCTACAGATGGAAAATTCCCGTATTTATAAGCATTGCCGAATCTTGAGGAACCGTCTCTACGTAAAATAGCCGTTAACGTATAACGATCATCATAGGTATAAATAGCTCTTCCAAAATAAGATATCAAGGTGTTTTCCCAAGCATTTGATCCAGCAACTGTATTCGTAGTACCTGCATCTATTACCTCAATTCCACGAGGCATTCCGCTTTTGCTTCCGCTTAATGATCTATAGTTGGTATTCTGATAGGTGTACCCAGCCATCGCTTGTATTTGGTGCTTATTAAAGTCCTTATCGTAGGTAAGGGTATGTTCTTGCAATACAGTAGATTTCTCGTTTCTACTTTCGCTCAGATTCGCCATGCGATTGATAAACAGCGTGCCTACTTCGTAAGGATATTGGTAGGTGAAGTTTCGGCCATAAGTGCGTGTATAACCTGCATTATATTTATAGTTTAACCCCTCTAATATGTTGAACTGGGCATATGCGTTAATGACGGCATTCGTTGCATAAACTTCTGGTTTTTCGAGATTGAGCTGGGCAACCGGGTTGGCCACATTCATAACAGGGCCGTAGGCGCCACCATATCCACCTTCCGCTGTGGGGTCATAGACATTAAATACGGGAATCATCTTCAGTGAAGCACCAACAGGCCCTCCTCCTTGTCCGCCCCATCCATTAGCCATGTTTCTCCACTTTTCATTCGATAGTATAACCGTTTCGCCAACCTTAAGGCGACCTTTGGTGAAATCGGTCTTAATCCGTAGGTTATATCTTTCATAATAAGTTTTACGTACAATCCCGTCCTGGCCAAAATAATCCCCTGATATATTATAGTGGAAATTTTCACCTCCACCATTCGCGTTCAGATTGTAGTTTTGCATGGGTGCAGTCGTAAAAACCTCGTCTTGCCAATCTACGTCCGCTAGTTCAGCATAATTATTAGCAATATCCAGACGGGCCAAACCTGCATTATCATGTGCTGCATTACTTACTTGCGCCCATTCCGCGGCGTTTAGCACATCGAGTCTTTTGGCCAAATTTTGTAGACCATAGTTTGCTAAAAGAGAAATATTGTTGCTTCCTGTAGTTCCTCCTTTAGTTGTAACCAGCACCACTCCGTTTGCTGCCCTAGAGCCATAAATGGCGGCAGCGGAAGCATCTTTCAGTATGTCCATTGAGGCTATATCATTGGGAGCAATATTGTTGATGTTATCTACTTGCACCCCGTCGACGATGTAGAGCGGATTATTGTTATTTAAAGATCCGGTTCCACGAATAAGCACGCGCACACCTGAACCAGGGTTGCCACCGCCTGACTCGATTTGTACACCTGCAACTTTACCTTGAATGGCTTGCCCAATATTATTAAATCCTTCAGAAACAATATCATCAGCAGATAAGGACGCGATAGCACCTGTGATATTTGATCGTTTTTGCGTACCATATCCAACCACTACCACTTCATCTAGGGCTTGGTTATCTGCATTTAATTGGACATTCAGTGCATCGAACTTTTCTATCAATATCTCTTTTGTTTGATGCCCTACGAAAGTAAAACGTAGCCTATCGCCTAAAACAACAGGAATTTGATAAACCCCCTCCTTGTTAGTGGAGGTTCCTTTTCCGGCTTTTCCCACAATGGCTACGGAAACACCATTTAACGGTTTGCCTGTTTGATCGCTAACAACTCCATTTATATTTTTCTGATTTTGCTGGGCCATAATCGATTGAAAGGATATACAACAAAATAAAAAAATAAACACCTTGTATTTTAAGGCGGCTAAACATGGAAATCGGCATTTTATAATATTGCAGTATTTCATAAATGTTTATATTGGTTAATAATTAGTAGGTTATACCGCAAATGTAGAAAGCGAAGAGCTTACCTTAAATAGAGAATAATAGGGAAAAGATGGATTATATTACAAATACAAATTAGAGACTGATCGTGGTTGCTTTCCTGTGAAATTTTAATGATGAATCGTAATATAGTCTATTGTTTTCATAATACTTTCCATTTTTTCTTTTAGGCAAAGTTCGAATCTTTGTTTCTAATGATAAACCTATAGCTACTGTATCTATATGACTGCTACGCAACAATCAGTGACGTTTAAAAATGCTTATATACTAGGAATTTCCTTTATTTCTGCTCTTGGAGGGTATCTGTTTGGCTTTGACTTTGCCGTAATAGCTGGTGCTTTACCTTTTCTTCGTCCTGAATTTGAATTAAATGCTTGGTGGGAGGGATTTCTTACCGGTTCATTGGCCCTAGGCTGTATAGTAGGTTGTTTAATAGCAGGAGGTTTCTCAGAACGCTATGGGCGTAAGCCAGGTTTGATGCTTGCCGCATTTATTTTTGCTGTCTCGTCATTGGGAATGGCCTTTTCATCTGGCCTCACCCTGTTTGTTGTCATGCGTTTTGCAGCAGGTATTGGTGTGGGGATGGCCTCCATGCTAAGTCCATTATATATTGCAGAAGTATCTCCAGCAAATATCCGTGGACGTAATGTTGCGATTAACCAGTTGACTATTGTTGTAGGTATTCTAACCACTAATTTAGTGAATTACACCCTTGCTGATAACGGTCCGGATGCTTGGCGTTGGATGTTTGGGTTAGGGGCGCTCCCCGCAACGTTGTTTTTTTTAGGTGTAATCTGGTTGCCTGAAAGTCCAAGATGGTTGCTTAAAGCAGGGAAAGCAGAAGAGGCAAAAAAGGTCTTAAATAATATTGGTAGCGAAGTGTTTGTAGAAGATACCTGTCGCGATATACAGCAATCGCTTCGAGGGACTACTAAACAATCTTTTAAGGCAGTTTTTGAAAAAGGAGTTCGTCCAGCAGTGATTGTCGGAATAACGCTTGCTGTTTTTCAGCAACTTTGCGGTATTAACGTTGTCTTCAATTATACCTCAACCATATTTGAGTCAGTGGGTGCTGATTTAGATCGACAGTTATTTGAAACGGTAGCTATTGGTTTAGTCAATTTAGTTTTTACGCTGATAGCCATGTGGCAAGTTGATCGTTTGGGTCGGCGTCCACTGATGCTCATCGGTTCACTCGGATTATCAATCGTATATATAGTATTGGCATACTTACTTCAAAGCCAGGCGGCGCCAAGTTTGGTTTCCGCTTTTGTATTGATCGCTATTGCCATGTATGCAACATCATTGGCGCCAGTAACCTGGGTGTTGATATCGGAAATTTTTCCGAATAGGATACGTGGGTTGGCCTCTTCGGTAGCTATTGTATCGCTTTGGATTGCTTATTTTATCTTGGTGTTTACCTTTCCAGTTCTAGCTGAAGTGTTAGGAACATACGGACCATTTTATCTTTATGCGGGTATCTGTTTGTTGGGTTTTCTTTTTGTAAAGCGCAAGGTGAAAGAAACAAAAGGACAAACCTTGGAACAACTAGAACAACAATTAATTGAGCATTGACGCTCTTAATTAAGAGAGGGAATTCGATATTTCAAATTGTGGATAGATGTAAAGCACAGCGATAATAGGGGAACGCTGTGCTTTAGATTCATTTATACCAAGGACGCATCAAGCGTAATATTGGTGTTCAGTAACTTAGAAATTGGACAGATTTCTTTAGCCTTTTGGGCGATTTCTTTAAATTCTGCTTCGGTAATTCCTTCTACTTCTCCTTTTAAGATCAAAGCGATATTGGTAATAGAACCATCTTCAAAAGTAACTTGCGCTTCCGTATCTAAATTACCGGGTGTATACCCTTTTTCGCTAAGCAAGAAGCTAAGCTGCATAGTAAAACATCCGGAATGTGCGGCGGCCACCAACTCTTCAGGGTTCGTACCTACACCTTGTTCAAAACGGGTTTTAAAAGAAAGTTGAGCGTTATCGAGTGTATTACTTTGTGTGCTAATGGTACCTTTACCTTCCATTCCGGTACCTTTCCAATTGGCATTTGCTTTTCTTGTAAATTTCATGATTTTTATTTTATAATGTTACTAATTTAATGAATTATTGCCTTCGCTTGTATTATGTTAATGTAGTTTTTCTGTTAATGCATTGATGGCCTGTTTGATTGCTGCCCTTGGCGCGGGTGTATTCGTTATTGGATTCAGCATGACAAAATCGTGTATGGTTCCTAGGTAACGGGTGCTAGTGACTTTTACTCCAGCGGCGTTGAGTTTTTTTGCATAGGCTTCTCCCTCATCTCGTAGCACATCATTCTCTGCCGTGATAATCAATGCTTCCGGGAGTTCCTTCAATTCTTCAAAGCTGGCGCGGAGAGGAGAGGCCGTAATATGATCACGTACCCTTCTGTCGGGTGCATAATTGTCCCAAAACCAGATCATCGCGTTCAGCGTTAAAAAATGTCCATTAGCAAACTGTTGGTAGGAGGCTGTGTTGAATGCTGCATCTGTTACAGGATAAAATAGTAGTTGAAAGTCTATTTTTGGACCTTTACGTTCTTTCGCCATCAGTGTTACCGCAATGGCCATATTACCCCCCACACTATCCCCACCTACAGCAATTTTTTGGGTGTCAAGTCCAAAAGATGCTCCATGATCCTTTATCCATTTAGTAGCGGCGTAAGCCTCTTCGTTTGCCGTCGGATACTTGGCCTCAGGAGAGGGAGAATAATTAACAAAGGCGACTGCTATATTTGCCCCAACAGCTAGTTCTCGCACCAATCGGTCATGTGTAAAAGCATCACCTAGTACCCAACCGCCTCCATGGAAATAAATCAATACGGGTAGATTTCCTTTCGTTTCACTAGGCTTGACAATGCGTAAGGAAATGGATTTTCCGTCTATTTCTATGTTTTTTTCTTCCGTGTCGACAGGCAATTTTTCGACAGTTGTTGATTGGGCATCGATGAGTACTTGGCGAGCATCTTGAATAGACAATTCATAAAGTTGAGGCCCGGTATTTCCATGGACAGCTTTTAAGAATTCATGTGTTTCTTTTTCTACGCTATAGCTTCCGGCAAGGGAAGGGTCGATTTGGCCAAAGATGTTTGAAGTTTCCATAAATTTACTTTTTAATGCTTCTTGTTATTTATGGAACCAAAAGTAGGGTGCATTTGTTTATAATTCAAATTGATAATTTTTTATCTTTATAAAATTTATTTATAATATGACTTTGCAACAGCTTAAATATATAATTGCCTTAGATAAGGAGCGACATTTTTCTAAAGCAGCAGAGGAGTGTATGGTATCGCAGCCAGGCTTAACCATTCAATTAAAAAATTTAGAAGAGGAAATCGGCGTGAAAATTTTTGACAGAAATAAAGTGCCGTTAAAACCTACTATACTCGGAGAACAGATTATCAACAAAGCAAAAAAGATAATGAGGGAGGTTGATGAAATGCAAAACCTTATTATTAGTGAAAAAAATACACTGGCGGGTAATATAAATTTGGGAGTCATCATCACCCTCTCTCCGTATATAGTACCCGATTTTATTCAGAAGATGCGGGAAATAGCTCCTCAACTACATCTTACTATTAAGGAAGGTTCTACCTTATCGTTAATGAATGATTTAGAAGCTGGAATAATCGATATTGCACTGATGGCAACACCAACAGGTAAGAAAAACTTAAGGGAATTTCACGTCTTTAACGAACCTTTTATTGCGTTTCTGCATGCAGATCATCCAGCAGCGAATGAACCATTGTATAAAATGACAGATATAGGTGCAAATTCGTTGTTATTATTGCATGATGAGTATTGCTATAATGCGCAGATGTTGGCTATTTGTGATATAGATTATACCAATGAGTCTTCTAATTATTCCTATGACATCCGTACAATAGAAACGTTAAAAAACCTAGTAAGAGCAAATTTGGGCTTTGCCATCATCCCAGAACTATCTATTCTTCATGAATTACCCAATCCGCTTTTTAAAAAGTTTATGGACCCACAACCCGTTCGGGAAATCAGCCTTGTCGTAAATGATTCCTTTTCGCGCAAACTTTTATTAGAGAAAATGAGCCAAGTTATATGGAATAATCTTCCAGAAAATCTCAAAACGGCATTTCCATATAAGAAAATAAAATGGAATGACTCTCCCTATTTCTTCAAATCGATAAGTAATAAATAATTGAAAATAACTTGCTTACTATTCAAAAAAACTATAATGAATTACAGTTACTTTTAGTGTATTTTCTACTTTTTTGTATATTCAATTAATTTTAATTTGCCTGTTCTGCTATCTCATAATTTATTATTTCCGTTGAGATTTTTCCATAGCGATCAGTTGCTTTCACTTCTATCTGATGCGCACCAACAGTCAATTTTGTGGGTATTACTCCCCGCCAGAGATGCGTGCAGTCTTCGGGATTGGACGGACGCCTACCAGATAAAAGTATTTTACTATGGTCGTATTTATGTAAAATATCCAAGAAGTTTGGATCGGCCCCTTCTACATATTCCATTTTTTTCCAAGGACCGTTGTCTACACGATACAGAACATCATCACCTTTGGCTCCCATAAAAAAGTTGGCGTAAATACCCGCAGACGTTCTTTTGTTACGGGGCAGGATTTTTGGTGCGAAAAGTTCGATCTGGTAATCTGCAGGCTTTCCGGCAACTTTATAATCAATACTATATTCATTACCTTTAAAAGTAATAAAAGCATAGCCTTTCGGTGTACCATCGCGCATAGTCGAGATAGGAACGCCTTGCTCGTTCAATTCACCCGAGTACCAATCACCCGAAGTAGTACCTGCATTGTATTCATGGTGTGGCTTTTCTTGTTGCCAACCGTCTTCTTTGGTGTAGAAGTTTTGTCGTTGTAGATGCGTATGGGCTGATAGAGATAAGGTATGAGGGAAGTCTTTCAGCAAGTCGAACAAGCGCTGGCGATCGTTATTTCTAAAGGCGTCTTCCTCGTGATGCATTAAAGGAATATGAAAAGCCAACACGATCAAATGATTTTTGTCAATATATTTTAAATCGTTTTCAATGAACTGTAACTGATCTTCGCGAAAGCCTCCCCAATAACTTTTGTTATCACGTGGATCAGGATAAAGAATGTCATCCAGCACAATAAAATGTGCTTTTCCTACATTAAATGCATAATTGACTGGCCCGAAATTAGCTTCGAACGTTTCGTCGGATAACGAGTCGGCGGTGGCGTCAAAATTCATATCATGGTTTCCCATTAAGTTGTACCACGGCAAACCAACTTCTTTTACCGCTTTTATATAAGGACTGTGTAAGCTAAGATCATTTCCTACTAAATCTCCCAAGCTTAAACCGAAAGCAACTCCTTTAATTCCTACAACTTCTGATACTATGCCTTTAGAGAAGTACTCGATTTCCTTTTCATCATAAGGTTGTGGATCGCCAAAAATAAGTGCTTTAAAGTTATCATTTTCCTCTTGCTTGATTAAAGCAAAGTTTAGAAGTTTAGGTAGCGGCCCAGTAGGGGATACACCCTTATATTTGAAGTCGGCAGGCGAACCGTTTGGTTTATGAAGGTAATAGTTTTGGGGTAAATTGTTTTCGTTAAGCGGTGATTGATACCCGGTGGGTTTGATCACGAATATTACTTGATCTTCTCTCGCAGGTAATTCATAATAACCTTTGTCGCTCGTTTGAGCAACCTCAATTCCGTTACTGACAGACACTTGTGCTAAACCAATTTCTTTTTTATCCATTTTCCCATTCCCATTAGCATCATCGTATACATAACCTTTAACGAACTCCTGTCCGTAACTAAGTGAGGAAAAAAAAAGGGAGGTGAAAAATAAAAAGTTAGATTTTTTCATGCAAATAATGGGTGTGAAATGTTAAAACAATGTATTAAAAGATAACCGTCTATTATATTGGGTGCAATGATAGCATTATCGTGTTTTTAGATTGTTAATTCAACTTTATGAAAAGGTTAACAATGATTAGTAATAATGTTAAACGAATATAACAAGGCAAGAACCTATGTGTTTAATTTTTAGTAAATGACAAATAAATTACAAATACCATTTGTCTTAGTGTTTTTTGTACACTATCTTTGTGTCATCATAATTTAGGTTTATAATTGGTTAGTTAAAGGTCTTCAATCTCCCCGGTTGAAGATCTTTTTTGTTTATGTCTACTCTCGTTGCTTTTATTCTGGATATTGTTTACAAGAAGTTTTAAACAAAATGAAAACATTATTTGTCTTATTTAACGATTCATGATTTCTTTTGAGTAATATTATTGAATATAAATAATCCTTGTCATTCATCAGTAAACAACAAATTATGAAAAAGTTATTAGTTCTCCTGCTATTAGCAGCAATATCCTTACCAGGCCTGGCCCAAACGATCTGGAAAGCCGACAAAGCACATACGCAAATTAAATTTGATGTTACCCACATGGGGATCTCCACTGTTTCAGGCGCATTTACAGATTTTGAAGCGAGCCTAACCACCACAAAAGATGATTTTAGCGATGCTGTATTTAATTTTACTGCAAAAGCGGTTTCTGTCAATACAGGTATTGAACAGCGTGATAAACATTTAAGAAGTGCAGATTTTTTCGATGTAGAACAATTTTCAACATTGTCTTTTAAAAGCACTGGCCTTGAGAAAATTAGTGAGGGGAGATATAAACTTTCCGGTGACCTGACCTTGCATGGTGTTACTAAACCCATTCAATTAGAATTGTGGCATAGAGGGACGATCACGAATCCAAAGAGTAAAAAGCAGGTTGCTGGTTTTAATGTGTCAGGCAGTTTGAACCGATCCGATTTTGCAATTGGTACTAAGTTTCCGGCAGAGATGTTAGGGGAGCAAGTAAAACTTACTGCCGATGGTGAATTTAGCGTAGAATAGATTTTAAGGTGATCGATAATTATAAATTATTTTGTCTCAGCATTTTTATAAATGATCGTTAGGTCATAATTTAGCTTTATAATTGCTTAGCTAAAGGTCTTCAATTTCACCGATTGAAGACCTTTTTTTATTTATACGATATGATCTTTTCCCGATTTTTGGCTATGTTTGAGATTTAAATCTTTACTTGATGAAAGTCTGGGCCTTTATCCTTATTCTTTTCACTTATAACACTGTAGATGCACAATCTGCGATAGACAAAATAGATTTAAGGATTTTAGAAAGTTTAGCTGCAAAACGTACCATGCAACAAACCAAGGTTATGCGGGTTATCTCTGATGCTAATAATTATGTCAATGCTGCCATTCCAATTGGACTTTTTGTAGCTGGAGCTATAGATGGTAATAAAGGAATGCGTCAGAACGCTGCTTATGTCGCAAGTAGTACTGCCACTACAGCCTTACTGAATTTTGCGCTCAAAAAAATATTTAAGCGCCCAAGACCTTTCATTGCCCACATCGGATTTAAAGCAGTATATGAACCAACTAGTTATTCTTTTCCGTCAGGGCACACATCCGCATCATTTAGTACGGCAACAGCTTTATCGCATGCTTATCCGAAATGGTATGTAATAGCTCCTTCTTTCATTTGGGCCGGTTCCGTAGGGTATTCAAGAATGTATTTGGGTGTGCATAACCCCTCTGATGTTGCTGTTGGAGCTGTGTTAGGTGCTGGTACAGCATTTGGATTGGGCTTTATGAGGCCATGATTTTGGTTATTTGTTGTTGGTTATTAGTTATTGGAGTGGCCGAAATTAATGATCACACCCTAAAACTAGCTTTAAATTTCACGATTTACCTATTCAACTATTTTCTTAATTAACAAATATTTTATAGGCACACCTTCTAGCTCCAGCGAGTATATGATCAACACGTTCTATGTTTACGCCTTCTCCCAACACCTTCTGAAAAGTATTGAGTTCAGATTGACAGAAACCTTGACAAGTTTGTGCCGCAGCGCAAATAGGGCAGTGATTTTCAATTAATAGATAGCCATTTTCAAGTTTTTGATATTCGGCCATGTACCCTTCTTTATTACGAATTTTTGCTAATTTATTCACTTTGTTCTCTAAATCGCTGTAACCGTCTAGAAGATCCATATATTTTAAAGTACCGCTTTTTTCGTTTTCATCAATAACAGTTTGTAATGCCTGTTCTCCTAAGCTTGTGCGAATAAGCTGAATTAACTTGACAGTAAGATCAGCATGTGTATCTGGAAAACGAGCATGCCCAGCTGTTGTTAATGTCCAGATCTGTTGAGGACGGCCACGTCCTTTGGCCTTAGTAGTGGATGTAACAAGACCTTCAGTAGCTAGTTTTTGTAGTTTAAACCGCGCTCCTTCAGTAGTGATTTGTAGCTCAGAAGCCACATTAGCCAATATTTGAGGCCCTTTTTTCTTGAGCAGCCATAAGGCGCTATCGTAATCTTCTAAATTATGACTCATAATAAACAAAGTAATTACTTGGTTTAATAAGCAAATGTACTAACTTTGACCCATAAATTAAAATAATTGCCTATGAAACAACATTAATAAATCCTGGACTATCGGTTTTGTACAATCTGGGTGCCAGCGCTGGTCAGAATATGCTATACCTTCGTGTTAATAAATAATAAATGGTGAAAGTTGAGACGAAAATATTTATCAGTGTTCTGACAGAAGAAAAAAGATCTAACACCATGATTGAAGAAGAAATTAGCTAGTGCACCTCACTTCTTAGTAGGTCAACCTTATATTTTATAAACGAAATAGCAAAGCTATTGCGATTCAAAAAAGGAATTTTTTTGAAAGGGGATATCTTTTGCCATATAGTAAAGAAAAAGAAATTAAAATAATATCAAATGAACCGTCCATGTTTAAAATTTCATTTTTATCACACAAGGAAATGTAAATTTTCAACATGGTAAGCTCCATCTGACCGATGGATAAAAAATTATTTACAGATGAAAAGATATATAGATTATTGGTTAATGGTAATAGTTGCTCTTAGCTTACCTAGTTGCAAACAAAGCTCAGGAAAAGAGGAACAGTCGGATAATTTAGAACAATACCCTGTTAGTGCCTTGCATTTACAATCTATAAAAGTGTATCAAGAGTATCCTGCAACCTTAAAAGGAGAGCAAAATATAGAGATTAGACCCAAAGTGGATGGTTTTGTAGAAAAGATTTATGTTGATGAGGGTGAGCAAGTTAAAAGGGGACAGGCCTTATTTAAAATTCACGCGCCGCAATATGAGCAGGAAGTGCGTACAGCAAGCGCCGCTATAGCGAGTACAGCAGCTGAGGTAAATACAGCTCGTATGCAATATAACAAAACGAAACCCTTAGTGGATGAAGATATTATAAGCAAATATGAGTTAGAACAAGCAGCGAATTTATTGGCGACAAAAGAGGCTGCATTGCAACAGGCTAAAGCAAACTTAATAAATGCCAAAACCAATGTAGGTTATACAATTATCAATAGCCCGGTATCCGGAGTTGTAGGAAATTTACCCTATAAAATAGGGAGTTTAGTAAGTAATACTTCTCCACAGCCGCTAACAACTGTTTCTAATATTGGAAAGATACACGCCTATTTTTCTTTTAACGAACGCCAGTTTTTGGATTTTATGGGTTCTCCTGAAGGAGAAAATCTAGAAAAGAAGCTCGAAAAGTTACCTAAAGTGAGATTGATATTAGCTAATGGAAGCGAATATCCACAAAGTGGAAAAATAGAAACAATAGGAGGGTTAATTAATACGGAAACTGGATCGATTAATTTAAGAGCAACATTTCCCAACCCCGCATTTTTAATAAAGAGCGGAGCAAGTGCTGTGCTAAAAATTCCCGCTGAAATTAAGGATGCGCTAGTCATTCCTGCCAAGGCAGCGCAAGATATTCAAGGCAAATTGTTTGTGTATACGGTTGATAGTCAAGGAGTCGTAAAAAGTAGAGAAATACAAATCATGGAACTTCCATTAAAAGATCAGTATGTAGTTAAGAGAGGGCTACAAGCTGCTGACCAGTTAGTTTTGGAAGGGATTATGGGGCTACAAGATGGGGAAAAAATAAAACCATTACTAAAAAAATAGTTGTCATTATAATTGATTTTTATGTTAAAGAAATTTATAGATAATCCTGTTTTATCCACAGTGATTTCCATTATTATTGTTGTGTTGGGGATTTTAGGTTTAATAACGTTACCCATTTCTCAATATCCCGAAATAGCTCCTCCCACTGTTCAGGTTGCTGCAACTTATCAAGGAGCCAACGCCGATGTGGTAATGAAAAGTGTTATCATTCCGTTGGAAGAAGAAATTAATGGCGTTGAACATATGACTTATATGACCTCCAAAGCCAGCAACGATGGAAGCGCTGTTATCACAATTAATTTTAAGCAAGGTACTGATCCAGACATGGCGGCTGTAAATGTGCAAAATAGGGTGGCTAAAGCAACGAGTTTATTGCCGGCTGAAGTGATCAAGACGGGTATCACAACCACTAAACGATTAAGTAGTGAAATTTTCAGCTTTTTACTCTATAGCGACGACGGAAGATACGATCAGAAATTTTTAGATAACTATTTAAGAATTAATGTAATGCCTCAACTTAAACGAATAGATGGAATAGGTGACGCTACTGTTTATGGCGGACAGGATTATAGCATGCGTATATGGTTAAAACCTGACGTAATGGCTATATATGGATTGATGCCATCTGATGTAATCCGATCGCTTAATGAACAGAATTTGGAGGCCGCTCCAGGTAAAATTGGAGAAAACAGTGAACAGACCTATCAATATGTGTTGAAATACACGGGCCGGTTGGAAACACCCGAGCAATTTGGGAATATCGTTTTAAAAGGCGATAAAAATGGACATTTTTTAAGACTTAAAGATATAGCTACCATCGAGCTTGGGGCACTTTCTTATGCGAGTAGTATGACTGCGCAAGGTAAACATGCTACTTATGTGTCTATAAGCCAGACAGCGGGCTCCAATGCACATGACATCATTAAGCAATGTGAAGAAGTATTAAAAGAGGCATCTAAAGATTTCCCACCGGGTATGCGTTTTGGTATTTACTCCAATGCGAACGAATTTTTAGACGCATCTATTACCAAATTGATTCATACACTTATTGAGGCATTTATACTTGTTTTCTTAGTAGTATTCATATTTCTTCAAGACTTCAGGTCTACTTTAATACCGGCTATTGCGGTACCGGTAGCCATTATTGGAACGTTCTTTTTTTTGAAGCTTTTTGGTTTTACAATCAATCTGCTAACTTTATTTGCGTTAGTGTTGGCTATAGGAATTGTAGTTGATGATGCCATCGTAGTGGTAGAAGCGGTGCACGCGAAGTTAGATGATGGAGCATCATCTGCTAAGGAAGCCACTGTAAAAGCAATGAGTGAGATTAGCACAGCCATTATCTCCATTACACTTATTATGGCGGCAGTGTTTATTCCTGTCACGTTCGTTACCGGTTCAGTAGGGGTTTTTTATAAACAATTTGGCCTCACATTAGCGATAGCTATTATCATTTCTGCTGTTAATGCCTTGACCTTAAGTCCGGCTTTATGTGCACTTTTTCTGCAAATGCCCGCCGAAAACCATCTGCAAAAAAAGGATTCATTTTTACAGCGATTTTATAGGGGCTTTAATACTGTTTTTAACGCAATGGTAAAACGTTATAAAACTGCAATAACCTTTCTTGTGGAACGAAAATGGTTGATTATCGCCGTTGTAGTGTTTTCCTCTTTGGTACTTACACTGTTAATAAAAACAACACCCACGGGTTTTGTGCCCAATGAAGATAGTGGTTCAATTTATGGTAATATCATTCTACCTCCAGCTACCACTTTACAGCATGCAGAAAAAATTGCAGACAAGGTTGATAGCATTGCTCGAGCGATGCCTGAGGTAGAGTTGTCCTCCAGACTAGCTGGAATGGATTTAATAAGTGGTACAGGAAGTTCCTATGCCGCCATTTTTATTAGACTGAAACATTGGGATGATAGACAGGGAAAAGCACATCATATTGAGCGCGTAGTTGAACGATTGTTTATGCAGACAGCAAGTATTAAAGATGCGCAGATAATATTTTTTGCCGCACCAACTTTACAAGGTTTTGGCAATAATGACGGTTTCGAATTTCAGCTTCAAGATAAAACTGGCGGAAACTATCGGCAGTTTGACCAGGTTATTGGGCAATTTATGGGTGGCTTAAACCAGCGGCCGGAAATCCAATACGCAGCCACTCCATTCAATATTGGTTTTCCACAATATGAAGTGAACGTTAATGTAGCCAAGGTTACGGAAGCAGGATTGTCGCCAGCACTCGTCTTGGCTGCCTTACAGGGATACCTTGGAGGGATATATGCTTCAGATTTTAATCGTTTCGGTAAGCAATATAAAGTGATGATTCAAGCGGAAATAGATCAAAGGGTGAATAAAGAATCGATCGACAAAATATTTGTCCGTACAGCTAATAATGAAATGACACCAGTTTCGGAATTTATTAGTATAAAGAAGACCTACGGACCTGAGTTTGTCAACCGTTTTAATCTCTATACAGCAGCAACCGTAACCGGTTCCCCAAAGCCTGGTTTTAGTTCGGGTGACGCCATCAAGGCTATTCAAGAAGTAGCGCAAACCGCTTTACCACAAGGATATAGTTATGAGTTTTCCGCCCTGAGTCGAGAAGAATTAAATAGTGGCGGGCAGACGGTATTAATATTCTTTTTGAGTTTAATATTTATATATTTCTTATTGAGCGCGCAATATAAAAGTTATATTTTACCGTTATCAATCCTTTTGTCATTACCGATAGGCTTAGCCGGAGCATTCCTTTTTGCCCGCTTATTTGGTTTAGACAATAATATTTTCTTGCAGATTAGTTTAATCATGCTTCTTGGACTGCTGGCTAAGAATGCCATTCTGATAGTAGAGTTTGCTTTAATGTATAGGAATACGGGTAAGAGTTTGGTAGCGGCCGCTGTTACAGCAGCTACCCTAAGGTTAAGACCTATTCTCATGACTTCCTTCGCATTTATTTTTGGTTTATTGCCTTTGATGGTGGCTACAGGTGCTGGTGCATTAAGCAATCGCTCTATAGGAACGGCTGCGGTTGGAGGCATGCTGATAGGAACAATTTTTGGAATATTCGTGATCCCTACGCTATTTGTCATTTTTCAAGCCCTACATGAAAAAATTAGTGGCAAATCAAATCTTAATAATTAAAATTATGGCTAAACATAAATATATATGGCTATTCAATATACTATTCATTTTGACTAGTTGCAGCGTAAGAAAACAATATGAACGTCCGGTAATAAATGTTGATCATCTATATCGAAGTACAATGTATGAAGGAGATACTACTACAATGGCGCAAGTTCAATGGAAAAGCATGTTTGCTGATACTGTGCTTCAAAATTTTATTGAAATAGGACTTCAAAATAACTTAGACATTCAAATAGCCGTACAACATATCGAGGAGGCCCGTGCTTTGTTGTTCCAAAGTAAAGCAGCCTTTTTGCCAGAAATTAGCGGATTAGCTAGCATGACACAGTCAAGGCTTGCGTTTCCTCAAGGGTACGGAATAATAAACAATGCTACACAGTATAATGTAGGTTTAAATGCAAGCTGGGAAGCGGATATTTGGGGAAAACTAAAAAGCGCAAAGCGAAAATCGTTGGCCGCCTTGCTACAAACGGAATCGGCTAAACGTGCGGTACAGACACAGTTAATTGCAGAGATAGCACAGACTTATTATAAACTATTAACACTCGACGAACAGTTGATAATATTAAATAACACGGTCAGCAATCGAAAGAAAGACATGAAGACGATGAATTCCTTGAAAGAAGCAAATGTTGTTAATGGAGCCGATGTTGTACAAAGTGAGGCAAACTACTATGCCGCGGAAATTGCTGTTCCAGCAATTAAACGAGAAATTAGGGAAGCTGAAAATGCGTTGAGTTTGTTGTTAGCTATGCCATCATCACCTATAAAAAGACAAACATTGGCCCACCAGTCTTTAAATACTGATTTGCGGATTGGAATTCCTTCTCAACTTTTGCAAAATAGGCCGGATTTACAAATAGCTGAATATGCGCTTCGTATGACACTTGAAGATGAAAACGCAGCTCGGGCAAATTTTTACCCAGCATTTAATATTACAGCTTCAGCCGGATATACAAGTTATGATTTACAGCAATGGTTTACGCCGTCGGGTTTTTTTGCCAATATTATGGGAGGATTAACACAACCAATCTTTAATAGAAGTGTTAATAAAACAAAGCTATCGATTTCGAAAATAAAAAAAACAGAAGCATACTTTCAATTTAAAAAGTCTGTTCTACAAGCTGGTAAAGAAGTTTCAGATGCTTTGTATGCTTATCAGACAGCTTTAACACAGCAAGAAATACGAACGAAGCAATTAAAAGCGTTACAGAAAGCAGTAGATTATAATAAAAAACTGTTAAATTATAGCTCCTACACCAATTACACAGATGTGCTATTGGCAGAGCAGAATCTTCTGGCTGCGCAATTAGATCATATAAATGATCAATGGCTTAAATGGCAGTCAGTCATAACCTTATACCATGCTTTAGGTGGCGGGTGGAATTAAGCAGACATTAAATATTATGATAAATTTAAGAGCATATTTTGACCGGATACATTATAAGGGACCGGTTCAGGCTACATTAGAAACATTGATGGAAATACACCGGTTACATCCAAAATATATTCCTTTTGAAAATTTAAATCCGCTTACAGGTAGGCACGTAAGCTTAAATATAGAAGATGTTTTCGAAAAGTTGGTTGAAGACGAACGAGGAGGATATTGTTTTGAGCAAAACACGTTGTTGAAGGAAGTACTAACAGCAATAGGGTTTGACGTGAATGGGCTATGGGGTAGGGTGGTTTGGAATAATGATTTAACCACCGTTCCGGCCCGTACCCATATGCTGTTGTTAATATTGCTAGACGGTCAACAGTACATTGCGGATGTTGGCTTTGGTGCGATGACTTTAACAGCACCCCTGCTATTCTCTCCAGATATTGTGCAGGAGACTCAGCACGGCATATTTCGAATTATACAGAAGGAAAAATATTATATTTTACAGGTATTGCAACAAAATGAATGGCGGCCGATTTACCATTTCTATACAGAGATTATTGCACCCATCGACTATAAAGTTGCTAATTGGTATGTATCCACTCATCCAGATTCTCACTTTACCAAGCAGTTGATTGCAACAAAAGTAGACGACGACGGACGCTATTCGCTAAACAACAATATACTAAATATTCGTTATAACAGTGGTAGAAAGGAATCCTTTGAATTGCCTAATAAAGAGAAGATTATCAAAACATTGGAAGAGGTATTTGGAATTTGTACCAGTTCAATTCATAATTTAGAAGAAGCGTTAGCGGTTATAGACCGCTAACATTTTGATCTGCTACGTCCTTTAAGAATTTATCTAGTTGACGACGGTCAAACACCACTCCCTTAACAATCACCGAATGTATCTTTTGCGTTGCTTCAATATTTTCAATGGGATTTTGATCTAAAAGTATTAAATCGGCACGTTTGTCTTTCGCAACCGATCCATATTCTGTTAAACCAAGAAATGCAGGTGAGTTTACTACTGATGCTTGCAAAGCCTGCAGCGGACTTAATCCGGCCTTCACCATGAGCGCTAATTCTTGGTGTATGCCGATACCTGGATAAACAAAGGAGTTTAAATAACCTGCATCTGTACCCGCCATTATTTTTACGCCCTCACTTTGAAGTAGAGGAAGTATTTTGCTAACATTATCGTAGTTTTCGTGGCGTTGTTTACTCGCTTCTGCGCTTATGTTTTTAGCTCGATCTACACGCCATGAATACGTGTTTTTTATTCCGCGACCAATATATTTTAAATAGGCATCATTCGTATGGGAGTCTTCATCAAGATGTGAAATAATATAGCTTCCTAATAAAGTCGGCGTAATGAACACATGATGGTTAGCCATATATCTGTATTGCTGTTTCGCATATTCTGCATTAAATTGTGATGCTTTCGAAGCAGTGGCTGCTTTGGGAATCCCAGCGTTGTATGCGTAACCGAGATGCTCTACCGAATTTAATCCTGCATCTATTACTTCGTTTAATGTTAAAGAAGACGGAATATGCGCTGAACTCCTCAGCCCGCGTGCTTTAACAGCTTTTAATGCATATAAGTAAATATCAGGTTTTAAGGTGTTTTCTGTAATTTTTACAAAATCGACATTTAATTTTTGCAGCGAATCTAAAGCACTTTCAACCTCTTCGGGTGTGCCCACCTGTAACACACCTTTCCATATAGGTTTGTACCCTTCTAATTTGGGTCCAGAGGTAAAAATACGCGGCCCAGTCAGCTGATCATTATTTATTTCATCTCTCCATTTTACTACACTTTTGCTTATATCAGCCGCCATATCCCGAATACTGGTTACGCCATGCGCGAGGTATAGAGCAAGAAAATTTTTGTTTTCATGAAGGGTACTATCTCCTCCTCCGAAATGCATATGCATATCCCATAATCCAGGCATCACATATCTGCCCTCGGCCTGTATATATTGAGCAGCTTGATATTTGTTTTTGATATACTTGTCAGAATGAACGTCAATAATTTTTCCATTCTTTATAGCGACGCTTTGCCCTTGCGTTATCGATCCGTCAGCCATGTTAATGACTTTGCAGTTACTGATGATAAGATCAATGGAAGGAGCTTGCTGCGCTAAGGCATAAAGGCTAAACATTGTGAACATTAAAAGTGGAAGTGCTCTTTTCATAACACAAATGAATGCATTAAAAATTTTCTTCAATAAACTGTTATAAAAAAAACAAATCTAGTTTTATTTTCAACAAAATTATGGAGGCATAATAGACCAGATCTTTATAAATTTGTATTGTTTAATAATTCCGTAGTGTTATGAAAAAGACAACTAAATCAATACCGTTGTTGAAAATAGAAGATATTATCGAGCCTGATTTCTCAGATTTAGTAATACTTGAACAACAAGAGGAGGGAAAGAATAAATTGTCCAATCCACATAAACACGATTTTTATCTGGTTTTATGTATAGCATCCGGAAATGGTATACATAATATAGATGCGAAAGATTATACAGTGCATGATCGGAGAATATTTTTTGTCGCGCCAGGGCAAACGCACTTTTGGAATATGAGTGAACAAACGACTGGTTTCCAACTATTCTTTAAAGCAAGTTTTATTACTAATTATGTATTGATGAGTGAATGGCCAATGTTCAAGCCAGGGAATAATCCTTTTATAGATATATTGGAAGATCAGTACAAATTAATTTCTAACGAGATTAGCCAGATACAGCAAGAGATTAAAAAAAAGGAAGTATATAGTACCCGTATATTAAATCACCGATTAACCATTATATTGAGCTTATTATCGAGGTGGCACTATAATCAATGGAGTCACAGCGATATACTACCCGCCCCACACCGTTTAATTGAGAAATTTAAAACGCTATTGGAAACGTCTTATCATATAGCAGGTAATGTACAGTTCTATGCAGATAAGTTATTGGTTACACCAAGCTATCTCAATACCATCAGTAAAAAAGTATTAGGCCAGAAAGCAGGAACATTAATCAGGGAGAGGAGGCTGCTAGAAGCAAAGCGGATGCTTGCTATTACCACCATGGATATACAGGAGATTGCTTTCTTTCTTGGCTATAATGAGCTAGCTTATTTTTCTCATTTTTTTAAAAAACACACGGGTGTTTCACCGTCTGTATTTCGGTCTGCCAGCTTGCATACATCATAGCCCTTAATGCCAGATGTTACGAATTAAACAATAATCAATAGTTTCAGTATAAGAAATTAATCTATAAATCAATGAAATTTGCCTTTAATTGTTAATAGATAAAGATGAACAGGATAATAATGATCGGTATGCTCTTGCTGTCCATACAAACGGCCAGCAGGAGTGCCATAAATAATAAGCAAATGGATGATATGGAAAAGGCATTAATTTATGCCGCGCAAGCAGGTTTAGATGAAAAAGTAGCAATTTATATCAAGCAAGTAAAAGATATAAATGCAAGAGATAATAATGGGCGAACCGCTTTAATGTGTGCAACTTACGGTAATCATATTTCATGTGCTAACATGTTAATAAAGGCTGGCGCAGATGTAAACGCCCAAGATGATATTAAGAACTCTCCGTTCTTATATGCAGCAGCAAGTGGTTACCTAGAAATAGCAAAGCTATGCGTTATGGCTGGAGCCGATTTCCATTTGCTAAACAGGTTCGGTGGAACGGGATTGATTCCTGCAGCCGAAAAGGGACATCCGGAAATGGTTAAATACTTGCTTAGTCTGAAAGATTTTCCAAAGGATCACGTTAATTATTTAGGTTGGACAGCCGTTTTAGAGGTAGTAGTATTGACGGATGGAAGCGAAAAATATCAACAAATACTTCATTATCTAATTGAAGGTGGTTGCGATATTAATATACCTGATAAGGATGGGCTTACGCCTTTACAGTTGGCGCGTAAATACAATAAAGAAGCACTCCTGAAAATATTGGAGGCAGCCGGAGCAAAAGGATAATAATACAAACAATAGGTAGTCTTCTTTGTTTTTTTAAGTAATTGATTGTTAAATAACTAAATAGTATTATGTTATGAGTGCACAGAAAAAAGAAACAGCAAAGAAGGATGATCAGGTTACAAACAAAACTAAAATGTCTGCGGCTACCCGTAGTAAATTAAAAGGCAGAGATGAAAGCTTTTCCGATAGTAAACATCCGCGAAAGCATGATACTCCCAAAATTAGTAGAAATCCGAGAGGTTTTTCTTCTTGATCCCGATATTGAAATTTACTCTGTTTTAAGCGATTCCACTGGATTTACCAGCGCAGCTTTAATGGCATGGTAGCTTACTGTTAGTACGGATATGGTTAGTGCTATCAAACCAGCTAGGGCAAATATCCACCAAGAAAGACTGACGTGATGCTCCCAGTTGGAAAGTACTAAGTCCATTGCGAAAATGGCAATAGGCGTAACAATTAAAAATGCTAACCCAACCGGTAAGAGGAAATCTCTTGATAATGACGACCATATTTGTTTAATATTGGCTCCTAGTACTTTTCTGATGCCTATTTCTTTGGCCCTTATTTCTGCTACATAAGCCGATAATCCATATAGTCCTAAGCAAGAGATAATAATAGCTAGTACGCTAATGGTATTGATCAATTTCCCCGCAGTATACATATTGTCGAATTTACGCTGATATTCTTCGCTTATAAAGCGGTATTCAAAAGGATAATTTGGGTTTTGTCTTTTCACTAGTTGTTCAATCTCCTGTAGTATTTTCTTCCTATCGGCATGCTCACTTATTCGTACAAAAAAGTTGGACATAGGATTAGCACCATAGTTAATAATCATTGGAGCTGTAGAACTATTAGGATTGTTGTAAATGAAGTCTCCCACAACACCGATGACTTCTTTATCGCCTACAATTTTACCGATAACAGGAGCTTTTAGTCCCATTTTCCTTACAGCGGCCTCATTAATTAAGCAGGATGCTGTATCGCTACCGTAAGTTTCATTGAAATCCCGACCTTCCACTATTTTAGCTCCAATTGTCTTTATCCAATCAAATTGAACACTTGTCATCGTGATAGAAAAATCTTGATCGGGTGTTTTTCCAGTCCACCCTAGTCCTGTTACCGACCCGCCAAATTGGAGTAGATTGTCATTTCCAGCGGTAACATTGCTGACTCCCGGGATTTGGAGAAGTGCACTTTTCATTACTGTAAATTTTTCGGCCATTTCACCATGTGCTACAACTTGTATCAGATTGTCGGGGTTATAACCTACTGGTCGGCCCTTGGAGAATTCCAACTGTTTAAAAATTACAATGCTGGTAATGATCAAAAATATGGAAACTATAAACTGAAAGGTTACGAGCACTTTGCGTAACGAAAATTTATTGTTCTTGCCTGCAGAAATACCTTTTAATGTATCCGTTGGTTTAAATTTGCTGAGAAAAAAAGCGGGGTAGCTTCCTGCAACCAGTGCGGTAAAAATAATTAACGGGATGAAGATTAGCCAAATATTTCCCTTTAGGAGATCAAAAGGGATGTTACTTGTGGTAACTTCATTTAACAGTGGGAGGCCAATTTTTGCTATAGAAATACCCAACACAGTGGCCACCAAGGTTAACAAGAAGGCTTCTGTAAGAAACTGGAAAATCGTTTGCCAACGTGTTGCGCCTACCACTTTTCTTACACCAACTTCCTTGGCGCGTCGTTGTGATTGAGCAGTTGTTAGGTTCATGAAGTTTATACAAGCTATTAATAATACGGATAACCCAATTACACCAAGAAGAACTACTGCATAAATCCGTCCACCGCTCGGTTCTCCATTTTTAAATTCATTGTAAAGTCTTAAGTCGGCTAAAGGGTATGTGAACAGGGAACCAGTTTCTTTCTGCTTTTTATGAAAGAGTCCATTGATGCGCTTATCTAGTAGTGTATGATCGGTTCGATGTAGTGTTTGCACCCAGGTTGTTATGATATAATAATCCCACCGCTCTATCCAATTACTGTTCTCGCGTTCAAAATCTTTAAAAGGAAAAACCACGTCAAACTGATTGGTGCTATTTTCGGGTACGTCAGCAATGACGGCTTCCACCTTTAGTACTTGGCTATTGTTATGGTCTATTAATTTGCCTATTGGGTTTTCATCTCCAAATAGCTTTTTTGCAGTCCGTTCTGTTATTACGACTGAGCCTGATTGATTGAGCGCTACTCGTGGATCTCCTGCCAACGTTTTAAATGTCATCATGTCAAAGAATGTGGGTTCAGCATACATCCCTAGCTCATAAATATTTTTTTCGCCTACTCTAAGTAATTGCTGGTTTGGCTGACTCGTTCTCGCTGTCGTCTTTATCTCAGGGAGTTCGTTTAAAACTTGTTTTGTTAAGGGGGCAGGAGTTTCCTTACCTATTCCAATTTCTCCGTTTGTCTTTGACTTTGTCATCAACAGATAAATGTTAGCATAGTTCTTATGGAATTTATCGTAACTGAATTGATGCGTTATCCATATGATTACAATGATGCCAATACCTAGACCAACAGCCAGTCCGCTGATATTTATTGCACTCGCTGTTCTGTTTTTGAGAAGCGCTCTCCAGGCCGATTTAAAATAGTTTTTAATCATAAACGCTATTGATGTGATATCCTACGTTTACCTATTTACTATCTTAATGCCATGTTTGTAAAAAGTTGATTTAAAGAGTGTTGTTTGGTTTATGCTTTGACTTGGTGTTCGGTTCTGATACAATTACATGTACGGTTGCGTACAAAATAACGAGTTCGCTAAATTTCATCCTGCCGGTTTGGGTCATTGGGTCCTTCAAAAATAATAACCGCAGATGCTGTGTCAATTGTAAAATGCCATTTTTGATTTTCTGTTTGTGTAGTTTGTATGTCAGCGCAACCAAACGTTCGTTCAAGAAGATATGTAATGTGCATGAAGCCCCGTAATGTTAAGGTATCAATCTGACAATCGGTAATTTGCAAGTTTTTATAATCCGGCGCACCTCCTTCAAACCAGTGATATCCTATCAGGGCTGTTACGAGCTTAGATGCGCCTTCAGTACCATTCATAAATAGTGCGTTTAGCAAGTTGGAAATAGTATTTTTTCCTTCCATAAGCGATTGTAGAGGTTCTTTAACAACGTTCAGTATAAATGACTCTCCCATGGTAATTGTTATGTGTATTTAGATAACCTAAATTAGGTATATGGATTCATGTATTCGATTATTATTATTTATATCCAAAATAATAAGGCAAATATAAGCGCTAATAGCAACAGGTGGTAAATAAAAAAGGTCTTCCTAGAAAAACTTCCAGGAAGACCTTTTAGGGATATGTTCTGAATTTTTTTTCTTAATTGCTAAGCGCTAATTGGCTTGAAAGGGTTCTTGATCCCTTACCTCTTCAGTCGCTAATTTTACTAGTTGATCGGATTCTTTGAGGTTTCCGAAAATCTCCATTTTACCATCCGCTTGTCGACCCGTTTTTATGGGAATCCATTTTGTACTGTCATGCTCCACTTTGATGACATAGGTGCCCAAAGTGGAATTAAGAACTGCTTCCAAGGGAACAACGAAGGTGTGTTCCTCTCCAGTGAGCGGTATCTCCACCTCAGTTATCATGCCCGGAAGCAAAACCTTGTTAGCATTGTTTACATCCATTTCAATTCGTTGTGAACGAAGTCGAGTATCAAGGGCCCCTGCTAATCTCGCTACTTTTGCGTTAAAAGTCTCGTTTGGTAACGACTTCACTGTAAAGTTTACTTCATTGTGTTGATTTAGATAGGATGTATACATCTCAGGAACGCTCACAACAAGACGAAGTTTGTTTTGTTCTTGTAAAGTAAATAGCGGGGCTTCAGAGCCTTTTCCAGATGGACCAACATATGCTCCTGCGCTTATATTTCTTGCCGTTATGATCCCAGAAAAGGGGGCTCGGATCTCTAAATAATTTCTAGTATCACCCACTTCACGATGTGCTGCTTCGGCCGCTTGGAACTGAGCTAAATCAGAGTTCTGTTTAGCAAGTGCAAGATCAAGGTCATTTTGCGATACAGTGCCGGGAGTTTTGCTTGTTTCAAGCAAGCGTTGGTAAGTAGCTTTGCTTGCCAGATATACTGCTTCTTGGGACTTTAAACGTGATTCAGCTCCCGCTAGCTGCGAATTGAGTTCTGGTGCTTCCATGGTTGCTAACAGCTGGCCTGCTGTAACTACACTACCTACGTCTACATAGAGTTTTTTTACAAAGCTGCTCACCTTAGCATAAAGATCAACCTGTTGAAATGCGATTAATTCCCCTGGAATTTTTATCGTTGATGACAGTTCCCCTGTAGTAAGTTTAAAAGTTTCCATGGCCGGCTCTTCTTTAGATGACGGTTTATTTTCAGCTTCGGCCTTTTGTACCGGTGTCCCACACCTTGAAAGGAGGAAAACAGAACCTAATAAACAGAAGGATAACAAGAAATTTCTATTAGTGTTCATATCTTTAATTTTTATTTTTTGCTATTGTAGGGATATAATGAATACTTTCTTCGTCTTCAGGGTCTAATGATACGCTTTGCGTAGACGATTTTCCTTGCCCCCATGCGAAAGCCAATGGTAAAATGAATAAAGCCGCAAAAGTAGAGGCAATCAACCCACCGATAACGGCTCTGCCGAGGGGAGAAGATTGGTCACCAGCTTCACCCAGTCCACTCGCCATCGGAATCATACCAACTACCATGGCCAGTGCTGTCATTACAATAGGCCTCATCCGCAGGGAGGCTGCTCCTGTTGCAGAGGAAAGGGCGTTGCCCGTTGTTCTGCGTATTTCTTCCGCATTCGTGATCAATAAGACTGCATTGGATATCGATACACCTACCGACATAATCATGCCCATATACGATTGCAAATTTAAGGTTGATCCAGTTAATAACAGCAAACCAATTGCGCCTAATATTACAGCTGGAACAGTTGCAAGTACAATTCCAGATACTTTAAAAGACTGGAAATTGGCGGCGAGCATAAGAAAAATGACGATGATTGCTACTACCAAACCACTTTCTAGACTATCCATCGTTTCTGTTAACGTATTACTTAAGCCTATTAATTCGACATCAAGACCTCTTGGCAAATCTCCAAGTGAAGCAATGGCTTTTTGTACTTCTTTTGCGGCGGTACCTAAATCTTGTTCATTGATATTAGCAGTAACCGAAAGCATAGGCATAGCCCCGAGGTTGTCTGTTTCACCATAAGTAGTGCCATGATTTATGGTTGCAATATCTCCTAAAACCGGACGCGAGCTGTTTTTAAGTAAGGGTATTTCACTTATTTCATCCATGCTATTCATTTTGGCTTCCGGTATTTGTACCTGTACACTATAACTATTCCCAACCTTTTGGTCTATCCAAATATTTTTATCGGTATACCGGGAAGAAGATGTAGATGCGATGAGCGTTCTAGATACATCATTCATATCTACCCCCAATTGCGCAGCTCGCTGTCTATCAACGTTTATATTGATCGATGGATATTTGGTTGATTGCCCTAGTTGGACATCTCTTAAATAGGAAACATCGCGGAGTTTTTTCATAAGCTTCTGTGCGTATTCTTCACTTAGCTTTTTATTGCGCCCTGAAAATCGTACTTCAATAGGAGTTGGCGAACCTTGGCTTAAGATCTTGTCCGTTAACTCAATTGGTTCAAAAGAAGTTTTAACATCTGGCAATTCCTTCGTAAAGGTGGTACGTATTTTCTCTCTCAATTCATCAAGATCCGTTTTATAATGTTCACTCAGTGCCACCTGCACAACGGCTTCATGAGGGCCTGCCATCCAAAGGTAGATAGGGCTTGTAGAGAACAAAGAGGGGTGCATTCCCACATAAGAAGATGTAATGGAGACATTCTCTGAACCAACGAGTTTTTTTATCAAATTTATGGCTTGATTCGTTCTTTTTTCTGTTTGTTCGATGCGGGTTCCTTCTGGTGCCCGCAGGCGTACTTGAAATTGGCTTCCATTGACTTTAGGTAACACATCGCGCCCAATTTGCATCATGAGTATGCTTGCTAAACCGCAAATAACTATAATGTAGCCAACTACGATCACTTTGCGGTAAGGCATCAGCCGTTCGATAAAACGAAGGTAGCGTATTCTAATTCGTTCAAAATAGCTGACTTTTCCATCATGATTTCTGTCTATTGCGGTCACCGACGCGATTTTTTGCTCAGCTTGCGCATGCTTATCATCTGCGGTTAAACCCGCCCTTTCAAATTCTTCTGCATCTGTTAAATCTGCTCCACTTTCTTTTTTATGATGTTTTACTTTCATAATCCAGTTGGCCATTATAGGAACAAATGTTTGGGCAAGGAAGTAAGAGACGATCATGCTGAATCCGATGGCTAACGCAAGCGGTAGAAAGAGCGATCCGGGTATGCCACCCATTGTAAAAGCGGGAGCAAATACCGCCAGTATACAGAATAAGATAAGGAGTTTGGGGAACGCAATTTCCTTACAGGCATCCCAAATGGCAAGGGCTTTAGGTTTGCCCATGTCCAGGTGCTGGTGTATATTTTCAATTGTTACGGTACTCTCATCAACCAAAATACCAATAGCGAGGGCCAAGCCACTTAAAGTCATGATATTAATAGTTTGCCCAAATAGGTTCAAAAATAATACACCTGCTATGATCGATGTTGGAATTGTTAAAATTACAATCAGTGCACCGCGTATATCACCTAAGAATAAAATGACCATTAAACCCGTTAAAATAGCACCTATTGCGCCTTCTGTTAATAAGCTTTTTACAGAGTTCATTACATAAACCGACTGGTCAAATTCATAGCTTACCTGCACATCTTCCGGCAATTGACTCTGTATTCTGGGTACTGCTTCTTTTAGCTTTTTCACCACCTCCCAGGTAGAAGCATCTGCGCTTTTTGCAACATTTAGATAAACAGATCGCTTGCCATTAACCAAGGCATACCCTGATGTTATATCAGCACCATCTTCCACTGTAGCAACATCTCTCAAATATAAATTTTGAACCCCATTTTTAAAGAGCGGAATATTCTCAAAATCTTTTACATCCTTAATGGTTGTATTTGTCGGCGTTATATAATTTTTATCTCCCACGCGAACATTTCCCGATGGTGCTGTTTGATTGTTTAATTTTAAGGCCTCCACTAATTGGTCTGGGGTCATGTTGTGTGAGCGTAACGAAGCAGGATCCGCCTTGATTACAATTGTTCGTATATTTCCTCCAAAAGGCGGAGGCGCTACAAGGCCGCTTATAGATGTAAAGGAAGAACGAACGTAGGTGTTTGCAAGATCTGCGAGCTCATTATTACTCCTTTTTTTACTACTGATAACAAGTTGTCCAACGGGTAGGGTAGAAGCGTCGAAACGTATAATGAAAGGAGGATTGGAACCCGGTGGGAAAATGGCTTGTATCCGATTGGTAAACGAAGAAAGCTCCGCTGCCGCCTGTGCCATATTCGTGCCTGGATAAAAATTTAATTTCATCAACGTAAGACCCTGAATGTTCTTTGTTTCGATGCTTTTTAAACCATTTGTATACAATAGGATATTGACATAATTTTTTGCAAAAAAGGATTCCATTTGTTCTGGAGTATAACCTGTAAAAGGGTGTGAGATATAAATTACAGGCATATCCAGTTTAGGGAAAATATCAATCTTGATGGAAGTAACTGCTTTTATTCCAAAGAAAAATAGCCCTGCTACAATAACCATGATGGTTATAGGTTTACGTAATGCAAAGCGGATCAAATTCATATGTCGATTTATTTAATATTTTACTGAGAGACTTTATATAAGTGGATATGATATTTTATAAACTTAATAGAAACTAAGTCTAGTTAAGGCGTTATTTTGTTTACAAACAACCCGAAATCGCCTGAGGCTGCGGCTTTGTAAAGTAGCGCTTGCCACACATTATTATAGGCAATATCTCTATCAGTTTCTGCTCTTATGAGCGTGTACAAAGCTTGTGTAACATCCACTAGATTCGTTAATCCATTTTTATATAAAACCGATTTTTGCAAAAAGGCATCAGAAGCCGCTTTTACCTGCGTTGGTGCCTCTTTATAATTGCTCAGCGCATTATGAATTTTGGTTTCAGCAAGTACCAATTGCGCATGTAATTGCTGATTGGCCAATTCAAATTCGTTATCTAACGCGTTGTTAGTGTATTGTTGTGCTTTTACCTGTTGCGAAACTCTGAAAGGTTGGGTGATATTCCATGTGAGGCCAATTCCAATGAGATAATTAGACCTCGTTGGTTTGATGCCGTCAAAGTAGTTTTGCGTATAAGCACTTTGATTGGTTGCATAAGTACTACTGAAGCCTGAACCCCTTGTTTGAAATATGCCAATGAGCGAGAACGACGGGTAGTACAATGTCTTTAAATACTTGGTCTGTTCTTTCCCTACACGTAAGCGTGATTGGTACCATTGCAGTGCTGGATGATTGTTCCAGTTTGTATCAATAGGTTGTTCCAAGCCTTGGGGTACATTCGATATAAAAACAGTATCTAGCAAAAAATCCGTAGGCTGAACACCCATTAGTTGAGCCAGGTTATTGCCTTGTTGTTGTTCAAAATCTTTTGCTTTCGTATAAGCAATTTTTGCATTAGAGACTTCTGCATTTGCTAGAGAAGAGTCAACCCCAGCAATCAAGCCATTTAATGCCCGCGTTACGACAACCCTTCTGAAAGTATCCGCTCTATTTAGATTTTTCTCATAAGATAGTGTGAGCTTCTGAGCAGCTAATAAATTAAGATAAGCAGCAGCTACTTTTACTCGATGATTAAAGAGCTCTTGTTGAAGATCCCTATCATCTCTGCTAGCAATTTCTTTTGCTACTTTGATTCTTTCTTTTGCCTTGCCAAAAGAGAAAAACTCCCAATTAACATTGGCTAGGTAAAGTGATCCAAAGGCTGCATTCCAATTCTGATTAGGAAGAGGAAGGCCTGAAGAAGCAACACCAAATCCACCAAAACCGTATAAAGGGCCATTTTGACCATTTACTGTACCATAATCCTGTTGTCCGGAAAGAACGAGATTTGGTAGATAGTCTCTTTTTGCCTGTGTAGCAGAAGACCGTGATGCATTTGCATAATTAGCCTTTGCTTTAATTGTACCATAATTGTTAACCGCAATGTCTAAGGCATTTTTTAATGATAATTGTTCCTGTGCCTGAAGATTAAGAGTAAACGCTAATAGTAAAAGACATAACATGGAATGCCATTTTACAGTTATAAATGTAACTTTCACAAAATATATTAAACTCAATTATTATCTTTTGTGAAATTGATTATTAATTTTGAAGAGAATTTGAAGAAATCAGCTCTTTTTGTAATGAAATTCTAATTAGATTGTAACAATTTGATTGTCTGTATACCCCTCTTTTTCTTCTTTATCTTCTCCTATTGATTGATCTTCAGAGAATATGACCTTAAGAATGTGTAAATTATCTTCATAAATGTAAGTGACCTTAAAATTGTTCAACTCACAAATCCTTTTTACTATAGATAATCCCAAACCTACACTATTGTTACACTGATTGCTCTTTTTGAATCGTTGAAAAAGTTCTTCCGTAGGGAATACAGGAAAAGGTCCTGTGTTGCTGATGACAATCCCTCTTTTATTAAGTCGCAAATGTATGGTGCCATTTCTTACATTATGTCTGATAGCATTGCTTAATAAGTTGTCAAAAAGCATATCTGCTAATGTAGGATTTATTTTAACGTATACCTGCTCGTCGATATTGCTTGTTAAGGTTAACTCTTTTATGGCAATTCGGTCTTCATAAATGGCGAGGAGCTCCTGCACATAATTTGTGAAGTTTATTTCGCTGGTGGCTTCAAATTCCTGATTTTCTAATTTAGTAAGTAATAATAGCGAATGGTTTATGCGGGAAAGTTTTTCTATAGCGTTTTGCATATCGGCAATCAGGGAGGCCTGATTAACTTGTATATCTGTTTCGGTGAGGAGCTCAAGTTTGCTTCTCAACACAGCTAATGGGGTTTGTAATTCGTGCGATGCATTCTCACTGAATTCTTTAACTAAACCATATTCGATCACAGCCTTATCGGCCATTTTTTTTAGAAACTGGTTAAGCGCTTGAAATTCCTTGGTATTTGTCTCTGCTAAAGCTAAAGGTTGCTTTTTTTTAATATTGAATTTTTGAATACTGTTTAATGTTTGATTGAATGGGGAAAGAATTTTTTTTGACACCCACCGTACCGTAAGCAAAACTATTAAAGCAATTATCATTGTTTTAAGAATGGCCGTGAAAAGCATACCTTTTAAAATATGGGCCGACTGTGTGACGTAGTTATAAGATGACACCTGGTAATTGGTCTCATTTATGCTGTAGTAGGAGCTTACTGTAATACGGCATTCGTTTAAAGCTGTCGCACCATCACATCGTTGCTTTTCCACTTGAACCTCACTTTTAGGAAGGGCTTTGTCGATCTTTAGAATGATGATTGGTCTTCCTTGCGAGTATTTATCAGGAGCTATTCCGTCTCGTAATTGCTCGGCCACCTCATTGTTAACGGCTTTGAGCCTTTCTATTTCAGAATTATCAATACGGCTCCGTATATTGCTCAATGTGGTAAACATACTAATGGGTGTTACCAATAATATGATGCCAAGAAACCAAAGTGTAAATTTATCTGCCAGTTTCATTTATTTAATATTAGTGGGTATTAAACTTATAGCCTAACCCATAGATGGTATCAATGTAATCTGCTCCGCCCGCTTGATTAATCTTTTTTCGAAGGTTCTTTACATGCTGATATACAAAATCTACATTACTGAGATTATCCGTATAATCTCCCCAAAGATGATTAGCAATTGCCTGCCTGGATAATACCCTGTTTTTATTTACTAGAAAGTATAATAGTAGTTCAAATTCTTTTCTTGTCGTATCTAAGTCTTTACCGTGGATCTTTAATTCAAAAGTATTCGTGTTAAGGGCTATTTCCTTAAAGGAAACAATATTATTGCCTTCAAGGTTTTTTCTTCTATGTATTGCCCGAAGGCGTGCATGTAATTCGGGTAGGTGAAATGGTTTTGTTAAATAATCGTCTGCGCCGCTTTCTAATCCTTGTATTTTGTCATCCAAAGCTCCCTTTGCAGATACAATGAGTATGGAGCCGGATATATGTTCGGACTTCATAAAATTCAATAATTCCAATCCATTTCCATCGGGGAGCATGATATCGAGCACAATACAGTCGTACGAATAAAACAACAACTTTTCGCGTGCCTCTGAAGCGCTATAAGCCAATTCGCATATATAATTTTCATGTGCCAAATAATCGTATATGCTACTGGCGAGTTCTTTATTGTCTTCTATAGCTAATATTTTCATAAAGCACTTCTTTAAATTGAATTAGGTTTTAGCGAATTAAATATGCCGACATCAGGCACAATTTGCTAAAACGAAGCAAATTAACAGGCAATTTTGTAAAAATTTTGAAGTAAAATAAAATTTTTATTAGGAAGTCAATCAAGTACGCATGACTTTATTCAATGCCAAAGGAATATGTAATAAATCATAGTCGTTGTTGTATACAAGATATTTTGTTTGCCATTGAGGCTCAAATTTATCTTTAAAGTCTCTTAAACCTTTATAATGCTTAAATTGCTGTAATTTTTCGTATGCAAATTTAATAGTTCTTTGCGGAATATCTTCGGGTTTACCAATACCAGAAAATGGTGCTAACCCCATGTTAAGCGTTTGAAATCCATTTTCTTTAGCATACGCAATAAGTGCTACTATAAGGCAGTCCATATTGCCATTAGGAGCATCAGCAGTTTTTCTAATAAGATCGTATGTAATTTCTCCAGGGACATAATCAGGTATAATATTTAAGAAACTAAGTACCTTCTCATCATTGTTTTCTAAGGTAATGATCGTATGATTTTTTAATTCCAGCTCGTTAAACATCCCCTGTGAAAAAACCATTTCTTCACGATCTAAGCTTTGAAGCCAGTCGTCCGAAACATATTTAAGCTTTTGTAGCAATCCATCCTTGATAGGCGGTAGATAGATCTTTGTTATAAAACCTTTTTTCTGAACATTATTCAATGCATTTCTTAAAGATTTATTGCTTTTACCTTCCAATGTAAAATCGTTAAGGTTTACTATAGCTTCTTGGCCTATCGGAAGCGCTTTCTTTTTCATGCTTGTAAAGAATGGTAGATTTTCCTCGTCCACTCTATAATAGACAGGCTTTACGCTATTTTGTTGGCAAAATGCTTCAAATGAACTTATAATTTTTCCTTTGCCAAAATCATCTGTTTCACATATAGGTTCATGTAATACAATGGCATAACTATTGGCGATTTTGTAAGATATCATTCCCGCAGGTTCAGCGCTAAAGAAAAAAAACTTGTCATGCGCTACTTTAAAATAATCAACAGGAGATTTGCCGTATAACTGCACTAAGTTATCTGCTTTCTCTCGTTCTTCTTCATTATGGGCCAAATCGAATATATAAGGATGCACAAAGGAATAGAATAGTAGTAGAATGGCCGTAATGCCAAAAATATTAATAGAATATATAAATAACTTTGCAAATTCAGTTTGCGGATTTAAGTAAGTGGTGTCTAATAAGACTAGGCAGGCGAACGTGTTAATAATAGATTCACCTAACGTGAAATCTTCATTAAAGTGATTGGATTTCAATTGATAAAACCCAATTGTTCCATAGATGAGTACAGAGATAATAATGATAAATGAGGTGCCTACGCTGAAATTTTGAAGTTTTCTGTCTCCTTTGATATAGTACTGTTTGTAGGTAGCAATTAATGTGATCAATGTAAATAGCGCGAGAGAGGCTTCTTCATAATCAATCGCTTTTGTTATATGCCCTATGAGCGATAGAGCACTTAATGACAGGGCTATAATCCAGGCATTTCTCAAACCCTTTATTAAAAACGCAGAGCAGATCATTAAAAGAAAACCGATGAGTAGCACCATATAATTGGAGAAATGTATGGTATCGTTCGGAATAAACTGATGTAGTGTTTTTAATCTACTGGCGATTGCGGGCGTAAGTACAGATGCAATATTGACGATTCCCAAAACAAATAATAAGACAGATGGGAAAACGCGCAAAATAAGATTACCTTTTTGAAAAAGAAAGCTAACTAAACCAGCAACCAGTGGGAGCCAGAATTCAAATAGGCGATAAAGAAAAGTAATCGAAATAGCGAGCGTCTTATCTATGTTAAATTTACTTAAAATATATACCATCGATATCTCAACTGCACCCAAACCTCGCATAAAAGGTGATATGCATAAGAAAAGAGTGGCGATGACATAACTCACTATAGCGGCTGTGATATTGCCATTTATACCGATTGCCTCCATAGCTATGTACAGATGCATGATACCTACAAGCTCTATAAAGGTGGAATAAAGCAAAGTATACAGTAAATGTTTTTTGCTGAATTTTCCACGCTGAATTTCTTCAACAATCGTTTCAAAGGCAGGGAAATAACGTACAATAAGCTTATAAATATATCCTTGGGTATAGATGGATTTACCAATAAAAGCTATCAGTAATAATAAAATGGTTAATATGGTAATTGTCTCCCATTCGCCTCCAATGGCTTTATTGGTTAATGTTGTAAATGCAATAACAGGTATCGAAATCACAATGATGGATGCAATGCCTATAATGCCATAGATATAAGAAGCAAAATTGATTTTCGTTTTACTGACACCGGTTCTTTCTATTTCCTTTGTAAAAAACGCTAAAGAAGTCACTCCCCCTCCTGGCAAAAAGACGCTCACAAGATTTCTTTTCAGGAATAGATGGATGGCTAATTTAATAGAAATATCTTTTCCTACCGATCTAAAGCTATGGACGTACATCATCGCCTGCAGCAAAATATAGATACCCACTAATATTATTCCTAATGAAAGCCAAAATGGATGCGTTAATGCGATAGTTTGCTTAACCTTAAAGAGCTCCTCACGTTGTTGCCTTAAAAAATAAATACCAAGCATTATAAATAAAAATGCGAGTACTTCTTTAAAGTAATAATGTTGTTCTTTTAAATGAATCTTCAGATTTCTCATTAAACAATTAAGAATAAGACTTATACGTTAATGTTGCCCTTCACTTTTTATGCAAAATACATAAAGAACTTTTAAAAGATGAAATTTGCAAAATATAATGAACTACATTTTAATATAATGCTAAGTTTTCTGTAACGATAAAAATTATGTTGTAACAGAAATGATTTGAATTTTAACTAAAAGTTCCCAGTGGGTGGAATGATGTGCAGGTCTATTTTATCTATAGCAAATATATCAACTACCAAAAAACTGGGGAGCTTAGAAAGTCAGTAGGTGTTTGTCCGGTAAAAAGTTTAAAGTCTTTGTTGAAATGAGCTTGATCGAAGTAACCCGCATTAAATGCCGATTCGCTTAATAAACTTCTTTTCAAACCATCATCAACACTGGCTTTCATACGTACAATATAGCAGTATTGTTTAGGAGAGGTGCCGACCATGCGTCTAAAGCGTTTTTCAAAGGCATCTTGACTTATAAAAAGGCTAGCCGCTAATTCTTTAATGCGTAATACGCCTTTTGCAGTATGAATTCTTTGCAATGCCGTAAAAATAAGTTCGTAAGGTTTGCTAAAAATCAGCTTGGATAGTAGAAACTTTTCAAGCAAATTTATTCTTTGCCGGTTAGTATCTGCGAAAGTTAACTGCTCTTCGAAAGCTGTTAGATTTTGATAGCCTGTAAGGTCGGTGAGGGATATACTGTCGTCAAACAGCTCGTGAAGTGGCTCTCGGATAAACATTTTAGCACTAGCCTCCTTAAATATTACCAATAGGTTGCTGGTGTCAGGAGCGTAATTAATTAATCGGAAAGATTTTCTTAAGCCGGAAATAGCAGAGGATGGTAAGGCGATTTGGCCATGTGCCGTTTGGTAGCTCACATGCCCCTTATATCTAAAGGCCATCACAAGTGAGGTGTCAGGTAAGATCCGATTAAGCAATTCATTTTGAGCGTCAAGAAAAAGATAAGTCTTTATGTAAGGACTAAGCGAAGCCGAAGGGGCATATACTTCCATGTTCATAAAAAGTAGCTATCTATTTGATTCTTTCAGCAGGCAATTTCTATCATAAATTTATCATAATTAAAATAAAACCCGAAAATTTTTCTGATTTTTTTTGGAGATCCGGCAACGTTAAACCTGTACCCAAAAGATGTTGATTGCGGACCTTTATCTCTTCACCTTTTTTCCTTGTGAATAAATATTGAGTTGATCATATGCATATCCACGTTCATTAATCACTTTAAAATCGAAATTACTCAAATTTTTGGTCTTGATTACTTTAAAATCCCGCGCTATTGTTCTAACAAAATAGGCGTGGGTATCATCTTTTGCATAAAAATCAATGGAACAGTCTAAATAGTAAGGCCTGTCGGCCGCAATACAGGCGTCAACAAATCTGAAAGTCTTTGGATTGGCTTGTTCAACCACCTTATCTCTAAAATAGATATGGTTTTTATCTTTAGCCACATTCTCTATTAAATTTGGAATTATTACCTCAAATGTGCTAAGATCAACGTTTTCAATTTCCTTGATATAGCCAGCGTACACTTTTTCATTGGCAATAGCGTAGTGCTCATTTAAAAATTTTGCGTACGCTATACGATATGGCAGGCGTTCATGAAAGTAATAATCTGCAAATTGATCTGAGGAAAAGCCTTTGTCTTTATCTGTGATTTTGAACGTAACGGGATTGGCACCTTCTAACGAAGTGAAGCTACCCATAAAACTGTCTATATATACCCCGTGAGCGTCGCTGAAATAAGTTAACGTAATAGATGGGTGTTCAAAAATAACCTCTAAAGTTTCCAAGTCTAAAAAGCGTAAATGTTTATTGAATACTTTTGAAGCACAGAAATAAATGTGTTTTTTATCTTTGGAATAATTTTGCGATAGCGGTTGCCAGCTTTCAATATCTGCCTCGATAGGAATGCTGTAAATAGCGCCGTCTTTTTCTATTATCACGTAGGGTGGATTTATTTCAATAACTTGATAAGATTTCATTTAAGTTTTGACTGTTAGTGATCGGTAATACTACTATTAAAATTGAGAACCTAGGCTAAGTAACCAAATTAAATTCATATAAATTTTTCTTGTAGTTTCTTTGTAGACGTTTATACTCAGAATAGTCCGGATTTATCTTTCTGAGGGAGCTGAATGTGCCATTTTCACAAATAGTGAAATATGCGTAAGTATTGTTTCGCATATAGAGGACACTTACACCAACAATTGTGATTTTTGAAGCAGTATTTTTACTTCCCGTCATGTGTCAGGAATTGCTGACATTTCCCAACGGCTATGGTGTAGGTATTTGATTTTGATTGAAATGGTAGAGTAGGGTAGCAATTTCCTCTGTTACAGAATACCATTCCATCATGCAGGTGTTATTAATATCAAACAAGCCCTCTGTCTCACTCTGTGATATGAATATATGTGCATTAATGATAATTATAGGTAACTCTCCAATATTGTCTGTATTCACTGGAAGTCCTAATTTGGAGGCTAGTCTAAAAATAGGCATGGGAAAATCTGGATATTTATATTTTGCAAATATATAAATACAATGTTGTATATCAAATAGTGATGACAACATAATATAGATATTGTCGTATAAATACTACGTATTTTTGTATTTATGTTGCAAGGGCTCAAAGCGTTATATATTGTTATTTTAGGGGGTGAAGCAATATTGTTTGAAACCAACCTAAGGTCTTTTGTGCGTAAATTTGAGGGTATAGAACCAGATTCGAGAAATTTTGATTATTTCTATCGAAGATTTAGGAAAGAAAGAATATTCAGACTTAAGGTTAACGAGAAAGAATATACATTTCAAAAATTATTTGAAAGAGAGAAGTTCCCGAACCGTTAAGGAAGTAAACGGGTCTCCTAAGATCGTTATAATTTATCTACTGCGATCAGCAACATCATCGGACGGCGTAATTCTTCCCTCATTTCAGGAATATGCTTCAGCATTTCTTCGCTTGGCATTGGTTCTTCAACGGCTGTAAGCTTAAAATTCTCCTTCAAAAGTTCGTTCAGATAAGTGGCAATTGTTCTGTGATATTTTATTACATGCTCGCCCAAAAAGGAGGTGTCTCTTTGCCCTTCGGAAAAATATTTGTCTACCGGCCAGTATAATTTATCTCCTGTTTCGTTATAGATCCAATCCTGCATGCCTTGAGCAGTGAAAACAGGATGTTCAACTGAAAACACAAATGAGCCCCCCGGTCTAAGCCATTGGTAAACGCTGCGAATAAGCGCATCATACGATTTTATATAATGGAGGGTCAGAGAGCTGAATACAACATCAAAATGATTCGCTGGAAATACAGCATCTTCAAGTGCTGTCCTTTCATATTTAATCCCTTGCAGATGATTGATCTCCTTTGCTTTTTTAAGCATTTTTTCAGAAATATCAATACCTGTTACGGAAGCAGCCCCTTTTTCGGTGGCATACCTGCAATGCCATCCAAACCCACATCCCAAATCGAGCACATCTTTTCCTTTAAGATCCGGCAAAATCTCTTTTAAAAGATACCATTCACCTGCACCACTCAACCCTTTTACTGAACGGTTCATTTTTCCGTACTGTTCAAAAAAAGCTGGTTCATCGTATTTATTCTCTTTCATGATGCTTGTAGATTATCGAATATAACAAAAGTACATTGATTTCGCACGATAAATAACAAAAGAGCTTCTAGTTATCTACGGGAGTTATTTTACCTCCGCTTCGCTCGGTGATCTCTTGGTGGGGTGGCTCAAAGAAATGCTCACTCACGTTGTTCGTTCATTTTCTATTGATGTCTCGTTTGCTTCAAACCATAGGTTTGGCAAACGCCATAAATAGAAAATCCCGCTTGAAGGCGGGATCATTTCTTTGGCGGAGAGTGAGAGATTCGAACTCTCGATACCCTTTTGAGGTATACACACTTTCCAGGCGTGCTCCTTAAACCACTCGGACAACTCTCCAAAATCTTTTTTACTCGATTAAAAAGGAATGCAAAAATAGCAGCTTTATTGTTATTGACAAAAATTAAAATGAAATCTTTACTTATTTGAGGTGAATTGTTTGCAAGTATCTAATAATCAGTTTGCAAAAAAAAACAAACTAGCGCCGTTGGTAGGTTCTAATAATGTTGATTTAAAAAGGAGGTCGGAAGTGGATTCGAACCACTCTATGATCTTTTGCGAAGTTCAGCCTAACCGCTCGGCCATCCGACCTTTAATTTACAATACAAATTTAGTAATTATAGTTGTGCAGCCAATGCACAATTCTAGCACAATTCACGGGAAAATATTTGTTTTTTAGCGGTTAAAGGAGTTTTTTAATGACCTATTAAATTCAGTTCATTGGGATTTTTTGTATAAACGATTAATTATATGTCTGATTATGATTAGAATAGAACCATTATTAGCTTGATATATGTTGCTAAAATTTAATGGTATTAATTTTAACTTGTGTTGGAGAAATCCTTGAGATTTGATTGATCTGGTGGAACAATAATTCCGTGAGATCTAAAGGAATAGATATTGTTGTTTCAAGGTGATTAAATCTTACCGCTTTATTTTTTCAATAAAGCGGTAAGAAAATTGTTAATTATTGCCTTGCGTTATATCATTGCTTTTCGCAAGAAGTTTCGTGTTTTCAGCCAATTTAATAAATTCTGCTCTATAACCTTCCTCATCAATACCTTTAGCTTTTTTGGCGCGCGTGATGAGTCCGTCGTATGCTGCTTGCTGTTTATAAGCCGAATTGCGGAGTAATAAGCCGAACTCTGCAACAGCACTCGTAAACTTAAAGTCCTCACTTGTTTCTGAGAAGCTAACAGGCTTTGCAGCTATTGATAGCTTTTTTAGGTTACTTTTTTCACTTTCGGGATTCTTGTACCTGAATTTAATGGTGGCCATTTCAGTAGAATTGGAGATCACAGTGCTTTTATTAGGACTTTGGTATTTAAGCGGATCAACGTTACCTACATAATCATCTTTAATGCCGGCAGGAATGATTTCATACAAAGCGGTAACAGTATGCCCAACGCCCATGTCTCCTCCCATTTTTTGATCATTGTTGAAATCCTCTTTCTCTAATAAACGGTTCTCGTAACCTAATAAACGATAGGCCTGTACTTTTGCAGGGTTAAATTCAACTTGCATTTTTACATCTTTGGCCACGGTAAATAAGGTACTCCCAAATTCGGTAACCATCGCTTTTCTGGCTTCCGCTAAATTGTCTATATAAGCATAATTACCGTGACCTTTATTAGCAAGTGTTTCCATCTTGCTGTCTTTTAAATTTCCCATTCCAAAACCAAGTACTGAAAGACTTATTCCACTTTGTCGTTCATTGGCAACCAATTCTTCCATGTCTGCATCGCTAGAAGGGCCTACGTTGAAATCACCATCTGATGCGAGTATAATTCTATTGTTTCCTTCCTTGATAAAACTTTCCTTTGCTAATCGATAAGCTAATTTAATACCTGCACCTCCGGCAGTGGACCCATTTGCTTCCAATGCGTCGATGGCATCTTTAATTTTTATTTTATTGTTTCCAGCAGTACTTGTTAACTTAATTTCAGCACTTCCTGCATACGTCACAATTGCTACATGATCTTTGTCGCGTAACTGGTCTACCAGCAACTTCATAGAAGTTTTTACCAAAGGTAGTCTGTTAAAATCACTCATTGAGCCTGATACATCTAGCAGAAACACAAAATTAGAAGGGGGGAGTTTATCCGTTTTCATTGTTTTTGCTTTTAGACCGATGCGGAGTAAATGATGCTTTACGTTCCATGGAGCAGACGACAGCTCGGTGTGTATCGCTACGGGATCATTATTGTTAGGAGCTGCTAAATTGTATTGGAAGTAATTGATCATTTCTTCCAATCTTACAGCATCTTTCGGTGGCAGTTGACCATTGTTTATAAACCTTCTTACATTGCTATACGATGCAGCATCTACGTCTATCGCAAACGTAGAAAGAGGCTCTTGTTTTGGATCTATAAAGCCATTTTCCGAAATTTTCTTGTATGATTCTGTACTAGGATATGTGGGATAATGCCTATTTATAACAAGTCCTCCACGAGGTATTGATTTGGTTTGCGCACTTATAAAGGTTGCTGTACGCATGTTAGATCGGCGAGCCTTTGACGCATCAACTATTACAGTTTCTTCTAGCGATGCGTTGGAAGGATCAAGCCATACGTCCAGTAAGCTTGTTTTTTCTATTCTTACGCGTTTCGACTCGAAACCTATCATGGAGAATAACAGGTGTGTGGCGCCGTTAGGAACATTTAGCATGTATTTACCTTTATTATTGCTAGTTGTAGTAATATGGGTCCCTTCGACTTTTATGGTTACTCCTTGTAGTGGTCTATTGTTTTCTGTGTCGTAAACAGTGCCACTTGTAGTGTGATAATCATCAGCTCTGAATCCTACCAGGATTAGCAGTAGCATAACTAGAGAAAAATACGTCTTCATAATTATTGAATTTTTGCGAAGGATGCATCTTTGTTTATATTTCCATAATCAAGAAAAAAAAATTATTTTGATCAGCTAAATGAGTGGGTTTAATAATTATAAGCAATCAGATACTGAAAACGATGAAATGCTCTTACAGCGTTATCGTCAAACGGAAGATTTATCTGTGTTGGGAGAATTATTTCAGGCCCATGCCTCCATGGTTTATTATGTTTGCTACCGATATTTACAAGATAGTGAACAAAGTAAAGATGCGGTGATGCAAATTTTTGAGGAATTGATACAAAAGGTAAATAAGCAGGAAATTAAAAAATTTGGTAGCTGGTTATATGTATTCAGTCGTAATCATTGCCTGATGCAATTGCGCTCAGCAAAAAAAATGCAATATATATCATTAGATGAATTTGTGGAATTTCCATTAAACGGTCATCATGAGTCTGGAGACAATAAAGAACGGTCGTTTATTGTTCTTGAGAAGTGTATGGAAAAGCTTCCTGAAAAACAAAGAAAGAGTGTAGATTTATTCTACCTGAATGAGAAGTGTTATAAAGAGATAGTTGATTTAACAGGGTACACGTTGAAAGAAGTTAAAAGTTATATCCAAAATGGTAAGAGGAATTTAAAAATTTGTATGGACAAAAATCGTGAAGAATAGCCATCCTGACATATTGTTGATTCGTAAGTATTTGAAAGGGGAATTATCCGCTCATGAAATGCATATGCTTGAGAAACGCGCCCAAGAAGATCCTTTGCTAATGGATATGATGATAGGAATGGAAAGCGGCAATGAAGAAATGCATGAGACTAATCTATCCGTTATTGACCAACTCATCAGGCAACGTGTGTCCAATAAGCAAAGAGGAAAAGTTGTAGCTTGGAGAGCTTGGCTAATAGCGGCGTCAGTTGTCCTTGTAGCGGTAGTTAGCTTGTGGATCTTCCGCACGTCGAAAAACGACGGACTTTTGGACCAAGAGACGCTTGTTTTCCAGGATACACCAGCAAAAGGAGAAGATACTAATCGTGCATCAATCGAGGTGTCTCCTAAGCAATCGGATAGCTCGCAACTTATTGCGGCCTTACCCTCAAAAAAGTCCCCAGCCGTTACTGCCCCACCCAATAAACCAAAAGTGTTATCTCGAAGCGCCATAAAAGGCGAAAATACACCGTCTAAATCGATAGATCGTCAAGAGGTGGAGATAACCGCACAAGCTGATTCTCCTGGTTTAATGGCAAGTACCGATGCAAAACAACGAACAATACAGCATAAACTTTCTCCCGTTCCATCGGCGGAGTCTTTATATACTAACGTCACTGCACAAGCAAATTCAATAAGCAAAAGAGCAGCAATCCTGCGTAAGCCAAATGCTATAAAAGGGATGGTAAAAGATAAGGAAACGGATCAACCTCTACCGGGGGTAAATGTCTTATTAGCAGATAAAGCTATGGGGGTTACAGATAGTAATGGAAGGTTCAGCCTACCACATTCTTCCGATTCTACACAACTGGCGGTTTCCATGGCAGGATATGAGCGTCAGCAAATTAATATGCGGGCGAGAGACAGTGTCTTAATAGCCTTAGAACCGAATAATACTTCGCTTAATGAGGTGATGGTGGTTGGTTACAATGCGAAAGCAAAGCAAACGCTGAAGCCAGCTATTGGCTGGGAAGCTTACAAAAAATACTTGCATATCAACAATATATATGGTAACAGCGGAAAAGTGACCGTGATATTTCAAGTAGATACTGAGGGAAATCCTATAAACATACGTGTCATACGGGGCTTAGATGAAGACGCTAATCAGCAGGCGATTAAACTAATTTATACCGGATCAAGATGGATAGGCGAGGGACGCGGATCTAATGAAGAAGTCAAATTGGATGTGAACTTTCATTAGTTGATTGCAGAGGCCGGCAATATGGGGTGTTTAAGTCTATTAAGCTAGTGCCTTAATAATCGAGAGACTGATCTGTTCAATTGTTTTACTTATTATCATATCCTGGGAACCGGTAAAGATTACTTTATTATCAGTTGCTTTGCCATTAATTAAAATACAAAAAAACATCGTTCCAACCGGTTTTTGTTCATTTTCGCTTCCTCCTGGTGTTGTTAACCCTGTAACTGACACGATGACATCAGCGGAAATAATTTCTTTTAATTTTACTGCCAATGCTCTGGTGACCTCTGTGGATTCAGGTGTATATTGTTCGATTAGCTCTTTTGAGATACCTAAAAGATCTTTTTTAACACACGCATCATAGCAAACGATGCCGCCTTTTAGGAAAGACCCGGCATGGGGAAGTCTAGCGAATGCCGCCGACAAACTCCCCGCTGTTGCACTTTCTACAAAAGCAATTGTTAACTTTTTGTCTGATAATAATTTATCGCATTGCTCAATAGCAGCAGAATCCAGATTTGTCATAAATTAAAAGTGTATTTTAGTAAGAACGCTGGAAGGGTCGTTTTGTTTATCTAAGACCTAGGCAAGCTATTTTAGATAATTTTAAGAATTACACCGAATCGTTAGGATAAAAAGATTAGAAATATGGCGGCAGACCGTCTAAGCTCAGCACACGTGTAACTGTTGAGCGCTATTCAGTTAATTACAAGGACTAATTCTCACAAAAGATACTACCCATTTAATGGTTGGAAATTTAGAATATTGCTTATTTCGTCAAAAGACAAGCAATGCCATTCGTAGTTTTCCAAGTTATTTAGCTCAAGTTCTTTTGTTAAAAAATGTTCAGTAATAACATACTTTTCATCTAATTTTAAATATGGAATTTCTCCAATATTATCCGTTTTAAGTTCAATTTTTAGCAGATCGCTAAGATAGTTTAGATTAATTTCCATAGTGTATTTAAGTTGGTTGGTTTTAACAATTGAAATTAAGAAATAAAAAATAGATAAGCAATGCTAATTTTAATCAATTAAATGCTCATTTTTTATGAAGAAATGAGTAGACACTTGTATTTCCGTTATACATTTATAGAATAGATGGGCTATTCTAACTAAATTAAAGTGTTTTTGGTCGGTGCTTTGGAGAGATATGAAATAGTGTGAAATTTCAAAAATTTCTATACTGACCTCTATAGCACTTATATGAATAAATACAAAAATCTAAAGCCTATATCTCAAGCATATCAGCCTTCCAATGGCGTTTGCAAAATCCTGATCTGCATCTGGATCTTCAAAAACCCAATTTCTCCCTTCTCGTTGAAGTATTTTATTAAAACCATCCAACTGAATTTCTATTTCATTAGTAGATACTTTAATGTGTGAAGGTTTAACTATTCTGAATTGATGATCTATATTATTGTAGGTGATCCGAAGCAATTGCCCCTGATGTAATAAACCGTTATCGAATGATTCGTTGGGTGTTCTCATATTAAATTGACCTGCTAAAAATACGAAATTGGTAGCACATATAGAACATCCCTTTGATGAAAAATGCTCTTAAGTTGGTTAATTATTAGATAAAAAAATGAAAACACTTCATTATCATCAATTTATTAGATCAAAAAAATAATAAATTTAGCTGTTTAATTTCAATTTTTCTCCTGTTTTGCAAGCTTGATAAATAGCATCAATAATTTTAAGGTCCTTTAATCCTTCCTCGCCATCAACGGGCACAATTGGTTTTTTACCATCGAAAATAATTCCTGCCATTTCATCCATCTGTTTAGCTTGATGTGTCGTATGTGGTTGAGTGAGTTTTCCAAGGTGTGTACGTCCTTCAATAGGACCATACCCAGTTGAAGGCTGTAACTCAGCAAAGCCCTTCTCCCCATTTAAATAGAAGCGATCTAGGTAATTCATATTATAAGTTGATAAACAGGAAGCTACTGCGCCACTTGGAAAACCTAACTGAAACTGAATGGTTTCATCCACACCGTCTTTGAATTTTACCATATCCGTTTTCGTTTCTTGGGCGGTTAACCAGGATGGTTCTTCGCCAACCATATAGCGTGCGCCATTTAAGGCATAAATACCTATATCCATCATTGCACCTCCACCAGCCAAGGCCTTATTTAATCGCCACTGGTTAGGATCACCTATTTTAAATCCCGATAGACCTTGAAAGAACATAATTTTACCAAAGTCTCCCTTTTGACGCATATTCACCACTTCTAATGTTTTAGCCTCGAAATGCATACGATATCCCACCAATAATTTAACATTGGCATTTTTGCAGGCATCTACCATTTCTTTGCCCTCTTGTGCATTTAGGGCCATCGGTTTTTCGCATATAACATGTTTACCAGCTTTAGCGACCCTAATTACCTGATCATGATGAAGGGCGTTTGGGGTAATTACATAAACTGCATCGATATCAGGATTATCTTTTATATTATCGAAATTTTCATAGTTGTAACAATTTTTTTCCGGTATATTATACTTCGCCTGCCAATTTTTTATTTTAGCTGGGGTGCCACTAATAACTCCAACAAGTTTAACCCGCTGACATTCTTGTATAGCCTCACCTACACGTGTTCCATAGCCCCCTAATCCCATGATAGCAACCCTTAAGACCGTGCCTTCTTGGCTGTTGTTAAGAGGATTTAAATCGTGCAATGGAAATTGTGATGGAAAAAAAGGTATCGCTGCTGCAGATAAAGCAAGCTTATGGATAAAGTCTCGGCGTGATTTCATAATTCGTTTAAGATTAATTAGTAGTCACTAAGTAACAAAAATTTAAGCGTAATGTTTACGTTTTTTGTGAATTTCGTTGTACAAATATTGAGAATAAGGACTTTTATTATTTATTTGATGATTTATTTGGTAATTTTCACTTTGCCGGACAATGCAGCTAATTTTTCCGTATGTTTAATTCAATATATATGAATCAAGAAATAAATCAACCTTTTCCGAGTGCTTATACAGCTATTTTAGAAGCAACTAAAAAGGCAGGATTTTCTATGGCCTCCGAAGTCCTTACCTGTTCCTTACTGAGAACACTTGCTAGTAGCAAGACTTCTGCAAAGTTTCTTGAATTAGGAACTGGGACGGGGTTGTCTACTACTTGGATTTTGGCTGGTATGGATCAAGCGTCCTCTTTGGTTTCAATTGATAATGATAGTGCGTTTTTAAATATCGCTTCGAATTTTCTGAGTAGAGACAAGCGTCTAGAGCTTGTTTTAAACGATGGGGCTGTGTGGATTGAAGAAAATAGAAATCAGCGGTTCGACTATATTTTTGCTGATACATGGCATGGTAAATATTTGCTTTTGGACGAAGTATTGGATATGATGAATCCGGGTGGATTTTATATCATTGATGATATGCTTCCGCAGGCTAATTGGCCAGAGGGACACCAGGAGAAAGCATTGAACCTTATTAAAGATCTTGAAAAAAAAGAAAATTTAGCGATAACAAAACTGATGTGGGCATCGGGGATTATCATTGCCGTAAAGAAATAAAGTAAAATGGCTCTAAAACAACTTATAGAAAGCAACAAAGACGATATAGCCATAATAGTTGGAAATGGTATAAATCGTTATTTAGAGCAAAAGGGTGGGTTTTCATGGGATGACCTATTAATTGATTTATGGAAAACGTTTAATCCGGGTGTTTATAGTAAAATGCCCGAAGGAGTGACGGTTACAGAGTTTTACGATTTGTTAGATCTTTCTAAGTCAGATTATTCTGCTGCTGATTATTCTATTCAAAAACAAGCGGCAAAACTTCTTGATCAATGGAGCTACCTCGATCATCATCGTCGGTTTGCAAAAAAGCTTGAGGAATTGGATATCCCTGTCTTAACGACCAATTTTGATTTATTGCTTCCTCGATCGTTAAACCTAAAACAACGTTTTTTAAAGAGTGATGAAGGCTTTACCGACTATTATCCTTGGAAGGCTTATTTTGGGGATAAAGCGCTCGAAAGTCCGACGAGCGGTTTTGGTATATGGTATATCAATGGCATTACGCAATATCCAAGGAGTATCCGTCTTGGTCTTTCTCAGTATATGGGGAGTGTTGAAAAGGCGAGAGCTTATTTACATAAAGGTAAGGGGCGATTATTTAACATAAAGAATAATGGAAACTGGAACGGACAGCAAACGTGGCTTGATATCATTTTTAAGAAATCACTATGTATTATTGGCTTAGGACTCAATGAAAATGAAGTGTTTTTACGATGGCTGCTTATCGAGCGTGCGCGTTATTTCAAGCAATTTAACAAGCAGGCAAAAAAAGGTTGGTATATTTCAACACATGTAGATAAACCCGATAACAGAACGCTTGGAAAAACTATTTTTCTGAAGAGTATGGGCATTGAGTTTATAGAAGAAGCAAATTATAAAGCTATATATGAAACCCCTTGGTTATAAAGGCTTAAGGTTACTATTTAAGTCATAACATCACTTAATAGGATAGGGGCCCTTTTCAAACTTCTTTGTATGGTAGCCTTTCGATCCTGTTTTAATTGATAAAGCACTTCTATAATCTATGCCCGATTTTATACAGTCAAGTGCATAACGAAAATCATGCTTTGGTTGCCAATCGAGTTCCTTTCTCGCCCGTTCATTTACATATACTCTCTCAATAGAGGGAAACATCTTCCATTCCTTATCTTTGAATAATTCAGCGTAATCGGGGTACAATCTTTTTACGACTTTGGGAGCATCAGATGTCAGCTCGGATAAATCATCGTAGGTAAATGGCGTAGTGGCACTTATAATATATTTTCCGAAGCCAATTGACGAAGCCTTTTCTAAAGCTTTTAAATGAGCGCTTACAACGTCCATTAGGTCTACGCGTCTATAAAGCAATTCGTTGACCTTTGTATTGTCATTTTCATAAGCTAATCTTGTTTGTTCCTGATCATCATCTTCTGGAAAAAATCGCGAAGTTCTTAATACAATGTTAGGAAGACTGTGATTCCTAGAGAATAGTTCACATAGGTTCTCGGCTGTAGTTTTAGTGACACCGTAAATGTTTTTTGGAATAGGAACGACCTCTTCCGTTATCCATACCGCGGGTTGACCTTTTCTTGGTACCATTGCGCCGCCAAAGGTGCTAGTAGTACTTGTGAAAATAAAAGCATCTATTCCAGCAGCTAGGTCCTCCTCCAGTAAATTAAGTGTTCCGCTAATATTGGTGTCGATAAATTGTTGGTTGCTATGCGTGGCAACATGGGGCTTATGAAGAGTGGCTGTATGCATAACTGCATTTATTCCCTTCATGCATTGTTTAACAAATTGTCGGTCAGCAATTGACCCCACTTTGTCTGTGAATGCAGAAGGAATCACGTCAATGCCAACCACCTCATGATTACTTGTTCTAAGCGTCCTAACTAAAGCTTCCCCTAAATGACCGCTACTTCCGGTAACTAAAATTTTCATTTTACGTTTTAATATGTAAATAAAAGCTGCCAAATGCTAAGCTTACACAAAATTTGATTACAATAATAAGGTATTTCCAGCACTTAGCTATACAGAATCGAGATAACTTGGCTGAAGGTCTATGATGTATGCGGATTCAAATTTGCATATAAAAGATAATTTACTTTAATTTGAGTTAAGCGTTTTATTTCAATGAGCAAGTTTACAACTTTTAATGTTCTTCCCCCTCCAGTTGCTTAACTAACAAAGCAATTCATTTTTTCAAGGCTTGTTTCAAGATAGGCTTATGGATTCCCTTTTTCTAAAATTGCTTTGTGATCAAATTTTATCAATCAAATTATTCATGTTAGCAACAAGGACATTATGTTCAAATATTTTTTTATCGTTTTTGCTGGGGCTTGCTGCTTCGGTGTTCTTTCTACTTTTGTTAAATTGGCCTATCAGGAAGGGTATCACACTTCGCAGATAGCGTTCCTTCAAGCTTTCATTGGGGCGATATGTTTGTGGTTTATGCATTATCTTCAAAAGGGGCGGACAGATAAACCATCGGTTATTGTTTCGTTTAAAAATTTGTATACCCTTCTACTTACAGGTGTAGCAATCGGATTAACAACATATATTTATTACCGCTCGGTATATTATATTAATGCATCATTAGCCATCGTAATATTGATGCAGTTTACTTGGTTAGGAATATTAGTTGAATGGTTATGCTTTAAAGTAAAACCTAAACAAGGCCATATAATAATTGCTGTTTTAATACTTTGTGGAACCTTAATGGCTGGTGGAGCGTTAGGCAAAAGCACACAGGTTTTTTCCTTAAAAGGGATAGTTTTGGCCTTGTTATCATCCTTACTGTATGCCTGCTATATTGTAGCCAATAGTAGAGTAGGAAAGGGCTTGCCTACTATTTATAAAAGTGCAGTCATCATGACAGGTTCAGCACTTGGGATTTTATTTTTTAATCTTGAAGATCTTCTTTACGCAAATTATTTTGATGGGAGGTTAATTAAATGGACTGCCTTTCTTGCACTTTTTGGTACAATTATACCGCCTGTTTTATTTGCCAAGGGGATTCCAAAAATTGGAATAGGTTTAAGCAGCATCCTAATGACGGCAGAATTACCTGTCGCTGTTGTTAGCGCCCATTTTTTCTTACATGAAGAGATAAGTTTCTTGCAGTGGTTTGGGGTTGCATGGATGCTCCTAGCCATTATATGGATGAACTTATCAAATTGGAAAGCTGATAATCCGCTTAAATACAAAATAATTTAAGCGTGAAAATTCACCTCCAGTTATTAGTGTTTGTAATTAAGAAAATAGTAAACAGGTAAAGAAACGAAAAGCCCCATTTGGGGCTTTTCAACATTAGGTTTGGAAGATTATTTAACGAATTCCATTTTCATGACATCAAGAATACTATCATCTTTCGAATAAGTTATTATAAAGCTATGGAAAGAATTGTCCAACGTACTCTCGTTCCCGGCGAACATGACATCTATGTATCTTATATATTGATGATTGCTTTCAAGGCGGTTATCTGTCCATGCGCTTTGTATCGGTTTGACGATTAAACCACCAGTGTTAATCCCCTGCGGTAACTTTTCTGGATGTTTTAAGAAATATTTCTTCAAATGATTATGAAAATCTTTTAAGGCAACGAAGTTCTCCATTTTAGTCATTTTTACTGTCGTAAAACTAATTCTTTATGACGAAAAGCCGGTGCACATAAATTTTACAATATTTTGTAAAATACTGGGTAAAATCAATTATTTATAAATAATTAAATGTTATTAGCCAAATGTTTATGAGGCCACTTTCAGCTATTATCGAGCTGATAAGCCGTTTTTTTTAATACCAAAATGCAAATTTAGATTAGCCACTAATGTCTTAAATAAATAATTTCTCTAAATCGCTTGTCTTTACTATATTAGTTGCTTTATCGATTAAATACTCCTACAAAGGCCTAATTATGAAAAAAGCAACACTGTTAATCGGCATGCAACTTTTGCTAATTTTGGGATACGCCCAGCAGAAAAAAATAAATATCGTTACGGAATTAGATAAGCTGCATGATATTAAAGATTTGCCAAGCTATAGCCAAGCCACCGTCGGGCAATTTTCTTCTTATGATAGAACGGGCGGGAACGATGATGGTTTTAGTGGCAAATATTCTTATATCAAACGCAATGTAGATAGTACATTGGTTCTATTTGAAGCGAAAGGTAATGGCGTTATCAATCGGATTTGGACACCTACACCGACAAATGATACCCTCGATTTTTATTTCGGAAATTCAGAGAAAGCAAATTTTTCTATAAGCTTTCAAGATTTGTTCTCCGGGAAAGTTTATCCGTTTGTAAACCCTTTATGCGGCAATGAAATAGGCGGTTATTATTCTTATGTTCCTATTCCATATGCCAAGGGCTGCAAAATCATTTTGAGAGGTAAGAAATTACAATTTTACCAAATACAATACAACACCTACCCGAACAATATGCAGGTTGAAAACTTTCGGCTACCGTTTGATGAACAGGCAAAAAATGCATTAAAGCAGGTGGAGGCGAAGTGGAAACAAGTGAAAACTGAGCTAACTCAAAGCATTAAACATATTACTATAGACACATTATTGTCGCCTGGTGAAACGGTTAAACTTGTTGATTTTCAACAAGGGGGGAGGATTATTGGATTTGAATTGAGTCCGTCCGACGCTTTCGAAGGATTAAATAAACAAATAGATTTGTTAGCCACATGGGATAATGAAACAATGCCTGCGATTAACGCGCCGGTGGCTGACTTTTTTGGATATGCTTTCGGAAAAACTTCTATGCAAAGTTTGTTGTTAGGATCATCTAATGGTGTCAATTATTGCTATTTCCCAATGCCCTTTGATCGCCGAGCTGAAATAGCTTTGCGCTACAGAACATCCAATTTATCTACCAAACCTGTTAGGGTTAAGGCCGAAATTTATGTAAATCATGAAAAGCGTAAACCGCGGACAGAAGGGAAGTTCTATGCCTTTTGGCATGATAATCAGCACGCAGCATTAGGTAAACCCCATGTGTTTTTGGAAGGTAAAGGCAAAGGACATTATGTGGGTACATTGCTACAAGCGCAAGGCTTAGATCCAGGGATGACGCTATTTTTTGAAGGGGATGATGTTACAGAAATAGATGGAGAAATGCGATTACATGGCACTGGTTCTGAAGATTACTTTAATGGGGGATGGTATGCATTATTAGATCGTTGGGACCGGAAAATGAGTTTGCCCTTACATGGTTCGCTTGATTATTCATTGCCTTATGCTAGAACGGGCGGATATCGTCTATTTTTGACTGATAAGATGCCCTTTACAAAAGAAATTTTACATACCATCGAACACGGGCCCGAAAGAAATAACAAACCGGTAAATTACACCTCACTTGCCCTCTACTATGCTGATGCGGCTATCGCAAAGCAAACACAAGAGCCATCCAATTTAGTAACAAGCGTTTATTTACCAGATACTATGATGGTCTACCCTCAATTGATGCGCTATAGTATTGGCGGCCAGGTAAAAATAAATGGGAACGAATGGCAATTTACAAATGGTGGACAACTTAAAGTGGACTTGAGTACCTTACCTAGAGGCAGATATAAATTGTTTGCCGACTTGGAAAGGATACCCGAGGGTGCTGAATTTACGATATGGCAAAGGCAGAAACAGGTAAGTGATACGCTGTCCGCCCATGCTTCCGTAGCAAAAAAAGAGGCATTTCATTATCTCTGTAATATCGATCTGGATGATTTTAAAGACGCTATCACTTTTCATGTAGGAGATAGTTCCGTGAAAAATGTGCTGAAAATCGAGCGGCTGATCTTAGTTAGGAATGACTAACAATTCGTTTCTCATCTTTATTAATATTTCTCAAAGAAGATGGCGTGTCTTTCGATTCCTATAAAAATAGAAATAGATAAAACAAAAAAAACAAAGAACTGTTTAAAATTATAGGTTTAGGTTGATTTTGGTAAAGGCTCTGCAATCCCAAAAAGCAGGGCTTTTGCTTTTTTTAATGATTAGAAATCTTTTAAATCCTTTATTGAGATATAACAATATTTATTATATTTTTCCTTTAAATAGAGTTAAACCGAGCCCAAAAAAACGCCTTAAATGTTGATTGATGGATAAATTGGAGATATTGACTTTCCAATTATCTAGGTGTTGAAAAGGAGACCTTACGTCGGATCCGCAGGTTTAAATAAATTATTTGCTTCTTTCAAACAATTCAATCAAAGACTTTCTATAGGAGGCAGCAATGGGTAGTATATATCCATTAATCGTAATTTGGTGTCTTTCCATCTTATCTATAGCATCTATATTTATAATAAAGGATCTATGTATACGGATAAATTGTTCTTTGGGTAAGAGATCAATGCATTCCGTAAGTGTCATTCTACTAATAATTGATTGATCTTTATTTATAAAAGTCACGTAGTTACCCGTTGCCTCCAGGTAATAGATATCTATGCAATTAACTTTAATTTGTCCATAACCCGTTTTGATTATCAATAAGTTTGGTGTTTCCAATCCGCCTTTTCTTATCTGCAAAATTTCCCTTGTTTTATTGCAAGCCTTTATAAATCGTGCAATAGAAAAAGGTTTTAAAAGGTAATCTACTGCATCTAACTCAAAACCAGTTAGTGCATGTTCTCCATAAGCCGTTGTGAAAATGACCAGTGGTTTAATATGCAGGCTATTAAAGAATTCGATGCCTGAAATATCCGGCATCTTAATGTCCAGGAAGAGCAAATCGATTTTCTCTACCTGTAAATATTCCATTGCCTGAAAGGCATTTGTGAAGGTCTCTTTTATTTGCAAAAAAGAAACCTTTTCAGCAAGTTTTTGTATCACCTCCAACGCAATAGGCTCATCATCGACAGCTATGGCTTGAATCATTTTATAAGTATTGTTTTAATTGGCTATATAATTTTTCTCCATCACTTGGGCGTTTGGCTTTTTCTTTGATTAAATCACCTTCTTTATCAAAAATGAAATAACTTGGATATTGCCCATGAATTTCTTTTTGATTCGGTAGAAGCTCTTGCCATATTGCTTTAATTTTTTCATTATTCATTCGCAGATGTACACCAGTCATTTCGTTTATTCTTATAAAATCTTGCCATTCTTTATCTTTAGCATCTTTATCCATATCTAAATATAGAAAAATTAACTCTTCATTCTTAAATTTCTCTTTTAGTGCAGGAACATACCTCAATTCGTCTTTACAGGGCCCGCACCAAGTACCCCAAATATCAAGATATACTACTTTACCCTTAAAACTATTTACAACATTATAGATCGATTTTACCGTATCATAATTATCCACTATTTCAATTGATTTATTATTTAGGTTATGTGTCAATTTAGTATGAAGGTCCATATCATAGCGTTGTAATTCTTTTATATAAGAACTTTTAGGGAAATAAATATTAAATTCGCTCATCAAGCTCTTAAACGGCTTTAATTCTTTATATTGATATTGATCTGTTATTTGTTGTGCCAGATATTTTTCGGCAATATCGTTGAGGAAATTTTGATGTACAGCCAACCAAGAGAGATAAATTTCACCCTTCTCGTTTGCCAATGTACGGCCACTGTCTATGCTCAAATTAAAAAACCTTAACTTCTTCATGCTAGTGTCTTGGCTATATAGATTAAAGGCTTTGGCTTCCATATAGCTAATGTATTTATCAATGAAGATATAATATTGAATGCCTGGATTATCAACAATTGGGTTTGCAGAGGTTGAATCGCATAAGTTTATGATGAAATTTCTCCATTCGCTTTGTTTCCAACGGACAATCGCCCTCACAAAATCGCTTAGATAATTGATAGAATTATAATAGACTTCAGATTTAAGTAGATTTTTATCGGGTGTAGTAAGACTGCTTTTTTCAATGATATCTAGTTTTTGCTCTCTTTCTTTTAGCCAAGGTAACACAACCAAATCTTGGACCTCGTCAGGTTTAGTTTTTGCATATCGATATGTTTCATTTTCTCGTTCCATGAAAAATGGAATCCTATTTATATCAATGGTATATAATACTTGATTTACAGGAGCAGCGCTTCCTGTAAAGGTTAAAATTGTACGGTTTGTGTCATCAATTTCTAAATAAAGATCCTTATCGGGCTGTAATAGTAGTATATACGATTTATTGTCAATAAAGAAGTATGCAAATTTTTGCTCATTTATAGGTAGATCCAGACTAAATTTACCTTTTTCGTTAAGTGTAATAATCAGATTATTTGCTTCGTTAAGTGTATAAATGGTCGGTATATTGACTTTCAGAATAACTGAAGAATTTTGTCTTATTTTTCCGCTCAAATGAAATTTAGCTGAACATCCAAGTGAAAAAAGGACAAAAAAAATAGCTAAGAAGACGTTTGTTAATTTCATAATGCTAAGGTTAAATGAATGAAATATTCTTCATTTGTTTGACGAATTATTAGTTCATGTTGCCCAGGGTATATTTGTAAAAGCCGTTGTTTTACATTTTGAAGGCCTATACCGCTATGATTTTTTTCAAGGTCGGAGCTTGGCTTTTGATGAATACTGTTGTATACATCAAAGAAAAGCTTATTGTCGTTTATATATAAAGTGACTTTAATCCAAGAACGCTCATTTAGACTTATACCATGCTTAAAGGCATTTTCTATAAAGGGAATTAGTAGCATTGGAGCGATATGATAGTTCGTGTCTACTTCTTGGATATTCTGATCAACCCTAATGTTTTTAGAAGTATCCGTCCGTAGTTTCTGAAGATCTATATAGTTGTAGAGGTATTCTACCTCACGCACCAAGAGAATTTTGTCTTGCGTGTTTTCATGTAACATGAAACGCATCATATCGCCCAATTTTTGAATGCCTGAGGCCGTTCGTTCTGCCTCTTCTATTAGAGCAGTACCGTATAGCGTATTTAGAATATTGAATAAGAAATGAGGATTGATTTGTGAACGTAAAAAATTAAGACTTGCAGTGCTTTCACCTAAGGCAGTTTCAAGATTAAGAAGCTTAGCCATATTTCCTAGCTTCTGTTGATAGATATATCTTATAACAGGTATTGACACTACGTTGGTGCAAACCCAGATGACCAAAAAGGCCTGAAAATTCATGGGTAACGTTGTACTTAAAATGGTGCCGAAAGGTAAATAAACCAATAACGATAAAGGTATTCTAATATATAAATACCTTTTTAAGTTGTAGTTGTATCTAGTACAGAAGGGAAGAAGCTTATATACCTCAATACAGTACATAATAAACAAATATGTGGACATCATCAGCCAAAAGAATGCCATCTTACCATTAAGACCAATCATTAAAGAGAAGATGGTAGCAATGCTCAAGCTGCCTATCAGGCTCTCCTGTGCAATACGTGAGGTAAGGTTATCTTTTTGTTTAAATAAATAGATTATTCCTGCCTTGATTAATGTATAAATTGTTAAAAATAAAACTAAAAAGAACAGCGGAGTGGCGACCCTTTTATCTTCACCGAAATAGGACCAAATAGCATGTTGCTTATACAGATGTCTAGCCCATTCACAAAATGCAAAACCAAACCACAATAAGAAAATGATTAGTAAAGATGTGACGAGCGCTTTTTCAAATCTTCTGGTCTCAATAAATTTAGGGATAATCCAATTATTGAATATCAAAAAAGCCATGTAAAATAAACAAACATATAGTATTAGAGGTAAGAGATGATGCTGATAAAAATTAAAGGTTAATCCTTTTTCTATAAAAGGTTTGGCCAAAAAATAGGATGATTTTTCTTCCCAATTTTTAGTGTGCTGTCCGTATATTATTACGATAACAAAAAGTGTAATAGCACTCGCTACAATCGCTTCTATTCGTCTTAGCTTCATAACTTAAATTTTCACAATGTTAAACATTAGTAGTAGTAAGCGCAATAAAATGGGATGAATCGATTTATTTATGGGGTGAATGATCAATTTATCGCAAGATCTAATTAAAGAAGGAGTGAAAAAAATAAAAAATGTATATCTTAACAATGAAATTAGCGTTACGACTGATGCGAACATTGTTTTTTTTCTATAAGCAGATCTTTCCACTGAATTTTTTGTTTTCCTTATGTTTTACGTTGCTGGGGATCTATCTTATTCAAGACCTATTGCTCATATTCATTGTTAATTTTACAACATTTGGCTATGCGTTATCGTTGTTTTATTTTGAATTAATGAGAAAGCCAGTCTATTATTTTTATTATAACCTGGGATACTCAAAGATGCATTTATTCGGCTTCGGAGCCTTGGCCAATCTACTAATCGCGATATTTTTATACATTGGGAATTCTATTTTTTTTTAAATATGATGAATGAACTGCAAGTAGATTCTGTGCTATTATCTTTTGATAATATAAACCAGTTGCTTACTGATTGTTATATGAATTGTAGAACGGGTGATATAATAGGCATACTGGGGCGTAATGGTAGTGGTAAATCATCATTAATGAAGATCATTTTTGGTACATTGATACCGCTAAATAAATGTATTCGTATCAACGGCACTGTCTATAATAAGCCTTATCAATCTAAACTTATTGGATATCTTCCTCAACATGGCTTTTTACCCTCAAATTCTCTAGTAGAACAGGTAATAGATGTGATGATACAAAATGCAACGAATAGAACGAGCGTGAAGGGAGATAGCAGAATCAAAAACAAACTTAAACAAAAGGTTAACACATTATCAGGGGGTGAACGGAGATATTTGGAGGTCTTACTTGTTGTTCAACTTGATGCCCTATTTGTGTTGCTTGATGAGCCATTTTCGGGCATTGAACCGATTTACAAGGAAATGATCAAGGAAGTAATAAGCGACGCTAAAAAAGATAAAGGGATTATCTTAACAGATCATGATTACCGAAATATAATACAAATAAGCACACAAATTATGCTTATTACTAACGGGGTAAGTCGGAATATAGCAAACCATCAGGAACTGGAAGCATTGGGGTATGTGCCTGCAGGTACTTTTGAACATTGAGTAGTACTCAATAAGAAACTAGTTGCTTTAGGTGATGTTCGAGATGTTCCATATAATCATTTATTAGGAACTTGAGTGAATGAGTCTTTTGTCCTGTATGTACTTGTCGAGATAAACGCTCTTCAGGAATATGTTTTATAATAGCCAATAGCTGTCGGTTGTAGGTTTCCCAGAAGGTAATTAATTGATGAGTTTTAATAAGCTGATGATAACTATAAGTATTCCAGCTATCCTGGTTGTATGCAATGCGAGGAAGATCTTCGAATTGCCCTCTTATGAAACGTTGATGATTGTTGGTCGCACTATCGATAAGATGGCCGATAATTTCTTTCTTGCTCCATTTATTCGGGGAAGGTTTAAACGAAATTGTTATTTCATCTAGCCTATGTAATAAAGACGGGATGGTATCACATAAAAATTCGAGGCGCTGAATTGTTTGCTCCATATAAAGGCTATTTTATTACATTAATTTTTAAATCTGTTGGTTTACAGCCAAAATGATTTTTAAAGGCCCTGCTGAAGGATGCATCCGAGAAATAGCCAAGTAAGGTCGCTATTTCACTAACGCGTAGTTCTTGCTCCTTAAGTAAATTCATGCCATGTTGCATTCTTAAGTAATGAATATAGCCAAAAACTGTATAATTAAATAATAATTTAAAACCCTTTTTTAACTTGAATTCATTTAAACCTGTTTGCCTTGCGAGATGAGAGAGTGTGAAAGATTCCAAATAGTGCGTATCAAGAAATTGTTTCAGATCATACAAAGATGCCGTGTCACGTTTACTCAGTATCTTATTAAAACCATCATTTTGTGTTTTAAGCGTATCATCTAAGGTAAGTAGTATAAGTTCATCTACTTTACTATTTAAAAAACATTTTTTTAGGGAATCTGCAATAGACGGGTTGATAATGGTGCCCAGAATAGATTTTATATCCATACTAAACTGTCTAGGTTTCTCTAAAAGAGCAAAAGGACGTTTAAACTGAATATCATCTGCTAGATTTTTCCAGTCCATTCCGCAATGCTCCAGCAGCTTGCTTAAATGAGTTGGATTAACACCGACACAGATATAAGCGTAGTTTGGTTGTTCGGGAAATTTGAAGTTGCTGATCGGATCAACACAATTCATAACATTATAATCCCCTTGCTGAAGGGGCAGGGCGTGTTTAAAACCTGAAATGTTTGCATCAGAATGACCTCTAAGTTGAAAATGGAAACTGGTATGATTAAAATCTTTAAAATTATTTACTTCCAAAGCTGTCTGAAAGGATGACCTGAAGTGTAAAACGTTGTAGGCCTCAGATTTTATGATTGCTGCTTGACAGCTAAAGAAACCATTTTTTTCAATTGAATTTTCTTGTATACCAAAATTATCGGTAAAATTTCTGTTCACCAACTCAGTGAATTCATCTCCGTACATTTTATACATAAAAATCCTTTTTTGCTAGTTAATAATCCATTGCTGCATGATTCTTTCTTTAGTGAAAGAATAGCTTTGCGGCATGAAAAAACAAAATTCATACTTAATCCTGAATAAAACAAGTTGGAAGCGAAAAGAGCACTTTGAATTTTTTCATGGATTTGAAGCTCCTTTTTGGGGGTTAAGCACTCAAATTAACTGTACCAAATCGTACCATTACTGCAAAACTTACGGTATTTCTTTCTTTTATTATTATTTATATCATTCCTTAAAAGCTATTAATCAATTGTCTGCCTTTAGATTACGTATAGAAGGGAATGAGATACTGGAGTATGGAGAGGTGGATGGCTCGATAACAGTACTAAGACCAGATGAGACATTCGGCTTTGCTTATTTTAACTACGCTAAAACATTTAGAGAATTTGAAGACTCAGCCAAAATTAAGATAAATGAAGAAAAGAATAAAAAGGGATTGAAGACAGATAGTAATAAAAAGGATGTCATACATTATTCTGTTATGCCTTACCTGGCTTTTAGTCAAATGCAACATGCGCAACATACGATTGGTGATGACAGCATTCCAAAAATTACGTTTGGTAGATACCAAGCACATGGAAGTCAATTATTTTTGCCCTTATCTATTCATGTTCATCACGGTTTATGTGATGGAATAGATGTTGGAAAGTTTATTTCTCTTTTTCAGTATTACCTAGAATCTTAACCAAATACACCGCTATTCATCTCTCAACGAATTAACTGGATTAGCAATGGCAGCTTTGATTGCTTGAAGGGCAATAGTACCTAAGGCAACTAGTATCATAGAACAGGCAGCCAAGGCAAACATCCACCATTGTATTTTAATGCTATAAGCAAAATTGTTTAACCATTTGCTCATTAATAGATAAGCAATTGGTAAGGCAACAAGCAACGCAATACAAACAAGTTTTATGAAATCTTTGGATAGCAGTTGAACAATACCACTCGCTGACGCACCTAACACTTTGCGAACACCAATTTCTTTTACACGTTGATCAACGGCGAACATGACTAAACCTAGTAAACCAAGACAGGATATGATGATGGCGAGACTGGAAAAGACAATGGTGAGTTTTGATGTACTTAACTCGCTCTTGTAGAGGTTTTCATATTCCTTATCAATAAATTGGTAGGAAAATGGATAATTGGGATTCATATCACTATAAACTTTTTCCAGGCTAGCCAGTGCATTACGAGTTTGTCCAGCTTTAGTCCGCACCATGATAAAACCGAAATATTCGTATTCTTTCACATCTATAATCACGGGTTTTATAGGATCTCGAAGCGATGCTGTATGAAAGTCTTTAAGAACGCCAATGATATGTCCTTTTTTATTCCATGCGGATACCCATTTGCCAATGGGATCCTTCAGTCCCATTTGTTTTGCTGCTTCCTCATTTATCAGAAAAGCATCGGCCGAGTCCGTACTAATTTCTTTTGAAAAATCTCGTCCTTCAACAATCTCCAATTTCATAAGCTTCGTGAAATCAAAACCAACAGAAGCGGGCTTAAAAGCGACTGTAGCATTGGCCGGTCTTCCTTGCCAATTAATGGGCTCTATCACTTCGAAACCCATTTCATGCGGCGCCTCAGAAGTGCGATCAACCATTTCTATCCCGGACATGTTTGTAACACGCTCTTTAAATAAACGATACTTATTATAAGTGGCTAATTCGCCTTCTATACGGATACACACCAGATTCTCACGATCATAGCCTAAATTAGTGTGTTGGATGAAGTTCATCTGACGGGAAATAACAATAGTAGCTATTATGAGCATACTGGAAAGTACAAACTGAAAAATTGTCGTTCCTTTCCTGAATAATACGGCTCCCTTTTGAGATTTGAGGATTCCTTTTAAGATTTGCACAGGCTTGAGGGAGGATAGATATAGGGCTGGATAGATGCCTGCAATAAATCCTGTAACCAAAGTCAATTTAAATAGGTTTAACCAAAATGATAGTTGTGCAAAAGGGTAACTCATCTGTTTTTCTGTTAGGTAGTTAAACGCAGGCATGGCAAGCAATAAGAATAGAAGGGATAGGAGGCTAGCTAATAAGCAAAATAAAATTGATTCGCTAAAAAATTGAATCACAAGGTGGGTGCGGTTTGAGCCAACAACCTTACGTAGTCCAACTTCTTTAGCTCTTTTTATCGATCTTGCAGTAGCAAGGTTCATGAAATTGATACATGCAATTAGTAGAATGAAGATGGCTACACCATTAAAGATTCTCACATATTCAATACGACCGCCTTGTGGTTCTCCATTTACAAAATGGTTATATAGATATTGATCGCCAAAACGTTGTAGACCGACGTTAAATTTTACGCCTACTTTTTTATCTAACCTCGCTTCAAGAAATTGGTTTAACTGCCTTTGAACCTTTATGGGGCTGGCGTTTTCGTTCAGCTGTAAATAAGTGTAAACGTTACCAGAAGCCCATTCTAATAGTTTTTCTTGCGCATCCCAATTGAGTAAAAAATCAAATCTAAGCGAACTATTTGTCGTAAGATTTTCAAATACTGCCTTTACAATAAAATCGCGCTTATTTTCAAACCGTAAGTTTTTTCCCATAGCTTCTTTCGGACTGCCAAAAAATATTTCGGCCATTTTCCTGGAGATGGCAATTCCGCTCATATCTTGAAGCGCCGTTTCAGCTGAACCCTCAATGAGTGGGTAGTTAAACATTTTAAAAAAATCGCCGCTTGCTCTTGACCCCTCCATTTTTACCTTTTTGTCGCCCACTTGAAATGTTTCCGGATGACCCCATGGCAGCTCATAACCGGTGATGTAAAAACAAAGATGCTTGATGTCAGGAATTGCCTCTTTGGCATCTTTTAAGATCATTGAGACTTGATTATCGTCGTATTTGCGAGGACTTGCATACATCCCTTCCGCCTTTCCATCAGCGATGGTGGAATAATAAGTAGTAAATAATAGATCTCCATTTTGATGAAAGTTGTCTTTGCTGGTTTCATCTCTTACCCAAAAAGATATCAATAGATAACAGGTGATACCCAATGCGAGCCCAAACACATTGATTAAACTATGTGCTTTATGGCCGACAATATTTCTCCAAGCAATCTTAAGATAATTCCTGATCATAGTTCTACTTTTTAATAATTCTTGTTTATGTAACGCAAATTATTAAACAGAAAAAGGAATACCCATTCAATTAAGGTTCATTATTGTTCAAAACGGTTCAAAAGGGAATATTAACTAGTATTATCACGCGTAGCGTTTATTTAACGTTTAATGATACGATTCAGCGCTTTGATTCTCTTGTCTAAACCGTCATTATAATTGATGTCTTCTAAGAGCATAGTAGAACCGAAGTCCATGAATGTCTGCGAGTGGCTCTTTTTTGTGCCCGTCTTGATGCTTATGCTAAAAAAATTCGACCAGGTAATAGCTTTTATTTGTTGCACTTTCTCATCTGTCATAATCATTTCTACGACAAGTCGGTCTTGTGAAATCTTTACCAGCGCAGATAGTAAACAGACAATCTCTCCGTAAAATGCGGGACGAAGATAGTAGATTTCATGCGAACCTACTACCCAGGCTTGATCCTGTTTATACAATTCGGAAAGGTTCATTCCATAATTGTTTGCTAAATGATCTTCTCTTGCATCTAAAAAATAGTCTAGATAACTAGAATTATTTAAATGACCAAAGAGATCACAGTCTCTAAATCGGATTTTTTGTGTCGATTTTGCATGTGTTAACATAGATGCTGACTATTTGTTGATGGATATCTTGCGCATAAGTTTATATTAAAATGGTGCAACCATAGAAATGTGACGTTTGTTGCGTAATATAATACGTTTTACCATTCGCAAAATTATCAAATATTGTATATAAAATAACGAGCGTAACTTTTTTTAACTTTAAAATGGTTATCTTGCGCCTTTTGTTTTTATTTATATTTAATGATTATTCTCTTATTCTTTATTGGGATATGGTATTTATCCCTTTTTTCACAAACGTTCTTTCAACACAGATATGCTGCTCACGGTTCGTTTAAAATGAACAAATTTTGGGAACGCTTTTTCTTTCTATTCACTTATATAACTCAGGGTTCATCTTATTTAAGCCCTAAAGCTTATGCCATCATGCATCGCATGCACCATGCGTATACCGATACTGAAAAAGATCCACATTCGCCGAGCTTTTCATCAAATATCTTTAGTATGATGTGGCGCACAAAGAAAATCTATACCGAAATTGTAAAAGAAAAGGTGCCGGTAGAAAGCCGTTTTCAAAAGAACCTTCCAGAATGGCGAAAATTTGAAAAGTGGGCAAATTCCAATCTGTCAAGATTATTGTGGGTATTGGCTTATTTCGTGTTTTTTTTAACATTTGCCACGTCAGCATGGTGGTTTTTACTATTCCCTTTGGTTATCATTATGGGCCCTTTACATGGAGCTATCATTAATTGGTTCGCACATAAATATGGCTATACAAACTTTAAGGTTAATAATACTTCCCAAAATTTATTTTCTGTAGATATTTTGATGTTAGGTGAGTCATATCATAATAATCACCATAAATACCCATCATCGGTTAATTTTGGTAGAAAATGGCATGAGCTGGATCCAATTTACCCAGTGATCTTATTGTTGAATTGGTTAAAGATTATTGAAATTCAAAAACCAGTGCCGATAGCCGAAACGGTAGGTTAACAGTTATACCAACCATCAGTGATGAGTGCCTTTTTCAATAAAAGGTACTCAAAATTCAGCGAAACAACCTCATAAATATTCCTAATCATCACAACCTACTTGCCCTTTGCACCCTCTAGCGTTTGATAAGAAATACAGTTAACATATTTCACAGTGCTACATGGAAATCGCTATGTTAAATATTCTTAAAACATTTGTAAATCTTATTCATCATCCTTAAATTAGACCTGTTAATCAAGCTAAATCATTCATTAAACAATAATTCAGAATAAAAGTTAAAAATTTACTTTAGAAATATTTGGAATTACTTCGTTCTAATGTGTGAAAAAGTGAGTACTGATGTGTGAAATAAAAGAAAATTTGTTGATGATGGTGTTTTGGAGTAATTGACTGTATTAGTTTTTTTATTAAAACCTATGTAAACGTACTTAGAAGAGCATCGCAATAGATTAAACAAGGAAACCAATTCTAATAGATGATATTTTTATGATTCACTTATCATAAAGAATAAAACAATTAAAAAAATCAAGCAAAATGTAGATTCGATAGATATTTAAACAGATTAACCTAACACCACATATATGCCTAACTTCTATTATTTAAATGAAGAACCTCAGCCATCGGGGGTGCATGAAATACATGCAGATGGTTGCAAGTTTTTACCAGTGAGGAGAGTTTACCTTGGTTATTATGCTAATAGCGAAGACGCGACCCGTAATGCAAAACAATTTTATGAAGATGTAAGCGTTTGCGAGCATTGTGTTACCGATGTGGAATTTGCTCTGCCAAAGTAAGCCTATTCCTCTTTGAGGTCTATTTCAAATCATTCCAATTTAATGAGTGATTTGAAATAGTTCGTTTCGTATTATGGATATATTATATATTTCGTTCTCATTTTTTTATACTTATTTAAACCTGGTTCCCAACTTTTTCTGATTTGTTCTTCACTCATTCCGGCTGTCAGCTGTTTTTTAAATAGATCGTTACCTATTAAGTTTTCGATTTTACCCATGGCTTTGCTCTGTGAGGAATCGAAAAACTTTTCCTTTTTTGGATAAGCTTTATAAAATTCAATCATCCATTGTAGATTTATACGGCCAGCCGCGTGCAGAGAATCTAAATTCTCGTTTCTTAAATCAAGTCCGAAGCACTCCTCATCTTGGTGAAGAGGTAGTTCGGACATGCCTTTGATACTTACAGGCTTGAAAGAAAATTGATATTTTCCTTTAAGTGCGGGTGCGCCAAGCACCGTAAAAGGCATATAAGTACCTCGGCCTTGACTTATAATCGTACCTTCAAACAGACATAGTGACGGATATAATATAACGGACGCTTGCGAATTTAAATTAGGCGAAGGCTTAACTGGGAGTTCATAGTATAAATCATGGTTGTAATTTTTTACAGGTATGATTTTAATTTTACATTTCCTTTTAGCAGACAGCCATCCCTCTCCGTTAATCATCTGCGCAAATTCAGCAATGGTCATGCCATGTGTAGCTGGTATTGGAAATTTACCAATACCAGATTTAAACTTCATGTCTAATATAGGACCATCGATATAAGCGTTCGGATTTGGGCGATCAAGAATTAATAATTCTTTATTGTTTTCCGAGCAGGCCTCCATGACATCGGCCAGGGTATTGATATTAGTGAAAAACCGGCAACCTACGTCTTGAATATCAAAAACCATTATATCTATAGCATCCACATCAGCTTTCGAAGGCTTTCGCTTTTTTCCATATAATGAAATGATAGGAATACCTGTTTCCGGATCGATCTCGTCTGTTACTTTGGCGCCATTACTAGCATTTGCACGAAATCCGTGTTCCGGTCCGAAAATGGACTTGATATTGATGCCTAATGATCGTAAACTGTCCACGCTCAACTTTTTGCCGATGATAGATGTCTGATTGACTACCATTCCAACTTTTTTATTTTTTAAGTATGGGAGATAAGCTTCCACTTGATCAGCGCCTGTTATGATCGCTTCAGACCTGTTTTTCTGTTGTGCATAAACAGTGCTTAACTGAAATATGGTTAGCGAGATGACGAATAGAAAGAGAGGTTTATGAATCATATCTTACTGATTATTTCTTTTAAATACTTTTAATAACGCGTCAGCTATTAACTGATTGCCTTTATCAGACGGGTGTAAACCATCATATGTCATATCAATGGCGTCGATGGGATAAGGATATTCGTCCGCAGCTGGATTAAATGGTATAGTCGTGTAGGTCGGGTACTTATAATTATTGTAACTGCCGCTCAGAGGATCTTTTAGGCGCTTGTATTTGACCAGCTTCGGCAAAGCTAAAAGATTGTTATGATACAGATCAATCACTTGAAAACTTTCCTGTTTGCCAATAGTTTTTATAGCTTCAGCAAACTGTTCAAGTGATTGTCCCGCCTTTTCTTTATAAGAACCCCATGCATTATTATGCATGTCGCCTATATATATAAAATCTGTTCGTTGCATAGGCGTAATAAGTACAATTTCAGCTTGATTATTAAGTCGCTTGATTTTGTTAACAATTATTCTGAAGGCCCCATAGACTGTAGCATTTCCCTTGTCATTTGTGTAGTCTTTGATCGTACCAAGAGGAAGCCCTGCCCACCAGTCATTTGTTCCTAGAAAAACGCTATAAATATCTGCCTTTGTCAAACCAAGTTGGTCAATGTTCTTGGCAATCTTTACGGCTGTCCAACCATTATGGCCCTGATTTAGGTACTGTAATGCTGGCTTTTTTTCTATTACTCTTGTCATATAGCCTTTTGTAACCCGATTGCCCGTTTCATCTAAATGATCATTTAAATAGGTGATCGAATCACCAATAGCTATCCACTTGATCTCTTTGGGAGTAAAAGAGGTTAAAAAAAAGGTTAAGGTTAGCAGAATTAAAATTTTTTTCATAAAAAGTTTTACTAAATTGGACAATGAGCAAGATAACAATAATTCAAACTTATCCATAAATATGTCTATAAAGTATAAGCCATAAGGACAGCTAAAGGTAATTACATTATAAGCAAGATTTTATTTTCCAAGTATTAATTGATAAAAAGCACATGAGCCCTAAGTTATCTCTTATCCTTTTCATTTGCTTTATTTATGCAAGCAACATATTGTATGGACAGGGCTATCGCGCCTTAACAGTAGAAGATTTTAAAGGCAAACCAACCTTACCTGAACCGTTTTTGGCTCAAACACAATGGAGAATTGGTTACAGCTATCAAGTGAGAAATGTTAATGGCCATTTTACGCTTGACTTTGTTGTGAATTTGAAGCTTGACGAAAAGGCTTCATGGATAAAAAGGAATAATATAAGGAACTTGGAGCATATGAAAGAATTAATATCACACGAACAAAAGCACTTTCAAATAGGAGCCATCATGCAGAAAGATTTACTTAGAACGCTGCGGAGTTATGTGTATACCGAGAATTATAAACAGGAAGCCAACCAATTATTCAACCAGTTGTTCGAAAACTATAAGCGTATTGAGTTAAGGTACGACAATGAAACAAGGCATATGTTAGATAGCGTAAATCAAGACCGCTGGAACATGTTAATAGAAAAAGCTTACCAAGATGGTTATCTAAAGGAAAGTGAAATCATTTAAATAGCATCTTCCGTCGCTTGCTATTTCTTTTTAATCAACCTACTTCTGTTCACTTACGCATTTGGAGTAAGCGTCCCACCATGTCTCAAGTGATCTGATTACAGGAATCAATGTTTTTCCAAGTTCCGAAAGTTTATATTCAACTCTTGGAGGTGACTCCGCATAAGCTTTCCGACAAATGATCCCATCCCGTTCTAACTCCCTTAATTGGGTAGTTAGTGTAGCTTGTGTAATCACATTTTCCATTTCACGTTTGAGTTCACCGAACCTTTTTGGGCAATCATTGTATATTGCGTTAACGAGTAAAACCTTCCATTTGCCACCAATCACTTTAAACACGTTTGTCACAGCACAGTTATTTTCTTTTAGATTTAATTTTTCAGGATTTTCAATGCCCTCATTATCAATAATAGTATTGTTTTTCATACCTAGTATCATTTACCGAACTACTTGTGGAGGCGAATGAAAGCGGCCACCTTAGCTCCATAAAGATAAATAAATAAGGTAAAATACATGAAAAGGATTAGTAAATGGTTCCTCCTCTTAATAGTTTCGTCCGCAATATTTTTGTCGGTCATAGATCTCTTCATTGTAAATGTTGCCATTCCTTCCATTAAAAAGGGTATAAGGGGCACCGATAGTGATATACAATTGGTCATTGTATTATATGTTATTGGCTATGCCGCCTTCCTTATTACAGGTGGACGAGCAGGAGATTATTTTGGTAAAAAGAAAGTGTTTATCACAGGTATACTGATTTTTACATTGGCCTCTTGTATGTGTGGTTTATCACAAAACGCTTTACAAATTAATACTGGGCGTTTATTACAAGGTATCAGTGCGGCGTTTATGGTTCCACAAGGGGTTGCATTTATACCGATACTTTTTCCAGATATCAAGGAGCGTGAGAAAGCACTTGGTATTTACGGAAGTATAGCAGGCACGGCATCTGTTATAGGCCAATTTCTTGGCGGAATTTTACCAGACACACATTTTTTTATCGAAGGATGGAGGTTAGTATTTTTGATTAACCTTCCGATAGGTATTCTCTCTGCTCTTTTGGCATTTAAATTTCTGGAAGGAGCGAGCACAAAAGGGAATGTAATGGTGGATAATAAAGGAGCACCTCTAGCTTCAGCGGAAATAAACAGCAATAGGTCTGGTCAAGCAGAAATAAGTAAAAAACATTGGAAAGGTTTCAATTTTATCGGACTAGGTTTGATGATCTTTTCACTCATCTCACTCATTTATCCCATCATTCAGGGGAGAGAATTGGGATGGCCAAACTGGAGCGTTGTAATGCTCGTATTGTCACTTTTAACGTTATTAGCATTCTTATACAATCAACGGAAAAGATTAGCTGTAAAGAAGGATGCGTTAATCAATATCACACTCTTTAAAAACAGAAATTTTAATATTGGGTTATGTGCAGCGCTATTTTATTATATGGTTCAAGATTCGTATTTCCTTATCAATGCGCTCCAGCTACAAACAGGTTTAGGAATCAGTTCTTCGCTAAGTGGTTTTTACTTTGTTTTTCAAGGAGTAGGGTATGTAGTAGCTTCTTTTATTTCCATTAAGTTGGTGCCACATTATGGCAAATATGTATTACTAAGTGGTATAGGAATTATGATCATATCGCTTGTTTTTCATTTGGTGGTTTTACAGTCTCATGTGGTCAGCACGGCGCTTACCTTACCCGTTTTATTTGTCTACGGTTTAGGGTGCGGTTCGGTATTGCCTACGATGTTCACTATATCGATGAAAAGTATTCCAGCTTCATTAGCAGGAGCGGCTTCCGGTATATATTTAACCTTTCAGCAAATAGCTATAGCTTTGGGTGTAGGTATTGTTGGCGGTCTATTTTTTCATGTGCTCGGAGATGATTTTACCACATCCAATTATTTAAAGGCATATCATACAGCTACTATAGCGAATATTGCGCTATTAATTTTGGTGGGCTTCATCTTATTTTTATTGCCAAGTACGAATCGTAATGGATTTAGTAGGTAACGAATAAATAGCAAAAGAAAAATTTAATATTAGCGTAATACCGTAAACTATAACTTGCGAGAATTTTAAATAAAAAGCCAAAATTGCATAATGAAAAAAAAATTATTTCTTCTTTTCGCTTCTTTCATAGTACTTACACTAAAAGCACAAGAACATAAGCACGTTATTCTGGTAACCATTGATGGTTTTCGTCCTGATTTTTATTTTGAAGATAAATGGAATACCCCAAATCTCAAGCAAATGCTACGAGAAGGTGTTCATGCTTATGGTGTTAACAGCGTTTTCCCATCTGTCACATACCCATCCCATACAACTATTGTAACAGGTGTACAGCCGGCAGATCACGGTATTTATTTTAATGGTGTTTTTGAGCCAGATAGCACAACAGGGAAAATTTACTGGAATTTTAATGAGATAACATCGCCAACTATTTGGAAAGCAGCAAAGTCTGCCGGTTTAAAAGTAGCTTCTTTAATGTGGCCAGCTTCGGCGGGAGCACCCATTGATTTTAATATTTCCGATATAGGAAGCATGGGCGAAGAAGTCAGAGAAAAGTATGCATGGCCTAAGGGGATTATGGATACTATTAGAAGAGAGGTTTTTTCAGGCAAGCAGGAGATTAAATGGGGTGAAGACGAGTATAATGCGCAAACTGCGGCTTGGGTCATCCGCAACAAGAAACCGAATTTAATGACCATACATCTTATCTCAGTTGATCATGCAGAGCATACCGTAGGACGGGAAGGGCAAATGGTAGAAGACGCAATACATGAAGCGGATAGGAGCATCGGAATCATTAGACAAGCCATTAAAGACGCAGGAATGGAGCATAACACCTTGCTCATAGTTACCGGCGACCATGGATTTTATAACGTGGAAAAATCAATAAATCCAAACGTTTGGCTGGCGAAAGCGGGTTTATTAGATCCGCAGGATGAAAGTAATTGGAAGGCCCGATTTTTCCAGGTAGGAGGAGCTGCCTTTCTTTTTTTAAGAGATGAACACGACCAGCAAACTAAGAAGCAAGTGTTGAAAATGCTGAAATCATTGCCTTCGGAAGAGAAAAAATATTTCCGGATAGTAGACGCTGCGCAAATGAAAGAAATAGGTGCTAACCCACATGTCTCTTTTGCGCTTTCAGGTTTATCAGGAGCGGCCTTTGGCAAAGAAGTGACCGGAGAGGCTATACTTTCCGGAGAGGGGGGAACACACGGTTATTTTCCTAACACAAGGAATATTCAAACGGGTTTTATTGCTATAGCACCAAATATAAAAAAGGGATTGGAAATCAAGCAATTAGATCTAAGAGATGTAACCGTATTTGTAAAAGAATATTTGAATTTGGATTTACCAACGGCTAGAGGAAGATCTTCTGTCAAATATTATAATGCTGTGAACTAATTGCTTTAGCGAATTTTGAAAGTACAACATATTGTAGGCAAACGCTGTCTTTTTAGAGGCCGCGTTTGCTCCATTGGAAAATGCTGTAATTAATTGTCTCCTAACTTATGTGCCAATAATGTGAAGTCTTCCCGACTTTAACGGGCCTTATTTGGAATAATTTATCTTTTTTACATAAGATACAAACATATCATACTATTTCCTTGTAGATTTACTAAATGTTAAATTAGGACATAAATACGATGATTTCATTCCCACTGTTTTTCCCGAAAAATAAAAAGATTAAAGAAACAATTACCGTTTTATCAGCAGACATTGGAGGAACTAAAACCAGCCTTGGTTTATTTGTAACAGCGAATGGAAAATTAAAACCATTAAAAGATGCCACATTTTCTTCAAAGCAGCATTCCTCTTTTTATGATATAGTGAAGCTATTTCTCAAAGAAAATAAATCCAATTTACCAGATGTTCTTTCCATTGGGGTAGCAGGCCCAGTAGTAAACGGAACAGTTAAACTAACTAATTTATCTTGGACCTTAAATACGGACGAATTAAAACAAAAAACCGGTATTAGAGCGGTTTATTTATTGAACGATCTGGAAGCAACAGCCTACGGTTTGGCCGGTGTGAGAGATGATGACCTAGCTTATATCTATAATAGCAAACAAGTAGCAAACGGGAATATGGCCGTTTTAGCACCAGGGACGGGTTTAGGAGAAGCGGGCATGTTTTGGGATGGGAGCGCTTATCGGCCCTTTGCTACTGAAGGTGGGCATAGTGAATTTTCACCGCGTAATGATTTAGATATTGAATTACTTCGCTTTTTACGTGATCAATATGAAATAGTCAGTTGGGAACATCTTCTTTCAGGTGCTGGTATATACAATATTTATAGATTTCTACGTGATGTGAAAGGGTATAAGGAACCGGCATGGCTTAGCGAAAAATTGGAAACTGAAGACCCGGCGGCGGTTATTAGCCATACCGCAATGCGTGCATTAAATGACGGCTGCGTACTTGCAATGGAGAACTATATTACCTATTTAGCAAGAGAGGCTACTAGTTTAGTGCTAAAATTAAAAGCGACAGGAGGTTTGGTTCTAGGGGGTGGTATCCCACCGAAAATATATCCCTTATTGCGTAGCGAATTATTTCATCAACAGTTTCAGAAAAGTGATCGGATGGAATTATTATTGGGAGATGTACCTATTTATATAATTTTAAACAGCAAAGCAGCATTAGTAGGCGCTGCCTATTATGGTGCCTATGGTGCCGTGTAAATTTTTCTTGTATTTACGGGTTGGAAGCAAGGTTTATTTCTACTTCCGACGCGATAAAAAGAAATGAAATTTTGATAAGACAATCTGTTCGCTGAATTCGATAAGAATAAAAAAATACCAATTAAACAGCATAAAAAGCTAAAATAGCTAAATTTATTGCAGATCAATTTGTTTATTTTTACCATCACCCCGTTTTTTATGGGGTTCTCTATTTTTTGAGAATTTCTCTTAACCAATGATATATACTGCAGAAATGAAGTGTCCCCAATTATTGAAGATGTTCTTAACATCATGTTTCGTTCTAGTTATTGTTTTTTGTCTATCCATGCCGTCGAGGGCACAGCAAAAAGATAATAAACCTGCACGTGTTGAATGGTTCCAAGATTTGGCCTTTGGTATGTTTATTCATTGGAATGTAGATGTGTCTTTAGGAACCGTAATCAGCCATTCGCTTGCAGGGGCTTCTGACGATTATGTGGAACGATACATCAAAGAACTACCCAGTTTTTTCAATCCAACAAAATTTAATCCCGATGAATGGGCAAGGCTTGCAAAATTAGCAGGAATGAAATATGTGGTTTTCACGGCTAAGCATCATTCGGGTTTCTGTATGTTTGATACTAAAACTACTTCATTTAATGTCATGAACACCCCTTTAAACAAAGATGTTGTTCGTGAAGTGATATCGGCATTCCGTAAACAAGGCATCGCTATTGGTATTTATTTTTCGCCAGAAGATTTTTACTTTTTTCATAAGCAAAAGCTTCCTATAGGGCGTCTGCAACACCCCATGCATTACCCAAAGAACAATAAGGCGCTCTTTGACTATGATAAAGCACAAATTAAGGAGCTGCTGACCAACTACGGGGATATCGATATTCTCTTTTTTGATGGCCCGGGAGATGGGCTTCGGGAATACGCCTGGACACTCAATCCAGACCTTGTGATCACACGGGATCTTATGAAAACACCCGAACAGAATATTCCGGATGCGCCATTGCCAAGACCTTGGGAAGCTTGCTATACCATGGGTACAGATTGGCAATATAAACCTACCAATGACCCCCATAAATCAGGCACAGAAATTATTGATATGTTGATAGAAATTCGAGCAAAAGGTGGGAATTTCCTTATGAATGTAGGGCCAAAGCCGGATGGAGAGATACAGATTGAGCAGCAAAACTTGTTAAGGGAGGTGGCGCTGTGGAATTTTGTTAATCGGGAATCGATTTATAAGGTAAAACCCTTGCCGATTATTAGAGATAAAAATATTTGGTTTACACAGTCGAATGATGATCATGCAATCTATGCCTTTGTGACCCGTAAAACGCCATCTGATTGGGCATATGGTGAACGGCGAGCGTTTGTGTTGCCAATGATAGAGGCAAATGAGGACACCAAGGTTAGCATTCTCGGATATAAAAGTGAATTGGTGGAATATCGTGAAGGATACCCAGCTAATTTAATAGCGGCACCTACCAAGCTTGGTTTAACCATCAGCGCCGTAAATGGTCAAAGACTTTATACAAATAACCAATGGCCAAATGCGGTTGTTTTTAAAATTGAAAATGCCACCTTCAAAAAATCAGCACAAACAAAAGAAAATAAAAACACTATGGATGGGGCAAAGTGATAGGTAGTGTTATTTTATTATAAATATTTTCTTTTCAGGTAAGCTAATGGAGATTTTCTTTCCAAGCCATTCAATGCTGGTTTTTCCCTCATAAATTAATCCTTCTACAAAGAATGTCTTTGGGTTTACCACTTTGGCGAGATCATTTTCGGTTTTAATGGATGCAATAGTGCCTATTAGAAATTTATTGCTTTTAGTGGAATCAAATTCACTTTTTCTGTCCTGAATATCAAATTGCGTGCTATCTAACTGAAGCGGTTCCATAAATCTGGCGTTCAGCCAAAAAGAATTCTTACCGGCGCCGGCGTCTAAGAGCACTTGCGCGCTGATTTTGTCGTTTAGCTTAACATTTGTAAAGATGTCAAGGGCTTTATCTGCGTAGTTTGCAATTTGAATATCAATATACTTCCTTTTGTCAGCAGCAGTTAACTCATCAAATGATAGGGTCTGTTTTTCATAGTCGATCGTGATAGGTGTGTTTTGAAAGGCCTGAAGAGAAATCAAGCCATCGATATCTCCAAATTCCAAATCGAAAGTGCTATATAATTGGTTTTTAAAATGCTGATTGCCAATAATTAAATCTTTAGCATAATGAATAAGTACCGTTAGTGCTTCACCGGTAGCGCGGTGGGCAATGAAAAAGTTATACGATTTTTTTGGATTCAATTTTTCGGCAAATTTTTTAAATAATAGATTATGGCCGGCGCCAGTGTCAAAAATAAATTTTCCTTCTACTCCATCTACTTTTGCTTGAATGATGATATGACCCGATTCCATTAAGGTAAACGGTACGCTGTTTATGTTCGTTTGCGATTTTGCAGTTAAACTCGTTAAAAGGAATAGGATCATTATTATTTTTTTCATCTGTTAATAATTGATTCCATCGGTCAGATGGACGGTTCATTTTTTATAGGTTTACTTTTGGAGTATGAATAATGCTTCTCAAATTTAAAAATATTTCCTAATGCAACCTAACGAAAGGTTGTAGGAATTGTATTTCGGCAATACCTTGATTAACTTACGATTATTTTTCTTGTTAATACAATGTTAAACTACTCCATATACTGTTTTGTAGCTTATTCCGTACTTATATTTGCATACACTTATTAAATTTTTGAATGAATTTATCTTATCTAAAGCTTACACCAGCGTTGTTAATAGTTTTTCTTGTGTGTTCCTTTTCGATTAAAGCTCAGGAGCTTAATGATATTGATACACATGATATCGTACAAAAACTTGCCGCCAAACTAACCGAAGTTTATCCTTTTCCTGAGATAGCTGAGCAATATAAAAAGACCCTTTTAAAGAAGGAAGTGAAGGGACAATATAAAAACTTGTCTGAAGATAGTTTGGCAGTTAAACTTACCCATGATTTACGTGAAATACATAAAGATGTGCACTTACGAGTTATGAGAAATGAAGACACCTACAGAAGGCTTACCACTCCCGAAAAAAGAAGGTCTGAAGACAATGTAGAATTAGCTCGAATGAAGAAACAAAATTATGGTTTCAAAAGCGTGGAAATAAATGGTGAGACCTCTACAGCGTATATTAATATTCCTGGGCCTTTTTGGGGTAATCAAGAAGCATTTGAAATGGCTGCGGCTGCTATGAATATGGCTGCTTATAGTAAATATGTTATTCTGGATATTCGCCATAATCCCGGAGGTACTGGCCATATGGGGCGGTTCATAGCTTCTTATTTTTATGAGGCTGGGAATGAAAAGTTTTATTTAAATGGCTTCTATAAAGATCGTAAGATGGATGAGCAGGAGTGGACCTATTCGTACGTTCCTGGCAGAAGAAATCCAGATGCGAAGGTTTACATTTTGGTGGGACCAGGCACTGGATCGGCATCTGAGGGCTTAGCTTATGCCATGCAGAAATTAGGCCGAGCAACCATTGTGGGTGATACGACTGCTGGCGCTGGTATTGCAGGTACATTCGTTCCATTGAAAAGCAATCTTATTGCCTTCGTTCCATTTAAGATGGTTATTGGCCCCAACTCAAATGAAGGTTGGGAAGGTATAGGCGTAATTCCTGATGTACAAACAGGTAAAGGGGATGCTTTAGAGGCAACGCGTAAACTTATCGAAAAAGATAGGGTAGAGGGGAAGTAATTTTATGCTGCTGGAAACTCGCCCAAGTTAATGGCTACAGTTTAGGTAACCCGTCTACGAATTCTGCTAAGGGCCTGTGGCGTTATGCCTATGTAAGACGATAAGTATTTTAATGGGATTTGTTTGATTAAATGCGGTTGCTCTTTGAACAATTTAAGGTATCGCTGCTCCGCTGATTCATTTAGAAATGAAAGTTCCCTTTTGGCTTTTTCTAAAAATAGACCTTCACTGGCATATCTGCCAATGGTGTTTCCAATAAGGGTTTCTGAATAAATATGTTGTAGGTCATCGTACGTCAAACGCCATAGTACGGTGTCGGTAAGTGTTTCTACGTGATAGGTTGAAGGTGTTTGCGTTAAAAATGAGCTGTAGCCGCTAACGAATGCGTTGTTAAATACAAAATCAAAAGTCAGCTCACTTTCTGTTTTCGGAATATAAAAGCGGATAATACCTTTTTCAATAAAGGAAAGGTGATTTTCCGTTTGTCCAGCTTTCAAGAGCAAGGTTTTTTTAGGAAATTCCTGTCGAATAAGTTTTGAGGAAAAAATATGCCAATCTCTATCGGTTAACCTAACTAATGTTTCAAAATATTCACGAATTTGTTCCATTACTGGGAGCGTTGTTTTAAAGGTATCGCAAAACTATTACATTTATCTACATTATTTATGTTTTTTGTTCATTTGTAAAATGAATATATGTCCTTATATTAAAAGGGTAAATTCATAAATGTTGGTACTGTGAATTTACCCTTCTATCTATAAATTCATCTTTTTTAATTTTACTTGTAGATAGTTACTATGCGTTTTCCTTTTTGAGATGATGAGAAGGAAATGCCCTACCATCTCTAAAATTACAGAGATGGTAGGGCATTATAATACCTATTCCACATATTTATTCCCAGCTAAATAGAAACGTTTAATTGCATAAGGAAGGTTTACAATTGATTCAACCGATGCATTAAATACTAATTCCTTTCCACTAGCAGTGTGTACTTTTTTTGTGGCTGGGTCAAAGACGGCCGCTTGCACTTTTCCTGTGCCATCATAATCACCAGGCACTGGTAAACTTTGCTTATCTCCCAGTTTAATGGTTGGTTTACCATGTATTAACCATTCACCTGTAGACGGACGATATACGGCGATATCTACTCTACCATCCCCGTCATAGTCTGCCGGTATCGGTATATCACCTGTTTGCCCAAAAGGAACGTTACCCAATTCACTAATATACCAGGTATAGTTGCTGAGACGTACGATTGCCGGTTCAGCTTTACCATCACCATCATAATCTGCCGGAACAGGGATGGATTCCGTCCAACCATGTTTAAGGGGCTCTTTATCCTGAATATACCAAGTACTATTACTGGGTCTCCATACGGCCAAATCGGTAATACCATCTCCATCGTAATCTGCTGGTACGGGTATATCACCTACTTTTCCGAGAGGTGCTATTTCCTTTCCCTGAATTTCAAAGGAACCCGTTTTTTTATGAAATACAGCCAATGACGCTTTGCCATCCCCATAATAATTTGCGGGAACAGCAATGTCCTCCTTACCTCCAAAATTTATTGCCGTGTCACCTATTTGCCAAGCACCCATTTCAAAGCTTGCCATTTCGCTGGTACCGTCATTGTTGAAATCAAAAATCCTTGTTGCAGCAGCCTCTCTGAACAATGGCTTTACAAATTCGCTATCTCCGTCACGCTCGTAAGTCTTGTGGTATGGAGAAAGCGTTTTAACCTGAATAATATCGCGATCTGGATGGAAAGTCATTAAACGCATCAATCCATTACCACCCATAGGTCTGCTCTGATAATCGGACAAAAAGGTTTTAATGGTGCTACCGGCATAGGTGTCTTGTCTAAATCCCTCACCATTATCACCCACATGTCCACAGAGCATCATAAAGACATTAGGTTTTGTTTTCAAGCGATCGTAAATACGTTGCCCTTGTTTACCGAAAGAGGCTTCACCGGCTAAATTAGTGCCCGCCAATTTATTGTTGCTTATAAGATAATGGCTCACAATAATAGCCTTTCTATCGGCATATTTCTCTAATACCTCAACAGCCCAATTATTCAAGGCATCTATGTTTTCATCAAAGGCATCAAACTCTAGATAGATCGCCACAAAATCTATTCCCCCGCCGGAAAATAGATCGTAATGGCTATCATTGTCTTCACCATAATGATCGCCGTAGTACGGACGGCCTTTAAAATGGTCGATACCAAAGTATTTGTTGTAATAATACGTTTTTCCGCTAATGGCAAATTGACTTGGATATTGATCATGGTTTCCTACCGCCATGCCATAGGGAATACCATTAGGAAGACCCGGCTGTGGCTTCTCAAGAGGATACATTGCCTTTACAGCATTTTCCCATTGTTTCGGAGCACTATCACCATCATCCGTTATATCACCCAGGTGGATCACATAAGCAATATTTTCTTTCTCTCTATTCTCGATGATCCACTGCGTTTGCGCTTCAAACAACGCATTGCTTCCTCCCTGGCTTTCTTTGGTGTTGTATTGGGTGTCAGGAATAACAGCTATCGAAAAGGATTTACCTTTTTGCCTTTCATCATTGGATGCACTTTTAAATGCCATTAAGCTTGAACAGCTGTATACTAAAAAGAAACCTATAATATGTTTTATTTTCATAATGATTTGAGTATTAACTTGCGAATGACCACGTTACATTCATTTCTAAATTCAATCTGCAGGCGAAGTGGTAACCATCTATCATACCAACAACTAGTAACTGACAACTAGCAATTAACAACTAGTTATACCCCGGATTTTGTGTTAGCGCGGGGTTTAGCTCTATTTCCGACTGAGGAATAGGATATAAAAGCCTAAACTCTTGTATCTGGTAAGCGCTTGGTAATAAATAGCTGTACTGCTTTTTAATCTCTTGTCCGTAGCGCTGCATTACAGTTAATGCTTGGCCTGTACGTACAAGATCATGCCAGCGATGGTTTTCAAAAGCCAACTCTACCCGTCTTTCGTGTTCTATAATGTTGCGAAGCGTACTTGAATTAGTTCCTGTTATGGGAGTTAAACCCGCTCTCGTTCGCACTTTATTTAAATATTCCAATGCACTGGCAGTATTTCCTCCCTCATTTTGTGCTTCTGCTAGTAAAAGTAGAGCGTCTGCATAACGGTAGATCGGCCAGTTATCGTCCGTATTATTTTTATCTGCATGTGGATTTAAGTATTTCTTGATAAATGGAACACCTACTTTACCGTCAGGTGCTTGATAATTCTCTATACTTTTATACGCACTAAGCTGGAAATTTAAACTGGCATTGTAACTTCCTTCTGCGATACCAATTGAAGCATCTTTACGTTTATCGCCCACTTCATAAGCAGCTATTATATCTGACGTGGGTGTGTTCCAACCGCCAGAACCTGTATTATTTGTTGCAACGCCAAAGGTTATTAAACCTGTATTTAAACAACGAGGTAGAAAAGAGTAAATAAAATTACTTTGTTGTCCGCCTTGCAAGCCCTGCTGATATTGTACCTCAAAGATTGACTCCTTGCTGTTTTTATTGGCTGTTGAAAATACATCTGCATAATTTGGTAACAGGTCGTATCCCATGGTTGTAAGACCATTAAGCTGCTCAACTGCTTCTGTATATTTTTTCTGTGTCATGTATACCTCGCCTAACAGCATAATGGCCGCGCCTTTGGTCGCCAAGCCACTTTGCGGGAATTTATCGGGCGCACTCAGCTGATTGACGGCGGATTGAGCATCACTTATAACCTGTTGATATACCTCTTCAGCAGTAGATCGAGCCAGAAATGCATCATCCGCTTTGATCACCTCATGAAGGAACAGCGGTACACCACCGAAATAGCGGACCAGCTTAAAATAATTAAATGCCCGCAAAAATTTAGCTTGTCCTTCGATATCATTTCGGGCACTTTCGCTTAAATTTACGGAGCCGATACGATCCAATACTATGTTGGCCATGGAAATGCTCTTATAACAATGAAAATACACTGCATTTACATAGGCATTTCTTGGCTCGTCAAGGAAGTCGGCTATATTTTCGCGGAACACATAGGCCGTGCCCCGGTTGTTGGAGAGAAATTCGTAGTGCGTATTATCAGATCGCATTTCAGCGGTATAGAAATCATTTACAAGGAGATCACGTAAGGGCGTATATGCTGCCGTAAGTGCTTGTCTAAACTGCTCTTCGGTTTGATAGAAGGTAGCGCCCGAAGGCTGGTCCTCCGGAACAAGGTCTAGGTAATTGTTCTTGCAGGAAGATAAGACAACTAGCAATAGGGCGATTAAAATGTTCAATGTTTTCATTTGCTTTATGTTGAACTTTTGTCTAATTATTTTATTGTTAAACTTAAACCCAATGAATAGGTGCGTGGCACAGGATAGGCGTTTTCATCTATACCGATACTTGTGCCGTTTAATCCGTCTAAACTAACCTCGGGATTTATACCCGTGTAACCGGTAATAATGAAGGCGTTTTGAACAGAGGCATACACACGCAATTGGTTTAATAATTTATTGTTCTGTATATTGAAACGGTAACCAAGGGTGATGTTATTTACCTTCAAGAAGGATCCACTTTCTACCCATTGACTGTTTACATTTCTACCCATTACGGTGGTACCTGTCATGGTACGGGGGTAAACGCCAGATCCTGGGTTTTCGGGTGAACGCCATCTGTCTTTCGCTGCAGCTAAAATCATACGAGCACCATCTAGATTGGTTAAGTAAGCCCACTTAGAAGGGGTAATGATTTTACCACCGGCAGAACCATTGATGGCTATTCCCAGATCGAAATTCTTATAACTAAAATCGTTAGTGAAGCCAAATAAGAAATCAGGATTTGGATCACCAATAAACGTGCGGTCGTTATCGTCAATAATACCATCACTATTTATATCTCGCATTTTGATAGAGCCTACACTAGAGCTGACGTGTTTAGCTGTGTTTTCAAAATCAGCTTCATCCTTGTACAGGCCGTCAAATACAAAACCATAAAACATTCCTAAGGGCTGCCCTTCTTGGTTGCGGTAATAATCGGAGCTAATGGTGTTGTTACGACGTAAAAAACCTGGACTTACGAGCGATTGGATTCTGTTTCTATCAAATGAAATATTGAAGCTGGACGACCAGGTAAGTTGGCCAAATTGATTGTTACTGCGTATGCTGAACTCATGGCCCCAAAATTTAAGTACCCCAATATTAGCAATAACACTTGAGAAACCAGATGCTTGCGGAATAGGGCGGGCCTGTATAAGTCCGTCTGATACTTTGTGATAATAATCATATGTAAAGGCCAAACGGTTTTGAAAGAGTGAAAGGTCAAGACCTATATCGAACTGTTTGTTTCGTTCCCATCCTAATTCAGGATTCCCTAAACTACTAATTGTTAAACCTGGCGTTAACGTGCCGTTTACAATGTAATTGTAGTTGCCTATATTAGCTATGTGGGTATAGTTTCCTATGTTATTATTCCCTGTAATGCCGTAGCTGCTTCTTATTTTTAACAGTTCAATAGCTTGCCAATTCCTCATAAAATTCTCGTCACTTACTACCCAACCGACAGATATGGATGGGAATACACCGTATCTTTTGTCCTGTCCGAAACGGGAAGAGCCATCATAACGCATGGCTGCGGATAATAAATATTTTCCTTTATAGTGGTAGTTAAGTCGACTGATAGTGGATAACAAAGAGTAGGCTGTCGTATTGCTGCTGCCCTCACTAATAACAGGTGCAGCACTGATCCATTCAACATCATCATTAGGAAAGTTGGTACCAGTAAGGCTATTACCTTCTTGATTGAAACGTTGTGCTGAATAACCAACTAAGGCCTCTAGGTAATGATCGCCAAAGCGTCTGTTATAATTCAGGTAAGTTTCGGCCGTATAGCTGTAGTTACTTACCGAACTGCTTGAGCCGGTAGCAATATTACTGGCTGTTATGGACGCCGGGATGAATCGGTTCCGGGTCTCAGCGCCCATATCTAATCCGAGATTTCCTTTAATGCTTAATCCTTTGACGATCTCATAATTTACATAGGCGTTGCCCAACATACGGGTGGTTTTATAATCGTCCTTTGTCAGCATATACTGCTTGTATGGATTTACGTTCGCTACCATGCCTGGAGAATTAACATATAATGGCATTTCTCCATTTTCATCTATTGGCGCAATGAGCGGACTCGCTTCTGATGCCTTTTGGATCAAACCACCCACACCTTCTGTTTGTAAGCGATTATTGTGATCTAAACGATAACTCGGCGCAAAATTGATACCTAGCTTGAGCTTGTCGTTATTTAAGCGCAAATCTTGATTAAAGCGCAGGGAGAATAATTGAGTCCCTGTGTTGATCACAACACCTTGCTGATTTTGATAACCCATTACGACCGTGGAGGACGACTTTTCGCGTGCTGAAGAAATCGTTAGGTCATAATTCTGAATGGGTGCTGTACGTGTTAAGACATCAAACCAATTGGTACCTTCACCATAACGATCGGGATTTTCATAGACAGGGTCAAGTTTGCCTTTGTAATTTTCGTATTTAACGCGATCTTCGAAATATTCATTTTGAAACTGAGCAAATTCCCGGGCTGTCATCATTTTCGGAATCCCTTTCTGCGGGATTTTCTGAACGCCGTAGAAACTGTTAAAATCCACTTTCGCGTCACCAGGCTTTGCATGTTTTGTAGTGATTAGTACTACACCATTGGCTGCTCTCGACCCATAAAGAGAACTGGCTGACGCATCTTTTAGAATGGTGTACGATTCAATTTCTGCCGGATTGATATTATTAATACTTCCTGTGATGGGCATTCCATCAATTACAAATAAAGGTTGATTGCCTGACGATAAGGAAGCAGCACCCCGGATGCGGAATTCCATACCTCGGCCCGGTTGTCCATTTGGTTGCCCCACCTGTACACCTGCTACTTTTCCTTGTAATTGCTGTGCAAACTGACCCACGGGCATACTTTGAAGACTACTGGCATCAAGATCCACTATAGATCCGGAAATTTCACGTTGGCGTTGCTGTCCATAACTCACTTCAACCTCCTTTAACACTCCCATTCCTTTTAGAACGGGATTGAGTGTATATCGTTGATTTTCTGAGAGAACAATGTTTTCGAATTCACGTGATTGATACCCTATGTAAGAAACGTTGACGATATAAGTGCCTGGCTTTAAGGAAAGGGAGAATTGCCCTTGTTCATTAGCCATTGACCCTTGATTGCTGCCCTTTACCCGAATACTTGCTCCAGGAAGAGAAATTCCAGACTCATCGGTTACCGTGCCACTTATAATAGCAGGTATGGCAAGGGGCTTTACGTATATATACTGCCCATTTTGCTGAATAGTTAAGGCATAATTTTCTGCAAGAAAAGTTAATAAGTCGGCAGCATTTTGCTGTTTGGTAGTTAACGTTATTTTTCTGTTGCTTTTGATAGCTTTTGGGTTATACATCATCGTAAAACCGCTTTGCTCCTGTACAGATTGCAATACTTCATCGAGTGTCAGTTGTGGTGCGCTCATGTGTATCTGTACGTCACTCAGCTGTTGGGCATGGCCTTTTTTGGCGAGAAGTGTGCCAGCAGTGAGCGTTAGAATAATAAAGGCTAATGACGAAATTTTCATAATGAGTAGGCCGTATAAAAAATAACCTTTTAAAATTTTTACCATATATTTATATGTTTTTAATGTTTTGAAAGCAATTGGAAACAGACTGCCGGAGTTGTTAGCGCAATTCCGGCTTATTCATTTTGGTTGATTTTTTTCAGTGTTTTATGAGTACCTCCTTGTCGTTAATGGTGTAAGTAAATGGATTTATTTTACTGAGTGCTTGTAATACTGTGTGTAGTGATTCATTTTTAAAAGTGGCGGTGAAGGCTATATTTTTGGGTTGGTGTCTTGTGAATGTTATTTTAATATTATACCAATCTTCTAGCTGCTGCTTTACCTCTAGGAAAGAGGCATCTCGGAAAACAAGCACCTGCTCTTTCCATGCAATAAAGTCGCTTACCTTAACTTGCTTTTCGTGATAAATTTGATTTAATACCGCATAACTTAACTGTTTGCCAGCAGTATAATTACCTAATATACGTTCCTTGCCTTTTCTTTCTTTGACTTGTACAGCACCTGTACTCACACTTAATACATAGTTGCCCTCGTAATCGAGCGCTCGGATATTGAAGGAAGTACCCAGTACTTTTGTGTCTATGTACATGGTATGGACAATAAAGGGACGCTGTATTTCCTCCTTTACCGCAAAAAATGCCTCTCCTTTATCAAGGAAAATTTCTCTCACAGTGTCTGTTAAATTTTTGCTATATCGTATAGATGAGTTGCCGTTTAGCCAGATAATACTACTATCGGGAAGCGTTAGTTTAGCCTTTTGGCCAGGTGTTGTATGATAGGAGAAATACTTCGTATTGGTTTTATTGGAAATAGGTTGATTTTTTTGCTGTACCCATAGAAATGCGAAGTAAGCAAAAAGGGATAACAAGACGGAAGCCGCTATTTTCCAGGTTGTTATTAAATGGAATATATTTCTTTTCTTTTGTGTATAATTTGTTTTCCGGGCAATCTCCTCCAACATTTTTTGAGCGCTTGGAATTAACTGTGCTGGATTAAGTATAAAAGGTTTATCATTGACTTCTGCAAACCAGGCTTCTATAATGGCTTTTTCCCGCTCGGATGCTGTACCGGCTAAGTATCGTTCTAAAAGTGCATCTAATTCTTTTTCTTCCATATTGACGTGCTGTAACAGTCATATGAGTGTCTGAGAAGAAAAAGGTACTAGTTGAACTTGGTTATGAAATTATTAAGAAATTATGTGTTTAATATGAAAGTGTTGAGCAATTACTGTATATGATGAAGAATTATTAGTAAAAGGGCCTCCTTAAGAGCTATCCTTATTCTTTTGTTGGCAGTTACGAGCTGATTCTTTACTGTTTGTTCTGAAATTTCCAAATTTTCTGCGATTTCTCTTATACTGAGATCTTCTTCATTATGCAGCTTATAAATTTGTTGCTGACGGTTGGGAAGAGAGCTTACTTCTTTTTGAAGATGTTTCTCAAGTTCTTTGTAATCAAGGCGATCGTAGATCTGAAGTAGTGACGGAATAATATGAAGCCTATACTGTTCCGTTTTTTCCTGATTGCGAAGCGCTTGCTGTACCTTTCTGATGATTTCGTTTTTGGTCATCTGCATCAGGTAGCCACCTACATTTTGATTGATCAAATATTGTGGCGTTTTGCCCATAAATTAATAAATACTTCCTGTACCACATCTTTTGCTTCCTCCTCATCGTCCAAACGTTTTACAGCGAAAACATATAGCTGTTGCCAGTTTTGCTGATATAAGGTCTCGAAAGCGGACCCGTCTCCTTCTTTGATGCGTGTAATTAAATCTTGGCCGTACAGGGGTTCCATTAACATTATACCTGTAGGCAAATGTATTTTTTTAGATGTTATCCTAATGTTAAGCTTTTGCAGCTATTTTTCCGATCAACTGTATTGCTTTTCCGATTGGATTTACTTTTGTTTTTATTGTCATCGTGCTTATCCCTTTAGGGAATAATATGGTTCCAACCGACTTTGTGATAAATTCAATTAATATTACGACAGGTCTAATGAGAAACAGTTTGGTTTCAATAAGGGGAAAGGCAATGCCGGTCAGGAATATAGCTTTCCTGATCAGCTGAGTGCCAATTCTAAATGACCCGATGACATTCCCAATCAGGTTTACCTTGATGCTGATTTACTTTGTGCTTATTCCGGTTAACATTGACCTAATTCTGAATAGAAATAAAACCATATTAGTCGACTTCACCGCAATGCTGGTCAGCATTGTATGAATTTCAGGTAGGAATGATGCAGGCCTGATTTACTTGAAGCTAAACACTACAGGAATAAGATGATTTCTGATCAGCTTAAGGTAGTTCCTGATCAGTCTTATTGTTATGCTGACCTACTTCAGACTAAAGTTGGTATGCATTGTGCCATCGTTGACCGGGAGCGCAACGATTCCAATCGGGGAAGTGCTTATGCTGATCGGGGAAATTGTGAATTTTGTATTCAATAATGTTGTTTGTGCTAAGATGCGACCTATTCCAATATGGTTTTATAGTAGTAATTTCGACTGAAGGTAACGTATGATAAAACCAAACTGATTGGAAGGATGGTCCATACCAGTTGATACATAATGACAAAATGAAGAAAAAAGAATAAGATGAATATGGTCTTTATAAAAGTCTTTATTTTTAATCCGGTACGGTAAAGAAAACTGCGTAGCAACATCACTAAACTAAATCCCCACAGTGTGATGCCCAATGCTGAAAGAGAACTATAATGTGTGAAAAACCACATTATTTCAGGAAGTAAGAGGAGAAAGTAGTTGATGGTAAATCCAAAGAATAATGTCGTTTTAGGAATAGGGAAATTATATGAAAAAGAAAGATAATTGGTGTTGAATCGATATTCGTTGTAAATTAAAACAGTGTGCGTAATAATAACCATGAGCATAATAAGGAATGGCACTCTGATGTCGTTTTTTAGATCTGAAAACACCTGGAAAATGCCCATTATTAATAACCACGAACTAATTTTTGTAATGAGAAAAACTATTTTTGATTGATTAAATACATAAAATGTGTAGAGTGTAAAAAAGGGTTTTCTCCAATTCTTGACAAGTTTTATAAGAACAGAAATATTGTTTATATGATTTAATTTGTTAGTTATGTGCACATAGAACCATGAACTTGCTGCCGTAAGAAGTATTATAAAAAAGATAACAAAGAGGGAATGTAAATAGTAGCCATAAGCAATACCCACTATTACAGAATATATTGCATAAATTAATATCGGTAAGAATATTCTAAGTTGTACGATAAACCAGCTTTTTAACTGTGCCGATTTACTCGCGGCAGCAATACTATAATATAAAAACTCATTTTGAACAGATTGAAGTTGTAATGTTATATACTGCCAACTTTTAAGCGTATAAATGATGCATGCTAAAAAGAAAATAACAGTCATGATTGGTGTACTCAAAATAGTCAAGGTAATGGCAAGATTAAAAAAGGTAGCCTCTTCAGGACTTACTTTACCAAGGGTCTTGATGAAGAAGCAATAACTTATTAGGGTGGCAAATAAAAAAAATAGAAAACCAGCATGTGCTTTGAAGAAGCTTGAGGCAAAGGTTTTCGTTAATATTTTTGTTTGTGTAGACAACATCAATTAAAGAGGTTAATAGTTCGCTGGTCGATTAATAGCTCTTTGATCTGCGGTAGCGCCTGTTTATCCAATGGCTGATGTGATGACAGTAAAAAGCTGATTTCTCCTTCTTCGTGTTTGTCTTTTATAAACTGATAAAGTACTGCTAAAGATGCCTGGTCAATTGTATTCAATGGTTCATCTAAAAGTATTAACTTAGGGTTTCCCACGAAAGCAAGTACCAACGACAATTTTTTAAGCATGCCACTAGAATAACTTCCCAACGGTTCATGTAGATAAGCGTGCATGTTCATCCCCTCAATTAAATCATCTACTTGTTTGGCTGGAGCGTTCTTCGCTTCTTCAAATAAGGATATCATCTCAGTCCCCGTTAAAAATTCCGGAAAGATTGGTTCAGCATCTCCAAAATTCACCTTCCGCTTATAATTTGTGCTATCGCGTTTTAGATTTATACAGTCAAGCAATAATTCTCCTTCAAAAAATAAAAGACCACCAATAGATTTTAGCAAGGTACTTTTTCCTGAACCATTTGGCCCATGAAGCCAATAAATACCCGGTTCGATGGTGAAATCATTAATTCGGAGAACCGTATTAGCACCATAGGATTTGCTGAAATTGCTAAAATGTAACATGTTTAAATTCTTTGCTGATTATTGCAATTTAGAGCGGTGGGAAGATATTTTGTTACAGTAGGCGGCTATATTCCAGCCGGGATGGTTTTGAGCTTATTATTATTTTTATGATTTATTATTATGATTTATGTTATTTCAGTAATAGTTGTATTCTTCTGATATTTGCAAAACAAATTACCAAATATTGTTATTCCTTATAAAGGACTATATCATGAATATTAAAAAAGTATTTATAACAGGCGTTACAGGGTATATCGGAGGTTCTATTGCTTCTTTATTAATCAAACGCGGTTATACGGTAAGTGGACTATTTAGAAAGGACGCTGATGCAGATAAATTAAAAGCACTGGGTATTCTTCCAGTGAAAGGCAGTTTAGAAGATGCGCCATTGCTGAAAGCTGAATCACTTAAAGCAGATGCCGTCATCCACGCTGCAGATGCAGATGATCCCTATGCAGTGGATACATTTTTAGAAGCATTAAAAGGGACGGGTAAAACATTTATTTATACATCGGGATCAAGTATTTTAGGAAACAAGGATTATGGTGAGAAAAATGATTTTGTTTATACGGAAGATATTCCGCTAAAACCTCGTTTTGAGAAGGCGCATCGCATGGAGATTAATAATCATATTTTACTTGCTGCTAAAAATCGTGTGCGAAGTATTATTATTGTTCCTACTATGATTTATGGTGAAGGCTTTGGGCTGAAAAAAGAGAGTATTCAGGTACCTATGTTAGAAAGAGTTTCAAAAGAAAAGGGAGCAGGAATATACATTGAAAAAGGCGAAAACATATGGTCTAACGTGCATATCGAAGATTTGGCAAATCTTTATTTATTAGCATTGGAAAAAGCGAAAGCAGGTGCTTATTACTATGCAGAAAATGGTTCTTCATCACTAAAAGATATTGCACAAACGATTAGTGACCGAATGGGTGTAAAGGCTACTAAATCCATAACAATAGATGAGGGAGTCAAATATTTTGGTTTAGAAGGTGCTTATTTTGCGTTGGCTTCTAATAGCATATGCAGTGCAGATAAAGCACGCTTAGAACTTGGCTGGGCCCCAAAATATAGCTCCATACACGATTTTATTTAGTCGGCATCTAAAATTGATAAATAATACCGCAAAGGTTAAATGATCTTTGCGGTTTTTTGTTATTTAGAATTAATCAAAATAATTAGGTGGTTTAAGTTTTTTCTTTTTTATTTGCAGCTTATTTAGACTTGTTATCAATAAAAATGAAAAAACTTTATCTTATTTTTACGCTAATTGCCACTTTTTTATACGCAACACCGATCATGGCCCAGCAGGTCAATGGTAACCTAAAAGGCCGTATTACAACTTCTGACGGAAAACCTGCGGAAGGTATTTCGATCACGTTAGACGGTACCTCTTTTGGTGCCAAAACAAATGAGTTGGGAGAATATAAAATCAACAAAATCCCCCAAGGCACTTATTCTTTAAAAGCGACAGCAGTAGGTTTACTCACCGCATTTAAGTCGGTCATTATTGAAGTCAAGGAAACCGTCATTACAGATTTCTCTCTTCAGGAAGACTATGCAAGATTGCAAGAGGTTGTGATTTCCACACAAAAAAACCATTATAAAGTAGATAAACCGTCAGGATCTTTACGCCTGCAAGGACCATTATTAGAAGCTCCTCAAAATATTAAAGTCGTAACAAAAGAAATCATCGCACAGCAGCAAGTCTTTGACATGGTAGACGGTATTACGAGAAATGTGAGCGGTGCTATACGAAGTGGTCATTGGGATAGCCAGTACGCAAATATCTCGATGCGCGGTACGAGTATTCCGGCATTCCGTAATGGTATTAATGTGAAAATGCCATGGGGTCCGTTGGCCGACGATATGTCAACCGTGGAGCGTGTAGAGTTCGTAAAAGGACCAGCCGGCTTCATGATGGCTAATGGTGAACCTGGCGGTATTTATAATGTGGTAACGAAAAAACCTACGGGCGAGAACAAAAGTTCTGTGTCATTTTCTGCTGGATCTTACAATACTGCCAGAGTAGCAATAGATCTCGACGGTAAGCTATCAAAAGACGGACGCTTTTTATACCGCTTAAATTTGGCTGCACAGGATAAAGATTCCTATAACAAATATAATTATAATAAGCGCTATGTAATTGCTCCTGTAATCAGTTATCAGATAGATAGTGCAACTGTCATCACCGCAGAATACACTCACCAGCATGTAGAAGCGCAGGCTTTAGGCAATTACAGCTTCTCGAGGAAAGGCTTTGGAGATGTTCCTCACAGCTTTTTCATGGGAGACCCAGCACTTGATCCACGTATGTTAAATGATCACAATGCCTATATTTATCTCGATCACCAAATTAATGAAAATTGGAAGTTTAGTGCGAAAGGTGCTTACTTCAACTATTCATTAAATGGAGGAGGGACGGTTTGGCCCAGTTCCATAGATGATGCCGGTAATATGATTCGTGCTTATAATATCGGTGACGAATTAGCGACCAATAAAATTGCGCAGTTTATGATACAAGGAAGCACTGTGACAGGTAGCGTTGTGCACCATATAATTGGTGGATTAGATATGGGACAATTGAAAACCTGGGGAGATTTTAGTAGTTCAGGTATTTTGAGTCTTAATTTAGGAGACAACCAACCCTTTAATATCTATAATCCGGTGTATGGTATACCAATGGATAGTATTCCAACCTTCGATCGCAGTAAAAGTATAAAAGAGCGGTCGGGCTCCAATGCTTATGCTACCAATGTGTCTTATAATGGCATTTATGTACAGGATGAGTTACGCATGTTAGATGAGAAACTACGGTTAACGTTGGCTGCGCGCTTTACACGTGCCGTTACAGTAGGTAAAAACAATGATAGTGATTTAAAAGATAATGTGGTGACCCCTCGTTTTGGTCTCAGCTATTCGTTTTCGGAGAACTTTACAGGCTATGGTTTATTTGATCAGAGTTTTCTGCCACAGGCTGGAGAAGATGCGGATGGTAATAAATTTGTGCCTATCAAGGGTAATAATATTGAGTTTGGTTTAAAGAAGGATTGGCTTAACGGCAAATGGAACAGCACCCTTTCAGTATATCAGATTACGAAGAAAAATGTTTTAACAGCCGATCCACGCTTTGCAGAAGGTAATCCGCAGAATTATCGAATCCAGATTGGTGAAATCCGTTCAAGGGGGATTGAATTGGATGTGACAGGAGAACTGGCGGAAGGACTTGAATTGACTTTTAATTATGCTTATACTGAACCGAAGGTAACGAAGGATGAAACAAATGCAGCAGGTGTGAATTTAACGGGAACCTATTTAAATGGTACTGCTAAACATATTTCTAACGGCTGGCTAAGCTACCGCTTTCACGATACGTCGTCGGCCTTAAATGGCTTTGGTTTAAGTGGTGGATACCAAATGATGATTGATCGTTTTGCTGGTTCAAATCAAACAAAGCCGAATTTTATCGATTATTACCGCTTCGATGCAGGAATCTCTTATGAAAGAGGGAAATTTTTGGTGTCTGGGGTGGTTAACAATCTGTTGAATAGAAAATTATATACATCCGGGAGTATCGCGACAAATCCAAGCGCTGCCGCTAGCTTTTATAATTGGATTTATGACTTACCAACAAACTTTCGCTTGAGTTTAACTTATAAATTCGTTCAATAAATAAGAAGGATCAAAATCAGTTTTCTTTCTAAAATACCTCGTATCGATTAATATTTCAGATGCGGGGTATTTCTTTTAAAGAGGTTTAATACCTAAATACAACATACGGTATCTACACTTCTTTTTATAAAGAATCAACACCACGGCAATAGATTAGTAGAATAAGCAGGGGTCTAGGCTAATTGTTTTTAAACGGTTATTTTTCTAAATTACTTTTGATATAATTTTCCCATCTGATTTTCTCTTCACCATCAAGGATTTCAACATATGACAGGGCCTCTTGCATTTCTTCCTGATTCTTAAAATCCAGCCCGTCCAAATTGGCTTCAACCATATCAGCGCAAAACGCAGGGCCAAAACTATAGCTTTTAATCCGGCTTAATTCCCGGTGTCCTATCTCTGTAGCATAAAGGCCTAGTACTTCTTCAGGGATCTCGAAATCTCCATCTCCTAGGTAACCGATGAATCTAAAGGCACGATTTTTCCATACTTTAAATAACATTTCTGGATTAAGTGACGCCCCAAAAGATTTAAATATTCTATCTAATAATTGTTCTGCAGCTTCTGGATCCAGCAAATCTTTGATCGTATGATTTAAAAGTGTTGCGTAAGCAATAAATTGTGAAGGAGGTAAGTGATGCTCATGATAGTGTATTGCAGTTCTGAATATCTCTTCTATATCCTTATCTTTTAATATTTGTTTTGCAGCCAATTGGAGTAAGTTGTGGTGCAGATTAGATCTTGGAGCCTCCCTTTTTGAGTTGAATTTTTTTACCTCAGGATTTAAATTGACGGTATGAGGTTGGTCAATTAAGCTCATGGTTATTAACCAGTCGTTTAAGTTGCTTGCCAAGTGGCAATTGTGTCCTACAAAACCATCCTTTTTTTTATCTGGTTTTTTCTCTCCAATCACAACATCACCAATTTGCACAGTTGATGGAGTAGAGGCAAAGCCACGAACGTGTAGAAATAGGGTTTCTTCGGTAGGTAACACTAGCATCCCGAATCCCTTTTGATTATCAAACCATTTCACAGCACCGATGAACATGGCCTTGGATTTTTGATTACGATTCAACGCTGATAAAAATAAGGATTATTTAGGAATAATTTGTGGAAAAGAATATTTATTTGTTGTTTTTTCATTGATAATGAATAAATACACCTTTTCTTAACAGAAAAGTAACATTAATCAATATATAGACCAGTTTTTATTTGCTTATTTATTATTGTTATTCAAATGAATGACTCAATAGTTGTTGTTTTATAGTTTATTCACCAGGATAAAAATTAATGGCTTCTTGATATGAAGGAAATCTTTCTACGAATCTTCTGAAAAAAATGAACAAAAGAACTAACAAGCTGTTTCAACAATGAACACTTAGCAATAAGTGATTTGTTTACACAAAAATAATTTGTCATGAGTATTCTTAAAAATAAAGTTGCGCTTGTAACCGGTGCGGGATCCGGTATTGGAAAAGCAGTGGCTATTGCCTATGCAAAAGAAGGTGCTTCGGTGATCGTTTCTGATATTGATGAAAATGGCGGTAATCAGACAGTACGCGAGATAGAAACATTAAGCGGAGAAGCGTATTTCATCAAAGCAGATACATCTACTGTTGAAGGCAATGAATTGTTAGTTAAACAAACTATTGAAAAATTTGGGAAATTAGATATAGCCTGTAATAATGCTGGCATTGGCGGCCCTGCCGCATTGGCTGCCGATTATGAGATAGATGATTGGAATAAAGTAATAAATGTAGATTTTAATGGTGTTTATTATGGTTGTAAATTCCAATTACTAGCGATGGAAAAAAACGGTGGAGGCGTAATCGTAAACATGGCTTCTGTACATGGTACGGTTGCGGCTCCGTCATCTATCGCTTATACAGCCTCGAAACATGGGGTGGTAGGTATTACCAAAAATATCGGAGCAGAATATGGTAGTAAAAATATTAGATGTAATGCCGTTGGTCCAGGATATATTGAAACGCCTCTATTAACCGAACACTTAAGTGAAGAACAAATGGAAGGTCTTAAAGCTAAACATCCGATAGGTCGTTTGGGGCAACCGGAAGAAGTAGCAGAATTGGTGCTGTTTTTAAGTTCAGATAAAGCTTCTTTCATTACGGGGGGATATTTTTTAATCGACGGTGGTTATACTGCGATTTAAATCAGGCCGTTATCGATACCTAATTACAAAAGCGCTTTTGGATGCTGATTTTTTTACCATTTGGATAGCTCTTCAACAAATTGATTTTTATTTTGCAATTTCATGCAAAAATGCATTTATTTGCATTCGTGAATTTTAATTTCAAGATATGCAAAATTTTATACTCAAAGGTCGAAGAGCGACGCAGCTTATTTTTTTGGTTTGTGGACTTGGAATATCGAGCTGGGCACCGATGGTACCTTATGCGAAGGATCGATTGGGACTAAATGATGCGGATCTGGGATTGCTACTACTTCTTTTAGGTGGGGGAGCCATTACGATGATGCCGCTCACCGGTGTATTAACAGGGCGTTTTGGTAGTCGGATAGTAATCTTATGCTCTTCCTTGACTATGGCCTTTACATTGCCCTTACTCCTAACTATGACCTCTCCAATAACAATGGGGATTGTATTGTTTATTTTTGGAGCTGCTGTTGGTACGGTTGATGTAGCAGTGAACGCGCACGCTGTGCATGTGCAAAATCTTTATGGTAAACATATTATGTCTTCCTTTCACGGACTCTTTAGCGTAGGAGGTTTATTGGGATCTTTAGGTTTAGGCTTTTTGATAAAATTTGGATTAGCACCAGTCATTGCTGCAATAGGAATTTCGCTGTTATTGATCATAATTGCTATATCGCAATACAAGAGCCTTTTCACGGCATCTGCTGAACAAGATGCTATTAAAGGATTTTCCTCAAACGAAGAAGTAACGCGCGCAGGTGCATTTACCTGGGCAAAGGGAAGTGTTCTTTTTTTGGGTTTTATGTGTTTTGCGGTATTTCTTGCTGAGGGTGCTATGCTCGATTGGAGTGCTATCTTTTTGCGCGAAAATAGAGGAGTCGGATCAGAATTAGCCGGAACAGGTTACGCTGCTTTTTCTGTCGCAATGGCAACTATGCGCTTGATAGGAGATCATTTAGTTGCAAGATTAGATGGTAGAAAAGTAGTTATCGGTGGTAGCCTATTAGGGGCTGCCGGATTTTTTTTAGCTGTTTTTACGCCATGGATTGCCACGGCCCTTTTAGGATTTGTGTTACTAGGACTGGGAGCTGCTAACATTGTCCCAGTTTTTTTTAGTGAAGGTGGAAGATTGAAGGGGGTTTCACCTACTGTGACGATTCCCGCGATCACTACTATGGGCTATGCTGGGCAATTGGTTGGCCCTGCATTATTGGGCTTTATTGCTTATCATTCATCATTGTCGGTAGCCTTAGGTTTTATTGGGTTGCTACTTTTATTGGTCGCTCTGATGTATGCAATAAGAACGCCACATGTATCAAAAAGTGTTAAACACGCAACGGCTTGTTAAAGGGATACCAATTATTATGGGCGATGTCTGAACAAGAAAATAAAATAGACAAGAGAATTTATTTTACAATATGCAAAATATCGAATGTATCATTTTTGATTGCGACGGGGTATTAGTAGATACGGAGACGATCATGATTTCAGTACTACTGGAAATGGCAGCAATACCTGAAACTAAGATCGACATCGAAGAGGCTGTTAAGTTGTTTAGTGGTAGGCAAATATTGGAGACGATAAAGATGCTGGAAGCGATTGCAGGCACTTCTTTTCCTGACGACTTTGAGCAGCATTTTAGGCGGCGTGCTTATGACGAATTTAAAAAGAAGGTTAAACCTATTGAGGGCGTAGTGAATTTATTACAATCCATTAATGTGACTTATTGTGTCGCATCTAGCGGCCCGCGTGAGAAAATTGAATTGAATCTCCGTCTTACTGGTATACTGCCGTTCTTTGAAGCTGCGAGAATATTTAGTTCCTACGAAATAGGCAGTTGGAAGCCCGATCCTGGAATATTTTTGCATGCTGCTAGCGCTATGAACTTTTTACCTTCTCAATGTATCGTGATCGAAGATAGTTTGGCAGGAGTAGAAGCAGGGCTTAGGGGAGGCTTTCGTGTTTTTGCATTAACAAATGGCTATAATAGGGAAGCGCTTGCAGAGAAAGGTGCTGTCGTGTTCGATAAAATGAACGAATTGCCGCAGCTATTGGGTGATGGATTTTTTAAGATGTAGAAAGGATGCTAAAAGAAGAACGTTTGGATTATATCTTGCAGACGCTGGCAAAGAGGCAAATAGTTACGTATGAACTATTGGCGCAAGACTTAGCGATATCCGAAGATACTGTAAGAAGGGATATTGAAATCCTCCACAAAAATGGTCTGTTATCAAAAGTACGGGGTGGAGCTATTCCCCGTTCAAAGAACCCACTAAGTTTTCAGGATCGTACAGCCTATCTTGTTGGGGGTAAGAATGTGATTGCGCTAAAAGCGCAGCAATTTGTAAAGAATGGTCAAACCATCTTTATGGACGGTGGTACTACTGTTTGCGCAATAGCAAGTCATTTCCCTGCGGATGTGCAACTTCGCGTAGTGACCAATAATCAGGCGCTTGTTCCTATATTGGCCAAGTATAAGGGAATCGAAGTAGTCGTATTAGGTGGAGTTTATAATAGGATAATGGAAACAAATACAGGTGCTCGGACTTGCAGGGAAGTAGGAGAATATGTAGCCGATCTTTATTTTATGGGTACTTGTGCAGCAGACAGTAAATTTGGAATTACTGCTGCTATACGCGAGGATGGGGAAGTGAAGCGTGCAATGCTACACGCATCATTGAATACTATTGCACTCAGCAATAGTGAAAAATTAGGAAGCACGGACCACTTCAGAATATGCGGTATTGCTGATATCACGGTAATGATTACTGATATACCAAGTGAAAACGAAAGACTGGACGCATTTAGGAATACTGGAATACAATTGGTCTAACAATACAATACATTTCATAAAACCTAATTAAATAATATTATCCTAACGAGTATATATACCACGACTTCAAATAAGAGCCAATAAATTTTCAATTGTTGTTTCCTTATTTTTCTTTGAATACGACTAATGTTAAGATGATTATCAATCTGGCATTCATGGAAGCATTAAAAAACGTATCAAAGGAAAAATCAATGATGGATAAATTTGTTCTCCGAACCGTTTCAAATTGGCGGATATGGAGATATCTGGGTAAGAAACCAGAAAAAGTAACTTATTGCTTATATTACAGAATTTATTCTTTTCAATTGCAATCGCTTTGGAGGCCTGTAGATCTAAAACCAAAAAAAAGACGCTTACCTTTTTGGGTGAAGACGTCTGAGGAATGTGACAGACCACTTAGTGTTTTTTGTGAAATGCTGGCAGATATCAACCCGAAATGTTCCGTCGAGTCAATCCCTTATCAAGCATTGCTAAAACATGTTGAGAAGTTATGTGGAGCGGAAATGGATGTTTTTGCACAATTTGCTATTGCTAAATTAACATATATAGATGGGAAAGGAGAGTTGTCAATTGTCTTTATTTCGCAGGAGCATCAGCTTTATTAAGCTTTTTTAGATTGACGCAGTGCTGTCAAGTTTTTAACAGGCAATTTAATCCTTCCCGCTTTTAAAGATAGACTTATAGGATTATGGGATATTATAAAAGTACTTTTCGCGCTAAATCATCGGTTATAGAAGGGGATCAGCGCTCTGTATGCGTGATTTCCGCTATAGGGTCCCATTTCATGAAATGTAAATCATATCCTAGATTAATAGATCCATAATTTTGGAAACCAAAACTTTTATACCAAGGAATGTTTTTAGGAGTGGAAGTTTCTAGATATACAGATAAACCTGCATTTGCTGCTCCATCTAGTACTTGCTTTAATAGAGCGCTTCCGATACCTTTGTGCTGCTCTGCTGAAAGAACGCCGATAAACCAAAGGTAAGCCATTTCTTCTTTTGATTGGATACCCTTGATTTTAGATTCCCGTTTAATAGCTTTTAATGCACCTCTCCAGCCAATAGCCCGGATAATTAATTTTATATCTAACAAAGTGGATTTTAATGTGGTTCTTTTTTGATGTGGATAAAGAACTAATGCACATGCTTTTTTATCATCAGACAGCCATACCTCACCAAAAAGAAAGCAGAGCTCGAAAGAATAATCAATTAATGCTCGAATGCGTTTTTGCTTGTCGTTTCTTTTACCTACTATATAGGCAACACTTTGGTTGTCTTTAAAGGAATGACTGAGTAAATTTACAACCAAATCTTTGTCCTTCTTGTGGGCTTTGATCATCTCAGTTAATTGATAAAGTAATTAAATGTTAATCTTTGGAATATTTTAATTGGAAGATGCTAATATAGGATTTATATACTAAGATGTATAGGGTATTGTGTGAATTCGCATATAAAACATCGATGGCGGTACCTGCCCAACGTCTCTTTTATTAGATGAGTAAAAGTGTTTATTTCACACGAATTTGCATCAAGTCAAAAAAGCTTCATATGCAAAAACAGGAAATTTCCTGTTCATTCTTGTGATTTTTCCTCTAGCGTATGTGCTATTTGTATAGTTTCTTTGTATAAAGTTTTTTAATTACTACCAAAAAATGAGAAAAACTATGGATAAGCACTATGGCGAGATTATTGAAAGGACAATAAGACGCAATGGTTATAGCATTAGCGAATTGGCCCGTTTAATGAAAGTGAATAGGCGATCTATTTACAATTGGTTTAATCAGCCGAAATTTAAACCTGATATTATTTTCAAAATCGGTTGCGCGTTAAAGCATGATTTTTCAAATGAGTTTCCTGAACTATTCTCTTCAGAAGAGTTCCAAAATGCTTTTAGTAACCATAAATTATTAAACAGCGAGCTTTTGTTTGAAGAAAGACAGAAAATCAACTACTGGAAAGACAAGTACATCAATTTATTAGAAGAATATAATCAAATTTTGGCAGTAAATAGCAGCCAAATGAAATCAATGACATTTTCTGCTCTATAAAAAACATGTCAAACTGAGTACCATTCGGTACTCAGTTTTCTACAATAGGGATTGGACTAAAAGCCCTTTATTTTATTTTGGGAATTCAAGGTCGTGTTTAACCTATTCTTAGAAATGTTTGTTTTCTTTTAAAATTTCTTGGTAAAATTTGATGTCATTTTCAAGCTTTGCTATATAATATTCCTTTTCAGTAATGAGCCTGTTATAGAGCTCTTTTTCATTACTTGGCTCTATTGTATTTTCCCTGTTTAATTGGAATACAGTGGCTAAATCCAAATCAATTAGTTGAGCAATTTGCATTAAACGATCTATATCCAGGCGAGTTATCCCACTTTCAATATTTTGATAAGTTTTCAAAACAATATTTAGTCTTTTTGCCATATCTGTTTGGGAGAGACCCTTAACCCTTCTCTGGTTTTTGATGAGCAAGAGTAGTTCTTTATTCTTCATTGGATTCTGTATTAAAATTCTCATAAACCACTATTATTAAAAATACCCTCATGCTGTACCTATTGTTAGTACTCTTATGTTCGCTATCGCCGCAACAAAAGCAAACATAAATAAAATAGTCTACTAAATCAATAGACTATTGAAATTATGCTTAATCTTGGAATTTGAACGGCTTTTGTTTTTGGTTTATAAAAATTTAAAGCTGGGACTTTCGTCAAATAGAAGAGGAAGATGGTTCTGACATGATAAATCGGAAACTTACATGTTAATGACCATTCTAGTTCGTAAGCTATTCATAAATTCGTAAATATCTCTTTAATGAATATTCGGTAATATCTTTTGCATTGTCTTTGAGATAGTGCCCAAAGGCTCCGTACATATATCTGTAATGGAGAGGACTTAGTAGTTGTTGTATTCTCAGTATTTCTCTTTTACGTAAGGGTATATAATTTGGATAGCTATACATGAAAGAGACAGACCTACGATCGGGGCAAACTTGAATAACATCACCTACTAATAGTGTGCCATCTTCATCTGCATGGTGTAATATGGTGCCTCCATCAAAGTGACCACCACAATTAATAAGCTTAATTTGCGGCCACAACGCTCGCTCTTCTTCTTCCCAGAGAACTAGATTGAAGTCTTTTCTTGTAAGCCATGCGCGATCTTTTGCGTGGATATAAACAGGTATATCATCAAATCTTTGACTCCATTCGGCCATTGTGCCATAATAATGAGGATGAGAAATTGCGATGGCTTTTATGCCGCCCAATAGCCTAATGATTGCTATAGTGCTTTCGTCTAAATTGCTTATACAATCCCAAAGGATATTACCATAAGGTGTTAGGAGTAAATGTGCGCGTTGCCCTATTCCAAAAGAAGGGGTGGTATACAGTGCATAAAGATCATCCCGTACTTTTTCGATAATATTTTTATGTTGTTGATTAATGGATGGCAGGCTTGTCCAACTTTGCCCATTGACGTTAACATATTGTCGTTCATCTTGACAGATCTTACAATTTGCCGGCTCCTCTATTAATGGTTCATATTGAACGCCACAAGTGTTACATAAATATGCTGTTGTTTTCATTTTATTAAACTATTAGGAGTGCTTTATATTATAAAATATCTTAAGTAATTACTCATGTTCTATTTTGGCAATTATTAAGCATAATAAAGAGAGGAAAGCACATATCGCTCTTATTGAATTAAAGGGGATCCACCTTTTTTCAAATTGAAGGCGTTGATGCAATAAATCGTTATCATTTGCATTTAAGATATCCAATTTATCTAACGAATCATTTATTGGCACATTGACCACCATGGTAACTAAAAAAACTCCGAATATATAAAGTATACAGGCAAGCAATAAGAAATAAAATCTTAAACCGACACTTTCTTTAAACTGAAAATAGCAACTTAGCGGAAGTAAAGCTACAGGAACTAAAAAAGTAACAAGAAAGCTTGGATTTAAAATAATACGATTTAAAGACTGCATCGCCTCTAGAAAGCTTCTGGTAGAGAGCTGCTTTAAACCTGGCATGATTGTATTACTCCAATTAAAGAATAAGCCTGCAATAAGCGCAGTACTTAGGAGAGAGGCTGTGGTTAGAAGGTAGTTCATCTTGAATTTCATAATTTTTTATAACAAAGGTATAGACATTATCTTACGATAACTAGAATGAAACCGACAAATAATAGTTATTAAAAATTATCGTAATTTAGTTTTTTGGATAGCATTTGTATTGCTCCACGCCGGGTTATAAGCCAACGCTTCGGTTTCACAATGACAGAAATCAGAGCGTCCCTGCAAGCTGACAGTTTTTTAACAAACACAAAGGAGTGTTAATGACGTTATATGTCTTGGCACGGAAGGTTTCTGGTAACAGCTGTTCGTCAGCTAAAAGCTGGCCTCCAAAGCTTCGGGTAGTAGAGGCTAAGTAAAATAACTAACTTTGAAAGAAGATTTGCAGCCAGGAGTTTTTGGGTACCTTTTTGCGGAAAAAAGGTACACGTCAACAGTAGCTGACGCATCGGTTCGAAATGGAGCAGTCTAAATTTAGATATAACATCCGATAATCATCGAAAGGTTCCATTTGGTCACCGCAAGAATTAATAAATAACACCAATAAAACAACAAATAGACAATGAAAAAGATCCTCTTTATTTTGATCATCGTACTTTCTTCTAATATCTTATTAGCTCAGGAACTGAAATATAAACTCCAAGTAGATGTCCCTTATTATGAGAATAAGGCAACACCCGAAGCTTATAAGAAGGAAAGATGTAAACTCGATATTTATTACCCAACAAATAAAAAGGATTTCGCTACTGTTATCTGGTTTCATGGCGGAGGTTTAACGGGAGGAGAAAAGGAAATACCAAAAGCGTTAGAGGAAAAAGGAATGGCAGTGATAGGAGTAGGGTATAGGTTATCTCCAAAAACCAAAGGAAGTGAAATTATACAAGATGCTGCTGCTGCTGTAGCCTGGACCTTTAAACATATTCGGGAGTTTGGCGGTAATGAACAACTGATATTTATTTCCGGACATTCTGCTGGCGGGTACTTAGGTGTGATGGTGACGCTTGATAAGCATTATCTGCAAGCATACGACGTAGACGCAAATAGAATAGCTGAACTAATTCCTTTTAGTGGTCAAACAATAACGCACTTCACCATACGAAAAGAGCAGGGACTCAAAGAGACACAACCAACAATAGACCAGTATGCCCCTTTATTTCATGTAAGGGCTGATGCACCACCTCTTTTATTGATTACGGGCGATCGCGAGCAGGAGCTTTTGGGTAGGTATGAGGAGAATGCCTATATGGTAAGGATGATGAAGCTTGTTGGGCATTCACAAACACGGTTAATTGAATTAGGAGGATATGGGCATAATATGACATTTCCCGCTTTCCCCTTATTGATCAAAGAAATAGATCATCGGACAAAAGAAATTTTAAAGAATTAGTGTATGTTCTTTCTTTGTATGGAAGATCAGTATAACGTAAAACAAGAAATATCAGTCGGCGAACATTATGAGTCATTTTATATTTTCTATTGCCTTTTTATTTTTAAGTAGTCAGCCTGGTTTAATAGCTCCAGGGGCAAAGTTGGAATTGATTGCTAAAGACTTTGCTTTTACAGAGGGACCTGCCGCGGATAGGAGAGGGAATGTTTATTTTACAGATCAACCAAATGATAAAATCTGGAAGTACAGCATTGATGGAAGATTGTCAGTTTATATGGAAAATGCTGGTAGAGCGAACGGTTTATATTTCACGAAAGACGATCATTTAATAGCATGTGCAGATGAAAATAATCAGCTTTGGCGCATTAAAAGTGGAGAAGTGGAAAAACTGGTGGAGCATTATCAAGATACTCTTTTAAATGGCCCAAATGATGTTTGGGTTGCTCCTGATGGGAATATTTATTTTACTGATCCTTATTATCAGCGAGACTATTGGACAAGGAAAGAACCAGATTTAAACGTTCAGGCCCTATATCTATATCGTAAGAATGGAAAACTAATACAGTTGGATAGTAGCTTTAAAAAACCTAATGGTATCATAGGAACGCCGGATGGTAAGTGGTTATATGTCGCTGATATTGGTGATAATAAAACGTATCGGTATGCTATCACAAAAAACGGTTTACTCACGAATAAACAGTTGTTTGTAAATCAGGGCTCTGATGGGATGACTTTAGACAATCAGAGAAACCTTTATCTCACCGGTAACGGAATAACTATTTACAATAATAGGGGTGAAAAAATTGAATACATTGCTATACCAGCAAAATGGACCGGAAATTTATGTTTTGGTGGGAAAGAAAAAAACCTTTTGTTTATTACTGCAAGCGACAAAGTGTTCACATTGAAAATGCGTGTTAAAGGCGTAAACTAGTTAAGCCCTTAGATTGAATCTTAAATTAGGGAATCATAGAAATGACATTTTCTTTTTAACGTAAATTTATTAAATAAAAGAAGCTTTATTTTATGCACTGATCGTGCAGATCTTTTCCTACTTGGAAGCACCCAAGTAGCAAAGTGCTTCGGCTGGCTTGCTTCGTTGCAATCCGTGGCTGTCATGCCGAACGCAAAAGAAGCACCCTTTCCGCATGGCCATGCTTCGTTTGTCTTTTGCTTTTTTTTCGTCAGCTTCGCCAAAAAATTGAGTTATAGGCATATCAGCTGCCGATTGCTGCCTATACAAGCCCATGCCATTTTCGTACTTCGGGACGTCTGTGTTTACTCGCAACGGCTCTCCGTTCTAATTAAATCCGCCTTAGTCAACTGCGATTTGCACGTGGATGCACTACCGTGTAGCAGCTGTCTACAGGGGAATATTCACTCGTTGTTTGCTTTTGAAGGTGTTCATAGGAGCTCACTGCGTTCGGTTTACTTCTTTTTGCGGAAAAAAGAAGTTGAATAAATTAAAAGTTCCTTTTCATTCGACAACAAGAAATAAATAAAGCTATTCTAACTGAGCCTTCTGAGAAACTTGCTTTATCAAAAATCTTATAGTATATAACTGACTTATATACTGGTTTTTATGTGGATTTTATTCTGTTATTTCAAAAAATATTATTTTTTTTGAAATGTTTACATTGTCTATTCGTCTACTCTATTAGAAGCAATTATTATTTGATCGTATAAAGATGACTGAAGAAAAGCAAAGCAAAATTTTAACCTCCATAAAATCGTATGGAAAAGAATTGCTTGGCTTTATTCGTAAACGTGTAAATAATGAGGCGGATGCGGAGGATATTTTACAAGATGTTTGGTATCAATTAAGTGCGGTAGTAAATTCTCAACCAGTTGAACAGATAAGTGCTTGGTTGTATAGGGTTGCCAAAAATAAGATCATTGATAAACATCGAAAGAAAAAAGAAGTAGCATGGGATGCTGATCTTGCAGATGAAGACAACAATACAAAAATCGGGGATGACCAGTTAATCACAAAAGAAAGCCCCGAAACAGTTTACTACGATCGTTTAGTTTGGAAGCAACTTTTTATAGCTCTTGAAGAGCTGCCTGCTAAACAAAGGGATGTGTTTATATGGCATGAACTCGACAATATTCCCTTTGCAGAAATCTCCAAACTAACTGGTGAGCCAGTAAATAAATTAGTACTGAGAAAACACTATGCAGTGCTTCATTTAAGAAAGCAATTAAATGTTTTATATAAAGAGTTGATAGATAAATAATAAATGTAGTATTAAATATAACGTAATAATGAAAAGGATATTTAGAAGTAAAATGCGGTTTGTTTTTTTTCCACTTGCGGGAATCGCTTTTGTGTTCTTGGTGAGTTTAATAGTTATGCTCCTATGGAACTATACACTACCTGATGTACTAGGAACGAAAGAACTAAGTTATTGGCAGGCAATGACGCTGTTTTTCTTATGTAAAATTTTATTTGGCTTTGGGGGTGGCGGCCGGAAGGGGCCTCCATGGGCGGGGCGAAATAGACATAAGAATATGAATCAGTGGAATGAAGAAGAAAGAGAAAAATTCAAAGGCTATATGCAAAAGAGATGGTGTAATTGGAATGATGAAGGCGGTCAAGATGATAAAAATAATTCTCAATATGATAATACAAAGGATTCAAATATTATTTAAATTGCTATGAATCAGATATTAATTTTTAGAACGAGTGTAGACGCTCAAAAACATGTGCAGCAAGTTGCTGCGCTGTTTAAATCAATTAAGCTAATCAAACACTGGAGTTTTGATTTAGACGATTGCGATAGGATATTACGGGTAGTATCATTAAATATACTCCCGGAAACGATAGAAAACATGTTAAGAACGGAGGGCATCTATTGTGAACATATGGAGTATGAATTGTAGTCGCTCAGCGCTAACTCAATCACAAATTGTATAATAAGATCAATTTCTCTAAGTTTGGTGTTTATTATAAGGGTTTTCAAAAAATTGAAAAATAAAACCAAACAGCGAATGAGCAATCTATTATTAAAAAACTTTGATACGCCGTTTCAAAGTGTGCCTTTTGAAGATATAAGACAAGAAAATTTTAAACCGGCTATTTTGCATGGTATTGAATTTGCCAAAAATGAAATAGATCAGATTGTAAACAATTTAGCAGAACCAACATTCGAAAACACAGTTGTAGCGTTAGAACAGGTAGGTAAGCAACTCCAAGTAGTCACGGAGACCTTTTTTAATCTCAACTCGGCCGAGACAAATGATTATTTACAACAGCTTGCTCAAGAAGTTTCTCCTTTGTTGGCTGAATATGGAAATGATATAACCCTTAATGAAGCGCTGTTTCAACGAGTAAAAAATGTATTTGAAAATACCGAAAAAGATTCGTTAACGATCGAAGAATACCGATTATTGGATAAAACCTATAAAAGCTTTACGCGAAACGGTGCATTATTAACAGATGTAGAAAAAGAAAAGTTACGTGCGATAGACATGGAATTGTCTACTTTAAAGGTTAGTTTTTCGCAAAACGTACTGCAGGAAACAAACGACTATTTCTTACACCTTACTGATATTGCACAGTTGGAAGGGATACCTGTTTCCATTGCTACCGCGGCAAAAGAGGAGGCTTTAAAACGTAATTTAACAGGCTGGGTTTTCACCTTACAGTACCCTAGTTTTGTGCCATTTATGAAGTATGCTGCTAATCGGCAGTTACGTAAGGATTTGTATCTAGCTTCATCGAGAAAAGCCTTTCAGCAAAACAAGTATAATAACGAAAAAAATGTAAAGGATATTGTACAATTAAGGCAGGAGCGTGCTCAACTTTTAGGCTTTGAAAGTCATGCAGACTTTGTGTTACAAGAACGTATGGCAGGTAATCCGCAGAACGTTGATCACTTTCTTCATGATCTCCTGGCAAAAGCTAAACCCTTTGCTCTACAGGAGGTTGACGGATTGAGTCTGCTTGCAGCAAAAGATGGCATCGACAAAATGATGCCCTATGATCATGCTTATTATGCTGAAAAGTGGAGAGAAGATAAATTTAATTTTTCTGATGAATCCTTAAAACCCTATTTTTCACTATATCAGGTGCTTGACGCAGCTTTTGACGCAGCACATAGGTTGTTCGGACTGACGTTCTCGGTACGGGAAGATATCCAGAAATACCACGAAGAGGTAACAGTATATGAAGTACTGGAAAATGGAGTACACAAGGCATTACTTTATACCGATTGGCATCCTAGAGAAGGAAAACGTGCAGGTGCATGGATGACATCTTATAGAGGGCAATCAGTTGTTGGAGGCAAAAATATGCGACCCCATATTTCTATTGTATGCAATTTTTCAAGGCCTTCTGCCGATACGCCTTCGCTATTAACCTTTAATGAGGTGACTACTCTATTTCATGAGTTTGGCCATGCCTTGCACGGTATAATGGCGAATACTGTATTTGAAAGTCTTTCTGGGACGCATGTTTATTGGGACTTCGTGGAGTTACCATCACAGTTTATGGAGAATTTTTGCTATGACAAAGATTTTCTTTCTACGTTTGCCAAACATTATAAAACAGGTGAAATTTTACCACTGGAAGAAATAGATAAAATTGTTGCCTCGTCAAATTTTATGGAAGGTTATCAGACTTTACGGCAGTTAAGCTTTGGTCTGTTAGATATGGCATATCATACGAACCGTTTTAGTACGATGGACTCCGTAGAAGAATTTGAAAAGAAAATTATCGAAGAAACGCAACTCTATCCTACTGTAGAAGGAAGTGCAATGAGTCCTTCCTTTTCTCACATATTCCCGGGAGGCTATTCGGCTGGCTACTATTCTTATAAATGGGCAGAGGTGCTCGATGCGGATGCCTTTGATTATTTTCGGGAGACAGGAATATTTAATGCTGAAACAGCTGATAAGTTCAAAACATTGCTGAGCAAAGGGGGGACTGTAGATCCTATGGAATTATACATTGATTTTAGAGGACGGAAACCTGCTGTAGATGCATTGTTGAAACGGGCCGGATTGGTATAATGCTAACGTATAATTCCCTTTTAAAATGAGGTTTATCAGGCAGGTTTTTCTCTTTTTTACTCAGCTCTTCATCGTTTCGACTGTTGTTGCACAGCTACAGCTACCGTTGGATACTTCGTTCAAACAGGCGGTTTTGAATAATACTCGAACAATGGAAGGTATTCCGGGAAGTAAGTACTGGCAGAATAAAGCTGATTATAAGCTGAAAATAAATTTTGAACCTAACACACGCTTACTTGAAGGCACGGTGGAGATTGTGTATAAAAACAATAGTCCTGATACCTTGCATGAAATATGGTTTAAATTATATCCGAATATCTACAAAAAAGGGGTGCCGAGAAAATCAAAAATAGCCAAAAAAGACCTAGGTGACGGCGTGTATATAAAAAGAGCAGAAGTGGATGGGGAACACCAGCGGTTAAACGACCTCGTTATCGATGGGACTAATATGAGGATCGCTATTGAAGGTTTAATGCCTGGAAAGGAAAAGACTTTTAAAATCACCTATCAATATGTTTTAAATGAAGGATCACATCTACGTACGGGTAAAGTAGATGATGGTTCTTTTTTTATTGCCTATTTTTTTCCTCGTATTGCGGTTTACGACGATATTGATGGTTGGAATAGATACGCTTATACAGGAGAAGAAGAATTTTATAATGACTTTTGTGATTTTAAGGCTGAAATAAAGGTTCCAAGAAACTATACTGTTTGGGCTACCGGTGATCTCACCAATAAGAAAAAAGTTTTTAAAGGTTATGTAAACGACTTAATTGACGAAGCGGAAAAGTCAGATACCATAGTTGATATAATTTCTGAAAAGGCTATCAAATCACATGGTGTTGTAAAAGAAAAAAGCAACGTATTTAAGTTTGAGGCCAAGAATGTAGTTGATTTTGCTTTTGCGCTAAGTGATCATTATGTATGGAAATCAACGAGTTTAATAGTAGATTCCTTAACAGGGCGCAGAACCAGAGTAGATGCGGTGTTTAACCCCAAGCATAAGGATTATTATGAGGTAATTGATTTCGCTCAAAAAACTGTTGAAGGGATGAGTTTTAAATTTCCGTCATGGCCTTTTCCATATAATCATATGACAGTTTTTGACGGATTAGACCAAATGGAATACCCTATGATGGCAAATGATAATCCTACAAAAACGCGAGAAGACGGTATTACCTTGACTTCTCATGAAATATTTCATACAATGTTTCCCTTTTATATGGGAACCAATGAAACAAAATATGGCTGGATGGATGAGGGCTGGGCAACTATTGGAGAATGGAAGCTATCGGCATTTATTGATAGTACCTATATTGACGATTACGGGGTAAAACCAACGGCACAGACATCTGGTTTTGAAGATGATACGCCTATTATGACGTTGACTACTGCCTTGACGGGTGCTGGTAAATTTACTAATTCGTATCCCAAACCAGCACTTGGTTATTTATTTGTTGAAGAGTTTTTAGGAGAAGAATTGTTTAAGACCGCTTTGCACCATTATATTAAAAGTTGGAATGGGAAACATCCGCAACCCTTAGATTTTTTTAATTGTATAAATTATGCCAGTGGTAAAGATTTAAATTGGTTTTGGAAGAAATGGTTTTTTGAAGACGGCATAACAGATATGGGTATAATCAGTGTTGATGAGATAGATAAGCACTCCTATTCAATAAAAGTTAAAAATAAAAGTAACAAACCTCTCCCTGTACATTTAGCTGTTTATTTCAAAGATGGTACAGTGAAAAATATAAAACAATCCATCGTGGTATGGGAAAAAGGAGAAAGTGAAATTAACATTCCATTTAGCTCAGAAAAACAAATAAAAAAAGTTGTTTTAGGCGGTACATATATACCAGATCAGTACGAAAAGGATAATTTATTTATTTTAAATTAATATTTAGTTAAAGAAGGACGTTTTTAATAGTCTGTTGTTTAATTTTTTTGTTAATTAATGTTAAAGTTTGTCATTGTTGTAAAATAACTAATAGTTAGTTGTATTTTAGGGGCTCAGAACCTAATAATATGAAGAGACTATTCCTATTCCTGGTGTTTTTGGGCTTGTGCTCCCTAACTTCATTTGCACAGAACGATTATTCAATAAAAGGTGTTGTAACAGACACATCCTCCAGTTTAACATTAAATAATACTTCTGTTAGTATTTTAAATGCTCAAGATTCTATGCTTTATAAATATACCCGAGCGGCGAACGGAGGTAAATTTATGTTAAGTGATTTAGAAAAAGGTAATTATATTTTATTGGTAACGTATCCAAAATATGCTGATTATGTGGAAAAATTTACGTTAGATTCTGTAAAGGAAATTGACTTTGGTGATTTAAATCTATTTCTTAAATCTCAATTGCTGGAGGAAGTTATTATTACCGGTAGACAGCCTATTACCATCAAGGGTGATACCACTGAATACGACGCTGCTAGCTTTAAAGTACAACCTAATGCTAAGGTAGAAGATCTGTTAAAGCAATTGCCGGGTATTCAGGTTGATAAGGATGGAAAAATAACAGCTCAGGGACAAACTGTTAATAAAGTGCTTGTAGATGGTGAGGAATTTTTTGGTGATGATCCAACCTTGGTAACCAAAAATATTCGAAGTGATATGGTAGATAAGGTACAGTTGTATGATAAGCAAAGCGACCAAGCTGCTTTTACAGGCGTAGACGATGGACAAAAGGCTAAAACGATTAATATTCAATTAAAGGAGGATAGCAAAAAGGGATATTTCGGGAAAGTGGACGCCGGGGTCGGAACGGAAGACTTCTATCAGGGTCAGGCAATGATCAATAAGTTTAAGGGGAAAGAAAAGATGTCGGCTTACGGTACTATTGGAAACACTGGGAAGGTTGGACTTGGATGGCGAGATTCAGATAAGTACGGATCATCGAGTTTGGAACTTTCCGATGACGGTGGAATGTTTTTTTCCAGTGGTGGGGACGATTTGGAATCTTTCAACGGACAATATAATGGACAAGGTATTCCTTTGGCAAGAACGGGAGGTGTACACTATGATAATAAATGGAACAGTGATAAACAATCGATCAATACAAATTATAAAATTGGCACCTTGGATGTGGATGGTACCCGAAGCAATATTGTACAAAGGAATTTACCCAGCGGGGTAATTAATGATCGTTCAGATGAACGATTTGATAACCATATGTTCAGGCATAAACTGGATGCCAAATATGATATTAGGTTGGACTCGACTACCAATTTAAGAATTACTGTTGACGGAACGCTGAAGAATAGTGATACGGAGAATAATTATACATCAGAGAGTAGAAATGGTGATGGTATGTTGTTGAACAATAATGAAAGAAGTATTACGAACAGTGTTGATGATCGGATATTCAATGCCAGTGCTTTGCTCACTAAAAAGTTTAAGAAAGTGGGAAGATCATTTTCCGTTAATTTAAATCAATCTTCCAATACCAGTAAAGCAAATGGGTTTCTACATTCTAGTACTAATTATTTTAATAGACAAACGGATGGCGTGATAGATAGTGTTCAAAATGACGACCAATATAAGACAAACGACGTTGTAAATAATGCTTTCCGATCTAATGTGACTTATACAGAACCCTTAGTTAAAAATCTTGCTGTTGTTTTGAATTACGGCCTTACTATTAACAGCGGACATTCTAATCGCCAATCGTTCAATCAATCGGCAGACGGCAACTATAACATATTGGATAGTTTGTACAGCAATGACTATAAACTCGATCAAACGTCCAACCAGGTAGGCGCGATATTTAATTATAAAACAGCAAAGACGGATGTCAATTTTGGCGCGAAGGTAAGCGATGTTAAGTTTAAACAATTAGATCAATATACAGATAACTTATTTACAAGAAATTTCACGAATTTTAATCCGCAGATAAACTATCAATATAAATTTTCTCAACAGAAATCAATCAGAATTGGTTATAACGGAAATAATACACAACCCAATATTAATCAAATTCAACCGGTACGGGTGAATACCGATCCATTGAATATTGTGCTGGGAAATCCTGACTTAAAGCCATCTTTCACCAATAGGTTTAATATGAGTTATTATTCTTATAAAGTGCTGAGTAATCAATATATCAATTTTTACGGGAGTTATTCTTTTACCACTAATCCTATTGTAAGTAATACAGTTACGGATGCTTCCGGTGCTAGTACCTATCGTTCTGATAACTTGAAAGATAAAAATACTGCCAATTTTTATGGTGGTATGTATGCTGGAAAAAAGATCAAGAAATTAGATTTACAGGTAGGATTGAACCTTGGTACTAATGGTAACGTTTATTATAATCTAACCAACAATGACCTTAACCAGACAAAATCTTATAATTATTCCGGTGAGCTATCCGTATCTAAATATAAAGAAAAGAAGTATGATTTTAATTTAAGTATCGGGCCAAGCTATAACACTTCGGAATCTTCTTTGCAACCGGATTTCAATAACAACGGTTGGGGATTAAATGGAAATGCAGGATTTAATATTTATCTCCCTGGAAAAATTCAGATTGGATCGGACGGCAATTATATGTACACGCAGGCTACACAATCTTTCGATGAAAATTTTGAGCGCTTTATTTTAAACGCCCATATCACGAAGAAATTCTTCAAGGAGGAGAACCTTCACTTTACAATTTCAGGTAATGACCTACTGAATCAGAATGTGGGCTTTAATAGAAGTGCGTTTAATAATACGATCAGTCAGAGCAGTTATACTACCATACGTAGATATTTTATGTTTTCCGTTATTTGGGAATTTAACAAAATGGGAACTAAACCTTAAAGTGTAACGCGGTGATATAAACGTTTTTCAGCTGACTTTGGAAGTAAAAATATTAAGTAATCAACTGATGGAAAGAAAAATTATAATAGTAAAACTGGCTTTTTTATTTTTAATAATGAGCCATTCCTTATACGGACAGAATGTTCGATTTGTTAATAGTGGCACTATTGAATACGAGAAAAAGGTAAATATGTATGCGAAATTGGCCAAGCGCATTACCAAGAATAATTCCAGTTGGATGCAACAGGTTTATGATCAATATAAAAAATCCCAACCTCAATTTAAAACAGTTAAGAATACCTTATCGTTTTCGAAGGATGCCTCTTTGTATAAACCAGTGGAAGTAGAAGCTGTTCCTACCAACAATTTTTTTGGTAATGACCCAACTGTCGATTTAAAGAAAACAATCTACACCGATTTTAAAGCAAATACATTTACCAGCGAAAAGAATATATATGAGGAGGTCTTCTTAGTGCAGGACACCTTAAGGAAAATTAAATGGAAAATTACCAGCGAAACCCGTGAGATTGCGGGGTATGACTGTCGAAGGGCTAATGCCTTAATAATGGATTCTATCTATGTCGTTGCATTCTATACTGACCAGATACCCGTTTCGGGCGGACCAGAATCTTTTACTGGACTACCAGGAATGATTTTGGGGCTCGCACTACCACATGAGAATACTACCTGGTTTGCATCGAAGGTGAACGACGTGCCGACGCAACCTTCAACAATTACGCCTGCAAAAAAGGCAAAGAAAGTTAATAATGAAGGACTGCTCAATTCTTTAAAATCAAGTATGGAAGATTGGGGCGAGTATGCGCAGGAAGTATTTAAGGCAATGATGCTATAGCAGTGCTTCCTTCCATTACTAGCGTACATTGAAAAACCTGCGCTAATTCTTTCTGTTTCTTGAAACTTGTCGGTATATTTATTCAAAATGATCGAATTTAATATGCCTTCTTTCGATTGGTTAATTGTACTGGAAATCTTATATGTAATCCTCGTAGCAGGAGTGTGCCTTCGAATTATTTATGAAACGCGCTCCAGTACCAAGACCCTTGCTTATTTATTGTTAACTATTTTTGTTCCAGTTGCAGGTATCATCTTGTATTTTTCTATTGGCGTAAATTACCGTAACAAGAGCATGTATAGTAAAAAGCTCATCAAAGATCAAGGTATGCAGGAACGTCTAAGGAAAGAGATTTATAAATCTTCTTATGATGCATTGCAAAGTAGTGGAAGATACGGTTCAGATTATAAGGGTTTGGCTCACATGATCCTTAAAGATTCGATGAGTCCGCTAACGACTAATAACAAAATCAAGATTCTGATCAATGGAGAGGATACGTTTAAAGAAATTTTATCGGCAATTAAGCATGCAAAGAATCATATTCATTTAGAGTATTACACTTTTGAAGACGATCGTATAGGAAACACAATTAAAAATGCGTTAATAGCGAAAATTAAAGAAGGAGTAGAGGTTAGGTTCATTTATGATCATTTTGGTAGTAGATCGTTAGAAAAAAAAATAGCAGGCGAATTAAAAGAGGCAGGGGCTGAAATTTTTCCGTTTCATAAAATTACGTTTCTGTTATTAGCAAATAGATTAAACTACCGTAACCACAGAAAAATAATAGTAATAGATGCCTGTACCTCTTTTGTTGGAGGTATAAACGTAGCAGATAGGTACGTAAATGACCCAATAAACAAGAACGAGGTATACTGGCGAGATACACACATACGAATTGATGGGCCGGGTTCATTATACTTACAATATATTTTTCTTTGTGACTGGAACTTCTGCAGTCCTAATAAGCTTGTTCCAGAGCAACGTTTTTTTTGTGAACTTTCAGATACGTATGAAAATAGCTTAGTTCAAATTGTATCGAGTGGGCCAGATTCTGTTTCTCCGTCTATCCTTTTTACCTTATTGAAAGCGATCGATACAGCAAAAGAAGAAATTTTAATCACAACTCCTTATTTCATTCCTGGTGAAAGTTTAATGGATGCCTTAATTATTGCCTCTATGAGTGGCGTAAATGTGAAATTGTTGGTGCCTTACGTCTCCGATTCGCGTGTTGTAAATGCTGCCGCGCATTCTTATTATGGCGACCTATTAAAAGCGGGAGTTAGAATATTTAGATATAAAAAGGGATTTATTCATGCTAAAAGCTTGGTAATTGATAATAAACTAGCCATTGTAGGCACTGCAAATATGGATCAGCGCAGTTTTGATCTGAACTTTGAAGTGATGGCACTAATTCTTGACCACTTAGTGGCAGAAGATTTGCGGGCTGTTTTCAACAGGGATCTGCTAGACGCAGAGGAAATAGACGGCTTGCGGTGGGCGGACCGGGCAAGATGGCGGAGATTAGTTGAAAAATCGGCCCGAATGATTTCTCCTTTATTGTAGTAGATTTTAGAAGGTTGGGACAAAGAGAGAATTTGATGGAAAATTTAACGACAGCGGATGACACTTTTTATATGTACCTGATAGTCGTTAAAATTTAATATACAGATAATACCTTGTTAATGAATAATTTTTAATATTGTATACGAGTAATAATTTTTGTTAATTATGAGAATTAAACACAATTTTACTTTGTATCACTTCTTTCAATGGACAGTTATTTTTGTCTTTTGGAAGCTGAAGAATACCTTAATAAGTAAATTTCACACAAAGGACTAAAAACCTGATAGCTTAGCAAAACTTCAGGGAAAACCGCGTTGCTGTTATCCTGTGTAGGATGTTAATATTATAGGAACTTTTTCTTTAGTCAATTTTTAAGAAATTTCTTCCGCAGAAAGTGGAGCAAAGACTCCTCGCTTGGAACTTTGCTACAACGGCTGTGCATCCACCTGCAAATCGCAGCTGACTAAGGCGGATTTAAAGTAGAACGGAGAGCCGTTGCGAGTAAACACGGACGTTCCTAAGAACGAAAATGGCATAGGCTTGTATAGGCAGCAATCGGAAGCTGATATGCCTATAATTCTTTTTTTTGCGAAGCTGACGAAAAAAGAGCAAAAGACAAACGAAGCATGGCCATGCGGAAAGGGTGCTTCTTTTGCGCCCGGCATAACAGCCACGGATTGCAACGGAGCAAGTCAGCCGAAGCACTTTGCTACTTGGGTGCTTCCAAGTAGGAAAAGATCTGCACGATCAGTGCATAAATTAAAAGTTCGTTTTAAATAAGGCCCTATTAAGGTCATCTTCATTTGCAGATTATCAAAATGGTTTATTCATTATTGGGTGGAGTGGAAATAACATGTATCTCTCTTTGAGGGAAAGGCATATTGATACCATTCGCGTCAAGTGCTTCTTTAATTTTCTGATAATTTGCATGATAGGTTGGCCAGAAATTTTTATTGTCAACCCATCCTCTAATAACCAATACTACCGCATTGTCACCAAGCGAATCTACAAGTACTGCTGGCTTTGGATCCTTCAATATAGATTCATCACTTTCCAAAACGCTTAGAATAATTTTTCTAGCTGTATCTATATTTGCATTATAAGATATACCAATTTTATATTCTGCTTGCCTCGTTGAATTGTCAGATACATTGTTTATAACAGCATTCGCTAAAGGCCCATTTGGAGCGTATATTGTTGTACCATTTCCCGCTTTTAGCGTTGTATAAAGTATATCTATTTTTAGCACAGTTCCGGAAACATCATTACTTGTTGAAATGAAGTGACCAACGCGAAAAGGTTTAAATAGTAAAATTAGCACACCTCCGGCAAAGTTGGATAAACTTCCCTGTAAGGCTAAGCCTACTGCTAGTCCCGCTGCCCCTAACATGGTAACAAAAGATGTTGTTTCGATCCCTAATGTGGAGGCAACACTAAGAAATAGAAGTATATAAAGTATTACTCTAAAGATGCTTGTTAAAAATTCAGCTAATGAGATATCAATTTTTCCTTTTGTAAATCTTTTGTGAAGGAATCGCATTAATACTTTTATAAGCCATATACCTACTAGTAAGGTAACGATTGCCAGGAGTAGGGAGGGTAACCGGAGGATAAATGCATCGATCAAACTTTCGAGTGAGTTTTCTATTTTATTCATAACGAGTTCTGATTTTATAGTCTGTGTCTTTTGCGATTGTGCTTTGGCTCCATCGTATAATGGGGCGACTTGAATTATTTTGCGATTACTATTCTACCGTAATTGAGTACGTTGCTTCAAAAACATGCCCTGGTAAAAGCGAGATAATACCCTCTTTCTCTTGAATAGACACTTTACTGTTTTCCCGATCTGCATATCCTAACCATGGTTCAATGCAAACAAAAGAAGCATCGGGTTTCGCCCAAATTCCAAGCGAATTGAAGTCAAGAAATGAAATTGTTAAGCTATGTGCGTGATTTTTACTTCTTAAACTAATTTCTCTGCTGTGTAATTGCTTGAAAACGAGTGCATCATGTTGGAAAAGATCCGACTTAAGCCATAATTTTCTGTTGTCTAGTGTAAGGGACGAGGTTTCATCATTGAAATATCCAGCAGCTGATAAATGATGTCGTAATAATACCTCCTCTTCATTAAACTCAAGAAAGTAGTCTTCATATTTTTCATCTGGAAAAAAAGGAACATTAAATGCGGGGTGCCCACCAAGAGAAAACCATATTATTTTTGACTCCAAATTGATGACTTTATATGTGCATGTAAGCGTTGAATCTTGGAGGTGATAAATTAGTTGAAATTCAAAATGGTAGGGATAGGACGTCAAAGTTTCCGCATTATACCGGAGCGAAAATATAGCATGCGTAGTTGATGATTCTATTAATATAAAATCTGAATGCCTTGCAAAACCGTGACGTGGTAACGAATAAGCATTACCGTCCACATGTAACTCATTGTCAACTAAACCACCTACAATTGGAAATAAGTTTGGTGCATGCCAGGGCCAGATTTCGGAATCAGCTTGCCAGACGTATTCGAGTGAAGAGTTTTTCTGATAAAAAGAGGATAGCTCGGCGCCTTTTTTGTTTATACAAACTTTAATGTTGTTATTGCTTAGTTCAATCATTTTCAATAAACTGGATAGATATTTTTATAGACAGGTAAATATAATAAAGCCTTTTAATCTAAGCAAGCTTTGGGTAATTGAACCAGACTATAGCACCAGCATCCTCACTTATCTCGGCCCAATCATCTGTTCCAAATTGAATATGCACAATAGAACATGTTGGCATATCGTATTCAAACGCCGAACTTAAATAATGTGCCAGATTACTTAAACCAGGATTGTGTCCAAAGAGGGCGATGCTGCTGTATCGATTGTCAAAGCCATTAATTATTTTTAAAAGCGTTGGCGTGCTGGCTTCGTAAATAGCGCTCTCTTCTTTAATTTGCAAATGCTGTTCCGTTAACTCTTCTTGAAAAAGTTGAGCTGTACTTAAGGCCCGATTTGCGGGACTGCTTACTAATAACTGTGGTTGTACCTCATGTTCAGCCAGTTTTTTAGCCATGTAGGGAGCATTCTTTTGACCACGTGAATTTAGTGGTCTCTCAAAATCAGGTAGGTCAAAATTCCAATCTGACTTGGCATGACGAATAAGAAAGAGATGTTTAGCCATGTTCTAATAATTGTTTTATTTTATTTATAACCAATTTTGGTTGAATAAGTTCTATACATGGTGTATTATCACATAAACATGGTTTGTTTCCATAAACAGAATTGGGTCTGGCTGGGTGGTTTATCTGTAGGCAATCGCTCTCGAGTTGGCCAAAACCTAGAAAACCAGCATACGGGTGTGTAGGCCCCCATATTGACACGACTCTAACGCCTACTAATGAGGCTAAATGCATGCCTGATGAGTCCATGCTGAGCATTAGATCAAGATTAGCGATTAAACTTAATTCTTGAGCTAAATCTATTTTGCCTATTACGCTGGTTACAGAAGTGTATCTGTTTTCCCAATCTCCCGCAATTTTTTTTTCTTCTTCCCCACCTCCGAAAATAAAAAGTTGATAGCTTTTACTTAAATCTGCTATAACATCTTCCATTAAGGTTAATGGATACATTTTGTAAATGTGTTGGGCAAATGGCGCAATGCCAATTATTGGTGATCGCTTATTCTCATAATAAGAATGAAAAAGAGGAGGGATGGGCCTTTTTTGCTTCCTTAATGTATGTTGCAGAGAAAGTGGATAATTTAACGCGCAAAATACATCCGCATAGCGATCAACCGTTAGCTGTAAGGGCCTCAGAATTTTATTGTTAGCTCTAGTTAGTGCTCTTTTTTCTTCACGTCCCTTATCGATCCGTTTTATTTGTACGCCGGTAGAACGAAAGTAAAAGGATAAAATTCTACTTCTTAAGTTATCGTGAAGATCTGCTATAGCATGTGGATTATATTGCTTTAATTCGGTGAATAGTTTATAAAGCCCCTTCAACCCTTTATGGATGCTATCTGGATGAATTGCATGAAATACAAGATTCGGAATATGTTCGAAAAATGGTTTAAATAATGGCCTGCTGACCATCACAATTTTAATTGAGGAATGATTTTCACATAATTGCTGTAATACCGGCGCTGTCATTGCAACATCTCCCATTGCCGAAAACCTGAAAACTAAAATGCATTTCTCTTCCATTGATTCGCTTGCTATGGTAATACTGTTAGCGTTTTATGTATAATGTTCCTTAAGCTCCTCAATCTTATTTGTGATTTTTTAAAATGGAGCCCAAGTTGTTTACACTTTTGGATCTTCTGCGTATAAAATTGGGTTTAGCGAAGGGTCATTATACATTTTCATTTGTTTATATACTTTCATATATTTCTTGCCGCTTGATATATCGTCTAACAATTGGTCAATGCTGCCTGACAGGTCTGCTCGTTGTTCCAATAACACCTGTAACTTTGCGTTACACTGACTGCGATGTTCTGGGCTAGCGCTCAACCGGGTAGCTTCCAATTGCATATGATAGATTTTTAACGCTAATATAGACAGCCTATCAATTGCCCAAGCAGGACTTTCCGTATTGATTGTTGCATCTGGCAAAGGCCCTACGTCTTTGAACTTATCAAGGTAATAACTATCAATATATTCTACCGTATCGGTGCGTTCCTGATTTGACTGATCGATTCTCCGCTTCCATAACAATCCCTTTACAGGATCAATAGAAGGATCTCGTACTTCGTCTTCCATATGCCATTGTACCGTATCTATCCAACATTTTAAATATAAAAGATGCTCCAACGAATGCTTGCTGTAGGGGTTCTTTAATTGCGCATCTATCAAGTTATGAACGTGGTAATCAGTTATGGCTTGATCGAAAATCTTGTTGGCTTGTTCAGAAATCATAGTCAAAGATAATTATTTTAGAGAAGCTTACGTGTTTTAAAATAGTGGTCTATTTCTTCGAGACTGAAACAATTTAAACATTGAACCGCTTCTAGTCCGCCTTTTCTACCAATCAATGTGCCATAATACATATCTTTCAAACCTTCAGTTCGATGTGCATCAGGATTAATTGACAATAGTACACCTTTTTCTAAGGCATAACGATGCCATCGCCAGTCGAGATCTAAACGAAGGGGGTTGGCATTTATCTCCATGACTACTTTATTTGCAGCACATGCATCAATTACCTTTTTGAAGTTAATAGGATAACCTTTCCTGCTCAACAATAACCTGCCGGTCGGGTGTCCTAAAATGGTAGTATAGGGATTCTCAATGGCCTTTATAAGGCGTGTCGTTGCCCGCTCTTCATCCATTTTTAAATTTGAATGTATGGAAGCAACTACAAAGTCAAAGCCCTTGAGGAGTTCTTCGGGGTAATCTAAAGACCCATCACTTAATATATCAGACTCAATACCTTTAAATATTTTAAAAGGGGTGAGTTTTTTATTAAGCTCTTCTATTTCTAACCATTGCTGTAAAACTTGTTCGTCTTTTAAACCCTTAGCATAAACAGCTGTACGAGAATGGTCGCAAATTCCTAAATAACCTAGCTTTAAAGTTTCTTTACAATGCCGAGCCATCTCCTCTAGCGTATGAACACCATCGCTCCATGTGCTATGATTGTGCAGAGTGCCTTTGATATCAGTATAGTTAATTAGATTAGGCAGGGTATGATGTGATGCCTTTTCTATTTCGTCCAATCCTTCCCTTAGTTCTGGTTCAATAAAATCAAGATGAGCTTTTCGATAGATCTCCTTTTCATCTTGACCATCGGGAATATCCCCATCCAGTTTTTGTTTGAGCAAATTAAGATGGTCTTCATTTCCTGTGCTTATTAATAGGTCGCGCTGAAAAGTAGTATTGTTACTAATAAAGAAATATATCGGTAAACCGCTTTCATGAATCGTCTGGATGTGACCATCCTTTTGTTCGAATTTTATTAGGGATGCAAGATGTTCTATACCATTTAACAGCTCCTTTTCAGTAGCTGTTGTAATAAAGTCTATTCTACTTAGTATCTCAACCCTTCTCCGAAAATCTCCTGTAATATGTAATAAGCAATCTTTTGGGAGTAGTTCTTCCAATTCTTTGCCAACGTGGGTGGCAATTTTTTCTGCTTGGGAATACAAAAAAAATCCTTGGCTAGCCATATTAAATTCAATGGCCCTTTTTATTTCTTCTTGTGTTTTTAATCCAAAACCTTTTGCTTCTATCAATCTATTTTCATTACATGCATAATATAATTCACCTATGGTCTCGATGTTCAAGGTTTGCCAAATTATAACAATTTTTTTTGGTCCTAAGCCCTTAATAGTAAGCATTTCCAATATGCCGTCCGGTGTTCTTGAAAGCAAGTCTTCTAATTCTCTTATGCAACCCGTATTAAGCAGCTCCCAAACTTTAGCTGCTGTGCTCTTACCTATCCCTTGTTGTTCACTAAGTTCTAATTCCGTTTTGTCAATTATTCTAAAGGGTAATTTATCGAGTTTAAAAGAGGCATTGGCAACAGCCTTTGTTTTAAAGGAATTTTCGCCATGGAGCTCCATCAACTGAGATAACAATTTTAACTTACGGGATATGATCTTATTTTCCATAAAGGATATTATTAATGGTAATGGCTCGTTGTTTATGTCAAACCGGTCGACAAACTTAGATAAATTGCCATTATAATCCAATCAAAAGATGAGGAGTATATAATATTTACGATCATAATAGAAAAGGCCCAGACAATGTCTGAGCCTTAATAATCGTTTTCCAATATTCTATTGTATATTAAGAATATAAGGTAGTCTAGCCTGTATACCGCTCTGTTCTAATACACTTTTCGCCTGTCTGTATAAGGTGTAACCTTCTCCTAAGTCTTGTTTAATTGCCCAGCTTTTCATTTTATCGGTTGATGAACTTAATAGGGACTCAAATGGGTCTTTTAACGAAGGGTAAGCAATCAATTTATAATCCTTTATTTTTGCCTTTTTAGCGGCAGATTTGATCGCATCTTCTAAACCACCCAGTCTATCCACTAGTCCTATTTGTAGGGCTTGAGCTCCGGTCCAAACCCTGCCTTGCCCTATGCTATCAACTTTAGCTTGGCTGATTTTTCGTCCATCAGACACCTTTTTTGTAAAGGTATTATATGTTTTATTTACTCCTTGTTGGATTAAATCCCGTTCATCTGTTGTAAGTGGCCGATTAACACTCATAAGATCTGCATACTTTCCAGTTTTTACTTCATCGAAAGTAATACCTAGCTTATTATTAAAGAAGTTCTGTAAGTTTGGAATAATACCAAAAACGCCTATTGATCCTGTAATGGTATTTGGTTGCGCAAAAATAGAATCTGCCGCACATGCTATGTAATAACCTCCAGACGCTGCTACATCGCCCATTGAAACGATAATTGGCTTGGCCTTTTTAGTCAATTCTACCTCTCTCCAAATAACGTCTGACGCCAGTGCACTCCCGCCGGGAGAATTTACACGAAATACCACGGCTTTTATTTTGTCGTCTTCACGAACAGCACGTATAGCTCTGGCAATGCGTTCTGAACCTATCTGTTCATCAGACCCCTCACCTGAAACGATATCTCCCACTGCATAAACGATGGCTATTCTCTCTTGCGAGGTGTTGGTTTCACCAACGGGGGCAGAATAATCTTCAATATTGACAGCTTTGATTTTTTTCTTTTTATCAATCTTCAACCGAGATTTCAGCTCATCAATGAGTTCATCTTTATATTTTAGTCCGTCAACCAGTTTGCTTTGTAATGCTAAATTCGCGTCACGACCTTCATAGCTATTTGCAATGCCTCTGAGTGTATCTATTGGCAGATTCCTGGATTTTGAAACATTTTCGAGATAATAATCATAAACCGAATTAAGATAAGAGTTTATCTGTTCTTCATTAGCTGGGCTCATTTTATCTAAGATGAATGGTTCGACTGCACTTTTGTAAGTGCCTACCTTTATCACCTGCGCTTCAATTCCTAGTTTTTCAAGGGTACCTTTAAAAAAGGAAAGTTGTGTAGCTAATCCTCTAAAATCTACTGAACCTTCCGGATTAAGGTATACCTTGTCTGCAGTGGATGCTAAGTAATAGCCTTTTTGCGAATAACCTTCACTATAGGCGGTAATAAATTTTTTAGATTGTTTAAAATTCAGTAGCGCATTTCTGATCTCTTGGAGCGTTGCGAAACTAGCTCCAACACCATTAATATCTAATATAATCCCTTTAATTCTGTCATCTTTTTTTGCTGCCTCGATTCTTCGTAATATTTCATCTAAACCGATAGTTTTCTCAGAGCTAAAGCTGGGGATATTCACATTATTGAACGGATTTTTCTCTGTACGTTCCTTAATGGCATAATCAAGGTTAATCCGTAAGACGGAATTATCGCTTACCTCTACCGTTTTCTCAGAGCTTGCTGTGCTAATTAAGGCACCCACAATGGCAATAGCAATGAAAAAGAAAATTATCGTTGATAAAAATACCCCGAGCATGGAGGCAAAAACAAATTTGAAAAATTGTTTCATGTATGGTTGTTGATGTTAAAATTTCTATGTTACTAAACAAATATAAGACAAGTGAACGCGCATTTTGTTACACGGAAGTTGAAGTTCAATACGTACTTATAAAAAATGACAGCTAAGTGTTGTTTCTGTTAGGAGAAACGAATGTATCTTTGTGTATGCATATTGTTTATCTTATTTTAGGTTCGAATTTAGGTGATCGAAAGGCTATACTCAATAAGGCGATTGCTCTTATTAGTGATAAAGTTGGTGAAGTTATTTTAAAATCAAAAATATATGAAACCGCCCCATGGGGTGGAGTGGAGCAGCCCGCTTACCTAAATCAGGTGTTGATGTTAAAAACAACTCTTAATCCTGAAAAAACGTTGAAGCATGTGTTGGAAATTGAGAAAGATTTGGGTAGGGTGCGAGTAGTTAAGTGGGGGGCAAGAAGCCTTGATATTGACGTTTTATTCTATGATGATATGATTATTAACACCGACGACCTAAAAATACCACATCCTTTTATACACCTCCGTAAGTTCGTTTTAGTTCCATTAGTTGAAATTGCTCCAAACTTTATACACCCACTATTTAGCGTTTCTGTCGAGGATCTACTGAAAAAGCTGGTGGACCATTCGGATGTTCAAGCAATTGATGCCTCTCTCTTATAAAGCTTGACTTAATTTGTTAAATTGTACGAGCGATAAGACGATGTAGAGGATAATGATTAAAGGAATAGCGGTGAGTTGAAAAAAAACTATCAGTAGAATGGCAGCAGCTATGAGCACATATCGGTGAAGGTTATTCGTTAAACCGAAGTTTTTAAATTTGAGTGACATCAGTGGTATTTCTGCTACTAGTAGAAAGCTTAATGCTAATGTTAGTATCAGAAGGATTAAAGGGTTTTGTACATAAGCACTGATTATAGGATCTTTGCTCAGGGCGATATGAGGTAAAGAAAGTACAAATAGGGCACATGCAGGAGTAGGCAAACCAATAAATATGGTACCTTGGCGGGTATCAAGATTAAATTTTGCCAAGCGTAAAGCAGAAAATATAGCGATGAGAAATGCGATGTATTTTACCCACTTTCCGCCATACTCAACAGCTGGAGTCAATTCCAGCATTTGGAAAATAATTATTGATGGTAAAAGCCCAAAACTTACCATGTCGGCCAAAGAATCGAGTTCTTTTCCGGTTGGCGAATTTACTTTCAATAAACGAGCAAGAAAACCATCAAAAAAATCAAAAATGGCAGCAAGTACAATGGCATATCCCGCATCTATCAGTTGATCATTGAAGGCCAATACAGTACCTACACATCCACAAAACAGATTAAGACAGGTAATAGCATTTGGTATATGTTGTTTCATTCTTTATGTATTTGAAGTATTAATCAGCCTCATTAAAAAAGCTTTCTGCCTTTTAAGGTCAGAAAGCTTTCACAAATCGTATTGATTATTGTAGCTTGTGCACTTAAACCGCAAAGCTAACAATTATATGGTATAATTTTTAGTATTGGCTTTAATAGCTTTTAACCATTCATACTGATTAAAAACTCTTCATTAGATCTAGTGCCTCTCATTTGCGATAGCAAAAACTCCATCGCTTCGGTAGAGTTCATATCTGCTAAGTGGTTTCTAAGAACCCATATACGTTGCAACGTTTCTTTGTCATTTAACAAGTCGTCTCTTCTGGTGCTGGATGCAGTAATATCAATAGCAGGGAAGATACGTTTGTTTGATAACTTACGATCAAGCTGCAATTCCATGTTACCTGTACCTTTAAATTCTTCAAAGATCACTTCATCCATCTTAGAACCTGTATCTGTTAATGCAGTAGCTAAGATCGTTAAAGACCCACCGTGTTCAATATTACGGGCAGCTCCAAAGAATCTTTTCGGTTTATGGAGAGCATTCGCATCAACACCACCTGATAAAATTTTTCCAGAAGCGGGTGCAACTGTGTTATAAGCTCTGGCTAACCTCGTAATAGAATCCAATAATATGACAACGTCATGCCCACATTCTACCATGCGTTTTGCTTTTTCAAGTACGATGTTTGCAATTTTTACATGGCGTTCAGCGGGCTCATCAAATGTGGAAGATACTACCTCGGCCCGAACACTTCTGGCCATATCGGTTACCTCCTCTGGGCGTTCATCAATTAATAAGATGATTAGGTATACCTCTGGATGGTTTTTTGCAATTGCGTTTGCAACTTCTTTTAATAAGACTGTTTTACCCGTTTTTGGCTGTGCAACAATTAAACCACGTTGTCCTTTACCTATTGGCGTAAATAAATCCATTATACGCGTAGAGTGATTACCTACGTCTGTAAATAATCTTAAGCGTTCTGTTGGAAATAAAGGAGTTAGATAGTCAAATGGAACCCTGTCTCTTACTTCCGCAGGGACTTGTCCATTAATAGCTTCTACACGAACTAAAGGAAAATACTTTTCTCCCTCTTTTGGCGGCCGGATACTGCCTCTTACGGTGTCTCCAGTTTTTAATCCAAAAAGCTTAATCTGCGATTGAGAAACATAAATATCATCTGGCGATGTGAGATAGTTATAGTCCGATGAGCGTAAAAAACCATAGCCATCAGGCATTATCTCCAACACTCCCTCATTTACGATAACATTGTCAAAGTCGAGATTTGAAGCTGGAGGTAAAGGTGCTTGAGAGTCTGTTTTAGCTGGGTTTGTTGTAGCATTTGTTGGGCCACTCCCCGTTCTTGGGCGTTGCGAACGGTTATCAGATGAAGAGGATCTATCTTTATTTGGAGTTACCTCCTCTTGACTGATAGAAATTGACTCTTTCTCGTTCTTTTTTCGTATCTCTACTGGTTCCGCCTGTTTTAAGGTTGTTCTAACTCGCTTGCGGTGTTTAGCTTCACCATTTTCTTCCTTTTCGGAAGTTTCCGATTCCTCTTCTTGAATAGGTTTGTCGTTTTCGGTTGCAATTATTTTGTTGATCAATTCTTGTTTTCTCAACTTTTCAGCGTCTGCGATGCCGATTAATTTTGCAATTTCACGTAGCTCTGACACGAGCTTAGCGTTCAATTCATTAATATTCATCAAATGTCGTTATGTGTAATAAGGATTTTTTTTGCTTGTGTTTTTACAGAAATCCATCCATATAATAAAAACTTTATTGATCAGCTTTTATTATTTTATCGCTTAAGGAATTTATTGATTCTCCCCAACGGATTAGGATAAATTTTGAGATTCCGCTGCAATTGTATGCATAAGAATTGATATTTCAAAAAAAAACTCAAAAAAAATGCTTTTTATTTTTGCGTGCTTTTCTTCTTCTCTCTAAAATAAACTTAATTTTCTAATAGACTCCTAGGTGTTGATGTAGCGCTTAACAGCCTGATAAACTTGTATATTAGATGTTGTCAAATTGGTATTAGTGTAAATTATTACTGTCAAAATCTGTATAAAATATTACAATGGATATGCGAAGTTTAAGTTGAATTGTTTATCAAGTCATTTTTAACTAAGTTTGCATTATTTTTCAATATTCTAAAATACATTTCCCCCTAATATGACTCGTAAGCAGCTAATTGACGAAATTAAGCAAAAACGTTCTTTTCTATGTGTTGGTTTAGATACGGATATTTCAAAAATACCCAAATTTTTATTGGATTATGAAGATCCTGTGTTTGAATTTAATAAACGTATTGTAGAAGCTACTGCTGATTTATGCGTGGCGTATAAACCAAACACCGCCTTTTACGAATGTAGAGGTGTTAAGGGCTGGCAAAGTTTGCAGCGTACTTTAAAAATCATTCCCAAAACCTGTTTGAGTATAGCTGATGCGAAGCGAGGTGACATAGGAAATACGTCGGATATGTATGCAAAGGCTTTTTTCTCACCTAATGATTCTGGTTTTGATTTTGACGCATTAACTATAGCGCCGTATATGGGCGAAGATTCTATTACTCCTTTTCTTAAATATGAAAATAAATGGGCAATTGTATTAGCATTAACGTCGAATAAAGGCAGCTTAGACTTTCAATTTTTGACTGATCATGATGAGATGCATCTATTTGAGCAAGTGATAAGAAAGGTAAATAATTGGGGCAGGCCTGATAATATTATGTATGTTGTTGGCGCTACAAGAGGCGAATTTTTTAAGGATATACGTAAACATGCGCCCGACCATTTTTTACTAGTTCCAGGTGTTGGTGCGCAGGGCGGTAATTTACAGGAAGTATGCACTTATGGTTTAAATAAGGACTGTGGCTTACTTGTAAATGCTACGAGATCAATTATATATGCAAGTGAAGGGGAGGATTTTGCGGAGAAAGCCAGAGCCGAATCCCTGTCTTTGCAAAAAGAGATGCAGGAAGAGCTTCTTAAAGCAGGAATAATAAGCTAGGATAATAATTTAACCGTTGGAAAAAATGACGATGGTCATTAATTTACATTTAGATTATTAATAATAGGTAAAAGAGCGAAGGAAAAGCTCGATTAATTGCGCTTCAAATTGTAACTTTGCAAATTATGTAGTATACAATCGTTAACCAAATACAGATGATTATTAGATTGTGTAAATTTAATGTGAGATGAGCACCAAAGACGATAATATATTGACCGAGCTTGCGGTAGAGGAATATAAATACGGTTTCACTACTGATATAGAGATGGACATAGCCAAGAAAGGTTTGTCTGAAGATACTGTGCGTTTTATTTCGGCAAAGAAAAGCGAACCTGAGTGGTTATTGGAATGGAGATTAAAGGCGTTGAAGCATTTTGAGAAGATGTCAATGCCACAGTGGCAAAATTTTAAACATCCAAAAGTGGATTTTCAAGACATTTCTTACTATGCTGCACCTAAAGAAAAACCAAAGGTAAACAGCATAGATGAAGTGGATCCTGAACTATTGGAAACCTTTGCAAAACTAGGCATTCCATTAGATGAGCAAAAAATATTGGCAGGTGTAGTGGCTGTTGACGCGGTTTTTGATAGTGTATCTGTTAAGACGACTTTTCGCGAGAAGCTTAAAGAAGTTGGCGTTATCTTTTGTTCTTTCGGCGAAGCTGTAAGAGAGTATCCTGAGTTAGTAAAAAAATATCTGGGTACAGTAGTTCCTCAAACAGATAACCTTTATGCGGCGCTTAACGCAGCTGTTTTTTCAGATGGGTCCTTCGTTTATATACCGAAGGGTGTGAATTGCCCAATGGAGCTTTCTACTTACTTTCGTATTAACGCACAAAACACGGGACAATTTGAAAGAACACTTATCGTAGCTGATGAAGGAAGCTATGTTAGCTATTTGGAAGGATGTACTGCTCCCATGCGGGATGAGAATCAGTTGCATGCTGCAGTTGTAGAGCTCATTGCCTTGGATAATGCAGAAATCAAGTACAGTACTGTACAAAATTGGTATCCAGGAGACAAGAACGGAATAGGCGGTATTTACAATTTTGTTACTAAAAGAGGTATTTGTAGAGGGGATAATAGTAAGATTTCGTGGACACAAGTAGAAACGGGTTCATCAATTACATGGAAATATCCAAGTGTAATATTGAAAGGTGATAACTCAATTGGTGAATTTTATTCGGTAGCGCTTACAAGAAACCACCAAATAGCGGATACAGGAAGTAAAATGTTCCATATAGGAAAAAATACAAGAAGTAAGATTGTATCGAAAGGTATCTCCGCAGGCGTTAGCCAAAACAGCTACAGAGGTTTAGTGCAAATAGGTAAAGGAGCTGAAAAAGCGCGAAATTTTACGCAATGTGACTCGCTATTGATAGGCGACCGTTGTGGGGCGCATACATTTCCTTATATTGAGGCTAAGAATAAGACTGCTAAGTTGGAGCATGAGGCTACCACTTCTAAAATTGGCGAAGATCAGATATTCTACCTTAACCAGCGAGGAATTGATTCTGAAAAAGCTGTTGAGCTAATTGTGAATGGCTATGCAAAAGAGGTATTAAATCAGTTGCCCATGGAATTTGCAGTGGAGGCTCAGAAGTTGTTGGCTATTTCTTTAGAGGGTAGTGTTGGATAGCTGGCCTAACGTAATATATAAAAATAAAAAGCATAAACACCAAATCAACAAGATTTGAATTATTGATCGTATGTTAAGTATAAAAAACCTACAGGCATCTGTAGATGATAAACAAATTTTAAAAGGGTTAAATTTAGAAGTTAAAGCGGGTGAAGTTCATGCAATCATGGGGCCAAACGGTTCAGGTAAAAGCACACTGGCATCTGTTTTAGCAGGTAGAGACGCTTATGAAGTTACCGGCGGCGAAGTGACCTTAGAAGGAAAGGATTTATTAGAATTGTCACCAGAAGACAGGGCTCGGGAAGGTCTTTTTCTTGCTTTTCAATATCCTATTGAAATTCCCGGTGTTTCAAATATAAATTTCTTAAAAACAGCTGTGAATGAAATAAGAGCTTATAAAGGTTTAGCGCCTATGGAAGCTAAGGAGTTTTTGAAGCAGGTGAAAGAAAAGCAAAAATTAGTTGAATTTGATGCCAAACTGGCTAATAGATCACTAAATGAGGGCTTTTCTGGTGGAGAGAAAAAGCGTAATGAAATTTTTCAATTAGCAATGCTAGAGCCGAAGTTATCTATTTTAGATGAAACAGACTCCGGGCTAGATATCGATGCGTTAAGAATTGTGGCTAATGGTGTGAACCATTTGCGTTCAAAAGATAATGCTTTCGTTGTAATAACACATTATCAACGACTTTTAGAATACATTGTGCCGGATTTCGTTCATGTATTATATAAGGGACGTATCGTAAAATCAGGTACAAAAGAATTAGCGTTAGAATTAGAGGAAAAGGGATATGATTGGTTGAAAGAAAGTGTAGATGCAGAAGAAGGAGCTGCCATTTAATCGACTACATTTTTTCATCCATTTTATGACTATTAACAAATGATTACACAAGTTTCGAGTTCATTATATCATCAATTAACTACCGTTTTTGATGACGGGTTAGCTATAAAAGGCGATTTAGAGCCATTAGCTAGTTTACGTAGAAACGCGTTTGCTCGTTTTCAAGAAACAGGTTTTCCTACTTTAAAGGATGAAGATTGGAAGTATACCAATTTACAACCATTATTAAGTAAAAATTATTTGTTGCGTGACAATCTCCCCGGCAAGAGTGTTTCAATAGAAAAGGCTTTCATTAAAGGGCTGAACCCTTATAAGCTTGTACTGGTTAACGGACACTTTAGAACAGATCTTTCAGATGTTGTGGACGAGCAAGGGGTTTCTATATATTCAATTGAAGATATACACCAGCATAAATTGTCGCTTAGGCATTTTGCTCAATATGCAGATAAAACGGACAACCCTTTAGTTGCTTTAAATACTGCGCTTCATGAAGGAGGTTTAGTTATCGAAATTGAAAAGAATATTACACTCAGGAGAAGTATTCAAATTATTCATGTTGCGTCTTCAAGTGAAACAATTTTTAATCAAACACGTAATTTATACCTACTAGGAAATAATACTAAGGCTGAAATTTTAGAATCTTTTATTACCGACGATATTGGATTAAGCTTGAATAATACTGTAAGTGAAGTTGTGCTTGAAGAAAACGCTCATCTGCAACATTATTATTTACAGACTGCCAATTCACAATCTAGTTACTTAAATCACACTGAAATTCATCAGAAAAAACATAGCTTGTACAATAACTATAATTGTACGTTTCCCGGCTCGGCTTTCATCCGGAATAACATCAATGTTAGACTGGATGATAGTGCAGTAGAAAGCCATTTGTATGGAATTACGTTGACAGCGGAGGATCAATTGGTAGATAATCACACAATTGTAGATCATCGCAAACCACATTGTGAAAGTTACGAATGGTATAAGAATATTACCCAAAATACATCTACAGCCGTATTTAATGGTAAGATTTTCGTCAGAGAAGACGCGCAAAAAACGAATGCTTTCCAACAAAATAATAATATGCTCATTGGAGAGAAATCGACGATTTTTAGTAAACCACAATTAGAGATTTTCGCTGATGATGTTAAATGTAGTCACGGTTGTACAATGGGGCAATTTGATGATGATGCATTGTTTTATTTAAGAGCCAGAGGTATAAGTGAAGAAAAGGCACGCGTTCTTTTAGTTCATGCTTTTGCATTTGATGTAACCGAAAAATTCAGCAGTGAACCAATAAGAGAGTATGTAGATCATTTGATTGAAGAGGGGCTAATAATAGAACAGTAAATCCATATTTTAATTATCTTGTTTTGACACATTACGATATTCATAGTATAAGAGCAGACTTTCCGATTTTGAAAACTACGGTTAATGGAAAGCCTTTGGTTTATCTTGATAATGGGGCGACAACCCAAAAACCATTAGCTGTGATAAACGCAATTACTGACTATTATACACTTAAAAATAGTAATGTACATCGCGGCGTTCATCATTTAAGCCAAGTAGCTACAGATGCCTATGAAATAACCCGTAAGAAAGTTAAACACTATATTAATGCTGCTCATGAGCATGAGATAGTTATGACGAGCGGAACCACGCACGGTATAAACTTAGTTTCATCCTGCTACGGGAAACAATTTGTAAAAGCGGGTGATGAGATTATCATTTCTGCCATGGAGCATCATAGCAATATTGTGCCGTGGCAGATGCTTTGTGAAGAACGTAATGCAACACTCAAAGTGATCCCTATTAGTGATGATGGTGAATTGGATATGAGTGCTTACCGGTCGCTTTTGAATGATCGCGTCAAAATGGTTGCTGTTACCTATGTTTCTAATACATTGGGAACAATAAATCCTGTTAAAGAAATTATCAAATTAGCCCATGAATATGGAGTTCCGGTATTGATTGATGGAGCACAGGCTATTCAACATATTGCTGTTGATGTGCAGGCTTTAGATGCTGATTTTTTCGTTTTTTCAGGACATAAAATGTATGGCCCAACGGGTGTAGGCGTTTTATATGGTAAGGAAAAATGGCTCGAATTGATGCCACCTTATCAAGGTGGTGGAGACATGATTAAGGAGGTGAAATTTGAAAAGACTATCTATAACGAGCTGCCCTTTAAATTTGAAGCAGGAACACCGAACATTGAGGCTGGCATCTGTCTGGCTAATGCTATTGATTACATTAATGAAGTTGGATTGAATAATATCTCTTTGTACGAGACGGAATTGCTGAAGTATGCCACGAAAGCATTGAACGATGTAGAAGGTATTCGGATTATTGGTACATCACAAGAAAAATCTAGTGTTATCTCCTTTTTGCTTGATGGTGCTCATCCATATGACGTTGGCGTGATTTTGGATAAATTGGGAGTCGCCGTGCGTACAGGTCATCACTGTACTCAACCGTTAATGGAGCGTTTTGCCATTCCTGGAACAGTACGTGCATCGATCGCTATGTACAACACGAAAGAAGAAATAGATACATTGGTACTGGCAATTAAAAAAGCGGCCAGCATGCTGTTGTAATTTGAAGGAGTGATTTTAAAATGACAATTAAGGAAATACAAAATGAATTGATTGAAGATTTTTCTTTTTTTGAAGATTGGATGTCAAAGTATGAGTATATTATTCAATTGGGGAAAGAATTGCCTTTAATTAATGAAGCTTATAAAACGGATGATTTATTGATTAAAGGATGCCAGTCTCGTGTTTGGCTCCATGCGGATTACCAAGATGGCAAGGTTGTTTTTACCGCAGATAGCGACGCAATTATCACCAAAGGGCTAGTAAGCCTTATGATTAAAGTTTTATCTAATCAGCAACCGAAAGATATTGTTAATTCAGAGCTTTATTTTATTGATGAAATTGGCTTAAAAGAACATTTGTCGCCAACGAGAGCAAACGGTTTGGTTTCAATGGTTAAGCAAATGAAACTCTATGCGATGGCTTTAAGTGCTAAGGTATAGTTCCAAGATATATTTGTTGACAATTACTGGGAAAGAACGTATTCATAATTTTTGAAATAAAATGTGCTGAAATGTAAAATTTTATTTGGTTATTTGCTAACTTTACTTAAAAACTGTTAGCTATGCCTTTTGAACCAGATAAAATTGATTTGAAGATTATAAAATTACTTCAGGAAAACGGTAGAATAACTAATTTACAACTTTCTTCAAATATCGGGCTATCTCCTGCTCCTACATTAGAACGCGTTCGTAAGCTTGAAAACGCAGGATTTATCAAGAGCTATCATGCATTGGTAGATGAAGAATTATTAGGACTTGGGATAAAATCTTTTATTCAAATTCAACTTGATTTTCATACACATAATTCAATCCCTGAATTTGTGGAGGCTATAAAAAGTATTCCAGAAGTTACAGAGTGTCATCATGTAACGGGTCAATGTGATTTTATGCTGAAAGTATATGTGAAAGACATAAAGTCTTATGAGAGGCTAATCATGGAAAAGATAAGCAGAATACCTTGTGTTAAAACTTTTCAGACTATGATGATTATGTCTACTTCCAAAAAAGAGCCCATTGTACCTATGGAATACTAAAATAGGACTACGATAAAGAATGTCATCTGTGCGTTTGATTGTTGTTGTCAATAGATAAATTTAAAGGAGGGCTATCTATGATAGCCGCCTAAGAGTTCTTAGAGTGACCAATCTATTGGTGTTTCATTATGATTTATTAAATATTGATTGGTTTTTGAATAAGGTTTACTTCCAAAAAAACCATTATGTGCCGAGAGAGGAGATGGGTGAGCTGAGGTGATTATTAAATGCTTGGAACTATCAATTAAATTTGTTTTCTGCTTAGCATAATTCCCCCATAAAATAAATACTATATGTTCTCTCTTTTGTGAAAGTTCTTTGATAACCATATCCGTAAAAATTTCCCATCCTTTTTTCTGATGCGAGGCTGCGGTATGGGCTCTGACAGTTAAAACAGCATTTAACAATAAAACGCCTTGATCAGCCCATTTGGTTAACGTTCCATGATGCGGAATCTTAAAGCCATCAATATCGGTACTTAATTCAAGATACATATTTCTCAAAGATGGCGGAATTGCTATGCCAGGTTGAACCGAAAATGAAAGCCCATGCGCTTGTCCAATATTATGATAAGGGTCTTGTCCAAGGATAACAACCTTGACTTGATCGAACGGAGTGTGTTCAAATGCATTAAATATTAACTTATTTGGAGGGAACACCTGGTATTGAGCCTGTTCTTGTTTCAAGAAGGCTCTTAGTTTATCCATATACGGTTTTGAGAATTCCTGTTCCAGAACCTCTTTCCAACTTTTTTCAAGGGTTATGCTCATGCTCAAACTTAGTAAATAAATTTATTTTCGGAAACGAATGTTCATAAATGAATCGAAATTACGTTTCGCGCTATTATTTAGCCAAACTTTTGTGGGGTATTGTATCTCCCTAAAATATTTCAATTGTATGTAGAAACTTTTTGCTAAAGCCCATAAATTAACGGATATTTGTAAACATTTTATAATTAAAAATAATCGGAATAGAAACGTATGCCAAATTTTGTTCGTATAATTCTTGCTTTTGTATTTTTGGGAGGAGCTGTTAGCCTATTTGTTTTTGGACATTGGGGATGGGGGATTTTAGCTTTATTGATAGCTATTGTTATTTTCGTTACGTTTTTCTTCAATGAAAACATGTTAATAGCACAATTTTATCTGCGCAAAGAGAATATGGATAAGGCGAAGCAATGGTTAAACAAAATAACCAATTACGAAAGGCAACTTATACGTGCACAGCATGGGTATTACCATTTATTGATTGGATTAATAGAATCCCGCACTGCGCCATTGCAATCAGAGAAATATTTCAAGAAGGCTTTAACATTAGGTATGCAGATGGATCATAATGTAGCGCTTGCTAAATTGAGTTTGGCAGGTATTGCTATGGCGAAACGAAATAAGCGTGAAGCAACTCAATTATTACAAGAGGCCAAAAAGGCGGATAAAAATAAGCTGTTAGCAGATCAAATAAAGATGATGAAAGATCAAATGGGGATGCTAGATAAACAGCAAATGAAATTTAGGTAACGGTGACTGGGCTACAATCAGTGTAGGATGCAAAGTATACGAATACTCGCAACTCACAACTGGTAACTTATAACTCAGAATCCTAGACCTCTTCCTCTAAAAGTTGTTTTTCATATAATTCAAAATAACTGCCACGTGCGGCAAGGAGTTCATCGTGTTTCCCCTGTTCAACTATTTTTCCTTGATCCATAACTAATATATGATCAGCATTTCTAATAGTAGAAACACGATGGGCAATAAAAACAGCACTTTTGTTACGCATAACAGTACCCAGATTATTCAAAATGCGCTCTTCTGTTTTAGTGTCGACCGCCGATAAACAGTCATCAAAGATTAAAATTTTTGGATTGGTAATAAGTGCTCTGGCAATCGAGATGCGTTGTTTTTGCCCGCCAGATAAGGTAATCCCTCTTTCGCCAATCGCTGTTTCAAAACCCTCTTCAAATTCAATTATATTGTCATACACGTCAGCATTTTTAGTCGCCTCAATTACGGCTTCCATATCAACGTTTTCTTTTCCAAAAGCAATGTTTCTCGCTATTGTATCTGAGAATAAAAATACCTCCTGAGGTACAAATCCGATTTGACTGCGATAACTATTTAAGTTCAATTTATTAATCGGGATACCATCAACTAATATTTGTCCACTTTGCGCATCATACATGCGCATAAGGAGACGGGCTATAGTCGACTTTCCTGAACCGGTTTTCCCTATAATCGCGAGTATTTTGCCAGGACTTAATTGAAACGATATATTTTTTAACGCATTAATGCCTGTATCTGGGTACGTAAAGTTAACATTTGAAAAAATGATATTACCCGTGTATTCATGCCTTTCTCCTAGTTTGTCATTTGAAAGAATAGCAGGAGTTGTGTTTAAGAACTCATTAATACGTTTCTGTGATGCAGCAGCTCTTTGAATGAGAGAAGTAACCCAAGCCAATGACATGGCCGGAAATGTTAATTGATTGACATATACAATAAATTCTGCAATGTTCCCAGAGGTGATACTCCCTCGCATAACTTCAATGCCACCTATATAAATTGTTATAATGGTGCTAAGCCCAATCAATAAAAGGATCAGTGGGAAAAATATAGCCTGTGCCCGAACTAAAGAAAGAGATGCGTTTTTATAATCGGTGCTTTCCTGCGCAAAATTCTTCATTTTTTCTTGTTCCCGATTATAGGTTTTAATAACCCTTATACCCGAAAAAGTTTCTTGTACATAAGAACTTAAACCAGAAAGCTGTTCCTGTATTTTTTCACTTCTTTTATTAATTATTTTATTAACGATCAGAATAACTATAGATAAAATTGGAATCGGTAACAAGGCATAAATAGCTAGTCGTTGATTTACACTCAGCATTGCTGCTATAACCATGATAGAAAGAACAACTGTATTGATCGAATACATGATGGCCGGGCCAAGGTAAGCACGGACCCTACTAACATCTTCTGTTACTCTATTCATGAGATCGCCTGTATTGTTTCGTTTAAAGAAGGCCATATCTAATTGTTGATAATGCCCATATATTTCATTCTTTAGATCATATTCTATATGTCTAGATGTTAATATGATAGTTTGCCTCATTAAAAAAAGAAACAAACCTCTTATAAGTGCCAACAACAATACTATACTGCCAAATAGCAATAAACTGTATCCAAATATATCATATACGAGTGTTTGTCTTTCAAAGCCATAAAATAATTTATATAAAGCAATATTTTCCTTTACTAGATCAAAGGCTATGCGTATGACTTGAGCTGGTACCACACCGAAATAATTGGATATTACCACAAAAATAAAACCTGGTAATAGGTGCCAGCGATATTTAAAGAAATACTTATTGAGGTAAGCTAGATGCTTCATTAATGGTCATTAATTATTCAAATCCAAAGTTAACAAAATAAAAATAGTGTGCCCTAGCTCGCTTGCAGATTAAAGCTTTGGCGGAATTTTTATAATTAAATGGCAAAAATGCAGTGTTTTATTTTTTGGAAATGATTTTAAAAGAAGATAAAATTAGTACTTTTGCCGTGAAATGCCGGTACTTAAACAAGTAATATATGTCTTCCGAAACTTCATATCCTCACATGTTTGATTTGCTTAAACAATTTGAACATCAAAAGATTGTATTCTGTCAAGATAATTCCATTGGTTTAAAAGCGATTATTGCTATTCATAACACTACATTAGGACCCGCAATAGGAGGGGTTCGGATGTTGCCGTATAAAACTGAATTGGAAGCAATAGATGATGTTCTTCGACTCTCAAGAGCGATGACTTATAAGTCGGCAATCAGCGGCGTGAATCTTGGTGGAGGGACTGCCGTGATAATTGGCGATCATAGAACGCAAAAAACGGAGGTCATTTTAAGAAGATTAGGCCAATTTGTTGAGGAATTGAATGGTTCATTCATCGCTTCCTTAGATATGGGAACCACATCTAAGGATATGGAGTTTATTCATATGGAAACCAATCATGTCGTTGGTTTACCTAAGTCTTTAGGTGGAAGTGGAGATACAGCTCCATTCACAGCAAAAGGCGTTTATTATGGTATTAAAGCTGCTGTTAAAGAGTTGTATGGTACAGACAGTATGGCAGGAAGAACCGTAGCAGTTCAGGGAACTGGTAAAGTTGGTGAGCATTTGGTCTCTTTATTGCGTGAAGAAAATGCAAAAGTCTATGTAAGTGATATTATAGAAGATCGAATGATACAAGTGTCTAATAAATATGGAGCAGAGGCTATCGCGCATAATAATTTATTTGACATGGATTTGGATGTCTATGCTCCCTGTGCTTTAGGGGGAACTGTTAACGACTATACCATTGAACGGATGCGCTGTAAGATCATCGCCGGATCTGCTAATAATCAATTAGAGAACGATCATGTACATGGAATAAAGCTCCTTGAGAAAGGTATCATATACGCACCGGATTTCTTGATTAATGCTGGTGGCCTGCTGAGTTGCTATGCAGAAATTGCGGGATATAATGTATTGAGAAGTGCTGCTTTAACTGAAAATATTTATGAGGTAACACGTTCCGTACTACAAAAATCTAGAAGAGAACAGATAACCACGCACCAAGCCGCTATGCAAATAGCAGAAGAGCGCATCGCACTCATTAAGAAAATTAAACAGAATTAACAAAACAAGTGGGTTATTTCCACAACAAATATAAAATCGTTCTTTAAGTAATTATGTTAAATAGAAGGCACCTCCGGGTAAAAGTTCTGCAAACAATCTACGCTTATCATCAATCGGAAGATAAAAATGTTAATAATTTTGAAAAATCATTGCTGAAAAGTGTTGATCAGGTCTATGAAATGTATATATGGGTCTTAGCCTTATTATCAGAGGTAGGAGATTATACATTAACGGATGCCGAAGGTCGAGCGAATAAGCATCTTCCAACTGAAAAGGATCTTAATACTAACACGCGTCTTGCCAACAATACGTTCATTGAACTGTTAAGACAAAATGAACAGTATATAGACTCAGCAAAAAAATATAAGGTAGATGCGGTTTTTGACAGGGAATTAATCAGAAGCATTTTTCAGATTTTAAAACCATCTCCAGAATATATTGCTTATTTAGAAAGTGAAGATAGATCCTTGAAAGCAGAAAAAGATATTGTGAAATTTATCTTTAAGAAGATTATTCTAAAATCGCCAGCCATTGAACAGGTTTTTGAGGAACGTTTTATGAATTGGGCAACAGATAAAGATGTACTGCAAGCTTTACTGGCTAAAACATTAAAAAACTTTAACAGTGAAGACCCAGAAAAAAACCAATTAGCAGCGCTCTGCCCTAACTGGGATGATGATAAAGAATTTATTATCGATTTATTTAGGTTGACCACAAGGCATGGGGAAGATTATCAAAAATATATATCGGGTAAAACTAAAAATTGGGAGGCTGATAGAATAGCTTTGATTGATACTTTACTGATGCGGATGGCTATTACAGAATTATTAAACTTTTCCTCTATACCGGTAAAAGTTACGATCAATGAGTATATAGAGATTTCAAAGGAGTTTAGTACTCCGAAAAGTAATTCGTTTATTAATGGTATATTAGACAAAATTCTGATAGAACTTCAAAAAGAGGGGAAAATAAGGAAGTTCGGACGGGGTCTTATTGGTTAAAAACGCAATTTTTAAATTTAATTTTATATGAAGGCTAAGTTCTTAACATTTTCAGTTGCTGCTTTGATTTTTGCTGCATGCAACAACAATCCGAAAGAAAAAGAAAAAAGTGCTGGAGAGGACGTTCTCGAGAATGTGAACACAACAGACAATACGGGCGTAAATAAGATGGTTCCGGATTCTGCAGACGTAGCAAATGCTCCTATAATAGCATTCAGTAGTGACACCTACGATTTTGCCAAAATAAAGGAAGGCGAGAAAATCGATCATACATTCGAGTTTACTAATACCGGAAAATCTCCGTTAATTATTAGCGATGTACAAGCTGGATGCGGATGCACAACGCCAAAATTTAATAAGAAACCTATTAAACCAGGTGAAAAGGGAACGATAGAAGTTGGTTTTAACAGTGCAGGGCAGAGGGGAACCCAACATAAAATTATTACAGTATATAGTAATGCACAACCTGCTCAAAGCATGTTACATTTGAAAGGCGAAGTGCAAGAATAAAAACCAGTTTATATTAATATTGAGATTCATGACAACAGCAACAGTTTTATTACAAATGGGCGGAGGAGGAGGAATGCAATCCCTCATTATGATGGGTTTGATTGTGGTAGTGTTTTACTTTTTTATGATACGCCCACAAATGAAAAAACAAAAAGACCATAAAAAGTATATCGAAGAGTTAAAGGTTAATGATAAGGTTGTTACAACTGCAGGTATACATGGACGTATTGTTGAGGTAGGTGAAAATACCTTAATAATTGACGTTGGTAGCGGCACAAGAATAAAATTTGACAAAGCAGCCGTTTCATTAGATGCGTCTAAAGCAGCGAATGCATCAAAGCAAGCAAGCAACGGTGCTATAGAAGAAAAGAAATAAAACATGTTTAATCTTCATCTAGCATAGATTCATAAAATAACTTAGATAGTTTTTTATAATAAACGCTTAACCAAATTGGCAAAAAATAAAGAGCTTGCTATTTTTGTTAAGCGTTTTTTATTTTATTTAAGATGGCAATATTTAATCTGAGTAAGAAGCAACAAAAAAAACTGAGCCTTTTCGCAGTCTGTTTACTTGTTTCCTTTTTAGTTTGGAGTCTTTTTGCCTTGTCTAATCAATATCTGTATAATGTTAATGCATCTCTTAAATACGTTAATATACCACCTAAAAGGGCTTTCCATCCATTGCAATCAGATACAGTAAGTATGCAGGTGAAAGGAACCGGTTGGCAAGTTCTCTTTTCAAATTTAAGATTAAAACCTCAAGATATTGAAGTAGATCTTAGTGGTCTAAAAACACGCGATTGGGTTGTTTTCTCCAATCAAATGGGTTACATAAATAGACAGTTTAGTGCAAACCAAAGTATTGTTTCTATCTCTCCTGATACACTTTTTTTTAATTTTTCTAAACAAGATGTCAAAAAGGTTACTGTTAATTTATCTGAGAACTTACACTTTAAGAAACAATACGACATTATTGGAGAAATAGCGGTAGAGCCTAAATTTGTAACAGTTACCGGGCCATTGGAAGATTTAGTGCTAATTGACGGCTGGGCGACCGACACACTACGTAGAGATAACGTGAGCAATGATATAGTAGCGAAAGTGGCTTTGCAAAGAAGCCAGAAAGCAAACATAAATGTACATCCATCAACGGTTGATATAAGAATTCCTGTTGGAGAAGTAACAGAAAAGGTTATTGAAGTACCGATAAAAGCAGAAAATAGGAAGTCTTTTCGTACCGTAAAAATACTTCCTGAGAAGGTGAAATTAACGGTTATAGTTTCATTGGCTAAATATGAGACTATCAATAAAGACATGTTTGAGGCCGTAATAAATTTAGACGATTGGAGAAGTAATCATATACAAAACCTACCGGTGATTATAACTAAAAACCCTGATTTTGTTAAAGTTGTAAAGTCTGAGCCACAGAATGTGGACTTTTTACTTTGGAAATAATAGATAGACATGAAAAAGTTTCACATTGGCGTAACGGGCGGAATTGGAAGTGGTAAAACCGTTGTTTGCAGAATATTTGAAACGTTGGGATACCCCGTATTTTATGCAGATGATGAAGCAAAAAAAGTAATGACAGAAGATGCTGGTTTGGTTAAGGGTATTAAACAGCATTTTGGGGAAAACGCTTATTTTAATGACGGTAGTTTAAATAGAAAGTTATTGTCGGATATCGTTTTTCATGATGCAGATAAATTGAACGTATTAAACAGCCTTGTTCACCCTGCCACTATTAAAGCTTATCAGAATTGGGCAGAAAAACAGCAAACGGCCCTGATTTTTAAAGAAGCGGCCCTTTTATTTGAAAGCAATAGTTATAAGCTTTCGGATTTTAATATTTTGGTGACTGCGCCTGCTTCGATTCGAATGCAGAGAGTTATCAAGAGAGATAATGTAACAGGCGATATAGTGAAAGCGAGAATGGATAAGCAGATGACAGATGAGGAAAAAGAAAAACTAACCGATTTCATAATTGTAAATGATGATAAGCACGCTTTGATTCCCCAAGTCTTACGGTTAAATGATCACTTTTTGAGCCTTATTGCGAGCTAACAAAGATGAAGGGAGATATTTTAGAAGATTTTTTAAAAAGTAATGAAAATGGTCTTTATTGTACGTACGGAGATTTTTATCTTGATGCATCTAGGCCAGTAAAAAATGTCATTGTATCGCATGCACATGGCGATCATATAAGCCCTGGCTGCTCAAACGTCTTTTGTACTGCGCCAACACGATCTTTAATGGAATATCGCTTAGGTAAAAATGCTGGAAATCATTTCTTTACTTATTCTTATGATAATGCTTTATGGGTAGGTAATGTTAAAGTTACCTTTTTGCCAGCTGGTCATATACTAGGTTCTGCACTGATTTTAATGGAATATGAAGGTACACGGTATTTATATACTGGCGATTATAAAGTACAGGCCGATGCAACATGTGAACCTCTGACCTTACTACCTGCGGATGTTTTAATCACCGAGAGCACTTTTGCTAACCCTAAAATAAAACATCCCGATGATATAACAGAAATTCTTAAACTAAACACGATCAGTGATACGATTATGCTGGGCTGTTATTCACTTGGTAAAGCACAGCGTTTGACGGCATTGATTAATAAATATTGTCCGCAAAAAATAGTTTTATTACATCATTCAATTGTACCTTATCATAAGGTATACGAAAGTTACGGTTTTAAGGATTGGAATTATCTTCCTTATAGTCGCAAAATGGTGAAGAATAATCAACAAAATTTAATATATCTGGTACCTCCTCTTACCTTTAATAGTTATGTAAGAGCTAAAAATGTAGTTAGGGTGTTTGCTTCGGGATGGGAAAAATTACAAAATAGAAATGGTATAGAACTTTTTATTTCTGATCACGTGGATTGGTATGATATAATTGAAACAATAAAAACTGTAATGCCAAAGGAGATCTGGACACTTCATGGTGACGGAAAATACCTGGCCGATTTTTATGAAGGAAGTATTTTGGTTAAGCACTTATAAATGAAATCTTTCAGATAAAAATTTTTAACTATATATTCGTGTTTGATTTAACGATAGGTTATGAAGATAGAAGATGTACTAGTAACGAATAAATTTGAGAATGAATATCATAAAGCGTCTCTCAATATTATCTATACAAGTAATTTTATTCAGGCTTTATTAAAGGAGCGTACAGATAAAGAAAGGATTACTTTACAACAATATAATATTTTGCGCATATTACGTGGTCGGAATGCTAAACCTACAACAATTAATTTACTCAAGGAGCGTTTATTGGACAGAATGTCTGATGTAAGTAGAATTGTAGACCGGCTGGTGAAAAAGAACTTAGTTTCTCGGTGTACAAGCGACAAGGATAGACGAGCCGTGGATATCTATATTACGAATGAAGGACTCGAAATACTAAAAAGATTGGACCAGCAAATGTCTATGTTAAACGTCTTAGAGAAAAATCTTTCTGATGACGAATGTAGGCAGTTGAATTTTTTGTTAGATAAAATGAGAGGATAGCAAACTGACTATCAATGACGGTATCTCAATGAAATAAAAAGTTAATAAACGAGATACCTATCCCAAGCAATACCGCAATGATTTTTTTTCTGTTAAAGTGATGATGATCTGCTGAAGAGGATTCAAATAAAATCGTAGTGGATATATGCAAAAAAATACCAATGACTATTGCCATCATCTTATCAAAATATATTTCAATATTTCCGATTCCACCATTACTTATAGCACTGCTCAATATAAAGCCTAGTGGCGACATAAGGGCAAAGAAAAGCAGCGATATGATGATGGTAGATTTTCGAAGTGGTGATTGAATTAATAAACTTCCTAAGGCGAAAGCGGCAGGTATATGGTGTATGGCAATACCAAAAAGCAATTCCCGCTGATGACCTTTGGCTAAAGGCATCCCTTCGAGAAAAGCATGAAGGCATAAACTGATCATAACTCCAAGTGGAAACTTCGCTGAAGTGTCTGCATGTTTATGAATGTGTCCATGCTCAATACCTTCTGAAAATTGTTCCAATAACAATTGAAATAAAAATCCAATAAGAACATAAATACCTATATTCGATGTCTGGCTGTGGACATAAACTTCCGGAATCAGGTGCAGTACTGTAATGGCAAACAGATAGGCACCACTAAAAGAGAGAATAAGTTTTAATAGGCTTGTGTCATTCCGTTTTATAAAAAACACCCCCAAACCTCCAAAGAAGGCAGAAAGAAATAGCGTAATAATAATCAGTATAGTCATTAGTGCGCCAATGATTTTTCGTTTTCTGGTTGTATTCGAAGAAATACGCTGGCAAATAGGTATCCAATTAAACTCCCAAAAAGAGCGCCTCCCAGAACATCAAGAGGGTAGTGCACGCCTACATATATTTGGGCAAAACTGATGGAAAATGCCCACAGAAAACCAAGCCATACGATGTGTTTCCATCTTTTTTTATAAACCATAATCAAAAATAGAGCCATAGCAAAGTGGTTGCTGGCATGAGAGGAAGGGAAGCTATAACCACTCCCACATCGTATCCTATTCATTACTTCTCCTTGAAGTGTGATTTCATTGCACGGCCTCACACGCTTCACTATTGGTTTAATGACAGAGGCCGAAAGAAAATCTGCGGCACCAAATGTAGCTAGGAGAAATAATATCATAATAACACCTCTCTTTTTATACATTCTAATCGAAAAAATTATTATGAAAAGATATAATGGCGCCCAAGTAAATGGATTTCGGAGATGAGGCATAAGCCAATCAAAGAATGTATTGGCCATATCCTGATTAATCAATAAGAATAAATCAGTGTCAAAATGCAATATAGATGTTAGCATATTTTTCCAGATTCAATAAGGTTGCAAATATACAGTTTACCCGATAAACTTTACTATTGTTTTATCGTGTAAACATGAATATCTGTCTATCAAAAGTAAAACTAATTCAGGTTAATACAACAGCGCCGTTGTTACTAAAAAGAAGATTATTCCAATGAAAGTGTTATTTTTACGGCTCATCACAAATAAATTAATAAATGACGTTAATTAAATCTATATCAGGCATAAGGGGAACGATTGGCGGTAAACCTGCCGAAGGATTAACACCGCTGGACATTGTGAAATTTACCGCTGCTTATGGTAAGTTTATCACTGCAAAAGGAGATAATAAAAAAATTATTGTAGGTAGGGATGCTAGGCTTTCGGGAGAAATGGTCAGTAATATTGTTATCGGCACGCTGCAAAGTATAGGAATAGACGTTATTGACCTGGGTTTATCTACGACACCTACTGTTGAACTTGCTGTACCCGATGAGGGGGCAGCAGGAGGGATTATCCTTACGGCGAGTCACAACCCGGCAGAGTGGAACGCATTAAAATTACTCAATAAAAATGGTGAATTTATTAACGATGAGGAAGGAAAAGAAGTATTAGCACTCGCCGATCAATTAGATTTTGATTTTTCTGAAGTAAATAGACTTGGAAAAGTTTTTGAAGACAATAGCTATCTTCAAAAACATATTGACAAAGTTCTGGCTTTAGAACTTGTAGATAGAGAAGCTATTGCTAGCGCAAACTTCACAGTTGTAGTAGACGCGGTAAATTCTACAGGTGGCATCTTCGTACCAGCGTTGCTTAAAGCGCTTGGCGTAAATATAGTGCACGAATTGTATTGTACTCCTAATGGCGATTTTCCTCACAACCCAGAGCCATTACCAATTAATTTAAAAGATTTATCATCGTTGGTTGTTCGGAAAAATGCACACTTAGGCATTGCTGTTGACCCAGATGTAGACCGACTTTGTTTTGTAATGGAGAATGGAGAAATGTTTGGCGAGGAGTATACCCTGGTAGCGGTAGCAGATTATATTTTACAATACCAAAAGGGAAATACCGTCTCTAATCTTTCATCTACCCGTGCATTAAGAGATATAACCGAAAAGCATGGTGGTACCTATTATGCTGCGGCAGTAGGTGAAGTAAATGTTGTTACTAAAATGAAAGAAGTAGGTGCCGTTATTGGAGGCGAAGGGAATGGTGGGGTGATATACCCTGCTACACATTATGGCAGAGATGCCCTTGCAGGGATTGGGATCTTTCTGACACATTTAGCTAAGAGTGGAAAGAGTATATCTGCGCTAAGAAGTACTTATCCGTCTTACTTTATGTCTAAAAAGAAGATAACACTTACGCCAAACCTTGATATTGATAAACTTCTTGCGGTGATGGAAGAGAAATATGAGAAAATACCTCATAGCACTATAGACGGACTGAAAATAGATTTTGAGGAAGAATGGGTGCATTTGCGTAAATCAAATACAGAACCCATTATTAGAGTTTATACTGAAGCCCCAACGCAAGATCGGGCCGATATATTGGCGGATAAAATTATTGCAGAAATTGAAACGATTATCCAATAAATTTATAGTGAACAAGAAGTTGTCATAGCTGTGAAAGAAATGCGATTAATTGTTTTATTTAGGTGATTACTTAGTAATTTTGTACATGCGTGTTTATTTTGATAATGCTGCAACTACAGCTATAGATGATGATGTGTTACAAGAAATGTTGGTTGTAATGCGAGAAAATTATGGAAACCCTTCTTCCATTCATGCCGACGGTAGAAAAGTGCGAACGATCATAGAAACTGCCCGTAAAAAGGTAGCATCTTTGTTAAAGGTATCTCCTGCCGAAATTTTTTTCACTTCGGGTGGTACTGAAGCAGATAATACGGCCATCACAAGAGGGATAAAAGACAACGGGATTACGCATGTTATCAGTTCTCCCCTAGAGCATCATGCTGTTCTTCATACATTGGAAGAACTGGCAAAAGAGGGTTCCATAAAACTGGATCTATTAAATGTTGATACATTGGGACATGTTGATCTGTTGCAGCTAGAGGAACTGCTTAAGAAGAACCCGAGAACCTTCGTTTCGTTGATGCACGCAAATAATGAAATAGGAACACTTGCTGATATAGAGAAAATATCTAATCTATGTATTAGTTACGATGCTCTTTTTCATACAGATACCGTCCAAACTATGGGACATTTTGTACATGATCTAAGCAATCTTAATGTGAGTTTTCTGGCTGGAGCAGCGCATAAATTCCATGGACCAAAAGGTGTTGGGTTTCTTTATGTCAATCATCGGGTTAAAATCAAACCCTTTATTCATGGGGGGGCTCAAGAACGAAATATGCGGGGTGGTACAGAAAATGTTTACGGTATTGTTGGTTTAGCAAAAGCGCTTGAAATTGCTTATGAACATATGGATGAACATCGAACATATATACAGGGTTTAAAAGATTATATGAGAGAGCAACTTATACAACAGATACCTGGTATATCGTTTAATGGGGAGCAAGATCTTGAGAAGAGTCTTTATACTGTTTTGAACGTATCTTTTCCGCCTACTGATATGGCAGATATGTTATTGTTTAATTTGGATATAGCGGGTATTTCTGCTTCGGGCGGTAGTGCTTGCAGCTCTGGTTCAAATATAGGTTCGCATGTTTTAACGGCAATAGGAGTAAAACCCGAAAACCCTTCTGTGAGATTTTCATTCAGCAAATACAATACAAAGAAAGAGGTCGACTTTGTTATTTCTAAATTGAAGGAAGTTTGCTTAGAAAAAGTATAAACCGCCATATAATTTTCCAAACAAAACAAGGTTAGCTTTTGTTATTCTACAAAAACCATTTTGTTTTATTTAATTGATGGAGGTTGTTATGCGTGATGAATTGAAAGATAGAAAAAGTGACAAAGAGATTATAACTGAGAAAGATGGAAAGAAGAAAGTTGTCGAAGTAAATAAAGGCAGTTTTTCCGATAAAGACCATCATAGAAAAAACAAAGGGCCAGCTTTTTCAGCTGATTCGCCTACTACGAGAGATCGTGAATGACACAAATAGTAAAAACAAAAGCCTGATAATTATCAGGCTTTTGTTTTTTTACTGAATGTTTTTCAAAAATGTCGCAATCTTATGCTTCATTTCCCGTCTATCAACAATAAAATCTAAAAAACCGTGCTCTAATACAAACTCTGCAGTTTGGAAGCCTTTGGGAAGATCTTTTTTGATAGTTTCCTTTATTACACGGGGGCCTGCAAAACCAATCAAAGAACCTGGCTCTGCAATATTTATATCTCCAAGCATTGCATAAGAAGCTGTTACACCACCAGTTGTAGGATCTGTTAGTAAGGATATATAAGGTATTTTAGCCTGACTTAACAGTGCCAATTTAGCCGATGTTTTCGCCATTTGCATGAGCGAGAATGCTGCTTCCATCATACGGGCTCCACCTGATTTGGAGATTAATAAAAAAGGAAATTTATGTTTTATGCAATAATCAATTGACCTTGCTATTTTTTCTCCTACTACCGAGCCCATTGACCCGCCGATAAATGTAAAATCCATACAAGCGATTACTGTGTCCAGCCCTTCAATTTTACCATGACCACATCTTATCGCATCATTTAAGCCTGTTTTTGCATAACTTTCGGCTATACGCTCCGTATATTTCTTTGTGTCTTCGAAATTGAGTGGATCACCTGATCTGAGGTTGCCGAAAAGTTCTGTGAAATGATTGTCATCAAAAAGGACAGAAAAATATTCAGCAGATCCAATCCTTAAATGATAACCGCAATATTGACAAACATACTTGTTTTCAATTTGTTCGGATTTCAAGAGTGGTTTTTTGCATGATGGGCATTTATTCCAAAGGCCATCTGGCGCTTCTTTTTTATTCTCTGTTGCCGTATTTATACCGGCACGATCTCGTTTAAACCAAGCCATTCAAAAAATATTTGAGCTACAAAGAAACAAAAAAAATGTATAAAATGTGGCTTTTTGTGAAACGAGATTATAGCTGATGTCGTATGAAAGTAAGCAAATCCTTAAATATAAACAGAATGGTACTTAGGAGTAGCAAATTAATAGTAGGAAGACTACCATTACGCGAAATTATTTTGCGGATGAAAGTAGCTTATTTTAAATAAAATACCTACTTTCGGGGATCAAAAAATTAAATAACATATTACAAATGAGTTTAAAAGGTTATAAAGGTGTTGTGCACGGAGATGCAGTACAAGAATTATTTGAAATAGCGAAAAAATATAAATTCGCTCTTCCTGCAGTTAACACTATTGGAACTAATTCCATTAATGCGGTAATGGAAACTGCAAAAGCAGTTAATTCTCCAGTAATTATTCAGTTGTCTAACGGAGGTGCACAATTTTATGCGGGTAAAACCTTAGATAATTCAAAATTGCAAGCTTGTATTCTAGGTGCAGTTTCTGCAGCTCACCACGTACATTTATTAGCAGAACATTATGGTGTGGCTGTTATTTTACATACTGATCATGCCGCTAAAAAATTATTGCCTTGGATAGATGGTTTATTGGACCACGGTGAGAAATTTTTCGCGCAACACGGCAAGCCCCTATTTTCTTCGCATATGCTGGATTTATCTGAAGAGCCTATTGAAGAGAACATTGAGATATCAAAAAAATATCTTGAACGTATGAAACCTCTTGGAATGACTGTTGAAATTGAATTGGGTGTGACAGGTGGGGAAGAGGATGGTGTTGATAATAGCGATGTTGATAGCTCTAAACTTTATACACAGCCTGCTGAAGTAGCTTACGCTTATGAAGAATTAAATAAAGTGAGTGACAAATTTACAGTTGCTGCTGCATTTGGTAATGTTCATGGCGTATACAAACCAGGCAACGTAAAGTTGCAACCTGTTATTCTTAAAAATTCACAAGATTATATCAAAGAGAAGTTTGGCTTATCGGCTGAAAAACCTGTGAATTTTGTGTTTCATGGTGGTTCGGGCTCTTCTCCAGCGGAAATTGAAGAGGCTATTTCCTATGGTGCTATCAAAATGAATATTGATACAGACATGCAGTGGGCATTCTGGGAAGGTATTAAAGATTATTATATAGCAAATGAAGGTTATTTGCAGAGCCAAATAGGTAATCCAGTAGGAGAGGATGCCCCTAATAAAAAATACTATGATCCGCGTGTGTGGTTACGAAAAGGCGAAGATACTTTTGTAAAACGATTGAAGCAGGCTTTTGAAGAGTTAAACTGCATCAATGTGAACGAGAAACTTTAAACAATTTTTATCATATTAAAAAACGGCTTGTTGATTTTTGACAGGCCGTTTTTTTTTGAATCCTCTCCCGAATTAATTTACACCCTTTTATTAACCTGAATTCGATTATTATTTTCGGTTCAGAACGCTTTGAAATGGTAAGATTCAACTGAAAAGGACGAAGGAATAGCGGGCTATTTCGAGGAGTTTTCAGGAAGAAGATGGCTGTTTCAAAGTGAGAAAATGGGAAAAGCTAATCCAATAGCTTCTCCAGGTTGCGTTACCTTCACTTGTCTTATCCCGATAGGCCTGCGCAAAGGTGCCTTACCTGGCTTTGCTATTGAATTTCTGAGCTCATAAAGAATAATCGACTTCAGGTTATTAGTTAAGTCCACCAACACTTTGTGTAAGAGAAAAAAAAATAAAACAAAATAGCGTTGAAATCTCTTTATATAACAGAATTTAATGGAGAAATACTGAATGTTTTCTCTGAACATTTATCAATTAAAAACATTAAAACTATTATTATGGGAAATCTATTGTATTTGATTGCAGTGGTCTTAGTTATTATCTGGGCTATTAGCTTTTTTGGGGGATACGCACAAGGCGGAATTATTCACGTGTTATTAGTAATCGCCGTTATTGCAATATTACTCAGGATTATAAGAGGGGCAGCCTAGTGTTAAGACCTAATCAATGCTTCTGCTAATAATAAATCTTCTGAAAATGTTATTTTAATATTTCGATGATCCCCAGGAATTACTCGAATGGGATAACCTGCATTTTCAACGACGGAAGCATCATCAGTAAACCGTTCATTGTATTCTTGTTCATAAGCTTTCAATAGAACTTCCCCTGAGAAAAATTGGGGTGTTTGAACCAAAAATACGGTGCTTCTGTCTACAGCTGTTGATGCTTCCTTTTCATTATTATCTATAATTCTTATCGAATCTTTACTGGGGATAGCACTTACGAGTGCTTGATGATTAGCTAATTGCGTATAACCATCAGTTATAAGCTGTTGACTAACAAGAGGACGCACACCATCGTGAATGGCTATATGGGAATGATTTATATCTTTAAAAGAATCGTATAGATAATTTAAACCTTTCTTAACCGAATCGAATCGGGTTGCTCCTCCGTATACTACCTTATATGGAGTATCGAATGCATATTCCTTACATAAATTATCCCAGTCTTCTTTGTATAATTTGTTCAATACGAGAATGACAGTTGGTTTTGCCTGATTATTAGCAAATGCTCTTACAGTATGCATTAGAATTGGTAAACCATCTAATAACATAAACTGTTTGGGAACTTTACTCTGCATACGTGTTCCCGAACCGCCACTCACTATAATAGCATAATTGTTAGCCATAACTGATAAAAATTAGATAGGATAGATAGACCTAGTTGTAAATCTATCCTAAAAAATTATTATATGATCAACATGGCGTCGCCATAACTATAAAAGCGATATTTCTCTTTTACAGCAATTTCGTAGGCATTCATAACATTTTCATAACCACCGAAAGCGCAAATCATCATAAGCAATGTAGATTCTGGAGTATGAAAATTGGTAATCATGCTGTTTGCTATACTGAAATCATATGGAGGAAATATAAATTTGCTTGTCCAGTCGTTCGCAGCTTTTAATGTTTTATTAGCGGATACTGCCGACTCTATTGACCGCATTGACGTTGTTCCAACTGCACAAACACGTCGTTTATCTGCAATCGCCTTGTTTACAACATCTGCATCTTTCTGTTCAATAATGAATTGCTCTGAATCCATTTTATGCTTTGTTAAATCCTCTACCTCAACCTGCCTAAATGTGCCGAGCCCTACATGCAAGGTTACTTCAGCAAATTCAATTCCTTTGAGCTCAAGTCTCTTCATTAATTCTCTGCTGAAATGCAAACCAGCTGTTGGTGCTGCAACAGCACCTTCATTTTTTGCGAAAATTGTTTGATACCTGAATTTGTCTTCTGGAGTTGGTCTACGTTTAATATATTTAGGTAATGGTGTCTCACCCAAAATTTCTATATTTCTTCTAAACTCGTCATCTGTACCGTCAAAAAGGAAACGGATTGTTCTTCCGCGAGAAGTTGTATTATCTACAACTTCAGCAACTAATAAATCATTGTCACCAAAGTAGAGCTTGTTGCCTACCCGAATTTTTCTTGCAGGATCCACTAAAACATCCCAGAGACGTAATTCTTTATTTAGCTCTCTTAATAAGAATACCTCTATCGTGGCACCTGTTTTTTCTTTATTACCGTATAGTCTTGCTGGAAAAACTTTCGTATTATTGAGAATCATGACATCATGCTCATCAAAATAGTTCAATACATCCTTGAATATTTTATGTTCTATAGCACCAGTTTTACGATCAAGAACCATTAAACGTGCTTCGTCTCTTGTCTCGGAAGGTTCATGGGCAATTAAAGAATCAGGTAGATTAAACTTAAATTGAGATAACTTCATGTTTGTGTATTTTAGATGTATCTTGTTTTTTTATGTATGTAGATCTTTTTGATCCACAGAATATAACAAAAGTGGGAGAAAAATGTTGTCCCTAGTTTTTTGTAAGCTAATAAATTAGCGCGCAAATTTACAAAAAAAAGATGAATATAATACTGCCTATTCGTATAAATCTAAGTATATTTTTTTAACGGCTTTTGTCGTTAAAAAAATAAATTGCTGTAACCTTTGTCCTCTTTTGGCGTCTTATGTTTGTATGATTTTTCTGAAACTATTTCTAGAAAGCTTTCGGTTTGCATTTTCCGCTTTACGTGAAAATAAAACACGTACTTTTCTCTCGCTGCTGGGAGTAACTATCGGCATTATGACAATCATAGGCATATTCTCTGCTGTTAATACATTAAGAGCCAATCTCGAGAGTAGTGTAGAAAAGTTAGGAAGTCGATCTATTTATGTCCAAAAATGGCCATGGGGCGGAGGTGGTGATTACCCTTGGTGGAAATATGTGAACAGACCCGAGCCTACTATACGTGATTTTGAATTACTTCAACAACGAACAACGTTGGCTGATGGAATAGCACTTGATGTAGGTGTTTCAGACAAGACACTTAAATACTTAAACAATAATGTTGAAAATGTATATATAAGTGCCGTGTCAAAAGATTTTTATAAAATCAGGAATTTAGAGTTTCAATCCGGTAGATATTTTACAGATGGAGAGTCTGAGCGTGGAACTCCAGTTGCAATTATAGGGTCTACCATTGCAAAAGGCCTGTTTCCGCACACGGATCCGATAGGCAAGACTATTCAGGCTTTAGGAAGGAGATTGAAAGTTATCGGTGTATTTAAAGAAGAAGGGGAGGGGATGTTAATTGATGTGTCTTTAGATAATATCGCAGTAGTACCCCTGAATTTTGCTCGTAATGTTATTAACGTAAGAAGTTTTGGTCCCTCTATTGTTGTTAATGCAATTGATGGTGTTTCGCTGGATGAGGTGGAAAGTGAGTTAAGGGGGCTTATACGATCCATACATAGACTAAGTCCCACACAGGAGGACGATTTTGCGTTAAATCAAACCACGATCATAACCGCACAATTAGACACGATGTTTAAAATGGTTAATACAGCAGGATTTTGTATTGGCATCTTATCCGTATTAGTTGGAGGTTTTGGTATTGCAAATATCATGTTTGTATCTGTAAAAGAACGTACGCATATTATAGGTATACAGAAATCCTTGGGGGCAAAGAATTTTTTTATTCTTTCTCAATTTTTAATAGAGGCTGTAGCGCTGTGCCTTATAGGGGGCTTAATGGGGCTTTTTGTGGTGTATGGGCTAGCATTTATCTTAAAAATTGCAGCGGGAATAGGGGTTGTAGTACATCTTGATGAAGTTGTATTAGCTATCTTTATTTCAACCACCATCGGCCTTATTTCTGGAATAATCCCCGCAGTAATCGCGAGTAGATTAGATCCTGTTGAAGCAATAAGAAGTAAGTAATATAGTCTACTATTTTACGAAGTCGATTTATTATAACAGGATTATTACTACATCGTTTTCGTAAATAATGCAGCTTTAATGTCTGTATATTCTCAATATTTTCCTAATATTGGTTTTATTTCTAAAAGATTTTAATGTTTTAGATCTGATGCTAACATAACCTAATGGAGTAAATACTTTCTAAAAATTAAATGGAGCTTAGTGTTAACTAAACATATAACGGGATCTGTTATGCTGAACTTTTTAACATTAGATAGCAAGCTCAAAACTAAGAATACTAAAATATGAAAAAAACAACTACAGGTTTAGTCGCATTATGCGGATTATTTCTTCTAAGTGCATGTCAAACGAAAAGCGATAATAATGATAATATCTTTGATGGTAACTCATTAGATGGCTGGAAGAAAGTAGCCGGTGATGCTACTTATTCCGTTGAAGATGGTATGATAGTGGGAACCACGGTTAAAAATACCGGGAATACCTTTTTAGTAACTGAGAAGGAATATGGCGACTTTATTTTAGAATTAGATGCTAAAATTGAAGGTGATCATAATAACTCCGGCATTCAAACACGCAGCCATATAGATTTGGAGGCGAATGAGGGGAAGGGAAAAGTTTACGGGCGACAAATAGAAATAGATCCGAGTGATAGGGCATGGACCGGTGGTGTTTATGATGAGGCTAGAAGAAATTGGCTCTATCCTCTTGAACTAAACACATCGGCAAAAACCGCCTTTAAAAAGGGTGAGTTTAACCATTTTAGAATTGAATGTATTGGGAATGAAACAAAAACCTGGATTAATGATATTCCTGTTTCCTATGTGATCGATACGATTGATAATACTGGATTTATTGGCCTGCAGGTGCATGGAATAGGTAAAGATGGAGAAGAAGGGAAGAAAGTATATTTTAAAAATATTAAAATTCAAACAGAAAATCTGAAACCTCAAAAAACGGAAAATCAGATTTATGTTGTAAATTTAAATCCAAATAATCTTTCCGAATATGAAAAATCAAATGGATATACCCTATTGTTTGATGGAACATCGAACAACAATTGGGTAGGAGCACATAAAGATAGTTTTCCAACGAAAGGCTGGGAGGTAGCAAATGGTGAATTAAGGGTCTTGGGAAATGATGGGAGTGAATCGACAAATGGAGGAGACATTGTTACGAAGGAAGAATTCAGTGCCTTTGATCTTTCCTTTGAATTTAAGCTGACACCTGGTGCGAATAGTGGGTTAAAATATTTTGTTACCTTGAGCGAGCAAAATAAGGGATCAGCACTTGGCTTGGAATATCAAGTGTTGGATGATGAAAAACATCCCGATGCAAAGCTGGGACGCGATGGCAATAGAACGATTTCTTCTTTATATGATTTAATTACTTCAAATAAACAAGAAAGATTTATGCGACCTATTGGGCAATGGAATAATGGAAGAGTAGTGGTTTATCCAGATAATAAAGTAGAGCATTACTTAAATGGTGTCAAAGTATTAGAATACGTAAGAGGTTCTGAAGATTTTAAGAAATTAGTTTCGTTAAGTAAATTTAAGGATAAACCAAATTTTGGAGAGGCAGACAAAGGTCATATTTTACTTCAAGATCATGGTAATGATGTGAGTTTTAGAAGCATCAAGATAAAGAGACTGTAGATTAAGATGAATAGAAGGAAATTTTTGCAACAAGGTGGAGTGTTGGGAACGGGGTTATTTATGCTAAATACGGCATCTGCCAATGCAGTTGATTGGTTAGCAAATAAGCCTATTAAGATTGGTATGATAGGATGTGGAGACAGGGGGAAAGGTGTATTGTCAGTAATAAAATCTTTACCAGAACTGTATGAAATTAGCGGTTTTTGCGATGTACTAGATTTTCGGTTAACGGAAACGAGAAAGATGCTTGGAGAGGCTGCTGCGGCTAAAGCATTTACTGATCATCGCAAAATGCTAGAGGATAAAGAGTTGGATGCTGTTTTTATTGCTGTTCCCTTGAGTGAACATTTTGTAATTGCAAAAGACGCAATAGAATCAGGCAAACATGTTTATGTCGAAAAAACGATGACATTTACTATTGATGAAGCCCAAAAACTAGTTGCGTTAGCAGATCAACATCCAAAACAAACGGTTCAGGTGGGTTATCAATACCGTTATTCCCCTTTGTATTTTAAGGTAAAGGAAATGATTGATAGCGGTTACTTAGGAAAAGTGACGCAAGTCGACTGTAGATGGGATAGAAATGGAACTTGGCGAAGAACTGTTCCCGAGCCAAATTTAGAAAGGCAAATTAATTGGCGAATGTATAAAGAGTTTTCAGGCGGCTTAGCTGCTGAATTGCTTTCTCACCAAATCGATTTTATTAACTGGGCCTTTGATACACATCCGGATGAAATCATGGGTGTAGGGGGGATAGATGTATATAGAGATGGGCGGGAAACGTTCGACAATATCCAGGTTGCATTTAGGTATAATAAAGTAGGAATGATTGGGAACTTTGGCGCAACCTGTGGTAATGCTAGAGATGGCTATCTGTTTAAGATTAAAGGTACACATGGTACGGTTTCTCTGTTGACGAATACAGGTTTGTATTATCCTGAAAAAGAAACCAAAGAAAAACTACAAACTGTTGATGGTGTAAGTGGAGCTACAAAAATAGTTTGGAACGAAGATGGTGGTGTTCCTATTCTAAATGAACCAACGAAGGATGGAACTTGGTATGCTTTAAAGGATTTTTATAAAGCAATACAAAACAATTCTTTACCTACGTCCAATGTAAGAAGGGGCGCAAGCGCTGCTGTCTGTGTAGCATTGGCTAATAGTGCCATATATGATAATAAAATCGAATACTGGAAAAAAGAATATGATTTTTAAGATAAAGAAAAAGGCCGTTTAAATGCGGCCTTTTTCTTTATGTCTATTGATTGGACTTATTAAACTAGTTTTTCAAGCGCAGCCTTAATACGTCTTAATGCCTCAGTTAATTGATCATCAGAGGCGGCATAAGATAACCGAATACAATCATTGTTTCCAAAGGAATCTCCTCCTACAGTAGCAACATGGGCTTCATTTAGAAGATATAAAGCCAAATCCGAAGAGTTCGCAATGACATTACCATTTGAATCTTTTCTCCCAAAAAAGGCACTTACATCTGGAAAAAAATAAAACGCACCTTCTGGAAGGTTAACTTTTACCTCAGCTATTTCTTTGAGGGCGTTATAAACAAGCGTTCTACGTCGTTCAAAAGCCTTTTTCATTTCTAGAACGCTTTCCAGTCCCCCTTCATAAGCCGCAATACCGGCCCTTTGAGCGATTGAACAAGTGCCTGAAGTGGTTTGACCCTGCAATTTATCATTGGCCGCTGCAATTTCTTTGCTTGCCGCCAAATAACCCAAACGCCAGCCGGTCATTGCATACGATTTGGAGAAACCGTTGATCAAGATAACCCTATCCTTAATACTATCAAATTGGGCAATTGATTCATGTTTACTTTTAAAATTTATATGCTCATAAATTTCATCAGATATGATGTAAATTTGAGGATGCTTTTCAAATACACGAGCTAAACCTGCCAATTCTTCTTTGCTGTAAACGCTTCCGGTAGGATTACAAGGTGAAGAAAACATAAATAACCTTGTCTTTTCTGTAATGGCATTTTCAAGCTCTTGAGGAGTTATCTTGAAATCGCTCTCAATGCTCGTATTAATAAAAACGGATTCACCTTCCGCTAATTTAACCATTTCAGAATAAGAAACCCAATAGGGTGTTGGAATAATTACTTCATCACCAGGATTTATAACGCATAGAATAGCATTGGAAAGTGATTGTTTTGCTCCAGTGGATACTACAATTTGAGAAATATCATAATCTAAACCATTTTCTTGCTTTAGCTTTTGTACGATCGCTTTCCTCAATTCCGGATAGCCCGGTACAGGAGAGTAGCGTGTATAATTCTCATCAAGTGCTTTTTTAGCTGCTTGCTTAATATGATCCGGTGTGTTGAAATCAGGCTCACCTACACTTAAACTTATAATATTGGCGCCCTGGGCAGCCAACTCCCTACCTAACTTGGTCATCTTCAAAGTAGCCGATTCCGATAGGTTATTTATCCTTTCTGATAATTCTGATATTGTGTCCATTTATGTACAAACCTACTATAAAATTTTACTAATTTAAATTTTATAAATACCTTTTTGTTAAAATTTTTTAAATATAGTGATATAAGTAATAAAAGCGTAATTTTTTTTATTATTTGTTGAATAAAGATTAATGATATTACTTATTTGGTAGTATAAACGTAAAATTATTTTGCTTATTGGTTGCTGCTTATTTTTCTACCTTTGTTATCAATTTTCGACATGGTGAAAAAGCAAAAAAGAATTATCCTATATTCATTAACTGCGGGGATCGTTTTGATGCTGTTTAAGTTTACGGCCTACCTCATCACGCATTCGAATGCCATTCTTACAGATGCTGTAGAAAGCATTGTGAATGTCGTTGCGAGCGGATTTGCTTTTTATAGTATACACTTATCTGCACAGCCCAAAGATGAAAATCATCCCTATGGTCATGGCAAAGTTGAGTTTTTTTCTGTTTTCTTAGAAGGTGGACTCATATTTATCGCTGGATTACTAATCGTAGGTAAAGCCGTTTACAATATTTTTTTTCCAGAAGAAATTGAAAATTTAATAGAAGGTATTGGAATAATTGCTTTCACCGGAGTGATCAATTTTTCTTTGGGTACTTACATGGTAAAACAGGGAAAGAACTTGAATTCACTTACGATTATTGCTGATGGTAAACATTTGCAGATTGATTCATACAGTACACTCGGATTATTAGTCGGATTACTTTTGCTATACCTAACGAAGATACATCAAATAGATGCGATACTTTCTTTAGGTTTAGGGGGATATATTTTATATAGTGGTTATAAATTATTGCGGAAATCAATTGGTGGTTTAATGGATGAATCCGATTTTGAATTAATAGATAAAGTCGCGAAGGTACTGAACAAGTATAGAAAAGATTCATGGATTGATGTACATAATTTGCGTGTTCAGCGTTATGGACATGAGCTTCATATAGATTGTCATATAACCTTACCTAATTATTATAATTTAATAAAGGTGCATGAAGAAGTGTCCGAGGTGGACCAATTAATAAACAGGTATGTGCATGGAGATACTGAGTTATTCATTCATGCAGATCCTTGTTTACCTGAATGTTGCCACTATTGCAGAATGAAAAACTGCCCCATTAGAAGTGAGGAAAAAAGGATAGACATTCAATGGGATGCTGCAATTGTTGTGAAAAATAAAAAGCATTTTCAACGATCAACATCTTAACTGATTTTTTCCTTAAAAAAATATAATGATTACCAGAAACTTCCCCTCTTAAGGGAAAGTTCTTTGTCTTAAAGAGCCTGGAACTCCTAAAACAGGTATACGAACCAATGAAAAATGTGGTTTAGGGATAATGTTAGCTACTCATCAAACTTATTATCTCTTTGATGGTTATTTAATTGTTTAATTAATTTGCTTCAAAATGAATAAATTTTTTAGAGCCCTAATTGCAGGTTTCACCGCAAAAAAACTTGGAGGAGGTTGTTTGTCTACTATTATAATCTTTGTCATTGTATATTATGCCTTGGGTTATTGTAGTTAATTTCATTTGTATTTTCTTCAGTATTTAATTCTTTTTTCCTTTTAAAGATAGAGCCACTGCTCCATTGGGGGCCATTGTTATTTCTATGTCTCAAATTTATACGTGTTAATTTTCGTAACGTTTAACCGTAATATTTACTTTGTTGATATTTTTTTTGAATAAATATTAGGAAATTTCAAAAAATTATGATGATTTTTACAGCGTAATCACTAAACAAGGATAAAAAACAATAAAATCAGGACAAAAAGCATGTCAAACCTTAGATTTAATGCAGTAGAGTCTGCTATTTCTCGTAACAAAAGACCAGTGGTTACTGCTACTGGTGAAAAAGCATCTTCCTACTTTGGTAAAAATGTCTTTACCGTTAAGAAGATGAAAGATTATTTGCCAAAAAATGTGTATGCTAGACTTACAAGTGTTATTGATGCTGGTGAGGCAATTGATTTCGATTTAGCTGAGCATATTTCTCAGGCAATGAAAAGCTGGGCAATCAGCAATGGCGTTAGTCATTATACGCATTGGTTTCAACCATTAACTGGAACAACAGCTGAAAAGCATGATGCTTTTTTTGAGCCTGGCAGTGACGGCGTAGCTATTGAGAAATTTACTGCAGATGCTCTGGTACAACAAGAACCTGATGCTTCAAGCTTTCCTAATGGAGGAATTCGTAATACGTTTGAAGCGCGTGGATATACTGGTTGGGATCCTTCTTCTCCTGCCTTCATTTATGAAACAGGCGGTGGCAAAACGCTGTGCATTCCGACTGTATTTTTATCCTATACTGGTGAGGCGCTAGACTATAAAGCTCCTTTATTAAAAACTTTGAATGCACTCGATAAGGCAGCGGTAGATGTTGCTCAGTATTTTGATAAAAGTGTGGAAAAAGTTTTTGCGTCTTTAGGAATTGAGCAAGAATACTTTTTAGTTGATTTAGCGTTATTCAATGCTCGTCCAGACTTACAACTTACTGGAAGAACGCTTTTCGGTCATATGTCAGCTAAGGGACAGCAATTGGAAGATCATTATTTCGGTGCTATACCTGAACGTGTTTTAGCTTTCATGGTGGATTTAGAGCAAGAAGCATTAAAATTAGGTATTCCTTTAAAAACTAGACATAATGAAGTGGCACCTTCTCAATTTGAATGTGCTCCAATGTATGAAGAGATTAACTTAGCCATTGATCACAACCAGTTGTTGTTAAATTTAATGGACCAGGTTGCTATTCGTCATGATTTTAAAGTACTTAGTCATGAAAAACCTTATGCCGATATTAACGGGTCTGGTAAACATAATAACTGGTCACTAATTACTAATACAGGAATCAATTTGTTAGCTCCTGGAAAAACTCCGAAGAACAATTTAATGTTCTTAACTTTCTTTGTGAATGTTATTCGTGCAGTTTATGAGCATGCAGATTTATTAAGAGCATCTATTGCAACAGCAAGTAATGATCACCGCTTGGGTGCGAATGAAGCTCCTCCTGCAATTATTTCTATCTTCCTAGGTAGTCAGTTAAACGCTGTTTTGGATGAAGTTGAAACTGCTAGAGTTGCGAAGAAAGTGAAATCCGAAAGTCAATTATGGCACGGTATTCCGAAAATCCCTACACTGCAATTGGATAACACTGACCGTAACCGTACTTCACCTTTTGCTTTTACTGGAAACAAATTTGAGTTCCGAGCGGTCGGTTCTTCTGCAAATTCTGCAAGTCCAATGACAGTATTGAATGCGATTGTTGCTGAACAATTGATTCAATTCAAAATTGAAGTAGACAAGCAAATTAAAAAAGGTACTAAGAAGGATCTTGCTTTATTAAATGTCGTTCGCAAATACATCAAAGATTCGAAAGCAATACGTTTTGAAGGTAATGGTTATAGTAAAGAATGGGAAGATGAAGCTGCTAAACGTGGTTTGTCTAATATCAAAACTACACCTAGGGCTTTAGATGTATATGTAACGGAGAAAACAGAGAAATTGTTTGAATCACTTGGTGTATTAAACAAAAGAGAGGGGGAAGCGCGTCATGAAATCTTACTAGAAAATTATTTTAAAAAGATACAGATCGAGGCACGTGTAATAGGCGAGATTGTTAACAGCATGATCGTTCCGGTAGCCATAACATATCAAAATGAATTGATTGAAAATGTAAAAGGCTTAAAGGAACTAGGTTTAAAAGCTGCTTCATTTAAATCGCAATCTGATCTATTAGAACGCATTGGTGAGCATATAAATGTTATCATCGAAGAAGCTGAGGCAATGCGACAAGAACGTAAGAAAGCTAATGTTTTGGAAAACGTTCGTGATAAAGCTATTGCTTACGATGAAAGTGTAAAACCATATTTTGATAAGATCCGTTACCATATCAATAAATTAGAACAAATTGTTGATGATCGTAAATGGCCTCTTCCAAAATTGCGAGAATTACTTTTTGTTAAATAATAACAACGGTATATTTTAATAGTATCCCCAAAAACTTATAATGTTTTTGGGGATTTTTTTTACATTCTGACTAAGTAGTAAATACTTTATTTATTTAAGAAGGTAGCTGAAATTTCGCCCGGATTAATTACTTTTGCCTTCAATATGTCAGATTTAAAGTACAACCAAAGAGGCGTCTCTGCCGGTAAAGAAGATGTGCATAATGCTATTAAGGCTATAGATAAAGGCTTGTTCCCGCAGGCTTTTTGTAAAATTATACCTGATATGCTAGGCGGATCCGAAGATTGGTGCAACATTATGCATGCAGATGGGGCCGGAACAAAATCATCTTTAGCATATGTTTATTGGAAAGAAACAGGGGATCTCTCTGTTTGGAAAGGTATCGCACAGGATGCGATTATCATGAATATAGATGATTTGCTTTGTGTTGGAGCACTGGATAACATCTTACTTTCGTCAACGATTGGGCGTAATAAAAATAGGATACCCGGTGAGGTAATTGCTGAGATCATTAACGGTACAGAGGAAATACTTCAAGAGCTTCGTGATCTGGGCATAGGCATTTATTCTACAGGTGGAGAAACAGCGGACGTGGGAGATCTCGTCCGAACTATTATTGTTGATAGCACCGTAACCTGTAGAATGAAACGGACTGATGTTATATCAAACGATCGTATCCAGGCAGGAGATGTGATAGTGGGACTGGCGTCTTATGGTAAAGCGAGTTATGAGCGTAATTATAATGGAGGTATGGGTTCCAACGGTTTGACTTCTGCTAGGCATGATGTTTTTGCCAAAAATATAGCGGAAAAATACAAAGAGAGTTACGACCCGGCTATTCCTCATGAGTTGGTGTTTTCTGGTAGCAGACAGCTTACTGATGTTATACGGATTGATAATGAAGATATTACAGTTGGGAAACTAGTGCTTTCACCGACAAGAACCTATGCTCCGGTAATAAAATCAATTTTAGACCAATATAGGCAACATATTCATGGGATGGTACACTGCAGTGGTGGTGCACAGACAAAGGTCTTACACTTTATTGAAAATCTTCATATAATTAAAGATAATTTATTTCCGTTACCTCCGTTATTCAAAATTATACAGGAAGAATCAGGTACAGATTGGGAAGAAATGTATAAAGTGTTTAATATGGGACACCGCATGGAATTATATGTTCCAGAAGAAATAGCAGAACATATCGTAGAAATTTCACAAAGTTTTCAGATAGATGCGCAAATTGTAGGACGTGTAGAAGCCGCCGATAGGAAGCAAGTGACCATTAAGTCAGCGTTTGGTGAATTTGTTTACAATTAAGCGCAAGCCAATAAGAAAGAACCATAGCTGAAAATAGTTATGCTAAAAACCATAGGTTGGAAGGAAATTATAGATTTCACAGATTTTCAGCTTTTTAATGTTCCGGCAAAGGTTGATACAGGTGCCAAAACGTCTGTTTTACACTGCAAATCAATAGAGCTTATTAAAATAGGAAGGAAGAGCTTTGTCCGTTTTGAGCCATTGGATGATACTTATGCGGGCTATGGTGCTGCCTTTACCCTACCTTTTCATAAAGAGCGAAAAATAAAAAATTCTTTCGGTTATGAAGAGAATCGATTTATTATCAAAACCAACATATTTCTTTTCAATAAAAACTATGAAATAGAAATTTCTCTTCGGGATAGATCGGATATGGAATATCCGGTTTTACTAGGTAGAAGTTTTATAAGAAAAAAATTTCTGGTAGATGTTTCTAAAGCTAATATATCAAGAAAAGCGACCGTTAGAGAAGGCCAATAAAAAATCATAATAACTTATCTATAAACAAATGGTAAGGATACTTGTTGAGAAGAATGTTCTTAAAGTGACTTATCAGAAAATAGAATATCATCGTGAAGATTGCAGTACTCTCAACAAATAAAAACCTGTATTCTACTCAACGTTTAGTTGAGGCGGCATTGAAACGTGGACATGAATGTGTTGTAATAGACCATAGACAATGTTATGTAGGTATTAAACAGGGCGAACCAAGTATTCATTACAAGGGGCAAGACATATCAAATATAGATGCTATCATACCTAGAATTGGAGCTTCGGTTACCTTTTATGGTTCGGCTATTGTCAGACAATTTGAAATTATGGGGGTGGTTTCCACCAATGCAAGTCAGGCGATCACTCGTTCAAGAGATAAATTAAGGTGTATGCAGATTTTGTCGGGCGCAGGAATTGGGATGCCTATAACAGGCTTTGCAAGGCAAACAAAAGACGTTGACGATCTCATAAAAATGGTTGGAGGTGCACCCTTAGTTATTAAGTTATTAGAGGGTACTCAAGGAATAGGTGTTGTACTAGCCGAAACCCGGAAAGCTGCCAGTTCTGTTATAGAAGCTTTTTATGGACTTGGAAACAATATTCTTATTCAGGAATATATAAAAGAATCCAGAGGATCGGATATTAGAGTGCTTATTGTAGACGGTAGAGTAGTAGGAGCTATGAAAAGAACGGCTAAAGAAGGGGAATTTAGATCTAATCTACATCGTGGTGGCTCTGCAGTAATTATTAAGCTTACAAAGTTAGAGAGAGAGACAGCACTCAAAGCAGCGGCTGAACTTGGCTTGACCGTTTGCGGAGTGGATATGTTACAATCTGATAGAGGGCCTTTGGTGTTAGAAGTAAATTCGTCACCCGGGCTAGAAGGCATAGAGAAAGCTACCGGAAAAGATATTGCTTTAACCATTATCGAATTTTTAGAGAAGAAACATATGGCAAAGGCACAGCCAAAAGAAAGAAAAAAGAAAAGTAAGGTTGGCCAAACACTTTAATAGAGTTGCCCAATTATTTTTTGTATGGAAAGATCCTTTGAATATCGGATTCTTTTTTATATTTTTGCGGACTTTAAAAGAAATAGGAAAAAGCAAATTAAAAAACAGTAAATGCCTACTATTCAACAATTAGTTAGAAAAGGTAGAGTAGCTCTGGTTGATAAGAGTAAATCACCAGCGTTGGACAGCTGTCCACAGCGAAGAGGCGTGTGTACACGTGTATACACCACTACCCCTAAAAAACCAAACTCAGCCATGCGTAAAGTTGCCCGTGTTCGTTTAACCAATGGTAAAGAGGTGAACGCATATATTCCGGGTGAAGGACACAATTTACAAGAGCACTCTATCGTATTGATACGTGGTGGTCGTGTAAAAGATTTACCTGGTGTACGTTACCACATCATTCGTGGTGCATTAGATACTTCTGGTGTTGCTGGTCGTAATCAACGTCGCTCAAAGTATGGAACAAAACGACCAAAACCAGGACAAGCTGCTGCAGCTCCTGCTAAAGGCAAAAAGAAATAATTAAACGGAGGAAAATAAGATGAGAAAGTCAAAACCAAAGAAAAGAATCATTTTACCTGATCCAAAGTTTAACGATGTTCAGGTTACACGTTTTGTGAACAACATGATGTACGATGGAAAAAAATCCATTGCATATTCAATCTTTTATAATGCTGTTGATCTAGTGGAGCAAAAAACTAGTGAAAGCGGTTTAGAAACATGGAAAAAAGCACTGAACAATGTGATGCCGGCTGTTGAGGTAAAGTCACGCCGTGTTGGTGGCGCTAACTTCCAAGTACCTACTGAAGTTCGTCCTGAACGTAAAATCGCTTTAGGAATGAAGTGGTTGATCAGCTATGCTCGTAGACGTGGTGAAAAAACTATGTTTGAAAAGTTAGCAGGAGAAATCATCTCTGCTTCAAAAGGAGAAGGTGCAGCTGTAAAGAAGAAAGAAGACACCCATAAGATGGCAGAAGCTAATAAAGCGTTCTCTCATTTTAGATTCTAAATTTAAGATGATGGCACAGATATCGGATGGACACACCGCAGTAGCAGGAAACGTGTACGTTCTTAATCTGTGCCATTTTTTATGCTGAAGCATACGTGTTTTGGTCTTCAGATAGTAGATCAAAATTTTCTAAAATTATAAAGTACCTTTAGGGATTATTATAAAGAAATGTCAAGAGACTTAAAATTCACAAGAAATATTGGTATTGCCGCTCACATTGATGCTGGTAAAACCACAACAACTGAGCGTATTTTATATTACGCCGGTGTTAATCATAAGATCGGTGAAGTGCACGAAGGTGCTTCTACGATGGACTGGATGGTGCAAGAGGCAGAACGAGGAATAACCATCACTTCAGCTGCGACAACTGTGTTTTGGAACTACCGTGATAATAAATATCAAGTAAACGTAATTGATACACCTGGCCACGTTGATTTTACGGTGGAGGTAAATCGTTCATTACGCGTATTAGATGGTTTGGTGTTTTTGTTCTCTGCTGTTGATGGTGTAGAGCCTCAATCGGAGACAAACTGGCGTTTGGCAGATAACTACAAAGTGCCTCGTATTGGCTTTGTTAATAAAATGGACCGTTCTGGTGCTGATTTCCTTAAAGTTGTAAAACAAGTAAAGGAAATGTTAGGATCTGATGCTGTTCCTCTTCAATTACCAATCGGTGCAGAAGATAATTTCAAAGGTGTTGTCGACTTGATTAACAACCGTGGTATTGTTTGGAATGAAGAAGATAAAGGAATGACCTTCACAGAAGTTCCAATTCCAGATGATATGCTTGATGAAGTAGCTGAGTGGAGAGAAAAATTATTAGAATCAGTTGCTGGATACGATGAATCTTTAATGGAAAAGTTCTTCGATGATCCAAATTCTATTTCTGAGCGTGAAATATTAGACGCTTTGCGTAAAGCAGTTTTAGATAATGCAATTGTTCCGATGGTTTGTGGTTCTTCTTTTAAAAATAAAGGAGTACAGACGATGTTGGATTTGGTAATGGAATTATTGCCTTCTCCTCTGGATCAAGAAGCGGTTACAGGAACAGATCCACGTACGGATGCGGAGATCAGTCGTAAGCCTTCAGTGACTGAGCCTTTCTCGGCCTTGGCTTTTAAAATTGCAACAGATCCTTTTGTTGGTCGTTTATGCTTTATTCGGGTTTATTCCGGTAATTTGGAGGCGGGTTCTTATGTGTACAATACCCGTTCTGATAATAAGGAACGCATTTCCCGCATTTTTCAAATGCATGCTAATAAACAAAATCCTATTCCGAATATTGGAGCAGGAGATATCGGAGCAGTTGTTGGCTTTAAGGATATTAAAACTGGTGATACACTTTGTGATGAGAAAAATCCAATTGTATTGGAGTCGATGGTATTTCCAGAGCCCGTTATTGGTTTAGCAATCGAACCAAAAACACAAGCTGATGTGGATAAATTGGGTATTGCTTTAGGCAAATTAGCCGAAGAGGATCCTACTTTCCGCGTACAAACAGATGAAGAAACTGGCCAAACGGTAATTTCTGGTATGGGAGAGCTTCACCTTGATATATTGATCGATCGTCTAAGACGAGAGTTTAAAGTGGAAGTTAACCAAGGTGCTCCACAAGTGGCTTACAAAGAGGCTATTACTGCAGAATCTGCACACCGTGAAGTGTACAAAAAGCAAACAGGTGGTCGTGGTAAATTTGCGGATATTCAGGTGGTTGTTTCTCCAATTGATGCAGATTACGAAAAAGGTGGTCTTCAGTTTGTTAATGAAATTGTGGGGGGATCCATTCCACGTGAATTTATCCCTTCTGTGCAAAAAGGATTTGAAGCTGCTATGGTGAACGGCGTTTTGGCTGGGTTCCCGGTTCCAGATATGAAAGTTCGTTTGGTAGACGGTTCATTCCACGCAGTTGACTCTGATGCATTGTCATTTGAAATAGCTGCCCGTACAGCTTTCCGTGAAGCTTTACCAAAATGTAGACCGGTGTTAATGGAGCCAATCATGAAAATTGAAGTATTAACTCCTGAAGAAAACATGGGTGATGTAATGGGCGATTTAAACCGTCGTCGTGGACAGCTGCAAGGTATGGATACACGTAATGGTGCACAAGTTATCAAAGCGCTGGTTCCACTGTCTGAAATGTTTGGATATGTAACACAGTTACGTACGATAACTTCTGGACGGGCTACCTCAACAATGGAGTTCGATCATTATGCGGAAGCGCCTAAGAATGTTCAAGAAGATGTAATTGCTAAAGCTAAAGGTAAAGTTAAGGCATAATTGCAGAATAATAATTGATGTAACGTTATAAATAGCTCTAACGAAGCATCTTAAATCAAACATAATATAATGAGCCAAAGAATCAGAATTAAATTAAAATCGTACGATTACAACTTGGTAGATAAATCAGCTGAGAAAATCGTTAAAACTGTAAAACCAACAGGAGCAGTAGTAAGTGGTCCAATTCCTCTTCCTACAGAGAAAAAAATCTATACTGTTTTACGTTCACCACACGTGAACAAAAAAGCACGCGAGCAATTTGAATTGTGCTCATATAAGCGCTTATTAGATATTTATAGCTCTAACTCTAAAACAGTTGATGCCTTGATGAAGCTTGAACTACCTAGTGGTGTTGAAGTTGAAATCAAAGTGTAATTGATTTTAATTTTACTTAAAAAGCGGTTGTCTGTAGAGATGACCGCTTTTTTTGTTTAAATACTAAGGCAACTAGCTTAATACAATAAAATAAAAAATGTATTTTAGCAGGAAGTGTAACCTTATCACAAATCTATAAGAACCATGGCAAACAGAATCTTAGTTATTGAAGATCAAGCGAAGTTGGCATCATTAATTCAAAGAGGGCTTAGCGCAGAAGGATATCATGTGAACATTGCCTTGGATGGTGAAACTGGTTTGGATATGGTAAACTCCACCTCATATGATATTATAATACTTGATCTCATGCTCCCTGGAATAAGCGGAATGGAAGTTTGCCAATTATTAAGGAAAGAAAATAATCAAATACCTATATTGATGTTAACTGCGTTGAATGCGACGAATAATGTGGTAGATGGATTAGATTCTGGGGCAGACGACTATATGGTAAAACCCTTTAAGTTTGAAGAACTCAAAGCGAGGGTAAGAACATTAGCAAGAAGACTGTCGCCCCTTTCACTAAAATCGAAATCGGTTATTCAGATTATGGACTTAGTTTTGGATATGGATACACGTACTGCTAGTAGGGCCGGGAAAGAAATCATCTTAACAGCTACCGAGTATAGGTTGCTGGAATTTTTAATGAAAAATAAGAATAAAGTGCTCACAAGAATTGAAATATTAGAACATGTATGGGACATCAATTTTAATATGGGCACTAATGTTGTTGATGTATATGTGAACTATCTGAGGAAAAAAGTAGATAAAAACTACGATATAAAACTCATCAATACAATGATAGGGATGGGGTATGTAATTAAGGAGGCCTAATTCGGATTCGGAATCATGAAGATTCAAACCAAGTTTATTTTATTATTCCTAGGATTTGCACTCGGGCTGATATCGCTCCTGATGGGGTCAATTTTTTATTTTACCCAGCGATATGCGTTTGAGGATTTTTACAAACGATTGGAGGCTAGGGTAAATATTGGTGCTGAGGTTTATATGCAGGAAGATGAACAAACTATTTTTGATTATAGAAGAGTTCGTAACCGTTACTTGGAAAAACTTCCTGCCGAGAGCGATTTTTTCTTTCGCGTGCAAAATGGAAAGGTAGTTCCTAAGCCGGGGGCGCCAAAACTGCCCAGCTCTTTTTTTAATGCTATACTTAGTGAGGGAAAAAGTAGATACAATGATCACAACGATTTTTTTGCTGGCAAACTTTTTTCATCCGATAAAGGTGATTTTATTGTAGTAGTATATGCACGTGATCCCTCCGGTTTTAGGGAACTGGCGATGTTGCAGAAAATTCTTCTCACCGGTTTTGTTATTTCTGTTTTGATTGTTTACTTTATCGGTAAAATATTCTCGCAACGAATTTTCAGGCCATTTGCACAGATTAATAGGAAAGTGAAGGAAATCACTGCCGATAATTTACACTTGCGCTTGCCTATTGGTAATGAAAAGGATGAAGTAGCTGAAATTACCACTACTTTTAACGATATGCTAGATCGTTTGGAAACGGCTTTCGATACGCAAAGTAATTTTATCAGTAATGCTTCACATGAACTCCGAACCCCAATTAGTATAATATTCGGAGAGGCAGAGCTTGCATTAAAGACTGAGGATAGCACGCAACAGAAACAATCTTTTCAAATAATAGTAAGTGAGGCGGATAAGCTTCAACAAATTATCAGTGGCCTTTTATACTTAGCGAAGACGGCCTACGATAGAAACAAGCAGCCCAAAGAATTGGTCAGAATGGATCAACTGTTGTTGAATATAAAAGGAGTTACTGATCAAGTTAATCCTAGATGCAAATTGATTTTAGAGTTTAATCAATTGCCGGAAGATGAAAAAGAAATAACGGTAGAAGGATATGAACATCTCTTACAATTAGCAATTGCTAACATCATTACGAATGCATGCAAGTATTCGGATAATAAACCGGTAAGTATATTGTTAAAAACTTCTAATAAGCATATTGTTATCAGCGTCTCTGATGAAGGTATAGGTATACCCGAAGATGAAAAAAAGTATATTTTTGAACCCTTTTTTAGAGCTTCAAATACGCATTTGTATGAAGGGCATGGGGTGGGGCTACCACTGGCCCAAAAGATCATTCGATTACATCGAGGTACCATTGATATTCGCACCAGTGTAGGTACCGGCACTGATATTAAAGTGATATTGCCAAGTATCGCTAATATATAGGTATATTAAAAATTATAATATCTTTTTCTCAAAAATCTAATCTCATTTTAATTTTATTTTTAATCTTCTTTAATGAGTTCCTTATTTCTTTGTATAGTTAGATAAAGTGAACAATTGTTTGTGGGAGTTTGAACAATGTTCTGGTTTTATTGATTTTTTAAGCAAAAAAAAATAGATTTATGAAGAAAATTCTTATTCCAACCGATTTTTCAGGCCAATCATTGGATATTTTTACAGATTATCTTCTTACAAGCAATGAAGATGAAGTTTCCGTTCTGTTTTTTAGCGCGGTGAAACTTTCTGATTCTATAACAGATTTGTTGCTTTTGTCGAAAAGAACAAAAGAGATCGAACTGATTCCAAAGTCATTTGAAAATTACTGTAAATGCATTCAGAAGGAGTTTTCAAGAATTAAAGAAGTTCGATTTGAATACTTTTACGGAAATACAATAGCACTCTTTAGAAATTTTTTGGATGCAAATCGGATCGATGAAATAGTTTATGACCCATCGATCGAATTACAGAAGATTACGAAGGTCAGTTCTAATTCTATTGAGATGATTGAAAGATGTAAGTGGAACAAATGGACTCCATCAAAAAGAAAGATTGGAAGCAAAATGACGGAAGAGGAAAAAGCCACTTACGCTCAAGAACTGGAAAAAGCGCTCCTATAAATTTTAAAAAAATACTTACAGAATTTACTTATGCTACTGAAAAACAATATACCTATAGGATACGTGCTTGGTAAAGTGAAATATGACAGCGCGTTGGTTGCAATGTATGCTATTGTTGTGACCGTTTTACACCAAATGAAAATTTTTAATTTCGATATTCCAATAGGTGGCGTTCCCGCAATTCTTGGAACTGTAATCTCTTTGCTATTGGCTTTTCGCTCGAATCAGGCTTATGACCGTTGGTGGGAAGCTCGTATTGTATGGGGAGCTATCGTGAACGATTCAAGGAGCTTTGCGCGTCAGGTTATCACTTTTATTGGGAATCTTTATGATTCGGGTAGTACGGGTGAGCTAAAGGAAAGATTAATTAAACGGCAAATAGCATGGAATTATGCGCTTACAAAATCTTTGCGGAAGCAAGACCCTTATAAAGATATTAAAAGATTATTATCTGAATCTGATTTTGAATTTGTAAAGGCTTATGATAACGTACCAAACGCGCTCCTTAAATTACAGGGGATGGATATCAACAAGGCAACAAATGAAGGGCTTTTAAATCAATTTCAGCAGATTGAATTGGAAAGAACCTTGACGAAGCAAACAGACTCCATGGGGAAATGTGAGCGTATAAAAAATACCGTCTTTCCTGAAACCTATACCTTGTACATACGTTTGGCTATCTACTTATTTATTACTGTATTACCATTTAGCCTTTTTGGTTTATTTGGGTATATCTCCATCCCTTTGGTGATTGCTATAGGCACGTTGTTTCTTTTGGTCGAAAAGATGGCAGTGCATCTTCAAGATCCCTTTGAAAATAAACCAACGGATACCCCGATGTCTACTATCTCCGCTAAGATAGAACGTGATTTGATGCAAATGTGGCTCGACGATAGAATGGACGACCAAAAGGATGACGCAAAAAATGTTGATCGAAAAATGTTTTACTTACTTTAAGTGATCTAACCCTTATCCATTGAAAAGGCCGATAGAAAATTATTTCTACCGGCCTTATTTTTTGTGCGAATCTGAGAATTACCCCTTATTTATAAGCAAAGACATCATCCAATTGAGCACTTTCTGTAAAGGTTAAATCAAGGTCAATTAACTTGCCTGTCTCAAGCTCAATAACCATACCATGCACTGCTATATCATCTCTTTCTTTCCAAGCATTTTGAATGATGGTTGATGTACAAAGGTTAAATACTTGTTCGGCTACATTCAATTCTACTAAGCGATTAACTTTCGCAGTTGCGTCTGTTATGGCGTCAATTTCGCCCTTATGTAAACGATATACGTCTTTGATATGACAAAGCCAGTTGTCAATTAGGCCAAATTGCTTTTGACTGAGTGCAGCTGCTACACCGCCGCAACCGTAATGTCCGGCAACAATAACATGTTTTACCTTAAGTACGTTTACAGCGTAATCCAGCACACTCAACATGTTCATATCCGAATGTATGCACATATTTGCAATGTTGCGATGAACAAACACATCTCCTGGTCGTGTATGCGTAATTTGATTCGCTGGAACACGGCTGTCAGCGCATCCAATCCAAAGAATTTCCGGGCTTTGGCTTTTAGCTAATTCTTTGAATAAGCCCGTTGTATCATTCGCTACTTCACTTACCCATGCGTCGTTTCCTGCTTTAATTTTATTAAAGGTTTCTTCTAAAATTGGATTTTTAAATGCTTTGTTCGACATATTTAAATCTGTTTTATTGGTTTATTCTTTTTTTTTCTTGTTGTTGGTTGCACCTTCTTGAATAGATGATGAATGTTAGGCACCTCTCGTTTGTCGTACACATCGATCAACTCAACACGTTTTCCTGAACTGATGGCATTCTGCTCAAAGTCTTTTATCACCTGAACAACATCTTTATCTATAAAGCGACTATTCGTGCCGTCTACAATAATATGTGTTACATCTTTTGGTAAGTTGTATAGCGATTGTTGAATAGCAGCTTTGTTTAAAAAGGAAACCTCTTCGGATAAATATACTTTTATTTTTTTATGTCCATTAGATTCTTCCAGATCATAGCCGAAAGGATTACGCATATTATTTCGCAGAATATAAAATATAGCTACTACCATGCCAATACCTACGCCCTTTAATAGATCTGTAAATACTACTGCCAGTATAGTAACAACGAAAGGAATGAATTGATCCAGACCTCTCTTGTACATGCGGGTAAATAAAGGAATTTTGGCCAATTTATACCCAGTAACCAACAGTATTGCCGCTAAACAAGCGAGCGGTATCATATTGATAATAGAAGGGATGATGAGCAGTGCCAAGAGTAACCAGACCCCATGTAACATGGAACTCTGTTTCGTCTTTCCTCCCGCATTGGCATTGGCAGAAGATCGTACAATAACGGAAGTCAAGGGGAGTCCACCTAACATACCGCTACTCATATTACCAATACCTTGAGCGACGAGCTCCCTATTCGTTGGAGAAACCCGTTTATAAGGATCCAGTTTATCAATGGCCTCTATACAGAGAAGAGTTTCCAAACTGGCAACAATGGCAATTGTAAATGCAACGATCCAAACGTCGTAGTTCCCGATCGCTGTAAAGTCGGGGAACTTAAATAGACCTAAAAACTCACCGAATGAGTTAACGACAGGGATTTCAACTAGATGTTTCGGATTAATTTCGAGTTTACTGCCTTTAAAAGCAATATTAATCAATACAGCGAAAATGACAACAATTAAGGGGGCAGGCACTGCATTCAACTTTTTAATCTTCGGCCAATAAATCAATATTAACAGAGAGATCGCCGTTACCAGAAAAGCACCTAAGTGAACCGCCCCAAATGCGGCTTTAATCGCTAATAGTGTATTCTCACCATCCAATTGTTTGAAACTTTCATCGCCAAAAAAATCGGCATCATATCCCAATGCATGTGGCAATTGTTTAAGTATAATAGTTATACCAATAGCAGCTAGCATGCCTTCAATGACAGCAGTAGGAAAATAATTGCCAATAGTTCCTGCTTTGATGATGCCTAGCACTAACTGTATGACACCCGCCAATACCACGGCTAATAAAAAAACATGGTAAGAGCCCAGTGATTGTATGGCGCCAAAAACAATAACTGTTAACCCGGCAGCAGGACCGCTTACGCTTAATTGTGAACCGCTAATGGAAGCAACAACTAAACCTCCTATGATACCTGTAAGTACTCCTGCAAATAGGGGAGCTCCAGAGGCCATTGCAATCCCTAAACAAAGGGGTAAGGCAACGAGAAACACAACTACGCTGGCCGGTAAATTGTACTTTAAGTCTCTTCTGGCAACTTTGAAAAATGCTGAAAAACGTGTACCTAGCATAAATTTTTTTAATGTGTTAGATAAATGATAATTATTTTAAGCAAATAATATTAGTTTCCAATACGACACGAAATATAATATTGGTTATACGATAGCAAGATCCTGATTGTGGGAGTATACCAGTTTCTTATTTACCTCGTATAACCAATACGCTATACGGTGTTATATTTAGTAGGAAAAATTATTTTGAAAATTACTTTTTAGCAATTTGGAGGGGGCGTAGGAACAGATGGATAAAAAGATTTAACACTTATATCATCATCAGCGATGTAAGATTTAATTGATAAATACCTAATGGGTGTAAGAAATATATTCCAATCAATTACTGTGGCAATTTCTTTTGAGAAATTCTCACTGGGTAAGTCACAACAATTAGTTTTCGCCGAGTGGTTTTCTATTTCTAATTGTAAAATTACGGCAATTACCTGTTTACTGTCATATAGATCTGCATATATAGGGGCAGCGGAGATCACCATCTTCAAGACAAAGATGGAGGAAAATAAAATACTAAATATTTTTCTTCTTAAACCAACGTGCATGCAAAAACTCTTTAAAATTATAAATATATATAACCCTCTGCGATGCTAAAATAACGAAAAATGAATAATAGATATATGTATGATACAAAAATATTACCAAAATGAGACAAAAATCGAGGGAAACTGATATTTATGAAATTAGGATGAATGCCTACTGGCCGAAATTAAATAGCTAAAGGTTAGCTGTTTAATACTTATGAAAATCTTTTTTTGAAAACCAATGTATATATTAATAACGGCTGATAAAAAAAACAAATACTTTAATATTATTCAATAAAAAAGTCGACTTTTGCAGCAAATATATTTATATGTAAAGATTTTATCTAAAGGGAGTTTATATGGAGAACAACTTAGACACTCTAGTAGAACAAATAGAGTTACTGATAGCGGAGGGAGATAAAGAACAGATTCAAGAATATTTGGATAACCTGAATATATCAGAGGTTGAAGACTTAATAGATGAGCTACCCGAGTATGGAGCTACCTTTATAGAAACTCTAAGTATTAATAGAGCAGTAAACGTATTTCGAATTCTAGATTTCCCAACACAAGAACGTATAATCAAAAAACTTTCGGGACCAAAAATTACTGAACTTATTAACGAATTACCGCCGGATGATAGGACGGCATTCTTTAGTGAGTTGCATGGAGATGTGGTTAAGAAAATGATTATTCTCATGCCTCAAGAGGAGCGAAAAGAAGCACTCACTTTATTAGGCTATCCGGAGGACAGTGTGGGGCGTTTAATGACTCCTGACTATGTTGCCGTAAAACAAGACTATACTGTTGGCCAAGCCCTAGATCATATACGCAAATACGGTAAAAACTCAGAAACAATTGATGTAATTTATGTAATTGATAATAGTGGGGTTCTCTTAGATGATATTCGTATAAGAGAAATTATATTATCTGTGCCGGAAACAAAAATTGCCGATTTGATGGATAATAGATTGATAGCGTTGAATGCTTTCGACCCGCAAGAAGAAGCTATCAATATTTTTAGAATGAATAATCGGGTTGCTTTACCTGTAACAGATAAACAGGGTATAATGCTGGGGATTGTAACGGTTGATGATGTATTGTGGATAGCGAATGAGGAATATACGGAAGATATTCAACGTATGGGGGGATCGGAAGCGCTCGATGAACCTTATTTGGATGTATCCGTTTGGCAACTAGTAAAAAAAAGAGCTCCATGGCTAATGGTATTATTCATTGGTCAATTTTTTACAGCAACTGTTATTGAAGGCTATGAAATGCAGCTACAGGCTGCTGTAGTATTAATGACCTTTGTGCCTTTAATTACTTCCAGTGGCGGAAATACGGGCTCCCAAGCTTCAGCGTTGATTATACAGGCAATGGCTATGGGTGAAGTCACCCTGGCCGACTGGTTTCGTGTATTTAGAAGAGAACTCGCTTCTGGACTTATTTTAGGGATTATCTTAGGAACGCTTGGATTACTAAGAATATTTGGCTACCATCTTTTCGGAGAATATGGCGATACATGGTTTTTATTGAGCCTGGTGGTTGGCTGCTCACTTGTAGGCGTTATTTTGTGGGGATCACTTGTGGGAGCTATGCTTCCTTTTTTGCTGAGAAGGCTAGGGGCTGACCCTGCCACTTCATCTGCTCCCTTTGTTGCTACGTTAGTGGATGTTACCGGCCTTGTGATTTATTTCACTGTGGCGACGCTTATTCTTAAAGGAACGCTATTATAAGTATGGTTTTCCCTGTTCTCTTTTTGGTTACTTTTTCTTATAGGCTAAATAAAATATCTGAGGTAAAACAACGAGACTTAATACCATGCATATAAGTAGACCTCCGACAATCATGATTGCTAATGGCTTTTGAATTTCAGCACCCATTCCTTGCGAAAGCGCTGCTGGTAATAACCCAAAAGAACCCATAATGGCAATCATAAATACAGGTCGAATACGGTCGTAAACACCTTGCGAGACAGCCGTATCTAATTTTTCCCCTTTTATTAGGTTGTTTTTCATGACGGATATTAGAATAATTCCATCAATTGTACCCACACCAAAAAGTATAATAAACCCTATTCCAGCTGAAATCCCAAAAATAGTTCCGGTTGCCCATAACGAAATGAATCCACCTATAAAAGCGAATGGGATAGTTATCAATGATATCAGGGTGTCTTTAATATTGCCAAAATTAAGAAATAACAAAAATGCGATTAAAAGAAGGGAGATAGGTACAATTATGGCCAACCGACCTATCGCTCTTTGTTGATTTTCAAAATCTCCTGCCCACTCTAAACTATAGGAGGGTGGAAGCTTAACCTTTTTTCTTACATTTTCTTGTGCCTCTTTAATGGTCCCTCCTAAATCACGTCCCCTTACCGAAAAGCCGACAGCTATATAACGAGTATTCCCTTCTCTATAAATAAATGCTGGACCCGAATGATAGCCAATATCAGCTATCTCATAAAGAGGTACTTTCGCTCGTTCGATGGATGGAACAAGTATATTTCGTATTTCTTCTTCGGTATCTCTATAGGGTTTGTCATATCTAATTCTAATATCAAACATCTTTTCTCCCTCGTAAAATGTTGATGCAGCTTTACCTCCGATAGCCATCTCCACTACCGCCTGAGCATCACTCATCGTCACTCCATATCTAGCCATTCGGGCCTCGCTAAGTCGTATACGCAATTCAGGTACCCCGATATTACGAAAAACTTTTAGATCTTCTATTCCTTTAACTGGCTTGATAGCATTCGCAATACTATCGGCAATTTGTTCTAGTTTATAGAGGTCGTTACCGTAAACTTTCGCCACCAATGAACTTTTAACTCCTGCAACGTATTCTTCTACATTGTCCATAATAGGTTGGCTGAAACCAAAATCAATACCTGGGTAAACTCCCAAGGTTTGTTCTATTTCATCTAATAATTTTTCCTTAGATATATGTGAACGCCATTCACTTTCGTCTTTTAACTGTACATGAAATTCAATATTAAAAAAGCCGGTAGGATCTGTCCCGTCATTAGGCCTACCAGTTTGGGTGAGCACAAATTTTACTTCTTCAAAATCTCTTAGCTTTTTCTTCATTTCTTGTGTGAGTTTGACGGACTGCTCCAAATTCACGCTATTAGGAAGAGTAGCTCGTATATAGATTGCCCCTTCGTTTAGTTTAGGTATAAATTCAGTTCCAATGTTAGCAAAACCAAAAATACTTATTAATAAGAGTACAATAAATCCAATTAACGTGGTTTTCAGATGTTTATGTGAGAACTGATAAAGTCCGAACATGATTTTTCGTACGAATGCTGTAATAGGATTGTGCCTATCAACAATGTTTTTATTTAGCAGTACTTTGCACATTGCCGGAACGTAAGTCAAACTAAGTAGGAGCGAACCTAATAAGGCATATCCTAAGGTAAATGCCAGTGGTGAGAACATTTTTCCTTCTACCTTCTGAAAAGTGAAAATAGGCATCAAAGCAACAATAAGTATTATCTGTGCAAAGAGAATAGATTTTGCAACACCTTTTGCATTCAATCGAATAATTCCTCCCTTGCTTAACTTATTGAATCGCTCCATCCCCAACTGTCGGGCTTTTAGGTCTAGACTTACAAATACATGTTCTACAATTACCATTGTTCCCTCCAGAAGAAGGCCAAAATCAATTGCACCGATGGATATTAAATTTGCTGATAATCCTTGGATGCGCAACATTAGGATGGCAAATAGAAAAGCTAAAGGAATAACTGAAGCCACAATAACTGTTGTTCGCCAATTAAATAGAAAAATAAAGATGATAAAGGATACCAAAAGTATACCTTCTATTAAATTGTGGCTTACGGTATGTATTGTTTTATCAACAAGTTCTGTGCGATCTAAGAAAGGTTGAATCGTAATACCTTTCGGTAAAATGCGGTCGTTTAGATGTGTTATTCGTTCTTTTAATCTTTCTATAACGGCAGAAGGGTTCTCTCCTCTTAACATTACTACGATACCTTCAATCAAGTCATCGTTATCATTCAACCCTGCCTGCCCTAACCGCGGTTTGCTGCTGATGGTTACATTAGCTACATTCTTTACCAGTACAGGTACACCGCTTACATTCTTTATTAAGATATTTGCTATATCACTTGTTTTATCTAATAAACCAACACCTCTCACTACATAGGCTTGTTCGCCTCTTTGGATTACGTCTCCACCTACATTAATGTTGCTTTTTTCGACCGCTTCATAAACATCTAATGCTGTGAGATTGTAGTTGCTCAGTTCTGAGGGGTTAACTTGGATTTCGAATATTTTTTCCTCGCCCCCAAAACTTACTACATCCGCTACCCCATCTACCGATAATAAATCTCTTTCAATTATCCAATCTTGAAGGGAAGTGAGCTCACGGATAGGTACAGGTTTCTCTGATTGAATAACATATCTGAATATTTCGCTGGTTGCACCGTAGGGGGGCTCTATTTCGGCCTCTGCACCTTCGGGTAGATTTACAGAATGCATGCGGTTAGCGGCATACTGCTGTGCATAGAAATCTTCAATATTATCTTTAAAATTTACAGTAATGACAGATAAGCCAAATAATGAAATTGATTTGACATCTGTCTTACCTGGAATCGTATTCATCGCTTTACTAATAGGTAAGGTAACAAATTTTTCAATTTCTTCGGCGCTGCGTCCAGGCCATTGGGTAATGACACGAGCCCTAGTATTGGTTACATCTGGGAAAGCTTCTATTGGTGTTTGTTTGTAAGCATATACTCCAGCAATAACAAGTAGTGCAACAAAAAAGAACACAATAACGTGGTTTTTTAAAGCAAAACCTACAATTTTTTCTACTAATTTTACCATTTTTTGGATTTCTGTATGCTTTGTCTACTAACCTGTGATTTATAAATAGGCTATAGGTGCTCTTGCGATTTATTTGCCAATTAACTTGTTGTATACTAGAAGGCTGTTCTTTTGAATGATATTATCTCCAGGTTTTATCTCAGGTGAGGAAGTAAAATAGCAATTGTTGTTTTCGTAATCAGGGACAAAATCTATTATTTGTAAATCACAATCACTATTAATTTTGATGAGATGGTATGTTTCGTTGTCAAAGACCACTGCGTGTTGGGGGATAGAAACCATGGTTGATTTTTGTGATAAATGCACATTGATGGTTGTCATCATCTCTGGCTTTAATAGTTGATCGGGGTTATCGAGGGCGATAATGGCTTTGAGTACCTTTTCATTTACATCTACCACATTGGAGATCCGGGTAATAACGCCCTTGAAAATTTTATCAGGATATGCTGTTGTTTCAATATCCACAGTTAGTCCGTTCTTAACTTCGCTGATATTACCTGCATAAACATTAGCCATTACCCAAACCTTGCTTAAATCGCCAATAACAAACAACGGATCGTTACCACTTTCAATTTGTTGCCCATCTACAACATTTTTCTCTACAATAAACCCGGAACTTTGAGCCTTTACTGTTAGTACGCCACTTTCAATGTTACCACCATACATCGCCAGGCTTTCTCCGATTTTCTTGATTTCAGATTCGACATTGCCAACATCCGATTGAGCTTCTAACACTTCCTTGTCTGATGCCACACCATCTGCATATAAATTTTGCGTTGCAGTTAATTGACGTTGTGCCACCTTTAGTTTAATCTTGGCTTCTCGAAGGTTGGCGCTCATGTCGTTTAAATCTGCACTGCGAATTTCAAGCAAGATTTGTCCCTTCTTAACGAAATCCCCAAGGGTGAAATGCACATGACGTATCACCCCACTTAACAATGGTACAAAACGATAAACTTTGTTCTCGTCATAACTAACGTTTCCTGTAAGTTTAAGCGTCTCATTACCTTCCGCTTTTGCTACGGTCGTTGTATCGATAATCTTTTTTAACTCAGCATCTAGACATAGTTTTTCATGTTTCACTGAGGAATCAGTTGTTTGGTTTGACTTACAAGATGCAGCGATCACACAAATGAGGATAATTTTTGCTGTATTGATTATTTTCATAATTCCATTCCCGTTAAATAATTCAATTCGTTTTGCTTAATCTTGATGTCTTTAATCGCTTGATAGTAAAGTTGTTTGCTTTCCTTGAAGGAGTTAAAAAGATCAAGAAATGCTAGAAGACTTAGGTTTTTTTTGATAAAATTATCTGCTACTGCTGTCTGTATCTGCTTCAATTCGATCAAGTAATCTTTATCAATTTGATTGTAGAGACCAAGGGCCTGCTGTAAATTTTGAAATTGTTCAACTATTTGATTGTTAATATGTAATCTCTTTTCCCGAAGTTTAAGATCATCTTTTTGTATTTCATATATTGCATTTTTAATATTGCCTTTGTTCCGATCAAATAGTGGAATGTCCATGGAAATACCGGCACCAAAGAAATTAAACATAGTTGATCCTGCACGATCGTAGTTTAAACTGAACGTTATGTCTGGAGTTCTTTTTGCTTGCTCTATAGCTAGCTTACTAGTACTGACATCTTTTAAATTATGGGCTAGTTTGATCTGTGTATTGTTATTTTCAGCATCTTCTAACAGTTTCTGAACCGACAACGATTGCAGTCGTTTTATTTCTGTACTATCGGAACTTTCTTGTATTACTATGTAGGTGGACGGGGAAACGGCCATCAGCGTTTTTAACTTAACCTGTTTTTCATTTATTTGAGCATCTATATCATTTAGCTCTGAATTAATTGAAATTTGCAAAGCTTTTATACGTAAAAACTCGGCACGTGATGTATTTCCAAGTTGGAATTGCGACGATTGCGCCTTTAGAAGTTTAATAATCACATCATGTTGAAAAGACAAATCTCCTTTTAAATGCTGTTGATAAGTCAACTCTGCCAATTCAGACCTAAATTCAGCTTTTAAGGCTAGTAATATATCCGTGAAAGAATTTTCGGCTAATACTTTATTACTGGTTTCTAAACGAATGTTCTTTTTTCGTTTGTTAGCAGTGTGGATCAGCTGTTCTAATTGCACGGTAAACTGCTGATTTCTCCCAAAATTTCCAATCAGCGGAGGAATTTTTTCTGATGTTCCATTTCTGTTAAAGTTTATTTCGTCAATTGATAAATTAGGATTCGGCCAGGCCCTAGCCTGTAAAATCATTGCGTCCGCTTGATTAATTTGGAGTTGTTCTGCCAGTAGGGTGATATTGTTTTTTAGGAAAATTTTCTCTGCATCCTTTTCATTAATACTTAAAGTATCAGTGAGTTCAGTGCCTAAACTTAAATGATAAATTAAGATGATAATAAGTGTAAGAAGAAACGAAAGTTGTTTTACGGCAGTCATTATTCTATTAATATAATGCCGCAAAGATGTGCTCCTTTAGATTAGGAACTGTTTAAGTATACATTAGAGTTACATTAAATGTTTTCCCATGTTGGCCCTTGAGAACTTTCTCTAATTATTAATATAGGATCAAGTTTAATCCTAAGAGGGGCAGATTTGTAAAAATCTCCCGCCTTTAACATTTTAAGAAATTGCAGCGCTATTTCTTCTCCCATACGGTTGGTTTGCTGATCGATAGTCGAGAGAGTAGGACTAACTAAACTTCCAAAAGCTTCATTAGCAAACCCGATGATACCTACTTCATGGGGGATATTGATATGCTGTACCTTTAATTGTTGTATAACACCCATCGCTGTAAAATCTTCTAAAGTGAATATAGCATCAAAAGGGATTTTTCTTGATGTTAGATTTTTTACACATTCCTTTCCAAAGTCCAATGATAGATTTCCTTTAAGAATCAAATCTTCGTTTAAAGGAAGGCCGTATGCCTTTAGGGCGTCTTTATACCCCCTCATTCTTTCCTTAAAGATTGCCAAATTTCTTGTTTCCGTGATATGAACAATGTTTTTGTATCCAGCTTTTATTAAATGCTCGGTAGCCATATAACCGCCCTTATAATCGTCTATTGTTACTGAAGGAGCGTTGAGGTCGTCTAACGATCGGTCAAAAAAAGCCAGCGGAATATTTCTATTAATTATATCCTCATATGTACCACTATCTTCTCTATTGATGGCTATTGATGCAATTACCCCGTCAACTCTAGAATTGAGCAAAGTTTCAATACCCTTATCTTCTTTTTTATACGATTCCTGCGATTGATATAATAATACAGAATAACCATTTTGATTCATTATCGATTCAATACCGTGTACAACGGAGCTAAAGAAACTGACATCAAGGGAGGGTACCAGAACACCGATAATGTTGCTTTTACCTGAGCGGAGCGAAGAGGCAATCTTATTTTTACGGTAACCTAGTCTTTCTGCAGCCGCTTTTACAAGTTCTTTTGTGTTTTTGCTTATTGCAGGATGGTCGTTAAGCGCCCTTGCAACCGTGGAAAACGTAATATCTAATTCTTTAGCTATATCTAAAATGGTTACTTTCTTCATGGAAATAAATGTTTTTTTTTCATTAATAACCTGTCACCGCAGGTTAATTATAACTTCATATGATTTAGCAATTAATGATTCATTACAACATTCGTTGGCTAATATTATTTTACTATTTGGTGTATTATGTTCAGTTATACTATTTATAGAAGGAAATGCCCGGAAAATTTTTAATATAATCGTTGTTTGACAACTGCTTTTCAACAGCAATCAAGATATTCTTAAAGTTCTGTATAAATTTTGTTGGCATCCAAAATAAATTTATCAAAAATAGAGATTGCAGTTGGAATATTCGTGCTTAAGTTATATTTTTATGCCAACGTTAGCACTAACTAATTTAAACAAAGAAAAATATGCTGCTGTTAGGAATTGATATCGGAACCTCGTCAATAAAAGTGTCGGTAGTGGATGCTGCCACGCAAAGATGTATTATTTCATGCCAGCATCCAGAAAAAGAAGAGACACCGATTAGCTCGCCGCATCCTGGATGGGCTGAGCAGTCTCCAGACATGTGGTGGGAACATACAAAGATAGCGATAGGAAAACTTAATAAAAGTGGATTGTATAACCCTAATGATATTGACGCTATTGGGATCGCTTATCAAATGCATGGTTTAGTCATGGTTGACAAATCATTGAACGTATTGAGAGATGCGATCATTTGGTGTGATAGTAGGGCTGTAGATATAGGAGTTAAGGCTTTTAATTCATTGGGTGAGGAAGCTATTCTAAAAAGCCATTTAAATTCACCTGGGAATTTTACAGCATCTAAACTGTATTGGATAAAGAATAATGAACCAGCTATTTATAAGCAGATACATAAAGTAATGCTTCCTGGTGATTTTATTGCTCTGAAATTAACTGGCACGGTTACGACGAGTATTTCTGCCTTGTCTGAAGGAATATTATGGGATTTTAAAGCAAATGAATTGTCTGAAACGGTTATTGATTATTTTGGTTTTGAAATAGATTTATTTCCATCTATCGTACCGTTATTTTCTGAGCATGGTTGTCTAACAAAATCTATAGCTGATGAATTGAAGTTGCGAGCAGGAATCCCAGTGAGCTACAAAGCAGGTGACCAGCCAAATAATGCACTATCGTTAAATGTACTGGAGCCGGGTGAAGTTGCCGCAACTGCCGGTACTTCAGGTGTTATTTATGGAGTAAGTGAACAATTGATATATGATAAGAAATCGCGGATTAATACCTTCGCTCATGTAAATTACAGCAAAGAGCGGCCTCTGGTGGGTGTTTTACTTTGTATAAATGGCACGGGGATATTGAACAGATGGCTAAAAGATCATTTCGGTGTCGGGTTAGATTACACAGCGATGAATGAAAGGGCCCTAGCGGCTCCGATAGGTAGTAACGGTCTACGTATTTTACCATTTGGAAATGGAGCGGAAAGAATGCTAGAAAATAAAAGCTTAGGTGCATTAATATCTAATATTGATTTAAATAAGCATCAATCTAAACATATTTTTAGAGCATGCCAGGAAGGTATTGCATTCGCATTTCGCTATGGTTTGGATATTATGCGCGAAAACGGTGTGAATCCAAAGGTAATTAGAGCAGGGAAAGCCAACCTTTTCCAAAGTGAATTATTCGCTGATATTTTTGTAAACATCACTGGAGTACCTGTTGAATTATATGATAATGACGGAAGTGTAGGTGCTGCGTTAGGAGCTGGAATAGGTGCTGGCGTTTTCAGATCTCCTCAAGAAGCATTTTCGAATACCAAACCATTGAAGATTATTGAACCAAACAAAGAGAATACATATGAAGAGGTATATTACGATTGGAGAAACTTGCTGAATAAATACATTAAATAAGTAGAGCTTATAAATTGATTAATAAAAATTATAAATTATGTCTATAACTATTGGTGAAAAAGAATACTTCAAAGGTATTGGAAAGATTAATTACGAAGGATTAGAAACAGATAATCCGTTGGCTTATCGTTGGTATGACGCGAACCGCGTGGTCGCAGGTAAAACCATGAAGGAGCACTTGCGTTTTGCAGTTGCTTATTGGCATTCTTTTAACGGAACAGGTAGCGATCCTTTTGGTGGTCAGACCTTGTTTTTTCCTTGGGATGAAAACAAGGATGTGATTAGAAGGGCAAAGGACAAAATGGACGCGGCTTTTGAATTTTTCACAAAGATCGATCTTCCTTATTACTGTTTTCATGACGTTGACGTAGTAGATTATGGAGACGATGTCGCCGAAAATGAGAAGCGCCTGCAAACATTAGTTGATTATGCTTTAGATAAACAAAAAACGAGTGGCGTAAAACTATTATGGGGTACGGCGAATCTTTTTAGTCATAAACGTTATATGAATGGAGCAGCAACAAACCCGGATTTTAGTGTTGTTGCACACGCAGGGGCTCAAATAAAAGCAGCTTTAGATGCTACTATTGCACTTGGCGGTGAAAATTATGTGTTCTGGGGGGGAAGAGAGGGGTATATGACGCTCTTGAATACTAACATGAAAAGAGAGCAGGAACATTTAGCTAAGATGTTACATATGGCGAAAGACTATGCACGTGCACAAGGCTTTAAGGGTACCTTTTTTATTGAACCTAAACCATGTGAACCCACTAAACATCAATATGATTATGATGCTGCCACTGTAATCGGATTTTTAAGGCAGCACGATTTGCTGAACGATTTCAAGCTAAATCTTGAAGTAAATCACGCTACATTGGCGGGGCATACTTTCCAGCACGAACTTCAAGTAGCCGTTGATGCTGGTTTGCTTGGTTCGATAGATGCTAACAGGGGTGACTATCAAAATGGATGGGATACAGATCAATTTCCTAATAATATTAATGAACTGAGTGAAGCTATGCTTATAATTTTAGAGGCTGGTGGCTTTGGCGGCGGCGGAATTAACTTTGACGCGAAGATCCGTCGCAACTCTACTGATCCGGCAGATCTTTTTTATGCTCATATTGGTGGGGCAGATACATTTGCTAGGGCATTGCTGATAGCTGATAATATTTTGCAGCTTTCGGATTATAAAAAGATAAGAAAAGAAAGATATCAATCCTTCGATCAAGGAAGTGGGAAAACATTTGAGGAAGGAAGACTTTCATTAACTGATTTAAGGGACTTAGCTATAGACTTAGGCGAGCCTAAAACAATTAGCGGACAACAAGAATACTTGGAGAACCTGATTAATCGGTATATCTAAATCTTAATATTCGGCATCATAACTTTGTTCCACAATATAATTTAATTGATTGTTGAACAGGTTATGATGTTCATCTAAACCTTTCTTTTCTCTCCTAACACCTGCTTGCGGGTGCCTATCCATCGAAATCTTTTTTATTCCCTCATCTGGGTTCGAAAACGGCATAATTTTCGAAAAAAGGATGAAAATAAAGAATTATTTCAGAAAAAAAATCGGTGTCGAAATATATAAATCTTGTTATCTTTGTGCTTCAAAAAAAATCACAGGGTAGGTGATTAGTAGAAATTTTATTTAAAACTTAAAAATCATAGTTGTAGATGATTAACATTACACTTCCAGATGGTTCTATTCGTGCATACGAAAAGGGAACCAATTCTTTGCAAATCGCACAATCAATATCAGAAGGACTAGCACGCAATGTTTTAGCAGCCGAAGTAGATGGACAGGTTTGGGATGCTACCAGACCAATAGAAAACGATGCTAAGGTCCGTTTATTAACGTGGAATGACACAGCTGGTAAAGCAACCTTTTGGCATTCATCAGCTCACTTAATGGCAGAGGCTTTGGAGGCTTTGTACCCGGGAACAAAATTTGGTATTGGTCCGGCAATAGAAACCGGCTTCTACTATGATGTCGATTTTGGTGATCGTGCCTTCTCTTCAGACGACTTCAAAATGATCGAGGACAAAATGTTGGAACTTGCTAGATCCAAATCCTCCTACGAGCGAAAGGAGGTCTCAAAAGCAGATGCTACTGCTTACTTCACTGAAAAAGGAGATGAATATAAACTAGATTTAATCAAGGATTTAGAGGACGGTTCTATCACTTTTTATTCGCAAGGTAATTTTACGGATTTATGTAGAGGACCTCATATTCCTAATACTGGCTTTATAAAAGCCATTAAACTTACCAATGTTGCGGGTGCTTATTGGAGAGGAGATGAGAGTCGGAAACAGCTAACAAGAATTTATGGTGTTACTTTTCCTAAAGCGGGTGAGCTTGCAGATTATTTAAAAATGATCGAAGAAGCTAAAAAGCGCGACCATCGTAAATTGGGTAAAGAGCTCGAATTATTTACCTTTTCTGAAAGGGTGGGAATGGGACTGCCATTATGGCTGCCTAAAGGTGCTGCGTTGCGTCAGAAATTAATCGACTTTTTACAACGGGCGCAAATAAAAGCTGGATATGAACCTGTAGTGACGCCTCACATTGGGCATAAGAATCTTTATGTTACTTCCGGACACTATGAAAAATATGGTGCAGACTCGTTTCAGCCCATACATACACCACAAGAAGGGGAGGAGTTTTTATTAAAGCCAATGAACTGCCCTCATCATTGTGAAATTTACAGATGCAAACCGCGCTCATATAAAGATTTGCCTGTTCGCTTTGCTGAATTCGGCACCGTTTATCGTTATGAACAAAGTGGTGAGTTACATGGCTTAACACGTGTAAGGGGTTTTACTCAAGATGATGCGCATTTATTCTGCCGCCCCGACCAGGTAAAAGACGAATTCAAAAAAGTAATAGATCTCGTGCTTTATGTTTTCAAAGCTTTAGGATTTAATGACTATACCGCCCAAATTTCATTGCGTGATCCCGAGAATAAAACAAAATATCTTGGCAGTGAACAAAATTGGTTGTTGGCAGAAGCTGCCATTATTGAGGCTGCTGAAGAAAAGGGTCTTAATACTGTTGTTGAGTTAGGCGAAGCTGCTTTTTATGGACCTAAATTAGACTTTATGGTAAAAGATGCACTTGGTCGTAAATGGCAACTTGGTACGATTCAGGTAGATTATAATTTACCTGAGCGCTTTGAGCTGGAATATACCGGAAGCGATAATCAAAAGCATCGGCCTGTAATGATTCACAGAGCACCTTTTGGATCTCTAGAACGCTTTGTAGCGGTATTGATAGAACATTGTGCCGGGGAATTTCCGCTGTGGCTTACTCCTGAGCAATTTATCATTTTACCAGTTTCCGAAAAATATGAAGAATATGCGAAAAAACTTTTAGAATCGTTAAATAATACCGATATTCGCGGGTTGATTGATTTGCGAGACGAAAAAGTAGGCAGAAAGATTCGCGATGCTGAGGTGAAAAAAATACCTTATATGCTCATTGTGGGTGAAAAAGAGGTCGAAAATGGCACGGTTTCTGTTCGAAAACACGGCGAAGGCGATTTAGGAAATATGACTATTGAAACTTTCAGTAAACAATTAACAGAAGAAATAACAGTTTAATTAAGGAAATAATTTGGCATTAGGAAAACCAGGAATGAGAGGGCCACGCCCTCCTTTTAAGAAGAAAGAACCCGATCATCGTATTAATCAGCATATTAAGGCTACGGAAGTACGTTTAGTTGGTGAAAATGTAGAACAAGGGGTTTACCCAATTAGGCAGGCATTGGCAATAGCTGACGAGTTAGAGCTTGATTTGGTTGAAATCTCTCCGAATGCAGTTCCCCCAGTATGTAAGGTTGTTGATTACAGTAAGTTTGTTTACGAGCAAAAGAAAAAACTAAAAGAAATTAAGGCAAATGCTAAGCAAACGGTAATCAAAGAAATTCGTTTTGGCCCGAATACCAATGAGCATGACTTTGATTTTAAACTTAAACATGCCATAAAGTTTTTAGAGTCAGGCGAAAAGGTGCGGGCGTATGTTCATTTTAAAGGTAGAGCTATTGTTTATAAAGATAGAGGAGAGATCCTATTATTGAAATTTGCTCAAGCTTTAGAAGAAATTGGAAAAGTAGAGCTATTACCTAAACTGGAAGGTAAACGGATGTTTATAACCGTGGCGCCTAAAAATCCAAAAAAATAAATACTCGTACAGATTTAATACTGTAAAAGAGTTTCAAGTACAACTAATAGAAAGATAAAAATAGATAAGATTATGCCAAAAGTTAAAACCAATTCCAGTGCTAAGAAACGTTTTAGCCTTACTGGAACCGGTAAGATCAAGAGAAAACACGCATACAAGAGCCATATCTTGACGAAAATGAGTACTAAACGTAAGCGTAATTTAACGCAAACAGGTTTAGTGTCTGACGCTGATATGGGAAATGTAAAACGTATGCTTGCTATCGGTAAATAACATTTTAATTAACACATTTTATTAACCGGGTATTGGGTTGTAAGCCTGCTGACTGATTTCAGAATACGTAGCACCTTTTACCAAACTAATTTAAATAAATATGCCACGTTCGGTTAACGCAGTAGCTTCTAGAAGAAGAAGAAAAAAGATCCTTAAATTGGCCAAAGGCTATTACGGATCACGTAGCAAGGTTTATACCATTGCTAAAAATACGGTTGAAAAAGGTTTGCAATATGCTTACCGTGACCGTAAAACTAAGAAAAGAGAGTTTAGAGCATTATGGATTCAACGTATCAATGCGGGCGCTCGTCAACATGGAATTTCGTATTCACAGTTGATAGGGAAGTTAAACACTAAGAATATCGGTTTAAATCGTAAGGTATTAGCTGATTTAGCTTTAAATAACCCTGATGCTTTCAAAGCAGTAATTGATGCAGTTAAATAAATTTTAATTTATCGTATTCTATTAGTAAAAGGAGGTTCTAGGACCTCCTTTTTTTGTTTTTGGCGATCTAAAGCCTAACTGATAACCCCAATATGTTGGTTCCAGAAAATTTTGGCCTTGTTGAATTTTTCTTTATCGATAGCGTAAGGTAAAGTAAATGCATCTAGGTACTCCAAGAGCGATTCGGTAGCCATATTACCAGTTAGTTTATCTTCTGCCATTGGACAACCACCGTACCCTCCAATAGCGGTGTCGAAACGTTTGCATCCACTTTCAATCGCGGCTTTAATTTTTTCCTCAACGGCATATGCTTGACTATGTAAATGTACACCTAAATCTATATCAGTAAGGTCTTTATTTAATTCTACATACAGCTGAGTAATGTTGTGTGATGTTGAGACCCCCGTTGTATCCGCAAGCATAAGGTGTTTTATTCCCATATTCGCCAGCTTTTTTGCATGATGAGATACAAGCTGGGGACTCCATGCATCACCATACGGATTGCCAAAAGCCATTGATAGATAAACCAAAGGTTCCTTTTTATATTTGTTACATAATGTAATAATTTCTCCTATTCTATTAAGCGATGTTTCTATGCTGGCATTCGTATTTCGTTGTTGAAACGTCTCAGAAACAGAGAATGGAAAGCCTAAAAATGTTATTTCAGGAAATTGACACGCTTCTAAAGCTCCTCGCGTATTGGCAACGATAGCTAAAAGTTGTGTATTCGTAGCCGATAAGTCTAACTGGGGTATGATCGCTGCGGTATCTCTTAATTGTGGTATGGCCTTAGGTGAAACAAAACTACCAAAGTCCAAACGATCAAAACCTACTTTCAGCAAGAGATTTAGATATTCCACTTTAATTGACGTTGGAATAAATTGTTCCATACCTTGCATAGCATCCCTGGGGCATTCAGTAATTCTTATCATTTTGGTATTGCAGTGTTTATTTAATCGTTCTTTGGCGCTACTAAGATAAGAGATTTATTGCCAATATTAAGGCAGACTAGCTTTGTAACGAACCCTTGATTTTTACATGAAGCCCATCAAGATTTTCATCCAGTCTAATTTGACAGGCAAGCCTGCTGTTTGTATCGGCATCAGGTAATGTATCTAGCATATCTAATTCTTCGTCAGAAGGTTCATGTAAATTGCCGCCATTAGACAATATTTCAACATGACAGGTTGCGCACAGCGCCATTCCTCCACAAGTGGCAAGTATGTTATATTCGGAAGCTTTTAATACTTCCATCAAGCTTAAATTTATATCTTCAGGAATTTCAACTGTTTGAACACTTCCATCCCTATCTTCTACTCTTATATGAATCATGATTTGTCATTTTATTCAACTATTAAGGTATTCGATGTTAATTGTCCCGGTAATGTTTTTTTATAAAATTTACTTAAAATGAATTTATACCATTAACCGTGGTGTATTTAAAACTTAGTTTCTGTTCTGGGTACACATGTCTAAAAGCACTTTGCGCCATTAATGCTGCTTCGTGATACCCGCATAAGATTAGTTTTAATTTGCCTGGATAAGTGTTAATATCTCCAATAGCATAAATACGCTCAATGCTCGTTGAATAATCCATTGTATTCACCTCAACGGCAGATTTATCGATCGCTAAACCCCATTCAGCAATAGGTCCTAACTTTGGGCTCAGCCCGAAAAGAGGAATCAATGCGTCAGTTTCTATAGTATAATCGACTTTATGTTTACTGGTTAAATTGACGTGTGTAAGATGGCCCGTTCCATGTACGCTGGAAATATTGTGAGAGAGCAGGAGGTCTATTTTACCCTCATTTGCCAGTTCAAAGACTTTCTCCGCCGAATCTGGTGCTCCTCGAAAGTTGTCACTACGATGTACGAGCGTTATATGATCGGCTATTTCGCTGAGAAAGATTGTCCAATCCAAAGCAGAATCTCCACCGCCAGCAATAACAACCTTTCTATCTCTATAGAGCTCCGGATTTTTTATCATGTAACTTACACCTTTTCCTTCAAAGTCGGTTAAGCCTAAAACTTCAGGTTTACGCGGCTCGAAAGAACCCAACCCACCGGCGATTACAACAACACTTGTGTGGATAATTGTTCCTTCATTACTTTTGAGAATATAGGAACCGTCTGATTGTTTTTCCAACACCTCAACGCGTTCACCTAAAGTGAATGTAGGATGGAAAGGTACGATCTGTTCCATTTGTCTATCAATTAATTCCTGCGCTTTGATGGAAGGATAACCTGGAATATCATAGATAGGCTTATGTGGGTATATTTCCGAAAGTTGACCACCTACTTGCGGCAAGGCATCGATTAAATGGCATCGCATTTTGAGTAAACCCGCTTCAAATACGGCAAAAAGCCCTACGGGGCCGGCACCAATTATACATATATCTGTTTTGATCATGATGATTCAGTTAAATACAATCTGTTAAAATTCTAAATTTTTGTAAATGCTATTAAGTATTCTTTCTAAATGCTTAAAATCATTTTCATTAAGATTTTCCCATGCTTTGGTACGTATTTCTTTTATTTCAGGAGATAATCCCTCAACCTTTTCTACTCCTTTTTCGGTGAGATGAACAGTAAAGCTACGTCTATCGCTTGGATGAATCTGTCTTTCCGCTAATCCTTTTTTAGCGAGGAGATCTACTATTCTTGTAAGCGTTGGCTGATCTTTACCACATCGTTCAGCAAGATCCTTTTGAGAGAGATCTTTGAATTCATAAAGATTCTTTAAAACCATCCACTGATCTAAGGTGATATCGAAACCTTTACTAGAAAAAGTAGCTTGTGCATATTGTTTTACTCGCCGAGCTGTTCGGTCAAGTAGAAATGAATACATATTATAGGGTTCCTTTTGCATAACAATATTTAGTATAACAAATATAAGTATGATAATTAAATTTAGCGAGTTTCCCGCAGTCATTTAAATGTAAAGCTGATGAGGCTGTAAAAATTTAGCAAACTCATTACTTGTTCTTAAGAACGAATAGGGGGGATGAAATGATTCCCATAAAAAAAGCGTCCGGATATTCATCCGGACGCTTTTTTTATGGGCTCAACTTATAAAGCTAAGATTTACGCCTTCGCAGGTTTTAGTTTACTTGTGTTGACATCAAGCTCTTTTGCTTTTTCAGGCTCATCACCTTGTAGGTCCGCAAAAATAGGAGCGGCAAGGAATATGGAAGAATAAGTTCCCAAGATAATACCTATTAATATTGCAAACGAAAAACCACGAATAACTTCACCACCAAATATAAAGAGAACAGCCATCACGAAGATTATTGTTAAAGAGGTGATTATCGTACGGCTAAGTGTTCGGTTAATTGCAGTATTAACAACATGCGATATTGTTTCGTCTTTAGCACGATGTATACCTAAGTATTCACGTATACGATCAAATACCACTACTGTATCGTTTATTGAATAAGCCAAAACTGTCAGTATGGCAGCAATAAAGTGCTGATCCATATCTAGGGAAAACGGCAATATTCCATCAAATAGGGAAAAGATACCCAACAATATGATTGCATCATGAGCAATGGATATGGCCGCTGCAATACTATATTGCCATTTACGGAAACGAATCAGTATATAAAGTGCTATCACTATTATTGAAAAAATAACAGAATAAATAGCTGATATTTTTATATCGTTAGCGATGGTAGGGCCAACCTTTTGAGAGCTTACAATCTGATAAGAATTGCCTTGAATTTTTGATAAGCCTTCGTTTAACTTATCTAGTACTTGTTTATCCGCAGCATCGTCCGTTTGGTCAATTAGGAAAGGAGTTGTTATACGAAGTTGATTTTCCGTTCCAAATGTTTTAACCTCACTTGTAATACCGAAAGCTCCATTTAGATTTTCTCTTACATCTTCTAAATTTACCGCTTTTTCATATTTGACAGTGTAAGTGCGCCCACCTGAAAAATCAACACCCAAGCTAAATCCTTTGGTGAATATAGATATTACACTTATAAGCATTAAAGCAACGGATAATCCGTAGAATTTCTTGCGATTTGTGAAAAAACCAAAATTTGCATTTTTCATGGTATGATCACTCCAAGGATAAGATACCGTAATCTTCATGTCCTTTTTAATCATCCATTCGAAAATGATGCGTGTGATAAATATGGCTGTGAATAAGGATGTTATAATACCAATCATCAAGGTGGTTGCAAAACCTAAGATAGGGCCGGTACCAAATAGATATAAAATAATACCTACTAGGAAGGTTGTAATCTGCGAGTCTAAAATGGAAGGTAGAGCATGTTTATAGCCATCAGAAATAGCCTGCCTAATCCCTTTGCCCATCGCTAATTCTTCACGGATACGTTCGTAAATAAGTACATTGGCATCGACCGCAGTACCCATCGTTAATACGATACCCGCAATTCCGGGAAGCGTAAGTACGGCTCCTAGTGACGCAAGTATACCCATAATGAAAAATACGTTAAATACTACAGCGATATTAGCTACCAAACCTGCGCGGTTATAATAGAAAATCATGAATACAAGTACCACTACTAGACCGATAACGGACGAATTGATACCGGCATCTATCGCTGCTTGACCAAGAGTAGGTCCAACAATCGCTTCCTCTACAATTTTTGCAGGTGCTGGCAAACGTCCGGCTTTTAGCACATTTGCTAAATCTTGTGTGTCTTCAAATGTGAAATTACCGGTTATAGAAGAGATACCATTAGCAATCTCATCTTGCACAGTGGGAGCTGAATAAACGGTGTTATCAAGTACAATGGCAATAGCCTTTTTTGGATTAGCAGCGGCGGCGGCAGCGCTTATTTTTCTCCACTCTCTCGCGCCTTCACTGTTCATCACCATCTCTACTTGAGGATTGTTGGTGCGTTGATCAACATCAGCTCTTGCATCGGAAATAACATTACCTGTTAAAACGGGTCCAGCGTCCAGACCTGTAGGTTTCACTGCAAATAGCTGAAACATTTTGGTTTCTTTTGAAACAGGTTTTACACTCCAAAGAAGCTTTACATTGCCAGGTATAATTGATTTAATTTCAGCGCTGCTAAAATAGGAGTTAATTAAAGCAGTATCTTTTTGAAGAACATATCCTACAACTGGACCTTGGCCCAATACTTGCTGACCTTGAGCTCCTTGACCCACATTAGGACTTAATACGGCAAATAATGGATTCTGATTTTTAGCTTGCTGAAGTGCTAATGAGCTACTGTCTCCTTTTAAGGAATCCGTTTTAGCTTTATTAGCAGTGCCACCAAGAGAAGCCAAACGACCTGCTTGAGTAGAATCTTTAGATGTACTGTCACTTGTTGCAGTGTCAGATTTTGCGTCGTTCTTCTTTAATGTTGACGCTAACGTGCGGTTAATGTTTTCCAATAATGGGAAAATCTCCGTATTATCGTAGGTTTCCCAGAACTCCAATTTAGCAGATCCTTGCAGCAGTTTTCTCACACGCTGCTCATCACTTACGCCTGGAAGTTCTATTAATATGCGGTTGGTGCCTTGCTGCCTCTGAATGTTTGGAGAAGTTACACCAAACTTATCGATACGTGTGCGTAAAATATTAAATGAGCGATCAATAGCACTTCCAGATTCTTTTTGCAAAAAGTTTAAAATATCTGCATCACTGGAGTTAGAATTAATATTATTTACAGCATTATCCTTATTAGCAAAAAAAGTGGCAAGTTTTCCATTCGGGTTAAGTTTCTTAAACTCTTCTCCAAATAGGCTAACAAAATCTTTCTGGCTATCTTTACCACGCGCTTCAGCGTTATCCAACGCTTTATTGAAATTTTCGTCTTTTGTATTGTCAGCTAGATTGCTGATTAATTCTTTTAACGAGATTTCCATCGTTACATTCATCCCGCCCTTCAAATCTAGACCCAACGCTAATTCGCGTTCTTTGCAGTATTGATAGGAGAATTTGGCAAATCCTAGATTATATACGTCTACAGTGGCCATAGAATCTAGATAAGCCCGTTCTTTAGCGGGGTCACCTTTTGCATAAGCAACTGCGTCGCTTTCTACCTTACGGGTTACAAAAGTAAATGAAAGTGAATACAGGCACGCAATCGATATCAGTATTACGAAAAAGTTAATTAGGCCTTTACCTTGCATCTTTGTTTAGTGTTGTTATTGATAGTAATAATTGTTATCTTCATTTTTATTAAGAACGGCAAAGCTATGAAAATTTTAAATAAACAAGAGCTTTATTGTAAGAAAATTGTTTATGAGAGAGCATCTTGGATATAAAGAATGAGTAGTAAGACCTGGATAGTAAGATATAATTGTCAAACGCTGATCGGTAATACACCAAGTCCTACGTGGAACAAACATTAGGACTACTCATTTTATCGACTTATCTTTAGGTTTATACCTTAATAAAATTGAACTTTATTTAACGATTTTCGAGTACACATAGAAACTATAATCGTAGGGGTTATCGTTGTCACTCTCGTGATGCGCTACATCTTCTAGCTGCCATTCTTCATCTTTAATCTCTGGAAAATAGGTGTCAGCCCCATCAAATTCCTGATTAATCCTTGTGAGGTATATTTTATCGGTTTGAGGCATGGATTGTTCGTAAATCTGTGCTCCTCCTACTATAAATATCTCGCCCTCATCCTCTTTACATAAAGCAAATGCTTCTGCTAATGAAGAAACCACTTCTATATTTTCTGCTTCATAATTCGCCTGATGGGTTATTACAATATTCCGACGTTTTGGGAGTGCTTTGCCCACCGATTCAAATGTCTTTCTTCCCATGATAACAGTATGTCCTGAGGTGGTTTTCCTAAAGTATTTAAGATCTGCAGGCATATGCCATAAGAGTTGATTGTCTTTTCCTATCGCATTGTCTTTAGCCGCCGCTACTATAATGGATATTGTCATGGTTTATGATGGTTAAACCGCTACTTCCGCCTTAATATGGGGATGTGGGTCATAATTTTGCAATGTAAAATCCTCAAATTTAAAATCGAAGATATCTGTTACCTCCGGATTGATCTTCAAGGTTGGTAATGTTTTCGGCTGTCTAGTTAATTGGAGCGCTGTTTGTTCTAAGTGATTGCTATATAAATGTGCATCACCAAGTGTATGAATAAAATCTGCCGCCTGCATGTCGCAAACTTGCGCCACCATCATGGTTAATAAAGCATATGATGCTATATTAAAAGGTACGCCCAAAAATATATCTGCACTCCGTTGGTAGAGCTGACAAGATAACTGTGGTTTTGTTTGCCCCTTTTGTGCGTTTGGTGGAGCGACATAAAACTGAAAGAATGCATGGCAGGGAGGTAAAGCCATTTTATTGATTTCTGCAACATTCCATGCAGATACAATAATTCTGCGAGAATCAGGGTTGTTTTTTAGTTGATGAATTACTTGTGTAATCTGATCAATATGCCCGCCATCAGGAGCTGGCCATGATCTCCATTGCGAACCATAAACAGGCCCTAAGTTGCCGTTTTCGTCTGCCCATTCGTCCCAAATTCTTACGTTATTCTCTTTGAGATAGGATATATTTGTTTCACCTTTTAAAAACCAAATAAGTTCATGAATAATAGATCGTAGATGCAGTTTTTTCGTTGTGACTAATGGAAAACCATCCTGTAAATTAAAACGCATCTGATGACCAAATACGCTTTTCGTTCCGGTTCCCGTACGATCATGTTTTTCTACACCGTTCTCATATACATGACGCATCAAATCAAGGTATTGCTGCATAGTTTTTTAATAAATGTTATGGGAGGTAAAGATAGGGATTTTTTGTTGAAAGTGGAGCACTTGAATAGTGGAATCGTTGAGTCGCGCTAGCAGGAAAATTCTTTAACTGTCCAATTGTTAAACTACTTAACAAGTCTACTTTTCTACAAATCCTGCACAAACTGAACGATACGAATAATAAGTCTTTTCCCGTCATTTGCCACATACTAGAGACAAAGATCTGTATTCCGTATCTAAACTTATTTGACCTCATTTTTTACTGGATTTAAACTTAATCGCCTATAGCATACATGTACTTAACCGTTCGTATTATATCTATTTTTAGAGCTATTGCTTTATGCTTGCTTTTCCTATTTGGAGTGAAGGAGGAGGGGTATGGGCAGCGGGTTTATGCAGATACACAGCAAAGTGGAACTACCGGGACAGGTGCAAGTGTCACTAATCCAACCTATTCTGTAGCTATAAATAATCTTTCAGATTACACAAGATTAACTGCTAGTACTGCATTAGTAGTATCTGGTGGTTCATGGCAGCAGTTAACTTTTTCCACTAGAACTTTTTTGGCAAATTCTACCGTTTTTGTAAAAATAAATGTGGCGAGTTCTTTGCTGGGAGGAGGTATAACGGCACAGACTTACGCTGGAAGTAATGCTAATACCGTTGGGACTTTGGTAGCATCGCAGTCAGTTTTTTTTACCTCGGTAGATGGAATAACCTATTTGGCAGTTACAGGCAGTAGCAGCTTTAATGCTGTTAGGATCACGTTATCACCTCCGGCATTGCTTGGAACCAGTACTGCCGATATCTATTATGCATTCTATGAACCAACAAATAGAGCATGTGCAGAGGTATTAGGTACGTCTTCCGGAGGAACGGGCATTTCACTGGGTGGGGGAGTAACTAATCCGCTAAATGCTGTCGATAATAATTTAAATACATATTCTTCTCTAAATGGAGGCATATTAGGTATAGGGTACACTATTAGCCAGACTGCGTATTTTTCTAACGTTTCCAATGCAGGTGACGCTGCAACAGTTACATTTTCACTTCCGCCGTCTTTGCTACAATTGAGTTTATTTAACAATGTTAATATAAACTTATATAATGGGAATACGTTGGTCAACTCAGGAACCATAGGTAGTTTACTCTCTTTAGATTTGCTAGGACTCCTACGTTCGGGGCAACGATATACCGTGTCTTATGTTCCTGGAAATGCTGCCTTTGATAGAATAGAAGTAGGCATGGCTACAGGAGTAAGTTTGTTAAGCGATTTTAGAATTCATGAAATTCAACGAACCCCAGCAAAACCAAATGTACCAAAGGTTTATCCTTTAGCTGAAGTAGTATGTTACGGAAGCACGGCATTGCTAACGGCTACTCCTACAAGCTCTGAAAGCATATTACGCTGGTATAATCAAGTCAATGATGGTTCTCTTTTATTAGAAGGTAATCAATATACAACTCCTCCAATTACTGCTTCAGTTGGAGATACTGCTTTTTTTTACGTTGCAGCGGCATGGAGCAGCGGATGTCCGGCTGAATCCGAACGGGTAAAAATAGCAGTGATAGCGAATCCTTTACCTACAATTACATTATCCAATTCATTGGATATATGTAGCGGCGAAGCAAGCACTTTATTACCCTATACAAATACTACGAATGATCCATCACAATATAGTATCATCTGGAATGGTTCTTCCACAGGTTTCAACAATGTGACTGATGCAATATTACCGCTAGATAATATCACGTTAAGCATTCCAGTTAATGCGACCGCTGGAACCTATACAGGGACTTTACGAGTTAAAAACGTAACAACTGGCTGTGAAAGTGCTATGGTGCCTTTTTCTGTCATTGTTCACGCAAAACCTAGCACACCTAATTTAAACATTACAACGAATTCTCAATATTAATCAAACACTATTTACACTAAAAACAATATGTTATGAAAACTACAATGAAAAGTCTCTACACAAGTTTAATGCTGATGGCGGTATGCAGCCTAAGTGCTTATGCTCAGGTAACGCCAACAACTCCCGATGTGAAGTTATTTTGCGATGGCTCAACGCTTGATTTGGGAACACCACCTGTTGGTACCGACTGGATAGTACGGTACAGCACAACATCGACCGATACCCCAACGGATGGTATTGTGCTAAATGGCAATATTATTTCGGCGGCAGATCTTAACTCTGGCTATTATTACATTATAAGTAAGGGGACAGATGCTGGCGCCTGCGAATCTGAAATGCAAGAAGTGCCTGTGTACAAATTTGCTGCCTTAGCGGTAGATTTTACAGCGCCAACAAGTTATTGTATTGAAGATGTATCAAGTCAGGAATTCACTGGTAGCACCACTTCAACAGATGCCTATACCTCCTTTGCTTATCAGTGGTATACTGTGAATGCTGGAGTTGAAACGGCTATTAGCGGGGCAACCTCCATAACATATAAACCCTCAGAAACCGTGACTCCAGGGACCGAAACCACCTATCGCCTTAAAGCGGGTTATTTGGTAGACGGTTTAAGATATTGTTCTGCTATTGTTGATAAAGCCATTACCGTTACTGCTAAGCCCGCTAAACCTACTATTACAATCTCTGGTGTAACAGGCGAAGCGCTGTAAAATGTTATAAATGATAAGGGTACTTCTCATATTCTGTTTTTTAATCGGCCTTGCCTTTAACAGCTCGGGGCAAAACCGACCTACTAAGCACATTGTGCAAGGTGGGTCGGTAACGCTCCATGCGCACGCAGAAGGGGCATTAAGCTTTCTTTGGTTTAAAAATGGGGAGCCAATTAATGGAAGTCATAATGAGAAAATTGTTGCGGGGGAAGCCGGTATTTACACTGTCATGGCCTTAAATGGTGATTGTGAATCGGATATTTCAGATCCAGTGGAAATTATTATCGATCCAAATGAGATAGAAAAAAAGGTTGATATGAAAATTACAAAATCGGCCTCTAAATCCATGGTTCTTTTAGGTTCTTCCATCGATTATCAATTAGTTATTGTAAATAATAGCGAAAATGTTGCAAGTGGAATAACTGTGCGTGATATTTTACCTAGCTCACTTGAATTTAAAGAAATCTTGGGGCCTTATGCTGGAACAGCATCTTATTTACCATCTAGTCATACGGTGACTTGGCTGCCTGGAGATTTACCAGCTGGAAGAAGTGAAGAGCTAAGGATAAGAACCAATGCTGTTGAAAAGGGAAAAGCAGAAAACTATGCAGAGGTTGAGACAGCACTCGTTGATCCAAATTTAAGCAACAACACAGCGTCAACAGTTACCGATGTTGTAGCATTGCGTATTCCTAATATATTTACACCTAATGGAGATGGTATAAATGATTTTTTCGAGATTGTTGCATTAGAGCTTTTTCCTGAAAATGAACTTTTTATTTTTAATAGGTGGGGCGCTGAATTGTACCGAGAGAAGAATTATCGTAACGACTGGAATGGGCAAAACCTTAATGAAGCTACCTATTATTATGTGTTGAGAATAAAAATGGAAAACGGCAGTTGGCAAAATTTTAAGGGATACATTACCCTTAAAAGAGGTGATCGAGTGAATTAGTTATTACACAGATTTGCATAACATTAAATTTATTGTTAATTCTGTGGCATGATTACTTTTGCCAATGCCAAAATAAACATAGGGTTACAAATATTAAATAGAAGACCTGATGGCTATCATAATCTAGAAACCGTTTTTTACCCAGTTAAAATCTATGATATATTAGAAGTGGTTTCTTCAGAGACGTTGAAACTGGAAGTGTCCGGTATAGGTATACCTAATGATAATCAGGATAATCTCTGCATTCGTGCTTATAAAGCATTGGCTAAAGATTATGATTTACCACCAGTTCATATCTATCTTCATAAACAAATTCCAATAGGTGCTGGTTTGGGAGGGGGATCTGCAGACGCTGCTTTTCTTATTAAGCTTCTATCGCAATTTTTTGAACTAAATTTAGACGATGAAACAATGGAGACTTATGCTCGCGCTCTCGGTGCAGATTGTAGTTTCTTCATTAAGAATAAACCTGTTTTTGCTTCAGGCATTGGTGACGTATTTTCTCCTGTCAAAGTTGATTTGGCTGCTTACCATTTAGTGCTGATAAAGCCTCCTGTTCACGTGTCAACTGGAGAAGCTTATGGTAGTATTCGACCATCGGCTGGTACCAAAAGTCTTCAAGAAAAGATTAAATTACCTGTAGAGATGTGGAAAGACCATATTTTTAACGATTTTGAAACAGGTGTTTTCAACCGCTATCCTGAAATTAGGGGCATAAAGTCAGCTTTATATGATAGTGGGGCTCTTTACGCCTCAATGAGCGGGTCAGGATCTACCGTTTATGGTATTTTTAGTAAAAAAGTAGACTTAATAGGCGTTGACATACAAAATGTTGTCTATTGGATGAAAGGCAACGCTTGATGAAAATTGAATAGACGAATTTTCCTATTGATCTTCAAATATCTTGTACTTATATCTAGTAATCTTAAAAACTAAAAATAATGAATAACTTAAATAATCCCATTTGGATGATGAGTTCAGCTTTTGATAAGCTGGCGCTGCCTGCATTAATAGATAAAGCGAAAACGGTTGGCGCGCAGGGCATAGATCTTTGTGTGTTTCGGAAAGATGGAACGAGGCAAGACCATACTGCGACACATCTACCATACGATAACTTTTCTCTTGACGATGCGAAAAAGTTGATCGAACAATTTAATGAGGCAGAACTTCAACTTTCATTAGGTGCCTTTGAAAATATGATAGGTGGAGATCCTGAACAGCGCCTTAAAAATCAAAATCATCTATTAAAATTAATACGTATTGCACACTTATTAGGAGGGGATGCAAATAACGTTAAAGTGGGAACATTTGTCGGTTATAACCACGAACTTGGATCAACCGAGAATGGTTTTCAGAAGAATTTGGATGAATATAAGAAAGTATTTGATCCTATTATCCGTTATGCAGAGAGCTTAGGTGTAACTGTTTTATATGAGAATTGTCCTATGGAAGGTTGGCGATCTGCTTCATATACTTCTACATTTAATAATTTATCTGCCGTTTTGGCAGCAAGAAAGCTTATGTATGCGTTAATACCTAGTACTGCGCATGGTGAAATTTATGATCCATCTCATGATATTTGGCAAAATACTGACCCCGTGGAAGTTATAGAAAATAGTGACATTAATCGTATTCACAGAATCCATGTAAAAACAACAAGAAATTTGAAAACAAAAGGTCGAGTAGAGTGGGGAGGAATGTACCCTATGCAAAAAGTGGAAGAATCGCTAGCGAAGAAAGCCACAGTTAGTCAACCAGCTAATGATTGGGATAGACACCACTACGAGGCAATGCTACCAGGTTTTGGGGGAACAGATCATATGGACTGGCGTGCTTTTGTTGATAAATTAAGGGAAAAAGGATTTAAAGGTCCCTTTGAAATAGAGAATGAAGCAAAAAATTCAAAGGATACGGGTAATTTAGGAGCTACACTACAGGGATATCGCGCAGCTATTTTATTTCTAAGCCCGATGTTGTGGAATTTAGGGGCGGATGGGTATAATTATAAAAAAGAAAAAGCACTTTCTACATCAGAGGTAAAACAAGACATCCCAATAAAAACGATAGATGCCCTTTAGTCAAAACAAACTTTTTTTTTATCTGGTTGTTATCGAAATATGAACACAAAAGAAGAAAAGAAAATAAACAACACAGACAGCAAAACAACAAAGTTTGTTGCTTTTGCATTAGCAGGTTTAGCAATAGGTGCAGCTGCATATTATCTACTTGGAACAAAAGAAGGTCGGAAAACACTAAATAAAGCAGTAGATGGTGTTAATGGCCTTAGCAAAACATTAAAGGCACAGGCAGAGGATGGATTACAAAAAGCTTCGCATCTTGCAAACCGTGCTAAAGAAGAATATCATAGGGTAATGAATTTGGCTGACGATGCTAGTCATGAAGCTATGGATAAAGCGAAACAATATAAAGAAGAGGCAAAAAAACTTACTAAGAAAGGCTTAAAATATGCAGAAGGTGCTGCCAAGGGAGCGAAAGGAAAGATAGATGAAGTATAGTTAAAAGGCTATAAAGAGATAAGTGTTTAAGTTTACATATAGTTTTATAAACGGCTTATAAAAACTTATCTATTTTGTACCTTTGTCAAAATGAACTTACTAAAGCAGGTATCACTATTAGTACAAAAAGAAATTACCTTAGAATGGCGTTCTAAGTATGCGCTAAATGGCATTTTGCTGTATGTGATTTCCACTGTATTTGTTTGTTATCAAGCTTTTAAGTCAGTTCATCCCATCATCTGGAATGCGCTCTTTTGGATCATTATGCTTTTTGCTGCGATTAATGCTATTACAAAAAGTTTTGTTCAGGAAAGTAGAGGTAGACAATTGTATTACTATTCGTTAGTAAGTGCCAAAGCAGTGATACTATCTAAAATTATTTACAATGTATTATTGATGCTATTGCTTTCTGCAGTGGCATTTTTTGTATATAGCACTATCTTCAAAAATAAACTAGGAGATCCAACTTTATATTTTATTACGGTAATGCTGGGCAATTTAAGTTTTGCTACGGTGCTTACAATGGTTTCTGGTATCAGCGCTAAAGCCGGAAACAATGGCACGCTGATGGCGATTCTCAGTTTTCCTGTGATCATACCTTTACTAATTGTACTGATTAAGTTGTCAAAGAATGCGATGGATGGACTAGATAGAAGCATTAGTTACAATGAAATAACAGTCCTTTTAGCAATAAACTTGATTGTAATTACTGTTTCTTTATTGTTATTTCCTTACATTTGGCGGGATTAAGAACAATCAAATAGCATAGCATAATGAAGTCTTATTGGTGGAAAATTTTAGGAGCTTTTATTGTATTATATTCGGTAATAGCCGGTTTTTTATTGCCCGTACCTGAACTACCAATACTCCATGAAACTATCCGAAACACCTATTTTCATATTCCGATGTGGTTTGCAATGATTTTACTGTATTTAGTATCAGTAGTTTACAGTATAAAATACCTGTCGTCCGGCAATATGAGACATGATCTTTTAGCAGTAGAAAGCGTAAATGTAGGAATTATTTTTTGTGCATTTGGACTCATTACAGGGATGTTATGGGCAAATGTCACTTGGGGAGAACCTTGGCCGAATGACCCCAAGCTTAACGGAAGTGCTATTGCTACGCTTATGTATTTAGCTTACCTCGTATTAAGAAATGCTTTAGATGAGGAGCAGAAGCGCGCGAAAATATCAGCCATTTATAATATTTTTGCCTTTCCTGTCATGGTAGTACTTTTATTTATTTTACCACGCCTTACAGATTCTCTACATCCGGGAAATGGCGGAAATCCTGCCTTCAGTAATTTGGACATGGATGGCCTAATGAGGGCGGTATTCTATCCGGCAATTATTGGTTGGATGCTGATTGGGATATGGATTATGACGCTTCGTTATCGCTATCGACTCCTGGAAAGAGATGAGGATACTTTAATATAATGTTTTATAAGAAGAAAACTCGTTGAATTTTGAATTAACCGCTTAAATTTTACCTTTTTAACTTTTGTTAAGGTTTGTTAAAAGCTGACGATAAGTATATGAAATGTATGATTTTGAGAATTTTGTTTAAAATAAAATAATAATTTGTAATAAAAGGTATGAAGAAGCTAATTCTTTTGTTTTTACTAGGGTTGACATCCTTTTTTCATAGTTTTGCACAGGCGTCGGGTGATGTTGAAATGGCTGATGTATTGAGAAGTTCGGGAAAGATTTATGTAGTGGTGGCGGTAGTTTGCGTGATCTTTTTAGGATTTATTGCATATCTCTTTACGATTGACCGCAAAATTAGCCGACTAGAAAAAAAAGAAAAAAGAATGTAGGTCAGGTATAGCAAATAAAGCTATACAAACAGTAGAACCAATTATCTAATTAATTACATTATGGCTACAAATAAGTCACAGGGAGAGTTTAGTTTCTTTAATGATGTTTGTCAATTCTTCGATCATGCAGCGCAATTTACGAATCATGATAGAGGCTTGTTGGATCAAATTAAGGCTTGTAACAGTGTTTACCGTTTTCGTTTCCCAATTCAGAGGGCTAATGGAAAATTGGAAGTTATAGACGCTTGGCGTGTAGAACATTCCCATCATAAATCTCCTACAAAAGGAGGTATTCGTTATAGCGATATGGTCAATGAAGATGAGGTGATGGCTTTAGCGGCGTTAATGACCTATAAATGTGCGATTGTAAATGTTCCTTTTGGTGGAGCAAAAGGCGGAATCTGCATAAATCCGCGTGATTATTCTGTAGCGGAATTAGAAACCATAACACGCAGATATACAGTTGAATTAGTTAAGAAGAACTTTATAGGTCCTGCAATTGATGTTCCTGCACCCGATTATGGGACAGGAGAGCGCGAAATGAGCTGGATTGCAGATACCTATTTGACAATGAATCCTGGTCAATTAGATGCATTAGGCAGTGTTACCGGAAAACCACTTTCACTAAGTGGAATCGATGGACGTAAAGCAGCAACAGGTAGAGGTGTGGCAATAGCGGTTAGAGAATGTGTTGAGGTAGCCGAAGATATGAAATCTTTAGGATTAACCCCTGGAGTAGCAGGAAAACGGATCATTATACAGGGTTTAGGTAATGTTGGTTACAATACCGCAAAAGTTTTACAAGAATATGGTGCTATAATTGTTGGCGTTTGTGAGTATGACGGTGCACTTTACAATGAAGATGGCTTAGATGTAGATGCCATTCTTGAGCACAGAAGAAATAATGGAACAATTTTGGGTTATAAAAAGGCTAAGCAAGAATTTGCTATTCCTGCAATAGGTCTAGAGCAAGAATGTGATATTCTGGTGCCTGCGGCCTTAGAAAATCAAATAACAGAAGATAATATTAGCCGAATAAAAGCAAAAATTATAGCAGAGGGAGCTAATGGTCCAACAACGCCAAAGGCAGAGGAGATTTTTGCGAAGAGGGGCGGGATTATAATTCCAGATATGTATTGTAATGCCGGAGGTGTTACGGTATCTTACTTCGAGTGGCTTAAAAATTTATCCCATGTTGCGTTTGGTCGTATGGACAAACGCTACGAGGAAACAGCTAACCGTAATATTGTTAATATGGTGGAGGCGGTCACTGGAGTTACCTTAACTTCGGAACAAAGAGGCGTTATTGTGAAAGGAGCAACCGAGCTTGAATTGGTTAATTCAGGTTTGGAAGATACAATGATTCGGTCATATCATGAAATAAGGCGAATAAAAAATGCCAATAATAAAATCGATACATTACGAACAGCGGCATTTGTAAGTTCTATTGATAAAATTGCCACTTCTTATTTAAATATGGGCATCTGGCCTTAAAATGTATGCAATAAAAAAATGCCGCATTTCGCGGCATTTTTTTATTTCTTGATCGAAAGATCCAATGGTTTTTTTACCTTCTCACCAAGTAATGCGATATCGATCACTTCGCTCATTTCATTTACGTAATGGAAGGTTAAGTCTTTTATATAATCTTCTTTTATTTCCATAATATCCTTCTTATTAGATTTACAAAGGATAATATCTTTTATATTAGCTCTCTTTGCAGCCAATATTTTTTCTTTGATACCCCCCACAGGCAGTACTTTGCCCCGCAGTGTTATCTCACCTGTCATGGCTAAATTTGCTCTTACTTTTCTTTGTGTAAAAGAAGACGCTAGCGCTGTCAACATGGTGATGCCAGCAGATGGCCCATCTTTAGGTGTTGCGCCGGCTGGCACATGGATATGAACATCCCATTTCTCAAAGAGCTCAAAATCTATATTAAAATCTGCCGCGTGTGCCCTGAGGTACGCCATTGCGATGCCTGCAGATTCTTTCATAACTTCACCTAAATTTCCGGTAAGCGTTAGTTTTCCTTTCCCTGGACTTAAGCTCGATTCGATAAATAATATATCTCCTCCAACTTGCGTCCAAGCCAATCCCGTTACCACGCCAGCTACGTCATTGGTTTCATAAGAGTCTTTATCGTAAACTGGAGCACCTAATATATCAAGAACTTCTTTCTGGCTAATAGCCGGACCTATGGGGTGCTCCATTACAATATGTGTAGCAGCTCCTCTAACAAGGGCACCGATTCTTTTCTCAAGGCCACGTACACCAGATTCACGCGTGTATTCATCAATTACTTTCTCAATGATATTACTCTTAAGTGTAATATCTTTAGCACTTAATCCATGTTGTTCTCGTTGTTTAGGTAATAGATGCTTCTTCGCGATCTCTATTTTCTCTTCAATAGTGTATCCATTCACTTCAATTATTTCCATTCTATCTAATAAAGCAGGTTGGATAGTGCTTAGCGAATTAGCTGTTGCAATAAACATGACATTTGATAAGTCATAATCCATTTCTACATAGTGGTCGTAGAAGGCACTATTTTGTTCTGGATCCAATACCTCCAATAAGGCAGAAGAAGGATCACCTCTAAAATCATTTCCTACTTTATCTATTTCATCCAAAACAAATACCGGATTGGACGTTCCCGCTTTTTTTATAGATTGGACAACTCTTCCCGGCATAGCTCCAATATAGGTTTTTCTGTGTCCTCTTATTTCTGCTTCATCTCTTACACCACCCAAAGCCATGCGAACGTATTTTCTGTTTAATGCTTTTGCAATAGATTTTCCTAATGATGTTTTACCTACCCCTGGAGGGCCAACTAAGCAGAGAATAGGTGCTTTCATATCTCGTTTAAGCTTTAATACAGCTAGGTATTCAATTATTCTTCTTTTAACTTTCTCCAAGCCATAATGATCTTTATCAAGTACTTTTTCGGCACGCTTTAAATCAAAGTTGTCTTTACTAAATTCATTCCACGGAAGATCAATGAGAAGTTCGAGATAATTTAATTGAACGGAGTAGTCTGCAGCAGCAGGATTGATTCTACTTAATTTATCTAATTCTTTTTTGAAATGGAATGCAATATCTTTGCCCCATTTCTTTTGTAACGATTTTTTTCTTAATTCTTCAATTTCCAGATCGGGCGTTGAACCTCCAAGTTCTTCTTGTATGGTTTTAAGTTGTTGATTCAAAAAATAATCCCGTTGTTGCTTGTCCAAATCAACACGGACTTTATTCTGTATCTGATTCTTTAACTCTAATAGTTGAAGCTCTGCAGTTAATTGCTCTAATACCCTGTTAGCTCTTTGTTTAATATCTTTCATCTCCAAAAGATCCTGCTTAAATGTCAAATCGGCATTCATGTTGGATGAAATGAAATTTATTAAAAATGATGGACTTTCTATATTCTTAATCGCTATGCCTGTTTCACTTGGTATATTTGGGGATATATTGATGATTTGCAGGGCAAGTTCTTTTATGGAAGATATTAATGCGTTGAATTCTTTCTCCTTTTTTATCTTTTGTTCTACAAAACGCTCAATACTCGCTTTTATATATGGGTCTGATTGAACTTCTTCTTTTAATCTAAAACGCTGTTTGCCCTGGATAATAACCGTTGTATTTCCATCTGGCATTTGAAGCATTTTTATGATCATGGCGACGGTACCTACAGTGTGCAACTGATTAAATGCCGGATCTTCAATTGACATATCTTTTTGAGATACAACACCGATGGTTCTGTCACCTTTATAAGCCTCTTTAATTAGTTTAATTGACTTATCACGGCCAACAGTAATAGGAATTACAACTCCGGGGAATAAGACTGTATTCCTCAATGGTAATATTGACAATACTTCCGGCAGTTCTTCACTAGTCATATCATCCTCGTCTTGTTGCGTAAACAGTGGAAAAAATTCCGTATCCTCATTTATGATTGGTAATGCATGGTTGAAATCAAAAAGATCAAACTTACTCATGGGGTATGTTTATGTGTTATTTGTTTAGTGTATGGAACAAATGGCCAATTTGGCAGACTATTCCCTGGAACTCTTATTTTAATAATCGAATAGTTAATGTTACAATGCCCATGCCAAACGCTAAATTGCAGCCTTTTTTTTAACTAATGTCATATTTACAGGTCACATTATTAACGGCATTTAGATAAGCTTATATTTCGAGGATGAATTTTAAAGTGCTGTAAATGAATAATATTGATACTTACACAATAAAATACACAATTTTTAGTTTAGTTTTGTGGCGGAATGGCAACTAGATTGCTATCTTTAAAACACGATTGGTAACATTTTAACTCATGTACAATCTAATATACTTGAAAAAGAACTTAATTAATGAACATTAGAAGCAATCAATTTATGAATTTTGGTAAAGTTAAACACTGGGTGTTATTGGGAGTTTTCGTTTTTTCTGTCAATGCGGCTTCTGCACAGTCACAATCGTCATCTAGTAACCCTTACGTTCGCTTAGGTAATAAAGCTATTATGGACGGAGACTTTAAAGCTGCAGTTAATGCGCTGGAAAAAGTTAAGAGTCCTGATACTTTGGTAACTTACATGTTAGGTTATTCTCATATCAGATGTGCTAACTACAATAAAGCAATTACATCGTTTACTAAACTATTAAGTCAAAGTCCTAACAATTTTTCTGCTTATTATTGGAGAGGTAAAGCTCGCAACACACTTGCAGTGCAGTCTGATAATAAATTGAGTGAGGCCGAGCGTGGTAAAATGCTACAAGGAAGTATTGATGATTTCAGTAACGCAATTCGTTTAAATCCTGATGATTTGTCATATTACCAAAGCAGAGGAATGGCATACAGGGATCTCGGCATTTTGCAAGGCACTAATTCAACTGCGGTTTATGATAAGTCGTCGGCTGAAGAAGCTTATCAGAAAAGCATTGATGATTTACAACATGTACTAAACTCGAATAGCAAAAGAGAAGATTTAGCAAAAGAAATTAAGAAAGTAAAGATTTATAAAACAAACTTGTCAAAATAGTCTTGCTGATAGATTTTTATTTAACCTGTGGAAATATTTTCCACAGGTTTTTTTATTAATGCTTGTAAAATTATACGGATTTGCAAGATGCTTTACTTTTCTATGAAACCTTCAACGGTGTATTTGTTGATACCAATTAAACGAATTGATTGGGTTTTCTCGATTTTATAGAGAGAGTCAGTATAATAAACTAATTTTTCTGAGGAACTATACAACCAGTTTTTATCTGAATTTTCAATTGATATTTTTTCAATATGACCATTTTTATTTTTGTAAACTTGAATAGCTTTCGTACGTAGTTTCGCTTCCTTGGCCAAGTATGATATTTTTTGCGCAGAAGAATCTATTGTATAGCTAGCTAGCCAATCAGGTTTATTAATGTCGGAAGAAATAAAAAGTTCAAACTCGCTTTTCCAGTTTTCAATTCGTGTTTTCTTTTCCTCAGACTCCCTGTTTTTACTAACCATTTTTTTAATTAGCGGCTTTTTTGTTTGTAATCGTTTAGCTTCCTTTGAAAAATATTCAGCAATATCGAAATATGGTATCTTATGCGACCGAAGTTTATTTTCCGGTTGAGGAGTACAGGATCCCAATATTGATAGAATTAGAAGTATTCCCGAAATTTTTTTCATTATGGCATAAAACTAAAGAAACTATTGTAAGTCGTGAATATCGCGCGCTTACAATAGCTTTCTATATGATCAATTCAAATTGTTTGTTTTAAGAAACAAGGACTTCCCCAGTCATTTTTTGTGGAATTGAAATATTAAGTAAAGTAAGGATGGTAGGTGCAATATCACCTAGTTTACCATCTTTTATATGCTTAAAGTCTTTATCGATCAAAATACAGGGAACTAAATTGGTAGTGTGCGCAGTGTTTGGCGAACCATCTTCATTTAGCATAAACTCTGAATTACCATGATCTGCTATAATAATAAACGAATAGCCTTCTTGTATACCTTTTTCGACAACTTGCTTTGTACAGGCATCTACCGTTTCAACAGCTTTAACAACAGCACTAAATACTCCAGTATGCCCAACCATATCAGGGTTAGCAAAATTTAAGCATACAAAATCCGGATGATTTGTTTCCATATCGGCACAAATTGCATCTGCAATACCTTGAGCACTCATTTCCGGCTTAAGGTCATAAGTAGCAACTTTTGGCGATGGAATTAATATTCTAGACTCTCCTACAAATTCTTTTTCACGTCCTCCAGAGAAGAAAAAGGTAACATGTGGATATTTTTCAGTTTCGGCAATACGTACTTGTGTTTTTCCATTTTTTTCAAGTATCTCTCCAATAGTCTCCGTAACATCGTCTTTTTGGAAAACAACATCTACATTTTTAAACGTTTCATCGTAAGTTGTCATGGTGACATAATGAAGATTTAGGGGTTTCATGTTATATTCAGGAAACGCCTTTTGCGTAAGAGCAAGTGTTATTTCTCTACCGCGATCAGTACGGAAATTAAAGCATATCACAACATCTCCTTCTTCGATTGTAGCTACTGGTGTACCATCGCTTTTAACTTTTACAATAGGCTTTATAAATTCGTCGGTGACACCTGCTTCGTACGATTGTTCTATTGCTTGTTTAATGCTCTTAACTTCCTTGCCATGGCCATGAACTAACAAATCATACGCTTCTTTCACGCGTTCCCATCGATTATCTCTGTCCATAGCATAATAACGTCCAATTGCTGATGCGAGTTCTCCTGTTGTGCTGCTTGATAAAAATGTCTCTAAATCTGATATATAATTTAGTCCGGAATGAGGGTCTGTATCTCTACCATCTAAGAAGGCATGAACAAAGATATTTTGTAATCCTGCATTTTTTGCTGCTTCACATAAACCACGTAAGTGCTTTGTATGCGCATGTACCCCACCGTCGGAAACTAGGCCAATGAAATGTACATTTTTATGTGCTTGTTTCGCATAATCAAAAGCTTGCTGAAGAATTGAATTTTGATTTAACTCCCCATCAGCAACAGCTTTGTGTATACGACCTAATTCCTGGTATACAATACGACCTGCACCTAGATTCATATGACCAACTTCTGAGTTACCCATCTGGCCAGCAGGCAATCCTACTGCTTCGCCAGAAGCTTCTAATTTTGAATGAGGGTAATTGTTTAGCATGTAATCTAAAAAGGGAGTCTTCGCAGCTTTCACTGCATTAGAATTGTCATCCTTACCGTATCCTAAGCCATCAAGAATGATGAGCATTGCTTTCTTCATTTTTAACGTATTTTAAATGTTATATTACTACTAATGACAAACCTAATACAAAAAATGATCCTATCCTTATTTTTTTTTAAATATTGAAAAATGTACCTTTTATGTGTATTTATATAGACAAAATGGCATGCTTTTAGTGGCATTAAAGCGATGTTTAGATTTTGTGCTATATATTATACATGATGAAAATTTTTAGCTGATTTGATAGTGTTGCCATTGGAAGGGATAATGAAAAATGTATACTTATTTTTAATTTTATTAACGCATTTGAATCTTCAGGCTGCTCTTAGAGCAGATGATATTATCGATAACATTAGTCATTATTTTGCTACTGGTAATAGTAAAGAACTTTCTGATTATTTTTCGAGTACGGTAAGTTTATCTATTCTGGAAGATAATAACACTTATTCTAAGAACCAAACCGAAATACTTTTAAGAAATTTTTTCGATAAGAATAATTGCAGAGGGGCTAAGATAATTCACAGAATGGATACAAATGCTAATAACCGTTATGCGGTTCTGGAAATATTCTCTTCTACGCAGAAATTTAGAGTATCTCTCTCTCTCAAGAATTTCAATTCAAAGTTTTTGATCACAGATATTAGAATTGATAAAATAAAGTAAGCATTTAATACCACCTGAAAATAAGTTAGATAAATATATATTATTCTTGTTAATTTATAAATCTCGAAATTTTTACTAGGTTTGAAACCAATTAAAGTATGAGTAACATTAACAAACAACAATTACGCACTTTCATAAGCCAAGCATTGCAAGAAGATGTGGGCGATGGCGATCATACATCACTAGCGACTATTCCTGCAGGAAAACAGGGGCAGGCCCAACTTATAATTAAAGAAGATGGAATTTTAGCGGGAGTTGCCGTGGCATTAGAAATATTTAATGTAGTTAACCCTTTATTAGCTATTGAGGTTTTTATACATGACGGGGCCGAAGTTAAAGTTGGCGATGTTGCGTTAAAGGTAACTGGAGATATACATGCCATTCTGATGGCAGAACGATTGGTGCTAAATGTTATGCAACGAATGAGCGGTATTGCTACAACAACTCATGGCCTAGTTCAAATACTAAAAAATACAAAGACCAAGATTCTCGATACAAGGAAGACTACACCTGGAATACGATTTCTTGAAAAAGAAGCGGTAAGGATAGGCGGGGGGGTAAATCATCGATTCGGTTTATATGATATGATACTTATTAAAGATAATCATGTTGATTATGCTGGAGGTATCAAACAGGCCCTTGAAGCCGCCGGCGAATATAAAAAATCTCTTCAAAAACCTATTGAAATCGAAATTGAGGTAAGAAATATAAAGGAGTTAAAAGAGGTTCTAGTGTATGGCAGCGTAGATAGAATTTTATTAGATAATTTTGGTTTTAAAGATCTTGTTGAGGCCGTAAAATTAATAGATGGCAAGTTTGTTTCAGAAGCCTCTGGTGGCATTGTTCCTTCAAATGCTAAACAATTTGCCGATTGTGGCGTTGATTATATTTCGATGGGGGCATTAACACATTCTGTTAAAAGCCTAGATATGAGTTTGAAAGCTCAGATTGTTAATTAAAGTTAATATTTTTTACTAATAAGATTGCTCTTTTTAGTATCATTGTACCCAATGACATCAATTAATGCAATTATTGCACTTTTGGTTGCCTATTTATTTGGATCCATACCCACTGCTGTATGGTTAGGTCAATCTTTTTATGGTGTGGATGTTAGAGAATATGGGAGTGGAAATGCTGGCGCAACCAATACGTTCAGGGTTTTGGGCGGGAAAGCAGGTGTTGCTGTGATGATCATTGATATTTTAAAAGGTTGGACCGCCACAAATCTTGCTTATTTTATTGGTGTTTCTGTTACCGGACCTACTAGCTCTGTATTGTTTATAAACTATCAACTTGCCCTAGGTGTCATCGCGGTTATGGGACATTTATTTCCGCTATTTGCCGGGTTTAGAGGTGGAAAGGGAGTAGCTACGTTATTTGGGATGGTATTAGCCGTTCATTTACAAGCGGCTTTATTGTGTGTAGGCATGTTTATAAGTGTATTGATGCTTACCCGTTATGTTTCTTTAGGGTCTATTCTGGCTGGTTTTACTTTTCCATTCAGCATAGTATTTGTTTTTCATACACCTTATAAATCTCTTCTTTTATATGGCATGTGTATTTGTGTGTTGATATTGGTTACGCATCAGAAGAATATAGAAAGGTTGTTAAAAGGCAAAGAATCAAAAATAAATCTCTTTAAAAAATCAAATACATAATCTATATCGGCACAGCAATTGCTGTAACTAAATCACTAAATTTCTACAATAATTATGAGTCGGAATAAAACTAAAGTAATTGGTTCGCTACTTATACTATTATTTGCCGCATCTTGCTCAACGGTTCCGTTGACAGGTAGAAAGCAATTAAGTTTGGTTGATGACAAGGTAATGCAACAGCAGGCAACATTAGCCTATAGGGATTTGCTTAAAAGTCCAAAAACAAAAGTAGTAAAAGGCACTGCCAATGCGCAGATGGTCCAAAATGTAGGTAATAAGATTGCCAGAGCTGTGGAGGCTTATCTTAAACAGAATGGATATGCTAATCAATATCAGTTTAGTTGGGAATTTAACCTTATTGATGAGCAGCAGGTCAATGCATGGTGTATGCCAGGAGGAAAAGTCGCTGTTTACACAGGGATATTACCGGTTACACAGAATGAAGCTGGTTTAGCTACTGTTATGGGGCATGAAATAGCCCACGCTATAGCTCGCCATTCTTCAGAGAGAGCATCTAATACCATGTTAGCACAAGGAGTTGGTGCAGGTGTTGGAATGGCTACTTCGAAGAATTCGCAATTGACACAGCTTGCTATTAATCAGCTTTATGGAATAGGTAGTCAGGTTGCCTTATTGAAGTATTCGAGAAATCAGGAAAGCGAAGCTGATAGAATGGGCCTAACATTTATGGCTATGGCTGGTTACAACCCAAAAGAAGCTGTTGGTTTTTGGCAACGAATGGCTTCTAAAGCTGGGGGTAGTAAACCACCCGAATTTTTAAGTACACACCCTAGTGATCAAACACGTATTGCTAATATACAAAAGCTAATACCAGAGGCTATGAGGCATTATAAATAAATTATATTAGCCTATTCTATAGAAAATGCATAGTTGGATGCCTTCAATTATGCATTTTTATTTTTATAATCAGGTTTTAACAGATCTAAAACTGCTTGCGCTTTCCATAGGCATTCTTGATATTCTTGAGAAGCATTAGCCTCAGCAGTTATAGCACTTCCAACGAGAAAAGATAATCTCTTGCTTTTAGCATTGTAACATAGCGATCGAATAACCACATTGAAGTCGTAATCTCCATCTGCTGCAAAATAGCCTATAGATCCTGCATAAAGGCCCCTTCTAGTAAATTCATAATTATCGATTAATTTCATGGCGCTGATTTTTGGCGCGCCAGTCATTGATCCAGCAGGAAAGGTGTTTTTTATAGTTTGAGTTAGCGCTAGTCCATCTCGCTCTCGGCAGCTGATAGTGGAAATAAGCTGGTGCACTTGCTTAAATGAATAGGCCCCCATAAGTTCTTTTACTTCTACCGTTGCTGGTGCTGCACTTTTGGTTAAATCATTACGTACTAAGTCAACAATCATTATATTTTCACTGACCTCCTTTTTATTTAGCTGGAGATCACGAATTAAAAGAGCGTCTTCTAGAGGTGTTTTTCCACGGGGTGCCGTACCTTTTATAGGTTGCGATATTAATAAATCACCTCTTTTGGCTAAAAACCTTTCAGGTGAGGCAGAAATTACGAAGTGATCCCCTTGTTTGAAATAACAGGAAAAAGGCGTGGGAGAGATCATGCTAAGTTGCCAGAATGCCTGTAAAGGATCAAGTTTTGCCTTTTCTGCATAAAATTCTAAGCAAAGATTTATTTCATAAATATCACCTTGATGAATATGTTTTATTAATTTATTGAAAACACTTGTATATGTTTCGTTATTCATCTCAGTTTTAATCTCGCCATTAAATTCCAATTTGCCATCAATAAATATTGTCGAGATAATTTCTTTGAACAATTGTGTTGGGGCCTCGCTTTTTATCTCAATTTTGTTCCCCTTAATTAATATAAGGTGTTTTGGTATGAAAAAATAGGAGAGAGGAGTCCCCTGTAGATTTGGCTTTGAAGTAGAAAGATCTTCTACCTCGTTTTTTAAATCGTAAGAGAGGAACCCAGGAATCCACTCATCGGAGTGCTCTTCCAAGAACGTTTCAAGCTTTGAGAAAGTGGTGTCGCTTCCATTGTTTATTAATTCTTCTTTAACACCTGCAGCAATTAATACATCGAATTTACTATAAGGATCCTTTTTATACCCCTGACTATGAAAACAGCAAGCGCTATTAAAGAAAGAAGCCCATTGAAGGGCTTGCTTTGTAAATAATTTAATATTGTCAACATGGTGACTACTTGTTGCCATTGTTTACTTTAAGAGAAGTGTTTGTGTCCTGTCGGGTCCAACAGATAAATATTTAATCTTTACACCCAAATGCGTCTCTAAATACACGATATAATCCTTAAGAGCGAAAGGGATTTGTTCTTCTGAAGTAATGCCTGTAATGTCTTCATTCCATCCTTTAACGGTCTCAAATACTGGTTCTGGTTTTAATGAAATAATATCATAAGGCATATAGTCAATTTTTTCTCCATTATAAATGTAATGTGTACATACATTTATTTCTTCGAACCCACTTAATACATCAGCCTTTGTCATGATCAACTCGGTAACCCCGTTTAGCTGAATAGCATAACGCAATGCAGGAAGGTCAATCCATCCGGTACGTCTAGATCGACCAGTAGTGGCACCAAATTCGTGACCAATTTGTCTCAATTTCTCACCGACTTCGTTTTCTAATTCTGTCGGGAAAGGGCCACCTCCAACTCTGGTGCAATATGCCTTGAAAATACCAATTACTTCTCCAATATTTTTAGGAGCAACCCCAAGTCCAGTACAAGCGCCAGCAGTAGTAGTGTTTGACGATGTAACAAAGGGGTAAGAGCCAAAGTCAATATCGAGTAGCGTTCCTTGGGCACCTTCGGCAAGTACACTTTTGCCTTCTTTTAAATAGTTATTAACTAATTGATCGCTATCAACATGCGGAATTGTTTTTAAATAATCAATTGCTTCAAAAAACGCCTGTTCACGTTCACTGTAGTCAGGAATTTCTCCATAGTGTGATAAGATATTTTTATGCTTATCAACAAGCTTTTGGTAACGTTCCTTAAAGTCAGGTAAAGTAGTATCTCCTACACGGATACCGTTTCTTCCAGTTTTATCCATATAGGTAGGTCCAATTCCTTTTAAGGTTGAACCTATTTTACCTGTTCCCATATTAGTTTCAGATGCAGCGTCTAGTAGTTGATGTGTAGGTAAAATAAGATGGGCCCTACGCGCTATTACAAGCTTTCCTTCGGCAACTGGATCAAATCCATTTTTCTTTAGGTTGTCGAGTTCTCTTTTGAGAATGATCGGATCTATAACAACACCGTTACCTATAAGGTTTAATGTTTTTTTATTAAAAATGCCAGAAGGAATAGTATTCAAAACATATTTCTGACCATCAAATTCTAAGGTATGGCCTGCGTTGGGCCCTCCCTGAAAACGGGCAATCAAATCATATTGTGGCGTTAAAACATCCACAATTTTACCCTTACCTTCGTCGCCCCATTGCAGGCCCAAAAGCACGTCAACTTTCATAATATTTGTTGTATGTAGTTTAATTAAACTGTAATAATGGAGATTTAAAATTAGATTGCCTGATAGTTATCATTATCTTATAAAAATGATAAATCATCAGGCCGAGATATATGTCTTTTCTTTATAATACATTTTAGGCAGGAACTACCACTTTATTTCGGCCAGTTTCCTGATTTACTTTTGAAGGGCAGTCATTATTACAATCGCTGCAAACACCATACAAATTGAGCGAATGATGTTTAATGTCAAATTTTAGTAATTCACCCATCATGCTTTGAATTTGATGGATACGGGGATCGCAAAATTCTACAACCTTACCACATTCAATACAGATAATATGATCATGTTGTTTATAGCCATAAGACTTTTCAAATTGGGCCATGTTTTTGCCAAATTGATGCTTCGTAACTAAATCACAAGATACTAGCAGCTCTAATGTATTATAGACAGTAGCTCTACTCACCCTGTATTTTTTGTTTTTCATGTGGATATACAATGACTCCACATCAAAGTGATCATTTCTTGAATATATTTCTTCCAAGATGGCAAAGCGCTCTGGGGTCTTGCGTAGGCTTTTATTCTCGAGGTAAGCCTCGAAAATTTTCCTAACCATACTTGTTGTTTCTGTTGTAGACATGATAATCCTTAATTATGTACAAAGCTAAATAAATTTGTTTGGATATGCAATGAATTAACTAGGCATGTGTATTGCTATTGTCAGTATTCAGTAATCATTGAATAATTTTATTTGCAAGATAACCTGATTCAAATTTATTGTTCGGAATCAAATCTTGTAATTCCTGTTATGCCTTTTATCTGTTTTAATTTTTTTATCAAACTATCCAAATGTTCCGTATTATTAACATAAACCATAATAGATCCTTCAAAAATACCTTGATTACTGCTGATGGTTATTGACCGAATGTTTATTTTAAAATCCTGCGATATGACGGTGGTGATTCTATTAACTAAACCTACATCATCTATTCCAACAATACGCAAACCTGTTAGAAAAGCAAGTTCTTGTTGAGAAGTCCATTTAGCTTTCACAATTCTGTAGCCATAATTAGCCATCAATTTAGAGGCATTTGGACAATTGGTGCGGTGTATTTTTATCCCATCGTTCACTGTTACAAAACCGAATACGTCATCTCCCGGTATAGGATTGCAACATGCAGATAGGGTATAATCCAACTTTTGAAAATCATCACCAATCAACACAGTTTCCTTGTCCTTTTTTTCAATCTTTTTTACTAACCCATCAACATGGCTATCAATGCGTGTACTAGGTCCACTGGATGTATCTACAGACCTTTCAGCGGTTGCAAATTCCTTCAGTTGTTTGAGGTCTATCTCGCTCTTGGCAACTTTATAAAAAAGATCCTGAGTGGATGGCAACTTTAAAAAAGTACTGAGTTTATTTAGATTATCGGTATTGTAAGTGATTTTAATTGATTTGAGTTTTCGTTCAAGTATTTCTTTTCCATCTTCTGCTATCCTTCGTTTTTCTTCTTTTAAGGCAGATTTAATTTTCGACTTCGCTTTCGCCGTTACAACAAAATTAAGCCAATCCTCTTTAGGTGTTTGTTTATTAGAAGTTATAATTTCCACCTGATCTCCATTAGCAAGCTTATGCGATAAGGGTACCAGCTTATGGTTTACTTTTGCGCCTATACAACTTGCACCAAGGTCAGAATGTATTTCGAAAGCAAAGTCTAATGCCGTAGCATCTAAAGGAAGTTGAATGAGGGCTCCTTTAGGAGTAAATATGAAAATTTCATCAGAAAATAGATTCATCTTAAAATCATCCACAAAATCTAATGCATTCGATTCAGGATTACTCAAAATATCTCTCACCTTTTGAATCCATTGGTCTAACCCGCTGTCAGAGTTCGATTCTTTGTACTTCCAATGAGCAGCAAATCCTTTCTCGGCTATCTCATTCATCCGTTTCGTACGAATTTGCACTTCTACCCATTGACCCTTAGCCCCCATGACAGTTGTATGCAAAGATTCATACCCATTTGCTTTGGGAGAAGATATCCAATCTCTTAATCTATCTGGATTTGGGCGATATAAATCCGTCACAATAGAATAAGCTTTCCAGCATTCAGCCTTTTCCATATCGGGAGTGGTGTCAATTATTACGCGAATTGCAAAGAGATCGTATACTTCTTCAAAGGGAATAGATTTTTTTCGCATTTTATTCCAAATAGAATGTATCGATTTCGGTCGGCCAAAGACGCTTGCATTGATGCCTTGCTCTGTTAGAATGTCTTGTATCGGACCTATAAATTCCTTAATATAACGTTCACGCTCGGCCTTTTTTTCATTTAGCTTTCGGGCAATAAACTTGTATGTATCAGGATCCGTAAATTTCATGGAAAGATCTTCCAATTCTGATTTTATGGCATATAGACCTAATCGATGTGCTAAGGGAGCATAAAGATAGCTTGTTTCGGATGCTATTTTTAATTGTTTATCCCGAGCCATGAATTCCATGGTACGCATATTATGCAACCTATCTGCTAATTTTATTAATATAACACGTACGTCATCAGCAAGGGTAAGCAGCATTTTTCGAAAGTTTTCAGCTTGGATCGAACTGTTAGGGTCAAAAATACCGGCTATTTTAGTTAGTCCATCGATAATTTTGGCAACCTTTTTTCCGAATTTTTGTTCGATTTCTTCCAAAGAAACTTCCGTATCTTCTACTACATCATGGAGAAGTGCACAAACAATGGACGTAGTGCCCAGCCCAATTTCTTCAGCCGCAATTTGGGCCACGGCAATGGGGTGGTAGATATAAGGTTCGCCAGATTTCCGCCTCATATCTTTGTGGTTCTCTAATGCCATATCAAAGGCACGACGAATCATCTGCTTATCACCTTTTTGTAAAGTCGGTTTACAGGCCCTTAATAAAGCACGATAGCGTTTTAGAATTTCCTTCTTCTCAGCTTCAAGATCTATCACTAATTCCTTCATGTTTGTAAATGTATATCTATATGCTTTTTGTTTTAATTCCTTACCTTTGAGATCGTAAAACTCTTAAAAGGTTTAATAAAAAATTCGTTAGGTAAATACTTTTTACTTAACTTTATTGGTGATTTTGTAAGAGCTAAATCTATGAAAATTTTATATTTAATGTTGATAAATTTACTGCTTTTTTTTGGACAGGTGAGCTTAGCACAGCAGGTCAATAGAGATAGTTTAACTAATACTATAGCCAGTACAGCAAATACCACGCCAATTATGCTTCCCACTACGCTGATAAATGGCGAACGGATTCCATGGATATTGTTAAGGGAAGTGGTTATTACGGATACAAGAGTTTTTAGAACGCCGGCAGATAGAGCCCGCTATAATAGATTAAAATACAACGTTTTAAAAGTGCTTCCATATGCCAAATTTGCAGAAGATAGATATGACAGATTACAACGTGAGTTGGCAGTAACAAGTGGTAAAAAGGAACAAAAACGTTTAATAAAGACATGTGAGAAGGAGATAAAAACAATGTTCAATCGTGAGATTAAAAAAATGTCTATTTCCCAAGGTGAAATATTAATAAAACTAATAGATAGGCAAACTGGAAATTCGAGCTATGAATTAGTGCGCGACTTAAGGGGTGGGGTTTCGGCCTTCTTCTATCAATCGGTAGCTAAAATTTTTGGACATAATTTAAAAAACACCTATGATCCTGATCAGGAGCGTGAAATAGAATATATTATCAGAAATCACGCAAACGCTAATCGGTATTTTTATTAAATGAATAAGATTTATCAGTTTTGTGCCATGAAACCTGATGGTTCTGTGGTCGATTTTAATATATACGAAAATAAAGTATTATTAATTGTTAATACTGCGAGTGCATGTGGGTTTACGCCGCAATATAAAGAATTAGAAGTGCTATATAAGCAATTTAATCATCGTGGTTTTGAAGTACTTGCCTTTCCCTCGAATGATTTTGGTCAACAAGAGCAGCTAAGTGGGAAAGCATTGGAAACGTATTGCTCTATAGATCAAAAATTAAGTTTTACCGTTTATGATAGGATAAAAGTTAAAGGGCAGAATGCGCATCCGCTTTATAAATTTCTTGGAGATAAGTGGCTTAATGGAAAAACCAACAGCAAACCCTTTTGGAACTTCCATAAATACCTAATCAACAGAGAGGGTGTTGTGGTAGATTATTTTTATAGCTTTACCAAGCCGTTAGCTGGTAGGTTAGTAAGAAAAATTGAGGCCTTATTGTAAATTCCGACAAAATGAATTGGTAACAAGAACGCTTTTAAAATAAATTTTTGTGAAATTAGATATATTAGTAATTACAGTTCATCCGGATGATGCCGAATTAGGGTGCTCCGGAACTATTTTAAAGCATGTAGCATTAGGTAAAAGGGTAGGCGTTGTTGACCTCACAAGAGGTGAACTTGGAACTCGCGGAACAGCGGAAGGCCGGGCTGAGGAGGCCGCTCACGCAGCTGCCATTTTAGGTTTGGCAGTACGTGAAAATCTGGGACTGAGAGACGGCTTTTTTAAAAATGAAGAATACGAGCAGCTTGAGGTAATAAAAGCGATACGTAAATATAAGCCGGAAATAGTGATAGGTAATGCTCTTTTTGATAGACACCCCGATCATGGAAGGGCTGGTGATTTAATAAATGATGCTTGTTTTCTAGCAGGGCTTCGAAAAATTCCGACAGAAGTAGAGGGTGCTGAACAGGAAATACATCGACCGAGGCTTTTACTACAACTCATCCAGGATTATTATATTAAACCTGATATTGTAGTGGACGTGAGCGATGTCTGGGAAAGAAAAATAGAAAGTATACGGGCTTTTAAATCGCAATTTTTTAATGAAGAATATAAGGAAAATGAACCTCAGACGTATATCTCTAATCCTGCATTTATAGAAATTATCGAGGCAAGAGCACGCGAGTATGGCAAATATATTGGTGCTACCTATGCAGAAGGCTTTACTTGTAAAAGATTATTGGGTGTAAATAACTTATTTGATCTACGATAAAATAGTCTCGTAATTGTATGTAAGAGGTTGTAATCTATTACTGGACTAATAGATTACAACCTCTTATGTCGCTTTGATCGAACCTGCCTATTATTGTAAAACTGCCATCGTCATTTATCATTCCCAAATCTTGTGTAGCAATGAATGAGCATGAATTGATGTTAGCAAGATCAATAACGTTGATTCCACCGTTCCGGTTCGTTGGAAGTATGGCGAACGGATCATTTATATCTCTAACTAAAATCTTCATCCACGGTGGGCAAAAAAATATTCCTTTCCCCTTTGAATAGGCCTGAGATAATAGTTCTGTCATGCCATATTCTGAATGAACGTTTTCAACACCAAAACCATTGCATAATATTTTATGCAGTTCTTCTCTTACCATTTCCCTTCTTTTGCCTTTCATTCCTCCTGTTTCCATAACAATTAAATCAGGAAATTGTATCGGATACTTCTCCACAAAATCTAGCAATGCATAAGTTACTCCAATAAGAATTGTAGGAATACCATTTAAATGGAGTTCATTTAAACGTTGCCATAAGTCATGGTGGTTATGTAAGAAATAACCACTGTAAGAAGGATTCGCTTGTTTAATGAGGTCATCAACCATATAAATAAGCGAAGAACCGTCTCGCTCAAGATAGGAGGGTAACAGGGCAACAAGGGCCATTTCCTGTATATTACCATAAAAGAAATTAAAAGCCTGTCGATAACTTCTTTCATAATAAGTTATATCACTTACATAGTGCTTGCTCTGCTGCATCCCGGTAGTCCCAGAACTTGTAAAGATTATTTCGCTTTTTAAATCATTTAGTAATACTTTTTGTGTTTTAAAAAGTTCAATCGGTAGAAACGGAATTTCATCGATTTTTTTTACAAGCGATGGTTTACAACCCAAATTGGATAGGTAGTTATTGAAAACAGGGTTTTCAATGGCCTGTTTGCGAAATACACTAAGCGCCAAATGTTCAAACTGATCAAATGAACTAAGGTTGAAAATTTCTTCTTTGTTAATGTTTGACATGATATTCAACAGCAAAGATAATTATAATCCTTAAAAAGCTTTTCGAATATATTGTCCTGCTAATCCCCCAAAACCAGCGACTATTCCACCCGGAATGCCACTAATTAAAGCCATTAAAAACCAGCCGCCAAAGTTCGGAGATAATCCGAAAAGAACACCGATGCGATTGCCCAATATATGATCGTTCATCGAACTCTGGTAAGTACTAAACAATAGCCACATAAGATATATGGCAATAAAACTAATTATAAATGAAAACCAAGGACTTTTATTGAAAAAATAGGATATGAACAGGGTGATAGGTAGAATTATCCACCAAGGTAATAGTAATTGAGCAATTAAGCTAGCAACAAATAAGGTGATAAACATTTTCATCCGTATAAATTTGTTTTGTGTTTATTCTTTAACTATATATTCATGGTACTATTGCGCCCGCCTGATGGATTTTTTATCAGGTGAAACATTTAACGATTCATCGCTTCTTTGTTAAAGTAAGTTTGCTTTTTATTTGTGGGTTTTCGGTATTTTCTTCAATCATAAACAATAATTTTTTTAGTGTTCCATCTACCCAATTTTGTAATTGATTGTCATAGAACTTGCTGCCCGGATTACCAGATGCCCCGCCCGGTAATATACCATATGCAGTTGGAATATCTCCTAGGGCAACAACCATCCGCCAAGAAGGACCACTTTTTTGTTTAATGGCATTTATTGTTCTACCTGACCCATTAATAGTAAATTCTTTAGATCCTAAGCCATTCATACCGGCTAAATGCACCACATTTCTTTTATTAACAGTTCCCCATTCCCAGCCTTTTCCAAAAGATCCATATCTTTTCTTCAAGTCTTGCACGCTGATCTGGAAGGAGTTTCCAATTAACGAAATCTTTGAATTTTGCTTAGCTTTAGTGTTGTTGTGAAGCCAAGGGATGGTTACACTGTCGAGGAGAATATTGACTGTTTTATCCCGATTAGGAAATCTCATTTTCGCAGAGTCGATATTGAATTGCTGTGACCAAAGATTTTTTTCAATTGTCTGGTACCAATTGTCAAAAATAGTTGCTGCCTTTGACGTATCTTCATAAGCGTGATTCCATTTTTTTAATACTTCCAAAAGTATCTTTTCATCAGGTTTTAGTAAGCCATATTGCTCGGTGGCGAGGACAAGTGTGTCTATCAAATCATCAGCAAGAACACTTTTATTATCTAATTGCATTAGCCTTAATGAATCGATTGTCGCATGTTGTAATACGTTAAGTCTTTCATTGATTCTATGCCCGCGATCATATGGTGCATACTCCCAATTTAAATAATAGGGATAAGATTCATCAACAGGTGATTGATTTGCAGAGCTTACAAAGCCTCTTTTTGGATTTTTAATAGTTGGATTTTGCGCTGGCGGTATACGACCTTGCCACTCGTCTCGACGAGTACTCCCATCTAAAACAAATTTACCTTGCTCGCGCCATTTTAAGGGGAAGTAGCCGTTAGGTGTTATGGCTATATTATTTTGATTATCTGCATAAACAAAGTTCTGTGCTGGGGCTGTAAAGTATGTTAGGGCATTTTTGTAGCCATCGTAATTGCTTGCCCGATTGAGTTCGTAAAATGTTCGAAGATCATTCGAAGGTAAGTGTGCCACCCATTTAAGAGCGGCATCTTGCGGAATATTTTCAGTTAAATTGGAACTTTCTGACATTCCTAAAGCACTGACAGGGCCGTGATGTGTATAATAGACCGTATCATAAATAGTTTTTCCTGACCTTACTTTTATTTCTTCGACTATTTTTTTAGTTTTTGTCCATTCTCCGCTATATAGGTAAAAGTTTTTGTCGTTGTCTTTGAAAGTGATGTGATACCAATCGAGTACATCAGAACCTACATTTGTAACCCCCCAGGAGATATGTTGGTTAAAGCCAATAATTATGCACGGAGCGCCGGGAATAGAAACACCATAACTGTTACTCTTATTGTCTTTTAACTGTATTTGGTACCAAATACTTGGTAAAGTAAGACTAAGATGTGGATCATTAGCTAGTATAGGCTTACCTGTTTTGCTTTTTTCAGATGAAATAGCCCAATTATTGCTGCCCAACCCCTCTTCTTTTTTGCCAGTTAGAAGTGTGTTTTGATCCAGTAATGATAGATGAGAAGAAGATTTTGCATCAAATATTTCCTTTACTTCATTATTAGAGAAAGATGATACAGGTAGCGGATTGAAGTCCCAATTAGTACCTTTTGGAATAATAGGATCCTCTCTTGTCGGATAATTTGGGAATAGCCTATTCGTTAAATCAGGTCCGTAGGTACTGAGTATGTTGGTCATATAAAGCTCGTCTGATCCTCCGGCCAAGGTTGCCGACATTAGCTTAAGCAATAATGCAGAATTTAAGAGAGTCCATGGTTCTGGTGCGTAATTCAAAATTTTAAATTCCAGTGGATAATCAGCAGGAGAGAGGCTATTAATGTAGGCATTTACACCATCCGCATAAGCTGTTAAAATGAGTTTGCTTTTTGGATCTTTCAAGCTCTCTTTTAACATTTTTTTGGCACCAAAAACCATTCCCATTCTTCTTTGATATTTGTCGAGCGGTATAGCCTTTGCGCCCACAACTTCTGCCAATCGGCCGCTGGCATAGCGCGTTTGAAAATCCATTTGCCATAAACGATCTTTTGCAGTGATATAACCTTGTGCGAAGTATAAGTCGTAAGCGTCTTTAGCAAACACATGTGGTATGTGTTGATCGTCATACATTACCGTAATATCTTGATGTACGTTTTTCAACTTTAATGTGGAGTTTTCTGAAAAAGAATTTATAGGCTCAGCATTTTTCCAAAAACCATTAAAAGGGTTTAGAAATTTTCCAAGTGGAGGAATATCCCCAATTTTTATATTAAAAAGTACCGTAAATATAATGCAAGCTAAAATAGAGAGGAAAGCCTTTAGTTTCATAGTCTGCAATAATGATGAACAAATGCAATAAATAGGTTACGATATAAATATACATAAAAAGATGTTTAAAGCAAAGTGTGAGCAAGGCGGTACGTAAATTTGTATTACATCTTCTTAATGAAGTTAATACTTTGCATCTATAAACTACTTATTTAAAAATAACTGTATTAATATTTAAATAAGAGATAACAAAGACATTATAGGTATTTATCCCTATGATGTCCCTATTATATCCCTGTGATGTCCCTATAAAGTCCCTGTTAAATAAGGAATTTATTAGAAGTGAATACAATAGGGTGCACGCAAATTTCCTTGAAGGCCACTGAATATATAACTCAAACACAGGGTGTAAACATTTTCCAAAGTGATAAATAGCGATGGAGTTTTGTAGATGATCTGTGAAAATTTTTCACAGGCCATCGCTTACTTTGAAATTTCTTTTGCATTTTTTAATAATAGCTCTATTTTTACGGCGAGGATCGGGAACGTTTTCAGTCAGCTTGAAATTTCCTTAGACCAGTATAAACACTTTAGCAATTTGCATAAAGAAATACAAATTATTCGAATAGATCGAATTTATCCATTGTTGAATCTTTTTTAAAGTAATTAATCCAAAATTTCACCAATTAAAAGAAGTAATTATGTGTCGTAGTCTAAAAGAGGTAACCTAAAAACATTCAAATTGAGTAGCAGATGATTGAAATTTCATCAGCTGTTAAAAAATGGCAGTAAAATGTCATTAAACATCCAATTATTTAATAACCATTAAAACCAGTCGAATGAAAAAGAAGAATTTTATCAGTTCTTTGCTATGTTTTATTTTGGTGCTGAGCACTTTATGTGTTTATGCACAAAACAGTAATATAACAGGTAAAGTGCTCGACGAAAAGAACGAGCCACTTCCAGGTGCATCTATTCAAATTAAAGAGCTAAAAAAATCAGTAGGAACCAATACAGACGGAACCTTTAGTGTGGCAGGCCTTGCAAACGGGCGTTTTACACTAGTTGCCAGTTATATTGGGTACGTACAGCAAGAAAAAGTAGTTACTGTTTCCGGTGCATCAACTTCAGTAGTTTTTACGATGCAACCCGATGCACAAGGCTTAGATGAAGTAGTTGTTGTGGGCTATGGTACGCAAAGAAAGAGTGACCTTACAGGAGCCGTAGCTTCTGTTGGTGCTAAAGATTTTAATAAAGGGCCTTTGGTTGCTGCAGATCAATTGATACAAGGTAAAGTATCGGGTGTGCAGATGATCAATAATAGCGGACAGCCAGGCGGAGCAACTACCGTTCGAATTAGAGGTAACTCAGCGGTAACGGGTTCTGGCCAACCACTTTATGTAGTAGATGGGGTTGCTTTGGATGGCAGATCCGCAAGGCCAAATCAGAGCGGAGGTATTGGAACGAGCCCAGCTGGAAATCCCCTGAGCTTTATTAATCCGGCAGATATTGCCTCTATGGAGATTTTGAAAGACGCTTCGGCAACGGCTATTTATGGTTCACGAGCGGCTTATGGCGTCGTGTTGATTACGACAAAAAGAGGTCAATCCGGTGCCCTGAAAGTAGATGTAAACTCATCTGCTGGTATTAGCAATATCATGCGTAAGATTGATATCCTTGATGGCAACCAATACCGTGATGCCTTAAATAAATACGGATTTACTACAGGTGATTTTGGGAGCAATGTAGATGCGGTAGATGCTATTTTAAGAACTGCTTATAATCAGAATCATAGTCTTTCTTTGAGCGGCGGTGGTGAAGACAACAAATTCCGTGCTTCTTTTGGTTATCAAGATCAACAAGGTATCGTTAGAAAAACCGGTTTTAAACGGTATAGCGGTGCTTTTAATGGTAATTTTAAAATGCTGGAAAGCAAAAAGCTAGGTCTGGATGTAAGCCTCATGGCCAATCAGAATAATGAAAATATAGCACCGATTGTAACAGACGCAGGCGCCACAGGAAGTCTATTAACACATGCATTGGCGTGGAATCCAACCCGACCGCTTCGCAACGAAGATGGAAGCTTAGCTATTGAACGTGGCAATATCATTAATCCATTGGCTATGTCAGAGGCTTATAATGACCGTTCTAACGTATCTACTATACTAGCGAGCTTATCACCTTATTATAAATTCAATGACTGGTTGGAGTATCGTATGTTATTGAGTGTTAATTATAGTAAAGGGGAACGTCGTTCATCCACTCGCAGTTTTATCAATATTCCAAGCATTCAGGCAGAACCTGCAAACAATTTCCCAGGTGGCTATGCGAGTGTTGCTAACAATGAATTAATAACGAAACAGTTGACCCATACGTTGTCCTTTAATAAGGAAATTGCATCAGATCTGAATTTAAATGCTGTGATAGGTTATGAATACATGGATTTTATCAATAGAGGAACAGATATGAATGCACGTGGCTTTGGGGATATCCCAGTAGATTATACCGATGTGATGCAAGCTACCGCGCCCGGAAATAGAAATTTGAATTCCTTTAATGATCCTACCACGCAACTTCAATCTTATTTTGGCAGAGCCACATTTAATTTTAAAGATCGTTATCTATTGACTGCTACCGTACGGATTGATGGTTCTACCCGATTTGGAGAAAATAATCGCTATGGAACCTTTCCTTCTTTTGCGGGAGCATGGAATATGAAGAATGAAGATTTTTTGACAGACGTTACTTGGTTAAATCAACTGAAGCTACGCGCCGGGTGGGGTAAAACAGGTAATCAAGAATTTCCATCGGGTTCATCACAACGCCGGTACTCAATCGGATTTGGAGGCGGTGGCCAAACCAGACCAATAAATAACAATGAAAACTTAGATTTGCGTTGGCAATCAGATGAGCAAATAAATGTTGGGGCTGATTTTGGATTATTTGGTGGTCGCCTTAGCGGATCGGTCGATTACTTTCATAAAAAAACAACTGATTTGCTTTTTCCGCAAACACCGCAGTACCCTGCATCTCCCGATGCTTCTATTACTTGGATAAATTTACAAGGGGAAGTGATCAATAAAGGAATTGAACTGAATCTAAATGGCGTAATCGTAGAGAATGATAATTTCCGATGGGATTTAGGAGCGAATGCAACTTTTGTTAATAATAAAGTACGCAATTTAGGAGAAAATGAAATTATCAGAACAGGCAGCTTAAGCGGACAAGGGCTGAGCGATGTTACGGTAGAGGTTATACAGAATGATTATCCCCTGTTCGCTTTTGTTACACGAGAGTATCTAGGTTTAGATAATGAAGGTTTTTCACAATATACAGATGATGGGTTTGTGTTTTATCGCGTGGGAAATCCAAATCCAAAAGTGCTATTGGGCATCAGCACGGCAGTAGATTATAAGAAGTTTTCATTTTCCGCCAATCTTAACGGCGCACTCGGACAAGATATTTATAATAACACTGCCAATGCCGTATTGCCTATCTCTAACTTGGGTTCTAGAAATATTGCTGCTGAGTTAATGAATTCGAGTATACTCGAATCACCTGCCAACCCGATAGCGGCATCGTCTCGTTACATAGAAAATGGAAGCTATCTGAAGTTAGCCAATGCCACATTGAGTTATAGAGTCGGCGATATCGGTAGCTCCATTAAAAACTTAGGTATTTTTGTAAATGGCCAAAACCTATTTGTGATCACCAAATATAAAGGTTTTGACCCGGAAGTTAATGTTAGTAAAGCGGTAAATAATGTACCTTCTGCGGGCATAGACAATGTCACATACCCATCTGCAAGAACTTTTAATTTAGGTGTTAACTTCTCTTTATAACTTAACAAATCAAGATATCATGAAATTAAAAAATATAGCAATTCTATTATTTGCAGTCAGTGCATTTACTGGATGTACTAAATTAGAAGAAGATCTTCACGGGCAGGTTGGTTCGGGCGGGGTAGGAAGTGACGATGTACCTGCGTTATTGAATGCAACCTATGTAGCCATGCGTAATCCTTATTACGGACCCTATGGCTGGTGGGCGCTTCAGGAATTTCCTACAGATGAAGCCATGGTGCCTACCAGAGGGGGGGATTGGGATGATAATGGTGCTTGGCGTGCACTTCATTTACATCGATGGCAGTCAGATCATACGCGTATTCACAGCGTGTTTAAAGATGTACTAGGAGTTAGTTATGCTGCTACCGATATTTTACAATATAGTCCAACACCTTCTCAGGAAGCTCAGGCTCGTTTCCTCCGAGCTTTTGCCGAGTTTTCGATCTTGGACGGTTGGGGACAGGTACCTTATCGTGACCCTGGAGAAAATGTAACGCAAAATCCTAGAGTGCGACAAGCGCAAGAAGAAATCGACTACTTAATTTCAGAATTGAATGAAGTTAGCGATAATTTACCCACTGAGCGGGTTGATAGAGTCTCACAAGATGCTGCTAAGATGTTACTGATGAAAATCCATCTAAATAAAGGTGCATTTTTGAATCGTCAATCGCCCACCTTTGCCAATGAAGATCTACAGGAGGTTGTAAGATTGGCAGATGAAATCATTAACAGCGGTAAATATGCTCTGACCGATAATTATTTTATGAATTTTGCTCCCAATAACGGGCAATCTACTACAGAGAATATCTTTACGGGTGAAAACATTGGAGGTGAGAGTTCTGCAACCGGGATGACCAATATGTGGGTAGCAACATTACACTATAATCAGAACCCTTCAGGAAATAACGGATTTTGTACGCTATCAGATTTTTATAACAAATTTGAGGAAAGCGATGTCCGTAGAGGTGGGGAATACCCTGGTGTCACTAGTGTAAGCGGGGTTCGTGTCGGTTTTCTAGTGGGTCAGCAAGTGAACCAAAATGGTGAAAATTTGACAGACCGTAGGGGGAACCCGTTAGCATTTACGCCTGAGGTAAGTATTATTGAACGAGATCAGAATCATTTGGAAGTGGCAGGTATACGTGTAATTAAATACCCTATCGACTATGCAAATGGTTCTACTAGCTTATTGAACAATGATTGGGTTTTTTATCGCTATTCAGATGTACTGCTTATGAAAGCGGAGGCTTTACTTCGTTTAGGGCAATCTGGTGAAGCACTTAATTTAGTTAATCAAGTGCGAACCAAAAGAAGTGCTACAGCATTTACAGAGTTAAATGAAGATTTATTATTGGATGAACTGGGAAGAGAGTTTTTCTGGGAAGGACACAGAAGAACTGATTTGATCCGTTTCGGAAAATTCTTAGATGAATGGCAAGAAAAACCGGCATCAGATCCAAAGAATCTGTTGTTCCCAATTCCACTTAATCAGTTAGGGAATCCGAATTATACACAAAACCCAGGTTATTAATAACTAATTTCAAGGAGGGAAACTAAACCCTCCTTGAATTAATGGATTAGATTACTTAGTATTATCGATTTCTTGCTGTTCGCGAAGTTTATCAATGTTGTTCTGATCACCATAACTTTCTGTTTTTTGAGTGAAGTCATCTAGTAAACCTCCAATGGCATCAAAATTATCCGCAGTACGTTGATGAATTTCTGGTAAAACTTTCTCTAAATTTTTGTCGTCCAACTCGATGTTGTCGACTTCGATTTTACCTATTTTTTCTAACACTGCCTGTTGGCTGTTTTTTAAATCTTCTAACTGACGGACAATTTTCTCCATCAAGTCAAACTTCTTTAATTTGTCCATATGATCTTTTCAACTGATTTTAGTATACAACAGATTATTTTACTGCTTTGTTTGGCAATTAGTGAAAACGGGGGTAATTTCTGGATATCCTGTTTTGTCTTTACCTTTGAATATTAATAACGGAAGTATGAGTCAAGTAAATATAAAAAAATTAGCAGCAGCGCTGGGGCTTTCTACTTCTACTGTTTCAAGAGCCTTTAGGAACAATAATGATATCAACCCACAAACCAAAGAGCGTATTCTGCAAATGGCAGAAACATTAGGTTATTCTCCCAATATTTATGCGAGTAATCTTCGCGAGTCAAAAAGTAAAACAATAGCTATTATTATTCCAGAATTTGGTAACAATTTTTTCTCTCAAGCAATTAAGGGGATTGAGCAGCAGGCTCGCGCCAATGGGTACCATACACTTATTTATGTAACAGAAGATGATGTGAACCAAGAAGCTGCTTTTGTTCGAGCATTATGCAATGGACGTGTTGAGGGTGTTGTAATGTCAGCCTCAGGAGAAGGCTTGAAACACTCACACCTTTCGATGTTAAAAGAAAAAAAAGTTCCTTTAGTTTTTTTTGATCGATGCTATGAAGATGTTGATGCAACGTGTGTAACTGGAAATGACTATGATAGCAGCTACGCTGCAACTCGACACCTAATAGAAAATGGGTGTAAACGTATCGTTTATCTAGTGGTTAACAAGAAAATTTCCATTGGCAAAATACGTATGCAAGGATATCGTGATGCATTGAAGGATGCTGGTGTTCCTTATGATGAAACGTTTGTTATCGAATGTACAAATGATAAAGATGAGATTTATGCAACGTTAAAAGATGCGATGAACCGATTAAAACCCGATGGCGCATTTGCCTCGGTTGAGCGCCTCGCTATGGCGAGTTTGCGGTTATGCCAGAATGAAGGCATAAACATTCCAGAAGACTTTAAATTAATTTGTTTCTCTTGCCTGGAAATAGCCGATATGCTTAATCCACCACTAAGCACAGTTAAACAACCAGCTTTCGAAATGGGAGAGAAGGCCGCGGAAGTCCTTTTTGAAGCATTATCCAGAAGAGAGGTGATTACCAAAAAGCAATTAATTTATCTTCCATCAATTATAATACCTCGGAAATCCACTACTTTTATCAATAGATAAGTGTTTGTAGTACACTAAGATCGGTGAAATATTTTCACCTTTTTTCTTGGAAAAATCACCATAAGGAAATACTTTTACATCAATTATCGGGAACGTTCCCAGTTCTGAATAATAATTCGGGAACGTTCCCGGTAACGATGCTGACTTAACAACTAACTATATTCATAACCTTAGCTCTGAAGAAAAGAGAGATAATCTGTTAATACGCGAAACCTATGAATCACTGATTAAACAATGAAAGATAAAAAATAACCAATTAATATTTCTAACCAAACAGCTAACCAATTTACAATGAAGAAAAATTACATGAAAAGTGTAGTGCTCTCATTATTGTTAATAATGATCGCTACCCTCGCTTTTTCTCAAACAGGCAGTATACAAGGCATTGTATACGATGAGAAAAATCAAACGTTGCCCGCTGCTTCTGTTTTGATCAAAGAATTAAACGAAAGCGTAGGAACAGACGATAAAGGCCGTTTTTCAATGAGCTCAATAGCCAACGGTACCTATACTTTGGTCGTCTCTTATATAGGGTATGAGACGAAAGAGCAAACGGTAGCAGTCTCCAATGGTACAGCAAGTGCCGTCATATATTTGCAACCAAGTGCTGAAGGATTAGATGAAGTGGTAGTAATCGGTTACGGTACACAGAAGAAAGGAGAATTAACCGGATCTGTTACAACCGTAGGATCTAAAGATTTTCAAAAAGGCGTAATCACATCTCCAGATCAACTTATTTCTGGTAAAGCTGCTGGTGTGCAAATTACGCCAGTGGGTGGGCGTCCTGGTGCGGGAAGTACTATACGTATTAGAGCTGGTGCTTCTCTTAATGCAAGTAACGATCCCCTCATAGTAATAGATGGAGTCCCTTTATCGTCCTTTAAAGATGGAAGTGGGAACAATATTTTGCCAGGTACATCTAATCCACTCAGTTTGATAAACCCCAATGATATTGAAACATTTACGGTTTTAAAGGACGCAAATGCCACGGCAATTTATGGATCGAGAGCTTCTAACGGTGTAATTCTAATTACAACAAAAAAGGGTGCCACCGGTAAACCTATCATAACTTTTAGCACGCAAAATTCAGTTGCTACTGTAGGAAGAACAATCGATGTATTATCTCCTCAGCAATTTCGGGACTATGTAACGGCAAATGGTTCGGATTCATTAATAGCGAAGCTTGGGGATGCTAACACAGACTGGCAAAAAGAAATATTTCGTACTGCTTTTGCTACCGATAACAATTTAAGCATTGGCGGTAGCTACAAGTCACTTCCTTATCGAGTAGCTTTTGGCTATTTAAACCAGCAAGGCATTCTGAAAAGAGATGATATGAATCGGACTTCAGCGGCAATTAGTCTCAATCCCAAATTTTTTGATAATCATTTAAAAGTAGATTTAAATCTAAAAGGGTCATTACAGAAGGCAAATTTTGGTAACCAAGATGCTATTTATGCAGCACTCCAATTTGATCCAACAAAACCTGTAAATCAAGAAAATGAATTTGGGGGTTATTACGAGTGGATGCAAGGTGCTATACCACATCCGCTAGCTCCCAGAAACCCGGTCGGTTTAATTGATCTTAAAAAGGATCATGGTAAAGTCAACCGTAGTTTTGGTAATTTACAACTGGATTATTCTTTTCACTTTTTACCAGAATTGCATGCAAATCTAAATTTGGGATATGACATTTCCCGAGGGCAGGGAGGAACGGAAGTTCCGGCATTCGCTGCAATGAATTTCACTACTGGAGGTCGTGTTACACAATTTCTAACGGATATCAATAATAAGGTTGGGGAGTTCTTCTTGAATTATAATAAGACCTTCGACGATATAAAAAGTAATGTTGATATAACCGCTGGTTATGGCTATTACGACTACAAAACAACCACAAATAATTATCCCACACTAAGGGCTGATCGGTCTGTTTTAACGACACCACCTTTTGCTTTTGACATACCACAAAACCGTCTCATATCATATTATGGAAGAATTATTTATACGCTGGATGATAAATACATTCTATCTGGAACAGCACGCACTGATGGTTCTTCCCGCTTTAGTCCGGATAACAGGTGGGGATTCTTTCCTTCTGCTGGTTTCACCTGGAGGATGAAAAAAGAGGAATTTCTTGCCGAAGCAGAAGCGCTATCTTCCTTAAATCTTAGATTAAGCTATGGTGTTACAGGGCAACAAGATGGGATTGCCAATTATTCTTATCTTGCTAATTACTATCAAAGTGTAAATGAAGCACAATATCAATTTGGAAACCAATTCTATCCTACTTATTCACCTATTGCCTATGATCAAGATATTCGATGGGAAAGTACCACCACTTATAACGGGGGTATTGATTACGGTTTTTTAGATGGTCGTATTAATGGTAGTATAGATGTATACTACAAGAAAACGAAGGATTTATTAAGTGTTATTCCAATTCCTATAGGTACCAATTTTAGTAATTTACTATTAACGAACGTAGGCAATATGGAGAACAGGGGTGTGGAGTTCAATGTCAACCTTATTCCAATAAAACAAGAAGATTTTTCTTGGGATGTAAACTTTAATTTTACCTATAATCACAATGAGGTAACAAACCTTACCGCTGTTGATAACCCCAACTATTTTACGCAGGTAGGATATATTGAGGGTGGTACAGGGCAAAATGTACAGGCGCATGTTGTTGGATATAGCCCGTTTACCTATCGCTTATATAAACAGGTTTATGATGAAAATGGTAAGCCATTAGAAGGCGTTTACGCTGATACTAACGGCGATGGCATTGTCAATGATCTTGATAGACAGCTCAACAAATCTCCACTTCCAAAATATATTATGGGTTTTAGTACAAGCCTCCATTACAAAAAGTGGACCTTGAGTACTGTGTTGAGAGCCAATATCGGTAATTATGTTTATGATAATGTGTCATCAAATATGGCCAATAGAAATAATATTTTAAATCCGGTAGGTATAGTAAATAACGCGCCTGTTGATTTTCTAAATAGCAACTTTACTGTTAATAATGCGCTAAGTGATTATTACCTGTATAATGCCTCTTTCCTGCGGATGGATAATTTAGGGTTAACCTATAATGTTGGAAAGTTATCACCCAATAGTTCCGCAAAGCTTTCCATTTCAGGCAATGTTCAAAATGTATTTACCATTACCAACTATCACGGAATAGACCCAGAAATTCAAACGGGTATAGATAACAGATTTTATCCTCGGCCAAGAACATTTGTTTTAGGTTTAAATGTAGGATTTTAATTAGGCCAAAGAAATAATTATGAAAAGGATATCTAATATATATATAATGATGGCACTGTTAGCAGGAATATTAACTTCATGCCATAAAGATTTAGATTTAAAACCAACCAATGATATAACAGCAGATGTAGTTTATACTACACCACAGGGTTATAAGCAATCGCTAGCAAAGGTTTATTCAAGCTTTGCGCTGACTGGCGGTGGTGGTACTTCCGCTACAATTGGAGATATTGGCGGTATCGATCAGGGTACTTCAGATTTTTTACGCTTGTATTGGAATATCCAGGAATTGGCAAGCGACGAAGCGCTATGTGCATGGCAAGATCCAGGTATACCTGAATTGAATTTTATGACCTGGAATTCTAACAATGTGCTGCTTCAAGGTCTATATGCCCGTTCTCTCTACCAAATTACGGTAGCAAATGATTTCATCCGTGAAAGTATGGATGACAAACTAGCAGGTCGCGGTATCGAAGGTGCAGATGCGGAGGCGATAAGGGTGTATAGTTTAGAAGCACGGTTTTTAAGAGCTTATCAATATTGGGTACTGATGGATCTTTTTGGAAATCCACCTTTTGTTACAGAAGAAGATCCTATCAGTAAAACACCACCGCGTCAAATAAGCAGGGCAGACCTTTTCAATTACATTGAATCAGAGCTATTGGCGATTGAAGGAGGTTTAACTGACCCTCAGCAAAATGAGTACGGTAGGGTAGACAAGGCAGCATCATGGATGCTATTAGCGAGATTATATTTAAATGCCGAAGTTTATTTAGGAAGTGGAAATAGTAAATATACACAGGCAATTGAATACGCCAGTAAGGTGATCAACTCTGGCTATATGTTAAAATCCAATTATAGGCATCTATTCTTAGCAGATAATGATCAAAACCGCGATGAGATCATTTTGAGTATCAATTATGATGCGATTAAAACGCAAAATTTTGGGGGCACAACGTTTTTGATTAATTCTTCTACCAACGGTCAGATGAATCCCGCTTCTTTTGGCATTCCAGGTGGTGGTTGGGGAGGTAATAGAAGTAAATCGACCTTGCCTGGTAAATTCAGCGATATCTCCGGTAATACCGACAAAAGAGCTATGTTCTTTGGCACAAACCCGGTAATCAATGATGTGGCGACCTTTGCGCAAGGATTGGCCGTTACAAAGTTCAGAAACGTAGATGTAAATGGTGCGCCTGCACCATCAAATGACGGCACACAATGCTCTGTAGACTTCCCTTTATTTCGTTTAGCTGATGCTTATTTAATTTATGCAGAGGCTGTACTAAGAGGCGGCGAAGGGGGAAGTAGTACAACAGCCTTAGAATATGTAAATAAAATACGAGAACGAGCTTACGGTAACTCATCCGGTAATATCAATAACCTTTCTTTAGATTTTATTCTTGATGAGCGTGCGCGAGAATTTTATTGGGAAGCTTATCGTAGAACTGATTTAATCCGTTTTGGAAAATATACGGATGCCAATTATGTATGGCCTTTTAAGGGCGGAACTCAATCGGGAGCTGGGGTTCAAAATTTTAAAACTATTTTTCCATTGCCAGCATTAGATGTCATCTCAAATCCAAATTTGACTCAGAATGCAGGATATTAGTTTAACCAATAAAACCTTGAAAATGAAATCGATTATAAAAATGATAAGCATGATAAGTGTAATATCAATTACATTGTTCTCATGTAAAAAAGATGAACAGAAGGTAGTTATTACTGCGAAAAATATTCCTGTACTAGTCTCATCTAATACTACCGTAAGTCTAACTAAAGATGAAGCGGAAGAAGAAGCTGTAAACTTTAGCTGGGATACACTTGATTATAAATGGTCAGACCCTTCGGTAAGTACAGATATTCTAACGTATACTATCCAAATAGGTAGGTCGGGAGATGATTTTAGATCCGGGATGATAACAAAAACGACAAAATCGAAATCTTTGGCATTAAGTGTTCAAGAACTAAACAAGGCCTTTCTTGACCTAGGTTTCTTGCCCCATGATACAAGTAAGGTAGATATACGGTTAAATGCTGGTTTAGCACCAAATGCACCTTTATACAGTAATGTGATTACGTTGACGGCCAGCCCTTATGAATTAGCGAGCTACCTGTATGTTCCAGGCGCTTATCAGGGATGGGATCCAGTTACGGCATTAAGACTGCAGTCTGCAATGAGCAATGGCATTTATATTGGAGAAATCAATTTTCCTGAAGCCGATTCAGAATTTAAAATTACCCCCGCACCAACTTGGGACATCTCTTATGGAGATGCCGGAAGTGGGAAGATCAGCCTTGATGCTAGCGGAAACTTTAAGTCGCCTGGTGCGGGTAATTATAGAATTACGGTTAATACAAATGACAACACAATTGAGTTCGAGCTGCTAGCAAACTAGCTAACACAATAGTGATATTATAATTTTAACACATCATAGATCTAATGAAGAAGTTGACCCTTTTATTTCTGCTAAGTTTAGTCTGGTTACCAAATATATATGCTCAAATTAAGCGTATTGAGCCCATCAACTGGTGGATCGGTATGCATAACCCTAATCTACAGCTTATTGTTTATGGAAAGGCTATTGCCAATAGTGACGTGAAAATAAATTATCCAGGTGTAAGATTGGTAAAAGTTAATAAGGTGGAAAATCCAAATTATCTCTTTCTAGATCTTGTTATTGAGCCAAGCACTAAACCCGGTAAATTTCAGATTACATTGGAGAACGCTGGTAAAGAGCTAGCTCCTTACAGCTACGAATTAAAATCAAGAGATCAACATCAAGTGAAAGCACAGGGAGTTAATAGTCAGGATTTTATTTATCTCCTCATGCCCGACCGTTTTGCAAATGGGAATGCAAAGAATGATGTAGTAGAAGGAATGCGAGAAAGAGGGGTGAACCGTGACTCCATGTATTACAGACACGGAGGGGATCTGCAAGGAGTAATCAATAAACTTGATTATTTGCATGATCTGGGTGTGACGGCTTTATGGATGACACCTGTATTAACGAACGATATGGAACAAGCATCCTATCACGGTTATGCCAACACCGAGAACTATCAGATAGATCCTCGTTTCGGTAGAAATGAAGACTATCGAAAGTTAGGTGCAGAACTTCACAAAAGAAAAATGAAACTTATTCATGATGTGGTGCCTAATCACGTAGGTCTTAATCATTGGACCATATTAGATAAACCTATGCCCGACTGGGTTCATCAATGGAAGGGGTATACTAACACTACCTATAAAGATCAAACGATTTATGATCCCTATGCTTCTACAAGTGATCGTAAAAAAATGACGGATGGTTGGTTTGTTCCTTCTATGCCAGATATGAATGAAAGTAATCCCTATGTGCAAAATTATATTATACAAAGCCATATATGGTGGATTGAATATGCGGGGGTAGATGGTTTTAGGATTGACACCTATCCTTATAATGATTTAGATTTTATGGCTAAATGGGGGAAGGCTTTGATAAATGAATATCCTTCGTTTACCTATTATGGGGAGACCTGGGTACATGGTGTGGCCAACCAAGCATATTTTACAGGAGGAAAGACAATCAACCAGCAACTGGATACACGTCTACAAGGGGTAACTGATTTTCAACTTCAGTATGCTATTAGTGATGCACTAAACAACAAAATGGATTGGACAGGTGGCGTAAATAAATTATACACCACGTTAGCGACTGATTTTGTATATCAAAATCCTTTGAGAAACGTAGTGTTTTTAGATAATCATGATATGAGTAGATTTTTCTCTGTGGTAGGAGAAGATATTGATAAATACAAATCTGCGATGGCTTGGCTGTTAACAACTCGCGGAATTCCTCAGATTTACTATGGAGCGGAAATATTAATGAAGAATTTTTCTAACCCTGATGGAAAAGTGCGGGATGATTTTGCTGGTGGATGGGATACAGATGAGCAAAATAAATTCACCGCTCAAGGTAGGAGTGATGTAGAAAACGATATGTTCAATTTTATGAAAAGATTAGGCAATTATCGAAAGAACAATGCGGTGTTACAAACAGGCCGTATGATGCAATTTGTCCCTGAGGGTGGTATATATGTGTATTTTAGGTATGATGATCAGAAGACGGTTATGGTGATTATGAATACCGAAGATAAAAGTATTAAACTGGAAACAGAACGTTTCCAGGAGATTTTAAAAGGTCGCCAGAAAGCGCTGGATATTATTAGTGGTAAACAGTATACTGACATACGTGAATTTTCACTTAAACCAAAAACAACAGTTGTTCTTGAGCTACAATAGCCCCCTTTACAACAGCGTAAATTTTTTAGACAGAATTACAAATATTATATGAAGAGGCCTATTTTACTTATAGAACAATTTCCTGTATTTGATACAGTTAAAGGAGTAATTTTTGATCTAGATGGAGTGCTTGTAGATACTGCAATATTCCATTTCCAAGCCTGGAAACAATTAGCTAATTCCCTGGGCTTTGACTTTACTGAAAAGCAAAATGAGCAGTTAAAGGGAGTAAGCCGAATTCGCTCACTTGAATTAATTTTAGCATGGGGTGGTATTAGTAAAACAGCTCGCGAGCAAGAGCTATTAGCCAATCAAAAAAATAGTTGGTACTTAGATCTAGTGAACAAAATGAAACCTGGAGACACGCTACCGGGAGCAATAGAATTACTGACTTGTTTAAAAGAAAACAATTACAAGATAGCGCTGGGATCGGCGAGCAAGAACGCACTCCTTATTCTTGAGAGAACAGGCATTGTTAACTTTTTTGATGTAATAGTTGACGGTAATACGGTTACAGCCTCTAAACCAGCTCCTGAAGTATTTCTTAAAGGCGCGAAATCTTTAAACATTGATTCGGCTAAATGCCTTGTACTGGAAGACGCACAGGCAGGTATAGATGCTGCACGGGCAGCTGGAATGTATGTTATTGGGATAGGTAAATATTCAGGCCTGACTGGAGCCAATTGTCTGATCAATAATTTAAATGAATTGTTAGAAGACTAAAAAATTAAAGCACAGCGTAACAAATAAATAGTAAGAAACGAGCAACGAACTACAAGAATGAAAGACTATATTGTTAAGGATGAATGGAATATAATCGAAGAAGGCTTCGATCCATCGTTAAGCAAAATCTCAGAAAGTATTTTTAGTATTGGTAACGGTAGAATGGGGCAACGTGCCAATTTTGAAGAGAAATACACAGGTGATATGTTGCAGGGATCATATGTTGCCGGTATATATCATCCTGATAAAACGCGTGTGGGATGGTGGAAAAATGGTTACCCTGAATTTTCGGACAAGGTAATTAATGCCGCAAACTGGATAGGATTGAACATTGAAGTTAACGGAGAATTACTCGACTTAAATGTTGTAAAAGTAAGTGAATTTCGGCGTGTCTTAAATATGCAAGAAGGGTATTTAAAGCGTTCATTTACGGCCGAATTTGATTCTGGTGCGTTGATACAGGTAAATGCCACTCGATTTTGCAGCATTGTTGATGATGAGGTTGGTGCTTTACGATATGAAATTAGGCCCTTAAATAATAATATAGTCGTTAAACTAGGTGTCTATATCGACGGGGATGTAAGAAATGAAGATGCTAATTATGACGAGAGGTTTTGGAAAGAAGTTGCAAAAAAAGATATTAAAAGCGGAGCTGTATTAACACTTGAAACAAAAAGAACCGCTTTTTGGGTGACTACTGCCATGCAATATGAGATTTATATAGATGAACAACAAGCAGAATTAAATGAGCAACTAATAGAAAGGGAGAAGTTCATAAGTAAAGAAAGTAATGTGAAACTTGAGAAGGGGCAATCTTTAGTTATTTACAAATATGCCGCTAATCTTTCATCGGAAAATCATCCAAAAGAACTTCTTGAAAGCAATGCAATAAAAATACTAGAAAGTGTCTTTAAAAAAGGATTCAAACATCTTAAATATGAACAGTCCGAGGCCTGGGCAAATAAATGGAAGGAAAGTGATATCCTTATTGAAGGTGATGTAGCCGCCCAACAAGCTATTCGATTTAATATTTTTCAATTGTACCAAACGTACACGGGCGAAGACGCACGACTAAATATCGGGCCTAAGGGTTTTACCGGAGAGAAATATGGTGGAGTTACTTATTGGGATACGGAAGCCTATTGTTTACCTTTTTATTTGGCTACTGCCGATCAGCAAGTGGCCAGAAACCTTTTGATCTATCGATACAAGCATCTTGAAAAAGCATATGAAAATGCGCAGGCGTTAGGCTTTTCAAATGGCGCAGCTTTATATCCGATGGTTACTATAAACGGAACAGAATGCCATAATGAATGGGAAATTACTTTTGAAGAGCTCCATCGTAATGGCGCGATAGCTTATGCTATTTTCAATTATGTTAGATACACGGGAGATAATAACTATCTGGAACAATACGGATTAGAGGTATTGATAGGAATTGCGAGGTTTTGGTCGCAACGGGTAAGTTGGAGTGACGCAAAAAATCAATATGTTATTTTAGGGGTAACAGGTCCAAACGAATACGAAAATAACGTTAATAATAATTGGTACACTAATACGATGGCCGTTTGGTGTATGCAATATACAATAGACACTATAGGTCTAGTTCAACAATCCAATGCTAATCGGTATAGCGACATTAGTATTAAATTGAACTTTAATTTAGAAGAAACCGGGAAATGGAACCATATTATACAGAATATGTACTTTCCTGAGGATAAAGAGCATGGAATATTCTTACAGCAGGATGGTTATATGGACAAGGAACAAATCTTGGTAAAAAACCTACCGGCCTCTGAACGACCGCTGAATCAAAAATGGAGTTGGGACCGCATACTCCGATCATGTTTTATCAAACAGGCAGATGTATTGCAAGGGATTTATTTTTTTGAGGAGAACTATAGTGAGGATGTTATTCGTAAAAATTATGACTTCTATGAAGCGCGTACGGTTCATGAAAGCTCTTTATCACCTTGTGTACATGCTATTCTCGCCGCTAGGCTTGGAGATGAAAAGCGGGCATATGAATTTTATCTTAGAACAGCGAGACTGGACCTTGATGATTATAACAACGACACAGAAGATGGCTTGCATATTACTTCTATGGCTGGAAGTTGGATGACCGTTGTAGAAGGTTTTGCGGGTATGCGCGTTCGTGATGGAAAACTCCACTTTAGTCCCTTCATTCCAGAAAAATGGATATCATACGCATTTAACATCCGATTTAGGAATAAGATAATTCGCTTTAAAGTCACAAAAGAGGAAGTTTTGGTTGACAATAACTCCAATGAAGAACTGGACATTGTGCTAAAGGGAATAAGTATAAAATTGGCAGCAAAAGGAACGTATAAGTGTAGCTTAATTGGTAAAAACTAAGTGCTTTAAAATTGTTGTCGTTATTAAGAATCTTCATAAATTTAAGACGAGAAATCAATTATGACCAATAAACCAAAACCTCTTTTAAATACTGTACAAATTATTAATATGAGTCTAGGATTTCTTGGGATCCAAATTGGTTTCGCGCTACAAAATGGAAATGCTTCTCGTATTCTTCAAACATTCGGTGCTGACGTTGAACACCTATCATTGTTTTGGTTAGCCGCTCCACTCACAGGTATGATTGTTCAGCCAATTATAGGTTACTACAGTGATCGAACGTGGACAAAAATGGGTCGACGGCGACCTTTTTTTCTAACGGGAGCAATTTTAACTTCCTTAGCACTGGTTTTAATGCCTAACGCTGCGGTGTTGACAACGGTTCTACCACCTCTTATGATAGGTGCAGGCATGTTGATGATAATGGATGCATCCATAAATGTAACAATGGAACCCTTCCGGGCTTTAGTAGCAGATAATCTGCCAAATAGTCAGCGTAGCAAGGGCTTCTCTATACAAACATTTTTAATAGGTATCGGTGCTGTTGCAGGATCTTGGTTACCTTACATTTTAGCTGAATTTCTTGGGGCTTCAAAAATTGCTGAGAAAGGTCATGTGCCTGAAAATGTAATCTTTTCATTTTATATAGGAGCAACGGTTCTGATTTTAACCATCATGTGGACAGTGATCCGTACGCGAGAGTATTCACCAGATGAATTGTCGTCTTTTTCTTCAGAAAAAGAAACTTCAGAAAAGGCGTTGAAAGGTTTGGCCTCAATTATTTCCGATTTTAAAAATATGCCTAAAGCCATGAAGCAGCTTGGGCTAGTGCAGTTTTTTTCTTGGTTTGCTTTATTCTCTATGTGGGTGTTTACCACTCCTGCAGTAGCAGAACACATTTACGGAATAAAACAGGGAGATTCTTCCTCTACAAGTTTCGCTGATGCGGCTAATTGGATAGGTGTATTGTTTGGGATATATAATGCGGTGTCGGCTATTTATGCACTTGCTTTACCTGTTCTTGCAAAACGATACGGCCAGCAAAAAACACATGCTATCTCCTTGGTTTGCGGTGGTGTATCGTTGATGTCTGTATTCTTCATTTCGAATGCTTATTTCTTGATTTTGCCAATGGTGGGTATAGGTATGGCATGGGGGAGTATCTTATCGATGCCATATGCTATACTATCGGCAAGCTTACCAGCAAGAAAGATGGGGGTCTACATGGGGATTTTTAACTTTTTTATCACTTTTCCGCAAATTATAAATGGATTGCTTGGCGGTTATATGGTCAAATATATTTTTGGTGGGCAAGCAATTTACGCTCTTGTATTAGCTGGTGCTTTCTTGTTGTTTGCCGCGATCGCAGTTTTAAAGGTTAAAACCAACTGACAACTTATTTTACATTAGCTGATTTATGATTCTGCTGCTCGTCATTTACAAAAAAAACCGAAATGGCACTTATAAAGAATAGGATCCCAGCCATGACGATGGCATAAATGGCCTTTCCGTTAAATAATGATTTTAGTATATACCCTCCTAAAAAGCCATTAATGAGCTGCGGCAGGGTAATGAAGAAATTGAATATTCCCATGTATACGCCTATTTTATTCGCAGGAAGTAAACTTGCTAAAATAGCATAAGGGGTTGCTAAAATGCTACCCCATGCGATTCCAACCCCAATCATAGAATATATAAGTACTATTGGGCTTTGTATAAAAAATATAGAAACTAAGCCTATACCGCCTGCACATAAAGATATAGCATGTGCTATTTTTCTACTGGTTAGCTGTGCTATTTTAGGTATAACGAGTGCATAACAAGCAGCTATTCCATTATAGACACCAAAAAGAATACCAACCCAATTTCCAGCATTAGCATATGTTTCTGATGAAGTATCATTAGCAGGCAAATTGTATATATGTTCTGCGATCGCGGGAGTAGCGAAAACCCACATGGAGAAAAGTGCAAACCACGAAAAAAATTGTACTACACCTAACTGGAACATAGCCTTTGGCATATGTATAAAATCTGATAATATTCTTAAAACACTTTCATGTTTTGGAAGTTTGCCACCTTCTACGAATTGTTCCCGCTCGTTTGGAGTATATTCCTTCGTTGTACAAATTGTCCACAATATAGTTGAAAGCAAAAGAAAGGCACCTACATAAAAAGAATAAATGACATTATCAGGCACGGTTCCAATCGCAGCTGTTTTAGCAACATCAAAATATTCGGCCAGTATATAGGGTAGAAATGAGCCTAACACTGCTCCCAAACCGATAAGAAACGTTTGAATGGAGAATCCAATTGTATGTTGAGAAGAGGGGAGGTTGTCAGCCACCAACGCACGGAAAGGTTCCATCGCCACATTTATAGAAATATCCATCATAAGAAGTAACCCTGCGCCAATGAGAAGAGGAGGGAAGAATTGAACAAACAATGATGCATTGGGCATTAATACAATTGCCAAAGATGCGAATAATGCTCCAACAAGAAAATACGGTCGCCTCCTGCCTAAACGTGTCCATGTGCGATCACTATAGTATCCTATTAGCGGCTGTATGAGCATTCCCCCCAAAGGCGCTGCGAGCCAGAACAATGAAAGATGCTCTATATTAGCGCCAAAAGTTTGTAAAATGCGAGAGGCATTTCCGGTTTGTAACGCAAAACCAAACTGTATTCCAAAAAAGCCAAAGCTCATATTCCATAATTGGAGCAAAGAAAGGTTTGGTTTCGTTTTTTTATAAGATCTCATGAACATAATTTTCTACTATAAGAGCGCGGCAAAAAAAAGCAACGATTTTTCGATATGCTGCGTCCAGTATGGCCATTCGTGTCCTCCTGGATATTCAAAATATTGGTGATGGATATTATATTGAAGCATCCGATTGTGTAATTCTCTGTTATCAGCAATAAGTAAATCTGCTTTTCCGCAGTCAAACCGAATGGGGGGAAGTTTATCCTTATTAAGGACCATGGCATCAATAATATTTGGATATTGCGCGGCGGTAACATTGAACTTTTTAAGATCTTCTTCTACAAATAATCGCATTTGCTCAAATGCTGTTATCGAAGAATGTGCAGATACACCTTTAAAGCGGTTGGGATATAAACAGGCTAAGCGCAGCGCTCCGTACCCGCCCATAGATAATCCACCAATGAAAAGCGGAGAAATATCACTTACCTGTGGTATGACCTCGGTGAGTACCTTGGGAACATCATCAACAATCCATCGCTCAAAATTTCTTTTATGGTGTGATAAGAAAGCCGATCCGTCTCCCCATAAGCCATCGGATGGCATGGCTATTATCATATTGGGTAATAGACTTTCTTGAATCATCTTTAGCGCTTGCAAGTGAACGCCAGCTCCGAGAGGCCAACTCCAAGCACTGCCATACACACCATGAAGAAGTAATACAAGCGGTAAATTTTCAGATTGCTCTGTTTTCGGCGGTATAAATACAGAGATATCCCCTCTACCCTTTAAATTGGACGATTTAACCGTTACAAAACGAAGGTTTGCTTGTTCAAACAATGGGTTAGATATTTCAATTGTTCTGAAAGACGACATATATTTAATTGAAAATAATTACACCTTTGGCATTTTTTCCTGTTAGCATATCCTTAAATGCTTGCGATAAGTTTTCTATCGAATAAGTTCGAGAGATTAATTCTTCCAATAGTAATTGTCCCGAATCATAGAGTTGCATAATCTTTGGGAAATCAATATGAGGTTTGCATTTCCCATAAAGCGGATTAATATAAATTTTATCCCATTCAAATAGATTCATATCAAAAGTAATGGATTGCTCAATCCCGCTTACTTGTACAGCAGTGCCTGCATTGCGCACCATCGCCAATGGGGCCGCCCCAAGTTCAGGGACAGCTGTGCATTCAAAGGCATAGTCGGCACCCCTGTTGCCGGTCATCTTCTTAACTTCAAGAGCAGCTTTGAGGAGCCCCTTATCATCCTTATTCGTTAAGAGAGTATGTGTCGCGCCGAACCTTTTAGCCAAATTCAACCTGTTTTCATTTACATCTATTGCAATAATCATCGCAGCCCCTGCTATTTTAGCGCTTTGAACGACGCTCAGGCCTACACCTCCTGTACCTAATACCACAACAGAAGAGGCTGGTTTGACCTTAGCGGCATTTACAACAGAACCGTAGCCGGTCATAATCCCACAGCCTATTATACTTGCTGCAGCAAATGACATATTTATAGAGTCGTTTTTTACAACAGCTGCCTCCTTTACGATGACATATTCAGACAAAGTGCCTAAGTGGAAGGATCTCGCTATTGGTTTATTTTGCCATAGCGTATTGAAAGGTAAAGCATGGCCAGACGACTGGAAACCTGGTGGTCCGCAAACAGGTGAATGGTTCTCACATATATGTAAATTTCCTTCGGCACATTGATAACAATGACCGCATGGGATGGCCCAATTAAGTATTACCTTGTCGCCAATAGAAAAGTTATTGATAGCCTGTCCCACTTTTTCAACAATACCTGCCCCCTCATGGCCTAGCACCAAGGGAGTTCCCCAATTTAAAGAATCGAAATCTGTGTGACATACTCCAGCTGCTTTCATACGGACAATTATTTCATCCGGTGCAGGATCACCTATTTCTATGGTTTCTATTGAGAAGGTACCTTGTCCATTTGTAATGGCGGCCTTACTGTAAATCGACATATTTATTAGATAGTTTAAATTAACATAGACGTGCTTTAGTCGGTGATAAAAGAATCAGGTAACAACCTGCTTAAGTTGCTTGTCTTCTTCATAAGATATATTGGTCTCGTTACGCTCAAATTACGCCAATTGTTTTCATACCAAGGTGGTTAAAATTAATTTGTTAATGGACTTTTTTATCCATTGGAGATGTTTTATCTTTGAATGTGAACTAAAAAACCAATTATGTTAAAGGCCTCAGTAGAAGTATTGCAGCAAAGTAATGGCACCTTCTTATTACGGGAATTCGGTAAAGAAGCGTTTGATGCACCTTATCATTACCATCCAGAATATGAATTAACATATATAACCGCCGGTATTGGAAAGCGCTATGTGGGGAGCCATATGTCTGATTTTAAAAAAGGTGATCTGGTGTTGTTAGGTCCAAATTTACCTCATTGTTGGAAATTAGATACTTATGTGACAGAAAACGAAGCGGCAAGAGCTACAGTCCTACAGTTTACCATGAATTCGATAAGCGCGGATTTTATGGAAAAAGCCGAATTATCGGAAATAAAAAGATTATTGATGAAAGCGTCTCATGGAATAAGTTTCCATGGCAGATTAAACAATGTGATAAAAAAACATTTATTTAAGCTTAAAACAACAAACGGCTTGAAAGGAATTATAACCTTTTTAGAAATATTGGAGCAATTGTCATCTATGCAGGACTTCACGATACTAGCTTCGAGCGATTCTATTAACCGTGTCGCCAGTAATGATCAGCATAGAATCAACCAAGTAATGGCGTATATAGTTGAAAACTTCAGAAAGCAGCTGTCTCTGCAGGAGGCCTCTTCCATAGCGCATATGACCCCCAATGCATTTTGTAAGTATTTCAAAAAAACAACGAGAAAAACGTTCATAGAAACAGTAATAAATTACCGTTTAAATTATGCGACTAATCAATTAATTCAGACAGATAAAGCGATTTCTGAAATTGCATTCGAAAGCGGATTTAGCGATGTGTCTCATTTTTATAGGCAATTTAAACACCGTATGCATATAAGCCCGCTGAATTATAGAACTAAATTTGTTGAACAAATAAATCATGCATCTTAGAATTTAAATACCTGTACGTCATAGTTCTTTAATTGCAGTGTTATTTCATTTTCATTAACGCTATTGCCTTTCATTCCACCAAACAAGTTTTCCAGTTGATTAACAACTAACTGTTTATTGACAGACGAAAAGTTCAAGCGAACATGCTGCGCTTGATCAGATAGATTTACTACTACCAGCGCATGGCCATCTTCCGAAGCACGTATAAAGGATATTACTTGACTATTTGAATTTGGAAAGCTCATATAGTCGCCATTTATCAAAGCGTGATTTCTCTTTCTAAGAACTAATAAAGATTTATAAAAATTCCATAACGAACGTTTGTCTTGTTCTTGCTCTTCAAAGGAAATACCATCGTTTGGTTTTACATTTGATTCGTCCCACCACGGTCCTGTCCCTTTATACCAGAAGGCCATGCCCCGTCCGTTAATCTCCTTATACCATTCGAAAGCCTCACGAGAAGGTATTTCATTTGCATCTGTAATTATTTTACCATATTTTCCAAATTGAGCATTCCCTAACATACCTATTTCTTGACCATAGTAAATAGAGGGTATACCACCAATGAGCAAATTAATCGCAGCGCCAACGCGCAGCTTTCCGGGATTTTCCTTAACAACAGTTGCAAACCGAGGAATATCATGGTTTTCTATAAACATAATTTGTTCCTTGCCTTTTGGTGTATTACTAAATGTAGTATCAGCGAAAGCTTCGATTTTTTTCTTATCCAATGTGCGAACAGCCTGTTGTATTCTAAACGCAAAAACAGCATCCACACCACCTTGTTTAAGGTAGTCGATTCCATAGGAGAGCCAATCTGCTTGTTCAGCCATAAATTTAATATGTGGGTTAACCGACTTAAGATTCGTTAATAGTGGAACCCAGAAGGTTTTGAACAAGTTTATTAAAATACCTTTATTGTCTAAATCATCCATCATATGATCAAGCCTGAACCCATCGACACCATCGTCGAAGTTGCCATCTCCATTCGGATCTAGCCAATATTTAAATAACTGTAAGTTATAATTCTGTACTTCTTTATTGTTGAGGTTTACTGTAGTTATTTTCCTCGTAGTACCATCGTAACCAAGTAGTTCCGTTAGGTTGAAAACAATAGATGAGGGTTTAAGTTGAGCTGAATCGTCATAGAGGATATAGTTACTATATGCAGAGCCCGGATTACCAAAAGAATCACGCCACCATAAATGATCCTCGGTAACATATTGGGTCTCCATATCCATGTAAATTTTCATTCCCCGTTTGTGAACTTCTTTTACTAAATTTAGATAATCCGCAAGGGTACCATATTTCGGATCTATTTTTTTAAAATCAATTGCATAATAATTATGATAATAAACAGATTCGTAAAGAGGAGTCATTAGTATAGAAGTAACACCTAAGTTCTGTAGATAGTTTAGCTTCTCTTTTAAGCCATTTAAATCACCATGCGAATCTCCATTACTATCATAGAAGCTACGTTGAAATACATGATAAATTACCTCATCTTTTACCTCTTTTTGCTGCGCGTGGCTTTTGGTATTCGTTAAAACTGATAACAAAAAAAGCCAAAGAAGGGTAGCTGCAATTTTTTTCATTAATTGATAAATTAAATCATTTATTAAAGCAATAACGGGTTCAAATCAGAATCAGCCAAACTTCCGGGCTCCTTGCTTCCAAGCCATTGCTTTAAGTCATTCTCTTGATACTTATGTTTAGGCGCAGAAATTTTAGCGCCATCAGCAAAATAAATTACGGTCATGACTTCACGCATGGCATTATAATTATTGCCGGGTGCATTATGAATGGTGTATCCGGTATGCCATGTGGCGTCGCCTGCCTTCATTGCTGATGGTCGTACAATAGGAAGACGATGATCCCTTACATACTGATCAAATGCGTCATCTGATTCATCAGAAATAACAAAATCAAAAACATTGCCTTTAAGATGTGATCCAGAAGCGAAAGTAAGCATTCCCATATCCGGGTTCGGGATGTCCACTAGCGGCATCCACATAGTCACCGTCTTTTCTGTGTCAAGCGGCCAATAATTCTGGTCTTGATGCCAAGGAGTTGGCCCGCCCCCTGGCTCTTTGAACAATGCTTGATCATGATACAACCGTACATTTTCTACTTGTAGCAAAGCAGCAGCAATGCTGGCAAAGCGCTTAGCTAATACGAAACGTTTTACCTGCTCATTTACACGCCATAAGTTCATGATTTGTAAAAATGCCTTTCCGTAAGTATCTCTCTCATTTAACTTACGTTTCTCTTGGTTAAACTTATCTGCAGCCCCGCTAATAATCTTTTGGTATGCTACTGCTTCATCTGTTGATAAAAGCCCGAGTGTAATCGTATGGCCGTTCTTTTGGAATTCGTCTACTTGTTCCTGCGATACTGTTCTTATATCATCAAGATTTGGAATGTATTGATGGATTTCGTTCATAATCTGTTAAGTTAGATAGCAAAGTACGTGTTGCTAATGGCTTTTTAAAATGAATAAATTGCTGAATTTATGGATTATTTTATCCAATAATATTAGTGATATATGTCTATATGCTAATATAATCAATTAAAGCTTAGTTTTTTTAATATTAACTAATAAATTAGTTGTAGTGGATGTTTTTTTAGTTATATTTGATGTGTTATGTAGATTTTATTGAAGTAAAGGAATATGATAAGATATAAACTGTTATTAATAGCTAAGGTGTTTTGTCTGTTATCTATAACGACAAGCTACTGTCAAGATCAAAAGCCTAATGAAAAACACCTAATAGTGCTTTATCAATCACAAAAATTTGGAGATGCAGCGGACTATCTAGCAAAATTTTATAATCAGGACACGGCTGACATCAAAATATTAGAAGGGCTGGCTTTCAGCAATAAGATGGCGAGTAACTACGTCGAAGCTGAGAAATATTACAAGAAATGGTTAGAAAAAGATAGAAGATCCATTGGCGTTTTGTCAAATTTGGCTAGTATCAATTTTCAACGAGGTGATTATAGGGAAGCCAAGGGATATTACTTACAAATACTTGCATTAGACAGTGCACATCTTTCAAGCTATCGAGCACTTTCAGCTATTGCACAAACAAATGGAGAGCTAGAAGTATCTCATAACTATCTATCGAGTGCCAATCGAATAAACCCTAAAAATATAGATATTGCTTATGACTTAGCGGTGCTTAATTTGTCATTAAAGCAATATAGCAGCGCCGATTCTATCTTATCAATTGCTTTAATCAATGATCCTAAAAATATATTATTACTCAAGGCGAAAGCGCAGGCACTGTATGGCTTACAGAAGTTTAAGAGTACCATTGAATTGGGAGAAATTTTGCTAGAAGCCGGAGATAGTTCCGACATGGTTTTAAATCTACTTGCACCATCCTACTATTTTGATAAGAATTATGTTAAATGTAAAGATTTACTAAATACATTAGAAAGTAGGGGCGAGTTAAAAGAAGCCCAATTATATTATATGGCCATGAGCAATGCTAAGCTTCAATTAACAAAGCAGGCTCTTAATTATTTTGAAAAGACACTTGAAGCAGCTATTTCCCCCAATGTGGCAAATTATTATTTTGAAAAAGCTACATTACATGAAAAGGCGGGGCAATACCACTACGCTTCTCGTGACTATAGAAATAGCTTACAATTCAAGGTTTTACCCATCACATTCTACAGCCTGGGGCTGCTATATGACTATAAACTCAAGCAAGTAAAAACCGCCAAAAAATATTATCAGCGTTATCTACGAGAAAATCCAAAAGGACAGGAAAATAAACTGTACATTAAGTTTGTGAAACAGCGAATGTTAGAGCTAGGTAACAAATTGTAATGATTAATTTGTTGTTGACAGCAACCTAGCAACATATTTGCCAATTATGTCAAACTCTAAATTCACATTATCGCCTACTTTAACGGTACGCATGGAAGTATTTTCATAGGTGTAAGGGATGATGGCAACCGAAAAAGTATTAATTCCTGAGTCAACAACTGTCAGACTTATTCCGTTTACTGCGATTGATCCTTTTTCAACAGTGACGTTTCCCAAATTTGAATCATATTGAAACGTGAATAACCAACTTCCATTAACATCTTTAATTGAAGTGCAAGTGGCTATTTGATCTACATGACCTTGTACAATATGTCCATCCAATCTGCTTCCAACTAAAGTACATCTTTCAAGATTTAATACATTACCAATCTGTATTGTGTCAAGGTTGGTTTTTGTAAGAGTTTCCTGAATGGCTGTAACCGTATGTTCACCATCGGCAGAAGCAGTTACTGTCAAACATACGCCGTTATGAGATACGCTTTGATCTACTTTTAGCGAATCAGATATAGATGACTCAATTGTAAAATGAAGATTAGAATTTTCTTTTTCTATATTTTTGACCTTACCTATAGTCTCTATGATGCCTGTAAACATTGTTTTACGTTTTTAATTACAAAGGTACGTTTACCTTCGGAACTAAAGAAATGATTTCTTTAAAATCATGAATACTAATTGTAAAAAGTACACTATAGAAAGTATCTTTTTTAAATCAATAAAAACCGTCTTATTATGTTTAATATAATGGTTTTTAGACTGATTTATCAATCAGTACAAAAAAATAATTCACTTATTTTTCTTTATTTATTTGTATTAATATATCGAAACATGTATTTTGTGCCACAATTTTCAGCATTACTATTTTGAATTATGTAATGACACAAGAATTTTAATGAAAGAGATATAAATCAATATTTAACTAAAACCAATAACATGATCATTATTGCAGATGGCGGTTCGACCAAAACTAATTGGTGCCTGATTAATGACTCCGGTAAAAAAATCTATTTTAACACTGAGGGATACAATCCTTATTTTGTTTCAAGTGATTACATCGTAAGTTCCCTAAAAAAAGGTCTGCCGAAGGACTTACCTTTCAGTGAAGTAAAAGAAGTAAATTATTATGGTGCAGGAGTTCACAACGATGAAAAGGCAGCCATAGTAGCAATGGCTATCAAACAAGTCTTTAAAGAATCGGAGGTTTTTGTCGGACATGATTTATTAGCGGCTGCTAGGGCTTTATTGAAAGATAAGGCTGGTTTTGCTGCAATACTAGGCACGGGCACCAACACCTGTATATATGACGGGAAAGATATTGTTCAGAATATTGATTCTGCAGCATATATTTTAGGAGATGAAGGTAGTGGATGTTATATAGGGAAAAAACTACTTACCGATTATGTGCGTGGTTATATGCCAAGCGATGTAAGAGAAGTTTTTTGGGATACCTTTAAATTAACTCCAGATGATGTAATGGATGCTGTTTATACAAAACCATTGGCAAATAGATTTTGTGCAAGTTTTAGTAAATTTGTTTATGATATTATGATCAATATGGAGTATTCTCGTGGAATAGTAAAAACGTCGTTTGAAGATTTCTTTAAAAATTTAGTTGTTCATTATCCAGAGTATCAAAAATATTCTTTTAATTGTATAGGCTCAGTAGCTTATAACTTTAGAAATGTCTTGGAAGAAGTAGCACATGAATTCCATATGGAATTTGGACGGATAGTGCGTTCACCTATTGATGATTTAGTTAAATTTCATCAAGAACGAATTGACGTGTAATTTCCGTTTTGAATAAAAAGGGGCTGTATCAACTATTTATGATACAGCCCCTTTTTTATTTTGAGAAATTTAACTCGTTTTTAAAGATCTTATTGTATTTACGTTTATCAAACTTGTAGAGTTTAGCCGCTCTATATGAAACTCCTTTTTGCTTTTCATCCAACTCCTTTAATATATTGTATTTAAGCATCTTTTTCCTAAAATTACGCTTGTCGAGTTTCTTATCCCAAATGGCCTCATACAATTGCTGAAGCTGTGTTAAGGTAAACTTTTCAGGTAATAATTCAAAGGCAATTGGGCTGTGGCTCACCTTCCTTCTAATTTTTTCGATACTCTTCTCGATGATGTTCTTATGGTCGAATGCTAAATCAGGTAGGTGGTTTAATGGATGCCATTGTGCCTTTCTCACATAATCGGTTGATGGCTTAAGGTTATTGCCAATCGCTTCTAGTCTTAACATAGCATAATAAGCAACAGTAATTATACGGCCCTGCGGATGTCGTTGAAGATCCCCAAAAGTATAAAGCTGCTCCATATAGATGCCTTTCAAACCAGTGTGTTCAAGAAGTATACGCTTTACAGCATCATCTATAGTTTCGTTATGTTCTACAAAAAAACCAGGTAAGCCCCACCATTCTTTAAATGGATATTCGTTCCTTTCAATAAGTAGAACTTTTAGTTCTCCTTCACTAAAACCAAATATCACACAGTCGGCCGTAAATATAGATTGTAAATGTGGTAAATTAGATTGCAAAGTTTTATTTTTTAAGGTTTTTACTATTTAAATCAGTTTCCAATTATGCTAAAGCTAACAAAATATTGCATCACTATGTTTTGATCTTAAACATTTTTATGTTACTTTAAGCTATTGTATCCAAAATTAGGGAAGAAAAGGATAAAAGCAAAACTTCTTTGATATCTTGTTTATTTAGTTTTATATTGTTGTTTTCGCGAGGGATAGAATCCACCTTGGGAAAAAAATAAAAAAAATACAAATAAATAGCAATAGTGTAAGAAATACACCCTATATTCGTACTTGGATAAATCAAGGAAACCTATATAAATATTACAGTGGAGAATTCAATCAAACGTATAGGCGTATTTACTTCGGGAGGAGATGCTCCGGGAATGAACGCATGTATCCGTGCAGTTGTACGGACAGCTATCTATGAAGGGAAGAAAGTAAGCGGTATTTTACACGGCTACCAAGGTATGATCGATAAAAATATCATCGCTATGGATAGTCGTTCAGTTAGCAATATATTGCAACTAGGCGGAACTATTTTAAAAACTGCTCGGTGCCTAGATTTCAGAACAACAGAAGGACGTCTTAAAGCTTATAATAATATCAAGGAAGAGGGAATAGATGCTCTTGTAGCAATTGGGGGTGACGGAACCTTTACTGGAGCAGAGGTATTTTCCAGGGAGTTTGATATCCCCGTTGTTGGTATACCAGGAACCATTGATAACGATTTATACGGTTCTGATTTCACATTGGGATATGATACTGCCAATAATACAGTAATCGACGCAATTGATAAAATTAGAGATACTGCAGCTTCTCATGATCGTCTGTTTTTTATTGAAGTAATGGGCCGTGATTCTGGTTGTATTGCCCTTAATTGCGGTATTGCAGGCGGGGCAGAAGCTATTTTACTGCCGGAAAAAGAAACAGGCATAGATGAGCTTATTCAAAAGCTCGAAAGTGCCGCAAAGGATAAAAAATCATCTACAATAGTTATTGTTGCAGAGGGTGATAAGAATGGAGGGGCTTATAATGTGGCAAAAAGAGTACAGGAAAAGTTCGATTTCTATGATGCAAAGGTAACTATTTTAGGGCATTTGCAACGAGGAGGATCGCCGAGTAGCTTCGACAGAGTGTTAGCCAGTAGACTTGGCTTTGCCGCCGTAAAAAATCTATTACGCGGACAAACACGTATAATGGTTGGTTTACGTGGAAATGATATTGTTACCACCTCATTAGAGGAAGCTTTGCGGAGCAAAGAATTTAAGTTGGCTGAGGATATGATCGAAATGACAAATGTGTTAGCCATTTGATTTTATGATAGCGGTAGTTTACAGCGGTTCGAGATTTGCAGATTGGCGGTTAGCCGAAAGAGGGAAGGTGGTGGCTGGTTTTAAAACGATGGGTATTAATCCCTATCACAATGATGAACGTTACATCTCTCAGGTTCTGAATAAAAATAACAGCCTGATAAACTATGCGGAAAGAATAAAAAAGATATATTTTTTTGGTGCCGGGGCATCTTCTGATGAGCGAAAACAGACCGTTTATGATGCTTTTAAAAACTTTTTTAGATATAGCAAAGTATTAGTAGAACACGATATGCTTGCAGCGGCTCTTGCGACGGGTGGAAATGAACAGTCGCTCGTTGGAATTTTAGGAAGTGGTTCGAATGCTGCCTATTATGACGGGAGGAGGATCGCCGAATCGAATTACGGTTTGGGTTATATCCTAGCTGATGAAGGTTCTGCTAATTGGATGGGCAGGTACTTACTGAGAAGTTATCTTTCCGAGTCATTACCTGTCGATTTGGAGAATAGATTCGTCAGTTATTATCCGCTGGACAGAAAACAGATAATGGAAAAAGTGTATAGAAACCCAAACGCTGCATTATTCTTGAGTTCTTTCGCTGATTTTGTTGCAGAACAAAAAGGCCATGAGTTCGTTCATAATATGGTATTAGAAGGTTTTCATACGTTGTTTGAAACTTATTTTGTGCCGTTAAAGAACAAACATGGCTTTAATAAGATAAATTTTACCGGAAGTGTGGCTGCCGGATACGAAGAATGGTTACGGCAAACTGCCAATACGTTTGGTATGGAAGTAGGTGTTGTAATTAAAGAGCCTATTCATAACCTTTTAAATTATTATTTAAATAAAAATTAGTTAAAATGAAAATTGGAATTAATGGATTTGGACGTATAGGACGTCTAGCATTTAGAGCAGCAATAAACCGCGAGGGCATTGAAATTGTTGGTATTAACGATTTAGTTGATCCGGAATATATGGCCTACATGCTAAAATATGATTCTACACATGGACGTTTTGATGGTACTGTTGAAGCAAAAGATGGTAATTTAGTTGTTAATGGCAAAACTATTCGTGTTACCGCAGAAAAGGATCCAGCAAACCTTAAGTGGGGAGATATTGGCGCGGAAGTTATTGTTGAATCAACTGGTTTATTTTTAACACAAGAAACTGCGCAAAAGCACATTGATGCTGGCGCTAAAAAAGTAGTTATGTCAGCCCCAGCAAAAGACGATACACCAACGTTTGTAATGGGAGTTAACCACAAGGAGTTAAGGTCTGATCAACATATTGTTTCGAATGCTTCTTGTACAACAAATTGTTTGGCTCCTCTTGTGAAGGTTCTAAACGATAAATATGGGATTATCGAAGGGTTAATGAGCACTGTACATGCAGTTACTGCTACTCAGAAAACTGTTGATGGGCCTTCTGCGAAGGATTGGAGAGGCGGACGTGGCGCTTATCAAAATATCATTCCTTCTTCTACCGGTGCAGCAAAAGCTGTTGGTTTGGTAATACCTTCTATAAAAGGTAAATTAACAGGAATGTCTTTCCGTGTTCCGGTACCTGATGTGTCTGTAGTTGATTTAACAGTACGTTTAGAAAAATCTGCTACATATGAAGAAATTAAGAAAGCTTTTAAAGATGCATCTGAAGGCGAACTTAAAGGTATTTTAGGTTATACTGAAGACGAAGTAGTTTCTGAAGATTTTAAAGGTGATCCACGTACTTCCATCTTTGATGCGAAGGCTGGTATTGCTTTAAATGACAACTTTGTAAAAGTAGTTTCTTGGTACGATAATGAGTGGGGTTATTCAAATAAATTGATTGATCTGGTACAAGAAATCGGTAAATTGTAAAAGCCAATTAGCTAATTAGCCAATTTGGTTAATTAGCTAATTATTTATCAATTTCACAATTCTTCTGATCGTATCCTCGTTACTTACTTCTACCAATTCTCCCATATTCTGTATTGAAGGATTCTGATATTTCATCATACTTTTAACAGGGGTTTTTGCAGAAGTATGATATTCCTGTGCTTTTGTTGCAATCATCAATTCTGAAATATTGTCTTCATTTACACCAGAACCCGGCATGATGATAATTCTGTTTGCAGCTTTTTCTACCAGTTCTTTCAAAAATACACGACCGTCAAAAGCCGTATTTTTCATGCCCGAAGTTAGTATTCTTTCACAGCCACAGTGAATGATGTCTTCTAAGGCCTGTAAGCCATTATTGCAACTATCGAATGCCCTATGAAAAGTAACACCCATTGGAGAAGCTATGTTCACCAATTCTTTCGTACGTTCTATGTCAACATTGCCTTCTGCGTCTAAGATACCGATTACCACTCCATCGCAACCTAGCGCTTTACAATTTACGATATCCTCCTTCATAACTTCAAATTCCTCCCGTGTATAGAGGAAATCGCCCGCTCTTGGTCTAATCAATACATACACTTTTATTTGAGTTGTTTCGCGTACTTTTTTGATAGTGCCATAAGATGGAGTTGTTCCCCCTTCATTTAAATTTTCACAAAGTTCTATTCTTTGTGCCCCACCATTCTGCGCTGCTATAGCTGAAGCGAACGAGTTCGCGCATATTTCAAGTGCCATGTATATATTCGTTATTCGTTATTAGTATCAAGGTATAAGACACAAGTATCAAGACGTATTTGTTCATTATTGGTTGCGAATTTCATCCTTCACACCTGATAAAAAAATGTAATGCTTTAGATAACATATTTTCAGAATATACTTTTACCTTTAATGAGTAGATCTTGTGTTTCCTCATTACAAACGGCAAATGAAAAGCCTTTCTGTAATGCGTAGGCGCCATATTGTCCGTTTTTATTTATGGCTAAAAAACCTACTTGAATTTCTTTAGCTTTTTGAGGTTTTTTTCTAATTATTCTTTCAACAGCTTCTTTACAAGCATCTTCAGGAGAATACCCTTGTCTCATAAGTTCAACAACTAAAAAACTGCCAACGGTTCTTACAACTTCTTCACCAACACCAGTTGAGGTAGCGGCGCCAATTTCGTTGTCAACATAGAGACCAGCTCCAATAATTGGACTATCGCCCACTCTGCCGTGCATTTTAAAGGCCATTCCGCTGGTAGTACAAGCACCGCTGAGATTCCCCTTAGCATCGAGGGCAAGCATACCTATTGTATCGTGATTATATTGATTTCCAGGAAGTTTATTTGGGGAAAAATGTTGGTTTTCAATGTTCATAATGGGTTTATACTCTGCTTTTTTTAACCATTCTTGCCATGCTTTTTCAGCACTTTCCGTTAAGAGATTTTCTTTCTGAAAACCGTTCTCCAAGGCAAACTGTAAGGCTCCTTCACCCGCCAACATTACATGAGGCGTTTTTTCCATTACTAAGCGTGCAACGGATATGGCATGTGTTATATGTTCCATCGCTAAAACAGCTCCACAATTACCATTTTCGTCCATAATGCAGGCATCTAAGGTAACATGGCCGTCGCGGTCAGGATAGCCACCTTTACCAACCGTAACATTCTTTAAGTCTGCTTCAGGTATTCTAACACCTGCTTCCACAGCGTCTAAAGCTCTTCCGTTATCCTTTAGTATTTTCCATGCTGCCTGGTTTGCTGCTATGCCAAAATCCCAGGTAGAAATAACGATAGGCTTCGTTACTTTACCTTTTGATTCTATTGTTTTCCCGTTGACAGAAAGGTTGTTTCCTAAACTTAAAGCGGCAGTACTTAGTAAACTTTTTTGAATAAACTTCCTTCTATTTATCATGTGTTATGTTTTCAAAAGCAAACTTAAAAAAAATACGTTAATTAAGTCATTACAAAGCTTAAATTAGGTTTGAAGCCCTCTCTTCGATAAAGACTTTTTATTAGACTGCATTATTTTGCGTTTTTTAATTAAAATGCGCATAAATATTTGTATTTCGAAATCTTTGCTTCTATATTAGTGTAATATATGCCCACCTTAATTGATATGAGAAGAATTTGCCTGATTTTCTTACAGTTATTTATTTGTTATGCGCTCTCAGAAGCTGCTCCTGATTCTGTTTTAATAAAAAAGATGGAAGCTATTGCTCGGGATGTGGCCAAAGCATATGCCCCTGACAAAAGGACTGAGATATTTACTTTGATAAGTGATTCATCAGGAGTCTTTAGCTTAGAGACAACGTGCAAAAACGCTGCTATGAGCTTCATAAAAAGTGTAAAGGCCAAAAATCTAGACACACCAATATCAATTAGGTTACTGCCTGATACGTCTTTAAGTGAATATGTCTTTGGTTTAGTAAACGTTTCCGTCGGAAACATAAGAACCCAACCAAAAAATGCGGCGGAAATGGCTTCACAAGCATTGCTAGGATGGCAAATGGATATTCTTAAAAAACAGGGAGGCTATTACTTAATTCGAACACCAGATGGTTACATCGGATGGATGGATAATGCAGCGGTGAGTTTGAAAAGTAAAGCAGATATTGATAATTGGAATGAAAAAAAGCGGCTGATCTTTATAGAAGATTATGGCCATGCATACAGTGAGGCAAACAAACAGTCGCAACGTGTATCAGATTTGGTTTTAGGAAATATACTAACATATAAAGGAGAAAAAGATGGGTTTTATGCAGCCCTATTTCCTGACGGGAGAGAAGGATTTATAGAAAAAGAACTGATGGCGGAATATAGTAATTGGAAGAAAAATACTGTTGCATCGGCAGCGTCAATTATTAAAATAGCTAAGAGGATGATTGGTGTTCCCTATTTATGGGGGGGTACCTCTATAAAGGGAGTAGATTGCAGTGGTTTCACAAAAACAGCCTATTTTATGAATGGATTGGTTATTCCCAGAGATGCGTCTCAGCAGGTATTGGTAGGGGAGCCAGTTGATATCCTTACAAATGATGAATTAGATATAACAAAAGCTTTAAAGAATCTAAAAGCGGGTGATCTGCTTTTTTTTGCAGGTGGTGCACACAGAACGCCAAACGCGCGCGTAACACATGTTGCGTTGTATATGGGTGAGGGGCAATTTATTCATTCTGCCGGTAAAGTTAGAATTAACAGTATGTTAAATAACGATCCAAATTACGATGATTTTCAGAGCCGTACAGTTGTGGCTGCTAGAAGATACCTGGGGAGTATAGGTAACGAGGGTGTGAAGCGTGTTAATTAGTCAAACAATATCTAAACTTTAATATAGAAGTATGATCAATCGCAGGATTTTTTTAAAAGCTAGCTCCTTAGCAGCAACTTTGTCATTGGCTCCTTACGCAGCTTTACTAGCCACAGGAAAAACAACAGAACAACGTCTAGGTAAATTTATTTTACGATACAGACCATATACATTAACGTTAAAACATGTATTTACCCTTGCAGCTGGATCTCGAAGTACCACACCGGTAGTACTAACAGAATTGGAGTTTGACGGGGTCATAGGTTATGGAGAGGCGTCTATGCCCCCTTATCTAGGTGAGTCGCACGAAAGCGTTCTTAGCTTTTTAAGTAAAGTAGATTTAACCAAATTTAACGACCCCTTTTTAATTGAGGATATTCTAGGTTATGTGGATACATTAATGCCCAAAAACACCGCGGCAAAGGCATCTGTAGACATCGCATTACATGATTTGTTAGGGAAAATGATGCGGCAACCTTGGTGTCGTATCTGGGGGTTTAACCCAGCTACCGCCCCAAACACCTCTTATACAATTGGCATTGACACGGCGGAAGTAGTGAAGCAAAAGGTACGTGAAGCAGAGCCATACAAAATTCTTAAAGTAAAATTGGGTTTGGATAGTGATAAGATGATGATCGAAACCATCAGAGAGGTAACCGACAAACCGTTGTGTGTTGATGTTAATCAGGGATGGAAGAAGAAAGAATTTGCGCTTGAAATGGCCCATTGGTTAGCCGATAGAGGAGTGGTTTTTTTAGAACAGGCCATGCCTAAAGAGCAGATAGATGATAATGCTTGGCTAACGGAAAGAAGTCCGATTCCTACTATAGGAGATGAGGCCGTGCAGCGGTTAGCGGATGTTAAAAAAGCGCATGGTGTTTATAATGGCATTAATATAAAACTTATGAAATGTACAGGTATGCGCGAAGCACATAAGATGGCCGAGTTGGCTAAAGCCTTAGATATGAAAGTGATGCTGGGCTGTATGACGGAAACCTCCTGTGCTATTTCAGCAGCATCTCAGCTAGCTCCGATCGTAGATTGGGCAGACCTAGATGGTGCCCTTTTAATAAGAAATGATGTGTTTCACGGAATGCAAGTAGTTAATGGGAAGATAACGGTGCCGAACGAACCTGGCGTTGGTGTTTCAAAACGTTCATTATGAGTAATATAATATATAAAAAATTATAATATAATACCTGAATTATGATCTAAATTTTCTCAATCTTAACTAAACTATTCAAATGAAACGATCTTTACTAATTATGTGCAGTTTGTTAATTAGTTTAACGACTCTTGCACAACAACAAAGGAGAGTGACGGGGGTGGTTACTGCTGCAAAAGATGGTAGTCCGGTAGTTGCCAGTATAAAAATCAAAGGAACTGATCAAGGTACTTCATCCAATACGGAAGGGCATTACGCATTAAATAATGTTCCAGAAAATGCAGTTCTCATTTTTACATCGGTAGGATATCTACCTCTTGAACACCCTGTTGGTAGCCAGTCCGTTATTAATGTATCCCTTGAAACGGGAGATCAGACATTGGATGAGGTTATGGTAGTGGCCTATGGTACGGCGAAGAAAGGAACATATACAGGATCCGCTTCGGTAGTTAAACAAAGCGATGTGAATGATATTCCAACGGTTTCTTTTGAAAATGCGCTGGTTGGGCGCGTACCAGGTATGCAGGTAACTAATTCGTCGGGCCAGGCGGGAGCTGCACCGAGCATCCGTATTCGTGGTATTGGCTCAATGAATGCATCTAATGAACCATTATATGTGATTGATGGTGTACCGGTTGTCTCTGGTGATGCTGGGCAAATGGGAGATTATATTTACACTTCCAACAACGTAATGAATTCACTAAATCCTGCAGATATAGAAACCATTACAGTGTTAAAGGATGCAGCAGCTTCATCCCTATATGGCTCGAGGGCAGCAAATGGTGTTATTCTCATTACAACGAAAAAAGGAAAGGAGGGGAAGCCGGTTATAAATCTAAGGTCTTCAATTGGCATAACGCCGTCTTGGGCAACCGATAACTATGAAACTGCAGGTGTACAAGAACAAGTGAACATGTTATATCAAGTGTTTCATGATTACCGCACCTCCAATGGAAGAGACGAGTCGTTCGCGAATGCGGACGCACTTAGTAAATTAAATACGCGGTTCAACAAGCATGGTTATTATTTTGAAACAAACGGTACCGGTCTGTACGAAAATGTGAACATTAAAGGAATGACCGATGGTATTGTAAACAGGGAGGGTACATACTTTAACTGGGACGATGTCCTTTTTAGAACAGGCGTTTACCAAACAAATGACTTGTCTGTAAGTGGGGGAGACGACAAAACAAAATATTATTCCTCGCTTTCATATACCAAAGATCAAAGTAGGATAAAGGTGAACGACTATGACCGTATAGCCGGACGTATTAATTTGTCACAGAAAATTGGCAAACACATTGAGTTTATGTCTAATGTTAATGTATCAAACAATACTCAAAAAGGATTCAATGATACAAGAAGCACAGGTTCTAATTACTTCCTTCAGTCGCGGAATTTACTTTGGCCATTATATTGGCCTACTGACTATAAAACTGGTAAACCTTGGACTGATCGCTATGGAAGTTATGCTTATAATGCCGAATACTATAACAATGAATGGGAGAATAAATCCAAAACATTACGGGTGTCTGCTAATGAAACATTAACTATTAATATCCTTCCGGAGTTAAATATTAAGTCGGTATTTTCATTCGATAATGCAGAAATTAAAGATCATCTTTATTATAGTGCAAACCATTTTGACGGCTCCACTACTAATGGTTCTGTAACAGAAATGAGTACCAATATCAGAAAGATAGTGTCTTCTACTACAGCTAATTATAGCAAAGAGTTTGGTTTGCATGGCTTAAGTTTACTAGCGGGTTTCGAGGTAGAAAAAAATCAAACGGATTTTCAACGGTCGACAGGAACAGATCTTCCTTCGAGTGCTTTGCATACAGTGGCCACCGCCGGTGTACTAGACGCAAGCGCTTATAGCTGGGGGTACAATATGTTGTCTGTATTATCAAGGGCGGAGTACAATTATGCGCAACGATATTATGCTTCTGCCTCCTATCGTCGTGATGGTTCTTCTCGTTTGGGGCCAGATACCCGCTGGGGAGATTTCTGGTCTGTAGCAGGTTCGTGGCGCATTAATCAAGAAGCATTTATGAAAGAGCTGGATTATGTAAGTAATTTACGTGTAAGGGCTTCATATGGTGTAAATGGCACGCTTCCGATAGCAGACTATGGATGGATGTCCTTAACCAAATATACTGATAATAAATATATGGGGTCACCGGGTGGAGCAATTAGTACGATTGCTGATAAGAATCTGACATGGGAAACCAGTTATACAACAAATTTGGCTTTGGAGTTCGGTTTTTTTGATAATCGATTATATGGTACGGTTGAATACTTTAACCGTGATTCCAAAGACCTGCTACAAGATGTCCCTATTTCTACAGTAACGGGTTTCAGTTCGACGTTAAAGAATGTAGGAGAAATTAATAATAGAGGCTTTGAGGTAGATTTAGGGTATGATATTATTCGATCTGATAAATGGCGATGGAGTGCAAGCGTGAATGCCTCGTTTATCAAATCAAAAGTAACGAAGCTATATAAAAATCAAGGAGATGTTAAGGGACAGGATATTATATGGTATGATCCAACAGGAGATGACGATAGGGCTCAATATATTTATAGAGAAGGCGAATCGGTGTTAAGTTTTTATGGCTATGAATGGGCTGGAGTAGATCCTGAAAATGGAAAAAACGTATGGTACGTAAACAATCCTGAAAATGCAACTGACGGTGATTTTGTGTATAATGGGCGAGGTGCAACTAATGATTGGTCGAAAGCAAATTATAAAATTTTAGGTTCAGCGTTGCCTACGGTATATGGTGGGTTTAATACTGATGTGGAATATAAGGGAATATCGCTCGGTTTTAATTTTATCTATAAATTGGGTGGTTACCTTTATGATGGAGCGTTCAAAGATGTGGCGGATGACGGGTACTATTGGGAACGAATTCGATCCGAATACTACTACGACAATATGTGGACGGCTTCTAACACAGGTGGCAGCTTACCAAAGTTGGATGGAAATGACCTGACGGACCCACAAAAATACAGTAGCCGCCAGATGCATAGCGCAAGTTTCTTGCGGCTAAAAAACATCAATTTGGCATATAGCATTCCAACTGCCATCACCAGAAAAGTAGGGGTTTCCAGTGCAAGGGTTTATTTTAATGGAACAAATCTCTTAACATTTTCGAAATATAAGATTGCGGATCCAGAAGTTAACCAATACGGTACGAGGGGCTGGGAAACACCAATTGGAAAAATTTATACATTCGGTGTTGAGTTTAGTTTCTAATGATTAAAAAACAAACCGAGTATAACGAGCTCATTTATGCCAATGAGAAAATCACTCATACCGCCGAAGGCAGCGTGAATGCCTCTAAAATTTAACCAACGATGAACAAATAATCATATACGGATGAAAATATTACATAAATTATGGATAGTGTTACTGATTTTTACATGCACTGCCTGCAAAGATTTTTTAGAGGTAGAACCTACTGATTCTACAGATTCAGAAACCGCCATAAAAACAGCATCAGATGCCAAAGCTATGATGAATGGCCTCTTGCGCAAAATGACAAGTTTTAATTATTATGGCAGAAATTTTATTATGTATGGCGATGCAAAAGGCGGAGATCTAACCATTTCTTCACAGGGTAGGGGATTGGATGCGCTATATACATTCAACCATTCTGTTTCTTCTAACGATTATGCTGGCTTTTGGACGCAAATGTATGATGGAATTCTTCAAGTAAATAACCTATTAAAGAACATTGAAAAACTAGAAAATGAAGGCACTTCAGAAGATTTTAGTAATTATAAAGGACAGGCTTTAACGGCCAGAGCATTAATGTATTTCGACCTAGTGCGGTTATATGGTAGAGCGTATACTGATGATAAGGCTTCGTTTGGTGTTCCGAATATAACCACAACATTAGAGGCTTCGGCACAACCTGTGAGAGCAACCGTTGAAGAAAATTACAATCAGATTATCAGCGATCTTAACGAAGCATCTCCTTTGTTATCAAAAGATAAATCTAATGGTGTTATTAATTATTATGCAAATAAGGCCATGCAGGCGCGAGTATACTTATACATGGAGAAGTATGTCGAAGCGTTAAGCGCGGCTGAAGAGCTGATTAATAGCAATGTGTATACTTTATACGCAAATGATCAATGGGTTAATTCCTGGAAAGCTCAGTTTGGTTCCGAATCGATTTTTGAGTTGGGTATACTCCCGAACGAAGCTGATTTGGGTACTGAGTCATTAGGCTTTTATTTGAGGCGTTTAGGGGATGGTTCATCTAGTGCTATGGGGTGGTTCATGGCGAGCGATTACTTTCTTACTAGGTTAGGTGAAGACGCAGATGACATAAGGTGGGGAGTAATGAGCTATGACGAGACATCCGAAACACGTTTAGGGTCTTGTTATAAGTACAGTGGTAGCACTTCGCTAGAAGGCGACGGGAAATCCACTGCAACCGCTGTGAATATAAAGGTAATACGGCTATCTGAAATTTACTTAATAGCAGCAGAAGCAGCTTTCTATACAGATAAAGCTGCAGCGGCGAATTACCTCAATGCAATTCGTAAGCGGTCACCAAATTTAGCTTTAGCAACCGCATCTACAGTTACCTTGGATATGATCCTTGACGAGCGCAGCAAAGAGCTATTTGGAGAAGGCCATCGTTTTTTTGATATGATTCGCCTAAATAAAACAATCACATTCAATGATGACTTTGGAGGAATAACTGTTGCGCATAGGGAAAAATCAATTAATAGAAGCTTTTTCAAGACGCTCTTGCCTATTTCGCAAACTGAAATTAATGCAAATCCCGAAATTGCTAAGCAGCAAAACCCTGGATATTAAATATTAATTGAATATTTTAATTTTAATAGGGGGGATTTCCCCCTTATTAATTTATACAACAGTCGAACGCTATTTATTTGGTATGAATTTTATAAAACGTCGTTTTAAATAAATTTGCTCCGTTTTCTGCAATGCAGCTATTGAATATAGTTTTTAAATTCTTCTTCCGGCTCTTTCGATAGGTCTATTAAATAACCGTTAATAATAGCATACATCGGTTTATCTTCTTTTGCTAAAAAGAAATTAGCCTGACTACCTAATGTCGGACTGTTACCATAAAGAATGCCCGTACTGCTTAATAAAATAGGTAAATTGTAGTGCTTATTTTCTGCAACATTTCTCAACTTTACTGCTAAATATCCTTGACGCAATAAGTTCATCGCCCTTTGTGGTGTTAATTCTCCCACGTGATTAATTGGGGAAGAATATATTTTTCCCTTCATAAAAGTTAGGCCTTTTGCATCTAGTTCCCGATAGCCATAACTATCTTTAAGATCGCCAACGTCATCAATTCTTCCTCGTGTGTAAAAAATACTGTCGGGGGCCGTAACCTCGTCACGTTTGATGGCCAAATCGACTTGATATACAACAGAGTCCCTTTCCGCTTTTATATTTTTGATTAATAAATCTGAAAGCTTGGAAGAATTCTCGGGGATATCTTCGTATTCCGCTTGATTATATTGCTCATAACTTTCCTGCGCAATTTCTATCAAAGCATTCAAGATAATCATAAAGTTAAGTTCTCTGATGTATTGTTTTTCAGGGTCGCCTTTGTATCCTCCTGATTCAATGAGAACTGTGCTCGCACCCCACTTTTGAAAATTATCCCCAAACCCTCTGGGTTCATGTGTGTCATCATACTTTGCTACGCCATTTGGTATATATTGCTGCAAAAGCTGGTTCATACCCACAATAAGTTGCATTGCACGACCTCTTACTTTATTAATGTCTTTTTCATAGTTATAGGCCGGAGCTAAAAAAGAAATGGTTGCGGGATTGCCAGTACTTGGTACGTTGTAATAAATATGCTGATCATGTAAATTAAAACCGAAAGCTGGTTTATTTACCTCAGCTGCTTTTTTTAATATAGCTGCTTCAGGGGTAGCTGTTTCACGGGCATCTCTGTTAAGATCAATATCAAGGGCATTTCTTCTATTGAAGATCTCAGCACCGTCGGGGTTAATCATCGGAAGAAAAAATAGAGTTGTCTTTTCTGTTAATAGGTTTCGGATAGAGTCATATCCATCATTATGGCCCTCCAAAAAGTTGAAAATGTCAAAAAGGGCCATCGTTGCTGTACTTTCATTCCCATGCATTTGCGACCAGAGCATGATCCGTTTTTCTCCTTTTCCATAACGCAATTGATAAAGTGGACGCTTTTGTACTGAAAGACCTAAATTAGTTACCTTAAAAATAGAATCATTTTTTCGCTTTAAAATCAATGGTTCTATAGCTGCATGTTTAAATCTACGATGTGTGAGACTAGACTCTTTATAAAGTTCAAAAGCTTTGGCAAGCATAGTAGTATCTGGTGTATAACTGTTTTTATTATTAGAATTATGTTGACTTTCTTGGCAAGAGGCCATAATCGTGAGCAATAGTAAACCAAATTTTAGTTTTTTCATAAGTCATGATATTTATTGTAAAGTCCTTAAATCAATTTACTGCATTAATACAGTCGCCATTTAAGAATCAGGTAATTATCTCCTTGTTCAATATCTAATATCGTTCAATCCTAAACTAAATAAATACTTTTTTGCTAGCTAAATATCTCCCCATCCACAGAAAAGACACCTTTATCGGCATCCATTGTTATTTGTGCGCCAACGGGAAGAATAAACTGTTCTCGAATATGTCCAATCAATGCTCCTTGATAAGCAGGTATAGCTAAAGGTTTAATATAGTCACTTAAAATTTCGTCAAGTGTTAAGGAGCCATAACCGCCATTTGGAGCGCAATCCGTACATTTTCCAAAAATAAACCCTTTTATTTTCCCTAAGGTCCCATTTAATTTTAACTGACAAAGCATCCGTTCAATACGGTAGGGTTCTTCCGAAACATCTTCCAAAAATAAGATACTATTGCTAAAATCAGGATAATACGGTGAGCCGGAAATTGTTGTTAATACGGTTAAATTTCCACCTAATAATTTTCCTTTTGCAATACCAGGATTAATCGTCTGAATCCTGTTTTGTCGTGGAATTAGATCATCTCCTTTGTTTAATGGATTTTCATATATGGGGGGTAAACCGTTAAAAAATAAAGCTTCAAATTGATCAGCAACAAAAGATGGCCAAGAACTCGTTCCTACAGGTCCATGAAAAGTAATTAATCCAGTTTGACTTTGTATCGCTGCATGCAGCGCTGTGATATCACTATAGCCTAAAAATATTTTAGGGTTATGTTTTATAAGATCATAATCAATTCTATCCAACAGTCGAGCCGCTCCTGAACCACCGCGCATACAAATAATTCCTTTTACTTGGTCATCTTTAAACATTCGATGTAGATCCGCTAGTTTACCATCATCGTTTCCTGCTAAATGCCCCAGCCTATCGTGTGTATGCTCTCCCCATTTAACTTTGAACCCTAAAGCTTCAAAAGTTTCTTGAGCAAGGATGAACGGCAATTCACCGTCAATAGCTGAAGACGGACAAATTATACCGACAGTATCTCCTCTTTTTAATTTGTTTAGATAAATTGGTTTGATCGCCTGTTGATAACTATGTCCCTCACCTCTTGCAAGGGAAGATACGGACATTGTTGCCATGCACGCTAATCCAGTGCCCAGGTTATGCAAAAAAGTTCTTTTGTCGATTTTCTGGTAGTCTTCATGCATTTTTGTCATAACCACGTATTAACTTATTTATATCCGTTTTAATGAAATGGCATAAAATTAATCTCATACCCTAAGCTAGTGCTAAACAGCTATTGTAATTAGTTTCTATCAAATAACAAGCGTTTTCCAGGTTTATCATCAATAAGTTTTCCATCTTCGAAGACTAAATTTCCTGAAACAATGGTATGTGTAATGGATGATTTGAATGTGTGCCCCTCAAATGGCGACCATCCGCATTTCGATATAATATTAGAACGATCAACGGTATAGGGCTTATTCAAATCAACTAATACTAAGTCGGCATAAAAACCCTCACGAATAAATCCACGGTTTTCGACCTGAAAACAAATTGCCGTATTATGAGCTGTTTTCTCCACAATTTGTTCTAACGTGATTTTTTCCTCGTGGTACAAATCTAATAATGCCTGTAAGGCATGTTGGACGAGCGGACCGCCTGAAGGAGCTTCGGCATATGGTTTCGATTTTTCATCGAATGTGTGTGGTGCATGATCGGTAGCGATGACGTCTATTCGTCCATCCAATACTGCCTGCAAAATACCATCCCTGTCTTTTTTTGTTTTTACTGCAGGATTCCACTTAATAAAATTGCCTTTCTCTTTATAGTCAGCATCGCTAAACCATAAATGATGAATACAGGCTTCAGCAGTTATTTTCTTATTTTTTAGGGAGATGTCGTTGCTGAAAAGTTCTGTTTCTTTAGCAGTAGATATATGTAAGATATGTAACCTGGTTCCATATTTTTCTGCTAACGCAACCGCATGTGAAGAGGATTTATAACAAGCTTCTGCAGAGCGTATTAACGGATGCATATCGATGGTTAGTTTGTCCTGGTATTGTTGTTTATACTTCACTAAGTTTTCCCTTATAGTCTTCTCATCTTCACAATGCGTAGCAATTAATGTAGGGGCATTTTTAAAAATATTTTCTAAGGTTTGCTCGCTATCTACCAACATATTACCTGTTGATGATCCCATAAATACTTTGATCCCACATACATTTACAGGATTCGTTTTAAGAACCTCTTCTAAATTATCGTTAGCGGCCCCCATGAAGAATGAATAGTTGGCTATGGAGTTTTTAGCGGCTATACTATATTTTTCTTCTAAGAGATCCTGGGTAAGTGTGTTTGGTATGGTATTAGGCATCTCCATAAAGCTCGTTGTGCCACCAGCAACAGCAGCGCGGCTTTCGTGCCAGATGTCCGCTTTATAAGTTAATCCAGGTTCTCGAAAATGAACCTGATCATCAATAAGACCAGGAAAGAGATAAAGTCCTTCAGCATTTATTACAATATCTGCTGGATGATTAATCTCATTAGATATCATCTCAATAATTCCGTTATTAAGATAAAGATCTGCGGTGGAAATAGTTCCTTCGTTAACAATAGTTGCTGATTTTATTAAAATAGATGGCATATAAACGAATGTTCAGTGATAATTAAGTCAAACTTAGATAAAATTGCTTTTATAAACAATTTTGTAAGATAGATACCTCCCTTATGGATACTATTCTTCGTCTGTTATAAGGAAGTAAAATAGAAAGAATGTGGGCGATAGTCCGATCAAATCCCTATCTTTGTTGTCTATGCGTAAATCCTTCGATGACTTTAAGTTTAACAAGCAAATATTGAGTGCAATAGCTGATGCAGGTTATACTGAACCTACACCTATACAGGCAAAGGCCATCACACCTATATTAGCTGGCCAAGATATAATGGGCATTGCGCAAACAGGAACGGGTAAAACTGCTGCATATGTGTTGCCTATTTTGATGAAGCTTAAATATGCACAAGGTAATGATGCTAGAGCATTGATTATATCTCCTACACGTGAATTAGCAATGCAGATAGAAGAGAATATCCGTTTATTTGCACGATATACTGATTTAAGAACGGTCGTTTTATATGGAGGTTTAGGCCCAAAAACACAGATAGAAGAATTAAAGCGAGGAGTAGATATTTTAGTAGCAACTCCTGGAAGGTTTTTAGACCTCTATTTAGATCAACACATAAATACCAAGCAACTTAAATTTTTAGTATTGGATGAGGCCGATAAAATGATGGATATGGGTTTCATTGGGAAAATTCATCGCATATTAGAAGTAGTACCGCGGAAACGACAAAATTTATTATTTTCTGCTACTATGAGTGAACTGGTGCATAAAATTGCAGGCGATTTTTTGGCTTTTCCGACCATTGTAGAAGTGGCTCCACAAGCTACGCCAGCCAATACCGTAACCCAGCAGTTATACCTAGTGCCGAACATGAAAACGAAGATCAATCTTTTACAACACTTGTTGAAGGATGACGAAGATTTTCATAGACTCATAATTTTTTGCAAAACGAAAACAACAGCAGATAATATTTACCACTTTTTATGTAGAAAATATGGAGAAGGTAAGGTCCGTGTTATTCATGCTAACAAAGGCCAAAATACGCGCATTAATTCTATTAATGCTTTTAAAGAAGGCTCCATAAGAATATTGGTGGCAACGGATGTAGCGGCTAGAGGTTTAGATGTAAGTGATGTAAGTCATGTTATCAATTTTGATATTCCAATCATTATTGAAGATTACGTCCACCGGATTGGAAGAACCGGTCGGGCGTATAAACTAGGAGTGGCGATAAGTTTTGGTAATGCTGCAGAAGAATACTATATTAATAAAATTGAAAAGTTAATTAGGCAAAAAATACCTGTATTAGATATTCCTGAGCAAGTAGTGATAGAAAAGACCACTTACGAAGAGCAACAAGTTATTGCAAAAGAAATCGATTTACAAAAACGAAAAGAGAATCCCGAATTTAAAGGCGCTTTCCATGAAAAAAAGATGGCTAATTTAAAAACAAACAAAACAAAGAAGGAGATCACAAAGAAATATAATACCAAATCTAAACGCTTTAGATGAGGACAATGCGTATAACGCCCCTTAACATTGGATGTGCATTATTATTGGCCTGGATAATGTGGAGGACACTTTCCGATGCGGTAAACTGGAAAGTAACTTTATTGGGCATAACACTTTTACTTGTCTTAGTGATTGCCGATCAGTTTTTTCGGTTTTTCCTTAAAACCATTAAACGCATATGGTTGGTTGAATTGGGTTTTATTTTATTTACACTGTTGGTGATTTGGATTATTAAATAATGGTTGTGCCTGAAACAACGAACTATTTTAAGTGAAAAGAAGTAAAATAATATAAAGTGAGAAAAGCAGAAATTAAATTAACTATTGAATTAGACGACGCTAATATACCTGAGAACATTACTTGGGAGTCAACAGAAGGTGAAAGTAAAGAGGCATTACCCTCTAAAGCAATGTACCTTGCCTTATGGGATCATCATTATAAGAATGCTTTGCGTATAGATTTATGGACAAAGGACATGCCCTTAGATGAAATGAAGCGTTTTTTTTACGAGACCTTACAAACTATGGGAGATTCTTTTTTAAGAGCAGCAGGTAGCGACCCGATCGCACAAGCAGTAATTGGAGATTTGCGCGATTATTGTGCTCATTTTGCCGAAAAAATGGAAGTAACGCAACCCCAGAAATAATACCTCGACACATCAGGCAATGAACTTCCTTTCGTAGGTGGTTCATTGTTTCCTGTTCTCTACAAACTATCCCTACTTTTCTACAGTTTATAATAATCTGACTTGTAAAATATACCTCTTATTTTCTTTATTTAATTATGTAATCTTTTTTTTTCGAAAAGTGCTCTCTGTTGTAAGGAAGATATATTTTTCTCCCTCTTGTATAGATAAATATTACAATAAATGATGATTTTAAATTAAGGTAATACAAAAATGGTTAAACTCTTGTTGTAAATAGACCATGTTATCTTTTTTTCAAACCTCTAATTATGGTGATTAAATTTATATCAAGTCCGATGCAATCGTTTAATTATGCTGGAATATTCGTTGTATGTGTTTTGTCGACAATTTTATCATGTACATCGCCATCATATGCTCAAGAAGTACCTAAACCACCAATTGAAGTGCCAAAAGATGCACCTGCAGACACAACAAGTACCTCCAAGCAGGACACTATCACAGGTGTTGTATCTGATGAAAAAGGGGGGGCATTACCCGGCGTATCCGTAATGGTTAAAGGCAAACCTAATACAGGTACCACTACAGATGCAAATGGCCGATATAAAGCTACCGTTGATTCAAGAACCATTCTAGTATTCTCCTATACAGGTTACGGCAGTCGAGAAGAACGTGTGGGAAGTAGAAAAAAATTAGACGTTTCACTTCAAGCTGCACAAGAGAGTTTAGAAGAAGTTGTTGTGATTGGTTACGGCAGTGTGAAGAAACGAGATTTAACGGGGTCGGTAGCTCAAGTAAAGGCCGCTGAAATCAATGCGTTTCCTACTAGCAACGCTGTACAATCATTATCTGGTAGAGCGCCGGGTGTACAGGTATCGCAAGCTTCCGGTGCACCCGGCCCGGCAATGTCTGTTCGTATTCGTGGTGCTAATTCAATTTTGGGAAGTAACGAGCCACTTTATGTAGTGGATGGATTTCCCCTTTCTGGTAGTAACCCAACCATACTCAACAATGCGGATATTGAAAGCATGGAAATACTGAAAGACGCTTCAGCCACGGCCATCTACGGCTCGCGGGGAGCAAACGGTGTCGTAATTATTACTACTAAACAGGGCGGGGTTGAAGGCACTGGTAATGAAGCACAGGTCGATTTTGAAGCAAACTACGGCGTACAACAGTTACGGAAGAAACTGGATTTACTAACTGGACCCGAATATGCAACTTTCTATAATTTACGTGCAGCAAATGATGGGGTTGATCCCTATTTTACAGAAGAGCAAATTAATAATATGCCAAATTTTGATTGGCAAGATTTCGTTTTTCGCAGTGCACCTATAAAAAGCACATCGCTTAATATTAGCGGAGGGAATGAAAAAACACAGTTTTCATTAGGTGGAAGCGTTTTGGATCAAGATGGTATTATCAAAGGAAGTGATTACAGTCGTTATTCTTTTCGTTCTAATATTCAACACCAAATCAGTGATAAATTAACTGTTGACGCAAATGCCACTTTAAGCAGGTTGATCACAGGAAGAAAAGATAGTAATGGTGGTGCACGGGGAAACTCTTTAATCTCTGCATTAATTGGCGCGCCGCCAACTTTAAGTCCTTACAATGACGATGGATCATATCGTATGCTTTCATCAGCATACCCATTCGTTTCTCCAGATATTATGAACCCCCTGAATTGGATTAATGAAGAAAAGAATCAAACACAAGCGAATTTAATTTTAGCAAACGCAGCATTAACTTATCGTCCTATTCAGGATTTGAGCATAAAGTTATTGGCGGGTATTGAAAATCGAGATGATCGCGTTAATCAATATCAAAGTAATAAATTTCAAAATTCTACTGGAAGAGCGAGTGTGACCTCTAATAATGAGCAGAGTATGCTCGTAGAAGCCACTGCTAACTATAATAAAACGTTGAACGAACGGCATAACTTTTCTGTATTGGTAGGAGGAACCTATCAAAATTTTTCAAACAGTTTAGTGATGGGAAGCGGTCAGGGATTCATCAGTAACGTAAGCGAATGGAATGATTTAGGAGGAGCACAGGTTCCACTGGTTCCAGGTTCCGCTTACAATAAATCCGTGTTATTGTCGTATCTAACAAGGGTTAATTATACCCTCGACGAGAAATATCTATTCACAGCAAGTTTTCGAGCGGATGGCTCTTCCCGTTACCAAGAAGGATATCGTTGGGGATATTTCCCTTCCGGAGCTTTCGCTTGGCGCATGTCTAACGAGGATTTTCTGAAAGGCACCGAATGGATCTCGGATCTTAAACTTCGCGTAAGCTGGGGGAAAACAGGTACTCAAGTAGAAGACTTTTATGCCACTTTCAATCCTTTATTATCAGGATATACAGTTTTCGGAGAAGATCTTTATTTAGGTTTTGCTCCAGGTACTGTTTTACCTGAAAATTTAAAATGGGAAACGACAGAGCAATTTGATGCAGGGGTAGATTTCGGAATTTTAGATAACCGTTTTGTCTTCACGGCAGATTATTACCGGAAAAATACGAAAGACCTTTTAAACTCCGTACCACTCCCTACTTCAATGGGCTATGTAAGTACTATCCAGAATGTAGGGCAGATTCGTAACAGTGGAGTTGAATTAGGCTTGAATGCAAATATCTTTAAAGGAGCGTTCAAATGGGACGTTACGGGTAATATAGCCTTCAATAGAAGTGAAGTTATAAAACTATATGGTGGGACAGATATTTTTGGCGACGAATTAAAGATTAACGTAGTAAATGATTCGAGGACTATATTACGTGAAGGTTTACAGAGAGGCGTTTTTTACGGTTATGTAGAAGATGGTTATGATGAAGATGGTAAAATTGCATACAAGGATTTAAACAACGACGGAACCATTAATAACCAAGACCGCACTGTTATTGGAAATCCGAATCCTGATTTTATTTACGGCTTAAACTCAACGATGTCTTACAAGAATTTCGATTTTACTTTCTTCTTTCAGGGGAGTGTAGGAAATGATTTGTTTAATGCCAGTGCCATTGGAAGTAGTATCGACTACTCTTCCGGATTGAACATGGTGAAAGATGTATTATATGATCATTGGACACCCGAAAATCCAAATGCGAAGTATCCAAAAATCAGCAATACGGTTAATGCAAATATTTCTGACAGATGGATTGAAGATGGTTCTTTCCTTCGTTTGAGAAACGTGCAATTGGCATACAACTTACCTGTTGATAAATTAAATGTTTCTTGGCTGAAACGTTTACAGGTTTACGTAAGCGGACAGAATTTGCTAACATTCACAGATTATTCTTGGTGGGATCCGGAAGTGCCATCAAGTGGTTCCGACTATTTGAGCTACCCAGTTGCAAAAACATATACATTTGGCATAAAGGCTGGTTTCTAAACTTCATTAAAAATTGATCCTAATAATATGATACATATGCAGTTGATAAAATATATGAAATCTTCGAAGTTAAGAATTAGTGTAGTACTTCTGTGCATCCTTGGAATGACAAGTGCATGCAAAAAAACGTTAGACGAGGAACCGAAACTGATTTTAGAGGAAAACTTTTACAATACGCCAGAAGAAGCAGAAGCAGGTGTTAATGCCATTTTTCCACCTTTACGTTTAGGTGCGCAGGGTATTGCTTCTTATAATGCGACACTTGAATGCCATACCGATTACGCTTATGGTCGCGGTAGCTGGGCACAATTTAATGATTTTGCAGGCTTAGATGCTGTTAATACAAATAGGGTGGCTGATTTCTGGCAGTCTTTTTATCTAGCTATTCGTAATGCCAATTTAGTAATAAAGAATGTACCTAATGGCGATGCGATTGGAGAAGAAGATATTAAGCGTTATGTTGCTGAAGCAAAATTTATGCGGGCATTTTGCTACTTTCATTTAGTACGTGATTGGGGAGGAATTCCTTTGCGCACGGACGCGAATATGGAAGAGCAAAATGTTGCTAGAAGTACGGTTGAGGAAGTATATGCATTGATAGAAGCTGACTTATCAGAAGCGGAGGCAAATTTACCCGATAACAACGCCGCCCAACCAGGCAGGCCAACCATATGGATGGCAAAAACATTATGGAGCGACGTTTTGCTAACCACACAAAAATATCAAGAAGCGCGTGATAAAGCACAGGAAGTTATCGGCTCGAATTTGTTTTCACTCGTGCCTATCCAGTCCGTAGATGATTTTGAGAAAATATTTGGCGTTGGCGCAGGGGTAACTAAAGAAGAGATTTTTCATTTTAAGTATAGCAGAGAGGAACAAGGAAATTATTATCCCTTCATTATTAATCATCCCTCGACGGGTTATTTGGGCGATAAAGGAGCTTATGCTCAATATGGTGATAGTACGAGCGTGTTTTATAAAGGCTGGAATAACGGTGATTTGCGTAAAAGCTTATGGTATCCACTTGACTTCGGAATGGGAAAGAATACGCTCTTATTAAAGAAATTTATAGATCCTCAAGCAGCGAATGAATATGGTGCGATTAATGATTTTCCGCTGTACCGCTACCCAGAGGTGCTGCTTATTTTTGCAGAAGCGGATGCTCGGGTAAATGGTATAACACCCGATGCATTGGAAGCAGTAAATAAAGTGAAAAGACGTTCTTATGGATTAGCGGTAGATGCTGTTTCTCCTGTCGACTATCAAGCCGCTTCGCTATCGCCAGAGTCTTTTATTGATGCTATTTTACAAGAAAAGGCCTATGAATTTCAATTTGAAGGCAAACGATGGTTTGATTTGAAACGTACGGGTAAAGCGGCGGAGATCTTACAAGCGAATAAAGGAGTTACAATTGCTGAAAAACATTATCTATGGCCAATACCACTTTCCGAGTTAAACTATAATCAGGCGATTGATCAAAACAATCCGGGATACTAATTAATCCACATTGTGGAATGAGCAATGGTCACTTTGTTTGTCCAATTTCTCAGGAATTGATAGGACTTATTAGAAATATTGATTTTCAGGATATAGAATCTCTCTTAAGTTTCGAAAAGACAAGGAATAAATTGTTTTACAGGGTGTTGTCATAAAATTGTAAATAAAAACAAATTTATCTAAGTTTGATGAGCCAAAAAATCCTTAATTTGGCTCATATTTATAGATGAGGTTGTTTTGATATGCAAGGAAAAAAGACGATAGCAGTAATAGGAGGGGGTAGCTGGGCTACAGCAATAGTAAAGATGCTGAGCGATAATGAGCAAGATAAGCATATATATTGGTGGATGCGGAACAAAGAAGCCATAACATCTATTAGAACTTATCATCACAATCCAAATTATCTGAGTGCAGTAGAGGTTAAAATCCCGGCAGAACAAGTGACAGATGATTTACATCATGTGATCGATGTAGCTGATTTAATAGTACTAAGCGTGCCTGCGGCATTTCTAATAGGCTCTCTTCAAAATATAAAGCCAGAGCAGTTAAAAAATAAATATATTATCAGTGCCATTAAAGGTATCGTTCCAGAAGAAAACCAGATCGTTGGTGATTATCTCCAATCAACATTTAATATTCCTATTGATCAAATAGCTGTAATTAGTGGCCCTTGTCATGCTGAAGAAGTGTCGTTAGAAAAATTGTCTTATTTAACTATCGCATCGGCTTCTATAAGTACAGCCGAAATATTCTCTAGCTGTTTAAATACACGTTACATTAAAACCATTTTATCCGATGATATTTATGGCACAGAGTATGGTGCTGTTTTGAAAAACATCTATGCTGTTGCAAGTGGTATTTGCCATGGCGTTGGTTATGGTGATAATTTTCAGGCAGTATTGATTTCCAATGCTATTCGGGAGATGGCGCGCTTCTTAGCGAGTGTTCATCCTATAGGAAGAGACATTAATGAATCTGCTTATCTAGGAGATTTATTGGTTACTGCATATTCTCAGTTCAGCAGAAATAGAACATTTGGAAATATGATTGGAAAAGGATACACGGTACGTTCTGCACAGTTGGAAATGAACATGATTGCAGAAGGTTACTATGCTTCAAAATGTATCCATCAGATAAATAAGGCTTATCAAGTAGATATGCCTATTTGCAGGGCCGTTTACGCGGTTTTATACGAAAGGCACTCTCCACATATAGAAATGAAATTACTAGCAGACCAATTAACCTAATTATTAACTTATTACGATAATTTTATGAGTCAAAAATTACTGTATTTAATGCGTGCAAGCAGATTAAATTATCTACTATTACTGTTAATCCTACCTTTTCTTAACAGTTATGCGCAAACACCATCGTCTTACAAAAACGGTATGGTTGTTACTGCTCATCCAGTTGCTTCTCAGGTTGGTATAGATATCTTAAAAAAAGGAGGTAATGCAGTTGATGCTGCGATAGCAGTACAATTTGCTTTGGCGGTGGTTTATCCAAACGCTGGAAATATTGGCGGTGGTGGGTTTATGGTTTACAGATCTTCTAAAAACGAAGTATCAACGTTGGACTTTCGAGAAACTGCTCCAGGCAAAGCTACAAAGGATATGTATTTAGATGAATCTGGAAATCCCATTGAAAGGCTCAGTTTGGATGGTCAACTTTCTGTAGGAACTCCCGGCACCGTAGATGGAATGGTTCGTGCACATCAGAAATATGCTAAATTGACATGGAAAGAACTACTTCAACCGGCTATAGATTTAGCACGAAAGGGCTTTTCTATTACAGCGATGCAGGCCGAGGAATTAAATAGCAGAAAGGAGATATTTCAACGTTTTAACCCTTTAGGTACAGCGTTAATAAAGAAAAAGGATGAGTGGAAGGAGGGTGATATATTGCAGCAGAAAGAACTTGCGCGAACACTTTCACTAATTAAAGAAAGAGGACGGGCGGGGTTTTATGAGGGACGGACAGCGCATCTCCTCCTTGAGGAGATGAAAAGAGGAAATGGTATAATAAGCTATCAAGATTTAAAAAACTATCAAGCCAAGTGGCGAAAACCAATCGTGGGCAATTATAGGGGATATGAAGTTATCTCGATGCCTCCTTCATCAAGTGGGGGTATAGCGCTCATCTCTTTATTGAAAGCAGTTGAACCTTATCCATTGAAGCGCTGGGGTTTTCAAAGGGATTCAACGATTCAGTTAATTGTAGAAGCCGAGAGAAGGGTTTACGCAGATAGAGCAGAGCATTTGGGGGATGCCGATTTTTATAAGGTACCACTCAGAGGTTTATTAGAACCTACTTACTTGCTAAACCGAATGAAAGATATTAATTTTAATAAGGCTACACCTAGTAGTGAAGTTAAAGCGGGTAAACCGAATATATATGAAAGCGAGCAAACAACTCATTTTTCTATTGTTGATAAGGAGGGAAATGCGGTAGCAATTACCACAACACTTAATAACTCTTACGGATCTCAGGTGGTAGTTAAAGGTGCAGGATTCTTACTTAATGATGAAATGGATGATTTCTCCATAAAACCAGGTGTTCCTAATCTTTATGGGCTATTAGGAGGTACAGCAAATGCAATCGAACCTGGCAAACGAATGCTTAGTGCCATGAGTCCTACTATTGTAACAAAAAACAATAATCTCTTTATGGTTTTGGGTACACCCGGAGGTTCTACTATCATAACCTCTGTGTTACAAACAATTTTAAATGTAGTTGATTTCCAAATGGAAATCCAACAAGCAGTTGATGCCCCACGTTTTCATCATCAATGGATGCCAGATGAGATCTTTGTTGAAGAAAAGGCTATAGATAATTCTGTACGAAGTAATTTGGAAAACAAAGGGTATAAGATTACTCCACGTTCAAGTATTGGAAGGGTAGATGCTATTCTGGTAAATCAAGATGGATCTTTAATTGGCGGAGCCGATGTAAGAGGTGATGATAAAGCGATAGGATATTAAGGGAAGATGTAAGATATCTCTAAAATAGTTAAGATTGACTAGTCCTGAAAAATTGACAGGATTTAGCTAAACAAAAAAAGGCTTCTCAATAGAAAAGCCTTTTTTTGTTTAATTTTACCAGCGCTTCTTTTCGCTTCTTCTTTCCCGGCGTTTGCCAGAAAAGTCACGGAATCCACCGCCATCTTTTTCGCGATCGCGGCTTCTGCTTCCACCATTCCCACTACTTCTGTAAGAACGGCTTCTACCACCTCCGCTTCGGTTACCACCATCACGTTCACCAGCTAATTCAATTCTAACGGAGCGACCGTTAAAGTCAACCTGGTTAAATTCGTTCATTACCTTGTCAGCAACGCTATTTTCTACTTCAAAGAAAGTAAATACCCCTTTTAAATCTATTTTACCAATAGACTTTCCGCTGATTTTAGCGTTATTGCAAATATATCCTAGCATATCTCCACGCGTAAAATCATCAACTGAACCTAAGTTGATAAATAGGCGTGTATAATCTGAATTATAACTTGATCTATCTGGTCTATCTCCTCTGCTTCCTCGGTCATTTCCTCGAGACTCACTTGCGCTTATGTTCAAGTCAGGAGCATTCTCATAATAATCCAAGAAACGATTAAACTCTAAACTTGCAAAGTGTTTGATAACATCTTCCTTCGAGAAATCAGCAAACTCGTCCATAATACGAGGAAGATATTGGCCTATTTGGTTATCATTTACTTCAACTGTTTTTACTTTATGTACCAAGGCAAATAATTGCTTTTCGCAAACATCAAATCCATTAGGTATCTCTGCTTTTACGAATTGCTTTCCAATTACTCGTTCAATTTGACGGATTTTGCCTAATTCTTTCGAAGTAATAAGAGCGATAGATACACCTGTTTTTCCGGCGCGGGCAGTACGACCACTGCGGTGAGTGTAATTTTCTATCTCATCGGGTAAAGAAAAGTTAATAACATGCGTAACATCATTAACATCTATACCGCGAGCGGCTACATCGGTAGCTATTAATAGCTGTAAACTTCTCTCACGGTAACGTTTCATAACTTTGTCGCGTTGTTGTTGAGAAAGATCGCCATGTAAAGAGTCGGCATTATAGCCATCTTTAATGAGTGCCTCTGCAATCTCTTGCGTTTCAATTTTGGTACGACAAAATACGATTCCAAAGATCTCAGGATTAAAATCTACGATTCGCTTAAATGCAGCATATTTATCACGTGGTCTAACAACGTAGTATTCATGATTAATATTGGCATTTCCTGTGTTCTTTGTACCAACGGTAAGCTCATGTGGATCGGTCATATAATTCTTTGCGATCCTTCTTACTTCTGTCGGCATAGTGGCTGAAAACAGCCATGTTTTTTTCTCTTCGGGAGTTGTTGAGAGGATATCATTAATGTCTTCTTGAAAGCCCATATTGAGCATTTCATCCGCTTCATCCAAAACTACGTAGCGTACTCCTGAAAAATCAATGGCTTTACGACCAATAATATCAAGCATACGGCCAGGGGTAGCAACAACAATTTGCACACCTCTTCGGATTTGACGTAATTGATCACTAATGTTTGCACCGCCGTAAACTGCTACAACGTGCACATTACCAATATTTTTCGAGAATTTTTTGATATCATTAGCTATTTGCAAACACAACTCACGAGTAGGACAAAGCACTAAAGCTTGAGGTGAATTTTGCGTAAAGTCTAATAATTCTAACAACGGCAGGCCAAATGCTGCGGTTTTACCGGTTCCTGTTTGGGCTAATCCGACAAAATCGCTGCTGCCTGTAAGGAGAACTGGAATAGCTTGCTCCTGGATGGGAGTTGGGTTTTCGAACCCTAACTCTGTAATGGCATTAACAATATCATGACGGATTCCCAATTGACTAAATGGGTTCATGAAATTCAAAAAACGTTAGGCTTTATTGCCTAAAGAAGGTGCAAAGGTAAGTTTAATTATTTATAAATCCAAACGCAAGTAATTATATATTTTATAACTTTAAATAGCTTATCTATTGCTTGTTTTCTCAAGCTCACTCAAAAAGTCGTTGCCCCAATGTTCTATATCATAATAGCTAACTGCTTCATAAAGACGCTGTATTCTTAACTTACGTTCACCATTCTCCATCGTTAATGCTTGAATTAAACTATCTTTCATACTTTTTATATCATATGGATTAGTGAGTATTGCATAAGGTAGTTCAACAGAAGCACCAGCAAATTCAGAGATTATAAGTGCTCCATTAGCGTTCTTGTTTAAACCTTGCACAGCAATGTATTCTTTTGCTACGAGGTTTAGGCCGTCTCTTAAAGGAGTTATCCAAGCAACGTCTGCAATAGCATAATACGTTAATACTTCTTCAAAAGGCACTGATCGAAAGAAAAATCGAATGGGTGTCCACTCTAAACTAGAATATTGACCATTTATTTTTCCTATCGCTTGTTCTAGTTCTTTCTGTGTTTTCTCATAAACGATCATACCTTGCGATGGTGGCGTACAGATATTTATAAGTTCTATTTTTCCTCTAAATTCTGGATATTCTTCTAAAAATTGTCCAAATGCTTCTATCTTTTCAAGAGGCCCCTTCACATAATCCAGTCGTTCTACAGAAAGTATGATGTGTTTACCCTCTGTACGCTTTTTTAGCATTTCTATTCGTTGCTGCGTCTTTTTTTGACTGTATATTCTCTTGATATTTTTGATATTGACGCCTACTGGCTGAGCACCTAAGCGTAACCGCCTATTTCCTACTTCGATCTCTTTCGTCATTTGATCAACACCTAAGGCACAGCTATAAGTAAGAAATTGCTTCGCAGCGTTAATTCGCTCGATTACTTTTATAGGCGCGTGACTCCGTAGTACGTCGACAAAATTTTCGACATAGCGAGGAATGTGAAAGCTAACGAGATCGCATTGCAATAAGCTACCTACAATTTCTCTCCGCCAGGGAATGATATTGAATATATCAGCAGGTGGAAAAGCAGTATGATGGAAAAATCCTATTTTTACATCAGGACGCAGTTGTCGTAAATAGGCAGGAACCATCCAAAGATTGTATTCGTGAATCCAAACATAAGCGCCATAATCTGCTTCTTTTGCAATTCGTTCCGCAAATAACTTATTAATATGGAGATAATGCTGCCAATGATTGTGATTAAACTTTGCCTTATCAACAAATGAAAAAATAATTGGCCAAAACGCTTCTTTAGAAAATACACGGTAAAATAGGTCAATATCTTTTTTCGTTAACGAGATAGTGGATGCTAATAAGTTTGGATATTTTTTCTCATCAATAAATTGATTAGGAGTATCTTCCCCTTTTTTATTTTTAACTTCTTCGCCAATCCACACACCTGATCTACCGTTCTCAAAAAAACCTAACAGGGAAGGAATGATTCCATTAGGACTTTTTGGAGCTACTCTAACTTCTTTATCACCAATTAGCTCTTTATCAAAAGGAAGACGATGGTAAACCATTAATAGCTGAGGCTCACCTTGTTGTTTATTATTAGTAACACTTTTTGTGGCTTTTTTATAATAGGATTGAAATGCTGGAAAATGCAGCATTGATTCCAGTATTCCACCAGCCCCTTGATTTTTTGCATGGTACACAGTAGAAATATTGCTCGTGGCCTTACATAAAGCGTCTTCTGCACCACCTACAACAACACCATTAAAACCAGTTTCATAGAGTGATAAATCATTCATTGTATCCCCCGCTACTAACACCATCTCTTCAGCAAAATTAAGCGTCCGGATAAGCTGCTTTAGTGTAGCACCTTTGTTGACACCCCCTGGTAATATGTCTAGATATTGCCCCGCAGACAGTAAGACATCGCATCCATAGTTGTCGGCTATTTTTTGTATGGCACTTATATCTGTATCTTTCTCGTAGTAAAAAGAGCATCGTCGTTGTTGAGGCACCTCTTGGAAATACAGATCTTTAATTGAAGTCATTCTTTCCTTAAGCGTAAAAATCCCGGGCCATCTCTTTTCAATGTCACCTTGTATAGGTTCTAAAGGTTCCAATGTTCTACCATTCACAACGGTTGCACCAACATCACATATAATATAATCCGGATTAGGAATAATTGGATCGTTTAGAAGGGGTAAAACAGACTCTAATCCTCTACCTGTCACAAATACTAAACGTATATCACGGTGACTTTGGATGAGTCTATATAGATTTAATCGTTCCAAATTTTTTCCGCCTAAAAAAGTACCATCTAGATCAGTAGCTAACAACATCATTTTCTATTCTATATAATTATTCGACTTAAATTTTCTTATTGCAGCAGCATAGCTATCGCCTCCAATCACACTGATTTTTTTCAAATTTCTGTGGAGTTTTAAGGTAAAACGAATATTTAAAGATTGCTAGATATATAATGCAATCTGTTTTGAAGTATGCAAAGGTAACAAAAAAAGACGAAGATAAAAAAGCCGCCCTAGGGGATAGGGCGGCAGTCCATCAAATGGGGATGCGATGGACATCAATCAACCTAATCGTGTTTGAGAACAAAAACTCTCAATTTTTGAGCTTCTGTTTTCGGATCCATAAGGCCCCCGGCCATTATGGTATAATATCTTCCTGCTACGGGTTTAAATTCTTCAACAGCCAATTGTCTATTTGTAGCATGATCTAAAATTTGTACATTATAGGATGTTTTGTCATCCGCTATTATGTCACCAAATTGACTATTTTGTTTAAATTTTTTATTTGACGCGAGTAAGGTGTCAATGGTGTTTACTTTGAGATCGAACGATACGGAATCAGGACATAAGTTTATAAACCTAACTTTTGCATGATTTTCTTTAAATTCATCACCAGCGTAAAAATCTCTTACACCCAACAATTCTAGAGAGTCTAATCTATCTACAGCGAAAATCGTGTAATAGACACTGCCCTCAAGATTCCAGTTTTTAATGTCTAGCATTTTATTATCCGAAGCCCTGTTTACTTGAAATTGATGTCCACCCGGAAAAAACGGTAAGTAAACGATACGATTACCTAAATTAAAACTTTGATTGTTGGCTCTACTACCATCAATTCCAACAATGAGATCTCCGGCATCTGGAGAAGCGTGTACAATGGAAACTAGTGTTGCTGGAATACTTCCATTGTCTGCGTTATCATCTTTTAAACAAGCGCTTAGAAGCAACACAAAAGAAGCAGCAACAAATGCATAAATGTGTTTGTACCTCAAGTTCTTTAATAATAAATTCGAAATGTTCATGAAATCGATAAACCTATGAATATGTTTTAAATTCCCCGTTTGTGTGTTTAACGGTCTCTATAAATAAAGTGCTACAACGTTTTGTATTTTTTTAAATCCTCCTGTAGGTCATCGTCCAAAAAAATCCATAAGTTTGTACCAACGTATTGCAATAATTAATGTTAAGAGGAAATCAATTTAGATCCAATTCAGCGAGAAGCGATGCAAAGGAGAAGAACCTTGCTTCTAGGTCACCGCGTATGGAGAAGTCAGGGAAGAAGGAAACAGTGTCAAAAAAGCTTAATTTTGAATCAAGCAAGATCATTAAGATTGTTGGGCTATTTTTTCTAGTGTTATCTTTATATTTTTTGATTGCCTTTACGTCATATTTATTCACGTGGCAAAATGATCAGAGTTATGTCTCTGCCTCAAATGGTGGTTGGGGCACATTGTTCAAAACGCGTGAAGAGTTAGAAACATTAGGTTTTAAAGAAGTAATTATAGAAAATTGGCTGGGTAAATTAGGGGCTTTACTTGCAAATCAATTTATTTTCGAGTGGTTTGGTGTCGCATCTTTTCTATTCATTGGTGTCTTTTTTGTTATTGGTTACCGATTATTATTCAAAGTAAAATTGCTGCCTTTAGATAAGACTTTAGGATATGGCTTTTTTCTTTTGTTATTTACTTCTATTACTATTGGCTTTTTTCATGCATTTATAAGTGATTACCCACATTTTATAGAGGGTGAATTTGGTTTTTGGTCTAACAAAATTCTGTCGGCACAAATTGGATCAGCTGGCGTGGGTGGCCTATTGCTTTTCATTGGATTAACAGCCTTAATTGTTGCTTTCAACTTAGATTTTAAACTTCCTGAAAAGAAAAAGAAATTAGCGTTATATAAAGAAAATGAAGAGAATTTGCAAAGAGAAGAAGATGAATTAGAAGATATAAACGAAGACGAAGAGATAGAGGACCCTTACAGTGTTGATTTTCATAAAAATCATTTGAAGAATGAGGTCGACCTGAACATAAAAGACGATGAACCGAAATTAGCACAGAATTTAGAAGTAAAACCTAAAACGAAGCCCGAAGAGCCAGTTAACAGTAAGCCTTCGTTTGAATTGGAAACAATAAATTCTACTGAAGATTTTCAACAGGATATCTTTAAAAATGAAATAAAAGATACCCCTAATCTTACGGTTGAAAAAGTTAAAGAAGAAAAACCCTTAACTACTGCCGACACGCTGGTTGAACAATTCGGACAATATGATCCAAAATTGGATTTAGCCGGCTATAAATATCCCCATCTTGATTTGCTAAGAGATTATGGTTCAGGGAAAATTGTGGTAAATAATGAAGAACTGGAAGCAAATAAAGATAAAATTGTCGATACGCTCGGGAATTATAATATTGAAATCGACAAAATTAAAGCTACAATAGGCCCAACAGTGACGCTCTATGAAATTATCCCCAAGCCTGGGGTAAGAATTTCTAAAATAAAAAATCTTGAAGACGACATTGCTTTAAGCTTAGCAGCCTTAGGTATACGTATTATTGCCCCTATGCCCGGCAAGGGTACAATTGGCATTGAGGTGCCAAACACTAAGCCAGAGATGGTAGCCATGCGCTCCGTGATAGCAACAGAAAAATTCCAACATACAGACATGGATTTACCTATTGCATTAGGTAAAACAATATCCAATGAAGTTTACATTGCCGACTTGGCCAAAATGCCCCATTTATTGGTTGCTGGGGCCACTGGCCAAGGTAAATCCGTAGGAATTAATGCGATATTAACTTCGCTTCTTTATAAGAAACATCCCGCTGAGCTTAAATTTGTATTGGTAGATCCCAAGAAGGTCGAATTATCATTATTTAAGACTATTGAACGTCATTTCTTAGCTAAACTTCCCGGAGAGGAAGATGCAATTATCACAGATACAAAAAAGGTAATCAATACGCTGAATTCTCTTTGTATAGAGATGGATCAACGATACGATCTTTTAAAGAATGCACAGGTTAGGAATCTTAAAGAATACAATAATAAGTTTATCAACAGACGGTTGAACCCGGAGGAAGGCCACCGTTTTCTGCCATTTATTGTGTTAATAGTAGATGAATTTGCAGATCTAATGATGACGGCAGGTAAAGAAGTGGAAACACCTATTGCTCGTTTAGCTCAATTAGCACGTGCAGTAGGGATTCATTTGGTAATTGCCACGCAACGCCCCTCTGTAAACATAATCACTGGTACAATAAAGGCAAATTTTCCTGCACGGTTGGCTTTTAGAGTGTTATCCAAGGTAGATTCCCGTACCATTCTAGATTCTGGTGGAGCTGATCAGTTAATAGGTAGGGGTGATATGCTTTTGGCAACAGGAAGTGATTTGATACGTATACAATGTGCATTTGTTGATACCCCTGAGGTAGAAGAGATTTCGGAGTTTATAGGCGCGCAACGTGGATATGCGTCTGCATTCATGTTGCCCGAATATGTAGATGAGAATGGTGAAGGTAGTGGTTTAGGCGACATTGATTTGGTAAATGATAGAGATGCTCTTTTTGAAGATGCTGCCCGTTTAATTGTATTACATCAGCAGGGATCCACATCATTAATTCAGAGAAAGTTAAAATTAGGGTATAATCGTGCAGGGAGAATCATAGATCAATTGGAAGCAGCAGGTATCGTAGGACCGTTTGAAGGTAGCAAAGCTAGAGAAGTACTTTATCCTGATGAATATTCATTGGAACAGTTTTTGGAGACCTTGAATAGAAAAGAGTAATACATTGCTCATTGCTTTATAAAATTGCTATAAAGCAGAACATTTGAAATATGAAACGCATATTAATCGTTATAACAATCATATGTTGGACTTTTTCTGCAATCGCACAAAATGATCCAACAGCTCAAAAACTACTCGCTTCCGTGAGCAAGCATTATCAATCTTTTAATAATGCCCAGATTAATTTTACACTGAAAGCTGTAAACCATCAACAACAAACTACCTTAAATGAAAAAGGTGTTTTAATTGTTGAACCCAAAACGGATAAATTTCATATAACAATGGGTGAACAGGAGATTATTTCGGATGGGAAGTTACAGTGGACTATATTAAAAGAAGAGCAAGAAGTTCAAGTTGCAGAGGTTGATCCTACAGCATCAACTTCTTTAACACCAGCAACTATTTTTACATTTTATAAAAAGGGATATAAATACATATCAACAAAGACGGAACGCCTTGGCAATAAACAGTTGAGCGTTATCGAGCTAGCACCAGAAGATACTAAGAAGCAATTTTTTAAAGTGCGATTGAGAGTGGACCAAGCATCAAAGCAGATTTATGATGTTGTAGTATTCGACAAAAATGGAAGTAAATATACTTATAGCATCCAAAATTTAGTTTCTAATATTAAAATTGCCCCTAAAACTTTTATATTTGATAAAGTAAACTACCCCGAGTTAGAAGTTGTAGATCTTAGGTAGTGAAAATTTAGATAAAAGTATATTGTTACCATTTACACAGCACAGTTTAGATAAATTGGAATCCTTATTTAAAGGAATGGGGTATAGAGTACGATACGAGAAGGGAAACTTTAAAACGGGGTCCTGCATGCTGCAAAGTAGTAAAGTGGTAGTAGTGAACCGCTTTTCAAATATCGAGGTTAAAATTAATTCGCTAATAGATCTCTTGCGGGAGATAGAACCTGATACCTCAACATTAGACGAAAAACAGAAGCAACTTTATTTTACAATCAAACAAACTAAATTAACACTTTGACAATTACATTTTTAGGCACAGGAACATCTCAAGGAGTACCCGTTATTGCATGTAATTGTGAAGTATGTACCTCAGGAGACTCAAATGATAAACGTTTGCGTTCTTCAATTTTGATTAATGTAAAATGGAAAAATTTGGTGGTTGATACCGGCCCCGATTTTCGCTATCAAATGTTAAGAGAAAAGGTGCAACATTTAGAGGCTGTTCTATATACGCATGCACATAAAGACCATATTGCGGGATTAGATGACGTGCGTGCTTTTAATTATACGCAGGGAACAGCTATTGATGTCTTTGCAGATCACCTGGTTCAAGATGCTCTAAAACGTGAATTTTATTATATTTTTACTGAACATAAATATCCTGGAATTCCGCAGATTAACTTGCATGACGTTTTTGATACCCCATTTTATGTAGGGGACATTGAAATTAAACCAATAGATATCATGCATTACAAATTACCTATTAAAGGTTATAGATTTAAAGATTTCACTTATCTTACTGATGTCAAATCTGTGCCTGAAGCTTCCATCGAAAAAATATCTGGTACAAAGGTGTTAGTAGTTAATGCTTTACAGCGTGAGCCACATATATCTCATTTTACATTAGATGAGGCTATCGTTTTTGCACAAAGGATCGGTGCTGAAAGAACTTACTTTACCCACATTAGCCATAAACTTGGTTTGCATAAAGAGGTGTCTGCAATGTTACCCGAAAATATCTTTTTGGCATATGATGGGCTAAAGCTTACGCTCTAGTTAAAATCGCTTCCAGAGCACTATCCCAAAGTTTTATACGAGATGAGAGTGCTTCCTTTACAGCCAGTGTGGCTTTTTTCCAACGATCTCTATTTGTACCACATAATTTACTTGTCATTTCTAAAGCCAAATTACTGTGATGATCACCATCTACCTCTATATGTCTCTCAAGATAATACTTAAGAATAGATACGTTATCAGGAAATTGCCTGTCTAAATCTTTAACAATTGAAATAAACATAGCAGGAATTAAATCTTCTCTACTAAATGTAAATACGGCAGACTGTATATAGATTTCGTTCGTATTGATAACATTAAAGGTGTTTTTTAAAAATAGATTGGCCGCATTTGGCACCATACAAGTTTCGAGCGCTTCATCAAGAGGAATCTTCTTTTGAAGAAGTTCAGCTAAACGGTACATAGAAGAAGTATTGGCGCCACATTGAGCCATTGCTTCTAAGTATAGTTCATAATGGCTTTTACGATTGCCTAAATGGTCAATGTCCGATTCTTCGCCCGTAACGATTTCGTTTATAAGGTATCTTGTATCTGCATCACCAACAGGAAACCAAGGTACATCAACACAGGTTAGATTTATTTGCAATGATTTCAGTAAAGACATAAAGTCCCACACCGCATAAATGTGGTATTCCGTAAAGATTTTTAAATCCTCAATGTTTTTTATGTTTTTGTATAAAGGGTGATTAACGATTTCCAGTTTGTAGGGGGCAATTTCCTCTTCAAGTATTTTTAGATTCTCCAACGACATAGTCTATCTAATTTTTTCGGCAAACTTAGATAAAACGGATGTATGATGCAAGCAATATACTTGTCTCCAGTCAATGTGAATAAATGATGACTAAAAAAGCCTTTTAAGTCGATCGATGTAATTTAATTGTAATACGTTTGATATACAGCAAATGTGAATGTTTTTATGTCATTATAAATTTGGGAATATCAATTAAACTCTATTACTTTGGTATACATTATAAAATAAAGGAGGAAAAAAAATGAGTTTACAGTTAGGAGATGTTGCACCAAATTTTGATGCTGTGACAACCGAAGGTAATATTAACTTCTATGACTATGTTGGCGATAGCTGGATTGTTCTATATTCCCATCCCTCAGACTACACACCAGTGTGTACAACTGAATTAGGAAAAACCGCTTCGCTTAAGAACGAATTTGATAAACGAAATGTCAAAGTGTTGGCACTCAGTGTGGATAGTGTTGAAGACCATCACGGATGGGTGAAAGATATTAACGAAACGCAAAATGTTGAGGTTAACTTTCCCATTATAGCTGATAAGGATAGAAAAGTTGCGGAGGCTTACGGGATGATCCATCCTAATGCATCAGCTACGGCAACAGTACGTTCTGTATACATTATCGATCCGAACAAGAAAGTTAGGTTAACAATTACTTATCCAGCTTCAACTGGAAGAAATTTTCAGGAAATCCTGCGTGTGATTGATTCGTTGCAATTAACGGAAAATTATAGTGTTGCTACTCCTGCAGATTGGAAAGATGGGGAAGATGTTATAGTAGTGCCAGCAATAAAGACAGCTGATATTCCAAGCAAATTTCCAAAGGGTTTTAAGGAGATTAAACCCTATTTGCGTACAACACCTCAACCAAATAAATAATTTAAAGCATTCATTAACCATTTTAATTTTTTGCTTAATCCATTGAAATTTTAAAAATTTTATAGTAGGTTTGATATTATATTGTTTAAATAACTAATCTGTATTCAACTAAATTACATGATTGTGTTGATGTAGGTTGTTTTTTACTTAATAGCAAGAATTAACCCTGTGTTTCCTAAGTTATGATACAAAAGTATTCCAAAATAGGTTCCACAACAATGTACACAACAAATTTTTTTATTAATGAAAACTGGAAAAGTAAAATGGTTCAATGCACAAAAGGGATTTGGATTTATAATTCAAGATGATGGAACCGACATTTTTGTTCACTTTAAAGATGTTCAAGGCGGAATTGATGCTATCAAAGATAACGATCAGGTGCAGTTTGAAGTGGCAGATGGAAGAAAAGGCCAACAAGCTGTAAATGTTAAGAAAATCTAGGTATATATTTTTTTAAGAATTTATTAGTTTAACTTAACCCGTGCCCAATGTTCTTGAGCACGGGTTTTTTGTAGCATATTATAAATTACCTCTTCTTTCCTGTTCCCGCTCAATTGCTTCGAATAATGCCTTAAAATTTCCCGCTCCGAAACTCTGTGCCCCTTTTCTTTGTATAATTTCGAAGAAAAGAGTAGGGCGATCTTGTAAAGGTTTCGTGAAAATCTGTAATAAATAACCTTCTTCATCCCTATCTACTAAAATTCCCAGCTCTTGAATTGCTTTTATCTCTTCATCAATCTCGCCCACTCTTGATGGGAGCATATCGTAGTATGATTGTGGGGGGGCACTCAAAAATTCAACACCATTTTCCTTCAGTTGCTTAACTGTTTGCAAAATATTCTCCGTAGCAAGCGCGGCATGTTGCACACCTTCCCCCTCGTAGAATTCTAAGTATTCTTCAATCTGCGATTTTTTTTTACCCTCAGCTGGCTCATTAATAGGAAATTTTACAAAGCCGTTCCCATTACTCATTACCTTACTCATAAGTGCAGAATATTCCGTGTTTATTTGTTTATCATCAAATGAAAGAATATTCACAAAACCCATTACCTCTTCATACCATTTAACGGTGTCATTCATCCTATTCCAACCTACATTACCTACACAATGATCGATATGCAATAAACCGCTTTCTCGTGGATGATAGTCACTTTTCCAATCAATATAGCCAGGCATAAAAGGGCCTGTGTAATTTTTCCTTTCAACAAATAAATGAACGGTCTCCCCATACGTATAAATCCCGGCTGTTTTTACCTCTCCACTTGCATCTGTTAATGTTTGCACTCCTTGGTAGGATCGGGCGCCTCGTTTAATTGTTTCTTCGTACGATTTTTCTACGTCATCTACCCATAAGGCCAGAATCTTTACCCCATCACCATGCTTTTTTACATGATCAGCTATTGGATGGTCTGAATGCAAGGCTGTCGTTAATACCAACTTGATTTTTCGTTGTTTTAAAACATAAGAAACGCGGTCGCGTACCCCGGTTTCCGGACCGGCATATGCGTGCGATTGAAAGCCAAATGCGGTTTTATAAAAGTGGGCAGCTTGTTTCGCATTCCCAACATAAAATTCAATAAAATCTGTTCCATTAATGGGTAAAAAATCCTGCGCTTTTGCGATTTTCTCAGCAAATGTATTCATAGTCTTTTTTGTTATGCATTTTCAGTAATAAGCTCATTCATTTGCTCCATGATTTAAAATAATCATTGTCTTCAATTAGCAAAGCATCTTCAGTAAGCATTAAGGGCCTAAAAGGATCAATCATAACCGCTAGCTCCTCCGTGCTTTTCTGACCGATGCTTTTTTCAACAGTTCCAGGGTGAGGACCGTGAGGTATACCGGCAGGATGTAATGTTATCTGACCCTTTTCCACGCTCGCGCGGCTCATAAAATCACCGTCTACATAATATAGAACCTCGTCAGAATCTACATTACTATGATTATAAGGTGCCGGAATAGATTGCGGATGATAATCATACATTCTGGGGCAAAAGCTGCACAATACAAAATTATCGGCTTCAAAGGTCTGATGAACAGGAGGGGGTTGGTGCAACCTACCCGTTATAGGCTCAAAATTGTGGATGGAAAAAGCCCAAGGATAATGATAACCATCCCATCCAATGAAATCAAAGGGATGTGTTTCATAGGTATAAGGATAGAGCATGTCTTGTTTCTTTATTAACACCCTAAAATCACCTCTCTCATCATAGGTTTGCAGGTTACTTGGCCTCCTAATATCACGCTCGCAAAAAGGAGCATGCTCCATTATCTGTCCAAATTCATTTCGATACCTTTTAGGAATTCGTATAGGACTAAAAGATTCTACAATAAACAGACGATTATCCGTATGCTGGAAAGTGATCTGGTAAATGATACCTCGAGGTATAACCAAATAATCCCCATATGAAAATTCAATTTCCCCATAACCCGTTTTTAATACGCCTTTTCCTCTATGAATAAAAATAATTTCATCAGCTTGACTGTTCTTATAAAAATAGTCTACCATAGAGGTTTCTGGCGCAGCTAGTGATATATATAAATCGTTATTGACTAAAACAGGCTTTCTACTTTCTAAGTAATCTAACTCAGACTTAATCTGGAATCCTTTTAGGCTAGTGTGTTTAAGATGCTTTTCCCTTGCAATTTTCGGAGCTACATCCTTTGATGCACCAATCTGCTTAACGATAGTTGGTGGATAACAGTGGTAAACTAGCGAATATAAACTTGAAAATCCATGTGTTGAAACAAGTTCCTCTGCATATAATTCACCATTTGGTTTTCGGAAAATAGTATGTTTTTTTAAGGGGACTTCCCCTAATTTATAATATGTTGGCATGATACTAACGTTATCTAATTAATAGACTATTAACTTCCTCCTGCAACAGAACCTTTGCAAGTTTTACGCTATTTCTTGTGAATCAGTACTGCGCAAAAATTATTTTTATCAATAATGACCTCTTCAGTAATGAAATACTGATTGAACATAATCTTAAGGGTATATAAGTAGCCATAGAAATAGCTTTGTTATGTGGTTTTACAAATTTAATAAAAATAGCAAGGAAAAACGGTAATTTATTGTAAAAATCATAGATTTGAAAGGTAGAGCAATAGTATGAAATTAGTTTCCTATCAAATAAATTTTGAAGAACGTATAGGATTGTACGTGAATAATACTGTATACGATTTAAATAGTTGTGATAAGCACATACCTTCCAAAATGGGCGACTTTTTAGCTGGTGAAAAAAAGGCAATGGAAAGAGCGCATATGATTTTTGAAAGATTAATAGAGGATCCTGACTTTGCCGAACGGATAAAGCAGCCTATTCGCTTGTTATCACCTATACCGCACCCACCTTCATTAAGAGACGCATACGCCTTTAGACAACACGTGCAAACAGCCAGAATGAATAGAGGCCTAAACATGATTCCAACTTTCGACGAATTTCCTGTTTTTTATTTTTCTAATCATAGGGCGGTTTATGGAGAAGGGCCAATACATTGCCTACCTGATCATTTTAATCAATTGGATTTTGAATTGGAGGTGGCTATTGTGATCAATAAACGGGGGAGAAATATTCAGGCACATGTAGCTGATGATTACATTGGTGGGTATATGATTATGAACGACTTTAGTGCAAGGGGGCTACAAATGCAGGAAATGAAATTGAACCTTGGTCCTGCCAAAGGGAAAGACTTCGCCACAGCCTTAGGCCCATGGTTAGTCACGACGGATGAATTAGCGGGACATGCTTGTCCGAGTCCAAACGGACATGTAGGAAATACCTTTAATCTAGAAATGAAAGCTGCTGTAAACGGTATAGAAGTATCTAAAGGTAATTTAGCTGATATGCATTGGACCTTCGCAGAAATTATTGAACGTATTTCTTATGGTGTTGAGCTTTTTCCGGGCGATATCATCGGTTCTGGCACCGTTGGGACAGGGTGTTTTCTAGAGTTAAATGGCACGGGCGTTAGAGAAAACTCCGCTTATCAGGAACAATGGCTAAATCCAGGGGATGAAATCAGTTTATCCGTGTCAGGTCTTGGTGTTTTAACCAACCATATTGTTAAGGAAGACTATATTCCAGGTATTTTTACCATGAACCCTACATAAATAATTCGTAACCAAAGTCCCCCTTAACAGAACATCAAAGCCGGTCTGGTGATTCATGAATTACCGCGGCTATATAAATAGCAATAAACAGATGAATATAAAAACGATAGAACCAAATTCAACCTTGTTTGATAATATTTTTAAACATGCGGTGGCACCTCGGCCGATTTGTTTTGCCAGTACTATAGATAATGCAGGGAATGTTAATTTAAGCCCATTCAGTTATTTTAACATCGTAAGTCAGCAACCCGCAATATGTGTTTTTTCACCTTTACGCCGTATGCGGGATGGCTCTACAAAACATACATTAGAGAATATTAAAGAAGTACCAGAGGTAGTCATTAACATCGTGAACTTTAACATAGTACAACAACAGTCGTTAGCAAGTACCGAATATGAAAAGGGAGTTGATGAATTTGTGAAATCTGGTTTAACACCCATCCCATCTCTCATGGTAAAACCACCTAGGGTAGCTGAATCAACTGTTCAATTAGAATGTAAAGTGCGTGAAATTATATCCTTCGGAGACAACCCTGGAGCGGGTAATATGGTACTAGCCGAAGTGATGCTTATGCATGTAAAGGACACAATTTTTGATGATGACGGTAACGTGAACCAGGCAAAATTTGATCTAGTAGCAAGACTTGGAGCAAATTGGTATTGTAGAGTATCAGCAGATAGTTTATTTGAAGTAACGAAACCTCTAAAAAACCGAGGAATGGGCGTAGATCAATTGCCCAAAGAAATTAGACTTTCTTCAATTCTTACTGGCAATCATTTGGGGCAACTTGGAAACGTCGAACAAATGCCGGATGAGTTAGCCGTAGACGCATTAAGACAGGAGGAAGAAATTAGAGATTTAATGAATACATTTATAGGCGATAAAACAAGCCTTCAAATACATCTACATAAAAAAGCTGCTGAATTTCTAGATAAAGGAGATACTGAAACAGCTTGGAAAATTTTATTACTATGATTTATTTGCAAACCCTATAACTAATCACCTAATAATGCTAACCCATCATTAATTAGTTTGGACAATTCTACATTTTTATTTGCTCGAACACAAAGATAATTTTTGATAATTGAAGCTGTACTCATATCAAATTGATATTTGTAAAGCAATTCTAAAATCTCAAGAGGGCAAAGCCATTCATTCGGATAAGCACTGCTTACTAAATTCCAAATAATAGGCAACCTCTCTAGGTTTTTTTTAGACTCCCGAATGTTTCTAACCTCTTTATACAGCTGATGTAGTCGAATTGTCTGTTCGGTATAGATAGGGTTTGGCGTGTGCGCTTCTGATTTAAGAGCTATTTGTACATAGGTGTTTTTATCGGCAGCGCCACAAAAAACTGAAATAATTTTTTCTCCAACAGCCATGTCATAGGTGCCATCCCTAGATTCAAAATATTTTTTAGCAGTTATTGTATGAGCAACGGTACAGTCGGCAAAACGAATGAGAATAATTTTACCCTTGTTTTTCCTAATGCTTTTAACTTTACCTTTAACCTTTATACCCGATTTGAAGTGAAGATGAGTGTATTGATCAACAAAAATATTAAAACGTGCCAGCATTTCATCCGTAAATTCTTCTAAGGGTGTTAAGGTGTCTTTTAAAAGACCTACTGGCGATCCAAAGCCATGTGCATGAAATTCCTTACCATGATCAGTTATTTGCTTGTCGTCTATAGATAATGCTGTCGGACCTTCCGTTTGTATATAAGTAAGTTCATTTTCCTTAGTCACTTCTATAAACTTACCCGAAATTTGAAGCCCAGAGGAGCAAACGGCTGTACATACATTTTTGCATTCAATGGCTTTAGCTATGCTCTCGTTGCCACCTATTCTAAAGGCCATCCCGTCTGCAAATTCATTTAGCACATCTAACAGTTGATCAAAATTGGCCGTTACAAAAAGCTGTGGTTGCGGTTTTGTGATGTCGTATGGGTAATTTACAGCATCTATTGTATAAGGAATTTTTTTTACATCAGGTTGCATACACGACGCACTTTCTCCAATAGAAGATAAAAGTCCTGCTCCGTATATTTTTGGTTCCTTTAATGGGCCTATCAAGCCATATTCTACAGTCCACCAGTGTAATCGACTTAAAAGGGCCATTTCGGAAGGTTCACCCATATTTTCTTGAATAGTTTTTAATTCTTCTTCTGCTTCGGTAATTTCAGAAGCAGCTGCATTAGTGGCTTCTTTTAAAATTGATAGTTTTCGGATGGCTTCATATAACTGAAAATCCTTAAAAGAAAACATCGCTTTAGCGCCAATTTTTCCAAAATAGTTGAGATAGTCAGCATATGCTTGTTCGGCAATAATAGGCGCATGTCCCGATGATTCATGGATAATGTCTGGTGTGGGCGTATAAGCAATGTGCTCAAGTTGTCTAATATCTGCTGCGATAACCAATACATGATAAGCTTGGAACTCCATAAAAGCAACAGGAGGGATAAAACCATCGACTGTAGCCGCACCCCATCCAATTTCCTTTAAATGATCATTCATTTCTTGAAGATCTGGAATACGTTCAATACTTATGCCCGCTTTTTTTAAACCAGGGATATACGGATAATAAGCAATATCTTTGAGGTAGTTATAGTTCTGTCTCATTACATATCGCCAAACCGATTGATCTATTGGTGTATATCGTTCATAATGTTGGTCAACAATATACTGCTTTAGGTGATCTGGCAACTGCTCAAGAATAGGATTACCGTAGGTGTTCATGGTTCATTGGCTTTCTTAAGCAAATTTACCAAATTGATGCGGTTAATTTATTAAAATTTTGATAAAAATAATTTTACATTCCTAATATTTCGATTTTATAGCCTGTTATAGGTGTATTTATTGGTAAACTTCAGGATTAACAATATTTGGTAATTTTAGGCCACTTAGCGCAGCAATTACATTTTCTGCCGCCAATTTTGCCATCCCATCTCTAGCCTCTACGGTCGCAGAACCGATATGAGGAAAAACAGCTACATTGGGCATTTCAAGAAGCGGATTGTCTGGCTTCATGGGTTCTGGGTTTGTGACGTCCAGCCCTGCTCCCCATATTGTTTTGGCATTCAATGCCGCTATTAAGTCATCTTCATTATGCACACCACCTCTAGAGGCATTAATAAAAATGGCTGACGACTTCATTTTTGAAAATATATCTGCGTTAAATTTGTTTTTTGTTTCAGCCGTAAGCGATGAAAATGCCGCAAGTACGTCACTTTCTTTCACAAGCTCGTCAAAAGATACCCTTTTTGCACCCAATTCCTTCTCAGCTATTTCATTAGTTGATCTATTATGGTAGATGATAGGCATATTGAATGCAGCCTTTGCTTTTTTTGCCAATTCGAAGCCAATGTTGCCCAAACCAAAAACTCCTAACGTTTTTCCGTTTAAAGAAAAGCCTAAATCGTCTATTGGCTGGCTAAATCCCCATTCACCTTTAATTATTTTTTTATGTAGGTAAAGTGCCTTTCGAGATACTGTTAACATCAATAGAAATGCGGTATCAGCAGTCGCTTCACTCAGTACATCAGGTGTATTTCCTACTGGTATCTTCAATTTCGTTGCCGTTTTAACATCTACGCGGTCATAACCAACTGAATGTAAAGAAATAACTTTAAGATGTTTACAGGCATTTAGAAAAGATTGATCTAGCGGGCCCCATCCCGCGGATAATAATGCATCGTGTTGCTTGCATCGTTCAATTAATTCTTCAGGTGCCAACTCACGGTTCTCCGTATGCTGCTCATATGAAATGCCTGCTTTTTTTAATAAATCCAGGCCAATTTGAGGGATAATTCTATCGATAAATACAGTCATCATTATTTTAATATAGAGGTATCGGTATCAAGTATCAAGATCATGACGTCAGTGTCAAGATTTTCGTATCAAGTACGTATCAGTACTTCCAGCACTTTATATTTTAGTGCGCAAAGCCAAAAAAGACACTAAAACAAATAATGCCTATTACTATCAGCGTTATGCCAACATAAAGATAATCCTTTTCAAATAAAAAGGCTATCAGCGAAAAAATAATTCTAAGGATTGGGGTAAGAAACAGCAACATAATTCCCAATAAGATAACCGATTCTCCTTTTCCCTTACTAACATCTTGAAACATTTCCCGAATGAGTACAAAAATATTTATATCTTGTTCTACAAAGCTACCGTAGTGAACTATTTCCTGGTCATGCCGAAATAAATAAATTAAACCACCGAGTGCTGCTACGCCGAGGGCAATCCATACACCATAGCGTAACAGATTACCTATTACGTATTGAATATCTTTATCTCGTATTTGGTCTTTTTCCATATCAAATATTACCTACAATTCCATTATATATCATGTTAAGGGCTAGACCGATGATAATAACGGCAAAAAACATTCGAAGCTTTTTCGGATTCGCTTTTACCAGTATTTTAGCACCGGTCATAGCTCCCAATAAAACACCTATCACTACGGGCATACAAATGCCCGGTTCAATATAGCCTTTCTGAAGATAAATCACTGCACTGGCGGTGGCTGTTACACCCATCATAAAATTACTGGTGGTAGTAGAAACTTTAAATGGAATTTTCATGATATTATCCATTGCTATTACTTTAAAAGCGCCAGAACCAATACCTAACAAACCTGATAATACCCCGGCAAGTCCCATCATGCTAAATCCGCCGATAACATTTTTTGTTCCATAGGGCATCATACCGATAGATGTAGGATAGCTATTTGGCAGTTTTAGGATAGTAGCCAAGCTGCTTGATGTTTTTACATTATGCTCCTCTTTTTTCCGAAGCGAATTAATGGCAGAAAAAATGAGTGTACAACCAAACAAAATCGCAATAAAATGGGTAGGTGCCACAGAAGCGAGTAAAGCTCCAGCTACAGCACCTGCCGTTGTTGCAATTTCTAAAAACATGCCAAGGCGCATATTTGTAATTCCTTCTTTTACATAAGCTGCTGCAGAACCAGAAGAAGTAGCAATTACAGAAACTAATGCAGTACCTATAGCATAGTGAATATCAACACCTAACAATACGGTTAGTAGAGGGATGATTATTACTCCACCGCCTAATCCGGTAAGAGAGCCTACAAATCCGGCACTGTAAGCTCCAAAAAACATAATGATGGTGAATGTTAGAACTGTCATTTATGGGAGTTTGAATCAAATATAGGGCTTTAATGGATATTTTATGAATGTAAGAAGGGAGGGTAGCAACTGCTTTATTGTTAAAGATTGTTTTGTAATACGTAAGTGCTTAAGTTATTGAGTTTAACATGTTGGTGGCTCGTTTTTATTTTTTTTTATTTTTTTTAAAACTATAATATTGAGTGGTTTACTAGTGTTTTATCTTTGATAGCCAAAGTAATAGGAAACCCTAAACAATTCTTATATTTAATTTTCGTTTGTTGTTTATAATTATTATTATGCCAAAATAATGAAGATATTACATACAGCAGATTGGCACCTAGGTAAAAGGTTAGAAAAGTTTTCGCGGCTGGAAGAACAACGGATAGTATTAGAAGAGATCATCGTTATAGCTGACGATGAAGATGTGGATGTAATACTCGTTGCAGGTGATTTATTTGATAGTTTCAATCCTTCAACAGAAGCTACCGAACTTTTGTACAAGAGCTTAAAAAAACTCACAAAAAATGGCGAAAGGCTGGTAGTGGCAATTGCTGGAAATCACGACTCACCCGACAGAATAGATGCACCTGACTCATTGGCACGGGCATGTGGAATTTTATTCGCCGGTTATCCGCAAACAACTTTTTTCAAAGAAACGTTGGATTGCGGTATCTCTATTAGCCAAAGCGAACCTGGTTTTATCGAAGTTAAGTTACCTAAATACGACTATCCACTACGTTTAATTATAACGCCCTATGCGAATGAATATAGGATGAAAACCTTTCTTGCAGCGTCTAACGAAGAAGATGAGCTAAGGAACCTTCTCGGGAGGCAATGGCTGGACCTTGCAGAAAGGTATTGCGATTCAAAAGGCGTAAATGTTCTGATGGCACATTTGTTTATGATGAAAAAAGGGGAGGTGCCGCCAGAAGAGCCCGAAGATGAAAAGCCCATTTTGCATATTGGGGGTGCGCAAGCAATATATACTGCCAACATTCCTAAACCGATACAATACGTTGCACTTGGACACCTACATAGATATCAAGAGATTGATAAATTGAAAATGCCCATCGTATATAGTAGCAGTCCTTTAAGCTACAGCTTTGCAGAGGCCGGACAGCAAAAATATGTAGTGATTGTAACGCTTAAACCCGGTGAAGAGGCTAGTTTTAGACAACAACCGTTACAAACAGGTAAGCCGTTACACAGGAAGCGGTTCGAAGATATCAATGAAGCTAAAGAATGGTTACAACAAAATCAGAATAGCTGGGTAGAACTGACCATTGTAAGTGATGATTTTATGAATGCAGAAGACCGAAGATCACTTTTACAGGTCCACGAAGGGATCGTAACGATTATACCTGAGGTACGTAATATAACTGGCTTAGCGAGCGAGAGTAAATCGATTGATCTAAATCAACCTATTGACGAATTGTTTGTGCAGTATTTTGCGTATAAAAATAAGCAACAGCCTAGTGAGGAGATATTAAAGCTTTTCAAAGAAATTAAAGCGGAGCAAGTAGAAGAATGATACCAATAAGATTAACTATCAAAGGACTTTTCTCCTATCAAAATGAGCAAACTATCTATTTCGACCGATTAATAGAAGGGCAATTATTTGGCATATTTGGTTCAGTCGGTTCAGGAAAGTCATCCATATTGGAAGCCATAGCCTTTGCACTCTACGGAGAAACTGAAAGGCTAAATAACAGAGATGATCGAAACTACAACATGATGAACCTGAAATCAGATGAGTTGTTTATTGACTTCGTGTTTAGCAATTTTGACGAGAAGAGGTATCGCTTCATGGTGAGAGGTAAGCGTCACGGGAAAAAATTTGAAAAAGTAAACACTTTTGAGAGAACAGCATATATAGATATTGATGGAAGTTGGCAGCCAATAATGGAAAGCACTGCTGAACATATTTTAGGATTAAGTTACGATAATTTTAGACGGACAATCATTATCCCGCAAGGAAAATTTCAAGAATTCCTTCAGCTTACAGATAAAGCGCGTACGGATATGTTGAAAGATATTTTTCAACTAGATAAGTATGAGTTCTTCCAACAAACCTCGTCACTTGAACGAAAAAACAATGAAAGTCTACAGTTACTCAAAGGACGGTTAGCCTTTTTTGATAATGTAACGAAAGAGTATGAGCAGTCCCTTGAGCAGCAGTTGCTTGCACTAAAGAATGAGCTGAATGCTCGTAAAGTAGAGCTTATACAGCGAGAAACTAAAATACAGGAACTTACAACTCAGAAGAAATTGTTCGGAGAGTTAAAAGAAGCAGAAGAGTTACATGCTACATTAACAGGTAAATCTGCCGACTATGCCTTGTTAAAAAATAGAATAGCAGATTACGAGTATTGCGAGAGATATTTCAAACCCGATCTCCTGCGTTTGGATGAGCTCGAGATTGGTATAAAGAAGAGAGAAGAAAGTTTAGTTGATTATCAACAGAAATTAAAGATATCAGATACAAAATTAATGGAGTTGCAACAAGAACATGCAACCGTTACGCTAAAATATAGTAAGCTTGATGAAATAAAGCAAAAAGTTGACGACTATCGGGTTGGTGTTTCCATTCTTGAACTTAAAGAAGCTATTACAAGGCTAAAGGAGAGAATCAGCAAAGGTAAAAACTTTGTCGAAGATGCGCAAAAAGCTAAAATACAGTGCGAGAAAAATGCTGTCAAACTTAAAGAAAACCTCCACCAGAAAAGGCTGGAAAAACCAGATATTACGCAATTAAACGAAATAAAAAACTGGTTCAGGGAAAAAGAAAACCATGTAAAAAACCTTTCGCATTATTCTTCTTCAGTGAATGATTTAACAGAAGAAATTAATAAAGTAGGTGAACAAATCAATCAATTGTTGCCCGATAGTTCTGAAAAACAGGATTTTAAAACATCGTCTGCTCTTAAGAGTAAGAACATAGAAAGTAGACTTGATGAATTAAATAACGAAATGAGCCATGTTCAACTTCAGATGAAGTTAGGTGATTTTGTAGCAGCTTTACATAGAGGAGAAGCCTGTCCGCTTTGCGGGAGTGCTGAACATCCTACTATTTTAGCAATCGATGATGTGAAGAATCATCACGAAAATCTCAGGGAGGAAGAAGGTAGATTGAGAATTGAGTTAAAGAGGATTCAGGAAGTTGAACGTATTTACGAGTTATTGAATGTACAAAGGTCCGATCTTATCAAGAGAAAGGACGAGCTAAGTGCACGGTATGAAGAAGAAGACAAATTGCTGAAAGAACACTTAAATAAGTTTACTTGGAATAAATATGATCGGGAAAATGCAGAAGAAATCGAAGTGTCGCTTAAGGATTATAAGGAAATCGAAAAGGAGATTACATCGATAGAAAATGAAATAAATACTAATGAAATTGCATTGAAGAAGGCTGAAATGGAGCGAGATAATTTTGACAATGCGATAAAAAAAATTGTTGCAGAAGAACAATCCAAATCTGGAGCACTTGAAGTTTTAATTAAGCAGCTTAAATTAATTACAATTGATGCGATATACAGTGGCCATATAGAAGAGTTTAAAACATTTATTGAAGAGCTTTCAACCGAGTCAGATCAAATTTTATCTCGTTACGATGTTTTACAACAGCAATTACAAGAACATCAGCAGGTTAAAACAGTGTTAGAAACGCGGCTGAATGCCGTTATAGATAATTTAGAAGCAGAACGCGAAAGATTACTTTTTGTAAAGGTTAAATTAAATGATGCTATAACGGCATCTAAATTTAGTGATATTAATGAGGTAATATCACTTTTGAGTTTGAATATTTCACTCGGCGAAGTTAGAAAAGAATTAGAGTATTTTTTTCAACAGCTGTTTAACGCCGAAACGCAACTTAACAAAATACGTGAGCAGGCAGCCGGGAAATATTTTGATGAAGATACCCTTGCAGAAGAAGAGCGGCTCTATGCTGACTTTAAGGAAAAAGTTCAGCATGAGCAAGACGACTATGTTAAATTAAAAGCCGAACATGATCGACAGATAGGTTATTTGGTGGAGAAAGAGAAGTTGCAACAAGAGTTAAATAAAACAGAAGAGAGGGCCACTAATTTAAACACAATGAAAAATCTCTTCAAGGGTAGCGGTTTTGTGAGTTACATATCTTCGGTTTATCTACAGCAGTTATGTGATGCGGCAAATAAACGTTTTTATAAACTTACGCAACAGCAGCTTAAACTAGAGGTAACCGATAAGAACGAATTTCAAGTAAGAGATTATTTAAATGATGGTAAATCCAGATTGGCAAAAACCTTATCTGGTGGACAAACCTTTCAAGCTTCTCTTTCATTGGCTTTGGCGCTGGCAGAATCGATTCAGCAACAAAATAAAGCTAAACAGAATTTTTTCTTTTTAGATGAAGGATTTGGTTCATTAGATAAAGACGCATTAATAGTTGCCTTTGATACGTTAAAATCGCTACGTAAAGAGAACAGAATAGTGGGTATTATTTCACATGTGGAGGAATTGCAACAGGAAATAGATGTTTTCCTGAAGGTTAGAAATGATGTTTTGCTAGGTACGCAAGTAAAAGGAAATTGGGAGTACTAATAATATGCTGTAAGTACCGGCTTTAAATTAAATGTTCCAAAAAAAAGCCCTCTTAATTCAATTAAGAGGGCTTAGAGCGAAAAACGAGGTTCGAACTCGCGACCTCAACCTTGGCAAGGTTGCGCTCTACCAACTGAGCTATTTTCGCTTAAGATTGTAAATCTATAAAAAAATGTTTTTATATACAAATGACTTGTATAAGCGACGGGAGAATCCTGGCCTATTCATATATTCAATCTTTTAATCCTATTTTAGAAATATTTAATGGAAGCAGTTTGCCTATAAAGCTGAATAATGGTGCTAAAAGGTTCCATAATCTTCGATTGCTATCTTTATCGGACTCCCCGCAGTCAATTATTTGCGCCGGTTTTAGCAAATTTTTCATGCGACGTGAACGTATGTCTAAGCGAAAGAGCTTAGAAAAACGTAAAATGAATACCTCATAATAAAGATGCCCCCAAATTTCTAGGCCTAACGAACGATTGCTAATAGCTAAAGGTTTTCCAAAGAATTCGTTATAATCTTGTTTTATTCTGTTGACAAGCCAAACTGTACGTTCAATGATGTGCTGGTCGTAAAAAATCCAAAGTTGCAGATCATTTGTAATACGTATTATGCCTTCTTCAAATACAACTTGAATAGGAATGGTATGAAAAGTATATGTTTTGTATGTTATCAAATTATTCAACGAGGCGCTCAAACATATATAAAATTAAGGTTTCATACAAATCAATTAGCCTAATTGGCTTGCTTTAATAATCAATCCATAAAACAAATCAAACCTCAAAAATATAGAAAGGATTTTTTTTATCTCTATTGTTTAAAACCGGCAATGCCACATTGAATATTTTAACACCGCCCGAAGTTACCCCTTCCAACTGCCCGGCATGGGCATGGCCATGAAATGCCGCATATACTTTTCTTTTATGCAAAGGATCAACCAATCGGGAAGATCCTAAAAATGGATATATCTGTTCCGGCTCTCCAATCACCGTTTCCTTAATAGGAGCATAATGTAATAATGCGATCTTCATAATGCCGGGATTGTCTTGATCTAATCTGGCCAGTGCGCGATCAAGCTGTAGTGACTCGTCGACAGCTTCTTGTACAAAGGCCTTCATTTCATTTTCTCCAAACATCGATAGCATATAATTATCAAAACCACCTCCGAAGCCTTTAATACCGGCAAAGCCAATATCCGCTATCACAACACCCTCACCATCCAATACAATCATGTTATTTTCTTGCAGTATTTGCCTGATCAGCTTTTGCCTGCCTTTCTCATAATCGTGGTTTCCTAATACGCCAATTACGGGGATACTACAAGATTTTAGTTCTTCTGCTAATACACGCGCTTCGTCCTCATCTCCGGTGTCTGTCAAATCTCCACAAATAAGCATAATATCTGCCTTTTTTGAAATCTCCGTAAAACAATCTGCCCATCGTCCCTTATCCGTGGTTCTTATATGTATATCAGCTAAAGCGGCAATTTTTTTTTGATTTTTTTTAGTCATAATTAAACGGTAGTTATCGTATAGCTTTTGTAATCCCACTCCTTAATATCTACTTGGTATTGGGTTTGGTCAATTAATGGACCTCGACATACCTTTTCAACAGGTGGTGGTAATTCATATTGTTCTTCTGCTCGGTGCATCAACTCATCAAAAAGCCATTTTGGAATGATATCCGTATAATCGGCAGGATATACAAATTGAAAAGTTAGTATCTGTGCTAGTAATAGATGCCAGTGTTGATCTAAACGATATAATAGATGTTCCCAATTAAGGTGTTTGCCATATTTTAAAATGGTATGATTAATATCGGCATTATCGTTCCGCTCCCTATTCTGTACGTACATCTTACACCATATTAGCTCTTCCGCAGGAATGAATCTTACCGGAACGTCAATAAACTCGCCCATGACGGCCCGTTCATACCAACTATCATCAACTGTACAGATATTATTGACGGTATCAAAGATGATATCAATAAAAAAGTCTCCTTTATAAATTTTTGCCAACCAGCGCACGTCCGTAAGTTCCGTTTTATAACCATTGGCTGCAAAATGTTTGAGTATTTTTGGGTATTCGCTTGATTTACAAAATATATCAAGATCTTTGGTGTTTCTAAATATCCCGGTGTAATTAAACATCGCAAAAGCGCCACCGAGCATGAAATTACTGCCGCTGCTGTTAAGTAGTTCTAACGCCTCCTTAAAAAACGCATTTGATATATCTTTTTGCTCTGGTGTTTCAATCATAACAATCTCTATGTTGTTTATTAACAGCTTTAGATGAGAAATTGTTCCACATCATAAAAAACCAATATCTTTCTGTGCACTTATCTGCTCATATAGACATCAGATTTAGCGATATTTTGTTCCGGCCTAATCTGCTTTTTACTTTCTGCTATTGGGGTATAAAATTTTCATTCTTTAAAGGCACGTTTTTTTGATTTAATGTATGCGGAAGGGGTTCTCTATTAATAATTATTATTAAAACATATGCCCTAAGTTAATTGTTCAGTATTTTGAATTAAAATGAAAGAGTTATGGCAAAGTATTCAAAGAAAGCCGGCGAAAAAGTCGAAGAGACGATGCACGAAATGAAGGAAGGTAAGTTAAAAAGCGGGAGTGGAAAGAAAGTGACTTCAAAAAAACAGGCGGTCGCTATTGGTTTATCCGAAGCTAGAAAAGAAGGAGCTAAGGTACCTAAGAAGAAATCGTAATAATTATCATTATGATATCAAGTAACACCGTATTAGTGCCAGTAGATCTCACTGAACAAACGAAAGAAATAGCCACTGAGGTGTTAAACATTGCTCAAAATTTTAGTTGGGCAATATACTTCGTACATCCTTTCTCACAAGAAGAAATTTCAAGTGAAAGAGATCCGGATCAATCAATGGAAGAATTATTAACCTCTATGAGGACGATTTTTTCTAATTCCATGATTCAAGGAGAGGCTGTTCAGGGAGATCTTTCTGATGTGGTAGTAAATATTACGGCTACAGAAGAAATAACGCTCATTATTTTAGTTCATGACGATATAAAAAATTTGCAATACAGTACAGTGGTGGGCCCACTTTCTTCTCTCATGGAAAAATGCAGTACGCCTATATTGACTATTCCAGACATAAACAAATTAAAAAATTTAAGACATATTGGTTTGATGTCGAGTTTTCATCCAAGCGAGATAGAAAGTTTACAAGTGGTTGATGATTTATTTAATCATTTAATAGCAATTATTGCTTTTCATATTTATACCAAAAATGCTGAGCAGGTTAATGCGCAGATGCAACAGTGGGAATTAGATGTGGCGGGAAACGTTAGTTCAAACAATTTTAAGTTTATTACCTATCACGCAGACGATGTCCTTTCTGGTGTTGAATCCGTCATCACAGCCTATCATCTAGATCTACTGGTAATCACTTCTATAGCTAAAAGTTTTATTGAAACGTTATTTTCCAAAAATATTTTAAAAGAGTTTATCAATCATCCACTTATTACCCCTACGCTTTTTATCAAGTGTAGTTAGCGTAACAAAATATTGAAGAATGCCTTCCTCAGTAATTGCTTCGTTTACCTACAATCCGGACACATTGGTATTAAGAATTACTTTTGTATCGGGGTTAATATATGCCTATTATGATGTCCCTCCAGTCATTTATGAAGAAATGAAACATGTGAAGTCAAAAGGTACTTATTTTAACCGGCGCGTTAAAGGCCATTATCGCTTCAAGAGGAAACTTTAGCTTGCCTTAATTTCCAAGTATAACATTAGGAAGTGATAAAGGATGGCTAATTCGGTTAGTAAAAAACAAAAAACTTTAAACAGCTGTTTTTAATTTATGAGTAAGCAATATAAGCCAAATTGGCTGAAGGAAGCAATCATTTATTCCTTAGATGTTCGCAGTTATAAGGACGGTAATGGAGATGGATTGGGGGATCTAACAGGACTTATGTCAAAACTTGAATATTTAGCTGATTTAGGAATTAATTGTCTATGGATTGTGCCTTTTTATTATTCTGGTAACCGAGATGGTGGTTATGATGTAACTGATTATTATCAGGTTGATCCTAAGCTTGGTACAATCAATGAATTTAAGACACTAGTAGATAAGGCGAGTGCCTATAATATTAACATACTAATTGATTTGGTCGTAAATCATACCAGTATAGAACACCCTTGGTTTAAGCAGGCGATAAAAGAACACTCACCGTACCACAATTACTACATATGGATGAAAGAAAAGCCCGAAAAAGATAGGAAAGATGTGGTGTTTAAAACAAAAGAAGATAGCAACTGGGAGTATAGTGAAGAAGCAAACAGTTATTACTATCATACTTTTTATAAACATCAACCAGATCTGAATGTATCCAATCCGCTTGTCCAAAAAGAAATCCTCACCATCATCCACTATTGGATGAAAACTGGTATTGCGGGGTTTCGAATTGACGCGGTACCACATATGCTGAAAAACAAGGGAAATGCACGTTTTGAGGATAATAGTTACGAGATTTTAGAAATATGGAAGCAGGCAATGAGGCAATATAGGGACGATGCGGTGCTAATCGGAGAAGCAGATGTGGAACCTGAAGACTATCCTAAATTCTTTGGCGCAGGAAAAAAAATCAATGGCCTGTTTAATTTTTTTCTAAACAACTACCTTTTTTTAGCAATGGCAGAACATTGCGCCAAACCACTGGAACGTGCATTCCAGCGACTCCCTTTTCCCAGTGGTTCCGATCAGTACCTGAATTTTATTCGTAATCATGATGAGTTAGATCTAGAACGTCTCACGGACGAGGAGCGTTTACGTGTTTTTGAACTCTTTGCGCCCTGTGAACACATGCGTATTTACAATAGGGGCATTAGGCGCCGCCTTCCAGCTATGGTAAATAACCATTCCGCCAGAATCAATTTGGCAATGAGTTTTTTACTTACTCTACCTGGTAGTCCTGTAATTCGTTATGGCGAAGAAATAGGGATGGGCGATAATCTAGCACTTCCTGAAAGAGAAACGGTGCGTACAACTATGCAGTGGGATACTAGTAGTAACGGAGGCTTTTCCAATGCTGATTCGCAAAAATTAAAATGGCCAATAATAGATAGTGGCACCTATGGTTATCCATCAGTTAATGTTAGTAGTCAGTATGGTATTCCTTCTTCTATTTTAGAGCAAGTGAAGACAATGGTAAAAACGAGAAAGAGTCATTTGGCCTTTAATTATGGAACGTTCAAACTCCTAGAAACGGATCATCCACAGGTTATGGCTTATCTATATTCATTAGATAAACAACGGCTTTTGATTACGCATAATTTATCTTATCAAGTAGCAGAAGCACAAATTTCAATAGATACGGAAGCAGCAGATAAGCTGATAGGAGAGGCAACAATAGATCTAAATACGCATTTATTAAAATTAACATTTCCCCCCTATACTTATTGCTGGCTGTCCCTGTTTTAACTATCCGTCGAGTTCTTCTAACTTTTTCAATACCTTTTTTAAATCAATCCCTTTACCTAGTAACCCTTTTAATAAATCCCCTTTTTCGGCTACGCGGTCTGTCATATTCCTAATAGTGAAGTCAGTCATTTTTAAGCCACTTTTCACTTCTTCCCATGCCAGCGGGGCCGATACGGTTGCTCCAGGCTTTGGTCTCAATGAATAAGCCACGGCCATTGTTTGTACCTGGCGGTTCTGTAAATAATCAAGGTATATCTTTCCTTTCCGTTTAGCAGGCGAACGTTCCGTACTCGTTAACGCAGGCAGGCGAGCCTGCACAATACCCACTATTAATTCTGCTAGCAAGCGCGATTGTTCAAAACTATATTTAGCCCCAAGAGGGATCAAGATGTGCATACCAGACGAACCGGATGTTTTTACATAGGATGTTGTTCCAATTTTATCCAATACATCTTTCACCATCAGCGCCGTTTCTATTACTTCGTCAAAGGCGTTCTTATCCGGATCCAAATCTATCAAACAATAATCAGGATTATCCGGTTTAGCTATTCTACTATGCCAAGGGTTTAGCTCAATACAACCTAAATTGGCCATATAAAGCAACGTGGCTTTATCTTTACAAACCAAAAAATCAATAGTTTCACCGGTCGACTCACTGTCATAAGGAAATGTCTCAATCCAATCAGCTACCTTTCCATCCACGTCCTTTTGATAAAATCCTTTTGCCTTTATTCCATCTGGATTACGGTTCAACGATTGTGGACGATCTTTTAGATAAGGCAATATATAAGGCGCTATAGCAGCATAATAGTTAAGCATATCACCTTTTGTGATTTTTTCATCTGGCCAATATATCTTATCAAGATTGGTGAATTTTAATTGCTGTCCATCAACAGTCATCTCTACTTGCTTTGTACCCTCAGGTAGAAAATTGGAAGTTTTGGTACGTGTTTTCATTTGCTTGTTAGTTATGCTTTTAGCTGTTTTCGCGCTGACTTATTTTTTTAAGCAGTGTTTTCGCTTATCTTTTTCTACACATAAAGATTCGCTTTATCGACTAAAATCATTTTCGTGTTATACTCTTCCAAGAACATTTTTGGAATGGCTATTGTTTATCTTTTAAGTAGTTGTTGCAGGCAAATTTTAATAAAAAGGGCTTACCTATGACAAAACAAGGTAAAATCCATATAGGTACTTCCGGTTGGCATTATAAGCATTGGATCGGCACGTTTTACCCGGAAGATACAAAAGAGACAGAACAGTTGAGGTATTTCGTGAAAAAATTCGATACGGTCGAGCTTAATAATTCATTTTATAGGTTACCCAGCGAAGAAACTTTCGGAAATTGGTATAAAGGGGTGCCCGCTCAATTTGTGTTTTCCGTCAAAGCAAGCCGTTATATAACGCATCTTAAAAAGCTCAAAATCGATAAAACAGCTATTGACCAATTTTTCCATCATGCCGATTATTTAAAGGACAAGTTGGGCCCGATACTATTTCAGCTTCCACCGAGATGGAAAATCAATAAAGAGCGTTTAGCCGACTTTCTCGCTTACCTGCCCATGCGTTACCGTTTTACATTTGAGTTTAGAGATCAAACATGGTATGATGACGACATTTATGCATTACTAAGAAAATATAAAGTTGCTTTTTGTATCTACGAGTTAGCCGGTCATGTTTCACCCCTAATTACCACGGCTGATTTTGTTTACATCCGCCTGCATGGGCCGGGAGATAAATACCAAGGTAGTTACGACACTGCCACTTTAAAAAAATGGGCAAAACATTGCAACGAATGGAGAAAAGGAGGGAAAGATGTTTATATGTATTTTGATAATGATCAATCAGGCTATGCTGCATTTAATGCGCAGAAAATTGATGAAATAATAAACTTGTAATGTAGAGTAAATGAACTATCCAACCTTTCAATGGATTTGAAAACCCTAAAAAACAATAATGCCCACTAATTAAGATATGGTTACTTTAAATCCATCTTAATTGTACTTAATAAACGTTGCTAAAATTTTCTTTTGTTTCAAATCGGTAGTAGTGCTGCTTGAAGAGACGGTTGTTTTATTCTTCTTTTTGTTATTTACACTTCCACCGCTAGAACTAGCCGTGCCATAAACCTCTTCTTCAATTGAAAAAATAACACCATCTGCTCCTTTCTTTTTCGCCAAATCGATGATTTTTTGCTGAGATTTTTCTAAAGAGCGAAAACCTTGTGCAAGCTCAGTTTTCCCCATAACGGTGTGTGATTTTTTTACATCCGCACTATCAAAATATTCGTCAACATTTTGAGTGGATGGATAACTTTTTCCGAAATACTTTTGTGCATAGGTCTTATTTATTATAAGAAATCCGAGAAGAAAGATTAAAACTATTTTTTTCATTTTTGTATTTTTTCAAATTATAAAATATTTAATTTATTACCATACAAAAATAAATCAACTAGGTAAAACACCTGGTTATAAACGATTGAACCGACAAAAATGGACGCTGAACAATCAGATAGTGGCAATGAAATGATTTAGATAATTGCATTCTCTATGCCTAAGCTTGTACAATGGCTGGCAAGCACCTCTTTTATGCATTGGGCTACGAAATAATTACCTTTCGATGCTCCTTTCCCCAATCTGCAAGGTCATAAATGAGATTCTGTAAAGACCATCCATATTCTGTAAGGTTATATTGCACAGTTACAGGTTGCGTATCTAATACCGTTCGTTTAACGAGTTTATTTTGTTCCAGGTCTTTTAATTCCTTACTCAGCTGTTTGTTTGAAATGCCGTTCAGGTCATTCAGTATTTCGGAAAATCTTCTCTCGTTGTAATAGCACATCGATGAGATAATGGAGATTTTCCATTTTCCATTGAGTACATCCATCGCGTCATGTATTGCCATGATGTCTCTTTTGTGGCAAAGTTCTTCTGTCATAATTTACTTAGTTACTCGAAAGTTACTGTTACTTTTGGTAACAAAGTAAATAAAATAAATCTACATATGCTACTTTTGTTTAGTAAATAAATTAAAAAATTTTAAAAATGAATTTTACAAACAAAAATGTAGTAATAACAGGTGGAAGCCAGGGAATCGGACTGGCAACTGCAAAAGCATTTATCAGAGAAGGTGCAAATGTATGGATCACCGGCAGGAGTGAAGAAAGTCTGAAAAAAGCTGCCGAAGAAATCAACAGTTCAAATTTAAAAATCGTAGTATCGGATACTTCCATCCTACAGGGAATAACTGTTTTGGAACAAGCTGTTGCAGAAAGTGGCGTGAAACTGGATGTGCTTTACCTTAATGCTGGCATTGCCATATTTGCGCCAATTGCACAAATTACTGAGGCAGACTTTGATGCGCAATTTAACACAAATGTAAAAGGACATTTCTTTACACTTCAAAAACTGATTCCACACTTAGCTGATGGCTCTTCAATTATTTTAACTTCTTCTGGCGTTGTCACCGGAGCGGCCATTGCGACAGCAGCTTATTCTGCTACGAAGGCAGCATTGAATAAACTTGCCCATGTTGCGGTAAACGAGCTTGCTGACAGAAAAATACGTGTAAATCTTGTAAGCCCAGGCCCCATCCAAACACCCGGTCTGGATTCTGTAGCCCCCGGTGAAGCTTTGGCGTACCTTGCATCATCAACAGCTCTTCAAAGGCTTGGCAAGGCCGATGAAATTGCGAATACCGTGCTGTTCTTAGCATCAGAAGGAGCAACATATATCAATGGAGCAGATATTGCAGTCGATGGTGGATTTATCCAATATCATTTGAAATAAACCCCATGTTGTTAAGTATTTGATATTGCAATAGCCATAAAATTTTACAATGACCGGAAGATATATAATATTCCGGTCATTTGTTTGTAAAATACTGGTATGTAGAGTATTAGTATTATTTTTTCAATTTAAAAATCCGTTAGAATCCGTATTTAAAATCTTTTAGAATCTTTAATTCGGCAATGAAATTCCTCAATATGGCAAAATGTAAGAACCTGTGACTTCCGAAATTTGTCATAACAAAAAAATTAAAATAATATGTCACAAGAAAACAAAGTAGAAAATGGTATCGGCCAAAAGGCTTTAACCAATAAGACAGCATTAGTTACTGGTGGGTCACGTGGAATAGGGCGTGCAATAGCGGAACGGCTTGCACAAGATGGGGCTTTAGTAGCTATTACTTACAATTCAGGTAAAAATGCGGCTGAGGAAGTCATTGCAGGTATCGAAAAAGCTGGAGGCAAAGCTTTTGCGCTTCATGCAGATCTTGTAGATGCAAATGCTATCCCTGCATTTTTTGAAAAACTGGATAGTGAGTTTATTGCACGCACAGGTAGTAATACCTTGAACATCCTGGTAAACAATGCCGGTAATGCCGGTTGGGGAAGCCTTACAGACGCAACGCCGGAAGGTTGGGATACCATGTTTGCAGTTCATGCAAGAGCTCCGTTTTTTGTTGTTCAGTCGGCACAAAGCAGACTTTCCGACGGTGGATGTATCATTAATACGTCTTCCGGTCTGGCCACACGTCCGCAGTCATCCGTTCCCATTTATTCGGCAGCAAAGGCAGCAGTCAATACACTGACTCACGCACTCGCGATCGAATTTGGAGCTAGAAAAATTACGGTAAATGCTATAGCACCAGGCTGGACACGTACAGATATGAACGCGGCAGTTCGCGAAAATAGTGATATTGTGAAGGCTATCGAAACAGATACAGCGTTAGGGCGCTTTGGGGAAACCGAAGACATTGCCGCAGTCGTTGGTTTTTTAGCTTCTGATCAAGGCGGTTGGATAACCGGTCAAGTGATCGAGGCTAGTGGTGGATACAGGCTATAATTAAATAAAGGTTCACTAGCCCTGCTAGTGGTTTCAAATAGCATAATGAACCGGTAGCGTAGCTATCGGTTTAATTTGTAAATTTATTCAATATGAAACCATCATGATTTGCCAATCACATAGTGGAATGAACTAAGCGTAGCGTTCTCTTGAACGTTGCTGAAAAACATACAAAAAGTGAAAAATAAATCATGATAGCTTCATCACCTTTAAAAAACAAACCGAGTGTAACGAGCTCATTTATGCCAATGAGAAACTTCACTCATAAATAATTATATACAGATGAAAAAGTCAAATTCAATTAATATCAGATCGTTATCCGATATACATCGGGATCACGATCTTCCTGCACCCCAACATCCACTTATCAGTCTTATTAATTGGCCAAAAAACAGCACCCCCGAAAACAAATTTACAGGTTCCGTTCTGTCGAATTTTTACCGTATTTCTTTTGGCATTGGGTTAAGTGGTTTATCCAAATACGGACAGTGTCATTATGATTACGCTGAAGGCGGTATGACCTTTATAACACCTAATCAAATTATTGGCAAATGTAGTTATGACTTTGCAGAAGAATGGTCTCTATACACCCTGCTTGTGCATCCTGATTTTTTATTGAGCTATCCATTGGCAAAAAAAATTAAGCAATATGGCTTTTTCTCATACAATACCAACGAAGCACTCCATCTATCCGAAAAGGAAAAAACTACGATAGAAACTATTTTAAAAGAGATAGAGGAAGAATTAAGCAATAGAATAGATGAACTCAGTCAGGATGTAGTCATTTCTCAAATTGAGTTACTTCTTACTTATGCTAATCGGTTTTATAAAAGGCAATTCATTACAAGAAAATCAATTAACAGTGATTTAGTCCAAACATTGGAGGATATTCTGGATGATTATTTTATCAGCAACAAGACGCTGAATGCCGGCACACCAACGGTACAGTATCTTGCGGAAAAGATGAATGTTTCACCAAGCTATTTAAGCGATATGGTACGATCCCTAACGGGGCAAAAGGCGTTAAGCCTGATCCATCAGAAAGTCATCGAAGTAGCGAAAGAAAAACTATCAACTACAAATTTGTCAGTAAGTGAAGTTGCGTATGAATTGGGATTTGGGCATCCATCATCATTTACCAAACTATTCAAGGCAAAAACAAACTTATCTCCTTTAGATTTTAGGAAATCTTTTAATTAAGTATAACTTCTGGTCGTTTTTTGTAACCGTGTGAAGATAAGTGATAGCAAATTTAGTGTACCTTTTTCAAGCTTCGAATTTATGTTCACCTGTATCAGTCCTACGGATGAACAGTTAAAGACTATAAAGCATGACGTTTATGACGAGATGATAACAGAACGGATGTTTTTGAGAGCCATATTTGGCTTTTTGTAAACAAACGCTAGCTGTTCTCTGTCTGGAGCTGTCATTCTTTATCACCATTATGGTATACATCGTCACTAACAGCTTCCAACCATACGGTAGGACCTTTTTCCCTTCCAGTTATAGCCACTTGAACGAAAGCAGTGTCTGCACTTGCGCCGTGCCAATGCGGAACGTCTGGAGGGCATTTGACAGCATCGCCTTTGCGAAGTATTTGTTTGGGCTTTCCCTTTTCCTGATAATAGCCTACACCATTGGTTACTAATAATATTTGTCCTGCCGGATGCATGTGCCACTTACTTCTTGCTCCCGGTTCAAATGTTACGTTCCCTACCGCTGTTTGAGTTAAGCTATCTGCTTCTATCAATGACGCTACCCATACTTCTCCCTTGAAATTAGCTGTTGTATTTTTATTTCCCTTCGGGAAAAGAAGTGTGTTTTTTTGCTTTGCCTCTTCCACGTTGTTGTTGCCGTTGCATGCTGTAAATAAAACAGCTACAAACGGTAACATGTATTTAAGATTATATTTCATCATTCAAGTTTTATAGATTAGTTTTATAAAATTCAAGTAATTTATTCACAGCCTGCGAAACATACGCTGGTTTCCAATAGGTTTGAATGTGTGTAGCACCGTCAATCAGGAATAGTTCCTTGTTTTTTGCATTGGCTGCCTTGGAAAATGCCTCATCTGTCATATATTTCGTATCGGCTTTGCTTCCTGCAATCATAAGTAAAGGTTGTGTAATTAATTCGATCTGATCGGTGGCATCCCATGTCATGAGATCCATTAAGCTCGCCGTGGTATATAGGAAAGTTGAATTGGGGTGGGCATGGGTTCTGTAATAGTATTCATATCCCTCACGATACAGGTCGGTCGGCGTTTTGGCTATTTCTTCATCTGTAATACTTGCCACACCTGAATATACGGGTTTAGCACCTACTTCTTCCTGCGCACGCGCATCTGATGCCTGTTTTAAGCGTTCCTGAACGGTGTTTAATTGAGAATTCTGAAACCCGTTACGTCTTACTTCTCCCGAATTGAACATACTCAGGGTTGCAACGGCTTTAAATCGTTTATCCGATTGGGCTGCTTTTAAAGTATACCCACCGCCACCACAAATACCTAAAACACCTAAATGCTCGGCATCAACACCTGGATATCGTGAAATATAGTCAGCCATGCCGTGAATATCTTCGGTCCGGTATTGAGGTTTATCAGTATGGCGTGGCTCACCGCCGCTTGCTCCCTGGTACGCTGCATCGGCAGCAATGGTTATATAACCAGCCTCTGCCAGACGCTGTGCGTATAATCCGGCAGTCTGCTCCTTTATACCCCCGTTAGGATGTGCTACCGCTACCGCGGGGTATTTCTTTGACGGATCGTAATTTAACGGTGTATAGACATTGGCAGCGATTTCAATACCGTTCAGTTTATATTTTACCGGATGAATGTTTACTTTTCCTTTTTCATTTTTGGTAATGGCACCGTCATATACCAGCGTAAAAGGATTTGATTCATACCTTTTCTGAGTTGATTGTGCATTTGCCATATCTGTTGTTATTATTGAAGTTGCCAATGCAATTATTAATGATGACCGTTTCATAAGATTTATTTGTTTTTTAATACTCCATTCAAGACGGACTTTGCTGAGTTCGCCTCTTTTTTACCAATGGATGTTTTGATAATGCCAACGTACTGTTGCAGCTGATCTGCCGTTAAGCCTACGTTCAGGCAGATTTTCAAATGTGATTGTAACATAGGCTCCACACCGCCGATAGCAGCGAGCACAGAAACCGTTACCAACTCTCTTTCCTTATATGTTAGCACATCCCGTTCGAAAATATCGGCGAACAGATGTTCTTTCAGAAAGATTTCAATTACGGGTGCAAATGACGAGTAGCCTGTTTGGGGACCGCGTTGGGGAGAATCTAAAAGTGTATCCAGAATAGCTTTACCCCGATCATATTTGCTACTGTCATCCTCTATAGGAGAAGCTTCATTACCCATCACATCATTTACACCCTTGGATTTGCGCTCGTCGAGCACGGTCATAAAAGTCTGTAATCCACGGATACTACGAGGAAAACCGGCATATGCGTAGACATGAACAATAACTTCTTTGATCTGATTGACTGTCAATCCTGCTTCAAGCCCTGCATTCAGCTCTTCTTTTAATTGCTCCAGACTGCCTCTGCCGGTGAGGGCTGCAATGCGCACAATGGCCTGTTGCTTCGTGCTTAGATTTTGGTCTGCACCTGTTTGTGCATGCACGGTAACTGTAGCAATGACTATCATTATAAATAGCATCAGTTTTGAAATCTTATTCATGGTCATTCCCATTTTATTAATATTTAAATATTCAAACCAGTTTCTGTTAAGGCAGACTTAATAATATAAATCATCTAGCCAAACCTATTTTCTTTAGCCAGTCCTGTACCTCAACTTGCACCTCTTTCTCTTTGTCTCCTTCCATCACGAATAAAATTCCATCCCTTTCCACCCCGCCTTTAGTTGAATAGCCTTCAAGAATGTTGCTTTGTGAGCATAATTTTTTTACCGTTTCAAAGCTGCTACCGACACCATAACCGGCATTCGTATTAAAGGGAACCACCATTTTTCCACTTAGATCATATTGAGTGAGGAAACTTTTCATGGGCGGTGGCAATCGCATCCCCCAAGTAGGAAATCCTACAAAGACCACATCATATTTTGTTATATCGTCAATCTTCGTTTTCAATGGTGGGAGATAACCTCTGGCATTTTCATCAGCTACCTGATCTACCGTTGTTTGATAATGTTCTGGATACGGCGTCTCCAATTCAAGCGCGACCAAGTCGCCACCCACTTTTTGTTGGATGATCTCTGCAACAGCTTTGGTGTTTTTTGTACGTGACAGATAAACAATCAATATTTTCTTATCTTGCAGAGAATCATCTTTTTCTATTGATGGCTCTTCCTTTGCCGCGGATGGCGGCTCGGTTGCCGAACAGGATGTTATTGCAAACAAGAACGTACATATCATTAACCAATGTGTTGTTAAACTTTTCATCTCGTCTTTCTTTTATATGCAATTCTCTAGTTGCTATCATTTTTTTGTATCCCTATTACTTGTCGAGCCCCTTATCCTTTAACCATTTGGACAATGCATCGGCTACCTCTACATTGTTCAGGTCTGAAAAAGGAAAGTGAGTATTACCCTTAATGCCCAGCTCTGGTAGATGTACTACGCTAGCATCCCCTCCATGTTTATTAATTGCCGCTGCCCAGAGCCTTGCCATTTGAAGGCCAGAGCGCCAATGGTCCATGTTCCATACCTTAGTTGGTTCCTTTGCGATGTTATCACCGTAATAGATCACAATCGGCATCCGGGTTAGTTTTTCAAAGTCCGCCAAGGGTATTTCCACACCGCTTAACGCACCGAAAAGTCCGGTTGAATTTATCGGTTGTGGTAATTCCCCCTCGGGAAACATAAAAACGCTATACGGTTCATAAGCTACGATTGCCTTGACTTTATCGTTTTTAATAGCTGTCATCCAACCCGGACCACCTCCCTGTGAATGGGTTACCAGAACACCATCACCTATCTTATTGAACAGAGCAGAAACAGCATCTGAAATAACACCGGCATCAAAACTTCCCGTATTGGGGGTCATCTGCCTAAAGAACTGTTCAAGCGAAGTAGTATCTTTAGGAAACTGAACATTTGGAAAATAGTAGGGATAATTACCAAGCCTGAATTGTGTGAACCAGAATTGCTCGTCTGCCGTAGGCTTAATGGTTACTTCCACAGAACTCTTTCCCGCGTCGCCACGCCTCGGCTGGTCAAGTAGATAAACTGAAAACTTTCTTCGAAGAAAAATATTCTGAAAACCCTCCCGTCCATCAGGTGTTGTTTCCCATGTTTTTTTGGACTGTCCAGCGCCATGAAGAAAAACCAGTGGAAGTTTATGAGCCTCTTCGGGAATTTGATAAAACGCATAGGCATGATCGCCGTGAAAGGTTTGTCCTTGTGGTTTCAAAGCGCTGTCCAGATCGAATGTGTCTGTTTCAGTGGTTTTTGTGCCGCCAACCATAAAACTACCCTGCTCTTTAATAACCAAGCTGTTACTGTTGTTTTCTTTGCTTGTGGTACAAGATGAAAGGCAAAAGGTGATACCGAGCAATATTGAAGATACTGCAAAAAACCAGACTTTTCTGTTATTACGTCTATTTCCCATACTGTTATATTTTATTTACCAACTCTGTCCTGTAATTGCGAAGGATATCTCGCACCCACTATTTCAATATTTTTCAGTGCTGCTTCTATATTGTTCAATTCAGTCTTGCTTAAACGGACATCCACCGCTCCTATGTTTTCCTGTAAACGGTGCAACTTGGTTGTTCCCGGAATGGGCACGATCCAGGGCTTTTGAGCAAGTAACCATGCAAGTGCTGTCTGAGCGGGCGTTGAACCTTTGCCGGCAGCAATAGACTTTATTAAATCTATCAATGACTGATTGGCTTTACGGTTTTCTTCCGAGAAACGGGGAACAATATTCCTAAAATCTGTAGGGTCAAATTTTGTCTTATCGTCAACTGCTCCCGTTAAAAAGCCCTTTCCTAAAGGGCTGAATGGCACGAAACCTATCCCTAGTTCTTCCAGTGTAGGAATAATTTCCTTTTCAGGTTCACGGAAGAACAGAGAATATTCGCTTTGTAGGGCGGCAAGCGGTTGAACAGCATGTGCTTTGCGGATAGTGTCTGCTCCTGCTTCCGATAAGCCCCAATGCCTTATTTTTCCTTCGCCTATCAGCTCCCCGATAGTTTGGGCAACTTCTTCAATAGAAATATTCGGATCAACCCGATGCTGATAAAACAGGTCAATGTAATCGGTTTTAAGTCTTTTCATAGACGCTTCTGCCACTGCTCTTATCCTTGCAGGGCTACTGTCCAGTCCTTTTTTCGAATCCCCATCCTCAAATCCAAATTTAGTGGCAATTACCACTTGGTCACGAAAGGGTGCTAGCGCTTCACCCAATAATGCTTCATTATCAAATGGCCCATAACATTCTGCGGTATCAAAGAAGGTTATGCCATCATCAAATGCTGCTCTGATCAATTGTATAGCGTCCTGTTTATCAGTGGCCGGACCATAGCCAAAGCTCAGTCCCATACAACCCAATCCCAATGCAGATACTTCCAGTCTGCTATTTCCCAGTTTTCGTTTTTCCATTATTTTGTTTTTTATAGACTATATCTCTAGAAATTCAGCTATTTTTAATGGCATTACCTACGGTCGCCTCATTTAGATAAGAGGCTGCGGTATCAATTATGCGGTAGCCGGTTCCAGTCGCATCTTGAACAGCCGTTTCACATTTTAAAGTTATGTTACAAATGTCGGCAGAGATTTATAACCATTCAATATACAGATTACTGTTTTTGATACCAATATTACTGTTTCCATGTTATGGATAAAGAACTTAGCTCATCGTTTATTAGTTTTGTATATAACAAACAATTAGCTTTATGGATGCTATCATAAATTTTAAAAACATCAAGCAATATAACGCGTTCAATAATAACGAAACGTTGAATCCCTTGGTCAGCATCGTTGATCTGGGTAAAGCCGAACCGCGTCAATTTCGCCGTTTGCAATACGATTTCTATACCATTTTTTTAAAGAGTGTAAAATGCGGCGATCTCCGCTATGGCTTAAAAAATTATGATTACGAAGAAGGGACTTTGATCTTCTTGGCTCCCGGACAGGTTATAGGTGAATACAAGGAAGAATACTATCAGCCACAAGGCACAGCGCTCGTTTTCCATCCCGATCTTTTACATGGCACCTCACTGGGCAAGAAAATGGCTGATTACACCTTTTTTTCCTATGCCGTCAGCGAGGCCTTACATTTGTCTGAGCAGGAACGCAAGATCATTCTGGACTGCTTTGAAAAAATTCAGTTTGAACTGAAGCGCAGCATTGATAAACATACCAAGCAATTGATCGTTTCCAATATCGAATTGTTCCTAAACTATTGCGAACGGTTTTATGATCGTCAATTTATTACAAGGGACAATGTGAACCGAGGAATTCTGGAAAAATTTGAAGAATCGCTCAATAACTATTTTGAATCCGAAGAACCCTATAATTCCGGCTTACCCTCGGTAGCCTATTTTGCCGAAAAACTCCACCTGTCACCAAACTATTTTGGTGACCTGATTAAAAAAGAGACCGGAAAGTCGGCACAGGATTATATTCAGAACAAAATCATTGACATAGCAAAGGATAAAATTTTTGATACCGGTAAAACTATTAATGAGATAGCCTATGAACTGGGATTTAAATATCCTCAGCATTTTGCAAGGTTGTTCAAAAACCGAGTTGGCTATACACCAAAAGAATATAGGCATCTGAACTGATCAGCACTCTGTCTACAATTTTTGTTATATACCCAGATATAATCTGGGTACCCTTTGAATTAAAATGGCTAGGTAATGCAGATAAGACAAGCCACAGAGAGATCCTTGATCTCCTTTTCTATTGCCGAATCTTGTGCGAAAGACAATTGCATACCCACAATGATTAACAATAATCCGATGATCCATTTTTTCATACTTCTCTGTTTAAATAATTCTAATTTGAGATTTACTGTTCTACCGATTAGGTTGATTTCAATTCATTGATGAACGGCTGGTTATAAAAGCGTTTTCCGGTAGCCCTATAAAGTGCATTTGCCACCGCGGCAAAAGCTGGTGGGAATGGAGGTTCTCCCATTCCTGTGGGATCTTCCTCATTTTTTACAAAGTGCACGTCGATCGTTTTCGGGGCCTCGTTCATTCTTATCAACCGGTATGTTGTAAAGTTATTCTTTTGCGGTGCACCATCCTTGAACGGAAGTTCTCCATAGAGCGCGTTTCCAATACCGTCAATAATGGCTCCTTCAGCCATATTGATAGCACCATCTTTGTTAACCACAACTCCGCAGTCAATGGCAGCGACCACTTTTTCTACTTTTGGAGCATTGTTTTTCATTACCAGATCAACCACCTCCGCCACATAGGAATTGTGGCAAAAATAGGCAGATACACCACGGTGCACTCCCTGCGGTGTTTCCTTCCATTTAGATTTCTCACGTACGAGTTGCAATACACCCGCATAGCGTGCAGCATCGTAATCATTCTTTTCGCCAACAGGGTTTGTCTTTGCCCGTTCCAATAGCTCCAGACGGAAATCTATTGGATCTTTACCCATTTCCATCGCCAGTTCATCCAAAAAGGACTGTTCGGCGGAAGCAATAAAATTAGAACGCGGTGCCCGGAAAGCTCCAATGGTAATATTAGAAGGGATTTGCCACCCCTCAGCAAGGTAGTTATCAATGGCGCCCGCCGGAAAACGATCGGCATGTACTGGTGTTTCGGGAATTCCCCCTGCCTTTACATGGAAAGCAATGAGCTTGTTATCTTTGTCCAGTGCTGCACGATAGGTAGCACTGTAAGTAGGGCGATAAATACCGGCAGTCATCTCGTCTTCACGTGTATAAACTAATTTCACAGGAGCCTTAACCTGCTGAGAAATAACCGCTGCCTCAATGAAATGATGCCCATAGGCTCTGCGACCAAACCCACCACCCATACGGGCCAGTTTGATCTCTATTTTCTCTTTTGGCAGGCTGAGTCTTTGCGAAAGTGTTCCCACAACAAACTCGGGGGCCTGTATAGGTCCATATAATACGGCTTTGTCTGCCGTTACATGAGCAAAACAGTTTACGGGCTCCATGGTATTATGCGCCAAAAAAGGAGCAGTATAGGTGCGTTCAAGGATTTTTGTGGCTGATCTGAAAGCACTTTCCGGGTCTCCATCCCTGCGGATGATATTTCCCGGTTTTTTACTAAACTCTTTCATCTTGGCCTGATGAATTTCGGTACTCTCCAAACCCGAAGGATATTTCGCTTCTATAGTTTCAGCCCCTGGAGTCCACGATGATCCCATCTTAAAAGTACGTTCCGGTTCTTGTTCCCATTCCACTTTTAAGGCTTTTTTAGCCTGCAAAACCTCCCAGGTAGTATTACCAACTACTACGGCAAATTTTGTGAAGCTAGTAGTGTCGAAAAAGTTCTGTACAATGTCCTCCTTAAGCGAGTCGATGGTAAATATGGCTTTTACCCCGGGCATAGATTTCGCTACCTTATCATCCATCGATTTAAACCGCATGCCGAATGCAGGAGGATGTACCACCATCGCGATAAGCATGCCCTCCGTCTTATAGTCCAATCCAAATAAAGCTTTGCCGCTTAAAATATTTTTAATCTCCACGTTTTTCTTGGAGGAGCCCACCACCTTAAAATCGGAAACAGCCTTTAGTTTCACCTCTTCTGGTACCGGTATCTTGGCCGCAGCAGAAGCCATTTCACCATATCCGGCTTTTTTTCCGCTGCTTTTATGCAATAACGTACCATGTTCAGTGGTAATTTCCGAAGCAGGGACATTCCATTGCCCCGCAGCTGCCAGGATCAACATCTGCCTTGCAGTGGCGCCTGCCGTTCGTAAGGGAGACCAAGCTTGTCGGACAGATTGACTGCCACCGGTAAATTGCCTTCCATAACGTTCGGGGTAAAAATCGGCCTGCTCCACGATAACCTGTTCCCAATCGATGTCCAGCTCTTCGGCCAGTATCATGGGCAGGGAGGTCTTTACGTTCTGTCCAAATTCAGGGTTTGGATTGAATAGGGTAACCACACCATTTTCACCGATCTTTATGTAACTGTTCATTTCAAACCACTCCTCCGGCATTTCAAGCACTTTCTTTCCTGCAGGCTTGCAGCCGGCAAGCCAGCTGAAATGTAACACCATACCGCCGCCTGCGAGTAGCGCTGCTTTCAAAAAGGACCGTCTGTTTACGGTAGTTTTTATTAGGGTCATCGTCTTTTGCTTTAGATTAATAACTGGCGGCTGTTTTAATAGCTGCTTTTATTCTCAGGTAGGTACCGCACCGGCAAAGATTGCCCGTCATAGCTGTGTCGATATCCTCATCGGTCGGATTGGGCTTGGATTTCAATAGTGCGGCTGCATTCATGATCTGTCCGGCCTGGCAATAGCCACACTGTGGAACATCGTGTTCTTCCCACGCCTGTTGCAGCGGATGGTCTCCATTTTCCGATAGACCTTCAATAGTAGTAATCGCTTTATCACCAATCGCAGAGATCGGCAATGAACAACTCCGTACTGCTGTTTCATCGAGGAGCACGGTACACGCACCACAAGATGCCACACCACATCCATATTTGGTCCCTACTAAATCAAGATGTTCACGTAATACCCACAGGAGCGGTGTAGAAGGATCAACTTCTACGGTATGCGTTTTTTTGTTGATGTTTAGTTTAGTCGCTATCATGGTACTATTGTTTAAAATATTTTCTTTAAATCAATTCTTAGCTAGCACATTACAAAAATGTCATAAAAAGAATAATCTACTGTATACAAATTACTGATTTAACTACCAATGTTACTGATAAAGTAATTAATAAAAGGTGAATCACTTAAATTTGGATATCAGGTGTCTTCGTGGTATCGATATCCCTTTCATCCTATGAAAAATAAAAATATATAGAGGCCGATTCTTTTAATTATCGAAATGAAAACATTCATGCTAAGTCTATGCTTGATCACTATGGGTGTGCAATGGTCTTTTGCACAAAATTCCCCTGCCGATCAGGAAATCATTAAATTCTCCAAAGAAAAGTGGCAATGGATGGCAGATAAAAAAATAGATATTTTAGCTGCCGCTTTTTACTCTGACCTTAGAGACTTAACAGGATTCATAAGCGCTGCTTTTATCGACTGTGCACCTACTGCAAGTAAGGCAATTGCCACTGCTAGCAATCCTGCCAATGCAAACATCCACCAGGTTATGCCAATATGGTAAGCGAAATTTTGCAACCACTTGTCCATTGCATACCAGGCAATAGGAACAGCTATGACAATAGCTATCAGGACGAGCCGGATAAAATCTTTGGAAAGCAGGGCTATGACACCGTTCACAGAAGCTCCCAGGACTTTACGGATGCCAATCTCTTTTTGTCTTCTTTCGGCGGTAAATGCTGCCAAACCGAACAAGCCTAGACAGGATATAAGAATGGCGATCCCTGCAAAGTAGCTGGAAAGAGTTGCAACTCTTTGCTCAGAAGTATACAGCGCTTGATATTCTTCATCCAGAAACCGGTAATCAAAAGGAAAACCAGGATTAAAAGTTTGGTAGAGCTGTCTAAGACGATCAATGGTCTCTTGTTCCATGCCTGTTTTAATCCGCGCCATAAATAAGGACGTTTCTTCTGGTGCTAGCCTGAAAAACAACGGCTTTACCTTTTCATGAAGCGACTCAAAATTGAAGTTTTTTACCACTCCGATAATCTGCACCTTCCTATCCCACAGATCAACCGTTTTTCCAATAGGGTTGTCGAGTCTCATGAAGGCGATGGCTGCCTCATTGAATATAATGGCCGAGGTGTCAGAACCGAAATTCCGAGAGAAGGTACGTCCTTCCTTCATTTCTACTCCCAATGTTTCTATCAGGTCATAGTTAACGGTTACATGCTCAAATTCAGTTCCGTCATTGGGGTCTCTTCCCGGCCATTGAATACCCGAAGTCCCACTGTTATGCCCCTGCATATTGTGTACAGTACTTGAGGCATTTATAATACCTGGAATTTTTTTCACCTCCGAAACGAAAGTTGCTAGATTGCCCTGTTCCGCCGCTTTTCCTTCTCTACTAAAATAGATGATGTTTTCCTTAGTATACCCCAGATTTTTATTTTGTATGAATTCGATCTGTCTGTAAACCACTAATACTGAAACAATCAGTATGATTGATAGGGCAAATTGAAATACCACCAGTCCTTTACGTGTTAATAATTCTCCTATTGAATTGCTTAGTTTTCCTTTCAGCACCTTAATTGTGCTAAAGCCAGACAGATAGAAGGCGGGATAGGTGCCAGCTATTAATCCTGTGCATAAGGCGATTACCAAAAAAGACGGAATAAAGAACGGATCAGGAAGGAGGGCAAGTTGTTTTCCTGTGATGTAATTGAATTGGGGTAGGAGGACAAAAACAATGGCCACAGCAATGAGCAATGCAAACATCGCCATCATTACTGACTCACCCAAGTATTGAAAAACCAGTGCTCTTCGATTTACTCCCATAGCTTTTTTGATACCCACTTCCTTCATTCTTTTGGATGCCTTTGCTGTAGACAAATTCATAAAGTTTATACAGGCGATGACGAGAATGAATATCGCGATAATTGAAAAAAGCTTTACATAGTCAATCCTGCCTCCCACGAGTTTGCCGTTTTCATATTTCCCATACAAGTATCTATCAGCATACCGCGCTATGAATGCCGTGCGATGCATCTCCTCCCTGTTGTAATTATTCTTTACCTTGATGTAATCAGCAATTTTTGTATTGAACAGCGCGGCGTCTGCACCCTCTTTGAGCATCAAATATGTACTGGCCCATGTGTTGCCCCAAGATTTCGTCCATTCTTGTCCATCGGTAAATTTATCGAAAGGTAAAATGAAATCGAATCGTTCGGACGATTGGTGCGGAATATCTTCAAAAACGCCACTAACCATAAGCTGTTCCCCATGATCAAATTTAACCATCTTACCGATCATATTTTCGCTGGTACCGAACAGTCTACGGGCAAGGCTTTGGGAAATGACGATCTCGTTCCTTCCCATCAGTATGCGATTCTTATTTCCCTGGAGTAAGGGGTACGAAAACATTTTAAAGTAATCCTCCCCAGCATATTGACCGGTAGTTTTGATATCGTGTTCTTTGGCAGAAAATATATGTTCTCCAGCCCTACAAACCGAGACCGCTAAGTCTACTTCAGGCATATCTTCTTTTAGTGCTTTCGCCATTGGACCCGAAGTTGTCCCCGACGTGAGTATGCCATCTGCATTCACCCGGTTTTCCATTACTTGGAACAACCGGGTGTCATTTTTGTGAAATTTATCAATACTAAGCTCATCATTTACCCATAAGTAGATGAGTAAGACACAGGCCATACCAACAGCTAGACCTAAGAGATTTATAAAACTGAATGTTTTATTTTTCCAAAGATTTCGCCAGGTGATCTTGAAGTAGCTTTTGAACATAATTTAACAATTTCTTGTTAGGCTACAAGAACGTTGCCATGTCTGAAGGATAGTCTTATGGCTTTAAAGAGAGATTTTTATTAAAAGAAGTGTCCGTATACGAACACGTGTCTGTTCGATAGCGAACATTAATAAGCAAGAATTCTGAAAGAAATCTTTAAAACATTTGGTCAGACCTTATGAAGCATCCGGTCGAATCCAAGGTCGCTGGTCTCTTCCTGATCATGGGTGTCAAAATTCACCGAAAGACGAAAATTCATTTAAGAAACAATCCTCTACTCCCAGGGAAACTTTAACCCATGAACCCAGTGAGCAAGTTTTTTAGGAAAAGGATTTTTTTCATCAGTTCAACTTGTAAATGAATTCTTCTATTTCCATTTGTCGCGCATTGGCATAACCCCTGTCTGTACCGATTTTTACAAAACCGCACTTCTCTAAAACTTTCTGCGAACCAAAATTATCAAAAGCAACCCGTGCGAAAATTGGTCGGCTATCTTCAGTTTCAAGTAAGTACTTTAAAGCATAAGATGCAACGCCTTTACCCCAATACTTCTTATCTATCCAGTAGGTAATTTCGGCATTTCCTTCCATGACAAATTTCGCTACACTTCCCACGATGATCCCATCTACAACAATGGTAAAGTTATTTACAGTAGGATCACTTAATAACTTAGTGTATTTTTCTACATATGCTCTTTTGTTAGCTGGATCTTTCGGGGTAAATGCTGCCAGATAATTTGCATCCTGATCCAGTTGAAACTGAAATAAATTCTCTAGATCTGAAACCTCCGTTTTTTGAAGATGAATATTAAGCTTATTATTAAACATAACATTAAAGTTTTTGTGTGATGACTCTGTTGGACATAGTCGTAAACATACAAATATACTAAAATTATTAGTAAATCAAATTTATTTTCTGTACCTTAGATTCAAACGTTGATGGTCGATATGCCTTGTTAACAGGTCTTCACAAAGGTAACCAATCTGTTAAAAACCGCAGAATTATGGTTTCTGTAGGCTACGCTTTCCCTTTAGTGAAATAAGATCTAAATTTAGGTGATTTGTTGGTGCCAGTCCGGAGTTTTATATGCTTTGGATTGGCAACCTGCTTCCTTGATACGGCGGAAGCATATGGCCCGGTTTTAAATGAAAGCTGGTGGGAGAAGGGCTTCAGCCTATACGTAAAGATATAATACTCTGTACAAAATTTGGGTTTATAGATGGCAAGCCAGAAATGGGTCTAGACAGTAGCCCTAAACGGATAAGGCATATAGTTGAGCCGAGTACATTGTATCCGCGATGACAGCGGCTATCGAGGTCTCACGAAGGTAATCCAGCCGCTGCTGAGAAAATAGCAATGGGGTAGCAAGATTATTTGACCCATATATAGACCTTCCTTTTGCATTTACTACATTTGTAGCGTTTCAGGGGCAACCACCCCAGAAAGAATTTAAAAGCGCTGGTCTACGGATACGAAAATCAAGTTCTCCCGTAGTGCACTTTATACATTTGCGTAATTGGCGCGTATGATCGGAAACCAACCATTCCATATCGTCGCCTTTTGTTTTTTGCATAATATCCATAATGAAATTAAACGGGTTTTGTTAAACAGTTGAAAACGGTTCTATAAGAATGGCGCATACTTCGTGTTATTCATGCTGGCATCTATCACGATAACTAGATCGATTTTTCTTACAGTTACATTTGTTTTGCTTATTTTGATTGTCCTCTTTGTTTAATTGCTTTCTTAATAAAAAATTAACCGGTACCGATTTTTTATCTTTGATACTATAATAAACGTGTATAATTATGGGAAAAATGTGGTATTCGGCAACGTTGCTTATAAATAGCTTCCAGCGGATAATATTTCAGTAATAATATGTTGAAATGACAAGGATATTAATAAATATCATGTCTATATGTAACCCAAATATAAAGCCTATTGCCATAAGTAAGGAAATATTTACACAGAAATAGCTCAATTTTACACATAAAATATGATTGGTTACACAAACGTTGCTTAAGGATTTATTATCGGAGTAATAATATATTATTGCTAAATTATTATTAGACGAAAATGTTTTGTTTTCGGAAAACCGTACATTAAGTGCAGGTTGGAATTTGAACATTCTATTGTCACTTGTATAAGCTTGCTAAACTGATCGCTAGTTCGAAATGCGTCATTCCTGTTTCCATGCTGAATCTGAAGATGGGGCGCTTCCGTAGTTTTAGTTGTAATAGCTAGTATTTAAACTGAAAACTATTTTAAGGCATTATAAAAAGCCCTTGAAATTCTTTCGGGCATGTATTATGTTGTTAATTAGCAGAAAACTGGCAACGACAAGGGAAAAAATTACAACAAATTTTTCCGTACTCCAGTTGGCCACAGCAATGGCTACCAATCCCCATATACCCACAGTCGCAAATTCGCGCATGTTTCGTTTCCAGATCATCAATAAATTCAGTATGCCAATGATGCAGATAAGCGTCATCGCCCAGAACCGATCGGATAAGCCAAACCCATCCCAATCTGACTTTGTCAAATATGTAGCGATATTCACTGCAAGGGCTAAGCTTATCCAACCAGCGTAAAGAGAGAAAGGCCACCATACCAAAAGCGTTTCTCTTAAAGTCGCGGTATAGCGTTCCATATTGGTGTTACTTATAATGTTGATCAATGCATAAAGTAAGGCAACCATTATCAATATCGACAACCCCATATATCCATATACCCAGGCCAGAACCCATAAACAATTTGCAATACATGAAAGAATAAACCAAATACCTACTTGCATGGCTGCTTTCTCCTGGGGCGCACGGTCTGGTCTGGCAAATAACCAAGCTTGGTAAATAACAAAAGCAAATAAGCCAATATAAATTAGACCCCATATCGAAAATGCATAGTCAGCAGGCGTGAGCAAGTTCTTGTACCTGTTGGAAATATTTGCAATGGTAGTACCATTAAATACGCCAGTGTTGGAAAGATAATTTATCAAAAAAGTAATCAGTAGGGCAACCATATTGCCGGCGGCTAACAGCTTATAAGCAGATCTTTTCATGGGTGAACATTTATGGCGGTTACTTTTTTAACAAATTTGCTATAAATCATGATTTATTTTATACTTCCAAATTCAACCAACTGAGACGCCATGGTTTCGGCAGTGGTAGCATATTCCTTCTTATACTTTTCCATTAATGCTTCCTTACTAGTTTTTTGATCCTTTGCATGTTCTGCTGCCTGCACTGTGAGGCTGGCGTACGGAGGAATAATCATACCTAACGCATTTACAAAATTGGCAATAGATCCTATTATATGTTGAGAGCCATCCGAATCTCCCGTGATAATAATCCCTACAGCCTTGTTAGCCAGGGACGATTCTTTTCCAGCAAGGATATCATCATGAACCTCATCTAAACGTTCAATTATCTTCTGCGTTTCTGATGAATGATTACCCCACCAAATAGGCGTTGCAAAGATAATAATCTGAGCTTCTACCAGTTTTTTGAAAATATCGGGCCATGCATCACCGGCTCCCATATGAGTATAAGTTCCGGGCAATATATTATACTCTACGGATTTGATAACTTCACATTTTACGTTTTTTGCTTGTAAATACGGTACAAAAAAATCTACCAATGTTTCGGTGTTGGATAAAGAATCTTTCTTTAAGGTTCCCAAAAGAATAACTGCTTTCATTATGTGTTGTTTTACTATCAACAAAAACTGGCGTAGTTGGTTGGAAATATTTTTAGATTTTTTGCCCTACGTTGATAAACATATATAGCCTTTCTTTATTATATTTATGCTTAGATTATTGCTTATCTTTGAGAGAGATGATAATACATGCTATACTTCTCAACCATCTGGCGCCCCAGCTTATGTCGCCAGATGGGATCAGTCGTACGCAGATTATGTATCTAGCTGTTTTGCGAATTTTACGGTAAGAATTAATAAAGTTTCGAAAAATTGAAAGCAAGAAGATTAAAACCGGCTGAAAAAATTGCTGAATATGTTGATGAAATTCTTATCATTGAAAATCATGCGGTTAAAGGCAATTTTTCACTGCCACTTTTTGCAAATGGAAAACCAACGTTACTTTTTCAAAATACGTTAGGCACAATTAACAATACCAAAAATTATTTAACCCTTTTTGGGCAAACTGTCCTTCCTGAGAAAATCACATTCTCCGAAAACTTTACACTTATTGCCTACTTTTTTAAACCATTTTCTTTAAAGGCCCTTTTTGGTTTTTCTGCTCAAGAATTTACAGATAATCCTATTAACTTAAATTTAGTAGAATATAAAGTAGCAAATGAGCTACAGGAAAAATTACTAAGTGCTTTCTCCATTCAGGAAATGTTGACCATTTTAGATTGTTTCATTTTCGACCTCATTAATAAAATAAAAATCACCAATAAACTTATTGAATATGCTACGAAGCTAATTGCTGAAAATCCTTCAAAACAAATTTTAACCAAAGCCCAAAATGAAATCTTTGTAACAGAAAGGACTTTTCAAAGAATGTTTAAAAAAGAAATTGGAATTTCACCAGATCAATATAGAAGAATAGCTCAGTTCAATGCTGCTTTTCAGCAACTAAACAGCAGGCAATTTAAACAGCTTACTGATATAGTTTTTGACAACAATTATGCTGATCAAAGCCACTTTATAAGAACATTCAAAGAATTTACAAACTTAACACCTAAAGAGTATTTGAACTTAGGGAAGCAATAAGATATTTTGTCGGGATCATTCTATTTTGAGTTATTGTGACATCCTACATTTGCAATATCAACACTTTAAAAAAATATTGAAATGAAAAATCCGATTTATCCGTGTTTGTGGTTTGACGGACAAGCACAAGAAGCAGCTAAGTTTTATTGCTCAATTTTTCCAAATTCAAAAATTACCGCCGACAATCAAATGGTGGCAACGTTTGAATTGGATGGAAAAAAGTTTATGGCCTTAAATGGCGGACCAAATTTTACATTCAATGAAGCCGTGTCCTTTGTAATAGACTGTGACTCACAGGAAGAAATCGACCACTATTGGGAGAAATTAACATCTGAAGGTGGGAAAGAAGGGAATTGCGGTTGGTTGAAGGATAAATATGGTGTGTCTTGGCAAGTAGTTCCTACAATTTTACCGAAACTGTTGAGTAACCCGGAAAAATCGCAGAAAGTATTGGATGCTTACTTGAAAATGAAAAAGTTTGACATTAAAACTTTAGAAGAAGTTTAAAGCCAAATGATCTATTGCGCAATTGTCCCATTCATTCTAACAGTTGGTCAAAATGGATAGGTAGCTTATAAATGGTTCTATCTTTTAAGCATATGAGCAGTATGGATGAGACCCCAAAACCTGCATGTCTGGGAACAATTTATTGAGTAGACCAATAAGATCAGAAATAGCAAATAATATATTTTCCTAAATCCATAGATCGCAGTAGAGAAAGCAGGAAAAGTGAAAAAATTTCCGACACACTGTCAAAATTTCTGCCATGCATCCTTTGGCATATCCCTTGATCTGGAAATTTTAGGGAGCTCCCGCTATTAATAGCACTTATTTAATTTAATTATTTAACTGTTTAAAAATGGAGGTTGCCATGTCACTTATCAAAAATAACAGACAGGGAATGCCAAGCCTTCCCGCACTGTTCAATGATTTCTTTTCCCGTGATCTATTTAACTGGGATACATTCAACAATTCAACCAGCAATACGACTATTCCTGCGGTAAACCTCAGGGAGACGAATGATGAATATCTCGTCGAACTGGCTGCACCGGGACTGAAAAAAGAGGATTTTAAAGTTAATCTGGAGGCTAACAGACTTTCTATCAGCTCTGAATTCCGTTCCGAATCTGAAGATCAACAGGGTGGTAAATACACCTCAAGGGAATTCAGTTACCAGTCCTTTAAACGTACCTTGATACTTCCAGATGGTTTGGTAGACGAAGACGGCATCAAAGCCAGGTATGATAGTGGATTGCTCCATATTACGATTCCCAAAAGGGAAGAGGCAAAGAAAAAGGCGCCGCGCCAAATTGCCATTTCATAAGGTTCCCTGAGTCATTCTAAAAGTTGCAAGTCCAGCGGAAGGTAGGGTTAACATCAAACCTTGCCTTTCGACTGGCACAATAAAAATACTGCTGTGGAAAGCAGGTTAATTATAAATATTGATATGATGGCCCGGAGTAATTGGTCACCCTTCTGCCAGTTTAATGTATTCTACCTTAAGCCAATTGGAGTCAAACTGCAGGATGCTCGCAGTATTAGTTATCCGAGACGTAATGTCTTAATATGATAGGAGGGCCCATTCCTTGAAATCTTTTTCATTTAGCTCTATTAAAGTGGCACTACTTACAAACGTGAAGCACAATAAAGAGATTTATAATTTCCATGGGAAGAGCGACTAAAACTTTTCCGGCTAGCTATTTGTTAGAATACTATTTAATTTCTTGCTGTGTAAATACCTTGTAGAACAAATTACGAATGGAAAAAATTATTTATGTTGTAGAAGATAATATAGATATAAGTGAATTGATTATTATCATTTTAAAGGATGCCGGTTTTCAGGTGAATGCTGCTGCTACGGTAGACGGTTTTTACAAACTTTTAGAAACAAGAATGCCCGATCTCATCCTGTTAGATATCATGCTCCCAGATGGAAATGGTGTGGAGGTTTGTAATGACTTAAAGCAGAAAAAAGCATTTAGAAATGTACCGCTCATTCTTATGTCTGCACATGCCAAGATGAGTGTTATAGCACGAGAGTGTCCGGCAAATGATTTTATAGCAAAACCCTTTGATATTTTTGAGCTGACTGATAAAGTGAACGTACAACTTGCGTCTTGAGGTGCCGATAAAAGTGTTTTAAAAAAAAGTCACGCTTGTCTTCTTTATAGATCAGGTGTGAATTATTTAAGAGCATTTTTTCTTCAGTTTTGATTCTCTTGTGGTAAGATCGAACAATAATAAATGTGCTTTGGCCAATAAATGTCGTTTAATGGTTTGTTTTTCTCCTCTTTGGCAAGGTTACAATAAACTCTGAACCTTTTCCGAACGTACTATTCACCGCAATCGAACCGCTGTGCCGATCGATAATTTCTTTTGTGAGGTAAAGGCCTAATCCAAGGCCGGAAATGCCTGATTTATTTTCGGCTCTATAAAAACGTGTAAATATCTGTCGCTGTTGATCCACTGTTAAGCCCATACCTTTATCCAGTATTTTAATTGACAAGACTTCTTCGGAATCTTCAAGTTTCACGAATACTTTATTTGCCTTTGGAGAGTATTTAATTGCATTGCTAATTAGGTTTATTAATACCTGTTCAATACGCTGTTTGTCTGCTTCTATACTGGTGTTCCTGCTCTGATCTTCCAAGACAATACTATGCGTTGTAATGTTGTGATGAAAGGTTTCTATCACATCAATTAATAGCTCTTTTAACTCGAAGACCTCAATGTCGAAATGAAGCTTGCCTCCTTCAATGCGCGAAATATCGAACAAATCTGACACCAATGCATTAAGCTTTTCCGCTTTGCATGATCGACTTCTGTATAAAGGTCGTCGACAACTGGTCTTTAATATTTCTACCTAAAATCTGTAAATAACCTTTGATAGTTGTTAGCGGGGTTTTAAGCTCATGGCTTGCCAATGCAATAAATTCGTCTTTTTTTGAACTTAATGTTTTTACCTCTTCAAAAAGCATCGAATTTTCCAATGCAACCGATGCTTGAGAAGCAATGCTCACCACCATCGCTTCATGTTCTTCCTTAAAAAAGTTAGACTGCGAGTGTCCAAAAAATAATGCCCCGATTATTTCATCAGAAGAGGAAATAACCGCTACTGCCAGATAACTAAGCGAATCCGGCATTTCTTCCAATATTCCGAGATGCAATGTGTTTCTATTATAACGACTATCTTGTGTAATATCATTTATACGAACAACTCTTTCGTTTTTAAAGATTGATTGAAAAATATTTGTATCAGAAGATGTTGAAAGTTTTTCAAAAACTTTTTTCGGTATCCCTGAAAAGGTAACCAGCATGGAAGACTCGCCTTTCTCGCTGGCCTTATTATATAGAAAAGTACCAAAAGTAGCACCCGTTATTTTCGTCGTAGCATCCGTGACATTTTGAAGAATGACCTCTACATCCAATTTTTTAGAAATGTTTTTTCCAATGTCATTGAGAATTTTTAGCCGTTCGGCAGTTTGTTGAATAATCTTTTCTGCTCGCACGCGCTCAGAGATATCCCTGGCAATTTTCGATGCACCGATAACATTTCCAAAATTATCTTTAACTGGCGAAACAGCAAGTGAAATGGGAATTTTTACTCCAGTTTTATGCACTCTGATGGTTTGGAAATGGTCTACCTTTCTTCCCGCTTTTATATTGGCAATGATTTCATCTTCCTGCGTCCGCAGCTCTTCTGGAATTAGGATGCTGATGTGTTTACCTATTATTTCCTCTTCACGATATCCGAATATTTTTTGAGCGCCCGCGTTCCAGCTTTTAATAATACCCTGCAAGTTTTTACTGACGATAGCATCTTCCGATGATTCTACAATGGCTGAAAGTATCGCTTGCTTCTCATCGTTGGATTTCTGTTCAGTAATATCAACCAGCGTATTATGGGCTCCTATCAGAGATTTGTCGTCATTAAATATTGGCCGTGGGTAAACAAGCAGGTTTTTAAAGGTGTGGTCGGGCCGTTCTATAACAATTTCTGCACCTTCAAAAGACTTGGCATTTTTTAATGTGAGCGCCATGGGACACTCATCAAGTGGCATCGGTTTCCCGTCAGGATGATAGATCTTCCAAGATCCACACCAGAGGTCGACCTCTAATTTTGGAGCCCTGCCCCAAAGGATAGAAGCTGCCTCATTAAAAAAAGTTACGTACCCTTGCGTGTTACAGGTATAAATTGCCACAGGCGAGTCAATAACGAGTTCTCTATAAATTTCATTTAAACCAACAGAAAAGGTTTCTTTCATCCAAGCCTATATTTTATATTAACTGAGAAATATCATGAGGCTATAAATATAACTAATAAAAAAATATACATCGTTACTCGAATGTTTTTTCCGTTCTGATTTAGTGATGTTTTCTGATTTGCACTTTTAAGTTTGTTTCACCGGCCTCGTTGTATTGTCTATATTCTTTTGTGTTATCCGCTGCAAAATCTCTGATAGCGTAAGCCCATAAAGTACAAAGGTTAAAAATACAACAAATCCGGGTTGAAGCGCCGTATTATTAGTTGCTATGCTTGTAAACGACTCTTCTTTTATGTTAAGATCTGATAGCTGGCTATTCAATAAGCTGTTCAATCCTATATAGGTCATCATGATAGCCACCACCATCACATCGGCCATACTCCATTTGCCAGATTTGAAAGCGAAGAAATATATCACTTTGTTTACGCGCATTTTTTCATTGAGGATGTATATGCCCGAGCAGATAAGTTTCCCCAATGGAAACAAAACACTGAAAGTAAAAATAAGAAAACCGATGATCACCGAATCAAATTCGGCATTTTTCACTAGAACAAATACCACATCGATGATACTTTTACTCTGAAAAAATAATATCTGATTTTCAAAAATAAGGTGTTCGCCCAGTAGGTGGAAGTCTATCTTTTCAAGCCTGGCTTCTACTTCAATCATTACCGACGAAACACCCGTTGTCAGTACAATGGCGGCCGCCAAGAGTGAATAAATGAACAAAGGCGCGTGAAGTTCCTCGCGATTTCGCCATATCCGCCAAAGTGTGAGAAATAAAAGTAGACCCACAAACAACGCAGAAAAATACATATAACCACGAAAACGGACCTTTTCAAATAGTTCGCTCGCCTTTTTTTCAAATGATTGCGCGCTATTAACCTTATATTTTTTAAATATGGCGCGTGTAACTTTCCGTTGCGCGTTCATAGAACTATCAAATGTAGACTCCGTTAAATCTTCGATTTTCTCACCTGCTAAATTTTTAAGCGTTTTCTTTGTAGATGGCTTACTGATCTCATTTACAATTGTCAGCGCAAATTCTGGCACCTGCTCATGAAGTTTTTCTTCATTTACAAAAATATTTACGGCAGCCTTTCTGATTTTTCCGCCAATACTCTTCTGCTTCTCATTAATCGTGGCAATGGCTTTATCAATCATCGCATGAAGAATCTTTTCTATCTCTTTCTGCAGATCCGCTTTTTCTTTAGGCGTAAAATTAAAGTTCTGTATCTGGCGGTCAACTATTTTAACGATCTTATCTTCCCATTTGTCGATCGAGAGTAAGCCAAAAGCTACGCTGTTTACTGTACTGTAGTCTTCCATTACTTCTTTCTGATAGTGCGATAGACTAACCTCTTTATAGCCACAATAAATCATGGCTAATAACACAATCCCTAAACCAGCATGAAATAGATAGTTTGTTTTTTTTAACATAAAATGTTCTTAATAATGTTGGATAGCTTAAATAGGTTTTTAACAATATTTATTTAGCTGGATTATTTACGCTTTGATAGCTACAAAAGTATGTTTATTACGGCTATTACAAGAAAAATTAATTTCTGTTTAAATATTTCATGATTTCAATACCCAGTTCTTCTGCTTCCTGTTCTCTTCCATGAGGCAAACTGATCCACGTTGTTGTCGTCTGTGGCTTCAATGCTCGGGTTATCGATAAGGGTTTACGTCCGTCACTGAAGTAAATATGATATACAATCAGATTGCGGACAGCATGCTCACTAATTTCCAGATTCACGCCGTTAAGTTCCAGATTAAACCAACCACAATCAAATATATTTGTCATAATCTAAAAATCCCCGAAGATAAATGATCTCTATTTTTAATTAAACATCAGACCATTATCGCCTGTTTCGATAGCAGTAAAATAATTATCCACTTTAAATACACAGTCATTCGGAAAACGATGAAATGTGAGGGTAACGGCACAAGGCAGACTTCATACATGATACTACAGCCGCATTTATCCATTCCATTTATAAAAGCCCTTTGAGCTATCGATTTTGGCGAGTTACAAGGAAATATTCATCGCTTATTTTTAAGCGTACCTATTAATTTGTTGAGGTATACGCTTGAAACATCATAGTAAAGAATTGTCATCAGAATCACTGGGATTACATACAATATCTCAAATCGAAAAAGGTAAAAACAATAACCGAAGATCACTCCGCCCATTATATAAAAAGATAGAATAGTTATCCTGATAAAAAGTTTATTTTTCAATAAGGTTGGCCGATCGGATTTCGGATGAAAGTAGTCGGCAATCTCTGCGCCAAGGTCTGTAATCAGTCCTGTGAGATGTGTTGATTTAATTAGTCCGCCAGAAATAATGCTAGCCATGCCATTCTGCAGCCCCATGGAAAATAGCATAAACCCCACAATCACTTCACCTTCTATGTGCTTCTTTTCGTAAAAAAAGTCACAGTATACGGCAATCATTGTCAATATAATGATCTCGATAATCAGGGGGATCGAGTATGCCCTATAGTTACTGAAATTGTCATAACTTTTAATAATATAGCTGGATACATATGCCCCTAAAAAGAAGGAAGCCAACCAAAGGCTAAAAGAGATAACATCTTCTGAGTCAACAAGAGCGATATTATTGGCAAGGTTCGCAACGTGGCCCGTCACGTTAGAAGAAAATGCAAAAAAGGCAATAAGACCCGTAACGTTAACCGCTCCTGCCACAAAAGCGGTTGATGATGCAAGCATTAAATTATCCTTCAGTGTTCGGCTATTCTGTGTTTTCCGTAACATACCTGTGTTTTAATCCCATTTAAATCGGTATTTCCGCTATTTATGGTTAACAGCGCGGCAACACCGGTGAAATTGACGAAAAATACATTCGATGTATTAGAATGAGGTTAGAGATGTTAAAAAGCGGGGCATATTTAACACTTCTATTGCAAATTGTTGCAGACGCATGCCTCCCGATCGCTTAGGTTAATAGATGCCACCATCTTAAAAAATGGCTCAATAGTCTAGAGCAATAGGAGTAGGCAAAGAATGTTTACTTTTTAGATGAACGGTTGCTTTTGGCCTTTTGAGCAGGACTTTGTAATTTTTTCCGGACTGTTTCCATACGCTTTCGCCAAGTCCCAACCTGTGGGTACTCATAAACAGGAAGACCCTTGTCGTCAAGAAGGCCCATTGCTTTCGCCAGGTTGGTGTTTAGCCGTGCGGACTTGCTGTTTGCCTTCTTCCAGGCTTGCTGATCCGCTTTGATCTCTTTTTCGTAGGCGCCAATCGCCTGCTTAATGATTGCCATTTCCTTTTTGTATTCCTTTTGTTTTCTATAAAGGATCATCAGCCGATTATAAGCTCTTGCAAGTAAGGGATCAGCCTTTATTGCCGCGATATAATTTTTAATGGCGTCAGCAATCCTCCCGTCAAGCGCCAGCGTGTCGGCATTTTTCATAAGATCTTTTATCCGTGCTTTTGTAGTTGCCATTGAGAGATTCTTTTATTTATAAACTCACTGGAGAGAAAGTAAAACGAATAGTACTAGATGATGAAACGTGGGTAAAAAACAAAATGTTGACACTTAACCTGCTTGGCCAAAAAGAAACAGGCAAACAATAACAGCTGCTATTAATAGTAACCAGCTTCCAATTGTCTTATAACTCAAGCCGGGACCATCTTTTAATACATGGATGCCAAGTGGTACTAAAGCGACACAAAGCCCCAGAGTCGCAATAATCGAGACAATTGAGCTACCCTTCAATACTCCAATCATTAGAGCCGACATACAAGCGAGGGCAATGGAGCGAATTAATCCAAGTGTACCGGAGAGGTAAGAACCGATAGCCAAAATAATCCATCCAAATATAATAGTTCCATTCAGCGTTGAGATAATGTGAAATACTCCATAAGAATCGGCTACCGTTTTGGTAGCCATATCCAAACCCTGCAACCCTACCAGCTGGAATGCAAAATGGTCTACTCCTGCGTGAAAGCTTCGTGCAAATAATCCAAAAATAACAAAAGATCCACCCCATAAGGCCCACTGTCTTTTTTTTATGCCTATATATCTGGCCAATGTAATAATGGCTGGCCACAAAAGTATATTACCGGCCACAAAAAAATTATACGATGTTGACACTAGAGTTGGATGCTGTTCAAAAGCTTCAAGTTGTTGGGGGAAGAAAAAATGGAACTGTATTCGAATCAGAATTCCCGCAAGTAACGCTAGTGGAGCGATTATTAAAGATATTCCACCTATCCAACGGCCGGGAAACCAGAAATCTTGGCTGGCATGTTCCTCACCCGCCATCGGCGTCTCTTTTATCATCATAATTTGTTTAAACTGGCATACTAATTTGCTTATAAGGCCGATATCGTAGGTCTATCAAAGCTAAAGGTATCATTAAATTTTTTAAAGAAGAAATTGCTGACTTCAAAATAGAAGCCTATAGTGTTCTGGTTGGTCTAATATTTAAACAGTGGGCAAAAGGTTTGATCTTTCATTAAGCCAATTGGCGAAAATAGGTTCTCTGGAAAGATTCCATGATACTCGAATGCTTTTTTTGTCGAACTGATTTTATCTTCAAAGCCCAGCAACTGAAAGCTGATAAAAGATTTAGTAGCATCCCTGTTGTTCTGTCTTCAGCAATGAACGATTTACAGCAGATTGCACGAAAAGCAGGGGCCGATGCATATATCCAAAAACCATTAGACCTCGATGAACTTGAAGAGCTAATTTTATTTCTGTTACACTTAAAGAAACAGTCTGAGTAAACGCTAGTAAAAAATTAATCAACGCAAATCCGCGTATTTTTTAATTATCTCTCACCACAAACGCAAACCTTATTGTTTGCTACCCTGTTGTACTTAAAAAGTTAAACAGAGGCCTATGGCAAAGCTATTCACAAAAAGCTCCTTCAAGAACGGATTTAAAATAATGAAAGACACTTTCAACGGCTTTATTGACGAAAATTGTATGAAGTTAAGTGCTTCCTTAGCTTATTATACTGTTTTTTCACTTGGTCCCATGCTTGTTCTGCTGATTTCGTTGGCTGGTATTTTTTTGGGACAGGATGCTATTGAAGGAAAAATCTTCTATGAGATAAAAGGTTTAATTGGAAGCAAGCCGGCGTTACAGGTGCAGGAGATGATCAAAAACTTACAGATCTCGGGTAAGTCGACTACAGCGTTAGTAATCAGTATAATCACATTAGCGGTCGGTGCAACGTCTGTTTTTAGTGATATACAAAATTCTATCAATATGATCTGGCATGTTAAAGCAAAGCCAAAACGTGGGTGGGTAAAACTTATTAAAGACCGCCTGCTATCGTCATCTTTAATTATTAGCCTAGGCTTTTTGCTGGTCGTTTCTCTTATTGTAAATGGTGTTATCATCGCGTTGACAGATCGGCTAAAGATATATTTCCCTGATATCACGGTTTTGTTGTTGAATATTATTAATCTACTCATTAGTTTTATTATCATTTCTTCCCTATTTGCTATCATCTTTAAAGTATTGCCAGATGTAAAGATCAAATGGAAAGATGTACGGGCCGGAGCAATATTTACAACAATTTTCTTTATTATTGGTCGTTTTTTGATTGGCTTTTATTTGGAAACATCCGGTACAGAATCTGCTTACGGCGCCGCAGGCTCTATTATATTGATATTGCTTTGGGTATACTATACGGCAGCAATTCTCTATTTTGGTGCTGTCTTTACAAGGGTGTTTGCTGAATATAAAGGATCTGCTATTGAACCGGCAGATTTTGCGGTTCACATAGAGGAAAAGGAAACCGAAAAAGTTGTTGATGTTCTTCCGCCGATCAATAAACATAAGTCATAGTACAATAATCGTATGAAAAAACTACACAATTCCGATATTGTAGCATGCTGCGATGACGTTTCGGTAAATCGCATAAGGTGCAATCTGATCAGCAGAACAGATTGCTTTCATTTGTTTGTAATAGCTTGAATGTTGCAGCTTAACTCAGGTAACTCAAAGTCTTCAAGAAGCCGCCGAAATACTAGATTTGCCGCCCTCGATTTGATAATCTGTGGTGTCCGTTTTCGATAAAGCATGACGATGCTTAAAAAGGTCCAGGTGCAGGCGCAGCATTAAGTATCTGTCAGCATTTTCCATCATCCTCGTGATAAGTTCGCTTGTTTTTTGTGTCGATGCTTTTGTCTTCATAAGATTTGTTTTTCTAGGTACATCGTAAAGTGCAATCGCTATGCCATTACAAGCAAGAAACAAATCTTAATAAATAAAATTGCTATTACGACAGATTTAGTTCTCTTTGACGACTATTTGTTAAACGCATGTCCAATTTTGACTACAACTGCGTACTTATCGGTTGATTAATTTGAGCGTTTGAATGTAAAGCACGCGAGCGTAATAATTAAGTTTTTTGATTATCTACAAAACCTTTTAAGGTTTGTAAGTTTTTTATGGCTTCTCCCATCGTATTGTTGAAATAAGAATAAATCTCTTTTCCGTCATTCAACCATTCCGCAATGTACTGTGCATATTCGCTTAAGACATCATCGGTGTAACTACCTCTGTAATTACCACCAGGACCATGAAATCTAACATAAGCAAAATTAACTGGCTGATCTATCAGCGGTTTTAAGGTTCCCGTTTTATCATGTACTACCAGGCTAGCATGATATGCATATAGCAGTTCGTAGATACTAGGTTGATACCAGCTACTATCCCTAAATTCTACTGCTAGCTTCCAACTACTATTAATACCGTTTATGGTTTCCAAAATATCGACAAGTTTTTTATGTTGCTGTATTTTGAAACTAGGTGGAAACTGGATAAGTATGCTTCCTTTCTTGGTGGTTTCCGTGGCCTCTATGGCGGTCATAAAATGTAAGATAGCATCTGGATTAAACGTTGCCTGAGCGCTGTGGGTGATTTCGCGCCATAACTTAAAGGTAAACTTAAACGTTGCAGGGACGCTTTCACTCCATTTGCGTACAGTGGCTGCCTGTGGTATTCGGTAAAATGAACTATTTACTTCGATGGAACTAAATAGTGAACCATAAAAGGTAATTCTACTTTTATCCTGAAATTCTTTGGGGTAATGGCTTTTATTTGGATAGGGTAATACTAAACCGCTCGTTCCTGTATAATACATTTGTTATTCATTTATGTAATGATACTGATACCATTTTCACTAAAAACTTTTAATCGCTTTTCTGAAGATTTATTTTCTCAATACTCTTTAGTAGTGCCTATAATTACGCTACCTTGCAAATTATAACGTCCTCCGTGGCGGGAGCAATCCAAGCTTTTTCCCGCCGAATTAAAAATTAGACAGCAGAATATTGTCAATTGTTTCAGCAACAAAAGTAAGTTTAAACAATTCTTTTACTACTTAGTGTTTCAACCCATTCATCACTTTCACACCGCATACATTTATGGCTGTCGTTTTGAATCGATACAACGTTCCCACAAAACGAACAGGCATGCAAACCTGAGATGGAAATTTTTGGGCTTCTCTTTTCATAAAGTTTAGGTAGAATTGGTAAACCGGGTTTGACACTGTCGTCCGGGAAATAATAGACACTCACACTACCACTCGTTTCTAAGATAGCCGTTTTCACTTGGCCCAGATGCTCGATGCCATACTGCCTTAACTCAGAAAAAAATTCGTCTTTTGCCAAAGTGTCGCGCTTAATTCCCTCTAGAGCAAGCATGCCATCTTCCACAATATAGATGGGCTTTCCTTCTACAAGCTTTTCAATATTTTCTCGTTTCGCCGTTAAAAAAGTGAGCGTTCTGTAAAGAAGAATAATCGTTAGAAACACGATAACAGATGGTATAATTGCCATATCTTCCGTCATCATTGGGTCGCCTGCGGCAGATCCTAAACTTAGAATAATGGCTACTTCGAAAAGAGAAAGTTGCCTGATGCCACGCTTACCAGACAATCGCAGAATCGTTAAAATTAATACGAACATTACAAACGTTCGTAGTATAATTTCCAATGCAAGTGAAAAGTTCAAGTCATTAAGAAAAATCTTACTCCAATCTAAAGGCTCCATACATTATTAATTATCTGAATAATATGCGTATGCTTAACGCTTTCCTATATTCTTTTGTTGTATGAATTAAAGTCTGTCACGCAATTGATGTAGATTTTCTTACACACCTTGGCGCGCACCGCATGTACTCAATCGGAACAAGGTTTAGATAGATGATTGTTGTGAAAGCCACTGTGAATGTTACTTTTTGCCAAGTGTTTTTTCCTTATTTTTACGATCATTAAATGAAACTCTTTAACTAATTAACGTTAGTTATTTCAAATTTTTATGGATAAGAGAATTCTATACATCGAAGATGATTCAGATATGAAAGAGCTGGTAGCAGAAATCCTGAGCTACGACGCTTACGAAGTCATTACTGATTCGGGCAAAAATATATTTCAGATCTTAAAGGCAAATTCAATCGGATTAATACTGATGGATGAAAAATTAGGTTGGTGTTGGGGAAGCGATCTATGTAGGGAATTACGCGCAAACCAGGTCACAACACATATTCCTATAATTATGATTTCTGCAGCAAAAGAAATTGATTTAATTGCTCAAAACTCGGGTGCCATTGACTTTATCAAGAAGCCGTTTGAAATGTATGACGTGATTGATAAAGTAACAAGACACTATCCGGAGAACTTCTAAAGCCGAATTTTAACTGTAGATGTAGAATACAGTTTCAGAAATATCCAACCCACTTGGTTTTTAAAGCATGTCTCCAACATTTTATCTAATGATCAGGGCATTTGCAAGAGAAAAATCCCAGTACGATTGTTAGGTCCTGGCGAAGAATTGTTTTGGAATGGTTTTAGTCCTTTATAATAACCAGAACAAACATATGCAAGAAGAAACCTATCAATTGGTCTATATGAGTCAGGCCGTATCATTATTGTCGATCGATCAGCTTCAAGAAATAGATCAAAAATCAAATTTCTATAACCCTGTCCATGGCATTACGGGCCTTCTGCTTTATGCGGAAGGACAGTTTTTATCCAAGTTACAGGGAAGATTTTTAGGGATATTGGAAGGTTCTTTCGATGAGATTGAAAAGCTAACGCGGATCATTCAGAAAGACGAACGCCATATGAACCTCATCGTCCTTTATCTGGGACAGCGCGAGAGCCGGGATTGTCCCAACTGGAGGCTCGGTTATTTAAAGAAAGAAAATGGCACGCTAAACCTCAATCTGGACAGTTTTTTTGATGCCGATTTGCTGTTTGCAGAAATCGGACGGCAACAGGGATCATATCTGTCGCAGTTTGAATATTTTAAGCGCTATGGAAATTCGATGAGCGGATCTTAATGTAAATAAATCTAACTGCCCGTTGTTTACTAATCATTCATGGCTCACTTTATTCAGTAAAAAAGAAGAATTACCCGCGTTCTCATACATAGAAAGGCTAGTGACCGAACCTTGCTCATCCCTTTTAAACACAAAAAGTAGGTTGTCCGGTTTTTCAGCTATCCTGAAATTGTCCTTTTCATATTGCCTACTTAAACACGCGTTGAATGTTGCAAGATGAAAAATTATTGTAATACAGTTTTTTTGTGAATTTACAATCATCCGAAACTATAGTAAACGTAAATTGTTCAATTGGTAGTAAATGAATGCCTCTATGGAGTATAAGTCTTGGCTAACACATCGAATCCAATGGAAAACAAAGATCAATTCAACGGACTGCAAGCTGTTCGCTTAAAGATCAATGGAGAAGAACGGGAACTGCAGTTATTACCCTGGGTCAGCCTCTTGGATGTATTGCGCGAACATCTTAACCTCACCGGTACAAAAAAAGGTTGTGACCATGGGCAATGCGGCGCTTGCACCGTTCTTTGCGATGGTAAACGGATACTAAGCTGCCTTACATTGGCCGTGTTGAAAGATGGCGCTGAAATCTTAACAATTGAAGGAATTATCAACGGTAATCAGCTTCATCCATTACAACAAGCTTTTATTGATCACGACGCCTTTCAGTGCGGCTATTGTACTCCCGGACAGATTTGTAGCGCAATCGGCTTGCTGAAAGAAGGAAAGGCGAATACACGGGAAGAGGTGCAGGAGTTAATGAGTGGCAATCTTTGTCGATGCGGGGCCAATAACCTGGCGGTGTAACCGCTATGCATGCCATTGAATGTACAATGGATGAGCTGGCATACAAGTTAGGGATCGATCCACTTGATCTTAGGCTGCGCAATTACGCGGAAGTGGACCCGTCAACCGAGAAACCCTTTACAAGCAAGGCACTTAGGGAATGTTACCAGCAGGCGGCAAACCAGATCGGCTGGAGCGAGCGCAACCCTGAACCTGGTAGCATGACACGTGGTAATAAATTGGTAGGCTACGGTATGGCAACGGGCGTCTGGGATGCTTACCAATTTCCCTCACGCATCGAGGCCATTATCACCAACGAGGGGAAACTGAAGATCAATAATGCCGTTACAGATATCGGTACCGGGACATTTACCGTAATGACCCAAATTGCTGCCGATGAACTGGGACTGCCTATTGAAGATGTCATTTTCAGTTATGGCGACAGTAAAAAGCCTTTCTCGATGTTTCAGGGTGGTTCGTCAATGACCAGTTCAACCGGTGTAGCTATCGTTATGGCCGCGAAGGTGCTGAAGAAAAAACTATTGGAAAAAGCAAAGAAGATGTCCAATTCTCCATTGGTTGATGCTGTTGAAGAAGATGTAACCTTTAGAAACGGAGGTATCTCCCTGCTGCATGATCCATCCGTGCATATCAGTTTTCAGGCAATCGTTACGGCAAATAAAGGGCAGGTTATTAAAACCACAAAAATGGGCAAACCTCATTTGCTAAAGCTGCGTAAATACAGCAAAATGACACACGCCGCATCGTTTGTGGAAGTGGAGGTGGATAAAGATTTAAAAACAATCACAGTTAGCCGTGCCGTCACCGCCGTGGCGGCCGGTAAGATTATCAATCCAAAAACCGCACGCAGCCAGATAAGCGGATCCATGGTGTGGGGAATCAGCAAAGCACTTCAAGAAGAGTCCGTTATTGATGAAAATCTCGGCAAATATATTAACGCTAATCTGGCCGAATATCATATTCCCACCCACGCTGATGTGCATCAACTGGAAGTTATATTTGCCGATGAAAAAGATGATCTGATTAACGAGTTAGGTATTAAAGGAGTAGGAGAGATCGGCTTAGTTGCCATGCCCGCAGCTATTGCAAACGCCATATTCCATGCCACGGGCAAGCGAATCAACAAGCTACCTATTCATTTTGATGAATTATTGGAATAAATCAAAGGTATCATTAAATATTAAATCGTGTCACATACGAAGTTATTACCTTCAGCGACTTGGCGTACTGCTTTGACCATTTTTTCAAAATCACCATCTTTCAGGATATAACCTTTAGCGCCGGCTTCAAAAGCCTCCCTAACAAAAATTTCCTTATTGTGCATCGTAAGTATAACCACCTTTACAGTAGGAAATTTGGAAGCCATTCTTTTGGTTAGCTCGATCCCATCTATCTCAGGTAAATTCAAATCTGAAATAAGCAAGTTAGCTTCAAGACCTTCCGCAAATAATTGCAGAACCTCATCTGCTCCCGCTACCTGGCCTACAACTTCCATTCCTTCCTGCTTATTGAATAGGTCGGCCAATCCTTTTCTCACCACATTATGATCCTCAACTAAAACTATTTTTATCATAATTCAAATGCTATAAATGATGACTTTAAGTATTACATTAACTCAAAGGCTCTTTATTACTGATAAGGCATAACAACCCTGACAAGCGTACCACGCTGCGGGGTGGAGTCAATCCTTACTTTTCCGTTAAGCAATTTTACTTTATTTTTAATGGATGCGAGACCAATACCCTGCTTAGCATAATTAGCGGCCTGCATACCCACTCCATTATCTTTTACTTCAATGATTATTTCTTTGTTATTATTGACAATGCTGACCGTTGCGGAGCTTGCTTCCGAATGCTTTACTATATTGAGCATCAATTCCTGTATCGTTCGATAAACTGCGAGCTCCATGTATTTTGGAAGTCTACGGTTCAGGTTTTCATAGACACAATGAAACAAGGTTCCATTGGTAAGCTGTTTACAGATGTCGTCAACAGCTGCCTCCAAGCCGAAATCTTCCAACATAGTCGGCATCAATTCATGAGAAATGCGTCTACTTTCACGAATGCCTTCCATTAACAGCCTATCAGTATACTTTTTTGCTTCCGCGTAATTCTCCGGTGAACGGAGGGCATCATTGATCGTCAAATTCCCCACACTCAATTTAATGCCGTAAAGCATTTGACCTAGTCCATTATGTAAACTTTCGGATATACGACGGCGTTCTTCCTCCTGCGCGTTTAAAGTCTGCCGAAATATTTCCAATTGCTGGTCAGCCTCCATCTTTCGAATTTTTTCTTCCGCCAAAAATGTCGCTGTAATATCTCGGTCAACGCCCAGTACCTTTACGGGGTGCCCTTGTTGGTTGTAGATAATTCGAGCTTTCAAATGCAAAATTTTCAATTGAGTGCCAATTTTCAGCTCAATCCTTTCATCAAAATCTGATGCTCCGCTTTTTATGAGGCGCACCAAATGTTCCGCTTTAGCGCGACACTCTTTCGTGGCATATTTAAGATATATCTCCGGCTCAATCGCTATCCCTTTTTCTAGATTAAATAATTTGTACATCCCATCAGACCAAATAAAAACAGATTGTAAAAGATCATACTCCCAGCTTCCAAGTAAAGCGATCTGTTCGGATTGTTCCAACAGTATATAATTTCGAAGACGTTCAGCTTCTTCAGAATTGATTCTGTCTTTAATATCGTTAAATATAATGGCTACCTTACGTTCCCGCGCTTCACCAATGCGAAACGCATATACATCATACCAGCTTTCCAATGATTCAGCTGTATGCTCGAACCTTCCCGGAATGCCAGTTAAAGCGATTTTACCATACGTTTCAAACCAAAATGCTTCATGATCAGGTGCCAATTCCCGCATGGTTTTCCCAACGGCATTTTCAAGACCCGTCTGTTTGTAAAATGCGGGGTTTGCCTCAACAAACCTGTAGTCCAACGCTTCATTATTTCGATTGAAAATTACTTCTACTATACAGAAGCCCTGATCAATAGAGTCAAAAAGCGTGCGGTATTTTTCTTCTGCCAGTATACGTTTCCGTATGTCCATATGGCGCGAAATAATGATCGACGCTGCTTGAGTAATGGCCGTTGCTAAAGTCAAATAGCCTGGTGAAGCTTGTTGGTTTCTAGAAAAATATAAGGCAAGGATTCCTAGTGTTGTGTTGGCCCAATTCAATCCAAAACACCAATAACTTCGAATGTCGTAGGCTTTTGCCATATCCAGATGAGGTAACCAAAGCGGTTCCAACGTGATATCGCTGGCCAGTTTCGAAGCACCCTTCGCATCTATATGACCACAGGTGAGGGGATAACTATCAGCATCGATACTATCCATCCAATTAGCAAAAGCGTCAGGCATATTTCCCACTGCACGAACCGTTATTAATCGGGTATTGTCTTCATTAAAAAGATGAAAAGAACTTCTAGCCTCACCGGAAGTCTCACGCGAGATGATTTCGGTAAGGATCTGAAGCGACTCTACCAATGGTGAGCCATTTACAGTCGTCAGAAATGCCTCATTTAAGCTTCGCAGCCGCTCTTCAGCAATCCTTGCCATTTCTTCAGATTTTGCTCTTGTCACTGCGGCCCAGGCGCGTTCTGCCAATTCTTCCGCAATAGTTGTTTCAAAATGTGTCCATTCTCTGGGTTTGCTCTGTACCACACAGAGCAAACCTACTGCGGTTCCATTTTTGATAACGGGTACGTCTATAAACGAAATTACTTTTAACTGTAAACATAACGCATGCACATTTGCATCTATAATAGTTGATTTTTCAATATCATTAACGATGAGGGGGCGTCCGGCGCGTATCACCGTATCAAAAAGAGGCATCGAATACAGCGGGTAGATACCAGCTACACTCGGTAGATATTGCACGGAGGCATCTCGTCGAATAATCGCATTTCCATGTTCGATCTCACAATAGTAGCACCTATCTGCCTGAAAAAAATCCATCGCCTGCTTGGTTACCAGCTCCTGGATGGTAGCCGGATTGTCAAAAGGTCGTAATGCATCTGTTAGTCGCAGAAAAAACCCCTTACGCTGTTCGTTTTCACGTAATATTTTCTCTACACGTTTACGCTCCGTAATATTGGTAAAAAGAACAATAATACGCTCTGAATCCTCCGTCGGGATAACATCAGCCGCCATCCACATATCCATCGACTTAATGTGATCTTCAAAAGCTATTTGCTGTCCTTCAGCAACCACACTGTCATAATAATTTAGAATTCTTTCTTCCGCTTCCGGCACCAGTTCTAAGATTGTTTTTCCTTCCACGTCTCTTAAACCGGTGTGCTTTTCAAAAGCCGCGTTTACAGCCAGGTAGCGATAATTACTTTGAACACCCACTGGGGTTGAAATTTTTTCTATCAGTGCAAAACCCTGATCGATACGTGCGAATAACTTACGATATTGTTCATCCGTTAATGGCTTTTTATTCTCACTAAGATCTTTGCTTTTACTCATGATAGAATATTCATAACCAGTTAGAGCCCTAATCAACGATTTCGGCGTCTTAGTTATAAACCAAAAGCTTTCTGATTTGTTTAGCTGGATATAGTGCATTGCAGCATTTCCTGCAGTGATACCGCGGCAATCAAAATTGTGCGCCAACTGTTATATAAAAAAGAGAAAACTATGCCCTGGTATAACGGAGATTATCCACCATCATATAAGAACCAACCGAAATACTTGCGTGAGAAAGCGGTAGAGATTGCCAACGAGATCCTTAAAGAAAACGGAGATGAAAGCATTGCAATTGCTACTGGCTTAAAACAGGCTCGCCAGTATTTTGAGGATCATCCACAAGAAAGAGAAGATACCAATTAAAGCTATTCGGTCTCTCATTGTAAGAAAAAAAACAAAGCTCCTTGGATAGGAGCTTTGCTGTCACTAAAACAATTTGAAAAAATTTAACTATGTAAAACAACTAATTTAGCAACATGCTAATCATAATAATGTTTGCAAATCTTCAATAAATGTTTGATACAGTGCTTTTTTTAAACTGTTTTTTTCAAGTTCAATAAGTCTTTGATACTTCTTGATTAGTAAAGATAATTGATGTTTATTCATTTGACAGTGTTTGGATGCCCTGAAAATAGTGCCTGAAGATCATAAATCCATTAATCTCCCAGTAACATTTTTAGATACATTCTAAATAGTATTCAATGGCTTTCCAGAATAAGCAGCACAATTTGTTTGATAAAGCACCCTGTCGTGTCCCAATACCAACTTACTCATTTTACATTCTGGCGATTGGAAAACAATCTGAAGAAATAAGTAACCAGTAAAAACTGCGTATATCCGTATACCGAATCTTCTATCGGGATAGTCAGTACCCTTATATTCAATATCGCATCTGTATTATAATTGACAATAGGTGAATTAAGCCCTGTTCCTGTTAATATACCATTAACAGGAATGAAACCGAGCATCAGGACTGTAAAAACAAGTGAGGCTTGTCCAATCCATTGGGCTCTTGCTATAAAGTACAAATAAATGAGCGTTAATATGGTGACTAACGCTGTGACAAGTGTGTATAGCTTGTCGTGATGCAACAACGCTACTAATACACAGATAATAATACTGACAAAAACTATAATATTATTAAAAGCATTTGCCCAAGAAAGGTCAAAAAATTTGTTCAGGCAATAGTAAGTGAATACACAGGAAAAAGGAATACATATAAAGAACATCCATTCTTCCATAGGTAATCCAAAAATATTTTTTCCAAGGGTGTAATCGGTATTAAACCACCAAATGCCGTTTGCTGTAAACCAAACATCCCAAGTGATAAACGGAATAGCTACCAAAATAGCTGCTTTTAGAAAGCTGCCAAAATACTTGTTGAACTGTATTCTTTTGTCAAAGGAAAAAATGAAACAAATGATTACTGTAAAAAAGTTGATCAATAAGTAAGTATAAGGTTGCATCAGTTTTTGTTCTTAAAGTACATTTTGAAATATTTTATTGGTACCCATAGAAACCCGAAACATTCTCCGTCTTTTTTTTCGAGGTGTTTATGATGTTGTTTGTGTGCACGACGAATAGCAAGAAGGTAAGGGTTTCTTGTGTTTTTTAAAAATTTTACACGCTGGTGGATGAAAATATCGTGAACAAAAAAATAAGCTATTCCATAAAAGGTAATCCCTAACCCTATAGAAAAGAGGTAGCCGAAGGTTTGTTTAGCTCCAAAATACATCAAAATAATTGCAGGGGTAGCAAAAATGGCAAAGAACAAATCATTTCTTTCCAAAATGCTGTCATCGTCACGATCGTGGTGGTCACGGTGCAATCCCCACAAAAATCCATGCATCACATATTTGTGAATGAGCCAGGTGGCAGCTTCCATCATAAAGAATGTAAGTAGTATTATCAGCAGGTTCATATTTCTTTCTGTGCATTAAATAATTCCTTCAAAACTTGATGACAGAAGTCAAAAATCCTTAGCAGTTTCTTGAGTTGCTGTGTTCTTTGAAGTTGATATGCCATCTTATTTACGATTTAAAAGTTGTTCCACCATGGTTTTTAAAGTCTCAGAAGTGATGCTATGCCATTTTTCGTGCAAAAAGTTTCTGTCTTCTTTCAAGTTGCCGTTATATCTCAAAAATCCAGGGCTATTACGCTGCACCGAATAACGAATAAAAATTATTTCAACGCTATTCGGAACCATTCGGACTGCTTTGTCAATATTCGTTTTACCTTTATTGAACGTTTTAAGTTTACTAATTGGGTTAGAGGTGTGCCTTGCCCAAATCGTTTGAAACGCGCCCAAATAAGCCATATGTATATGGCTTGTTTGGGTGTTTTCTAATTGTTGGATCATCGATCTGCAAATACTTTTGTCTACAATTGCCAACTGATAATTCTTACGTACAGTTTCTAAGGTTAAAGCATTCAAAGTAAAAAGATTGCCCAAGAGCATTGTAAAAACCAATAATGCTATTTTCATACTAAGGCCATTTTAAACTGTACGTAACTACTCATTGCCAAAGACAATTTTTGCCTGTTATCAATGCGTATACGTTGATGCATAATTTTTTCTGCAGGCATTTTTTTTATTTTTTGAAATAAAGACAAATAATATCTGTAGGCAAGATACACACCGAATTTTGAAGAATTGGGTAGTTTTCTAATACCTTTCAATGCTTCTTTAAATTCGATCTCAATTCCCTGCTCAATCTGCATTTTGATTTCATTATTAAAAACACCCATTTGAATATTTGGGAAATAAGTACGACCTAAAAGGTGGTAATCTTCTTTTAAATCCCTTAAAAAATTGACTTTCTGAAATACAGAACCTAATTTCATAGCATAAGGTTTTAATAATTCGTACATTGCTTTATTGCCTTCTACAAATATCTGTAAACACATCAATCCCACTACCTCCGCAGAACCGAGGATATATTCCTGATACAAGTCAGAATTGTACTCCACCGGTTTTAGATCCATCTCCATACTATGTAGAAACTGGTAGATAAGGTTCCTATCGATACTGTATTTATTGACCGTTTCCTGAAAGGATTGTAAGATAGGATTCAATGAGATGCCTTCATCTAAAGCCTCTGTTGTCTGGTTTTTAAACCGCGTCAGTAACTCAGATTTATTATAATCGTGAAAGCTGTCAACTATTTCATCAGCAAGTCTTACATAACCATAAATCGCATAAATAGACGGCCGAATAGAGGGATGCAGTGCCAGAATTCCAAATGAGAAACTAGTGCTATACTTTTTGGTTGTAGCTTCGCTTACGGCATAAGATAATTCCTCATATAACCTTTTCATGGCGGATTGTTTTTAGCTTATCAACTTCTGTTGCAACTATTTTTCCAGATATTATGGCCGGGGGTACACCCGGTCCGGGAACAGTCAGTTGCCCCGCATAATACAGGTTAGATAATTGTTTATTTCTTATAGAGGGCTTCCATACCGCAGTTTGTTTCAACGTATTTGCCAATCCATAAGCATTACCCCGATACGCATTATAATCACTGATAAAGTCGCGTGCACAATAGCTTTTTTTATAATCTATTTTTAGTTGTAAATCGGGAGTACCAGTATGTTTTTCAAGTCTTTGAAGCATTTCGTGCAGATACCTTTCTCTTGTGTTTTCATCATCTTTAATACCTGTTGCCAAAGGCATTAACAGAAAAATATTTTCGTGATTTTCTGGAGCTACACCAGCATCTGTTTTGGAAGGGCAACAAGCATAAAACAATGGTTTTTCTGGCCAATTTTTATTCGTATAAATAGCATCGATGTGCTTGTCAAAATCATTTTCAAAAAATAACGTATGATGCTTAAGGCGGGTGATTGGCTCCTTAAATCCTAAATAGTAAATGAGACAGGACGGTGCGAATGTTTTGCTTTCCCAATAGTTTTCTGAATAGTTCCTGTACTTTTCATCCAGTAACGTTTCTGTATGATGATAATCAGACGACGCAATCACTACATCAAATTCCCATTTTTCCTTGTTGATAGTAAGCGATCTCACTTTTCCCTTCTCCGTATTAAGCTTCTCAACGTTATGGTTAAAATGGAATTTTGCCCCCTGCACCTCGGCAACGGTCTTCATGGCTTTTACTAATTCATAAAATCCGCCCATGGGATACCAAGTGCCCAGAACGTATCCTCCATAGTTCATTAAGCTATATAATGCTGGAATATTTTTAGGAGATGCGCCAAGAAAAATGACCGGAAATTCCATCAAGGCTTTCAGTTTGGCGTTCGAAAAATATTTACCTATATAATCTCGGAAGTTGGACAGTAAATCCAACTTAAACGCACTTTTGGCGATCTTTAGCGAAACAAATTCTGACCAGTTATGACAAGGCTTGTTTACAAATTCTTTCATCCCCACATGGTATTTGTACTGAGCTGCTTCCATAAACTCGTCGAGCTTTATCCCAGCATCTTTTTCTAGGTTCTCAAATAAGATTTTCATCTCCTCATAATTTTTTGGTAGGGAAATGGTACCATCAGAGAATATCATTTCAAACTGCGGGTTCAGTGGTGTTAAATCATAAAAATCGTTCGTTTCATAACCAAAGTCACGGAAGAAATCATTGATAATATCAGGCATCCAATACCAGCTCGGCCCCATATCAAAAGTGTAACCATTATCAGTTTTGAACTGTCTGGCGCGGCCACCAGGACTTCCATTTTTCTCGAAAACATGTACCTCATTACCCTTTTTTGCAGCATAGGCAGCCGCTGAAAGTCCTGAAATTCCCGAACCGATGATGGCTATCTTTTTTCTCATTGTATTTTATTTTTTACTGATAAATTCCCATCAGCCACTCGCTCCAACAGCTCTGCACTGTCTATATTTTGAGAAAATATCGGTTGATGAAAATGATCAAGTTTGTTCAACAATCTTATCAGTTCCATTTTTTCAGGATGGGTCAGGTCACCTGTAACGATTTTCGTCGCTTGACGGATTTTGTCCATCTGCTTGTCTAGCGACTGTAACCCTTTTTTTGTAATATGTATAATTTTGCTCCTCTTATCTGTTTCAGAATCCCGTTGTTCTACCCATCCTTGGTTCATCAGTCGGTTGATAATCTGCATACCAACAGGCTTATCCTGAATATTTCTTTTGATAAGTTCCATTTTGGTCATCGCTCCAAAAGCCCTGAGATTTATCAGATATATAAATTCCTCCTGCGTAGAAAAGTCCGAATTGTGTATTGCCGACTTAGAATAGGTCTTGGCATATCGATTCATGTGAACGATAAGTGTATTGATAGCACTTTCGGGTGTTCTACCTTTTTCCTTACCTTCCCAGTAAGGTTCTTGAATAGACACTTCTTCGCGAAAACTGTTGGCTATCCAATGTTTGAAGTCTTTAATATCGCAGGTGTGTTGACCTTTCTCTTGCATTTCTATCTCAAATTGTTCTAACAATTGTATAGTGTCTTTTACTAGTTTATAGTTCATTTTTAAATAAATGGCATTTCACCTTCCTCTTAAAATACAAATTTAGAACAATAATAAACTATTTTAATTCAAAAAAAGTATTTTTTTATACTATAATAAAAAAACGATCGAATTTGTTTGAACTATTTTCATTTAGCACTACAATGTTTTTTTGCCTGTCTGTTACTTTATGCAGTTGAGAAACAGTTTATCCGTGTTTGTGCTTTGACGAACAAGCACAAGAAGCAGCTAAGTTTATTGTTTAAAAGTCTCAAATAGAATAGCGTATTAAAATAGCACAATTCCAACACAAAAACAGTTCTCATAAATCCGATGTGCCAGGCCTACCGTATATGGGTCAAAGATGGTAGACAAAACAATTGGTGGCAGTACTTGTTGTAAAACGGAAAAGTTAACTATATTTACTAGATTTTTATCTGATTGTCTTTGCCAACAAAATCCATCTATACAGAAGAAGAATTGGTATCCCTCCTGAAAAGTAGGGACCAGCAAGCTTACAGTTACCTGTACGATAGCTATGCTGCGGCCTTTTATGGGGTTATTCAGCGTATAGTAGGAGAGGGCGAGGAGGCGACCGATATACTACAGGAAGGCTTTGTAAAAGTATGGAAGAGTATCGAACAGTATGATGTCAGTAAAGGTAAGTTGTTTACCTGGATGCTCAATATTATGCGTCATGTAGCAATTGATTATCTTCGATCGGGAATCCGAAAAAAAGAACAGCATACCGACAGTCTGGAGCCCGGTAAGCATGTGAACGGAAATGAAACACAAACGAAGGTAGATCACTTGGGGCTAAGAAACGTGTTGGATAAGTTGAAGGAAGAGCATCGGGTTATTATTGAGTTGGCTTATTATCAAGGGTACACACAAGAGGAAATATCAAAAGAGTTGGACATACCGTTGGGTACGGTAAAGTCGAGAGCAAGGCAAGCATTAACACAATTAAGGCAAATATTGAATTAAATTGGATATAAAGGCATACATATCGTCAGGAGTTATTGAAATGTACGCACTCGGTATGGCTAGTGGGGAAGAAGCTCGCGAGCTGGAGGCACTTTGTATGCAATATCCTGAAATAAGGATGGCTTTATTGGAAGCGCAGGAAAGTATTGAACTTTTTGCCGAGGCTAATGCAACAGCACCACCTGCAGCCGGCAAAGATCGCATATTAAAGGCTTTACAGGAAGAGGGTTTGATCGCGGATCAAGCCGGTGCATTGGATACCAATACGCAGGAACATCCGGAAATAGTTGATATTGCTGAGCATAAAAAACGCAAAACAAATCCTGCCACTTTCGTTGCCGCGACTGCCATCATATTACTGCTATTGGGCGCGATATACCATGTCTATACTGTGAAAAAACTGAAGACCGAAATATTATTGATGGCCACACAACAACGGTCTTTAACAGCAGAGCTTACACAATACCGGGGTCAGGCCGATACGCTTAAGCAGCGGATCGCCGTTGTTGGAAAACTTGGGGTGCGAAAACTAGATCTACAGGGGGTAGCTGGCCACGAGGAGCTTACTGCTGCCCTTTATTGGGATGGCGCAACAAAAGAAGTTTATTTGCTGCCCAACAAGTTGAAAATCCTACCTAAAGGAAAACAATATCAGCTGTGGGCAATTGTAAATGGAAAACCGGTAAGTGCCGGTGTTTTCAACCAAGCTAGCTTAGAAGCTATGCAACAGATGAAAACAATTCAAAAGGCCGAGATGTTTGCTATCACTATTGAAAAAGAAGGCGGTGTAGAAACACCTACCTTAGATCAAATGGTGGTTGCCGGTAAAATTTAGTAACTTTGATTCTGTACTAATTTTCAGCAAATGTATATCGACCAAAACCTTATCCAAAGACTAAATGCAATAGATGATATAGCTTCAATACTCGAAATAATATGCACTACATCCGGTATGCGCTTTGCTGCTGTAGCAAGAGTAACTGAACAAAAGTGGACAGCTTATTGCGTGAGGGATGATGCGAACTTCGGCCTTAAACCGGGTGATGAACTCGAATTAGAGAGCACCTTATGCAACGAAATACGACAGCATCATTTACCGATACTGATTGACCACGTATCCATGGATCAATATGCTTTTCTGTAAATTACAGGAACAGTACAGAGGTATCATACATTTCGTGTGTAACACTTTTGATGTAAAACTTAAATGAAAAAACCGAACATCGCAAAATTTCGTAACTATTATTATAAGAAGTTGTGCATATCTAAAGTGATTTATTGCTGTGATTCTAAAAAAGAAAGTTTTACTCGTTGAGGATAATCCGGACATCCGGGAAATCATACCTATCATACTGATGTCTGCTGTAGTTAATTCCAGTAATGATTCGCGCTGCACATTCCTGGATTTTATAAGCAAGCCATTCAATATTGATGATTTTGTTCGAAGGGTTAAACGCCACCTACAATGAGAGTTAAAATGCAAATTTAAATACTTCAATATGGTTTAATTCTGTAATACCGTTAGATAAAATGCCGCGTAACCGGATAAAAATAAAAACAGGCTTCACTTACTTGGAGTTCGAAGAACTCAACGATGATTCATCAGAAAATGTACATTTCATATTGCGGATGTCAAAAAAGAATGGCGATCAGCTGGTTTGCCATGATGCAAAGCTTTCGCTACATCATATCAAACAAATGCACCAGTTTACCACAAATATCATGGCTGAAAGGCAGGAGGAACTGACCAGTCGAGAACGATTGGTTTTTCAACGAAATAGTCAACTTAGAAATCTTTATATAGAAGCGGAAAAGCAAGGATTCTTCAGCAAGGAAACAATCGATCAGTTAACAGCGCTCGGTATTCCGGTAACTTCTCTACTCGCTGCCGAACTTAAAATGACGGTAGATGACCTAAAGGATTATCTGTGCAGAAATAGCCTGCCATTCATTTTTTTTGAAAAAATCTACGCAAAGGGAAAAGAGATGATAGTTTTAAATCAATAGATTCGCAATTCTTGGAACGAGCTGAAAGGGAAAGTTAAGCAAAAGTGGGGTGAATTAACAGATGATGATCTAACCTACACAGAAGGGCAGGAGGATGAATTGGTAGGAAGACTGCAAAAAGAAAACAGGTCAAACAAGAGATGAAGCAGTAATTACTTAAATGGCTTGTAGTTAAATTTGTGTTTATGACAACCATCAGTCTGCTTTTTCAAATATTCACATCACCTTTCTAAACGTCAGATTTATCCTAGGACTTATAATTGCGCTCGATTTAGCTATCTGTGTTCCCTCCCGGTAAAGCTGCAGATCGCCTTTCATAAGCAGTAAAGAACCATGCTGCAGATTAATCGAATAGCGGTTCATATGCCCATCCTTCCTTCGGAAATCAAAATTTCGCTCGGCTCCCAGGCTTACCTCGTGCAGGTTTATACAATCAATACAACTGAAACCGATGTGCATCAGTTTTTAATCATTAATGCAAATCGTCTGAGACGAAGCACAAACTCGGCGAGGCTAAATGGCTTAACGATAAAATCATCGGCGCCCAACAGGAAAGCTTCCTGCACAATTTCCTCTTGGCCTAAAGCAGAAAGAACAATCACGGGAACCTGCCTCTCTGTATTTGCCTTTACAAATTTAACCACCTCTAACCCTGATATGTAAGGCATCACAATATCTGTTATTACTAAATCAGGAAAATGGCTCGAGAGCTTATCCAGCGCGTCTTGGCCGTCTGTGGCTACAATAACTTGATATCCATCTTTTAACAGCCTGATTTGCAATACCTTACGAAGGTGTTCGTCGTCTTCCGCAATTAAAATCAACATACGCTCTTTTCCTATTTAGCTAAATTTACGTTTAAAAAACGCATTAATCACTTGTATTTCATGTTGGATTTGGCTTACCAACATATTTGCATTCACCTCCTCTAAACTATTTGATTTCTCTAACTTATTGGCTAATTCTGTCAACACAATTAAACCCGCGGCACTTGCTGTTCCTGAAAGTTTATGTCCTAACTGATTAAGAGAAAGTAGATCTAACTCCTTTCCTTCCTGAAGTTTTTGACTCGCTTTTTCCAATTCGGAGATGGTAACTTTTATGAGTTCTCGGGCAAATTGTTCGTCCCCATCAGCATACTCTTCAATTTTTTTGCTGTTAAAATGCATTTGTTCATCTATATCCTCCTCATTTTTTGGCGCTAACCACTTTTTGATTTTCGATTCTATATCTTTTTCAACAATAGGCTTGGCAATAAAATCATTAAAACCAGCGGCTAGACACTTTTCCCTTTCTCCCTTCACATTGCCCGCGGTAAGGGCTATAATAATCACATCATTGCCGTAAGGTAGCAGTCGAATACGGCGTGCTGCTTCCAAGCCATTGAGCTCAGGCATTTGGATATCCATAAAGATAAGATCTGGCATCTGCGCTCTACATGCTTCGACGGCCAGTAAACCATTCTCTGCCTTGGAAATGCGAATCTTAGGTGCAACTCTCGTAATAATTGTACTGGTTAGCAACATATTTACCGTATTGTCTTCAGCAATCAATACCTCAAAAGAAGAAGTGACGATATCTGATGTTGAACTATCGATACCAAATACCTCAACGTTACCGATGTTATGTATTTTTTTTAGTGCTTCATACATGTCTCTCGAATTAATCGGCTTTGTTAAATGGCTTACCGCTAAGTCTTTCGTCTCTCTGATAATTGTACCATCTTCAGATGAACTATGTAGCAAAATAATGGGCACTTGAAAATTTTCACTAATAGTGTTTTGCCGTATTTTCCGGATCACCTCCAATCCGTCTATGATAGGCATATGGTAATCTATAATCAATAAATCATAGCTTTTACCGTCATATAACTTTTGCAAGGCATCAAAACCATTGTTTACCGATTCAACATCGATTTGTTTTGATGATAGCATTCTTTTCAATATCATTCGGTTGTGTTCATTATCGTCCACAACTAAAACAGATTGGATGTCTACCAAATCTCCATTATGCGCTGGATCGCCATCTTCGTACGAAAGTTCGAGATCGAAATAAAATGTACTACCAAATCCCACATCGCTTTTTAAAGCTAATGTGCTTCCCATCAATCCTAGTAGCTTATTGGAAATTGTTAATCCCAAACCGGTTCCACCATATTTCTTACTAATTGTGCTATCCTCTTGTGCAAAGGCTTCAAAAATCTTCTGCTGTTTATCAGGTTGAATTCCGATTCCCGTATCGGTTACGAAGAATCTTAGTGTTAATTTATTTTCTTGCGAACTTCTTTCGATTTCTTCTATTTTAAGTTCAATTTCTCCTGCTTCGGTGAATTTGATGGCATTTCCTAATAAATTAATCAATATCTGTTTTAGCCTTGCGTCATCAGCCCATATGAAACGAGGAAGATAAGGAGAGATATCAAGAAGTAACTCCAAGCCTTTCTTTTGTGCTTGGTAAGTGATTACATTAGTAACCTGTTCGCCTAAATCAAATAAGTCGACCTTCTCTATATTCAACTCAAGTTTACCCGCTTCTATTTTAGAGAAATCCAAGATATCATTTATGATTGCCAAAAGCGAAATTGCAGAGTCATTTACAATTGCGAGATACTCTTTCTGTGTTTCATTTAAAGCTGTTTTTAATATAAGATCTGTGAAACCTATAACGCCGTTGAGAGGTGTTCTAATCTCATGGCTCATATTTGCTAAAAATTCAGATTTGGCTTTACTAGCCTGTTCTGCCAAGAGTTTTGCTTTTTTTAATTCCTGGTTCTTTTCATGACTTTCCGTAATGTCTTGAAAGGCACCGTACACACGTTTGCAAACACCATCAACTATTTCAGGTTGACCATAGCTTCTGACCCATATTAACCGCCCTTTTGCTGTAAGCAACTGTAATTCGAGATCATAAGGTATTCCCTTTGTAATGGCGTCTTGAAAAGCCTCTTGAATAACTTCCCGACTTTCATCTTCGTAAAAAGCTAAAGCTTTTTGAGTGTTTGGCTCATAATCTGCAGGTACTTCATGAATGCGCTTGGTAACATCCGACCATATTGTCCGATTATTAACCAAATCGACCTCCCAGCCACCTACTTTTGAAACGAGGTTGGTCTGCTCTAACATTTCCTTTGTTTTTTTTAGATCCCGTTCCAACTTTAAACGTTCGGTCATATCAATTGCATTACCGATTACATAGTCGTTTCCGTCTGCATCTTGCTCTAAAACATTGTTATATAGCCAAAATAAAGGATCTCCATTTTTGTGAAGTGTTTTCATTAAACCTGAATCCTTTCGGTTTTCTTTGATTTTTTTTAGATAATTTTGCAAAAATTCATGATGGTAAGAAGGAACCAAGTCGAATAACGACATGCCTAGAATTTCACTCTTTTCGTAGCCTAATATGGCTGCACCTGCTTGGTTAACTGATAAAAAATTTCCCGATAGGTCGTGCGTGCACATAAGCCCTTGGGAATTTTCAAAAAAAGAACGAAGTTTATTTTCGCTTATCTCAAGTTCCTGATTTTTGATCGTTTCTACAGTAATATCCCGGCCGACAACAAATACTTGATTTTCAATGCTGTTAGGATTTACTGACCATTGAATAGTTCTGTGATTACCATCCTTCGTCAATAGACGATTCGTAAAATGGATTGTCGACTTTCCTAAACTCCTGCTCCCGAGTTCTTCTTCCGTTTTTTTCAGATCTTCCTGGTAAACAAATTCCAAAATGTTCCGTTCTAATAAATCTTCCTCTTTCCATCCTAAAAGATTTCGAAAAGCTGGGTTTACCATTTTTATTGTTCCGTCTAACATAACGGAACTAATAAGATCTTTGGATATGACAAATAGCTTGGCAAAATATTTGGCCTCTTGCGTGTGTTTTCTTTCTAAAATTAAAGTAACTACATTTTTAGCTAAAAGCTCCAATAATCGCTTTTGTTTTCTGTTAAGTTTTTTAGGCTGTTTGTCAATAACGCATAACGCTCCCAATGCGTAACCATTAGGATCTATTAAAGGAAATCCCGCATAAAAGGAAAGCTGAGAACCGTCCGTCAAATCCCGATTGCCCAAAAATCGCACATCTTTCGACAAATCCGTAACTTCAAAAATTTTATCACCTAAAATGGTATACTGACATACCGAATCACTTCTGTGTGTCTCGGTAATATCAATTCCTTTTTTAGCTTTTATCCACTGTCGGTTTTCGTCAATAAGAGATATAAGTGAAATGGAGGTATCACATATTAAGCTTGCCGCTTCGGTAATGTTATTAAATTCATCCTCTTCCAAAGAGTCAAGTATACCATAATTTCTCAGGGCTTGTACACGTTCTTTCTCATTTTTAGGAACTGGATGGTTCATCTTAAATTTGATTTTATTTGATCAAAAATACAACAAATAAAGACTTCTTTAGTTCATTAATTAAATACATTATACATATATGCACAAACAATTACGCAGTAATTCTCTTTCTTTTCACACTATTATTTTAAGGTTATTTCATCCAAGGCGATAAGTGGTTTTCTCGTACGTGCACCCGAAAACCAGTTCGGGAGCTCGTTTGGGCATTTCAGTATTAATCTCATGTATTTCATCTCACTGGAAATTTGAAATGTAAGTTCTTTTTGCTGTACCTTAGTGCCTTCTGTATAGTTTTCTTCTAATGATTGCTCTTTTAGCGTTTGAAAATTTTTGCCATCGCGTGAGGCTTGAATAAGCACTTGTAAAGGCGAAAATATATAGTGGCGGGGATCTATAAGGTAATTAAACCGCAGCGATATTGATTGGTTTGCTAGCAAGGGCAACTTAATGATTGCATCGGCATCAAGCCCTTCAAATAACAACCAGTTATAACTAAAATCGGTATTGCCTACTAAACCGTCTGTTAATGTTTGCGGTCCGTTTGCAGGATAATCAAGCACATAATCACCTTTTAATTCTACTTGCTGCCCTAGTAAAAGAGACGGTAAATAGGGATTGGCAAATATCTCCTGCCATTCAGCGGCATATGCATCTGGTGATGCCCCGCCTTCTGCTAACTCTTGTACTCCATGTTCTTTAGCTTGGAAAACGAAATGCTTTATACGAGCTGGCCAATTTGTTTTTACCTGATAGGCGCTACCGAGCTTTTCTAAGTAACCATGTGGATATACGCCGAAACTTCGCGACTGTTGCAAAACAGCATATTCAAGGCTTAAGCGAACGGCCTCCACACGCTTTGAAAATAAGGGACTGCCTTCTACTGATGCCTCAGCCTCATCCAATAGCTCACTATAGCGTTCAATCCATTGTGGACTAAGATAGTTAGTCCTACTTAATATCGGACTGCCATAAATATCCAAAATAGCGTGGCTTTCATCGCGCGCCTTCAACAACATATTTAGGTAAGCGTCTATAAAGGAAGCAGCTTTTCCGTAGTAACCATTTAGAAAGTCTTTGCGGATAGCAAAGGGGTCTGCTTTTGGATTCCAAAGTAATTTTGCTTGTAAATAAGAAACCAGAGGCGCCATATCTGAAAAAGTAGAACCACCACCTTGTTCAAATACTCCTTTTACACCATGAGCGGATAGATACTGCATATTCTCTTGGTAGGTATCATACATTGGAAAAGGATTTAGGTAAGCGGTAAACTGCGTAGTATAATCCCAAATAAATAAATTATCGGTACAGCCAGCCCAATCTTGCAATTGTTTCCTAAAGGCAGCAGATTTTGGTTCCGACGAGAGGGGGAGCTGCCGATTGGCGTCGATCGTACTCAGCTGAATGAAAACGTTTTTAGCTGGTTTAGTTTTGCGGGGTGCGTTGGCTGTATATCCGTATGCCAAGGTGGTAAATTGCTGCGCAGGAAACTCTTTTGCTATAGCGTTTACAAAACGGATCAGAGAACCCTGCGGGCCACCTTCTTCTGCATCTGCTTTGCTGCATAGTGAACAGGTACAATAACCTGCCCCGTCCATAGGAGCGATAGACCAATAGCTAGCGTCTGGATTAGCCGCTATTTTTTCTTTAAACCAAGCGATTGTTAATTGTAAAACGGCCGCGTTGCTTAGGCACAGCTGAGTGGCCTGGCGTTTTCCATTCACCGACGCATAATATTCGGGGTGCGCCTTAAAATAGGTTTCGGGCGGGAGAAATTTAAAAAAGGAATGCCCCCAAACGCCCCACAGATCTTCAAATCGGTGTAATTTGTGCCAATCCAAATATTCAGCATTGGTAGACGTTGGATAAAAAGATTCTCTATATATAAAGGGGGATTCAAACAGCTCGTGCAAATGATCCGGCAAAACTAAATCGCTTCGCTTTTTAAAGCTTACAGGGCCGGCATCGTATTTGCGGACACCGAAATGGGTTTCAAGGAGGCTATACACGCCATAAAGAACGCTCTTCCCCTTATGTCCGACAATGTATACATTTGGCGCCTCGGTTAGCAAAGCGTGACCTTCCCCGGCTAAGGTGATCGTTTCGAGATCGCCTTTTTTATCAAGGGCAGCTTGTCCGATCCAGATATGTGTTTTCTTAGCAGATGTGGCTCCTGTTACAATCGGAATACGTGTACCTGTTATTAACTCGACATGCCGCTGCAGCACATGCGCTGCTTGCTCTTCGCGTGCAGTGGCATAGCTAGTCAGGATAATCTCACTCGTTGCCACACCTTTGATAACAACAGGGAGTGATGCGGAAGAACAGGCGGAAATACTGACAAGCAGTAAACAGAGAATGAAACTTGTTCTATAGGTCGTCATATGCATGCATGTCTTAAAATTTACGCATCAAGGTAAAATAGATATCATGTTGGTTTTGATAAATATCGTCCCCTATTTTTTGGGTAATCCAAGTGGCATTGATTCCTACAGTAGTGCGATAGGCAAATGTTTTATTAAAACCTGCCCCCACAAAGCGTGTAAGAAGCCCTTGCAGATTCGGGAATAATACCAATCGGCTTCGGTCATCAGGTGAAGTACCTAATCCTAAATTTACTGAAAAATAATCCTGCCGTCTGTTCATGTAGTACCGAGATCCTAGGTTAAAAGAGCTATTAGTATTTTCTTGGTCAAAAATAGCATAACCGCGCAGGTTAAACCAAAAATCGCCTATTGTTTTACCAACGGAAGCAACGCCAGAGAATGCGGAATAGTTACTATCTGCCTTTAAATAACGAACTCCAAGTTCAACTTCCCACTCTTTTTTTAGGTTTTTGAACAAAGAATACCCTAACCGCCATTCTGGAAACACAAGCTTACTAGCATAGGCTGCAGTGGCATAGGAATACAGACTTTTATTGTGGTTATAATATAATTCCAACTCGCCTTGTAATCCTGTGCCCTGTTTTCGTCCGGCATAATTTATACGGGTTGCCCATGATCCATGTTTAGTAAACCGGCGGTACTCAATAGTAGCTATATCGTAATTCTCATCAGAATAATCGTAAGAGCTCTTTAGAAAAAATAGGCCAAATTGATTTTTAAGGGTTTTGCTTTTTAAATAATCGGCATAGGACCTGTTAACCAAGGTGGGTGCCTGCATAAAAGCTGAATCCGCAGCAGCTGACGCGGCAGCGAAGTTAGCTTGCCCTTCTAATGCTTGGGCCTTTCTCAGCATAAATACTCCCAACTCGGGATGGGCCGCCACGCCTCGTTCGGCAAAAGTAAGTGCTTGGGAATAATCTTTTTGCTCTAGGTAGTAATCAGTCAGGCTACGCAAAGCGGTTGAATCCTTTGGAGCATAGCTAAGCAATTTTTGATAAATCGCGATAGCACTATCTAGTTCTCCTTCCTTTTTATAAGCAGACGCAGCAAGGTACTGATTTTCCAAATAGCTCGTTAGGTAGTTCTTTGTATAGGGATATCGCCGAATTAATTGTTCTGTAATGGCGTTGGCTTCTTGATACCGTTTCATCTGCGTCAACACGGCCGATTTCTTTAGTAAAATACCTTTATCGTCGGGAAAAGCTTGTAATGCTTGATCTGCAAAAAACAAGGCACTGTCCACTTGATTTATCCCACTGTATAGGTTGACGAGGTAATCCAACGCATCACGATTATTGGCTTGCACTTGCAAAACGTTACGCAAGGGACCCACTGCGAGCTGAAACTCCTCTTGTTGCATAAAATCTCTGCCGATGGCCAAGTTTTGATCGAGCCACGCCTGCTTAATCTCTTCATTTGTTGGTTCAGCTTCCAGCAACTGATGCAAAATAGATAGCCCTTCATCATATTGCTTCGTCTCTATAAGTAGTACGCCTTCCTGCAAACGCAGACGATTGCTGGGTGCTACCTGATTCAGTGTGCGGATAGCGTTGATCGCAAGGTTAATTCTTTTTTGCAAAGCATAAATATTAATCTGCGTGCGCAATAAATCTGGATCTTGCGGATTCAACACCAACCCTGCTGACACTTCGTCCAGTGCTTCTGGATATTGCTGTTGCGCAATATACTCACGGGCACTCGCATTCTTAAGATAAACCACGCGCTCTTTCCAGTCGTCTGTCCGACGTTGTTGGTATAACTGCTGCGCAAGCGCAGCCGCCTCCGTAAAACGTTGTGTATATTCCAGTAAATCTACTTTCTGTGCAAGCAGCTCAAAAGCATTAGGATTTCGTCGCAATCCTTTGTTCACCCAGCTCAGGCCCTCGCGGTAAGCCCCTCTGCTTAAACTCCAAGCAATTAATTTACGAAGGGTCTCAATATCATTAGGATTTTTATCTAATAACGAAATATATAAGGAATAAGGATCTGTTTGCGCATAGAACGTCGCCGCCTCCTTACGCAATTCCACCTCAAGGCCGTTTACTTTAGTATCACTTGGAAAAAGTCTATGAAGCTGTTGCCAAATAGTTAATGCTTCAGCATAGTGATAGGTTTCGCGGAGAATATTCAATTTCTCCAGCAACAAACTATAGTCGCCCGGCTTACTTTCCAGCGCTGCTTCAATCTGCTGCAATCGATCGTTTATATTTTCCGAGCCTTTGTTGATACTCTTCAACAATTCACGGGCATCATGATGACCTGGATCAATAGCCAACGCTTTGTTTAAGTCTTGTAGTGCACGTTGTTCCAGATTTTCTCTTCTATAGTGTTGCGCACTTTGCACATAGTGTGCCGTATAGGCATCCTTTACCCTTTGGTTATCTGGATATTTTCGCAGCAGGTTCTCCGCATAATCTTCAGCTCGAATATACTTCTGCGATTCGTCCAAGATGCTCAATCGCTTTACCATAAAATCAATATCATTGGGAAATTGCTGGATAGCCTGGTTTGCAATAGACTCAGCTGCTGCCAGCTGGCGACTGTTCAGTTCGATATTGATTCCGTACAGGTAGGCATCTCGATATTCAGGATGCTCTCGAATTATTTCTCTCACCAAAGGTCTCGCCTTAACACCTTGTTTGTTCAGTATATAGCTACGAACTAGGAGTAGTTTTACGTCGGCATCATTTTTCCTTTCGCTAAAAGCGTGTTCAGCATATTCCACCGCCTTTGGATAGTTTCCTTTTTTAAGCGCTTGCTGGGCGCGGGTCATCCAGGTATCTGCTTGATCCTTTCTCTCGAACAATTGTGCCTGTGTTTCCCTTATAAAAGAACTGAGGAATAGAATGACGAAATATAATTTTACGACTTTCATGTTTAAAAATTTATCCGATGATTGACGTTATGTTTATTTGGTTACTGCCATGGCGGGTTTCTTTTTTCCAAAACCTTGCCGCTGCATATTTCCCCAAGAGTGTTTTTTTCCCGTTGCGAAGTTGAAGTATCCTTTTAAGGCAAAAAACACTATTAAAGGGTGATATATCAAAGGTTCCAGGAAAGCCATCAGGCACAGTCCTACAACCTCTTTCCAAGTCTTATAATAACGAAAAGTTATTTGATCCCACAGAACTGCTAAACTGCTGATCATCACAGAAAAGAGATAGGCAAACACTAGAAGTAGCACAGCATAAGGCCAATTAACGCTACCGGAAAGGATAAGATAGATATAATAAAAAACACCGAGTGTTTCAATAATTGGGGCCAAAAACTCAAAAAAGAGATTATAAGGCATCACAATCATACCAAGCTTCCGATATTTTGGCCTAAAAATAAGCCTGCCATGAATACTCATAATTTCGGCCAATCCTCTTCCCCAACGCGTACGCTGACGTCCAAAAACCTTTAAAGTAGCTGGCCCTTCCGTCCAACACAGCGTAACAGGAATGTATCGGATTGCGTATTTCATTTTATTCTCGATCATGTAAGCGCACATACGGGTAATAATATCCATGTCTTCCGCAAAGGATTTGGCATCATAACCACCCGCTTTAACAGCTATCTCCCGATCGAAAAGCCCTAAACCACCTGATACATTTGGCACAGCATTCATCGCGCTCCATCCCATTTTACCGAGCACATAGGCACGGATATACTCCATCTCCTGAAAGCGCGGAAGCAGTTGTCTTGGCGGTCTCATACGTGTGATTACGCCTTCTTCTACCTCACAGGAGTTACCTAAACGTAGCGTAGCACCCGAGGCGATAACACGTACATTATCTTCAATCACATGCACGTAACCACATTCCGGACATGGTTCTCCAACCTCCTTTATTTTTTTCTCTTCTTCTTCCAGAAATGGTTTGATCAACTGTATCAGCGTATTGCGATCGAGCAGGCAATCAACATCTGTACATAAGAAATAATTATAGGTGGAGGCATTTATACCGGCATTGGAAGCATCAGCCTTGCTCTTTCCATTCACCTTATCAACTACTATTAGATTGCCGTATACAGCTTTCCGAGATTTAAAAATCCGTTTGACGGGCTGTGTTACGATCTGTTCGTCATAGGCGAAATCCACTTCTTGCATTTCAAATTCAACGATGAGCTGCTCGAGAGTATTATCTGTACTTCCGTCGTTCACGATCACAACTTCAAACTTGGGATAATTGAGTGTAAGCAGCGAACGCACATTACTGATAATTGAGAGCCCCTCGTTAAACGCTGGTGCCACAACAGAAATACCCGGAAGTAATTCTGAGCCGAGAACTTTATCGTAATCCATATAGTCATTTCTGCGTTTAAATTTGCGCACGCCCTGTAAGGCCATATAGGCAAGCAAAGTATATATACACAAGAGCGTACAACCGTAAATGAATACTATATGTTCGGTTATATGACTGATTTCTTGAATCATTTTATATTTTTTTTGTGCCCATCCCTTGTCTTTGCATATTACCCCAGCTTTGCTTTTTTCCTCCCAAGAATTGTAGATAGCCTTTTATCGAAAAAATAACAGTTAAGGGATGGTAGATGAAAAACTCCATCAGCGGAGTAGTGCAAAGAAGTAACACTTCCTTCCAAGTTTTATAATATCGAAAAGCTAATTGATCTGTGAGAATAGCGAAGGTGGTAATCATCACCGCATATGTGTATACAAATATTAGTAAAATAACAGCATAAGGCCAATTGACTACCCCGGTGAGTGCCATAAAAAGGTAAATCAGGATACCAATAAATTCAATAAGTGGCGCACATAGTTCGAACAAGAAATTATAAGGCATCACAACCATTCCCATGGTTTTATATTTCGGCCGCAACACCATGCTAAAGTGTGTATACATAAGTTGGGCAAGCCCTCTAGCCCAACGCGTTCGTTGCCGCATAAACACCTTGATCGTTGCGGGTCCTTCTGTCCAACATAGGGTTTTGGGCAAATAATGAATAACATAATCGATCCCATTATCAAGGGAAAATCGACACATGCGAATCATAAGTTCCATGTCTTCACCGAACGACTGGTGATCATAACCTCCTGCACTTACGGCCACCTCCTTATCAAAAAGTCCTAAGCCACCTGAAACGTTGGGTACACTGTTTAATACAGACCATCCCATTTTTCCCATCACAAAGGCTCTGATATATTCAACTTCCTGAAAACGAGCCAATAGTTGACGGGGAGGACGCATGCGTATCATTACTCCATGATCAAAATCGCAAGAATTGCCTAATCGTAAGGTAGCTCCTACAGCGATGACTCGCTTTTTCTCCTCTTGCAAAACTGGCTTTATTAGTTCTAACAAGGTGTCTTTATGCAGCACGCAATCGACATCAGTACATACAAAATGGGCGTAATTGGCGGCATTGATGCCTGCATTTACTGCATCGGCCTTGCTTTTGCCATTTACCTTATCAATAACCGTCAACTTTGAATAGGCAGGGTTCTTCGATTTATAAACTCCCTTAACGGGCTGGGTGATAATGCGTTCATTATAAGCGTAATCGATTAATAGAAGATCAAACTCTTCCTCCATTTGTAAAAGTGTCGTATCTTCGCTGCCATCGTTAATGATAATTACCTCGTAATTTGGATAATTCAGGGTAAGCAAGGATCGCACGTTCATGATAATCGTTAGACCTTCATTATATGCCGGCGCTAAGACGGTAATACCAGGTGTAAGCGAAGAGGCAACTAAGTCATTCAGGCTTTGCAGATCATCCAATCGTTTATAACGTTTTACCGCTATCAAGGAAAAAAAAGCCAATAGGGCGTAAATCAGCAAAAGGGTCAGTCCATATGCAAAAACAGCTCCTTCGAAAAATTGCGCAAACACTTCCCTAATACTTACTTTCTCCATATTAAAATTTGATTAGCGGATCCATGCAATGTTTCAAAATCATGAGACTTTCCTTCGTCGCATTGTTCATGAGCTCTTTAATCAATACATCTTCCTTAGATAAAATATTTATTAAGGAGCGAGCTGCATGTTTACGTAGGTTAAAATCGTTGGAATGTAGAAACTCTCGTTTCAAAAACTCTTTTGCCTGCTGATTTCTAAAACGGCCAAGGGCTTTCAAAATTTCAGTTTGACAAATGATCGGCTGGTTATGATACATATGCAGCAATTGGTCTGCTACCTCATCTACATCCATCTTGCCCAATGCATTAATGGCGTTGGCTCTTAAAAAATGATCTTTGTTGTCTAAAAGGCGTATAACAGCGGGTACCGCCTCTAACTGCATATAATGCACAACAAGTTTTAGACAGAACGACACAACCGACTTATTGGAACTGTAGGTAATCCACCGTGCGAAGTTTGGCATCGAGAAATTTTCCGAACTCGTTATCACGCGGAAAAGCTCTACCTGATCCCATTGTAATAATGGCTCGGTAACTACATCGAAAAACTTAAATGGATCATTTTTGCTCAGTTTAATATAGGCCAGTCTAGCAGCAGAACGGAGATGATGATTATGACTGTTAGTAAGTGGCAGGAGTGTTACGTCCGGAATCACAATCTCCATTTCTACAAGTATATATAGCGCCTTTGCTTTTTTATACCATTTTCTCGAGCGGAGCATTTTTAAACACACGCTATCCAGTTCTAGTTGGATAAAGAGCGAACGGATAGCATTTCCTATATTGCCACGGACGTTCTTTCTGTAGTTTACCAGTCTCGCTATCAACAAGTGTTTTGCCCAGCCTGGATTCAGTTCTTTTATATCAAAAGACTTAGCTAGCTCAACCATCTCTACTTTTGGTATTTCCGTATTAATCTGCGGATGCAATAACACTTTCTCAAGTAAGAGATTATCGACAAGCGGAATCGTGTTATCTGCTCTTTTTTGTCCCACATAACCCTTCAATCGATAAATGAGCATTGAAATATAGGCCAGCAAGGTTGAAAAAACCGCAACCCCAATGAGAATCGAAGCTATTTCGATGGCAAAAGGTCCATCCGGTAAAGAAAGTTTAAACATAGGCAGCATGTTTAGCATAATACAGTTTAGACAAGCTTTGGGCTGTTTAGCAAACGCTTCACCCGTAAAACGAGCTCACCTGCCATAATAGGTTTTTTAACATAGTCGGAAGCACCCATTGTAAAACCATCTAGAATCATCTGTTCATTACTTAAATTGCTCACAATAATAACCGGAATTCCACCATTACCCGTCTGCCGGGCAACGTTAAGTATTTCAAATCCATTGGCATGCGGCATCATTAAATCAGTAATTATTAAGTCGAACTTATTTTCAACATCTTGCAATGCTTCCAAGCCCTCTTTTCCGTTACTCTTCACGGTAACTGTATAGCCCTCTTTGGATAAAATAAAATGCATGACCTTCTGCATCAGTTCATCATCTTCAATAACAAGAATGTGATAGCTATTCATAAATGAGAGAATAATATTCCTAATAGTTTATTTGATAACGGGAAAATAAAGGTAATTGTTTAGCGTTTATGCACAAATTATCTCAAATTTACACGTAAAAATATACAATACCAAATTTTGAATAACGTAGTTACTTTTAAAAAAATAGGCTTATTCCACATACTATTTGCTTTAAAATCGATCCGCAGCGCATGAGCGGCGCCGATTTTGGAACGCAAAAACTTTTGCCCCCTCATCAGAATTGATGATTCATCGCTCTCATGTCGAATGGGTAAAAACCACAGAGGTAGGTTTTTTTTATCATGGATGAGGTATAAATTTTTTTCCATAATCTGTAAGATTCGCTTCATAAAATGCAACTAACCTTCAAAAATTAGCAGTATGAAAGCCCTACTCATTATTTTTCTTTTCGCAATAAGCGGATGCGGCCGCGAATCTTCTCCAGAAGGCAGGTCAATTATTAGAGACAAACAGATCGTCGAACAGCTTGACGCGTTGAAACAGCAGAACCGCCTATTTCTTGACAGCGTTGGTATCCTTACTAAAAGAATAGAAAAGCTAGAAAGGAGGAGATGAACGAGAAACAGTCGCAATAGTATTTATAACTTAGCGGAACCCATCCAACAGTATGAACGAAGACCAATTTTTACAGATCGTTTCAGTCCATCAGGGAATCATTCATAAGGTCTGCCGATTATATCGGGACACGCCGACTGATCGGGAAGATCTATTCCAGGAAATAGTTTTTCAGCTATGGCGTTCGATTGATGATTTCAGGGGGCAGTCAAAAACCAGCACATTTATCTATCGCATTGCTCTTAATACCGCTATTGCAGCATTTCGGAATAATCGGAAAAAAAATGTGATAAGCTATGTGGATCAAGTGCCAGAAATGCCGCCCGCAAATGAGGACTGTGCGTTAGCCGATTGTAAAGATCGGTTGATGGCTGCAATTAAAATGTTGGACGAAGGAGATCGTGCGATTATAGCTTTAGTCCTCGATGAGTATAGCTACCGGGAGATAGGAGATATCATAGGGATAACAGAGAACAATGTTGGCGTGAAGGTTTCCCGGATAAAAAATAAAATCAGATTATTATTAACCAACAGTCATGAGAATTGAAGAAATGAAAAGCCTTTGGACCGGACAGCCCATCGGGGTAAAGCAAAAAGAGGAATTGGCAGGAATGCTTACAGAAAGATCTCATCCAATCCTTAAAGGGATCAGAAAGCAGCTGTTACTGGAAATTAGCGCATGGCTAATTGTCCTATGTGTATACTACAGTATGTTTGACGGTGAAAAGCGACCTTTGGCCATTAATATGATATTTATAATCTGCATACTGCAAGCAATTGCTTTTAATTTCACAGGATATTTGGCTGCAAAAAATCTTGTACACGGCGACAATATAATCACTTCAATAGCAGTATATCTAGAGAAACTCAAGCGGTTCAAATGGGGTTCCTTATGCTCCAGAATAATCTTCATGGTTGGAATGTTGTTTTTTTTCTTTTACGGAGTGGATATGGCCGTTTTTAGAACATTATCTCTTGTATTTATCGGTATTGCGTTTGTATTTCAACTCTGGTTACTTCAAAGACAATGGTCCCAAAGAATCAAAAATCTTGTTGCGTTAAAATCCGAACTGATGAATGCTAATGGTGAAAGGTGATTTGTTGCTTTCCTACAAGTGATATATACTTTTCGTTCGCTAACAGTAATAATTCACCATGTTTATAGAGAAAACGCCAATCTTCTGAGATTAGCGTTTCCAAATTCCTTCTTCCATGAGAAAGATGATCTTTCTATTTGGCTTTTTCTTTTTCAAACTTTTGGGACTACCTCTGGAATGCCTATGGCCACAATTCCGGTCTTCGGTTGGATCATATTTTGCTGAACCCGACGATTGCGCCACGATTGATCGAGGTTGGTATTGACCGAAATGTCAAAGGGTGGGAAAAGAGCAGCGATCATGCACCCGTGTGGATTAGCTTGAAAGCGGATTTCTAAGGTAGAGTTTGAAAAATAGGGGACGGGTTGAGCACTTCCAGGAGACCCATTAAAATCGGAAGGACCCTTTTTATTACTTATTCAAAATCTTTTTGGTTACAAATTCATTAAAAAAGAAATCCCTGTATATATTGCCAATCGGTATTTCATTTTTTCCTATATACACTGTATTGTTATCTACAGAATCTATTTTATTTACATTGATGATGTATGATTTGCTGACTCTGACAAAGAAACTTTTCGGAAGCAAATCATGGATGGTTTTAATATTCATTAGGGTAACCACTTTTTGATTTTCTAAGTAAATAATAACATAATCTTTTAACCCTTCGATATAAAGTATATCACTAAAATGCACTTTGAACATTCTGCGGTCTGCCCTTACAAAAATATAATCATCGGTTATATTTTCTATGTTGCTGTTTGAATAATCAGTATGGAATAATTTACAATACGTCTGCGCTTTTTCAACCGCTTTTTGAAAGCGCTCTAATTTTACAGGTTTGATCAAATAGTCAATAGCGTCGACTTCATAACTCTCGGAAGCAAATTCATGAAAAGCGGTAGTAAACACCACTAAAGTTTTTTTAGGAATAGTTCTGGCAAATTCAACTCCATTCACTCCTGGCATTTGAATATCAAGAAATACTAAATCAACAGCATTTTTTGCCAGAAATTCTCTTGTAGCATCTGCTCCGTTAAATAAAGCTATAGATTCTAAATTTTCTGTCTCATTAACCAGTTTTTGAATTGCTTTCCTTGCTAATGGTTCATCATCTACTATTATGCAGTTCATTATAATTTTAAAATTAAGGTAACGCAGTACGTTTCCGAATTGTCTTCTATTTTCAAATCATGTGAAGAAGGGAACAGGAGTTCTAATCTTCTTTTAATATTGGCCAGGCCTAATCCCCCAGATTTATTAACTGCTTTTACAGCGGGTTTCGAGTTTATGCATTTGAAATAAAGCTCAGTATGGCGAACTTCGAAAAACAAATTTACATAGGATAATTTCGCTGAGTCATTATTGTGTTTTACAGCATTTTCGACAAATGAGATAAATAATAAGGGAGGGGCCTGCACACCGCTCAACTCACCTTCTTTGGATATTAAAAAATTAAAATTATCCCGTCTAACTTTTTCCAGGTTTAAAAAATCTTCTAAAAAATGGATTTCTGAAGTTAATAAAACCTTATCTCTCGAGCTATCATAAAGCTGATAACGAAGTAGATCACTTAGTTTCATCAAAACCTGTGAAGCTTTTTTAGGATCATCTTCAATTAAAACATTAGCGTTGTTGAGCATATTAAAAAGGAAATGCGGATTGATCTGATTCTTGAGCTGTTCCAGCTCAGCATTAGTTTTTGCCAAGTCCAGATCATGAATGAGTTGAGCATTGGATATCCACTGCTGGAATAATTTAACTGCTGCCGATGCAATAATAAGCATCATAATCATAAACGAAAAGGTGAAAAAGTTAATACTATCATCCTCGTAAGGCAGTAAACTAGGTTTGAAACACCAAGAAAAAACTTCATGAATGTAAAACGAAAGAATCATGCTCGAAAGCACAAAAAGTCCATAGCTCAGGTATTTTTTTCTAAACAAAAATTTAGGCACAAAAAAATACATATTACTGTAGGCTAGTAAGATAATCTGAAAAAAAACAACGACTCGATTATAGGTCTCGAAAGGCTCTACATAGTCCGGTGGACTGTAATACAAAACAACAATACAAAATGCGATTAATAACAAATGACGTTGAAATCGGTATTTTTCTGAAATGATTAACTGAAGCATCCAATTGGCATCCATAGTTTTCTGAGTAAGATTTTATTCATAAGCCTATTTTAGATTCGAGCAAATGTACCAACCGGCTAAGTATATATATATATTTAATATACAAAAGCACATGAATAATATACCAAAATATGATTTAAATATGGTTAACCTTTTCTAAGAGTTAAAAATGACGTACTGAATGATGACAAGTCGTATTGACTTCACTAAAAAGCGTTGATTCGGTTTTCTGTATGAGAATGTCGCTGGCTTCTTAATTTATCCTGAAGCTCAATAATTACTTTCTTTTTATTCTTTTTAATTCCTTCAAGCAGTGATTTGGGACCGCCGTCAGGGTTGTACCTGGAGCCCCAGTTAAGAATCTCCACCATAAACGGCACCAGTTCGATTCCCTTGTCAGTTAGCAGATACAGGAATTTGGAAGCATTTTTCGGGGAGGTTACTTTAGAAACAATCCCTTCATTTAATAGTGTATTGAGCTTTTCCGTAAGTACAGCTGAAGATATTTTCTCGTCCGATGCCCGAAACTCCAGGAAGGAATTTTTCCCATTAAACATTAAATCCCGTAAGAGCAACAGCATCCATTTATCGCCGAAAATTTCCACCGAATAATTGATTGGGCATGTTGATCTTCTTTCAATTGTTTTCATTATGTCAAATTTAAAAGTAGTTTGTTTTTAAAACTACTTTTCTATACGTTTGTAGTTCAAAAAACAGACTACAAAAATAGCTAAAATTTAATTATGGACTTTACAAATAAAAACGTCGTTATTACAGGTGGAACTACAGGTATAGGCCTGGCAACAGCAAAAGCATTTATCACTGCAGGGGCAAATGTTTGGATTACAGGCAGAAATACCGAAAATTTACAAAAAGCAAATGCTGAAATAAACAACCCGAAATTATTTACGGTGGTTTCAGACACTTCAAAACTCGATGGCATTGCGATTCTGGAAAAAGCAGTTGCAGAAAGTGGAAACAAATTAGATGTTCTCTTCCTGAATGCGGGAATTGGAACATTTGAGCCAATAGAAAAAGTAACCGAAGCAAATTTTGATGCACAATTTAACACCAACGTCAAGGGGCATTTCTTTACGTTGCAAAAATTACTTCCTCATCTGGCTGATGGAGCGGTAGTACTGTTCACATCTTCAACTGCTGCCACTGCGGCAAACGTGGGGGCCATTGTTTATTCTGCAACTAAAGGAGCATTGAATAAAATTGCCCAAATTGCAGCAAATGAACTGGCTGGAAGAAAAATCCGCGTCAATATTGTTAGTCCGGGACCTATAGATACGCCAGGCTTAGATACGGTAGTACCTGCTGAAGCAAAAGGATTTTTGGCTGGCGCTACAGCGCTGCAAAGGCTTGGTGATCCTAATGAAATCGCGAAAACAGTCTTGTTCCTGGCTTCTGATGACGCAAGTTTCATTACAGGAACGGAGATCATTGCGGATGGCGGTTACCTTAATTACGCACTAAAATAATCTTTGATCATATCATCACCGCATCCAATAACTAATTTTTCATCGCGTCATGCTTGTCTTATGATTCGTAACTAGAAAAGGAGTTCGGCTTTCGAACTCCTTTTCTAGTTACGAAGTAAGATACATGCAAATGCAGTGGCAACATTGGTTGGAAAACCCTGTTAACTCCCCAAAATTTACAGATGAACACCTCCACCTTGACATATTTGATGTGTAAGGGTACTCTTGTTTTCATTGAGCATCAATAATTAGGTTCAAATCCACGAAAAAGCATTTTTCATTGGTCAGGAAAAACGTTTTGAACAGATGTGATTTCAATTAGCAATTTTTTGTTTTAAAAACCCAGCTTCTTTCACTGAAATCTTAGTGTGCACTTTATTTTACTATATGCAAAAGCTGCTTTAATATATTATGTAAGGCATTTTGTATATATAAAATATGCGGGTTCAGCAAAAATATACTTTAGCCAATAATTGTAACATTTAACTCAAAATATTAATAAATGAAAAGTAGAATCCTATTCTTGCTAGTACTCTTTTTTGCTTATGCAGGCCATGCATATTCGCAGGAAAAAGTTACCCTCAGCGGCACAATATCTAATAAATCCAATACCGAAACATTGATTGGCGTGACTGTTTACATTCCAGAAGCGAAAGTCGGCATTACTACCAATTCTTATGGATTTTATACCACCACAGTGCCAAAAGGGACTTACACCATTATCATAAGTCACGTAGGTTTTGACAATGTAGAAGAAACGATCACGCTGACCGAAAACACAAGAAGGAACTTTGAGATGACTGAAAACAGTAAAAGATTGGATGAAGTTGTAGTTAAAAGCAATTCAACAAGAGACAACATCCGAAAACCTGAAATGAGTACCAATAGACTGTCTATTGCTACGATAAAAAAGATGCCGGCCGTTTTGGGTGAAGTAGATGTGTTAAAATCGATCTTACAGCTCCCCGGGGTTACGAATGCTCAGGAAGGTGCATCGGGATTTAATGTTAGGGGAGGTTCCGTTGATGGAAACCTAGTACTGCTTGATGAAGCCGTTGTTTATAATACCTCGCACTTATTCGGGTTCTTTTCTGTTTTTAATTCTGATGTAATCAAAGATTTAAAACTTTACAAAGGAGGAATTCCAGCTAATTTCGGAGGACGTATATCATCAGTACTGGATATTTATCAAAAAGAAGGAAACAACAAGGAGTATCATGTTAACGCGGGTATCGGATTAGTCTCAAGCCGATTGCTTGTTGAAGGTCCTATCGTTAAAGATAAAAGTTCTTTTTTGGTTGCAGGAAGAGGTTCTTACGCACATCTTTTTTTGAAAATGGCGAATGATCCAAATTCAGCCTATTTCTACGATTTGAACACCAAGCTGAATTACAAATTCAATGAGAAAAATAATGTTTTTCTATCAGGATATTTTGGTAATGACAACCTGAATTTTAATAACAGTTTTATAAACACCTACGGTAACAAACTTTTTAACCTTAGATGGAACCATATATTTTCAGACAAGATCTTCTCTAATGCATCTGCCATTTATAGTGACTATGATTACCAGATCAAAGTAAAATCTGCTGGTCTAGACTGGAAAGCAGAGGTTAAAAATTACAATTTTAAATATGATTTTAAACATTATGTTTCAAATAACCTGACGTTAAATTATGGCGTAAATTCAATTTACTACAACTTTAATCCCGGAACAATCAGGGCGTTTGGAGCAAGTTCAGGTGTAAATCCAGACCAGTTGGCCAAAAAATATGCTTTTGAAAATGCCGCCTATATCAGTGCTGAACAAAACCTTTCTGACAAATTATCGCTCAATTATGGACTTCGATACAGTAATTTTCAAAGATTAGGCGCGCAGGAAGTATACACCTATGCTAATAATCAACCGGTTGTTTACAATAAGGAGCTTCATATTTATGAAGAGGCTACCCCAACAGGAACAATAAACTATTCGAAAAATAAAAAGATAGCCAGTTTTGACAACCTGGAACCAAGGCTTGCCATAGCTTATTCGCTTAACAATGACCAATCCATCAAGGCCAGCTACAATAGAATGAGCCAATATGTTCATCTAATTTCCAACACGGCTTCTGCAAGCCCGCTTGATATATGGGCGCCTTCTGACCAATACCTTAAACCGGAAATTTTAGATCAGGTAGCACTGGGGTACTTTCACAATTTTAAAGACGGTAAATATTCTTTGGAAACTGAAACTTTCTATAAAAAAGTAAAAAACAAGGCGGATTATATTGACGGCGCAGATTTATTGGGAATCGATGCTGTAGAAAGCGTGCTTTTAAACGGAGAAGGAAGAGCGTATGGTCTGGAAATGATGTTGAAAAAAAATACAGGAAAGTTGACTGGCTGGATATCATATACGCTTTCTAAAGCACAACAAAGAACACCAGGCAGAAATGCAGATGAACCGGGTATAAACAACGGAGAATGGTACAGGGCAAATTATGACAAATTACACAATTTATCTGTCACGGGCGCCTATGCTGTAAGTCCGAAATGGTCTTTTGGGGCTATTTTAACCTTCCAGAGCGGCAAAGCAGCAACATTTCCTGATGGAAAATACCAATACCAGGGCGTTAACGTTGCGAGTTACGGCGAAAGAAATGGGAATTCTTTAGCTGCGTACCACCGTATAGATGTATCTGCAACTTATACGCCTAAACCCGATAAGAAAAAAGGATGGCAGGGTGAATGGAATTTCAGTATCTACAATCTTTACAACAGAAACAATGCAGCATCGTACTCTTTCAGACAGAATGAAGATACAGGAACAAGTGAGACGAGAAGAGTATCCATTTTTGGTATTATCCCTAGTGTAACCTACAACGTAAAATTTTAAAAGCAACTCACTTATTTATAAAAAGATAAAAATGAAACTACTACAAAAATTTATAATTCTATCCGTTACACTGTTTGTGACAGGATGCGAGAAAGCTATTAATGTGCCTCTTAAGACGGCATCGCCAAGATTGGTTATAGATGCGTCTATAGATTGGGTTAAAAACACAGCGGGCAATGAACAAAAGATCGTATTGTCGACAACAACAGGTTATTACAGTCCCGAATTCCCGAGCGTTTCGGGAGCAGTAGTTACTGTAACAAATGCATCAAATACCGTCTTTAATTTTGTTGAAACTTCCGAAACGGGGCAATATGTTTGTCACAATTTCCTTCCTGTTATCGGCCAGACTTATAACTTAAAAATTGTATTAAACGGCGAAATCTATACTGCAACAGAAACATTTACCCCTGTTCCAAAAATTGAAGATAATATTGATCAGAACGACAAAGGAGGTGAAGTCGGTGATGAAATTGAAGTAACATTTTACTATAAGGATAATGCAAGTCAGGCAAATTCTTATCTAAACAGTATTACCCAGCCGCACTCGCCGTTCCCCGAGCTTGAAGTTGAAGACGATGAACACACGAATGGTAATTTAATCCAGGAATCCTTTTCGCATGAAAAGTTAAAAGCTGGGGATCGGGTAGACTTTAAACTGTACGGAATTTCGAAAAGTTATTACAATTACATGTTCAAATTAATATTGGCCACTGGCAATGATGGCAACCCTTTCCCTACAATACCAAGTTCAGTCCGCGGTAATATTATCAATCAGACCAATAACAACAATTACGCCTTTGGATATTTCAGGTTGGCAGAAGTGGCAACTAAAAGCTATACGATTAAATAATAAAATTTTCTACGTGAGGTAAAAACCGGATTTATTCTCTTCATCAAATTCCGGTTACTCAATTTTTCTTGAGCAATTGAAGTGATGCCATAAAGTATATAGAAACAACATTTTTCGTGTGTAATTGAATAAATAAATGAATAAAATAATAATTGTGCTTTTTCTATTTTTATCCGTTTTAGAGGTTAACGGACAAAACGCTTCAATTGACTCAGCAAAAAACAGTGAAAATATTCAATTCAAATACAAATCGCTCATAATTCCATCCCTTTTAATCGGATATGGAGTTGTTGGTCTTACAAGCCCTACTTTAAAAGATATTAATACCAGTGCAAAAAATGATTTTAGAGGGTATGATGATAAGAAATTAAACATCGACGATTTTTCTCAGTACAGTCCGTTTTTATCTGTATATGCCTTAAATGCGGTCGGCATACAAGGAAAAAATAATTTTAAAGATAGAACCATTGTTTTGGGAACGGCATATATCATTATGGGTGGCTCTGTAAGCATCCTAAAAAAGACTACAAAAGTTACCAGACCAGACGGCTCATCCTCAACCTCGTTTCCTTCGGGGCATACAGCTACGGCTTTTATGGGTGCCGAATTTTTATATCAAGAATATAAAGATGTATCTGTTTGGTATGGCATTACCGGTTATATGGTCGCTGCTGGCACCGGTCTTTTTAGAATATACAACGAAAAGCATTGGCTTACCGATGTTGTCACAGGTGCGGGAATTGGAATTTTAAGTACCAAGATTGCTTATTGGATTCATCCATTAATCAAGAAAGCAATTTTCAAAGAAAAAGATAACACAAATGGAATTGTGATGCCTTTTTATAATGGACGAGCATGTGGATTGGGATTTTCAATGACATTCTGAAAAGAGAACCTACGGATGAACAGTTAAGACTATACACAGAACTTTACGTTAGAAAGTATGTAGTGGTAAACCTGATTTTTTGAATACTTGGAACCTATAATACTAGGTTAGGGTGTATGTTACCTGTATATCATTTTTTAGTTTAAATATACTAAAAAGTATATTTCTCTTGTTTTTAAAATATACTTTTTAGTATATTTGTAGAGTAAATTAAAAGACAATGTTAACAAAAGCAGAAAAAACGAAGTTATTTATCCTGGAAACAGCAAGCCCGCTTTATAATGAGAAGGGAATTTCTGGCGTAAGCATAGATGAGGTTTTGGAAGCGACCAAATTAACAAAAGGTTGTATTTACGGACATTTTAACGGAAAAGAAGATCTGTCCGAACAGGTTGTGGACTTTTCATTAAAAAAAATGTCACAAAAGCTGGCTGTTATTGTTTCCCAGGGTAAAACCTCAAAAGAAAAGATCTTTTTGTATCTTGATTTTCACAAAAACCCAATCGATACCTTTATTTCCGGCGGTTGCCCAATTTTTAATACTGCTGTTGAAGCAGATGATCATTTTCCTTCTATAAAAAAGAAAGTTGCAACAGTTCTGGAAACCGGCTTGCGGGGGCTTTCAACTATTTTAAAGGATGGTATTGCTAATGGTGAGTTTTCAAAAGAACTCAATGCTGATGTTTTTGCTTTTAAAATATTGTCAGCAGTGGAAGGAGGAATTGTCATTAGCAGAACAATTGATTCTAAAAAATTAATGATCGAACTTATAAAAGACCTTAAGAAAGAATTAGAGCAGTATACACTGTAATTTTTTTTAACCTAAAATATACTAAAAAGTATATTTTTTAAAATTTTAAAAATCAATTCAAATAGCTTATTACATAAATAAAACATCATTAAATCATTCAAGCAAATGAAAACAACAGGAAATACCGTATTCATAAGTGGCGGAAGTGCCGGAATAGGTTTAGCGATTGCTAAAAAATTAAATGCTGCAGGCAACAAAATCATCATTAACGGGCGTAATGAGGAGCGCCTTCAAAAAGCTTTAACGGAGTTGAAAGATGCAGTAGCAATTCAAGGTGATTTATCTGTTGAAGCAGATAGAATTCGTATAGCAGAAGACTTGAAAACGAATCATGCGGATGTTAATATTATTATCAACAATGCCGGAGCAGCTTTTGGATATCTGCTGAGTGAAACAACTAATGCACACGAAAAAGCATTGATCGAAATGAATACCAATTATTTTGCAATTATCCATTTTACAGAATTAATGATTCCACACTTATTGGAAAAAGAAGAATCTGCTGTGGTGAATGTATCCTCCATAGCAGTATATGGAAGTCATAAATTCTTACCAACTTATGGAGCAACTAAAGCAGCATTGCATAGCTATACAACGGCTTTAAGACAAACTTATGAAGAACAGAAAAATCTCCAGATATATGAAGTTTATCCTCCATTGGTCAATACAGAATTTTCTGCAGAAATTGGTGGGGCAGCTGGAATTGAGCCAAGTGAAGTAGCAGATGAGCTATTGATTGGATTAGAAACGAACCTATTTGACATTCCGGTAGGAGATACCAAGATCTATGCAAACGCAATCGGTGAAGCTATGTCTAAATTAGCGCATGCACAAGAATTAATATGACCGATCACTTTCAATTTTAAAATGGAGATGATCGGTATATTTCATTTTTAAATTGTAAAGTGATGGATTTAAAAAACAAGACCATACTGATTACTGGTGGTACTTCTGGAATAGGATTGGAAGCAGCAAAGCAGTTTTTGGCTCTCGGAAATAAGGTTATTATTACCGGACGTAATTTACTCAAGCTAGAGGAAGTAAAAAAAGCATATCCCGAGTTAACAATCATCCAATCGGATGCAGCAAACCCGCAAGACGCGATTGCGTTATTTGAAAAAGTAGAACATATAGGTGGCATTGATATTTTGTATAATAATGCGGGTGTAGGGGCAGCGCCGTTGAATTTGGGTATCTCGAGCGATAAACATTTACAGGGAGCTATTTATGAAATGGAAGTTAATTATTTTGGAGTCATACGATTAAATAATCTTTTTATGGATATGCTTAAGTCCCGAAATGAAGCTGCGATTATCAATACAACTTCTATCCTAAGTATTGTTCCTTCTGTTTTGGAAGCTACTTACTCTGCCACAAAAGCGGCATTATCTTTTTACACCAAGTCTCTAAGATCACATTTAGAATTTATAAATAGCCCTGTGAAGGTCTTCGAATTACTTCCACCATTGGTCGATACCGATATGGTTGCAGAAAGAAAAGATAAAAAGATGTCCAGTAGCCTATTTGTCAAGGAACTTATTAAAGGACTCGAAAAAGATACATTGACAATTCGTGTAGGTGATTCAAAATCATTGTTTTTCCTTAACCGGATTGCACCAGATAAAGCCTATCAACTGGTTAATAAGAAAGAGCATTATCAATCTATCCAATAAAATAAAATTTATGAAAGCATTTGTAGTTCAAAACTATGGTAAGAAAGAGGAGCTAACATTGCGTGAAATTAGTAAACCTATACTCCGCGAAAATGAGGTCATGGTTGAAATCTATGCGGCGGGCCTCAATCAGCTGGATATTAAAATTCTGTCCGGTGAATTCAAAATGATTTTACCGTATAAAACACCATTTATTCTTGGGCATGATCTGGCCGGTATTGTTATTGAAACAGGTTCAGGGGTTACAAAGTTTAAAATTGGAGATGAAGTGTATGCGCGTCCTTCCGATCTTCATATCGGTACCTTCGCTGAATACTTAGCAGTTGAAGAAAATGATTTGGCCTTAAAACCCAAAAACCTTTCCATGGACGAGGCAGCAGGTGTTCCCCTCGTGGCTCTGACCGCTTGGCAAGCTTTGGTAGAAATAGGGAAATTAAAAAAAGGACAAAAAGTTTTTATACAGGCTGGCTCCGGAGGAGTTGGTATCGTTGCCATTCAGTTAGCCAAATATTTAGGTGCAACCGTTGCCACTACAGCAGGAAAAGCAAGTTTTCCAATGCTTAAGGAATTAGGTGCTGATGTTTTAATTGATTATAAAACGCAGGATTTTGAAACAGTTTTGAAGGACTATGATTTGGTATTAAACAGTCAGGATACCAAAACTTTGAAGAAATCCCTAAATGTGGTAAAAACAGGAGGTAAGGTAATTTCTATTTCAGGTCCACCTACACCAGCATTTGCACAGGAAATTGGCGCTTCATGGCTCATTCGGACAGCATTATCACTTCTTAGTTTTGGTGTTAGGAAAAAAGCAAAAAGGCGAGGTATCGATTATGAGTTCTTGTTCATGAAATCAAGTGGAAAACAGCTTGGAGAGATCACCAAGCTCATTGAAGATGGAACAATTAAAATCGTTGTAGATAAGGTTTATCCATTTCCGCAGACCAATGAGGCTCTAAATCACGTGGCAAGTGGAAGAGCAAAAGGAAAGATTGTGGTAAAAATAAAATAGTAAGTTGACCTTAGTACAACAAATACCATTTTGTTTCCTTTTGAGTATAGCCGTAAAATATCACTATCTACACTAAAATAGATAACGAATCAAAAGCTGATAGCAATTTTAAATTCAATCTTTTAAGCAACTACCTGCTCGAAATCATTTTCAATGCCCAAAAGCTCCCAAAAATATGGATCGATCTTTTAAAAATGCTGTAACCCAAATCAAGGCCAAAGGAATTCCAGGATTAAGCATTGAACCATCGTGGGATAATTCTGTTGCCATTGCACCTGTAAAGTAACAGCTGAGCAAGATAAAGCCTAGGCGCATCGTTTTCGGAATTAGAAAAAGAATCGCAAATGACATTTCCATTAAACCAAGTGCTGTAGCAGAATTTGGAAGGTTGAATTTAACTAGTCCAGCGACAGACCACGGTAAATGAATAGCCTTCATTAACCCACTTGCAATAACCATTATTCCAACGAGTACAGTTAGCGAAGTAGTGATGGTTTTATTTGTTTTCATTTTAGCTTGATTTTAAATATCAGTTGTTCAGCGTTCTTGTTTCAATAATCAGAAAATGACCTATACGTTCCTTGATTAACCATTTTCCGTTCTGGTGGATATATATGTCCTCATACTTTACGCTGTAATCAGTGACAGTATCTTTACCTTCCTTTTCCCTGATCATTTTAAGCTGTGAAAAAGAAATTCCTATGGCATCATTCCCATCTATTTTTACCGTATGCTGTCCATTTAAAGTGAAATAGGTTTTAACCTCCGCTGCATGTACGCTAAATTCCATTTTCAGTGTTTCTGTTCCGGTTGTATTGGCCACTTCGATTCCGTTCATAAAGACTTTATAGGTGGCATCGGGAGTAAATAGTTTCATCTGCTCATCTATGTTCTTTTCATCACCCAAATAGGCATAAGCATCTATTAAATCTCTTAGTTCTTGTCTGGTTTTCAAATTTTCTGCTGACATAAATCTGTTTGTTTTATTGTTTAAAAATTATTTTTAAATATCACAGGCTCAATTTCTTCGCAAATTGATTTTATTATTTAAATCCTGTTTGTTTGACAAAATTAGCCTATATTTGCTAATAATTTATTAGTTGTTACCTAAAGGTTAGTAAGTAATTTTATAGTAGTTCATATGAAAGAGAAGATGGAACCTGTTCAGGATAGTAAAGAATTTTCTGATGATTGTCACAAATTGTTGGCCTCTGTAAGTGATGCCATGTATGCCATTGGAGGAAAATGGAAACTCATGATAATCATTGCGATGGCAAGGGGCAATAACCGTTTTACAGAGCTTCAGCGAATGGTGAAGGGGATTTCGGCCAGAGTTCTTTCGAGTGAGCTGAAAGAACTGGAACTAAACGGATTTATTATCAAAAAGGTTTCCGTTGGCTACCCAGTATCTATTACCTATGAATTACTCCCGTATAGTGAGACTCTTGAGGAAGTTGTTGGCGCATTATCAAATTGGGGCTTACAGCATCGTGAAAAGATCAAGAATGATATGTCACAAAAGGTTTCTGAAAAGCCTTAATAAAAATGCCGCGATGTATTACATCGTGGCATTTTTATTAATAGGAACATTACAACACCACATTTTGTGGTTTTTCTATTTTATCCAAATGTTCTTACGCCTAGTACCGGGATAACGTTTTTTGTTTTTAGCCAAGCCAGCGCAACCAATTGAGGTTCCGTCTGAAGCGTTTCGGCAATGCTGATCCAAATTATCAAAAATTCATCGTCAATATATCTCGCTGATGTACTTAAATTATGCCGTCTTTTGATGATTTTATCATGGTTTTTCACTAAGCGCTGCCTCTAAAACCGCTCTATTGTTTTCGCCCCATTGCTCCAAATCTTTTATTATCGGCAACAGACTAAACCCCAGAGGTGTTAGCTGATATTCAACTTTAGGAATTTTAGTGTCGAAAGAAAATTTATCTACAAATCCATGTTTTACCAATTCATCCAATTGCTTGTTCATTACTCGCCTGTCCACCGCTATTTTCTTCTGCAATGCTCCTGGTCTTTTTATCTGCTCTGAAATATAATAGATAAGCATCAGTTTCCACTTTCCATTTAAAAGTTCCTTAAATATGTGCAGGCCGCAGTCAGTTCTAATAGGGATTTGCTTAATCGGTCATTTAAAGTCATCTTACCAGAAAAGATCGAGCGTAGCTTATTTCTGCAATAGCTTTTTTCTAACCCGACTAAGTGTTTCGGCTGATATCCCCAGATAAGAGGCAACCATTGCCTGCGGGAACCGACGTACTATTTGGGGATAAGTTTCTTCAAGACGTAGATAGCGCTGTTCAGCTTCCAAGCTGATGGCGTCCTGCAGACGCTTTTGTGTGGCGATAGCACGCTTTTGATCGATTTTGCGAGTCATATGTGTAATAGCAAGAACTTGATCGTAGAGTTGGTCAAGATCGTCTTTTGTTATCAACAGCACTTCAGCGTCTTCGGTCATCTCAATAGTATAGATTAACGGTGTTCCCAGCCTAAAGCTCTCTTCATCTCCAAGCCACCAGGATTCTATAGCAAAACGAATAGTATGCTCCTGCCCATTTTTATTAATTGTATACATCCTACCTGCGCCTTTAACTACAAATGCCATGTACTTGCAAATATCACCTTCCTGTAAAAGATATTGTCGTTTTCTTAGGTGTTTTTGTTTAAATGCCTGTTTTATAAGCGCTCGATCATTATCATCGAGTAATAGAGACGATCTCGATTCAATATACGAAAAAAGCACTTCAAATGATGGTTCGTGTAAACTCATATATGCAGATGATTATTTAAGAGCAATCAAAAATAAGGAATTAACAGGCGGGATGCTAATCGCGAACCAAGATATTCTTGACATATGTCAAGGATAATTTACTGCATATGTCATTTTCATGCCACTTATAAAGTCTCAACTTTGAATAAACTAACGCTGAGCAGTCAGCCTTAAAATATGAAGAAAATATATAAAAGCGGTGTAGTCCGTATCGAATCACAGGGCCCTCCCGCAGTTTTACAATATTCCACCCAAGAGGTACAAGAACCTGGAACGCATGAGATCTTGGTCAGTCAGAAAGCAATTGCTATCAATTTTGTGGATGTGATGTACAGAAATGGGACTTTTCCGATCATGTCTTTTCCGGCGACGATCGGCGGGGAAGCCGCAGGAATAGTGGAAAATGTTGGTAGCGAGGTTACGGCTTTTAAGGAAGGCGATCGGGTTGCTTATTATAACGCACTAGGTTCTTATGCTGAACAAAGGCTGGTGAGGGCGGAAGACCTGGTCAAGTTGCCCGACGATATCTCCTATGACCAAGCCGCATCGATCTTGGCCAAGGGACTTACTGCCCGTATGCTGATCAGGCAAATCTATGCCGTAAAACCGGGAGACATTATTCTCGTGCATGCCGCCGCAGGAGGTGTTGGCTCATTGTTGAGCAAATGGACAAAAGCGCTTGGGGCCACCGTAATCGGTACGGTAGGAACGGAGGCAAAGAAAGCAATCGCGTCCGATAACGGGGTCGATCATGTGATTGTGATGGAAACACAGGATTTGGAAGCTAAAATAAAGGAGCTGATTGGAAATCAAGGCATTGATGCGGTATTTGATGGTGTTGGCAAAGCAACTTTCAACATATCCATCAGGCTGTTAAAGAATGGTGGAACAGCGGTTCTTTTTGGTATGGCTTCAGGTAACCCGCATTTGGATATGAACTATTTATCGAAAAGACAAATTCGGCTGGTGCGGCCTGCCCTGCAACAGTATCTGCCGGATATGCATAGTAGGGAATTGGCTACCCGTGAACTATTTGATGCCTGGCGTGATGGATTATTAGGTACGATAGCGCCAACTATTTATGCGCTGAAAGATGCTGCCGTTGCGCACCGAGATTTGGAAGAGGGTAAAACAACCGGATCTATCATTCTTCATCCTTGATGGAAAGGGGTGATACACCGATCGGTTTGATCGGTAAATAAATGGCATATCCGGATGATCCTCTTTAAAGGGTGGTCAACCGGACGACCATTTACAAATGGATTTGACGCAAAGGCGTTGGCTATGTAAAGTATTGGCTCAGCCATGGTAAACGACCTGATTTTCTGGAAGGGTTTTTAAATGGGGTATTCTGCCCATTTTAAAATCCTGGAAGAGCGGCTTAATTTCTTCTTCCCTGTCGACGACAAATGGCCCATAGCTGATAATGGGTACTCTTTGTGGTTCTCCGGCATACAGCACAAAGCTTCCACCCTCGGCGCCACCGATAAAATCAATCTTACTAGCCCCTTCTTCTGTAGATCTGTCCAGCCAGGCAACCTGTTGCGTCTCTATAGGTGTCGCTTCTCCACCCGCTACCATACTTCCCTCAAGCATGTAAATAAAACCATTGAAGTTTGTTGGAAGTTGTTGCGTAACCTTGTCATTTTTATATAATTTGAAAAGAACAATCATAATAGGCGTTTCGGAGCTAATGGGAGATGTTAAACCAAATGCGCTTCCACTGTAAACGTAGATTTCCGATCGACCTATTTTTTTGGATGGCACATTTTTGAAGGGAAGTTTCTGCCATTTGGGGGCTGTCCACCTTTTTATTTTCGGCAGCACCAGCCACAATTGTAAAATCCTTAATTTCACTTTGGTTTTAATTTCTTCTGTATGTACGATGCCGCTTCCGGTCGTCAGCCATTCCAAGCTACCTGTTTGAAAATCACTCTCGGGGCTTCCTTCCAGCACGAGTGTGGCAATTTCAAATCCGGCGTGAGGATGTGGTCCGCCAACAACACCATGTCCCGGTAAATCGAGCTGATCATCCATCATTACTATAAAGGGATCCGTTTGCTGAAAGTCATTACCTTCGACAACTTGGATAGCCGTATGGCCCTCGCCTAAAAAGCCTTGGTTTGCTTTTGGCTGTACTATTCTTACAATTTTGCGATTCATCTTTTGATCTGTTTATGTTTTAATAAAACCCCATTTAATAGTCTTTCCTCTTCAGTATTTGGGAGCAGCGTTTCTCCCATTATCACAAGACAGGACACGTGTCTGCCTTGTGAATAGTGGGCGTTGTTTGTTTTCTATGAGTTAGCGAGAAATTAAACAAAATAGTTAGTCCCACCTGTACCCCGTTTCTGATAGCCCCAGTGGCTTCTTTCCGTTCTTGTAGATTCTACAATGGTGTATGCGTGATATTTGGTATTAGTGGTTACACCTGCAAGACGCTCCTCCCACTTTTGGCCATTCGAGGTAATCTTTGACAGCACTTTGTCTGTAACATAATTGACCATGGAGTTAATCCAGTTTTCCGTACTCACGGAATATTGATCTGCGGGAGCGGTTGAAAAGAAAACAGCTGCTCCGACCGGGGTACAAAATTCCTTCAGCGCCTCCTGCGCAAAACTGAGCATATCCTCGAAATATTCCAGCGAGGTCTGCACATCTTCACGGGTGCCCCAGCGTGTGATATGTCCGCCCACCAAAAAATCAAAATCAAATTCCAATATCTGCTTGTGGGCATCAATCCATCCGCTGATGTTTTCCGAGGCATCGCAATGCATAAAGGTACAAGAACCCGGACTTACAATGTCAATCTTGATAAGCGCCTTTTGTTTCGGTGCATAAATAAAGATGTTACCGGGGCAGTGGTTAGCACCTTTATAGCTAAGCTCGAGTTTTTCACCGCCAAGTTCAACTAGGTAGCTGTCGCTAAATGTTGTGTTTGGAACAGGACGTAGGGGATCAGGAAAGCGCGTAAGCAATTCTTTGGTGATTTCATGGGCTATGATTTCAACATTAGGGCCGTACATGGCTGCCGCGCCAATATGATCGGAGTGCCAATGGCTGTAAATCACCTTTACGATAGGTTTGTTCGTAGCAGCTTCTATAGCGGCAAGCATATTTTCGCCAAGAATGGGAGGTGCGTCTATTGCAATGACACCTTTATCCGTTACCAGAAAAGCAGCGTCATAACCACCACTGGTTACCCAATAAAAGCCGTCTCTTAGCTCTTCACAGTGATAGCCATTTTTGATAAATTCCGGACTGCTCAGATACGCTGGCTGGAACTGTTGAGGTGAGGGTGCATGCTGATGCCAATCTGCCTTTTCAAAACCATGCTTCGTGTGAAAAAAATCTCCCTGTTTCCCCTGTTTTTCTTCGATTTGTGAATGCTTCATAATAATTGAATGTATAATATTAATGTTTAAGAAATTGCCGTGTTTATCCTTTGGATTTGAATAACCATTTACTGAAGATCCTGGTAATAAAAGGCATCACTAAATGAGTCATGAGCGTAACCATCATGATAATTCCTATCAAGGTATTTATCATGTGAGGCATTCCAATTGGCCTCAATAATTGTCTAATAAAGGGCATAAACGTATGTAAAAGTGTAAATATGATGCAGACGGTGATAATCAGCATTTTCCATTTAGGGGGTTGCACTACTCCCTCTTGTTGTCTATTTTCAAACCAGAATTCCAGACCGGTGAGTTTAGTCTCCGGTGTTACCTCTTCGAATAAGTTTTTACTTAAAGCGATCTGCCGCGCTTTTTGCGCTGAGTCATTCCACAAGGTCAGATTGGCGTAGGTGTCAAATCGTAGAATAATGGCAAATACAATGGACCCGTCAGCCGTCACCTTTTCAAAAATGTCCGCGGATTGATACCCATGGAAATCTGAAGCGGCCAGGCTGATTGTCTGAATGGCCTCAAGTGATTCCTCTCTGTAAGAAGCTTTGGGCGTTAGCTCTATTATCGTGATTACCGGTAAATCAGATGCCTGCATCATGATAGATGTGTTTGAACTGAATAAATTCATGCATCGCCGCCAGGCCATTTAAACGTCCCAGACCACTCATTTTAAAGCCGCCTTCCTCTATCTCATCGTTAATCTTTGCCCAATCGTTTATCCACACCGTGCCCGCATCCAGTTTTCGGCTTACCCTTAAAGGCAGATCCACATGGCTGCTCCAGACCGATGCCGCCAAACCATATGGATTATCGTTTGCTAACTTAATTGCCTCTTCGGCCGTATCAAAAATCTGTACAGTGGCTACCGGGCCGAACGTTTCTTCCTGTACAATAGCCATTTTATTGTCGGTTACACGTAATAAAACCGGACGATAAAATGAGCCTGCTGCCAAGCCTCTGTCTAACACTTTACCGCCACGAAGCAGCACTTCGGCACCGTCATTAATCGCCTGTTCCACGAGACGATCCACACGCATTAAGTTGCCTTCATCAATCAATGGTCCCATATCACTTTCGGGATCAGCAGCCGAACCTACTTTAACACGCAGAAGTCTTTCGGTAAAATCTGCTACAAATCGTTCTGCAATATTTCTCTGAACCAAAATTCTGCTACCGGTCATGCAGAACTGTCCTGCGAAAATGGTAATGGCCTTTTCCAAGATGGGCAATGCCTTATCCAGATTGGCATCATCGAAAACAATCATCGGTGTTTTGCCTCCCAGTTCAAAACCAAAACGTTTGAGGTGCGCTGCACCGTTTGCCATCATAATCTTTGCGGTTGCAGTACTGCCTGTATAGCTAATGGTAAGAACATCCGGAGAACTGATGATCAATGCTGCTCCTTCATGTCCACTCTCTGTAAACTGGTTGATGACTCCTTTGGGTAAACTCATTACCGATGCGAAAACTTCGCATATCAGCGCGTTGATCTGGGCTGTCTGCCCGGGCATCTTAATAATCGCTGTGCAGCCCGCGGCCAATGCCGGTGCCAAGGACCGGATCATCAGAATCACCGGTGAATTCCAGGGTGCTATGATTCCGGCCACGCCCATCGGTTCTTCCAGAACCATACTGAAGGCACCCGGACGTGACTCCAGTGCCCGTCCGCTATGGGTTAGAACCAATGCGGCATAGTACCGTAATTTCGATGGAACACCCGAAATCTCCATGGTAGCTTCCTTCGCTATTTTTCCATTTTCAAGGGAGAGCATCTCAATTAAACGCCCGGCATGGGTTTCAAAGGCATTGGCAAGCTCGTTTAAAACTCTGGATCGCAGATGGCGGTTTTCTTTCCATTCGCTGTTTTCGAAGGCAGATTTCGCGGCTCGGATACCTTGCGCGGCAATCGATTGGTTGGCATCGGCATAGCGACCGATTATTTCTCCGGTCGCCGGATTAACGCTGTTTCTATAAATTTTACTATCCAGCCATTCTCCGTTAATCCAGTTCAGTTTTACCTGTTTCTCTTTGGTAGATACCATTTCTTTTGTTGAATTTTCCATCACTGTTAATACTTGTTTTTTGACACCGCCTTTGCATGCGCTCCTGTTTCTTTCATCTCATCGGCAATTTTCTCAGCCATCATGATCACCGTTACATTGGGGCCCGTAGATATAAAATCTGGTAAAATGGAGGCATCCACCACCCGTAGGCCTTCGATACCATGAACTTTTCCGAAAAAATCCACAACAGCATTAGCACTCCCTAAAGGCCCCATAGGTGCCGAGCCCATGGGGTGATTATACGTTTGGAGCGTTGCTTTTATCGATGCCAAAATAAGGTCATCATTATATGCTTCAGGGCCGGGATTCAGTTCGCCGACTGAAAGATTTTTCAGTGGTTCTGTTTGACCGATCTTTTGCGCAAGCCTGATTCCTTCAATGAGCCTTTTACGGTCTTCTTCTTCCGCTAGGAAATTCAGGTCTATGATCGGTGCATCTTCCGGGTTGTTGCTGGCTATCTTAATAGTACCCCTCGATTTGGGATTGGTCAAGGCCACGCCGAAGACATAACCTGCTTTCGTGGGGCTCGTAGCGGGATTAAATAAATGACCTGCTGTGATATGGATATCGAGCTCATCCTTTGATGCATAAGAGCTTCTCGTCCATAGATTGACACCCGTAACCGGAGAGAGACGGCCAATCGTCTTCGGATCTGCTGCGTAGGTGTTGAAGTAAAAGGGGTGATCTAGAATCTGCTTCCCCACAGGGAGATCGGCGACAACGGATATGTCTAAATCTTTCAGGACGGAAGCGGGACCAATGCCCGAACGCATCAGTATTCCTGCTGAGCCGTAGGTGCCACCGGATACGATGATCTCGCCGCCATGAAATACGCGTCCATCCGCAAGTTGTATAGCAACAGCCTTGTTATTTCCGAACAATACCCTGTCCACCAGCACATCACCTTCAATGCTTAGGTTACTCCGTTCTCTCACGGAAATATCCAGGTAGGTCATCCCTGTGTTCATCCGGATACCATTGATAATATTTACCGGGTAGGGGCCTATGCCGTATTGTTTTTCGCCGTTAAAATCGCCGACTTCAGGATAGTTGTTCGCTTTGGCCGCCTCGATAAAGGCCTGCTGCATGGGAGACAGATCGGACTTGTGTAGTTGATTGATTGGGAAGTAACCCGAATGCCCATGCCATTGGCTATCCTCAAGATTGGATTTTTCCAGTTTCTTAAAATAGGGTAGCACCTCCTCCCACGACCAATGGTCTATACCCATATCTGCCCAGCGGTTAAAATCGTTGGGAATACCCCTGACCGCTACGGCCCCGTTTACCGCGGAGCTGCCTCCCAGGATTTTACCACGCGGTACACCAATTTTATCACTGCCCTTCTGACTATTGGCTGTGTAAGCCCAATCGTACCGGGTATCACCACCAGCTCCGAGTATCTGGCTATTGGCTACCGATTCGGGATAAGAAAATTCGTCATAGATGGAGCCTGCCTCTAACAGTAAAATGTTAAATGAACTTTCTTCGCTCAGTCTGTTAGCTAAGACGGCGCCCGCCGATCCGGCACCTAAAATAATATGGCTATAGATCTGCTGACTATTCTTTTTTTTTGACGATGTAAATGATTTGCTCTTAGTCATTTAGTTTAATTTTTTCTAATAGAATTTTGACTTTACAAATCTTTACATTTATCAAAATAGATGACATGTACAAACAGCGCTTTTATATATCCTTTTTGCGTTTTATATACAAAATGTCTTAATTTTACATAATGAAAGATACCCATGTCCCAACGCGAATAGTCTCGATCGGCGAAATCAATTCGGCTTCGGGACAGGAATTTTTGGGAGATCAATTCCATGTTACGCGTACGAATGAGATTATCGGGCAGCCGAGCTATGAAAGGCCGGTGAAGGGCGATCACTTTACTTTCTTGCTTGTTCTGGCTGGCACTACTTGTTTGAAATACAACTTACTGGATTACAAACTTGAACCGAATGACCTGTTCGTCATTGCCCCTGGGATTATTCACGAATATCACACCGGCATCGACGGCCTCATAATTGGTACAGGATTTACAAAAACATTTTATGCAGAGTCTTTGATCCATAAAAAGGATATCAATGTATTTGAATATCTATCTTCCAATACCAATCCGCACTTTCAGTTAAGCGCTAAAGAAGCTGGCGTTTTACACGACTTGATGTTGATGCTTAAAACTAACCATGCCAATCAGGAACATGCCTTCCAATTTGATCTTATGTTCCATAGCTTCAATCTTTTTATGTTAGAGCTGGCTGCCATCATTAAACGCCATCGGCCGGACAACGGTGCAACGTCAACACGTAGAATGGATTTACTAAACAGCTTTTTGAAGTTGTTGGCAGTACATTTTAAGGTAGAAAGAAGTGTACAGTTTTATGCAGAGAAAATCTTTATAACCCCAAAGCACTTAACAAAAGTTGTTAAAGAAGAGACTGGCAAGTCGGTTGGTCAGCTGGTAAACGAGATGGTTATCGCAGAGGCAAAAATATTGCTGGATACTTCATCGTTGACCGTTGGAAACGTGGCAACCGAGTTAAACTTCAGTAACCAGTTTTTTTTCAGTAAATTTTTCAAAAAACATAGCGGATTAACACCCTCGCAATTTCGAACAAATACATCAAAAACAGCGAGATAGGAACAACCACAATTGTCTGTGGGGTGCAAATGATCTTGGTCAAGACATCTTTTTATGAAATTATTTTGAAACGATCGGTTTAATATATACTTTTGTCATATGCCAAGGAACAAGGAATTCGATTACGATGAAAAGCTGGTAACAGCTAGAGACCTTTTCTGGAAGAAAGGTTATAATGCAACGACTATGAACGATCTGGTGGATACAATGCAAATCAACCGGAGTAGTTTATACTTGGCTTATGGTAACAAACACGACCTGTTTTTAAAATCCCTTACGAACTATATCCAAAACAAGGATAAACAATACAGCCAGGCAGCGAAGAAAAGTGAAAAGCCGTTAGAGGCGATCCGTAACGTTATTTATTCTGTCATGGAATCTGCTTTGCGGGACACCAACTGCCTGTTCACCAACTCGGTATTTGAGCTGGCAACAACGGATCAGGAGGTGAGCGAAATGTTGAAAAAGCAAACCCTGAAAGCGGTTGACCTTTTCGAGAAATTGCTGACGCAAGCAAAAGAAGACGGCTCCCTTTTATCAGATAAAGAGCCGCGCGCATTGGCACACTTTTTAATATCGGGCCTTGTATCGATCTATAACACGCACATATTATTTGCGGATGCCGAACTCACTAAACAAACAACAGAAATTTTGATCGGGTCGATCAACCAATAATTTTTTTATCTTATTGTGGAACGATAGGTTTAATATAAAGGTGTATATGCGATAAAAATCAATCTTCGGTACACATGGTGGCGCGATTGTATAGGAAAACTTATTAGACCATTTTCTCCAAAATAAAAACTCATAATAATTAATAACATGCAGAAAATCAAATTAAACAATGGCATCGAAATGCCACTCTTAGGCTTGGGCGTCTTTCAGATACCAGATCTGAAAGAATGTGAACAAACCGTGCTGACAGCTATCAGATCAGGCTACCGTTTGATCGACACCGCTTCCCTATATCTTAACGAATCCGCGGTGGGTAGCGGCATCAGAAAAAGTGGTGTAGCCAGGGAAGAACTATTCATCACTACGAAACTTTGGGTGCAGGATGCCGGTTATGAAAAGACGAAAATAGCTTTCGAAAAGTCGCTGAAAGAATTAGGACTGGAGTATCTTGATCTATATCTCATACATCAGGCTATGGGAGATTATTACGGTTCGTGGCATGCCATGGAAGAACTGTACAAAGAAGGCAAGATACGCGCTATCGGCGTAAGTAACTTTTTCCCGGACAGGGTAGTCGACCTGGTCGCACACAACGAGATTGTTCCGGCGGTAAACCAGATAGAGATCAATCCTTTTTACCAGAGAGCCGCCGAGCACGAATTATTAAAGAAGCATAATATCTTCACACAATCCTGGGCATCATTCGCAGAAGGGAAAAATGAGATTTTCAGTAATCAGGTGCTTACCGGTATCGGCAGTAAATATGGAAAATCTGTCGCACAGGTTACCCTGCGCTGGCTTGTCCAGCAAGGTATCGGTGTGATCCCGAAATCGGTGCGTGAAGAAAGAATGGTCGAAAATCTCAATATCTGGGATTTTGAACTGACCTCGGAAGACATCGATGCTATAGCAAGGCTGGACACCGGTAAAAGTGTTTTCTTTGATCATCGTGATCCCGAAACCGCGGATTGGCTGACCAAGCTAACATTCTAATTAAACAGATCAACAATAATTGTAATATCAAGATCCATGGCCTGTTCAGGCTATGGATCCTATTTGATCAAGAAGTATCCTGGAGATTATACTTCTGCCCACGATCGCCAGAACAAAGGCCCTTCCGGACCAGGTGCTGAAACTTTAAGCTGTAAGTCTGCCTGACGTCCGGAAACGGCAAATACTACCGGATTAAATGAGATTACTGGATGGGGTGGGGGCGTTCTATCAGGAGCATTGCTTTTCCTACAAGTTTTCCAATCATTGATCTGGTAAGCGACAAGCTTTCCGATGATAGTACAGAAGTTGCAGACTGGAAGCGCTGCCACGCCGACTTTGTTAGTGAGGCGCCCAACCGTACAGGAATTCGTGCTGCAGGAACGGGACATTACATTTATCGGGATAATCCTCAACTTGTGATTCTTTCAATTGCCAGCATGTATAGCAAAACACTTACTGCAAATGAAAAGGCAGAGGTATTAGATAGAGCTGTTGAATTTTCACTGAAGGGCTTTAGCCAGAATAAGTCCCGATAGGTTATATAAGGTTAAATATACTCCGGTTTCATGGGCTCATCTTTTTTCAAATCCGATATCCTGTAGTAGATATATAGATACAAAAAAAAGGCGCAAAAAAGAATTTATTTTTGAACGTTCATTCAAAAATAATTCCTACCTTTGTATCATTATGCCAAGAGTGATAGAATTTAACGAGCAAAAAATAATTTCCAAAGCGCTACAGGTGTTCTGGAAGAAAGGATATCATGCAACTTCGATGAAAGATTTGGTAGAAGCAACCGGACTCAATCCCGGAAGTATCTATAATACTTTTGGAAACAAACATGATTTATTTTTGGCTTGCCTTAAGGATTATCTGAATCCAATTTATACATATGATTTGAAACAGAAAGAAGCGCAGAAAAATCCTTTGGAATTACTTCGTGAATTTTATATGGAGGTCGTTACCAATTCTGTAGTAAACCAAGACTCCTGCCTTTCGGTGAAAAGCTGCTTCGAACTTGCGACTACAGATGATAAAACGCATCAGGTGTTGAAGAACAGTATGGATAAATTGTTCGATATTTTTGAACAAATGGTCATCAACGCGCAAAAAGCGCGAGTAGTCGCTAACAAGCAAGACAGTTTTTTATTGGCACAACTTATCGTAGCCACCTTGCCTGGCTTAGGACAAAATTTTATACTTTATAAGGATAAAAACCGCATAGCTAAAATCATTGATAATTTTTTGGATATGATAACAAAGTGATTTTTTTTACCCAATTCTTGAATAATCATTCAAATATAAATAATAGTAACATTTTAAATTTTTAGAACAATGTCAAATTTAGAAAGCGCATTTCCAGCGCAAAAAACAGAAAAAAAAGTAGCGTTGATCACAGGAGCTAACCGAGGTCTCGGCCAACAGGTAGCAAAAGAGCTGGCGGGCCATGGTTTCATTGTGCTGGTCGGGTCTCGCAAATTAGAAAATGCAAAAGAGGCTGTATCGGAAATAGGTGAAAATACATATCCGATCGCCATTGATGTAACCAATAAGGAATCCATTTTGAAGGCAGCCAATCAGGTAAATACAGAATTTGGCAGACTTGACGTATTGGTCAATAACGCCGGGATCTCGCATGCAGGTTCATCAGAAAGGTCATTGGAAGAAATACTGGCGTCTGGCAAAGCCAGTGTAGCAGATATTGACGAGATGCGAGCCGTTTGGGAAACAAATGTTTTCGGACTACTGGCTGTTACCCAGGCCTTCCTGCCATTGCTTCACAAGGCTCCTTCTGCCCGCATCGTTAATCTGTCCAGTGGTATGGCATCTTTAAATCTTAATGCAGACCCGGAATATCCGTACCGTGGAGGCTTCAATGTTGTTTACGGTGCAGGCAAGACAGCCGTAAACGCTATTACGTTAGCTTTATCCATTGAGTTGGAATCTACCAACATCCGTGTAGAGGCCGCAAGTCCCGGTTTCGCTGCCACTGCCATGAATAATTTTGAGGGAACGGAAACCGTCGAAGAGGCTTCCCGCAATATTGTACGTGCAGCTCTTGGAGAGAATGACCCTTCAGTACTGTTCTCTGCACCGGAAGGATCGTTTCCATGGTAAATTATACCGGTTTTGGACAAGCAATATTTTAAGAACTAAAAAATTTAGAGATGGAATGGAATATCAAACAAGGTGAATCCTCAAGAAGCTACTAAGGCCATTGGAATAGTGGGGGCAGGACACATAGCGCAAGCTGTTGCAAGACATGCAGCAAAAGCAGGTTATAAAGTAACGATCAGCAGTAGGAAAAAACCCGTGGAATTGGCTGATTTGGCCTCCTCTTTAGGGGATGGAGTAACTGCAGGAACCACAACTGAAGCAGTTCAGGCAGACCTTGTACTGATTGCCGTTCATTTTGATCAGATACCAGATGCTGTAAAAGATATAGATTGGAAAGGACGTACCGTTATAGATACGAGCAATGCCATTGTTTTTCCAGACTTTAAACCTAAAGATTTTGGCGGAAAAACATCTAGCAGGGTTAATACCAGTTTATTTCCCGGTGCTTCACTTGTGAAAGCATTTAATACATTACCGGCCGCAATTTTGGCTTCAGATCCTAATGTGGATAAAGGTAGACGTGTCATCTTTGTCTCAGGGGATGATGATGAGTCGAAAAAAAAGGTTCTAACCTTTGCAAAAGATTTGGGCTTTTATCCGATAGATTTAGGAGGTTTGGATGAAGGCGGTAGATTGCAGGAATTCGGAGGTGCCCTTATCACTCATAACCTTATCAAATTGAAATAAAGATAGTGAATGAGCTTTATAAAGCCCGTTGGGGTTATAATATTAAAGAAAGTATCATTCTTGATGCCGTAATTAAGGAATAATTTTTTTTACCCCAATCTTGAACGATTATTCAAGATTGGGGTTGTATAAAACGAAAAATATGAAACAAATAAATGAGAACAGTACCTCAGGTGTAATCAAAATGTACAGCCAGGGAGGTCCGGAAGTATTAGTATTTCTTGTTTGCGTATTATCTTCGTCTATGGTGATCGTATCTCCATCGGCAACTCTTATGACTTTGCCTTTGATGATGTTCTGTCAAAAGGCAATGAAGCTTGCATGAATTATTCGTACTCTCTTTTGAATGGCAATTCATGCAGGTTTCATCTATTTCAATATTAATTCTTTTGGTTAGGTCCGAGAAATGCAGTTATTTTAAGGTTTAGTGTAAACAAAAATACTAAAAAAATTAGAATGTTAAAACGAACGATGTCAACTTTTAAGATATTGGGGCATTAGCAGATTTTAGATATCATAAAGCTTCACAAAAGTGACTCCTTTAAATGGATTTACCTCTTTCCGTTTAAGCGAAGCAGCCAATATTATTTGGTTTTAAAAAAATTACATCGTAGATTTACATAATCAGTTATGTAGTTTATTATACATTTAAATCATTGCCAATGTCAATCCATACAGAAGATAGAAAAAAGGTTACCACGCTTCAACTTAAAAAGATGAAGCAGAAAGGGGAAAAGATAAGCGTATTGACGGCTTATGACTATACAACCGCAAGGATTATTGATGAAGCAGGTATTGATATGGTACTTGTGGGCGACAGTGCATCAAACACAATGGTGGGCAATCCAACAACCTTGTCCATTACGCTTGATCAGATGATTTATTATGCCAAATCGGTAGTAAACGGAACGAAAAGAGCATTGGTGGTGGTTGATATGCCTTTCGGTACTGTGTCTGGAAATCCTTTGAAATCACTTGAAGCTGCCATCCGCATGGTGCAGGAAACGGGAGTTGATGCAATCAAAGTGGAAGGCGGAGCGGAAATAAAAGAGGACGTTAAAAAAATAATCGATGCAGGTATTCCGGTAATGGCACATTTAGGACTAATGCCACAATCTATCAACAAATACGGAACGTATGCCATTCGTGGAAAAGAAGAAGCCGAAGCAAAGAAACTCTTTGAAGATTGCCTCTTAATGGAAGAGCTGGGGGCGTTCGGAATATTGCTGGAAAAAATACCTGCAAAACTTGCCACCGAAATTTCAGAAAAGATAAGAATCCCGACAATCGGTATCGGTGCAGGTTCGGGAACAGACGGACAGGTATTGGTTATTCAGGACGTCATGGGAATGAACAACGGTTTTTCGCCTAAATTTTTAAGACGTTATGCAGACCTGCACACCATCATGAAGGAAGCAACACAACATTACATCGCTGATGTAAAAGCAAGGAATTTCCCGAACGAAAACGAGAGCTATTAAGCGCATATTTAAACATAAAAAAGATAAAGAAATGGACATCTTCAATAAAACAGGAAAAATGGCACTAGGTAGCAGATTACGATTACTTACAGCAAAAGTAACCGAAGATGCAGCCAAAATTTACGAGCTTTATGATGTGGATTTTTCGCCAAAATGGTTTCCCGTGTTCTTCGTGCTTTATGATGAGGGTGCAAAAACCATAACCGAAATAGCCGAACAGATCGGGCATTCCCAACCCTCCGTTACAAAAATCGTCAAGGAAATGGCAAAAGCGGGATTGGTAAAAGACAATCTCAAATCAATGGACAAACGCAGAAATGTTGTTGCACTAACAGATAATGGTGCAACAGTAGCAGAAAGAATGATAAAGGTACAATGTGCCGATATTGACGTGGCCATTGACGGTATTATTGCCGAAGCCACGCACAACCTTTGGGAAGCCCTTGCAGAATGGGAATTTTTATTGGAACAAAAAACAATCTACAAACGGGTACAGGAAGTGAAGAAACTTCGGGAAAGCAAAGACGTGCAGATTGTAGCATACGAGCCGCGATATCAATCTGTTTTCAAAGCACTGAATGAAGAATGGATTTCCACCTATTTTGAAATAGAAGAAACCGACAGCAAAGCACTGGATAATCCCGAAGAATACATTCTGAGCAAAGGCGGTAGAATATTGGTGGCTCTCTACAACGGCGAACCGTTGGGCGTTTGTGCCTTAATTAAAATGGACGATCCCGACTACGATTTTGAAATGGCTAAAATGGCAGTATCACCCAAAGCACAGGGAAAAAGTATCGGCCGGTTATTGGGGCAAGCCATTATCAATGCGGCCAAGGAAATGGGCGCTTCAAAAATCTATCTGGAAAGCAATACGATTTTGAAACCCGCCATCAACCTATATTATAAATTGGGATTTCAAAAAATACCAGGACGACCAACGCCTTACAAACGTGCCAATATCCAAATGGAACTTGATTTAACGAAACTAAGCTAAATATGAAAATAGTCCTTTCAGATACAAAAGAGATCAGGGATTCAGCATTGGGTATTATGGTACGGCACATTGCGGGCGAAGTAGTGGACGTATTCAGCCCGATAAGACAGGATTATTTATAACAAAAAACAAGATTATGAAATTAACAATCTATCAAGTGGATGCTTTTGCAGAGAAAGTTTTTAAAGGCAACTCTGCCGCTGTCTGTCCATTAACGGAATGGATGTCGGACGATATACTATTAAAAATCGCAAAGGAAAATAACCTTGCCGAAACCGCTTTCTATATCGTCAAGGAAGATAATATTGAAATCCGCTGGTTCACACCGGGCGAAGAAGTTGACCTTTGCGGACATGCTACATTGGCTGCGGCATTTGTATTGAAAAATCAGGAGAATTTCAGGGAAAATACCATACCATTCTATTCTTCCCGCAGCGGTAATCTCCCCGTATCTTTTCAGGACTGGAAATATACCCTCAATTTTCCGGCAGACCAATTTGCTGAAACAGCATTGACCGAAGAACTTTTAGCTGCAACTGACAAAAAGCCGATCGCCGCTTACAAAGGTAAAACCGATTATATGTTAGTATTTGAAAAGCAGGAAGATATTGAGACCGTAATACCAAATTTATCCCAAATAGCAGCCATAAAAGCAAGGGGAATTATCGTAACAGCAAAAGGCGAAAACCACGATTTTGTATCCCGCTTCTTTGCCCCGGCAGTTGGTGTAAATGAAGACCCGGTAACTGGGTCGGCACACACCACGCTTACACCTTATTGGGCAGAGAAGCTGAATAAGAACGAATTAAGAGCTTTTCAACTTTCAGAACGGGGTGGTGAAATTTATTGCCGTTTACTGAACGATAGAGTAGAATTAGAAGGCAAAGCTGTGCTGTATCTGAAAGGTGACATCTTTATTTGAGGGCTCGCAAGCTTTTCTCTCATCTTTATAAAAACATCGATGATGCGAATCTGATTGAGATTGCTCTTTCGCTTTTTAAAACGTTAGAGAGCATCAGCAAGCCGGTCGGTGAAAGCAAAAGGAAGATATGGAATAAGCAGGTATTCAGCTTTATCTCGATAAGACAATTGCCATGGATGGCTCGCTGTCTTATCAATTGGTTTCGACATATTTCGTGAAACTGTCCAGGATAGCCTGCCATCCTTCCCGTTGTATTTCAATAGGATTTTCGCCCTCCGCATCAAATACTACGGTCATTTTGGTTTCGTCATGTAGATCCATAAATGTGATTTCCGCCTTTCTTCCATCGGTCATGGTGTAGGCAATCCGTTCGTTTGTCTTTACGTTATCGTATACCCCTTCAAAGTCAAACCCTAAACTGCCATCCTTGGCCTCCATTCTGGAAACGAACTTTCCACCAACCCGCAAGTCATTTTCCGCCTTTGTGGTATGCCAGTCATCAGAGGCGCTGTTCCATTTTAAGATGTGGCCGGGGGTCGTATAATATTCCCATACTTTTTCCACCGGTGCTTTTACCGTGGTTTCCACGGTGATTTTTGTTGCTTTCATTTTATGTTGTTTTGATGTTTATTAATGGTTATATAATCTATCACTGTGATCTGAACTAGCTGATGTTCCAAACCCCGGTTTGATTGGCCTTGATTGCATATTCGTGAAATGTAGTTGGCTTCCGCCCTAACACTTCTTCAATATCATTCCTGATCGATTCATTCCTTCCATCCAATACTTCGGTGAATAAATATTGCATCAACCAAATGATGTCTTCGGGGATTTGGTAATCGCGAAGCATCTTTACGTAACTATCCATGTCCACTTCTTCGTAACCGATAGGCCGGTTGATCACATTAGAAATTATGCGGATCGTATCTCTAAAAGACAGCAATTCCGGCCCGGTCAGTTCATAGATCTTCCCCTTGTGCCTATCATCCATCAATGTCTCAACCACTACGTCTGCAAGATCGTCAAGATCGACGAAAGGCTCTAAAGCTTTTGGTTTGGGAACAATGATCTGCCCGCCCAGGATGTTATCGAGAAAAAAGAATTCGCTAAAATTCTGCATGAACCAACTGGCTCTCACAATGGTCCAGTGCAGTCCCGAAGTCATTATGATCGCTTCGCCTTCCTCAGCCTCCTTTTCTCCTCTTCCGGAAAGAAGTACCAGTTGCTGAACACCGGATTGTTTTGCTACGTCCACAAACCGTTGGATTTTTTCCAGCGCTCCGGGAGCGACAAAGTCGGGTTGATAGGTGATGTAAACTTTTTTGATACCGTTTAAAACCGCGTTCCAATTATCGGGTATGTCCCAGTCAAAAGGAGGGGTTCCGTTCCTGGAACCAGAACGGATAGGAATATTCATTTTGTGGAGTTTTTCGGCTACCCGTTTCCCGGTTTTCCCTGTGGCCCCCAATATTAACGTTTCGTTTGCCATAATTTTTGATTTAAAATTATAAGCAAAAGTATAGGGCAGTTAAAATCAGAAATTGAACAAATCGGACAAAGAAGCTATTGCAATCTTTTTAATTGCAGCGGGTTTTTCCCTGTGAATTTCTTGATGTTCCGTATAAAATGCGATTGGTCGGCATACCCGTTTTCATAGACCACATCGGTCAATTTTAGGAAATCACCTGTTGAGATCTGGTCCAGTGAGGTTTGAAATTGTATTATTTTTGCGAACTTTTTCGGTGGTATACCGACATAATGGTTGAACTTTCGCCGTAAGGTCCTTTCTGTGGTATTGAGACGTTTGGCCAGTTCATTTACGGCAATCAAACCCTTATGATCCTCGATTATTTGAATGGCCCCTTGTATTTTCCGATATTCCTGCATTCCTTTTTCCCGGGCAAGTTCTGATAAGAATTTAGCGATGATCTCTGTTTTCTGGCTTATTGACAAAGGAGTGGCTAATGTCTCCAGAGGATTTTCAATAGCTATCCCTTTGACACTTGAAAGGTCGGCACAATCATCATTAAGTTTTTGCGTGTCTACATCAAATAACAATTTAGCAGCAAAAGGGTACAACTGAAAAACAATCATCAGATAAGGTACCCTTATCGAAAGCTCATAGGGCGCTATCATCTGGCCATATAGAAAAAAAGCAGTGAGTTCTTTCTTTCTGGGAAGTAAAAATCCTTTTTCCGATTGTAGGTATACAATTCCCGGATAGCCGTCCGCATAAAAAGTAAGCTGGGAGCTTTTAGGGTCATCCCCATCTTCCAGAACAAAAATTTCCTTAACAAACAATTCTAAATCGTTGTTGGCTATTATTTTTGTAGCGTCAATCAAATTCCACATCATTTTGTTTTATATTCACTGTTTGACTATCAATAGGCTCAATCGTTACGTTCGTAACAATTAGCTCTTGAAATTAATTAATAATCTCTGATTAATTTTTCACGAAATTCATGTCGTTCCTCAGGTGGCGTTCTTATTTAATTGTAATAGCGCTAATGTTCTAAAGAAGAAAACTAATATGGTAGATAGTTATACCGTTGTTAAAGAAATTATTGCGGATATAAAGTTTCAGACAAAGGAGATTTTTCACAGAGAGTTGGTTTCTAAAGGCGTTCAAGCTAGCTTCTCTGGTTCGCTGAAAGTCGATATTTTAACAATTGCATAGTAATTTAGATTGGCTTGTTGGGTGCTCCCTCTATAGCATATATAGCCATAACGCCAAACCGCATATTATATGCAGCTTCAATTGTTATTTCAAAAAATCTTCTTCTACCAGAACATTATTTAAATATACACCTGTGTTATTGCCCGTTGATACGGCATATGATACTGCACGTAGAGGATTCGTATTGTCCCCACAAGCGAATATATTATCTACTGTTGTTTTCTGAAATGCATCTACTTTGATAAGTCCCTGTTCTGTCAGTTCACAGCCCAATAATTCGGGAATTTTACAATGTTGTTCAAAAGGTGGTCTTGAATAGATAGCTTCTAACTGAAAAGTAGAATTGTCTGAAAAAACTATTTCTTCAACTACTCCGTCTTTATGTTTCAATGAGGCAATCTCCTTCTCAACTATTGAAATATTGTGTCTTTTGATTTCATCGGTTTGCTCCTGTGTCAGTTCCGATTTTCCATTAGTGAATATCGTTAAATCCTCTGTCCAGTTATTAATAAGCCGGGACAGGTGAAATGCACCATATCCATTTGCCAAAATCCCTGTTTTTTCATTCTTAACCTCATATCCGTGGCAATAGGGACAATGGAGTACAGTAATTCCCCAACATTCAGAAAATCCCTTAATGTTCAGCATTTTATCTTTTAATCCTGTTGCAAAGACAAGCTTTCCGACTGAAAATGTTTTTCCTGACTGAGTTGAAATCTCAAAGCCGTTATCGTTTTTCTTTGCATTTACGGCAAGGTCAGTTAGGAATTTCACAGTGTCATATTTCAACACCTGTTCCTTTGCCTTTTCCCCGATAACGCTTGGTTTTTCTCCATCCTGCGTAAGGAAGTTATGCGAATGAGGTGTCTGTCGGTTGCAGGGCAAACCGCTGTCGATAATTAAAACATTTCTTAATGCCCGTCCCAGAGTCATTGCTACCGAAAGTCCTGAGTAGCTTCCGCCAATGATGATTACGTCAAAATTTTTGTTATCTGTCATTTCGTTAAAATTTAAAAATGATGTTAATGGAAAAGGCAGAGCAAAAAAGGATAAAGCAAGCCCGCCTTGTTTGATTACTTCACGTCTTGATATTTTTTTATGATTATCCTTTGTTTCCAACTGCCTGCTTAAGTCAATTGATTCAGGGTTCCGATCGTTTACCTGACCTTCGTACAGATTACTTGTGATCTCCCTATTATTTTCTGATCTGTTCGTCTTTATACCTGTGATATTTATTGGTGCTAAATCTCCAAAAACCAATTCACTTTATGCATATTTGTGTTAAACACTGTTCAAATATAATAAAAATTTGTCTGGATCTGCAAAACTTGAAATCAAAAATTATAGATAAATAAGGCCGATATTATCAGTTTTAAGTAAAATAAATCACTGAATTACTATAATATACGTCATGCTGCAGCAAATATCAAAGAAAAGTCCAAAAATATTTTGATAATTGAACACTGTTTAATAAATTTGCATCGTAAAATTAACATCAACATTTATGCAATGAAAAAAGCACTAATAACGGGAGCAAGCGGGGGTATAGGCCTGGAAATTGCCAGACGTCTTTCCCGGCAGCAGTACGAGCTGACCCTGGTGGCAAGAAACGAACAGAAATTGAAATCAGTTCAGGAGCAACTTGGAAAGGATCATCATCAGATTTTGGTAGCTGACCTGACCAAAAAGGAAGATATTGAAAGAGTAAGTCGGCACCTCAATGAAAACAGTTACGATCTTCTTGTCAATAATGCAGGGACAGGCTCTTACGGAAGATTTATAGATTTACCTCTTGTAGAGCAATTGAATACCATGGCATTGAACATGGAGGCCCTAGTTTCATTATCCTATGCATTTTTAAGTAAAGCAGTATCAGGAAATGCACTGATCAATATTGGCTCGCTACTGGCTCATTCATCTTTACCGGGTGCAGCTGTGTATGCAGGAACAAAAAGCTTTGTCGCCAACTTTTCGGAATCGCTCTGGTATGAGTTTAAAAATAAAGGTATATTTGTTGCAGGCTTTAACCCGGGCGCTGCCGATACCGACTTCCACTCGAACTCTGGCAGTTATACAAGTGCATTTCCAAGTTTTGTCGTGTCGAGTGTTTCTGAAGTTGCCGACGGATTTATGAAAGCGTTGTCGGCGAGAAGTAAACCACGAGTGATACAAGGATTTAAAAACCGGTTGATGCTATTCGGGTTTAAGTTTCTCAGCAGGAAATCAGTCATTAATATCATGGGGAAAATTAGTCCTGGTCTTAAGGCTTAAAGTTTAAAGCCACATAAAAAATTAAAATGAGTATAGCAGAAAGAAAACAGGAAGAAAAACAGGAAATGCACCAACGCATCTTAAATGCAGCACGCAAAATATTTCTTGAAAAAGGATATGAAAAAACCAGCATGCGAAATATTGCAGCTGAGATCAATTACAGTCCTGGCAGCCTCTATTTTCACTTTAAGGACAAAACCGAAATTTTTCAAGAGCTTCAAAAAGAGGGATTCACGTTGCTTCTAAACCAGCTCAAAGTGCTGAACAGCGTAGCAGATCCATTTGAACGACTTAAGGCATCGGGACGTGTGTTCATTCAATTTGCGCAGGAAAATAAGGATTACTACAACCTTATGTTCATGGTCGAGGAGACCGTAAAAGAGCCTAGCGAAAACAGGTTCAAAATAGCACAGGAAGCCATAAACCATATGTGTTCTATGATCGGCGATTGTCAGAAACAAGGTAGGTTCAAAGAGATGGATACAGAGTATTTTACATTTATGGTGCTTTCTGCAATGCATGGAATCTGTGCCTTGTTCTGCAAAGACCGTACGACCAGTTTTATGAACAAAACAAACGAAGAGCTGATGGAAAACGGCTACGAATGTTTTGTTGCTTTGCTCGAAAAGAGCTAGGCTTTTTTTTATTATAATATTGAACAGTGTTTAAATTTATTACAGTGATTAAGTCATATCAAAAACCAAACGTGTTATGGTCAATATTCTTGACCATAGCGTTGGCCACTGCGCATACAGCCAGTGCACAAAACAGACTGGACCTTTACATAAAGGAAGGTTTGGAAACAAACCAGAGTATAAAACAGCAAAATTTTATGCTGGAGAAAAATATTTATGCGCTCTCTGAGGCGAAAAGTATGTTTCTGCCAAATGTTGCCTTTTCAACAACCTATACCAAGGCGGATGGAGGGCGGACTATCGACATTCCCGTCGGGGATATGATGAACGGTGTTTATAGCACGCTAAATCAGCTCACGGGTAGCAATTCGTTTCCCCAGTTGCAGAACCAGCAGGTATTGATCAATCCCGATAATTTCTATGATGCAAAATTCAGGATTACCCAGCCAATTCTCAATGCGGAGCTCAATTATAACAAAAAGATCAGGATAAAACAGGTTGACCTCCAGAAAACGGAAGTGCTACTTTACAAAAGGGAGTTGGTAAAAGAGATTAAAACAGCCTATTACAATTACCTGAAGGCAAGCAACGCCGTAAAGATCTACGAGTCTTACCTGGCATTGGTTCGCGAAGGGGAAAGAGTGAATAAAAAATTATTGGATAATGGAAAGATTAACCGGACTGCCCTGGTCCGAAGCCAAAATGAAGTTTCCAAGATCGAGGCTTCGATCGTGACGGCCATTAAAGCGCAAGAGTCTGCCAGGTATTATTTTAATTTCCTGCTGAACCGCCCACAGACAGACAGTATTTTAATAGATGATATTACGGCCTTGCCGGACGATAATAACCTACTGGATGAAAATATTGGTAACCGCGAGGAGCTTTCCAAACTTAAAATAGCCAAGGGTATTAATGAAGATCTTACAGGACTTGCAAAATCATACCTTATTCCAAAGGTAGGGGCCAGTTTAGATTTGGGTTCACAGGCATTTGATTGGAAATTTAATAATCAGAGCCGTTATTACCTCTTCGGGGTTTCTTTAGAGTGGAACCTTTTCGGATTTGGCAGAAACAGCAGCCGAATTAAACAGACCCTTGCCGAACAGCAGGCAATTTCATCCCAAACCGATTATGTGCAACAACAACTTCTTACAGAACTGAAAGTGCGTCAGGCTAGTATGGAAAGCGCTGTTGCCGAATACAAGGCAGCCCAGAGCCAGTTAAAGACAAGCCAAACCTATTATACTGATATATCAAAACTGTACAGAGAAGGGATGTCGATCTACATTGAGCTGTTAGATGCCCAGAACCAATGGGTAGATGCCCAGCTACAGGCCAACATAGCACTGTTCGATACATGGATTGCTTTTACTGCAATCGAACGTGCCAACGCTAGTTTTAACATACAATAATTTAAAAAATGAAAAAAATACAATTTACAATCCTTGCAGCAGCGTTCTTACTGTCATCGTGTGGTGAGAACACAAAAAATACAAACCCGCTTGGCCAGCCCGACATCATTGCCGTGAAAGTATCGCCTGTTTCCTCATTTAGTGTACCTACTTCAATACAGGTAACGGGATTGGTCAGTACGGAAGACCAGGCGAACTATTCTTTTAAAATAGGCGGTGTTATCAGTCGCGTTTTTGTAAATGAAGGAGACTTTTTCCGCAAAGGACAATTATTGGCAACATTGAATACGACCGAAATTTCTGCCGGACTTTCCCAATCCAGTTTAGGTGTGGACAAGGCCCAACGTGACTATGACCGGGCAATGAACCTTTATAAAGACAGTGTTTTTACATTGGAGCAGCTGCAAAATACAAGAACTGCACTTGACGTTGCCAAAAAAGGAAAAGAAGCCGTAGCGTTCAATGAGCAATACGCAAAAATCTATGCTGCATCGGACGGTTTTGTTTCTAAGAAGATTGCAAATGAAGGAGAAGTTATTGGCGGTGGTATGCCGGTACTGCTCACAAATGCCATACAGAAGAATGCCAGCTATCTTTTGAAAGTTGGCGTGACAGACCGTGAATGGTCAAGCATCAAAATTGGGCAGCTTGCCAAAGTTACATTGGATGGTTTTCCCGATCAGTTATTTGAGGCTGCCGTATTCAGAAAACTGCGATCGGCAGACCGAGAAATAGGTTCGTTTCAGATAGAACTCAAATTGAAACTCCACGGCGTTGTTCCTGCTGTTGGCATGTTTGGAAAAGCTGAAATTGAAATCGGTCAGACGGAAAATGCTATCGTGATCCCTTACAATGCATTGGTGGAAGCAGACGGCAAAAAAGGCTATGTATTCACTACCGTCGGCGCGGATAAGGTAAAAAAGATTCCTGTAAACATCGTAAAGTTTGAAACAGATAAAGTGTATTTAAGTGATAAACTGGACGGGATAAACCAGATTGTCATTTCCAACAGTGCCTACCTAAATGAACAATCCGTAGTCAAAATTATAAAGTAAACCCGCATAAAAATGAAAATAACAAATTTTGCCGTTAAGAACTATCAGTTCACCCTGATCATGTTCGTTCTTTTCGCCGTAGTGGGGCTGCTTACGCTGTTCACTATGCCAAGATCGGAAGACCCGACAACGCATCCACCGCAATATATCATCACGGTCATCTATCCGGGAACCAGTCCGAAGGACATGGAAGAACAGGTGGTAAAGCCGATTGAGAATAAAATATATGGGCTTGAAAATATCGAAAAGATACTTACTACGGTTGAGGATGGTGTTGCCGTAATCCAGCCAAAATTTAAATATGGTGTCGATGTAGACAATAAATACCAGGAGATCTCTACCGAAATAAATGCCCTGAAGAACAGCGAGCTCCCAAAGGATATCTACCTGATCAAAACCGAAAAGGTAGCATCCTCGGATGTAAAAATCATCCAGGTGGCTCTGCTTTCCAATACTGCATCAGCTAAAGAACTAAGGGACAAGGCCGATCTGCTGAAAACAGGACTGGAAAAGATAACCAATCTTAAAGAAGTTAAATATACCGGAGTTCCCGAGCAGGAGATACGCATAGACATGCAATTGGATAAGCTAGCCCAGCTAAGGATACCCCTTAACCTTGTAGTGGGGAGCCTACAAAGTGAAGCTGCTGATATCCCAGGGGGAAGCATCAACCTTGACACCAAGGTCTTCAATGTGAAAACCAGCGGCAAGTTCAAGAACGTGGAAGACGTTGCCAATACGGTTATATATAACGCCAACGGAAAGATTATTTATTTAAAGGACGTCGCTGAAGTTAGCTACAAGGATGGTACCATCAACCATATCACACGTCTTAACGGTCACCGTTGTGTACTGGTGACAGCTGCCATGAAGGACAACGTCAATATAAGCAAAGTCAAGGAAGAGTATATGCCGGTGCTGGAAGCATTCCAAAAAGAGCTTCCGGAAAATATAAAAATGGTCAAAAATTTTGACCAGGCGGACATGGTAGCCCAACGTTTGGGGCACCTGGGATTTGATTTTGCCCTTGCCATTGTGCTGGTAATTATCACGTTGTTGCCACTAGGATTCAGGGCGTCATTGATCGTCATGATCTCCATCCCTTTATCGCTTGCCCTGGGCCTGATAGCTTTGAACTTGCTGGGCTATTCACTCAACCAATTAAGTATTGTTGGGCTGGTGGTGGCATTGGGACTATTGGTAGACGACAGTATTGTTGTCGTCGAAAATATAGAAAGATGGCTGCGCGAAGGGCATTCAATTAAGAATGCCGTGCTAAAGGGTACCAAACAGATAGGTATTGCCGTTGTTGGATGTACCGCGACCTTGGTCATCGCGTTCCTGCCACTTGCTTTTTTACCTGACGCCGCAGGCGAATTTCTCCGAAGCCTGCCAGTGGCTGTAATGACAAGTGTACTGGCATCCATGTTGGTTGCACTTACTTTGGTTCCGTTTCTCGGAAGTCGATTGTTAAAACCGCATGCACATACCGGCGGTAATTACTTCCTAAAGAAATTACAGCAGTTTTTGAGCTATTCTTACCGCAGGATAATGCCGATAGCACTGAATTGGCCAAAAGTAACTGTAGCAATCTCGATCGCTCTGAGTATTTTCGCATTCGCACTTTTTCCGTTGGCAGGGTTCAAGCTTTTTCCAACTTCCGAAAAGCCAATGTTTCTTATCAATATAAAGCTACCCTTGCAGGCAAACATCCCCGAAACTGACCGCGTCACCAAACTCGTGGAGCAGGAACTGAAAAATCATAAGGAAGTAGTATATTATACCTCCAATGTTGGTAAGGGTAATCCTCAGATTTACTACAACGTACACCAGCAGGACATTAAACCTGATTTCGGTCAAATTTTTGTACAGTTAGGTGATGAAACCAGCCCCAAGGTCAAACAGGCACTGATAAAGACCCTTAGAAAAAAATTCATCGATTTCCCCCATGCAAGAATTGAGGTTAAGGATTTTGAACAGGGAACCCCAATAGAAGCGAACATTGTTGTAAGGCTCTTTGGAGAAAATCAGGATACGTTGCGTTCCCTATCTTTCAAAGTCGAGGAAATTTTAAGAAAGCACCCAGGCACTTTCTTTGTGAACAACGAACTTAATTCTTACAAGTCGGACGTCAAGGTTTCTATCGACAAGGAAAAAGCCCGTACCCTAGGGGTAATGACAAGTGATGTGGATAAGGTTATCCGCATGGCTGTGGCTGGTTTGAACGTTGGCGACTATATCGATGACAGAGGCGATTCCAGGAATGTAATTATAACCCTTCCAAGGGAGAAGTTTTCAAACCTCAACGTACTAAAAGGGCTTTATGTAAACAATGCCCAAGGAACACCGATACAGGTTGATCAAATTGCAACAATAGGTTTCGAGACATCACCCACGGCTATCAACCATTTTAATAAATCAAGGTTTGCCAAAGTGACGTCGTTGACCAAGGAAAACGTATATGCCAATGATATTTTAAAGGACATCGTTCCGCAACTTGACAAGTTAAAACTTCCATCAGGCTACTCTTATAAATTATCCGGCGAAGCCGAGTCGGAAGGTGATGCATTGGGTGGTAACTTCCTTTCGGTTATATTATTAAGTGGTTTCCTTTTTGTAGGCGTGCTCCTTTTACAGTTTAAGACTTTCAAAGGGATAATTATTGTCTTGTCTATTATTCCTTTGGGTATACTGGGCGGTGTAATAGCTCTCCTCATGACTGGAAATCCGATGTCATTGGTTTCTATTATCGGTTTCATAGGATTATCGGGAATACAGGTGAAGAATTCGCTGCTTCTGGTAGATTTTACCAATCAGCTGAGGGGTGGGGGGCACTCCCTAGATTCCGCAATCAACATAGCTGGCGAAACACGCTTTTTACCTGTTGTGCTAACATCTATCACAGCTATCTGCGGATTGATACCTATCGCATTAAACCCCAATCCGCTTATTGCCCCTCTGGCGATAGTACTTATTGGAGGGCTTATAAGTTCGACAATTCTATCAAGAATTGTAACTCCGGTAATGTATAAATTGATTCCCCCAAAATTGGAGGATGATGAGGTTTAAGCGCTGCTCGAGAAAACTCGTTTAACGCAATTCGTAATTAAGAAAAAAAGCAGAAATTTAAAGAAAATTAAAATGGAACAGTATGATATCGCCGTGATCGGCTCTGGACCTGGCGGCTACGTCGCCGCAATACGCAGTGCACAATTGGGATATAAAACAGTCCTTATAGAAAAATACGCTGCCCTTGGAGGAACCTGCACCAATGTTGGGTGCATTCCCGCCAAAGCTCTTTTAGACAGCACACATCATTATCACGATGCTATTCACAAATTTAGTACGCACGGTATTGAAACAGGAACTGTGCAATTGGATTTTGAACAATTGTACAAAAGGAAGAGCGATGTGGTGTTAAAAAACACGCAGGGACTAGACTACCTGATGAAAAAGAATAAAATCACCTGTAAACAGGGCATAGCCTCTTTTACTGATAATTCAACCCTAAAGGTGACGGACGAGAATGGTATTTCAAATACCATAAAAGCAGCTAAATTCATTATAGCTACCGGTTCAAAACCGGCTACCATTCATGGAGTTGTACTAGACAAGAAAAGAATCATCACCTCTACCGAAGCCCTGTCGCTCGCCGAACAGCCGAAAAGCATGATCATCATCGGTGGTGGCGTCATCGGCTTGGAAATGGCCTCTATTTTTAACAGAATAGGCACCGAAATTACCATACTCGAATATGCCGATCATCTGATCGCCAATATGGATAATGAGCTGGGAACGGCTCTCCATAAGATACTTAAAAAAGAAGGTATTCCTATCCATTTAGAACAAGCCGTGTACCGGGCAGAAAATCTTGGCAGCACAGCAAAAGTATGGTTCAGAGATAAAAACGGAAATAAACAGGAGCTGGAGGCCGACTACGTGCTAGTTGCCGTAGGAAGAAAGCCATACACAGAAAGCCTCGGTCTTGAAAACACAAATGTTCAACTTACTTCTAAAGGTACCATTAGCACCAATGACAAATTGCAAACTACAGCCACCAATATTTACGCTATCGGGGATGTGATCGGCGGAGCAATGTTGGCCCACAAAGCGGAGGAAGAAGCTGTTTATGCCGTTGAAATTATTGATGGACAAAAGCCGCATATTAACTACAGAAGAATTCCTTCTGTAGTATACACATGGCCAGAAGTAGCCTCCGTGGGTTTCACAGAAGAGGAGTTGAAACAACAGGGGCAAGCCTATCAGGTGGGCAAATTCCCTTTTTCTGCTAATGCGAGAGCAAGAGCCGGAATGGACACAGAAGGATTTATAAAAGTGCTTGCTGATCCAAGATTTGGCGAGCTGTTGGGTGTACATATCATCGGAGCAAGAGCGGCCGATTTGATCGCACAGGCAGTTGTTGGGTTAGAATATGAGGTTACGGCAAACGAAATTTCCCGAATATCTTATGCGCACCCTACCTATGCCGAGGTCCTCAAAGAAGCGTACACCATTGCTTCGGGACGCCCCTCCATCAACATTTGATAGGCACTTTCCTCGGTAGACTATAAAATATTTCTCAAGTCTGATAAACCTGAGGAAAAAATACTGGCAATTTATTCACCATTTGTCTGTTTTAAAAAGTGTTCATGAGCTTGCTTCGCTGCGGTTTGGCTAACTTTGTAAATGATAGTCCGTTAGAGGTTATTGTAACAATCCTAAAGGAAATAAAATCAGTTTCAAAGGGAGATCTGTCTGAAAGTAAAAGTTTTAATCCGTTGCGGGTTTTGGTGCAATTGCGTAATTTAGAGAATCAATTTATTGAAGCTATGGAAACAATAACAAAATTTTTTAAGGAAGAACGAGATCCACTGTTCCGTAGAGGTGAAGCAAGGGGTAAAGTTGAAGGCGAGGAAAAGAAAAGCTACGACGTGGTAGAAAACCTTATTATAAAGCTTCGGTTATCCGATGAACAAGCTGCGGAGATTGCCGAAGTTTCTATAGACTTCGTCCAAAAAGTCCGTGCCGATTTGGCTAAGAAGAAGAATTAAAAAGATTCACATAAATATATAGTAAAGCTATTTCTTGGTTTGAGGGATAGCTTTTCCTTTTTAAGGTACTCCTATAGTTTCTCTTTGGTTGGGAGCTATCAACCTAAATCTAATGGGAATACGCCTCCCGTGAAAGATTTAACCCTTCGCTGTATTGGATATTGTCGCTTGTTTTCTTATTCGATTTTTTATTTAGCTTTCTAAAATGCGGATTAGGTCTTCGTTAATATAAAAGACTTCCTTACCCTCCTTTTCAGAAATAAGTATGCCGGCGTCAGTCAGTTCTGAAAAATATTTCGTTAAGGTGGTTCGGAACGTGACCTGCAAAGTCTTTCCCAATAACTTTGGCTTGATATAAGGCTGACTGAATAACAATTCATTCACCTCTTTAGTATACCATTTGATTCTAGTTTTTGCATATTCAATTGTAGAGTCCATTTGATTAAGTATATCGGTGATCAATTGATTGGTTAGATGGGGTTTCGTTCTATCGTAGACCATGTTGTGTTCAAAAATTAGCTAATAATGAACATATGGGCAATATAAGAAAATATTCTGGACATATGTCTTTCATGTGTTCATTTTTATTTATATTATGAACATAAATATAAGAAGTGTTCATTTTATGAACGGCTCCTAATATGACGGGGCTAAAATAACCGGCTTCTTTTATTCCGAAGGGTAGTATTTCTTTCTTGAATGGTATAAGCGCTATCGAAACGAAAGTTGACCCTGCTACTAATCATCGACTGGAAGGGCAGCCCAATAAAGTGGGTGCAGCATGGATAGAAGGTGAACTGGTATTTGACTTTATATATAAGAAATATCATAAAAAAGGATTTGAGGTTATCGGTATTTCAGTCGATCTCACCAAATATATACCTCTCTGGCAGGAGCGGATAGCCGAACATGGATTGACATGGCCGCAATACCTTGATGAAAATGAAGAAAATGCTAAGCGTAGCGCTATTAGAGAGTACCCCAGTTATATACTTTTGGATAAAAATGGTAAAATTATCAAAAGGATTGATTCATTGGAGGAACTTGAAGAATTTTTATCCAGATCGTAAAGGCTGGTTTAAAAGGAGATCAATATGTCAAGCCGTCGGTCGATGCTTCCGCACTAACTGAGGTAAATGCCACGAAGGGTTTGCCCCTAAATCCGCGTTCCAGATAATTATTTAAAAACTCTACGCCTAAGTTTACATGAGTGCCGATTTTCGGCGATTTCCGCCGAAAAATATGATTTTCGTAAACGAAATAGTTTGTGTATATTTGACTTATCGGCGAATTTCGCCGATAAATTCAATTTCAGTAAACATGAGCACATATTCTCAAAGAAGAAAACAGATAACAAAACTGGTCCCAGAAGGATCATTAGTTACCAGGTCTTGGCTACAAGCCCATGAGCTCACGAATCACGCGATAGATAATCTATTGAAGAGCCAGCAGTTGGAGACCGTGAAGAACGGGGTGTATAAACGTGAAGGGTCGAAAATAGAATGGGGAGATGTTGTTTATTTTCTACAAAGACAATTATCCACAGACCTGACTATCGGTGGCATATCAGCCTTAGAACTTCAAAAACTTGCCCATTATCTTCCCATATCAGAACAGCGTCTGGTTCATTTATACGGAAGGGACAATCTTCCAGTGTGGGTAAATGGTTTGGCAACGGGAACCAAATTCCAGAAACATAGCTCCCGTGATTTGTTCGGTAATAGTGTTGAGGACGAAAAGGCATCAGAACTGATTGAGTTTACCAAGGTTCTGAATTGGAAAAATACGAACGAAGGTTTGCGTATAGCCACGCCCGAAAGAGCCATTTTAGAAGTAATGAACCAAGTTCCGGGAAGCATATCATTTGAACACGCAGATGAACTTATGCAGGGATTGAATACACTTTCTCCACGAACGCTCCAAAAGCTGTTGGAACTATGTACTAGTGTCAAGGTACGCAGGATGTTTTTTTATCTGGCCGAACGCCAGAATCATAGTTGGTTTACAAAGCTTCAAACTGAAAATATCAACTTTGGGTCTGGCAACCGCGTTATTGTAAAGGGCGGAAAATTAAATAAAAAATATAAAATAACTGTTCCCGATTTTTATGAGTAAGAATGAAGAATACGCAGATCAAATAAGGTTGCTTATCCGATTGCTGCCCATCATAGATAAAGAGGATTGTTTTGCGCTTAAAGGAGGAACAGCCATCAATCTATTTTATCGCAATATGCCTAGGCTTTCGGTTGACATTGATTTACTGTACCTGCCAATGGGAGACCGGGAGACTTCCCTTGCAAATATTAGGGCTGCATTAGCGAGGATAACTGATTCCGTAAAGAAAACGATCATCGGTGCACAGGTACAAAATACTACACTTCAGCAGGACAATTCTTTACGGCTCATTATTTCACTGGATGATGTTAGGGTTAAAATAGAACTATCACCAGTGATTAGGGGGAGCCTTTTTCCTGCCGTAAGGATGGAAGTAAAGCCCGAAGTGGAAAAAGAATTCGGATATGCCGAAATGTTGGTCGCATCACACCCCGACCTTTACGCCGGAAAACTTTGCGCTGCACTTGACCGCCAACATCCACGCGACCTTTTCGATGTTAAACAATTATACGAAAACGAAGGATTGACAGAAGAACTGCGCAAGACGTTTTTGGTCTTCCTGATAAGCCACTTCCGGCCAATGGCGGAATTGCTTAACCCCAACAGAAAGGATATTTCGGGAATCTACGAAACAGAATTCCTACAGATGGCAGAAATCGAAGTGACTTTGGAAGAGTTGCTTTCTGTTCGTGAAAGGCTGATTAGCGATATTAACAAGGAGATGACAGATAGTGAGCGTAAATTCTTGCTTTCTATAAAAAACAAAACACCTGATTGGACACTTTCCGGCTTGGACGCCAATTTAGTATCAGAACTTCCGTCGGTCAAATGGCGTCTTTTAAATCTGGAGAAAATGACTAAGGACAAGCATTTGGCAGCATATAAAAGCCTTGAAGCAGTGCTTTATCCCATTGACGGTGTAGAAAAAGTAGATTAATTACACGACAATATAGCGAGAGCATAGATGATGGATTTCACGAAAAATATACTTTAGATCCTACACTGCCCATGTTTAGATCGGCCTGTAATTTTTAGTCAAAAAAATATGATCTAGTTGATCCGGTTTATCTAGATGTTTCCAAACCTATAGCATTTCATGGTGAATTATTGAATTTTCACAAAGCTGCTGATGATGCTGTTGTAGGTTTCGGCCGAAATAAATACAATTTCAAATTGTCAATTGGAGAGATTATTTCGGTAAATAGTGCAGATTATATCCAGATACAGGTTGCAGACCTGCTTGTTTCTTCTGTGAACCATGCTGCAAAGAAAATATTGGACGATGAAGAGGATGATTTCAGCAAGATGCTCTTCTCTTCTGCGCTATATGAAAAAAGTACAAGTGCAGCTATGTGGCCCAGTCACAATGTGACCTTTACTGCTATTGGAAATTGACTTATGTTTTATTATTTAGTTTTTAATTTATCTTGGTATTATGAAAACAGGGGATAAGAAAAAAGTTCTACCTTTTAGTAAATTCCAGAAAATAAGGCTTTTCAGCGTTTATCCCATTCTGGCTCTTGCATTTGCATGGTGCATTGTGAAAATTGATACTTTCACAATCGATTGGCGCCTTTTACCACTTGTATTATTTATCATTGCGGGTGTAACCCACACAATAGCTATCGCATACTATTATAAATACGCAAAAGAAAGAGAAATTACACGATCCACAGGTATTCGTAAAACGGGAAATTATTTTTTATCAACAGCGAGTACGGTAGCACTCATTGGTTTTTATCTTATGTTCGATATATTTCGCCTTTATTAACCAAATAAGTGGTTTGAACTGTTAAAAATCCCAGCAGATTTTCTTATGCAGGGAATACCTACCGCTTTTTTCACCTACAGTTTTGGGAGAGTGAAATGGTATCAAAGTGAAGTGATTTCTCTGACCTGTTTATCTTTATCAGAGAAAATTTCTTTGATAAGAGCGAAAACCGCTAACGCGCCTCTCTGACCTATTCCCTTGCAATTCATTAGGTCTTCTTCAGAAAGGTCAAACAACTGGCCTAAGGTATGAATACCGTTATTGTTAAGTTTACCAACCAGGTTATTGCGTAATCTATGTTTAAAATAGGAAAGGTCGGTGTTATGAAGCTGTTCGTATAAAAATTCACCTTCGCCAAAAACCTTTTTTAATGTCTCGAAAAGGCGAAAGAGCGTGTAATAATCTAGCTGGTGAAAAGATATCTTGGCATTTTTTCTGTCGATTACAGCATCAAGTTTTAAATCGGAAAATTTATTAATCATATATAATTACGTTTGTTTAAAGAGTTAAGTTACGAAAATATATTATCATTTGATCCTGGGTTGCGGTTAACTGGGATTGAATAGAGTCCATTAAAGGAAAACGAATATTTGATAGCAGTAAAATAATTATCCGCTTTAAATACTCAGTCATTCGGACAACGATGAAGGTGAGGGTAACGGCACAAGGTAGACTTCATACATGATACTACAGCCGCATTTATCCATTCCATTTATAAACGCCCTTTGAGCTATCGATTTTGGCGAGTTACAAGGAAATATTCATCGCTTATTTTTAAGCGTACTTATTAATTTGTTGAGGTATACGCTTGAAACGTCATAGTAAAGAATCGTCATCAGAATCACTGGGATTACATACAGTATCTCAAATCGAAAAAGGTAAAAACAATAACCGAAGATCACTCCGCCCATTATTTAAAAAAATAGAATAGTTATCCTGATAAAAAGTTTATTTTTCAACAAGGTTGGCCGATCGGATTTCGGATGAAAGTAGTCGGCTTTTCAAACTAAATTATTTGCATGAACAATCTCAATCATTATGGCAATGAAGCTTTTTATAGTTATATTGCTTAATGATAATCGTTAGAAGTTATGCCCATAAAAACTTTCCCTGAAAATCTGAGTCAAAACAAGGAGCTCTCTATACGTATCGTTTCCCCGGAATTCGGCCATATATCGCCGGAGTCGGCGGCTCAATACGGTCCTGCTCAACGGCTGTCTTATTATTTCTTTCTTTTCATGCTGCACGGGAACAGTCAGGAAGTTATCGATGGGGAAACTATTGAAGTTGCCAAACATGAGCTTTTTTTTGCGTTACCACACCAGCTTAGGCAACTAGCTACAACTGGCCACAGCGTAGACTATTATAAATTGGGATTTGACGATGAGTGCCTTTCGCGATTGCCGAGAAAGTTCCCCTTTTTGCTCAATCCCCTGAACCAGCAAAAAATCAGTTTCCCGCCGAATGCTGCACTTAGGCTTTTGAATACGTTCAATATTTTAAATGATCTGTTACGTGCTGCCGATAATGATCCGGAACTGATCCTGGCTTACCTGAACAGCCTGCTTACAGAAATAAATGCCGCTTATTTTGTATTGCATAAAAAGCACACGGCAGGGGCGCTTGATAAGTTTTTAGGGTTCAAGCTATTTGTAGAAGATAATCTTACTGATCAGCCTGCCATAACGGAGATCGCAGAAAAGTTAGCCTTAAGCACGGATTGTTTGTATAGGATCGTAAAACAGCATTCCGGTGTATCACCGAAAGAATTCATCACAGACCGTTTGATTATCGAGGCAAGGCGTAGAATGTATAATAACCAAAAAAAATCTGTAAAGGAACTGGCATTTGAGCTCGGCTTTAATGACCCCGGCTATTTTTCGCGTTTGTTTAAGAAAGTAACCGGTAAAACGATAGCCGACTTTTATCAGAATTTGTCCTTGTAAAAGCGGTTTTTGTCCGAACTTTACTATTACATTAACCTCATCTTTGTCTAAAATAATTTAATTATGGACAGACAATTTGGTAAAATATTGATAACCGGTGCAACCGGCTTAGTAGGTTCAAGGCTTTTGCCTCGCCTTGTTGAAGCAGGGTATGATTGTTCTGCACTGGTACGTGGCAAAGAAGTTGCGGCCGGAGTAGCGGCTATAGAAGGAGACTTGTTTGATCTGGCAACACTGCAAGAAGCGGTAAAAGATGCAATAGCCATCATTCACCTGGCAGCCGTGTTCCGGTCACCTGACACGGACCTGATCTGGAAAAGTAACCTGGAGGGTACACGCAACCTCATTGATGCCGTAAAGAGCAATGCCTCTGATGCCCGCTTCATTTTCGCAAGCACCAGTCATGTTTATGATGTGGCCAACCCGCATCCCGGCCGGGAGGATGATGCGCTTAACCCACAACATGCCTATCCGGCCAGTAAAGTTGCTGCAGAAAAGGAGTTGCGTGAAAGCGGATTGAATTGGTCAGTTCTTCGCTTCCCATTTGTTTATGGAGATGGCGATGGCCACCTGGAAGAATTGCCTAAACATGTAGTTGCTGCTAAATTTCATCCAGCTATGCGGATGAGCACCATCCACCATCGCGATATATATACGGCTATCGTGATGGCTTTGCAAGGAATCATGGATGGACGAGTGGTCAATATAGCAGATGAGGCCCCAACGACATTATACGAGCTATTGCAGCTTGTTGGCGAAACTATGACTTTATCCGCAGCACCGCTGGTCAACCCTTGGTATCTTCATGCCGATGCATCGCTGGCCCGCAGTCTAGGCTTTCAGGCATCGGTGAGAACCGTCTATCAGGCGTCGCAGGAAAACCTGCTCTGACAACTTACTTTATTGTTTTAACTGGTCGCGCCGGAAATATATCAGACATTTTGGACTATGGCTTTACAGATGAGCAGGCAGCAAAGGCCGCTGAGGTCACAGTTGACTTCGTCCAAAAAGTCCGTACCGCGTATTGAAACCAGGAGGCCACTTTAGCATTTCCGACATTGTCCCTTACACGGGCCGAATCCATCGTGCAAAATTGGTAGCGATCTCGTAACGGCTGCGTTGGAAGCGGGACACAACGTCGTTGCTATCGCACTACCAAAACCAAGAAAATGTTAGCCCATGCCGTTTCAGTTGACTTTAAATAACTTAAATACTTATATCTTATTCTGACAGATGCGGAAGAACCCTTTTTATTACTTATTCAAAATCTTTTTGGTTACAAATTCATTAAAAAAGAAATCCCTGTAGATATTGCCAATCGGTATTTCAGTTTTTCCTATATATATACAGTATTGTTATCTACAGAATCTATTTTATTTACATTGATGATGTATGATTTGCTGACTCTTACAAAGAAACTTTTCGGAAGCAAATCATGGATGGTTTTAATATTCATTAGGGTAACCACTTTTTGATTTTCTAAGTAAATAATAACATAATCTTTTAACCCTTCGATATAAAGTATATCACTAAAATGCACTTTGAACATTCTGCGGTCTGCCCTTACAAAAATATAATCATCGGTTATATTTTCTATGTTGCTGTTTGAATAATCAGTATGGAATGATTTACAATACGTCTGCGCTTTTTCAACCGCTTTTTGAAAGCGCTCTAATTTTACAGGTTTGATCAAATAGTCAATAGCGTCGACTTCATAACTCTCAGAAGCAAATTCATGAAAAGCGGTAGTAAACACCACTAAAGTTTTTTTAGGAATAGTTCTGGCAAATTCAATTCCAATTTCTGCCGGAATAGGTGGAGCAGCAGGAATTCAGCCTAGTGAAGTGGCAGATGAGCTAATGGTTGGATTAGAAACGAACCTATTTGACATTTCGGTAGGAGATACCAAGATCTATGCAAACGCAATCGGTGAGGCAATGTCGAAATTAACGCATGCATAAATTTCATTTATAAATTTTAAGTGATGAACTTAAAAAACAAGACCATATTGATTACGGGAGGGGCTTCTGGAATCGGTTTGGAAGCAGCAAAGCAGTTTTTGACTCTCGGAAATAAAGTGATTATTACCGGACGTAATTTACTCAAGCTTGAGGAAGCAAAAAAAGCATATCCCGAATTAACAATAATCCAATCGGATGCAGCAAACCCGCAAGACGCGATTGCGTTGTTTCAAAAAGTAGAGTATCTAGGTAGAATTGATATTTTATATAATAATGTCGGTGTGATGAGCGGTCCGCTTAATTTAGGTGTAGCAAGCGCTAAACATTTTGAAGCGGCAGAAAACGAGATCAATATTAATTATCTAGGAGTAATTCAACTGAATAATCTATTTATCGAAATGTTGAATGTTTAACCTTTGGTAATTAGTGATTGACGTTAAAATAGCTTACATTTACTAAAATGGAAGAAAACATCGGATTTCCGAAACCGGACAAACGGATCTTGGATGCTTTTATAAGCATGACGATAGAAATAACGAAGTCATATAAATCCCAATACAAAGCTATTGAAGTTAACCTGAAAATTCAGGAAATAATAAGTCAGACATAACAAAGGTGGCCTATAAACGGCCACCTTTGTTATTATTATAAGTCGCTTTGCTCTACGCGCGTCACATTTTCTCTGACTTCTCTCTAGTGTTTTTTGTCACGAAAAGGTGCCGGTAATCAAGTAATGCCGAACCATCACTTTTGAAATAATACCGACTAAAAAAATAATTTTTTAGAAAAAGTAAGCATTCATCTATAGGAACCCATTTTTCGAAGGGAATTCATGTAATAATCAAATAATATAGTAAAATAAAACAGATGCTATTAAAGATAATTAGAAAAGAAAAAATATTCCAGCCCGATTCCCACCGGGTTATCGCAAGGTTTCTGTTTGCCGGAGACGAACGAGCAAAACGTCTCATTACCGCGATATTAAATCTTAGTAATAAACAGCAAGAAGAACAATTCAATCAAGTAATCCGTAATTATTCCAGAAGGCATCGCGACATTAGAAAACGACTCACTAACCATTTCCGGCGGCTTGTACCCCTGATGGAACAAATGGGGCTTGATCCGAAAAACTTACCGGAACACCTACAGTTGCTCTTCGGTTCATATTTTACGATGGAGTATTCCATTGAGGCTGCGGCTTTTTTTAATCCGTCTATGATAGAACATCCCGACCAAACGCAGCTTCATCCCGGACACAAACGCATTATAATTAGCTTCCGCGCGACAGGGGAGGGACATATCTCTTCCATTGTTTTCAGAGAGGGGATACTGGATGCGAATCAAGATATTGAAATCTACGAACCGGGTATGATGCTGGAAGCTCCCGAACATATAAAGAACCATACTTATCATAAGAAGTCCTTTTTGAGAAAATTAAGAGAGATGTGCGAGGAGAGTGGCCAACACAATGATAACGCTTATCAAGCTATTAGTAAAGAGCTTCAAGATGCATTTACCTACGACGAATTGAAGATCTCGTTGCAGAACGCGCAGGCGGAATTGGAAGTCAAACAGGAAAATGCCCTGTTTTTACAAGAAGCGAAATGGCTTGCTTCTTCTAATTATGAAATGACGTTCTCAACGGACACTTCCCTTAGCGAAAGAGTCATCTTTCCAATTGCCGATACAGAGAGAAACGGTATTGAAGATGCGCGTTTCGTGCGTTTCGTGGCGGAAAGCGGCGTAGCAACATATTACGCTACTTACACAGCTTATGACGGAACGGCTATATTACCGAAATTACTGATGACCTATGATTTCTTACATTTTACCGTGATACCGATCCATGGGGCTATAGCACAAAACAAAGGTATGGCATTATTTCCTCGACAGATTAATAGTCGTTATGCTATGCTTTGCAGAATCGATGGTGTGAATAACTATATCGCCTATTCAGACAATATCAATGTTTGGCGAGAAGCAAAATTGATACAGACACCAAGATATCCTTGGGAGCTGGTACAAATGGGTAATTGCGGTTCACCTTTGGAAACCGAAGCCGGATGGTTGATGCTTACGCACGGAGTCGGCCCCATGCGTGAGTATGTACTAGGGGCGTCTTTGTTAGATATCGATAATCCCGAGCTGGAAATCGGGCGATTAAGTGAGCCGTTGCTTATTCCGAATGCCAAAGAGCGGGAGGGCTATGTACCAAATGTAGTTTATTCCTGCGGTGCCTATATCCACGAAGGCGAGCTTGTCATTCCCTACGCCATGTCCGATTACGCGTCTACCTATGCAACAATCAATGTGAGGGAACTTCTGGTGAAGATCCTTGGGGAAGAAGAGAAAAACAATTAACAGCCCAAAATATGGCGGTATACCGTAATGTAATCTTCCGTCATTTTTTCTTTCGTAAACTTGCTTTTGGCCCACTGATGGCATTCATCCCGGGCAAGATCATGGATATGACCGACAGCTTGTACGGCCTCTAACACATCGTTTACCAAAAAACCCGTTGTACCATGCCGGATTAGCTCGGGCATTGCGCCTCTGTTCATGGCAATTACCGGTGTGCCACATAACATAGCCTCGGCAACACTTAATCCGAAAGGTTCATCAAATTCAATAAGGTGAAGCAATGCCGATGCACCACCCAATAAATCGTTTCTTTCGGCGGGTCCAACATTGCCTAAATATTGAATCTGGCCTTCGTCAATGTGGGGCAGAACGTGTTCGGTGAAGTAATGTTGATCTTGGATCAGCCCCGCCAAAATCAGCTGTTTTCCGGTGAGTTTGGCTATCCTAATGGCTAAATGCGCTCCTTTTTCTGGATGTATGCGACCAAAATAAAGCAGATAGTCTCTCCCAGTTGCCGAAAAATGCAGATGGGAAGTGTCAATACCATTATATACAGTTGCTACATAATCTAACTCAGAACACCGATCCGAGTTGCTGATAGCCACATAAAAACAATGTTTATTGTATTTTTTGTAAACAGGAATAATCTTTGGAGATGAAAACCCATGGATGGTAGTAACCATGGGCGTATTGATCAGTTTAGCGTAAGTGAGCGGCAAAAAATCAAAATGATTATGGATGATATCGAAGTCCGCTGCAAGTTCCATGACTTGGCTAATATGTAAGCATTCTTCCACCTTCGGGTCTAATGTAGAGTTTTCTGCGTAACCGGCAGGGCTACTATGGTGAAGCTGCGCTTTCGTTAAGGAATCTGCTGTAGCAAATAAAGTCACTTCTATACCTTGGCCAAGCAATCCCTCCGTTAAATTGGAAGCTACCTGTTCCCACGGACCGTATTTACGTGGAGGGGTACGCCAGGCTATCGGTGCTAATATTGCGACTTTCATCTTGTATAAATTTGCAGTAAGGCTTTTCAAATGTATGTTGGACAGCAAGGTACGAAATGATATAAGCAAGCGTACTTTCCGCTCCCTGGTTGCGGTTTACACCATCTGCTTGCAGGCCATCACAGCACCCGTGCGTCTCGAAATCATAAAGGCTTATACGGAGATCGTTCTCACCCAAAAACCACATAAAGGAGGTGTAGAGTAAGCTGAGATAGCGGGGTTCTCCGCTATAGACATAGGCCTGAAGATATAATAGTACCATGGCCATTGCATCAATAGGTTGTTGCGCAAATGGTGACGGTATCTCCGCTTTTCGATACCAATTTTGATTACCTATAAGGCTCAGATGGCCTTTCTGTAAGGTATGCGACGCTAGAAATGCCATACTTTCAAAAGCGGTTTCTTCAAAGGTTTTATTAGTTGATATTTCGGCGGCATATAGCATAGCCAGAGGAAGCAATGCATTGTCGTAAGCCAAAAGTGATTCGTACCAATGCCATCCGTCTTTACGATGGATTTGGTACTCAGTATGAAGGCGAGTTGCCAGCTTCCGTGTTAATTCGATCATACCTTCGTCAGAAGGATTATCTTGGAGATAATAGTAAAGGCCTATAATGGTATTGGCAATGCTCCGTATCGACTGAAGCTTTTCAAATTGTGGCATCGCCTTGAAAAAAAGTTGACGGGCCATTTGGTAATAGGCATCCATCGGCGAATGGGCCATTGCATATCCAAGCGCCCAAATGGCCCGCCCGAAAGCGTCTTCTGAGCTTACCTTATCCAGAAAGTTGCGATTAAATCCCATAAAATTCCGGAACGTGCCATCCGCATTCTGTGCATAATTAATATAACCTAGGTAAATAGCGATGTATTTAATAGCTCTTTCGCTTTTTGTCCGTCTGTACGCCATCAACATCATAAGCAGCGCCCGTGCATTGTCATCGAGGCAATATCCCTCATGATAATTTGGGATGCCATAGGTAGCATGCTGAAATATTCCCGCGCTATCAGTCAGCCTTTCAATATGATCGAGACGCAGTGGCGGCAATACATTGAGATCTAATGCCGGATCTTTCTTGATAACCAATTTCGGGGTGTTTTCAGCTAGATACTTCGCAAGCGCATAATATCCACCCCCGGTTTTGGGCCAGGTGATGGTTTTTCCGTATTCCCTTGCGCAGTGCCGCATCGACTCCAACTTTTTGGGATGAGCAAGTAGGTCCATCAATATATCAGATAATTGCTGTTCGCCGTTGAAGTTGAACAATTTGCCCCGCCCACCATCCAAAAGTTCTACAGCATGCCAGTAAGGTGTGGATACCACAGCAGACCCAACCCCTACTGCATAAGATAGGGTGCCGCTTGTAATCTGCGCTTCGTGGAGATAGGGAGTCAGATAAATATCCGAGGCGCTGAGATATTTAAACAGGTCATTCTGCGAGGCGTATTGATTTAAGAATATAACATGATCTTCAAGATTAAGCTTTTTAACAAGCCTATGCAAAAACAAACGATACTCTTCACCCGCATGTCTCACAACATTGGGGTGTGTTTTACCGAGTATAATATAAATAGTGTCTGGATATTCTTCCACCACATTTGGCAATGCGGAGATAGCTGTTTCAATACCTTTGTTGCGCCCAATGAAGCCGAACGTTAGCAGCACGTGTTTTCCTGTAAGTCCCAACTCCTGTCGTACCATAGTTCTGTCGTATCGGATGTCTGGTACACCATGAGGTATCATTTCGATTTTTTCGGCCGGCACTTCATATAGTTCTCTGAGCATTTCTACTGCTTTGTTCGTCATCACAACAACTTTTTCTGCTGCCCTGACTATTTCTTTCAAAATCATTGACTCGTTGTAAGATGGCTTTTTCAGGACAGTATGAAAGGTCACTATTACAGGTATTGCCACGTGATGCAGTAGGGTGAGAATAAATACACCATTCTGTCCACCAAAAATGCCATATTCATGTTGTACTATGCAAACGTCTATGCTGTTATTGTTTATAAAATCAGCAGCTTTGAGATAGCTGTCATGATCCTCCTGTTCAATAATGAATTTCACCTCCGGAGGATAGGCATAGGTGTTACCGGGATCATTAATGGCGATTACTATGTTTTCGGATGCTTGAGAAGGTGTTAAATCCCGGATGCTTTCAAACAAGTTTTGCGAGAAAGATCCAATGCCGCACTGCCGAGGTGCATACGTGCCTATAAATGCGATTTTCATTTTTATTTGTGTTAATCTGTGTGCGTGCCCTTACCTATAATACATAAAGAAAGAGAATCTGTATTTGCTTGCTTCTGACCGATGCGGGTAACGAGATAATTGTTCAAGGGAACATCGAAGTCTCTAATATACTCATATATATTGGCATATGCTGTGTTTTTTCGGATCAAAGTGAAATAAATCGAGTCAAGAGCACTTGTTGTTCAGCAAGCTGGACCAAAAATTTTGAAAAAACAGTCACTTCCGATACTATCCCGAGCATAGAAAAAGAGCTATATTGGTTTGAAATATTTCATAAAAGTCGTCTTCTGGTAGCCCGTCCTACTAATTCATTAATTGTAAATAAATTATGAGATGTTGAAGAGAATTTGGTGGATAAGCAATGGATTACCGAGCAGTTTAGCGCTTTGAAAAAAGAGCTATTCGGCCCAAAAGTCGATATTGCAACAGGTGATTCCAACGACCCTTTGCAAAAGGAAATATGGGGCATGAAAACAGGGGATAAGAAAAAAGTTCTACCTTTTAGTAAATTCCAGAAAATAAGGCTTTTCAGCGTTTATCCCATTCTGGCTCTTGCATTTGCATGGTGCATTGTGAAAATTGATACTTTCACAATCGATTGGCGCCTTTTGCCCCTTGTATTATTTATCATTGCTGGTGTGACCCATACAGTAGCTAAACGTCATGCATCAAAATGTTGCACATGCATTCCAAACCCGCATTTGCTGGATGGGTTATACACATAAAATCGAAGTAGATGTATTCGGTACCTTGGTACATTTTGAGCCCGATGAAGAACGGAATTACCGCGCGATATTGCTAGACCCTACAGCAGAATCATCGACAGAAATAAAACCCGGACTTTTACAGGCCATTGCAACCTACTTAGAGGAGCAGATTAAATCTAAATAATGATATAATGTGAGATACTTTTTTCTGCATCCGAGCATATTCTTTTTAAAAGAATAGGTGAGTACATTGTCTAACTTTTTTATGCTTTAGAAAAAGCGGTATTATCGATAAGTTACAGTATAAGCGAAGTTTTTTTGCTAAAGACTTGCTTAGATCAACATTAGTAGAAAAGCACAGAAAGCCTGAAGAATTTTTCTCAAATCTAACAAGTGTCTATACCATTCGTCACGTGAGTATATGTTTCTGTGTAATGAATTATAGTGTTTGTGTAATTATTTTCATAACATAATCTATAATTAATACCTTTCAAAAAAAATAATAAACCACTAAATTGTTAAATTTTATATTATTAATGTAGTGACAATAAATAAGGATCCACCATTTAAATACCATTCGCCTAAAAAAACGACCAAAACGTATAGTTTTCATAATTCCATACCTTTTTCTTGTTCGTTATAATCGATCGGAACATAGTTGACGCTATCACCGATATTTACTGTAATTATTAATTATGCAACAAATTTATATTCACTAGTATTACGTTGAACCAATCTTTATGATATTGACTTTCATTCCGGCTGGATATGAGTATCTGTCAGAATCACAATAATTCAACTCAAAACCTTTAAATATCGTACACATGAAAATTAAACCAATGATTATCCTGCTGATGATCGTTCTGACGTCCTGTAGTAAAGAAACCTTGGATGAGAGTTTTAAGCAAACAATCGCGAGTGCTGAAAAATCATTAAAACTGGATTCCCTGAGTTTAGATACAATAATCCCGATTAAGGAATCACCTTATAAAAAGTTCCTTGAAAAGCCAAAAACAATAGTACCATTGGCAGATAACCCGTCTACTATATATGATATCGCTGGATTCCCGATTAATATCATCGCAAAAGAAAGCAGTACGGGCCAGCGTTTCCTTACTTCACAGGGTGTTGGAAATGTACTCGTTTTACAGGGTGAAAACGCCAATGATCTAAACCAACGGTTTTCACTACAAATCATGCCATTGACAGGTTATGTCCTTATAAAAAATGTTGAAAACAAACTTGTTTCCGCTGGAACCTACGCCAGCCAGCCAGACAACCACGTGTTATATGTAAAGGATGAAACCAGCACGTTGGGTGCATCATGGAGCTTTTTGCCTGGTCAGATAACACCGAGTTCGTATATTTTCCAAAATGCCGACGTATTGGGTTTTGATGGTCCTGAGCCGACACCCATTAATGTGTACAATAAAGTGATCGGCACAGATGGTAACAACATTTATTTCGATAAATACCGAAACCAGGCACGGCAGGAATTTGAAGTCAGGCTTATCGACGATTTTGTGATCGATGAGATCCAATATATCAATGACGCTACGGCTACATTAAACCAAGTTCCCGATTTTACAGTTAATTGGACGTATACTAATGGAACATCCGTACAGCAGAGCATTACGACGAATTTCGGTCAAAAAGCATCCAAGACCTCTAATTTCAATACCCAGAATACATTTACGACCAAAGTGAATACAGAAATTAAAGTAGGAGTTCCATTTTTTGCCAACGGCAAAATTTCGACCGAAATTAGCGGTTCTACGCAGCATACTTACGGTACAAGTGAAACAACAGAGGACACCAGAGATTATAACATACCTATCCTTGTGCCAGCAAATACCAGGGTTGTTGCAACCGCTTCGGTAACTAGGTATGATATGAATGTAAAATACATCGCGACGTTGCGTGGGCTTAACACGAACAAGATCATAAAGGTAGCCGGGGTTTGGAATGGCGTAGATTGCACGGATATAAACATAACCACGCAGGAAACGAACTTGTTGACGAATGAAGTTAAAACAAAAAAAGCTATTAAAGTCATACCAAATTAACACTTGAATTTAAGTGGTTATATATGTTTAGATATTATTCTTTTACACTACTAATCCTCCTGTACCTCATGGGTTGTGCTACCCAGTACAGGAGGGAAAGTATTTTTGTCGGACCAAATAGAGCGACTTTAGGGATGAACAAAGACGAGTTTATTACCAAATTCGGCAAACCATATAAAGAAGATTTTTTTTCTGATGAAAATAAAGTGTTGCATGAAACACTTTATTATAATGAACAGATTTATGCAGGCCAATGGTATATAGTGAATACTATCTTCCGTTTTGAAAACAAAAAACTAGTTGCACAAGAGCAAGGGAAACAAGAGCCAATGTACAATAGGCGCAAAAGCAGCAAATCTGATTAAATCTTCAAAGTTCGCTGTGATATATTATATTTGCAACAATCCGTTAGTGAACGACACCAATTTTATAAAACGCGATGAATAAACTGTTCTTATTGATTTTTTCCATAGTCATTATACTTGGGTGTGATAAACAAACCGATGAGGTTACTCCCGATGATCCGGAAGGACCGCCAAAAGGCGAATTTTTTAAATTAAAAAATATTGAGTTTGTACCTTCAAGTGATGAGAGCATCGAAACATTTAATGTCCCACGTAAGTCACTTGATTTCAGCAACGGAACATCCGTGCGTCAACTGGTGGTTATCACTCCTAGTAAAGACTTGGTCGAAACTTCGATTTTTCAAAGCGAGGAGTTTAAAAAGTACGACCTATTAGATACAACAGGCATAGCCGTGCCATTAAATATTGATGAAAGTGGAAATATCTCTTTGGGAGAAAGCAAATGGCCATTTAAAGATAGCGTAGCTGAGATGCCAACGGCTTTGGATCTAAACGATTCAATTTATGTAGAACCAAGCAAAAAATTACATGTAAATCTAAGTGTAAATATGATTAAATATAAGTCTTCATATACTGCTCTACTGGTCGGTGAAGAGTCGGGAAAAGAAGTAAAAATAACCGGTGAATGGATGGGCATTTATCCTGTAAATGCCAACGTTAAGTATCAGATCGATAATCTGTAACCGACTTTCAATGTGTCTATAAACAGCCGTCAAGCTGTTGTTCAAATGTCGAATACTGTGGTTTAGCAGTTGCATACTTTTCCGATACGTATTCGGAACAGAAATATTTTGTTAAAAAAATAAGATATTATAGAGTGCTCAATTACGCAACCAGCAACTAAAATTCGTATTGTCAGGGTTGTGAATATGGTATTTGCCGACGGGGAACACTAATCCTTTCAAATCCTGCTAGGTTCACACCATATCTTCCCCCGTAAAATGTCTATAAGCGTCTGCGAGTACTTTTACCTCATCCATTGCCATAATCTGCCTTATCCGGTCCACGTCAACAGAGGGTTCTTTCCCATAACGCCAGTAATAACCTTTCGATAAACAAACCAGCCATTTAGCGGCATGGCGAATTTCCTTCACTTTTATTCCAGTGATCTCCGTTGCTTCTGTAATATTGTTGTAGGTGTGTTGTAATATGCCGTTATGATCATATTGTGATACAGGCTGGTCTAAGTTTCCGTTAGGTGATTCTTCCAGTTTACTTTTAAAATCATCAAAGCTGAAAGGGCTTTTCTGCCTGCCTGTTTCATACATGCGCTGCGCTTTGCCCTTCTGATTTAATCGCAAAAGCATCTGCGGCCGAATATCTAGTCCGCCATCAGCTATTTTGATGACAATGTCTTTATCGTTTAGGTCAAAGGGTTCAACGAAACAGTAGTATACCATGCGATGCACCTGAAATGAAATGAATTTTCCCTCTATCTTCGTTTCGAGTTGTAATGCATGTATATAGTCGTCTCTGAATTTATTATAGCTTTTATTCACAGCCGGAAGCATAATCATTTCTTTAAGCACGCATTTAACCCCATTGAAACGTACAGATAAGCGTTCGAGACGTTTTACACGGCCATGATTGGATACAAGCAAGAACTTTTCAAGGTGGGGGATGGGTAGCCACTGCTCACCGGGTCTGTCGTTTAATGACCTGTCTCTATGTGCTGGAGTGGCTGTGTTAATCGCTTTTCTTTGCTTGTTCATAAATTTACATTATTGATTATAGTTTAAGCTTTTTATAGTGATGGCCCAGTCGCCAAATAAAACCACCTGCATTCTCCGATTCGTTGTTCACGTTTTTCATAATGCTACGGTGACTAATGTTGTTCAGTTTTGCGGCCTCCGATATAGCTAAATACCTTTCCAATGGATTCCCCTCAAGATCGAATTTAGTTATCCTACTCCCTCTGGTCTCTCGATAATCCTTGCCTGGTTTTTCTGCAAGGTCAATTACTAAGTCATCACCCGGCCTCCAATAAAAGCCGCCCATCAAGTGATAGGGGTGCCGCAGGGCATACCGAATGTTATCATACCAGATTCCGGTTTTCTTGCGTGCCTTTAAAATGCTTGTAAAAGTCTCTACCAGTTGGCCTTTCAGATCGTAGCAGGAAACCATCTTGGCCTGTATGGCATTAGACGCATTCACTGCACGCTCTTTATAGGAGGGATCATAAAGAAAGGTAGGCTGCTGCCTGCCCGTTTCATACGTACGTTTAGATTTCTCGCTCAGTGTTATCTTCTTCAGATATTTCGGCCGTATGTCCAATCCGTTATCTTTTATAGAAATGATTATATTATTTTTGTCTGTTAGGTCATAAGCTTCTACAAAACAATAGTAAACCATCCGTTGCACTTGAAAGGAAACATAACGTCCCTCCACCTGTGCCTGTATTTGAAAACGGTACGTAAAATCATTTTTCAGCTTGTTTTCGCAGTAATTGATTGAAGGAAGTATAATTTTTTCGGCAGTAGTGAATTTCCTTCCGATACTATCGAACGAATAACGCCGGAGTCTTTTAACTCTTCCATAATTTGAAACGGCAAAATAATGTTCGAAACCAGGTACCGGTTTCCATTTTTCTCCAGGTCTATCCGTGAGGCTCTGGTCGCGATAAGGTTTTGATATGTCGGTATATAATTTGTCTAGCTGTGCCATAGAAAAGCGGTTTAACAGTAGATCGAAAAAAGCAATTTACTGAAAAGCAGTCATGTACACAAATATGAGTATAGTGTTCCTGTTGAGGTGTTAATTTCGGAACAATTATGCTTATTTAAAGAGAGACGCTAGCACTTTCATATTAATTTGTTTACCCAAAAAATAGTATTCTCTTTTTTGAAAATATTTTTGCTCTTTTTGTATTAATTTAATTAAATCAATCTTCTGATCAAACTCTTTTTAGCTTCTTCAAAGCGAAAAAATGCAATATTATTTTGCTAAAAATATTAGATTTTATATCTTTGCATCATACCTAAATCTGAATGAGCCAAAGTAAACAACAAGCGAATCAGTATGATAAGATTATCAAGGAGAATCTGGAGTTGACCTTGCCGGTCATTGTCCGCGAGGTACTTGGATTGGATATTGTTAGGAGCGAGGAGCTTCCAGACGATATACAGCATACAAAAGAACGAAGACCTGACACATTGAAGAAGCTAGCTTCGCTGGTTCTCTGAAAGTCGATATTTCAAGCAATTACGATTTGTACAATTGCGCAGCAATTTGGAAACACAATTCATTTGTAATTAGTTTTTTATTTTTAAGGCCAAATGGAGCTTTCATGTTTTGTCTGTTTTAGTTGGAGCATGAATGGTTTAAAAAAGCTATGGAAGCAGTAAGCAAATTTTTTAAGGAAGAAAAAGATTTTCTTTATCGCAAAGGCGAAGCAAAGAAAAGTCATGATGTGGTAGAGAACCTTATTATAGACTTTGGCTTTACAGATGAGCAGGCGGAAAAGGCTGCTGAGGTCACAGTTGACTTCGTCCAAAAAGTCCGTGCCGATTTGGCTAAAAAGAAGAAGAATTAAAAAATTCACACAAATATATAGTAAAGCTATTCCTTGGTTTGAGGGATAGCTTTTCTTTTTTAAGGTACTTCAGATATTTCGGCCGTATATCCAATCCATTGTCTTTTATAGAAATGACCACATTATTTTTGTCGGTAAGGTCATAAGCTTCTACAAAACAATAGTAAACCATCCGTTGCACTTTAAAGGAAATATAACGTCCCTCCACTTGTGTCTGTATTTGAAAACTGATTAAGGCAAAATCAGCAACTGCTATTATTTCGCAGTATAATAATCCCAAGTTGCTTTTGCTATACTCGCAATCATGTCCTCTCCAACCTCATATTTTTCCGTTGTGTTAAATACAAACACTGCTATTGCAAAATGTTTTCCGTTGGGTAATTGCACAATTCCTACATCATTGATCGCAGCAGTTAATCCTTCATCATTGGTAAAAGAACTCCCTGGTCTATGAGCAACTTCTTGGTTTTCGGGCAGTTTGCCTTTTATCCGGTTCGGTCCAACGACAGTTTCTACCATAGTTTCATACAGGAATTCGGTTGTTGGTTTAGCCAAAATCTTTCCTTGGTAAAACTGCATTCGGGTACCACTACTTGCTAAATTAATGATACACTAGTTGATTTTTTTACAACAAAATTGGCAAATTTCTATATGTTTTGTAATTTTAGGATCAAACGAGCAACTTTAGCAAGTTAATCCATACCAAAACCTCATGCTCATGGCTACACACACACTTATTATGCGCGATATGTTTGATGCGCCAACAGCTGTTCATATCAATGACATACTTTTCGTAATGCCGGTTTTGGATAAAAAACATCTATTGCAGGTGTATGATAAAAATGGACAAGCCTTTATTTCCGATGTTAATATTTTTCATGATGCAGTCAACACAAATCAACATAGCCTGAAGAGTCTGAAAAACGATGTATGGATAGACCAAGATTACTGGAGTTCGGATCAACAAAAACCGAACACATTTGTAATGGTTTCTTTTCTTGGGAGAATCACAGAAGTATCACCCCATGATATTTTATTAATCGTACAAAAAGGATCAGTATATACAGTCTATTCCGAGAGCAACATATTTTTTAGGCCAACTACCATTCCTTTAAACGTGTTATGCCCCTCCCATGCATTCAATTTTAGAGCTAACATTGCCTGCCGAAAAGGTATGCAACCAGAAGACGTACAGCGGAGAACGTATGCGGTAGCATTGAACGGGTATATTAAACGTTGATAATATGTTGCTCATGTGTACCACAAAGCCATTATTATAATAACCTCTGCTTTATTTGGGTCTGGAGTATCCTACGTTTCCGAAATACCAGGAATCACTACTATTACTGAAAAAATCGTAAGTGACGGAACTTGACTAAATGTAAATCAAACCTCAACGCTCACTTTTCTTAAGAAATTCCGAACTCTCCATGGGTTGCACTCTTGTAATATTTTTGCTAAAAATATTAGTCAAATAAGTTGTTTTTATTATCTTTACAAAAACCAAAATCTATTTCTTATGACCAACACAACCTACCCACAGGCTGGAAAATTTATTGATCCGTTAAGCGACTGGGGTTTCCGTCATTATTTCGGAAGTGAACCCAACAAGGAAATTCTCATTGAATTCCTGAATGACCTGTTTGAGGGCGAAAAATACATTGAAGATCTGGAATACGGGCCTACAGAACATGACGGAGATGACGATGAGGATAAGCGTGTAATATTTGACCTGCACTGTAAAGGAAAGAACGGAGAATTCTTTATTGTTGAGATGCAACGCATCAGGCAGGAGTATTTTAAAGACAGAGCATTATATTATACATCGCGTCTTATCCAGAGGCAGCTACCCAAAGGGAAGGCATTCAATAATTATCAGTTACCTGAAGTATACCTTATTGCTGTACTGGAGTTTCGCATGAATGAAGAGAAAAGAGAACAGTATTTTCATGATATTGCATTGACTGACAAATCTACGGGTGAAATTTTTTACAGGAAACTGGGATTTAAATTCCTCCAATTACCTAACTTTGTTAAAAATGAGGGTCGGCTGGAGAGTGAACGGGACAAATGGTTCTATCTTCTCAAGCATATGAGCAGTATGGATGAAACCCCAAAATTTTTGGATAAACGAGTTTTTAAGCTTATCTTTAAGATAGGAGAAGTGTCTAAATTAAAAAAGGAGGAACGTATGGCGTACGAAGCTAGTTTAAAAGCGAAATGGGATACCCAGAATGCCTTTGATTCGGTAAAAAGGGAAGCAACGGAAAAGAAAAGCTACGATGTGGTAGAGAACCTTATTATAATGCTTAGGTTATCCGATGAACAAGCTGCGGAGATTGCTGAAGTATCAATAGACTTCGTCCAAAAAGTCCGTGCCGATTTGGCTAAAAAGAAGAAGAATTAAAAGATTCACATAAATATATAGTAAAGCTATTCCTTGGTTTGAGGGATAGCTTTTCTTTTTAAATCTTCTTCAGATATTTCGGTCGTATATCCAATCCATTGTCTTTTATAGAAATGATCACATTATTTTTGTCGAAGAGGTCATAAGTTTCTACAAAGCAATAGTAAACCATCCGTTGCACTTGAAAGGAAACATAACGTCCCTCCACTTGTGTCTGTATTTGAAAGCGGTACGTATAATCATTTTCAGTTTGTTGAATTATTATGTGTCGTGTTAGATTTCATAACGCCGAAAAATTTCTAAAATCATTGGCCGGATCTTATGAAGCATCCCATCGAATCCAAGGTCGTTTGGATGAACACCGTCTGTGATCCCTTACTGATCATCGCCTAGTAGGCCATCTGCATAAATAAGATACAAGTTCTGGTCAGAGGTAATTGTTGGGTCATGTTCCATTTCGTTTTGACAATGTACAACAATCAATAGAACAAAAGATTGTAGCGGATAGCCCTCAAGCAAAGACGATAATGAGGTCCTCTTTTAACCTTATAGGCAATGACTGTAAAAAGAATAGTTATTGCAAAGAAATACCCTAAAATGGCAAAATAAAGCGATGATGCTATATTGATCTTTGCGCTTATAAAATAATTAAGCATCATGATTAGGTCTTTGGGAAAAAAAAAACAATCGTCAACTACATCTCGTAAAATATTCATTCTTTTAGCTATATGCTGTGTCGCCGTTGCTACTCCATTTTCATTTACAGGAATAGCAGTTGGTTTACCCGCAATTAGCAATACGCTCGGCGGTAGTCCCATCCAGCTAAACTGGGCTATAAATTCCTTTTTATTAACTTTTGGCAGCACCTTGATGGCTGCCGGAACACTTGCCGATAACTACGGACGTAAACGCGTTCTTTTAATAGGCTCGATAATCTATGGGATGTTTTCGGTTTGTTTGGCTTTTTTCACTATTAACTTGGTTTGGTTTGATTTACTTAGAGCATTTCAAGGGATAGGTGCAGCTGCGGCATTTGCCGGTGGCTTTGCATCACTATCTCAGGAATTTGAAGGACAACAAAGACTACGAGCATTCAGTATCGTCGGAACTAGTTTTGGCATTGGATTAGCCTTTGGGCCTATTGTAGCGGGGTGGCTTATTGCAACCTTTGGTTGGCAGGCAATCTTTGTGCTTACAGCAACCTTGGCAGTAATAGCCTTTTTTTTAGCCATGGTCTTCATGACAGAATCTCGTGATCCTGAAGCCTCTGGGCTTGACTGGAAGGGTGCCATCAGTTTTACGTTAGCACTTTCTTTATTTACTTTTGGGATAATTCAGGGCCCGGAAAGCGGCTGGAATCATCCATTTGTGGTAACACTATTGATTGCAGCTGTAGTCCTATTTGTAGCATTTGTGATGATCGAACGTTCAAGTGAGCGTCCCATGCTTGATCTGAGTCTGTTTCGCTTTCCCCGTTTTTTAGGTGCACAGCTGTTGGCGGTAGCACCGTCTTTTGCATTTGTAGTACTTCTTGTACTGCTTCCCATACGTTTCGTCGGGATTGAAGAAATGGATGAGATAGCTGTGGGTAAGATTATGATGGCACTTTCCGCTCCTTTCCTTATTTTACCTATAGCTTCTGGGTATATGACTCGTTGGTTTACCCCAGGAATAATTTGTAGTATCGGCTTTGCAATATCGGCAATAGGACTCTACTGGTTGGGGCACTTTACTGATGGTTCTGAAATTGATACGTTAATAGGATCGCTACTAACCATTGGTGTAGGAATCAGTTTACCATGGGGATTAATGGACGGACTAGCTGTAAGTGTAGTACCGAAAGAAAGAGCCGGTATGGCAACTGGTATTTTTAGTACCTCTCGTGTAGCCGGAGAAGGGCTCGTAATAGCTGTAGTAACAGCAATATTTTCTGCTTTGACAAGTGGTAACATTGAGAAAGTTGCAGGAAAGAATGCGAGTTTGGTTGCTCAGCGACTTGTTACCGGAGATATCAAAGAAGCATTGGTACTAGTGCCATCCGTAGAAAAAGCGGACTTACATCAGGTTTATAGTAAAGGATTTTCAACGCTTATGTTTTTGTTATGCGGTATCACAGTGCTTACAGCACTGTTTGTTTTCATTTTTCTTCGAAAAGAAGTCGATACGGTAGAGGAATAGAATCAAGATGTAATGCAGTAAAAAGATGATAATCCGTGATAGTTGTCAGTTATTTTTCAAATAATTTAGAAACTAACCAAAATGGCAATGAAATACCTCAAAACGGCTAAATATTAAGCACAGAATATTCTCAACTTTGTTATAAATGTAAGGAGCTTATGAAAATTTCAATTATAGGTGCTGGTAATATGGGACTAATTCTTGCCCAAAAGTTTTTAGAAGCGGGTCATCAAGTCCGCGTCAGCAATTCGCGTGGACCAGAGACGATTAAAGAAGATGCGCAATCCATTGGATTTAAGCCTGTGGCAGTAAATAACGTTGCGGAAAATGCAGACGTAATTATCATTGCTATCCCCGTAAAAAATGTTCCTCTTCTTCCAACGGATCTTTTTCAGAAAGCACCTCATTCCGCTGTCATTATCGATGTAGGAAATTACTATCCAATAAGAGATGGTGTCATTAAGGAAATTCATGAGGGTATGGTTGAAAGTACTTGGGTCTCAAATATCATAAACCGCCCTGTAGTGAAAGTTTTTAATACGATCTCTCCTCGTTCAATTCAAGAGCTTGCTAATAAAGAGAAATCTAAGAGAATAGCTCTCCCTGTTTCAGGTGATAGTGCAAAAGACAAAGAAATTGTAAAAGGTCTTTTAGACGATATAGGTTTTGACTTCTTCGATGTGGGAACTTTAGCTGATTCTTGGAAGCAACAACCAGGAGCTCCGATTTATGCGACGAACTTAAAGTATGAAGAAATCAAAAATTGGGTAAATCGGGCAATAAAATTATCATTACCGGAACGTCGTGAAAATTTTTTAAAACTTATCACTGGCTTGCCGATGAACTTGTCTCTTGCAGAACAAACGGAGAAAATACAAAGTTACCTGTTGAGAGATGAAATAAATTAATTATAAATATCGCTTCTCTAAGGCACATCACAAGACGCAGCCTTTTTTACCAAATGACAAGTTCCAGTCTGATCCTGTATGATAACTTTACCGAATGAATGAATTTATCAAATATATTTTACAATTCGGGAATTTGAACACACAGCAAATCGACCTTATCACGGGCAAGGCGGCAGAAATGGAATTTCCGAAGGACCATTACTTTTGGGAAGCTACCAAAGTCCCTAAACACATTGGTTTTCTTGTAGAAGGGGTGGTACGTGTTTCTTTCTATGATAATAAAGGAGAAGAAATCACCAAATATTTTTTTGATGAAAACCATTTGATTAAAGATTGGGGAAATTTTGAGCCGTCCTTTTATATACAAACAGTCACTGATTGTAAATTCATCATTTTTACCAAAAAAGATTGGAAGGAACTCTCTGAAACCATTTTAGACTGGGAGAGAGTGATTGATAAAATTATGACCAAGCAACACATCCGGAAAATAGAAAAAATAAGTTCTATGATTTCACAAGATGCTACAACCCGCTATCTTGAATTTTTAAAGAACTTCCCGAATATTGCTAATCGAATTCCTCTTTCTTACATCGCCTCTTACTTAGGAATTACACAATCGTCCTTAAGTCGAATTAGAAAAAGTATCGGCTAATTCACTTTTTGCCAATTGGCAAATATTTTCTCTTTTAAACATGTAACCTTTACACGATAATTTTAAAACAGAAAAAATATGCCAACAATTCTTATAACAGGAGGGCACAGTGGATTAGGATCAGAATGCTCAAAACTTCTCGCCTCAACCTATCATTACAATCTCATTTTAGCAGGAAGAAGTCCTGCCAAAATGGAAACTTTTGCGGCAGAACTGCGAAATTCCTATGAAGTAAAAGTGGATATTATTGAAATGGACACCTCCTCGCTGACATCCGTTCGATCTGGAGTTACTCAGTGCCTTTCAATGCTCGATAGAGGTGAAATTGAGTCTTTACAGGGAATCATTTGCAATGCAGGTGTTCGACTAAATGGCGCTACTACATATTCCGAAGACGGCTATGAAACAACGTTTGCCACAAATTACTTAGGACATGTCCTTTTAACGGAATTATTGATTGACCGAGTAGCGAGCAAAGGGCGTATCGTTTTTACTTCAAGCGGTACACACGATCCCGAAACTGTTGATGGAAAAACAATGCGAGTTGCAGCAGAATACAGTGCAATCGAACTCGCCCATACCGGTAAAAATGGCAAAAAGCCAATTCCAAACGGAAAAGCATATTCTACATCTAAATTGTGTATCATCCTTTATGCGTATGAATTAAACCGAAGATTGAAAAAAGCCGGTGTTATGGTTTCTTCAATAGCGTTTGATCCGGGAGCTACTTTTGATACCGGATTTTTACGAAGTATGCCTAAGCTTGTACAATGGCTTGCAAGTACTTCTTTTATGCGTTGGGTAATGAAACGAAGTGGAATAACCCTTGGGGACGTTGTTTTATCAGGTCAGTTTCTTGCGAAAATAGCCGCTGACCCAATGTATTCCCATGGTTCAGGTAAATATTTTCAATCTAATAACGGTAATTTAATTGAGCGACGTTCTTCTAAATTATCATATGACGAGCAGCGGGCAAAAAAGTTATGGAGTGACACTAAAACGCTCGTCCATTTGCAAGAAAATGAAACATCATCAATACTTCCTTAAGCATTGGTGATAGCTCTAAAACCGTAAATTAGTCAATGGATCTTAAAAATTCATAGAATACTTCGTTTTAAAGCCCCTGAAAATCATCTTACGGGAACATTGTTACTTTCCTCAATAATTACCTTTCGGTGCTCTTTTCCCCAATCTGCAAGACCATAAATGAGATTCTGTAAAGACCATCCATATTCTGTAAGGTTATATTGTACCGTCACTGGTTGCGTATCTAATACCGTTCGTTTAACGAGTTTATTCTGTTCCAGGTCTTTTAATTCCTTACTCAGCTGTTTGTTTGAAATGCCGTTCAGGTCATTCAGTATTTCGGAAAATCTTCTCTCGTTGTAATAGCACATCGATGAGATGATGGAGATTTTCCATTTTCCATTGAGTACATCCATCGCATCATGTATTGCCATGATATCTCTTTTGTGGCAAAGTTCTTCTGTCATAATTCACTTAGTTACTCGAAAGTTACTGTTACTTTTGGTAACAAAGTAAATAAAATAAATTTTCATATGCTACTTTTGTGTAGTAAATAAATTAAAAATTTTAAAAAATGAGTTTTACAAACAAAAACGTAGTAATAACAGGTGGAAGCCAGGGAATCGGATTGGCAACTGCAAAAGCATTTATCAGAGAAGGTGCAAATGTATGGATCACCGGCAGAAGTGAAGAAAATCTGAAAAAAGCTGCCGAAGAAATCAACAGTTCAAATTTAAAAGCGGTAGTATCGGATACTTCCACCCTACAGGGAATAGCTGTTTTGGAACAAGCTGTTGCAGAAAGTGGCGTAAAACTGGACGTACTTTACCTTAATGCCGGCATTGCCATATTTGCGCCAATTGCACAAATTACCGAGGCAGACTTTGATGCCCAATTTAACACAAATGTAAAAGGGCAATTCTTTACACTTCAAAAACTGATTCCACACTTAGCTGACGGCGCTTCAATTATTTTAACTTCTTCTGGCGTTGCCACGGGCGCGGCCATTGCGACAGCAGCTTATTCTGCTACGAAGGCAGCATTGAATAAACTTGCCCATGTTGCGGTAAACGAGCTTGCTGACAGAAAAATACGTGTAAATCTCGTAAGCCCAGGTCCCATCCAAACACCCGGCCTAGATTCTGTAGCCCCCGGTGAAGCTTTAGCGTATCTTGCATCATCAACAGCTCTTCAAAGGCTTGGTAAGGCTGATGAAATTGCTAGTACCGTGTTGTTCTTAGCTTCAGAAGGAGCAGCATATATCAATGGAGCAGACATTGCAGTCGATGGTGGATTTATCCAATATCATCTGAAATAAACTCCATGTTGTTAAGTAATTGATACCACAATAGCTGCAAAATTTTACAATGACCGGAAGATATATAGTATTCCGGTTATTTGTTTATAAGGTATTGATATATTCCTATTTTTTTTCAGTTTAAGAATCCGCTAGGTCTGGTATTTAAAATCTTTCAGAATCTTTAATTCGGCAATGAAATTCCTCAATATGGCAAAATATCTGGAAAATTAAACACAGAACTTTGCCGTTCGATATCCAAAGGATTAGAAATCTTAAACAAAAAATAAAAATGAAAATTGGAATTTTGAATACTGGTAATATAGGCTCTCGGCTCGCTAGAGCATGGGTTAAGGCCGGACATGAGCTGGTGATTGCAAAAGACGGTGAAGCCAAAAAATTAGAACCATTGCTTCAGGAATTAGGAGGTAAGGCTCGCTTTGGAACAATTCAAGAAGCAGCTGAGTTCGGGGACGTGATCCTGTTTTCTGTTTATTGGCCAAGAGCCAAAGCAGTAGTAAATCTTGCAGGCAATGCACTTGAAGGAAAAGTTGTTATAGAAACGATGAATCCATTGGCCGTTACCGATAAGTTTGAACACTACCATGACTTAGAATTTATGCGTGATAATTCGACAGCAGAGGTTTTGCAAACATTGCTACCTAATACACGAGTGGTTAAGGCGTTCAACTTGCTTGCATCTCCGCTTCTTGAAGTGGCAGCTTGGTCTGAGACATCGGTACCTCCGGGTATTTTCTATGCAACAGACGATGAGTCGGCAGGAGAGATTACTCGGACGTTAATCGCTGATGCTGGCTTTAAACCTTTGAATGTTGGCGCACTTAAAGCCGCCCGAACGATAGAGCAGGCCGGCGTACTTATTCACAAAGTCGCTACGCTTGAATACGGTGGTGGTGATTACCTCAACCGTTTAGCTATTACCATTGTGGAGGCAAATCCCGGTCCGATATATCGAGAACGAGTGGTCTGATAAGTTTGGCGGTAGGCGCTTGCAGAAAATTAATTCGGCAAAGTAATACCTCAAAATGGCAAAATGTAAGAACCTGCGACTCCCGAAATTTGTCATAACAAAAAAATTAAAATAATATGTCACAAGAAAACAAAGTAGAAAATGGTATCGGACAAAAGGCTTTAACCAATAAAACAGCATTAGTTACTGGTGGATCACGTGGAATAGGGCGTGCAATAGCGGAACGACTTGCACAAGATGGAGCTTTAGTAGCTATTACTTACAATTCAGGTAAAAATGCGGCTGAGGAAGTTATTACAGGCATCGAAAAAGCCGGAGGCAAAGCTTTTGCGCTTCATGCAGATCTTGTAGATGCAAATGCTATCCCTGCATTTTTTGAAAAACTGGATAGTGAGTTTGTTGTACGCACAGGTAGTAATACCTTGAACATCCTGGTAAACAATGCCGGTAATGCCGGTTGGGGAAGTCTTGCAGACGCAACGCCGGAAAGCTGGGATACCATGTTTGCAGTTCATGCAAGGGCCCCGTTTTTTGTTATTCAGTCGGCACAAAGCAGACTTTCCGACGGTGGGCGTATCATTAATACGTCTTCCGGTCTGGCCACACGTCCGCAACCGTCCGTTCCCATTTATTCGGCAGCAAAGGCAGCCGTCAATACACTCACTCATGCGCTCGCGATAGAATTTGGAGTTAGAAAAATTACGGTAAATGCTGTAGCGCCAGGCTGGACACGCACAGATATGAACGCAGCAGTTCGCGAAAATAGTGATATTGTAAAGGCTATCGAAACAGATACAGCGTTAGGGCGCTTTGGGGAAACCGAAGACATTGCCGCAGTCGTTGGTTTTTTAGCTTCCGATCAAGGCGGTTGGATAACCGGCCAAGTGGTCGAAGCTAGTGGTGGGTACAGGCTATAATTAAATAAAGGGTTACTAGCGCTGCTAGTGGTTTCAAATAGCATAATGAACCGGTAGCGTAGCTATCGGTTTAATTTGTAAATTTATTCAATATGAAACCATCATGATTTGCCTATCACATAGTGGAATGAACTAAGCGTAGCGCTCTCTTGAACGTCGTTGAAAAATATACAAAAAGTGAAAAATAAATCATGATAGCTTCATCACCTTTAAAACCGCCGAAGGCAGCATGAATGCAATAAAAGGTGAACACAATATGAATAAACAAACTTAGCGAAGCGATCTCATTGATTCCGCTATAAATAAACAATATATCAATAATTATATACAGATGAAAAAGTCAAATTCAATTAATATCAGATCGTTATCCGATATACATCGGGATCACGATCTTCCTGCACCCCAACATCCACTTATCAGTCTTATTAATTGGCCAAAAAACCGCACTCCCGAAAACAAATTTACAGGTTCCGTTCTGTCGAATTTTTACCGTATTTCTTTTGGCGTAGGATTAAGTGGTTTATCCAAATACGGACAGTGTCATTACGATTACGCTGAAGGCGGTATGACCTTTATAGCACCCAATCAAATTATTGGCAAATGTAGTTATGACTTTGCAGAAGAATGGTCTCTATACACCTTGCTTGTGCATCCTGACTTTTTATTGAGCTATCCATTGGCAAAAAAAATTAAGCAGTATGGCTTTTTCTCATATAATACCAACGAAGCACTCCATCTATCCGAAAAGGAAAAAACCACGATAGAAACCATTTTAAAAGAGATAGAGGAAGAATTAAGCAATAGAATAGATGACCTCAGTCAGGATGTAATCATTTCTCAAATTGAGTTACTTCTTACTTATGCTAACCGGTTTTATAAAAGGCAATTTATTACAAGAAAATCAATTAACAGTGATTTAGTTCAAACATTGGAGGATATTCTGGACGATTATTTCAGCAACAAGACGCTGAATACCGGAACACCAACGGTACAGTATCTTGCGGAAAAGATGAACGTTTCACCAAGCTATTTAAGCGATATGGTACGATCCCTAACAGGGCAAAAGGCGTTAAGCCTTATCCATCAGAAAGTCATTGAGGTAGCGAAAGAAAAACTATCAACCACAAATTTGTCAGTAAGCGAAGTTGCATATGAATTGGGGTTTGGGCATCCATCATCATTTACCAAACTATTCAAGGCAAAAACAAACTTATCTCCTTTAGATTTTAGGAAATCCTTTAATTAAGTATAACTTCTGGTCGCTTTAAAATATTGTGTCCATGATTTTGCCTAAATAAATCTTTGGGAACTATCAACCTAAATCTAATTGGAATACGCCTTCGAAGATTCTCCCTTTCCCTGGTTTTGAATATTGGCGCTTGTTTTCTTATTCGATTTTTAATTTATACCTTAGTATTATGGAAACAAGCGACAAGAAAGAAGTCCTACCTTTTAGTAAATTCCAGAAAATCAAGCTTTTCAGCTTTTACCCCATTCTGGCTATTCAGGCCTTATGGTGTATTGTGAAAATTGACACTTTCACAATCGATTGGCGCCTTATACCGCTTGTATTACTTATCATTGCAGGTGTAACCCATACAATAGGTCTCACATACTATTATAAATACGCAAAAGAAAGGGAAATGACACGATCTACAGGTATGCGTAAAATGGGAAATTATTTTTTATCAACAGCGAGCATGGTAGCACTCATTGGCTTTTGGTTTATATTAGATATGTCACGCTTTTATTAACCAAATAAGTAAATTCAGCCAAATCTTAAAAATTCCGGCACATTTTCTTATGAGGGAATACCTTTTGCATAGAACGATAATAGCGTTCCACAAAACGATAGAAACTATAAAAAGCTACCAAACAATGAACAATACACAAAACACAGTTCAAAAGTTTTTGCAATATCTTACCGAGAGAGATTTGAAAAATTTGACTGCCCTTTTTGCTAACAATGTTGACTGGGACATACCCGGTGATAAAAACAATGTGTTGTGGCTTGGCAAAAGAAGGAGTAGGGAAGAAGTCTTAGAATTTTATCAATTGCTATGGCAAAATACGGAGCCGCTTTCTGCTAATATTGACAATATCTTTATCGACGGGAAAAAAGCCATTATAGCAGGGGAATTTTCGACAAAAATGCTTAAAACTTGCAAAGTAGTTAACTCTTTATTCTTCATACAACTGACAGTTGAAAATGATGAAATTATAAAGTACAGGTTGTTGGAAGACAGTTATGCTGTCTCGGTCGCGCTGACTCCGGTTTTGTGAAACTTGTCGAATAGCTGCCCGTTTGTAGGGCAGAATAAATAGTGTGCTTGTCCAAAAAACGATGGTAACGACACGAACAGCAAAGGGCAGCTTTAGTTTAATATATCCGCTTCGGTTACCGAGTGCGAAAGAGACACGAAAACTTTCCGGTTTTACAAATAAGCTATAAAAGGAAAATACAAATGAAGGATGTTGACCGTTATGCAGAGAAATTTGATAAAAAAAATTCAACGGAGCATGTTGATAGAACTGAAATTACGGCTATTTTAGCAGATTTCTCAATTAGTGACGTTGAGACTATTGAGGTGCTTAATGGAGGTTTTAGCAATGTCAATCTTAAGGTTGACACCATTCAGAAAAAGTCTTTTGTACTGAGAATTTCGACTGATAAGTTCCGTGTCGAAACAGAACTAGCCTTATTAAATGGGCTGAACAGACATGTTCCAATACCGAAAATCCATGGACATATCATTAATCATAAGAATAGTTATGGTTATATGTTGAAACTCCTTGAAAGTAAAATTTGGCCAACTGGTTACCCCATACAACATATGATAGCTTAAGAAAATTCATTCTAGACAATCGAAAGAGCATTTAGGGCATTCAAAATGGGGCCTCACTTGTTCATAGTGACGTTAACCAAAAGAATATCTTAGTACACAAATATGGATGGAAGTGGCAAGTGAGTGGCATTCTCGATTGGGAATATGCCTTTTCCGGTTCGCCCCTCGTTGATTTTGGTAATTTTTTTAGATTTGAGGATGAGATGCCAGCATATCAAAAGCACTTAGTAGCGGCATACCTGGAGCAGGGAGGTGTTTTAGAGTCTAATTGGCAATATAAAGCCAGAGTTCTTTATTTACTGTCGATGACGGAGTTTTTACACGGGAAGGCAACTATCCGAAGACATTTGCAACTGCTAAAAAAGTTATTGAAAGAACATTATTCACTTTTTATAATTAAATTGATCTCCCAGTAAACGATTGTTTGCTAATTTACATCTACTCATAATAGCCGAACTTATTAGAAATACTTACGCATGATGAAATTAGTCATCTCGACGTTCTTGACTTCTACTATCTGTTCCATTTCTATTTTAAACTTCTGTTTTAGAAAAAAGCCGAGCGCTGTTTTGCTCACATGCGAATAAATGCTACTCACGCCTGTCGTTAGTGCAACCTTCTCTAAAATGCCGTACAATGCCTGGGCTACGCCTCTTCTTTGGTAGTCCATATGAACAAATAGCATATCTATATAATCGCCATCAAGGGTTGCAAATCCAACAAGCGTCTGATCACACCTTGCAGTTACTACCAATTGGTCGTTTATTATCTTCAGCCACCTATCAATGTTATCAACGCTTGCTGCCCAAGCATTTCGTTGCTCCTGATCATATTCGTTTGAGCAAACATTTTGTATAGCATCTACATATAGCTTCTGCATTTCCTTAAGAAGATCGTTAGCACAATCGTTGGTGTTATATATAATTTTATTATTCATACTATTTTTATCAACACCGCAAATTCTCTTTGGGTTATTTTTTTTTGGCGGCATAGTAAGATACTCTTGACGTTATTTGGTTCATAACATCCGTTTCTCAGGTATTGTTTAAGGTAGTCCCTTAAACTGCGGTTGGCATATTCTCTTTTGTCCACATAGTTGTATTATTTAATGTTGTTAATTCTATTTTTGCACTAATCCCAAACAATCCGTTCGTTTTGTTGACAATAATCTTCTTGTGAAGCGAATTTTTATCCCCAAATATTTTCGGTTTACTGACTTTGCACCTTTCAACTTAGTCCGATATAGGAAATCATGGTAACAATGGCGAAATCGGAAAATTACACTGAAAAAATTACAGGAGCTCAGGACCTGTGTTTTTTACAAGGCTCTTATGCAAGACTTTGTCCTATAAGCAGGTGAGTACTTAATACAACCCTGTTCCAAAGATTGATGGTAATAACGGCAGTTATAATATCTGCAATTTGCGCTTCGCTAAAAAATTGCAAAGCATTGGAATAGGTTTCATCTGACAATCCATTTTGATGGATTAATGTTATTTCTTCCGTTATTGCCAACACTATTTTTTCTTCTTCTGTAAAAATACTCTCAGCTTCTCTCCATGCATTCAGTAGAAAAATACGCTGATTAGTTTCGCCATTTTTAATGGCATCTTGAGTATGAATGTTAATACAATAGGCACAACCGTTAATTTGTGAAGCACGTATTTTTATGAGTTCTTTGGTTGTCTTAGATATGGAAGCCTTTGAAAGATACGTTTCTAAACCAACCATCGCTTTTAGTGCATTTGGTGCAACTTCTTTAATGTTAAATCGTTTTTGCATTGTATTATTTTTTTTAATTGTTCAATGCAAAATTGGATAATAACAAAATGAAAAAACTTAAACTGGTTTAAGAACGAAGCCTCTTGCGTATTTCGCTTAAATATTCGGGAGTAAAACCCAGATAGGAAGCGATTAAATATTGAGGAACACGTTGTACAAAATCGGGATGATTTTTGACCGCCTGGAAATAAAATTCTTCTTTCGAAAATGAAAAAAGAAATTGAATGCGTTTTTGAGCTGCTGCGAAGGCACGCTGGTAAACAAAACGGAAATAGCGTTCCATTACCGGAAATTTCTCAAGTAGCTTTTCCTGTTTCTCTTGAGTGATATAAAGAACTAGAGATTTTTCTACTGCTTGAATATAGAATTCTGTTGGGATATTGCGTTCATAGGCGAAGTTGTCGGTAAGCCACCAAGTTTCAATGGCAAATTCGGTGGTTTGTTCTATTCCTTTCTCGTTGATGTAAAATTTTCTTAGTAAGCCAGTCAATACAAAATAATGATACCTGCAAATCTGCCCTTCCTCCAATAGATTTTCTTTTTTAGCCACCTCTTTCGTGTCAAAGAATTTTTTGATTTCTTCAAATTCGTCACTGGAAATTTGAACGAACTTTTCTATATGTTGCTGAAATATTAAAGACATTAAATGTTAGTAAATGTATTGTAAGTATCAAAAATACAAATTAAATCCTTCATTATTAATTCCCTTGAGCCAAATTCTACCTCTCAAAGCCAAACCCTACCTATATTCAAGATTAGAAATATAGTTGGTAAATGATAGAGGTCGGTGGAAAATGACAGTTTCAAATACATTTGGTTAAATAGATGGTTTTTGAAATAGGATTATCCATTGTTATGAAGTTAAGAAGCAATTCTCTTATAATAAATCATCTAATTCACTGTATTGTAGCCTTCCCCGGAACTTTTTTTGCGCTTATGACAAACCATCCGTCTGCTTTTTCAAACATTCACATCACCTTTCTAAACGTGAGATTTATCCTGGGACTTGTAATAGCGTTCGATTTCGCTATCCTATGTTCCCAGTAAAGCTGCAGATCGCCTTTCATAAGCAGTAAAGAACCATGCTGCAGATTAATCGAATAGCGGTTCATATGCTCATCCTTCTTTCGGAAATCAAAATTTCGCTCGGCTCCCAGGCTTAAGGAGGCTATTTCCGTTTTGCGGCCAGGTATCGTATCCTTATCGGCATGCCACGCCACGGAATCATTACCATCGCGGTAAAGATTCAGCAGGACACCCTGGAATACCATACCAGTAAATGCCTCAATCCGTTGCTTAATCGCCTCTAATTCGGGTATCCACGGGATAGGTATGCGCTGGTCTCCAGCCCGCAGCGGGTGATCTCCGTACCATGCGGTTAACCTGGGTGTCAGCACTTCCTTATCATACATCTTTACCTTCGTTTGCTGCCAGGATACCCTGTTCAATAAAAGCCTCAGCAGCTCATCGGCATCCTTCCTTTCTAAAAAATCAGGTGTATAATCCATCAGTTCCTCTGGAAGCACCAATTGCCCACTATCGTCAAACAGTTTCTGCTGCATCTATATTCTATTATTTTTACTTAAAATTTATCAACAGTGGGAAACAGAATCATCTCTTTAAGCAAGCTCTTAACCCAGTGAAGCGTACGATTATGCGCTCCGGACGTTTTACACGGCCATGGTCGGATAAGCACAACTAGTGTGTTTCTGATAAGTGCTTCGTTAGCAGATTTCAGTCGGCGCAGATTTTTACTCGTTCCAAATTTAGAGGTTTTGGCAGAATTTTGTATCTTTGGGGGAACCGAAAAACCTTCAAAAAGGAACCTTAAAATGCCTAAAAAGAGACCTATTGCCAAAAGCATTGATGATCCTATCTGGAAATCTATCTTGGAACAGACTTTCTCCCATTTTCTTACATTCTTTTTTCCAAATGCCGAAGAAGTCTTTGATCTGGATAAAGAATTTGAATATCTCGACAAGGAATTTGAAACGCTCTTTCCTCCTGAACCTAACAATAAAGGGTTCAGATATGTAGACAAACTGGTAAAAGTTCATCTGAAAGAGGGAGGTGAAAAATTCATCCTTTGCCACATTGAGGTACAATCAAGAAAAGGTAAAGGAGATTTGGCTGCCAGAATGTTTGAGTATTTCTATAAAATATATGATAAATATAAGGTGCCGATTACGGCTGTAGCGATATTGGCCGATGGGAGCAAAAATTACTATCCCTCGGTTTACACCCAGGAATTTATGGGTACAAGATTAACATATGAATTCAATTGTTATAAAATATTGAATCAGGATGAACATTTTTAAGAACCAACCTGAATCCATTTGCCGTGGTTGTACTGACCTCTTTAATGGCTATCAGGCACAAGGATATAACCGACGAAGAATTGAAAACCATCAAGCTTGATTTGTACGATGAAATGATGAAGCGGAAGATGGAAAAATCTGTGCGACAAGGCATATACGATTTTCTTGCCTATTATGTAAGCTTTGAAAATCCGCAAATGTTGCGTATCTTTGAAGAAGAAGTAGAAAACAAATTAGGAAGGAGTATCACTGTGGGAACCAGAGAATATTTATTGGAAAAAGCGAAAAATGAAGGTGTAATGCTGGGCGTTAAAACTGAACGAGCAAATTCGGAGAAACTGCTGGCAGAAGAACGTAAAAAGGTGTTGGAAACTAAATATGAGGTTGTCAGCAATCTGATTTTGGACTTTGGCTTTACAGATGAGCAGGCGGCAAAGGCCGCTGAGGTCACAGTTGACTTCGTCCAAAAAGTCCGTGCCGATTTGGCTAAGAAGAAAAATTAAAAGATTCACATAAATATATAGTAAAGCTATTCCTTGGTTTGAGGGATAGCTTTTCTTTTTAAAGGTACTTCTATAGTTCTTATGGGAACCGACGCATCCAAATTTCGTTAAGAGCAGGTTTTTCCTAAAACTCTACCCAAATTTTCAATGCCCAATTTGTCTCGTGGAGGCACCTACCGCATGTTCCCTACCACAGGTGATTCCATGTTGCCCATACCTGAAGGAAGCGATGTAGTAGCCCGTTATATACAGGATTGGAAGACGCTAAAGCCCGATACACCTTGTATTGTGATTTTAAAGGGCGAGCAGGACTTTGTGTTCAAGCAGGTAAACCTGCAGAAGAATGGCACGGTATTGCTCCGCTCTCTCAATAAGGATTACCAACTTTATACGGTACCGGTGAATGAAGCGCTTGAAATCTGGCAGTATGTTAAACACCAGACAGATAGTTTGCCTGCGCCAGAAACTGATTTACAAGAGATCAAACAACTTATTGTCAAGATGCAAAAGCAGCTATTGTTCCAAAACAAGGGCGGCTTCCCAGACTTTTTGGCGATAAATAAAAAACCTTGCCATAATAAAAGGCAAGGCTAAAAAATCATATTATATACGAGGAAAAGCCTTCTGCTATAGTTCGCGCAATTGGACGACGCGGAACATATCTGATATCTTAACAAAAGGAACGCCCTTAAAAGGATTGAAATCACTGCGTCTAGGGGATATCCTTACATTTGTTAGAATAGCTTTTTCCATTTTTTCAAAATCTCGTACACTTAAGCCCGTCGATTCGTTGGTAACAAAGACTACTTCTTTAGGTATCCCGTCCGGAGTAAAATAATAATCGATCATCAGTAATTCTTCATCATTTTTTGTTTTCGCCAATATGATTGGAGCGATCAAACTTCGGATCGCCTTGAAATCTACTCGATAAAATATCGAAGGATTATCATAGCCGGGATGTCGAAGTGCTTGCGGTATTACCAAAGGTTCGTTTTCCCATTTATTCTTCGCATTACCTACACTAATAAGTTCATCACCTTTATCGTTTTTACCCTCTTTTTTTAATAAGTAATTCTCTTGTGTACCTTTTTCAACTTTCGAATTTGTGTTCACCTGTATCTGTCCCATTACAGGAAAAATAATTGTTAACATCGCAAATAGACTAAATATTGATTTTGTTTTCATAGCTTAATTTTTTAATAGCAGGCCGAGCCGCTGAATGCACTTAGCATAGCTTCCGGTACACAAGATTCTGCGCTTAAAACCACAGTTAATTATATTATAATTAATTAATATTCAATACATATTTCATGCTTAATTTTAATAAAAAACCGAATCTTATCATTATGCCAGTCAGGTAACCAATCTTATGCATGGACAGGATTTTTTTGATCCACTCATTGCGCAATCGAAATATCAGGCAATTTTTGTCCAGAACATGAAGTATTATTTCAATTTTATTGCGCTGGAGGGTATGTTCAGGGTTTATGAAAACAACCATGAAGGCGTTGTCCCCAGTTTGAGTGTAACGGTAAGTAACAGTACAAATCCTGCCAAAGCGAAACCAGCAGTGTATACCAATTCCACGTCCGGGAAAGGTTGCTGATAGCTGTTATAAATTATGCAAGATGAAAAGAAACTCCGTAATTAGTAAAAATTGAATGACATGTTAAGGCATAATCAAAAATACTTGGAAACAATATACAAATACTTTGCACAGGATATTAATCGCGGCGATGAGAAATATCAGGAGAGTCCTGAATCTAAAAATTATTTCCGCAAGGTAGAGGAAAACCGAAACAATACGGTGCCTTTTGATCGCTTGCAGGAAAACATTGCAACGGAACGAAATGCCAATGTCCTGGTGCGTAATATAGATATAAACTATGTGGCACAATTTTATTTCCCTGAAAAAATAGTTCCAGGTGTATTTGCCAATCTACGGTATAATGATTATGCCACTTATTATGAGTGCCTCCTTACAGATTATCTTTATTAAATTCACTATTGGTGCACCTGGCATGACAGAGCAAGTTGACAACACTGGTCCCAGGGTACGACTATCGGGTACGACACGCAGTTGGTTGCACCATAACGTTGATCGAGGTGATTACTAGTTCCTCTGAACAAGAAATGGTAACTGGGCACCTGTTCAAATTGTTCATTTTTTTTTAAAATCATCTTGTTTCAGAGTGAACTTTTCGATCAAAAATTGGTCTTGTGAGCAAAAAAAAGGAAAACTATTGTGAAAAACATTCTGCGCTTGCTTAGCGGAAATGAATCGTGCCAAGTACCTAAATAGAAATAATGGGAAATAGCATTACATTAGAAGTATTACACTAATTAGTTTCTAATTCTAGTCATTATATATAAATATCTATGAAAAATCTAAAATCGTTGCTGACTTATCCATTTGAAGGCCGTGTTCATCCCCAAGCAGTAGTATTGGAAAACCAGGTAAATCTTTGGTTAGACGATTGTCACTTTTTACCGGAATCTTTCAGACAAAAGGAGCAAAAAATAAGAGTCGGCCATTGGGTAGCATCCAATTGGCCGGATGCCCCCTATGAACGGCTAATCCCTATGGCTAGATGGTTCCTGGGAGGCTTTCTTCACGACGACCATCATACAAAACTGCCCTTAAAAGAACTTGTGCGAGTGACGATGCGTATTGACGATGTTTGGAAAGGGGCCGCCATCACGCCTGAGGATAATGAAATTGTACGCCAATTTGGTATTGCGACAGATGAATTGCGGCGGTTTGCACCGCCTGAATGGGTAGATCGTTATCTATGGCATAACCGTCTGTTTTTTGAAGGAATTATGTCTGAGGCCTATTACAACTTCAAAAATATTTATCCTTCTGTTGAAGAGTATATCGATATAAGAGATAAAACGATGGGTGGACAAGCCTTGTGTGATCTTACAGAAGTAGCATCATGCACTATTTTGCCATATGAAATTTATTTGCACCCTACTATACAGCGAATTATTAAGCTTTCAGGTTACCTTATGGGCTGGGCAAATGATATTTACTCGATGGAAAAAGAGAAAAATGATAACGAAACGTTAAACTTGGTACTTGTTATACAGCATACACGAAATTGTACCTTGGAGTCTGCTTTAAAAGCAGCAATACAGTTGCATGACGATCACTTGATGGAGTTTCTAAGGCTGCGATCCAAGTTGCCTGATTTTCATGAGCATAATGAAGATGTTGAACGCTATGTTTCCAGCATCGAACTGATGATTCATGGACATTTAATCTGGATTCGTCAGGCCAGCAGGTACGAGGTAGAATTGCAATAATCCGATCTTGCTACATATATGCCTGACTGATCTATGATATTCTAATAGTTTGGCAACTTGATCGCTAACTTCCCTTATGGTCATCAAATACAAAGTGATGAAGAATGGAAAGATATTAAGTTTGATCTGTATGATGAAACGTCCATGTCAAAAATTTCACTTCTATCCACACAGCGAAATGTAAATTTTTGACACAGCAAGCTCCATCCGGCTATTTAAGTAAATTACTTAAATGGCTTGTAGTTAAATTAAAGCTGACAATAGGTAGGCAGTATTTTCTCAAACATTGCCTACTTTTTTTGCGCTTATGACAAACCATCCGTCTGCTTTTTCGAATATTCACATCACCTTTCTAAACGTGAGATTTATCCTGGGACTTGTAATAGCGTTCGATTTAGCTATCCTATGTTCCCAGTAAAGCTGCAGATCACCTTTCATAAGCAGTAAAGAACCATGCTGCAGATTAATCGAATAGCGGTTCATATGCTCATCCTTCTTTCGGAAATCAAAATTTCGCTCGGCTCCCAGGCTTAAGGAGGCTATTTCCGTTTTGCGGCCCGGTATGGTATCCTTATCGGCATGCCACGCCACGGAATCATTACCATCGCGGTAAAGATTCAGCAAGACACCCTGGAATACCATACCAGTAAATGCCTCAATCCGTTGCTTAATCGCCTCTAATTCCGGTATCCATGGGATAGGTATGCGCTGGTCTCCCGCCCGCAGCGGGTGATCTCCGTACCATGCGGTTAACCTGGGTGTCAGCACTTCCTTATCATACATCTTTACCTTCGTTTGCTGCCAGGATACCCTGTTCAATAATAGCCTCAGCAGCTCATCGGCATCCTTCCTTTCTAAAAAATCAGGTGTATAATCCATCAGTTCCTCTGGAAGCACCAATTGCCCACTATCGTCAAACAGTTTCTGCTGCATCTATATTCTATTATTTTACTTAAAATTACGTCCCTTGCCAAAGAGATCCAGTTGTCCATCATGCCGCACCTGCGATCGTTTGTTTTTAGATGGGTATACTTCGTCTCCTTTTTCATCTGCCGGGGCAAGCGTGCGTAAATCTGCCTGCTTTCGTTCCTGCGGCCCCAGTAACGATAGCAAACCCGAAAGGTTGTGAAGCTTTTTCGCAATCACATGCGTTACCTGTCCTTCGCGTTGCAGCTTACCTTCTACCATCAGCAGTTGCGAATACAATATCTCCTTTCGGTAACGCTCAAATAAGCTGGCAAAAACCACCAGGTTGGCCACACCTGTTTCATCCTCGATCGTAATAAAACACACGCCGCCGGCCGTCCCCGGCCGCTGCCGCACCAGCACCAATCCAGCTACCCTTACAGGAGTGCCATCCGGCCACCTATTCAGCTCTTTGGTTGATAGAATGCCCCGATCGTATAATTGCTTGCGTACAAAACTTACCGGATGCGCTTTCAGAGAAAGCGACAGCGAACCATAATCCTGCACCACATGTTCAGATAGCGACATCTTCGGCAGTTGTATTTTCTCTTCCATATCACTGGCCGTAGGCTGCCCCTCAAAGATGCCTACAGGGCGGTCGCTCAGCGCAGTTACTTCCCACAGTGCCTGCCTGCGGTCCATACCCATCGAGCGAAAAGCATCCGCATCGGCCAAGCGCTCCAATGATGCGATGGAAACACCCGCATCCAGCAGAAAATGAATATGTGTATACGCCTTACAGCGCCCCGCTACAAGTGCTTCCATTTCCTCCTGCCGTAAGCCCTTGACCTGCCGAAAGCCCAATCGCATTGCACAATGTTTGCCCGTTTTTTCCTCCAGCGTGTTATCCCATTGCGAAAGGTTTACATCCACAGGCCGTACCTCTACGGCATGCTCACGTGCATCACGCACCAGCTGAGCCGGTGCATAAAAGCCCATCGGTTGGCTATTCAGCAGTGCCGCTGCAAAAACATCCGGCAGGTGGTGTTTAAGCCAACAAGAAACATACACCAAAAGCGCGAAACTTGCTGCATGGCTTTCCGGGAAACCGTAGCTGCCGAATCCTTCCAGCTGTCGGAATACCCTTTGGGCAAATTCGGGCTTATAATTCCTGGATACCATCCCATCAATCAGTTTCCTTTCAAACCGACTTACAAGCCCCTTTGCCTTAAATGTCGCCATGCTACGGCGCAGTTCATCTGCCTCGGCAGGTGTAAAGCCCGCGGCTACGATTGCAATCTTCATGGCCTGCTCTTGAAAAAGCGGTACACCCAGTGTTCTGCCCAATATCTTCTCCAGCTCTGGGGAAGGATAGTCCACCGCTTCCTCACCGTTGCGCCTACGCAGATAGGGATGCACCATGTCTCCCTGGATAGGGCCTGGCCGCACAATCGCCACCTCAATCACCAGGTCGTAGAAATTACGTGGCCGCAAACGCGGCAACATCGATTGTTGCGCCCGGCTTTCAATCTGGAACACACCGATGGTATCCGCCGCGCTGATCATATCATAAACTGCGGGGTCATCCTGCGGAACATTGGCCAACGTAAGCTCGAGCCCGTGATGTAGCTTGGCCAGATCAAAGGCCTTCCGGATACAGGTGAGCATACCCAGGGCCAGTACATCAATCTTCAGAAAGCCCAGTGCATCGATATCATCCTTGTTCCATTCAATGTTGGTACGGTCTTCCATGCGGGCATTGATGATGGGGCAGAGGTCACTCAATTTACCATCTGTAATCACAAAACCACCTGTGTGCTGGCCCAGCTGCCGTGGGAAACCCATAAACTGCTTTGTAAGCTCGAGCACTTTTATGAGATGTGGATCCTTTGCATTAAAACCATGTTCCGAGATGATTTTTCCATCAAACCATTCATCCGTAAACTCCCATATAGAACTCGAGAGCCGGTTAATAGCATCTACCGACATGCCCATCGCCTTTGCCACATCCCGCACCGCACCCTTCTGGTGCAGCTGCGTTACTGTGGCCACGATACCTGCACGGTCACGTCCATACTTTTCATAAATATACTGGATAATCTCTTCACGCCGTTCATGTTCAAAATCAACATCAATATCAGGCGGCTCATTACGGGCAGAAGAAATGAAACGTTCAAAGAGCAGTTCAAACTTGGTGGGATTCACCGAGGTGATGCCCAAACAGAAACAGATCGTTGAATTAGCTGCCGAGCCACGGCCCTGGCATAGGATACCGCGCGATCGTGCCTCACGCACAATATCATAAACCGTCAGAAAATACGGCGCATAATCCATCTCCTTAATGAACTTCAGCTCGTGTACAATAGCCGTTGAAATTTTCTCCGGCAGCTGTTCACCAAAAAAATCGTGTGCACCCTTCCAGGCAAGCTGCTCCAGCTCCTCCAGCGGCGTGCGCCCATCCGGCATAATTTCTTTCGGGTAAACATATTTTAGGCTATCTAAGCTGAACTGGCAAGCATTTGCAATCACTTCTGTATTCTCAATAGCATGCGGATATTTCCTGAAAAGGCGATCCATTTCCTCCATCGGTTTCAGATAACGTTCTGCATTCTGATAGAGCAGGTATCCCGCATTATAGATGGTTTTCTTCTCGCGTACGCAGGTCACAATATCCTGTAATTGCCTTCTCTCCGGGCAATGAAAATGAACATCATTGGTAGCTACCAGTGGTATGTTCAGTTTTTCTTCCAGCTCGGCCAGGCGAAACAGCCTTTTGGCGTCGTTACCCCGGTAAAGCCAGGAGGCAGCGAGGTAAAGCCGGCCGCCCAGCTGCTGCCGGTATTCCTGCAGTCCATTTTTAAAATCATCCTCAAAGTCGAAGCACTCATTCAGCTCGAGAGGAGGGAGGGCAATAAAAATAATCCCTTCCATATAACGGAATACATCCGCTTTGTACAACAAACATTTACCTTTTTCAGTACGCCGGTTTCCCTCAGTAAGTAAAGAGGATAGCCGGGCGTAAGCCTCCTTATCAGTTGGATAAGCAAGCAGCGGCGATCCATCCTGGAGGTCCAGTCTGGCGGCCGGGATGATACGCAGTCCCAGTTTTTTAGCAGCACTGTGCGCACGCACAATACCTGCCAGCGTATTGTGGTCTGTAATCGCCAAGGCCTTATAGCCCAATAGCGCCGCATGTTCCACCAGTTCTTCGGGGTGCGAAGCACCACGAAGGAAGCTAAAATTGGAGGTTACCTGTAATTCCGTATAAGCCATATCTCTTTCCTTAAGCAAAAAATCCATGTATAAACCACTCCGGTGCCTGCTCCTGATCGTAATGCCCAGAGCGGAATACCCAGTAGCGTGCCCCTTCCATATCTTCCACGCGGTAATAATCACGTTGCAGTCCCATTTCAATCCACCATTCCCGTTCAATACGTTCCGGTCCGTCGGCTCTCCTGATAGTATGGATTTTCCCCTTGTAAGTGAAAGACATGGGCGGGTAATCCGGTATCGGCGCAGCCACCAAGATAGGCTCCGGTTTCGGCAACAAATAAATTGGCCTTGGTTCACCAGTTGGCCACTTGCGCGCGGGTTCCTCATCCAGGGAGGTTGCCAATTTAATAGAACGTTCCGGCCAATGATGTTCATCCGGTAGATAGCGGCGGATGGATCCGTAGCCTACGCGACCGGCTATTCGATCCAACAGGTTACTAACCGCTGCCTGCTGGTACGCACCCCCATCAATCCATAGTTTTTCCTGCTGGGCATCCAGCGGCTCCACCACCGGGGCTTCCAATAAGAACAGTTCAATGCCAAGCCCCGGCGCTATCGTGCTGATCTTTTCTTTGAACAGCCCGAACAGGTGGCGGCAATCGCGTGAGGCACGGCCGGTGCCTATTTCAACCTGTTTGATTTTCCCGTCCAGCCGAAAAGACCTGAACACTGCTTTCCGTAAGCCCTGGCTATCCTGTGCAAGCTTGTCCGTTAAGGTTTGCAATAACCTTTCCAGTGCAATCTCGATCGACTTACGTGTGCGTACAGGTTCCAGGCAGGGCAGACGTTCCTGATAAACCACTACCGGGCATATCGGTTCCAGCCGTTCCGAAATCGTCCCCATTGCCTGCCCTAAACGGTCCAGTAGCGGCTGGCCAAAGCGGCGGCGTAATGTTACCCGTGGCATTTGTATAAAATCGCCAATCTGTACCAGTCCCAACTTTTGCATCCGTTCCGCGATTGCTGTTTCCAAGCGGAGTGCGATAGGCGGTAGGGGCAATAACGCTTCCACATGGCAGCCCGGTGCAACAAGAGGGCTTACTTTTCCATAACGGGCAATCGCCCAAGCAGCACCCACGGTATCTGCCATGGCAACCCTCACGTCATAACCGCTGCTTCTTAACTTTGTCGTGATCTCCCTCAAGTAAGGCTTCTCACCCTTCCAGAGGTGCGCGCAACCGCTGGCATCAAGCAGTAGGCCATCCGGCAGATCAACACTGGCAAGCGGTGCATAACGCAGGCACCATTCCGCCAGACGGCGAAGTATTTTTTCCGCTCCCTCGGGTTCAAAATCAAATACCTGTAGGGTGGGGTAGAGCGCCCGAGCATCTGCCAGCACCATTTTTACCCTGATACCTTCTACGGCCGCTTCAGGGCTTACGGCCTGTATCATCATCCGTCCCCTTTCCGGTGCCGCCAGTACGAAGGGCAGCCCTTTTAATTCCGGTTGCTGTTTAGCCAGTCGGTCCGTCAGCAAATGACGGAACCATATTGCAACATATCTTTTCATCACATCGCCTTTTTCGTATATATTTCTTTTCTTGCCGGTGCCGGTTTGTCCATATAATGGAAACGGCCCGATACCCACTCTATCTGCCAGGTACCCGGCTTGCCATTGCGTATTTTCTGCAGTTCAACCAGCCATGTTGGGCGGCCAATGCCCGGCAGCTTGCCATCTAAGCGGCTGCTGAGTGGGCGTATCTGCCAGCGTGACACGCAGGCCAGGTTCTGCGCTCGTCGGGGTCGGTAACGATGTAGAAAACCCGTTACCCTGCTCTGCTCCACGGCCAGTTGCAAGCGGCGCGAGGCGGTTAGGTCCAAATCGCGAATCTCGCCCACAACGGCTGCCAATGAAGAGCATTTCAATGCCTCCTCAATTACCCACAGCGCATCTTTCTCCTGTTTTAGATTGATAAAGATGATGCGGTGGGGCGCAATCCCAAATCGCCCCAGTGATGGCGGGAAGAGCCTGTTGCCTATGCTCACCCAGAGGCAGGGGCCTTTTTGTTGCATCAATTGGGCGATGAGGCAGGAAATAAAACCCGTTGATGCAGCTGCCTGCTCTACATCATTGCTGATAAATTCATGGATAGCGCCCAATGGGAAGGTTCCCGTAGGAAAAGCCTGCTCCATAGGGCCTATATTTTTGATCAGGTTATCACTTTCGCTCGCTATGGAAAAACCCTCCGCTGCCAAAATCATTTTGCGCAGCTCCTCCACTTTCAACTTTTTTTCCAATATGGCCTCCATATCCCGAATTAATTTTTACATTTGTCATTATTGGTGACAATATGAATGTTGTCAATAATAACAATACAAAATGGAAGCCGCAAAAGTTTTTTTTAATAGCAATCTCCGTTTCCTGCGGAACCGCAAAAAATTCAGTCAGGAACACCTGGCGCAACAGCTCGGTTATACACGCAGCAAGTATACTGCATTGGAGAACGGGCAAACCGAAAATCCACCCCTGGTAGATCTTATCAAGATCTCCGATTTTTTTAAGATACCGCTGGATCATCTGCTCAAGCAAGACCTTGGCCGTTGGAGCGAATACGAGCTGCGCAAAATGGAAATTGGTTCCAAAGAGTATATCAATGGCAAAAACCTCCGGGTGCTTTCCATTACTGTTACGCCAGATAATAAAGAGAACATGGAGTATGTACCGGTTAAAGCTAAGGCGGGTTATGCAGCCGGTTATGCCGATCCGGAATTTCTGGCCACGCTGCCAAAATTTTCAATGCCCAATTTACCTCGGGGAGGCACCTACCGCATGTTCCCCACCACGGGTGATTCCATGCTGCCCATACCTGAAGGAAGCGATGTAGTAGCCCGTTATGTGCAGGATTGGAAGACGCTAAAGCCCAATACACCTTGTATTGTAATTTTAAAGGGCGAGCAGGACTTTGTGTTCAAGCAGGTGAGCCTGCAGAAGAATGGCACGCTATTGCTCCGCTCTCTCAATAAGGATTACCAGCCTTACACGGTACCGGTGAATGAAGTGCTTGAAATCTGGCAGTATATTAAACACCAGACAGATAGTTTGCCTGCGCCAGAAACCGATTTACAAGAGATCAAACAACTTATTGTCAACATGCAAAAGCAGCTCAATAAGGGGTGACCCTACAGTAGAGTCATCGAAAGAAATATATATTATATTTGCAACACTAAAGAATACTGAATTTAAGAGAGTGGTCTAATGGATAATATATATTAGACTACCGCCCCTTCTTAAATATGTCATAAAAGTTTGTTAAATACCGTAGTGCGCAACCTTATCGTTGGCATAGCCGGGCCAAGCAATATATTTATTGAATAACATATACAGGTTTTGCTAATGAATGAAATCAATAGGCGTGTCTACCTTTAGCAAATTCTCTAAATTCCATTTGCCGTAACTGATATTTCCAAGATAAATCTCGTTCATAGTAAAGTAATCTTCAATACTTGCATTTTCATTATCAGTCCGACTCAAGTAGTGGATCACTCCATTGAGAATAAAGGTAAGGTAATATCGCAGGTTGGAGGCGATACTTTCGTTATTAGTATTCGTAGCAGCATCATGAACGATCTCGTTACGTAAGCGGTATATCCTTGTTAAATGAATAATCAGATTTTTCTGGTGACGTTCAACATATTTCTTGATTTCATTTTGGTTAGATGAAGAACATAAAGTACTTCTCAGTAACTGCGCGCGAAAACTAATTAGTGGATGTGTTTCGCAAAAGGCAGATGCTACCTCTGTATAGAATTCAGGGTTTTGCAGGCAGACTATCGGGTTGTTGTTATAATGATTTAACAAATCCAACTCGCTCGGCTCCAGTTTTGAAATCGTTTTATGAAAATCAAAAGCATTTCGTTTTACATAGCTTAAGGAATGACAAGCAACAAAGTAGTCTTTTATTCTGTTAATAGTATTGACGCTTTCGTAGTTTGAAAATAGATACTCCAAGCCTATCCAATAATTTATAGACTTATGCTCTACTTCTGTAGATTCATTACCTAAGCGAAGATAACGAATGGCCGATTTGATCTTTTCTTTAGTTTCTCTATTGATATTTCCCTGTGTAACGATCGTTGGCAACTTGTCAATGAAGTTCTGATAATGATCTTGTGCCACCCTATATTTCCCGTCGAGGAAATTTTTACTTTCCTGAAAGCGAGCTCCAGTTGGATTACTTTCGTCTACCACCAATACACGTGAATGTATGTGTAAATGCTCATCACCGAAACCGAGGTTAAGTACATCCAGATTCTCTGCAAGAGATGCTTTGGCTTTCTTTAATGCCGAGAGATAATCGGTGGCAGAGACGCGACATTTGACGTAACATCTGTTGAGTCTAGGAGCAACAAAATTATCGAATTCCTTGTTCCCTTCAAGGTGATTTAGATCTTCTAATTCAGAACAAACGTTGGATATATCATCTATGGTTTGAAATGATTCTTTAATCTTGTTAGTTGTATCAATTCTGAAGATAATAGTATAGGATATGGTATCAAGTGTAAGCCTTTCAGTAAAGGTTGTAAAGGCAGCATCAAAGTTAATATCATCTGAGGAGTTTACAAATACGCCATAGATGAAGCGGTATAGAAAACCCTTGGAAAAGCCAATTTCCAATAGCTCTGTGTATAAAATACTTAGAGTAGTGTCAATTTTTTTCAATAAGTCAGTTAGCTGTAGGTCGGTTTCTGGACTTTCATTTAGCAAATGCATCAGACCCGTTAGCACATAACTAAGATAATCTTTATTTTCCTTCAGTAATACACCCAAACAATCCCGAACCCGCTTATAATTTTTTTCGTCCAAGGTCTTTAGCACGGATATGAAGTATTCATTGGAGAAGGTTTGATATCTAAGATAATTAGGTTGAGATTCGAGCAGATCAAGCGCTTCGTCTTTTAGTGCATATTTACCCCTTTCAGTAGAAGCAATAGCAATAAAGTGCTTTATCTGTCCTCGTTCATAAGCGAATATGGTTTCACGCAGTTCGTTTAAGATAGTCTTTGGGTTTTTTACTCTTACACGATAAGAATCTATTGTACTTCGATACAGAAGTTCTATACTTCTTTCGATAAAAAATTTTTGGATAATAGTTAACCCCGGTGATTTGTGGTATAGGATTTGCACTGCTATAAATAAAATTAAAATAAATTTTGTTTATTAATTAGTATACCAATAACTTTGCATTGTTATTGGGAGATTCAGATTGAGACGTAAAGATATTGAACATTTGTTCAATATCCAAAGATAAAGAAGGAAGACAGAGGGTAACTGGACTGGTGCAGAGCCGCATTATCTTGCTGCTTCCTTAGATATTTAAAAGGCCTGCAATTTTTTGCGGGTCTTTTTTTTACAAGGAGCACTACATCGATGTCCACGATGACTGTATAGGTATACTGAGTCTAAGTACTTTTACACAACCTATTCTACTAATTGGTCTTTAAAATCATAGCGGAAAACATCTTCGCTCTTATGGAATTAGACGCCTTCACCGCATGCCCAGTCTCAGTGTCATTTGACCTTAACTAATCTAGCAGCATTGAAGCAGAAGAGCAAACGAAAATTGGCAGTCGATTAAAAAAACTACCTTGATAGGTGTTTGGATGTCTCACGAATTTATTATTCCGTCTTACTAGTATCAAAAATAGTTAGGTCATTGTAATAGCATTTTAACTACTAGGTGTTTTGGAATCAGGAAATTTTTCCTTAAGGTCTTCGTCAACTTGTGCTAAAAGTGATTGGAAAATTGTTTTCATCTCGCTTTCTATACTAGTTTGATCTTTCATTGAATATTCAGAGGATATCCAATTTATATTACGATTAATTTTTTTTACATCCCAGTTAACTGATACTACATTTGTGATGAAGTAGAAAAATCGGATAGCTTTTTGGGAAACAAGGTAAACAATAATTGCTGTATAGCCATCTACATTTGGATACTTCGAGTTTAATGTGATTTCTATTGACTTATAGGGCACTTCTACTTCTAAATCAAAGCCATCTCGGATTACGTCGTAATCATTTCTATCCAATAGAACATCACTAGTGAAATTAAACCTAAGTGCCGATCGGATCCCAAATTGATTTTTAGGGAGTAGTTTAGTTTTTGACCTCGCAAAGAACTGGTGCGTGTTATCATCAAGCCATTTGCCTATTGTGTCTTTATTGATAACTACATCATAATCCTCGAAGAACTTAACTTCTAAAGTAAATATTTCATCAAGTTTGCGTGGTACCGCTAACTTTTTTATGTCGTCTTTGATTTTCTCTAACAATTTAATAGTTTCATCTTTAGTAAGATATTCAGCAGCGTCTTCTTGGATTCTTTCTAGGAGAGTTATTTCTTCTTTATTTTTGGGGGCTGTTGCTGGCGTAAGGATGGAAAGGTTCTGTAAGTATCCATTTAAAGCTTCGTTGATATAACAAAATTTTTCCGTATATTCTGCTTGGATAACAAAAAATGGCGTTTGATATGGGTTGCCTTCAAATGCATCTGAAATATAATCTATTATATCCTTATATCTAATTTCAGTGATTCCGCGAGCTTTGATTGAGTCGACAAAACTTTGAGTAAAGTCGCTAATATCTGCCGATTGATAAGAAGATTGGTTTCTTAATGATGAATTAAGAAAATAACAATTATTGAACCTAGTTTGCGTTTCTGAAAAATATTTAGATATAGCTTCCGTATCTTTTACATACGCTTGTCCTGATTTACATGCATCGATTACTTTAATAACTAGCGCGGGACTTAACGTCTTAAACAGACTATCAATTTCTCCATTTTGTAAAGTAGTTTGATTTCGTCTACTTGCCTCATAATCAGAGAGGATATAATAGAATTCATCATTTTTGAAATCGCCATGCCCAGTATAGTAGAAAAAAAGCTCTTGAATTGAATCCTCCTTATGCTTTGTTATAAAATCAGTAAATTGAGCTTTTATAATTGCACTGGGAGAATATTCGTTAACGTATAGAATATCTTCGAACTTTTCTGTTTTTGATAAGATATTAAATATTATTTCTGCATCTTTTTTGCAGCCTGGTAAGTTGTTTCCGGGTTTAGAATATTCGCTTACCCCGACAATTATTGCTATGTTCATAATGTTTAGGAAAATTTCGTAAATATCGTTAAAACTAAAGATCTATACAATTCCAAAAAAAGTCCGTTTTAATGCACTATTTCTTTTCTTTTTGAAAGTAAATTTGAACCTGCCTAGAAATTGCTTAAATAATATTGTCAAATTTCATTTTTGTTGTTTTTAAAAACAAGCTACAGTAAATTGCAACAAACACATTTTATTGTACTATGGTGTCTGGATATATACGTGTTTCGAAAATGGAGCAGAATCGGGATTTGTAATAAGATACATTAAAGTCTATTTGCGATCATATTTTCGAAGAAAAAATGAGTGCCACGAAAAACAGGCCGCAGTTCGAAAAGATGATTGATCAAATCCGTAAAGGAGATGTAATCGCAGTTTGGAGAATTGATAGACTTGGGCGAACGACATTACAGCTCATAAAGTTGATGGTTGAACTTCGAGAAAAGGGAGTCGAATTCGTATCTATTAAAGAAGGGATTGACACACGAACCCAGATGGGGCGCGTTTGGTTTATGCTTTCATCAATATTTGCTGAAAACGAATTGGAGGTGCTTAAAGAGCGAACCAAGGCCGGTTTTGCATCCGCCAGAGCTCGTGGTCGTATAGGAGGTCGGCCGAAGGGTTTAAGTGAAAAAGCTAAGAAAACGGCAAGTACGGCAGGAGCCCTTTATAAAACAAACCAATTGACAACCGGTGAAATATGCAGTTCATTGGGAATAAAAAGCAAAGCCACGCTATATAGGTATTTAAGACATGAGGGTGTTCACATTGAAGGATGGACTGTTTCTCCGAAACTTAAAAGAGATTAATGAGAACAATCCTTAGTTGATGTTGCGGCTAAAGACGATTTGTAAAATTATCCCATTTATGGTTTCCCGTAATAATCTGATGATAGAAATGCATAAATTTAAACCTTAGTATGTTACATTAGCAAAAGTGAATCGTTATGAAAGTGATCTTTGCAACTTTAATTACGTTGGCAACTTCCTCGTTGGCCAGCTATTCGCAGAACATCCAGAAGAAAACTTTTCAAGTCAATGCTTGCAGATTTTTTGGTGAGTTTGAGACTCCCCTTGAGTCTCTCTGCGACCCTTTTGAAGTTGTGATAACAGGGCAATACATAAATATTGGAGACACTTACGATCTTGAAGTGGAAAAGATTCTTTTTGATCATCCCGCAAAAGGGGAAATGACTTTCTTAGTAAAAGATCCAGCGAAGCAAATAAAGTCAATTGCTTTAGGAAGCACAGCACGTTCTGGGAATTTTATACAGCTAACTTTCATTGAGGAACAGGCTGGGGAAGCGCAGACTGGGATTATATTTCAGTACTGGGATTACGTTTCCTCATACGATTTTTGGAGATATCAAAGAAGAATAAAATAGAAACTGCATTAAACCGATGAATTATTACAACTACTTTTTCTCTCTAGAAGACAAATTCAAAGAGATATCCTCGTTTGTCGAGGTTGATGAAAGAAATTACCAAACTTTTTCAACTGAAATTTCACTCACATTTTTTGCAACTTGCTCGGAGTTTGAGGTAGTAGCAAAAGAACTTTGTGAAATTTTACATCCGGGATTTAAAGCGCAATATCCTAGAGCCAATATTGACAACATCGCAGACACAATCTTGGAGAGTTATCCTACTATTACCGATCACGTAGTAGACGTACTTTTTTTTAAGAAACATTTCGAGCCTCTAAAAGGCTGGCAAAGAGCAAGCTGCCCCATTTGGTGGAAAGCATATAATAGCTTAAAGCACGATCGGTCTCTCAATTATCACTTGGCGAACCTCGAGAATTTAATACTTTCTCTATCAGCCCTTTCGTTGATAAATCATTATTATGTTTGGAAGAAAAATTGTCCAAACAAGCGAATACACGCCGCTTCTCTGCAAATTAGCCATGTGCCAAGTCATTTTCGAATAAGGGATGTTCAATATGATGGGCCATGGTCATCCGAAGATGTCTTTGACATTTAATTTATAACGAACGATTGGTTCGAAAAAACGATAGATATTATCAGATTTAATATACCATAACGTCAACCCTAATTATAAACACATGGATAAGATCGATTACCTGAACAAACACATACCACATCGTCTAAATCTACTTATTACTTATCGTGAACGATTTAGTAATTTATCAGACAGTCAAATAGAAAACATAAGAGATTTATATAGGTGTGCAAAGGATATCTCGATAATGATGGTAAGGCTTTTGTTAGACGAAATGGGAATAAAACTGCCCCGAAACGCAAAGGAGTTGAACGATTTAAAAGAACATGAAGGTGATGTGATAAAAATGGGTATTATTATGGCAATAAATAAAGAAGATATATTAAACCATAATGACAAGCATGAGATATTTAAAGTGTTAGTTGCCGCAAATAGAGCTGTTGCTCATACTAATGAGGGGTTTATTAATCATAATGTAGATAAAATGGCTTTGCTTAAGGCTATTGATTTTATAGAACATAATATAGAAAAAAACATTTACCATCACAATTCCGAAAGTTTAATGGAAATTATGGGCTTACCGGATAATAACATGCAACGCTCATCCCTCAATCTGAATAAGGTATTATAATGCCAATAAACGATTAATTGATCGTAGAAATTAAAAATATGGATAAGAAGGAAATAAAGCCAATGTCCGTAAAAACTTACATATCAATATGTCGTTCTCTCGTGAGGCTGGCAGAGGATAATATAAAAGCAATTAAGCAACAAGATGAACAACTAACCCGAGATATACTTGACGAAATAAGAAACTTTGAAGAAAGCACAGAGGATAGTATTCATTTTATGCATGCAGATTGGATATTACAAAATGCTATTTTTATTTCGATGTACTCGCATTTTGAAGACAAAATGTGGCTTACTGCTTATGTTTTAAGTGAGGGAAAGTATTTAAAAATTGAAGATTTAAATGGAAACGGAATAGAGAATTACAGGTTGTATATTGAAAAAATTGGTGAAATACAACAAGCAAATGAAGGGGTTGCGGAATGGGGAGAAATAAAACATTTCAGATCAATACGTAATCTTTTAGTTCATAATGGAGGGATGATTGATAAAGAGGGCACGAAAGACATTGAAAAAGAAAAACTCTACAAATTTTTGAAAGACAACGACGTCATAGTCGCTGGACGTTCGGGTCGGATACGAATTAGAAATCCTAAACTTTTGAAAAGGTTCATGAGAACAACATCTATGTTTCTTGAAGCTATTATTAATGCATATAACAAGAAGATCTCAAATTAAATTCTGATAGAAGTATCATTTTAAAAAAACGATTATTAAGGCTAGCGAATAGCTAGCCGAACTGGTAAAGTGCGACATGCGACAGGTGAAGGAACAATGGCAGATATGTACTTGACCATAGACAAACGATCCAAGCACGATTGCACTTTAATATGAAGGCCTAGGAAAAAAAAGTGTAAATTTACTTGGTCATAGATTAAATGAGCTAATTACACACGGTATAAGGTCAATGTAATGTTGGATCTGATTTTGAAAGGTATCCTAATAGCTCTTATAACGGCATTTCTAGTATGGCTGGCTAAGAAATATTTCATCGGCGGCAAATGTACTGTGATATTTGAGAAAGAGAAAGGATGTAGCAGAAGTTTAGGCATTTCTGAATACGTGAGTCCCTACGATCCGATTGTTAATGATCCTAATAATATAGATATATTGTATTTGACAGATAATGTCATATGTAAATGTTTTCACACAATTGTTTTGCCTTTATTACCTGTCGTACACCTTATTTCCGTAAGTATTTTATAAAGGCAGCGGTAAAACATGTCGCTAAAATTAAATTTATTATTTTGTGCATGAGTTCAAGTGTCTGTGATAATGGTAATGATTTGTCTGAGTGTAAATAAAAATTCAAACTGACTTGAAATGGTAAAATGTTCTTTAAACTGTATATTAGTGAATATCCAAAATCCCGCAATGTACTTGAAATATTAGAACACTGAAATGAAAACAACCTATATTTTACTAATTCATCGCCTACATAGAACCCAGTAAATATGAACAATAATGCAAAAAGAATTATAGAACAAAGAGCAAGAAAGAGAGGTTTTTTAAAGTTTTCACCATAACTACTAATTACCTTGTGGAAACTCATTAGAAGAAATTCAATACGATCTTTTTTTTCACGATGGATTTTTCGTTTAGTCTCTTGCTCTGAAATATAGAATTTTCCGAGATTTAAGAAGTCTGAACTCTTCTCAGCATTCATTCTCAGCTTTGAATAAATGTCCTTAACTTTTACGAGTTCGTCAATTTCAGTGATGTCATTATTGTCATCGAAAATCAAATTCCTGCTAATAAAGCATTTTCTTTCTGAAAGCCAACGACATTCCCTAAATTCAACATTTGTAATATCAAACTCTTTAAAAGAAAAGAATCTAAAGTCAATTTTTTGAAAAACAAGGTTTTGAAGATTCGAATATTGAAAGTCGGTTTTACAATTTTCTTCAATTGTATTATGATAAAAAAATGAGGGATATTTTTTAAAAACTAAACCTCTAAAAAATGCTTCTTCTTTAAATCGAATACTGCTCATATCGAATGTGTCGTCAAAAGTGCAGTTTTCAACGAGGGATTTGTTTATTGTTTTTATTTGGTTGGACCGTCCAAAATATGTTGAATCACTAAACCTGCAATTCGAAAAGAGCAGAGAATCAATGTGCCAATAGTTTAGAATTAATTCGCTCAAACTGGAATCGAAAAACTTAAGGTGTTTTGTATCATCAAAAATGATAATTGTTTTGGATGAAATTGTCGATTCAGAAATTTCTATTTCCTCTACATCTCTGTACTTGTGAGGTGTCTTTATATAGATCTCATTATTGTGATCAGTTAGTCTTTCGGTTTTATTTAGGATTACTTTATGAATATGAAGGTTCTTAAATGTTACTTCCCAGACTCTAATATTTTTCAAACCTTCGGATCTAAAAATATTTATTGTATCAACTTCTGTCCTTCCATTTTCTTTTGGATAGTCAATTCTTTCAATGATAACTTCGGAAACATTTGAAGATTCGACTATAATTGTTTTGCATTTAGAATTAATAAAGGTAAAGCTACGGTCAATGATTGTATTATTTATTGATAATGACTCTATTTCAGACTCCTTCCTTACGATCATGCCATTATGAAGCTTGCAATAATAAAACCACAGATACTTAAATTTTGAAGAGTCTATAAATGTTTTAAAAGGCGCAAATTTTCCATCCTTACTTTCACTTACTTCCACCGTATTAAGAACAACTTCATCAATTGTGGATTTCTCTATAGAGATTGTGTTAAATACACAATCACGGATTTCTATTCTTGTTTTGGGTAGGTCAACTTTTAGGATGTATAGCAGTAAGTCCTTGTCTTTGATGTCTTTTATGATAATTTTCTGGCAGGTTTCTAGAGATTTTTTTTTTATAAATTCAGTATCAACAACGAAGCAATTGTCTTTCTGAACCAACGGCTTGTAATTATCAATATTTATAATAAACTCCATTCCGCTATTAGGATTTGTGTCGTATCTGTAAAGGCAAAAAGATGTTTTCCAAGATAAAGTCAGAAATTATGGATTTAAAATTTCGGCTACGAAACATTAGATGGCAATAGGTTTGAGATTTTATCGTCTATTTATTTATTGCAACTGTCATTTTCCCATTGATAGATAAGCTATTATTATTCCAATAATGCCAAGAACTATAGAGATAATTGTATCCCTTTTTTGCCAACGAAAAGATTTTGCAGCAAGTTCATCATTGCCGTTTACCTTTGTTTTGTTCCCCTTTCCTACAGAAATTTGTCCAGTGTTATTTGAAATGTTTCCTACTTCTATTTTGTCTCCCATAATAATTTCATTCTTTATACCTGGTGTTTTTGTTGAGGTCACTATTTGTTTTGTACCAAAAAATGCCTCAGAAGGAATAGAATATTTTATATTTTTCCTCCTGTTGTCTTTTATTCTTTTTACCATTTCATCAAAATCTTCGACTTCTACTATTTTAGTTTCAAAACTATCAAATTCATTTTTGCTAGTGTCTTTGAAAAAATTAAAAAGTTCTTTCAAAATTTCGTCTAATGATTGAAAAACAAATGAGAGACAATGAAAATCATTGTTCGTTTCTGCTCGAAAGTCCAGATATTTTTGTTTGTATTGAAAAATTTGTATCGTATCCTCTTCTGAAAAATTTCTTTTAAAATAAGATATTTCAGATATATTATTGTTCCAAATGCTTGTAAAAACGTCATCGCCTGCCCAAATTCCTAATTCTCGCATTTTGCCTGTAATCGGCTTGTAAATATTTTCTTTAATAGGCGCAAACTTTTCCTTTATTTGCTTTTGAATGTTGTCGTAAGACCTTCTGTCTTTGTAATTGCCATCTGGATCTAATTCGTTTCTTCGCTTATCAAGTTCATTCAGTTCATCGCAAAGAGGAATATATTTTTCAATGTATTCGCTTTTGTTGTCGTCCAAAAAATCAATGAACTCAAATAATGCTTGTATTTTTTGCGGAATCATAATTTACCGATATTTCTCGTGGCTTGACTAAATTACAAAAATTTATCCTATAGTTTGCTTTACCAACTTTCCGATGTTTTTGTCATTATAAAGCATTTAACAATTATCAGTCAAAGTCCTGTCCCAACTGTTCAAGGTCAGATGTTGCGTTCCATTTTTTATTGCCCAGAGAAAATATTAAGAATCTCTGTGCATAAAACTGCCAAATTACTTTCATCATGGATGACTAGCGGAGGAGTGGTAGTACCAGATATTCTTAAAGGTGAAGAGCTAACTTCTTCTATTGAGAGTAAGAATAAAACCAGTGAATCTTACAAAGAAAGCTATGATCAACTATGGCTATTGATAGTCGAGGATAGTAGCACTATGGCAACATACTTTGACTTCGATAACTTCAATGCGAATGATAGAGTATTCAAATCAGCATTTGATAAGATATTCATATTACGGAGGGTAGAAGGCAAGCTATATGAATTGAAAACTGACAACTAAAGTCAATAATTTTATATTGAGAATGTTTCATAAAACGATCAGTTAATTAGTAATGATAAATATTGCTTTTCGTGGGCAATGATTATACTATAGTAAAAATGGCAGCCTAATGATACCAAATCTATTTTTTATACAATTGTTCAAATGCACTTTTAGCAGTGATTCCTCGAGAAATTACTATAGAATAGACTTCATATGCGTAGAAGTCATTTGCTTGCAGATTTAAAACCTTAGTGAACCTAGTGTTTTCAATACTGGCGTTCTCCGCAATATCTGATTGTAATACAATAAACTGATTTATGAACTCTTGATAACTATTTAGTGATTTATTCCCTTTCCCCTTTTTAGAATACTTGTTTTGATATTTCTTCTTAGCGCCGTCAACAATCTCGAAAAGCGCAGTTTTACAATCTTTGTCAAAATCTTCCGTGACTAAAATTAGAACTCTATAGAAATCTTTCCCCCGTATGTTAGATAAATCAACCTCTAACTTTATGCTCGATAACGAGGGCTCTTTCGAAACTATTTCTTCATAATCTTTATTAATTCCTTTTAGGAATTTGCTGAATTTCATATTTGTTTAAATATTTTATAATGAGTTTTTTATGTGTAAATCGCAATTATATTTGCTTTTATAAGTGATGCTATGTATATTTGTATTTCCAATCAAGGATTGGTAATTGAAATATGACAACACCATCTATATGATAGATAGATTGTGAGTTGAATGAGCCTCTGAATCCGAAACTAGCAATTGAAAATTCAGCGTGAGGCAGCAAGTTTAACCCACGTCTAAAGATATTGTGTACCTTTACACAATCTTTAGGCTGGGCTTGTTGAATGCCGCGCTGTGGGATTGCTAGTTCCCGGATGATGGCAGGACACAGGTTCCAGCCTTTTGATTTTATGCTCGTTCACATAAACTCTAAACATTATGAAAACGATCAAAACCAAACCAATTAACTCTTTAACCCGCAAGATATTTGCAGAGATAGCTCGGCAACACAGTCAGCGAAAGTTACACCCCAAATCCCTTCAATCAATATTAAAGAACATAATTGCCTCTCCCGAATAAAGCGAGCCAAAAAAATAAACAGGCTGTGGATAGCGTAGGAGAGGAGCCTATAAAAAGCCCTCACCCGAAGCAGGCTCTAAAAAGCCAAATCCGAGTCTGTTGCCGACCCCATACCATAAGGAAAACTATTGTTTGCTTCGATTTGGAATAGGCTTTATCTTTACGGTTGTTGCAATCAGCCTAAAGGTAGTACCTTTCTTTTAATCTTGCAAATATTTGTGCCTTGTATAAGGCATGGTGGTCGGTTTTTAAATTTTTTGAAACCTAAATCAATAAAAATCAACCAAAATGAAGCAACTTTTACGCTTAATAAGAGTGGTATGCTCCAAACGAAAACCTAAAATATTAACAAGTAAAACTCTTAGATCTTATGTTTTATCTCTTGCTACTATAAAAATCTTGTTCTGTGTTTGTTTGGCTCACGCCGGGCAGCGGGGTGTAGGCAACCCTGCTGCTGCAGGCGTGGCTTTATCCACAGATTCTATTAAGCCTCTGCGGATAGGGGATAGCATTCCTGATGCATTATGGAACTTGCCATTGCAAATGGTGAAAGAGGGGCAGGAGGGAAGCACTACTGTAACCCTCAATGGTTACAAAGGCAAACTGATTGTTCTGGACTTTTGGGCTACGTGGTGTAAGCCCTGCATACGGGCTATGCCCGATCTGCATGCGCTTGAAGAAAGTTTTGATAAAAGTATGAAGGTGATACCTGTGACTTATGAAAAGAGCACAACTATTGAGCAATTTATGAAAATGGCTAGCCAGCGACAATTGATACCTCCTAACGATTTTTCATCAATAGTGGAAGATAAGCACTTATCTGCTTACTTCCCTCATAAAGTAGTACCGCATACGCTTATAATTTGGGATAATAGCTTGTTAGCAATTACTAGCCCGGAGTATTTAACAAGAGAAATCATTACGGAGATAATTGAGCAGAAGAAGTCTACTGGTTTAATTGCCAAAAATGAAGCTATAGATGCTGAAGCTTTTTTTCTTACTGCTGCTTACTCACAGATGAACAAGCATAAGCCTTTCTATTATACCACCATTATACCAGCTATTCCAAGTATAAGAAGCAACGCAGCTTTTATAAATTTAGGGAAAAAGAAGGTGAATCGCTACTATCAGGTCGAAAAGTCAATTTTGAGTCTGTACGCTGTTACAAGGGCTTTTGGAACGCTTTCTCCCACAAATCCACATGATGTTGTATTAGAAGTAGCATATCCTGAAGCTTATAAGTATATAGCAAACAGAAATACAACGCAAAAGGAGGAGCTCAATTGGCGTAATAGACATGCTTATAATTACGAAGCAATTTTCCCCGAACAGATTGCCAAGGAAGAGATAAATGACAGATTAAAAATTGATCTGGATTTTTTCTTTAATCTGAAAAGCCGGATAGAAGAGCGGCAGGTAGAGATTTTGCTCCTAAAACGCGTCAAAGATAGAAAAGTAACGGGCAGTAAAGGCGGAATTCCCTTAATGGTGATAGATAGCCACGTGCCTGCAAGGATGGTAGAACAACAGCGGTTTGTGGGACGATCTTCCAGCGGTGCAAAAAGTTATTTGATGAATTTTCCAATTCAAACCTTGCTTGCGCAGACAAAGGTGAACCCTTACAAAGTTTTCCCTGTCTTACCGCCTATTGTGGATAGCACGGATTTACCGAAAGATTTTTTGCTAGACCTTGAGTTTGATCAAACATATCCAGATAGTGCTTCGTTGCAAAGAAGTTTAAATGAAAAAGGGCTGTACTTAGAAAAAAGCTTCGTGCGGAAGAAGGTGATTGTAGTTTCTGAACAGAACTATTTACAGAAAACTCCCGAGACATTGCGTTTTTCCCCTTACGGCTATCTGCCGTCGAATCATCCCTATTTCAACTCTCAGATCATAAAATAATCAACCTAAAGACATGTTAAAGTATATTCTAATTTTTATGTATCTCTGTTGTGTGTTGACTGCGAGCGCACAGAAGACGTTAGCATTAAAAGGCTTTGTAATAGGGCAGAGCAACGAGCCAATTGCAGGGGTGACGGTTCTCATCAAAGGACTTAAGCAACAAGCTCAAACAGATAACAATGGATATTTCAGTTGGTCACTGCCCATATCAGATACTGCTGAATTGGTCGTATCAAAAGTGGGTTATAAGTCTGAGATAGTTTTAATTACGGTCAATACGGTCTTCCCACTTTCTATTAAACTTACAGATCATTTTACAGTGCTTGAAGAAGTTGTGGTATCTACAGGCTATACAAGTGTGCCAAAGGACCGGGCCACCGGATCCTTTTCTGTTATTGACAAGGAGCTCTTCAACAGGCAGATTTCAACAGACGTGATCACCCGGCTGGATGGGCTTGCGCCCGGAATTCTCTTCGATAAAAGGGGAGGAGAACGGCAGAACTTTCAAATCCGTGGCATTAGCACGCTCTATTCAAACGCAAGGCCGCTGATTATTTTAGATAATTTCCCCTATGAGGGCGATATAAACAACATTAATCCAAATGATATAGAAAGTGTCACCTTCCTGAAAGATGCCGCAGCGGCTTCTATCTGGGGCGCACGTGCAGGCAACGGCGTACTGGTAATTACCACGAAGAAGGCAAAATTCAATGCGCCAATGCAACTGAATGTCACAAGTAATTTGACAATCCAGGATAAGTCTGATCTCTTCTATATGCCTCTGGTAAGTTCGTCCGATTACATCGATATTGAGAGATTTTTGTTTGAGCAAGGTGCTTATGATGCAATCTTATCCAATACTGCAGATAGGCCCGTAATTACGCCGGTAGTTGAGTTATTGGATGATGTGCGTGCGGGCAGACTGGAGGAAGGCCGGGCAGATATACTGATTAATAGCTACCGGGATAAAGACATACGAAAAGATTATGAACGATACCTATATAGACCTGCTTTTTTACAGCAGCATGCTCTTCAATTAAGTGGCGGTAATGACCATCATAACTATAGACTTTCGTTCGGCTATGATAAGAATCTAACGGAATTGAAGGAAAATGAAAATGACCGCCTTACCATTCGCGCACAGAATAAGTTTAAGCCGTTAAAGCAACTGGAAATAGAATTGGGATTTGTGTATACCGCTTCCAGACAACAGGACAATAACCCAGGCAGTGTAAGAATGGGCTTAACGGACCTCATATATCCCTATGCGAAGTTAGCTGATGATAACGGGACGGCTTTACCACTCGAGCAGGAATACCGTAAACGTTATCTTGATACGGCGGGTAGTGGAAAGCTGTTAGATTGGCAATATTTTCCACTCAATGAAATATACGAGGCGGATAATCGCATCCGTACGAATGACCTTTTGCTGAACGCCAACGTCACTTATCGGATCAATGATGACCTGAAAGTTGCGGCGCTGTATCAGTACGAAAACCAAGGTGTACTTAATAGAGGTTTTAAAAGTGAAGAGATGTTTTTTACCCGTAACCTGATTAATAAGTTTACGACTGTTGACGGTAATAATATAAAACGAAATGTACCGCTGGGAGGTATACTTGATCTGAACAGGCAACAGTTGTATTCGCATGCCCTGAGATTGCAGCTTGATTATAATAAGACATGGAAAGATGTGCATCAGTTGACAGCATTGGGAGGTACAGAAGTAAGAGATGCGTTGAGTGATAGCGAGGTATCACGGACTTATGGCTATAACGACCAGTTGATGACGGGAGGAGTTGTTGATCTCCTGACGCGTTTTCCGGTTTTTGGTGGCCTTGAGTGGGATCAGCAAATACCTAACCTCCAATCGTTCGGCGCGTATAGGGACCGTTTTCTCTCATTGTATGCCAATGCATCTTATAGTTTCAAAAGCAAATATATTTTCTCTGGAAGTGCAAGAAGGGACGCTTCCAATCTCTTTGGTACTTCCACAAATAACAAGTGGAAGCCTTTATGGTCTGCGGGATTTAAATATCGCTTGGCGGAAGAAGCCTTTTTTCCCTCTCAGCTCGTCCCAAAATTCGACTTGAGTATCACCTATGGTAAGAGCGGAAATGTGAACAACGGTATTACCGCTTTGACAACTATCCGTTACCAGAGTTCTCCGAGTCCTTTAGCTAATCTTCCCTTTGCATTTGTACAGGGCGCACCGAACCAGGAGCTGAGATGGGAAAACGTCAGCCAGTTGAATACGGAAATCAATTTTGCCCTGAAAAATAATAGGATTGATGGCTCAGTGGCGTACTATAGAAAAAAGGCAACAGACCTGATCAGCGGAGTTGCAGCAGATCCCACCACCGGCTTCTCGAGTCTGACCATGAACGCTGCCTCACTGCTTACGACTGGCTTGGATGTCCAGGTCAACACCTTAAACATGACGAATAAATCTTTTTCATGGGCAACGAACTGGATCTTCAGTAGAAACAAAGACAAGGTGTTGGAGAACTATGTAAGCAATCTCGGTTCCAGCAATTACGTTACCGGATCGCGCATTCCACCCGGTAATAGTTATCCGTTAAATAGTTTATTCAGTTATGCGTGGGCTGGTTTGGATGCTGCAAATGGTGATCCTCAGGGCTATCTTGATGGGCAACTAAGTAAAGATTATCAAGCAATTCTTCAATCACCCAATATTGACAATCTGGTGTTTCATGGAACACAGTTACCGCGTATTTTCGGTGCTATCAGAAATAATGTCCGCTGGGGTAACTTTTCCTTATCAGTGAATGTGACTTACCGTTTTGATTATTATTTCAGGAGGCCTACTATAAGTTATAGCAGTTTGCTGAGTTCCAACGCCTCCATGCCCCATGCAGATTACTATAAAAGGTGGCAGCAAGCGGGAGACGAGGTGCATACCAGCGTACCTTCTCTGGCCTATCCGGCAAGTGCCAACCGCGATCGGTTTTATATCAATTCGGAGGTTCTGGTTGAAAAAGGGGATCATATCCGTTTTCAGGATGCCAACTTTTCGTACCGACTACCGGCTGCGACCCTACGTCGTACACCTTTTAAATCATTAACGATCACAGCCTATGTTCAGAATCTCGGCATACTATGGCGGGCAAATAGGGAGGGGATTGATCCGGATTATAGGCAGGGGCCGCTCCCGAAGAGTTATGCATTGGGTATTAATATTAATTTATAAAACACACTTATGAAAGCATATACGATATCGTTGTTTTTATTTTCAACAAGCGTTTTAGGCTGTTCGGAATATCTTGATATACGGCCGGATCAGTCCTTGGCGGTCCCGTCTACGCTCAATGATCTGGACGCCATTATGAGTAATGAGACGAGGATAAATAGTCTCTTTCCGATGGCTGGTGATATGGCGGCGGATTATTATTATCTAGCCGACAACGACTGGCGTTCTTTGAACGAACAGACCCGGGACAACTATTTGTTTGGCCAGACATTGCCAGTCCGTGAAGGTTACTGGAATGCCAGTTATGTAAAGGTGCTTGATTGTAATGTGGTACTGGAAGAGGTTGGACAGGTGGCTTTAGGTACTTTGACGGAACTGGATCGCGTGCGGATAAGGGGCGAAGCTTTGTTTGTGAGGGCGTTTGCTTTTTACAACCTTCTGGTAAATTACACGCAACCCTATGATGCCGGATCGGCAGGATCTACGCCAGGTATACCCTTACGGGTAACGGCCGATATCAACGCGCCGAGCACGCGGGAAAGTTTACAACGTTCTTATGATCAGTTGATTCAGGATTTACAGTTTGCTCTTGAAATACTTCCGGATCGTCCAAGTGTAAAAACGAAGCCAGGTAAAGCAGCCGCAGCGGCTTTACTCAGTAGAGTGTTTTTAACGACAGGAGATTACGACCAGGCCTTAACTTACGCAGAAATGGCTTTATCCTTAAACGATGTACTTATCAATTATAATACACTCGATACCGTGGCGGCGGGGCAATTCAAGACGCTTAACGATGAAGTTATCTATCACGCTGTTGCCGATGCAGCCAATAGCTCTTTGGGAAATGCTATTGCACGGGTTGATACCGTGTTGTACGCAAGTTATCATAACAATGATCTGCGGAAAAAGATATTCTTTAAGACTAATGCTCGTGGCGTTACCGGTTTTTACGGCGATTATGCCGGCAATATGGTAAGACCTGTCTTCGCTGGAATCGCCATTGACGAACTTTATCTGACCCGGGCGGAATGCTACGCGAGATTGGGCAGAATAATGGAGGCACAAGCTGACCTCGATTTGCTGTTATTTACCCGATATCGTACCGGAACTTATAACGCAACCGGGATTCCCAATGATGAGCTTTTAAATAGCGTGCTTTCTGAGAGGAAAAAGGAACTTGCATTTCGTTTAGGAATCAGATGGGCTGATTTAAAAAGATTTAGTAAGGATACTACCCATGTGAAGATATTGAATCGTGTGATAGATGGAAAAGAGTACCAATTGCCAGAAACAGATGCAGCGTTTGCATTTCTAATACCTTTTGATGTGATTAATCTGGGAGGTATTGAACAGAATGGAAGGTAAAGCTGGATCATCCCTGATCCAGCTTTTTCTAATGAGAGTTAGAGCCCCTAGTTGAAGGAATGAACATCTCCCTGTGTCTGATCTAGACTTTGGATCCGTGTTCTAAAGTTCGGGTCTTTGTCCAAATCCGGCTGACTACCTGCTGCGGGAGCGGTAATGCCGCAGAGTTCGTCACCACCCGGACAGTTTAGTGATCCAACCTGCGTATAATTGCTTGCCTGTGTTGGATCTGGATTGGCATCTTCAGGATCGGGTGTATAAGCCCACTCTTGATCCTGTCTTGCTGCCATTTCTGCTTTGGTCGCTTTTGCTTTTGCTAAAGCAATACCTCCGCCCGATAGCATTGCGGCTACCAATACAGTTCCTGTGATTTTTTTTACGTTCATAATTTTGTGTTTTAAACAAGCTGTTTTTCTTTTGTTCCTTCTTATCGTTTGCACTAAGCATAGCAGGCTGAAATAACGTTTCTGTGTTTCTCTTTCTTTTTGACAGAGCTTTTGTTTGCCTTTATGCCGTTCTTAACGGTAATCTGGAGCAATTGAATGTATAATACTAATTGCGCAGCACCTCTTGTGCACGAGCGGTGCGCCCACACCAGCGTTTATACAGCTCATTGGTTATGAGCCTTATCTTTGGCCAATGCTGCAGGCAGGCTCCTACTACAGCAAGTATCGTTAGGCGCAGATTCACTACATAGTGTTCTGGCCATTCCATCTTTTCAAAAATGCCCCCACACGCACAAGGGATGTATCCAAATACTTTTTCCTTGGCCAGCCATGCATATACCGTAAAACTAGCCATGAGCACTATATTAGCTTTAAGTCCAATACGGAATAGCTTGCGTTCGGAGAAATAAGGGGCCAACAACCAAGCCACCATCCCCAACTCAGCTGCAGGTAAGGCATACACCATAATTTCGCTCAACCAATCAGGAAATACCTGCCGGTACATCTTAATGCGATACACTTTGAAATCGGCAATTTTCATCACAGCAGTGTAGCTGTATAAAAAAATAAATATGGCCCTTATCAAATATTCTACGGTTAGAAGAATACCATTGATCCATTTTGATTTCATTGTCATGCTGGTTTATGAATTATATGTGCGTCCATAAATCAAATGTAGACCGACTTTTATGGCTATTGTGCTGTATCTGCGGATGGATAAGGTGCTATTTCTTAGGAAGACGGCGTGTCTTGATATATGATGATGGGCTTACACCATACTGTTGTTTAAATATTCTTGCAAAATGATGCCGGGTTAAATTGAGAAAATGAGCCGTCTGTGCTACCGACAAACCATATTCTGTTAAGAGTATGCTTGCCTGTTTTAACTTGACGGCGATTACGTACTGCCAGATACTTTTGCCAAAACGGGCTTTAAACAAAGCCTCCAGGTGAGGATAAGAAAAACCTGCTTTTTTTGCAATAGCATCATTACTAATGATATTGCCTTCTTCAATTTCCCTTACTATGTAATGCCGAATGCTTACTAATAGGTCTTTGTTAGTTTGAGGTATTGATGTTTTTTGACTTAATTGATCATTACTTTCCAGTATCAAGTTGATGAGTAAGTTCTGCGTTGCTTTGTAGCGTTCTAGGTAACCTAGCTTTGCAACGTTTAGATAATGAAATATATTACGTTTTATTTCATTGCGCATCGTAAATAAGGGGCTCCCCATCGGCTGTTTTGAACGGCGTTTTAGTGAGGCTAAAAGTTCTTCCATGGCGCTTAGTTCAACGCTTTGTTCCCGAAAAAGAAAACTTGGTTTCATTACAAAGTAAAGGAGCACATGTGTGCCTATGTCAAAGTGGGCGATGTATTTGTCAGGTGGCATGTAGATTACCAAGTGCTGATCTGCACTGATGCGAAGTAATTGATTTGCTTTCTCATGGGCTGTTATAATGTGATAGTTCCCTTTCAATTGGTATAGCCAATAAAGATCGTGTAAAATACAGGTGATGTGAAGATGTAGGGGAATACGGGTATTTACCTCTGCCACACAAAGAAAAGCATCTGGATAATCATAATACTGTTCTGAAACGCAAAATGCGGCATGCTGCCAATAGTGCGCTTGGGCGTGGCCAAGTCGATAGCTTAGCTTGGAGGGTGTTTGTGCTAAGTGCCTTGTTTCTAACTTATATATAGCAGGAATATATATTTCTACTGGTTTCTTCATTTTAAAATGGATAATCCTCCCTGCTCGCGCATCTTACAGGGAGGGTATTCTTGTCTTTAGATAATGTCTTTTTTCGCAGACCTCCTTTCTTTATTGCCGCTTTATTCACTTTTGCAAATTGGCTTGCGAAAGGGAAAGCGAGCGGGATAAAACATGGATTAAAGTTTCCTGGGTGGCGAGGCTGCAAAATTGAGCAGAAGCATTACACCCGAAAATAAATAGAGCTGCATGATGTAGGCAATCGAAAGATGAAATACGATGGCATACCACAGCCTATAGCGGTAGTCCTTAAGCAGAAAGAATAAGGGATAAGTAATTTCTGATAGCCAAACGGCTATACCCGATACTTTATACAATAGAGACCATTGCGCCAGCCAATGTAATAGCGGCAACAAGTCTTGATGCCCGTTCGGAAGGGTAAGGGCTTTATATAAGGCTTCCCCGTTCCACCAGGTGGCACCTAATAGCTTATCTAAACCGGCAAAAAAATAGATCAGACATATATGGACGCGGAGCAGGTATATAAAGCCAGTTGATGGCAGCATGATACAATAAAATAAGGCGATGGTGGCCAGCTGGTCGAAACCGTAAGTAAAAAAAATGACACTACGGAAAAAGCTCAAATGCAAAAGCAGTAGCAGCGCCGCCAGGTAGCGCCCGCCAACGCGAAAGCAAAGCAGTACACATAGTGTCAAATACAGAAAGCCTAAAGATTTTACACCACCAAGGGCATCACTTAGCAACTGCAACTGCTTGCCAATAATGAAATCTTGGCGTAGATAAAGAAGATCGTCCGGGAGAAGCGCATCGGTGCCATATAATTGCGGCAAGTCATCCCAAAGCATCAACATGGAGATAAATAACAAGAGCCCTAAGCCATGTGCTAATATGCGCTGAGCCAGTATTGGTTCATGTTCTATGGCCTGTTTATTCATCATCCCTTCGCTTATTACATGGATAAATGATAGATCTTCTTATAAATGTTTTGTGTCGCAGGTGCTGCTAGCCGCGGCTGTATCACAACATAAATGCTAAGACTTTCAATAGGTACGGCACCTGGATTCCGTCTGTACCGGTTTACAAGTCCTTTGAGCAATGCTCTGCCATAAGCCTGAATGCGTGGATCTTTACTTCGGAGTTTGTCTTCTAGTTGGTCTAAAAAGCTTATATAACGGAATTTAGCCTCGCTGGTATTAAACAGGGGATAGTCAATGAACTCGCTGGAATTTGATCCGTCTTCTTTGGAATGAAACAATAACACCTGTTGACTGCCCACCGTGGGCGCAAAGAAACCATAGACCGTTTCTGTACCGCTCCAGATGAGGTACTGCCTGGTGATCGGAAACTTTTCGATAGCCCGAAAACAAGGCTCCAGTAATCGGTAGCCATGGGCTGATAATATACTATGCACATTGTACAACAAAATCAAGGCAAGGTGACTGGTGGCAAAGAATAAAGAGAGGTAACGCTTCTGCATTGTGTATAAATTACTCGCCATATTTTGCTAAGACAGCTACTTGCTGAGCGGGTAAGCTGCGTGTAGGCACAACGCGCACAAAAAAATGATAACGGATAGTAGACCAATCGTCTTCATCCTTCTCCTTGGGTAATTCCTGGTTGCCCATTAATTGGATTCGTTCAATTGAGGATATTTGGAAAGCACTAACAGGATTGCATGTCTTTTTTTCTTTTGCTTGTACTACAAAATAGGTGATGAGCAAGCAGATTAAAATCGAGTATTTTCTTTTTTTAAGCATCATAACAGTAATTAATTTGATTAATAATTGGCCTAATATGAAGCTAGAACAGTGAAATGTCTACTAAAAAATGATGAACAGGTAGCTTTTTCTCCTAAACAGGTAGTTTTTTCTTTTTAAACGTTTTTGCTTTTCTTATCTATTCGAGCTACCACCTGCCTTTCATTAAGTCTATTCAGTCTGTTCATTTTTTATTTTTTTTTGTAATGTTTTATTAATACGAAAAGTTTGATTAACAATTGGTTCACTAGGGGAAATTGGCGAGCCAGTCGTTGTGAAAGAACAACGAGCTATTAACTTTTTTTCAGAAATGAGTGTGTTTTACTTATTATTCCTAAGCTTTACTTATATTTAAAAACCTAAAGAACAACACAAACTTATTGCCATGCCTTTTTCCGCTATTGCTATTGATGATGATAAAAAAGACTTAGACCTAGTTGCACAGCACTTCCAATCTTTTGGACAGCTTGAACTTTTAAATACCTTTTCTACCGTAAAAGATGCATTGAATTTTCTGAGCCAAGAAAGCTTCAAAGTCGATATTGTCTTTTGTGATCAGGAGATGCCCGGCTACGATGGACTGACAGCGTATAAATTGCTAGAGGGCTATTATCGATATTTCGTATTGGTTACACACTATGACAAATATGCCTTGTCTGCCTACCAACACAATGTATATGACTATCTGCTAAAACCTTTACAAGAAAAACATACGCTCCGTTTGTTAAAAAAAATCTCGCTGGAGCACTTAGGTGGCGATAAAGACTTTGTAGTTTACATTAAAGCTGAAAATAATGAGCATAGAGCGGTAGATATGGCCGGAGTGCCCTGTATTCTAGCTGATGGTAACTACTGCCACGTATATACGCTTGAAAAGCAAAAACCTAGGTGGGTGGTGACTACTACGCTGAAATCAATGGAGTTGCAGCTTGCTCATATGAATCTTTTTATACGAGCAGCCAAAAACTCTTTAGTAAACAGAAATCATATTAGAAGCATCAATTTGGAAACCAAGCAAGTGCGTGTACATGGAATTAACGTGCCACTGAAGATTGGCGATACCTATTTGGAGGCCCTGTCTGATTTTTATCGATCAAAACGCATCTTTACTAAACTGAGCCGGAAAAATGGAGCAAAACGTTGAACAGCAGAATATTTTTAGAATTATTACTGCAGTAAAGAAAATTATCGAATCCATTTGGTTCAGTTTCTTGGTGGTGGTTTCTTTGATAACTTACCAGCAATGGTTGATGGGGGAGGATTTGTTTGCACCTGACGCAAATATCTTATTAAATCAGGCCATTTATTACGGTTTGATTTATGTGGCCTTTCACTTAAATATGCGGCGTTTCTTTCCATATATTTTTTCCAACTTAAAGGGCTGGTGGTGGAAGGTGCCGGTTTTTGTGATCCTGGAAAGTTTAATACTGTTTGCCTTAGCGGTGGCCATTAGCGTGGGAGCCGGTAAAATGGAAATAAGATTCGCGTTTGCGCTACTCGATCTTACCAATCTTTATCATAAAAAAGCAGTGTTAGGGCCTTGGTTTTTGTACACGGTACTTAATTTGGGATATTATTTCTGCTGGCAGGCGTTTCAATTATTAGCGAACCTCTGGGTGGCGAGACGTGTAACGGAAGATCTTCGTTACGAACTGAACACATCGCAAATACAGTTAAATAATACACGTTCTTATCAGCATCTTTGGTTTCATCTACTCGATATGGGGAAAGAGTTAATTTTTACAAATCCTCAAACGGCGGTGAAAATCATAAATCTTATCCAATATATGCTCAAGCATCATGGTTTGCAAATGGAAAAAATGGCTTGGGTTACCATATGGGAGGAGTGGTTATTTATGCGCCTACTTATTCTGATAGCCAGGTTGAAAAGCGGAGATGTACAGGTGATTTGCGAAATAGATAGATCGATGTTAAACGCAGCATGTATGCCTTTAAGCTTAATTGTCATCATCGAGAACATGATACGCCATGGAGAACTTGGCGATAAAAGATTTCCAGCCTACGTACGAATAACGCGATCAAAAAAGGCGTTAGTGATGTCTACCGAAAACAGAATAAAGGCAGCTAGAATAGCAGAGCATTTTCAAATCGGGCTGCCTAATCTCGAAGAGAAATTAGCAAAATACTATCGTGGCGAGGCCGAATTTAAAGCTTGGTCTGATAAGAATACCTTTTACACGCGGCTGAAAATGCCGATAATAGAATAAATAACCTACCTTTAAGTATTCTTGTCTTTTCATTGAACCTTCAAAAACCTATTTAGCGGGCGTGGCCCTTTGGACTGAATGCGCATCTTGGCGGTGGCAGCTAGGCCCTTCACACCAGTTATAAACATACAGATGAACAATTTTGATAAGCTTATTGAACAGCTTAACCTTATTCAAGAAAAGTTTACGCATATAGACAATTTCCTAACAAACACTTACATCGAATTTCAACAAAAGCAGCTTGAAAAATTAATTGCAGCGCTGGAAGCCAAGCATACGAATATGTGCTCATGTGCCTGTAGCTGTGAACACCCAGTACAGTTTCCGGAAGAAGATACGTTGCATAGTGCCAGATATGCAGCTGAGCGGATCGGCATTTCGGACAAAACGGTGTACCGGCTAACAAAAAGTGGGATGCTACCTGTTCATAGCTATTGCAACCGCGAAAGACGTTTTCTTTTAAGCGACATAGAGCGTTGCCGTCGTTACTACCGAGGGGAGTAACCCGCTTAAGGCTCGCTTCCTACCGGCTTCGGAGATGACTGCCACCTCGCAGCCAACAGGCTGCCACCTCGTTGGGCGCTCGTGGGCGCGGCGCCCCAACGAGTCCCCAATGTGTCCCCTCCAAGATAGCACCGAACTACGAACACGGTTACAAGAGGAATAAATTGCAAAATTTTAAAGGGCTTAAGATAAATGGAGGTCGGAAGTGGATTCGAACCACTTTATGATGTCTTGCGGAGATCTGCCTACCAATCGGCCATCCGACCATTTTAACAATACAAATCTAATAAAGGTATGCTATTATGTGCTACACAATTAATGCGCAACTTTTGTATAAGAAATAGAACAGCTAAACGCTATAAAAATCAATAAAAATTTGAATAACGAGCGAAATTTTTTGGTTAAACAACGACTTTCAAAAAAAGCAAAGGACAGCTAAAGGACAGTTAACGGCCAAAGAATAGGTTTGGCCGGTCAGTCACCGGACAAGCTGTTTCTAGCTATAGGATGCTGATATAGCGCTACTTATGTTTGTCTCCGTCAGCGTAATAATACCGGTATTGCAAAGGCGCTGTGGTTTATTTTTTAACTAAAAAAAGGAGAACACAACATGGCAAAATTTGTCAACGGTGCCATCGGCACCTTTTCTGGAAAAGTGGGAAGCGTAATCGGCAGCAGCTGGCGCAGCATTCACTATATGCGGGGGCTCAGCAAAAAAAGAACGAAGCCTTTTACCGAAGGCCAGCTGGCACAGCAACGGCGCTTTGGAATGATGGGACGCTTTTTATTGCCTTTACGTGGGTTGATGGAGATTGGCTTCGCAAACCTGGATACCTCGCGGGCCACACTGCTCAATTTGGTGATGGCACGTAACCTTCCAGCCGTTACCGGCGAGTACCCCGATTTTAGCATTGACTATGCTAAAATAGCATTCAGCAACGGCTCACTCTTGCAGCCCCGTAATGTTACCGTTGGTATCGCGCCGGGTGTGGCGACGGTTTCGTGGAACCCGGCAACGAACAAGTACAATGGGCATGCGGATGATGAGATGTACCCCTTGCTGTATGATCACGAATTGAATCTTTTTTATACATCGGACGATATTGTACTGCGCTCGGACGGCGAGGCGGAGATTCCGCTGGATGCCGATACGGCAGGCCATATGGCTGATGTCTGGCTGTTCAGTACCAGTCGCGATGGGAAATTGATTTCAGAAACCGTGCATGCAGGATCGCATACACTAGCATAATAGGATGAATGCTGGGATTGCGCTATTACAGGCGCAATCCCTTAAAACAAGAAAGAATGGCAAAATTTATAAATATGACCTGCTTTTCGGGATCAGTGGGCGGATTTGTGGGCTGTATGGGGCCCTTCGGCTTCTATGTCCGAAGTAAACCAAAAAAATCACTTAAGCCGCCCACAGCAGGGCAATTGGCAACCAGGGCAAAGATGGCTCTGGTGGGAGGTTACCTGAAGCCGCTGAAAGAAATGGTCTACCTTGGCTTCGCCGCTTCGTATAAGGTTAAATCGAAAACGGCGGCCATGAACATGGCCGTGGCACATGCCATGCACAACGCCATAGGTGGAACCTATCCGGATCTATCTATCAAGCCGGAACAGATTGTACTCAGCCGGGGCAAGGTACCGAAGCTTTGGAAACCGCAGGTGCAACTACAGGGAAAGCAGCTACACGTAACCTGGCGGCCACTGGCAAATTTCTGCTCCTTCGCCGATGATTGTGTGTATGTCTTGGGCTACAACGTAAAAGCGAAAACCGTAGCCGTTAGAGAGGCCGTACGTGAAGCTGCATCCGTAACGATTGATTTGGAGGCAGAACCTCCCGGTAGCACGGTTCACCTTTACGTCTGCGTGAGTAATCGCGAAAGCAAACTGTTTTCGAATAGTCAGTATTTAGGGGAATTTTAGTTTAGTTATTGGTTGTTCGTTATTGGTTATTAGAGGTTGACGCACTAGGAAAACTATGTAGACTACGGCACGCTTGTAGGACTGGCCTTATGGAATGAGCGTTAAGAAAATCAGCTTAGCGGGTAGGAGAGTTCTATGTGGAAGTGAAGTGTAACGAAACGGCTCCACAGAACAAAAAGAAAGCTGGTTTTTAGCGAAAGCCATTAAGCCTTGAGTTTTTGCGAACTTTTGGGTCAAGCCAAAAGTCGAGGAGAATAGCCAAGAAAAAGGACATAAAAAGATAAATAGAAAGAAAATGATAAAACTATTAAGAATCGCCGAAGGCGAAAATACTACACTCGGTCAGTTATATATAAACGACCTCTTCCAGTGTTACATCTTGGAAGATAAAATAAGGGATACAAAAATTCCTGGAGAAACCGCCATTCCGGCGGGAGAGTACCAACTCTTTCTGAATAAGGTAGCTAGTATGAACAGCAGGTATAGAAGTAGATATACTAAGTTACATAAAGGAATGGTAGAAGTAAGAGGCATCCCCAATTTTACATTGGTATTTTTCCATATTGGTAACTATCATACTGATACAAGGGGGTGTCTGCTAACAGGGAGTTATTACCAATTGATAGATGGCGACTATCGGGTGCTCCATTCCGCCGATGCTTATAAAAAGGTGTATCCTTTATTAGCTAAGGCCGCTGCTGCGGGGCAATTGTTGTTTATTACTTAATTCTTCTACTTTTTCCTACAGCTGAAAAAGTAGCAAAAAGCCGCGGCTGTAAATATTCCTTCGACCGTCTGTGCAATTACTTAGCCTGTGGTGGCCGGAATCTTTAAGGCCGAATTTTTCGGAGATGAACAGGCTATCCTAAAGATCTTTTCAGCATAATGGAGAGATTATACATTTAAGCGAAACGGCACGCTAGCAGGACCAACCTCTTTTAATAATAGTTATTAGTTGTTCGTTATTGGTTATTAGAGGCTGGCGCACTAGGAAAACTATGTAGACTACGGCACGTTAGCAGGACCGGCCTCTTTTAATAATAGTTATTAGTTGCTCGTTATTGGTTATTAGAGGCTGGCGCACTAGGAAAACTATGTAGACTACGGCACGCTTGGAGGAGCGACCTCATAAGATGAGCGTTAAAAAAGTTTTGAGAGAAGTGGGTAAAGATAATATGAGGAAGCGTAGCGGCTGCATATTATCGCTTAGGAAAAACTTTTTAGCGAAGATTATGCAGTCTTGATCTTTTGTAACTTTTCGATCAAGCGAAAAGTTAATAAACATTTTTAATTAAAAAAACAATGAAAACACTAGAATTAATAACATCACTAGGTATAGTAATCAGTATACTACTCTCTATTATAGCTTATTTCTTAAAACAATTACATGGAAACTTTAGGAAGATGGAAAACGATATGGCCGTCGTGAAAGCCAATATCCAGCTAATGAAGGCAGAACTAAAAGCGAATTACAATTTGCTGCGGCAAAGAATGGATTTTTTAGAACGAAAACATTAAACTTTTAGATTAGTTTAATTAGTTAATATAACTGATATATTGATGTTTATATATTATATATGAAGCCTTAGGTCTTGATACTTATGTCTTGATACTTAAATCAAAAATTATGAAAACAGAAATAACCGATAGAATAAAGTCTCCCACACCAAAGTTCTTCAAAAAAATAAGAACCATAGGTTTAACTTTAGGAGCGATAGGAGGAGCATTACTAGCAGCTCCCATTACCTTACCGGTAACGGTCATTAGTATTGCCGGTTACCTGGCTACAGCAGGTATAGTTGCATCGGCCATATCTACCGTTGCGAAAGAGGATAAGTGATCACTACACTTGAGTGAAACGATAAAGGGGGAAACGGTGAATTTCCCCCTTTTTGTGTTTATTGTACTATCCTGAAAACTCTTTACGGATCGCTTCCAAATAAGTTTCGTTGTTTGTTCTGCTAAAGGTAATGTCATGACACTGGTTAAAAAGGACGAAAGATTTGAGCGCTTCTACAAACTTTGCAAGCGTATGCTGCGCTAAGGAGACCGGCTCAAAATGGATATTATGAACGATCAGCACTTTTTGTTTGCGGTCAGCTTTCGCATCCATTCTTGCAATGAACGTTTCACCTGCTAATACCGGTAATGAAAAATATCCGTAAAGGCGTTTTGGAGCGGGTACAAAGCATTCAATCTGGTATTCGAAGTCAAAAAAGTCTTTTAAACGGTGGCGAAATACATTGAGAATATCAAATGGCGATAGGATGAAAACTTCGTTCGCAAGTTTGATATCGGTATCCTGATCGCGTAGCATGTAGAGTGGGCCTTTCACTCCTTCAACAGTTACTTTCTTTACTTCGCCGGTCAGGACCATTGCTTCCAATGTTTTTTTTACCAGGTTGCCTTTTACCCGACGGCTGCGCCACGCCATTTCTCTGATAGAAGCGATACCAAGCGCCCTTAAAGTACGTTCGATAATATAGCGTGCATATTCTTCATCTGTGGGCATGGTAAGGCTTATTTCATCAGGTACCAGGTTTAGTGGTAGGTCGTACATTTTTTGAAAGGTTGGGGTACGCTTCACCATCAGGTCGCCGTTAAGATAAAGTCGTTCCAAGGCAACCTTGGCTGGTCGCCAGTCCCACCAACCGGTGCTCGCTTCCCTTCGGTCATTCTCAAAATCTGTTACCCTAACAGGCCCGTCCCGTTCAACGCAATCCATCATTTCCTTCATCAAATTAATCTCGGCTTGACTGTGAGGCTCATTTTGGGTTTTAAAAGCATTTTTTACGGGTAATGAATAACGAAAGTCGCTCATGGGAAGATAGCCCGCATCTGAAGTGAAGTACTCAAATAATCGGCCTTCCTCGCAAAGTTCATTCAGCCATTCTACTTTATAATCCGGAACTCTTGTAGCGATCACATGATGGTGGGCGCGCTCGACAACATAATTTGTATCCAGCTGCACAAAACCCAAATGATCTATAAACCGGTATACGGCTTCGATTCCCGTTCCGAGCTGCGCTTTTCTGGTTAGGCAGGCCGCATCGAGAATGATTTTACGTGCTTGCGTTTTGGTGAAAACAACAGTATCCATAAAGGAAAGTTAACAAATATTTACGTTATTGAATTTCTAATTACTTTATTTTTTGTGACAAATATCCCATGTAAAATGTCGAAACGTAAGGAATACTACGTAAAGCAACATAAATGTCCATAGCAAATAGCCCGTTTTATGTGAGCCAGAAAATAATGTTAGGAAAGATAATATAGTCAAGATTAAAAAAATAATAAGTATAAGCTTGAATTGTAAGCGTAGGCCCCCATAAGCGGGGCGTCTGATAAATTGTCGTCTCCCGGATCCCAAAAGGTTGTTATTCTTTTGGGATCTTGCCCTAATGTCGGTTACTTATCTGAACCATTAAGGCATGATTGCTTAATTTATCCTTCCGGAATGGGTAGCGTAAACCAGAAAGTGGACCCTTTGTTCGGTACGCTGCTAGCACCAAGGTCTCCGCCATGGCGTTTTATGATATCGGCGGAGATAAATAATCCCAAGCCTAGACCTGAGAACTGTGAGGAGGATTCTTCGACCCGGAAAAACCGATCAAATACACTTTGCAACTTTTCTTCGCTGATACCAATGCCATAATCACGTATAGCAATCATAACTTCTGTTTGCTTTTTTTCAATAGTTAATTCTACCTTTTCTGCCGCTGGTGAGTATTTGATAGCATTGGTTAGAAAGTTTATCAATACCTGTTCAATACGGTTTTTGTCAGCATGTAAAATAATTTGGGCATCGCCAGATACGACAATTTTATGCTGACTCATATTGCGCACTTCGTAAAGACAATCTTGTATGAGCTCATCTAGTGAAAATGCACTTTTTTGCAGTATAACTTTGCCGGCCTGGATTTTTGTGACATCGAGCAGATTTTCAATAAGAAAGGTGATTTTGTCTACTTGCTGGTTGGCCTTTGTTATGAAGGTCTTAAGCTTATCATTACTATCTTCTTTTTCAGCGAAGCGATCAATAAGCTGTAAACTGGCCTTCATACTGGTAATAGGTGTTTTTAATTCATGGCTGGCAATACTCATGAACTCATCTTTTTTGTTGGCGAGCTCGCGCGTGGCCAGCTCTGCTTCTTTGAGAAGGCTTACATCCATCAAGGAGCTGATGATGCGGTAAGGAATGTCTGATTCGTTTTTGAGAATAAAGCTCCTATCAAATACATAGCAATATTTATCGTGTCCTTTTTTGAAGCGATACTCACCGTTCCACTGTTCGCTCCCTTCGTTGATGGCTTGAAAAAGCTTCTTGCGAATGTCATCACGTTCATCTGGATGGATCTGCTCAAACCAATCTTCTATCTGACCCAATGCCTGGCTTTCCGGAAAATTAAAAATGGTATGGAAATTCTCGCTATGCCAAACGGAATTACTGACAAGATCCCAATCTCGTATACAGTCATTGGTAGCCCGTGCGACAAAACGAAAGCGCTCTTCGCTGGCAGCCAATTGTGCTGTTCTATTGGCGACCTCTCCTTCTAAACCGATGTTTAAGGTCTTTAATTGTTCGCGGGCCACAACCAGTTCATTATAATTTTTGCGCAAGCGATTCATCGTGTCTTTTTGCAGCGTGATATTATGAAAGGATAGTGCGAGTCCATTTTTCATTTTTACCATACTGAATTCATACCATTGGGCGGTATTTGCCACCCGAAGGCTGATTTCCATTTTACCCGAACGTCCGGTCTGAAAGGTTTCGAGCATTCTTTTTTCTACACGTTGCCCCACGCTTTTACTTAATTGCTCGAAGAAATTAGTTTTCTTATCTAGGATACCCAGCCCTTGCAGAAGGGCGTCTGCTGCTTGGTTTTGAGTTAGCAAATCAAATTGTTGGCCTGTGCTAATGGCATCTTGTTGATGGGACAATACTAAAATAGCATCCAAACTGGCGTCAAAAACTCCTTTGATGATACTGTTTAGGTTTTCTAAAGCTGAAATATCTACAAAAGTAAGTACCACGCCATCGGTTTCTTTGTCGCGACGTACATAGGGATAAATCCGCATGAGGTTTAAGCGGCCATCTTTGAGCCGGATCTGTTTTTCATATACATTTTCGCTATCCTGTACTTCAATAATGTTTTCCAACAGGGTGTCATCGGATAGGTTATTGGATATATGGCTGATAGGACGACCGATATCAGTCTCTATTAAGTTAATCAGCCGCATAGCCTGCGGGTTGAAGCGCCTGATATTTAGGTCCGCATCCAAGAAAATCTGGCCGATATCGGAGCTTCTGAAATAGTTGTCCAAATCATCGTTCAGATCAATCAGTTCTTTTATCTTAAGCTGGTGTTCTGTATTCAGTGTATGTAGCTCCTCATTGAGCGATTGCAGCTCCTCATTTGAACTTTGCAGCTCTTCGTTACTGGATAAAAGTTCCTCGTTTGAACTTTGGAGCTCTTCATTAGTGGTTTCTAAATTTTCAACCGCCATTTGCAGACTGCTGCGTGTTTCACTTAACTGGTCTTCCAATTCCTGTACATAACGTTCGCTATCATTGTCGGTTTTCTTTACTTTCTGCGCCTTTGATTTTTTTGTGTTTACCGGCGGTTCAGACTCCACAAAGGCCAGCATCAGAAAGTTCTCATAAGGAGCGGAGCCGACCTGAATATGGATAGACATAAACAGGGTACGGTCTTTTTGCTCTAGTGGAATGTCTTTTAGGCTAAAGCGCTGTTGGGTGTCCCTAACTTTCTTAATTGCACTATTTAAAGGTATTTTAAGCGTTTCGGGTACCAAGCTTAAGATATTTAGGTTGAGCTTTCGCTTTGGTAACGTTAAAAAGTGCTGATAGTTGCCTATGGTTTCTTTTACTTCATTAAAAGAATCTACATAGACAACAGCATAACCCAAATCACGAAAAATAAGCTTTTCAAAATCACTCTTAAGATGCTGTTCCATACTGTTGGATGCAGGTTTACTCGATTTGCTATCCGTAGTTAGGGATAAGGCTGGCTGCTGATAGGCGTGAAAAGTGCGTTTTAAAGCATGCTGAGATCGTCTAAAAACCTTCCATTTACTTGAAACTACATCAAAACCTTCTTCAAAGGCGTTAATGGTTTCGCTCGTACCAAGCAACAGGATGCCGCTGGGGTTTAACGCGAAGTGAAAGGTGGAAAGCACTTTCTCCTGCAAAATTTTATTCATGTAGATCAGCATATTCCGGCAGCTAATCAGATCGTTTTTAATAAAAGCTGGATCTTTGATTACGTTGTGTTTGGCAAATACAATCTGTTTTCTAATACGCGGAATGACGGCGTATTGATTATCTTCTGTAATAAAATACCTTTTTAGCGTATCCTGGTCAACATCTTTCTCGATGGATAGGGGATACCTGTTTTTGCTAGCAATAAGGATATTGTTTTCGTCGATATCAGTTGCAAAGATTTTCACCTGCAAGTGTTGGTTACTTTTGCGGAGAAACTTGTCAATAGTGATGGCTATAGAATAGGCTTCTTCTCCGGTACTACAGGCGCAAATCCATACTTTTAGTGTCTCCCCAGCTTGTTTGGTTTTTACAATGCTTGGCAGAATATCTTTGGATAGGTGTTCAAATACATTCGGATCACGAAAAAAGCAGGTAACATTGACCAGCAGATCATCTGCTAAAATCTGTGCTTCTTCTGGATTTTTTTTCAAGTATTGTATATAGTTATCTGGCCGCGCCAGCTTCTTGGCTTCCATGCGCCGTGCAATGCGGCGTAAAATAGTGGGGGTTTTGTATAAATGAAAATCCCGATCGCTGTATTGTAAGACGATAGATAGGATGTCATTAACCTTTTGTTCGCTAAGGGAATCGTTGAGTATAGATTCTTCTCCTTTTACCAACTGGATATATTCTTTTATTTGGTTGGGGATTTTATCTGGAGATAAAATGACATCGACATTTCCACTTAGAATGGCCATATTGGGCATACCATCAAATTTGGCGGTGTCAGGTTCTTGTACGATGACATAACCATTTTCATTTTTAATATGCTGAATGCCTTTTGTCCCGTCGCTTCCGGTGCCGGATAGAATGACAGCAATCGCTTTTTCGGCCTGATCATTTGCCAAGGAAGCTAAAAAGACATCTATGGCATCGTTTGGAATCTGCTTGCTTTTCTTTTCGGCCAGACACAGCATACCATTCTCAATGGTCATGGTCATATTATTGGGAATCACATAGGTTTTGCCCACTTCTACCGATAGCTGATCCCGGGCTTCTAGTACCTGCATGTCGGTATGTTTTGATACCAGTTCTACCAAGAGGCTTTTATGATCAGGAGATAAATGTTGTATGATGATAAAAGAGATTTGCTTAAAATCATCCACCGCGTCAAACAACTGATTAATGGCCTCCAGTCCTCCTGCAGATGCGCCAATGGCAATAATATAATGATCGTCTTTTTGAAGACCTGTTTTTTTACTCATTGTTTTCATTTAATCCAAGGGATGCCGACGTAGATGTTCAAAAAGGTAGTGGCGGAGATCAGAAGCGGCCAGCAGTTCTTCATTTTTCCATGCGAGGGAGGTATGTTGTATTTGCTGTCGCCAAATGACAAAAGAATTTCTCGGATGATAATTTTTTTTATCTGATTCAAACTGTAGTGCTTCATTGGGGTTACCACCCCAGTTGATGGTGTACGGATGTTCTGGCCGGAAACAGATAAGGTAATTTCCGTGATCCTTGTCGATTTCAATGACAAGCATGCCACTGGCGACCGAAGCGAATGCCTTTGCTTCTTCAAACAGATCGCTTAGGTTGTTTACAGCAAAAACACGGTCAACATTCTTTTCCTGCAGCCAAAACACAAAGTTTTGTATATGCTCGTCGTCTGGCACTTTACCCAGGAGGTGCAGTTTATTCTGAAAAATGAGCGCAGCACCATCGCAAGCAAAAAGTTTTAATAAATGTTCTTGTTGATTCAATAGCGCCTCCTCCAAACTTTCTTTTTCATATAAATCATTCAGCAAGGCGTTTTTATGCATCGAGATCTCGCGGCTCAAATCAAAATGTTCCTTGTTCAGCAGATTGGCAAGTTGCCGCGTGAAAAACTCGGCTAAGAGCTGTAGCTGAGAACAAAGTTCAAAATCAGGATACTTCGGTGTGTTGTGGTGAAACGAGATCAAGCCCCAAAGACGGTTATCTATTAAAATACGTACAGACATGCTGGCGTCTACACCCATATTCTGTAAATACTCTAAGTGTACTTTTGGAACGCTACGCAAGTGGCAATCTGATAAATCCATAAAGGAGAGCGTGATTGGATTTACGATAGGATAAAGCTTTACGGGCTCATAACGCGATGTAGGAATTAACCGATAGGGGTTTCGTTGATATAGATCCCGTGCCGTCTTAGGGATATCCGATGGGGGAAACTGTTGTCCAAGATAGTCTGTTTTACCCGTGTGATTAACCTCGGCAATTACTTTACCGTTCCAATTTTCGTCGAATTGATAAATCATAACCCGATCAAAGCCTGAGACGAGCCTGATTTGTTCGACTGTCGCCTTTAAGAGCGATGGCAGATCATTAGCCTCTTCAATAACCGAAAAATAATAGGTTAAGGTTTGATAGATCTCCAAAAAATCTCTGCGATCTCCTGAAGCAGCGGTAAGCTCAACAATAAGATATTTTTCTTTGGCCTGAACCAAGGCTAGACAGCGCTGTTCATAGATGGTTAAGTAATAGGGAGTTTTCTGGTGACTATTGGCATTTGTGCTGAGCTTTGTTAAATCGAGTGGTTCTGCTATCCATTCGCTAAAGTTAGTACCGATTATTTCCTCCGGCGTTTTCCCAAATAAAGACTGAATATTTTCACTCAACTGTACAATGCGCTGATCGTTTCGGTCTAACACGAGCAAATAGCCATGTGGTTGGATCAGATTTATGTGGTGTATCGGAATTTTTCCGCAGAATTCTGCATCGTAATTTTTAACTATCATCTATACTTAAATGGCAACTATTTACGTAGCCGCCTCCTTTTTTTCTGTAAATTAACAGCTATATTTCAAAAATGTTGTGAACGCACATTTTTTTTGTAGAAAAGACACGAAAAAAAGAGGCAATATCAGCAATTTGACTATTGCTTGCGTTTCAACAAATCCAGTATCAGATTTTCCAGTGTACTGATATCGAAGGGTTTCTCGAGGAAAGCGTCTGCACCTGCGCTCTTAGCAATTTGCTCCAAATTATTTCCCGCAGAGAAAAGCACGACAGGAATTTCTTTGAAGCGGTCCGCTGACTTCAATGTTTTGGTAGCATCTTTTCCCTGTATCCCAGGCATCCAGTTATCAATAAGTATGATATCTGGACGGCTGTCTGCAACCGTTTTCAGAATATCTTCCGTATGAGAAACAGATTTGACATCAAAATCCAATGCTTCAAAAATTTCGGTACAGAAATATAAAATATCTTCATCATCATCCAAGATGAGTATTCTTTTCGCCATAGATTAAACCTTGCATATTTAATTAGGGAGTGAAAATAAGGCGAATTTTATTTTTTTTTAATAAAAACTGTTAAAAAGTTACAAAGGAAGGGTTTTTTGTAGTTTGCGTGCTAGCCCAGTGGAGCACGACAAACGCCTTTTAGTGATTATGTAAAGCTAATAACGACCAATGTTGAAATCCTGACCAATCAGCGTATAACATATTTAGAAACAAAACTACCGGATGACCAATTTCTACGTATTCACCGATCGTTCATTATCGCAATAGAGAAGATTGTTTCCTTTACTGCATCCACGATTGAAATAGACTATTGATTCATGAATATTTTAAATTTGAATCCGTTTCTACAGTCGACAACATTTGATTATATTCCTCCAGCATGTTAACGTATTTATTTCTCCAATAATTTGCCCTTTCCTCTTCTTCCGTGAAAAACGTTATGTTATTTAATTTATTTTTATAAAGTACCTTGCTAAAATCTTCTGATGAAAATAATTCCGGAAATTCTCTTGAAAAATCATATCTCAATGCACAGCCCAAATTGAAAATAATCTCTACCCTAAGCTTCGGTCTACTAAACCAGTTATAAATGGATCTTCTGTTTAAACGCAGTGACCGTGCTAATTCGCTTATGCTGTAACCGTTACGTCTTACAACCATTTCAATAATTTCTCCATAGTGCTTTTCCATAATCTTTTATGCTAATTCGTATCAGTGATGTCTTGGAAAAAATTCTTCCAATTTTACCTTTGCTATTCTATCTTATTAGAATATACGATGCTTTTAACAATTTGGATTAAAAAAAGCGCTTAGGCTAGTTGTCTTTCAAGTATCAAAACTAAAAATTAACCCTTTCCCAGAGGAGGTACTGTATAATAATCGACTAAGCGATTTAAATTCAAATCAGGAAAGAAATGGCTGAGAAGCGAATTACAATTTGCTGCGAAAAAGAATGGATTTTTTAGAGCGAAAACCCTAAAACTTTTAGATTAGTTGTTTAATATCCGTATTCCAAATTCTTTAACCTGTTTATTGCCAGCATTTGTCTTCACTAATGTTGCTTTTTCCTTATCTTCCAGCAAGTAGCGCGCGGAGTTACACGCAAATAAACAGCTAGTAACTAGTATGAGCATTAAACTTCGGCTCGTTTTTATGAATTTAACTGCTCGTTGAAACTGCATTATTTCCTTGCTTGGCAAGAGCGGCCGTTTTTGTGTCATTCTCGGTGTCTTATACATCGCTTGTCGTATTCGTAAACTAAATATCGAGTGTTGCAATACATCATTTCGCTATCCTGGCACAGTTAACATCATATGATAATATTAGTACGCTCATTCATTGATCTTCTCCCCGTTAAAAAGCTACCTTTCCACCGGTTACGGCAATCGTTGCTCCGGCAATATAGCTGCTATCCTCCGAAGCTAGGAAAACATAGGCCGGTGCGAGCTCTGCAGGTTGTGCCGGACGTTTTATAGGGCTGTCTTTTCCGAAGTTTTCCGGTTCGGGCATTGTTGATGGAATAAGAGGTGTCCAGACCGGGCCGGGCGCAACAGCATTGACCCGTATACCCTTGTCCTGCTCCATTAGCATCTGCGCAAGGTTAGCCGTAAAATTCTGGATGGCTCCTTTTGTTGCTGCATAGTCTAACAACACTGCATTTGGGTTATATGAATTTACCGATGCCGTATTGATGATAGAGCTTCCCGGTTTCATGTAAGGTACTACGGCTTTACTCAAATAAAACATGCTTCTGATATTTGTCTCGAACGTACGGTCCCATTCTTTAGAGGTAATCTCTTCAAGCGACTTATGAGCCATCTGATAGGCAGCATTATTGACCAGTATATCAATCTTGCCAAATTCCCGAATAGCGATATCTATTAATTCATTACAATAATTTTCATCTCTCAGATCTCCTTTCGAGAGGATCGCTTTACGTCCTTCCTTTTCGACCCAACGAACAGTTTCTTCCGCATCTTTATCTTCTATATCATAACCATAATTGATGATTACATCAGCTCCTTCCCGGGCGTAGGCAATCGCGATAGCACGTCCGATACCGGAATCGGCTCCGGTAATGATAGCTTTTGCACCCTTTAACTTTTCTGCGCCGGTATAAGTTTCCTCGCCATGATCGGCTTTAGGTTTCATTTCGGCCTCTGTACCCGGAACTTTTTGTTCTTGTTTTGGAAAGGGGGGAACAGGGTATTTGGTATGAGGATTTTTAAATTGTGTCATTGTTTTAAATTTTTGTTAATAATACTTAGTGAAAAATCGCGTCCGCTTTGGTAACGCTTTATGATAAAAACAATTTTTTGTTTTGTTCCAAATATTAAATCTGCTTTGTTGTAATTACATTTTTGATCAACATCAACGATATGGATCAAGAATCTCGCTGCATATTTCAAATAATTAGGCATCAGGCAACTTTATTTTGGTTTTAGCCGTGATATATATGTCGATCACCAGGTTTCGGCATATAGATTCGTTGCGATTCTCGCTTGGTGAGTAAACCCGACAATACTAAACCCAAGCCCATACTTAGGTGAAAAACGTATGTCGTCTCAGAAAAAAATAGAAGCCATGGCGAAAGTGCTAAGAAAGCACCGCCAAATACATCCGCATACAAATGGACATCCATAGGGATGGTTTTTCGTATTCCACCTTCATAGTTCGTGAGAAGAGACATCACCAAGATCGTAACGCCAAAAAGTATACTCAAGGCAATAGCCGGGCGTTCGTGGTTAAAATGAAACACCCATGGAGCAATTAATAGCAATAAAGCCGCCATGTAATCTAGAAGTGCATGGAGCGTCCGTGGAAGAAGTTTAACTAACATAATAGCGTGTTTAGGTTATATCGACACAATATCATGCCAAGCGTTTATACAGCGCGAAACGCGTTTTTTTTCTTGACATAAAACTATAGTGCACCTAAAAGACTAACCTGCTATATATAAAAACGGACATAGAAAAAATCTTGCCAAAAGCATCCATATTGCTTTAAAAATTTATTTAACTGGAAATAGACGCTTATTAATCTTATTTAGGGTACAAATTGCCATACCGTAGCTGATAATCAGTAATCAGGCACAGAACATGTATTAATAACGTAAGCAGCAGATACTGCAAACAGTCATACAGATTGCTTATGATGGTTTCATAACAATCGACTAGCTAATAATTATTGAACACTAATTAAAAATAAAAATCATGGCAAACACAAAAAAAAACAGCAACGACAACATGCCGAACGCGCATTTACATGAATTATTTGTAGACGAGCTAAGAGATATTTTAGGAGCTGAAAAACAGCTGCTAAAGGGATTGAAGAAAATGGCTGGGAAAGCTACTAATGAGATGTTAAAAACAGCTTTCGAAGAACACCTTGCCCAAACAGAAGAACACGCAGAACGTCTAAAGAAAGTCTTTGAATCAATTGGCTTAACAGCAAGGGGTAAGAAATGCAAGGCAATGGAAGGCTTGTTGAATGAAGCAGAAGAAATTATAGAAGAGTTTGACGGTAGTGAAGCTTTAGATGCAGCGCTTATTTCCGCTGCCCAAAAAGTAGAACATTACGAAATTGCTAGTTATGGCTGCTTAGTAACCTACGCTAAGTTAATGGAACATGCGGAAGCCGAAGAGATATTAACCACGACATTGAATGAAGAGAAAGAGACGGATGTAAAACTTACAGAGATTGCTATGTCGGAAGCTAATGTAGCGCAATAGTTGTTTATTTAGTTTGTGTAGCCTTGGTCTGCTCCTTGCAGATCAGGGCTTTTTTTTGCCGGATAGCTTAGGTTTTGACACCTTGTTTATTTAGGACCCCTCTTTTAATCGCGATGTTCGCGCACGCGCTTTCACCAAAGCATCCTTTAATAAGTTGTTGAAATTTTCTGAATTTTCATCTAATGGACATTGAATAACAATAGTGGTCTCATAATATTCATTGTCAATATGGCCATTTATGTTGAGCTCCAACGCACCGTAGGCCAATTCTTTTTTCGAATACTGGATGTTTGTTACCTCCAGAATTTCTTGTTCGTTTTTCATGATTGAAATTTTTAATCATTAGTATTTTATTGATCCATTGTCTTCCTGCCAAGGGATCGCAATCACCTATCCGTTTTCCAGGTGTGGGGTGTCTACCGGCTTCGACTCGGGCGATCCTTTTTGCCTTAAAAAGATAGTGAGAATCACAATAGAAGCAACCGATAAAAATTCGCTTTGCCAATTTTGAAACGTTTCAAACCAAAAGATCGGTTCTTTTAAAAATTCACTTATCGCAAGTACTTGTTCGTGTTTCAACTGTTGTTCAACGTTATAGTCTTTAAAGCTTCCGTACAAGTGACCTAGCCAGCTCAATATAAAAAGTATAATAAAAGCGATTGATAACGAGTGTTTATAGAGGGCTAAACGCCATCCACCTTTATTTACTGGTGCAGGAGCATGGGGCCCGGGCATCGGCTCTCTATCTACGTCCTCTTCCGTATCAATACCTTTTGATTCAGCTGAGCCTATTTGCCTTAAAAATACGGTTAATATCACATACATCGCCATTTGTAAAAACTCACTCTGAAAATTTTCAAAAGTTGCTGAAATAAAATGACCGCTTTTGAGGTAAGCATATAAGCCTAATGGCGGAGCACCAAACTCAGCTATTTCTTGGTTATGCTCTTTCCATCCAAAATAAGCTTGGGCAAGTAAGGCGCCGAAAAAGAAAACTAAAAATACAATAGAAAGACTATTTCTATATAAAAAGCTGGTCTTTTTATTTTTTGTCATAATAGGTTTTTTATTAAGAACTGCTGGTCGCCATAAAAGTTTGAAAAACTTTTATGGCGACTTTTTAAATTTTAAGAATGAAAAGGCTTATTGCCACAGCTATTAAGAGGAAACCCATCCCAATCATATAAACACTGATCTCCTGGCTTATGGTTATGTAAGCCAGCCGGATATACATGAAACCTATAAACAAAAGAACGCCCGCAAATACTGCTATTTTTCTGTTTCTCTTTAACATATGTGGATGGAGATGGCAGAAACAGTTAAACTGTCAGCGTGTTATACGCGCAGGCTTAAGAGCTTTGCTCGTTTAAACTATGCAATTCTGTGTTTCCAGAGGCTTTTATAATATAGGAGATCGTTCTGTTTGGAAAGCTTAACGAAACCTAATTTATCCATGGTGCTATTTGCCTGTTTGCTTACAACATTAAGAAATACCTTTACTTCTGGTATGCCATAACAGTATTTAGCAAGCTCAATAATTTGGTCAAAAGCTTTCAATAGAATACCTTTGCCATGGTAATTCGGTAGCAAGGTACCTCCAAAATAAAATTCATTCTTTTCGCTCCCTCCTTTATAAATGAGTGCGGAGCCGATGATTAATTCGGGTTTGTCTGTTAATCGAATGGAGTAAATTCCCTTGCTTAGCCAAAGAAGTCTTTTCGTGAAATCCAAAGGCTTTTCCTCTTCGTTCATGTTAAGTTCCTGCATATACGTTCCAAAGACGGCAGGCTGCCTGTGCAAATGGAAGAATTCTTCCGCATCAGTTAGGCAGAGTTTTTTCAAAACGATGCTTTGATCATGGTGGTTTTTCATAAATAAGAATTTAATTTATTATATATAGATGATAGATGTTACAGGAAATTTTTAGCTAATCCCTTATAAACTCTTTATGTAATCTATAAAGAATTAAGCTTAAATTATCTTTTGCCCCCGTTTTAACAATCAGGTTTTGCCGTAGGTTCTCAATATTGCGCTTGGTTGTAAATAACTTATAGGCAATTTCTTTATTGGCATATCCACAAACCATCAGATCCAGAATTTCGTTCTCCCTGTCAGATAGTTCAAAATTTGTATTGAGTGTTGTGAGATGATCTTCAAAATCCGTAAGCTTATTAAAGAGGCGTATCGTTAATGTAGGATCAATGTAGTTCTTACCCTTCAACACATAGTTAATACCGAAAAGAAATTCTTCTCGTTGAGCACCTTGGGTGATATAGCCATTAGCCCCTGCACCAATAGCTTTTATGGCGGGGGATAAGCCATTATCGCTATCTAATACCATCACTTTAATGTCGGGCGCAATATCCCGAAGTGTTCGTATCACATTACTGTTGATGGGAGATTGCGCATCAGCACCCCAAATAACAATATCTGCTGCTCCTAAGTGTTCTTCCAAAGATTCCAGGCAGCTTTGTGTATAGGTTACCTCAAAATTTTCCTGTTCTAAGATGGCACGGATACCATCTCGACGGATGGGGTTATTGTCAGCAATTACAAATTTGGTTTTCATATTATATGTGTTATAATGTATTGGATTAATTACCTGCTTGTTACGGTAGTAACGATCTGACAATAACAAAGGTAGTTATCGAGAAAAATACGAAAGCAGTAGATATACTGTTTTGAGGGTTCGGTAAATACGCAATTTTAATACGTAAGATCCTTAGCTGTTACGGAAAACATTAAGTTAATAAACCGTTTTGGAAAGCGAATTTAACCAGCGCTGCAGAATTACGTACACCCGTTTTTTCAATGAGGCTCTGTCGGTAACCTTCAACTGTACGTTTACTGGTAAATAGTCGTTCGGCAATTTCCTGATTGGTGAAGCCATCGGCTGTTAAGGCGAGCACTTCCATTTCTCTGTTATTGATATGCAGATCAAGGACCTCCACCGCAAGTGGTTGCTTATAAGTGTTAGTAGCTTGCGAAAGTAGCTTCATGCTGATTTCTGAACAGATGTATTGGTTACCCTCCGCTACATGTTTGATGGCAAATAAGAGCTCGTCCCGACTAACGTTTTTAACGAGGTAAGCATCTGCCCCTGCCTCGAAAGCCTGCGTTACGTACTTTACATGATCCATCATCGATAATATAATGATATGCAGCTGGGGGCGTGCACTTTTGATCGCTGTAGTTAGGGTAATTCCATCCACTCCGGGCATTGTGATATCCATCATAATCACATCAATCGGTTGATCACTTTCAAGTAGTTGAATTAACTCGCTTTGCTGATCTGTTTCGCCGATTATGGTTAAATCAGATTCTGTTTCCAAAAGTGTTCGTACACCCTGTCTTACAATATAATGGTCATCAACCAAAATAATATTGATCATATGATAAAATCGCTATTTTACATAAGCTAACAGCAATAAAGCGTAATTGTTCACTTTCAAGAGGAGTTTATGAAGCAATGCGATAGCAGGAATTGGAACGATTTGTGTTCGTACAATTTAGTTATTTTTCGAATTTGAAATACTTATAAAGACATGGCTATACGCAAAGAAAGGCGCTTATCTCCGCTGCGAGATAAACCATTTAAAAAAAAGGAGGCGCAAAAAACTGAAGATAAGGGGGAACGGAAAGACCGCGATCTTTCCTATGAAGGTGGTATAGATTCTCAGCAAGACCAACTCAACGACCTGCCCAAGAATACGGAAGACTGGCAAAATGATAATGAATCTAAAGATAGTAATGAGTAATTACATTTCTCATTTATTCTCTTTTTCTCAAATTATGCTCAATTTAGCTCGTTTATTTAAAAAAATTAGTTTTAAGGTAGGCCAGATACCAGCCTAAGGCTGTTTAAACGAGTATCTTGAGTGGTTTTTTTACTTATTCACAATTTTATCCATACACAAACATTTTTTAACACGAAATGTTGGAAAATTAGTAAGCAAAATTTAGTTTAACGCTGAAAAAAACATGGAAAAAGATGCCAAACGGTTAGAAAAATATGGACAGGATGAACCTGCTGATACCATCGATATTAGGATGAGGGAAGACAACGAGCAGGAAGAAATAAGAAGAGCTACTTTATCAGCCATTGTAGATTCCTCGGATGATGCTATTATCAGTAAAACTTTAGATGGCCGTGTGCTAAGTTGGAATAAAGCAGCCGAAAAAATGTTCGGTTATAAAGAACAGGACATGTTGGGACGGCCTATTCAGGTGCTTGTTCCACCCGCTCGATTAGAAGAACAACTTCGTATGGTCGAGAAAATTAGCAGGGGGGAACATGTTCATCACTTCGAAACAGTTAGAGTACATGCAAATGGTACGGAAATTCCTGTTTCTTTAACCATATCTCCGCTAAAGAATAGTCAGGGCGAAATCATTGGCGCTTCCAAAATAGTACGTGATATTACGCTACAGGTACAGTTAAATCAGCAGTTAGAAATCTATAATAACCGCTTGGAAGCACTCAATAAATTCAAGGATGACTTTTTGATAACCGCCAGTCATGAATTGAAAACACCTTTAACCGTTTTAAAATGGTATATGCAGAGCATGGATTTAAAAAAGGATGAAGAGCATCGTAAATACATGAAAAAGAAAGCCATGCAGCAGATTGACAAGCTCTATGATTTAGTAGGGGAACTTTTGGACGTATCTAAGCTGGAAAATGGTAAATTACTGATTAAACCAACATTCTTTAACTTGGATAAACTTTTATCCGAATGTATTCATAACATCTACATGATTTTCAATTCACATGAAATCATCTATGAAAACTGCTGTTCGGAAACCTTGGTAACAGCCGACAGAATTCGCATCGAGCAGGTTATCATTAATCTATTAACCAATTCCATCAAGTATTCGCCTCAAAAAAGCAAGATTACAGTCGTCTTAAAAGAAAATTCTTCTTCCTTTATTGTGATGGTGAAAGACAGGGGGAAAGGCATTCCGGTTAAATACCATAAAAAAATATTTACCCGGTTCTTCCGGGTTCCTGAACATGAAAATCATACTTCTGGAATGGGGGTTGGTCTATACGTTTCGTGTGAGATCATAAAACGCCATGGAGGACGCATGTGGTTAACATGTGAAGACGACATTGGATGTTCGTTTTATTTTAGCATCCCAAAAGTGCTATAAGCTGTGTCTCGCTTTGAGATACAGACTGCTATCAGATTGCCCTAATTAGAGAAATGTTGAAATGCTGTCAACATTATTTTTTATACATCTTTTTTTTGAACTAATATTAAAATATTAGGTAACTAGAAAGGGGCGTGGAAATTGCTCGGTCTGAAATAAAATGCTAAGTAATTTACGTATGATGTATTCAGATTTAACAACGCTCGCGGGCAAGGCTGTTTTAGTTACGGAAGGTACCACAGAAATTGGGCGTGCAACGGCAGCATTATTAGTGGAGAATAAGGCAACAGTAATGATTTTTGGTAGACAGCTGCCTGAACTCGACGATGCGTTAAATCAAATCAGCATGAAATTTCCTGATGGAACGATATACGGCATATTGGCCGATGCTGCCGAAGATGCTGATATTAAAAGTGTATTCGAAGAAGTAGACCGCATTTTAGGCCCTATTGACATCTTAGTGAATAATGCGGGTTTACCCTATAACACTATTATAGAAGAGGATTATGACGAATGGCAATACCTGTTAAATACCAACTTATTTGTCTACATGGCCTATGCCCATGAGGCCGTTAAACGAATGGCTGCCAAAGGCAGTGGCCATATCGTCAATATTGGCGCTATGACTGAAAAAGAACGAAGTAGCGCTGTTCTTGTAGCGACTAAATCGGGCATTGAGGGATTTTCTTTGGCGCTAGGGAAGGAGATCAATACGAAAGGGATAAAAGTTACCTTTATTGAGTCCGATGCGGTGGGAAGTGATATCGAAGAGTTACCAATTATTGAGCAGATGGAAAACGTTGAAAAGATAGCGGTATTAAAGGCAGAAGATATAGCAGCAAGTATTTATTATGCATTGATGCAACCAAAAAGATGTGACGTTGTGGAAATAAAACTGAGAGCCTCCTTTCAACTTATTTAAGACGCCGCCGGTGCGAATTTTGTCTTTCATTGAAGGCTATGGCTCGGTATCAACGTTGAAAGCAAACCTCTTATGTATATTTATCGTATATTGGATTATAAGATAATTTGATATAAAACAATTTATAGTTATGAAGAAGTGCATATTTATCCTAGAAGATGATGATGACATCAGAGAAATAATTGCATACTTTCTCTCAGAATCTGGCTATGAGGTCAAAACATATGCAAGGGTCGTTGAATTCAATGACGCATTACCGTTCGAACTGCCAGATTTATTTCTTCTTGATATTATGTTACCTGACGGAACCGGCCTGGAGGTTTGTCGGACTATAAAAGCCAACCCTTCTAATAGTCACATACCCGTGATCTTGATGTCTGCTGTATCCCACTCACGGGCAACACTGAACGAAGTGAACGCACAGCATTTTATAAATAAGCCATTTGATCTAACGGATTTATTAAAGCAGATAGAATTTCATTTGAGTGCATAAGGGTCTAGCTTTTATTTCTTCCATCCAATAGCCGCCGTAACCCTACTATTTTACGTCGGTCACTCCGCCTAGTAGAAACAAATGAATCGTAACCACCTATACAAAGCTAAATAGGATTTAGGACACCATTAAAACTGGGCCAAAATTTCCATCCCGTTGCATGACGTACTTTTTTTAGAAAAAACACAGTTTTATGCTCTTCCACACCAAAATTTTCTGTAATTATTTTAATGGGCTATTTGGGTAGGATAGTTGAAAGGATAATAACAAATAAATTATAGAACCCATGGAAACATCAAAAAATTATACCTTGATAACGGGCGCCACAAGTGGTATTGGATACGAACTTGCGAAGCTATTTGCCGAAGATGGCCATAATTTAATATTGATAGCAAGAAGCCTGGATGATTTGGAAAAGGTAGGAGCGGAGCTTAGCAGATATGGCGTGGACGTTATTACCATTTCGAAGGATCTTTTCGACAGGCAGGCACCTCTTGAAATTTACGATGAAATCAGGTTGCAGGATATTGCGGTAAATATTTTAGTGAATGATGCAGGGCAAGGGGTATATGGCGAGTTTATCGAAACCGATTTACAGAAGGAGCTTGACATTGTTCAATTGAATATTTCCGCATGTATTGCATTAACGAAGATGTTCTTAAGAGATATGGTGTTGAAGGGTGAAGGAAAGATTCTAAATCTTTCTTCTATCGCAGGAAAGATTCCAGGTCCTTATCAAGCGGTTTATCATGGAACGAAAGCATTTGTGCACTTTTTTAGCGAAGCAGTGCGTAGTGAAGTAAAGGGTTCCGGCGTGACGATTACTTCGCTTTTACCGGGGGCTACAGATACAGATTTCTTTAACAAAGCGGAGATGCAGGCTTCCAAAATTGTGCAGGAAGGTGAAATGGCAGATCCTGCCGAAGTGGCAAAGGATGGTTATGATGCCCTGATGGCGGGTAAAGATATGGTCATATCAGGCTTTAAAAATAAAATGCAAGTGGCGATGGGCAATATCACACCAGACAGTGCCATCACCGACAAGATGGGCGAGACGCAGGCTCCCGTAGATAAAAAAAATGACTAACGCAAGTAAAAAGTAACCAAGCTGATATTAATAGCTTTTATTCGACAATTTTTTCAGGATAGAAAAGCTAGCGGCCGTCACAAGCGCCCCAAAGAGATAGTAAGCAATCGTCAGTCCTTTTGTTTGTGTTGTTTTAGTTACGCCCCGATCATTCAACCCAAATTTAGCAGGTAAAATAACAGCTCCTAGGCCCGCACCTAATCCATATACAATACTTTTTGCCCAAAGTACATTTTTATCGGTAGAGGGGATCAAACTATAAAACAACGAATTACTCACAAGATCCGAAGCGAGACTTGCTGCATACAAGTTCTTTTCACTGGGCTTGTAGTTGGCTAATTTATCTGTAGACTTAGCTATTGCTTCTTTACCTAACTGATCAATTCTTGGCGCATGAGCCATTCTTCTTTTTAGGGTTTCATGTACCACATTTAATGCAATAGCGCCGACCAGGCCGGCCGCTAGTCCGGTAATAGTTTTACCTTCAGCTTTGGTTCTTTGGCTTACCCAGCTAATTGCCTGCTTTAATTGGTCATGCTTAAACCCTTTTGCATTACCAGGTGCCAGATAATTGAACATATTCGTAAACTTTTCTACATTCGCCTCATCTGTAACCACTGCAATACGTGTCCATTTTTTGAAATGTTTTATCCCCGCTATCAAATCCTGAAGCCAGGCTCCTGTTGTGAAGTTTTTCACTTTTGTGTCTAATACAAGTAGATAGTAAATCTCTCCATATTTATCTACCAAACGTTGCAGACCTGGTATTAATACATCTTTAAGTTCTTCTCCTGTAACCTTATCGGTTGCTTTTACAGCAAAAACGTGTGCTGGTAATTTTGTTAATTGCGTCAACATAATTTTCAATAATAGATGTGTCTTATTAACAACCCTTTTATAGGCCTGTTTGCTTTTCTTTTAATTTGCTAAACGTTCGTCTTCTGCAGCGGCTAATAATTTGCCGTCTTTAATAAGACAAGCTGCCGAATCATGAATACAGCGTTAATTCCTAATGTGTACATAAATTGCGTATTAAATTATTAAAGGAAAATCTTTATGAATTGAAGGCATATTCAATGCCACGATGTATTTTACTACTGAAGTTTCGGAGGCAGAATATAACCGCTAATGAATGGCGTTATATCTACGTTATTGATACATCTGCTTATAGAAATATAGACAATACTATGCTTTATTTAGTACACCTATAAAACGTTGCCAAGAATATATTACTGAATAATCTATTTAAATAACGCTATCTAAGTAATATTCGGCTCATCCTATTCTGTTTCTTGAATATGGGACTAATACTTGTGTCTTTATAAGGAAATACCTATGAGAAGCGCATATGACACATTCAAATTTAAAGCAAGCAAAGGAAGAGGTTCGTGCTCTATGTCGAAATCGTTTTGACGATCAGCAACCAATTTCGATTACGGAAAGTGAAGAATACCTGCGCCTTCGCTGGGAGCGGGATGACATACACTACAGTATGGACTTTTTATATGCGGATCTTGCTAAATGGCAAGATGCAGGTGATGTAAAAGAAGAGGTAGAAAAGCGTATCAACTTCGCTAATAGTAACAAAAAACTTCCGGAGAATAATCCAAATGCGCCGGAAGCCTTTTCTATCTGATAATAATCTCCAGTGAAGATTCATTGATCTGTAATGCCTCCATCAACTGGTCGTGCTCACGAACAACTTGTATAGTATCCTCCTCTTTATTTACCAATAATTTCACTAATTCACCTTTACTGGTTTTTAGCACTACTTCGTAAAAATCTTGATTATCTTTTATTGTGATGTAATCCATATTCCCTTTTATTGAATAACAGGTGACAGGAAGAAAGGTTTAAAACGAGAAGATATATCACTATAATATTTCAAAAAAGTGGAGTTCAATATTTTAAAGAAAAGATCATTTCACGCCAAGAATAAAAAGGGGTACAGCGCTCATAAAATTTAGTACACAGTTAAAATTGAGCCAAATAATCATGAAAGCAAAATTTAAGCTGGAATGGTTGAAAAATTTATATATAATGCATTTCCACGTAAATTTGTTTACGGTTTTTAGAATGTAAATGCTTAGGTAAGGAATTTGTATGCACAGATAGTAAATAAGGATTTATAGATCACTTAACGATGAACGAAGACGCAAAAATATCAAAATAATTAAAGAAACGACTTCATAAAACTTGGTAACCCGACGGCAAATTGCCAACTTCCAATACCCATAACTTGGAAGGGGTTACCATATTTTAACAAATTATTATTTTAAGCTGTCCTGCAAACTATCGGTCTGCATCGGGTACATCTTTTCACTAAGTGTTGAGTCACCTTCTTTTGGCGCGTCTATCGTATCGGCGTCAAACTGTTCTTCTACATCGTCTGGCGACTGGCTATCACAGCCACAGCCGTAGAGTGACCCTGCAAGCGCGAAGGCCGCAAATATTGTAACTAATTTCATGCTTAAATTTCTATGTTTCATTATTTTAAAACAGCTATAACGAAAAATTGTGTGATTAAAACTATGGTTAACACGCGTGTTCCTTGGGGCCTGTCTTCATTTCTTTACATCAACATCGCTTTATCCTACAAGCAGTAGACAATTTAGCACACACATAAAATCAGACCATACTTTATGGAATATTAATTGCCCTATTAGAATTGGCACTTTTTGACCCTCATTTACTTGGTATTTGTAGGCACAATAAAAATCACAAACAAATGCAGCGCGGATTTTGGCCTATCCTATTAAAGTTGGCCGCATTTCTGAAGGTAAATAAGTAATATGATAAAACGGACCGACGAAACGCTGTTAACACCATAAATTAATTTATAAATAAAAATAGTTTATTATGAGCAATTTAACATCGCCCAATGAAGGGCACAAAACTGAAATGATCGAAAACGTAACAGGTAAAGTACCATCGGTAGTTTTTTTAGGAGCTGCAGTAGCGTCCATGGGGATATCGCTTGCACTAAAATGCGCAGGGAGTAAACATACAGCGCTATTTGTTGGACAATGGGCAGCACCATTTCTTTTACTGGGTATCTATAATAAGATCGTAAAAACCCAAGGCCATGACTAAATTCAATATGGAGGCACTAAAAGCCCAGCACTTCGATCGTGCTGGGTTTGCAATACAGCGTTGCTGCTCTAGCGGAAGATGAATCGATTGTTACTAGCAATATGAATGAAAAGAAAAACAGACAGTTACAGCAAGTTGAGCCAGAAAAGCAAACAGTATACGTCAAATGCTGTTTTATAAACGGATAATACTTATTTATTTAAACAATGAACGATACGAGCAAACTAATTACATTTTTTGGAGGCTTTATTACTGGACTGGTTATTACCGTATTATTTACGCCTCTACGCGGAAAGGATACGAGAGAAAGGGTGGATCATTCCCTGCGAGGATTTGCTCAGGGGATTAAGGGAGAAACGGGAAAACAGATCATGCGTTTCAAAAGGTGGAAAGGAGAGGTGTTATATGCCGTTGACGCTAAATTGAAAGGTCGGGTGGAAATCGAAAAAATAAGCGATGAGCATATTTGGATTTAAAATCATGTAAGCCAATATATATTTCAATGTAAATGGATAACTATCAGTCGTCGTTCTCAAGGCTGATTTTTTCAAGATTTTTTAACGGTGGTCCGGTAATTACATGGCCTTGCAAATCATAACGCCCTCCATGGCATGGGCAATCCCAGCTCTTTTCTGCTGAATTATAAGTTACAATGCAACCTGCATGCGTACAGGTCGGATTCAATGCGGTGATATGGCCGGTTTCGTCTTTATATAGTGCCAGTTTCTGTCCTTGATAGTCTACAACCATCCCTTCACCCGATGCAATTGCGTGGGCAGTTTCTATTTCTTTTGTAGTAAACCGATCTGCTATAAAGTGATAGGCTGCATCTGTGTTCTCCTTAAGAAACTCAGAAAACCCTGCAATAGGTTTCATTCGTGACGGATTAAAAAGTGAACCATAGGAATTTTCATGCTTTAAAATTAAATCACTTATAATTTTTGCAGATAGTGTCCCGAAAATCATTCCGTTGCCATTGAACCCGGTAGCGATGTAAACACCGGGAGCATTGTTAGGAAACTGGCCAATATAGGGTAGTCCGTCTACAGGTATATAATATTGAGCAGACCAGCGGTAATCTACAGAAGCAATCGCATAATATCTCCGTACGTAATCCTCTAATCTTTTAAAAGCTACTTCAGGATCGCCATGGCCAGTTTTATGGTCTTCGCCTCCTACAATAAGATAATCTTGTCCGTCAATATGATGTGTTCTAAAATAATGATAAGGCTCCTGCATATCATAGATTAATGCAGATGGATAATTATCATCTTTTAATCTGACACCCAATACATAACTCCGATATGCGGCGCAACGGAAGTTAAACTGGTTAATACCGGGAGGAATGTGCGTAGCATAAACAATAGCGTGGCCTTTAAAGATAGCTGTAGCGCTTTCGGCTATATGGCATTTGCCATCGAAACTATTTTTAATGATAAAGGTGTTCTCCATTAAATCGCCGCCGAGTTCCAAGTATGCTTCCAAAAGTTTACTAGTATATTTTATTGGATGAAACTGTCCTTGCTGTTTAAACAAAATGGCCTGATCGTACGGAATGGGTACCCCATTTTCGCTTGCTTCTTCCACTGCGATCCCAGCTCTTTGCGAACACGCTAAAATTGCTCTTAATTGTTTGCTTTCTTTTTCGGTTTCGGAAAATAGATAGGCATCTTTATAATCAAAATCACAATCTATCTGATAGTCTTTTATAAGCGCTGCGATAAAAGCGATTACTTCCTTGCCTGCCTTTGCAGTGAGGGCTGCAGCCTCTTTGCCAAAATCACGTTCAATCTCTGGGTAGGTGGCGTCAAAAAACGTATTCAAATGTGCACTGGTACCACCGGTTGTACCAAAACCGAACTGTTGCCCATCAATTAGTAGGCACCTTTTACCTGTCTTTTGAAGCAATAAGGATGTTGTTATACCTGTTATCCCGGCTCCAATGATTATAGCGTCGTAGATACGGGAGGTATCTGGCGGGTCATTTTTGGAAGCCAACGCCTCACTAAGAGGATTAATCTGCCATGGGCTTTGTGTATTGCCATCACGTAAATGAAAACTTGAACTTTGAGTCGTTGCCATATAGGTGTAAAATGAGTATTAGCGAAATTGTTTTAGAAAAAATCGAAAAACCATGCCACGAGAGAGGAACAGGCTTAATGCTGCTAAGTGCCTAATAAAGAAAATGATGTTGAACTTATTAAGAAAGTATACTATAGTTAAAACAGGACATAGAAAAAAGCTTGCCAATGTTAAAAACTACGCTTCTTTTGCGAAAATAATCAACAATAAGTTTACCGGTGATGTACCATGCAAGTATACAGCTAAAAAAAATGTAAAATACAATAGCCGTTTTAAAGGCGGTAGGGTTATTGGAATGTGAGCTTTGACTAAACATAATGTAATCTAATAAAAACATATACTATGAAAGCAGCAGTATTTCACAAACCGGGAGACATCAGTTATGACAATGTGGATGATCCACGTATTGAAAAAGCGGGGGATGTTATCCTGCGTATTACATCTACAGCTATTTGTGGTTCGGATCTGCATATTTTAAGCGGAGCTGTGCCGCAAAAAACGGACATGGTTATGGGGCATGAATTTATGGGTGTCGTAGAAGAGATTGGCCCATCTGTTAAAAATCTCAAAAGAGGAGACCGTGTAGTGGTACCTTTTCCAATTGCCTGTGGGCATTGTTTCTTTTGTAACCATGGCGCATCACCTAGTTGCGAAAATTCAAATTATAAACACTATGGGCCTAATGGTGATTTAATGGACCAAAAGGGGGCGGCGCTGTTTGGCTACACGGACTTATACGGTGGTTATGCTGGTGGCCAGGCAGAATACGTACGTGTTCCATATGCAGATATCAGTCCGCGTATAGTACCAAATAATCTGAGCGATGAACAGGCACTATTCTTAACCGACATCTTTCCTACGGGGTGGTCTGCCATTGATTGGGCACAGCTCAAAGGGGGAGAAGTGGTTGCTGTTTTTGGTTCGGGTCCGGTGGGTTTAATGGCCCAAAAAGCCGCTTGGATTCGTGGAGCAAGTAGAGTAATAGCAATTGATCCGCTGGATTACCGCCTCGAAAAAGCCCGTATGGTAAATAAGGTAGAAACATTGAATCCGCACAAGGTTGATGTAATTGAAGCGATTCGTGATATGACGAACGGACGGGGGGCAGATGTATGTGTAGACGCTGTAGGTTTTGAGCCCGAGCGTACACTCATGGATAAAGTGAAGGCAACGATCAATTTTGAAAAGGGAAGCATAAAAGTGCTGGATCTTTGTTTTCAGGCAGTACGAAGAAGTGGAACGGTATCTATTGTGGGCGTGTACGGTAGTCCATATGATAACTTTCCTTTGCACCGCATTTTTGACAAGGGGCTTACTATCAGGCAGGGACAAGCACCGGTATTAAATTACATCGATCATCTTATTGAGTTAGTGAAAGAGGAAAAGGTGATATTGGACGACATCATTACACATACGTTGCCCCTGAGTGAGGTTGCTCAAGGCTATAAACTTTTTGATGAAAAGGAAGACGACTGCGTAAAAGTAGTATTGAAACCTTAATATAGTACGCGTTATTCTAAGTAAAGGAAGAGCTTTCAACACACAAGAAAGTGAACAGCGTATATCTTTTTTAGGACGTTATAAAAAAAAATATTTTTTTAAAAACAAACGCGTATTACTAGTGTTATCAATATAGAAGTTTTTTATGGGGTGGTTTCTAATGAGATCTGAGAACAAACCCATATTACCTGCTCTGGATAATGCCAGCGAAGGAATAGAAAGCTTCTTGGCGGCCCTGGTTAAAACCAAGGCCGTCTTTATTAATAATATCGACGATAAACCCAATATCCGCATGCATTCTTGCGGTTCCGTTCTGGATGAACTAAAATATTATTTTTTATTTTTTAAAGGATCAGGTAAATAGCGTAAAATCCAAAAAGATGCTGCAGCTAATAGGAGAGAACCTATAAAAGTAGTTAATGCAAAATAGAGGTTGTCTTGCAATGCATTGTTAAGGGCACCAAACAAAAACCAGATCTGAATGCTAACAAACAAGATAAGCAATACAATGATTCCGGTCATTAATGAATTGGTTTTGTTCGGATGCGCTTCGTTTTGAGATGTTCTGAAATCACTCATTTTTATACCTTATTTTTTTGCTCGTTTTCTTTAACAAATACTTTACCGTCCTTAATTACAACTTCCAATTGAGGGAGTGGCCTAGGTGGAGGTCCTTGTAGCACCTCTCCTGTATCCGGACTAAAAAAACCATGATGGCAGGGGCATTCTATTTTTTGAAGATCTTCCCGGAATCTCACAGCACACGTAAGATGTGTACATTTCTGTTCAAATGCCCTCCACTCGTTTGCTTTTAAGTGAATAAGAATATAGGGGATGACCTTACTTCCTTGAATATCAAATTGAAGCATACTTCCTACAGCTACATCACTTTCATTGCAAATAAAATGTTCACCTTCCAAAGGTTTTGTGGGGAAAGTGAGTGATTTTATTACAATTGCACCATTTGTAAGGGCAAGTGCACCGGAGAACAAGGCTAAAAATTTGGCGAACTCCCGACGCCCTACGTGAGTTGCCTTTTTAGCTTGAAATGGAAAGTCGCTTTTCCAGCTAGGGGTGTTTTCCCCACCATCATAAGGATCTTTATGGGCCATAATGTATAAAATTAGGCTATCACTAATTGATGCGTTCCCTTAGGCATCATGATGCTTACCTTCGTTTTAACTTCCTGATTTCCGAATTTAAAGGAGTTAACGGGGACACTGTTAGGACGCATTCTTTCGATTTCTTCTCTTGTTCCATAATATAGTGCCTGACTGGGGCATACGGTAGCACACATCGGTTTTTTTCCAGCACTGGTTCTATCGTAACACATGTTGCATTTCATCATCAATTCGGCTTCTTCCATTTTCTTTGGCACGCCAAATGGACATGCCAGCACACAATTCGAACAACCTATGCACCTCGATGTATTAGAGGAATGCACCACGCCAAAATCATCTTGATGAATAGCATCTGCGGGGCATACATTAGCACAGGCAGGATTTTCACAGTGCATGCATACTTGTACCGTAGTTTGGACGCTTACCGCGCGGTTAACATAATTTACATGTATCATACTTTCCTGCCCATTTGTTTCGCATTCTGCGCAAGCCATTTCACATGCGTGGCATCCTATGCAGCGTTGCATATCTACAAAGAAGGCCATTTCCTGATCATAATTTGTTTCCGGCATAATCGTTTTTTTGTAAATTAAACTTCAATTTCTACTCTAGTAATTTCTTGTAATAATTATTTTATACCCCACTCTGGTAGGCATTTTTAGTTGTCAATGCTGAAGCGACCTTACCTGTCGGTATTAATTGACAGGCGCATACTTTAAATTCTGGAATTTTTGATATGGGGTCCAGATTTCCAATAGTCAACTGATTAGCTGCATGTACCCCTCCCCAGTGATACGGGATAAAAACAGTATCGGCTCGAATAGTTTCTACTACTTGTGCAGGAAACTCGGCTTCTCCGCGTCTTGTTTTTACCGTGATGAGATCCCGATCTTTTATACCGTATTGAAAAGCAAGCTTCGGGTGTATCTCCAGTAAAGGTTCAGGATATTGATCTACCAACTTACCAATTCTGCGGGTGGAAGTTCCGCTTAGATACTGAGAAACTACCCTGCCTGTAGTTAGAACTACGGGATAATCCTTATCGGTAACTTCAGAGGCAGGTCGATACCTAACTGGATTGAAGTGTGCTTTTCCGTCGGGTGTTTTAAATTTGCGATCCTCCCATAAGCGCGGTGTTCCTGGATGATCTAAAGACGGACAGGGCCAAAAAATACCCATATTATCTACTACTTTTTGGTATGTGATACCAAAATAGTCAGCAGTTCCCCCTTTAGAGGCAACCCTTAGCTCGTTAAAAATGTCTTCACTAGTCGCGTAATTAAATTTGTTTTCCACCCCAAGGCGCTTGGCAAGTTCCATTAAAATTTGCCCATCTCGTCTCGCATTTCCAGGTGGCGTAATAGCTTCATTTATTTTTACCACTCTTCCTTCAGCCGTTGTTACCGTGCCTTCTTCTTCCTCATGTAATGACCCCGCCAGCACAATATCTGCATGACGAGCTGTTTCAGAAAGAAAGCTATCGATGCATATATAAAATTCGAGCTTTTCGAGGGCCTCGCGAACGAAATTGTTATTGGGTAAAGACACTAAAGGATTAAAGCATATGGAAATTAATCCTTTTATCTCACCTCTATGAATAGCTTCAATCTGTTCATAAGCAGTTAAGCCCTTTCCAGGCATATCTTTTTCGTCAATTCCCCAAACTTCGGCAATATATTGGCGATGTTCGGGGTTCGTGATATCGCGATTTCCTGGTAGTTGATCACATTTGTGCCCGTGTTCTCTACCGCCCTGACCGTTCCCTTGGCCCGTTATGGTACCATACCCACAGTAAGGCTTTCCTATACGTCCTGTTGCAAGCACCAAATTAATGCAACTCAGCACATTTTCTACACCTTTTGTGTGGTGCTCTATACCGCGGGCATGAAGAAGAAAGCTTGTTTTTGCTTTTCCCCAAAGCGTTGCAGCTTCTAAAATTTTCTGCTTTGGTATCCCTGTGTGTTCTTCGGCCCAGTCTAAATCGTAATCCTTTACGGCATCTATCGTTTCTTGAAAGCCGGAGGTGTAACTCTCGATAAAGTCATGATCAAGCCAATCATTGTCTACTAGGATTTTAAGCATTGCAGCAAATAATGCTGAATCGCCACCAGGGCGTATGGGCAAATGTAGATCAGCGGTTCTTGCTAATGGAATTACGCGCGGATCTACAACAATTAGTTTTGCCCCATTATCTCTTGCCTGCCAGATGTAATGTGTAAGGGTAGGGAATGTTTCACTTATGTTGGCTCCGGCTACAATGATAACTTCAGCATGGGCCAGATCTGCCCAACTGTTTGAAGACCTATCTAATCCAAACGCTTTTTTGTTACCTCCGCCGGCACTTACCATACAGAGGCGTCCATTATAGTCGAGATTTGCGGTTTTCAAAGCTACCCGTGCAAATTTTCCTATCATGTAGCTTTTCTCGTTAGTAAGGGAAACGCCACTGAGCATGGCAAAGGCATCCCTGCCATATTTCGCTTGAATTCTTTCTATCTCGCTGATGGTCTTATTCATGGCATAATCCCATGTAACCGGTTCAAAACCTTTACCCTCTACTCTTGCTATTGGATCTAAAAGTCTATCGGGGTGGTTGTTCTGTAAATAACGCTCAACTCCTTTTGGACACAATCTGCCTTCATTGAACGGAAATTCCATCCAAGGTTCAAAGCCAGCAATCTTATTGTCTTTTACTTTCAGCTGAATACCACATTGCATACCACAATAACAGCAATGGGTTTTTACTAATTTATCGGGTTCATGGGATCCGTAAAAGCCTGCTTTTGGAGCATAAGCTTTATGTGGGCCATATTTTTCTATAATTTGATCGACAGATACTGGAAGTTTTGCCATTTTTTTATATTTTATCCAAAGAAATGCCCTGATTCTTGTCTCGCCTCAAAATGGGCTTTTGCCAAAGCAGATCGTTTTCCTTCAGGACTGAGGTCTAAATGATTGGAGCCATCTTCCTTGCTGAAATCGAAACCAAGCTCCTTCGTTACCTTTTTAAGGTCATTGATATGTGTTTGAGAAGCAAATTCTTTTTTTGTGTGTGGGCATACAGCCATTCCTCGTCTACTGCCTTCAATTTTATATAGGTTAGCTCCGAGTTGAGAGAATCGCTGATAGATATGGAAGAATTTTCCAAAGGGCAACCACACCAGAAATAATATAACAGTTATGGCGTGCGTAACGGCCATAAATTGATAAGTCTTCCCTTCCAAAAAAGTATAATCATAAGAAATACCGAGCCCCGTAACTGAAATAGCAATTAGTAAAATTAGCGGTAATAAGTCATCCTCAAAAGTCTGCGTTGCTATCAGCCCACCATTGGTAAATCTTCTTTTCATCATGATTACCGCACCAATAGTTACCAGTACAGAGCACCATACCAAGCCGTGAAAAGTAATAAAAGCTAATGTAGAGCCTAAGCGAAACGAACCGGCTTCAAACCCAAATAACATGGCATAATAAGTGGTATCATCTCCTGGTTTTAATATAAAATTAATCCAGCCAAAGGTGAGCGGTATGGTGATTGCAAAAGCGAGTAAGCAGCCGCTTGCCAAAAGAAAATGTCCTATCCAACGAGTCCTGCTTCTATAGGCAATAAATCGTTGAAATAAGATATTACGTATAAAAAGACGAATAGACCGTAAGAAGTAAGGAAAAAAATGTTTACTAAAGAGAAACTGCACGCTGCGGCGTCGGTAAAGGCGGGTTGGTGGTCGTTGTATCCATACCGAATAACGATAACTGGTACCAAAAACGGCAAACACGGTGCCCGTTAAGTAGGCAATTAAAGCGGGATCAAAATTTTGTAAGTTCCTGGAACCGATCAACACGAATATAATAACCAGTATAGTCATGATGGTAGCTTTAATAAAAGCTACCCTATTTAATGTTTTAAAGAGTCTATACATAATTTATGCAAGTTTAAAACGGGTATCTACGTATTGGCTTTTAAATTTAACTATTTATAACCGTAATTATTTAACTGTACTGCTGCTATCAGTAATTTAAAAATATTCCAAATTAGACTAAATGTTAATCGACGGTTTTACCTCCTGCCTTAAAATAAGAAACCACCTGCCTTAAAAAACCTGTCATTACAGCTAACCAAGCAAATATTGCGATGAAAATAAAATACTCCGGAATTATTTTTAAGAATGGAATTTGTATGGCGTCGCTTAGCCTAAACGTACAAACTGTATACATTCCAAGAGGAAAAACCATTGCCCAATACGTAGGGTCATAGCCTTTAATTGAAGTGGGTACTGCTACCTTCTCAATTACGTGGCGCCAAATACCTAAAATAATAAGCAATGGAATCCACCAGGTACCAGCCGCCCAAAAGAAAAGCGTAAAGCCTTTCAAAAAAGGAAGAATTTCTACCAAAAAAGGGAACTTTTTACAATTTAATATTAGCATAGAACCTGCTAAAGTTGAAATGGCCGTTGCACCCATGTTAATCCAATAGGGAGCCCCAAGTTCAGTTGCATTTAATGAAAAGAAGGAAATGCGATAGATGATGAGCGACATGATATAGAGATAAAAAATGCAACCCAATAAAAACATACATAATGCTAAAAAAAAATAGATGTATGCATTTTTTCCAAAATCTTCTGCCACAAATGTGATCAGCGTTGATAATGCCTGAATGGCCACTATAATCACTAGCCAAGTGCCATTAATACCGTCTTTCAAAGGTTTTTTATCTTCAGTAACCGTAATATTGAAAAAGAAACCATAACCTATAATAAGCCATGCAATGCCAGCTACCAATAGCAGTATTTTCGCCAGCGCCAGTGAATCATAAAATAATATAGCTTGATTTCCTACTATGCATAAAGCAGCTACGAAGGTGAAGAACCCTGGCCCCCTTTGGTAACTTCGGAAATCTTCCAATACCTGTCGCCAATAATAAATAATCCTATAAATAAATAGCAGGAGCAAGCCGGAAAGAAAAGCTAAATTGACGAAAAAGAGAATATAGGCTATCGTTACAAATCCATCCAGCAACGAAGCTATGGAGATAATGCCGGTTGCCATGACTATTGCGAAATAAGCGGGAAGAAGCGTCTTGATTTTTTGTTGAAGCAGGGTCATATTACGGCATTTACGGTTGCATAATTATGGGTGTATTTTGGTATTCATAATTGTTTGTTGTCGGTTTTGAAGACCTAATTGATTATGACGGAACAAACATAATTGATTTTAGTTTTAATTAAAATTCAAAATGTTAATTATGGTTACGCCTGGGGATAACTGCTCATTTTAAAACAATGGCCATTAGTTTTCTGTAATCAACTTTTTGATGAGCACGATCTGCCCTAAATGATAATAACTATGCTCAATAATGCCTTCAATGTTCCGTAAATAATTGCCATATTTCTCTTCAACGAAAGGTTCCTTTAACTTCGATTCAGCCATTTGTTCAACTTGGATAACAAATTTTTCTGCATTCCGCAAAAAGTCATCTACTAATTCTTTCCAGTCCTTCTCTGATTGTATTGGCGGTAAATTAAAGCTATATTGATCGCTAATTTCAAGCTTTCCTCCATAAAATACATTCAAAAGCCCGGCTAGATAATAGTTAATATGGAAAGTCAGCGCGGCAATAGTATTTAAACTACCAATTTTATGGATGGCCTGTTCCCATGTTGTTTCTAGTAGCAGCTCTTTATAATTGGTATTTGCAATCCAATGTCCACTAAGTAATACTTCTTGAAGGCGATTTGCAACAAAAACACTTTTAGGTTTGCTATGTTTAGAGAAATTTTTCATGCGGCTATTATGTCGTTTTTGGTGTAGAAAGACGCGTAAGTTACTCATTTTCGGGCGACAATCATGAGGTGTGTTACTCATTGTAGGTAATACGCATGCATTAAGTGAACTGCATATATGGTATCTTTAGGCGTCATTTTAGAAGCGAGGTTGTTCTAACTCCTTATTTCACGGCGCATAAAAAGATAATAAGAAAGTGCAAAACAAACTACAGTTGCGGCGATTAAACCACTTACTTGTGGCCATACGATCATGACACTTTCTTTAAAAGGTAGGGGCGAAGGAATAGCGCTAGCCATTTGTTCCATGGTTATTGGGCCAAGGCTGCGAACGGATGGCATCAGTAGGGTAGTAGTGGCATCCGTATAAAGCTGATTGGGAGCTATGCGTAGTATGTTTAATACAAGCTCATTATAAGCCATAATCTCATGCTGAGAAAGAAAAGTAGGGTTAGGCAAAAATGATCTTATTACGAGATTGACGATTATCTGGTAGAATACCGTAAAAAATAACCATATGCCAATTGCCGTAAGGGCAGAGGTGGCGGCTTGTTTGAATTTAATAGACATCAATATAGATAAGCTTAGCCAAAATGCTACATACGTAATACTCATTGTAATGAAACTCAGTATCCTTAACAGCTCTTGTGGCTCCATTCGTACGCCTGTCAATAGCATGCCTCCTCCAATCATCAATAATGCCAACGCTGCAAATAAGGTGCTTACTATGACCAGTGCACTTACAAATTTGGCGAGCAATAAATTGTCCCTATAAACAGGTTGTGCCATTAATCTGATAAGAGTGCCATTATTTTGTTCTGAGTTAATAGCATCAAACCCCAGGCTAATGCCTAGTAAAGGAGCCAAAAAACTTAAAAATATATGAAATGGAGGTATAGAATTATCGGTAGTGGTTAGTAGCTTGAGATATAAAAAAACGTGGTCCGGATCATCTGTATTGCCAACAGATGATTTTATATTTCCTAGCGCTACATACATAGAAGCAATAAAGGTCAGTACAATCAATCCAATTAGTACAATAAATCGCCAACTACGTATATGATCCGCTATCTCTTTACGCACTATTACGTTAAAAGGTCCTTCACTGACAGCTTTTTCCGGTGATTGATTACTTTTTGCCTGTTTTAAAGAAAGATCTTTCAAAGAAATCGGTTGACTTTTCATGGGTATTTTCCATTAAATTATTTTCAAAATACTTTTCGTAGATATCGTCCAGACCATAATCTTTTTTATGTACCTCCAAAATGTCATATCCTTTTTCAACAAAAAAACGAACTATTGCAGGTGTCATATCATGGCTACACGCAAAATCTATCCTATTCTCGTGTAAGGTAATTTGATTCATGCCCTCCCTCAGCTTGAGTTCTGTTTCAAAGGGCCAGGGCTGTTCGATCGTTTGTTGCACCGTAATGGATGTTACATAACCGTCTTTGCCAAATAGATTACCTGATAATGTGTCTATATTTCCTTGTGCCAACAATTTGCCATTTACGAAAATGCCTACCCTGTCACACACTTGCTGTACATGATGCAAGTGATGCGAGGAAAGTAATACCGTCAGCCCTTGTTGTTTACTTAACCGTTTTATTAATATCAAAAAATCTTTTATCCCACTGGGGTCAATACCAAGTGTCGGCTCATCTAAAACGATTACATCGGGACGCTTAATCAGTACATCGGCCAAGCCAAGACGCTGTTTCATGCCACGCGAATAGGTGGCCGTCTTTTTATGCATATCGTTCGTAAGTCCTACTACTTCCATCATCTCGGTTGCAGATGTTTTAATTTCCTTTTCAGGTAGGCCATTCAGTCTTCCGATGTATATCAGGTTTTCTAGGGCGGTCATACCATCATAAAAGCCTAAGCTGTCTGGCATGTAGCCCACTTTCTTCTTCACGGCTATAGGGTTGTTGGTCGCGTTGTGTCCACACACGGTAGCTGTGCCGCTTGTTGGGTCTGTGAGCCCGAGCATCATCAAGATGGTTGTCGTTTTACCAGCTCCGTTAGGTCCCAATAGTCCGAAAATCTCTCCCTTATGAATGTCAAGATTCAGATCATCGACCGCCTTGAGGGAGCCATAACACTTGGTCAAGCCCTTCAGTTGTATGATAGGATCCTTCATTTGTACTGGATTAACTTATCTTCTGCCGTATTTGCGAATGAGGTAATACACCATGCCAATTGCCATTAATATGACTAAAATGCCGATCCAACCAGAAAGTAATGATGTTTTTACTACTATCCGAAATGCAGCCTGTGCATTGCTATTTGCGTTTGTCGACTTAAAAGTAGCGGCATAATCGCCAGCAATTGTTTTGTCGGGTACTTTTAGGGTGGCCGTGATGTCTACACTTTTTCCGGGCTCCAGTTCCTTGATTTTTGAAGGTTCAAACGTAGATTTCCAATTGACAGGCAACTGGGCTGAAAGTTCTACGTCGTTCAACGGGAGAGAGCCAGCGTTTTTTACGACTAATTGAATTTCCTGCTGACTGCCAGAAGTTACTTCATCGCTTAATCGCCCTGTGGGAGTCGTTAATTCGAGACTGTAAGAACCTTTTACTACCGCTTCCAGATTCAGTGATAAAGTATCTGATGGAGATACTGCCTTTATCGGTATCTTGTATTTGTTGGGATTAGCACGGGCCGTAGCTTTAATTTCGATGGAAATATCCTGCGTCTTACCGGGCTCCATGCTAAGTGAGGTAACCTGACTGCCCGCAACTCGATACGTAATCAGCCAACCAGGAGGCAACTCAGCCTTCATCTCGTAAATGCCTGGTTTACTGGAACCATTGTACAGCGTGGTGTTGTAGCGAAATATTTCATTGGCCGCAGCTTCAATGTTTATGAGCTTTGCCGTAAAACTAGACTTCCCGCTTGATCCGATGGCGGACTGTTGTGCTCGTAATACCGGACTGAATGCAAAAAGCGTTAAGAAAAATAATAAAAATTGGCGTGATACGCGAAAATGGGTAAATAAAAATTTTGTTAACATGATCTAGCAACTAAAACTGATAAATAATAGCTTCAAAAAATGTTCATTAAATAATTGTTACCAATAAAGTGTGTGAAATGGTTAGTCAAATCAAGAAAACAAAATTATATTTTCAAACGCCTTTAACATATTTTAACAATTCTAGTAAATCTCTCAGCAATTGATTTACATGTTGACGCACTTACACAGATGGGCATAGCTTTGAAAAGATGGTGCACGCACGTTTATCAAAAACGATAAATAAATTGCCATTTTACGCATGGTTGTGCCTTCCTAAACGAGCTAAATTGCAGCATGGCTGATATAAACTTTGAACCGGACGAAAAGTAATTTTAAGTAAGAAAGTTAAATATATTTGAATGAGCAGTAAAACAGCAAAAATCGGGTTATTTGGAATAGGACTTGACACCTATTGGCCACAGTTTCCGACATTGAAAAGCCGTCTTGAAGGTTACCTTTCAGAAATAGAGCAAAAAATCTCAACGTTTCATCCGGCGGTTGTCAATGTTGGTCTAATTGATACGGCAGATAAAGCTTTTGAAGCCGGACATCACTTTAGGCAACAGGAAGTAGATATCATTTTTTTATATGTAGCTACCTATGCCTTGTCATCTACTGTATTCCCAGTGGTACGGCAAGCAAAGGTTCCCGTGATCATTCTGAATCTGGCTCCGGCGTCCAAGATTGATTATGATGCTTTCAATCGTATGGGCGACCGAACGCAAATGACCGGCGAATGGCTGGCTTATTGTTCTGCATGCCCTGTTCCCGAAATCGCCAATTTGTTTAACCGTACTGGAATAGCATTTCATCAAATAACCGGAATATTGTATGAAGAAAAATGTTGGAGTGAAGTACGGGAATGGGTAGAGGCGGCCAAGGTGGCTCATATGATGTTTCATAACCGACTAGGCTGCATGGGACATTATTATAGTGGAATGCTTGATATCTATTCAGACTTGACACAACAATATGCCTATTTCGGCGGACATATCGAAATTATTGAAGTGGATGAACTCACAGCCATACGTAAAGAGGTGCAAATATCGGAGATTGCCGAACGGGTATCAGATTTTTATACTTGTTTTGATGTACAAGCCGACTGCTCGCAAAAAGAATTGGAAAGGGCGGCAAGAACTTCCGTTGCGCTCGATAAAATAGTGAATAAGTATAGACTGGGTTCCATGGCGTATTATTATAAAGGTGTGGGAACCGATAATGCAGATACCATGAGTTCCATCATCTTAGGTACATCCTTACTCACTGCAAGGGGTATACCTGTAGCTGGTGAATACGAAATAAAAAATGCACAGGCCATGAAAATATTGGACAGTTTCGGAGCAGGTGGATCGTTTACGGAATATTATGCGATGGATTTTGACGATGATGTCGTTTTAATGGGACATGATGGACCGGGGCATATTTCCATTGCGCAGGGAAAGACTAAAGTGCGTCCATTATATGTATACCATGGGAAGGTAGGTAAGGGGTTATCGGTGGAAATGTCTGTCAAGAATGGACCGGTAACACTATTGGCGGTGGTGCAACGACGATCAGGCGAATTAAGCTTCCTAGTTGCACAGGCGGAATCGGTTCCGGGACCTATTCTGGAGATTGGTAATACCAATAGTCGTTATCGTTTTTCGATAGGTGCCAGGAACTTTATGACAAACTGGAATGTACATGGCCCCGCTCATCATTGTGCAGTTGCAGTAGGACATATTGCTTCTAAAATTGAAAAGCTCGGTCATCTACTAGGGATCGAAACAGTTGTTATTTGTTAACTTTGTGATAATGGTGCGTTTTCCCGGCCGCTAGTGAATTTAGATAAACATTATGGATCCCTATCGCAAATATTTTAGCGCTAAGCAACTTCAAGAGCTGGTTGAAATGCAACCAAATTGGGGAGTGAATGTGTTAAATGTTGGTCATAACATTCATCCAGCTAATACAAATTATCCCGATAAAAACCATCCAAATAGCTATTTCTTTAACTGGAAAAAGGGAAGGATACTCAAAGAGTACCAATTAGTATTTATTGCCGAGGGGCGCGGTACATTTCAAACGGAGCATTTTGGAGAAGTTCCTATTACTCCAGGTTCCGTTTTTCTGCTTTTTCCCAATACCTGGCATACTTTTAAACCCTTAAAAGATTATGGTTGGGAAGAATATTGGGTGGGGTTTAATGGCCCTTATGCTGAATATTTAATGAACCAGGAATGTTTTAATCCTAACTTTCCCTTGATTCATATGGGCTTTAATTTCGAGTTTCTAGACATCTTTACGCGTTTATTAGAAACACTAAAAGGGGAAGGTATCGCTTATTGTCAGATTGCCTCATGTCTTACCATTCAACTACTTGGATTAACCTATGCTGCCGCGTTGCTTAAAGAATCTCCACAAAATAGAAAAGAGCATATCATTAATAACATTCGTTTTAAGATGCACGATAACTTGGAGAAAAATATTGCACTGGATGATTTAGCTGCGCAGCACAACGTGAGCTATACCTGGTTTAGGAAAGCGTTTAAAGAGGTAATAGGCAGCTCGCCAGGCCAATATTTACTCAATTTAAAATTGGAAAAGACCTGCAAGATGTTAAAGGAGACAGACCTCACTGTTTCTGAAATCGCTTTTGCTACAGGCTTTACCTCGGAGTATCACTTTTCGAGGATATTTAAAAAGAAGCTAAAAATGGCCCCATCCGTTTATAAAAGATGCCCGTAATTGGCATGCGATTGCATTTTTATAAGCGTTAGCTCCTTGCTCGGAAACACATCGGCAGATAAGAAAGAATTAGAGTTCTTTCGTTAGGAAAGAACTCTAATAAAAGGTTAACTTAAATTATACTACCGGACTCACGCCACCATCTATCAGGTAATTGGAACCTGTAATGTATTGTGCTTCCGACGAAGCGAGGAACCTTACCAAATTAGCAATTTCTTCCGGTTCAGCCATTCTGCCCAGTGGTACACCCACTTTATTCAGCATCGATTTGAAGGCTTCATCTACGGTAATATTTGATGACTTTGCAATGCCTTCAATAAATTCCTCCATCAGCGGTGTTTTTACGACACCAGGTGAAACTGTGTTTACACGGATTCCTTTTGAGCTGACTTCGTTTGCCAATGCTTTACTGTAAGCATTCAATGCCGCTTTGGCAGCAGAATAAGTCACCGTCATCTCCCAAATCGGCTGCAGCGCAGCATAGGTGGAAATATTAACAATTACGCCACTTTGTTGGTCAATCATTGTTGGCAATAATGCTTTGTTAACACGAACTGCCGACATTAAATTCAGTTGTAAGTCATTGTTCCAGTGCTCATCTGTAAGCGTGCTAAAACTGCCGCCCTTGCTTAAATTTGCCCCCGCATTATTTACAACAATGTCAATTCTTCCGAATTTCTCTAAAATTTCTTTGGCAATGGTCTCCGCACTTTCGGGTTGAGAAAGGTCGGCTGCAATGAAATAATATCCGTTTGGGTTTTCTTCTGGTTCGGTTCTGGCAGTTACAATAATACGGGCACCTGCGTCATTTAACTTATCGGCAATCGCTTTTCCGATACCTTTTGTTCCTCCTGTTACCAGGGCAATCTGTCCTTTTAAGAAATTGTTCATAATGAATAATTGAAATCTGAATTGTATATTTATTTTGAAACATTTGTTTTAAAATTTGGCAAAAAAATTTAATGCCTTAATTGGCGAATCATAAACGCTGCCATATTTGTAATTTTAGTGCGGTCTTTATGTAGAACGAATGAATTGTACCAACCTATAAAAACACTGGTGAGATAATCGGCAATGGTATCTGCATTTTCACTGCTATCAATTTCGCCCTGGCTTTGTGAATTTTCTATCAAGCCTTTCAAAAGTTGATGCGTGAAATCATCATAGGCGTTTACGACAACCTGTATTTCCGGATCATCTCCTTCTATTTCAAAAGTTGCTTTGACACACATACAGCTATTTGGCTCGGTTGTAATGATGTCTGCAGCATCTTTGATAAAGTTTTCAAGCGCTTGAATAGGGGAGGCAAAATTGGTATAGCGTTGTTCAACCGCTCGAATCCGCATTTTTGTATAATGCTTGATACACCTTATAAACAACTGGTGTTTATCGCCAATCGTATTATAAAGGCTGCTGCTATTGATTTGCATTGCATCGGTTAAGTCGCGCATAGAGGTGGCTGCATAGCCTTTTTTCCAAAAAACTTCCATTGCCTTCTGGATCGCCTGTTCTTCATCAAATTCTACTAATCTTGCCATTGTGTTGCAAAGATAAAAATATTTGAAACAATTGTTTTAGAATTTTTAAAAAGAATTTTATATCATAAAAAGGGTTTTGATTTATGGAAGTTATACAAACATCTCTTAACGAATAATGATAAGGCAGGAGAGCGCTCGCGGGGTAGATACCTTTTGTTGTTAGGTATTAATTAAGATTTTCCTAAAAATACAGAAACAAAAGGTGTCTGCTGGGCAGTTAACTTAAACGTACAAGTAACTGATTGGGTGAAAGCCCATATTTCTTTTTGAAAATAAAAGAGAAATGAGAGAGGTCCTCAAATCCCACTTCTAGGTAAATCTCAGTTGGTTTTTTCTTTTTTTCAGTTAAATGATAATAAGCAAGCCCTAGTCTTTTGTCTGTTAACCACTTTTGAGGAGTGGTGTCGAAAAGCTTTTTGAAGTCTCTATTGAACGTAGATAAACTACGACCTGTTAAGTAACCTAATTTTTCCAATGACATATTGAACATAAAATTTCGCTCCATAAAATTGACTAGGTCAATTTTGCCCGGCTTATCGAAATTTGCCAACACACTATCAACCCCCGGATTGATCATCCGCAGGATATTGATAGCTTCCGTTATTTTTAACGAAGCTAGTTCGTCCGGAAACTCACCCATTACATTGAAGTATGGTATCAGCGAAGTCATGCAACTTTCTAACAATGGATGATTACTGAAGCTGTATATTTTTGGCTCCGGTGCTGACCTCTTCTTAACATCGATCTTTTCATAGAATTTTCTTAGCCGTTCGACCGATAAATGCATAACCACCGATTTGTGCGGCAGTCCATCTTTTGGATAATTAATAATCGTTGCCAACTGGTTTCTGGGAATAAGAAAAATATCTCCAGTTTTAAAATTAAAGGTCCTGTTCCATTGGATGATCTTTGTTTCACCTGAAATGAACCAGATCAATATATGGTCCTTAAACATTAAGTCTGATTTGAACAGCTTATCCTCATAAGAGGATAGCTTGATTTCTTTGGTTAAGTATCTGGAGATATGTTCCATGTTATAAAGTTATTTATTTTGCGTTGATTTTTGTAAAATCAACCAGCTATTGTGTATCTTAATGCATCACATTAACGAATATGGACAGGGAAAAGTATGAGTGATATTACATAAGCTCGAAGGTAATACCTGTCATTTCTTCACTGAGATCCCAAAGTCTTTTAGCATTGTTTTCATCCACTGAATATAGCTGTACGCCTCGTGTTCCCAGGCCGTTACCTTGTTCTAAATTTTCAAGCGCCAATTCTGCTATCTCTACGTCCTCACAGTACACACCGCCGATATTATGAAGTAGGGGGCTGGTTGCACACCATACTGTAGTAGCGGCACCTTGGGCAATGGTTTTCAAGGTAGCAAGGATTTCGGGACGTATCTTTCCACTCTCATCAACAAAGCCTAACTGTTTGAATAATTCCATGTCTGCTCCTCTCGCCAACTCCGTGCCGGCTATTTCGCCAGGATGCAATGAGTAGGCTCTTACATTGAAACCTTTGGCGCGGTTATCAAGCTCAAGAGTAAATAGGTTACTGGCCGTTTTTGATTGCCCATAGCCCACAAGAGTTTTGTACTCTGTACGCTCGAAATTAGGGTCATCATAATTGAAGGCTGCCATGTGGTGACCGGCTGACGACACATTAACGACTCTTGCACCATTCGCTTTTTTTAACGCTGGCCATAATCGCGCAACAAGCTGATACTGTCCCAGATAGTTGGTCGCTAGCTGAGATTCGATCCCACGCCTGTCCCTTTGTAAGGGTACCCACATGATACCGGCATTATTAATAAGCAGATGAAGAGGTCTGTCTGAAGCAAGGAATTTTTCGGTAAATGTATCGATGGTGTCAGGCTGAGCCAAATCCATTGGCGCTATTTCTACATGTGGAATGCCCTTCAGATTTTTCTTTGCCTTTTCAATGTCTCTCGCCGGTACAATTACAGTTGCTCCTACAGCGGCGAGTGCTCTTGTAGTCTCCAGACCAATACCTGTGTTGCCACCTGTTACAATGGCGATTTTTCCTGTTAGGTCGATGCCTTTTAGAACCTCAGCTGCTGTTGATTTGGCGTTAAATGCTGATCCAATCGGGTGTTGTAACGCCCCTTGATAATTGTTCTTTTCCATTTTTGTTTTTTATTAAATAATATAGAACAAATTTAGGTAGTTCAGGAAAAGGCCGTTTTGTTCAGACTGTCAAATAATTTTGTTCAGAATGTCATGATTGAAAGAGCATAACTACACTTAAATAGACTAAAAAACATAGCTGCAGCACCACATAATCTATCCAATATGGAGTAATATGGCTTTGCGGTAAGGTTATTTTTACTCATTGAGGCATCCACATTGTCGCTAGAGATTATGTGGATTGGTATATATGGTAACACTGAGCCCCTTATATTTCCCAGTAACAGAAAGCAGAACTTTCTATCAAAGTTCTGCTATTTCGGTCGATTATTTATTTAGCAACAAGTTTTCAGTTTTTGACAAAAACTTTTCTATGGCTTCTTCAATGTCTATATTCATTCGGTTAGCCAAAACAGCCAGCCACCAAATACATTCGCCCAATTTGTGTTCCAATTCAGTATCTGTGTTCTTTGCCGGCCAACGCTTTTGCTGTGACATTGTGTGGCGACCAACTAAGCCCGCATCTGTCAAAAATGCCAAAGCATCTTCCTCAACAGTCCATCCACTGTTGTGCTGTTGCTTCTCTAATTGATGATAAGCTGCTCTTATATTTTTTGAACGTTCAACGATTTCTTTAATGTCCATTTTCTTTATTTTTATAATAACGTTTCTACCAATATAATAATGTTTCTACCAAAGTAAAGCCTCATTGGCACCGAAAAATTTATCTCCGACGGCAATAGGCTGTAACGGAAAGTCACGTTCGGCATATCTTGTCCAATCAAATTCAGAACTTGTTGTTCATTGCTCATAACGCTGTTTTTTTATGATTAAATTGTTTTGTTTTTATTCAGTAATGTCCGTTAAATGGGTGTCTGGAATATCATAGATAATCGATATCCCATAAGCCGAAGCAGGCGATTGGTAACCGATTTTAAAATCGTTATGCAGAATACGGTTGGCTACTGCGATAACCGATAGGGGTAATAATTGTTCTAGAATTTTTGCTTAAAAAATAGTGGGAATAGTGCCTCCATCTATTACATAATTTGCACCAGTAATGTATGAGGCTTTGGGAGATGCTAGAAAACCAACCAAATGAGCAATTTCCGCCGGTTGTGCCAACCTGTTCATCGGAACTCCACCCAGGCTGTCCATTAGCAATTGTGCCGTTTCCTCAAAACTTTTCCCGATAGAAGAAGCATAATTATGGAGAAAAGTTTCCATAGCCATGGTTTTAACCATACCGGGGGAAACTGTAATTACCCGAACACCTTGGGATGCCACTTCACTGGCTAATGCTTTGCTGTAATTATTCAATGCAGCTTTGGCAACGCCGTAGGACAAATTCGAAGCATATAATGGCAGCTTACCGTTAAGGGAAGAGATATGGATAACGACTCCTGAATTCTTCGCTATCATGGAAGGGATAATCGCCCTATCCAATTTTATGGCTGCTAATAAATTCAACTCCAGATCATTTTCCCAGTCGGCATCAGACAATACGCTAAACCCACCTGTCGGTGCGGATGTGCCACCTACATTATTGATTAGGATGTCAAGGCTTCCATACTGCTTCAATAGCTGTTCAGCAAGTTCGCTAATACTATCATTATTTGTCAGATCTGCTGCAATAAAATGATATGGTAACTCTTCCGCAGGCTCTTGTCTTGCCGATACGATTACAGTTGCTCCCAAGGAAGCCAGTTCGTCAGCTATTGCTTTACCTATTCCTTTGGTTCCACCTGTAATGAGTGCGATCTTACCTGCTAGTTCTTTTGTTATTTTTTCCATTCTTGGGTGTTTTTATTGGAGCAAATGCTCCATATTTAGTTAAAAAAATTATATCTTTGATACAGCATCGCGTAAGATGGTTTGCAGATGTGCCTGACTTTGCCCTTTTTCAAAATTAACTAGATGGATTTCATGATGCATACCTGATTTTTTCAGTCCGTTTGCTGTCGCAAATTGTTGTAAGATGGGAAGGGTTTCCAATTCTCCCGCAAAAGGACCGCTGTGCAAAAGCTGTACGCATGTTCCCTCCGTATATTCGAAATGCTCAAAGGAATTGGCGAACGGGATACCCTGTCTTCGCGCGGCAACTTGCCTGATGTGTTCATCGCTAATAAAATCCCGAATACGTATGGCAATCCGGTATTGGAGCAAAGCCAAATCCACAGTTGTGTAGAAGTTTCCAATATCTACGTAACCTACTTTGTTTTCATCAAACCAATAAAATATTTCTATAATATTATCGGAAAACGCGTTATCCGTATCTGCAAAATCTTTTTTCAGGGCTTCGGCAAATGACGCAATCGCCTTTTTCTTTGCATAGAAAATATCGGTACCCGGACTGCCACTTCCTAAAATGGAAATATAGCTTGCCTTGGATATTTCTACGATTTGCGGCTCGTCACTTGCGGTGTAATAATCTTTGTATTGCTGTTGCATATTCATTTATTTATAATTAAGGAACGATTGATCCAGATTTTAATAAAAAATTTTATTGGCTGATTTGCCTGATTAAAAATTCGGCCATTTTCTTGATCCGCAATTTGTCCTTGTGGATGATAAAGGATTCATGCCAGCCGGTAAACTGGTTAATAATATAGTCGGTCAGCATTTCTGCATCGTTACTTATCCTGATCTCCTTTAGCTCAATGGCCTTGCTGATCAAATTGATCAATAGGTTATAAGTAAAGTCGTTATCGGCTTTTATGATACGTTGCACCGCTTCATCGCTTATAGCCACTTCAAAAGTTGTTTTAATGGCCAGGCAACTGTTTGGCTCATTGGTAATGGCATATACGGAAGCATTAACAAATTTCTCAATCGCTTTCAACGGTGATTTAATGGGCTGCAACAATTTTGTGGCGCTATTCATCCGGGATTCGGTATAAAGCTTAATCGCCTTGATAAAAAGCTGGTGCTTATCGCCAATGGTATTATATAGGCTGCTGTTGCTGATGCCCATTGCTTCGGTAAGGTCACGAGTTGATGCGCCATTATAGCCTTTTTTCCAAAAGACATCCATCGCTTTTGAAACCGCTAACTGTTCATCGAATTCTACGTTTCTTGCCATAACTCGGTGCAAAGATATAATTAATTTTGGAACAACTGCTCCTAAAAATTTATTTTATTATCTTATTAAATCTGCTTTTGCTGCTGCAATCTTTCCGTCACTGAAAATAAAATCAAATACTCCGTCTATTTTCCCTTCGGGAAAGTCGCCTGTAAATGCTACTTCGATGTGCGCCTCATTGTCGCTGATAATGGCCAGCCTTATAAGCCGACTCTGGGTTTTGTAACCAATGAAATAACTTTCAAAATACTTTTCGATGCCCGCATGTCCTTTGAAAACCTGTCCAACGGATGGGTCGTCAAGAACAGCGTTGGTATGCCATTTGTCCAAATAGTTTTTGGTATCGTAAGCGTTGCTTATCGTAATAAATTCCTGTATAAATAAGTTTATATCCATTTTATTTTACTTTTCTCCACATGGGTTTTTGCTTCTTTCCCTGTCGACATCGATATAGTTTGCTACATTTTTGATGTTGAAATTGCTATATGCTTTTTGGAACGATGTTTCTTTCTTCAAAATCGTTTCCCAGCTCAAGCCTGCCTGACTAATTTCTAAAATCGACCTGCCAAAAAGTTCATTGTCATTGTGAATGGGAAAACCGTAATGATTGTCGTGGTAATTTTTGTGCAACTCTTTTTTGTCGCCCGACATCATTTCTAGATAACTGCAATAACTTATTATTTAATTGAGGGATTGTTTAAATTGAATCGGTGTTAAGCTGGTTTTTTTTTTGAACAGTTTGTTGAACGATTGCGAATGTTCAAAACCTAACTGATAGGCTATTTCCGATACTGATAAATTTGTTACTGTTAGATATTCTTTTGCTTTTTCAATCAGCTTGTCGTGAATGTGCTGCTGAGCATTTTGTCCTGTCAATGAACGCAACATATCGCTTAAATAGCGCGGTGAAACATTTAACTGTCCTGCAACATGTTCAACGGTCGGAAGCCCTTTACTAAGCGTTTCCTCCGTTTCAAAATAGGCAAATAACAGTTGTTCCATCCGTGATAGCAAATCGTTGTTTACTGCTTTACGGGTAATAAATTGCCGATTGTAAAAACGATTGCTGTAGTTAAGCAATGTTTCAATCTGCGATACCATTACATCCTGACTAAAATCATCAATATTGCTATTCAATTCTTCCCTTATGTTTTCAAAAACAGAAAAAATAATTTGTTTTTCCTTATCGGATAAAAACAAGGCTTCATTAGCCGAGTACAAAAAGAAACCAAAGTTTTTTATTTTGGTGTCAAGCGGATAACTGCGAATAAAATCGGGGTGAAAAAGCAGTGTGTAACCAGAATAATCTTTTTCGTCTTCGGCACGTTGGATAACTTGGTTTGGAGAAACAAACGACAAACCGCCCTCGTCAAAATCGTAAAAGTTTTGACCGTATTTTATTTTTCCTGTGAAACTTTTCTTGTACGAAATTTTGTAGAAGTTCAGTAGCAATGCTTTTAGCAATTCGTCCGCAGACATTTTTATATCGGCATAGTCTACCAAACTAACTAATGGGTGAAATGGTTTTGGAAAGCCCAAAGCCTTGTGCAAATCCGAAATGGAATTGAATTTTTGCGTTGTGTTATTTGCATTTTTCATTGATACAAATTTATGAACTATTTAATAAGTAAACATTTCCTGTATTTTTCGATATTGTGCTTCTGCACCAATTTTTTCTCTTTCTGTGTAAAGAGAAATAGCATCTTGTCCTGCGATGTAACGCAACTGCTCTTTGTTATCTGTTGCCGCTTCATAGATTACATTTGCAATACTTTCGGCCGTTGAATAATTACTTACACTTTCTTTGCTGTAACCTTCGCTTACTTTTTCAACCAATTTGTTATATGCTTCATGTTGGCCACCGTCCATTGAACGCCCTGCAAAGTCGGTCTGTATTCCGCCCGGCGCAACTGTTTTTACTTTAACTCCGAAATGCCCAAGGTCGTAAGCCAAACTTTCGGAGAAGCCGTCAATTGCAAATTTCGTGGCCGAGTAGACCGAGCAAGTTGGGTAGCCAATCAACCCAAACATTGAAGTAATGTTGATAAACATTCCGCTTTTCTTTTTCCGGAAATAAGGAGCAAATGCTTTTGTTACTCTTATAACGCCTAACAAATTCGTATTGAGTTGTCGGCTGATTTGTTCGTCTGTCAATGCCTCCAACGCACCGATTAAACCATAACCTGCATTGTTCAACACTACATCTATGGAATATAATTCAATCGCTTTGTTTATGGTTTTCTGAATTTGTGCAAGATTGGTTACATCCAATTTCAGAATGATAACGTTTTCAAGGCGGGTAAGTTCTGTTTCGTATTCGGGGTTTCGCATTGTTGCGATTACATTCCAGCCCTTTGATTGAAACAGTTTAACGGTGGCCCTTCCCAAACCTGCCGAAGCACCTGTAATGAAGATTGTCTTTTGCATATCCTGTTGTTTAATATTTACAATACAAAAGTCTGCAGAAATCAAAAGTTGTGTGTTGCCAAAGTGAGTTTGGTTGTAGCCAAAATGACGAAGGGATACTTATCTGCGGCGTTATCAAATTCGTACATTTAAAACCGTTCTACGTGTTTTGACTCTTTGATGTGTTTTTGTTGAAAATTTATTGTATAAAAAACCGAAACTATCTAATGCAAAAGTGAAGCGCTTAACTTAAATTTGAAACATTAGCAACCGATTGTACTGTACTAATAAAAATATGAGTAATATCAAAAATTAAGCACGTATCAACAAATTGCTAACAACAGATATGTAAACTGAAATTTTTCATCCATTTAAAATATTAGTATATGAATATACAATTTTTGAAGGTGTTTTTAATGTGGCTATGTGTCACTGGAACGGTTCAGGCACAGGAAGACGTAAATAAACTGCCCGACTGGGCCTTCGGTGGCTTCGTTCGACCAATGGGTGTGAACCCAGTAATTTCCCCGCGAGAAAATACCTTGTTTCTGGACCCAATGAGTGGAAAAAAAGTGGCATGGGAGTCTAATGATACGTTCAATCCAGCGGCTGCCGTAAAAGATGATGAGATCGTGGTTTTGTATAGATCTGAGGATAAGTCGGGAGTGGCGATTGGCCATCGCACCTCACGCATCGGATATGCTGCAAGTAAAGACGGCATATCTTTTACGCGTAAGGATACACCGGTTTTTTATCCGGCGGATGATGAACAAAAGCACTTTGAATGGCCGGGTGGAACGGAAGATCCACGTGTGGCAGTGACGGAGGATGGTCTGTATGTGTTATTCTATACACAATGGAATAGGAAAATAGCTCGTCTGGGAGTGGCAACTTCGAAAGATTTAATTCATTGGGAGAAACATGGGCAGATCTTTTCCAAAGCAGAAAATGCGGATTTAATACTGGACAAATTTCATAAATCTGCCTCTATTGTTACGCAGGTGAAAGATGGCAAGCAAGTGATAGCAAAAATTAATGGTAAGTATTGGATGTACTGGGGCGAACGTGGTGTATACGGTGCTACCTCCGATAACCTACTAGATTGGGAACCTATTGTAGACGAAAACAGAACACTAAAAGCATTTATATCACCGAGAAAAGGTTATTTTGATAGTGATCTAACAGAGTGTGGCCCCCCTGCAGTTTTGACTGAGCATGGCATTTTGCTGCTATATAACGGTAAAAACAATCCAAAAAATGGTGATAGTCGCTTCAATAAAGGGACTTACAGTGCCGGCCAGGTATTATTTGATCGTCATGACCCAACGAAGGTTATTGGTCGATTAGATGTTCCGTTTTTAAGGCCGATGGAACCGTTTGAAAAGAGTGGCCAGTATCGAGATGGAACCGTATTTATTGAAGGATTAGTGTATTTTCATGAAAAATGGTTTTTATACTACGGTTGCGCAGATTCTAAAGTAGGAGTGGCCATTTATGACCCGGCTCATCCCGCAGCTCCAGATGCCTTACCGCCACAAAATTAGACGCCAGCTTTATTGCATTAAAACTGCCGAAGGCAGCATGAACCGAGTGAAACGAGCTCATGAATGCCTTTGAAAATAAATACTTATGAATAATGCAATAAAAGGTGAACACAATATGAATAAACAAACTTAGCGAAGCGATCTCATTGATGCCGTTATAAATAAACAATATATCAATAATTATAATGATGAAAACCACCATTGCAAAAGAAATCCTGGAATACAACAATTCCAGGGAACTTGAAGATAAAGCCGTCTGCGAACTGCTTGCTAAAGAGATCAGTGCATGTTTGCCCGAAGCTGAAAATAAGATATGGCACCGCCATCCGGTTTGGTTTTTGGATGGCAATCCTATCACCGGTTACCACAAACTCAAAAGCGGTGTGCGACTGATGTTCTGGAGCGGAGCTGATTTCGGGGAGGAAGGTCTGAATCAACGGGGCCGGAAATTCAAAGATGCCGCTATCTTCTATCGTTCGGTTGAGGAAATTAATATAGAAGATCTGCAACGCTGGCTTTCAAAATCAAGAGACATCCAATGGGATTATAAGAACATCGTAAAGCGGAAAGGTAAGTTAGAACGGCTAAAATGAGGTTTTTTCCTTCACCTCATACAGTTCCAGCGTTTTAGCCAGTTGTTTTTTTAGCTGCTTCACCAATATCCTCGGACCTAAAACCCTCATTTTAGCGCCGAAGCCTAATAATTCCCGCTCCAATTCAAAGTTTAATACCACTTTAATACTAAATATTTTGCCATCAGCCTCATTACTTAAAAGTTTTTGGGTAGGATGTAACGGTTTGGTTATTACATAAGGCGCATTAGCAGCATCTATCCAGAAAACAACTTCACAATCTCGTTGGCCGGGTGTTTTAGTTACCCCAATACAATCGTTATAATAAGTTGCCAGATCGAGCGTCCTGTTCTCCCGATAGGGTTCTTCATGTTCTGTTATGGTTTGTATCCTGTCTAGAGCCAAATTCATCACGTGACCGTTCCGCCTGTGTTGCATCCCTAAAACAAACCAGCGGTTGCGATACTCCTTCAATAAGTACCCACTAAAGCAAAACGTGCTGGCTTCTCTGGCTTTGAACGATTGATAGGTAATACAGACGGTTTTCTTGCTTACAATAGCTTTTCGTATTACCTCTATCCATTCTAAACCTTTCAGATGCTCATTCTTCTCGAAATCAATTACAGGTGTATTCTGCGTGTTTTGCGAATAAATCTTGTCTTCTAGTTTACTTACCATTTCGTTCAGGTCTGTAAAGTGATTAAAGCCTTTAAATTGTTTCAATAAGCCCGATACTTCGCTCAGTACCTGCATATCCTGCTGGTTTAACGGAATATTAGTAATGCTGTAGTTCTTGTCGCTATAGGTATAATACTTTTTATCAACCACCACAATAGGTGCTTCGTAGCCTAGCTTGTTGCTACGCATCATTTCTATATCCGATTGCACTGTACGACGACTTACACCTGTATCTATGCCCTGGTATTCATAAATGGCATCGCTGCAGGCTTCGATTAAGTCGTCCAGCGTCCATTTTTTAAAACGGTTTTGCAGACATTGATCGATGATGCGGTAGCGGATAAGAGCGTTGCGATTAACAGGCATAGAATGGAAAATATTTTGATGAATTTATAAATTATTTTTTTACTGCGCAAATAGATTGCGCACTTGATGTTTCTCTTTGTACTGTCGAAAGGCTGAACGCGTTCCAAACGCCCCCTCTCTCAATCCGGAGAGAGGGGTTTGGTCCGGAGACTTTAAATTGTTAAATAATAGCACGATAGAGATGGAAAAGGAAAAAATAGGCAACAACGAATTAAAGGCATTAGGTATTAACGATGTAGATGTTTTAGTGAATTTTAGCCGCGTGGCTAATGGCTTGTTAAAACACCAAGTTATGGCTAAGCCCGAAATACTGGCTAATTTAGAAGCCCTGATTGATGATCCATTGCCCTATGCTTTAAAGAAAGGTGGCAAGTTTAAAAACCTGGCAGAGGATGTCATCGCGATGCGTAAAGAAGGTAAGTTTATAAAGCAAGAACGTAGCAACTTTAAGTTGAAAAAAGATGTAGCTGATTTCCCGGTGTGGGGCTTGGAACATATTGAGGTAGGCGCCTTAGCACAAATGCGGACTGCCGTACAATTACCCATTGCTGTTGCTGGTGCCCTGATGCCTGATGCACACCAAGGTTACGGACTGCCTATTGGTGGCGTGTTGGCCACCACGGCAAATACTATTATTCCGTTTGCTGTTGGCGTTGATATTGCCTGTCGTATGTGTTTAAGTATATTCGAATTACCCGCAGAGGCTATTGATACTGAAACAGATAAATTAAAAAATATGTTAATTGATCATACTTATTTCGGTATGGGATGTACTACCAAATCACGTTTTGACAGCTCCTTATTCGATAGTAAAACTTGGAGTGAAACTAAAGTGATCCGCAGTTTAAAGGATAAGGCTTATGCACAATTAGGAACAAGCGGAACCGGTAACCATTTTGTAGAGTGGGGGGAATTAACCCTTACCGAAGGTGCTTTGAATGAAATACCGGCAGGTAAGTATTTGGCTTTACTTTCGCACTCTGGTTCGCGTGGTTTTGGTGGTACGATAGCCAACCATTATAGTAAGATCGCGATGATCAAAACTAAGCTCCCTGCTGAAGCGAAGCATTTGGCATGGCTTGATCTGGATAAAGACGAAGGGCAGGAATACTGGATAGCGATGAACTTGGCCGGCGAATATGCTAGTGCCAACCACCACGAGATCCATAACAAAATTGCCCGGGAGCTAGGTGTTAAGCCTATTGCTATGGTAGAGAACCACCATAACTTTGCATGGAAGGAGCAACTGGCCGATGGTACTGAAGTAATGGTGCACCGTAAGGGTGCCACGCCGGCCGGCGAAGGTGTGTTGGGAATTATTCCTGGCAGCATGAGTACACCTGGCTTTCTGGTGCGTGGTAAAGGCCACTCCGCTAGTATCAACTCTGCTAGCCATGGGGCGGGACGGGCGATGAGCCGTAGTGCTGCTTTTAAAACGTTGGATAAAGCAGCCATTGCCGCAAACTTAATTGATAAACGTATTACCTTAATGGGGAGCGATATAGACGAAGCACCAATGGCATACAAAAATATCCACACGGTAATGGCCGCGCAAAATGATCTTGTTGAAGTGTTAGCGAAATTTGAGCCGAGGATAGTTAGGATGGCTGATGCAAGGGAGAAACCGGAAGATTGATATGCTGTATTTGTTAGTCTGATGGATGATGATCAATAACATGTTAAGATAAAAATACATGGTGTAGGGATTGTTTACATGTTAAAATGTACCTCTTTATATTTTTGGGGTGGAAGCTGATAATGCTTTTTAAAAACCCTGCTAAAGTAATTTGGTTCACGATAGCCGCAGTGGTAAGCAATTTCGTTGATCGGGACGTTATTTTCTAGCATCACCAATGCCTTTTTTAGGCGATATTCATTCAATAGTTCTGTAGCACTTTTTTGCAGAATACGCCTGAGGTTGAGGTGTAGGGATGTTCGGCTCGTGTGTAATTCATTCGCAAGATATTCTATGGTTAGTTCGGGGTTCGTATAATGCTTTTCCAAAACGCTACTTAATTTGGTGAGGAAATCCTGATCCCGGTTATTATTAACTACGTGATTATCTGCAAAAGTACCTAAACCTACCACATGTTCTCGTAATTTAATCCTGGATTTAACCATATTGGTTACAACTAGTTCTAATTCTTTCAAATTGAATGGTTTTCCTACATAAGCATCGGCACCAATATCTAATCCGTTCACCTTAAGCTGTTCATCCTGACTATCTGACAATAGGATAAGCGGGATATGATCGAACTGCTGGTGTTGTTTTAATTTCAGACATAATTCCAGTCCGTCCATCTTGGGCATTTTTACATCGCTGATAATAATATCAGGAGGCGTTCTATTGATTTTCTTCCATGCTGAAGCACCGTTCGTTGCTGTTATTACAGAATAAGTCTCCTGAAAATGTTGGGCTAGGAAATGCAATAATTCTTTATTGTCTTCAACAAGAAGCAAGGTATATAGCGGAATAGGTGACCGCTCGCTTTTAAAAGCTGGTTGAGCGAGGGTAGCGACGTTAGTTTTAGCCGGGTTTTGATGTTCTTGCTCCGGCTGTTGGGAACTTAGTTGTTCGTATATAGGAATGCTAAACGAAATCGTAGTACCCTCTCCCAGTGTGCTGGAAGCTTCAATGGTTCCTTGAAGACTTTTAATTAAATGATGAACCAGCGCCATGCCGATACCGGTGCCGGGGATGGTGCTATGCGCTGGCGATCGATAGAATGGGTCAAATAGGTGTTCTAAATCTGTAGGAGGCATGCCTGCTCCAGTGTCACGAATAACTACATTGACCATTTTCTGCCCTTCATTGAACATCGTTTGCATTCCCACTGAAATATCACCTTCTTCGGTGTGTTTCACGGCATTGGATAAGATATTGGACAGTATTTTCTCTAATTTATCGCCATCAAAAAAAAACTGTGCTTTATCAATTTTAGCCTCAAAAGAAATTCTAATACTTTTTTCCTCAGCTAATGGATCGAAGGAGTCAACTATCTGCTGTACAAAAGCAACTATATCTGATCGACTAAAATGGACAGATAAGCTGTCGCCTTCTACTTTCCTGAATTCAGCTAACTGATGAATGAGTTTGAATAATTTTGAGGCATTCTTTTTTATATGTGATAACTCGGTGTGCTGTTTAAGATCAATGTTTTTCTCATTGATGAATTTATCGATGGAAGCGAGTATGAGTGTTAGTGGTGTTTTAAATTCATGTGATATAAAGGTAAAGAAGTTAATTCGGTATTGCGTAAGTGCTTTTGTTTTATCTTTTTCCATATGTGCCAACTGAATTTCTAGACGTTTTTGATGGATAAAGCGTACAAAACGTGCGTACAGATAAATACATAATCCTAAAAGGAGTGCATAAAATACATAAGCCAAATTGCTACGGTAAAAAGGCGGCGTCACGAGGATGCTAACGCTTTGTTGCTGGCCGATGAAGTTGCCCGCCTCATCCAGGCTCTTTACGTGTAGGATATAACTGCCCGGTGATAAGTTGGTATAGGTAGCACTCGTTTTGTTACCAACGTAATTCCATTGTTCTTCAAATCCTTCCAGACGGTAAGCATAATTAGTACTTCCCGGGTTCACATAATTGATGGCGATGTAGTTTATGGTAAATACATTCTGATCGTAAGATAAATTGATTTGACGGGCATAACCTAGTTTTTGTTTTAAAATAGTAGCGTTGGAATCCGGGTGCACATCCTTATTGAATAATTGAAAGCTTGTGAAAACCAAGGGGTAGGGTTGCTTATCGATATGCACCTTCAGTGGGTTGAAATAACATAAGCCATTAATACTGCCAAAATAAAAAATACCATCACTGCCCTTTAAAAAGGACTTAAAATTGAATTGATTGGTACTTAGTCCATACCTGTTATCGTAATTGATGAATTTTTTGGTACGTGGATTCCATTTCGAAATGCCTAAGTTGGTGCTGAGCCAAATAAAACCGGCATCGTCTTCAAGTATCCCGTAGACATTATTGTTGGCCAAGCCATCTCTTGTAGTATAATGTTGAAATGAATCTGTTGCGGCATGATAAACACATACACCGCCATCTAAAGTGCCAAACCATAAACGTTGCTGCCTGTCTTTAAATACACTGATTAGCTGATTGCTTAATAAGGACGCATCTTTACCCTCATTTGTATAATGTTTTATAGTTTTAGATAGCGGATTATAACGATAAATACCATCCTGTCTGGTGCAAATCCATAATTCGCCATTTTTATCCTCGGTTAGGTCGTATATAAATTTATCACCCAAAATTTCCGGAGCCAATAAGTTGAATTTTTCAGTTTTATAGTCAAATTGGTTCAAGCCCTGTTGTGTGCCTATCCAGAGTATTCCACGGCTATCTTGATAAACCGCATATACTTGATTATTAGATAGTGAATTATGATCAGCTGGATTCTTAGTATAGATAGTAGTTGCCTGTTTTCTTAGGTTGAAACGATGCAGACCACCAAAAAAGGTTCCTACCCAGATATTACCGTCAGTATCATGATGGAGCGCATGTACATTGTTCGTATTGAGATAAAAGGGAAAAGAGTTTTTGTCTATCCGATTAAAAGAAGCAGTAGATGGATCGTAGATAGAGATGCCACCATCTTCGGTTGCTATCCATATCCGGTGTAAACTATCTTCCATTAATTGGCTAACAGCTTTCCCGCCCAGGCCATTATTTCGATCGCTTGGTAGTATGTTTTGGAAACCTTCATCTCCTACAGGAATATAGTTGACGCCTCCAAAATAAGTGCCTATCCAAACCGTGCCCTCTTTACCAATAAAAGTAGAATAGATGGCTTTATCATTCAGCTTTTTTGGTTCATTGATAAAGGATTGTGTGTAATTTGTTGATTGCCCCGTTTTAATATCATATATATAAAGACCATTTTCGGTGCCGATATATAAAAGATCATCCTTGCTTGCTACGATTGATCGAACGGTATTGTTCTCGGTATTTTCTTTGATAGCAAAGGGGGTTGATGTAAATTGTTGAATCTGATCGTTATAACGATAAAGTCCACGAGAGGTAGCCAACCAAATACGACCTTTTGTGTCACGATGCATTTGAAAGACGGTGAAATTGGATGCTGCCAGGAGCGGAAAAGATGCCGTGGTAAAGGTATGCTCGATATGGCCTGTTTCATTTATTATGAGGATGCGCCGGTCTATAGCGAGCAATAGTCTATTTGCAGTTAAAGGACACATGGCTCTAGCGTATCCCTGGATCGTTAAGACTGTTTTCCCATTTTTGATTTGAAATAACCCTTTGGAGGTGCCCACATAAAGTGTGCCCTGCATTTCCGATAAAAAAGATACTGCGGGTCTTTCCGAAGCTAGCGGATGGGCTATCAGTCGATCTTGGGGTAAATCATAGCGGTAAAGCCCGTGATTGGTGCCCACATAGATTGTTTTTTGATGGCTCAGTAAAGCATTGATCTGGTTGGTAGAGGTTCCTGGCGATGCGGCATCGATATAGTAGCTTTTTACTTGACGACAATCAAATCGATTTAGGCCTTCGCGTGTGCCAAACCACATAAAGCCCTGCTCATCTTGTGTAATAGCATATACCGTATTGTGCGACAAACCTTGGGTAGATGTGATTTTACGGAAGCGTATATCGCTTCCCATAACACATTGCGTCAACAGCAACACAACGTAAATACAAGTGCTAAATTTTTTAAGCATTGATTAGTTTAGTTAGGCTTAATGAAAATGCTGTTCAAAACTTAAAAATCGTTTTGAAAGCGTTTAAGATACGATTTCTGAACGAATGTCCTATAAAATTTAACATATGTGCTACAAGTGATTCTTTTTTTCGGCTAACATTGCCCTTGTAAACCAATCATAATCTTATGACTTTTTTTCGACACACAAAAATCTTATGCTTATTTACCGCATTGTCGCTGTATACAACCCTATCAGTTGCGCAAAATAAACCGAATATCATCGTCGTACTAGCTGATGATCTCGGATTTTCGGATATAGGTTGTTATGGAGGGGAGATTGAAACACCTCATCTGGACTGGCTGGCTTCAAGGGGGATGCGAATGACCAGCTTTTATAATGCCAGTAGATGTTGCCCAACACGTGCCTCTTTGTTAACGGGGCAATATCAGCATACAGCTGGCATAGGGAATATGACAACTGATCAGCACCAACCAGGATACAGGGGTTTTTTACAGCCCAATGTGGTCACGATTGCGCAAGTATTAAAAACGGCTGGCTATCAAACAGGTATGGTGGGTAAATGGCATGTGTCTGAAACAGCATCTCTTCCCACAAAGGATGAGCAGTTGGCTTGGCTTGATCATCAGATTACCGACCGCGATTTTTCCGATACTTTATCGTATCCGGTACATAAGGGCTTTGATCGATATTATGGTAATATTTGGGGTGTGGTGGATTATTTCGATCCCTTTTCGTTGGTGAATGGCACGCAACCGGTTCCTTCAGTTCCTAAAGATTTTTATTACACTAACGCCATTGGCGATAGTACAGCTTCTTATATCAGGCAGTTTTCAAAAAAGGATGAGCCGTTTTTTATGTATGTCGCATTTACGGCTCCACATTGGCCACTGCAAGCACTGGAGCCTGATATCCGTAAATATGAAAATACCTATAAGAAGGGGTGGAATGCTATTCGCGAAAAGCGTTACCAAAAGATGGTGCAGTTGGGGCTTATTAAACCTGAACAAGTAAAACTGTCGGAGTTTATGACATCAGATAAATCTTGGGAGCATAATGCCGACAGCCTTTGGGATGCACGGGCCATGGCTGTACATGCGGCCATGGTGGATCGTTTGGATCAAAATATCGGGAAGATGATTGACGCACTTCGAAAATCCGGTCAATTGGAGAACACACTTATTGTTTTCCTTTCGGATAATGGCGCCAGCCCGGAGCAACCTTCGAAATTCGGACCTGGTTTCGATCGCTCCGGAACGACACGAGATGGTAGGAAGATCAGTTTTTCTGTTAACAAAGATGTAATGCCGGGCCCGCAAACAACGCACTTTGGTATCGGCCCGGAGTGGGCAAATGTATCCTGTACACCCTTCCGATACTGGAAGTCTAAAGAACACGAAGGGGGAATAACCACGCCATTCATCGCTTACTGGCCAAACAAGATAAAGGAACATAATAAAATCAGCAGCGAACCTGCGCATATTATTGATCTAATGGCTACCTGTACGGATATTGCCGGAGCAACGTATCCCACCGCCTTTGCTGGACATAACATTACGCCTACACCGGGAAAGAGCTTATTACCTATGTGGACAGGTAAGCTTAAGAAGCCTTTGCATGACGAATTGTTTTGGGAGCATAACGGCGCAGCTGCCTTACGACAGGGCAGTTGGAAAATTGTTCGGGTAGGTGCGAATGCTCCGTGGGAATTGTATGATTTAGGAAAAGACCGCTCAGAAATGCAAAACCTCGCCACCGCCTATCCTGAAAAAATGGAGAGCATGAAGACGAAATGGAAAGAGCTGGCCAATCAATATGGTGTTTTTCCGAAACCTTAATTAGCGATGAGGATGCCTAAAAGCTCGCTACCGTCATCGAGTATCGTATATACTTTCGTAAATAATACCTAACCAATAAAACCGTATGAACCAATTAAAAACAAGCAAGCCTATGAGCAGGTTAAAATACCTGCTTTGGGTAGGACTGATGCTAGCACAGGTGCATCAGCTTACAGCACAACAAATATCCGTTAAGGGAAAAGTGTCAGACCAAGAGGGACAGGCGCTCCCGGGTGTGAGTGTATCCGTGCAAGGAACCTCGATAGCAACCATGACAGACGAAAAGGGGCAATTTTTATTAAAAGGTGCACAGACCAATGCCACGCTCAAGTTTACTTATGTCGGTTATAAGGCACAGGACTTACTTTTAAATGGCAGAAACAACCTATCAGTAGTCTTGGTTGCGGAAAGTACCACCTTGAATGAGATCGTGGTGATCGGCTATGGTGCTGTAGCAAAAAGCGATCTGACAGGTGCTGTTTCTTCCGTAAAAGCAGAGGATTTGACGAAAGGTGCAAATGTGAATATGCAACAGGCTTTACAGGGAAGAACGCCGGGCGTACAGATCTATCAGAAAAGTGGTGAACCGGGTGCTGCTATGAGCGTGCAAATTCGAGGCATTACCTCCATCACAGGAAATAATGCACCCTTATATGTGATCGATGGGATGCCTGTTAATGATGCGGCTGCTATCGGTGCTGCGGGAGTGGGAGGGGCAACGAATAACCCAAATAACCGCACGCCACTGAATGCGCTCAACCCAGCAGACATTGCCTCGATCGAAATTCTAAAAGACGCTTCAGCAGCGGCCATTTACGGTTCGCGTGGCGCGAACGGTGTTGTGTTGATTACCACAAAAAAAGGAAAGGACGGCAAAATTACCGTTACCTATGATGCAAGCTATGGACAACAACAGGTGGCTAAAACACAGCGGTTTATGACGGCTGATGAGTATACATCGGCCATTAATGGCATCATTGAAGAGGGACAGCTTAATCCCAGTGTCTATCAACCGGTGGAAGCAAGTACTTACAACACCGATTGGCAGGGGCTCTTGCTAAAAGATGCGCCAATACAAAGTCATGATATTTCTTTCAGCGGTGGAAATGCACTCACCAAGTATCATGTGTCTGCAGGTTATTTTGATCAGGAAGGGGTGATGTTGAACTCGTCGACCAAGCGGTATAACGCACGCGTTAATCTCGAAACAGGTGTGGCTTCTAAATACAATGTGGGGATCAACTTGTCTACCGCTTATATAAAAGATCATTACAATGCAAATGGAACCGGATTAAACGATAATGCTAGTGCGCTTTATATGGCACAGAATTACGATCCAACGGCTCCGCCTTATAATCCGGATGGTTCGTATTATCGATCGGCCTTAATGGCACCGATGGATAATCCCTTAGCGGTCATTAACGGACAATACTCGGTGGGCGATACCTATCGGACTTTCGGAAACCTCTATGCAGAGTATTTTATTCTTCCTTCTTTATCTGCAAAGGCAAGGATAGGGGCGGATATCAATATTTCGCAACGAAATTTCTGGATCGATCCATCCACGCTTACCGGTGCTTCTTATAATGGCTATGCGGATGCTCGTGATGGAAAACGAGGCTATTATTTAGTAGAAGGTACCGTGAACTACAATAAGACTTTTGGTGAGCATAATCTGTCGGCAGTAGTTGGTTCGACCTATGAACGTTATACCTCCAGCTCGCTAATTGCCAATTCACGGGATTTTGCTTTACCTGATCTGACTTACTTCGGTATTGGATCAGGTGATGCAATGCTGAACGGTGTAGGTAATGGCGCGCAGGAAAATATTTTATTATCATACCTCGGTCGGGTAAATTATTCTTATGCCGGTAAATATTTGTTTACCGGATCGATAAGAGCCGACGGATCGGCCCGGTTCGGCCCGGAACACCGCTTTGGCTATTTCCCTTCTGCGGCCTTTGCTTGGAAAATCAAACAGGAAGATTTCTTAAAAAATACCAGCAATATAGATGATTTGAAGTTTAGAGCAAGTTATGGCGTTACTGGAAATCAACCCAATGTGAATTACCTCTATTATTCAACCTATGCAGCTGGGAGGGTGGCTGTTTTTGATGGAGAGAAAGTGACCAGTATTGCACCCACGAGAAGCTCGAATCCATATTTACGCTGGGAATCTGCCCATCAGATTGACGTCGGACTTGATTTCGCCTTTTTCGGTTCCAAGCTTTCGGGTAGTATAGACTATTATAACCGGAAAACTTCCAATCTTTTATATAATGTTCCGCAACCTTTGAGCTCGGGTTTTGCCGGTCGGACAGAAAATGTGGGCAGTATGCGGAATACGGGGATAGAGTTGGCGCTAAACGGCGTCATTGTTGAAAGCCAAGATTTTAAATTGGACGCCAATTTCAATATTACCACCTTAAAAAACCGGGTGTTAAGTCTAGGTAATGTAGAGCAATTTATTGGTTCGGGCCCGGGAAATATCGGTCAGTATAGCATACTGAAACCGGGAGAATCTATGGGTTCTTTTTATGGTTACTTGGTAGACGGCGTTTGGCAGGAAGGGGATGACTTCTCCTTGGCCCAATCTGGAGTTAGGCCCGGCGATCTGAAATACCGCGACCTGGATAATAATAAAATCATCAATGCCGACGATCGAGTGATCTTGGGTAAATCCTTGCCCGACTTTTTTTACGGCTTTAATGCCAACTTACGTTATAAAAAATTAGCTTTATCTATTTTCTTGGAAGGTTCAAAGGGAGCTAAAATGCTTAATAGTAGTCTGACGGATTCTTACTATGCTGTTGATTTCCGGCGGAATAAACTGGCAGATTTATACCTCAATCGATGGACGGCAGCCAACCCAAGTAACGAATATCCTTCGTTCATTCCAGGCGATGTACAAGGTGCTAGGCAGGTGACAAACAAAACAGTGGAAGACGCTTCTTATTTACGGATACAATCGGTGCGTTTGTCCTATCAGATTCCTTTACCGGAAAAGCTATTTATTCGCAGTGCTACCGTATTTGTTAACGGACAGAACCTGCATACGTTTACGAATTACTCAGGAGTAGATCCGGCGGTAAATGCAATTGGTGATGACATTCTGCGGGTGGATTATAATTCATATCCCCTTACCCGAACATTTATGGCAGGGGTTAATGTACAGTTTTAGTTGACGAAAAATAAATTATGATAGCTTCACTGCTATTAAAAAAATATTCTAATGAAAAAGATAACCCAATATATCACTTTGTTACTTGTGGGAAGCCTTTCTTCCTGCAGTGACGTACTTGATGTAACACCCAATTCAGAATTTTCACCTGGAAATGTGCTCACTACGGAAGCCGGCATCAAGTCACTTTTATTTTCTGCTTATGCACAACAGCAAACACAGCAGAATTCACGCTTTATTATAAACGATTCGGAAATCTGTACTGATATGGCTTTCAATTCTGGAGGAGCAGAAAATGGTCAGCTTTTGCACCTGATTAATTTTAGCTGGGAACCCACCTTGGGTACTTTTGAAGGAGATATGTGGGCGCCGAATTACCGTTGTATCCGAGATGCTAATGGCGTCATCGAAAATATTGACGGTGTAAATGCGTCGGAAGAAAGCAAGCGATTAATTTTAGCCGAAGCCCGGGCATTGCGTGCACAAGCCTATGCAATTTTATACAATTTCTTCGGACCGGTACCCCTTCGTCTTTCTACCGAGCAGACGGGCGATTTAACAAGGGCAACAGACGAAGAGATGAAAAATTTTATCGAATCGGAATTTGTTGCTGCCATCCCTGATTTACCGGATCCAGGACAGGAGGAAGCATTCGGTCGTTTCAACAAAGGAAATGCAAATGGTATTTTAGCTAAGTTTTTATTAAATACCAAACAATGGCAGAAAGCTGCCGATGCTTGTAAGACCATCATTGATTTTAATTATTACAGTACCACACAATATGCATTTAAGGATCTGTTCAGGGTAGAAAACGAAGGAATGAATAATCGGGAGATGTTATTGGTATTACCCTGCCGGAATGAGGCTGAATTTGGCAATTGGTTCATGGCTGGTGCTTTGCCACCGAATTTTAAGAATACGCCGCAACTCCCGGAATTTGTTTACCAGGTATCTATGTCGAACTTTGCAACCCAATATCGTTTACGGACTGCCTTTGTGAATAGCATGGCAGAAAACGATCAAAGGCGCGCGTTGATCTGTACCAGTTATGTGAATAATAATAATGTAACGGTGAATATATTAAATGACAACAACGCCCGTAGCTTTAAGTATTGGGATAATACAACCATCGGAAATAACAGCGGAAACGATGTGCCGGTATTGCGTTATGCCGATATCTTATTGTCGCGAGCAGAAGCACTGAATGAGCTGTCTGGACCATCGGATGAAGCATTCTCGCTTATTAACCAGGTACGTAAAAGAGCTGGTTTACCTGATTTAACACTTGCCGAAGCGGGCACCAAAGAACTTTTCAGGGATGCTATATTTAATGAAAGAGGTTGGGAATTTATTTCTGAAGGCAAAAGACGGGAAGATTTAATTCGGCAGGGGACTTTCCTTACGTCGGCAATTGCGAGAGGTGTTTCGTCTGGTTTGGCAACACAGGATAAACTTCTATTTCCCATTCCACAATCGGAAATTCAGGCCAATAAACTTTGCGTGCAGAACAGCGGATACAATTAGTAGCTAGACAAGCATGTCTACTAGCCAGTGAATTTACGGACAGATGCTAAAAAAGGCTTTATTAATACACAATGACAGATATGTTAACTAAACGGATAAAATTCATACTCCTTATACTATGTTTGAGCTACTGCATAGGTTGTGCACAAAACCAGCAGGACAAAGGTCAGCCTTTTAGCGATCCTAGGGCACCTATTGGTGATTCATTACTTACCGTTCCTTCAACAGTGAAACCCCTATTAGATGTATGGATGCGCGATACTTATGTGATGCTGGGGCCGGATGGAAGCTACTACTTAACCGGAACAACGGCTAGCCCTGAAAGAAAATTCGATGGGCAAATGCATTGTTGGGACTATAATGATGGTCTTTATTTATGGCGCTCGCCCGACCTGAAACATTGGGAATCAATGGGTAGGATCTGGTCGTTTGACGAAGATGCCGCCGCTTGGCAGAAGGCTGGTAAACTCATTAAAAAAGGTACGACATCTTTAAATGGTGATCCGCTCGATTCGATGTATCGTGCGGTATGGGCACCCGAATTGCATTATATAAAAAGTAAGAAAAAATGGCTGCTCATCGCCTGCTTAAATGGCAATCAGGGTTCTTTTGTATTGGAAAGTACTTCGGGAAAGCCAGAGGGACCTTATCGTAATATTAAAGGAAACGAACAGCACGCTATTTTTGATAATATCGATCTGGGGGCCTTTGAAGATGACGACGGTCAGGTCTATCTCATTGGACATAATCATTATATTGCTCGAATGAAGGATGACCTCAGTGACGTTGCTGAACCTTTTAAACGCTTTAAAGAAACACCATATTCCAAAGAACCTTATATTGAAGGTGTGTGGCTAACGAAGCATCATGGTAAATACCAACTGTTGCAAACGGTATGGTCAGTACCCACTTCTAATGGTCAGTATACTTATTTACGGAAGGAAAAGCCGGGCGAACAGTTGCACAGTTATGATGTGGTGGTGGCGGAATCAGCTAATATTTATGGGCCCTACGGTCCGCGCTATCCTGCCATCCTGGAAGGTGGCCACAACAATTTGTTTCAAGATAAAGATGGTGATTGGTGGTCAACGGTATTTTTTAATCCACGAGGTGTTATGGGAAAAAAATTCGTGCAAACTTGTCGTCCTGCCGTTGTACCTGTGAAGTGGGAACGTAATCGCTTAAAGCCGGATAGGAAAGCAGCAGCCGATTTTTATTCTACTATTAATACGAAGTAACCATGTACAGTAAATATTGTTATTTGGCTCTTTTATTAGGATCGCTGCTAATTACTCGTGTAAGAGCGCAAGAGATGGGCCTTAATTTTAACCATAATCCGGAGAATATGGATTTTAATTATATTCGGCAATTGCCGGTTAAATGGGTCAGAACCACTCCTCGTATTTTAGATTATGTAGACGGAAAGCTAGATGCGGTAAGCGATACGGCTATCCAAAGGGTTGTTGATGCGAGCAAAATGGGCTATCAGGTTGTTTTTGGTTTCAGGTGGGATTTCAAAAATAGGAAATTAGCCATCCCTGTATCCGGATCTCCTCGTGAAGCTGACTACTTTCGGACGGTAGATCAGCTGTTGGAAAGGGTAGGCCCCTATATTCAAATCTTTACCTTAGGGAATGAACCCAATTTAGAAACCATCAATGCTGATCTTCAGTATGACAGGAATCAGCAAGTGCCTTTAGTGCAGTTTACTGAAAGGCTTTTAATGCATGTGCTTGACTTTTATAAACAACACCCCGATTGGTCTAAACCTCGGATTTACACAGGTTCTTTACCGGCTCTTTTCGAGAAAAAGCAGCAACAACTGCCCGGTGTGGTGGAACTGATCAAATTGACGCAACGCAATCCGGAAATTGAAGGACTGGCGGTGCATTTACATATAGGTGATACCTTGCATATTCCACAAGCATTGGATTTTGCTCGATCTTTGATGCCGAAGAAGCCTATCATTATACCGGAGTTTTCTTTATTCCGCCTATATAATAGACACTTCGGCGACCGTATTGCCAACAGTGCGAAGGGAAAGGATTTTGTGCAGAAATACCGTTTACCTGCTAATATAAAACTATATCAATGGCTGAACCTCGTACACAGCGGTAAGGTTACGATCGATGCATGGGAAGAGCTGTTTTTGTCGCAAGACTGGTATCCTGCACATTACCTATTAACCTATCATCGATATTATAAGCATTATGGCGTAGTACTGGCTACTTATCCATTACTTCAACAAGGTTTTACGAAAGAGGTGAAATCTACATCGGCTTCCTGGTTTTTAAATCCCTTGTTTTTGCAAAAATCATTTGGTTTAACGACAGCAGGCGAATATGAGAAAAACCCACTTGTATATGCAGATTTTTTGAAACTATTGCGGCAATGATCTCCTTTGATAGGTTTCCATCCTATGTAGAAGCATCTACTTGTACATCACCAGGTAGTCAATTTATGATCTTTTAAAGTGTTTATTAATCCGCGCGTTTCGTTGGTATAGATTATTGGTGTTTTAATATGTGCATCTGGGTTTTGTAAACCAACACCAGTAAAAGTGGTAAAAAATCCCGTATTCTGTATAAGGTAGTTGAAATTGGAATCGACGAACTTTGCATTATTACCGTAACATTTGAATTAGATCAGTAAATACACAAGAAGGGAAAAATGAAAACAAACTTGAAAGCGGTATCATTTGTTGTAGTAATGGTAGGAATTGCACTCTTCTCAATAGGATGTAATAAAAATAAAACGCATAAAGATATGGTAGCTTTAGATAACACATTGCTTTTTCCTAAAGGGGAAAAGTTGTCTAACAAGTGGTTCGTTGGTGATGCATTTTTACAACCACTAGTATCAAGGGATAAAAACAATGATTTTGCGGTGGGCAGTGTAACCTTTGAACCCGGGGCCAGAACTAACTGGCATACACATCCCAAAGGTCAGGTTTTAATTGTAACTGAGGGCGAGGGTATTTACCAGGAAAAGGGTAAAGCTGCTCAAGAAATCAAAAAAGGGGATGTAGTCACTATCCCTGAAAAGGTGAAGCACTGGCATGGCGCTACTGCTCAAAGCAAAATGATACATATCGCAATAACCAATTATCAAGGAGAAGAAAATGTAACATGGCTTGATCCGGTCACTGAACAAGAATTTTCGCAGGCAAACAAATAACAACGTGAGATTTAAAGCTAAAATGCAAATGGGTAAATCATCGATCTTAAAATGGAGTTGGCTTTTACTCGCAATGCTAAATATCAGTATAATGTTCGCCCAAAGTAAATCCGATAGTAGTATATTAACAGCTCAACAGAAAAACCTTGTGAGTATATCAGCGTTGACAGCGTCAGGTAATCTGGAGCAATTAAAGGCGCAATTGAACAGTGGCTTAGATGCGGGTATTACAGTTAATGAGATCAAGGAGGTGTTGGTTCAGCTTTATGCTTATTGTGGTTTTCCGAGAAGTCTCAATGCCATTAATACTTTTAAAACGGTTTTAGACGAAAGAAAAGCAAACGGAATCTCAGACAAGGAAGGAAAAGAGATTGTCGTAGAAAATAATTCGACAGACAAATATGAACAAGGTAGAAAAGTTTTGGAAACGCTCACCAAAACACCGCAGTCCAAACCTGCTCCTGGTTTTGGTGAGTTTGCTCCCCGAATGGATGCTTTTCTGAAAGAGCATTTGTTTGCCGATATCTTCAATAGCGATGTACTGACTTATCAGCAAAGAGAATTGGTTACTATTTCTGCGTTGGCAGCAATACCGGGACTAGAATCGCAGTTGCAATCCCACATCAATATTGGAAAGAACACGGGCATCACTGAAAACCAATTGGAACAGCTTGCAGAACTCATAGAAAAAAAGATCAATAAAACCCAAGCCAATTCAATAAGAAAGCTAATTGCAAAACCACTTTCGCCCATTATTGAACCCGGTATGATGATACGCATTTCAGAAATTGAAATACTGCCTGAACGTTTATCTGAATACAATCATATTCTTAAGGAAGAGGCAGCTGCATCCGTCAAAATTGAACCGGGCGTAATTGCTATATTCCCTATGTATCAGCGGGAGAACCCGACACAGATTAGGATTGTAGAAATGTATGCCAATAAAGAAGCGTATCAGGCTCATTTACGAACACCCCATTTTCAACATTATAAAACCAGTACACTGAAAATGGTAAAATCACTGAAGTTAGTCGATATGAATAGCCTCGACAATGAAACAATGCTAGAAATTTTTCAAAAACTAAAGTAGGTTAAGAATAAATATATTTCCCCGTAAATCTAACGAGGCCGCTTCGAATGCATTGTTCACAATCGAACACTGGTGTTCGCTATCGTACACAGATAATAAATTCAATTAGCGTTAGCACCCGCTCACTAAGACACATGTCTCGTCGTTAAGATGTTTTATTAATCAAAGATAATGAGAACTATCTACCATTATTTATTGCTTTCATTGCTTTAAAATTAGTCATAATTTTGAACGATAAACAATCAAAGCAGAACTCCATGAATATCGAAACTATAGAATGGGAAAATGACATCACGCACATATTAAATATTAGGTACCCTATCGTTCAAGCACCTATGTTTGCCGTGTCAACACCTCAAATGGTAGCCGCAGCAACGGATGCTAATGCATTAGGATCTCTGCCGCTTGGCGATTTGCCTGCCGACAAGTGTGTCGAGCTTATAAGGGCCACTAAGCAGATTGTAAAAAAAACTTTTGCAGCCAACATCTTTCTCAATAAGTTACCTGAGCCATCAGATGGATTAAAGGTCAAATTCAACAATGCCAAAAAATTTATTGAAGAATTGGCGAAGCAGCATGGCCTTCAGGTAGTGCTTCCAGATTTCGATCAGATTAAAGTTACGGATTACCACGAGCAGGTCGATGCCTTGATCGCTGAAAAATGCAGGATTGTCAGCTTTACTTTTGGGATCCCGGATGAAGAAAGTATAAGGAGATTCAAAGACAGCGGCACAATTTTGATCGGTACTTCCACTTCGGTTGAAGAAGCAAGCATATTAGAACAACTCGGTATCGACATCATATGCGTACAGGGAATTGAAGCTGGAGGGCATCGAGGTACATTTACGGATGTAGAACTGCCGAAGATTGGTGGTTTTTCATTACTTTCTCAGGTGTACGATAATGTTAAAACTCCCTTGATTTATGCAGGGGGTATTTATGATGCCAAGACTTTGCTGGCTGCTAGAATGTTGGGAGCGCAGGGATTTCAAGTAGGGAGCTTATTAGTGGCATCAGCCGAAAGTGCATTAATGGACTTTGAAAAAGAGCGATTGAGAATCGCAAAAGAAAGTGATATATCGTTGACTAAAAGTTTTTCTGGAAAATATGCCAGAGGAATCCAGAACGTTTTTACCAAGGCTCTTGACAATACGGAATATATACTGCCATATCCTTATCAGAATAAGCTTACAACAGAACTTCGAAAAGCCGCCAAATTGAAAAAGAATGCTGAGTTTGTAAGTATATGGGCCGGGCAATCTCTTAATTCTTTCAGCGAAAAATCAACGAAAGATATCCTCTTAAATTTAATCAAAGAAGTAGAAAACTACATTTAGTTTAGTAACCTTATAATAAGCAAACTAGCTGAATAGAGGACAGAGCACAGCAAATTATTGGAAAATAAATTAACACCATACACGCGATGCAATATTCAAATGGAATTAAACTTAAAAAACGATATACAGATATAAAAATACGGTAAAAAAACGTAGTTTACGACTCAAGCTCTACAATCCATTCTTGGTATTTAAGTATATTTGGCGATCTTCTTATTTTACCTCTGGTGAAATAATAATTGAAGAATTTTTTACAGTGACCACGTAACGGATTTATGAAAAAAATAGGATTTCTATCATTTGGACATTGGTCCAATCATCCAGCCTATAACGCTCGCACCGCAAGCGACACTTTGCTCCAGTCCATTGATTTGGCTATTGCTGCCGAAGAAATCGGTCTAGATGGTGCCTATTTTCGTGTACATCATTTTGCGGCTCAGTTGGCATCGCCGTTTCCGTTGCTATCGGCCATTGGTGCCAAGACAAACAACATAGAAATCGGCACCGGTGTGATTGATATGCGATACGAAAATCCACTGTATATGGTGGAAGACGCAGGAGCTGCCGACTTGATTTCAGGCGGTCGATTGCAATTAGGGATCAGCAGAGGTTCCCCGGAACAAGTGATCGATGGCTGGCGCTATTTTGGTTATGAATTGGCGGAGGGGGAGACTGACGCAGACATGGGACGTCGTAAAGCTTTGGAATTTTTGGACAAGTTAAAAGGTGTCGGATTTGCTCAGCCTAACCCATACCCGATGTTTCCAAATCCGCCTGGCCTGTTACGCCTGGAACCGCACGCAGTAGGTTTACGAGAGCGCATCTGGTGGGGGGCTGCCTCCAATGCTACGGCCGTCTGGGCTGCCGAGAACGGGATGTGCCTGCAGAGCTCTACCTTGAAATACGACGAAAGCGGCAAGCCTTTTCATGTCCAGCAAGCTGAGCAGATCAGGTTGTACAAAGAAGCATGGGAAAAAGCGGGACACCAGCGTGAGGCAAGGGTTTCGGTGAGTCGATCAATTTTTGCCTTGGTAAACGATCAAGATCGGTACTACTTTGGACAGGAAGCCGATCGGGACGATAAAATCGGTATGATTGAAAAGGACAAACGCGCTATTTTCGGACGGAGTTATGCAGCCGAACCAGATCAACTCATCAAGGAATTGGGGCAGGATGAAGCCATCCAAGAAGCAGATACGCTCCTTTTAACGATACCTAATACCTTGGGTGTAGATTACAATGTACATCTGTTATCTTCGATATTGGAGCATGTAGCACCAGCATTAGGATGGCGTTAGGCACATGTTTGCGATGGCAAAAAACTTACGGTATAAAACAAAGATAGCGGTTATCGGCGCGGGGCAGGCAGGGCTTTCCGCTGCCTACCATTTAAAAAAAGCAGGAATGGAAATCGGTCGGGATTTTATTATCCTCGACGAAGCACCTCTTCCAGGTGGTGCGTGGCAATTCCGCTGGCCTTCGCTAACACTGAGTACGGTCAACAAAATTCATGATTTGCCAGGGATGTCCTTTGAAGAAACGCTCGTGACCGACGAAACTGCCGTGCGTGCCAATGTCTCCGTTCCGCATTATTATGATCTATACGAAAAGAAATTCAGCCTTCAGGTATACCGGCCTCTCAAAGTTGAAAAAGTCTTTCTGCGTGAAAACCGTTTTTATATAGACACAACACAGGAAGTCTTATTTTCTGCTTTGGGTATCATCAATGCAACCGGCACGTGGGAGAGTCCGTACATCCCCGAATATCCAGGTGCAGCGCTTTTTCAAGGTGAACAGTTGCACACAAAAGATTTTAAAACCGCTGATTATTTTCAAGGCAAACATGTCATCGTTGTGGGAGCAGGCATTTCAGCCATTCAATTGCTTGATCAGATTTCGAAGGTAACCACCACCACCTGGGTTACCCGTCGTCCGCCTGACTTCAAGGTGGGGCCTTTTGATGATATGGCCGGGCATCATGCGGTTGCCCTAGTAGAGGCGCGGGTGAGACAGGGATTACCGCCCTTGTCGGTCGTTTCCGTAACCGGACTGCCAGTGACGCCGGCAATCAAGGAAATGGATCGGCGCGGTGTGCTTAAACGTTTACCTATGTTTAGCGAGATCACTAAAGATGGTGTAAAATGGGAAGACGGTCGAACAGAAAGAGCGGATGTTATTCTATGGAATACAGGCTTCAGAAGTGCCTTAGCACACTTGGACCCGGTATTGCCTAAGGAAGAAAATGGCGGAATCCGCATGACTGGAAGGTTAGCGACAATGGTTGCCAAAGAACCGAGAATTCATTTGGTAGGCTACGGCCCTTCGGCTTCTACTATTGGTGCCAATCGTGCTGGAGGTGCGGCAGCTAGGGAATTGTTGAAAACCCTTGATGAGTAGGATAGATACCTTTTGTTATTATTATTATTTACCAAGCATAGGAAAAAGTCGCCTGATTTCTTCTTCAGTAGGTTGAGTCCCGTATTCGCAAATTTCGAAAGCTTCTGCTTGTTCAATCTCCTTTGCCCGTGATTCTCCATACCATTTTTCCAAATTAGCCCTTATCTCTTGGGGTATAGAAGGCCATCTGCTTTTTAATATCCACTTTTTTCTTTCCTGTTCGCCTTCTGGGACTTCTTCTTCGTTACCGTTGATCCAGGGCAGCCATTCATAAAACTGGGATTGATGCGCATTTAACGCGTTTATTTTTTTATCGATCACCTTGGTAATATCCACGCTTACATCAGCACTGAAAGGATTGGGTTTCTTAAACCGGTCCTCTGCATACATAAACACAGGGTTTTTCTTAAGGGGCGGTGTATCTGCGGCAATACTAGGCACGCCAACCAGAAAAGCTGCGTCCTGCACCAAGATTCCTGTATAACGGTGGTCGGGATGATAATCATTGGGGCGATGTGTAAAAACTATATCTGCATTCCACTCCCTGATTTTCCGGATTAACTCTAAGCGTATATCCAGGGTAGGCATTAATTCTCCATCATGATGATCCAATATTTCGTAGGTGATCCCGAGTATCTTGGCGGCCTTCTGGGCCTCGGCAGCTCGGCGCTTTACCAATACATTTCCTTTTTGTTTTTGATGGCCAGCATCACCGTTTGTCACAGCAATAAATTTTACATGGTGACCCATTTCTGCATACAAAGCGGCTATTCCACCACACTTGATGTCGCAATCGTCGGGATGCGCGCCGATCATAATAACCTGTAATGTCTTATCCTGCGCATGGATGAAAGGCACCACTAATACAGTAAAGACGAACAAGAAAAGAAAATTATACATAATTAGTTTAATTTTTGGTAAAGGGCTTGAACAATACCTATCATTTTGGATACATAACGTTCTGTTTTTACAAAGATATTATTTCACCCTAAATACCCAATACCCACCTCACATCAAAAGCATCTGTCACTTCAACTAATTTTTGCTCATCATCATGCTTGATAAAACGATCTTTTGTATTAGATGCCAGCTTTTCAATAAGCTCTTTTCTATCATAAATATTTTTACAATGCAGAAAAATAGACATATAATTTCCAAGCGTTCTTCCTTCGTTGTGCAATAAGTCTGAACCGTGAATAATGATGTTGTCGGAAATAAGCGACCCACTGACAACGGGCATTTCCGTATAACCTTGTAATTCTTTTTCAAAAGTTTCAAATTGCAAGGTGCCACCAAAGTAGGTTTGGTAAAATGTGAGTGCCTTCCTGCAGTTACCAGAAAATGTGATAAAAACGGCACTCACTAATTTACCTTTCGTATGGTCAATCATAGTAGATTAAATTAGACGTCATGAATTTTAGGTTCTACAAGCTTTTAGACCGAATTTTATTGTTATAGATGTAAGAAACTGCAAGAATACCCAGCACCACAATCGGCATCAGCATAAATCCGATGTTCTTATCTACATATGAGTGACTGATGAATGCAAAGATTAAATTAAATGCAAGCCCTGCATATGCCCATTCCTTTAGCTTAGCTGGTGCCTTTGGATAAGAGATCGCTAATACGCCGAGTACTTTGCAGATGATGAGTGTATAGGCAAAGTAATCAGGATAGCCTAAGGGTTTTGTGCCTGCATTCACATATTGTGGTGCAAACAATAGGGTACTAAGCGGCATTAAGCCTTCCCAAAGTATAATGATGGTAGTAGCCACCCAAAAGATTATTTTATTCCTTTTCACCTGATTAATGTTAATAGTTTATAAATCATTTTGATTCAACATATTTCACAAAGTTGTCCAAGATAGCCTGCCATCCTTGTTTCTGAAATTCTGGCTCATTTTCTGTTTCAGCATCAAATGTGGTTTCTATATTGGTTTTACCATTTTGCTCTGTAAACAGCGTGGTAGCCTTTCTTCCGTCACTCATTGTGTAAGTGATTTCTTTATGCAATTCCACCTTATCGTAAATACCTTCAAAGTCAAAACCGAAGCTACCATCTTTAGCTTCCATTCTATTCTTGAACTTACCACCTGTCTTTAAGTCGTTTTCACTACTCGGGCAATGCCAGCTTGGGTCAGGGGTGTTCCATTGCATAATGTCGCTTGGAGTATTCCAAGCCTTCCAAACTTTTTCTACGGGTGCATTTGCTGCTGTTTCTACTGTAATTCTTGTTACTTGTGCCATTGTCTTTTATTTTTTTGTTTATGAATATTTATAATTCAAAATTACAAGAAGGTACAATATTGCGGCTGTTGTAAAAATGACAATTTTAAGGGTGAATTATGACAAAACTATTTTTTAACTTGCGAGCTAATACTAACCATTGATATGCAGATTTCTGTCTTTGTACCTGAGTATGGAGTAATTGAAGCCATTACCCCGCCATTCAGAACCTTTCATACCGCTAATGAGTTTTTAACAACATTTGGTAAAAAGCCTATTTTCAAGGTTGAATATGTGGGCTTAAAAGAATACGTGCCTGCCAACAATGGCGAATACACTATAAAGACCAATAGGTTGCTCAAAGATGTGCGTGAAACGGACTTACTTATTATACCACCTACATTTGGTGATACCGATAAAGGAGTTCAGGCCAACGCAGAAGCGATACCCTATTTTAAAAGGCTATACGAGAAAGGTGCTAGTCTTGCCAGTTTGTGTATCGGTGCTTTTCTTTTGGCTGAAACAGGCTTACTCAATGGAAAAAAATGCTCTACACATTGGGCTTATATCAACGAATTTAAAGAGCGATACCCCGATGTGGAAGTAGAAGATGGAGCGATCATTACAGAACATGACAATATTTATAGCAGCGGCGGGGCAAGCAGTTTATGGAATTTAATATTATACCTGGTTGAAAAATTTGCTGACAGGGAAACAGCTATAATGATTTCAAAATATTTTGCATTAGACATTGGAAGAGATAATCAATCTCAATTTGCTATATTCAAAGGCCAAAGGAATCATGGTGACGATGATATTCAAAAAGTCCAAGATTACATTGAAAAACACTATTGTAATAAAATATCAATAGAAACGCTAGCAAAGTTGATTAATACAGGCCGTAGGACTTTTGAAAGAAAATTTAAAGAGGCTACCAACAATACACCTATAGAGTATATACAAAGAGTAAGAATAGAAGCCGCCAAAAAGTTCTTTGAGGCATCCAGAAAGAATGTAACTGAAACAATGTTTGATGTAGGTTATACAGATACGAAAGCATTTAGAGATATCTTTAAAAAGATTACAGGACTTACTCCAATTGAGTATAGGAACAAGTTTGCACGGGTGTCAAATGAGGTATAATGGCGTCTTAAGTATTTTGGAGCAATAAATATTATTGTAAAATTCCTTTTCTAAAAGCGTTCGGTGTATAACCTGTATTTTTTTTAAAGAAAAAATTGAAATTCGGCTGGTCGGAAAACCCAACCGCATAGCTTATCTGCTCCAGCGTCCACGTTGTCTGTAAAAGAAGTGCTTTGCATTCATCCAAAAGCCGTCCTTTTATGTGAGTACTCACGTTCTGACCTGTTCTCTTTTTGAGGATCCGGTTCAAATAATTGGGGTGAAGATTCAGAGACATAGCGAATTCCTGTGCGGTTCTGAGCCGGATGGGATTTTCATAGTTAATTTGGGATACTTCTTCTTCCAGTAAACCAAAAAATCGATGGATATGGTCATACTCTTCACCGGTATGTTCAGGAATGAGGTAGTTGGATTTTCTTGCACTCTCAATCATTAGCAATTGTATATAGGCTTGAATAGCGTCATATCCCAACTCATTACCCTGCTCATTGTACATGCTTTCCCAAAGGCGGTTAAAACCAGGAAGGTCTTTATCTTCAATCCAAATGACAGATTTTGATTTGTCTTTAAATAATCCCAGTCGCTCCAATGTTGTCTTCAATAGAGGGTGATGGTTAATAAAATCTCTTTTAAAAAGCAGGTAATACCCGGCTGATTCTCCCGAAGTTTTCTGCCACGAGATAATGTCATGTGGATGTATAAAAAAAATGGTCGGTGCGTTTATTAGGTATTTATTTAGGCCCAAAGTGAAAACACCTTCCCCTCCCGTGATCATCAGGATTTTATAGAAATCCCTTCTGTTGGCGGATAGATAATTCCTGCAATCCTCAATCGCACGATTGAAAACTCTGATGGGTGGTGAGTTGTGGGCTTCTCTGTATATAGGTGTAAGATCCGGAAAATTCCGGAGCTGATCTATCGCTTTGAGATCTATGGTTGATTTCATACACGTGGCTAGTTTTTTGGTTCATAAAGTTATTAAAAATCTTAAAATTCTATAAGGTTTGATTTTCATAAAATCTGTCTCTTTTTTCCTATAAGAATCTTTCTAAATCTGCAGCAACTTTGTCTTAACAAAACGAAACAACAATTTAAAATCAATATGATGGAAATCAATCTCAATGAATCAAGACAGGTTGTGCAGCAGGCGAGGGCAAAGGCTATACAGCTGAATGTGCATGTAAATATTGCCGTGTTGGATACGGCAGGACACCTTAAAATTTTTGAAAGAATGGATGACGCCGTTTTAGGATCAATGGACATTGCCATAAAGAAGGCTAAAACGGCAAGTCTTTTCAGAACGAGTAGCGAAAACGTTGGACAATACCTAAAACCGGAGGCTGGTACTTACGGAATGACGGCCACTAATGATGGTTTGGTAGGATTTGCCGGCGGGCTCCCTATCCTAAAGAACAAGGGTATCATCGGCTATATAGGCGTGTCAGGTGGAGCCGTTTCGGAAGACCTTCAGATTGCAATAGCAGGGGCAGAAATTTTCAACCAAAACCAATAAAAAGATAAATAAACATTTCATTACCAATTTTAAAAAACTAAAAAAATGGAAACTAAAACAATTTTAATTACAGGAGCAGGCTCAGGATTTGGAAAAGGAGCTGCCATTGGAATGGCTAAAAACGGACACAACATCATTGCGGCTGTGCACGTCTCCTCTCAGGTAACGCCCCTTCGCGAAGAAGTCGCCGCCTTGGGTTTGTCAGACAAGATTAGAGTAGAACGCTTGGATCTTACTGATCAATACGACATCAAACAAGCGTTGAAATGGAACGTTGATATTCTTTGGAACAATGCTGGAATGGGCGAAGCCGGGCCTGTTTGGGAAATCCCTGTTGATCTTGTCAGAAAAAACTTTGAAGTGAATGTTTTCTTACCACTGGTTCTGACACAAGGTGTCGTTCAAAAATGGGTAGGGGAAGGTAAAAAAGGAAAAGTTGTGTTCACCTCTTCAATGGGCGGCTTGTTCACACCCGCAAACTGGGGAACTTATGTGTCTTCTAAACATGCGTTGGAGTCTTTAGCGGAAGCTATGCAGCAGGAGCTTGAGCCCTATGGAATAAAAGTACAGACCATCAATCCGGGAGCTTATTATACCGGATACAACGAAACGATGGCGGACAACCCGTTCCGCTGGTTAGATGATGAGGTGAACTTCACGAAAAGAGCTGACCTCCGTAAAGGTTTTGATGATTTCTTCGCTACTCCAGAAGGAAAGATGGACTCAAAGGAAATGATAGACCGCATGATCGAAATTGTGCCGTCTGATGAAGGAAAGTTCAGAAATGTAGTTCCTAAAACCATTGAAGATATGTTAAAGGATCATCAATTGAAAGCTTGGGAAAATACGATCTAATCTTTAAAATAAAACAAACCCGAAGTTTTTCGGGTTTGTTTTCCTATAGAAGCTTAAGCATAGATAATATATACCAATAATAGCCGAATACGGGACTTAATTTAGCTTGTATTTATTTGGACGTTTTATGTAGCTTTATAGTGCATATAAGCGAGTGATACACAGTTTAAAACCTATAACTTATGGCTAATACTAAAGTAACTTTTCCAAATGCATCTGATAGTTTGTTCTTAACTGATGGCGGTCTGGAAACGACGCTGATTTTTCTTCAGGGTTACGAACTACCCTACTTTGCTGCCTTTGATTTATTAAAGGATAAGAAGGGGTATAATACAATTGAGGATTATTATCGACAGTATTTAAAAATCGCAAAAGATTTTAAAATGGGATTCATTTTAGAAAGTCCTACTTGGCGGGCCAATCCTGATTGGATTCAAAAAATAGGATACCCGCATTCAGCGATATATGAGGTTAATAGAAATGCCATTCAACTACTTGTTAACCTACAAAAAGAATATGAGAATGATATAGCCAATATCGTTATCAGCGGTTGTATTGGGCCTCGGGGTGATGGTTACAAACCGGAAAATACAATGTCTGTGGAAGACGCCCAGCAATATCATTCAGCACAAATAGAAGTATTCAGCCAAACACCTGTTGACATGGTTTCGGCGATTACGATGAATTATGCCGAAGAAGCCATTGGTATTGCTAGAGCTGCGGGTGTAGCGAAGCTTCCGGTAGTGATTTCCTTTACTGTTGAAGTAGATGGTAGGCTCCCTACTGGAATGAGCTTAAAGAAAGCTATTGAGTACGTTGATAAAAGCGTAGGACAACCTCCTCTTTATTTTATGATCAATTGCGCTCATCCAACTCATTTTTACAGTGAACTGGAAGCTGGAAGAAATGAGCAATGGACAAAACGAATAAAAGGGATAAGGGCAAACGCTTCCTGTAAGAGCCATGTTGAATTAGATGAGACGACTGCGTTAGACAGAGGAAACCCGCAGGAATGGAGTGTTGAACATAAGAAGCTGAAACAGACTTTTTCCCAATTAACGGTGTTTGGTGGCTGTTGCGGCACTGACGAAGAACATATTCGTGCAATTGCGAGCCAGATTCGTCATTTTTAATTTAAAATAGCTTAATCCTTTCTTTGTGTGATAGCTTTTTGTTTGAGCTCCTCTTCCTGACGTACACTTTCAGTATGCACATCTTCGTACAGTTTCTTTACAAAATCCGCCGATAAGCCGACCTTTTCCCCTTCAATAACAGCCTGTTGCAGCACCTTGTTGAAGCGGTCGGGCTGTACTACGGCTACCTTGTGTTTCACTTTATAAGCTCCAATAGTTCTGGCAGCTTGCATGCGATCACCTAGTAAGTGGATAATCTCTTTGTCTAATTTATCAATCTTTTTCCGATAGACAGTCATTGTATCTTGAGCAAGTACTGCATGATCTTGGGCCCTTGCTGCCATAATACCCATAACACATATACTGGTGATCGTGATTATTTTGCGCATAATTTCTTTTTTAGGGTTGTATCTGATTCTCTTTTTGTTACTTTTTACAATATGAATAGCAGGTAATGGCGCTGTTGCATTTGGATTCTCCTCAGCAATAAGCTTTATCCATTTGCTCTTATAATGCGACAAGTTATCCAAAATTAAAAAAATAAATTAATGGAAGTTTCATGAAATGTCAAATCGCTGATAACATTGCCGTCCGTAAAAGCAACAAAAAAGTTCTTATAGATTTATGTCGCTAACACCGTTCTTCTAGTTGTCACAGAAAATAGGCAGTCCCATCGTTGGCGTAGCTTGTATCTTGTACACTATCTTTGTGTCATCATAATTTAGGTTTATAATTGGTTAGTTAAAAGTATTCAATCTCCCCGGTTGAAGATTTTTTTATTGCAGAATTTTTTAAAATGCAATCTGGATCTTATTGTTTGATATATGTATGGCTTCGAGATCAATAATCCGTCGATTTTGTTAAGGCTTCCCATTGCTTGTAGCTTGAAGCGAGCAGCTCCAGCTTGCTAAACGCGCGCGAATAGGCATCACTACCCAAAAGTAAGTATAGAGGTGGTTCCGACATCTCCGATAGCTCGATCATGACCTTTGCTGCTTTTTCGGGGTCGCCGGCTTGATGACCATTCATGTTGGAATAGCGCTCATGCGAGGCACGGATGTCTGCATAAGCATCGATTTTCTTTTCCGATAGTACCAGCGAGTCTGCCTGCAGGAAATTTGTACGGAAGGCTCCGGGTGCGATGACGGTTACATTGATACCCAGTGATTTGACGTCCTCAGCCAGTACTTCGCTTAAACCAATTACGGCATGTTTTGTAGCTCCGTAAACAGACCAGCCGGTGGCGGGAGCGATACCGGCAATGGAAGAGATATTAATGATATGACCAGCCCCCTGTTGGCGTAAGATCGGTAGCACATGGCGGATGACGTTGATCGTACCAAATACATTGACTTCGAAACTATCACGTGTCTCTTCGTCGGTCAGTTCCTCTATACTGCCACCGATGCCGTAACCGGCATTATTCACAACTACATCTATCCGACCAAAGGTTTGATGGGTCTGCTGGATGGCAGCGGCAACATTTTCATCGTTGCCCAGCGCTACCGATAAGGGTAGAAATGTATCACCGTTAAAATTAACGGCATCAACCAGGTTTATGCTATTGCGGGAGGTCGCTGCCACCTGGTGGCCAGCCTGTAATAATTGTTTGACTAAAGCTAAGCCCAGGCCTTTGGATGCACCTGTTATAAACCATACTTTCTTGTTTTCCATATTCATTATGTTCATATAGCAAAGATATAACAGGCAAACAGCAAAGCTTTTGCCTGAATCAAACGGATAGTATCGAAATTCAAACAAGTCGGACGGAAGTAGGTTCACCTTGGTTTGTTTCTTGAAAAGGTAGGTAAAATGTGATGATTGTACAAAGCCCAGGCTATAACTGATCGCACATTCCAGATCTGCTATAATATGAGCTAATTTTTCACTTAAGTTAATTGCAGCATCGCTTGCGGAACAAAATAACCGTGCTTGTACAAAGCTTCGTAACTTAAATGGTTATATTTACTGCATATATAAAGGGATGAGTACAAACGATTTGTTAAAGCAGGTAGCTTTTATTAAAGAGATTGATAAATTAAAGTACATTCAACGCAGAACCAAACTGTTTCACAGCGATCGGCACGAAAACGATGCGGAACATAGTTGGCACTTGGCAATGATGACATTGGTGTTGGCCGAACATGCAGATAAAGCTATTGATGTGCTTAGGGTGTTGAAGATGGTGTTGATTCATGATCTGGTGGAAATTGATGCAGGTGATACGTTTATTTACGATACATCGAAAAACCATAGCAATACGGAAGAGGAACGATTGGCTGCAAAGCGGATTTTTGGATTATTGCCTGAAAAACAGGCGCAAGAGTTTATGGCGATTTGGGAAGAATTTGAAGCAGGGATTACAGATGATGCAAAATTTGCCAGAACGATGGATCGGTTTGAGCCTTTGCTGCAAAATGCTTCTAATGGTGGTGGGACCTGGGCCGAATTTAAGGTGGAATACCAGAAAGTTTATGATAAAAAGAAAGCGATTAAAAAGGGTTCGACCTCCATTTGGGCCTATGCGGAACACGTATTGAACGAAAGCGTTGAAAAGGGTATCCTTAGAAAAGATGCCCCGCGATAAAATACGCGGGGATCTATAAAATTTAATTTTATTGTTCTGAGAGTTTTCTGACTGTTTCCAGGCCTACAGTAAACCCATTAGTCATCATATCCCCCCATTCTTCTCCTATTTGTACGGAAGCCTTGAGTGTAGTAATTCCATTGTTTTCAGAAAGGTGGTATTCTTCTAATGAACCTGCCCAGGCTTTTACTTTTTCGCTGGTAGTATCTTCTTTACCATCCATTATTTCTCCCAAATGCTCAAAGACGATTTCATAAGGGTCGTTTTTAGTTTTTATGGTACTTACCATGCCATTGCCCTTGTTATCTACGAAAAGTGTTTTTCCACCCACCTGCCAATCGCTTTGCATAGTAGATTCGCCTTCTGGATTAAAGGCACTTGTCCATTTTGAATAAGTGTTTTCGTTCCAAAGTACATCCCAAACTTTTTTGATTGGAGCTTTGATTTCTTTTGTGAACTGTAATGTTTTCATAAGTTTATTTTTAAGTTTAGCGGATCCTTCGCTGATAAACAAAGCTATAGAATAATATGAGAAGAAGTTAGCATATAAGCGTCAAACTACGAGGCGGATTGCGACTTTTTCAACTCCTATATAATTGGCGTAAAAGATGCTTAGGTCGATTTCACGATCAAATATAGCGGGGTGAAAACCTTTAAAACAGGCGGTAGTATACGTGTCGTTCAGCAATTGGCCGTTACTTAAATAATTTCCCGATAACCTTGCTAATCTCACCGAAATCCCGATGGTTACCCACAGCGCGTTTTTCCATAGCTGTTCCATCTTCTTGGGAAAAAGGATAAATCAATAGATAATTATTGTCGTGTAAATGCTGATTTAGAAATTCGGGCATGAAGCGCATTTGTGGAAAATACGACACCATACCTCGTTTTGCCATTAGCACAATAAGTCCCTCGTCTTCTCCAAGCTCCATAGCGGCCTTTTCTGCTACTTTCCAATGCTGTATTTCTTTCAGTTCAGCTTCAATATTTGCTCTCTTTAAAATGCGTTCTAAAACATGTATGGTATTTGCTGTTGCATAAAAACTTATCAAAGCGCCCGAACTTCTGGCAATATTCCATATTCTTAGTAATGCATGGAAAAAGCCGGGTTCTTTTTCCGCATTTTCCGGGATCAGAACGACATGGCGTTTAAGCGTAGCGATGGGTTGCGCCGCATGGTATACCAATACATTCACGTGTTCGTTTTGCAAATAACCATTGTAAAGATTGTAAACAAACGAAGGCGAAAAACCTTTTTCGTCTTCGAGCCCGATAACAAGATCGGTAACCTTTTTCTCTTTGATGACGTTATTGATACCCGAAATGACATCATTATCATATCTGGTGAGTGGCTGGATGGCCACATCGGCAGCGGAAGCAGTATCTACCGCATTGTGTAGTATCTTTTCGGCATTTTTTATGGAAGACTCATTTTTGTCTTCGTTGATTACATTGAGTGCGAATAAGCGATCGGTATTTGTTTCGGACTTCATCAGCAACCCCAGATTTACCATACGTTCTACGGTTTCCTCATGGTTCATCGCCAATAGGATATATTCTCGCTCGCGACTATTACCGGAAGCTGTATCTTCCTGATCGGCCTCCGCAATTCGTTCCCCGCTGGCCATAGAAATGAAGGAAGAAATGGTACAGGAAACTAAAATTAGCAGAATACTTCCATTAAGTACGTGTTCATTCAGTAAACGAATGGGCTCACCGCTGGCCGTCTCTGAAATGATAATGTTGTAGCCCACCATAACGGAGGCGAGGGTAGCTGCAGCAGAAGCTGCGCTCATTCCGAAGATCAGCCGACCCTCATCTTTGGTTAATTTGAAGGTTTTTTGGGTCGCAATAGCAGCGATATACTTACCACCGATAGATGCTATCATCATGACGGTAGCGACACCAAGGGTTTCCCAGCTTTTGAAAAATACTTTAAAGTCGATTAACATGCCTACACTGATTAGAAAGAAGGGGATGAAGATAGCGTTTCCCACAAATTCTACCCGATTCATGAGCGATGAGGCATGAGGAATAAGCCTGTTAAGGGCTAAGCCAGCGAAAAAGGCGCCAATGATAGCTTCTACACCGGCAATTTCTGCTAATAGGGCTGCCAAATAAATCATTACCAAAACAAAAATGTATTGCGAAATCTTATCCTCCACTTGCTTAAAAAACCATCGTCCTATCATTGGAAAAACCAACAGCACGATAAGACCGAAAAGAAGCATCGATATCGAAAGTCGAATCCAAAAACTACTACCAACTTCGCCCTGCGTCATGCCAACAACCACCGCTAATACCAAGAGCGAGAGCACGTCGGTAATCATTGTTCCGCCTACCGTAATGTTTACAGATAGTTTTTTTGCTAGGCCCAATTTGCTGATCAACGGGTATACAATAAGTGTATGAGAAGAAAAAAGACTCGCGAAGAGAATGGATGTGAGCAAATTAAAATGTAAGAGGTAGTAACCGCCAAAAAAACCTAATGCAAATGGGGCTGCGAAGGTATAAATGGAGAACGTAATACTTTTCCACTTGTTTTTTTTAAAGTCGCCCATATCGATTTCCAACCCAGCAAGGAACATGATATACAGTAGACCGGTAGTGCCGGTAACCACCACGCTGCTATCTCTGGCCAGTACATTGAATCCGTTAGGGCCAATAACTGCGCCGGCAATGATAAGACCCAATAAGTGAGGTACCTTTATTTTGTTTAATAAAAGGGGTGCACTTAATATGATGATAAGCTCTAATAAAAACTTCAATAATGGATCCTCGATGGGCAGGCTTAAGTGCTGAATACTTAATAATGGCATAGCTTATTGGTTTGAGGCTCGTACTAATTCAACAGAAAATTTGGCTGTACAACGATTGTCAACCTGGATTACTTGGGTACCTTTTATTAAGTCATTGCCCGCTTGGTTAAGCATAACCTGCATGGTTACTTGTTTTTGAGCACTAGTATCTGTGGAGAAGTGTAGTGCTACGTTGCCATTTTGAAAGCTCCCCCTAAAAATGCGGCTCAGCTTATTATTATTGATAACTTTGGTGTACATGCCGGTAGAATCGCTTGTAAAATCCCAAATTGCCGTGCGCTGATCACCCACAGCATAATCATTGCAGTTGGATTCTTTACAAATAACTTTACTGCTCCAGGTGCCTACTACTGCTTCTGGCCAACTACTGGGCATAATCGTATCGTTTTTTGCCAGGATACTGTCTCGCATGTGCAATAACGATCGATAATCTGTTTCTTTGAATGCGAATTGCCTTTCACGTTCTAATAATGCTTGCTCACGCTTCGCTAACTGCTCTGTTTTTTGATTGTCTTTACATGCGGTAATGAAAAGAGCTAATAGAAAATACATAGATAAGTAACGTTGCTTCATATAGTTCGTTTTAGCGTAAATTTAAGGATTCCCACCAGTTTAACACTTATAACAACTAAAGGCTATAAAAGTTCGGTCTATCGCCACTGGTAGCATAATGTGATTCAACCTTCCTGCACGATCCTATTTAGCGCTTTGATACTCGGGCTCTACGTAACCACCCGGAACATAGCGGGATTTATCGTTGGTATGCCATGCGTATACGCCTTGTATCATAATTCCTATCTTGTGTACGTAATCATAAGCCGGTTCCTGCCATTTCCCCAAATTAGGAAGATGCTCGTGTAGCAGTTTAAACTCATTCAGGAGTTTATCATGGAAATCCATCGCCATCATATAGGCTTCTTCCCATGATACATTATTTTCGTTGTGCATTACTTTTACGATATTAATGACGTCACCTTTCCTGTTCAACTCCTTTGGTAGCGAAATAATATCGTTATGCACGCCGATCATGAGGGCTGCTAATGTATGCAATCTCAAAATATGGGGATGTTCTAACACAGCATCTGGCAATAGGCGAAAGTCTTTTTGCATCGCTACGTATTTGCAAAAAGGTAATCCACCGCTGGTATCTTCGCGAAGTATTAAATAGACCGAAAGTGGCGGTATGGTATTGGCAGACATATACCGCTTTTCATCCTGAAAACCTAATAGCATATTATGAATGGCAGCTATAAATTTATCATACAGATGTTGTGGCATACTGCATTTAATAGCACGCTGTCTTAGTAAATAGAGCTGACGAAATATACCATTGTCAGTGGGTTCTTCTTTATCCTGCCCATCGAGTAGTGCTATACTTCTTTCTCTTATGGCATACATCTCATCGTAAGTGCAATTGTCAAAATAGTCATCCATCATGGCACCATTTGCCGCTAAACTTGCAACTGGAAATAATTCATCCAGTGTTTTCAGGAATGGCAGGCCGCGGGCCGCTATATCAGTCAGTACGTGCTTTTTATGCGTTTCCCGTGCTTTTTCAGAATGAAAGGTGTAGTCTGTATCAATCCAATTGTAATATATTTCCCGCATCTCTTGCGCAAACGGAGAGATCAGATTAGGGAAAGGATATTCTGGACGTGGCATGTGTTGAAATAATGAATAGAATTCTTGCTCGTTTGTCATGGTACTGGGCTTTGAAAATGTAATTGAGTTGAGTACTTCGGTTTCACTATTTTTAATTTTTTACTGTATTTTTCTGGGGAATCACTAGGGAAATGAATTGGAAGAGCCTACGGTAAGAGTTCGTGCATACGCTTATTAAATATTAGAAAATAAATATAACCACCTGTTCATCAAAGAGATTAGTTCATTCTGTTCATTTTGTTTTGTTGATGATTTATGAAAGTATAGACCTAGGGTTGTTAGCTTAGTTATTTGTTGTTCGTTATTCGCTAGCGTGTGTTATGGAGCTGATTGCTTAGTAAAAGATGTTATGGCCGAATTTATATTTCTCGATTTTGTTCTTTTGCTTGTAAATCTGTTCTATGCAGGTAAATGTCTTGTTGTGGAAATATCCCTTTCAGCCATACCTAGGCAAAGATGCGTAAAGGTGTTGGGGCAAATTTAGATCGAGATTAGGAAAAATAAGCAGTTTGAAGAACGAGCGTCGATTAATTAATCTTGATGAAATACTTCTTCCATGGGGCTCCAAATTTCTCCTTTGTCTGCCGCATCTGGTAGTGGTAGTTGTGTTGGGTCTGTTTCTTTCCACCAGCGCTGTGTTGCCGTATCGGTAGCCATCTTCTGCATATCTGTCGAGAAATTGTTTCCTACATACTCAAAATAGCTAAACAGGTAAAATTGCCCGTCTATCTCTTTTAGGTAGATAGAGTAGTTCTGAATATTGCATTCCGTAATTTTTTTTGCCACATCCGGCCAAATGGCTGCATGCAGTTCTTTATAATACGAAAGCTTTTCAGGCTTGACGCCTGTTACCGATCCATAGCGTTGTATATTATTATTTCTCATTTCTTTCGCTTTCTGATTTTGCTGACAACCAAAGATACAAAGTATGAATAGGGTGATCAAACCTGTTATATAAAGCCTCATTTTATAGCGATTCTTCTCTGAACAAAATTCCTGTAATCAATCTGCCTACTTAATGATGGGTAGATTCTCACTGCTCCCATTTAGCTCCAGTACGACAACATAGGGGGTACGGGCATGCTGCTTTGCTGGAAGGAAAAGCGTAAAATTCTCTTGATGTGGGGTAATAGATACCGGACTGCCTCCCAGCACGTAGGCCTTATTTATTTTTCTGTTTGGTAGCTGTTTAAGGTCGATGGTTGAAGCACTGGTTTCCAATAGATGGATAAAGACTTTGTTGTCTTTTCTGGTGGTAGCATAAGTGGACTTGGGTTCGTACGGTCCACCTAAGGTACCGTAAATAGCTTGGCCGTTTGTTTTCAGCCAGTCACCAATCTCTTCCAAGCGTTTTATTTGACGCGCTTCGATCCTGCCATCAGGCATGGGGCCAACATTTAATAAAAGATTGCCGTTTCCTCCTGCCGTCTTTGCCAGTATACTGATACAGGTATCCAGCGATTTCATTTTATCGTTGGGTTTCCACGACCATTGTTGACAGATGGTGAAACAACTTTCCCAAGGGAAATCCATATTCATCTTGCCCACCACTTGTTCGGGGGTATCATAATCACCGATAATCTTGGTATGATCGGTTGTTTTGTTGTCCACACCGGCCATTTCTTTTCCTAAGCGGTTATTGGTGATAATGCTGGGCTTTAGTTCTTTAACATAATCATATATATCTTTACCCATCTCATCCGTCCATGGTTTTTCCCATTGACCGTCGAACCAGAGCATGTAGGGATCATAGTTAGTGATCAATTCCTTTAATTGGTTTTTCATATAGGCGATATATTTCGGCATGTCCGACTTAGGATCCAAAGGAATTTCTTTCGAGCTGTGTTTCGGATAATCTGGATGGTACCAATCTAGCACGGAGTAATAGATGCAGAATTTGATATCTGCCTTTTTGCAGGCTTCATTCAAAGCTGCAACAATATCTTTTTTATAGGGTGTGTTGGTAATATCGTAATCAGTAAAGGCCGAAGGCCAAAGGCAAAATCCATCATGATGGCGTGCCGTGATGGTGAGGTATTTCATTCCAGCATCTTTAGCTACCTTAACAATATCTTCCGCATTGAAAAGCACCGGATTGAATTCTTTGTATAGACTATCATAGTCGTTTACCGCCACCTGATTATCTCTGCTCCAACCTATTTCCGTTCCGCGTAAGCTCACGGGTCCCCAGTGGATAAACATACCGAAACGATCGTTCATGAATTTTTTGAGCGCTTCTTTATCAGCCTGTGCATACGCGTTAAAATTGGCTACGATAAAAACACATAGGAATATAATTTTCTTAGTCATGGAATGTGATTTATGTATTATTTAAGCATACCTTATAATTTTTCGGTTATAGTTAACGTTTGATCCGGCAATATGCTAAGACTGATGATTTTATCGCCGTATTTTACTTTGCATTTGCCACCTTTTTTACTGGTAATACTTCCAGCGGTCAGCTTACCGTTTTCCCATTCTATGTTTACTACGAAACCTCCACGGGCAACCAATCCTTTAATCGATCCTTCTTTCCATTTGTTCGGTAAGGCTGGTAATAGTTCAATAAATTCCTCATGACTTTGCACAAACATTTCGGCCATGCCGGCAATTATGCCAAGATTACCATCTATTTGGAAGGGGGGACCGGCGTTAAACAAGTTGTAATAAGCGCCGCCGCCTTTGTTGTAAAGGGTATTTACTTCTGTGGTAGGCCGGAGTTGGCTATTAAGGATGCTTAAAGCGCGATTACCGTCATGTAGACGTGCCCAAAGTGCAATTTTCCAGGCGAATGTCCAGCCCACACCTCCGTCGCCACGTGCTTCTAAAGATTTCTTTACCGCCTCTGCCAGCTCGGGAGTTTTATTTGGGGAAATCTCGTTGCCCGGGTACAGGGCAAATAAATGCGAGAGATGCCTGTGTGTAGGCTCTACCTCTTCAAATTCTTTCGCCCATTCCATCAATCTTCCATCGCTTCCAATTTTCGGGCGGGCCAGCTTGTTTTTGGCATCGGTTAAGTTTTTAACAAAAGCGGCATCGCTGATACCCAGTATTTTTGTTGTTGCTAACGTGTGTTCAAATAAATCATAAATCACTTCTTGATCGTGCGTTGGCCCCATGCTGATTTGCACTGTAGCGCCGTCTGGAGCTTTAAAGGTGTTTTCTGGCGATGGCGATGGGCCTGAAACTAATTTTCCGGTTTTAGGATCTTTCACCAGCCAATCGAGATAAAACATACAAGCTCCTTTAAGAGCAGGATAGGCTTTGGTCAAAAAGCTTTTGTCGTTGTTAAAAGCGTAATGTTCCCAAAGGTGTTGTGCAATCCAGGCGCCAGCACCAACGTGCATACCCCAGCTGGGGTGTTCGCCGGGCGCCGTATACCCCCAAACATTAGTAACGGGGTGCAAGGCCCAGCCTTTCATGCCATATTGTGTTTTGGCCGTTTTTTTTGCTGGTTCCTGGATAGAAAAAATCAAATCCATCAAAGGCTTGTGGCACTCTGCCAAATTGGTGGTTTCGGCAGGCCAGTAGTTCATTTGTACGTTAATGTCGGTATGGTAGTCGCCATTCCAGGGTGTTTGGATTTTATTGGCCCAAATGCCCTGTAAATTGGCTGGCAAACCGCCGTCTCTCGATGAAGATAGCAATAGGTAACGGCCAAACTGAAGATACAATGGATAGTAGGCATTTTCGTTTTTTAACTCAAAATTTTTGCCCATCAACTCGTTGGTGGGTAGAATGTTGTTTGCGTTGTCAAGCTTAAGGTCTACCCGGTTCATGTAGGCCGAAAAATCCTTCATATGTGCCTGCTTTAGGGCGATATAAGTTTTCGAACCTGCCTTTTTCGTAATCGCATCTAATTCTTTTTCAAAGTTATTGTTGATGTAATCGGGATAGTGTAATCGGTAATTGGTTTTGGCGGTAATCAAGATGGTTACTGCAGTAGCTTGGCTTACTTGCAATTGATTGTTCTTGGTACTTAACGTTCCATCGGTAAGTAAGGGCGTAACAAAAGTTTTGTAATGCATACCATCTCCACCTTTACCGTTATCAAGGATGCCGCTCATTACCAGTTGTTTATTAGTAGAGATGGTTTTGAAACGTTCGGGTCTATTGATGTCTATGCTAAAACTGATTGATTTTGGTTTATTTGCGGTTAATCGGATGACAATAGCTTGATCTGGAAAAGAGGAAAAAACCTCGCGGATATAGGTTACGCCATTTTGAGTAAACGAACTCTTAGCAATTCCATTGATCAAGTCCAACTCACGACTATAATCTGTATAAGCTTTTCCTTTGGTTCCAAAATCCAACCACAGATCGCCAAGAGTTTGATAACAGCCAAAAGGTACATTGGCTCCGTTGCCTTGGCCAGAACCCTTTCCTTTACAGACCTGGGTTTTGTTGGTCAGTTCAGAAGCTTCTTTGTATTTACCCTCAAAAAGTAGCTTTCTTATTTGCGGAAGATATTTTCTTGCTTCAGGATTGTCGTTATCGTCTACACTACCACTCCAAAGCGAGAGCTCGTTCAGTTGGACCCGTTCTTGATTTACATCGCCAAAAACCATAGCACCCATGCGCCCATTACCAATAGGTAAAGCTTTTAGCCATTCTTGGTCGCTTACCCAACCATCAGGGTTATCTTTTGCGGTGGCATCGGCTGGACTTGTATACCAGAGCTTATTTTGGTACTGCTGCGCATATGTAGATTGGATACTGGATATTACAACAAAAATTAAAGCTATAAAGAATTTGGCTTTGAATAGAATGCCTTCGCTTCCACCTGTAAGTAAAGCAACTTTACCGTTTAGCATAAATTGATATTTATATTGTTTAGTGGATGCTAATGTCTAAAATGAAAGGCTGAGAAACAAATACTATGTTTGCAAAGACTGATTTTATATTAATGTTTTACCGCTATTTTTGCTTTAGTTTGTTAATCTTACCTAAGAGAATAGTACACCTTTGATTTGCTGATCGTACCTGTATATTGCTTTGCCGACTCCTTCGCCATAACTAAAAAAAATTATTTCCTTTAATAAATCTATATTAGCTAGTGTTGAATGTATCTTAACAATTTTTATTAATTTTTTATTATTTTATGTTAATATACCGTATTTTAGTTCTGCCAAATCAATATAAATGAAACCTATACAAGCTACTATTTTACAAGGAAAGGAAAATGAGGTGTTCGGAACAAAAATTGTGGAATTGCCTTATTTTTCGACGACCTTTCATTTCCACGAAGAATGCCAGCTAATTTATGTGGTTGAAAGTGAAGGCAAACGCATGATCGGAGACAGCGTAGAAAATTTCGGTCCGGATGAACTGATACTTGTTGGATCTAATGTACCTCATGTATGGCACAACAATCCATTATACTTCAGAGACGGCACGGAAGGAGCGAAGTCGGTTTCTCTTTTTATACATCCATGCAAACTTCTACAATTGTTGGGGACGTTCGGGAATATGCAAAGGCTCTCGCATATTCTTGGAGTTAGTAAATCCGGATTAAAGTTCTATGGAGATACCAAGAAGCACTTGAAAGACTTATTATTCAAAATCAATGAGCAAGAAGAAACTTTTGAACGTTTGACAATTTTGGCGCAGATTCTTAAAATTTTGGCGCATACGAAAGAATTTGATCTGCTTACAAAAGCAGGTTACACGAATACGTACCAACTTAAGGATAATGATCGTATTGATAAAATTCTTAAATACATATTTGATCATTTCTCACAGCAGATTAAACTGGAAGATGTTGCTGATATCGTACATATGAGCAGGCATGCATTTTGCCGGTTTTTTAAAAACCGGACACAGCGCACCTTTATGGAGTTTGTGACGGAGGTACGCATCAGCCATGCCTGCAAGTTGATTGCTGAAGGGGAAAAGCAAATAACCTGTCTAGCTTATGAATGCGGTTTCAACAGCCTTTCTAATTTTAATAAGTTATTTAAAGAGGTAAAAGGACAGACACCATCCGACTATAGAAAAACGCTGATACCTCATTAAATTAGCTATTTCTGCGATAACCCAGTTCGGCTCCGCCACTAACGGGCAACGTAACACCGGTAATAAAGCGCGCTTTTTCTGATGCAAGAAATACACATGCATCCGCAATGACATCACCCTCTGGGCAGTAACCTAAAGGATGAATATCTTCTAAAAAATCCACGATTTTTTCAGGCTGAGGCTGCTCTTTTATCCATTGTTTCAGCATGGGCGTCATCACGGCTGCCGGTAAAACGGCATTAACCCGGATATGGTCTTTTGCGTAATCCAGCGCCATGGATTTGGTGAGTGCATTCATCGCTCCCTTTGTGGCTGCATATGCAGCGTGATTTTCTTGTCCGATATCACCTACCAAACTACTGGTGTTGATGACACAGCCTTGCGTTTCTTTTAAGTGTTTATAACCATATCTCGTAGTATAGAGTATACTTCTTAAGTTGACATCGAATAGGCATTGCCATTCGTGATCACTTGTTTCGTGTAATGGTTTTGAAGGTGATGCAATTCCCGCATTATTATGTATAACGTCTATTTTATGAAAGCGTTCGAGTGTACGTGCGATAGCGGTTTTAACGTACGCTTCTATGCTTACATCGCATAAAAGCCCGAGGTGGTTGCTTGCGCCAATTAGTTTTAATGTCCTGTCAATCGAATCTTGATCGATGCCGATGACGGCCAATTGGGCTCCGGCTTCAACATAAGCTGTCGCACAAGCCAAACCGATACCGTCCGTTCCGCCTGTTAACAAGATTGTTTTTCCCTCTAGTGATTTCATAGGTATAAATTTCAATGAACAAGAATGTGTAAGAATTTCAAATTATTTAGTGAAATAAGGCATAAAGTAAACAGATTACCGTGAATAATAAAATAGATAAAAATTTATAATTACCTACACCTTTCCAAGCCGGGCCACGTAAGGCATCTAAAGGGTTTTTCCAGTATAAATCATGGCGTTGTATATTGGTTTTTGTTGGAAATAAAAAGGACAAGCTTATTTGTAAAACCAAACAGACAACAAATAGATAGAAGGCCATCACCATGAACGGAATTTTTCCGATAAAGCTTTCTAAATCATATTTACTAATGGTAAAGACAACAATTCCCAAAACGGACCCTATCCAGAGTGTTAGCTTAGCGGACATAGGTGATGCCTTCTTCCAAAAAACACCCAACAGAAACACACAGGTAATAGGTGGTGCGATATGGGCGATAACGTCGTTTATGCCGTTAAATATACTTTCATATTTGTTTAGCAAAGGTAGCAGGCCTAATGATACGATCATGGCGATAACTGCTGCTACCTTTCCTGCCCTAATTAGTTGTTCGTCATGTGCTTGGGGCCGAAATCGCTTATAAATATCGTAGCTGACTAATGTTGAGATGGAGTTTAACGCACCGGATATTTGACTCATCAGCCCCGAAAGTAAGGCCGCAACCAATATACCTATCAAACCGGAAGGAAGCAACTGTGTAATCATTAGGGCATAAATGCCCTTAGAATTAACTTCTCCCTGATCATTTACACCTAGGCTTTGCAGATCGAGCCGCCCTGTTTGGCTCAACGTATAGGCGAACAATCCCGGTAGGATAAAGATAAATACAGGCAAAATTTTTATAAATCCGCAAAATAGTGCACCTATACGGCCATGGTTCTCATCTTTCGCACCGAGCACACGTTGCACGATCGTTTGGTCTGCACACCAGTACCAAATCCCCAAAACAGGATAACCGAAAAGTACCGCATACCAGGGCATTCCACTAGGGTCTGAAGAGGATCGGAGCATGGATAGCTTTTCCAGTTCCGCATTTTCTTTCAGAACAGTTACCATTGGCTGCCATCCGCCCATTTGGTGAAATGCAGCAAAACTGATGATGAATGCGCCTAAAAGCAACACGATGGTTTGAATGGATTCGGTAACTACCACTGCTTTCAATCCACCGATAATGGTATATATGCCGGTTACCACGCAAATGGCGGAGATACTTAGGTACATATTGAACCCGAAGAGGGTTTTGAGAACAATACCACCAGCTAACATAGAAAAGGCTATGTGTATGACAATAGCAGATATAATAGAAATAACCGTTAGCCAGTCTCTACTCGCTCGGTCGTATCTTCTTTCCAGGAAATCTGGAAGCGTTGATACGCCCGATTTGAGGTAAAAGGGGATGAAAAACAAGGCTAGAAGAATAAGCGTAAACGCAGCCATCCATTCAAAGTTTCCATTGAGCAGCCCCGTGTCGAAACCACTTTGGGCAAGACTAACTAAATGAACGGTAGATATATTGGTGGCGAACAATGCCAAACCGATGGCAGGCCAGGCTAAGGTTTTGCCGGCCAAGAAATAAGCCTGGCCGCTTTTGCCTTTTATACTTCTTTTATGTTGCCAGCCCGTCCAAAGTCCTATAACGAATATGAAAAGGATATACAGGACAGCAATCGTTAAATCGATGGGTTTTAACATCATAACATTTCCTTGAAGTTACAACTACTGCCTGCTTCCATCGGGGTCTTATATACTCCATCCTGTACTACTACCGGTTGTTCGAAGTGGCTTTTTAAATGTGGTATATGTTCTAGAAATAGGGCCTCGTGATTTAAGCTAATGTGATTAAAAAGAACCAGATGTTGGTGTAGCTGGCCCATATCACCTACATGTGGTACAACAGGAATTCCATATTTACGACATAATAAACTGATGCTGATAAATTCGCTTACGCCCCCAACGCGTAAGGCATCTACTTGAATAAAACCTGCTGTTTCCAATTGGAGGTAATTTTTAAATAAAATGCGGTTGGATACGTGTTCTCCTAAAGCAATTTTGCAGGGTGCCAGGTTTTTAGCTAGTAGCTGGTGTGCAAAAATATCATCAGGATGCGTCGGTTCTTCTATCCAATAGGGATTCATAGAAAGTAGTTTTTTTCCGATGAAAAGTGCTTGTGGCAATGTCCACTGTTGGTTGGCGTCGAGCATTACTTTTACATCATTGCCGGCAATGTCCCGAACGAGGTGTGCGCGGCGTATATCACGTTCGGGCTCCGGGCTGCCGACTTTAAGTTTCAATGCGCTAAAACCGTTGTCGATGGCTTTACGGCAATTTACTTTTATGTCGTCGTCGCTGTAATTGAACCAGCCCACGGATGTATCATAGCCCGGATAACCCGCTTTAATAATGCTCATCCGCGTGTGTTGACTTGTTTTGTTTTCATTCAGCAGCTGGATAGCATGCTCCCGCGTCAGTTCATCTTCTAAATAGGATAGATCCAGCGTGTTGACCAATTGTTCTGGAGGAAGGTCGATGAGTAATTTCCATAAGGGTACACCTCTTTTTCTTGCCCATAAGTCATAACAAGCATTGGTTACTGCTGCAAGCGCTAAGTGAACAACTCCTTTATGTGGCCCGAGCCATCGAAATTGCTGTTCATTACTGAGGTGGTTAAAGGTTTCGCCGAAATGCGACATTAACTCCTCGATATCACATTTTAGTAATTTTTCGGCGTAAAACTCGGCTGCCTTACATACAAGGTTTGTTCCTTCGCCAAGGGTGAAGGCTAAACCTGTACCAGTAAAACCGTTGTCATCCCTTAACTGAACAACGGCATAAGAATATACAGGATTTTGATGGACGGCATCGCTACCTGCTCCGGCGGCAAGAGGAAAGCGTACGTCTCGAACGTTAAATTTGTAGATCATGTGTGATTTATCAAAGCGATTCCTTTTGAAAACTATTAAAACTTTATCGCTATATAACGTTACGAAGGTAAACGAAAGCCGTTTTGAACCTTAAAAGTTTATTTACATATATTAACTGTATTGTAGCATATTTAGCATTCGGCAAAACAAAGCAACAGGAGGGCTTATGCAACGGATATTTAAACCCCTGATAAGTCAGGAGATGGCGCTTTTTTGTATACTAATTGGATATGTGGTTGGAGTTTCTGCGGGATAAGTTAATAATTTTTATAAACTTTGTTTACATTAGTTAAACATTAACGGCATATATTTGAACCAAAATTAACCAAGCATATATGAAGAATGCAAAAATAATAGCCTTTCACGGACATAATGAATCAATGCAATTACTCGAAGTACCAATTCCAACAATTGAGGCAGGAGAGATCTTAGTCAAAAATTTATATACCACCATTTGTGGCAGCGACTTGCATACTTATTGCGGATTAAGAAAGGAAAATACGCCAACAGTGCTTGGCCACGAGATAGTGGGCGAGATTCTGGCCATATCTGCCCAGCATTCGGGGATGGATTACTGTGGTAATACATTGCAGGTAGGGGACAGGATTACATGGAGTATATTTTCTTCGGATGTGAACTCTGAAATGGCGCGAAAGGGGATGCCACAAAAGGGAAGCGGACTTTTTAAATACGGCCATGCACAAATTACCAATACGGACACCTTGCATGGAGGTTTGGGAACGCACTGCATTTTGAAAGCGGGAACTGCGGTACTTAAGATCGCTACAGATATTCCGCTGCCAATTGCTGCTACCATTAATTGCGCGGTTGCAACCGTTGCCGGTGCCTTTCGCCTAGCGGGTACTGTTAAAAATAGTAAGGTGCTTATTACAGGAGCAGGTCTCTTAGGTATTGTTAGTGTAGCAATGAGCAAAGCAGCGGGCGCAGCCACCATTCATGTTGCAGATATCAATGAGCAGCGCTTACTGCAAGCAAAAGAATTTGGCGCAGACGAAATCCATATGCTGAGCAGTGGTACACCTGAAAATCTTAAAGACATTGATGTTGCCTTTGATATGAGCGGCTCTCCTGAGGCAATGGAGCTCGGACTTGCGTCGCTCGCTATAGGTGGTTTAGCGGTATGGGTAGGTGCAGTTTTGAATACGCGAAAAATCCAAGTAGATGCTGAAAAGGTTATACGCCGACTTTTAACGATAAAAGGGCTACACAATTATAATTTTGAGGATTTTGTATGTGCTGTTGATTTTATTAGCGAGCATTATCAAAACTTTCCCTTTTCAACAATTGTTGGCCGCGAGTTTGCTTTGAAAGATGCAGAAGCTGCATTTGATTATGCACTAAAGAAAAAGCCGCTACGTGTTGGCATTCTTATCAACCCTCACGCTGGCGACTAAATACATGGTACACACAAAGGATTTTCGAAAGAAGCAATGGAAGATGTTGCTGGTAACGATGTTATGTTACCTTTTCTTTTACACCGGACGACATAACTTTGGCTGGGCTGCAACAGGAATGGCGCAAGCCTTAAGTATTCCATATGCAACAATCGGTTGGGTCAGTTTTTGCATGTTGATCGGTTATTCTGTTGGTCAATTAATTAACGGAAATTTAGCTGATCGTTTTAGTGACCGTCTAATGATGACAACGGGTGCTTATTTATCTATTTTTACCAATATCGCTATTAGTTTTGCCAATAGTTTATACCCAATTATGGTATTATGGGCATTGAATGGCTATTTTCAATCCATGGCCTGGGCACCGGGAGGAAAGTTGATCAATAATTGGTGGGGGCAGGAGGAACGTGGGAAAGCCTTCGGTTTTTATACCATGGCTGCAGGTCTTTCATCCGTGGTAACTTACTTTCTTTCGATTTTACTGCTGGCACAAGGGTACGAGTGGCGGATGCTCTTTCGTCTGCCCGTGCTATTATTGTTGCTCTCCGCCACGATCTTTTTGATACTTGCACGTGATAAACCGGAGCAAACCGTTGATCAGGGTGAAACGATGGCGTCCGAACAACCCGCCGAAACCTGGTTAACACGTTATCGAATGGTATTGGGGAATAAACGATTTTTACTCACCTCGCTTGCTTTCGGTTTTGAAAGTATGGCGCGGTATGGATTGATCTTTTGGGTTCCCGTTCATTACTTGGGAAAAAATTGGAAGGATAGCCCGGAACATATATGGGTGACTTTCTTGCTGCCAGTTGGTATGGCAGTGGGTGCTTTATCCTTTGGATTGCTATCAGATACGTTCTTTAAGCGCGACCGGTTGAAGGCTATTTTTGTTGGGATGTCGGCCAGTGCGCTGATCTCTTTGGGGGTGTATGTATTGCCGGGGCATAATCTGCTGATGGGGGGTGTCTTAATGTTACTGGCCGGATTTTTCGTATACGGGCCTCAAGCTTGTTTTTGGCCACTAAGTCCAGATATGCTAGGGAGTAAATATACCGGAACAGGTATTGGTTTTATGAATATGTGTGGCTATCTCTTTGCCGCCATAGGCGAACCGCTTCTGGGGCATACCATCGATATTACAGGTAATTCACAGAATATATTCCTCGTCATAGCGGTGATTTGTTTACTGTCGGCCACTATTATGTTCTTCATCAAGTACGGACCGGCGAAAGATTGATTTGCGATGAGCCGTGTTTAAGCAAAATATTGGAAACAAGGGGCTCACACGAACCCCTTGTTTTATCCAAGCATCTTTGAATTCTTAATCATAAGTTAAAAAGGCCGTTGCGATACAATCTTGGTTACTTCGAAAACGTATCCACCTTCCTTGGAAAGAGGCAGGAAAGTGATAGTTGAATGTCTCATTAGGCTTCACCGTAATTTTTTGATAAGTCATCCAGTTGCCTTCGCCACCGGGATCAACTTCTACCGTGAAGTTTACTTCTGATGCAGCCTTATGCGATAATTTTAATGATTTTTTATCATAGAACCCAATTAAATAAGGGTCAGATGCTTTGCCTGCTTTTACATCAGTTTGCGCCCAAGGTCCACCATGTCCAGTCGGTTTTCCCAGTTTCCATAAATCGTCAATGGCACCCACCCAAACAGCCGCTTGTTTATCTTGTGAAAGAATGATGTGCGGGTTATTTAACGTTTCGTTCGCTTTTATATCAATTCCAGACATCACCAATAAACCTCGGTAGGAGGCATAGTCGTTGATTTTAAGATTGTGCGATGAAACGGGTCTGATCTTCGCATAGCCGTCGGCATTTTCTGCAGGTAACTCATAAAATGTACCGTGACAATTGAAGAGGTCACGTTCCGTTGCTACTTCCCTACAAACTCTTAAAGCACCTTTTTTGGTAAGCTCCGTATAGGATTCATTTCCAAAGGGCAGGCGCCATCGACGTCCGGCGTCATCAATAACCAAAACGGAAGCATTGTCCATCGCTACAGCGTCTTTGTATATTGCCATATGCTGATTGATTTTTTGCTCTACGGAATCATTACTTTTCTTTTGCAGCTCCATTTTTTCGTTCAACTCGTAATAACCAGTTTTCTTGGCAATGCCGTTTTCTACATGCTGCGCAAGGACAGCAAGTGTGCGTTGGTTGTTGCCTAATGCATAAAGCAGGCCGCCTTCATTGGTAGCTTGTTTGCTTAAACCAGTAAATATGGGTGCAGGAGATGTGCGCATGTCTGGGTTTGCGTAAACAAAATGCACACTTACCTTAGCGGGTTTGTCCGTTTGGACTCGAACCCATTCGCCATCTTCCTGCCCAGTGAAGGAGTAATTAGTGGAAGCTCCAGGTGCTACAGTGATGATCTTGAAAGCTGTCCAAGCATCATGGCCATCTTTATCAAGTTCAAACCTAAATGTGACAGCTGATTTGGATTCATTTTTGATCCAAGCACTACGGCTCGACCAGCCGGTGAATAGAAAGGGGTCTGAAGGCGTATTTGCCTTAACCTCTTCCCGCTGCCAAACGGCACCATCTGCGGTATTTGGCCCTAAGGAATCGGGCAGGTTAATGGAAGTGAACCACAAATTTGAATTTGACTGCCCAGGGCCCAAAATGTTTCCCTTGGCTTTCCGTTTATTCAAAAATTCCTTTTCTGCCGAATCATCGCAACCAAATACCAACTGATCATTCCAGCGTGTATAGTCGCCAATCACTTTTAAATAAGTGGAACGGGGGCGAATTCCACCGGTATTTCCGATATTGAACTGCATAGGGAATTTCCAGAACATGCCATGCATTGTCATTAAGTAATCTGGCTGCTCTTTGGTGCCTATATCTCGAATTCTCGGCCACTCTGTATTCCACCCATGCGCGCCGTCGTAGCTGTGACTGGCTTTTGGCAGGCGGAAAAAACGCCAGGTATTATTCCCGCGAACACCTAGTAGTAAAGATTTGTGATCCCATCCGGTAGTCCATATCGGGTCGGTCTGCGGATTTTTGTTGCCGGTGATGCCCCCGGGCCCCGTAATTTCCACGAATTGGTTTCGGCGGATCATCTTCCATTGCTTGCCATCCCATTCGTGCAAGCCCCCGGAGGGTGCGTCAAATCGTTCCATAGCCTCTTTACTCAGTTCACCATTGTTGCTGTATACCAATACGCCTTGTCCGCTATAGAGGCCTTTACCATGTGCGCCAATGAGCTTAGCTTCTGAAATACCCTTACTTTTTTCTTTTTTAACATTTCCATCGGGATATAAGCAGGTAGGTGCTAATGTCTTCACATCTACTTCATAAAACCCTTCTTCCATGGTGCCGTAATAGATCTTTCCGGCGGGGTCGCTCAAATGACGAGCATTACCTGTATGCCTTCCGGGCATCTTGTCGTAAGGAATGACCCGCACTTTTCCGCCTGAGTCGATGGCATAAGGACCGATGAACAGTTGATGGCTCTCGGGATGGATCATTCGGTTTGCAGGGGTTCCGCCAATACTTTCCGTTCGGACGGTGCGCTTTAAATCGGGTGTTATTTGATATAACTTGTCGGAAGATCCAAAGGGTAGGTGTGGACCATAAGTAACGGCCCATAAATCGCCACCCCAAGGTACAACTGCACCGGTACCACATTCGCCTTCGTTATTGTACATGGCTAGATGAGGATAAATACCACTAAAGGCCTGGGGTTTTTCAATGGCCGGCTTACCTGTTTTGCAGGCTACAAACAGGGGTATCAGCATTGTCAGTGAAGCTCGGGTGGCTAATTTTGCGTAAATCATGTTCTGTGTTCGTTCTAATTCGTGTCTATATAATTAATAATTAGGATTCTGCTTTAAGCCACTTGTCAATACTTCGCTCGTTGGGATTGGCCAGAGATACTGCTTGCTTGCATCGAATTTACGGACGACGATTTGCTTAATCAGTCCGGCAGCGGCCATGGCTGAAAAATCCGCAATACCGTCTTCATCAATAGGCGCCACTTGTGGGAAGAACCACAAACCTGGTGTAATCACTTTTTCGCGTAGTATGGCCGGATCTAACATGCCATAAATAGGGGTGTTAAGGACCTTTTCGGCTAAGCGCCAGCGGATGAGATCCATGTAGCGCAAACCCTCAAAGGCAAATTCCATCCGTCTTTCGTTACGTATGATCTGTCGGAGTTCGCCTTGTGTAGTTGCCGTCACAGCGGGATAGGCGTTCACTGGGGCATAGGCACGTGCTCTCACCTGATTAATAGCATCCGTTACACTTTGGTCAATTTCTCCTAATTCCGTTTTGGCCTCGGCATACATGAGTAATACATCTGCATAGCGGATAATGATTTTATCGGGCTCCGCTTGCCAGGAATTTTTTAACCAGTCGTCATCTACACCTTTCTTCCAAAGCAATCCTGTATATGAAGCAAATTGTGCAACAGCGCGATTGTCGCGGTTCTCCACCAATTGATTATCCGAAACGCGCTTCACTTTTAAGGTGTCAGGATGCGGTTCATAGATAAATCCCACATGAGGGGTGTTAAATTCTACGATTGTAGCGGTACAGCGGGGATCGCGATTTTCAAAGGGTTCACGTGGATTGTACAATGATGATTGGTCGATCGGTAAACCATCTATACAAGTGAAAGCAGATAATAGGTCCCATGTAGGAACCATCGCACCATAACCACCGGCATTCCGTGGGACGTAATCTTGAAGCCCACCTAGCGTTACCTGCAAGGCGACTGATCTTGGAAAGCCGAAAATCGTTTCTGGAGAGTTTTTGGTTCGCGATAAAAAGAGTTCCTCATAGTTTGGATGCAAGGTGTAAATTCCCAGTTCGATACAAGCTTTTGACGCATCACGCGCTACTTGCCAGTCGCCCATATAAAGAGCCGTGCGAGCTTTCATGGCTAGGGCTGCACCCGCCGTGGCGCGTTTGAGTTCGCCGGCACCATAGCTGGATTTTAAGTTAGCGGCAGCAAAGTCAAAGTCTTCGTAGATTTTTTGTAGCACCATAGCAGGATCGGCTTGTTGTACCTCCTTCGCTTCTTCAATTTCCAATACTTTTTCTGTATAGATTATATTTCCATAATGAGTGAGCAACATGGCATATTGGCAGGCGCGGATAAAGCGTGCCTCTGCAATGAAGGCATTAATTTGTTCTGCTGTTAGTAGGCCTGAGGCTCGTTCAACACTCGTTAAGATGTTATTGGCCCGAGCAATGCATTTATAGGCATTTACCCACCGTTCTTTGACAAATAAATCCTGTCCGTTGATGGTGGCCCCTGTAACTGGACTAAGCATTTCCCGATATGTAAAGTCATCCGTCCATGAATGCTCGTCGGCTGGCCAGAATACAGGTTTATACAAGCCGTTCAATGAAATATTGATTTCTTCGGCTGTTGAATTCCAGGTTTCATTCGAGCCTTGTGATAGCGGATTGAGATCCAATTTACTACAGGATACTAAGAATGATGTTGTTGCGATGAGCGCATATATTTGATATTTCTTCATGAGCTTTAAAATTTAACAGATGCACCAAATAAGAAGGTAGTTGTAATTGGATAACCTAAGCTGGTCATTTCAGGGTCCCAACCTTTCGGAAAGTTATGTATACTCCAGAGATCATTAATGGTGGTGTAAAGACGTAAGGCCTTTATGTGAACTTTCTCGAGGATACTATTTGGCAAATTGTAACCAATAGTTATATTTTTCAATCGGAAATAGCCACCATTGATTAACCAATAATTCGATAACGCATAATTGTTTGATCTATTCGTAAAGGTATAACGCGGATATTGAGCTGTTAGATTCTGCTCGGGCGTATTGTACTGACTCCAGCTATTTCCATCTAAGATGACAGGGAAATTTCCCCAGTTTTCAAGTAGGGGTTGTACGATATGGGCGCCGAGTTGCGAATTTTGTTTACCTACTCCTTGTACAGTCAATGCCAGATCCCAGTTCTTGTATCCGAAATTTAAACTGCCACCATACATTAATCTTGGTAAAGACCCGCCAAGTAATACGCGGTCATAATCGGGCGATATAATCCCATCAGGTACTCCATTCGGACCACTTACATCACGATAACGCACGTCTCCGGGACGTACATTGTTATTCAGCTTAGCTGAATTATCTACTTCCTCCTGTGTTTGATAAAGGCCTTCGGAGAGGTAACCATACCACTCGTTAAATTGACTGCCTTGAATTTTTATCTGGTCGCCAATGAATTCAGTACCACCTAGATCTCCCATTTTCGACTTGAAGTCGGATAAGTTGACGCTTGCCCGGTATCGGAGGTCGCCGATTTGATCGTTCCAACCGATTTGGAATTCCCAGCCCTCCGTGTACATCTTGCCAGTATTTTGGTAAGGATTATCGAAACCCACATAGTCAGGTATTTCCAATTCGAGTAACATGTCTTTGGTGGTTTTTTTATAGTAGTCTCCTACAAAGCTCAGCTTGTTGTTAAAGAAATTTATATCAAGACCCACATCCACTGAAGACGTTGTTTCCCAGCTGATATCGCGAATGGCATACTGAAATTGTGCGGCTGATTGCGCCGCGATAGCCGCATTTCCCTGATAAAAAAGTGATCCGTTTTCGAAAGTCAGAATGCTTTGGTAGGGGTAATTGCCAATCCGCTCGTTCCCAAGCGTTCCGTATGAAGCGCGTAATTTCAGGAAGGACAGGGGCCCCATTTGATCTTTTAAAAAGGATTCTTCGGACAATACCCAACCAGCGGAAACAGAGGGGAAAGACCCCCAGCGGTAATTCGGTGCAAAGCGTGAAGAAGCGTCGAAGCGTACATTGGCCTGCAATAAATACCTGTTTTTATAATTATAGTTCACACGGCCAAACCAGGAGCGATAGGCATTTTCATTGGCACCGCCCCCGTTATCGCGTAAATCCAATGGGCCGACATCCAGATAGGGATAGCCGCTTACCGTGTATTGACCCCTCGAAGCATCAAGTGTTTCATTAAAGGCGTAGAAATATTCGTAGCCCGCTAAGAGGCTTAAATTATGATCACCTAACTGCTTGTTGTAATTTGCCAGGAATTGAATGGTATAGCGATAGCTGTCGTCGCGTGCCTCTTGTAACTTTGTCTGGTTAGCATTGTCTACGTAACCCGCAATGGTATTAGGGTCTGTTGCACTTGTATAGGGGATCTTTCGATTAAATAATTTAGATTTATCAAAGTCAAAGAATGGTGAGAAAATACCCGAAACTTTTAAGCCTTCAATGGGTGTAAAATCTAAACTCATTTTACCACCAACCTGATTGTACCAATGATTTTCAAACCCTCCATCTCTCAATAATGCATAAATATTGGCTCCACTTTTTCCTTCAGCGATACGACCATCTGACCATAAAGCCGCGTAGACGGGAGGTGTTATACCAATCCGATACATAGGATGTGTTGTTCGATCGGAGACCCGTAAATCTCTACTATCGAAAATTGGATATTTTTCAGCTGTTCTACGATAGTTTAAATCAACTGTTGCTGATAAATACTTGCCAATAGTAAAATCGTTATTAATACGTGCGGTAACTCGATCGTAATTGCGGTTATCATAAAAAGCTTCGTTATGGTCATACACGAGCGATGCGCGGGTCCGAACAAACTTGCTGGCACCATAAAGCGATAGAATATGGCTTTGTCTTGGCGCATATTCACGAAGTGCTAAGCCTCTCCAATCGGTATTTGGGTATAAATCTGGATTTTCCGCATGTAACTGATCGTAATTGTCAATTACATCCTTCGCATAGGTTGGAAATTGATCATTATTATTGCCGTTATCATTCCAGCGCAGCTCATTGGTCATTTCCATGTAACGTCTGGCTCCTACATATTCCGGATACTTAGTAGCGCGTTCCAACCCATACTCAAAAGAGTAATCCAAACCAACCTGTCCTTCTTTTGCTCTTTTGGTGGTTATTAAGATAACACCTGATGCGGCCCTCGATCCATAAATGGATGCAGAAGCCGCATCTTTTAGTACAGAAATGTTTTCAATATCATTTGGGTTTACGGCATTTATATCATCAATGGGTACGCCGTCCAAAATATATAAGGGATTCATACCGCCCTCCGTAATGGTAGTGATACCGCGCACGCGGATCGTAGCGCCGGATCCCGGTGTATTACCACTCCTTGTAACCATCACGCCGGGTACAGCGCCCTGAAGGGCCTGCGAAACTTGGGTTGTTTTCCGGCTGATAATATCGTCACCCTGTACAGCAGAAACGGCACCCGTTAGATCTTTTTTGTTGATCGTACCATAACCAACTACCACTACTTCATCTAAAACAGCATCGTTCGGCGTGAGCATAATATTAAGGCTGGTTTGGTTGCCAATCTGCATTTCCTGTGTTTTATAACCAACGTAGCTTACTACTAGCGTAGCATTTTCTGGTACTTGAAGGGAGAATCTACCTAGACTGTCGGTTTGCGTACCGGTTGAGGAACTTGGCTTTACGGAAATGGAAACACCCGGAAGTGATTCGTTTTTCTCATTAGTGATCTTGCCACTAATGGTCGTTTTTTGCTGACCAGCTACTTGCTGAATTGCGAAATCCAGCATCATGAAGACGAGTAGTAAAAGCTTTAAAACGGATTTCAACAGTGTACGCCGTTTCCAGCTGTGCCTGTATACATTTTCTTTCTTTAACATTTTTTAGGTTGTTTATAAATAATTAGTTAATTATACAATAGTATCTGATGCGGGTGTAAAAACTATTTTTTCATAATCCTCCTTTGCTGACTTATCGATTTGTGTTTATACTTCGGAACGGTCTGTTCTGAAAGCAATTGGTTGCAGGCAAAAATATTAGAGTGAATCGGTTAAGAAGGCGATGTTGCTTGTACAAATGGCTGACCAATTGTATTGACAGCTTAACAGGCTGATAAAAAGATTATTAGAGGGTTTTTTATGCAACTTTGGACAACTCATCATTGTCCCGCTAAACAGATCTGTCGGGATTTATCAAAAATAGAACAGCCCATATGGGACTAACCACTTGTAAATTAATGGTTTTATAAGTTTTTGTTGGACAACATCTTATCTTATGCAAATTTGTGAATAGTTTGAAGCGATCAAGTTTTTTGGCGACTGCCTAAGAAACATATGTTCGCGTGGGGAGAAGAAGAAAACCGTGATTTTAAATATCTGGGATCATCACAAACAAAATAGATTCTATCAGCGTTTCACTTAATAAAACACTATGAAGTCGATTTATACTAGCCCATTCGTGCTATTGTTTAGCTTATTTTTCATGACTAGCTCATTCGTTTCAATAGCCCAGCAAAAGGAAGATGTGGTGGTAATGTTGAGCGGTGATAAAAAGAAAGGCAAAGTGGTCGCTATCAATGATAGTACGATTAAATTCGAATATAGCGGAGAAAGCTTGGGATACGAATTTAAGAAATCGGACATTAATCAAATTGAATTTGCAAGTGGCCGTATAGAGCTTATTAATGATAGCAATACAACAGCTCCGGTTAGCTCACCGAGATCGGCTGCAGAGAATGCTGATACAAAGAACAAAATTGCGGTATTACCTTTTCAAATTGTTAGCAATGACGCATCTTTGACCACCGAAGCGATGCAACATGAAATTCAAGCAAGCTGTGTGTCTACACTTCGCAAAGAATCTGCGACGGTACAAGTGCAGGATCCACGTACAACAAATTCCATACTTGCCAAAAACAATATTAAAATGGAAGATGTTGACGCACTGTCCCCAGAGGAAGCAGCAAAGTTATTAGGAGTCGAATATGTGGTATTCGGAACCTATGATATAAAAAATGAGGGTACGATGACCTCAGGAAGCAGCTCTAGTACCTATAAAGGACAGAAGAAAGATGATAAGGAAAAAGGAACGGAATATTCCAGTCAAAATTCCTATACAACTACTACTTATTCTACCAAGGTCGAGCTGATCTTATACAACGAGTCTGGCGAAAATATATTTTCTGAAACCAAAAGGCCGCTACTCGGTAGCTTAGATTCCTATAATGGGGCCATCAAATATATTGCAAAGCGGATGCCGTTCGGCAGTAAAGCGAAGAAGTAAAACGGACGCCACGAGAGGGGAGACTTAAAGTGTTTCGCCCTTTTCTTTTTCTTCCGATTGCGTTTGATGGAGGTAAATGTCTTGTTGTGGGAATGGGATGACAATGTCATTGGCTTTGAAAAGCTTATCGATAGCGACTATCATATCACTTTTTGTGGTTAATCCTTCCTTAATATTTTTTACCCAGAAAAAGATATTGATATCGATGGAGCTGCTATTGAACTGTTGAAAATGGATAAGCGGTGCGGGGTACTTAAGAATACGGTCGTCTCCACTAAACTTATCAATCAAAAGACTCCGTACTTTTTCGAGGTCTGTTCCGTAGGCTATCCCCACTGAAATGGTCATCCGCTTCTTAAAACCTCCTGAAGTCCAATTTGTAACATGCGAATTCAGCAAGTCGCCATTAGGTAAAACCAAATCCGCGCCTTCTGAAGTTGAAATAACGCTGCTACGAAAACCAATCGATTTAACGGTACCCCCTTGTCCACCCACTTCCACTAAATCACCAACGTTTAATGGCTTCTCAAAGGCAATAACAAGTCCGCTAACCAGGTTATTCACCAGACTTTGTAAACCAAAACCAATACCAACACCCAATGCGCCCAATATAAGCGTAATCCTGTCCATTGGAATGCCCACTGCTGCGAAGGCCAGGAACAGCCCCAAAACGATGATAGTAATCCGAATGAGCAAAAGCCAACTGCCAATTTTTAGCTTCTTTTCCTGTTCTGACGGCCTGCCATTCCATTGTTGATCGGCTGCAAAAAAAGATACGATGCGGGATACAACGGTGGTAAGAACCATGATTATTATAAAAACCAGCAGACTATTGATAGTAAAAGTATAGTCGCCCAAGCTTCGGTCTTCACTTAAGAAGTCCTTGAAAGGATCAGATATTTGACGAAACGCGTAGAAATGTTTTCCGAATAAAATAAACCAACCGATAATCAAGAAGGCATAAAAGAAGGTAGGCGCTTTTTTACCTATCCGATTGTAATTGAGAAAAAAAAGTTTTTTTTCCTGATGTGTATATACGCTAGCTGCCAAGGTCAATCCCTCGTTTACCAAGCGAACGGTCCATAGAAATAAAATGGCAATCACGACATTGCTATAGCCAGCCATGAGTAGTGTTTTGGAAAGATTATACCGGCCAAATACGTTTGCAGCAACAGAAGCTAGCGCTAACAGTGCCATAAAACCAATGGGATATAAGATCCATCGCTCACGCAGCTCATGATGACGCCCTTTTAAAATGATGAATGAACCAAAAACAAAGCCCACGGTCGCTAAACAGAGCATGATCCATCGTTCAGGCCTAGAAGCTTGTAATATGAGGTTATTTAAACAAGCAAGGGTGAACAAAATGAGTATAAATAGCCAAACCCGCATCCAATAGGTGCTAATAAAAGTCTGAAAAATAAAAGACAGTGATAGGGCGGCACAAATCCATAAAATGGCGCTAAAAATAAAGGGTGGAGAAGGAAAGATAAATTGAAAAACACAACTTATAATGATCAGTGCAGAAAGCAGCGGATAGCGTAGAATGAGTTGGCTATTAGTATTACCAGCTAATGATTGATTTGTTAGATAGAGCTTCCGGAGTGAACGGATATAAAAGAGACAAATTCCGACCATGGAAATGAATATAAAAACTTTACCGGGATGACTCTGTACGTAGAAGCGGAGTACGAGCCAACTTTTTATTTCTGAAAAAGAAAGAATTTCACGGAAAGGACGAGAAAAGTCAGTTTGTTCCCAAATATTAACAAACTCCCGCTGAAACAGCTTGTCGGAAACTTCTTGTTGAAAGACGTTGATTTCCTCCTGGTTCGACGCTAATTTAAAAGCCTCTAAATTAATTTGATTTTGTAATACTTGTACATTATTGATGGCAACTTTAAGCGCACTGTCAACCGGACTTACTTCATAGGCAAGTACAACAATTTTCTGTAGGTATTTGGTGAGTTCTACGGAATCACTTGGAAACTTAAAAAGAGCCGAATCATTGGACAGCGAGTCGATCTGTAATCGGAAGTTGCTTAAATCTGTTTGATAGCGGTCTACGTGACTTTTCCTACTGGCCACGGAATTGGCTAACACCGTCAAAATATTGTATGAAGTTGTTAAATTCCGATTGGTGTGGGTGTTGCCTTGATTGGTGAAGATACCATCGCCCGCTAATTGATGCCAAGTGCTTAACTGGCGAAGCTCTTGCTGAATAGCTAGGGTATCAATGCCTCTTTTTAGGTAATTCTTCGCTTTTTGCGTTGCCTTTTTTACGCTTTCGATCACTTCGTTCTGCCGAAGGGCTAATCGATCTGCTGCTAGCTCCTGGGAACTTTTGATAGCCGATTGCTCTGAAAAGCGTTTCATTTTGCTAACAAAATCATGCCTTACTGTATCCTGAAGCGAATCAGCTCGTAGCTTTAGAGTAGTTGCGTTGGCTAAATAGGCCGATAGCAAGAATATACTTGCCAGCAATGCTTTGATCATAGAAGACATTATTTTATAAAAGTAAAAATAATGTTTATAATATTAGCGTATAATCTAGTTCATTATCATTAGTCGCGGGCGAATATCCCCCTCGGCACTTTACCGGTCCAGGCTTCAGGTAGATCCTTACAACCAAAGATACGAGCGATAATAAGGGCTGTATTGGTATTGTTGTTTGGCGCTTTTAGCGACGGCGTCTTTTTAATCTCCGGCCCTACAACGCTCCATGGAACTTCCATCTCATCAAGCGTAAAACCACCATGCCCCGTTCCGATACCCCCATGATCTGTAAAGAAAATAAAATGCGTTCCGGTAAACAGGTCCGCTTCTTTCAATTGCGCAATTAAACGCCCTATGGCAACATCTACTTCTTCAATGGCATTGAGATAGGGTGTAGACAACCATCCATGACTATGGCCTGCATGATCTATATGCACCGAATAAAGAAAGGTTAAAGTTGGCTTGTCACGATTATTTTTGATAAAATCAATCGCTTTAGCGTAGCTCTGTTGGTAGGCATCATTTTCTTCAAAATACACCTCATCCAAATAGCGTTTGTTAAAAGGGTTGATGAGTTCTTTCCAATTATAAAAGAAGGCCGTTTTAACGGTAGGTATCTCTTTTTTTACCACCTTGAAAATGGAAGGATAATAACCGTCCTGATCGGTTGCAATAGGAGGTAAGGCATGTTTGCTAAGTGTCCATGCATTGTTGTTCACACCATGTTGCTCAGGGCCACTTCCAGTTAGGTGACTGGTCCAATTGGGCATCGTTACCGACGGCATCACCGTCCGCGTGTTGAGGGATACGACACCTTCTCTTAAAAGCTTATCGAGATTTGGGTGTTTTGCTTGTTTAAATCCAGCAACACTAAAACCATCCAGACCTATTAAAATTACGCGTGTGGGCGTCTTTGGCTGTCCATAACTGATAGTTGTTGCACATATTAGTACGAAGTAAATAATCGCTTTTTTTATCATGACTTCTGGTATTGTATACTGGTGAGGTAATACTAAACATTTAATGTATTTTGTTTACAAATATATAATACTGTCAGTTTTTGTACGATTATTTTTTTATTTGTTTATCAATTGTAAATTAAGTTTATTTTATCACTTAAGTAATGCTGCTTTGTCTTCAAGTCCATGACATCGAGATCGCTAAAATGCCCCACTCCAGCAAAAATAATCTTAATACCCATTAGGTTACCAATGGGTTTACGGTAACTGGTTTTCATGGAAAGCGTATCATTGACAAATAATTGAACATTTTTATTTAATATTCGTAATTTAAGGGATCCTCCTTTACTGAGGTCATGTCCTAATTGCCGTAAGTCATCTTTACCTCCTTCTCTAATATTATCGGAAAATTTGCAACGCGACCAAGCAACACATTCAGGTTTAGTAATTATGAAGTAATGATAGCCATATTCGCCGTAAATCACAATGTCCACTTGAGAGCAGCGAACACCTGGTCTATTACCAGAGGTTTCAACATAGGTATGGAATTCTAAATTGTCGGCTTTGATGGTGCTTGGTTTGATATTGGCGTATTCAAGAAAAAATGTTTTTGTCGTGTCAACACCGGCGCGGTAAACATCCATTAAGGAAAACATTGGACTATTAGGATCTAATACCTTGTTGTTTAGAATTGGATATACCCTTGTCGTATCAGCTTGCATGGAGGCAATAGCCGACCAACCTTTGCTTCTTAAATAAACGATAGCGGTATCGATAGGTCTATCGTGGTGATATAATACAGGAAAATACCTGCCCGGATTATCATAATAATGATTCAGGAGACTGTCTTTAAAAGAGGTCCGTTTGGAGCGTCCATCATCAAAACTTATTGAGAAATTAGGGTGATCAGCTTCAAGGATATCCTCTGATTGCAACTTAAAAATAGCGGAGTGTGGGGTTTTTCCTTCCGGATTTAAACAGAGCAATTGTACACCAACAAGTTCGTTCTGGTTCTTGAAAAAAACGAAAAAGGTGATAGCACTAACCACAGCGACACCAGTTATGATGTAAAATGCCAGCCTGTTTTTTTTCTTGCTGTTTGGCTGAGTAAGGTGCTGTTTTTTTTTGTGTTGATTTGTGTTTGGAGGTGCAAGTTGGCTGTTTTGCAACAATTCAAACTCATACCAGTCCCGATGACCAATGAACTGAGCTAGGGCATCCCGTGTGGCTTTTTGTGGATAATAACGAGTAGATGTTTTTAGTTTTCCAAAAATACGTTTCAATGTATTTTCGCTAATTGTTATTTTTGTTTCGCGATAAAGTAAAGCACCCAACTTGATGTAATCGCTATTTTTCCAAACTGAAATATCCTCTTTTCCAACTTTCAAGGCTATCTGTTGACAACAAGCATCTAATGAATTAAAAAAATCTAATTTTTCTGTTTGTCCATATTGTTCATTCATGTTGTTTTAAATAGCGAATTTTAGGTTAACTAAATTAGGAACGTTGGGTGAATTTTGCAAACCGAACTTTTAGATGCGATCGTAATCGGCTTTCTAATGGACGGCATTTTCGCAATGCATGCAAATTATCATCATTGTGGAATTAAACCAAAAATACTAATATATTATTGCTGTGATGTTTTCTATGTATATACATGTCTTGTTGAATAGATATTCATATTGAGTGATAAATTTATTGATATTATGTTGTAAATCAATTTATTATGATAAATTAACTTGTGTTAATGTAATTGTTACTTTTTTTAGGCCCTATAAAATTCATATTATCTTTCTATGTATATACATTTATTGGTACATTTGGTAGCCGATTATTTTTAGCCAAATTAAACAAATGAAAATAAAACTATTTTACCTCCTGATGTTCAATACCATATTGGTGTGTTCCTGCGGGTCAGAAAAGAAGCCGGAAAAGCAAGGGCTGGCGCAGACTATTTTAGCCGATACTTCCCTTCGTACAGTAGATCGCATGGCTAGGAGCTTAATACGTGAAGGTTTTAACGCTGGGAGTGGTTATTCTCAAATTTGGGCACGTGATATGAATACCTTTATTGAAACTGCTTTAGAGGAAGTGCCAAAAGAAGAAGTGCGGGGCGCCATTCTGTTGTTTTTTGCGTTACAACAGAAAAACGATGAGATGGTAGATGGCTATGTATTGAAAAAGGACTTTACCTGGCATGACGACACACCTTACTATTCGGATGCAGCTCCAAATCATGTTGGGTTTAAAAATACAGTAGAAACCGACCAAGAAACGTCGCTTATTCAGTTGGTTGGTAAATATGTAAAAAAGACAAGCGATCGCGATTTGTTAAAGGAAGAAGTGGCTGGGGTAACGGTGCTCGCCAGAATGGAACAAATGATTAGGTATCTGCTGCGGGAACGTTACAATAAAAAATATGGGTTGCTCTATGGTGCTATGACGGCCGACTGGGGAGATGTCCAGCCCTATGATGATTTTGGTTGTGATTGGAATGAGCTGTCGCACGAAGCCATTGATGTTTACGACAACGCCATGTTGATCATTTCTTTAAATTATCTAATTGATATGACTGAAAACCAAGAAGATGTCAGAAGATGGTGTGTATTGCGTGATGAGATAAAAGCGAACGTAAGAAAACATCTGTGGGATGCTAAAAATGAGAAATTTATACCCCATGTGTATCCCAATGGATCCCCCATCCCTGAAGATTTTGATGAAAATAAAATTCACTATCATGGTGGAACAGCAATAGCCATAGAGGCAGGGCTCTTGTCGAATGAGGAGATAACGATTGTCAATAAACAAATGCTCGAAAATGCAAAACTATCGGGTATGCCCAGCATTGGTTTAACATTATATCCGACTTACCCAAAGGGATTTTTTCATGGTAATATGTCAAATCCATATATGTATCAAAACGGTGGTGATTGGACCTGGTTTGGTGGCCGTATGATTCAACAACTTGTGTTAAACAACTTCACGACTGAAGCCTATAGCGAAATCCGTCCAATGATCGATCGTGTGATTAAAAATAAAGGTTTCTTCGAATGGTACGGTCAGGGCAATGTGCCGAGTGGTTCGGGAAGTTTTAAGGGATCAGCAGGCACCTTGTCGAAGGCCATTACCATGATGTACGCTTGGGCCACGAAAGAAACAGGTGCGAATATATCGGCAAAAGAGCCTGTGGAGGCAAGCTCAGTTGAAGTGGAACAATAGGTGTTAAAGCGCAAAAAAATAAAGAGTGCATACTTTAGCCCTCTTTGAAAGTATAAGAAAAACAGACAAATTATATTAGTCTAACAAGGGCAATAATTCTGTTAAATCATGGATGATTTTATCCGGATGAGCCGATTGCAGTTGATCCGCCGTATGTGCGCCTGTCGTAATACCAATGCTCAAACCACAACCTGCGTTTTTACCTTCTTCGATGTCGATGGTGGAATCACCTACCTTGGCTACCTCACGGCTATCCGAAATATGGAAACGTTTCATAGCAGAATGGATCATATCTGGATCAGGCCGATTTTTAGAAACATCACTGGCCGTTACCAAGGCGTCAATTTGCACCCCCTCTTTCCAACCCAACTTGTGAATGATGGACTCAGCCGTGGCTCTATCATAACCTGTATTCAGAACAACAAATACGTTTTTGTCTTTTAAGGCCTGGAAAAGGTTCTCTGCATTGTTTTGGGGTAAGAGCTCTTCTCGATCATAAGCTACCTTTAGTTGTTGCTTAAAATTTTCGAAAATGGAATTGATCAATTCTTCATCGTATATATTGGCATAAACAGCCAGAATGGATCGGATGGCTTGCCGCTTTTCTTTGCCAGCTCCTTCTGCCAATACTTGTTCCAAGTTTAAATTAAACCCAGCTTCGTTAATTGCGCTACGTACGGTTTTATAAACAATATTATCTTCGTTTACGGTGGTTCCGGCCATATCAAAAACGACCATTTTTATCCTGTTAGACATGCTATTATTGAAATAAATCACAAACTTCTGAATCCAAAACGAACGACATATAACCCGTATCGATGAATTCGTTCAACAAAAATAAACAAAGTTTATATAAAATGAACTATTAAGGTGTTAAATTTTTGTATCCTTGGTACGTTTGGCGAAACAATGGTGATCTGACTGTACTGACTTTATAGATGAGTTCGGTATTTGTTGAATACAACGATGAAATAGTGTCTAATTAAACCGATGATTGTTAAGCTAATGCTAACAAAAAGGTTTTAATATTATGCTTTTATTAAATATAATCAACAAAATTTACAAATACTAAACGGTTTATAGCTTTGTATCATATTTGATGTGGTCATATAAAAAGAAAATTTTTATTAAGTCGTTAGTCTACTCAAAACTGGGTTATGCTGTATTATCCATGGTTGATTATTTTTTGAGCAATCGGTTGCGTTTGCCGTTGACTATTAAGTTCATTCTATTTTCTTAGGTTTGTAACTTAATTTTGTTGAAGGTCTGTCTAGACTGCCAGTTTATATATACCTAAAGAGTTTAAACTATATGAACACATCAGATACATTAAAACCATGGTTGAAAATAGCTTCAATAAGCTTTTTGCTGCTAGCTCCGGTAACCGGACATGCACAGCAAAATACTTCCAAACCAAATATTATTTATATATATGCAGATGATTTGGGTTATGGGGACGTTAGTGCTTATGGCGCTGGCAAATTACAGACGCCTAATCTAGATCGACTGGCTGCCAGTGGCATACGTTTTACTAACGCGCACACCACCTCTGCTACCTGTACCCCGTCGCGATATGGTTTGATGACTGGTATATATCCCTGGCGGCAGCAAGGTACGGGAGTGCTTCCCGGAGATGCTAAACTCATTATCCCTACCGATCGGATTAGCTTGCCCAAAGTTTTTAAACAGGCTGGTTACCATACTGCGGTTGTAGGCAAATGGCATTTAGGCTTAGGTACGCAGGTGAAAAAAGATTGGAATAAGGATGTAAAGCCTGGGCCCAATGAGGTCGGGTTCGATTATTCGTTTATATTTCCGGCTACTGCCGATCGTGTACCTACGGTATTTATGGAAAATCATCGAGTGCTTGGGCTTGAAGAAGGTGACCCCATAGAAGTAGATTACCAGCACATAGTCGGCAATGATCCTACAGGAAAAGAACACCCCGAATTACTGAAGATGCAATCATCGCCCGAACACGGACATAACCAAACCATCGTAAACGGTATCGGCCGTATCGGTTATATGAGTGGCGGCTATCGTACGAGATGGGTAGACGAAGAGGTTTCCACCACATTTCTGTCGGTTGCCCAGGATTATATTAAAAAGAACAAGGAAAATCCTTTCTTCCTTTATTTTGCACTTACGGAACCGCATGTTCCTCGCATGCCCGCTACAATATTTAAAGGAAAAAGCGGTTTAGGTTATCGAGGGGATGCCATTTTGCAATTGGATTGGACCGTTGGGCAGATCATCGATCAAGTGGAGGCACTGGGTTTAGCAGATAATACTATTATTATTTTTTCCAGCGACAATGGACCGGTATTGGATGATGGCTATCAAGATGGGGCCGTTACCCAACGGAACGGACATATGCCAGCTGGATCTTTGAGAGGGGGGAAGTACAGTATTTTCGAAGGGGGAACTCGTGTGCCATTTATCGTCAGTGGGGCAGGCGTTGCTAAGGGTACGACTTCAGATGCGCTTATCTGTCAAATCGATTTACTTGCATCTATTTCAAATATGCTGGGACAGCCGATACCAAAAGGAGAAGCCTTTGATAGCCAAGCATTGTGGGGCACTTTTCTTGGAAAAGATAAACAAGGTAGAAGTCACTTAATTGAACATGCTGGGAGCTTGGGAGTTATTAAGGGTAACTGGAAGTATATTGAGCCCAGCAATGGACGGGCTTACGCTAAGTTAACAGATACCGAACTGGGAAACGCACCGAACCCGCAGTTATATGACCTGTCGAAAGACATAGGCGAAAAGAATAATGTGGCTGCAAAACATCCGGAAGTTGTGAAAGAGCTAGCCGCTGTTTTAGCAGATGAACGTAGCAAATAACAGGTTTGACCCTCATAACCTGCTCTGGTAATTGGGATGGAAAGAGGAATCTCTGTACCATCCCGAAACCATTGCTTGATGGCCGAAAGATACGTATATATTAAAAAGAACCTATCCTTGAACCATGAAGATAAACAATTAGATACGATTTTTAATCAATAATCTCTATCTCTACCCGACGGTTTTTTTGTCTGCCTTCCACGGTAGCGTTTGTGGCAATTGGCTTGGTATCTCCAAATTCTGTAGCAGCTATTTTGGAAGCATTGATACCATTGTTAACCAGAAAATCTTTAACCTTGTCTGCGCGTGATTTGGATAACTTCCAGTTGTAAACATATTCTCCTATTGAATCTGCATGCCCGCTGAGTTTAATGATATAATCGTCTTCTTTTACTGCGGCAACCAATTCTTCTAGCTCCGATTCAAAGTTTTTAGAGATCACGGTCTTATCAAAACCGAATTCAATGTTGTTGAATGTCTTTCGAGCTATAACAACACGATGTCGGACCACTTTATTTTTTGTTGACCTACTATCCGCAAATGAGAAAGCGAAAGTCGTTATCGCACAAAATAAGGCGACTAAACCTACATTAATTGCTGTTCTTTCCATAATACTGTGTTTTAATTGTTTTTTATGCCTAAATCACGTCCAAACATTAATGGTATATACGGTTGATCCTAAATTGCAGATTTTGCATTCAATTGATTGTATAATAGAAATTTGAGAACTGTGAAAAAGGGAGAAATTATGGTGATAGGAACGGTATTAAAAACTATTGATCAATGTTGTGCCGGTTATGGTATACAAGTTTTTGGTCCTTATATAAGAACGCTCCGAAACGGGGAGTAACGGAGCGTCATGCTAACTAATTATAAACCTAATTGTGAGAAGACGTATTAACATTGCAAAGCTAATAGAGCTAGATTAATTAGGTGTTTCTAAAGTGTTAATTCCTTTATTTTTGTTTTGTGTGCGGCCGATGATTCTTTAGGCATGATATCGGTTAGTCATTTAAAGAAATGAAAACATCTCGCTTCCTATAAATGTTAACTATAAAATAGAAAGAAAATGAAAAATTTGCTCGTCGCCGCCGTCCTCCTTATAATGATCGCTTGTAATCAACAACAACGAAATGAAAATAGTGGGGAGCCTTTAAGTAGTGAAGACTCTCTCCAACAGAAAAGGGAAGCTGATTCAGCGAAATTATCCATAGAAGATCAAAATTTTGTAAAAGCTATTGCCTTGTCAGGCATGGTGGAAATAGCAACTGGAAAGTTGGCTAAAGAAATGTCTAAGGACACAGCCATACAAAACTTCGGAAGCTTGCTGGTAACCCATCACCAACAATTAGCTAAAGATTTAAAAGATGTTGTCGCGCAGCGTGATATTCATTTTCCAGAAAAACTAGACGATATCCATCAACAAAAAATAGACAGCTTGAAAGCTGTTTCGTCATCGGATTTCGACCGTACATTTCTACAGATGATGATAAACGACCATAATACAGCGCTCGCTTTATTCGACCAGACAGGGGCACATGGTAAAGATGTGCAGCTTCAAGCCTTCGCCAATAAAAATATTCCGATTATCAGAAACCATTTGAGAATTGCAAATGGCTTGATAAATAAACGTGGGCAATAGCAATTAACCATAAAAAATCCGACGTATGATTACAAAGACCGTCATTATTCCAGCAATAAGCGGCACAACATTAATGTCCATTTTTAGCTATGTTGTTTCGCATGCCAAAGGTGAAAACTTCAAAGAACCCAAAGTATTAGCTCAAATAGTAAAAAGAGCGTTTCATACACATAAAGACAAGCTCCCTAGAATGAGTGGTTGGGCTATGCATTATGCCATGGGTGTGGTCATGACGATGGTGTTCCAGCAATGCTGGAAGAAAACGAACACGATTCCTGCTACTAAACAAGGCTTGGTCACGGGAGTTATTGGAGGCATCACAGGCGTTATGATTTGGAAAATCCTTTTTCGTGTTCATCCAAATCCTCCGCACATTCCATTTATGCGTTTTGCCGGTCATCTATTATTAGCCCATATTATTTTCGCTTTAGGGGTTGCTTATTGCAGCAGGCAATTTGATCCTTTTGTTTCTTATGAAGAAGAAGGTATAAAATCAACTAATGAACCGTCCTGATTAAATAATCATTCCCCTGCGTGTTTAATGATTATTTAATCATGGTAAGCTCCATCTGACTATTAAAAAAACAAAAATAAACAGATGAAAATTAAACTGCTTTTACCACCAAAGGATTCAATCAAAGCACATAGAACGATTTGGGAGCTAAAGGAGCAGGCACCTTGCTTTCATTAAGAAGGTTGCATGTATTAATATGGATGGTTCTCGCAATAGCGGTAACCGGTGTATCGGTCGGACGATTGTCGAAAGGATCTTGCAGATGGGCGGCCGTTCTTTCGAGCAATAAAAAACATCCTGAAATAACCACTAGTAAAGGAATTTCATATATACTGTCGATTTCTCCCAATGAGATGGATAAAGTGACGACAAATACGTAAATCATGAAATGAAGAAACAACCGATAAGTAACTGGAAATACCGTATTCTTTATACGTTCGGCCATCCCCATAGTATCCGAGAACTTGACCAAAGTAGTATTCAACTGAACGTGGTAAAATTCGCTTAAATGTCCATCTTTCTTCAGATCTGCAATTTGCAATGCGTTCATTTGCAACAGCGCCAGAGGCTTGTTGCTATGGGCGTCCATTTCAAGCATATCTTCCGTATTGATCAGGTCTTCTATATTTTCTTTCGGATCTAATCCCCGTAGATTTTGGCCCAAACTGTAACACCAGGCAACATGTCTAAGCGCTATCTGCCTAATGGTGGTTTGTTTTTCTTTGCTTACAAAAGATTGTAATTGAAGAACTAAGCTCCTGCTGTCATTCACGATAGCACCCCATATTTTTCGAGCTTCCCACCAGCGATCGTACGATTGATTCAAATTAAAAGATAGTAAGACCGAAATAGCTGTTCCAATGAAAGCGGGTATGGCTATAGGCATTTGGGGAATCAAATCTATAAAATAAATAGTGATAGATTTCACGATCAGCCCGATGATAATAACGTACACTATCTGTAGGCGAATTTTTTTAAAAATATATCCAATCGGTATCCTTGTATTCGTAAGCATTCTCTAATATTGTGTTTTTATATTTTGTCAATAACTTCACAACAATAAGTGTTTTTCATTAAAATGAAATAAGAGAAACCTTATAACGCATGCTTACATAGGACTTCCTATGCCAATCGATCCCTTTGAATAACATAAAACTTATGGATGAGGTGTTTACGTAGTGTGCGAAATATGTTTAGCACTAAGCTTAGAAAGCTACTTTTCCGCCGGTTATGGCAATCGTTGCCCCCGCAATATAGCTGCTATCTTCCGACGCTAGGAAGACATAGGCGGGTGCTATCTCAGCAGGCTGTGCCGGACGTTTTATCGGGCTGTCTTTTCCGAAGTTTTCCGGTTCGGGCATCGTCGATGGAATTAAGGGCGTCCAGACCGGACCGGGCGCAACGGCATTGACCCGTATACCCTTATCCTGATCCATCAATACTTGTGCTAGGTTAGCTGTAAAGTTTTGGATCGCTCCTTTCGTTGCTGCGTAATCTAATAATACCGCATTGGGGTTGTAGGAAACAACCGAAGCCGTATTAATGATAGAGCTTCCCGGTTTCATGTAAGGTACCACGGCTTTACTCAAATAAAACATGCTTCTGATATTGGTCTCAAAAGTACGATCCCATTCTTTAGAGGTAATCTCTTCGAGCGACTTATGAGCCATCTGATATGCCGCATTATTGACCAGTATATCGATGGTTCCGAATTCCTTGATCGCCATATCTATTAACTCATTACAATAATTTTCGTTTCTCAGATCGCCTTTTGAAAGGATGGCTTTACAGCCTTCCTTTTCAATCCAATGAACGGTTTCTTCAGCATCTTCATCTTCTATATCATAACCGTAATTGATGACCACATCGGCTCCTTCCCGGGCGTAGGCAATTGCGATAGCACGTCCGATACCAGAATCAGCACCGGTAATAATAGCTTTTGCACCCTTTAACTTTTCTGTGCCGGTATAAGTTTCCTCGCCATGATCGGCTTTAGGTTTCATTTCGACCTCCGTACCTGGAACTTTTTGTTCTTGTTTTGGAAAGGGGGGAACAGGGTATTTTGTATGAGGATTTTTAAATTGTGTCATTGTTTTAAATTTTTAAAGAATTACTTAAAAGAGTTTACGTCTAATCGTAACACTTTAATTGATAACCAGACAACACCCTGTTTTGTTCCCGAAAATTTAAATCTGCTGCTGCGATGGGCCTAGCCTAGTTAGACAACTTTTGAGTAACCTGAAATTTTCCTAGTAGAAAAGCTTTAATCTCAACACGCCATTTGTGACCTTTTCTATCGTCTCGTAAATCAATTAAGCCACTAGGTATTTCGACGAGCTGTTCATATATAGTTGATATTAATGTCACCTTCTTATTTATTATAGTAAAATTTTAATCGTTTTTATTTCAAACCTTTAATTTTTCCTCCATAGTAAGGATAGCTATCAAAAGGTTCTGCGGTTTCAGTCACAGGGTCGTTTGTGCTGCTCCTCCATTTAATTAGACGCGTTGCCAATTCACGCCGAACCTTATTGTAGGAGGGGTCATTTGCCAGATTTTTCAACTGGTTCGGATCGGTTTCCAGATCATATAGTTCTTCGGCAGGCCGTTTGTCCAAACTCCACAACCAGAAATTTCTATAATTTGGATCGTTTTGATGTTCCAGCAAAAGTTGCTTCGTTGGTCCATTGTCAATATCTCCAAAGAACCTGTTCGTCTCGGGGTTCTCTGGATCTCCTGCCGGCCAACGTTCGGGGCGTAGGTTATTGATGTACAAGAAACGGTTGGTTCTGATTGCCCGCATCGGATAGCTCAGGTTGCCCGCTCGAACATAAGCGTGCCTTTCCCGCTCGGTAAAAACTTCTGTACGCTCGTGGTTACTTTTACCAGATGTAAGCAGTCCCAATAAAGATTTTCCAACCATTGACTTGGGCACATCTATACCGGCTGCCGAGAGAAACGTTGGGGCCAGATCTACTAGACTGACCAGTTCTTTGATCCGTTTTCCCTTCATGAAATGTTCATCCCATCGTATTATAAGCGGAACACTGGTGCTCATATCGTAGGCATTTGCTTTGACGCGCGGAAAAGGCATCCCATGATCACTGGTGATGATAATCAGTGTTTGGTCATAAATTCCTTTTTTCTTGAGTAGCGCTATCGCCCTTTCAACTGTTTGGTCAAAACGCTTTGATTCAGCGTAGTAGTCCAGCAGATCATGATGCACTAGCGCATCATTCGGCAGCCAAACAGGCACCTTTACTTTCAGCGAATCAATACCTAGACTATCTTTGAGCAAGGGCTTATAAGGCCTATGTGGGTCGTTGCTGCCAATCCAGAAACAGAAAGGAGTATCTTCAGGCTGATTTTGCAGAAAATTTTCAAAACTTGGATAGGATTGTCCAGCAGGATTATTTTTATAGCCCCCTGCAGTAAAATTCCCGGGTCCCCATCCCTTTCCCTGCAAACCCACGCGATACCCATTTTTAGCTAAAATATAGGTGTAATTTTCGTATACCAGAGGTAAAGTGCCATGTAGGTTACCCCCTTCCGCCAGTTGGTGAGGGTACTTGCCGGTTAAAATGCTTGCCCTTGAGGGAGTACATGATGCGGCCGAACAGTACGCATGGTCAAATACTACTCCGTTTTTGGCTACACCATCCATACCAGGCGTGGTAATGGTGCTGTCGCCATAAAGGGGTAATGTCTTGGAAAGATCGTCCGCAATTATTAGCAAAATATTTGGCTTTTTATTCTGTTTCACCTGCCCAAAAGCGTACGGAGGGATACAGAAATAGAATGTGAATAAAAGTAGTCTAACTGGATACATCATTGTAAGAGATTAAATGTTTTACACCGATATTTATATCTTTGCTTTGCGTATTCACTGCATTCGCTAAAATAAACCTAATTTTTTCATTAATGAAATCTCCATTTATAGTTCTACTCTTTATTTTACTCCCGTGGCTAAGTTTTGCCATCAATATTTCGGATTACCGATTTCATTCTATGCCGGAAACCGCTTATTATGGCGGTATACATAGCATTACAAAAGACAGCATCGGTAGAATATGGTTTAGCGGATATGATGCCGTTTTTGTCTATAATGGTAATTCATTTATACAGATGAATGACCTAGTGACAAGCTATTCACCGAGCTCATACTGGACCTACGGGCAAGTGATTACAGATAAGGCCAAAAGATTATATGTTGCTACGAATCACGGACTACTGCGTTTCGATTATCAAACCCAAAAGTTTGAACGAATTTTGGAAGGAAATATCGGTACAATGACGGTAGATAAAGATGGGGCTATTTGGTTGGTCAGAAATAATAAAATCGAATCATTTGATCCCGATCATTTATCAGTAGTAAATGATTATCCGCTTTTATCAAAGCTCCCTATATCTGCCTTAATAAGTACTAAGAAGCAGCTCTATGTTGCTTCAAAAGGAAAAGTATATCGCGTAAATAAAGAAACCAAGCAATACCATTTATTTACTGATCTCGGAAACGAGGATTATGTAATAAAGGATTTGATCGAGCATCAGCAATCAAGGTATATACTCACACAAAGCAACGGATTATTTGAATGTGATCAGGAAGGGCACATCGTTATGCACAATGCCCTTTCTTTCGGAGACAGAAAGTCTGCTACGGCAAAAGGTCTCTATGTTGATGCTGAAAACATGATATGGGTAGCGACGCAATCCGGTCTCTTCCTTGTGGATCCATTGGATAACAAAACGCGTTTGCTTCGATCTAATCTTCATTACCCTTATTCGCTGCCCAGTAATTCTGTATGGTCGATTTATCCCGACCCTGATGGCGGGGTATGGATAGGTATGTATGGCGGGAAACTGGCGTATATGACTTTTTTTGATAATGATGTAAACTATTTCAAACCTACCCCGGGGGGCTTAAACCATCCGATCGTTAGTTGCTTTGAGGAAGATGATCAGGGGAATTTATGGATTGGTACTGAAGGGGGCGGGGTAAATTATTGGAACAGAAAGACGGATCATTTTTCGTATTACACGCAGGAAAATAAAAGTGGTATACGGTCCAACATGATAAAAAGTTTACACTATACCAAAAGTAATAAAGTTTTGCAGACCTCAGCCTTTAATGGAGGCGTGGCGCGATTCGACAACACACAGCAACGTTTTGTTGAATTGCCGGCTAATGATCCAAAAAGTATACATACCCTTAACGTCTACGACTTCGAAATGGAAGGCGACTCGGGTATTTGGATGACAGATCCTGATGCGAAATTGCTATATAAGAATATAAGGAGTGGAAAAACGGAAATAGTTTCGCCGATTGATGCAAAGGGGAAGATTATTAGCATGCGGATTGAAACGCTATTTCGTGATAAGGGGGACTATCTATGGCTAATAACCCACACTGGATTGTATAGGATGAACGTACATACTCGACGCATCATAAAACATGATTATATAGCAGACGTTCCTTATGCGGCGAATAACCTTTGTTCCTATTATATGGCAGCTGATTCAACTATTTGGTTGGGAACACGAGGCGGAGGTGTTAACCGATTGAGTAAAGATGGAGCCTATGTTAATCTTGGCGAAAAAGAGGGTTTATTGGGAAAAACTGTTTTCGGAATATTGGAAGATACCTATACAAAAAATGTTTGGTTCAGTACCAATGATGGTTTATATTATTACGAGCAGGAAAGTCAACGCATCAACAAATTTCCGCTCGACATTACGAGTCTTTGCGGTACGTTTTATACGCGATCCTGTTTTAAAACCTCAAAAGGCGAAATGCTGTTTGGTGGAACCAATGGATTCATTATGTTCACACCCAGTAAGATCAAAAAAAACAATCAAAAACCGAAAGTCTTTTTTGCGGAGTTACTCATCAATAATCAAAAAATAGTCCCCGGAGATAAAAATGCCATACTAAAACGAGACATCTCCACTCTGTCTTATTCGAGCAATAAGGATGACAAAATCATACTTTCTCATAAGCAGGCTAATATAGAAATACGGGTTTCGGCAAACAGTTATCTGCAAGCCGAAAAAAACCACTATGCTTACAGAATGCTTGGCCTTTCGGATAAATGGTACCTTTTACCGCAAGGGCAGAAATCGGTACAGTTTTTTAATTTACCTTCCGGAACCTACATTTTTCAAATAAAAGCAGCGAATAACGATGGCTTGTGGGGCAATGATATTGCTGCTTTGTATTTCCAGATAAAACCTTCTCCATTCTTGTCTATTTGGGCTTATGTGTTCTATAGTGCGCTCTTATTGTTTATCCTCTATTTTATCTTGAGGTATTTTACCAATAAAAAGATATTTAAGCATCAGCTTGAGATGGAGCAATTAAAAGAACAAAATATGAAAGAACTGACGCAAGCGCGTATTAACTTCTTTACCAATATTTCACATGATCTGAAAACACCACTTACCTTAGTGGTCGATCCCTTGAAACAACTTAAGGAAACCTTGCCTGAAAATCGATCAGTAAATGCCTATGTACAGCTTATCGAAAAGAACGTAAATCGTATTCAACGAATGATTAGTCAATTACTGCATTTCAGAGAAATAGAAAGTCAAAAAATAACGGTTATTCAACAGCTCGGCGATATGATTCAATACATCAGGGATATTTTTTCTTTATTTGAACTTTATGCCAACAAGAAGGGAATCGAAACAGCTTTCAAATCGGAAATGGAGAGTTTTTATACCAAATTCGATCACGATGTAATCGAAAAAATATGCACGAATTTGTTTTCTAATGCTATAAAATACACAACTGAAAATGGATTTGTAGGGGTAAAAATTAGCAGAACCAAGGAAGAGGAGCTGGCAACGCTAGGGTTAACAACCGATATGGGGAGCGACTATATATCAATTGCGGTCACGAATACAGGCACAACGATTCCGGATGATAAAAAAGAAGTCATATTTGAATCTTTCAACCGATTAACCACGGGTAAGCTCGCTTTTGAAAAAAGTACGGGATTAGGCTTGGCCATTGTTAAAGAATTGGTTAGTTATTTGGCAGGAAAAGTTACTTTATATTCAGGGAATTCGGAGGTTACTTTTACGGTAGTTTTACCTCTTGTTTCAACCGTTGTGAAAGCAGTTACACCAGTTAGCTCTTACGAATATACAATAGCGGAGATAGACAATATGTTGGCTGAATCGGAAGAAATGCATTTCGGCGACAAGCAAAGACGTAAAGCTTCCAGCATTGTTCTTATCGAAGATGATCCGAGCCTGAGGTCTTATATAGAACAACGATTATCGGAGTATTATAACGTATATGCGGCCTGCAATGGAAATGAGGGAATCGCGAAGGCAGAAAAGATCTTTCCACAAATGGTGATTACTGATTTAATGATGCCCCAGGCCGATGGGTTTGATGTCTGTCGAAAACTACGATCCAATATCAAGACGAGTCATATTCCAATCCTGGTGCTTTCGGGATTGGGGAGGTATACGGAAAATAAGATCAAAGCACTGGAAAGTGGAGCGAATGTGTTTATCGATAAACCCTTTGATATGGATTTTCTACTCAAACAAATAGAAAATCTAATAAAAAATCAAGATGAGCTGAAAAAATCGTACAGTAAAAAATACATTGCCGAACCTGCTAAAATTACGATTTCTTCTACCGATGAGGATTTGTTGAGAAGAGCAATGGAACACATCGAAAGAAATATGGACAATATTGATTATAACGTGGAATCTTTTGTGTCTGATATGGGGATTGGGCGCACGCTCTTATATCAAAAGATTAACGACATACTCGGGATGTCGATCAAAGAATTTATTATGGATATCCGGCTAAAACGAGGTGCGCAATTATTAGCAGAATCGGATCTGACCATATCGGAAATTTCCTACCTAATCGGATTTAGTAATCCTAAGCATTTCAGTATCTGCTTTAAAAAGCAATTTGAGCTAACGCCTACAGAATTTCGGAAAAAGTAGGTTTGGTTGTTAGTTACTAGTTACTCGTTGTTGGTTATTAGTTGTGAGTTGCGTGTTCCTAGTTGTAAGTTCACTTTGATCAATTAACAAATTGGCTAATTGAGTAACGGAGCGTAGCGAACTCATGCCCGTCCCGATTCTTTCGGGGAATACCTTTTAAGTGGACACGAATGAATAATTCTCCACTCAACCATTTAACTCAGGATACTCCCTGAAAATTCTCTCTCTGTACAAAATAGAACCATTTCTGTACAAATCAATACCGTCCTCATCGTATTGTTCGCCTAGTTTTGCAGACCAAGAGCAAGACCAATTAAAATCTTCGGACCTACAATAAGCATCGGTAGTAAAAGAAAAGTAACCTTTAAATACAATTGCCTATAGAAAATAAAAACGATATCCAAATTAAAACGGACTGTCTTCCAAGCCTAACTACAATAGGATGGTAGGATTAAATTTTTTTTAACGTTAACCTTATCTAAATCTAAATTTATATGATAAAAAAAAATCACATAAGGCTGAGGGGCTATTGGATGGTGCTTGCCCTCCTCTTACTATCTATCACACCCATTTATTCGCAGCAACAGCTTATTAGAGTTACTGGAAAAGTTATTGATGAGCAAGGAGAAGCACTGATAGGTGTTTCCGTTCGTGTAAAAGATCAGCGTACAGGTACGATAACCGATGCGAACGGACAATATATGTTGCAGGCTTCTCCATCTTCCTCTCTGGTATTTTCTTATGTAGGCTATATTAGTCAGGAGTTGGCAGTAAATCCATCCGGCGTGATGAATATTAGCATGGCAGGAGAGCAACAGCTCAACGAAGTGGTAGTGGTTGGCTACGGTAGTATGAAGAAAAAGGATGTGACGGGTGGTTTATCGGTGGTTGGCAAAGAACAGCTGGAGATGGTTTCGACCAACAATTTAATGGACCGACTGGTGGGGCAGGTTGCCGGATTTAGTATTACTACAACAAATGCTGCTCCAGGGCAAGACCAAACGCTGCTCATCCGCGGAGAAAATTCCCTATCAGCGAGTAATTCGCCTTTAATTGTTTTAGATGGTATTCCTTATAGTGGATCTCTAACAGATCTGGATCCCAATAATATAGAGAATCTTACCGTATTGAAAGATGCGTCTGCGGTCGCAATCTACGGGTCGCGTGGCTCCAATGGGGTCATACTTGTTCAAACCAAAAGGGGAATGGAAGGCAAACCTCAGGTGGCTTATAGGGGACAGCTTGGCGTTGCTGAACCTATGCAACGGATTGACGTAATGGGCCCCGATGAATATATACGTCTGCAACAAGATATCGGCCGTTTAAAGGAAGGTTATACAGGAGAACTGCTAGACCCGGTAGCGGGGAATATTATCAGTCTTACTGAACGCGAGAATTACATCAAGGGCATTACCCACGACTGGCAAGATTACATTTTCCGAAAGGCGCTCACGACGGATCATCAACTCAGTATATCAGGTGGAACGGAGAAAACGAAGTACATGGCGGCAGCGGCTTATCTCAGCCAGGAGGGTGTGGTTTATAATTCAAAGCTGACACGTTATAATCTTTCTACCAATATCGACCAAACTTTCAATGACTGGCTAACTACAGGCATTGGCGTGCAGTTTGTTCAAAGAGAGGATGGTGGCGTTACACCGAATATCGAACACGCCATTAAACAAAGTCCTTATGGAAAATACCAAGATGAAATGGGTAATTATGTGTACGAGCCCATGGAATATTCGCTCATCACGAACCCGATGCTCAATGTAAATGCCGATCAGGACCGAACCAATCGCAATTTTTTTCTTAGTGCTTATGCGAATATTCTGCTACCGATAGAAGGTTTGTCATTCCGTACCAATTATGGATATAATTACCGAAGTAACTTTACGGGCACCTATTATGGACGGAATACTTTTATAGGTCGGGAGCAAGCGGGACAAGTAGGAGGAAGCGCTAGTATTAATAACGGGCATAATACCAATTATACCTGGGAGAATATACTCAAATATGAACGGGAAATCGATGAGCATCGCTTTGATGCGACTGCACTGTTCAGTATACAAGAGACAAAGGGCGTTAGCGCTGCACAGAGTGGGGATGGTTTTGTAACCGATAATACAAGCTATTACATGATGAATACCGCCGAGCGCAATATAACCATGTCTTCCGGGTTGTCTGAAACCGCGATGCTGTCGTATATGTTTCGGTTGAATTATGCTTACAAAGGCAAGTATATGGCCACCCTAACAGGGCGCTCTGACGGTGCATCTGTTTTTGGTGTGAATAATAAATATGCCTTTTTCCCTTCGGCGGCCCTCGCTTGGCAGGTGGGGGAAGAGCACTTTATCAAAGATAATTTCAACTGGGTAAGTATGTTGAAGCTTCGGGCTTCTTATGGAGCTAATGGGAATCAGGCGATCACTGCTTACCGTACATTGGATCGACTCTATTCAAATGTGAAGTACATTTGGGGTGATGGCGGTACGGCTGTCAATACGGCGTACTTGGCTGGTGACGGTGTAGGTAATCCAAACCTGAAATGGGAAACGACCTACACGACTAATCTCGGGTTGGATTTTCAACTATTTAATAATCGTCTAGGTGGGGCCATTAACTTATACCGATCCAAAACTAAAGATTTGCTGATGATGCGTACGGTGCCGATTATGAATGGTTATAACAGAATCTGGGATAATGTTGGTGAAACCCGTAATAAAGGGATTGAAGTAGCGCTGAACTCAGTGAATATCGATAAGAAAGATTTTCAATGGAGCTCCAATCTCAACTTTTCGTTAAACCGCGATAAAATTGTTGAACTGCGTGGTGATCATTTGGATGATATTGCTAATAACTGGTTTATAGATAAGCCATTGCGGGTTTTTTATGATTACAATATGGTAGGACTCTGGCAAGAAGGCGATGCCTATACCTACTCGGACGCTGGTGGAAATGAACGGGAGGTTCAAACGGGTGCGGAACCTGGTTCTGCAAAATTGGAAGATGTAGACGGTAATGGATACATCGATGCGAACGATAGGAAAATTATCGGATCCAAAATGCCAAGTTTTACAGCATCTATAGGCAATCGGATAAATTATAAGAACTTTTACTTTTCATGTTTGGTAAACGGGGTATTTGGCGTTTGGCGCGACGATAACCTAGCCAATATGGGTTCATGGACCTTTGGAATCACAAATTATGTACAGGGGGCCAATTATTGGACACCTGAAAATCCAAATGGCGCCATCGTGTCGCCCGGTTATAATAATAGTTTCGGACATGGTTATTACAAAAAGGTCTCTTATGTAGAGATTAAGAACATCACAATCGGTTATCGAATTGGTCAAAAAACCGCTCGTAAAGTGGGTTTAAATGCCATCGATATGAATTTAAGTGTCAATAATCTACATACATTTTCAAATATAAGACAGGTGCTCAACTATGATAACAGTTGGATGGCTTCTTTTCCTACGGCTCGCTCGTATATGTTGGGACTGAATTTAACTTTCTAAATCAATAGGGATACTGAAATTAAAAATATACAAATGAAGACTTTCATAAAAACAAGCTTAGCGCTTATGTTGCTAATTTCCTTAAGTGGGTGTAAAGATTTTCTTGAAGAAGACTTGAAAACAGAGCTGGCACCTACCAATACCTTTACCAGTACCTATGGTTTTGAGGTGGGCAGCGCCGGTTTGTATGCGCTTACCCGCTCGGAGTATAATACCTATGGCGAGGGAGGAGCATATATCCATAATGGTGCTTGCCCGTATGAAGCCTTGCAAGCGGCAACGGATATTGTAGATGTCATCAATAGCGACGCTTCGCTGATGCCTTTTGCTAACCTGACACTGACACCCTCTCAGCAGTTTGTAACCACGTATTGGAATTGGGCTTACCACCTCATCTCTTCAGCGAATGAAATACTGGTATATGCTGATCAGAACACCAATTGGGACGCACCGACGGATAAAGAGCGTTTTCAGGCAGAGGCCCGCTTTTTTCGTGCCTATGCTTACCGTACGCTGGTTTATCTTTACGGTGATGTGCCTTATGTAGAAACCATTTTATATGATTTCCAACTTAATTTCACCCGAACACCAAAAGCCGAAGTAATAGGTCATATCGTGGCCGACTTGCAGTTTGCAGCTGAACATCTTCCTGAAAATCCTAATCAGGTGAAAGATGGTAAACTGACTAAATGGGCGGCCTACCATTTATTGAGTGAGATGTATCTGCTGCAGGATGAATACCAGCAGGCAGAACAAGCGGCCTTGACTGTTATTAACAGCGGACACTATGCGTTGATGAAAAATCGTTTTGGCGCCAAGGAAAATGCTGCGGGGGACGTGTTCAGCGATTTGTTTATTGAGAACAATCAAAACAGACTTACAAACGGTAACCAAGAGAGTATTTGGGTCTTGCAATTTGAATTTAATACGGTGGGTGGAGGAACCAATTCTGATGACTGGACGCGTAGGGCATGGAATCCTAAATATCAGGATATTTTGGGTTTTGTACTGGCCGATACATTGGGAGGACGGGGCTTGGCGCAAATCGTTCCGATGAAATGGTGGGTTGGAACACAAGGTACCAATGCCACTGGTAATGTTGCGGGTATTTTTGATGCAACGGATATTCGTAATTCGGACTACAATATCAAACGCAATTGGTATTATAACAATCCAAATGAGACATCCTTATATGGAAAGAAAGCGAATATAACGGAACAAACCTGGTTCACTACCAAGTCTTTGTTCCCGGCACTGACCAAATTTTTCTATGGACGCGCCGAAAATTTAAGCTTGACAGGCAGTTATAAAGATCGAATGAAATTTCGTTTGGCCGAAACTTATTTGCTGCTTGCCGAGGCCTATCTAGGACAGAATAATCCTGCAAAGGCAGCGGAGGCTGTCAATATAGTAAGGGAGCGGGCAGGAGCTTCTTTAATAGACGCGGGTGCTATGACTATGGATTTTCTGCTGGATGAACGTATCCGAGAATTGGCAGGGGAGGAAAGCCGCCGATTTACCTTAGTGCGTACACATAAGCTGGTTGATCGGGTACGTATGCACAACGATGCCATAAAGGGAAAAATACAGGATTATCATGCCTTGTGGCCAATACCGCAAGTGATCATCGATGCAAACCGAGATGCTAACTTTCCACAGAATCCCGGATATGATAAATAGGTTCCAATGGCGAAGGTACATTGCTCCATATGACCTTTAAAGAACAAATTATTTACATATGAATTTTAAATGAAAATTATGAGAAAATTAACTTGTAAGACAGTAATCAAATGTGCATTGATGCTGATCGTTGGTTTCCAATCCTTCGCTTGTTCGAAGGAAGTCGCTAATTACTCGGCAACTGATCATGGAAACAATACTCTTGTAGAACCTAAATACAATGACAGCTCAGTGCTACGCAATCCACTAAACGGTTGGGTAATGTATGCAGCCCGTACGGCTAACGAATCTTACTGGGATACAGAGTTTTATGTTTCAAGTTTGGGTAAAAATGTAAAGGCTATAGATTACGCTTCTGCCTGTTATGTTCGCACAAGCTGGGCATCACTGAATCCAAGTGATGGCGTTTATGCCTGGAATGATCCTAATTCCCAAATTGCTAAATTAATCAAAGGAGCAGAGACAAGGGGAGTGCCGATCGCCTTCCGCATCGTAGTGGATGGACGCGATCAAGGTGCGAATACACCGCAGTTTGTGTTCGATGCCGGCGCCCAATATTATTTGGAAAACACAAACTTTCCTGATCGAAAAACCCCTATACCTCAAGACCCTGTTTTTAAGGAATATTACACCAAATTTATTGAAGCATTAGCTGCCGAATTTAATGATCCCGATCGCACCGCCTTTATCGATGCTTATGGTTTGGGCAAATGGGGAGAAGCACATAATGTGATCTATGAGGATCCCAATACTTCCACCGGTGAAAATACAGAAAGACTTAAAGAAGAGGTTTTCAACTGGGTGACCGATCTGTATGTCCGCACCTTTACCAAAGTGCCTTTGGTGATCAACTACCATCGCCTAGTGGGTCATCCTGCCAGTTGGGGAGCGCCGAACGTGAATAGTGATAAACTATTGGTGAGTACTATTAATAAAGGCTATATTCTTCGGCAAGATGCTTTCGGGATGACCGATTATTATCAAAGCTGGGAAAAGCAATTTGCTAAAACATGGAATTATAAACGCCCAATCATTATGGAGGGCGGTTGGATTACCTCAGGCACACATCGTTATTGGATCGACCCGAGTGGAAAATACCGGGAGGGACACCCCGAAGACGTACGGCAAGGCGAGTTTGATGCATCTGCAGAAGCGCATGTCAATATGATGGATTTCCGCGCAGGGGGAGAGACCGTCTCCTGGTTCGAAAAATCTTTCGCTCTCGTGCAACGTTTCGTATCTGAAGGTGGTTACCGATTATATCCTGATCAGGTATATCTTCCTGAGCATGTAAACCGTGGAGCTGAGGTGACCATCACTCATAGCTGGAAAAATATGGGGTGGGGGTATTTCCCCAATAACATTCCACAATGGAATTACAAGTATAAAGTAGCTTTTGCCCTTTTGGATGTTGAAAACAAGGTGAAGAAAATAGTAGTTGACAGGGATAGTGAACCTTCCACTTGGCTGATGAACAATCCCGTAGCCTATGATTTCAAAACGACAGTCGATTTGCCTGCCGGAACTTATTCATGGGCGGTAGCCATTGTGGATACTTCAAAGGAAAATAAGCCAGCGATTAAACTTGCAGTTAGTGATGAAGTGACTACAGAAGGGTGGGTAAAATTGCTTGATTTGCAAGTGCAATAAGTAAAACACTTGCGGTCACAATCTGTGACCGCAAGTTGCCCTAATAAATTTATTCTACGTATCCTGGGTTTTGAACCAATAATGGATTTTTCCTTATTTCGTCCCGCGAAAGAGGGAGAAAATAAAGCTGATTTTTCCAAACACGGTTTTCTTTACTATTAAATTCCTGAGGGGTATAGCTATAGTTGTAAATAGATTCGTCATACTTGTAATTGCCTGACAACGTTTTTCCAGGCTTGAACGTTCCATCAATTTTCACAATCGTCACTTTCCGACCAAGCGTTTCTTCAGCAATTAACCATCTGCGCGCATTACAAAGAAATTTAGTTATCTATTTGATATTTCCTTTTGAAGGTTTCGACTAAACATTGCCTATCAAAAGTTTCATTTTTATCAATTTTTTTTCTCCTCCACATTTCATTCCAAAGGTGTATTGTAAACGTATTTTTTGAAATGTGAGGAGGGTTAGGAGAAAAAAAACGATCTATCTCATGCCAATTAATTGGACAAAAGGTTTCCGGAGGGAATATAAAGTCACTGCTATCATATCTCTGTAACATCTTATGCAATAACCTTGGTCCAATCTCTGACCATTCTATGGAAGAATGATCCAGAGATTCGATATACTCTAATATTTCCTTGAGGTATTCGGCATTTGACGGCGACTTAATTAGAGCACTTGTCGTCATTAGTTGTGCTCTTTCATCAACAAAATATTTTTCGGAAGCAAAACAATAATCCGATTTAAAATCCAAATATTTTATACATATTACGTCTAAATCAGTCCACCAGCCACCTTTTAAAAAGAGTAATTTGTATCTAAACCAATCAGAGAACGCTGCCCAAGTGCCATAACTATCTTTAAATATCTTCTCCATTGGAATAATATCATTCGCGTCACACAATGTGGTGCCCAATGGGACGTTTGAAACCGGAGTATATGAATATAAGTGAAACTCATGATTATTGTTTAAAAAAGATAAAATACATAATTGTTCGATTTTAGACAATGCGCCCTGAACCCATAAACCCTAGATGTCGAATTGGACATTAGAAGCATTAAGTATAAAATTAAAAGTCTAAAAAGTTTCACATTTATTCCGTTTTTTTAGTTCATCTTGTTGGTTTTTATGTGCTAGAAAAAATCTATATATAAACACCTGTAAATTAGTCTCCAAAATTATAAAAAAAATACTCTTTTTTGACATTCTTTTCATAACTGAAAGCCATATGATATTAACTACCATTAAAAGCCATCATACTTCGCCCCCTATGTTCACTAATGAACTAAAGTTCCCCTTCCACATCTGAACATATGTAAGGTTTTAATAGTATTTGCATTAATTAAACAACGCTTCAAATGGAGAATTAAAGAGAAATGAAATCTCCTCATTTTTGCCCCACCTCTTCCGCCAATTGATAATTTTTAAGATACCGTTGCACAAAGTAAAGCAATGGTTTGTTATAAAGACGATATATGCCAATTAGGCCTGCGTCATTGTCATCGTGCAGATAATTAATCAAAATGGAGTGGTCCATCAATTTAGCTATTTCTTTAATTCAATGACATAATGCTTTCCTCTCGGATATCGCTATTAAATGACACATGGTTCACCTTTTTTTCCACATTTGTCATCATCCGAGTTTTTCAAATATATAGCCAAAACCTAGAACAAGCATAAAAATGATAAACGATATAATTGAAGATTTACAGTATGGCCTGTCCAAATTAATCAAGAATATCCAAAACGACAAATATCAGCATAATAAATGTGCAGATGTATTATTGCATGTGGAAAGTAGACTAACATGCTTCGTATGCCCGAGTTTAACGAAGATAACGTTCGCTAGGCCCTCACTATAAACACAAGGAGGTAAGCGATAAAGAATTGAAAAAGTATTAAGCAGGACTTATGTGATAAAACCGAAGATCGAAGAAACTGTATAATAGGGGATGTAATCAAGAAGAAACAACAAGAGCTTATCACAATTTATGATAAGCTCCTGCTAATGATAAATGCGGGTTTGCTACACTCTTTTAGCGTTTTTTTATTTCTTGGCATAGTTTGAGTATTCCGAAATGGTCTGCACATTTGCCGCCTGTCCTAGAAATTTGGCATCGATGTTTAGGCTTTCGTTTACAGGAAAGTATTGTTTTGCCTGATCATTCCAACTATATTTGATAACGAGATTAAGTTTTTCAGCTTTGAGAATCTTTATTTTTACGGGCTTTTCATTAATGGATTGCGCCTGTTCCAGTTTTTTGGATTTAAGGTTAATGGTCAAATAATTTCTGCAATCTTTCAAAAATGCATTATCCTTCGAAACGGAACTAGGATCTATTTTATAACTAATAATCAGCTGCTCCGGTGTTTCTTTCTCAATCTTATAACTAGTTTCGTCTGGTTGAGTAGATGTTGACTCCTTGTCCTGATTCTTTCGAAAGGTATTAATCTCCGACCGAGAAGGAGACTTTCCATCTATCGAAACTACCGTCCAGCGTTCCTCTGCTGGATTAGACGGATCGAATTTAGCTATTGTGACTCCTTCTTTGCCAGCAGCTATCGTTGTCCGTTTAAGTTCAAAAGCATAATCATCCGGTCGTTTAATATTGTCAGCATTGAGGATGGCGGCATCAATACCGTGTTTGGAGAGGGCATCTAATACTACTGATTTTTGGGCAGAAGCGGTGAGCGTAGCTATCGCCAGAAGAAAGCTAGCTAGTAGTATCTTCATACTGAAAGCTAATTTAAACTTCGCTTTCTCATTATTAGTCGCCCTGATTGTCTGTAGGGCTAAGCCTGACGATTTAATTGCTTTTGTTTTTCTCATCGTTGTTATGTTATTTGTTGTTATTTTGATGGAACAAAATTATCGCTTGCTACAGCTCCTTAGTGTGATTTCTTAAGCGAAATGGTGAAAATACCCAGTGAACAGTCAATCGGACCTATTGAATTGATACTTGTTTCATTTAACGAAATCCTTAGATTTCGCATAACCCCATTTTGGCACCACAGGGATTAATTAATAGCAGTATACGCAATATTCGTTTCAAGGTGGCCTAAAGTCGTTTCAACCTAACATTCGTGCACTTCAATTAATTTCATTTAAGAAACTATCCAAAACCCCTTTATTTTGAAGAACCAAACTCAATAAATGGGAAACAAATCTTAAGTATTCATTTTTATGATACTGTTAAAGATACATATGTAGTAGTGCGGATTATTATTCGTACTTTAAGGGTAATTTAAAAAAGAACTGTGAATATAGAGGAGGACATAGCTAATATAATGGATAAGAGTAAAGCAAAAAGCGTATTATTAATTGCATTTACTTTCATAGGTTCATATGCAACTTTAGTCATTGTATATCCTTATTCATTTTGGAGAGATTATTTTAGTCTGCCTACTTCCAAGCTGATAATAGATGTTTTGGTCAATCTATTATTTTGTGTGGCCATCTTCAGGTTAAGTATCTTCATAGATCGGATCCTAAACAAAAAGATATCATGGATGGTGCACCCCATAAAACGACTATTGATCCAAACGATCTTCCAAATTCTAGGCGCTTTATTCCTTATTATTTGTTTGTCGTACCTTTATTATAAATTTGGAGACCTTATAAATACACAAACTTATCATATCGGTTTAAGAGAATTGTTATACACCGTGATTTCAATCATACTATGGGCCTTAATGATCAGCGCCCTAAATACAGGCGATTTTTTACTGAAGAATTGGAAAACTGCCACGTTGAAAGCAGCTGAATATAAGGTAAAAGCAGCAGAAAGTAAGCAATTAGTGGCCGAAATTGAGTTACAAGCTCTTAAATTACAACTTGATCCACATTTTGTTTTCAATAATCTAAGTGTGCTTTCGGAATTGATATTAAAGGATCAGCAGCTGGGGTATGAGTATACGGAGAATTTTACGAAAGTCTACCGATATCTGCTAATCAACTCAAAAAAAAAATTGGTCCCGCTGTCTGAAGAACTTAAATTTCTCGATGCTTATCTTTTTCTCATCAAGAATCGTATGGGAGGGGGAAGCGTTTTTCGGATCAACATCGATGAATCAAAGCTTGATATGCTAATTCCTCCTGTAACGCTTCAACTATTCATTGAAAATGCACTGAAGTTTAACCGAACAGAAGAGGAAAACCCACTCGTTGTCTGTATCTATTCGAATGAAAACGATGAGCTGGTGGTATCCAATACACGTTTACCCCTGATAAAAAAGCCCTATTCTACAGGTATCGGCTTGAAAAATATCATCAGTCGCTATGCTTTATTATGCGATAGAAAGCCCTCCATAGAGGAGAATGATGAAACTTTTGTAGTAAAAGTACCTCTTATCAAAAGATGAATGTAATAAGAAAAATATTGATCCTCGAGGATGAAAAACTCAATTCAGAACGGATACAGCGCTTAATGCTTAAAATAAGGCCCAATCTGGAGATTGTTGGAATCTTGGCAAGTGTTAAAAAGGCGGTGGATTGGCTTTCTGAAAACGAAAGCCCCGATCTGATCATAATGGATATACAATTAGCAGATGGTTTGAGTTTTGAAATCTTCAATCTGACAGATGTAAAATGTCCGGTAATATTTACAACAGCCTATGATGAATACGCTGTCAAGGCATTCAAGTATAATAGTGTGGACTATCTGCTTAAGCCAATAGAGGAGGAGGAGTTAAAAGCTGCTATAATGAAATATGAAAATACTGTACAGCAGCCATATCAGCAGCATGCATTAATAGAAGGATTGCTTGCCCATCTCCAACCGAAAGAATACCGGAAGCGTTTCTTGCTGCCATATCGAGACGGGTACAGAAAGATCAATGTAGCCGATGTTGCTTTTTTTTATAGCCATATGAACGTTAATTTCGCAATCCTATTTAATGGAGAAAGGGTTGTGGTACAGCAAACTTTGGAAACCCTAGAACAAGAATTGGACCCGAAAGATTTTTTTAGAGCAAATCGCCAGTATATTGTACATATCAATTCCATTGAAAAAGTACATAATTTTTTCAATGGTAAGTTAAAGCTTAAAGTAAAAAGTAGTACTGCAGATACAGATATTATAGTGAGTAGAATAAAAGCTCCATTATTTAAAATGTGGTTGGATTATTGATCAACCTAGTGTTTGAAACTTGTTAAGAAAATAACGCTGCTCCATTTTCTTGGAGATATCATCCTACCTAAAACCTATAAGCTTCAAATCCAGCACTTAGATATACATCGCTATTAAAAGCAGATTAAGAACCTTTGCTCGTTTATCTTCTTTATGGAGCCAAAGCCGACAAGTTTATGTAATTTGTTGAAATTAATAGGGGTAAGGTACGCAGGTTCATGGCGTAGATTTGCGGCATTAGGCCATGTTAAAATAAGGGCATATCATTGCAGGTGATATGTGACTGTATGAATTTTTTGAAACTAGTATTTAAAAGAATATAAAACTTTGGTGAGCCGTGTACGATGGATGTTTAGTAAACAGATTTAATTTCCTGCACCAATGGAGGAAGCGTGTTAATTCATTTTGACACAAGCGCTCAAAATGAAAAATTTTATGAGGAAATGGAATAGCATTAGAATAGACACCATCTATTGAGAAAACCAGTATAAATTTTTTGTTGAGACTTTTCTCTAAGTCAAAATCTTCTTGAAACCCTTCTTGTTCAATCTCGAAAATTGATGCTGCCGAACAGTCGCTAAGAATCAATAAAACTATACAGTCACAGCATTTTACAATATTTTGATAATCAAACTCATTATTAAAACTATTACGGCTATATACCTCGTTTCCATTGTTCCATAAGAATTCTGCAATATTGTCGAGTAGCATCTGTCCTTCTTGTTGTTTATTTTCAACTAATAAATATTTCATATAAAATGTAGATTTTACCTATCTGTAAATCTGTAAATTAAAGGTAAGGCAGTAGGTGGAGCTCTTTATCCGAAGATACTTCTCACGATTTATTCCCATTACTTGTCCTTATTGCTATATGTTAGCCTATTATTCATCATGAAGGGCTTTTAGAAAAACACACAGAAAAATTGTACAGCTAATAAATATGAATGCCATTACTATTAATATGATTGAGAGCACGTAAACTATCATTTTATCTTTTCCATCGTTTATGTGTCCATAGCCAGCCGTATGGCTCTTCCTTGATATTTTCCGTTAACAAATCAACGTACTTTTGGGTTATTTCGCCATCATTTGTAGATTCTGCTTTAGAAGATACAGGTATGCAGGCTATTTTGTAATTTCCTTTTGATAGCTGTGTGATATGCAGATAGATGACTGCAGTTCGACCTGTACGAGCCAATTTTTCCATACCTGAAAAAAAGTATGTTTCCTGATTTAATAAAGTAAATTTGTATTTTTCTTCCTTTATCTGCGGACATTGGTCAGCAAGAAAAAGATAGACGGCAGGATCTGAATTTTTAGATAGCACATGGCGTATAACTGTTCTATCGGGAATTAACTTCATACCAAAACGAGACCGCAGTCTAATCATCAGCTTGTTCATCGTTGCTGACTTTAGAGGTTTATAAACGGCATATATTTCGTGACGCATTTTATAGGACATAAAATTCAGCATCTCCCAATTGCCACAATGCCCCAAGCAGGCAATGACATTCCGTCCGGAGTTTATGTATTGGTCTATTAAATCCAGATTCTCAAATACGAGTTTCTTGTCAAGTACTGCTGCCGAAACCGAGGTGCTTTTTATGATTTCGGCAAAGTAGGCTATAAAGCAAGCGTAGAACTTTTTTACTATAGCATGGATTTCCCCATATCGCTTATCTGGAAAGGAACGTGTGATATTTTGAATGACCACTTCTTTTCTGTAGCTGATGATGTAATACGTAAGAAAATAAGTAATAGAACCCATCGCATATAGCAATGCCATCGGTAATAGGCTTACGGCATACAGGATAGCATAAACACTTCTATAGGCAATATGCTGTAGTATCTGTTTCAGGTTCATATTTAAAGCTTCATCTTTAAGCCAACAGATGCATAGGGAGAAACAGAAAAAAAGTAATCATTATCAGATGCAAACACTCCTTTTAAGGTTCTGTTACTATAAGAAGCTGGGCGGTATAGGTTTAGCCCTACCATACCGGTCATCGTTAATCCTGTTTTGCCGAGCTTGAGTTCAGGACGGAAACCCGTAACGATATACTGATGAGAAAATATTACATCTTTACCGTCTTTTTTAAGCAAGGCGACCTGCCCGTTCATTTCAATGGCATAGGATAGTTTGAACCGTTCGTTGAAATCATAACCGGCTGATAATTCCAAACCTTCGATCACTTCTACATTGACATCAAATTTCCCATGGAGCTTCCATTTAACATAAACAGCCGGAAATATCATAGGGTAACCTAAAGAGCTATTGACAGATACCCCACCGCCGATATCCAGATTCGGTTTCAGGTGGCGGATAAAAACAAGCCCCCCGCTTCCAAGCACATTTTTAAAACTAAGTTTGGAGAAATTGGTAGTAGGAGCAAATATACCCGCTCCAAGGCTTGCCCTCATCGACCATCTATCATTTAACGGACGTAGATGGTAAACACCTAACTGTATATTCATGATTTCGGAAACCATCTGTTCGGAGAAGTTTTGGTTTTTCAAGGAAACGTATGCTCCACCAAAACCAAGTCCCCAGGCGGTCGGACGATTTTTCTCATTCATTTTTACGGATAAGGGGATGCTGACAGCCCCCTGATAAATCATAGCGGAACCTTTACTATTACCGATTTTTTCTCTTGGTTTCTCTCCCGGTGGCAGGTAGTAGTAGCCGGAATTTCCAATGTACTCTGTTCTGAAAGATATTTGCTGCGCTTTTCCTTCGAGATATAGTAACATAACCAATGTTGTTAAGCTGAATGTTATGAACTTCATGTGATTTTTTAAATTTTTATTTGCACTTATTTATATATGTGGAGCAAAAGAAGGGTGAATGAAACAAAGCAGAAAGCAATAGATGGTAGACTTCAGTATCATCGGGATGAAATGTAGCATGAAGCCGATGAAATGAATTCAAAAAAGCCATTGCGTACGGAAATCCAGGTGTATGAAATTTGCACGGCATAAACTTCTATACGCAATCTGCTTTTATGGCTTCGTGATTTTTAGAATTTATAGGCTATTCCGATGGCGGCATTTTGGTTTTTCATGGAGCCTCCCTTGGCTTTATGCAGGTCGGCAAGCCCATATTGATAACTTGCATTTATTTGCCAGTTTTTATCAAACTGGTACCCAATAATACCTCCTACACCGTAATCGAAACGGTTCAGGGCAGGCGCTCCCATTTCACTGTTCTTTTTGAACAGGTTCACACCGCCAGCTTTGGCAAGGATGCCATAGCCGATATAAGGGCCTACTCCTATAAAGGCTTTTCCACTACCTAGCTCTCCTTGAACCATTCCGTAAAGCGGGATTTCTACGCCAAAGGATTTGAATTTGGTAGATGATTTATCTAACTTGGATTCCAGGTTTGAGATCTCATAATATACATCGATACCAGATTGCAGGGCAAAATTTGTGCTGAGATCATATTTGACGAAACCGCCAAATGAACCGCCTATTTTCCTTTTACTTTTGAAACCTTTCATATCACCACCTAAACGGTAATTCGATAGGTTAGTTCCGGCTTTTACGCCAAATGATAAAGGGCTGTCTTGCGCCCACAATTGAGTGGAAAAAAATAATGTGCCAACTGCTAGAAGAAATGCTAATGTGTTCTTTTTCATTGTTCTAAAATTTAATATTGTTTTTAATTTTGAACAAAAGAACGACGGATGGACCAGTACTAAAAGGTGCAAACGATAGACCTAAGAATTAGCCCAATGAAATATAGAATAGAGGGGATGAAGTTTTTGGTGTTCAGTGCTATTCCATAATCCCGTCCATCCATTTCAGGAAGTCAGGGACCCGTACGCGGCTTACCAGAACCTCATGTGGGCATGCGGGCAAAAACGAGAGTTTCAGCCGGCTGTTGAAGTATCTGGCAACATTCTCGATCGCTTTTACGTTTCCCAGGCAATTGCGTGATACACGGAAAAACAAACGGCTATCAAGTTGTTGTTCCAACTGGTCTAAGGTATAGTTAATGATATATCGCTTATCTTGGAAGGTATGCAGGAAAACGACCCCGTCTTCACTATAAAAGTGCGCAATATCAGTCGTTTCTATGTAATGATAGTTTTCTCCTTTCGATATCAGGAAACGGTTTTTGGTTTTAACAGGCAGCATCTGCTCAAAACGCTTGGGGTCTGTTATATAAGTGTGGTTATGAAAGATATTTTCAAATTTAACTAAGGCCGCCTCTAATTCTTTCTCATCAAAAGGTTTTAACAGGTAATCGATGCTATTCAGTTTAAACGCTTTGATAGCATGTTCGTCGTAAGCGGTAGTAAATATAACAGGCGTGGTAACCTCTACATGATTGAATATTTCGAAGCAATTGCCATCGGCGAGACGGATATCCATCAAAATTAAATCTACAGCAGATGTCTTCAGAAACCCAATGGTATCGACAACTGTTTTCGTTTGCTTCTCTAACAGATAACCGGGACGCAATTTCGTCATCATACGTTTTAGTTCTTCGTATGCAAATCGCTCGTCTTCTACTATAAGGTACTTCATATGCAAGTAGTTTGTTCTTTAAAGGCCATCTACCAGCTGGCGGATCCAGATGCTGTTTATGGTGTTTTGGCAATCATGGATATTTCATGGCTGGATATAAGGGATCTTTACAATAAACATATCGCTGGTGTGCTCAACAATGATTTCTTTAGCATACAATTTATATTGCCTGGTAATATATTTCAGTCCGATTCCGCCCTTATCTGCATCGTTCGACGGTTGGACATTGTTTTCAACCGTAATATAATCGCTATCGATGGTGATTTTTATATTCAATAGTGATTCTTCCGTTGCCATATTATGCTTAAATGCATTTTCTATAAGTAATTGCAGGGTAAGGGGAATAATCTCGTTTCTTTCGTTATCAGCTATTTTGTCTATTGTAAAAGTAAAAGAATTTTCAAACCTCATCCTCATCAGGAAGATATACGAATCCAATGCGTCCAATTCTTCCGCAACAGAAACTACCGGTTGTCGGGTAAGGGAAAGCACGTACCGATAGGTCTTTGAGAGGGCTTTTGTGAACTTATTGGCGTTGTCCGGATTTATATATATCAAAGAGGACAGCACATTAAGTGAATTAAACAGGAAATGTGGATTTATCTGTGACCTTAAGGTTTCGTGCTGGAACAACAGAACCTTACGTTTCGCTTTTTCGGAATCAGCTATCGCTTTCTGTTCAGACTGGAAGTAATAGATGAGTTCGAATACTAATAGTATAGGAATATTTGCGGCCATTCCAAAAGCAAACTTTATAAGGAAGGAAGGTGTCCCTTCTTTAGAAACTAGAAATATATCATATATAAGGTAATTGAATAGCCATAACAACACCAAGCATATTACGGTTAATCCGGTAAGGCCTGCTACGATACGTAATAATATATTTTTTGAATAAGGTAAATACTTGTTCAAAAACACTAATAACCCATAATCAGCTATACACATGGTAAAGATTACGATATAATGTGCAGACAACTGGATATGAAAATTCTTCCATAAATCTTCTTTCATTAGAATAATGCTAAAAAGCATTTGGCACAAAGCATAGATCAGTGAGGAGAAGAAAAAAATAAGCAGGTTTTTTATATCTATTTTTTTCATCTATTTAATTTTTTTTCTTTGGTGATGAAGCTGTCATGATCTGATCATACCGCTTTGTGATTTTTGCAGATCATGACGGTTTCATTCGAATAAATTTTTTTATGGCAACGAAGCTTGCATGAATTATTCCTGTTGTTTTGTGAATGGCAATTTATGCAGGTTTATTTGAACCGTCTTTCAAAAATAAAATTTCCGTATGAGACTTATTATAAATCTCCGGTTTTTTCTGATGAACTTCATTTTTTTGTGGATGAATTTAATGGAAGTCTTTTTTGTCGGCCTTCCTCACATTTCTCTTTTACGTTTAAAAAACAATTTGGTGCAACTCTTTGATACGAGGTTTGTATATTTAAATATTAAAAATTTAAATACAGATGTTTGAAGTATTGTTTACCCATATTCAGGAAAAAGTAGCATTGACCGATTCCGACAAGGAAAAGATTAAGTCATATTTTAAACCAAAGAAACTAAGAAAAAGGCAGTATCTCCTGCAAGAGGGTGAGGTATGTCGTAAGCTTACATTTATTTCAAAAGGACTACTCAAATCTTATAGTTTGGACGATAAGGGTGTTGAGCATATCAATATTTTTGGCTTTGAGGGATGGTGGATTTCAGACTTCAGAAGTTTCATTTGCGGTGAGGCGTCTGTCTTGAATATCGAAGCGATCGAGGATTCCGAACTTTTACTAATTGCTAGAGCCCCCTATGAAGAAATGATACTGAAAGTCCCCGTTATGGAACGATATTTCAGGCTTTTATATCAAAATAGTTTGGTAACGAAAGAGGGGAGGTTATTGGTGAACAACATGTACAGTGCAGAGGAGAAATATCGCAATCTTTTGCGTGATTGTCCACAAATGATGCAGCGGATTCCTCAAAATTTGCTTGCTTCTTATTTGGGAATGAAACCTGAAACTTTCAGCAGAATAAAAAAGAATATTTCCTAATATAGACTTGATCTATATCAATTCCATTTCTTGTTTCAGATCAACTTTATCTCCATTTGTGCAAGGTAATTTTGAATCCAAAACAAGAAGAATATGGAACATAATGTAAATGTAGCCTTAGTTGTAGGTGTGAGTGGCATAACGGGTAGCCATCTTGCAAAAGAACTAATATCCGAAAAGTGGACTACTTATGGTCTGGCCAGAAATCCCAATATTGAATTGGATACATTAATACCCGTGACTGCTGATCTATTGGATAAAAACCAATTGAGCCATGCATTAAAAGAGGCATCTCCGACTCATGTATTTATTACCACCTGGATGAAAAAGGAATCGGAAGAGGACAACATAAAGGTCAATGGTACAATGGTACGAAATTTACTAGAAATTTTGTCTCCCAAAAAGTCCGTACAGCATGTCTCTCTGGTTACCGGACTGAAGCATTATCTCGGGCCATTTGATGAATTTGTAAAGCCCGGTACCGCTTTTGAGACACCCTTGCGGGAAGAACGGCCAAGACTGGCACTACCCAATTTCTATTACGCACAAGAAGATGAAGTTTTTGCTGCGGCAGCGCGAGATGGGTTTTACTGGAATGTTCACAGGCCACATACCGTTATAGGACATACCGTCGGCAATTTGATGAATATGGGAACCACCTTAGCAGTATATGCCAGTATTTGTAAATACACCAATACCCCGTTCAGATGGCCTGGCTCTGAAGCACAATGGAACGGGTTATCTGATGTAGTTGATGCACGACTTTTAGCGAAGCAACTTATTTGGGCTGTAAAGACACCCGAGGCACACAATGAAGCATTTAATACAGCAAATGGAGACGTGTTCAGGTGGAGCTGGTTATGGAAGCAATTGGCCGCTTGGTTTGAAATCGAATATGAAGGATATACCGGATTGGTAAAACCTTTGGAGAATGAAATGGCCGATAAGCAGGAAATATGGTCGAAAATTGCTAATGAATATCGTTTAGTCGAGTCAAATCTATCTAAATTAGCATCGGCATGGCATACGGATTTAGATCTTGGAAGACCTATTGAAGTGATGACTGACATGACCAATAGCAGAAAATTAGGATTTACGGAATTTCAAAGTACCAAAGAATCATTCTACGATTTATTTGAGCAGTTAAGAGAAAAAAGAATTATTCCTTAATTGCTGAAAACGGATTGCACGGAATTTTGACTATTCCCACCTATATAAAATAGGCTGTTTCATCTTTAGAACGAAACAGCCTAACCATCTTTAACCTGCCACTTAGTAAATATACAAATAGCAGATTGGCTTATGTTGCCTCAAAATGACGCGACGATATGTAAAGGGAAGCGCGCTATAAACCCTTAGCTATTTTCTTTTTTGATCAGCGGAATAACCTTCGTACCAATTATTTCTATGGAACGCATCAGCTGTTTATGGCTAAGCCCTGCATTATCCATCTGAAAGGTAAAGCGATCAACGCCACCCAATGCCTCACTGTGTCTTACTAACTTTTCTGCCACCTGCTCGGGGCTACCGACCACTAATACACCTTTAGGGGCTACCAATGCATTGAACCCAGTTCTGGTTACTGGAGGCCATCCACGTTCTCGGCCCGCCTTAGTCCACAATTCAGCATAACCAGGATAATAATCTGCGATAGATTCCTCATTGGTTGTTGCTACATAGCCTGGTGAATGCAAGCCAACTTTTAACTGTTCTGGCGTAAAACCAGCCCGATGCCCTGCCTGCCGGTAAAGATCAATCAAAGGACGAAAACGTTCTGTTTCTCCACCAATAATTGCAACCATTAGTGGCAGCCCCAAGGTTCCGGCCCTGACAAATGATTCGGGAGTACCCCCAACACCAAGCCAAACGGGCAGTTTCTCCTGCATTGATCTGGGATAGACAGGTTGATCTTTCAATGCTGGCCTAAATTGTCCAGACCAGGTAATGGCTTCATGTTCAATGATTTTTAACAAGAGTTCCAATTTCTCTTTGAACAGTGCATCATAATCATTCAAGTCAAATCCAAATAGGGGATAAGCTTCTACGGCAGATCCTCGTCCGACAACAAGCTCTGCCCGACCTTTGGATATCAGGTCCAAGGTTGCGAAGCTCTGGTAAACCCGTACCGGATCGGAGGTGCTCAGTACGGTAACGGCGCTGGTCAAGCGAATATTTTTTGTTCTTGCTGCTGCCGCAGCAAGGATTACGGCCGGGGCAGAGTCTAGAAATTCTTTCTTATGGTGCTCGCCGATACCAAAAATATCCAGTCCTGCCTGATCGGCTTGAATAATCCGGTCCAGTAATTGTTCCATTGCATCGACATTACTGAGTGTGTTATTGCCGTACATGGCTGATGCGAAGCTATCAATTCCTATTTCCATTACTTCTTATGTTAATATTGTTCTTGCCTGAATTTGTCGATGGAAGATCGCCTTCACTGTATTTATTTGATAGTAATCCAGTCTTTTATTCACTAATATACATTTTAACCAGCTTCCCACAACTTTGGTCAAATGATATGTACGTCCGTTGGTATGGTAAATATTTCAGATCGGTTAAGAAAGAGCATTGGGGGGTGGGCCACCTGCAGGCCTTCCTTTGTTTTCAGGCAAGGGTACATACTCTTCATTATCCATTGGTGGTAAAATAATACGCCCTTGTTTCCAGTCTTCTTTGGCCTGTTCAATCCTTTCCTTTCTACTGGAAACAAAATTCCACCAGATATATCGGTCTCCCAGGTGCTCACCTCCAAGCATCATCAATGTGCTTTGTTCTCTGGCAATAATCAATGGGTCAACCCCTTTGGTAAATACCAACAGTTTCCCTGCTGTGTAGGTAATCCCGTTTACCTCGACACTGCCCCTAACGACGTATGCGCCTCTTTCACTATGCCCAATAGGCAAGCCAAAACGAACACCCTGATCCAATACGACGTGCACATAAAACAACGGGGAATGTGTGCTGACATTATTTTTTAATCCATATGCATTGCCTGCAATCAAGCGCATCCAAACACCCTTATCAGTAAAAATAGGTAATTGTTCGGGCTTGTAGTTATCAAAAGACGGGTTGCTTTCTTCATCCTTTTCTGGCAGTGCTACCCATGTCTGAATCATTTCTAGTTCGCCTCCATTCAGCATCGCTGGATCTTCAAAACGTTCACTATGAGCAATACCTTTTCCGGCAGTCATCCAGTTTACCTCACCAGGTTTTATCACCTGCTCTATGCCAAGGCTGTCCCTGTGGGTCACATTACCACTGAATAAATAACTGACCGTGGATAAACCAATATGCGGATGGGGCAGCACATCAAGGTTATTTACAGCTCCTGTAGGTATATTTACCGGGCCACCATGATCCATAAAAATAAACGGGCCAACCATTCTGCGAAGCTGATAGGGAAGTATACGTTTAACCGCAAAACCTGGAGCGATTTCCGCCTGTCTGGATTCTATAACGATATCAAGCATAAAAAATTTATAAATAATAAGAACTAAAGGTAAGAATAGTTAAGTCTGGAAAGATAACAAATGATAAAAAAGATATTAAAGTTTATTATCAGCGTGCTTTAATATGATATTCCTTTCCCTCCCATGTAAATAGGCGATGTTGAAAATCACGACAGCCATAAAAATCATTCCGAAGGCAGCGATCTGTACCGTGTTGATGGGCTCTTTATAATAGAAAACTGCTAATAAGAAACTAATAATGGGATTTAAATACAGTAAGGTACCAACAATAGAAGAATCTAATCCTTTTAGGGCAAAAATATTGAGGAACAGTGGAATAATGGTGTAACCTACTGCAATGATCGTAACAAGGCTATAGAACGTCATTGTTTTCGGAACAGTGGTATCAATAAGCGTTAAGGTTGGGAGGAGGAAGATGGTGCTCACAACGATGTGAATGGTCAAGGTGAAAAATTTATCCAACTGAAACGTATTCTTTTGAAGTACCAGGTAAATTGCGTACGATAGTGCGATCACCATGCTGTAAATCAGATCCATAAAATGGCCGTATGCAAGGATGATGCAACTGATCAGGCTTAACAATACCGCAAACCATTGCCCTATATTCAATTTTTCGTGTAAGAAAACGCTCGCCAGCGCCGTTGTTAGGATAGGGCAGATCAGGTAGGCCAAAGAAGTGGCGTTAACACTAACAGCGTTCATCACGTAAATAAATGAGAACCAATTCAACCCAAGCATGAGGGCGCTAAAGAGTATGTTCACCATCAACTTCACCCTTTCTTTCCGCGATGTTGCTTTAAGATAGTGGATACTGACAAAGGTCTGTTTTCTTCTGAAAACAAAACAGACTACAACGATGCTGATCGATGCAAAGATTACGCGATGAATAAGAACATCCAGCGCTGTATAGGTATTTAAAGGTTTTAATACCAATGCAAAAGTACCCCAGATAGTAAAGCCCAATACAGCAGATAGATAATGTTTCATGAAGGTGTGATAGCTAATACTTGATCTGACAGTCAGTAATTCGAAAAAACTGTCTTTGTTCTCGGCTAATATAGTCCATTTTCTTCAAACTCGGCAGCCTCATTTTGAGCCATTCTTCCAGGCATTCATCGGTGAATATCTTCTTTAATTTATCTTAAAAGGGATATAGCGGTTACCAAATTGAAGTTCCAGAACTAAAGAAAATTAAGATGCAATTAGAGTAACAGCTCTATTTATTATATTTGTTTGGGGATATGCATTTACGTATAATTAAATGAACAAAGGAACAATAGTTGCGGGCAGTGATTGGAGTAAATACAATCACCTCTTTAAACCTCATAAAATACCTGCTAAAACAATACTTTTGCGTGAGGGGGAAATTTCAAAAAATGCCTATCTCGTAGAAAAAGGCTGCTTACGGACGTGGTTTAATAATGACGGAAACGACATAACTACCCAGTTTTTCTTTGAAGGGGAGGGAGTTTCTTCCATTGAAAGCTTTAGGACGAATGAGCCAAGCTTCTATAGCATTGAAAGTATAGAACCCTGCATTATACAGTGCATTTCCAAAAAAGATTTTGAATTTGTTCTGGATAACTCCCCAAGCATAAAAATGGAGATGGAGCATCATCTCTTTAACAGATTTGTTTATTGTCAAAAGCTCTTACTTTCCCATATTAAAGATAGCCCTCAAAAACGTTATGAGCAGATATTGCAGCAACGTCCAGACATTATAAAGCGTGTTCCCCAACATTATATCGCTTCATATCTGGGAATAACAAAAGTTCATCTTAGCCGTATAAAAAGTAAACTAGCCAGAAGGGGATAAGCGTTCGGAAATCTGTGGCATCATGTATCTAAGGTTAGTAAATGACGGTGCTATCACCTAAATATAGGTAAATTAAATCGATTTAATATTGACCAGTTGCTTAACAATTCTTACGAAAAAGTCTTCATCAACTCTTCGAAAGAAATCTTTCCCAAGGTGAATTTTTCCAGCGCTATATGTTTTTTTTCTGCTGAAGTATTTACCCTATTATGACATTTATCCACTAGCTCTTTTTCATTTGCTAATGGTTCATATATATGTTCTTTTTTAAGATACGCTTCATAGTATCTTATGCCAAATATTCTCTGCGATATAGCGTCGATATGGATACCGTCTGGATTAGGTATAAGTCCTTTAGCAGTAACATAATAACGATTTTCATTATTCTGTGCATATTTTTGAAGTTCCTCGTTAATGAGTTGATATTCCACACAACCTGCGCCAAAAGCCACCTTACCAAGATAATCGCCCAAACCACCTATAATAAATGGAATATTAGATGCGGATAATGTTTTTCTTATTTCATTAAAGATTCTTGATATTTTTTCATAGTAGTCTTTGTGTTTTCCATCTTGGCTATCACTTTCCCCCTGATGCCATAGTACTCCGGCCAATTCGCTATCTTCCATTGCAAACTTAGCTTCATTTATTGCGTGACGAAATAATATTCCATCTGTTGACCAATCATCAATGGAGCTACCTCCTTCTGCACACGGGATGAGACCAATGTTTTCTCCCTCATTGTCCCTACACCAAGTTTCTGCAAATGATGCAGCAAGCCCTACGCCTGCAATTGGTCTGTCAAAATGAATGGGTTCAGTCATCATTTGCCATCTGCCATTTCGCAACATCTTAATTCTTTCATTATAAATCGGTGGCACTTCATGTGTAAATCCACGACCTGCCATATTTGATTGTCCAATTAGTAAAAATGACTTCATTCTTTTCTCCTATCTATTGATATCAACAAATTCAAATTTATCTTTATTTTTTATAATATTTAGCTCATTGAACATGAACTATTATTATTACGCTACAATGCTGGATCTGCTTTTTTGTTTAGCTGCTTTAAACAGACTCCACTCCAAGTATTTCTCGTTGAGTTGTCGTATACATATTCTAAATAAGGCTAAAGTGCTATTACAAAACCACGGAAAGATCATTATGGCAATCTAGAAGATCTAAGTTCATTATCCGAAGCAAAGGATTGGTCACACCGTAGAATTGTCTTCCCTGTTGTCAAAGGCCCAGGTAGCCATGGCATCGATAACAGGTAAAAGGCCTTTCCCCGAGCTGCTTAACTTATACGTGACAAATGGCGGTACCACCGGCTTCGCTTCTCGGATAATCAGCTTGTCAGCCTCCAACTGCTTTAAGTGTTGAATCAGCATTTTTTCTGTAACGGCCGGTATGGCCCTTTTGAGCTCACTATATCGTTTGTCGCCAGTAGATAGGTGATAAAGGATAATAGGTTTCCAATAGCCACCTATTTTCTCCATAACATAGGTTACAGGACATTGAGCTGAGGCATATTGTTTATTCTCCTGTATGGTCGAACTTTCTTTGATCGCTGTCATATATACATACTTTAGGGTAAGTACTTGTGTAAAAGTAAGTGCAAAGATACCTTTGTTATTGTATATTAAAAATGAAACTATGAAAATAACGATCACAGGCTCCTTAGGTAATGTTGGAAGCCATTTAAGCAAAACGTTAATAAAAGCAGGACATCAGTTAACAATAGTAAGCAGTGCTGAAGAGAGGAAATCAGCTATTGAAGGGTTGGGAGCAAGTGCGGCGATCGGTTCGATTGACGATGCAAAATTTCTCCAAGAGGCATTTGCTGGATCAGATGCGGTATTTGCGATGACACCACCAAACCTAGGCGGGCAAAATGTAGTCGCTAACACAACGAGGGTAGGGAAGGCTATTGCGGAAGCTATAGAGGGTGCAGGGGTAAAGCGTGTGGTGATGTTAAGTAGTATAGGGGCAGATTTACCCGAAAATAATGGGCCAATTGCGGGGATGTATCAAATCGAAAAGATATATGATCAAATAAAGAATGTTTCTTTTACTTATCTGCGTGCCGGATTTTTTTACACCAACTTTTACAATGATATTCCTTTGATAAAGGGGGTGGGTATCATAGGTGCAAATTATCCGGGCACACTGGCCATACCCTTAGCGCATCCAAATGATATCGCGGCCGTTGCTGCCAAACAGCTACAAAGCGAGACGGAAGGAGATCGGGTACGTTATATTGTGAGCGATATCCGTACACCTAATGAAATCAGCTCGGTTTTGGGAAAAGCTATTGGTAAACCCGAATTACCCTGGGTGGAATTTACGGATGAGCAATCCTTACAGGGAATGGTAAATGCTGGTATACCAGAAGAGGTTGCAGGGCTGTATACCGAAATGGGGGCAGGCATGCGTAAAGGACTCATTCCGGCCGATTTTCAACATAGAGGTAGTGCGATAGAAGGCAAGATTAAGCTGGAGGATTTCGCAAAGGAATTTGCTGAAAATTTTGAGTGACCATAGGCTGGTGGGCCAAATTGGCAACATAAAATAACAAAAGGTTTAACCTTTAATAACTGGGATCGCTGATCACCCTACGATCCCAGTCCTCAGATACTATAGAGTGGAATACACATGATTGGATAAAAAGCTAAACCGCAAACCGAAAAGTAATGATAGTATTCTCTCTCAGATTTTATCTGAGAGGTTTTTACCGAGATATATTTCAAGAAATGCCTTTTTGAAAACTTCACCAATCGGAATTTCCGCGCTTTTTATATAGATGGTGTGGATATCAAAAGAATCAATGTGATTGATGTTTACCAAGTAAGACTTGCTCACTCTGACAAAGAGTCTGGTTTCTAGGTGATTGGAAACTGTTTTCAAATTCATTGCCGTGATGATTTTATTCCTCTCGGTAAAAATCACTACATAATCCTTCAACCCTTGGATATATAAAATATCATTAAAAAAAATTTTGTGATAGCGACGTTCGGCTTTTATAAGCATAAAATCACTTTCAATACTTTCTGTAATCCCTTTTTTACCTAAAAGACCATGATAAAAAAAGGCCTTTGCTATGGCCCGCTCCAACCTTTCTCTTTCAACTGGTTTTACAAGGTAATCTATTGCATCCGCTTCATAACTTTCTAAGGCATATTCGGAATAAGCAGTAATGAAAATCACCAATGTTTCCTTGGGAAGAGATGTGGCAAATGTTAAACCGTTTATTCCGGGCATCTCTACGTCCAGAAAAATAAGATCAACAGGATTATCGTTAATAAAGTCCTTGGCCTTTTTTGCACTGTTGAAACTACCCAATACAACAACATCCGGAATTCCTTGCAGGAGCAATAGTATTCCTTCTCTGGCCAATGGTTCATCGTCTACGATAATACAATTCATATTGGTATACTTAAACTTACTTTATATAAATCCTCTTCATTTTGAACATCGAGTTTATAGCTCTTACCATATAATAAATCTAGTCTACGAATAATATTTGCGAGCCCTAATCCCCCTACATGTGCGAAAGAAGGTTCTATCGGTTTAGTATTGACGCAGGTAAAGATCAAGCTTTTTTCAGCATTTTTAAAACCTAACGAAATGCTCGAAGGTGCCTCGGCGTCTGCACTGTGTTTCACGGCATTTTCTACAAAAGTAAGAAAAAGCCCTGGCGGCAAGAAAACATTCAATACCTCAGCAGGTTGTTCGTTGTCAATTTTAAAGCTAAATTCATCACGTCTAATTTTTTCTAGCTCCAAGAAATCCTGTAAAAATGCCATTTCTGAGTGTAATGATACGGCCTGACCACGGGTTTCATACAGTTGATAGCGTAAAAACTGAGACAATTTCTTGATAATCATGGAGGCTTTTGCTGGATCTTTTGAAACCAGTACATTAACATTGTTGAGCATGTTAAACAAGAAATGTGGATTAATCTGGTTCTTCAGTTCACGAAGCTCAATCTGCAAGGTGTTTTTTTCTAGATCGTTAATGCGGGTGGAGTCTTTTTTCCAGCGCTGTAAAAGCTTGATTGAAGTGGAGGCAATTACGGCTATGCCCAATATATTCAAATTATCTATGATGGTAGCAAGGGCACCGTAATTCTCCTGATCGCTTGTCAATCTATACGTGCTGAAAAAGTGGTCAAAGATGCTATTTGATAGCACTTGCGTGATCGATATCATTATCAGGATCATCGTCAGTATCGTAAACAAGTACACGAAATAACGGTCTTTAAATAGTAGTTTGGGAACAAGAATGTACATGTTCACATACACCATCGGTATAAAAAGTAGTAATTTAGTAGCACCATAATATATGTCGTAATTTCCTGCATACGTCTTTGTTCCATTGAAATTCGGAATCTCAGTTAAGATGATGTAAATCCAGATAAGTAAATGCCGATAAAACCGGTATTTGTCTGCGACAAGAAAATCTACAAACCAGTTTTGCCGGGAAGAAGTGTCTTTCATTTTACGATACTAGCGAATCATACTCATTTACTGTGCACTAAAGTAAGATAAAAGATTGTTTTCGGGAATTGATTTTTATACAAACCTTCCTCTTTTTTATACCAAACTACCTTTTTCGTAGCAAATATGCGATGTATCGCACGGAAGTTTCGGTTTATAGATAAAGTTGGCCGATCTTCAGATTTGGTATAAAAAACCACCTCCCTTTGTATAAAAAAAAATCTAAGCCTCATCCCTCAATATACATTTGTCCGACACTAATTCCCTGCAAGAGGCGAAATTTTTAACTGTAAAAAAAGAGATAATGGACCAAGTATTAATTTTTAAAACAGATGTGGATGGCATGGACGATGCAAATCGGGTAGCAGCCCTTTTTGAATCGGCGGCCAAGATCAAGCAATGGAGTTTTGATCTCACTGATTGCGATAGGATTTTACGAATTGTGTCATCCGATTTGCATCCAAAACTAATTGAGAAATTATTAACAATAGAAGGTATTTACTGCGAAAACATGGCGTATGAATTATAGCGTATAAAACTGTCTACCAGACATCGTAATCAATTTACATCAATACAAATCCAAGTATCATATTCACCAGAAAATCAAATTATATTAATGAACAGACCGCTGTTTTTATTTATCCTACTACTTTTAAGCTTAAGTAGTTATGCGCAGAAGAAATTTACTATAAATGGAACTATCAAGGATGCCAACACAGGAGAGACCCTTATCGGGGCGTCGATAAGGGTGCAAGGCCTCAGTACCTTAGGTACTACGACCAACAGCTATGGCTTTTATTCACTCAGCGCGGCCGAAGGAGCATATACGATCTCATTCAGTTACATAGGTTATGAAACAGTCGTTCAAAAAGTTTCATTAGAGAACAATCAAACCTTGAATATATCGCTTGCTCCTACGGGTACATTAGAAGAAGTTGTTATCCGTGCAGATCGTTCAAATCACGATCAAATCCGATCGCCACAGATGGGGGTCGAGAAACTCAATATGGCTCAGATCAATATGGTACCAGTGGTAATGGGAGAGCGGGACATTTTAAAAACAATCACGCTCATGCCTGGTATTAAATCGGGAGGAGAAGGGAATGCAGGATTCTATGTTCGCGGTGGAGCTGCCGACCAGAATCTTATTCTTTTAGATGAAGCTCCCGTGTATAACGCATCCCATTTACTTGGTTTCTTCTCCACTTTTAATTCGGATGCCATCAAGGATGTCAGCATTTATAAAGGCGGGATGCCTGCCGAATACGGTGGACGTTTATCCTCCGTGCTCGATATAAAGATGAATGACGGCAACAATAAAAAGTTTACGGCAGAAGGTGGTTTAGGGTTGATTGCGTCTCGTTTGAAAGTAGAGGGGCCTATTGTAAAAGATAAAGGCTCTTTTATGATAAGTGGTAGGCGAACATATGTCGATATGTTTTTGAAGGCATCCTCAGATTCCACTGTCAATAGCAGTACCTTATATTTTTACGATCTGAATGCAAAAGCCAATTATCATTTTGATGAAAAAAACACGCTCTATTTATCTGGATATTTCGGTAAGGACGTTCTCGGTGTGCAGGATATCTTTGGAACTGATTGGGGTAACAGCACGGCTACTATACGGTTTAATCACTTGTTCAGCAGTAAACTGTTTTCTAATACCTCCCTCATTTATAGCAATTATCGATATGCCGTCCAACAATTTCAAAATGAAGAGGATGTTAAGATAACGTCGCGCATTCGGGATTTTAATCTAAAGCAGGATTTTCAGTACGCATTAAATAGTAATCACGCATTCAAATTTGGCGCAAATGTCGTGCATCATAAAATATCTCCGGGCGATATCCGCGCCAGCGCCAATTCCAGTTTCAATGACCTTCATGTAGAAGAACGATATGGCTATGAGGCTGCAATTTATGCCAGTGACGAGTGGAGGGCCAGTGACAAGCTAACCTTTCTTTATGGCCTACGTTTAAACGGTATGTTTGTGATGGGGCCCGGTAACTTTAAAACATATAACCCAGACGGAACGGTCTTAACATCTACAGCAGTTGGTTCCAGTGATCTTGTAAAATCCTACATAAATCTCGAACCGCGGTTTTCTGCCAGTTATTTATTGAATGATCGAACTTCCGTAAAGTTATCCTACAACCGTAATACGCAAAACATACACTTGCTCAGCAATTCTACCAGTAGTACTCCTACCGATTTATATGTAATGAGCAGTAACAATATAAAACCGGAAATTGCCGATCAGTTATCAACTGGATATTTCCAAAATTTCAATGATAATAACTATGAATTCTCTGCCGAAATTTATTATAAGTGGATGCAAAACCAGATTGACTATAAAGATGGTGCGCAACTGATGGTTAACCAAGAGGTTGAATCGCAATTAACCTACGGTACGGGAAGAGCTTTTGGGATGGAGTTGTTTGTGAAAAAGAGACATGGCCGACTCAATGGTTGGGTAGGCTATACCTTATCACGCACAGAAAGAAAGTTCGATGCAATCAACAATGGAAGCTATTACCCCGCGCGGCAGGATAGAACGCATGACCTTTCGGTAGTGGGGATCTACAAATTAAATAAACGCTGGACCCTCTCGGGTACCTTTATTTACGGAACAGGCAATGCGGTCACTTATCCCACCGGTAAGTACAATCTTGGTGGTCGAACTAGATTTTCCTATTCAGAACGCAACGGTTATCGCTTGCCAGCTACGCATCGGTTAGATATAGGCGCCACCTTGGAAGGAAAAGAGCATAAGCGATATCACTCGAGCTGGACATTTAGTATTTACAATGTATATGGTTACCACAATCCCTATGCAATTACTTTTCGAGATAGTCAAACAGATCCAAACACTACTGAAGCGGTACGGACGAGTCTATTTCCCATACCGATCCCTTCTGTAACATGGAACTTTAAATTTTAACATTTATAAAACGCTGATGAAAAATTCAATAAGCTATATTATTTATCTTTTTATCTTATCTTTTCTAACTTCATGCGAAAGGGTGATTGAGCTCGAGCTGAGAGATGATACCGAGCGCTTGGTCATAGAGGCCAACATTCATGATCAACGTGGCGTGCAAACGATCCAGCTTAGTACCAACGTTCGTTTCTCTGACAAGAATACCTATCCCCCCGTTACTGGAGCACAAGTGAGTGTCGAAGACGATGCAGGCAACAATTATATATTTAGGGAGGGGCCGGTCGGAGTATATACAAACGATTCTGTATCTGGTATTTACGCAAAAACCTACTCACTAACCGTTGTAACAGGAGATAGCACTTTTCGAGCAAGTTCGAAAATGCCGTTGCCAGTGAAATTGGATTCAGTAAGCACCCGAAAAGACGAATTCGGAGAGAACGAAGATGCGCGGATAATCAGTGTGCACTATCAGGATCCTCCCGGAATTGCTAATCAGTATCGTTTCGTCTTATACCTCAACGGAATGCTTATTAAGAGAGATTTTGTTAATGACGATCAATTCAGTGATGGCCGTTCGGTTGAGTTAGATCTACCGCTAGGTGATGATGATGATGATTTGGAAGTACTTCCAGGAGATCGTGTTGAAGTAGAGATGCAATGTATCGATAAGGAGGTCTATACATACTGGTATTCACTAGCGTCACAGCAAGGAAGCGATGGCCCGGGAGGAAGTGTCACTCCTGCAGACCCGCCCACGAACATCACACCGACCTCGTTGGGATATTTTAGCGCACACACCATTGAAAGAAAAATAATAATCGTGAAATAATATAAGTTGCTTGTAGCTAGAGCCATCTAAATAGGGGAGCCTTCTGTCTTCCCTATTTAGAAGATATATTTATAGCAAGTTTTGGATTTTTTTACGGATATATTTCTTTTCTGTTTGGGTTTTGGCCAGTACGACCGCCCGCTGAAAACTCGCCTGAGCCTTTAGTAGATTCGTATTTCTATAAAGTTCTCCAAGTAGGAGATAATAAAAATGATTGTTTTCCAACCTGAGGTTCTCTGCTTCGGTTAACGCACTTTCCCATCCATGAGCTTTATACAGAGCAAAGATACGGTTAAGGACAACAGATGGAGAATAAAATTTAACTGATTATAAAATATAGAGCAAAAGCGAATATAAGGATCTGCACTGAGATCTTTACTGCCGAGTTTTTTTAGGTTCATCGGTAATCAGCACACCATTTTTCCATTGAATGGCGGTTCTGAATTTTTCGATGCCTAGGTTCCAAATACGTATTTCATGGATGCCAGTCTTTGAGCCATACATCCTCGTATTCGGCGGGGTGGCGCCTGAACTGTACACTCACGTAAGGACAAAGCGGTATGATTTTTAGACCTTTTTCTTTTGCATGGCTTACCAGCCGATCAAGCAGTAGCTTTGCGAAACCCCGGCCCTCGAAGGCAGGGGATACCTCGGTATGAAAGACCGTTAGCCTTCCGTCAGTGACGGCGATGTTCATTTTGCCGGCTTTGATCTCATCGGAAAAGAGCTGGATCTCACCGTAGGCACGACCCGTAAAAATCACTTCTGTACTTTCCATTATTCGTTCACTTTGTTAGTAGCAATATTATTTTGAATACTTAACGCTCCGGACGGGCATTTGGCAACCTGTTCGATCAGTTCCCGAGTAGTCGCATTCTCCGGCCGGATCCAGGGACGTGCTTTAGGGTCATAAACATTCGGCAGCGTACGTACGCAAACCGCCGAATGGCTACATACTTTCGGTTTCCAAAGAATTGTTATTTCCCCGTTCGGATATTCAAGTGTTTCCATATCGTTCTTTTCAATTGATATAAGTTGATACGCAAATATCCGTAACCAGGCTAAAAGAGAAAGATGATATTTATCAGAAAAAAAAGTAGATAAAAGTCTACTTTCTAATCTGTCTAAACTAAAATACCTTTTTATTTTAGATAGTGCTGGCGTTTGACGCGACTTAGCGTATCCTTATTAATACCGAGATAGGACGCGAGGATATGCTGTGGAAAACGTTTGTAAAGTTCAGGATAGCATTCTATAAAATCAGTATAACGCTTACTTGCGGTAGCGCTTATGGCGGAGGCTAGGCGCCGGTTGTTGGCCATATGATTGCGCTCGTCAAGTTGCTGTTTCATTTCACAAAACGCTGGAACCTTCTTCTGCAGATCAATAGCACCTTCTCTGGTGATATAAAGCAGTTCACAGTGCTCCCAGGCTTCAATATGGTACGGGCTTGGCAGGGACATCACAAAACTTTCCATATCACCCATCCACCAGTTTTCTACACCCAGCCGTACAATGTGTTCTATGCCTTTATCATCCACTGAATACATTCGCATTGCACCTTTTACGATAAATGCAAAATACTTACACTGGTCTCCGGCCTGCAGCATAAATTGTCTTTTCCTTAATTTCGATGGAATAAATGTTCGCCTAATCAAGGCCTTATCGTCTTCTGAAAGTGGTTCAGAACTGAATTTACCCAGATAGTCAAAAAAAGCGTCGTACATATCAGTCTCGCGTATCCTTTAAATATTAAATACTATGAATTGTTTAGGCAAATATAAAATTAAATGCAGACTCTTACTAGCATAGCGGGAGATAAGTCTGCCTAAGCGATTGATAAATTGACGCTTATGAATAGCGGCGCCCTCATTGTTTTTAATCTCCGCGCGTATGGAGGAAGAAATTAATAGACAAATATCTACTAATTTTTTCGACAAATATCATCTTTGAGATTTCTCCGGATCACGAACTTTGTTTCATTAACAAACACAACATATTATGAGATCCGGACTATGCTTTTCTTTCTATAATCGACCTAGCAAAAATCCTTTTGGCCATTCATCTTGCCAACAGTGTCTCTTACCTACATTGCAATTTTCTATTTAATAATTAACCATAAAAAACAACATCATGTCAAAAAATGTTAAAAGAGGCCTTGAGGCTTTGCTGCGTCCGGAAGACAGTATCGTCGTATTGATCGATCATCAGCCGTTTCAGTTCACTAATTTGAATAGCCATGAACCAACCATGGTTATCAACAATGTAGTTGGTCTTGCGAAAGCAGCAAAAGTTTTCAATGTACCAACTATCTTAACCACCGTCATTGAAGAGCGTGGTGGTTATATTATTAAAGGTCTTCAGGATGTCTTTCCTGATCAAAAACCAATTAACAGAACATTTATTAACACCTGGGAGGACCCCAAAGTTACTGACATAGTCAAAGAAAGCGGTCGTAAACAATTGATCATAGCAGGGCTATGGACAGAAATCTGTGTTGCCATGCCTGCGATCCAGGCAGTAGGTGAAGACTATGATGTATTTGTTGTTACAGATGCTAGCGGTTCCACCTCATCAGAAGCGCATGATATGGCTGTGCGTCGTATGGTTCAGGCGGGTATAGTACCGATCAATTGGATAGCCGTAGTTTCTGAATGGCAACGTGACTGGGCACGTACTGAAACAGCTGCTCAGTTGTCTGACGTTTTGTTTGACCACGGTGGGGCAAGTGGTGTTGCTTTAGCTTGGGAACTACAGTTATTGAATACACCTGTTCCGGCACAATAAGCAAAGTCACCAACAAAGCAACATCCTGCGTGATCTCAGGATGTTGCTATTGTTTATCCATCACCACAATCACTAACCTTAACCAATATATTGTTAACACACCGTTAAGGGACCTGAATATGGTAAATTATTAAAAATAGAGCTTTTATTATGGAAATAGGCATAGATAGTTTTGCTTCGGCAATGTATGGAAGCAATAACCTGGGCAGTGAAGATGCCATGGAACAGTTGCTGGAAAGAATAGTTGCGGCAGATGAGGCCGGTCATGATTTTTTCGGTATCGGCGAACATCATAAAAAAGAATTCCTGGACTCTGTTCCTGCGATGATACTTGCAGCTGCGGCGGCCCGTACCAAAAAGATCCGGTTGACAAGCGCCGTGACCGTACTAAGTACTTCAGACCCTGTCAGCGTATATCAACAATTCGCAACATTAGATATTATTTCGAAAGGTCGCGCTGAGATGGTAGCTGGACGAGGTTCTGCTACAGAAGCATTTCCGTTGTTCGGGTATAACCTGAATGATTATGACGCCCTGTTCAAAGAGAAATTAAAGTTGCTGATACAGATTAGGGACGAAGAATTTGTCACCTGGTCGGGTAAGTTCAGACCAGCATTGAAAAATCAGCCGGTATATCCACGCCCGCTTCAGGAAAAGTTACCTGTTTGGGTAGGCGCTGGCGGCACGCCGCAATCCTTTGTACGTGCAGGGATGCTGGGCCTTCCCTTAATGGTAGCCATCATCGGTGGCGAGACCGAGCGCTTCCGGCCGCTGGTAGACCTTTACAGAAAGTCAGGGGAGGAGGCAGGCTTTAAGCCGGAGGAACTGAAGGTGGGACTGCACTCACCGGGCTACGTCGGCGAAACCGACCAGTCAGCGATTGCTGACTATTATCCGGGATATAAAGAATCATGGACCAAAATAGGGCGTGAGCGCGGCTGGCCGCCTGTTACTAAAAGCCAGTTCGACGATATGATCTCCCCAAAGGGTGTCCTTGTAGTCGGCGGGCCAGACACAGTAGCCGAAAAGCTATTGTGCCATAGCGAAGCCCTGGGCGGTGTAGACCGTTTTGCGTTTCAGATGGACATGGCGGGCCTTACTCATCAGCAGTTAATGCGAACTATTGAGCTAATAGGCACCAAAGTGATTCCACAGATCAGACAGAACAATCGACAAAAGGAAACGACAGATTTTCCATAAAGATCACCCTAAATATTATTTACCGCAAGACAGTAAGTTTTATACAGATGAAAAAGAAAAGCAGTTTTTCCACCCAGGGACAAAGAGCAGATATCGGCGACCTGGTTATATATCGCATGCTGGCAAACAGGTATGCCGATGCGGTCGGCCCGTTCGTATTCTTAGATCATATCGTTCCAAGAATCCAAACAAAGATCAATAAAGAAGGCACCGGCGCGCATCCGCACCGTGGCATCGCCACATTGACCTATATTCTTCATGGCGAGGACGAGCACTTTGACAGTGCCGGGAACTATGCTAGGGTACATTCCGGTGGCGTTCAATGGATGAATGCCGGCAACGGGATCATCCATGATGAAACACTGAACCATGACTCCAAGACGGATTCTAAGCTTGTCCATGCTTTACAATTCTGGATAAATCTGCCATCAAATATCAAAGCCGAAAAGCCAGCATATTTAGCGATTCAAGGTGATGAAGTCCCACAAAAAAGATTGCCGAATGATGGTGGCTGGATAAAAGTAATCGTTGGTAATTACGAAAACCTAGCGTCCAAAATACCAAATTATTCGGAGCAGTTTTTATATCATATCCATGTTGAAGCAGGTGAAAATGTTACTATTTCCATTGACGAAAAAATTGAAGTTGCAGCCTTTTTACCCGTTAAGAACACAATACTTAACGATGCCGAATTTCAAGCAGGAGACTTTATAGAATTTGATAGAAGCGCTGGTGAAATAGTAATCGAAAATAAATTGCAGGAAGCTACGGATATCATGCTATTTGGTGGAGAGTCTTATACGGAGCCAATTGTGGCTGAGGGACCTTTTGTGATGAATAACTCATCCGAAATAGCGGAAGCTTACCGCGACTTTTATGCAGGGAAATACGGTAAAATCAATGATCAAAAAGGAAGAATATAAATTTAAAATAAAGACGAAATGGATAATAAAGAAATCACATATACAGATCATGCAGCTTCATTCGGAAGAGAAGAATACATTGCGGTAGCCGAAAATGTCAAGTTACACGTGACGGATTTAGGCCAGGGAAAACCTGTGGTTTTGATTCACGGCTGGCCATTAAGCGACGCGATGTATGAATATCAGTATCAATTTTTAGTGGATAAAGGTTACAGGGTAATAGGCATTACGCTGCGTGGTTTTGGAAAGTCCGACAAGCCTTATGGCGCTTATAATTACGATGTGTATGCCCATGACATCAAGATTGTGTTGGAAAAATTGGATCTTAAAGATGCCACATTGGGTGGCTTCTCCATGGGTGGCGCCATAGCCATACATTATATAGCAACATATAATAGCGCTAAGGTAAGCAGACTCGTATTATTCGGTGCAGCGGCACCCATCTGGACCAAACGCAACGATTATAACTATGGCTTTACCAAAGAAGCTGTGGATGATCTGATCGCATTGAGCAAGGTTAACAGACCACAGCTTTTAGAAAATTTTGGTAAAATATTCGGAGCAAGTGAAACGGCCTTGCCAGCAGGTATTGCAAATTGGTTAGGAGGTATTAATATAGAGGCATCTCCTTATGCCACTACACAAAGTTTAATCGCCTTGAGAGATACCGATTTAAGAGATGAGCTTTCAAAAATAAATATCCCAACAGCCATTTTCCACGGAAGCAAAGACCTTATTTGTGAATTTGCCCTCGCCGAACAAATGCATCAGGGAATTAAAAACTCCTACATCGTAAAATTTGAAAACAGTGGCCATGGCCTGTTTATCGAAGAATTGGAAAAATTTAACACAGCATTATTGGCCTTTTTACAACGTCCCATAATTTAAAGATTTGATGGGGCATTACATTAACATTATTAAAAACGGGGAATCAATTTCAGAAAGGAATCATTATGGAAACACACGAATATTCAAACGGAGAAATTACCATTCTTTGGAAACCAAAATTATGCATTCACGCGGCAGTTTGTGTACATACTTTATCAAAAGTATATAATCCCAAAGCACGTCCGTGGATAAAAGTTGAGAATGCCACCACACTGGAACTTCTTGACCAAGTTGCAAAATGTCCATCAGGAGCATTAAGCATTAAGAAAGATGCTTCAGTGAAAGAAGTGGTTGAATAATGGAAAACACAAAAGTAGTTTTTAAAGACAATACCGCTTTGCCCCTATGTTCGGGCACAATTCAAACGGCATCCTGAAGATTATGCAGATCTCTGGTACAAAAAAAATGAGGCATAATAAAAATGTATGAACCCGATATGATTAACCCACCAATTGACGGATCATTGATGCCTTAAACAACAAGCATAACATCAATAAAAGCAAAAAATAATAGATGAAACCTACCCTGTCAGCGCCGAAAGCAAAAAAGGCGATGAAAGTGCAGGTTCCATGAGGCCATTGAAAGAACAAATAATTTTCGAATGAATTATATTCTAGAGACCCCCATAAAAGGAACGATAGGTATCCACAAATACAAAACAGCTATTCATTGGAGAAATGGCGTATTGATCACCGATGAACCTGAAAAATTAGGTGGAAAAGATTTAGGCCCCGATCCTTATACACTTTTATTATCATCTTTGGTTGCCTGTACATTAGCGACATTAAAGATGTATATCGATCATAAAGGTTTGGGTATCTCAGAAATAGAGATTGCTGCCAATCTATTCCATAAGATAGAAAACCAAGAAATAGTAACACACATCGAACGAAAGATCGAATTTAGGGAACAGCTGGATCCGGAAGTACAACAAAGACTACTGAGGGTGGCCGAAAAATGTCCCATCTCAAAAATGCTAAAAGGAAATATCAATATCTCAACCGAATTCAATAACATCTCAACAGTAAACAATACAAAAATATAGATGGCTCATTTACCCGAACTGATACAAGATATGGCGCTGATCCTCCTGGTAGGCGCATTGGTTACCATTCTTTTTAAACGTATTAAGCAGCCCCTGGTTCTGGGTTATATCATTGCAGGCTTTCTGGTGGGGCCGCATTTCAGTTACCTGCCCACCATCGCTGATCACGAAAACGTAGAGACTTTTGCGGAGATCGGTGTTATCATGCTGCTGTTCAGTTTAGGTTTAGAATTCAGTTTTAAAAAATTGGTGAAAGTAGGTGGCCCGGCATCCATTACGGCAGTTACCGAAATTATATTTGTAGGTTTGGGCGGCTATCTTACCGGCTATTTGCTGGGTTGGAGTCAGATGGACAGTCTCTTTCTTGCGGGTATGTTGGCAAGCTCTTCCACCACCATTATTCTGCGGGCTTTTGATGAACTGGGTTTAAAACCCAAACAGTTTGCCAAGGTAGTTTTCGGTGTATTGGTGGTAGAAGATATTATTGTCATCCTGCTGATGGTATTGCTATCAACCGTTGCCGTAACACAGACCTTTCACGGATCAGAAATCCTTTTCACCGTACTTAAATTGGGTTTCTTTCTGGTGTTATGGTTTTTAGTAGGCATCTATCTGCTCCCGGTATTTATAAAAAAGACCAAAAAATGGATGGACGAAGAAACGGTGCTCATTCTTGCAATAGGACTTTGTTTCGGCATGGTGCTGTTGGCTACGCAGGTGGGGTTTTCTGCCGAATTAGGTGCTTTTGTAATGGGTTCTTTAATAGCAGAGACTGTACTGGCAGAAAAGATCGAACACCTTACACAACCGATCAAACAATTTTTCGGCACCATATTCTTTGTATCCGTGGGTATGATGATCGATCCACAGGCGATGTACAGGTATGCAGGTCCCATATTGGCCATTACCTTACTCACCATCGTAGGGAAATTTTTCTTCAGTGGGCTAGGAGCCCTGATTTCCGGACAACCTTTAAAACAAGCTGTACAGATAGGTTCCAGTATGGCCCAGATTGGTGAGTTTGCTTTTATCGTTGCCGCTTTAGGCTTGTCTTTAGGCGTCATATCCGAATTTCTGTTTCCTATTGCCGTAGGAGTATCAGCAATCACGACGTTTACCACACCCTATCTAATTAAATTTTCAGAACCTTTATACAGCAGGATTGTAAACGTACTTCCGGCAAAATGGGTAGCCCGGTTAGATGTCTATACTTCCGAAACACAGAAAAATAAAGACAATTCGCTTTGGAAAAAAATGCTGCAGGAATATAATAGCATCCTGATCACCAATAGCATTATACTCGTTGCCATTACGCTGCTATTCAAATATACATTCATTCCGTTTTTGAATACGCAAATAGAAAGCGTACTCTGGCGAAATGTGGTGTTGATAAGCGCAGCGACCTTGCTGGCATCCCCTTTCCTATGGGCCATCCTGATCAAAAAAGTTAAATTAAAAGAAGGCAATGACGCTGCCAATTCGTATTACCTGAATTATTCGGTAACGGGTATCTCCCTTCACGCTGTCCGGTATCTTCTGGGAATATTTCTTATAGGTTTCTTTATCGATCAGATCACTACCACCAAATATGCGCTGATGGTTGCTGTTCCGGTAATTGTAGCATTGCTTTGGTTGTTCTCAGACAAGGTTCAGCAGATTCACCAGCGAATAGAGCAACGGTTCATATCGAACCTGAACGAAAGAGAACGGCTTGCATACATTCAAAATAAAGGAAGTATAGAGCTACAACACAAAAATGAGGAAGCAAAGAAGCACTTCCAGGAATGGAATGCTTACGTAACAGAACTGGAAGCAGTCGATACCATTTTATTTGCAGGAATGACTTTGTACGAACTTAACTGGAAAGAGCAGTACGGGATACATATTGTGTATATACGCAGAAACGACAGAACCATTCATCTGCCAAACGGAAAACAGCGGATATTGCCTTCCGACAAAGTGGGTATATTGGGGACCGACGAACAGATTTCCCGATTAAAAGTTGTGTTTGACCAAACAGTCCGGCAAGCGGACAATGAAGAAGACATAGACATCAATGATATCCAGCTTATTAAAGTACAGGTTATGGAAGCCAGCCCCTATTCTGGTAAAACGATAAAAACCTCCGGGATCCAGAAAGACCTTCGTAGCCATGTAGTGGGTATTGAAAGAACAGGAAACCGCATGCTCAACCCAGGTTCATCAGAAACCATCTTCGCTAATGATATTGTATGGCTCGTTGGCGATACACATAGAATAAAAGCCTGTTTAGAAAATCATCAAGAGAATTTTCTAGAGGTATGACCGTTAACTCGCTATCAAAACGAATGCTTTTTATGCTAGACTTAAATAAAACCGTCGAAAAAAGTATTTTTACATCAGCATATTACTAAAAACAAAATGAGCATGAATTCAACGCAAGCAGATTACTGGATAAAGCATTTAAGATTAAAACCGCATCCAGAAGGAGGGTATTACAATGAAGTATTCCGCTCTGAGCAGCAGGTAACACGAGAGGGAGAAAGTCAACTAAAAAATTCATGTACGTCAATCCACTACCTGCTGCAAAATGCCGATTTTTCCAGTTTTCATAAACTTCAATCGGATGAAATATGGTATTTTCATGTAGGCTCCCCCCTTCATATACATATACTCAAGCCAGATGGTCAATATGAATGGAAGGAACTTTCCATTAATGAAACCGGATCACTATCTGTAGTCATAGAAGCCGGAACGTGGTTTGCTGCAGAAATTCCATCCCGCCTTGGTTTTTCTCTTTCAAGCTGCGTGGTTGCTCCTGGATTTGAATTCTCGGAGTTCGAGCTTGGAGAAAAAGAAAAGCTACTTGAGATATATCCCACTCAGGCAGAACTTATCGAAAGACTTTGTCTAAAATAACCCTCGTGAATTAAAGCGTAGTATGTTTTCATAACAGTAATCTTCAAACTTTTGAGATTTAGAGCCGGCCCAGCCTATAAGCCAACACGAGATTAGCAATGCCTTTATAGCCGTAACCAAGGTTTAGAGAGATGCTAAATGGATGGCCATAGCTAATGCCAATAGCATCAACCTGATAGGCAAAATCGGTAGTTTTATCCTTTTCTATGATTACATCGTCTTGAGTAGAACTCCGAGCGTGCGCAACGCCAGCACCAAGGCCTGAATGTAATCTAAAATTTTCATGATTAATGTAATTATATTTGAGTTCGGCTAACACCGCATAAGTGTTAGTCGATACACTGCCTGCCTTAGTGGATTCGCTTAAAAGATCTTTGCTGGAATTTTCATAAACAAACGTTCCACCAAACTCCAGCTTTTTAGTTATATATGCTCTATATCCTCCGAAAATTGCACCTGAATATTTAGAATCGGCCACCTTATATGCCCCTCCCGTAGCAGTTGTTATGACAATATCCGTAATGACGTCCTCTATTGAATTAGCCGTTGCAACACCATATCCTAGATAGAAAGTGCCACCACCTTGGGCAAAGCTATTTCTCGTAAAACAGACTAGTAAAAATAAAATAGCTACAAATAATTTGGTAGAAAAATTCTTCATGATAATTGTTTTAAGGATTGTTGTAAATTTATAATTAATAATACATGTATATAATACTTGGTAATCAAATGCGAATATAACCTAGACGTGACAACCTAAAATAATAAAAGAATTCTCAAAGTATAAACCTTTTACACGAACAGCCCTTCACCTTACACAGAAAATGTTTTACCAAAATAAACAAGCAATAAAATCTGTCAATTTATTTCGTCTATAGATATCTATTATTAACAATTGAATAGCATAGCCGACAATCAAGATGTCCGCGATGATGGGGATTACACTAAAACTACGGCTATCGAAACCTTGTTCAAATTTTTACGGTATTTTCAGTTGTTGCTTTAATAAATGAGTATATTTTAGAAGCAAAAGCTATAAAAGATTGACTTAGTCTTTTAACTGCCAATTTCTTGGTGCAATAAAACCCTTTCTGCCCTGCTCATATGCAGGCACCGTTTTATCGGCCTTAATGGCTTTATATGGACGAAGGGCGTGTTTGAGCTTGTTGTATTGCATCGCTGCCTCTGTGCTCACATCATTTGCTTCGATTGAATCTTTTTCGATATGGAAAAACTGGTCTTTCGTCAATTTCATCCTCGGGTTTTCATCAGATGCTTCAACCAATTTCCAATCCCGGTTGACGATCGCGCCCGCGCCTAAAAAAAAGTTCCGATCGATTTGTTGGTTACTGTCTTTTAAGACGGGAAGTACGTTTATACCATCCAAAGGTTTTTTATGTGTAACGTTGGCGCCTGCTGCCGCTAACATTGTTGGCAGGATATCAATAAATCCCATGACCTGATTACTAGCGTAGCCACCCTTGAAACCATCTGGCCATTTGATGATAGCAGGAGCACGTACACCACCTTCCCATTCGGTGAACTTTGTGCCTCTTAATACACCACTTGAACCACCCTCCCCAGGAGCAGCACCATTATCACTGGCAAATAAAACAATCGTATTATGCGCTATTTTTAAATCTTCAAGGGTTTGTAAAATACGACCAATATTGTTGTCCAGATTGCTAACCATGGCTTCATACGTTTGTCTTTTAGTGTTTCCCCTCCCTTGGTTGCCGTTTCCAGAAGCTTGTTTAAATCCTGGTTTATTTTTGTCATAGCCATATCGTAATAAATCTTCTTTTTTGGCTTGCAAAGGACTATGAGGGGCATTAAACGCGATATATAAGAAAAAGGGTGATTCACTGCTATATGTGGTAATGTTCTTGATGGCTTCTTTAGCAATTAGGTCTGTTGCGTATCCTTTATCATGACTTGGCTCAAGGTCATGATGCCAATCCAGCTCGCCTTCCCGTTCGTGCGTGAAATAATCAATTGCGCCGTTGAGGTGACCGTAAAAATGGGTAAATCCCCTGCTAAGGGGATGGTATTGCCGAGAGGCGTGTCCAAGATGCCATTTACCAAGAATAGCCCGGTGCTTATAACCTGCGTTTGCAAGCAATTGCGGTAAAAATACTTCGCTGGTATCGACACCAAATTGTGACCAAGGAGGAATAACCGTGCTTCTTAAGCCGTAACGATCGGGATAGCGTCCTGTCAATAGCCCTGCTCTAGTAGGCGAGCAGATCGCTGCTGTATAGAACCTGTTCAGTAAAATTCCCTCTCGCGATAAACGATCTATATGGGGTGTTTTGATCGAACCACCGTGATAGCCTACATCACCCCAGCCGAGATCGTCAGCAAGTATGATGATAATATTGGGTGCTACGTACTGTTTTTTAGAAGCTATACTTGCTGAGGTACCTTTTAAAAGCACAATAGATGAGAAAATTCCAGCAATGAGAACCGTAAAAAAAATTAATAGATATTTTTGCATGTTCTTCCTCTACCTTTTTTTGATACCGCAATTTGCGATGTCAAAGATTGCCATTCTTCATCTGTTAATTGGAACATAATGTCTTCAGGAGACCTATTCCTATTACGCTTAACTTGTTCGTTAAGTCTAAATGTTGGTACTCCGTATAACGCTGCCAAATCGCTATTCAGCATCATTTTCTGTTCTCGAATGAGATATATTTTACTGAAGACTTCATTAGGTATAACGGATGCATTGTTAACAGATGCTGATTTTGTCATTGATCTCGGGTTTAGTCGTTATTACAATTACAGTACACTGTTTAATTTATGGCTATTGATTTGTTGAAAATCAAAAATACTAAAAGAATTAGAATATTAAAACAAACAATGTCAGCTTTTAATGTAAACTTCCCACAATTACCTGTAAATAATAAAACGCTTAATTACATTAATACTGTCAAATTCAAACAGTTCAGCTATACCGAAGAAATCAAAATAAAAGATTAACTAAATAAGATAGGAGAGAAGCCTTTGCTAGTAGCGACTTCTTAGGCGACATGGGAAGGAAATTATGAGCACTACTTTTTCCGAAATATACAGGTTGCTGTACGTTTTATTTTTAGTACTTTTGCCTTTATGCAAAAACAAGTATTCACATATTATAGTTTAGCTACGGGAATTGTTGCCTAATTCTGGGTGTTTTGTTCCTATAGTTTCCTTTCGGGTAGTAGTGTACTATCTGTGGGTTTTGTAGTGAGCAAACTAGTCAGATAAGAGAATTAAGCAATTTTATTTCACCACTTTAACTTAAAAATAGTGAATAACTTAACATTATATGGTTGGAACGAAAGCCTGTTCCAGCTTAAACAAACTTCACCATACAAACATCTTTTTCATGGTCGTGTTTCGACGGTAAACAAAACCAATTATGAAGTCGTAACAGCATGCGGCTTGTTGTTATGCGAGCTGAGCGGCAATTTGCTTTACGGAAGGCCATCATTTGAACTGCCTTGCACCGGAGACTGGATCATTTATCAACCTTTTGATGATAATAAAGGTTTAATCGTTGATATTTTGCCACGCAAACATACACTGTATCGAAGAAAGGCCGGTGCTGTATCTGAAAAACAGGCTATTGCCACGCATATAGAGAAGGCATTTATTGTACAGAGCCTAGATGCCAATTTCAATGCACAACGAACAGAACGTTTTATGGTTCAGGCATTGGAAGAGGATATTGAGCCGGTTCTAATTTTAACTAAAGCCGACCTTGAGTTTAGTAACCATCAGGTAGAAGAGGCGCTGAAACATCTTACCCGGCAGGTAACCATTTTTTATACCAGTATTTTGTCTCCTGAGACAATACTCCCACTCAGAAAATTTGTTAAGGTAGGTGAGTCAATAGTTCTTGTGGGCTCATCAGGTGTGGGAAAGAGCTCTTTAATCAATGCGCTGTGCGAACGCCAGATATTGTTAACATCAGAAATAAGTAGCTCTTCGGGCAAAGGTCGGCATACATCAACACGAAGAGAAATGGTGCTGATGGATGGTAGTGGTGTATTAATAGATACTCCAGGGGTTAGAGAATTTGGGTTAGCTGCGGACAATCCTGAAGCATTGGCAGATATGTTCGATGTTACCGATTTTGCAAAGTCCTGTCGTTATGGTGACTGCAGTCATGTTAATGAACCTGGTTGTGCTGTGGTAGCAGCTGTAAACAATGGCCTTTTAGAAGAGCACATCTATCGTAGTTACCTTAAGTTGCGTAAGGAAGCCTGGTATTTTTCAAAATCCGAACATGAAAAGCGCAAAAGGGATAAGTCTTTTTCGCGAATTGCAAAGGATGCACAGAGAAATAAAAGAAGGTAGTTTACCTATTATCACAATGATATACTGGTTTCAATAACTGCCAGGAAAAGAGAGCCGGGATTAGATTTTCCGGCTCTCTCTATATAGCCATAGCGCAGCAGCATAAGTGTAACAAATCATTATAAGAAATACAAAGCCGTACCAAATTCGATGAGTATAATTTAATTTCGTAATTTCGGTAAATATCGATATATTTGCATCATGGAATTAATTATGGTTTTCAAGGCACTCAGTAATCAGACCAGAATAAACATACTTGTTTGGCTCAAGCAGCCTCACCTTCACTTTCCAGCTGATGAATTGAAGGACTATGATCCTAATCTTGGTGTTTGTGTAAGCGACATTAAGACAAAGGCCGGTCTATCTGCATCTACCACATCAGACTACCTGAGCATTTTACAAAAATGCGGACTGTTAGAAGCTACCCGCGTTGGCCAGTGGACATACTTTAAACGTAATGAAGGGGCAATTGAGACCCTAAACAAATTAATCAAGAAAGCATTCTAATTTTTTTAATTTATAATTTCGGAATTAAGCGAAATATCTAATCATGAAAGCAATTTTAATCAACAATTACGGAGGGCCTGATGTCCTCCAGTTAACGGAAGTGAATACTCCTTACATAACAGATCCCTCCCAGGTGCTCGTGAAGGTAAGGGCTACCTCAGTGAATCCACTCGACTACCAGGTAAGACGAGGAGATTACGCCTCGACGTTTGATCTACCAATTATAACTGGGCACGACATTTCAGGCGAAGTTATTGCCGTGGGTGAAACAGTGAAAAAATGGCGGCCAGGTGATAAAGTCTATTATTCTCCGCGCTTTGGCGGCCAGGGTAGTTACGCTGAGTACCACCTTACAGACGAAACCTCACTATCCAAGATGCCCTCTAATCTTAGCTTCGAGGAAGCTGCTGCTGTCCCCCTTATTGGAGGAACGGTATGGGAAATGCTTGTGGCGCGGGCTAATTTAAAAAAGGGAGATACTATTCTCATCCTCGGAGGCGCGGGTGGTGTTGGAACATTGGCAATACAGATTGCTAAATCACTGGGAGCTTTTGTGTACACAACAGGACAAAGCCTTTTACATGAGCAACTGCAACATCTTGGAGCCGATGTAGTTATTGACCATCATAGAAAAAACATCATTGAAGAGATACAGGCTCATACCAAGGGCAAAGGTGTGGATGTTATTATTGATACCGTTGGGGGTAGCACACTTTCAGACAGCCCCCTTGCTCTGGCTAATTACGGTAGAGTTGTAACACTGGTTGATATTGCTCAGCCCCAAAACCTAATCCATGCCTGGGAAAAAAATGCTACCTATCATTTCGTTTTCACGCGACAAAGCAGAGATGAACTCCATCATATTACCAAATTGATTGAAACCGGGCATGTGAAGCCGGTCATAGATAGTGTCTATCCAATTGAAGAAGTAAAAAATGCTCACCAAAGAATAGAGGATGCGAAACGAGAGAGACCTCTACTTGGTAAAATTGTATTGGCACTGTAAAAACGTGTTCGATTTTGCTTGATAGCTCAGAAAGATGGAAGGAACCAAACTTAGATAAAATTCCTTTTATATGCAATATAATAACATTGCATATAAAAGGAATTTTTCGGTCTCTCCTCTGCCATTTGGAGCTTATTTTATAGAGGAAATGTAGCGTCAGCTGGTTGCCTGCCGCCAAATCAATCATCGTTTTGGCGGTTCCACTTCCATGCAAAAGGGGGCTAAAATCTCATTGAATAGACTTGCGTGCACCAGATAAAAGTCTTCAACCGTATATTTAGGGCTTGGTTTGTCCTGTTCCCAGATATAATTGCCTCTTGATTGGTTCTCTTTGCACACCGTGTTGGCAATATCTCTATATTGGTATGCATTGGTCATGTGTACGTTATGCTCTATTATGCGGCCATTCTTGCAGATGAACGACATTTTCCTGATTTTATATGGCTTTTTCATGTATTTTTATTTTGGCTAAATTACTAAAATTATTAGTAATAAATGCAGGCCTTGATTCTAGATATATATATTTTCTCTAATATTTGTGAAATATTGATAACTTCATTAAATCCTGTGTTACCTGATTTATCTCCTTTCAGCAGTGTTATCTGATGCGCCTGCCAAATAGCTAAATGATTTAGGATTTGCCAGATCGTTTGCGGCATTCCATTGATCATTTTGTTAACTTTCAACCGTCAGATTTTCAAACACTTTAAAAGTTTCAAACGATTCTGAAAAGATATTTTGATAATTCATAAGTATAATCCATTCGTTGAAAAACTGGAAATAGGTAAAAGTTTCTTCACACTTTCTAAACTATATACTTCAAAAGAGCGATTTAATAGCATTCCAGAAAGATTGAGGGTGTGTTGCGGCGAAATACATCATTTTCAAGACAGCTGGCGCTAATTCCAATATTGGGATAAGTACAAAGACTAGAAGATAAGTAACTGTTCCGTGATTCGCATACTGTAAGGGCTTTATGCTTGAGATTGTTCTCCAAGCCGGAACAATGTCTTTTTTGTAGTAAAGCAATAAAAGCCCAATGTAGCATAAATAAGCGGTTAATCTGAAGCCAAAAGCTAGTTTAAAACCATAAGGCATAATCGTTAGATCGATAATCAAGATGTTCGCGATGATGGGTATAAGCATTAAAGCACCTATAACCATCGTCCTATTGTAAAGTAACATTAGGGCGGCTGCAATCTGAGAGACAGCTATGAATATCTTGAAAGGTTGATGATCAAAGAGGTACCAAGCAACTTTAAACAGGCTGAGATCTTTTATTGGCGTGGCCAGTTCCATTTCAGTAAGGTTTCCGAACTGTCCACCAAACAATTTTCCAGTTCCGTATGAAATAAAAATGATTGCCAACAAAAAACGTATTGACAAGATGGTGAGGTCTATGAGTTGCCCTTTTTTAATCATTGGTGTCGGTTTAGTAAGTGGTTCATTATGATTTTTTATAAAAGATGCGGATTCTAATGAAATTCCATAAGCTATCAGATCAACCATACTAATTTGCATTCAACTCTTTAGCAATAACTAAAACTCTTAATTACACTAGTGCGGTCAAACCAAACATTTAAACTAAACCGAAGAAATTAACTAAAAGGCCAACTAAGTAGAGTCGGAGGGAAGCCATTTAACAAAAGGTTATTTCCAATGGAGAACTAAGTCAACCAGTAAAAACAACCAAAATATAGGACATAGATATACAAAAGCAATTAGAAAATAGTGTATATATAAACCTATCTTCTGTTCCGTATTCTGCTCAAAGAAACAGCCGTAATACCCAAATAAGATGCGATATAATGTTGAGGAACGCGTAGTAGCAATTGAGGGTTCTCTTCAAGCAATTTTTTATACCTTATTTCGGGTTTATCTTGGATCCGTGAAATTAATAAATGCTGATATGAAGCAAGGCGACTGATTAAATACTTATTGAACAATTTTAGAAAAAATTCATCCTTTTGCAACAAATCCATTTCTTTTGAATCAATAGACAAAAGGATTGAATTTTCAATAGTCTCCATACTGTAAGAACAAGGAGTATTATAAAAAAAACTTTCAGTAGCACAAAATAGACGATTTTCGAAAAGAAACTGGAATGTAATTTCTTTTCCATTATTACTAGTCCATCCTCTGATTAAGCCCTTCTTTAACAAATAGAACCTATTGGAAACATGACCTTCTTGAATGATGTTAGTTCCTTTTTTATATTTTTTTTCTATACCTGCCTTGAATAGGTATTGATGTAATAAGTTTAGTTCCTGTTCATTCATTTCTGTCAAAATTCTTTTGTCCAAATTTTAAACACCCGCTTCGTTTAACTTTATTTCGAAGTAACAAACATCCGCGTTTTGGTAATGTGCGGGAAGGGTCAAAGCACTTTTCAATTTTTTTATACCCAAAAAATTAAATCCACATTTTTTATAATGTTGAATCAGTTTTTGGTTTTCACCACAGGTGTCCATCCGAATATATTTTTTATCCTTTGCAAATGCTTTTGCCCAATCAACAATCATCATTACATAATTGTGGCCTCTGAAGTTCGGATTTGTTGCTATTCTATGAATGTAGAGAGAAGATGTTCCATCGTCATCCTCCCAAATTTCCGGGTCGCTGTATGAAATTGCCCAAATGCAGGCAATCTCGTTATCAATAATTAACTTGAATTGCCTATTTTCAGCAACTTCTTCATCTATTAATCTTCTATCAAATTCTGGCCATTGGTTTTCGGGAAACTTCTCTTTCTGAAACGCTGTGGCTAATTTATAAAGTCTAAATATTTCACCTATGTCTTTTTCTGTACTATTTAAAATTCTCATCATTTGTTGATATTATAGTGTAGATCCTAAATTGCTTTCGCTTTTGTCACCTTCTATTAACAATGTCAATTCATCGCATTGGATAACTTTACCATTCTTTATCTGAAATTCTGCAAAAACTTTATGTTTTACCGATTCTCCATTTTTGAGAATACTATTTACATAGTGTTTGGTGAAAACCGAAGTTTCATTGCTAGCAATGTTTGAAAATTGTACATCCACCTGTTGAAGTTTGTCTTTTAATTTTCGGATGTGCTTTTTAAAGGTGTCAAAATCTAACGTTTGGTCATCCACCATCTGAACATAATCTTCGCTGAAGTATTTATCGATCAACTTTTCATCGTAATTCTTATTTTCAATGGTATCTCTGAATAATCCTTTTATAAAATCTTCCATATTATTTTTTTACAAAATTACAGTGAATCGGATAATCAAAACGATAACAATTGTAAAGAAACCTAAAATGATTAATAAATTATAAAAATCAACCAGAAAATTGAAATGCAAACTCTTTTGCTTCGAGAAGGCCCGCATGAAGTGCTACGTGAATATTTTCAGGGAAGACCGCATGACTTTATAATAGGAGATTTTGGAACCGAACAAATATTTAAGTCCTTCGCTCTCGGAAAGGCATAAAGAGCTCTCCGAAGTTGAAATTAGCACTTAATCTGCATTACGCAGAACCTACGTTATGAACAAGTAGCTTTGTCGTCCTTTTTATTATCAGTTAAATGATTGCCTGAACCTCAAAGGCGAAACCCTTGTTTTTGCCTTGAAAAATTTGCTGAATGATTGTAAATGTTCAAAACCCAATTCGTAAGCTATCTCGCTCATGGAGAGGTCAGTGGTAGATATTCTTTCTTTAGCCCTCTCAATCAACTTGTCGTGAATGTGTTGCTGCGTGTTTTGTCCTGTAAGCGTTCTGAGTAAGCTACCTAAATAACTTGGCGAAACGTTTAATTTATCTGCAACGTATTGAACCGTCGGCAAACCTTTTGAAATCAGATCCTCGCTATTAAAGTAGCCTATCAATAATTTTTCCAAGCGCGCTAAAAGTTGATGATTGGTTTTTTCTCTTGTAATGAACTGACGGTTATAAAACCGTTTGGAATAGTTAAGCAACGTTTCAATCTGAGAAATGATGATTTGTTGGCTAAACTTGTCAATATTGGAACGATACTCTTGCTTAATATTTTCTATAATTCCGTTTAACGTTGCTTCTTCTTTCTCCGATAACAGCAACGCTTCATTTACCGAGTAATCAAAAAAATCATACTGTTTTATACTCTTTGCAAGTGGCGTATTCCAAATAAAATCAGGGTGTACGAGCAACATCCATCCTGAGGATTCTCCGGAATTTTCTTCCTCACTAATTTCCATATGGAGAACCTGATTGGGTGACATAAAAAACAGCACACCGTCATCTTCAAAATCGTAGTGTAGTTGTCCATATTTATACTTTACACCTGTCATGCGTTTCAACGCAATAAAATAAAAATCAAACACCGCATTCATGGCACTTGGGTTGGGCAATCCGATAAAATCGTCCTTTGTTACTATGCTAATCAACGGATGTTCAGGCTTGGACAAACCCCGTAATCGATGAAACTCGCTAATTGATTTTATTCTGATTGGTTTTGTATTTGCCATATACAAAGATAATTATTGTTCATTGTATACTTTTGCAAATTCCTTTGCAAACGCTTTCAATTTTGTCTTTCCCAGTTCAGGTCGGTGTTTCATATAATTCTCAAATGTTTTTCCGCTATGTGTCTCCGCCTGCATTTTCACGAAATCATGTGCAAGCTGCTGTGGAAAGCCCGATTGAATTAAACCGTTTAACAGTTGCTCTTCAGGTAGCGCTATCCATTTCAGCTCGGGCTTGCCAATGGCTTGGCCTAAAATTTTTGCTGCTTCATCACAGGTCAATTCTTCGCTTGCCACATAGCGGGATTTTTTTCCTTGAAACGGGGTATTCAGTTCTTCAAAAGCCACCTCAGCAATATCATTTGGCGAAACAAATGCGATTTTATCATTCCCACCATAGCCGGCCATTAGTGCACCATGCTCTTTTATGGTTTTAATATCATTGTAAAAATTAGTGTAAAAAGAACCGGGACGTAGTTCGATGACCGTTCTGTCTGACAACTGGTTAAGCAACAGAGAGTCACCAGTATCAGCCGCCCAACCGGTTAGAAATACAACTTTTTCAATCTTGTTTTGCTTGACCGCTTGCACATAATTAGTTTCAATTTTTTTGAAATAAGCCGCTTGGTTTTCTTCCATAAAGTTGAAAGGTATCATACAATACACAGCGTCCGCATGTGCAAAAGCTGTTGTTAGAAAATTAATGTCTTCTAATGAGCCGATTGCTGCTTTTGCACCAATGGATTCAATTTCTTTTTGTTTGTCGGCTTTACTGCTGATAACCGTTACCAAATGTCCTTTTGCAATCAATGCTATTGCAAGTGGTTTGCTGATGTTGCCCAATGAGCCTGTTAAAACGATATTCATATGCTGTCTTTTTTTGTTGATACAAAAGTGCAACGCTGTCAAAAAACAGATGTAGCCAAAACGACTGTTTTTTAAGTCAGAATGAACAGTCTCTATCCATTGTTGATTTCAAAAAGTTTAATCCATTAGTAATTCAATAACTTCCTGTGGATCTGTTTCATTTTTTTTCCAAATATCCTCAAGCGTTTTTATGTCGCTTATTTTATACCCCTTTTCTTCTAACTTTTTGATTGCTATCAGATAGTCTATGTTCAGAATTTTGCATGATTCTTTTAAAGGCGCTTTAAATGTTTTGTCAACAATAACAATATCTAATGGGAGTTGCTTTCGTTCTAAATAAACAAAAGTTAACGTTAATGCTGTTACAGCAATGGTTGCTGGCATAAATACTTGTTTCATAAAATGTACTTTTAAGCCTTTCCAATTTAGTGTAATGTGTAAAATTGCGGCAAGTACAAATCCAATTCCAATTAATTCATGTGCAACTTCAGTATATCCATCAAATAGATGGAATAACATAAAAATCCCTGTAATAGCTAAGACTACAAATAGCAAAGAGATGAATGGTGTTACATATTTTCGGTCTAGTTTCATGTTTTTTAAATTATTTTTTGTTATTAATGTCTATTTAAAATCTGTAAATCTTTCTTCTAAATCATTTAACCATCTTACTCTCTTTTCGTGAGTAACTGATTTGACCATATTATAACTAATCCAATTTAGGTTCTTATATCCCATCGTTTTGAAAACGCTTCTAAGCATCACTTTCCGAATCAAATTTCCAATGAGTAGCGAATACATTATTTTTGGTTTGTTCATTGTGGTAACGAGGGTAACACTTTTTAGATTTTTTAAAAGCGGAACGAGTCCGAAACCCCTTGGGTGATGGTCATACACAACACCTGGAGATAATACCCTGTCTATAAATCCTTTGGTTGTAGCCGGCATAATGTCCCACCAGATCGGAAAAATAAAAATCAGATGGTCTGCCTTTTTTAATCTTTCGCAGTAATCGATTACTTGCGGGTCTATGGGTTGATGTGCTACAAAGGCTTTTAAATCTTCCGCAGACATTCTTGGGTTAAATTCATCCCGGTCAAGGTGTATCAGGTCAATTTCGTGATTGGCTTTTCGAAGCCCATTGGTTACTACACCAAGTATGGCGTTGCAGTAGCTTCCTTCATAAGGATGGTTATATACAATTACTGTTCTCATTTTTACTGTTCAGTTACAATGTAAAATTGAGAAGGATCTTAGCCACCAAACGATAACAATTGTTAATAAAATCTTTTTATCGTCTGTTACGCACCCTACAGCATTAATTCTGTTCTCGAATGAGATATATTTTACTGACGACCATTTCATCGGGTATCACAGATGTACTATTTTCGATCTAGGATTTTGCCATTACTTCGGTTTAGTCCTTATTACAATCGCAGTAGCAGCCACTGCTAAGTTTATGGTTATTGATTTATTAAACTCAAAAATTAGCATATTAAAACAAACGACATCAACTTACCAAACCGGCTGTCATTCCTGATACGTAGATATTTGTCGATTGAATTTTCCGGCAAATGTCATCTTCCAACATTTTGAGGAAAATTAACTTTGAATTAAATATCCGAGTGCCTTTTAATGGATTACAGGACAACAAAAATTAATTTTAATAGTAAAATATGAGAAGACTAATCGTTCTAGCAATAGCTATAATCAGTATTGTACATAGTAGAGCACAATCCACTGAACAATTGATCGGTGCCGATATGATCGTGTTTAATGCAAAAATTACTACCGGAAGCCTAACCAAGCCCGAAGCTTCTGCACTTGCAATAAAACGAAGTAAAATTTATGCTGTAGGCACAGATGTCGAGATATTAAAATTGAAAGACAACAGCACCAAGCTCATTGATGCAGGAGGTAAGCGTTTGATACCGGGTATCAATGATGCCCACATCCATATACTGAATGAAAGGAGTTACAATTACAATGTCAGATGGGAGGGCGTACCGACACTGAAGCGTGCATTGGAAATGTTAAGTGAGCAGGCAAAACGAACTCCTGAGGGCCAGTGGGTAAAAGTGATCGGTGGTTGGTCGCCGTACCAGTTTAAAGAACAACGATTACCCACCATCGAAGAAATCCGGAAGGCAGTTCCGAACAGACCCGCGATTGTGCAGTATGCTTATAACCGAGCATTTTTAAATGAAATGGCTATGAAAGCTTTTGGAGTAGGTACCGATCGTTTTCCAGCATTGCCGGGTACGGTATTCGAAAAGGACGAGAAAGGAAATTATACAGGGGTCGTAGATGGATATACATTTACGTTTATCTCATTGGAAGCGATGGTGCCACAGCCTTCAAATGACGAACAGCTTAGTTCAATTGCAAATACGATAAATAGTCTGAACCGTTTTGGAGTCACTTCAGCTGTCGATGGGGCCTCTTTGATCGGCCATCCTCACGGACATACTCAAATACAACAACTGGCGAAGGAAAATCGTCTAAACATAAGGATGCCATTCATTGACCTTCAATATGGCGATACGAACAGCGCCAGTTTGGTAGATGCAGAAATTAACGCGGTAACCAAGAAATCCCCAATCAGTCCGGGAGAGAATCTGCACCCAACTATGGCACATGGTCATGAATATGAAGGTGCCGGCGAGTTGCTTAGAATGGAACTACATGACCATGAAAATTTCGACAGGCCAGCAGTAGTTATCGATAAGGAAATAATGCGCCGTTACATTAAAGAGGATATTACCAAGCTTGTTGAGAAAGGAATTCCTTTTCGCATGCACATTAGCTACGATGAAAATATTACTCCCTTTCTCGACGAACTCGAAGCTATAAACAAAAAGACACCATTAGACGGTTTACGCTGGAGTATTGAACATGCCGAAACGATATCTCTGGAGAATGCTGCCAGAATAAAAAAACTAGGCGGTGGTATCGCGTTAGATACAAAACTGGCCATGCACGGCGAAGCTTTTGTAAAAACCTATGGGGCGGAGAAAGCATCACAAACCCCGAGATTACGTGAGTTGTATGACAGCGGTGTTCCGCTTACGATAACCACGGACGCATTTAGGGTCGCTTCCTTTAATCCATGGATTGGCATAAGTTGGATGATTACAGGAAAATCCGTGTCGGGCACTGAAGTACTGGCAAAAAATAATCGGTTAACAAGGGAAGAAGCATTAAAATTATTTACAGTCGCGCCAACCTGGATTGAAGATCAAGAGCGTGAAATGGGAAAAATCATTCCGGGTCATTTCGCAGATTTCGTCTTGCTTAATAAAGATTATTTTACGATACCGGATGATGAAATAAAAACAATCTCCTCCTTATTGACAGTCGTAGACGGCAGGGTGGTTTTTGGCGCAGACGAGTATAAAAGCCTGTCTCCGAAATTACCTGAAACACTTCCCGTATGGTCGCCATTCAAATATTATGGCGGGTTTTATAATAACAAGGATTAAAGTTTATGATTTAGAGACCCTCTTTGCCAACTTTTCTGTCAAACAGTGCCAATTTTGATTGGCACTGTTTGACAAAACAAAATTCTATATATGAAAACATTTAAATTAACTTTTTTTCTTGCGATTACAACGCTGTACGCTACGGCACAAAATTGGAAAAGCGACCCAGAGCATTCAAGATTGGGCTTTAGGGTTGAGCATATGCAGATTTCAGAGGTCAACGGTATCTTTAAAGACTTTGAAATAGACGTTAAAACAGCGAAGCCAGATTTTAGTGATGCCGTAATAGAATTAAGGGCTGAAACTGGCTCAATTGATACCGAGATAGAGGCACGTGACAAGCATCTAAAAGATAAGGACTTCTTTGATGTTGAAAACTATCCAACTATTCAGTTTAAAAGTAAATCGATATCAAGAATCGATGAAAATAAATATTCCGTTACTGGAATGTTAACGATGCACAATGTAACCAAACAGGTTACGGTGGAGATGGTACACAATGGGACAATAACCAATTCAGTGACGAAAAAAAGAACGGCGGGTTTTCAGGTTACCGGTATGATAAGTCGTTCTGATTTCGAAATAGGTAGCAAGTTTCCTGCAAAATTGGTAGGTGATAAAGTTTTTATTATCGTAGATGCTGAGCTGCAGTTGCAGTAGGATGATCTGTTACATCAACAACACTTTCCAGGCATCCATTACACGGCCGTTATCTAACAAATGCTTGGCTTTTAAATGTAGGCGTAAGGTGCGGTTGTGGCTGTCGATGGTAGCATCAAGCAGTTCTTTCATTTCATCCGTTTTGCTAAAGGCTTCAACCTCCTCATCGGATGGTAGCGTTTTAACAAGCCCCAATAGCCCCAAATTATTTCCAGTTAATACCGTAGAGTTTTTAACCTCTTTCGGGAAAGCGTCTACGCCCATACCTATTCCAGCATAATCTGTTGGTTTGGCAATTTTAAATAAATTATTGCCGGTTATTCTACAGTACCAATCACCGCCTAAACGAGCCACCAGATCTATTTTATGAGCGTCTATTTTGCCATTAGCATCCAAAATTTCTTCATTGATATGAATTCGTTTCACCTCGGCAATAACCAAATTACCCGCTCCTCCGTTTTTCCCTAACGATATCACATCATTTACTACACATTCCAATTGAACGGTCGATTCCGCTACCCTGGGTGGCTTTACCGTCTCCGAAGCCAATTCAGTAAACCCTGCTTTCGAAAACTCATTTATTCCTCTTGGATAATCTATACTAGTTAAATAGGTCTGTTGAACCATATCATAGTTCACAATATTAATCACACATTCAGGTATTTCCAGAACGTTTTCAAGTGTATGCTTAGTGGTGTTATCCCGCGCCCTGCTTGTCGGCGAAAAAACGCATATCGGTGGATTGATGCTAAACACATTAAAAAAACTAAACGGACTTAAATTAACCTTGCCGTTTTTATCAATAGTGGATGCAAAACATATTGGCCGGGGTGCAATGGCATAGTGCAAATAACTTTGCATTTCCGTCGGTGTTAATGATGACGCATCAAAAGTTTTTAACCTCATTCAAATTTTTATTAACGTGCGTTCGGGGTAAGAAAAGTATAGGCCGCCAATAACCAGCCAATCTGTAATAACTGATAAGAGATAAAAAATGCGCGATATTGCCTGTTTCGGTGATGATTAAACCTCGTTCGATTAATTGTTCTATTTGTTGCTTAATGGTAAAGGCTTTCTTATCATACATTAGTTATCGGGGTCTATAAAGCAAAAGACACGCCCTGGGACGCTGTTCTGATGGATAGCGCGGCGTGTACTGTTAATACAAAGATAAGCATTTGCTGTTATATGTCAAACTTTACGTTAAACTTGCACATAGATGGGTCGGGAGCTGCGAAGAATATCTGCCGGACAGAGTTTGTCTCCAGTAATCAGTTAAAAGCCTGACGAAATTCCTGTGGTGATAAATTCGTCTTCTTTTTGAAAAGCGTGCTAAAGGATTGCGCATGCTCAAAACCCAATGCATAGGCAATCTGGCTGACCGAAAGACTGGTCGTGGAAAGTTTTTCTTTAGCTTTCTCAATCAGTTTCTCATGAATATGCTGCTGTGTGTTTTGCCCGGTATGAACCCGAAGCAGGTCACTCAGGTAGTTCGGCGACAGGTTCATCTGCGCAGCAATATATTGTACCGTGAGCAAACCCTGGACGTCGCTGTTGTAGTAGCTATCGATCAACTGCTCGAACCTGGCCAGCAGCGCTATATTATTATTCTTGCGGGTCAAAAACTGCCGCTCATAAAAACGGTTGGAGTATTTTAGCAGACTCTCTATCTGCGTCAGAATGATCTCCTGGGTATGCTTATCGATATGCTGGCACTCTTTATCAATTTTATCGAGGATCATGATCAGGTCATCTTCTTCCTCGGCCGACAGGTGCAGCGCTTCGTTAACCGCGTAATCAAAAAAACCGTAGTGATGAATGCTGTTCGCCAGCGTATGCTGTAACAGGAAGTCTGGGTGAAAGATCAGGAGATAACCAGACCCGCATTCCATATGTTGCAGGTCCAGTTGTTGCACCTGGTTAGGCGCGGTAAAACTCAATACCCCTTTATCGTAATCATAATGCTGCTGGCCGTACCTGATCTTGCCTTTGGCTTCGCGTTTGAGCGCCACGCAATAAAAGCGGTTAACGAAACCTTTCCAGATATCGTCTTCCAAAAAAACACTTTCCGCCAGATTGATCACGCTCACCAGCGGGTGGCGAGGTTCGGGCAATGAAAGCAGTCGGTGAAATTCTGATATGGAGTTAATAGCATTCATACACAAACTTAGATAAATTGCCTTTTATATACAATTTACTGAAACAGTATATAAAAACGGTTATCGATCTCTCATCTGCCATTGAGAACTTAATTTATAGATGAAACCGAGATGTGAATAGTAATTGACACACAGGGCAATTATTATTTACTCGAGCTCTCATCAGCCATTAAAAAGAAAATAATAGGATGAAAATTAATCAATTAAGCCCATACTGAACTCATCATAAGGTGCGCCCGTGTCTGTTCCCAAAGGTACGATACTTTCCAGTTGTGAAAGATCCGTCTCTGTCAACTCAATAGTAGTTGCCGCCAGGTTTTGCTCCAGGTACTTTCTGCGTTTCGTTCCCGGAATCGGTAAAATCCCCTTGTTCATGATCCAGGCCAAAGCTAGCTGCGAAGAAGTGACGTTCTTTGCTTCAGCCATGGCTTCAACAGCCTTGACCAATTCAATATTCTTATTAAACATTTCACCCTGGAAACGCGGGATCGCTCTGCGGAAATCGTTCTCCGGCAGGTCATCAATGCTTTTGATCTGCCCCGATAAAAACCCACGGCCCAACGGTGAGTAAGCTACAAACCCGATACCCAGTTCATTTAATGTTGCTAACACCCCACGTTCTTCCACCGTTCGTTCAAATAAAGAATACTCGCTTTGTACAGCGGTGATCGGGTGCACGGCATGCGCCCGCCTAACCGTTTCAGATGATACTTCCGACAGACCGATATAACCTACTTTACCTTCTTTAACCAGCTCGGCCATGGCTTCAACCGTTTCCTCGATCGGCGTATTTTTATCCAGGCGGTGTAGGTAATACAGATCGATGTAATCGGCATTGAGATTCTTTAACGAACGCTCTAAAGACTTCTTTACATAGTCCCTTTTACCATTGATGGCCCAGGTCACTTTATTGTTGTCATCGATTTCCCAGCCGAACTTAGTGGCCAAGATATACTGATCGCGTTTACCGCTTGTTGCCTTCGCAATGAGCTGCTCGTTTTTCAGCGGCCCGTACAGATCGGCAGTATCCAAAAAATTACCGCCCAACTCAAGCGAATGGTGAATCGTCGCGATGGCTTCCTGCTCATCTGCAGGGCCGTACATATGTGCTTCTTCAAAACCCGTCATGCCCATACAGCCCAGGCCGATTACCGGTACAACCAAACCCTGGCTACCTAATGCAATTTGTTTTATTTCCATGATTCAAAGGTCGGTAAACCAAATCCCGCGCATGTATGCAAACCCCTGAAGCTTGTAAGCAAATCAAGGAATGATTTTTTAAATGTGATCAGTGGTATCGAAAACTCCACTCAGCAAGGTACGCTGCTTGCAGTAATTACTTTCCAGCCCCCGTTAAATAACTTCCAGACTCTGGTAAATTTGACACGGCTTTCAAATGCCTGGTTCAGATAAATGCCACTGATCTCTTTGGTGACCACGACCGTGCAGGTATCTCCGAATAGGTGCGACTGCTGGTCTGAGGCAACTAGCCCGGTAATTTTTAAATCCCCGCTGATGTGAGGGGCTAGATCCTCCTTTTTGGAAAGCACCATTCCCAGATGATTAACAAATATCAGCTCATCGTGAAGCAACTGATCCAGTGCCTTTAAATCGCTGTTTAAGATGGCTGCAATAAGTTGTGCTTCTAACTTTAAAATTTCGCTCTCCATAGCTGTTTGTTTTACATTTGATACCGCTAAAAGTATAAAATTAATTTAGAAATTAGGTTTCTAACAGTACAGCTTTCTTATCATTGGTTTGATTATACTTGATCAAGATTCTTTGAGAGCGGAGTGTCCGCATCCGTACACTAAGGCCAAAAGTGTTCGAATCCGCACACGTTCGGAAGCAACGAATCACCACGTACACCATTTGAAGTCAATTTTTGACCGCTGGCAACGTTCTTGTACCTTTGTTTGAAACTGACCGGCAATGATACGAAATTACTGGAAGATCGCTATAAGAAGCCTAAAGCGTAACAAAGTCTATACCTTGACCAATGTCTTCGGCCTGACGCTGGGGATCACCTGTACGATCTTTATCTTTTCCTTGGTAAAGCATCACCTGAATGTTGATACCTTTCACACAAAAAAAGATAGGATATACCGCATAGTAACGGAAGATCACCTTGAGCAAACCGTGTATAGCCCAGGCGGTCCTCCACCGGTTGGAAAGGCCTTCAGGGACGATTATACTTTTGCAGAGAAAGTAGCACGGGTATTTGTACGAAGGGAACGAATGATCTCCCTTCCGCTCTCCCCAGATAAGCAGAAATTCCAGGTGGAAGAAGGCATTGCTTTTGCTGAGCCAGATTTTTTTCATATCCTGGATTTCCCCTTGGCACGAGGCAACAAAAACACCGTTTTAACAGAGCCCAAAACAGCTCTGGTGACCGAGAGGATAGCAAAAAGATTTTTCGGCGAAACAGATCCCATCGGAAAAATCATTCGCCTTGATAACAAGCTTGATTTCCGGATCGACGGCATCCTGCAAGATCTCCCAGAGAATACCGATCGACGGCAGGAAATTTATCTATCCTTCAGCAGTCTCAAAGATTACAATCCCTGGGCCGGAAATGATGACAACTGGCTTAGCTATGCTGATGAAATGCAAAGTTTCGTTCTGTTAAAGCCGGGTATCTCGCCTGCCAAGGTCAATGAGGCATTTCGTACTTTTTCGAATAAATATTACGAGGGTGATTATGTAAAGGAATATCAGTTCCGGCTCCAACCTCTTTCGGATATCCATTTCAATCCAGACTTCGATGGCAAGATATCCAAGACAAACCTTTGGGCATTGTCGCTTATTGCGATTTTTCTCATAATAACTGCATCCGTAAATTTTGTCAACCTAGCTACCGCACAGGCCTTGAACCGCGCCAAGGAAATCGGCATAAGGAAAACGTTGGGTAGCTTCAGAAATCAGCTATTCTGGCAGTTTTTAATCGAAACCGCGCTTATTGTTCTTATAGCCATGATCCTCGCTCTCACCCTGTTGTATTGGACTCTTCCTTTCGTTAAATCATTGTTTGAAGTACCTATCACCAGCAACTTTTTTCAAGATAATCATTTACTCCTCTTTTTGCCGTTATTTTTTCTTCTGATCACTTTTCTTTCGGGTGCATATCCCGGTTTTATTCTAGCCGGCTTCCAGCCGGTACTTGCACTTAAAGGAAAAATATCCCAACGGCATGCAGGGGGATTTTCACTGCGAAGGGGACTGGTAGTAACCCAATTTACGATTTCCCAGCTCCTCATAATTGGTACCCTGGTCGTTGCGTACCAGATGCAGTTTACCCGGCAGACAGACATGGGGTTTTCCAAAGACGCCATCGTAACGTTGTCTCTACCGACCAATGAAAAATCGACATTAAGTACGCTCCATTCTGAGTTTTCCAGACTAGCGGGAGTAGAAAAGGTGAGTTTTTGCACGCAAGCTCCGGCCAGTGAGGGCAGCAGCAGTTTTGAGATTGTGTACGATACCCGCACTGAAAAGGAAAACTACGATGTTGTCTTCAGAGGGGGAGATGAGCAGTATTTATCCACTTTCGGACTGGAACTATTGACGGGACGTAACCTATACCCTTCGGATACTGTCCGTGAGTATCTTATAAACGAGACCCTGGCAAAAAAACTAGGAGTCTCCAACGAGGGAGTGATCGGAAAGAATGCCCTAATTAATGATACGAAAGGCACAATCGTTGGCGTAGTCAAGGATTTTCATAATCAATCTTTCCATACAGGTATTGATCCACTTTGCATCACAACACAAAGTAACTGGTACAATCGGATTGCTGTAAAGATCAACCCTTCCGATTTGCGACATACGTTGGAAGCGTTAGCCCCGGTTTGGAAAGAGGCCTTTCCCGATCATGTCTATGAATATGATTTCTTGGATGAACAGATTGCCCGGTTTTACGAGCAGGACTACAGGATATTGCTTTTAATCCAGACCTTCGCTGGTATTGCGATTATAATCGGCTGCTTAGGTTTGTACGGTCTTGTCTCTTTTATGACCACCCAGAAAACCAAGGAAGTTGGTGTACGTAAAGTGTTGGGAGCAAGTATAAGAAACATCCTATGGTTGTACGGAAAAGAGTTTGCCCGGCTGTTACTTATTGCCTTCCTGATTGCAGCACCTGTGGCTTGGTGGATAATGAATAGTTGGCTGGAAAACTTTGTTTACCGGATCAATATTAGCGCTGGCATCTTCATAATGGCTGTTGCGATCACGTCGGTAGTAGCAACGCTGACAGTCGGCTATCGATCATTGAAAGCAGCCTTGATGAACCCGGTGAAATCATTGCGGACTGAATGAGCTTATTGTAAAATTGTTATGCGCATATCGTTTTTCCGATAAACAAGCCGTCTCTTTAAACCACTATTTCAAGTTTGGTAGCGCTAACTTTCTTTTGAAATGCTTAAAACCAAATGTAGTATTTTAATCACTTACATATTCCAAAATGTCACCAGGTTGGCAGTCCAATGCTTTACAAATTGCCTCTAAGGTGCTAAAGCGTATTGCTTTTGCCTTCCCTGTCTTTAAAATAGAAAGGTTAGATAATGTCAAATCAACTCTTTCTGAAAGCTCATTCAATGAAATTTTTCGCTTTGCCATCATCACGTCTAAGTTTACAATAATTGGCATAGCTTAAATTGTTAAGTCATTTTCAGATTTCATATCTATCGCATTTTGTAAGAGTTTTTCAAATATTGCCGCAGCAGTTGCAACTACGATAGAAACAAAAGTAGTCACGATACACATGGCAAGAAAACCCGCAGGGTCGTCTTCTTTATTGTGAAATAGCATGATGTATAGCCCTCCTAACACAATTAAAACACTTAGTACAATTGCACAATATTTTATACTCTTTAAAGTCTTTACAGCGTTTGAAGAGAAAACTTTGTTTTGTCCAATGTATCCAAGTAATCTAAACGCTTTGTATAATGCAATAAAGAAAGCGATTGATGCTGCGAAGCCATATAAGATGAACGAGTCAAAGTAAATGCTGAACAAGTCCAAGTTTGTGGCTCTTCCCTCAGTCAGGGGAAACCAAATCAAAATGGCAAGTGCTACCATGCCAATGAGCACGATGACAGCCTGAAGAAAAATTATTGAAATCCGTTTCATAATTACGCTGAAATTATGTCGCAAATATAATAAATAATTATTGATAAACAATAAATTTTTAGTGTTTTTCAAAACAAATATCTTTGTCTTGTTAAAATGATCTATAAATTCAGCATTTGTAACCTTTATCAATTAACCTAATAAATGAACATCACAGAAAACAAATAAAGCATTGCGTGCAGAAAGGTAATATCAGAAAGTACAAAGAAAAAGACTTTTCAGATAAATGATCTATTTCGTATATATCATAGATTTGAAGAATCTTTTATATTTAATGATAACCGAAAGAAACCTTGATGTTCATGAAATTCAGCTTATGCCTTTCTGCCTGTTTATTTTATTTTCAGCTTGTATGTGATGCTATTGATTTTAAGCCTAAAGGAATTGACCATAATCCAGCTATGAAAACAATTACCTTGAGCACACCGGACAGCAAGCTTGCCATTATGATTGATTATGCACGGGGCTGTGTCATAAAAAAGCTTGATTTAAATGGTAAAAATAAGCTAGCTCATTCAGGAGCATATACCGGATTTCGTACACAACAAGAGACCTTTTCTTCAGCAAATCCACAACATAAAGTCCGTGTTACAGAAAATGCAGATGGTATAACTGTAAGCAATATTCACTTTGGCAATACCGATTTAGGTGTAGATGAAAAATGGGATTTTAGATTGGAGGACAATAGCATCGTGTGGGAAATTACTAGAACCTATGATCAGGATACGCAAATAGAGGAACTATCATTGCCAAAATGGAACTTTTCGAACCTTTCCACCTGGAAAGGAGGTATTTTTGATAACGGAGGAATGGTATGGTGTAAATACCTGAAACAAGAGAATGACACGTATGGCGTGCATACCGGTGGCGTTACCTTCTGGAATGAGCATTCGCCCGACGCACTGCGTATAGGATGCAATGTTGTGGCAGGGCAAAAGCTAGCAGCGAAATATTCGCACGGTGAAAACGGCACTTTTGCAGTCACACAATCAGTCAGCGAAAAGCCTTTGCAACAACGCTACCATTTGAGTCGTTTTGTGGCGCAGAAAGCAGATGTTTTTGCTCCGGTAGAAGTGAAAAAGGGTACGGTCAGTATAACGCTTGCGCTAAAATATGTGGATTATCTGAAAGAATATTCAAGGGGTGAATTGCCGGGTATTGATGCAGAGGCCGTGCGCGAACTGATGAATACCACAGGTCGATATGGTGTAGTCGACAATAACATTGTTGGAGCAAACGGCTGGCTCACCAATTGGAAGTGCCTGCACGAACCATTTTTTGCCCAGATCGGAATGGCCTTAAACGATTCAAATTATGTTAAAAACATGTCGGCAACCTTAGATCAGGAGCGGGATCAAGCTATGTTGCCAAACGGACGTGTGCTGTCGCGCTGGCATAATGTTTCCGGTGACGAAATACCAGGCACCTATAATACTGAAACGGGCTATTACGAGGCCAAGTGGGGGTACACCGTTGATTCACAAACAGGCTATGTTATCAATACGGGAGAACAATTTGCATTGAATGGAGATATAGGTTGGCTGCGTGGCCATCAAACCAGCTGTGAAAAGGCACTTGATTGGTTGATTAAGCGCGACTCCAATCAGAACGGAATCTTTGAAATGATGAATAATGGGCTGGGTGAGCAAACAGCGAGCGACTGGTTGGATATCGTGTGGGCGAGTTTTGAAAATGCCTTTGTGAATGCACAGCTATATGAAGCCCTGATACGTTGGTCTGCATGCGAGCGCACACTGGGCAACCCGCAAAAGGCAGATTATTATGCCGGTGTAGGGAAGAAGCTGAAGGAAGCCTTCAATAAACCTGTGGAAGAAGGTGGGTTCTGGCTGCCAGCTAAAAAACAATACGTGTATTGGAGGGATCGGGATGGTTCCGTGCATGGAGACAACCTAGTGACCCCGGTAAATTTTGCGGCCATCGCGTTTGGAATATGCGATGATCCGGAACGGATAGCCTTCATCTTGGATCAGATCGAAGAACGGTCGGAAGCAGAAAAGCTTTTTCACTGGCCCCTGTGTTTTGATTCGTTTAAAAGGGAGGAAGTAAGTGATGGCAACTGGCCTTTTCCCAAATATGAGAATGGTGATATATTCCCAACATGGGGATACTTAGGGGTGAGAGCTTATGCAAAATATGATAAGGACCTCGCCTTAAAATATATACGAAATATCCTTAAACAATACAAAAAGGACGGGCTTTCATCACAGCGGTATAGCAGAGCTACCCAACTTGGTTTGGGTGATGATATTCTGGCCGGTATCTGTACCAGTATTACCGCCCTTTATAGGGATATCTATGGCCTGCGTCCCGAATGGAATAGGATGGGCTTGGAACCGAATATGGTTGCTTCATTAAATGGTGCAAAATTTCCTTATATCCTTCGTGGAACGACCTATCAGGTTGAATTGCGTGTAGACGACTATCAGCTTTCATCCGAAGGCTTTTCTGTCAGGGGAAATGAGTCGTTCGGTGCGATGAAAACCAAAAATACCCTTCGTTTTTATCCACATAATAGGGAAGAGGTAATGATGGATATAGAAGAGTTGGCAGGGCAGCGCATTGATCTGGTGGTCGATCTCTGGAAAGAGGACGTAATTTCCTGGCGTATAACATCGCCAGGCGAATATAAAATAACGCTTAAGGGACTACCGCGGGGAGCGGCGTACGAGTTATGGATGGATGATCAAGTTCAGTACGTACAATCATCCGAAGAGGGTCTTCTTTCGCTTAATCGGATTTGTAAATCAACCACACGCTTAGTCCTGAAGAAAGGAGTTTAGCGACAGATAGGTTTCATTCCATATGCTAATATTTTTCAAAATGGATATAAAAATCTTCAGTCCGTTATGGGGGCACGAACATTTGGAATACAGAACGTTTCTTGAAAAGGTAAGGGAAGCAGGTTATGACGGGTATGATTTGTGGATACCAGCGCGTAAAGCGGAGAAGCATCTGTTGTTTGATTTTCTTCAGCAACATGGAATGAGTATGGTTGCCCATCAGCATGCCGCAAATGGCAGCACTTTCGATAAATTTAAAGCATCTTATGCCCAGAAGTTATTGGAATGTGTTGAGCCACAACCTTTGCTGATCAACTCTCATACGGGTAGAGACTACTTTTCATTGGAACAAAATATTGCGCTAATAGACATCGCAGAGGAAATTTCAACGAAAACAGGCATTGCCATTGTCCATGAAACGCATAGAGGACGACTTGGTTATTCGCCTCAAATGATGAATACCATCTTTAATTTACGCAACCGGCTTAAGATAACAGCTGATTTCTCGCATTGGACCTGTGTGACGGAAAGCATGTTAGAAAATTTTGAAGATATATTGAATGAAGCTATTTTGCGTACACGGCATGTTCATGCCCGTGTGGGGTACTCGCAGGGACCTCAAGTTCCCGATCCACGGGCACCGGAATGGCATGATACATTACAATGCTTTTTAAGCTGGTGGGATCGGATAGTAGCGGTTAATACCAACATCGGCACAAAACTATTAACCTTTACCACTGAATTTGGACCGGCGCCTTACATGCCCATTTCTCCCTTCACCGGTAAACCATTGGCCGATCAGTTTGAGATAAACTGTTTTATGAAAGACTTGTTGCATGATCATTATCGGAAAAATTAAAGACCATTTATCCGGAACCACTTAGGAGACACACCATTTTTTTTCTTAAATAAGCGCGAAAAGTAAAAGATGGAACCAAAGCCCGTTTTATAGGCAATTTCATTGATGGTTAAATTGGTAGACGCCAGTAGTTCTTTAGCTTTATCCAAACGCAAATCAAGATGATATTGATTAGGAGATATTCCGGTCATCTCTTTGAAACTTTTCCTAAACTTAGAATAGCCCATCGGTAGTTCCTTTACCATCTCTTCTAAATTGATGGGGTTTTCAATGGATTCCTGTAAAAGAAATTTCGCTTTGGATATTAACTTAGATTGATGGTCAGTATCTTGCATCCGATATTTAGATATGGCATTCAGCAAACCTAATATCTGTAGGGTGATGCCCGTGATAATTTGTCTATAACCTACTTCGGCTGCAATCACTCTTCTGATGAGATCATGAAATAGATACAAAAGTTCTTCATTCATACCTACTTCAATGAAAGGGTTTTCCGGTGTGAAGATGCCTTTTTGCATCAACTGATCAGGGTAGCTGCCCTTGAAACCTACCCAGTACTCTTCCCAGCCAGAGTGGGGATGGGGCTTGTAGCGATGCCAGATCCCCGGAAAGAGAAAAAAACAGGTGCCCTCTTTGATTTTTGATGCTTTTGTTCTAGCAGATTCCAGCACGCCCTCACCTTTGGTGATAAAGACAATATAGTAGCCATCAAGAATTCTTCCTTTATCCCATGTGAACGAATGATCGATGGGGTGCTCGCGATTATTAGGGTAGTTTTTATTAGGGCCAACCTTGGCTGAACCAACCGTGTTTACGTGAAAACCCCAGTCTTTTTCGAAGCTGCTGATACTAAGATATTTGCGGTAATTCTCCATTCAGTTTCTCTCTAAGCATAAAAATAAAAGATTGTTTCAGAAAGTGCAAATTATAAAAAGATGTTATTAGTGATGAAATGAAAAAGAAATTACCTTGTCAGATTAGACTGTAATAGGGGCTGAATGATTTGAGTAACGTATTGATTTGCGTTTTATTAGTGGCTGTCACAAAAAGTATGGAGAAAGGCAATTGTTTATTTAGATGAATGAACCAATCAAATTGAATTTTTCTTTTTGAATTTCTAACTCTTATATATATCAGAAAGTATAAATAAAAGTGTTTTTTGGTAAAGCGTAAAAGGTAAACCTTTATTTATTTTTGTTTAACCGGTTAACAATTATTTACCATCAAATAAAGGAGTATATGAATACAACAATCACCCCAACGCAAGTTAAGTTTTATCAGAAAAATGGATATGTCATTATAGAAGATTTTCTCAATAACGAGGAGCTGGAAAAATGGAGAATGGCGGTTGCTGAAGCGATAAAAGAGCGGAAAGGTCAGAAAATCCCGGGAAAAGAAGGGCGAGTTGGTGAAGACGACGGCATTAATGAAGATGCGGAATATTTTGGCAAAGTATTCGATCAAATGATCAACCTTTGGCAAACTAATGGAAAAGTAAAAGAGCTAATGTGTAACCCAAAGATAGGCGAAATGGCAGCTCGTTTGGCAGGAGTAGATAGCATTCGGATTTGGCATGATCAGGCGTTGATAAAGAAACCTTGGGCGAACGCTACTTCCTGGCACTTAGATACCCCTTTTTGGTCATTTTCAGATCGAAGGGCACTTTCTATCTGGGTGGCATTAGATGATGCTACCTTAGAAAATGGTTGTCTTTTCTTTATTCCGGGTTCACATAAAGAAACAGGCTTTGAAAATCCGGGAATCGGGAGAAATATGGATTCGATATTTTCCTTCTACCCATCTTTTATCGGTGCAAAGTCGGTGGCTGCACCCATGAAAGCAGGCAGTTGCTCCTTCCACAATGGGTTAACCATCCATGGTGCACATGCGAATATGACGTCGGGAAGGCGTGGGGCAATGACTTGCGCTTACATGCCCGGGGGTAATGTTTACAATGGAATCCCGAATATTCTGCCAGAGGCGTACCTCAGTCAACTTAAGGTTGGAGATCCGTTAGATAACGAAAACCAGAATCCGCTCATATTTACAACCAACGATCGATAGCCAAATTGGAGATGTCGCAAGCTTTTCAAGTAAGTTCATAGGGCTTGAGGGAGGCAAATTTTTAAAAATACCTATACCAAAACTGCAAAAGAATTTAGCACATATCTCCATCCTGTGGTGATATGGGTTAAAAAAGTAAACTAACCAAAAACTAAATATGATGAAAAGATGTGAATTGCTTTTGATGGCGAGGTACTATGTCTTGTGCTTCGTTGTGTTGACAGCCGTTATTTTGCCAACCTGGGCATCTAGGCAAAATAACGTTAGCGGTAATGTCGTCGATAGCGTATCGGGGATGGCTATTGCTGGCGTCACCATCGCCTTGAAGGGGAGTACCCAGCGAACTACGACCGATACAAACGGACATTTCGTTATAACAGCCCGGCCCGATGCGGTGCTGGTATTTTCGTCTATCGGATATAAAGCAACCGAGATACCCATCAATAGTCGGTCGTTATTAAACGTAAAAATGATATCCACAAGTGAAAACCTCAATGAGGTTGTAGTAGTAAGTTATGGTACGCAAAACAGAAAAGCAATTACCGGAGCGGTGAGTCAACTCAATGTGAGTGAAGTGAAGGATATCCCGGTAGCCAATATTGGACAAAAGTTGCAAGGGAAATTTACCGGTGTTCAGATCAACCAGAACTCTGGGGCGCCCGGAGCGAACATGTCTTTCCGTATCCGTGGAGCAGCATCGATCAACGCAGGGAACAACCCCTTGGTAGTGATAGATGGCTTCCCTTCGATGAGTGGATTAGAGACCATAAGTCCGAATGAAATTGAAACCATTTCCGTATTAAAAGATGCCTCAGCTGCTTCGCTTTATGGGTCCCGGGCTTCCAATGGAGTAATCCTTGTTACAACCAAACAGGGTAAGCTTGCCAAAAGTATTGATTTTTCAGCCTTTAACGGTGTGATGGTGGTACCTGAGAAGGGCCGACCGGATTTGATGAATGCACGCGAGTTTGCGCAATTTAAGAAAGAGTATTATGAGGATGCAGCACGTTATGAAGGTTACACCGGAGGTGTACCCGAAGTTTACCAGCATCCAGAACAATACGGGACTGAAGCGGGAACCAATTGGTACGACGTTTTGCTCCGGAATGCGCATGTACAAGATTATAATTTGTCGTTATCTGCAGGAGGAGAACATTTGAGATCATCAACCAGCATAAGCTATAATAAGCAGGAAGGGGTGGTATTAAATACTTTTGCCAATAGGCTCAATGCGCGCACGAACAACATATACAATGCAACCGACAAGCTAACCATCGGCTTCAACCTCGCTGGTACTTTTCGTCGCAGTCAGGTGACTCCAGGGTTGGATAACGGTAGAAATATTATTCAGCAGGCGTTCTTAATGGATCCAACATTGGAATATAAAAATCCCGACGGAACTTACCCTATCGCTTTCTCACAGCCGGGCATGTTCCCAAACCCCAATTTTTACCGGGTTTTAACAGAAAGGATAAATCCAACCGAACAAACGGCTGTATTGGCAAATGCTTTTGCCTCGTATAAGATATTGCCAACCTTAGAATATAAACTTAGTGTAAATGGCAATACCGAAAATGGCGTTAACAGGTCTTTTACGCCCTCTACCGCGCAAGGCGGACTAGGGGGAGCACCCCCACAACCACCGTCTGGCAATTACAATACCACTAAATTTTATACTTGGCTGGTAGAGCACACGTTGACCTATCGGAAGACTTTTGTGAAGAAGCACAACATTGATGCCTTTATAGGGTACACCTTCCAAAAATTCGGATTGGAAAACAGCAATATCCAAGCAACAGAATTTCCTGACGATAATGTACAATGGATCAACGCTGCGACAACCAGGATCGGGAATGTGGAGCATACAGAATCATCCCTGTTGTCATATATCGGAAGGTTGAATTATGACTTCGATAATAAGTACTTATTGTCGGTCGCCTTTAGGAGAGACGGCTCCTCACGCTTTGGCTCAGATAAAAAATATGGAAACTTTCCTTCTATATCCATTGGCTGGCTCGCTTCTGAAGAAGGGTTTATGAAAAATATTGACCAGATCAGCTTACTCAAGTTAAGGGCAAGCTATGGTAAAGTGGGCAATAACAACATTGGAGATTATACCTATCTAGCCTCCGTGATTTCGAATAATTACGTATTCGCCGATCAGGTGACACCTGGGAAGACTTTGAATGGTATCGGTAACTCCTTCCTTACCTGGGAAACTACTGCCAGTTATGATCTGGGTATGGAACTAGGACTTTTCAGTGGTAGGCTGAACTTTACGTACGACTATTACTGGAAGAAAACCGATGGATTGTTATATGCGATAGACATACCGGTACAATCCGGTTTCAATAGCATTACTTCCAATATTGGACGTTTCGATTTTTGGGGACATGAGTTAGCCATTGCGTCCATCAACCTCAACGGTGCTTTAAAATGGACAACCAATCTTAATCTTTCATTCGATCGGAATAAGGTTGTCAAATTGGGCACGAACGATGCACCAATTGGGGGCTATAGTTTGTATTGGGATGACAATCGTACGGCAGTAGGTAATCCCATCGGTTTGTTTTATGGCTATATAAACACAGGAGTATACATGACACAGGAAGAGTTCGACAGCCAGCCCCATGGTGCAACAGACATGGTGGGTACGGCTAGGTTTGCAGACATAAGCGGTCCAAATGGGGTACCAGACGGTATCATAGATGAAGATGACCGAACTTTTATTGGTAATCCGAATCCTGATTTTACATATGGGCTGACAAACACCCTCAGTTATAGTGCTTTTGACCTAAGCATCGTGATGGCAGGATCAGTAGGGAATGATATTGCGGATGATTCGTTTCAGTCGACCGAGAACCTGGATGGTGTATTTAATGTGCGTCAAGGCGTTGTCAACAGGTGGCGGTCTCCTGAAGATCCTGGGGACGGTGTTTATCCAAGAACGAGAACTGGTACAACCGCAAGCTTCCGGAATTTTACCTCCCGGCAGGTCTTCAGCGGTACCTATCTCGCCGTCAAAAATATTACGTTGGGTTACAGATTACCATTAAAAGCAACAGGTAGCATAAAGCGCGCTCGTATTTACTTCAGTACACAAAACCCGTTTATTTTCAGCAAATACCCGGGGATGAACCCCGAGGCAGGTATCTCTGGCTTGAATGGATTAAATCAAGGACGCGATTTTACTGCTTATCCCATAGCAAAGACCTATACATTTGGATTAAACGTAAGTTTTTAACTTAAAAGAATGAAATTGATGAAAACTAAATTGATATATGCTTGGATTGCTTGCCTTATAATAATTTCCTGTAAGGAAAGCGAGTTGGATTTAACACCGCAAACGAGTGTGAGTTCAACAACATTTTTCAAAAATGAAGCAGAGTTCCAACAGGCGATTGTATCGGCATACAGCAATCTCCGTACAATAGCCTTCACTGGGATATATATGGACGAAATGCGTTCCGATAACACCTTTTTCACCTATTATTCGTCTGATAGGGGTACGGAAACAAGTGTGGAGGCTATGGCGACTTTCCTTGACAACAGTTTATCAAGTGCTGAACCAAACAATCCGGGAAATAGATATGGCAATGATTATTCGGGTATAGCCAAAGCAAATACCGTGCTTACGCGTTTAGAGACCACCACGATAGAACTGTCACCGGAAGCCAAAGACGATTTAGCTGGCCAGGCATTGTTTCTCCGTGCTTTTTATTATTTTGATCTGGTGACGCATTATGGAGGTGTGCCCTTGCATTTGACAGAAATCACCAAAGAAGAGGATGCTTTTCTGCCGAGAAATACCTTAGAAGAGGTGTACAATCAAATTATTGATGACTTGAATAATGCAATTCCTAAACTGCCTGTTGTCAGTACCTTTCCGCAGAGTGGTAGAGCTACCAGAGGTGCGGCTAAAATGTTACTGGCTTATGCCTATATGACTAAACCGAGCAGAGAGTATGCAAAAGCAGAAGCGGAATTGCTCGATATAACACAAATGAACTACGAACTCTTGCCAAATTATGTGGATGTTTTTGATATCAACAATAAAAATAACAGAGAATCTATTTTCGAAGTCCAGTTCAAGGCAGGCAATGATGGTCAACAGAGCGATTTTATCTGGAGGTTTATTCCCAAAACGACTAATAGTGAAGCCCTTTTGGGTTTACGGGGCACCAATGCCCGCGGTGGACTCTCCAGTGGCGGATGGAATGTACCGACACAGGAGATGATCGATTCTTATGAGGCAAATGATAAAAGACTACCAGCATCCATAGGCGTGGCCGTAGGTACGCAAACGGGAGAATCGATTGCCATCAGTTCTGTAGAAAGTCCAGAGAATTTTAGTCCACCCCAAGGTAAGTCATTTCATTATTTTGTGCGGAAATACCTGCATCCCCCTTATCAAGTAGAATGGAATACAGGCGATAATTGGCCGGTTTATCGCTATGCGGGTGCATTATTGTTATTGGCAGAGTGTTTAGTTGAACAGAATAAGTCAATGGAAGCCTTGCCCTACCTCAACCAAGTCCGCAGAAGGGCGGGGTTACCCGAATTGTCGGAGGCAACAGAAACGACCGTGGCAAACGAGATGCGCCATGAGCTTGCTTTTGAAAATCATCGCTGGACCGATTTAATTCGTAATGGCAAAGCGATAGAGACACTTATGCAAAAAGGGGAAAGATTAAAAGCCATTTACGGCTGGCTTTTGCCGGGCTCATTTAATGTGTCAGAGAATAGGCTAATTTATGCCATTCCCTCACGTGAAGTGCTTATAAATAGTAATTTGGTGCAAAATCCAGGCTATTGAGTTATGAAGAATTGTTTAAGAATGCTGTTCTGTTTTCTGCTCATATTTCTGGTTAGCGCTACCTGCTTTTCTCAGGTGGAGCAATGGGATGCAAAATGGATAGGAATTCCGCATACCCAAAAAGATACCAATATATGGACTGCCTTTCGAAAAGAATTTGATATTACAAGTTTATCAAAGACAGTCCGTACTAAAATTGCCACAGATTCTAAATATTGGCTTTGGATAAATGGAAGAATGGTCGTGTTTGAAGGACAACTCAAGAGAGGCCCTAATCCGCAAGACACTTATTACGACGAATTAGATTTAGCACCCTACCTTTCAGAAGGGAAAAACACAATCGCCATCTTAACATGGTATTGGGGCAGGGATGGTTATGACCACAAAAGCAGCGGGAAATCGGCATTGCTATTCGAGGTCACTACAGATAATGAGCGTATCCTATCAGATAGTACATGGAAGGTGCTCAGGCATCCTGCCTATGGCAATACCAATAGGCCTTTCCCTAACTATCGTCTACCTGAATTCAATATTTATTTTGATGCCAGGAAGGATGTTTTCCAATGGCAATCAACAGATTTTGATGATAGTTCCTGGGCGGATGCTATTGCATATGGCAAGCCTCCGATAGGGCCCTGGCACCATCTACTGAAAAGACCTATTCCATTTTGGAAAGATGAAGGCCTACTCAATTATGTTAATTCAGCAGATATACCCAAGCAGTGTACAGGTGAGCTGATAATTGCCAAGTTACCTAAGAATATCAGCATTACGCCCTACCTGAAAATAGAAGCTTCTGCAGGGCAGAAAATTGACATAAGAACAGATAACTATAAAGGTGGTAGCGAGTACAACGTACGTACCGAATATATCACCAAAGATGGTGTGCAGGAATTCGAAACTTATGGATATATGAATGGGCATGAGGTTCATTACCTAATTCCCAAAGGGGTAAAAATCATTGACCTCAAATATCGGGAAACGCGGTATGATACCGAAAAGGTAGGTTTTTTTAAAGCTGATGATGAATTTTATAACAAGCTTTGGGAGAAAGCCTATACCACGCTCAATGTCAATTTACGGGATGCGATCCAAGACCCAGATCGAGAAAGGGCTCAGTGGTGGGGTGATGCGGTTATACTGATGGGCGAAATGCTATATGCTTGTGATAGAAATAGTGAGAAAATTATGCAAAAAGCTATCCATAATCTTGTGGATTGGCAAAAGCCTAGTGGCGTGTTATATTCTCCTGTGCCGGCAGGAAGTTGGACGGGGGAATTGCCTGCTCAAATGCTTGCCGCTGTGGGGAAATACGGTTTCTGGAATTATTATCAATATACAGGTGACAGCGCCATCATCCACTATGTGTATCCTGCTGTCAGGAAATATTTATTACTATGGCAACTTGGCGGAGATGGTTTGGTAATTCATCGTGCAGGTGATTGGGATTGGATGGATTGGGGCAGTGATATTGATACACCGTTGATTGAAAATGCCTGGTACTATATGGCGCTCGATGCTGCTGTTAAAATGGCTCGGGCAACGGGGCATGAGTTAGATATCCCAGAATATCAGAAGCGGTTATCCTCCATAAAAGAGAATTACAATAAAAAATTTTGGAACGGTAAAGCATACAAAAGCTTGTTGAATAAGGGGGTCACCGATGATCGGGGCAATGGTTTAGCGGTTGTAGCAGGCATAGCCGATCGCGAGAAGCATGGAGCCATCAGAAGACTACTTCAAACGGAATACCACGCAAGCCCTTATATGGAAAAATATGTGCTGGAATCCCTCTTTATGATGCAGGACGCAACGGGTGCATTAGAGCGGATGAAGAAGCGATATGCCAAAATGGTTGAAAGCCCGTTGACTACGCTTTGGGAGGGTTGGGGTATTGGTGCAGAAGGTTATGGTGGTGGCTCATATAACCATGGATGGTCCGGAGGGCCGTTAACATTGATGGCGCAATATATAGCTGGAATTGCACCGCAAAAGCCAGGTTATAGGGTTTTTAGTGTTATTCCACAGCTCGGTAACTTAAGAAATATCAGATGTGTTGCACCCACAGCATGGGGGAATATCACCATGAATTTAACGAGGGGAGAACGAAAACTAAATTTAGATGTCAACATTCCTGTTGGTACGAACGCTTTGGTCGGTATACCAAGGGTGGATCCAAATTTCTCGAATATAGCAATAAACGGACTGGACTTGTTCAAAAATGGAAAATTTACGACCGGCAAAAATGGGCTGAGTTTTGTAAAAGAAGATAGCAATTATTTCTATTTTAATGTCAGAGAAGGCCAATGGACTTTTGAGCTATTTTAAAATTCAAGTTTTTCAGAAGTTAAATGGGCTTGTCTTCGTTTAAGATAAGCCCATTTAACTTCCTTACAAACCCCGTGTTCCAGCATTTTCATTCAATTCGTAACCATCTTTGATTACTGCTTCGTTGATTTCCTTGATACGTTCTAGCTGCATTTTTTCCACTTGTCTATCATAGGTCAAAACACCGTTCACTTCATGTTCAACATCCGTTGTCTGCGTATATATGGCCACACTGAGTCCCTTATATTTCATGAGCTGGTCTACTTGATTCATGAGCAAAATATAGCGATCTGTAAGTGCTGTCTGCGTAGGCTCATAGGCATATGCGTTATTTTCCACGGGCCACATATGGCCTCTGGTAAATAAACCTACACCCCCAAATTCTCCTAACGATGCCGCCCGGGCACTGTCAGGTACCGAAGCCCCATAAGGCCCTACATAAATGTGTGTATCCACAAAGTCCCCATTACCCGGATCCCCGTATGCTTTCTGATAGCTGGGGTTATTATTAAAACCGGAGTTACCATTAACCAATCGCGAAGGATCATACTGTTTTACCCAATCTGTAATGTTTTTTACATCAAAGGCTCCCCAATTTTCATTGAAAGGAACCCAAGCGATGATAGATGGCGAATTATAATGATCATCCATGATCGATTTCAGTTCCTTTCGAAACATTTCCCGGTATACCGTCGTGTCTTCATTAGGATACCAAATAGCTGGCATATCCTGCCAAACCAGCAATCCCAATTTATCCGCCCAATAATAAAAACGCTGAGGTTCCGTTTTCATATGTTTCCGAATCAGGTTGTATCCCGCCTTTTTTGTGTACTCGATGTCGGATTTTAAGGCCTCTTCAGTCGGCGCCGTCAACACCCCATCTGGCCAATAACCCTGATCCAGAAGCCCCAATTGCATAACAAACTTTCCATTTAGCAGCGGTCTTACTACACCATTTATTTTACCCAGTTTAATATCCCGCATGCCAAAGTAGCTCGTCACTTCGTCGGAAATACCTCCGGTTGCATCATAGAGGCTCAACTTTAAATCGTAGAGAAAGGGGCTGTCGGGCGACCAAAGCTTCGGGTTTTTTATGGGCAGATAAAAATACGAACCGCTAGTTGCATCGGTCTTGGCAATCAGTTGCTTACCATCATAAGCTGCAGCCGATACCTTTTCGGCTCCATCACTTTCTACCAATACTTTTAAGCGTCCATTATCCAGCTCAGGAAGTAAACGGATACGCTGTATAAAGTGTTTATTTACCGGTTCAATCCATACGGTCTGCCAGATGCCGGAAGAGAAGGTGTAATCACCCCGCGGACCATTTTTTCCGGATGGTGTTTTACCATCGTTTAGATCTTTGGCCGCTACTACAAGCGTGTTCTTACCGGTTTTTAGAAAGGAAGTGATGTTTAGGGAGAACGCATCATAACCTCCGGCATGGCTACCGGCTCTTTGTCCATTCACAAAAATAGTCGCATCATGATCTACAGCGCCGAAATGGAGAATAATCTGTTTGTTTTTCCAGGCAGCAGGTATTTCAAAAATCTTTCTATACCACATGTTTATTTCCTGTTTCCGCTGTATGCCCGACAAATATGATTCAGGGCAATAAGGAACGCGGATTTTTTCCGCTACTTTATCAAAAACCGCCGGTTTTTGCGGTTGCAGGGCATTGGGAGCATCCTTTCCCCCAAGATAATCCCACTTGCCATTAAGGCACATCCAGTTTTCTCTTTGCAATTGCGGCCGAGGATATTCAGGTAAAGGGACTTCTGCCTGTTTTGCCACTTCCGTCCATGGTGTAGGCAATTGAGCCACCTGGGCAGCAAGAGGGTACGCATTGGCAAAGAAAAGTAGAAACAGAATGAAATTTTGGTAAGTCGTCATAGTCATACAAGATTATACAATTTTTTTCAATTGGCAGCCGGAGGTATCAAAGATTAAGCTCAGGATAATACTGCCGAATTTCTTTCTTTGCTTGGTCCGAAAGATCATGCAGCGGAATGGGTTTATCCTGTGGCCTAGTCTGCTTCTGATTGATTTCACCCATCAGACTCCAGTTGCGGGTGGATCCGGACGCTGGCTCTTGCGCATCCTGCGTGTAAGAGGTGTAATCGATCACCATTTCTTTATTACCATCATTCAGCAGCGCCAGTCTAAACTTATCGTTCATAAACCAACGGATTTTCTTGTCGGCATCAGAACCGCCAATACCCGATCCCGTTTCTTCAAAGCGGTAATTGAAACGGTTATTTTCATAGTGTTTTCGCCAGCGCATGCCAAACTCACCCTGGGTAATCACCTTGACATCCGGCCAGCGCGTTTTTACGGCTTGTAACCATTTCGTTAAGTCGGAAGCCGGATAGGGAAGGCTTAATTCCCAACAATTGGTTACCCAACCAAAACCATTTAGCTCAAATCCTTTATCAAAGTGGATAGCAGTGGTGTGCAGCATTTCTTTCAACCCCGTCGCTAAACCGTATTTTCCAAGCGTTTCTATCGGGCCTACGCCCATCCGGCTATTGAATCCATCCGCACGTCCTTCTCTTCGGGCGGCGAGGAAGTCAGCCGTCCAACCATCCAGATTAACACAATCGATGAAATCGGCTTTTCCTTGGGCAGGCTTACAAAAATGCTCTTTGGAAGGATAAAATGGGTAAGATACCGCACCGTCGCCATCTTGGTTATCAATGGCGTATTGGCTCCAAATATTTCCCTGGCAAACATGTATTCCTTCCTTATTGGCCAGGTACTCCTGGTTTTTGGAGGAAAGGAAGCCGGCAACAATACTTAAGGGCCGATAACCGTTACCCACCATTTCAGTAACCCGTGCTAAGCCGTCGTGTAAATCTTGATTCACCTGTTCGATAGTGTTATAGGCGTTAGAAAAATAAGCTCCTGGAATAAAGGTAATTTCATCGCCATATTGCTTATGATAGGCAACCACTAGTTTTCTAATCTGCTGGTAATTGGCAGTAGTATCATGGAGGGCTAACCAGCTGAACGCCCAGGTCATTTTCGCGCCCGGAATTCCCGCTTCCAGGGCTTCCCTAAATTGGCGTACCTTTTCGGGGGTATGGAGTGCGCGTTCGTCTTCACCAACATTTTTGTCGCGGCTTACTTCAATTTGGTTGACGCGGATGATGGTATTAAAGGTCAGAAACCGATGGCCCATTAAGGCGTTTGCCGAGTGATTTTGCTGGCCATAACCCGTGTTTATAATAAGAATACAAGCTATTAGGTGTAATAATATACGAATCTTCATGTCTTCAATAATTTTTCTAATTGGTAAAAAGTGCTGGGTAGTATTTCTTGATCAGTTGCTGGTCGTGCGCGGTTAAAGCGCTCAACGGCTTGGGCTTATCCTGCGGGCGCAAACCTTTTTGATTCATCACATTGATCAGGCTCCAATCTTTTGCAGGCCTATCTGGCGACGGGTCTGCGGGTTCCTTTGCTGGAAGGTCATAACGGGTAAAATCAATGACATACGTGGGCGACGATTTTTCGTGCCAATTGCGTAATAAACCTAAACGGAATTCCTTATTCATAAACCATTTAATTTCCAGGTTATTGTACGAATCACCCAAACCCGATCCACGTTCGGTAAAATGATAATTCCAATCGTCATTGTTGGGGTGTTGCTGGCGCCAAAGGGTACCAAACTCACCAAAGGTAACGAAATGAGTATCTGGCCAACGTTTTTTTGTGCTGCTTACCCAGGTTTCCATCGCTTCGCAGATAAACTCCTGACCAAACTCATGAACCATTTGCGCTTCCCAAATATTGGTTACCCAACCGAAGCCGTTCTGTTCAAAACCTTTGTCGAAATGAATGGCTGTAGTGTGCATCACTTCCCGGTTTCCTAAATCAATGCCCCAACCTTTATACGTTTCTATAGGGCCAACACCCCGGCGACTATTATAGCCTTCAATGCCGTGGCCTATGGCACCACTTTGTCGAGCACAGATAAAATCCATTGTCCAGCCGTCTAAATTTACACAATCAATGAAATCGGCTTTTCCCTGTGCGGGTTTGCAGAAGTGCTCGGTTGAAGGGTAAAAGGGATAGGAGGGTGATCCATCCGCACCGCCACCATCAATATTATGCTGACTCCAAATTACCGCGTGGGCAACATGAATGTCTTCTTTTTCAGCAAGGTATTTTAAGTTGTCGGCAGAAAGAAAGCCACCCATAATACATTGAGGTTTGTAACCATTACCCACCATTTTTGAAATGAGCTGGATAGCCTCAGATAGCTCGCGGTTAATACGTTCGCGCGGTAAATACATTGCTGGGAAATAGCCGGGAAAATAGGAGACTTCATCGCCGTATTTTTGCTGGCAGGATACAATATAATCGCGGATTTGCTGATAATTTTCCCGTTGGTCTTCCAGCGCGTTTAAGGTAAAACCCCATGTTAGCCGTCCGCCGGGATTGTCTTTGGCGAAGGCTTCGCGCAGGGCGCGTACACCGTCTAAGGTATGCCAGCTCGACTCGTCTCTTGGATGTATTTTCACATCGCGCGAAACCTCCCAGGGCGTAGTTCGGATCATAATGCAAAGCGTTACGAAGCGATTACCATTAATAGTGAGCGCCTCCGTGCTCGGATTAATACCTGTTGGTTGAGCCTTTAGGTTATGAGAAAACGTTAAGAGAAGAAAATAAAAAAATAAGTGTAAGTGGTGTTTGTAATGCATTTGTTCTTTAAGGTGCTTCATAGTATACATAGTAGGGAATGGTAAAAATATAAATTAAACCAAATATTGCCGGAGTCGATTAATTGGCCCCGGCAGTAAATTACCAACCCGGATTATTGGGTAATAAATTAGGATTTAACGTTAACTCATCCAAAGGAACGGGATAATAATAATGTCTAGGCGTTCTGAAGAAACGGGCATTTGAAGGGTCAATAATCAGAAAGCCATTCGCATCTACATTACCCGGGTTGCCATCGTTCAACACCTTGAGTTGTTCATATTGCGTTCCTTTATATTTAATGCCAAGTAAGGGCTTAACAAGCTCTGTTTCGGCAGTTTTCCAGCGGCGCAGATCATCTCGTCGGAAACCCTCAAAAGCTAACTCGATGGTACGCTCGCGGCGGATTTCGGTTAACATATCCAAAGCGTTGCTGTTCACAAACGCATTACTTAGTGCCGGCATTTCTACCCCTTTCCGCGAGCGGATCACATTGATCGTTTGATTCAGCACATTATCACTGATTACACCATCTTTCTCAAAAGTGGCTTCAGCTAAGATAAGTAAGACTTCCGGATAACGGATAATATGGTAATCATAGATTGCTTCATTAACACCGGCAACGGTTTCGCCCATAAACTTCCATAGCTTATAGCCAGTGCGGGTTTCCGGGCGGACGGTAAATTTCGCGACACAAGAGTCGGGACCATTCGCATTGCGGTAATTGGTACCGGGCATGATAAAAGTTTGCGACATGCGAGGATCACGGTTATTGAATTCATCGCTGATTCTTTCATAGCCCTGAAAGCCCGAATTGCTTTTTTCGATGGGAAGGCCGGTGCTTTTGCAGAGGTACATATCAGCCAACTTTTTGGTTGGGGTGCCCCGCCATCCCCAGTATACGGAATGCGCGGCAGAATGCATGCGGATATCTTTCGCATAACGACTGTCGAAGATCCCTTCGTGCGAGTCATCGCCTTGATCAATAAACAGTTGACGGTAGCTATCGTCTCCTGCACCCTCAAATAGCTGATATTCGTTACTTTCGATAACTCGTTTAGCAGCATCTATCGCCTGATCCAGCAATTGACCATAGTCGCCCCGGTGCTGGTGATATTTGGCCCATGTTCCGGCAAAAAGGGCCACACGTGCTTTTAAGGCTAGCGCCGCGCCTTGGCTAACACGACCGAGCTCGCTCGATTGAATTTCACTTTGTTTAGGGAGTTTAGAAGCCGCTTCTTCCAGCTCCGACAAAATAAAGTCCTCTACCGCTGCCTGTGGCTGGCGCTTGCCATACAGCTCTTCAGAATCAGTGCTTAAAACACTTGTTAGAATCGGAATGTCATTGAAGCGTTTCATTAAGCGCCAATGGTTATAGGCTCTGAAAAAACGTGCTTCCGCTACATAGCGCTCTATTTCTGTTGGATCACCGGTATAGCTTTCGCTTTTTTCAATGATTTTATTGCAATTGCGCAGGTCTGGAAAGCGATTGCTCCATAAGGTGTCGCTAGTAGGAGCACTCCAGGTACCATTGCTGAAAACGTCAGGAGCTTGATTATAGCCGATATCGCTATCCACATCTTTGACGTCAAATGATTCAGCAGTGGCATATAATTGATTTACCGCCTTCATAAAATCGCTTGGCCCTTTCCAAAACTGGCTGTCGCTGAGGTCGTCTTTGGGGTTTAGGTCGATCTTCTGACAATTGACCATAAGCAGGAGCATCGCGATGGCTGTAAGGATTCTTGATGGATATTTTTTCATGATGGTATACATGTTACGTTTAGAAAATAAGGTTAAGGCCCAATGAATAATTACGTGCAAAAGGATAGCTCGTATAGCTGCCCCCACCTTCGATATTGCCTCTATCTTCCGGATCCCAGCCGCCCGGTGTATTGTGAATCTCGAATAAGTCCTCGCCACTGAAGTAGATCCGAAGTTTTTCAAGTTTGATCCGCTGGGTCAATTTTTTAGGGAAAGTATAACCGATCTGGAGGTTCTTGAGCCGTGCGTAGCCTACCCGATGGGTGGTGTTGGTTGAATATTGATAGTTATAAATGCGCTTATCCGTCAATGTAATGGCTGGATATTGAGCATCGGTACGTTCCGGTGTCCAGGTCTTGCCGTACCAATATTGGGCCGACTGGAACCAGGGGAAATGGAAAGGTTTGGAGGCTTCGCCTTCTAAAATCATGGTGCGTCTGCCTATGCCTTGAATAAAGGCCGTGAAATCAAAACCTTTATAAGAAGCAAAGAGGTTAACACCAAAATTATAGCGTGGGTTGGTGTCGCCCAAGTAAATCATGTCGCCCGAACCGGTTGTACCATTACCCAGTGCAGATAATCGGCCATCGCCATCCAAGTCTTTATATTTTGCATCGCCAACGCCTACCTGGGTTTGAATCATTCCTTCATTGGGGAAACGCGCCCGATAGTCGGCCAGTTCCTGCTCATTCTGGATAATGCCGTCAAACACATAGCCAAAGTAAGAATTCAAGGGGTAACCTGCCGGCGTTGCGTTGTTCCCAAGGGCGATCAGGTTGTTGCCGATCCGTTGCGTTACTTTATTTTTTGCATCGCTGATGTTGGCACGTACGGAATAACTGAAATCACCTACCTGGTCGCGCCAGCCGATATTGAGTTCCCAGCCCTGAATAGCCAGCTTACCGCTATTGGTGGTAGGTGCCTCAATACCGAGTGCCGACGGATAGGCAATGGGGATTAGCATGTTGTTATTGTTTTTCCAGAAATAGTCTATCGAACCATACAACCTATCGCGCAGCATACTGAAATCCATTCCGATATTTTTGGAAATAATGGTTTCCCAAGTTCTCGATTTCGACACGAGGTTGGACTGTGTGGCCAGTTGGCCGCGCTGCCCATTGCCGAAGGGATAATAGCCTGGATATAGGCTAATCAGTTCAATATAGTCGTAAGGGCCAATGCCCGACTGGTTACCCATTTCGCCGTAAGAAGCGCGCAACTTCAGGTCATTAAAAAAGTTAAGTTTTTTTATAAAGGATTCTTCCGCCACGCGCCAGGTTGCATTGGCACCAGGGAAATAGCCCCAACGGTAGTTAGGGTCAAAACGCGAACTGCCATCCGCCCTAAGGGTTGCCTCGAGGAGGTATTTATTGTTGAATGCATAATTGACCCGCGAGAAGAAAGAATTGATGGTCCAGGCATTACCTTGGCCCGAGGCTAGTTGGTCCTGTGCACTGCCTAAATTCAAGGGCATGGATTCCTGCTGATCGAAATTGATCCTTCTGGCGCGAAACATATCATAATTGGCCGATTCACTTGCCGCACCAACCATCACACCGATATCATGCTGCCCGATGGTTTTTTTATAGTCACCATATAAGGTGAAATTCTTATAAAGCGTTTTAGCATATTTTCGTTCGGCACTATTAGGGAGCCTAGCCGTACGATGATTGACATTATCCCAATTGTAGCTATATAACATTTTCTGCACAACGGAACTATCAACATCATTCTTTCGCACTACCGCCCTTCCCACCAGGTTCAGGTCTTTAGTTACTTTATACGTCAACTGGTTATTAAAGGTAAGATTTCCTCCAGTAAGCGAAGATTCTCCACCCTCTTCCAATACCTGTGCCGGATTGTCAAAACCTTCAAAAGTGTAAAACCTACCTGCCGGGTTACGAAGTGGCGCCCAGCTACGGGTTTTATACGTGAGTTCCCAGATGTTCTGCCCCTCACTGATGCCCGAAGAATAGTTTCGGTTATTGGCTTCATATGATAAATTAAAATCGTACTGTAGGTTTTTGGTGAGGTCAATGGTTGATTTTGCCCGCGCGTAATAGCGTTTATCATTATCGATACCAAATTTGGGCAGACCTTCCTCGCGGGCATGCCCCAAAGATACCAGGTAGGTATATTTATCACCGCCACCCGAAATACCAAGGTTGTAGTTCTGCAGACTGCCATTACCAATGATTAGTTTGTTCCAATCTTGGTTTTTATAGAATTTGGGATAGCCTGTCCATCGCCCCCAATTAGAGGTAGGATCTACGCGGTCGCTACCTTCCAGGATAAGCTGCAGCTCCTCTTGAGTATATTCGATAGGAAAAGAACCATCACTGATTTCCAGCGCCATCGCGGCATGTTCGTAGAGGCTGGCCGCTTTCTTCACCAAGGCGGGCGTTTTGAGCGAATAATAGCTGTCTAAAGAAATTCTAAGATCTTGGTTTTTCCGGCCGTTCTTGGTGGTCACCAAAATCACACCATCTGCGGCTCTGGCCCCATAAATGGCAGCCGTTCCGTCTTTCAAAACCGATATATTTTCGATGTCGGCAGGATTGATCAAACCTATATCACCTTCTGCTCCATCAATGAGTACGAGTGGTGAACCGCCGTTTATAGAAGATACATCGCGTATACGCAATGCAGGGCTGCTGCCAGGTGCTCCGCCATTACGAACAACGGTAAGGCCGGGAACCTGCCCTTGCAATGCATTGGCGGCATTCCGCACCGGGCGTGATTCGAAAGCACGGGAGTCTACGGTGGATACAGCACCTCCTAAGTTCGCCCTTTTGACGCTACCATAACCTACCGCTACTACCTCATCCATTTGTCGCATTTCTCCCCTCAGTGTGACGTTGATAGTTGTCCGGGCACCAATGGCCTCCTCGAGCGTATTATAACCTAGATAGGAAAAAACCAACACGCCGTCTGTTTCACTTAGCCGGAGCGTATATTTACCATTTGCATCAGTTAAAGCTCCGGTTTTGGTGTTTTTTAATAGCACGCTTACACCCGGTAAGGGTTCTCCCGTTTCGTCAAGTACTTGTCCGCTAATCATTTGCTGTTGACCGGTCGCCGTTTGCTTGACGCTTTTAGGGCTTACGGCGGTTAAAATCACATCCTTGCCGATAACCTTATAATCAACTTCTCTTGTGGGGAAAATATCTGCCAAAATTGCAAGAACCGCCTTTTTATCGGCCTTTATAGATACAGGCTGTTCTACGTCAACGAGGTTTCCATCATAAAAGAAACGAAAATCAGATTGTTCTTCAATCGCATCCAATACATCAATAATCCGTTTGTTTTTAAGCTCAAATGATAATTTAGTTTGCTGCGCATAAGAATCTATTGCGAATACAACATTGACTGACAAGAAAAAAAATGCCAGTATTAATTTCATGGTACGTAATATATTTGAGAATTTGCAATAACAATAACGCCAGCTCCAAGCGCGTTGGAGTTGATAGACAATTTTCATATTTTTGTTATGATTTAAGTAAAAAAAATAAATTTATTTTTTGATTTATTTTACACGGGAACATGCTGGTAACATGTTCCCGTGTTTTTGTTTTTAAGTGCTCTTATTCTATCATAGGCAATTACATTAGGTTTATACCAAGATCGTCCCCAATCTTTTTGTTAGCGTTGTTTGGTTATTTTTATTAAAGGTTTTGTTCTGGTGTTTGGTGTTGCATGTTCAAATGAATAGGTCATCTTCGATGCAAGCGTAATATAATCTAGTATTTGCTGTAAAGGTTTATTTTCAAAGGTACCCGTAAAGGTGCCTTGTTCAACAGACTTATCAGCGACTTCAATATCAACATCGTAAAATGCGCTGATGCTATTCAGTACCTCTTTCATTGGTGTTTTTCTGAATACCAAGCGATTGTGCAGCCAATCCAGCTCTCGATCGGTGTTAACTGTTGTTACGGATAGGCTGTTGTCTTTTGTTGCGTAAATTGCTTTTTCAGCCGGTTTTAAAAGTTTTTTTATTTTCTTTTCAGGAATAGCTAACTCAATACTTCCGGATATCAGTGTGGCTTGAACAGTATGGTTTTCCTGATTTTCTTCTACATTGAAAGCCGTTCCCAAAACATTGATATACATAGCGCCATCACCAACCTTTACCTGAAACGGTGCTTTTGCATTCGGTACGATAGAAAAGTACCCTTTACCATGCAAGGTAACTTGCCTTTCTTGATCCATTAAAGCCGGGTAACTAATACTGCTTCCTGCGCTTAGAAAAACCTGAGATCCGTCTGGCAGTTTCAGTTTGGTTTGTGCATGATTTTGAGCCGAAACCGTAACGAGGGTAGGGGTAGTTGTTTTTGGACTTGTGGTACTAAATAGCGTACCCAAGCCGAATAACCCGATAAGAATGGCCGCAGCGATGCTTACTCTTTTGATAATTCGCAACCGCCTTCTTCCCCGCATGCGCTGTTCAAGATGGTTGAATGCAGTGTGTGAATCTGTATGTTTTAGTTTCTGTTGTACTTGTCGAGCATCATAAATAAAAGCTATACGTTGCAACAGTTTTTGGTTGATAACCGAGCTATTAGCCCACTTTTCTACCAGTTGGTTTTCCTCAGCAGTAAGTGTTCCGGTGAGATAGCCCATCAAAGTAGACGCATCCGGTATTTCGTTATATTGGTCTTTACTCAAGTTTATGCTGTTTTATACAGGGACGACACATAACTGCCCGCATACCCTAAACCAAAATATTTTTTTCTTGTGTTTTATGGTAAATAATTGCTTTTGTTGCTATAGTGATAATCCCTATCTTTGCTCGCAACCTGATGATATTATGAATGATCTAGATCTCTTCGAAGCCATACGAGAAGGGAATTTATTTGCGTATAAAGAGATGTTTCTGAAATATTATGCGCCATTATGTACCTATGCTGCGCAGTTTTTATCCGATACAGATGCAGAGGAGTTGGTGCAGGATCTGATGCTGTATATTTGGGAGGCAAGAGACCATTTAATCATCTCCACTTCCCTAAAATCCTATCTTTTTATTGCCGTAAAGAATCGATCGTTCAACGCCATCCGCAAGCAAAAATATCGCGAGCGCATACATGCTAAACTTTACAGCAGTTTAGAGGAAGAGCAGCTAGATGATCCTGACTTTTATATGGTAGATGAATTAGCGGTTAAGATAAACGATGCCATTCGAGATCTCCCGGAAAGTTATCGCAAAACATTTGAGATGAGTCGTTTTGAAGGACTAACCAATGCAAAAATATCATCCAAACTTGAAGTGTCGGTTAAAACGGTGGAGTATCGAATAACCAAATCCTTGAAAATACTGAAAGGTAAATTAAAAGATTACATGATGCTGTTTTAAATCAAATTTCGCATTTACACACTTCTTATGAGTTTCTTTAGATTTTAAACAGGTAATAACTTTTTTAATTCCACATACAATGATTGGCATTAGATTAAGACCAGTAGGTTTTTGTTTCACTTTCTTTTTCCTGTTTGAAGTGAGATTTAGTGCTTTTGTCGATACATTGTATAGAGGGGCTAAACCGCTGTCATTTTTTGCCATAGGCAACAAAACAAGCCTGCTATTTTTTTAATTACTGTTTAAATTTCAGAAGTGGTCACACCGAACTTTTGTTTAAATGAAAAATAGAAATGTGACAGATTCTCGAAACCTAAATCCAGATAAATGTCAGTAGGCTTTCTCTTTTTATGTTTGATTAAATAGTAAGCTTCAGCCAGGCGTTTGTCACGCAACCACTGCTTCGGTGAAGTTTTGAACGTTTTAGTAAAGTCGCGCTTAAAGGAGGATAGGCTACGACCGGTCAGTTTTGCTAAGGATTCGACAGGCACATTGAACATATAGTTCTGTTGCATAAACTCTTCCAGGTCTATCTTGTAAGGCTCGGTAAAATCAAATAGCAAATATTTAAAATCCGGGTTGCTTTGCAATAACAGTTCAATGGCTTCCCGGATTTTGAGATCGGCTAGCTTGGGAGTTGCTTTCTTTGTTTTATTGATGTAAGGTACCAGAGAAAGAAAATAGCTTCTGAAAAACACATCCGACTCAAAGAAAAATACTTTATTGCCCGAATAGCGTTTATCAATAACAATTTTGTTTTCAAGGGCGTACTGCTTTAATACTTCCTGGTCAAGAATGATGGAGACGAATTGATATTTACCTTCCTTGGAAGGATATTTGGTTGTCCTGATCAATTGATTTCTCTTGGCCAGCACTACCGTATTATCTATCATCTCCTCACTGCCTTCGGCGTAAAAGGCATGCGTCTCTCCCGATATCTGGAAACCCAAAAAGTGCTCACCTATAAATTGTTCGTGCACCCTTTGCTTTTCGAAATAACAGGAGTACACCAACTTGTCAAATAATATCTCAATGATATCTTCCATATAACAAATATCTAAAATTTATAGGACAGCTTGGGCACCTGCTGAAGCAATCTCTTTATCCTGCTGAGGTGTTCCGCCCGAGGAGGCGATGGCTCCAATCACCCGTCCTGCTTCATTTTTTAAAACAACTCCGCCGGCAATGGTAAGCAGTCCCTGGTTGGAATTGAGCATTCCATAGCCGTGCATGCTGGCACCTGCAATGATAGTACCCATATCATCGTTATCTATACCGAACATGACTGCCGTCCTGGCTTTTTTGATGGCAAAGTCTATTACGCCATAAACGCTATCTAGTCTTGCAAAGGAAACTAAGTGCCCTCCGGTATCAACTATTGCAATGCTTACGGAAATATTTAACTGAGTGGCTTTTTCCTTTGCAGCGTCTAAAACCTTTGCTGCCTCGTTATAGGTGATGCTCATATCGTTTATTATTTGTTTAATGATCATGGAAGTTCAGTCGTGATTTGATTGCAGAATATATGGGTGCACAAATTTCATTCATGCATCCAGTTGATCCGTTTAGCTTTTTGCGGTCCAGGCATCAGCCTGCAGCTGCTTGATGAACTCCTCTGTGTCTTTTGGATGTACGTTCCTAAAGTTGCTGTTATCGTCCAGGGAGACATTTAAGATCACATCCGCCATAGATTGTGGGTCTAACTGGTTGGCCAGTGCCTCAGCAGTGCCATCAAAAGCGGAAGTAGGGGTAAAGTTGACAGTAGGATCGTACCAACGCGATATGGTATCAACGCCGCGATCATTGAAACCTGTACCGAACACGCCCGGATTGCAGGTAGCGATCTTGACATTGAAAGGTGCCAGTTCAGTTTTTAAACCTTCTGCAATCGCTTCAAGAGCATGCTTGGAAGCACAGTAGGCAGCAACGTAAGGTACGGTCCAAAGTCCGCCCATGGAGGAAGTGAAGACAATTTTACCTTTCTTTTTTGCAACAAACTTTTTAATAAAGCCCTGAGCCAGCTCTAAAGCACCGAACACATTGACTTCAAACATGGAGCGGATCAGATCTACCGGTTGTTCGGCAATTGGGCCACCTTCCATAATTCCTGCGTTGCTGATCAGGATATCAATATCATATTTTCTGTGTGCATTGGCGATATCGCTGACATTGGTTACATCCAGTTTATCAACAATAAGCTCAACACCTTTTTCCTTGGCTTCCCTGATCAGGTCGCTCATTTGAGGGTACACCTGCGTGGTGGCAATAACTTTATGGCCTCTTTTAGCTAATTCCAATGCAACGATTTTGCCGAAACCGCTTGCTGCTCCTGTAATTAAGATAGTCTTGCTCATTTTAATTTTTTTAATGATTAACTTATCTTACAAAGATGGACACTATTGTTATAAACGTTATTGCTGAAAAGCTCTATTATATATTGCTGGGTGGCTCAGATCTGTTTTTACTAAGGCTAGAAAGCAGGAGAGGAAATTAAAGAGAAAACGGCAACGTTCAACAATCAAGATCGAGGATGCTAATCCCTAAATAACTCTGCTATTAATCGACAGACTGTAAATTGTATGCTCACTATGATCTTTATGACAAACCGGAACCGGTAAAAATAGCATTAGATAAATTGATCCCCTGCAGGTAGCCTACTAACATTGATACAATCCAATAATTTACAATATGGCAACAAAAGTTTTGATATTGGTAGCAAGTGGGCAATTGCAAAACACGTTAATTGTGGCCTTCAATCTAGCAAATAAAAACTTATGTTTTTTATCTTTGCAAAAAGTCCAATTCAATGAAATCAGTGAGAGAGATTTTTACAGAACCGATTATCCCTAATTCTTTTTCAATTGAGCGGGTCGAAAAATGTGTTGTTGACACAACGTTTTCCAACAGACTTAGCTATCATCGTATAATATTGCTGGAAAATGGTGTAGGTACGTTAAATATCGATAATACTTCATTTGATGTAAGAAGCCACAAAATTTTCTTAATGTCCAAAGGGCAGATTTATAAGTTTGAAAATTCCTCCATGATTACCGGGTATGTCGTTTCTTTCGGAGATTGTTTTTGGGATAAAACACCTATGAGTGCCAGCAATTGTAAAGCAGTATTATTTAATAATACCACAACTAATCAACAGTTGCAGCTTAATGATCTGGAAATGAATGAATTTTCTTTTTTGTTCAACACGTTATTACGTGAATATAAATCACCACAGTACATTAATTAAATGGATGCAGTGGCGGCCTATCTTAAAATCATAATGATTAAACTGGCAAATGTGAAAATTACGGAAGAAGCCACTTTCGATAGTCAGGATTATATACTATACAGAAAATTTATGGAGTTGCTTAGTACCCAGTATCGTATCTGTCATTCAGTAAATGACTATGCCGAAATGTTGAGCATCACGGCTCGTAGGCTTAGTGAACTTTGCAAAAGATGCTGTGGTATAACTGCAAAAGAAGTTATCAGCGGACAGATCGTAGCCGAAGCAAAGCGGTGTCTACAGTTCAGTTCCAATCCCGTGAAAGAAATAGCTTACGAACTTAACTTTAATACCCCAGAGCAGTTCAGCCATTTCTTTAAGAAGAATACAAAAATATCTCCGGCTGATTACCGCGATCAATTTATCAGCATCGGAATGTAATGTAAATTTTGACATCCTAAACGTATCTATTGATATTCTCGAAGACCCATAATGAGAATAATTTTGTAGAAAAATATTTTCATTATGGCAGTAAATCGTTTAAAAAAAGTAGCCGGCATTATTATCCCGGACAGCAAAATTGCTACACAAGCTACAGAGCTTTTGTTGGAACATGGCACAGAATTTATCTACAACCATTCCCTGCGTGTTTTCTTATTCTCTTCGTTAAACGCACAACGTAATAATTTGGCTCATGATACAGAATTGCTGTATGTGGCCTCTGTGTTTCACGATTTGGGTCTTGTATCACATTATAGTAGTGAAAACTTCCGCTTTGAAGTGGACGGAGCCAACGCCGCAAGGGATTTCTTGAGAAGCCATGGAGTGGCAAAAGAAAAGCTCCAATTGGTTTGGGATACCATTGCTTTGCATACCACTATTGGCATTGCAGAGCATAAAGAAAATGAAGTAGCCTTGATGTATTCAGGAGTAGGATTAGACGTTATGGGAGAAGGTTACGAACATTTGACCACTGAACATCGGGAAGAAATTGTTAAAGCCTTTCCAAGAAATGATTTCAAACAAAAAATCATTCCTACTTTTTTTGGTGGATTTGAGCATAAAACCGAAACAACATTTGGTAATATAAAAGCCGATGTCTGTGCCTTTATGATACCCAACTTCAAAAGAAAAAATTTCTGCGATTGCATCTTGCACTCACCTTGGAGTGAATAAGCCACCAAAAGAGAAGGCAATTCACACCGTTGATCATAAGCACCCACTGATGTATTGGCATAATAAATACAACCGTAAAATAAATTTTGTCGTAAATCACCCTCTTTGTTGTCATTAATGCACATCACAATTACTAAATAGTCTTTGCATCTTTGTTATAGAGATTAATGGTTTAAAAAACAACATTATGAAACCGAATGCGAAGCCAAGCAACATAGACGAATACATCAGCGCTGCGTCCGAAAACGCACAGCAGAAGTTGAAGGAAATTCGGACCATATTAAAAGAAGTAGCGCCAAATGCTTCAGAAGAATTGAAATGGGGATATCCCGCGTTTGTCGAAAACCGAATTCTGTTTTCGTATGCAGCATTCAAAAATCATCTGAATTTTTTTCCTACAGCACCTGCAATGCAACCTTTCCTGAAGGAGTTGGCAAACTATACAACTAATAAGGACAGCATTCAATTCCAGTATGATGAGCCCTTACCAATCGAACTCATTAAAAAAATAGCTGAGTATCGGGTAAACGATTTGAAAGAAAATGATGCTAAATGGAAATATTGAAATGAAATCAATTAGTAATCGATAAATTATACAAAAACAATTAAAATCAAAAAGAAATGGCAAAGCAAACAATAACTCCATGTTTATGGTTAGAAAATGATGCTAAAAAAGCGGCAGAATATTATTTGTCCGTTTTCAAAGACGGCAGACTGATATCACACAAAGCTTTTAAAAACGAACCCGACGCTGGAGGTGATTTTGATACCGCTACTATTCATATCCTGGGAATGGATTTCCAGCTATTAGCAGCCGGACCAATGTTCAAATTCACGGAGGCGGTTTCATTTGTGGTGCACTGTAAAGACCAGGCTGAAGTAGATTATTACTGGGAAGCGCTCACTGCCGATGGAGGTAGCGAAGGTCCCTGCGGCTGGCTGAAAGACAAGTACGGACTTTCCTGGCAAATAGTACCGGAGCGATATTTTGAACTGGAGTCAGATAAGGACAAGGCAAAGCAGAAATATGCCTTTAAGGCAGTGATGAAAATGAAAAAAATAATCATTGCTGATCTGGAAGAAAAATAACCGTTGCCTGTATTTTAGATGTGGCGCAGATAAATATGCTATGGGATCTCTCCCGCTGGAAGTAACAGGATGTAAAAGCTACATCAACAGCACTTTGCAGGCATCCATTACACGGCCGTTGTCTAACAAATGCTTGGCCTTTAAATGCAGGGGTTGTTGAGCATGGGGTCGACGGCCATTTTTTTGCAAATATTTCATTGAAAAAACCTTTATATATTAGAGTTTTCTAATGTTTGGCTTATAAAAGCATGGTTTAGATTCAGATTTCTATATTTGGCAGCAGAATATAGATTTGATCACGACCTGTAGATAACGTTTATGCCACGCCACTCCTTTTTTGTTTATATTACCGCTTTTTTTTCCTGCATAAATACTTTTGCTCAAGAGGAGGGTAGTCAACCCGTGAAGATTGAACATGCTGAGCCCTTATACATTGATCTGATTCGGGATTTAGGCGCGAGAAAAGGCGAAAAAGAATGGAACTTTGGTTTTGGACTAACAGATAATAAGAAATATGATAGTTATCACGCACTGGTAGAATATGAATTTGCTCCCGCAAATAGATTAGGAGTGGAATTTGAAGTTCCTTTCACTTATTACGCCAGTCAGAATGGAACAAATGACGCTCCATCGTCCAGAATAGAGAGCGTTAAAAGCGCAATCCAATGGACATTTCTCGTTTCCGAAAAGTATAGGTCTAGTTTTGCTTTGGGGTATATCAATGAAATTATACTGGCGGATATTGAAAGTTACGGTAAAGAACCCTTTATCGGAGGAAACCTTTTCAATCCCTTTTTAGTTGTCGCCAAGAGATTGGGAAGCAACTTTCATAGCCTGGTTTATACAGGACCCCGCGTAGAAAAGATGTTTAATGAGAAAGAATGGAAAAGTAATTACGAGGTGAATACCAGCTTCCATTTTATGGTTCCCCAAACAAGAAACTTCGTTGGATTAGAGGTTAATAAAGAATTTGCCGCCAAAGATTTCAGCATGGTCGCACGCCCGCAATTAAGAGTAAGTATTGCAGATAACATGCTGATAGGAATAGTGACCGGCATCCCAATCGTTTCTGAAGGAGAAAAATTGAGCAGTTTCCTTCGTCTGATTTGGGAACCTGGGCATGATCACTAGATTTGTGCTATAAGAACGATCTAATGGATTTTCTATTCCTTTCTGTTGAACCGGATTACGAAGGTCGTTACCTTCAATCTTCGCATTTGTCGTCAATTTCGGCGGTTTAGAGACGGGTGGTATATTATCCTTCGTGACCACCACTTTGCTATTCAAGGTATGGTTTTGCCACTTCAAATCTGAATTTGATCACTTCGCCCGATTGCTGACAGTAAGATGTCAGTGGTAGTTTACATTTGTAGTCTAAACATGAATTCAACACACGAAATACTACTCCAAATATCCATAACTAAAAGTCCCATGATTTTATATACATTCTATTTACTCTCACAATCGTTATGAACGGCAAATATCCTATGAAAAAGATTAATATCCTCACCACAACTATTGCAACCTGTTTTATTTTATTTTCCGGCTGTAGAAAAACAGATGATCTTCCCGCTGCCCCGGATTTAGCCGAAGAGGAGCCCAGTCTCTGCGATACGCCCCCTCTACGTCTCTGGCTTTTTCAACAGTTTGTTAATTGGGGTAAAGAGCCAACTATCATTGCAGCCAGTGAGGAGCTACAAATGTCAAACCTGGCTAATTTTTACGCATTGCATTTTGAAAACAGTGCTGAAAACCAATATTTTGGAGTTAATGGTGAATATACCGATCAGGTTAATAAAACCTTCAAAGATCTGAAACGCTTTTGGAATATCGGGTCCATTAACGTCATCAAGGTTGCATCGCATGGTTCTATGCTGCAAGATCGGAGTAAAGTTTTTGAAATGTACAAAAGCGTTTACGGCTATAGTGATGACAAAGCAAACCACTACGCCGACTCGATAGCCACTTTACTTAAAAAGTATCCGCAGTTCCTCAATGGAGACCATCCCGCTTTTACTTTTAATCAATTTGCTATACCCGATACAACCATTGCTAATGTTGGTCAAATTCCGGCTAAAATTATTATTGGCGACGGATTATTACAGGGTTTCGCTGCACTTGGTTATGGAGATAATGCTCCGCAAGCAATTCTGGCTCATGAGTTCGGGCACCACATTCAATATGATTTGGGGATCTTAAAAACGGGTATGAAACTAATCCCAAAAACCTCCCGCCGTATCGAATTAATGGCAGATGCCTATGCCGCATACTTTTTGGCGCACGCTAGTGGAGCAGCTATGCAGTCAAATGATGTGCAACAAGTTGCTGAAGTCTTTTTTAATACAGGTGATTGCGATTTTGCGGTCGATTCGCACCATGGTACACCCCATCAAAGAAAGGCTGCTACCGAATGGGGATATAGTCTGGCCAAAAATTCCCATAAGCAGGATCACATTTTATCAACCGAAGAATTCGCGAGATTGTTTGACGCAGAATTGAATAATATCGTTAAAAAATAATTTTCCATAACTTTAAAAAAACCTCTTAGATGGAGACTAAACCCGATTAAATTTGTGCCTGGACATTGGCAAGAGACAATCTTCTTAGGCTTAAGCGTTCGGTCTCTAATGCCGGAAATATTAAAAATTTAGTATCCATGATTTTTTATTTTGGTTATGTGTAATTACACACGAGTTATAACCTTGCTTCACGGTATATTTTTGGGGTAATGCCTTCCAGCCTTTTGAACAGTTTTATAAAATAGTTAGGATTATTGAAGCCGGACTGATAGCAAGCTTCCGTGGTAGTGATGGTTGGATCTGCCATGATCTTTTTGGCCAGCTCAATCCTTTGCCGGATAACGTAGTCTAAAGGCGACATAAGAAAGGTTTCCTTAAAGGCTTGAAAGAAGGAAGGCTTACTCATACATGCCTCCCTTGCAAGTGTATCCACGCTAATCTTTTCTGTGAGGTGGTCATGAATATATTGTATAGCGGGCATAAAGCGATGATCTTGTTTCGCCCGTCCCTCATGGATGGTTTCCATGTTTTGGGTCTGGATGATTCTGAGTAATAAAAACTTCAAGGAAAGATCTGCCAACGCGTCCTTGGCTGTATTTTCTTCCATGCTAATGCTGATCAGCTTGTTGAGACTGCTTGCCAGTTCCCGGTTATTAAAAAAATGATACCGTGCGAAATTAAGTTTCCATTCGAAAGGGGGGGCGGTATTGGGATAATGCTCGTTAAGGAAAGCCAGGTTTTTGTTAACCATGTCCCAATCAAGAGCAAGCGTTGCACACTGTACCGGATGTTTCAGGTCCGCATCTGGGAAGTCAACCTTCATCGAAATGCCCTGAGGGAGAATAACGCTTTCTCCCGGCAGGAAAACAAACCCATCATCGCCGTCAAGCGACATAACTTTTCGTCCACGCATCATGCTGGAAATAACCAATCCATCATAAGACAATATTACATCGCTACACTGGTGGTAAGTTTCATAGATATTCAGCTCACAATGTTTCAGATTGAATACCCTTCTATGTTCCACCAGGGTATCCAGTGCGGTGCTGTCACTCAGGTTTATAGGCGCAAGTCTGCAAATATGGTCCATATTTTTGATTTAAGGGTACTCATCTTAACTTAGGCGATCAACTTGTTTATCTGTTAAGCACGTGCCAATATCTATTTCTAAAATTAAGAAAAAATAATAATAAGGTGGGCTAACCCGCTATATTTTCAAGAGGATCGTTCCATTAAAAAATAGGATCGTTCCATATCTTCAGGAATCATACCGCTAATATTGTATTGGGATATCCCAATACTAAAATATCTAAATTATGAACATTACCTTAAAACAGGCAGAAGCTGCTATTTTAGCAGCAAAAGCCAAAGCAATCGAGATCAATACTTTAATGAACATTGCAGTGGTGGATAGCGGTACCAATCTGGTCGCATTTGCACACATGGACGATGCATGGCTCGGATCCATTGACATATCCCAGAGAAAAGCCCGCACGGCCAGGTATTTCAATATGAACAGCGGTGAAATAGGTAAACTGTCTCAGCCCGGCGGCCCGCTTTACAACATCGAACATTCAAATGGTGGGCTTATTTCTTTTCCCGGTGGCGTGCTTATCAAAAATTCGGATGGTGTTATCTTAGGTGCTATCGGTGTTTCCGGCGATTCGGTGGAAAACGACCATATCGTTGCCCAGGCCGGCGCAGATGCAATTAAATAAAAATAAAAATCTAATTTTATGTGTCAGAACCATGGGGTAGCTTACATTAAACCGGGAGTGGTGGAAGTAAGAGAAATAGAATATCCGAAACTTGCACTGGGTAACCGTAAGTGTGAGCACGGCGTAATACTGAAAATAGTATCCACCAATATATGCGGCAGCGACCAGCATATGGTCCGCGGACGGACAACCGCCCCGGAAGGGCTTATACTTGGCCATGAAATTACCGGGCTTGTAATCGAAGCCGGACGGGATGTCGAGTTCATTAAGGTCGGCGATCTGGTTTCGGTCCCTTTTAATATTGCATGTGGCCGTTGCCGCAATTGTAAGGCAGGCCAGACAGGCATTTGCCTGAATGTGAATCCGTCCCGTCCCGGCGCAGCCTATGGTTATGTAGATATGGGCGGATGGGTTGGCGGGCAGGCAGAGTATGTCATGGTTCCATATGCAGATTTCAACCTATTGAAATTTCCGGACAGCGACCAGGCTATGGCAAAAATCAAAGATCTGACTTTGCTGTCTGATATATTCCCTACCGGTTTCCATGGCGCGGTAACAGCCGGCGTGGGACCGGGAAGCATTGTTTATATTGCTGGTGCTGGTCCGGTGGGACTTGCCTGTGCCGCTTCCTGCCATTTGCTCGGAGCGGCTCTGGTAATCGTCGGGGATATGATCGACGAAAGGCTCATGCAGGCTAAAAGTTTTGGCTGTGAGGTGATAGACCTGAAAAAAGACGCAACACTGGCCGAGCAGATCGAAGCGATTGTTGGCGTGCCCGAAGTAGATTGCGCCGTTGACTGTGTAGGCTTTGAGGCCAAAGGCCATGGCCATGATAGTGGACACGAACAACCGGCTACCGTACTCAACTCCATCATGGAAGTCACCCGTGCCGGTGGACAACTGGGTATTCCTGGTCTGTATGTGACCGGTGATCCTGGTGCTGTTGACGAGGCCGCTAAAAAAGGGAGTCTCAGTATCCGGATCGGATTGGGCTGGGCCAAGTCGCATTCTATTCATACCGGCCAATGCCCGGTCATGAAATACCACCGACAGCTGATGAACGCTATCCTCTACGATAAAATAAAGATTGCACAAGCAGTCAATGTTGAAGTGATTTCCTTACAGGATTCGGTGAGAGGATATAGTGATTTCGACAAAGGTGCTGCAAAGAAATTCGTAATCGATCCACATGGAATGATCGTTTAGCTATAACCTCGTATTATTGGGTAGATAGGCTCTACCACCTCGCCCAATGTTTGAGGTCGCAATTTGCGACCTCAAACATTGCCATTCACTTTCGTTCAATTGAAACATGAAATCTTCCGGAAAGCGGTTTATATTGCCTTTGACTTGTTCGTTTAAGCGTTTTGTTGTTACTCCATGAAGTTCTGTTAAATCGCTATCTAGCATTAATTCTGTTCTCGAATGAGATATGTTTTACTGATGACCACTTCATCGGATATCACAGATGTACTATTTTCGGTTTTGTCAACTTGTCTTATTAATTAGTATAGAGCCATTAATGTATCTTTGACTGCTAAGCTTATTGAATAGGCGTACCACTAAAACCAATACCTATTCATTTCGTCTAAGAATTTATTATCTTCAATAGGATATTCAGAACTCAAAACAGCATCTATGCCACATTTCGGACAGATCGCTGTTTCGCCGTTAATGTCATTAATCCACTCATTAATCTCAGATGGTAGATACCTCTGTTGACAATAAAAGCATCCACATAATTTGCTGCCCAATATTTCAGATTTGTGAGATGAGCTGCCTTTGTGTGAAATTTTTAAAAAATTGATGTCATAACTCTCTTCCATTTATTTCTTCAAATAGTTGCTTGTTTTCCGTTTAATTACCGCCTCACCTCATCAATGTTTTTTCCAAATAACCATAACCCGCATTAAAAGCTACATCAGCTCTTTATAAATCCTATAATTTTCATCATCAAAGCATACAAAAGTTACTTCTATCTCGGCATTATTGGCGCTGAGAAATTCTTTGACGGTATTAACGGCGATTTCGGCAGCTCGATCTTTGGGAAATCGGTAGATACCCGTGCTGATGTTAGGAAATGCGATGGATGAGAGTTTATGCTCAAGTGCCAATGCTAGGCTGCTACGGTAAGCAGAGGCAAGCAATGTTTCTTCATTGTTCTTGCCTCCGTTCCACACAGGGCCTACGGTATGGATCACGAATTTCGCCGGAAGATTACCAGCTGTAGTGATGACAGCATCACCGACCTTACAACCGCCTTGTTTTGCACGTATGCGCTTACATTCTTCGAGTATTGCCGGGCCACCTGCCCGATGTATCGCTCCATCCACGCCTCCACCACCAAGTAGGGAAGTATTGGCTGCATTTACAACAGCATCCACTTCAAGCTTTGTGATATCACCTTTTATAAGTTTCATAAATGTTGGCTGTTATTTTCTTTTATATAGATGTACCCTGAAATCCAAATTCTTTAGGCTATCCATCGAATCGATCAGGGTTCTCTTCATTAATGGCGTTGGTTCCATTTAATCTTATTCAGATACAGGGCTAACTTTACAGTTTCGAAAACCTTTTCTTACTGAAAAATTTAATAATGTATCTCGGGAGTGGGAGAATGCTAAGTATTGTGACAACGAGGCCAATTATAAATGCTACCATCTTTCTATTGCTATATTTGATTCTATAAACATTCCAAGCCTATTTTTGTTTCGCTTCGCACCAGAGCGGTAGTTGGATTGGCCTACATATATAAAATAAATCCACATTCATATCAAAATCATTTAAGATTTGATCTTCAACCTGGAATCCCTATTTTTACAGGGTGAAATTCGTAGCATTATTCCTGGCCCTCATTGTAGTTGCTCTTTCCATCACACCTTGCTGTGCGTTGGAAGGTTCTGATTCAGCTCTTGAGAAAACAATCCAAAAGGAAAAACACGAATGCGACGAGCAACAGGATGATTGCTCCCGAGATTGTTCTCCATTTTACGTATGCGGAACTTGCATTGGATTCACATTTACCACCCAGTCGGTAGTTACCTTTGCCAAGCCGATCAAACCTGTAAAGCATAATACCGCCTACATACCAGTCGAACTACCTCTTATAGCCCTTTCCATCTGGCAGCCGCCTAAGTTTTGATAAGTTCGCACATTCCACACTGTCCTCAATGGGCTTATTTATCGAAATCAGTATTACAAAATCAAATCATGAAAAGACCAATTGTGCTTTTGGCTACGCTATTGTTTACGGCCGCTGCCTATGCCCAGCATATATACAAATCGATCATCAAAGATGCAAAAACAAATCAGGCCCTGTCTGGAGTGACCGTAAAAGTCCTGGGTACGGCCCTCGGATCTATATCTGACAATACCGGTTCGGTAACACTTACCGGAATAACTTCAGGCCAGCAGATGATACAATACAGCTATATAGGCTTTCAAACTAAAACTGACACTTTAACCTTTCCAATGGCCGAAACCGAGCCGGTTACCGTTTTACTGCAAACAGCCGAAGAGGACGAAGAACTGGAAGAAGTAATAATTTCCGCTACCCGGAGCAGCCGTACTATCGACAATATCCCTACCCGTGTGGAGGTGATCTCTGGCGAGGAGCTGGATGAAAAAGGAAATATGAAGCCAGGCGACATCCGAATGCTGCTGGCCGAAAGCACCGGTATACAAACGCAGCAAACTTCCGCTACCAGTGGTAACTCCGCCATACGTATTCAAGGACTGGATGGAAAATATACGCAGCTTATCCGTGATGGTTTTCCGTTGTATTCCGGCTTCTCGGGTGGTTTGGGCTTATTGCAGATCGCTCCGCTGGATCTACAACAGGTTGAAGTGATCAAAGGATCGTCATCAACGCTTTATGGTGGAGGTGCCATTGCCGGACTTGTGAACCTGGTTTCCAAAAAACCTACAGAAGAACGTCAGCTCAATTTTCTGCTGAACGGGACCTCGGCACTAGGGTTAGATGCAAGCGGCTTTTATGCGCAAAAATTTGATAAAATAGGCATCACGATTTATGGGGCCTACAACAAAGGAACGGCTTATGATCCTTCTGATATTGGCTTAACGGCTATACCTAAGTTTAACCGCTTTACCTTAAACCCTAAGTTATATTTTTATTTCAATGAGGCGACCACCTTGTCTGCTGGAATCAATGCCACCACAGAAAAGCGGATCGGGGGTGACTTGGAATACGTTAAAGGAAATAGCAGTGCAAGTCACACTTATTTCGAAGAAAACAAAACCGGACGCTACAGCTCGCAGATCGAACTGGATCATAAAATAGATGAAAACCAGACGCTGACGCTGCGCAATTCCGTAAGCTATTACGACCGCAGTATCGGTCTGCCAAACTATCTTTTTTCCGGAGTACAGGTGTCTACTTATAGTGAAGCCAATTATAGGCGGAATGGGGAAAAAGCGGACTGGGTATTGGGTCTCAATTTTCTGACGGACAATTTTAAGGAAGACCAGAATAGCGCCACCGTCTTAAGAAACTATCATTACAATACCATTGGTGCCTTTGTTCAGAACACCTGGAATTTATCTGAAAAATTTAGTATTGAATCAGGCATACGCGGAGATTATCACAATGAGTATGGGTTCTTTTTTTTACCGAAAATCTCTGGTTTGTGGAAGATCAACGAACATGTTTCAACCCGCTTAGGTGGCGGACTGGGTTATAAGGCACCTACTGTATTTACAGAAGATGCAGAGCGTATTCAGTTCAGGAATGTATTACCCATTGACGTAGCTAATACAAAAGCGGAGCGTTCTTACGGAGCTAATTACGATGTCAATTACCGCACTTCGCTTTTTGAGGGTAACCTAGGGTTCAGTATCAACCATATGTTTTTTTATACCCGTATCAACCATCCAATCCTGTTAGCCGCTGCAACCGGAGGTAACCTCACGTATCTACAACCAGACGGCAATCTGGATACCAAGGGAATGGAGACCAACGCCAAGATCACCTATGGTGACTTTAAGCTGTTCATCGGCTATACCCTGGCCGATGTGAATCAGCACACAGGAAATACCAGCATCCCTTATCCACTTGTTTCCAAGCACCGTTTGAACAATGTGCTGATGTATGAAATAGAAGATGAGTGGAAAATTGGCCTGGAAGCCTATTATTTCAGCAAACAAAAGCTCAATGATGGCGCTACGGGCAAAAGTTACTGGACTACCGGGTTCATGGCAGAAAAGCTATGGGAGCACTTTTCAATCTTCATAAACTTTGAGAATTTCAGCGATACCCGGCAGACCAAATTTGACAGCATTTATACGGGAAGCATTACCAACCCTGTATTCAGGGATATTTATGCCCCAGTTGACGGTTTTGTCATAAACGGAGGTATAAAAATCAAGCTATAAATGTTTACCCTCCACATTCCTTCTTCATAAAGCCTTTTTCCAATGACATTTACAACAGGAATTTTCGTTATGTAAGCTGTTAGTAAATCAAAAGCATGTAGTCATGCATTATATAAACTGCAGAATTATTTCATCCATTTGTAATCTAATGAAGAATTTCAAAAAAATAGTTAAGCGCTAATGAGGTTTTCAATTGATAACTAGAATAACTTTTTAAATTAGCCCCATGGGATTGAATACATTTAATAAAGATCTGAAATTTGTAAAATCCAATTGGACAGGCAACAAATTAAACAGTAAAGGGTTATATACAAACTTATATGGCGATGATATAAAAAATTTTGGCGATGTATGGCGATGGATGAGAGGAGCCAAGCCACTTGCAAATCTGAAAAAAAATCAGCAATCTCCATTGCATTGGGAGACTATCGAAGCAATCAATGATAAAAGTCAACATGCAATTATTCCTATCGGTCACGCTTCCTTTATTATCGATACAAATAGCTTAAGGTTATTGATTGATCCGGTGGTTGCGCCAAACAGGTTTATGAAACGATACACAAAAGTGCCTTTTCACATTCCTGAATTGACAAATGTAGATTACCTTCTATTATCTCATAATCACCGTGACCATATCGATAAAAGTAGTGTGATCCAAATATGTAAACATAATCCTAATGCCATCATTTTAACCGGTTTAGAAATTGGTAGAATCTTAAAGGGTTGGGGTATAAAAAACCAAATCCAAGAAGCAGGATGGTACCAACAATTCAAGACAGCAGATAATCTGGCGATTGACTATTTGCCCAGCCAACATTGGTCAAGACGATGGCTTAATGATACAAATATACAACTTTGGGGTTCATTTATGATACAAGACAAATTAACCAACACGACAATCTATTTTGCTGGCGACAGTGGTTATGGACAACATTTTAGCGACATCGGAAATGACTATTCAATTGATATCGCTATGATAGGTATCGGTGCTTATGAACCACGGTGGTTTATGAGTTCTGCACACACCGGACCATCAGATGCGTTAAAAGCATTTCAAGACCTAAAAGCAAAACATTGGATGCCGATGCACTATGGAACATTTGATTTAAGCGACGAACCAATCTACTATCCTGAAAAAATACTAAGAGAACAGCACCCCGAAGCATTAGAACAAATCAAGTGGATGGATATTGGAAAAAGAATTCATCTACAATAGATAAAGACGGGAATTTCAGTATCTTATGACAAGATTTGGTTACTAAATAAGAAACACCCAATTTTTAATAACTTGGTGGATTGAAACTTGCAAATAGATGCAATTGTTATCCTTGTAAAATATTATCTCTGTTAAACTGACATCTAACATGAAAAGACGTGTTTTTGTAAAGACATCAATCATAAGCAGTGCTGCTGCCGCAATACTACCGCAGATTGGATTTGCTCAACTTAAACCTAACAATAAGACACACATGTATTATGAACTTAGAACCTATATATTAAAGGATGCTAACCAGCAGCGCCTGGTGGAAGGCTATCTTGAAAAAGCAGCAATTCCTGCATTGAACAGACAGGGCATTGCAAACATCGGTGTATTTACCGAACTTAAGCCTTCGGGACAATCAATATTGATTGTGCTAATTCCTTATCAATCACTACACGAGTTTGAAACGATAAATAATAGGCTTGAACAAGATAAACTTTATATTACAGAAGGTGCTGCCTATCTGAATGCTCCAGCAACAAAACCGGCATATGAGCGTATAAAAAGTTCCTTACTTAAAGCCTTTAAAAATATGCCTGGCATAGAGCTCCCGCCGAAAGATAAACGTATTTTCGAACTGCGTAGATATGAGCATGCGAGTGAGGCGGCAGGAACAAAGAAACGTGAGATGTTCAATGACGTAGGGGAGATTGACATTTTCAAACGGCTAGGTTTTAAGCCGGTTTTCTTTGGAGAAACGATCATAGGAGAGGCCCGACCGAACCTTATTTATATGGTCACCTTCGATGATATGGCCGCGCACCACCAGCACTGGAAATCTTTTAGTGCTGATCCTGAATGGAAGAAAATCAGTGCGATTCCGGAATATGCAGACTCAAAGCTTGTATCTAAGATAACATCCACATTTCTTCAGCCTGCGGAGTATTCACAGATCTAGCGCTTTCTGCCATCATTGACAATATTTTTATTGACGGAAAAAAGGCTATCATTGCAGGAGAATTTTCAACAAAAATGCTTCAAACCGGCAAAGTATTTTAATCAGTTGCGAGTGTTAGTACAATTGCGTAATTTAGAGAATCAATTGGATATAGCTATGGAAACGATAACAAAATTTTTTAAAGAAGAACGGGATCCACTGTTCCGTAGAGGTGAAGCTAAGGGTGAAGCAAGAGGGAAAGCTGAAGGAGAGGCAAAGAAAAACTATGAATTTGTCAGTAATCTGATTTTGGAGACAAAGTTCAGCGATGCTAAGATCGCTCAGCTCGCTATTGTTTCTGAAGACTTCGTTCAAAAAGTACGTGCCGATCTAGCTAAAAAGAAGAAATAAACGATTATATATTAATAGATATAGTAAAGCCGTTTTTCCGATAGGAGAGATGGCTTTTATTTTTTATACAGGTGGCTCATTTTATCAAAGGCATGGAAGATGGCGCTTATGCGTCAGATTTCATTATTAACACGATAATTGGTTTATAATCATTGATCAACTTCACTATCTGTATCCAATCGCCATTGTCAGTCAGCGCTAATATAATAAAATCAGGGGATATATCGTTTTATCCTGTCATATCTGTTTTGGCTATCCCTTTTATCGTATTTCTACCTTTTAGTAAATATATGCCAAAATGGAGCAAGAGTATGACTAACCAGATAAAGGTTCCAGTTTTAAAGCTTTCAAAATTTTCATGGACTCCGGCAAGATTCAATTTAAACCACAGAAGTGAAATAAAACTAAAAATGATGAATGTATAGAGATGAAATCGGAAGGTGAGGGAAGCAATCGGTAATGATTGATTTGCTTTTTTGCCAAAATACCATCCCGTACTAAACATGCAAACAAAGTACAAAGCAGCCAATATCCAGGTCAATACATAGAAAAAAAGTGTTTTTTGCTAAAAATATTAGTCAATAAATAATTTTTTATTATCTTTACTTAAACCAAAATCTATTTTTTATGACCAACACAACCTACCCACAGGCTGGAAAATTTATTGACCCGTTAAGTGACTGGGGTTTCCGTCATTACTTCGGAAGTGAACCCAATAAGGAAATTCTCATTGAATTCCTAAATGACCTGTTCGAGGGTGAAAAATACATTGAAGGTCTGGAATATGGGCCAACAGAACATGACGGTGATGATGGAGACGATAAGCGTGTAATATTTGATCTGCACTGTAAGGGAAAGAACGGAGAATTCTTTATTATAGAGATGCAACGTATCAGGCAGGAATATTTTAAAGACAGGGCATTATATTATACATCACGTCTTATCCAAAGGCAGCTGCCAAAAGGAAAGGTGTTCAATAATTATCAACTACCGGAAGTATACCTCATTGCTGTACTGGAGTTTCAGATGGATGAACGTGAAAAAGAACAATATTTTCATGATATAGCATTAGCTGATAAATCTACCGGTGAAATTTTTTACAAAAAATTGGGTTTTAAATTCATGGAGTTACCTAACTTTGCTAAAAATGGGACTCAGCTGGAGAGTGAGCGAGATAAATGGTTCTACCTCCTCAAGCACATGAGCAATATGGACAAGATACCGAAGTTTTTGGATAAGCGAGTTTTTAAGCTTATCTTTAAGATAGGAGAGGTATCTAAATTAAAAAAGGAGGAACGTATGGCGTACGAATCAAGTTTAAAAGCCAAATGGGATACCCAGAATGCTTTTGATTATGCAATAAAGAAAGCGCAAGAAGAGGAGCGCTCTAAAGCAGAAGCCGAGAAGCGTAAAATTGCCTTAGAACTTAAAAAGCTAGGTGTTTCTATTGAAGATATTTCCAAAGCCACAGGTTTTTCTAAAGAAGAAATAGAATCGTTTAAAGTATAAAAGGAGGAACGTATGGCGTACGAATCAAGTTTAAAAGCCAAATGGGATACCCAGAATGCCTTTGATTCGGTAAGAAGGGAAGCAACGGAAAAGAAAAGCTATGAAGTTGTTAGTAATCTGATTTTGGAGACAAAGTTCAGCGATGCTAAGATCGCTCAGCTCGCTATCGTTTCTATAGATTTCGTTCAAAAAGTCCGTACAGATTTGGCTAAGAAAAAGAATTAAAAGATATCCAATAATAGATAAACAAGCCGTCTCTTTCAAAAGAGATGGCTTTTATTTTTTATACAGGTGGCTCATCTCTCATTCATCCCTCAAACTTGTTACAGGTTTTATAATAGCAGCTCTTATTGAGTGGAAAGATATGGTTATAAAAGCGATAACGATAGCTAAGGCTCCGCCCAACGCAAATATCCACCATTCAACGTCAATATGGTAAGCAAAATTCGACAGCCAGGTATTCATCGCAAACCAGACGATCGGTGTGGATATAAAAAGTGCAATAAACACCGGTTTGAGAAAGTCAGCAGATAAAAGTTTTACAATCGTCGTAATACTTGCACCTAAAACTTTCCGGATACCAATCTCCTTTTGCCGCTGAAGCGCACTATATGCCGTAAGTGCAAGTAAGCCTAAACAGGAAATAAAAATGGCAAACATGGTAAAGCTCAGGAACAACTTACCGAATTGTACCTCGGCCTTATATTGTTGATCTACATATTCATCCGCAAAGAAATAATTAAAAGGTCGATTGGGAATGGTTTGCTTCCATCTATCTTCAATTGTTTTCATCGTAGCCGATAAATCATTCCCTTGAAGCTTTATGGAAATGTAATTGGAAAAATTTCCTTTTCCGAGCGCCATACTCAAAGGTTTGATATCTTGACGCAGCGACTGAAAATTAAAGTTTTTCACTACTCCTATAATCTGACCAACTTTTCCTTTCGTGTTAAATTTAAACTTTTTACCGATAACATCATCGTTATTCGTGTATCCCAAATTATGTACAGCAGCTTCATTTATCAGGATCCGGGTAGTTGTATCATCGCCGAAGTCTTTCGAGAAATTCCTACCGGCCATTATGCTCATTCCATATTGCGAGATGAATTCATAGTCAATAACATATTGATCAATGGTGCCAGCCTGCATATCGCCATTACTATTTTCCAACTCTGTATAGAACATATTACTAATAGCACCAGGTATGCTGTTTGACTGTGATGCCCCTTTAACCGCAGGAATATCTGAAAGTGCTGTTTTAAACGCTTCCTGTTGTGTATCAAAGCGCGTTTCTACAACTAACGTTTGCTTCTTATCAAAACCCAACGATTTATTCCGCATAAAATGCAGCTGATTGTAAACAATCATCGTAATTGTGATGAGCGCAATGGAGATGGTGAATTGAGCAACAACAAGCGTTTTACGAAGCCGAATTCCATTGGAGGATGATATATACCGACCTTTTAGCGCGCCGGCAGGCTTGAAACTGGATAATACAATAGCGGGATATAAACCTGCCAGTAAGCCAACTGAAAACGCAACAGCTAATAGCAACACAAGGTGGTTAGAATGTTCGAAAACGGTATGAGCGATTTCTTTTCCCGCTAGTGCGTTAAATGCCGGCAGAAACAGCTGTCCTAAGAGCAAGCTAACAAGATAGGCAGAAACGCTAACAATCAGGCCCTCTGCGAGGAATTGCATGATCAATTGTGCTCTATGCGCTCCGGCGACTTTCCTGATACCAACTTCTTTTGATCGCTCAACTGCCTTTGCCGTAGTGAGGTTAATAAAGTTAATGGCCGCTATCAGTAAAATAAAAAATGCGATGATGGAGAATATATAAACATTATTTTGGTTTCCCGTTTGAAAATTATCATGGCTTATCCGATCTGACCTTAAATAGATATCTTTTAGGGGTTCCAAATGTAGTGTAAAGGACATGTTGCTTTCTTTAAGTTCTTGTGGAACTCTTTGTTTCAAGAAACCAGGTAGTTTATTAGCAAGCTGATCGACATCAGTTCCTCTTTTTAGCAGAAGGAACGACACGTTCGTGAAATTCGCCCACATATCATTTACCGGAAACTTGAATATTTTACCGTACGTACCTATAGAAACGAACAGGTCTGCCTGAAAGCTGGAGGCAAGTGGCATATCTGCCATAACACCCGTTACTTTTATAGGCTTGGCATCTTGCATAATATGTAATGTTTTTCCAATAGGATCTTCCTCTCCAAAGTATTTCTTTGCTGTAGAGGCTGATAAGACAACACTGAAAGGATCTTTTAAGGCGGTGTTTGCATCCCCTTTTATCAACGGCAGATCAAATACAGAAAAAAGAGAAGAATCTGCATAGAATGTTCGAGATTCCTGGTATTTATTATTGTCTTTGAGTACTAACAGACTGGTTGGAGATAAACGCATGAAATCTTCTATTTCAGGCATATCCTGAGCCAGCTGATAAGCCATTGCTGAAGCAGAATAGCTTTCCCGAAGTGTTTCTTTCGGAAGTTTTATATCTGCCGACAAACGATAAATTCTATCAACATTGCTATTGAATTTGTCATAGCTCAATTCAAACCTGATGTAAGTATAAATAAGTAGGCATGCTGCCATACCAATTGCCAAACCTATTATATTAATCAGCGTAAAGGATTTATTCTTCCAAAGATTTCTCCATGAAATTTTAAAAAGTGTCTTTATCATAATCTTGCGCGTTGATATTGATAAAGGAAAGTCAAAAAACTTGCCATAAGCGATATGTTGCGTATCCGGATCACAGGGTAACTATCGATCCAATAAAACTGTTCGAATCCGAACACTAAACGTCCGTTTTCGTTCATAACCGTGATAGTACGTCAATCCAGACATCAACAACACCAAATCAGAAAACCTCTACATATGAATAAAATTATTAGCACCAAATAATGGTCCTTTACATATTTTAAGAGTTGCAAGTATTTGACGCTTTATGCTTTCATGAAAGGTAAAGGCAAGTTATTAAGTTGCCTGCACTATTCCTAGCTTTTATTCCGTTTGATAGCTGAAAGAAGAAGCTGATTGAAAAGCCACATTGTCTTGATGTAATCAACACATGGAACGAATGCCATTTCTGTTTAAAATGTATTACATTTGTTTTAACAGGCATTACTTTTATAAACACTAAGATAACCCCCATCACAATGACTGGCAAAATCGATAAAGCACTAATTTGGGATTATCTAATCTTAGTTTTCAGGGTATGGTTAGCATTTAACTTGCTTAAATATGGTTGGTCTAAGCTAACAAATGGCCAGTTTGGAGTAACAGAAGCCACTATGAATCAACCATTGAAAGAAATTGATTTGATGAGAGTTTCATGGTACTTGGCCGCCCACGAACCATTTAAATCATTTATTGGCGTCTCTCAAATATTAACTGCGGGGTTACTCATTTATAATCGTACGGCTATTATTGGCGCATTTGTATCTATTCCTATCTGGTTGAACATCTTAATGTGGGACATGACCTTCATGGGATTATATACTTCGTTTACGATAAGAATCCCATTTTATTTGCTATTGACGTTACTTATTATATGGCATTATAAAAATAAAGTACTAATTGCCTTGGAAGTGCTTCCCAAGGGAACACCTAAATTCAAATTTCCAATATGGGCGTATCTACTACTGATCCCATCGGGGTTTATTCTTGAGTTAATTGGTGCCATCCCGATAGCTATCAAGTATTATATCGAACAAATTTATAAGTGAGATCACTTAACGCTCATATTTATATATGATGGGATCAATGCGTAAACCAGAATATCTTAGGTTGGTTAAAACGCTTGCCGGATTCATCCCAGAAGCAACACCCGTATTTTTATATCGCGCATGCTTAGAAACCTTATTGTGTTCGGTACCGAAGAGGTACAAAAAGCCTATCATAAAATTTTAAAAGAGTGTATATGTACTGTTACCAATAGCTTTATAGAAGAAAGCGTTTTACCTAATTATATAAATTTCCCCATTTATAATCAGAAACTACACAAAAATTACTGTCTTAGACTAGTCAACAATCTAAACAAAACCTTATAAAACTAGTGTTTCAACAAAATTGACATCCTAGATCTAAAAATATGCTTGTAAATCAATCCATTATAGCTGATCTAAAAGCTATAATCTCCCAATCAAAAGAGAAGGCTGTTCGTGCTGTTGATCACGAGCGTACACTCATGTACTGGCATATCGGGAAACGTATTTTTCAAGAAGAGCAGTTAGAAAAAGAGAGAGCGGAATATGGTAAATATCTTACTGAATATATTGCGAAAGAGTTAGAGCCCGAATATGGTAGTGGTTTTTCGAAAAGGCAGATAGAGCTCTTCAGACAATTTTTTCGTACGTTTCCAATTGCGAACATACTGTATTCGCAATTGAGTTGGAGTCAGTATAAATTGTTGCTGCGCTTAGACACGGATGATCAAAGGCAATTCTATATTGCTGAGAGGATTAAAAATAACTGGACCGTGCGCCAGCTGGAAAGACAGATTTACAGCAGCCTATACGAACGTCTTTTGATGAGTAATGACAAGGAAAGCGTTATAGCGGTAGCCAAAAATGAAAAACTACCTTCCGACTCGAAGGAAATTATTAAAGATCCTATGTTTTTAGAGTTTCTTGGTTTGAAAAGGGAAATCTCTTTTTATGAAAAGGACTTAGAAAGTGCAATTATTACGCACCTTCAGGAGTTTTTACTTGAGCTGGGTAATGGATTTTCATTTGTGGCGAGGCAAAAGAGAATACATATTGAGGGAGATGAATTTTTCGCTGATCTAATATTTTATAATCGCTTACTACAGTGCTTTGTCATCATAGAAATAAAAACCACTAAGTTGACACACCAAGATATAGGACAGTTGCAGATGTATGTCAATTATTATGATCGTATTGAAAAACTACCGCACGAAAATTCGACGATTGGGGTATTGCTTTGTGCAAATAAGAACGATGCTGTTGTGAAATTTACATTGCCTGAAGGGCAAAAGCAAATTGTTGCAAGTCAATACAAACTTTATTTGCCAACCGAACAACAGTTATTGGATGAGGTAAATAAAGAGCTAGTGAGCTTTGAGGGGAAAGAATGAGAATAATTGAACATACTACTCACTACTACCTCAGGTAGATTATTTTAGTAAAGAAACTATTAAACGATGAAAATTAAGATAGGGAAGTGAAGGTGTTTCTCATATTTTCTCAAATACTTGCGAAATACTGATTACTTTATTACATTAGTACTGTCAAACTAAAACATTTAAACTAACAAAAAAATCAACAGTTAAATTATTACCAGACCCTAAACCAGTCTAATCCATTTTAGGATAATCGATACCTGTATGAATAGAATCATTACCGCCATCACTATCGGAGGCAGGGTTAAAACACAGACAAATTAGCTGATGTCAGCTTGCTTTTGTTTGGTTCATTTCCTCTTTTTTCGTAAAAGCTAAACTATAAAATATTTGTACACTACAACCTTAACCTCAAAACTTATGTTAATCTCAAAACTAACTTCTAAACTTATCCTTTTTGTGTTTTTATTTTTTGTGTCCTCTTGTGCTGTTAAATATAAATTAGGAAAAAACGACATTAAGTATGACGATGATGTAACTATTGGGATATACAAAATGGTCGAGCAGGGAGGACAAAGTGGATGGATACGTTCTTTAGTTCCGGCAAGAGGGCACAAGTTTATTGCTACCTATATTAGTGCAAACAACTCAGGACAGACAGAGAAAATCATCAATTTGGAGGATTTTTACCTTATAGATACTGTAAAGAAAGAAAAATATCCGCTAGTATCAGCATATCTTACTAGTAAAGTTGTCTTTGCAGCAAAATCGAGATTAAAACTTTCGGAAAATGAAATCGCCAAACGCATGCTATTGTTTAGCTACCCTAAGAAGGCTAAACCATCATTCATCGTTTTTGAAGATAAGTTATATCCCATCAGATACAATTGATTTCGGCCCATGATACAGCAATTATACCGGTAAAATGGTGGTATGGGGATTTGTCTGACAGAATGAATGTGGAATGCATACTGAAAGGAATGCTAGAAAGGTAATTGTGCTGCCGTCAATGTTTTATTGATAAACGTATTACATTAATGGGGAGCGATATAGACGATTCACCAATGGCATACAAAAATATCCACACGGTGATGGCCGCGCAAAATGATCTTGTTGAAGTGTTAGCGAAATTTGAGCCGAGGATAGTCAGGATGGCCGATGCGAAGGAAAAACCAGAGGATTAAATTCGTAAAACAGAAAAAATCCAGAAAAATCGAACACGCCAACTTTTTACTAAATATAAATTAATCTATATTTTTTAACTTGCAGGCACTGATAACATGTAATGATAGAAATAGATCAAACTGTAAGACAAAATATTTTTGAAAAGCTTGAAGAGATAGAAGCAAATAACAATATTAAGATCCTGTTTGCCTGTGAATCAGGGAGTCGTGGCTGGCAGTTTCCATCACCCGATAGTGATTATGATGTGCGTTTTATTTATCTAAAACCCATGAAATATTACCTGTCTATTGCCGAGCAGACTGATCAACTCGATTTTCCTATAAACGAGGAACTGGATATTAACGGATGGGATCTGCGAAAGGTTCTGCAACTTTTATATAAGTCTAACAGCACACCGTTTGAGTGGCTTCAGTCGCCAATAATATATAGGGAGGAAGAGCGTTTCCCACAGCGTTTAGTCAATCTTGGGACTAGCTATTTTTCCCGGCGTACCCAAACCCATCACTATCTGGGCATTTCAAAAGGGGCTTTAGATACTGCGGTAAATGGAAGAGAGATCCGTATTAAAAAGCTTTTTTATGTTTTAAGACCACTTTTGGCTGCCCTGTGGTGTGTGGAAAAAAACAGCGTTCCGCCCATGATGATCAATCCGCTTTTAACATTAATGCCTACAGAACTGAAAGACCTTACAGAGGAATTAATCGCTTTAAAGCTAACCAAAGAGGAGTCGTACGTAATAGAAATTCCAACATCGTTACAGAGCTATATAATAGATACTTATCGCTATTGTGAAGACGCTTCCAAGGGATTTGAAAAAAAGAGGTTTGATTATGGCCCGCTTGACGAATTTTTTGTCAACCAATTGGATCAGTATGAATATTAAAGAGCTTAAGAATAGAAATCTAATTCTTTTTGAATGCATAAGTGGGAGCAAAGCTTATGGATTGGATACGGCCGCATCAGATACCGATATTAAAGGGGTGTTTTATCTTCCAAAGGAACAGTTTTTTGGTTTAGAATACATTCCTCAAGTAAGTAATGAAACGAACGATGAGGTGTATTATGAGTTAGGCAGGTTTGTTGACCTACTTATTAAGAATAATCCAAATATCCTCGAATTGCTGGCTACTCCAGCATCGTGCATCTTACATAAACACCCTATAATTGAACGACTGCGGTTGGATCAATTCCTATCAAAACAATGTAAGGATACCTTTGGTGGTTATGCCATAACACAAATTAAAAAAGCCAGCGGATTGAATAAAAAAATTATGAACCCGATGGAGAGGGGTCGTAAGAGCGTTATCGACTTCTGTTACATTGTAGAAGGGGCACTAAGTAAGCCGTTAACAACATGGCTCATCGAGCAGAAACTGATACAGAATCGATGTGGTCTGGTTAATATTGCACACGCCAAGGGCCTTTATGCACTTTATTATGACCAGGAAGGTATCTTAGCGTACAAAGGTATTGTTTCATATGACGATGCAAACGAGGTAAGCTTGTCGTCCATTCCCAAAGGCGAACTCCCGGTGACCTATCTATTCCTTAACAAAGAAAGCTATTCTTCCTACTGTAAGTCCTATAAAGAATATTGGGACTGGGTTGATAAAAGAAACGAAGTACGGTACCAAAGCAATCGTGAACACGGAAAGCCATATGATGCGAAAAATATGATGCATACTATCCGTCTTTTAGAGCAAGCAGCAGAAATACTAACGTTGGGAAGATTAAACGTAGAAAGACCTAACCGTGAAGAATTATTAAAGATTAAAGCAGGTTATTACGATTACGATGAGTTGATGAAGAAAGCAGACGACTTAATACATCAAATAGAACAAGCATATAAAGTCAGCTCTTTGCCAGTAGATGTCGACGCTGTAAAAGCAGAGAGGCTTTTGGTATCTATGCGAGAAGATCTGTATCGATAGGTTAATTCCATAAGCCATCACCAACTAGTGAGTATCTTGATGATCTCAAGCGATCATACTAGCAGTTCGTTTTTCAAGTGGATCTGTTATTCTTTGGATGATGCTTTATATTGACTAACAATTTCATTGATCACAATATCCGGGCTGTCCAAAAAAATGTAATGCCCAGAATTTTTAGCAAACACATACATTCTATTGTCTATATCGTGTATTCGTAGAAACCCTCCCTATCATGTTTCGATGCCGAAGAAGTACAAAAAAACCTATACGGCATTCAAGTGTTTAATTCTGATTTTCTTTTCCTAGTACATATCCAATCCTTTTTCTTTCTGATTGGGTTGCTGCCATGGTGTTCTTTTTATCGGCCAATTCATCTAGATATTGAAATACCAGCTCTATATTTTTATCCTGATTGTCTTGCCTTTTTGTTTGCTTTGTTATCTCATTTTTAATATGTTCTATTTCGAGATAAAGCTCAGTGTGACTGGAAAGCTTTTCTCTCATCTTTATAAAAACATCGATGATGCGAATGCTCATTGAGATTGCTCTTTCGCTTTTTAAAACGTTAGATAGCATCAGCAAGCCGTGTTCGGTGAAAGCGAAAGGTAAATATTTGGAATAAGCACCTTGTTCTAAGATCGCATTTTGCGATCTTAGAATTTCTTGATATTCTTCTCGGGAGAGTTCAAACATGAAATGAGGCGGAAAACGAACCAAGTTTCTGCGTACCTGCTCCTTCAACCTTCTCGTTTCCACCCCATAAAGTTCTGCTAAATCGCTATCCAGCATTACTTTCTGTTCTCGAATGAGATATATTTTACTGATAACTACCTCGTCGGGTATCATAGATGGGTTATTTTCGGTCTCGGATTTTGCCATTATTTCGGTTTAGTCGTTACTATAACTGCAGTAGCAGCCACTGCTAAGTTTATGGTTATTGATTTGTTAAATCAAAAATACTAAAAAAATTAGAATATCAAAACAAACGATGTCAGCTTTTAAGATATCAGGACATGGAGATGTTTTAGATACGGTCATATTATTGATGCCGTTAATGGGATCTACACTTTCTCGTGCGTCTACCATTCCGCCATCCTGTCGTATTATTGCAAACTTTAAATATATTTCGTCAAGGATAGACTGTAGTTCGTGTAGTGAAAAAGGGTATCTGTGTAATTAATTTTTCTGAGTGGGGTTAAATTATATTTTAGCGCCGTTCTTAAAAATAGATTGAGTACAGATTATAATTTTATGAAAAACGAAATTACTTTGAGATTACGGCAACTATTGACCATATTTGTCTTGCTCGCGTTCAGTATCACTTCCTGTCAAAAAGAAGAAACCATTAGCCCAGAGGCCACAGATGAAACATCTTTAAATCCTTTGGTTGAAAGTGCCATCGAATGGTACAGCCAACACAGTAAGAATGCAAAAGATGGAAAGGCTAAAGATTTTGCTTTAAGTGATTACCAACCAGATTGGGAGACAGCAGCAATCAGTAAAAACTCAAAAGGTGTTCCAATTGTAAACGTGAAGCTAGTAAACCGGGACGAGTATTATGCTGATTCCCGTTTTATGGAGCTAAGTATAGCAGTAGGTCAATCAGGTCAGCGCGAGGCCTTAATAAAGGAGTTCTTGACAAATCCTTATGAAAGTGACGCAAAAATGAATCTTTACACGGGCAATGGAGATTTCATCATCTCTGGAGAATACAATAATAGTGTTAGCCAATTACAAAAGCTTTCCACAATGAGCGCCAATACAAGCTGTAGCACCAACCCTGATCAGGGCACGACAGGATCTCCCGGTAGCGGCGGTAACCCAGGTCCCTGTAACGATGATGGTTCAGATCCTCAACCAGGAGGGTGGTTGGAAGAGGTTACAATTACAGATCCCTTTCCTGGAGGGCCTGATCCCCATGGACCTGGAATTCCTAGCCCTGTAACGAACCCAGGAACGCCAATACCGGTTCAACCCGGTACTCCAGGTGGAAGTGCTCCACCGACAAAGACAGAACTGGGAGCGAACAGATTTGTAATGAAGGACATTGATCAATCAAAATATCCTAGATTTACAACTATGGTAAAAGAACTAAAATCTTTTGTGCAAAATGACAAAAAAGTAATGGAGGCACTTGTTAAGTGGTCTGGATTCACAGAAGCAGAAATCTTAAGCAAGATCGAGTTCGGAAAAGGCCCTGAGATTGTCATTAAAGATTTGGGCAGCAGTTCTGAATATGGTTATTTTAAAGGGTCTGAAAACCCAAACGTGGTAAACATTAACGCAAGTTGGGTAAGGGGGCTTGAAGCAGCTAATCTTACAAGTACACAACAAGCAACAGCTTTTCTACTGGGTGTTACGCTACTCCACGAATTCGTTCATCAGGCCCGGTTTGCAAATAATCTTGATCGCAATTACGAATATGGTTTAGGCTTTGAAAATTCATCTTTTGGCATTATTATAAATAAAGACAATGCGAGCCAATATTCCTATAGAATGTACCAAAAATAGATGATTATTATTTTAACTTAGCAACAAATGAAATTAGTTCCTATATTATTATTCAGATTGTTTTTTGTAATCCTTGGTTTAGGTTGCTTAGCTTGCAATAATAGTGCAACGGATACGAAGCAATCAGAACTAAATACCACGATTGATACTAGTCAGACTATTGCGTATGCTACCCAGTATTTATTTGACAACAATAAATTCCCCAAAGAATTTAATGATACCCCGATGATGGTCATGCGATCAGAAAAAATTAAACTCAACAAGCCATTCACTGTAAACGGGGAGGAGATTAGCTTTGTAAATCCTGAGGCATTGACAGATTCCATATTGAACAACTGGAAGAATCCAAAACCGTTTATGGAAGTTGTTGCGTTCAAAATAGAAGGCGACAGCATTCTGGTTGGTTTGAAGTTTAAAACTGTTGGCAAAAGGTTTGATCTTTCATTAAGACCAACTGATACAAATAAGTTTTCTGCAAAACCGCTCAGTGAAATACAATATTAATTTGATATATTTTGAATGTTTAGAGTATCTGATCATAATTATAGCTAATATCAAGAGTTAACTATACTTTCTTATAAAAGGGGGATAATTGTCGTTTCTTTTCGATTTTAGGTTCTCATCAATGGCATATAGGTCACCATCATTAGTTCGGGTATAGATACTTACTGATAATCCTTCGTTCTTTTCGTGGAAAATTCGTGCTATACCCAACTTAAGGATTATATTCATTATGCCTGCCAGATGACTAATCTAACACATGGAAAGGACGTTTTCGGGATCATACGGAAAATTTGGGGGGGAGATAATTAAAATTCTTAGTTTAGCAGTTTTAAACTGAGAATTACCTTGCAAGACGCTGAACGTAGACTATTGACCTTATTGATGCCTCCCGATTGGCCACGATACCCCTACCATTTAACTTGATGAGATAATCCGGTATTACTCCCCGTCTCATGTTTTCAACCGTCGAATTAATATTCATCTCATATCTAACCATCCCCAAATATATCCGTATAAAGGATAACTGTTACAAAACCTTTTAACAGATGATTATAATAATCCACCAATTATGCCGAGAACGGACTGTAATGTTTTCTGAGCGAAACCTACAATGTCGTTTAGGATACTTTCAATACTACCTATTAAACCGGAAGCGTCGCTAAGACCGCCACCTTCTATAGTTCGTAATTCGACATTGTTCATTTCTTCTACACCCAGGTCTTTTAAATCTAATTTTTTCATCTGTATATAATTATTTGTTCATCATTGGCAATTTTTTAGAGGCATTCATGCTGCCTTCGGTGGTATGAGTGATTCTCTCATTGGCATAAATGAGGTCGCATGATCGGTTTATTCGTCCCCCTGTGTGGTTTGAATAAACCCTGATGTTTTCATAACAAGAGTTTTTTGCCTGTGTCCCGACTCTTTTATGGCTTTTCGGGGTATGCCTATGCTGGCCAGCATGTAACAAATATATATAATTAATAAATTAAAGGTTTCCAGCCTACAGCGTCAGCGTATGGTAACTTTTTTTTTTAGCTGGTGTAAGAACTGTTTTTTTACTTAAATAAATGCGGTTTTACCTTGTTTTTATGAAAAAACTCTTTTCTGTCTCCTGTTGGTCTTTTTGTTCATTTTTTATCGCAGTGTCTGTGGGTAGTTTTTTGTAATTGTTTATATGATTTTATATATAGTACTGGCCTACCATGTTTACAATAATAAGGTATCAACAAAAATAAATAATACTTTTCGAATACTGCTATGGGGTAATTATGATGGCTTGAACGCACTAATTTAAAGGATAGACCTGAGAGATCAGAAAATTTGAAAGGTCAAAAAATCAGGTTGGGCTAACTCTGGTATGATAGGTGCCGAAATGGCAGATGGACGGGCCACTCCGGACTTATACTTATTTTGCTGTTTTAGCTTTGGCAACAACTTCGCTCAGCGTTTTTCCCGCTTTGAATTTGGCCAGTTTCTTTGCCTTGATCTTCAGCGGTGCGCCTGTAGCCGGATTCCTGCCGTTACGTGCCGCGCGTTGTGCTACGGAGAATGTGCCGAAACCAATAAGAGTTACTGGCTCTCCCTTTTTCAATGAGCTGGTCACGGCACCGGTAAAACCATTAACTGCTTTTTCTGCTGCCGCTTTTGAAATGCCCGCCTCTTTAGCGACGATTTCGATTAAATCTGCTTTGTTCATGATTTGGTAATTCTATGGTTAATATGCAGTAATGATACGAAATCCTTTCCTGAAATGCAATCTTTGTACTTACCGTTCGGCTTGCAGCGTATCCACTGCATAAATCTTTTTATCGAAGTAAATTTATACTTGGTTAATATTACTCTCATGGCATCGTTAGCTGCCTTTGCAGGCTCCATAGCACGGCCCTTAAGACTATATTTAGTTATCTCGCAACTATCTATTCTTTGAATACAGCCTTATATTGACTAACAATTTCATTGATCACAATATCCGGACTGTCCAAAAAAATGTAATGCCCAGAGTTTTTAGCAAATACATACTTTCTATTGCCTTTATCTTCAGCGAATTTTTTAAGGGATTGTCTGAAATCTGTCCGATCTGTTCCCTCGAAAGGGGTTCTGTCAGATCCGATAATAGTTAATGGGATGCTAATATTTTTCGAAACCCGTCTCATTACTTCGCTCGTGTTTTCATAATTTAGAACCAGGTGATAGAATCCAATGCTTTCCTTTTTAATGGCTTCTAAGCTGTCCGCGAACAGGTTTTTAGTATATTTAGCCCTTTCTTTGGTCATAAAATAAGGAGAAACTATATCGATAAATACGGCTCCCAACACCTTCTTTTTATTATCCGAAATGAATTTCATAGCATAGTTTCCACCTAAAGAATGCGCAACCAAAAAATAGGAGTCCGAATAGCCTAGTTTTTTAAGAACCTCGTTTAACGTTCTTACTTCTGAAGTGATATTTAAATTGGTTGAATCTATCTCACTTTTACCAAATCCAGCCCTGTCATAAGTTATCAAAGGAGCTTCAGTTCGCTTTTTTAGGAGTGGTAGCAAATCTTTCCATATGGTTCCGTCATTTCCAGCACCCGACTCAAATATAATCGGTGTTCCAACCCCCTTGATAACATGAAAATGAAGCTTATATTTTCCTGCGTTAATGAGAGTATCATTGGTTTGACAGTATCCTTTGATATCCACACTTAGGATTGATAGTAATAACAATGCTCGAATAAGCACCATATCAACGTATAACTTGGCTAAGTTTAGCGGAACAACAAGGTATAGCTTCATCTTACCACAAAAATACTATTCCATATTCCTTTTACAAATATGAACAATTGATATCAATCAAATAATGTTTTTTTGCTAAAAATATTAGTCAATAAATGTTTTTTTATTATCTTTACTGATAACCAAAATCTATTTTTTTATGACCAAAACAACCTACCCACAGGCTGGAAAATTTATTGACCCGTTAAGTGACTGGGGTTTCCGTCATTACTTCGGAAGTGAACCCAATAAGGAAATACTGATTGGATTCCTAAATGACCTGTTTGAAGGCGAAAAATACATTGAAGATCTGGAATATGGGCCAACAGAACAGTTCTACCTCCTCAAGCACATGAGCAATATGGACAAGATACCGAAGTTTTTGGATAAGCGAGTTTTTAAGCTTATCTTTAAGATAGGAGAGGTGTCTAAATTAAAAAAGGAGGAACGTATGGCGTACGAATCAAGTTTAAAAGCCAAATGGGATACCCAGAATGCTTTTGATTATGCAATAAAAAAAGCACAGGAAGAAGAACATGCCAAGGCAGAAGCTGAGAAGCTTAAGTCAGCAAATTCATTAAAAAAAGCTGGTGTTTCCAGTCAAATAATAGCAGAAAGCTTAAATCTTCCCTTGGAAGTGATAGAGAAACTATAAAGTTAATCGACATACGAATTAATAGCCATGTGTTTTTAAATGCATGGCTATTTTATTTTCAAAAGGGAGTAAAAGATTTGATATCAACCGAAACGGACAAGAGTTAAGATCTGAAGCCATTGTTGAATCGCTTGTAACCTTCCCCTGAAATAGTACAGTTATTTATCCAAAAAATGTTATTTTAGAATTTAACTGTTATCATGAAAAAACACACATTCAGCGAGAGCCAGATCGTCAAGGCACTAAAGGAAAACGAAGGAGGCTGCAGTGTCGGGGATATATCCCGGGAACTGGGCATAGACAAAATCACCGAGGGAATGTAAACCCCGATTCAGCGAAGAATTTTAATTCTTCGCTGAATCGGGTTAATTAATAATTTTTTTCTGAATTTTACGCTGTCCTAAATTTGGTAAGCCTATACTTTTTCTTCTCAAGGTCAAAAGAAAGCTCACTAATCCGTTGGATATCTACTGCAAGATTGAAACATAATGACTAAAGTAATCCTACCAATTCTTCTTCTTCTCTTACTGATCAGTTGTAAACCGTCAACCGAATCGACTGATTATTTCGGGCAACCTTATCCTGATTCTATTCCCCTGGTTTTTGCACCGAATATAGTTTCGATGAAAGGCAGATTAGAGCATGGTATTTCATTTACACCCGACACACGGGAGGTAGCATTTGGAATACTGAACAAGGACGACTTTAGTGGAGAAATATTTTATTCTAGAAAGGTTAATGAGCAATGGACTGAACCGGCAGTTTTCGAATCGTTAAAAAATGAATGTGCATATTTGCCCTATTTTTCACCTAATGGTAAATCCTTACTTTATACCCAAAGTAAAGCTGATACATACAACGTATACACCGATATTTGGATGATTGAAAAGATTAATGATGATTGGATTTCTCCAAAAATGCTAAAAGCGCCATTAAGTTCGACAAGCCGGGAAGCTAATGCTTGTATGACATATGATGGTACTATCTATTTTTCTTCTAATAGAAATTGTGACGGAAAAGAAAATTGCCACAATGCTGATTTGTTCTATTCAAAACTAATGGATAATGCGCATCAAAGCGCAGATGTTATTTCTGAATTTATTTCATTGAATGATGAGGAAAGTGTATTCATTTCCTCAAAGGAAGAATACATCATTTTTTGTAGATATACAGACGACGAAACATGCGCGGATTTATATATTAGTTATCGTGATATTAATAATAACTGGATTGTACCTCAAATAATTGATTCAACAATAAATTCAAAAGATTGGGACAGAAGACCATTTGTAAGTATTGATAATAAATTTTTATTTTTTACCCGACTACAAATAGGAGAACAAGGATTAACCGAATCAGATATATTTTGGGTTAATACTTCAAAACTGTTTAAACCATTTGTTTATCATTCACTTTCTAACACAACAGTTCAGGTTGGAGAGAAATTTGAAATAGCCGTTCCTAAAGATTATTTTAAAGACATAGATGATAAACAACTGACTTACCGCGTTAACAAAAATCAATTTGACTGGCTGAATTTTGATAGTGAGCAAATGAAATTATCAGGGTTGCCACCTGTGGAGGGAGATTTTGAACTGACTTTTACGGCAATTGATAAATCTTCGAATATGACAGATGATAAGATTATAATAACAGTAAGAAAATAATTACGGTACCCAATGCTATATAAGTGTAATGTTGGTTGGTAGTTATCCAGTTATTCATCTCGCAGGCTATCAACCGGATTTGCAAGAGCAGCCCGAGTTGCCTGCCAACTAACCGTTAATAACGCAATCATAACGACGACCGATCCTGCCACCGCAAATATCCACCATTGGATGTCAATACGATAAGAAAAATCTTCCAGCCATTGATTCATAGTCCACCAAGCGATAGGGCTGGCAATGATAATCGCGATGAGTACCAGTTTGACAAAATCTGCCGAAAGCAAGTACACTACATTACCTACTGACGCACCTAATACTTTACGTACACCTATTTCCTTTATCCGCTGGCCGGCCATAAATGCAGCAAGACCAAATAAGCCCAAGCATGATATAAATAAGGCCAACAAAGCAAAATACGTGGCGAGCGAACTTACCATTTGTTCACTTTGGTACAGTTTTGAAAATTCTCGATCTGAAAATTGATAGATAAATGGGATGTTTGGATTCATCGTTTCACAAAGTTGCTTCAAGTTTTCCAATGTCGAAGCCAGCTGTTCCGGTCGCGTGCGAACAAGGATAGTCCCCCAGCTCCAGCTTTCGTCTAACCGTATAATCAATGGTTCAATGGCGTGGTGCATTGAATTGAAGTGGAAATCCTCTATTACGCCGATGATGGAGCCGTGCCTGCCATCCCAGTTCAATTGCTGTCCAAGTGGGTGCTGGAGGCCCATGGCCTTCGCAGCGGTTTCATTGATAAGAAAAGCACTCGTGTCTGTTCCGAATGTAGGAGAAAAATCCCGTCCTTCTTTTAGGCTTAGACGCATTGTTTTTACGAAATCATACCCAACCACTTCATCAGTAACGGATAAGGTTGTGTTCTCTGTTTTGTTCGGCCATGAGATACCGCGCGTATGGTGTTCGATATATGTAGGTGTATTGCGCATTTTTGATATTGATTGCACACCGGATAAAGCGGCTGCGCGCGTCTTGAAAACATTGTATTGTTCTGCCAAATTGCCTTCAATCGGAATGTATAGCAGATTCTCTCGATCATATCCAATATTGGCCTGCTGAATAAAAGTTATCTGCAGTTTAAATATTAACATGCCCACAATGAGCAAGACAGAAAGACTGAATTGGAACACCACCAAACTCCTCCTTAGCCATGCACGGCCATTAGAGGTTTTTTCCTTAAACGCACCCAGCGGATTGAAAGAAGAAAGATATAATGCAGGGTAACTGCCTGATACCAATCCAACAACAATCCACACAACAGCTAAGCTAATCCAGAAATCAGCGGTATTAAAAGGTATGGAAAGGGGCTTATTGGTGAGTTCTTGAAATAACGGAAGAAAGGCGAACAGTAGCACGATAGCAAATACGATCGAGACGGCTGTTAGTGTCAGCGCTTCCAGCAAATATCGTAAAGCGAGCGATCTACGACTGGCACCAATGGTTTTTAGTAATCCTACTTCCTTAGCGCGTTTCGTGGCACCTGCTGTTGCCAAGTTCATAAAATTTATACAGGCGATGACCAAGATAAAAATAGCCAATATAGTGAACAAACGTACATATTCTATGCGTCCTCCAGCTGGAAATCCGTCTTTAAAGGTGCTGTTCAGATACCGGCTAGGATAGGCTTGCATAGCCAATTCCTGTCTAAATCCATCTTGACGGGTAACAAACTGATAAAGAAAATCTTTGATTTTCTGTTCTACCTGTTTTGGATCTGCCCCAGGATGAAGCAATATAAACGTCGAAGGTGAAGCGTTACTCCACCTAGAGGCCCAAGGGTATTTAGCGATAAACGACTGCCAACTACATAGAAAATCGAATTGTATGGATGAGTTCGACGGTAAGTCCTCAAAAATAGCAGTGATCCGTAATTCGTCTGCCGATTCCAGCTTAATGGTTTGTCCGATTGCTTTCTCCTGGTTTCCAAAAAAGAAGTTAGCCATTTTGTGAGATATAGCCACTCCATCTGGCGCAGTTAGTGCTGTGGTTTTGTCTCCTAAAAGCAAGGGGTAAGTAAACATAGAAAGAAAATCCTTGCCGACAAAAGCACCGACCATCTTGCCGTTCTTGTCATTGGTCTCCAAATTACTCCCACTACTCGCTATATAATCTAAACCACTGGCAAGTGCTATTTCAGGCACTTTGTTTTTGAGCTCGTCCGCCAACAGGCCCTGTGTGGCAAAACTTATTTCTGTCGACTCTCCGGAGAAATTGCGGTTGTATATTTGGAAAATGCGTTCACCTTGCTGGTGAAAGGAATCGACACTCCGCTCGTCCTGCACCCAAAGCAGAATGAAAAGGCTGGCACAAATGCCTATTGCCAGACCCGCAATGTTCAGCAGTGAGAAAGCACGGTCTTTTATCAGGAAGCGCCAAGTTGGCTTGAGATATCTTTTTATCATGAAAATCGATTTATCTATTGGCTTTATACATTCATCAAATACCCTGGTAATCGATAATATTATCTTTTGAAATATCCGTTCACGGCAATGCAGATCTGCTGGCTCACCATACGTTATTAATCCGTCCGTAAACTTTTTACAGGATTAGCCCATGCTGCTTTCATTGTTTGCCAGCTAATGGTAAACGCAGCAATAAGCAGCGCCAACAGCCCGGCGATGAAGAAGACATACCAGCTAATGGATCCCCTGTAAGCAAAATTCTGAAGCCACCGATCTGCCGCAAACCAGGCAATAGGTGTTGCGATGAGAAAAGAGAGAACTACCAATTTGAGATAGTCCCTGGATATGAGTTTCACAATGTTACTAACGGACGCTCCCAATACTTTTCTGATACCGATTTCTTTAGTCCGTTGCAGGGTGCTATAGGAAATGAGTCCGAGCAAACCCAGACAGGATATAAAAATGGCCAGCGCAGCAAAACTAACGAACAATTGGCCAAACTGTTCAAATGCTCGGTATTGTTGATCGAACTGTTCGTCCAGAAAATAATAACTGAACGGAATCTGTGGTAAGAGCTGATTCCATTTCTCTCTCATGTTTTCAATAATTCGTGGAATGTCGCCGACAGTTGTTTTGACAGATATCAAGTTGGTACCCCTTGTATCCAGCCGGAAACTTAAGGGCTTGATATTCTGTTCTAGCGTTTGGTAGTTGAAATCCTGAACCACACCTATGATTTTTCCCTGCCTGCCCCATTGATCAAAACGTTTTCCAATGACGTCTTGCGGAGATTGGAAACCTAAAAGCTTAACAGCCGCTTCGTTTACAACCATAGCTTGGGTAGAATCAGAACCATAGTCGCTTGAAAATGGACGTCCCGCAATCATCTTTAACCCATATTGTGGTATAAAATCAAAATCAACCCCATAAATATCGAGCCCTGTAATCTGCATAACGCCGTTCTTATTTTCAATTTCGGAATAGGCGTTTCCTACACCTCCTCCGGGCACTCCGGATGACATCGTAGTTGATCCGATACCGGGGATTACTGATAATGATTGACGGTAAGCCTTTTTGGCGGGATCGCCATGCGTATCGATCACGATGGTCTGATCTTTGTTGAATCCTATATCATAAGATCGCATATAATTAAGCTGGTTATAAACAACAATGGTTGCAGCAATCAAAAAAATACTGATGGTAAATTGAAAGACAACCAGCGCTTTACGAAGGGAGTTCCCTTTGCTTCCAGTTGAAAAATTGCCCTTTAGTACTTCAGCAGGTTTGAATGAAGAAAGCACAAGCGATGGATAGATACCGGCGAGCAATCCTATCAGGATAGAAACTCCTGTTAATAAATACACTTGCTGTACGTTTTCAAAGAGCGATAAACTTATGGTTTTACCCGCTAGTTGGTTAAAATAGGGGAGTGCCAAATATGTGAGGCATAAGCTCAGAACAAAGGCCAATAATGCCATAAATAGTGATTCGGTTATAAACTGCCAGACTAGCTGCCCTCGTTGTGCTCCGGTCACTTTTTTTACACCAACTTCTTTTGCCCGTTCAGCAGACCGAGCGGTAGCCATGTTGATGAAGTTAATACAAGCAATAATAAGTATAAAGGCGGCTACGAGCGAAAATGTGTATACATTAGCTCCGGCACCCATCGCTATATAGCCCCCTCTGGTTGAGTGAAGGTAAACCGATTGCAAGGGTTCCAGTACAAGGCTACATTTCAGTTGTAATTTTTTCATCTCTTCCCCGGCGTGCTTCTCTAAAAAGGCAGGTATTTTTTCCTGAAGAGCATCTATTGAACTACCTGACTTCAGTAAGAGGTAGGTCGATGCAGGAAAGTCTCCCCATGCTTGCTCAGCCATTGGCTTGTATTTGAAAAAGGTAGTCATGGAAACAAATAGGTCTGTTTGTAATTGCGAATTTTCGGGGATATCTTCTATAACACCAGTAACGGTTGAAGGCGATGCATCCCCTCCAAATAAGATTGTTTTACCGATGGGATTATCCTCACCAAAATACTTTTTTGCACCAGATCGAGTCAGTACAATACTATAAGGATTCGCCAGGGCTGTCGCCGCATTACCCTCTATCATGCTGAAATCAAATACCTCGAACAGACTGGAATCCGCAAAAAGTACCGATTCCATAAACTTGACAGAACCTTTGCGCACCGGATAATCTCCTTTAAAAAATCGGACAGCTGAGGCAACTTCGGGTAAATCGTTGACCATATTCGGCGCGTAGGGAAAAGCCGAACTAAAAAAATGAACATCTTCAGTTGGGGTTTTGATATCTGTAACCAGCCGATAAATTCGGTTTCCCTTATGATGAAAACTATCATAACTTGTCTCAAAGCTGACATATTTATAAATGAGGACACAGGCAGCCATACCGATACCGAGTCCTAGAATACTGATTAAAGAGTATATTCGGTGTTTCCAAAGGTTACGGATAGCATTTTAACGTAATTGGCAATCATCGCTTTTGATTTTTATGAAAGGATGTAAATTATGCGCGATTGCTGTGCCATTTTTTTAATAAAAACATTTTCAGTTAATTATGTTATTTTTTTCTTTATAATTGTTCATTATCGAACACCTACTGTGCGATAATGGTGATGACATCAATCCAAAAACTTTCGATATTTTAACATTATTTGGATTTGCTATTATACGGTTTATGAAATCGTGTACCGCCATTTCCTTCAATACCTCAGTTTTTCCTAGTTCCAAAACTTTTTGTTCAGATTGTGGCTGGCTATTTTAGGTCCTACTACAATAAAAATCTTGTTCTGTATTTGTTTAGTACACGTCAATGGCATTATCCACAGATTCTATTAAATCCTTGCAAATAAGGGGTAGTGTTTAGTTGTAGAGATTCAGAAGTTTATAATTATAAAGAAATGAGTACCACGACGCGGCGTTTAAACACGGGTTCGGTCACCAAAATATCGGTAGAAGACATCGGTAAGCAACCTGTGAGCAATCCGCTAGCCGCCTTAGAAGGACGGGTACCGGGTATGGTGGTTACGCAGACAAGTGGTGTGCCAGGTGCTGCTTTTAAAGTGGATATCAGAAGGTAATATACCCATTGTTTAATAGATTTTATGGTTTAAGAGTAAAAATAGGAACTTCTACGGTCATTTTATTATAATTACATCAATTCTGTGCATTTAAGCTAAATTAAGCGGTAAGTTTTCATTTTTCCAGGGAAGCCTACAAATTAACGTTCAAACCGGAAATCGAATTATAAAAGTTAATATTTGCTAAAGTTCAATCGAGGAATAATACCTTGACACAGTTTGATTTACACTACGCCTTTTCTACATGTTCTGATTCAGAATTTCAATAATCTCGTCGGAAATATTGTAGACATTTCTATGCTTTTGATTGGTCAGTATTACAATCGTAAGTTCTTTTTGCTTAAATCTTCTCACTACGCATTCATAACTTGCGCTTGACCCGTGATGGGAGTGTTCTACAATTTTGTCATTTTTCCAATCACAAAGACCAAGAGGCGCTTGTATGTTATTACCTATTTTAGCTTCTTCCGATAAAAATTCAATTGATTTTTTAGTCAAAATCTCGAATGAATCCAGAATTTTAAACCATTTGTACATATCTAAAGTTGTAGAACTGTACAAAACTGAAGATACAGTTGTTTTATAATCGTCTTCTACAAAATCATTGTTGAAAGGAATAGCCATTAAAGTTTTATCTTTATAGGGATATTGTTTATTAATTTTTGTTTGACTTAAACCATAAGGATTAAAAATGCTTTCTTGAGCATAATCCTGAAAATCCTGATTGGCTATTTTTTCTACGATTTTCGATAGCAGTAAAGGACTGTAATTCGTATAGAGATAATCTGTTTCTGGCTTAAATTCTAATCTTTTTACATTTTTCAAATCACTCATAACGATTTTTTCTGTCACAGTAATCCCCTTACTAAAATGCTCGTCAAATTTCATTTCGGGTAATCCGCTTGAGTATTGCAACAAACTTTTAATAGATATGCTATCTGCCCATGGCGGCAAGTCCTTAATATATTTACTTAATTTATCTTTAAGATTTAGTTTTCCTTGCTCTTCTAACTGCATTATAGAAACAGCTGGAAACTCTTTGTAAACTGAACCAATATTGAAGCGATAGTTCTCGTTTAATTTTGTGTTTTTAGAACCATCGGTATAACCAAATGACTTTTGGTAAACCTCATCCCCATTTTGCACAACCAAAACATTCCCATTCAATTCTCCCTGTTTATATTTCTGATTTAATAAAGAATCAATCTTTCTCGCTGATTTCGAATAATTAAGTATTTCTTTGTTTAAAAGTTCCGTTGTATCCTCTTTAGGAAGTTGTTGGCTGTTCTTGTTTTCCTGTTTGAATCCCAAAAGGAGGCTAAAAGATGTGAATAAAATAAATCTGATTGATGAATCGTACATAAAATATAAATTAGGTCTATCGATCGGACAGAATCGCCATTGGATTGCAAGCTATCGAAATTGTCAAAAAAAATCGAGCCTGTTTTAAGCTTTTTCTTCAATTCCTCGATGTCATCCGCAAGAATGTGTACATAGGAAAGCATCCCTTGCTCGTTTCTTATTTCCTTTAGTTTGATGATGCCTGTTCCAAATTTAATCATTTCATCGTATATTCTAAATTCCTACTTCTTTTGTTGCATCAACCATTTTTTCCTCGGCTGCCGGCATGTCTGCTCCGTGCTTTGCAATGCATCTTTTAGGTTTTTATAACGGCAAGTAATTATCAGTGATTTTTGTCGGCGTGGCAGGTATCGAACCTATTGTGAATGAAAAATAATGCATTATGGCGAATTATAGCTATTAGCGAATGATTTATCATTCAAATCCGTAATTTTGATAGCGAAAAATTATTTTTGTATATTTGTATGATATTTTACGCATTAAAGCTAAAATAAAAGTATTATGAATGATTTATCATACATTTCGTCTTTGAGTGATGCAGCTATCGTTAGGGAGATTGGCGAGTTTATAAAGGCTAAGCGAATAGACAAAAATCTTACCCAAGATGAAGTTGCTGATCAGGCAGCGGTAAGCCGTTCTACGCTAAGCCTCATGGAACGTGGTGAAAATACAGCTCTTGCCAATCTGCTGAAAGTATTAAGGGTACTGGATGCACTCTATGTATTTAGCCAGTTCAAGGTGACAGAGCCAATAAGCCCGCTACAATTGGCAAAAGAAGACGAAAGAAAGCGAAAAAGGGCTTCGCGCAATAACAGTCGCAACGAAGAAGATAACGAGGAATGGTAAAAACAGCTTTTGTAAAACTATGGGGCAAACGTATTGGTGCCGTTGCCTGGGACGAAGGGCAGGAACTCGGCTTTTTTGAATACGATAAAAAGTTTGCCTCCGGTAAGCTTGACGTAGCCCCCATAAAGATGCCATTGGGCAATCGTGTATATTCATTTCCCGAACTTAGGGGAACCAGCACCTTTAAAGGCATGCCTGGCCTGCTCGCCGATTCGTTACCGGACAGGTATGGTAACGAACTGATCAATATATGGCTGGCCCGTAACGGACGTCCGGAGAATTCGCTTAACCCTGTGGAACTGTTATGTTTTATTGGTAATAGAGGAATGGGTGCTCTGGAGTTTGAACCTTCCACATTGACAGCGAAAGGCGCTCCGAAGTCACTGGAGCTTTCGAGCCTGATAGAGACTACAATGAAATTACTGGAGAACCGCGAGCAGTTTGAAACGCATACCGATCATGATATGCAAGATGTACTATTGGATGTACTGAAAATGGGTACTTCGGCAGGCGGAGCAAGACCGAAAGCTATCATTGCCTATAACGAGGCAACAGGCATGATCCGCTCCGGGCAGACACTTCAGGAACCAGGGTATGAACACTGGCTTATAAAATTTGACGGTGTAAACGATACGCAGTTTGGTGCCACCTATGGTTATGGGCGAGTGGAAATGGCTTACTATAAAATGGCCACAGAGGCGGGGATCGAAATGACCGAAAGCAGACTGATTGAAGAAAAAGGAAGGGCACATTTCATCACCAAGCGTTTCGACCGTCGGAATGGGAATGAAAAACTACACATGCAGACTTTCTGTGCCATACAACATTACGACTTTAACCAGATCGCCAGTTACAGCTATGAACAACTGTTCCAAACCATGCGCCAGCTGAAACTGAGTTACGCCGAGGCTGAACAGCTGTACCGCAGGATGGTATTCAATGTATTTGCCCGTAATTGTGACGATCATACCAAGAACTTTGCTTTCCTTATGGATATGGATGGTAAGTGGAAGTTGTCCCCTGCCTATGATATATGCCATGCTTATCGGCCGGATAGTGAATGGGTAAGTCAGCATAACCTTAGTATCAATGGTAAAAGAAAAGACTTTGTAAAAGAAGATCTTCTGACCATAGCAAAACAGAATTCAATCCGAAACCCCGAAGGGATCATTAATGAAGTATTGGATACAGTGTCAAAATGGATAACTTTTGCACAATCCTGTAAGGTTGATGAAAAGTTGGCCCAGGCAATTGATGCCACGCTCATTAGATCAATGAAGGTGTCTAAAAAGTCGTCATTTCGACCGTAATGAAATGGAGCGGAGAAATCTTTAATTTACAACTCATTCATTAACAGATATCTCGATTTCGCTACGCTACACTCGATATGACGGTAATGGGCTTTTTAGACACCGCCATGCTTGGCGTTTTTCTCATACTTCTTGTCGTTGCTGTTTACCATCAAAACGTCCTTCTTTAAAAGATCTGCTCTGTTGGATAGCTGTTCCAGTTGTTGGATTTGTCCGAAGGCAAATGGCAGAGGAGAGACCGACAAAATTCCTTTTATATGTAACGCTATTATATTGCATATACCTCCGCCATAAAATGGCGGAAGCTTGAACACCAAAAATAAACACTTGTGAAAAAAAGGAAATTTATCTAAGTTTGGTAAGAACTTAAATTAACTCTTTAAAATGCCCGATGATATATTGAGCCACAAGCTGGAGGTAGTATTTTGTGGAATAGCTAACAGAGAATCCTCTTCAAATAGCGCTTTTTACGATGGTCCAGGAAATAATTTCTATAGAATTCTGCACACAGTAGGGTTTACACCCATAAAACTCCATCCCGAACAATCTTGCGAAATTAACGAATATCAAATCGGCCTTTCCGCACTGAAAGAAGTCGAAGATGCCGATGACGTTGAAATGAGCGCAAAAAATTACGACGCAGCAGATTTTGTTACAAAAATGCTTCATCGGAAACCCCGCTTCGTTGCCTTCACTTGTAAGAAAGCTGCCGCCTGTTGTTTGGAATATCTGGATGTTAACGCAACCTTAAAACATGGTTTACAGGAATGGCGCATTGGCGTTTCCCAGGTGTTCCTATTGGCTGTGCCTTCCGGAAGTGAAAAGCGGTTTTGGAATGAGCAGTATTGGCGACATTTAAGAGCATTGATTGATAAGGCAAAGTAAAGTTCTGTTTTCATCTTGTCTGCTATCGTGCTGTAAGGCCTCAATGAAAGATCACGCCCAGGTGTCAGCCACCATTACACTCACCGTTTTGGCGGTTCCACTTCCATGCAAAAGGGTTCTAATATCTCATTGAATAGACTTGCATGCACCATATAAAAGTCTTCAACCGTATATTTAGGAGTCGGTTTATCCTGTTCCCATATATAATTGCCCCTAGATTGATTCTCTTTGCACACTGTGTCAGCAATATCTCTATATTGGTATGCATTGGTAATGTGTACGTTATGCTCTATTATGTGTCTATTCTTGCAGATGAACGACATTTTCCTGATTTTATATGGCTTTTCCATGTATTTTTATTTCAGCTAAATTACTAAAATTATTAGTAATAATGCAAAATCTTGACTCCCGACATATTTTTCTCTTCCCACAATTTCTCATATTTACTTGTAAATAATAAAACTCTTAATTACATTAGTGCTGTCAAAAAAAACATTTAAACTAAACCAAAAGAATCAAATAAAAGACTGATTAAAATACGGTCGGAGGGAAGCCTTTCGGTAACTGGCGATTTCGAGTGGCGGTCAGTCAAAAAAAACAAAATCAACAGTTAAATCATTACCAGAGCCTAAACCAGTCTAATCCATTTTAGGATAACCAATACATTAAATTAAAACAAATGAAAACTAAACTAACTTTTCTTGGTGTTATTTCACCATTTATTTCTTTTGCACAAATGGGAGGAGGTGGTGGTGGTAGAGAGATTATAAGTGTATTGATCGTACTAGCTATCACGATCGGACTTCTTTTACTTCTTCGATCAGTTATGTTATGGTACTGGAAGGTTGATACAGCTTTGAAGAATCAAGTCGAAACCAACAGGTTACTGGGTTATATTGCGGGTAAATTGGAAGACATTGAACGCAAACTTGGCAATAAGGGGGAGTAGATAATGTACTTTCATTCCGAACTATTTATTACGTTTACAGGAAAGCACATGGAGCCAATTAGAAGGAAACCGACAGAGCGGGAATTAAAGTTGTTAGAGTTATTGATAGTTGGCTCTAAAATGACATTTCCTGAAAAATGGAAACAAAGTTTAAAAGTTTCTCCAATGGATGACGGTGGCATGGGCAGCTTGTATTTATTTGTTGATGAAGAGAATAATGAAAATAGAAAGTTCGTCGCGCGAGTTTCAGAGCACCAATTTGTAGATAAAGATGGTGTCGATGTGATAGCGTCCTTAAACGTTGATGAAGAAGGACAGTTGTTTGAACTTGATGTATGGAAGGCTGATTTCAGTGAATTAAATGAGCTTCCAGATCGTTGAAGAAACTTTAAGATCGAACAATAGTAATCACAAGATGAGATCCGGAACAAATACGAAGGATGAAAAGAAATAAATATTATGAGAAGGTAATAGCGCATTACGTTTCCAATTGGGGTAACCCTTTTTCAGAAAACAGATGGAACAAAGGCCCTGTTCACGATCTGGATAAAAATTTCCATATACTGGAATTTGAACTAACCGAGACCCGTAACATGTGGACATATGCAACATGCGGCATGTCAGCTTTGTCCGATTTACATCCAGTTGAATTACACTTATTCTCCGAAGATCGAGATGAAGGTTTAGTGGAACTTTTAACAATCGTTGCCCATTATCATAATACTGCTCAAAAGCTGGATTTGGGTCATACAGCCAATTTTGGCAGATCCTGGAAAAAGGATTCTAAGTGCACCTACGGATTGATATCATTGCCTTATTTAGACGGGCCAAACGTAGAAAATCTTAAACTGGGCGAAGGCAAATCTGTAGGATTCTACTGGCTGATCCCTGTAACAGAGAAAGAGGCTATCTTTAAAAAAGATCACGGAATAGAAGCGTTAGAAAATAAATTCGAACAGAAACAATTTAACTATCTTAATCCTGAAAGAAGCAGCGTAATCTAGTGTACGATAAAACTATTGGTTAAACATAACAAAATATATAAATGCAGACGAGTATTAAGATCTTAATTAGCTTATCATTCTGGGCTGTTTCTTTTATGTTGCTTATTGGTTGTTCAGAAAGTAAACAATTGGACTTTGGGGAATTCACTATTCAGGTTCCGAAAAGCTGGCAACAGATAAAACAGCAGGGGGTAGACTCTTACGTAGGTTTAATAGCAATTGACGAAGGAGACACTCTTTCTTTTGATTTAGGATGGTATTCAAATGAATTAAAAGAAGATGGAGATATATTTGAGAAGCATGCAAGTCAAATTCTTCAACGAGATGGAAGCATAAAAATACCTGAGCGGCTGAGAAAGAATAAAGAGTCTTATCTGATGATAGATCAGAAAAAAGCGAAAATAGTTCAGCCTAAAATAACAGGCAATGGCTTAACAGGAGTTTATTTCGATAGCTTATGGAAGAAGGGAGCAGATGTGGACCGTTTTCAACTATCTGGGCACAATCTAAAACCAGAAAATGAAAAAGCTTTGCTAAAAGCAATAAAAACTTTGAAATTTAAAAGAATAACGGACGATTAAAATAAATTTTCAAAATTGATTAAGCGTAAAAATCGATAAGTAATATCAATAAATCGATTTACCTTTACAGAAAAATCAACCTAATATGAAATTGAGGCACTTATGGATATTGGCCGTTTTAATATGTATCATTCATGAAATAATCGATCTTAAATTCACTACTATTTCCAATATTAACGATGTAGGTCAGGTAGTTATCCATGTGACTATGATATTTGCTGCACTACTAACATTTTTTCTCTTCGGGTTATTTTTTACGTTGATATTTTCGTTTATTCCATTTAAGCGGAGGAGTTATAAAGAAAAATTCAAGTGGTTACTTCCTATAATGATTTGTTTCATAGGAATCGTCATGTGTGGATTTTCAGGATACCGTGTTTATCTGAAAGAAAAAAAGGGGATAAAGTTAAGTCCAGTTCATTTGATAGAGTAGATTCGCTGAATACTGTTTAATGTTCAGAAGTTCTCTTGATAAAAAAAATGGGAAAAAATATGGAAGATAGAATAAGAATTGCCTTGGAGTTTTTGAAAGACGGCATATGAAAAAGAAAGAGTATTGGGATAAGATTTCTAATTATGCATTGGTTTGTGATGATAACTGCCCTTGTTGCGAAAATGTTTTTTTGAAAGCATAATTCTTTATATCTTGATAATAGGAGTAATGGCTGCAATGGTGTTTTTCACTGCTTTGTTAATGAAATATCTATCGACGAAAAGCAAATGATGACAAGAAAGAAATGGTTATCAATCAATTTAATTAATAAAATACTCGCTGCATTTTTTATATTGAACATATTTCTCGGGCTTATTAGTTACGGCTGTAAAAGCTACTCGAGTAATGTCAAAATGAATGAAAAATACCAAGCTTATAAAAATGAGTTTGATACGTTGTTGACCAGCCATTTTCCCAAAACAATATCATCCTATCCAAATCAAGTGATTAATAGCAAACATGGGTCCAAGAACGACGTGGGTTTTCTTCTATATGAATACGGCTTAGATACGTTAGAAGTAGATTCACTTGATGAGTACTACAAAAAGCGAGCGATTGCCGCCTATAATGCCAGCGATACCTGTTTACTGAATTACAAGTTTGTATTATAGATTTGATGAGGTGTTAATGAAATGTTAATAGATTGTTTAGGTTTGAAAAATTCAATGTTAGTGTTTATCTTTAAATATAATTATTGAATACAGTAGGAAATGGTAAGATAAATTAGAAATTTATACTTTTAAATTTCGATGTTGGGAAAAAGTATAAAAGAAAGTAGGTTGCTCTTTAGAGCCTTTTCAGTAAATAAGCTGGCCTTTTATGGCTTGTTGGAAAATTAACTCGATGCTAAGATTTACAATAATCTAAATTTCGTAACAAATTCATCTTATTTTGATAAATATTAAATAAACTGATTGATAATTTAAATTTTTCTGAACATACTTAGAAATACCAACTGAAAACCGTTCTGTTTGTTTCCCAGGGAGACGAGAGAACATCGATGATTTTTTAAACTAATCTATTTATTTTTAAACTAACAATATGAGAAAGCTAAATTTTAATTTTCAAAACAAGGGAGAAGTTTTATCTCGTGAACAATTGAAACAAGTTTTAGGTGGTTCGGGTAGTGGCAGCGCCGTTCCGTGTAAATGTGAAGATGGACGAGAGTATACGCTAGACTGTTCAGAAGTAACAGGAGAACAGTGCGGTATAGCGTGTTTCAATTTGTGTTCTTAGTTCGAATTACTAATTTGAGGCTGGTAATTCATCAGCCTCTAACTTATAAACTTTATGCATGCCTAAAATTCTATACATTTGTGCTTTTTTGACCATTTTTGTTGATCGTTTAAATCAAGCTGGTCGATCGGTTAATTATTCCATCCAAGCGGATTATCATATGTCTTATTTGCCGGACAGCACCAACAATCAAATCAAAGAAGAGGAGATGGAACTCTTAGTTAATTCCGGCGAGTCAGTCTTTAGGGCTAAGAAAAAGGCGCTAACAGATTCGATAATAAATGAAGGTAGTAAGGGAAACAATAATCTAGGACTTTTAGCCTCTAATCTTACACAAATCCGCTATTACATTTACAAAATAGGTGACACGATTATTACTCAGGATGAATTTAAAGTTAATCCGAAAGAAAAAGCGTTTTACAGTGAACCGCGAAAATTTGATTGGCATATAAGCGATGACACTGCGTCAATAGCTGGTTTGTTATGCCAAAAGGCTAAAATGGTGTACGGAGGCAGGGAATGGATAGCGTGGTTTGCTCAGGATATTCCGCTCGATGAAGGACCATATAAGTTCTGCGGACTTCCGGGACTAATTGTAAAAATAGCCGATTCAAGAAATCACTGGATATTTGAGTTAACTGCTTTGAAAGAGATAAAAAGATCCGTCTCTATAGCGTTTAACAAGGTCGATCCACCGAGATTTATCAGTAAGAAGGAGTGTTTTAAATCAAAAAGAAATTACGTGTTGAACAGAACGAAAATAGAGGAAGCGTCGGGGTTCATTTCGTTTAAGGATGAGAGATCAAGAGGTCTTTCTTATAAGAAAGATAAAGAAAGGGCAGATAAAGATAACAACTGGATTGAACTTTATGAGGCGGTCGTCAAATGATCAGGGTATCACGTTGTTCTTTTCTTCTCTGCGTTTGCGTTTTTCTACCGTTTACCCCACTGTTTGCTCAAACTATCATTTCGGCCCAGATAACCGATTCTTTGGGTAATGAAATTCCAGATGTGAGCATCACTTATAAAGCGAAAAACGCCGCAGCAATCATGGGATATGTCAGAAGCGGAACAGATGGTCGTTTTCGACTGCAGATACAGGCCAAAACTGATAGCATTTTATTAACACTATCGCACCTCGGTTACGGCAGAATAGATACCATGTTAAGCAACAAAACATCAGAATACAAATTCCGTTTGTCGTCGAAATCGCAGGTGTTAAAAGAGGTAGAGATAGGACCTCCGCCAATTTATAAAAAACAGGATACGTTAAATTTTCAGATCGAATCCTTCGTGTCCAAGCAGGATAGAGTTATTGCAGACGTCATCCAAAAGCTTCCGGGAATAGAGATGGAGGGAGATCGCATTTTGTATCAAGGAAGGCCGATACAAAAATATATGGTCAACAATCTTGATTTGATGGAAGGACGGTATGGTATGATCAACAATAGCCTTCCGGCGGATGCGGTGAAAAAAATACAAATTGTTGAGAATGATCAACCGATAAAGATTCTGGACTCACTGGTTTTTTCCGATCGTGCATCTTTAAATATAGAGCTAAAAAAGTTTACAACTACCGGAAGCGGTAAAGTTGGAATTGGATATAAACCCGCGTTGTGGGATGTTAATTTAACACCTATGACTTTTAATAAAACATTTCAAAGTGTTCAATCCGTTCAATCTAATAATACCGGTAACGATGTGTCAAAGCAGTTGCACAGTTATTACCTTGATGGAGGAAATGTTATTAACTCATTAGGAGCAGTCATTACTCCTGGAGAATCTTTTATGAAATTGCAGAATATTGCTGTCCCAGAATTCGAAGAAAGAAAATGGATGGACAACCGTATTTTCCTTGGTAGTTCTAATATTTTAGTGAAACTGAAAGATGATCTTCAGATTAAGGCGAATATTTCATACTATGATGATATGCAAAAAAGGGAAGGATATACTTTTACGCAGATCTTTACACCTGGTCAGGAAGTATCAATTTCCGAGAGCATCAATAATCGATACGACATTAATAATCTACGTTTGGGGATGGTGTTGGAAAAGAATGAAAAAACAATTTTTCTAAAAAATGATCTTCAGTTTCAGCGACGATGGGAGGATGATGATGGTAGATTGCTTTTTAATGACGCAGATCAAATACAGCAGAATAAGGTATTCCGGGATTTTGGAATTGCCAATAAGCTGTCTATATCTAAATTCATTGCTAAGCAATTAGTTTCCTTTAACTCTTCAGTAACATATGGAGAAACGCCGCAACGGCTGATTGTCCGGCCTGGACAATTTGCTAATATCCTGAACAATGACGAACCCTACGATGCTTTACGGCAGGATGTTTCACTTAAGCAATTTAATACCGAAAATTCGCTTAGTTTTTCGCGGAAAATAGGCGCCTTTTTAATCACACCGCGCATCGGCGTTGATTACCAGCGCGATCACCTGGGAAGCCATATACAGCTAGATGGGAAACAAAGTGAGCGCAGAGATGACTTTGTTAACGACCAAAGCACTGATCATTTTCAAATTTCATTAGACCCCTTTATGCAATTCGAGCGGAAACGCTGGAAATTGACACTACAAACACCTTATGTGCTGCATATATTCAACGGGCGACAACTAGAAAGTGCTGTCTTAGACGGTGAAACTCGTGGTACGTTCAATCCAAGGGGGACTGCGCGGTTAAGTGTAGGTGAGAAAACTGAGTTTACGTACAGCAGTTCTTATAAGACTCAGTTTGGTGATCTGACCTCGCTTTACAACGCCTATATAGTCACCACTTATAGAGATATCCAGCGTTATCTTTTTCATTTGCGCAGAACGAACAGTTGGAATAACTCTATATACTACAAATATGCTGATGTAATGAAAGGTATATTTGCGAATCTGACCTATCATTATAATCAAAATAAGAACAACTTTATTTTTCAGAACACGATAGATAGTAATGGACTGAGGACGTTAAGCCTTCTAAATCGGAATAGTCGAAATTGGTCGCACGGTTTGTCTGGAAATGCAAGCAAATTATTTTCAGATATAAACACGATAATGAAAATTAATGGAACTTTGGCCTTTGGTGAGTCAGATTATCTGTTGAATGAACAGTTTGGTCAGCAGAAAAATGCGAATTATGGATTGGGCATAGATCTTAACAATAACAGCTACGAGCTTTTGTCTTTACACTATAAGGGTAATTGGGGTACTTTTTCAAATAGACTAGCCGATGGTAGTCGGTATCGCGTAACAACTATTAGGCAGGATATGAATTTTACTCTTTATCCTGTAAAAAATCATAGCATAACCTGGAATAACTCCTATTATATTACCAATGCATCAGGTCAGAAAAATCAGATTTTCATAGACCTAATGTACAGATGGGTTTTAGAGAAAGCGAAAATGGATATAGAAATCAGCGGAATAAATATACTCAACAATAACGAATATATTCAGCGATTCAATGCTGACTATGCGGTAGTCGAAAGCTACTTTAATTTGCGGCCAAGGCAGTTTTTAATATCCAGCCGTTTCAAATTTTGATAACATACATAGATAACAATATTTGTTTTGGACGTAAGTCTAAGTCCGATTAGTTTATTGTCCTGTTTTGAGCGATAGCTTTATGTTTTGACTTCTCGAAAATATAATGAACAACTACCAATGCCTGCATTCTTGGTAGTATTCCATTCATTTTTGCTGTCGGAAAACGCTATTATGTTTATAGGTTATGCATTAGCTGCCTGAAATCTTGACGAAATTAATATAGAGATAACAAACTATTGCGCCTAATAAATAATAACTTAAATCTCATAGTCGATTATGAACACTTCTTTTAATGTTTCGGATGATAATTTAATTGGCGTGCTGGTTAGCCTTATTAAACGGCTTAAGATACCAGTCAGTACCACCACAATTGAGAAAGAGTTAACTAATCATCCAAAGCATCCCAGTCTTTTGACTATCAGCGATTGTTTAACGAAATGGAAAATTCCTCACGAGATCTATAAGTTACAAAAGACTGATGTCAATTTTGAAGAGTTGTATTACCCTTTTTTGGCACATTTAGAAGGAGATGAGGCTAGAATTATATTGGTGCAAAGCGTTGAGAATGATAAGTTGTCGTATTATGACGAGAAAAATAGAAAGTGTACAATGCCGTTGGATCATTTTTTAAACTTGTGGTCTGGAGTCATTGTTTATGCGGAAAAAGATAAAACAAGCGGAGAGCGAGAATATCTGAATTCGACGATTGAAGCTTTGATAAAAAAATTAAGTTTTCCAGTGTTGATAAGCGTTTTGTTTTTACTGGTTTGCATATCTATTATTCCAAATATTCTCCATTTATCTTTCCTCGGTGTTCTAATAAGTAAAGCATTGGGGATTGTCGTAACTTCATTACTGCTGATTTACAGCGTCAACAAGAATAACAAATTAGTTAGACAAATATGCTCTATTAATAAGGAAAGCAGCTGCAATAGTATTTTAAGTTCTCCTTCGTCAAAAGTTTTCAGCTGGTTAAGCTGGGCTGAAGTTGGATGGTTCTATTTTTCGGGCTCTTTTTTTTGCATGGTGATTGCTCCAGAGTCATTGAATTTTCTGAGAGTGCTTAATATAGCCTGTTTGCCATTTACGTTTTACTCACTAATATATCAGATCAATTTAAAGCAGTGGTGCTTTTTATGTTGCTCGGTTCTTGTGATTTTGTGGTCGGAGTTTCTGTTTTTTAATTTTCCTTATCAAGCTATCACAATCAATTTCGGTTTTTTGACATACTTGAAAATAGTGTTGAGTTTTTTATTTCCACTGGCATTTTGGTATTTCCTTAAGCCATTTTTTCAATCTTCAATTAAGAAGACAGTGTTAGATAAGCAGTTAAAACTCTTTAAGAACAATTATGCTATTTTTAACGCATTTTTAAAAAGCCAAAACAAGCTTGTAACTAACGATCTAGAAGCAGTTACATTAGGTAATCCAGTGGCGGATACCATTATAACTATGGTCAGCAACCCATTTTGCGGTCCTTGTGCAAGTGCTCATCGACAACTGGAAGATTGGATTTCCGAAAGAAATGATATTCAGTTAAGGGTGATATTCGCTACTAAAGAAGAAGCAAATAACACTGGAACAGAGGTGGCGAAACATTTTCTGGCTTTGAATAGGCTCAGTAATAAAGATGTTTTAAGAGAAGCCTTAAATGATTGGTATAGCAATAAGCTCAAAGACTATGGTTCTCTACGCGAGAAATACCCCGTGGTTTTAGAACCGAACCTGGATAAAGTGTCGGATTTACATAAAGCTTGGTGTAAGGCGGCGGACGTCCTATATACTCCAACAATTTTAATAAACGGCTACAAGTTAGAGCAACCATATCAAATTGCTGATGTAAAATACATGTTATAATGAGATTTCTTTCTAGAAGTTAGTATTTATCGGCAACAAGAGACATGTTTCCTGAAACAACCGATGATTTTAAATAAATAACAAATTTTATATGATGAACGAAAATAATATTGTTAAGAGTTTATGGATTAGCCCAGTGATTGATGATATGCAGGTGCTCTGTATCAAGTCCTTTCTCGCTGCTGGTGTAGAGTTTCAAATGTATACCTACAATAACATAGAAAATTTGCCAGAGGATGTGGTTGTGAAAGACGCGAACGAAATTCTAGATTATTCATTTGTTTTCAAGGATAACGCAAATTCTTATGCCACTTTTAGTGACTGGTTTAGGATCAAATTGCTTTATGATGTAGGCGGGTGGTGGGTCGACTCTGACGTCTTATTAATAAAGAAATTCGATTCTGAGGATAGTTACGTTTTTGCAACAGAAAGCTTTTATTTGAAAGAAAGCCTTGAAATCAGAATTTGTAATGCCGTTATGAAAATGCCAAAAAAAAGTAAGATTGGCGGTAATATTTTGGCACGTATAGACGAAAAATTGAAAAGTCAGGCGATATCTGATATTAAGTGGACTGAAATAGGTGCTGGTTATTTAAAAGAAGAAATAGTCGATAATTATTTAGAAGAGTTTATAGTAGCTCCTGAAACATTTTGCCCTAATCCTTGGAATACTTTTGATCAGGTATCGTCGAGAAACGATTTTAACATAGGTCCTGAAACGTATTCAGTTCATTTGTGGAATAATATGTGGCAGTGGAATAAAAAGAATCCACTTGAGAATCTAACTGATGGTTCATTACTTTTCAATGCGAAGAATAGCCTTGGCGAAAAAGGTCTTTGAGCCTATTAGAAAATCATACGTTAAGATTAATAGAAAGTAATGATATGTTCGACACATTTATTATTAATTTAAAAAGTCGTGATGATCGGAAAGATCATATACTTAAAGAGTTTCAAGATAAAAATATTTTTAACCTTACCGTCATCGAGGCGGTAAAACATTCTATAGGCGCACTGGGACTATGGATCACGGTGAAAGGAATTGTGTTGCAAGCGTTAAATCAAGAACTGGAGATGATTATCATTTGCGAAGACGATCACAAGTTCACAGACATGTACAATGAGGCTTGCTTTTTGTCTGCTGTTGAGAAGGCGAAAAATATCGACGCGGACTTACTATTGGGCGGCGTGAGTTGGTTTGAAGATATTGTGCAGGTCGATGAGGGTATTTTTTGGATAAGTAGGTTTAATGGCTTGCAATTTACAGTGATTTTTAAAAAATTTTATGAGAAAATACTTGATATTGATTTTGATATTTATGATAACGCGGATATTAAACTTTCTCTATTTACAGAGCAAGCATTCGTGATTCATCCGTTTATTTCGGTACAAAAGGAGTTTGGTTATTCAGATATAACAAGGAAGAACGGTGAACAAGGTTGGGTAAATATGTTGTTTGATGTATCCGACAAAAAGATCAAGCAGCTTGGCGATGTAAGTTCCTTTTACAAAAACATGTAAGAATGAAAGAAGATTTGTATGCAGGAATCACAATACCCATATACGTATTGCAAAAATCAGGAAATCCTGAACATATATTTTTATTAAGGCAAGAATTTGAAAATAGGAACGAGTTTGATCTACAAGCTGATGATGAGTATAACGGTGACTTAGATTTTCAGAAAGAATCTTGGCGTGCTTTTATGAGAATTTTAGAAAAGGCTGAAGCTAGAAATGACGATTTTATTGCTATATGTGGCGAACATCATCGTTTTACAGATTCGTATTCAAAAAATAAATTGTTTAATAATATTGTGGCAGCAGCCTCGCAAGGTACCAAACTCCTTCTAGGTGGAGTTAGTAAATTTGGGCACGCAGTAATTGTCGATGAAGAAAGGTGCTGGATCGATTCATTTCAGGACAGCCAATTTTTTATAATATACAGAAGTTTATTCAAACTGATTTTGGACGAACCTTTTGAAGATGGCGATGAATTTTTTCAGAAACTAAGTTTATTGACTGGAAATAAGATGTTAATTTTTCCCTTCATCTCAACTTATCGAGATTTTAGCGAAGGACATAAGCGGGATATTGAGAAGGAGAGCCGACTTTCAGAATTGTCGCAGCAAAGTATAAAACGGTTGGAAAAAATGCGTCATATAAATCGAAAGTATCAAAGTAATCTATGAGATATAAAATTATCGATTTTATATTTAATGTTTCTAATCTAGTTCGAAATCATCTTTATGTTAAACAAGTTTCCCTTTTTTCGCCAACAGGATGTAATGGATTGCGGTGCAACCTGTTTGCGGATGATATGTAAATACTATAAACGTAATATTTCCATTCACTATATCCGACAATTGACACAGACCCATAAACATGGTGTGAATCTGTTGGGTATCAGCGAGGCGGCGGAAAAACTGGGGTTCAGGACGCAGGGGGTGCGCCTGACGCTGGAACAGCTCCGGGAGATAGACCTGCCCTGTATCCTGCACTGGAGGCAGAACCATTTCGTGGTGCTATACAGAGTTAAAAAGGGAAACTATTATATTGCCGACCCGGCACAGGGACTCCGGGAACTGACGGCAAAAGAGTTTACGGACGACTGGTATGCCCATAAAGAGCTCCACAGCGGCATATCTCTTTTATTGGCACCAACACCCTCTTTCTATGAAGATGATCCCGATGAGAACCTTCCCGTCGAAGGTCTCCGGTGGACATCGATGCTACAGTACTTTTACCGTTATAGACAACTGATCGTTCAGCTCTTTTTCGGACTGTTGGTGGGCACCATTCTCCAGCTCATCACTCCTTTTCTTACACAGTCCGTAGTGGATATCGGCATTAACACTGAGGACATCCATTTTGTTTATCTCGTACTGATAGCTCAGTTGATGCTTTTTGTAGGGCAAACAGGTGTTTCGTTCATCCGTTCATGGATTCTTCTGCACATCAGTGTCAGAATTAACATTGCCGTTCTTACCGACATGCTGATCAAACTCATGAAACTGCCGCTGAGTTTTTTCGAGCTGAAAACCCACGGAGATATTATGCAGCGAATGGCCGATCAACAGCGGATTGAAAGCTTTCTCACCGGCTCTTCGTTGAATACCCTGTTTTCCTTTGTCAACCTGTTTGTTTTTGGTTTTGTGCTGGCTTATTACAACGGCACGATCTTTTTGATCTTTGCCGGTGCGACCATTCTTTATACGGGGTGGATACTACTGTTTCTGAAACGACGACGGGTGCTGGATCAGAAGCGTTTCGGAATCAGTTCAGACAATCAAACGGTAACGGTGGAACTGATCCAGAGTATGCAGGAAATCAAGCTTAACAACAGTGAAAAACAGAAGCGCTGGATCTGGGAGACCATCCAGGCAAGGCTCTTTAAATTTAAAGTAGCGAGTTTGGCGTTGTCACAATACCAACAGGCCGGTGCCATGGCCATAAACCAGCTGAAGAATATTCTCATCACTTTTATAAGCGCCAAGGCGGTTATCGATGGCGATCTTACGTTGGGCGGGATGATGGCCGTACAGTACGTGGTCGGTATGGTCAATAGCCCGATAGAGCAGTTGCTTACATTTATCCAGCAATACCAGGATGCCAAGATCAGCCTGGAACGGATCAACGAAATTTTTACACAGGAAGACGAGGAACCTCTCGACCGGGACTGGATACAGGAAATACCGAAGGACCGTTCGCTGTACCTCAGGAATATCACGTTCCGTTATTTAGGTGCGGGAAACGAGCCGGTCTTGCGCGATATAAACTTGGATATCCCCGAAGGCAAAACGACAGCCTTGGTAGGCATGAGCGGCAGCGGCAAAACCACCATATTAAAGCTTATCATGCGCTTTTATAAGGCCGAAAAGGGGGAGATATTTCTCGGTTCTACAAAACTGGACCAAGTTTCGCATCGGGTATGGCGTGCCGGCTGCGGGATGGTGATGCAGGATGGCTTTATTTTCGCAGATACCATTGAGAACAATATAGCAGTTGGGGAAGAGTTTCCTGATATAGAGCGCGTCCGCTATGCCATCCGAATGGCCAATCTGGAGGGATTTATAGAGGAGCAGCCATTTGGATTGAAAACCAGGATCGGGACAGCGGGCAAGGGAATCAGCCAGGGACAGCGACAGCGTTTGCTGATCGCCCGTGCTGTATACAAAGACCCACAGTTCATCCTTTTCGATGAAGCTACCAATGCACTGGATGCAAGGAATGAACGGGTTATCATCGATAACCTGAAAGAGTTTTTTATTGGCAGAACAGTTGTTGTTGTGGCCCATCGATTAAGTACGGTGAGCCATGCAGATAATATTGTTGTACTTGACAAAGGAGCCATAGTAGAACAGGGTACCCATGCGGATCTGGTAAAGCAGAAGGGAGAATACTACCGTTTAGTGAAGAACCAGTTAGAACTTGGCAATTAAAGACACTGAGATGAAAAGAAATAAACGATCGGAAGAAATCCATGCCGAAGATTTACAGGACATCATATCCAAACCCCCTTCCTGGCTGCTGAAATGGGGCATATCGTTAGTTCTCTCCATTTTGCTGGCAATCGTCACCATGTCGGCTTTTATCCAATATCCCGATATTGTCCGCGCCGGGATCAAAGTGAATGCTATAAACGCCCCAAAAGCAGTTGTGCCTAGAGTGTCGGGTACTTTGTCCAAACTTCTAGTGAGAGAAAGGATGAAAGTGCAGTCGGGACAAGTGCTTGCCTGGATGGAAAGCTCGGGTAAACATGACCAGGTGCTAGATCTTCTGGCAAAACTTGTCCAGCTAAGGAACGGTCTGGACTCCTCTTTCTTTTTGCCCGACGCCCCCCATAACCTGGATCTGGGAGAGCTTCAGGGGCCTTATCAAACATTTTATAATGCATATACAAATTACCAAGCGGCAATTAAAGGGGGGTTGTATCTACAACAGAGAAGGTATCTGATAAAGGAAATGGATTACGAAAAACAACAGCAGAAGAGGTTACGTGAGCAGGAGGAACTCTACGAAAAGGATTACCGTTTAGCCCAAAAAGAACATCAGGCATATAGCATATTGGCAGAAAAAAAAGTTATTTCACCGATGGAAATGCAGAAGCAGGAATCTGCGCTGCTATCCAAACAGCAGCCGCTTCAGCAGATCGGCTCCAATATACTGGCAAGTCAGGCCAATCTGACGGCCCGCAGTAAAGAGCTTGCTGAACTAGAAAATAAAATACGAACAGAACAGACTTCCTTCGTACAGGCGCTGAACAGCATTATAAGCGAGATGGAAAAATGGAAGCAGCAATATGTGCTAATCGCCCAGCAGGACGGGGAGCTAGCTTATTCCGGTATTATACAGGAGAAGCAGTACATAGAAGCCGGACAACCTATTTTTTATATTAACCCGAAAAGCACGAGCTATTTTGGGGAAATGCATGTGCGACAGAACAATATGGGTAAGGTTAGGAGCGGACAACGGGTATTGATAAGCATGAACAGTTATCCATATGAAGAGTATGGCAAGATTGAAGGGAGGATTCTCCTGATAACCGATGTGCCTTACCGCGACAGTACCTACCTATCGAGGGTGCAGCTCTTCTTAAAGGAAGAAAATACCGGAATCAAACTTAAAATAGGTATGACGGGAGATGCTGAGATCATAACAGAGGATGCAAGCCTGCTGAAAAGGCTGGGAAGAAATATAACAAAAGCCGTAATGCGGGGAAACTGATATCGATAATTATAAAAGTCTCTATCTGAGAATTAACCAAGCTGGTGTTCGTTATCAAAAGTTTCTTTTAATGGTGTTAGAGAGCATTAATAAAACAGAGTAAAGTAGTCGAGCTTAGTTAGAGCTTAGTTAGTTCTTAGTTAGTGATTCCATGAGATTTTTACAGAAATTGTAAAAACCCAAAAACAGAACCGATTATATTCGTTTCGATTTCATTATGCCTGCACAGGTGCAGAATATAAAAACATATTACTATTCTCACATTTTCTCTTATACTTGCGAAATACTGATTACTTTATTACATTAGTACTGTCAAACTAAAACATTTAAACTAAACAAAAAATATCAACAATTAAATCATTACCAGACCCTAAACCAGTCTAATCCATTTTAGGATAACCTATACCTATATGAATAAAATCATTACCACCACCACTAATACGTTAGAGGGTTGGACGATCGAAGAATATCATGAACCTATTACTGCCAATGTGGTGGTAGGGTCGAATGTGTTTAGTGATTTCGCCGCGGGTTGGACTGACTTCTTCGGTGGGAGATCAAGCACCTACGAACGCAAATTACAAAGTATCTATAAACAGGCCATTGAAACATTATCCGATAGAGCGCAACGCTTAGGAGCAAACTGCATTGTCGGCTTACGGATAGATATTGATGAAATCAGCGGTAAAGGAACGCAGATGTTTATGATCACGGCATTGGGGACGCCTGTTAGAGCATTCAAAGAAGGGGAGAAGCAAAGTTTAAAAACGGGCAAATCCGTTGATGGCAACCTGGTTAAAGATAAAATTGATGCGAAGATCATGATCGATACCCATATGGCTAGTCCGAAGTTATCCAGCATATCGGAGGCAAAAATCAATTTTATTCTCGAGAAGCGATTTCCTGAATTTGCACCCTTGGTGCTTTCCATTACTCAGCATAATTACGATTCAGCGGAAGCTGAAACGAAAGAGCGTCTTAAAAGGCTTTATAAATATTTTGGAGTGATCGATTCTAATTTAGCATCGGCCATGCTGTTTGATGAGCTGCAATCACCTGAAATTTCTAATGGCTATAGAACTATTTTAAAGAAAATCATAATAGCCTATGACTTGATCGACTATGAATCGGTCTTAAAAATCTTGAAGAACGAAAATAATGAAATAGCAAAAACTGCCCTTGATTTTGTGAAAGCCAATAAGTTGAACTATACGGTGGAGGATAAAGCGCTATTAACAGAAATTAAACAAACAGCAGCAGAACGATTCAAACCGGTAATTGAATACACAACCAAGAAGAAGATATTTTCTTCATCTGAAAATGAGGTGTGGAAGTGCATATATAGCAATCTAAACGAGGCTTCTAGGGCCGATGTTCTTCGTGTACAAAAGATCACTATGGCTTCAAAGAGGATGAGACCAGTCCACAGGAGGCTGTTAGGGTAATCGATAATAGGATTGAAGTGATGGAGGAGTTATATAGTTAATTTTTTTATGTTAAGTACAGATTTAGTTTTTGAAATTCTAATAGATGACCAGTTCGCGGCAGTCAACTTGGATACGAATCTTCAACCAATTGACAAAAAGAGAGTTTTGTCGATAATAAATGATTTTGAGGATGGTAAATGGCGTTACTCTAAATTCATGAACTTTATATTCGATAACGTAGCCGAGACTGCATTAACCCATAAGGAAAGGGAAAGTTTGATTGGAAGCCCTTCCTCAGTGTTGAATAGAGCGGCTAAAAACCTTCGCCTTACGGATAAAAAAGATAAAATTAGTCAAGGTAGTGAGATGGCAGAGATCATTCTCTATGGTATAATGAAGAATCATTACAAGGCATTACCGGTAGTTCCGAAGATTTATTATAAGCAAAATACGCAAGACAATGCCAAAGGTGCTGACAGTGTACACATTGTTGTTGACGAAGCTGGAGAATTTTCCATTTGGTTTGGTGAAGCCAAGTTTTATAATAGTATAGAGGATACCCGATTATCTGAAATCGTTCAATCGGTAGGAAATTCGTTAATTAAAGAAAAACTTAAAAAAGAAAATGGTATAATAACGGGTGTTTCTGACCTGAATACATTAATTACAGATGAAAATTTAAGAAACTCGATAAAAAATATATTATCACCAAATACTTCAATTGATATCTTAAAACCGCGCCTGCATATTCCAATACTATTGCTTCATCAATGTGAATTCACAAGTAAACAATCTATAATGAATGATGCCTACAAACAAGATCTTATTAATTATCATGCCGCAAGGGCTGAGGCATATTTTAAAAAACAAATTGAAACGCTTAAAATTAAAGTTCATCTTTATGAACAGATAGCATTTCATATTATTTTATTTCCAGTGCCGACCAAAGCATACATCACTGAGAAGTTTGTTTCGACGGTAGAGTTTCATAAAGACAATGACTGATATTTATGGATATTTTTGCAACATGTCATATAATAAATGACTATATTTCAGCCAATGAAGATCTTAAGGCTAGAAACGAACTAATCAAATTACTTGATTATCATCGGTCAAATAATCTCTCGTATTCGCCTATAGTTAATCATTTAATTCGAGTTACAGGCTTATACCCCTATCTTCAAGAGGAGAATAGTAATTGGCAAGAGCGTTTCATTCTTGAAGCCTTTAAAGTAGATATAGGGGGGCGGGAAGCTACATTGCATAGAGAACAATCACATCTTTTAAAAAAGCTAATTGAGGGTCAAAATATTGCGGTCAGCGCCCCAACTAGTTTCGGAAAAAGCTTTGTTATTGACGCTTTTATTTCTATAAAGAAGCCTCAAAATGTGATGATCATAGTGCCAACCATAGCGCTTACAGATGAAACAAGACGCCGCTTGTGTAAAAAGTTTTCTGGTAGCTACAAGATTATTACTACAACTGAGGTCGCTCTTGCAGAAAAAAATATTTTCATCTTTCCACAAGAACGGGCGATGCACTATTTTAATAAGTTGGACACTATTGATATGCTTATAATAGATGAATTTTACAAAGCTAGCTCTAAATATGATAAAGAAAGATCTCCAACATTGCTTAAGGCTATCATTAAATTAAGTGCCAAAGCCAAGCAAAAGTACTTTTTAGCCCCAAACATAGCTTCGATAGTAAGTAATGTATTTACGGAAGGAATGATATTTGAAGATAAGTTGGGCTTCAACACAGTCTACCTTGAACGTAAAGATCTTTACAATGAAATAGGAAAAGATCTGGTGAAGAAAGAAAATGCGTTACTAAAAATTCTATTTGAAAACAAAGCTAAATCGTTAATATATGCAGCTTCCTACCCTCAAATCGAGATGGTTTCGAGGCTTTTAATCGCGAACATCCCTCTATCGGAAAACTTATTATTGATAGAATTTGCTACTTGGTTATCTGAAAATTATCTGTCAAATTGGACGTTAACAAGTCTTATTAGCAGGGGGGTGGGTATACATAACGGCCAGATGCATAGATCCCTTAGCCAAATACAAGTTAAACTATTTGAGGAAGAAAGAGGTCTTGAAACAATAATATCCACGTCTTCTATAATAGAAGGCGTGAATACATCAGCAGAGAATGTGATTATTTGGCGCAACCGTAAGAGCGGTAGCAATAGTATATTGGATAGCTTCACATACAAAAATATCATTGGCCGCGGAGGTAGAATGTTCAAACATTTTATAGGTAAAATATTTTTACTGGAAAAGCCACCTATTGATGATCATACACAATTGGACATAGAATTTCCTGATTCTATACTTGGGGATATAGATGAGAATCTCTACAAAGACAGCCTAACAACTGATCAAATTTCGAAGATAGCAGTTTTTAAAAAGGAAATGTATGATATTATAGGCCAGGAATCTTACGAGCGACTTCTTCGCGAAAATATTTTGCAATCTAATGATTCAGAGTTTATAAAAAGTATTGCAAGAGATATGAAAGAACAGCCAGAAGAGTGGAATGGACTTTCGTACTTAAACTCTGACGACTCAAATAATTGGGATAGATTGCTGTATAAACTAATTAATCTTAGACCAGGTGAATGGGGCGATGGTCGTTACAGCGAGCAACACTCTAAGTTCGTCGCTTTCATAAAAATATTGCCAAATAATTGGACTTACACTATTCCAGAAATGTTAGATGTGTTAGACAAATATGACATCGATATCAATCAGTTTTTTAAACTAGAACGAATTGCTAGTTTCAATCTATCCGCACTTGCTAGCGACATAAACGTTTTATATAAAGAAATAATTAACAATGGAGTTGATATTTCTTCTTTTATTTCTAAAGTATCACATGCATTTCTTCCATCCGTCGTCTATCAACTGGAAGAATATGGATTACCCAGGATGATTTCTAAAAAGCTGCAAAATGCAGGGATTATCAATTTCTTTGATGAGCAGTTAACTATTCATGGTGCCTTAGAAATATTTAAAAAAGTTAACATCGCAGAAATAAAACAATATACATTTTTAGATTCATTTGATAAGTATATTTTGGACTATTTTTATGAGGGTGTAACTTTAGAGAGAACGAATTAAAAACTGCGATAGTCTCGTGCTTTTTTTCTAAGATAGTTTTAATTGAAGATCAACGAATTTAGGAAATTATAATTTTTTATTGTCTACACAGATATCACACATCTGTAATATAAATTGAATTGAAATGCTGTAGATAATAAACCTAGCCTATCAATTAATGGACGAAAAAAAAATCAATCTTATACGTGATAAAATTACTGGTGACACCTATTATGTCCATAAGTTAATCAAGAGCCAAAAAGATGGATTTATTATTCGCAACGAATATGCATCCAATACTAGGAATTTTCAATGTTGTGAATGCGGTCAAGACCTGATTCCTTCTATAAGCCGGTTAGATAATGTCTACTTCAAGCATTTTCCAAAATCGGAATTCTGTATTCTCAAAGAAAATGACTGGGATGACGAGATGGCCAATGATCATTACCGTATGTTGTATGGTCGAGAAAGCTCCCGTCACAAATACTTAAAGAATAAAATTGGTGAAGGACTTCTAACCACCGAAGGTATTGATGTCAATTCTGTACAAATTGATACAACTTTCATTATAAAAGGTAAGGATAGGAGAAAACCAGACGTCTATTGTCAATATAAAGGAATGGAGCTTGTTTTTGAAATCCAATTGTCGTCTTTATCGCCCAAGTATATTAACGAACGCGCCAAGTTTTATGCGAATCATGGCATCTTCTTGATCTGGGTGTTAGATCTTAAAGATAATCCTTTGCTGCTGAGTAATCTGCAAAGAGATATTAAGTGGGTATGGTCTAGCCAAAATTTATTTCGGTTAGACGAAAGCAGCAATTCCTTACGATTTATATGTAATTATAAGTTGCCTTTTATTAATGAAGAAAAACAGGAAGTCTGGGATAAGTGGACTATGTCCTCAATAACATTATCAGATTTAACTTTTAGAGAGAAAGATTATCAAGCTTTCTATTTAGATTTTGAAGCACAGCATAAAATTTTGGAAGTAGAGCTCCAAAATCGCCTTAACCATCTAAAGGAAAAAGAGATGGAGAATGAGCGGTTAGAACAGATTAAAAAGTGCAAACTAAGGGTTGATAAAATTTTGAAGGATATCAGGGACAGAGGAAAAAATGACCAAGGTTTTTATAATGTGTTGCAAGAATTAAGATTTTTGACAGAAGAGGAAAAAACGTTATTTAGCCAGAAATCGAGTTTTGTGGGGAAATATGTGAAGAAAAAACCTTACCTAGTACATTACTTGCAAAACTATCAAACGAAGAATGGATATTCAAAGACCAATTTTATTGAATTTTTATTAACTGAAGAATTAATAGATATTGATGTTAATGCCAAGGATTCATCAGGAGGTGGGCCACTTCAAGAACTATACAAAAATAGCCACCTTCAAGATATTCATTACAAACTAATTCCAAGATTATTTAAGCGAGGTTATCATCTAACAGATGTGGACAGTCATTTTATCTTGAATAGTTCTGATATAGATGTTACTTTTCGTGAAGCAGAACTTGTGACGTTAAAACATTATGACACAGTAAGGGGCACAGAAGAAATTGTGTTGATTCAAAAGCATCAGCGATATTTGTTATTTGTTGAGTCCGCAGTTCAAAAACAAATTATAGGCTCTCGCTTGAAGAATTGGGTACAGTACATGATGGGTGTTTTGCATAATTACAAATGTTTTTGGGTTTATACGAAAGAAGCGCTTAAAAAAACTGGGACCTGGGAGTTGATTTTGGAGTCAGACAAAAAGGGAACATTTATGAAGAAAATAAAAGAGTTCGGCTTAGAAGATGCAGAACAGGATCGTACTATGTTCCAATTGCTTTGGAAATTGTATCCGGAGATTTTTTTAATATAGTATAAGTTCTATTAAACCATGAAGAAGGGTATACTTTCATATAGTTGTTTCTCAGAAAAGGGAGAGGAAGCTTTACCTAGCGATGCTTTTATTAATAAATTCCACCAACAAGACATAGAACCTATTATATTTCTGGATAGCTGTGTATGCCTCCATATTGTTAAGGTTATCGATTTCGAGAAATTTGCAAAAAACGTTGATTTCGCAAGAATCATTGCTTTAAAGGAATATTTGGAAAGGCATCCGAATATTAAGATAAGTCCTTTTTTTGCTTTATTAGAGTTATGTAGTCAAAAAGGGGAATTTGATAAAGAAAAACTGCAAGATTTTAAATTAAGAATAGATTTTTTTGAACAGATACCATTGAAAATTTTCAAAAGCTTTAAATACGATTTTCGTCGGGATGTTTTTGTATTTAGAAACATACCAGATTTGAAGAAAAACCCACTGAGCATTGTTAATCCTGTGTTGAAGAATAATTACTGCGCTCTATTAAAGATAAGGAGTATTTCATTGAATGGGCTTACTAAAGATAAAGCGGAAAAGAATTTAAATGAGTTTATAGATTGGTTGATCAACGATCTAGAAATCTTCCGAGGAGCCGAATATAAATTAGCGATGCATGTTTTTGGTGGAAACACTGCTTTTAGGAAGATGATAGGTCTTGATTGTAAGCCAGCGGAGGTGAAACGGAAATTAATTGGAACCACATGGGACTTGTTTCATTCAAAATTTACAGCAAATAGCTTCCGTCTGTTTCAGGTATTAAAAAGGAATATTTATCCTTATTTTCTAACGAGTGATTCCAATCTATTTAAAATATTTCAGAATTTAAGTTTAACGGTTATTAAAGATGGTAGGGACGATATAGTTTCTTCGTTCCTGCTAACTTCTGATTTTTCGTATCCTCATTTTGATGAGTCATTCATAAATAGAAATAATGAGAAATTAATAACTGCTTTTGTTGATAGATGTAATCTAAAGTATAGTTTTGATGCAATGAAAGTCAATAAACTCATAAACGAGCTTGAACTCCAAAATGGTGTTGTGTCTCTTGATTAAATAAACGGAAATGTATTGCACTTTACATAAACTTAAAGGAAAGGAGTTACATACTATTTCCATCAAGCGGCACGGCAATCGACCATGTTCTACTCTCTTTTCGCTATAAACATGAGCTAATCCTTTCTGTTGGCTCAATCCTACATCCGCTTCCTTCATTAGGGCCTTTATTAGAAGACCTAGGACAATTAGATTTGACAAACATTCTTTGGGTGATAGTATTAGGAGATGAGAGTGGGCCAAAAGCTAGCTGGAGTTAGCTTGAGAGTCTATTAGTTATCTAAACCAAAGCAAACTAATAACATATCCATAATTATCTGCATAAAAGCATTGCTCGTTCATTTTTCTATCTACCCTATAATCATTTGGAAATGGATAGAACCAATCGTCAGGATTAACTTCTTCTATTGAGGTAAATCTACTATCTGGTTTAGTGAAAAATTCGCCAGCAACCGTAGTAGGTGGCAATTGACCATGAACTTTGAATCGAAAAGGCCATTTTGGAAAATGGTCATTCCGATCATACCATTTTACAATATTATTTTCCGATACTACAATCATAAGTTCATGAACACAGGTTTGACAATAGCGAATCGAGGCTGCCATTAGACTTACCTTGAAACTCTCAGCTAATGCCTTTAATTTGTCAAGCGAAAATTTTCTAACTTGATTGAAGTAATAAATTTTGTCATAGGGCATTAAAAGACATCCAGCAAAATAGTCTGCTTCTAGTTCGATTGGGTCATGTTTGTTTAAATTAGTAAGGGAGCCATGTGGTTCTAAAAGTCCGCTTTGTAAACCTATCCGGTGTTCGTTAATATAATAATGAGCTAATTCATGACCCAGACTGAATCGCCCTCTGGTGGTAGTTAAATCATTCTTACGATCGATATTCAAATGTATATGAAATTCATCATCATCGAAAACTAACATTCCATCGAAAAAATTCTCGTAATGATCTATATATAGATTTATATTTTCAAAGGCTACAATTTCTTCAAGAAGTGTAACATTCTTAGCTGAAAACTGGGAAGAAACAAAATCTGCAATTTTACTCAATTCCTTTTTCCGTTGTTCCAGTATCGTTCTTTGCTCTTCCATCTTGGTTCTTTTTCATTTTATCAAGGATGTGTTTCGGAACATCAGATCCTTTTCTGGCGACCATTTTTAATGGGAGAATATCCTTTTCTTCAGCTTCTTTTTTCAGTGGTATCGTGCTACTGGTCTTTAATGTTCTGCTGAATATGCCCGCACAATCAACCTGAAAATCTGACACATCCTCTGACTCGTCCGGGTAGAGCTTATCAAAACGTGACATTTCCATTTCATTCCTTGGAAATAGAAATCCTGTTGATGCGAGCCACTCGGCCATATTATCAGGGGTGATATTTACTTTACTTTGAGCCATAAATTTCTAGATACTCTTTTATCTTATCAAACGCTTCTTTTTTATAAAACTGTATTGTTGCCTGTGTCAACTGGAGTTCTGTCCGAAGTTTTTCCGTCAGTTTTCTGGGCAATTTGAACCCTTGTTGTGCATGCTGTTGATAGGTTAAGTAAATAATCTTATGTTTTGGTGATAGCCTTTCCAGTGCTTTCTGAACGAGTTCATATTTTTCTTTGATTACCCTCAATTGCTCGGGCTTAACAGACATATTTTCAATAGAGGGGAATTCATAAACTAGATCTTCATCGCCTTCGTAGGGATTAGAATTTGGATTATGTTGTTCACTATAAAAATCATTGAATAAATTTTCTGCAATTCGATATAGGTATAGCTTTATACCGGTATCGTAATCTTTTGCTTTTGATTTACTAAAATCAAACCGTGGGTATTTAAAAAAACGTTCAAATGTTCGTTGTGCAATATCATCAGCAACATGCTTATCGTAACCCCTGTTCCTGCTTATAATCCGACATTTTTTGACGATGTCAGCCTGAAAACGAAAACAGAAAGCCTGAAACGCATCTTGACCTTGCTCGCGCATGCCGGGATCGCCAATCCACCCGATATAGGTGACGAGATCTTCTGTCGTTTCGGAATCTAACTTTTGCCAGGCCATTTAACTGCATTCAAATAATATACCTAAAACCGTTGGTAACGCTTTAAGTACCATTAGTAGGATAGCGTCCTATGGTGAAATTAACATTAATCCTCAAATATAATATATAAGTATATGAAAAATAATAAAAATGTATTCGTCGTAAAGCACGGCGATGATTGGGCAACCAAAACATCAGGCAGTAACCGTGTAAGCAAGGTTTTTGACACACAAAAGGAGGCCATTGCAGTAGGCCGCCAACAAGCTATTAAAAATCAGTCGGAATTGACAATTCAAAACAAGCACGGACAGTTTCGCGAGAAAAACTCTTATGGGAATGACCCCAAAAATATAAAAGGCTGATATGGAGAAGGAGAGATTAAAATACTGTATAGACCGCTTCGACCATTATTATGATAGTGTCAATAACAAAAGTTCAGTATTCTTGGGTTTGAGTACTTTTATTGTCGGGGGGCTAGTGGCTGGATATTTTACTATTGGTTCATTTGTCAATTGCGGATTTTGGTCTAATGCGATAATAATTGTGCTTATTGGACTTGGTGTGGCTACGATGATTACGGTAGTCATAGCAGCCACACCTTTTCTAAGTAAAGATGTCGAATCTCTGCACTTTTTCGGCGCGATAGCTTGTAAGGATAGTTCGTTTTTTTGTGTAAAGTCGGCTGAACCTTGTACGGACGAAGACGAATTAAAAGACTTAAGAAATCAAGTTTATCAATTGGCTACGGGGCTTAAAGGAAAGTTCATGAAATTGAAAATTGCAGGTATAATGTTTACCATACAGTTTTGTTTATTTATTCCACTATTCATTATTATCATTTGTAATTTAAAATAATACTATGCATATTTTTGACGACTATTTAAAACCGATCCGTGCTGCCATTGCTGCGGATCCGAAATCAGGCAAGCTTTATGAAAACTTGTCTTATGCTGAAAGAAACCTGCAAAAGGGCATGGATTTTAAAGCTTTTAATCAACAAGTACCCGAGAAACGTTTATTGCCAAGTCTTGCAGATTTTGCGCGCGAATTAGGCTTGGTGCCAAATTTCGACCAGAGGCTAGGTTTGCATCCTGATTTTTCTCATCTCAAACATTCAGAAGGTCTGGAAGAACATTATATAGTATCAATGTTTGTGGATATTAAAGGTTCAACTCTCTTATTTAAAAAGTACACACCACGCACCGTCTGGATTATTACTAATACAATTCAGCGGGCGGCTATACATACTTGTTTAATTTTTGGTGGGTATGTTCATCGCTTGCAGGGAGATGGTTTATTTGTTTATTTCGGCGGAAAGGATATAAAACCAGAATTGTCTGTAAAGCGTTCACTACAGTTTGCGAGTGTGTTTACCTATTTTGTAAAAGAAGACTTAAAGAACATTTTTATCGAACAAGGTATAGAAAATATTTACACCAGAATCGGTATAGACCTCGGATACGACCAAGATGTAATATGGGGCATGGCAGGAATTGGCGAAATAAGTGAAGTAACAACTTGTAGTTTACATACAAGCTTGGCCAGCAAAATGCAATCATATGCTGTTAGTAATGGTGTTGTGGTTGGTGATCATATCAAAGATCAAAGTCTTGCTTTTGCAGAGTATTATACACCAGTGTGTCACCGTACTAAAAGTGAGAATGACAGGTATATTTTCCAGATACCTGAAGAGCGATTTAATTACACGCAATATGACTTCAATTGGCTTTCTTTCTTAAAAAAGCAAGATTTTATTGCTACTGATCTGGCAGGAAACCTTCAATTGAAGCAACAGGCTGTTGTTGTTTCAAACAGGAATTTGGCTAACCTTGCTCCGATTGCATCTGCAAGTAAACCGTATTATCGTTTTGAGAAAAAATAAGACATTGTTTGAACGCGATTTTATTATCGCCAACGAACGCTTTCCTAAGCTTAAATATAGTTGGCATGCCAAATCCAAAATGTGGGTAATTTCGGGCGAACTGGATATTTGTGATACTGTTGGTGTTTATTGGGGTACATTTCAGATTATAATGTTAGTTCCCCGTAGTTATCCTTATTGCGTGCCCATTGTGATCGAAAAGAGTCAGATTATCCCTCGGGACATTGACTGGCATATATCTCCTGAGGGTATATGTTGTCTAGATGCAGATCACGAGCTAATTGCTATGTCACAGAAGGGAATTAACATAAATGATTTTATTACTGATAAGGTGTATACTTATTTTGCTAATCAAATATACAAATTACAAGGGAAACAATATGCTGGTGCTGAATATGCACATCATACGGCGGGAGTGATCCAGTATTATGTTGAAAGATTAAATATGCCCTCTGCTGAGGCAACATTGCAAGCCCTAAAAAACATCCTTTGTAAGAAAGGGCTCGGGCGAAACGATAAGTGTCCTTGCGGAAGCGGTTTGAAATTAAAAAAGTGCCATAAAGCTAGTATTGAAACTATTAAAACTTTTGGTTTCTCGAAAGTCCAAAAAGATATACAAGATATCGAAAAATATTTATTGCCCCTGAGGAAGCATAAGATTGACTAATATCTCTTAGAAGGGATGAAATTCCCCAACAAATCTATTCTTTTTTTGTGCTAAATTTGTTGTGATAAAAAGAAGCTCGAATTTCTCAGTCCGCCTAATGTTACGAGGAGAGTGGTGCAATTATTGAGGTGGGTTAAAACGTTTAGCTAGATTAATCAAAATCTTATGGACTTAAAAGAATTTATAAAAAATACCATTTCCTCAATAAGTGAAGCTATACTTGAAAGCCAACAAGAACTTCAAGACAAAGGTGTAATTGTAAATCCTGAGAAAACTGAAATCGGGAAGACCGGTGAAAGGTTACTGAGAAGTGACGGTTGGAGATATGTTCAAGAATTAAATTTTGACATTCTTGTTGGAGTTGAGGAAAAACAAGGAAGTGGAGGAAAAGGTGAGCTGAAGGTTGCTGGACTTCTAAGTGTTGGTGGTGGACTGTCAGACGAGAATTTCAATAAAAATCAAAATCGCTTGAAATTTTCTATTCCGGTAGCCTTTAGTACAACGCCAACACCGAAAGAATATGAAAGAAAAAAACAGCCATTAAAAACAAAACAATAGTGATATAATATCTTGTGCAAATTGTATGACTAAAAAATCCCTTGCTTAATTACAGTGATCGCTTTTACGAAAGGCAATTCATTACAGGAAAATCTGTACACCACAATTTAATTTCCCAAATTGAACACATTTTAAACGAGTATTTTGACTTAGAGAAACCTCTGCAAAATGGACTTCCAACTGTTGATTTTATAGCGAGACAGTTGAATGTTTCGGCACATTACTTAAGCGATTTATTACGCTCCATTATAGGTCAGAATGCCCAACAATACGTTCATAGTAAATTGATTGAAAAAGCAAAAGAATATTTGGCACCCACCAATTTATCTGTATCTGAAATTGCATATCAGTTAGGAGTTTTTAGCCGGCATCCGTTTGAATGATTTTCTGGACCTGTGATCTATAAGATTCCATTTTTTTATCCGCTGGATTGATGTGCAGCGCAAAATTTATTTTGCCTAGCAAGTGCAAAAGATAATTCTCACGTTTGTTTTTTGTTTTGCGTAGGTGGTCTTTCAATCCGAATCTGGTCAGAAAATGTACTTCGTTTCTGATAAAATTCCTTTCAAATTTTGGGATTTGTGTCTTTTCGTTAACTACGATGCCAGTTACCATTTGCCGTTGACTGAATTTTCTGAGTTTGGTCTTATCTGGGTTTAGCTCAAGGCCAAGCTTATTCAATTCTGCTTCGACTAGATTCTTTAGTTTCAGTGATTTGACTTCGCCAGAAAATGTAAGGTCATCTGCATAGCGGGTATATCGGATATTATTGTTAATGCAGTAGTCAGATATCTTTTGGTCAAATTCCCTCAAAACTAGGTTCGATAGGTATGGACTGGTTGGTGCGCCTTGGGGAAGGGATCCATTGAAGGTAGTCAACTTGGCAAGTAAGTTGGACATCACTTCGGAATATCCCAATTCGTTAAAAATTTTTTCAATATCCTTAAATCGCACTGAATCATAAAATGTGGCGATGTCGCAAGTCAGTACTCCCTCCTTGTTGTTGTGGTGTTTTACGTTTTCTTTCAGTGACCGGTGTTTTACATAAGCTTTTGCAAATTTGCTGACAGGGATTTCTGACAACATGTTCTCCAGTATCCAGGTTTGGATTTCTTTAAGGCTGGGTAGCGGCTCCATCAGAGTTCGGAGCTTTCCGTTACTTTTTTTAATTGTAAAAGAGCGGTAGTAGAATTTGGTGAATTTAGCTGCACGCTTTAAATAAGTCGTCCTGTATCCGACCAGAGCAGCTAGATTTGCGGTGTTGTAGATTACCGGCAAACCTTTTTCTAAAATTGGTTTCGCATAGTTTAGACAGGCTACAATATTGTCTTCAGAAAACCCTGATTTCAACGCCTTTAACCTGAATTTCTTTTCGTATTGAGCGAAGTTCATTTGATCTTTTTTATGGAGCCTAAAACTTGTTTTAGGCTCCTTTAAACAATGGATTAAACATGAAGCAAAATGTCGGAGGGGCCCCTTTGGGGAGGAGACTTTTGGTTTATGTTTAATCCACAAGCTTGAAAGCCTGTTCACTTACAAGGGGGATGACAACATCCACCCGCCCCGGAAAACCGGGGGAATTATTTTAAGAATGACAAAGCATTCTGTGCAGGTAAAAATACTTCATCCTTGTCTAATTTCCTAATTTTATTTTTCATGTCCAACTCAATCCATTTGGACTTATCCCGCTCCTTGATTATGCCTATATTGCTGTCCAGGAATCCTTTACCTTGGTCGGTGAGGGTTATGATGTCGTCTGAATTCGTCAAAAGTCCTTCGTCAATGCTAGTTTCTACCATCTCTCCGATTTCGCGGAACGATATGTTGTGATGCCGAAGCAATTTGATGTCTCCACCCTCATGGATGATACGCAGGAGTAACACTTTATTTTTTGTTGTCATTAGCTGAAGTTCTCTATTCTTAAAAATGGTGCCCGTAAAGTCTTGCCATGGCGCTTAATATTTTTCCAGAATACCGGAAAGGTATTGTTTGGCGTGCGCTTTAGGGTAATGATCCCCTCTGATTCCTCCCATCCTAAACTAAACTTCTTAGAGCCGGGAATTGAGTCTTCTATTACTTTCATTATCGCTATCTTTTTTGCTGCGAGGTCAGGTTGATCATACCCAGTTATTCCTTTTAGAAGGATATTCGCGCAATATACTTTATTCCCGGCATCCATTAGCTTATGATAAGTTTCCAGCTGACATCCGATTGCAGCGATGGCTGTCTGCGCAACACTGATTTTCTCATTCTTAAATATTTCTTCCATGCAGGCGTTTACTGTTCTTCCGCCGCCAATATAATCATCTACCAGAAAGAGCAATTCATTTTCCTTCAATTCAAAGGGTGGCTGAAGTTCCTCAAAGCTATTAACTACCTTGAACTGTTTTCCTAAGTAACGAGAAAGTTTGAAACTCATGGACTTAAAGTCGTAAAGCAAACTGACAGCACTTTTAATTTTTTCGGCATCTGATGGCTTGGATATCGGAAATAGGTATATTTTGCTTATGCCTGTTAGTGCTTCTGGAGGCATCTGGTTAAAAGCGTTGGCTATGTTTTCGACATATTCTCCGGCCGGAATCCAAAGATAACGTTCCGTAAGTTCTAGAACCAGTAGTCTTTCTTCCGGGCTCAGGACTTGGAGTAACTCGCAGAAATTGTTGAAGGCAAACTCTTCAAAGTCCTTGTCGAACCATCTCTTATCCTTGAAAATTTTAGTCAGTTTAGTTATTGAAGTAACAATTTCCATTTGGCTAATTTGAAATCGAAAATTGGTTAAATATAATATTTTCATTCAATCAATGAAACCTGTTTTCACTAGTATAAACATAGATGATGAATTTAGAAGAGATTAAGGATTTGAAACTTGCTCATAATGGGCATTTAGGCTTCTCTAGAAAGTGGACTTCTCAACAGGAGAATACAAGCAGTAATGTTCATTCGCAACAAGATCCATGATAAGCAACTATTTTTTATATGATAAAAACGTAATAAAAACCCAACGGAGCTAAATTTCACGATTCCAAAAATTGTTCATATATTGCTCGTGCAAGTCGGAAACGGCGATTAAGCATCATGTAAAAAGGTACAGGCCAAAAGTTTCATAATCTTCTATTCCCATGGAAAGCTACCAATCCTCCTTATACAACAACCACTTCTCCGGTGTTTTTGGAAGATCCCTCTGAGGAATTAGTTTCGGTTTCTTTCGGCGGCTGCACATGGTGATAACCGCGTTGGCGACCAAAATAGGGCGAAAGGAATCTGGTAATTCTATTTTCCCGGAGGCCCGCTTTGCTAGCAAGTCTTGATATAATGCGTAGCCAGTTACCCCGTTTACGAAATAGCCATTTCGCAACCAGCTATCTAGCAATGACGATACCATTTCCTGTTCCTCATCTGTTACATCATAAGAAGGGGCTATCAATATAGAATATGATTCGATATCTATCTGTTTTCCATTAAATGTACCGGTACCCTTATAGTTCACGCCAGATTTCTTGGAGATAGACTTCGTAGCTGTTATATTGATGATCGGTTCATCAAAGCTTTTGCTGAAAAACATATCCTTAGGCTTTTTACCCAAAACGCGAGCATAAAAATTAGTATGATTGATGTCGTAAGACGAATTGCTGGTCAAATCTTCATTTGCTTGGACTTCTTCCAACGATCTACCAATTAGAAAGGCAAATTCTTCTTGACTATAACCTTTGGTATCACGATGCTTGCGCGCCATGGTATTCAGTTCATAAGATAGGGTGGGTATCTGTATTTTCATTCTATAAACCAAGCAAACCCAAAATTAGGAAATAAAATCTGTATGACTTAGCCTTCTTTAAAATCAGTGTTTCGGACGAAACGGATGAGTTTATCTTCTTTATTCTGACCTTTGTCACCCTGAATTTTAAGTAATTTCCCTTCATTGTATAGGTCTTCCAATGAGGCAGAAATATCGGAGTTTCTTTTGTGGTTCTCTTTGGGTAGAAAAGAATTGTAACAAGCTGTTATTTCCGATCGCAATTTTGGCTCATTAAAGTAACCTTCCTCAATAAGGGAATTTAAAGCTGCCTTGATACTCATTCCTTTGAGGATGGGCACTTTTGTCTTTTCAATTAAGGTGTCATCATCTAACAGATTATCTGGTAATATGTCTTGCATTGTTTTCCCGAAGTAATTTAAACCTTTGATGATTAGTTCAGGAGAATATTTATCAATAGTGTATTCGCTCTCTATATTGCCGACTCTGGTTGGATTTGCTTTATCAGTAATAATATTTGAAAAGGCTCTACCTGTTATTCCTTCTTCGTAATATAAAATTCTAAACGTGTCAATAATGTGCTGTGCAAAAGCTGTAATTTTTCCTTTTTGTTTCATTACAGCTAAATGCGTAAAAACTTAACATATCAGATGTTATTTTTTATTTGCATTATAATGTTGTGTTGGTTATATTTGTCTTGTTAATAGAAGAATATATATCTTCTTTGGTGTTTAAATTAAGAGTCTTGCGGTTGCATTTCTGAAGCCGTAACGCAAGGCAGCAGTTAAAACACCCACATCTTCACTGATATGTGTATATTTGTATGCATATGGTAGATGTGGGCCTGCTGTTAGTTCGTGTTACGTAAGGCTTCAGAACTTTTTCGCAACCACGGCATGCAGGCCCACATGTATCAATAGGTCCCTTGCCAGCGAGACTCGTACTAACCATACGAGCAAATGAATCTAAACTTTACAAAGAAAAACCAACTAAAAAACCTTATTTCCGCGCCGGAATAAGTTGTTGTTATTGCCTTCTTTTTCTTCGGCAGTGGCGCCCTGTCTGTAAGATTTTTCAACTTAACAAAAATCATGAACAATCTAAACCATTACAGAAATGAAGCTTTTTACAAGCTACATCAGGGAGCTTTTTGTCCAATTTTTAAAATTAGAATCGAATAGTAAAAGTGAAGAATTAAGCAGGAGTGAGGCTTTGCGTTCGATAGTTCCCGTTCAAAGATCTCTCCACAAGGGCGAGATGACGAGGGGTAAAAGTCTTGCGTCTTATGTCTTGTCTCTTGCTACTATAAAAATCTTGTTCTGTGTTTGTTTGGCTCACGCCGGGCAGCGGGGTCTAGGCAACCCTGCTGCCGCAGGCGTGGCTTTATCTACAGATTCTATTAAACCATTGCAAATAGGGGATAGCATTCCGTCTGCGTTATGGAACCTACCATTACAAATGATAAAATCGGGGCAGGAGGGAAGCACTACCGTAAGCCTCAATGATTATAGAAACAAACTCATTATCCTTGATTTTTGGGCTACATGGTGCGGGCCCTGTGTAGCCTCTATGCCGAAGTTGGATAGCTTACAGCATATGTTTCCGAACAAGCTGATGGTCTTGCCCTCTAGCCTGGAAAACGAAAGTAAAGTACTGCCTTTTCTCAGTCAGAAGTCCATTCAACTGCCTTCTATAATTAAAGGTACAGTGCTAGATAAATGGTTTCCACATCGAACTATTCCGCACCAAATATGGATAAAAGAAGGCAGAGTAATGAATATTACTAGGGCCAGCAGCGCAACAGCCGAAAATATCAATACGATCTTGACGGAAGGGGAAGTGAGGCTGCTGCAAAAAAAAGATGGGATTGCGGTTACAGAGAACAAGGTAGAGGACAAAGGTATTTATCAATCGAAGTTAACCTATCGCTCGTCTTTGCATAAGAGTGGTATGCTCGTAGATAGTAATAAACTCGCCGTATACAACGTGCCGGTCACCTATTTGTTTGTCGAGGCTTATGCAGAAGAGATACCTTTTTATGGTAGGAAAAATAGGGTGTTCATTGAAACCGACGAACTTACTAAGTCCAAAGTTCAGCCATACAAGATGGAGCTTACAGGCAACTATACAGAAGACAGCCTGGCGCTTGCTTCGTTGAAGAGCAATACCTACTGCTACACGTTGGAGTTCGAAAAGGGCATGGAACGAAGTAAAATGCAGTATTTAATGCGTGGCGACTTAAATAATATGCTTGGCCTACTCATGGGAATAGAAGCTAGGGTAGAGGAACGGATGGTAAAATGCTTCATACTGAAGATAAAAAAAGACATCTCCTCTTTGATTTCAAAAGGTGGTAAACCTTCATTGACTTATAATAACGGCCATTATAATTTAGTTAATAAGCCGCTTAGCACATTGATAGAAAGCATCAATTCTGCAAATTGGCAACAGCCCTTACCTATCATTAGTGGTATTCCAGATGATGTATCGATAGATATCAAACTAAAATCACGACTTAAAGATCTAACCGCTGTAAAAATGGAACTGCAAACGTTGGGGCTCTATCTGGAAGAAGAAATGCGTAGCATGACCGTTCTCGTAATTAAAAACATAAAATCAATCTAAACCAACAACCATGAAAGTTAAATTCAATATCTTTCTGTTTTTTCTTTTGCAGGTATGTGCTGTTTGGGGGCAGCAAACAATTAAAGGGCTTGTAACTGATACGGAAAACAAACCAATACCGGATGTTACCATCTACAGTTTAAAAGAGAAAAAACTTATTAAAACAAACGCAGATGGCAGCTTTTCACTCCAGCTTTCTGATACAGACACCTTACAGATCTCTTCTATTGGCTATAAAAGTTTGCGCATACCGGTAAGGAAAATAGAAGGCAATCTTTTTAAGCTGGAGAAGTTGCAGATGGAGCTAGAAGCGGTAACTGTGTCTACTGGCTACTACCAGATCTCGAAGGAAAGGAGTACGGGCTCTTTTGCTTATATAGATAGTGCTTTGTTAAACCGGTCGGTTAGCAGTGATATAATCAGTAGACTGGAGGGCGTTACGAATGGGGTAAATTTTGATAGGAGAGGGAGTTTTTATGCAGATGATAAGCCATCCATTCAGATCAGAGGGCTAAGTACCATAAATGGTAATACGCAACCGCTTATCGTCTTGGACAACTTTCCTTATGATGGCGACATCTATAGTATAAACCCGAACGATATCGCCAGTGTATCCATCTTAAAGGATGCGGCGGCAGCCTCCATCTGGGGAGCGAGGGCGGCTAATGGTGTTATTGTAATCACCACTAAAAAGGGAACGAGAGATAGGCCTGCTTCTATATCCATGAACACCAACGTCTCCTTTTCAGAAAAACCCAACCTTTTTTATAATCCCAACTTCCTTTCTTCAAGCGGGTTTATAGAAATGGAGCAAGCGCTTTTTGAAAGGGGATTTTTTAACGCAGCTGAAAATAGCAGTGCACAAATGCCGCTGACACCAGCAGTTGAATTGATGATTAAGGCGAGAGATGGCGAGCTTTCTGATGAATTGTTGAAAGAAAGCCTGAGTCAATTGGGGTTATTGGATGTGAGGAAGGACGCCACAAAGCACTTTTATAGGGAAGGCTTCATGCAGCAGTATGCACTTAATATAAAAGGGGGAGGTAAACAATTTGACTATTATCTATCGGGTGGTTACGACAGGGATATTGCCGATATTAAGGGAAATGATAATGATCGCATTACGCTGAATGCTCAGAACAATTTCACTCCCATAGCAAACCTAACAGTTTCCACAGGGCTATATTTTATAAAGAGTAGCACTAACGCCAATGGTATGCGCCTAAATGATATTCGCCCTGGTGGTAGGCATATATACCCTTATGCACAATTTGCGGATACGCAGGGAAATCCCCTTGCGATTATTGATCGTTACCGCTTAGGCTTTGTAGAAAATGCCGAACAGGAAGGATTATTAAATTGGGATTATAGGCCATTACAGGAATTGGCCTTAAACAACCAAAAGCGGGGTTCTGATGAAATCCTTATTAATACTGCGGTTAGGTATGATATTAAACCTTTTCTAAACCTGGATCTGAAATACCAATATCAGCGTATCAACGGAGATGCATATAATCTGCGCAGCGCAGATAGCTACTATGTACGCGATCTGGTGAATCGCTTTACACAAGCTGATGGCACAAGCGTGTTTCCCGAAGGGGCGGTGCTAAATCAGTCCTACAGCAAACAGATTGCGCATGTGGGCAGAGCACAGCTAAATTTCAATAAACAGTTGGGTTTGCAGCACGAGCTAACGGCATTGGCAGGGATGGAAATGAGACAGGTTAATGTAACAGGGCAGAGCTTTCAGCTTCTGGGATATGACCCGGAAGTGCTGACTTACCAGAATATGTTCGACTATACCCGGCTTTACCCACAACGGCCAAATGGAACGAGCCGCTTACCGGCACCTTCTTCTTCATTGCAGGATTTACTAGATCGATACGTGTCTTACTATGCAAATGCGTCTTATAGTTACCGATCTACCTATGCGCTAACAGGAAGTGTAAGATGGGATGCTTCTAATTTATTTGGCGTGAAGGTAAATCAGCGCGGTGTGCCGCTATGGTCTCTAGGTGGTAGCTGGACACTGAACCAAGAACCTCTTTTTCAGGCTGATTGGATATCGCTGTTGAAGCTACGATTAACGTACGGTTTTAACGGTAATGTTGATAAATCCTCAACAGCGTATGTAACAGCAGCTTATTTAAACGATAACCTTACCGGCTTGAGAAGAGCATTGATACAAAGCCCTGGAAATCTACAACTCAGGTGGGAAAAGGTTGGTGTTTGGAATGCCGGACTTGATTATGCCCTTTGGAATAATCGTGTCCGGGGATCGGTAGAATTTTATAACAAAAGGGCTACGGATTTACTTGGTGATATCCCGCTGGACCCCACGGTTGGCTTTACGGGAGTCTACCGCGTAAATTATGCAGATATGCAGACAAGAGGTCTTGACCTTGAGGTAAATACTTCCAACATTCAGGGTACATTTAGCTGGCAAAGCACTTTGCTGCTCTCATTGGTAAAGGATAAAGTGATTAACTATAATGCGGAGGATATAACACCTGTAGATCTCTTTACTGCATCATCTATTCCGCGGCCAATGGAAGGATTGCCGCTTTACAGAGTTTATAGCTACCCCTGGTTAGGTCTTGACGCTGAAACAGGAGATCCCTTGGTGATGCTTAACGGAAATATATCTAAAGATTACAATGCCTACATCCAACAGGTTGGCATGGATGATTTGGTTTATCACGGACCGGCAATGCCTACGCTATTTGGCTCCTTAAGAAATACTTTTGGATGGAAAGGTTTTTCTCTTAGTGCAACATTGACCTGGAAGGCCGGTTATTATTTTAGGCGTAATTCTATTTCTTATGATGCATTGTTCAACCAATCAATTGGACACCTAGATTTCTATGGACGCTGGCAGCGCCCCGGTGATGAACTGGTTACCGATGTACCTTCTTTACCGGAAACAGCTGATGTAAACAGAGATCTGGTCTATACCCGTTCGGAAGTATTGATAGAAAAGGGTGATCATATTCGTCTACAAGACCTGAACCTTAGCTATACGCTGGCCAACCCGAAAAAATTGGGCCTTCCGATAAGTGGCCTTTCATTTTACTGCTATGCACGTAATCTTGGTATTCTATGGCGAGCTAACAAAAACCGTCTAGATCCGGATTTTCAAACCGCACCTTATCCGCTTACTAAAACCTTCTCGCTGGGCGTAAATATTACCCTTTAATTGAAAGACAATGAAGATAATAAAATTAACGATGCTATTGGCCATATCCATCTTATTCGGATGCCAAAAGGATTTTCTGGATATTAAATCTGACAAGAAACTGGTAGTACCAACCAACCTGAAAGACCTGCAGTCTTTATTGGATAATACAGAACGTATGAATATTCTCATGCCGTATTTAACAGAGATTAGCGCTGATGATTATTATGTAAGGGCAGATCGGTATCAAAGTTTGTCTAGCTTAACAATGAAATCTGCCTACGTTTGGGCGAAAGATTTTGTTTATCAAAATAATTCGAGCAGTGATTGGGACTGGCGCTACGAGCAGGTATTCCTAGCTAATCTGGCATTGGAAGGCCTGGATAAAATAGAAAGGAACAGCAATAATGCAAAAGACTGGAACAATATCAAGGGAAGTGCCTTATTTTATCGTTCGTGGGCCTTCTACCAGCTGTCACAGCTATTTTGTAAACCATACGACTCTACTACAGCTAATACTGATTTAGGTATACCTTTAAAGAGGGAAAGTGATATTAACGAAAAAGTTTTTAGGGCAACCGTCAAGGAAACTTATGAACAAATGTTAAACGATTTAAGTGAAGCGATTGATCTTTTGCCAACAGTTAGTAATCCGAAAACCCGCCCATCCAAAGCAGCGGCCCATGCTTTTTTGGCTCGCCTGCACTTGTTAATGGGCAATTATGCTAACGCTGCCGAGCATGCTGCTGCATCCATCACATTGGCAGACAAGCTGATGAATTTTAATGATTTGGACGCTACAGCGAATTATCCTGTACCGCAATTTAATGATGAGGTGATTTTTCATAGTTCTATGCTTGGTGCATTAATTTTAAGAGAGAATAGACTGATTGTGGACTCAGTACTTTTTGATTCTTATCAAGCGGATGATCTACGAAAAAAGATTTTCTTCTATTATGATGGGGAAAACAGGTACAAAGGTTCTTATGATGGTACAAGAGAGCTTTTTACGGGTCTTGCATCTGACGAGGTTTATTTGATACTGGCGGAATGCTACGCACGCTTGGGAATGACGGGGAATGCAATAGAGCTAATGACAACACTCCTGGAAAACAGATATGCAAAAGGAACAGATTTGTCTTTGGGCACGCTTAACCAAGAGCAGCTATTGTATAACATTATAGCTGAACGTAGAAAGGAATTGGTGTTTAGGGGATTGAGGTGGACAGATTTGAGAAGATTAAATAAAGAAACTGCATTTAAAGTTACGTTAAAAAGGGAATTGAATGGTGTGCAGTATGAACTATTACCAAATGAAAATAGCTACGTGCTTCCCATACCACCCAACATTATTGCAATTAATGGAATTGAGCAAAATGAGCGATGAAAAAGAGAGGAAATATCCCTCTCTTCTTCTGTTATTCTGTTCTACTATTCGGGTTCGCTATATTTTTGTTCGGGCGTTAAAGAGGGATTGGTAATAGTAGGAGTTGGAATCGAAGCATTTGGATCATCTACTTGACTATCCAAAAGTCTTGCGGCACACATTTCGAGATCAGTATCGTCTTCCTGACATTGTGCACCCGGACCATCCGGTAGATAGGTACTGGTGATTTGATTGTTTACCACTTCAAACCAGTGATCATTTGCTAACCTTTTTTTCTCTGTTTTAAATGCAAAAAAAGTAATAGCTAAGCCTAGCATAGCTACTAACATAAACTGTTTTTTTATAAAGTTTAAAAACATGTTGTTGTGGGTTTTTATAGATCAAAAAGCCCTAAAAACTTTAGTTTAAAATTTGATTTGTTATGATGCCTTTTGGCCGGCCAGCCCGCTCGGAAAGTTCTCCCCGCTTTCCTTGCGTGGTTTTTAATTTCCTGTGGAGTTTTATGGCAATGAAATTCAGTACCGTACAAGCGGTATTAAAGATTAAATGACTCTTCCAACTCATTTTGGCAAATAATCCGCCGCACGCACAAGGACGTTTTTCCCAGATCATACCACTCAGCGCTAAGGCCACATAGACGGTGAAAAAAACTAAAAAAGCCAGAGAGAGATATAGCCCTACTTGCCGGGTACTATTGCCTGCTATCAAAAAGGCGCAAACTAGCTCCACGCCCGGCAAAAGCCAGAAGACGATACCAATGCTGTTTGAAGGTATCGGTTGTCGGGCTAACTGGGCTTCAAAAACTTCATGATCGCCCCATTTACTGATGACAGCATAGGTCCATAATAGGGCTAAACTGGTAGCGATTATAAAGTATACAATTCTCTTCCAATTGATCTTGGCTATTAGTTCCTTAATGCTTTTAAACGTTTTTTTGATCATCGGATTTTTGTCCTTCCTTTTTAACAAGCGGGCTACCTGTTTTATCACCCTCTTAGCTCATGCATGTGTGCAAAAGCGCAGTAACGAAACAGCGCTTTTATCGCTATCACGGCTTCTATGAAAGCAAAATTAGTTAGCTTTTTTTGTCTGAAGGGGGTATAAATGAATACAAAAAGGGGGTATAAGTGTTGCTTTTTGGTTATTTTTCGGATGTAATTAAAATGGCGCTATCACAGCTAAATAATAAACTGTCTAGTTGATAAGGAATGACGTCCTCCTTTCGATCGAAGATAGCCGTTCGAAAAGTTTTAACGGGCGCATGAAATAAAAACTGCGGAATGGCTTCCAAGGGGATACAGATAACCGGGGTGCAAAAGGAGAAGATATGCCATAAACGTCTGGCTTCAGCTTCGTCTACAAGGATTTTGCCGCTCAACATAGACATGAAATGTGATAAGGGATGTAGGAACTCGCGTCGGTAATAGGAAATGAGATCGTTTCTGAAGCGAAGGTGTGCGGCAAAGTATTCACTGGATATTTTTTGTTGGAAGGCGGTACAAATGGATTTCGCTTGAGTAAAGGTGTCTTTATCAAAAAGGGTTTGGGGTAGTGTGCTTAGCTCAGGATAATCCTTTTGATAAGCGCGAATTAAATTGTCACGGCTATCATTGTATTGCATCTTTAAGATAATAAGATCTTTTCGTAAATGGTGATTTTTGTAGTAGTGCGGGCTTGTCAGATAGGTTGGTTTGACATAGGGTGTTTTAGGTATATATGCTTTAATAAGCCGTAAAGTTGCTATCTGTTTTTCTATCGCCTGCTTTTGTTGATGGTCGTAACGGCTATTAAACTTGTGAAATAAGTCACGGAGCCATGAGTGTTCTGCGCATCCAAGTAAATCGCGCTCCTGTTCTAATTGGTCGATTTCCTTTTGGATGGTAAGCTTTTCTTTTACAATTTGGTCTCGTACATATGCGCGGCTTTGATTTACGTGGTCAACTTCTTGTTCAATTAATCCTCGGTCTGTAAGAACTGCTTCTATATTAACGATGGTCTTAAGGCATAGCGCAATAGCTTTGGTAGTGCTCGAAATGGTTAATCTTTGATTTAATAATTGCTGGATCTGTGCCGTTAAGCTTTTTCTTGCTTTTTTATTCTTGGTTTTACGCTTATTCAAAAAGGGATAAAAGCCACAGTCTAATAAGGGATGGATCCACCAATCTTTTTTGAATTGTTGAAAGTTTTTGAACATGGGAGCAGCAATATTTGACCAATGTAATGATGATCGGTAACCATTAACGCTATCTTTTAGGTAACCAGTTAAACAGCCATTGCCATCTTGAATATTCAATGTACAGAAATTTTTATAATAAAACTGAGCCAGTCCTTTTTGTTTGCTGGCCACAATGATCCCTCTAGGTTCATTGCTAATAAATGGAATAATTGTTTTTTTTGGAGGCAGGTAGCTCTTACATCGGGCGATGAAAGAAAGATTGTCTTGAATGAATTGATTGGCAATGATTTGTTTTAGTTGAGTTGTTTTTTCAACTTTATCGGTTACAATCAAATATTCCAGACGGCTTTCTGGGCACGGAAAACTGATGCTTTGGCAGACGCTATTAGTAGTCATAGGAAGATGATAGCCACCTAAACCAGGCCAATATGGAGGCAGAGGATAGACGTGTTCAATGTAGCGCTTACTGTTACTCCCATATTGAAATAGCGCTTGGCTAAATATTTTTTTTGATATAATACCGGCAATATCAAAGAAAAATGGGGAGTTAAGGTAGTTACGTAAAGTGTTGAAAGGAGCTAATTTGTAAGGAATAATGCATACAATGTTTTTCAAGGATGTAGAGCCGTGATACTCGGATTGTAAATACAGTAATAGATTTTCTATCGTGTTCCAGTTAAGTGTATTCCCTAGCCCTAGTTGGTTCGCGAAACGATGGTTGGCAAGATGTATTTCGGTCGTTAATGTCTCAGGCACTTGTTCTTTTGTGAGGAGATGCTCAAAAAGATAGTTTGCGAGTTGGCAATGGCTCGGTATTGGTGTTCCGTCGTTATTCAACACTATTTCGGCTAGGTACCTGTTTTTCAGATGATCTCTAAGATAGATGTAATAGTGGCTTACTGTAGGAACAACATTTTGCCAGGGCAGCTGTTGCCCCTTCCAATAGCGCTGGATTTGTCCAGGCAACTGTCCCTGAAAATGGATAGCGGCGTTTAAATGCTTATGCAGAAATTTAGGTTCTTTCATAATTTTAATGATACAATTGTTTATAAACTTTTAAAAAGATCATTCGGTGTGATACCGAAATGTTTGATAAACTGTTTCCGGAAGCTTCTCATTTCCGTATAACCCATGGCATAAGCCGCTTGAAGAGGTCTAAACCCTTCTTCTTTGATTAGATGGTGAACTTCCTTTAGCCTTAAATCGGTGATATACGCTTGCAAGCTATGTTCATAGGCCTGTTTATGTGAATAACGGAGTCGGTAAGGACTAATATCAAATTGATAGGCGATGTAGGAAATAGTGTAGATATTACCTACCTCAATACTGTCTTTGATATATTGTCTGATCTCTGCTAATCGTTCAACAGCCAGCCGGATATGTTGCTGCCGCCGGTAAAAAGCCGTACGGGCAATAACAATGAGCCGGATAATGACCTGCGGAATTTCTCCTTCCAGTTCTAATGCATCTAGTTTTTGGATATGTAATAATTTGTTTAAATGGCGTATAGTATGTGCGTCAATGGGTAACCTTAAGCTAAATGCAAACTCTGGGTGTTCTTTCTTTAGTCTATTCAGTAGGTCTTTGATAAAACGTAAGGATGTATCCTGAAAACGTAATAGCAAGTCTTTATCCACCACAAAGTAAAATACTAAATAACGACCATCTTTCTCAAAATAGCTGTTATGATCGCCAACGGGTACATAAACCGCGCGATAACTTTTTTCCTTTGTTTTTAACTGTGCTTTTCTCTTTTCATGGTTTACTACCAAGAGGTATTCATCTTCCAATTGATAAACCCAATACAGATTGGAAGCGTTGCAATGTAGGGTAATGGATAGGTCAATATCGGTTTTGACTTCGCCGAGATATAGAAAAATATCCTTGGTTTGGTAATATTGTTCTACCACTGTGAAGGCGCTGTGCTGCCAATAATTACAATGTGCATAGTTTAAACGGTAGGTAGCCGATTGCGGTAACGTATGACTTCGCGCTATATCGCCAAGCGCTTGCGGAAATTCAAGTTGTATCTGTGATTCCATAATGTGTTCGGTTTGTTTGATGGTAGTTGGTTGGTTCTTGATTCATGTGAATCCAGTTAGATAGCTCATAACTGTTCCTCCTTTCTATTTGGTTTACTTCCGTCCGTTGGCTTCGGGGGCTTGGGCCGTGCCAACCGCTTTAGGTAATGGGTTAATAAACAGGTGGAATATTTTTGGGATGGGCCTCCGATCAGCCAGCTGATGATGTTTAAAAAAATCATCACAAGGGAGAAAAGGTATAACCCCATTGTTAAGGCAATTAAAAGATGCAGCACGATAATGCTGTATAGTATGGCATTCCGTACCCTTGGCATAAATAGGGCAAGTGGGTAGCTGAGCTCTAGCAATACAACTGCCAGCCCACCAACTGTAAAAAGCCAGTTCGGAAAATAGGGGAGAAGGGCCTGCAACAAATGCTGGGTATGGAAATAGGGAAGATGCAGGGCCTTCCAGAGTGCTTGCCCGTTCCACCAGTCATTCCCCAACGCTTTATCCAGTCCGCTGAAAAAATATACAAGGCATAGGTGGAGCCTTAAAATGCCCAGGCATGTGTTTGTTTGACGGTTGGAAACACGCGGTGAACGAAGCATCCATTGGTCTATGCTACTACTGCGCTGTGTTGGGAATACCAAACAATAAAAAAGCAGGATATTGCAAAAATAATCGGCGCCATAACTGTATTGTGGCAGCGCTGTAAAGATGCTGATGTGAAGAAATAATAGAAGTAGGGCGGCAAACTTGGTATGCATGCCGAGTACCAACAGCACACAAAGATTTATATAAAGCATATATAGCAACCTGAAAGCCCAGACCTCGCTTAAGTCACCATGTTGGCTAACCCATTGGATTAATTGGGCCAGCGTGAACGTTGGCGAGACATGCTTCAGCGCGAGCAAAGGCGCGTCCACCAATCCGTCCGGTGTGTAGAGTAAAAGAAAATCAGTTTCCAGGCTGAGAACAGGAAGTATTAGCAGGCAGGCTGTTCCAACACGGAAGTAGCCCAAAACTGGTATGTCCATGGTGTCGTTAATATGATGATTAATAGAAATTATAGCGCGTATTGCTGCTGGTATACCAACCGATAGCTGCTTGCTGTGGTATCCCGCGGGTGTTGCGGCTGCCTTGAATGATGCAGAAATATACGGCTGACAACTTTCGTTGCCTGCGGTTGGCTATGCCCGATGTGCATGCTCAGGTTGTATAAGATAGCCCGTGCATAGCGCACATCATAACGCGTACTGTCTTTACTGTTCGATGGATCAACCAATGGCTCAAAAGAGTCCAATAACCGCGCATAGCGCAGTACACCGGGCTGGCTTCGAAGGGTCGGCCCGTTCTGGGTACTGATTAATTTTCCTGTTTTATCGTATAATTTAAACTGGGTGATGTATTGGCTGCCCACGCGGGGAGCAAAGAAACCGAAGAGGGTCTCCGTGCCGCTATAGGTACTATATAGTTTAATCGTGGGTAGGTTTACGAAAGCATGGATGTTTTCCTGCACCCAATGCAGTGCCTTATAATCATGCTTGGGATGCAGCAGTGCAAAGCTTTGAAGAAGGCTGAGGGCATTAAAAAGGATGATACATAGCAAATGGAAGCTAATGGCAATTACCAGGAAGAAACGTTTAGGCATAATAGGTTCTGTGTTGGCCGGCCTGCGTGCAGGCCGGCGCAGATGGTTATTGATCGTAGTTGGCTAGCACGGCATCAAACATGGATTTATTAAGGGGTTCGCTTGGCGTATCTTTTATATACAGAAAATGTTTAAAGACGCTTTGGGCAGATTCGTATTCAAATTCGAAGTCCGCTTCTGTTATCTGAGTTTCCACGAGGCTGGGCAGTACAGCGCTAGAGGGTAAGAAGAGACCGAAAAAGAACAGGGCTATAAAAAAGGCGGTGGCAAATAATGTTCGCATAATAATGTAATTTATTGGTTTACAGCCCCAATTTGTACTTATTTAGGCCCGAAATCCAGCAAAAAGTGATGAACAGCTTTTTTGGGTGACGAAGGCTATGTTTTGGGTGACTAAAAAGCTGAATAGCTTGAGCATTGATAAAAACAGGCCTTAGATTTGGGTTTAAGGCCTGTTTTTGTTAAGTTTGCGTGAACCCCCTAAATGCTAAAATTGCTTATCGGATTTTTTTGAATCTAAACCAGTATAATCTATGTTGGAAGCAATTGCTATTGATGATGAGCCATTAGCGCTTCAGGATTTTCTAAAAGAAGTGGCACCTATTAAAACTTTTCAGGTAATCAGAACCTTTACCGATGCTGAGGAGGCGATCGATTTTCTTGTCGATTACCGTAAAATCGAAGTGATATTCTGTGATATTGAAATGCCAAACCTCTCAGGAATGAAAACGCTCGAACTCTGCCGGAGCTTATGTGATTATTTTATCTTTTTAACAGCCCATCCACAGCATACATTGGAAGCTTTTGGGAAATTATGTGATGCTTACATGCATAAACCTGCTATGGAAGAAGATATAAGGAAGCACATCAATCGTTTTATTGAAATCCGTGCGAGCGCACCTATAAGAGAAGAAATTTTACCGCGAAAAATGTGGGCGCAGACCATGAAGCCCATCAACGGAAAGCACGCGAAGATGCCTATTCTTTTAGAGGAAGTGTCGCTGATAACGGTGATTGAAAATTACGTACAGTTTACCTTAGTGCATAATGTGGATGAAATATTTACGGTAAAAAGCTCACTGGCCAGTATACTTAGAACCTATCCCGATCTTTTTGCGCAGGTAAACCGCTTTCAGTTAGTTGCAAAAAGCTATGTGGAGAGAATTCATGATCAAACCGTATACCTAAAAACTGGCCAGACAGCCAGTTTGACTTATAGGTATAGTAATGTGTTCCGTAACAAGCTTTTACTGCCTTAGCCTGCTAATTTTCTTCAGGAATGATTCATTAATTTTTTTGAAATGCCATTAATTGACCAACCTATAAAAACCTTAAACCGTAATCAGCTGATCTATTGGATAACATTCGTAATCCATATGATGAAAAATGGCTGGACGCATGTTGCCGTATGGGAGCTCCGCATTTTTGTGGAGCTCAGCCTTGCAAGTTACTTCATTGTGGAGGAGATGGATGTCTTATCGAGCATCCTGTTTCATTATGGCTATACCATATTGATGTTTTATGCATCTGTTTGCCTGGTACTCCCCTTAGTAACCAAGAGATGGAACTGGCATGTCATCTGGAAAATGCCTTTAGCACTGCTGCTCGAATTTTTGGTGGTATGTGGGCTTATAATATGGGTAAGTATGGCTTCAAATGCGCTGGAATTCTCATATACGCCAAATGAATCGTTATCGGTGGAAATAGTTAATCTAAAAGGGGTGCTTGCTCCTTTTATGAATTACATCCCTTTTAGCATCGTGTATTATGTGCTGATTAGGTTATTTAACCTGGCACTGAAAAGTCTTAAAGAAGGTAGATTGCAACACAAGATGACGAGCACACTGAAACGCGAGCTATGGCGGGCCGAACTGAATCCGCATTTACTTTTTAATCTGTTAACTTCTATCAGGGGGTTAATAGATGAAAAGAGGAGTCGTACGGTCATGAGCCAGGCGATCAGGTTGGTGCGCTACTATGTGCATACAGCGGGTAAGACGATCTCGCTGTCTGAGGAGATAGAAAACTGCGAGCTTTTAATAGCGATCAATAAATTCCGCTACGGGGATGCTTGCTTTTTTAATGTCAAAATTTCCAGCAATCTGGGCACGCTGCGCATCCTGCCAATGGCTGTTCTTTTACTGGTAGAAAATATCTTTAAATATGGTGATTTCCGTAACGAAGAGCAGCCGGCACTGTTAACGATCGATTATCATGAAGGTTGTTTAGTGATTCAAACAACGAACAAAATTGCCACTAACACCGCAAATGATAGTACCAAAAAGGGATTGAAAAATCTGCAGGAACGCCTGCATGAATATTATCGGGAAGATGGTAGGCTTACGAGCGAATTGCGGGGTAATACCTTTGTTTCCATTGTAAAAATCAACAATATAAAGCATTATACAGGCTAATTTGTTTGAAATTTACTGTCCAAATCACATTTAATACGTATTTTAGGGCTTAACTAAATTATTAACCTTCCATCTCCATCGGGATAATATGCTTTAGAGGTATGTAGATTTGTTGGGTGGTGTTTGCCTCATTGTCGTTTATCGGGCTTAACCTGCAGATGGTTTTAAACACCGCAGAACATGAAGCAATTCAACCTTATAGGCAAACTTATTCTTAAAACATTAATAAACATTCACGATTTGTTAAAAGCAATCCTCGTGCAGAATAATGCACCAAATAGCTGCGCGCAATGCGCGCAGGCCTCCGTAAAGGTGCTGGATAATGCCGATATAAAAATCATGCTTAAAATAGGAGATACCAAGCTTTACCATCTCAAAAAGAAAAAGATACTTAAAGTATATGATCTCGACGGCAAAGACATATATCTCGAAAATGAAGTAATAGAAGCCATCCGCAATACACTGCGCGATCGCTAACAAAAAGGCTGCAACGCACACGGTCGTTGCAGCCTATAATGAGCCTAGCCCCGCTATAGCTTCTTGCTAGGATGACTATAGCTTCTTGCTAGCTTCACTATAGAACCACTATACAATCTTCCTGCACTGACCCTATAAGGACCCTGCTTCAGTACTGCCTAAGCCCTGTCTATATTATAGTTATTCGTTATTGGTTATTAGTTATTCGTTACCCGTTATTGGTTATTAGGAGACAAGGCAACATTAAGTTATGAGTTGTAGTTATGAGTTGTGCGTGATACCAATATTAACGCCAATGCAATAGTCAGTAACGGCACGCATGCAGGACCGGCTTCATTTAATGGTTGTGAATTGCCAGTTGTGAGAGGCGGGCGCACTAGTAAACCGCCAAATAAAACTACGGCACGAATGCGGGACAGGCCTCATGGAAAGAGCGTAAAGAAGATTCAGGATAGCTATGGCCTGAAAATCCTGTGAGGAAGCGAAGGGTAGGAATGTGCGTAGGAGCGGCTGCACAGGATTGCGCGTAAGACCTGAATCTTTAGCGATGACCATGAAGCCTTGAATGTTTGGTTCTTTATGTTCAAGCATAAAGAACAATAAAAATCTTTAGCGAAGATTATGAAGTCTTGAATTTATTCACCATTTGTTTGTTTCAAAGGTGTTCATGAGCTCGAAGCAGAGCTTCTCGGTTTGATCCTTTTTTTCAAGAAAAAGGATGAGAAAATTTTCAAGCATAAAGGACAAGAAAAATCTGTAAGAAAAAGCACATAAAAAAATCAATATTCTTCATAATCCTTCATAAATCTTCTAAAATCATTTCAACAAGCTGAAAATCAATAATTTATAAAATATTTTATTAACCTTTGCCCTTGTAAGTCAGACGAATGGGTACCCGGAAAAGCTTACATGAACAGATTTTTTAACAATTAAAAATTATTAAGATCATGGCAAAATCGAGAGACAATGTAGTAATGCAGGGAGCAAGCGGAACAGTAGGAAAGATGTTGGTATTCCGTCAGCGTGGCGACAAAACAATCATCGCCCGTAGACCGAGAAACGGTGCCGAGCGTATCTATTCACCCGACCAGTTAAGAGTGCAGAACCGTTTCTTAGATGCATCGCTTTACGCACGTAAGGCCATTGAGAATCCGGAGTTAAAGGCAGCTTACCAAGCGAAGGCAAACATCAATCAAACAGCCTATAATGTAGCCTTTAAAGATTTCTACACCGCACCAACCATTAGACGTTTAGACGATAGGGCTTATAATGGAGTGATAGGCGATCTAGTATCCATTTTAATAAAAGACGTATTGATGGTAAAAGAAGTGATGGTCGAGATTCAAGATGAAGAAGGAGCGATTATCGAGGCAGGCTATGCAGAGAACGTCGATACCCAGGGCATCGAATGGTACTACACAGCTACGGTTGATAATACCGACTATACGAATAGTATCATCAAAGTGACCATGACCGACACGCCCGGCAATACCTACTCCGAGGTGAAAAGTTATGGAGAAGACACCAACCCGTAACAATCAAAAGTTCTCTGGGCCTTGTGCCCAGGAAACTTTTAACGAAAACGGATATGTAAACTACGGCACGTTCCTTTAGTTACTTGTTGTCAGTTATTGGTTATTAGAGGCCAGTGAACTAGTAAACGATAGCTAAGACTACGGCACGCTTGCAGGACTGGCCTCATTTAATATTTGTGAGTTGCCCGTTATGAGTTGCGAGTGACGGAAATATTAACGGTAATGCAATAGTCAGTTACGGCACGCTTGGAGGACTGGCCTCATAAGGAACTTGTCCGCCCACTGGCGGATGAGCGTTAAAAAGATTCAGGATAACTATGGCCTGAAAATCATGTGAGGAAGCGAAGGGTGAGGATGTGCGTAGGAGCGGCTCCACATGATTGCGCGTGAGACCTGAATCTTTAGCGAAGACCATGTAGCCTTGACCTTTTGCTAACTTTTGGGTCAAGCCAAAAGTGGAACAAAATAGTTAAGAAAATAAATAAGAAAATGATAAAACTATTAAGAATCGCCGAAGGCGCACATACTACACTCGGTCAGTTATATATTAACGACCTCTTTCAATGTTACATCTTGGAAGATAAAATAAGGGAACAGAAAATTCCCGGAGAAACCGCTATCCCAGCGGGCAACTATCCTCTTGTTTTAAATAAAACAGCTGGTATGAATAGCAAATATTCAGTTAGATATGCTTCTATTCATAAAGGGATGGTAGAGATAAAAGGAATACCAGAATTTACATTGGTATTCTTTCATATCGGTAATTACCATACGGATACAAGAGGTTGTCTTCTCACTGGGAGTTACTATCAACTGGTGAATGGAGATTACCGTGTGCTCCATTCGGCTGATGCCTATAAAAGGGTTTATCCTTTACTAGTACAAGCCGCTGAAGAAGGGAGGAGGTTAATGGTTGAGACGTTAAATTGTTGAGTTGTGGAATCGTTAAGTAGGAAAATAGTTGAGTAGCATGTTGCATTGCTAAATAACGTCACCCTGAGCGGAGTCGAAGGGTCTGTTTGAGATCTCTCCACTCCATTTCATTCCGGACATGACGATTTCATTTAAAGCTTCAGCACACTAGCAGGAACGACCTCATTTAATATTTGTGAGTTGCCCGTTATGAGTTGCGAGAGAGACTGCCACGGCTCACACATACCGATGCCTCGCAGTGACGGAAATATTAACGGTAATGCAATAGTCAGCTACGGCACGCTAGTACGACCGGCCTCATAAGGAACTTGTCCGCCCACTGGCGGATGAGCGTAAAGAAGATTCAGGATAGCTATGGGCCAAAAATCATGTGAGGAAGCGAAGGGTGAGGATGTGCGTAGGCGCGGCTGCACAGGATTGTGGGTAAGACCTGAATCTTTAGCGAAGTCCATGGAGCCTTGATCTTTTGTAACTTTTCGATCAAGCGAAAAGTTAATAAACATTTTTAATTAAAAAACAATGAAAACACCAGAATTAATAACATTACTAGGTACAGTAATCAGTATACTACTCTCTATTATAGCTTATTTCCTAAAACAGTTACATGGAAACTTTAAGAAGATGGAGAACGATATGAGCTTCATGAAAGCGAGTATTCGCTTGATGAAAGCTGAGTTGAAATCGAATTACAATCTGCTACGACAGCGGATGGAATTTTTAGAGCGAAAAATGTAAATATTTAGTTTAGTTAAATTAGTTATTACAATTGATACATTGATGCTTATATCTGATATATGAAGCCTTATGTCTTAATACTTATGTCTTGATACTTAAATCAAAAATTATGAAAACTGAAATAACTGATAGAATAAAGTCTCCCACACCAAAGTTCTTCAAAAAAATAAGAACAATAGGTTTAACTTTAGGAGCAATAGGGGGAGCGCTACTGGCAGCTCCCATTACCTTACCGGTAACGGTAATAAGCATAGCCGGTTACCTGGCTACTGCAGGAATTGTCGCATCGGCAATATCTACCGTTGCGAAAGAGGACAAGTGATCTCTACAATGGAGTGAAACGGTAAAGGGGGAAACGGTCAATTTCCCCCTTACGTGTAATACTACAAATTTATATGTTATTTACGGCCTTTTCTGTTGCGCGTTGCCGCTACATGTAGACATCGAAATTTGTTGGCAGATAAACCATATGATAAAGTCGTTGTTGTTTGAATTTTCCATTTTCTTGCGTTTGCAAATATGGCAATCAACTTGGTTAGATTGGACATATTGATGTCAATTTTATTGCCATTTCTATTGTCTCCGTTCATTCGCTCGCAAACTGTCTAACATTTGCTCCCACGGGCGTACTTGATGCGTATCGGCCCATTGCTGCCAGGCAGCTGCCATGCTTTTAAGTTTTTGGGGCATTGTTGTGGCTAAATCATGCTGCTCGGTTCGGTCCTGCCGAATGTTGTAGAGCTCCCATTGATGCGTTTTTCCTTCTTCCCAAGTCATTACCGCTTTGTAATCGCCTAAGCGAACGGCCTTATTACCTTCGTGTTCCCAAAAAATAGCTTGCTTATGTATGGGCTGGTTGATGCCCGATAACAAGGGAGCAAAACTATTTCCCACTGGGGAAGGTACGGCTTTTCCATTTTTATTGCTCGAATAGCGGGCACCCGAGATATCCACAAAGGTAGCCATCATATCGGGCAAAAAGCTATAGTGGTGTATAAGGGAGCCGTTTAGTTGCTGCGGAATTTTTGCTGGCCAATGGGCAATGAAAGGTGAGGAGATCCCTCCTTCATGTACCCAATGCTTATATTCGCGATACGGTGTATTGGAGGCATTTGCCCAACCTTTACCATAGCTTAAAAAGAAACCTACCTTGGTTTCCAGATTTTCTTTTTTACCGCCTCCCAGATCACCTCCTTCGGCGCAGGCACCATTATCATTAATAAAAACAATAAGGGTATTATCATACAGTTTATTTTTCTTTAAATAGGCTACTAGTTTACCGATATTTTGATCCATACGATCTACTTGGGCAGCATATATGGCACGTCTCAAGGCCATTTCATCTTGCTTTTCGGGGGGCAAGGTATCCCAGTTGAAAATGTCTTGCTTGCTTAAAGCCCAATTTGCATCCACGAGGCCCATCTGTTTCATGCGTTGATAGCGTTCTTCGCGCAGTTTCGTCCATCCTTCGCGATAACGGTTGCGGTATTTATCAATGACTTCCTTGGGTGCCTGTAAAGGCCAGTGGGGAGCATTGTATGCTAAATAAAGGAAGAAAGGCTGGCCGCTCTTTTGCTGGTGGTTTTCATCGATAAATTGAATAGCATGATCAGTAAAGGCATCCGTGGTATAATAATGGGGATCTTGCGTCGAAATGTTTTCGTTGTTCAGGGTGATGCCGCGTGGCGGAGCAGGTTGGAAATAATTGCTGGCACCATCTAAAATACCGTAAAAGCGATCGAAGCCTCTTTGTAATGGCCATTGCGTTTTCTGCTCCATACCGAGATGCCATTTACCGGCCATGAGGGTGGTATAGCCCGCCGTCTTGAGCACTTCTGCCAGGGTATGGGTTTGAGGGCTCATTTCACCGCGATAACCGGGAACATGATAATCGTGTTGTTCAAAATTTTCGTTTGGATTGGTCATATGGCCGATACCGGCCTGGTGGGGATATAGGCCAGTCATCAACGAAACACGTGAAGGGCAGCAGCGTGCTCCGTTATAAAACTGCGTAAACCGAACACCGCCTGCCGCTAACTTGTCTAGATTGGGTGTCTCAATTTCACCCCCGAAACAGCCGATGTCTGAATAGCCCATATCATCAGACATGATCAGGATGATATTGGGCTTTTCTGATTTTTGTGGCCTTTGCGGATGGTTTCCCGAGGTGAAACTGCTGTTACCCAGCAGCACGAGTGCTGCTAGGGATAGCGTACAAAACCGTTGTGTTTTTTGAAATAATTTCATGTTACTGTCAAATTAAAATGATCTCTAATTAATAACCTTCATTTTGAACCAGTTGAGGGTTGGCATCCATCTCGCTTTGTGGGATGGGAAACAATTGTCTAAATGCTTGCGGGCTTTTGCCGCGATCGGTTGCGTTCTGTAAAAATTGATCGTGCCGCAACAGGTCCTGTCTTCTTCTACCTTCGCTGAAAAACTCCCATTTGCGCTCGTCTAATACCAAGGCTATAAAGCGCGCCTGATCTGAAGCTGCTGAACTGGTATAGGGTGCTAAACCGGCCCGGGTGTGCACTTGGTTAAGATAGGGAAGGGCGTCGGCGATGCTTCGGCCCGCCATCACATCTGCTTCTGCTTTGATCAATAGAATCTCCGCATAGCGCAAAATAGGAAAATCCATGCCACCGTGCCGTTCAATCTGTGCTGGATCAAGAGGATATTTGAAGCTCCGTGGGTTCTGGTATTCCACGCCAGTGGTCAAATCAATCACGGCACCCTTATTATTGGTGTATTGGGTAAGTATCAGTGCCTTGCGCTGATCATCGGTGGCAAAAGAGTTGTAAAAGGCGACGGGTAAACATACCTGGGTGGCGGTATTCATTACATCAGTGGGGTACCCGGGAGGTAAGGCATTGGCAATCCAGACATTGCCATAACCCGATAAGGCCAGAGCCGGTGCCGCATAAATCATTTCTTTATTGCCTTCGTTGGCCAATGCAAAGAGGCTGCGCACGTCGGGCCATAGCTCATATTGCTGAAGATCGATAACCTGCTGTGCGGCATCGCTGGCTTTTTCCCACTGGCGGGTTTGTAAATAGTACTGCGCCAGCAGGCCTAAGGCGGCGCCTTTGGTGGCCCGTCCGTATAGGGGAGCGCTTGTACCTAGGTTTTCTGCTGCTGTTGTTAAATCACTTTCAATCTGTGTGCGGATGTCGGCCTCGGAGGCGCGCGGCAGAAACAAATCGTCCTGCTGGTTCACCAGCGGTACGCTACCAAACCATCCGTATAAATAGGCATAGGCAAAACCTCGTATAAAGTGCATCTCACCGCTTAACTGAGTTTTTGTTGCCTCATCCAATTGTGGGTGGTTGGGAATCGCCTCCAGTAGCAAATTGGCATCTCGGATAGCCCGGTAATTGCTTCGCCAGAAATCTTGTAAATAGATTTGCGAGGCAGACCAAGTGAAGTCCATAAAAGGCTGAAGATTACCGTTTAATAATCCTCTGAAGTTAACCAATACATCCGTACAGGATTCTTCTACATAAATGCGGTTTACGCCGGCATCACCTGTTAACAGGATATTTTGATAGGCAGAGTTGGTGATGGCTTCCACCCCTTCTTTGGTTTCCAGAAATTCGGATGAATATTGAGAGCCTGGCTCGACATCCAGGAATTGTTCGGCACAGCTACTAAGTAGGCAGCTGAACAGGAAAGCGAGGGATATTTTATATAATGTATTCATGAGGAGCTTTTTATCTTAATTAAAAGTTGAGGTTTAAACCCAGCATATAGGTTCTGGAGGCTGGATAGGCATTCCGATCATAGCGAATGTTTCCGGTACCGGTGGCGTTAACATCGGGGTCAAAACCGGGATAGTCGGTAATTAGTGCCAGGTTCTGGCCGGATAAGGAAACGCGTAGGCCTTTTATTGTTTTGGTGTTTTTTATAGGAATCTGGTAAGAGAGCTGCACGTTCTTTAGGCGGATATAAGAAGCATCAAGAATGGTGTAGCTGTTTGTTTTGGAATATTGCAACTGTGCGATGGATACGCCGGATGGCCAAGTATTTCCAGGGTTTTCTGGCGTCCATCGGTTTAATAGTGGGGTGGCCATGCGGTTTCGATAGGGGTCGTTTGCATAGAGCGCATCTACCGTTTGCCAATGGAAAAGGTCGGCACCAAAGGCTCCTTCAAAAAAGATGGTTAATGCAAAGTTTTTATAACTGAAATCATTGCTTAAGCCTAATGTGACATCGGGATAGGGGTTGCCTAGCACCACGCGGTCGCGTTCATTGATTACCCCATCGCCATTGACGTCGTCCCATTTTGGATCGCCGGGTTTAGCATTTGGTTGGGCGGAAGCGCTTGCTTCTGCTGCTGTTTGGAAGATGCCGACAGACCGGTAGCCGAAATAGGAAAAGAGGGCTTCACCGGGCCTAACCAAGGTGGTGGGCTCATTTGAAGGTACATATTCGCTGATACCACCTAAGTCATCTACTTTATTGGTGATTTTTGTTACATTGAAGGTGCTGCGCCAGTTGAAATTTCCGGTCAGGTTTTCTGAGCTGAGGTACAGTTCGATACCCTTATTACTGATTTTTCCGATGTTTTCGGTGTAAACAGCAAAGCCTGATGAGCTCGGAATGGGGAGGTTGAACAACAGGTCTTTGTTGGTTTTTATAAAATAGTCTATACTTCCACTAAGCCGGCTACCCCAGAAGCCGAAGTCTAAACCTATGTTGGTTTGCTGACTGGTTTCCCATTTTAGATTGGGGTTGGGGATGCGGGCGGGGGATATGGCGGTTTGAAGGGCGCCCCCCAGCACGACATTGCCGCTGCCGGAGTAGGTTGTTAAACCGGTGCCTATACCGATATCGTCATTCCCGATCTGGCCCCATCCCACGCGCAGCTTTAGCGAGGAAACGGTAGGTGCTTGTTTTAAGAAATCTTCTTCGCTTAGGTTCCAGGCAGCAGAGAAGGAAGGGAATATACCAAAGCGGTTGTTGATGCCGAAATTGGATGATCCATCGGCACGAATGGTTCCGGTGAAGAGGTATTTGTTTTGGTAACCATAATTTACCCGGCCGAGGTACGACAACAGGCGTCTGCGACCAAAATAGCTGCCCGCGGTATTGAACTCAATAGTGCCCAGACCGAGGTTGTCGCTACCAATGACGTCCGAAGCAAAACCTTTCGTACCGACCCCTACGGTGCGCTCATCAAATTGTTGTACGGTGGCGCCGGCAAGGACGTTTAGGCTATGCTTCTCGCGGATAGTTCTGTTATATTTTAATAATGCCTCTACCAGGATATTGTTCAGGTCGCCTGACTGTACGGATGCGCTCCCATCTACGGCATTTCCAACTTGTGAGATGCGGCTGAGGTATAAATCACGCCTTTTGTTCGACCTATCAGAGCCAATATTTAAGCGTGCTTTCAAACCCGGAATGAGCTCGTATTCGCCAAAAAAATTGGCTAAAGTTCTATTAATACGGTCTGTTGCCTTTTGTCCTTCTACAATAGCCAGCGGATTATCAAGGGTAACGGATACGGGCTCGCCGCTCTCTGGCCGATAGAAAGTGCCGTCTGGATAATAAATGGGAAATATGGGCGGTGTATTGAGTGCGCTATTAATAGCATCAGCATCCTGGTTGATGGAAAAGCCGTTGACTGGAACGGAATAGTTGTTTTCCTGGGAGGTATTTACGTTAAAGCCGAATTTAAATTTATCGCTAACGGTATGTTCAAAGTTTAAACGCCCCTGTAAACGCTGGTATTTGGTGTTGGGGATGATCCCCACCTGATTGGTATAACCTAATGACGAATAATAGTTTGATTTTCCTACACCGCCAGATAGGGAAAGATTATGGTTTTCGTTATGGCCATTTTTAAATAAGGCTTTTTGCCAATCTGTTCCTTTGCCAACCGATGTTATAAAATCCTGATCAAAGACTGGCTTTTCTCCACGATCCCGGGCGAGGTCATTCATTACCTGAATATAATCTTTTGTAGAAAGCACATCCATTTTTCGGGCGATCTGGGTGAGGCCATAGTTGCTGTTGAAATTGGCCATAAAAGCACCGCCACCTGTTTTGGTGGTAATCAAAATAACACCATTAGCACCTCTAGAGCCATAAATGGCTGTTGCTGATGCATCTTTTAATATTTCGATCGAAGCAATATCGGCGGCATTGACAATGTTCAATGGATTGGCTGGTGGCATATCACCGCTAAAGGAGCTAGACCCTTTACTATTGGCCGTTGCACGGTTGTCTATCGGGACACCATCAATCACATATAAGGGTTCGTTTCCGGCATTGATAGAGCCGATACCTCGAATCCGGATGGTACTACCGCCGCCGGGCGCATGGCTACTTTGCGTAATCTGGACACCGGGCGCGCGTCCTTGCAATAGCTGATCTGCAGAAATGCTGTTGACGGTGTTCAGGTCTTTCGGACTGAGGGAGACAACGGAACCGGTAACATCACTTTTGCGCAGAGAGCCATAACCGATTACCACTACCTCTTCTAATTTGGCATCGCTCATCTTCAGTACGATATGTCCTAAATCTGCCGTGGCTTTTATTTCGAGGCTTTCATACCCTATATGGGATATACGCAAGGTGCTTGTACTGGGAACATTTTTGAGCAAGAAGTGCCCGTTCTGGTCTGTACTGGTGCCTTGCGGGGTTCCGATAACTTGAACCGCGGCACCTACAAGGGGCTTCCCGTCGCCGTCGTAGATGCCACCACTAAGGCTTGGCTGCACCGCTAAACTGTTTACTGCTGATGCCGTAGGTTTTTTGGTTTTAATAACAATTTCTTTATTGACAATAACAAAACCAATACCGCTGTTTGTCAGTATTTTATGCAGAGCAGATGCCAGGGGCTCCTGATCAAAGGCAACCGAAATAGGTGGTATATCTTTGATGTATTGCACATTGTAAATAACAGAGTAACCTGTTTGGTGTTGAATATCTTTGAAAATTTCTCTTAGCGTGGCTTTGTCCTTTTTCAATGTTAGGGTCTGGGCCAAAGTGTCAGCGTTCGACTGGAAAATGAAAATCATCAACAGCAGGCACGTTAATTTCATAATTTTCAATATTTTTACGAGGTAAGCCCTCATGCTATGATTGTAATAGCTTTTTAAATGAATAAGCATCAATAATTATTTCTGCGGCATAACCGCGTACCTTACCTGCTTTGTGTACATTTGTATAAGCAGGCAAGGTTCGTTAAGTTTGCCTAGGTTTTGACTGATGGAGAACCTTCATGTTTGAGCGCTGGAGGTTGATCCACATGAATTAAATGTAAAAGTCGGGACATATCCGGAGGGCTTCAACCTCCGGATTTTAATTTCCCAATGGTTTTATGGTTAGTATTTCATCACAACAATCCTCCTTTCATCAATTTTAAAACGAACTTGTTCCGTTAATTCTAATCTCCGCAAAACCTCAGAAACGTTAGCATAGCGAGATACTCGGCCCCCGAAACGTAAGGAGGGATCGACCTGTTCATAGCTTATACGAACGTTATACCAACGGCTGATTTGCTGCATAATGTCTGCTAAAGTTTGTTCGTTGAAAGAGATAAATCCTGATCTCCAAGCAGTTGTTTCGTCTGTGTCTACTTCGCTGATGGTAACACCTTCAGTGGCGATGGATGCGCGATGACCGGGATAGATGATTTCTGAGAACCCTTCTCGCTCTATTTTAATTTTTCCGGAAACTAGGGTGGTATGCTCCACGGCTTCATCCGGATAGGCTTGCACATTGAAACTTGTGCCCAGTACTTGTATGTGTTGATTTTTTGTCTTAACCCGGAATGGACGGTTTTTATCCTGGGCGATTTCAAAATAAACTTCGCCGCTGATCGTCACTTCTCTTAGATCGTTGGAAAAGCTACTGGGAAAACGAATGGATGAGGCCGCATTTAACCATACTTTGGTGCCGTCTGCTAGCATTAACTGGTACTGACCACCTTTAGGTGTTTCGAGCTCATGAAAAGTGGATAATGATAAATCATCGTTTGTACGCTGACCTGGAACGGGTACTCCGTTTAAGTAACTTACTGCGCTGGCGTGCATCTTGATGCCGGCATTTAGGCTGTCTAATGTTATTCTTTTTCCGTTGCTTAGCTTCAAAGTAGCTCTATTGCCGCCAGCAGGTATGTCTACTACCATATGTTGCTTGGCAGAAGGGGTGGGAGAAGGCCTCATGTAATGATATAGGAAATAAACGCCGATGAGTAACATGATGGCTGCAGCGGCACTATAAACAGGACGATGGTTTTTTCTTTTTTGCCCGGTGGTGTGCGCTTCAATGTTTTGCCAAATCTCGTCTTTCACAAGGTCATCACTTGGTGCGGCTTTGGGATCATGGCTGTATAGATGAAGACGCTCTATCAAGCGCTTTTCTGCTGCTGTACACATACCCTGCTGATAGCGCTTGAGGAGCTCGGCTAGTTCGTCCTTCGTCATGGTGCATAATTGTTTAGGTTCCCCTTTTCTACAAAGACGGATGGATGAGTCTTTAGGGTAAGAAAAAAAATAAAAAAAGTAATAAGAGGGATTTTTTTAAGCGTATGAGCGCATTTTTGATCTGTCTATTTACATTATCACGTGAAATATCTAAGCGTTCGCTAATTTCCTGGTGGCTCAGCATGTCCTCGCGGCTAAACTGAAATATGGTACGCATTTTAGGTGGCATTTTTTCAAGGCATGCTTCAAAGCGTTGGATCAACTCTTTTTCAAATAAGAGATCATCTATTGTATTATGGCCTTCCTGATAGTTTTTAGCAAGGGTGTCGATATAATGATGGGCATATTTTGCGCGAGATGAATGGTCGATTATCTTATTCAGGGTCGCTCTATACAGGTAGGCGCGGAACGAGCGTTTTAGCTGTAAATTTTCTCTTTTTTGCCAGATAGAAATAAAAACGTCTTGTATAATATCCTTCGCATCATCTGGATGGGTGGTTCCAGAAACGTAAAGCCAAAGTACCTCCCAATACCGTTCATATAATTCTTTATATGCCTGATGATCTCCTGCACTAACCTCATGAAAAAGCTGCTCGTCGGTGTACAACCTATATTCAGGCATAAAATGTAAATTATTGAGATTTATTTTGGTTTAGAAACAAATATAGTAGATTTTCCACGTCACGCAAGAAATCTTTTACACTGGCTAGGTACGATCATCATCAGTAGAAGAAGATTGTTTTTTCCTATTTCTTTATTCCATTCGCCGACCAAATATAGGGATATTTTGTTAATCTATAAAATCTATAGATTTTATTTGAGCACAGAATGGCATTGCAAAACCTGAAGGAATGCTTAGCGTTAATTGTTCTTTATTCTTGATAATTAGTTGTTCTTTTACCTTGGATGTGAAAGAACCAAAACATCAAGGCTTTATGGCTTTCGCTAAAGATTCAGGTCTGAACGCTCAATCCTGTGTAGCCGCTCAGCGCGATGGCCAACGCTTCGCTTCTTCACATGATTTTCTATCCTCCACTTTTCTGAATCTTTTGACGCTCATTCCATGAGGCCGGTCATGCATGCGTGCCGCCTACATCTTAACCTCCACTGATCAATCGATTGCATAAATTAGTGAATATAGTTGCCAACAATGCTAATATTGTTGAATGAGATGTTTATTCCCTTTAGTAACTATGTGTAACCCAATAGTTGCCTAATAATTGAAATTTTTTTTGCTGAAATTTGTAATGAGGGGCGATGGTATAATGTCATTGTATGAATACGAACCAAGCTACTTATAATCTAATTGCCACTCACTGGCCCGCTTTCATCAGAGGTAGCCAATCAGCCTTTACGGTAATTTATAATAATAGTTTCGACGCCTTGTACAGATATAGCTTAAAGTTTATACAGGATGAGGAAGGTCTGCAAGACGTGATACAGAATCCGGGCTGGTAGGAATTTTCAAAATTTAATTGTTGATGGACTATGATGAATAATAAAATGCAGCGACGAAGATTTTTAAAGCAATCAGTACTTATTGGATTCGGTTTACTAGCGACTCGATTCCCCACGTGGGCAGCGAGTACTTTTGCCCAGGATTATCCGAAACATAACATCCCTGTTGATAAAAATATCGATGCGAACTGGTTGCGGGGCCTAAGAGTGCGAGGGACGCCGATTAGCTATTTGAAAAGTCGAAACGAGCTGAATTATATCGGTATGCCTGTTGGCGGACTGCACAGCGGAACCGTCTATATCGGTGGGGATGGGCGCTTATGGCTTTGGCAGATATATAACCAAACGATCGAGCCGTGTCATGAAGGGATTGACCCGAAAACGGTGCGCTGGGATGACGGCACTTCGGTGCGTGAGATACGATCGCGAGATGGATCTGCTTATGTTGAACCGGCTATTGCTGAGAATAAAAGAGTGCTGGATCAGGGTTTCGCTATTAAAGTTATTTATAAGGGAGAAACTTTTATAAAGGAATTGAAAGCCGATCATTGGGAGGAGGTGATCTTTCAACCTTCTTATCCAATATCCTTGATCACCTATAAAACGTCGGAATTTCCTGTGGAAGTGCAATTCACAGCTTATGCTCCTTTTATTCCTTTAGATACTGAGAGTTCTTCCTTACCCGCCACTATTCTGCGTCTGGAAATCAAAAATCTAGTGAATGAGGATCTGGAAATGTCCATTGTTGGATGGATGGAAAACGGAGCGAATAGGTTTACTGCCGAAAAAGGCAAGGGAAAGAAGCGAAGTAAGGTGAATGATCTGGAGAGGGGAAAGGCTTTGTTATTTGATTTTAGCAGTACGGACAAGGCTCTTGCCTCTGCACAGGATGCGGGTACGATGTGTTTAGCTTGCCATACACAGGACGCCTATTGTATTGCCGATTTTTCACCGTGGCCGGTCAGCAGTGAAAGTTTTAACAAGCTTGAACAAGGCGCTGCACAAATAGAAAAAGATGCAGGAGAGAAGTTAGTAGGAGCGATCTTATTGGGCAGTGCTATTGAAGCTGGAAAGAGCTTTAAAGCGGATTATTCCATTTCCTGGCATTTTAATAATCTGCATCCGAAATTGAAGGAGTTGGTAAAGGATGCGCAGGCGGGTTATTGGTATGCAACGAAATTTAAAGATGCATGGGAGGTAAACCAATACATCGCATCGAAGTGGGATTATCTAACCACCCATACGGAACTGTGGCAGCAGACCTGGAATGACAGTTCTTTACCGCATTGGTTTTTGGACCGTACCTTTGTGAATATCGGTACCTTGGCAACGGCGAATACCTATCGTTTTGCAAGTGGCCGTTTTTGGGGGTGGGAAGGTGTAGGAGCCTGCCCGGGCACTTGTACCCATGTTTGGCAGTATGCGCAGGCAGTTGCTCGTATATTTCCGGAATTGGAACGTGATCTTCGGCAGCGGGTGGATCTGGGTGTAGGCTTTAAGCAAGATAGCGGTGTGATCCTTTTTCGTGGAGAAAATCAAACCCATCCAGCGATCGACGGGCAGGCCGGTACGATTTTGCGTTTTTACCGGGAACATCAGATGAGTAGTGATGACCAGTTCTTAAAAACCAATTGGTTCGGTATAAAAAAGGCCGTGCAATTTATGTTGGCACAGGATAAAAATGGGGATGGTATGATTGATACACCGATGGAAAATACCTTGGATGCCGTATGGGAGGGTGAAATTGCTTGGATTGTAGGGCTTTGTGTTGCTGCGGCCCGCGCAGCGGAGGAGATGGCGAATGAGGTAGGAGATAAAGCTTTCGCTAAAGTTTGTTCGGAATATGTGACAAAAGGTCGTAAAAACATGGAAGAGCAGCTTTATAACGGGGAATACTTTATTCATCGGCCAGATTCAGTGCAGGGTAGAAAGAAGCTAGGCTCTTATAATACGTGCCACATTGATCAGGTATATGGACAAAGCTGGGCTTTTCAGGTGGGACTGCCACGGGTATTGGATCGGGATAAAACGCTTTCGGCTTTAAAAGCGTTGTGGAAATACAATTTTGCCATGGATGTAGGCCCCTATATCAAAACGCATGTTGGTGGAAGGCCTTATGCTCTTGCAGGTGAGGGTGGGATGGTGATGAATACGAACCCGAAGAATGAACCGAAACCTTATGGAGAGAATGTAACTTGGCAATTGGGCTATTTCCACGAATGTATGAGCGGTTTTGAACATCAGGTAGCGGCCCATATGATGGCTGAAGGGATGATAGACGAAAGTTTGATACTGACGCGGGTAATACATGATCGTTACCATGCCGCTAAAAGAAATCCGTTTAATGAGATAGAATGCAGTGACCACTACGCGCGGGCGATGGCTAGTTACGGTACTTTTATCAGCGCATGTGGTTATGAATATCATGGCCCGAAAGGGCATATCGGTTTTGCCCCTAAGGTTAAACCGGAGGATTTTCGTGCTGCCTTTACCGCTGCGGAGGGTTGGGGCACCTATTCACAGCAAAAAAACAACGGGCAACAACGTCATACAATTAGCTTAGCTTATGGAGAATTAACGCTTTCGTCCTTATCCTTTGAACTGTTGAATGCTGGCGAGGAAAGGCAAGTTATTGTTCACCACAACGGTAAAAAAATCGCATTAAAGGCGGAGCAGTTAAACAATAAGATGTTGATTCGCTTGAAAACTACTCTTGTTTTAAAACCGACGGAATCGCTGAAAGTAGAAATTATATGAAGAAAATAGGATTGTTTTTGATTGGTGTACTTAAGCCGCTTTATTGGGAACATGAGCCGATTATTTCTTTTAATCGGCTCAAAAAAATGTTATATTTGAGCCGATTAATTATACTAATCGGCTCATTATGTACAACTGGCAATATAAAGATTGGCCCAATTTCACTTATTCGATAGCAGATCTATCCGCTACTAGCATCGTATTTGCAAGGGAGCTTGGATTGATAGGCGGCCTGATAACGGGCTTGAATGATGAGTTGAAGCAAGAGGCCCTGGTAGAAGTTCTTATAGCAGAAGCTATCAAAACATCTGAAATTGAAGGGGAGTATATGAGCCGTGAAGATGTCATGTCTTCTATCAAGAGAAATTTAGGATTAGATGATGACACCCCTGTTCGCGATAAGCGAGTTACTGGGATAGCTAAATTGATGACCACTGTTAGAACAGATGCTGCGGACAAATTGTCACTCAATATGATACAGCGTTGGCATCGGCTTTTAGTGGAGGGTTTTCCAAAAATTAGTGGAGGTGAATGGCGTAGGGGTGAAGAGCCAATGCAGGTTGTCTCGGGCGCATATGGCAAAGAGATTATCCATTACGAGGCACCCCCATCTTCTCAAATGCCCAAAGAGATGGAGCAGTTTATAGACTGGTTTCATCACGATCGTTTTGACGTAAAAGACAACATTATGCAGGCTTTATTAAAGGCCGCAGTTGCCCATGTTTATTTTGAGTCTATCCATCCCTTTGAAGACGGAAATGGACGTGTTGGAAGAGCTTTGGCTGAATATACACTCTCCAATACACTTCAGAGCCCTGTTTTGCTGTCTATATCCAAAACCATTGAAAAAGACAAAAAGCAATATTACGAGGCACTAAAACAGGCGCAGTCGGGCTTAGATTTAACAGCATGGATTCATTATTTTACCGAGGTTATAGTAGAAGCACAACGAAATGCAAGAGAGTTGGTGGAGTTCACCGTAAAAAAGGCCAAATTTTTTGATCGGTTTACTGCCCTCCTTAATGAGCGGGAATTAAAGGTGATTAAACGAATGCTCGAAAATGGATTGGAGGGCTTTGAAGGCGGGATGACAGCTAAAAAGTTCATGGCGATAGCTAAAACTTCTAAAGCAACTGCCACCCGAGATTTACAACACTTGCACGCTATAGGGATCTTGAATCAAATTGGTGCCGGCAGGTCTGTTAGGTATGAATTGGTTTTTTAACCTACTTTCTTTCTCCGCGAAAGAAAGTAGCAAAGAAAGCTCTCGGCTTAAAATGTTCTTCGAGCGGCTGTACAGTTACTTAGCCTTTACTGCCCGAACATTTTGAGGCCGATTTTTTTTGTTATGAACAGACTTTCCTATCGGACTATTATTTATTTGATCCATGGGTCGTACAAGCGTGTCATTTATCGCGCAATGCTTCCGTCACTCACAACTCGCAACTGACAACTCGCAACTCAAACTTGTATCAACCTAATGTCATGCTTATCTCATAGTAGAAAAAAAATGTAAGAAAACTTGTCAAAGTGTAATTTGTACACTATCTTTGTGTCATCATAATTTAGGTTTATAATTGGTTAGTTAAAAGTCTTCAATCTCCCCGGTTGAAGACTTTTTTTGTTTAGTAAATTTACAGCATTTTCATCTCTTTCTAATAATTTAATGAACGCACTGTCAAGATCATACTTCATGCATACAATTTAAGAACTTAGGGCTTGGGCAGGTGTTAATTAGGCATGGGGTTCTCTTTGTTGTGAAAAGCAATGGTTTAGTATTGCTGTATTCGAACTTTATAGTTAATTTAGCTCGAAACCTATATCTATGTCTTCAATATTACGCGAGATAACACCGCTTTCACCTAAAGATTGCCTGTACATTGCCGATCGTGTGAAAAGTGAGTTCACTTACCCTATACATAGCCACGAGGAATACGAATTAAATTTCATCGAACGTGCGGCAGGGGTGAAACGGATTGTGGGCGATTCAATAGAAACCATCGGTGATTACGACCTGGTGCTTATTACGGGCAAAGATCTGGAACATGCTTGGCTTCAGAACAATTGTAAGCTGACAAATGTACGGGAGATTACCGTACAGTTTTCACCTGATTTGTTTTTCAACAACTTTCTTCATAAAAATCAATTTAATAGCATTAAAGCTATGTTGGAAAAAGCTCAGAATGGCATTTCATATCCCTTGAAGGCTATTATGAAGGTATATCATTTGTTGGATACGATTGCTCATGGCGAGCAAGGCTTTTATACCGTAATGAAATTTCTGACGATATTACACGAGTTATCGGGTTTTACGGATGTAGCCAAAAGTTTATCTAGCACCTCATTTGCTCATGTAACGGTTGACAACAACAGTCGTAGGATAAAAAAGGTTCAACAGTATATATTTGATAACTATAAGAAGGATATTCGTCTGAACCAAATGGCAGATTTAACAGGGATGTCGCCCGTTGCCTTTAGTCGTTTTTTTAAATTACGAACAGGCCGGTCTCTTACCGATTATATTATTGACATTCGATTGGGCCATGCCACCCGCTTATTGATTGAATCACGAATGACGGTAGCTGAAATCTGCTATGACTGTGGTTTTAATAATATTTCAAACTTTAACAGACTTTTTAAGAAAAGTAAAAAATATGCTCCTTCTGAATTTAGAGATAACTATCTGAAAAAGAAGGTGCTGGTTTGATAAATAGGAGGTGGTACTACACCTCCTATTTATTGAAATTTCATAACGTCCTTAGCCCTTAATTACTTGCTTTAAACATCCAGAACCAACCTGTTCCGCCTGAGCCAGCTCCGGGTTCCGGATAGCTGAGCACCATGCTTCCATCGTTTAGCAACAAGATGTCATACACATAAACAGGAGCGCCATCCTCATTAGGCGATTTGCCGCAAAGAACGGTAGCGCCACTGAGTGTTAGTTTGCCTTTTGCCCAAACCGTGCCGTCATCTAAGGTTATCTTTTTCGTCATATCAAACGTGAATTTTCCAGTCTCGGTAGAACCGTCCGATTTTTCTTTGGTGAACTTGGCGCCTTTAAGCGAAAAAGTCATTTTCGCACCAGCACCTTCGTTTGCCGCTTGATCGTCAATGTCGGCTATCTTAAGCGTCCACCATGCGGGCGCTGAATTGGTCATGTAACCTCCATTACCCCATACGGCTGGCTGTGTATCATCCCAGGTCCATTCTTTTTCAGTGCCACCTGTTAGATAGCTCCATTCTAAAGGTACTTCAAAGTATAGTTCATCCACATTTACGGATAGTGTTTTCGAGATCTCCGTGCCATCGGGGTTTCTACCGGTGAATGTAATTTCGTTTTGCCCTGTTACTACGAGCAACACAGTGTCTGTTTTCTTTGCTGATGTTCCAACACCGAAATCCCAAGACGATAATACCGGACTTTTATTGTCCAATACCACTTTGTTGGTGTTTTTTCCATCAATGACTAGAGGTGTTGCCGTTATATCAAGCTGTTCGGCGTTAATTGCGCCTCCTATATCCAGCCGATCTTCCATCGGGTCGCATCCGATAAATGCGAGGTTCGTGATTAATACGATTATATATATAATAAAACGATTCATAATATTAGATTTTTGATTACCATCCTGGGAATTCGGCCTCGGCTGTGCCCCAACCTTTATTTTGGGTCATTACACCTTCCGACAATTGTATTTGGGATTCGGGCAATGGCCAAAACCCACCTGTTGCTTCATATCTTGCCCGATAGCCACCGCCAAAGGCGCGCATTTTGGTGTCTATCCCTTTGTTTTTGATATCAACACCTTCTTGCGCCGCTAAAGCATTGGCAGCATCTCCCCAGCGCATCAAATCGAAATAGCGTATCCCCTCGAAAGCCAGTTCCCAACGTCGTTCTCTTTTTAACGCGGTTAATGAATAGGGAACTGCCGCTAATTGAGCACGTGCACGCACGCGATTTAGATTCGTGGCATCTTCTTTTAGCTCGGCATGCATTAATAGCACATCGGCAAAACGGATAAGTATGAGGTCTTGCATATGGCTTCTTTGCATATCATCAATGGCATTGTCTTTTAATACTGCATACGAATTGATTAGGGTGCCATCTTTGTATGCGCGTATAGGAATGTATTTTTTCTGCCAGAAACCGGTTTCTTCCATTTGCGCATCGGCACCGTATATATAATTCTCTACATCTGTTTCTACATTTAGGATGGAGCCGGTGCGACGGATATCAGTGGGTTCGGCTTGTCGCCATTCATTCCATAAACTTGTGTTTACGGGGCCTGCACCCCATCCGGGACCGAAAGGAAAGGTAGCTTCACCGCCGTTATTAGAACGAAGGCCAAAATGCAATACATATTGGTTAGAGTAGCCCAATTGATAATTGTCGCCCCAATCTACCGAAATACCAAACTTCACGGCAAAGACTGTCTCCTTATTACCGTCGCCTTCCCATTTGAGGTTGTTGTCTTTTACATAGTCATAATCGGCAGCGGTGAATTCATTGGTATAGGGCCAGAGATTGCGAAAGTCGCTCACCAGATCATGCCCACTGTTACTGATACAATCTTCCAACCAGCTTATCACTTGGTTTTTTTCAATTGCACCGCCACCAGCCACCGGCAATGACGTTTTTTGATAATAACCGGTATAGAAGAGGAACACACGGGCCATTAACGCTTCTGCCGCCCATTTGGTGGCATGGCCAGCGCTGGTACTGCTGTAAGCGCTACCGGGCATCAGGTTTATAGCCTCCTGTAGATCGGATGCGATTTGTGCATACGTTTCATCTGCTGGCGCTTTCGGCAGATTCTGTGCTTCTACGCTGATTACGAGCGGAACTTCACCAAATAGCTGTGATAATTCAAAATAGAATAGGGCCCGTAGAAAATAGGCTTCTCCTTTTAGTTGATTCTTCTGCGCTTCGCTTTCCCACCCTTCGATATTGTCAAAATTGGCAAGTGCTGTGTTTGCTCTATAAATCCCCTGGTAACGGGCGGTCCAATAAGTTTCAAAGCGACTGGGTTTGGTATTCATTAAATGATCCAACCCCTGCATATCCTTATCGTTCTCCCCACCGCCGCCAAAGCGGTCATCGGAAGCCAATTCTGCCATATAAAATGACGTGTTTTGCGAGTTGGAGATCGCCTGACTTAAGGTAGAGTAAATGCCGGTAATCATTTGATTTGCGTCTGCTACGGTTTTCGGAAAGTTGCCCGTATTTTTCTTGGTATAATCTTCTGAATCCAAAAATTTCTCGCAGCTTGTTAGTGAAAGCATTACGGCTGCTGTATATAATAGTTTTTTCATGATCGTTCTGTTAGAATTTTAGGTTTAAACCAATCAGGTAGGTTCGTGGGCTTGGGTAAAAACCGAGGTCGATACCGGAGACCCACGACTGATCATAGCCGTAACCAATCTCTGGATCCATACCCGAATATCCTGTAAAGGTGTATAGGTTTTGCGCTGTAAAATAAAGTCTGGCTTGGCCAAAAGGCATCTTCGGGAACCACGACTTTAAGTCGTAACCGAAAGTGATGTTTTGAATTTTTACATAATCGCCATCTTCTATGTAGATATCTGAAATGTACTGGCTATTGGTGTGACTGCCCATGGTTAAACGGGGGTACCTGTTAGAGGTGCCTTCTCCATGCCAACGCTCAAATACTTCGGTGGTGTAGTTTTGCAAGGGGCTATCGGCAAAGGAACGATACGATTTGGCAATTTGATGGCCAAAGGCTCCAGTAGCTGTGATAGAAAGGTCAAAACCTTTATAGCCAACGGTAAGATTTAAGCCACCCGTGAAGTCGGGGTGCGGATTACCGATCATGGTTTTATCTGCATTTGTAATTGCGCCGTCGCGATTGTTGTCGACGAAAATTACATCACCCGGCTGCGCGGTTGACAACACACCTAAGCCTTGGTTTCTGTAGTCTTCAATTTGCTGGATATTCTGAAAAATACCGGCGGTTTGATAACCATAGAAGTAACCGATAGGGTAGTCTACTTGAGCACGATACATCTCGGTTGTGCCCTGGCTAAGCACATTTTCTGCTCCATGGATAATGCCTTCGGCATTGGCTATTCGCAACACTTTGTTTTTATTGTATGCGCCATTTAAGCTAATGCCATATCGAAAGTCGTTGATGGTTTCGTTCCAGGTTAAGCCTAGTTCAACACCGCGATTCTCCACATCTCCACCATTAATAAATGGTGCATTCGTGCCGTAGATAGCTAAAGTTGGTGCTGCCACCAACCAGTCTTTAGTGGTTTTTTTATACCAATCGAAGGTCCAACCCAGGCGGCCATTGGCAAACCGAGCGTCGAAACCTATATTGAGTTGTTCAGACGTTTCCCAAGTAATGTCTGGATTTGGTAGGATGTTTGGATAGCCACCAGTTTGCAAAGCCCCTTTATTGTTGCCAAAATAATAACCGTTTTGGGTGTCAAAGGCAACGGTTGCCAGGTATTGCCAGCCAGCAATATTTTGATTACCATTTTGCCCCCAGCTGGCCCTTAGTTTAAAAAAATCTAACCAGTCTTTGCTGCCCTGCATAAATGATTCGTTGCTCACCACCCAACCGGCTGCTACCGAAGGGAAATATCCCCAACGGTTACCCGGAGCAAAGTTGGATGATCCATCCGCCCGTAGAATGAGGGTAGCCATATAGGTTTCATTGTAATTATAGTTTAAGCGGCCGAAAAAGGACGCCAGGGAACCTTCAGGCCAAGGTGAACCGGATAAAATTGTAACACCTTCTGCAACGCCTTTGGTGTTGGTAATCCAGGCATTTTTCCATGATCCCGGAAATATGGAGTTTGAATTGGTGGCGCTTAAATCTGAACCCATGCCCCATTTTTCAATGGATTGCCCTAGAACTGCATCGAAGTTATGCTTGTCGCCAAGTTTCCATAAGTAAGAAAGGGTATTCTGGAAGGTCAGGCTATTACCGCTTCCCTGACTTTGTTGCACATCATCTTGTGGGTTGGCATTGGTTGTAGACAAGGTAAAGACTGGCGTGTATTGACGGTAAGAAGAAGCAGTCATCTTGTAACCGAAGGTACTTTTAAAGCGTAAGTTTTCGATCGGTTGTATCTCCAATGAGGCATTGGCAAAGAGCGAATGGTTATTGCTAATATTCTGGCCGCGTCTGTATACCATATCGGCTATAGGGTTGGCGGTTGCGCCGTCTAATACCCAGCCATCAGCCGTTTTACTAGCTTGGTCGTAATATTCTCCTGCATCGTTGTAAACTGGCATCAGTGGATTTCCTATTAACATGTTGTGAATATCATTCCAGTAAATATTACCGATACCAATACCGGTTTTCTTATTGTAGGAATAGGTGAGGTTTTCACCCAAGGTGATCACATTAAAGCGATCGTTCTTTAATAAGATATGTTCAGAATTGATCCGGAAGTTATGCCTCGTGAAATTTGGCTGAACTGGTTTTCCGAAAATACCGTCTTGGTTGGAGAATGAATAGCCCAGGGTAAACCGGGATTGCTCGTTACCTCCGTTCAGGTTAATGGCATGATTCTGGGTTAAGGCATTCTCATTTCGAATTTCTTTCAGCCAGTTAGTGCCATTCCAGGTACCGTTTGTAATTTGCTCATATTGCTTAGGTATGAGGTTCGCCCAATCGTAAGGAGCCTGTCCTTCATTAAAACGAATTTCATTCAGAATGGTCATATATTCTTGCGCATTCAGCAGCGAGGGTATTTTATAGGGATTCTGCCAGCCTGCAAAAGCGTCGTAGCTCAGGGCTAATTTTCCGGCTTTACCCTGCTTGGTGGTAACGAGTACAACGCCGTTGGCTGCTCGTGAACCATAAATTGCTGCGGAGGCGGCATCCTTTAGAATGTCGACCGACTCGATATCCGACGGATTGAGCGTGTTGATATCACCTCCGGGAATACCGTCGATAACGTAAAGTGGGGAGGAGTCACCGATGGTTCCTAAACCACGTACGGTTACTTTGAAACCTTCTCCCGGCATCCCGGAGCCCTGCGTGATCTGAACCCCGGGCGATTGGCTCTGCAGGGCACCCATCACACTAGTGGTACTCAGTTTTTGTATGTCTTCGCCCTTTACTTGTACAGAAGCACCGGTTGTTAGCTTCTTCTTTTGGGTACCATAGCCGATGATAACGAGTTCATCCAAGCTGTTAACGGCGTCTTCCAAGGTGACATCCAGGGTAACCTGACTACCAATGCTGACACTTTGGCTAAGGTAGCCGACATAAGAAAAGATTAAGGTAGCATTGGCATCGCCCACCTGCATGCTGTACCTACCATTGCTGTCGGTGGTGGTTCCTCTGGTAGAACCTGACTCTTTTACGCTAACGCCGGGCAGGGGTTCACTCTTGCCGTTGGTAACTCTGCCGTTAATTGTTCTTTGTACGCTTATTGCGGATTCGCCAGGCAGTATTAATCGTTTGCCTGCGTGTGAATCGGGAGCAATTGCGAATAGTGCTAGGGACGTCATCGTCCACTTTAAAGCAAAGCATAGCGAAGCTCGCCCCCTCTTTTTGTAAATTTTGGATTTCATTTAGATTTAAGATTAGGATAAAAGGATAATTGCTTATAATTCTGATAGCAAATGTAATGCTTTGCTTGCCCCGCTACATGTATAATGTTAGCAAGAACCGACACTTATTTAACATTCCCTTTTTCATTAATGGCAATCCGTACTTTATGAATTAATGGGTCTTAAGTGTGTTCAAATGCTGTTTATTTTGTGAGCGCATAAAAATGGATATGTCAACTATTCGGTTGCTATGGTTTTAATTGTATTATAAATTGCAAAAATAATATTGAAATAAGCTAGGGATATCAGCTAGTATTGTGACCGATAAACCAAAACAAGAAAACATTTCTAAAGAGCATTATGATGAACCAGCGATTTGACGATCGAATAAAAGAGATTGAGGAAGCCTATGAAAAGCTGATTACACGGAAAAACGAACTTATTTGTCCCGGTAATGGAATCTATGAGCGCTATAAATATCCTATTCTGACGGCTGCCCATACACCGGTATACTGGCGATATGATTTGTCGCCCGAAACGAATCCATATTTTATGGAAAGGTTTGGTATTAACGGTATTTTCAATGCAGGAGCGATTAAATGGAAGGATAAATACTTATTGGTGGCACGCGTGGAGGGGAACGACCGCAAATCTTTTTTTGCGGTTGCCGAAAGCCCGAATGGCGTAGATAATTTCAGGTTCTGGGAATATCCGATTCGTTTGCCGGAAACCGATACACCTGATACAAATGTATATGATATGCGACTTACAGCGCATGAAGACGGTTGGGTGTATGGCATCTTCTGCACCGAACGGAAGGATCCCGAAGCAAAGCCGGGCGATCTTTCATCGGCTATTGCATCTACCGGGATTGCCCGTACAAAGGATTTTAAAAACTGGGAGCGTTTGCCCGATTTAAAGGCTGAAAGTCAGCAACGTAATGTGGTGTTGCACCCCGAATTTGTGGATGGAAAATATGCTTTATATACGCGGCCGCAAGATAGCTTTATAGATGCAGGTAATGGCGGCGGCATTGGTTGGACCTTAGTGCCCGATATGATACAGGCCGAGGCGAAGAATGAAATGATTATCAATGCTCGCCAGTATCATACCATTAAAGAGCTTAAGAATGGAGAAGGGCCACATCCGCTCAAAACGGATAAGGGATGGCTTCATCTTGCCCACGGTGTTCGGAGCTGTGCCGCTGGTTTACGTTATGTACTTTATGTATATTTAACCGATTTAAACGAACCTTATAAATTAACCGCAGAACCTGCCGGATATTTATTGGCTCCCCAAGATGAGGAACGGATTGGTGACGTGTCTAATGTGCTTTTTGCCAATGGATGGATAGCCGACCCAGATGGAACCGTGTATATTTATTATGCCTCAAGTGACACGCGCATGCATGTGGCAACCAGTTCGATTGATCGCTTATTGGATTATTGTATCAATACGGTACCGGATGGATACCGGTCGGCAGCATCTGTAGAAACGTTGAACACGATTATCGATAGAAATAAATCGCTGTTGAAAGATGGCTAAATTATGAACAGAAAATCAATTATAAACCTAAAAGAGTGTATTGGTTATGGCTTGGGAGATGCTGCATCTTCCATGTTTTGGAAATTATTCGGCTCTTATCTCTTGATCTTTTATACGGATGTTTTTGGATTGGAGGCGGCAGCGGTGGGCACTATGTTTCTGATTACCCGCATATGGGACTCCTTTTTTGATCCGATTGTTGGCGTCGTGGCAGATAGAACGCAGACACGATGGGGGAAGTTTAGGCCTTATCTGCTTTTTTTAGCTATCCCTATCGCAATCATTGGTGTATTTACTTTTTATACACCTCCGCTAGACTTGCAGGGCAAACTTATTTATGCTTATGTTACTTACTCCTTGATGATGATGATATATTCGGCCATTAATGTGCCTTATGCATCTCTCCTAGGCGTAATGAGCCCTTATCCGGCTGATCGGAATATTTTATCTACTTATCGCATGGCTTTCGCCTATTTGGGTAGCTTTCTAGCCTTGCTACTTTTTATTCCGTTGGTTAATTATTTTAGTGAGAATAGTAAACTGCTTGTTGATCAGCAGTATGCTTGGACGGCTACCGTTGCCGTGATTGGTTCACTGAGCGCGCTACTCTTTTTTGGATGTTTTAAACTGACCAGAGAACGTGTTAAACCAGTAGGGGAGCATCAATCATCGCTAAAAAAAGACCTGAGCGATTTAATTAAAAATAGACCTTGGTGGATTTTGTTGGGGGCGGGGATCTGTGCCTTGATTTTTAATTCAATACGAGACGGTGCCACTGTGTATTATTTCAAATATTACGTGAATGAAGAGCAGCTTGGCGCGGTTCATGTTTTTAATATTCCTTTTATACTAAGCGGCTTGTATTTGGCTCTAGGGCAATTATCTAATATAGTGGGAGTGATACTTGCGGCTCCGCTAAGTAATCGAATAGGAAAAAAAAACACTTATATGTTGGTTATGGCTATAGCGACCGTGCTGAGTATCTTGTTTTTTTGGATAGATAGGGGCGACTTATTCCTTATCTTTTTCTTACAAATTATGATAAGTATTTGTGCCGGATGTGTATTCCCTTTGTTGTGGTCGATGTATGCCGACTGCGCTGATTATTCTGAATGGAAAACGGGTCACCGGGCAACAGGATTGATTTTCAGTTCTTCTTCGATGAGCCAGAAGATTGGTTGGGCCATAGGGAGTGCTTTAACAGGCTGGCTGCTCACTTATTTTGGCTTTCAAGCGAATAAGGTACAAAATGCAGAAACCATCGATGGAATAAAAATGTTTTTAAGCTTTCTACCTGCTGCAGGGGCTTTTCTATCTATTTTTTTTGTATACCGCTATCCACTCACGAAAGACAAACTGCTGCAGATTACGGCCGAATTAGAAGTCAAACGAAATCAATAAAACGCATGGAAGGGTTCAAAGAAGAAGCTAAACGGATTCTCGCTTTTTGGAGCGAGCATATGGTAGACCATAAGTATGGCGGTTTTTATGGTCAAATTGATGGGAGAAATCAATTGCATCCGGATGCCAATAAGGGAGCGGTATTGAATTGTCGGATTTTATGGACCTTTTCAGCGGCCTATCGAACATTTGGCAGTCCGACTTATTTACAGGTTGCAGAGCGGGCCTTTCATTATATAATGAATTACTTTATTGATAAAACCCATGGTGGTTTGTATTGGGAGTTGGACTCGAAAGGTGATGTTATAAACGCGAAAAAGCAGATTTATGCACAAGGTTTTGCCATCTATGGGCTTACGGAATTTTACCTCGCTACTTCCAATGCAAAGGCCCTTGAATTGGCTATCAATCTTTTTCATTTACTGGAAAAGCATAAAGACACGCATCACGGCGGTTATTTTGAAGCCTTTACGCAAGATTGGAAGCCTTTGGCTGATATGCGGCTGAGCGCAAAAGATGCCAACGAGAAAAAGTCAATGAATACGCACTTGCATATTTTGGAACCTTATACTAATCTTTACCGCGTATGGAAAGATAAACGGCTCAAAGGCGCTTTGCGCGAGCTGATTATTATTTTCCGAGAAAAGATTGTTGATCCGGCTTCTTATCACCTAAACTTGTTTTTTAACGAGGCGTGGGGGGTGAAATCGACAGACATTTCTTATGGGCACGACATCGAAAGTGCTTGGCTGTTGCTTAAAGCGACAGCGGAATTGAATGAGCCTGCCCTGAAAGGGCAGATTCACATGTTAGCGGTTAACATCGCCAGGGCGGCCACAGATGGTATTCAACAGGATGGCAGTATGATTTACGAAAAAAAACCGGATGGCATCGATATGGATAGGCATTGGTGGGTGCAAGCAGAAGCGGTGGTGGGTTTTATGTATAGCTATGAGCTTACTGATGATAAGATGTATCTTAACCTTGCTAGCAACCTGTGGGCGTACATTCAAAGCTATTTAGTCGATAATGTGGCGGGTGAGTGGTTTTGGAGTGTGGATGACAACGGGCGACCCAACAGGATCGACGATAAAGCTGGCTTTTGGAAATGTCCTTATCACAATGGGCGCATGTGCTTTGAGATGATCAGCCACTTCTCTTTTGAATAAATTTTTCAGCTCTTACAATATGGGAAACTTATATTTTTTAACGCTTTTTACCTGCTTTTTTGGTTTACAAGAGGGCAGTCAAATAACTTATAAACCGATAGATAAACAGGCAAATCTAGCAACGATATCGTTGTACAATAATTTATTTCAATGGAAAGCAAAGGGCGTTATGCTTGGTCATCAGGATGATTTGGCATATGGCCATTCATGGTATAAAGAGCCTGGCAGATCAGACGTTAAAGATTTGGCTGGCGATTACCCGGCAGTGATTGGTTGGGAATTGGGCAACCTAGAGCTGGGTGCTGAGCGTAATTTGGATTCGGTCTATTTTTCTGATATGCGGCAATATATAAAAGAAACATTTGCTAGAGGGGGAATCGCCACGCTTAGTTGGCACGGCAACAACATCGCTACGGGAGGTTCTGCTTGGGATTGTAAGCAGGATACTGTAGTGGCGAATGTGCTGGAAGGGGGGCGCCATCATCAAGGTTATCTTGCATGGCTCGACCGGCTTGCTGATTTCTTTTTAAGCTTAAAGGACAGCAATAATGAGCTTATTCCGGTCGTGTTTAGGATGTATCACGAGCATACAGGCGGCTGGTTTTGGTGGGGTAATAAGCAATGCACTCTCGAAGAATACAAGAAATTATGGAGAATGACGGTAGACTACCTTAGATATAAAAAGAATGTACACAATCTCTTATATGCCTATTCTCCGGCAACGGTAAAGTCAAAAGAAGAATTTTTTGAACGTTATCCGGGTGATGATTATGTGGATATAATTGGCTATGATTGTTATTTAACGGGAATTGATTCGACCGCTATCAACCGTTATCGGGCAGAAATGCGATTAAATCTCCGTATTATTACGGCTTATGCAGAAGCTCATCATAAAATTCCAATTATTGGTGAAACGGGCTTGGAAAGCGTTAAGGATACAGCCTATTTTACAGATATTGTTTATCCGCTCTTAAAAGATTACAATGTTTCCTGGATATTATTTTGGCGAAATGCTTGGGAAGCTGATAAACCAAACCATTACTACACCCCGCACAAAGGCCATAAGGCTGCGGGTAATTTTAACGACTTTGTGCGAAAACCACGTATTTTGCTAAATAAGGCCATCAGGCCTTAACCACTCCGGAATTATGGGCTTGTAGTACTCACCTAATGTCATGCTTATCTCACACTAGAAAAAAAAATGTAAGAAAACTTGTCAAAGTGTAATATGTACACTATCTTTGTATCATCATAATTTAGGTTTATAATTGGTTAGTTAAAAGTCTTCAATCTCCCCGGTTGAAGACTTTTTTTGTTGAAAAGTTTTTAGAAAAGATATCGGTTATCATCCCATCATAAAATTATTAGACTCGTTGTTTATTCAATTTGCGCTGACTTAATGTAGAAACCCTCTTCATCTACTTCAAAGTTATCCTCGTTCATATTCTTTAAGGTTACCGTTTTCCATTCGCTACTAGGATAGATGGTATCAAATTGGTTTTCAGCTACACTAATCTTTATCGGCATATCAAAGTTGGGATGATCCGCTTGCCAGCGATAACGGACTGTTAGATTATTGTTATTTTCCAGTAGGCTATATTGTAAGGTCGGAATTCCCGTGTATCTTAAGTATTGGTCGAAAATAGGTCTGTAATTTCGACCGGTTTGCCGACAGATATAATCAATCAGCTCATCGGATGTAATTGTTTGGTAACGGAAGTGCGCTTGGATGTTTTTCAGTAAACTAAACCAACGTTCGTCATCATTCAATACACTGCGAAATGTGTGTAGCAATAAACTGCCTTTGGTGTACATGTCTTCAATATTGTAGTGGATATGGTTTACATCGTATACGCCGATGACTGGTTCATGGTTCAGCACCTCGTTTCGCTGGTTATTGATATACTCAATGGCAGCAGCTTTGCCATAACTTTCTTCCACCATTAACGATTCTGCATAGGTAGCAAATGCCTCATGAATCCACATATCTGCAATGTCCTTGCTGGTGACGGCATTACCCCACCACTCGTGCGCTACCTCATGCCACATAACCCGAGGTATTATCAGGCTTGAGCTGTCTACTATCGCTTTTCCGATACAAACGCCGCTTTGATGTTCCATCGGGTAGGGACTTTCCAATAGGGTAAAACCGTCTCGAGGAAAGGGATATTTACCGAAATATTTTTCATAAATCTTCAACATTGGTTTTACTTGCTGAAATAACTGTTTTCCCAGTTGGAGATGATAGGGCATTACGTAATAATTCAGTTTTAAGGTGTCATTATTGTTGTCAATATAATGATCATCGAAATGAGCATATTTTCCGATACAAAAACTTACATTGTAGTTATTGATGGGATAGGTTATTTTCCATTCAAAGCGCATTTTCTGGTTGGCAAGGGGTGTCTTGTGTGCCAGTACGCCGTTTGATATTTCGGTATATTCCTGTGGTACGGTAATCCAGATGCGCATGCTGTCGGGCTCGTCCGACTGGTGATCTTTATTAGGCCACCAAAGGCTCGCTCCTGATCCCTGACAAACCATTTGTACCCACGGATTTCCTAACGCATCCTTGTCCCACAAAAGGCTCGCTCCTGATCCCTGACAAACCATTTGTACCCACGGATTTCCTAACGCATCCTTGTCCCACAAAAATCCGCCGTACATCGGTAACTTAAGATCTGGTACTTGTGGCGTGCCCTTGTAAAAGATACTGAGTTCTTGTAGGGTGCCTTCTTGTTGAACTTCAGGGAAATCGATAAAGACGGCATTATGGACACGCTCATAGGGCAGGGATTGCTCCTTAAAAAGTATTTTATCAATAGGCATGTTGGCGTATAAATCTACCTGCATACGTTTAAATGGGGTCACCACCTTGAATTTTATTTTGTTATTACCCTTAATGGCACGTGATGCTAAGTCGACATCTACATCAAGATGATAAAAAGTTACATCATAGCAGGTTCTTGGGGCACTGAGCATACCACGTAGGGTATCTGCATAGGTAAAGCCATTGGCTCTGTTTGAAATATGGATGATATCCGAGTCGGGCTTATGGTCATCATGCTTTGCAGAATTAGTTTCGGTATTTTTTAACGTGTCGAATACTTTCTGTGATAGGATCGTAGCATCTTCCCATGAAGCTCGATTGGCCGTTCTGCGGATTTCATTATTAAGTGAGGACGCCGGACTGATAACACCGTTGGTGAAAGGTTTTACGTCTTTTGTATTGATATCAGTCACTAACATGCTGAAGTGCCCCTTCCAGGGAATGGCTTTCATGTTACGCTTACGACTGTCTATTAATACGTCCCAATAGCGGTTGATAGCTGATAAATACCATTTATCTCCGTGTTTTTTATAGTTGATGACCGTTTTTATCCCCCTAAAATCCATCGATGCCCGTAATACCGCCGACATAATAGTATAGCCAATCCCTCCTTTACCGTGTCGGTTAATATAGCGTACACCGGCGGGTGTTAAACGCCATTCGCACATAACAATGGCCAGGGTTGCTTCCTCAATATATAGTTTTCCTTCGATAAGCGCCCGCTTGCTGGATCGTTTAGGTGAAAACGAAATAACCATTAGATTGCTTGTGTCTTTTTGGATCGTTTCAACGTAGTCGAAGTTATAATAGCGGAAGTTGTTGGCATTCATAAAAGAACGCGGTGCCTCGGTATATGGCTGAACATCTTCGCTTAGCGAGCTATAGGCGGTGTTGGTGATATTCTTGATCCAGTTGTAAAATCGGGGATCTCCGTGGTCGTCCGAGGGTAATTTCTGCCCTTTTAAAATCTTGATTTGGTTTTGATTGGTTTTTGTGGTGTGGAATGTTTTATAAATATCGAGTAATGATTCATTATAGTTAATGGTATCGTCCTTTAAGCGGATATACTCACGATAAGAAGCCGTGAGGCGAATATTGGTGGTATCATAGTTTTGAGGTATACGGGCAATGACTTCTTTCATAATCGCGAGCCCATCTCGCTTATTAACCATTACTTCGCCGAGCTTAACGACGATAGGGTGTAACGTTAATTGCATGCGCTCTTTGTTGCTGGCAGTTAGCGGAACTACTAAAGTTTCAAAGCCTACACAGGAAACAACTAATGAATCGGGTAGGAATTGGCTTGGCACGTTAAGGATGAATCTACCATCGGCATTGGATGAAGTGCCGATCTTTCCTTTTTTTAACTGGATGCTTGCGTTAGCAATAGGTTGGACGGAACCGGAAACATGAATGTTTCCAGTGAAGGCAACATCCTGCTCCTGACTGATAATAGGGTTACTCCAGCACAATAACAAGGTGATGAGGCAATAAGTAAAAAGGAGTTTCATAAGGTTTTTTTGAAGCAAATGAAGTCCTTTTTACAATTCCAAACTATTCAAATCCGGATTTGAATACTATTTTAAGCCGATTGATCGCTTTTTTTTCTCTTGCATTCGGTTAGGTATTCTTTTGGTGACATGCCAATGGTTTGTTTGAATGTCCGCTGGAAGGTAGCTTGTGAATTGAAGCCCGATTCGAAGGCAATGCCCATGATCGTGAGGTGCTCGAAATCTGGTTTTAGAACTTTTTGTTTGAAGGCCTCAATACGATAGCCATTTACATATTCATTAAAGCTTTTTTGTAGGTATTGATTCAGTACAGATGAAATTGTTTTACTGGCAATACCTGTGTGTTGCGATAATAGTGTTAGGCTTAATTCGGGATTGAGGTATAGCTCATCTTTCTCCATGGCCTTTTTAAGAAGGGGCATTACTTCGTTAACGGTATCAGGAGGCGGAGGCGTAGCGACTTTTTTGGAGGTGGGCAACTCCTGTGCGGGTAACAGATAGCCTTTTATACCTAATGAATAAATCAGCACCACTAATGGAATATAGACCGGATACCAATCTACGGTGTTCAATACGAGGTCGGTTAGTGAAGGGATAACATATGGAATTAAATAGAGTAGCCAGATAAACTGAAAGGCCAGAAAGATATGAATAAATTGACGGAACCATTTTCGTTGTTGATGCTGGATGGTATGAGCGTTTAAGTAACGGTAAGACAAGCCTAAATAAAGTGTAACAGAAAACCAGCGTGGAATATCAGAATAGACGTTATAGTTGTCAATCAATAGACCCCATGGTTGAGGATCATTCTTGACGAACCCACTGATTAGCCCGATCACAAAAGTGATAGCAATGAGTGGAGCACCGAAATCGACGATGACAGGAACAAAATGCCACCGATGTTTCTTTTTTAACCTAAACGTCGGGTCTAAGCTGGACTGGATGTAGAAATATACGAGTGGCCCCACCGGCATCACCACAATTAAGGGAATAAAATTGAGTAGAAAATTTATCCAAGGGAAATATTCATGAAGAGGCAAACCATCTAACAGTAAATTGAAACAGGCCATACCAAAAATAAGCATAATAAACGCTAGGAACCGATTTGACCGCCTGTTTTTGGTTGATGTAAGAAGCAAACCGCACAAAATAAAGCCCTGAACGGAGCCCATTAACACAATGGTATTGAACAGAGTGAAAACTGTCATGAGTACTTTTAGGTAAACGGTTTTTTATGTTTATTGTTACGATCAAGCTTTGCTGGAACAGGAAATAAATGTCATATAAAATTGTTGGATTAACAAGTTTTTAGACGCCAATTTTCAAGGTGTAATATGACCGCTTGTGCTATCCCTTAGGACAATGAGGTACGGCGACTAAGGGGAGGAGTATTGCTTAATCGTCACTTCGACAAATAATTATCATATTATTTAGAATTAAACTAAATAAATCACTATTTTCGTCGCAATTTATAATCATTCTTAACTAACTTTATATGTGCTCTATATTTACGCGGTCTCGATCGGGCAATCGCAGACATGTGCCTAATGTACTCATGGCCTGTCTATTCATAGCATTAGTGCTATTATCACAAGCAGCGCAAGCGCAAACTAGTTTGCGTGGATCGGTAAAAACTGCCGACGGAAAACCGGTACCATCTGTCACTATTTCTATACCGTCTATTCAGCGAAGTGGCCTGACGGATGAAGTGGGCGAATACCGTATCAATCGATTACCAGCTGGAACCTACAGCGTCATTGCGCGGTCTATCGGCCTGCAGTCGCAGGAAAAACAGGTTACACTTGGTACAGAAGACATCGCCAAGTTGGATTTTGTGCTTACAGAAACGTCTGCACAGCTGGAGGCGGTGAACATCAATTCCTTGGGAACAAACAAATTTGCCGTTAAAAAAAGCGATTACATCGCTCGGATGCCTTTAGACAACTTGGAAAATCCGCAGGTGTACACGGCTGTTGGTAAAGAGCTGATTGCTGAACAGCAAATTGTTGACTTCAAGGAGATCTTACGTAATGTGCCTGGCGTGGCCCCCAATAATAACCCTGCTGGTGGTACGGGAGCTAATATCAGGGGCTTCGGTGCGACAACCACCGTTCGGAATGGCCTAGCGGTGCAATCTTATCAGTCTGATCCCATCAATTTGGAACGGGTGGAAGTGATCAAGGGCCCTTCGGGCACCTTGTTCGGATCGAGCATCGTGAGCTTTGGTGGCTTGATGAACCAGGTGACGAAAAAGCCGATGGATACTTTTTTGGGTGAGGTGTCTTTTACCTTGGGTAGCTATGAGCTGAGCAGACTAACAGCGGATATTAATACGCCTTTAAATGAGGATAAAACGGCATTGCTGCGTATCAATGCTGCCGCCCATAAGGAAAATTCTTTCCAGAATTTCGGGCATAAGAAGATGTATACCTTCGCCCCGAGTTTTTCGTATAAGGTGAGCGATCGACTAACATTTTTGCTGGAGGCGGAACTGAATAAAACAAACCGTTCTACGGTGGCCTATTACCAAAATTTGAACAACACTTCCTACAAGAATTTCCGTGATATTCCCATTGGCTTTGACATTTCTCTGGGGGGTGCTGATATAGATGCACAACTTACCGCTAATAACTTTTATGGCGAAGCAAAGTATGAGATCTCTGATAAATGGACGTCAACAACGAGCATCGCCTACGGCGAAAATCAAATTGACCATAGTAACCAGATCTACCCGCAATGGACGGAGGATAACAAGTTCAACAGAACTATTTCGAACTATGGCCCTAGAATTTTTACTTCCTTGAACGGTCAGCAGAATTTCAATGGTGACTTCAAGATAGGAGGACTTCGTAATAGACTTTTGGTGGGCGTTAGTTTTTATACCTTCCGCAGTTTTTTACGATTTACGAGTGTAGGCACGTATGATCAGATAGATCTTTCGGCTTCGCCGATTATTCCCGGCATCAACCTGGAAGCGGTAAATGCGATTGTTGCTACCAAGCCGCAATCCAATACGGAGAATAAACAGGGCTCTTACAGTGCTTATGCGTCTGATGTATTGAATATTACTGATCGCTTAATGGCTATGTTGAGCCTTCGTGTAGATCGTTTTGAGAACGCAGCACCCATTGCCAATGGTGTGAAGGCCGCTACGGGTGCTTATAACCAAACGGCTTTCTCCCCTAAGCTGGGCTTAACGTACCAGCTGGTGAAAGACCAGCTCTCGGTGTTTGGAAATTACATGAATGGTTTCCAGAATGTGGGCCCGGTTACGCAGCCTACGGGTACGGTGGATATCTTCAAGCCTCGCCAAGCAAACCAATGGGAGGGTGGCGTAAAGTTGGAGGTGCTTAATAAAAAATTAAATGCCACGCTATCGTATTACGACATAAAGATCAGCAATGACACGCGTAATGTGGAAGGTGTAATGATTCAGGATGCTACCTCAAAAAGTAAGGGCTTTGAGGCGGAACTGATTGCTAACCCGGTGGATGGTTTGAATATCATTGCTGGATATGCCTCCAACAGCTACCGGATATTGAATGCCTCGGCTAATATCGGGAACTACCAGGCACAGGTTCCTACAGATTTCATCAACTTCTGGGCGAGTTATAAATTCACGGGAAATGTGCTGAAGAATATTGGATTGGGATTTGGCGGTAATTACGTGTCTTCATGTTTCTTCGATGCAGAAAATACCATCGTTATTCCAGCCTATACGGTACTGAATGCGTCTGTTTTTTATGATCAGCCGAAATGGCGCTTAAGCCTTAAGGCTAATAATCTTTCCAATGAGCGGTACTGGACTAATTACGGTATCCCGGAAACGTTAAGGCAGTACCTGGGTACGATCAGTTTTAAGTTTTAATATGCTAATTAAAAAAGAAAGAAGTGTTAAGGCTAATAAGTCTACCTTCCGAAAGGTCTCTGAATGGCTTCACCTCTGGATTGGTCTTTTCTCTGGGATTATTGTGTTTGTAGTGTGCCTCACGGGCGGTATATGGGTTTGGCGATATGAGGTTTGGCATTTTACGGAAAGGTACCAACAGGTTGCTCCTCAAAAGGCTTCTTTTCTCGTTCCCTCAAGACTTATTGCGCGTACCGGGCAATACCTCAGCGAAAAGTCGGGCAAGGCGGTTAACGCGCAGTCGATTACCTATGGAAAAGTTAACCGGGCGGCTTATTTGAGCTTTAAGCTGGGGAAGGATGGAGGTGCACTAGTTTATGTAAACCCTTACACTGGCGAAAAATTAAAAGATAAAAGGGAACCCTCACCTTCGGAGAAGTTTTTTATTTTTATTCGGGCAGGCCACCGTTTCTTCTGGCTACCGCAGAAAATAGGCAGTCCCATCGTTGGTGCCGCTTGTATCTTATTTCTTATTACGCTCATTACGGGTTTCATCTGGTGGTACCCGAGCAAGTGGAATAAAAAGGCTAGAGAAAAGAGCTTTAAAATAAAGTGGGGTGCGAAATGGAAAAGGCTTAACATCGACCTGCATAATGTGCTGGGCTTTTATTCGCTGCTTGTTGTGATGGCGTTAACAATCAGTGGGGTGGTGTTTACCTTCGAATGGTTCGAGAAAGCGGTTTACAGTACGCTTACCTGGAAGCAGCAACCAGCAGCTACCGCAGAAACGCCGCTCTCTGATACGCTGACTGTAGGGCTGCCGAAACTGAATCATCCAGAGGATATGATCTTTCATAAGATAAACAGCTTATATCCGAATGGCTTTGCGCGTTTGTTTATCGGATTTCCAGAAAGGCCAGCGGACACCTATGAAACCTACGTCGGTTTTGGAGATGGCACGCTGATCTATAATATGGATTTTCGTTATTTCGATCAAGGTAGTCTTAAGGAACTATCTGGCACAACCGAACGCACGAAGCCTTACAAAAACCTATCGCTCGGAGAAAAAATATTTCGAATGAATTTTGATATTCATACGGGTCAGATTATCGGACTTCCCAGTAAGATCTTAGCTTTTTTTGCTTGTATCATTGGTGCTGGTTTACCAGTAACTGGGTTTATTATATGGTACAATCGGAAATGGGGAAAGAAAAAGAAAAACCGAAAGATTGTTATTCTATAATCAGTTTAAATGAATCATTTAATATTTTATTTTTCAATTATTTATATGTTTTAATATAATTAAATAGTTTAGAATAGAAGTAGGGTTGACTCTGTACATCTCCTGGAAAAATTAAGAGCTTATGTCATGCTAATATCATACTCAAAAAAAATGGAAAAAATATTTTGCAAAGTGTGATTTGTACACTATCTTTGTGTCATCATAATTTAGGTTTATAATTGGTTAGTTAAAAGTCTTCAATCTCCCCGGTTGAAGACTTTTTTTATACATGTGCTTGTAATAGATTAAGCTATTATAGTCTAACTAGTAACCTTGAGAAAACTTATCTGCTGCCCATATTTCTCAGTTTAATACGCTGTATTTTTTTCGCTGCTGATTTTCACCACCACCATAAATCAATGTTTTATTCATCTGCTGTGTCGCTGCTAGTTCACCGAATAATGGCTGTATTAACCTTTATTGGGATAGTTTGGGGCCATTGAGGTATGAAAAATTGAGATAACGTATACGGTATCGTTAGGCTGATCAAACCAATAGATGATGACGAAAGGGAAAACTTTTACCGGAGCAAAACGGATATCGTCACCTGTTCTTATAGGAAAAAGAAGTGGAGAATTTTTGACTGAATTCAGTGTTGCTGAAATCCGTTTAACGAATTTGCCTGATAGGCCTTTTTGTTGTTCTTCATACCATTCAGCAGAAGCATATAGTTCTTTTTCAGCTCTTTCTAATAATTTAATGGAACGCACGGTCAAGATCTTTTTGGATTTCGCTCCAATCTTTCGCGATTATTTTACCTTCTTTAAAAGCCTTTTGTGTGTCGCGGAAACTTTTGAGCTCGGCTTCAGTAAACGGATATTCATTTGTATCCTCGTTTATAGTATATGCAATACCGAAACGGTTGAGTACCTCTTGTAAGAGCTTAACATCCTTGTTGTTATGAAGTGTAGCAGTTATAGTAGTCATAATGATCAAATATACTAAAATTGAAAATCATGGCAAAATTAAGTTTTTAGGTTTTTTGAAATCTTTCCATTAATTTCAATGTACTCAAAAGCCACTCTTTCTTGATGGTGTCCTTGATTTTATCAATATCTATAATCAATTCCATAAAATGCATTAACAACTTAAACAAAAATGCGTCATCTCCATTTCATGGTATACTGCTGTTAAATCATCTTATTCTGTTCTCAGGCTTTTTACAGGATTTACGATTGCTGCTTTTATCGACTGATAGCTTACGGTCAATAATGCTATTATCACAGATAAAAATCCCGCCAATGCAAACACCCACCACTCAATGCCAATTCGGTACGTGTAGTTTGCCAACCATTTATACATGCCGTACCATGCCAGTGGTGCTGCTATCAGAAACGAAATGATCACGAGTTTTATAAAATCTCTCGATAAGAGTGCAGTAATACCGGCAACCGATGCACCCAAAACCTTTCTGATACCGATTTCTTTAACTCTATTTTCCGTCATATAGGCTGCTAGACCAAATAAACCAAGACATGAAATGAAGATGGTGAGGCCTGCAAACAAGCTGGCAAGGGTGCCTTGAAGATTTTCATCTTCAAATTTTCTGGCATATTCTTCGTCAATAAATCTTGGATCAAAGGGATATTCGGAGTTGTATTTTTTGAAGATCGCTTCTGTCCTTTCTAGATTTTTTGCTATAGAATGATTTCCATTTAATTTTATCTGCACTACGTTAAAAGTCATGAAGCGGCTCTTCGCTCCGCATATTAATATGGGCCTTGTAGGTTCATAAGGGCTGGTAAGTATAAAATCTTTTACCACGCCTACGATATGCCAACTAATTCCAAGATCTTCTACTATTTTCCCAATAGGGTCTTTAAACTTCATCACTTTAAGGGATGATTCATTAATAATGAGTCCGGTTGAATCGGTAGGGAAGTTCTTCAGATCGAAATCACGGCCCTGTATAAATTTTAATCCTGCCGTAGCTCCTAATCCTTCATCTGCTAAATACCGATCGAAAGATGTTCTATCATTTGGATCTTTTCCTTCCCAAGCCTGTCCCCATCCATCGCTCCACCTTTCCGTAAGGGGTGAATTTGTTTTTGTAACCGATTCTGCAATGCCCGAAGCAATCAACTCATTTTTTATTAAGGGGTAATTCTTCGTTACATCCCCCGTCATGAAGTGATAAATGAGATTGTTTTTGTTATATCCGGTATTCCGTTCGCGCGCATAATCTATCTGTTGTTTTATAATGATGGTACAGATTATAAGAATGATGGCGAAAGTAAACTGTAATACCACCAGTATTTTTCTGGGCGTTAACAAGGCGTTTGCTTTCTTAAATGTTCCCTTGAGTACTTTAACGGGCTTGAAAGATGAAAGAAAAAAGGCAGGATAACTGCCTGCTAGAAAGCCGGTGAATAGAATAAATCCGATAAGTGCCGCCCATGTATTGAGGTTGTTATAGCTTATGGATAGCTCTTTATTGGTAAGCTGGTTAAAACCGGGTAGGGTTATCCAAACAATAAGGATAGCTACCAGCCCGGCCAGAACGGAGAGAAAGACAGATTCTGCTATAAATTGGACGATAAGCGAACCTCGCTGAGCACCCGCCACTTTCCGTATACCTACTTCTTTTGCCCGTTTTTCACTTCGTGCAGTACTCAGGTTCATGAAATTGATGCATGCAATCAATAATATAAACCCTGCAATGATGCCAAATAAGTTTATAAATGTACTACGGCCCTTATTATCCTCTACGCCATTGGTGAAGCTTGAGTGTAATCGCCAGCGATCAAGCGGATACATAAACAGTTCCCATTTCATCGTTTTTGCTTCATCTGTGTATTGTTGCTTCAGCTCTTTTATTTTAGCAGCTGCGGCGGCGTAGCTTGCATTGGGCTTTAACATCGCATAAGTGGAAATACTATTATCATTCCAGCCCAAATCCTGTCCCTCTCCATATTTTAGATAAGCCCAGGGTATTAGATAGTCAAATTGAACCGTGTATTGCTTGGTGGATCTTTTAAAATACCTGCAATGGTAAAATGGTCTGTATCTCCAATTTTTATCGTTTTACCCATCGCATCTTCGTTGCCGAACAGGCTTTTGGCTGTTTTTTTCGTAAGCACCACCGAATGCACATTATCCAATGCGGTTGAAGGATCACCTTGTAATAGAGGGAAGCTAAACATTTGCAGAAAACCAGTATCAACGATGTTTCCCGACTTCACTATTCTTTTTTCGCCAATAGAAAGGAGCGCGTTCACATCGGTTTTTACTCTTACCGCACGCTCTACTTCCGGTAAATCTTTTTCCAAAGCGTGTGCGAGCGGTGTAGGGGTGGTATTCCAGCTGGAGATTTCTCCATCAATGGGTGCTCGATTCCAGATTTCGTATATCCTATCTTTATTTTGATGAAAGCGATCATAGCTTACCTCATCTTGTATCCACAAGAGAATAAGTATGGTGGTGGCCATGCCAATGGCTAGTCCTGTAATATTGATTACAGAAAACCCTTTATGTCGAAAAAGGTTTCTGTAAACTACCTTTAAAAAATTCCTGATCATAGCATACCGGTCGTTCTATAAAACCTAATAGAAAGTTGTTCTATATCAACTACCAAAGGGATGCTATATGTGTATGTTGTTGGTTTTTAGTATGATGTGTATTTTTTTAGAAAGAAGGCTGTTCGCTTTCGAAACAGAATTGTTCGCTTTTAGTACACTAATTGCTTGCTCCTGATTCTTAGTTAAGTAGGGAAGTAGTTAAATGGTTAAGTACTGAATGATTTCTGTTTTGAAGTTTTTAAAACGATTCAGTACCTAAACTGTAGTATAAAATAACTGAAGTATGGCTATAGTAGGTAAAATCATTAAGCAAGCTATTCATCTTTCGGATGCAATTAGTACAGAAACCGATCCCGTGAAGGAGCAACATCAGGTATTGAGAAAGCTCTTAAACAAAGCCAAGCAAACTGCTTTTGGAAAGCGATATGGTTTTCAGGAGATTTTATCGCACGAATCCTTGGTGCAGGCATTCCAGCAGGCGGTACCTATTTTCGATTACGATAAGTTGTATAAGGAATGGTGGCATCACCTATTAGCTGGACATCAAAACGTTACCTGGCCCGGCGGACAGTCATATTTTGCTATAAGTAGCGGAACAACCAGCAACAGCAAATACATACCGGTAACGGAGGATATGCTTGAAGCCATCCGCAGAGCGGGGATCCAGCAAATAACCAGTTTAAGAAATTTTGATCTTCCGCCCGCATTTTTTGAGAAACAGATATTGATGCTGGGCAGCAGCACCAATTTGATTCAAAAGGATGACCACTTGGAAGGAGAGATCAGCGGGATCAGTGCGGCCAATATTCCTTTTTGGTTCAGAAAGTTCTATAAACCGGGTAACGAAATTGCTTCGCTGGATAACTGGGAGCAGAAAATAAGGAAGATAGCGGAGCATGCCCCCGATTGGGATATTGGCAGTATTACGGGTATTCCGTCATGGACGGAACTTATGTTAAAGGAAATCATTTCTTTTAATAAATTGAACACTATCCACGATGTATGGCCGAATTTGGAAGTGTATACTTCTGGTGGTGTTGCCTTTGAACCCTACCGGAAGAGCTTTGAGAAACTGGTGGGGCGACCTATTGTTTACATTGACACCTATTTGGCCTCTGAGGGTTACCTAGCGACGCAAAAACGACCCGATGCTGACATGGCCCTCATTACGGATAATGGTGTGTTCTTCGAGTTTGTGCCCTTTACCGATGAAAATATAGCGGAAGATGGAACGGTTAAACAGGATGTCCAGGTATTATGTATTGCTGAAGTAGAAGAGAACGTAAATTATGTACTCCTAATTTCGACCGTAGCGGGAGCGTGGCGCTATATGATCGGCGATACGGTGATGGTAACCAACAAAGAGAAGATGGAGATTAAAATAAGCGGCCGAACAAAACATTATTTAAATGTTGTTGGGGAGCAATTGTCAGTTTACCAAATGAATGAGGCCATGGCCTTGGTAGAACGGGAATTTAATATCACGATTGAGGAATTTACCGTTGCGGCCTTGGTGAATGAACAGGAATACAAAAATCGATGGATCATGGGAACGGCAAGTGAATTGGCCGATGGGGTGAAAATGGCAGAGTACTTAGATAAACAATTGCGTACCTTGAATAAAAACTACGACGTGGCCAGAAACAAGGCATTGAAATCCGTAGAGGTGAGACTTGTTCCTGTTGATCATTTTTACGAATGGAGCGCACAAACAAAGAAGCTAGGTGGACAGGTAAAAATACCGAGAGTGATGAAGGAGGACGAGTTTTTATCCTTTGAGAAGTTCCTTAACGACTTAGGGTAATGTTCGATCTTCTTCCAGTGCTCTAACCTGTTCTACAATTTCGTCGGGCGAAGTATATAATCGGGCAATTCTATCTTTGTAAACTTGAGGGATATCTGCATTTTCCAGAATGTAGCGTTTTGTTTCTATAATATAAGCTCCTAAGCCATGATTTACTGCAAAGGTATCAGCGGTAAGTTCGGCGCGCTGAATAAACTTTTTTGAAAACAGGTAGGAAACTCCAAACCCAATAATGCTCCAGGTATTCCTCGATTCATAATCCATAATATGCCCGAGCTCATGGCCAATCCATCCAATCATGATGCTATCCGGGAGCTGATGGATAGGGATAGCGGTATGGTTAAGCTGAAAGAGGGCACTGATATTTATTTTGTAGATTCTGTTTTCTTTTTTTCGGAGCAATGATAAGGCTACCGGTTGCGCCTGCATAACTGATTTTTTTATGTGTTGTTTAAATTCAAAGCGAATGTGGGTATTCTTCAGCTCCGGATAATAGGAAAGTGCCTTCAATACATTTGATTCAATAACCTTTGGAATATCCTTATTTTGCTTGAACCCGCCAAACGATGCAGTGTCACTGTCAAGCTGTAAAACGTGCGTCATGAGTAATATTTTAGTAAAAACACAGATTATCGCCATTATTGGTGTTGTGTTGGAAGCGTCATTATCTTACTAACGAATGGCTTTCCGAAATGTTTAGCCGATTTAAAAGATAAGAACCAACGAAAAATGTTATTTAAACAAAATGTAAATTTTGAAAATACATGAAATAAATTTTGAATTTGCATAACGCCACAAATGAGAATCGAATTTTTATAAACTCATCAAACATTTTTTTCTAATTGCTATTGATGGCTTTCCGCAGCTTGTCAATATGTTCGTTGCCCCATTTTCCCATTACGGCAATAATGGGCATTAAAGATTTTCCTAGGTCTGTAAGGAAGTACTCCACATGCTTTACAGACTCATCAAATACAGTTCTGTCAATGATCTCATGCTTTAAGAGTTCTGCCAATTGCGCGTCAAGCACCCTTCTGGTGGCCTGCGGAATATGACGTTCCAATTCACTTGGTCGGTTAATGCCCTCTGCTATATACAGCAAGATTCGGATTTTCCATTTACCGTGAAGAACTCTTCTGGTGTACTCATGCCCACAATCCAATATTGGAATTTTTCGTTCGTAATGTGCCATCGCACAAAACTAAAAAATATTACAAACAGGTTAGGTACTGATAAATTTATCAGTTATTGTGCACCTTTAAGAAGCTGGATAACTTTGCCGTGGAATAAATATAAATGATAATGGTAGATAATAAAATGAAAAGTTGGCAGCTAGATGGTATTGGAAGGGAACGATTGACACTGGGGGAAGTGCCGGTTCCGCAACCCAAAAGTGACGAAATCTTGGTGAAAATATCCGCAGTTTCCCTTAATTATCGTGATAAAATGGTAATTGAAACCGGCCGTGGATTACCGCTTCATTTTCCCTTTACCCCGGGTTCAGACCTCGCAGGCACTGTTGTTGCACTTGGCGATCAGGTAACTCGATTCAATATTGATGATAAAGTAATATCGATGTTTACACCTGATTGGATAGATGGTGCCCGCCCCGGAGATGCCAAAACCTTAGCTTATCGAACATTGGGTGGCTTTTATCCGGGCGTATTAGCTGAATACGTCGCATTTTCTGAAGAATGGTTTGTGCATGCTCCCAAGACATTGAGTGCTATTGAAGCTTGCACCTTACCTTGTTCTGGTTTGACAGCTTGGTTTGCCTTAGTTGAACGGGGTAACCTACATCCAGGAAAAACGGTACTGATCGAAGGTACAGGTGGTGTTGCGTTATTTGGTGTTCAAATTGCCAAAATGCTCGGAGCGGAAGTGATCGTTTCTGGAACTGCCGATAAGCTTGAACGTGCAAAAAAGGTAGGAGCGGATCACGTGATTAACCGACATAAAGAAGATTTGGTTGAGGGGGTACACCGAATTACCGAAAACCGTGGAGTAGATCATATTCTCGAATTGGTTGGTGGTTCGCATCTGGGTAAAGCGGCGGCCGCCGTGGCTGTTGGCGGAACGATTTCACTGATTGGTGCGTTGGAAGGTTTTGAGGTTTCATCGCCGGTTATGCCACTGCTATTTAAGGATATAAAAATCCAAGGAATCGGTACAGGACATCGACTTGCGCTGGAAAGGTTGGTCCGTGCAATTGATCAGGCGAAAATGAAACCTATGATTGATACCATATATTCGATTTCCGATCTGCTGGTAGCCCTTGATCACCTGGATCGAGGTCCCTTTGGTAAGATTGTAATTAAAATATAAACGGTCTTTCTCGGTGGTCAACGCCGTGCTTAGCTTCTATCTCTTGGTAGTATCTTTGATTTTATCAATGGGCACCGAATTAGACTTTCCCTTCACTTCAATTTACTGTGCCTATCCTGACTCCGTAAAGGAAAGTTAATAAATATTATGTCATTGCTGTTCTGTTTTTTTAGGATATTTTGTAACCTTGCTTTATTAAAATCTCTTTATAAATATTGATTTACTTGTAAAAAGCCGAGGGCTTTGCAGGCTGATTTCAAACTTATGAAAATCAGATGGATATTCATTTTTCAATAATTTTATAAAGAATAATATGGAACAAAATATAAAAATTGCCGTCATCGGTGGGACTGGCAAATCTGGTAAATACCTCGTTAAATATTTACTAAACCAGCACTTCAGCATTAAAGTTTTACTAAGAAATCCCCATAATCTTACTCTTAAAAATCCTTTGATAGAATCTGTTAACGGCAATGTAGCCGATTATGATGCCGTTTTTAATTTGGTGAACGGCTGTCAAGCAGTAATTAGTACGTTGGGCCTGGGAAACCCTGCAAGTGAACCAACCATCTTTAGTTTATCGACATCCAATATTCTTCGTGCTATGACTGAATGTGGTGTCCGCCGTTATATTGTAACGACCGGACTAAACGTCGATACGCCTTTTGATAGGAAAAGCCCGAAAGTTTTAGCTGCAACGGACTGGATGAAAAACACGTATCCGCTTTCTACCATTAACAAGCAGTTGGAATACGAGTTGTTGTCAAAAAGTAATATTGATTGGACTTTGGTAAGACTCCCAATGATAGAACAGACTGATAAAAGAATGCAAATTCGTGTCAGTTTAACGGATTGTCCTGGCGAAAAAGTAAGTGCAACTGATTTGGCATGCTTTCTTAATGAGCAACTGACGGACAATCAATACGTTCGAAAGTCTCCATTTATTGCAAGTGTTTAAAGCAAAAAAAGGCAGGTCATTTTTGAACCTGCCTTTTTATAATGCTAAAACTCAGATGAATAATGCAATGCTATTTAGTAGGAGAAATTACTTTTTGCTGTTCAGCAATTCAATTAATTTCTGAGCAACTCCTGTGGATGATCCTGGATTTTGTCCTGTAATTAAATGACCATCCTGTAGGACATAGCTTTGCCAATCCGCCGTTTTGCTGTAAATTCCTCCAAGGTTTTTTAGTTCATCTTCAACTAAATATGGAACAATATCGGTCAAATTAACGGCCTCTTCTTCCGTGTTCGCAAATCCTGTGACTTGTTTTCCTTTTACCAAGGGCGAACCGTCCTCCTCTTTTACGTATCTCAATACTCCCGGCGCGTGACAAACCGCTGCGACGGGTTTACCATTCCGGTAAAAGGCTTCAATCAGGGCAATAGACTTTTCATCATTGGTCAGATCCCAAAGTGGTCCGTGGCCTCCGGGATAAAAAATGGCGTCGTAATCTTCCTCTTTCACTTCGCTAAGTTTCAGGGTATGAGAAAGTTTCTCCTGCAGGGCTTCATCTGCGTCAAAACGTCTGGTTTCATCCGTTTGAAAGTCGGGAAGCTCACTTTTAGGATCGAGGGGAGGTCTGCCGCCTAGCGGGGAAGCAAGCGTAACTTCAATACCGCTATCTGTAAGTGCATAATAGGGAGCGGCAAGTTCCTCCGACCAAAAGCCGGTTTTAATTCCGGTGTTACCTAATTGATCATGTGATGTAAGTACAATAAGTACTTTAAAAATTGATGTTGTCATTGTTTCGCGTTTTAAGAATCTTTCATCCATCTATTTAAGTATAGCGATTGGCTCACTTAATGATGTTATGTTGATTCGATGTGTAGTTCTATTCTTCTTGTTTTTAAATAACAATACAAATTTGAAGTAAAAAGAGAAGAACCTTGTGTGACCTACATCACATTAAATAGAAACTGCTTTTTTGTGATATAGATCAATTGTTAGAAATGATATAGACGGCTTAGCGTCTCTCTAGAAACGCCTAAATAGGCTGCAATTAGCTGTTTGGGTACAAGATTGTACAATTCAGGATGCTGTGCTATTAACTCCTCATATCGACTGCGTGCGTTATTATTCAAGAGAGATAGGATTCTCTTTTGTAACCCAACATAACCTCTATTTGAACGCCAACGAAGAAAGCGTTCTATTTCATGAATTTCCCGACATACTTTTTCCCTGTCTTCACTATAAAGGCATAACGTATGTGCGTCCGAAACACAATCGACATTAACAGAAGCCTTTTCGTTATTGTACAAAGCATTATAATCTGAAGCCCACCAGGTGCCTGTTGCAAACTGAAGAATATGCATTTTCAGATTATCGTTTATATAAAATGTTTTTAAGCAGCCGTCTAGAACAAAATATTCGTGATCAACCTGTTCGCCCTCGCTGATGACGACCTGACCTTTTTTAAAAAATTTGGGTTTAAAGAAGGAAAAAAAATAATCAAACTGCTCATCTGTAAGATCGACTGTTTTCTTAATATGTGTCCTCAGAATTTCTTGTGCGTTCATATGGTAATCTTATTATAAAAAAGGTGTCTCCTCCTCGCGAAAAATGCCCTATAGAGCGTTCAAGCTGTAATGGGATCATTGCATTGGTGTATTATATGCAATTAGTATTTTAATGTTATTATACAAAAATAGCTTATTTCTGAACGTGATTGTTATAGACTTCCTATTGCCGCAACAATGGGCGTATTCCCTTCGTTAACTCTTGAATGAAATAATATGCAACCTTGATGCTATTTAGTGTTTATTGTTCGCCCTTTTTCAAGAAGATACTACCTTATAATAAGAGACATTATTTATCATAATCTTATTTGACTCTAATTTTCCAGATGAATAAGAAATAGATTAGCTTAACTTATTAAATATACAATGTTGCATTTGATTAATCTCTTTCTTATGTTTGCGGCAGATTATATTTAAATTTCATGAAACGTTTTGATCGCGCTATGAACAGCGCCATGTGGCTTCCACTAGTATTGTCAGTTTTTGTTTTTTCGCTACTTATTGTTCTTTACATTCCAACATATGCACAAACTGCCGGTTCTGTGAAACTGCAGGGGCTGGTGACTGATTCCGCAAAAAGACCTATCGCTGGCGTGACGATCGAAGTGCGTGGAAAAGGTACCGTAGCATCTTCTGACAGCAAGGGTACCTTTTCTATTTCGTTATTGCAGATGAAGTCTTTTACGCTACGGCATATCAATTATCAATCGCTGGAGGTGGATGTGGATTCCATTTCATCGCCCTCTTTTCATTGGATATTACAACCTAAAGTCAATATGTTGGACGTTATTTCGGTAACGGCCTCTGCGAAGCCACTTGAACTCCGGAAAATTGCGTCAAGTGTATCCATCATACAAAAAGACGCTCCCGAGCTCCGCCAAATCCAGACATTGGATGAGGCGCTGGCTTATCTGCCCGGCGTGTCGGTAGACCGCTCCCGTGGCTTAACCACCACCGGCACGCACACCAGTGTGATCATGCGCGGAACCGGATCGGCAAATAGGACGTTAATATTAAAAGATGGTGTACCCATCAACGATTCCTACACGGGTGGGGTTTCTGAATGGAACAGCTTGGCGGGAAACAGCATTGAACGTATTGAAGTGGTAAGGGGGCCGGGTTCTTCCATCTACGGTTCCAATTCCATGGGTGGTACCATCAACTTGGTAACGCAGAACCCCTCAGATAAACCTACGCTTGGAGCGGATTTTCGATACGGCTCCATGAATACTTATCAGGCCAGTATAAAGGCCGGAAAGCGATTTGCCGATCGCTGGGGCGCTATCGTGTTTGCCGAGTATAAGCAAACGGATGGCTATGCTTACATGGCGGATAGCCTTTGGAAAAGTTATTACTTAAAACCGAGCATGAAACTGCTCAATGTCAATGCTAAAGTTTCCTATGATTTTCCGTCGGCGGGAACGCTTACCGCTATCGCAGATTATAACCTTCAACAGCCCCGTTCTGGTACGGCTACCATCTATGATGACCGTAGTATGGCTGGGAATTACCAGTTGCGTTATACCAATCCGACAGCCTTATACGCCCCCGATGTGCTTGTTTATTATAATGTGCAGGATCGTGAATCGAACGCTATTAGCTGGAATCAGGAGCATAATGCCTTTGATAACCGCTACTATGATTCGCGGGTACCGCTTGATACGTATGGCCTGATCGCAAAGGTGCACCGCACTTGGGGGGCGCATATCGTGACGGTGGGAGCAGATGCCCGCTTTACGGAGGTGGTATCCCGGAAATATTATTATGGTCAGGGCATCCAGGATTTTACCGGAAGGCAGGATTTTGTGTCTTTCTTTATTAATGACGACCTGGACATTACGGATCGCTTGCATGCGAATGTGGGACTAAGGTACGATCATTGGGCTAACCGAAATGGAAAATTCTTTGATAATATGTCGGGCAACGATATTTCCATCGCCTATGATAATGCTTCTTCTAATATTGTCAATCCTAAAGTAGGATTGAGTTATGACTTGCTAAGCAACTTGCGTTTAAGAGCGGTATATGCTACCGGATTCCGGGCACCGAGCAGTTTCTATATGTACAATGCTGCTCCATTAGGTTCGTCTTTCCGTTTGGGAAATCCGGGATTGAAGCCGGAGCGGATGCGGTATTCTTATGATATAGGGGCTGACTTCCAGCTGTCTGATAAACTGGAACTTTCCGGTACGCTTTATACGTCTCAATACAGTGATTTTCTGGCAGCAGTATTGATTAATGAGGGCGAAGTTCCTGATTATTTGGATGTGCAAGGGTTGCCGGTAAGGCAATATATCAATATTGGAAAAGTGAATTTATGGGGGGCAGAAACCTTTGCGCGTTATCGGCTAAGACCGGATTTCTCCCTGCAGGCCAGCTACTTTTATAATTCATCTGAGATTAAACGTTATGAGACTAATCCGGAATATGAAGGTAATGATATGAGCGATAACCCCGCTCACAATGTGAGCGGAGCCTTGATTTTTGATCGCCAGCGACTGTTCCATCTGAGCTTTTGGGCTAGACATACGGGTTCTTATTATGGTGATCTGGAAAATACATCTGAAAAGAGGATGCCTGCCATAACGGTCTTCGATATCAAATTTGGTAAGGCTATCGGCCCACTTACACTCAATGTTAATGTGACCAATTTGTTCGACAAGCGCTATTATGGAAGCTATACGTCGCCAACCAGTTATTACTACGCGCCGGGAAGAAGTGTTTTTGCCGGGGTATCTTATCAATTATAATATAAAAATAAAAAAATGGCAGCATTTATTGATCGTTTTCTTTTTCAGCTCACGGAACTTTTGCACGTTCCTGTTTTATGGGCACTTTTTGCGATGGTGGTATGGACCTTGATCGGTATTGGGATTTTTTTGCGTACCGGAATGGTGCGTATACGAAAACCGAAGGAAGCTGTTCATGCTTTTTTTAAGCAGCATGAAGGGGAGATAAAGGCTATTTTGACAGAAAGCCCTTATCCGGATATCAGGCTGACGGAACTGGTGCGGTCCTGGGAAAAAAAGCAGAATGGGCGTTTGGACAATATCCGCTTTCTGATTAAAACAGGACCGTCCATCGGCTTGGTGGGTACGTTGATACCGATGGGAAAAGCGTTGGCTTCCTTATCTGGTGGCGATATGACTGCGATGTCGGGCAATATGCTAACGGCTTTTACTTCTACCATCATTGGATTGGTATGCGGAACGATTGCCTACCTGATCAGCTTAAAATGGGAAAAGTGGCTACACGCAGATTTTCTTGCTTGTGAAGTAGAGGCGGAAACGCGTTTAAGGATGGCCGATTCACAGCAAATGGACACTGCTGTATCTTCGGTTTATAATCAATCACTTTAGCATGAAATACGCATGTCTCCCTAACACAAACACACATGAGTATTCCATATGGCCATTAAAAAGTAAGCAGTATACATATGAAATTATTATCAGAACATCATAGCAAGCAGGACCAAGCGCCTCTGGAGGATCCCATAAGTGGTATTGCCAACCTTTTTGACGTGAGCGTGGTACTCATCGTCGCTATGATTATAGCCTTAATGACAGCACTTAACATGCTGGAACTGTTTGACCCGAATACGGAGGTAACTTTGACGAAGAAGAATGCGCAAGGGCAGATGGAAATTATTTCAAAAAAGGGAAAGGAAATAAAAGTGAAAAAACTGTCGCCGGAAGAAGCCGCCGGTCATGGTGAACGCTTGGGGACGGCTTATCAATTGGAGGACGGACAAATTATCTATGTGCCTGAAAATGATGGGTAGTAAGCTGCTTTTCCGTATCCTATTAATAGGTCAGGTTATCCTTTGTTTCGTGTTAAAGGGGTTTTGTGCGCCTGCTCCGAAAAAGATGGTGATACTGGTTTCTGAAAATTATAGCAAACCTGTTGCGGAGGCCATTGCACAATTGAAAAAGCTTCCGGGATTTAAGGAAGCTTACCTGGTGTCGACGGCTAGCGATCGTGCTGCGGCCATGAATGTGGGAAATGCTGATATAGCTGTCTGCTATGTGCATACGCCCGCCGTGTTACAGCTTTTTGCTGGTGATTTACAGCGTGTTGTTCAACACGGTGGTCATGTATACGCGCTTGGCAATACCCCGGAAGCGGATACTTATGGCAAACAAGGCATTCGCTTTGATCCGGAAGTGGCGGCTTATTTTGAACACCCGAGTCCGGATAACCTGGCGAATATGATCTTGATGCTGCTGCATAGGCATTTAGGTGCTGCGTATCCAGTAAAACCGGTTGTCCCATTTCCCGAAAGTGGGATCGTCTCGCTACGGAACGGTGAGGTGTATACTAATTTTGCGCGGTACGCGCAAACGGAGAAACTGCGTGTACGCCCTTTGGTTGGTTTATATATGTTTCGTTATGAAGCGGTTACTCGGCAATGGGATTATATGAAAGCTTATGCGGACGCCTTGGACACCGCTGGTTTTGATGTGATGGCCTTCTATGGCCATCCGCTTGATCAGGCAATTAATAGCTATTGCCTGGATAGTGGTGGGCAATCGCGCTTATCAGTTTTGCTTAATTTTTCATCGTTACCTGGAGCATCCAACGAACGGCTCCAGACGGCTTTTGCCCATATGGGGGTACCGGTAATGAATGCCATAACGATCAGTGATGACACCGCCAGTTGGCATGCTTCATCTTTGGGTATACCGATTGCGGCACGTGCGCTATCGCTCGCTCGTCAGGAATTGAGTGGTCAGATACAGCCCACCATTGCAGCAACTACTGAATTGTCAGGACAAACCGGTACTGCCGAATACCGTGTCAAATACGCTCCGGAAAGTCGTGTCAGGAGGGTGGTGGGACGTGTTAAGGCTTGGTCAAGATTGCAAAGCCAAACTAATTCGGAGAAAAAAATTGTCCTCATCTATTATAATGGTCATCCGGGAAAGAACAATATTGGCGCCAGTTACCTGAACGTTTTGCCGAGAAGTATGACAAACATTTTAACCCGTATGGGAGCAGCTGGATATGACCTTGGTGGGCAGGTTCCTGATTCCGCCACCGTGTTTGCTGATGTAATGAACGGAGGCCGTAATATTGGCACTTGGGCACCGGCAGAACTGGATAGATTGGTGCGGGAAACACATCCGGTATTGATTTCGGTGGAGAGGTATAAGAAATGGTTTAGTCAATTGCATCCTGCCTTTCGGCAACAGGTGGTAAAAAAATGGGGCGAACCGGAGGAGGCGACAATCATGACATGGCGTGATGCGGCAGGAAAACGTTATTTCGTCTTGCCCAAGGTTGCTTATGGAAAGGTTAACTTGATGCCTCAACCAGCCAGAGGTTGGGAGGAAAATGCGGAGGCGCTGTACCATGACGTATCGCTGCCGCCTCATCACCAATATATTGCTTTTTATCTGTACCTGCAAAAAGGCATGCCGGCCGATGCGCTGATACACTTAGGTACGCACGGAACGCATGAATGGCTTTCGGGAAGGGAGGTTGGTTTTGATGATGACGATGCACCGGAGGCATTGATTGGCGACCTGGTGAATATTTATCCGTATATCATGGACAATGTAGGAGAGGGAACACAGGCTAAAAGGCGTGGAATGGCCGTGATTATTGATCACCTCACCCCACCTTTTGATCAGGCGGCTTTAAGACCGGAGCTGCGTGCGCTTGCAGGAGCGATTAATGACTATGATGTGGCCACTGGTAAAAGTGAGGCATTGGCTGCTGTTCATTTGCGTACGATAAATCGATTGGCCAGACAAGCGAATATATTGAAAGACTTACAGGTGGATGGCGATATTAAAGTAGCGGATGTACAGCGGGTGGAACATTACCTTCAGGAGGTTCAGGAAACACTTACACCCATGGGGATGCATACGTTTGGGCAGTCGCCAGATTCGGTCATGGCGATGAAAACGGCTGAGGCTATTGTTGGAAGGATGAAGGATCTGCCGAAGGACTCGCTTGCCGTGCTGCTAAGGGATGTATACGAACGTATCATGATCAGTGGCGAGCGGGAGCTGGATGCGTTGATGACGGCTCTTAATGGAAAGTATGTGGAGGCGGGCTCGGGCAATGATCCTATCCGGAATCCTTCGGCACTCCCCACGGGAAAGAATTTTTATTCTTTTGACCCTGATCGAATTCCAACCATCGACACATATCGGGAAGGGGAGAAGCTCGCCAATCAGCTGATTGATGATTACCGTAGTAGGCACAAGGGACAGTATCCGGATAAGGTGGGGTTTAATTTATGGTCGGTAGAAACCATTCGACATGAAGGCATTATGGAATCACAAATGTTAAGTTTATTGGGAATAAAACCTACTTACGATGGTTTCGGCCGTTTAAAAGGGGTAGCGGCCATTGCGGATACGGCTCTTAGACGACCGCGCATCGATGTGGTGATCACACCTTCGGGCTTATACCGTGATATGTTTCCTAACCTAATGCTGTTGCTGGACAAGGCCGTTTCAATGGCATATAAGCAAAAAGGTGTTAACTATTTGCGGGAGCATATCGATGAAAGTATGGAGAAACTCTTGTCTGACGGAATAAGTGATACCACCTTGGCCCGTCAGTTGGCGAGCGTACGCCTGTTCAGTACGGAGAGTGGAAGTTATGGCAATGGCTTGAACGATGTGGTGCAGGCTTCCGATAAATGGGAAAAAGACCAGGAGGTTGGTGCCGTTTACTTTAACCGGATGAGTCACCTCTATGGGCAAGGTCTTTGGGGGAATATGCCGGAAGGTGCACTTCCGGAGACGGCAAAGGATTTAGCGGTATCACTTTTTCAAAAGGCACTATCTGGTACCAAAGCGGTTGTTCATAGCCGCTCCACCAATGTGTATGGGGCCTTGGATAATGACGACTTCTTTCAGGCATTGGGTGGGATGGCGATGGCAGTACGCCATGTGGATGGAACGTCGCCCGATGTGATGATTACCAATCTGACTGATCCGGGGAATACCCGGCAGGAATCACTCGACAAATTTATTGGACGAGAAATGAATACCCGTTACCTGAATCCTAAATGGATTGAGAAGATGCTGAATGAAGGGTACGCCGGGGCACGGATGATTGGTCAGGTAGCCGATAATATGTGGGGCTGGCAGGTAACAACGCCGGAGGCAATTGACGCGCAGAAATGGGAAGATTGGATGGATACCTATGTCAATGATCGATATGAGCTGGATATCAAAGAGCGATTTAGGGAAGCTGGTAATCCTTATGCTTACCAGACGATGCTGGCACGGATGCTGGAAGTGGTCAGGAAAGATTACTGGAAGCCTGATGAGCGGCGTTTGCAACAGCTCGTAGCCGAATACCTGAAAACGGCAGAAGAAACGGGGCTTTCTTGTGCTGATAATGTATGTGGAAATGAGGCATTGGTGGATTTTGTGCAGCAAAAGGCTAACTATACGGAAAAAGATATGGTGAACAGTCTGGTAGCACAGCTAGGTAACATCCATAAGAACTCATCTGCACCTGCCACGAGGAATAATACGGCGAAAGTAGTAGCCGGAAAGGAAAAATCTGCTTCTGGAAGTCGGACGAGATCGAGTAGGAGGCCGATAAATGCTGGAACGCCTATGCAAAAAGCCGCCGCAGGAAGAGAGGGGGGAAAACCTACCACGGTGAAGGGATATAAAATGGAAGAAAGCAGTAGGCAAGCAAGCGATCAGCATCAGAAGACTCGACATGCTTCGTCAGAACCGTATGCCTTTTGGTTGTTAAGCGTTATGGCATTATTGATTGGTATGGGATTTTGGTTTGGCAAGAGGCTGTGAGTTATTCTTAGGTTTTGTTATCCTATTTAATATCTCGGGAAGAACCATGCAAAAAGAACCGATATAGGTTAACATGATGGCAAGACTTGCTTTATCCGTATTTCATGATGAATTTACACTGGGTTAACTTCAATAACGGTAAGGACCGTTTGGTGTAAGGAGATTGCCATTCGGTGTAATGTTTTTTGCAAAAGCGTAAACAATCGCTTTCTTTATATCAACAGACACTAAATCTATTTGTATTATCATTAAGAGAAATTATGGAAGCATTAGCAACGATTAGCCCCAGATCATTAGCCCTTATTCATTCTCAATACGCAGATCACTCAGGTAACGAAAACAATCAACGCTTCTTAACCCAGAAGGAGATTTTTGAACTTATTGATGTGCATACGCCATATTATGCTCTTCAGGACGTATTTGTATTAAAAGAGAATATAGTAGCGGCAAGAGTGACATCTGAATCGGCTATTGGGTTCGAAGAATGGCCCATTACCATGGCGGAAGCCTGCCGGCACCTTGCTATTCTTGGTTCTGTTGCTAGCGCCATGATGAACCCAACAAAATCGAAACATTACTATTTGGCGCATAAAGGAACGTATAAGCGTGTATCAAATAAAAAATCAACACCAGGTAAACAATTAACATTACTAGCCGAATGTGTTTCGTTCGATAAGAGGCTTGCCATGGCAAAGGCTTGCCTTATAGATGAGGAGAATGAGCTGATTTGCGGTATTGATGTTAGCTTCCATGTAATTCCCCAAGGAATGTTCGGCAGGCTCTTTGCACATGGCTATAGAGATTACCTCCCCACCATATCAAGCCCTTACATACATAAAAATAAACTCCATGATCTGCAGTTCTACGATGTAAGAGCGACAGCCACACTGGGCGAGATTGAGGAATACCACTGCAGCGGTCATTTTCCTAACTATCCGGCATTGCCTGTAGCGGTATTGCTCGGTGTGCTACATGATCTTTGTATACACCTTGTTCACCACCTCACAAATAGCGAGCAGGCTAAAATTATGGTTGAAGAGTGTACTTTAACGGCCGATAACCTAGCCATGGTTGCTGACACAGTTTCTTTGGAGGTGGAGCAACTAGCCCGCACCGGTACTGATTTCAGACTTCGTGGTATCGCAAAAACCGAAGCAGGAAAAATTGTGGGAGATATTACTACCTTTATTTGCCTAACTTAAATGCATTGATGGTATTCCTTTCTAATAAATAAGGTTTTCCTCAATACATTAATTGCTTAGATCGTTGGGCATATTAAAAACAAAGGAGGTTTCTTCGTCGGTAGAGAAGACCTGAATAGTGCCATCATGGGCCTTTGCAATTTCGGAGGCAATAAATAGCCCAAGGCCCAAACCACGTTTTTTGGAACCACTTTTTGTTCTAGAGAAGGGTTCAAATAATGTAGCGATTTCTTCCTTCGGTATTTTAGTTCCACTATTGCTGATGGCTAGTGAAAACATGCTAGGCGTACTTGTTACTTTAATATGAACGGCGTGATTTCTATCTCCATGTTTAACAGCGTTACTCAATAAGTTCGAAAACAGCTGGCAGATGCGCCTGGAGTCGCAGTTCACGGCATGCGGTAAATCAAATTCAGTCGTTATATCGACATCTGTAGCAACCATCTTGGTTTCAAGAATCACCTGTATAAGCGCATCCTCTATCGAATCAATAGAATGACTATCAATTGATATACGTTCACCAAGCTGCTTACGGGCAAAATCCATTACATTTTCTACCATCTCTTTCATGCGATGGGCTGAGTTGTTCAACATCTTGGCAATACGCTTAATGTTTTCATCCGCTGAATAGCGGCTCAACAGCTGCCCGGCATTACCTACAGCGTTAATAGGATTTAACAGATCATGTCCTAAAATGGCCATGAAAAGCTCTTGGGCTTCCTTCGCTTTTCTTTCTGTTTCCAGTTCCCGTTTGTAATCGGATAGTTGGTCACCAGCGATCATGTTACTTGAAATAAGATCTGCATAAATACCAAAAAGTCCGGCTATTTCGGGCGCATCAAGGTCTGCCGGTTGGGGATCAATAGCGCACAAGGTGCCAAAGAAAGCGCCGTTCTTCAAAAATATAGGAAAACTGATATAGCTTTGAATGGCGTATTTTGCGGGGGTGTGGTGGTCTACATACTTCTTATCGAGTGCTACATTACTGATAATTACCGGTTGATGGTGTTGCCTGATCTCATTGCAGATGGTGGTAAGTACCTCCAACTCTCCACCGGGTAAAAGTCCGAAATTAATCTTGTCTTTTACGGCGCAGGCAATCCATCGATCTTCTGTTACGCGGGCAATGGCTGCGAAGCCCATGCCAGTTGTGCGGCAGATGATTTCAAGAATCATTGGCACCGAGCCAATGTTAGCGATTGCCTCTATATCGGCTTTAAAGTCTTTTATTTCAGAGGTGTCATCATTCTTCATTAATTGAAATCTTTACAGTTTAGGATTAGCTACCGTAACAAGATGTTGTCTAATTGCTGATAAAGATAGTATTTTAAAATGCGGAATAAATAATTAAAACAATAATTTTTTAGTTACTAATTATAAGATGGAAGGGTAATAGCTCATCGAAGGTATGTTGATGGCAAGCAATGCATCCCATGTGTCTAAGCTTAAAAAAGGGGACGTGATTAGCCACGCCCCCTTAATCAGTTCGGATATGTTTTTTACTAGGGTGTTTTTGGCGATGAATCATAATTTATCATCCAACATATACCGAATTTATCTTTAAAACTGCCAAAATAACCGCCCCAGAACTGCTCTTGCATGGGCATTTCTACTTCACCGCCTGCAGATAAATTTTGAAAGAGGTGGTCTGCTTCCTCCCGACTTTCCGGACTGATACAAATGTAATTGCTATTGCCCGCCTCAAGTTTTTGCCCCATAGAAGGCACCGTGTCGGACGCCATTAGCATATCACCACCTTTAATAGGTAGTGCTACATGCATCACCCGGTCTTTTTCTGCTTCGGTAATACCCTCGCAGCCGGGCGAATCGCCCATTTTCATGATGCCACCGGCGAATTCGCCACCAAACACAGATCTATAAAAATTAAACGCTTCTTCGGCATTGCCGTCAAAGTTCAGATAGGGATTCATCTTTGCCATGATTGTTTTTTTTAGATTTATTACTATGTTTATTTATATATATACACACTTTACTTGGTACTTTGTTTTGTCTTATGAACGCTTGTGTATTCATAAACCAAAATTAAAATGTGGATGTCTTGCTTGGAAACAAAGCTATAGAAAATTCTATGGAGATATTAGTATATATACGTCAAACAAAGGGGCGGATTGCGACTTCCAATGCCTCTTTTTAGGGTGATTATTACGAGAAGTTTGATAAATGTTATTTTTACAGTTATATTTGGTATATCAGATAAAAACCTAAGATGATAACAGATATGCATAAGACATTAAGATGTCTCTTTCTTCTAATTTTAACGGTTGCTAGTATAGGTGTCAAGGCACAGCAGGCCTCGTTAGTTGAAAATTCCATTGAGGTAGATCTTCAAAAGAAAATAGCTCCCATGAAACCTGTATGGTCATGGTTCGGATATGACGAACCGAATTATACCTATATGAAAGATGGTAAAAAGCTCCTTTCGGAATTAGCTGAGTTAAGTCCGGTTCCCGTATACGTCCGCACGCATAGCTTATTGGTAAGCGGTGATGGTAAAGCGGCGTTAAAATGGGGTTCAACTAATGCTTATACCGAAGATACAGATGGCAACCCAGTTTATGACTGGACCATCATCGACAGTATTTTTGATACCTATATTCAAAGAGGGATGAAGCCCTTGGCCCAAATAGGGTTTATGCCCGAAGATTTATCTTCAAATAATCCCAAACCTTACAGACATCATTGGAAGCCGGGAGATCCCTATACAGATATTATAACAGGTTGGGCTTATCCGCCAAAAGATTATAATAAATGGCGTGATCTGGTTTACCAGTGGGTAAAACATGCGGTAGAACGCTATGGAAAGGCGGAAGTAGAAAGTTGGTATTGGGAAGTTTGGAACGAACCTAATGGGCATTACTGGATGGCCAGTCAGGAAGAATTCTTTAAACTTTACGACTATGCGGCAGACGGTGTTAAGCGCGCATTACCAACAGCTAAAATAGGAGGGCCCAATATAGCTGGAACATCGGGTAAGAAGGCTACAGAGTGGATGAATAACTTTATAAAACACTGCATATCGGGCACCAATTATGCCACAGGAAAAAGAGGATCTCCTTTAGAAGCGTTACTTTTTCACGCCAAAGGGGCGCCACAGTTGGTAGATGGTAGGGTAGTGATGAATATGGCTCCACAAATGCGCGATATTGCTGCTGGTTTTCGCATCGCCTCTTCTTATTCGGAGACAAAAGATTTGCCCTTAATTATTGGTGAATCGGATCCTGAAGGGTGCGCAGCCTGTGGTATGGCTACCAACCCGGAAAATGCCTATCGCAATGGAACCATGTATTCCAGCTATACTGCAGCTTCTTTTGCACGGAAATATTTGTTGGCCGACCGTGCCAAGGTGAATTTTCTGGGAGCGGTATCTTGGTCCTTCGAATTTGAAAACCAACCTTGGTTTTATGGTTTCCGTGACCTAGCAACCAATGGCGTTGATAAACCGGTATTGAACGTTTTTAGAATGTTTGGCATGATGAAAGGCGATCGTATAGGAGTTGAAAGTGACAGAATGTATCTTTTAGAAACAGTACTGGATTCGAGTATCCGTGGTCAAAGAACTGATATAGGGGCGTTTGCTACGAAAGATGAAAAATCTGCCGCCGTGATGGTGTGGAATTATCACGATGTTGATAAACAGGGGCCTGCAGAAACTGTTAGCGTCGTTCTCAACCACGTGCCGGTAAAAAAGGCAATGCTGAACATTTATCTTATCGATGATGAGAACAGTAATTCATATGAGGTATGGAAGAAAATGGGTTCACCGCAAAAACCTACTCAACAACAAATAACGAAGCTTGAACAGGCCGGTCAACTAAAGTGTGTTTCCAGCAGCACGATCCAAATAAGTGAGGGGAAAACGGTAGTGCCGCTAAAACTGAAACGGCAGGCGGTAGCGTTTATCAAGCTGGATTGGTGACAAAGCCTCGTGCCATGCCGAGATAATTAGTGTTTACTCCTAAGAGCATTTACAACAATTTTCCTTAAATTGACCATTTTTTGATTGAGTGTTATTTGTAAAGCGCTAATACAGCCGCTGCTTATGATGCAGGAGCCTCTAATATATTGCTATTGCTATGAAAAAACTGGTCACCGTAATCTTTGCTATCTCTTTTTTACTTTTCGCAAAAGCGCAAACACCGGCCATTATACCTCAACCTGTTCAGGTTAAGCAGCATCTAACGGAAGCTCCATTTCAATTAAGCGAGAAAACGACAATCTACCTTAACAATCCCGCATTAAGGCATATTGCAGATTTTTTAAATGAATATCTACAAAAGTTATATGGTTTTACCTTACCCATCACAAGTGATAGTACTGCTTTATATGGTGATGGGTTGCATTTGGCTGCTGATTCCATGATCTTTAAAGACCTTAAGGGTTATCAGTTAACCTCTTCAAAAGAAGAAGTGTATATCCGAGCAGCTAATCCGGAAGGTGTTTTTCAGGGTGTACAAACATTGATTCAGCTATTGCCCGTTCAACAAAGCGTTAACTTACTCATACCAGCAGTAGATATTTTGGACTATCCACGCTTTGCTTACCGGGGTATGCACCTAGATGTAAGTAGGCATTTTTTTGATGTTTCTTTCGTGAAAAAATACATTGACTACCTGGCTTTGCATAAGATGAATTATTTTCACTGGCACTTAACAGATGATCATGGCTGGCGTATCGAAATCAAAAAGTATCCAAGGTTAACTGAAATAGGTGCATGGCGTAACGGAACGATTATAGGCTTATATCCGGGTACCGGCAACGATGGCAAACGCTATGGTGGATATTATACGCAGGAAGAGATTAAAGAGGTTATCCGCTATGCGAGTGAACGTTATATAACCATTATCCCGGAAATTGAAATGCCCGGTCACAATATCGCCGTATTAGCGGCATACCCCGAATTCAGCACCACCCCTAATCAACCTAAGCAGGTAGCGCAAACATGGGGTATTTTTAACAAATTTAACAATGTACTGGTACCTTCTGACAGTGCCTTTCGTTTTCTGGAGAATGTCTTGACAGAGGTTATGGATCTTTTTCCTTCCTCTTACATTCACATAGGTGGTGATGAATGCTCGAAGATTTGGTGGAGTAAATCTGCTTTTTGTCAAAACTTCATTAAAAAGAAAGGTTTGAAGGACATGAAGGAGCTGCAAAGCTATTTTATACAGCGCATTGAGAAATTTGTAAACAGTAAAGGCAAAACAATTATTGGCTGGGATGAAATTTTGGAAGGAGGGTTGGCACCTAACGCGGTGGTCATGAGCTGGCGAGGGGAAAGCGGTGGGATCGCTGCCGCGCGACAGGGGCATAAGGTAATCATGACGCCGGAAAAATTTTTATATTTTAATCATGCTCAATTTGCTAAAGACGATTCTTTAACTGCTGCGAGGTATTTGCCACTCGAGGATGTATATCGTTATGATCCGGTACCGGAATCCTTGAACCAAGAGGCTGCTGCCTATATATGGGGCGCACAAGGGAACCTCTGGAGCGAATACGTAGCCAACCCTGCTAAAGCGGAGTATATGCTCTTTCCACGTTTAGATGCATTGAGTGAAATGTTATGGACGCCAAAAAGTCAGCGAAACTATACCGACTTTTTAAAGCGTTTAAATGAACAGTTAAAACGTTACGATCTAATGAATGTGCATTATAGTAAAAAATATGTGCAGGTCGAAAATGCTAACAAGACGACTAGATGATAGGTATGGCGCGCTTGAAACGCGTCCATACCAGGCCAATACCTATTATACCAAAGGAAAACCAAAAAATCATTTCTGTGCTAAGGTGTCAAAGTTATTCTTGGGATCTTTCCAATTTACTTTTTTAGCGGGGTTGATGTTATGAATATACTTTTCAATGTTCGTATACCCATCGCCATTTACATCTTCAACTGCATCGGTAGCATCGTTGGGATTCAAACCAAATTTTAGTTCCCATTCATCGGGCATCCCATCATTATCTGAATCTTTATAAGGGCTGCCCTTATATTCGGGGTAACCGCCTACTTGGCTAATGTCTGTTATGATTCCATCTTTATAGCTTACCTTTCCACTTTTGATCTGTGTTACAATTCTGTGGTCTACTGCGTCTCTTTTAGGAAGCATTGCACCCGCATTGGCCAACACGAAACTATAGGATTCCTTCGCACTCATAATATCAAATGGTGCATGTCGAAACGGGGTTGTTACTTTTATATAATCGGTGTAAGGATCTGCATTTGGATTTCCTTCTTCCTGTACACCGCCATCCCAGTTGTTTTTTGTTACACGCTCATTGCCTTCCATAATATTTCCGTTGATATAGGCTCGTCCATAAACTTTTTGAGGTAGTTTATTTCGTCCCGACTGAACTTTTAAAATCCGAAAGCCTACAGGGCTATCTTTAGGTGTGGCTGGCCCGGGTTTAAAATAGTTGTTAAAAATATTGTACATGGAACGATAATCTCCACCATCTATGGAGCGATACTTCCAGTTAAAAATGACGTTATTGCTGGCAGTGAAATCTCCATACATGCCAATAGATGGATTTCGTGCTGTATTACTTGCCCAAATATTACGCATAAAAGTACTGTTAAAACCACCAATTGTACTGCCAAAGGCGTGATTATAGGTATTTAAGGCCTCGGAGAAAATGGAATTCTGTATCGTTATATTTACCGTTGGGAGTTTCTCTACTTTAGAACCATCTTCTGGATCGTACATATGTCGGTACATCGACATGTTTTCATCTAATCCCCAACTTGCGGATACGTGATCAATCATGATATTTCCTACCGGGTTACCACCAATAGCATCATCCCGCCTGCTCTTGTCGGTCTCCCCACGTCGGAAACGCATATGTCGGATTACGACGTCATGTGTATTGAGCCATATCGATTCTCCTGCGATACAAACACCATCGCCAGGAGCGGTTTGCCCGGCAATTGTAATGAAAGGCGCTCTTACAACAACCGGACTTTTAAGCTTGATAATACCTGCAACATTGAAAACAACCACTCTAGCGCCTCCAGCTTCACAAGCTTCTCTGAGTGTGCCCGGTCCACTATCAGCTAGGGAGCTTACCACATAGACTTTTCCTCCACGACCACCAAAAGAATAGGCTCCCCCTCCTTGAGCGCCAGGGAAAGCAGGGATTTCTGCCTGAACCAAGTCGCCCGGTGTTGAAGCCCAGGGAATGAAATGTTTGCCCTTTTTACGGTCTTCATCAACGATGGCGGATACTTTCTCCCACTTTTGCTCTGAATCATTTTTCACACTATCCATTACATTGTTTTCATCTGCAGAATAATTTTCTGTGATTTTAGGGAATTGTGCACTTGCCGAATTAACCGTTAAGGCTGCAGCAATCCAAAGTGATAATTTAACAGTTCTTTTCATCTGTTTATATTTTGTTTATTGATGTTATGTTTGTTGATTAAGGTATCCATGAGCTCGCGGGCTCGGTAATTAGTTAAAGCCCAAATATAATCGCCTTGAAAAAAGTCTATATATAAGATGTTTACATGTTATTGTAACATGTTACCTTATTATTCGGCGATGTTTAATTTGTATGTAGGCTTACCCGTTACGGGAATTTTGACGCTTCATTAGATTGATAGATTTCAAAACCATATTTTATGCTGCCTGTTATCTATTAAACGCTAAAATGGAACGGAAATTTAAAATAGGCGACCATGTTACTTGGAACTCAGAAGCAGGCCATGTTTCTGGCACAATAATTAAAATACATACCAGTGATTTTCAATATAAAAACTATACACACCATGCTGATGAGGATCACCCACAGTATGAAATTAAGAGTGACAAATCAGATCATATTGCGGCCCATAAAGGCACAGCATTAAAATTGGTTAAATAAAATCATCAGGCAAACACATGCTAAAAATCCCTTACTAATAATTAGTTTTTCTTACCGTATAATAATCTACTATGGAAACTTGGATAAAAAAGAATGCTTTTCAGCTAAATGAGCAGTTGGGATTAGGCGGCGTACCTATAGGTACTGCGTTTGAGAAGATATCAGAGAGTGAAGCACAGTATATTTTACAGAAGGCTTGGGATCTAGGTGTTCGTTATTATGATACATCGCCCTGGTATGGCCTTACGAGAAGCGAGCGAACATTTGGCGCATTTTTGAAAGATAAGCCCCGGGAGGATTTCGTTTTCTCCACCAAGGTAGGTAGGCTTTTTCGTAAAGTTCCGGAAAACAAGGTGCCACCAACCATGTGGCTGGACCCATTGCCTTATGATTTTGAACATAGCTACACGGCAGATGCCGTTAAAAAAGCGATAGCCGATAGTTTGGAAAGAAGTGGGCTGATCATATCGATATTGTATATATACATGATCTCTCAGAGGATCAAGTGGGCGACCGTTATCCTTATTTTCTGAAGCAGGCAGCTGAAGGAGCATTTAGGGTATTAAGTGATTACAGAAGTCAGGGACTTATCAAAGCTTGGGGAATGGGGGTTAACAAAATAGAGCCTATCCTCGATTGTTTAAGCATGGCCGACCCGGATATTTGTTTATCTGCAACGCAGTATTCCATTATAGAACATGAAGATGCTGTTGACCGCCTTTTACCCGCGGTAAGGAAAGCAGGTGTTCAACTGGTGTCGGGCGCAGGCTATAATTCAGGTTTTATTTCTGGACGTAAACGTTATAACTATAAGGATGTTATACCGAAAGGCTTTGAGGAAAAGAGAGACCGCATCAGTTTGATAGCAAGAAAACATGGGATAGATATCATCACTGCTGCTTTACATTTTGTATTGGCGGCAGATGAGTTTGTATCTATTATTCCTGGAGCAAGCAGGCCCCAGCAGGTAGAATTGAACGTAAATGCTTTAAATAGAACAGTGCCGGCGGCTTTTTGGCAAGAATTAAAAACGGAGGGACTGATTTATGAAAATGCCCAGGTGCCCAGTCAGTAAGTTGAACTTAATTTGAGAGTATATAATACGCGAAATAGGACACAGAAAAAAGCCTGCCAAAGTTTATAATTACAATCATTTTTTTAAAAAAATATTCGCTTACCGTGTCTTATTTTTTGTGCACATGACATGTACAGATAAAAAATGCACACTGCTGGATGTATTGATGAATCGGTAGGGTTGTTGGGTAATACTAATTGTTACAAAAAATACTCATAAGTCATGAGTTGTAATAATGGATTCCAAGAACAATATAATTCACCTTATTAATAGGTAATATCATTAAAACCATCGATATGAAAAATGAAACAGGCACCGAGCCTAAATTTAAAACAAAAACTTCTGTGACGGCAGCACCTGCTCTCCGCGAGTTGTTTTTGGACGGCATCATGGACATTTACTGGGCCGAAAACCATTTGGTAAAAAATTTACCTAAAATGGTAAAAGAGTCCACTTCTGCTGAACTTGCTACTGCAATCGAAAATCACTTAAAAGAAACGATAGAACATGTGAGCCGGCTTGAACAGGTATTTGAATTGCTTGGGGAGAAGGCCATTGCAAAGAAATGTGATGCTATGGAAGGATTAACTAAAGAGGGGGAAAGCATCATTGAAAGTACGGAGGCCCAAACAGCGACGCGCGATGTGGGTATTATTCTAGCTGCCCAGAAAGTAGAACATTATGAAATTGCCACCTATGGCGGTCTCTACCAATTGGCTGTTACGCTGGGGCTGGATGAAGTGGCGAGTCTTTTAGAACAAACGCTTAAGGAAGAAAAGGCAGCTGATGAATTATTAACAGCTGTTGCAGAAAATAATGTGAACTACCAGGCTGCTGATGAAGCCTAATAATAAACAACAACAATGGCTAAACAACAAGAAACAAAACATGCGACCAATCAACCTAATAAAAAGATTGAAAATTTGGAACCCGATAAGGAAGACAGCACGGGGGCATTCATGACGACCGATCAGGGAGTCAAGATTAATGACGATCAAAACTCGCTCAGAGCGGGCGATCGTGGTGCTACGCTCCTGGAAGATTTTATATTGCGGGAAAAGATCACGCATTTTGATCATGAGCGTATCCCGGAACGTGTTGTGCATGCACGCGGTTCTGCCGCACATGGGGTATTTAAAGTCTATAAGCCACTAAATAAATTTACAAAAGCACATTTCTTAAATGATACTGCTACTGAAACACCGGTCTTTGTACGCTTCTCTACCGTGGCGGGTTCAAGAGGCTCAACCGATCTGGCAAGGGATGTTCGTGGCTTTGCCGTAAAATTTTATACGCAAGAGGGTAATTTTGATCTGGTTGGAAATAATATGCCGGTGTTTTTTATTCAGGATGCTTTGAAGTTTCCAGATCTGGTGCATGCCGTAAAACCTGAACCGGATAATGAGATCCCGCAGGCGGCATCGGCTCATGATACCTTTTGGGATTTTATCTCTTTGATGCCAGAATCGGCACATATGATTATGTGGCTCATGAGTGATCGCGCTATTCCACGCAGCTATCGTATGATGGAAGGCTTTGGGGTGCATACGTTTCGCTTTATAAATGACAAGGGGGAAGCGAGTTTCGTCAAATTTCATTGGAAACCGCTGCTGGGTGTTCACTCCGTAGCTTGGGATGAGGCGCAGAATATCTCTGGTAAAGATCCCGATTTTCATCGTCGCGATTTATGGGAAGCCATCGAAAGTGGTGCATTTCCTGAGTGGGAGCTTGGTGTACAGATTGTTCCGGAGGCTGATGAATTTAAATTTGATTTTGACCTCTTAGACGCGACTAAAATTATTCCAGAAGAACTGGTGCCTGTGCAGCGTATCGGAAAGATGACATTGAACCGCAATCCGGATAACTTTTTTGCCGAAACGGAACAGTCGGCCTTCCATGTAGGGAACATTGTGCCAGGATTAGACTTTACGAATGATCCCTTGCTTCAGGGACGCTTATTTTCGTATACGGATACGCAGCTTATTCGACTTGGTGGCCCCAACTTCCACGAGATTCCTATTAACCGGCCGGTAGTGCCTATCCATAATAACCAACGGGATGGTTTTATGCGGCAGCAAATCAATAAAGGCAAGTCTAGTTATAACCCAAACTCGCTAGGCGGAGGCGACCCGGTACAAGCGAAGGCTGCTGAAGGTGGTTTTGCAAGTTATCAAGAACGTATCGATGCGAAGAAGGTACGTGCTAGAAGTAAAAGCTTTTTTGATCATTTTAGCCAGGCGCGTTTATTTTTCAATAGCCAGTCTGACCCCGAGAAAAACCATTTGATTGATGCACTATCTTTCGAGCTTGGAAAGGTTAAAACGGTTGCCGTGCGGCAGCGAATGATTGGTATATTATCACTCATCGATAGGGGGCTTGCGACTGAAGTTGCCTATGCACTGGGATTAAAGGTATTGAAACCTGAACAGCCTATTAACCATAGTATTCCAGCAGATGGCAAAGTTGCAGATTACCAACCGACGCAGGTGGAATCTTCACTGGCGTCTTCCGAAGCGCTGAGTATGAAGAATACTATTAAAGACAGCATCATATCGCGAAAAATTGCCTTTTTAGTGGCTGATGGGGTGGATGAGCGATCTGTAAATGGCGTAAAAGATGCCCTTGTATCTGGCGGGGCGGTAGTACATGTTATTGCGCCACGACTTAACGCCGTTATTGGGATGAATAATAAAGAAATAGCCGTTGATGAAAGTTTTCTGACAGCAGCATCTGTGCTATATGACGCCGTGTATGTACCTGGTGGCAAAAATAGCGTGGCAACCTTGGAAGCGGAAGCAAATGCTGTCCATTTTTTAAACGAAGCATTTAAGCACTGTAAAGCGATTGCCGCTGATGAGCAGGGGTTACAGGTACTGGAAGCTACTTATTTTGCGAATAAGCTACCATCGGATTTTTCTGATGAAACGGTATTGACAGAAGGGATTGTGGTAAATGGAGATTTAAAAAAATTATCAGAACAATTTATTCAAGCTATTGCTTTGCATCGGTTTTGGGAACGTGAAAAGCCACGTCAAGTACCTGCATAACGTTAATACTGGTGGTCTATTTGGTTTTGTTGCAGGATTTTGATAGTTTTAACAAGTTCTATCCCTTTTCCCAACACACCTTTGAAAAGATCACCAGTTTCTTTTAATCGATCGTATGCGTTGTGAATGGTGAAGTCGCTCATCTTGAGACCTGGTTTTACCTCGTCCCATGCGAGTGGCATGGAGACTGTTGCGCCGGGCTTTGGCCGTAGCGAATAAGGACATGCTATAGTGGCTCCAGGCCTGTTCTGTAAGAAATCAAGATACATCTTTCCTTTCCGGCTGTTTACTTTACGTTCGAGACTCGTAAAATTTGGCAATTCTTCGTGCACAAGACTGACAATAACTTTTGCAAAAAGCTGCGACTGATCATAGGTATATTTTGCACCGAGCGGTATGTAAATATGTATGCCTGTAGAACCGGAAGTTTTGGGATAGCTCGGCACATCAATATCGTCGAGCACCTTCCGTACTGCCTGTGCCGCTTCGACAACCTGATCAAAGGTGTTTTTATCTGGATCGAGATCTATCACGCAATAGTCTGGATAGTCTGGAGATTGCACCCTGCTAAACCAAGGGTTCATTTCGATGCAGCCTAAAGAGGCCATCCACAGAAGTGTCGCTTCATCGTCACCCACCAGGTATTCTTTGTGCTCTCCTTCGCTGGTTACATATGGATAGGTTTTATTGACCCAGTCGGGCGCCTTACCCTTGATGTCTTTCTGATAGAAGCTAGGCCCTTTGATTCCGTTTGGAAAACGGTTCAATGACATGGGACGGTCTTTCAGATAGGGGAGGATATACTCGGCAATTCTATAGTAATAATTGAACATATCCCTTTTGGTAATACCATCATCTGGCCAGTAAACTTTACTGAGGTGGGTGAATTTGAGATCTTTCCCTTGTACTTTACGCGTTTGGGTTTCTTCTTGTGGATTCAGGAGCGTGCGTCGCTCATTTTTAGCAGGTTTCGTTACCCTTTTTGCTGTTTTGTTTTTTACATCGGTCACAAGTGCTTCAGTATCTGTAGTTTCTTCCATCACCACTTCATCGGCATCCTTATCCTCTCGCATACCTTTAAAAGATGCTTGCCTAAACAAACCTTCGCTTGTTACTTCCGCATAATTAACTTCGCATACCAATGTGGGCTTTAGCCATGTAGGCTTGGCGCCCACTCGCTGTGGCCGAAATCGGGAAGGTTTATCAACATCTGGTGCTTTTTCAAATGGACTCTTACTGGTAATCAGCGGTTTAAACCGTTTCATCATTTCTTTTTGTAGCTTGTCGGAAAATCCCGTTCCTACTTTTCCAGCGTAGCGCAGTTCTTTCCCTTCATACACGCCTAAAATAAGCGCACTAAAAACCTTAGAGGTGCCCGCATTTTTTGTGAAGCCCGCTATGATTACTTCCTGACGACGTTGCACCTTGATTTTTAACCATTGTTTTGATCGAATATTAGGGGCGTAGCTGCTATCAGCTTTTTTTGCAATGATACCTTCTAAACCTACCTGTTCGGCCGCATCAAAGAAATCAATGCCTCTAGCAGCGAAAACCTTACTTTGGCGAATACGGTCGTCATCGGTAGGCAGCATATCCTGAAGGATTGCCTGCCGTTCCAGCAGAGGCAGTTGCATCAGGTTTTTGCCCTCATACCAAAGAATGTCAAAAACGTAATAAACCAGGTTGCCATCTGCCTCGCTTCTCCAGTTCTGTAAAGCTCCGAAATCTGATAATCCCTTGTCATTCAATACAACAATTTCTCCGTCAATCACGGCATTAATACGCCATCCCGTCAAAAGATCAACCAGCGGGTAATATTTATCAAAGGGTATGTTGTTTCGCGAGATGAGCTTGACCGCTGTTTTACTGACGTTGGCGATAGCCCTATAGCCATCCCATTTTACTTCATACAGCCAATCAGGATCATCAAAGGGTTCGTCGATTAATGTAGCTTTCATGGGCTTGACCTTAGTGGGGACAGCCGATTTTGGTGCCTTTTTAAGCAGTGTAGCTACATTTAGCTTTTTTGGTTTGACCTTTTCATCCACATCTTCAGCGAGGTGCTCATCCGCAGCTTTCGTGTTTTTTTTTCGTTTTGTTGCTTTTTTGTTTGCTTGTTTTTTTTCTGCATGGCCATTTCTCCAAACATGAGTACTATCGGTCTCCACAGCTTTTATCGTCTTGCCGGAGAGCACAGATTTGTCTTTTTTGGTCACATCTGCTGTCTTTGCAAAGGTATCCTTATGCTTAATAAGCAACCAGGCATTTTCGCCCATGCCATGGGTTTTCACTAAAGCGAATTCCCCTTCAAGTTTTTGGCCATGTAATTTGATCTTCAGGGACCCTTTACCTAACTGATCCAATAAATGCTTTTCCTGCGCTTTTTTGCCTTTAATTGGTTCTATGGGCTCATAATAACCTTCATCCCAGACAATGACGGTTCCGCCGCCGTATTCACCTTTCGGAATCACACCTTCAAACAACCTGTAATCCATCGGATGGTCTTCCACCATCATGGCAAGCCGCTTTGTTTGCGGATCTAATGATGGCCCTTTTGGAACTGCCCAACTCTTTAGCACGCCTCTCATTTCCAAGCGGAAATCATAGTGCAGACGGGAGGCATCATGTTTTTGTACGACAAACGTTAACTGTGTTTTACTGATGCTTTTACCGGACCTTGGTTCGCTGGTTTTTTTGAAGTCTCGTTTTTTACGATATTGATCAAGTGCCATAGACTGAACGTTTGAGTGGACCTTTCGTAATTACTAAATGTTATTACATTGAATGGTACTGTTATAACAAGATTGTTGAACAAGGGTTTGGTATTATGTGTCCAATTGCCGCTTCACATATAGCTCATCGACGATCACAATGACAACCACCAGAAGTGGGGTAGCAAGGATAATTCCAAGTCCGCCGGTTAACGTTCCAAATAACACTTGACTTATGATGATAAGAGCAGGCGGAATTTTAATCATGACATTCTGAATCGTTGGTGTGATGATGTTACTTTCAATCGTTTGGATTAAAATATACAATAAGGCTATTACCAAGGCTGTATTGGCACTCTCGGTGAATCCGATCAACACGGCCGGTATCATGGCGATGAGTGGGCCAAAATTTGGTATAAAATTGAGCAGGCCAGCAAAAAAAGCCAGTGCCAGTGCCATCGGTACATTAATAATGGATAAACCAATGAAGCTCAGAATCGAAATAAACAACATGGCTATCAGCATGCCTTTTAGCCAGCCCTTAAGCGTAAAATCTAGTCTTTTTATTACGGCACGAGCCCTGTTTTTTCCTGCCGTTGGAATTAACTTGATAATGCCTTCTCTATATAAGCCAGGGTTCACGGTAAAAAAGATACCAATAAGAAGGATGATGTAAACGTCGCCCACCACGCCAAAACTTGTTCTGAATACATCTTGAAAAGAATTCATCATTTTTGAGCTATTTCCATCAGAAAAATAATACAAAATTTTGCGACCTACTTCTGAACCGTTTAAACGGCCTTTTACATCCTCCAATATGGCAGGTATATCTTTCGAAAGCTCACTTACTTGCGTTGATATTTTAGCACCTAGAAACGAAAATAAAAATCCTACCAATAGTAATGTGATCAGGACACCTATCAATACACACCATCGATGAGATAATTTAATTTTTCTTTGAAGTAAATTACCTAAACCATGAAAATAAACGGCTATCAACGCGCCTGCAAATACCATTAATAAAACATTAAAGGCAGCTTTCAATATAAAGGTAAGCAATACAATGAGGGTAATGATACCCATCGTAATCCATACTTTCCGCGTGAATAAATTTAGATCACCTTGTGCTGAATCAGGTTTTTCCGCTGCCATATAATCTCTTTATGATAATAAAGGAATAGGTGCCTTAATTGTTTTGTAACGTGCATGTTCTTCTGGTAAAGTTTTTATTTTTCTGAACTACGAAGGGAAAATTTTGTTGTTATACAATGGAAACAAATAACCAATTAGCCGAAAGTATCATCACTAAAATTGAGCAGGATGGGCCCATTAGCTTTCGTGACTATATGGACAGCTGTTTATATGATCATCAATTTGGCTACTATTTCACCGCGGGTAACAAAATCGGTGTGAATGGAGATTTTTATACGAGCTGTTACTTAACACCCTCTTTTGGTGCAATGGTGGGGAAACAGTTAGAAGAAATGTGGCGCCTCTTAGGTTGTAAGGAGTTGACTGTTGTGGAATACGGAGCAGGCACAGGGATGTTGTGTAAGGATATTTTAGCTTATTTGAAGAACATTCCACTATTATATAAGCACTTGAGGTATTGTATTGTTGAAATCAGTCCCACTATGCGTACTATTGCGCAAGGACAGCTAAATGATAAGGTTGCATGGTATAATGCTATAGATGCTATAAAGGGAGAGATAGACTGCGTGATCTCGAATGAGCTGCTTGATAACTTTCCGGTGCACTCGGTGGTAAAGGAGCACGAACTATTGGAGGTGTATGTTGATTATCAAGGGGCGTTCACAAAAGTTTTGCGACCGGCACCTCCGAAGTTGAAAAATTATTTTAAAGAACTGCTTATAGACTTACCCAAAGGCTACCAAACGGAGGTCAATTTGGTGGCATTGCAGTGGATTAATGAAATTAGTTTAAAGCTTAAGAAAGGATTTTTATTGACGATTGATTACGGTGAGCAGTCAAGGGAATTATATAGTAACTACCGGCGAAGCGGAAGTGTTAGGTGTTACAATAAGCATCGTGTAAATGACGATGTGTTTGCTAATATTGGGGAGCAAGATATAACGGCGCATGTGAATTTCAGTGCACTTATCCATTGGGGAAAGAAGAGGGGTTTAGATACTTGTGGAATAACCACGCAGGCGAAGTTCTTATTGGCACTTGGCTTTAAAGAACATTTACGACGACTTTATGAAAACCAAACACGAGATGTGATTCAAATGGCAAGAGAAGAAGCATATATCTGTCGGTCGCTGCTCATGGAAATGGGCGAAAAGTATAAAGTACTTATTCAGTCAAAAAATATGGATCATGTTTTCCTTAATGGCCTTACTTTGCAGCAGAAAACTAACAATTCAACACCTTAAGTACCTAGAAAAAGCAAGTTGAACCAATTTAATCAGCCATGCTTTTTTCGATCAGTGTGATCGCTTCTTCATTGCCTTGCTGAGCGGCTAAATCAAGCACTGTGAGTCCACGTGCATCTAGAAGTGTAGTGTCTGCACCATGATTGAGTAATACTTCTACTAACTCGTTTCTACCAAACATCGCTGCAAACATAATTGCTGTACCACCGTTGCCATGTTGTAGATCTGTGTCTGCGCCATGATTGATCAGTAATTCGGCGATGTCTGCATAGCCTTTAAAAGCGACTCCCATTAACGCTGTATTCCCTCCGAAATCTTGCGCATTTACGTCTGCACCTGCTTCTAGTAATAATTTTGCGGCGTCGTATCGATTGTTGTAGCAAGCGATGATAAGTGGTGTATAGCCTTTTTCGTCTTGTTCATCTAAGTTAATATGATCACTGATGAATGCTTGCAACTCTTGAAGATTCCCTGCTCTTGCAGCACTAATTAGGTTATTGTTCATATGTTATATGCTTAATTTATAAAATATAATGGATGGAAAGCTTACTTAGATTATTCATTTTTTTTAGGAAAAGTCTCTATCGGACCATCTACACTTTCCAAATAGGCTATTCCGTTTTCACTAATTTCTAGCATGCGGTTCTGGTAGTTGCAATGCTCGTTTATGTCTTCTGCCAAGATGTATTGATTGGTCAAAAGTTCGGCTACTCCACGTTCAATAGACTCAACAGGTAGACTCATTTCTTGCGAAAATTTATCGATCGATCCGACCGACCATCTACGTAATACACGTAACAGACTTATGGCATTTTGACTTAGCATGATCCTCGCAGGCTATATGATGGTAACGTAGGCTGTATTCGAATTGTTTGGCTGAGGATAAGAAAATAAGTTAATAGCGCTCTTAATGAAGAATATTATAGCGTGTTATACATATTTTCTCAAAGAATTATAAAGAAATTGTGTAACTTAATCTAAAGGGTGTTCTTTAAATTTACAACTCAATCTAAGAATATTGTTCTGAATTTTTTCTAAACCGTGTACTATAATTAATAAAATTGGATAATTTGTTTAAACGACAAAAAATGAGACACAAGATGTTCTTCATATGGAGCAATGTGGTTAAGGGTTGCGTGAAGGAGGTTGTTTTCATTTTTAAGATACCTAAATACTAAGAAAATATGGAATTAACTTTACTAACATTGAGTAAAATGCTTAAAATAGATGTCCGGTGTGACAATATTGGCGAAGTACCTTACTTGAAGCTCAATGATAAATATATCATTACAGAGCAGTATCTAACCAGGGAGTTGGAAATAAACAATCTGGAAACGTATGAGTGGCAACTTTTATCGAATGAAAATATAACAGATTACCTGATTTTTCATGTAACCGATAAAATTAAATAAGGATCGCTTGTGAGGCACCTAAGGAATTCGCTATAAGGTGGTTTATAAGAAACTTTTTTCTTTCTATTATGTTATATAACCAGTAAGACCATTAAATGTCTAATGCAAATTAGCGCTAACCAATCGCTGTAGATACTTTTTTCTGCCTTAATTTTAAATATGGTCTTGTACGGTATGTTTTGGTTAATATTGAAACATATTTTGATGAATTATGATAGTCAAAATTCCTTATACGCAAGTAGTAAACATCCAGTTGGAATTTCCACTCGATGTGCTGGTAGAATTAAGTGAGGAGCGTGGCTTGGATAGTACTGTCGATGAAGACGTAATACCGCTTGTTCATAAGGCTATACTAACACAAAATATAATTATTAGGAATACTGAGCTCGAAATTCTATGGGGTAAAGGCCAACTACAGCAGGTTTTGGTTTATCGCGTGAGTTTAATAGCTCCACCTCCAACATTAAATGTGGGATGTATTGTAAATGCACTTCGAGACGCTCGTTTCTCAAAAGGACTTTGCGTTAAAAGAAGATATGAAAATAATAATTATCAATTATTATTTCAAGAAAGTGAATAATACTATAGCTGGTTTTTCTTAAGGCTTTAGTTTTAATCCGGATAGGAAAGATAAGTGGTTCAGGTAATCTACTATATATTCTCTGCTCTTACCGGTTTTAGTTTCTAATCTTTGTACTAGTTCTGTCTCTTTACCTTCTTCATAAAATAGATCTTCATCTGTTAATCCACTCCACTTATGTTTTATTTCGTTTTTGATACTTCTCCACGAACTTTTTAATTTCCATTCGGCCATATATGTTGTCTTTTTAATGTGCAATAAATAAAAATACTTCGTTCATTTTAATTACCCGTTAATTCTATTTAAAGTTATCATGTTCTTGATTTTTATTAGGTAATAGTCAAATTTACTAGAATTAGACCGGAAAAAAGTCACAATTTGTACGCAATTTTGTGTATAAATTGTCATTATATAGAACAACTCGTTGCCTCTTAATCGTTGCGTTTATTTGTACTAGCTTGAGGTGGGTGAAGGGGGCTCACGAATGGATATACATATTGTTAGCGCTAGTTGGGCGCGTGATAGGATTAAAAATCCTGAAATACGATATTGTTTTTATTTCGAAGCATTATTTTTTTTGCTGCGCCACTTCCGTTAAATATAAAAGCTAATCCTACTATTTTTGTGTTCTTCGAAATAAGCGGTAATTCATAGGCCAAATCATTATCTACGTAATATTGAATCTTTCTGCCATCACTTTGGCAACGTACATTCACCCAATTAGAAAAATCGACACCAAATTTAGAAAGATCAGCATTTTTGCCTGAAATAGCTTGATCGACACTCATAATATTTAATGCAGAGACGCATCCTTTTACGGAAAGGGGGATTACAATAGGCATGTTATCCGTTATTAACATAATCTGCGACAATTGGCAGGCTTTGTTTCCTTCCGCGTAATTGTTTTTTATATCGGTCGTGAAGGAAAAATCGGCAACTGTTAGGGGTTCAAAGTTCCCCACGTTGAAATATTTAACGATGCTTTGTTCCGTCTTTGGGTTAATATAAGACAGTATGCTCGAAATAGATGCATTAAGTTCTTCCTTTTGTATAAATTCATGCTGTTTTAGGTAAATAGGAACAGGGGAGTGATCAATCGTTCCTAACCAACCGGCTGTTGGAATAAGGAGTGGGTGTTCACTGACAACTTGATTACTTACTACTAATTTGGCTGTATAGTATCCCGGTTCGTAATAGATAGAGGTATGTTTTTTATTCTCCTTTAATACTTTCTCACGTCTTCGAGGATCCCAATTTTGTTGAATAAAAATAGAATCATCTGGTGCTTTAGAAGCATCGTAAGTAAAGACAACCGAATTCGGTATATTTCTAACGATGGGTTGACTGCTAAAAGCAAAGTCCTTCGCCGCTAATGGTACCGTTTTTATGGTGTTTTTTTTGTCGGTTTTATAAAGGAAGGAAAAGACTAAAAATGAGAGTGCAACTATTCCTAGTCCCCAAATAAGAAAGTTCTTTTTGTATATGATTTTTTTTGGAGGAACTTCTTCTTGTTTGGAATGGTTATTTTCATATACTACAAAGGCACGCCAATTTTCATGGCCAATAAACTTAGCGAGTGCATCTAAGGTGGAAGTAGCAGGTTTCCCGTCATGCTTCACCCTTCCCCAAATGCGCTTTAAAGTACTTGCGCTTAGCAAAATTTTTGTGTGCTGATGGATCAGGTCGCTTAGCTGCTGGAAGTCTGCACTCGACCATTTTTTTCCATCTCCCCAAGCAAGTTTTTCTTCTATTTTATTTAAGCATTTTTGAAGCTCAGTTTCTCTATGTGCTGCCACGAGCTAATAATTAGGTGTTTTAATCAATTTAAACTAAATCTGATTGGTTATGATTGGGTATAAATTGCTATTAACGATAATCCGTGAACAAATTTATTTAAAGAAATCAAATAAACAACACCCAATTGCCCGGAATGAGATTGGGGATGTAGTAAAAGCAGAGAGGTAGGTTTATCGCGTATAAGGCCTATTCCAACTCTTTAAAATCCTGGAACTTCCACGACCCATCGTCATTTTTGGCATAAGATACCGTATAATGCTGATCGCCTATGTTTACGGTAAAACTAAAGGGTTTTCCCTTTTTTGTTTCTTCTTTATGCGTATTTAAGAGTCCATCTGCATATTCTTCAATCTGTTCTTTTGAAAATTCTTCTCTCATAATTTTGCTATTGATAATTAATTTAATTTATATTGGTAGAAATTGTTCTTTACGTATCTAGTTTCTATAACATAGGAACTTTTTGTTTGTTTAACGAAATATAAAATGATTCGATCGAATCGGGTTTTGGGTTAAATGGTCAAAAATTGAGTTAATTAGAAAAACGAACCTTCAAATAGAAGGATATCTTTTACCTTTGCTCCACTAAAATAAAGTTTAAACATTGGAAAACCAAGAAAAAGTCAGTTCATCACAGAAAGAACTTAAAAGAGGACTATTAAATAGGCATATACAATTAATTGCATTAGGAGGGGCCATTGGTACCGGGCTTTTTTTGGGGATTGGCCCTGCCGCAGTACTCGCAGGCCCTGCAGTAGTGTTAGGATATGCTATTGCTGGTTTCATTGCTTTTCTTATTATGAGGCAATTAGGCGAAATGGTGGTGGAGGAACCGGTATCGGGAAGCTTTAGTCATTTTGCATATAAGTACTGGGGCCCTTTTCCCGGATTTGCTTCGGGATGGAACTATTGGATTTTGTATATACTGGTGAGCATGTCTGAACTTACTGCTATCGGTATTTACGTTCAATTCTGGTGGCCGGAGATCCCTTTATGGGCTTCCAGTTTATTTTTCTTTTTAGTAATAAACGCATTGAATCTAGCGTCGGTTAAAATTTACGGTGAGGCAGAATTTTGGTTTTCCATCATTAAAGTAATCGCTATAATTGCCATGATTATTTTTGGAGCATATCTTTTAATAAGCGGAAGTGGTGGCAGTCAAGCTAGCATCCATAATCTTTGGAACGATGGCGGCTTTTTTCCTAAAGGGTTATTTTCTAAAAATGAGACCGGTGAGTTTGAGGGCCTGCTGACCGCATTGGCGCTCATTATGTTTTCATTTGGTGGCTTGGAATTGATTGGTATTACGGCAGCTGAAGCCGAAAATCCAGAAAAGAATATACCAAAAGCCACTAACCAGGTTATTTATAGGATACTTATTTTTTATGTTGGTGCCCTGGTTATTCTGTTTTCATTGTCGCCTTGGCGGGAAATTACACCCGGAAGCAGTCCCTTTGTAACGGTATTTGATACCCTAAAGGGATTTGAATTTACACTCCTGGGAAGAACTTTTTATTTTACAAGTTTAATAGCAAACGTGCTAAATGTCATTGTTTTAACCGCCGCTCTCTCGGTATATAATAGCAGTGTTTATAGCAATAGCAGAATGCTTTTCGGCCTAGCTAAGCAGGGAAATGCACCAAAATTTTTAGCTAAATTAAACAGTAATCATGTGCCTATTATGGCCATTTTGGTTTCAGCTATTTTTGCCGCCATCTGTATCGTGATCAATAAATTGATACCTGAGGAAGCTCTTAATATTCTCATGTCTTTAGTTGTTTCTTCACTGATCATTAACTGGATTATGATTAGCATCACACATTTGTATTTTCGGAAGAGTAAAATACAAGAGGGAATAAAGCCTAAGTTCTCTGCATTTGGTTTTCCTTTAACGAATTATATCTGTTTGATATTTTTATTCGGTGTATTGATTATTATGTGGATTACGGGAATGAAAGTACCTGTTGAGTTGATTCCTATTTGGTTAATTTTGTTATATGTAAGTTACCGTATCGTAAAGAAATAAGCGCTATTTCCGCCTCTGTATCAACTTGTTAGATTTCATAGAGGTGGAAATAGCTTCGGCGAACAAGAATTTGTGCTGATCGATGAAATTCTTTGGCAAACGTTCGTTTTGGCGGTTAAAACACTAAAGAAATAATAATAAAAACGTTTATATATATTCGAAATCAGCTGTTTTCGGAAACCGTTCCAATCCTTGAAAAACAACTGTTGGTACTGGCTTGGCAATTTTTCTCAGCAGTGTATCGATCCAACTTCCTTCTACTTTAATCAAAGCGTGCAATTTGTTTTCTTCAGAAAGAAATTCATGCTGGATAACCCAAAACGAAGCATCTTTTTTCATGTTCAAGAGCTTTGTCTCTATGTGAATTTTTGACGAAAGGTGTATTTCTCTTTTAAACTGGCATTCTTCTTTGAAAAGAACCGGACCGAAATTTTGTTCTTTCATCGTTTGTGTGTTAATACCATAACTATTTAAAATCATAACCCTTTCTTGAGCAGCTAAGTCATAATAGACACTATGGCGGAGATGAAAGTTTGGGTCGAGATCTGCCCATCTTAAATGTATGAAGTTCATCGAAATTATATTTTAAATTTATTAAATACCCTGTTACGATACGAAGCAATTAGAACGGTGCTGAATAAACTTGAACGAAAATGAACAAGTTCCAGCATCTCCTTAACTTTAAGATTTGATAAATTGCTCTGACATTAGTAAAATTATAAAAATATCGTGCCTTATGAAAACAAATCGATTGCTAACCATTGTATTTCTTTTGATAGTGGTTACACCAGTGATGGCTCAACAAAAAAAGCTCATAAAACTAGATCTTCCAACACTTTTTAAAGAGCATAAACTTAAAGGAGAGAATAGAGCATTAACACTTTCTCACGTGAATAGCACGCACCAGGGGGTAGCCATGGGGGAAAGTAGCGGCGGAGCTGGCTTTGCTTGGCTGAACGACGTATCTTTTGACGAAGGGACGGTAGAGTTTGACATAAAAGGTAAAGATAAAATAGGGGGTAGTTTTGTTGGGTTAGCCTTTCACGGCGTTGATGAGACGAATTATGAAGCCGTCTATTTCAGGCCATTTAATTTTTTTAACCCGGATCGAAAAAACCATTCGGTTCAGTACATCTCTATTCCTGGTTATGACTGGGACTTCCTGCGAACGAATTACAAAGGTGTATATGAAAATGAAATAAAGGATGCACCAAAACCGAATGACTGGTTTCATGTTCGCATCATGATTGGGGAAAATAATATACAGGTTTTTGTGAATGCGGAAAGCAAACCAAGTTTGGAGGTTAAACCCATAAAAAAGGGGGGTGGGAAGCGTATAGGATTATGGGTGGGCGCTACCTCCGGCGGTGAATGGGCTAACCTGGAGATAAAAAAACTTAAATAGCTGTGAAATTGTGTGTAATATGCGGATAGATTTAACGTTTAATGTTAGCATGATTTTTTTAATAAATGCTATTATGGAACTATCAAATGATTTTAAATCTTGTTTAAGACACTTTGTTTACTATTACACTAATGGCACTTTACCTTATGTGATTGAAGATGAGATTTTAAAAGGGATTGACTATCGGGAAGATCTTAAGCATGAGGCCAGCTTAGTTGAAACTGTATTTGCGATATATACCAATAATATTCAAATGGATGAAACGGGTAAGGTACTTAACAATATGTATGCAATGAAAAGAGCTGCCCAATGGATACGTTACGCTTGCAGGCAGGGGATGGTTATACCGTAGACCCTGAACTTGAAGATTGGGAAACCTATTTATACTAATTTAAACTTAAAAAATTCCAGGCAATTTGCGGTCGCAATATGTTGGATAAGACAAAAAAAGATTTTTAATAATTTAATGCAAAGAACTCGAAGTCCTTTGCATTAAAGAGGGCCTGTTAACGCTAGAAGTTAAGCTTAGTTGATAAAGCAGTGGCTGTTGCCAAATCCTTTACCGCATGCATATCTGTTTTTACAATACTCATTTTGGTTTCAGCCAAATCATAAGCATCTTGCCCGAGAAATAAATGTATTGGCGGTTGCTCCATCTGTGCTACTTCGATGAGTACTTCAGCCGCTTTATCTGGATCACCCGCTTGGTTGCCATTATAATCGTTTGTATGCGCATTTTGTGCTGCTCTTACCGTTTTATAATCACTTATTTCATTTTTAGGAACATTTAATGAAGTATCACTTAAAAAATTGGTGCGGAAATAACCAGGCATGACAACGGTGGCGGACAAGCCGAAGTCCTTTATTTCATGCGCTAGGGATTCCGTAAAACCGTGTACGGCAAATTTCGTAGCGCAATAAATTCCAAATCCGGGAAAACCCCCTGCGAAACCACCAATAGATGCGATGTTGAAAATATGCCCGGATTGTTGTTTACGCATATAGGGCAAGGATTGTCTGATAACGTTTAAGGAGCCAAATACATTGATGTCAAAATTTTCTCTTGCTTCTACATCTGTTAACTCCTCTAATGCGCCAACCAGGCCGTATCCTGCATTATTTACTACAACATCAATTCTTCCAAAATGCGCTATGGTTTCGCTGATGCTCTGTTGCACACTGTTTTCATCCGTAAGATGCACAGCAAGGGGTAAAAAGATGCTTTCATCTGCACCCACTGCTGTTGCCAGTTCCTGTTTATTGCGTGATGTTGCTGCTACTTTATGCCCCTCTTTTAATAACTTTTTGGTTAGTGCAAGTCCAAGTCCTTTAGATGCACCGGTAATATACCATATTTGATTGTTCATTGCTTTCATTTCGCTGTTTAAATTTTAATGATTTAATAAAACAAAAGTACAATGACAATCGCCCCGGCTATTAGTGGAATTGAAACAAGTAATTGCGAAAATCAAACAATTTTATTAGCATATGCTAATACGGTGGGGTCGCAGGTATATTTATGTCGAATAATGGGGTTACTCATGATGAATTTTTTTATTGTTAGAGAAAAATGGTTTCTAATCGTACCCGAATGATGCAATGTGGACGATAAAAATCGGTTTTATCAGGATACCTTGATTTTTTCCAGGAATTTCATTAAAAATTTCTCGGCTTTGAGATCTTCACTTAGTTTGCTTCTAGAACGGTTCATCCGGGTTAAATAGGGTTGTAAGCTGTTTTCTTCATATGCTCTTATAAGATCGGTACAAACGTAATATTGCCTACATACGGTTCGTGTGTTACCTAATTTTTTTGCTACAAAATCCAAACATTGGTTAATGTTACGCTTGCACGTGGCTTTGCTCTGAAATGCTTCTAGTGCTGCTAAATATTTGAAAGCCCATAGGGTACCATACCAGGTGCGAAAATCTTTTGAAGTAAAGTCTTCAGCTGTATAATGTTTAATGTATTCATTGAGATCACCTGAATCTAGTGTGCATATTTCCTTCCGTTCATTGTAATATTGAAACAGCTCCTGTCCAGGTATTTCCATTACGGATTTTAATCTTTTTGCTAAACTTTTATCGCTTACTTTTATTTGGTGTTCCTTTCCCTTTTTTCCCACGAACTTAAAGAAAATCAGCTGTCCGTTAATTTTTACATGTTTATTATGCAAGGTTGTTAAACCAAAACTATTGTATGTTTTTCTATAATGATGGTTTCCTGCTCGAATAAGCGTTTCTTCCATTATGTCTAATGCGATTGCCGTAACTTTTGCTTTATCAAGCTTTCTTTTCTTTAAATCGCTGCTGATCGCTTTTCGGAGTTTTGGTAATTTGTATCCGAACGCAAGAATCTGGGTTAATTTGCTTTCTTGTCGCAATTGATTCCATTGTGCGTGATAGATATACTGCTTTCTTCCTTTTTCATCTAATCCTGTAGCTTGCAGATGTCCGTTAGCATAATGACTTATCCAAACTGATTTCCATGCAGGTGGTACAACGAGCGCTTGTAAGCGTTGTTTTATGCTGTCATCATCTACCACATTTCCATGTTTATCTAAAAAGGCATACCCTTTTCCTTTTTTAATTCTCGTATACCCCGCTTGTTGGTCGGAAGTGAACCTAAGCGTTGAACATTCCAAAATATCCATATATCATGCTCGACTATCATTCATTTCATTAACATCAAAAAGGGATAGATTGTTATTCATATAAGCTATTTTATGCAAAATGTTGAACGGTATTTTTAATCAATTATCTGTCGCAATTAACCCGTATTTTGTCAAAACACCCTATCTTTATAAAGGCTTATCGATACTATCTTTGTTTAATTCATATGTGCATTTGAAGAACTCTTCAGACAAAGCAATAACAATTTTAAAAAGAATGGGCGATCACTTTTTATAAAAACCATGGTAGACGAAAATAAAGAAAAAGTTTCTCAGCAGGTAATTGCTTCATCATCGAATACAATGTGGCAGGAATTAAAAAATGCCATCAAAGGTACGGAAGCCGACTATACTCAAATTAATTTAAAAAGGGCGATTTTTCTATTAGCCGTACCTATGATTTTAGAGTTAGTAATGGAATCTCTCTTTGCGGTGGTCGATATTTATTTTGTGGGTAAACTGGGTGCTTCTGCTGTAGCAACTGTTGGACTCACCGAAACCTATCTCTTTTTGTTATATGCTGTCGCTATGGGACTATCTACTGCTATTACAGCGATTATTGCGCGACGTATAGGTGAAAAAAGAAAGAAGGAGGTAGGTGTAACGGCGATTCAAGCTGTTTTCATTGCTGTCATCATATCTATACCTTTTGCTGTTTCAGGTATTTTCTTCGCAAAGGACCTACTCGGATTAATGGGCGCTGATCAATGGAGTGTTGAATATGGTTACCGCTACACACAGTGGATGTTGGGAGGAAATATAGTGGTGATGTTGATTTTTATTATGAACGCAGTATTTAGAGGGGCCGGTGACGCGGCTATAGCGATGCGTATTCTCTGGATTGCGAACGGCGTTAATATGCTATTAGATCCTATTTTAATATTCGGTTGGGGGCCAATTCCTGCATTAGGTATTCAAGGAGCGGCTATCGCAACGAATATAGGCAGAGGTGTTGGTGTTGTGATGCAGTTATGGGTTCTTTTTAAAGGCAGTAAACATATCAAAGCAAGTGTTAAGCAGATTGTATGGGACGCGAAGATCATATATAACATTCTGCGTACTTCACTAGGTGGCGTAGGGCAAATGATTGTAGCAATGACCTCTTGGATTTTTCTGATGCGGATATTGGCGGAAATAGGCAGCGAAGCTGTTGCCGGTTCTACCATTGCCATGCGCATTATGATGTTGACAATGATGCCTGCCTGGGGAATGTCTAATGCCGCGGCTACCTTGGTTGGGCAAAACCTGGGCGCCGGAAATCCTGCGCGTGCCGAGTCTTCTGTTTGGAAAATAGGGCGTTATAATATGGTGTTCTTATTGCTTGTTTCGATTGTTTATTTTTTCTTTAATAAAGAGCTGATTGGTATTTTTACGAATGATAGTACTGTCATTGCGATAGGAGCGGAGTGGTTACAGATACTATCTTATTCTTATTTTGTATATGGCTGGTGGATGGTATCGGTACAAGCATTCAATGGAGCCGGAGATACAAAGACTCCCACGATGATTAATCTCGTGTTTTTCTGGTTTATACAGATTCCTTTATCGTATTTACTGGCGATTATATTTGATTGGGGGCATACAGGGGTGTTCTGGAGCGTCTTTTTTTCAGAAACTTCTGTCGGCATATTTACGCTCTGGCTATTTTCTAAAGGAAAATGGAAAATAGCCAGCGTGTAAATGTTTGTTATTCATTGTTAATTATTGGTTGTTAGTTATTGGTAACCGATAAATTAAAGATCGAGTTTTCCTTCAACGGAATCGTCTATTGTTTTGCCAAAAATGGATCCGATGGATTGTTTTGCAAAAGCGATAGCATTTCCGTGTTTGTTATCCCAATAATAGGCTTCAGTGGGTTCCACTTTAATAACGGTTATTCTTGGATCGTCTTTGCCTTCTGTGAACCAGGTTTTTAGAATGGGCACCCAAAGCTCATCTATCTTCTTTTTGTCGTCACTAACAGAGGCCAAGCCATAAATGTTTAAGAAATCTGAATAACGGGATCCTTGAAAAAGCAGGTGGACGAAAGGATCGTTGCTAAGCTCCTCATTTTTATGGCTGTCTTTTGCACTTAAAAACCAGAGGTTTCCTTCGTCGTCAACTTTTTGAACAGACATTGGCCTTATTGATAAGGGAACACCCACTTTATTCAAATCGGTGCAAAAAAAACAGGCCTCTGCTATTTCAACGAGTTCCTTTACTTTCTTAATAGCTTCGTCACCCGCTAAGTTTTTTATATTTTCTTCTTCTTGTTGCTTGTTTATGCTATCCATGACATTCTTTAATTACGTTCTATTATATAACCGTACACGAGCAAATTGGTTTTCGTAATCTGCTTAATTACTTATAAGTATATGTGAAGTAAAAAGAAGCTCGATGGGTGATTCGCTATTAAAACATGCAATGAAATAAGTAGCTTTGTGCCTTAAGAACGATCCCATATGAATGATGCCAATAACGACAATGTTAAAATATTAAATACGGAAATTCTTTCCGATAACTGGTACATATTAAAAAAGGTTACTTACGCGTATAAACAAAACAATGAATGGTTAACGCAACAACGAGAGGCGTATGATCGCGGCAATGGAGCCGTAATCTTGCTATATAACCGAGAGAAAGAAACCGTTATACTGACCAGACAATTTAGGTTGCCAACCTATATTAATGGAAACCCTTCGGGTATGCTTATTGAAGCGTGTGCCGGGCTGCTCGATTTAGATAATCCGGAAGATTGCATTAAGCGGGAAACCGAGGAGGAAACAGGATATAAAGTAAGAGAAGTGCGTAAAATATTTGAAGCCTATATGTCACCTGGATCTGTTACGGAAACCCTCCATTTTTTTATCGCAGAATATGCTGAATCGATGAAGATAAGTGATGGCGGAGGCTTAGAAGATGAACAAGAACATATAGAAGTGTTGGAGCTGCCTTTCAATGAAGCCTATCAGATGATCGAGACGGGAGAAATCAAGGATGCTAAAACTATTATCTTATTGCAATATCTTAAAGTGCACGCCATTCTATAAGCTGCCAGCAACATGTTTATCAAATGAATGTCTTAAATGATTTTAAACTAGTACAACTTTAAAAATACCTATATCTTTGCGGCGATTAATGGAATTCCCCTCTAATGGGCTTTTTTCGCCGTGTTATCATGAAAAATCTCTCTATCTCGGGCTTCTCTGAAAAGCCAAATATTATTATTGCAAATTACGTTATCTTAACTTTTTACGGTTATTTTTCTATCGGTTTAACATTGGCGGTATTGCCAATCTTTATTCATCAACAGCTGGGATTCAATACTGTAATAGCAGGAGCTGTAATCAGTTTACAATATGTAACGACATTTATCATGCGTGCTTATGCGGGCAATATAGTGGACAAAAAAGGCCCAAAACCTGCTGTTATTGCCAGTATGATCTGTTTCTTACTTACTGGTGTACTTTTAATCGCTGCCTTCTTGACAGTGGATACACCCTTGCTTAGCTTGGCAATATTAACTGTTTCTCGGTTAATGACCGGTTGTGCTGAAGGAATGGTTGGCGCTAGTCCCGTTAATTGGGCTATGTTGCGAATGGGTGAACAACATACAGCAACTGCCATTTCTTATAATGGTATTGCAAATTACAGTTCTATGGCCATCGGTGCTCCCTTAGGTGTATGGATGTCAAGTAGCTTAGGTAACTGGAGTATCGGCGGACTAACGATATTGATGGGAATGGTAGGGCTTTGGTCGGCTCTACGTAAGCCCGCTCTCAAGGCGGAGCAAGATGAACCGAGAAAACCGTTCTTCAAGGTGTTGAAATCGGTGAGCCCTTATGGTACCGGACTTGCGCTGGCTGGTATAGGGTTTGGTACTTTATCTACTTTTATTACCTTATACTATGCTTATAACAAATGGGATCAGGCCGCGATCTGTATTACTGCATTTAGTTTATTGTTTGTAGTAGGAAGATTACTTTTTGCGGGTGCAATTCATAAATATGGGGGGACTAAAGTGGCCATCGTTAGCATGATCGTTGAGAGTTTGGGGCTTTTAGTTCTTTGCATGGCCACCGATTCAGACGTAGCTGTATTCGGGGCGGCTCTTGCGGGTTTAGGGTTCTCTTTGGTATTTCCTGCACTAGGGGTGGAAGCTGTGAGTAAGGTTTCTACCGCTAATAAAGGGGCTGCTTTAGGTGCTTATGGGTTATTTATTGATATTTCATTAGGTATTACTGGACCGCTGGTGGGCTTTGTGGCGAAGGTGTTTGGCATGGCTTACATTTTTCCATTTAGTATGGCAATGGTAATTATTGGACTATTTGTATGTGCTGTATTAAATTTTGAAAAAGAAAAGAAAAATAATACGCTTCTTACACAATGATGATTACCAACTACCTTCTTGAGCTGAAGCCCGATAAGCGAGGTAAATGCCAAATAGATCTTGAATAAGTGTTATTTCGCTAATTAATCCTTCTTTTATTCTAATGATAGAAACATAAGGCCGTTGATAGGTGCTGCCATTTTTTACAAGCGTAAAAATATTTTCGCCGATAATAATAACCTTATCTTCGCGAATCACAAATTTCATAGGCATTAATTGCTTAAATGTAGCTACCGAAGGAAGTAGTCTGGTGTAATAATCCTCAACCATTTCTTTTCCTACGAAATTTCCGCTAATAGGGGTGCCATCTAAAATAGTCGATTTAAAAATAACATTCTCTGCTAAACTATCGAGAACCGTGCTAAAATTTCCTGTGTTTGCTTGGGTATAAATACTTTTTATTTTACCTAAAATTCCAATCAGATTCATAATTTTCGTAATTTTTAAGGGTACTGCACATATGCTACGATTATCATTATTGTTATTAAAACACAAACATCGGCTTATGATGAGGTATTTTTAATGTTCAAAAACGACAAATGAAGGGTGTTTTGCGTAATTTTTCATTTTAGTGCATATGGCTTTTAGCAATACCTAAGTACATTGAACTATTTATTCGACAATATTACTAATTTTATTAGTTATTGTTGCTAAATAAATTAGATATTTATTGAATTGTTGAAAAATACAATGGAGGGAAAGACACTATTTATATAAGGCAACAGTGCGCTGCCTTTTGCTTGGGCAGAAGCCTTCAGATTGGCTATAGGGTTGTATTTAGCGCTTTGTAAAAGCAATTTTAATTCCCATCGATATAAATACTAAACCTGAAAACCTATTCAACCAATAAAAAAAGGACGTGTTAGATTTAAGCTTGCTGGTGGAGATTCCGGCAAATAAGGCCAGCGTGATAAACCATAACAAACTGATGAGTGCATAGGTTGCACCCAATACAATAAATGGAAAGGCGTCGGTTATTGCATTAGGACTGATAAATTGTGGAAAGAAGGCAAGAAAGAATATAGCTACCTTCGGGTTTAGGGTGTTGGTTAATACGGCTGCCAAAAATGTTTTTCTAGTTGATGCCATAGTTGTTGGCTCTGTTAATTCAAGTGACTTCTTTTTTAGAACCAATTTTAAAAAGCCTAAGTAAATAAGATAAACGGCACCTAAATATTTAATTATGCTAAATGCCAAAGCAGATTTTGCTAATAGCAAAGAAAGTCCTAGAGCGGCCAAAATTGTATGGATTAATACACCGGAGCAAATACCCAATGTGGCGTAGATACCTCCTTTTTTTCCTTGTGTAACTGATTTATTTAACACAAATATAGTGTCAATACCCGGAGAAACAACAAAGATAAATGAGGCAAAAATAAAAGAGGTGAAATTAGTAATTCCCATAATGTCAAAGATAATACATAGAAAGCACATGTTTAATTATATTTTCACATAAAGCTGTGTAAAATATGTATACCAAAGTTTTTTCTATTTAACTTAATTTTATGGCACTAAAACAAACATTATGGAAAATTTTACCGCTTTAACCGGCTTTCCCGAGTATTTGCAAAAATATTTGGCGGATCATCCTGAAGAGTTGCCAAACGATGTAAACTTGAATGAATTTCAAGTGAAACCATTCCAAAGCGCATGGACAGATGTTAGATTAAGTTCTGATCATGAATATACGCGGTACATGGACGTTGTTTTTATCGACGGCATGAAGCACCCGAATAAGTTATATAGTTATGTTATCACTTATTCAAGCAATAAACAGATCATAAACCTGAAAAGAATGACGCTATAGAACATTTAGACTAATCAAAAATCATAATAATATCAATTTTTTAAGAAGCCTGTCACTGATAATGACAGGCTTTCTTTATTGGTGAGGTGTTTTAAAAAATTAAATTAACTTTGGGGTAAATACATTTTATGAAAAAAACGCTTCTATTATTAGTTTCTATTTTTGCTTGTATCCATTTTTCCTTTGCACAGAAATATCAATATACGGTTGACCTTAAGAACATACAAGACGATAAATTATCCGTTACGCTTCTTACACCAAAAGTAACAAGTAAAAAAGTGATCTTTTCTTTGCCCAAAATTATCCCGGGAACTTATGCAATTAGCGATTACGGTAATTTTATCACGGAGCTCGTTGCCTTGAATGAAAAAGGTAAAAAGCTTCCTGTTCGTCAAATAAACGTTAATCAATGGGAGATTTCTAAATCGAAAAAGCTAGCTAAAATTACCTACACTGTAGAAGATATATTTGACACAGATAAGTCGCATAACATTTATCCTATGGCGGCTACCAATATTGAAGTAAATAAAAATGTAGTTATCAATTCGCCAGGGGTATTTGGGTATTTAGAAGAAAAAGGAAAATTACCTTTCGAAGTTACGTTTAGTAAGCCTGAAAATTTTTATGCGTCTTCCAGCAGGATTCCCACCGTCACTAATACCACTACAGATGTCTTTCATTTGTCGGATCTTGATGACCTCTATGACACACCAATCATGTATGGGGTAGCAGATACTACTTCCGTAAAGGTAGGCAATTGTGATGTATTGATCTCTGTTTATTCACCCAATCAGTTAATACATGCAAAGGAAATTGCGGGTTGGCTCACCAGTTTACTTCAAGGGGCTAAAAAATACTTAGGAGGTAAACTTCCCACTGATCGCTACGCTTTTCTTTACTATTTTAAAGATCCGATGGAGAAACAATCTTTCAAACCGGGCCTTGCGGGTGCTTTGGAACATACAACTTCTTCTTTTTATTACCTGCCTGAATTGCCACCGGATCAGCTTAAGAGCTTCATAGTAGATGTTTCTTCCCACGAGTTCTTTCATATTATTACGCCACTAACAATTGCTTCGAAAGAAGTTAAAGCGTTTAACTATAATACGCCCATACTATCGGAACATCTTTGGCTATACGAGGGATCAACAGAATATACGGCCCATCATGTACAGGTAAAGAGTGGCATTAATACGGAGCAGGAATTTTTGGACAAACTTTCAAAAAAAATAGCGGATGCTGAAAGTAAATATAATGACACGTTAGCGTTTACCCAATTAAGTAAATATGCTGCGACAACCTATGCTGAACAATATGGCAACGTGTACCAAAAAGGAGCATTAATTGCAGCATGCTTAGACATCTATCTGCTTCACTTGTCGGACGGTGGCTATGGCTTTAAAAACTTAACACATGATTTAGGGGTTCGTTTTGGAAAACAGCGCTATTTTGAAGATGATCAATTGTTTGATGAAATTGAAAAGCTAAGCTACCCGGAAATAAAGCAATTTCTAGTGAAATATGTACAGGGAACAACGCCGATTCCGTATGATTACTATTTTGGACTTGCAGGAATTAAATACCAAGCTTCGGGTGAAAGAAAGCTCGTGCCGGATAGCGGTGCTGGAAAAAAAGCATTGATGGTACAAAAGGCTTGGTTAAAAGCTGATTAGCTGACGATTAACGCTTTGGCATGAACAGGGCAAAAATAGATGCCTGTTTGAACTGAATCTGTATTTAGGAAAAAAAAGACTTTAAAGAATGATGAACCGTCCATGTTTATCCGCCAGCTGGCGGATAAACATGGTAAGCTCCATACGACCGATGGATAAAAATTATTTACGGATGAAACATATTGTTGCAGTTGATATTGGAACGTCAAGTACAAAAGCAATTGCCTTAGATCTTAACGGAAAAATTATAGCAGAGCATTATGTTTCGTATCCCATTATTTCGCCTCGTCCTTCTTATTCAGAACAGGACCCTGAAATTTTATTTGATGCTGTTGTCACTTGTATAGCACAAGTTTCTAAGCTCATGAAAATCAAATATGAGCAGTTGGACCTGTTAGGCGTAAGTTTTAGCAGCGCCATGCACGGACTAATAGCAATGGATAGCAATGGAAAGCCATTGACCAATTGTATTATTTGGGCAGATACCAGAAGTGAGTCATTTGCGGAGCACCTTAAGGGAACATCCTTGGGGCATGATATTTATATGAATACTGGAACGCCTATCCATCCCATGTCGCCTCTTTGCAAATTAGGCTGGATGCGGCAGCATATGAAAGGAGTTTTTGAAGCTACCGATAAATTTATCTCTATCAAAGAGTATGTGTTTTATAAGCTTTTTGGAGAATACGTGGTCGACTATTCTATTGCCTCGGCTACAGGCTTGTTCGAAACGCTTACACAAAAATGGTATGGACCTGCTTTGGAGATCGCTGGTATTGCTGCTGACAGGCTTTCTACGCTTGTTCCCATCACGCATGCTTTAACGACGCTGGATGCTCGTTATGCGGAGAAAATGCAAATAAATGCTGATACGCCTTTTATAATTGGTGGAAGTGATGGCTGTCTTGCTAATTTAGGGGCACAAGCTGTGCGCAATGGGGTTGCTTCTGTTACGATCGGTACAAGTGGTGCTATTCGTGTTGTTTCCGACAAACTTGTTGCTGATCATAAGGAACGTATTTTTAGCTATATAATTTCACCGGAGATGTTTGTTTTGGGTGGAGCGGTAAATAATGGAGGTAATATACTGAGATGGTTTCAAGACGGTTTTGTTGCGTCTAAAGATCAGCCTTCAGACAAGAGTTTACCTACTGCGTTCAATCTGCTGACCAAAGAAGCCTCGTCTGTAAATGCGGGCTCGGATGGACTGATATTTTTACCTTACCTGACAGGGGAGCGGGCACCTCATTGGGATGCGAGCGCAAAGGGCGTTTTTTTTGGGATACAAATGCACCATCAGCGCGCTCATTTTATTAGAGCAATGATGGAGGGTATTATTTTTGGAATATTTAGTGTTGGTAAAGCGCTAGAAGAAACGGCGGGAGAGCTCAAGGTAATCTTAGCCAGTGGAGGTTTCGCCCGTTCAGACTTGTGGGTGCAAATGCTTGCAGATGTTTTTAACAAAAAAGTATATGTAAAAGAAAGCGTGGAAAGTTCTGCCGTTGGAGCAGCAATAGTTGCTATGAATGCATTACAGCTTATAGATGGTTTTATTCTAGATGATGATGAATTTGTTCCTTCCATTGCTGCCTTTGATCCAAATAAGGAAAATCATGCTATTTATAGGGAGAACTTTGGCACCTTTGAACGTTTATATGAGAAACTGAAGGATGAGTTTTAGTGCTGCCATCGACATTAAAACGTTGCGCCTATAAGAATTCTCTTAAATGGATATAAGACAGGGCTTTTGAGGAATTTTTTATGAATACGATTCTTAAATTCCAGTATAAAATCCTCTTTTATTCCACTTTCAAGCTTTTCTACATAAGGTATCAAAGCTGTACCAGCAATCCATTCAAATAAATCGTCAGGGTTAGGTACAATGAGCGGATAAATTTTCTCGTATACGGTCATACTTTTACAGCCATTGTCGAAAAGTAAATGAGCATAAACTTCTGTTCTTAATACAGGCGAGGTTCGGTGCCAACTGTTCAGGGCTTTTTGGTAGGATTCTTCATTAGCCAGTTCATCGAGCATTTTGTTTAATAGATTGTCCTTTTGCGATGGAATTTGAATGGCTAATTGTCCGTTTTTTTTAAGGCTAGCAATAATTTTAGGTATGAGTACTTCATGGTTGTCAGACCACTGTATAGCCGCATTAGAAAATACCAGGTCCCATTCTTGATTACTATTAAGCTGTTCTTCTATCGTTTTTTGCACAAACCTGATGCGCTCATTGCTGAATGCTTGTGCTTCATTGAGCATTTCTTTTGAAGAATCAATTCCTACTACGTTTGCTGTAGCTAACTTGTCGGCTAGCTTTCTAGTCAACTCACCTGTTCCACAACCTAAATCAATCACCTCCATATCTGGTTTGATCTCAATAAGTGATAGCAAATCGTAAAAAGGTGCAAATCGCTCAGTTTTGAACTTGTTGTATTTATTTGGGTCCCAGGCCATAATGTTATGTAAGTGTTAAATTTATCCAATGATGATAAGCCTTCTTGAACATATGCAGAGATGGCTAGGGCAGTGAAACTACTATTTTCAATTGGTTTATCAAAAACGAATTCGTAATGCATATTCGTTTATATGTAAAATATAATAGGAATTCGTTTAAAGATGCAATCGGAAGATAAATGAGGGGTAGAAATTGATTATAAAATAAATGTCAATTTATTTTAAATAAAACTACTAAAAAGGTAGATATAATGTATTTTTGGCTTATCAATTTTAGCAAACATGAACATACGCTTACCCAAAGTGCTCCACAGCAATATTAATTTACCGGTGAATACTGAAAATAGTGGTATCCACCAACTATTTAAGAGAAGTGTTTATAGAAAAACGATAATAGTCACAAACTTGCTTGTATCAGCATTTTCTATAGGACTTTATGCCCAAACAAAAGAGCAGCAGGTTTTGGAGCAGAAATTTGATAATTTATTACAAAAAGAAAGTATCGGTAGAAATATAAAGGAGCTGTCTGCTAAACCGCATCATTTGGGCTCCGATGCAGGTAAAGATGTAGCGGAGAACATTCATAAACAGTTTCAATCGTATGGTTGGGATTCAAACATAGAGACCTATTATGTATTATTCCCTACGCCTATTGAACGCAAATTGGAATTATTGGCACCAAACAAGTTCACTGCTGTTTTAAAAGAACCGGCCTTCGCTGAAGATGCTACTTCAGGACAGGACGGACAATTGCCTACTTATAATGCTTGGGGTGCGGATGGTGATGTAACTGCCCCATTGGTTTATGTGAATTATGGTTTGCCTACTGATTATGAGCAACTAGAGCGATTGGGAATTGATGTGAAGGGTAAAATTGTTATTGCAAAATATGGAAAGAGCTGGCGCGGCATTAAACCTAAAGTAGCTTATGAACATGGTGCTATAGGTTGTATTATTTATTCTGACCCCAAAGATGACGGTTATTACCAGGGGGATCCCTATCCGATAGGACCTTTTAAAAATGAACACACTGTGCAGAGAGGATCCGTTATGGATATGGTTGTTTATCCTGGAGATCCGCTTACGCCCGGAATTCCGTCGTTAAAAAATGCGAAACGTTTGACGAGGGAAGAAGCTACCACTATTTTGAAAATTCCTGTTCTCCCGATCAGCTTTCATGATGCAAAACCTTTATTAGAGGCTTTAGATGGACCGGCGGCCCCGGAGGAATGGCGCGGTGCATTGCCCTTAACGTATAGAGTAGGCGGAGGTGCAAAAACGGCTGTGCATCTTTTGATAAAGCAAAGCTGGGATATTGTACCGGCCTATAATGTTATTGCCAAAATAAAAGGGGCCGAATTTCCTGATGAATGGGTAATAAGAGGAAATCATCACGATGCCTGGGTAAACGGCGCCTCCGATCCTGTAAGCGGACTTGCGTCTCTTCTTGAGGAAGCTAAGGCAATAGGAGCGCTCGTTAAAGACGGATACAAACCAAAAAGAACATTGGTATATTGTGCATGGGATGGTGAAGAGCAATCGCTGTTGGGCTCTACGGAATGGGTAGAAGATCATGCGGAGGAACTCCGCGCGAAAGCTGTAGCCTATATTAATACGGATAATAACGGTGCAGGCTTTTTTAATGCTGGGGGTTCTCATGCGCTTACGCAACTGGTAACGGAGATAGCAAAGGATGTAAAAGATCCGCGAACACAGACGACGATTTTTGATCGTAAACGAGCGAATGAAATACTACAAGCTTCCGGTCCTTCGCAAAGTTCTTTATTGGAGAAAACAGATTTTAGCCTTGGAGCGCTGGGCACAGGATCTGACTATTCTGCTTTTCTGCAGCACCTCGGTATACCTAGTTTAAATTTCGCTTTCGACGGGGAAAGTGAGGGAGGAGAGTACCATTCCATCTATGACTCCTATGATAATTATATCCGCTTTAAAGACCCGGATTTTAGCTACGGTTTAGCCCTTTCCCAAGTGTCGGGAAGAGCAGTTTTACGGCTTGCCGATGCCACCGTTCTGCCTTTCGCGTATGATGGTTTAGCTGATGCCATCGCTCATTATGCGGAGAATCTTATTAACCAAGCGAAATCGCTTCGTAAGAGCAATGCTTTATATAATGAGTTGATTGAAAAAGGTGTATATCGGGAAGCAGCTGATCCGAAAACTAGTTTTATAGCTCCCAAAAGAAAACCGCAGGTTCCACCGTTTGATTTTACGTTGCTGCTCTCTTCTATAGATTCTCTCAAACGGGAGTCGCTGGCGCTAAAGGAACGTCAGAAAAATTTCAGTGGAAAAACTTCAGATATACCAACCATCAACAATAAATTATTTCAAGCGGAAAAGAAATTGCTGCTCGCGAGCGGATTGCCCCGACGCGCCTGGTACAGTCATAGCATTTATGCACCAGGCTATTATACGGGGTATGGAGTGAAAACGCTTCCAGGTGTGCGGGAAGGATTGGAAGAAGGACACTACAAAGAAGCAGAAGAGGGTCTTTCGCAACTCACTAATGCAATTAGAAGTTTAACAAATGCATTAAAAGAGATTGGTGAATAAGTTTTATAATGTTGTATCTATTAAATTGATAAATCATTTTCTAATGAAAACGTATATATTAAACCTGATTATTATATTGGTTGCCTTTACCGTTAAGGCGCAGGATAGTAAATTTGAAAATCCTAATAGCGACAACCGCGGTTACCTTGTGCGGGTAGGAGACATTGCTCCTGATGATTTTGAGCTGGTACTGCAAGATGGAAGCAAAACATCTTTGAAAGAGTTGAGAGGAAAAATTGTTGTGCTACAATTTACTGCATCTTGGTGTAAAGTGTGCCGCGAGGAAATGCCGCATCTAGAGCGCGAAATATGGCAGGCCTATAAGGATAAGGATGTAGTGCTTATTGGTGTTGATCGTGATGAACCACTAGAAACCGTGCAAAAATTCCATAAGAATATGCAGATAAGCTATCCATTGGCATTAGATCCTAATGCTGCTATTTTTCAAAAATTTGCGGATAAAAAGGCTGGTGTAACGCGTAATGTACTCATCGACCGCGCCGGTAAGATTCAATATTTAACGCGTTTGTTTGATAAAGAAGAATTCAGTAATCTGGTGCAGGTCGTTGATAGACTTAGTAAAGATGGGCGGGGTAAATCCGCTGAAAAAGGGTTAGAATAGTATTTATTTATTCACAAGCTCATGCCATTTTCATTTTTTGGGCGTCTATGCCTGCTGACGCCCTTAATTTGTGTTTAAATGGGATGTTGAGAAACGGATGCTACCTACAGTGAATCCTTCTTTAGCGAATCTTTTTTAGTTAGCTCTTCATTCGGTTGATCATTACGCATGTTGTTATCATTTAAAGGCGTAGCGGATTCCACAGTATCTGTGTAATCTGTTTCGCTTTCAAGGTTATTTTCTTTGCTCTTTTGGCCACAGCTAGAAAATATTAAGGTTCCTGCAAGGAATACAATGCCAATAGTACTTTTAATAATGCTCATGATCTTATCTGCTTTTTATACTTTTATTACAATTAAAAAAGCAATTTGTTTGTTAAATCCATAGAGTAGGCAAACTGATTGCCTTAGATTAATATAACAGGTCATGTGATCAGGATTTACCTCGCATTATTGGTTTACTGTCTACATATTTAATAATAAGTCTCTACCGGATGATGAATGCTTAATATGAAGTAAAGCCTTTGTTTTTAATTGTCTAATGCGTTCACGGGTAAGCTGAAGCTCGTCGGCTATTTCTTCCAGCGTATGTGGCTCATTGCTAAAAAGACCGTAAAACAGTACCAGTATTTGCTGCTCGCGTGAAGAAAGATTTTCCAGTGCTTTATGAATTTGTATATTAAGTGAATCCAGTACCAATTGCTGATCGGTAGGCGCTTCGAAGTTTGGTAAAACATCTAAAAGAGTGCCTTCTTCCATCATAATGGAGGGGGCATCAACGGAGATCTGCCTTTCGGCATTTTTTAATGCGTCAATAATTCTTTCGGGCGAAGTGTCTAAGTCTAAAGCTAACTCGTCAATACTAGGTTCCCGTTCAAGCCGTTGCTCAAGTGAAGCTTGTGCTTTTCGGACTTTAATTAGGTTAGAAATCTGATTACCGGGAAGACGCACCACACGCGATTGAATGGAAACGGCAGACATTATACTCTGTCTTATCCACCAAACGGCATAGGAGATAAACTTGAATCCCTTTGTTTCATCAAATCGCTTTGCCGCTTTTACCAATCCTAAATTGCCTTCATTTATTAAGTCTTCAAGTACTAAACCTTGATGTTGATATTGTTTGGCAACAGATATTACAAATCTCAAATTTGCTCTTGTAAGACGTTCTAATGCAGCCTGGTCGCCTTCTCTTATTTTCTTTGCAAGAATAGCTTCTTCATCGGCACTGATTAATTCGATTTTACTTACTTCTGTTAGGTACAAACTTAAGGAGTGATTACTACGGTTGGTTATAGATTCGGAAATCTTTAGCTGTCTCATTTTTATTTTTTACATTTATTTGCAGACCCCCTTTTCAAAGCAGATCTTTCATTATAAGAATATGCAAATAGTAAACGGATTTTGTATTAAATAAAAGAGCACTCTTTCGTCAAAAAGAATGCTTCAGAAAGACCAAAGAATTAGGCGATTTTTACTTTGACAGCACTTAAGCCTTTAGGGCCCTGTACAACATCAAATACAACCTCATCATTCTCCCGTACTTTATCAATTAATCCTGAAATATGTACAAATATTTCGTTTTCACTGGATTGTAATGTGATAAATCCAAATCCTCTACTTTCGTTAAAAAACTTTATAGTTCCTTTTTGCATAATATATTTTTACTCTTCAAATTAAATTGTTTAAGGATTTTCTTTAATTAATTATTACAATAATATTTGCTATTTCCCTTTCTTGGTAGCTGGTTTTCCTGTTGAAATAATTTCTGCTTTTGTTGAAGCATTTTTGCCGCTCTGGTAATCTGAAGCGGTCTTCTTTTCTGTGCTCTTTGGCGTTTTTTTATCTCTGCTCATAGTAAAATGAATAAGTGTGAAAATTTAATCCGCTGTTATCTACTCTGTAACAATAGAATATTTGATATATGTAGCGCACTATTTTATCGCTATTACATAATCTAAATAGCCTGGATTAGATAATCCGGGTGGAAATAATAAGACTGCTTGCGTATTTCGTTTCTAAATATACGATTGTATTGGTGGTAGTTTTCCATTGTAATGATATTAAAAAAATGACTACTATGTTTTACAATGAAAGAGTATTTTAAAGGTGTAAACTTTTCAATAGGTTTCAATCAAAAATAGCCTTTTATATTTGAAGGCTATTAAGTTGAATGAGAGATACCAATATCTCCATCTTTAAAAATCCTGTCTTCAATCTTTTTCGAGACATTCGTAAATATAATAAATTAATTGGAAACCAAAGAATTAATATTTGATTTGGTTGGATAAGCGTGTAGAAAAGGCATGTTGAGCTGGTCTATAAAATGTTAAGTAATGTTAATTTTTTGTCAAATTGCATGTTTTACCAATAAAAGGTTGTACTTTCCGTGAATTATTGGTAAAGATGTTATTAGATAAAGTGCTAGATCCACCTTCTTATGGGTGGGCAGATCAAAGAGGAGCGTTAAGTAAACCAACCACAAAACAAATCCTGCGAGAATTTTTCAAACGTTTAAATATTTTTCGATCAAGAAAAAATTGGCTGCCTTTATTTAGCTGGTTAAGAGTGATTGTATTAATACCGCTGCTGTTTCTTTTTATTTTTAAATTTTTCAGCATAGGCTTGCTGCTTATCGCATTCGTATACAGCATGATTATTATGGGGACTCATGGGACCATCTGGCATCATCGCTACTGTACACACAAGGCATATGAATTTAAAAATCGCTTCTGGAGAATTCTAACTCAAAATCTAACGATAAGCATGATTCCAGAAGAAATATATGCTATTTCTCATCACGTACACCACGCAAAGTCGGATCAACCGGGAGATCCTTATAATGCGAACGGAGGTTTTCTTTATTGTTTTCTGGCAGATGTAAACCATCAACCTATTTCAAAGGACTTAACGACAGACGAATATAGCCGTACGATTCAGCTTATGTCCCATACCGGTGTGCAGCCCAATTCTTATAACAGTTACCAAAAATGGGGATCAATCGTTCATCCAGGACGTGCTTTGCTGGAATGTACCCTAAATTGGACCATATGGTATGCTATATTTTATCTGATCGGCGGACATGGTTTAGCCTGTGCACTATTTGGAGCTGCTGCATTTTGGGCTGTTGGCGTGCGTACATTCAATTATGAAGGGCATGGAAAGGGAGAAGATAAACGAAGAAAGGGCTATGATTTCAATGAAAAAGATATGTCTATTAATCAGCTCTGGCCAGGTATCGTAGCAGGGGAGTGGCATAATAATCATCACCTCTATCCGAGAAGTGCCCGTTCTGGATTTTTGGTTCACCAGATTGACCTGGCTTGGTATTATATTAAATTCTTGCATTTTATAGGAGGGGTGACTTCTTATCATGACTCTAAAGCCTCTTTCTTAGAAAAATACGCAAATAAAGCTATAGCAAAAGAAGTAGTAAACTAATTCTTTTAACATTTTATCGGTAGGACAATCTGTTCTATTTGTAAGCACTGCAATTATTTTACTGCACATGAGCATGCAATTTGCTGAAAATATTGCACAAAAAAAGCCATCCCTAAGGATGGCTTTTGTCAATATCTGAATGTTGAACTATGCCAACTTAACATTTACTGCGTTTAAACCTTTTTGACCTTGTTCTACATCAAATACAACATCATCGTTCTCACGAATACGGTCTTTTAACCCAGATGAATGAACAAAAATTTCACGTCCACCATCGTTGGGGGTGATAAATCCGAAACCTTTAGTTTCGTTGAAAAATTTTACTACGCCTTCTTGCATTGTATAAAAATAAAATAAAAATTAATTAGGACAAAGGTAGGTATATTTAATTGATATATAGATTTTTTTACTTTTTATTATTTTAGCTATTTAGCGCTGCCATTTTCAATCTGCAATGTTTTTATCATAATAGCCCCATTCGGCCCATGAACCGTCATATACTGCTTTGGCATTTTTAAGAATTAATTCACTTGCAAGTAAAACAATACAGGCGGTAACACCAGATCCGCAACTAAAAACCAATGTTTTATTATCGGTACCTACAGGGGCGAAAATTTTCGTCAGCTCTTCTTTCGTTTTGTATTGCCCGTTTAAAAGAACCTCCTGGAAAGGAATATTTAGCGACCCGGGAATATGTCCGGATCGCAGACCTTCTCTGGGTTCTGGATCTAATCCATTAAATCGGTTAGCTGCTCTGGCGTCGATAACAATGGCTTGCTGCAACGTTAAGTTGTCGGTTATAAAGGTATAGTCTTTCACCTTTTCTGCTATAAAAGTTGCTTTAAAATTTCCTTGTTTTCCATAAGCATTTTGAACAGGCTCAACAGGATAACCTTTGTTTTTCCATGCCGGCAATCCGCCGTCAAGCACACTTATAGCAGAATGACCCATCGCCTTAAACATCCACCATACTCTCGGGCTAAAATAGATGCCCAGATTATCGTATACAACGATTTTGCTGGATTTGTTGATGCCTAGTTTTCGACAAGCTGCTTCGAAGTGAAGAGGACTTGGAAGCATATGCGGAAATTTATGTGTAGGATCGCTAAAATCTTTTTCCAAATTAACTGGACGGGCATTCGCAATCTGAAAATTTTTGCCACTGCTTTCCATATTGGCCTTGTTGCTTTTCTGGCTTGCATCTAGCACAATCAAATCAACCTCTTCAAGATTTTTATGCAACCATTCGACACTTACTATTGTATTCTCCATTTATTTATTTTTTTGCGATCGCCGTGTTCTTCAAAAATAATAAATAATATTTTGTTGTACTGGCTGTATCATTCACTTAGGTAGATTCTTCTATAAAAAGAAATATTTGGAATTATAAGAAATAGTTTAGACATTTGATATGTTCTACATAATAACTAATAACCAATATACTTCCTATGACTAATTTTAAAATCGGTGTTAATTATTTTGCAATCATTTATTGCATTTTAAGTGTGGCTTTTGGTGTAACAGGATGTTCCAAAAGAGCTGTAGATGCTAGTACCCTTGAAGGCCCAAATGTGTCTGCAAAAGCAGCGGTAGATGCCTCCTCAATGGCAGCACCTATAAGTACACGTAAAATATTGTTTAATGGCGGTAACGAAGGTATCTATCATTCCTTTCGTATCCCGTCTATTGTTAAAACAAAAAAGGGCACGTTGATTGCCTTTGCAGAAGGCAGAAGATGGAGCCCGAGCGATTACGGGGATATCAATATCGTATTTAAAAGATCAATTAACAATGGAACAGATTGGTCTGCATTGGGAGAAGTGGTAGGAAAGGGAGCCGGTACATGGGGTAATCCTACTGCTGTTTATGACCCGAGTGAAGGTGAGAATGGTAGAATATGGCTTTTTATGGAATGGAATGATGAATTCAAGACGCAATGGTCGGATTTTCAAGCTTGGGGAGACAGAAGAATTCATACAGCATACAGTGATGACGATGGTATTACCTGGTCTGACCCCGTTGATCGAACAAATGCGTTGACACCCACTCATTACAAATGGGATTGTGTTGGACCTGGTATCGGTATTAGAACTGCCTATAATAATCCTGGAAGGTTGGTTATTCCAGCTTATGGAAGGAATATTTACAGCGACGATCATGGTGCTACATGGCATTACGAACTTGTTTCGGAAGGTACAGACGAAAGTACAATAGTGGAACTGATGAACGGTAGTTTAATGAGAAACGATCGTCCGAATACTACGCAATGGAATTTGTCTAAGACGCGTAGAAAATCTGTTGGATCTATTTCTACTGGTTTCCCTGCTTTTTCTACCGTTTCTGCGCTTCCTGACCCTAAATGTGAAGGATCAATTCTTCGGTATAATGTTGATGACCCTAACAGGATTATTTTTCTGAATCCAAATGGTACCAGTCAGCGTTGTAATATGACGGTGAGGATCAGTTACGATGATGGTGATACTTGGCCTAAAAGTAGAGCGCTTTATAGTAGCAGTAATTGCAACTATACTTCCAGTACAGTAGTTTACGGCGGCTACTCCAGCATGGTGAAAACTTCCGACTACTGTATTGGTGCCTTAATAGAATACAATGAGAATGTGCATGATTCTGCTAATAGTAATAAATCTATAGAGTTTAATAAATTTAATCTTGCATGGATTTTGAATGGAAGTACAGAACCTTAATTTTATAAAATTATTCAGTAGTCACGAAGCATTAAAGAGGTAAATAGCCCCCCTTGACTAAAGATTTACTTGCTTTAGTATTTCATCTACCGTTTGGGAAATAGTGACTTTACTTCCGTTTATCAGCTTAATGACCGTCTGTTGTGTTGGACTAGGGTTTTCCAGTGGATAAAAAGAAAAAATATGATCGATGTTTATCCACTCTACTTGACCGGTAGGATGTATTACTTTCAGAAAGTTGCTCATATATATGCTAATATTTATTCAAGGTATATCGGACTCATTGTTTTTCCTATTAACCTAATCGATAATCTTATCATTTAACGAAGCTTTAAAGATATAAATTTAGAAAATCTTCTTACTATAATGAATCTACTGTTTTACAATTAATGCATTATTTATTTAGGTAAGATGGGATCATATTCCTTTTGTAAGTGAAAAGTTGATTGAAAAGTCAAAATGTCTGACAGTTCAGCAGTGGATAAAGTATGCCATTCATACGTGTCTAAATTATTCAATTCTAACTCCTTCGTCAGAAAATGTTCTGTAATAATATACCGCTTATTTATTCTTAAATAAGGCATAACTCTAACATTGTCATAAGTGATTCTGATCTTCAGTAATTTACTTAAAGATACCAATGACATTTTCATAAACACAAAGGTCGTTGCGATCTCAAAGTTAATATAAATTCTTGGAAACAAAGTAAATTGAAATGAAGGGTTTGAAATTCGCTGCCGGAATGATAATCTGTTATTGATTCCATGGAGAGAAAACGGAAAGCGGTCATCGGAATAGCCTCATGGCGATGAGTTAACGTGTGGGTAAATTCGTTTCTTTTATTTACAAGTAAAAACACGTATCTTTACTTTGCAACATTATTATACCTTTATTACCATTTTATCTATTTGAATAGTTTTACGTACTAACGTTTAGCGATATTTATTTACCAATTATAAACTAAACACTCTATGAGAACGGTTAAACACATTCTTAATAGCAAGCCAGCGGCTGTTTACGCTGTATCGACTAATGATTCTGTCTTGAATGCTTTGCAGCTTATGATGGAAAAAAATATCAGTGCGCTACTGGTTATCGAAGAAGATAAGCTACTTGGCATTTTCACCGAAAGGGATTATGCCCGAAAAATCATTCTACAGGGAAAATCTTCCAAGGATACGCCTATTTACGAAGCGATGACACCGAATCCTCATACAATTTCACCGATTGAAAGCATAGACAGTTGTATGGCACTTATGACTAATAAGCACTTTCGGCATTTACCTGTGATGGAAGATGACCGCGTAATAGGCATTATATCCATTGGCGATTTAGTAAAGTTCATTATTGAAGACCAAAAACAAACTATTAATCAGCTCGAAAGCTATATAAATAGTTAGATCTATAAATTATTCTTAGAGGTAAACTATTTGGTCCGTTGCATACTTTTGAAAAAAGGTATACAAAGATGACCAAGAAAGATAATAATGGCTATCTTGCGGCTCCATTTGATCCTTAAAAAGCAAATTATATACGGATGAAAATAGCTACCTATAATGTCAATGGAGTTAACGGGCATCTACCGGTTTTGCTCCGTTGGCTTAACGAAACGAAACCCGATGTTGTATGTTTGCAAGAACTAAAAGCGCCTCAAGAGAAATTTCCGGAAGAAGCTATTCGTAACACAGGTTATAATGCTATCTGGCATGGACAAAAGAGCTGGAATGGTGTTGCGATTCTAACGCGCAATTTAGAAATTAAAGAGATTCAACGGGCGCTTCCAGGTGACCCGGAAGATATTCATAGCCGTTATATCGAAGCTTTAGTTAACGGCATACATGTGGGCTGTCTTTATTTGCCGAATGGAAACCCGGCTCCTGGTCCAAAATTCGACTACAAGCTTAGTTGGTTTAAACGGCTCACCGTTCATGCCAAGGAACTTCTTACAAAAGATATACCGATAGTGCTGGTAGGGGATTATAACGTTATTCCAACAGAACGGGATGTATATAAACCGGAACGCTGGATTGACGACGCCTTGTTTCGCCCGGAAACCCGAGCAGCATTTGAGGAGTTGCTTATGCAAGGGTGGACGGACGCGATACGAAAGCTGTATCCTGAAGATAAAATTTATACATTTTGGGATTATTTTCGGAATGCATATGGTCGTGATGCAGGGCTACGTATTGATCACTTCTTGCTGAGCCCACAACTTGAGAAGCACCTGATAGCGGCTGGTGTTGACCGCCATGTCCGTGGATGGGAAAAGACAAGCGATCATGCGCCTGTTTGGATTGAATTAAATGAAAGCCTTTATTAAAAGGAGCGAACGGATAAGGCTCCTAATGAAAAACATAATTATTTACCAAATTAATAGGATATCAATTTTTTGTAAAATAACTGATGACCCAAACTTATTTGGTCTAAAAGTGTTACCATTGTTCTCTTAATCTGTAATAAAATGAAATACTCACTCTTTTTTTGTCTTACTTTTTGTTTTTATAGCATCTCATATGCACAAAAACAATCTAACGTATATCAACAATTAAATAAAACAACAAATATGACATCTATTACATTAAAAGGCAACGCCATTCACACAGTTGGGACATTACCGAAAGTAGGAACTGATGCAAAGGATTTTTCTTTAACAGCTGTTGATTTATCCGATAAAAGTCTCAAAGAGTTTAAAGGGAAATATGTGATCTTAAATATTTTTCCTAGTGTAAATACAGGCGTGTGCGCAGCTTCTGTACGCAAATTCAATGAAGATGCAGCCAATTTGCCTAATACCACGGTTCTTTGTGTTTCCAAAGATTTACCTTTTGCGCAAGCGCAGTTTTGCGGTGCCGAAGGTATTAAGAACGTTGTGATGCTTTCTGATTTTAGATCAGATTTCGGAAAGGATTATGGTGTGGAGATTGCAGATAGCCCAATGAAAGGCTTATTGAGTAGAGCGGTTGTTGTTATTAATCCTGAGGGTAAAATTGTATATGAAGAACAAGTGCCTGAAATTGCACAAGAACCTGATTATAAGGCAGCCTTATCTGCTATTAAATAATTGAAAATTGAGGCTACTTTTTTTAAAAGCAGTTTCTTTACTTCACGTTGAAATGGAGAGGTCTATTCGTTTGTAAATCAAAAAAATAGATTTCTCTATTAGAATCTTCCGGTTTGCCTATTTAACAGCCATTATGTTTTTGCCAAACTTTATGGTTATAGCCTAGACCATTCTTGATCTTATTAATTGTAATTTTATGGTAATTTATCTTGCGTAATACAAAATTACCTTTTTTTTGACAAAACATAACCACATTATGTTGTTCATATAATATAGGTTTGTAATATATACTTTAAAGGAATTAACGTAAATCTTCAATTATTAGTTGAACAAATTATCATTGAATATGACAGAGAAAAACATCACTACGATCGACGAATTGAGTATTAACACCATTCGCTTTTTAGCAACTGATATGGTGCAGAAGGCCAATTCGGGTCACCCTGGCTTACCTCTTGGTGCTGCTCCTATGGCTTATGTGTTATGGAGCCGTTTTCTACGCTTTAATCCTAATGATCCTAAATGGCCAAATCGGGATCGTTTTATATTATCTGCGGGACATGGTTCTGCCTTGTTATATAGCTTATTACATCTATATGGTTATGATTTACCGCTATCTGAATTGGAACGTTTTCGACAGCTTGGGTCTAAAACACCGGGTCACCCCGAATCTGTCTTAACTCCCGGCATCGAAGTAACTACAGGGCCACTGGGCCAGGGTTTTGGCAATGGTATTGGAATTGCCATGGCAGAAAAGTTTTTAGCTACAAAATATAATCGAGACGGACATAAATTGATTGATCATTACACCTATAGCATTGTGAGTGATGGCGATTTAATGGAAGGAGTTGCTTCAGAAGCGGCCTCTTTGGCCGGGCACCTTAAATTGGGCAAGCTAATTTATTTATATGATGACAACAAAATATCCTTAGACGGACCAACGAGCTTGGCCTTCACTGAAAACGTACAGGAGCGTTTTAAAGCATACGACTGGCATACACTTACCGTTGAAGATGGGAATGATATAAATGCAATTGAACAGGCAATAAAAGATGCGCAAGCAGAAACAGACCGGCCTACATTAATATCGGTAAAAACAATTATTGGATACGGTAGTCCGCTACAGGGAACCAATAAAGTACATGGGAGCCCCCTAGGTGTTGATAACCTAAAGAAAACCAAAGAGTTTTTTGGATGGGATCCTGAAAAGAATTTCTTTATTCCGGAAGGTGTGAAAGATCATCTTTCTGAAGCAGGGGAAAGAGGCGCTAAGTTACAGGATTTATGGAATACAGATTTTGGTAAGTATAAGGAAAGCCACGTACAGGAGGCGCATGATTTTACCCTTAGTTTCGACGGTGAATTACCCGAGCAGTGGGATGTCGATTTCCCTGTTTTTAAGGCAGGTGATGCGTTGGCTACACGAGAGGCATCTGGCAAAGTGCTAGAGGTTTTGCGTAAAAATGTGCCCTGGCTCATTGGTGGTTCCGCAGATTTAGCCAGCTCTAACAGTACACCCGGAAAAGGCGACGAAAGTTTTCAGCCAGGGCATTACGATCAACGCAATATTTGGTTTGGTGTGCGGGAACATGGTATGGGAGCTATATTAAATGGGATGGCTTCTTACGGAGGCACGCGGGTTTACGGTGGTACTTTTTTGACTTTCTCTGATTACATGCGTGGGGCTATCCGTTTGGCTGCTCTAACCAAAGCACCTGTTACGTATATATTTACACATGATAGTGTGGCACTGGGTGAAGATGGCCCAACTCATCAACCTGTCGAGCAAGTTTCTTCCTTACGTATGTTGCCGAATTTGACGGTAATTCGGCCCGCAGATGCCAATGAAACAATCTTTGCATGGAAAATTGCAATGAGCAGGCTGAAGGGACCAGTAGCATTGATTTTATCACGACAAAAATTACCGGTGATAGATCAGGAAAAATATGCTCCAGCTAGCAACGTAGAAAAAGGCGCTTATATCTTAAGTGATTCGGAAGGCGAACCGGATATTATTTTGATTGCGACTGGTTCTGAAGTTCATTTAATTTTAGAAGTGCAAGAGAAATTAGTTGCCGAAGGCATTAAGGCACGTGTAGTGAGCTTACCATCGTTCGAGATTTTTAATCAGCAGGATAAAGTATACCGGGATTCTGTATTATCACCAAATCAGCCTAAGCGCCTAGCAGTGGAAGCTGGTGTGACGCTACCATGGTACAAGTACATTGGTAGTGAAGGAGATGTGATAGGTATTGATACCTTCGGTGAATCAGGGGAAGGAAACGCCGTTCTGGCGCATTTTGGTTTCACCACGGAAAATATTTACAATAGAGCAAAAGCACTTCTTAAAAATAGTTAATGAAATAGAGATGTAAATAATACTGACACACAGCGCAATTATTATTTACTCGAGCGCTCATTAGCAATTAAAACGAAAATAATAGGATGAAAATAGGTATTGCGGCAGACCATGCCGGATTTGAGCAGAAGGAACAGTTACTAAAACTTCTGGCTGATAATGGTTACCAAGTGGAGGATTACGGCGCTTTTACGTATGACGCGACGGATGACTACCCCGATATAGTTGTTCCCTTGGCTGAGGCGATTTCTAATGGAGAAGTAAGTAAGGGAATTGCCGTATGCGGAAGTGGGGTGGGGGTGTCTGTGGCGGCAAATAAGATTCCTGGTGTAAGGGCAGCCTTAGTAACGGAAAGCTATTCCGCCCATCAGGGGGTGGAGCATGACGATATGAACCTACTCTGTTTAGGTGGTAGGGTAATTGGTTTAGTGCTGATGTGGGAAATAATACAGGCTTATCTTAAAGCTAATTATGATGGTGGTGAACGCTTTCAGCGTCGCTTGGATAAAGTTATTGCATTAGAAAAAAAATATAGGATATGAAACCATCATGATTTATTCAAACCACACAAGGGGATGGATAAATCTGATAGCTTCATCACCATTAAAAAACAAAAAATAAACAGATGAAAAATCCATTAGCAAGAATTCCAGATTTTGGCCAAAGTATTTGGCTTGATTATATAAAAAGGTCATTCATTCAATCGGGTGAGCTAAAGAAGTTGATTGATGAAGACAATCTAAAAGGGGTAACATCAAACCCTGCTATTTTTGAGGAGGCTATTGCCCGAAGCAACGACTATAATGAAACCATTCAGGAGTTGGCCAAAACAGACCTTTCAACGGAAGATATCTTTTTAAAAATTGCCATTGAAGATGTGCAGCATGCTGCAGATCTATTTAAAGGTGTATATCATGATACAAAGGCGCTTGATGGCTACGTAAGTTTAGAAGTCTCACCTGGTTTAGCTTTGGATACTGAAGGGTCTATATTAGAGGCAAGATCATCTTGGAAAGCATTAAATCGTGAGAATGTGATGATCAAAATTCCAGGTACAAAAGAAGGTTTGCCTGCTATTAAGCAATTAATCAGTGAAGGTATTAATATTAATGTAACCCTATTGTTTGGGTTGGATAGGTATCGTGAGGTGGCAGAGGCGTATATTGCTGGCTTAGAGGAACGCGCAGCGAAGGGTGAATCCTTAGAAAATATCGCATCGGTGGCCAGCTTCTTTTTAAGTCGTATTGACACGATTGTTGATCCTATGTTGGAGCAGGTTATTCAGGATAATCCTAGCAGGGCCACCAAAGCTAAACAACTATTAGGTACTATTGCTATTGCCAGTGCCAAGGTTGCTTACCAGATTTATAAGGAGCTTTTCCTCTCAGAACGTTTCAGCGTTTTGGAAGCGAAAGGTGCTAAGCCACAACGCTTGTTATGGGCCAGCACCAGCGTTAAAAATAAGGCATATGATGATTTGATGTATATTGAAGCGCTCATAGGTCGCGATACTGTTAACACGGTACCCAAGGAGACACTTGATGCTTACCGCGATCATGGGGATCCAGCCTCACGCTTGCAGCAAAATTTAGAACATGCACGTTATGAACTTTATCAATTAGAAGATGTGGTGGGTATTAAACTTTCTCAGGTTACCCAACAATTGGAGGATGAAGGTATTCAGAAATTTATTAAGCCTTTTAATAGTTTAATGGATGTACTTGCTCAAAAACGTGAGGAGGCCGCTATTTAATGCCAGCAAAAGAGTTAACAATTAAAGCACTCTTTCTAGATATAGGAGGAGTGTTTTTAACAAATGGGTGGGATACACAAGCTCGAAAGGAAGCAGCAAATAAGTTTTCATTAGATTTTGAAGAGCTGAATGGTCGACATCGTATTATATTCGATGCTTACGAATCGGGTAAAACAAGTCTGGACGAATACCTGGACTTACTGGTTTTTTATGAGCAGCGACCTTTCTCTAAACAAGCACTCAAAGACTTCATGATGGAAAAATCTCAAGCATATCCTGATATGATTACGTTAGTTAGTACACTGAAACACAAGTATCGTTTACGTACAATTGCTGTAAATAATGAGGGCCGTGAGCTTAATGAGTATCGCATTAAACAGTTTGGATTAAAAGATTTTATCGATGTGTTCGCTTCGTCATGTTTTGTTCATGCACGCAAGCCAGATAAAGATATTTATCAGTTTGCACTCGACTTGGCACAGGTTGATCCCGCTGAAACTATTTATGTAGATGATCGACCTGTTTTTATACAGGCTGCCGAGCGATTAGGTATAAAGACCATTCATCATACAGACACAGCGAACACCGAAATAGCTTTTGCTCAGTATGGATTAAAATAACTGTAATATCTTGTAAAAGGTAATAGCTCAATAAAAAGGGGCAGCCTGCATGGATTGCGGTGCCCCTTTTTATTGCTGCAACTTACTTGGTTTTCTTGCTTTAACCATGAACTGTTTGTGTTTTTCCATAGTGCTGAATAAGTTTTCCCTCAAAGGTAAGCCATTCTTTCCATCGCTTATCTACATCAACATCCACGCTGTACCTGCGCGCAAAATTTAAAAAAGTTGTATAGTGGTTTGCTTCTGATACCATTAGATCGTAATAGAATTTAGCCAGCTCTTTGTCGTTAATATGCTGTGATAATACCCGGAAGCGCTCGCAGCTACGGGCCTCGATCATAGCGGCGAAAAGTAGGCGATCTATAAAGGCCATATTACGGCTTCCATCTTTTTTGGCGAACTTCATGAGCTGATTTACATAATCGTCTTTACGTTCCCTACCTAAAGTATAGCCGCGTTTGTGAATGATATCAATTACCATTTGAAAATGTTGCATTTCTTCGATCGCTATTATGGTTAGCTCGTGTACTAATTCCTGATGCTCTGAATTGTAAGCGATTAAAGATATTGCATTGGAGGCAGCCTTTTGTTCGCACCAGGCATGATCAGTTAATATCTCTTCTAGATTTGATTCAGCAATAATAGCCCATCGGGGATCTGTTGATAATTTTAGTCCAAGCATAAAGATTTCATTTTTACGATTCGCCAATTTAGAAATATCTATCAAGTTTATAAATATTATGTAGCAAAACATTGGCGTTTTTTATTACGTGATATGTGACAATCATATATTTTTATAAAATTGAAACTAAAATTAAGGCCGTTTGTTCACTAAGAACCAATTATTTTTTCACAAAAAAAGCAAAGATCATGAGTATTGTAAAAGTAATAGAAGTAATAGCCTCATCAGAAAACGGTTTTGAAGATGCTGTACGTAATGCAGTTAAAGAGGTATCATTGACGGTAAAAAACATAGATTCGGTTTATGTAAAAGATTTTAAAGTGCATGTTAAGAATGGAGAAATTGCCTCTTTTGGGGCTATCTGTAAAGTGGCTTTTCGTGTTGAACATTGATGTTTTTTTATACAACTTTTGTTCACAGTCTTTGTTAAAAATGGTTCCCCTATTTGTTCCGAGAAGCGGTTTTGCTACGCTTACTCGTCGCAGAACAAACCTCATTTGTCGGAACCATTTTCTTAGCACTCACGCTGTGAGTCGGTTTCTTCGGCTATGAATAACTCGGGATAAGCCTGTAATTGATAGTCTCTAAGATGCTTTTCAGCGACGGTTCGGTATCCAAATGTTTCAAGTACATCGATATTCTGTATAAGGTATTGAATAATGGTATCATTATTATAGTCGTTCTGACGAATTTTTAAGATATCTTCCCATTTCGTTTTTGGGTATAGCTTTATAAGATGTTTCTTTCTATCTACGTTCGACTTAAATTGGGCGGCTACTATTTTATAATAATGCGTATTGTCCATGTGGGTAAGAAATTGCTAAAAGCCTTTTACTGAAAAGTTTATTTATACTAATTTAATTAGCAAATATATAAATTTGTTTGCTATATATTTAGTGTTTATGTAATGATTTGTTAATAATTTGTTCATCTCGATTAAATAGTTTCACAACATTAAAAATCGAGATGTATCATAAAATCAAAATAAGCCTATTGGTAGGTATCATTGCATTAGCTGCATGCAAAAAGAATGACACAAAGGGAGAGGAACCTGTTGTAAATGAAGATCCCAGCACTTTTACAGAAATTGGTCAAATTGATATCGGCGATGTCGGTGCGGCAGAAATCTCTGCATTTGACCCCTCCACCAACCGTTTATTTGTTGTAAATAATAGCGAAGTCAATAAAATCGATGTAATCGATATGAAGGACCCGGTCTCCATGACTGTTATCGGCTCGATCAGCGTGCAACCTTATGGCGGTGTGGTTAATAGTGTGAGTGTTTCTAATGGAAAATTAGCGGCGGCTATTGAGTCACTTGATAAACAAGCCGCTGGTAAATTGGTGGTATTTCAAACAAGTGATTATCACGAACTGGCAGCGGTCTCGGTGGGTGCTTTGCCAGATATGGTAACTTTTTCTCCAGACGGAAAGTATATTTTAACTGCCAATGAAGGAGAGCCTAATGCCGACTATACAAATGATCCTACTGGTAGTATTTCCATTATTTCTGTGGAGGAAAACTATACAGTGTCTACGTTAGACTTTGCTGATCTTGCTAATCAAGAGGAGGACCTTAAATCCAAAGGTTTTAGAATCTTCGGTCCGTCCAATGATTTCGCCAAAGACATAGAGCCGGAATATATTACGGTTTCTGCTGATTCAAAGACCGCTTGGGTTACTTTACAGGAAAATAATGCGATTGCAAAAATCAATATTAGTTCAAAAACAATAACGGATATCTATCCACTAGGCTTTAAAGACTATAATTTAGCAGGAAACGAGATTGATGTTAGTGACAAGGATGATGGTATGGAGCCAAAGAAATGGAATATAAAAGGGATTTATATGCCAGATGCCATTGCAGTACTCGAAACGAATGGTACACCGTTTTTGTTTACGGCGAATGAAGGGGATGCTCGTGAATATGACGCATTTGAGGAATTGGATCGTATAAAGAATGTAAGCTTAGACCCCACAAGTTTTCCTGATGCTGCTACCTTACAAAAGGATGAAATGCTTGGCAGGCTAAACATCACTACTACCTTAGGAGATAATGACCATGATGGTGATTTCGAAACACTTTATTCTTTAGGCGCCAGATCTTTTAGTGTGTGGAATGGAAATGACGGCTCACAGGTATACGACAGCAAAAACGAGTTAGATAAAAAAGTAACAGAAGCAGGTTTTTATGATGATGGTAGGAGTGATGATAAATCAGTTGAGCCGGAAGGCATCACGATTGGAAAAATTGGTAATACAAATGTAGCTTTCGTAGGAATGGAGCGAGCCGATGCTGTTGCTGTATATGATATCAATAATCCAATTCAACCAAAATTTTTGCAGCTATTACAATCTGGTGATGCGCCTGAAGGAATTATGATGGTCAAGGCGGAAGATAGCCCGACTAAAAAGACTTTATTGATTGTTAGTAGTGAAGAGGATGGCGTCATAAAGGTATATACACCAAAAACCATTTAGTTTTCTTCTACAGGTATTCGCATTCAGGGGTGCATGGCGCACCCCTCTTTGATCTATATCAAACGGCTTCGTTCATTTAATTCGTTCGTCAAGGATACTCCTAAATAATTGGCGTAATTGCTCATGGCATGTTGAGAACCGGCTTGGTAAAACCAGTCTTCAATAGTATTGCTTTCATATTTGGTGTCTAGTGCATTGAAGAATATTTTATAATTGGCAGCTTGTTGCTGGTAGTGATATGGATAAAATACACCTGCCAGCAGCATAAAGGCCTCTCTTAGACTAATAACGTGTCCCTTGTAGGTAAACGTGATTTTTCCCGCGGAAGGTGCTGGAAAATATAATAAAGTAAGCTCCAAAATTGCTGCTGAAACGGGGAATTTTGGAACGATATCGTTACTGTTTTCGTAATGCCAGGCATTTGAAATTTTACTGTCCAAATCTGTTGCAAAATCGCTGTTGCCAGCAGCAGGTGCCGCAAATGTAAATAAAGAGGTGTTGCTAAAGGTGAGTCCATCTTGTGCCAGCGCAGCAACAAAATAAGATGCGTACACATTGGCAATGTTACCTCCCAAACTATGCCCGGTAATAATAACTTGTTTTCCCGGTATGACCGCATTATTTTTAAGATAATCGTAAATGAGTGTTCCGGAATTTAAGGAGTCTTGCATGTTCTGCACATTCGTGAAGGCGGTAAAAGCACCCTGACTTATTAAAGCACTGTTTGATACAGCATAAGGCCAATTAACACGTGTTATTACGTCGAGGTCTTCGATTACCCAATTAGCAAAAGCATACCAATCTGTAAAAACTTCATTGGGGGGTAATGAACCACGTATTGCTAGCGCATATTGTGTTTGCAAGGAGTCGGTAGCAATAAAAGCATAATTACCATCAATGGTTTGATTACCATCCCAAACAATTTTCCAGCCAGGTAGGAGTATGTCCATATCTTGCTGTGGATTATTGCTATAGGTAATGGCAGCAAGGAGCACAGCAATCTGTTGTGTATTGAGTTGTTTAATGCTAGTGTTCATATGTTTGACTTTTAAAGTGAAATACAAAAGTGCTTTCTTCTGTACATATCAAAGCTAGGCGCAATAAACAACGGTAAAAAGAGTATAAATACCCGATTTTTTTTTCAGGTACTTATACCTATAAGAATGTTTAGACGGTGGAATGAATATAGTTAAGTTATCGATATAGAACAGAGCAGAGAATAATGAATCCGCTAAAAATAAGATGAATCGATTTCCAACCTATTACTTAACTAAAGGACCTTTACTTACTGTTTTACCAGCTTTATATACCGCCTCAATTTTACGTGTATTTTTAACGTCTTTTTCCGGACTTTCACTGAGCACAATAAAGTCGGCAATTTTTCCAACTTCGATGGTACCATAATGCGCTGCTATTTGTAAAACGGCGGCACCATTTTTGGTGGCCACGGTAATGGTCTGCAAAGGATCGATGCCAGCCTGCACCATTAATTCCAGTTCTAAATGCTCTGAAAAACCTTGGGCACGTAAGGGGTTTGCGCCTGAATCTGTACCCATGGCGATTAAGACACCTGCATCATAAAGCTTTTTAAGATTTTTTAAAGCGATTTCAAAACCGTTCACATTACGCGCATAAGCTGGTGAGTTCCTTACGCTTTCCTGGTACTTGGTTGATGTAATCATTTCATATACGCCTGGCTCAAGGGAAGCCTTGAAAAATGGATCATTGATCCAATCGGGCTTACGTGCATAAATAAAGGAAAATTCATCTAGCGATAGCGTGGGGATATAGGCTACCTTCCGTGCTTTCATTTCCTGTATCAATACATCATCTATAACACTATCACGAATGCTATGCCCAATGATGTCGACACCGCTGGCCACTAATTTCCGCGCATCCGAGAGGTAGTATACATGCGCCGCCACACGCATCTTATGCTTGTGCGCTTCGTTAATGATTGTTTGGTAGATGGCGGGCTCCATTTTTTTGAAGCTTCCTCCGAAATTATCTTGCCATAATTTTATGATAGAAACGTTCAACCGGGCAAGGCTATCGATTTCACCAGGTACCTGTTCTGCAGTTTTAGGCCGATAAATATAATCCTTACCATGCTCCAATGCGGGTGAGGGGCCATTTGGAATACTAAATCCATAGCCTGCGGAATAAATACGTGCACCGGGTAAAAGTCCTTTTCTACTAGAGTCGCCAAGACCTGTTTCAAATAGCAAGGGTCTATCTGTTCCCATCACCTGGATATTGGTAACACCGTAATCCATGTACTTTTTAAGTTGGTTGAGGATGTTTTCGCGCGTGTAGTTTTCTTCCCTTGTGCTTAAATCTTTTAACGTTCCAATATGTGTGTGCGCACTGATCAATGCTGGTATAATGGTCTTCCCTTTCAGATCGATAACCTTTTTCGCTGAGGTATTCAAATCTTTTCCAATGGCAGAAATAGTATCCCCCTGTATGAGAATGTTGGTTTGTTTCACCGGGATGCCACCATTGCCATCTACTAGATTTACATTTTTTAAAAGTATACTATCTTTTTCAGTATTGGTGGACGGTCTATTATTGCAGGCCATTAATAGACTTGTAACGAACAGGATGGGGCTTATTACACGGATATTTGTTCTCATAGCTATTGATTTTAGGTTCTCATTTACTCATTCATGCTATTTTAATGGTTAGCCAATGTTGAGTTACGCTATTATTTTAACTGTTAAAGATAAGGTTTTTTGTTATTAATCAGCTGTCTCGATGGAATCGTTGTTAAGCTTTTCATTGGGTTGAATGAAAGATTTATGGAAAAAATTTCGAAATTAAAAATATAATACGATTTTTATGGCAAGTATAGGCCCCCAGTAAAAAAATAAATATTCCGATGAAGATAATTAACATACTAAGCCTCTCATTGATTTGTTTAATGGCATGCTCCGGTAAAAGAGAAGGTAATAATGTAACCGCTCCTATAACATTAAAATGGCGCGTGTCTGATCATTCACAGCAGCATGCAAATGAGAGTCTTTCTACCTTAACGCTTTTGAATACCACCGAAGAGGCCTTACCTAAAAATGGATGGAAGCTCTACTTCAATATAGGGAATATTAAAATAGCGGAAGGCGATAGTAGTCACCTCCATACTCGACATGTTAACGGAGATTTCTTTTTGCTGGAACCTGATTCGAGTTTCGCGGGGTTAAACGTTGGGGATTCACTGAAAGTGAACGTCACATCACGCCGGTTTAAGAATTTAACAGATTTTCCTAATGGTTTTTATATAGTGCTGGAGAGCGATTCGAGTAAAGGGATTTCCATTCCTTTTTCCATCGATACGCCAGCATACGTGCGTCAGCATGAAGAAATGTTAAACGCGAAGATATACGACCAAAATACGCGTATTTCAGCTGTAGATAGCAACCAAATACCTCCACTTTTTCCAACACCAAAATACTATAAAAGAAATGAAGGGGTTTTTAAACTAAATGCGCAGACAACGATTTCCGCTGACACGGCATTTCTTGCCGAAGCAAAATACTTGGCCAAAACATTGGGAGAATTTACCGGTTCGGAAATAGACGTTCTGCAACAGCAAAACACGGCTACGATACAGATCCAACAAAAGAAACTAGCTTCCAATGAAGCCTATGAGTTGGAGATAACATCTCAGCATATTGTTATAAGAGCGTCGGGCAGTGCAGGTGCATTTTACGCAATACAGTCTATTAAAACACTTACCGCGCCCGACCTTTGGAAGAATAAACAAAAAGAGATATCATTGCCATCACTTGTTGTACAAGATGAACCCCGATTTGCTCATCGTGCTTTTATGTTAGACGTAGCAAGAAACTTTCAGCCGAAAGATCAGGTAAAGAAAGTGTTGGATCTAATGGCACTTTATAAACTAAATGTCTTCCATTTTCATTTAGTGGAGGATGAGGGCTGGAGACTGGAAATCCCAGGTTTGCCGGAGCTTACTGAGGTAGGTGCTCACAGAGGGCATACACGGGATGAGAAGGACCGTCTTTTGCCTTCTTATGGATCAGGACCTACTACAGATAATCTGTCAGGAAACGGATTCTATTCAAGGAAAGACTTTATTGAAATATTGCGATACGCCAAAGATCGGCATATCGAAGTGATAACGGAAATCGAAACACCCGGGCATGCGCGCGCGGCTATTAAGGCGATGGACGAACGTTATGCAAGGCTAAAAGCCGAAGGAAAAGAAAAGGAAGCTTCCATGTATCTGTTACGGGATCTAGCAGATAAATCATCCTACGAATCGGTTCAAGGCTTTCATGATAACGTAATTAACGTTGCTTTACCCTCTGTATATACTTTTCTCACCAAGGTAAGCGATGAACTCATCGCTATGTATGCAGAGGCCGGAGCCCCTTTGCGTACTATCCATTTTGGAGGAGATGAGGTGCCCAATGGTGTTTGGGAAAACTCCCCGGCCGTTCAAAAGCTCATGGCCAGTAACGTTGCTATTAAATCGCCGGAAGACCTATGGTACTATTATTTCAATAAACTCCATGAAATGCTTGCTAGCAGGGAGCTTTTTCTTTCTGGATGGGAGGAAGTTGGTTTACGTAAAGTAACGGCAGCAGATGGAACCAAGAAGATGGAAGTGGAAAAACGTTTTGTGCATAATAATTTCTATTTGGACGTTTGGAATAATCTTTCCGGTAATGAAGATCTTGCATACAAATTGGCAAATGCCGGCTATAAGGTAGTCTTAACGAATGTGACCAATATGTATGTTGATTTGGCCTACAATCCTAGTTTTTATGAGATGGGGCAATATTGGGGCGGTTATGTTGACATAGAGAAGCCCTTTAGTTTTATTCCGTACGACTATTATAAGAATCAGACCGAAGATGAAAAGGGAAATCCACTGAAGTCGGGTCATTTTAGTGGTAAGGAAAAGCTAACCGCGTTTGGTAAAACGAACATTGTAGGCGTTCAATCTCCCCTTTGGGCAGAAAAAATTACCTCCAAAGAGAAACAGGAATACCTGTTATTACCTAAGATTTTGGGTTTGGTAGAACGGGCATGGGCTCCGGATCCTTCGTGGGCTAGGTCGGGTAATCAAGAAGAATACCAGAAGGCCTGGTCGGCATTTTTACATACAGTAGCTAAGCGTGAGCTTGCTCGGCTTGATTTTTATAATGGCGGCTACCTTTATCGGGTTTCAACTCCTGGGGTCAAGAAGATTGGAGATAAAATACATGCTAATATCCAACTTCCAGGGTTTACCATACATTATACAACAGATGGTTCTGAACCTACCATAAAGAGCCCGGTTTATAAAGACCCACTTCCGTTTGAAAAGGGAATGAAATTCAGTGCCTTTAACAATCAAGGAAGAAGCGGTAGGAGCGTGCAGTTGTAGTTTTGTATTAAACAAAGGTCCTGTCAACATTCTCCCTAGGTTAGACAAACATGAGATTATAGCGTTGAACGGGAGGTTTTGGAGAAGGGAACATTTGGTTACGCTAATGATGCAGCATCCTATTCTGATATGAATAAATTATTTGGTTAATTTTCGTTCGCGAGGAAAGAGTACTGGTTTCTTCTATGAAAAAGGTAATCTTTCCATCATTTTATCTGGCTCTGAAAGCGATTGAAAACCGAACTTTTCGTACAAGCTGTGGGCATCCTTTGTGCCAAGTCCCCATCTTTTAAGTCCTTGTAGATCTTGATGGTTAACTACTGCGTTTATAAGTTGTTTCCCCAGACCTTTTCCCTGATAATCGTCTAACACAAATACATCCATTAACCAAGCAAATACAGCATAATCACTCACCACTCGAGCAAAACCAAGTTGTTTATTCGTGTTATCATAGATACCAAAACATAATGAATGTTGAATCGATTTTTCAATTGTTTCTTTGCTTCTGCCTTTTGCCCAATAGGATTCTAGGCTTAGGTAATGATAGATTAAGTTGATATCTAAAAGTGATTTATCCGTAGAAATATAAAGGTTATCTTTTTTCATCTGTAAATAATTTTTTATCCATCGGTCAGATGGAGCTTACCATGTTGAAAATTTACATTTCCCTGTGTGATAAAAATGAAATTTTAAACATGGACGGTTCATAATCATTAGAAATTTTACTGGATCCATGACTTTACTAATAAATCTCGATTCAGAACAAAAAACTATAATAACATATCTTTTAAAATGGATAAAAACTGTTCATTTGAGGTGTAAAAATGGCGATAATTGACAATGAGGTATATGACGTTATACAGATTATATTTTATTCTCAAAGGCTTCCAGAATATACCGAAATTTTTGACTGAAGAAGCCGTATATAATTCGTCAAAGCCGTAATATAATTCCGTTATGTTTCTTAATGATATATTTGTAGCTTCATCTCCATATAAAATAATTTCTGCTTCGGTTAAAAGTATATTACCACTATGTTTTGAGAGTGGAGGAACAAATGAAAAGTGTCTTATACTAAACCGCTCATCGTAGTTCATATTCTGAATTTCAAAATCATGTATCCACAGTGCTTGGTTTTCAAATAGTACTTGTTGATCTTTCATCGCTTTAGCGTATCTTTTTCTTCTTAATTTGTTGGTTATCCGTTCTATTATTTAATGTTCATCTCCATTATAGATCCACATAGCTTCTGTTTTTCCAGCTTTTACAAATCCGACTTTCTTATAGAAATCGATTGCCTGCTCATCAGCAGTTAACATTTGCATATGAAAATGACCATACTTGTCTTTCATCTTGTTCATAATTAGCTGACCAATACCTTTTCCCTGATAGTCTGGGTGAACAAGCAAATGCGGATAATATACAACCAAGTGACCATCCGAGATAGCGTTACAGATACCTACCAATTTATCGTCATCCCATGCGGAAAACAACGAATGGGAATTTCTAAGTGCGTTGATCAGCTCTACGGTTTTTTTTGCTGAACTCCATTTATTTGCACGATATAAATCAATAATGGCTGATGATGAGATGTCTCTTCTTTCAGAAATTGTTATAGTCATTAAAATAAATTTAGGGATGTTATAAGGTAAATATAATTATTATTTTAATAAATATTTCGCTTAAATACTCCCTCAGGTCTATTTTTACTAATGATCCCATGATGATAAAAGGAATGATGATTAATTGCCGAAGTATTATCCGAAAAAAAATCGGAATAGCTAAAACAAATAAGCAAAAATCTCGTTTAGAGTAGTAGGTTTAGGTTGATTATATAACAAAGGCTCTTGCTTCCCAAAGCGGAGCCTTTGTTGCTTCAATAATAAATTTACAAAAAAATATGTCTCAAAACGAACAATAAGTGTTCGAATCCGTACAGTACTTTAAATAGCAATGTGCATGGAACCGCTTTATCGCTCGTTTCTTTGAAATGGCTTTGTATTTGAAGCTGAGCTATCAACCATATTTTATTGTGATATGCTCAAACATTATTTTCGGATTGCTACGCGCTCCATGCTGCGTTATAAATCGTACACGGCCATTAATATTTTCGGTCTGGGTTTAGGACTTGTTTCTTGTATATTAATCTTTCTTATCGTTAGAAATGAACTCAGTTACGATCAGTATCACGGTCAGGCGGACCGGACCTATCGGATAACATCACTTGGCTTAGACTATAATCCTAGTGTTTCTTTTGCGGTAGCTCCAGCTATCAGGAATGATTTCCCGGAATTGGAACATATTTCGCAATATTATTATTGGCAAGAGAGTATGATCGAAATTGGCCATGAGCGTCGTATTATAAAAGATATAGGCGCGGCCGACGGTGAATTTGCAAGGATATTCGATTTAGAATGGTTGGCTGGCGATCCTAAATCGGCGCTAGCGGTTCCAAATACGATTGTACTTACAAAGAGTATTGCGAAACAATATTTTGGAGATAAAAATCCTGTCGGAGAAGTAATCCGCATGGATAATAATTGGGACCTGAAAGTAACGGGCATAATTAAAGATCTGCCCAGTAACACTCATTTAACATTTAAATCACTGGTATCATGGGAGACATTTCATGATAAAACAACCAACTTTTGGTCTATACAAGGGGGATATCTGTACGTCACCTTACCTGAGGGACTGTCTGCCCGAAGTATAGAGGGAAGACTTCCCGCATTTATTAAAAAGAATTGGGGTGAAGAAATTGAAAAAGAAGGCAAACTATTATTACAGCCATTAACCGATATACATTACGATCAGCGATATATCAACCAGACCAGCATGCCACGCTCCAAAAAGAGTATCTATGGTTTAGCGGCCGTTGGCCTATTTATTTTAGTAATAGCCTGTATAAATTTCGTTAATATAGCGACGGCATTTGCTGTAAAGCGTTCAAAAGAAGTAGGCATTCGTAAGGTAATAGGGGCCAAGCCTATACAGATCATAAAGAGCGCACTTTTGGAAATAATACTTCAAGTGTTGATGGCTTTAATATTAGCATTGGGAAGCCTATTGTTATTTATGCCTCATACAGAGAATGTGTTCGGTGTTCGTATTTCTTCAAATCAGCTCTTTCAGGCTGATGTTGTCATCGGCCTTTTGCTGATTTCGTTGTTTGCTGTTTTGATTTCCGGCTTATACCCTGCCTTGATACAGTCGCGATTTAATCAATTACAAATCTTAAAATCGCCTTTTTCTACAGCTGTTAAGGGGCGTTCAACCTTAAAAAAAGGACTGATTGGTGTACAATTCTTAGTGACTCAATTGCTTATTATGAGTACATTCATTGTTGCTCAACAAATGGATTTTTTCCTTAATAAGGATATAGGTTTTGACAAAGAATCGATTATAACTTTTGGTGTAGGAAAAAATCCTGAAGGATTGCGCCACCTCCTTTCAAAGCAACCCGGGGTTAAAGACTTTAGTTTTGCATCGGCTGCACCAGCATATAATATGCGATACATGCCGTTTTCAGCACCCCACTTAGGAATGGATGAAGTGGATGTCACGGAGGCGAAAGTGGTTGATGAAAATTATCTTTCCATGTTTAAAATAGAGATGTTAGCCGGCCTGCCTATTGCTAAGAAGACAACAAAAGACAGTATCCAGAAAATTGTAGTCAATAAAACGTTTATAACACGACTGGGTATACGTGATCCAAACGATGCCCTGGGCGAGCAGGTGATAGTGGGAGATCGTCGCGCAGAGATTCAGGGAGTCGTAGCTGATTTTCAAAGTGAGTCGAAACATAAAAAAATCAGAGCCTGTTTTCTATATTATGATCCTGAGGGGTTCTACCAGGCAAGTGTGAAGCTTCAATCGGGAAATATAAAGGAAACAATTACAGCGATTAATAAGGAATGGTCAATACTAAACCCGGAGTCTTTATTTAACTATGAATTTCTCGATAATAAAGTTGCCAGATTGTATGAGCGAGAGCAAACGCTTTATAGTACTTTTAAGGTTTTTACTATCATTGCTATCATCATCAGCTGTGTAGGATTGTTGGGTCTTGTGTCTTTAATGGCTGTGCAGCGTGTAAAAGAGATTGGTGTGCGCAAGGTGTTGGGTGCTTCGGTGCAAAATATCGTCGCTCTCTTTTTAAAAGACTTTGTAGTATTAATATTGATGGCCTTTGTGATAGCGGTGCCCGTCGCTTGGTATGCGATGCATGGTTGGCTGCAAGAATTTGCTTATCAGATTAACATTGTGCCCCTGCACTTTATTGTGGCCTTGCTCACCACCCTTTTTGTCGCGGGGATTACTGTTTTTGTCCGGAGCTTCGTAGCCGCGACGGGTAATCCGATTAAAGCAATAAAAGAAGAGTAGAAACGCACTAGAATGAAGGGTTTGAGGGAGGGAATAGTCTACCATCCTTGCAAATAACTATATCAATATTGCCAAATACCTTTAATTTGGTTGATTTTTTCTATATGCACAGCTATATGTGTCTGTGTATTATTGTTTATATTTATAATGGTGTGTTTTTTTTTGAATAAACATCTTTTATCGTTATTTTTTGTATTTTTTTATTTCAAAAAGTAGTTTTTTTATTCTAAAATTATAATATATGAAGTTATTTTACATATTTTGAGAAAAAATGATTAATAAATTTATTTTTTTTGACAGATATTTACGATACTTGTTAAAAAAAACAAATAAGTTTATTTGGTTTCAATTTTTTTACTATTTACTATGGTATAATTTTACTTAAATACTGCTAAATCTTTCTATATTTTATCTAAAAATCAACCTGATTAGTAGTTTTTGATTTATACCTTCCTAAACAAACACACTATGTATTTAACTAAACAAAAAAAGAGTGCTGGGGATCCTATTGCTGTGAAAAGCGGGATCTTGGCAAAAAGTGACCATCATGTTTTTCCAAAAAATGGAATGCCATGGGAGGTCATTAAAAAAGCTCGCTATCCAATTTTTTTGACTGTTTTAGCTTGTAGCCAGATTCATAGTTTAGCTGCTGAACCTAAGCTAAATGTCGAACGGCCAGTTTATTCTTCGGTAATGCTACAGGATCGAATAATGGGTAAGGTTGTAGATGGACAAAATGCACCGCTATCTGGTGTTTCAATTGCTGTAAAAGGTACAACATTGCGTACGCAAACAGATGAAAATGGTAATTTCAGCTTAGGGGGTGTGCCTAAGAACGGAATTATCGTAGCAAGTTATTTAGGTTATGCCACAAAAGAGATCGCTACATCGGGACAAACTTTATTGACAATACAGCTGGCTTCGAGAGAGAATGCTTTGGACGAGGTAGTGGTAGTGGCCTACGGGAGTATAAATAAAGCCCTAGCTACCGGATCATCCGGAAAAATCAGTGCTGAGTTAATTGAGAAGAGACCTATCACCAACGCATTAAGCTCCATTGCCGGTTCTGCGCCAGGAGTACAATCGACTACGGCAGGTGGCGCTCCGGGGGCCAGTCCGTCTATTCGTATTAGAGGTTTTGGTTCTCTATCAGCTGAAAATGGTGCGCTTATTGTATTAGATGGAGCCGCTTTCGAAGGAGATATGGCCGGTATTAACCCAGATGATATAGAATCCATATCGGTACTGAAGGATGCTGCCACAACGGCAATGTATGGTTCTAGAGGCGCTAATGGCGTAGTGTTAATCACGACAAAAAAAGGTAAGATTGATAGTAAAAATCTAAACGTAAAAGCCAGTAAGGGTTGGATTAGTAGAGGCTTGCCTGAGTATGATCGGGTGACGGCAACGCAATATTATCCACTGATGTGGGAAACATATCGAAATTCGTTAGCATATGGCAGTGCTAGGATACCCAGGGATGTGGCAGGTAGTATTGCAGCGGGGCTTACAACGGAATATAACGGACGAAGATATTCGGGAATAAACAGTTTATTGGGTTATAATCCTTTTAACGTACCGGATAACCAGATTGTCAATGCAAATGGCGAACTGAATCCAAACGCGCAACTCTTATATCCTGACGATCTCAATTGGGAGGAACAATCGACGCAAGGGGGGAAGCAACGCCAAAACTATAATTTGAGCTACAGCGGTGGATCGAGTAGCTCAGATTATTATGGGTCTTTCGGATACACTGACGAAGAGGGCTACCTGGTGAAGTCGAGCTTAAAAAGATATACCGCCAGATTAAGCGTCAACACGCAACCGTTGGATTTTTTCAAAACTGGCTTGAATGTAAGCGGTAACTATTCAAAGGCACAGTATGACAATGTGGGAGACGGTGGTACTGGTTACATTAATCCTTTCTATATTTCCCGTTTTATCGGACCTATTTATCCGGTACATCTGCACGATGAAACAGGTGCATTGGTTTTAGATGCGAATGGACAGCCCCGGTATGATTTTGGAGATAATAGACCTTTTGCACCCGGAAGGCATACGATCTACGAAAATTTAATGGATGCACAGAATCAGGTACGGGGACAGGTGAATGCAAGGGCTTATGGAACGGTTTTCATCGTGCCAGGTTTAAAGGCAACGACCAATATTAGCTTTGACCTGCTCGATACACATAATAGAACTTACGACAATCCCACTCTAGGTGATGGAGCTCCTTCCGGCAGGGCTTATCAGTATTTTTACCGCACCACAAGCTATACTTTTAATCAATTAATAGAGTACACAAAAAGCTTCGGGAAGCACAACTTAAACGTGTTGGCCGGTCACGAAAACTACAGCTATAAATACAATAACTTTAATGGTAGCAGAAGTGGTTTGATTGCACAGGGAATTACAGAGTTGGATAATTTTGCTACCGTTTTGGGCTTACAATCTTATGAACATAATGCAACGATCGAAAGCTACCTTTCGCGGGTTAACTACGACTACGACGGTAAGTACATCTTTAGCGGTAGTTTGCGTAGGGACGGTAACTCAAAATTTGCTCCTGGAGTACGTTGGGCAAATTTTTGGTCTTTAAGTGCTGCTTGGAACATCGATCGTGAAGATTTCTTTGATGTGGACTGGGTTGACCAGCTAAAGTTCCGTACTTCCTACGGTACGGTTGGCAATGACCGAGGTGGAGATGCCTTTGGTTACTATCCGTATCAAGCTTTGTATTTACTGGGGCGTAATAATCAGAGCGAAGCAGGATTTACGCAGAACTCCTTACCAAACGAGGAGCTCACTTGGGAAACAGCTAAAAATTTTGATGCCGGTATAGACTTCAGTTTCTTTAAAGGCCGTTTAGGAGGTAGCCTTGAGTTCTTTAATAGGGAAACAAGCGGTTTAATTTTCGCGGTGCCTCAACCAATGTCTAATGGAGGAAATTATCTTGGAAGTAGCGAAGGCTACTTTAAAATTAATAGTAATATCGGTAACCTGTATAATCGAGGGGTTGAACTTCAGTTGACCGGACAGATCGTTAATACCGGTGATTTTAAATATTCGGCTACACTGAATTGGACAACTTTCAAGAACGAAATAACGAAAATGCCGGATAACCAACCATTGATTCAGGATGGTACCAAAGCCTACAGTGTAGGGCATTCTGTATATGATTTTTATATGAGACGCTTTTATGGGGTAGATCCAGACAATGGAGAGGCATTGTACTATACCAATCAGCAAACTAATAATACACGAATCATTGGTCAGGATACAGTAACCAACCAGATTGCAGAGGCAAATTACACTTATACGGGAGAATCAGCCATCCCTGACTTTCATGGTGCGATGAGTCATAATTTTAGTTGTAAGAATTTCTCGTTGTTCGTGCAATTTACTTATCAGGTAGGTGGTAAGGTGTACGATAATGCCTACCGTTCTCTCATGCATGGAGGTACTTATGGAACAGCTATGCATGTTGATGCGCTTAAACGTTGGCAGAATCCTGGAGATATCACAGACGTACCGCGATTAGACAACGGTCAGGTTGCTAACTATGCTGGTATTAGCGATCGCTTTTTAACAGATGCTTCCTATTTTCAGCTAAATACCGTGTCTTTAAGCTATTCGATTCCAAAGAAATGGTTAAACCATTTGAAAGCACAAAATGCGAATATTTATTGCAGCGCTGAGAATTTAGCATTGTGGACAAAAAGAAAAGGTATGAATACGGTTGGTGCTTTCAATGGAACAGTTGACAATACATATAACCTGAACCGTATTGTATCTGTTGGGGTAAACCTGACTTTTTAATGTCTGTATTTGTAGGGATAAGGATAAATAAAAAGATTATCAACGCGCTTTGACGCTAATAATGAACAGAAATGAAAAATTTTTTAAACAATAATAATACCTTAATACTTATCTTTTTGCTGTGTTTAAGTAGCTGTGGTAAGGATTATTTGGAGACAAGGCCAACCGACGAAGTTTCGGAGGAGGAGGTTTTTAGCACGACAACAAATGTGTGGGCGGCTTTAAATGGTATCCATCGCATTATGTATTCGCAGATTTTCGGTGTCCAATCGCAAGGTGGCCAAAGCGGGAATATACTTTATATGGATATTATAGGTGAAGATATGGTTTTTAATAGCACAGCAAATGCCTGGTTACGGGATGAATATCAATGGATAGGCCATCGAAATCCCACAAATCGCATGCTCTTTTATAATTATCAATTCTATTATGTCATTATAGGAAATGCTAATAAGATCCTGGCTAATGTGGATCAAGCGGAAGGACCGCAGGAAGATAAAGATATCTTGAAGGGGCAAGCCCTCGTTTATCGGGCTTGGTCGTATTTTCAGATGGTGCAGCTTTTCGGTGAGCGTTATGTGGCAGGTGCTGCTAATGATGGTTTGAGTGTTCCCTTGGTGCTAGATCCGAAACTTACAGCTACACCGAGAAATACTGTCGCAGAGGTTTATGCCCAAATTAATACTGATTTAACGCAAGCCGTTACATTGTTGGAAGGTTATAGTCGGGCAAATAAATCACATTTAGATGTGCATGTTGCAAAGGGCATAAAAGCACGAGTAGCACTGACACAGGGCGACTGGAATGCGGCTGCAGAAAACGCAAAGCAAGCACGCGAAGGTTTTAACTTGATGAATAATAACGCAATGCTGGAAGGATTTAATAATTATGATAATACAGAATGGATGTGGGCATCTCGCATTCAGTCTGATCAGACAAGTTATTTTTATTCTTTTTTTGCATATATGTCTGCCAATTATAATTCTACAGCTATTCGTACAAACCCCAAATCGATCTTCTCGGTTTTATATGATAAAATTTCTGAAACTGATGTCAGGAAAAAATGGTGGGATCCGACGGGTAAAAATACAGCAGAATTTCCGGTACCAAATAACGGATCACGATATCCGTATATAAGCCGTAAATTTTTAGTGGCCGATGAAAGCTTGAGTATTGGAGATGTGCCGTATATGCGCGCAGCAGAGATGTACCTGATCGAAGCGGAAGCGTTAGCAAGGAGTGGTAGTGATGCCGCTGCTGCAGAGGTGCTACGGACCTTTGCGGTGAACCGAGATCCTTCTTATCAATTGTCGATGAACAGTGGCCAAGCCTTGATTGATGAAATTATTGTACAACGTCGCGTGGAACTATGGGGTGAAGGTTTTCGCTTTTATGATTTGAAAAGAACAGATACCGCTTTAGATAGGACGGGTGGTAACCACAATGCAACCTATGCCAATAGTGTGATGGAGGTACCTGTCGGAGATAAAAGATGGCAGTTTTTAATTCCGCAAGATGAAATTAACAATACTAATGGCGTTGTAACGCAAAATCCATTGTAAAGTGTGTTAATTTTTATAAAAGGCTCTGCTTAATGGATCAGGCAGAGCCTTTTTTTCTTTCGTATAGCCAGAGGTTGTTGACGTGATTGTATAAGTTCGCATTCAAAAATTAATTAATGGTAAAAAAACAATACCTTTATTTCTCCTTATTAATTTATTTTGAAGACCAACGTTTATGAAGAAGAATTTTTTTTTAGGTTTTGCATGTTGTTTAATAATTGCGTTAACGCAACCTTTCAGTACACAGGCGCAAGTAGCGCCTATTCATTCTAATGCCGTTCACGGAGGTGAGCTTATTGGTCGCTGGGATATCACTGTTGATGAAAATGGTAAGCCAGCTCCTTCTTGGTTGGAAGTGGAATTGTCGGGCTTTAAAACGTTGGTAGGACGTTTTGTAAGTACAGGTGGAAGTGCACGACCAGTATCTAAAGTCAATTTTGAAAATGGTAAGTTCGGTTTTGCTATTCCACCACAATGGGAAAAAGAAGATCGGGACCTTGTTTTGGAAGGAACGGTAAAGGACGATCGAATTCAAGGTTCTATTACTACCAGCGCCGGTGATACCTATTCATTTACAGGAGTTAAAGCGCCTGATCTTGCGCGAACTAATAAACCAGAATGGGGAAAACCGATCGCCTTATTTAATGGAAAGGACTTGACAGGATGGAAAGCATTGGGTGAAAATCAGTGGATTGTAAAGGATGGTGTCTTGACAAGTGCACAATCGGGTGCCAACCTGGTTTCTGAAAAAGAGTTTACGGATTTTAAGTTGCACGTTGAGTTTAGGTATAAAGAAGAGAGTAACAGTGGTGTTTATCTACGAGGACGTTATGAAGTGCAAATTATTGATAATCCGAAAACAGATCATCCCAACAGTCATTTATTTGGCGGTGTATATGGTTTTTTGGTGCCGAGCGAAATGCCTACTTTAGGTCCTAATGAATGGCAAACCTACGATATTACACTGGTTGGCCGTATGGTTACCATTGTAGCTAATGGCAAAACTATTATTGCTAACCAGGAAATACCGGGCATCACGGGTGGAGCTTTAAACAGTAATGAAGGAGACCCTGGTCCGATCTATATACAGGGAGACCACGGTCCGATTGAATTCAAGAAAATCGAAATTACACCTGTTAAGTAGGGTTTTTACCTTTAATAGGCTTCAATAACTATAGCCAGCATGATATTATGCTGGCTATAGTTATTAAATCTGAACGCTGGCAAATTGCTTATTCTATTCTGACCGAAGCGACTTTACCGGATTCACAAGAGCGGCTTTAATGGATTGATAACTTAAGGCAATTAAGGTAACCAGAATGGCTACGAAAGCAACGAATACAAATATCCACCATTTAATTTCGATGTGCAAGGCATAATTTTCCAACCAACTGCTCATGACTATCCAGGTTATGGGGGCAGCAATACATAATGCTATCAATATAAGTTTTACAAAGTCGAATGATATCAACTTGAAAATTTCGACTATAGTTGCACCTAATACTTTACGGATACCTATTTCTTTGCTGCGCTTATTGATGTTATAGGCGGTTAATCCTAAAATACCTAAACAGGTGATAAATAAAACAAAAATGGAGAAGGCACCTACCACTTTACCGAATTGACGATCAGCGAAGTATTGTTTATCAACTAGCTCATTCATAAAATGGTAGTTCATGGGATACTCTGGATAGGTGATTTTCCAAAGCTTTTCTATTGTTTGAATACTATGATGGATATTTTTTGTCTGTAATTTAATAGAAAAAAAATCGGATGCACTTCCATACCAGTGGATCATGGGCAGCACAGCTTCTTTCAAGGATAGCTGGCGAAAATCTTTCATGACACCGATAATAGTGTATCCTTGCCATAAAGTTATCCGCTGACCTATAGCTTCTTCCGGTTTCGTGAAACCTAATAGTCGGGCCGTGGTTTCATTAATAATAACTTTGCCGCCATTTGAAGATCCTTTTTCGAAGTTATGCCCAGCTACTAATGTCATGCCATTGGTTGGAATAAAATCCTCATCGATACCATAGAGGGTATAATTGTAATCTTTCCCTTCGTCCGATCCATATCGCGTAACGCCAACGGTGGTGCTCACATCATATAGTATAGTGGGTACTGCTCCAGAGATAGCTACTTTTTCTACTTCAGGCATTTGCAGAAGACTGTTTTTAAAGCTGAATCCTTTTTGATTCCGTAAAGAATCAGTGCCCGACTTGGGACCTCTTATCACGAGTACCTCGGAAGGATTTAAGCCCAGGTCTTGTTTTTTCATGAAGTTTAACTGTTTAAAAACAATTAAGGTGGCCGAAAGGACAACAATAGCGGCAATAAATTGTGCGACGATTAATGATCGCCTAAATAAATTACCCTTGTTATTGGAAGTAAATGTTCTACCAACTACTTTAATGGGTTTAGTAGCAGATAGACTAAAGGCAGGATAAATTCCGGAAATCAGGCAGTTGAATGCCAAAAGTGTCAATACTATTAGCCAGAAGGTTCCCGAGCTAAAAAAATCAAGTGCAATAGGTCTGCCAATCAACTGCATGTAAAAGGGCAGAGACCCCCAGATTAGCAGAAGTGCTAGGCCCATTGCTGCGATATTGATTAGTAAGGTTTCGATCATCAACTGGATAATGAGTAGTGATCTGGAAGAACCCAGTAATTTTCGCATACCAATTTCTTTTATCCTTTCCGTTGCCCTCGCAGTTGTTAGGTTGACATAGTTGATTGAACCGACCAATAAGATCAAAAGGGCTATAACTGTTAAGAATTTAACTGTTTTGGCATCGCCATTTACTTCCGGTTCAAAAAATTTATGCGAATAAAGGTGTATTGACTTAATTGGCTCAGCAGTAAAACGATTGCCTTTCGCAATTTTATCGCTGAGCTTTTCTTTTGTTAAGGTTTGTAATTTGCTGTTGAATTTTTTCCAATCTATTCCGGGGTTCAGTTGCACATATAAGTAGTTATTGTTTCCCCCCCAATTATCCATTGACCACCCCAGTGCAGTAAGGGTAGAAAAGGAGAGCAAGAAGTCAAATTTAAGATGGGTATTGGTTGGTGAGTCTTTAATAATGCCCGTGATCGTTAGCAGCATGTCGTCGTCTTTTACTGTTTTCCCTATCGGATCTTCGTTTCCGAAGATGCGTTTCGCTTGGGTCTCAGTTAACACAGCCTGATAGGGCTTGTCGAAATTAGCGGCATTGCCACGTACGAACGGAACGTCCAAAAGGTGGAAGGTAGAAGGATCAACCGCGTAAATGTATTCCATTCTAAAGGCCCGGTTATGATATTGAATTTCATTATTGTCTTCCAGCATCTGTATGCGAGTGAAATCAACCACTTCAGGTAACTGATTTTTAAGGAAGGAACCCAATGGAGGATAGGTCTCACAGTCTGTATCTATATATTCTGATCCTTTGTAGTGATCGAGGGTGATCCGGTACAGATCGTCTGCATTTTTTATATGTTGCTCATAACTGTACTCAAACTTAACAAAATTGATGATCAGCAGAAAAACGGTAATCGAAATAGCTAGTCCGAATACATTCATGAGCGCATAATACTTATCTTTCAAAAGATTGCGCCAGGCTGATTTAAGATAATTAGTAAACATAAACAGGTGTTTTGTGCTTATAAATATAATTGTTGTACTATTTTAAATCAATAAAGCTGCCAAAGGTTTAAATCTTACTTTGTTAGTTCCTATGCTATGGGGTTTCGCCGTCTCTGTTCGTATTCGGACACTTTTCGTTCATTTTCGAACAGTAAAATTCGTTAGCCGTCATCTATTTTGAATCTCATTCTGCATCGCCCCGCTGTGCAAGCTGTAAATCTATGACTTGAACGAACCATAAGCCGCATATTTTAAAATGGTTATATTTTTAAAATAATTATATTTGCGTTAGAGGCCAAGGGGCATTATAATATTTTGGGTAAAGAGCTTTCTTTCTTGGTTAGTATTTTATTTATTCTAGTTATGTTCGATCCTACTACCTTTATTGCCTTTTTAATGGCTGCTATGATTATTGTGTTAATACCCGGGCCTGGTCAAGCATTGGTGCTCTCTCAAGTTGTTTGTAATGGAAAGCGTCATGGCCTGATGACAACGCTTGGATTAAATGTTGGTACCTTATTTCATGCACTGTGTATGGCGATTGGTTTATCGGCGTTACTCTCCACTTTTGCCATTGCTTATGAGGTGATAAAATTTGCTGGGGCATTGTATCTGATTTATTTGGGAATAAGCAGCTTTCAAAGGAAAGAAAATAAGCAAGAACTTGAAAACGTTACTTTGCAATCCTTGAAAAGGACATTTGCTCAGGGTATATATACCGGAATCTTAAACCCTAAAGTAGCGCTATTCTTTGTTTCTTTCTTACCGCAGTTTGTAAATCCTGCTAAAGCATCTCCTGCCTTGCAATTTATTGTGCTTGGATCTATAATAGCTATGTTATGCCTACTTTGGGATTTAATGCTAATTACGCTATTAAGCCGTGTGAAGGACAAAGTATTTTCCAGTAATTTTTTTAAAAATAAATTGCATAAGATTTTAGGACTGGTGTATGTTTCTTTGGGGATAAAATTACTCTTCTCGGGAAAAAACACGTAAAAGCAAATAATCTTGTTTTCATAAGTTTTTAGAAACATAGCTATCTACTACATTAGATAGCTATGTTTTTCTAAAATTAAGTTTAGTCCATTTTAAAAGATGGAGGGATGGCATCGTCCCCTGAAGCCCATGTTTTATTAGGATGTTTACCCATGACTAGCTCCAATGTTCCGCCTTTCATTAATTCTTCATGACTAAACCATGATTTATTCCAATCTCTACCATTTAGCTTGGCAGATTGAATGTATTTGTGGTCGGGCGAATAGTTCTGACAAACAACGCTAAACGTTTTTCCATTTCCTAGGGATAGGGTAGCATTTTCAAAAGTAGGACTACCTATTACATACATGGGAAGTCCAGGTGTTATAGGGTAAAACCCTAATTGTGAAAATACTATAAAAGAGGTGAGTCCTCCACCATCTTCATCGCCAGGGATTCCCATGAGGTCGTTTCGGAACCATTGATTTAACAAGTTACGCACTCTCTTTTGTGAACGCCAAGGTTGACCAGCATAGTTATAGAGATAAGGAACATGCATGGCTGGCTCATTACCCATGGAAAATTGACCAACGTTACCGGTATGATCTGCATAAATATGGTAAAAATCTGGTCGGCCTTTACCAAGCGGCGTGCTGTACATGTCTTCCAAAGCATCTACGAACGCCTGTTTGCCACCTATGAGCTGTACAAGGTCAGCCACATTATGGGGTACATCAAAACGATATACATACCCGGTATTTTCATCGTAAGCATCGCGTCCGCCAATGCCCGGAGGGAAACGGTAATCGAGGTTAGGCATAAATGCACCAAGTGTGTCTTTTGGATGGAAGAATTTTGTTTCTGGATTAAATACCTTCCGATAGTTGAGACTTCTTTCGGAAAAATACTGCGCTTCTTCTTTATTTTTAAGTGCATTGGCAATAACCGACAAACACCATTCATCGTACACCGTACCGAGGGTTACCGCTATCGGTTGGCGGCGCTCCCAGGAATGAACTTCGGGAACAGTTTCCTTTTCGTTCGGAGCCAGTGAAGGGAGATAGCCTTTATCTTTATAAAATTGATCTAATACGCCTGCTGGTTTTGATGACCACGGTGCTAATGTCTTCTCAGTGATGGCAGCTTTTGAAACCTTATATGCCTCCGCTAGGTCAAAACCACTTAAACCCTTGCTATAGGCATCGGCCACCATGGCTACTGCATGATTGGAATTCATTCGACGGCTATCACCCGTTACTTCAGGAAAGTTAGGCATCCAAGCACGTGGCATCTGACGTGTCATCACAATATAAGAATTAATCATATTGCTTTCCATTTTAGGCTCAATAAGCACGCGTAAGGGATGGGTAGCACGGTAGGTATCCCAGATCCAATCATCGGTATAAAAAGGTTTTCCTTCATCGCTATGTACTTTGCCGTCATAGGCACTGAAGTACTGCCCGTCTTCTGATATACAAATCATCCGTTCGTAGGTGCGGTATAGGGAAGTGTAGAATACGGTTTTTGCATTTTCATCGCTACCAGAGACTTTAATTTTGCTTAGAGTGCTGTTCCAAATATCGCGTCCTTCTTTTGCTACAGAAGCTAAATCATAGTGCTTAATCTCACGATATAAATTTTTTTTCGCTTGTGTTGCACTGATAAATGATACGCCGTAACGTGCGTTTAGCCGCTTGGTATTAGCTGGGAATTTTATAACGAAGTAGGCATTTTTTCCTTCTGTTGTTTTTTCTTTTGTGTTTAGTTGATTACCTTGATGTGTGCCAATTTCCAACGGCTTGCTTTCTGTTTCAAAATAAATATAAACCTTCGTATTGTTATCAAGTTGTTGGTAGCCACTAATGGCATTACCATCGATTGTCAGTGCACCATTACGGGTGTTTAACACTAAATAGGGGGAGCCCTGTGCCGCTTTAAAATCAAACTCATAAATACCTGATTGATGAGATGGCGCGTATTGAACAGCAATATCCTGATCGTCTAAATCTACACTGTAATAGTTGGGCTTGATCACTTCGTTGTCGTAACCTAAGGGAATGATATTTTTAATATCATGCACTGCTCCTTGAAATGGACTCAGGTTAAATGCCGAGCTCCCGCGGTGACTGGTTACAATTAACGGCAGTCCGTTTAAGATATTGCCAGTAAAATTTTCTCTTTCTGGATACACGCGCAATATACTATTTGGTAAATGAACCGTAGGGTAGGTGGGCACCAGCATGTGGCTGATATTGCCAATGTATGGATTTGCATAATCGACGGGTTCTTTTAAAGCTTGTGCACATAAGCCTGTTGTCGTTAACAGGAATGAGAGTAGTAGGGTTGAAAAATTTGGCTGCTTCATAATAAGGTAAAAGTATTAAAACTAAAGCATATTTCTTGATTTATAATGAGCTAATTTGTTTTAGCATAAATCGACTTGTTATAATGGAATCCCTGTTTATCGCTATTGCCTTGTTCATGATATGTTGATAGTTTTGTTGAAATGATAATGAATATTAAAGCTTGTTTTGGAAAAATCTTACTGGCCATCTCGCTGGTGATATGCGGATCTTATTTGCATGCTCAAGATAATACCTTCATAAAATCTTCCTTAAAGAAAGAAACGACGACATTCATGCTTGAAATTGCAAGAGACCTCGTAACTTTTGACAGCGCTAGTGATTCATTGGAAAAACTCAGTGAAGAACAACGGAGGATCGCTTTAAAGCAGACATCTTTTTTTATTAAACTAACTGATTTTCTTCATCGGCACGAGCATGAGTACTTGACATTAAGGCAGCAAGAATTGGCCAAATCGCTTGCTCCTCCCAAACAGTTGGTGGAACTATCATATAAATCTATACCGATGGATGAGGGTTTGTCGAATTTTTATAAAACGCCAGAAATTGCCCGCTTATTATTTATTCGCGCATTACGCCCGGTAGACATCGCTTCTATCGTAGGCAGTTTGCTGATACCTCAAATATTAAATGCTAGCGGAGAGGATTACCGAAAGCAGCTTAGCATATCTCAATTGTATGGCACAAAAACATACGTAAAGCAGCAAGACCTGTATGAATGGAAAATATGGAGCGTGAATAGATTGTACGCTATTCGTTTTTCTTGGAATATTAAAACGGGTGTGTTGAGCGACTTTGGTTATACACCACCGAATACTCGAATGATAGGTGATATTAAATTTTTTCCTTTTATCCAACCTGTTACACTAGCGGATTCACTTTCACTACATTTAAGAGAATACCAATGGAACTTATACGACAGCATGCAGGTAGAGGAAAATGCGTATTATGTTATTAACAATGATTTAGCAATTCGTCTGCAAGATTTTTTTAAAGAAAATAAACAGCAGTACGTGCGTATAAGAAAGCAGCTCTTGGCCGAGAAAGAATTGCCTATTCCTATTCCGGTTATGTATCATTCACTTTATGAAGGATCTGACTTTAAAGATGTTGAAGAGCAATTGTCTAATTTGAACCCTATTGTCATGGAGCCAGAAGACCTCACAATGAATGCCTATATATTCGTAAATTCATCTCAGCATTTCGATCAAGCAAACGTAAGCAAAAAACTGCGGCATAATGCTATAGTAGGGTTTCAGCACCGGGCAGCACCTAGTGATATGCAAGATGTCTGGAAAGTGCAGGCTATTGGTTATGCAGAGATTGTAGAATACAACTGGAATATCGCAACGGGTGAAATTACCGCGATAAAAATATGGGAAAAATAACATGGCCCTATCATTTTGTAGGGCCATGTTATTGCCGACTAAACTATTCGGAAATTTCCCTGCTAAACGAGTAGGGCGCATCTTTGAGATTTACGCCTCGCTCTTTGTTTGGTTCTGCGCTTAAATCGAACTTGATCTTTGCCCCATTGTTAAGATCTTGATGGAGAAAGAAATTCTTGGTGTAGACGTTGTCGTTTACTGTTAAGCCTTTGATGTAACGCTTGTCTTTGCCATTATTAGGGGCTTCTATTGTTACCTCTTTGCCATTTTCTAAGTTAAGTTTTACCGACTTAAAAAGGGGAGAGCCAATTACATATTGATCAGTACCTGGACAAACAGGGTAGAAACCTAGTGCTGAAAACACATACCAAGCAGATGTTTGTCCGTTATCTTCATCACCACAATAACCATCAGGACCTGCGGCATAAAGCTTATCCATCACTTCTCGTGCCCAGTATTGCGACTTCCATGGTTGACCAGAATAGTTATAAAGGTAAATCATATGTTGAATAGGTTGATTACCATGCGCATACTGCCCCATATTCACTACCTGCATCTCACGCATTTCATGAATTACAGAGCGACTTTTCATACCTTCTGCACCTGGAATGATAAACACCGAGTCGAGCATCTGGTTAAACGATTGTTGACCACCCATCAAATCGATTAGGCCTTGTGGATCATGAAAAACAGACCAGCTGTAATGCCAACTATTACCTTCCGTAAAATCTCTGCTCCAATCAGTACCATCAAAGGTGGATTGAAAACTGCCATCTGCCTTTCTGCCACGCATCAATTTATAGGTGGAATCAAATACGTTTTTATAATTTAAGGCTCTTTTTGCGTAAATAGCAATTTCTTTTTTTGGTCTGTTTAGCTTTTTCCCCAAAGAATAAATGGCCCAATCGTCATAAGCGTATTCCAACGTGCGGGCAACGTTCTGACTAATATCTACATCATTCGGAATATAACCATATTTGTTATATTCTTCGTATCCTTTACGGCCTGAAGCCGCTACAGTAGGGTGTACATTATTGGCTCCATGCTTCAATGCTTCCCAAAGAGTGTCAATAGCATAACCTCTCAGACCCTTAATGTAAGCATCTGCCACCACAGAGGCGGAGTTGTTACCCACCATAATATTACGATGCCCGGGACTGGCCCATTCTGGTAAGAAACCACTTTCTTTATAGGCATTCACTAAACCTTCCTGCATCTTGGTATTCATGGATGGGTATACGAGGTTAAGGAAAGGGAATAGTGAGCGAAAGGTGTCCCAAAATCCGGTATCGGTGAACATATAACCGGGTAACACTTTTCCATTATATGGGCTATAATGTATAATTTTTCCTTGAGCATCGACCTCATAAAAGCTTCTTGGAAAAAGTACAGAACGGTAAAGAGATGAATAAAAAGTACGCAGGTTATCGATATTACTGTCAGCTACTTCAATTTTCCCCAAGGTTTTGTTCCAAGTCTGTTTGCCGTTTTCTACCAATTGATCGAAGTTCAGCACCCCCAATTCTTTAAGATTAGTGGTTGCTTGTTCGAAACTGACAAAGGATGATGCCACACGAGCATGTACCTGTTCACCTTTTTTTGTGGTAAAACCGATGATAGCACCACTATGATCGGCATCGACTTCTAACTGATTTTCTTGTATTTGCTGCTGTGCTACAGTAGCTTTGTAGGTGAAGTCCTTATCAAAAACAATAACAAAGTAGTTTTTGAAATTGGCTGGCACTCCGCCACTATTTTTGGTAGTATAGCCGATAATTTTACGTTCCTCAGGGATTACTTTGATATAAGAACCTTTATCAAAGGCGTCTATCGTAACATAAGAATGGTCAGCCTTTGGAAAAGTGAAACGAAACATTGCTGCCCTTTCTGTTGGTGTGATTTCGGTGAGCACATCATGATCGGCTAAATAGACCTTGTAATAATAAGGCTTCGCTACTTCCGCTTTATGTGAAAACCAGCTAGCACGCTCATCTTCATTAAATATTGGCTTGCCAGTTAATGGCATTAATGAGAATTGCCCATAGTCATTCATCCACGGGCTTGGCTGATGTGTTTGTTTAAAACCTCTAATTTTATCGGCTGCATAGGTATACACCCAGCCGTCGCCCATTTTTCCTGTTTGCGGCACCCAAAAATTCATACCCCATGGCATCGCGATAGCTGGGTAGGTGTTACCTGTAGAAAGTTCAAACTTAGACTGACTGCCAACCAATGTACTGACGTAAGAAACTGGATCTGCTTGCTCCTGTGCAATAACTATTGAAGAGATAGCTGTACAAAAAATAATAAGAAAGGCCCTTTTAAGGCTTATTGGTAAATTCATTTCGTTTCTTTAGAAAGGGTTTACTGACTTGTTTTTTAAAAATTCATATTTAACTTACTATTCAGGCATTTCAATACTTACCATCACTGGAAAATGATCGGACGGTACACGAGCGCGATAGTCTTTTAAGCTCACCTCTTTTGGAAAGTTGCCCGACTGGTAGGCCTCTGCAGGATTTTTCAAAGGGGATCGATAACTGTCCGTTAAGACACCATACCTGAATACCTTAAAATCAGTTGTGAGAAAGATATGGTCGATACGATTATCGGTTTTACTATTTGGATTAAAATTGTTAAAAGTACCGTTGGTGGCGTATTTAATATTCGCTTTTCCATAAGCATCTTCCATAATATGAGATTGTTCTAACACCTGATAGCTGTCGCTATGCTGGTCTACATTGAAATCTCCCGTTAGAATAGCTGTATGATTACCGGCTAGTTCTTTTACTTTGCTTAAAATAAGCTTTGCACTTTCCTTTCGAGCTGTAGTACCTACGTGATCAAAATGAACATTGAAAAAATAAAGTGTCTTCCCGTTCTCTTTCAATTGCAATTTTGCCCAGCTACAGATACGTGGCAACACGGCATCCCAGCCTTTATTAGGTCTATCTGTTTGGGTGGATAGCCAGAAATCACCATGGTCTATTAACTGAAATTTATCGGTATTATAAAAAATTGCTGAATATTCACCTGCTTCTTTGCCATCATCGCGACCGCGACCGGTATACGTGTAATGGGGAAGATTTTTTTTGAGATCCTCCAATTGATGATGAAGACCTTCCTGCGTGCCGAAAATATCAAAATCGTGGAAACGTATCAAGTCGCTTATAACCGGATAACGCTGTTGCCAACCATCACCTCTCGCAGCATCTTCTTTGTTATTGTCGTTACGAATGTTGTAGGTGGCGATATTGAGACGTTGCGCCTGTAATACGGATGAAAATAAGGATAGACCAATAAGTAATAAATAGAATTTTTCTTTGAATAAATACATAATATGTGCTGTTGTTTTAGTTTTTATCGATTATTCTATAGCTAAATTGATTTAGCTAATATGCTTAGATTATCCTTTTATCGCAAGTTTTTTTAGCTGAAAAACAAGGGATATGGTTAAAATTGTTACATACGATTATATATGCCAGACAAAACTAAGCTTTTAAAACTAAAAATAATGTATAAAGAAGCAGTTCGTGATCTATCGGATGATCTATTTTATTTTTATAGTTGTTATTCCAGTCGAGGCCTTACGCGCGCATCGAACGCTTTACCTTGCTTGCCATTGGGAATCAAATTTTTTTGCTTGAAAACCTATGTTGCCTATGTTGATGGTCATCACCTGGGTATCGTGGTGGCCTGATACATTATCAATGATTAGACAAAAAGAAATCATTAAATCGACATCGCAATCGTCATTAGCGATAATCTTATAACTATCTCCTTCAAACCAGGTAATGATGCTTTTTTCCCACCATGCAACTTGCTGATTGTTTTTAAAAATCGAGTATTTTAGCCCCCTGTGCCTATATATATCGTATATATCGGCGTTAGATCGACATTGATAATGTCGTTTCCAGAATGATTTTGTTCTGAATGCTAAGACCTGGTGATCCTTTTTGGTAATATCATATGCAGGCTTTAACCAAGTGAATTTTCTGTTGATGATCAAATGCGGCGTAACGCCACTACTTTCGAAAAGAAGAATTTTTGCCAACAGTTGTAAAAGCTGCCTAGAGGCTTTGTGCGTAGGCTGACCATTCGTAAATATACTATATTTGCCGCCTATTGCTATTTTTTTTTGTGCAACAATAATTTCCATTCTTCATTGATATGTTTTCACAAATATAATCTTTCTGATAAGAAAGATTTTGGTTCTAACTATGTACTTAGCGATAGAAAGTAAGGGGTATAGTCGTAAATCACTCATATTCTGTCGTATTTACACCAGAAAGCAATGGACGGAATGTTATACTTTTGTTTACTATAAAGTTATGGTTATAAAGAGGCTATTTTATGAAAAACCAATATAATGAGTTGATACAAGCATTTGATGGAATTACCAACGAATTGCTACAATTACTTCATTCTTTAACGGAGGGGCAATTGAATGGCGTACTTATTCCTGGTAAATGGACACCTGGTCAGCTAGGTCTGCATCTTTATAAGGCATACGCTGCAATCTATATTTTAAAGGGAAATACGAAGCCTGCCAACAGGCCCATCGATCAAAAAGTAGCAAAAATTAAAGGTGTCTTACTGAATTTCGATAACAGCTATGAGGCACCCGTAGAAGTTATTCCAACAGGTGCGCCGGTGCAGAAGAGAAGACTGCTCAAAGGGTTAGAGGAAAGGGTTGTTGCCTATAAAGAAGTGCTTTTGCATCAGGATCTTGCTGTTATTTGTACTGACTTTGCTATTCCGGAATATGGTGAATTTACGCGTCTAGAGTGGCTATGGTTTGATACTTATCATACTATGCGCCATGTGAAACAATTAAAACAGATGCTACAATTAGCGAAGGAAGATTGATATCGTTTATGGAGCGCATCTGCGCTATCAGGAATCTTCCATACCTGATAAAAAGTGCCCATAAGAATTCCGATTGTTCTTCTAGAATTGGGCGGGTTGTTATTATTACCTATCTATACTCAGGATTTACCCTCATGCTATTCTATATATATAAGCATCAATTTAAAAAAATTGGATAAATTGCAGCTGTTCATAGCACACGATAAATGCCCGCTGGTACAACGTTTAGTTGGGATGTTGGCGCAATTTGGTTAGAATAATATTAAGTAAATAAAATGAATATACGTACCGTTTTTACGATTTTATGTTGTTTTTATAGCTGTTTTGTATCGGCTCAGAGTAGAAAAGAACTAATGCTAGAAGAAGGGTGGCGCTTTATAAAGGGAGAGCAGGTTGGCGCTGAGCAGCCTAGTTATGATGACAAGGCGTGGCAGGATGTAAAAGTGCCACACGATTGGGCGATTACAGGTCCTTTCGATAAAGAGGTTGATAAACAGACAGTAGCAATAACGCAAAATGGTGAAACAATACCAACCGAAAAAACAGGAAGAACAGGTGCCTTGCCTTATGTAGGGGTTGGCTGGTATCGAACAGATCTACCAAAAGAATCTTTTGACAGCCGAAAAGCTACCCTGATTTTTGATGGTGCAATGAGTGAAGCCACCGTTTTTGTGAACGGTAAAAAGGTGGGGTATTGGCCTTATGGTTATAACTCCTTCTATTTCGATATTACGCCTTATTTGAACAAGCAGGGTGGAAATATACTAGCAGTTCGGTTGCAGAATACGCCGGAATCGTCCCGTTGGTACCCTGGAGCGGGAATCTATCGCCCGGTACGTTTGTTATTAACGAATACAACGGCTATCGCTACTTGGGGATTAGCAGTGAGCACACCCGTAGTGTCGGAAACGTATGCCAAGATCAACATAAAAGCTGCGTTGGAAGAAGCACAGCATAGAAAGTTACGGATCAAAACAGCTATCCTAGATAATCAGGGGAAAGTGATCAAGAACCACGAAAGAGATGTAGAAATGATTGGTCGCCTATTCGAAGACAATATAGAATTGGAAAACCCCAGCTTATGGTCTCCCGAAAGCCCTAGTCTATATTATGCTAGGGTGTCTATTTATGAAGGGACGGATTTATTGGACGTGGATTCAGTACGTTTTGGGATTCGAGAGGTACAGATAAATGCCGAAAAGGGATTCATCTTAAACGGAAAAGCAAGGAAGATTAAGGGTGTGTGTTTACATCATGATCTGGGGCCTTTGGGAACTGCCATTAACAAGGCCGCATTAAAACGGCAGTTATTGATCATGAAGGAGATGGGTGCGGATGCTATCCGTACCGCGCATAACATGCCCGCGCCTTGGCAAATGGATCTGTGCGATGAAATGGGTATTATGGTGATGGCTGAAAGCTTTGATGAATGGAAAGCTGCAAAATGTAAAAATGGTTATAATCGTTTCTTTGAGGATTGGGCCGAACGCGATCTGATTAATCTCATTCGTCTTCATCGTAATCATCCTTCCATTATCATGTGGAGTATAGGTAATGAAGTGCCGGAACAGAGTATAGCAGGCGGAAATCGTATTGCCAAGCGTTTACAGGATATTTGTCATCGCGAAGACCCGACACGACCGGTAACCTGCGGAATGGATAGAGTGGATAACGCTATTGCGAGCGGTTTTGCTGCTATTTTAGATGTGCCTGGACTTAACTATAGAACACAAAAATACGAACTTGCTTATGATAAGTTGCCGCAAGGATTTATATTGGGATCTGAAACGGCTTCTACTGTAAGTTCGCGAGGCGTTTATAAGTTGCCGGTGGAAGTGTTAAAACAAAAAACTTATTCGGATGGGCAGTCGTCTTCATATGATCTGGAAAGCTGTAGTTGGTCCAATTTGCCAGAAGATGATTGGCAATTACAGGATGATAAACCTTGGGTTATAGGTGAATTCGTTTGGACAGGTTTCGATTATTTGGGTGAGCCTACTCCTTATGATGAATATTGGCCTGCACGAAGTTCTTATTTTGGCATATGCGATTTGGCCGGGTTGCCTAAAGATCGTTATTACCTTTACCGAAGCAAATGGAACAAGGTGACTCATACTTTACATCTTTTGCCACATTGGAATTGGGAAGGGCACGAAGGGGATACCATACCCGTATATTGTTATACAGACTATCCTTCGGCAGAACTCTTTGTGAATGGTATCAGTCAGGGTAAAATTAAGAAGAACCGTGATTCGAAATTGGATCGCTATCGACTGCGATGGAATAACGTTGTCTATCAACCAGGTACCCTCAGGGTGGTGGCTTATGATGAAAACGGAACAGTGGCAGAGGAGCGACAAATACATACTGCCGGAAAGCCTGTTGGTTTAAGATTAACGGCTGATAGGGAGGAGCTGGTTGCCAATGGGAATGACCTTTCCTTTGTAACGGTGGAGGTGGTAGATAAAGACGGTAATTTATGCCCTCAAGCGAACCTTCCACTTACTTTTAAAGCAAAAGGCGCAGGGGCTTTTAAAGCGGTTTGTAATGGTGATCCCACCTCATTAGAATTGTTTCACGAACCGATGATGAAAACATTTAACGGAAAGTTAGTGGTGATTATACAAGCGGATAAAAAAGCGGGGATAGTTCATCTTAATATAGAAGGCAAAGGCATTAAAAGCAAGGGAATGGCATTGGCTGTCAAATAGTGCGCTGCCTGTTTTCGATAATGCTTGCTTATTTGTGACAAATATATGTCACAAATCTGAGAAATTAGTCATACAATTGTGCGGAGGTAGTACGATGGATACGCAACAAAATATAATCGATTCGGCCATTTTGGTTTTCAACGATGATCTTTCGGCATCACTGGAGAAGGTGGCAGATAAGGCGATGGTAACAAGAAGAACACTTCATCGGTATTTTAAAGATAGAAGTGAATTGGTAGCCGCCTGTGCCACGGATATGCGAAGACGTTGTAGTAAAGCTATGGCGAATGCGTTAAATAGCTCTACTAATCCTTTAGAGCAGTTGGAGCAGATGTTATATGCAGGAGTGGATTGCGGCGCTAAATATTCATTTTTTCATAAAATGCATAATAAGGAGGGGCATCAGCATCATCATCAGAACAAAGATTGTGCAGAATATGATGCCATGTATCAGCATTATCAAGCGGTTATTTTAAAGTTACAGGATGAGGGAAAGGTTAGTAAACAACTAACCAACGAATGGATATTTATGTTTTTCACAGGGGTTGTTAGTGCAACAGTTAAAGCAGATTCAATGGGTACGGTAGCTAAGCAAAGTTTAAAGCAATTTGCATGGTTTTCTTTTAGTAAGGGAATCGGAATTTAAAAAAATTTGACCACCCATGTCTCAATTTTGAGACATGGGTGGTGGGTGATCTCACAAAACAGGTATAAAAAATTTAAGCAATATCATATGGAAAACAACAATTTTGAAGTAGTCATTATAGGTGGTAGCTATGCTGGTTTGTCGGCAGCAATGGCGCTAGGACGCGCAATCCGTAAAGTACTTATTATTGATGGGGGTAAACCTTGTAATCAACAAACACCACATTCGCATAATTTCCTTACGCAAGACGGTAACACTCCTGCTGAAATTACTAGACTGGGGCGCGAACAGGTGCTTGCTTATCCAACGGTGCAATTGGTTGATGACGAGGTGACTTCAGTGCAAGGTGAAAACCTTCAGTTTCGTATTGAGACTATTAGCGGAAAACGAATACAGGCTAAAAAAGTAATTTTTGCGACGGGTATTAAAGATGAAATGCCGTTGATAGCCGGCTTTGCTGCGTGTTGGGGGATTTCTGTTATCCATTGCCCTTATTGTCATGGTTATGAGTATCGGGAAGAACGTACAGGTTTGTTCATGAATGGAGAAATGGCCTTTGAAAAGGCACGGCTGATTCGTAATTGGACGAAACAGCTTACCATTTTTACGAATGGCAGTTCTACGATTGGTGCTGTGCAGGAAGAAAAATTAGCAACTATGAACATAAATATAGTTGAAATACCATTAAAAAAGATTGAACATAAAGATGGTTATCTCAGTCGTCTTCATTTTACGGACGACAGTTCTATTCCGCTTACAGCGCTTTATGCGCAGGTTCCATTTGTGCAACATTGTCAGATACCGGCGAGCATGGGATGCGTTTTAACTGATACAGGACATTTACAAGTAGATAATTTTCAGAAAACAAGTATTCCTGGTGTCTTTGCTGCGGGAGATAACACCACTATGTTTAGGGGCGTATCAATGGCGGTAGGGGCAGGCACCGTTGCAGGAGCTTTTATTAACCATGAGCTTATTACTGAAGGTTATTAAATGAATATTATGATTTTAACTGTCTGCTAATGTTTTTGTAGGTTTAGGTGAGAAAATAATTTAAAAACCAAGCTTGAAAGTAGGTATGCTTGAGAAATATTTTTATATCTTGCTTGCTTAACCCTCTTACTGAAAATTAAATTAATGATTGTGAAAAAGTCAGTTGCTCCATTCGATAAAGTCCTTTTAGTTAGTTTGTTTCTTATCTGTTCATTAACAAACATTAGTGCACAGGATAAACCAAATATTATTTTTGTATTGGCAGATGACATGGGATACTCAGATCTAAGCTGTTACGGGAATCCAAGTATATCGACACCTTTTTTAGACGAGATGGCCGCCAAGGGAGTTAGAGCAACTGATTATGTTGTATCAAGCCCTTCTTGTACGCCTTCACGTGCGTCGTTATTAACGGGCAGGTATGCTTCACGCTATAACTTACCTGATCCCATTGGGCCTGGCTCACCGCTTGGACTGCCTGATGAAGAAATAACTATTGCAGAGATGTTAAAGGAAATTGGCTACCGTACCGCACTTATAGGAAAGTGGCACTTAGGAGAAAAGCATGACTATAATTATCCTACTGCGCAAGGTTTTGATTCATTTTTTGGCATGCTGTATAGTCATGATTACCGAGACCCTTACGTAAAAACGGATATCACCATTAAAATTTTCAGAAATCGTACACCGGAAGTTGTGCGCCCGGCAGACTCTTCGCTTAGCCGTATTTATAATGAGGAGGCTATACGCTTTATCAAAGCCCAACGTAAGGATCAACCTTTTTTTCTATATTATGCCCATAATATGCCCCATTTGCCTGTTGCATTTGCTGCGCAGGCGGATGCAATGAAAAATATGCAGGAAGCTGGGCCATTGGGAGCAGTAGTAGAAGATTTGGATAAACGTATTGCTGCGTTGTGGAAAGTATTGGAAGAACAAGGCTTAGCGGATAATACCATTTTATTTTTCTCTAGCGATAATGGCCCATGGATAGAGTATCCGGTGCGTATGAGTGGCGATGGCGCTACTAAAAACTGGCATGCGGGCACAGCTGGCGTTTTCAAAGGCTCAAAAGCGCAAACTTATGAGGGAGGAGTACGCGTGCCTTTTATAGTATATTGGAAAGGTCATACACTTGATGGAGGGCTCCTGAGAAATGCCATCAGCAACCTGGATATATTACCGACACTGGCAGAATGGACCGGGGCTCCATTACCGAAAAATCGTATCTTGGATGGACAGTCGATCGCGTCTTTATTAACTGGGGAAGTGAATAGTAACGGGTATGAGCATCGACCTATTTATTTGGTAAATCATGGTAAAGTGGAAGCCGTAAAAAGTGGGAATTGGAAATATAGAGAGCTACCGGCTGGTATCAATAATAATTCAGGAAAACCATATGATGCTGCTAAAGAATTGTTTAATACTGCTTATGACCCAAGCGAACGTACAAATGTAATAGAAGAATTTCCAGATAAAGCTAAAGAACTGAAAGCGCTCTTCAATGCTTTTCCAGAAGAGCATAAATAGCAACGGAGTGTATTGAAAGCTTTTGTTTAATTATAGTGAAAATTCGGAAGTTGTTATTGTTAGTCGTATATTGGGCTCTAGCTAACGATAATCGGTTACTATTATAGATCTAAATTTATGAACTTCAATCTGGTAAATAATGTGCATTTAGAGAATGAACGTGTTTTATTACGTCCGTTACAGCTGGAGGATTATGATCATCTTTTACCCTTTGCATTGAATGAACCAGATATCTGGAGGTATTCGATTACCTCCGTTGCAGGTGGACTAGGCATCAAAAATTATATTGATACTGCTCTCAGCGCTAGGGAGGCAGGTAGGGAATACCCTTTTATTATTTTTGATAAACTTGCGAATAAGTATGCTGGTAGTACCAGGTTTTATGATATACAGCATGACCACAAGACGCTCCAGCTCGGCTATACCTGGTATGGCGAAAACTTTAGAAGAACGGGGCTAAATAAGCACTGCAAGTATTTGCTATTACGATATGCCTTTGAAAAATTAGGCGCTGAAAGGGTAGAGTTTAGGGCAGACGTGGATAATGAAGCAAGTATTGCCGCGATGAAAAGTATTGGCTGTACAGTAGAGGGTGTATTGAGAAATCATCTGAAAAAAGAAAATGGAAGTAGAAGAACTTCCATTGTTTTAAGTATACTAAAAGAGGAATGGCACGAGGCCATCAAAGCTCAATTAGAAAGCAAATTGATATGAAATGCCTCTATCTGCCCTAATTGGGCTGTGCTTTACACTAATCCTTCAATTTTTATGGTTGAATCGAATTCCGTGTGACTGATAGTAAAATGAATCAGTGCACCTGTTTTCAATGAATTCATCTTTATAACCGTGTTTTTTCGCTGCATAATACTTGCATTAATAGCTTGATGACAATGGGCGGGTATACTCACACATATAATATCCCAAAAATTATGTCCTAGTAATGTCTTGGCATCATATCCCAACAACTGAGCGGCTCTTTCGTCAACAGAAATTATTTCGTTTTGCAAATTCGTCTTTAAATACCCAGATGTCTGGATAGGATTAAATGAAGGAATACCATTATATCTAATGCCGCGATATTTGTTATGTGCTGTACGCATGTCTTTGTTTTTTACTTTATAACAATTATGCCTTGTTTTTGTTAGCATAATTTTTTTTAAAAAAATAGATAAATATTGAAGTCTGCCTTTGAATATGACTTGTTGAGATGGATATGTTTAAATATTTAAAAATCAATGAATTTTATTTAACAGATTAAAACCCTTAGCATCCTCAGCTGTTATTAAATAGACATCGAAGAATAGCAGTAGGGACGAAAAATCTGAATAAATTGAGTTGTTAGAAATTAAAGCAAAACAAAATGATAGGCTACTAAACTGAAGTGTTATGAAAATTTATAGATATGACGACGACCATGGAAAATGGACCGTAAATAATTTTCCATTTAATGAGAGTAATTTAAACCCGAATGTTCAGGAAAAAGCAGTAGAAATTGCTAATAAACTTTATGAGGAAGGAGAGCCGGAGGGGGATTTGTTATACGATAAGGCTGTTGCTAAAGCGAAAGAATGGTTTCTAGAGATGGAAGGTTAAAGCGTGCGCGTTGACTTCAAACTTCTTTTCTCAGTACGACTAAGGGTGGTTGATTTAAAGCAGAGCGACTATTAAATAGCCCAATAAATAAAGTTAGGCCCGACACACCGAATAATAACAACAAGATAACTGAAATAGAAGGTTTGAACGATGCTTCAAAAATAAAAAATGCTAACAAAAAACTAGCAATTGATGCCAATATAATTCCGGTTATAGATGCCAATAAACCTAACAATAAATATTCGCAGCCTGTAATGGTAAATAGCTGGCGGCGAGAAGCACCCAATGTTCTTAATAATACGTTTTCTTGTATACGTTGGTATTTACTGATCATAATAGCGGCAATCAATACAACAATACCGGTAAGTATACTGAAGGCCCCTATAAATTTGATTACAAAACCTATTTTATCTAAAATGCTATCTAACACGCTTAATATTAAATCTAAATCGATTATAGATATGTTTGGAAATCGTTTAACTAGCAATTGCTGTATATCTGCAGAGACCCTATCATTTGGTACTCTTGTCATAATTACATGAAATTGCGGCGCATTATCAATTACGCCAAGAGGAAAGAGCACCCTGAAATTTGTTTGCATCCTATTCCAATCTACCTCTCTTAAGCTCCCAATTATAGTAGGTATAACTACCCCTTGCACATTAAATTGTAAACGATCACCTACCTTTACCTTTAATCGTTTGGCATAGCTTTGATCTAAGGATATTTTAGCGGTATCTCCCACCATAGATTTTTCAATCCATTGACCATCAGTTATTTTTTCAGATGGATCTAATGTACTTTTATAGGTGGCTCTAATTTCTCCTCCAAAGGCACGCGTGGAAAAACCTAAGGTGCTATCTTTTCTTACATCTTCTAAAGTATAATTGTTTATGGCTGTTAACTGCATGGTTACTATAGGTGTTTTTTGCAATACTGGAAGCTTAGATCGCTTTATAAGAGCGGCGACTTCATCCTTTTGTGAAGATTGAATATCAAATAACACCATGTTGGGTTGATTCTTAGAAGAAGATAAGGTAACGCGATTAAGAAGAATCCCTTGTATGAAAAAGAGTGAAGCAATTAAAGCTGTACCAAGGCCAATAGCAACTATCAGCATCACTGTCTGATTATTGGGGCGGTATAGATTTGCTAAACCCTGCCTCCATACATAGGGCCAGGAAAGTGGCGTATACTGTCTTAACGCTTTCATTAGGAGAACGGCTGTTCCATAGAGGACAACAAAGGCCATGGAAATGCCCATTACAAAGGCTATGCTTTGATACCAACTATTTAATTGGAAACGGGAAAATATTGTAATAAAGATAATTATACACAAGTAAACTAAGTTTTTAAGAGCGTCACCTTTACTAATGCTTAAACGATCATTACTTTGAATTCTTAATGTGTAGAGTGGTGATACTTTCCGTACACTAAGCAAGGGAATAAGCGAAAATAGAAGGGACATAGAAAGGCCAATTAAGATGCCTTGTACAATGGCCGACCATGAAATGTCACTACGAACATTTACTGGTAAAAAGTCTTTTAATATCCAAGGTAACACTTGCTGTACTATGGCACCTAATATAACCCCTGAAAGGGCTCCAATGGTGCTAATACCTATAATCTGCGCCAAATAAATAAGAAAGGTTTGGTGTGAACGAGCACCTATACATCGCAAGATAGCTACGCTAGGTAATTTCTCTTTTACGTACACATGGATGGAACTGGACACTCCCAAACAGCCCAACATTAAGGCAATGAATCCTACTAATCCAAGGAAGTCAGTGAGATCTGTAAAGGACCTTCCGGTATTTTCTTTCGTACTAGCAATGGTTTCGGTTCGAAGACTTAGCTGCTCAAATTGATCGTCTAAATGTTCGACAAGTTTATCTACCGGATAATTATCTAAAAAACGGAAATAATATTTATAATTAATACGGCTACCTTTCTGTGAAAGCCCTGTTTTTTCAAGAAGTGACAGTGGCATAAAGATGGTAGGGGCCACCGATCCGGAAATGACTGTTTTTCCAGGAGTATTAATTAATGACCCAGCAATCTGAAAGTTCAAATCGCCAAGTTTGACGGTATCACCCACTGCGGCATTAAATTGCAGAAGCAATGTTTTATCTACAAGTATCTTTTGATCATCAAGAAAAGTGAAGGCAGCTGCTGCTGGTGAGGTTTCCAAAGCCCCATAAAATGGATAAGCACCCGTTAATGCTCGTATTTGTACTAAACGCGTGCCACCATTTTTTATAAAATTTGCCATAGAAGCAAACTGATGTTCCTCTGCGTGCGATTGACTAAGGTTTATCAACGAATCGATCAGCTTGTGAGCGGAAACCGTCAACGGCTTGCCGCTGCTTATTTCTAAATCTGCACCTATTAGGCTTGCAGCTTGATTATCGATTTCTTGTTTAAGGTTCTTACCGAAGGCAGCTATTGCCACTAATGCCGCTATACCCAACACAATGGACGAGATAAAAAACAGCAGTCGAGATCTATTCTTACGACTATCGCGCCAAGCCATTTTGATTATCCACCATCCGTTCACACTAAGACTCCTCCTTTTAAGCGAATGATATGTTCTGTTTTGTTTGCAAGTTCTAGATCGTGAGTTACCAACACGAGCGTAGTACCAGCGTCTCTATTTAAGTTGAAGAGCAACTGCTCCACTTTTTGGCCTGTCTCTGTATCAAGATTGCCCGTTGGTTCATCAGCAAACAAAATTTTAGGATTATTAGAAAAAGCTCTTGCCAAAGCGATACGCTGCTGTTCGCCACCAGATAATTCACTGGCGTAATGCGTGGCTCTGTCGGCCAATCCTACCTTATCAAGCAAAGCTAAGGCTTTCTTTTTAGCGTTTAAAGCTCCTTGAAGCTCCATAGGAACCATTACATTTTCTAGCGCAGTTAAGGTAGGTAACAACTGAAAATTTTGGAATACAAAACCAACATGTTGATTACGGATTTGTGCCAGCCCATCTTCATCAAGTTCACTAAGTAATGAATCATATAGGGTAATACTTCCTGCATCGTAGCGATCAAGTCCGGCGCAGAGACCCAATAGGGTGGTCTTGCCGCTTCCAGAAGGGCCAACGATTGCAGCGGTTTCTCCGGGTGCTACTTCGAAACTGATATTGTTCAACACTGTTAACTTGTTGAAACCACTTTGATAAATCTTTGAAATATTTTTAACGCTGAGCATTGTCCTACAAATGACGAGCTAATGAATTTTTTGTTTAAATTAGCTCTAATTATGCAGATAAGATTGATTATATCAACAATTGTTACATTGCTTTCCATATCTTGCTCAAACAGCAGTAAAGAAAAAGCATCAGCGGAACAGGAAAATAAGAACGAAAAAGAAGTATCTACATCTACTCGTAAGAATATTTTGTTTTTTGGCAACAGCCTTACTGCGGGCTATGGGTTAGAAAGTCCAGAAGAAGCCTTTCCCGCGAGGATTCAACAGAAGATAGATTCCTTGAAATTACCATATAAAGTAATTGGTGCAGGTTTAAGTGGAGAAACGAGTGCAGGTGGAAATGAGCGTATTGAATGGGTACTAAAACAGCCTTTTGACATCTTTGTGCTGGAACTTGGTGCCAATGATGGTCTTCGTGGATTAGCTACTGAAGCAACATACCAGAACTTAGCAAGCATTATAAAAAAAGTAAGGGCTATCAATCCCGATTGCCAGATTGTGCTAGCAGGTATGATGGTTCCGCCGAGTATGGGAAGTACTTATGTGAAAAAATTTCAAGCGATATTTCCTGCTCTGGCGAAGGAATATCGGTTATTTCTTATTCCTTTTTTACTAGAGGGTGTAGGTGGGGAAGTTGAACTGAACCAAAAAGATGGAATCCATCCCACCAGTGCTGGGCAAAAAATTTTAGCAGAAAACGTCTGGAAGGTGCTGGAGCCATTACTTCAGTAGACTTTGCATTTTATGCTAATGTTTTTAAGAAAGGTATTAGATTCTTTGTCAACGAAATTAAAGTAAAATTTAAAGGTGTAAATCGACACAGCGCATGGCTTACCATCGGAAGGACGATGAGTAAGGCAAAAAGTGAGTTGGATGTAAACCTGATTAAAGATATGAATATGAATGCGGTTAGGATGTCGCACCATCCGCCCGACAGTCGTTTTTTAGATGTATGTGATTCTTTGGGACTTTTTGTGATAGACGAACTAACCTGATGGCAGAAAAGGTAATTTTCTATTTAGAAGGCCTCGTTTAAACCTAGGAAAAAGCCCCTTGCGCCGTATTTACCAAAAGCATAATCGAGGCATAGATTTGTACGTGTATTTTTGTTAAAGAGTACACGTAGGCCAGCACCTCCTCCTGGCTGCCACCGTTCGAATAGTTTGGTGCCAAGTTCATCATTAGTTGTTTGTATATTAAAGAATGTAACACCACTTAGAAATTTGTTTCGTGTAATGGGAAAACGATATTCTACTTCTGAATAGAAATATAAAGGGCCTCTAAAATAAGCTACGGTATAACCTCTGCCGCTGCGAAAGTTCATGTCCTTACCCGTTCCAGGTAATTCCAAGTAGGGCAGGGCTCCGCTTACTAAATATGAACCCCAGTTCCAAAAGGCAATTACATGTTCTGGATTACGTTCGGATAGGCTCCAATATTTTCTAAAGTCTGTGCTGAGTTGTACGGCACTTTTTGTACTTCCAATCCACGTTTGATTTACCCGAATACCAACATCCGAATAGATACCGTTATAGGGACGGTTTTGATTATCGCGTGTTGTGTATTGTACATTGAAGAGGAAACCATTTGACATATAGTCTTCTCCGTCAAAGCCATATTTTTGATTATAAATTTTATAGGGAGTTAATACATCTTCTTCCACTCTCTCGTCAATTTTCCTTCTGATATCAATGGAAACACCTGCTCCAACAAATAAGTTCTCTTGAATTTGTTTGTACACCTTTTCTCGAAAATTATAAAACTGTGCCCGTTGTACATATACTTTACGATCTGGATTCGTTAATATACGATCCGCTTCGGTATTTCCTGCAACATGGCCAATGCCCAACCCATAATCGGGAGAAACTGTTTTTGCTGCAACCAGACTTCCTTGAAAATTCCACTTATTTCCAGGTGTATAAATGTTGTGGCTGAGGTAAAAATAAATAATACCTTTTGTAGTAATGGAAGCTGAGGTCGCAGCGACCGACATCAAGGTATTTGGGTCATTGCCTAGTACTTTACCAGCTACTGCCTTAATTCCGATCTGTGCTCCAATGCTAGGATTGTAAGCTATATTAGGCATAGGCGTTATTCCCGATGGTTTTCGAAGTGAATCTGGTTTTCTTTTGGGATGGATAACGTTCCGGATCAAATCACTGATATCGTATTGACCACTTGTGGAGAGAAGATCCTGTTGGACCTTTAAAGAATCTGCTCTTATTGAATCAGCCTTCAGTGAGTCGGTAGGTACGGTTGCTTGGCCAAATCCCTTGTTATGTAAACTTAATAACACAACTAGTAATAATGTTCTGAAAACTACATAAATATTACAGCGATTAACCTGTAGTGCGGGTATAGGGAATAAAGAGTTAAATTTCAATTTCAATTCGCTTAAATACTTTAATATACGATTGCAAATTTCTAAACCTAAAAGGAGCGAAATTGTTTTGATCTTTTTGCTGCAATAATAACGCCGAAATAAATAAATATATTTTAATATGCTGTTAATGAGTGAATTAATTTGATTCTCGGTGCTTTGCATATGAAGGCCATTTTATTTAAGTTTGCTACCAGAAATTATTTTTATTCTCCATGACAAAACTCGAACAAGCTTTTACATTATTTGATAAATACAACCAGCAATCGCCCGAAAGAATTACTTGGAAAGGGCAGGATTACCCTTCGGAGTATTTTTATGCTATCAAATTGTATGAGTGGGTGAGAAATCTTGACCAACATGCTAGCGAAGCATTGTTGCTGGCTTCTAGGTGCCAACACATTGGAAGATGGGAAATTGAAAGGAAAACCTATCCTGAAGGTAGGGTAGGGTATTTGAAATGGAGAAGTGATCTTGCGAAACACCATGCTCAGAAAGCTACCGAAATAATGGACTCATTAAACTATGAAGCTGATGTGATTGCAAAAGTTAAGGAAATTGTTTTAAAGAAGGGAATAAAAAGAGATCAAGACGTCCAGACTATAGAAAATGCGCTTTGCTTGGTTTTTCTTGAATTTCAATATGATGACTTACTTCAAAAACATTCGGAAGAGAAAATGGTAGGTATCCTTCAAAAAACATGGGCGAAAATGAGCAGGGAAGGGCAAGAAGCCGCATTGGCACTTCAATACAGCGATAAGGGAAGCATGCTGTTGAATAAGGCGTTGGGAAATTAAGTGTTGCAAGTTAACTAGCAATTATTCACATTTTTTTTACAAAAAAATTATATTCATATTACCATTCTGCGTTTAAAAAAGGGGAAGTTTGACCAATTTTTGGTTAATTAATCAATCCACAACAAAATAGAAATACTTCGATTTTGCAAGATAAACGCATCAGCCTTTTTATGCCGAATATTACCATCGGCCCTTATAAATTACGTTCAAATATATACCAATGAAAGTTATTGGAAGAGTACTGTTTTCTACCCGCACGATGGGTCTTATGTTATTATTATATGCTTTGTCAATGGCGGTTGCCACCTTTGTCGAGAATGACTATGGTACACCGGTTGCGAAGGCGCTTATTTACAATAACTGGTGGTTTGAGCTAATTATGCTAATACTCGTGTTAAACTTTATAGGAAATATTAAACGGTATCAATTATTTAAGCGAAATAAATGGCCGCTACTAGTTTTTCACCTTGCTTTTATATTAATATTTGTTGGCGGATGTATTACCCGGTATGTAAGCTTTGAAGGATCCATGCATATTCGTGAAGGTGATTCGAATAATGAGATTATTTCTGATGCGTCTTTTTTCAAAGTACAAATAACAAATGGTAATGAAGCACTGGCATATGACGATGTGCCTGTTATACTTACCTCTCAGCAGATTCCAATTTACCTTAAACCCTTCAAGAAGGATTATTCGGCAGAATATGATTTTATGGGGAAACGGGTAAAGATGAAAGTGATCGACTTTATTCCCAGAGCACAGGATTCACTTATTCAATCATCGTCGGGAAAACCCATTTTGCATCTGGTCGCACTGATAAACGGCAATAGAGAGAACAAGTATATTAGTTCTGGTAGCGTGCAACTGATACAGAATATGCTTGTAAGCTATAACAAAGAAACTGCCGGCGCTATCAATATCCTAGATGAGGGTGAAGGGCTCGTGATTTCTTCTCCCGGAGATGGCAGTTATATGGTGATGGCTACCCAGACACAAGAGACAGTTAAGGGATCAAATGAAAAGCAACCGTTTTATTTAAGGAGTTTATATACATTACCTGGGCTGACCTTCGTTGTACCTCAAGCGCCGATGCTTGGTGAAATTGTACATTTTGAAGGAGATAAGAGAACACATGAAAATGATGCCGACCTTGTAAAACTTGAGCTGGCTACTGCTAATGTGGCTGATACCGTTTCATTTTATGGCGGGAAAGGGATAACAAGTTTTCAACATCAATCTGAAATTGATGGTCTTACTATTTCGCTAGGTTATGGGTCTAAAATATACTACACTCCTTTTGATCTCAAACTGCGCAAATTTAAAATGGAAAAATACCCAGGTAGTGATAGTCCAGCATCTTATTCTTCTGATGTTTCTATTGTTGATGGCGGTAGGGAAGTACCTTACACTATTTTCATGAACCATGTATTAGACCATGGCGGTTACCGGTTTTTTCAATCGAGTTTTGATCATGATGAAAAGGGAACCGTTCTTTCGGTAAATCATGATTACTGGGGAACAACGATTACGTACATAGGTTACACTTTCTTATTCTTTGGTATGTTTGTTACTTTATTCTGGAAAGGGACCCGTTTTTCAAAACTGAACAGTCAATTGAAGGCGCTTTCAAAACAAAAGCTCGCGGTACTTCTTTTATTATTTTTGCCCTTAAGCACTACTTTTGCACAACAAATAGATATGCACGGGCCTTCTCAGGGAAATCAATTGAAAGAGGATGTGCACCAACACGATACACACGATCATGAAGAGCACAACAAAGAAACAATCGGTAACAATGAAATTAAAGGGCTCCTCTCTCTCCAAACAAAAGATGCTGAACAGTTTGCGCGTTCCATTAAAATAGACAAAAGCCATGCGACAAGGTTCGGTTCGCTGCTAGTACAAAATTTTGATGGCAGAATTGAACCTATAAATACGTTAGCACTTGAAATTCTTCGAAAACTATATCATAAGGATCAGTTTTATCAGTTAGATGCCAATCAGTTTCTTCTTGCAGTTTCAACTCAACCTTTTGCCTGGGCACAGATTCCGATGATTAAGGTAGGGACAAAAGGAGGTGCTCAGCTTGCAGAGGCGACTCGAGCAAATACGCAAGGATACACCTCACTTATCAATTTATTAAAATTTGGCAATGATAACAGTCCGCACTTTATACTCGAAGCAGATTATCAAAAAGCCTTTGCAAAAAAGCCAGCCGAGCAAAATAGTTATGATAAGGATGTCATTGAGCTAAATGACAAATTGCAGGTAATGCAACTATTAATAAGTGGTCAGTATTTGCGAATACTTCCTATTCCAAATGATCCTAATAACACTTGGATTGCTTGGGAAAGTGGCCATAACCATGATGGAGGTAGTAAGTCTAATCCTGTCGAAGATTATTTTAGAGGAGTTATTAGTGCTCAAACGACTGGAGCCTGGCCCCAAGCAGACCGGCATTTACAGGCAATTAAAGATCTTCAATATCGCTGGGGGAATGATGTGATACCCTCTCGGTCTAAAATTGAATGGGAAATACGCTATAACTCCTGGAATATCTTTTTTAAACTCATGATGGGCTATGCTTTGCTTGGTACCTTGATATTGGCACTGGCATTCACCAAACTTTTTATCAATTTAAAATGGGTTGATAAATCTATTGCTTTACTATTGGTTTTGGTTACTATTGGAGCCATTATACAGGCGACAGGCCTAGGGATCAGGTGGTATATCTCGGGTCATGAACCATGGAGTAATGGCTATGAAGCTGTTATGTTTATTAGCTGGATTGGCATTGTTTCAGGTTTACTGATGTATCGAAACAGCAACGCTTTTATACCGGCAGCAGGATGCCTTATTGCCGTTATATTAATGGGGTTTGCACATGGAGGTTCTCAGATGAACCCTCAGATTACGCCACTTGTTCCGGTACTTAAATCCTATTGGCTTATGATTCATGTTGCCATTATTACTTCCAGTTACGGTTTCTTTGGCTTAAGTGCACTACTAGGTATGGTGGTTTTAATTTTGTATATTATAAATAATCGCAAAATAGAAAGGAAAGTACTTGCATCTATCAACGAACTAACTTTAGTAAATGAAATGTCGCTTACGGTAGGTTTATTTTTGTTAACTATCGGTACATTTCTGGGTGGAATATGGGCAAACGAAAGCTGGGGACGTTATTGGAGTTGGGATCCAAAGGAAACATGGGCTTTTATTTCCGTTATAATATATGCTTTTGTTTTGCATATACGATTGATTCCTAAAATGCAGGGAAAATACCTGTTTAATCTGTTGTCTTTATTGAGCTATTCAAGTGTAATCATGACTTATTTTGGTGTAAATTATTATTTGTCTGGTTTACACTCTTATGCACAGGGAGATCCAGTACCTATTCCTGTTTGGGTTTATATTACGGTAGTTAGTATTTTTATATTAGCTGGTGTATCTTTTATGCGTTATAAACGAAGCCGTACATAGAACATCGTTAACTCTCATGGGAATCACATGATATTGCACTATGTTTTCAATTTATGAAGACACTAATATGATGAAGTAAAGGCTATGAAACCTATCGAAACGTATGTAAAAGTTGAATTTTTAGATGAAATAAATCGTTTAGATCATTGATCTGTTTTAAGTTACAAAATCAATAGTGGTGATTTTATAAAAAAAAACCAATCTTGGAATAAAAGCCTTTGATTAACAATATTTTATAGTTATCATTGCATATTATTAATATTTAAATTTTAATTCAATGCAAGAAGGAGTAGTAAAATTCTTCAATGAAACCAAGGGTTTCGGATTTATTACCCCGCAAGGTGGCGGGAAAGAAATCTTTGTTCATTCGTCTGGTCTTGTGGATCGTATCCGCGAAAATGATGATGTTTCTTTCGAGGTAGAACAAGGTAAAAAGGGACCAAATGCCGTTAACGTTCGCGTAATCTAATTAGGTCTTTAAAATAAATTTCTGATTTATTTAGCAAAAGCTATCTTTACGGATAGCTTTTTTGTTTTGCTTCATTGAGAATATTATCGATGGCTATAAGATTAATATCCAAGCCAATTACTGTTTTCTGCATAATCATAAACCACCTCTGTGCGATTGTTTAAAGACAAGTTAGAAGCCAGGTGAGCGATATCCATTTTTATATTATTAATACAATTCTCGATTAGGTCCTTTCTAAAACCTTTATCAAACATATCAAGTACATAGCCTATACAAATTACTCTGCTGATGATCTTACCAAGATCTACCATTTTTCTTTGCGTAATCATTTCACCTGGAATAAAATTCAATTGATCTTTGAAATGCTCTGACGCTCTTTGGGCCAAGTTAAAGGAAGCGAGAAAACTATAGAGATTCATTTCTTTCTCTTTTTTCATTTTTTTTGAAATGATTTCAGCAATTTGGGAATAAAGCATCTCGTTGGATCCTTCGAAGATTTGAAAAGGTCTACTATCTACTATTCCTCTGCCTGCTATATGGCTTATTTTATAACCATTAGCTCCAGAAACTTGCAGGCATAGTTGCGCCGACTCTTGCATTAAATCGGTAACAAAGGCTTTCATACTATTCGCTTCTAAGCCTTCTGTCGCCAAGCTATTTGTAATACCACTGATATTACTGCTCCTGCTACACATAGCAGAACAGATAGTGAAAGCAGATTGAATTCTCGACAGCTGGAATTGTACAGAATCGAAGGATAAAAGATTACCTGAACCGACGATCCTATTTTTGCAATGGCCTAATGCTTCGTCGAGCATGCGCTTGATAAAGCCCATACCCATGCCAGGAAACTGCATTCTGCTTCGATGCAAAATATCTAGCATCATCTTGATTCCAGTGCTTTCTACCTTTAGCCGTTGATTTTTTGGAATGGTAATATTTATTTTATTTAAACCATACGGAATCATATAAAGGCCTAAATTATTGTAATAAGACTCAACTTGGATATGTTGCGTCGTGATGGTATTATCGGTGACAAAAAAATCTATATCTCTAGCCAAGTCACCGTTTTCCAGTTCCTTTCGGGCAGCTACTATCCAGAAATCCGCTTGCCCAGTGAGGCCCTGCCAATGTTTTTTTCCTTGTATTAGGAAATTTTCTTGCTCTTCTCTAAAGGCTGTTCGCATATTCAAAGCATCACTGCCAAAATCTGGTTCAGTAATCATCAGGCCACCCATACTCTGCTGTTCCAAAAATCGGTGGAATATATTTGCTTTTATACTTTCATCAGCATATTTGGCCACTGGTTCTAAAAATAGTGCAATGTTGATTCCAAAGGTCAAAGAAAGTGGTAGTGATTCATATGAAGCTGCTGAAAGCAACGCTAAACATTCCTTAACAATGCATCCTCGCCCCCCGAATTTTTCAGGTATCGCCACTGAAAGTGGTTTGGCATCCATAATATTTTTCCATAGAGCAGGGGGTAAGCCTCGTTCCAAGCTGAGCTGATTAATATCAGCTTGTTCATAAAAGACCTTTTTTAATGTTCGTTCAAAGTTATTGATGAAAGCAGTAAGACTATGGGTGTTTTCAGTTTTCAAGAGAGATGTATATGTTTTTGTTGATTTTTGTAAACTTAATATTATTTAGAATCTTTTCAAAGACTTTCGAAACTAAATATTCATTGTTACCTTTTATTTGTATCGATATTGATGCTGTATCAGCAAAAATACGCACTTATTTATTATTACGTACTTATTATATGACTCTAATCTTGACAGCCTATAAACATTAGCTATTGGCTGACATTGATTATGCCGAAATTTGTTTTTTATCGTTACGGAGAACGTGCTAATATTTATAATAATCTACAGACTCAATAACATTTTCATCTTTGGTAAATACTAAGATAGGTTGGTATTCATCTGCTTCGTCTTCAGGTATTTGAAAGAAACTCAAAATATGAACGATGTCTCCTACTTGGGCATGTAAAGCTGCACCACCATTCATGCAGACTTCACCGCTCCCTCGTTCTCCGGGCAATACATAAGTCATAATGCGACTTCCGTTAACTGCATTATTTACATATACCTGTTCATACTTTTTGATATTCGCTGCTTCCAGTAAATCAACATCTACTGTGATAGACCCATTATAAGCTACGTTTGCCTCTGTTACTTTGACAGTATGTATTTTCGATTTTAATATATTGATAGACATATTTTCAAGGATTTGTTTAATTCTTAATTGCGTGTGTAATTGTTTTATCAGTGGCTGTTAACTTAATTTCCTTTTGTTGAAACTTAAGTGTGTAGCTTCCGTAATGGCAGTTATAAGTAAATTGATAATCTTTTTTTGGATCAAGATACTCTTCCGATTGGCAGTACTCATGATATTCTGCTTCTCCTTTACTGTTGTATCGGGTAATAAGATAGGTGTTCAATGAGGCTAATCTAAGTGAATACCAAACTCCTTCACCAATGCCACCGAGCCACTGAGCGTGATCAGGAATAGTTGTTGGTCGCATCGGTTCAATCATAAACCCAGCCTGTCTATCGCATGGTAAAAGAGCAGCCTTTTTAGGAATAATATTATGGAATAGGAGAGAGAGCTGAAAAGTAAGCGACTGATATCTGGTCATGCTAAATTTTCGAAGATTTCCATTTTCAAAACAGTAAATCGTACGATCTGGAACTGCATTGACTACATTGCTCATTGGGCTTGCTTTAAAACTCTCAGGAAGATAAATACTTCGGCGTGAAGGGTGTTTTGGCTTTAGAGCGGCCAATAAGATCTGCGCCACATACCTAGAACAACTATTGTTGTTTCGAGCCAGTGCCCCATACAAAATATGGCCCTGTTGTACAACTGATTGTGCAAATTTTATTCCATTTGTAAACGACAAATGCTTGGCAATGGAGAAATATAAACTTTTACTGCCGTGAGTTGCATATTCAATAGATTTAAGTTCATTTAACAACTCTAAAAGATTTTCAATTTCTCCGTTTGCTATCCGTGCAGTATTTTCAATTCTCAACCGAGGATCTATTAGCGCTGAGCGAGCACGACCATAGCCTCTAGGTGAAATATATCTTCCGAAATCAAAATAAGCCAATTTGCCCGTTCTCTTTTCTACTAGCATGATAGCCGAATGACCCACTTTAAAATTTAGATTCTTTACAATGCCTAATTTTTTAAAAAATGCCATCCAACCCTCATCACCCCGGGCAGTTTGCTCAGGCCAAGCGAGAACAATTGCTAGATCTTCATATTTGTCTATTGCCATCATTAGGTTAGTTCACTGCGATTAATATACTTATAACCAAGTTCTTTTTTGAGCCAGTCACTATTATATAATTTACTAATGTAGCGGCTACCGTGATCGGCAAAGAACAACACAACAAAATCAGTTGTTTTAAAATGTTGTTGTTGATCTAATTTATTAAGAGCAGCTAGGACGGCAGCACTCGAAAAACCGCTTAGATAACCAGTCATTTCTTTGAAATTATATGCAGCGGTAACGGTTTCTTGATCGCTTACCTGTATAAATTGGTCAATAACCGAAAAATCTAATGCTCCGGGTATAAAGTGACGCCCAATTCCCTCAATGAGATATTTACCTGGACTTGTATTCACAACACCCTTAAGGTGGTAATCCGTTAAAATAGATCCTTCGGGATCTACACCTAAAATGTTTACGTTTTTTTTCCTTTCTTTAAAATACCTTCCTAAACCTGATATTGTCCCTCCAGTGCCTACTCCAGCAATGATATGAGATACTTTGCCCTCGCTTTGTTTCCATATTTCGGGACCCGTCATATAATAATGAGCATCTATGTTTGCTTGATTGAAATATTGATTGCAGAAGAAGGAGTGCGGGTGACGTTCATGGTAGCTTTTTGCTCGAGCTTGACTGGAGGCCGGATCTTTAGGCCCGTTTGAATTTTGGCAAATGGTAACCTCTGCACCAATACTATTTAAGAGGTTAACTTTTTCTGATGAGCCTTTGCTACTCATAAATATGTGGCACTTATATCCGAGTTCTTTAGCCAGTAAGGCCAGCCCAATACCTGTATTGCCACTGCTGGCTTCTATGATAGTATATCCAGGTTTCAGAAAATTTTTAATTTCTGCATCGCGAATCATATACAAAGCAGCTCTGTCTTTTGAAGACATGCCTGGATTGTGAAAATCTTCTTTTATGTAAATTTGACACTGGTATTGATCTGAGAGTGTTTCAGATTTGGTAAGGGGTGTATTGCCTATTTGATCTATCATCAACAAGTTCTTATTTAGGGCAGGCCCAGAGGGCGGTTAAACGATATAAATCAAATATAAATGAGAAATCTGAAAACAATTGGGAATAGCTGTGTTAGGAGGAAACAATAAACTGATGCGTTGTTGAAAAACGATACTTGATTCCTAAACCATAAGTATTAACAACCGCTTTAGTGATGGCTAAACCAAGCCCTATACTGTTTTTGTTTTTGCCTTGCTTCTTAAATCGCTTGAAAAGTTCTTTTTCATCTAAAGCAGTGCTCTCACCACTATTTTCAATGGCAAATAATTGGTCATAAATATATATGTTGATTTTTCCATGTTGATGATTATGAACGATGGCATTCTTTAACAGATTGCTAATGAGTACAATGGCTAAATCTCTATTCATCGTCCACTGTAATTCTTGCTCTTCATGCAAGGAATAAGTCAGTGCTTTTTGTTCAATAAGGTCTCTAAATTCGGTAAGTAAATATCGGAAAATATCATTGATCGAAACGGGACTTTTTCTGATAAATTGACGGTTCTCAATCTTAGTGAGCAGTAATAATGATTTGTTTAACCTACTTAAACGTTCTAATGTGCGTATTACTTGTGCAACGTGTTTTCTATCTTCTTCTTTGAGATCTTCCTCAATAAGCAGCTCAAGTCTATTAATACTAACGGCTAGGGGTGTTTGCAATTCATGAGCCGCGTTTTCAAGAAATTGTTTCTGACTATTATAGGTTTCCATTGCCTGCTTCATCTGTGAAGTAATAACGTCATTCATTTCCTTAAACTCTGTTATTTTAGTGGAGATAGGAAGGATGTCTTGGTGGCTGTCTAATTGAAAATCCCGTAACTTATCAAGTAATTGACGAAAGGGCTGCCAGATTCTTCGTACAAGTAGTTGTTGTACAATTAAACTGCTGATTATAATAGCCATATATAGTCCGATAAGTCCTTTAAATAAACTTGATATTAGGTCATCTTCTTCAACCATAGAAGCAAAAACCCTTAATTCATAAAGTTTGTTCTTATGCTTAAATACAGTTTTAAGCATTCTAACGGGTTCATATTTTATTTCATGCTGTATAAATCGTGTTGTATCTTGATAGTGGTCTTTTGCCAGGTTATTTGCTTTACTAATTGCTCGAATGGAATAATTGTTTCCAAAAAATGCAGATTTGTCTAAAATATGGGGATTGGCGGCGACATTTCGTAATATAATATATTTTGAATTTACTAAACCCTCGTCTACATCTCTTTTTACATCGCCAAGCATAATAAAATAATAGATCGTTCCCCAGACGCTGACTATTAATAATATTGCTACAGCCAAATAGAGCGACATATAATTAAGTAGCTTCATTAGCAGTAATTTTATAACCTATACCATAAATAGATTGAATTTCCAGCTGTATGCAATGTTGACGCAATTTTTTTCGTAAATTTTTAATTTGTGCATACATGAATTCAAAATCATCTGATTCGTCGATGTAATTGCCCCAAACCCGTTCGGCTAATGCTGCTTTATTTACCAGTCTGTTTTTATTTAGTACAAGGTAAGTGATAATATCAAATTCTTTTCGATTGAGCGGAATACCCGTATTGTTTGTTGAAGCTGTTCGATTTTGGAGATCTAATTTAAGATTGCAAAACTCCAATACGGATGAACCATTCAGCACTTTCCTTCGTACCACAGAGTTAATCCGAGCAGTTAATTCAGCGATGTGAAAAGGTTTTAACAGATAATCGTCTGCTCCCAGATTAAGACCATAAACCTTATCATCTAATGAATCTTTCGCTGATATGATAATGATGTTTACTTCTTTACCCTGTGTTTTTACCTCTTCGATCAAGGTAAGACCATTACCGTCTGGCAACATGATGTCTAACAAAACACAGTCGTACTCATAATCTATTATCTTTTGCAATCCACTATTAAAATTGTTAGCGCATTCAACTAAATATCCTTCTTTTTCTAAAGAAACGGCTATGATATCAATTAAATCCTGCTCATCTTCTATGACTAAGATTTTCATGTTTGCATTGAATATTAAGGATAAAAATGTGTTTCTAAGTATACTAAAAAATTTGGACACCAAAATCAAAAATGGAAATATTTTCATTCTCCAGAGAATTCATAATCAAATCTATGGAGAAGTATGTCGTTTCCATCGAATATTAATTTGCCTAAACGACTGACCTTTTATTAATTTTTGAAAACCCTTTCGCTGTTTTTCTCGTATGATGAGAAGACAATTTAACAAAAACTATTTCAAGAAGGCGCGGAAGTACTAAATGAAACATTATAGAATTAAAAGAAAATTAACGGGACACATTGATTTAAATCCCGCGGCGAGTAAAATAAACAATAAATAGTTACTATTATTTACGGGAGTATTAGTTGTTTACTTGTCCTCTTTGATCATTTTAAAACGGTAGAGATACTTGCCTGCTGATGTTTTATATAAACTATCTTGTTGGTTTTGCGCTTCTATAGAACTTAAATGAACAATATCATAGGATATGAATTTTTCTGTAGGATCGCTTTCAATCCTAATATTGTTAACATACTTATAAGTAGGTGTTACCTTATATAACTCCCTGTTCCAAGCATGTTTTCCATCTTCTGTCGCAAAATCTATTTCATCTTTACTACATGAAAATAACATGCTCAAAATAAAAAAAACGATTATATGTTTCATTCAGCTAGATCACTTTCCTACGTAAATTGTTTTACAAGGCTTTTGCGATTTGAAACAAAAAATGTTCCATTACCCCAGTAACAAATACGTTTTAACATTTATTAACCAAATGAAAATAACGGGACGTTTACCTTGAGGGAAATTGCTTGTTATCGACTTACTGAAAATGGTTTATCTTCATCGTTGACCCCTCTTTCCTTGTTGGGCCTATCGGCCATCTCAAGAATCAGGTTGCCCCCTTCGGTAATATCTTTATAAGTAACGAAGTTTTTTGTATAAGGATTTTCATTTAGCTTAGCCTCTCGTATGTAAACATTCTCTTTACTGTTATTATGAGCCTGTATGATAAATTTCTTATCATTTTCTAGATTGATAGTTATTTTATCGAACATTGGACTTCCTAGAACATATTGATCGGTTCCTGGGCAAACGCTATAAAATCCTAAAGCACTCAATACGTACCAAGAAGAGGTTTGTCCTTGATCTTCATCGCCTGGGTAACCGTTTTCGGTGCTATTATACAACCTATACATCACCTCTCGGGTATGAAACTGTGTTTTCCATGGTTGTCCAATATAGTTATAAAGATAAACCATGTGCTGAATGGGTTGATTTCCATGTGCATACTGCCCCATGTTAGCCATCACCATTTCTGTCATCTCATGGATCATACCACCGTAGCTACCCACATTCACACGATTCGGCTCTGTGAATACGGAATCAAGCTTAGTCGCAAAGGCATTTTCACCGCCCAGCAAATCTGCAAGTCCGTCAGGGTCATGAAAGACAGACCATACCCAATGCCAGGCATTTCCTTCTGTGAAAGGACCACCCCATTCCATAGGATCAAAATTACTACTCCAATTACCGTTACGGTCTCTACCCCTCATGAATTTTGTTTGATGATCAAATACATTTTTATAGTTATACATCTGTTTTTTGAAAATGTTGGAGTAGAAGGGTTGGTTAGTCATATTGGCCAATTGGTAGGCACAGAAATCATCGTAAGCATATTCTAAGGTCTTTGCTGTAGCTTCTCTCACTTCGGGGTAGGGAACGTACCCAAGCTGATAATAATCTTTCCAACCGTCTCTACCATTTGATGGGCCCCATGGTCCTTTGTTAGTGGCCTCATGTAAATAGGCTTTCAGCGCTTTTTGCGGATCAAATGTACGTATGCCCTTTGCCCACGCATCTGCTAATAACGAAATTGCATGATTACCAATCATACTTCCTGCTTCACTTGGAAAAGACCAAGACGGTAACCAGCCACATTGATCATAAGCCTCCAATAGGGCTTGGACGTACCTACCATGCATAGTGGGGTGGAGAAGTGCATTTAAAGGGAATTGTGCTCGAAAGGTATCCCAAAAACCGGTGTCAGTGAACATGTAGCCGGGATATATCTTTCCGTCGTAGGGACTGAAATAATACGGTTTCCCATCTTTATCATACTCGAAATATTGACGCGAAAATAGGCTCGCTCTGAAAAAACAGCTGTAAAAAGTAGCTTTATCTTCCTCGCTGCCACCCTCTACTTCTATTTTTCTTAAATGACTATTCCATACATTTGCAGCTTTTTCCTTTGTGGCTTCCAAGTTTTTATGCTCACCTAATTCTCGTGCTAAGTTTAGTTCTGCCTGTACTAAGCTAATATAAGAAGATGCAACTTTTACTTGCACTTTTGCACCATTTTTAAAAGCAATGTAAGCGCCCTTTCCGTCTCCGGTGGCTGTAATAGATTTTGGAGAAACGGTATTCTTTTTGTTTTCCCAAGTACCGTAATCTGTGAAGTCTTGATCAAACTGTGCTACAAAGAAACTTTTGAAACCCTCTTTAAAACCCTCTCCATTATTTACGTATCCAATTATTTTTCGTTCTCTTGGTAAGATCTTCACCATACTTATACCTGTATAACCATCTAATACTAGAAAAGCTTTATGCCCTTTTGGAAAAGAAAAACGAAGATGTGCCCCTCGTTCGGTTGGAGCAATCTCTGTTTGTATGGCATTGTCCATCTTAACGCTATAATAGTGAGGTTTGGCTATCTCTTGTTTGTGGTTAAAACCGGTAGCACGTTTTTCTTCATCAACCTGAAGGCTATCAAGTGTTGGAAAAAAAGAAAGTACTGCATAATCCCTTGTCCAAGAACTGCATTGATGTGCTTGTTGAAAACCTCTTAATTTCTTTTTAAAATATTGATATTTCCAGCCGTCGCCATTTTTTCCAGTTTGCGGTGTCCAGGTATGCATTCCGAAGGGAAGCGCCGTTGTTGGATAGGTGTTTCCACGTGTAAGTTCATGTTTAGAATTAGTGCCCTGAAGTGTATTAACATAATTTACAAGTTCTTTTTTCTGGGCTAAGGATGGATAGCTCAATCCTATTAACAATAGGGAGAAAAAGGTTTTAAGTCTCATTAGATTCTTGGCTATAGTTAAATTTCGATTTCAATTGGTTATTAAAAACTGGTTTTATAATACGACTTAGTCTGCATACACCGCATTTCGTATATGCACACAAATATATATAAAACGTTTTAGCTTTTCAATAGCTAATTATGCGAGACGTATATTCTTTAAACCGCCTTTAGATATTTGAAAATAAGTATTGCACAACAGAAAAGGCTACATGCCGAAATAATAGAACTGACGCTGATGGCATGGACTATTGCTGCGGAGCCTCCATTTGCCATAGCGCCGAATATTGCAACTCCGAGCGCTCCCGCAGCCTGCCGTGTAGTGTTTAATACTGCTGAAGCTGTGCCGGACCTCGTTTTTGTTACACTTGCCAGAATGCCGGTGGTCATGGCTGGCACAGCAAGTCCCATGCCAAGCGGAATAGTTATGAACGGGAAAAATAGTTGCCAATACTGCGTATCTGTGTCTGCAATTAAAAGTGCCGTAAAACCAATCAAAGCAATAGAAGTACCCAATAAAACGGGTAGGCGGATACCATAATGTGCCATTAATTTTCCACTTATTAGGTTGGAAACAATAAACCCCGCCGTTAATGGAATAAATGCAAGACCTGCATGTAATGATGAATATAGCAATACATCCTGTAAGTATAGGCTTAGCACAAATACAGTTCCGTAATAGGCATTATTTAAGATAATACCAAGTAAAATCAATACATTAAAATTTGCTGATCTAAATAAATCCAACGGTAGTATAGGAGCAATTGCCCTTTTTTCTGTAATGATAAACAAGCAAAACGTGATGACACTAAAAAGCAAACTACTGATGATAAAAGGATGTTTATAGCCTAAATCATGCCATTCAATAATAGCTCCTATGAAGGCTGTTAACGTAAACATCCATAAGAACTGACCAAGAATGTCAAATCCTTTATTCGGATGACGATCACTTTCATGTAAATGCCGACTTAATAAAAGTCCTCCGAGACAGATAGGGATATTGACGAGAAAAATCATTCGCCAGCTACTGATATGGATAAGTAAGCCACCCAAAATGGGGCCGGCGGCAATGGAAACACCACCCGCGGCCGTCCAAAGTGCTACTGCACGGGCACGTTGCTTTTTGTCATGCGAAAAGGTTTGATTTAAAATTGATAATGAGCTGGGAATCATAGTGGCTGCACCGACGCCTTGTAAAACACGGAAACATATCAAACTAGGAACGTTCCATGCATAACCACATCCTAATGAAGCTATTCCAAATACAAATAGGCCTAATTGAAAAATTTGTTTGGAGCCTAGTAAATCGCCCATACCGCCTGCTGACAGCATTAACACTGCAAAAGCAATAGTATAAGCGTCTACAATCCATTGTAATGCACTGATATCTGCGGAAAATGTTTGGGCAATTTGGGGAAGTGCTATATTGACTATTGATACGTCCAGTTGCGATACTACAAAGGCTAGACTTGTAGTACCAACAACAAAACCAAAAGAGGGTAATTTTTCTTTGGTTATGCAATCTGTTATTTCTTCCATGTATTCAAAGATATGTCTATTTAAACCGCTGTCCAAAATAATTTAAAAGGATTGGAGGGTCTTGAAAAACGAACTCTTTCCAGAATATTTTTTATTTTAGAAGAAAATCATTTGATATATAATTTTATTCAATTGGGCTTCATTATGTTGGTTGGAACAGCAAAAGCAAGCAATTTTAATAAAAGAATTTATGCAAACCATTAAGTTAGTTATTTTTGATTTAGACGGAACGCTTGCCAATACGCTTCCTTTGTGTATTCAAGCATTTAGACAATCTGTAGAGCCATTGATTAACCGATCTATTACAGATAGTGAGATTATTGCAACTTTTGGCCCTTCGGAAGAAGGCACTATTAAGCAATTAGCTCCGGATTATTATGATAGAGGTGTAGCCGATTATTTAAGCTTGTATGAGAACTTACATGAAATGTGTCCTGAACCTTTCGAAGGTATTCGGGACTTGCTTGAATGGCTGAATGAAAAGAAGTTTCCAATAGCGCTTGTTACTGGAAAAGGATTGTATAGCACAGAAATTTCGCTCAAACGTTTTGGTATCAGGCATTTTTTTCAACATATAGAAACAGGTTCATCAGTTGGGCCACGAAAAGTAGATGGTATTAAGGCTGTTATGTCTCATTACCCAAATATAAAAACGGAAGAGGTAATATATGTGGGCGATGCGCCTAGTGATATTGAGGCCTGTAAAATAGTAGGTATACCAATTGTTGCTGCAGCATGGGCTGAAACTGCAGAACCGAAGAAATTAATACCACTTGCACCAGAGCATATCTTTTTTCACCTTGAAGATTTTGTATACTGGTTGAAAAATGGCATCACTACCATATCGTTAAATCATTAAGCTGTTAATTTCCTAAATTGACGAGTATAGTACTTTAATTTTAAAAAGGTTGTGTGCTGTGGTGAAAGAGAATTGATTTTTCGATGTATGATGGGAAATGATAGGATAGTATCGGTTTTGAAAAGATTTATAAAACTACCTACTGAATGATTTGTTACGTTAATATGATTGTAATTATACAAAGGATGGATGACAAATTATTACTCAAGGATGGTATAGGCTCTACACATTTTAGATAATTGCAGAAAAATTAAGTAAAGGAAATGATGCTTTCTAATAAAAATAGCAAAATTAACATAGATGTGTCTGGCACTGGCAAAATAGAAACACTCGATGTGTTACGACAAGGAGATGTGTTTGTAGTTAATATAAAGGGAGACCAATTGTCCATTATACGAAAGGGTGGCAATGAATGGAGTTTAGTAAATGGAGTTGCTGATCAAGAAAGCGTTGATAATATTGGAGACGCACTAAAGAACTATTTTGGATTATAGAAACCTTATTGGAACACAGTATTAATCGGTTAGCTACGCGCATTGTTTAACTATAGTTTTTAGGTACAGATTAAATACTATATGTTGATAATAAACAAGAAGAGCCCTATTACTGTGTAGGACTCTTCTTGTTTATTATTGCTTTTCAATCCATTTTCTAGCATTTACGAATGCTTCTATCCATGGTGATACTTCATCCTTCCTTCCTTTTGGGTAATTGGCCCAGTGCCATTGGAAGAGCGAGCGTTCAATATGTGGCATCATCACTAAATGACGACCGCTTTCATCGCACAGCATCGCAGTGTTATAATCAGAGCCATTCGGATTGGCAGGATAGGTTTCATAACCATATTTAGCCACGATACGGTACTGATTTTCACTATACGGAAGTTGAAACTTTCCTTCTCCATGCGATATCCAGACACCTAAAGTGCACCCAGCAAGGCTTGATAACATGATTGAATTGTTTTCTTGTATGCTCAAAGATGTAAAACCACTTTCGTGCTTGTGACTCTCATTATGGAGCATTTTAGGTTTTTCTTGGTGATCGGGATTTATAAGACCCAATTCTACGAAAAGCTGACAACCATTACAAATACCAACAGACAAGGTATCCTTTCTATTAAAGAATTTTTCCAATGCTATGCGTGCTTTTTCATTGTAAAGAAAGGCACCTGCCCAGCCCTTTGCCGAGCCCAATACATCCGAATTAGAGAAACCACCTACAGCACCAATGAACTGAATATCTTCTAAGGTTTCTCTCCCGGAAATTAAATCAGTCATGTGTACGTCTTTTACATCAAACCCTGCTAAATACATAGCATTAGCAAGTTCCCTTTCAGAATTACTTCCCTTTTCTCGAATAATAGCTGCTTTTGGCCTTGGTTTACTATTATCTATTACGGGTTTTTTTCCATTAAAGTGATTTGGAAATGTATATTTCAGAACATGGTGTTTATAATGTTCAAAACGTTCTTTTGCTTTTGTTTGCCCGCTTTGTTTTTGATCTAACAAATAAGATGTTCTGAACCAAGTATCACGTAGATGATCAATATCAAAGTTAAAAGTTTCTACATTATTTTTTAATTGAAGGCTGGCGCGATTGGTCACCTCTCCAATTTTATGAAATACTAGGCCTTTTGCAGTAAGTATATCCGCTACGTTGTTATCTGCTTGAAATACCAAGCCAATATTCTCTGAAAATAATACTTTAATAGTGTCTTCTTCTCCTAAGCCCGTTAGATCAATAGTAGCTCCCAAATCACGATCTGCAAAACACATTTCTAAGAGCGTAGTAATCAAACCTCCACTGCCAATATCGTGACCCGCCTGAATACGGCCAGATTTTATAAGTTCCTGTATGGTATTAAATGTGTTTTTTAATTGAAGGGCGTCTAAAATATCTGGTGCCTCCGAGCCAATGCGATTAAGGATTTGAGCAAAGGAAGAGCCACCTAATTTATAGTCATCTGCTGATAAATTTATATAAAAAATGGAGCCTCCATCTTTTTGTAAAACAGGTTCTACCACTCCTCTGATATCATTACAATGCCCCCCAGCAGAAATAATAACCGTTCCCGGAGCTATTACTTCCTGATCTGAATATTTCTGCTTCATGGAAAGCGAGTCTTTTCCAGTAGGAATGTTAATTCCCAACGCGATTGAAAAATCAGAACATGCTTTTACTGCCTCATAAAGGCGGGCATCTTCACCTTCGTTTTTACATGCCCACATCCAATTGGCTGAGAGTGATACACTTTGTAAACCTTCGTTAAGAGGCGCCCATATAATATTAGATAAAGACTCCGCGATGGCGTTACGGCTGCCTGCCGCGGGATTAATTAACGCCGATAAGGGGGAGTGGCCTACTGATGTTGCAATCCCATCTTTACCTTGAAAATCAAGAGCCATTACACCACAGTTATTCAATGGTAATTGTAGCGGCCCTGTACATTGTTGCTTTGCGACACGACCGCCAACACAACGGTCAACTTTGTTTGTTAACCAATCCTTACAGGCTACAGCTTCTAATTGTAGTAACTGTTCCAGATAAATATTGAGATCTTGTATATTATAAGTTATCTCTTCATAAGTACGATTAATAGTCTTATCTTCCATCACCATCTTCGGGGAGCTGCCAAACATATCTTCCAAGGCAAGATTCATTGGAGCAGTTCCGTTTTTTTGAGAAGCAATGGTAAAACGATGATCACCGGTTACTTCCCCAACGGTATACATAGGAGCTCTTTCTCGATCAGCAATTTTCTTTAAAACATCGATATCCTGATCTCTAATTACAAGTCCCATTCGCTCCTGCGATTCATTACCAATAATTTCTTTAGCGGATAGGGTAGGGTCACCTACAGGAAGTTTATCCAGGTCAATTTTGCCTCCTGTACTTTCAACGAGTTCCGAAAGACAATTTAAATGTCCTCCAGCTCCATGATCATGTATAGAAACAATGGTATTATGATCACTTTCTACTAAGCCACGAACGGCATTTGCTGCCCGTTTCTGCATCTCAGGATTAGAACGTTGAATAGCATTTAACTCTATTCCGGAACCAAAGGCACCTGTATCTGCTGAGGAAACTGCAGCACCTCCCATACCAATTCTATAGTTTTCGCCACCAAGTACAACAATTTTATCACCTGAAGAAGGCTCTTGTTTTTTTGATTGATCGGCCTTTCCATATCCCACTCCACCTGCTAACATGATAACCTTATCAAAACCAAGTTTACGAGCATCTTCTTCGTGTTCAAAGGTAAGTACCGAACCTGTAATTAGCGGTTGCCCAAATTTATTACCAAAATCGGAGGCCCCATTAGAAGCTTTAATAAGAATGTCCATAGGCGTTTGATATAACCAAGGCCGTTCTTCCATTGCTTCTTCCCAAGGTCTATTTTTCTCTAGTCTAGAGAAGGAAGTCATATAAACGGCTGTACCTGCTAGAGGCAAGGATCCTTGACCTCCTGCCAGACGATCACGAATCTCTCCACCTGATCCTGTCGCGGCACCGTTGAAAGGTTCTACAGTGGTGGGGAAATTATGTGTTTCTGCTTTTAATGAGATAACTGAATCGAACTCTTTTACTTGATAATAATCTGGCTCATCAGCTCTTTTAGGTGCAAATTGCTGAACCTTTGGCCCCTTTATGAAGGCAACATTGTCTTTATAAGCGGAGACAATTGTGTTAGGGTTTTCCTCAGAAGTTTTACGAATTAATTTGAATAATGAAAGCTGCTTTTTGTCACCATCTATGATGAATGTGCCATTAAATATTTTATGGCGACAATGCTCGGAGTTTACTTGTGAAAAACCGAATACTTCTGAATCGGTAAGTTTTCGCCCCAGCTTCTTTGCAAGCTCATCAAGATACACTACTTCTTCTTCACTTAAGGATAGGCCTTCTTGTTTATTGTATACAGCAATATCCGCGATCTCTAAGATAGGGTCAGGCTGAATATTTATGGTGAATATTTCTTGATTTAGTATTGGATACTTTTGAAAAAGCATATGGTCATAGGCTTCAAAAGTTGATTCCACTGGTTGAAATTCTTCTATCCTTATAATACCAGAAATTGCCATGTTTTGCGTGATTTCTACGGCATTAGTACTCCAAGGAGTAACCATTGTTGCACGAGGGCCGATATAAAAGCTTGTCAATATGCTTTCTTGGAGTAATGATGAACCTCCGAATAACCAGTTTAGTTTAGCAATTTCTTCGGGGGTTAATAGTCGCTCTATTTGTAAAGCAAAAATGTTACGTTGAGGGGTTTGAAAGAAAAAAATCATGTTGTTCTTTAGAAGTCACAAATTTAGATAAAATTGCTTTTATATCCAATTAAATGAAACATATAAAAGCAATTTTTATAGCCCTTTTTATGGTTAAACTAAGCGATATTAGACTAATGTTTAGTCGCTGTCACGTCCTCGATCTGTTGAAAATTATCTGCCGGAGTTGCATCCATAAATATTCCGTTATCAAGCTCTACAGTGGCCATTTTTTTTTCACCAACAATGGAAAGGGAAATGTTGTTTGGAGATGACTGCCAAATTTTTGGAGAATGATGTTGCCTGCTCTGAGAACCATCCACATAATGAATAACTAAATCGAAGGGAATAGCAAATCCGCCTATATTCTCTATTACCACACTTTTATCTTGTATATCCTTAATTTTAAGGTCTATATAGTTATTACTAAAATACCAATTATTCCAGAACCAGTTTAATGATTGCTCCGTTGCAGCATTGATACAATAAAAGTAATCCCAAGGATTGGGATGCTTACCATTCCATATTTCTACATATTTTTGAAAGGCGATTTTAAATTTTTCTTTACCTAGTAAATCCTGTAAGGCTAGCAATGCTAAGGAAGATTTACTGTAGGCATTTGTACGATATGCACTTCCAGAGACTTGGGAAGATTGAGAAATGATAGACTGATCTTGTTCAGCAGAAGGATCTTTAATATAATCTTTAACACGATAGATTTTAAATATACTGTCGGCTTTCTCTTCTCCGTACAAACTTTTGCCAATCATGTATTCTGATATGGTTGCCCAGCCCTCATCCATGAAAGCGTAACGGGTTTCATTTATTCCCATATAAAAAGGAAAATAAGTGTGTGCTATTTCATGATTCTGTACCCGCATGGCATTATATGTATCAGGAATACTGATGTCATTAACCATCATCGGGAATTCCATGGCTGAAAAACCTTGAAATATAGTCATTTTACTATAAGGATAAGAAATAGCAGGCCATACTGTTGAGTACCAATTCAAAGTATAGTTATTCCATTTTACAGAATTAGGGTAATCTTCAGCATCGGGACCATAAGCTGCCTGTGTACTTGCTCTTCTTGCTGTCTTAGTGTCCACTATAGTACTACTTGCATCCCATTCATAGTGATTACTTACAGCAAAAGCTACATCAGGAATGTGTTGCGCCGTAAACCTCCATTGATTCCAATTATTTTGTTTGGTGATTTTGCCAGCGGCCATTTCTTCTCTAGAAGCGACCTTAATAACTTGTTCGTTTTGCATCGACTGCTTTAAGCGTTCAACAATGGGCGGTTGCAATACTTCATCTGGATTCTGAAATTCACCGGTAGCCCAAACAACATAATTGTTGGGTACAGTTACCTTTAAGTTATAATCATTGAAGTCATTGTAGAATTCCACCTGACCATTGTGTTGAAGCATATCCCAGCCATTATAATCATCGTATACCGCAATACGTGGGTAAGCATATGCAACAAAAAAGGTGGTGCTGTCAATCCGACCTTCTCGATCACTTTTTTTTGATAAGGGATAATCCCAATGAAGTAAAACGTCTACTTTACTACCTGGACGAAGTGCCTTTTTTAGTTGAATTGCAGCCACGGTACCCCATTCTTTTCCGTCTATATCGTAAATCTCACCATCAATTGCTAGTTTTCTTATTTGAAGTCCTCGTGTAATGAACCCCTCCTCTGGAATTGTATTTCTAAATGCCCCTTGCTTATGGACATTATTTACAAAATTGAAAACCAACTTGTTTAGTGTGTCAGGGCTGTTATTAGAATAAATGATTTTTTCTTCTCCATGAATGATGCCTGTTTTTGGATCCAATTGGATATTTAAATCATATTTTCCATGGTTTTGCCAATAATGTTGACCTGGCAAGCCATTTTCTGTTCGTGATCTTTTATTTATTGCTGCTCTGATATTTCTGGGTATGTAAAGATCTTGAGCTATTAAAGGGCAAGTATTTACTAGCCAAAGAAGGAGTAATAGGATATTCTTCTTCATTTTTTTATTCTTTTATTTTTTACTCCAACTATTGTTATTCGGTGTTGCATCCATGAAGAGTCTGCCGTCGACCTTTAAGGTTTTGATCGGTTTTTTATTTTTAAGAGAAACTATAGCCTTTTGGATGTCTGTTTTCCAAATAGAAGGGGATTGGTGAATGCTTCCCATATTTCCGTCTTCATATTCAATATGAATATCAAAAGGAATAGCAAAACCGCCTATATTTTGCAAGATTATCTTGTCGTTTTCTACGTTAGTAACGGTGAGATCAATATAATGGTTAGAAAAGAACCAATTCTGCCAAAACCAGTTTAAATCTTGACCCGCGCCGGTATTGATAGCATTAAAAAAATCCCATGGAATAGGGTGTTTACCATTCCACAGGTTCATATAGTGATGCAGCGCTTTTTTGAATAGCTCATCACCCAGTAAATCTTTTAACGCTAAGTAGGCCAAAGATGGTTTTCCGTACGCATTATGCCCATAGCCATAACCTGATACCTGTGATGACATGGTAATGATGGGTTGATCTTCTTCGGAGGATGAATTGGTGATGTAAGGACTTATTCGAAACTTTTTATAAAAGTCATCTGCTTGTTCTTTTCCGAATTCATCTATACCAATTAAATATTCAAGAGTGGTCGCCCATCCTTCGTCCATGTATGCATAACGTGTTTCATTAATACCCATATAAAAAGGGAAATAAGTATGTGCTACTTCATGATCTTGAATTAATCTAGCAAGTCGGAAATCATTAGGTACAGGTGTGTCATTTACCATCATGGGGAACTCCATATCGGCAAAGCCTTGAACGGCAGTCATTTTAGTATAAGGGTAGGGCACGCCTGGCCAATTGTTAGAAAACCAAGCTAACGCATAATTATTCCATTCAACAGAATGCTCAAAATCTTTAGCATTGCTGCTATATGCTGCCTGCGTACTAGCTCGTCGTTTTGTTTTACTATCGACCACAACGCTACTGGCATCCCATTGATAATGGTTACTAACTGCAAACGTGATGTCAGGTATGTTTTTAACATTAAATGCCCAAGTATTCCAATCTTTTGTGAGTGTCACTTGCCTCTTCCTCATTTCTTCTGTAGAGGCAATCTTAATTAGTTTATTACTTGTATAGGACTTCTTAAGACGTTTGACGATTGCCGGTTTTAATACTTGTTCTGGATTTAGGAAATCCCCAGTAGCCCAAACAACAAAATTTTTAGGGACTGATACGCGGAAGGAATAATCGTTAAAATCGTTGTAAAACTCCTGCCGTCCATTGTGAGGCAATATATCCCAACCATTATAGTCGTCGTAGACAGATACGCGCGGATAGGAGTAAGCCACGAAAAACGTTGTACTATCTATTTGTCCTTCGCGACCACTTTCTTTGGATAACGGGTATTCCCACTCGATATACAGTTTGGTTTGGCTTTTCGGTAGTAAAGGTTGTTTCAGTGTAATCTCTGCCTCTGTTCCCCAAGATTTGGCATCAATAGGGTATGTGTTGTTTCCGATGCGGAGTTGAAGGATATTTAATCCACTAGTTAAAAAATTTTCAGAAGCATTACTCGATCGAATAGCGCCAGGTTTATGAAGGTTATTGACAAAACGAATGACTATTTTGTGCAGTGTATCTGGACTATTATTGCTGTAATAAATATCTTCTTTGCCACTCACTAACTTACTTTGTGGGTCGACTTTAATATCCATATCATATTTTCCATGATTTTGCCAGTAATTTTCGCCGGGAGCACCGCTTTTAGCACGTGTTCCTTGTGCGAAGGCAGCTTTTATATTACGAGGTTGATAAAGTTCTTGTCCTTGACCGGTCTGTATAATTAAAAAAAATAATGTAGTGAATAAATAAAAGTAGTTCATACTTAAACGATGAAATGATCGAGGTGAATTTGACAACTAAGATAGAAAAAAGCACAATATTTACCAAAACACCTAAAGGAAAATGGTATTTAGAATATGCATTCAAAATTATTATCTGGCAGATCTTACTAAATAATGAAACATAACCTTAGAGGTCTTAAGATTCCATATGTTTTATACGCCTGAGATAATATGTCTTTTGTTATTTTAAAGATATAACCAATTATCAATAATTAAATTTGTTTGGATAAAACCGACGCAGCTTCTTCATCCTGATATTGCTTTATTAGCAAGTTAAGCTCCTTCTTAAGATCGTCTGTAAGTGTGTTGTACGCATCTTGCCCATATAAATTATGAAGTTCATGTGGATCGTGCTGAAGGTCATAGAGCTCCCAGGAATCTTTACCACCGTAAAATCGAATTAACTTATAACGTTCTGTACGTAAACCAAAATGTGGATAGACATGATGAGGTTGTGGGAATTCGTAATAATGATAATAACTTGCTTTCCTAGTAGTTACATTTTGACCATTTGCTTTAAGAACAGGTAAAAAAGATTTTCCTTGAATATCTTCAGGTACTTTTACTCCAGCGATTTCAAGTAGTGTAGGTGCCCAATCAATATTTAGGACATGCTGATCGATATTTGTACCCGCTTGGACAACGCCCGGATAGCGAATCACAAATGGCGTACGTAAGGATTCTTCATAAATAAAACGTTTGTCAAACCAACCATGTTCGCCTAAATAAAAACCCTGATCGGAGCCATAAATTACAATAGTATTTTCCGCTAAGCCATTTTGATCTAAATAATCCAGCAATTTGCCAATATTGCGATCCAATCCGTTTGCGGTTGCCAAATAATCTTTAAGGTAACGCTGATATTTCCATTCAACAAGAGATTTGCCACTTAGTTTTTTACTGTCAAAATCTTTACTGATTTTGTTTTCGTAATAGTCGGTGAATACTTTTTTCTGTTCTGGAGTAAAACGATTATAGATGCCATTTTTTTCATAATCGGCATGCACCTTTAAGTCCTCTTTCAAACGCATCGTTTTGTCAACGGTCATATCTTGGTCGGCGGCAGCCTGTCTTCCTTCATACTTATCATAAAAAGTTTCAGGAATGGGTAGGTCTTTGTCATCATAGGCACCTAAGTCTTGTAAGTCCGGTAGCCATTCCCGGTGCGTGGCTTTTTCTCCTACTACCAAAAAGAACGGCTCACCTTCTTTACGTTTATCTAACCATGTGGTGGCTAGCTCCGTAATAATATTTGATACATATCCTTCGATATGTATTGTATCATTCTCCTGATTGATGAAATCAGGGTTATAGTAATGCCCTTGGCCAGGAAGAATATTCCAGTAATCAAAGGCATTGCCTGGAAGCGTGCCAAGATGCCATTTGCCAATCCAAGCGGTTTGATAACCGCCCTCTTTTAACAGCCGGGTAAAAAGCTGTTGATTAACATCAAATTTGCCTTCGTTTCCTTTATAGCCATTTTTATGACTATATTTTCCTGTAAGTAAGCTTGCCCTACTGGGACCACATATTGAATTTGTTACTAGAAAATTCTTAAAAATAGCTCCTTCTTGAGCTATACGATCAATATTCGGTGTTTTTGCGATTTTATTGCCGTAAGCACCGATCGCCTGATAAGCATGATCGTCAGAAAAAATGAATATGATATTAGGCTTTTTGTGTTTCTTCTTCTGATTAGCGGACTGTTGGCAGGAGTACATTCCTATTGCTAAACATGTGGTAAGAATAAATAGAAGTGGTTTATTCATAAGTTATTGCCTTTTGATCAGTATGATGTGTCCATATCGACGTGCCTACCGCTATAAGTTCTAAAGATAGTGATACTATCCTAAAATATGCAAATAATCCAAAGTAAATATTAATTCTTTAAGCTTTATTTGCTTCTAATATTATTTTGAAAATAGCGTGCCATATTCCTTTTCCATTTTGTTGTGAACTTCCCAAAAGCCATCGGGTATGCGGTCATTTAAATGAGCATCTAAAATTCCCAAATGCGTGTGCCACCCGCTTGCAATACTAATGCGCGTATCTATTTTATCTTCTATCTTACGGTGAGTCAGGATTAAAAGTATTAAATTATTTTCCTGTTCGCTTAATTCAAAGGTCACTTCAGAATGGTCTCCCCAAGTAAAGCTCAGCAGCCTAGGAGGGAAGCAGGCAATTACCTCTCCAGAAATGCTATCTCCCGTCTCATAGCACTTGTATTTAGCTGGGGGTGTTTCTTTATGGGGTGAGAGATCTGCATGGAAAAAATGTAACTCCACTTTACCTCCAACATATAATTCCATACTGCCTTTTGCTAACCATTTACCTCTTTTTTCGGAATCGGTTAAATATGACCACACTTTTTCGATAGATCCAGGTAATAATCGCTTAAAACGCAATGTGCCTGGTGCAATAATTTCTCCTTGATTATTCATAATCTTTAACTAGTTAAAATCTACGTTCTTGAAAGGGAATTCCTTTGCCATCTTCACAAAATAATTTTAAGCTGTAGAGAAAGAACGACCAGTTATAACTACACCAACAAAAAAACTCACTTGGACTCTTCCATCCACTATGTACAAGTGTTATTGCTGTTTTTCCATTATGGTATTTAAGTTCAAAAGATACTTGAGTACCGATCCATTCAGGATCAGAATCTGTACAGATCCAAGTTATCTCCTTGTTGGGAATTAATTCCACAATTCTAAATACGGTAGGTTCTTCATTGCCAAAACCGAAAATAGAAGTTTCACCTACCTTATTTTTAACTTGGCAATCTGTAGTCCATACTGCTGATAACCCTTCATTACTGGTTAAACTTTTATAAACGGTTTCAATAGATGAATTAATATAATTCATAGTTGTTATTTGATACATAATTTAAGGTGCTTATAATATTTATTCATTCTTTAATAGATCTTCTAATGCATTTAAACGATCGGTCCAAAATAATTGATAATGTGCTACCCAATCGGCTACTTCACGCAGCGATTTTAAATTAGCATTACAAAAACGTTCTCGTCCTTGTTTTTTTATTATAATCAGTCCGCATTCTGTTAAAATTCGGATATGTTTCGAAACAGCTGGACGACTGATGTCGAAATTATCAGCCACGGCATTTAAATTAAGTGGTTGTTGAGCAATCAAATGAATAATTGCCCTTCTAGTAGGATCGGCTATTGCCTGAAATACATCTCTTCTCGTTTCCAATATTGTTTTAATTAGTAACCATTTAGTTTCAAATATATGAGAAACCATTCGGTTACGCAAATTATTTTTTAAAAAAAAGCTGACACCTTATTAATGTCAGCTAAATGAATGGATTGTTTTATCATTTACCCACTCGGTTTTTTTCGGTACTATCTAGGTTACGTTGTGATGTTTTTAACTTTTGGTTTCCGAAGTTGTAAGTGAACGTTAAACGAGCTACACGACTTTCATAATTATTTATAATTCGTACATTAAGGTTGGCATAGTTAGTTCGTACAGTATTTGGCATTGTGCTAAAAATATCGGTTATAGCTAATTTTATTTGTGCTTTTTTATCCAAAAAAGACTTATTTACACCAAGATCCAAGCCCCAATATGAACCGATTTGGTAAATACTCCACCTCAATGGGGATTGGTATTGTGCCGTCGCCTCTACGCGTAGACTTTTACTAATATTAAATGTATGGTTACTATTTGCCTGTAAGCCAAACTGGCCATAATCTATTGGAGCGGTTGGAATTTCGGCTTTATATCCCAAATGCAATGCATTTAGGTTTGTATTACTACTCCAAAACTCTCCAATTGCTATTGGCACATTTATGTTTACAAAGTACACGTTCTCACTAGCAATATTTTCTCTGGTAACGTACAATACATTTGTTTCGTCATTCTGATACATGATTTCTCCTACCATATCTTTTGTTTTTTGGTAGCCCGCTGTAACATTGTACTTTTTCAATAACGTGTAGGTTAGCTCATACGAATTGGTAAAAGAAGGATTCAAAAATGGATTCCCTTGCTGATAACTATAAGGATCTACATAATATAGAAATGGATTTAAATTACTATAATTTGGTCGATTAATACGTCTACTATAAGAAATACCTAAACTATGTTTATTAGATAGTTCTTGATTGATACTTATGTTGGGAAAAAAATTGAGATAGTCGCGTTTATTTCGAACGTTCATTGTAATAGAATTACCATCCGAGTAGGTATGTTCCATACGTAAACCTGTTTTAACTTCTGTTTTATTCAATTGTTGACTAAATATTGCATATGCAGCTGTGACACGTTCGGTATATACAAAATGATTGGAACGCCCCTCGTTGTTTTGCCAATTTCCATCAATAAGATTAAGAAAACCCATGTTATTATCACTTTTTACATTGCCGTATTTTGCGCCAACTTCCAACTTGTTTTTTTTACTAAAAGGATGTGTATAATCAGCTTTAGCTGTTTGAATATTAATGGTGGAAGGCATATCATTTAAGATAAATTCTGGATCACGAATATAACCGCCGGAAGGGTTGTAAAAAAAATTATCGTAAAAGTTTTTCGTTTTATCATTAAAACGAGATATATCTGCTTCTATCACAAGCTTCTTTCCTAAGGTATCTATATTGAAAGTATTATTGATGTTAAATGTTAAACTATTATATTTATTATTTCCTCTATTCAATGTTGTTAATGTAGAATCAAGCGATGAGCCGATATCTGAGATATAGTTGTTACTGTTTGATTCGTCTTTCCCATTCATGAAAAAGCCAGAGAACAATGCGCTGAGGGTATTTCTATCACTTGTTTGATAATCAATGCCCAACCGCGCATTACTGCTTGCACGCCTGTTTTCAAATTGGGCATATTGATCAAAAACTTTAGCATCTTCACCTTGACCAATGGTCCGATAAAGCTCTAAACCACTATTAAAGCCATTATTAACATAGCTGTAATTACCAAACAAGTTGACTTTTCCTACTTTATGATTGATTTGTAAAGAATTGTTAGACTTATGCGTTTTACCGTATCCTGCACTTAAACTAAGTGTTCCATTTGTGCCTTCTAATTTGTTCTTTTTTAACTTGATATTAATGATACCAGCAGTGCCTGCCGCATCGTATTTAGCTGAAGGATTTGTGTTTAATTCAATAGATTGTATATTATTGCCATCCATTGCACGTAACATATTAGCCAATTGTTCTGCAGATAAGTAGGTTTGTTTTCCATCTAACATAACTGTTACGCCTTGTTTTCCCATCAAACTTATGTTTCCATCCTTATCGACGCTGACGCCAGGCGAACGTTGTAATATGTCCATAGCTGTATTCCCCGCTGCCAATGCTGAATTTTCAACGTTTACCACTAATGCACCGTCTTTTCTCTCCACAGGTGGGGTTTTGGCTGTTATGGTGACTTCTCCCAGTGCTTTCGCTTCAAGTGGAAGTACTAAATCGGAAGCATTTATATTTTGTTCTTGGTTTACTTCTACTTTCACATAGGTTTTTCTGTAGCCTATCATAGTCGCAGCTAAAATATACTTACCTTGTGGTATGGATTTTAACGCATACACCCCTTTCTCATTGGAAAATACCGAGCGGATATAGGAGGAATCTTTAGGATTAAGGAGAGAAATGGTCGCTAGATCTATCGGTGCGTTAGTTTCATCTTTTACTTGACCGTTGATGATATGATTTTCCTGAGCGAAAGTTCTTTTATAGCTGAAACTCGTCATTAAAATGATAGCAAGCGCGCAGCTGTATGTAAAGCATTTTAAATTTGTTGTGGGTTTAGGTAAAAATACGTGGATCATATAAAGTTTTTGTTGTTTTTGATTTAGTTAAAAGTAGCTCGTGTTCTACTTGAGTAAGATGAGATTTAGGTGAAAAACATTTAAATATTTTTTAACGAATAAAAACTGCATCCTGAATTAATTATATTTAAATAAACGGCAATTTAGTTCGCTTATTAATAGGATAGACGCTTTAAACTGTAAAACGTTGCAAAAAAATATTTCTTTTTTTTAATGCAATGGCTGACAATATCCTTCGAGAAGTTTTTTTAATTATGGTGAATCTGATTGGCAACAGATATTATAAAATTAAAGGTGCCATCGAGGCACCTTACACAAGAATGTATTTAAAAGTAATTTTATTTTTTTTCAGAGAGCGTCTTCATAATTTCTAATGCTTTATCCCACATTTGACTATGAAAGGAAACATCCTTCTTAGACAATAAGCCAGCCTCTATATGAAGTATACATTCATTAGCTTCATTTTCGGTGATTTTAAATTTCTCAACATAACTTCCTAGTGGTGTGCCTTGTGGTGGATTAACTTCATCGTAAAACCCAACTTGTAAGTAGTCATTAATATTATTTACCATTACGATTCCATTAGCACCGATATTACCTTCAATATCTTTCCAGATAACTGGACTCCCTTTCTGCCAATCTGTTTCTATAAATGCTCCTTCTCCGAATGCCTGTCCCCATTGATTGTTGGGATGCAATAAAATGTTCCATACCGATTGTGCCGATGCTTTTATGGAAATGGATTTAGAGACCGTTGCCGTTTCAACATAATTTGGAAGGGATTCTCCCAAAATAAAATTCCAACCAGTCCTAAAATTGTCGATAGCAAAATTCTCTATGTCTTGAGGGAAACTTTCCAAGCCAGTATGGGTTAGCTTTAGCCTAGTTTTATTTTTCGACTCCTTGAAGAGTTCGAACGTGACGATCGATTGACCCGGATAATCTTTGTACCGCCATGTATATGATAACTTCGCAAGAAATTCAACCTCCGTTATCGTACACATATGTAAAAATTTCCTATCGTCGCTTCCTCCGTAGAACTGAAATTCAAAACCCACTTCAGGTTTAAATTCTTGCAACTCAAAGTACCATTCTTTCATCTGATCTTTGTCAGTAAGCGCTTTCCATACACTTTCTAAGGACGTTTGATACGTCTTTTCGATTATTAATGGTTGTAAACTCATAGTACTATTATTTTATGATAAATTTAATTGCCAGCTAATGCCGAATTGATCGTTAACCCAAGCAAATTTCTTACTAAAACCGTAATGATCAAGTGGCATCAGCACTTCTCCTTCCTTAGTTAGACTATTAAAGAAATGCGTTAGTTCTTTTTCCGTTTCACACTCCACAAATAAGGAGAAAGAGGGCGTAAAGGTGAATGCATGTTTTACGTTACTGTCAATAGCCATATATTCTCGGCCATTTAGTTCGAAATAAGCAATTTTGATTTTTCCTGCCATCTCTCCGTCATTAACGCCATATCTTTCTAGCTTTATAACGGAGCTATGGCTAAATAAAGAGATATAAAGGTTCATTGCTTCCTCTGCTTTCCCTTCGAACATTAAGAAAGGTGTGATGTTGTTGCTCATAACAAGATTCTTTATTAAATTATTAACTATCTGAAACTATATGGTTACAAATGTAACGAAACCTTCTGGTTTCGCAATTTAATGTTATTTTATCATTTTGATAAAAACTTCTCATTATGGTAAAAAGGCATCGCATTCTGTTATTGAAAGTGTCTGGTTAAAGTGTTATTAATCAATTAATTGTGTGAAATAATTTTTCTTTGGCACTTCATTCGTTATCAATAATGTATCGCAAAAAGGAATTGATAGATGAAATTGTATTTCGTAAATAATCAAAATGGTATCAACTGCAAGATGTTTGTCGTGCGTAAAGATTATAGATTTGCAACGTAAAGAATATATCTTTACTGATCGGGATAATAGCCAGATTATTGCACCAACAGTTGGTTTTGGAAGCCGTATAAATTATGGAAGATAAAGACTATAATACGCAACATTTTCTTCATTTAGTTCAGCAATCTAGACGAGGGAAATTTAAAATTTATATTGGTATGAGTGCCGGTGTTGGCAAAAGTTTCCGGATGCTACAAGAGGCACATACGCTTTTAAAAAACGGAATTGATGTTAAGATTGCCTACATAGAAACGCATAATAGAAAAGAGACAGAGGCCTTATTGGAAGGACTGCCAATAATTTTACGCAGAAAAATTTTCTATAAGGGGAAGGAACTAGAAGAACTAGATGTACAAGCAGTAATCAACCAGCACCCGGAAGTAGTTATCGTAGATGAGTTAGCACATACGAATATTGAAGGAAGTAAGAACGAAAAACGTTGGCAAGATGTTGTTGAGATCCTGGAAGCAGGGATCAATGTTATAAGTGCGGTTAATATTCAACATATTGAAAGTCTTTATGATGAGATTAATAATATAACCGGCATAACGGTAAGAGAACGCGTACCTGACAGAGTTATTGGTATGGCTGATGAAGTGGTTAATATTGATTTAACTGCAGAAGAGCTAATTATACGACTGAAAGAGGGAAAAATTTATACTGCCGACAAAATACAGGGGGCGTTGGAGAATTTTTTCAAAAATGAACATATTCTACAGTTAAGAGAACTAGCTTTAAAGGAAGTAGCTTCACATGTTGAAAGAAAAGTTGATATCATTATGTCAAAATCTGCTGGGATGCGTCATGAGCGTTTTCTTGCTTGTATAAGTTCTAACGAAAATAAGGCAAAGGATGTTATACGAAAGACCGCCCGCTTAGCGAGCTATTATAGTGGTAAATGGTTCGTTTTATATGTACAAACTCCTCAAGAAAGTAGCGACAAAATAGCATTGTACAAACAAAGGTTCTTGATTAACAACTTTAAATTAGCGACTGAGCTTGGCGGTACAGTGCTACAGGTACAGGCAAAGAATGTTCCTATAATGATTTCTGAGCAGGCTGTTAAATACAAAGCTACCACTGTCTGCATTGGTAAACCGCGATTGAACTTATTTCGTATCATTTTAGCAACTGGAGTATTTAACCGTTTATTAAAACAGTTAACTAAAGAAAATATAGATTTGATTATTCTATCATGAATATTAAAACAAAATTAACGTTGGGAATAGGTGTATTATTTCTACTCATTACATTGCTTTCTGGGTTAAGCGTATGGTATATTCACACTTTAAAAAGAGATACAAAAAAAATATTAGCAGCGAATTATAATACACTTCTTTATTCAGGTAATATGCTAAGAGCCCTTGATGAGCTTGACTCTCAGTCAAATGCCTTGACTATTTTCAAGAGTAATCTTGCTAAACAGCAAGTAAATTTAACGGAAGAAGGAGAGGGCGATTTAACCGTCCAATTAAGTGAACATTTTAACGCATTTGAAAAACGCCCAAAGGACAAAATTCTTTTACCGCTCATACGTAGTGATATTATGGAAATTATGCGCTTAAATATGAACGCAATTATTAGAAAAAGCAATATTGCAACCGATACTGCTGATAAAGCTATGGTATGGGCTGGTGTTACGGGTGCCACCTGCTTTATTATTGCTTTCACACTGCTGATTAATTTACCAGGAAATATAGCAAATCCAATAGGCGAATTGACGGCAAGTATCAAGCAAATTGCCTCTCATAATTATAGAGAGCGCGTACATTTTGAAAGCCATAGTGAATTTGGAGAACTGGCGAGATCCTTTAACACCATGGCCAGTAAATTGGAAGAATATGCAGGTAGCAATTTATCTAAAATATTAATGGAGAAAAGGCGCATTGATACGTTGATAAATAACATGCAGGATGTTGTGATTGGTTTAGATGAAAAATTAACAGTATTATTTGCGAATGACGAAGCGTTAAAAGTATTAGGTTTAGAAAAAGAAAAAATAGTTGGTAAGTTCATTACAGATGTTGCCTCATATAATGATCTTACCAGATTATTGATTAAGGATATCAATAATCAGTCGGCCAAAAAGATTGTACACGAACCTATCAAAATATTTGCGAATGGAAAAGAGAGTTATTTTGAAAAAGAGCTACTAGATATTAGTATCACTCCCGCTGGAGAGCTAATAAAGCAACATATTGGTTACGTTATCCTACTTAAAAATATCACCCCTTTCCGAGAATTAGATCTGGCGAAAACGAATTTTATTGCAACTGTATCACATGAACTTAAAACACCAATTGCTTCTATAAAGATGAGTTTGCAGTTACTTAATAACGAAAAGACCGGACAAGTAAATGATGACCAGAAATATTTGTTAGAAAGTATAAAGGAAGATAGCGACCGTTTATTGCGGATTACGGGGGAATTATTGAACATGTCGCAAGTGGAAACTGGAAATATTCAATTGAACTTGCAAACGTGTGACCCTATGCAAATCATCAACTATGCCATTGAAGCAACAAAAATATCGGCCGGGCAAAAAAATATTCATATTAAAGTTATCACTACCGAGGATTCACCGCGAATTAAAACTGATGTGGAAAAGACCGCTTGGGTACTAACTAACTTTTTGAGTAATGCGATACGCTATGCCCCCGAGCAAAGCGAAATATCCCTATCCTTAACAAAAGATAATGATTATTTGGTGTTTTCAGTAAGGGATTATGGTCAGGGCATTGACAAACGTTATCAAGAACGCATATTTGAAAGATATTTCCAAATTCCGGGAAGTAGTAAATCAGGAACAGGACTTGGCTTAGCCATCAGTAAGGATTTTATAGAAGCACAAGGCGGTGAGATTGGAGTAGAAAGTGCTCTTGGGCAGGGGAGTAGGTTTTATTTTAAGGTCTTACAAGTTGCTTAATATAACATCAAACTTAGCAGATTTGTCTCTTCATTTTATCAGTGTATCGAAAAATGAAGAGACAAATTGTTTTATTGCATAATTTCTATTTCAACGCGACGATTTAAAGTCCGTCCTTCCTCGGTATCGTTTGTAGTTGTTGGTTTAGTTGCTCCAAATCCCTTACTAGTTAAGTTGTCGGGACTAATACCTGCATTAACAAGGTACAACTTTACAGCATTTGCACGATCTACAGAAAGAGCCATATTATGTTCTGCCGACCCTTCAATAGACGAGTGACCGTTTATGATAAATTTAACGGAAGTGTCCTTTTTCATTTCCCTTACAATCTGATCTAATATACTATAAGAATCGGTTTTTAATACACCTGAATCAAATTCGAACTGTATATTTTTAAAATCGTAATTAGGTTTTTCAACAACTGGGGCAACCTCTTCTTTTTCTTCAACAGGCGGCTTTTCGGGTTGCTTTTCTTCTACGGGTTCTTTTTTAACGGTTTCTACATCCGCACTTGGCTGAACAGCCATCTTTTTAGATTTACATGCTTGCATCGCCACAGTCGAAACGGCCATCGCGAAAATTAATAAATAAGCTTTTGAAATATTCATTTGGATTAAACTTTTTGTAAACATATAAAATATTCGGCTAATGCTACCAATATGTATGCCAGTTTAATGCAAATAATCCGGTAATTCCTTGTTTTATTCACGCTGCTAACAGAATTAAGATCTTGATATTGTATTTTATTCCGGTCTATGATGTATTCTCGGTCTTGGCAAGGGCACGATAACCGCTGATAAAAACATTGGCTTCCCCAGCCTTAGCTTTTGTATTGCCTTTTAGTTGGACCCGGTCTTAAAAATTAATGATCGCTTTTATGATATTATTTTGCGGATTTAGACATGATTCAAATTCATCCTTTACTTGGTTAAAATCAAAACGGTGAGTAATATAGTTTTTTGGATTGATCTGTTTCCGTTCAATACTTTTCATTACATGTTCGAAATCTTCTTTAGTTGCATTTCTACTACTCATGAGCGTTAGCTCTTTTTTATGAAATTCTGGATGACTAAATGCTATTTCGCCTTTTTGAAGACCGATAAGCACATAAGTTCCACCATGTGAAGCATATTGAAATGCATGATTGATAGATTGCAAATTTCCTGTACAATCGAATACTGTAAGCGGCATATCTCCGTTTGTTATCGTTTGTAGCTTTTCTAATACATTTGTTTTTCTTCCATTAATAGTAGCAAAAACACCTATACGATCTTGACAAAAGTCTAATCTATTCTGATTAATATCTAATGCAATTACTTTCGCTCCAGCAATTCTTGCCATTTCCATGGTCCCTAAACCAATAGGACCCGCTCCTACAACTAAAACATATGATTCTGGTAGTATGTTCGCTCTTCTTACGCCATGTGCACCTATAGCAAGCGGTTCTACCAAAACTAATTCATCGCTTGATAGTTGGTTTCCTTTAATAATATGTTTATTAGGAACACTTAAAAAAGTTCTCATTCCTCCATCTGTATGTACTCCAAGCACCTGCATATGCACGCAACAGTTCGTTTTACCATTCCTGCAAGCTATGCATTCACCACAATGTAGATACGGGATAAGCGTTACCTTGTCTCCTTTGCTGAATCCGCTATTTAATTGTGTCTCGTAGACTTCCGCAGCTATTTCATGACCAAGAATACGGGGATAACTAAAATAAGGTTGTGTGCCTTCAAAAGCATGTATATCGGTGCCACAGATACCTACCTTTTCTATTTTCAGAATAGAGCTATCGGTAGTTAGTACAGGCATCGGCGTTTGTATATATTCAAAGGTATAAGGTGTGGAGCAAATCAGCGTATTCATAAAATTCTATTATTCATTTTGAATCATCATTAATTATACAAAGAACCTGTATTTTTATGAATTTACCATTAGCTATTTTTACAAGTTTTTACGAGTTTTTAACATATATTTTGAATAGTGATATTTTTTTATGAAAATTGTCTTTAATAATAGATGCTAAACCGATGAAGCCACAAAAACTAATTGTTCCCCATACTACTACAAATTCTTTTTCTATAAGAAAGGAACAGATACCTAATATTAATAATCGGTGGCATTGTCATACAGAAGTAGAACTTATTTGTTTTCACAAAGGTGGGGGAACGCAATTTGTAGGAGATAATATAAAAAGATTTGCCGCAGGAGACATCGTACTTGTTGGTTCTAATTTGCCACATTACTGGAGATATGATCTAGACTCTGAAGATAACGGTAAAGAAGATTCTTATTCAACCGTACTTCATTTCAATAAGGACTTCATGGGGGAAGGTTGGTTAAACTTACCTGAATTCAGATCTATACGATCTTTATTGGCGACGGCAGATCGGGGCATTCTTATTAAAGAGATAGAAATAGCCAACCATATCAACCGTATTTATGAATCGGATGGTTTTAAGCGTGTTATGTATTTGTTGGAATGTTTACAGATGATTGCCTCCATAAAATCTCACCATTTGTTATCTTCTGTGGGTTTTGAATATAAACATAGTGTGGAAGAAACGGATCGGCTCAATAATATATATAACTATACACTTAAACATTTTAAGAGCAAAATTAACTTGGAGGATGTTGCGACTATTGCAGATTTAGTTCCCAGTTCCTTTTGCAGATACTTCAAACATCGTACGGGCAAAACTTATACGCAATTTTTGCAGAATATCCGTATAGGATATGCTTGCAAATTACTGCTTGAAAATCATGATACTATAAAGCAGATATGTTATGATAGCGGTTTTACCAATTATACATCTTTTCATGAAATATTTAAATCAGTAACGGGAAGAACTCCTAAAGTTTATCAGAAGTTGCATCTTTCTTCTGCTTTAGTATAAACGATTAATTGGTAAAGTTTTTTGTTAAATAGCAATTTATTTCCGTCTGTTAACTTATTATTTTTAGAAAAGGATAGTTTAAATGGTTCAAATAAAGAAGAAATAAATAATTGCTAAAGCTATCACAGCAATTAATATGACCCACTTGATTGTATTTCCAACTCCCTTATCATTTTTTTCTTCAATTGCGTTTTTCGCAGGTCCTGGATTCTCTTCATGAGCGCTGTAATCTGTTTCGACTTTCACTTTTGTACTATTTGAATTATTTTCCATTAGATCATTTGTTAGTTGGTTCTATATATTGTAACACATAAGGGACTTTTCTGTTTTTTTAACGGAGTTAAGTGTTATCTAATGATGTTAAAATATAAAATATAGCGATTGGAACGTTTTTTAAGATGTATGGAAGACGGTGTTGACCACTGCCAGGAAAATGGCTTAGGTTATTGCATGATAACAGGTTAACTTATCACTGAAATTTTATGTAAGGAAGTTACGAGGCCTGCCGGGTGGGAAGAGTGGCTTTTGATAATTTAAATTAAATAGATCTGCCTATAAACTTTTGTTATGCTAAAAAAATTAGTGTATTTTTGAGTAATCCCATAACTAGTTTTGAGTTTATGAACAATAAAGATAGCCATAAAAATGAGCATGATTGGAATAAGGAATCTTCATTAAATTTTGATAATTTATTAGATGGTTTGTTATTAAACACCAATATTGTCACTCATTCTGATAAAGGATATCGTAGCTTGGAATCACTATTAGCTGAAGAAATAGTAAATAAAGATGATTTTAATGACGAACTTTCCAATCATCTCAAAGAATTAAAAGTAATTACTGACAGTATTGAAAGTCGTTTGGTGGATATCCACCAACCTTTTGACGCTAGCAAATTCAAAATCAATTATGCACAAGAGTTAAATAGTCAGCAACTAGCAGCTGTTCGTATGCTGAAACACCCCTTGTTAGTCATTGCCGGGGCAGGTAGCGGAAAAACGAGGGTTATTACCTATAAAGTAAGCTATCTTATCGAGCAAGGATACGAGCCAAACCAATTGTTATTACTTACATTTACGAGAAAAGCTGCTAACGAAATGCTTAGCCGTGTACAACAATTACTTAGATCTAAGTCTATAACTGGCGTTTTAGGTGGTACTTTTCATGCCTTTGCTAATTTCGCGCTTCGAAAATATCATGCATTAATAGGGTTACCTGCTAACTTTACAATTGTTGATGGTGAAGATGTGACTGATATCATCAGTTTGTTGAAAGCCGAATTAAATTTGACTCCTAAAAAGGGAAGTAAACATTTTCCAAAATCTGCTACAATACAAACAATTCTGTCTAAATCTAAAAATTTGGAACTTAGAATAAGAGATACCATTTTGGAGTATTTTTCTGATCATGAACGGCATATAGAAGATATAGAGAAGATTAATAAAGTATTAATTGCCTACAAGCGGCGTTCAAACTTAATGGACTATGATGATCTCATTGATATGCTACGTAATAAACTAAGAGAAAATGAGGTTTTCAGAAAGACATTACAGAAACAGATAGCTTATACCTTGGTAGATGAATATCAGGATACAAATACTATACAACGAGAAATAGTGGAGCTGATTACAGCGGATAGTGGGAAAGTAACGGTAGTTGGAGATGATGCCCAGAGCATTTATTCCTTTAGAGGGGCTAACTTCGAAAATATACTTCGTTTTCCTCAATCTTTTCCAGATTGCAAAGTGGTGAAAATCGAAGAAAACTATCGAAGCAATCAACCTATTTTGGACTTTACAAATGATATTGCTTTAAACGCTCGGGTAGGATTTAAAAAAAGGCTTTTCTCAAGAATAAAAAAAGGGAAAAAACCACTTGTAAAGCGCTTGACAGACACGCAGACAGAAGCCGAATTTATTGTGGATACCATTATGGCAATGAAAGAGAATTATTTAACGTATAAAGATTTCGCTGTTCTTACAAGAGCTTCATGGCAATCTAATTTTGTACAGGCTGAATTAATGAAAAGAAACATTCCTTTTGTCGTTGTAGGCGGCATAAAATTTAGTGAACGTAGGCATGTTAAAGATATGATTTCATTTTTAAAGATATTAATGAATCCCATGGATGCCGTTGCCTGGCATAGAATTTTAAAGCTTTTGGAAGGGATAGGAGATGTACGAGCCAAAGAGATCATTACCATCATCCACGAGCAGGCAGGTAATATTGACCCTGAAAATTTTAAAAGTAAAAAACATATCGATAACCTTAGACCATTAATGACTTTATTGAATGAATTGCAGAGTGTGGAATCTCCTTCGATGGTAATTCCACGTATTTATGAGTTTTATAAGCCAATTTTACAACAAATAGAGGATGACTTTCAAGCGCGGAAAATGGATTTAGAAATTTTCGCAGAGATAGCTAGTAAGTATGAAGATTTAGAAAAATTTTTAACTGATTTTACGCTTGAACCGCCTGCTAACCGTTACCAAGATAAATCAGTTCCTTTCAACGAAGGCGACGAAAAGCCTTTAACAATCTCCACCATACATTCAGCAAAAGGACTAGAATGGTATGCCGTATTTATTCCATTTGTGCTTGATGGAATTATACCATCTGTAAGATCTTTAGGATCTCTTCAAGAACTGGAGGAGGAAAGACGACTTTTTTATGTAGCATGTAGCAGAGCAAAAGAATATCTTTTTTTAACAATGCCAGCATATGTAGCGTCGTGGGACGCCGTATTTACCAAGCCAACTCGTTTTTTAAATGAAATTGCTAAGAATTACTACGATTTATAGTAATTGATTTTTTTTGGTAATTGCTTCTCGAAAATGGCGGGCGGACTTACATTGCTTCCTACTCCCAATTTTTCGCATGATAGATTTTCTTATCTCCTCATTTTATGTGTTGTCGTAAAGAGCTAATAGGTCATTAAAGCTAATATTAAAAATCTAGGAATCAAGCAAATCGATTGATTTGATCTTTTTGTGTCTTGAAATTAATCGACTTGCTGGAGGGTGTTCCTATTTATTTGCTTGTTTGGCTTTCTGCAATTCCTCAGCATTATCAATAGAATGCGATTTGTGAATATCATCTTCCTCCTTTGCTTTCTCCGAAAGCTTTTGATAAAATTTATGTAATACATCCAGCTCTTCTTCTGTAAAGTCTTCAACGTCTACCATTCGGTTGCTTGCCTTTTTGTTAGCTGCGACGAGTTCATTTAATTTCAGTTGAATAGCTTTTGAGTCTTTGTTTTGTGTTTTCTGAATTAAAAAAACCATTAAGAAAGTGATAATAGTAGTACCTGTGTTAATCACTAGCTGCCAGGTGTCTGAATAACCGAAAATAGGACCTGAAATACCCCAGACAATGATTACACCCAAAGCAATACCGAATGCCATTGAACTTCCGGTCCAACTGGTGATTTTATCAGAAAATTTTTCGAAAAACTTATTTATTGACATAGGAGTGTTTTTTGTTTTTTTTATATAAGCAAATAGAATGCTAAAAAATAAAGCGAAACTCAGCACGTTTGGGAAGAGGTTTAAATTTAGCGTATTTTATTTAAGTATATTTCAATGCTATTAAACCGTGAGATTTAACCCGCAGTGATGGGTTTGGTACAGTTTTGATTACTGTATATAATAAAGGATATTCTATATAAAAAAGAATACAGCCAGACACCTACTTATGTACTTGTTTATAGCAAAGTTTTGCTTAGGTTGTAACGAAGACTGGCCAATTAATTGATTTATACCCCCTCCATATGTTATTATTATTAATTACGGTTGTATTTCTCCTATTCTCAAAACTTGATTTATTAAATTATAGGAGATAATGCCGGTCAGGGCGAAAACGAAATGTCCTATCAAAAGCTCTATTGAATAACTAGTTAGAGGAATATAGGGTGGGTTTGGATGAAGATTAAAGAATATGCGCCAAATGCCTATCCCTACCACTCCATGAACTAAACCAAAAACAAGCGCATAGAATATATCTGGTTTACCATAGTTAAAATACCAAAGTAAATAGTAGCAAAACATAAAAAAAATTCCCATGGCGTAATGAGATACAATTCCTATACTTATGCAAAGGGGGGTGTTGCACAATTTGCCATGGGCAGTAGTGCTGAAAGATAACATGGTACCAAGAATTTTTGGAACTCTTATCGTCTTTTCATTCATAAAAGAACATATGTACATTATTCCTGTCATTGCTGCTGTACCAATTAATCCGGAAAGTATGATAGCTGCGAAGGGCATAGAAATCAATCATTGGTGCTTTATACACTGTTACAAATATTATTCCTCTCTTAAAAGAGATTATTCCTTCATCAAACCTTTCTAACAAAACGATATAAATTATTTAAACCAATATGCTTTGCCTTATATAAAATTCGTTTAGTCTATCTTTAAGTGCTTTTATTGATGAATCGGTTTTTGATCTTCTTTATTTTCGTAATAATCCCTTTTTCTGGCTTCCTATCAGTACCTATCAAGTATCCATAAGGTTGTAAGTAAGGAACATGATCACATATAATTTTAGCCATTCCTAATAAGGGGATGGCTAAAATCATTCCAGCAATCCCCCATACTGATTCTCCGGCTACTAGGACCAAGATTGTAAATAACGGATTGATATTTACTTGATTACCGACTACCAATGGTTCTAAAATATATGTTTGAAAAAATTGTATAATGAGGTACACAACAATAACACCTAATATTTTTTCGCTTTGACCATTCTGCGCGATAACTGCCAATACCGTAATAGAGGTGCCGGTAATATTTCCTACAAATGGAATGATTTCTAAAAGCCCACATAATATCGCAAAAAATAACGCACTTTCAACACCAACTAAACTGAAACCAATGCCATAAAGTACCCAGAGCATCAAAATCATAGTGGCCAAACCAATGAGGTATTGTTGTGATACCTTTGTTGATTGCTGAATAATTTCTTCTGCTTGATTGTAATTTTTAGGAGATACAAGCTTTAAAATAAATTTTTTAATTCGTGATCGATACAGTAAAAAGAGATACGTGTAAACTAAGACTAAAATAATGTTAATTACAACATCAAGAATACCAATGGCAAAGTTTGCTAATAGATTGCCCTGTGATTTAGCATTTTGAGCGCCTTGTTGGTTAACGATAGCGTCTTGTTGTTGATTGCTGATGCCTATTTTTTCATTTAACCAGATTCTTACCTCTTCTACAAGAGATAGTAAACGCTCTTTCATATTTTCCATGTTATCTGGAAGATCACTTAGTTGCCAAGTGAGTAACGTAAAGATAAACGCTATTACAAATAAAAAAAATAATATAGCGATTAGAGCGGAAAATACTCTTCTTATGCCGAAACTTTCTAATTTATTAGAAATACCTATGAATAACATAGCGAGAATTCCGGCTAAGGCGATGGGTATTAAAAAGCTCCTAGAGAAGAACAGTATTGCGACACTTAATATAATAAAAAGAAGAATATAGATACTATATTGAAGTTTATGCATTTGGAGATAATTTATAATTCAAAACAAATAAAATCGGCAAGTGTTGTATTAAAGAAAGAAAAATTTATTTAAAGCTATGTATTATTTAGTTTGTTATCAGTTAGAAATGGCTGTTGCAATAAATGATGATGTGGATCTAAGGAATTTAAATAGTGCCAGCTCTCCTCATTTAAAAAAATTTCTCCGAGAAGTGGGTACACTTCCTATTACCAAAATAGATAAGAATTACCCAAGTTACAGTGCCATAATGGACAACTATCATATCATTGGAGAAAAGAATTCTTTATTGCAATAGTATTTAACTTTTTTCAGGTTAAAAATTTTAGAACAATTTGCTGTAGTGGCTATATGGAACATCTACTATAGAATTTATAGCTATAAACGTCTTGAGAATTTTATTCTTAACATATATAATATACTCTTATCTAATGGAAAATGAAAAGAAAGCAGGTGTAGTTTTAAGAAAACTATGTCTAAGTGATGCACGTGAAGTTTGTCATTTGCTTGATTATCCTGAACAATATGGCACTTATTGTAAAGACTTGTATGCTAATGACGAATCGCCTGAGGACTTTACAAGAAGATTGTTGTGGCTTTCTAAATGCATGTATACAATCAGATTAAAATCGGCCCCCACCGTAATAGTTGGGGCATGTGAAATCTATAAAGGCGGACAGAATAGAAAAGAAATATATGTTGGCGGTACTTTGCTGCCTGAATATAGAGATAAAGGGCTTATGCTCGACGCGTTTAATCAAATGCTTGAAATGGCTAGGTATTACTATGGTATTTATGAAGTGAAAATTTTATTAAATACGATAAACGACCACGTGATTAGTGTCATGGAAAAATTAGGTTTCGCAAAGGATAAAAAGAACAGCGGAAACACAATTTATTCTAAGATCCTTCAGCAATATATTCCAAGGAGAACTACTAATTTATTATATTAATTTAATGGAAAAGCTGTCAACTGCTTTATTTATAGCATTGGATTATACGCTGATGGCCATTATCTTAATTTTTGTGCTAACGTTTATCTACAAAAGATAATTCAATAAATGTACGGATAGTGCTACATGTACAGAATAGGTACGATTTGAATCCCGTATTTAAACATTACATCTGTTTTGAAAATGCATTCTTGGTAAAGCTATTTATCGTTTAGACAGAACAAACATATAGATGAATCTGTTATTATAATACAACTGTGCGAGAGATATTTAATAGAGCGTATTATGGCAACGATTAACAGAAATGATCTTTTAGAATTAGGTTTTGAGGATTCTGAAGGTCCCGTATTAACAAATAATTACGATTATATTGTTATACGATATTATATTCACAAAGATAAACCATGGATAGGTATTGAAGAGCACTATCCAAAAAATTGTGGCGGTCATATTGACCCCTCACACATAACATCAGCTGCAATCAATTATGGCACAAAAAAAGGAAAAATAGTCTATTCTAAGGAAGAAGTTTTCTCTTTTCTTTCGAACCAAGGGGAGCATCCGTTTAAGTTTAGAAAGAGGTAAATAACTTGTTATTTACCAATAATTTTAAATAAGAATCGTCTTTTGGTAAGCCAAAATATGCTAGTCTCGCCGTTATTTACGATAATGAGGACTTGATAGTCAATTGACCTTTGGACTTTCCTAAATAATCATGACTTCTAATTGTTCAAAATTTCTTTGTTTTTTAAGAAAAATTAAATCTATATGCTTTCTTTGCAGATAGATTTTTTAAGATATGAATCAAACGAACAGCAGCAAAAAACCGGCAGCATTAGGATTTATTTTTATCACTTTACTTATTGATGTTATTGGTCTGGCCATTATAATTCCGGTCTTTCCTAAATTAATTGAAGGACTGATTCATGGAAATATAAGTGATGCTTCTAGAATCTCAGGTTTACTTCTTGTTGCATATGCTGTTATGCAGTTCTTATTTTCTCCTTTAGTGGGTAACTTAAGTGACAAATATGGTCGCCGACCTGTACTGTTGTTCTCTTTATTAGGGTTTGGCATTGATTATCTTTTTTTAGCATTTGCGCCAAGTATTGGATGGTTATTTATTGGGCGGGTTATTGCAGGTATTACTGGAGCTAGCTTTACCACTGCTTCTGCTTACATAGCTGATGTAAGCAGCCCAGAAAAGAGATCGCAGAATTTCGGAATGATAGGAGTAGCTTTTGGACTAGGGTTTATTATTGGCCCTGTGATAGGGGGTGTTTTAGGGAAAATGGATGTCCATTATCCCTTTTATGCTGCAGCAGCACTAGCTCTTTTAAATGCTGCCTATGGTTTTTTCATTCTTCCAGAATCTTTGGCTAAGGAACATAGACGCCCCTTTAGTTGGAAACGTTCTAACCCGCTAGGCACATTGGTTCAACTAAAAAAATATCCAGCAGTAATAGGATTAGCTATATGTTTATTTGTTGTTTATTTTGCAGGGCACGCGGTACAGAGTGTATGGACATTTTATACAATGCAAAAATTTAATTGGGATGAAGATCTTGTAGGTTATTCGCTTGGATTTATAGGCTTGTTAATAGCATTAGTTCAGGGAGGTTTAATTAGAGTGGTTATTCCTAAAATAGGTCAAGAAAGAAGTATATGGGTTGGACTCATTTTATATTCAATTGGTATGTTATTGTTTGGACTCGCCAACCAAAGTTGGATGATGTTTGCCTATATGATTCCTTATTCTTTAGGGGGTATTGCGGGTCCCGCGCTCCAAGGAGTGATGACAAATGAAGTGCCTGCAAACGAACAAGGTGAACTTCAGGGTGGATTGACAAGTTTGATGAGTCTCAGTTCTATCTTTGGCCCATGGTTCATGACTTATATCTTTTATTTTTTTACAAGTGGTAAAGCACCTATATACCTACCAGCGGCACCATATTATATTGCGGCTATTTTAATGCTTATTAGCGCATTCTTAGCGATTCGTAGTTTTAAAAAAAGTAGTGCTCGATAGACTTGTAATTAGTCTTTTCTTTCCCGAATTCCTAATTGACTTATAGGGCCAAAAATTCTTTTTTAGATTTGTGAAATATTTCAAGGAATATTTCAGAGTTGCACGTAATTTTACATATTTTCTCTAAAAATTTGTGAAATTAAATTTACTTATTTACATTAGCTATATATAGTGAGAACGTAATTTTATTGTCCTATCGATTGAACATTTACAACAATTAGACCGTGAGAAATCTAAACAAGTTACAGTATTATTATGAGGTATATACAGAGTTATCTTTGGAAGATGTTTTTGATAGTATATGTGAGAAAGTAGGGCAGGACCATCAAGGAAAATTTAGTATACATCAAGATTGCATAAGAGTGGAAAGAAATCCCTCTATATTTGAGAGTTTCAGAGGGGAGGGGGTCGTGAATTTTAGACTTTCAGCCGCAGATAATGGAACAACTATTAAATGCACAATAGAACCTTTTACTAAAAAATTCATAAGAAACTGGTCTTTGGCGCTTTTGTCTTTCTTACTTGTATTTACCACATACGTTTTTTATTTAGGCGGGATGAAACTCATACCATCAACGATTGCAATAGGTGGCTGGCTATTAACTTTTGTTATGCTGCGTAATGGCATTAATCACCACAAAAATGAACTACATAGCTATTCAAGAAGAATACTGACTTATTTAGATATTGTTTATAGAAGAGCTGTTATACTGCCTGGTCAATCGCAATACCTAAAGAATCCCTAACAGTAGACGTTTTTTGATAGGTATTATCTCAGTTCTCAATAACTTTTTTACCAAATGGTATTAATGATATTTCGAGCAATTTGAGATGCTGTTTAGCAAATGGTATACCTACAATTGTAATAGAGAGCAATACTGCCCAAAAAAGATGATTCAAAGCTGTATATATTCCTCCACAGAAAATCCAGATAATATTAGCGAACAAGTTAAAGCACCCCGATGCACCGGCTGTATTGACAACTCTTTTTCCAAAGGGAAACAACATGAGACCCGCTAACTTAAAACATTGGATTCCAAAAGGAATTCCAACAATAGTTACACACAAGACAAGGCCTCCTATGAAATAACCCAAAGCAGCAAGAAATCCACCAAAAATTAACCATATTATATTCCCTAAAAAATTCATCCTTTAATAGTTTTTAAAATGTTGTTCTTAACAAAGATGCACAATTTAAAAAATTGTTACAGTATTAATTATTGGACAGGGTTAGATGCGTAAAAAAAAGTGAACAAAATGCTTTACTTGTCTTTCGTGTCTTAAAATATCAAAGAACGTATTTTAGCCTTTCGATGATCAATGACTTTTTTTAGTCAACGGTTAAACATTTTTAATAATTACATAGCCGATGCCCTACATAGATATACATAATAGAAGTGTACATATCCAGGAATTAAACAAAGGAGCTTCTGATACTTTAGTGCTGGTACACGGCATGTTTAGCAACCTTTCTGTTTACTATTTTAAAATAGCACCAATCTTAGCTAAAAGATTTCATGTAGTCATGTATGATCTTAAAAGCCATGGTCTTTCGGCCCGGGCGGAAAGTGGGTATCGATTTTCACATATGACAGACGATTTAATTCAATTACTGGATCAGTTAAACTTAGATAAAGTGCATCTTGTGGGCTATAGCTTTGGTGGATTAGTTTCGTTAAATACTTGTATGAGCTGTCCTGAGCGGATAGAAAAATTGTGTGTAATTGAAGCCCCAAATCCTGGCGATCGTAAAGCCATGGATTTAATTGATGTGTATAGTAAAGAATTTCTCGAAAACTATATTCAGAATTTTACGGATACGACGAAGATTAACATGGGGAGGCGACAACTAGAGAAAAATCATCGTATGTATACGTATCTTTTTAATAACACAAGTATTAAGAACGATATGGAATGTGAAATGGCTTTTTTTGAAGATGCACCGTTTAATATAATTAATCATGAAACACTTCTCTTGTATGGTTTAGCATCTAATTGTCTGGAATCGGGAGAAATTTTGTCGTCCAAAATTATTGAATCACAATTAAAAACACTTGAAGGTGATCATAATTTACCCATACAGCATCCAGAAATAGTAGCCGAAACATTAATTGAGTTTTTAACTAAAGAAAAAGTATTGTTTTGAGCAGGTTTTTATTTGTTGTTCCCCCGCTTTCGGGTCATGTAAACCCGACATTAAGTTTAGGAAAGGCTTTATTATTAGGTGGGCATGAGGTGGCTTGGCTCAGCGTAGACGCTAATTTGGAAAAGCTCCTTCCGGTTGGCGGTGTGTTTTTTTGTATAACGCATAAAGAACTGGATGTCAATAAAAATGAACATGAAGCTTATCAGAACCAAATTTCAAGTAAGAATGTAACAGGAATAGAAAGTGTAAGATTTTTATATGAAGAGGTGTTAATACCGCTAAATAGGTATATGTATGAGCACATTAACAGTTGTGTTGGTTCTTTTAACCCCGATGTCATTATTAACGACCAACAGCTTTTTAGCGGAGCAATAGTTGCTAAGCAGCAGCAAATAAAGTATGCGACATCAGTGACAGCACCGGCTGCTATAAAAATGCAGCAAGATTTGCCAGGTGTATCAGCTTGGGAGGATAATCAAATTATAAAGCTTCAATACGAGTTAGGACTAGCAATGGAAACATCCGTAGCCTGTTCGAACGATTTAACCCTTGTTTACACATCGTTGGATTTTTTTGGTGAAATGGAACTCAATGGAAATTATAAATTTATTGGTTTGTCCACGCTAAATCGCCCAACTGCGTTCGACTTTAATTGGGAATATTTCCACGCAATGCCTTATGCACATAAAATTTTGGTTTCTATAGGAACAACTTTCGATCATTCTTTTAAGCGTGACTTTTTCTCGAAAGTTATAGAGGCATTCGGCAACCAGGATTTAGGAGTAGTGGTAGTTTCCGATCCAAGTCTATTTGATCAATGGCCTTCCAATTTTATGGTATCAAAGAAAATTCCTCAATTGGATTTATTACCGTTTTTTGATGCTGTTATTTGCCACGGTGGGCATAATACCGTTTGTGAGACTTTAAATAACGGCATTCCGTTGGTTGTTATTCCAATTGCTTATGATCAATCATATGTTGCAGGAAGAGTTGTCGCCACTGGAGCTGGCTTACGATTGAATTACAGACGGTTTAAAGCGCACCATCTTTTAAGTTCTTTACAATCTGTTTTATTTGAATCTAATTATCGATTGGCAGCTCAAAAGCTTCGTCGTTCATTTGAACAAGCAGGTGGCGTTGGCTATGCTGTAAGATTGTTGGAAGACTTGGCTCTTAATAATATTTACAATAACAAGAATACAATATAATTTATAAAAAATGGCTAAATTTTTATTTGTTGTGCCCCCCTTTTTCGGGCATGTTAGTCCGACTTTAAGTGTAGGAGCAACTCTGTTAGAAAGAGGTCATGAGGTGCAATGGGTATCTTTGCTTAAGATAAAAGAGGATCAAGTTCCGGCTGGTGGAAAATTTGTTGTTCCTTCGTCTTATTGGAATAATCATAAAAAGCAGATAGACGACATACTGAAAAAACAAGATAATGGCCCCTTACTCTCTGGAGCTGAAACCTGGAAACTAGCATTGGAAGAGACCTATATTCCGTTTTGTAAAATCATGCATGACGGTGTAAATGCGGTAATAGATGATTTTAAACCAGATTTGATAATCAGTGATTGTATAACCTTTGTAGGAGGAATATGCGCATATAAAAAGGGAATTCCTTACGTCACCACCACTCCCGTACCACCCGACCTTGGTGCGAATGCAATTAATTCTCCAAAAATTTGGGAGTGGCAGCAACAACTTATGTTTAATTTACAAAAGGACTTAGATGTACATACTAACGAATTGATTTTTCATTCTAAGCAGTTAAATATTGTTTTCACCTCTCAATATTTTGCAGCTATAAAAGATTCGGAATCTCATATGCAGTTTGTTGGCCCAGTTAAAGGTAGACCAAATAAAGTTGGTTTTGATTGGCAGAAATTAGAAAATAGCAATCGCCCGAGAGTATTTGTATCCTTGGGCACCTTACTGGAAAATATTAGGAAGGAATTCTTTGAAAAGCTTATAGAGGCCTTTAAAGATGAACCATTAACAATTGTTGCGGCAACAGATCCAGCCATTATTGAGAGCTGGCCATCAAATTTTATAGTCCAAGGTTTTGTACCGCAAACTAAGGTGATGGAAAAGATGGATATTGTAATATGTCACGGAGGTTTTAACACAGTTAATGACGCAATTTTAAACGAATTACCGCTTCTTATAACTCCCATTGCGTATGATCATTTTCATACGGCTGATTTAGTTGAAAAGTCAGGTTGTGGTCGAAAAATAAGGTATAAGCGTATGCGTTTGGATGAATTAAAGAAAACAGTTTGGGATCTAATTGAACAACCAACTTATAAAAGAGGTGTGGCCTATGTAAACAAAACCTTCAGAGAAGCTGGGGGTAATGATAAAGCAGCGTCATTATTGGAGGAAATGACCCATAATGCAATTGCCGTTTAACGAGTAATTATAATAGAAAAAAATGCAGCGAAAAGAGAGACCCCTTCTTTTTTTAGAACGGACATTAGCTGGCGATGGCAGCCAACCCTTTAACGGTGTATTTTCCATACGAATTAAAGGCCAAGTAAATTCAATAGAACTTTCAAACGCATTTAGCAAGATCCAAAGGAAACATCCGCAGTTGCAAATAGCAATAGCTGATATAAAAGAGAAAAGGCCGTATTTTTTTATACCAACAGAAATCAAGCCAATACCGGTGAGCTTCCTTCCTTGGAAACATGAACATGAATGGCAAGAGCAATCACTACTTGGCTTAAGACACCATTTTGATTTAGAAAACGGTCCACTTATACAAGCTGTTTGTTTGAATACTGAGGGAATGTTTGATTTAATTATCACCTTTCACCACTGCATCTGCGATGGTGGTGGGGGAGTGCTCTTGCTCCATGAACTATTGGAAATATTAAAGGAACCAGGGGTTTCTATTGGAAGACACGATCGCCTACTTGATTATAAGGATATTGTACCCAAAGACATATTGAAGCAAAAGAAGGTGCACTTAAAAACGACTATCTTAGCAGCTCTTGTAAAATCTGCCCTTACCGTTTCTGCACCATTTATCTCAAAAAATAAATTACGACTATCGCGATTGGATGATTATATTATTCATAGAAAATTACCTTTAGAATTGACGGATAGATGGATAAAAAAATGCAAAGAAGCATCAACCACTGTAAATACGGCCACGGGACTTCTGATGTTGAAGGCATATCAACATGTACAAGGGAATCATGCAAAAAATAAAATTTCTTGTCCGGTTGATATTAGAAGATTTGCAACACAGATAACCAATGATCAACTATTTTCATTTGGCTTGGTATTAACACTAAGTCGTGATGGCAAAAAAGAGCAAGATTTTTGGAAAGAAGCTACCGTATTGCAAACAACCGTTGACAGGCAAACAAAAAAATTACGTCCCTACGAATTTTTAATGACATTTGAGCGGTTGCACAGTGCCTTACCAAATATGTTAAACATGCTTACTTATGGTAAAGTTGGTAATGATATGATGTTTTCTAATATCGGAAAAATTCCCTTAAAGGAAAAATATGGTAAGTTTGAGATTGATACTGTTTTTAGCCCAATGGTTATAGGTCCTTTTGCAAACCCATCCACGCTAATTTGCTCGACCTTTAGGGACAAATTAGACTTCTCGTTTGTGTCGAATGAAGCCTTTCTTCCCCAAAATAAAGCAGTAGAATTAATAGATTATTTGCATGAAAAAATCGAGTTACTAACAGATAAATAAATAACGATGACGAAGCAAAGAGCACTTTCTGTTGGTGAGCGAATAATGTATGTCGGTAAACATCAATCCGTCAATTGTTTATTTACTGTAAGCATTAGAGGAGAATTATCCCGACCTATACTTAGTGCGGCCTTAGAAAAACTTCAGAAAAAACATCCTCTTTTAAGATCGATCGTTTGCGAACAGGACACGAAACCCTATTTCATGCTTAAAAATGAGATTGAACCTATTCCAATAATCGAACATAAAAGAAAGGATGATGCGTACTGGCAGATTATTTCTAAAATGCAATGGCAATCATTTTTCGATGTGGTCAGCGGACCTTTGGCAAGACTTATTTGGGTGAAAGGAGATGAGATTTCTGAAATTATACTCGTTTGCCCCCATTGCATTGCTGATGGAACAAGCATGACTACTCTTTTAAGAGAATTACTCTTACTTATTGATGATCCACAACACCATTTGGAAGGCCAGCCGTTCATAGAAAAGTTATCTTCTCCTATAGCACTTTCTGGCTGGAAAAAATTGAATTTATCCCTTAAAGGTTATGTTGGTAAGGGACTGGCGAATATTTTGTTACCGAGCAAAGTAAATCAAAAAAAATTATTAAAACCGGAATTGTCTTACATGATACATCACCGTTTAGAAGCTGGGGAGACAAAAAAAATACTTAGGTTGTGTAAATCACAAGGTGCTTCATTGTATACGGTAGTGGGTGTATCTTTACTAAAGACGTACTTTAATCTCTTTCCTGAGAAATTTAAAGGGAAATTAATATGTCCAATTGATATACGAAAATTTTTAACTGACATAGAAGAAGATCAACTTTTTGCTTTTGCTCCAATTATTGAATTGAACTTAGACAAAAGGAATTTAGATGCTATTTGGCCATCAGCTAAAAAAATGAAAGAAGAAATCAACCGTGGAATCAAAAAGATCAATATTGCTGAAATTCTAGAAATGAGCGAGGGATTTCAAAAAATAGTTCCGAAGCTTATAAACCACCTTCTTACGAAAGATGGTACACATGATTTTACATTTTCTAATATGGGCAGTTTAGCTATACAAGAAACATTTAATACGTTTGAGGTACAATCTATTTATAGTCCGTCAGTGTCATTTCCATGGCGCAACCCCAATACAATTGTGATTAGTTCTTATAAAGGTATTCTGGACTTAACATTTATGTCTAATGAGGCAATAATGGCAGAAAAGGAAGCAAACGTTTTTATTAAAACTACTTTTGAGACGTTAAGGTCAATCATACATCAGGATCTATTAGAAAATTAAAATTGCACTAGTACGTAATGATAGACCAGATTAAAACTATTACTGATTATAAACCAGCAAAAGCCTTTCTCAAAAGGAAGCTTTTTTGGTATTTGGTTCCTAATCTGTTATTTAATGGGATAATACCCTATTTTAGTTTTGAAAACCCCACAGCAGTTTCGTTATTTGAAGGGGAGTTTTGTTTTGCCAGATTTATATTACCAATGGCATTATTTGTACCATTAGCCATTACAGTTGATTTTATGAAAAAAATCACTGAATTTTTTACCACAGCCAACCTAGGGAAATTATGGGACGATGAGCAAGTAAATATGCGTTTTTTTTTGCGTGAAGGTGTTTATAATGGTTTAAAAACATTTCTTGCTATTTTGATTATTATGCTGGTGGTACAGTGGTTATTGCCAGCTGAGAGCACTTTCAATGGTTTGCTACTGGCCTGTATAAATGGGATTTTAGCCTGCTCATTGGCTGCTTATTTTACGCTAGTTAGTGTCAAACAAATTAATACTATTTTGGAAGAATATGTCAATGCTGTAGAACGAAATTGATTCGTCAATCAACAGTTAATTCAGCTTGTTACGGTTAGGTCTTTTTAGAGCTAACTAATCAAATTGATGCTTAAACAATTAATGGTTCTCATTTGTACTTAATTTATGTTTTATATTAAGTATGATGAACCAAAATTAATGTTAGCGTGATTGATGTAAAAAAATCAACTAATGAAAACATTGGCGAACCCAAAAAAATATTAGGATCGGTAGATGCTATATCAATTATTGTTGGAATTGTAATTGGAGCCGGTGTTTTTAAAACACCAGCATTGGTAGCAGCAAATACCTCTAATGACTCTATGTTTCTACTGTCATGGCTATTAGGGGGTGCAGTTTCGTTGTCTGGAGCATTGAGCTATGCTGAGCTAACCTCCGCTTACCCGCATACAGGAGGAGATTATCACTTCCTCTATAGGGCGTATGGCAAACGATTAGCTTTTTTATTTGCTTGGGCTAGGATGACAGTTATCCAAACCGGATCTATTGCTTTATTAGCATTTATATTTAGTGATTATGCTTCACAAATTTATACTTTGGGACCATATACTGAAGTAATCTATGCTTCGGGCATTATTGTTTTGCTCACATTTGTGAACATACTTGGTATAAAAATCGGAACAGGTACCCAGAAGATATTCACTTTGATGGAAGTCACTGGTATATTGCTTGTAATCGTGGCTGGTCTGTTTTTTACTACCGAAGCCCCACCTTCACCAAATGTACACGAAAATACAAGTTCGTTCATGAGTAATTGGGGCATGGCAATGGTTTTTGTCTTGTTAACCTATGGGGGCTGGAACGAAGCTGCTTATGTTTCAGCTGAAATGAAATCAGGTAGCAGAAGTATGGCGTTCGCTATGATTGCAAGTATCCTGATTATAACCATTGTATATATATTGGTTAATTACGCATATATTTATGCGCTAGGCCATCAAGGCGTGGCCAATTCAAAGGCCGTTGCTGCTGATTTGGTTCAACTAGCTTGGGGTGGGGCTTCAGTTAAATTTATCGGTTTACTTGTTGCTATTTCTGCATTGACATCAGCAAACGCTACGATAATAACAGGAGCAAGATCTAACTATGCCGTCGGAAATGACTTTTCCCATTTTGCTACTCTCGGTAAATGGAATAATAAGGTGTCTTCCCCTGTAAATGCACTCATTTTACAAGCAATTATTTCCTTAATGCTTATCGCACTCGGTGTCATTACGAGACATGGCTTCGAAACCATTGTGGAATATACTGCGCCTGTTTTTTGGTTTTTCTTTTTATTAGTAGGGTTGGCTGTTTTGATTTTGAGAGTTAAGGATCCGAGTAGAAATCGGCCATTTAAAGTTCCCTTTTATCCGTTTATGCCATTAGTTTTCTGTTTAAGTAGCGGGTTCCTATTACTTAGCAGCGTTCTATATACTGGAAAGGGCGCACTGCTAGGTATTGGTGTGCTGATGGTAGGTTTGCTATTTGTCTTATTCGTAGATGATAAATCGAAATGAAGGAATAGTAAAAAAATAAAACAATTATTTTACTGATATGTTGGATTATCAGCTAGTTATATGAAAACATGAAAAGGGCGAAAATTATAATCGGAATGTTATTTGCATTTATATGCAGTTCTCAAGCAGCTTTTGCTCAAGAACCTATTAAAACAGATGTGCCATTTGTTCCTACTGACCAGCAGGTTGTAGAAGCAATGCTTAATTTGGCTCAGGTAAATAAGAACGATATACTTTACGATTTAGGTTGTGGAGATGGGCGTATTGTGGTAACCGCTGCAAAAAAATATGGAGCGACAAGCGTTGGAGTAGATATTGACCCTCAACGTATAGAAGAAGCAAAAAAAAACGCAAAGAAAGCTAAAGTAAAAGATCAGGTTACTTTTATACAAGACGATCTTTTTAATGCAGATTTTACCAAAGCCACCGTTGTCACACTCTATCTGTTACCTTCTGTGAATTTAAAGCTTAAACCAAAACTACTTAATTTAAAACCGGGAACAAGAATTGTATCCCATTCATTTGATATGGGCGACTGGAAACCTGATAAACAAATGTCTGTTGGGAGCTCCACCATTTATTTATGGACGGTTCCAAATAAACAATAATACAAAAACTATTGTGAAACAATAAAAAATCATAGCTTTGTCTTTAATCGATAAAGTACAATGATGTTTAGCAAATCTCTCGCTTCCATTTTATTAAATACATTAATATTTTTTTTTTCTGGCTGTGGTAGCAGCACAACTAACAATAATATAAAGGAGGCCGATATTTCAAAAAAACTTTCTTTAAATGATAGTATACCTATCCCTTCTAAAATTGAAAATATTTTATCAGATAGCTCTAAAGTGTTTTATATAGACAATTCGAGTTTACTTATTGATACTCAAGTCAACGATCAAAAAAAAATTAAATTAAATGGGGATGTTTTCTTTAATATAGAGGGTGGTAATCTTCCGCTTTATATATTTACGAGTTTGATGGAAATTCAAGTTTTAACACCTTCTGCCTTTAGAGTTACTGCTTACGATGAAGACCAAGGGCAGTCGATTGAAACACTAAAAGGCACTATAAGGGTTTCCAAAGCTTACCCGTCCCCATTTCCCGATCCTGACACCTTACGTGAGAACAATTTATACATGATTAATAAATCGATTGATTTATCAGAGAAGGAAAATCTCGATGATAATAAGCTTTCTGTTTGGTGGAATAAATTGAAAATCAAATAATTGCAATAATATGCAAAGTCCTAATAAGCTTAATGGATATTGTAAATCGTTATTTTATCATTCATTAGATAATTTAATTTTCACATAGATTTTATAAAGCGTGCAACAGATTTTACTTATAGATGATGAGGAGAAGCTCAGAAATCTGATGGCTAAAATTATTGGCTTTGAAGGTTTTCATGTCATGCAATCGGAAAACCTAAAGTCGGCCGAGAAAAAATTAATGCAACAAGAGGTTGATGTGATTATTTGCGATGTAAAGTTACCGGATGGCAATGGTGTCGATTTTATACCAAGAATAAAAGATATACAACCAAATGCAGAGGTAATATTGCTTACTGCTTATGGCAATATACCAAATAGTGTGCAAGCCATTAAAAACGGAGCCTTTGATTATATTACCAAGGGCGATGACAATAACAAAATTTTACCACTCATCTATAGAGCACTCGAAAAGGTAGAATTATCGCGACGAGTGAAGCAATTAGAGGAACGTGTAGGCAAGAAGTATTCATTTGACAGTATATTGGGTAATGCTGAAAACATATTACAAGTTATTGATTTAGCAAAAAGAGTAGCTGTCACTGATACAACAGTACTATTGTTAGGGGAGACCGGCACTGGTAAAGAGGTATTCGCACAAGCTATACACCAAGCAAGTGAAAGAAATAGAAAAAATTTTGTTGCCATCAATTGTTCTGCCTTTGGAAGAGAGTTGCTAGAGAGTGAGTTATTTGGACACAAGGCTGGTGCATTTACAGGTGCTTTAAAAGATAAGAAAGGATTATTCGAAGAAGCTAATGGTGGAACAATCTTTTTAGATGAAATCGGGGAGATGGCAGCAGAACTACAAGCGAAGCTTTTAAGGGTATTGGAATCCGGAGAATTTATAAAGGTAGGTGATACTGTGACCACTAAAGTGAACGTAAGAGTTATAGCTGCAACTAATCGTAATTTAGACACTGAAATTGCTGAAAATCGCTTTAGGAATGATTTATATTATAGGCTTTCTGTTTTTCAGATTTTGCTGCCCCCACTAAGAGAGCGGAAATCGGACATATCCATTTTAGCTAAAAATTTTGCTAGCATATTTGCCGCAAAAACTAACAAGAAAATACAGAAACTTGATGCCAAATATATTGCGGCGTTAGAAAAACATTATTGGAAAGGTAATATTAGAGAATTAAAAAATGTAATTGAAAGAAGCGTTATACTGTCTAATGACGATACATTAGATATTTCTTCTTTACCTTATGAAATACAAACAGTTTCATATCCTGATGCTGAACTGCAGTCAACTTTTTCCATGTGGAGTATTGAAAAAAAACATATCCAACACGTGCTTAATTATACGAAGGGTAACAAAACGGAAACTGCTCGTTTGCTTGAATTAGGATTAGCCACCCTATACAGAAAAATTGAGGAATATAAAATAAAAATATAGTTTTCCAATTCTTTTATTTAAAGAACTATAGTGGTTTTATAAGACGTAAATGCTTTTACCAAAAACGAGTGTATTTCCGTCTGGGTCATCGACAGCAAAATCACGCATGCCATAAGGTCTATTATCTAAAGGTGCAGAAATATCTGCTCCTTTTTCTTGGATATGGGCATAATAGGTGTCGACTTCATCACAATCTATACAAACATGCCCAGATCCTGGCGCTTTCTTTCTTCCGGGGTTTAAAGAGCTACTTAAGTGCAATAGAACGTCTCCATGCTTAATTCCTATATATTCACCATATTGAAAGTCTATAGTAAATCCGAGAATGTCTATGTAATAAGGCAAAGATTGATTCATGTTCTTCACATGGATTACTGCTGCAACACCTAAAGTTTTCATAGACCAGTTTTTTAGTAGTGAAAAGATGTTCTCCTTATTCATTTGGGCGAAATTACTATATTAACGATATTCCTGGCATTCTGTTTTTGAATTATAATAAAAAGAACAAAAAAACTATTATCGTAATAAGCAATATATAGGTATAGCAATCGTAAATATTGGACTATCGAGCCCGCATGAACGAACATAAAAAGTTTTATTTCCATTATTTTCATGATAAATTTGTCCTATGACAGATTTTCAAAATCAAAAGTTGGCTCTTTTATTAGCTTGCAAAGAATACGTGGAGCAGAGAGTGCAGACGGCAAAACAAGCAATAGCTTCTGCTCGTGATGCAGCGAATAGCGATGCTAAAAGTAGTGCCGGAGATAAGTATGAAACTACTAGAGAAATGATGAATCAGGAGATCAATAGAAATGAGCAACTCTTGAATACTGCTAAGCATATGCAACAAATACTCAATCAAATAAATGAAAAAAGAACCACCGTAACCATTCAAATTGGTAATTTGATCGAAACAAACAATGGATGTTTCTTTATTGCAATAAGTATTGGTGAGCTCGTTGTGCGTGGACAAAGCTATTTTGTGATATCACCCGAATCACCGATTGGCAAAAATTTAATAGGAAGGGCAGCAAAAGAACATTTTATTTTTAACGGCAAAAATTACCAAATTAAATCGGTCCATTAATGCTATTTTCATCGCCACTCATTGTGAGTAAGAAATCCAATCTTCGTATTATCGAGAAAATAGACCATAAACAAGCGTTGATGCCCATTTAAATTCTAAAAGAACTCGGTGTTAGATCTGTCTGTTTCTTGAAGAAATGATTAAAATGAGCTGGCTCTTCAAAACCTAAAGAGTATCCTATTTCGGCTACATTCCAATCTGTATATTTAAGTAATATTTTGGCTTCGCTAACAAGTCTTTCAAAAATGTGGTCAGTAGTAGTTTTACCCGTCGTTAAGCGAATAGCACGATTTAAATGATTCACATGGACAGCAAGCTGATCTGCAAAATCTCGAGGAGAGCGCATAGTAAATCGTTGGGTAGGCGATTCTATTGGAAATTGACGTTCTAATAGTTCAGTAAATACAGCTGTAATACGTGCATTGGCATCTGTATGCGTATATAATGTTTCTGTGGGATGTATCTTCATTGCGTAGTGTATCATTTCCATGATATAATTACGAATCAAGTCATATTTGAAAACATAATCTGAATTTATTTCTGCTATCATTTTATCAAAAATTTGACTAACAGAATGGTCCTGTTCAACACTTAATGAGTAGCTTGGCTTATTTGTAGGAACAAACATTGGTAGATCTTTTATTCCTCCTCTGATACGTTCCGTAAAAAATGATTCTTTAAAGATGCAAAAGTAGCCAGACGGATCGTCTTCAGATAGCTGTTCGTAAGTATAAGGGACTAATGGGTTGAAGAATATTAAGGTTGATCCAGTAACCTCTAAACTTTTATCGGCATAGTGGTAAATGTGTTTACCGCGTGTCAAAGCTATTTTGTAAAAATCTCTCCTGCTATATTTGACTGGTCTTTTTCCAACACCCATACAGTCCTCTAAGCGAAAAACATTCACATGTCCAATATCTTGCTTTAGGTTTTTTGGCAACCAACTCATTTTGTGTTGGTAAAACTGTTCTAATGTCTCTGTATTTTCCATAAACCAAATATTCAATCAAAGATAAAGAGATAAACGACTAAAGGGAAGTAATATTCAAACATATGATTGCAATATTCAAACAAAATAAAAATAGTTATAAAAATAAGACACCTTGTTTTCGGTTGCAAAAGAAAACAAGGTGTCAAAAACTAACTACGTCTAGTTCTGCCTTCAATATTGGGTAACAGGCCCGTAATAATTCCAATTAAAGGCAAATATGCACAAATTTTAAATACATATTCGATACTAGTATGATCAGCCAGCCTCCCTAAAACAGCCGAACCTACACCCCCCATCCCAAAGGCAAAGCCGAAAAATAATCCTGCAATCATACCTACTTTTCCTGGCATAAGATCAGTTGCATATACTAATATTGCTGAAAAAGCAGAAGATATTATTAATCCAATGATTACTGAAAGAGCTCCAGTCCAAAACAAATTAGTATATGGAAGCAGTAAAGTAAAGGGCGCAGCTCCTAAGATAGAAACCCAAATAATATGTTTACGACCAAAACGATCTCCCAACGGCCCACCAATCATAGTTCCTGCGGCAACCGCTGCTAGAAATGCAAATAAATAAATCTGCGATTGCTGTACAGAAACCTGAAATTTTTCTATTAAATAAAAAGTAAAATAGCTCGTCATACTTGCCATATAAAAATACTTTGAAAAAATAAGTACTAATAGAATACAAATTGAAAATATTATTCTCTTTTTAGGTAAGCTAGGAGAGAAATCAGATGATAATTTTACTTTGTTAAAATTCTTTAGATATAGATGTTCTCGATACCATTTTCCAATACGGAATAAAACTGCAATAGCTAAAATTGCTGCAAAAGCGAACCAAATAATATTCGCTTGACCATACGGAACAATTATAATAGCTGCTAAAAGAGGGCCTATAGCACTGCCTGCGTTCCCCCCAAGTTGGAAAATGGATTGAGCTAATCCTTTTTGCCCCCCCGATGCCATATGCGCAACTCTTGACGATTCTGGATGAAAGACAGAAGAGCCCATACCAATCAAACTAACAGAAACTAAAATCATTAAAAAGCTAGTCGCAAAAGATAGCAATATCAAGCCTAATAAGGTAAAACCCATACCTATTGCCAATGAATTGGGACGTGGCGTACGATCTGTGTAGAAGCCAACGAAAGGTTGTAGCAGAGATGCCGTTAATTGAAAGGTGAAAGTTATCATTCCAATTTGGCTGAATGAAAGATGAAAATTTGTTTTGATCAACGGATAAACAGCAGGGATAACTGACTGGATCATATCGTTAAGTAAATGTGTAAAGCTTATAGTAAACAGAATCGAAAAAACTGTTTTATTTACTATTTCTTTTGTTGGTGGAGTAATAGGTGCTTCCGTTAACGTTTTCATAGTTGAATTGTCAAATGCGCTTACGATTTATGTTATAATTATTTTGAAAAATGTCCAGTAATTTTTGCTGCAACTGCCCAGGCTTTTTTTGAGTCACCTTTGACAATATTTTGGAGAAGTTCATGATGTAGATGATAGGTGTCCAAAAAAGGTTTCGTATCAGTATGTATTTGTAAAAACCAGTTTTTCAAATGTACAGAGGCTGATTTGTATAAATCAGCTAAAATTTCATTTTTAGAGGCTTCTGCTATTGCAACATGAAAATTAATATCTGCTTCAATACATTCACTAAGCATACCATGTTCTGCAGTTCTCTTTCTTTCAGCTAGATGAAATTCAATTGATTTGATGTCTTCAGCAGTACGGTTTTTAGCCGCTTTTTCAGCAATTTTCATTTCAAGCAGTTGCCTCACTTCATCAAGATCTTGTACCTTAGCCCTTTTCAATCGCTGATCTATAGGTTCTTTTACTGGTTCGGCACTTTCCACAAAAGTTCCTACTCCTTGTTGAATTCTCAATAAACCGAGATTGGCGAGAATTTTTGTCGCTTCTCTTATGGTAGACCGCCCCACTCCAAAACGTTTCATAAGCGCGGGCTCAGTAGGAAGTTTTTCATTTAACTTGTAATGGCCAGAGGTAATCTCTTCGGTTAATTTTATGGCCACCTCGTCTGCCAATGATCTTTTAAAAATTATATTCGTCATATCATCTGATGAATTTCAAAATTACAAAATAATTCCGAGAACAAAATTATCTTTAATAAAATTAAGAAAAATGACAGGACTATCTAATAGTAGCAGTTAAGGATCGCGATGTACGGACTGCTAACAAGATTTGCACCAGCATTGCAGTACCTATTAGCAACATACCCCAAAGAGCGTATTTACTAGGCATTGGAGCATTTATCAAGATCATTTCACCAATTAGCGCGAAGAATATTTCAAATACTTGAGTGGCTTCTACGGTCGCAAGTGCTATTGGGTTATGTTTGACCATTTGTGTAGCTTGATAAAAGCACACCCCACCAAAAAAACCTGAAAAGATCGCGGAATAAAGTGAGGCTTGTATTTGACTAATTGGAGCACTGCCTGATTGAGAGTACGCATAGAATACTAGCAAAAGCAGTAAGGGTAACGAACCCAGTGTAAGTCCCATTACCCGCTGCATTGCATTTAGATTATACCCTTTTTCTTCCAAATCAATTAATAGCTTTCGATTTGCCAAAGGCCAGGCAAAGGCTCCAATAATTATTAGTAAGAAACTGAAATAAAGCGAGTGAATATTTTGGAGATGTGTTAATCTGTCTAGTTGCATCACAAATACACCTAGTACAATGAATAATGATAAGAGCAGGGCTTTCAGGGGTATTTTCTTCCGGTGATCATTATAAATGAAAGGAGCAATTAATATGCCAGCTAGAATATTAATTTGAAAAATAGCGGCAATTAACCAACCGGGGAGGTATAGAGAGGCAAGTGCAATACAGGTATATAATCCTCCAAACCCAAAAATACCCCATTTCAAAAAAATCGATGGAAATCTTAGGAGTACTGCTATTAAGGGAAATAGCTTTTTAGACAGAAGAAGAGGAAATGACATTATCGGAATCATAAATAAACTTCTCAAGCAAGCGGTCCATGCCCAGTGCCCTCCTGTATGCGCTAATAGGCTATTAATTGTAAAGGTTGATGATAAAAATAAAGCTGCTAACACTCCAATGAACACAGCAGATAACGTTTTTTTTTGTTCGTTCATGCTGAGCAAAATTAGCTCAGTATGGCTTTCCGTTATATGAACTTTTAAGAAAAGTATGGTATTATTACGAATTATCAGACCTATAGTTCGCTGGCGTAAGCTTAGTAAGCTTTTTGAAAAAACGGCCAAAATAGGCAGGATCACTAAAACCTAATTTAAAGGCAATTTCTTTCATATTTATACCGCTGGTTAATAACAACATTTTGGCTTCGGTTAAAAGCTTATCTTGAATAAGATCGTGAACACTTCTTTGTACTAATTTCTGGCAGATATGGTTAACTGTTTTTACGTTTATTCCAAGTTTTTGTACATAAAAATCTGTATTATGTTCCTTTCGATAATGTTGATTAATAAGTCTTCTAAGCTTTAGAAGAACTTCCTTGTCACGTTGTATTAAAGGTTCCTTTCCGTATGCTTTTAAATGCTGTCCGTTAATCTTTAGAAGCATTATACTTAATAAGTGAAATAGTACATTTTTGCTTGGATAGCCGCTTGCCAATTCTGCTTGCAATAGAGAAAGGCAATTATTGAAAAATAAACTAGTATGGTCGTCTAAATCAAGGAACGGATCGGTACCAAAAGGATCAAATAAGCCCGAACCTTCCTCTGTTGGGTGCATAGCAAAAAACTGATGTATAAGGTGTTCGCTAATTAAAATTATCCAACCATCTCTTTCAAATTCAGGAATGAGATGCATTTGACCTTCCTGTAAGAGATAAACCCTGTTTTGTATAAAAGGGTAAGGTTTGAAATTAATATAATGAAATCCTTTGCCAGAAGTTATCCAAAGTAATTCATAATGATCATGTCTATGGGGAACAGTTGATAGATAATGATAATCGGTGCGAAGCCTCTCAATTCTTAAAAAGTCTTTAGCAAGCAAAATCTGAATTGGCAGACTATGTAGTTTAGCCATATTCGTGTCACATATATTGGTAAACAATTAGATTTCGGCACATATATGAAAATCAAAAAATCAATCAACTTCTCTTGGCGATTGTGCAATTAACCTAATCTTCTGTTTTAGATAGCCTTAAATAAGAATTTGTCGGTATTTGCTAAAAGAAATAAATTAAGACATTTTAGTTTTTCCACGATTATTTCGGGCAACACGAGAATATAACGATAATCTCCTGTCAAACAAAAATCTGAAGAGTAATTTTGTATATGAGCTATGATAACCTAAAGAAGTATAATGTTGACCAGCAATTTTCTTAATTTTTGGCAAATTATTCCAAGGAATGGATGGAAAATCATGATGTTCATTATGATAGCCTACATTTAAATTAACTGTATTCAGCACGCCATAATAACTTTTTGTTTCCTGTTCTTCATCATGTGTAAGAAAATGCTCTTGTATCCAACGTGCACCTAGCGGGTGTAGCCCTACCGAAAAGAAAAAACTAGCTAGCAAATAAACAATAGCTTTCCATTTCAAAAAATAAAATATAAAAGCAACGAATACTAGTTGGACTAAATAATTTACCACAAGCCATTTATCAAACATTTTGATTTCTTTGCTCATTCGGTGGAGCCTTAATGCTTGAACAATAGGATAAAACAATAACCATAGTGCTTTTCCTAAAGATGAATTGTTCACCAATCGAGCCTCCCATTCGCTTGGCATATCTGCGTCCAACTCCTCTATTCCCTGAAAAGCATGATGTTTTAAATGATACTTTTGAAAGGATACAGAACTCGGAAATACCAATGGCAGGTTGGCAATTATTCCTGAGATAGTATTTAATGTACGATTTTTAAAAATAAGGTTATGTGAACATTCATGAATACAAATAAAAAGAGTATGGCAAGCAAAGGCTCCAACTAAATATGCACAAGGGAATATGAACCACCAACTTTCATCGTACAAAATCCAAGACATTCCAATCTGTATACCTACGCACAACAAGATGACAAGAAAAGTATATGGATTCTTACCGATTAACTGGCGTATCTCAGGATGCTGGGAGATTATTTCTTTTGTGCGTAGCTTGTGCGGTTCACATTGTTCAGACCAGCTGAAGCTTTTTTTCTTACTCATTTATGTTAGGTGTTCTTTTTATAACAAAGTTAACGTGTGTGTTCTATAAAAAGTATAATATACTGAAGTATTTATAATTGGTATAAACCTCCGTTATTTTTACGTGTGCAAGATATATATTTTTTTTCAAGAATTGCAGTGACTAAGATTATTTAGGATCTGACTGGTAAATACCTATATAAAAGGTCCATCATTTATATTTCTAAAGTGTTTTCCATGTTCTTTTTGTCGATTCTATGTTTAAGTTTTTCCCGTAGATAAGCAATTTTAGAACGTTGGGGTAACTTAAAGGCAGGAATGACAGCTAACAAGATAATAATCGCCGTAATTAGAAAACTGTTTTGTAATGCAAAATGTTCTGCTACTTTAATTTCATACCCCTGGCCTAGATAACGATCATAGATAAAAGTATGAATAACAGCACTTATTGCAATACCAATAGAACCGCCTACTTGCAAAAAAAGACTACTTAAGGCTGTAGCTGTTTGTGTTTGTGAAGGTGTCACTGCATTTAATAACGCAGTTGATACCGGTGCGACTAATAAGCTCATCCCAAGACCTCTAAAAAGCATTGTAATAATGATAAACCAAATAGATACCCCAATGTCAATGCGGGAAAATAGAAAAAAAGAAAACGAAATTATTATAATTCCAGTGATGGAAATGTATCTTATTAGTCCCTTATCGGCCAATCGTCCAGATATGGGTCTACTTATAAGCATTATCAAGGCATTTGGCAACATGAGTAAACCAGACTCAATTTCAGAATAACCAAGTAAGCCTTGGAGCAGAAAAGGGAGAAAAAACATGCCGCCATACAAGGCCAATGAGCGAATAATTGTTATTGCGGCCGCGATATTAAATTGGAATATTTTAAAAACGTTTAAATCTAAAAGCGATTGTGGACGTTTTGACGATCTTATAAATAGGGTTAGCGTTAGCACAGAAACGATCAATCCTATAAAAAAATACAACGAAAAGAATCCCTGTTTACTAATAATCGATATTGTATACTGCAATACAATAATAAATAAGGAGAAATAAACAAATCCTTTAAAGTCAAACTTACTGGCCGTATCAAACTTCTTTTTAAGAAATCCTAGGTATTTAACTGTAAATATAATTGTAAGGATACCTATGGGGATGTTTATATAAAATATCGATTGCCAGCCAAGGAAATGGGTAAGTATTCCTCCTAAAGTAGGACCAAGTGCTGGCCCCATAACATTACCCATTCCCCACCAACCAATGGCCGTACCACGTTCTTCTTTAGGATAGGTTTCGCTTAATATAGCTAACGAAGTAGGAGACAATGCTCCACCGCCAATAGCCTGTATAATTCTGGAAATGACTAGTAGGTCAAGTGTAGGAGATATGCTACACATTAAAGAGCCAATTGTAAATATTAAAATGCTTCCCAAAAAAAGGTGATAGTATCCAAAACGTTTTTTTAACCAATTTGTCAATGGAATGAAAAGTGAAAAGGAAATCATATAGGCGGTGACTACCCACTCAATTTGATTTAACTCTACTTGAAAGTCACTCCTCATTACGGGTAAAGAAACATTTACGATACTACTGTCTATTGCTGCCATGGAAGTAGCCATCATGAGGGTGATGAGTACGAAAGACTTACTTTTTAACATGAGTATGCAAATATACTCAAAACCGCAATATTCCTTCTTATTGTCAATGTATTATCAATAATATTTTTCAGTTCAACCAACAAATTGAGTATGAAAAATATTTTAAACTATTTGTTGAGATCTTTGTACTAGAATATATTTAACAACCTTTTCTATAGTAAAGATGCAATCATAAATCGCTTAAACTTTACAATTATGATGAATGATTTTTTAACGGAATTATTAAGACCCAGTGATGTTAGGATAGGTGGGGACCGACCCTATGATTTACAGTTAATGACAAGCGTTTTTATAGTGCCGTTTGAGCCTTGGATCGCTAGTGTTAGTGCTGCATCTTTTAAAGCTAAGTATAACAATGTGTGGCAGTTAGTCTTAACGAAAAAAGGAAATAATATTACATATGTTTCTGAAAGATAAAATCGAAATAAACTTCACTGAAATGGAGAATATTATAGTAAAGTTTATCTCGATTCGTCAGTAGTGCTCTGCGAGAAGGACTAGTATAATATTTTATTTATTCTGATTCGAAAGTATGTATTGTATAATGTCTTTTAAATTCAAATCTATTAATTGATCAAGATCCAAGCTAGAAAGCCAACCGGTGAAATCTATTTCTTCGCCAAAGTAGTTTTTTACCTTTTCAGAAAATGAAACTATCTCAATACTATCCATTTCTAAATCCTTTGTAAAAGAACTGTCTATTGTAATATCCATTTCTTCCACAAATTCTTCCCCTATAATTTCCGTAATGAATTGTTTAAGTGTCAAAAATATACTTTGAATTTCATTACTGTTATTTACTAAAGTGTCCATCCTATAATATAATTGTTATGTTTAATAGTTTTTATTTTAATGCCTTCTATTAATAGATCATTTCCATTTACAGCGCTTACCTGATATTTCTTTGGGTTTCCTTGCAGTCCTTTACCTAAATATTTTCCGTACGCTTCTTTCGCTACCCAAAAACGTGTTACCCACTCATCATGTAATCTGCCTTTTAGCAATAGTTGCTCGGCATGTGTTAGCGCAATTTCATCGAAACCACTACCTCTTTCTTTAATTTCTTCTATGTCTATCCCAACGGGTTTGCCCATACTTGCAATTCCAACTGCCTCATCATTTTTATGGGCTATAGAAATATGAATATTTTCTTTATTTTCGCCTTTAACTATTGGTTGGCCACTTGACAACTTTCCAAGATTAAATTCTATAGGAAAATGAGCTTCATTTTTTTCTTTTAGAAGTAAAGAGCGAATGGCATCCCGTACTGCTACGCGACTTATTAGCCATTTTTTCCTTTTGTTAAGCGGCATTTCCTGTAAGTAATTTCTATCGTCAAGTGGTAAATAACGTTTAGCAATAAAATCCCAAGAGATAACTTTCTGGTAGGCTTTATGAAATTTAAATACCCCTGGGGATATTTCATCCGAGAGAATATTACTTTTTGGGGCCATAGAAACTTGCCATAAACGCTCGTCAAATTCCAAACGAATATTCTGCCATCCATGAATAGAGGCCCATAATTTTCCATTTCTAGTCAGCAGAAAATTTGCAGTAGCGGTTTCACTATTTAAATCCGTTAGCATACAGGTGCATTCAAAGACACCAGTTTGATCGTGGAAATCTTGATAAAAAGTAATTTCATCTATCTTAACGGGAAATGCTACACGATTGATAGGCAAAGTTAATTGTAACCAAAGTCCAAATAATTGTCCGGCATTATCCAGTAAGGAACCTTTTCCTCCATTCCCAGAAATCATTCCTCTTATTCCTTTATCAGAAATACTTAATATAGACCGTATACCTTGATAGGCAGGTCCATGAAACATATGGCGATCATAGATGCTTTTGGCTTCAATAGAAATGTTTAGTGGCTTTCCAATATCTAAGGGCTGGATAGGCGGAGCAACACTCCGATTTGCATCAACAATAGCGATTAATTCAGCGTATTTTTGGATACTAAGTGAGAGTTTATCGGCACCCATCCATCGCACCTCTACAGATTCTTTGAATGGCTTACTTACATTCATCCATTGGAACACTCTGATATCTTGTATTTTATTTAAGATCTTTCCTTCAGCATATGACTCAGCTATTTCTCCAAATAATTCAAAAATCATTGTCATTGGAATAACAGGATCCATATCCTCGGGGCAATGCCATCCTTTCTTTTGTTTTACTAATGCGTGATCTATTAAGTAGGGGTGTGTTGCTAGAGAAACAGAGAGTGGGGCGTACATTACTTGCGGTTCAGACGATATTATAACCGTCTCTTTCTGCGTGTCTCGATATTCTTTATGTATAGAATTACCTGATTGAACAGCGCTCTCTTCTAAAATAGTGATAAGCTCTGAATACATTCCAATGGCTTCTTCCATATTTTCAACTACCGCTTTCGCCAAAGGATTTTTCACCTGTTCAGCAGACAGTAAACTACTTCTGTTCTGTTTCTTTTCAGGTTGATGTGCTAAAAGGGGGAGTGAAAATTTCCAATCGGTTACGAGTGAAGAACCCAATTGGAGCTGTATACTGGAGTCCAGTTTTTGCTTTTTAGATACTCCTAAGAAATCCAGATCTACTTCTTTGCCTTCAACATACAATAAAGCAAGCACCCTTTTTAATTGCGCCAAACCATTTCTATGAGGAGAATTAGCCGCAAATGCATTATATGCTTTACCTTTTAAAATATCGTCTACAAAACCAGTCACTCCTCCTGATCCAATCTGCAAGAAAATTTTAACGTCTTCCTCCTGGTGTAACTTTTCAATAAGTTCTCTAAATCTAACAGGCTGTATTAGGTGCTCAACGGTGAGTGCACGGATTTCGTCCACATTTGTTGGATAAGGAGATAAAGTGGTAGCAGACCATATTGGTACTTTATTTTTTAAAAATTCAATTTCATTTATTCCCAAAAGTAACTGTGGAACCTTATCCTTAATAAATGGTGTGTGGAACCCTGATTGAAATGGAAGGACCTGATGAAAGATTTGGTCTTGTTTAAGCTGATGCGTAAGCTCTTGTATTGCTACATGACTCCCGCATAAAATAACTTGTTGAGGACAGTTATCATTGGCTAGGTAGAGATTCGGTATCACGCTTAGCAGGTTACTGATTCGTTCATAACTACAACCCACTGCAATAAATTGTGCGTCAGATATTTCAAAAGATCGAGGATCTAAATTTTCGACTAGTGTTTTGACTGATTCTGTGGTTACGAGCCCCGCCGACATACCCGCGAGCCATTCACCCATACTATGTCCCGCATTTAAATCAGGTAATACTCCCAATTTTTTTAACGCCAAATCTATTACTCTACTATTATGTAGCTGACTTAAAGCAGAGCCTAGTACGTTTGCCTCCTCCATCGAGTTGTCTAGCAAAAATTCCTTTTCAATTCCAAAATAGTGAACAATACTGTCTGTCTCACCTGATGATAATCCATCAAGGCCAGGAAATAGAAATGCGATCTTTCCATTATCACTCAAGAGTGGCTCATTGCTAAACCAAATATCTTGGCGATTACGCCATGGTTTGCCTTTTTTTACAATATTTATTGCCTTTTTTATCCTATCTTCTGTAGGGTTAAAAATAGCAATCCTGTGGCTTCCTTCACCTAGTGTAGTATCCTGTACTTTCAAAGCTGCTACCAATTCTTCTACGTTAGTGCGTGCTAATAAAAGGAGTTTTTCTTCAGGTAGTACGGAAGTTGTTGCTGGCTTGGATGCAATTTTTGTTTGCTGTGGATAAGCCTTTAGCACAATATGTGCATTAATTCCTCCAAAGCCAAACGCATTTACACCTGCCACGAGGGGTAATCCGCTTTCCGACCATGCAATTGGTTTAAGAGAGGGCTCGAAGCGCGTACTCATCATTGTTTCGATGGGTGAGTCGCAATGTAGTGTAGGAGGTAATATATCATGGTAAAGAGCAAGAGCCGTTTTAATTACACCTGCAACACCCGCTGCAGGCATAGTATGGCCTATCATTGATTTTACACTACCTATTTTTGCTTTTAACCCACTCTGATATGTTCCAAAGACTTGTTTTAAAGTCTCTAATTCTGTACGGTCACCTAGCGGTGTGGCTGTTCCATGTGCTTCAATATAGCCCACGTCATTTGGTGATATTTCAGCATTTCTTAATGCTTGTTCAATTGCTTTAGCTTGTCCTTTAACTGATGGGCTCATGACACTTGTACCCGAACCATCGCTGCTTATACCTACTCCCTTAATAACACAATAAATTCTGTCGAGATCTTGCTGCGCTTTTTCCAGCGTCTTTAGCACCACAAATCCGCAACCCTCTCCAATGATTAACCCATCAGCCTCCTCATCAAATGGTCTGCTTTGTTGTTTTTTGGATAGCGCTCCTAACTGATTGAAGATACTCCAAAAGGTTGCATTTTGAGCTACGTGTACACCACCAGCTATCGCCATGTCCGCACGACCAGAGATCAATTCATTTACCGCATGGTCTATTGCTAACAATGAGCTGGCACAAGCGGCATCAACAGTATATGCTGCACCACCTAGATTCAGGCGGTTAGCTACCAATGATGCGACTAAATTGGGTATCAGCCCCATCGCTGTGTCTGGAGTAAAGCGCCCCTTTTTCGATTGAAACTCTTTTTTTACCTTGTCAAGTTCTTCCTCACTCAGGTGAGGCATAAGATTTCTTAACACCTCTATCATTTGCTCAGATACGTGCACAACCTCCACAGCTCTTGTCGCTCCTGGACCAACATAATTGCCTTTTCCTATAATAATAGAAGTATTATCAAGCGAATATCTTTTATTCCAAACACCTGCATCTTCCAAAGCTTGATGGGCTAACTGTAAAGTAAGCAATTGATCCGGTTCCATACCTTCAACTGCTAATGGCAAAATGCCAAAAGCAACTGGATCAAAGCGCGCATAATCATCAATAAAGCCACCTTTATCGCAATAAAATCTATCTACGGTAGCTATATGGGCCCCAAAATACCGGCTATCAATCCTGTTAGCCGGTACTTCTTTAACAGCATCTATTTTATTAAGTATGTTTTCCCAGTAGGTTTGTACATTTGGAGCTCCAGGAAATATGGCCGACATTCCAATAATTGCTATGTCCTTCGTCATTGTCTGTTCTTTTCTGAATTAAGCCATAATTAAAACTCTGCTTTCGTTCCCATACTTAATTTCATTGGCAAAAGTTTCTTTTCCACTTTCTAAAGGAATTAAGGATATTCCTCTTCGTTCATATTCTTTTTCTAGACTTGCAGAGACCATACCTGCACCTTTCCAAGGCCCCCAATTGATAGCGGTTACCCTTCCTTTCATCTTTTTTCTTAACACTTCGGCATAATGATCTAATACACTGTTTGCCGCTGCATAGTCAGTTTGACCGCGGTTACCGTAAACAGATGCGATACTCGAAAAGAAGACAATGAATTTGGTATCAACCTTTAAATGTTCAGCTAAGACGCGAAGTGGCGTAACTTTTGTAGAAAATACGCGTTCAAAAGAGTCAGGTGTTTTATTTTGGAATAATTTGTCTTCTAAAATACCTGCACCATGAATGACGCCATCTATTCGCCCATATTTAGCGTATAATGTTTGTATAAGTTGAATAAGTTTTTCTTCATCTCTCACATCGACGGTATGATAACTTACCCGTGCACCTTGCGATTTAATGGTTTCCATTGTGGAAACAATTTGCATTGCCTTGTAAAGTTGAGATGTCTTTTGTTCAATTTCAGCTGGCGATTTAGAGTATGCTTGACTAATGAGAAACTTTCTAATATCTTCTTTGGTTTTTACATCTGGTGGTATGCCCTTTACATCTGGATAAACGGACCTACCAACTAATACATAATGACAAGGATATTCTTTTGATAAATGCGTGGTGAGAGCAGAGGTTATCCCTTGAGCACCACCCAATACCAAGATTACTGCTTCTTTGTCAAGCATTAAAGCTTCTTGATTTTCAGTAAGTAATGGATGATGGGCTTCTTGAATAGTATGCCGTTGCTCGTTTTTATAATAAATAACGGATGGCTCATCGTTGCAAAGCATTTCTTTGCGTAATAAATCTGAAATTTTTATTTCATCTAATTCATTCATAAAATGAACGGTTCTACACTTTGTATGTTCATATTCTTTATCCAAGCTTTTAATGAATCCCGTATATCCTTGATAGCTTCTTAAAAATTTTGGATCATCATTTTTATCAACATGAGCAGAATGGTCTGACAGCACATACACCCATTTCACCCGCTGCATATCTAAGGATTTTACCATTTGGACAGCTTCGATAATACTCAGACGATGATTAGATGCAACCATATCTAAAATAATTAATCCATCATAAGCCTCTAAATTTGCTTCCTGATTAATAACATCAACAATAGCTCCTTCTTTTTCCAGCGCTTTTTTTATTACCTCTCCTAAGCTCCCGTCTCTTGTAATAGCCAGCTTGTGCCCCATAAATGAAGTTGGGTTATCATGCTGTAATGCAGCGTGGATATCTACCAATTCAAATTTTATTCGCTTCAAATGCTCATTAATGGCAATATCATCCATTGCTTCAATTGCCATTAGGGAAGAAGTGCTACCTTTGCTATCGCTATTAGTAACTATCCATTGAACTAAATGCTGTAAGGTTTTAAAAGAGGAGAGTTGTTCTATGTTTGCATGCCCCTCTTCGTTAAGAGGAAGCACGTTGTCAAGCTTATTCCGAAGTTCACCAATTATTTCTATCCGTTTGATGGAGTCAATACTTAAATCAGCTTCTAAGTCCAGGTCCATACCTAGCATTTCTTGAGGATAACCAGTTTTTTCACTTACAATTTCGAGTAAGATGTCGCGAATATCTTGTTCTGACAACAATGCTTGTTGTGCGTTAACTACTGTAGTTTCTTGAGATATTTTAGGTTCTTTCTGTATTTCAAGGTTTTCATTGAACCAATTTAACAAACCATTTAGAGTTTTGATGGAGGCCAACTGCTCTACCATTTCATCTTGCGTTTTGCCCTTAAATTCAGCAGAACTCAATTGCACACGTAACTCTCCAATAATTTCCAGTCGCTTAATTGAATCAATACTCAAATCTGCCTCTAAGTCTAAATCCATACCTAACATTTCTTTTGGATATCCGGTCTTATCACTTACTACGTCCAATAAAATGGTTGTCAAATCGATCACAATGTTGTTTGGCGATTCTGGCATTATTTCTGAAGTCTTCGCTTCTACAACAGGAGTACTTTTCTTTGCCTCAGTGCGTAATGGGGTTACATCACTTGGGTTGGCCATAGGAGAAATATTATGCCCCAGATAAGCAAGTAATACATCACGCTGCGCCTGAATCAACAACTTCATACTTGATAAGTATTCTAACGTCATTTGTTCTGCCGTTCCTGGTATTGAAGAAGGGGCTTGTGAAGCGCCACCTTGTACCGCATTCAATTGATTAAAGTTAAGTATGGGTTTTACAACAGGCGGCACGCTGTAAGAAGGTAATTTTCCTTTTAAAGGCATTGCCATTTGGCCATTTACTAACCAAGTAGATGCGCTTCTTTTATATTTTTCCGGATGATTAAAATCAATGGTTCGAACATCTCTATCGGTAAATAATGCTTCTAAATTAACTGATCTTCCTGTAGCAATATACTGTGCTATCATCGTTAATAGCTGTAAGATTCCACCTTTTCCATTTTCTTCTGTATGCAATAGCACTTCATCCTTACCTAAGATTGATTTTACAAGTCCTATAAGCGTTTTTCCTGGCCCTACTTCTATGAATACACGTGCGCCATCATTATACATAGCTTCCACTTCATCAGAAAAATGTACTGGTTTAATGATATGATTTGCAAGTGTTTCTTTGATCGCTTGACCGTCTATGGGATAAAGCGCTGCTGTGGTGTTTGACCAAACTGCTATAGTTGGCTTATTAAATGGTATTGATTCAATTGATTGATAGTAACTATGAGCAGCCCCTTCAATTAAAGGACTATGGAAAGCACAAGCAACCTCCAATTGCCGGTAAGATATTTTCTTATCTTTTAGTTCTTTTATAAGGTCATTCATGGCCGCTGAGGTCCCTGCAAGCACCCATTGTTGAGGAGAATTGTGATTTACAGCAAAAACATTTCCTCTAGTTTCTGTTAAGCCGTCGATTAAGGGTTTGTTACCATTAACGGCAACCATCATACCTTTATCCTCAGCTAATGAAGATAGAATAGACTCGGCTCGCTGTTTACTCATTGGTACAAGATATTGATCATCAAAAACACCCGAAAAAGCTAAAGCGGGTAATTCACCATAACTATGGCCAGCTAACATGTCAGGAATGATACCAAGGTCTTCCAAAAATCTAGCAATTGCTAAATCAACAATACCCAATAATGGTTGAGCCATCCGGGTATCCTTTATTGCCGTTTTTTGATTTTGTAGTGCTTCTTCGTCAAATGTCTGATTAGGGAAAAGCACATTTTCGTATTCTGGATATAGTTTGAGAATTGACCGCATTTTAGGGAAGTTGACCATCAGCTCTCTAGCCATATGGATGCGCTGACTCCCTTGTCCGGCAAATAAAAAGGCCGTTTTTCCTGTAACTGGTTGGGTATGATAAGTGTCTTTTGTATGGGTACCAGAAAGTACCAGATCCATTTTAAAGATAAGGTCATCTATGGACTCAGCTAATATAGTAAACTGTATAGGAGCTTTACTATAAGTAGTCAAAGAAAAAGCGATATCTCTTAATTTTATTGTATCATTTAAATCTATTAATTTTTTAACCTGCTGAAGTAGGAGGGATGCTTCAGAGAAATCATGTCCTCTAAACACAAAGAGCTCGGCGGGCCATTGTTTAGTCGCAGAAAATACATTATCACTCTTTTCTTTGACGTTTGAAATAAGTGCATGGAAATTAGTTCCACCAAATCCGAAAGCGCTTACCCCAGCAATTCTCTCCTGTTCATTCCATAAACCGGCTTTATCAGTAAATACAAAAGGGCTGTTTGTTTCTTTATAATAGCCATTTGGTTGTCTTAAATTAATCGTTGGTGGTTTGATTCCATGGTACACACTCAGCGCACTTTTAATTAGACCGGCCATACCTGCGGCACATTTCGTATGGCCTATTTGTGTTTTTACTGACCCTAGATGTGTCTGCCCTCTAACTGCTCCACTTTGAATCATTGTCTGCGTTAAAGCACTTAACTCCGTACGATCTCCTACCACAGTTCCTGTTCCGTGTGCTTCTATCAAACCCACAGCAGATGGAGAAACGCCCGCTTGTTCATATGCTCTTTCTAAAGCTTTTGTTTGCCCTGATAATCTAGGCGCCGTAAGTCCCAAGCTTTTTCCATCACTAGAGCCACCGACTCCTTTTATGACAGCATATATTTTGTCATTATCTTTTTGTGCATCCTCCAGTCTTTTGAGGACGATCATTGCTACACCTTCACCGAGGGCAATACCATCGGCCTCTGCATCGAATGTTGCACACCTACCTTTTTTAGATAGCGCATGCGTACTTGCAAACATCAGGTAATCATTGATACCATTATGAAGGTCAGCCGCTCCTGCAATTACCATGTCCGATTTTTTAAGGATTAACTCCTGACATGCTAAATCAACAGCTGCTAGGGAGGAGGCACAGGCGGCATCTACCGTATAATTGCGACCACCTAAATCCAATCGATTCGTAATACGACCAGCTATCACATTTGCCAATACGCCCGGAAAGGAATCTTCCGTTAATTTTGGAAGAGCATCATCTACTTCTTTTGGTATTTCCCCAAACATTTGCGGAAAAAGAGCTCTAAAACTATAGTTATTCGCTAAATCATTTCCTCCTTCAGCACCGATAATTACCGATATATTTTCTTTATCTACTTGATTAGACGCATATCCTGCATCTTCCAGCGCCCTTTTTGCTGTAAGTAGGCTCAATAATTGCGTAGGATCTATAGCTGCTAGCGATTGAGGTGGTATTCCAAATTCAAGTGGATCAAAATCTATTTGAGGAATAAATCCACCCCATTTAGAAGGTGATTTCTTACCATTACTATCATTTGGATCATAATATATTTCTTTATTCCATCTCTCATCTGGGACCTCTGTTATGCAATTTTTTGAGGCAAGGACATTGTGCCAAAATGCATCTAGATCTTGGGCATCTGGATAGACGCATGCCATCCCAATGATGGCAATATCCAGTGCCTCTTTAGCTGATTTTACTTGCAAAGTAGAGGTATTTACATTCGTTATGTGTTTATAATTGTTGTAAGCAACATCTTTGTGAAGCTGATCCATCGTTTGAACAGCGTTATTAAGTGCAGCAACCTGGCCTATCATGTACATTCCGTGCTGGTACTGATCTTTTTCGCTTACATTTACTAGCGTATCTTGATTTCTTTCCAAACCCTTACTTGCAATACGTAAACGTCCCACATTAAGCTGTTCTAAAGATTTCCATATTTCTTGCTTTTCAACACCATTATTTTGTAATCTTGATTTTTCTTCTTTAAAAAAAGAAGTGAATGGTGAATGTAGGCACCTCGTTTCATGGCCTGGGGCAGTTTCTAGTAATACAGTTTCTGCTTGTTCTAGCGCTTGTTTTTGAAAACCTGGTAAAATAGCACCCGAATCAATAGCCTCTTTGGTATAGATATAGGCAGAACCCATTAGTACCCCAATTTTAGCTCCAGCGGTAGCTAATGGTGCAGTCATGATAGATACGAATGCGCTGGAAAGGCTATCATGAATACCACCAGCAAAGAACATTTCGAAGGCAGGTAAGTTCTCTTCTTGTAAAATCCGCTCAATCTGTTGCTCCCATAATACCAATGAAGACAATGGACCTACATGTCCTCCGCATTCTCTACCTTCAAAAATAAATTTTTTAGCCCCTTCTTTAATGAATATATCCAAAAGCGATAAGGAAGGAACATGTAGAAAAGTTTTTATGCCAGCTTTTTCGAAGGAAATAGCTTGCGAAGGTCTTCCACCAGCTATCAGTACTACTGGCGGTTTAACTTCCATAATATATTGTGTTTGTTCCTCCCTCAATTCTTGTGGAGCAAAACCCAAAATTCCAACCCCCCACGTTTTGCCTTCTAACAACGCGTGTGTTGTATGAACTAACTCTTTTGCTTTATTCCCAGTCATTAATGACAGTGCAATAAAAGGAAGTGCGCCCGCATCTGATACAGCCTTAGCGAAAGCTGGTACATCACTAACCCGCGTCATAGGGCCTTGAGCAATTGGATATTTGATGTTTAATTCTTTTGCTAAGGAATTTTCTGGGCGAATAACATTTTCATACTGCGCTTGTTTTATATGACCAGCAATAGCCTCTAATAGACCAAATGAGAAACGATCAAGCGTTTTGTACTTCTTAACTAAATCTTTTGATAATGTAATGTCTTGGCCAACACTGAGGTAAGAGTTTTCTAAATTATAGTTACCCATTAAATAAGGGCGCAGATTCTCATAGGTAGGTTCTCCGGGTAAAATGGGTGAATTAGGTCTAACTAAGACTCTGTGTCCGCCGATTGCTTTCGTTTCGTTACCGTTTAGTTTTTCAATAATATTTTTTAGTGGATTAGGAGCACTGCATTCCGGAAACAAAGCAAATTGGTTATCTAAGACCAATCCTTCGGCTCCAAGAGCAATCAGCGCGGCGGCGGAGTGAATTCCCACACCTCCTTGAACCCAAATATCCATTTCTCTTAAAGTTGCATTTTGGATAACTCGCTGGAACAAGATAAATGTAGAATCATTTCCAATTTTACCGCCAGCCTCGTTACCCTTTATGATAACGGTTTTAGCTCCCGATTCTTTTGCTGCCAGCGCCTCATCATATGTGTGTACTTGATAAATAACTTCTGTTACATTTGAATTGACATTGATTGTATTTCCAAAAGGAATGATGACTAAGCCGACTGCTTCGGGTAACAGCGGATCTGATATATCGGTTTGTCCAAAACAAATGCCTATTGATTTCGGAGGGTAGTTACTTATTTCTTTAAATAAATGCTCTTTTTGATCTGAATCATTTCCCATATGTAGAACTGGGAAAATTCCTGTTTTGCTTAACGCATTAAGTAAAACAAGATCAGGAATCTCGAAAGGGGTGATACCAATCAACTTTGTACTCTTCATGGTGCTAATAATTAATGATGTAAAACGATATAAATTAGTTGGTTGGGATATTGTTATATACCGTTATGTAACAAAACTTTTTTGCGTTTTCATTGCTAACAAGTGTTTAAATGGAGAAACAGTCTATGTGATTTTACCGTGAATGCTGCTGTTTGCTTGAATAAATTGCCTAAAGCCAATGTTAAAGATGCCATTTGAAAGTTTGGAATTCTCCTATATCTCCACTTTGGTAGTTTTTGGTAATTTGTAAACTAGTCATATCTATCTTTATAATAATAAGAGTTTTGAAGTGTTTTTTAACTATCCCTTAATATTTCTTATGCAAGATAGTAAAACATGTATTCTCTTTATCTGTTCATTTTGTTCAGTGGTTTTCGTGCTGGAGAGTCAGTTATTTATTACATCGAATAGCTATGTGAGTCCTTTTAAAGGATTTTGTCAGTATAAAGTTGCGAAATAGCGTGGCTCAATAGCAAATGAAATAATTTCTTAACAGTATACATGTTTTTTTTATTTTCATTTAACTATTTATTAATATTTATTGTCAGAAAATGAGATAATGCACATCGAAAAAATATAGTAAATAAGTTAAAATGAGCAGGAGATTTTACCTATTTTACGAAATCGACTAAGAAGTAGCAAATAGCAACGTTAAATTGAATAACGTTAAAGGTTAATCGTGAATTTGCTCGATGATGAAGCTAAAAAATTGCGATATTATAAAATTTGAAATTAATTTCAAGAACAAACTATATATTAATATTACTATTCCAGATTTTATTATAATGAGGAGGTGTTTAATGAATAGGACTTTTAACCTCGAATTCGTCCGCAGTACCGGAAAGAGTAAATTCTGTCATATCGCTTTTCGTCCATCCCAAACTGAGTACACTTCCTACGGGGTGTCTGGATGTTTTTAGATTTAAAAAATGAATCTCAAGATCACAAAAATCAAAAGACGATGTTTTTATTTGAAATGATCTATCTCGGCTACCAAATAATACATAGTTGATAAAATTATCTCCTAAGAGGCAGATGTTCTCGTTTTTTTTCCATTCAATAAACACCTCAACAGAACTCTTAGCAGGGATTATTTCAGGGAATTGCCATCGTGCCATATGATCATTTTTTTGGCTGGTTTTGATCCAATCATAAACCGTACGATTAATCAAACTAAGTTTTCCTCTCCTTTTCATTCGTTTTTTTTTAAAAGATCTTACTGTTACGTCAAATTAAATCCGAGTCGAGTGGCAGGTAATAATCCTCTTATCATAAAAAACTATGCATCTATTGTATCTAATACGATGTAAATTAATCGCTCAAAATGTTAAGTTATTATGAAAAGTTATATTTAAAGAATAATTTACACGAAATGGTTTGTGGCTTACACAAAATCATCTAATAAGCACATTATAAGGTCTTTCGGGATTCAAAACTAACATTATATGACAAGACTTGAAATTATTGAAGCAAAAAGGCACCTTAAATATTGCATGGAACTTTGGAAATTAAAATCAGACGAGAAATCCTTTATATCTACTTCAAGTTTATTGCAACGTGTAACCTATAGGAACCTTCCTGCTATGATTAAAGTTCCAATTGAACCGGAAGAAAAATGGGGAAGCGCTCTTATGACATGGTGGGATGGTGATGGCGCGGCGAAAGTTTATAATCAGTGGAATGATGTGATCTTGATGGAGCGTATCGATGGACATCATTCACTTGTTGATTTAGTGAAAAGGGGTGCAGATGATGATGCTAGCAAGATCATCTGCACCGTTGCAAAAAAACTACACCAACCACGCAGGAAAGAACTACTTGAATTAATTCCGCTAGAAGTTTGGTTTAAAGAGCTTTTTCCGGCAGCGCGAAGGCATGGAGGTGTTCTTGAAGTTTGTTCGTTAACTGCTCGTGAATTACTTGATCAGCAAGAACAAGTGACTGTTTTACACGGTGATTTACACCATAAAAACGTTTTGTTTTCAGAGGAGAGGGGTTGGCTGGCGATCGATCCAAAACGACTAATTGGAGAGTTCGGTTTTGACTATGCAAATATTTTTTGCAACCCCGATATAGAAACCGCTTTGAAACCTGGGAGATTAGCTAAGCAATTAGAAGTTGTCGCGAAAGAAGCCGATTTGTCTAAAAAGCGATTACTTAAATGGATTATAGCTTGGGGTGGGTTGTCGGCCACCTGGCTTTTAAATGATGGCGGGAAAAATCACTTAGATCTTCGGATCGTGGAAATAGCGATAGGAGAACTCGAATTGTAATAGCATGAATGATAAAAAAGGAAGAATGAATCTGAATTAGAATATGATTTATTAAAGTTCACTTCTCTCGTTATTTTTGGCAAAAAATAATTATGGCAAGCACGAAACTAACTATTAATGACAACGGATCTTTGAGGGTTGAGGGTGATTTTGAAATCTTGGACAAGCATGGTAATACCTATGGTTTACAAGGAAGAACAGTAGTTTCAATATGCAGATGTGGTTTATCTACAAATAAACCATTTTGCGATGGCTCCCACAAAGGCCACTTTGAACATGAAGCGATAGCCTTCGAATTACCTCCTAAAAAATAATTCTTCTATCTAGATACCATTTGTAAAAATGGTATCTGTAAAAAATTTAATTAAATTACTGTTACACCGTTTGTGACATATTTAATTGATGAATCTTGAAGTTTCTGTCTACATATATTTCTCAAGCTGAAGGATTTCTTTTAGCAAATAACGGGTTCTATAACTAAGAAAGACTAACTATCTTTATAGTCTATTTCCTACGCAATACACGTTGGGCGAATAGTTAATGTATGCAAGTATGGTAATTTGTAAATAAAATTTAACGCTCAAAACATGCTAAACCAGAAAGATGATTGTATTGAGAGTATCACTATACCTTATGGAAATCACGTTGATTACGATGAATGTCTTTGGTTTCTCAATCGAAATTTTGACGACTGCTTACATGTTATCCATGAGAAAGGTATAAGAAAAGCCATAAAGTTCAATAACGATCTTTTGCTATTAGAAATTACAGGTGACATAGGATGTTTAAGGGCGACTGTACTTGTGGGAAATGTGACAGAAAATATTAAAAGGCAAATCATTGAATTCATTACAGAATGGTTTGATCTTGCTCGAGATTTGACTCCATTTTATAAGTTACTCGAGGGCCATCGTATTTTAGCATATATGTCAAAAGAATATTATGGTTTACGTTTAGTTGGAATCCCAGATCTTTTCGAGGCACTTGCATGGAGCATCATCGGTCAACAGATTAATTTATCCTTTGCTTATAAACTTAAAAGACGACTAGTAGAGCAATATGGAGATTTTATTTCGTATGGAAACACTCGTTATTATATTTTTCCAGATTATAGTACCTTGGCTAAAGCAAAGTTGGCGGATCTTAAAGATATGCAATTTTCAAGTAGAAAGGGGGAGTACCTCATTGAATTAGCAAGCACATTCGACAACAATATCTTAAGCAAAGACTTTTTGCTTGGCTTACCGGATATGATGGTCCGACAAAAGGTTTTGACTGATTTAAGAGGTATCGGTATCTGGACAGCCAATTATACGCTTATGAAGTGCCTAAGAGAGCCCTCAAGTATACCATATGGAGATGCAGGTTTATTAAATGCGTTAGTTAATCATCAAATAATAAAGGAAAAAGGCGATTTAAAAAAAATAGAACACTTTTTTACTCAATTTGTAGGTTGGGAGAGCTACGTTGTCTTTTATCTTTGGAGGAGCTTGGCTATAAAAAATAATTAAATCAAACTCTTTTTATTGGGGTAAATACGGCAGCGGAAGGTGTTGTTTGCGACGTCATTTTCTTATAATTTTGACTGTAGAAATTAAAATTAGGAATAAATGAAACATGTTTCAATACTCATCCCGATAGGTAATACTAGCTTAAGTAATATTGAGGCTACCTACAAAATGTTTACAAAAATTAATGAGGCACGACAGAAGGAGGGTAAACTGCCACTTTTTAAGATACAGTTAGTCGGACTCACTAATGAAATAATGTTATCAAACAGCATGTTCAGTATCAAACCTGATACAACGATTCAAGAGGTACATCAAACAGATTTAATTATCATTCCTGCTGTACATGGAGATATGAGTGAGATCTTATCATTGAATAGTGATTTTAAAGATTGGATCCGTAAACAGTATGAACTGGGAGCGGAAATTGCTTCTCTTTGTTTGGGCGCATTTATCTTAGCTTCAACAGGCTTACTTGATGGAAAAAATTGTACCACCCACTGGTTATCTGCCGACGAATTCAGTAGTTTGTTTCCCAAGGTAAATTTAGCACCTTATAAGATTATAACGGATGAAAATGGCATTTATACAAGTGGTGGAGCCTACTCTTCATTAAATCTGATTCTATATCTATTGGAAAAATATGCCGGTAGAGATATGGCAATTCAGTCATCTAAAATATTTGAAATTGACATTGAGCGTAATAGTCAATTACATTTTATAATATTCCAGCGGCAGAAAGAGCATGAAGATACGACGATAAAAAGAGCACAAGAATTCATAGAAAACAACTTTCGCAATAAAATAACTGTCGATCAATTAGCCTCTGTTCTTTGTGTTGGAAGAAGAAACCTTGAAAGAAGATTTAAAAAAGCAACTGCGAACACGATATTGGAGTATATTCAACGTGTTAAAATTGAGGCTGCTAAGATAAGTTTAGAAAGTACGAATGAAAATGTAAACGAAGTAATGTATAATGTTGGCTACAGCGATACAAAATCATTTAGAACAACTTTTAAACGCATTACTGGTATATCTCCTGTACAATATAAAAATAAGTATAATCGAATGCAGAATGTCTAGACAATGTTGAGATAACCTCTTAAAATGTTAAGGAAGTGTTGCCCATAGGATTCTTTTCATATTTTGCTATTGGTTTAAAATCAACAGTATTAAAGTAAGGCTCGTTTTCTGATATTGTTCTCGGTATAGGGGATTTTTTATCAAAAAAGAATACTGTGGTTATTCCATATTTAGTATGAGGCATAAAATTACCATAAGCCTCAAATTGCGCGTCTTCTTTTTTTCCTACCGAAACCACATATAGCCTGATCACAGGCCCTGTATTTTGTTCATTTCTAACAAAAGTAACTTCATGAAATTCGCCTTTCAAACTTTCAACATTAGGTAGAAAAAAAACATCTTTAAAGATAAACAAAAGCACTAACAAGATACCAATGCCAAATCCTAACGTTCGTCTTTTGTTCATCATGATAATATTAATAAAACTTCAAATAACATCTCGCGATAGGGAAGGACGTTTTTAGTTAAAATATACGGCATTATTTTATTAAAAAATTGTTTTAGGATCTTATTTTTCGTCTTCTAAAGTATACGCAATACTTCTGCCAGTATCGACAAACCTTTATCTATTTCGTCTTTTTGTATAATTAATGCCGGTCTAAAACGAATACTTTTTTCTCCGCAACCTAAAAACAAGACGTTTCGCTCCAAACTTTTCTTTAAAAAGTTATCTCTAGTTTCTTTATTTGGAAAATCAAATGCAACTAAAAGCCCCCTTCCTCTAACATTATTAATGATAGGGTGTTTTTCAGCGATTGTCAACAATTCTTGTTGGAGATGATTACCAGATTCCGTTACATTTTCCAACAATTTATCTTCTGCAATTATTTCCAATATCTTTGTCGCGCGAACCATATCTACTAAGTTACCGCCCCATGTTGAATTGATACGGGAAGGAATTTTAAAAACATTAGTTTTTATATCATCAATTTTGTCGCCCACTAAAATTCCGCAAACCTGCATTTTTTTTCCAAAAGCGATAATATCGGGCCTAGCTTTTGCTCCAAAATGTTCATGACACCAAAATTTTCCCGTCAACCCCACACCAGTTTGCACTTCGTCATAAATGAGTAGCGCATCGTTTTGATTTGCTATAATTCGGAGCTGCTCGAGAAATTCTCTTCTAACGTGATTATCACCCCCTTCAGATTGTATAGGCTCTATAATAATGGCACAAATATCATCTTTATTATCTGCAAATGCTTGTTTAATCTGCGCTAAAGATTGTTGTTCCCTACGTTGTAGGTTTTCATATCCTTCATCAGAAAAAGGGAATTCTATCGCAGGGATGCTTACTCTTGGCCAATCAAATTTAGCAAACCATTTTGTTTTGTCCGGTTGCGTGTTTGTTAGACTCATAGTGTATCCTGTTCTGCCATGAAAAGCTTTTTCGAAGTGAATAACCTTAAAGCCTCGTTCTTTTATGTAGCCTTTTTGAAAATTCTTTTGAACCTTCCAATCCATCGCAGTTTTAAGCGCATTTTCAACAGCTAGCCCACCACCAGCAACAAAGAAAGCATGAGGTAAGTAAGGCGGTATACCAACACGGCTGAAGGTTTCAACAAACTTCGCATATTGCATGGTATAGACGTCTGAGTTTGACGGATTTGAAAGCGCGGCTAGAAAAAGATCTTCTTTGAAGCCTTCGTCATTTAACATTTTTGGATGATTATATCCTAAAGGAACAGAGGCAAAGCACGTGAAAAAATCTAAAATTTCGCGGTCATGCTTAGAATCGTACATAACAACTCCCTTACTTCTTTTTAAATCAAGGGTCAGATCTAAACCATCTGCTAATACATGCTTGCTAATAATGGATTGTGCATTTTGAGGAGTAACAGAAATCTTTTCCATATGAACGATGTTTGTATTGGTTAATAACCAAACATAGTGTAAAATTTTGAAAAATGCAATTTTATTGTTGATATAATTTGAATATATAATTTTTTATGGTAAAAAACCAATATAAATTATGTTTTTTACAAAATTTAATACTGATTCACTGTTTTTTGAATAAATCTAGTTTCCCCATAATTCCCATAATCCCCCCTGTATGCAATACTAAAATTTTCGTTCCTGGTTTAAAATATCCTTTTTCTATTAAATCCATCACACAAAACATCATTTTTCCAGTATATACTGGTTCAATTAAAATACCAGTGCTGGAAACAAAATCTTTAATAAAATCTATAAGAGAAGATTTCGTTTTCGCATATCCTCCAAAATGGTATTCTGTATGTAATAAAACATCTTGGCAATCTCGATCCAATCTTTTCATTTCTTCATAAAGGAAATTCCCACCAGCCAAAACAGGCACACCATGAAGCTTCGTCTTTTTATTGTTGCGTTTTATCCCCTTATTTAAACCAACCAAGGTTGTGCCTGTTCCACTAGCACAAAAGATGTGGTCATATTCGTCAGTTAGCTCGTCTATGATCTCCGCACAGCCCTCCAGCGCGTGGACAGACGCTCCACCTTCGTCAATGAAATAAGTATTAGGATCTTCCTTGTGATGCTTTTTAAAGATTAGCTCCTTGTCTTTATAAGTATTTCGATCTGTAAATACGAGTTGCATACCGAATAACTCACATAAATCGAGACTCGCATTACTTACCTTTTCTCCCCTTATATAGGCTGTGCTACTAAATCCAAACTTGGCAGAAGCGGCAGCGGTAGCTAACAGATGGTTAGACCATGCACCTCCAAAGGTTACTAAATGCATTCTATTCTCATTTTTAGCATGCCTGAGTGTATATTTCAATTTTCGCCATTTGTTCCCAGAAATAAATGGATGAATAAGGTCATCTCGTTTTATATGAACGTGACAACCCTTATTTTCAAACTTATGATAGTTAATCATCTCTACGGGGCTATAAAATTTCAAATCAATCATCGATACTAATTTTCACAAAAATATAGTTTAAAGTCAAGATAGCTTTACAATATTCTAATTGGAGCAGTATTATTGTGAAAATTGTTTAGGTTTGTTTTTTCAAAAAAAGAATACTTATTACATGATTACTTTCAACCGTTTTACTTTGAGCAATGGCCTAAAAGTATTAGTTCATGAAGATGAAGCTACACCTATGGCAGTTGTAAATATTTTATATGATGTAGGAGCTCGGGACGAAGATCCAGATAAAACTGGATTTGCTCATTTGTTTGAGCATCTCATGTTTGGAGGATCTGTTAATATACCTCAGTACGATTTGCCGCTACAACGTGTTGGTGGAGAAAGTAATGCATTTACAAGTAACGATATAACCAATTATTACATTACACTTCCTGCGAATAATATCGAAACAGCATTTTGGTTGGAAAGCGACAGGATGTTAAGCTTAGCTTTTAATACAAAGAGTTTAGAAACACAACGAAATGTTGTAGCTGAAGAATTTAAACAGCGTTATTTGAATCAACCCTACGGGGATGTTTGGTTAAAATTAAGGCCATTAGCCTATAAAACACATCCCTATAAGTGGGCAACTATTGGGAAAGAGCTATCCCACATAGAACAAGCTTCTATAGAGGATGTTAAAGCATTCTTTAAAAAACACTACACACCGCAAAATGCCATCATGGTGGTAGCAGGCGATGTTAAAACAAGTGATATAAAAAGGCTATCAGAAAAATGGTTTAAAAACATTCCTGCCGGAGAGAAATATAATAGAAGTATAGCGCGTGAAGCTATTCAACTTGAAGCCAGAAGAAGTATAATTGAAGCCAAAGTACCGGTAAATAGTATATATATCGCATTCCATATGGATGATAGATCTTCGCCATCTTATTATATTTGTGATTTAATTTCTGATATACTTTCTCGTGGACAGTCATCAAGGTTATTTAGAAAGCTATTGAAAGAGCAAGAATTATTTAGTGAAATAAATGCATACCTTTTAGGAAGTATTGACAACGGTTTGTTTATAGTGGAAGGTAAGCCTCTAGAGCATGTTCCATTGGAAAATGCAGAAGCAGCTATTTGGACCGAACTAAAAAGAATGAAAGACGAACCTATATTGGATTACGAGCTGGATAAAGTTAAAAATAAAATCGAATCAACTATGGTATTTTCCGAGATGTCAATTTTGGATAAGGCGATGAATTTAGCCTACTTTGAACTCTTAGGGGATGCAGATTTATTCAACCAGGAAATTGAAAAGTACCGAAGAGTTACCGCTGAAGAAATTCAAGAAACGGCCAACAGACTATTTACCAAAGAAAATTCATCAACGTTATTATACTTAGCAAAAAAAGATGATTAATAGAAGCACCGCACCTGAATTTAAAGATATCGAGCAAGTAAAACTTTTTGAGCCAGTTAAAGAAAATTTGAGTAATGGGATTAATCTCTTCATTTTTAATACGGATGCTCAAGACCTTGTTCGCATTGAGTGGGTTTTTAACAACATCAGTCCGAAAGGAAGTACACCGCTCCTTAACATGGCCTTAGGAGGTATGTTAATAGAAGGAACGAAAAGCCTCGAGAGTGCTGAAATAGCAGAAAAAGTTGATTTTTACGGAGCATTTCTGCAACCTGAATATTCTTTTGACCATACATCACTTACGCTATATGTACTAAATAAGTACGTTGATTTTTTGTTACCGGTGATAAAAGATATTTTAACAAATAGCATTTTCCCTGAACAAGAATTAAAAACTTATAAAAGAAATAATAGGCAATCTCTTTCTGTTTCTTTGGAAAAAAATGATTTTGTAGCGAGAAGAGTCTTTAACAAAACTATTTTTGGCGACAACCGATATGGCTTCAGTCCTGACCTAGTTGATTATAAAACATTAGAACAAGAACCTTTAATTAATTTGTCTAATAAGCAAATTGTGGCCGACAACTGTACTATGTTTGTTTCGGGTAAGGTTTCATCAGAGATCATAAGTTCTATACATAAGATATTTGGCGATGAATGGGAAAGAACAGGCGAACCACTAGAAGATCATCCATATATTTTTGATATAAACCCTAATGAAACGATTCTTATAGAAAAAAACAATGCACTTCAATCTGCTATACGCATAGGTTGCCGAACCGTAAACAGAGCTCATGAAGATTTTTCATCATTGCAACTGGTAAACACCATTTTAGGTGGATATTTTGGGTCGAGGTTAATGTCTAATATAAGAGAGGAGAAGGGATATACATATGGTATTGGTTCAGGCATAGGTTCATTAAAGCACAGCGCCTTCTTTACAATTGCTACCGAAGTTGGTATAAACGTTACGCAGGCTACATTAGATGAGATTCATAAAGAAATGGACAAATTACGGACAGATCTTATGCCGATAGATGAACTTAATCTTGTGAAAAACTATATGAATGGTGCATTTATAGGGTCATTGGAGAATATTTTTTCTCATGTTGATAAATTTAAAAATGTTCACTTTATCGGTTTGGATTTACATTACTATACCCGCCATTTACAAAAAATAAAGGAAAGCACTCCCGAAGATGTTTTAGCGATAGCAAATAAATACTTAAATTTCTCCGAAATGTCTAAAGTAATCGTAGGGAAAATTTAAATACTAGTATATTATAAAAACTTAGAGCAAAGGGCATGGAGAACTCCTATGCCCTTTGTTTATAGATAACATCTGACTAAAAAATAAAGTTAGTACTTAAAAAATTAGAATTCTGATGATTTACAATCTCATTAATCAATTGTTTATTCGTGTCATTCATTTTGGTTGCCACTAATGAACGTATAGAGAAAGATCTTAACGCATCAACTACCGAAAGTGTACCTTCTGCACTATCTTTTCTACCTGTAAAGGGAAATTTATCCGGTCCTCGTTGACATTGACTATTAATATTAACGCGACTTACCAAGTTCACAAAAGGATCTATTAACGAAGCTATTTCTTGCGCATCATTACTGAAAATACTCACTTGCATGCCATGAGGAGAGTCTATCTGATATTGAATTGGTTCGTCAATTGAATCAAATGGAATAACAGGAATGATCGGGCCAAATTGTTCTTCTCTATAGAGCTTCATTTTTTCATTTACAGGATATACTATCGCTGGGTATACAAACGATGCTACATTTTTACCGCCATTTTCGTTTACTACCCTCGCTCCATTTTTTTGTGCATCTTCGATGCATTCTTTAAGGTACTCCGGTTTACCAGGTTCAGGAAGAGGGGTTAAACTTACACCAGGTTCCCATGGCATACCAAATTTAAGTTTGGCAACAGCAGCGCTTAACTGTATTAAAAAGTTATCGGCAATGTCTTTGTGTACAAAAACAATTTTGATGGCGGTGCATCGCTGCCCATTAAAAGATAGAGCACCCAAAACTATTTCATTCACCGAAAGTGCAATATCAGCGTTCTTCGTAACTATTGCAGCATTTTTAGCGTCTAAGCTTAAAACAGCTCTTAATCTATTAATTTTAGGATGACGTTTCTTTAAATCATTTGCTACCTTGCTCGAGCCTATAAAAGCTAACACATTTATCCTTCCTGTTTGCATCAATCCTGGCGTAATGGTAGCTCCTCTACCATATATCGTATTTACAACCCCTTTAGGAAAAGATTCCTGGAACGCCTTCAATAATGGGTAATGTAGTAACGTGCCATGTTTAGGCGGTTTAAATAATAAGGTGTTTCCCATAATAATTGCAGGGATAAGCGTGGTAAACGTTTCATTTAATGGATAATTAAATGGCCCCATGCAAAGCACTACTCCAATTGGGGAGCGTCTTGTTTGCGCAACTACGCCTTCTTCTATTTCAAATCGGGAGGACTGTCGGTCTATATCCTTTAAAGCATCAATAGTAGCATTGATATAATCAACTGTTCTGTCAAATTCTTTTGCAGCATCGGTTTGCGATTTCCCTATTTCCCACATAATCAAATTAACAACCAGTGTGCGTTGCTCACTCATTTTAAAAACAAACTTCTGCAAACATTTAATACGGTTATCAACGCTCATCGTAGGCCATTCGCCCCGACCGTTATCATAGGCATTCACAGCTGCATCAAGTGCTTCCATTGCTTCTTTTTCCGTGCAAACAGGATAGGTGCCTATAAATTTACGAACTAAATTACCTTGTTCATCTGGTATACAAACTGGTGAATAAACTTCACTCACGTCTCCATTCCATTGCCGCATTTCGCCGTCACACAAATACTCCCGCTGATGTGTTTCCTGCGGAAGGCTAAATTCAATCGGTATTGTGCTTTCTGGCACAAAAATCGATTTTAATTGATCGCTAAATTCCATTTTTTGTTGAATATGTTAATAAATACAGAAATAGGGTATTACAGAGTTAATAATTGTATTTCTTTTTTTATTTTGGCCGGCGTGAAAATAATCATTTCATTGATATATTCATATTAATAAATGAAATATATTACCAAATACCAATAAACAAACGTTTACACATTAACAAAAAAATAATATCTTTAGAGATTTCATTTCTAAAGATATTACATAATTGGAATGGCTTAAGCGACCTCCGTAACGAACTCTGTACGTGGTTTTCTAACTTTCTTTAAATTTACGAGCCAATCATTTGATTCGTCCCGGTAACCCAAAGGTAATAATGTTACACTCTTAAGCCCTTTTTCATTCAGCCCTAATAACTTGTCCAAGGCAGCATTATCAAATCCTTCCATTGGTGTAGCATCCACTTTAAGTTCGGCTGCAGCAGCAATCGCTATCCCGAAACTAATATAGGCTTGACGTGCTGCATGTTGAAAATTTTCATCCGCGGAGCGCGCCGTATAGAGTCCTAAAATTTTATTTTTATAATCGTCCATGGCATCAGACGGTAGTCCTCGTTGGGATACCGTATAAGAAAATATACTGTTGATCCGTTCAGCAGTATAGTCGTCCCACGCAGCGAAAATCAATAAATGCGAACTATCAGTTATTTGACTTTGATTGTAAGCAATCTCTTTGATTTTCTCTTTCACCTCTTTGTTTGTTACCACAAGAATTTCAAAAGGTTGCAAACCTGACGAAGTAGGAGCTAGGTGAGCAGCTTCAACTATTGCATCTACTTTATCTTGAAGAACGGATTCTCCATTCATTTTTTTTGTGGCGTATCGCCAATTTAAAGCTTTTAATAATTCCATATTTTTTCAAATTGATATTTCTGAACACATTCTCTACACACTTGTATAATGTCATTGCAAAAGTCAGAATAATAGTTTACTTTTGAAAGTAATTATAAATAAGGAAGTACTTTCCTCCGAGAAACTATATTGGATGGCGAGCCCTATCCAAGCAATGGAAGTAAAATTGTTTACAGATGAAACCACATGAGAGAGCACTCACCAACGGTAACGAACCTAGCTTGCGAGCGCTCGAACACAAAAATCAAATTGACACTAATGAAAAATGAAATAGAAAAAAAATCTATTACCAGTGATGGATGTAAAGTAAAGCTCAGAGCTGTACATGACACGTTGGATATGCTTAGCGGTAAATGGAAAATTTCGATTATTACATCATTAAGTTTTGGTAAAAGACGTTTTATGGAATTACAGCGAGAGGTAGAAGGGGTTGGAGCAAAAATGTTATCCAAAGAATTGAGAGAATTGGAAATAAATGGTTTGGTTACACGCAAGGTATGCGATACAAAACCAATAACAGTCGAATATGAACTTTCAGCATATGGAGAAACACTTCAAAATATCATAAAAGAGATGATTCATTGGGGATTAAATCATCGCGAAAAAATAAAAGAAGAAAGTCATCGCTAAGATCTTATGGCGACCAACTAGAAGGGAAAGAGCTTTATTTAACTCTTTATGTTAAAGATCTGCTGAAGCATCTGAAATAGTTCAGGGTGATTCTTCTTTAATTTTGAAGGTTTTTCAAAAAAATATTCCGCTACAACGGCTAAAAATTCAGCTTCATTTGTTAATGCATATGGATCAACATCTGAATCACCTCTTTTTATTTTTTTCATTTCCTGATGCATTAATTTGAGCCAGGGGATTACATAACTGTTATTCAGTAAGCTTTCTGGAACGCCGTCTGTACTGCCATCACTCTTATCTATTAAATGTACAAATTCATGAATTCCAGTATTACTGACACCCGCTTGCGACGAGAAACCTAGATGTAAAGCTTGTTTTGATAAGACCATCTGGCCGTTCATATAACCGGTTCCCACCATTCCAAGTGTATTTCTTTTTTCTCCTTCGTACTGATATTCTTCATTAAACGTATCAGGATATAAAATAATGTTTGTAATATTTTTATATTGCCAGTTTTTAAATGAGAATATTGGAATAATAGCACTTGAGGCAACTAAAATCTTGTCCAGATCATTTACTTCTACGCCTACTCCTTCAATGTTCACTCCTGCCAGAAAATCAACAACTTCCTTTAAAAAACGTTCTTTCTCTGTTAGGTTAAGTTTTTGATAAAACAACACATGATTTTCAAGAAGTATCCTATACGCACTTATCTTATTATTCAATTCTAGCCTTCTCAGTGATTTTTTTCTCCTCGACAAATAAAAGAGCACTATAATAGCTGCCACAATGAGGAAAAAAGTGATTGTTAAAGGATACATATAAACTAGCGTATAAACTACTAATGTAATGTTTTCTTAGCTAATAGTATTAACTTAAATTCAGCAGCATATAGTAGAAATAAATGCTAATATCTTAATAATTGACTATCAGCTATGTGTAAAAAAATACCGTTTTCATATTAAGATAGGCTAAATTAGCGCTTCCAAAAACAAGAAAAGATGAAACCATCATGATTTTGTAAAAGCTCACGTAATATGTAAAAAATCATGATAGCTTCATCTCCACTGAAAAACAATTTATACGGATGAAAATTATTATAACGGAAAAACCTTCTGTTGCTCGCGATTTGGCAAAAGTTTTTGGCGCAACAACTAAGAGAGAAGGGTACATAGAAGGTAAAGGATATTCATTTACTTGGGCATTTGGTCATTTATTGCAATTAGCACCTCCACAGGAATACGGGTATATAGGATGGAAGGCTAAAAACTTACCTATGCTACCTCAGCGATTGAAATTGAGTGTTCGTAAGATTAAAACAAAAGACGGTATTGTAGAAGACCCATCTATAAGAAAGCAACTAAATACAATTAAGATGTTGTTTGATATGGCATCTGAAATTATTGTGGCTACAGATGCGGGACGAGAAGGAGAACTCATTTTTAGATATATCTATCACTATCTTCAATGTAAAAAACCATTTAGACGACTATGGATTTCTTCGCAAACTGATGCGGCTATTAAAGATGGTTTTAGAAACTTAAAACCTGGAAAGGAGTATGATACATTATTTTACTCTGCTCATTGTAGATCGGAGTCGGATTGGCTGGTGGGTATGAATGCCACACAAGCCTTGAGTATTTCTGCAGGTTCAAAAACAGTCCTATCGTTGGGCCGTGTTCAAACACCAACATTAGGAATGATCTGTTCTCGATACTTAGAAAACAAAAATTTTGTTCCGCAGACCTATTATCAGATCAGCATACAACTACATAAAAACGAACAGTACTTTAAGGCTATCTCGAAGAAAAATTATAGTAAAAAGGAAGAAGCTGAACAAATTCTACAAGCTGTTAAAGACCAAGCGAGTGGATTCCCTAACGGTGCAGAAATAATAAAAGTAGAAGCAAAAACTAAAAAAGAACCACCTCCCTTATTACATGATTTAAGTAGCTTACAACAAGAAGCAAATAAAAAGAAAGGATATACCGCTGATGAGACTTTATCCATATTACAACGGTTATATGAGGAGAAATTGATTACTTATCCACGTACGGGTAGTCAATATATAGGCGACGATGTATTTGCAACAGTACCAGCGCTCATCGAAAAACAACAGGGACATCCACAATTTGGAAAACACGCTGCATATTTAAAAAGCCAAAAATTAAATAAAAGAAGCGTCAATGCAAAAAAGGTTACAGATCATCATGCGATCCTTCCTACAGGCGAGACGCCTAGGAATCTACCTTCGGATAAGCAAGAAATTTACGATATGATTATAGCAAGAATGTTAGAAGCATTCCATGAAATATGCGTAAAAGATTTAACTAAAATAATTATAGAATCGGGATCAACTTTTATTGCCAGTGGAACGGTTATCCGATCCGCGGGATGGCGATCTATATATAATGAAAAAGAAGAGGAGGATAAGGAACAGGAAGACAATCCAAGCTTACCAAAAATAGAAGAGGGTGAACATTTGCCCATTACAGAAAAAAGCATGCTTGAAAAACAAACCAAGCCAAAACCTTTTTATACCGAGGCGACCCTTCTTAAAGCAATGGAAACTGCGGGTAAGGAAATAGAAGATGAGGAGTTGCGTTATGCTATGAAGGGGAGTGGTTTGGGAACACCGGCTACTAGAGCTGCTATTATTGAAACACTAATAAAGAGATCATATATCGTTAGGCAAAAGAAGAATTTGTTTCCCACAACAATGGGACTGGCTGTCTACGATGTTGTGAAAGATAAAATGATCGCACAGGCTGAATTAACCGGACAATGGGAGAAAAGATTAGAAGAAATAAGATCTGGATCAAGTGTTAAAGAATTTAAAGAAGAGATAAAAGCTTATACTAGAACCATTACCAATGAATTATTAGTTGCTGGAAAAGAAATAAACCCAGTACTGTCCTCAGAATAGCAGACTTAAGTGGTAATCTTTCCATGTTTCAGTTGTTTAATATAAATATTATACAGCGGTCTTGGCATATTACTGGTAATATCATTCCATTCTTGTAATGAGCACTCTTTTCGTAAACTGGAAAAAGAAAAAATATAAACACGTTCGATAGCTGTTTTTATTTTTCTGTCTCCTTCCTTATAAATTTCATAAATCAATGCCATACATGTCTCAACAGAATTAAGATCATGCTTTATTAGCATACGTCTTGTAAAAACTACTACAGACTTCATTATTCCGTTGATATTATTCATTAGCCGACTATTTTTTGTCTCGATAAATAGCGAAGGCAACGCAGCAGCCATTATGGCGGAAATTTCATATTGCTCCATGATGTTTATTCAATAATATAGAACAATAACGTGTAGTTGTCGTTAAAATTATCCTATTTTTTTTTGTTTTTGTCATTTTCCTGCAACTTATCTTTAAGCTGCCAACGTTTTAACAAAACCATAGTAGAGTATCTTTTAAGATGGTACTTTTCCGGTTCGCCAATTAAAAACCCAAATGCTTTCATTGACGGTATAGCGTCAAATAGAACTTTAATTACGGCAGTCAATGGCAATGCTAAAATTAATCCAGCTAGGCCAAACAACATACCGCCTAATAAAATAGCAATTACTGCCATTAATGGATTAATACTTACTTTACCTCCTACAATATTTGGCGTAATTAAATTTCCTTCCAAAAATTGTACTATCTGAAACCATGCCACTACGCCAACTGCATACCAATAACTATCTTTTGTTGCTAGTGCAAATAAAGCCGGTAGTATAGAGCCAATAGCTATACCAATATAGGGGAGAAGCATAAGAAGCGATGCTAGGGTTCCAAAAAACCATGCGTACTCAACCCCCAATATCATTAAGCCAACGGTGTTTAAGATAGCTACAATTGCCATAACGGTGACCAACCCCAGTAAATAGCTTTGCACCACAATATAAATTTTGTTGAGTGTCTCGTGCACTTTATCCTGTGGAGTACTTTTAAACGCATGGAAAAAAAATTCTCTAAAAAAATCACGATAGTACAGTAAAAAGAAAGAAAACAAGGGAACAATTATTAAACCCGCTAAAATTCCACCTACAGATCCGAAAGCTGCCGTTAAATAAGTACCGGCATTAGACAAAGCTTTATTAGAAAGCTCTTTAAATTTTTGTGTAAGATCTCCAGGTTCTACGCCAAATTTTGCTGTTGTCCATTGCTGTATCGTGTTGAAAATAGTAAAGAACCTATCTTGTAAATCTGTACCATTATGACCTATTACAATCACTTGGTGGATAATAAACCAAATGAGAGCTGAAATTACCACAATAGCGAGTATAACCGACAAAATAGACGAAATGGCCCTGTTTATATTAAATTTTTCTAAAAAGCGTGCTACCGGAAATAATGATATAGCTATCAATATGGAAAACATGAGCGGTACCAACACACTTTGTAAAAAGTATAAAATGGCAATGATCAAAATAAGTGTGAGAAGACTTGATGCTAATTCGTAAGAATAGGGCTTTTTATTGGTAGAGTTATCCATATAATTTAAAATTCTAATTACAGATTATATATTTATCCATATTGTAACAAAAAAAACAAAAATTAGTTTCAAAAAACAAACTGTAAGATAAGATTCCTTCACGTCCAGTTTAACGCTCTCTCATCAGATTTTTAGTGATCATTCATACTATCCATTTAAATCTTGAGTTTGGCAAGAAATAAACTTATCTTCGCGATCTAAAAGGGGTGCTTTTATTCATAAAGGCTGAGATTATACCCTCCAGCATAGACACTGAGCTACTTACGCTGTTTATTTGCTGGACACCTGATCCGGATAATACCGGCGGAGGGAAATAAATTTCATCCAGCTAATATCTTTCTGAATTCGCTCTCTTAGAATACAAGTAATTATACTATGAATATCTCGGAAAGTCTAAAGCTTTTTCATCAACAAATTATTGAAACTCCTTTGCTGCAGTTAACGGGTGTAGGTTTTGGTATTGCAGAAGTCTTCTTAGCTAAGGCTAATAAAGTTTTACTATATCCTTGCGGAATTATCAGTGTGATAATAACGATAATTGTGCTCTACGAGGCAGGTCTTTATGCCGAAATATTGCTAAATATTTACTACTTGGTGATGAGCTTGTATGGTTGGTATTACTGGCTTCGAAGGAAAAATAATCAAATATTACCTATTAGCTCGTCTACCAAAAAAGAAGTGGTATCTACCTTTATCATTATTGCTATTGGCTTTCCTGCTTTATTTATTACGTTAAAATATTTCACAGATTCTACAGTGCCGGTATGGGATGCTTGGGTAAGCATAACTGCATGGGCCGGAATGTGGTTACTAGCTAAAAGAAAACTGGAAAATTGGATATTATTAAACATAAGTAATGCCTTTGCAATACCGCTACTTATCCATAAAGATTTAATTCTGTACGCATTACTAACATTATTCTTGTTTATCGTTGCCATTTTTGGCTACATTTCCTGGAAAAATAAACTTACTGAAAGATTAATTAGTCAAACTTGAGATATACAAAGAAATGGAAATACCTGAAAATCTGATAGAAAAACTACGTGGCCAAACATTTCTTTCTGAGAAAATGGAAAGACTTACCGACGAGCAGTTAGCCGTTATATACGAGCAAAAATGGTTTAAACTGTTCGTGCCCAATGAATTTGGCGGATTAAACCTTTCTCTACCGCAGGGTTTAATGTTAGAGGAATCGCTTGCAAAAATCGATGGAAGTTTAGGCTGGACAATCACTTTATGCAGTGGTGCCACTATGTTTGTTGGGTATTTAAATCAGGATATTGCCAAAGACTTATTTTATGATACGAAAGTTTGTTTTGGCGGAAGTGGACGAGCATCCGGTAAAGCCGAAATAATTCAAGATGGTTATTTAATTTCAGGCAAGTGGCAATATGCAACCGGAGCTCTTCACAATACTGTTTTTACAGCTAACTGTGAACTGGTTGAAGACAACAAAACCTTATTAAATCATGATGGTACACCCATTATTAAATCATTTATGTTTTTAAGGCAAGAGGTAGAATTGATTCAGGATTGGAAAGCTATGGGATTAAAAGCGACCTCCAGTGATACTTTTAGTGTAAAGAATTTAAAGGTAAAAAAAGATCGAGCATTTGAAATAAACACGCAATATACAACCCTCAATAACGTCATTTATCGTTATCCATTTAAGCAATTTGCGGAAACAACACTTGCTGTTAATACATTGGGTATGACGTTAAGGTTTTTAGAACTCTGCGGCGAAATCTTAACAAACAAACAGCGAACTGTAAACAACCGGGATCAAACGTTTATAAAAACACATAAGGAGCTTCTTTTGGACGCTAAGAGTGAATTATTTGAACAAAGGAAATCATTTTACGCAGCAGTAAACAAATCATGGCTACAACTAGCAGAAACTAATTTTATAGAAGAAGATTTACTTGAAATTATTTCTACTACAAGCCGTATATTAGTTAAAACCGCGCTCAAGTGGGTATCACAATTATACCCTTATTGCGGTATGTCGGCCGCCAAACCGAGTGAGGAAATCAATAGAGTATGGCGAAATATATTTACGGCTAGTCAGCATAGTATTTTTCTTTAATACAATATTTTCTCTTCATATAACCTTTATACTTAAAACAATTGTCTGTTAAAATGGCTTTATAGGATAACATCCTTTTAGAAGAATACTATGTTCAATCTTGATAAGAGATTTTAAAATGGGCAACGTTTTCTAACTGGATGCTAATATTCATTTACTATCCATTTTTATGAAGGTTGTATATATAAGTACATATGTGCCAAGAGAGTGCGGTATAGGTACTTTTACCAATAATTTGTTAGAATCAGCTAAAAATATAATACAAGAAGTTGATATAGATTACGAGGTTGTTGCTATCAATGATGCAGGCCAACTATATCAATATCCACCAGAAGTTAAGTTCATCATACAACAGGAAAATCAGGAAGAATATCTAACTGCTTCAGATTATATTAATGATACTGCAAATTGTTGCGTTCTAGAACATGAGTATGGAATTTTCGGTGGGCAAAGTGGTATATATATTCTACCACTACTGAGCAGATTGCGTATTCCACTTGTTGTAACGCTTCATACGGTTCTTGAAAAACCCTCTTATAATGAACGCGCTGTTCTAACGGAAATCTGTAAAATGGCTTCGTCCGTAGTAGTAATGAGTAATAAGGCTATCGGACTTTTGCAAAGAGTATATAATGTTCCTATAGAGAAGATCATTTACATTCCTCATGGAGTGCCCGTATTTCATCAACAACAAGTAGCAGCCAAAGAGGATCTCAATTTAATGAATAAAGAGATTTTACTGACATTTGGATTTATCGGTCGTAATAAAGGTATTGAAACGGTTATAAAGGCCCTTCCAAAAGTAATCAGCAGATTTCCGAATATTCGTTACATTGTACTCGGGAAAACACATCCAAATGTTTTGAAACACTCTGGAGAGGAATATAGAGCCTATCTTGAAAATCTTGTCGATCAATTGTCGTTAAATAAACATGTTTTATTTATTAATGAATTTATCGATCAAGAAGGTTTATTAAGCTATTTATCCGCATGTGATATTTATATAACACCTTATATAAATGAAGCGCAAATTACAAGTGGAACACTATCATATGCTATTGGGGCTGGGGCTGCGGTTTTATCTACTCCATATTGGCACGCTAAGGAATTATTAAAAGATGGAAAAGGTAGATTATTTGGTTTTAAAGATATAGATGGTTTAAGCTCTTTATTAACAGAGTTATTAGGTGATCCAACGAAGCTAAAAGAACTGAGAGAAACTGCTAGCTATTATGGGCAGCAAATAACATGGCCAAAAGTAGCTGAAAAATATATAAATATTTTCAACAGTACTGTCAATGCTGTTCATATTCATACACCAAAAAAGAGCGTTGAGTTGAATTTAGAAAAACTTCCTGCTTTTAGCCTAGAACATATCAAGCGATTAACAAATCATGTGGGTATTATTCAGCATGCTACCTACGCGCTTCCAAATTATAAAGAAGGATATTGCTTGGACGATAACGCAAGGGCTCTTCTTATTTCACTAATGGCTTATAAGGAATATAAAGATCCGATGGCTTTAAGTTTGATGCCAACTTACTTGGGTTACATTCATTATATGCAACGAACGGATGGGAAATTTCAAAATTTTCTGAGTTTTAATAATGGGTTCTTAGATAAAATAGGCTCAGAAGATTCTTTCGGAAGAGCGATCTGGGCCCTTGGTTACCTATTTAATACCGCACCGTGTGATGGTTATTATCAGTTAGGAAACGAAATGTTCTTTAAGGCCGTCCAGAATTTTGATTCTTTACGTTCTATCAGAGGCATCGCTTATACAATTATTGGAATATGTTTTTATCTTGAGTATAACCCTAATGATGAAGGTATGATAGAACGAATGAGAAATTTGATCCAACAGATAATAAACGAGTATAATATAAGTGCTACTGAAAGGTGGCATTGGTTTGAGCCATTATTGGCTTACGACAATGCCATTTTACCTCTTTGTTTATTGCAGTCGGCTAAATTTTTAAATGATGATACTATTATATCAATAGGCTTAAAAACAATGACTTTCCTAGAAAATATAATATTAAAAAATGGCTATTTGTCTATTGTCGGAAATCAAAAATGGTATCATAAAGATAAGAATATAAGTAAATTTGGACAGCAACCTTTGGATGTGCTTGCAACCGTGCTTATGTTCGATCAAGCCTTTCAATTAACAGGGCAAAAAGAATATCTTGAAAAAATGTATATTTCTTTTATGTGGTTTTTTGGTGAAAATGATCTTCGCATTTCACTTTATGATTATGAAACGAAAGGTTGTTGCGATGGACTTGAAAACTACGGTGTAAATAGGAATCAAGGAGCAGAAAGCACACTCTCATATTTAATAGCCTATACCACGGTTCATAAAACCTTTAATAACCTCTAGCAGATATCTTTATTTCATTAATTAACTCATTAATAGCTATCGTTGCGTAAGTAGAGGCATGGTCTGACATGGCATAGGGTAAAATCAAGTGATCATTGTGAATCATTGACCCACAGGAATATACTACATTTGGTACGTATCCTTCGCGTTCCTTATCGTTGGGACTCAATAACGGAAGTGTCATTCTGCCAATCTCTTGTTCTGGATTATTAAGATCATACAACGATGCCCCTAATACATATTCTCTCATCGGGCCAACCCCGTGAGTAATAACCAACCAACCGTCACTCGTTTCTAATGGCGATCCACAATTTCCTAATTGAACAAATTCCCAAGGGTGTTGCGGTGTTTGCATGAGTTTAGCAGGCTCACGCCATACATTAATCGTATCTGAAAACGCGATGTAATTGTTTTCCCCATCCATTCTACATAGCATGGCGTATTTTCCATTGACTTTTCTGGGGAAAAGCGCTATACCCTTATTCTGCGCAATTTCACCGTGAAAAGGAAGTACTTTGAAATGATAAAAATCATCTGTTATTAATAACTTAGGTAGAATAGTAACACCATCATAAGCTGTATAAGTAGCGTAATACATAATACTACCGTCATCTTCTTGAAATTTGACAAAACGGGCATCTTCAATTCCTCTCTTTTCGGTGTCAGCAATTGGGAAAATGACCCGCTCAGAAATTGAAGTATCCAATGAAAAAGTCATCTCATAATGCGATGAAGCTAACCACATCACTTCTTGCAATAATACTTGGCCCTCTTGATCTAAAGTTGTCTCTCTTCTGGTTTCTTCCACATACCTTTTTAACTCTTCATAGGTAAAGGTATCGGTAAATTTATCAGATATCACATCATATATTGGACCTTGGGTGCAATGCATTTCATGAAGCTTTTTCAGAAAACTTTTTTTGTGATATCGATGGTTTTTTATGCGTATTGGCTTATCAAGCATATTGCCCACATGTTCCAGTTTTATATTAAGATCTTTATCAATGATGGCCGATCTAAAGACGATAGAGGAGACGTGACCTTCACCTGTTGCTCTAAAGCTCAGGATGATTCTTTTCTCGCCACTGGCAAGTTGCGTTTGATCTAAATCTTCTACAATTGAAGGATTGAAGAAAGCGGCAGCTTCTATCGAATATTCCATTGTAAAATAGGAACCAATTAAAAGTTTTTGTACTTGAGTTAAGGAGGCAGGATCAATCTTTAAAACCTCAAAACATGCTGTTAAACGGTTAAAGTGTCTTTCGAAAGTATCGACTATGCTTCTGTGTCTTTTTGCATATCCCCGGAGCACTTGCCCCAATGTCTCTTTTTGTTGGTTTTCTGGAAGGCTAAGTATCCTAGATATTATTTTTATGCTACGCGCTTCATTAATAAAAAAAAAACGAGTAATTATTCGTTTGGAATCTGGCTGAAAAAAAATATTTTTTCTAATAACATTTACTGACATAAAAAGTAGTTTTCTGTAGATTATATTTTCAGAGGTATAATATTCTTCTCAAATAAAGTTAACACTTTTTCTTTTAAGAACAGGAAATATACAAAGTATATGTTTGGATTTGTTTCTAATTGATGAGCTGATGTTGATCGTATTGCGTTCAAAAACAAAAACGTGATAGAGAAGAAAATTAGCTATAAGAAATAAAAAAGTCATGCATTTACCAATTGGCAAATACATGACTTTAAATAATAGATAGTAATTTATCTGTAAAAAATTGCCTGAATTTCTATTAGTGTTTAATCCTCGTCAATTATCGAAGCATCAGGTGCATTCTTCTTAACGGAGTTAATACCATTATCACGTCCAGAGGTGGATTCATACATTTCGCTGGTACCAATTATTTGACCATTACGAGCTTTCAGATTAAAAAAGTACTTTCCATTACTGGATTGTTTACTATCATACCGTTCGTCTACCTTAGCATTTTCCTTTACAGAGGAAATACCATTAGTACAAGCAGATTTAGTAGTATACTGTTCACTTGAAAGAATAACCTGGCCGTTGTCAGCCTTTAGATTAAAATGAAATTGGCCGTTTTTAGCTGTTTTAATAACAAATTTTCCCATAACAATAAGTTTATTATTTAACAAACATAATAATTAAGTTATTTATTACCAATGTCTTTTATAGTTTTTTATTTCTCAAACTTAAGTTGATGATGTACACTATGATGTTATACACTATATTTAAGCAGCTCTCCAAATATTAGCTGACATCCATAATGATAATTGATAGAGGTATAAACGATATGAAAAATCTTTGAAATAAAACAATACGAATACACCTCATTTATTACTAAAATTTTTTCTCTGAACGGTATATAGTCCTAAAATCACTAAAGAAACACCTAGAATTGTAAAAACATTTATAGGTTCATTCATAAAGAGCCACGCCATTATAAACCCAAAAATGGGACAAAGAAAAAGCCAAAAGGAAGATCTAATTGCATCCTCTTTTATTAGATAGAGCCATAATTGAACGGCTCCAATAGAAACAATTATAGCCAACCAAATAACAGCTCCTAAAAATTTGGTATTGAATTCATTTAAAGTAGTGTCGTAGTAAAAAAGCATTAAAGGTAACAATAGAACTCCCCCAAGTATCGTTTGCCAACCGTTGATAGTAAGGATGTGCAAATCTGCCCAATATTTTCTCGAAAAATAAACAGAACCAAAAGAATAAGATAACATACTTAACAGTAATAACATCAGCCCGATAGTTGAAGCATAACTTTTCAAAAGTAAAGGATATGAAGCTATCATAATTCCTATTAAACACAATCCAAGGCTGAGAATCGTTTCCCTTTTTATCTTTTGTTGATATACTATCGCGGATATAATGCTAACAAAGACGGGGCTGGTAGCAGGGAACAATGAGCCAAGGCCGGCTGAAACGTGCTGCATGGCTAGTACATAAAGTCCTAGGTAAACGCCGATATTTAAAACACCATAAATAAAGAGTTGTCTCCATTCTTTGCCAGAAGGAAGTCTATGACGGAAAATAACATGTGTTAAAAAAACCATGATAGTACCCGCAATTACAAAACGGACAATTGCCAGTACAAAAGGCTGTGAAGCTTCCAGACCCCACTTCGTAGCTATGGAAGCTGATGACCAAAGTATGGCAAAAATAACACCGGTAATAATATACCTTCCTTGCTTAAATAATGTTTTCATGATTGGTATGGGGGCTCATCTATCTATAACTTAAAATATTTAAAATTCGGCTCGCTTTTTGCTAAAATGATGAATATTTGATAGCTTTACAGCAATAGCTAAAGATTAGCGATGGCAATATTAAAGAAAATTAGCATTATATATTTTTTTATTTGGATAGTGATTCCGAAAGATGCTATTTTGTTCTTTGTATCTGTCCCTGCTCATTTTTCTCATCACCTACTTGAGCATGGACAAGTGTCTTTACTTAGCTTTATCGATGAACATATTCAAGGTGCTGAAAACCATCCGTCTGATGAGCATGCTCATGAACGTAAATTTCCATGTGATCATCACCATTCCGAAAGTTGTGGATATTCGATACAGCTTTTAAAAATGGTTTCCTCGGCATATGACTGGTCTTTTCTAAATTATCAGATCGTCAAGCATATTATTCCTTTCAACATATACTTCCCCAACGAACCCCGATTTAGTATTTGGCAGCCGCCTCAACAAGAAATGCTATTCTCTTTTAGGATAGTGTAGCATTGGACCTATCGGGTCTGATGTAATTCTTTTTTCATTACACACTATCCTGTTTTAATATTTCTTGGATTTTAAGTGTAATTTATGTTAAATAAAATCATTCTTTTCAGCATAAAGAATAAGCTGATAGTTGGCGTCTTTACGTTGGCGCTTGTAGGATGGGGCATCTGGTCTGCCAGTAAACTTCCTATAGATGCATTGCCTGATATTACCAATAATCAGGTACAGATTATTACCAGTACACCCAGTCTCGCTGCACAAGAAGTGGAGCGTTCGGTAACTTTTCCTATCGAACAGTCGGTCGCTACTGTTCCAAAATTGGTCGAAATGCGCAGTATCAGTCGTTTTGGCCTTTCTGTTATAACGGTTGTTTTTGACGAATCCGCAGATATCTATTGGGCAAGGCAACAGATCAGCGAAAGGTTAAAGGGGGCTCAAGGTCAAATTCCGTTAGAAATTGGAGAACCCACTCTTGGTCCCATTAGTACTGGCTTAGGAGAGATATACCAATACGTTATTCATCCAAAGCCAGGTAGTGAGCGAAAGTATTCAACTACCGATCTTCGAACGATGCAAGATTGGATTGTAGCGCGACAACTATATGGTACACCCGGCGTAGCGGAGGTGAATGGTTTCGGTGGAATATTGAAACAGTATGAAGTAGCTATAAAACCAGATCAACTTCGGGCACAACGTATCAGCATTGCCGAGATATTCGCTGCACTGCAAAATAATAATGAGAATACAGGAGGAGCTTATATAGATAAAAAACCAAATGCCTATTACATACGCTCTCTTGGCCTCGCTAATAGCTTAGAAGATGTCGGAAACATCGTAATAAAGAAGAATAATGAAGGTATTCCTGTGCTCATCAAGGATGTTGCCACACCGAGGTTCGGCGGGGCTGTAAGATATGGGGCGTTGACTTACAATGGTGAACGTGAAGCAGTAGGTGGTGTTGTTATGATGTTGAAGGGATCAAATAGTGCAGAAGTAGTTCAGTCTGTTAAAAACCGTATGATTACTATCCAAAAGTCACTTCCCGAAGATGTGGTTATAGAAGCCTATTTAGACCGTACAGATTTAGTAACACGAGCAATCAATACAGTAAGAAATAATCTAATAGAAGGTGCGTTGATTGTCATTTTTGTTTTGGTTATATTCTTAGGTAATCTACGGGCAGGCTTCATTGTAGCATCGGCCATTCCATTATCAATGCTTTTTGCACTCTCACTTATGAATATTTTTGGTGTAAGTGCTAATCTCATGAGTTTAGGAGCAATCGATTTCGGTTTAATTGTAGATGGTGCAGTCATTGTTGTTGAGGCTACGATACACCATTTAGGTCTAAGGAAGTCAATTAAGACGCTAAGTCAATCAGAAATGGATAACGAAGTATATGAATCGGCGGTGAAAATCAGAACCAGCGCTGCCTTTGGAGAGATCATTATACTGATGGTTTACATCCCGATCCTAACACTTAGTGGCATAGAGGGTAAGATGTTTCGTCCAATGGCCCAAACCGTAAGTTTCGCTATCATAGGAGCATTAATACTCTCGATGACCTATATACCTATGATGTGTGCCCTATTTCTTTCGAAAAAACCTATTGTCAAAAAGAGTTTTTCAGATAAAATGATGGTAAAGATTCAGCACTTTTATACCCCTTTACTTAAAGGTGCACTACGCATGAAGTATGGAGTATTGATAGCTACAGTATTGGTGTTTGCAGGAGTAGCCTATTTATTTTCTAAAATGGGTGCCGAATTCATTCCTCAATTAAAGGAGGGCGATTTTGCATTTCAATGTGTTCTGCCTCAAGGAGCGTCCTTATCTCAAAGTATCGAAACATCCATGAAAGCCGCTCGAATTATAAAATCATTTGACGAAGTTAAAATGGTGGTAGGAAAAACGGGTTCTGCAGAAGTACCAACAGACCCTATGCCGCCGGAGGCATCAGATATGATGGTTATACTAAAAGACCAGCAGGAGTGGAATAGCGGGCGAACGTATGACCAGCTGGCTGCGGATATGGAAGAAGCATTGAAATTGCTGCCTGGAGTATACATGGAGGCGAATCAGCCCATACAGATGCGTTTCAATGAGCTGATGACTGGGATCAGGCAAGATGTGGCAGTGAAAATATTTGGCGAAGATATGGATGTTCTTGCAGCATATTCAAAAAGAGTAGCCGCTAGTATCGCTTCCATACCTGGCGTTTCAGGTGTAATTCCAGAACCAACAACTGGTTTACCACAGATTACCGTTGAATATAATTATGACCAAATTGCACGTTATGGAGTGACCATAAAAGACTTAAATACTACTTTAAGCACTGCTTTTGCTGGAGCAACCGCGGGACTAATTTATGAGAACGAACGCAGATTTGATCTCGTAGTTCGGTTAGACAGCACCGCCAAACAAGGTATTGAAGATGTACAAAATTTATTTGTTTCTATTCCTGGTGGTGGGCAGGTTATGCTTTCGCAGTTGGCCAATATCGCCTTCAAAGAAGGCCCAGCACAAATAAGTCGAGATGATGCCAAAAGACGCATTGTGGTCGGTTTTAATGTAGTTGGTCGTGATGTGCAAAGTGTGGTAGATGATATAAAGGCAAAACTAAACGCCGATCTGAAGCTTCCTGAGGGTTATTTTTATACCTTCGGTGGGCAATTCGAGAATCTGCAAGAGGCAAAATCCCGATTGATGATTGCGGTGCCAATTGCCTTGGCTATGATCTTTACATTGTTGTTCTTTACGTTCGGCTCAGTAAAAGAATCTATTCTCATATTTACAGCTATTCCGATGTCCACAATTGGAGGAATGCTTGCGCTTGAATTGCGTGGAATGCCTTTCAGTATCTCAGCAGGAGTAGGTTTTATTGCTTTATTTGGAGTGGCTGTTCTCAATGGAATCGTTTTAATCAGTACTTTCAACCAGATAAAAAAGTCGGGCCATACGAATATTCTCCGAAGAATCTTGGAAGGTACATCGATAAGATTAAGACCCGTTTTGATGACCGCCACCGTTGCTTCCTTGGGCTTTCTTCCCATGGCTCTTTCATCTGGCGCTGGAGCGGAAGTGCAAAAACCCTTAGCTACTGTAGTGATTGGAGGGTTGGTATCGGCAACATTTTTAACATTATTTGTAATCCCAATTCTCTACTTTCTTTTTTATTCCACAGGGAGAAAAGCCATTACCCGCATGGCGAATAGTTTTATCCCGATAATATGCTTAACGGTTGTGGGTTTAACCATGATCCCCAAAACAACCTATGCACAACAGATAGCAGCTGAAAGGGAGATTGATTTACAAGCGGCAATTGAACTGGCATTAAAGAATAATCCTGGGCTAAAAGAGGCAAATTTAAATGTTCTACAACAGAGTGCGTTAGAAAAAACAGCCTTCGATCCGGGAAATCTGGCTATTTCGATAGCTCAATCTCCACTTGAAGGTGTAAGTCCTGATAATAACATTGGTGTTGGTCAAACTTTTAGCTTTCCAACTGTATATGTCAGAAAAACAAGGCTACTGAAAGAGCAAACCAATTTAGAAAGAAAGCGCGTAGATATTACTTCAAACGAATTAATTAAAGATGTTCGAGTAGCTTTTTCAAATCTTCTTTTCGCCAATCAATCGCTTGTTTTATGGGAAAAGCAGGATAGTATATTAAACGAATTTCTAAAAATTGCAGGGTTACGACACAAAACGGGCGAAACCTCTAAAACAGAATTGCTTGCAGCAACAAACCGCTATCGTCAATTACAGTTATGGAAGCAACAGGCACAGGCCTATAAGGTAGTCGCACTACAAGAAATGAAAAAACTTTTAAACAGCGAGTTCATTTACGATACGCCTAAGAAAGGGCGATTCAAAATGGAGTTGGAAAAGTTAACAGATACAGCATTCATTAAAAGTAATCCCTTATTGTTGTTTGCGGCTCAACAACTAAAATTGAGCGAAGAAAATTTAAAAGTGCAACGAACGAGCATTTTACCAGACATTACCTTAGGGTATCAACAACAACTGATTTTTGCGAATTGGAACCCAGAAGGAATCGATAAATCTTATGGTCAAAATACGCGAATAGCTGGGGTTTCTTTTGGAATTACTATTCCTGTGTTCAATATGAATGCACAGAAAGCTAGAGTAAAAGCTGCCAAATTAGCTACTGAAGCTTCCACCTATAACTATGAGCAGACCTTAATGAATATGAAAACTTCTTATCTGCAACAATTGAGTTATTACCGACAGCTTAGATCAGCAGTTGAATTTTACGAATCTGGAGGACTGGAAGAAGCAAATGAGTTGATTTCCTCATCAAGGCTCGGTTATCGAAAAGGCGAAATTGATTACATTGCCTATACGCAAAATATCGAACAGGCCTTTAATACACATTTGCAATATTTAGAGACGCTCAATAAATATAATCAATCTATAATATCGCTCAATTATTTGATAGGTAAATAATTCAAAATGATAAGTTCAATAAAAGATATAAACATGAAGACAATTGCAATAATGGGATGTTTTTTCATGATTCCATTCCTAATTTCTTGTCAGCTCAGTACTGCTGATAAAGAGAATAAAAAATCTCCTAAAGAGACAAGCCCGATAGCCGAAACAACACATACAGATACCACGGAACAGCAAGAAGATATTAGTATCTATGAAGACCAATTAAAAGCCATAGATGGTAAGATTGGCCTTATAGAGCGGAAAAACTTAAAAAATGGCTTGCAAGCTGTGGGCTTTATCAGAGTGCATAATCAAGACAAAGCCTCTGTAACATCCCTATATGGAGGAAGAATTCAAGCAATCTATATTTCACCTGGTGCAATCGTTAGAAAAGGACAATTGTTGGCAACATTGGTAAATCCTCAGATCATTTCCCTACAGGAAGAATATCTTACATTAATAAACAATTTAGATTTGACAAAGATTGAGTTGGAAAGACAAGATGAGTTGATGCGAGGAAATGCAGGCGCGCTTAAGAACTACCAAAACATAAAGTCGCAATTCACGCAGCAAAAAATACGAAAAGCTTCCATCCAAAAGCAATTAGCACTAGCAGGCATTAATGCGAACAAGCTAACTGCTGAGAATATCCGAGCAACAATCAGTTTGGTAGCACCTATCAGTGGTACAATTTCCAATATTCAAATGGAAATCGGTGGTAATGCCGATGCAGGAGCCGTAATGGCCAATATCATTAATAATGCCGAAGTAGATTTAGATATCTATATTTATGAAAAGGATATTGATAAGGTTCGAGTTGGACAGGAAGTAACGTTTAGTTTGTCTAATAATCCATCTAAAATAGGACAGGCAATCGTCGATAAAGTAGGAAGTTCATTTGAAGGTGAAAATAAGGCGATAGCCATTCATGCCCGAATAGTCGAAAACAAAAATGGCTTAATAGATGGGATGGGTGTAAACGTAGTGGTGGGTACAGGCAGTCAACTAGTAAGTGCAATCCCAACGGAAGGAATTGTGAATAAAGAGGGTAAAAACTATTTATTTTATGTAGCAAAGCAAAAAGTTAACAGGCGTGAAAATAAAACAGTAATTGAATACATCTTTAAACGCGCCCAAATTAAAAAAGGCGTTTCATCCTTGGGATATACGCAAGTGATTCCGTTAGATCCGATCCCCAACAACGTAAAAGTTGCCACCTCGGGAGCTGTTTTTATACAAGCAAAAATGGATGGTGGTAACACCCATAGTCACTAGCTGTCGCTCATATTCCTTATATATGACCTCTTCTTATTTTAAAGATATGGAAACACCAAATAAGCATCATCATCAACAAACATTATTCCGTAACAGCGAATTACTTTTCGCCCTGTGTTCCGGGTTAGCACTAGGTATAGGATACATCTTAGCCACCCTGACATCCGCATCAGCGGGTGTTAACCTATTTTGCTTTTTAACAGCGTATTTTTTTGGTGGTTTTTTTACTGCAAAAGATGCTATCAAAACAATTGCTAAGGGAGGTTTTGAAATAGACTTTCTAATGCTGGCAGCCGCTATTGGCGCAGCTTTTTTAGGCAAATGGGCCGAAGGAGCCCTTTTACTATTTCTCTTTAGCTTAGGGCATGCTCTGGAACATTATGCTATGGGAAAAGCTAAAAAATCTATAGAAGCCCTAACAGATTTAGCACCGCCAACGGCCCTTCTCATAAGGGCGAATAATAAGGAGCTGGAAGTTCCTATAGAAGATCTCCAGATAGGAGACACCATACTTATTAAACCAAACAGTAAGATACCTGCCGATGGTCTTGTGGTAAAAGGGGAAAGTGCCGTCAATCAGGCTCCTATTACCGGCGAAAGTATGCCGGTTGATAAATCACCCATTGAAGATCCTAAAAAAGATTACTTAAAACAAGCAAACATAGAAGCAAAAAATAGGGTGTTTGCCGGAACGATTAACGGCAATAAGGCTTTAGAGGTTAAGGTTATAAAAAAATCACAGGATTCTACCATTGCAAGACTGATTCAATTGGTAAATGATGCGGAGAGTCAGAAATCTCCAACACAGCTGCTAACAGATCGATTTCAACGCTATTTTGTGCCAGCAGTTTTATTATTAGTGTGTTTGCTTTGTTTTGCTTTTTTGATAGTAGATGAGACTTTCAAAGAAAGTTTTTATAGGGCAATGTCAGTGCTGGTAGCCGCAAGTCCTTGCGCCTTAGCTATTTCTACCCCCAGTGCCGTGTTAAGCGGTGTGGCACGGGCGGCAAAGGGAGGAGTGCTAATAAAAGGGGGTAGGCCACTTGAAGATCTAGGTGCGTTGCAAGCAGTCGCATTTGACAAAACAGGAACATTAACGGAGGGTAAACCGGTCTTAGTTAACACGGTTATATTAAACGATACTAAAGTTTCCGATTTTTATGAAATCGTCATCGCCATGGAGCAGCAAAGTGACCATCCTGTTGCACAGGCAATTGTTAAAGGGTTGCGTGAAAAATCAGCAATTTACCCAACAACCAATGCAACTGAAGTGCAAAGCATCTCAGGCAGAGGGCTTAGCGGAATGGTAAAAGGATCTAAAATATTAATTGGTAACAAAGCACTTTTTTCTGAAGATAAGAATGGGTTACCGGAAGAGTATAAAGAGCAGGTAGAAAAACTGGAAGGCGAGGGGCAAACCGTAATGCTGGTAAAAAAAGACGAGCAATTTTTGGGAATTATTTCGGTGAGGGATAAAACGAGAGAGGGGGCGAGGGAAATGCTCCTAGCTCTTGGCAAATTAGGAATCAAGCGGATGATCATGTTGACAGGCGACAATCAGTCGGTAGCGGATGCTGTTGCAGAAGAAATTGGTATAACCGACCCGTTAGGCGATCTTATGCCCGAAGACAAAGTTAGATCTATTAAAGAGCTCATAAAAACAGAAGGAAAAGTTGCAATGGTTGGTGACGGAGTGAATGATGCCCCAGCTATGGTAAAAAGCACCGTTGGTATAGCGATGGGAGCAGCGGGCTCTGATGTAGCTCTAGAAACGGCGGATATCGCTTTAATGGCTGATAGATTGGAGTCCTTACCTTTTGCTATTGGTCTAAGTCGGAAAACAAAAAAAATTATCAAACAAAATTTGTGGATCAGTTTAGGTGTAGTTGCATTGCTTATCCCACTCACAATTTTTGAAATCGCATCCATCGGTCCAGCAATTATGGCTCACGAAGGCTCTACTTTAATTGTCGTGTTTAATGCATTGAGATTATTAGTTTATAAAAGGAATAATAACGGAGAGTAACCCCAATCAGCTATTAGTTTAAGTAATAGATTTTATTGAAATTTCATATAAAATGCCAATTAATATAGCTATACCGAAGCTCAACAGTGTACCAATCAATACGTATTCTGTGAGCCTTCGGTCTTCTCCCTGCTTTAAATCTCCAAATCTAAAAATAGATTTTGCAGCCAATAAGAAGCCTATTGCTTCGAATCTGCCAATTATAATAAAAATAAATATTAGGAGTCTTTCCAAATTACCAATCCATTTACCAGCATTCTGCAAAGAATCGTTCACCTTCTTTTCCTCATAGTTCTGTGGCGACCATTTAGAAATGGCCATTTTTATAAAAATAGAAGAGGGGCTAGTCAAAAGAAGTAAAGAAACATATAGGAGTATTGCTCTTAAATCAAATAACCAATTAAACTCAAAATGGAAATCTTTGTAAAGTAAGGATACTACCAAAAGTACCAGTATATGCAGTACCTGGTCCGCTAGAAAAATCTCCAATTTCCATTTATTATTTAAAACATAGAGTTTAGCAGTATCTATTAATAAGTGGGTACAGCCTATAAGCAGTGCATAGGGCCAGAAGTGAATATCCCACGAAACCAACAACGACAAAACTGTATGAAGGAGGCAATGGATATATAAATAGGATGACTTAACCTTTTTGACTTCTTTTTGCTTAACAGCTTTAGCCGACTGCAAAAAGAAATCGCCAATTAAATGCGCTATTAATAATTTTATAAAAAGTATCATAGTTAGATAAGTTCATTTATTCTTTTAACAAATAGGTCATTAAGCTCTACAATTTCGGCAACATAGGCTCTGTTAAAGCGCTCGCTGGTTGAAGACTGACTGATACCCAATAAAGCTCCTAGCTCTCTTTGTGACAGCCGTTCATTTTCAAAAAAAGTCTTTACTAAGATAGCCGAATTTTGTGTCCAATTGTCCATAAAAGTTAAAGCTAATTTGAAGTATAGATTAAATTCTTCATTGAACTTTTCACTATTTGTATTTATTGCAAGTTTGATTTTATCCTTCTTTAGTAACTCAAATCTTTCTCCGGAGTTAATATAGGCATCACCATACGATTCGTTAACGTTATTAGCGGTAAAACCTTTTTTTCCAATACCTATTGCTAACCTTACATCCAGCCCTTTCACTGTTTTGATACAGGCTTTAATGTAAAGGGCCGATTTTAATGCATCGGTTGGATTCGAAAGCTCAGCTTGAAAGCTATCACCTCTATATATTTCCCATCGTCCTGTAGTAGACGCTTTATTCAATGAGAACTTGAGTAAATCCTGCCATTCTTTAGGAGAATTTGCACTTCTCGAATTGACGATATCACCTGTTAAAACTGCAATCATTTGATAAAAATCGGTTAATAATCCGATAATTCAAAATATCGGGTTAATATAGAAATGTCATTTTTAAAAATTTAATACTTTTACAGAACAGAAATATAAATTATCATGATAAAAAATACAATTTCAATACTATTTGTTTGCATGGCACTAATATCTGCTTGTTCAAAGAAGGAGTTGAGTAAGGAAGATGCACTCGCCCTCTTACAAAAAAAAGGAAATTATCCGAATACGCACAGCTATCAGATCTATTTTAAAGATTCTGAAGACGGAAGGAAAATGTTAGACGCTGGCTTGGAGAAAGAAGGGTTGGTTAACGTACAGCGTAATAGAAAAACAGGCGACAATAATGGAGCAGTTATTGAATTTACCGATTTAGCTAAACCGCATTTACTGCCTCCAGATAAGGGACAGCTAAGTTCGGTCCAAAAAGTTAAGCTAGCAGATGAAGTATTAGATCAGATTATACAACTAACGTTCAATCAAAATAAAGACCGTGCGCAAGTAATCTACACTACTAAATTTGTAAACCAAACGCCATTTACTAAACTAGAGAAAAAAGATTTTACTAAAACGAAAGAACGCCAAGCGGTTTTTGCCTTAACTAAGGAAGGTTGGAAACTTCAATAAAAGCATATTTTTACACCTGAAACAACAATTTAACTAATAAATTATTTTTATATTACCTATGGTCGTTGTAACCTCTTGGTTATCTATTATAGTACCCTTTAGTTTATTTTTTTATAAATATGAAATAAATGTTATAAATATGAAATATATAAAGAGATTTAGTATATTTGTTGTCCCTATGTCTAAGGCCATCCGGCCACTTTTTTTTAATAATAAAAAAAGGCCTCCAATCTCCAGGAGGCCTTTTAAATAGAAAAGAAGCATTTACTAATACCCATCAAATCCTTAATAGTAACAGAGGCTACTACCGCACCAAATGCTGCTGGTATGTAAGACATTGTGCTATAAGTAGATTTTTATAAAATTGGGAAAATTTTAACTTGAATAAAATACAAAGGTATATTGTATTTGTGGCTATCGGATATTATATCCGCGCAACCCGTGTTTAGCTGCTGTTTTCCAAATTTAACTTGTAAATTCTTATATTACCTTTACCTTTATGATCCTTTCAAATACTTATAAAAAAACACGAAATTTCTTCTAAGCGTGAAAATACCAAAGACTAGTTTGCTAGGTGCTTTCTTCTATGTGAGTCCATGGTGAGTCCGTATTGAGTCCAATATGATACTAGGTTTTACATAAAAATACCGGACTTGGCATAGATAAAATCTAGAAAGCCCCTGTAATAAATAAGAAGTAACTAGCGAGAAAGTATTGTTGAGGTGTAAAGATAAATCAAAGACAATATGCATACACATTAGAAATTTGCTGAGTATGTGTACAAAAAAGCGTACAATAAATTAGGAACGAAAATAGAACAAAAAAGCTCCAATTGTCTATATAGAAAATATTTAGGGGTACATAACAAACGCTATGTTTTTATAAAGCAGGCTCACGCTCATCAACTTTCTGGTTATTAGCAGTGAGCTCTTGTTCATTTAACACGTTTAAAGACGACAAAGTTTCCTGTTTTTGCTGTACATTCTTCTTAAAAATCGCTAAATGTTGTTTTTCCAGTGGAATAGTCTCCCGAAAATTTTGCTTTAATGCATCCACCTGTCTACCATCCTTCCAAAACCTGTAACATACATGAGGTCCTGTAGCTAGGCCGGTACTTCCTACATACCCAATTATTTGCCCCTGCTGCACACGTTGTCCTTGTCGAACAGCTCTTTTGCTCATATGCAAATATTGAGTAGTGTAAGTGCCATTGTGTTTAATTTTTACATAGTTTCCATTAAATTTAGAAAACTTAGAATCAAGCACAATGCCATTGCCCGTTGCAATAATAGGAGTGCCGCTAGGAGCAGCGTAATCTGTGCCCAAATGCGCTTTCCAAATTTTCTGAACAGGATGCAAACGCCTTCTTGTATATTTTGAGGTTATTCTACTGAATTTTAATGGAGCTTTCAAAAACATCCTCTTCACACTATTGCCATTTTCATCATAATATTCTCCTTTTGATAAGCTATCAGGTTGAAAATAGAAAGCAGATAATTCTTTACCCTTATGAGAAAAAATAGCTGCTTTTATCCTTCCAGGTCCTACCGGTTTATCTTCTACATATTGTCTTTCATATTGAATTTTAAACCAGTCGTCTTCACTTATGTTATAAAAATCTATTGCCCACCCGTAAATAGAAGCCAATTGCATGGCCAATAGAGGATCACCACCGTTACGTTGTAGCGCATCATAAAGTGAGTTATTAATAGTGCTCGCCAATGTTTCCACTTTTGTTACTACATTCTTTTTACCAGCGTATACATTAAGCGTGTCACGTAAATCATATACTATATAGTCAATGGCATTTGGTTGGTAAATAAAATAAGCGGCCTTTTCAGGTTTATTTTTATAGCTAAGAATCGTATATGGATTACCAGCAGTAATTTTTCTAACATTAAAAATTTTCCTTGATTTTTCAACCAGGTTAGCAATCGCTATTGGATCAACCTGATAATTTTCCAAAATATTTGAAAGGAATTCGTTCCTCTCTATTTTCTTTTGATCAACATTAAATGAATCAATAGCAAGGTTGAATAATTTAGGTGACGGTTGATGTGTTATCTTTTGTTGTTCAGCAGCTATTTTCTGATTGATTTCGTCTCTCGTTGCTTCCGTTTCAAAGCCTGAAAGGAAAACTACTCCTCCAATTAATACAATAAGTAATATCAAAAGTATACTAGCTGTACTTTTTTTAAAATTCATTATTTTATGGTCGGTTTGGATGATTCATTAATTTTTGTCTTAAAGCTTTTAAATATCCACATAATGTATATAAATAACAAAAAAAGAACATATTTATTGTGAAGATAGGACACTTTTTCAAAAAAAAGCAATACTGGTATAGATATTGCATTACCCTAAATAATTAATATATAGACTTTTGAACTATAAAATACATTATTAACTATAAATCAAAGGCAATGGAAATAACAACTACTACCATTCATGAGCTTAAATGGGATTTTCCAGACACCCACGAATTCACTGCAGCAATTACTAATGGAAAAATAACAGAATTGCACTTTCAGGATGTAGGTGATCTGACAACAAGTGATCTTTGCTCCACAAACGAAAAATATTTAAGGAATATTTATAAAGCATTAAAAGGATTGTTTCTTCATTTAGACGAAATACGTAATGTTGGAAATCGCAGCTTTACAGAACAAGATAATGAGATTGTTTTGAACAAGCAGTTAAGAAGAGAAATTAATTCGCTATCATATACACAAGACGAACAAAAGAAATATGAGGAGCCAGTTTTTCTGTTTAAATAATGAAAACGCTACTAGCGTCCAAATAAAGATACCGAAATTATAGCCTTAACTTCGCACTATTCCCTCTGGCTCGAAACAGAGCTTATATTAATAATTTATCAGACAAAATATATACGGGAATTTAGCGTTTAATAATCGAAGGCTTTTAACAAAGGAAAATCGCGAATCTTACTAAATTGAGGACTAGTAAAATTCACGACTTTATATGTATAATTCTTAGTTTTATAATTGATTAGTTAGGCAAATGTAATAGTTAAAACCCAATTACAAAAATATAAATGAAAAATAAGTAAGTGAACACTCACCTTTATGAAGAACACCGTTTTATTGCAAGCCATATTTCGTTTTTATTAGCTCCGCTAGTGCTGCGATGTTTTCCAAATCACCAACGGCCTCTTTCTTCCACATAGTATCAATTATTAATAATAGAAATTGAGTTTCCAGGTCAGGGTTTAACATCCCTAGTTCTGTGAATGCTTTATTAACAATGGTATTAACAGGTTTCATAAAATGATAATGCTGCTGCTTTGAAAAATCGTGATGCGAAAGCCTCTCCTGCAACCGCCAAAAAAGTGGCTCCTCACTAACGAGCTTTCTTGGTAAGTCAATCATGTTTTTCAAAAAAGAACTAGGGTCACTATAAGTGAGCATGCCCTTATTTTGTGCAAGAACTCTTCGGTAACCCGATTTGATAAGATGAAAAAGAAGCTTATCTTTATTCTCAAAATGCTTAAAAATGAGTGCCTCAGAAACATTTGCCTCTTTCGCTATCAATTTTGTTGAAGTATCAGCATAGCCTTTTGCAGAAAACAACAGAAGCGCTGCACTCATTATCTTTTCTCTTCTGTTAGCCCCTGGCTTTTTCATAAATATAGATGCTATTTGTTTCTTAAAATTCGTACAAAGATATTATTTTAAGAAGTTAGTTTAACAATTGAATGTAGAATCCCAAACCCGATACATAATAAAATATTCTCCTAGAAATATATTATCTTTACTTTAAGTTGTCAGCATATATTACCAGTTATGAAGCGAATTTTAGTTCCGACAGATTTCTCTACCAATTCAATAGCGGGTATCCAATTTGCAATACATTTAGCAAATATTACGAGTGCCGAATTGGAATTCATCTATGTGAGTTATCTACATGCTTCCCCATATCATGTGGGCCATGATATAGAAGAAAAGACTTACATTGATAATGAAAAAGAAAAATCTACATATCTATTAAAACTCGAAACATTTGTGTCTGCAATTTATGGTGAAATGGATCTGCCTCCAAAAAATTATACATTGCAAGTTATACAAGGTGTGCGAGCTGATAGTGCAATATTGAATTATTCTGAAAAGCATCACCAATTCGATTATATATGTATAAGTTCGAAGGGAGCCGGAAGCATTGATAGAATATTTGGCACTAATACAGGAAACTTAGTTTCAAAATCTATTATACCAGTTATTGTTGTTCCTCAGATGTTTAAAGTTAGCGATATAACTAAAATTGTATACGCTTCCGATTTATTGGATTTTGAAATAGAACTTAAAAAAGTCCTTGCTTTCGCCAGACCAATACGAAGCCCCGTTGAAATATTACATTTCGGCCCCGATATCTCGTTGGTTCCAAATGAATATATTAGTCAAGATTATAGTAAAATGTACGAATATGGCTTAAGTTTTCACTTTGAGAAAACAAATTCGTTGCACACATTGTTAAGAAATTTAAGAGATAAAATTACGGTTATGAAGCCTTCATTACTGGTGCTTTTCACGAAACAAGATAGATCATTCTTCCAAAAACTTTTCTTATTTAGTGTAGCTGAAGGATTATCTTTTCAGGCAATTGTTCCCATGCTGATAATTAATAAGACTAAGAAAGTTGACAAAAACTAAAGGTATAAAATGGGCATTATTAACAAGGGAAAACGAGCATTTGTTATAGGAAGATAAAGTAGCCTAATCATAAATAAAATAGTTATGAAAGCTATAGTATTTGCTACCGATTTTTCCGAATCAGCGTTTAATACAGCTCAGTACATTACATTGTTGGCCCCACGCTTAAATGTTCGGAAAATTATTTTATATCATTCATACGAGATTGCGCCGGCTGTAAGTGATGTACCATTAGATACACCTAAAACGTATGAAGTGCTTCGAGAAGAATCCCATGAAAAACTCCAGCAATTGGAAGACAAACTTCTTAACATAACGGAAGATGTAACCTTTGAACGTGTAACAAATGAATTACCCCTTACCTTGGGCGTAAATAAATTAGCAGATCAATATCAACATGTATTCATTGCAATAGGTGCTTCAGGTAAAACCAAATGGCAGAAGGTTTTTATGGGAAGCAATGCAATAGCCATGGCAAGAGATACTAAATATCCTTTGCTGGTCGTTCCAAAAGAAGCATCGTACAGGATTTTTAATAACATAGTTTATGCGTGCGACTTAAAAGAAGTTGCCAAAACTACTCCTTCAAATATAATCAAAAGCTTCGTCAAAGATTTGAACACTAGATTACTTATAGTAAATATTGATCATAATGAGTCGGAGCACTTCAATCCTGATACCATAGTAGATCAATATAAACTCCATGAGTTATTTGAAGATATGAATACAGAATTTCATTATTTAGACGATAAAGATTTGATCAACGGCATAATAAATTTTGCTTTAGAACATCAAGCAGGCTTGCTTATTATGATTGCTCGAAACTATCACTTTTTTGAAAAACTGTTCCATCGGAGTGCCAGCGAAAGAATGATCGAATTGACCAAAATTCCATTGCTACTTTTAAAAGAGATCTAGCATTAATTATGGTTCACATAGCTGACCAAGTTAGGTCTCTGTTCCTGATAATGCATTATGTTATTGGTGAGAATACTGGGGAAAATTCACAGTTATTTGCAATTTATTAATATTTTGTTGCCAGATTCTATGAAAACATGTTAATTTGTTATACTTATATTAATAAGCTTATTGCATTCAGATATCCATATGGAATTCCATTATAAGAGAATTATTGTAAAAGTCGGGTCTAATGTTATTACTCGTGATGACGGCTTACCCGATTATTATCGATTGGAACAACTTGTAACACAATTGGCTAAAATCAGGGAATATGGAATAGAAGTTATCCTTGTTTCCTCAGGTGCTGTCGCTTCGGGAAGAAGTCTCATTACACCTAAAGAAGCGAAGCAGCCAGTAACTATCAGGCAATTACTATCATCGGTAGGACAGGTGAAGTTAATTAATACCTATTCAAGGTTATTTGAGGTGTTTGATATTTTGTGTGCACAGGTGTTAGTTACAAAAGAAGATTTTCGTGACAGGGTGCATTATTTGAACATGAAGAATTGTTTGAATTCTTTGTTACAACACAACATCATTCCGGTTGTAAATGAAAATGATGTTGTTTCAGTCACCGAACTGATGTTTACAGACAATGATGAACTTGCGGGCCTTATTGCCTCGATGCTAAATGCGGATGCTTTGATTATATTGTCAAATATAGATGGTATTTTTAATGGCGATCCAAAATTAGCCACTTCCTCTGTCATCGAAAAAATAGATAAAATTGCCTTTGATTTAAATAATATTATTAAACCTGAAAAATCTTCGTTTGGTAGAGGGGGAATGCTTACAAAAGCATCAATTGCAAAAAAAGTAGCCAAACTAGGAATCTGTGTCCACATCGCTAATGGAAAAAAAAATAATGTATTACTAGATCTATTAGACGGAAAACTGCTTCATACTCAATTTCTGCCTGAAAAAAAGAAATCTGGAGCTAAAAAGTGGATTGCCCATGCGGAAGGCGCGGCAAATGGCGCAGTAAAACTAAATCAGGGAGCCTGTCAAGTGCTCACTTCCGGAAAAGTAAGCAGTTTATTGCCGATAGGTATAATAGACATCATTGGGGATTTTAAAAAGGGTGATATCGTGAGAATTATAGGAGAAGATAATATGCTCATAGGTTTAGGTATTACCCAATATAGTGCCGAAAAAGCACGGGAACGAATTGGTCTCAAAAATCAGAAACCATTAGTTCACTACGATTATTTTTACTCCATCCATTAATTGAGCAAGAATGAACTATTTACATTTTTTTGAAGACGCGAAAAGTGCACAACAAACAATGCTAGCTTTATCAAAACAAACCATCAATCAGGTTTTAACAGATTTAGCTAAAGAGATCCGACAACAAGCCCCGAATTTGGTAGAAGAAAATCAAAAGGATTTAAATAAAATGTCCTTAGATGACCCCAAATATGATCGTTTAAAACTTACCATTGACAGAGTAGATAGTATCGCCAATGATATTGAAAGTGTTGTGCAATTAGACAACCCTATCGGTTCGATAATAGAAAATAGAATACTGGAGAACAAGTTACGCTTGTCTAAAATCCGTGTTCCCCTAGGTGTAGTAAGCGTTATTTACGAAGCAAGACCTAATGTAACACTCGATGTGTTTTCTTTATGTTTTAAAACCGGAAATGTTACCGTATTAAAGGGGGGGAGTGATGCAGAGTTCTCTAATCTTGCTATCGTTAAAATAATTCACCAAACACTTAAAAAATTTAATATTGCTCCATCTGTTGCTGTGTTGCTTCCTTCAGAGAGAGCTGCCACCGAGGCCTTACTAAATGCTGTTGGATATATCGACGTATTAATTCCAAGAGGGAGTCACCAGCTAATAAGCTATGTAAGATCAGCAAGTAAAATCCCTGTAATTGAAACGGGAGCAGGTATAGTCCATGCTTATTTCGACAAATCTGGTGATGTAAATAAAGGAAAAAACATTATTGAAAATGCCAAAACAAGAAGAGTAAGTGTGTGCAATGCGCTTGACTGTCTGTTGATTCATCAAGAACGTCTATTGGATTTAGGCGCATTAACAAAGCCGCTTGCCGATAAAGACGTAGTTATATTCGCAGATGAAGCCTCTCATAAAATATTATCTGGAAGCTACCCATCTTCGCTCTTAAAAACAGCTGATGAAAGTCATTATGGCACAGAATTTTTATCATTAAAGATGTCTATCAAGACTGTTAGTAATCTTCAAGAAGCTTTAACACATATCAGCAGATATAGTTCAAAACACAGTGAAGTTATAATAGCTGAAGATAAAGAGGCAATTGAGATATTTATGAACCAGGTAGATGCAGCAGCTGTATATGCAAATGCATCTACTGCCTTTACGGACGGCGCACAATTTGGATTAGGTGCAGAAATCGGTATCAGCACGCAGAAACTCCATGCTAGAGGACCTATGGGGCTTCAAGAGCTTACCTCTTATAAATGGACTATAAAAGGAGAGGGGCAGACAAGGGAATAGGTGAAATTATTATATTTCCTCAATAAAAAGTTCTCTATAGCGAGGAGAGATCGATAGACCGCGTTAGCGCTCATGAGTACCTTACGAACTGACATACACGAATAATTTCTTTTATATGCAACGCGATTATATTGCATATAAAGGAAATTTATCTAAGTTTGTTCCATATTTGGTTTCCTTTTCTTTTAGAGATTGGAATGAAAAAGGGAATTTGGTGCGATTCCAAAACTGTCCCGCAGCTGTAAGCTCCATAAACACTGATATTTTTTTAAGCCACTGTCTATAATAGAGATGGGAAGGTTGAATAGAAGGGAGCAAGTCAGAATACCTGCCAAATATAGAAAATCCTTGCTTTCGTGGATTGAGGCATACGGACTAACGTACTTGGAACGTATTTCAAGCCATCGGTTATTTCCTACAACTCTTTCCTGCAAGCCAAATATTTATATTTTATTCTGCAAAAATGAAACCATTGATAAAAGGGAAGATTCAGCTTTTGTTATCTTGTACATTAGCCATTGCTGGCTGTTCAAAAGATAATATTGACTCGCCGGATGAAGACATCACTCATAGCAAATATGTAACTAAACTCTTTGAGTATGTTCCCGCGCCCGGTCAATTCATTAATGATGCTTCCTTTGGTACTGAAGAGGCCGCCAAAAGCATTTTAGGCAAAGGAGACGGCATCGTATCTTTAGGTGCTTTTGGCGGTTATATAGTATTGGGATTTGATCACGCAGTTATCAACCAAAAGGATATGAATGACATTGCTGTTTATGGTAATGCACAAGCGTCATTTGCAGAACCTGGGATAGTGTGGGTAATGCAAGATGAAAACAATAATGGTTTACCTGATGATACCTGGTACGAGCTTAAAGGTAGTGAATATGGAAAGGTCGGTTATATAAAAAATTATGAAGTAACTTATTTCAAACCAAAACAGACCGATGAAGGTGTTAGGTGGGAAGATAATAAAGATAACACTGGTTTAATAAGATTAAACGCCGATCATCGCCAGGCTTATTTTCCTGAATGGATCGATAAAGACGCTTACATGTTGTCTGGCTCTTTACTCCCAAACACAAACGTAAGTACTAGCACATCAGCTTTTGTTACAAGTTCACCATTTGCGTGGGGGTATGCTGATAACCTAGAGGGAAGAAACGATTTAGATATTAATAACGCCATAGATAGTGATGGTGAAAAAGTAGACTTACAAGCCATAGATTTTATAAAGATTCAAACAGGAATACTAGCAGATTTGGGACAGCTTGGAGAGTTCTCTACCGAAATTGTATCCGTGGAAGATTTATCTACGCCATAAACTTTGCTGAACATTCAATATATAAGGCGATTCAGTGTAATTTGCACGCTATTCATAATAGGGTTTAACCCCATAAACGCGCAAACTATAATGGATACGGTAACCGTATCTTCCTTGAAAAATAGTTTAGTTCTTAGATCTACCACTCCTTTACAGCTATTGTCAAAGAAACAATTACAGCAATTAAACAGTCTGTCAGTTGCAGATGCAACTCGGTTTCTGTCTGGCGTACAGCTAAAAGATTATGGCGGTATTGGCGGACTAAAAACTATCAATATAAGGAGTATGGGAAGCAATCAAACACAAATATTTCTCGATGGTATTGCAATAGGTAACGCTCAGAACGGGCAGGTTGATCTTGGAAAATTTTCGCTTGAGAATGTAGATGAGATCGCTCTGTATAATGGTGACACGCAAACATTGTTACAACCTGCGAAATCTTATTCTTCAGCATCTTCTATGTACTTAACTAGTAATACACCTACATTTGAAAATGGGGAGACACGAAAGTTTAGAGCAGGTATAAAAACGGGTTCATTTGGTTTGATAAATCCTTCATTTCTATTCCAGAAACAGATTAATCAATATTTAACAGCATCTATAAGCACTGAATATTTAAATGCCCACGGTCATTATAAATTTCGGCTGACGGATGCTAATTACGACACAACAGCGAGAAGGGAGAATGCGGATATAGATGCATTCAGAATAGAATCTATATTAAATGGTAAAATAAAGGGTGGAGCTTGGCAAACTCATTTATATTTCTATCATTCAGGACGGGGATTACCCGATGCTGTAATTGAAAACCGATTAAAGCCCACAAGCCCCGAGTTAGGTCAGCGACAAAAAGATCGCAATATCTTTATCCAGTCATCCCTTACAAAACAATTTTCCCGCTATTCGTATACCCTAAAATTGAAATATGCTAACGACTACGTTTTCTATTCGAATCCTAATATCATTAAACTTGAAGGCCCCTTAAAAAACAATTATCATCAACAGGAGGGATATGCATCTTTTGCTAATCAATATTTAATAACACCTGAATGGACAGTAGCATTGAGTAGTGATTGGCAATGGAATAAGTTAAATGCTGATTTATATAATTTTTCTTATCCAACTAGATTTACAACCTTAGTTTCCGCCGCAACAAAATATCAAACAGAACGTTTTACTCTTCAATCCAGTTTATTAGCTACTTTCGTACAAGACAAAACAAAATATTATCAAAGTCCTGATGATAAGCACGAAATTACGCCTGCTGTTTCATTATCTTGGCAGCCATTTGAATATCCAACGTTTCGAATAAGGTCATTCTATAAGAATATTTTTAGAATGCCTACATTTAATGACCTTTATTATACCGAAATTGGTTCCACGCTATTAGATCCTGAATACACGGAACAATTTGACTTTGGGTTCACCTATGCAAAGACCTATCATTCAGCGCTTAAATTCGTGAGTTTACAAACAGATGCTTATTATAATATAGTTAAGAACAAAATAATTGCAACTCCGGCGAGTAATCAATTTAGATGGACGATGTATAATCTTGATAGAGTTCAAATTAAAGGGGTAGACGTCGTGATTAGATCTGGGTGGAACGTCGCAAATTGTTTAAACCTCGATGTAGGAATAAACTATACCTTTCAAGAAGCACTTAATGCAACAACAATTAATGGAAAAATGACTTATAACAAAGGAGAACAAATTCCTTATATTCCTCGTCACAGTGGATCTTTTATTTTACAAGCGAATATTAATTCACTATTTTTAAATTATAGTTTTATATATACAGGCGAACGGTACAGCCAAGCAGAAAATATCACTGCGAACTATTTACAACCATGGTATACACATGATTTATCAATTGGTAAAGATTTTTCGCTGTTAAAACAAGGCAAAATGAGAGTCATGACCGAGCTTAACAATCTATTAAATCAACCATATGAGGTTGTTAGGAATTTTCCTATGCCGGGAAGAAATTATCGTTTAAGGGCAACGATAGATTTTTGATACAAAAAGAATGATTAAATGGCACTGAGATTAGTTATCATATTATTGCTTTATTCTATAGCTTTCCTTGGCTGCCGTAAATCACTCGAGCCTCAGCCTGAAGAAGGCTTTAATTTTATCAATGGATTGTATTTGTTAAATGAAGGCAATATGTCGATGAATAAAGCCTCGCTTGATTTTTATGACCTCTCAACAGGTATTTATGAAAGAGATGTATATAAAAGAGCAAATCCAGACGTAGTACTCAGTTTAGGAGATGTAGGAAATGACATACAATTATATGGAAGCAAGCTTTATATCGTTGTAAATGCATCAAACAAAATAGAAGTACTAGATGCCAGAACTGCAAAACGTATAAAAAAAATAGATCTCATTAACTGCAGGTATATTACTTTTTATAATGGTAAAGCTTATGTGAGCTCTTATAATGCTAACATTGGAGTAGACCCAGCCTCACCAAATGGTAAAGTGGTAGAAATTGATACTGCTTCTCTTTCCATTTCAAGAACAACAAGTGTAGGAAGACAACCCGATGGTGTCGCAGCGGCAAACAACAAACTTTATGTAGCCAATTCAGGCGGATATAATCCAAATGCCTACGAAAGAACTGTCTCTGTGATAGATTTAAAATCATTCAACGAAATAAAGAGAATTGATGTAGAAATTAATCTCCACCGAGTTAAAGCAGATAATAAAGGAAACGTATTTGTTAATTCAAGAGGGGACGGACATAATACCCACTCAAATTTCTTTATGATCGATAGTCAAAAAGATGAGGTTGTTCGTAAGTTCAACGCACCTGTTAGTAATTTTTGGATAGACGATGAGCATATTTATACCTACGCATCCGAATGGAGTAACATAAATAGGGAAAACTCCTTCGTCTACAATCAATTCAGTAGTTCAGATTTAGGTTTCGAAAAAAAGTATATCACTGATGGTAGTGAGAAAAGTATTCACATGCCTTACGGGATAGCAGTAAACCAGCAAACCAAGGATATTTTTATTACCGATGCAAAAAATTATGTCACTTCAGGCACATTACATCATTATAATGCCAGTGGCAAATTATTAAGATCTTTTACTACGGGAGATATTCCTGGTCATATGGTTTTTTATAAGCAATAATGATTCGGATTACCGTAAGGCCTTTTTCTATAACAAATTTCTTTTATCGCCTATTCAATAAAAAAGAAAATTCACGGCATATTAATCCTTTGTGTTTTAATATTGTCAAATTGATGCAGATTAAATGGATATTTAGTTAAAAAAAAGTTAACGATCAGCATTTGTAACAACAAAACGGTAATTTTGTCAAACATCTTTAAAAAGGTATATTTTTTTTAAAACACTATTGGATAACAGCATTATGTTAAAAAATAAAAAATATATTATGTCCTTTGCAATGACCTTTATGGCATTGCTGGGCTATGCACAGGTAGGCAATATACCTGATCAAAATCCTAGATATGGAAACAGCTTAAAAAAATATACAGTATTAGCTGATTCCTTATTACAATCACAAGGAGCCACCTTACAACAGACGTATAAGGCTTATGATTGGTATCAAGCAAAACAAGAACGTAGGGCTTTAAGGAGAGAAAGAAGGCACCAAGAAAGATTGGTTAATCCTTATTACAATGACTGGTATCCATCTGTTAACCTTTATAGTGGTTGGGGATATAATAATTGGGGATGGGGGCCTTCCGTAACTTTTGGAGCAGGACGATACTGGTATTAACTTATTTCACTTCTTTAAAAATTAAATATAAAAATATATGCAATTAAAACGCTTAACTTTTGCCCTCGCTATAGCGGCTTTCACTGTTTTTATCTCTTCTTGTGCACGTCAGGTTACGAGAGTAAGTCCAGATGAAGCCATTGATATAAGCGGTAATTGGAACAATACCGATTCGCGAATGGTAGCCGATGAAATGACTAAAACAATCTTAGGATCAAGCTGGCTTGGTGATCATCTCGAAAAACAGGCCGGCAAGAAACCAGTGGTTATTGTAGGCATGGTGCAGAATAAAAGCCACGAGCATATCGATGCCGAAACCTTTGTTAAGGATGTAGAAAAAGCGTTTCTTCAATCACAACGTGTTAGGTTGGTGCAAGGAGGGAAAAAGAGGGAAGAACTAAGGGCCGAAAAGGCAGATCAACAAGATAATGCCACGTTATCAACCATGAAAAAATTTGGCTTGGAAAATGGTGCTGACTATATACTGCAAGGATCAATAAATTCGATAGTTGATTCACATAAACGACAAAAAGTAGTTTATTACCAAGTTAATTTAGAGCTAACAGATATTCAGACAAATGAAGTCGTATGGATTGGTGAAAAGAAAATAGCTAAATACGTAAAGAATTAAAATTCAAGTTTACGCCTAGGTGGGAATGAAAAGATCTTTTAATCATATATTAAAAACATCAACAATTGTTTTGTTGATGTTTTTTGTATATGGATGTGCAAGTTATAACGATAAGGTAGCTTCCTATTACAAAAAAATCTCCACCGGAGATTACCAAGCAGCCGAAAAAGATCTAGTAAAAAATTCTCTTTTAAAGAAGCCACGAAATAAACTACTTTATTTAATGGAAATGGGTAGGGTTAGTCAGCTTAACAAGGACTATGAAGCTAGTAACCGCTATTTTAATGAGGCAGATAGATTACTCGAGATCGGTTTAGGAAATGCAAAAGATGCTATTGTTGGAGCCTTAGTTAATCCGATGAACCAAAACTATAAAGGTGAAGATTTTGAAAAATTTATGATACATTACTATAAAGCGCTCAATTATCTTTATCTAAATAATACGGAAGATGCTATTGTTGAAGCAAGAAGAATAACATTACAATCACAAGAGCAAACAGATAAATTTAACGATAGAAAGAACAGATACACTAAAGATGCGTTTTCGTTAATGCTACAAGGTTTAATTTATGAGCATGATAAAGATGTAAATAATGCGTTTATAGCTTATAGGAATGCCGTAGAAGTCTATCTTGATAAAACAGATAGTGTTTATTATGGTACACCTCTTCCGAATAGCCTAAAATACGACGTGATGAGAATGGCTTACCTTAACGGTTTTGATTCAGAATTACAGCGTTTTGAAAAGCTTTTCAATATGCCTTACAAACATTATACATCAGGAGAAGGGGGGGAGCTCGTCTTATTTTGGGAAAATGGAGTAGCGCCTGTTAAACAGCAAGAAGATTTATTTTTTTCTCTAGTAAAGGGTTCGAATAATGATTTTGTATTTACCAATGCAGCGGGTACAATTTTCATTCCGATAGACAGAAACGTTTACAGGGGGTCGACAAGCTTAAATGACGTACATAGTGTAAGAGTCGCTTTCCCAAAATACGTAACACAACCATCGTATTATCAAGACGCTACATTAAAAACAGACAGTGCTACTTACTATTTTGAAAAGGCTGAAGATATTAATGACCTTGCTGTAGCTACTTTGAAACAACGGTTTGCGAAGGAGATGGGAAAAACGCTTACAAGATTAGCTATAAAAAAAGCTGCTGAATATACGCTTAAAGAAAGTGCAAAGGGAAGTGGGAAAAATGGCAAAGACAATGCACTTTTAGAAGGACTGGGATTTGGCGTTCAATTGTACGGTCTGCTATCTGAAAAGGCAGATACCCGTAATTGGCAGTCGTTACCAAGCCAAATTTCCTATACACGCGTTCCTCTTAAATTAGGAGAAAACAAAATCACCATACAGCTTAAAAATAATGATGGAAATAATTTAACAGACACCATTAAAATACAAGGTAACGGTACACTTAAATTTTTAAGTTATCCAACACTGCGTTAATTTATTTCAGCTGTAGATCTTACCACTCAGAGGTCTCATGAAAAACAACATCTGGATGATCTCTCATAGTTGAATCAATATCCCATTTTGAGTTTGATAAGTACACAGGTCTATTATCTTTATCAAAAGCAATACGATTCGCTTGCGATCGCATTAAAAGTTGAATTTGTTCTTGATTTTTTGATGTTATCCAACTTGCCTTTGTAAAACTTATTGATCTAAAATTGCAGGAAGCACCATACTCATTTAATAACCTGAATTTAATAACTTCAAATTGAAGTTCACCAACTGTCCCTACAAATTTTCTGCTTCCTAAGTTCTGAATAAATAACTGAGCAACCCCCTCGTCAACTAATTGACTAATACCCTTTTCTAATTGCTTAGTTTTCATTGGGTCAGTATTCTCCAATTCTTTAAAAATTTCAGGTGAGAAACTTGGTATTCCAATGTATTTAAGTACTTCACCTTCTGTTAACGTGTCCCCAATTTTAAAATTTCCGGCGTCATATAAACCAATCACATCTCCTGGCCATGCCTCTTCTACTAAGCTCTTTGCATCAGCCATGAAGCTTGTAGGCGAAGCAAACTTTAATTTCTTTGATGACCTTGTATGTTGATAAAATTTATTTCGCTCAAATTTACCCGAGCACACTCTACAAAACGCTATTCTATCGCGATGATTGGGGTCTAAGTTAGCGTGAATTTTAAAGATAAAGCCCGTAAATTTATTCTCGTCGGGTTTAACTATCCGTTTATCTGTTTCACGAGCCTGTGGTGGCGGTGCTATCTCAATAAACGTATCTAGTAATTCTTCAATTCCAAAGTTATTAATAGCGCTACCAAAAAAAACAGGCGCCAAATACCCTGATCGATAGAGTGAAAGGTCAAAAGGTTCATATACTCCTTCAACTAATTCTGCCTCTTCCCTTAATTTATTCGAGGCCTTTTGCCCTATGTATTTATCAAGGTCATCGCTTAAAATATCCTCCAATTCAATGTATTCATCAGTAATTTGCATCTTACTATCCGGACTGAATAGCTTAAGCTGTTTTTTATATAAATGATAAACACCTGCAAAGGTGCTTCCAATTCCAATAGGCCAGCTTAAAGGTCTTGTAGATATATTTAATTCTTTTTCTATCTCTTCAAGCAAATCAAAAGGGTCTTTACCCTCTCTATCCATTTTATTAATGAATACCATAACCGGGATATGTCGCATACGACATACATTCATTAATTTTCTGGTTTGCTCTTCAACTCCCTTTACACAATCAACTACTAAAATAACAGAATCTACAGCAGTTAAGGTTCGATAGGTATCTTCGGCAAAGTCTTTATGCCCAGGTGTATCCAGAATATTTATCTTGCATTCCTTATAATTAAACCCCATAACAGACGTCGCCACAGAAATACCCCGTTGCTTTTCAATTTCCATAAAATCTGAGGTAGCTGTTTTTTCAGCCTTGTTACGCTTAACAGTTCCTGCTTTTTGAATAGCGCCGCCAAATAATAATAATTTTTCTGTTAACGTCGTTTTACCTGCATCAGGGTGACTTATAATACCAAAAATTCTTCTTTTATCTATCTCTTTTTGTAAGGTACTCATGTGAGGGAATGAATTTCGCTAATTAAAGGGTGCAAAGGTACGGATAATATCATGACTAACACAACCTAGATATTATTTAGTGAAAAGCCCCGAAAGAAAGGTGCTCTTTTATCAAATATCAAAAATTACTTTATGCTTACAAAAAACAGAACTTTTAATCGCTTTATGCTTAAAATTATCAATAATAATCGTACTTTTGCCTGGCAAATAGTAACCCCTATACATATTTGCCATGCAATTAGATCCAGAAAAATTCGTAGCAGAAGGTCTCACCTACGATGATGTATTATTAGTACCAGCTTACTCAGAAGTGCTTCCTCGTGACGTTGATACCGGAACACAGTTAACAAAAAATATTCGTTTAAATATTCCCTTGATTTCGGCAGCGATGGATACCGTTACCGAAGCCGATCTGGCTATTGCTCTTGCTCAAGCAGGGGGAATAGGTATCTTACACAAAAATATGAGTATCGAGGCGCAAGCCAATGAAGTGCGAAAGGTTAAGCGTTCAGAGAGTGGTATGATACAAGACCCGCTTACCCTTCATGAAGGCGCTTTGGTAAAAGATGCTTTTACAATTATGAAAGAGAATAAAATAGGAGGTATTCCTATAGTAGATAAACAAAATAAAATAGTTGGTATTGTAACCAATCGTGATCTACGCTTTCAAAAAGATATGGCTAGACCAATAAGTGAGTTTATGACAAGAGAGAACCTTGTTGTAGCACCTATTGGAACAAATCTCATTAAAGCAGAGGAAATTCTTCAAAATCACAAAATAGAAAAGTTACCTGTTGTGAATGCTGATGGTGTTTTAGTGGGGCTGATTACTTTCAAGGATATACAGAAATTTAAGTATTATCCCAATGCCGCTAAAGATCAGCTTGGAAGGTTGTTAGTAGGTGCTGCAGTAGGTGTTTCTGCAGATAACATTGATAGAGTGGCTGAACTTGTTAAAGCTGGTGTTGATGTAGTAACTGTAGACACTGCCCATGGACATTCCAAGGGTGTGATAGACATGATCAAAAATGTTAAAAAGCTTTACCCTGAACTAGAAGTCATTGCAGGAAACATAGCAACGGCCGAAGCTGCCATTGCCTTGGCAGATGCTGGAGCAGATGCCGTTAAAGTAGGCATTGGGCCGGGATCCATTTGCACAACACGAATTGTTGCAGGTGTAGGGGTCCCCCAATTATACGCCGTATTCGAATGTGCTAAAGCACTTAGAGGTCGTGGTATACCAGTGATTGCAGATGGTGGTATAAAGCAAACAGGCGATATCGTAAAGGCTATAGCAGCAGGAGCAAGCACCATAATGGCAGGGTCTCTATTCGCAGGAATAGAAGAATCGCCAGGCGAAACAATTATATACGAAGGAAGAAAATTCAAGTCATATCGTGGTATGGGATCCGTAGACGCGATGGCTAAAGGTTCTAAAGATCGTTACTTTCAAGATGAAACGGATGTAGTGACAAAGTTGGTTCCAGAAGGAATCGTTGGGAGGGTGCCATATAAAGGTACGCTCGCGGAAATAGTTTACCAGTATATTGGGGGGCTGAGAGCTGGGATGCATTATTGTGGAGCAGCAACCATTAGTCAGTTACAAGAAGCAAAATTTGTTAAAATAAGTGCAGCCAGTATGAGAGAAAGTCATCCTCATGACATTACTATTACGAAAGAGGCTCCTAACTATAACAGCAGACAATAGCAACAAAAACGCTTTAGCTTTTTATACCTGCAGATAAGAAAAAAATCTGCAGGTTTTTTTATTTTTTTTTATAACTAAAATGTTATAAATCTGTTTTATTTCCTTTACTTAAAACCAGTTAGTGTACTTTGTACATATTGATAATCAATTAGTTCTGTTAATCCATTCATTTTCATCTGGATTACTTATTGCGAGGGTGCGCTCCACCAGAAAAATAATTTTTCCTAACGTATTTTGGTTTTTTTAAAAAATCGCCTACATTTAGTAAATTTTAACTAGCATTTTTCGAGCAGTTTCTTCAAAAATGTATCGTTAAAAGGCTAACATTTAATTATAATAACTTGAAGATTAACAGATAAAACAATTTTTGCAGAATGAGAACTACAAAATTATTCTAAACCTTATTATGAACATAACTACACGTATTAAATTATCATTTATGATGTTCCTTGAGTTTTTTATTTGGGGAGCATGGTTTGTAACACTGGGAACTTTTTTAAATATTAATCTAAATGCTACAGGCCTTGAGAGTGCCAATGTATTTTCCACTCAGTCATTCGGCGCTATCATTGCACCATTTATTATTGGCTTAATTGCCGATCGTTATTTTAATGCAGAAAAAATATTGGGGGTATTGCATTTATTGGGTGCATTCCTTATGTATCAAATGTATAGTGCTTCTAATGTGAGCGTATTCTACCCTTATGTACTAGCCTATATGATTGCCTATATGCCAACATTAGCTTTGGTTAATTCAGTTTCATTTAGACAAATGGATAATCCTGAAAAGGAGTTTTCTTCTATTAGAGTTTGGGGAACTATTGGATGGATAATTGCAGGTCTGGTTATTAGTTACCTATTTCATTGGGATTCAGGTGACAGCCTAAAAGGCGGTGCTTTAAAAAATACTTTTTTGATGGCCGGAATTGCTTCTCTAGTCTTAGGTTTATACAGTTTTATTCTTCCTAAAACCCCACCGATAGCGAGGGAGGCTGGAGAAAAAAGTAGTATATCGGAGATCTTAGGTTTAGATGCTTTAAAACTTTTAAATAAAAAGGATTTCCTTATTTTCTTTATATCTGCTATTTTAATTTGTATACCGCTTGCCTTCTATTATCAAAATGCGAATCCATTTCTGTCAGATATTGGTCTGCCTAATCCAACAGGAAAAATGGCTATAGGTCAAATTTCTGAGGCATTATTTCTTTTGTTACTTCCTGTGTTTTTCAGTCGCTTCGGATTCAAGAAAACTATTCTTTTCGGTATGTTAGCCTGGGCAATTAGATATGCCTTATTTGCTTATGGTAATGCAAATGAATTGTCTTTCATGCTTATTATTGGTATTGCGCTTCATGGCATATGTTATGACTTCTTCTTCGTTTCCGGTCAGATTTACACAGATGCACGTGCTGGCGAAAAATACAAATCATCTGCACAAGGTTTGGTTACATTAGCCACCTATGGCGTGGGGATGTTAATTGGTTTTTGGGTTGCAGGCTTCATTACAGAGTATTATAAAGAAGCTGGTGTATCCAATTTCTGGCAAAGTGTGTGGATTGTGCCTGCATCAATTGCAGCTGTAATCTTTGTCTTATTTTTGGCTTTCTTTAAAGAGGGAAAGAAAGAGACTAGCCCATTATAGCGCTCTTTTTTTAACTTTAAGTTTAATAAGACACAATAAGGAGCTTATATATTAAGTTAATATAACTAACTAAAATAACTACTAAAACAACAAAATAAACTAAATCAATTATGGCAGACAATGTATATGATGCGATAGTAATCGGATCAGGTATCAGCGGAGGCTGGGCGGCCAAGGAATTAACTGAAAAAGGTTTAAAAACCATCATGTTAGAGCGTGGCATGAATATCGAGCACGTTAAAGACTATGAAAGCCCGAATAAAAACCCATGGGATTTTCCACATAGGGGCGGTAGAACACAGAAAATGATTGAAGACTACCCGGTGTTAAAACGCGATTATCCGCTTAATGAAACAAACCTTAACTGGTGGGTAAATGAAAAAGAAAGTCCATATGTAGAGGTAAAGAGGTTTGACTGGTATCGTGGCTATCATGTGGGAGGACGTTCCCTTATGTGGGGTCGGCAAAGTTATCGCTGGAGCGATCTCGATTTCGAAGGGAATGTCAAAGATGGAGTTGCTATAGATTGGCCCATTCGTTATAAGGATATCGCGCCATGGTATAGTTATGCTGAAAAATTTGCAGGTATAAGTGGAAATAAAGACGGGTTGGATGTATTACCTGACGGTGATTTCATGCCTCCAATGGATATGAATGTCGTTGAAAAGGATGTCTCTGCAAGAATCAAGCAGCTTTATGGTGGCAAAAGACATTTTATTATTGGCCGTACTGCTAACATTACAGTTCCACATAATGGTAGAGTGAATTGTCAATACCAAAATAAATGCTGGCTAGGATGTAATTTTGGTGCCTATTTCAGTACACAGTCTGCTACTTTACCAGCAGCAGTAAAAACTGGAAATCTAACAGTTAGACCTTGGTCCATTGTAACCAAAATAATTTACGATAAAGACACGAAAAAAGCGAAAGGAGTTGAAATTCTAGACGCCCAAAATAATCAAACCTATGAATATTTTGCGAAAGTGATATTTGTAAATGCCTCAGCATTAAATTCTGCTTGGGTATTAATGAATTCTGCAACAGATGTTTGGGAGGGTGGTTTAGGTAGCAGTAGTGGCGAATTGGGCCATAATGTTATGGATCACCATCTCGGCGTAGGAGCCAGTGGCCGTGTTGAAGGGTTCGAAGACAAATACTACTTTGGCAGACGTGCAAACGGGCTTTATGTACCACGCTTCCAAAATGTGGGAGATGATAAACGTGATTACTTAAGAGGTTTTGGTTACCAAGGCGGCGCCAGCAGGCAAGGATGGAGTAGAAATATAGCAGAAATGAACATCGGTAGCGAACTTAAGGATCAGCTTAGCGAACCCGGATCATGGTCGATGGGTCTCGGTGGATTTGGAGAGATCTTACCTTATCATGAAAATAAGATTACACTTGATAAAGAGAAAAAGGATAAGTGGGGTCTTCCTGTGCTTGCTTTCGACGTTGAAATAAAGGAAAATGAAGTTAAGATGCGTAAAGATATGGCCGAAGAAGCAAAAGCCATGTTGGAAGCCGCAGGTGTAAAAGATGTGTTTACATATGACCGTGAATATGGTTTTGGTCAAGGAATTCATGAAATGGGAACAGCACGAATGGGAAAAGATCCCAAAACGTCCGTTTTAAATGCTAACAACCAAGTTTGGGATGCATTAAACGTTTTTGTAACTGACGGTGCTTGTATGACCTCTGCTGCTTGCGTAAATCCATCATTAACGTATATGGCTTTAACAGCCAGAGCGTCAGATTTTGCAGTGAATGAGCTAAAAAAAGGAAATCTTTAATTACCCAATTATTATAAATCATGTCTGATACTAATAGTAAAAAAACAAATGAATCAAGACGGAATTTCATAAAGGCAGGAGCGATGGCTGCAGCTGGTTTTATGATCGTTCCAAGGCATGTACTGGGAGGTACAGGCTTTATTTCTCCAAGCGATAAATTGCAAGTCGCAGGTATTGGTGCTGGAGGAAAAGGATCCAGTGACATTAATGCGTTCTTTGGAAGTGGTAAAGCTGATATTGCGTTTTTATGTGACGTCGATGATAGGCGTGCTGCAGGCTCCGTGAAAAAATTCCCTAAAGCAAAATATTACAAGGATTATAGGGAAATGCTTGACAAGGAACACAAAAATATAGATGCTGTTTCTGTTTCAACGCCCGATCATAATCATGCCATACAAGCCCTCGCTGCCATGCAACTAGGTAAGCACGTTTACGTTCAAAAACCACTTACGCATGATGTGTGGGAAGCACGGATACTAACCGATGCTGCAAAAAAATATAAGGTTGTTACACAGATGGGGAATCAGGGTGCTTCAAATGATGGACCTAGGCAGGCGCGTGAATGGTATGAAGCCGGCATCATAGGAGATGTGCATACTGTATATTGCTGGACGGACAGACCTGTTTGGCCACAAGGTATTCCTTGGCCAACCCAAAAAGCTGAAATCCCTAAAGAATTAAATTGGGATTTATGGTTAGGTACAGCACCGCAAAAAGATTATGTTGACAAATTAGTTCCATTTAATTGGCGAGGATGGTGGGATTACGGAACTGGAGCGCTAGGTGATATGGGGTGCCATTTGTTAGAATTGCCCTTTAGCATGCTTGGGCTCACTTATGTACAGGATGTACAAGCGAGTGTTGGTACCGTATATGTGGATGAATTTAAACGTGGATATTTCCCCGAAAGTGGTCCACCGTCCAGCCACGCTACATTAACCTTTCCAAAAACGGAAAAAACGACGGGACCAATCACCTTACATTGGATGGATGGTGGTATCCAACCAGAAAGGCCAGCAGAGTTAGAGCCAAATGAAATTTTTGGCGATGGCGGAAACGGTATTTTAGTTATTGGTACGAAAGGTAAAATATTAGCTGATACGTATGGTAAAAATGCGCGTTTACTTCCAACCTCTAAAACGGCTACTGTAAATGTTCCGAAGAAATACGATAGGGTTGCAGGACAGGAAGGCGGGCATTATGCTCAATGGGTAGAAGCATGTTTGGCAGGATATGGCAAGAAACAGGTAAGTTCTCCTTTTGAAATTGCCGGACCTTTAACAGAGGCTTTATTAATGGCTAATCTAGCTATTAGAGGTGCTGATTTGAAAGTTAACGATCAATATCCTGGACGAAACATAAAACTGCTTTGGGATAATAATGCGATGAAAGTGACTAATTTTGATGACGTTAATCAATTCGTTAAGCGCAATTATCGTTCTGGCTGGGATATTAATTATAAATTGTAACACAACACCCATATACTAAACGGATTTAAGATATGAATAGAAGAGAAGCCTTAACCCGAGTAGCTTGGATCATGGGAGGTACCGTAATAGGTGCTAACCTTTTCCTTGAAGGCTGTACTCGCCCTGCATCTAAGGATGTGGAAAGTTTGTTCAAAGAAGAGCAGATTGATTACCTTGGGGATATTGCAGAAACTATCCTACCTAAAACATCAAGTCCAGGTGCTAAGGAAGCTGGCGTTGGTGCTTTTATTCCTGTAATGGTAAGAGATTGTTATACTACAGAAGATCAAAAGATCTTCCTAGAAGGACTAAGTAAATTGGAAGAAACTTCTAAAAGCAAGTTTAGCAAGACGTTTCAAGAATTGAGCCCAGAGGAGAGAACAAGCCTTCTTACAGAAATTGATAAAGAAGCCAAAGATTACGCTAAGAATAAAAAAGAAGGAGAGCCTAACCATTATTTTAGTATGATTAAGCAACTTACGCTCTTAGGGTTCTTTACTTCCGAATTGGGTGCAACAAAAGCACTTCGATATGTGAAGATACCAGGTCGCTATGATGGTAATTTTCCTTATAAAAAAGGCGATAAAGCTTGGGCTACATAAATACAATCGAATTAAACCGTATTTAAAAAGAGCAATCAATAAGGTTGCTCTTTTTTTTGCATGTTAAAATAGCTATACATATATTGTTAGATTAACCTAATTTTTATACTTTTGTATATCTATCTTTTAGAAAAGTATGAGAAATTTATATCAATCATTTGGAATTCTTTTATTATGTCTGTTTTGGGGTGGCTGTACTCAAGTACCAGAAAAAAAAGATAGGTTATATATCGTAACAACAACAGGTATATTAGCTGACGCAGTCAAAAATATTGTTAAAGATTCAGCCTATGTGCAAACTATTATGGGTGCCGGGGTCGACCCTCATGTCTATAAAGCGAGCCAAGGTGATCTTGAAAAATTCTTGCAAGCAGATTTGATTATTTACGGTGGCCTGCACTTAGAAGGCAAACTAACAGAAGTATTAAATAAATTAGGGAGAACAAGACCGGTATTAGGTGTGGGAGATGAATTACCTAAAGCACTTGTACGCACGGATAGCTCTTTCGCTACTGCTGTAGATCCTCATATATGGTTTGATATTAAAATTTGGGCAGAAGTGGTTGACTTAATAGCAAAAAAAATAATCTCTCTTGATAAAAAGCATGCAAACTTCTATAAAGCTAATGCCAGTAGTTATATAGAAACCTTATTGTTACTAGATAAAGAAGTTAAAAATATGATAAGTGCAATTCCTGTTCATAAGAGAGTAATGATTACTGCACACGATGCCTTTAACTATTTTGGGAGCGCCTATAACATTGAAGTAATGGGATTACAAGGGATATCAACGACAGCAGAATTTGGTTTACGTGATGTTTCCAAACTGGTGACTTTTATTTTAGAACGCCAAATAAATGCGATCTTCTTAGAAACTTCTGTCTCTGATAGAGCAATTAAAGCTGTAATAGCAGGTGTGAATGAAAAAGGTGGGAAACTCCTAATCGGTGGAAATCTCTTTTCTGATGCTATGGGAGCTTCAGGAACACCCGAAGGCACATATATAGGTATGGTAAAGCATAATGTCAATACAATAGTAAAGGCTTTAAAATAGTCAAATAAATAATAATGAAAGAAGATATAGTAGATCCCGTATTAGAGATACACGATCTCACCGTTAGCTATTCAAGAAAACCCGTTTTATGGGATATTGATTTTTCATTGCCAAAAGGATGCATAGCAGGTATAATAGGCCCAAATGGTGCCGGTAAATCCACGCTAATAAAAACAATAATGGGAGTTATTCCTTCATCTAGCGGATACATTAAAATATTTGATCAAACCTTAAACGCCGTTAGAAGCAGAGTTAGTTATGTTCCGCAAAGAGAATCAGTAGACTGGGATTTTCCCGCTTCTGTGTTAGATGTAGTACTTATGGGCCGGTACGGAAAACTTGGATTATTTAAAAACACAAACAAGCAAGATAAAAGAATTGCTTTGGAATGTTTAGAAAAAGTAGGGCTTCAAGATTACACTAAAAGGCAAATTTCACAACTTTCCGGTGGGCAACAACAACGTGTCTTTCTGGCAAGGGCTTTAGCACAGGAAGCTGATTTATATTTAATGGACGAACCTTTTGCAGGTGTAGATGCCGCTACCGAAAAAGCTATCATAGAGATTTTAAGAGAGATGGCTAATAAAAATAAAACCATTATCGTTGTACATCATGATCTGCAATCTGTTGTAAATTACTTTGATTGGGTAATCCTGATCAATATGAGATTAGTGGCTTCGGGTCCTACTCAAAAAGTTTTCAATAATAAACTTATACAAGAGGCCTATGGTGGCAAATTAACTTTATTAACTGAAATAGGTAATATTCTGGAAGAAAGGCAAATACCTCCAAGAGAAAAATAATACAGTTATGGATGATCTCGTCACTTTTTTTTCTTTTTCAGATCCAAATATTCGTTACGTAGTTTTTGGTTCAATTCTTTTAGCAGCAAGTTCTGCTATCGTAGGTTGCTTTACTTTGTTGAAAAAAAAGGCTTTGGTAGGTGATGCAGTCGCTCATTCGGTTTTACCGGGGGTATGTGCAGCTTTTTTATTTACGGGAACTAAAAATATTTCTTTCCTTATTTGCGGGGCGTTCTTTACGGGGTGGATGTCTTTACTTCTTATAGATTATATTGTGGCTCACTCCAAAATAAAAAAAGATACAGCCATAGGATTGGTACTATCTGTTTTTTTTGGTGCGGGGATTGTTTTATTAACCTTTATACAACAGTCAGGCAACTCTTCTCAAAGTGGATTGGATAGTTTTATTTTTGGAAAAGCTGCTGCACTCGTTGGTACAGACCTGGTTACTTTTGGAGTAATAGCTATCATTTTACTCGTTATAGTTTCTGTCTTTTTTAAGGAATTAACATTAGTGGCTTTTGATGAGAATTTTGCTAAAAGTTTAGGTTTCCCTGTGAAAAGTTTGGATATGTTGCTTACCACTTTGACAGTTCTTGCGGTTGTAACTGGAATAACAGCTGTAGGGGTGGTACTTATGGCTGCTATGCTCATTACACCTGGTGCGGCTGCAAGGTATTGGACTGATAACATACGTAAAATGGTTATTATCGCTGCTATTTTTGGAGCCCTATCTGGTATTTTGGGTGCTTACATATCTTATGTTGCTCCTTCTATGCCTACCGGACCATGGATGGTAGTTACCTCTTCTTTTATAGCGGTAATTTCATTTTTCTGTGCACCAAAGAAAGGCATTTTCGCTAAATGGGTTAGAAACAATGTTAATAAGACAACTATGAGAGATGAAAATACGTTGAAAGCATTCTATCATTTAGGCGAGCGCGATGAAGATTTTGAACTGCCTAGAAGTATGGCAACGCTTGCTGATAAACAAAGGATAGGGGAGAAGCAGCTTAAGAAAAGTCTAATAAGCCTTTGTTCTAAAGGTTTAATTAAAGAAACAGAAGAAAAATGGATACTTACAAAAACAGGAGTGCAAGATGCTGCCAGGATTATTAAGTTACATAGATTATGGGAATTATACCTGACAAATTATATGCATATAGCACCAGACCACGTACATGATGATGCTGAAACAATAGAGCATATTATTACGCCCGAAATCGAAAATGAATTAGAACATCTATTGGGTTATCCGAGTGACGATCCACATAAACAGAAAATTCCAAGATTATAATTTCATGATAGCTTTTTGGATTATATTAACAGGTAGTTTGGTAGCCATTTCTTGCGGCTTATTAGGTAGCTTCCTTATTTTGCGTAAGATGAGCATGATTGGAGATGCAATAAGTCATGCGGTATTACCTGGAATCGTAATCGCTTTTTTACTCAGCGGAAATAGAGAACCTTTATCGATGCTTTTAGGTGCTGGTTTCTTTGGTCTTCTAAGCACTTTTATAATTGAATATCTGCATCAAAAGGCCAAGTTACAAACAGATGCTGCTATAGGAGTTACTTTTACATTGTTATTCGCAGTCGGCATTATCCTTATTAGTGTGTTCACGGGAAAAGTTGATATAGATCAGGATTGCGTGCTATATGGTGAAATAGCTTATGTGCCGATTGACTTGTGGATACTTGATGACGGAACAATTATGGGGCCTAGACCCATATATATATTGTCCACTGTATTAGTTCTCATTGTTTTATTTATAACTATTGGTTATAAACATTTAAAGATTGGCACATTTGATCCTGCTTTTGCTACAGCCATTGGAATTCCAACGGTATTATGGCATTACTTACTCATGGGAGCAGTGTCTATTACAACGGTTGCTTCATTTGAGTCAGTCGGATCTATTCTCGTTGTGGCTTTTCTAATCGGACCACCTGCAACCGCTTATTTACTGACAGATGATCTAAAAAAGATGTTGATCATTACTTGCATACTTGGTGTTTTAATATCTTTTTTCGGTTATTGGTTAGCTTATTGGCTCAACGCATCCATCGCAGGTTGCATGACAGTGCTTTTAGGTGTTTTTTTTACTATTGTATTTATCTTTGCGCCCAACACAGGTATCTTAGCTAAAAAGTTAAAAAGCAACAAGAATGCGATCTCTATTTAGGTTTAAACAATTTGATGTAGATCAAACAGACTGCTCTATGAAAATTAATACTGACGGAGTCTTGCTTGGAGCGTTAGCGGAGAAAAAAAATGCTAATCGGATTTTAGACATTGGTACTGGTACTGGAGTAATCGCATTAATGATGGCTCAACGTTATTCTGATGCTACTATTGATGCAATAGATATTGATGAACAGAGTTCCATGTTAGCCCAACGTAATTTTAAAAACTCTATTTTCTTTCCACGGATAAATAATCACCATATATCTTTTCAAAACTTTAGCCATCAATCTACATACGATCTTATTGTCAGCAATCCTCCATTTTTCACTAATGCACTTAAAAATCCAGATCGGCGAAAATCGAATGCGCGGCATACCTCCTTCGAATTTTATGATCAATTATTGGAAAAAGCTAACTGGTGGCTTAATGATGACGGTTCAATACAATTAGTATTGCCACCAAAACTCGCTGAATATATTGTAAATAAAGCCATCACGGCGTTTGGGTTTAAACATCAAAAAACAATCGGACTAAGGTCTTTTGTAAACAGTGAACCATACAGAGAAATAATAGCTTTAGTTAAAACAGATAATAACCTAACCACATCTCATGAATATCTCACGCTTTATAAAGACAAAGGCGTTTATTCTGCAGCGTATAAAGAAATTTTGAAACCCTTTTTTATCAACTTTTAAGTATAGACAAAAAAATGGATGATTTTTTTGCAGATCCTTTTTATTTATGTAATTTACTTATATGAGGGAAGTTATCTTAGTAAATTCGAATGATCAAGAAATAGGTAGTATGGAGAAGCTCGAAGCGCATCAAAAAGGATTATTGCATAGAGCTTTTAGTGTTTTCATTTTTAATAATAAACATGAATTATTATTACAAAAAAGAGCATTAGATAAGTACCATAGCGGAGGGCTCTGGACGAACACTTGTTGTAGCCACCCCTCCCCAGGCGAAGACATTGTAGCTGCCGCTGAACGCAGATTAACGGAGGAAATGGGTATACACGCCGACTTGCAGATTGTTTCTTCATTTATATATAAAGCTGAATTTGAAAATGGTTTGATAGAGCATGAGTTTGATCATATACTCGTTGGCTATTATAACGACAGAGTTGAAACAAACTCAATTGAAGTGATGGACTACAAATGGGTTGGCATTACAGATTTAAAAGAGGCAGTATCAAAATACCCTAATGAATTTACGATATGGTTTTTGAAAATTTATATACAAGTATTTCAGAGATACATTGACACGTATATAAATCCAAGATGAACATAACCTAAATCTTCTTTTTTTAGTACAATCGTTAGGCGTTTAAAAGTATATGAGACAAAAAAAGCAAATGAGATAATGCTCATTTGCTTACACATTGTGCGGAAGAGCAGATTCGAACTGCCACGCCCCTAAGAGCGCCACCCCCTCAAGATGGTGCGTCTACCAATTTCGCCACTCCCGCAAAGAGTCCATTTTATCTTGACGTTCCAATACTAAAATAGTTTGAACTCTCAAGAGTTAAGTTCAGTAACATGTAGAATTATGATGTTCAAGATTCCACAATAATAAACTCGCCTGCAAATATAGTACTTGTATTCGGTTCATAAAATTTTATTAGACGGCTTTTTTTAATTTGTTAGCACACAATAGCTTATTTTTTGGCAGGCAGATGAAACATTACATACAAAGAATGGTTATGTCAATAATAATATTATTATTTTTTATGCATACATAGTATTTATTATATTTATTGATCATATTAATATTTACAAGTTAAAAACCGGTTATGAAAAGAATACTTTTAATTTTTACGCTAGCAATTTTTAGCTTACCAGTATTTTCGCAGAACAACGATTTAATTTTAGGTAAATGGCAAAATCCGAGCGGAGAGGGGAGAATTGAAATTACCAAAAAAGGAGAGAAATATTATGGAAAGCTGTACTGGCTGAAAGAACCTAATGACGAAGCAGGCCAGCCCAAAAAAGATATTAAGAATCCTGATGAAGCCAAGCGGGAAAGATTGGTACAAGGACTTCAAATCTTGGAAGGATTTACCTCAAACGGAAAGGGTATCTATGAGAATGGAACCATCTATGACCCAAAGTCAGGAAAAACATATAGTTGTAAAATGACCATTAAAGGAAATGACAAGTTAGATATAAGAGGTTTCGTTGGCATTAGTATTTTAGGACGAACTGAAACCTGGAAAAGAGTTAAATAAAAAAAGGACCGGTAATATATATTCACCGGTCCTCGCATTTTATTATTACAACAAATTTGGAAAAGGCATTTTAATCTTCCGAATGAAGCATATCCTTATGATCATCTGGATTATAATTAGCTTGTAGCTCGGCTAATTTTTTCTTACCATATGCTAAACGTGTTATTAACACAAACAGTACTGGTACAATAAAAATCGCCAATAATGTTGCTGCTAACATTCCGCCAAATACTGTCCATCCAATGGTTTGACGAGACATCGCGCCGGCACCGCCTGATAGCATCAAAGGAATGATACCCAAAATGAAGGCCATAGACGTCATGACGATGGGACGCAATCTTAATTTAACGGCATCCATCGTTGCTGCAATCAGCTCCATTCCCATATCAACCCGCTCCTTAGCAAACTCCACAATCAAGATAGCATTTTTTGCCGCCAGCCCAATTAAGGTCACCAAGCCAATTTGCGCATAAATGTTGTTATCCAGTCTAGGTAGAAACGTAAGTGCTAAAATAGCACCAAATACACCTACCGGAACAGACATTAGAATGGAGAAAGGAACAGACCAACTCTCATACAGCGCGGCAAGTAAAAGAAATACGAAAATAAGACAGAGTGCAAAGATCATCACAGTTTTATTCCCTGCTTCTTTTTCTTGCAGACTTAGCCCGGCAAAGCTTGTTGTGTAACCACTTGGCAAGGTTTGGGCAGCTACTTCTTCAAGTGCCGTCAAAGCGTCACCACTACTATACCCGGGAGCTGCATTTCCAGTTACCTCAATCGAACGGAAAATGTTGTGGTGATTAATGATGGAAGGATTCTCAATTACCTTATAATTTACTAGCGTCCCTAATGGAACGGCCGTTCCTACCGTATTTTTCACATAGAGATTATTAATGTCTTCTATATGTTTACGATAATTGGTATCTGCTTGCGTCACTACCCTAAATGTACGGCCATACAACACAAAATCATTGATGTAACTACTGCCGAAGTAGGTCGAAATAGTACTGTAAATTGAATTAATAGGAACACCCATTTTCCTTGCTTGCTCTCGATTCACTTCTACCTTATAGTTAGGTGTTTTCGTGTTAAATAGGGTGTAAGCCATTGCAATTTCTGGTCTTTGATTGGCAGCCCCTAAGAATTTACCTACAATTCCTTCAAACGCTTTAATATCGCCTGCTTGTTGCTCTTGGATTTCGAGCGTGAAACCACCAGTGGTACCCAAACCAGGGATTGGAGGTGGGGAGGCAGCAAACAACGCTCCTTTACTGTTAGCGCCGAATGTAGCCATCAGTTGCCCCGTAATTTCATTGACACTACGATGGCGTTGCTCCCATGGTTTTAGCTGCACAAAACAAGTTGCAGCACTTGATTTAAACGCCCTATTCAAGATATTAATACCAGAGATGGCAGTAATATTCTGTATCTCAGGTATCTCTTTTTGAACATATTTCGTGATTTCATCTAAATATGCGTTGGTTCTGGCGGCAGAAGACCCTTCGGGTAAAGAGATTCCCATAAAAAACACACCTGCATCTTCCTGCGGAATAAAACCACTTGGCTTCGCAGTAAACAGGCCATAAGTGCCTACAAAGATGCAGACAAGGATAATCATAACAAATGGTGTTTTTCTAATGCACCATTGAACACCTTTAGAATATTTTTGGGTTGTCCGATGGAACCACGTGTTAAATAAATAGAAAAGTCTATTCAAACCCCTTGAGTCTTTGTCTAACTTCATTGGTTTTAACATCAACGAACAAAGCGCGGGCGTAAGTGAAAGCGCAATGAAAGCAGATAGTAAAACGGATACAGCAATCGTAATGGCAAATTGCTGATACAATTTACCCACCATCCCTGGTATAAAGCCAACGGGTACGAATACCGCTGCTAATATTAACGCAATGGCAATAACCGGGGCTGTGATATCTTTCATTGCCTTTCGGGTTGCATCTTTTGCAGAAAGCCCTTCACTATCTATATAATGCTGGACCGCTTCAACCACCACAATGGCATCATCCACCACAATACCGATGGCCAATACGAATGCGAGCATCGTCAGTGTATTGATCGAAAACCCGAACAAAATGAAGAAGATAAACGTACCAACAATAGATACTGGAATTGCCAATACCGGAATTAACGTTGCTCTCCAACTTTGTAGAAAGACAAAAACAACAACGGTTACCAATACCAGTGCCTCCACTAGCGTATGAATAACAGAGCTAATAGAAGCTTTTACCATGGAGATAGTCTCATAGCTGACTACATAATCCATGTCGTTTGGAAAGGATTTTTTTAAGGTTTCCAGGGCTTGTTCAATTCCTTCAGCTGTTTCGACCGCATTACCACCAGGCATTTGGTTAATCATCATCATCGATGCCACTTGGCCATTAACTTTGGAAGAGGTAGCATAGGCAAATTCACCTAACTCGATACGCGCTACGTCTTTCAGATAAACTAGGGAACCATCTGTGTTCGTTTTAACAATAATACTTTCAAATTGTTCTGGAGTAATCAGGTCGCCATCTAGAATTACGTTAAACTCAAAAGCTTGTGTAGAAGCTTGTGGTTTTGCACCTACACTACCACCTGGGATACGCAAATTCTGCTCTTGAATGGCTGCACTAATATCGCTAGGAGTAAGGCTGAGACGAGATAATTTATCAGCATCGAGCCATACACGCATACTAAATGGTTGCCCAAAGGACTGCACATCACCCACGCCAGGAACACGTAACAATGCATCCTTTACATATATTTGAACATAGTTTGATAGGAACTTCTCGTCATGAGTGCCGTTTGGAGACACGAGGCCAGCTACCATCAATATATCATTATTCGCTTTACGCGTAATCACACCTAAACGTCTAACCGCTTCCGGCAATGCAGGCTCCGCAATTCCCACCCGATTCTGAACGTCAAGGGTAGCAATATCAACATCCGTACCGACATCGAAAGTAACCGTTATCGACGATCTTCCATCAGATGTACTGTTCGATTGAAGATAAGTCATACCTGGCGTACCATTTATTTGACTTTCAATAGGCGTTGTTACGGTCTGCTCTACTGTAGCCGCATCGGCACCGGTATAGGTACCTGTTACCGTTACAGTTGGTGGGGCTACATCTGGATATTGGCTAATAGGAAGGGTAGTAATGGCAATTGCACCTATAATAACTAATAGTATAGAAATGACAATTGCAGTTACCGGCCTTTTAATAAATACTTCAGATATCATATTTCGCTTTTTATAATCTTTTATTTCTTACTTGGACCTTTTTCCTGTGGCGCTCCCTGTCCTTCTGCTGCAGCCTTACTTTGGTCTACTATTTTCGCGCCTTGTTGAAGATTCTGGGTTCCCTCAGTAACAATCTGTTCACCTGCTTTCAATCCTTCATTGATAACGACTTTGTCGCCCATTTTCAATCCTAGTTTAACCGGCTGTTGAACAACCGTACTGCTATCTGTTACAACAAATACAGTAAACTCACCCAATTGCTCTGATACCGCTTGATACGGGATAACAGGCATTTTTACCATCGAAGTATTTGCAACCATTACATTTGTGTTCATTCCTGCTCGTAAAATATTATTTGTATTTTCAAAAGAGGCACGCACAGTGATTGTTCCGGTAGACGGGTCAACGGCACGATCTATTGCACTTACCCGACCTGGACTACTGTATGTTGTGTTTCCAGATAACTGAAGGGTAATAACCGAATCTTTTAAAGTAGAAGAACTATGCTGAATATCTACGAAACGTTTGATATCGCGTTCATTAACAGGGAAGTCAACCGCAATAGGATTAGTTGAAGACACCGTATTTATTAATGTCGTACCAGCGGAGACTAAAGCACCGTTGCGCACTTGAGAAATACCAATGGTACCATTGAAAGGAGCTCTTATGATAGATCTTTCTAAATCGGTTGTAGCAGATGTCATCGCAGCTTTAGCCGATAGAACTTGTGCTTGCGCGTTATTTAAGTCGGTAAGTGCATAATCTAATGTTTGCTTAGCTATCGCATCTTGTTCTGCTAATCTTTTGTAACGCTCCACGTCACGGTTTACTTTATTTAAATTCGCTTCAGCTATCGCTACATTTGCTTTTGCTTGCTCCTGAGCAGCTTGATAACGAGTACGATCTATTTCATAAAGCTTTTGCCCTTTCGTAACAGTAGCGCCATCTTGCACTAAAATGGCAGTAATATAACCATTCACTTCTGCACGGAGTTCAGTCTGGTTAAGCGCTACAACAGTGCCTGGATAGTTGTTAACACCTGTTACTATTTCTTCTGGTACCACAGCAATAGCTACTGGAACAGGCCCGGCTGCTGGTCTACCCTGACCTTGCTGATTTTTATTGCCACAGGAAGATATAATCAAACCTCCTGATATAATAGCTAAAAAATGTATTAAATTTCTATTCATGTTATTTCGTTTTATTGCTGATTAAAAGATATGTTACCTAAGGCTTGTTGTACATCAAGCTTACCTGAAAGAACGGCATATAGTGCATTTAAATAATTTATTTGCGTAGTTCTAAGATCTGTTTCGGCTGTCATTAAGTCGAGATAAGTTTTTATTCCTTCGTCATATTGTAACTTAATGGTATTATATACCTCTTTAGACAATTCAACATTTTCTTTAGCAGTTCTCCAATCATTGAGATTCGCCTTATATGTGGCCATTGCTTGTTGGTGTTGTGTATTAATTTGATTTTTTAGATTAATAATATCCCAATCAATTCTTTCCTCCTGTAATTTTGATTTTTTAATCTCCTGAATGCGTTTAGTCCCTTGGAAAATAGGCATAGACAAGGTTACGCCAAGAACAGATCTAGGATAGTCTACATCATAAAGATTTGAGAACCCGCTATTTGTCCGCCAGTCCCAAGCATAATTATAGAAGGCGGATAAATTAGGTAAAAAGGTCCACTTGTTATATTGTGTATTTATATGCTGTATTCGTTGCTGCGTTAATAGCTGTTGATATTCAATTCTTCTTTCGAACTCGAGAAGTTGCGTAGTATCTACTAACATTTCACCCTCCATGGCTTTTCCATCGTACGATAACTGTAAAGGCTGACTTACAGTAACGCCTACTAATTCCTTTAAATAAGCATACTTGTATTTAAGCATTTCCAACCTGCGTTTCTTTTCTGCTTCCGTATTACTTAGCGTAATCTGAGCTCTTTTATAATCTGTCTTGTCAACAAGCCCTGTCTCATATCTTGCATTAGCGTCAGCCAGTTGCTTTTTAATTCTCGAAATATTTTCGTCGATAATTTTTATTTGTTCTTCGCTCGTTAAAACGTCATAAAATGCTTTACTTACTGCAACCGTAATATTAATCCGACTACTCTCTGTATTCTGTGCATTCTGAAGTCTTACATATCTTGCTGCTTTTGACGCTTGTATTAAAGATGGATCTAATATCTTTTGATCTGCTTGTAATACTAAAGCCGATGTATGCTTTTGGCCAAATTGAATTACCTGATCGCCAATAACATTGGTAGGAATTTTAACATTATAATTATAAGAGGCGTCTGCGCTTATCTGTGGAAACCAACCCGACAATGCAGATGCTATATCTTTTTTTCCAATTTCCTCGTCGATCAATGCTTGCTGAACAGTCGCCTGATTCTTTAACGCATAATCTATACACTCTTGTAAAGTTGCATTTTGCGAAATGCTATTGTTTACTTTTACAGTATCTTGGGCCTTACTGTTAAAACCGGTAAACAACAAAACTAATAAACTAAAATAGGTATACTTCATATGTAATTTATAAACTGTCAATAGAGTTTTATTTTTATTATATTTTAAAACCATCCCAAACGATGGAAGCCATATCTTTCAATTCGTCTTTAGAAAATGTATGATAGCCATTATTATGTTTTTTTGCTGCTATTGTCAAACCTCCCATAAATATCGAACTAATAATGTGAATATCATATTTTTTTATATAGCCTTCTTTTATGCCTAGTAAAAAAAAACTTGAAAAATTATCTTCATAGAACTGACTTTCTTTTGAATGAATCATTCGTTGAAACGGACTGGAAAAAAATTGCTCCATAAAAGATAGTACTCTTGGATTTTCTACGAAATACTGAAACAGATTAACCCAAAGACTTTTAAACCTTTCACTATAATTATCCTTTGAACGGTCCTTCATTCTAAAGATCTCATGTGTAATAGCCTCGCGGACATTATTGAAAAGCTCTAAAATAATGGCGTCTTTTGACTCAAAATAATGATATATAGTGCCTGCAGCAACTCCAGCCTTTTTTGCTAGTAAGCTTATAGGCACACCGAGTAAGCCATGCTCTTCAATTAATTCAAGCATATTTACCAGGATTGCTGTTTTTTTTTCGGATACGTTTTCCACTTCCAATTGAACGTTCATTCGGCCGCAAATGTAATAATTATTTGTTACCCTAAAATTAAGACCCCATTTTGTGACGAAAAAAAGATATTTATGTTACATAATTTGATTTATTGGAATGAGAGTATTACAGGCTAATACGAATAAAGAAGTATAATGAATAAAAATAGACAGTACTGACTTGATAAAATAGATATACAGATAAAGCTATTAGTTTGTTTTCGCTTTGAATTTTTTTAATATTGCTTTTGTTTGTTTATTGACCACCAGTCGTCCGCTAATCTCAGCTTGCGACAGTAAAAGTGTATCCCAATGATCTGTTCCTTGCCAGAGTGTTTTTTTGATCTCAAATAGCGCAGCCGAAGAATAGGAGGCAATACTTTCACAAAACCGTTGGATTGCATTGTCCATTTGTTCTGTAGTGTCACTTAATGAATGAAACAAGCCCTTTTTCAAACACCATTCGGCACTTTTAAATTCCTCAGGGTTAAATGAAAGTTCAGTAAGCGCATTTAGGCCAAGTTTACGTGCAATAGCTGGCGCTATGACAAATGGGCCGATACCGATAGAAAGCTCACTTAACTTAATCAAAGCGTTTTTGTTGGCAAAACAATAGTCACAAGCAGCGGCCAGTCCAACAGCTCCTCCTATGGCTTTTCCCTGAACCCGTCCTACCACTGGTTGTTTTGCAAGTCGAATAGCATTAATTACATGCGCAAAGCCTGAAAAGAAAGCCGTACCAGAGGCCTTATCTTGAATAGATAAAAGCTCGTCAAAATTTGCTCCCGCACAAAAGGTTTTGCTACCTTCACTTTGCAGAATAATTATATGAATATTAGCATTCTTGCCTAGTCGCCTAATAACTGCTGCCAGTTGTGATAGTAGGGAAGAGGGAAGGGCATTATGCGCTGGATGATAAAAAGTCACAGTAGCGACCTTTTTATTAACCTCAGTTGTTACGGTTCCTGATTTTTCTCTATGTACATCTACCATTGGTTACTTACAATTTGTATACGTTACAGGCGCGATAGAATATATCAATTAGCGGTTTTATCGCGACCCTAATAACAAACTTAGATAAATGAAACGCCGTAATGAAATTTTAATTAAGTTTCTTTACCTAGGGGAATTGATAGTATCGTTATTTAAAAGAAAAGTCTATTGCTCAGGTATTGTTGGCAGTTAACGTAATCCAAAATTGTCTACCGAATCAGCACCATGAATAGCGAACTGCGATTTTTTATCTGTTGTTTTGTTCGATGCATTCGAGCTATTTAAACTGGTAGGTTTCTTTGTTGTTATTTTCACAACGTCTCTTCCTTTTGATCCTAATACCAGTAATGCCTTTTCACCCTTTATAACCTCAATACTTTCAATCAGTTCGGGAGCCAATAAATCTAACGCCAAGGGGTTTTCCTTTCCATCCACCAACACCATAAGTTCTTTCCGTAATAGGCTCTTATCATGATTAAATTTCATTTTGGGTACAAATTTTTTAGTAACTTTAGCTGCTAGTTGATCGGCATTTTTGCGATGTTTCGTTGTCACAACAACTACACCATTTTCACCCTTTTCACCGTACAAGTCAATAGCAGAAGAATCTTTTAATATAGAAACACTTTCAATATCATCAGGACTTAAATTTCCCAAATCACCAGCCTGAATTCTTCCATCTAAAACATAAAGTGGCTCTTTGCCTTTTTTAAGTGTAACTTTCGTATTTGATTTCTTCTTCGCAGTGAATCTCTTTATTTGGTTCTCAACCTCTTTTGTGGATTTATCTGTTACTTTTGTATTCATCAATCTCTGTGGAATAGTATCCGTATAACTTAGATTATGTAAGTCAGCTATTTGTGTTGAGTTAGCTCGTAACAGCTGTTTAGGTTGGTTGGCTTCTTCATAGGCCTTTGTAATGGTAAACAATAACACAAATAATATAATAGCCGGAATAATAAAAATGTATTTGCCAAAATTGATTTTAGACGAAGATGCTTTATTCATCATAAAAATCCTTCTTTTCAGTGATTTAAAATTGAAACTATTACCAATATTCTGACTATGTACATTTGTAATTACGTTAACAAGGCTGTACTGATACACTTTTTTGTCGATGCCACTCTTAAGCACCTGTTGGTCGGTTATAAATTCTAAATTCTCTTTTATAGCGTTTTTGGTTGTCCAAATAAACGGATTAAACCAGAAAAGGAAACTAGTAATCTCTACGATCAACACGTCTACTGTATGTAATTCTTCCACATGCACATATTCATGTTTCAAAATATCTTCAAACTCCTGATCGTTGTGCTGCGATGGATTTATGTAAATGTTTTTCCAGAACGAGAAAGGGTTAATTGCAAAAAATACTTTTCGATATTTATAGAATGAATACACATCAGTTACTGATTGTTTGTGAATCTTTAACAAAGCAAACAGTCTGATAATAAACCTTACGACTAAAAACAAGACCGTCGCCCAAAATATTATATATAGTATATTCCACGCTGTAAACTCAACGGGTGTAGTTTTCTTAACTTCTTGCCAATCTATTAATACTGCGCGCTGCGCTAGTTCATCACTACCTTTTAAAAGGAATGAGAAATCGAAAAGAGGATACATCGACGAAAACAGCAAACCAAAAAGTAAGTAAAAACGGTTAAGACTGTAAAAAGTCAGCCGTCTAAGTAGAAAATGATATCCTAAATAAAATAAGGTTATCCCAAAGTTCGCCTTCAATAGATAAATAATTAAATCAGGCATAGTTATTCATTTTCTTGATTATCAATCATTTTTATAATCTCCCGTAATTCATCTTTAGAAATTTTTTCTTCTTTGGCAAAAAAGCTTACCAATTCTTTGTAAGAGTTTTTAAAATAATTATTTACAAAACCGTTCATAAATTTTGCATTATACTCTTTTTCACCAATCAAAGGTTCATATCTGTATGCATTTGCATATTTAACCGATTTCAAGAACCCTTTCTTTTCTAGGTTTTTTATTGTGGATGCCAGCGTAGTATAAGGTATTTTACTTTCAGTTAGTTGATCGAGAAGCTCCTTTATAAAACCGCCATTGCTTTTCCAAATCAATTGCATCGCTTCCTCTTCTTGTATAGTTAATTTATCCATCTTCGAATGTCTATTTCATAAATCTACGAATTATTCGTAATAATGCAAATATTTTTTTGAAGTATCCGAAAAACAATCCATAGGATGACTTGTTCTCAAACTACAAGTAGACATAATTTTGATTAAAATGAACGCATGTAAACCTCGAAATTCTTTATTGATAATGATGCTGATGGTGATTTTTGCGGCGTGTAATGGTAGCGGGCAGAATAATAAAAGTGATGGGGTAGATACAAGCAGTACCGTCACTGCTGAAGGTATTATACTAGAGGATGATACACTTACAAATGTATTGGCAGCTTATATGCAATTAAAAGATGCATTAGTTGCATCAGATGCAAAAATAGCGGGTGAAGCCTCGGATAAACTAGCAGAAAATCTTAAAATTATACATGGATGTGAAAATACTGCCATATTAGCACAAGAGTTGGCTAATTCAAACGATTTAACCCTCCAAAGGACAGCTTTTTCTACTATAAGTAAAGATTTAATAGCAATGTATCAACATGCTTCATTAAATTCAGGTGAAATATATGTTATGCATTGCCCAATGTATAATAATAAACAAGGCGGAGACTGGTTATCCACTTCAGCAGAAATTAAGAATCCCTATTTCGGCAATGAAATGCTAACTTGTGGAACTGTTATTCAAGAAATTAAATGATTCTATATAGTTGATAATGCGCATCAAAAGTTAACGTAACGTAAATTAATTGAAATATTTATAGCCTTACTCTATGTTTTAAGGCTTTTTTTTTTAGTTTTGTTACAAACCATAGAATCATTATGTCAGAAACAGTTTCTTTAAATATTGGAGATAAACAAGTAAAGTTACCTGTTATTACGGGTACAGAGAATGAAAAAGCTATAGATATTTCAAAAATTAGAGCGGAAACAGGTTACATTACTTTAGACCCTGGATTTAAAAACACAGGAGCCACCACTAGTGCTATTACCTATCTTGATGGAGAAGAAGGTATACTCCGTTATAGAGGATATCCAATAGAAGAGCTGGCAGAAAAATCATCCTTTCTTGAAGTAGCATATTTACTGATATATGGCGAATTGCCTACAAAAAGTGAATTCATTGATTTTCAGAATAAAGTGAGTCGTCATACACTCATACACGAGGATATGAAGAAGTTTTTTGAAGGTTTTCCAACGAAATCTCATCCGATGGGGCAATTGTCTGCTTTGGTTGGCGCCCTTTCAGCATTCTATCCTGAATCATTAAATCCAGACGCTACCGAAGAAGAAGATAATCTTACTATTATAAAATTATTGGCAAAATTTCCAACAATAGTTTCCTGGATATATAAGAAGTCCCTAGGTCATCCTGTTATCTATCCAAAAAACAGCTTAGATTATGTTGGGAACTATTTGAATATGACTTTTGGTCAGTTAACGGAAGATGTAGAGATCGATCCTATCGTGAGTTCAGCGATGAATAAATTGCTAATTCTGCACGCAGACCATGAACAGAATTGTTCTACCTCTACAGTAAGAATTGTGGGGTCATCAAATGCCAACCTTTTCACATCCATTTCGGCTGGAATATCTGCTTTATGGGGCCCGCTTCATGGCGGCGCAAATCAAGCAGTAATAGAAATGTTAGAGAAAATAAAAGAGGATGGTGGAGATTCGGAAAAATGGCTTGCGAAAGCAAAAGATAAAAACGACCCTTTCCGTCTAATGGGATTTGGTCATAGAGTTTATAAGAACTTTGATCCTCGTGCTAAAATTATCAAAAAAGCGTGTGATGATATATTAAATAATTTAGGGGTGAAAGATCCTGTTTTAGACATTGCAAAAAAACTGGAAGAAACAGCTTTGAATGATAGTTACTTTGTCGATCGTAAATTATATCCAAATGTTGATTTTTATTCAGGTATTATTTATCGTGCATTAGGCTTTCCCACCGATATGTTTACTGTGCTGTTTGCTTTAGGCCGTCTACCTGGCTGGATTGCACAGTGGAAAGAAATGCGTACAAATAAAGAGCCGATTGGCAGACCTCGGCAAATTTATACCGGTGAAGGTAAACGTCATTTCGTTGCTTTGAAAGATAGATAAAAAGTATTCTTAAGATAATTAGGATAAATAAATGGGGCATTAGCCCCATTTAACTTTTGACCTTGGAACTACTTAGTAAAGCAATCACGCCGCCGCCTATTAAAATAGCACCTATATAAGGTGGCCAATTTATTTGTTTCTCTCTATCAGCATTAATTTCCACAGGTCCAGCATCCACCAAAGTTTCCTTCTTTGTATAACGAAAGCCAGTCCAAATTAGCATAATAACTCCAATTACAATCAATATTAATCCTAACTTTTTCATAATCTGAATTTTAAGATGATGTATCTTTATAAAATATTCAACTCGTCTAAACTATAAATAACAACAGCCAAAAACTCTTAAAGTTTCTACCACTATCTTATGTTTCCTACGCTTTCACATCTCATAGAATATTTAACTGGTTTTTTTATTCCCTTACCTATTCAAACATTTGGATTATTTGTAGCATTTGCATTCTTGAGTGCATATTGGGTTTTTAAGGTTGAATTGGAAAGAAAAGAGAAGGAAGGGCTGATTAAGGCTATAAAACGAAAAATACGAATAGGAGAAGCACCACACTTCGCTGATTTTGTTATCAATGGAATTATCGGTTTTATCATTGGATATAAATTGATCTTTGCTTTATTTAATTATAAAGCATTTACCGATGATCCACAAACATTTCTAATATCCTCAGAGGGCAATATTTTTGGAGGTATTATTTTAGGACTTCTATTTGGGTATTGGTCCTATTCCGATAAAAAGAAACATCAACTTCCTGAACCGAAAACAGTTGAAAAGGTTGTCCATTCAAAGGAGTTAATGGGGCAAATTTTAATATGGGCAGCTATTTGGGGACTTATTGGTGCTAAGCTATTTCATAACCTAGAATATTGGGATGAGTTTGTTAAAGATCCTATTGGAAGTTTGCTTTCATTTAGCGGCCTAACTTTTTATGGTGGTATTCTTTTTGGGGGTATTGCCGTTATTTATTATACTTCAAAAAATGGCATAAAACCGTTCCATATGCTTGACATTGGTGCTCCAGGCATTATGATGGGCTATGCCGTAGGCCGGTTAGGGTGCCAGTTGTCGGGAGATGGCGACTGGGGAATTCCAAATACAAATCCTAAGCCGTCTTGGTTGGAGTGGTTACCAGACTGGGCCTGGGCCTTTAAATTTCCAAATAACGTCATAAACGAAGGTGTTCCTATTCCAAATTGTGAAGGAAAATTCTGTCATGAATTACCGCTTCCGGTATATCCAACTTCTTTTTATGAGTTCTTGATGTGTTTAGTGTTGTTTGCAATTTTATGGATCCTTCGGAAGCGCATTAAGACGTCAGGAAGTCTATTTTGTGTTTATTTAATATTAAATGGAGTAGAGCGATTCTTAATTGAACTGATTAGAGTAAATGCTAAATATCACCTTGGTGAACTGAGTTTCACACAAGCAGAACTCATTTCAGTAATAATGATTCTATCAGGAATTGCAGGCTTGGTTTATACCGGCCGGAAAAACAGAGGGGCATTACATTAAAAAATAAAAGAGGTGTCCAAAAGTCGTCATTTCGACCAGAATGAAATGAAGTGGAGAAATCTGTTATTTGTTCTCTTCATTAAGAGATATCTCGATTCCGTTACAAACACTTGATATGACGGCGGTTGGCTTTTTGAACAGCCTCTACTTATATATTACATAGCTTCGGCAACAACTTCTTGTACCTCAGGCACCATTCTTTTCAATAGGCCTTCTATACCGGCCTTCAATGTGATAGTAGAAGAGGGGCAGCCACTGCAAGAACCTCTTAATTCTACAGTTACAACTCCTTCATCAAAAGATTTATAAGCAATAGCTCCGCCGTCTTGTTCAACAGCCGGACGTACATAATCATGCAAAACTTGTTGTATTTTTATTTCAGTATCAGAACCCTCAAAATTAATATTTTCGTCTGATGCAATCTCTTGTATCAAAAGTTCCGATTCCACTGCTCCTTTTACAAAATCTTTTAATATGGGTAATATATCTTCCCAGTCACTATCTTCTGATTTTGTAATAGTTACGAAATTGCTGGCAAAAAAAACTCCGTTCACAAAATTGAATTTGAAAAGCTCTCTTGCAAAAGGCGAAACTTGTGCTTTTTCCCTGTCAGGAAAATCCAAGCTTCCATTATATAATAATTTATTTACCAGAAACTTCATAGTCGCTGGATTTGGTGTACTTTCGGTATATACGTTAATGGTAGCCATTTCAATTTAAATTAATCACACAAAGCTAATAAAAATATAACTTGTATGAGGTCAAGCCTGCGTCATAGTTATAACAAGCAGTACATGATAGAAAATTGTTCTTCATGTTAAAACAATACGATTAAAGCCCTGTATAAGTCCATGGGGTAATATTTTTTAACTCCTGTTTTATTGTATCGGCAATATCAAGTCTATCAATAAAGTTAGCGATAGCTTCCTTATTAATGACCTCGTTAGTTCTCGTTAAATCTTTCAACGCTTCATAAGGCTTAGGATACCCTTCCCTCCGCAATATTGTTTGAATAGCTTCCGCAACCACTGCCCAATTTTTTTCTAAATCTGCCTTAATTGCGTCTTCGTTTAAAATAAGTTTTTTTAATCCACGCATAATAGATTTAAGAGCTATTACCACATGCGCTACCGGAGTACCTATATTACGAAGAACTGTAGAATCTGTTAAATCACGTTGAAGTCTCGAAATTGGCAACTTAGCCGCTAAATGTTCTAATATGGCATTGGCAAATCCCAAATTTCCCTCCGCATTTTCAAAATCTATGGGATTTACTTTATGTGGCATAGCAGATGACCCAATTTGTCCAGCAATGATCTGCTGCTTAAAATAATCCATTGATATATAGGTCCAAATATCTCTACAGAGATCGATTAATATATTGTTGATGCGTTTGAGCGCATCACACTGAGCTGCAAAATTATCATAATGTTCTATCTGTGTTGTCTTCTGCGATCTATGTAAACCCAATTGCTCATTTACAAAATTGTTTCCAAAAGAAACCCAATCATGTTCAGGGTAGGCTACATGATGAGCATTAAAGTTTCCTGTTGCACCTCCAAATTTTGCTGAAAAAGGAATATTTTTCAGTTGGTTTATCTGTACATCTAGACGCTCAACAAATACACTGATTTCTTTTCCCAAACGCGTAGGAGAAGCTGGTTGACCATGGGTTTTTGCAAGCATTGGAATATTACCCCACTGCTCGGCCATTTTTTGCAGTTCACTTAAAACTTGCTCGACAGTAGGATAGTAGATATTTACAAGTGCTTCCTTCCATAAATAGGGGATGGCTGTATTATTAATATCTTGTGATGTGAGCCCAAAATGGATAAATTCCTTAGAAGCTTGAATACCCAGTAGATCAAATTTCTCTTTAATAAAATACTCCACAGCTTTCACATCGTGATTGGTAGTCTTTTCTAGTTCCTTAACCGATTGAGCATCATCTTCTGAAAAATTTTTATAGATATCTCGCAATTGTTCCAGCTCGCTATCTTTCAGCGTTTCTAATTGCGAAATACCTTTTGTAGACAATGCAATGAAATATTCAATTTCGATGAATACGCGATATTTTATAAGTGCCGCTTCCGAAAAATAGGAAGAAAGTTCTTTTGTTGCGCTATGATAGCGACCATCAACGGGAGAGATCGCTGTAAGAGGGGATAATGCCATGTTATAACTAGAAATTATAAAGATTTGTAAAAGCGCAAAGTTAAAAAAATATTACTTCCCCACTAACTCTCTTTGTCAGATTAGTTAAATAATAATCGAATTCAGGTTAATCGCGTTTTACTACAATTGTAAATAAATGAGAATAAATTAAAGGCAGAATCGAGGTCATTTTAATCGAAAAAGCCGCACTAAGATACCCTTAGTACGGCTTTTTTAATTATTTCAGCTTTTGTTAAGCTTATTTAACTGTAGTATCAGCAGTTACAGTAGTATCAGTAGTGATAACAGTAGTATCTGGCTCGCTAGGAGTTACAACTGTAGTAGTGTCTGTAGTTTCTTCAGTTGTTTCGCTAGTGTTAGAGTTACAAGCAGCAACAGTTAAAGTTAAAGCTAAACCTAAAAAACCGAATTTGAATAAATTTTTCATTGTTAATTTCTTTTCTGATTTAAATAAAATTGTTATTTACCTCTTTATACCGCATATGTTGAAAGGTAACCCAACATTTTGAAAAAAAAATATTTTTTTATTTTTATTTCCTTTTGCGGGTGCAAACTTAGATAAATTTCCTTTTATATACAATATAATCTGTACTGCATATAAAAGGAAATTATCGGTCTCTCCACCATTGAAAGTTTTTTATAGAGGAAATGTTATAGAAGTTCTAAAAAAGCACTTTATTTATTAATACCCCGATAGCATTATCGCAGGAAGATAAAATAAGTGTATTGGTTCTCACTAAGGTTGTATTTAGATCGAAATGTTAGCTATATGGCTAAGTAGAACAAATAGTTTATTTCAGTACTTTTGCAAACCAATATTAAAGGATTTGCTAATTTAAACAAATGACGGTTTATGAAGAGTTCGAATAAAGCTGTCAGGTATATGGGAAAATGTGGCAAAGGCAATAAGAATAAAAAAACACCCGTTAAGAGGGTTACTATTTGCATTTTAACGTATTAACTAGTGAACGACGAAAAGAAACATACACTATCGGATGAAGATATCGTTTCGGGAATATTCCAAGGGGAAACAGATGCGCTTGAAAAGTTATATAAAGAGCATTTTCCGATGGTGACTCGTTTGATATTAAATAATGGTGGAGATATTGACGACGCTAAAGATATATTTCAGGAAGCGGTCATTATTTTATATGATAAAATTTCGTGCGGACAATTTGTACTCAATAGTAAATTAAAAACATATATCTATTCTGTTAGCAGAAATATTTGGTTAAAAAAACTTGCGAAGAGAGGTGTTTATAGTAACGTAGATGATTATGAAGAAAAGTTGCAGGTAGAAGACGATATAGAAATACAAAGGGAACGAGATCATCAGTTTATTATGATGGAACACGCGTTGGAGAAGCTAGGAGAGCCTTGCCATACCATAATTAAAGATTTTTATATTCATAATCTAAGTATGCAAGAAATATGCGAAAAATTTGGATATACAAACACTGATAACGCGAAAACCCAAAAATATAAATGTTTACAACGATTAAAAAAGCTGTTTTTTGGCTAACAAATTAATAAAATGAAAAGTGATCACGAATTTCTGAGCTTGGCGGATGCTTACATAAGAGGTGAAATGAACCACCAAGATGCGACCGCATTCGAAAATCGCCTCTTAAGCGACAGGGAGTCTTCTGAAAAATTTAATGAGCATAAAGAATTCATAGCAAGATTAACAGGGTATGGGAAAAGAATAGATTTACAGCAAAAGCTAGATAATATTCATTCCACTCTAGATATTCCTGAAATTATAAAAAATGCAATCCCTCATAAACCATTAATTGTTCGATTATGGGATAAGTATAAAATTAATTCTTTAGTTGCCGCTTCTGTTGCTATACTGGCAGTGTTTACCACCTTATGGATTACAGGTTTCTATTCAAAAGAGAATAGTTCGCAGTATGTAGCTTTACGACGTGATATGAATAGTATCCGCCAAAATGTGAAAGCACAGAATGCGCTTATCAAGGACATTAATAAAAATCAAAGTGGAAATATTAACCCTAGCCATTATGGAGCTACGGGTTTCGCTCTCTCATCCAATGGTTACGTGATGACCACTTATCATGTTATTAAAGATGCGGATTCCGTTTACCTCCAAAACAATGTAGGTAACTCATATAAGGTGAAAGTAGTCTTTACAGATCCTGCTTATGACATTGCTGTTTTACAAATTATAGATAAAGATTTTAAAGATTTCGGAAGTTTGCCATACACGTTTAAACAGAATCCAGCAGATATCGGAGAAGATGTTTATACTATAGGCTTTCCTCGTGAGGAAGCTGTTTACGGTAGAGGCTATTTAAGCAGTAATACAGGTTATAGTGGAGATACTGTTGCATATCAGGTTTCTATCCCTGTAAATCCAGGAAATAGTGGCGGGCCAGTACTTGACAACCGGGGAAATATTATCGGTGTTATTAATAGTAAACAAACCGAAACAGATGGTGCCGCTTTTGCTATAAAATCTGATTATGTTCTCAAAGCGATTGCTGCCATACCAGAGGATAGTTTAGAGAAAAAAATAGTAATTAATAAAAGAAATACACTCGCCAATCTTAACCGTACTGAACAAATAAAAAAAGTACAAGACTTCATTTATATGATAAAAGTCTATTAATTGATCTGTTTATTTATTCTTACATAATTTTATAGAACCCCTGTTTAATGGAAAAACAGGGGTTTCTTATTTTCTTTTTTTTATTATATTAGTGAAAAAATGAATGAGTGTTGCTAATAAAAATATTGATCGCTTTAACCTTAGGGCCGAAAACTATGATAAGTTTAGGCCTGGATATCCACATACCTTATTAGAATATATCTATCAGCACAATAGATTAAGTGAGAGTAGCTTAATCACCGAACTTGGAGCCGGAACAGGTATATTGTCTTTCGAATTAGCAAAATGGCCGTGTGAACTCATAGCAATCGAACCAAATGACGAAATGCGTGAAAAAGCGATAAAAGCGTTAAAAAAAATGCAGAATTGTAAAGTACTTAACGCTACTGCCGAAAGAACTACGCTGGGAGATAATAGTGTTGACCTTATAATTTGCGCTCAATCCTTTCACTGGTTTAATACGCATAAAGCAAAAGTTGAATTCACGCGTATTCTGAAAAAGAATAAGAAAGTTGCCATTATTTGGAATATACGGAGCGCTGAAACAGATTTTGAAAAAGCTTACGAAGATTTTATACTTAAATACGCGATTGATTATATAGAAGTGAAAAGAAGAGAATTTCGAGGGAGTAATCTTGATCAATTCTTTAGATCAGGTTCTTATGAAGAAAAAGTATTTATCTACGATACATATCTAACATTTCAACAATTACTCGGACGAACACTTTCATATTCCTATATGCCAAACTTAGGTCATCCCATATTACCAAAAATGACCACTCATCTAAAAACACTTTTTAATAAATACAGCAATAAAAAAATAATAAGCTTATCTTATAAAACGAAACTATTTATGGGATCGTTATAATCTATTTCTTAAAAATGTCACATAGTTGCATTAATTTTAATTTGAGTCCTTCTTTACTTCATTATATTTGTACAATTATTCACCATAAAAACGTAAAAATTAATGAAGAAAATTTTAATCAATCTAAAATCTATTGTCTTAGTATCTTTAATTTGTTTTAACATTACTATTGTTAGTGCGCAAACAAATGCCCTGTGGCTTAGATATCCGGCAATATCTCCCGATGGTAAAACGATTGTTTTCAGTTATCAAGGAAATCTCTATAAAGTAGATACGAAGGGAGGAGCAGCCACCGCATTAACAGTTGGAAGTTCACACAGTACAATGCCCGTTTGGAGCCACGACGGTCAACTAATTGCCTTTGCTAATAATCGACATGGAAACTTTGATGTTTTCGTTATTCCTTCTTCCGGGGGAAAAGCTACGAGATTAACCTATAATAGCGCGAACGACTACCCTTATGATTTCGCGATAAGTAGTAAGGAAGTTCTTTTCGGAAGTGCCCGGCAAGCACCTGCAGAGAGTGTACGTTTTCCAAGTATTCGTCTCTTCCAAAATCTTTATAGTGTAAATGTCTCAGGTGGCCGTCCACTACTGATAAGTGCCGCTGGTGTGGAAAATGCACACTTTAATAGTGATGGAAGTAGTATTGTTTTTCAAGATAGAAAGGGTTATGAAGATCCATGGAGAAAACATCATACTTCCTCCGTTACACGTGATATCTGGCTATATAATTTACAAACAAAAAGCTATACAGCGCTTACTAACGAAGAAATTGAATACCGTGAACCCGTATTTAGCTCAGATGGACAATATGTTTATTATTTAAATGAAAAAGATGGTAATTTAAATATCTACAAAAAGGGAATCCGGTTAAAAATTGCGGATCAGCAATTAACACATTTCACTAAAAACCCTGTACGCCATTTAAGTATTGCAAAAGATAATACCTTATCCTTCACGCAAAACGGCGAGGTTTATACATTGAAAGAAGGACAACAAGCTGTAAAATTAAATATAACAATTGGAGTGGATGCAGAAACTGCAACTGTAGCAAATCTTCCGTTAAACGGGCAAATCAGCCAGTTTGAGCTTAGTCCTGATGGAAAACAGCTTGCTTATATTAGCCGGGGCGAGTTATTTGTTACCAGTGTTGAGGGAGATTTTACTAAACGAATAACGAATACCCCTGGTCAAGAACGTATGGTAAAATGGTCGCCAGATAACAAAAGTTTAGTCTATGCAGCAGAAAGGGGGCGTGATGGTTGGGGTATTTACAGAACCGTGATTACTAATAAAGAGGAACCCTACTTTTTTAACGCAACAGCGCTTCGCGAAGAACCTCTTATTACGGGTAAAACCGATAATTTTCAGCCTAAGTTCTCTTTGGATGGTAAATCTATTGCTTATATAGAAGAACGTAACATACTTAAAGTATTTAATCTTAATACAAAAAAAATAGTCACGCTGTTGCCAAGTGGACATAATCATTCTTATGCAGATGGAGATTGGGATTTTGCATGGAGCCCAGATAGTAAATGGTTATTAGTGGATGATCAACGAAACTATTTTGGTTTATCAAATGCAGCTCTCATTAAGGCAGATGGGACAGGGGAAATAAAACATCCCATTCTGAGTGGTTTTGGTGAAGAGGGAGCCAGATGGCAAATGGATGGTAAAATGATTTCTTGGCTCAGTAGTAAATATGGAAGAAAATCTTTAGCTACCCAAGGCAGTAGAGAAGTGGACGTATTTGGTGCATTTCTTGATCAGGAAGCATATGACAGTTTTAACTTAAATAAAGAAGAGTTTTTACTAGCGAAAGAGAGAAGGGAAAAAGAGAAAAAGGAGAAAGAGGAGCAAATAAAGAATGACAAAAAGAACAAATTAGACCAAGCTGGAAAAAAGGAGGATGAGAAAAAAGAAATAAGTGAACTAAGTCTTGAAAACGTAAAAGATAGAGTGGCTAGGTTAACCATTAACAGCTCTTCTATTAGTGACTACGTATTAACAAAAGATGGTAGTAAACTATTCTATCTTGCAGCTTTTGAAAAAGGTTACGATCTCTGGTTAACTGAACCACGAACAAAAGAAACAAAAATTCTGGCCAAACTTGGAGGTTCTCCAAGTGGTATTGAAATAAGTAGTGATGAAAAAAGCTTATTTGTAATGAACAGAGGAAACATTGTGAAGGTAGATGCCTCGAGTGGGAAAATTACACCAATAAGCAGTAAAGGAGAGCTTAACCTAAATACAGCAGCAGAAAGAGAATACATATTTAACCATGCATGGCTTCAGGTAAAAAAGAAATTCTACGATCCCACTATTCATGGTATAGATTGGAATGGGTATCGTGAAAATTACGCCCGTTTTTTACCTCATATAAATAATAATTTTGATTTTCAAGAACTCTTAAGTGAGCTGTTAGGAGAATTGAACGCCTCTCATACTGGTGGGCGCTATGCTCCTCAGTATAATAATCCTGATGTAACAGCTACACTCGGACTTCTTTATGACGAAACTTATGCCGGTAAAGGGTTGATGATTGCGGACGTTATTCAGGGAGGTCCTGTTGCTAAAGCGAATTCTAAAATAAAGAAGGGAAGTATCCTATACGAAATCGATGGTAATATTATCGATGATGCTGCAGATTGGGCGAAGTTCTTAAATCGTAAAGTTGGACAGTATGTTCATTTAACGGGTAAAACATCTTCAGGAACAAATTTCAATGAGACTGTAAAGCCAATTAGCTTAAATGAAGAAATTTCGCTTATGTATAAACGCTGGGTTGAAGGCCGTAAATCATATGTAGAGAAGATAAGCGAAGGTAAAATTGGCTACGTGCACGTGGAAGGGATGAATGACGCTAGCTTTCGCGAAGTTTACGATCGAGTAATGGGAGAAAATAGAGATAAGGAAGCACTCATTGTTGATACAAGGTTTAATGGTGGTGGCTGGTTGCATGATGATCTAAATACCTTTTTAAGTGGTAAAGAGTATTTGAAATTTGCTCCTCAGGGGGAAGTCTTAAAAGGGGGAGAGCCTATGGCCCGATGGAATAAACCTAGCGCTGTTGTAATGAGTGAAGGTAATTATAGTGATGCTTTTATATTCCCTTATGTTTATAAACAAAATGGGTTAGGCAAACTCATAGGAATGCCTGTTCCCGGTACAGGGACAGCCGTATGGTGGGAAACCCAAATAGATCCTACGCTTATATTTGGTATCCCCATGATCGGTACTATAGGTAAAGAAAATAGACCTACTGAAAATCTACAAGTCGAACCAGACATCAAAGTACCGTTACCCTATCAAGATTTTTTAAATGGAAAAGATCCACAGCTGGAAACGGCTGTTAAGGAACTCCTCAAGAAGTAAGATGCATTAAACAAAAAGCCTTTCAGAAAGAATTCTCTCTGAAAGGCTTTTTGTTTAATGCTTTTTTGTAAATTTCCATCATATCTTTTAACCTTGGTACTATGAATCGATTAATTTCTACTGCGCTTTTATTACTCATAACAATATACATGAGTGCCTGTAATAATAAATTACAAGTTGATCTAATAGTTCATCATGCAAAAGTTTATACTGTAAATGCTGATTTTAGTACTGAGGAGGCCTTTGCGATAAAAGATGGAAAGTTCATAGCAGTAGGTAAAAATGATGATATTCTCAAGAAGTATTCAGGTGGGAAGATTGTTAATGCTGAAAACAGAGCGATATATCCAGGGTTTTATGATGCTCATTGCCACTTTTTTGGATTAGCTGCAGGAATGCATCAGGTAAATTTAGTAGATGTAGCATCTATGGATGAACTGGTAGCACGTGTAATAGCTTTCAGAAGTAAATATCCAGATGATGCTTGGATAATTGGCCATGGATGGGATCAGAATAAATGGAAGAACAAAGAATTTCCAGATAATAGTCGGTTAAATGAAACGTTCCCGAACGTTCCTGTTTTTTTAGAACGTATTGACGGACATGCGGCACTGGCTAATGATAAAGCACTAACCATTGCCGATGTCAAAGCCGATAAGTATTTAGCGGGTGGGTTGGTTGAACAAAAGAATGGAAAGCTTACAGGTATTTTAGTGGATAATGCTATGAATTTAGTGCAAGAAAAAATACCATCACCTACACCTGAAAAAATGGTCACAATGTTAAAAGAAGCTGAGAAAGCGTGCTTTTCAGTTGGGTTGACGACCTTGGCAGACGCCGGTTTAGAAAAAGAGCAAATTGAATTACTTCATGATTTATATCGCAGAAAAGTACTTACCATTCGCGAATATGCCATGATCATGTTAAACCCATCAACGTTGGATCAAATATTAAAAAAAGGCATTTTTAAAAGCGAAAGTTTGGATATCCGTTCATTTAAAATAGTCGGAGATGGAGCTTTAGGTTCTAGGGGTGCCTGTTTGCTACAATCTTATAGCGATGCGCCTACAAACGGTTTTTTACTACGGTCTCCGCAAGAACTCGACTCGGCAATAAAAAAAATAGCTAACAGTGATTTTCAATTAAATGTACATGCTATTGGGGACTCAGCAAACCGCTTAATTTTGAATACATTTAATAAGTATTTAAAAGGTAAGCCGAATAAACGGTGGCGTATCGAACATGCTCAGGTAATTTCTCCAGGTGATTTCGAAAAATTCTCCCTATCCAGCCTCATACCATCCATACAGCCTACCCATGCAACATCGGATATGAACTGGGCACTAGAGCGTTTAGGTTCACAAAGACTTAAATATGCCTATGCATATAAACAATTATTAAAAAAAGCAGGTAAAGTAGCATTAGGTAGTGATTTTCCGGTAGAAGACATTAACCCTTTATACGGATTTCACGCCGCCGTGGCGCGTACCGATAAGAATAATCAACCAGTAGGTGGATTTCAGATTGAAAATGCATTGAGCAGGGAAGAGGCGCTCAAAGGCATGACCATCTGGGCGGCCTATGCTTGCTTTCAGGAAGACGCCAGAGGTAGTATAGAAAGAAATAAGTTGGCAGACTTTGTGGTTTTAGAAAACGATATAATGCAATCGCCACTCAATGAGATAAGAAATGTAAAAGTTAACGCTACCTATGTAGGCGGTGAAGCCGTATTTAAAAGATAATATTTTTATGAAAGCAGTTGTTATTACCTCTTTTGGAGCACCAGAAGTACTTCAAATACAGGAAAGAGCTATCCCAGTTGTGTTAAACGATGAAGTACTAGTCCGAGTAAAAGCAGCGGGGGTGAATCGCCCAGATGTCTTCCAACGTGAGGGAAATTACCCTGCTCCAAAAGGTGCGTCAGTAGATATTCCAGGTCTAGAAATAGCTGGTATTGTAGAGGCAGTAGGGGAAGGCGTCACACAATGGCATATCGGCGACAAAGTATGTGCACTTGTTTCGGGTGGGGGATATGCCGAATATGTGGCAGTGCCATCTGGACATTGCTTACCTATACCTAATAACTTGAACTTTACAGAAGCCGCAAGCTTGCCTGAAACAGTTTTTACAGTGTGGAGTAATGTTTTTCAAAGAGGCAATTTAAAATCGCAAGAAAATCTCTTAGTTCACGGAGGCACAAGTGGCATTGGGACTACTGCTATCCAGTTGGCAAAAGCATTTGGTGCAAAAGTTTTTACAACAGCGGGTACTGATGAGAAATGTAAGGCTTGTTTAGCTCTTGGTGCTGATATTTGTATAAATTATAAAGAAAGTGATTTTGAAAAAGCATTAAGCAACTACGAAATAGATATCATTCTAGATATGGTGGGGGGCGATTACTTTGAGAAAAACATGAATGTACTAGCGGCCGAAGGAAGACTGGTTTATATAAATGCGATGCAAGGAAATACCGTTAAACTGAACATTATGAAAATGATGCAAAAACGTATTTCGATAACAGGCAGTACCCTACGTAGCAGGGACAAGACATTTAAGACGATACTAACGAAGTCGGTGTACGAGCATGTTTGGCCAACTATATTGAATGGCCAATTTAAGCCTATTATTTATAAAGTTTTTCCAGCTGAACAAGCGACACAGGCACATCATTTAATGGAGAGTAGTACGCACATCGGTAAGATAGTTCTTAGCCTTTCTTAAAGGAATAGCTGAATCGGAGGCGTAATTTTTGACTCGACTTTTTTAATAAAATATTCGTTTTTTTTAGTAAAAAAACTAACTTTGGACACTCTTACAGAGTTCATGATGACTTCGTAGCTCAGTTGGTAGAGCAACTGACTCTTAATCAGTGGGTCGAGAGTTCGAGCCTCTCCGGGGTCACTACATCAAAAAGCCGTTTTACATAAAGTAAGAACGGCTTTTTGCGTTTCAAGAGCAGTTCGGGACAGGAAAATTTTTCTTAAGAGCTAATTTCAAGCTTATATCCTTTGCCTCGTACAACAACAATGTTGATGTTTGAATCAAATTCTATTTTTTTTCTAAGTTTTGATATGAACATATCAAGGCTGCGCCCAACAATGACACCTTCATCTTCCCATATCTCTTTTTGCAACCGGCTTCTCTCTATAGTCTCGTTAGGAGACAACGCGAAAATGAGTAGCAGACGCGTTTCAGTTCTGGTGAGATCTATATTTTTTTTATTTATTGCCAACTGCTGTTTCTGCGCATTAAACAAGACTGAACCCAAAGTGAATATCTTGGTACGCTGACCTTTCGGCAAAGTTTTCCGTGGCTTAACAGATCTCAAAAAAATAAAACCAACAAATGCTAAAAATGGCAGGCTGCCCAGAAGATATCCATTCTTTGCTGTATTTATTCCTATCGGCTTGAATTTAATGTTGATCATGTAACAAGCTCTGGGTTGCTCTCTTCCCATGCATGCTATAATGTCATCTTTTTTATTACCAGATATGGAGTATCCATAAACTACGCTGGCGTTGGCACAGTTTAGAACGTTAACAATATAATCACGTATGAACGGGTCTTTGGCTAACAAATGCCTCGTAGTGTTCACCAGAGAGTCCGGTTGAAAAGTAAGATGATTCTCAAACCTGATCTGGTACTCATTTTCGGCTATCTTTTCTACCGGGAGCACCCTTGACGTGCGGTCACCCGACTGTAATAGTAATTCATGCCCGATCCTGCGGAGCAAAACTTCCCTCTTGGCTATATCAAAGTCGTCACTTCCATTCATACTGAAAGCCACGCAGATTACAGCGATAAACAAAAGTAATATCAATCCGTACAAGTACTTACCCTTACCTGAGAGGAAATTTCTACTATCGAACATAATATTGACAATTTATTTACAAAGTTTACATTTTTATTTACAATCCAAATTTCTCAACCCGAAAAATATCAAAGTAGATTCGCCAAATCAACTTTGAATAATATGAAACCATCATGATTTTGCAGACTACGCGTTAGGATGAACAAATAATTATATACAGATGAAAAATAGAAGAAATGTTTTTTACCGCCTGCTTATCATATTGGCTGGAGTAATTTATTTTCCAGTACAAGCTCAGCAAAATGGCGCCCAAAATGTCGTTTATCAGCTTGATATTAAAAAAAGTAAATTGTTTTGGCAGGCTCCCAAAAACCGCCATAATGGTTTTATACTATTTAATTCGGGCGCACTTAGCAGCTTTATTAATGACCGACCAACCCGGGGCACCTTCAGTATAAATATGAACAGTATGAGAAGTACCGACGAACCTACAGCCACCGGGAGAAAAAAGGTTGACGATGAGCTGAGAAGCGAGAACTTCTTTGCTGTATCAAGATATCCTACAGCCACCATGCTTGTTAAACAGATACTTCCGGAACAGAAGCCTGCTACCTATAGGGTTTTGGGTGAGCTGACCATCAAAGGTGTGACTAAAGCTATCGAATTTATAACTATTATGAAGCAGAATGGCAGTTCAATTACAGCAACGGCAAACATGAACATTACCCGCACAAGTTGGAACATCAATCATGAACCCACACCTTGGAACATCTTAGGCCGCCTGAAAGACAATCTCGTTGACGAAGAGATCCCGGTTAATCTGGAGCTGATATTTAGGAAGAAATGATTATAAGATAATAAAAAGAAAAATGAAGAGTTACACACTAAGCTATATCCTGTTTCTGATTTTTATTTTTTACACCTCCTGTACAGGACAAAACAAAACAAGTCCCCAAAAAGAAAATATTAGGCCTGAAACAAAAGATGCAAGTACTCCCCACGGACCCACCACGATTGTTCGTACTATTAAGCAAGATAGAAAAGGCAATATTTGGATTGCTTCATGGGATGGTATTTTTCGATACGACGGAAAGTCTTTTACCAATATTACAAGTAAAGTGAGTTCCGCCAGATTTTTTTCGGTATTGGAAGATAAAAAAGGAAATTTTTGGTTTTCTTCTGTTGGCTCGGGTGTTTATTATTATGATGGAACATCCTTTCGTAATTTTACAACTAAAGATGGACTTGTTAACGATCGGGTTAGTGAAATATATGAAGATAGAGCCGGTAGCATTTGGTTCAGCACGGAAGATGGAGCAAGCCGTTACGATGGGCAGTCTTTTCGAAGTTTTACGACTAAAGACGGGCTGCCCCATAACGGTGTTAATTCTATCATCGAAGATAAAACAGGGAAATTCTGGTTTTGTACAAGGGGTGGTGCCTGTCTTTATGATGGAAAAACATTTACTATTTTAGCTCATGATGGCAAACCTTTTAGAAATGTGCATACTATCATCGAAGATAAAAAAGGCAATATTTGGCTCGGTGGAAATGACGGACTTTTGCGTTATAACGGAAGTATATTTATAAATTATTCAGAGAATTTTGTTGGCTATATTTACGAAGATAAAACGGGAAACCTCTGGACTAGTTCTAATAACGTTAAAACGAAAAATTTCAAGAATGACTTACCAAGTAATATTAACCAAAGTACTTGGACTCTTTCCCGTTATAACGAAAAATCATTATTTAATAACGCGGCGTTACCCGAACTAATAAGAACAAATGAAGGAATGATTTTTGGAATTCTGGAAACGGACAATGGGAATATTTGGTTTGGCACTTTAAATGGAGTTCATCGATATCATGGCAATATTATTACCGACTTTAAAGGTAAGGTTCAGGAATAGTTTTAAAGACTGGATTTCTTTGGTTTATTAATTACTGAGGTTATGTAATCCTTTGCCGAGGCAGATCTCTATTTTCTCACCTAGCTGTTACATTTTGTATCTCTTACGGACAAATGGATTCCATTTGTATACTTTTTTGAACTAATCTATGTACTTATCTTAACCGCTGCATTTTTTTCCTCTGTTTATTAGGAACTTAATTCAAATACAGCAATAAAGTTGGTTTTATGTTTGCATGATACTATGAAGAATTCTATCTTTGCAGCTCTTTCAACGGAAAAAATGAATTTGATTCCGTAGCTCAGCTGGTAGAGCAATACACTTTTAATGTATGGGTCCTGGGTTCGAATCCCAGCGGGATCACAAAGCCTCAACATAAGTTGGGGCTTTTGTTATTTAAGCTAGGATGCGAACAGAAGGGTAGGGTTGGTTCGAACGCCGTAGGCTTCTCGAGTGCCTGAGAGTATGGGGTATGAGTGATTACGGGTATTATCCAGCCCTTGTGTTCTAGTTGATAAAATTGCCGAGTTGGTTAATGTGATCGTTGTTTGCTTAAATTTTTGAAAGCGCGTTAGCTATCATTTGCATTTCTTCTTGTGTGATATTTATATCCATCGCTTGCGCGTTGGCTACCGCTTGTGCCGCATTCCTGGTTCCCGCTAAAACCACCGTAACGGCGGGTTGCAGGTTTGTCCAACGCAATACTAATTGAGAAAGAGTAGCTTTTTTCGCATCGGCTATCGGAGCAATTGTGTCTAAAAATATGTTTACTTTTTCCAGATTGAACTGTTGGAAATAACTATTTCTATGATCATTTTCTTTCAACTTTCCGTCTTTAAAATATTTTCCCGTAAGCAAGCCTCTTTCCATTGGGCTGTATGCAATAACTCCTACGTTATTTTTTTTTGCATAGGGCACCAAATCTGATTCTATATTGCGATTGAGCATGCTGTAACTTACTTGATTGCTCGAAATATCCAATGTTTTTCTTGCTTCCATTACTTGTGCTACACTGTAATTACTTACACCTGCCGCACGAATTTTTCCCTGTTGAATCAACAATCCCAACGCCTCCATTGTTTCAGCAATCGGCGTTGTGTTATCGGGCCAATGAATTTGCAAAAGATCGATGTAATCCGTTCCTAAACGTCTCAAACTTTCTTCTGCTTCTTTAATTACATTGGCTTTTGAAGCGTATTTATACACGGATACCTTCTTACCCGCGTTTTCTGAATCAAAATAAAATTCGCCTTTTCCGTTGTTGCTGCCGTCCCATACCAAACCGAATTTGGTAAGTAGTTGAATCTTGCTTCGGTCATATCCTTTAATGGCTTTCCCGATCATTTCTTCACTCAATCCAAAACCGTAGAACGGGGCCGTATCAAGGGTTGTAACCCCATTATCAATAGAAGCTTTTACCGCATCGATACTGTCCTTTTGTTCGTTCCCGCCCCACATATTGCCCCCTATGGCAAATGCTCCATAAGCGATAGCTGATAATTTTAAGTCGGAGTTACCTAATGTGCTATATTCCATTTTATATTTTATTAGTGAGATAAATTTGTGGTGTTTCTTGTAGTTTTTCTTTTGCTAATTGACCGAATGCAAGAATGTAAGACTGTTGATTATGGCTATCCAAGCCAGCTTGATCTTTCCAGATTTCATGGAAAATAAATATGTTCTCGTCTTCCTTTTCCTGATGTAAATCGTACTGAATACAAGCCTCTTCTTTCCGGGTTTCCTGTACCATATTTTGCAATACGGTTAATACTTCAGTAAAATGTTCAGGCTTTGTCTTAATAATTGCCGTTAAATAAATATTCATGATAAATGTTTTTCTAAAATGAAAGCCTCTTGTAGATGTTGCAAATAATCGCGATGATAGTTATCGACGCGTTCTGGTGTTGCGTTCTTTTCTAAATCGTGAAAATGAAATCCATCAATTCTATCCATGCCGACAAACTGATTCATCTTATGGAAACCAACTAATATGCCATCGTCTACAGCGGTCTGATCGAAAAATTCTCCCGGCAATGTGAAAGCTGTATCGGGTGCATTCCATGTGGAGGTAACCATATATTTTTTACCTTGCATTAATCCACCTGTTCCGTAATTGATGTCGGGATTGTTGCGGCTTCTCCCATCACTCCTGTAAATGCCGTTTTGATGACCGGCGGAGAAAACTTCATCTATATATTTTTTCAAACGATTCGGTACCTGGAACCACCAAATAGGCGTATGATAAATAATAACATCAGCCCATTTAAAATTCTCCACTTCTACCATCGCATCAAAATCATCATTGATGTTGGTGATACGTAATTTAAATCCGTTTTTCTTGAAGAAACTTTTTGTCCATCCAGTCAGCGTATTGTTGAACGTTCCACCTGAATGCGCAAAAACCTGTCCGCCGTTAATAATAAATATCTTCATATTATATTGTCTTGATAATTAATAGTACAAAGTTCTATCAGAATTTTATATTATCAAAATAACTTAAATTGTATGTTTGTATCATAAAAATAATAGAAGTAAGGTTGGATTTGGAATGGTTGCGAACTTTTAAAGCAATTTATGAAACAGGAACGCTTTCTGCCGCAGCGCAGGAATTGTTTATTTCCCAACCTGGCTTAAGCCTGCATTTGAACTCGCTGGAAGTCTTTACAGGTTATAAATTAGACCGCTCTGCACGAAAAATGGTGCCCACAGAAATTTGGATTTAAGCTAGGATGTGAACCAGAAAAAATCTCTCATTAGAACGAAATAGAAGGGATTTTAATTTTTTTTTAAAATAATCCATAATTATTGTAGCGCTCAACTAATTAAACTCGTGTTATAAAAGTAATGCGTATTACTATTTATTAATTCTTAAATTACTAACAGTTATGGAAACTAAAAATCAAATGAAGCAGCCCTTCTTTGCCAAATTCTTAGAAGGCCAAACAAATCAGAGAAATGCTAAAAACCAAGATGGTACGCAACAATCATCTACATCCAACCTCAAGGGAGAAGATGTAGCTGTAACGTTAAAATTTCCTTCTGACAGTGATGAAGAGCTATTATAAGCCTTATCACTTTAAGTTTTAGTATAAGCAAGAGGTTAATATTAACCTCTTGCTATCATAATTGCCAATATGATCCTTTGTCTTACACATTCCAACGATTTTTATACTATAGACATTGTTCAAGCACATCTAACTAAACTGGGGTTCCCATCTTTTAGACTTAACACAGATGAATTTGCCATCGGCTATGAAATGAATTATTCAAAGAACCGCAAATTTGAAAACTACGAGCTAAAAGGATTTTCAAACACCATAAAATCATCCGATATACATGCGGTTTGGTATCGAAAATTATGGAGTTTTAAAACACCACAAAATCTTGATCCAGATTATAAGGCCACTTTTGTAAAAGAATATCAAACGTATCTCCAAATATTCTTAAATACTCTTAAACATATTCCTTGGATGAATGATATGCAAGCTGATCATACGGCGGGAGGAGATAAGATGCATCAATTACACAAAGCATATTCTTTTGGCCTAAATATCCCTAGAACATTAGTAAGTAATTCCGCTACCATCATCCGTGATTTTTATAAATCTTGCAATGCTGAAGTTGTTATGAAGTTGCATGGGGCCTTATCTAAAAGCATGAAAGGAGACACCCCATTCTTCCCGACTACAAAGTTGGTTGAATCAGATTTAAATCAACTGGATACGCTAGCCTATTGTCCAATGATTTTTCAAGAATATATAAGGAAAGCATATGAACTTAGAATTGCCTATGTGGATGGGTTGGTCTTTACTGGAAAAATTTCAAGTGACGATGAGAAGATAGATTGGCGAATTGCCACAGGAAAATCTTTTAAATGGGAGCATTACGAACTGCCATCATCAATAACAATTAAAATACATAAAATGATGACTAGCCTCGGGCTGCATTTCGGAGCTATTGATATGATAAAAAATACTGATGGTCACTATATATTTTTGGAGGTTAATCCCCAAGGTGAGTGGGGAATGTTACAAAAGTATCTAAATTACCCAATAGGAGAGGCTATCGCAGAAATGTTGACAAAACGTATAAAATCAAAATGACTAACAAGAAAATACTGATCATCACGCATACAAAAGATAATGAATGCATAAAACATGTTTCGAATTATATACAAACATTTGGAGGTGAAGTCATCCGTTTTAATGTAGACAGCTATCCAACGAAAACAAATTTAACCACACTTTTCACAAATAACAGGTGGAGCATTATACTGGATAATGGAGAAAAGCACTATTTGGATAATCTATATGCCGTATGGTACAGGAGAAGTCACCATATTGGAGACGGCATTGAAAAAATAATAGATCAGCAATACCTTGCGGCCACAACCGGAGAGATTAAACGGACATTACATGGCATGATAGAAGCATTGCCATGCTTTCAAATGGAGCGTTTTAGCACTTATCGCAGATTAGATAGTAAGGAAGAGCAGCTTAAGATTGCCGTGAACTGCGGTTTAGCAATACCATCCACCTGCATCAGTAATTCACCAAAAGAAGTAGAAGCTTTTATAAAGCAAGCCAATGGGGCTGTTGTTACTAAAATGCAAAGCTCTTTCTCCATATATCAAGACGGTAACGAAAACGTGGTATTCACTAATGAAATAGACACAACGGATATTGAGGAGTTTGACAACCTTCAATTTTGTCCAATGGTATTTCAGCAAAAACTTGAAAAGAAACTTGAATTACGCGTAACAATAATAGGAGATAAGATTTTTAGTTTTAGTATCGACTCTCAAAAGAAACCTAATGCGCAAATAGATTGGCGCAAAGAAGGCCTTAGTCTTGTAAATGAATGGCAACCCTATAACTTGCCTTCTTACGTTGAGAAACAATTGCTTTCTTTTATGGATATGTACAAGTTGAACTATGGCGCTATCGATCTTATCCTTACACCTGAAAATAAGTTCTACTTTCTGGAAATAAATCCGGCAGGTGAGTACTTTTGGCTCGACAAGCTGTGCAATAATGCTATTTCCGAACAAATTGCCAAAGTACTTCTCGGCTTAACTTTTCGGAGAGAATAAAAACCGGATGATTATTTCGCATCTATCCTTAATCGTTTAGTCGTCTAAGTTTATCATTTGGTCTACTCTCTTGTAAGAATTAGCTATAATTTAATAGCTTTATACGTGATAAACGAAGAGATGGTATCAAATTTGGCACAACGAAAGTCTATTTTTAGCTTAAAGACAATCTTTATTGGTATCCATATCGTCATATGGGGCATTGTTTTATTTTTACCATATTATATTTCCAGTCCACCCGATTTTAACATAGGTCCTGTACCCGGGCTTTTCTTTACTTTAACGGGCGTAGTGCATGTATTTATCTTTTATACGAATGCTTATTACCTCTATCCTAAATTTTTAAATCTTAAATGGTGGTGGTTTTATTTTATAACGGTCATCGCCCTTTTGGTGCTATCGTTTCAGATGAAACACGCCATGTTAATTAATTGGTTCCCCACGGTGGCCAAAAATGTGTCCTTATACAAATTTATTTATCCTCCTTCTATTGGAATTTTTATTGCAAGTTTTATTTATCGTAAAGTTGTTAATAAAATAAATCAGGAAAAATCGTTAAAAGAGCAGCGAGCAGAAAAATTGGCTTCAGAACTTAAATTTCTACGCTCGCAAATTAATCCGCATTTTCTCTTCAATGTGCTAACTAATCTGGTCTCACTAGCGAGAAAAAAATCGGATAAACTAGAAGCTTCCTTACTTATGCTTTCAGATTTGATGCGATATATGCTTTATGACTCCCAAAACAGAAAAGTGTTTTTACAACAAGAAATTGAATATTTAAATAGTTATATAGCTTTACAAAAATTACGCTTTGGTGATGCAGTGAATATTAAATATACAATACACAGAAATGAAGAGATCAAGAAGCACCAAATAGAACCCATGTTACTCATTCCTTTCGTCGAAAATGCATTTAAACATGGAGTCGGTTGGATAGACGCTCCCCAGATTAATATCATGTTAATCGTGAAAGACGATGTATTAACTTTTGAAGTTTCTAATCAATACGATGCGGAGTTAGATATAAATAAAGACAAAGATTCAGGAATAGGATTAACAAATGTAAAAACCCGTCTTGAATTGCTATATAGCAAACATTATAATTTGGAAATTAAAGATAAAGACAATTTATTTCGTATAATATTAATTTTAGATCTGGTATGATGCGCTGCCTAATTGTAGATGATGAATCGCTTGTTCGTGATCTGTTGGAAGATAGTATTAGCCAACTGTCTTATTTGTACCTAGTTAAAAGTTGCAAAAATGCGCTCGAAGCCTGGGATATTGTTCAGCAAGAATCCATTGATTTAATATTTTTGGATGTACAGATGCCACGTCTAAGTGGACTGCAATTTCTGCAATCATTGGATAAACCACCTTTAGTTATATTGGTTACAGCTTATAATGAATATGCTTTAGAAGGATTTAATTTACAGGTTGTTGACTATCTTTTAAAACCCTTCAGTTTTGAGCGGTTCATGAAGGCATGCAGTCGCGCTAATGAATTATTTCAATTGAAAAATAAATCAATTGAAACGGAAGAATATCCCGATTTCTTTGTAAACGTTGAATATACACTTGTAAAGATTATTATAGCCGACATCAATTATATTGAAGGATTAAAAGACTATATAAAAATACATCTCTCTACAAACGAACGACCTATTCTGACTCGTATGAGTATCAAAGCAATAGAAGAAAAACTTCCACCATCACAATTTATAAGAACACATAAGTCTTTTTTGGTTGCGGCAAAAAAAATTACTACTGTGAAACGTGATTTTGTCTGTATTGGGCACCAAGAAATACCTGTTAGCGCATCTTACAAAGAAAATATTGCCCACTTAATTCAACGCAGTTAGTTAAACGCTTTCATACATTGAAAAATATTATTCAACTGATTCACATGCCTTTTTGAATGAACAATCATGAAGTATACCCATTCCAAACGTGTAAGTTCTCCAACCTCGGGAAAGGGAAAACTCGTGCATGTCTTGGAAAGATCCAGCTCTTTAATTAATTCACTGATAGTCTTTCGATTATCAATAAGTTTGTTGATCAATTCTTGTTTTTTCTTTGGTTCATTTGTTGGTATTATAAATTCAGGTGCCTTTAATTTCGTAGAAAAGTCTAAAAAGATGGCACCTAGTTCTGTTTCCTTTTCATCAATAGCTCTTTCAGTTTCTCTTACTGAGCCTAGCAATAGCTGCGGAATCCCCGCTTCAGACATAGATAAATGTTCTGCTACTTGACCCGGCGTCCAACTTTCATCAAAAGGAACAATATTAAATTGTTCCTCTGAAAACCGGTTTAGAGCTTCGTCGAGTCTTTTAGTTGACTCATCAAAATCGAATATAATATTATCTGCTTTCATAATAAGATATGTTTATGGAGAACCATACTTACAAAATTGCGCATTCAAGTACGAAATAAAAAGGCTGAAATACGGCATTCTATAAGGGGAGATGCGACATAGAAATGTAGCAAGGTATAAGTAAGAAAAATAAAAGACTGATTTATAGGTTTCAATAAAAAAACATTATTTTTTTTATCTTAAAATTTGGCATGAATAGATTAAAAACATACCTTTGCACCCGTTAACAATTCAGGAAATAAAATATAATTCTGAATAAAATAAGTTAACCGGATTTAATTCTAAAGATATATTTTTAGAATTTTAATGATAGGATTCCGTAGCTCAGCTGGTAGAGCAATACACTTTTAATGTATGGGTCCTGGGTTCGAATCCCAGCGGGATCACAAAGCCTCACAATAAGTGGGGCTTTTGTCATTTAAGCGGGGATGAGAACAGAAGGGTTGGCCGGTTCGAACGCCGTAGGCCTCTCGTTTTTTTAGTCGAAAACACTTAGTCCCAGATACCATTTTGTTCAGTTAGAATAATAGGTTGTCCATCCGTGACAACTATCGTATGTTCATGTTGAACAGCAAAACCACCTTTGTCGCCTATCATGGTAAAACCATCAGCAGTTTCTAGTGCCAATGAGGAATCAGTTGTTATAAACGTCTCTATTGCCACAACGGCATTTTTCCTGAACCTCCTTTGATCAAACTTGTCTCTATAATTAAGAATTCCATCAGGTTGTTCGTGTAGACCTCCACCTACTCCATGTCCACCCAAATTTTTAATTACTTTATAACCATTTCTTTTAGCTTCCTTTTCAATCAGACTACCGATCTCATTGATTTTTACTCCCCCTTTTATTGTATTAATAGCTTTTTTGAGTATTGCTCGGGAACTATCGACCAAATCTTGTTTTTTGTGAATATCTTGACTAACAATAATTGAACTGCCATTGTCGGACCAATAGCCATTTAATTCAGCAGAAACGTCTATATTCAACAAATCTCCTTCCTGAATAATTCTTTTATCCGACGGTATACCATGACATATTTCATTGTTGAGACTAATGCAGGTATGTCCAGGGAATTTATAAACAAGATATGGTGCAGATTTTGCACCGAATTCATTAAGCAATTGACCACCGTAATCATCCAGTTCTTTTGTACTCATTCCTGGACGAACATATTCATGCATTTTCTTTAGGGTTAGCGCGACCGCTTCGCTAATGCTCCTCATTCCTTCCAGCTCTTTTTCATTTGTTATTATCATAAATCTTATGTTTTTGCTCTTTACAAAATTACAAGCTGAGTACTATAGCAAATAGTATAACTTAGACATTTAAATCCATAGCAAATGAATTTAGTATATTTGTAGTTGTGCCCATTAATTTCTTTAAACATATAGCCAATCCAGATGACGACAGTGTTATCAAATTCACACCTTCTGATGACTTAAAGGAATTTGTGGAAGGATATTATGTATTTAACGCAAATTATTGTGATGGAAGACAATTGTTTTTTAACGATGGTTATCCTGTAGTTGCATTCATGCAAACGAAAAATGAAAAAGCAAAAATAAGCATAGATGGGCAGATAAAATGGGTTGGAAACACATGGGTTTGCGGAGGTATATTGAAAAATATTTATTGTGAATCTTCAATTCCATTTGAAAATTTCTTAATTATTCGTTTTTACCCGATGACCTTCTTCAAATTATTTGGCATTGGCGACGATTATTTTGAGAAAGCACAGGTTTTTGACTTCTCAGAAATAGCAGGATATGGTTTCGAAATGTTTAATGAAGCTTATTACAGCTCATTCTCTATTGAAAAGAGAATACAGGTAATAACCAGTTTCCTTTCTGAAAAAATTGATTGCTATTCCTATCCAAAGGTGCTGATCGACATATTGGATTATATTAATAGGCAAGGTGTCCTAACTGTTAAGGACTTATTGGAAACATATACGGTTCGGTTGAATTACAAATGGTTGGAAAGGAATTTTAAAAAACATTTAGGTATTTCTCCTAAAAACTATCTTTTAATTAGGCGCTTTCTAAACGCATATTTAGATTTACATTCCTTTCGCTCAAAGGATCTTTTACAGATTGCTATTAATAATGGATATTACGATGACAATCATTTTATAAAGGATTTTCGAAGATTTTCGGGAGTTCCTCCAAAAACATACTTTCAGAATATCGCTGCATCATCCAGGTGTTGTAATTGTGAGGATATTCTTCCAACTGTGAACGGACCCGTGTATACAAATAGTCGACGCGATTATTAGACGATAAGAATCAGGAAACGGAAAAGCGGCGATACATTGTAGGCAGCAAGCAAGGGACGCCTGGAAGGAATGAAACAGAATTGCCACGTCCGTTAATCCTTCGTATCTTGGTGTGTTTCATTTTAATATTCATTTAAACCAGCAAATTATGAATTTCAGCGAACGCCTCACCAATTTCTCCGGTAAGCCGGACATCATCATGATCATTACCGATCAGGAAAGAGCCACACAGCATTTTCCGGAGAACTGGGAGCAGGACAATCTTAAGACCCTTACTTTTCTGAAACAAAACGGCTTCAGCTTTGATCGTGCCTTTTGCAACACCTGTATGTGTTCACCCAGCAGGTCCACATTGCTGACTGGCCTTTATCCAGCACAGCATCATGTGACGCAAACCCTCACCAACGGCGGAAAATACTCTCAAGGCGAAGTTACCCTGGATAGTACGCTTCCTAACCTGGCGCGTATGTTAATAGCTAACGACTATGAGGTGCATTATCGTGGCAAATGGCATGTGAGTAAGGGTGTCGATGGTGGCAGTCCTGATCCATCCGATATTGCACTGTACGGCTTCCGAGGTTGGAAAGACCCAGATGCCGGTGAAGATACCGCACCTGAGAATTTCGGTGGTGGTTTTGCCAACCACGACGGGACTTATATACAACAAGCCATCGACTTCTTGAAGAATGTTAGGGAACTACGCACCCAGGGAAAAGTAAGGCCCTATTGTCTTATTCTTTCACTGGTTAATCCACATGATGTGCTTTGTTATCCGAAGGGATTCAAATATGGCTACACTGACAATTTTCTTAAGGGGTCAATACCCCTCCCCAAAACGGTAAACGAAGATCTTGTTGCTAACGGCAAACCTTCTGCGCAGGCTCAGATAAAAACTACAGCAGCTTTGGGACTTGGCATGCTGAACACACCTGAAAAGCAAACAAATTACCTCAACTTTTACGGCAACCTACTGCGCCTGATCGATACTGAGATCGGTTTTTTTATCGATGAACTATACAAGGAGGTGAACGGAAGCAGGTTGGCCGACCAGGCACTGGTGATTCGTCTAGCTGATCACGGCGAAATGGGTATGGCCCACGGTGGCATGCGTCAAAAGGCATTTGTTGCCTATGAAGAAGCGCTAAGGGTACCGATGATCTTCTCGAATCCGGTTCTGTTTCCTAAAGGGGATAAGTATAAAAGCACTCGGAATCTAGCTTCGCTGATCGATATCATGCCTACAATCGCTGGCATTACAGGAGCTACCCCGCCCAAAGGCCTAAGGGGCACTAGTCTCCTTCCTTTGTTGGACGATGACAAACCAGTCCAGGATGCCATCTTATTTACATTTGATGATACGAAAGCCAGCGCTGCTGATAAAGCTAGCGTAGTAAGGGCAGCAAACCGGATACGTTGCGTGCGTACTACCGATTGGAAATACAGCCATTATTTCGATGCACTTGGCGGCTACCCCGAAGAGTTTGAGCTGTACGACTTGCGCGATAAAGAGGCGCTCGAATATGACAACCTTGCACATGATCCTGCATATATGGAGACGAGGGCAGAAATGGCCAAACTATTACAACAACAGATCAAGCAGAAATTATTTGTCCACTCCGAATCCTTTGATGAAGCCGAATTCCTGGAGTGGTACCAGCAACAGCAATAAAAACAGAGCATTATTGATAGCAATAAACAGCTGCTTTTATGAGCGGCTGTTTATTCTATATCGTTTTGCTATAGGTAACTAAAGAGGTCCGAACGCCGTAGAAAAGGCCTTTTGAATGAGTCAGCGTTAATTCAAAATTCGGCGGAACGATTATGTATCTGAAGAGCTTCATCTAAAAATGGCACTTGTTTGATGTTGATAAGAACTTTTGCTTCCGAATAATTGAACCATCCCGCTTTATCAATTTCTGGGAACTGTCTACGTATACCAGATTTAGGAGGCCATTCTATTTCAAAATTATTACTTCTTATTGTACTTGGATCTATATCTTTCTCAATTACCCAGCAAAGCACTTCTTTTCCACCTTTCTGTTTAATTGGTGGAACAGGGTGAAATGCTCCGTGAAGTTTATGACCTGTCTCCTCCTCAAATTCTCTTACCGCCGCATTCAATGGATCTTCATCTAATAGTATCTCGCCTTTAGGGATTGTCCACCATCCCTCATTTTTCTTTTGGAAAAATGGCCCACCAGGATGAACTAAAAAGAACTCTAGCTCTTTTTCTGTAGATCTAATGAGCAATATTCCGGCGCTCTTCTTCATAATAACTTTTGTTCCGCAGCGACCCTAATCAGCTCAGCTACGTTTTTTGCCTCAAATTTTTGAAGTAAATTTCTACGGTGAGTTTCCACAGTTAACGGACTTAAATACAGCTGATCGGCCATAACTATCGTTGTCTTTCCTTCGGCAATTAATTGTAAAATTTGCTTTTCTCGTTTAGTAAGTTGTGGTACACCTCTTAATTCATTTTGACTGGGTTTGGCTATAATTTCTTTTACTTCCTTACTAAAAGCTAGCCCACCACTCAATGCTTCATAAATTGACTTAACTAATTCTTCTACAGATATATTTTTGAGGAGGTAACCATTTGCACCATTTTGTAACATTTGCAAGATGATACTACGTTCCGTGTGGTTACTTAGTGCTAAAACCCGTGTATTAGGAGAGATCAGTTTAATTTCTTTGCAAAGCTCCATTCCATTTGCGTCAGGTAGCATTATATCTAAAAGAACAACATCTACAAAATGATCTTTCAGAAAAATCATAAATGTTAAGCCGGAGGTAAAACTACCAACTATTTCAATTTCCTCATGGTTTACTAATAGCGATTTAAGTCCTTGAATAACAATTTGATGATCATCAACGACCGCTATTCTAATTAATTCCATATGCCTCGTCATCTAAGAAAGAGATAAATATTTAACCAAAATAACAAAAAAATATCACACAAATTAACGAAGAAATCTATTAGAGCACGTTTAAATTTATATTGTAAAAAAGTTTATAGCTTTTTTGAGCAAGGCGAGGCATGTTCTTGAAAAGGTAGCCAGTCTCTACCTCAAGAAAACATAACAAAGTTGTAGTCAAAAAAAAGCATAAACAAAATCATGAATTTTAAACAGGCTCTTATTACTCAGGTTTAAGAAATTAAATTTTCTTAAAAAAGTAATATTACACTTAGTACTGTTATTTGAAACTCAGATAACTTATTTTCTCAATCTTCCAATAATTACAAACCAAATATTATTTACTTTTGCAGCATGGCAGAAGATTTCGATATTGACGAAAACGGAGAACAAGATTTATACGAACATTTACGAGTAGTAGTAGATAAGGGACAAGCATTATTACGCATTGATAAATTTTTAATGCATCGGGTAGAAAATGCTTCAAGAAACCGAATACAGAATGCCATTGAAGCCGGTAATGTGTTGGTAAACGATAAACAAATACGGGCTAGCTATAAAGTGAAACCGGGCGATATTATTACCGTAGTACTTCCGCATCCTCCCCGTGATACAGAGATTTATCCAGAAAATATACCACTAAATATACCTTATGAGGATGATGATCTACTGATTGTAAATAAAGTCACAGGGATGGTTGTTCACCCAGGTTTTAATAATTATACGGGAACTTTGGTAAACGCATTAGTTTATCATTTCAATCAATTGCCACAATTACCTGGAAATGACGGACGACCGGGCCTTGTACACCGCATAGATAAAGACACAAGCGGTTTACTTGTTATTGCAAAGAACGAATGGACTATTACGCACTTAGCTAAGCAATTTTTCGATCACAGTATTCATCGTAAATATACTGCTTTAGTTTGGGGTGATTTGCAGAGCGACGGCACCGTTACGGGCTACATAGGACGCAGTTTAAAAGACCGTAGAGTGATGTCTGTTTATGACAGTGAAGAGAAAGGTAAATGGTCCGTTACGCATTACCGAATTTTAGAGCGCTTAGGGTATGTCACGTTAATTGAGTGTCAGTTGGAGACTGGTAGAACTCACCAGATTAGAGCACACATGCAATCCATTGGCCATCCTTTATTCAATGATGCTCTTTACGGTGGGGATAGGATACTTAAAGGGACAGTCTTTAGTAAATACAAGCAATTTGTAGATAATTGTTTTAATATACTTCCTAGACAAGCACTTCACGCAAAAAGTTTAGGATTCATACACCCTAGAAGCAAAGAGTATGTAAACTTCGAATCAGATTTACCAGAGGATTTTGCTCTTTGTTTAGAAAAATGGCGATCGTATGTGCAGTATGAACGCTCAAAATAATGATAATTTAAGAACTAATTTTTTCTTTTCTCCGTTAAGAATATAAATGAACGAACAATATATAAACAATAATGGAAGCCTGATGTTAGAAAATCAGCCCATGATCCACCATACGAATCGAAGCTTACGTTACGGTGATGGCATTTTCGAAACGATGCGTTGGATGGATAATGATATCAGGTTTTTGCAATATCATGTAGACAGGCTTCAAGCGAGCATGAATACTTTACACTTAGAAGGATCACATAAATTCGATGCTTATTTTATCAGAGAGAAGGCCTCAGAGCTCGTTAAAAAGAATAAACTTGGAACGGAGGCTAGAATTCGTATAAATGTGCATAGGGGAGGAGGAGGCCTCTACAGTCCTGAAACAAACAAGCCAAATTATCTATTAGAAGCAACCTCGCTAGACAATATCGGTTATCGTTTAAATAAATCTGGTGTCATCATTGATGTTTATAAAGAGCATAAAAAGCCTGTCAATGACCTATCTCATCTGAAAAGCAATAACTCCTTAATCTACGTACTTGCAGGCATCGAGCGAAAAAAGCTTGGATGTGATGATATTTTGATTCTGAATAATGAAGGTCTTTTATGTGAATCACTAAGTTCTAATATTTTTGTATGGTACAATAAAACCTTGTATACTCCCGCTTTGAGTGAAGGATGTATCGCAGGCGTCATGCGCCGAGTTGTTATTGAAATGGCTAAAGAATATGGAATTGAAGTGGTGGAAGCTCAAATCAGTCCAGAAATTTTGCATGAGGCAGACGAAATGTTTTTAACGAATGCTATCCACGGCATCCATTGGGTTATGGGTTATAAGAAGAAAAGATATTTCAACCATCTGTCAAAAAATCTGCAGGAAAAGCTAAGTAAATGGCAATTAACCATCGATTTGGATGAAGAATAGTCAGTTGAGAGAAATTGAAAGTTGATTTAGGAGATTTATAAAATAAATCTCCTAACTTTTACCTTATATTCTTACGCCCCTAAGAAACTCTTCTACAGACATTCTCCTTTTTCCCTCGAGTTGCACCTCTGTTACATCAATATAACCACCTTTGGCAGCAAAACGCAAATAATGTTTTCCATCTGAGATGAAACTCCCTGGCTGCTCATTTGTGGTATCTTTCAAGGGGGTACATTTAAATATCTTAAGTATTTTTCCTTGAAAATCAGTAAAAGCGGTAGGATAGGGACTTAACCCTCTAATTAAGTTGTATACCTCCTGCAAAGGTTTGTCCCATATAATCTTACAATCTTCTTTAAATATTTTAGGAGCGTGTTTCAATTCCACGTTGTTAATTATTTCTTCTTGCGGAATCTCCTGATGTTTACCGTTTTTAATAGCCCCCACTGTTTTTATTAATAACTGCGCACCAACTGCCATTAATTTATCGTGCAAATCTCCAGCAGTGTCAGTAGCTGCTATTGAAACGGTTTCCTTAAATAAAATATTACCGGTATCGATCTGATGTTGCAATAAAAAAGTGGTCACGCCACTTTCCTTTTCACCATTTATGATAGCATGATTAATAGGGGCGGCTCCTCTATATTGAGGTAATAAAGAGGCGTGTAAATTGATTGTTCCTTTTGGCGGCATATTCCAAACAACTTCTGGTAACATTCTAAAAGCAACCACTACTTGCAAGTCTGCGTTAAAACTCTTTAAAGCCGCCAAAAAATGCTCATCCTTAAGTTTTACGGGTTGTAGTACCGGGATATTATTAGATACAGCAAATTTTTTGACTGCTGATTCCTGAATTTTTTGTCCTCTGCCTGCAGGTTTGTCTGCCACTGTCACCACTGCTACCACATTTTCACCTGCTTCCAGTAATGCCTGCAACGATGCAACAGCAAAATCAGGGGTTCCCATAAATATAATACGCATTATTTTCTTTTATGTTTTTAGTTAAACACTCCAATCTTTACCTTTGCTAAGGTACAAAATATATTTTCAGACTTGAATTTTCCCTTATACTTAGCAAAACGAATTACCAAGGGCGGTAACCGTAACTATTCAAAACTCATTATAAAGGTTGCCGTTGCAGGTATTATGCTTGGTTTAGCAGTAATGATTTTAGCTATAGCCGTGCTGAAAGGGTTTAAAGGGGAAATTATTAACAAGGAGAGAGGGTTTAATGGGGATATTACCGTTTATAAACATAATTTAAATAGCTCATATGAGAGCTCTCCCTTTAGTTTGAACGACGATAGCTTGGAACTTCTCACCAAAGTCCCAGGAGTTAAACAATTAAACGCCTTTGGAACTAAACCAGGTATTATTAATGCAAATAATGAGATTGAGGGAGTAGTATTGAAGGGGATAGACAGCAACTATAATCAAAAATTGCTTGAAAGCATTCTTGTTGAAGGAAAAACTATAGATTTTTCAGATAGTATTCCCGCTCAGCAACAAATTTTAATTTCTAAATACACGGCAAATAGACTGGATCTTAAATTAGGTGATGATTTTCTAATGTATTTCGTGCAAGAACCTTTGCGTAAACGTAAGTTTACCATAGTGGGGATCTATAATCTTGGTGTAGAAGAAATAGATAAAACATATGTTATCAGCGATATATCTTTAATTAGACGACTAAATAAATGGGAGAAAAATGAAGTAGGAGGGTATGAGATTATAACAGATGATTTTGACAAATTAGATATCACGAATCAAACCGTATTAGATTTTTTGCCTATACAGCTTGTATCTGTCACCATTTCAGAACAATATCCTGAAATATTTGAATGGTTAGCACTGTTAGATATTAATTCCCAGATAATATTGGTTTTAATGGTTTTAGTGGCTATCATAAACATGATTTCAGCTTTGTTGATTATGATTTTGGAACGTACTAATATGATTGGTATTTTAAAAGCTTTGGGCCTCAATAATACGGCAATAAGAAAAGTTTTTCTTTACAATGCCCTTCAACTTATAGGAATAGGATTAATATTGGGTAATTTATTAGGCATTGGCATATGTGCTTTCCAACATTATACTCATTTTTTCAAGTTAGATGAAAGTGCTTATTACATTTCTTATATTCCTATTAAAATAGGACCAATAGAAATTCTATTACTCAATTTAGGTACTGCCGCTCTATGCTTATTAGCCCTATTAATTCCGTCAGGCTTAGTTAGTAGAATTAGCCCTATCAAAGCTATCAGATTTAAGTAGTTATTACATAGGTGGTTAAACACCTTTGGCTTCATTCCAATAGACATCCATTTCTTCTAATGTCATGTCATGAAGATTCTTTCCTAACTCTTTGGCACGATTCTCTAAATGTGTAAAACGATGAATGAATTTTTTGTTAGTTTTTTCCAAAGCGTTTTCTGGATTAATATCTAAGAATCGTGCATAATTTATTAGAGAGAAAAGTAGGTCGCCAAACTCGTTTTCTGCCTTCTCCTTGTCTATCGGTTTATTTTCCGAAATGTTTAACTCCTCTTTAAATTCCCGTAGCTCTTCTTCTACTTTTTCCCATACCTGAGATTTATCTTCCCAGTCAAAACCTACCCCTCTGGCTTTATCTTGGATTCTGTAAGCTTTTACTAAAGCTGGTAAACTCCCAGGTACGCCTGCTAATACTGATTTATTGCCTTCTTTTAATTTTAACTGTTCCCAATTACGTTTTACATCCTCTTCATTCGCCACCTCTACATCTCCATAAATATGAGGATGTCTGCTTATTAATTTATCACATACACTATTCAGTACATCAACAATAGTAAAATCATCATTTTCTTCTGCAATTCGTGCATAAAAAACCAAGTGCATCATAATATCACCCAGTTCCTTTTTTACTTCATTTAGATCTTTATCAAGAATAGCATCGGCGAGCTCATAGGTTTCTTCGATCGTTAGATGGCGTAAGCTCTCCATTGTTTGTTTTCTATCCCAAGGACATTCCAGGCGTAAGGTATTCAGAATATTCAATAATCTTTCGAACGCTGTTGCAGGGCTATCCTGCTTAGAGGGTGCTATGTGTGGCATTTTATTGTGTTAAATTTCTTCTTTCTATTATATCCAACTAAATCACCTTAGTTTTATTAGATAACCACTGTTTTTCATCCCCATCTAAGTGAACTGACAAACGCTCATAAACCATATTGTTGTATTGATTTAACCAATCAATATGTTTTTGATCCAACAATGATTTGTCAACCAAATTGGTGTCTATATAACATAAAGTAAGCGTTTCAAACGCCATAAATTCACCAAATTCGGTTTCCTGGTCGAGTACACTTAACACTAAGTTTTCTATTCGTATACCATAACGTCCCTCTCTGTAAAGCCCGGGTTCAATTGAGGTAATCATACCTTCTTCAATTGTGATGTCCACATTAGAAGCATTAAAAACCTGCGGTCCTTCGTGTACATTCAAGAAAAAACCAACACCGTGACCAGTTCCATGCCCATAGTTACGCAAGCGTTCCCATAAAGGTCTTCTTGTTATGGCATCAATCTGATAACCCCTGATATTTTTAGGATAAACGGTTGTGCTTCCTTCAATCATTCCCTTCAAAACCAATGTATAATCTACTTTCTCCGCATCACTAAGGTCTCCCAACGATACAACACGCGTTATATCTGTCGTTCCCGTTTGATATTGCCCACCAGAATCAATCAACAACAAACCATTAGGTTGTAAGGTGGCATTGCTTCCTTCTGTAGCCTTGTAATGGGGTAGGGCGCCATGTTCTTTATATCCTGCTATTGTATCGAAGCTTTCGTTTACAAAGCCCACCTGTTCCTGCCTAAACGACAATAGCTTTTCGGCAATATTTATTTCAGTTAAGGCTCCGGCCACCACATTCTCTTCAAGCCATTTGAAAAATCTTGTCAGCGCTATACCGTCTTTAATCATGGTTTGACGCACATGTTCAGCCTCAATAGCATTTTTTAACGACTTAAATTTAGTCGTAGGATTTAATTGTTCTACAATTTTAACGTATTGGGGAATTTGGCTATAAATGGCATAACATGTCCGCTTCGGATCAAGTAAAATCGTACTTTCATTTGCAGGCAGATTGTCCAATGTCTTTTCCAAGCCATGGTAATCCAGCAATTCTACACCTTGCTCGCGCAGCAATGTTTTATATTGTTCACTAAGTTTATTTTGATCTATAAATAAAATAGTACTTTCAGGTGTTAGTAAAGCAAAACTTAATACAACGGGATTACATTTCACATCACTACCTCTTATATTAAAAAGCCATGCGATATCATCCAAGGAAGATATTAAGTGATAATTGACCTTAATCTTTTCAAGATATTTCCTTAAGCGCGTTAGTTTACTAGTTGTATTTTCGCCAACAATACTTTCCTCTAATAAATAAGCACTTTCTGTTGGCAATATGGGCCGGTCTTGCCAAATGCTTTCAATCAAATCTATTGTCCCATCTATTAAAATTTTTGAAGGTTGAAGTTCATCTATCAATTGTTTAGCGATACTGACAGAAGCTAACTTCCCGTCAAAAGCAACTTTATTCCCTCGCACTAATTTTTCTTGCAACCAATCAATATACTCTGCGACCCCTTGATTTTTTAACTTAACCAATTCAAAGCCGCTGTTAGCTAATTGTTCATTTGCTTGAACAAAATAACGGGAATCTGTCCACAGTCCGGCAAAATCTTGAGTGATTACCAGCGTCCCCGCAGATCCGGTAAAACCAGAAGCATAAGCTATACATTTATATCTATCAGGCAAGTATTCACTAATATGCGGATCTGCAGAGGGAATAATATAAGCGTCAATCTGCTGCTCTTCCATCAAACTCCGTATGGCAGCTAGTTTTTCAGAATATGTCATGCTATTAAATGATTTTGCGCAATTTACTAATTGAACCATGATTGGGGAGCATTTTTTTGTAAAAATGTCAATGCTAAGTTGGATTTCACGAGATGAATCCCCTGCATAATACTAGTGATGAAGCTATCAGATTAATTTTTCATTTTTTGTATGTTTTTCAACGGCGTTCACGAGAGCGCTACGCTTAGTTCATTTCACTGTATGTTTGAATAAATCATGATGGTTTCATATATTTAATGTTATTATATTAATTGTAAGGAAATTTTAAAAACAAATCGCTAGTACATAAAGTGCTAATGATAATAATTTAAATAAACGAATATGACTAAACTACTTATGTTATGCCTATCAGCATCTTTGTTGGCAGCGGCTTGTGCAACAAAGAAAAAGAATGAAACAACAGAGGCAGACTGCCCACCAAAAGCCTGTACAATGGAATTCCGGACGGTGGGGGTAATTTTTAAAGATAATACCGGTGATACCTTACTTGTCAAGAATTTTTCCGTAAAAATCAAAGGAAGTAATAAAGAATTGCCAAGTGCCGCCTCAGAAAGCCCTCAGCCAGAGAACCCATATTATTTGGTTGCTAACGATGGCGACAAAAGTGCCCTCAATATCGAAGGCGATACCTTGCTAATAAGCGCTACACATCCAACCACAAATAAGCTCAAAACAACGGAGATGGTTGTCTCTGGAGGCCGCTGTGAGTGCCACATTAATAAAATGTCGGGTGAACAAACCATTGTGTTTGACTAGAATTAGTCACCGAACAGCTCATCTACACTTCTTCCTCTCAATAACATAAATAAAATGTTATTGAGAGGAAGATTTAAACAACCCAGCATTCACAATTCTTTAAAAAAGTTTCTTCTACTTCTGCACCTATCCCAACAGCATCTGTTAAACTTATATGATACCCATTAAAAATTACTCCGCCCTGAATAGGATCTTCCACATGTCCAATCATACAGGTATCCATATCAAAATATTTAATCCCTTTACAAGCATAAGCAAAATGAACGTTAGCCGACAGGGCTAGCCTGCTTTCTAACATTCCTCCAATCATGCAGGGAATATTATTACGAAAAGCCACTTCATGTATTTTCAGCGCCTCCCTTATACCACCAGACTTAGCTAGTTTTATATTAATGGAATCGCAAGCATTACCGCTAATCAAACGCTGGGCGTCGAAGTGGCTATAGCAACTTTCATCGGCCATAATGTTTATGGAAATTTTTTCTCTTAAGGATGGCAAAAGATAGTCGTTATACGTGCGCATAGGTTGTTCACAGAATTGAATATTCATGTCAGCCAACGCTTGTAAAACGGTTACAGCACCATCGTAATCCCAACCTTGGTTAGCGTCAATTCTAATGGGTATATCTAAACCAATCACGTCACGAATTTTTTTTATTCGCCCAATATCTTCTTGGGGGGCTTTTCCTAACTTTACTTTTAGTATTGATGCTCCATTTTTTTTAAATGCTAATGCTTTATTGGCCATTGTATCTGCAGTATCAATACCTACTGTGATGTCTGTTTCAATGGCCCTTATTTCACCCTGAAGATACTCATAAAGAGGCTTGTTTTCATTTTTAGCAGCTAAGTCGTAGAGGGCCATGTCAAAAGCACTTTTTATTGTTGTATTTCCAGCGATAAAAGCATCTAGTTCACTCATTCTTGCCGCTAGATCTAAGGCATTTTTACCTTTCCAAAGTTTAGCAAAATCCTGTGCTAAGATTAAACAGGTGTTTTGAGTTTCTCCAACAATCATTGGAAAAGCAGAACATTCGCCATATCCTGCAAGCCCAGCATCTGTATGTACCCTAACAAGCGTGTTTTGAGCATAGTCCATGATGCCAGTAGCAATGGCAAATGGTTCCATCTTTATGCTAAATCTAAAAATTTCAATGTGAGTAATAAGCATGGATGAAAATATAAATTAAATATTAAATAAAAAATAGTGGAATAGCTCTCGCAACTCAAAGCTCACAACTCACAACTCTTTTACGGCTTTAATATTAAAACTGTACCTTTACAAAGTTATGGCTAATCATTTACAGCACGAAACATCACCCTATTTAAAACAGCATCAAAATAATCCCGTTCTGTGGTACCCTTGGAGCGGCGAAGCGTTGGCGAAAGCAAAAGAAGAAAATAAACTGATCATCGTAAGTATTGGTTATTCTGCCTGCCATTGGTGTCATGTAATGGAACGAGAAAGTTTTGAAAACGAGGAGGTTGCGCAGGTCATGAACCATCATTTCATTTCTATTAAAGTTGATAGGGAGGAAAGGCCCGATATAGACCAGATATATATGACAGCGGTTCAGCTCATGACAAATAGTGGGGGATGGCCGTTAAACTGTATTTGCTTACCGGATGGCAGACCAATTTATGGTGGCACTTATTTTAGACCTAATGATTGGGTCAATGTGTTAAATCAAATTCAGGCGCTGTGGAAAAACGAACCTAATGTAGCGTTAACTTATGCTGAAAAATTAACACATGGGATAAAAGAAAGTGAAAAATTTCCAATTAGTCGCATACCGGACGTCTATACCAAACAAGATTTATTAGACATAGTAAAGCCCTGGCAAAATACGTTCGATAAAAAATTAGGCGGCTATCAACGATCACCAAAGTTTCCCTTACCTAATAACTGGTTGTTCTTTTTGCGTTATGGCCACCTTGCAAAAGACCAAGCTATTTTAGATCATACCCACTTTACGCTAAAAAGTATGGCTTCGGGAGGAATTTATGACCATATTGGCGGAGGTTTCGCTCGATACGCTGTTGACGCGTATTGGCATGTGCCACATTTTGAAAAGATGCTTTATGATAATGCCCAATTGGTAAGTTTGTATGCCGAAGCATATAACCACAAAGCGGATCCTGTATATAAACGAGTCGTTCTGGGAACATTGGAATGGGTTTCTCGAGAAATGACATCGGTAGACGGCGCTTTTTACTGCGCTTTAGATGCCGATAGCGAAGGGGTGGAAGGAAAATTTTATACTTTTCAAATTGAGGAAATAAAAGAAGTGCTTCAGGAGGATGCAGCGTTATTTATCAACTATTTTTCACTGACTTCCAGTGGAAACTGGGAAGAGGAGGGTACTAATATTTTAAAAACAGCAATCGATGCAGACAAATTGGCAGAAAAAGCGGGATTTGATGCCAAAGAATGGGAAAAATATCTAGAAGAAATAAAAGGTAAATTATTGAGCTATCGCTCAAGAAGAGTTCGACCAGGATTAGATAATAAAATTTTAACGGCTTGGAATGCCATGATGTTAAAAGCATTTGTAGATGCTTATCGTGTTTTCGGAGATCAAACTTATCTTACTATAGCACAAAAAAATGCAATCTTTATTGAAGAAAACCTTTTTTCTCCAAATGGAGTGTTACTTCATCAACCAAACAGCCATTTAGAACCCATTGAAGCTTTTCTGGACGACTATGCATTTACAATAGAAGCTTTTATAAGCCTCTACGAAGTAACTTTTGAAAAAAAATGGCTAGATAAGGCAATAAATTTAGCTGATTATGTGTTAAATAATTTTTACGACGATAAAGCGGCAGCATTTTACTATACTTCAAAAGAAGTAGCATCTTTTATTACACGGAAATTTGAAATTATGGATAACGTAATTCCTGCTTCAAACTCTGTCATGATACATCAATTACATAAATTAGGCTTACTTTTTGATAAACCTAGTTACATACACGTTTCGGCCCAAATACTGGCCAATGTTTTTCCACAGATTAAAAGCTATGGCTCTGCCTATTCCAATTGGAGTATCCGTTTGCTTGAGGAAGTATACGGTTTTTATGAGATAGCTATAACTGGTGAAAATAGTAGTTTGTTGAGAAAAACAATCGATCAGTATTATCTTCCTAACAAGGTACTATTGGGAGGAAAAATGGAGAATTTACCATTATTAAGCGGTAGAATAACAGGGAATGATTTAATTTATGTTTGTAAAAACAATACCTGTAGTTTGCCAGTTGATAATTTAGAGCATTTTAAAAAATTAATTTTTGAACAGGAAACCAAAAATAAGGTTCCATAAATTTAGATAGATGACAATTACACCAAATAGCGTAGTAGCGCTAACGTACAAATTGCACACCATTAGCAATGGAGAAAGAGAGTTTGTTGAAGAAGCAGACCAAGCTAACCCGCTAGTTTTTTTATATGGAGTAGGTATGATGCTGCCAAAGTTTGAGGAAAACATAAATGGGTTAAAGCAGGGTGATACAATAGATTTTGAACTGGTAGCTGCTGATGCCTATGGCGAAAAAGATGAAAATGCAGTCACCCAGCTCCCTGCAGATATGTTCAAAGAGTCGGGCATTCCTCCAATAGGCGAAGTTCTTCCGTTACAAGATAACCAAGGAAATCAATTCAGAGCACGGGTAGTAGAGGTAAGCCCAGAAGCGGTCGTTGTAGATTTAAATCATCCGATGGCTGGTCAAAATTTACATTTTGATATCGAAATACTTAATGTTCGGGAAGCAACTGCTGATGAATTATCTCACGGCCATGCACATGGCGTAGATGGTCACGAAGGCCACTAAGAACAAAAATAAATTTAACTAATAAAAAAGGGCGGGAAATTTCCCGCCCTTTTTTATTAGTTTTCGGTAATAGTAACTTCTGATCTACAGACGCTATTTAAGTTATCTATCATTATTACATATGTGTATAAGAAATTATTCGAGAGCAATGGTATTGCAAAATTTATTAACTTCGCCCAATTAATATTCGTATAAGCTATGAACTACTTCCTTGTAAAATCGGAGCCATTTAAATATAGTTGGGAAAAATTCTTGAAAGAAAAAGAGACTTTCTGGGATGGTGTTAGAAATTATCAAGCTCGAAACAATTTACAAGCGATGAAAAAAGGTGATTTGGTACTTTTTTATCACAGTAACGAAGGTAAAGAAGTAGTGGGGATAGCAAAAGTTGTTAAGGAATCTTATCAAGATCCAACTACGAACGACGAAAGATGGGTTGTTGTTGATCTAGCGCCATTGGAAACTTTGGCTAAGCCCGTTACACTCGAAGTAATCAAGGCAGATAAGCAATTACAGAACGTAGCCCTCGTTAAGCAAGGTCGTTTATCTGTAATGCCTTTAACGCGCGAAGAATTTGATAGGATAGTGGAACTAGGTAGTTAGCGATTTGCCCTAGCTATTAGTTAAATTGTTGAATAGTTAAACAGTTGAATCTTGCTACTTACGTTTTGCTACTAATAACTCGCAACTGACAACTCACAACCCACAACTAATTAAGCGCCTATTTGATTAAAGAAATTATATAATTCTGTTGCCTCTTCGGGTTTCATTTTGCCTGCTAAAACAAGGCGCAGTTGTCTGCGTCTTAATGCATCAACATATAATTCTTTCTCTTGTTCAGTCTCCGGAACCAATTCAGGTACAACGATCGTTCTCGCGTTCTGATCGATTGCTACGAACGTATAAAAAGCTTCGTTTGATTTAACACGGCTTCCAGAAGGGATATTTTGGGCATAAACTACTAATTTTACTTCAACGGAAGTGTTGAAAGCTCTTGTTACCTGTGCTTCAATACTGATAACATCACCAAGTTTTACAGGATGCTTGAAGGAAACATTATCTACCGAAGCAGTTACCACAATTCGATTACAGTGTTTCTGAGCAGATATTGCAGCAGCTATATCCATCCAGTGAAGTAACCTGCCTCCCATTAAATTATTAAGTGTATTCGTGTCATTTGGAAGCACCAACTCATTCATAATGGTAAATGATTCCTTCGCAAACTTTTTGTTCATGCGGCAAAGATAAGGAAATATTGATGATTACCGACGCTCATTGTTGGCGGTCTTCACTGTTCCATATCCTACTAATTCATCCCACCTTGTGGCTGGTTTTCTATAGTATGTAAATACATCATAGGTATTTCCCGTTTCAAAATGATGTCCATTATATTTATTCACCAGCACCTTTCCATTTTCATCTATAGATTTATAAGTATAATGGTATAATCCTTGTTTTAATTTAAGAAAACCTTTCCAAGCTTTCTTCTCCAAATCATAGATCATTTCATTTTCACTATTTGTTTCGAAATTATTAAACAAACCTACGATAAATAATCTTTCACCTTTGGAAGGTGGGGCTGTCTTCAATGTGAATTCTATACGGGCGTAGTCGCCTTCTATTTCACTATCATCAAAATCATTATTTCTGATAAAATACTTTCCATCTTCATCAAAGGAGAAGCTATAGGTCTCCGCTGATAAATCTTGATCAGGAATTAATATTAGTGTCCTTAAACTATCTTTGATAGAATTTTGAATCTGTCCCGAAAGAAGCCTAAAGCTCCTTATGTCTAAATTATGAAACTCATTTCCTCCATCAAAATCAAGGGTCTTATTATTATTGTAAATGAGCTGATTTTCCTTAACAAACATAGGTTTTGATAAAACCTCTTGCATATCATCTCTGCGGTTTTGTTTTACCACTACCTTGATATCTTGATACGGATTGTTGATGTTTAATTGTTCTAAATTTACCTCAACATTGAGTTTTTGATTTTGTTTTCTCTTTGAAACATCAAAGGATGGAAGTATGTTTATATCAAGTCCGACTTCTTGACGATAAACATAAAATTTCCTTGTTAAGATTAACCTCGATTTATCTGCATCTTCGTACACCTTCAGTAAATAATTCCCAGAGAGCTTAGGAAGCATACTTCCCTCATTTGGAAAGGATAACTGATAATGGGTGTAGCTTTGTAAAGTATTCACCGAACTCTTATAGTCGAAGATACGATCTTCGGTTACTCCTTCAATATACTCTAAAGTAGATAAATTGCTGCTTTTCCAATCAAAAGTACAGTGTTCAATGGTATAATAAAAAGTACGGTTATCGGCTCTTAAATCATCAAAAGAGAGGAAGAGTTGGTCACCACTATTTAATGAAAGAATCGGAATAGCTTGTTCTTCCCCGTTGGGATGGAATTGAACGCTCTTTATACAAGGCAAGTAATCACGATCAGAATAAGACAGTTCTTGTTCGGGAGACCGTTCAATGTTTATCCTACGTTTTTCCTTCTTCTCTTTTTTCTGGGCAAAGACATGTAAATTTAAACAACAGATTACAATGGTAAAATTTATAAAGGCTTTCATCTACAAATTCTATTGGTAAAGCATTAAATTATAGGGTCAATATACTCGTTTCATTCGACTATATATAAAATACCTATATTTATTTTTCTTTACAGTTAATAAAATTTGCACCTATTAGACCGAGTATTAGGCTTTAGTTGCCTAATACTAATATCTCCTCAGCAAGGATTTCCCATTTTGTTTGGTGCTCAGCTAACTCACCTTTTTTCCGATTATATTGGTCGTTCGTTTCCTTAAGTTTGCTTGGATTATTATAAATAACTTGATCAGCAAGTACCTTTTCGATTGCAGCCAGTTCTTCTTCAAGCTTCGTTACCTTTTGTTCGAGGCTTTCGAGTTCTTTATTCAATTTCTGCAACTGCTTATTTCTATCAGCTACTTCATTGACTGCCGGTACTACCTTTTTGCTTTCTTCCTTTTTCGGCTGAACTTGAACTGTTTGTTTCTCTTTGACTACAGGTCTTTTTGACTGCCATTCCTCATATTCTTGGTAAGTACCAGGGTACTCTTTAATTTCCTGATTTTCTATGTACCATATTTTATTGGCAACACTATCTAAAAAATAACGGTCGTGAGAAACTGTAATGAGTGTTCCTTCGAATTGTTGAAGGGCTTGAATCAAAATGTTTACCGACTGAATATCCAAGTGGTTTGTAGGCTCATCGAGTATAAGAAAATTAGCATCTGCAGTTAAGGCTTTCGCCAATGCAACGCGTGATTTCTCACCACCCGATAAAACACGTATTTTCTTAAAAGCATCATCACCGGTAAAAAGAAAGCAACCCAAGATCGATCTTAGCTCCGTTTCGGTATGTTTTGGAGCGAAGGCTTGTAGTTCTTGCAGGATTTCATTTTCCAAATGTAACGCTTCTAGCTGATGCTGCGCAAAAAAAGTGGTGCTCACATTATGCCCTGTTTCAGTTTTTCCAGTAAAATCCTTATCGGCATTCGCAATAATGCGTAGTAAGGTTGATTTACCTTTACCATTGGCACCGATTAATGCAATTTTGTCACCTTTCTCTATTACACCATTTGCATTGCTCAAGATAGGTACACCTGGATACGACTTGGTAATATGTTCCATCCGTACCACATGCCTGCCAGACTGTTTACTGAATTTAAAACTAAAATTAACCGTAGGATTATCATCATCAACATCATCAACGCGATCCATTCGTTCCAACGCTTTTATGCGCGACTGAGCCATTTTAGCTTTACTTGCCTTCGCGCGAAAACGTTCAATTAAACGCTCTTCTTGTTTTATTTTAGCCTGCTGGTTTTTAAACTGACCGGCTTGTATTTCGTTACGAAGTGCTTTTTCTTCAAGATAAAATGAATAGTTACCCGCATAGAGTGTCAATTTACCTTTCCTTGACTCTACAGTTTTATTAATGACTCTATCTAAAAAATATCTATCATGCGAAACAATCACGATAGCGCCTTCAAAGGCTTGAAGGTAGGTCTCTAGCCATTTGATAGAAGGTAAATCCAAGTGGTTGGTTGGCTCATCTAGCAACAAAATATCCGGCGCTTGAAGCAAAATACGGGCAAGCATAACACGCATACGCCATCCTCCGGAGAATTCTGATAATTTACGTGTTTGTTGCTCATCATCAAACCCCAATCCGGCTAGAATTTCATGAGCCCTATATTCAATACTATAACCGTCAAGCGCTTCAAACTCACTTTGTTTATCACTTAACTTGTTGATTAATTCTTCACTATAGTCTGTCTCCATCTTTTTTAGGAGATTCTCAATTTCCGTATGAAGCTGGTTCTGGCGTTCAAAAGCCTCCATTGCAACGTGCAGAATACTCTTTTCTGATTCGTAAGATAAAAGATCCTGGTTAAGGTAACCGATTTTTATATCCTTCGCCATTGAGATGGTTCCAGAAGTGGGAGTATATTCACCTACTATCATCCGTAGTAAAGTAGTTTTTCCAGTGCCATTAGCACCAATTAACCCTACCTTATCGCCTGGTTTTATATGCCAATTGGCTTCATCGTACAAGGCGCGTGCACCTATCTCAAACGTTAAATTATTAATAGCAATCATTGTGGGCGCAAATGTACGAAAATTTATATATTGACTAATCGGCTAATTGTTTCATTAGCTAATTTTCTTCATCTTTGCAGCATCATGTATAAACTGGTTAAACCACTCTTTTTCTTAATGAGCCCTGAAGTTGCTCATCATAATGTTACTGGCGGACTAAAAGCAGTGAATAAAATATGGGGAGGAAGCAGACTTGTAAAAGCGGCATTCACCTTGGAGAATAAACGTCTGGAAAGAAATGTTTTTGGCTTGACATTTAAAAATCCTGTAGGTCTGGCTGCTGGATTTGATAAAAATGCAGAATATGTAGATGAACTAGCCGACCTTGGGTTTGGATTCATAGAAATAGGTACCGTTACGCCCAGGCCTCAACCTGGTAATGATAAACCCAGAATGTTCCGCTTAACAGCAGATAAGGCGCTTATTAACAGAATGGGATTTAACAATCAAGGCGTTGATGTCGCAGCTATGCGCCTCAAATATTTAAAAAAGAGAGAGAATATTATCATTGGAGGTAATATTGGAAAAAATAAGATGACACCAAACGAAGATGCTGTAAACGATTATATTATCTGTTTTGATGCTTTGTTTGATGTAGTGGATTATTTTGTTGTCAATGTTAGCTCTCCGAATACTCCTGGCTTGCGTGATTTGCAAGAAAAGGAACCCTTAAAGCATATTTTGAATACGCTTCAACAACGAAATTTAAAAAATGGTATTTCTCGTCCAATTCTTTTAAAAATAGCGCCCGACTTAACTGATAGCCAGTTAGACGACATTATTGAAATAGTTGCCGCGACTGGGATCGCAGGTATTATAGCTACAAACACCACTATTTCAAGGGATAGTCTTCATTCAGATGAGGCGCTGGTAAATGAATCTGGAGGCCTAAGTGGGAAACCGTTAACTAAACGCTCTACAGAAGTAATTCGTTATTTAGCAGAAAAATCAAATAAGGCCTTCCCAATTATTGGTGTAGGAGGGATACACAGTGCCACTGATGCACAAGAAAAACTTGCCGCAGGAGCTTCTTTAGTGCAATTATATACGGGTTTCATTTATGAAGGCCCCGCTTTGGTGAAAAAAATTTGTAAAGCACTTCTTGATTAATTGTAAGTTGCGAGTTGTGGGTATTAAGTTATTCGCTACAAGTTATTAGTAGCAAGATTCAGCTGCAAACTATTTAACAATTCAACAAGTTAACTACTCAACTATTCTTAAGAAATTTGATATTACGGGTGAGCCCCGCAAACTTGGCTCTTTTGACAGCTGACTTTTTAAATACGCGCTGAAAAGTTTCTTCCGTTATCTCTTCCCAGTCTCGCTGTTTCATATCTAGTAAGTCTGGATGAGGGTGAAAAGCTTCTTCTTTGTGGGGTTCAGAGAAACGGTTCCATGGACAGACGTCTTGACATACATCACAGCCAAACATCCAGTTATCCATTTTTCCGGCAAACTCCTGTGGTATTTCATTTTTTAATTCGATTGTAAGGTATGAAATACATTTACTGCCATTTACAATTTGAGGGGCTACGATGGCTTCTGTGGGGCAAGCGTCTATACATTTAGTACATGTCCCACAGTAATCTTTTGTTGGTGGGATATCATATGCTAAAGGTAGATCAATAATCAGTTCACATAAAAAGAAGAAAGACCCATGCTTTTTATTAATTAAGTTGCCGTTTTTCCCTACCCACCCCAAACCAGATTTTTTTGCCCAAGCTCGCTCTAGTACCGGAGCAGAATCAACAAAAGCCCGCCCGCCTACCTCTCCAATCTCCGTTTGTATATACGCCAATAACAACTTTAATCTGTCTTTAATAACCGTATGGTAATCCATTCCGTAAGCATACTTCGAAATTTTTGGAGACTCTTTATCAGATTGTAAATCAGAATTATAATAATTAAATCCTAAAGAAATAACTGATTTAGCGCCGTCTACTAAAAGCCGTGGATCTAAACGTTTGTCAAAATGATTTTCCATGTAATGCATTTCACCATGCATTTGTCCTTTTAACCAGGTCTCCAATCTAGGTGCTTCGTCTTCTAAAAAGGTCGCCTCCGCAATACCACAAAATGAGAATCCAAGACGCTTGGCTTCGTCTTTGATCAATTTTGAATAGCTAGCAGCAGCACTTTGCATAGTGCAAAATTAGGTAAAGTAGTCTTCATATACAATCTTCTTATATCTTACCTCTTCCAATAGATTCTATATAAGTTGTTGATTATAATTTAAGGCAAGCCGAATCCATGTCTCAAAATCACGGCGGTCCTTGTATCCCTCTTCATATACAAATACATAACCTTTCATTTGTTTTTTCCCATGAATCATTGGCTCACAACCATTTTTCTCTAGACACGCTTCATAGTTTTCCGGACCGACTCTACACATCATTCGGTCATCTCTTATACAAACACACATTTTATCATTTACCATAAAACAAATACCACCAAACATCGTTTTTTCTTGCAGATGATCTACATCTACTAATGCTTCTCTTATTCTGTTGAGTAATTTTTCATTTACTTTCATTTTTGATACTTGGGTTAGTCGTTTACAAATGATCTATCGTAAATACATCGACAAATTTTATGATAAATGTTTTCTTAAATTTATAAAATAAATATGTACAAACGATGATTAATTGGTATAGAATTGAAGATCATTTAATACCGGCGGAAAATGCGATTAACAAGATCAAACTAGCTGGTAAAAATATTTGCCTCATAAACCATGAAAACAATTATTTTGCCACCAGTAGCAAATGCCCGCATGCTGGCGCCGACCTAAGTGAAGGATGGTGTGCAAGTGGAAAGTTAATATGCCCTTATCATAGACATGCTTTTGACTTAAAAAATGGGAGAGGAGCGATCGGACAAGGAAACTACATTAGCGTTTACCCACTTGAGAAGAGAGGAGGAGAATGGTTTATAGGAATTAAGCTTACTTTTATACAAAAATTGTTTAAAAAATAAGCTACTGACACCAAGGTATCACCTATTTAGGATATGTCAGCGGACTGTATATAATATATGTATTCATCCAAATAAAGAAAGGGCACATTCAATGCGCCCTTTTTTCAAGACTAAATTCCCTTGACGATATTCCTCTATTTCTTGTTTGTTTTTTGTTGCTGGCGCATATAATCTTCCATTCTTTTCTGGAATGAAGATTTCTTTTTGCTAGTTTCTGGCTTTTTCTTATTTGCCTGTATCATACCGTGTATCTTTTCATCATTGATAGACTGTCTGATAAAAAATTGTATTACAAAAGTAAAACAGGTAGATAAGAAATAATAATAATTCAAACCCGCAGGATAGCTGTTCAGAACAAAAAAGAAAATCAATGGCATAAAATATCCAATGTACTTCATTTGGCCTGTAGCGCCAGAAACCATATTGTTATACCACGTAGAAATTAATGTTGCACAGGTCATTAAGATACACATTAAACTAATATGGTTAATGTTAATAACAGGTATCATGGGGAAATTTATGATCGAATCATAAGTAGAAAGATCCTTCATCCATAGAAAGCTTTCTCCTCTTAATTCAAATAAATTAGGAAAGAAGAAGAAAAAGGCAATCATAAAAGGCATCTGAAGAACCATCGGAATACATCCGCCCATTGGGTTTACACCCGCTTGTTTATATAATTTTAAATATTCCTGTTGCAAAAGTGTTTGGTTGTCTTCGCCTACCTTCGCCTTAATTTCATCCATTTCAGGCTTTAGCACACGCATTTTGGCCATCGAAACATACGATTTATACGTAAGCGGAGAAAGTACGAGCTTAAGCAAAATAGTGAGTACTAAAATGATCAGGCCATAATTCCAGTTAAACCCTTCTAATAAATTGAATACAGGAAGTGTAATAAACCTGTTAATCCATTTCATCGGCCCCCATCCCATATTGATCTGCTTTTCCAGATCGAGACCTTGATCCTTTAGAATACTGTATTTATTCGGTCCAAAATAGAAGGCCATAGGGTAGGAGTTTACATCCTGTCTATTGAAAGCCAATTCCATATTGGCAGCAAAAGACTTCACAATTTCATCACTATTTAAAGTCGTTACCTTAAGAGATCCGCCATTGAAACTGTTTTTTGCAATCAATACATTCGAAAAATAATGCTGCTTAAAGGATATCCAATCCGTTTTGCCGAGTTCTTTATTATCATCTTTGGTAGTACTCAACTCATCGACATCGCCACCATCAGACAATCTAAAATATGCAGTAGAACGATTGCGTTCGTCCTTCATATCCTTTTCTTTCTGAGGCAGATCTGCTTGCCAATTTAATACTAATTTACTTTCAGCAGGGGCTACAACATCCTGCATACCTTTGGTAATTACAGTAAATCCTACCTGATAGCTATCTCCCTTCAAGCTATAAATATAATCTATATACTTATTTTCAGCATAATTTAAGCGCAGGGTAAGAGAAGCAGAGTCAGTTTTACTTACAGTTATATTTTCCTTGCTTTGTGGAAGAAAATATAAATCATTTGTATTTATATTAACGCCTGCTGTTGAAAACTGCAGACCAAACTTATTTTTATCTCCATTAAAGAGAAATAGGGGATTTCCCTTATAATCTTTTTCTCCTTTTACTTCTACCGACTTAATTCTACCACCTTTGGTACTGATAGATGCTTTTATAAATTCATTTTCAAGCACAATAAGCTCCTCTGCACCAACTTTTGCCCCACCAAATGGTCCTGTCATTTGTGTTGAATCAATTGAAGAAGCTTCTAAGCCTTGTTGGGCAGCAAATAAACTATCGGTCAGTTTTTTTTGATCAGGCGTTTTACGCTGAGCAAGGGAATCTTGTAATTGCTGTTCTTTTTTGATTTCCTCTTCTGAGGGTTTCATAAAAAATACCGATCCTGCCAAGATTATCATGATCAAGAACAGGCCAGTAAAGGTATTTCTATCCATCTTAATACTACTGTTTCAGTCTAAATTATATATTTAAATTATATATGGGCTCCTTATTATGCTATTTTACTTCTTTCTTTTTTCCCGCTTTTATTAATGAAGCGGCAACAAAGTTAACAAAAAGTGGGTGAGGATTTGCCACTGTTGATTTTAATTCTGGGTGAAATTGTCCGGCAACAAAAAAAGGATGGTCCTTGAGTTCAATAATTTCTACTAAATGATTATCTGGGTTGATACCAGATGCAATCATTCCGGCTGCTTCATATTGCTTTAAATATTCATTATTAAATTCATAACGATGCCTATGCCGTTCACTAATCTTTGCCTTACCGTATATAGCAGCAGCTTTTGTTCCTTTCTTCAACTCGCAAGAATAAGCTCCTAAACGCATAGTGCCACCCATATTCTTAATGTTTTTCTGATTTTCCATCAGATTAATTACGGGATGTTTTGTTTTCTTATCCATCTCATAACTATTGGCTCCCTTTAAACCAAGCACATTTCTAGCAAATTCAACAACTGCTACCTGCATTCCCAAACAGATCCCAAAAAAAGGAATGTTATTTTCTCTTACGTATTTTATAGCAGCTATTTTACCGTTCAAACCACGCTCACCAAATCCAGGAGCAACTAAAACACCGTCAAGCCCTTTTAGTTTTTCTTCTACATTATTGTCATCTATGCTTTCTGCAGCAATGCTTCTAACAGAAACCTTACATTCATTTTGTGCACCGGCATGAATAAAAGATTCGTTAATTGATTTATATGCATCTGGTAGCTCTACGTATTTACCTACTAAGCCTATTTTAACTTCAGAAGTTGGATTTTTTACGCGTCCTAAAAATGCTTTCCAATTTTCTAGATCTGGTTCGTTTTTATTTGATAGCTTAAGTTTTGCCAAAACAGTTTTGTCCAGCTGTTCCTTTAACATTAACAACGGTACATCGTAAATTGAAGGAGCGTCTGCCGATTCAATTACCGCATTTATATTTACATTACAGAATAGCGCAATCTTCTTACGAATGTCGTGTCCAATACGATGTTCTGTCCGACAAACTAATATATCTGGTTGTATGCCATACTCCAATAGCATTTTTACAGAGTGTTGTGTTGGTTTAGTTTTTAATTCACCTGCCGCAGCTAAATAGGGAACTAATGTTAAGTGAATTACCAAAGAATCGTTGTTTCCAAGTTCCCAACGAAGCTGACGAACAGCCTCAATAAAGGGCAAAGACTCAATATCTCCAACGGTACCACCTAGTTCCGTGATGACGATATCATAATCACCAGTTTCACCAAGTAAACGCATTCTTCGTTTGATTTCATCAGTGATATGTGGCACCACTTGTACCGTTTTCCCTAAATAATCGCCCGCTCTTTCCCGTTCAATAACTTGCTGATAAATACGGCCAGTAGTAACATTATTCGCTTGAGAAGTAGGCGTATTTAGAAAACGCTCATAATGACCAAGATCCAAGTCTGTCTCGGCACCATCTTCGGTTACATAACACTCGCCGTGCTCATAGGGGTTTAATGTTCCCGGATCGATATTTATGTATGGATCAAATTTTTGGATGGTAACTCTGTACCCTCTAGCTTGAAGTAATTTTGCTAATGAAGCCGATATGATACCTTTACCTAGTGAAGAAGTAACACCGCCCGTAACAAAGATGTATTTGGTCATGATATTTAAAATGGAAATTATATACAGTATAGTACGTTTTAACTATAACAGCATGTTCTTGTACGGGGTACAAAAGTAGAATTTTTTTTGGTCTTTTTCGTTATATAATGAATTTAAATATGAATTAGTAGCAGATATAATATAAGTATCAAGGTATCAGTAACAATTAGATCATCTGCTCATAATATTGATTCAACGACTTTGTCGCTTAAATTTTCAGCAAGGAAGCAAATTATTTTTCCAAATATTGTACTCAAATTTATCAACCTATATGCTTAATTCTGCAAAGTGGTTTTTTCAACTATTCTCAGTTGCATATTAAAGAATTGGATATAAGAACATTTTTGCCTAAATTTACCATCAAAAAAATAATTATTATCTTGAATTTTAGCGATTTCAATTTTGACGAGCGACTTTTCGAAGGTTTAAACAGTATGGGATTTAAAAACCCTACACCTATCCAAGAACAAACTATCCCGTTAATTTCACAAAAAAATGATCTAATAGCATGTGCGCAGACTGGCACAGGTAAAACTGCTTCTTATCTTTTGCCCTTAATGGATGCTATTTGTAGGTTAGAAGAGAAGCCTTCCATAAGTGCTTTGATTTTAGCACCCACGCGGGAGCTTGCTGTGCAAATAGATCAACAGATAGAGGGCTTGGCATATTTTACAGGTATTTCGTCCATTGCGGTATATGGCGGGGGAGATGGGGTGGAATACGAACAGCAGCGACGATCTCTTAGAGAAGGAGTAGATATCGTTATTGCAACACCTGGTCGGCTCATTGCTCATATTGCATCAGGCATAGTAAAACTTAATAAAATACATTTTTTTGTATTGGATGAAGCTGATAGAATGCTTGATATGGGTTTTAAAGATGATATTCAACGTATCACTAGAGAGTTACCAGAGCAACGTCAAACCTTACTGTTTTCGGCCACTATGCCGCCAAAAATACGCTCTTTCGCAAAAATTTTGTTAAAGGATCCAAAACATGTAAACATAGCTATCTCTCAACCTGCCGAAAAAATCAGACAACAATACTATCGTACTTTTGATGAACAAAAAACTGCTCTTGTAAAACATATATTGGCCGAAAATGAATATCAAAGTATTATAATTTTTTCCGCCACAAAAGAGAATGTGAAATCTTTAGATAAAGAACTATATCAAAGCAGCTTAAAAGTAAAGGCCTTTCATTCCGATCTGCAACAAGATGAACGGGAAGCCATTCTACTCGATTTCAAAAATAGAAAATTGAACATTTTAGTAGGAACAGACGTCTTATCAAGAGGAATCGATATCGAAGGTATTGATCTAGTAGTAAATTACGATGTTCCTTCAGACCCGGAAGATTATATACACCGTATTGGACGAACTGCAAGGGCAGAAAAAACAGGCACAGCTATTACCTTTGTTAATAATCGGGATTTCCGAAAATTTTTGGCGATAGAAAAACTAATGGACCGTAAAGTGGATGAATGTTCACTGCCTGAGTTTTTAGGTGAAGGCCCCCAAGTTATACCTATACATAAGAAAAAGAAGAAAAGGAAAAAAGGCTTTGATAAAAAAAATAAGCAGTTCTTTAATAAAAAACCAGCATCAACAGGAAACGACGAAGAGTCAAAAGCCTCCTAGGCTCGAGTGAATCCATTGTAATGAAATTAAGTAGAATAGCAAGAAAGATACATTTATGTATTTATGTATGTTGGGTAGCTTTCTTTTTTATTTTGTTGTACCCTCTCTTATGGATAGTTTCACATAATCCACAACGAAATTTTTCCCTTATCCTTAAAATTAGGCGCATACTGTCCGTTTCAAGTGCTTTTTTTGGTGGCTTTTCCTTTAAATTTAAATTTGAAGAACAGGTCGACTGGAGTAGAACTTATATCATTTGCGCTAATCACACATCTATTTTGGATATCTCTGTTATTGCAATCCTATGCAAGAATGACTATTGTTTTATGGGGAAGGAGGAACTTCTTAATAATCCCATCACACGAAGATTTTTTAAATCAGTAGACATTTCTGTTAACAGAAATAGTAGAATATCTTCCTATAAAGCTTTTAAACTAGCGCAACAACGCTTGAAAGAACACAAAAATATAGTGATTTTTCCTGAAGGAGGGATAGAAGATCTTTATCCCCCGAAATTACAGGAATTTAAAAATGGCCCATTCAGACTTGCTATTGAAAACAAAATCCCTATTATGCCGGTAGTAATTCATGATCTATGGAGGCTACTTTGGGACGACGGTCGTAACGGCAGCAGACCTGGCAAATGTGTAATAGAGATTTTAAAACCTATTGAAACCAATAATCTTCATACAAGTGATGTTGACTCGTTACGTGAGCAGGTCTATAATCTCTTCACCAATCGCTTAAATTCATCAATAAAAGTGTAACAATTATTCAATACAGTAGTCCTACTTCATATATAAAAAATCAATTTATGTCTTCATCCCTGATAGATATCAAAGAAATAGGTAGAAAATATGTTATTGGATCAGAAACTATACACGCGCTAAAATCAGTAACTTTACAGATTAATAAAGGCGAATTTGTTGCTCTTATGGGGCCATCTGGATCAGGAAAATCTACGCTCATGAATATTCTTGGCTGTTTGGACACGCCTACAAGGGGTGAATATGTGTTAAATGGCATTCGAGTTAGCGACATGACAGACGATGAGTTAGCAGAGGTCCGAAACAAAGAAATAGGTTTTGTCTTTCAGACATTCAACCTCTTGCCAAGATCCACTTCTTTGGATAATGTTGCTCTCCCACTTATTTATGCTGGATTAAATAAAGACCAACGTTTCGAAAAGGCCCAAAAGGCGCTCGAAAGTGTCAATTTGGGCAATCGAATGGATCACAAACCGAACGAGTTATCAGGTGGCCAACGTCAACGCGTAGCGATAGCCAGGGCGCTAATAAATGATCCATCTATAATTTTGGCAGATGAACCTACCGGAAACTTAGACACAAAAACTTCAGTGGAAATTATGGGTTTATTGGAAGAAATTCACTCAAAAGGCAATACAATCATATTAGTTACCCATGAAGAGGATATTGCACAGCACGCTCATCGAATTGTTCGTATGCGCGATGGTCTGATAGAAGATGATTACCCAAACCCAGAAATTAAAAATGTGTCTCCTAGATTAGCAGCACTTAAAGAAAAAGGAAGTGATTTTGAAAGCATATAGCGTAAGTCGGAGTTGTTAAGTAGTTGGTTTGTTGAGTGATTATATGTAGTGATCAGTGATTTAGGCAAATCAAAACGAGGAGAAGATTATGAATTATAAGTTATGAGTGATGAATATCTTGATACTCACAACTCATAACTGACAACTCGCAACTAATATAGTCTTGATACTTGATTATGAAAATATATACTAAAACAGGAGATTTCGGACAAACATCTTTAATTGGCGGCACAAGAGTATCCAAACACGATTTAAGGGTGGAATGTTATGGAACTACCGATGAACTAAATGCATATATAGGCCTTCTTCGAAGCTACAACCTAACTAAACAAGGAGCAGATGAACTCCTAGAGATTCAACAACTGCTTTTCGCAATAGGAGCTTTACTGGCAGCCGACCCGGAAAGATCGAAAATGAACTTATATGACCTAACGAACGATGATATCCTTTTCCTTGAAAAGGCAATCGATCGAATGGAAGAAAGCCTAGAGCCTCTTAAGAACTTTATATTACCTGGAGGTAATGCAATTGTGTCCCATATTCATATTGCTCGTTGCATATGCAGAAGAGCGGAGCGGCTAATTGTGCAACTTGGAGCAACTTCAGCTGTTCCTGAAAATATAGTTATTTATATTAACCGTTTAAGCGACTATCTATTTGTGTTAGCGAGAGCAATTGCTAAAGACACGGGTTCGCCAGAAATAAAATGGTTCCCCAGATAATTAAGTCATATAGCTATTTATTAAAACCTGTTACTTTACTAAGATCAGAAGGCTCATCAATTGCTACGGTTTCAACATATGTTTCTGCAGTTTTAATGCGATAGCCATTCTCTAGCCATCTAAGCTGTTCCAACGATTCGGCTCTCTCCAGCGATGAGATCGGTAAATTAGTTAATTCTTTTAACACCGCCGATCTATAGCCATAAATACCAATATGCTTATAATACGTGTGGTGCAATAACCAATCTTCAGGAGCAGTTCCCCTTTGAAAAGGCAACGTGGCTCTGCTAAAGTAAATAGCTTCTTTATTCGTATTGAGGATTACTTTCGGACTATTATTGTTAAACAGCTCTTCCTTTGATTTGATGGCCTTTACTAAAGTGGCAATTTGAGTATTAGCGTCTTTAAAACAACTCGTCAACAAATCTATCTGCTTGGGATCTATATAAGGTTCATCACCTTGAATATTAATAGCAATATCAAAGCCCGCTCTATTGGAAACTACCTCAGCACAGCGATCAGTACCACTTTGGTGCGTACTCGACGTCATCATGGCTTCTCCACCAAATCCTATAACGTGTTCGAAAATGCGCTCATCATCCGTGGCGACGATCACATAATTTAAGGAGGATGCTTGCTGCGCCTGCTCGTAAACACGTCTGATCATGCTCTTACCACTAATATCTATAAGTGGCTTTCCCGGAAAACGGGTAGAAGCGTAACGAGCTGGTATAATTCCAATGATGTTCATTTATATAAAGTTATGAGTTATGGGTTATGTGTGTGAGTACATACTCGTAGCTCACAACTGGCAACTCACAACTACCTAAAACAATCCATTTAAGTTCTTTTCGATTTCTTCTATTACAAAGCCTAAATCCTCTGGCTTATTGGCAAAATCTAATTTATCTTTATCTAAAATCAGTAGCTTGCCGTCTTTGTAATTACTTATCCACTTTTGATATTTATCATTGAGTTTCGATAAGTAATCTAATCGAATGCCTGCTTCATAATCTCTACCACGTAATTGAATATTATCTACCAAAGTAGGAACAGAAGCTTTCAGATAAATCAATAAATCAGGCGGTTTAATAAACGATAAGATACTTTCAAAGATATTACTATAATTCTCGAAATCACGGCTTGTCATTAAACCCATATCGTGCAAATTCTCAGCAAAAATGTACGCGTCTTCGTAAATAGTACGATCCTGAATGATGTCTGCATTTCGCTTTTGTAGTTCTATTATATGGCGAAAACGACTATTTAGAAAAAATATTTGCAAATTGAACGACCAGCGTTTCATATCGCTATAAAAATCTTCCAAATACGGGTTGTCTTCTACTGCCTCGTATTGAGGCTCCCATCCTAAGTGTTTTGCTAACAAACTAGTAAGTGTTGTTTTTCCAGCACCAATATTACCTACAATTGCTATATGCATATTCTTTAAGTATCAAGTAGCAAGACACAAGCATAAGATCGATTTCTAAACTATCTTAAATTTGTATCTTAATATTCAAATTAAAACTTTTTAAATCCAATTATTTCACGAACGTCTCGTAGAGTCTTTCGTGCGCTCTCCCTCGCTTTTTCAGCTCCAAGATTAACAATTTTCTTGATATATTCCTTATCAGCTGCAATTTCCTCAATGCGGGACCGTACCGGCTCGGTTGCAATTACCATGTCTTCTGCTAGCTGTTTTTTTAGATCCCCATATCGTATCTGGCAGCTATTATATAAATCATCAAAATGTTGAATAGTATCGGAGGAAGAGACAACTTTCATTAAATCAAACAAGTTTTGTATTTCAGTAGGTTTTGGCTGATTCTCTTGCGTCGGCCCACTATCTGTTACAGCTCTCATCACTTTTTTCCTGATCGCTACAGGCTCGTCAGACAAATAAATGCAATTAGCATCTCCTTCTGATTTCCCCATTTTCCCTTTACCATCTAAACCAGGTATTTTAATAAGGTTGTCGCTGTAGCTAAAAGCATATGCCTCTGGAAAATAGTCGTGCTTGTACATACGGTTAAAGCGATTGCCAAAAGTACGTGTCATTTCCAGATGCTGTTCCTGATCTTTTCCTACAGGCACTTTGGTTGCTTTATGCAACAGAATATCTGCAGCCATTAAAACAGGATAGGTTAATAAACCTGCATTTACATTGTCAGGATTCGCTCTCACTTTATCTTTAAAAGAAGTTGCACGTTCCAATTCGCCTAGGTAGGCATTCATATTTAAGTATAGATAGAGCTCAATAACTTCTGGCACATCAGATTGTACATAAATGGTAGCCTTCTCAGGATCTATGCCTGCAGCTAAATATTCTACAACAACTTGCTTTACATTGTCGTGTAGGTTCTCTGGGGTAGGGTGAGTAGTTAATGAATGTAAATCAGCAATAAAGAAATAGCAGTTATATTCATTCTGCATCTTTATGAAATTCTTAATTGCTCCATAATAATTTCCAAGGTGTAATTTTCCGGTACTCCGGATTCCGCTAACAACAGTTTCCATATACCGGCGAAAATAAGGATTTCTTGGTACATTTTCATATAGACATCCCATATGATCAAAAAAACGCAGGAATAGAGAATCTTACAGAATTTAATCGTTTGCTTATAGCTTAATTGTCTCCCTTCATAATCTTTGTACCTCCAATTAACATCTAACCTGCTATTATATAATGAACGGCTTTTAGTCTCATTGTAGCATTTTTCACTACAGCATTTCATAAAAACATGCTAACTTAGCGCTCAATTTTAATTATAAAATGACTCCAGAAGAATTAAAAGAATATTTCGACAGTAACCCACCACCTTTTGAAATTGAATGGAAGCCTTGGGCCAAGATTATAAATTCAAAGCGTTTTTTAGAAGCATGCTATACAGCAATCGAACATTATAAAGGAAACTATGTTAATTGCCCTGATTATTGGCATTTAGTGGAGTTTCATAAGGATATTATCGGTAAAAAAGCCGATAATGAATAGTATCGGCTTTTTTACCGATAATAGTTGCTATCAGTTTCTATATCTGTTCTACCTATCACCGTTGCACGATTGAATTGGGCAGTATTTATTCGTGCGCTCGAACCTGAAATTCTACGTCGGCTACAATTATTGCCTGTCATCCTCTGACGGGTATTCACATATAAAACACGTTAAATTTATGCCCGTCGGGGTCAGCAAAGACTAAACCATAATATCCCTGTCCAAACGCTTTAGGTTTTGAAACGATTTTTCCGCCTGCGCTTTGGACTTCTTTCTCCCATTCGTCCACCTCCTCTTTACTCTCAGCGGAAAGGGTAAACACGACTTCGTTTGCAATATGTGCATCGGAAATTTCAATCTCCACATTTGCTTTCAGCTTATCTTTTAAAAAGAAGTGCATTATAAAATTATCCTCACTTATAAAAAAGCTTGTCAGATCGTTAGACTTCCCGTTAAATTTAAATCCCAGATCTGTATAAAATTTCGTTGTTCGGTCTAAATCACTTACTGTTAAATTTGACCATACCTTTTTTGGGTTCATATTTATGTTTTTTAATTAGAAACTCTTTCACAAAGTTACCGCGTTATAGCGAAACACTTGGGGGGTAGAAGCGACATTAAACGGGTAGTTTGCAACGTTCACACGAGGAACCCGGCCGGCCCTTCTGTTCGCATCCCTATAAATAAAAAAAGTCTCAGTTTTCACTGAGACCTTATGTACCCCGGAAGGGATTGTCGGCGTCCCGCTTGGCCCGCACTCAACCTGCCGAGAAATTGTTCGAACCCGGCTGACCCCTCTGTTCTAATCCCCGATATAACGAAAAAAGTCTCAGTTTTCACTGAGACCTTATGTACAGAGGGCGAGAAATTCTTTGAACCCCTTATGATGGTTTTAAACATTGTTGAGAAAATAGTAAAAAATAATGAGCGATTTAAAAGGAAAATTGTTTGATAGGGATTTCCTTTGTTCCTTATTTGTTCCCTATTTGTGTCTCAGGCTTTGTCTGGATTAAAACCTGTTTATAAATCAGTTAACACCTGTTGATACGTAATTTTTACGTGGGACCTTATATCTATTACTGAACCATTTTGCCATGTGTATAAAATTCATTATTTTTACACATATAATAACTGACATGCGTACCAATATTGAATTAGATGATCGCTTGGTATCAGAGGCACTGAAGATCAGCAAGCTAAAAACCAAGAAGGATGTTGTGAATGAGGCTCTCAAAAGTTTTATTGCTGCATTAAAAAGAAAACAGATACTGACACTTCGAGAGGAAGATACCTGGAACGGCGACCTGAAGCAGATGCGTAAAATATGAGCCAACAGTTACTATTTGATACCTCAGTATGGATCGATTTCCTGAATAGGAAAAATAATGCGACAGCGGAGCTGCTGAAAAAAAACGTAGAAGAGGATCAGCCAGTATTTCTTACGCCTACAATCTTGCAAGAGATTCTACAGGGTATCCGTGATGATTCAAAATATCAAAAGATAAAAGAATCCCTATCATATTTTACTGTTCTGCAATTACCCCATGTTCCTGCGGCCATCGCTGCTGCTCAATTATTTCGCACGTTGAGAAAAAAAGGCGCTACTATCCGTAAAAGTAATGACTGTCTTATAGCTCATTATGCCATAGAGCTTAAACTCACGTTGGTTCATTTGGACGCAGACTTTGATCAAATAGCAAAGCATACCAAATTAGCAATATGGAAACCAAATTAGTTTTTGAGTAAACCAAAGGGTATCCCAAGACCAACAGTACCTAACACAGAATACTACTCGTTGTCCCCTCATTATCCAAAAACATGCCCCAAAACACCCACAAGTACTGGTTTTACCCCGGAATTGCTCAATCAGATTAGACAATATTCATATCTCCTACCGATTTTGCGATAGCCTATCAAATTATGTTTTAACAAAAAAGAAAGTCTAACAGCAAGTGCGTGTTCTACTTTATGGGGATCTCTATCGGGCTGCATCCGTTGTATTTCATCTAAAATATCCTGTCTGAAACCGGCTCCTAACTTGGTCAGTGCATAGGCGATTTTTTTATCCAGTTTATCCCGCTCATTGAATTTATTGATCGGTCCCAAAACTGGCTTCGTTTTCTTTGATTTGCGTTCAGGTTCTTTAGGCATAATATTCAGGATCGACAATGTAGAATCAACATTATTGCCAACTTGGGTTTCTTTTCGGCTAATCCGATCAATAATTGATTGGATATTTTTGATCTCCTCGCGTTTCTGAATGGCGAGTAATGTAAGAAATTCAACTACCTGCTTTTCCAGGGTTTCGGTGGTTTTCATGAAAATTGGGTCTAAGTTTTTCCAAATATAAAAATTAACCCACGAGTCCACAACGCCCTGGATCAAAATGTCGAGCCCGTACCCCACGATGCTAATATTTGGAATTCCTTTAGTGTTATAGTTAAAGCCTTTTCCGATAGAAATATGTTTAAATTATCGGCAACAGAAAAGCTGTAATAATAGGCAATAAGACAGGAACAAAATCAGCTGGGCCTACATCGCCGCAGACACCCCGACCGCATGTTTACGCAGTTTTCACCCCGGAAATACCGGTATTTTCCTTTAATGTCCCCTGTTACCAAAAGCCTGTTTATATTTATATCTTAATATTATCTATCCCTAAAATGTTCTCAAAACATGACCACCTAGTGCAAAAACAGCTCTGAAGTACAACACCCAATCATAAGTTTACAAATTATCTTAATCCAAATTTTCACCAATGAACAAACGAGTTGTTTTCCTACTGCTGATAGGTATTTGCCTATTCCCCTATTGCCGGAAAACTGACCAGATCAGAAAACCCGAAGAGGTGACCGGCGGGCAACAGCAGGTAATTTCGGCCGACCAGGCAAAAAAGTGGTTCGAAAACCGAATGGAATCAGCGGGCAACCAAAGAAGAGCCCGTTCTTATATTGGCGTGCCCTCCTGGGGTAGAAGCTATTCTTTATCAAACCAGGGCGAAAACGGGATTTTAAAAGTAGCGATAGAGAACTATCCCATCCGGTTTGGCTACCGCGATATCCTATTCCAGTTGCAGCCCGATGGGCAGGTACATAGCACTATCCTTGAGGTACGGGTCGATTCTACTTACCTGACAGGCAAAATAACGGCCGAAAGCGGGACGCACGGAATCCGCCATTATATCCAGAACAGTGACTTTACGGGGGATATTTATTATTTTGAACCTCTTAGCAATGAGCTGCTGAAAGGGTGGCGCTATGAGAAGGGAGCTGTTAAATACCGACTGGTTCCCAAAGTGGCGAGTGGCGCCAGGATGGCCGGCGGGATAGATAACGAGGAGAGCAATGATGACGGAGGTGGCGATAACGGAGGCCTTCCCGATGGGTGGACAGGCAATAACGATGACGGATACAACCTGCCACCAGTAGATGTGTATCCCGAGCCGACAGAGCCGGACCCCGGACCTGACGTGCCAGTGGAAGAACCCTATAATCCGCCTTCTTATCCCGTTGGTGGGGGAGGTAATGGCAGCGGCGGAGGCGGCGGACCGATAGATTCTCCACAGGAAGGAGATTATGAAAACGGAGATCAAACGGATTCAGAGGTAACCGATGAGTTTTCTAATCCGTGTTTTTCTGCTGTACTAAGCAGGATTAACAACGGGCAGCTAAACAATTTTATAAGCCAGGTGCTCACAGGCATGTTCGGCACCAGTGAACTGTTCCTGGTCCGGTTTTATGATGAGCCCCTTCCGAATTATTTGGATGGCGATACCAGAGCACAGCGCAACCCCGATGGTTCCTACACCATTCAGATTGCACTGAATAGCGACGTGCTGGCCGGCGCAGCCCAAGAATATATAGCGGCCACCATTATGCATGAGGTAGTCCACGCGTATATGGACGTAAGGGGGAATCCTTTGAAGGACCAGAACTACCTTCAACACATGGAGATGGCAGCCTTTTACGTCAGTAAAATGCAGCACGGCTTAATGGAAACTTTCCCAGGTATAACTGCAGACCCTGCTGAAGCTCTGGCCTGGGGTGGACTGCGCGAATCCCTATCCTGGCAGTCAATGGTGGGGAGCTCACCTACTAAAGCGAATCAAATAGTAAATACCAACAGTCAATACAGGACTGGCGGTGCCGGAACACATTGTAATTAAATATTATTATATGCAAAAGAGCGTATTACTTTTTTTTATTAGCATGGTATTTTACAGCTGTTCAATTTTGGGACAGCAACAAACAGGCAGCGAGGAACAAAAATTACTGAAAGAAATATCCAAAAAACTATTTATCCCCCGCGATGTAGACTCTTCCTGTAAATCAGTATTTACTATCGTTACTATACAGGTCAGAGATGCCCGGGTATCCGATGCGCTTATTTTTGATTCCGGTTGCCCGGCAACTTTACAGCATGCCTTTTCAAAAACTATCGGTGTACTCAAATCTGCCGCATGGCATGAAATATTTCCTGCCGCAAAAGGGCAACAAAATTACGATATAGCCTTGCCTTTTGGATATTTATTCCAGGTGGATGGCTGTTATGATACATCCCTTACTGAGGATGGGATTCAACGAAAGCTACAAGCAATCCGCGAGAAAAAAAGTCAGGGATCGGCAGTCCCCTCATATCAGCTAAAACCGGTTATAAAAAAATTTGTTGGCCGGACCTCATAAAAGACCTTATTATACTAAAGGGGGGAAGGCCTCCCTTTAGTATATAATTCATAGATAAAGCTAAAAGCACTGATGCAGATTGCTTGCCTGCAGGCCTGTTGTATATTTTTCATAAACTTTTATGTACGTGATATGTTGTGTCCATATGCCTATATTGATCAAATTGGAATTCATAATCGATGGGTAGTCGGTTAAGATCAGTAAACCATCACACGGTTCGCCCGATCGGCTGTATTTCCGTATGGAAATAAATGGACAGTATTTTGGTTCGATAGAGTGGCGCGGCAGCACGGTAAACGGGTGGTTCATCGATGAATGCCCTCTTTATAGAGAAGACAGCCTCCTATTAAACAGCAAAAAAATTCCAGATATTATACAGCCCCTAATAACGTTAAATTTTTATAATGTTGTCTTTAGATACTTCTGCCCATTTAGGTAAAGAGTGTGGAAATTATATTTTTTAAATACAATGGTTGAGTCAACGTCGAAAATTCTTCGCAGAATGGTGTCATCATAAGTAAAGTACAATTTGTATTCAGTCTCCATGGGTCTGTTTTCATTTCTTAAAATCCTTGCCAAGCACTCTTTGGTAGGAAGGCAATGACGGTTAGTTCCGTTGGCACTAATTAAATAATTGGAACAGTTTACTATGTCATATAACTTATTGCTATTATTTCCCTTGCTGCCATGATGGGTTACCTTTACCCATTCGCAGGTCAGTTTGTTTTTTCTGTTATATCCAAGTTTTATTAAGCTTTCTACGATCAAACTGGGATGGGCATCAGCAAGCCAAAGTACGTTTTTGTCATTATAATTTATAAGAAAGGCGATGCTACTTCCGTTTTCGACAGAATCGTCTTCAATCCATTGGTCTAGTGCAAAGGCTTCCAGAGGTTTATGATAATCATGTCCCCTAGCTGCTGAAACCAAACTGGTCATTTCATCTTCGATTCGTTGCAGTCTATTGCCGGAGCCAGGTGGATATTTTTCTCTTAGTCGTCTCAATTTGTGAGAATCTGGGGAGAGGACTATTAATGAGAGTCCATACAGGTTAATGTTTGGCGATTCCGTGGTCATATCCGTTGTATTCAATTTTCCGATGCTATTGAGGTATTCAGCTAATTTATCCCCATTATCAATGCTGGCTGGTGTGCTTATCAGGTTGTCTCTGCCTTTGCTGTTTTTGTGCTTTGGCTGTCTAGGAGCGTTGTAAAACCATGTATCGACGATGTCTTTGCGTTCACCACGCTTTACACTGTTGATGTATGCAACCGCACCTTCGATATGATCGTCATGTATATGGGAAATAATCCAAACATCAATACATTCCTTTTTTCGCTCTATTTCGTTTAGTTGCTCCGTTAAAATTTCCGAATAAGTACGAGAATATCCCGAGTCGATCATTATATTATGGTATTTGCCATCATTCCCCAAGTACCGAATCCTTGCTGCATCGCCACATCCCGCTTGATAAAAGAATATTTCCATACTATTCATCTTCGAGTAATTTAAATGTTCCTTCAACTCCACCATTTTCGTAAGTGTAGGTACCACTTATTGTTCCAAAATAGTTTCCATGGCGGGAGAAAGAAGCATTAAAAACCTGCTTTTCACCCAGGATTATCCAGACAATATCCAGGTCATTTTTATCTAGGAAGTCCAGGAGCTCATTTTTTCGTATCAATGTTCCTTGCGGATTTATGTTGCTTACTATGGTCTTCCCGTTTTTGTCAATAAGCTCACCATCCCTCTGACCATACTGTAGGTGCATCCCTTCGAAAAGTGTTGAACAGGGTATATCGTAATAGAAATGGGCACCGGAAGAATCCTCACTTATTTCACCAAGCGCTTGATCGGTGGCAACCATCACCTTATTTTTTGCCGGAGCGTTATCGTCCCAGGCAATCCATAGTCTGGATTCTTTCTTATAGGCAATAGAAATAGGGGACCAATAAAGTTCCCTGTTAAACAGACTTACCTGTGACCTGCTTTCGGGTATATTGCGGCCTTTGAAGGATTTCTTCGATAGCCAACTACTGATTCTTTTTTTATCCTTCTGCGTGACTAGATACCCCTGTATCAGATACCAGATTTCTTTCTTTCTGGATTTGTATTTATCCTGGCCAACAGACTTAAGAGGTTTCCAGTTGACATTAAGCCTAAGGTATAGCCATTCATTTCCAGCATGATCCATACATTGGATGATTTTGCCTGGATCTGGAAGATCATTTGCATTCCTGCACCAGGTAAGGTCATCCTCTTCCCAATTGCGATAATTTACATCAAGCCACCATTCATTAGGCAGTTGTGGTGATGATATGATTTCCTCATTTTCCGATTCCTCAGGATTTTTGGTTATGAATACCGGATCAATATCCCGTAAATACATTTCCCAAGGTCCTTGATAAAAATTATACTCTTTATCCTGACCATAGCCATCGCCAAATTTAAAATTATCAGTTAATTTGGCCATTATTTCATGGAAGGCAATCCACTGGTATTTTTTTCCAATTCGTTCCAATTTGAATGACCTTGATTGCCTTCTTGAATCGATTTGACGATCATAGGAGCCATGTAAATCAGCTTTGTAACCAAGCTCGTGAGCACGCCTCACTATCCATCTTTTAATTGGACCTGAAGGGTAAGAACGAAGATTTGCAGTTGTTCCAGTATTTTTTGCCTTGACGTTCGGTATTACCGTTTCCTTAAAATATTTAAATTGCTCCTCATTTAGTCCTTCTTTTAAGGCTGAATTGTTAGTCTTTAAATAGATTTTTATAGCTGCTTTTATTTTTTTGCCGGTTGTTGTCAGGTGGTTGGTTGGCGTCTCCTTAAGACTTTTCTCTAGTTCAGTCAATCGTTCCCAATCTTTAATAGTTTTACGCAATGAGGGCGAAAGCTTCTTGATAAAGGCTTTTATCTCATTTTCGATAACAAAACTTGTAGGTGCAAAATGACCAACAGCTGCATCAACAATATATCGACCAAAATCCCAGCTAAGGACTGAAAAATGAATCTGGTTGAATTCCCGTTGATAACCCTTCTCGGTGCCTTTAACAGGATCGGCCTTGTGGAATTTTTTGATTTGTGTTTCGGTTGGGAATTTATTGGGCATTTTGCTGTTATATGGGGGACGTACCTTTCTTAAATCAAAGGAATCGCCACTTTTCCTGTAGGCTGCATATTCAACAATATTTCTGGCATAGTCCCTCAAAAGTATATGTTCAGGTGGATTTTGCTTGTTAAAAATTTCGTCATACACATAATTAGCAATTATGGATAATGAAGACTTTTTAGTAGTTCTTAGCGCACAACCCATCGCTACAGCCATCAGGCGTTCTGCAATATAAAGATCATCAATTTTGTCGAACGCCTTTAATATGGAAATCAATGCTTGTGGTTGTTCTTGAAGTAGACAAACCATAGCCTTTGTTGTTCGGTCACGGAGATTCCTATCTGAAGAAGCAAGCACCCAGGCTAAGGTTTGACCTGCCAGCCTTGCTGTTTCTTGATCAACTTCATATGATATTTTTTCTTGCCATGCCCAATCAATTAGGCGTTCAATAGGCATCGGATCACCATTATCGTCAAGTCCTGTATAATAATACAGATGTTGAAGCCAAAGAGCATCCCTTTCACCTAATGGATAGTTCCACAATAAGCCGTGCAAATAGTCACCATTGAAAGGGTTGCCTGGATAGGTCGAGATTCCAAGGAACGTATTGAAAACCTGGTGATATTCAAAGAAAAAAAATGGTCCTGTAAGCCATTTTACAACTTTCTCTTTTTCAATCGACTCTGGACGACGCCATTTAAAACTAGCCAGCAGAATAGAATTGAGTGTATTCGCATCCAAATGCGTTTCACGTCGTTTCTTATTAGAAAATAACCAGTTAAAAGCCTCAAAGATCTCCAAATTGTGTTGTTCAGGAAGAAGTACCGCCAGTGCTTCGAGGATGCCATTGTTTCGCCAGTAGGACTCCATCGCCAAACGTCCTATTACTTGCTTTTCCTGACAGGCCTGAATTACATCTTCGATATTCTTAAACGGCTTTAAAAGTTCGTTGGCCATATAATAATCACCTATTCTTTCATATGCAAAGAATAAACCATCATACTCCTCTTGACTTTTATAATCTCGGAACATATTTTGGATAAAAACACTTTCTTCAATCAGATCTGCAAGTAAGTGAGGCAGCTTCGGAAATTCCTGATCGAACAGGTCATTTGCCTCACTGAAGGGGAGATATCGGTTTTCTGGCTGTAAGAAGATCTTTTCTGCAACTTTATAGATTGCATCACTGACAAAATTGGTTCGATATTTGTATTCAGGCCTCCTGGGAATGATCTTCGCTGTTATCGCTTTGAGATAATGTGCGAATATTGAAGAAAATCCCAGAAAGCCTTTAGGAAAAGCTTTCTGACCGCTTTCTTTAACTCCGGCACAAACCAATTGTAAGAAGAGGGGGTTCGTAAATTCCGGTGCAAGAATTGGAAAATTTGGTTGTTGAAGGCCAAAATGCTCACAAAACAAACGAAGTGCTGCATATTCATTTCCTTTGAAGCCTTGATGTGTCCACTTTTTGATGCTTTGATCAGAACGGATCTGTTCAGGAATAATAGCACTATAGTAGGTGCTTCTAACGGTCAGTACCAATGCAATATATGGATATTGTGAAATTTCCTTTACAAATCCGGCCAACTGGTGGTACCAAACATCCGCTCCACCACCTTCATTCAATGCATCAATCAGCATGGGTACACGCATGCTGAGTTGTTTGCCGATATTCTCCAATGATTCCAAAAACTCATTTTTTGTGCAATGTAGGTCTAGCTGGGAAAGAATGTTATTCCAGAGAGACTGTTCCTTCTTAAATTGCTGTCCGAGAAGGAGAATTACTGGTTTGCCATCATGTTGCCACCTTGTCGCAATATCTCCAAGTAAATGTGATTTTCCTGAGCCTGCTTCTCCCTTGATTATAAAAATCGGCTTGTTGGTTAGGTCGAAATCGATTCTATTAAGTCCTGTGTAAAAAGTATCGCAATTTTTAAAGAGGTCGTTTAACCTGCTCAGTGCGGCACTAAATGGTGGATGATACTTATCGTATTCTTCTCCTTTTTCCTTTATCTCTCGTAGTCGTTCACCTTGTTTCTTATATACCTCTAACCGAATGGTGTCTAACTCCGTGTTAAGGGAGTCGAGTTTGTCATTCAATTGCTTAATGTTTATTTTGCATTCTGGTTCCCATTTCAGGAGAGTGTACCATTCTTCAACCCACTTCTGAAAATCAATATAATCTTGTTCAGCTTTTAGTATGACATTATCCTCTTTTGACGAGAGATCGATGCGGGCCGAAAGAAAGGTATCAATAACCTTAGTAGTTTTGGTCCTAAACTGAGAATCCCGAGTGATAGTATGGAATTCCTGTACAATAGGAAGGGAAAAATTAAGATCGGGATTAAAGCGAGGCCCCAAGTCGGCAATTTTAAGATCAATATGTTTTGTGAAAAAATCTGGAGACAGACCATGGTCAGCCAGGTATGAAAAGGATATTGGTGGTAAATAATTTATCTCGAGTAATTCATTAATGGTGTCCATATATTGACAATAAATAATTTTCCCGGCCCCCTCAACCCTGATACGCGCAAATATTCCAAAAAGATAGATATTTGTCTTTGTGTGCAGGAAAATGCCACTGCCGGAAAAACCTTTGGTTGCCCAATCAGCATAGTCTGCATCCAATTTGAGCTGGAACTTACGGACACCTGTCATTTCTTGTGACCAGGTAGGGCTGATACTATCTAGTTCTTTACCCTGCGTTGCAAGAGGAAATCCTTTTACAATGAACTGCGTGGCTGATTGCCTAGTATTAGTGACGCGAACAATTGGGATTGTAGAAAGCTGTTTCTCAATCTCATCTCTGTTTAATATCAAAATGGCTACATCCTTGTCAACATCGGTACTAACTAGGCTATGGTTTATGGAATGTTCAATACGGATATAGCTATTGGTGTTGGATTGAAACAACTCAATGCCGATTTTAGTTATCGGCTCTGATAATGTTTCTGGCTCCCTAAACAAGCAATGAGCAGCGGTGAAAATGTAAATACTATATTTATTGTTTAAGGGTTTATAAATTACACCTGTACCACAAGCTTCCTCAGATTGAATATCAAAAAGCCTCACCGTCAATTGGGATATCAAGATATCATTTTTGTGTTCCATTATAAAAGGTTATAGGTTTTTTACGTCTTTACTTGAATTTTTTCATGGCAAAATAGAAATTAATAGAGTGTTAATTCAAGCTTGCTAAAGTTAATGATTTTAATTATCCATATGGAGCCCTTTTGCGATGCTAAGTCGCCAGCCAAGAGGACAACAACAAATTACTCACGAAATAATAGTATAGCGGGCAACCGCGTCGGCTCACCGGTGATCCTACTTGTCGACCAAAAACTTGCGGAAGCGTATGTCTCCCTCATGTTTATCCTGCTCATTTGTAAATGACTTTCGGGCACTGGTTAGTGTAGATCTATTGACGCTGCTATATTCATCCTGTCCTCTGTTTCCGTCGTCTTCCCAATGGCATAACCGGCAAATCTCATAAGCCCCCCGAGTTTTCAAAGTCTTAAAACCACAACACGGGCATCCGTTTAACTCTTCCTCTCGCCCCACTATCTGCACCTGAACACCGATTATCTTTACAATTTCTTCGACAAGGTATTCGTTCCTTACGCCCAGATTTACTTCGTGATAATATGATAGAATATAAGTATTATATTCCGGAGTATCTCTTCGGTTTTCTTCATAATCGCTTATCATATCCAATAATACGTGCTCCCTTTCTTCCTCTTTTAATCCAATCAGATAGTGAAAGGACAATAGCGCTAGGGCTTCTTTTCTAGTTAATGTAACCATCCATTTTATTAATTTTTGACTCCGCTGAAATTAGGGATTTAAATTATCAATTTCAACCAAGTGATTCGACAATTAATTGTTTAGGAGAATGAAATGAGAGGAAACCTGCTAACCTCTGCAGGCTCCGGCTCCCTGTGTAAATTATAGGCTAACCCTCTGGTTAATACCAGATCTCACAGATAAGGGTTTATTAGGCAGGTATAAATTCGATGCTCAATCCTTTGAATTGAATCATTTTAACAAAAGTATCTGAAACATAAATTCTCGTTTGATAATGGAAGTCTCTGGCTATATGAAATTGATCTAATGGCTTAGTGCTATAACGAGCTCTGACTAGCTGTTTGGAACCGTCAGTAAGACTTCGAAAATCAGACTTATCAAGATCGATTATTTCCGCTTTTTTAATGATCTTACCCAGGTAAAATGTAAAGAGCTCACCTTGGCAATTAATGAAACATTTATAAAACTGTAAATCATCCTTCAACTCAATCGCCATACTTTCGACAAATCGTTCAGAAAAGATAGGGATACCAATGGTTGCTTTAACATAATCTGAGTTATGAATATTTCTTTTGGAATATCCCGTTTGTGCCATGGCTGTTGGAGTAGTATAATCAAGAAACTTGCCCTCACCTTTGTCAAGAATAAAAAAGTCAAAAATACGATCAGTATTATTCATGAAATCTACCGTTGCCAATGGATGATTAATCGAGGAAGCCAAAGTAAACAATTTTATCATAGCTCGTAAATGGGTTATGATTCACTAGCAAGATTAGTACCAATCTCCTTCCAAAATCTAAACTGGAAATTTAGCTTTGAATTGAAAGAGTATTTCTTTTGGGAATGGTACGTTTTGCCATAATCCCTGTATTATATACGGCTGGTGCTTCTAAATGTCAGATTGAATAGATTAAAAAAACGTTTAACATAAAAGGATCAAAAGATTTAATCTTTGGCGGTTAGGGGCTCAGCTTGGATTAGTGTACACAATCTAAAAAATTACGTAAACATAAAATATCTAGTTATGAAACAACTGTTTTACTTTTTCCGCTTGTTTTTTTTTAGTCAATCAAGAAGGTGCAATCTTCTAATAGATTCCCTGAAAGATATGGGCTACCTATCTGAAGAATGTTTTATTATAAAAAGAAAAGGTAACGATCTCTTAATTAATGATATCCTTCAATCACCTAATGTATTAAAAGTATTCAATAAGTTTATGCCGTATGATGCTGTGGTGATTAAAAGATATGATCGTCTTATAGATGGAAATTCAGCCCCAAGTAAATTCCTAGAAATTTCAGTTAGTTATCAAGACAGTGGGGAAGGGGATTTTTCCCACCAATTTGATCCGAGTTGTAAGTATTCTGGGAAAAGCGTAGAGCCGAACCTCAGCTGAATAAGCATACCTAGCATGTGCTGTTATATGTAAAAAAGTAAAGATTTTGAGGTAATTATCGTTCCTGGGGGACTCTGGAAGTTCCTGTAAGGATTGATTTTTATTATTCCTACCTGTTATGATAATGCCTGCAGCCATGAAGGTATTATGGCTTTCGTATTAAGAAGTGGTAGGTGTATACACTCTGCATAAGCAATACTAAAGGACAAAAAATTAAGATATCAAATGGTACCTTTAGGTACTTCATTCGTTATTATGGTATCATCTTAAATTGTACCATGAAGTATTTTATTTTACTCCTCCCATTTCTAGCTGCCTGTAGCAAATTTGAACTACCCACTGCCGCAAGTGTAGATCCAATGGTAACTTCAGAATACCGTTCGCCAGATTTTGGAACTGAACAGGACCGGATCACCGGACTTATCGGAAACCAAAAATACAAGGTAGTCTCCGTGGTAGATGAAAGGACAGGGGCAGCTGCAGATAGTCTATACCCCGGCTTTATTGGAAATATTTATGTTATAGGCGCAAAACGTAACGATTCAATTAAAATAATGATAGGCAATAAGTCTACCATCCCGTTAATGATGGAAGGATGGAATTTAGGTGTGGACGTGGGGAATGTGGGAGCTGATGGAAGTTTAAAAGTCACCGAATTTCGCTTTCCAGTATATGATCCGCTTCGGAAAGAATATTCCATGAAAATTTTCTACATCGATTCAAAACTGGAAGACTACAGAATAAGTTGGGATACTATTATATTAAAGGATAGATTACCCCAAGCAACAATTCTAATAACCCTTAAACATATTGAATAATAGCCAAGTAATCTTAAAACCGTCATATATATGAGAAATGGACTTTATTTTTTACTTTTCACTACCGTATTAATAGCCGCTATCATTGAAATATTGATAGACAGACTGGCAATAAATAGTATCATAGGGCTTGTCATAGGTATCGTCGGATTATTTCTACAGGTTTACCTTAAGTATCAACAAAGTAGGACAGAATAGTCATCTGTTGTAGCTTGCACGATTACTCCTAGCTTGTATTGAATTTCCGCAGTACTGAATTGCCCGGACTTTAAAAAAGTTCGGGCATATTTTATATATTTAGGAGAACAATTTCTCTTATCCCGAAAATCCCCGTGGCATGGCTTCGACTAGTATTTTTACTATTTATTATATCCGTGATGAAATCCAAAAAAATCCTCATATCATTAACTGTTCTATCAAATATTTCTGCAAGAAGTATCGTGTCAGTCAGGCTACAATTCAAAGCTCATTTAAGGAATACTATGGAGTAACCTTCGCTATGTATGTAAGGGACCAGTGTATGACAAAAGCGGTAAAACTGTTATTGACCACCAATATGAAAATAAGTGAAATATCCAGAGAACTTGGATTTTCTAATAGCAAAGCAGGGTTTATGGCAGCATTTAAAAGAATATATCGTATTTCACCTGGTCAATTAAGGAGCTATCTTGAAGAGCATCAATCTAGTGGCAAAATTGATGGGGAGGAGACTGATATAAACGCGAGAATAGTAAAAGTAATAGCTCTACTTTCTAAAGTCGATGGGCATATTAAAAGTAGGAGATAGACATCCAGGTATAGTGAGATCGGGGGTAAAAAATGTGGTCATAGATTTTAATAGCCGCGTTTCATTTTTCTGATAATTTTTGCCTTTTTGATACTTTCATCTCTTACGATACGCAGATCATTGAGATCATAAATTTTAAGAGTGTGGGTCTGTTTTTCATCTACCAACGATATTTCCAGCATTTTTTTACCGGGAAGCTCGTCCGCGATCAACTCCTGTACAAGATTATCGGCATGACCAAGGTTACGGGCAAATTTGAAATCCGTCCTGCGCCCTGTAACCACGGAATATTGAACATATTTGATAAACATTTGGCTGTTCCATTAAACTGGTTAAATATAAGGTTTCCCAATGAATTTGACAGGCTTAACGTGTTAAAAAATAAACCGTTATCTCTTTCCTAATAAGAGAATAAGAAGTGTCGCTGGTATCCTGGAAAAATAGGCCGGACCTGTTTTGAGATCCGGCCATTGTATATTATGAATAAGTGTAAAGACTGATCAATCGTGTAAGGGCTCCGTGTTTGCTGTTATTGCAAAATTGATCTTTATACTATCCCCTTGTTGAAGGTGTACATTGGGAATTTCCATAGGATTGTATGACATAGCAACACCCGTAATATGGTAAATTCCTGGGGCAAGCTTGATCCTGTATACGCCATAGATATTGGTTTTGAACACCTGGTCATCGATTCTGACCACTTTTTCAAAGTTGTCGGTATCGGAAGGGTCTTTTAGTAGTAATATTTTGCCGAAAATTAAGGCGCTATCCGATGAGGTGGCTTTTAAGCGCTGCAGTTGGTAGGTACAACCCAGATCGCTATTTCCGCTCATTTCTCTGGCGCTCCTGCAGGCAAGGAAGAGAAGTAGTATTGTTAAAAATAGTAGGAAACGTTTCATAAAGATTTTGTTTAGGGATTTATAAATTGCTATTACCAGGAGTAAGATTCAGAATAGTAATCGGGTAAATGACTAAGTGAAGCAGAGGACAAAAGATCATTTACTCTTAAAGGCTCCAGGTTATTGTCGGCGCCAATGTTATAGGCTCTTTTTATATTGCCAAACGAGTCAGTAAAAAATAAGCTACCTTTTGATTTTTCAGTTAGAGACGGACTTTCTGATGTTTCCACCATCAGCTCAGCCTTCATTTTTCCTATATAATTTTCCTTAATGACTAAAAGGGCATTTTTTTTTGCATTTAGAAATGGGTGTTTTTCTTGGGCCATTCTGCAACTGGTATGTATGATGACCGGCACGGCGACAACGGTGCCGAAACCCAGATTTCGAACCACGGCACTATCCCAATCAATGTTTGATACCGTGAGATTAATGCTTTCCCTCAATGGATGTGGATTATTCGCCTTGAACAAAGTCCCGAGAACATAATCTTTTGCTTTTGAAATAAGCTTGGCATCGGAAGTATTGGTTCCGATAATTTGGGTGCATGAAAAACATAGGATTGGTAGGCACAATAAAAGAAGATGTACAGACTTCATAGAGGATTTCAATTACTTAAAAAGATTATATATACCTTGCCATGCTTTAGGTAAGGACTACTGCTATAACGCATAACCGGACGAATCGTACTATGCAGCAATCGATTTCCCAAAAGAGTTTTATTAAAATTGAAAAAATTCTAAAGGTGACTAGTACGTTTTTCCCTCCTGTGCGATTTAATTGCCGGGGGCCTTCGCCCCAATTGATGTATATTAACCCGTCTAGTCAACACAGGGAGAAGCCGGACTTTTATAAGCGAGGGTCTGAGCTGATCCTTGTGTCAGGCGGCTAACCGTCAAAATTCCACCATACACATGTTAAAATTAAAAATATGGAGATTGCGCCTATCAAACTTTCTGCGGATAAGAATTTATAGGCTAGTGAAAAAGAAAGGGAGAGTTCAGACTAAACAGGGAGCCAATTGTGCAGGGGAGGACGAAGTGGTAGAAATCAGAGAGTGGGGGATGATGCTAAAGATGGGCAGACCAGGCGATAATATTAGAGACAGGACGGGTTATCCTTGAAAGATTATGAAAGATAAAGAGTTACTGAACTGAGCGCTTTCATTTTCTGTCCATAGCTATCTCCAAATTAATAGAAAACTAGCATAAAAAGCGGAGGCTACTACACCAGTAGCAGCCCTGCCTTTTCTATCTATACTTCGGGTTAAAAAAAATGGTTGCACAAAAGTTTAAATATTGTTAAGAGATAAATATTCTGGGGTTTCGGCTGTTAGCGTTTTGCCGCTTTAATAATTTTAATTTTAACGTTGAGTCTCCTATTTAATACAGTACATTTACTAATTTGTACTACTGGTAAAGGAAAAATAAAAAAATTCCCAGAAGAAAGTTAGAATTTGATATACACAAAAGTCCACCGGGAGGATATCTTCATTTCCTAGAGGCAATAAATTGTTGCTGGCCGCTTGTTTTTATGCATTCAGTTTCGATAATTTTAAAATCTGCTTTGTTAATTTCCGTTTCCAGTTCAGCGAACTTCAACAAATTAAGATGTGGAATTAATCCAATTTTGTTAGCAAATGACAAAGCTATTCCTGTAAATGAATATTTACTTAAGCATGGTGTTACAGAAATGAACACCCCACCGGGCTTTAACAGCTCATGCACTCTGCTCAGTACTCTGGGCATATCATCTAATAGATGTAGCAAATAAATGCCGAGGACTAAATCGAAGCTCCCCGCAGTAAGACCAGCGTCAAATATTGTAGCCTGCAGATAACGTACATTCCGAATTTTGTGCTCACTAGATTTTCTCTGAGCTATTTGGATCATATTAGAGGATATATCAATGCCCAATACTGAATTTACAGAGCTGGCAATTTCACCAGCAATTATTCCGGTCGCGCATCCATAATCTAAAACAGCGTCCTGCTTTGCTAGGAACTTTTCAATTTTTTCAAGGATCTTCATCCGTACATTTCTATCCTTCATTTCCTCCTTATCATACCTACTTGCGCTTCTGTCCCAAAATTTCTCAGATTTTTCCATTTTCTATTGCTCTTTTTCTATTTAAGTTTTTTGGTAATTTTAGTCCATTGTTTGCCACATTTTTCAATTAGAATATTTCTACCCTAAAGATACTTTTATCATAGGAGATGTTAAAAGCTTATCTACAATTTTATGGTTTTTTTCAGGAGACTATGCCCTGATCCACCCCTTCGAAAATATTTCTACCAGTGCCACATGAGGGCAGCGATACGAAAATTTGCAAAGAAATTCTCTTCAATCCGAAAAGTCCAGTATATAATTAAGCCTGAATTATTTAACTCATTTTAACTATTTCAGCTACAAATATTTTGAGTACAAGAGTTATTTTTATAACATGAAAAAGATTATAACCCTCATTATGCTTACCTCATTAACCATCAGTGCTTCTGCAGATGAAATACTTCCTAAGTCCCTCCGCAAAAAATATCCGATCGATTCTGCATTCCTGCTCATTGATGACCTGGTAGGGGAACTAAAGAAATCCCACCCTGGGATATACAGATATAATAGTAAAGAAGAGTTTTCCAGGTTTACGGACTCCATAAAAGAATCAGTGAATGATTCTATTACCCTGATTGAGCTATACCGTAAGCTCAAAATGATAACCACGAAAACAAAATGCCTCCATACCGATTTAAGACTATCTGATAGTCAGTCGGAAGAATTGAACAGTTATCCCAATTTATTACCCTTGCAGGTATATGTTGCCGGAGCCCGAGCTTTTATTGTACGAAACCTTTCTGCGGACACTGATCTCTTGGAGGGCGATGAATTATTAAGTATCAATGAACGTCCAATCCCGGAGATAATAAATCAATTAATAGCGGTTATTCCTTCTGATGGATTTAACAGGAGCTTAAAGTATAGGGCGATGTATCTGCAGTTCCCTTTGTGGTATAGGAACGCTATTAATGTCACTGAACATTTTGATCTTGTTGTAAAGCGCAATTCCAAAATATTTAAGATTGCCTTAAAAGGGAGGAAATTTCCCGAACTGGCGGGTAACTGGTTTCTGAAAGAACCTGTGCGGGAAAAAGTTTTAGATTTCCGGATCGAGAACAATATCGGTTTTCTCGCCATTCACTCCTTTGCCAAGACTGACATTAAAAGGGCAGGTCAAAATTTCAGGAAATTCATTGATCAAGCTTTTACAGCGCTCGGTGAGCAAAAGATTAAGCACTTGGTCGTTGACTTGCGCGATAATACAGGCGGTTCGGACCCCAACGCCGTTTATTTCACGAGTCATTTTTTTGATCAGTCCTTTCATTACGGAGACAAGACGTTGGTAACCAAAGAAATAGCGAAGCAAATAAAAGGCATTTATCGAATTTTCTATAAGAAGCCTGTACAAAAGGACAGCCTTTGGTATTGGCAGGACGGAAGGGTGAAGGACCTGAACACATTTGCGGTGGTGAAGAATGCCAAAAATAATTACAAAGGAAAATCCTATATTTTGATCAATGGCTTCTGCATGTCCTCTTGTGCAAATGTAACAGCCATATTAGCTCATAACCGAAAATCTATTTTTATAGGCCAGGAAACGGGGGGAGGCTATCAGGGCAACAACAGTGGTATGTTACCCGAAGAGCCGATATCAAATACCGGCCTTTTAGTGACTGTCCCTCTACAGGCGTATTACCTAGCTGTAAAGCCAACAGTTAATGTAGGGAGAGGAACATTACCTGATTACACGGTCAATTTTTCTTTACAGGGCATCATGAATGGACAGGATGCCGAAGCTGGCAAAGCGATTGAATTAATAGAACAATCAATGAAACATGAGCATTAGAATGGCTATTGAAAGGTGAGTTAGTCTATTTACGGTAATAGGTAAATCTGAAACCACCTTATTTCGGCTCTTTTTATGATGCTTTCCAAAAAAAACACTTTTTGTCAGGTGACACAAGAATTATGTTGCATTACCTATCTGCCTTCCCGACATCGGGATTTTGTTCCTTAATTAAGTTTAAAGCCATTTCTATTCGCTCCTCTACATGCTTCTGTATTTGCTTCCTAGAATCGAGATCTCCAACGATCTGAGTATTCATGCAACCAGTCGAAATCTGACTGTATGTAGCCTGAAGAGATAGAGGGTCGGCGCTATCAATTAGCTCGACGGCGTCAAGTATGAGCCGATACAGAACTAAGGGAAAAGCAACCGGTCTAACGTCATTTATAAGGCCATTGTAGTAAAGAGCAAATTCATTGGCAAATAACCTATTAGCGGTAATCAATGTTACACTTATTTCATTTATCAAATCATCCTTAACGGGTTCTTCCTCCTTTCTGTCTTCTAAGAATTCTTTCAGGGATAATCCTGTCATCTCACCTTCCGAGGTCTCTTCTTCAGGAATCTCTTCAAAAAGGAAATCGCTATCAAGTGTTGTTAAAACCGTATCGTCTTCTACAACAATAAAAGTTTTAGTAGCTAACATTTTATCGGTAAAGAAAAACCTCAAACGGGTGGTATCATCCATGGTGGTTACAACCTTAATCCCTTTTTTCAGTAATATATTTTCCATAGTAGAAAATTTAGAAACACAAATACGTTGGAATAAAAGAATTTTAAAATAAATAGGTTGATAGGACGTAACGCGTTGCGAAATAAAGCTATTTTTTCGATTTTGCAAATTTCTTATTGTATGGTATTAAAGTCCGATTTGGGTTAACAAAAGTAGCATCTAAATTCATACTGACTAGCTGAATGATTCCCTGTCATTGTCTAATCATTAAAAAAACAAATATATTTTAGGATTATAGTACACTTTTCATTTTTACACGTTTTATAGCTAATGGTGGCATCTCAATGATAATAATTTTAACGTCCGTCTAAGAGCGCACGGGGAGAGGCTTACCTTTTTACGGGGGTTGATGCCGATCCCTGTGTAAGGCGGGCTTACTATTCATTGGATTGTTTATCTATTAAACTGAATTTTATTGTTTGAAAGGTTCCTGTTGACAGACTAATGACTGAATCTTTACTATTATGTTCAGAAAAGCTTATCTACAAGACTTAAAAAGGAGGTTTAGCGAAATGAGTGTTTGGTTTCCTATTTCAGTTTTTATTTTCACCATGTTCTATGAATATGCTGCAGATCGTAATTGGAGGATAAGCAGGAATAGGAATGGTGGAAACACGTTGAGACTTCAAGATTGCATTTCACCAAACTATTTGAAGTATTTACCCCATTTTGCTGATAAACATTCTATAGGAATTGCAGATCTTTATAGTTACAGCGGAGATGGGCGTAAAAAACTTGCTGCTGTTTTTACCGGTAGAGATGTATCGACGTTTGATCGCTGGTTCGCGCGATATCTTCTTTATTTCATAAGCATGCGAGAAGAAAGTAACCCCCTAAATACGAGGTTACAACTTGTACGGATGCGAAGATGGATGACACACAGCCCATTATTCCAACAGAGCGCAGAGTCGAAGCACTAGCAAATTAAGTGGCTGAGGGAAGAATGTGATTTTTTGCTAATAGTAATACCTACACATATCCTCTAGGAGGAGCATACTTCGAGTCATTCAGATATCTACCTCAATTTATCCATATTAGTTAAATTACTGCGAAGGTATAGCACCCAAATCTCTTAACTTTATTAAGACACAAATTTGTAATTCCCTTGAAATGTGTCCTATGGATCATTATTATACTGACCGGGATAAAATGTTATTGCACGTTACTGTTGCAGATCAAAATGTGGTCCCTCACCATTTTGACATCGTTCTTCCCCAGGAACTTACTTGCGGGAAACCGCTTATTATCTCAAAGGAAATAAAAGGTGATGGATGGAACATGAGCAGCCTAGAGGTTCTTACTAAAGATGGGGTTTTAGTGCGCTTTTGTTCGTACAGTATCGAGGCTGAGCAAGTCACGCTGCTATATAAATTGAACAGATTAGCCGTTTGCTTTCGTGTGCAATACCAAGGTAGCAACCGTTACCATGTATCCTCCAAACGAACCATTGAATTAGAACAGGGGCAATACCATGTTGTAGCCATGAAAACCAATGGCGAGAAGATAAAATTTACAAGAGGTAATTACACTGTTGTAGAGCTTTATATTGCTTCAGCAGCTATGGACCTGTTAAAACCATATCTGTACAACTATTGGTCAATACACCGGAAGCAGATCATATCAAAAATGGATGGGAGAAGCCCTTTCTCTGGAAGTATAAGTAATGAAATACATCAAATCGTAAACTCTTTATATCAATACACGCTGCAGGGCAGTATGGATGACAATAGTCCTTTCAAATATGAAGTGGTTCATCTTTTTGCGCTCGCCATCCGGAATCAGGAAGAGGGGAGAGCTTTTGAAGAAAAAACAGTTGGTTTCCAGTTTAACCTACAATGGTTGAAATATCTTTCAGAACCGATAATTCAAGCAGGTGCGGTAGTAGGGTGCAACTCCATTCTATTGAAAGGTGCTTTAGGCTGTTTGCTGCTGCAGACCACCTGGTCAGGAGAAAAGCCTGTATGGAATTTTGTTTCAAGGCTGGAAAGGTCCTGCTCTATCCATATTATTCCAAATAGCATTCATTACGCATTTATGACAGCGTTGATAAACGATTTTGTTGTAGGTGTGCGTCCAGGTGTTGAAATAAAGGTTCGGGCGGAAAATGCCAGGTTTTTCAGCGTAAGTCCTGGGGAAAATATATTTCAGTTCCAAGAGGGTGTTACACGGGTAATACATTTATACATTCAGGAGCCCAGAAGCAAAAAGAGATTTAAAACGTTCTCGGACGCCCGTATGAAACTGAAAAGTAATATAGAAGAGGAATTAGTGAAGTTACCTGTAGTCTCTCCAGAAGATGCAGAACTAATGGCCGACGAAGAAAAGGAAGATATAAAGTCGTTTGACAGAGCTTGGGATCTAATTATATCAGGCAAAGCAGAATTTGTAGCGCTTGAGGATGTTATTAGGAATATGCCTGGAAAATTCGGAAGTGGATGAAACTTTGAGAGATGGAACATTCAAGGCAAGAAAAATTTACCATAATAGCAGATGAGATCCGCAGAAATCCGCACATTAAAAACTGTAGGATTAGGTACTTTGGAAGAAAACATGGAATGAGTATCAGTAGTTTAAAAAGGGGATTCAGCGAAGTACATCACCTCAGTTTTGCTTCGTTTGTAAGAAGAGCTTGTATGGATAAGGCTAAACTTTTATTAAAATCAGGTACCTGGAGTATTGATGACATAGCTGACGAGGTTGGATTTTCCGATAAATCCGGTTTTATCGCGGCATTTAAAAGAGTAGAAAATATTACACCGGGACAATTTAAATCCCAATTTGAAGATCAGCAATTAGGAATTTTAATGGATAATGAGAAAGTAAAGAATGTTAATATTGCCACAGTGTTTGAACTATTAAAAGATAAAAAAAGGTTTCCCCTGTAACTGTAGTGAAATGCAAAAGAATGACTTTTATTTCGCCCAATAGTCCGATGGTTCTAGGTTAGAAAAAATAAGTAAAATTCAGCAGAAAAAAACGCTGAAGGACAGAAGTTCTTAAATCTTCAATGTAGCCCTCCCCAACACTTCTTACAACGCTTAGATTCTGGTCAAGAAGGTCATAGCCTGAAAGTTTGATCAATGCTTTTTTTGATTTAAGTAAAGATTTAGATATACCCGCGTTAAGCAGAAGAAAATCCGCATTGTAACCTGCTGAGAGCCCAGTGAGCTGTCTGTAATCACCATAAATATCCAGTGATATACCATAGGGTAAGTGAAAAGTTGTGTTCAACGTAACAGTGTATGAAAAATTCCTGTTACTTTCATCCTGCAGAGAGTAGGTAAGATTATTGAACTGTATGCCCAAGTCCAGCCCCAAGGTCATAACTTTGCCTGCATCTCCATTAAATGCCAACATTTGGCCTGCAGTGAGATTATTGGTGTAACCTGTTTTGCCGTTAATTAAGTTCACACTTCTAAGGTAACCTACCGCAGTACTGGAACTTACTTTTGCATTCATGAATTTTATCTGAAAGCTTTGATCTAGCCCTGAGTTGATATTCCAAGCGCCGTTGACGTTCTGGGGGCGACTAATCTGCCTGCCTAGTGAGTCGAAGTAATTGGAATAAGTTATTCTATTGGAATATAGATCCGCAGTGATTTTAAAGGATAAACTGCGCATAGTCTGTGGGTTTATTAAAGAATAACTGGCGTTCAGCTTGTCTGTACGTGCAGGCTTTAGGTCGGGATTTCCTTCCAGAATGTATAAGGGATTGGCATTGTCGGGAACCGGTTGAAGTTCTTGGATGGTGGGTTGCTGTATATTTACCGAATAATCAAAACGCAGGTTTCGGCCTCCTGAAAAGGGGAAGTTGATGGAAGCTGAAGGGAAAAGGATCTTATAATCCTTATCGAGTTTTGTCTTCCTGGTATAATTGGCGTTTTTCATGCCGTTATATAAATAGGTTATGCCAAGTCCGTAATCGTACTTCGGCTTTTGGGTCCTGACCTTTAAGGCAAATACATGGAAACTGGAAAGGTTATTAAAGTTATTGCTCAGGCTATCGTTGGAATTGGTATAGTCTTTAACCAGGTAATTATAGTCGCTTGTTTCTTTAGAAGGGGAATTGTCATACCGGGTAAAAATGTAAGAAAACCTCAGATTACTGGATTTTAGCAGTGATTCAGTAAGGGCAAATGAATATTGCAGGAACTTTTCTTTTGATTTCAATATATTCCGTTGATCTAAACTATCGGAAGTAATTTCACCGCCCTGTTTATGATAGGTATTTATTGAATTATTGAAGCTATGATTATTTCCATTTGTAATGCCAAAACTGACTGCGGTTGAAAGGGCACGACCAGGTTTTCTTAACTTTCGCCGGTAAGAAAAAGAGGAGAATATGTTAGAGGTTCTGCCAGATGTATGATAATTCTGATGTCCATTGTTTATCAACTGGTCTAGCTGGTTCCTGGATTCTGATATATTTGTACTGCGGTTATTGATGCTATTAAGGAATCCGTTAGTAGCGAATTCAAGTTCCTGGATGGAGTCAATTTTATATTTGGCTTCCAGCTGGAATCTATTCGCAAACGTCCTGTTGCGAGATTCTGCATACTGATCATATGTCCATGTACCGTCCTCCAGAAAGTTTTGTCTAAAAGTTTGTATGGTGTTAGTGTTCTTGTTTTCATCGACTATATAACTTGTATTAAGTGAAATTTTGTTCCCTATATCCTTGTTGTAATTTATGCCGGCATTGGAGATGGTATTTAAACCAGGCGGACTTTCACTTGTCCTGTTGTCTGGATAATTGTTGGTGTTGTTGGATTTTGCAATAAGTGACATCTGCTCACCTTTGCCAAAGCGATTGATGTTGGCGTTGCTGGTAAAGCGATTGTCAGTGCCTAAAGCGGCAGATATATTTCCGTTAATTTTGTTTCTTTTTTCCTCTTTGATAGTCAGGTTGATTACCTTTTCTCTCTTTCCATCATCAATTCCGGTAAATTGTGACTCATCTGATTTTTGATCAATTACCTGCACTTTTGAAATAAGGTCAGCAGTTAGGTTTTTGGTGGCAAGGCTTGGGTCATCCAGAAAGAATGGCTTTCCATCGATCAGGATTTTTCTAACCGATTCTCCCTGGGCTATTATCTTGCCTGTTCTGTCAACAGTGATTCCTGGGAGTTTTCTCAATAATTCTTCTACCGCTGCTTTATCTCTGGTATTGAAATAGCTGGCATCAAATTCTATCGTGTCTTTTTTAACGATTATAGGACTTTTGATTTCAACCACAGATAAAGTAAGTCCTGTTTTTTGAAGCTCAATAATGTGAAGGTTTTGTTTCCTGTTTTCAGATTGAGTTTTTAGTTCCTTGCTTAATGATCGGTAGCCGATGTATCGAAATGATAGCAATAGGGCCTTATCACTTCCTATAGTAATACTAAATTGCCCTTGATTATTTGTCTGAAACGTTGCTATGACAATCGAGTCGGGTAGGTTTAGTATCGTGATGGTCGTTTTGGGTAGCAGTTCCTTGGTTTCTTTATCGATTACTGTTCCAGTAATAATTATCTCTTTAATTCCCTGAGCGCGAGAAGCAATAGTGCATAATGTAATAATGATAAGTAAGATAAACAGTTTCATTTTGAGGGAATATGTTCAGGTATTCTAAGTTCAATGTTTTCCCTGCTGCAGTATTGCAGTCGCAGGACTTGGTTATATCGACTCGAACAGGAATTTTTTAAAAGTTTTAAAAAAAATTATTACTGCATGTAAATTGCAGTTAGATAGTTTAGCTTTGGTTTAACAACGATCGGTTAAATAGCAAAGAATTGGTCATTCCCAGTTAACCAGATAGACCGGAATGGATAATTACGAACCCTCATAATGCCATTGAACCATGTCAACTGTAACCTTTGTTTACGGATAGAATCTTCTTTAATATAGTTTAAAGCAATAATTGGTGACTGCTCATCGAACCAATGGATACTTACCATCTGGGTTGATATACGACTGTTTAAATCGTAAGCTCTCACTAACAGCCAGATTATTGTACTTTGTAATTCCACATATTCTATGGGCTCACATCTGTCCATCATTTATTGATGGGAGTTCCATGTCCCAACTTTCACTTTCCATAGGAATTACCTTTTGATAATCTTCAGGAAAATAAACAATCATTTAAACGACTATCATGCATAACGAAGTTGTTGCCACGATGACCGCTGATTTTACCGAGATCATTAAAGAAAATGGACTGGATTATAAATTGGACAGTTTTTACTTAGAAATCGGTGAGCCGCTGACCGGCCATGGCTGGAAATTGTATGTTTCTGTTATTCTAACACAGGTTTCAGCATTAGTCGAAAAGATAATTCCTGTGCTGAAGAAGGCCGGAGTATATTTTAGGATTGCCAGAGATATGCGTGCCGCAGAGGGGCTATTGGATGGTAAATACGGGCCTGAATACCTAAATAGGGTAGTCTGTATATATCCTAAAGGCGATAACGAAGCCCTGGAATTGGCTAACGTTCTAATTGCTGTTACGGCCGATTATAAAGGCCCCGCCATACTCGATGGTATTAGGCTATCTGGCCCGGTCTTCACAAGCTACGGACATTTTCATGAATATATTGATGGGGAAGATTATATCGTTAAACTCTACGAGACCTGCAAGAAAAATCCCCGTATGCTGAATACCTCCAGTGGTTTGACCTGGCCATTTAGCCCTATCCTTAAGATTTCTGATATTTCCGCAAGGCGATTATATAAAAAGCGTATCAAATTTGCAAACCTGATAAAAGACGATTTCCGAGGAAACGTATATAGGGCCGTATACGTCAAATCTTGGCTTAGTTTCAGTCCTTGCATAATCAAGGAGGGAAAACAGTATATGTGTTCAGACGAGCACGGAAGAGATATACAGGACCGGTTGAAATGGCAGCTGAAGCTGCACCAGGAATTAGGATCGTTCCTTCCGCTGCCCAATATTATAGATTTTTTTTACGACGAAGGCGATGCCTATTTCGTTATGGAATTTATTGATAGTGTTGCACTGGAAGACAAAGTGCAAATAATCTACGATGGTTCCAACTGGACAGGTCTGAACGCTGAAACTCGCAGGTTGCTCACCGATTATCTCATGAAGATCATACGTATCATCTCTGTTCTACACAGTTATAATATAGTTCATAGGGATATAACAGCATCCAATTTTCTAATCCTAAAGAACGGCACCGTAAAGATGATTGACCTTGAGCTGTGTTACTCTCTTATAACTAATGAGCCCTATCCTCCTTTTTCATTAGGAACGATGGGATATATGTCCCCTGAGCAGCAAAAATGTTCCAAGCCTACGATCAAGGAGGATATTTACGGCCTAGGGGGGCTGATGATTGTGATTTTCACAGGACTGTTACCAAAGGATTTCGAGGCGTCTTCCGGCAAGGATTTATGCGATAGCTTGTATCACTTTATTAAAGACCGGGATATAGCAGATTTAATCAGTGCCTGTATGAAATCTGATCCAGCGCTTCGCCCGGAGCTGGAAACGGTACAGGAGAGGTTGAAAAATATACAGGAGCATACTCACGATAAAACCAGACCTGAAATAATCTCTGAAAGTCAGGTCCTCAATCGTAAGGAAGCAAATTCTCTCGTTGATTTGACCATTGCCTCACTATCGAGCATCCACCTAACCGATAAACATGGGTTGTGGTTTTCCAAGGTCAGCGAACAAAATGCATTATATGGGCACCTACCAGACTTGTACAATGGTACGGCGGGAGTATTTTATGGATTGTTCCGACTAAAGGAAGCAGGCTACCAATGTTCGGAGATTTTAAAGCAACGTGCAGGTGCAAACTTGGAATATTTGCAGCGGGAAGGTTTTGGCAGGTTGCAGGAGATGTCTCCCGGTCTGTATAACGGCAAGGGTGGGCTAGGGGTCTTGCTTGCATCAGGAATATCCTGCGGATATTTTGAAAAGAACGATGGAAACCTAGCCCTGATGGAAGCATGTTTTCATGAAAGTTCAAAGAATTTAAACCTTTCTGCGGGAATTGCCGGCGCAGGTATCGGGTTGTTACAATGTACAAGTTTTCTACCGTCAAATTTTTTAAAACAGCAACTTGGTAATATCGTGGACCAGCTGTTAACCCATCAGTCCAGGGATGGAAGCTGGGAAACAGCAGTCGATAGAAGAATAGAGACCGGAATTGTAACCGGTGTAAGTGGAATCGTCTATTTCCTTCTTTGCTTCGGCAGATTTTATGCAGAAGAGAAAGCGTTGACAGCGGCCACACGTGGGCTGGAATGGCTCCAAAGGCAGTCGGGCAAAAGGGGCCAAAGTATTTTCTGGTATACCGATTCAAAAAGAAAAGAGGTTGATCCCTGGTTTAATAACGGTATTGCCGGAATCGCACTGACCTTTTTAAAGGCATACCAGATTTTCAGAAAGCCGGTTTACAGACAGATTTGTGAGAGCGCCCTGAAAAGTCATAAATCGGAGGTCATATATCGGAACACAAGTCAGGCGTCGGGTATTGCCGGATTAGGTGAGGTATATTTAGAGGCCTACCAAGTTCTGGAAAGTGAAGAATGGAAGACAAGGGCAGATTGGATTGCAGGTTCCCTTTATCATCTGAGGAAAAAATCGGAAGAAAATACATATTACTGGCTAACGGATCATTTCAGAGCAACACCGGATTTTATGACTGGAAATATAGGCATAACTTATTTTCTAGCCAGGTGGCTTAAACCAGATAAACTATCATTTCCCGTGTTGGGTGATTCTTGAAAATTAAAATAATTCCTTTCCCTCAAAAGTAGTCTGTTATGAAGAAAACAGCCATCATTATTGGGGCCGGTCCCGCCGGTCTTACCGCAGCATATGAATTATTAAAAAGAACGGATGTTACCCCCATTATATTGGAGAAGAGCGGTGATATTGGCGGGATATCAAAAACTGTCAATTATAAAGGTAACCGTATCGACATTGGCGGGCATCGTTTCTTTTCCAAGTCAGATCGGGTAATGGACTGGTGGTTTAAAATTTTACCGGTTGAATCGGATAGCCAGGATCTACTCAATATCAGTTATCAGAACAAATCACGTAATATAATTACCGGTTCCATTAAGTCAGATGAAAGGGCGGGAGAGGACAATGACAAAGTTATGCTTGTTCGGCAACGGTTATCACGCATTTATTTTCTGAGAAAATTCTTTACCTATCCCATCCAGCTATCGATTGATACCCTTACCAAATTGGGGTTTTGGACGACGATTTTAATCATGTTCTCCTATCTGAAGGCGCAGCTGTTTCCCCGTAAGCCAGAAAGTAATCTGGAAGATTTTATGGTTAACAGGTTTGGGAAGGTTTTATATATGTTGTTTTTCAGGGATTATACTGAGAAAGTATGGGGCATTCCTTGCCATGAGATATCTGCAGAGTGGGGAGCCCAACGCATTAAGGGTGTCTCTATCAGCAAAGCTATCCAGCATGCGATTCAAACGGCTACAAAACGGAAAAATAAAACTAAGGGTGACATCACTCAGAAGGATACCGAGACCAGCCTGATAGAACAGTTTCTGTACCCAAAATTTGGTCCAGGTCAATTGTGGGAGGAAGTGGCAAGGCAGGTAGAGGCCATGGGTGGTAAGATTATGATGCATCATGATGTAAAAAGGATATACACGTCAGATTCTGGGGATCAAGTAACTGCTATAGCAGCAATCAACAATATAACCGGTGAAACCAGTTACCTGGAAGGCGATTATTTCTTTTCGACAATGCCAGTCCAGGAACTGATAGGAGGCCTAGACGGCACCATACCTGAAGATGTGAAGGAAGTTGCGGCGGGCCTCCAATACCGGGATTTTATTACAGTAGGTATTTTGTTAAAGAAATTGTCCTTTCAGGACAAGAAAACTGGCGAATGGAAAGCACTTGAGCTGAAGGACACCTGGATCTATATTCAGGAGAAGGATGTAAAGGTGGGAAGGTTACAACTTTTTAATAACTGGAGCCCTTATATGGTAAAGGACCCGGATACGGTATGGGTGGGCATGGAGTTTTTCTGCAACTCTAACGATTCCTTCTGGAATATGAAGGATGAGGATATCAGAGCACTGGCGATAAACGAGCTAGTAAAAATAGGGCTGGCTGCAGAAGCTAATGTGATGGATTCCACGGTGCTCAGAATGGAGAAGACTTATCCGGCGTATTTCGGTACTTATAACCGTTTTGATGTAATAAGAAATTTCATTGATAGCTTTAAAAATCTTTTCCTTGTAGGACGGAACGGGATGCATAAATACAATAATTCTGACCATTCGATGCTGACCGCCATGGTAGCTGTCGATAATATTATAGCTGGATCTATTGCTAAGGAGAATATCTGGGCGATCAATACTGAGCAGGATTACCATGAAGAGAAATCCGAATCCGGTGCAAAAGGATCAGTATTTACTCCGGAGCCCACTATTTTAAATGAAGAAAAGCTGAGCTTAAAGGATTATATTTTTAGGAATCCATCTTATACATGGTTTTTAAGAGTAGGTATCCTCGGAATTATTCTGCAGTTCGTGATATTTAAATTTCTATATCCCTTTGCAAGTTTTATCAATGGGGATTCCTATGTGTACCTGGAAACTGCCTATCATAATTTTGATATTAACACGTACCCAATAGGCTATTCAAAGTTCCTAAGACTTTTCAGTGTTTTTACAAAGTCTGACACCTTATTAGTAGGCTTTCAATATTTCCTTCTACAGGCAAGCTCTTTGGCTTTTGTATTCTCATTATTTTATTTTTTCAAACCTGCTAGGCTTACCAAAATACTACTATTCAGTGTTACTTTGTTCAATCCCGTTTTACTATACCTAGCGAACTATGTTTCAAGTGATTCATTCTTTCTGTCTTTAAGCTTGATCTGGTTTACGCAGTTAATTTGGATCTTGTATAGGCCATCAGCAAAATTGATCGTTCTCAATGCCGTAGTCCTGTTTTTGGCATTCACTGTCCGATACAATGCCCTTTATTATCCTGTTATTGGAGCCCTAGTAATCCTGTTATCGAGGCAGCGGCTTATGCTCAAACTTGCTGGATTTGGATTGGGAATTATAATGATATCTGCATTTGTCCAATTTACAAGTAATAAATATCTGGAAGTTTCAGGGAAGAAGCAATTTTCCCCATTTACCGGTTGGCAAATGGCAAACAATGCCATGTACGCATATCGGTATGTTGATAGTGTGAACGTTAAACCAGTACCCAAGAGGTTCCGCCAACTGGATGAAATGGTTAGGACTTATTTTGATACAACAAGGGATACTCGGAAGCATCCTCAGGAATTAATGGTGGCTAGCACGGTATATATGTGGGATGCCATATCACCGCTTCAGAAATACAAGGCGATCCGTTTTAAGAAAGATTCATTGGCAGGGGAGGTAAAGAAATGGTCAACTGTAGCGCCGTTGTATGCAAAGTATGGTGCTTACATAATCCAGGAATACCCAGGAGTATTCGTGAAATATTATATAATTCCCAATGCCTTGAAATATTATGCCCCTCCAGTTGAGTTTTTGGAGAAGTATAATACAGGTGTTGACAGTGTGCATCAGATTGCACAGGTGTTTTTCGGATACAAGACCAATAAAATTAAAAGCCATTTTAAAGATTCCAAAGTTAGTATTCTTAACTATTATCCAATATTGGCTGGTGCAGTTAACGTTATATTTTTATTCGGCTTTATCAGTTTCGTGATCTTAAAGGGGTATCAGCATAGACCCGCGCTGTGGAAAGTGATTTTATTGACCATGGCATTATGGTTTGTCAACTTTGGATTCAGTGTATTTGCATCACCTATTGCTCTCAGGTTTCAACTATTTCCGATTATATGCCTTTTGTCCATAAACTTTCTAATCATCGATCACATGATAAAGGAAGCAAAGAAAAGCGAGGGGAGTAGTACTATCAATGACTTAGAGAGTTCATTTATAGATTTGAAGAAGTTAAATGTTCAATAAAAAATATTTTTCCAATGTCATATAGATTGAATATGAGAGCGAAATATATTTTTAGGCCAATTATTTTTATAGGTATTTCGCTAGGATTATACTTCTGCCTCAGTAGTTTACTAGATGCTACTATTTTAAAGAATAAGTCTTACATAAATCAACCTGTAATTACTGGCCTAGAAGGGAAGGAGATGCCAATTTTTAATTTCCTTTCTGTTGAAAGTACTACGAAAATAAGTACTGGCTCATCTATTTTTAATAAGCCGATTGTGTTTTTGTATGTCAAATCTGGCTGCCCATTCTGCAGTAAGCAATTAAACGAAGTCAGGGAGAATCTCGAACGCTTGAAAGGTATTCAATTTTACATATTGATATCTGGGGGAGATAAATACGATTCAATAGCTAAAGAATTCGGATTTAATAAAATGAAAGAAAATGTCATTTTCCTAGTCGATTATCAAAAGACTTTTAAAAATTACTTTAACGTGGATGCTGTTCCATTTATATCAATTTACCGTAAAGATCAAAAGCTTCAAAATGTATTTATTGGTAATATTTCAAGTGAACAAATTTTGAACCTAACAAAATAAAAAATGTTGCGCAACGGACCGTTTCTGCCTTGCAAGTATGTGCGGTCAAAAAATGGGGAAGCCGAAAACCATTTGAACAGAGTAGGCATTTATTTAATTAAAAGTTTAGCTTTTTTTTAAAAAAAGCACCATTATTATGAAAAGTGCAAAAATTTTATTGACAGCTCTTGGTGTTGTTAGTTTTGTAAGTGCAGCTCTGGCATTTAAAGTTCGTACTGAGAATACCTTCTACAAATCAAACGCACAAGGAATTTGTAATGTAGAAACTCAGAGGAATTTGACACTTGCTCCTCCTTCACCCAATCAAATTACAACAAGTCTTGCAACCACTCAGTTAACTACGACCTGTCCAGTTATAACAGTTACATCTTCCCTTTAGTAGAATTTTGTTATAACAACTCAAATCTTAGGGCTAACCATATTGGTTAGCCCTATTGGAATAAGGTGGATGCTTATTTATTGAAATTCGAATTCTTAACTTTTAAAGTTGGCTTTTTTCAAAAGAGCACCTATTACCATGAAAAGTGCAAAGATTCTATTAACTACTTTAGGGATTTTTGGTATTATTGGGACAACATTAGCGTACAAAGTTCGAGTGGAATACGTCTATTATAAAGAAAACGCAAATGGACAATGTAATGTCGCTACCACCAAGATGATGTACCCAACAACTGATACTAATATTATACAGCGCCGGCTTTCGGTTGCAGCAACTACGGGCCCCTGTCCTCTTATTCGATTAACTGCTGCTCTTTAGATTAATGACTAAGATAGATCTTAAAAGTCTTTTAAAAGGAAGTAAAGTTAGGAGCTTAATTTATTGCATCTTAAAAATTTCTGTATGAAAAAAATTAGAATACTTTTGTCAATAATGGCATTCTTTACAGGATTGGGAGTCGTATATAGTTATAAACTAAGAGTAGAGCAGACATTTTTTAAACCTGGTGCTAATAACATTTGTAATGTTGCAACTGTTAGAGCGTTGAGAACAGCTAACTGCTTGATAGAGCCTGCTACAACAACAAGGCTTCACACTACACACCTTACAACTACCTGTCCGGTAATCTGCGTAACTGCAAGTCTTTGATGAACTTAAAACAAATATATGTTTCATTGAAGGGGGTTTGAGTACCTCTTTCAATGAAACACTATAATAAGTTAGATATCTTTGTTGAATATTACAGTAGTTCTTTTATGAAAATTACTTATTACTTTTATAGTTCGAGTCAATTTCTAACCCAAGGTCAGTGCCTTTTCGTATTGCAGGAATGCCTTCTGTCATCCATTTGGGCGCTGCTTCGTCTTTTAAATAATGATCAAAAAACTGAAACATTCGAATATTAAAATCAATGGCGGATTTTCCTCTCAAACCATGTTTTCCATCATCATAAGATAAAAGCCAGGATTTTTTATTCAATCTTCTTAATGCAGTAAAAAATTCAACTGATTGTGAAAATGGTACTGCATCATCCTTCACATTATGCATAATTAATATAGGTGTAGTAAGTTTATCAACTCTCATTATGGGAGAGTTCTCTAAATATTTTTCTGGAGATTCCCAGAGAGTTTTTCCCATTCTAATTTGTCCTTCCTCACATATTCCCTGAAATGATCCACCCTCCCTAAGAGAACCATAAAGGCTTATCATGTTAGATATTCCTGCGGCAGAACAAGCAGCAGAGAAAATGTTACTATGTGTAACGATGTAATTTGTTTCAAATCCTCCAAAACTAAAACCTTGTAGGCCTAATCTATTTGTATCAATGTATGGTAAATTGAAGAGGCTTTTAACTCCTGTTTCAATCGAAACTAAGGCACTTTCTCCTGGTGATCCAATGTTGTAATATATGTCTGGAGTAAATACCAAATAACCATTACTTGCAAACATAGGGATATTGATTTGCCCTCCGTTAGATAGGCTAGCTGGTTTAATAAATGAATGCAAACGGTCTGAATTTCGTTCATAATAGTTTATGATAACTGGATACTTTTGACTCGAGTCGAAATTTTCTGGCTTGTACAATATTCCATTTCTTGAGGTTCCATCTTTCATTTTCCAAGTTATTAGTTCAGATGTTATCCAATTGAACCGTTTTTCAGGATATAAATCACTTAATTTCTTATAGTTTTTGAAGTCTGAGGTACAAAAGTAATTAGGGCTTTCATGAGCAGTGCTTTGACAAAGAATATAAGTTTCTGCTTTTTTCGCTTTCAAAGGTTGTCTTCCCCCAATTATTCCTGGAAAATCGTATAAAAATTGACCAAAATGAAGGAGCTTTGGATCTCTTTTAGTCATTAGGTTGGCATAAAAAACTCCATTATTTTTTTTATTCGGATCAAAAGCTAATAGGAGAATATTAGTATCAGCGGGATTAAGTTGTTGGTTTGTATTTTGGCTTACCAAATTAAATATAATTTCATTTCGCGCTCCATAACCATTCGTTATATTTATTGCTGATGTTTTTCCTGCTAAATCAATCTTCCATATATCAAAACGATCATAAATTAACACAAGGGAATCGCTTAACCAACCAGCAATACCTCGGTCAGAATAATAAACATCCCTTGGTCCAAATTTCCATCCTGAAGATTTAAGACTCCTTGGAATTGTTCGAGTATTTTTTTTTGAGATGTTATAGTATTTATAGATATCTTTTGCATCATCATAGAATATTATATAAGTTCCATTAGGAGATATAATTCCATTTGGTACAAACTGTTTCCTTCCGTCAACTAGAGATAAAAGGGTTAAATTGTTCTCCTTTTTTTTACGCCATTTTCTTTCGCCAAAACCAATATCTCCATATGTGTTTTGGATAAATGCTGTTTCATTATGGATTGCAAGGCAAGTTTCATTATCTCTCGTTATTTGCGTGATTTTATCATCTTTTAAATTTATTGTAGCTAAAAACTCCTGATCAAAAATGCCTTCTTTTATTTCTTCTAATTGTTGTGTCTGTAGTTTTAAATCTTTGTAGTTCCAAACATTTAACTGAGCAATGTTGTCAAGTTTTTTTTCATTTCTGATTTCCTTTCTTAGGATAAGAAACAATCGGCGCCCATCATTTGAAAAATTCGCAATTCTTTTTATTTTAAAATTTTCTCCACCTAAGCTAATATCACATTTTGTTAACATTTCGGCATTTTTGTCGCCAATTTTCCAAAGCCATATATTTGGTTCAGGATTCGTTGAATGGATTGCAAGGAACGATAATTGTTTATGTCTTTCATCGAAATATGTACCAGCTATTTCTGTGCCCTCCCAAATTATTATTTCCTTTCTTGTTTTAAGATTTATATGACTGATACGCTGTATAATACCATCATCACGCTTAATCTGTTTTGTAACGATCAAGGTATTGCCCATATCATAAAATTTATAATTCAATACACCTAAATAAAAGAAGTTTTGGCCACTATGAAGATTTTCTATGACTAAAGTTTTTGTAGAATCATTCTTTTGATAAGCAATCCATTTACCATCTCCATTTTCAGGAACCTGGAAGGAGGATATTCCATGTAAATATTTTATTGCAGACTTACCAAGTGAAACAATGCCCATACTGTCATGTGGCAAAGTAAAAATAACAGTTTTGCTATCTTCTGTTATCCTTGTAGTAAATATATCAGATCCATTAGGTATTTCTAATTTCCAATTTGAATCTGTTGAAACGATTATTAAAGTTTGACTATTGATAGGAACATTTTGATAGGTAAATGCAGCGAATTTTCCGTCGTTACTTAGTGCGGCTAATCCCAAAGTTGGCCATTCCGCGTAATCAGTTTTAACATTTAAACTCGGTTTTTGCGCATTTACCTGATCTGCCAATAAAATAATGCAAATGAGGATTGCCAATTTTTTGATTAAATCATTCATATTCAGAATAGCTTGGGATATATTTTTCAAGGTACCAAATTATACTGCATCCTAGTTTCAGTTAAAAACCTATGTTGTGATGCCAACATATAATGATGTGCTTTTTCTATTTAGACCAAGTAGGCTCACCTTTTTTCATTTTATTGTAATTGTTTAAAATTTTCTTGTTATTATTTGAAGCCACTACCGCTTTTTCTTGCCATTTAAGTGCTTCCTGTGATTTACCTATTTTATAAAGAATGTTCGCATATGTATCTAAAGAGTTTGGGCTTTTATCAAATCTTTCTATATTATATTTTGCAATTTCTGCAGCGAAATGTAGAACCCTATGATCATTACAATGTTGGAATAACTGCCATGATGCATTATTAATATTATATTTGCTTTTGTGCTTTGATTCGCCAAAATATATTACGTAGTATTTTGAGAAATTATCCCAGTCCTTTACGTTCCAATAATGTCCCAGTAGTTCTTCGTTTAATAATTGTCTTCCAAATTCGCTATATTTTTGTTGTATATTATGATTTATTATTTCTCTTGTACTATCTGACAAATTATTTAAAAAGGGGGAAATTTCTTCTGATATTATCACTTTTTTAAGCGTTGAGATAACTGATGCCCTTCCAATTATCTTAGAGATTTTTATTGAGTCAGTTGAAAACATTTTAAAACCAGAATCACGAGATGTCGATGTTATATGTTGAATAAAGTTTAAATTGTCTTTTAGAAATACATTGGTTAATGAATTTAAATATTGGTTGCCGACTAATGTTGCATTCTCCTGATCCTTCAACCTCAGAGCCATTAAGACCAACCTTCTTAGAAAACACGAATCTTGTCGACCACTTTTGAATTCTTGAAGAAGGTGTGGAAATCGTTCATCTGTATCGTTGATATCTAAGGTCTTAGGCAAAACTAATTTTGAAATATCTATTGATGAAGTGTCCAAATTAGTCAGGGTTGCGTGTAACTGGCGAAGGCGTTTTATTGGGATTTTAATAATTGATCTGTCATATGTTAGTAAGCCATTTTCTTCACCTTCGACATCGAAGGGTTGCGTATAAATGGAAGCGGTTAGACCTTTTTTCTCAAGGGTTCCTAAAAGTTTTATAAAATGTTCATATTTACTCAATAATTCCTTTGGTGTTGCTTGTATATAACCCCAGCCAGTCAGGTCATCCCATTGGTGTCCAGGAACAGGTACGCCTATACCTCCAAATTCTCCTAGCACCCGTGCTTTATTTGGTAGATATGGTGCATTCATTGGATTAGGATAAGAATGAACATCAGCCATATCGCTTGATGCGTATGGATTTTCTGAAGGCTGCCTTAATTGTTCATTGACATACAGCATCTCTCCCGAATGGCCGTTGATTAAACGAGTGGAATCATTTTTCTTAATCCACTCAGTAAGACGCTGCTGATCGTAAGCTCCCCATCGCTCGTTGAATAATACCCAGGTTGTGATACAAGGATAATTAAATAGCTGATCGATTGTTTCTTTAGTTTGCTTTTCAAAAGCTTGTTTTGCTCCGGGAGGCAAGCCTTGATTCGGATTTACAAAGTCCTGCCAAACAAGTATACCATAGTAATCTGCATAGTAATACCATCTAGCGGGTTCAACTTTGATATGTTTTCTAATGGTATTAAAACCCATCTCTTTGATGATTTTGATGTCATATGCAAGTGCTTCATCTGTAGGCGCTGTATATAATCCCTCCGGCCAATATCCTTGGTCCAATGTTCCAAGATTAAAAGTGTATGTGTTATTCAAAAATATTCTGTCTATACCCGACGAATCCTTCTTAATTTCAACTTTTCGCATACCGAAATAAGATTCTACTTCATCCACTAATTCTCCCTTGTATAGTAGCCGAATTTTAAGATCGTATAGATAGGGATCATTAGGAGACCATAAATGCATATTTTTGATAGGTAAACTAAAGCTGGAAGAATAACTGGTATCTTTATTTGTTGTTATCCTTGATGTACCTGAACTATGCTTACAGACTAGTTTACCAGAGGCTTTTGCTATTGCCTCCAAGCTATAGTCATTAGCTTTTCCCATAAGGTTCACTTGCAGGTAAAGTTTGCTATTATCCACGTCAGGTTTAATCTTGAGCGATGAAATTGATATTTCTGGTATAAATTCCATCCATACAGATTGCCAAATCCCACTTGTGGCTGTATAATATATGTTTTCGGGTCTTAACACCTGTTTGCCATGCGGCCCTACCCCTGCATCAGTTGGGTCAAGTACTTTTACAATTATTTCATTTTCACCTTCCATTATATAGTTTGTGATATCAAACGAAAAATTTGTATACCCTCCCTCGTGACTTCCTACTTCTTTATTGTTGATATAAACTGTGGCTTTATAATCTACAGCACCAAAATGTATTAATAGTCGTTTATTGAATTTGATCTTCGACATATTAAAACTCTGTCTATACCAAAGAATTTCATCTGGTAATAACGATTTCTTTACTCCGGATAAAGCCGATTCAATAGGATAAGGAACAAGGACTTTCCCTGAGTAATTTGTTGGTAATGGTGAACTGAATTTAGTAATTGTATAGTCCCAAAGACCATTCAAATTATACCAGTCAGATCTAATCATCTGGGGTCTTGGGTAAACGTTGTGCGGATGTTCAATGTCAACTTCTTTAGACCATTTAGATTGCATCTGTAAAGCCTGCATTTTCCATTGTTGTTGAGCGTATCCTACGGGTGAGAGCAAAAACATAAATGTTATGCTTGTGATAAATTCTCCAATCAGTGATTTGTTTTTGAGAGCAATTTCCATATTATATGATAGTTCTGTTTTAGGATTATATTCGTAGTTTCATTTCATGTTTTAATGGGGGAAAGGCATTAGTTTAATTCCATCGTCTAATTTTTCATACCTCCACCGACTTGTTGACCCGCAATTTAGCCATGTGTCAACTGTAATATTTTCCAATTCAAAATATTGCATATTACATTATCAATTGAAAATATGGCTGTTTATGGTGATTAGTCAATAGCCATCGTTTTGTATAAGGCTAGGATTAGATATAATTTCAGATGCAGAAATTGGAAACAACTGGCTATGTGAACTCCATAACCCGCCTTTTCTTGCAGTCTCAAATTCCATTACAGTATTAATTGTATTTGTTCTTTTTAGATCAAGCCAACGATGGCCCCATTCAGAGAACAATTCTATCCTTCGCTCTTGCAGAATTGCATTAATAAGCTCATCTTGTGTGGTCGCATTAGTTGATTTAAGACCCGCCCGTGAACGAATATTATTTAAATCTGCAATTGCACCACTCAAATTACCTTCGTGTGCTCTAGCCTCGGCGCGTATCAATATTTGTTCTCCTAGTCTAAGCACCATTGAGTATTCGGAAATTGGTCCATCATAGGTTTGGTTGTTTTTGTATTTAGAAGGATAATAGTATGATTGTCCATTAGCAACAATTTTATTGATCCATAGAATTTCTCTCTGGTCAATTGATTCAATACTATTTAATAATGATCGGTTTAGATAGACAGGCCAATCTCCACTAGGGCCAGTTTCTGGAATTATAAAGAATCTTCCATCTTCTGTTGAATGCGACGATACTGGTTGCAATTGCCAAATCGCTTCTGAGCTATTGGCTAGAAAAACGTCACTTAATGGCGATAAGGTAAAGCGTTCGCTATGCGAAATTATTTCACTTGCTTCCGCATCAGCCTTTTGCCATTCTGTCATATATAAATAGGATCTGGCTAACAATGCTGTTGCTGCAAATTTGCTCGGCCTTACTCTTTCTGTTGATGGAAAAGTTAAAGAGGCGTCGAGATAGTCGTCAACCATAAGTGATTTTGCATCTATTAAATCTTGAATAATTTGTGCCCAAATATCACTTTTAAGTGTTCTAGGTATATTGGTATTTTGTGTGTAAGTAGTTGAAAGAATCTTCGGCACGTCTCCATATAGATTTACTAAATAAAAGTAACAAAAGGCTCTTATAAATTTTACTTCTCCCATTAGTTGATCTTTTACTTTAGAGGTTAGAAGTGATGATTTCTCAAGTCCTTCGATTGCTGCATTTGCCTTGTAAATTATTGGATAAATTTTACTCCATAAATCCTGATTTCCTACAGAAAATATTGCACTTGTTAGTGAATTTTGATAATAACTCAAATATGTTTCGTCACTAATACTATTATCTAATGTAAGTTCATCTGAGGTGAGCCCTAGTATGAATGAAGTACTTGTTAAATCCCTGGAATGAAAACTTTCACTGCTTAACTTAGCGTATATACCTGTTACCGCTCCAATAGCAGAATCGTCACTATTAAATACATTTTCCGAGTTTATATTTGTTACGGGCGGGTTAACTTCTATCAGCTTGTCGCAGGATGATATTATAATTGATAGAAATAGAAATGAGACTATTATGTATAAATCACTTCCCGAATAATAATTAAAAAGTGTCCAAAAACTGTACGCCTGTTTGCTGGATGAGATATATTTTAGAAGCTTTGCCTTGTATCTTCTATATACTTTATTTAGTTGTGTCATATATTTAGAATTTATTGGTCAAGAAAAATTATAATGTTGCTTGTATACCTATAGTGAGGACCCTTAAAGGAGGTAATGAAGTAGAACTTTTACTTTCAGGATCTAAGCCAAAGTATTTTGTGAACGTCATTATGTTTTGACCCTGGGCATATATTTTGAGATTGGTTAATGACAATTGCCTCTTCCAATTACTAGGAATTTCATATGAAACAGAGATGTTTTTCAACCTTATATATGAAGCATCTGAATACATAACATCAGAACTTCTTGCGGCAGTGTATGCTGCTCTAATTTCTGATGTTCCAGCACTAAATTTTTGATAAGCAGCTATGTCTCCAGGAGACATCCATCTATTAAGTACGTCGATTGGCTGATTACTATATCCACTATTAAATGCACCTTGTCGTATATGACCAAATTGATAATTTTGACCATTCTGTTTTACAAATTGAAACAGGATATCTAATTGAAGTCCTTTATAATTAAAGGAGTTTTGGAATCCACCGTAAAATTTTGGATCAAGCTGTACAACTTCACTTCTATCAGTAGCTAAATCTGGTGATGATGTTAATTTCCCATCTTTATCTAAAAACTGAAATATGCCAGTTTCTGAATTGACCCCGCGAAATATATATACCGGCGTCAACCTAACTGGTTTTCCAACAAAATAACTTGTGTAATATGGAGACTGTTCTATATTTGGAAAATTTATTAGTTTGTTGTTTGGTATTGTAATGTTAAATCCGCTATTCCAAGTGAATTTAGAATTGGCTAAATTTGTCATATTGAGCGATAATTCTATACCGGTATTTTGGACAGTTGCAGGAAAATTATTATCAATAGAAGTAAATCCTGTTGTAAATGGTAAGTTGTAACTCAACAGTTGATTAGATGATCGGTTTAGGAAGTATGTGCTAGATAGTAGTATTTTATCATTTAACAAACCAATATCGACACCTAATTGTATCTTCTTTGTTTCCTCCCATTGAAGATATGGGTTGCTGAGTCTATCTGGGATTAGAGAACTTATCCCTTGGTATGGAGATATAACAGAATAATTACTATAAAGACTGAGATATCTGTAGTCGCCAACTTGATCACTACCAGTAGTACCATAACTGGCTCGAATTTTTCCATAAGTTAGAATTTTTTGATTTTGAAAGAAGAATGGTTCTTCAGTGAAGATCCATGCAGCTCCTAAAGATCCAAATGTATGCCATTTATTTTCCGGACCAAACCTCGAACTTCCATCCCGTCGAGCTGTCAGATTTATTATATATCTATTCTGCCAGTTGTAGTTTATTCTTCCAAAAATGGCAGCGTATTTATACGTGGTGTTTATAGGTGAAAGAACATTGATTGCACTCGCTGCTTGTATATTTTCTAACAACAAGTCGCTGTTATAACCACTTCCTGCTAATTGTGTACTTGTATTATTGTTTTTTTGTAATGTGCCTCCCAATAAGACCTCTAAAGCGCCCTCAAATATATTTCTCTTGTAGTTTATTTGTGGTTCAATTATCCATGAGTTTATTTTGTTTGAACCATATCTCGCTGCTCTTGGATTGAATTGCCTTTGCTCTGGCATGAATGAGGTAGAAGGATAAATCGAGGTTTCATCTGTGGTAAGTGAGTTATAGCCGAAACTACTTTTTATTTCAAGGCTTTTGTTTAAATGATAACCAATTTGAAGGTTACTCAGTAAGTTGGAAGTTGTGTTCTTATATTTTGTTTCAATGTATTGTAAAGGATTTAGGCCAAAGGTACTATTTCCCGAAGGACCGGGCATCCAGTTTAACTCACCTTGTTCAGTTAGCAACTGAGGAGCCGTAGGGGCGAGGCGCAAGGCCGCTGAGGTTAAATCAATTGTTGGTAATCTATTTCCATCTACCAAATAATTCCCGATTAGTTGTATACTCAGCTTTTTGTTATTGGATAGATGGTTAACATTAAAGTGAACCGAGCCTCGCTCATCGTTGAAATTACCGGGGAATACTGTTGTTTCTTTATGATATCCTGTTCCGATAAGAAATTGCGTATTATCATTACCTCCTGAAATAGAAGCTTTAAGATCTCTATATTGTGCTGTTCCCCCTATCAGTTCTTTTTGCCAATCTGTATATTTTGTACTATCCCATAAACCATTAAGATCATAATCCCCAGTGCCAGGTGATGTAATTCCATCATTTTTTAAGGCTTCATGTCGCATATTAAGATATTGCTCAGTGTTCAAGAGGTTCATTTTTCTGGTATTTTCTCCCCATCCATTTTGAACATTAATTGCCACTTGTGTTTTTCCTGATTTACCTTTTTTTGTGGTTATCAGTATTGCCCCATTTGCCGCACGTGAGCCATAGATAGCTGTAGCATCAGCGTCTTTTAAAACGTCAATACTTTCTATATCGGAGGGGTTAATGAAACTAAATGGGCTCCCCATTACGTTGAAGTTGCCAGAACTTCCAAGTAATTCTGGATTTATTCCCGGTAACAATTGACTCGTAAAAGGAACTCCATCAATTACATATAAAGGATCATTCCCATTTCCCATGCTATTTTGCCCTTGTATACGTACCCGTACTCCGCTTCCGGGTAGCCCAGTAGCCTGCTCAATAAATACGCCGGGTACACGTCCCTGCAGCGCTAATAGTGGGTTGTTTATTGGTTGCTTTTCGATATCCTTGGCTTTTACAGAACTGATATTTCCCGTGCTCAATCTTTGAGTGGTAGTACCATATGCAATGACTACCGTTTCATCCAGACTTTGCACATCAATCTGTAGAATAACTTGTATTGATTTTCCAGTTATAGGAATTTCTCGCGTGATAAACCCGATATTTCTTACCTGTAAAGTCATTCCGTTTGCAACTCCAGGAAGAGAGAAAATGCCACTACCATCTGTTGTTGAGCCTAGTTGGGTACCTTTTATTAACACGGTAACTCCAGGTAAAGGAGTTCCCGCCGCATCAGTGACCTTTCCCTGAAGAGCGAACACGGTTGAGCTGGTATCTGTCCTACTTTTAGGTGCCGCCGGTTCCTTTGTTTTTTTTAGTATCAAAACGCCGTCATCGACTATGGAGTAGGTGTAATTTTTATTTCGCAGAATAAAATCCATCACGTCCTCTATCGGTGTGTTTTTGAAATTTACATTTAGTCTTTCTTTCAGGTTAATGTTAAGCTCCGAATTGCTGTACATAACGGTCATGCCAGTCTGTTTTCGGATGGCCGTGAAGATTTCTTTAAGGGAAATCTGAACACCCGAAAGGGTGACATTCTTACCCTGCCTGCTTTTGGCCTGTATGGGATTGAGACTGCAGAGGCATAGGAAAATAATTAGGAGGAGAGGCTTGTAAATGACGTAGCCCCAGGTAGGTTTAAGTTGTGCCATACACATTAATTTTGGTATAAGTGAAAACATAGTTGGTTACAATCTCTTAAATACTCTTGGTCGGGTTAACAAACAGATAACATTCACATGCTCTGGATGCTTAATGATAAGACCATTATTCTTTTGTTATGTACTATGTCGAATTAGAAAAAAAATTGTTATGGCTATCCTGATGCCATTGAGCCGCTATTGCGGGTTACATTAACGTTGTATTCACGCGCCCGTTAACGGATGATTCACATTTGAAATACCCAATTTGTGTTAAATTTATCAAAGTAATCGTAGCAGATTTGGCCCCGATAATTGGATATTAGATCAGGAAGCAATTTAGTTATGGTCTTATTGGGAAACCCTTTGTGATAACATAAATTTCACATTTAGAACATTTCAATCCATCCCGGATCGGAGTGCGTGTACTTTCTATATTAAAATTTATATTAATTCTTTCTTTTTGTATTGTTATTTGTATATGTTTGTCCTAGTTAACCCTAAGTCATGGAATTGTTCTTCTCCGAGAAGCGATTTTTCGTAAAGAGATGTATTAAAGGACATATAATCAACTAGCGTAAGATGTCCCATAACAAAGTGGATCAGGAATTATTCAATGCGCTTAAGTCCGGCGATTTGGAAGCGGTCAGCGCGATTTACAATAAAAGCAGGGGATGGCTTAAGGGACTCGCCGTGTCTATACTGGGCAGGGAGGCAGATGAAGAAGCTAAGGACCTGGTGCAGGATTTTTTCGTGGATTTTTGGGAGAAACGCCTGTTTCTGCGAATCGAACATGCCGAAGCACTCGACAGCTATCTCTATCGGGCTTTCTATAATCGTTGCCTAAATAAATTGAAATCTAAAGAGCGGCTACAGAAGCGGGAGCACGAATACCTGCTGTGGCCGGAAGCCTATCAGTTACCTGCCAATCGTCTTGAAAACAATGAACTTAATTTAGCCCTGAATGCGGCCATGGACAAAGTTCCTCCCATGAGTGCCAAGGTATTCAAGCTGGTCTACTTTGAGGAAAAAAGTCGTCTGGAAGTTGCTTCCGAAATGGGGATCAGCCCCAATACAGTCAAAAATCAACTTGGTAAAGCGGTTAAAATATTTCGCGGGTACCTTAAAAACTTTTATTAGTCATAGTACATTAAGCGCGAATTAGCGTCTTATTATAGATAATGGAACCCGATTACGATATAAACGAACTACTTTTCAGAAAACTCGCCGGTAACCTCAACCCGGATGAATTGGAGTATATTGACAAACAGCTCAGCGAAAGGCAGGAAGTGCGCAACCAGTTGGAGGAGTTGGAAAGTAAATTGCAGCAACAGGGGGTGGTGTTCAGCCAACTAGCCGAAGATCCCAACTGGACAGCATTACCCGATCTTATCCTAGATTCACAGCGTAGGCGCTGGCCGCGGATCATTGGTTATGCGGCAATGATTGCTGCCATAATAGGAGGCATTTTTGTCGCTGTTTATCAGATCAATAGAAAAGAAAATGTTATAAATCCACTTGCAGGTGCACAGGAAAAGGAAGTGGAGCTCAGACTTGCAGGTGGGGGAGTCGTTCCGCTTGGCCGTCACCCGGATACCATTACTGCCGGCAATGCCCTTTTGGGGAATGCTAACAATACCTTAAGTTATATTGAGCAGGTGCAGGAAGGCGATAGTGCCCTCTCTGGCAGCCTTAATACACTCACAGTTCCGGCGGGGAAATATTTCAAGGTGCTACTGGCCGATGGAACTGAAATCTGGCTCAATTCCGTTACGTCCCTGCAGTTCCCTTTTACCTTTAACGGCCCTACCCGTGAGATAAGCATCCGGGGGGAGGCCTACCTAAAGATCGCACAAAACACCCAGAAGCCTTTTATCGTTCATCTGCTGCCCGCCATCACTGACAATGACCTGGAAAAGGGGACGATCCAAGTGTTGGGGACAGAGTTTAACGTAAATTCTTACGAAGGCAGCACCCTAAAGGTGGCGCTGTCGGATGGTGCGGTGAATTTTAAAGTGGCGGGGGACCAGGTGCTTTTAAAGCCTGGGAGGCAGGCTACCTATTCAGTTGGGCAGGGCATGGTAGTGGGGAAGTATGACCAGGAAGAGGTAACGAGCTGGATAAAAGGCCAATATTATATGACAGATGTAACGCTGGAGGACTTGGCTACGAAATTTCCACGTTGGACAGGGCATGCGGTGAAATTTGACAGCGATCACCTGCGTGGTAAGCTGTTTTCCGGCGTTTATAACCGGAACAGGCCATTAAAGGCATTTTTGGAGAACATGAAAGAAACCATGGGTATCAATTATTATTTTTCCCCCGATAGCACCTTACACTTCAGATAGACACTCTTCACTTCCTACCGTTTTAATTTAAACCTGAAAAAAATACTTTATCACATAGTACATCATTTGAGAAAAATGGTCTTATAAGTATTGATTTCTTATAGGAAGCAATACAGGTAAGCGCTGTTCCGTCGTGATTTACCTAAGCCTTCCTTTGATTGTGATAGCACATTAAATTCTTATGTATTCCATTGCAGCGGGCGGTGAGCTCCTGAACCTGCCCGGTTCAAAAGCCGGTTTTGGTTGACAGACGAAGCCGGTAAGCAATCGTTCTGAGCGGTTGCCGATAAGAAAGTAAAAACATTGGCCAGCGGTAGGATCATTCCTGATCTTACCTATTTTTCAATCGGGAGCTGATTTTGGAGAGTTATTTAAAACCAATATCCCTTGAAGATTTTCGCCCCACGCCAGCGGAGCTGGCCGCCACCAGGAGTACCCTTTAACCATGAAACCTTTATTCGGTTATTGCTATGGAGAAAGGATGGTTTAACGGATAGCGCAGAAAATGCCTATATCAGGTTAGAGCTTAGGCGCAACCATGAAGCCCGGTCATTGGCCGCTTCGTTGCAGGAGACCTGCCCCGGTGAACGCCTAGTTCCATTTTGGGGGAGGTCAAAGATGGTTCTTGTCGGCGCATTGGCGCTGTTGTTAGTGGTGGGTGGTAGCTTGGTATATGCCAAGTTCCGGCAGGGAAGCATACGGATCATTTTTCGGGAACCGGTCATCCGCTTTGAAAACAAAAGTCTGGAAGCGCTGGCGCGGGTGATCGAAGTGGAGTATAAGGTGAAGGTTAATCTTAACCAGGTCAGATCCAGGGCGTATCATTTTAGCGGGGTGCTTCATACGGATAGGCCCGTGAAAGAATTTTTGATGGAACTGCGAAGCACCGGTGGAATTGACTTTTATTTTAGCAGGACAGGAACACTTTATTTCTGCGAAGGGGTATCGGTGCCAGTGGATCACTAAGGCAGGTATTTATGGTGGGGGTACCTGGCTGGGTAGAGGATCAGTTCGTTAAAGATAATAGCCACGTTGTCCATGATGGACTGCTGTTGGCACGATTGCTTTTCGGTGGCCCTTGAACCACCGATCAAGGGAAATAGGTTCGCTCCGGTTTCCCTAAACAAATAGAACAATCTAATAAGCTCGGCAGGGCTTTTATTGGCCCCGCCTTCTTTTTTGATGGTGAATGGTTTAACAGGCAGGATGCGATGGGCGCTATAATAAGAGGTTAGGTTGATGTTATAAGGTCATCTTTTCCCCAAAATTCCCCTGCGGGACCGTGTTTTGCGGTCCCCATTAGGGGGAGTGCTCACACCTATGTGTGATTTTGTTAAGCATTTGTTAATTGCAGGAAAAGGGTTTATATTGAGCTTTACAATTTTCATTTAAAGCAGACCCTGAATGCAATATTGGGAAGATGAACGCATCCTGTTGAACCTAAGATCCAGCACCTGTCGGCAGGAGGCCTTTGACCAACTGTACCTAAAGTATTTTGAGCCCCTGTCTAAGATGGCGGCTTACTATCTGAATGATAAACAGGCAGGTGACGATGTTGTACAAGAGGTTTTCATAAGGTTTTATGAAAAGGGCTTAGCGAGGCATGTAGAATCGTCACTTTGGGGATATCTGAGCCTACTGTGCCGAAATGGCTGCCTGAATGTGCTGAAGGCGCAGAAAAATGAAAAGAGCAGAAGAAAGAACTATGAGGCCATTGCCGATGTATATGATCTTTCCTATATACTTGAAAATTTTGAGGTCAGGGAAGTGGTGGACGAGATCGGGCGTAAACTTACCCCGCAGCAAAAGTTGGTATTTGAGGGCGTGAGCATCCAGGGAAAGCGCTATCGTGAAGTCGCTCAGGAGTTGAGCGTAAGTACAAATACCGTTAAATACCACCTTCGGTTAGCTTTGAAATTGGCTGAGGATTTCCTGATCCGACATTTTTGAGCAGCTAACAATTTTTCCATTTACATTATTGGCGATACATGAACCATCCGGAATTGGTGGAGAAGCTTTGTTTAAAGCTCTACGGCCTTCTAGGGAAGGAAGATAACGATTATCTCGAACAGCTGATTGAACAGGATGTGGAGGTGCGTTCCATCTGGGAGGCATTACTGGACAATCATGAGAACGCCCCTCTGGAGGAAAACAATCTTCAGGCCTCTTTGCAAGGGATCAAACAATTGCTTGAACAGAGGAAGAAGCGCCGAGGTATCATACGAAAGGGTGTGCTCACCTGTTTGCTTGTAATGCTGGTCGGTTCAGTTACCTGGTGGCTGGCACTTCCGCGCCCATCGCTTAACAGCGAAAGCATTTTATCATTACCCGAATCAAAAGCCGTTACCATACGGCTGGCAGGTGGAGCACCTATAGCATTGCCTGCAGACAGCAACTGGCAGTTTCCTTCCGGGCAGTGGCTCCTGCAGGTTCGGCGGGATACCCTACAGTTGTTCTCTTCCATGCCTGAAAAAGCCGAAGGATGGCATGTGCTGCAGGTGCCGGATGGGCATCGGTACACCCTTGTACTGGGGGATGCCTCCACCATTACCTTAGATCCGCAAAGCCAACTGAAATTCCCCGCCTCCTTTCATGAAAAGACCAACCGGGAAGTATACCTGGAAGGGAGCGGTACCTTCACGATAGCCCCCGAAAAGCGGAGTACCTTTATCGTTCACACTGACCAGGCAAATGTTACCGTACTGGGCACCCGCTTTGAAGTAAGCTCCCGTAACGCGCTATTCCGTACTAAACTGATACGGGGCAAGGTACGTCTATCGGTGGGGAACGAAACGGTCGTGTTGACCGCAGGACAAACGGCCCTATTGCCGAAAGGGGGAAGCAGATTTGTACTGGATAAACCGCATGCACCTGCCGCAGCGAAGGCTATGGCCGGTGTTCAACTGGAAAACTTTAGGTTGGACGAGATCGCCGAACGGATGCGTCATCACTACCATATTCAGGTAGTGGTTGATGAGGCGAGTCAGGGACGTAACTTTGACGGTTCTGTAGTCTTCGCTAAAGAAGTGACCCTTGAACAATTTCTGAAAAACATGGAGCAGGACGATAGCTCCTTTCACTACCAATGGCATAGCGATACCCTGTATATCAAATGAAGTAAAAAACTTACCAATAGAGAAATACCTAGCCTAGTCATTTCCTTCCCTTAATATATCGCATAAATAAATATGTTATAAGCATCCCACCCATTTGCCCGCTGAGCATTGTACTTATTACGTAAAGGATTTTCATGTGATTTTCGGTGCGGCCATTTTTTAGCATTACAACGTGAAATAATCCAGGCTACAACGGATTAATTAGCCACTATGGGCACAATTAGGGGCCTTTGGGGGTTAACAATTAAAATGAATGAAAGGCCGGCTCTTGATTCTTCTCGGGCTGGTTCTTTTTTCAATCTGAGCACCAGGGAGTAGCTTTTGTTAACTCCCCCCTTAAACATGCGCAGATAAAAGCTAATAAAATGACCATTGAAGGTATTAAAGGGAAGTCTACCAATCTAAGATATGTTCTAAAAGGAAGTGACGAGTTTTACGGGAGGTACTGCGATATCGTGTTATCACCATAAAATCGAATCCTTCCTTATGTTGTCGCCTAGTGGTATAGGGGCAGCATAGTTGGTTAAATAGCGCCCTGGGTATCCACTCGGGGTCTTTAAAAGTATCCGTTATAATTGTTTATATAAAAGCTTTTGTATGAAAAACGCGCTTGTAGTGGAAAACTGTGCAGAAAATCGCTGGTTACTCTGTACGCTTCTGAAGCGTCTTGGTATGGAAGTCTCTACGGCAACAATAGGGTGGGAGGGGCTAGAAAAGGCAAAATCCTTCCACTACGATGTCATATTTGTAGAATCCAGTTTAGGCGATATGTTGGGAATTGAGCTCATTGAGCAATTGAAGCGGGAAGATGGGATTCATAAAGTACCCATCGTATTCCTGGCCTCCGTTCTTCCCGCCGACCTGGTGGCGCGGGCCTTAGATGCCGGGGCCAGTATAACCTTTAGTAAACCGGTAACGGAAGAAAAAATTCAGGCCATTCATTCACAATTATTGGCACAGCTGGCAGCATAAATATTTTGTATGGAGTTGATGACCTATAATAATTACTACTTGACCAAATGGGGACCACAACCTGGCAGCGTGATGGAAGAAAAAACCTTGAAGTTGTGGAATATGGAGTGGGCCATGCTGGTCTATCTGGCAAGGCATGCAAATAGCTTCTGCAGCAGGGAAATTATGCTGGAACAGGTCTGGGGGTATCGGAATATTTTAGCCGAACGTGATTATGATTTTTATGTAAATAGGCTATCTAAAATACTCCCGGAAGGGGAAAGTGTTTGCTTTGACGTTGACGAGAAAAAGGGAATAACATTAACCATGCGCTCAGCCCTAGCTGTACAACTACTGATTTTATGACACTAAATACCACTTTGAAATTTCCGATCTGCCTATTTTTTGCCGATTATCCCGTAACAGTATTTACTGGCGGCGTACCCCTGCCTATTGTCCCTTTACTTAGTTTACCCATCTGAATTTAAAATTGGCGTAAAAGGCCCCCTACGACAGTAAAAGGACATAAAACGTATTTACAAAACCCGCCGGTGATCCGGCACGTAAGTATAAGGTGGCAGCCACGGAACTTTCTAAAACCAAAGGCCCCTGAATATGTCGTACAAGTTTTTGACTTCCCTCATGTTCTTGGCCCTGCCTCTCACGCATGGGCTAATAGCGCAGACCATCCCACCTGGGAAGCGGCTGGTGAGCTACAAATCCAATAATATAACGCTTTCAGAATTCTTTGAAGTCATTGATAAACAGACCGATGTTGCACCATTTGTTAACCATGAACAGGTAAACTTGGATGAAGTAATCCAAGTAAATTTCGATCAGGAGCCATTGGATAATGTGTTGCTTTCCATTCTTAAAGGAAGGGGAGTGTACTGGGGCTATTATACAGATAATTTTCTGATCAAAACTACTACAACGCCACTGGGTAACCGGCTGGTCAACTGCAGGCGAAAAAATATCAGGCTGGCCGATTTTTTTGCCATCGTATACAAACAGACAGGGTTGCAAGCCTTCTACAATGATGAACTGCTGAGCAGTGATGAGCGGCTGAACGTTGATTTTAAGGATGTGCCCCTTGACCTGGTATTATCATGGCTGTTGAGCGATCGGCAGCTGACTTGGCGCTATCGGGAAGAAGCAGAAACATTTCCGATTATTCCGCAATGGCCCCGCACGTCTGATTCGGAACCATTGCCTTCCGTGATGTCACGAACGGTCATTGGAAAGGTCGTAAATGGAGCAGGTATACCGCTGGAAGGAGTGGGAGTGATGGTAAAGAACGGCCTAAAAGGTACCTATACCGACAAGGAGGGAAAATTCAACCTGGCGGGTATTCCTTTTGGTGTACGCCTGCTCGTACGGCAGTCCGGTTTTAAAGTACAGGAGCTTGCGGATTACCCGGATTCGGTTTTTGTACGGATGGAAGAGCTCATTGCACCCTTAAAAGAAGTCCGGGTAAGGGGATTTCTGCGCACCTTGCTCACAGGGTCTACCAGTGGCATTCGTGCAGAGGAAATCGCTGCCCAGCCCAATTCCAATGTGTTAAGTGCCCTGCAGGGGAGGATACCAGGTCTTTTTCTCAGTCAGACAACAGGACTTCCCGGTGGAGGGTTTAAGATCCGCCTCCGTGGGAAAAACAGCATCGACAGCGACAGCGATCCACTTATCTTGGTAGATGGGATTCCGTACCCATCCGCCTCGTTCAATGAAAACCTGCTGAACCTTGTCGGGAGTGGTTCAGGCATGGGAGCCAATGTGGCAGCCAGCCCGCTCAACATGCTCTCGATTAATGATATTGCCAGCGTGGATATCCTGAAAGATGCCGATGCGACTGCTATTTATGGCAGTCAGGGCGCTAATGGTGTCATCCTGATTACCAGTAAGTTGCCACAACCAGGTAGCAATGGCTTGCGGGTGAATTACAATGCAGGCATTGGTCGTGCCAGTCGGTTTATTTCCTATCTGAATACGCCTGAATACCTACGGATGCGCCATGAGGGGATTTCCAATGACGGCAGTATGCCCGGTAAGGGCGATTATGACCTGCTCCGTTGGGACACTACCCGCTATACGGACTGGCAAAAGGAGATGATCGGCGGTGCGGCGGCAATCAGGGAGGCCAGTGTGGAGCTTCAGGGTGGACGGGAACTGGCGGCCTACAGGGTCAGCGGGATGTTCCGTGAGGAGGGGACGGTGTATCCCTCGGCAGATTTCAAGTACCGGAAGGGAGGGGCCAGGGTGCAGGTCAATTTGTCTTCCGGTGATCAGCGGCTTAAAGTAGCTATTTCCGGCAATTTTATTGCTGACCGGAATCGCTTGCCACAGACCGACTTGACTATCCTTTCCAATACGCCACCGAATACGCCGCTTGTGTATGATCGCAATGGCAATCTCAATTTTGAGGACAGCACTTTCTTTAATCCTTACGGCCAGTTGCTTCGTACCTATACCAGTAAATCACAGCAACTGGGCTCTTATCTGAAGGTCAGTGCCGAGCCTTTGCCGAATCTGACATTCCGCAGCACCTTTGGCGTCAATTCCGTGCAACAAAACGATGTACAAGTCAACCCTGTGAAGGCCTTTAATCCCGCCAGCGGTGTCGATTCCGGCTATTCTTATTTTTCTGCTACGCAGTACCGTAACTGGCTGGCCGATTTACAGATAGGGTGGAAGGCAGTGGCCGGCCAGGAGCAGTTCCATTTGCTAATGGGGATAAAGTTTCAGGGGGAGGGACAAGTGAGGAAAACTTACATGGGCTTGGGCTATGGGGCAGATGCGGAGCTGAGCGATACGGCAGCTGCAGCGGTGGTGAATCCCATGCTCTCAATTGATAACTATGACCGCTTTCAAAGTTTATACGGCCGTATAGAATACCGGCATGCCAATAAGTACCTGGTCAGCTTAACCGGCAGTAGGGATGGCTCTACACGTTTGAGTCAGGGCCGACGCTTTGCCTACTTTGGCGCGGTGGGACTGGGCTGGATTTTTAGTCGTGAACCGTGGTTACGCAGCAGTAAGCTGATCAGTTTCGGCAAACTACGGGCCAGTATAGGGCGGACGGGGAATGACCGTTACCTGCGGGATTATGATAAAGGCACGTATATCCAAGCTCCTGATGCGAATTTGCAGTGGGGGATGGATCGGTATGGGCTTCCGGTATATAGTTGGGAAAAAATAAGTAAACGGGAGGTGGGACTGGATGTAGGGCTGAAAGAGGATCGGGTAATGGTTACGATCAATTACTACCATAATCGCAGTAAGAACCAGCTGCTTACCCTGCAGGTTCCCGCCTATCCGGAGGATCGCTATGTGCCCATCAACCATGGAGCTATTGTTGAAAATAAGGGGTGGGAGCTGGATATCGAAGCATCACTGATCAAAAAAGACAAGTTTGGATGGACGACCAATGTTAATGTCACTTTACCCAAAAACAGGTTAGTCGGTTTCCCCCATTTGGATCGCACCAATTATCGATTTCATTACCAAGAGGGGATGCCTTTGGATATGGTGATGGGATTCCATCTACTCGGAGTGGATTCCAAGGCGGGTATTTATCAATTTGCCGATGCGGGCAATGACGGTATTTCGCTGGAAGATTACAACTATGGCAAAGCGTTGGGACCTACCGTATATGGTGGTGTTCAGCATCATTTTATTTACGGAAATATGGAGCTAAGCATGCTTTTCCGTTTTGTTCGGCAGCAAAACTACGATTACCGGTTTTCCCAGCAGCCACCTGGAATGATGAATAATCAGCCTTCGGACGTTTTGGGAAGGTGGCAGCGTACGGGCGACCTGGCAGGGTGGCAACGCTATACTGCTTCTTATTCGTCGGCAGCAGGTTTGGCTTACGGACAGGCAATGCGCAGCGACCGGCAGATTAGCGATGCCTCCTATATACGTTTACAATCCGTTTCACTATCCTATAGCCTGCCCCAAAAATTTATGGAACGGATTCGGATAAAAAGTGGTAAATTGTATTTACAGGGACTTAACTTGTTTACGATAACGGGATATCCCGGCAGAGATCCCGAAACAACTGCTTCGGCAGAAGTATATCCATCTCTGCGTACAATCACAGCGGGACTACAGATTTCACTCTGATCCACCTGTATTCTTTTAAAATCCTTATACCCTCACTTTACAAGCTACTCCAACCCCTTTGCTACTCCCATATGCTACTCTGTAAATCGCGATTATTTGTCTGTCGGTATTTTCCGACGGAAGATCCTTCATTCGCTAAAAGGAATTTAAAAATCGCCCATTGCTTTAGTTTTTTTTTATTCATTTTAAATTGTTAACGTATGAGCAAATCAATTTTGACACCAGTAAGAGTAGTAGCCATGATGGCTGTATTGGGAACCCTGACCAGCGCCGCAGTAAAAGAAAGGAGCACCTCTGGTTGGTTTACACAGACAGGTCTGCCAGGTTGCGGAGGGTCTGAATTTATACCAGGTAACTGCGTACCATTCTCCACGGGTGTGCTGTGTACGAGCACGGTAGGTACGGCCACCAGAACTTGGTTTAAGGACAATCTTTGTACTTCTCCGTTTTATCGATTACAGTAAGCCATCACAAAATGGGGGCAGAACACCAAGGTTCTGCCCCTTCGACAACTATGGCAGGAAATAAACTGCAAAAGGGAAGTCTATCGATCCTCAATTTCGGGTAACAATCACTCACATAATACCCTTTGCGTCCCAGGGCAGTGGACACCTCATGGAGTGTTTGATACACATCGAATGATTCATCGTCTTTGTTTACCCCATTTTGTCCGGGAGACGGCGCTTTTCTGGATGAGGCTGGGGCGAGCTCGGGCCAGAGCAGAAGTGTAAAACACTCCCATGCGGCCCGGAAAAGGATGAAGGCATTGTATTCGTCCCATTCTTTTTTGGTGAAGGCGATAAACGCTGGCCCGTCGAGGGATGCGTTATGTTTTTTTCGCAACACTTCACTTAACAATAGCTCCCTGTTGATGTGGGTTGCAATGGATAAGCCAAAGGGCGCTTTGAGCGAGATCATTTTCAGAATTGGTCCGGTAATCCGTAGGTGCTCCTGAAGCAGTATTTTTTTTACAAGTTCTACAATGTCGCCCTGATCCTGCAGGCGGTAGGCAAAATGCTGGAACAGCTTTAAGCAAAGATGTGCAGCGGGAAAGCTCTGGCTGCAGGGCTTCAGTGCAGGTGTTTCCAACAGGTTAAGCTGCATCTCCAGCACTGTTAACAACTGCGCTTTTGAATGAATGTCCATAGGTTTGTAATGTGTGTGTGTGTACGAATGTCCGGCAGTCCGTAAAACCTGCCGAAGTATATTGGGTACAGCTGAGCAAAGAGGTAGATAGCCCTATATCACGGACAGACATGACCCGTGCAATTGTGCTAAATTTTCTCTTTTGAATGGGCGCTCCTGCTCATTTTGAGGAATGGGATCAAGGAATATAAAGATGATGGATGGATTTGGAAGTCCGATCCTTCGGTGGTTCCCATGAATATTTTTCAGAAACCTTTAAACAAAAAGAACAATCAATACGGTGAAGATAAAACGATAATTGCAGGTAGCCAAATTTTATCAACGACGGGTCATTTCTTTTCCATCAGAACAGTTATTTTTATTAATAATACGGATTTTTTCGTGTAATACTATCGTGGGAAAAACAGGTGGGCAGAAGGCTGCCTCCACCTATCTTTGAAAAAATCAGTCACCTTAACGGCGTTCATACTTTTGACTTTAAAGCCCTATTGGACTGATCTTTCCCAGGGACGGGGCATGTCTTTAAAAAGCTTGTCGAAACGTTTAAAATTGTCTATAATGTCCCGAATTGAAAACCGGGAAACCAATTGCATCCACCTTTCCTGTATATGCGCTTCGGTTGCTATCAATTCATCCAGGTAACGTTCTTCATCCCTCGAAATATTACGGGAGAGTTTTGCAATCATCAGTTCCATGATCCAATTGTGATCATCCCTATTTTCCATATGTGCTACTTTTACAAAGAACGGAAGAAGTCGAGTATGTACTAGTTGAAATCTCATTTTATTTTTAATTTTTGGAATAATTCAGAAAAAACAGCCCAATACCCCGCCCTTAACCCACCCTCCTTCTGCCGGTCATAACTTAAAGCTCTCCCGCTGACTATCCGGTGAAAGAAGTCGATGTACAAAAAAGTACCCAATGAAAGATGTTATCTACTCCGCTTTTTCCGGGCAGAGGTGGCCCGCTTTGCAGGCTTTTCCTTTACCTCTTTTTTCAGTGCTTTCAGGTAATCGTTAAAATAAGTATTGGCAACCTTTGCGGCCAAGATAATGGTAACGCTGTCGTTGTTGATCAGCGGAAAGGGTGTGCTCCAGCGATTGGCAATAAACTGGATGAGGTTGCCCTTATCCCCATCATTGTTCAGGTTTTTATATTGCCATTTTCCATTTTCGTTGAACACCTGAATGGATTGATCCGAACTTTCGTGATATTCCGAAGCTTTGCTATATAAGGAATCACCTGCCTTTACAAAACCATCTTCCTGAAGTACATGGGGAAAAATGTTGGTGTCCTCAATTTTCTTTACGATAGCCTGAAACGCGCTTAAGTCGTCTCCACTAATTACTACTAACATTTCCTTTTTATTGCCTGACATATGCGTATAATTTAAAGATGATTGCCTTTGTTCTTTCTTCGATTTAACTGTTCACCCTGCTTTTCCTCCTGCAGGAATTGTAGTGCCTTTGGAATCAGAGAACTTCCTGCTGGCACATAGGCGTCGATACGTGTGTTCCCAGCGTGTAGGGCATTGGAAATGCGGTAAAAGCCGTTCGTTACAACGGCCTTGCAATTTGCGCTACCTTCAACACCGGCAGTATCAAGTAGAATTGGTGTGTAACCGGAGGAAGGGGGCCAATGAGCAGGTGTGTTTAGATTGGGCTTAGACAGCGGGTGATCCAGCCACCTGTTCACCATTTCATCCTCCTTACACAACAGGTTGATCGGGAACTCCATCCGGATATATTGCTGCTCTTTTAGGCGGAAAAAATCAAGAAAGGCATCGAGCTCACAAAAGGGTTCCGCGTCCATGCATTTTATTTGTGCGGCAATGACACCACCTGGAATAATACAGTGCTCATCTAAACGCATCAAATCTTCTTTGAGCAATAGGCTGTCGTCCGGCACATAGGCCCTTATCGTATCGTGGCCCGAGATCAACGCACTAGCTATCCGAGCAAAACCATCTACTACAGCATCCACCATTTCCTCGTCGCCCCAATAATTTTTGGTGCCAATAAGGATGGGGGTATAGCCGGGGAATAGGGGGGTATGAAAAGGTTTAAGGTCAGCTGGCGCGACCTCCAATGGATCATTCAGCCAATTTTCAAGGGCGCTGTCCTGTTTGCGGAGTAGATTGATTGAAATTTCCCTTTCCACATAATTCCGGGAGTGTACTCCTGCTACCAGCAAACTATCCTCCATTAAATAATTATACTCTGTTGACCGGTTATTTATTTCCCTTGCTATCTGTTCACCACTGATTTTGGTGGATTCATTCGGCTGTTCCCACAGGGTACGGAGCAAGGTACTTCCTTCCGGCAAATAGGCTCTGATGGTTGACGCGCCGGATATCAGCGCACTGGCAATTGTTGAAAAGCCATATATCACACCATTCCTATTCTCTAAACCGTCCTCAACCGGTTTGGTACCGATCAGTATGGGCTGATAGTCCGGGGGTAGCGGTGTATACGCTGGCGGCTGATTTTTCCGATCAAATGTTGTTGGTTCCCTAAACCACTTGTCCAGCTCCTGATCCTGCTGGCGTAGCAGGGCAATGGGCAGTTCCCGTTCGTGGTAGCTACAAAAAGCCGCACGGGCGTAGAACAACCGGTCTTCCAATCCAAAGTCGTATTCCAACTGTTGGCTCCTGATTTCAGCAACGATTTTTTCGCCTGAAATTTTATTTACTTCTTTTTCCATTTCTTTCAAAAATTTTGGATTTCAATACGCTCAGTTCACTATCGTTTAACGTTTCCGTATGATGAGGGACGCGAGCTGGGGATCATTGATCATGCGTTCAATTTCTGATTGCACGATGTCCTGCACATCCTGACGTACCTGCTGATAATTTTGGTCTACCATGGCCTGATCCACCTGACGGATGATAGGTATTTCTTTATAGGCTTTCTCTTCGGCATTGATGGCATCCCAATCATTGATCACTTCACAGTGAAAGGCTTTGAGTGCGATCTTCTGGTGCGGGGTATCGGCTACCATGCCTACGAACTCCCCGGAAGAGAGGGAGGCTATTTTGGAGGCGGGCACGGCATACTCGAGCTGTTTGTTTTTGGAGATAGAGGTATCCCCTGAATTGATGGAGATGCTTTGCCGGTCCTGGTTGATTTTCCCGATGCGTTCAGAGAGCTGACGTGCAGAATCTCCGGTGACCTGTCCGCTGATGATATTACCTACGGTATTCATGATCACGTCGGCCTGTTCTTTGCCATAATCACGACGTAATTGCGATTCATCCTGGAGTCCTAAAATGACTGAAATTAAATTCGACCGACCGGTCGAAATGGTTGGAATTATGTCTATTGACAAAGTAGGAAACTCATCGAAAATTAAGGCAGTTTTGAGTTTGCGCTTTTGGTTAACAATCTTCAGCAGGCGGTTTACATAGAGTGAAAGTACAGCCCCATACGTTAGTATCTTCTGCGGGTTGTTACCCAGGCAGATGATCTTGGGTGCTTCGGGGTTGTTGATGTCCAGGGAGAAGTCATTGCCGGAAAGCACGTAGTACAATGCCGGGGAAGCAAGGCGGGCGAGGGCTATTTTTGCGGATGCAATTTGACCTTCGAGCTGCTCCATTACGTCCGCTAAATAGGCCGTAATAAAGGGATTGATCAATACTTCGCACTCTTTGGCAACGCCAGAACGAAGCAGTGTGAAGAGGCTGTTATAATCGAGCTGAATAAATTCGATGGCATGGGGCAAGGTGCAGTATTTCCCATTTTTGTAGCGCCGCAGGTACCAGATGATGGCGGTGAAAAAGTTAATTGGGCTCTCCACGAAAAAATCCCCTTGCTTACGTTTCCACTCTGGGTTCAACCCCAAGAGAATAGTTCTTGACGATTCGGTGGCATCGGTAATATCGGTCATTCCCAGGGGGTCGAACACGTTACCACGGTGGCTGCGGGAGAGGTCATCAAAGTTGATAAAAAAGCAGCCGGATTCCTTCTTGTATCGGTGTTTATTTTTCAGCCAATGGTTGTAGGCAATCTTAGATAGATCCGGGAACTTAAAATCATAAACCAGCATGGTGTAGGGCTCTTCTTTCGCCAGGAACTGGCTGATGATGTGCCGGATGCAGAAGGCTGTTTTTCCTGAACCCTGACTGCCCGAGACGATGACAGCACGGAATACAGCCAAACAGTTAATGAAGGAGTTCCTTATTTTTCCTTTCAGCTTGTAACGGGCAGGCAGGTTAAAGGAATACTCATCGATGAGCAGCCGTTCCTCTTGGGGAAAGGTTTCATTTTCGTCATTGAAGATGTCGGTATCATCCATCTTCTCTTTGATGATGCGAGTGAGCAGGGTGCCTCCACTGAGCACCAAAAGAAAACCTATGGAGGTCAGGATGATGTACAGCGCTGCCAGCAGCTTAACAGGCTGGTTCAGGTAGAGCACGGGGAAGGTGAGGAAGTAAATAAGTATGCCAGTCAGCAGATAGGCAAGTGCTGTGCGGTAGTTATGTTTCTCCCCCTTTTTGCCCTGAGCACCCATCAGAGAGATGAGCAGGAATCCCAGTGCCCAACATTTAGATAGGTGAAAGTTCCGTAGCAGACCTGTTGCAGCAACATTCGCCAGGATGCGATCTGTCAGCGGCGTGGTATATCCCAGTTGCTGGAACACGTTGTAGCAGTAGTAATAAAAGTGTATTAACAAAATGGTGACGGCTATCATTCGCGTCATGTCAAGTATTTTGCGCAATGCTTGATCGTTGTCCCCTTGCATTCCCATAGCGTTGAATATTTAGTTATCGTTCGGATTATTACGTTTACGTTTTTTTCTTTTTTTGCGATCCAGGCGATGCTCATAGGGCACGGGGCCTTCATAGTCTTCCGCGCCGAAAAGCGTTTCGAGTAGTGACATGATTTCATTGGGGACCAGGCTAAGGTCCAGCGGTGGTAGGGGCGGTTCATTGTCGGATGCCGGGGATGTTTGTGAGGTGTGTATAGTAGGGCTGTGATGCCGTGGCGAATCCTCCTTCATGCGGTTCTCAAGTTCCTGCCAGTTTTGGTAACATTTTTCCATGACTGCCGCTGCGCTGTATTCTTTACCGAGTTCACTGCCATTGAATACCGATAGGTTACGGTCACGGTGATCAACGTAGGTAATCCCATAGACAAGGCCCTGGTCACTGCGTCTGATGACGGTATCTATCTTATCATTCTTTAAATCCTCGGCAAACTGCTCTAAGGAAAGAGGAGCCTTCATGTGAAGGGCCAGGTTGAGTGTCTTTTTCAATCTCGACTTAGCAGCGAGGGTGGGTGGGAAGTTTTCAAAGCGGTGCTGCAGATAGGCCAGTGTAGGTTTATTATTAAAGGCATCTTCCTCTTTGCTCATCTCTACAAACAGGTCGCTTGCTTTGATAGGTTTCCCTGCCGGTTCACCGTCCTGCAGCGCCCGGTAATAGAGGCCGCCATGCTTATAGGTGCGGGAGTTTTCTGATCCACGGAAGGCCTGCACGTTGTACTGTCGGAGGACGGCGTTTAATTGCGGCAGCCCAGCGTAACGGTACTCGCTCAGCGTTCCATTTAATACATTCTGTATGGCTGCGCGTGTTTTTGATTTGCTATAAATTACCTTGGCTGCCTGCACGGGTTCAGGCCTGTAAAGCGCCTTTAGCTGGTCGCGTTGGGCAGGGACGAGGCCATACTTTTTTTCCAGGGCTATACGTGCCGGTTCCGATTTATCGCGGCCTATGTATTGGGTAGGGATGAGCATCCCATCGCCCTTGACTTTGGTCGTTACGATATGCATGTGGGGGTGTGCCGTATCCTTGTGTCTGTAAATCAAGTAGGGCTGCCCGCCAAAACCAATGCGCTGCATATAGTCGGCGGCAATCTTGGTCATTTTCTCATCTGTTAATTTGTCCGAGGGATCGAAGTTGAGGGATATATGAATGGCCGGTCGTTCTACCGTTTTATGCAGGGCAGACTGGTGCAGCAGCAGGTTGAGTTTATTGGAAAGGCTGAGATCAGCTAGATCCTTGGGATAACCCTCAGCGGCAATGCAGGTAGCAGCCCCTTCGGCCACTTTATTTTCATTGTAATTGAAAGGCCGGTGAAAGGATTTGGAGGAATTGATTATTGCAACCATTGGTCGGCTATTGAGTTGATTTTTTCCTTGATCTTTTCGGTGTGGTTGAGCAGGGTCAGGCGATCTTTCTTGAAGATGCGGAGCCACATTTTCACCTCGGCATCGGTGTCACTCATGTGCAGTTTGTGGACGGCCTGGTTGAAGTTGTTGCCGATGCTGTTCAGCTCTCTGCGCAGTTGCACCATCTCGGCCATGAAATCATCCAGGGAGCGGTTACGATAGGTCGTTACGATGGCTTTGCCGAAGAGCCTGCGCCGGATAAAATCGGCAAGCTTGCGGCAGGTGCTGTTTGTCCATTGGGAGTGTATTTTTCCGTATTCCTGCTCCGTCAGCCGGATGGTTACCCGTCGGTCTCTGTTCTTCACTTTGTCATTCATCAGCTATTCATTTTTACGTTTTTAAGGACATTCCAGGGCTTCAGCTCCCCCCGCGCCGAGTTCCGAGGCATTGCGGGGCAAGATTCCGTTGGCAGCCAACGGGACATCTTGCCGATTGCAGGAGCTGGCAATCTGAAATGCTACAGCAGGGTATTGCTGAAGCTTTTGAGGGGGACAGGCTATGTGGAGATTGCTGAAGGCGTTCATCGTTTAAGCCCTTTCCGCTGCCGCTGGACGATACCTACCTCACAGAGCCAGTCATTGTAATCCCCGTAGTTTTTATAGAGCTGGCGCATGTCTGCATATTCAGGGAATATTTTCTTGATATCCTGGGTGAGGCGATCCCCTCCCGTTCCATTATCCAGAAAGAGGTGGCCACGGATATGACTTGCTAAAAAGGGGAGGGCATATTTGAACATGCCGGTGCCATTCAGGATAAGGAAATCCTGTCGGCTCAGGGGGTCGTTTTTAGTAAGGGTCATGTGGGAGAGAAAGTCAAATTGACCTTCAAAAACATTGACCAGTGGATGGCCGTTGGAGATGCTTGTTACATCTTTGGGAGTGCTGGCCGCCTTCACATATTTATTGCGGATTTCAAAACCTCCGGAGTTATTTTTGAAGCCTATTCCATAGTATTCCTTCTCCCCTAAACGATAGGTCACCTCACGGCAATAAAGGCGGGCTATTTCGATATCGATGTGGCGCTGCTGGAGGTATTGCAGCAGGGGGTACCTTTTCAATGGTTTGTCGTTAACGACTTCAATTTTCGGTGCCGGTTTTCTGCGATCTTTTTCGGATGGTTTGGGCGGCTGATGAAAAGAAAAGGAAGAAGGCCCCTGCATCCGGGCCTTAAATTCACTCACGTCACAGCGGTGGTAGAGGATGCCAAAGTCAACCAGATTGCCGCCTATGCCGAGGCCATGATCAAACCAACAGTTATCTTTATCATCTATCTTAAAGGAGGGCTCTTCCTCCTTGCGTCCTGGGAGGGGGGACAGGTACCAATGATCATCTCCTTTGGGTGGTTTAGCCGGATGGATGCCGAGGCTGGCTAAGTAGTCCACCATTCTCATTTCCTTGATAGCTTGCAGGCTAATTTCTGATTTGTTTTCCATACCCACTAAATCCTTACACACACAAATGTTCATACAAAAATAGACCCTTGAAAAGCGGAAGGCAATCCTCCACATATTTTAAGGAGGTTCTGCCTTTAACGATAGCGGCGAGGGCGAAGGGTTAACGGGGTTTCATCCCTACACGCTTCTTTATTTGGGTAGCATTCAGATCAGCCGTTGAAGGGGTAAATTGCGCATCCCGCAGGCCTGCCTTTTTAAATATTGCGTCCGGGATGTTGGTGTTCAGTACCCGTTGACCCGGACCCATGTAGGGTAGCACGGCGTTGTGCAGCACATCAGTAAGCTGATGCCATTTCTGGGGATCGGCCAGGATCACGTCAACAGGTGCGAAAAGTTTAACAGAGAAGCTAGGTTCCCCATTAGTACCGAACAGGATGCTGTCTACCTGATTGGTCTGGACAAACCTGACGCTTGCCTGTTGGTTAATATGTTCTTTCACCTGTTCCTCCATCAGTTTGCAAAGTGCGGACAGATGACCTCCTTCGGTTTGATCTGCAGCAGGGGATTGAACGCTTTGTGGAAGCCATTTACAAATGGCATCTGCCTGTTTCAACTGGGGGATGGCTTCCTTCTCTACAGGATAAAGAAACGCTTGCCTTCCGGGCACAAAATTGGAGCCATAGGCCAGATGAATACCATCGATGTAAAGGTGGCAGGCGTAGAGTATTTCTCCCTCGGGCAATAGCGTTTCATACTGGATATTTTTCGCTTCGATTTTCATGCGGTGGCCGGTGTTATCTTCATTGATACCGACCGCTGAAAGATATTCATGGGGCCTTAACCCGCACCATTCCAGCATCTCTTTAGGGATATTGTCGTTTACTATCCGGTCACCCTCACCCATATAAGGTATGACCCGGTGGATAGAATAATGCAATGTATCTACCAGGGAGGAATGACCCAATAACAGGGCTATGGGCTGGGGGAGGGCGTGGGCGACTAGTGAGCCATCAGGATTACCTACCACGATGTTGTCTACCTGCTTTTGGGCCACCAAATCCCAATATTCGAGGATGCTGTTTTCCATTTCCTGCCGGTGGAGCTTAACGAGCTGCTGCATGATTTCCACTCCAATGGACGGCTGCACATAGAGGCCACGGTTGCCGATAGGCAAGGAGGGGTGAAAGACTTCGAGTTGCCTATTGAAATATTTTTCTGCTTCTTCAATTAAAATGGACGCATCTTCATCTTTGGCATAGTAAAGGGAGGGACGGCCGATACCAGTGCTGATAAAATCGCCCACGTGGATATTGTTGATGTATAGATCTCCCCTTTGGGGCAGCAGGTGTTGTCCAGGATAAGGTTCCTCCGTATGCTGGATGTTTTTCAATTCAATTTTCATATGTCACGTTCCAAAAAGTTCACGTTAAATTTTCTGTCTTAGCAAGGACATGCCTTAACCAGGTCTCTGACTGCTGTGCCTCGCCTTTTTGTCCTCCTTTTGGTGCCCATTGGATAGGGTATATTGTCCATCCTTCAGTCCTGCCAATTTGAAAACAGCCTCGGGGATATTGGTGTTTAACACCTTTTCATCTGTTCCCATATTTGGAAGGACTTTCCTGCGGAGCACATCACTGATCTGGTACCATTGAAAAGGGTCTGCTACAATCATATCAATTGGCCTTGAAAGTTTAAATGACAGGTTGGGGAGGCTAGGTCTACCGATCACGATGCTGTCTACCTGCTCTTCCAGGACAAACTTGGCTGCTTCCTGTTGTTCAATTACCTCACCGATCTTTCCTTCAAGAAACCTAGCCAGGGCAGTTGGAAAATCTTTTTTGCTATTATTTAAGGAGCGTGGAGCAATCTCTGTGGGCAGCTTACTACAAATGGCATCTGCCAGTTTGAGCATAGCTACTGCATCCTTATCCCCGGTTACTATGGGAAGGATATGGGTTTGCTTTCCTGTACCATATTTGGAACAATATCCTGTAGGGATTCCATCAATGTAGATATCACAGCAAAATGCTCGAGGGCCTTGGGGCAACAACGTTTCATGCTGGATGTTTTTAGCTTCAATTTTCATGCGGTGGCCGGTATTATCTTCCTTTATACCAATCGCTGAAAGATATTGATAGGGCTTTAACCCGCACCATTCCAACGTCTTTTCAGGGATATTGTGATTTAATATCCGATCCCCCTCTCCAAGGGTGGGCATGACCTGGTGCTCAATGAAGTTCATCAGCATATGTGTCAGGGAGGGATGTTCCACCAACACGGCGGTAGGCCTGGGGAGAGAGTGGGTGACCAGTGAGCTGTCAGGATTACCTACCACGATGTTGTCTGCCTGTTTTCCGGCTACCAGATCCCAATATTCAAGGGTGCTGTTTTCTCTTTCCTGCTGGTTAAACTTGAAGAGCTCCTTCATGATTTCCAGCTCGATGGACGGCTGGAAATAGATGCCACGGGTGTCATTAGACAAGGAGGGGAAGTACATTTCAGGTTGCCTGTTGAAATCTTTTTCTGCCTCTTCAATTAACATAGCAGCCTCCTGATCTTTGGCATTGTAAAAGCAGGAACGGCCTATGCCGGTGCTGATAAAATCGCCCACATGGGTGCCGTTGATGTAAAGATCGCCCTTTTGAGGCAGCAGTTGGTATCCGGGATAAGGCTCCTCGGTGTGCTGGATATTTTTCAATTCAATATTCATATGTCTGTTTTCTGATTTTAACCTTCTATTTTCAATTCAAAAAAGGGGCTGCCTTAGCCAGGTTTCTGGCCCCTGCGTTTTGTCTTTTCATTGTCCTTCTCTTCCAGATCGGTAAGGGCATATTGGGATTTGGTCAGGTCTGCCAATCGCAGGACGATCACAGGAATGTTGGTGTTCCATATTTTTTCTCCTTCCTCCATATAGGCCACTACCCTGTTCCGTAAC
>NZ_FOAF01000001.1:0-776874 GCF_900109575.1 Olivibacter domesticus | reverse complement strand
ATCTTTGGGTGCGTAATTGATAGGTGGACCCTGACCGGCGTCCATGCACTGACCTACGTGCGTACCATCTATGTATAGCTGAGCTATAAAGGAAACAGGCGCTTTAGGGTGCGGTGCCTGATAACGGATATCTTTTACTTCAATATTCATGCTTTTTTTCTAAAGGGTTCATCTTAAATTTATTATCTAAACAAGGACATGCTTCAGCCTGGTTTATAACCTTTACGCCTTGACTTTTCTTTGTACGCCTGCTGAACCCTGGGTTGGGTATATTGTGACTGCTGCAGTCCTGCTTTTTGCAGCACCGGCTCCGGGATGTTGGTGTTCAATATTATTTCTCCCTTTTCCATTCTCGGTAAGGCTTTTTCGCGCAAGGTTTCGGCAAAATCACCCCATTGAGCCTTGCGGGATAGCAATTCATCGATCCGTTTTGGGAACACATAAACCAGCCGTACATCATCCTGGGTACCTACCACAATGGCATCTATCTGTTCTATTTTAATCATTCTAACCAGCTCATTTTCTTTCACGAAACGATTGACCTCATCATCTACGGTATGTTGCAGGGAATCCTGCGCAACCTCGGTCGTGCCCTCCTTTCCGATCTGTGTCGCTCGAATGGGGCCACGTTTGCAATATGCTTCTGCTTGTTTGATCAGGATAGCGCCATTTTCATCCTTTGGTGCGAAGTGTGTGGGAAAACCCAACCCTGAGTTCATAAATTCTCCCACGTGGGAACCATCGATATAGAGTTGGCCCAAAAAAGAAAGAAGGGCTTTGGGGTGAGGCTGTTGGTAGCAGACATCTTTTACTTCAATTTTCATGTTTTCAGTTTTTGAATGGTTCATCTTAAATGTATTATCCAAACAAGGACGTGCTTTAGCCAGGTTTGTGACCTCTGCGCCTTGACTTTTCTTCGTAGGCCTGCTGAACTGTGGGCTGGGTATATTGGGATTGCTGCAGTCCTGCTTTTTGCAGGATAATCTCCGGGATGTTGTTGTTCAATAATTTTTCCCTTTCCTCCATTCTTGGCAATACTTTTTCCCGCAAGGTTTCCGCAAAATCATCCCATTGTGACTTTTTGGAAAGGATTTCATCGATACGTTCTGGGAATACATACACCAGCCGCAGGTCACGGGATGTTCCTACCACGATAGCATCTATCTGTTCTATCTTGATCAGTTTAGCCCGCTCATTTTCCCTAACAAAACGATATACTTCATCGTCTATGGTGAAGTGCAAATCGTTCGGCAAAATCGTGGACGTGCCGTGCTTGCCGCCGTTTATCCATCGAAAGGGGCCGCGTTTACAATATGCTTCCGCCTGGCCGATCAGGGTGGCAGCGTTTTCATCTTTCGGTGTATAGCGTGTAGGAAAATTCAGCCCGGAGTTCATACATGCGCCCACGTGCGTGTCATTGATATAGAGCTGGCCTAAAAAAGAAAGGCGCGCTTTTGGGTGAGGCTGCTGGTAGCAGATATCTTTTACTTCAATTTTCATTGTGGTTGGCTTTAGTGTTCGTAAATATCGTTTCGGTCGTAGTGATTTATCTACGGATGTTGTTTGTTCACTTTCCTGAGATAAACCAGGGTATTGGGAAGGTTTTAGTCCCGCCGCTTTCAATACGGAAAGGGGGATGTTGGTGTTCAGCAAGCGATCACCTTCCTGCATCTGGCGGAGCACCTTTTGCTGGATCAGCGCTATCAACTGATGGCGCAGCGTTGGGAACGTCAACATCAGGGCGATGGGTGTGGTGAGTACGACCATTTTACATGCCTTTTCCGGTGCTCCTGTTAGGATTGCCCGATCCTGTTTGCTGGCGACCATTTCCGTCAGTTCCTGTTGTGCTGCTTCCTTTTCACGGTACTCCGATAGCTGCCTGTCAATTTCATTTTCAAGGGATGGATAAAAATATTTACTGCTGGTATTCTCAGCTTCCGGATGAACAAGCACAGCGGGGAGCTGTCTGAGGTAATCTCCGGCTTGTTTGATCAAGTGTACTCCCTGCGTATCTTTGACTTCCAGGCAAGTCGTGAAGCCTTTACCGAATATAATTCCTCCCACATGGATATTATTTATATAAAGCTCGCCTTTCCGTGGAGCTATCTTAATATCTGGGAATGGCTCTTGCCTTTTGACAATATTTCTGATTTCAATTTTCATGGTGTTATGCATCTTTAAAAAATAGATCTGCGGTCATGATGAGGGGCAAGCTCAGGAGCGTAGCCAGCGCCGGTCAACCGCTGGGCCCATTGATGCCGTTATTTTTTTTATTAGGTGGTTGCTGTTCTTCTCCTTTAAAGAAGTACTGGGATTCCTTCAGGCCCGCCTGCTGCAGGATGGAAACGGGAATATTGGTGTTTAATACCTGCTGTCCTTCCTCCATCTTGGGAAGGATGGAATGGCGTATCAGTTCAGCCAAATCTTTGCGCAGCACAGGAAAGTTAAGGATGTCAGCTATAGGGTGAGTCAGGGTGATCAATGTCCCTTTTTTTCCCGGTGATCCAATGATGATGGCCTGCTTCTGGTTTTTATCAATAAATTCATCAAAGACGCGGCGCTGCTCTGCCGCTTCTTTCAGAAAATGTTCATGTACCTTTAAGGCTATTTCCAGCCTAAGTGAAGGCTGAAGAAGCTCACCATCTTTTCCACTATTTTCATAGGGGTAAAACGTTAGGGGCTGTTGCCGAAAGTATTCCTCCGCCTGTGTAATGAGCGCGGCAGCCGGTTCATCTCTTGCATGGTAGAGGGTGGTTATGCCGACTTCAATCAGGCAGGCCCCCACGTAGGCCTCATTTATATGGAGGTCCCCCAGGTAAATCTGGTTTTCTGCTTTACTGGATTCTTCATCCAGCTCGATGTTTTTAACGTCAATTTTCATGTTTCTTTAAATTTTTGTGAATAGTAAAACAGGCACTAAGGAGGTGTTACAGACCACGCCGCGCGCGGCGTTCCTTTCGTCCTGAACTGTTCCGTTCGGTGAGCGGGACAACAGTGCGGTAGGGCTTAAGACCTGCCTGGACCAGCACCACTTTTGGGATGTTGGTGTTAAGGATCAGTTCCCCTTCTTTCATTTTGGGTAACACCTGGGTCAGTAACAGGACGGTCAGCTGTTGCCATTCTAAAAAGTTGTTGCACATGCGCTGGATGGGACTGGGAAAGAGGACAGTGGTAAGGTTTTTACCGGGGATACCGATGACGATGCTCTCTTTCTGTAGGGCCGTTACCGCCTGCTGGAATTTTTGCAGGTGTTGGTAAAAGTTATGTACCCGCTCATCGATGAAGGCCCGCAGGTGAGGTAGCTCGCCTGTATAGGCCATATTTTGGTTTGTCCTACTGGGCTGGATGTGTGCGCAATGCAACTGAGCCTGTAGGATCAGCGGGAGGCAGGGTGTACCTTTTTTTAATAGGATCGTTGGTTCTCCGCGTCCATAATTGATACAGGCTGCCACATGGACATCGTTTATATACAACTTTGCCCGGAAGGATAAGGAGGAGCCTCCTTTCTTGGGCGCTGGGAATAGGATATTTTTTACTTCAATTTTCATCACATCATCGTTTACACACTATCAATCACTCAAAATTAGGGTGTTTATCAGGTACTTACCTATCCTCCGCATATTTTACGTGGGCCGGTTCGCGTGATACTATTTATTTTTGCAGGGTGATGTAGAAAATGTGAGTATGATGAAAGCAGGAGAGGTAGGAAGGATTATTGATACGATCCTCAGTATTCCGGGCATGAATGATCCGGTAAAAATCGATTTAAAGATGAGCAGGAAGCAGGTGTTATTGCTAAGTAACGTGATCGCTCGGGGATTGAATGGGAAGGACGAACAGGCTGATGGGCTGTTGGAGAGCCTATCTTCGGAATCAAAGGGGGAACTGGAGCTGCTGAGTGCAGAGTGCCTGCAAAAGGCAGGGCTGACCGAGTTGTATGAAAAGCTGCGCGCCCTGGGCAAATGAGGGTAAGGTTATGATGCATTTCCGTAAACGCGCCTGTAGGCGCGTTTTTTTTTACGATACCATCACGCTGCCTGGGCCGTTGCTGTGATACCTTTGGTTCCCTGTGATACGAAGGTTTTACACAGGGGGATGGGCTGGACGCGGAAGGTTTTCAGGTTGAAAAAGAATCCCCGATAAGGGGTGTATCCCTGGGTAAAGAGCTGTTCCAGCAGGGAGCCTGCCAGCTGTGTGAGGGTGCTGTTTACATAGAGCGATTGCTTGCGCAAGGCTTCTGCCATTGAGCAACTGGGCTGATGGTTATTTTTCTGTGCCAGCAGTTGTGCTTTATATTCATCGGTAATGCGTGGCAGGGTATCCACGGGATCATATTTACGGGAGCTGGGTTGTGGGATGGGATCAAGGGTTGAAAGGAGCACCTGACCGGTATAGCGGGCGTTCCCGCAATCCATCCAGTAGTAAGGTTTATCAGCGCTATATGGGTTGTGCCCTGCCTGCTCCTTCAGGATGTCGGCAATCTCAAAGCGCGCCTGCGGGGTGTCTACGCAGGAGATGGTGATGTTTGCCGTTGCGGCCTTTTTTGCCTCACCACGCAGGCCGTGGGTGTAGCGCTCCGGTATGGCGCTCCAGTCCGTCCCAAAAAAACGGTTCACACGGTTTATGAGGGCAACGGACTTCTGTAGACCCACCTCACAGGGAGCAAATAGCTGCCTGCCGATGTTGGCTGGTGTTACTACGTCATCGTCCCACAGCCGCAGGTGGAGGCCGGGATGATCTAAAGCGACCAAGGTATAATTGAGGCGCGCCAATGCGGAGATCATGTTGCTGCCTGTGCCGCCTGCTCCGATAAGATTCACGATTATGGCGTTGGTGGGGTTGAGCAGGTAAGGTGCGGCATAATGTACGAGTTCTTTCTTTTTCATACGATGAGGTCTTTAATTTTTGTGGGTAATTTGATGAGCTGCTGCTGCGGGAAAGGCTTGTCGGTGTTTACAAGGCTTTTCCACAGGTTAACGGTGTTGCCTTTTGTGGGGTGGTGGCCGCCCATCAGGTGACTGAAGGAAGAGGCGAAGAAATAACGCTCCCATAGCTGCATAAATTCTTCCAGCTTGCAGGTGTCACGAATGTTTATGTTTACTGTTCCCATACACACAGCACCGCTGCTCTTGACATTGAAGAAAGGGGCATAGTAAAGGGAACTTTCCAGTGTAGGGCGCTCGGTTGTTTCTGCCAGGGCATGGAGGGTGAGCTTCTTTTTTTCAGCCTTCCATAGCAGGGCGGGAATGCTGGCACGTCCATTGGGGATGCCCAGGTCGGATACAAAGTGTAGGTCAACCTGCTGTGGGGGGGTGTACCACAGTGCATAGCTGGTTCCCATTGGCTCGATGCGCAGCACATGCGGCGGCAGCAGTCCGGGGTAATGCAGAAAGCGGCTATTTATTTCTTGGGCGGATGCCATTGCATTTGCCAGCGTGACGCTTTCCTTTTTTGTGAGTGGATGGGCACTTATCGGGCGATCCTTGCTATCAAAGGAGTAGCTTTCTACATAACGCCGGTGTTCATCCAGACGGGACTGAAAGAGCACCCATGCTTTTACGGGCGTGGAAACATCCTGCATCATTCGGGTGATATTTTTCATAGTTCGTTAGTTAAGATGGTTATAACGTTCTCGAGCAGTGCAAACAGGCGGGTATCAAAATCAAGGTTATCAATGGGCAGCGCTTCGGGACGATCCCAGACGGTTAGGTATAACGGTTCGGCAATATTGAGGGTCTCCTGCTGGGTGGAAAAGTAATACCGTTCCAGTGCGCTGGCCAGCCATCCCGACTCCTGCCATGTGAAGGAAATATATTCCTCGGGGTAAATGGGGGTATCCTCTATCTCGTTAAAGGAGAATTCAGGGTAGAAATTTTGGTACCATTTACGTTGGGGATACTCCCTGTACAGTTGATAGGCACTTTGCACGGTTTGGAGGATCGTACGGTCACGGGCTGTTTTCGGACGGAAGGCTGTAAGCCGCTCTTCCCATTTTTTCAGGTGTCCACCGCCGGATATTTCCCGTAGGAAAGTGCCGCCAATGTCCTTTGTCTCACGGATTTCTTCTTCCAGCTCTTCTACAGTTCCCTGTCCGCTGGCAGGATCGTAGTCCCCCCATTCCGGTAAGTTCTCAAAGGTGCCGAGCATGTAGTCACTCTCAAAATCCGGGATACATAGGATATCCTTGAAGTAGGCCATCATGGAAAGGAGGAGATTTGCAAGGGGCTGTTCAGCATTCTTTTTATGCAGCAGATACAGCGGCCTTAGTGGAATGTAAAACACCTCGGAAGAGATGACCAGGTTGTCGGTGGTGATCAGGCGGCAGCTACCGTCATCCATTTCGGCAATGAAGAGTGACATCCAGGGATTTGCCTTTTTCAATGCAGCCTGTGCCTGCTCAAAGGCCAGTGCCACATTGAGCGGAAATACCTGCTGGCGTGGTTTGGGCGGAATGAAATGATAGTGGCCGGCGAAATAGCGGAGGCTTTCAAAAAAAGTTTTCTCCCTGTGTGTCCAATTCGTCAGCGCCTGTTGCTCAGGCACCAGTGGCAGGAATTGGTGGTTTAAAAAAGCATTGGCAGGCTCACTAAGGGTACGCTTAGGAGTGTCTCTTTTTTTACCTCGTCTGCCGTAGGTACTCTTTTTGACTGTTCTGCTATTGCTGCGAGCTGATAAGTGACTTTGCATAATTCTTTCCATTTTGCGGGCATTACCCTGGCTTTACGATAATATTTCATAAGCGTATTTATTTATGGTCAGCCTTTCACGCCGATGACGGATGAAAAGGCGTATTGAATCTGATCGTCGCTGATGTAGGGCCCCTGCACGGTGGATGACAGGAGTGCCGGATACATCAGCGAGTAGAAGTCCTGCACCTGCTCGATACTAAATTCAGGGTTGGGATCGGAGAGCAGGGTTTCTACGCCATCTACGGTATGTTTAAATACGCGGGGCATGAGGGTTGTCTGTAACATGGTTCTAAGATTTAAGTGTTAAAAAGATCGCGTTCAAATTGGAGTGCCAGTCCCTGTTTGCGTTCGGTGATGATGGTGGCTTTTTCCGGGAACTCCTTTATGTCGGGGCATTTTTTCCATGCCTCGCGGAACTTACCTTCTTCTACCAGTTTGTCCACTTTCTGCATGGCGGCCTCAAATTTCCGTTGTTTGTCGTTCTTGACATTTTCTGCCGCCCTGGCCATTGCTGTCTGCTGGCGGGCTTCTTCCAGTTGGTGCAGATAATGATCAGCATTTGTTGCCATCGTCTGTGTCGCTTCTACCGGTGCCGTTATTTTATCGAAGTAACCCTCGTCTATTTCCTGTGGGCTGGCCTTGAAGTTAAAAGAAGGCACTGCTTTGATCGCTTTATCGCCACATTTAGCGGGCCGGAAGAGGGTGGCTACCACCATCATGTCCGCTGTGTTGTCGATGGTGATCAGGTATGTTCCCTTTTGGAGGCTGTTTATCTGTTGAAAAAATGTGCTGTTCATGGTATTGATTTTCGTGTTAGTCATTCGATGTTGCTGTAGTGGCTTTGTTGCAGGATACCTTTTCCAGTTGGTCGAGCAGGGCGGTCAGTTCCCACAGGTTCACTTCGCATTCCGTTACCAGCTCATGTAAAAACCTGCTATCGGTACCGTAGAATGAACCTTCCAGGATCGGATCATTATTGCGATCATTGTAGATGGCTTTCATCGTGATCCCAAAACTCGCCTTAAATGATTTCGCTACCGATATTAACGAGACCGTGCGACCTATTGGGAAGGGGGGCTGTTCCAATTCTTTCATGTCCACCTTCCGTCCGATGCCTTCAAGCTGCTGGCTGATCAGCGCTACGGCATCATTTTCCCAACGGATGAGGTCACTTTTGAGTGTTTCATAGGATGCTAATTCCCGTGGCATGTCTATTTCGGCATAGCAAAAATTGATTTCATCCTGCATACCATCGGCACCGACTTCCTCTAAACGTTCCAGCAGGGAAACCATGAACCAGTGTTTTATCTGGCGTTTTTCGAGGAAGCTGGATAAGGATACCTGCGGCCTTTCGGGTTTGTCCATGATTAAGATGGGTATTGCTTGGTGATCGAGCTGGATAAGGTCAGCGGATAGCTCCCGCATGACATATGGAATACCCTGCAGGTGGCTGATTTTTAGCGGGTGCCCGATGCGTTTCAGTTGGTAGGCTATGCTGTTGACGATATCTTTTTCCCATAGGGCTATATTGTATTTGAGTACTGTTGTATTCGTTTTCATTTTCTGTGCTTTTGTGTTAAGAAATAGCGGTTGGCAGGCGCTGTTAAAGTTCAATCTAGGCTGGAGGGAAGGTCATACTCTTCGATGATCCAACTGAAGAGTGTACGTTCCACCACTTCCAGCTTATTGCTCTGGCATACCGAATGGTTGTCCACATAATAGGAGTAGGGGAATTTACCTTCGGCCATCACATAGATGAACGATTCATTTTCATATACCAGAACGCATTCCACCAGACCGTCCCATGCTGCTATATCTACTGCATTATAGATTTCATCGGCAAACTGACGGAAGGAAACTTTCCTTTTTGAGTTGGAGAAGCGCTCGAAGGATGCTTCATCATTTTTATATAGTCTCTTTTTCATCGATCTTATTTTTTCTTTAGGAGATAGGTTTGGCGTAAGGGGCTACTGGCTCAGCCAGAGGTTTGCAATGACCAGGGCGATGCAGATATCGCCTGCTGTTTTACCAAAAAATTCCAACATACGGATCGCCAGCAGGTCATCCTCCTCAAAATGGCGGTAGCAGCGCCACCAGCGTTGGAAGCGGTTGATGTCTACCAGCAGGTGGATGGTGAGGCCCATCAGGACAAACAGTGCTGTTTTATCAGCGTCATATAGTACTTGGATGAGGTTGTTCATAAATTAAATTTTTAGCTTTTGTTATACCATTCCAGCAGGAGGAAAAATGCGCCTGTAAGGGTGGCGAGTATGCCGACCAGCAGAATCAGCCCTTCAAAGAAGCGGATGATCAGTGATAGGAAAAAGTTCGGAAAGTGTTGCAGTCCTGCTACGCCGCGCCTGTTAAAGCGTTTGTAATACACATATAGGATGAACAGGCATCCCAGCAGGAAGAAGGCTATGCCGTAGTACTGAACGTGTGTTAATGAAGTAATATCCATGATAATTTGTTTTAAACGTTACTGTTTGATTCTGGCTTCCCTGAATGATCTTTGAGGTCTACAAAGAAGAGGATGAGTGCAGCGCGTAATTTGGTGTCCTCCTTTCTGGTTTCCAGGTAGAGAAAGAGGATGTCTACCACTACGTTTGCCATTAAATTTTTGAAGAGACGGAAGGCAAATATTTCCCTGTCACGGGTGATCTCGTGGTAGTGTTGTTCAATGTTTTGTATTACGCGCCCTAACAGCCAGCGCCATTGATCAAAAGGAATATCCGGGCGCGTATAGGGGATGGTGCCTTTTTGGGCATTTTCGTACTGTTTTTCTGCCGTGCGCAGTATAAAGGCTACCAATGGTTCCATCTCCGTTGGGAAAAGGTGATGAAATAATTCAGCCTTTTCCAGTGTGGTCATTCTTTTAAGTGCAGTAATCAGTAGCGGTGGCTTTATGGTGGTGGAGTTTTGTGTTCCATCATCGAGGGATGCCTGAAAGTCTGGTGATGCCCGATGGAGGACGGTGCGTAGGATCACCTTGAAAGGGCTGTTGGGGTGCCTGCGGGTGTCGAGGTACAGACCGATTCCATAGAGGCTCAGCTTGGCCGTTTCTCCCTGAAAGAGGGTGAAGGCAAAAGCGGAGGCATCGCTGATCAGTTCCGCTTTGCGGTGCTCGATGGTATCGGCGGTGTGTTCACAGAGGCTGAACCACTGGTCTGCTGTCAGGTCATGGCGGTTCCATGTAGCCCGGATGATGTCGGCCATTTCCTTTACGGAGGTCGCTACTTCGTGCAGGTATTCGAGTAAGGGAGGAATTTCATCGGGGAACAGGGGGTGGATAAAGGCTGCTTTTTCCGGCAGGGTCATATTTTTTAAAGGTTTCATAACTAAATCATTTAATGGGTGAAGGGGGATTAGCGGACATTGCTTTCCTGTTGTTTCGGAGGGAGTTACCGAAAAAGAGAAGATATGCATAGTAAAAAGGGCTTTCCGGAGGATACCAAAAGTTTATGAAGATGGGCATATAAAGGAGCGTTACCAGTGCTTTGTCGCCCCTGAAAAGGTATTTGGAGAACATCTTTTTATTGCTGGCAATCTGGTTCACATTGGCCGTGATCGATTCGGCTATTTCCTGGTTGAGAAACATCCAGCGTTCAAATTTAAGGCCCGTCTGTTCCCAGTTATCAAGTCTGCTCTGTGGGGCGTTTACCCTAGCGCGGCAGGCTTCCTGTATGTGGGCTAACAGATAGTGCATTTCTTCGGGAAAGAATTGGTGTAAGAGCTCTGCCTTTTCGCTTATGCTCATCCTGTTAAGTGCTTTCATAATCTGCGTTTTTTAGGTTAATGTTTAGGTAATGGCTTATCTCCGGATTGAAAAAAGACCTTTGCGATCAGCCTTAAGCCGGCATCCAGGCAACCGTTGTTTTTATCATCCAATACGTGGAGGATAGCTACCCGATGGTAGTGGTCTCTAAACAAGTAATTAGCGAAGGAATGTGGGCTTTTCACCATATCCTTTTCATGCAGGTCAATAAGGGTGAGCAAGCGGCTGTTCGTCTCCAGCCATTCTTCGGTGCTTAAGCGAAGTCTTACCCACGGCCTTTTCCTTTTCAGGGTGCTGTTATAACATTGATAGCATCCTGACCGGATAGCATATAGGAAGGCAAGGATTTGGTCAGGCCGACATAGCCCGTGATAAAGTGTTGCTTTTTCGGTGATCGTCATATTGCTGAGTGCTTTCATGAGCAAAATTTTTGGTTAGTAATTATCTTTCTCTTTTAAATAAGCTACCAGTTGTTCCACCAGTGCCTTGCTTGCATCGGTTTCCGGTGCCCATTTACGGGCAAGATGTTGAAGGCTGGCCCCCAGGATCGCTAAGGGCAGGCGGTGACTTGCGGCTGTTTCCCTGTAATACGCTACCAGTGGGGATTGCAGGGCAAGTAATAAAAGATCATCGATTTCCTGTTTAATCGCATTTTCTTTCAGTAGCTTTTTGTAGAATTCTATGATCTGATCTATAGTCATTGTTTCGATTTTGGGGAGCTGTTGTTAAGGGCAGCTCCCGGTGAACAATTAAAAGGGCAGGTCATCGATGATCTCCACTGGCTCCTGAATCCTTTCGGGCACATCCTGTTTCTTACGATCCACCATTGGGGGAAATTCGATTTCTTCTACGTGGAAGTTGAGGCCCGCTACCAAGTTTTGCTGCTTGTTGACGTAAGCATTGATGGTTTCATTACCGAAAACCTGGAATACCTTGCCTTTTGTGAGATACTGTGCTACCGAGGTAGAGCGCCAGAAAGCACAGTTGTAATAATGGTATCCGCGCTTGCGTTCCCCATTTTCATAGTAGGGTGCGTTGGTTTTCAAGGTGAATTTCACAAAGTCTTTTCCTTTTGCTGAGGTGATTACGGCATCTTCCTGAATGGTTCCAAAAATCTGTTTCATGATATTTAATTTTTAATGTTTATAATGATGATTCAATGTTGTAGTTATGTGGGTGATGGTAGTGTATTGCACCATCGAGCAATTCCCGCAGTTTGTCCTTCACCCTGTCGGCAGTAGGGCCATGCCAGCAGGCAGCATTGGCAAGGAAGGAGGCAACCACGTTTATGCCGTTTGTGTGGCCGTCAGTTTCCAAGATGGAGGTGAGGTGTCCCATCACTTCCAGGTGGGGTGCTGCACCAAAATGTATGTCCTTCCATTCCCTGCGGATAATGGCGGCGATCCGTGTAAGGTTGTTGGGTATCATCTGTTGTTCCATAACACATTTTTTAAATCGTAATCCGTTTTTCCTTTTTCTTTTTTTCATCAGCCTCTTAAGTATTTTTTTTCTTCGCGGGCTATAATGAAAAGTCGAACATATCTCAATGACCGGTAAAGCTGGATATGGACAAGGCACCGTGGAATACCGGACTGCTAGGGAGGATATCCGCGAAAGGCCTTGTACAATTCCAGCGAGGTCATTATGTTCGTGGTCTTTTCATTGCCCGTGAAGAGAAATAGCGGAAGGGGGTGAGGGGAAAGGGGAAAGTATTATGCGTTAGGGGTTGCAGCGGCATCCCCCGACGAAGGAGGGGATATAGCGGAACGGCCCGGCCCGCCTTAGCGGGCAACGCCCAAAAAACAATAAAAGAAAAACAGAACCTTATCCATCCTAAAACATAACAGAAAAACATACACCAAGAAGTGATAAACGGCAGGAAGAAAATAACCTACCCATACACCTTTATTGGGCTCAATAGGTAAAAGAAATACAGAGAAAAGAATAAACAGGATCTGCTTATAAAAGAAAAATGGATAGGCTTGTGACGGTTGTTTTTAAAAGCGTACAGGAAGCGCGGGTGTAGTCGATGAATTTTTTTCATTCATCAGGACGTTAACGATCCATCTGGCTGCCGCTATTAAATGCATAAAAAAATAAAAGGGGAGAACGGGCAAAGAAGCTTTCATAAATGAACCGTTAGGTTTTCAGATTAATGAGTGTAAGCTCTTTGTACGTGGAGTGAACGAGGCCGTATATATGGCGGTCAATAAAAACCGGTCAGCATTTAATTTTAAGGTTCGGTGGGAAGGTTTACGGATATAGTCGAGGGGCTAATAGGTTTTATTTCATCCCTCTATCCTTCTCCAATTAACCATCATAAATCATTGATTACAACCATATTAAAAAAACATTAACAGATTCTATCATTTATAAAACATTATTCGGTATATTTGACACAACATCAACCGGATATTTTAACACGTCATCAACCGGTGAATAAAACACGACATTATTGGGATGCTTTTACACATAAACAGCTATCATCCCAATAGAAAATTCGAGTGAGCAATAGATTACAAAAGATATAAAATATGCCTAGTCCAGGGGAAAAATTAGCAGTGTCATTAGAAGCGCTCAAGGAGCTACAGGACAGCGGGGTGATTGCCATTAAGTCCGGCCTGATAAGCAGGACCAACCGTGAACGTTTGGTGAAGAATGGTTATCTACAGGAAATCGTAAAAGGATGGTATATCGCAAGCCGCCCGGAAGAAAACAAGGGAGAGAGCTATTCATGGTATAGCAGTTTCTGGGAGTTCTGCAGTGAGCTGCTCACCGATCGATATGGGGAGGCATGGGCGATCTGTCCGGAACAATCACTGGAACTCCATGCGGGAAATACAGCTGTTCCCCGACAGTTATTAGTGCGCGCGCCTGAAGGGGGAAATCACTTACTGCCGCTACCTTTTGGTACGTCCCTATTTACCGCCCGGATGGTCCTTCCAGCACGGGAAATGACGGAGGTTTTTAATGGCATGCGGGTTTATTCCCTGCCAGCGGCACTTGTACACTGCTCTGCCAACACCTTTAACCAAAGTGCCATTACCATGCGGACAGCATTGGCTATGATACGGGATTCGTCGGAGGTTTTACGGGTGCTTCTGGAAGGAGGGCACAGCACCATTGCGGGGAGGCTGGCCGGGGCATTCCGTAACATAGGCCAGCAACGTATCGCTGATGAAATCATTGCCAGGATGAAAGGGGCCGGTTACGATGTGCGGGAGGTAGATCCATTTTCAGGAGCGCTGGGGATAGTCCTGTCCAATCGGGAAAGATCGCCTTATATCAATAGGATACGACTGCTATGGAGTGTTATGCGGGAAACGGTCATCGCTCATTTCCCTATTGCTCCAGGTTTACCGGAGGACAGGGAAGGTTTTCTGCAGCAGGTGGACCAGCTTTATGAAACGGATGCCTACCATTCCCTATCGATAGAACGTTACCGTGTAAGCGCCGAGCTAATTGAGCGCGTCAGGAGCGGTAACTGGGATCATCAACGAAATGAGGAAGACCGTAGGGAGCGGAATGCGATGGCGGCACGGGGTTATTATCTCGCTTATCAGGAGGTGGAAAAAAGTGTGCGGAAAGTGCTGGATGGCCGAAATGCCGGAGAGGTAGCGGACACGGATCATGGCGTTTGGTATCAGCAACTTTTTGAGCCCAGTGTCGGAGCAGGAATTTTACGGGCGGGGGATCTGGCCGGATATCGGAGCCACCAGGTATATATAGGCGGTTCCATGCATGTACCATTAAACGTGGAGGCATTGCGCGAGGTGATGCCCGTGTTTTTCGAGCTGTTAGGCGAAGAACCGGAAGCATCTGTACGGGCGGTGCTCGGTCATTTCTTATTTGGGTTTATTCATCCTTATATGGATGGCAATGGTAGGATGGCAAGGCTTCTGATGAATGTAATGCTGGCCTCCGGTGGCTATCCATGGACCGTTATACCGGTAGAGCAACGCGCGGCCTATATGTCTGCACTGGAAAGTGCCAGCGTAGAGGGTAATATAAGACCTTTTGCAACCTTTATCGGCAACCTGGTGCAACAGGGTATGCAGGGGCGGCCTGTTGCCCAACCGGCAAGATAACCTGCCTCCCGCACAGGAAGAAAATACCCATAAATCCCAATTGGGCCCGATAGGTAAAGACGTGCAGGAGAGATTAACCAGGATCTGCTTATGAAAGAAAAAAGGATAGGCCCATTATGGCTGTTTTTAAAAAAAGTATAGGAAGCGCGGGTATAGCCGATGAATTTATTTTCATTAACCGGAAGTTAACCATCCATCTGAGGGCGGATATTATCTTGCGCAAAAAAAGGAAATGGGAAAAACGAGCAAAGAAGCTGTAATTGATGATACGTTGTTGGGTTTTCAAAATAGGGGGTATAAGCTCAGTTGTACGTGGAGTGAGTTAGGCCCTTATATTACGGTGGTCAATAAGGCCGGTCAGGAATTTAATTTTGAGGTTCGGGAGGAACGTGTACGGATAAAGGTCGAGGGAGGAATACTGGGGACGGAAGGTACAGATAGCAGGAATTCTATCTGGATAAAGGTTATACCGGAGGTAGCTTTTTAATTTTTTTTCAGCTTCCTATATGGGTGGTTCCGGCTGATATCGGAAACAGCGATATTATACCTATCGGGTCAATTTGTACTGTAAAGGCAACTAGTTGCCGTCCCCGAGGAATAAAGATAGGATATTGTGTTAAAATGATGATGTACAAGCAGGTACGATCCTGCAAATCGTACCTATCCTATTAGTTGAAAAAGCTAGGGAAGGAAGCCCGAGGTGACGCGATAAAATTCCTCCGGTTGTTCTATCCATGGAAAGTGACCACAGCGTTCGATGATGTGAAGGGTACTATTTTTTAGGGCAGCCTGTGTCCTGCTGGCGGTTTCCAGGTCCATGGGATCTTGCCTGCCCTGTACAATCAGTGTGGGAACGTTCAGCCCTGCCAGTGCGGTGTTGATATTCCATTTGGCCGCTACCAATGCTGTTTCCACATAATCTTTCACCATTAAGTTCAGGTCAGTTTCCGTCAGTACAATGGAGGCTGCCATCTGCTTATCATAGAAATAGCCTTTTAAGAGTAGGTTACTTAACTGCAAAGACAGCGATAACAGCTCTTCGGGAACGATAGCTGAATCGGGATGCTGTGCCAACTGCGCTATTTCGGCGTAGATGGTCCGGAAAAAATGCTGATCTTCCAAAGACAGGTTACTATACAGGTTATCGGTAAAATAGTTCAGGTAGGCCATGTCCGTACCACCGGAGCCTATCAATAGCAATTTTTCTACCTGATGGGGATGCCTGGTGGCGTAGATCATGGAAAGCATACCGCCCCATGAGTGGCCTGCAAGGCTAAGGTGCTCATGCTCCAGCGCCAATGCAACGGCCTTTATATCATCTATAAAGTAATCGAGTTGTACCGTATCCGGTCGGATGGGAATTTCGGACAGGCCGGAGCCCCGTTGGTGGATGAGCACACAGGTATGGTGGGAGGATAAAGCCTCTACCAGTGGCAACATATAAGCAGGGGAGAGGCCCGGACCACCACCGAGGAAGTATAGCGGTTCACCGGTGCCGGCGAGCTGAAAATAAATACGTTCACCATGCGAAATTACTGATCGGGTGGTTGAAGGATGCTGTGCAAGTGTTGCAGCGGAATTTAGGGTATCAATCATGGGATAAGAATAAGGGTTAACGGGGATAGGCAGGGACATGGGCACACCTGCCGATAATACAGGATTTCCGATAGCGGAGTTTTAATAGCCAAATTCAGTGAACAGGGTGCCCGGTTTCTCGATAATGTGCCATTCTCCGGCTTCATTACGGGTAAAAAATACCGTCTTGGACTCTTCCTTATTTAATTCACGTTGCTTTACCAGAACAGCAAAGGGTGTTACATTGGTATAGACCACTGTAAAGGTCACCAAGGCAATATCGCCATTTTTACCGGTCCTAATTTTTACGTCGTGCGGTGTTTTCAGTGCCTGGTCGGCTATGCGCACATCTACGAACTGTTCATCCTGCGGCTGCTGTGCGGGTACCAAATAAGGGGCAGCATTGGGTCCCGGCTCAATGGGATGTTGTCCTTTGGGGGTGTACTCACCCTCTGGCACCACAGTAAGCAGCTTTTGCTCGATCAGGGAGGAATTACGTGCCTGTTTGGCCTGCTTGGGATCTGCTTTGTTGATCGTATGTAATACAGGTCCAGGGTATTTCAGTTCTTTACTTATTATCTGTAGGGCCTGATCGGCGCTGATATCATCATGATTACATGCCAGCAGCAGCATAATCCCTACGAGAAAAAATGTGCAATTTCTCATCACAGTCTATAAAATGGTTACACCACAAATTTACGAAAGATATTGTTTGGAGCCAACATGGTGACAGGTAGACCTTTACCTGACGAGCCAATGGCTACCCGTCCAAGAGAAACATTTGTTTATAACACCCTGCAGGCCCATTGGCCCTGCAGGGTGTTAGGACCGTTGTTTTGGATAATTGGCTAGTGGTGAAGGATGCAAATGAACATCCTCCACCGTGCGCGTGACGAATCCTGACAAACCTAGATGCCCCCCGTTGGCGAGCAGCCGATATAGTAAATCAAATGTTGAATCGATGTCCATAATTTCTCAGGTTCCTTAATCGATGAGAAGCAAAGGTCGTTGCAAAGGCCGCGCGTGTCAAGTGACAAGGGTGTCCCCCTGCAGGTCACCCTGCTAGCTTGTAAGCTTTTAATCGTGGTTGAATTGCTGTACAGTAAATTTTCAAGGAGTGAAAAAAATATCAATTTCTTTTCAAAGGAGGTGAAATGAGGCATTTAAAGGTGGGGATCGGAAGCTGTTACTACCCAAAAACATCCTTTCGTAATAAAAGGTAGAAAAATAAGCAGTATGCAGGCTAAAGGAAAAGATATATCTCCGGGAAAGATGAAATTTTATGAAATGCCGCTGTAATAAGGATGGGTGAAAGCAGATGTCCATACCTTGTTTCCAGTTCCCGGAGCTGTTCTTTGAAGTATTGGTAGAGCCCTTGAACGGTGGTGCTATCAAAATCGCTTATCTTTTTGCGGGCGCTGTCATAACTGATCGGACCGGTCCGTGTGGTACGGAGAAAAGAATTAATGACTTTTATGACATGCAGGGGGGAATGATAGGGAATACGTTTGATGGCAACATTGATCGTTGCCCACAAATTTATCTGTTTGACGGTGAGGTCAATGGTGAAGTAATTTGCATGGTCTTTGACAGACACTCTATCGCGTTCATCTTCCTGTTCCTGCAGCCAGTTGAGTTCCATTTCAAGTTGGAGGATCAGGTGGTCTTTCAGGGCAGAGCGGCTGGCGTCGTAACTCCACTCCTGATTCTGTTCGGTCTGTTTTGTTTCCTTCAACCAGAATAGAAGGCGTTCCTTGTTTTCCAGTGGGGAATTTTCCTCGCTGTTCATCATCCGTACGCGCTCGGTAGCATGGCGCATGATCGCTTCCCTGTTAAAGTTTAAGTACAGTAACAACTGCCATAGTTGAGACTCCCATTGATCGGCTTTCCAGCGATGTTGCAAGGATTCCAAGCCGCGTACAATTTTCTGTAAGTAGAGGACGCTCCGGTAGGTACGGGCGGATTGTTCAGAAAAGTGCTGGTAAAAATCCTGCAGGCTATCGATGAATACCGGTTCTGTTTTAACCTTACGGAAGCGACGAATAATCTTGCTAAAGGCAGGGGTAAGTTCTTCCAGCAGTAATTGCAGGCGAAAATCCGGAAATTTCCCATCTTTCGACATCTGTTGCGGAAAGGTTGTTTCCAGAAAGGAAAGGAATTCAATGATGAATTGCTGGGTGTGCTGCACCAGGCTCTGTGTTTTTGAAGAAAGCTGTTGCTCCTTTTCTGCACGGGAAAGTTGTCGCTTTGATTTATCAAGGCCATATAGGAGGTCAGAGAGGTGTACCATCCGATTATGTATGGTCTGAATGAGGCGCTCGATGACATGCGTTTCTTCACTACTTGACAGCAAATCTAAAATCCGCTCTTTATACAGGATGTTGTTGTCGTCTAAATACGTTGTTTTTTCCTCATAGAAGGCTTGCGGAATTTCCCTATTCGCAATGATATAAACCATCAATTCGTTTACGATAAAATTTTCCAGTTGAAGCAGCTCATTTTTCATAATTTTCAGTATGGATAATACTATTGAAATAAAAATAACTGTGTGAAAGAGATGAGCTGCCAGAACAATACAGGGCACCGATCCGGGGTAACGTGATCCAGGTAGTCATCTAATACGATTGGTTATACCAAATGTATGTCAAAAAAATATAAATTACAAGTGGCTGATAGTCAGAAATTTTATGTAACAAAAATCTTGCTTTTCTGAAAGGTGGTACTTAATTTTGGTGCGGCAATGTAAACCATGTCTATCGGGGGATGCAGTGAGAAAAAGTGTGCAATGAGTGGTAACGTATTGCATAAACCTTAACCCCACGAACCACCATGAAAGGATATCGGCTATTAACGGATGCAGCATTAACAGAACGAATGATTGTTCAGGACCATCGGGCCTTTAAAGAAATTTATGACCGCTATTGGAGTATTCTTTACCGGCATGCCCTTCATATGTTGCGGGATGATGAGCAGGCGGCCGATGTGGTCCAGGATATTTTTGCCAATTTATGGGATAAGGCGGCTATGCTTAAGATTAGCAACTCGCTTTCTTCCTTTCTATACGCTTCGGTGCGCAACCGGATTTTTGACCTGATAGATCGGGAGAAGGTGAAGCATAAGTATCTCGCTTTTTCTATGGCTTCTTTTGATGTAGAAAAATGTGAGGCAGATGAGTTAATCCGGGAGCGCCAGTTACGACAGGCTATTGAGGAGGAAGTAAACCGGCTACCTGCCAAGATGCGCGAAATATTTGTACTGAGCAGGTATGCCCATTTGAGCTATCAGGAGATTGCCGATCAAATCCAGATTTCCGAGGGTACGGTCCGCAAGCAGATACATAATGCGTTGCGGATACTGCGGTTAAAGCTGGGCTCCCTGTTCTTCTTGCTTATTATTTACGCATTGCTGTTCATCAACCGAGTATTGTAGCGGACAAAAGACTTTTAGCGATACCGCTTATAGCATGTATCATGGAATATAGGCCATTAGGTTAAGGGGTTAAAGATTCATTTGTCAAAGAAAGTGATCAGGATGTCATCAAATTGCTGATCCCAGCTCTCTCCGCAATGACCACCGTTAATTTCCCTATAAATATGATCAATCTTATTTTCATTCAAACGCTTGTGGAACTGGCGGGCCCCTTGCAGTAGGCCGGTTTTCTGATCCGGAAACTCCAGGTCATATTTGCCGACTTCGGAATAAATATTGTTTAAGGGATATTGATCTTTCCTGGTTAGATAGGTATCCAAGGCTTCGTTAACTAATTTGTTCAGTCCGGGGTATCCACCCGCGCCACCCCCCTGCGAGGCAACATTACCGAAAAAATCGGAATAGGTCAGCGCAGCGACCATCGCGGCATGCCCTCCGGCAGAAGCTCCCACTATCCCTCTTTTTTCCGGCGAACGGCTTACCTGGAAATTCGCCTCCACATAAGGGATCAACTTTTCGACGACCAGTTTCGCGTACTCCCGGCTTTTGGTGACATATTCATTCCACCGGTCCTCAAAGGAAATGAATACCACGACGATGGGCTCAATCTTCCCCTGGTAAATTAAATTATCCAATATATTGACAAAGGGCCTTAAGTATAGCGCCCACATACCATCATGCACGTACAGTACAGGATAGGTTTTCCCTTTGGTATAATTGTAGGGGGTATATACCCAGATCAACCGGTCGGTAAACAGGGAATCATTGGTTTTAAACAGCACAGTGTTGGTTACCCCCTTTTCGATATCATGTCGCATATCCAGAAAGGGTGATCGCACCAAAGAGGGCATGGAAAAAATATTACGGTCACCGTAATCAAAGCTTTGTGTCACCCGGGAATTATATAAATCTAACACCCGTTTGCCATCGGCGATAAATCGGTACTCAATTATGGCGTCTGAAGGGATGGAATAGGAAATGTAAAAGAAATCATGATGACCGCATCTTATCCTTATTAACGTATCGGGAATTGCCCATGCCTTTTGCAGGTCTCCTTCGATTTGCAAGGTTTCTGCCTTTCCGTACCAGATAAAGTGGACATCATGCTCTCCCTCCATTATTGGCATAGATTTAATGCCGGATAGATATCGATCTACCAAGGAGGACCTGTCTGCGAGCGATGACCGCTCAAGCTCCTGAATAAACGCTTTAAATCGTTGATTCTTCTTGTTCTGTGCCATGCCGGGAAAGGCCGTGCTCACCAGCATGATGATAAAAAATATTTTTGTTCTCATATCCATTCATATAAAATAAAACGAGCTAATGAATTTATCCTCTTCATTATTTCCGATCAAAATAGGGCAATATATATTTTACCAGCATTTCAAAAGGTAGCTTTGATCTACTGGAATTATAACTATTGCCCGTAAAGACAACTACCAAATCTAAATCGGCTATCACCAGGATATATTGGCCTCCGTTGCCCGAAGCAAAAGTTACGGGATAGCTGAAAGTATCGGTCCGTATTTCTTCCCTGTACCATGTATAGCCGTAATAAGTTGGTTGGGGATTGGCTGAAGCAGCTTTGGAAATGGCGACAAAAGAATAATTCTCAATTCTTGTTAGGGGCCTGGTTGCCTCCTTGATCCATTTGCCGGAAACGATTTGACGCCCCTTCCAAGCGCCATTATTTAATATCAATTCGCCAATTTTTGCCATGTCAATAGGTAGGATATAAAAGGAACCTGCAGTCATTTCATGCCCCGATGGATCTTTTGTCCAGCGGTACTTTTTAATTCCCAAAGGATTGAAAAGAAATTTTTCAGCAAACTGGGAGAGGGTCATGTTTGATGCATTCGCTATGATGCCGCCAAGTATCATCGTATTTATGGACGTATATGCCCAGTGTGTTCCGGGAGTATGCGCCATGGGAAGCCCTAGTGAGAATTTCAACCAATCCTGGGATAAGCTCATTTCATCCTCACAATTTTTGGTATTGTTCCATTCCTCACAGTCGAAACCGGATTTATTTTCTAAGAGATGCCGAATGGTCATGTGCTCTTTTCTACTATCCTTATTTTTATAGTTTTTATATTCAGGGAAGTAGGAATAAACTTTGTCATTGACACTTTTAATAAATCCTTTATCAATAGCGATACCCACGAGTATTCCGGTGATGGATTTGAAGGAAGAGCGGCTGTCATGAAGGCTATCACTGGTAAACCGGTTAAAATATCCCTCGTAGACAATTTTACGGTGTCGGGATATAACTATACCATCCACGTTGGGGTATCTTCCATGTTGGATGGCTGTTGTCATACTATTCAGCGATTTACCTGTTTGGGCATAAGACGGGGCTAGGCCAAAAGAAATCAATAAACAGCTTAGCAGCAGGATATTTTTTCTCGGCATAGGGTTAATTATAGTTATGAATGACTTGAGAGAACAAAAATGTTCTTTTATAGAACCGGTTTTCACATGCATCTAATTTTGATAACTCACAAACGATCTTCCCTCCACTGGATATTGTAATCTCTAATCGTCGGATAATTTATTTAATAGTTCTTTTGCTGTAATATTTTCCGGATTTAGATCAATTGCCATTTCTAAATACGATTTTGCTTTTTTTTCGTCCTTTAGCAATAGGTACGATTTGCCAATAGTAGAATAGATCTTATCAAAGTCAAAATGAATGATATTCACCAGGTCCTTTCTCTCATTTGCATAACACAGTAAATAGTTTAATCCCTCCTTAACTTTATAGTTATTCTCCGCAGCAAATTGCCCCAGATAAAAGTAAATGTCAGGATAATGATCAATGTAAATACTTCCCTTGTGCCGAATGGTTACTGCCAGCGCTTTTTGAAGTAAATCCCAGCCTTCGCGTGGATGATCCTTTGAGATATTCATTGCCAATTCTCGATAACAGGTAATCAGGGTAGATGGTCCCCGGTCGGTTGACATTTCTTCTATTAGCATTTTGTTTATCGCTTTCTTATAAAGCTCCATTGATTTTTCTGCAAGCCCCACTATGGAGCAAGAGTAGGCAAAATCGCGGATTTGCCGGCCACCACTTTCCTTTGTAATAAAAAAATCGATTGCCTCAAGCATCCCTGTGGTATCTTTTTGCTGCCAAAGGTGGGATAAAAATGGTTGATATACTTGGTAAGCGTTTCTGTCTACCGATATTCCATAAACCGCGTTTACTTTTTCTTGATATTTTTGTAATGCGGCAGAAAACTTTCCTGCAGTTTGTGATTCCGTATAGGAATTATACTCCCTGTAAATAAAATCGAGGGCCAAGGGCAAGGCCATGGCTGTTGAATTATTATGCCCGGCTTCAGCTAAATGATGATATTGAAAGTTAAATTTTACGCTGTCCAGTCGTTTTACCAGGTCAGCTATTTCCCCAGTGTATTGCGTCCTTCTCTCCATATCAAATGCGCCAGCGGCTAAAAAATAAAAAGTTGTTCTCTTCCCATAAAACTGAGCAAGCTTAGCTGTTATATCAAATGGGGGTTGGGATGGGCTCAGGCGTTCGGGAGATATTATAATATAGCCGGAAAACAATTCTGGGTGATTTAGAAATAAGTAATTTCCATAGCTGGCACCGTAAGACTGTCCCATATAAGTTCTAAACGTAGATGCTTTATACTTGTGCTCCATAGAGGGAATGATTTCTTTTTCAATGCATTCCAACATTTTCAGTCCTCTTTGGGTCAACCCTCCTGTTTCGTAATTATATCCCATTCTATCCATATCAGCCTTTATGTTTACGACTAAGGTTGGTGGCGTATGCGATATATGATTTTTATTAAGATAACGTATTTCTTGTGCGGTGAATTCTGCGTCGCTTGCTCCATAGCTGAAGGAATAAATCGTGGTAAATTTACGGGACGCGGACCAGTTTTCAGGTAGCCATACATCGTAACGGACGGTATCACCCAGGTAAGTGGAATATAGGCTTTCTTCCATTTTTTTTTGTGCAAAAGCCAGTGACGAAATGCTTATGTACAGGGTGGTTAACAGAAAATATCTTGTCATAAAATGATTGGGAAAAATAAAATAATTTGAGAACTTATTCACCGATATGAGTTGTCCCAGCTCATCGACACAAAAAATCTGCCACTCAGACAAATGCCTTATAGCCTATCTAAGCGAGATTTCCCCAATTATACGGTGTACGTTTTCAAACACCTATTGTGCGGATTCGGACATAACACTGTTTCTTTCGTTCCGATTTCTCCTGTTTATTAATCTGCCATTAATTATGGCAGCCCTTACTGTTTATGATGATGATTACAAGCTGCGGTTGCGTTTTATATGAAGGCAAATTTTAGTATCTTTATCATTGTTTCTCGAATAACGAAAAGCTAACTGGCTGGAAATTGCAGACTATTCAATAACTGAATAAAATTTTTAAATTCGTGTACATGATTGTGGAATAATATGAAGAATGGTGTAAACATGCAGGCAACGTTACGTGCTATTGTCCTTTGCTCTTTTTTTATCCATTATGGGGCTAATGGCCAAGCGCAAAACAACACCTTGCGTGACAAGGACGGCTGTAGCTACACCATCAAACGCATGCCGGATAACAAAATATGGATGACGGCTAACCTGAACATCAATATCCACGGATCTTATGGTTATGAAAAAGCAGAACAGAAAAATAATTCATACGGCCGATTATATACCTGGCAGGCGGCACAGGCAGGATGTAAATTATTAGGCGCAGGCTGGCGTTTGCCAACGAATGAAGAATGGCAAAAAATGGCCAAGTGGTATGGCGGCGTACGCGATGATTCGGAAGATGGTGGAAAAGCTGCCTATCAGGCGCTTATAAATGGCGGTAAGGCGGCATTTAATGCGGTATATGGCGGTAGTCGTGATGCTGTTGCTGGCAGCTATGCCCGTGTGGATGCCCATGGATTTTATTGGACGGCTACGGAAAGCGATGCAGCCAACGCCTGGCTTTATAACTTTGGCAAAAATGGTAAAATACTGAATCGCCATCAGGATGGTCAAAAGCAAATAGCAATCTCCGTACGCTGCATCTGTGATATTGTAAAATAGAAAGAGCAGTGATAAATCATTAACCTGTAATACCTGCTGTATCCAAAGGATGGCATTGTTTCCATGGGGCACCATAAATTCAAGGTGCATGAAAAACTATAAAATCACATATTTATAGGATAGCGGAATTTTTTTCCATTTCCTCTACCACTACTTGTTTCCTTTACCGTCTTAACATCAAAGCATCCAAAAAGATATCGGGAGATGGAACCTAATTTTGTCAAAGAACTTATAAGAAGGTATGTTGCTGGCCGTTGTACAGCGAGGGAGCGGGCGATAGTGGAAAGCTATTACCTGCACCTGCATGCGATGGGTGGACAAAGTGGGGAGATCGATTACACTGCTGTAGGAAAGCAGCTGTGGAATACTATTAATAAAGAAAAGCGTAGCAGTTACCCAATGCGGATCGCGGCCATTATGTTGCTTTTACTTTTCACGGGTTCTTTTGCCTATTATTATCTGGTACAGATGCCCTTGGTACGTGAAGACACCGGTGGCAGGATGCAGGATATAGCGCCCGCTGAGGGGCGGGCAACATTGACGTTCGCTTCTGGTGAGGATATTGATCTTGCCACGATGGTTATTGGTGGGACTGTAACTGCAGAGGGCGTTCAGATTACCAAAGAAGAGAATGGAAAGATCCGTTACACGGTCAAAGATACCCGCAACAGGCCAAACACGCATATTTACCATACCCTTACTACTCCTAAAGGTGGGCAATATCAGGTGGTGTTGCAGGATAGTTCGCATGTGTTTGTAAATGCCGGAAGCACACTCAGGTTCTCTGCCCGTTTTTCTGATAAGGAAAGACGGGTGGTGCTTTCGGGGGAGGCCTATTTTGATGTGAAGGCGCAGCCGGAGAAACCATTTATGGTGGAGGTGGGAGGGCAGCAGCTGCAGGTATTGGGGACAGCCTTTAATGTGTTTGGCTACCTGGGCGAGAAGCAGGTAACAACACTGGTAAATGGGAAGCTGCAGTTAAAAGAGTACGGGCAGCATTGGACGTTGTTACATCCAGGAGACCAAGCGGTTTTATCAAAGCACCAATACGTAGTTAAAAAGGCCGACTTGAACGAAGTTACTGCCTGGAAAGAGGGTATTTTTATGTTCAACCAGGTGGAGCTAAAAACTATTCTGAGGGAACTGGAAAGGTGGTATGATGTGAAGATGGAGTACCAGCATCTTCCGAAATTGGAATTTTATGGAGAGTTGAGCCGGGAATTGAAGTTATCAAAAATACTGCACTGGCTGGAACTAGCAAGTGGCAATAAAGTACACTTTACTATTAACAAAGAAAGGAGGTCCGTAGTCGTCACCAATAAGCAATAGTTTCTCAAAAAAATGGTTTGGCTTTACTCTGGGTAACCTTACCCAGAGTATTGGCTTAGAGACCAATCATTTCAATCAACAATAGCACCTAGAATCCCCTATTTCAAACAATGAAGCGAAATATTCCCATACAGGAACAAAGGCCCTTATTTTTCAAAAATGCAACAAATATTTATCCGGGCAGTAGCTGGACTTCACTGCTTGTCCTCTTCGTCCTATTTTTTAGCGTAGTACCGGCAGGGGCGAAGGTAGATCCAAGCAGAAAATTGAGGAAGTACGATTGGAGCAGTTCGGTAAACAACGGGCAGCAGTGGGCCATTAGAGGTACTGTAAGAGATAGCAGCGGAAGAGGACTCTGTGGTAGCCTCGTGCGCGTATCGGGCTCAACGGTTTCTACCCTTACCGGCAAAAAGGGGGAATTTACGTTAGCCACTATTCCACCGGGCTTTTCGATAGAGATAAGCCACAACGGTTTTGAAAGCCGGGAGCTGGTAATAGGTAGACAGACCTATTTAGAGATCATCTTAATTGCTGACGAGTAACCCGGTTATAGTGCTGTGCGGTTGCTCCGGCAATGCATATACCCGAAGGCTAAAGGGGTATATTAATAACAGAATTTATGAAAAATACCATCGTCTATGTATTATATAGTATTCTATCAGTCTTTATGAGTTTAATATTTATCCCACTATTTAACAGGCAACAGCTATCGGAACCCGTATCCTGGTCCTATGGAATCAAACGGAGATCAGCAACAGAATATAACATATATTTTCGCGCCAAGATCATAGGAGGCTGGCATATTTATAGTGCCATTCAGACGGAGAGCAATCTAGCGACGGTTATCTGTTTCAATAATGTTTGGCAGGTCAAAAAGCAGGGTTCAACGATAGAAGTAGGGAACAAGATTACGGGGCAGCATGGAAAATTTGGTATTATGAAATTTTATTATGAAAGGCTGGCCTATTTTATCGTCACGATAAAAATGCTTTCTGAGCAGCATCCTTTAAGTGTTTCAGGTACGATAAAGTTTGTCGCCGGTGATCAAAAGAAGTGTCTACCGGTAAAGGAAATCCCTTTCCGTATAGCTATAAAAAGTGAGCATACGATCCAGGAGTATGAATGACGACCTATACCTGTTCCGCAGCTAGGTCTTAACGGTCCCCTGGCCTAGCCGGGACTTAGGGGCTTTTAAAGCAAGGCAGACATATACAACAAACTGTTGTTTGTCAATTGTTTACTACTTGATCATGGGCGCAAGGCTGAGAAAACCATGCCAGTTATGGAAAGGAATTCTTAAATAAAATTAACACCAGCAAAGGATGATATTGTCCTTTTTAATACATTTGTATTATTAAATTATAACCCAGCTCAAAATAAAGTCATTAAGCACGGAATAGCGACCTATCATAGAACCCAACAATCCACCATTTTTTCAGAAATGATCAGCTAATCACTGCTCGTCCCATTTAGCCCATCCTCATCACGTCAAAAATGTTGTTACATGAAGCCTATTAACGCATTGGGGTGGTTTAATAATCTTATTTTGAATGATTTTCACCCAAGGCACCTTGATCCGCTGACGCTATCTATGGGCAGGATGCAGGAATTGCATGACGCTGTTCAGCAGCAGAAACGAAAGGCAGTGCTGCTGATCAAAGACCAGATGATGATGGCAAAGAAAGAAAAGCAAGCCAGGATGCTGCTGCTGAATTATTACAACTCACTGGTTCACCTGATGGATACCCTTCACGATTATAAAGATCAGTGGAGAGAAATACCCGGTGATGGCAGGCTGCTTGTGGAGGTGCTGGAGAAGCAACTGGATGAGATCAGAACGAATTTTGATAAGGAATACGGGCTATTTTTAAAGAACAGGCAGCGATTACCTTTAAGGAGTCTGTTGCCTATTCGGGAGAAAATATTGGATAAGGTGGAGACGATGGAAGAGCGGCTGATAAGTCAAGGCCATGAGGTAGGGGCGATTAAAGTTATTGTGCGGTTTCTGCGCGGTTTTGCAGGGCAGATCAGCAATCGAGAAGTGATTACCGCCCATCAGGTGCAATACACCTTAGAAATGTTGCAGGACCTAGATGGTCTCAGCAGCGCGATGAGCATTAACGGTTGTCCCCAATTAAATGAGTTACTGATTCATTGGAATTTGAATATACAGGAAACGATAGACTATTTCCTGAGCGGTAAAGACCAGCTCTTAGCCAGCCTTAAGACGGACCAGGAGCAATTAGAGTTTTATAAAGTGGAGCTCGTCAAGCTGCAACAGATAAGTGAAAAGTCAGACTATATATTTAATCCTGCTTATCCAAGTTTACGCGCGTATTTTCTGGATTACACCTGTTTTGAAATTGAGAATCTTGAAAGGAAGATCAGGGGTTTTGCTCCTCTTAGCAGGGAGGAAGTGGGAGAGGTGGAGCTAGAAAAAGAACCATTCCAACCTTCCGATCAAAAGGTGGAGGTAGCGCTTTCATCAGATCAGATTGGGATTATTTTTAGGGTAGCCCATGAGCTGGGTATTTTCCGCGCCCGCTCACGACGCGCTGTATTCCGTAAGTACGGTTCTTTAATATCAAGTTTACAACGGGAGCATCCTTCCTGGGACAATATGCGTTCCAAAGCCTCTTCACCGGAGCATCGGGACATCGTGGTTGTTGTTGATGTTTTCCAGCGGGCAATTGCCTCCATTGAAAAATTTCTGAAGGGTTCAAAGGCCTCTTCACCGGAACATCAGGATCTTACGTATGTTAGGGACCTTTTCAAAGAGGCCATTAAAACGGTGGAAGGATATTAAATAACGCCACATGCAAATGAAAAACAATCCGTGTAGGCATCCACGTTAATTTGATTTTAATACTTGCGAATCTGCAAGAGTAATGATTATATTTGTCATAACCGTTGTTCTGGACTACAAGTTTCCATGAATATGTCTATTTATTTAATCAGGCATAGGAGCAGAGTAGGAACAAGAGCAGTAACGTTACCCCATTTCCCCACTCTTTTCCCTGCTTCATATGCGTAGTGATTACTACGAAAACGGTTATGAAAAAATCAAATTATGTTTACCGAGGATTGGATGAAATTATTTCCAATGAAATGCACCCGGAAGCGGTGGCCCCTATGATCTTAAGCAATGAATATATTGAACGGGTAAAACACCGGGTGATGGAAGAGAAGCGCAGGATACTATATGAGGTGAAGGACCAGGTGTTCGCATTGAATACCGAACAGGAGAGTCAGTTGCTCGTAAAAAAATACCACAATGCCCTGGTTGTGCTTATCGGAAAGAATCACGATTATCAGTACCAGACCGGAGCCAGTCTTATACACCGGTTGAAAGAATTTCTAGCGAGCCAGCTACAGGAGATCCTGCACTATTTTCAGGAAGAGTTTTCCTTTTTTCTCACCGGCGAAATATGGGTACCCATCACACGGCTGGCGCAGGTGCGTGAAGAGATCGCCGGGAAGCTGGATTTTGTTATGCGCAAGCTCTCGGGTGGTATACACGGGGAGGCTCCTGTTTATATTGTTCGTGAATACCTGGACGATTTTATCAGCCGTATTGATCGGCGTGTTGCCATTACGGCCTATGATCTAAATTTCACCTTGGAGATGATCAAGGATATTGAAGAGGTTGATATGGAGAAGGGGGTTGGCATGACAAAATGCCCTGTATTGAATGAACTGCTCATTTATTGGGACCTGAACAGTAAGGCCACCATTGAGTATTTCACTACCACACTGGATATGTTGGTGAAACAGTATAAAACAGAATCGGATCAGTTGGAGTTTCTGAAGTTTGAGCAAAAACGCTTATTACAGATACCTGCAAAACCTGGATCAACCTACAATCCCTCTTATCCCAGTATACGCGAATACTGCAACCAGTATGTGACCAACGAAATCACCTATCGGGAAAACAGGTTAGTGGAATTTGCGCCTCTACCGGATGCCAAGTCTATTGAGCACTATGATGCGCGAAAATTCAAGGTGACCGTTGCCCTGTCCTCCGACCAGATAGGTTTATTGCTTCGAGCAGCTGATGAGTTACGCGTACTGGTAGGGCGGTCCATGCGGTCCGTATTCAAAGCGATTGTTCCCTTTATCGCAACTCTTCATAAGGACAATCCATCCTGGGACAACATGCGCACCAAGGCCTATGTTGCAGAGGAGGGCGATAAGGAGGTGGTGGTAGAAATGCTGGAACATATGATTAAAAAGGTAAGATCATATTAGGCACTAAGATGGTATTCCCTATCACTTAGCGTGAGGCATAAAAGAAGGCACAATAATTATTGTGCCTTCTTTTATGCCCTTTCTTTTTCCTTGTACCAGCCTATAATAGCGAAAAACCGGGTTTGATAGAAAATGCCCCACGCTAAAACAGCCGTGTATAAAGGTACTTACCATTACATGAATGGTTTTGCGGAAGGAAAACAGGTAGGGGCACCAAAGGGGCCCCAGAAAGTTGTGCCTTTGCCGTCCTAATAGAGCGCTTGCTTAGGTCTTGGGCGTGAAAAAGGCAGTTATCCTGCGCTCATCTACTACAGTTGTTTACAAAAAAGGGGTTGGCACTGACAAAGGCCCCAAAAAGCTGTGCCTTTTCTAAGGCCCTATTTTAGGCCTCTTTTTGATCTTTACGAGCGTTGCCTATTGCCGTTTCTTTGCATTGTGGTTCCGGGAAAAGGAGTCCGAATGAATTGAAAGAAAAAGAATCATTATGGTATTAGCGCATTATTCATGGTCAGATTATTTCCTTGCTATAGGAATCGGGTTGGTAGTTTACTACTTGGTAGTGGGAGTGAGATTTTATAGGCGGGAAGCAAAGGCTTTGATGCTCGGAGGCAGGAACAACACAAGCGATGTAAGCGCCGCCAGCGCACCTGCTTATAGTGAGGACGCGGAGCGCACCGTTATTCCACAGGCGACCAGTGAGCAGGAGGAAGAACCTTTCACGCAGGAAGAGGTACCGGAGGATTCCTTTAAGGATGTAGAAATGGTTATTGCAGATTTAAAGGTTGTCATTGGACATACACAAAGGAATAAGATGGGTAAAGATGTCCTGCTTAAGTTGATAAAGGAAGTCTTTGCAAAATATCCCTCGGTCAATCAGCTTGCTTTCCGCGAGGCCATCAATGAATTTGTAGCGACTGAATGTAAAGGAAAGGGCACTGTGGTGTTGAAGGAGGAAGAGGTAGATGAGCTGTGGTGATGAGTAGTGCCCCGGTTTCCAGCCCTGCCCCTCCAAGGGGCGGGGTCCTGGGACCGAAAGATCCAAATGTTTTTGTTTGATAGAGAGATTAGCCCCCGTCCCATTTCCCGCTTTGGAGCTGATAAGTAGGGTATGATGGTTGAAATCGGTGATGGCGGCAAGCTATCCGCTTCCTTCCCCATCCAGGGGAAGGGAGTAAGGATAGCCCTAAAGGTGCAGATAATAAGAGTGAGATATGGAAAAGTGTGGTGGGAATTTAATGCAGAGTTGCCTGAAGGTGGCATATACTCTGTTACTTTTAGGACTGACATTGTTAGCGTATGGTGACGGTAAGCAGGGCATCCAGAAAGCTAATACAGAGGTAAGGGGTTATTTTTCGGATGGAACAAATCTGATGTATGCTGTCGGTGGAATTTTGGGGTTGATCGGTGCGATCAAGGTCTTTCAAAAATGGAACAGCGGCGACCCGGATACGTCCAAAGTGGCAGCGGCGTGGTTCGGAAGCTGTGTTTTCCTGGTCATCGTGGCTACCGTCATCAAGTCGTTTTTTGGAATAACATAAAGATATGAAAAAACAGATTATCGAGCTATTCTGGGATTATATAGTAGAATATAATCCAGAGGTTATGTTCAACCTTCAGGAAAATTACAGTGTACGAAAATACCTGGACGATAAGGTAGAAGGCATTATGCCAATGGTGGCATCGTATGCGCAGCAGGGGATGCAAGAAAGTGAAATTCGGCGTATATGCCTTCAGGAGCTAACAAGAGAGCTTCGACCCTCACGGTTCCATTATATACGGAATATTTTGGAAGACGATTTTGGAGGGCGGGCTGAGTCAATGCGAGAATCCGGGGTATTGACTTATGAGGTGTTGAACATGATGGAAGCTTGTGAGCCGATATTCGAGCAGTTGTTATTTTCAGAAGAGAATGAGGATGATCGCATGATCAGGTATGCCATTACAGGGCAGTTAGCCGCATACCTGGAAGGGCAATCAACGGAATAAAAGAGGTTATCCCGGCCACGGGTGAGAATTGGGGGGTAGGTGATGTGTGCTGCCCGTGTGCCGGGATTTTTGGCAGGAGTAAGGATGTGAAAGGTGGGTTATGGGATACAGTGCCTCGTCAAAACTAAAAGACAATATTACCGCCCTGGAGATAGCGTTTAATCAGCAGCAGGGACAGGTATTTACAGCAGAACAGTTGGAAGCTCTCCGTCGTTATGCAGGTTTCGGCGGGATCAAGGCAGTTTTATTTGGTGAAGGCAGTAGGGAGGCCTGGTCATCTAAGGGAGCCATAGCAGCAGACATGCAGCTATATGATGATGTGCAGCGATTGTTCCAGTTGATCAACCAACATGTAGAATTCCCGAAGGCGGTGGTGGAATCCATGCAGCAAAGCGTGCTCACTTCCTTTTATACGCCTGCATTTTTACCAGCCGCTGTATTTAGCAGCCTCAAGGAAGCGCATATTCATCCAACAGCTATTTATGAGCCCAGTGCCGGAGTGGGGATTTTTATGGATGAAGCCATTAAGGCTTTTCCATCTATAGAAAAAGTTACCGGTGTAGAAAAAGATTACCTGACGGCAATGATCCTCCATTGCATTACATCGTCCTATCCTCCTGAAATAGCCTGCAACATCAAGTTTGGGGGATTCGAGGAAACGTCCAATGAGGAGAATGGCAAATTTGATATCATCACCAGCAACATTCCTTTCGGCAACATCAGGGTATTCGATCCAGCTATTAAAGACAAGTCCCTTAGTGAGCGCATTCATAATTATTTCTTTGTAAAAGGGATAGATAAAGTGCGTGATGGGGGGCTGCTGATTTATTTAACTACGGATGGATTTTTGAATAGTCCGGGCAATGAAAAGGTGCGCCGTTATCTTTTTGAGCGAACCAATTTTGTAAGCCTGACAGTTCTTCCGGACAACCTGATGAAAGAGACCGGTAACACGGAGGCTCCGACTGAGTTGCTTATCGTGCAAAAGGATAGCAGTAAATCCGGGCTTTCTAAAGATGAAGAACTGCTATTACAGACCACCATGCTCGAAAATGAATTTGGTGAGTTTACACTGAATAAGTATAGGGCCGATCATCCGCAACTGCTGCTAGGAGATGTGGTAGAGGATGGAAAGAACCAATATGGGCAGGCGCATGTTCGGCTCTGGCAAACCGGCAATATTGAGCAGCTCAGCGCACCCTTACGCGAAATTCTTGCCAGAGACTTCATGAAGCGTCTGGATAAAGAGGCGTTTAAAATAACCGAATCACCTCTCGTTGCGCCGGTGCAGTTACCAGTACCTGTACAGGGGACTAAGCTATTTGAATTTAGGGAGATGCCCGCCAAAAAGGATTTAGGTGCCAATGTGCAGTTAGGCCTGTTTGATGCCATCCAACCCGAAAATATAAATAGGGCCTTGGACTATATCGGTCGTGCAGATGAAGATATCATTTTAAAAAATTCGGCCAAGGTTGTAGGAATTATACGTACTACAGAGCGACCAGATCATGAGTCCGTCATCCTGATGACCGCTAGAAATAAAAGGAATGCCCACTACCTATACAGGGTGATTTCCAATGTTTCCGGGCCTATCCATACCGTTAACTGGATGCATGCTTCAAACTTCAGTGAAGAACTGCAGTCACTTTCCGGTCAGCTGCGGGAGTATTCCTATAGCTACCAGTTTGAAGGAGATCGGAGCTTAGAGCAATACCTGGCTTTGGCTAAAGAACGCCCAAATGTGCTGAAGGAGCTGAGGGCTTATTACAAGGAAGGGACCTTGGTGGTGGACGATCGTAACGTGGGCATCATAAGGCAGATCGATACGGCCGCCGGGGAGGCAACCTATGATCCTATCAGCGTGTCCGGCAAATCCTATGGCGTATATGCAAAATATGTATCAGTACGTAGCTGCTACCTAGCACTGGTCGGTGAACAATCTAATGGTGGTCAGGAGCCCGAAAAGTTAAGGGAAAAACTTCAGGAGGAATATGAGGCGTTTGTGAGCAGGTATGGTCAGATGAACCAAAAGGAGAACAGGCGGTTAATTGAGCGTGATGAAGCCTGGGGCTGGTTGATGCTCTCCTCCCTTGAAAGACGGGAAGAAGAAAAATACGTGACAGCAGATATTGTCACGACCCCTATTCTGGAAGTTCAAGAAGCGTTACAACTGGATTCACCCTTAGAGGCATTGGCCGTTTGCTTAAACCGTTTTGGGCGAGTGGATATACCTTTTATTGCAAGCACCTGCAATCAAACGGAAGAGGACACGATTGAGCATCTGGGGGATAAGGTATACGTAAATCCAGCCACTAACCGTTGGGAAACGAATGACGAGTACCTATCGGGAAATGTAGTGGAAAAGTTATCGCTTGCTGAGAGCGTGTTAAAGCAACATCCCGAAGACATTCAATTACGGAGAAGCTATGAAGCTATAAAGGGATCGCAGCCTGAAAAGGTGCCCTTTGAATTGCTGGACTTCAATCTTGGCGAACGGTGGATTCCCACTGAGTATTACGAACGATATCTAAAGGAACTGTTGGACACGGATGTGAGGATTAATTATTTTAATTCTATTGACAACTTTATTGTCGATATAAATCGTCCCAACTCCAAATGTGAAACGGAGTTCCGTATCAATCCCAAGAGTGGGAAAACGATGAACGCACACACGCTGGTGGAGCATGCACTGGAAAATACGACTCCTTTTTTTACTTATGCCGTTGAGGAACATGGCGGAACTGTTCGTAAGCCTGATAATGATGCCACCCAGTTGGCACACCAAAAAATCGAGCAGATCCGTAAAGGATTTGTGGAGTGGCTTTCGGCGCTTAATAAAGAGGAAAAGGAGAAGTTGGAGAATCTTTATAACCGCATTTTTAACTGTTATGTACTGCGGGAATATGATGGAAGTCACCTGACATTTCCAGGGCTCGACACGAAAGCACTGAATATTGAAACGCCCTACAGTTCACAGAAAAATGCTACATGGCGTTTCCTGCAGAATAATGGAGGCCTAGCGGACCATGAGGTAGGGCTGGGAAAAACGTTGACTATGATTTTAACGGCGCAGGAAATGCGGCGTTTTGGGATCGCTAAAAAGCCTATGATTCTGGCGCTCAATGCCAATGTGGGTGAAATTGCCTTAACCTATCGGCAAGCCTACCCACATGCGCGGGTACTAGCGCCGAGTGAAAAGGATTTTACGCCAAAGAATAGGCAACGGCTATTTCATGAAATTAAGAACAACAATTTCGATTGTATCATCATTACGCATGACCAGTTCATGAAAATTCAGCAATCGTTTGAAGTTCAACAGCAAATTTTTCAGGATGAACTGGATCATGTGGAGCTGAATTTGGAAACGGCTGAACAACTGGGAGAAGAACGGGTATCCAAGACGGTGTTAAAGGGTTTAGAGGTAAGAAAGAATAACCTTACAGCCCGTTTGAAGGATATTCAACATGCCATGCAGGAAAAGAAGGATAAGCTGATCACCTTTTCTGATATGGGCATTGATCATCTTATTGTGGATGAGTCGCACAAATTCAAGAATCTCACTTATTCTACACGGCATAACCGTGTGTCCGGACTGGGTAATCCTGAAGGCTCTCAAAAGGCCTTGAATCTATTGTTTGCCATCCGCACGCTGCAGCTGGAAAGGGGTACGGATCTATGTGCCACCTTCCTGTCGGGAACACCTATTTCCAATTCCCTTACAGAGATGTACTTGATTTTTAAGTACTTGCGACCCAACGAAATGCGGAAGCAGCACATCGAAAATTTTGATGCCTGGGCGGCTGTCTATGCAAAGAAGTCAGTCGATTATGAGTTTTCTGTCACCAATGAAATTATCGCTAAGGAGCGGTTCCGGCTTTTCATAAAGGTGCCCGAATTACAGGTGTTTTATAATCAGATAGCCGATTATCAAACGGCAGCACACATCAATCTGGATAAACCGCAGTTAGAAGAAAAGCTGGTCAATCTTAAACCGAGCGATGCCCAGATAGAATTTACAGACCGCTTGATGCAGTTTGCTAAAACCGGCGATGGCACCTTAATTGGGCGTGGTCCGTTAAGTAAAGAAGAGGATAAAAGCCGGATGTTGCTAGCAACCAATGCGGCTAAGAAAATGGCTATTGATATGCGATTGATTGATCCCTATCGCTATGGGGACGATCCGAACAATAAGGTGAATAGCTGTGCAGATAATGTGTTTGATATATACCAGCGCACACGTGAACATAGGGGTACCCAGATTGTATTCTGTGATATCGGTACTCCTGGTACAAAGGGTTTTAACCTGTATAATGCACTTCTGGAAAAGCTGGTGGAGCGAGGGGTACCAATTAATGAAATCACGTTTGCCCATAGCTGGCCCCGTCATAAGCGGAAGGAACTTTTTGCGCAGATGAATGCCGGGAAGATTTGTTTTCTCTTTGGCAGCACAGATAAGGCGGGTACAGGATTAAATGTGCAGGAACGTATTGTTGCCATGCACCACCTGGATATACCATGGAAACCTTCTGAGCTGGACCAGCGCAACGGCCGTGGAGCCCGGCAGGGAAACCAGATTGCCAAGGCCTACTATGAAAATAAGGTGTTGAATTTTATATATGCTACCGAGCGGTCTTTGGACAACTATAAGTTTAACCTGCTTAAGACCAAACAACTGTTTATATCTCAGATGAGAAGTGGTAAGATGTTGGGACGGACAATCGATGAGGGTGCGATGGATGAGCAGACAGGCGTTAGCTTCAATGAATACATCGCTATTCTTTCAGGTGATACTTCGCTGTTGGAGAAAAGTAGGCTGGAAAAAATGATCATGTCTTTGGAAGGTCTGCACGGAGCCTATCAGCGGGAGATGCTACAACATATGCGGGAGTTGACAGGAATAGAAGGTAAGTATGAACAGCAAAAGAACATTCTGGAATGGGTGAGCGCTGATAAAGAAGTTTATCTACAGCACCTGCAAAGAGGTAAAGATAATGTGAAGCTGAATCCTTTATCCCTTTATGGGTACCAGGGTACCGATGTGGAACACATCGCTCTGTATTTGAACCAGGTGCATAAGGAATATGTGCCGGATGGTAAAGGTGACCGTTCATTAGGAACTTTATATGGGTTTGAGCTTTTTATTGGCTGTAAGATTCCTTCAGAGCGAGACAGATTTTTTAACAATGCGCTGCCTTTCAATTATTTCTATGCCAAACGGGAGGGAAGTGAGGTAAAGTATACTACCCATAATGGGCAACCATTTGAAGATAGTGCAACGCTTACTGCAAAGATTTTCTTAAATGCCATTGATAAAACCACTGATTTAGCTGAAAAGTATAGTCGGGAGGTTGAGAGGTTTGAGGATCGGATGGGTGTGTTGAAAAATTTACTTAAAAAGACATTCCCACAGCAGGAAGAGTTGAATGAAATGAAAAAAGAGCTGCAGATACTTTCCGCAAAAATCATGGATGGCATTCAGGAAAGGAAGTCAACAGAAGAACCTGTAGAAGTGGCTCCAGTAGAGAAGCCGGTTGTACCGATGGTTGCCGATATGGAGATCGATATCGGAAAAATCATTCCGATAAATGGCGAGGACGAGCATGTTGGCCGGCGTATCAGTAGGCGTGTATAGATTTATTTCAACAATTAAGGGGGGAAACGATGGCGTGTATTTATCGCATAAATAAAGGAGTAAATCGTCCAGTGGAGTTTAAGGGTTTGAAGGCACAATACATCTGGTACCTGGGTGGAGGGGTGATGGTGCTATTGATCATTTATGCAGGCTTATATTTTATGGCTGTCAATCAATACCTCTGTCTGGTATTGATCGGGGCATTGGGTACAGGGCTTGTCGTGAAGGTTTATGAGCTAAGCAATAAATATGGAGAGCACGGGATGATGAAAGCGATAGCGAAAAAAAGCGTTCCCAAACTCATAAAATGCAATAGCCGCAAGGTCTTTATCGAGTTCAGCAAAAAGGTAATATTAAAGCGACAGAAATAATGTTGCACATGAAGAGCCTGCCACTGGCAGTCCTGTTCTAAAATCTAAGAGGTTTGGTTTAATAGGGAAGGAGTAAGGATGGAAAAGAATGAAAGCAGGCAATTGCCGGAAATAAAGTTGGGTGAGACGTTTTTTGTGATAGACGTTGCTTTTGCCGAACTGCGGGAGAAAAATAACCCTTTGAATATTATATTATTCAAGGACATGGAGGACCACGGTACTCATTACTCCTTCAATTATGATCAACAATTAAAGACCATACCCTTCATGGACAGTTTGGACACTATACCGGTGCGTCTGGAACAGATGGTGGTCTTAGACCCGGAGGGAATGGCTATCAAGTATGGGATAATGAAGGAAGATTTGCCCATCAGGGATAGTGATTGCCGCTGTGATATGGAACTTATAAGGGCAAGGATCGGTGGTACACTTCCAAGTATTAAAATCAAAGGCATTGAATTTTGTGTGGACATTAGAAATGAGGAGCTACGACCTCAAAGTGGGGCGTTGGAAAGCATTAAGCTGTTAGCATGTGAGGAAGTTGCCGGTAAAGAAAAATTGGTATTCTTCCTTAATAGTGTAACGAATGAGCCAATCAAGGTGACGGCGGATGCTGGCGAGCTGCCAGCAGATGTAGAAATGGTGGTACTGCCTAGCAGGAAATGGTTAGATCCGTGTATAGCACCGGGAAAAAGTCTTGCGGATGAACTTGATACCCTGCGTGATTATCCACTGCAACATGGCCTTGCTGCCAGGGTTTATCCGATTGACCAGTCCTTACTGGCTAAGAAAATGCAAGATAACGTCGGGGAGCCAACCTATCAGAAGAGTACAGGGGAAAGGAAAAAATTACGGGTATAAGGATTGGGATGATGGAAGAGGAAACAGCATTGGGAGGTCAATTGGCAGGGCAGCGGCAGCTTCCAGAAATGGTGATCGGTGAGCAGTTTACATTTATTGTGGATGTTGCTTATGGAGAGCTAAGAAAGAAGGACAATCCGCTAAATTGTATTCGCTTTAGTCAAATGGAAAAACCTTATGGTCAAGGATATTCATTCTGGATAGACAGGCGTGACGGACGGTTGGTGGACTCATTTAGCGAGGGGGATAGCGAGCAGGTATTAAGAGTAGAGCTGGATGAAGCCGTCAAACTTGATCCCGTGGGTGTTGCCCAGGTTATGGGCGTTGATGTTAAGAATATTCCCCTACATGATGAGGAGATCGTAGCCCACCCCGCGCTATATAAAAGTCACACATTGGGAAAAGAGCCAATGACGGTCAGTATACTGGGTGAGCACTACCTGGCCGATCACCAATTTTACGCATTCAGGTGCAAGGCCGATCCTGAAAGGACTATCCCTTTTGATAAGTTGCATTTTTGGGATTTTGACGCCAAGGCCCATTTCTATTTTGATTTAGGGAAAAGGGAAGTGGTAGATTTTCCGGGGGAGTCAGCAAATGATAAGAGACAGGTTGTGGCAGTGGTCATTTCAGCCCAACAGGATCAGGATAACGGGGGGATTAAGATTCCGTATAACAGCAATCATGAGGCGCGGGTGTTCCCCGCCCAGCAGATCAGCATGGTTGATTTTTACAAGGAAATGGAGCGTAGATCCAACAATTTTTACACGGTTTACGATCCCTATACGGAATTTGAGCATATGCCACCGCAAAGAGTCAGAACTGGAAAACACCTATAATGGTTTAGTAGGTTTTAGCTGAATCGTGTATGGAAGAGATTATAAGAGAGGGTTCAAGCAGGGAATTACCTGCGTTCAGAATCGGAAGGATGGATTTGGTGGTGGATGTACTCTTCTCGGAGATAAGGGAAAAAGGGCATCCTGAAAATTGCATATCTCTCGAAGATATGGATAAACGGCCAAATGGCGGGTATAGCTTTGTGTTGGATGGCGATTGCTTGCTTCCAAGTTATGCAATGGGCTCAGGAAGCTTGCACCAGGTGGAAGTTAACGTTCCGGAAATGGTGAAATTTGATCCGGAAGGGATGGCGTTAAAATATGGAGTGAAGGTTACCGACTTACCTGCGCGGGATATGGATTGCAAGTGTGACAGGGTGTTGGTGGATCAGCTACTGGATGGGACAGGAATTGCTATTAAAATAATTGACCAAATATATCAAGTGGATACTGTCGTAGAGAACTTAAGGCCCATTGATGGGCATGGAGGTATGATCGCTAAGCATGATTTAGATTGGTCCCCAGACATGGAAAAATTTTTCTTTTATTTTGATACTGAAAATAAGCAAACTATCAAAATTCCTGAAAACAGCTTGGAGCCGCCTAAGAATGCAGTTATGGTAGTCCTTCCATATGATCTTTTTAGCAATTCTATTGGCAGTTTCGTCTCCCGAAATCCAGGTATAAATAGAGATTTTTTTTCAAGGTTTCCCGTACAGCTAAATTTTGAGAGTCGGATTTATCCCTTGTCGCAATCACCGATAGGTCAGCTTATCCGTGAGCAACAGCAACAGAAGATACCTGCAGAGGAAGACCATAATAGAATCAATAAAAGGGGTTTACATATTTAATGGCTTCTTATAGGCGGCTAAGAGGAATGGTAAATAGGAGGGGTTATGGAAGAGATGAAAAGTGAGGAAGCAGAAAGAAGGTTGCCGGAGATCGATATACATGGAACGGCCTTTATCGTTGATGTTGCTTTCTCAGAGTTACGTGAGAAGGGGAAGGCAGATAACTGTATCTCCTTCCACGAACTTGATAATGTGCCGAGTGGGGGATATTTTCTCTGGTACGATAAAAAGAGGAAGCAGGCGGCAGATATTTATTCCGATGATAGCCAGGTAGTGGCTGTACATCTCGATGAAATGGTGAAGAATGATCCTTTAGGAATGTCTTCAAAATATGGGATAGCGCTTGCTGATCTTCCGGAACGAGACGTGGATTGCCGCTTCGATGCTTCCATTTTAGCAAGGCGGGAGAATGAAGTGCCTATTGTGAAAATATTAGATAACCATTACTTAATGGACATACCCTCGGGAATTTTAAAACCACTGGATAAGGCGGGACCTACTATAAACATGAGGGAGTTCAGTTGGGACGGAAATGTCGATAAAAGCTTTTTCTATTATGATTATGAAGAAAGGAAGCGTGTCATTATTCCTCCGGACATCATGGAAGAACCTAAGAATGTGGTGTTAGTTGTTTTGCCCAATATCTTCTTTATGGATCGTGAGTTCCCGCAGAACGTGCTCAGGGATCAAGGATCAGCTACTCCGCAGACCTATTACCCAACCAGGGTATTTCCCTTGTCGGAAACCATTATTCCAGCGTTAATAGAGGAAAATAAACGGATGTCAACAGCTCGAGTGCCTAAAAAAGGATTCCATATTTAAAAAAACAACAGGTAATAAGAATAAAAGTTGTGTGTTTAGGAGGTTTGAGATGGTGGATGAGCGAATTATTATACTGGGCAATATTTTTAAGGTAGACAGGCAGGCCGGGGTGTTTAAATCGGTAGGTGCTAAGAAATATACGTTTTCTATTAGCCTATGGAAAACGCAAAATGAACTCGCCTTTGCCAGGTTTGACCGCGATAATGGCCGGTTATTTCCTGATTGTATGGCAACGGCAAACAGCAAACAGTATGAGCAGGTAGCGTTGCCGAGTGAGTTTCTGGCGCCTCATTTCAAGGGTAATGAGGAATATGCAAAAGAGATGAACCGGAAAAGTTATGCGCATAATTGGGGCGTGTTATTTTTCGATAAAGCCATTGCTGATCGTTTAGCCGAAAAACTCCCTAGCGTTGCTATTGACGGCCTTCCATATATGGTCGATTGGAAGAAGAAAAAATTAATACAGGTTGGACACCCGAAAAGGGTCGTTGATTTAGGTTTGCTAACGACTGTTGATGGTGGGGCTTCCTATGAGGGATATTTGCACAAACCATCAGGAAAAGTTCTTGGCAGGGATGTTAAGCGGTCCATCATATTTCTACCTGAAACGGTTTTTATCAGGATTCCAAGTGGATTTAAACTTGATCCTATCGGTGTGGCCCGGGAATTAGGCCTTTCAGAGGTTTCGCTGCTTCACCATTACCCTATTATGGAAGAGGTAATGGAGGTAGTGTGTAAGGATAATAAAAGACAATCCCCCGTGAGATAAAATGAGGAGATAGGTTATGGAAGTGAAAGATGTGGAAGGAAGAAAACTACCGGAAGTAGAAATCGCCGGAGTAAAGTTTCTGGCAGATGCCATTAGTGGTGAATTTATAGAGGCGTCAAATCCGAAAAACACCATCAGTATTTATGAAATGATGATTTTCGACACCCATTATGAAATGCTATTTGATAAACGGACGAATCAGCCATATGAGGGCCGTTGGGATGAGGCGGAAAGGGATAAGGATCTGGAGTATGTGCGGTTGAGAACCTTGCAGGAGCTAGATCCCGAAGGGATGGATATCCTGTTAAAGCAGAATAAAGTTGTATGGATAGAGCTGGATGGTCTTTCCCTACCCAAAGTGAAGATTCACGATGCGGAATTTTACATTGACCCCCTGCGGAAGGGATTAAGGGATGTGGATAATAAGTGGAATGTCATTCGATTTACCGATATGGTTCCAAATAAAGGAGGGCAGCATGAAATTTACTATGATACCAAGTGCAGGAATGTCTCTTTAGATATTGATATAAATAATCCACCTACTCCTCTTCCTGGGCATATCGTTCGTGTAAAGGTACCGAAGGATGAATTTAATATTGTTTGTAAGAAAGTCATGGCAGAATGGGTGGCAGAGAAGCAAGCAATATCGGGCACTTCTGAAGCAAAAAGGAATAAGAAAATGGGGTTATAGGGGTCGCATGCAACGTCACCGTTAACAGAAAGCATATCGTGAATTAAGAAGGGAATTTTTTAAAAGGGTTGAGATGGAAAAGTGGTTGGATGAGTGGTTGCCGATATTCGGTGTAGAGCATGATTGTATTCTTAGCAAGCAGGGCGATGTGACGATTGCCTACAAGGTTAACTTGCCTGAGATTTTTACCTTAAGTACAGAAGACTATGATAATCTTCATCATGCCTGGATAAGAGGATTAAAGACATTGCCGAAACATACAGTGTTTCATAAGCAGGATTGGTTTTTGCAAAAAAAGTATGTTCCTCCGCTTACAGGAAATACCCCCAGTTACTTGAATAAGGCAAGCGCCAAACATTTCGCAGGGCGTTTATTTTTAGATCATTCTTGCTATTTGTTTTTAACGAAAAAGGCCGACGGAAGAAAAATTAGTACGAGTCTGTTTTCCAATATTATACGTAAGAGCATTGTTCCTGAGCTGACCCTAAAGGAAGAGTTCTTAACCGACTTTCAGGATATCTGTGGGCAGTTTAAGCAGATTATCGAGGCTACCGGTCTTGTACGTTTGAACCGTCTTAAAGGGGAGGAATTAATGAGTCAGCGGCGTTCCCTGGGCGTCGTGGAACAATATTGCAGCCTTTCGGAAAAGGCCGATGAATTCCTCATGAAAGATATCAGTACGGAGGGGGGACTACATATTGGAGATAAACAATGCATGTTATTCAGTTTGGGAGATGCCATTGACCTGCCACATCTTTGCGGTAGTCGTTTAACCTACGATAAATATAGTACAGACCGCACCAAATTTTCGATTGGTTTTGCCACTCCACTTGGCTTGCTCTTACCCTGCAATCATCTATATAACCAGTTTATTTTTATAGATGACGGGCAGCAGACCATTAACCAAATGGAGAAGAAGCGCCTACGGCTGCAGTCGCTTTCGGCCTACAGCAGGGAAAATGCCATTGCCAGAGACGCCACTAATGACTTCCTGAATGAAGCTATCGGCGAGCAGCGCTTACCGGTGAAGGCGCACTTTAATGTGATGTTATGGTCCAGGGATGACAAGGAATTAAAGGAGTTGAAGAATCTTGCCAGTGCATCCTTTGCACAAATGGATGCTGCAGCAAAAGAAGAAACAGTTGGAGCTCCCCAGATATATTGGGCGGGTATCCCCGGCAATTCAGCGGACTTTCCGATGAATGATAGTTTCGATACGTTCGCAGAACAGGCCTCCTGCTTTCTCAATGCAGAAACAAATTATCGTAGTGCCCCACCTGAGTCCGGTATACGTTTTTGTGATCGTATCAGTGGGAAGCCCGTGTACATAGATATGTTTGATGAGCCCAGGAAAATCGGGTGGACAAGCAATATGGGCCTGCTCTGTGCGGGAAGCAGTGGCGGAGGTAAAAGTATGACTGTAAACCACATCCTCCGGAGTCTTTATGATCAGGGTGCCCATTGCCTGATTGTCGATATCGGAGGTTCCTACCGGGCGTTGTGCGAGCTGTTTAATGGCTATTATTTCACTTATGATGAAAAAAGCCCTATCAGTTTCAATCCTTTTTATCTGGCTGATGGTATGACCTTGGATACTGAAAAAAAGGAAAGCCTAAAATCATTGTTAGTGGCCCTTTGGAAGCAGGAGAATGAAAGTTTTTACCGGGCCGAATATGTGGCCCTGTCGAATGCTTTGCAGGGATATTATAGCAAGCTCGCTAAAAATGAAGATATTTTTCCCTGCTTTAATACTTTTTATGAGTACCTGGAAGGGGAATACCGGGATATCCTTATCACCCACCGGGTAAAGGATAAAGACTTTGATGTCGATAATTTTCTCTATGTGCTACGTCCCTATTACAAGGGCAATGAATTTGATTTTCTGCTTAATGCCACGGAAAACCTGGACCTGTTAAATCAGCAGTTTACGGTATATGAGTTAGACAATTTGAAGGACCACAATATTTTGTTCAGTGTTGTAACACTGATTCTCGTAGAGAGCTTCGTTTCCAAGATGCGGAAATTAAAAGGAATACGGAAAGTACTGATTATTGATGAAGCCTGGAAAGCTATTACTAAGAGCGGCATGGCTGAATTTTTAAAGTATGCGTTTAAGACCATCAGGAAATATAATGGAATTCCGGGTGTGATTACCCAAGAGCTGGACGACCTGGTAAGTTCAGAAATCATCAAGGATGCTATTATCAATAATGCGGATATCAAGATTTTATTGAGCATGAAAAAATTCATGAACAAATTTGATAAGCTGCAGACGACACTCGGAATGTCAGATAAAGCAAAATCCATTCTCCTTTCGGTTAACCAGGATGAGCGGGAAGTATTCATTGACCTGGGTGGACAACATTGCAAGGTGTTTAAGAATGAGCTTTCCCCGCACGAATATTTTGCTTTTACCACCGATGGTAAGGAAAGGGTAAAGGTTCTTGAATATGCCGAGCGGTATGGCAGTATGGAAGCAGGCATTGATGAGCTAGTGAAAGAGCGGGCATAATAGACCGCGTAGTCGGAATTTAAAGGGGGTGATTATGAAGTGTTGGGTGCGGAAAGTGGTAGTAGTTATGATGTGCAGTTTCCTGTTGTTGCCATCCCAGGAGGTTAGCGCCTTTCCGATATTGGAAATCATTAAGGCAGCGGTTGTAAAAGTGATCAAGGCAGTGGATTTAGCAATTCAGCGCCAGCAGAATAAGATTATCTGGTTGCAGAATGCGGAAAAGGCGCTCGAAAATGCCATGGCTAAACTGAAGCTGGAGGAAATTTCAAAGTGGTCAGAAAGGCAGCGGGAGCAGTATGCCAAATACTTTGAAGAGTTGCAAAAGGTAAAGTTGATGATCACTTTTTATTCCAGAATTAAAGACATAACCAGTAATCAGGCCCAGATTGTACTTGAATTTCAGAATACCTGGAAGGTGCTTCAAGGTGACCGTCATTTTAATCGGTCTGAAATTGAATATATGGGGACGGTATACAGTGGCATTTTAAATGAGACCATCCAGCATATTGATGAGTTAAGTTTAGTTGTTAATTCTTTCCAGACACAGATGAGTGACGCTAAACGGTTGGAAATGATCAATGCAGTTGGAGACCGTGTAGAGGAGAATCTGCGGGACATCAGAATTTTTAATAGAGAGAATGCGATGCTTTCTATTCAACGTGCCAGGTCTCAGGGAGATATCAGCCTGATGAAAGCATTGTATGGAATTGAATAATGGGATTGGAAAAAATTTGCAGGAGGTGGGTGATGAAAGTGGTGGTATTGATGTTTTTTTTATTAGGCGCGCTAGGTGGACAAACGTTACAGGCACAAACCTTTTCGGAGTGGTTTAAGCAGAAGAAAACTCAAAAGAAGTATCTGGCACAGCAGATTGCAGCCCTGGAAGTCTACAAACGATATTTACGGGATGGTTGGGATATCGCACAAACAGGCCTTACAGCCATCCGGAAATTTAATGGTGGTGAGTGGGGGCTACATGAGCTATTTTTTACTTCCCTGAAAAAAATCAACCCGGCTATCAAGAGTTATCCAAAAATAGGGGAAATTATTTTGTTGCAGGTAAGGATCATCGATGTGCACAACAGAAATATGCGGGACCTGCAAAGCAGTGGTATGCTGGATAGTGAGGAATTGTCTTTTGTTGACGGTGCCTATGATAAGTTAATGATGGACTGTTCTGCATTGATTGATGAGCTGACGGAATTAACAACGGCAGGGCATTTTGAACTGAATGATGATGAACGGATCAGTCGAATTGATCAATTATATGAGGAGGCAATGGGGCAGTATACTTTTGCGCATGAATTCGGGAAGGAAGCGTTGATATTGGCAATGCACAGGACGAAGGAAAGGGATGATGTGAGATTCTTGGGGACATGGCAGGGAATCGATCCTTAAGGTATGGGAGTATCCCAAATGATGAATGTCGGGTTAAAGAATGAGGGTGGTTGTTGGGAATAAATAATGTGGAGATGAAAAAGGGAGTGTTGGTTGTGGTGATGGTGCTGAGCCTGAATTTATATAGCTATGGGCAGGCGAATGAAATAGCGCAGCTGTTGCTAAACGTAGAGAAATTATCGCAGTTTAATCAGATTCTTAAGGACCTGAAGACAAGTTATAAGATACTGAGCACGGGGTATACGGCTATTAAAGATATCAGTGAAGGGAATTTTACGCTACATAAGCAATTTCTGGATGGATTGATGGCCGTCAGTCCTACGGTAAAGAAGTATCGGAAAATCGGATGGATTGTGGAGGACCAGTTGCGGATGGTGCAGGAGTATAAAAAGGCAAATAAGGTTTTCAGGGCAAATGGGAACTTCAACGCCGAGGAATTAGGCTACGTATCAGGGGTATATGAAAACCTGTTAAAGCTTTCGTTAGGCAACCTGGATGAGCTGATTCTTGTTACCACTGCCGGTAAGTTGCGCATGAGTGACGATGAACGCCTGAAGGCGATAGATAGGATCTACCTCGATATGCAGGATAAGCTCCACTTCCTTTGGGATTTTAATAGCAGTACCGCGTTGCTTGCAATGCAGCGGCAGAAGGAACGGGTTGGTATAGATGTTATGCAACAGATGCATGATGTTGTGGAGTAAGCAAATGTTGGCATAAAAAGAGATTGGTAATGTGTAAATGGAAAGTGTTGATAGTGGGAATCAGTGGAATATTGCTGCCAATGATTGTTTTGGCCGATGTGGCCGATAAGATTCACAGTTTGCATGGGGTACTGGACACCCTAAAGGATGAAATGGTTCCCATGTGTGCTGAGCTTACTGATATTGGGCGGGCAATCGGTGGTTTGGGTGCGTTATTTTATATCGGTGCGCGGGTGTGGAAACATATAGCGAACGCAGAACCCGTAGATTTCTACCCTTTATTCCGTCCGTTCTGTTTGGGATTTTGTATTGCTTTTTTTCCACTCGTCATTGGGACGATTGACGCAATTTTAAAGCCTACGGTAACGGGGACGGCAGCAATGGTGGATAACTCAAACCAAGCTATTAAAATGTTATTGAAGGAAAAGGAAGAGGCCATCCTGAAATCGGATGCCTGGTTGATGTATGTGGGTGAAAATGATTTGGGTGATCGGGATCGGTGGTTGCGCTATACAAAAGGTATTAAGAATACTGATCCGTTGCCCAAGGAAAATATTTTTGATGTTTTTAAGAACGATGTGAAGTTCTCTTTCGCCAAGGCTTCCTATAATTTTCGTAATACTGTCAAAGAGTGGCTCAGTGAAATTCTGCAGATCCTGTTTCAAGCGGCTTCCCTCACGATCAACACGATACGGATATTTCAATTAGTGGTACTGGCAATCCTTGGGCCTATTGTTTTCGCTCTGGCCATATTTGATGGGTTGCAGCAAACTTTGTCTACCTGGCTTTCCAAGTATATAAATATCTACCTGTGGCTGCCGGTGTGCAACATCTTTGGGGCGATCATCGGTAAAATTCAGGTAAAAATGCTTGCGCTGGACCTGGATCAGATCGATAACACCGGAGACACATTCTTCAGTGCCCTGGATACAGGGTATCTGGTTTTCATGATCATTGGTATCGTAGGATATTTTACCGTTCCAACCGTTGCCAGCTTTGTGGTGAGCACGATGGGGGGAGGCATGATGCAGAAGGTTACCAGTACGGTCATGACGATGGGCAGTATGGCTGGTGGATTGGCTTCGGGTGGGGCTTCATTAGTGGCTAAGGGCGCTGGTGCAGTGGCGAATCTCGATAATTATACTGGTGGTGGCGGTGGTGATGCAGCGGCATTTAAAATGGCGGGAGAAGCTAAAAACAATGCAGCTGGTGGTCAAGGGGTAAATGCGATGGCTGGTAAGCTGAGTGATTCCCCATCGGGCAATCAGGGCGGGACCAGCTAGATCTATAATAGTAGTCAGCAAACACAAGTGATAGAAGGAAAAGGAGGATGTGATGTTTAGAAAGATGAAAAATATAGATACGGCATTTAAGCAGATGCGTATGGTCTCCCTGGTTGTAGTTGTCGGCTCTGTCGTGCTATGCTGCTATGTAATATACAAATGTTTCTCCGTAGCTATGACGGCGCAGGATAAAGTATTTGTGCTGGCCAACGGGAAAGCGCTAGAGGCTTATGCATCAGAACGAAAAGATAACGTTCCCGTTGAGGTCAGGGATCATATAAAGACGTTTCATGGTTTTTTCTTTAATCTTTCCCCGGATGAAAAGGTAATCAATGAAAACATTACCAAGGCACTTTATCTGGCAGATGAATCAGCTAAAAGACAATATGATAATCTGAAGGAGGGAAATTATTACAGCAATATCATCAGTGGCAATATCCGGCAAGAAATTACTATTGATAGCATTAGCCTTGATATCGATCATTATCCTATTTATTTCCTGTGTAAAGCTACCCAGGTGATCACCAGGTCATCGACCATTGTCCATCGGAGTTTGGTAACGGAGGGTTATTTACGTGAGGTGTCAAGAAGTGATAACAATCCCCATGGTTTTTTGATTGAGCGATGGAAAATTTTAGAGAACAAGGATATAAGTGTTGAAAATCGATGAAGATGAGGAGAAATATTTTTGGCAGGCTACTGCCTGAGCGCAGGCCGACGAGCGAACTATCGCGCCAGGAGGTGATGGCGCGTTCTATCGGATCACGGGTTCTTTGGATTCAACAGGGGTGGGCTAATTGGATGCAGCGGTGGACACAGAAAATAAGCAAAGAAGGCAGGATTGCTTTATTAGTTGCCTTTTTATTCGTGGGGCTATCCTTTTGCCTATGTATGGTATTGGGAAAACGCATCCAATTAGGGGTGTTAGGCTCGGGGCAGGTATATTCAGTTGCTTTTGGTGATCGACATACAGGCATCATTATCGCCCGACAGGATGAAAGGGAGCTGGTGCTTAAAGGGATCTACCGGCATCTACTAGCTTCACAGAAATTTCTGGATAGCTTAAAGCTGACCCCTGCAGGTAGGGAGCAGCTACGGGAAATCAGTCTGCGGAGACCGGGCATGATCGACAGTATCAATATGGCTGAAAAGGCGCTCAGAGAACAGTTGAAGATCAAGGAGCGGACAAAATAGGGAAGAATAGTTTGGAAAATGAAAAGCGTGGGCGATGGAAAGTGGTAATTATTCAGAGAAGTTTTTGAAGGACAGAAAGTTTTATACGGTGATTCCAATATTGGTGTTACCATTTCTAACATTATTTTTTTGGGCCCTGGGAGGTGGGCAAGGGGGAGAGCAGGTAGAGGAAGCGCAGACGGATAATGCTTTAAATGTTCAATTGCCGACTGCGGTAAATCCAAGTGATTCCGCTTTAAATAAGATGGCCTTTTATTGGCAGGCCGAACGGGATTCCATTGAACAGTTGAGGATGAAGGAAAATGATCCTTATTATGTGGGAGGGGAGCCCACAGATACTGGCAGGGTACCGGGTTCACTGCAGGATCATATTCAAGGCAGTAATGGGGCTGGTGGGGTAGATGCCAGTGAGGCAAAGGTGCTGGAGCGGCTAAGTGCGCTGGATAAATCTTTAAATGCCAATACTGGCACCGGGGAAACTTCAGAGGCGAAGCATGTCGTGAAGGAATCCACACCTGCTTCGGTCAGTGGAAAGGAGGTAGAACGCTTGGAGAAGTTGATGAGTGGTATGGATGAAGGTAATGCAGAAGACCCTGAATTAAGGCAATTGAGTGGGATGTTAGACCGCATTTTAGATATACAACATCCCGAGCGGGTGAAAGAAAGTCTGCGTAAAACATCTACTACCAATAAGGGGCAGGTCTTTGCGGTTACGGGCATTTCACCGGAAAGTGTGGTATCTACTTTAGATAGCAATGGTAAAGGCAGTTCAGGTGATATTGGGGAGGGATTCTTCACCATTGATCAGGGAGTTGGAGCATCTGATGAGCAGAATGCCATTGCAGCAGTAGTGCATGAAACGCAGACCGTGGTAGATGGTGCTACAGTCAAATTGCGCCTGACGGATGATATTTTTATCAATGGGCAACTGATACCGAAGGATCACTTTGTCTTTGGTACGGCCAAAGTAAGTGGCGAGCGATTAGAAATCAGTATAGAAAGTGTTTTATACAAACAGTCGCTGTATGCGGTGAATCTGGCTGTATATGATATGGATGGGGTTGGGGGTATTTACATCCCCGGCTCTATTTCCAGGGATGTTTCCAAGGAAACCGCCGATCGGTCTTTGCAAAGTTTGGGGATGGCCTCCCTTGATCCAAGTGTAGGGGCTCAAGCAATGACAGCAGGCATAGAGGCAACAAAAAATCTTTTGACAAAAAAAGTAAAGCTAATTAAGGTTACCGTCAAGGCAGGTTATAAAATTTTGCTGAAGGATGAGAACCGGAAGGAAGATTGAATGATTTAGTAACATTGAAGAGAATGGACATGTGTAGAATGAAGAGATTGTGGATCAGTATGGTGATCATGTTTGTAGCAGGGGTGGATGTTTTCGCTCAGGGCGGGGGGAGTGGCAGTGGTACATTACCCGCGCTCAGTTTGAGTATTGCAAATGATAAAACCACTAATTTAATATTCCCCTACGCGATAAAGAGTGTAGATCGCGGCAGTAAAAGTGTGTTGGTTCAGAAAGCCAAGAACGTAGAAAATGTATTGCAGGTTAAAGCAATAGATAGAGCTTTCAAGGAAAGCAACCTAACAGTCATAACGGCAGACGGTACACTTTATTCTTTTTTACTGGTTTATGCCGAGAATCCCCCAGTTTTAAATCTTAAGCTGGGCAAAGATGATGCCCTGCTTCCCATGGTGAAGTTTTCCGATTATTCGGACAATGAGCGGCGCATTAACGGGATTGCTGAATGGGTTTCCACCCGTAAGGCCAGTATTAAGGGTAAGGGGAAAGGACGCTTTGATATGGAGATCAAGTTAATAGGGATTTTTGTTGATAATGATCTTTTATATTTTCAATTCTTTTTATCGAATAACTCCCAGCTGAATTACGATGTCGATCAGCTACGTCTATTTATCAGGGATAAGAAGCAGTCAAAGAGAACCGCTTTTCAGGAAACGGAATTGAACCCGCTGTATGTTCATGGGAATGATCAGGTTATCAGAGCCTACTCCAAGCAGAACATCGTGGCGGCCTTTCCAAAATTCACCATACCGGACAAAAAAGTGCTGGTGGTGCAGCTCCTTGAAAAGAATGGGGGTAGGAATCTGGAATTCCAGGCCAAATACAATACGTTGGAAAAAGTGCTGGAAGTTAAATAGGGCAGTCGATGAATTTTCGTGCATCCTATACGGAGCGGCTACTTATGCTGCTAAGAAAAGAAAGGTGGCAGCAGGGCGCTGAGGCTCTTGTTATAGAAAAGGATTATTTATGGAAAGGGGATAAATGGGCATTTACCTTTTTTAGCGATATAGACCAGGCCGAACAGTTTTGCCAAAATAATCAGGATGTAGCATATAGTCTGATTTATTTAAGAAATGCCTGCACGGTCCTATCGCATGCAAAGGAAGATGCATCGATCCTGATAAGGTCTGGAGAGATTATAGACCTGGCAGGAAGTATTGAAAATATTACAACGATTTAAGTGATAAATGTAATAAAATGGAAAAGGATATGAAAGTAGACAACATTGATTTCTCAATGAAACAAGGAGAGGGCATCGGCTTTTCAGCTTCTGTGCTAAATAAGGTGAAAAAGTTCATAGAAGAAGGCAAACTGCTTAAATTTGATGTTGATTCTGAAAAAAGGGATGAGAAAGGGGTGATGCTAACGGATTCCCGTTATGCTTACGAAGAGAAACTTGATAGGTATTATTTCAAATTTTGGCGTGCAACGCTGGTTGACGATAATGCCAAACAACGGATCAAACAGACGAATGTATATGTCAATCCTTCGTTGTATAACTATACCCTTGATGAGGTAAAATCAATGCTGCGTGGTGGTGCTGTTGAAAGGGAAATGCTCGACAAGGATAAAAATGCTAAGATGGGATGGGCGCAAATTGATCCGAAGGAAGAGGATAAATTTGGTATGCCAAGAATCAGGTTTTTCACCTACGGTTATTCTTTCGAAAAGGCAGTAAATAACTATCTATTCAAAGAAAATGAAAACCAGGCGGCAATGATCGATGCCGTAAATATTGTCAAAAAGGGTGGATTTGCTCCAATGACCGGAGAGGATGGAAATCTCTATTACGTTGGACCGCAGGTACGTTATAATGATGTAGATATTTTTTTTAGCAATATGGTAAAACTAAAAAAAGCAGAGAAGGAAGACCTTATGAAAGTGAAGCCTGAGAATAAACAGGGCGAAGATTTGAATGGTGATACGTCAAAAGAAAATAAACAGAAAAGAGGTATGCACGTGTCCTGAAAATGGACAAGGGATGGTGTAGATAGCAATTACATTCTCTGGAGGAAGAAATGGCAGGAATTTGCCTGCACAGTGCTTCTGTGACAAATTCCTGCCATGATATTTTAAGGATATGGAAAAGGACAGGGTGTATAAGGATGTGCTTCGTTGGGAGACGAGTGAAAAAGAGAGAGAATCGCTTTTTAAGAAGGGACCGAACTTTTACTATCAGAAATTATACTATTTAGAAAAGGTTAAACAGAAGTATTCAAGAACGGAAAATCTGGCGGAGATCATGACCTTGAATATGGTAAGCGACAAGATTGACGAACTTAAAAAACTGATATATCCTAGCACGGTATGGGGGTGGCTTTCAAAGGGATTAGAAGGATTGATGCGCCGTGAGGATCAAAGAAAAGAAATCAGAAAAGAGCTTTTGGCTGAACATCAACAAGAGATTCAAAGTAAGATGGATATAAGTAGTCCTGTAAAGCGGATGCCAAGGCGGGCCCAAAAGGAAACAGCGAAGGAAACGCCCAGAAAAATAGAGGTGAGTGATACCTATCATACCCTGGATCAGGAAACGATTAACTTATATACTGTTTATGAAAAGGATGAGCAGGAAAAATATGTGAAGTCCGGGGTTAGAGCTGAGTACTTTAGGAAGGATCGGGACGAATTGCCTGTAAGGGCTTTCTTTGGTCCTGAAGCGGCTTTAAATACTATGGAGATTCAGACTATTATGGCCGGTAAATCTATCGAACGTTACGGTGGCTCATGGATGAAGCTTGATCTAAATGATAAAGATGCAGATGGCAACTGTAAATTAAAGGTAGTACCCCTGGAACAAGGGTTTAGTCTGAAGGATGCTTTAGAGAAATTTCCAGTAAAAATTGATGTAGAAAAAGCGAGTAAGTTTTTGAGGCAAGGTATAAATTATCCATTTTTTAAAATTGAGGAAGGAGTAGTGAAAAATTATTCACTCTCTGTAGATGCGGATAAGGGCTTGCAGCTTATGGACTATACAGGCAAAAAAACACCTATGTCAACCCTAACGAAAGATAAGACCATCGATGATGCTAAATTGTCTGCAGCCGTTGAAAAGGTATTGGAACATAAAAACGTCAGAAAACTTACGGTATAACATGGTTAAACGGGAGGATGATATGAATGTAAGTTTAGTGTTAACGGCATTTTTTGATGCCATTGCGGAAGATAGACGGATTAGCAGTACCCATATTGGCATATTTGCTGCTTTGGTTCATTTCGGACAAATACGGGGAAGTGATGGAAGTGTACAGGCCTTCAGCTATGAGATCATGAACCATGCAAAAATATCGTCAACGAATACGTATCATAAATGTATACGTGATTTAAGTGCATATGGTTACTTACGGTATGAGCCGTCTTTTAAAAGGAACCAAGGAAGTATGATATTTTTTGTGTGTCCAGATAAGGAACATGCGGTAGTGGAGTGAATGGCGGATAGGCTACTCATCGTTCATGTGATGGCCGTGTTGGGAGGTAAATTGGATTTTTAGCGCGAAAATTAGTATCTTTAAGGTAACATTTCCCCTAAACAGATGCGTCTCTTTTGTGGCCTTACCTCGTTTTTGCAGGCGATGTATGAGACGCTATTAAAATTAAAGATCATGGATACAATTATTAAAAATGAGGAAGATGAAAATCCATTGGAATGGTATAGCCTAACAGAGACCGCTAATAGTATTTTGAATGGATTAATTGCTTACACCTGTCACGAAGAGATCAAGGAGCTGGAAAAGGAATGCCCAGATACGGAGCGCGTTAAAGGATTACAGGCACTTTTTGTAGAGGTGCATGCAGTAAATGACGATCCTGAAAACTTCCAGAGCCAAGATCGGATGAAAGAGATTATTGCCAGATATGGCGGACTATTGAAACACTGAGTAAGGATATAAGACATTTTGTGGTGATGGATTTGGAGGGGTTGAAAAATGTATATGCTATATCAGAAGCAAGATCAAATGCTATTCTTGAGCAGATATTGCGCAAGTTTACCTATAAAAAATCTGCCGCCGCTTCACCGAAGGCTATTATGATCGGAGGTCAGCCGGGATCTGGAAAAACAGAACTTGAAAAGCTCGCCAAAATAGAGTTATTGAATAACGCCGTCATCTGCAATGTAGATCACATGCGAGATTTCCACCCCCTGGCCGCAGAGATTCAGCAATACCATCCGCAGGAATATGGTGCTATCACGAATGATATAGCCCACCATTGGAATAAGGAATTGTGTAAATATTGCAGACGGGAAAATCTCAATTATATTATCGAAACCACTTTCAAAGGGGGGCAGGGCCTAAATGATACCATCCAGGCCACAAAAGATGCAGGATTCCAGGTGGATATCAAATTGCTGGCTGTTAACCCAAAATTAAGCAAATTGGGAATTTACCTGCGTTTTGAGAGCATGATGGAACTCTATGGAAGGGGCAGAACTGTTCCGATAGATGTCCACGACACGATGTTTCAGGCCATACCCCATTCAATTCAAAAAGTCAAGGAAGCAGAACTTTATAATAACTTTAGTATTTATGCCCGCTCAGTGGTATTGGAAGGTACACATCTGAAAAACGGCGTAACGCTTGTTGCACACAATCCCCATAATCCACGCGCCGCTTATCAAGCTGAAATCGATAGATGTTGGCCCCCAAAATTAGAAAGGCATTTTGCAGCTACCTGCAGAAAGGTTTTATCCCTAATGGATAAAAGAAACGCTCCAGAGGAGGAAAAGGAAGTGGTTAAAAATTCTTTGGGTATTTCAGAATTATCCGGGATTAAGAGTAAAAGAAAAAGTTTCCATATATAATTGCAAACACAGTTGAAATCAGTGGTGCAGGAGGCGCTAAGTGTATAAGATGATAGGGGTGAACGAGAGGAGAGGCAATGGAAGATTATGTAAACAGCGTGATAGAGGGTGATTGTTTAAGGGTGATGAAGCGTTTGGCTGATCAAAGTATTGATATGGTGCTGTGTGATCTTCCATATGGTATTACGAACAACCCCTGGGACCAAATAATCGATTTGGTGAAGTTATGGAAAGAGTACAAAAGGATAATTAAGCCGAATGGGGTAATCATTTTAACAAGCGCAGGAAGGTTTACCGGGCAACTCATTGAAAGCAACCCCCAATGGTTTAAATACAAGATAGTTTGGTTGAAGTCGAAAGCGACCAATTTTCTAAACGCCAATAGGCAGCTCCTGCGAAGACATGAAGATATCTGTGTTTTTTATAAAAACCAGCCCGTTTATAATCCGCAGAAAATCGCCGGGGCTCCTTATGATAAAGGCGTGAGACGCGATCAAAAGACAGGAACCTATAATGATTTCGGGACTTCTCGGAGTATTAATCTTTCAGGGATGAGATTTCCATGTGATGTGCTCGTTGAAGTAGAACATCCAATTGATTGGTTATATTTTGTTACCGCCGAACGCGAAGGAAATTTTCATCCCACGCAGAAGCCTGTCGACCTTGCAAGATGGCTAATCCGTACCTACACTCATCCGGGGTATCTGCTGTTGGACAATGCTTGTGGAGGGGGTAGTTTTCTTGTTGCCGCTGTTCTGGAGGGCAGGAATTTTATAGGTATTGAGCTCAATGATCAATCTTATCATTTTGGTAAAAAGGTTGATTATGTAGCCATTTGTCGACAACGAATTGAGGAAGCAGCTCAGCAGCACATATAAAAAATAATGAGCAAAACGATATGGGTAATATCTTCCGAGCAGTTGAAAATAATAAACGGATCGATGTTTACACATCGAGGTCTTACTGCACTGCTCCAGAATGAATCTGTTCCAAAACCTAAAATTGCGCTGATTGACCTAGAAGATCCGTTGTTACAAAAGGAAATTAGAAAGATATTAAATAGGGAGGACGGTTCTGTTAAGAATAGGAGAACTCGTAGAAGGGGACCTAATTTGCATTGAAGATTTATGGAGAAGTGTGGGGTTGTTGGATATATACGCTCAGCTGTATTTGATGGCAATGGAGAAGTGATTCGCGGGCAGGAGGAAAAAATCAGGCATTATGCTGAACGATACAACCTGGATTTAGTAAAACTATTCGTTGATAATGGCGTTCCAGGTAATCGTACTAACCGCTGGGGCTGGGATGCTATGATGGAATATTTATCGAATGAAAGCAACAAGGCAAAATTTTTAGTTGTGTGTGATTTATGCAGGATATCCAGGGACTTCTATGAGTTTAATCATAAAGTTGAGCAATTACGGTTAAAGAGCATTAGAGTGCTTTCGGTAGATGGACAAGGGGAGAAAGCGAACGTTATTAACTCGGAATTGCTGCCTGACAAAAAGCAAAAAAGATTGAAGGCCTGAACGCAAAACGTTCTCTAAACTCAAATTTGAAAATTTTGTCCAACGATTTAGGCCAAATTTGGTATTTTCGGTGCTTTCCATGTTTATTTAACTTGTTTTTTATCAGACAATTATAAAATTCAATAGCCTACATCCCATCATTCTTATTTATGTATAACATTTACTTTGCTGGTGAAAAAATTATAGTGGCTATAGATAAAACGAGCGTTAAAATGCTGGACACAGAGCCATTGCTTAAATATTTTACCTTTATTGGATCTCAACCTGAAGAATATGTAGGATCGATTATGATTGGGTTTGGTGGTTATGATAATGATATCAGAGCTGTATATGAAATTCCGGAGATAAGGGAATTTTATGCTAACCTATATAACGATTTTCCAGCACTACTCCTTTTTCTCAGCAGGGAAGAGTTTGAAGGTAATTCAGCCTTTGAGATCTTTTTTTTAATGCTCACCGAATTAGATATAGCAAAGGAGAAAATTGGAGGTGCACTTTACAGGATAGATAAGGAACAATCGATTTTGCATGTAAGTACTAGTTTACGAGCAATAGGTAAATTATTGGAAGATGTTGATATATCAATTGACGAAAAGGTGAAAATGGTAAAAGATATTGAAAAAGCTTTTAAGGTAGTTTTCTCAGATAAGTAGCTGGTGAAGTAGTTTTTCTGTTTGTGCTTTCCCTGAAGAAAGTTATACAGAGCTGATAATTGGATTATTATTCAATGTCATGAAAGTGGAGTAGATTTTAAGTGTAGGGCTTATTTTGTTAAAGAGTTGGAAATGGAGTTAATGTGTCGCAGATAATTACCAAAGGAGGTTTGCTCCTTGATATTGATTATGATCGTCAAAGGGTTAACTCAAAACGGGAATCCCAGAAATTTCCTGAAGTTTAGTGAACTGATGCGCAATGGAAACTTATTGCAAAGGACAAGTGAATTTATATTCAACGGAAGGGACAAGTCCCACTGAATTTATGAAGGTGTTTTCAGACAGGCTTGCGAATGAAAAAGTAGAGAGAAAAAGAGGGCTTTCGTTATAAGGTTGTAGACAGTACCAGTGGGTTTAGGATGATGGATAGTAGTGAATTGGATAAAGTGCTTTTGATCCAGCAAGACCAAAAGTAATGACTGTCTTATAGCTCATTATGCCATAGAGTTTAAACTCACGTTGGTTCATTTGGACGCAGACTTTGATCAGATAGCAAAGCATACCAAATTAGCAACATGGAAACCACATTAAGTTGTAAAAGACTGGATTTACCTTTACAGATAGAATAACTAGGAAAGTAATTGATCTTGTAACCTTTCGTAATGCTACATTTTTTAGATCATATCGAAAATATTTAATACCAGCCTTTCGGCGGCAAATGGAAATACCGTCGAGAACCGGAATTTTCAATTATATTTACTTCTAAATTCTTTAAGTTGGAAAAGCTCTTAACCTTATATAATATAAAAACGGTTGGGTTTGTCGATAGTAGTCATGTAGAGCGCAAGTATGCATTCACCAGCAAGATGTTAGCCAATAATGTATTTATAGAATACTTTACGATTGATGAATTTGAGGAGATTAACGACGATTCTGAACCTCCTGAACATGGCAGTCGATTATCGGTTATTATGGAACATAGGAATAAATATTATGAATTCTTAATGTTTCACGACGCTATTGAAGTGGGAATTCCCATAATACTTTTGCAAACCATTATTTTCCTTATCAAATTGATTGAAGAAACCGAGCCGGATCAGCTTGTCGAATATCTTGCTGATGTTGCCACCGACCCATTAATTCCTCACGAGATACCGGAAAAAAAATTCAGAGATGCTGCACTCAAGATGCTAAAACTGAAACTTCAAACCGTTCAAAATTTAATTCAAGAAGATAACGCTGCCCGAAACTGAAAATTAATAAGTGTATAAGATCATCTCCAGTCAGATCAGATATTGGCTATTACAAATTAGAACTTCAGACGTTCGTAACGTCTCCAATGGTATTCCTATTTTTTTGGGAAAATTTTAAAAAAGAGAGTAATATTGACTAAAAACTTCATTTTGAAAAACGTCCATCCTGTAGTATTGCCAGTAGTTCTGGTTATACTAATAACTTTCAAGATTGTATTTATGGGAGCTGGCTTCCTAACCTGGTCAACATTCGTTTTGGGGCTTATTTGCATAGCGATAGGAATATCTAAAGCCCGTGACGAGAATAGAAAAAAGGAAGCAGAAGAAGTGCTGCAGATTGGTGAGAAATTGTAATTGCTGCTGATCACTCTGTATCCAGCCAATAACAAGAAACGTAGGTTTTTCGATACTAAGCTAGTTTTTTTGATCTACTATTAGCGCGCCTATGAACAAATTTACCATTCGTTAATGAAATATGTATCGCTTAACAGTACTCTGTGACTTTGGGTTGTTTGTGATATAGTACAAATTCCGAAGCCGCTACTCTAATGGTCATTCCAATGACGAAAAAGTTCCGCAGGAGTTATTTCTAAACCATTGCATAATGCGATGACAGTTGAAAGCTCGAGATTTACTTTTCCTTTGGTAATTCTTTGAACCTGGGTATATTCAAGACCCGACGCAAGGGCAAGCTTGCGAATACTAATACCCTTACTTTCTATTGCTTCCAACAATATTCTACCAAAATTCTGTAGGATTTCCTCTTTACTTTCCATCTGTGCCAATCTCTAATAATTTATTAAAAAAAACGATGTATGATCATACATCAATCTGGTATTTATTTTGTAACTTAGCATAAGATTATGTAGAGTATGATAACCAGAAAAAAAAGAAAAAAGAAGTTTGTAATAACTGATATTCATGGCGCGTATAAAGCTTTAAAACAGTGTTTGGAAAGGTCTAATTTCGATTACCATAATGATATTCTAATTCTCCTTGGAGATATTGTAGATGGTTATGATGAAGTTTTCGAGTGTCTGGAGGAACTGTTAAAAATAAAAAATCTGATTTCTGTAGCAGGCAATCATGATGTATGGTTTGACGAATTTGTAAGGACAGACTTCCATCCTATGTTTTGGAATTATGGAGGTCAAGGTACAATATTATCTTATCTCAGACATATGGATGGGAAAGGGATATGCCTTCCAACCCGAAGTGGATTTAAAACTTCCCTCAATGGTTCAGATATTCCTTTGTCACACAGACAATTTTTTCAAAATCAACAATTATATCACATCGATTCCGAAAACCGCTGCTTCGTTCATGCTGGATTTAAACGAAATATACCGTTTTTGGAACAGGAGAAGAAAGAATATTATTGGAATAGAGATTTGTGGACGGATGCTATGAGCTATAAATTTTCTGGACTGACGAGCGAAGAATTTGAAATGTCAACAAAGTTCGCAGAAATCTATATCGGTCATTCACCTACAACTCATTGGGACTCGGATAAGCCATTAACAGTATTTAATATTATGAATCTCGATACTGGCGCGGCCCATTCTGGGAGATTGACTATTATGGATATCGACAGCAAAAAATATTGGCAATCCGATCCAGTAAGAGAATTATACCCAGAAAATTATAGGGACTGATTACTTTTCGATATAGAGTGCTAATGCCTGCTGTGGCAGAAAAATTAATGAAGTGAGCTTCGTGATTTGTTCCTCATTTGTTCCTCAAATGTTCTTTGCTAGTCCCAGAATTTCCTATGTAAAGATTGCTTAGGATTTCAATTAACATCGCAATTACGTACATTGTATTTTTGTTTATTGTCAACGATTAAAATTGTGTGTGATGGGAAAAGTGAAGTTGAGAAAAAAACCAATTAGTAAGGGCAGGATGACTTTGTATTTAGATATTTATCCTCCAGTCCCAAATCTGAACAAGAAAAAGTTTATAAGGTTTCACTATTTGAGATTGTATATTTATCAGAGTCCAAAATTGAAGGTTGAAAAAACACACAATCGTGAAACTCTGAATCTTGCAAAAAACATATGTGCGAAAAGACAGTTAGAGATTCAGAACAGGTCAGTTTAATTTTGGTTTAGCCTTTATGGATTTTTAAGTGTGAGAGAAATTTATTGTTGTGATTAAAAGGGTTGGGGTTGGAAAATTTGGCTGAGGTTGTTGATAAAGGAATTTCTGAGGAAGAATTGGAAATTAATGAAGGTAAGAGTGAAGAGAAAATTTTAACGTTATTATCTAAAATTCTAGCTCGATACGTTTTAAAAGATATAGATAGAAAAGCAGCGGATAAAGATGAACTTCTGCATTAGGTAATAATAAGTTTTATATTGATTTCTTGTATGTTAAAATTATAAATTTATGAGTATAAAGGCAATTGCATATTTAAGGCTTTCAGGTCGTGATCAATCAAAAGAGTCTTTATCCAACCAGGAGAGAAATATCCGTTTTTATTGTGAAAGATATCATCTTGACTTGGTAGCTATGTATACAGATAATGGACATAGCAGTATGACCTTTGATCGTCCTGACTATAAGGCATTGGAAAGCTTTATAAAAAAACACAAAAGGGAAGTCAGGTATCTGATAGTAATGGATCATGATCGCTTCAGTAGAAGTTTAGTGGAAGCCCTGAATAAAATCGATGAGTTAGAGAACAAATATAATCTCAAAGTTTTGTCATGTAAAGAGGCCATTGATTTAGACACGAATGACCCTAATGTTTTTCTACAAAGGGCATTTGATTATTTAATTGCCAATACAGAGTTGTTACGGATTAGAAAGCGTACCATGGATGGAACTCTGCAGGCGCATTTGAAGGGAAGGTATGTGAATACCCCACCTTATGGATATATAAAGGAAATTGAGAAATCAATTGGCGATAAGGTAATGTTGAAGGTTGACGCTGAAAAGGCCGCTCATGTTCAGATGATTTTCAAGATGTATTTAGCAGGGCATCCAGTTGCCGTGATCCACAGAAGGTTAAAATCCTTGGGCTTCAAAAATAGCGGAAACAGTGCAATTGTTAGGATATTGGGAAATTGCTTGTACGCTGGATTGATTTTTATAAGGGCTGATAAATATAATCCCGATAAATACGTTCGGGGAATCCATCAACCATTGGTTAGTGAGTTTGATTTCTGGACTGCTCAAGAGGCTCTTGGAAATAAAAGAGTGGAAAAAACACAGCCTAAACACCTTTTTCCGCTGAGAGGAGTATTACGGTGTACCTGCGGGCGCTCAATGACAGCGGGTTACTCTAAAGGGAAAAGTAAATATTATTTATACTATAGGTGTATTGTTCATAATAACAAGAACTATTCCGGAGATCAGGTACATGAACATTTCCAAAAGCTATTGATGCAATTGTCTTTATCTGATCATCAACAGAAAATTATCGTTGATCAAGCACGTGCAATGGTAAAAAAAGAAGTCGGGGATTATACTGAGATTTTGACTTCTAGGAAGAAATCTCTTTCAGAGCTGAATAAAAAAATTGATTTATTAGAAGAAAAGTTCCTGGATGGGGATATCGATAATGAAAGCTACCGCAAATGGCTAAAAAAATATAGAGGCCAGATAGCAGCACTTCAGCATGAAATTGACCGAGGTGAGGAAATAAATCGCAACAACCCCTTAACGAAAATAGACGCTCTTCTACCAGAGATAAAGAATTTAAGAGGATTGTACAACATTGCTGGGCTGGAAGATCAACATGAACTTATTAGAGCGGTGTTCAAAGGAAAATTGAGCTATTGTGAAGGGGTATTTAGAACACCTGTGATCGTCCCGATGTTTGAAGATAACGCACTGAAAATCAATGAAAAAGGGTTGCTCATTTACGAGCAACCCAGTAAAATTTGGGAGGAACTCCCGTGCTGTACCCCGGAAGGGATTCGAACCCCTGACCCACGGTTTAGAAAACCGTTGCTCTATCCAACTGAGCTACCGAGGCCTGCTTCCTAAAAGCGATGCAAAACTAACAAATTCTTTTATTTCAACATACTTTTATCAAAAATATTTTTCAATTTTCTGTCTCCAAATAGATTTTAAGCACCTCCACATGGTTATGTTCTTTATTATGAGCGGCATAAAGTAACGTTACTATTTTATACGACCGCAGTAAGTCGACAAATTCATCTACTTTCTTTTTATTTTCTCTTAACTCTTCCAAATATCGCTTCTTAAAAACCTCCCATTTTTCATCTTCATGATCAAACCATTTTCGCAGAGTAGGAGAGGGAGCTACCTCCTTAAACCAAAAATCCAACCGAGTGTCATCCTTTTTAAATCCTCTTGGCCACAAGCGGTCTACTAAAATCCTAAAGCCATCGTGCTTATCTATCGGATCATAAATTCGTTTGACTTTATAAATAGGCATATTTCTTACCTTTAGGATGCCTAATATAACAATTATGATTGGCTATTGTGTGCATTATTAAACAATCGATTGCATTGGCTGGTGGGTGTCTTTGTTACACAATTATTTTAAATACATTTGTATATCTTACCAAATATGCTTTATTTTAGTGCGCTAATCATTAACAATCTATTTAAAGAGGCCAATTTAAACAACAAATGAAAAGAAAACTTGCCATTTTATTATTTCTAGCTACGTACAACTTATATTCTTACGCTCAAAACAACTCTTCTTATACTCAAAATATCGACGGTACTAAACTCAGCTTTGAGATGAAAGCCATTCCGAAGGGAACATTTGATATGGGCGATGATCAGGGTAATCCAGATGAAAAGCCTATTCATAAAATAACACTTGATGGTTTTTGGATAGGAACCTATGAAGTTACATGGGATCTGTTTGAACCGTTTTTATATAAAGATTATGAGGTCACGCAAAGTACAGGTGGTAAAGTTCCACCGAATGTCGACGCAGTAACAAGGCCTACAAAACCCTACCTTGATATGACCTTTGGTATGGGCAAAGAAGGTCATCCTGCTATTGCTATGACACATTATAATGCTATCCAATTTTGTAAATGGTTATACGAACGAACAGGTGTTTTTTATCGCTTACCAACAGAGGCAGAATGGGAATATGCATGCAGAGCAGGAAGTACAAGCAAATATACTTTTGGTGACGATGAGAAGAATTTAGGTGATTACGCTTGGTATGTAGCAAATAGTGATGGTGTAACACATAAAGTAGGAGAGAAGAAACCTAATGCATGGGGCTTATTTGATATGCATGGCAATGTTTCCGAATGGACTTATGATCAGTATGACGAAAAGTTTTATGCTTCCAGTCCTCAAGAAAACCCTGTCAATAAACCAACAAAATTATATCCACATAGTGTTAGAGGGGGAGCCTATGATGACGAAGCAATGGCTGTCCGTTCCGCATCAAGGTTAGCATCAGATCCTACTTGGAAACAATTGGATCCGCAAATTCCAAAAAGCAATTGGTGGTTTCCCGAAGCTCCTTTTGTAGGATTTCGCGTTGTAAGACCCCTAACGCCACCGTCAAAAGCAGAGATAGATGCCTATTACGATCAGCCTCCAATTGCCGACAAATAAATCAGATATAAAACAAACAATAAACCAAAAAAATGAATAAGTTCAAACTCCAACAACAAAGACGCGACTTTCTAAAGACTTCTGCCATGATTGCAGGAGGAACTATGCTAAGTAGCATCCCATTGATGGGACATTCGTCTGTAAATGACACTATCAAAATTGCTCTTGTAGGGTGTGGCGGTAGAGGTACAGGGGCTGCAACACAAGCGCTCTCCACTAAATTCAACCTCCAATTAGTGGCTATGGCCGACGCTTTTAAGGATAGGCTGGATGAAAGTTATAAAGACCTTAGCGAAAAATTTAAAGACAAAGTTAATATCCCGGAAGAGCATAAATTTGTTGGTTTTGACGCCTACGCTAAAGCGATTGCCTTGGCAGATGTAGTGATTCTAGCAACAACGCCAGGATTTAGACCGATTCATTTCGAAGAGGCTATTAAACAAGGGAAACATGTGTTTATGGAAAAACCAGTTGCCGTTGATGCACCTGGAATACGAAAGGTATTAGCCACAGCTGAAGAAGCAAAACGAAAAAAACTTAACGTCGTAGTCGGACTCCAACGTAGATATCAGTTAAATTATCGTGAAACCATAAAACGCATTCAAGATGGTGCTATCGGCGATATTGTAAGCGGTCAGGTATATTGGAATAGTGGCGGTGTGTGGGTTAGGCCACGCAAACCCGAACAAACTGAAATGGAGTATCAAATGCGTAATTGGTATTATTTCAATTGGCTTTGTGGAGACCATATTGTAGAGCAACATGTACATAATATAGATATTGCCAATTGGGTAAAAGGTTCTTATCCTGTGTCCGTACAGGGAACCGGAAGCCAAGCTTGGCGCAAAGGCAAAGACTATGGTGAGATTTATGATAACCATGCGGTAGAACTCACCTATGCCGATGGTTCAGTAATTTATAGTCAATGTCGTCATTTTGAGGGCACAAGCAATAAGGTAGATGAAACGTTTCAGGGCACAAAGGGGCGTACCTTCTTATCTGCAAGTAACGCTGGAAAATTGTGGGACCATAAGGGTAACTTACTATTTAGCCATCCCACAAAGGGGCAAGCAAACCCTTATCAAACCGAACATGATGAGCTCTTTGATACTATCAGTAAAGGGGAATACAAACACTGGGATGCTGAATATGGCGCAAAGAGCACATTGACAGGTATTATAGGCCGGTATGCAACATATTCCGGACAGGTGATAAAATGGGACGATGCTCTTAACGCAAACAACTCATTAATGCCAGAAACCTTATCATGGGATGCGAAACCTAAAATCCTTCCAGATGAAAGTGGTTTATATCCTGTAGCACAACCTGGTTTATTTCACTGGGATAAGGCGTAAAATTTATGTTTTCGTTATACAACAAAACAAGCAGGTTTTCTTTCACAAAAGGATTTGTTATCGTTCTTTTTGTATGCTTGTTTTGTTCTTTTAATGTACATGAAGAGCAAAAATACAGTTTAACGGGTTTGGCTCAAGGCACATCTTATAATATATCTTATTATTCAAACAATGAAAAGATAAAAAAAGAAACTGTTGATAGCATTTTAGCTGTAATCGACTCTTCCATGTCACTTTATAAACCCTATTCTGTCATTAATAAATTTAACAATAGTAAAGAGGGAATAGAGATAGATGAGAATTTTCGAACTGTTTTAAAAAAATCCCTCCAAGTTTATGATGACACACAAGGCGTATTCGATATCACAGTCGCTCCCTTAGTGCAAGCATGGGGTTTTGGAGTGAACGAAATAGATAACTATCCAACCCCAAGCACTATTAAAACCATAAAAAATTGTGTAGGATCAAACTTATTAAAACTTAACGGATCTTATCTTGCAAAGGTCAAACCTTGTGTTAAGATCGACATGAATGGTATAGCACAGGGTTATAGTGTCGATCTAGTGGCGGACTATCTGTTAAAACTAGGAATAAGTCAATTTGTTGTGGAAATTGGAGGAGAATTACGTATCAGTGGTGTAAAACCCGATGGAACGTTGATGCGGATAGGTATAGAAGGTCCTGGCGAGCATGATCAAACTCCTGAAATTAGGCATATAATAGGGCTCGAAAACGGCGCAATTACTACCTCAGGCAATTATCGTAAATTCAAACAGAATGGATCAAAAAAAATAACGCATCTCATTGATCCAAGAACTGGATACCCAATAGAAAACAACCTCATCAGCGTAACATTATATGCAAACAAAGCGATCACTGCGGATGGATATGATAATGCGATAATGGCAATGGATATTAAAAAAGCACTCAAATTTGTAGAAACTCATAACGAATTGGAAGCTTATATTATTTACCATAACGAGGAGGGCAAAGTGGTAGATACTATGACAACCGGATTTAAAAAATTACTGATAGACGAATAAGATATCAGCTGTAAGATAATGTCTTACCATTTATTAAAAAAAAATTGATTCACACAAACACGAAGTCATATCCATCGGTTCGAACTGATGTTTACACGAATAACAAAGAACTAACAACGAATAACACCAGACACTAATATGAAAAGAAGCGAATTTTTACAAAAAGGTTTGATAGCTACTGGAGCACTGGTTACAGGGAATGCGATCGCGACCAATGCGTCAACACCTGTAAATCCTACAGCAATAGCAGAAGGCAAAACATTCAATTTGAATTATGGACCGCATGATGGCATGTTTAAGAATACGGCCGGGGATAATTTCTTAGATCAGATACAATATATGCATGATCAAGGCTTTAGGGGGATAGAAGATAATGGGATGTCAGGGCGTTCGCCTCAAGAACAAGAAAAAATCGGAAACCTATTAGCTAAATTGGGTATGTCAATGGGCGTTTTCGTCTTGAACAAAGGCGGGAATGGAGCGAATACTTTAGCAGCTGGAAAACAAGAATATCTTGATGTATTTCTTAAGGGTTGTAAAGATGCCGTAGAGATATCTAAACGTTGTGGAGGTAAGTTAACTACTGTTGTGCCAGGTGATTTTCATAGAAATCTCTCACTCGATCTACAAACGGCAAATGTGATTGATGCTTTGCGAAAGGGCGCTGAAATATTGGAACCGCATAATATTGTAATGGTTTTAGAACCACTTAGCGATACGCCTGATTTGTTTTTAAGAACCTCTAATCAAACCTATTTAATTTGTAGAGGGGTAAATAGCCCATCATGTAAAATATTATACGATGTATATCATATGCAGCGCAATGAAGGTGATTTAATTGCTAATATGGAAAGAACTTGGTCTGAAATAGCTTATATCCAAACAGGTGACAATCCAGGTCGTAAAGAACCAACAACAGGTGAAATAAATTATAAAAATCTCTTTAAGTACCTACACGAAAAGGGATATAAAGGAGTAGTGGGTATGGAGCATGGTATATCTGGAAAAGGCAAAGAAGGGGAGGAACGTTTAATTGCAGCTTATCGAGAAGTAGATGCTTTTATGTAAAATAAAAAAGGGACGCACACAATGCGTCCCTTTCGATTGATTATAAATTTAAAAAAATTTATTTCTTTGTCGTATCTCTCTTTAAACTCTCCTTAACATTTTGATAACCTTCTTTGGTTTTGTCAGCTACTTTACTTGCTGCATTTTTCACATCGGTTCCTGCCGATTTTGCAGCACTACCTACGTCTTTTGCAGCAGCATTTAAATCTTCTTTAATGTTTTCACCTGCTGATTTAGCATCAGCTTTGGCTTCTTCTGTGGCTGCGTCGATATCTTTTTTTGCCTCTTGTCCAGCAGAATCAATACTGTTTATTCCGCTGTCTATTTTCTGACCTACCGTTTCTGAATCTGTTACACCTTCCACAATAGTGTCTGAAGAAGAAGTCGTTTCAGTATTTGATGAATTATTACAGGCCGAAAAGGCTAACGCTGCTGCAACAGCAGCTACTAAAGTAAATTTTTTCATAGTCAATTTATTTTTCTCAACTTGAACAATTTAAGTGCCAAAATGTTTGAATAGAGCCTCTTTCTTGCAACCAGTCATGCCTAACACATTAAATATAAATCAATTACATACAATTCTTGTATCTATGCAAAGAAGCTCAATACTCAAAAAATAGGTCACTCTTAGCTATTTGACTATTAATCACTAAGAATAGATTTCTTTTTTTGCCGCAGCAAGGGTATTTTTTAATAAACCTACAATGGTCATTAACCCTACGCCACCAGGTACCGGCGTAATAAATGATGATTTGGACGCTACTGAATCAAAATCGACATCTCCAAAAAGTTTGTAGCCCGACTTAGTAAGTGTGCTTATTTCCCTATTTATTCCAACATCTATAATCACCGCGCCTTCCTTTACCATATCAGCGGTTATAAAGTTTTTCCTTCCAATGGCAGCAATAATTAAATCGGCACGAAGCACTTCTTCTTTTAAATTTTTAGTCTTACTATGCGTTAATGTCACCGTGCAATTGCCCGGTTGTGCATTTCTTGCTAATAAAATGCTCATTGGGCTACCTACAATATTACTCCGACCTACCACAACGGCATTCATTCCTGCTGTATTGATCTTATAGTAATCTAACATAAGCATTATTCCATAAGGAGTGGCGGGTATGAAACACGGAAGATTTCGTTGCATCCGGCCTAAATTGACTGGATGGAAACCGTCTACATCTTTTCTATAATCGATGGCTTCTGTAATTTCTTCAGGATTAATATGTTTTGGTAAAGGTAATTGAACGATCAAACCATCAACTGTCTCATCTTGGTTTAACTCTTTTATTTTGTTGATAAGCGCTTCTTGTGTTATATCGTCCTCATAATGGATATTTGTTGAATCAAAACCTACCTGCTGGCAATTCCGCATTTTACTTGCAACGTAAGTTTCACTACCACCATCATGTCCTACTAAAATAGCAACCAAATGAGGTTTTCGACCATTTGCTCTTAGAAATGCCTCCGCTTCTCTCGCGATGTCCTGCTTTATTTTTTCTGATACAAGTTTACCGTCTAATAATTGCATTTTTCTTATTAGTTGTTAGTTATTAGTTATTAGTTATTTGTCGATTAGTGTTGGCTATATGGCCAATAACAAATAACGAGCAACAAGTAACCAAGATTAATCTAATTTCAACACTGCCATAAATGCTGATTGTGGTATTTCAACATTTCCAACTTGGCGCATTCTTTTCTTTCCTTTTTTCTGTTTTTCTAATAGCTTACGCTTTCTAGAGATGTCACCACCATAACATTTAGCGGTTACATCTTTACGTAAGGCTCTTACATTTTCACGGGCGATTACTTTTGCACCAATAGAGGCCTGAATAGCGATTTCAAATTGTTGACGTGGTAAAAGTTCTCTAAGCTTTTCACAGATTTTCTTGCCAAAATCATAGGAATTACTTCTATGGATCAAAGAAGAGAGCGCATCAACGGGCTCCCCATTCAGACGGATGTCTAATCTAACTAAATCAGATTGTCTGTATCCAATCTGATGATAATCAAAAGACGCGTATCCTTTAGAGATCGTTTTTAATTTATCATAAAAATCAAATACAATTTCACCCATCGGCATTTCAAAAACAAGCTCCACACGATCCGCTGTAAGATAACTTTGATTAATGATCACACCTCGCTTTTGAATACATAAAGACATCACAGGCCCAACAAATTCGGCTTTTGTAATGATATTAGCCTTTATGTAAGGTTCTTCAACAAATTCCATTTTACTTGGGTCGGGAAGATCTGAGGGATTATTTACCTTAACCTCACCATCTTTGGTTGTATGTGCAATATAAGAAACGTTTGGTACAGTTGTAATAACCGTCATATCAAATTCTCGTTCCAGACGCTCCTGAATAATTTCCATATGCAACATCCCTAAAAATCCACAACGGAAACCAAAGCCCAAAGCAGCAGAAGATTCAGGTTCGAACACTAAAGATGCGTCATTGAGCTGCAAACGGTGCATACTCTCACGAAGTTCTTCGTAATCTTCCGTATCTACCGGATAAATTCCGGCAAACACCATGGGCTTAACTTCTTCAAATCCTTTTATGGCATCATTACTGGGTCTTGCAAGATGCGTAATAGTATCTCCAACTTTTACCTCTCTTGCTTCCTTAATCCCAGAAATAATGTACCCTACATCACCTGTCCGTATTACATCTTTTGGTACTTGATTAAGCTTTAAGGTACCTATTTCATCAGCTATATATTCTTTACCTGTAGCAATAAATTTCACCTTATCATTCTTTCGTATTTCACCATTCTCCACTTTAAAGTAGGCCATGATACCACGAAACGAATTGAATACTGAATCAAATATTAAGGCTTGCAAAGGTGCTTCCGGGTCACCTACGGGAGCAGGAACTCGCTCAACAATTGCTCTTAAAATATCTGGTACTCCCAAACCTGTTTTTCCGGATGCTGGAATAATATCTTCCCTTTTACCTCCAATAAGATCTATTATCTGATCTTTCACCTCTTCTGGCATAGCGCCAGGCAAGTCCATTTTATTTAAGATAGGTATAATTTCTAAGTCGTGCTCTAACGCTAAATATAAATTTGATATCGTTTGCGCTTGAATACCCTGCGAAGCATCTACAATTAACAATGCACCTTCACAGGCTGCAATTGAACGGGATACTTCATATGAAAAATCAACGTGGCCGGGAGTATCAATTAAGTTCAGAATATATTCCTGTCCGTCGTAGTTATAATTCATCTGTATCGCGTGGCTTTTAATCGTAATACCACGCTCACGCTCTAAGTCCATATTATCCAATAACTGCGCTTGTGCTTCACGCTGGGTAATAGTGTTGGTAAATTCTAATAAACGGTCGGCCAAGGTACTCTTACCATGGTCTATATGGGCAATAATACAAAAATTGCGGATGTGCTTCATGTAGGCAAAAAAAATGCGTGCGTATTAAACGGCAAAGATAATTTTTTAGTCTTAATATTTCACTATACTTCGTCTATAAAACTATTTAGAGTCTGTTTAAATTTATATTGTAAAAATGTCTATAGCTTATTTTAAGCGAAACGAGGCATGTTTTTGAAGAGCTAGCAGGGCTTCTATCTCAAGAAAACATAACGAAGTTGCAGCCAAAAAGAAGCATAAACAAATTATTAGGTGAATTTTAAATAAGCTCTTAGATTAACAACGTAAAAAATATAGCACTCATCCGAATCAGATTTTAGGATGTTTACCCATTATAAGCGAAGAAATCGTCTGCATAAATTGGATTATAAAAGCTTTTTACTTATGTTAGAATCTATTATAATTTTAACAATATGTTTCTCTCTGCTGATTTTGTAAATAATGTAGAATTAAGCGTAAACCAATTAATTGGAACTGATTTTCATCTTGAAAATATTTTACCCGTAGCGGGGGGTGATATCAATCATTGCTATCAAGTTCAAGGAAAAAATCAATCGTTCTTTTTGAAAGTTAATAATGCTAAATCATTTCCTAATCTTTTTATACTAGAAAGAGAAGGATTAAAAATGATAAAGAAAATAGGAGGGGCTGTTGTTCCGGAATTGTTAGTAGCCGGACAATATAAAGATGATATCTTTCTATTAATGACCTGGATTAACCGAGGGGAAGACAGTCAAACAGCGCAAGAAAAACTAGGAAGAATGCTTGCCCTTCTTCATAAAAACACACATGATTTTTTTGGTTTGGACTATAACAATTACTTAGGTTCTTTACCTCAAAGTAATACAGGTCATCGGAAATGGTCGGATTTCTTTATAGAAGAGCGGCTTCAAAATCAACTGATAAGATCAAAAACAAATGGTATCGCCTCCACTGATTTGCTTAACAAGTTTGACAAGTTATTTGCGAAGATTCCCCAGTTATTTCCCAACGAATTTCCCGCGCTCTTACACGGTGATCTGTGGAATGGAAATTATATGATTGACAATAAAGGTACACCTTATTTGATAGATCCGGCGGTTTATTATGGTCATAGAGAAATGGATATTGCCTTGACGAAACTCTTTGGTGGCTTTAGCCAACGTTTTTATGATGCCTATCAAGAAGTTTTCCCGCTTGAGAAGGATTGGCAAAAACGTGTAGATTTATGTAATCTATATGTGCTTCTTTTTCATGCCAATGTCTTTGGGGGAAGTTATATACATCAGGTAGAGCAAATTGTGGAAAAGTATATAACCAAATAAGCTTCTCCTCCAAACAAACCTTATCTTCATTTGTTGCAATAAGCACAGTCACTAAATTTGAACAAATGGAAAATTTAATTAATGAATTAATTCAGAAGGCAGGCCTTTCTCCAGAGATGGCTCAAAAAGCTACTTCAGTTGTATTAGAGTATGTGAATAACAATTTACCTGACTCACTGAAGGGAAAAGGCGAAAGCTTGTTGAGTGGTAATTTTGACGTTAAGTCGCTTTTAGGCGATAATGCAGAAGGAGGAGACGGACTAATTGACAAAGTGAAAGGAATGTTTAGTTAATAAAATAAGCAGCATGGTATTTTCATGCTGCTTATTTTATTAGTGCCACCTAGTTTTATGAGCTATCCAGCTTGTTAATTCAATTTTTTATATTTTAAGCGTATCGAATTTCCAATAACGACTACATCGGAGCAGGCCATCGCCAAAGCCGCTAGCATCGGACTTAAAAAGCCGAAAGCTGCTAACGGAATAGCAAATATATTATAAAAAAATGCCCAAAATAAGTTTTGCTTAATAGTGAGTAATGTGTGTTTCCCTACTCGGAGTAAGGTAATAATAGATTTTAAATCGTTATTTAACAAGACCACTTTAGCCGATTGGATAGCAACTTGACTGGCATTTCCTAATGATATCCCCACATTAGCGGTAGTGAGAGCTGGGCCATCGTTTATTCCGTCACCCACCATAGCTGTTTTACCCTTTCGCTTCAAATCTTCAATAATGGATAATTTTTCATGTGGCAACTTTTCAGCATAAACTTCTCCAATACCTATTTTTTTGGCCAGTGCCTCACATTTTTCCTTTCTATCTCCACTCAATAATACCGCTGTGATACGGTTTTCTTTTAGTGTTTGTATCAAATCAGCCGCACCTGGTTTCAATTCATCTTCAATAGCAATTTTGGCTACAGGTAAGTCATTCTTTAACAGGAAAATATCGTATCCTTGAGCATATTCGACGTCAACAAGGTGTTTGGATCCTATTTGATAGCTGTTCCCTTCACTGTCAATCCCTTTCATGCCAACACCTTTTTCTTCCTTCACCTCTGTAAATATTACTTTCTCCTTGGCCTTTTCCTGGAAGGCATTTACCAGTGATTTGGCTATAGGATGATTGGAATGGTTCTCTAAGCCAAGTATGATAGCGGCAATTTCGGCTTCCCTTAGCTCACTATGCATGGCTCGTATGCTAAAGTTACCAGAAGTTAGTGTGCCTGTTTTATCAAAAACCATATAAGCTAAATCATTCATTTCTTCTACCGTTTCACCACCTTTAATTAACACACCGTTTTTAGCACTTCTGCCCAAACCCACCATCACAGCAGTTGGCGTAGCCAAACCCATTGCACAAGGGCATGAAATCACCATAACAGCAATAGCGTTCATGAGCGACTGCCTAAAACTTACATCAAATGCAAAATAGGCAAGTAAAAAAGTAATAACGGCTACTCCGATTACAATAGGCACAAAAATGCCTGCAACTTTATCTCCCAAGCGCTGTATAGGAGGCTTAGAAGCCTGTGCCCGCTTCATTAAATCTATAATCTGCGCAAGCACCGTTTTATTCCCCACCTTGGTGGCTGTTATTCTTATACTGCCCCGTGCTACAATTGTTCCACCAATAACACTGTCATATTTAGTTTTTTCAATAGGTACACTTTCCCCTGTAAGCATGGACTCATTTACAGACGCTTCACCCCATAAAATATCACCATCTGTTGGTACTTTGTCTCCTTCATTCACCAATAAAGTATCGCCAACAGAAATATCTTTGGCATCTATTGTTTCAATTTCACCGTTTACAACCCTTCTTGCTGTACTCACCTGAATTTTCATGAGGTCTTTAACAGCAGACGTTGTTTGAGCTACCGACCTTTTCTCAAATACATTTCCTAACAATACAAGGGTAATAATAGTGGCTGACGTTTCATAAAACATATACTGAGGACCGAGATTTAATATGGTTCCGATTAGACTATATATAAATGCAGAGCTGGAGCCTACAAAAATAAGCACATCCATATTCGGTACGCCTCCCCGAACAGAATTGATAGCACTTTTCCCGAAATATGCACAACCAAGGATAAAGACTGGTAAGCATAAAATCAACTGTACATATGGATTATGTAACCAAGGAAGAGGTAAAAACATATGAGAAAAGAGCGGTAGGGTAAAAAATAGGCTAAACAGAAATTTATGCTCTATCTTAGCAAGAAAACCCTTTTTTATATCAGGCAGCTCTTCTTGCTGTACTCTAAAACCTAAACCCTCTATATCGGCGATAACTTGAGGTACATTCACAAGCTCTTGAGAAGAAAATTTCACTTCCTCGTTAGCGAAACTAACAAAAACATTTTGGTAACCTTTTTTTTCTAGCAATTTATGCACCGAGAGCGCACAATTGTTACAGTGCATTCCGGTCACATGAAGTTCAACTAATTTATCTTGTTCCTGCATAGCTCTTTTTTTTACATCAAATCGGCAATTAACTAATTGCTAATAGATTACGTCTATTGGTTTTTGTTTTCCTTTACAAAAATAAATCTCATGATAATAATACCCAATAACAAAACAAGGTATTAATGGTACTTATTAAGGATTTTCGTAATTTTGTTCCATTAATTATAAAATATGAACGTCGTATCTAAGGAACATATCCCTATTTATAATGTATCTTCTATTTCTGAAGGTCATTCAGACGATTTTAGTATCGTCAAACTAACATATGGACATGAGCGATATGAAAAAACTACACATCCCCATAGGCATGACCATTATACGTTGCTGGTTTTATGTGAAGGTACAACTAAACAATTCATAGATTTCAAAGAATATGAGGCAAAAGATGCTGCTTTATTATTTATACGGCCGGGTCAGGTGCACTATGAAGTTAATCCCGGCAATGCTACCATGTATCTTATTACTTTTACGGGAGAATTTCTGTTTTCCTATGCAGCAGATAATCATTGGGATCAGCAATTCAATACCAACCTATTCTCTTTAAAACAATCTGAGCTACAAAGCCTGTTACCATTTTTGCGACTAATAGAGGAAGAGCATCGTGTTCTTCAACAAAACAAATCTATCGTAGCGCATATATTACTGGCAACGCTTGAAAAGACTGAGACTTTCATAGCATCACATGCGAGGCTAACTGGTAGAAAACGGTACAGCTTATTGATGCGGAATTTCATTTTACTAGTAGAGGAAAATTTCCTTAAAGAAACAAAGGTAATAGATTATGCGTCTAAGCTATATATTTCGGCAGGACATTTAAATGATGTAGTAAAAGAAATGGCAGGAACCAATGCAAAAACGCTAATTGACGAGAGGAGGGTTCTGGAAGCTAAGAGATTGTTGTTTTGGACACAACTACCGATACGGGAGGTAGGATGGAAAATTGGTTTTGAAGACCCAGCATATTTTACCCGCTTCTTTAAAAAACACACGGGCAAATTACCCGCTGCATTTCAAAGAGATATACAAAAAAATATTCATCCTCAAGATCTATGAACGCGCAATTAGAATATATAGCAAAAACAAACCATATGAAAAGAGATCTCCTGATACTTTTTGTTAAAATTCTTTTATTTGTACCTTTAACTTACACACTTGTAGAGTATAAATCCTACTACGATCAAGCACCTTTATTGGGAAGGCTGGCTTATTCATTAAACGTTTTCTTATCGGCCAATATATTTATTTCGAGTTTGCGGATTATACTAATCTCTTGGTACAAACGGCGATCTACATTTTCTCATACAAGCACAAGAGGAAGTTTTGTATTAGGTATAAATAGAATTGCCTCTGTGCTTAACGCGATTGTTATATTTTTCAGCTTAATGATGGTCTTTAAAATTAATCCGAAAGATTTTTTAACTAGCATAACCATTGTCGCGGCAGCTATTGCCTTAATATTCAAAGATTATATTACGAATATGATCAGTGGATTGATTATTATGTTTTCGGATCAATTAACGTTAGGAGACTACATTAAAATAGGAGAGTATGAGGGGCAGATAATCGATATTACATTGGTTAACATTGTCATAAACAATGACGATGACGACATCGTTATGATACCTAATAATTTTGTATTTACCACTAATATCGTTAATCAGTCATTTCAGAATTCGAGAAAAGTCAGCGTTGAGTTCGACCTTACCCTTAATCATACAATGGATCGCGAAGAACTAAAGAGACGATTAGGGCAGCTGCTTGACAAGCATAGCAATGAAGTACTCGAAAACAGCATGAAACTAAAAGTACTTTCCGTACAAAAAGATGTTGCTAAATATAAAATCCAATTTACCCTAACGAACCATGGTAAAACACAATCTCAGTTTATTAAAAATATTGTACTGAACGAAGTATTGAAAATTGGAAACGAAACCTAGTGTTTTTTTGCGGAAAAAAAAGAAAATTATACCTTTCTTAATTTCACTCCTTTAACAAAATGATGACTTCCCTTTTCAAGGATAAGATTTGCCCTAAAGCGTGTAGGTAGAATGTTTTTAATCAAGTTCGGTTTATTTATCAAGTCCCAAATATTATTTGCTAAAGCTAGTGTCTCCTTTTCAGATAAGCTAGCATAGCGATGGAAGTAAGAGTTAGGACTCTGAAAAGCAGTACGTTGTAATTGTCTAAAACGCGAAACATACCATTCAAGTAAATTCTTCTCATTTGCATGCACGTATATAGAGTAATCAAAAAAATCAGAAACGAACACCTGTGGACCTATATGTTTCTCACTTAAATTTACCTGTAATACATTTATACCCTCCACTAGCACAATATCCGGATTTGATATCTCCTGAACCTCGCCTTGCGTAATATCATATTCCAAGTGCGAGTAAATTGGAACAGTTAAATCCTCTTTACCTGCTTTAACGTCAGCTAAAAAATTAATGAGTCTTTTTGTATTATAACTCTCTGGAAACCCCTTTCTGTTCATGATGCCGCGCTCTTCCAGAATTCGATTAGGATAAAGAAAGCCGTCCGTTGTTACCAAAGCTACATTAGGTTTATTTGGTAAGAGAGACAAAACTTTTTGCAAAACCCGGGCAGTTGTACTTTTCCCCGCTGCAACACTTCCAGCAATACCTATAATAAAAGGGGATCGCTTCCTCCCGCTATTCAGGTATTTATTTTCAGCTTCGTAAAGCTTATTGGCATAATCTATATGGATATTCAGCAGATGGGAGAGGGGGAAATAGACTTCCTGTATTTCCTCTAAATTCAATGGTTCATTTAATGCATGAAGCTTCCCGATATCCTCATTAGATAAAGAAAAATTAAGTACACCATTCAGTGCTTTCCATTCGTCCCTATTAAGACTAACATAAGGGGAATATTGTTCTTTCTTTTCTATATCGGTCATATCCTGCCGTTTAATTTGCACACGCAAACCTAATAATTCAAAAGTGAAAATTCAAAAGTAAAAAGCTATAAGATTATTGCCTTTCATATTCATCACTTATTACTCAACATTCATCACTTAAAACCCCACTAAATCACCAAGTTATTTAAGGCAATAAATTGCTATCTACTACCACTGGGTTAGAAAGAACTTTATGTACCGGGCATAGCTCCGCTATCTGGAGTAAACGCTTTCGTTGAGCATCATCCAAATTTCCAATCAACTTAATATGGTTTTTTATATAAGTTGTTTGTTGATGACTACTAGGCACGACCTCCATGTTTACCGAAATAACTACCTCCTGAAGATCCCACTGCTTCCTGTCTGCGTACATCCGTAAAGTAATAGCAGTACAAGACCCTAAACTCGCTAATAGAAGCTCTTTTGGCCCCAAACCCTGATCAGTACCCCCCATTGTTTCCGGTTCATCAGCAATAAGGAGATTTCGCCCATTACTCACTTCCGTTTTATACTTTTCTTTTCCTATAGTAACGGTAACATTTAATTCGGACATTTCGTTTTATTTGTTGTTAGTTATTTGTTATTCGTTATTGGTTAATAGTATCAAGACATAAGTAGCAGGTATCAAGATTATATTAGTTGCGCGTTATCAGTTATTAGTTACGAGCATTAAATTTTTAGTTTTGATTTTACCTAAATTGCTGATCACTACTTAACTAATCAACTATTTAACCATTTAACTACCTACCAGTATCAAGATATTTATCATTTATAATTCATCATCACCCAAAGAATATATAAGCTATAATAATAGCAGCAATAACACCTGCAAGTTCTGCTAAAAGTGCAGCTGGTAATGCATGACGCGTTTTCTTAATCGCAACGGACCCAAAATAAACGGCCAATACATAAAAGGTGGTCTCGGTGCTCCCTTGAATAACACAGGCAACGCGCGACGCAAAATCGTCGGCACCTTTTGCATGCATTAAATCAATCATCAAACCTCTAGCCCCACTTCCGCTCATAGGCTTCATAAAGGCTACTGGTAATGCTTCCACAAAACGTGTATCAAATCCCATCCAGCTAACAACCGCACTAACCCCCTGCACAAGATAGTCCATTGCTCCCGAAGCTCTAAAAACACCCACGGCAACTAAAATCCCCACCAAATAAGGAATGATTTTAATAGCTACTTCAAAACCCTCTTTGGCACCTTCTATAAACGACTCAAACACATTCACTTTACGATAGAAAGCCAAAGCAATAAAAGATATAATAACGGTGAACAAGATAACGTTGCTAGCCACTTGCGAAATTGCATTTATCTCTTCTTGCGCTAGTGTCGAAAAATAATATAAAAGACTGCCGATGAAAATGGTTAAACCACCGATATAAGCTAAAATGACTTTATTTAAAAGATTAATGCGTTGATAAATAGCGGTTACTATCAGCCCAACTAATGTAGAGAAAAAGGTAGCCAGCAAAATAGGAATAAATACATCAGAAGGATCTACAGCACCCGCCTCTTTTCTATAAGCCATAATGGTGATAGGCAATAAGGTCAAACTAGATGCATTTAACACCAAAAACATAATTTGGGCATTACTAGCAGTATCCTTATTAGGATTTAATTCCTGCAATTCCTTCATCGCTTTTAATCCTACCGGAGTGGCCGCATTATCCAAGCCCAGCATATTGGCCGAAAAATTCATTAATACGGATCCTAAAGCAGGATGGTTCTTTGGAATTTCAGGGAAAAGTTTATTAAAAAAGGGTCCAACCAAGCGAGCAAAAATATTTATCATGCCGCCTTTTTCACCGATTTTCATGATACCTAGCCAAAAAGACATCAAACCGATTAATCCCAGCGAGATCTCTGCGCCCGTTTTAGCCGTATCGAAGGTCCCATTTACAATGACTTGAAAAATTTGTTGATCGCCTAAAAAAATGAGCTTAAACAATGCTACCACAAAGGCAATTAAGAAAAAGGCAATCCAAACGTAATTTAAAGCCATTATTATTAGTTATTTAGTAGCGAGACATAAGTAGCAAGTATCAAGATATTCATCGTTCATCATTCAACATTCATCACTTAGTAAAAAGCTTAAGCCTTATGTCTTTTGCTAAAACAACCGTGACGGCATTATATCCAACTGCGATTCAAAAAGCTCCAGGGTTTACTGCTCGAGCCATTTTTCTTCCTTTCTTCAATTAAAAAATCGGCAATTTTATCCAAAACAGCATCATTCTCACTTACAGTCCGATCTCCCAATGCTATTAGTCTCTTCATGTTTGATTCATCGGCGGCATCTAGGCTTTCCTGAATGCTATTTAAGCTGCCCGGTTCAATGCGGAGATAATCATTTTCTTTACTCGATGATCTAAATAGTTGATGTAAGAAGAAATCACTGCTTTCCGCCACTCCACTCATCATAATATCTATTAGTGCTGGCACCATAGATATTGCCCTACTTTTTTTGAAATGCTCAAGATTATAGGATTTCCGGGACCTACCTGTACCTAAGGAAAAAATGTGAATATCGTTAATCTTCGTCTGATTAAAAGCTCTTGTAACTTCCACTAAACCACTCAGAGCAGGGTTCGTGGCAAACACACCACCATCTAATAACGGGTAACGAGTGCCCGCAATCGAATATATTTCTGCGACGCTAAAATAAGTAGGAGCGGCAGAAGTAGCCCTACATACGTCTTTCAAAAAGAAATCACGTACGTCGCCCCGTTCAATTGCCGTTTGTTGTCTAAAAAAATGTGTTTTACGCAGCTCAATATTGTAGGCAGATATGATACAAGGCTTAATAAGCTCACTCAGCTTCGTATTTCCGAAATACTTCTGCAGAACATTCTCTAATGTTGTACTGTTATATCGTTCGCTTGTTAAACCTAGGCCAGAAGCAATTCGTTTGAAGAATCCCATCTTAAATATATCGCGGCCATACTTCAAGTATAAATCAAGTGCTTCTTTGGCCGTAAATCTGGGCCGTTTAGGGTTTTCTTTGTTAGGACATAATAATAAGCAGATTAAAATTCCTCCGGTACTTGTCCCAGCAAAAAAATCAAAAAAATCTACAATGGCTACTTCTTGGTCGTTTGTTTTATGCTTTAACTTTTCTTCCAAAGCAACCAATATCATGCCGGGGATAATCCCCCTTATCCCTCCACCATCAATAGATAAGATTTTTTTCATAGTTAGGATAGTTGAGTAGTTGATTCGTAGAATGGTCAATTTGTAGAGTAGTTAAGTAGGTATTAAGGTATATAGTACCTACTTAACTATTTCACGTTTTTCTATTCAACTTCCCTACAGGTGAATAACCTCTCCATAGGCATCAGCGGCAGCTTCCATAATAGCTTCGCTCATGGTAGGGTGAGGATGTATTGTTTTTATAATTTCATGACCGGTAGTTTCCAGCTTACGAGCAGCAACAACCTCAGCGATCATCTCCGTAACATTTGCACCTATCATATGGGCACCGAGAAACTCACCATATTTCGCATCAAAAATGACTTTTACAAAACCATCTTTAGCACCAGCGGCACTTGCTTTCCCTGAGGCTGAGAATGGGAATTTCCCTACTTTAACTTCGTAGCCAGCGTCTTTTGCAGCTTTCTCCGTATAACCAACGGATGCAATTTCAGGCGAACAATAGGTACATCCTGGAATATTGTTGTAATCAATTGGCTCTACATGTAAACCTTTGATTTTCTCTACACAAGTAATACCTTCAGCAGAAGCCACATGTGCTAAAGCTTGCCCTTTCACAATATCACCTATAGCATATACACCGTCAACGTTTGTTTTATAGAAATCGTCAACCAATACACGGCCCTTTTCTGTTTTAACACCAACTTCCTCCAAACCGATGTTTTCGATATTAGGAGAAATGCCCACAGCAGAAAGCACTACTTCAGCCTCAATGGTTTCTTCCCCTTTAGCTGTTTTAATTTTCACTTTACAAGGCGAAGAAGAAGTATCAACGGCAGTAACCTCTGCACCAGTCAAAATATTGATGCCCGTTTTCTTAAGGCTGCGTTCTAATTGCTTAGAAATCTCCTCATCTTCTACCGGAACAATACGATCTAAATATTCAACAATAGTAACCTGTGTACCGATAGCATTGTAAAAGTAAGCAAATTCAACACCTATTGCTCCAGAACCAACCACTACTAATGATTTTGGTTGTTTGTCCAAATTCATCGCTTGGCGATAACCAATAATTTTTTTTCCATCCTGTTTCAAGTTAGGTAATTCACGTGAACGAGCTCCAGTTGCGAGAATAGTGTGTTTCGCAGTATATTCTTTAGTAGAACCATCACCACCCTTTACTTCTATTTTACCGCCTTTTTTTATTTTGGCAGTACCCATAATCACGTCTATCTTATTCTTCTTCATCAAGAATTGAATACCTTTACTCATGCCATCTGCAACACCTCTACTTCGCTTAATAACCGCGTTGAAATCTACCTCTCCACCGTCTACTTTGATACCGTAATCAGCCGCATGATTCAAATATTCAAATACTTGAGCACTTTTAAGTAATGCTTTTGTAGGGATACAGCCCCAATTAAGGCAAATACCGCCAAGAGATTCGCGTTCAATAATAGCAGTTTTGAACCCTAACTGTGAAGCTCTGATGGCTGCAACATAGCCTCCTGGGCCACTTCCAATTACAATGATGTCGTAATTCATTCCTATAAATATTATTCGTTTCGATATTACAATTAGAATTGTAAATTCATCCTTAATCCTTTTATACCCTTAAACATGAATATTACATCCGCAAACCTAATAAAAATTCTTAGAAATAGGATATTATCGGGAAGCCAGATGTTATTTTTACCTTGTACCTATAATTTGTCTCAGTGTGCAAGGGACTTTTAGCTCATAATAATCACTTAGCTATTTTTTGACTACGGCATATCTATTATAGTAAGCGACTATGTCGCACGCTATATACATGAAATAAATGCCAGAGATTGGGAAGGAAATGTAGATAGTAATAGGGGTAAACGGATCAGCGTGAATAAAAAATACCTGAACAACGATTTATCGCCTGTTTCTTTAGATTATAGAGAACCATCTCCTTAGAAAGGTAAATATTTTCTGTTTTAAACTTACAAAAGCAGGTATATCATCTATTCAGATGAAGTAAATATAGGTTTTTAGGCAAAAGTGGGCTTTTTCTAAAAATATTGTCTTGATAACCTATATATCACAAAAATACTATATGTTTTTTTTCTTAGCGCGAATTACTTATAGCTAATTAATGAGAAAATTAGAATATCAAACTGGCAAAACATCCTTATTTCTTAAAAAAAACTAAAACACCATTCATTAATTGTTACAAAATTTCGATTTTGGGAGATAAACTCAATTTCTTCCTTTTTTCAACAAAAAAAGTTATTCACAATTCACATTCATATTATTTTATAAATTTTACTAATACGATATACCCATAATATAGTACAATAATTTTTTCCTACAAATAACATAAACCATTGAGACCAGTAAAAAAGCTCACCTATTTGCTATAAATGGCTGGTAAAGAAACATTAAATTAATATTAACTTAACATGAAACGTGCTGATTTTAGCTGTGCGCTATTTAATTTTGCTGCTGAAAAACAAACAAAATCAATCATTCAAATTAGCACACATGAAGAAGTTTTTACTTTCTTTTAATCGATCAATCACACCGGATCTTTTCGGAAAAAAAATAGTGCTTTCAGCACTACTTTTAATTTTGTCGACTGCCTTTGCCTACAGTCAACAATCAATTACTGGTACTGTTACAGATGGCAAAAACCCTTTGGGGGGAGTTACTGTTTCAATAGTTGGAACATCGCGTTCGACCTCAACAGATGCTAATGGACAATTTTCTCTATCTAACCCAAAAGAATCTGGAGAAATTATTGTGAGATACATTGGCTATGAAGCAAAACGCCTCACATTTACCGCTGGATCACCAGATTTAGGTATTATTGAGATGCAACCTAGCTCGGAATCATTAGATGAAGTAGTTGTACAGGTTGGTTCTGGTATAATTGATATGGCGGCCGACCGGAAAACACCTATCGCTGTTTCAACAGTTAGCGCAACAGAGATTCAACAAAAAGGAGGCAATCAGGAATTTCCAGAGCTCCTTAAAAATACACCATCAATCTATATAGCTGGTCAAGCGGGGGGATACGGAGACTCCAGGATGATTGTGAGGGGCTTTGATGCTGATAATACTGCATATCTAATTAATGGTCAACCGGTTAACAGTATGGAGGATGGCAAGCTCTATTGGTCTAACTGGTCTGGTTTACAAGATGTTGCCAATGCTTTACAAGTTCAAAGAGGCCTTGGTTCTTCTAAATTAGCTGTTTCATCAGTCGGTGGTACCGTTAACGTGGTAACAAAATCTACTGATATGACGCGTAAAGGTTTTGTTCAATCTACTATTGGCAATAATAATTACCAGAAAAACACGATTGCATATAGTACTGGTCTGTCCGACAACGGGTGGGCTGCAAGTGTCTTATTGACCAACTGGGCAGCTGACGGTTATAATAAAGGAACAAGAGGTTACGGACAAAACTATTTTTTCTCTTTAGGCTATAAACCTAATGATAAGCATTCGTTCAACTTTATGATTTTTGGTGCTCCGCAACAACACGATCAGAATTATACCAAACCAATTAGTGATTATTTGCAATATGGAAAAGACTATAACCCAAATTACGGATACTATCAAGGTGACTATCTAAGTGAGCGGACAAATTACTACCATAAACCAGTTGCCAATTTGAACTGGGATTTTAATATCGACGAAAAATCTACTTTATCAACTGTTTTATATGCGTCTTGGGGTCGTGGTGGAGGTACTGGTAATTGGGGTTCAGGAAAAGTTACCGATACCACCCGACATATAAATTTTGATGCCATTAGAAAAAATAACAGTGAATTAGAGGACGGTATAGGAACCACTCGTAACGCATATGCGATACGTGCTTCAGTTAATAATCATGCTTGGTATGGATTGATTTCCAATTTTAATCATGAAATAAATGAGAATTTAAATTATAATTTGGGAGTCGATGTACGTACTTACAAAGGGTCTCATTATCGCATGTTAACTAACCTTTTTGGTTTAAATTCATTTCAGGTCACAGATAATGCTCAGTATCCCAATGGCTATAATGTAACTGAAACCTATAGTATTGATCCATGGAAATCGTTATTTACAAGCGTTGATAATGATCAAAAGGTGAATTATGATTATGACGAGCGAATTACTTATGGCGGATTATTCGGACAAATTGAATACGCTACAGATGAATTCTCGGCTTATTTACAAGGAGCTTTATCCAATCAATCACATGTTCGCTGGGATAGATTTCAATATGTAAAAGAGGAAGAGAAGTCGGAGAAAGTTAATAATTTCGGCTATAATATTAAAGGTGGTCTAAGCTATACCGTTGCAGAACAACATACGTTTTTCGCTAATTCTGGTTACTATTCGCGACAACCCTACCATGACAATATCTATCTGAACTTCGGAAATACTATTAATCCGTTAACAAGTAACGAAAAGATATTGGGATTGGAATTAGGATATAAATATACTAGTCGTGTTTTCAGTGCCGATCTAAATTTGTACAATACTTCGTGGAAGGACAGGGTTACTACCCGCACAATATTTACGGATGATGTGGAATTTTTTGAAAATAACGCAGGCTTAAGTCAGTTACATAGAGGGGTAGAACTTAGCTTTACAGCCAAACCAACTTATAAACTTGATTTGAGAGGTTTCGCTTCCATAGGTGATTGGAAATATAATGATAACGCACTTACGAGGGTGTATGATCAAAATTTAAACCTTATTTCGGAAGAAGTTAGAGATGTTCAAGATGGTAAAGTAGGTGGTGCTGCGCAAACCATGTTTGGTTTAGGTATAGCTTATCGTATCACTAACAGCTTGTCTGCTGACGTAGACTATAGAAACTATTCGAATTTATATTCTACAGCAGTCGAAAAAGAGAACATAAAGGCACCAAGTTACGACTTAGTAGATGCTGGCATAAACTATCGAGTTAAATTTGACAAAACAGCGCTCAACCTGCGTTTAAACGTTAACAATGTATTCGACCGGGTATATTTTTCTGAATTGATGAGCGCCATACCTGTCGAGGCTGGTGATGCGACTTATCGTGGTCTCAACACTGCCAATTCAGTATTTTTCGGTAACGGAACTACATGGAACGTAGGTGCTAGATTTGAGTTTTAGCATTATAGAATAGATTAATCTCCAAATATATATCAAAAAGTTAAAGGGCGGTCAAAACTTTTGACCGCCCTTTAACTTTTTATAACCTCCAATAGAAACATTACGTAATCTTTATTATTAAATCCCTTCAACACTAGATATACTTATCCCTCTAAAACAATCATCCATACAACCATCTTCCCAATAACCGCAAGAAGATATCAGTCCATCATTTTTTGCTTCAAAAGAAGTTTGTGCATTATCCCTTTTACGTAGCCAATCGTTCTTAGCCTGCTCATAAACTTGGTCGAGCGTCCAAATAGGAGCACCGCTACTGTGGTCAGGATTATTCAAATTGGGATGCTGTTCGTTCCATGACAGTACTTTCAGCAGACTATCTGTACTTGGCAACCGTTCAGTATTCCCAGGATGTTTTCTTTCTAGGCTATCAATCATCAGCTGGACGGCCTCTAAACTCCAACCCGCATCTGGCATTCGGATATCGTTGAAAACAGTATACCGAAAAGCTCTCCCCATCACTTCGCCTGCCTGTACCGTAAAAGTTGTTTCCCAAGCAAAGCCCGTCCAGGAACTTCCGGTCACTACATAACGATAGGAATTATTATTGGATTCCTTAAAACTCTGCCAGGCTTTGTAGCTCCTTTCATAGTCAGTTTCGTATTCAATGTCATCTTTGTCGCACCCAACAAAGAGCACCATTAGTGTTAATGCGAAAATGTAAATCTTCTTATTCATGATTTAGTTATAATTGTGAAGTTATCTTTGTTTGTTCATAACGGAGTACTATTATTAAAAGCTACATGTTTAATAAAAAAGATAATAACTGGAAGAATTTGCTATAATGACGAAAAGTGGACTCATTTGGTATTAATGTTTTGTTGTCATATCGGTTAGATCAGTTCAATGCATGGTATCGGGCGTGTTCCATACAAATCAAGTCTTCCTATATCAATAAGCATTGGATTATGAGTTTTTCAGAGATTTTTTAAAGTTGTTGTCAAGTGTCCGACAAGACCTAGACGCCTACGTTCATAGCTTGTATCTATAAAAATTTTGTTCAGTATCTGCTTGTCCAAAACCCAAAATTTCTGGTCTATTTTTCGGCATCTTTGGCCAAAACGGCTTAGCCTGCTTTGAGCCTACTTAAGCACTACCTTAAGCCTTCTTTAGCACTAAGAAAAAATCATAGGCTTATTGGTCTATTTTTCTGTTTCTTAATAAGTTTCCAAATGATTTTATTCTGCGTCGTGTGATAGGTGTTTTTAAATTTAACAATACCATAATAATTAAATATCCCTAACATCATAAACATCTCCGCGAGCCGCATCAACCACGGGCGCCTTATAAAAGAAGTCAGTTATATCACCAGCCTGAAGGACTCCGAGGGGGAACCGCTGGGTTTTGCTGGAAATACGACCGATTTTTGGCATTCTGATCAATAAGAATGATACTAAAATAACCTTATCCTAACATTTAAGTCAGCTAAATTTTCTAATATCGCAGTATGAATAGGATATTGTTTTCTGTTATCGCATTTGTTTTTCTCGCTATTTTAAACTTTTCCGCTTCTGCGCAACAAGATACCAGTCAAAAAATCGTTCCAAACCGGAAAAATACGCCCGAACAACAAGAAAAGCCATATGTAATTCTCATCTCTGCCGATGGATTTCGTTATGATTATATAAAAAAATATAAAACGCCTTTCCTTAACCAGCTTGCTCGAAGTGGTGTAAAGGCTGAAGCACTTATTCCTTCTTTTCCTTCCATTACTTTTCCTAATCATTATACCCTTGTTACGGGTATGTATCCTTCTCATCATGGTTTAGTAGGCAATAATATGTATGATCCGAAAACGGCCAGCAGGTATAGTATGGGAAATGCCAAAGCCGTAAAAGATCCAGCTTGGTATGGCGGCGTACCCATTTGGACGCTTGCAGAGCAGCAGGGAATGGTAAGTGCTTGCTTTTACTGGCCTGGCTCAGAAGCAGCTATCGGCGGAAAATTCCCGACCTATTACTACCCTTATAATGAAAAAATACCTATTGCTAATAGAATACAAACAGTTGTCAAGTGGCTTTCTTTGCCGGAAACAGAACGGCCCCATCTAATAAGTTTCTATTTTCCTGAAGTAGATCATATGGGACATCTTTTCGGTCCGGATGCACAGGAGACAGAAAAAGCTGTTCAATGGGTCGATTCTGCTGTTAATGCACTAAACCAAGCCGTAAATAAGACGGGCCTCCCCGTAAATTTTATATTTGTATCTGATCATGGTATGACCGCCATCAATAGGGAAGTACCGCTTAAATTACCCATTAAAGTAGATACGTCGGAGATAACAGTCGCCAGTAACGGCACGATCCTAAATATCCATGTAAAAGATAAGAAGAAGTTGAAAACAATATATAGTACCATTCGTTCGAACGCTCAACATTATCAGGTTTACTTAACAGATAAAGTGCCGTCTAAATACCATTATAGCAAAAAGGATGATCACTACAATAGGATAGGAGATATTATCTTGATAGCGGATGCCCCTTATTATTTTTCTAATAACAAACCTTATATTGGTGCTCACGGTTATGACCCCTATCAAACACCAGACATGCAAGCAACCTTTATTGCATGGGGGCCTGCATTCAAACAAGGATTAACAATTCCTGCTTTTGAGAATGTACATGTTTATCCTATTCTTACAAAGCTACTCGGGTTACCGTACGATCATACGATCGACGGTAAGAATAAAATAGTCAAAGAGATAATGAAATAAAAGCTGCCTCAGCTAGCAACTAAATATCCTGTTTCTCTACTAATACTTGAAGCATACCTTTAATACTAGCAAGTTCTGCTCTGATGTAAGACATAGCAGCTTCATGCGAATTTTCTTTTGGTGAATGTTCCTCTTGTTCCAACATATCTTCCCATTCAATATTTAATCCTTCGTCTCCTTTTTGTAACAGATCAACGGTATTGATTTGATAAAGTTCACCAATCATCTTTGCTTGTTCTAATGTGAGTATTTCCTCACCAGATTCCAGTTGAATATAATGTTTAAAGCTAATGCTAAGCTTATAAGCAACATACTCACGTGTATAATCATGTGCATAACGTAACAATCTTAGTTTTTCAGATAATTCCATAATAGGTTTTGGTTATTGGTTAATGTTAGTTGTGAGTTGTGAGTTGCCAGTTAAAAGTTGTGCATGAATAATTTGTTTTTTCTCTACAAATATAAGTAAAACACACTCATTTGCAAATATATTGACTAGCTAATTATTCACAGCGTAATTTTATAGCAATTAAAAGGAGGCAACAGATTTTGACAGAACTAGGCTTATACTTGGCAAAGAGATCAATAAATAAGGCGGAAGTATCGCGAAAAACCGGGTTAAGTACTTATCGCCTCAGTCAGCTGTCTATCAATCCGAAATCTCATTTGAGGGTTGATGAACTTTACCTCATAGCGCTGGCAATAGGTGTAAATCCAGGAGAGATGTTCAATTTTCTCTGCCGTGACCTAAAACTCCAAGAAAAATCTTAAACCTTCTGGTTGACATATGCTTTATCCCTTTTTAGTCAGATTCACGGCTAAAGAGGATCTGGAGAAAATCTAAAGAACGCTAAAAGCTAAACGACTTGTTTTCATAACAAATTTCTTCTGCATACTAATTATTTTAGTACTTTTGTTTTATATGGAATACGCAATTGTCGATATCGAAACTACGGGTGGCTACGCGGCTGGTAATGGTATTACTGAAATCGCAATTTGTATCCATGATGGTGTCCGTGTACGGAACACTTATGAGACTTTAGTAAATCCACTAACTCACATCCCATTGCATATCACGGCCCTAACGGGCATTGATGACGATATGGTGAGTGAAGCACCCACTTTCGCAGAAATAGCAGACGACGTATTCAATCTTCTTCAGGGAAAAATATTTGTTGCGCATAATGTCAATTTCGATTACTCTTTTATCAAACATCACCTAACTGCCAGCGGTTATGTATGGAGTGCACTCAAATTATGTACGGTAAGATTAAGCCGTAAACTGCTGCCGGGTTTCCCCTCTTATAGCTTAGGCAAGCTATGCCAGCAGCTGGATATTTCCATTCATAACAGACATCGTGCAGGAGGGGATGCTGCAGCCACAACTATTCTTTTTTCGCTTTTGTTGCAGAAAGATAGTGGCGCTATTGAAGCTATGTTAAAAAGAGCTTCGAAAGAACAGGTATTACCACCTCATCTTCCAAAGGAACATTTTGAATTATTGCCTAATACTCCTGGTGTTTATTATTTTAAAGATCAAAAAGGAAAGGTAGTATATGTGGGCAAAGCAAAAAATATTAAAAACAGGGTCGCGGCTCATTTTTCTGGTCAAAACCCTAATTCTCAGCGTCAAAATTTTCTTCGTAGTATTCATGCAATTGATTTCAATAGTTGCGGAACGGAGCTTATGGCCTTTTTACTAGAAGCATCCGAAATTAAAAGATTATGGCCGGAAAACAACCGTGCTTTAAAGCGCTTTGAAGCAAAATATAGCCTTTACCTGTATGAAGATCAGCGAGGTTATTTAAGGTTGGCTATTGATAAGCATAAAAAATTTCAACAGGCTCTTTGTTCGTTCGGAAATATAAATGAGGCCTATAGCTTGGTAAATAAATTAGTTACCAACTATCAATTATGTCCAAAGTTATGTTCCATTCAAAAAGTTAAAGGGGCCTGTCTGCACTATGGTAACAATACTTGCAAAGGTGCTTGCTTAGGAGAAGAAAATGTAGCCAGTTATAATAAACGAATGGACAAGGCAATGACCGATATGGAAACGCTGTTACCTTCTTTTATATTGGTAGATAAGGGCCGAACAGAAGAGGAGCAAAGTTGCATTTGGGTGGAAGGGGGTAAACTATATGGTATGGGGTATATAAACAACCATAGTGATCTCATCTATCCAGAAGATATAAAAGAACAACTAACAACTTATCCTTCCAATGATTATATGATGCATTTGATTATGAATTATGCCGCTAACCATCCACAAATGGTTAAACCACTGAATGGCTTTAGCGAAAAGCAGAAAGCATAGAGCTTAAAGCGCTCTTAATACTCACAACTATATAGTCTTAGTACTAATAGAGTCTTGATACTTACGTCTTGATACTAATAACTAATAACCAGTAACGAATAACTAAACAAGAAAGGGGTTATCTCGAATAGGCAACTTAGTAAATCTTTCTATTTCGATACTCGGAAAGCCAAAATCTTCCACTACCTTACCCAATATTAAATAACAACCCTTCCCGCTGAACGGATAGATAGGCGTGTTGTTGGGAAAATGAGTAGTATCAAAAAAATCACGCTGAACATCTAAAAAAGTGCCAAACCACATTTTACTATTGCGTTTAGTGCGCACCGTTTTTTCGCAGACATATAATCCTACCATTTTAACCGTTTTTCCAATATGATTTATCAAATCCTTTGCAAGTATATCTCCTCTATACTGCGTTTTTAATAAATCAAACATACTCATCGTTAAAGGGTAACCCAACAGCTCGAGCTCTTGATAAGCATCTTCCAATGGTTCATCTAAAAGCTCCGGCATTTGATATTGCTTTGGCGGCAGTTTGAAAAGTTCAGTAATCGGTTTCTTAAGAGCCTTTATCCCTAATTGATTGTGAATGTCCCACAATAATTCTTTTTTAGAGAAACCGGTAAAGCGTAAAGCACCAATTTTTATAAGAATAATACCTTGTTCAAGATTTATATCCATCCGTTTTATAAAATCGGTTAAATTTAAAAAGGGACCATTCAGCTTCCGTTCATATGGAATCCGATCAATATAATAGTCTTCCAAACCTTGTATACCTACCAGACCCAAATACACATCTTCCTGTTCAATTGTCACTTTAGCCTCACTATGGTTTACACAGGGTAAATGTACTTTAGCACCTGTTTTTTTGAGTTCATGTACATACACCCACCGTTGGTAGAAGCCACCATAATTGTTCAATACTGCCACCATAAATTCCATCGGATAATAGGTTTTTAAAAACAGGCTCTGGTAGCTTTCAATGGCGAAGCTCGCAGAATGCGCTTTAGAAAAGCTATAACCGGCAAAACTTGAAATTTGCCGCCAAACTTCTTCGGTTGTTTTTTCGTTGCGGCCCGTTTCTTTAGCTTTCTCAAAGAATTTGTTAACAAGCTTGGCAAATGCATCACTGCTACGATATTTTCCACTCATTGCCCTCCGCAATACATCTGCATCAGCCAAATCCAACCCAGCATAATGGTAGCAAACTTTTATCACATCTTCCTGGTAAACCATTACCCCATAGGTTTCTGCTAGTTGTTCTTTCATTACGGGATGCAAATATGCTACTTCCTCCGGGTGATGGAAATAATAGATATAATTTCGCATCATACCGGAGGAAGCAACTCCTGGCCGGATAATAGAGCTCGCGGCAATCAAAGTACGATAATCACTGCATTGCAATTTTTTTAACAATTGACGCATCGCGGGTGATTCAATATAAAAACAGCCAATACTATCTCCTGACCGTAACCGTTCATTTAGTTGCTCATCTTTAAGAAAAGCCTCAACCTGATGTATATCAATATACCTTTTCTTATTGCTGGCAATTAATTCAGTAGCCTCTTTGATATGACCTATTCCTCGCTGACTCAATATGTCAAATTTGTCTAAACCAATAGCTTCTGCCACATACATGTCCCACTGCACGGTAGCCATACCCTTGGGAGGTAAATCGAGTGCGGTGTAATACGTAATGGGTTCTTCGCTTATCAATATCCCTCCAGCATGAATAGAACGCTGATTAGGCATTCCTTCCATTAGCTTATAAAGAGCATTGATCTTCTTAAATGTGGGATTATCTTGATTATATTTATCTTTTTTCGGGTCGGTAAAGCTGTCTATTTCAGTTTTTGGTAAACCCAAAACTTTTCCAATCTCCCGCACAACCGATCTTCCTTGAAAGGTACTTATTGTACCTAAAAGCGCCGTATTAGCGGCACCATAACGTCTTAAAAGATATTGCTGTACTTGCTCACGTTCGTCCCAACTGTAATCAATATCAAAATCAGGTGGACTGCTACGTTTGGAATTCAAGAACCTTTCAAAGTATAAGTCAAGTTCAATAGGGTTGACATCAGTTATACCCAAACAATATGCAATGGTACTATTAGCACCAGAACCTCTTCCTACATGATGAAATCCTACACTTCTGGAGTAACTTATAACATCCCAAGTAATCAAAAAATAAGCGCAAAAAGACATCTCTTTAACTATTTTAAGTTCAGCCTTTATTTTTACAAGTGCCTGTTCATTTTCATTTCCATAACGGCGTACCATACCTGCTAGCGCTATTTTCTCCAGAAGGTCTTCATCGCCAGAAACGCTTCCGGTGAAGGTTTTTATCGTTTTGTTGTTGCGATCGCCAAATTTATATTCATCCATACAACAGGAACTTAATAAAATGGATGTGTTTTCAAGGAGGTAAAGATAATTTGCATATAAGTTTTCAATTTCTTCTGCGGGTAAAAAGTACTCCGTTTTTTCGCACTTATCAGCGACAGTCACCTTGCCTAACAGCGTACTTAAATCTATACCTCTTAGGTATTCATGAAATCGATACTGCAATTTGCCACTGAAGGTAACAGCATTTAAAGCAAGTAGTTTATTTTGTATAGCGATGGTGTCTTTACCGAAAAGCTGATTTTGCTCAGTAGGTCTAACGCCGATGTATTCGTTTTCCTGCAATGTTTTTCCAAACCTTACAAAAGGATAAACCACATATGCATGCTCAAATAGAGGGGGAGTATCTGGTAATTCCTGCTCTGTTAGATTATAATAGGAAAGAAAGTCATTCAATTCTTTCATACCCTCCTTGTTCTTGGCAATACCGAGATATAAAAAAAGGCCGCCTCTCCTGAATTCAATACCAATCAGCGGTCGTATACCTTCTTCTCTGCATTTCATAATAAAAGGCATGCAGCCCGATGAATTATTGATATCTGTAAGAACTATTTCCTTAATGCCCAATGATTTGGCTTCCGCGATAAGTGATGCTATACTCATCGTTCCATAGCGTAAACTAAAATAGGAGTGGACATTGAGAAACATAAGCTACCAATCTAAATTAATGAGGAAGCCAGCTTTACCGCATCCCCCCCGTATCGATTACGAATTTTATCCATCACCTGATATAAATTATATCTTTTTTCTGAGGTACTATAGAGGTCTATTTGTTCACAGCCACCCACCAAATGTGAAAGCTTTACACCAACCAAGCGAAGTAGCATCCTCCGATTATAGACTGTATCAAATAACTCTTTGGCTTTATTTATCAAAACATGATCAAGTGAAGTGTAAGGTATGCTTGCTTGTTTGGTAACTGTTTCAAAATTGGCATAGCGTATGGTGACCGTTATGCATGCACTTAATTTACAACTCTGCCTTAATTCATAAGCTAAATTGGTAACCATGGCCGCAAGCAATTCTTTAATAGCCGTTATATCCATACTATCAGCGGCGAAAGTACTTTGTGTACCAATTGATTTCTGCTCCCTGTATGGCACTATAGGTGAAAGATCTACGCCATTGGCTTTCTGCCAGAGTGTAAGGCCGGGTTGCCCCATAACTTTCAACATCATCTCTGGTGGTATTTTTATTAGCTTATGAATGTAGCGTACCCCCATTTCACTCAGCTTCACATAGGTGGCACTGCCCAAACCAGGTATTTTTTTAATCGAAAGCGGATTCAGAAAAGATTGGACGGATGCTGGGCAAACTTCCCGCTCTCCACCGGGTTTGCTTTCGTTTGTTGCCATTTTGGAAACTGTTTTGTTCACCGATAGGCCGAACGAAATTGGTAAGCCTGTCTCCTTCATGATATAATGCCGTAGCCCTTGGGCGAACTTCATACTACCGAAATATCGCTCCATGCCCGTTAGGTCGATGTAATGCTCATCTATACTTGCTTTTTCAAACAGCGGAGCTTTTTCCGCTACAATGGACGTTATTTCTTGAGACGCTTTGGTATAATCATCCATGTTTCCTTTAACAAAGATGGCATGCGGGCATAGCATTTTTGCCATACGCGAAGGCATTGCCGAATGAACACCGAATTTACGGGCCTCATAGCTGCATGATGTAACTACACCGCGATCTGACGTACCTCCTATAATAACAGGCTTATTTTTTAAACTACTGTTTTTTCTTATCTCTACAGAAACAAAAAAAGCATCTTGATCCATATGGATGATTTGTTTGTCCATAAAAAAATATAATAAGACAAATATATACTAATTATTTTAGTAAATAAAATACACAACCATTTTATGCTATTTATATTAGTATTTATTGGTAGAAAAAACAGGTTACGCAATTTTTGGGGCTTCCATTCATGATACATCCCCTTTAAAGATGTCACGGTTTCGGGGTGGTCTTATATACTAATCCGGTAAAACCGATTAAATGAAAAATTTTTTCTATTTTAATGCCCTATTAAAATTTAGAAACCGATTTTTATTATATGGATTTATCAAAAAAAGAATTTATAGAAAGCATTAAGAATAGAAATATTGGAGAAACAGAATTTTTACAAGCAGTATCTGAAGTGGCAGAAACGATTATTCCATATGTAAAAGAAAATCCAAAATACCGAAACACCAAAATATTAGAAAGAATAGCCGAGCCAGAGCGTGTCATAATATTTAGAGTACCCTGGTTAAATGATAAAGGTGAAGTAGAAGTAAATAGGGGGTTTAGAGTACAAATGAACAGTTCGATAGGTCCTTATAAGGGAGGACTCCGATTTCATAAATCTGTTAATTTAAGTGTTCTCAAGTTTCTTGCATTCGAGCAGATTTTTAAAAACAGTTTAACAGGGCTACCGATGGGAGCGGGAAAAGGCGGATCTGACTTTGATCCTAAAGGTAAATCGGATAACGAGGTCATGAAATTTTGCCAAAGTTTCATGACAGAGCTTTATCGGCACGTGGGAGCGGATATAGATATTCCTGCGGGCGATATTGGGGTTGGAAATAGAGAAATTGGATATCTATTTGGCCAATATAAACGAATTAAAGGCGAATTTACAGGAGTACTTACAGGCAAAGGCTCTGAATGGGGTGGGAGCCAGATCCGTCCGGAAGCAACGGGTTATGGTCTTATTTATTTCGTTGAGGAAATATTAAAACTTAAAAAGGAATCTTTAAAGCATAAAAAGATTGTTATTTCAGGTGCTGGAAATGTTGCGCAATTTGCGGCCGAAAAATGTATCGAATTGGGCGCGCAGGTTCTTACCATGTCCGACTCGGATGGGTATATATACGATGCGGAAGGGATTACGATAGAGAAATTGAATTTTATCAAGAAATTAAAGAATCAAAACCGTGGACGTATACAAGAATATGCGAACGAGTACAACTGCGCATTTGTTGAAGGGAAAAAACCTTGGGAAATAGCCTGTGACATAGCATTGCCTAACGCAACACAAAACGAGTTGAATGAGGCCGATGCAAAAGTACTTGTAAAAAACGGTTGCTATTGCATAGCAGAAGGAGCTAATATGCCTTGTACGCCAGAGGCAATAGCTGTATTCAATCAAAACAAAGTTTTTTATGCACCAGGCAAAGCAGCTAATGCAGGAGGGGTAGCTGTATCTGGACTTGAAATGTCGCAAAACTCATTGCGATACACTTGGAGCCGCGAAAAAGTTGACAAAAAACTAAAAGGCATCATGAAAGATATTCATAAGGTCTGCGTGAAATACGGAAAAGAGGAAAATGGATTTATAAATTATGAGAAAGGTGCTAATATAGGTGGTTTCGTAAAAATTGCAGAGGCTATGCTGGCACAAGGTCTGGTTTAAAAAGCTGACGAAAAAAACTGCCAAAATGACTGATTAAAAATAAGCGCCGTGATTTGTATTTTTTATGCACGGCGCCATTATAAATCAATATTCATCTTCATTGAAAAGGAAATCATCTTTAGTTGGATAGTCAGGCCATACTTCTTCAATACTTTCATACGCCTCACCATCATCTTCCATTTCGTTTAAATTCTCTAGTACGCCTTCTGGTGCACCAGAACGAATAGCATAATCAATTAATTCATCCTTCGTTGCTGGCCAAGGAGCATCTTCTAGATGCGAAGCCAATTCTAATGTCCAATACATAATTATCCTTTAATACTTTTATACTAATTTTTGTAACAAAAATCAAAACGCAACATACAAAAACTGAACCAAACCGGCATATGTTGTCGTTTTTCTTCTTAATCTTTCAAGATTGGCTCGAATATAAGACATTGTAAACAATTTTAAAAGCATTTATTTCAAACAAACTTAACGTACACTTAACTGTTACATTGTTGGTGAAAAAATGTAATTATGAGAGCAATATGGACAGGAGCAATAGGCTTTGGATTAGTAAACATACCTATTAAATTATTTAGCGCTACAGAAGAGAGTCGTTTGGATTTTGACATGCTCGACCGAAAAGATCATGCAAAAATACGTTATCAACGCGTGAACGAAAATACCGGCAAGGAGGTGCCTTGGGAGAATATCGTTAAGGGTTATATGCTTAATGACAACTACATTGTTTTGGAGGATACAGATTTTGAAGAAGCGAGCCCTGAAAAGAATAAAATGATCAATATCCAATCCTTTGTAAAGGAGAAAGAGGTCGACAGCATGTATTTTGAAACACCTTATTATATAGAACCGCAGAAGGGAGGGCAGAAAGCCTATCATTTACTGGTAAAAGCACTTGAAAAAGCGGGTATGGCCGGATTGGCAACCTTTGTAATGCGAGCAGGAGAAAATCTCTGTATGATAAGAGCCCGAGAGAATATGCTTGTTTTAAATAAATTACGATTTGAAGAAGAGATACGTTCACCCGAAGAACTGAATATACCTGCCAATATTAAGCTTACAAAAGCAGAATTAGATATGGCGCTTGAACTCGTTAAACACCATAGTACATCCTTTGATGTAAGCGCCTATAAAGATGAATATAAAGACGAACTTGTTAAGATAATCAAAGCAAGAGCAAAAGGCAAACGTCCTAAAGTCCGGAAGCTAAAGGTGAAAGCTACCCGCACAAATGATCTGTTGGAACAACTGAAAGCAAGCTTAGGATGAAAAGGACGATAAGTGATGAACGATGAGCGATGAATGATCGAATAGCTTGGTACGCACAACTCACAACTGGCAACTCACAACTAATAACCACTTACAACAAAAGTGTATCAATCCGATGAGCATGTACCATATTTAAGGATGCTGACCAGATAAATACCGTAAAGATTCCATCTTGAGACGCCACTAGGGCCATTGAGTCTCTTTGATCATGTACAAATTGAGCCGCAGCCAGATGGCGTGTACCGCCAATCTTTACTGGATCTAGAATTTCGGGTTCTTGCCCTACGATTGGTTCTGTAATAAATACCTTCGGCACAGGAGAATTCTTAGCGGCTCTTGCAACCTTTGCTCCAAAAGCGAGCAACTCATAATTTTTAGTAATGACTGTTGCGCCATCAATCGCTGTGAAACCACCAATAATGTCTACAATTTTCAATATATTCTCTTTCCAGTCAACCTCATATTCACCATTGTGCTGCTGCTGAACTAAGTCCGACAGGGTACAGTAAACGGGATCTATGGAATACCCAATTGGATGAACGATAGACTCTTGCCATTCTTCACTATCGGTAGGCACCACTAGTAATAATCCTCCTCTTTTATGCTTCCGCATGGCTACTGCTAGCTCAACTAAAACATTAATAGATTCGTCAACAGGAGCGGGAAGCGGTACACCTAAGAGAGAAGCTAATAAATCTGGACAGTTGGTTAAACCCAGATTTTTCTCGTCTACTAACTTTATTTGATCCCCCTTAAGCACAGCAATATTTACAAACTTACCATAACCTTCATGGCGTTTATGTTTGATGACCAACAAACCAGGTTCTACTACTTCTAGCACTAAACATGAATCAGGTATATGATGCGTGGTGCCCCAGATAAACAAGTCGCTTCCTACATTCCAAACTCCTAAATGGATACTTGGTTGTATAACGGCTGGAGATAACTTAACTAAATTATTAGGAGTAAACCTAACCGCTTGTCCAAAAACTAACGGATAGGATGTCTTTTCCGGCGCCACTAAGGCGATCGATATTTTCGGAGAATAGCCTTCTTCTTTACGCAAACTTGCCCAAAATGCCGCATCAACAACAGCTTCAATAATAATGGATTGCGGAAGATACTTATCCCCATTTGCCAAGTCTGAAAGCGCTGCCTGTTCTGTAAAATATTCTTCTAAGGTGCCCGAGATCATTTTTGCAGCCAGGTAAGTCGTTTCTGAAATCATATCCAAACTTAGATAAATTGCTTTTATTATGCAATAAGCGTAAATTCCTCCATTTGTCAACAAATTGCAAGATTTCATGTTATGTTAAAGTAAACATGAACAATTTATATATGATTAAAAAAAGTAACCTATGGTTTTTTATTGCGCTATGTGCGTTTTTCGGAGCATCCTGTAATAGAAATCAACAAACACAAGAAAATGAAAAACCGGTTGGAGAAAAACCTACTATACCAAAAATTGATCTTTATGAAGGTAAGTTCCAGTCTATGCCTATAAAAGGAAATGATACAGCGCTCCGGGTTTTTAAAAAAAGGTATACCGCTCAACAGCAACATGTCATTCTTGCCTTGAATAGAATAGACTTTAATAATTTTAACAAAGTCGATTCCCTTGTAATTCCCGATTCAATATGGTCTGATATTAACAGTTATACCCCTTTTCCGTTGAAAGTAAAAGCGCTAGCTGATGTACATAAAATGGTTTTTTTCTCTTATCCAATCCAAGCATTTGCAGCGTACGAAAATGGAAATCTTGTTCGCTGGGGGCCTAGCAGTATGGGAAGCAAAGTGCATCCCACACAAACGGGTCTTTCTTTCACTAATTGGAAAGCCGAGGAACACGTGAGTACAGCAGATGATGAGTGGCTTCTTAAATGGAATTTTAATATTAGAAATAAAGAAGGAATAGGATGGCACCAATATACGATGCCGGGATATCCTGCGTCTCATTCTTGTCTGAGATTACTTGAAAATGATGCTAGATGGCTTTATGATTGGGCAGATCAATGGATTGTAGAAAAGGACCAGCATGTGCTGGCCGAGGGAACACCTGTGATCGTTTATGGGGCATATGATTATACAGCAGCAAAGCCTTGGTTCGCATTGTTGCAAGAACCAAATGCGAACGACATAGCGGAAGCGGATATTGCTAAAGAGCTTAACCCTAACCTGGAAAAGATATTGCAAGCGCAACAAAAAAGAAAGGAGCTAGAAGCATCTAAGAGGGATTCCCTTTAAGGAGCATGAAGAAAAAAATTAATTGTAAACTTAGGTGATACATAAGCTTGTCGGTTATAAAAGAACGTTTAACTTCATCTACTTTCGTCTGAACAAAGGTAGCAAAGACTCCCGCTGTAGACAGCGGCCACAATAGTAGTGCATCTAACCGCAACTGGCAGTTGGTTAGGGCGGATTTAATCTAGAACGGAGAGCTTTTGCGAGCAAAAAATCGGACTAGGCAGACAAAACGGGGCTATAGAGCGTAGGATTGGATGGCCTTGGAGGATACGGAAGCAGCGGGCGGCAAAGCATATGCAGTATCGTCCACTTTGCTATATCCAAGCGGATTGAGGAAGCGGAGCGGCTGCAATACGCACTATAGATGCTTTGCAAACAGATGCAACGTAGCATTCAGAGCCTTGATTTTTTTTGTTACCTTTTTTTCATCAAGGAAAAAAAGTAAAAGCCTATCGCGCTAGCGGTAAGAATATTGATGAAGTTAAACGTTTCTTTTTAGTTGTCAACAAGAAATAGATAAGGCAGATTATTCTATGGGACGCCCAAAAAGAAATTCACTTGACCTCAAAAAAAACTCTTTCGAAATTTATAAAATCATATATTTAGCTCTTTAATTGAAAATCCCGCCTACAGCGTAGGCATAGAAACAAGCATTTAAATGAACTGGACACCCAACCCTGAACGCTATAGCCAAATGGTTTATAATACCTGTGGAAAAAGCGGATTAAAATTACCTGCTATATCCTTGGGCTTATGGCACAATTTCGGAGATGATAAACCTCATCAAACAAAACAGGCAATTTGTCGCACTGCCTTCGATAGAGGTATTACTCATTTTGATCTGGCAAATAACTATGGCCCGCCTCCTGGCAGCGCTGAATTAGCCTTTGGCAGGATATTAAAGGAAGATTTCGCGGGACTGCGAGATGAATTAATCATTTCTTCTAAAGCAGGCTACGATATGTGGCCAGGTCCTTATGGTGAGTGGGGAAGTAGAAAGTATCTAATTGCGAGTTGTGATCAGAGTTTAAAACGTATGGGGCTAGCTTATGTTGATATTTTCTATTCACACAGGTTTGATCCAAATACGCCGCTAGAGGAAACAATGATGGCATTGGATCATATTGTACGCTCTGGAAGGGCCCTGTACGTTGGTATCTCCTCTTACAATAGCAAAAGGACACGCGAAGCAGCAGCTATACTGAAGGAATTGGGAACTCCATGCCTTATTCATCAACCGAGTTACTCTATGTTAAACCGTTGGGTGGAAGAAGACGGACTAGTTGATACATTGGAAGAATTAGGTATCGGTTCTATCGTCTTTTCTCCTTTAGCACAGGGAATGCTGAGCACAAAATACCTGAATGATATTCCCGATGATAGCAGGGCGAGCCAGCACAAATCACTCAACCCCGATTTTTTAAGCGAAAAAAATATAGCGAATATAAAAGCATTGAATGAGATTGCGTTACAACGGGGGCAGACGCTTGCGCAAATGGCGATTGCATGGGTGTTACGGAAGGGACGCATCACCTCCGCACTGATTGGCGCAAGCAGGCCCGAACAGGTTATCGACTGTGCGAAAGCGGTAGATAACCTCCTTTTTACAGATGCAGAACTTCAGCAGATTGATCATTATGCCACAGATGCTGCCATTAATATATGGGCTAAATCAGCCGAATTAGGATAGTTACTTTATCGTTTTAAGTTGCCCACAGTGGAGATATTGTGGGTAACTCCTTTTGCAGGGCAACTGGGAAAATATTTACAGTAATCTTGGATTAATATTGCCTCTATGGGAGTGGGTTTCTTTTGATAAATTATAAACCATCTCACCATCATGCTCAGACCCTTTTATCAAGCCTCTATCAAACAAGTCTTTAAGAATTTTTTCATAAGCGAAAAGATCGGCTTCCTGCTGTGTAGTATTTTTAAGTTCAGCTAACTTCGCCCCAATAGCCCGTACCGATCCTTTGAAAATCTCTGCCAAAGCGAATATTAGCTGATTTTGTAACGTATCATGCGGGTCATAATTCGCTGGTACATGAAGAGGTCTATGCGCTTCATTAAATAATTCATCCTGTTTGTCCATAACTAAATATTACGTGTATTTAGGATAACAAACATTATAGGTAAAATGATTGCAAATTTCGTATAATAAAAAAATACCGCCTACCTCCCAATAGTGCCATTGGGAGGGGCGGACTGCGCTAATACAAGAGACAACCCTACTCGTTGCCTCTAGTATTGAGGGACAAATTTCCAAGTATCATCAAATGGTGTACTACCACTTCTACCTCCAACTACATAGCCTACGCCATTTGAAGAAAATCCTATTGCTTGTTGCCTTGCGGCGGCACCCTCAATAGTAAAATCATCATGCTCTGTCCAATAATCAACCGAAGGATCATACCGCCAGGTAGAGCTTAAAACTGAGCTATAGGTTCCTCCGGTAATGAACCCATAGCTTCCCAGCACAAATACCGCTGGAAAATTTCGGCGTAGATCGTAGGTGTAATCGTCTGTTCTACCGCTTAGCGGTTCTTTAGCGGTCCACGTCTGCCCATCAAAAGCATAAAAGCTCGATACATAAGAGCCGTTATTTGTACCGCCACCTAGGTAGGCAACGTTGTTAATGACAAAGCTAAAAGCGAAGCTTCTTTTCTCAGGAGTACTGCTTACTTTTGTCCAGCTATTACTGGAAGGATTGTACGTGTAAAAATCATTATAATCTTGTGAATCAATATCCTGCCCGCAGCCCACATAAGGCACGTTACTTATAACATAACTTATCGCACCATACCTAGCGGTACCTGGAAACGCTGCAATTGGCTGCCAGCTATCTGTCTGCGGATCATATTCGTAAAAATCGTTAAACATTTTCGTGCCATTCGTGCCTAAGCCTACGTAGCCTTTTCCATTAATAGAGAAAGCTACTGCGTTGTTGCGCGCTTCGCCCGGAAAGTTAGCTTTATCAGACCATGTTGAAGTGTTGATATCATAGACCCAGGTATCTGTAAACCGTGTACTACTGGTGCCATAACCTGTTGTAATATATACATCATCACCAATCGTAAAGCTGGCCGCCCCACTTCTAGGTAATCCATCAAAATCAACCCCACGGGCCCATTCGCTGTCTTCATCTTCCTGGTCTTTACTACATGCCGCTGCAGTAAGAAGTATAAGGAACATCATTGTTAAATTAATCAGTCTAGTTTTCATTTTATGAGTATTAATATTTAGTATATAAGATGCGTAATTTAATTAAAGGGGTTTCTCCATTACTTCCGATAATCAATCGATCTACTTTTGTTAATAGATCGGATACCGGAATGCTGAGATAAAGTGAACTTTTGGTGTCTTCAACGGCCTTTCTGTAATTGCTTACATACTCGAGTAAATTAAAGACGTATTTTCCATTCCCCGTACCTCCACTTTGATCGTCTTGTAGATAGGCCGTTTGTGTGGTCGTCTCGTAGCTAGCGGTAAGCAATGAAGTGGGAACACCGTATTGGTTGGCTAGCATAATATTTAAAGAAGGCGGTGGCGTATACGGTTCATGTGTAGTAGGAGGTGTTTCTATTATAAGTTCAGCTTTATTAATTACTACATCATTTCTGTTTACAAATTCATGTAAATAGGGAAACTGTATTTTCGTAACCAAGCCAGAAATTCCTTGCAGCATAACCTGATGATCGGTTTCCGCAGAGGAAATTTCTCCTTCTACCGTTGCAGGAAGTGCTTTTAATAAACTAGCACTTCTATCTATCTTGATACTATTAAATTGATAATTAATGTCATCAACTTTTAATTGCAATTTTCCTTGCACTACTTTACCATCACTTGATCGGGTATAAGAATAATGCAGGTCCATCGTAATGGAGTCCGTTGGAAAGGCAGTCACCACGCCACTTTTATTCGCTGAAACAAGTGAAAATCCTTTAATATATTCCAAAAATTCATCGGCATTTGTAACCTGACTGTTAGCATCCTTTATCTTCTGCCATAAATCCTGACCAAAAGATTGGTTCATGCTAATAAAAACAGTATCTTCTTTTGTATTTGGTTTTGGGTGAAAGGAAACACTTCCCAGTGCGTTGGGCTCATAAGCAAATGTACTATTGGTAAACAAGGTTGAACCGCTTGCAAAAACCGGTTTTTCATCTTCTTCCCAGGCATTTGACTCGTCAATTAATTCGATGTCTTCTGTTACCCTGTGTACCGACAACTGTTGATTAAGGGTTGTATCGCCATAATAATATCCTTGGTAGGGCAGGGCTAATGATAAGGAATCAAAAACAGCATCTTCCGGTAGCGTTACACTGCTTATACCTGAATTACCTATCCTGAAATAGCTGGATACCGCCATTTTTCCAGTGGCAACATCGTCTATTTCACCCACTAGCATAATACCTTTTCCATTTGAAGGGAGCGGATCTAGTTGATACGTAGCTGTACGAACGGTAATACTATCCGTAATCTCAGCTCCTATAGTATCATTACTATTATATAAACTGATGTTTCCATCTTTTTTACAGGAAACAAAAGAAATAAGCAGAAAAAAAATCCAATTTATTCCGATGCATGCTATGAATTTTTGAAGAGGAAAAAAATTATCCATATTTCTTTGATTTATACTATGTTATGCTTCTTCAGCATGGTTAAGGTATTTGTTCGTCTATTAACTGAGGCAAAGGTGTAGAGGAATAGTGTTAATTACTGTTACATATTGTTAAAAATAGTTAAGCATGCTAATTCTCCCTTTTGTTACACTTAATTTTGCGGTGTTCATTAATTAAAAATGTCAAAACAGCATCGATATTTACTAGGGTTAATTACGTTAGCGGGTGTGGTAACAATTGTGTTCCAGTGTTTTTGGTTGTATGGAAGCTATAGAAATGAGAAAGCCAACTTCGTTGCTTATGCCGAAAGATTGCTCTTCGAAAGTATGCAGGAAGTACGCGAATTACAGTTTCGAGCAACCTATCCAGAAGCTTACGATACCTTTAAAGAAGGAAACTTTCCGGTCGCTCGGCAGCTATTTTATCACCGTGCTAAGGAAAAAGGTCAACTTGCAACTGTCGATGTAAGAAAAATGCCAAGCCGTCAAATTGGATCAAAAAATATAGGCGACAACGATTCTGTACATATTCAGGCCTTTCCGGCAGCTTTCATGCCTATAGACTTCCACGCTTTGCAAAAGAGATATAAAGAAAAACTAGATCCCGGTTTACAGGGCGTATTCTTTCTAGATACCCTTCACATGGGTGGTGAGCGGTTCTCTAAAACAATTGTGTCTGGCCTGAATATAAAATCAGTAACACCGGTTGAGCCAGTAGGCGGCAGCACATCAATGCGTCCTATATTAGGTGCTACCATACGCAGTGAACCAGCAGAACCGCTGCCAGTACGTGGCCATCGCTTTGGTTTACCTTTTGGTAAACCAAACCAAAAAGTGATGATCAATTTTCCAATACAGGCAACCACCATGATGCTCGATCCGTCTAAAGACCTCTTTTTATCCCTGTATCTTAAAACGCCTACCTGGTGGATCTTTAAGCACTTAGCATGGGCCTTACTTTCGTCGTTCTTACTTACAAGCCTAACGATTGGTTGTCTGGTGTATTTGCTTTACACCATTTTTAAACAAAAGAAGCTGGCCGACATTAAAAATGATTTTGTAAATAACATGACACATGAGCTGAAAACACCCTTAGCTACAGTACTAGCGGCAACTGAGACCTTGCAGCAATTTAAATTGAAAGACAATAGGCAAAAGGTTGATTTATACCTTCAAATGACACATAGATCGGCTACCCACCTTACCAATCTCATCGATCAAATTTTACACCTAGCGGTTGGAGAAAAAAAGGGGATGCATTTACAAGCAGAGCCGGTAAGTATCAATGAGTTGCTACAGCAATTAGTGGAAACGCATCAACTTATTAACCAACACCAGATAAGCTTTTCAAGAGAGGGTGGGACGCCCTTTATAAATATTGATAAAATGCATATTGCCAATGCCGTCAATAATCTATTGGATAATGCCATTAAGTATACCATCGGTTCGATCAATATCCAAGTAGTTAGTAAAATGGTAGACAATCAATGGATGCTCAGTATTGCTGATAACGGTATTGGGATCGCTTCTTCTGATGTAAAACATATTTTTCAGCCTTTTTACAGGGTTCCGACTGGTAATACGCATCGAGTAAAAGGTTTTGGTTTAGGTTTACATTATGTAAAGCAAGTGATAGCCGGACATAAAGGCCGAATTGAAGTTGAAAGTTCACCGGGTAAAGGAAGCACCTTTACTATTTATTTACCTATAAACATATGATACCACTCTTATTAATTGAAGATGAGAAAGATCTAGGCCTGATAATTGCCGATAACCTCCGCTCTGCTGAGTATGAGGTAAGTCACTATCTTGACGGTCATGAAGGATTGATAGCTTTCTTTAAAAAAAAACCAGCTATTGTCATCTTAGATGTGATGCTACCAGGCTTAGACGGCTTTAAGGTTGCTCAAAAGATCAGAGAGAGTGATCTGGAAACCCCTATATTGTTTTTAACTGCCAGAACACATACGGAAGACGTCGTAAATGCTTTCGAGTTAGGTGCAAATGATTATCTACGCAAACCATTTAGTTTAGAAGAATTAAAAGTTCGGATAAACGCGCTCGTTCATCGCAGTCAATGGCAAAGCAATAAAAGATTCTTATATATTGGTGAATATGTATTAGACAGTATGCGTCAGCACTTGAAGCATAAAGAAGATGAGATTAATTTATCCTTTAGAGAGTGTGAGCTCATTAAGATGCTATATGAAAATAAAAATAAGGTAATGAGCCGACAGGATATTATACAAGCCGTGTGGCCACATGATCGGTTTTTTACCGGTAGAAGCCTGGATGTATTCATTAGCAGAATCAGAACCTACCTCCAGCACGATAAATCGATCTCCATCATAAACATTCGCGCAGTCGGATATAAAATGATTATTTAACAAGCACTCACTAATTCCATTGATCCAACAATTTTTTAAAGGATTCTTTGTACAGATCACCAACCGGAATTTCAACCTGCCCAATATGCACACTATTTCGTCCTAAGGCATCGATTTTGTTAATAGCTACGATAAAGGAACGATGGATACGTAAAAAATCAATCTCAGGAAGGCGTTCTTCAATACTTTTCAAGGTTGTTAAAGAGATAGTGGCCTGCTCTTTTCCATATAGATGAATCTTTACATAATCTTTAATAGATTCTATATAAGCAATTTCATCTAAATCGATTCGAACCAATTTGTAATCTGATTTTACAACTAAATAACGTTCTTTATCATTTTTTTCCTGATTGGAAGTGGGGTCCTCTTGCGACTCAAAATAGCTTTTTCCTTTATTAGCTGCTTGTAAAAATTCACTGTAATTAAATGGTTTCAATAAATAATAGAGCGCATCAACCTGGTAGCCTTCAATAGCAAATTGATTAAACGCAGTAGTAAAAATAATCCGGCATTTATTTTTCTTAGGTGATGAGGTAAGCAGTTTTGAAAATTCCATACCCGTTAACTCAGGCATATAGATATCTAAAAATATCAATTGAACAGGAAGCTTGTCCAAAGCGGCCAAAGCTTCCACAGCGCTTCCATAAGAACCTAACAGGTTCAAAAATGGTGTCTTCTCGATAAAGCTGGTAATTAACCCCAGCGCCAAAGGCTCATCATCAACAGCAATGCAATTCAGGATCATGATAACTTAAGGGTTAAATCTACTTGGTAAATCGTATCATTTGCTACTTTAGTAATTAGTAAACGATGTCTATCCGGGTACAACAAATTAAGCCTTCTTTTTGTGTTTTGCAAGCCGATACCACTCCCTTCTAAAGAACTATTAGTCGTTTCCTGAAAAGTATTGCTTACCGTGAGATGTAATGTCTGTTGTTCTATCTGGACGTCAATTATTATTTCACTGGGTTTTGTTACACTGATACCGTGTTTAAAAGCGTTTTCCACAAATGGCAAAAGGAGCATGGGTGCTATTTTTAAGTCGTGCGATAGCACAGGTTCATTGTAGATTACCTTATTATTCGCCCGCAATCTAAGTTTCATTAACTCAATATGGTCCTTAAGAAATTTCAATTCCTGTATTAAGCTCGTTTCATTTTGTGCCGTTTCATAAAGCAGGTAACGCATCATCCTCGACAATTTATGCAAAGCTTCCCGAGAAAGCTCAACATCAGAAAAGGATAAAGCATAAATGTTGTTAAGCGTATTGAAGAAAAAATGTGGATTGATCTGTGCTTTTAAAAAGGAAAGTTCCGATGCTATCTGCTGCTTCTGCAATTCATCTTTTAAGCGGGCATCCAGCTGCCATTGCCGTACGGCAGCTATCGTTGTGCTAATACCCAATACTAATAAGCTGAACATGAATGTAAACCCATCAAGGAGCTCATCATGCCGCGGGGGGCGTTGCCTCAACTTGGCCATTACTAGCTGAAAATCCAGCCATTTGTCTAGCCAAAAAGCAAGAAACTGGCCAAATAAAAGGGCAATAAATAACCATAAAAGAAAAAGTATTCGTTTATTTTTAAAAAGAAGCTTAGGCGTAAAAAAAAGGGAGTTACTGTAAAAAATCAGCACCAATAACAGGATGATACAACTATGTTTTATCCAAAATGCTGTAGGCAATTTAATACCCCAGCTAAGTGGTGGGTAAAACAGTAAAACAAAGCCAAACAGGCCCCATAGCAATATATGTGTAAAAATAATTCCTAATGTTCTTCTGTTTATCTTACCCATTACGCCGTGTTTTGATTTACAATGTTAAGGGATATTCCAAACGCTGTAAAGATTAACCGATAGAAAGTTCGCTTTCCTCGATGAAATGAGTAAAATATACTTCGAATCACCTTTTTAAGAAATAAAATGTATTTAGCTAATTTCGTCTGTAAAATAGTACTTTCTATCGAGCTTCCATTCCTATCAATCTAGAAAGCTTTTTTATATCCCGCAAAGCATGTCTTTTTGTGTCGTTTACAACACATACGAATATGTCTATTAACTTGTTAAAATATGTTAGCTTCTTAGGCCTCTGGTTCTACGCTCTTTCTTCAAATGCACAAGATACGCAAACAAGCGCAAAATGGTGGTCGTTAAAGGAATGTTTGGTCTATGCACAGCAAAATAATATCACCCTTAATAACTTACGCTTGGCAAAACAAAGTGCCGATCAGAACCTTATTAGTGCCAAAGCCGCTGTATTACCCGATTTAAATGCCTCGGCCTCCCAAAATGCTACTCACTATGGTCTTGCGCAAGGCGAAACCAGCAAGGCAATTAACCTGAACGGGAGCGCTGGACTAAATTCATCTGTAACCCTTTTTAATGGTGGGACGCTAAAAGCCGGTATCCTTCAATCCCAATTGGGCACAGAAATAGCCAATTTGGACATTGCTGAAGCCGGGAATAACCTGTATTTACAGATTATCCAAGCCTATACCAATATCTTACTAGACAAGGAAACTATTCGTTATGCACAGGATTTGGTGCAGACTTCGCAAGCACAAACCGATCAAATGAGGCAACAGTATAAAGTTGGGGCAGTAGCACAAAAAGACCTGATCCAACTGCAGGCGCAACTAGCCTCTGATCAGTATACGCTAACCAGCGCGGAAAATGCCGAGAGGCAAGACAAAATAACCTTGAAGCAACTTTTACAGCTTCCCATTGATAATAGCTTCGATATCGCTAAAGCGGACACCTCTTTTACCCTGACAGCCATCCCATCTCTCCATGAAGTGGTTCAGGAAGCAATAGCAAAACGTCCGGAGGTAAAGAACAGTATACTGAGTATCGAAAGTAGCAAGCTCGATCTAAAGAAGGCAAAAGCCGGATACCTGCCTGTTATATCGTTAAACGGTGGTATAGGTACAAGCTATAGCAACAATACCGGTATTGGCACTTTTAGGCAACTCGACAATAATTTCTATCAGCAGATAGGTATCACTGCAACGATTCCACTGTTCAGCAGAAAAGTTAACCAAACAAACGTAGCAAAATCCAATATAGCCATTAAACAGGCTGAACTTGATCTATTAAATACAAAGACGTTGCTTTCACAAACCGTGGAACAAGCTTACATCAATACACAAAACACTTATAGCCAATACGATGCCTCCTCCGAGCAACTTAATTACAACAAAGAGGCTTACCGCATTGCCGGTGAAGAATTACGGGTAGGATCGGCCAATACAGTCGAATATATACAACAAAAAAATCTATACATACAAGCACTACAGGCTTATACACAGGCGAAATATAGCGCCATGCTCTCGTTGAACGTATTTAATTTTTATAAAGGTGATTTTCTGGAAAACCAGCCTTAGAAGCTATATAAAGCATAAACATTTAATCTCTTGAATATTACTTATGAACCGCAAAAAAATAATTATCATTGGCCTATCAGCGTTGGTCGTTCTTGCTCTACTTTATTTCTTCTTCGGTAGAAAAAAAGAAGAAGCGGTAGCCTTCGAAACTACCATACCCGAAAAGGGCCACATCGCTGCCATCATTACTTCTACCGGAACGATTCAACCAGTGGATACCGTTGCAGTAGGTACACAAGTCTCTGGCATTATTGCAAGTATTTACACCGATTACAATGCACAGGTAAAAAAAGGCCAACTATTGGCCGAATTGGACCCTACATTGATGCAGGCCACTGTCGATCAGATTAAAGGTCAGCTCACCCAATCGCAAAGCAATTTAAATTATCAACAGATTAATTACGGCCGACAAAAAGAATTATTTCAGGTAGGTGCAATAAGCAAGGCTGCTTATGATCTGGCAACAAATTCATACGAAACTGCCCAAGCGAGTGTAAATAGTATTAAAGCCCAACTAAGATCGGCACAACAAAATTTATCCTTCACGAAAATATACTCACCCATGGATGGAGTGGTATTAAACAGAAGTGTCAGCGTAGGACAAACGGTAGCAGCTAGTTTCAATACGCCTACCTTATTTAGCCTAGCAAAAGATATTACGAAAATGCAAGTACAGGCTAAGGTAGATGAAGCAGATATTGGTGACGTGCAGAAAGGTGATCGAGTAACTTTCACTGTGGACGCTTATATTGATCAAACATTCGAAGGCAAAGTGGCTGAAATACGCTTGCAGCCTAGCACTTCTAACAATGTAGTAACCTACACCACTATTATTGAGACGAGCAACGCAGATATGAAATTAAAACCTGGTATGACCGCTACCGTTACTATTTATACGAAAGAGGCTGATGATGCGTTAACCGTCCCTGTCAGTGCTTTAAAGCTCTCCATCGAACCAGGTCAGCTCAAACCACCTTATCAACTGGTTCAGAATAGAGTGGATGACACTGTGCAAAACGAAGTATGGGTGTTGAAAGGAAATCAGGTTATTAAGCGACCGGTGAAGATTGGGATAAACGACAATACAAAGGTACAGATAATAGGCGGTGTAGGAGTGGGGGATAGCGTTATTACTGCTATCCTAAGTACAAAGGAGACGACAACCCAAAATATGGGGTCAAATCCATTCTTACCGACACCAAGGAGACGAAGATAATGGCAGAAATACTAAATATTACAGATTTAAAACGCGAGTTTCTTGTTGGATCTCAGGTAGTGCGCGCCTTAAAAGGAGTAGACTTCACTGTCAACACCGGCGAATTCTTAACCATCATGGGAAGTAGCGGTTCGGGTAAGTCTACCATGTTAAATATTTTAGGCTGTTTAGATAAAGCTACAGCGGGTGATTATCTTTTAGATGGGGTTAATGTTAGAAGCCTGAGTAAGGATGAATTAGCTAAATTGAGAAACAAAAAAATAGGTTTTGTTTTTCAGGCATACAATTTACTGCCCCGAACTTCAGCTTTGGAAAATGTGGAATTGCCTTTGCTTTATCAACCGGGTATTTCGCATAAGGAGCGGCAGGAACGCGCTATGCATGCGTTGGAAATGGTTAAGTTAGAAGATCGCCATGACCATACCCCAAGTCAGCTTTCGGGTGGCCAACAGCAACGTGTAGCCATTGCAAGAGCCTTGGTAAACGAACCGGTAATGATTCTCGCAGATGAAGCAACGGGAAATCTAGACACAAGAACTTCTTATGAAATCATGACCCTCATGCAGGAACTAAATCAAGAACAAAAGAAAACCATTGTGTTTGTTACCCACGAGCCGGATATCGCATCTTTTAGCAGTAGAACCATCATGCTGAGAGATGGAAAAATTCAACGGGATACACCAAATGCGGATGTGCGTTCTGCTAAAGATGCGTTGGCTGCCTTACCAAAAAATGATGATTATTGACCGCTAAACGATAAAAGCACACATAGGCTTCTCCAATAGGTTTGCCTAACAATACATATACTTCATGAACTACGTCAATTTATTACGCATTGCGCTTCGAGCCATTCAAAGAAATAAGTTAAGAGCATTTCTTACCATGCTGGGCATTATCATAGGTGTGGCTGCGGTAATTACCATGATGTCTATCGGCGAAGGCTCTAAACAGAGTATTCAAAGTACGTTTTCAAGTATGGGTTCCAATATGATTACTGTAATGCCGTACAACAATAGCCCGATGCCTGGAGGGGTGCGCTTAGGGGCATCTAGCGTACAGTCGCTTACGCTCAATGATGTCAACAAAATCAGGCAGGAAGTTACCGAGATCAATATGCTCTCTCCTGGAGTATCCAGTAGCGGATAGGCTATCCGGGGAGCCAATAACTGGCCCACATCTCTACAAGGCGTTTCCGCTGATTACCTCCAAATTCGTCAGTTAAGCATTAAAGAAGGATCAAATTTTACCGACGAACAGGTAAAAGCTTCTGCAAAGGTGTGCTTGGTAGGCCAAACGGTGGTCGACAATTTATTTAAAGAGCATGAAGATCCAATTGGCCAAATTATCCGTTTCGGAAAAATACCCTTTCAAATTATCGGCGTATTAAACGCTAAAGGTCAAAATACCTTTGGACAAGATCAGGATGATATTATCATCGCACCTTATACAACCGTTATGAAGCGGATACTGGCAACCACTTATTTACATAACATCTATGCCGCCACCCCGACAGAGGCCTTATCGAATCAGGCGATGGAACATATTACCTCCGTGCTACGAGCAAATCATCGTATCCGGGAAGGTACGGAGAACGATTTTGAGGTACGTACAATGGCAGAATTGATTCAAATGCTTAGCTCTACCAGCGGCATGATGACGTCTCTATTAACGGCAGTAGCCGGCATTTCGCTCCTTATTGGCGGTATAGGAATCATGAATATTATGTATGTATCTGTCACAGAACGCACCCGAGAAATCGGATTACGTTTGTCAATTGGTGCGCGTGGTAAAGATATTTTATGGCAGTTTCTAACTGAGGCAGTGGTAATCAGTATGACAGGTGGTATTTTAGGAGCCATACTCGGGATTATCGCTTCGCTGACCATATCGAGCCTCGTTCATTGGCCTATTGTGATATCAGAATCATCTATTATCATCTCGTTTATAGTTTGTGTTATCACAGGCGTCTTTTTTGGCTACTATCCTGCGGTTAAAGCAGCAGCTTTAGATCCTATTGAAGCACTTAGATATGAGTGATGAAATTTAGGTGAATAGTCGAGTTGTTGAATGGTTAAGCGTTCATGTAGTGATGAATGATGAACTATGAATGATGAACTATCGTTAGTTTGTACTTTAAAGAATAAAGAGAAGAAATGGGAATAAATCGTGCGATATATCTTTGGATAAAAAGCTCCATCTGCTGCCCTAACTTTAGATGAATTATAGGTAGAACCTAACATTCATATTAAGGACAGCAGATCTATTGAGTTAAAGCCAGAGAGTATTTAGGGTAGAACCCATTATCACGATGTTAGCCACTCAATACGGAGCATAAAACAAAAAGTTTATGCAAGTATATGGAATAGATTTATCAAAGGAAAAGTTCGATGTAAACTTTCTTGATGCAACCGGAAAAGAAAAGCACAGAACAGTGAAGAATGAGCTGTCAGCGATATGGAGATTTCTCAGTGAGATACCGTTGGGATCGATTCTTTGTGCAGAGCATACGGGGACATATGGGGATCTATTGGTGTTCCTGTGTAATCAATATGGGGTTTCCATAGCCCTTGTTCCGGGCTATACGGTCAGGCACAGTCTTGGTGTGGTAAAGGGGAAATCAGATCCGATCGATGCGGCACGGTTACGGGAATATGGGGAACGGTTTAACGATAAGCTGTCGTTCAGGGAATATCAAGGTGAGCATATGTCGGAACTGAGGCAGCTTTATTCACTTCGTTCGCAGCTGGTCAAAGCGCGCAAGGAGCTCCGGACAGGGGCCCATGCAAGGGATCAGCTGCCGATGCAGAGTGTATCGGTCAACCTAATCCTAAAAACAGCTCTGGAAGCTCTTGATGATCAGGTGGACCAGGTTGAAAAGGAGATGTCGAAGATCATTATGAACGAGAGTGAGCTTGTCGAGAATTACTCGCTATCGGTATCTGTATTGGGCGTTGGTCCTGTCATCGCAACTGATATGATCATCAGGACGGGGAACTTTAAAGTGATCGATACGGCCAGAAAGGCGGCCTCCTATGCAGGGGTATGTCCGTTTCCCAATAGCTCGGGCAATATGGTGGGAAAGTCCAGGACAAGTCCTTTTGCTGACAGAACACTCAAAACGCTGCTGTATATGGGGGCAAAAGCAGCGGTTAAACACAACAAGGAATACCAGTTGTATTACCGGAAAAAGCAGCAGGAAGGAAAACCCCATTTTCTGATAATGAACAATGTTATGAATAAACTATTAAGGACGATTTACAGTGTGGTAAAAAATAAGACGCCATACTCAAGAGATTATATATGTCTGGATCCCAGGGAGAGAGAAAATGTAAACAGCTCCGAAAAAAATGTGGCCTGAAAACTTGCAATTTAATAGAGTATATGAATGAATGAATAGCTTGATGCTCACAACTCGTAACTGGCAACTCACAACTAATGTAAATGATTGCAGCAACAACTGCAAGAGTAGAGATGTTCCAATACCTCGTCATATTGAGCGAAATGAAATGGAGTCGAAATATCTCCAATCGCATCATAAGGATGAGACCCCTCGGCTACGCTCGGGGTGACGAGCTATAAAGGGTATTCATGGACTCAACGAACTCACAACCCACAACCAAATGATCTTGATACTGATAACGAATAACTAATAACGAATAACCAACAACTAATAACAAATAACGAATAACTAACAACTAACAACTAACAACTAACAACTAATACAAAAAAGCCTGAATTTCTTCAGGCTTATATGTAGTTAATTTCATAGGTAGCTTTTAGTAATGATATTACTTGTTTTTAATAGCAGTAACGTCATTACGAATCTCTTGGGCAAGATTCTTTAGATCCTGCATAGCCTTACGTACACGAGTACCAGCAGCAGCATTTCCTTTGTTGTAGAATTTGTCAGCATCGCCCTCTACAGAAGCAATCAGCTCTTTTAATTTTCCAAATTTGTCCATTGTAATTAAAATTTTAATTTAAGTGATAATCTAAAGACAAGAAAACCTTGCCCTATCTTTATGGCCATTTAAACTACATTTTTCGTACCAAAGCCTGTAAAAAACGCACAAATATTGGATAAATGTGGAAAACAAGGGGCAATCTGAATAAAATTATGCTGATTTGTGCCCTAAATGTTAAGAACACGGGCTTTGCCTGCTTAACGTGTCTGTTTTAGTATATTATCAAATTCATCACATTGTAGCTTTTTAAAGACGTTTTACCACTTACAGGAGGCTTATAAGTAAAAGAACATTATTGAATTAAAACACCTTGCTCCTCGAAAAGAGCTGCTGTTTTTTCATCAATTGCATCATCAGTTAAAATCACGTCAATTGCATTGACAGAGCAGACAACAAACGGTTCCGCTGTGCCCACTTTATTAATAGTTGATAATGCAATTACCCTCTTCGCATTTGCCACAATGTTTTTCTTAATAATGCAATCTTCATAATCTCTTGTGGTAATACCATATTCAAGGTCAATACTGCATATACCGAGAAAAGAAATATCTGCTTTAATAGTTCGAATGGCATCTATTGTTTCTGAACCGAAAGTTGTAAACGCCTTTTTATTCAAACGTCCACCAATAAAGATAACTTCGGCAGAGGGGTAGTCTTCTAATATATTTACCACAGGAAAGCTATTTGTCACTACTGTAATTTGTATATCTTTTCGCAATGCAGCTGCCACTGCTAAAGTGGAGGTACCACCATCAAAAAAAACTACTTGCCCATCTTCCACAAAACGGACAGCCTTCTGAGCAATAATTTCTTTTTGAGTCACTTGTAAATTTTCTCGCTCCCTGTAATGATGGGGGACAGGTGAATGCGCGATAGCGCCCCCTCTCACTGCTTTAATGATTCCTAAATCCGCAAGTTCTTTAATATCCCTTCTAACCGTATCCTCAGAAACGTTTAACAATTCACTTAGTTCCTTTAATTGGGCAGATTGCTTATTCGCAATATGCTTTGTTAGTAGTTGTTGTCGCTCGGCCTTAATCATATACTTGCAATTTAATGCAAAAATAATGAAAATAAATTGCAATAAATAGCAAAATATAGTATTTTTGTTGCAACATATAGCATTAATATTAAATATGAAGAAAAAATCAATAGCCATAGATATGGATGGTGTACTTGCAGATACCGAAGTACAATATTTAAATTACTACGAGCAGCAGTTTGGGACGCGTTTAACAAAAGAAATATTTCACAATGTTGCCGAAGCAGAGGCTTTACCTGACGGGTCTATATATAAATTTTTATTTACGCCAGGTTTTTTTAGAACAATCCCAGTTATGGACGGCGCAGTAGACGCTGTAAAAACCTTACAGCAAGACTATGATATATATATTGTATCTGCCGCTATGGAATTCCCTTTATCGTTATTTGAGAAGAAGGAGTGGTTGGAAGAGCATTTTCCTTTTATTCAGTGGAATAATATCATCTTTTGCGGCAACAAAAGTATTATAGACACTGATTATATGATTGATGATTATTGTAAGAATTTAGATTTTTGTAAAGGTAAACCGATTCTGTTTTCTGCAGGTCACAATGCGAGTATTACGCATCATGTTCGAGTTAACAATTGGAAAGAGGTAGAAACGTTGTTCGCTGAAGAACGCTCTTTAGCGAGACAATAAGTTCTTATCGATCAAATGCTGAAAAGGACATTTATGACATCTTCAATGCATATATTCCCTTATGGAAAATATTGCAGTTTGATCTGATCGCCATTAATGGTTGCAATAAGCTTCCTTCTAATGTAACCATTCTATAATCAAACAGGCGTCTAACTAATAACGAATAACGAATAACTAATAACGAATAACTAATAACGAACAACCAATAACGAACAACGAATAACCAATAACCAATAACGAATAACGAATAACTAAAACGCTACTCCTGTACCCACAAATATGCCAAAATCACCTTTACTTGTTAAGCCAAAGTCAACCCGACTATCTAACCTGAATTTCGGAACAAGTTGTTGTCTAAAACCAACTCCATAAAAAGCTTTTATCGAAGCAGCATAATCCTTAAAAAAGTTCTTAGCATCATCTCCCAAACCAGCGAATACGGCATAACCGAAACGTGGGTCTACTTCCGAAAAGTAGGATCTATATTCCGCCTGCACGCTATAAACCTGATCGGCTATATATAGGTTTCTCCAAACACCCCGAAAGGCTTTGTCAGCTGTCATGTAAGGTAATTGGTAAAAAGGGACATCACCACCCCAAGTTCCATTAAACATTGCCTGAACAGCTAATACATCTCCTTTTATTAGCCAGTTCACCGGGAAATATTTACGGTAATCGAATTTTATTTCATGGTATTGATAGTCGCTTATAAGGTCTTTATTAAATCGGTAATAGTTAATCTCCAGCCAACTTCCTTTGCTGGGAAAAATAATATTATCTCTTTTATCCATGCGTAGCACAGGCCCAATACCAAACAACCACCCGCCAGCGCCACCGTTAAAAGCTAACATAGGGTCTCGTTCGAAGCTAAGCTTACTGTCTTTCCTAAGTTTATATCCTAAACCTATAAAAAAACGGTCCGACAATATTCTACTGACAGAGCCATCTAACACAATATTATCTGAAACATATGCCGTTTTATGTTCCCTTTCACTTTCTTTGCCAACCCCGAAAAAGTAATTCTTATTATTATTTGTAAAAGATAGTGTGTTTGCAAAATACCATTTATGCTTATAGTATGCTTCCATGGAACCACCAATAGATAATTGTTTACCATTAAACCCATAAGAAACTGCAGGTACAAAAACAGTTGGTTGTGAAAACTTAGAAGAATCGTTACTTTTTGGATACCAAATCATTGTCGTGGCAGCGCCTAAGATTAATCCAGTTTCTCTGGTGTAACCCAGAATAGGCTTCGGCAAAATTTTAAATCTACTTTCTTTATTCTTTTCAAAATAAGGAGCCTCGACCAACGATGCCTCTTCTTGGAGAAGCGAAAGCGAATGCCATTCATTGTCTTGTTTTAGCAATAGTTCATTTTTCTCGTTAAAAGATGGCCGTAAATAAATCTGATCAAACTTGCTTGTAAGCTTTTTCTGATCTACATTCCAAACATATAAATTTCCAATTTCATCTAAACTCAACAGGTGATCACCAAACCTATCATAGCTCAGCCAAACAACTTTTGCCTGATCCGCTTTTACTTCTTCCAATACTTCATCTGAAAGATTTCTTATCTGTATAATATTTCCATCTGTTACGCTAGCGAGTTCTTGTTTACGAGGATTAAAAACCAACAGTCGTTGCTTTTCTTTCTGCCAATTAACTTCTTTCTTTTCAAATGAATGATAATCCAAAAGCTGAATAAGCCGATTATTGCTAAAACCTATTGTCTGGCCATCACTGCTTATGCCTACTGAATTGATATCGGAAGCAATGTTTCTTGTGTGAATAGGTTCCCATGTATGTATACTATACCTACTTAATTTTTGCTTAAAAACACTGGGAGAATGTACTAAAAGAACCTCTTCCGCTGATGGATTAAACACCGCAAAAACGGATCTAAAGGGGAGATCTACAATTTGTTTTATACTTGCTTGGTCTACCGAATAAACCGTTGTCCGACTATCATTACCTGAACTAATGCAAAATTTCCCATCAGGGGAGAATAAAAGTAAACCGCCTAACCCTCTCTTGGGTAATGTGAATTCGCTTATGATGACCTTGTTATGTGTGTTCTGGAAAAGTAAACGATCAGGTAATTCATTTACAGAGATAGGGAATATTGGATTGATAACTTCTTGAAGCGCTGCTGATTGCTGCCCATTTACCACTAAAATATTAAAAAAGAAAAGAAACAAATAAAAAAGCCGTTTTAGCATATAAAATATTTAAAAAACTCCGTTCAAAATGGAAACGCTGTTTAAACCTGTATTTACAAAAAAATTAAAAATCAAAAAATTTTATGCAATACACATCGCAGAGATATAATAAAAGAACAGTCTCCAATAATGCTGCTAAAATAAGAGATGATTTATATAGAAAGAAATCCATTACACCAACAGCCATTTTATTTACCGATTTTTTCTATAAACAATACCTTTAATAAAACCGAGATAGTGGCTTGAATGTTTTATTTCTGTATATCCTGAATTTTTAAAATACTTTTCCATATTCACCAATTTATCTGCTTCCACATCGCAGATATAACGAAAGAATTTATACATGATTGCTAGTAACCACCTTTTCCAACTACTATCTTTACGGGGATCCACATAAAAATCGGTGTATAGCCAATTACCGGCAGAGCGAAGCTGCTTATTTAACAGGTTAAACACTTTATCCGCTTTTTCTTCAAGAAAATTATCAAAAAGAAAAGCGGTTATAATGACATCAAATGAATTTATCGACCGGAAATCTTCTATCGCCGTTCGAAAAAAAAACACGTTATTTTTTTTATAATCTCTTTTTTTTGATCTATTTAGCATTTTTTCGGAGATCTCTACATAATCGATAACCAAACCTTCATGGTGTAGCTTAGCTAGTTCTTCCAGTATCCAACCAGAACCACCGCCAACGATTAGTATAGTGCTATTGGCCTTAATATATTTTAAGATCTCAACCTGTGCTTTTACTTGTGTTTTTAAAAAAAACAGTCTACTCAAGAAATCGTACAAGTTCGCAATATTGTCGTAATTATTCTTCACACTAAACCGTTATTAACAAAATACATTGCTGTAATACCACAAATAGCTTTCACCAATAGCAGTCCATCAATAACGATGAGATAATACAAAATATTTTGCCGTTTATGCATAGAGTAGGCAACCAGCAATGATAGGGCGAAAGGTAAGATATTTATGAGTAAAGGGACAACACCAAAATGGCGATAGTTAACAAAAACAATCATCGAAAATATGCCAATTAGTAGTAATGGTATCAGTATTTGAAAAATTGTATTCCGTAAACCAAATCTAACCACAAAGGTTTTCAACTGTTTGTTAGCGTCTTCTGCATAATCTTTAATATCAAACATAATAGCATTTACCGTGCAAAACATAAAAGTTTTAATGAATAGCCACGAAATCAAAAAAGGATCAGCAAATGCAACATTATGTTCAATTCTGAGCATTATAAGTGGAAATAGGTTGACACAGCTCGCCCAAACAAAACCAATAACAAAGGCCTTAAGCAGACCTGTATTACGAATATTTAATGGAAGAAATGATTTAGGAAGTAAACCGTAATATAAAATTCCTGCCAGCACAACAATAACTATAACGCCCCAATACAGCAGCGGTAAACGCAAAAGGTGGTGGATATTTCTAAAAGTGAGGTATGCAATTAAAATAAAACTGATACCAACTGAAAACGTTAAATTTAGTCGTACAAATTTATAGTGTTGTGCATACCACAATGTTCGAGGATTGTGCTGTTTATTGCTTACTGCCACATTTATATAGGCGTAGGTATAGTAAGCCATCGTGGCAAAAAACAAAAGAAGGTAGTAAGCTGTACTATTAAAAGGCGCACTCAGTTGCACTGCCGTTTCGAAAGAAAGCGCAACAGCTAAGATGCCGACGAAGATATTTCCAAAAAAAATAAACTTAATAAAGTTATCGATCATTGCTGCTTTGAACAAATAATTCCAGTGAAAATACAGATTTTATAATGAAGTACGCGAGGTATTCTTCTAACTTTTATTTATTATTTTTATCTTTTCATCTAGAAAAAAATGAAAACACTCTTAGTACTTACAGATTTTTCGCAAGCCGCAACCCATGCTGCCAAATATGCGGCTTTGTTTGCTAAACAATTGAACGCAGAGAGAATTCTTTTATTCAACAAGTTACAAGTTATTACAACTATTCCAAGTTCTCCTTTAGTATTAACTAAAACACTTACGGCAAAAGATGAAGCACTAAATAACTTGAAACAACTTGCCAATGAACTAAAATTTCTGAAAGCCACCAACACAGAGCTTATGTATATGGCTAAAGAAGGACATCTTGATGATTTAACAAATGAACTTATCGGTAAATATCAAGTAGATTTTGTGGTGATGGGCTTGACAGGTAAAAGTAAATTGGAACAAACGTTAATCGGTAGCAACACCTTACAGGTGGCTAAAACTGTTTCAAAACCACTCTTAATAGTACCCGAATTATCTAAATTAACACCCATCTCTAAAATAGCCACCGTGCTTGATCTATTAGATCTAAAACAAGCAAATGTCGTTAACAATGTATTAAAAACCCTACTTGACGAAAAAGATATCGAACTGCATGTGATGAGCCAGGAGCATGATAATATTCCGCCTGATAGTCTCCACAACCATAATTTTCAGGCTGTAAAAGAAAAACTTTCTATCTACAAGCCATCATACTATACCATCAGCGGGATAGATTTTGTTTTTGAAGTCTTAAGTTTCACTAAAGAACACCGTATATCGCTTTTGGTGCACATAGAGAAAAAAAGAAATTTTTTTGAAAATCTTTTTATGACGGATGTAACAGAAAAAATAGCCTATATCTCCCATATCCCGCTATTACTTGTTAAACAACCCCATTAATTATCCATTCTTATTTCCGCTCATCATTAAAAATTATTCCTACACATAGGGGTGAAGAAGTTATTGCTTGTCATAAATATTGAATAACGGGAAGAGATACTCCTTAAATTAATTTATTTTTGACTTCATACGGCTTACATGCAATTAAATATTATGCAAAGCGATACGGCAACGCTCAGTATGTTACAGCAAGGAAATGAAGAGGTGTTTGAATCTGTCTTTAAGCAGCACTTCAACAACTTACATGCCTATGCTTTTACCATCTTAAAAGATGCTGTAAGTGCAGAAGAAGTAGTACAGTCGCTCTTTTTAAAACTATGGGAAAAAAAAGATGTATTAACTATCCAAACGTCTTTGAAGTCCTATTTATATCGAGCTACTTATAATGATTGTATGAATATTCTTAAGCATTTACAGGTAAGACAGCGGCATCAAGATCATGTATCTTATTTTCATGATCGAACCTCTGAAAATGCCAGTAGCAGATTACAAGAAAACGAGTTAAAAAACGAGTTACAAAAGGCAATCAATTTACTTCCCGAAAAATGTAGAACTATTTTTCAGATGAGTCGATTTGAAGAATTGAAATATCAGGAGATAGCAGATCAACTGGATATTTCTATAAAAACAGTGGAAAATCAAATGGGAAAAGCCCTTAAAATATTAAGACACGCACTGGCTGATTATTTACCGCTATTGGTTTATTGTTTACTTAAATTATTTCTCGGGCAATGAAAGATGAACTATTAATAAAATTCCTTCTCAAGGAAACATCTTCTGAGGAAGAGGCATACGTAAAAGAATGGATTGCTGTAGATAGCAATAACAAGAAAAAATTTGAAGCGTTTAAACTTATATGGGATACCAGCGAGCAGATAGCGTTAGAAAACTCCATTGATGAAAACGTCGCATGGCAGCGTTTCAAGCTTCTACGGGATAAAGAAACAGGTCAAGCTCCCTCTCCATATTCCGAAGAGGAGCCTATAGCAAAAGTTGAAAAACTTGATCCGCAATATATCAGAAAACCGTTTAGATGGATGAATATAGCGGCTTCTATCGTAATCGGATTGTCACTATTAACAGGTATATATTTATATTGGATCGCCCCATCGCACCCTTATTTCAGTAGCATCGAATTTGCCTCAGGTGAGGAGGCGTCTAATTATACCTTACCCGACGGAAGTACTATAACATTAAATAAACATTCAAAGGTGCGCTACAGCGAACCACTATTTGCTCAAAAAAGAACGGTAAAAATGAGTGGCGAGGTGTTTTTTGATGTACAAAAAGACCCCAACAAACATTTTGAGGTTACGGCCAATGATGTGACAGTAAGAGTTCTTGGTACATCCTTTAACGTAAAAAGTAATGATAAAACGACAGAAGTGATTGTTGAAACCGGATTAGTACAATTAAGTCGTAATGATGTGCTGATTAAGCTGGCGCCGGACGAAAAAGCCATCGCTAGAGTTGACGCCAGTGGTTTTGAGCAAAAAGAACAGACCGATAAACTTTACGACTACTATAGAAGCAAGGTGTTTAAATTAGACGGAACCCCGCTATGGAGATTTGTGGAAGTACTTAACGATGTTTATAAAGCGAAAATAGTTATTGAAAATTCGGCTATTGCTAGTTTACCATTAACTACTACCTTTGACAATGATTCGCTACCCGGTATATTAAACACGCTCAATAAGACCTTGCATTTGCGAACAGAGAGAAATGGAAATACAATAACGATAAAAAGATAAAAGCACATTGAACATATCAGGCGCGCACTTTCGTAAGAACCTGCTATTAACCACTTTATTGGTAATAGCAGGTTTCACTGTTTTCGGTCAAAATTACCTTCAAAAACCCGTAAAATTGCAGGCAAAAGGGGTGAAACTGGGTGAGGTGTTAAAAGATATTGGCGAACAGGGCGGGTTTTACTTTTCCTATAGTAGTGGCATTATTCCGTCAGATAGTTTAATCACACTTCAATCTTATAACGGCGATGTAAAAGGTGCGCTTCAAATCTTGCTGGGTGATGGTTATGAATACCAGCAGAGTCCGAATCACTTAATCATCAGACCTGCACCTTTTAAGCTTACCCTGATGCCAGAAGAAATTGGAGAGGGTAGAAAGGTCTATACCATCCGTGGTTTTGTAATAGATGAAAAAACCGGCAAGGGAATTCAAAATGCTAGCGTATATGAAAAGCGACTGCTTGTAGGGACTATGACCGATAGAAAGGGGCATTTTAAATTGAAGCTAAAGAGTAAAGACAGTCATCCTGTTACCATTACGGTAAGCAAGGAACTTTATAAAGATACGACTACTGTTTTCCTACCGACTGTAGAGTTAGGGAAAAATGAAGGTAAAAGTAGAAATTATGGCTACATGGGAGGGGAAGGGGAAAATGTGTCAGGCACTGCTTTTGCGCGACTCTTTTTAAGCTCCAAACAGAAATTAAATGCCTTGAATCTAGGTAATTTTTTTGCCTATACCCCTGTACAGGTTTCGCTTACACCTGGCTTGAGTTCGCATGGTATGATGAGTGGACAGGTCGTCAATAAGTTTTCGTACAATCTTTTAGGCGGTTACTCCGCAGGTGTAGATGGCGTGGAGTTTGCCGGTTTATTTAATATCGACCGGTATGATGTGCGGTATATACAGCTGGCAGGTCTTATAAATATGGTAGGCGGAACGATGTCTGGCATTCAGCTGGCGGGTATTCATAATACGGTATTAGATAGCTTACGAGGCATTCAAGCAGCAGGAATCTTTAATTTAGTGAGAAAGCAGGTAGATGGCCTGCAACTTGCGGGCATAGCGAATGCATCCGACAGTCTGAATGGAATGCAAACAGCGGGCATTTATAATCACAACAAAGGAGTAGTGAAAGGAATGCAGCTGGCTGGAATAGCCAATTATGCACAAGAGGTTCGTGGTGCACAAATGTCAGGCTTAATGAATAAAACAAAAGTCAATAGTGGTTTTCAGTTTGCTTTAATAAATATGGCCGATAGCTCAACTGGATTGAGCTTGGGAATAATAAACCTGATCGGGAATGGTATTAAACGTTTCAGTATTTCTACAAACGAAGTTTTCTATGCAAACTTAAGCTTCAGAAGTGGCACACCTAAATTTTATAGTATCCTCACAGCAAACTTTGGTACCTGGCATGGAGAAAATGTTTTTGGCTGTGGCTTTGGTCTCGGCCATGAATTTAACGCTGCAAAAAGGAAAAACTATTTTGCTGCTGAGCTGCTATCGCAGGAGATTTTATCATCAGATTTCGACGAGAACAATAACTGGATAAAGGCAAATGTCCTTTATAATTACGCTATCAGTAAAAAAACAAAACTTTATATAGGTCCCAGCATAAATTTCAGGAACCTCTCCTTTACAGAAAATAGTAAAGTGCCCATCGCCATCCCTTCCAATAGCTACCCCTTTTTAGTAGATAATAAATCGTCTAAGTTGTGGGTAGGACTCGAATTGGGTATTTCTTTTTTTTAAGTATTTTTCATGGGGGTGAACCTCTCTGATGTTGTCTTTTAATTATAGAACATTTTAACACAACATTCATGATGAGAAAATTTTTAAAAAACAAAAGTGTCATATCGAGTTTTACTTTATTTCTATTAGCTACTTCGACTATAATTGCACAAGAAAACAGTCCCGCACACGTTGGAATTGTTTATCCACTCAGTACGCATGGCAGCAAGGCTGCTGATTATAAAAACAATATCAGTTTACATGCACTGGCTGGTTTGTCGGGTGGAGAAAATGGTTTCGCTTTATATGGCGTCGCAGGGATTATTAAAGGCGATGCTACTGGTTTCCAGGCGTCGGGTGTATTAAATAAGGTAAGCGGAACGCTTCAAGGGGTTCAAATGGCGGGGGTAGCAAACCTTACAACAAATGCTAGCAGAGGTTTCCAGTTTGCAGGTGTTTTTAATCAAACCAAAGGAGCCGTGCAAGGGCAGATGGCGGGAGTCGTTAACCTCGCAGACCGCGTAAATGGCATGCAGGCTGCAGGTGTTAGTAATGTAGCGAAAGACGTAAAGGGTGTACAATTGGCCGGCGTATTTAATACAGCTAATGAAGTCAATGGCTCGCAGTTTGCTGGTGTCTTTAATAAAGCAAAAAAGGTCAAAGGTGTACAAATGGCGGTCATCAATATTGCCGATAGCAGTGATTATACCATTGGTTTGATCAATATCATAAAAAATGGAGAAAAGCGAATTGGCATTAGCACCGATGAAAACCTATCTTCTTTTGTTACTTTTAGATCAGGTGGACGGGTGCTTTATGGAATTTTAGGAGTTGGTATGAACCCGCAGTATGAAAGTTTACGCTTCGGAATTGAAGGGGGTATTGGTGCAAAATTATGGTCTACAAATAATTTTCGTTTAGATGTGGAAGCAAGCTCTATGAAGCTTACTGATTTTGATGGAAGCGATTTTGATAAATCTGGCTTGAGAATTTTACCTTCTATCCGAATTGCTAAAAACATCTATTTGTATGGTGGTCCAAGTATAAATTATATCAACACCGATCACACCGATGGGAAAGATATAATAAAATTAAAAGTCTGGGACAAGCAGAACACTACCGACTACGAGGCAATCAATGTCGGTTTTACGGGTGGACTGCAATTGGTACTTTAGGCAACTTTTCAAGTTTGGTATGGTCTTTAATAGTTTTCTTTTTCCGACCATACCAAATTATAAAACCTGTTACAGGTAAGCTGGCAGCAATTAAGCTAGCAATAAATGCGAGAATCTTCCCCGGCAAACCTAGAATGGCTCCTACATGGATATCATAGTTCATTCCGATGATCTTTTCACCATTGTTCTTATCCACAAAATTACTTCTATAAAGTTGTTTTCCAGTATACTGATCTAATTGAAGTTCATCCGTATCATAGTAGGTTTCCTTACCATGGTAGCCATAAGCATAAACAACACCTTCTTTACCTATCGCAGGAGACATCCCAATACGTTCATGCGTATTGAAAGCTTTCGAAGCATTTAAAAAAGCAATATCTAAGGGAGATTGGACAGCGTGCATTGTAGTATCAGACGTTTTTGCCACAAATGTAGGTGGTGTAAGAGATTGTGACGCAACGACATAAACGGTATCTTGAAACCATTTCATTGCCCAAACCATGCCGGTTAATGCTAAAATCAAGGTAATAAACAGCGCATAAAATCCAGGCACATTATGGAGATCATAGTTCACTCGCTTAAAGCTTGCTTTCCATTTAATTTTGAAGCTCTTATTGAAATTTGATTTCTTTAGATTTTTAGGCCACCACAATACTAACCCGGTAATGAGCAGTATCACAAATATGAGCGTGGCATAGCCTACTATGGGCTGTCCATAAACCGTATTTAACAATAAGCTCCAGTGTATATACTTTACAATAACAAAAAAATCCTTGGTGTAATCAATATGCCCCGTTATCTCGCCAGAGTAGGGGTTTACAAATGCCGATTCGTACTTTTCGATGGTACCAAAAAAAGTTAATGCATCCTGATTCCCTTCTTTATAGCACATAAACTCCCACGCTTTAGTTGGATCTTTATAGGTGGTAATGAACGTTGCATTGGCCCCTAAGGCTTTATCGGCCTTTTCCTTTAGAACACTTATTGGCAATACTGCTGGTCTATTAGGTACCGCTACAGAAAATTTAGCGCGGTGTACGACGTTACTGATCTCTTGTTGGAATACAAAAAGACATCCGGTAACTGCTACAATAAAAACAATAATTCCCGAAATTAGGCCAAGCCACAGATGTAAAAAGCCAATAACCTTTTTTATGGGTGTTTTCTTTTTATGTGATGGCTTGTCCTTCTTCATGCCGATTAAAATTTATACGTTAGGTTTGCCAGGAAACTACGAGGTGTTTGTGGTTCCAATGTCGACCAACCTTTAAAATATAATTTATCCGTTATGTTATCTGCTTTTAGGCCAATTCTGAATTTTTTATGGTCATAAAATAAAGAAGCATTCAGCACCGTATAGGAGGGAAGCGTAAACGTTCCTGTTCTAAGATCATTGGTAACAATATTTTTGCTGGCAGAATTTCCACCAAAGCCAAGTCCAAATCCGCTTAAATAACCTTGATTGAATTTATAGCTTACCCAGTAGTTCAAAAGCTCTCTTGGTCCGGCACCTGTAGGTCTTCTGTCATTTACATTGACATCTGCATTGGTAAGCTTGCTGAAATTATTACTATAGCCTAAAACAATATTTAAACCATCTACAGGACGCGCCGTTAGATCAAATTCAAAACCCCGACTTAATTGTGTGCCATTTTGCACGGTGATATTATAGGTAGTATCGTCACGTGTAATAGCTTCCGTACGTGTTATATTCTTAACCGAGATATCATAGTAACTCGCTGTTAAGCTTAATCTATTAGCTAACACATCTAGTTTTACCCCTCCTTCAAACTGATTTGCTTGCTGTGGTTTAAATGTATTTGGGATATCGGGCAACGGTTGAGTAACCGGTGCTACATTTCGGAAACCATTCATGTAATTCGCAAAAAACGATACCTGGTTCGGTACCACTTGGTATACCAAACCAAATTTAGGTGAAACAGCTGTTTGGCTATAATCACCTGTTGTAATATTTGTATTTAAATTCTTTGTGCCTTGACTTTGAAAGCGATCAACTCTCAGACTTAGCATAGCAATCAATCGTTGTGTGATATTAATAACATCAGATGCATAAGCGCTGTAAACATTATTAGAAGCACGGTTATAAGAATAAGGCTGCGCACTGGCACCAATTTTCTGATCCACCGCCTGTCTATTAAAATTATAGTAATTGGGGTCATCGATGGCGGTATTTAATTGATCGAACACCACATAAGGTGAATTATTATTGTCATTTACCTGTCTTAAAAAGTCTAAGCCAACCACAACACGATTTCTCAATCCACCGATCTTGAAATCTCCATTGAAGTTCTGCTGCACATTAATAACCTGACTTAAGGCATCCTGATTCGTGATATATCGACTAAGTATATTATCATTGTCCGCAGCCAAGTACATGACATATTGATAATAACCATCTGTTTTGCGTCTATTATAATTAATACTTGTTCTGGAAGTCCACTTATCAGAAATTTTGTATTGTACCTGCCCTCTAAAATTAGTGGTGGGGGTCTTAACAGTTACATCATTACTGGTATACGAGCGATTATAATCAAATTGTAATTCGTTAGGATTGGTAGCAAAAAGCGGTCTTGAACGGTTCAGGAAAATGCTAAGCGGGTTAGTACTTTTATGTTGATAAATTTCTGCATCCAAATTAATAGTTAAACGGTCGTTTGCCCTATATTCTAAAGAAGGAGCAACGAAAAATGACTTGTGAAATCCAACATCCTGAAAGCTGTTTTGACTATGATGGGCAGCATTTACTCTACCCAACAGTTTCCGGTCTTTCGTAAGCGGACCATATATATCAGCTGTAACACGATGTTGGTCAAAGCTTCCCACGGTATAGCTTACTTCACCGCCAAGGGAATCAATCGGACGTTTTGTAACAACATTGATCAGTCCGCCGAAATTCACCAATGCTCCACCAAAGAGCGTTCCTGATGGCCCTTTTACCACTTCAATCTGCTCAATATTAGCTGGATCTAGATCTCCATTGGTTAAAGCAGCTATGCCATTAATTAAAGAGGGTTGTGTACTAAAGCCACGTAATGTATAGTAAGCAGCACCATCGCCACTTCGTCCAGTAGCGGTCCATAATTTATCTAAACCAGAACTGTTTTTTAATGCATCACTAAAATTTGTAACAATCTGATCTTTCAAAATTTCTTTCGTAATAGTTGTATAGACTTGCGGATTCTCGAGATTGTTTAAGGGAAGTTTTGAAACAAATGTACTACGTTTTCGTGTATATGGATTGGAGCCTACACCGTTTACAATTACTTCCTCCAATGTTGCAGCGTTCTCTGTTAAGGTAACAACTGGAACTGATATCGTCGTCGCATTTACCGTAACAGATATTTCTTGCGTATTTAAGCCAATTGCCGCTGCCCGCAAGATATAGGTGCCATAAGGAACATCTTTAATTTCATATGCTCCTTCTTCGTTAGTGGAAGCACCGTTTTTTAATCCTTTAAGTGTAACGGATACTCCTTCGGCGGCTTTCCCGTCGGAAGTTAACACTGTCCCTTTTAATTGAGATATTTCTTGGGCATAAGAAAAAAATGGAATAGATAGGATAAGGGAGAGGATGATGCGTTTCATTTTCTTTATTTGGACTTCTTCTAAATTTCTGCAAAGAAAAGAAGTAAATCTTTAAAATACAATTCTTAATAAAAATTATTCTAAATAAGAAGTTAGGTGTTGGGTATTCGTTATTCGTTATTGGTTATTGGTTCGTTTTGCCTAAATTGTTGATCATTGTATAACAGCTCGTCACCCCGAGTGTAGTCGAGGGGTCTCATCCAATTGATGCGATTGGAGATTTCGATTCCATTTTATTCCGCTCGTGTGACGAGGTGTCGGAACATCTCTGCTCTTGCAGTTGTCGCCGCAACCACCCAACTATTTAACAATTCTACTATTTAACTACTCAACTATTAACCACTCAACTATCGAACTAACCAAAAGTCAGCACAATTTCATTTTATATGTTTAAACATTAATTTTAATTTTATCTAGTTATATTTGGCCAATAATCAATAAAACAAGTACTTATGGAAACAACAAAATGGATAGTGGATCCCGTACATTCAGATGTACAATTTAAAATAAAACACCTAGTAATCTCTACTGTAACAGGTGCTTTTAATCAATTTGAAGGAAGTGCAACGGTAGCAGGCCAGAGTTTTGATAAGGTAGATGCTACCTTCAAAATAGATGTAAAAAGTATTGATACCAAAAATGCAGATCGCGATGGTCACCTTAAAACGGGAGATTTTTTTGATGCAGATAGCCATCCTGAAATTAGCTTTTCGTCGACCGAATGGAATAGAGTGGGAGAGGACGAATTTGAACTAGTAGGTAATCTAACGATGAAGGGCGTGACAAAACCGGTTAAATTAAAAGCTGAGTTTGGCGGCATTGAAAAAGACGCTTACGGAAATACAAAAGCCGGATTTGAAATTACTGGAAAAATAAACCGTAAAGAGTTTGGCCTGACATATAACTCATTAACAGAAACAGGCGGCTTAGCCTTAGGAGAAGAAATCAAATTAGTCAGTAATATACAGTTGGCTAAAGAAGCTCAGTAGAAATCATCAGCTTCAGGCTGATGATTTCTATTCTGATAAAAAGGGCTGTCTTAAAAAGCGTCATTCCGTTCGGAACAACGCCTTTTAGACAGCTCCTTTTACTATTTTAAAACCATACTCAAAACGGGATATGGCTTTCCTGCATCGTCTGTTGCGGAACGGTCCGTTACCACAAATCCCATATGTTGGTAAAATCCCAAAGCTTGTTCGTTTTGCTCATTTACATCAACATATTTTATACCTTTTTCTTGTATTGCAAAATGAAGCAGTTTTTTACCAACGCCCAAACCTCTTGCAGTGGAATTTATAAAGAGCATCTGTATCGCCTCTTGAGATAATCCCAAAAAACCAACTAAGGTCCCGCTCGGGTTAATATACCCATAAAGATCAACAGCATCTAAATACTCATCAAAAATTTTCTGCTTGTAAAACTGAACATCCTCCTCTTTGAGAAAATCATGGGTAGCTCTTACAGCATTTTCCCATATTTGAATTATTTGCACGTAATGTTTTTTTTCTAATGCTTTAATCATAATATCAAATCAACCCGTCAAAAATAATTTTTATTTATGACTCCTAGGATCCCTGCCAATAATTTGTTGCTAAGAATAAATTGCTCGCGATAACTACATCCGTCCTAGCTATATCCCAATCTAGCACTTACAAGCATAATTTTTTTATATTAGTCATCCAATTTATCATGAACAGAATAGATCGCTTATTTGGTATAGTCACCCTTCTACAATCGCGCAAATATGTGAGCGTAGAAATGATCGCTGAAAAATTTGAAATCAGTACGAGAACGGTATATAGAGATATAAGAGCTATTAATGAACAAGGGGTGCCTATTTGTTTTGAAGCAGGTAAAGGTTATTTTATCGTTCAAGGGTACTTTCTACCGCCTATTTCTTTCAATAATGAAGAGGCAAATGCCCTGATATTAATGGAACGTTTTTTAAATGGTTTTGCAGATAGGTCTATTCAAAAACACTATATTGCTGCATTGAATAAGGTTAAAAATGTAATGCGAAGCCAGCAAAAAGAGCAATTGGAGTTTTTAAACGACAATATAAAACTACAAATACCAGCAAGACTTACGAATGATTTTGAGTACCTCTCTGATATCCAAAATGCAATTGCAAAAAGAATGATTTTAAAGGTCGACTATGAGAAGGAAAATGGTGAGCATAGTTGTAGGGAAGTAGAACCTATTGGCCTGGTCTTTTACGCTTTTAGCTGGCATATGATTGCTTGGTGCCACCTCCGTAGAGAATATAGAGATTTTAAAGTATCTCGAATAAAAAAGCTTTTGGAGATGCAAATCCCCTTCAGAAAATTGGATCACGTTCCAGTTGCTGAATTTATGAAACGGCTGCCTGTGGATTATTAGCTGTTGGTTATTCGTTGCTGGTTATTCGTTATTGGTATCAAGACATAAGTATCAAGTATCAAGATTGCATTAGTCATGAGTTACGAGCATCAAGCTATTCACTCATCATTCATAGTTTATCATTCATCAAGCATCACAACGCGTTCCAAAACTTGCTGAATCGCCTGTTCTACAATTTTATTTGGCTGCTTACTAAACTCGAAGTTTACACGGCTGGCTAGTATAGCATTAATAGAAAGCGCACGATGTCCTAAAGCGTTAGCCAGGCCGTAAATACCGGCTGTTTCCATTTCTAAATTTGTAATTACCTGCCCCTTATAATGAAAATCGAGCATTTTCGTTAACAGATTATTGTATACTTGTTTGGCGCGTGTATTCCGTCCTTGCGGGGCGTAAAAACCGGGAGCAGTAAGTGTAATCCCGGTGGGGATGTCAAAAGCGATCTTCGAATATAAGTCGCTGGAACAAGCTTCTATATAAGGGATTAAATTATCTGACTTGAAATAATTGTTCACATAGGCGGTTAATCCCGAATCTACTTGCCTATCGCCACATTGATAGTAGTGCATTAAGTTGTCTAATCCGATTCCATGAGAGGAAGCCAGTAAAGAGCCCATGGGAAGATCAGGTTGTATGGCCCCCGAAGTACCAATCCTAATGAAATTTAATGTTGTCACATTTTCTTTTTCTGAACGGGTATCAAGATCTATGTTCACCAAAGCATCCAACTCATTCATAACAATATCAATGTTGTCTGTCCCAATTCCTGTAGAAACAACACTGATCCTGCTCTTACCAATGTACCCTGTGTGGGTAATAAACTCACGCTTTCCTTTTTTCAGCTCAATCCGATCAAAATATTTACTTACTTCCGTAACTCGATCCGGATCTCCTACCGTAATAATTGTAGAAGCAATATCATGCGGTAATAAGTTGAGATGATAAATACTCCCATCTTGATTCAAAATGAGATCAGTTGCCGATAGCGTATGTGCCATAAGACTATATAGTGCGTAAATAAGTAACTCTTAAACCTTCCAAATTAGTTAGCTTGGCTATTGTGTGATTTACCTGTGTCTGCCTAATTTCGAATGTTAGCGAACAACTTACTTCAAAATCCTGTTTTAAAACAGTTAGCTGATCCTCCTTCATTATACGCATCACATCATTCATTTGAGGATAGTCGAAGTGCAACTGATAAACATCATTAACCGTTCGCTCCACAATAGATGCTTCAGCCAGCGCTTCCTGACTGGCAGTTTTATAGGCATTTATCAATCCAGGTACACCCAATAAGGTTCCGCCAAAATAACGTACTACTACCACTAAAATGTTAGTCAGATCATTCGATAAAAGCGTATTTAAAATAGGTCTGCCAGCCGTACCGGATGGTTCACCATCATCATTTAATCGGTATATCGACCTGTCAGTAGTTAAACGATATGCCCAGCAATGATGTCTGGCCTTCGGGTGTAACGTCTTTACATCAGCTATGAGCTGCTTTAAATCTTCAGCATCACGAAACGGGTATGCATAGGCAATAAATTTGCTTCCTTTATCTTTAAATTGACCTTCAGAAGGTCGCTCGATCGTCTTATAAGTATCTTCAAATAAATTCATAAAAATTTCTCTACTCCAATTATAGCAAACCTATAATGAGCACGGAAACAACCGCCAGGAGTAATCCAACTTTGTTTAAGGTAGACAATTTCTCTCTAAATAAGAACAAACCCACCAAAGCACCTACGATAATTACGCCAATATTCATAGCAGAAAACACCATTGAAGGATTATCTGGTAAAGCTTGATGAGCCTTCATATAAAAAATAATATTACCAAAATTAAAGAGCCCCAACACCAATCCCCATAAAGTACCCGAAAGTGAAAACTGCATTTTCTTTACAAATGCTAAATAGGCAATGTATAAAAAGGAGAGTACCGTGCACAGAACAAACACAATAAATATGGACGTTCTATAGGAAACTTCTTGATATTGCGCAATGTGTTTAAACAAAATATCAATGATTCCCATCCCAACAAATACCAATAAGGGATAAAGCCAGTTGCTTATGCTAACTTTATTTTTGATGGGTGAGCCTGCTTGGTGTTGCCATTTAATCGAACAGATAATCGCCACAAAACCTACTCCGATACCCACAAGTTTTAGTGGCAGCGGATGTTCATCAAAAATGAAAAAAGCTGCCAGTAAGGGGATGAATAGAGATAAGCGTTGCGCTATTTCCGTACGCACGATTCCGGTATAACGTATTGAAGCGGCTATGATAATAAACAGTGTGGGTAGCAACACACCTAGCACGATATAACTCACTATAGGCGCCTCGGCTAATGAAAAAAAAGTTAAATCTGGTTTTAGATAATGATAACTTAAAAGTACTGCTACAGGATAATTCCAAGCAATCATCTGCACAACATTTACAGAATAACGTCTGGCCAATTTAATGATAACGGAAACCGTTACGCTACATAAAACACTTAACAGTACGAGAAGCATTAATTATTAAAATAAGTAGTAAGTATGTCCTTTCCAATTTGTTCCTCTTTTTGAGGAATATTCTTCAACTCGGGAGCTTTTATGCCATTCTCCCAGTAAATAGGCGCTTTAAATACGCGTGCTTCGTCCCATAAACCGGCGTCAATAAACAACTGAAGTGTTTTTACGCCACCTTCAATTATCAATGATTGGATATCCATCAAATGTAATTGAAATAAAATGTTTTGGGGCAGGTATAAATCAAAATTCTCCAAGGCGATGTATTTGAGAGAATTGTTCCACTCCGTTTTCTTGGCATTAAAGACAATGGTTTCTGCTTGTCTATCGAACAGGTGCAATTCTTGCGATAAGGATAGGTTCTTATCTATGACAATCCGTTTCGGATTTCTACCTTTCCAATCGCGCACATTTAATTGCGGATTATCTATTCTGGCAGTATTTGTTCCTACTAATACGGCGTCCTCTTCGCTTCGCCATCTATGACTTAGCATTTTGGCAGCCATACCCGATATCCATTGCTGTGCCTGATCTTTCGGTGCAAAATAACCATTTGCGGTTTGTGCCCATTTAAGTATAATATAGGGCCGGTGCTGCTTTACCCTGGTTAAAAAACGTCTATTCATAAAAGCCGCTTCCTGTGCAAGAATACCTTCAATTACTTCAATGCCAGCCCCTTTTAATTTAGCAATGCCTTGTCCGTCCACCTTTTCAAAAGGGTCTCTACAAGCGATAACCACTTTTGGAATTTGGTACTTCACAATCAAATCAGCACAAGGAGGCGTTTTTCCATGATGTGAACAAGGCTCAAGCGTAACGTATAAAGTTGATTGCCGGAGAAGCTCTTCCCCGTTTGAAAAGCTGTTCAAAACATCTAAAATAGCACGGGGTTCGGCATGAGGTTCGCCATATTTGGCATGCCAACCTTCACCGATAATTTTTTCATTATGTACCACAACTGCCCCAACCATAGGGTTGGGACTTACCGATCCTTTTCCCAATTCCGCGAGCTCGATGGCGCGTTGCATATAGATTTCGTGATTAGGCATCCACAAACCTAAACATTTTATCTTATCTCTGCTACAGCGCCTGTTTTTTTGACAATAGTTAAACTCGCAACTGTTAACTAACAACGATTAACCAGAACCAACAACATTATTTATAAAATCAAATTTCCATAAGTTTTTCATCTCCTTTCTTCCGAAGAAAGGAGCAAAGACTCCCGCTGTAGACAGCTGCTATAATGGTAGTGCATATACCTGCAAGTCGCAGCTGACTAAGGCGGATTTAAAGTAGAACGGAGAGTTATTGCAAGCATAGCCAAAAGTGACTATTCTATGCGACCACAGGAAATTTACTTGGCCTATATAATCTTGATACTTGCGTCTTACATCTTGATACCAACAACGAATAACCAACAACGGATAACTAATAACTATTTTCGTAAGTTTGCAGCATTAACAGGATATGCAGCTCCACGAAATTCACCATCAGTTTTTAAATAAGCTTGTACCGCTATATGATGCTTCAGAAGTAGAAAGTCTATTTTTTGAGGTCATACAACATGTACTCAATTATAATAAAGCAACGTACATATTTCATAAACATATTGATATTCCGACAGATAAAGAAGACCAAATAAATGTCATCTTAAAGCGTTTGACAGAAGGGGAGCCTCTCCAGTATATCCTTGAGCGTGCCTGGTTCATGGGTATTCCTTTCAAGGTGACGGATAAAGTACTTATTCCAAGACCCGAAACAGAAGAACTGGTTGATCTCATTATTAATGATTATCAGAACATCGCCAGTGCCTCCTTAGAAATAATGGATATAGGAACAGGCAGCGGATGCATACCTATCACCTTAAAAAAGCATCTTAAACAAGCGCATCTACATGCACTCGATATTTCCAAAGAAGCTTTAGATATAGCCAAGCAAAACGCAAAGGATCAGCACACTTATGTAAACTTTCTATTGGCAGATATATTAGAATGGGATCTTATCTTTCAGAACGATATGAAATTTGATATCATCGTTAGTAATCCACCTTATATACCACCCAGCGAACAAGAAGCAATGCATAGCAACGTGCTTCAATACGAACCCCATTTAGCACTTTTCGTAGAAGAAAAAGCACCTTTATTATTTTATGAAACCATCGCTTCCTTCGCACTAATACATTTAAAGGAAAATGGAACGCTCTATTTTGAAATCAATCGGAACTACGGCGACAAAGTAGCCGATTTATTGCGAAAGAAAGGCTTTCAACAGGTATTGCTATTACAAGATATGCATGGTGCGGATCGAATGATAAAGGCTTCCCTATAGATTGTGACTAAGAAAAGAAAAAAGAAGAAAACGTCGACTAACACACAATGGAAGTGGATACTATTGATTATCAGTATTACTGGGCTAATATCCATCGCGATTGTCAATCATTACCTATCAAATAAAACAACACATTTTGGCATTCGAATACCGAATGGTTTTCATACCCATGGCATCGATATCTCTCAATACCAGGGAAAAATTGATTGGGAAAAAGTTTGCTCGCCACAGGACAGCGATATTCATATTTCCTTTGTTTTTATGCGCGCCACCATGGGCATGCGAGCAGATAAAAAATTCAAATTCAATTGGCAGGAAGCTAAAAAATATGGATTGAAAAGGGGAGCTTATCTCTATTTTCATCCCAACAAGGATGGTGTAAAACAAGCCGATCTGTTCATTAAAAGAGTAGGCTCTCTTGATGGTTGTTTAGCACCCGTTGTGGATATAGAACAATCGCAACATATCAATGGTAACAAAATGCGAGAGCGACTGCAAGCTTGTCTAAATAGATTGCACAATTACTATGGTATACGTCCAATTATATATACTTATACAACTTTTTATCGTGATTTTTTAGGAACCGATTTCGATAAGTATCCCTTATGGATTGCCCATTATGAACGTGACGAGAAACCCGACTATCTTTCTAGATCATGGGATATCTGGCAACATAGCGAACGTGGTAGGATTGCAGGCATCTCGGAATATGTTGATTTTAATGTACTGAACTGTAAGAATGGGATTATGCCTTGTGAAGTCTGTGAAGAATAGTTATTCGTTGTTCGTTACTCGTTATTCGTTATTCGTTACTCGTTACTCGTTATTAGTTATTGGTTATTCGTTATTAGTTTGGGTTTGAGCTCCGAGTTATTGGTAGGCATCGTAGTAGCAGCCATTCCTGACTCGTCACCCCGAGCGTAGTCGAGGGGTCTCATAAGCATAGAGATATTTCGGCTCCATTTCATTCCGCTCAATATGATGGTATGTCGGAACATTCCTGCTCTTCCGATTGTCGCTACTATCCAACAATCAACCATCTAACGATTCAACACCACAACTATTCAACGACTTAACTATTTAACTATTCCACTAAACTCAAATTTACTCAAATCAGGCTTTACCTTCTTTTCCCTTTTCAATTCATGCTCATATATCAATCTTCCTATATTCTTTAAAAAAGGATAGGTAACTTCTTCGTATTCATAAACACTATCATTATATACCTCATTATTATTAGATTGAACTACAGCAGCCAACAGGAACTCCACACCATTCTCGAAATCAACTATATAGGCATTATCAATATTAAAACCATAAGAATCACCATATTTATTAAAGCTCCTGATGGCACCATTGGGTTTGATATCTTTATCCCTACCAAAGAATAGAAGCTTACTATAAGTAGGCCAAAACTCATTGGGATCATATTTAGGATAATCAACCTCGTGTGGAAAGCGCGACATATAATAATAAATAAACTGGTAGTCGGCCTTTGTTAAATGGAAACGTTCCTTCTTTGGAAACGCTTCCGGAAATAACAGCTTTTTCATGATCAGTTGTTGGTCAGCCAACGGATATACATTGAGTCCTTCAAAGCTATAAGGCTTTAGAATAAGACTATCTTTCGCATCCATATAGGCTCTGCCGCGTATCACATTTTGAAGATCCATTTTATAATCTTCCCGATCATATTGTGCATCCTGTTGATAGACGATCTGATCATCCTGATAAAAGGTGATGGGATTGGTATGCTTTGCCCATTCTCCCTTATCACCGATCGCTAAGCGATTGACAATCCGGCTATGTGTAGCGCCATTTTTTTGAAGTTTTTTATTGATTTCCGCTCTTCCGAGGAATTCAAATAAGCGGTTAAAAGCATCGTTATCACTGGTAAGGAGAATTTTCTTAATATAATGCGCAATGCTGGGTAATCCAGTGGGAGCGGAACTATCTGCAATTACGCTTGTTTGTTTTTCCCATGCGCTATCAATTTTCAGAGGAGTTTCCTTTTTAAGCCCTTTTATATCCAGTTCATTGATTTTCTCCAAAGCAAAGATCGTTGCAGGAAGCTTTACCGTACTGGCTGGATAGAAGTACCATGAAGGGTTTAATCGATAACTATAGGTAGTAAAATGCGGAATATTATGCTTATCGCGATCAATTTGCGTATAAATTAATTGTACTTGTTTATGCTCGGGGTCTTTTAGAACAGCATCAAATAGGTCGGGATGACTTTCAATAAGTTTTTTCAGAAAAACAGTATCAGTTTGTTGGGCAGAAGATTTTGCCATAGACAGAGCAAAGACTACGAGAAAAAAAGACCTCATAATATTTCGGTTTTGTGCAGGTAATTTAATAAATCTCTTAGAAATAAGGAAGCATTGTGAGGAGTCTTTAAAATAGTTAACAAGATGTAGAATACGATGATTACATAGCTCTTGAAAACAGCTAAGAACCACCAAATTTCCTAAAAGAATACCTCAGGTTTACCATAAAATATTTACCCAAAAAATTAGTTCTTTGGGTTTCACTATAAAACTCATTGAATATTCTTCGCTCATTTCGATAGTTATTTAAAATATCATAAACCAATACCGATAACGCTAAATTCTTCACAATTTGAGTTTCAAACCCTATATTCCATAACAAGAAACTAGTTTTGGTGTTTTCTGTTCCGCCATTAATTTGTCTGTATTCAATATTTGACGATATTCTATTGTTCAAGTCATAGTCATAGTTAAGATTAAGTAACAGACGATGGTTTATAATAAAAGGCGAATTTTCTGAATTACCAAAGTTAAAAGAAGATTTGTCAACATTTACCTGATAAGAAAGCGAAGAGCTATTTATTGTTCTATTTCCAAGTTCAATTTTGAAATTAGTTGAATTTATTTGGTTTTTCATCTCGATTGTATTGATTAAAAAAGGATAGTCACGAATTATATTTGACAACTCTAAATCTAAAAGCCAACCCTTTTTTATAAAAGGAAAATTTGCGGAAATCGAATTACGAATAGACTTCCCGCTTCCAAGATTTACAGATTTAAATATTTGGCTTCCACTGGGGAGTATTAAACTCTCAGAAATAACAGAATCACCTTGAAGATTTAAAATAGAACTTGTTATCTTATTATTTACAACATCGATTTCACTTACAAAATTCATTCTCAAGGAAGACGATTTACTCAGAGATGTATAGCTAATACTCAATTTATCATTAACTTCTGGGGTTAAAGTAGCATTACCTAAGGATATATTTAAAGGATTTTCCACAGAAATAATCTCCTGCAATTGTTGTACATTTGGAATAGTATGGCTTCTGGTATAGGATAGTCTAAAATTTTTATCAGGAGCAATTGCATAACTTAGATTTAAATCAGAATTTAAGTAATTAAATTTTTTTTTTTGACCTTTCTCAGTATCCAAGTCGTCAGAGAAGAAACTAATATTACTTGCCAGCATGAAATGGTTGTTAGAAAAATTAAGATTTCCAAAAGCTTTATTCGTCCTTTGTCTCCACCTCACATTATTAGAAAGAATACTATCTATACTAAAACCCATGAGTGTTGAATCCTTAGTATTAACTGATTCGTTAACAAGCGTATAATGTGATTTCAAGATCTCATAAGCCAAATAGCCCTTCAAGAATTTATTAAACAGATGTGAATAAACTATTTTAGCGTTGATATTTTTCCTTATAGTCTTGGATTTTTGTCTATAGCTCCCTATTCCTGATAAATCTGGCTTTAACGCATCAAAAGTTTCATTGTCTGAGGAGCTATTACTCATATCTCTAACGGCATTAAATACCACTCCTAGATTATTTTTCCCAGGTATAAGTACCCTGCTTAACATAGCTGTACCTCCTAGGCTTATATTATCAATATCAGTTGAACTATTATTATTAATAGAGCTTGATAGAGTATCTAGAATAAAATTGTCATAAGTGGAACTCAATGTTTGTTGTATTTTTGAGATGTTTATTCTAGGATCTATCAGTATCCTTGTCTTCGCTGACTGACTATTTTTCAGCTTCAATAAAATAGTATTTATATTATTTTTTGTCAATGCTATATTGTTTCCTCTGTTTGCGGTTTCCGCCCCTTCGATCGAAAACAAATTCCTTTCCCTATAGGTCTCAATTTTTGCCTTATCTTGCTTAAACGCTGTTTCTAAATCGACATCAAAATAGTTAAAAATATTCTCATTGACGTTTATTTTCAAAGATCGTTTCCTTACATCCGGACCCGAAAGGGAGCTTGACTGTAATAAAGAAGAATAATTATTTGCTTCCTCATTAATATTGTTATTATTAAATATAGCTGAAAATCTTTTATCATTTCTGAACATATTGAAATATGTGTCGCTTTTATACGTTTTGGAAGATCCAATACCAGCTATCTGTTTTCCAAACACCCCATTTTTCATATCATCTTTTAAAACAACATTAATTTCCTTTAGCCTTTCGCCTGAATCATATCCCATGAAGATATCTTCTTCACTTAAACCGTTAATTAGTTGTATCTTCTTGATTGCATCCGCTGGAAGTAGCTTAAATAACGTCATTGGATCGGACGTAAAAAAGGATCTTCCGTCTACAGTGATTTTTACAACTTCTTCACCATTAGAAAAAATTCGTCCATCTTTTAACATAATTTCCGGAATAAGAAAAAGTGTTTCGTCGGCATCGGCATTTTTCCTATATTTAATATGAGATAGCTCATAATCGGTGGTATCCCCCCTTATTCTCCTTATTGGCTCGTCATCCTCGATATCAACCTCTTTTAGTTCTTTAATTCTAGGAGCTAATAGGAAAGTATACTTTTGGTCCCTTCTTGTCACAAAATTCTTGAGAAGTCCTGTGTCGTAGGTCAAATGCGAAAGTCGGATATTTTTTATGCAATTTGTACTAGAAAACGAGAAGCAAAATTCGCCTTTGGCATCAGACGTGATTTTAAGTGGAACACTGTCATTAGTTTGCACAACCACATTCACCCCGAAAACAGGCAGCCTTGTCACACTGTCTAAAACTACTCCTTTAATTATTTCTTTCTCTTGGGCAAACGAGTGGATTGCAAAAAATAAGTTTAAAAAAAATAGAAACGGAAAAAGTACTACTCTAAGCAAACCATTGATTTATAACAAGCATTTATATAAAAATATGTCGTTTACATCAGACTATATTACGGAATTGAAATGAGAAAGATAATTCTTTCTATTAGATAACAAGTTTTCTACTATATTGTAGTAGAAAACTTGTTAAATTCCTCACAACATAAATAAATAGTCTAGCGAAAATGTTAGAGGACAACAAGAGGTGGAAAACTAACACTCCCAGTAGCATAGACGATCTCTAAAGCCGATCCAAAAATTCCAGTTTTTCTCCCCTGCCCAATTCTCATTCCAAGTACTGGCATAACACCAGAATCAAATACAGTATTGATAGGTACCCAAATCGTAAATGACGCCTGTGTAGAAGACTCATTGACCCAATTAGCAACTTGCCAGATAGCAGGCTCACCAGTGATAGGCACTGGAGTATAATAAACTGGATAAGAAGAATTGCCCACGTTAAAACTAAGTGCCGCCGCTGAAGCCACATTAACAGGACTACTAACACCACTGACTTTTACCCTTAATTCAATCTGCCGAACAGCACTAGGAATTCCTGACGTTCGAGTATCAGTTCCCGTTGTAATATCTCGAACATAAGTGATAGCCACCGTTTGACCTGAAGCTTGAAAAAAGAAAAGTAAAAGAAAAACTGCCGTCGAAAAGCTAAAAAAGTAATTTAGTTTCATAAAAAATAATTTAAGTAATTAAAAATAATTAAACAATTATAATTACTAAACACAAACAAATTGCCACACAAGCGTCATTTACTTGAACTTCTAAAATAGTTTTTAAGGTAAAAAAGTAAACTTGGTGAATTGATATTTGCAATTTAAATAATTGAACGCTCTAGTTATATTAAACAAATTTCAATTAACGCAAGTGACTTTATCTTTAGGAGCTGTTTGATATCATTGAAGAATATTTCAATTGCCCTCTTTCCTTCAGACACCATTCATACCTCCCATAAATTGTTGGCCAAGAGCTATTAGTACCTACACCCGTTTGTTTTTCCAAAGCACTATCAATCTTTAAAGAAATTTCTTTGATAAGACCTTTTATGTCGAGATCATTAATTTTTTATAACACGCAAATATCTAGTATAAAGTTTTACAGTATAGGATCTAACCGATAACTATAATTAGTAAATTTTGGAGCATTATGTTTGTCATAATCAATTTGCGTATAAATTAATTGTACTTGCTTATGCTCGGGGTCTTTTAGAACAGCGTCAAATAGATCAGGATGACTTTCAATAAGTTTTTTCAGAAAAACAGTGTCAGCTTGTTGGGCAGATGCTTTCATTAAGAAGATGGAAAATAGAAAAAATAGTATTTTTCTCATAAGGTTGCGGCTTTATGCAACTAAAATAGAAAATAGTTTCCTACATGGCAAGAATGTGTGTGCCATATTTTCATTGGATATATTATCTTTGAAGGAATTTTATGTAGGCTACGTAGCTAAATAAATAAAAATACAGGTTTGTAGTAGCGTTTAATAGCTGCTGGCCGTTATAGCAATACAAACGAAGAAATTCACATTTATAAACAACAACGAAACCGACATGGATCAACCTTTACTTCAATTTTCTTTTGTAAGAGGCTGCCGACGCCATGACGTTTTAAAACAAACAAATTTCAAATGAAAAGAAAATTCAACCATTTTTACCTAAGCTTATTAGGGGGAGCACTTTTAACATTGGGGGCATGTAGCAAGAATGATGATCCCGAACCTTTACCGCCCACACCGGAAGAAATTGGTATTTATGTATTAAATGAGGGAGCAAATATGAACTCAGGCTTAGGTTTTTTGAGCCTTAGCACTACACAATATACAGACGAAGTATACCCAGGAGGTATAGGGAAGGGTGCAAATGATATTGCTATCTACGGCACAAAATTGTACGTAGCAGTGACAGATGAAAATAAATTATTAGTATTAGATGCCGCATCGAGATCGGAATTAGAAACTATAAATATATCGTTTCCTAGAAGTATCCTTAGCTATAGAGGAAAAATTTACGTTACAAGCCAAGGAGAAAACAAGTTGGTAGCAGTTGATACATCAAATTACTCAGTAAATAGCGTAAGCGTTGGAAGGTCTCCTGAACAATTGACTGCAATTAGTGGTAAAATTTACGTAGCTAATTCTGGGTGGAGAGAGGCAAGCAACGGAGGTGATTATGATGATCGAATTTCTGTTGTAAACGCAAGCTCATTAACAGTTGAAAATAGTATTACTGTTGCTGAAAATATTCAAACTATAGCGGCGGACACTACGCAAAATGTACTATATGTAAATGCGGCACCTACTTATAGCAGTCAACCAGTCAAACCGTCAAAATTATATGTCGTGAATACGGCAAATAATCAGATTACACCAATGAATTTTGGTGCTGAAGATATTGCAGTTGTCCCAGAAACAAAGCAGGCGTATATGATTAGTCGTAACTACAACAATTCTGAGAAAGCTACTTGCCTACTCATGAATTTAACCAACCAAACAGTTCAAAACTTTGGCAACGATGCAAATATGGAAAATCCGTACAGTATAAGATTTTTATTATCAGCAGGAGGGTTACTGTTAATTGGTGACGCGAAGTCAGATTATACCAGTAAAGGCAAATTCCACATTTACACTTTATATCAAAATGGTAGCAGCCAGTTTGGAGGCTCTTTTAATGCTGGTGTAAGTCCTAAAGCATTTGCTTTTAATATTAACGAAAAGAAATAACAATGTCTTTTCAAAAAAGGAGTTGTTTCATTTAACCCGAAACAACTCTTTTTTTATGAACAAAGCTAAATAAACCATCAAAACGATGCTAATGCATCGCTTTCTTATTTCCACTCAATTCCCTATCTTCGTCTCCCATGCAGCAATCTATCAATGTCGGTTTAATTGGCTTTGGGATGGCCGGACAGGTTTTCCACGCCCCACTTATCACTTCAGTACAAGGTCTTCGTCTTCATAAAGTATACGCCCGCAGACCAGAACAACAGGCTATTCTTCAAGAGAAATACTCTGATACTATTATTAGCACAGTGGTAGATGACATTATAAATGATCCGGAGATCGATTTAGTGGTGATTGCTACCGCTAATGCCGTTCACTTCAGCCTGACGAGACAAGCGCTTTTGGCAGGTAAACACGTTGTGGTAGAAAAACCTTTTACCAATACCGTGGCCGAAGCGGATGAGCTTATCGCCCTAGCTAAAGAACAAAATAGAATACTATCAGTTTTTCATAGTGCACGCTGGCACAGTGATTACCTTACGGTAAAAGAAGTCCTAAACAGCGGTGAGCTAGGTCGGCTTGTAACATTGGAAATTCGTTACGATCGTTTTCGTAATTATTTAAGACCGAACGCTTGGCGGGAAGATGACCTGCCTGGTTCGGGTATTTTCTTTGACCTAGGTGCTCATTTGATCGACCAGAGCCTACAATTATTTGGAAAACCGCAAAGTATTTTTGCCTACCTCCGGAAAATGCGTGAAGGGGTGGGAGCTGTTGACGACTTTGAGGCAATTCTTCTTTATCCAAATTTGAAGGTGTCGCTCAAAGGAAGTATGCTCATCAAAGAACCTACGCCACGTTATGCCTTATACGGCACGGAAGGAGCTTTTGTAAAACAGGGAGTCGATCCACAAGAAGTAGCGCTGAAGGAAGGGAAAACACCGCGCAACACTGAAAATTGGGGACAAGAGCCGGAGACTATTTGGGGAATATTAAACACCACCAACGAAGGTCCGAATGCCCGAAGGATTGTTCCCAGCGAAAAAGGTAATTATCCTGCTTACTATGAAAATATAAGAGATGTTATAAATGGAACGGCAGAGTTGATTGTAAAACCTGAACAGGCAAGAGACGTCATTCAACTATTAGTATTAGGAGAGCAAAGTTCACAAGAAAAGAGAATAATAGATCTTTCATGATATACGATGCTGTCATAGTAGGGGGTGGTGCCTGTGGTTTAATGTGTGCGGTACAGGCGGGTTATCTTGGAAAAAAGGTATTGGTATTAGAAAAGAATGATAAAGCGGGGGCTAAAATATTGATATCGGGTGGTGGTCGCTGCAATTACACTAATCTGTATGCAGGTCCTACTAACTTTCTCTCTCAGAATGAACATTTTTGTACTTCCACACTTGCCCAGTGGACAGTAGACGATACCGTTAATTTTTTTGAAACGAACGGTATTTTTGGCCAGGAGAAAACATTGGGTCAACTATTTCCTACTAGCAATAAGGCAAAAGATGTAGTGTCCGTGTTTGAACGTTTAATGAAAGAATTAGGACAGGACCTACTAATGAACAGTGAGGTAACTGCCATTTCTCAAGAGGAGACCCTGTTATTTAATGTGCACTATAGGCACCTAGATCGACAAGAAACTGTTCAATCTAGATCAGTAGTGATGGCCAGTGGCGGTCTTCCCATCGCCAAAATGGGTGCGAGCGATTTCTCGCTCAAGATGGCAAGGCAATTCGACTTAAAAGTTGTACCCACAGCACCGGCACTGGTTCCCTTAACCATTACAGGAAAGGATGCCGAATGGTTTGGTGCGCTGGCAGGAAACAGCGTTTTTTGTAAGGTTTCTAATGAAAAGATCAGTTTTGAGGAGAATATATTATTTACGCACTGGGGACTAAGTGGCCCTGCTATCTTACAGATTTCCTCTTACTGGCGCCCGGGAGAATTGATCACGATTAACCTCTTACCACACCAAGATATTACATCCATTATCAAAGAGGAACGGCAAAAAGGAGGGAAGCGACTTTTATTGCACGTTCTGCAAGATCTTTTCACCAGGAAATTTGCTGATGCGCTAGGTAAATATCTGCCCGTTGATAAAAAAATAGCTTCTATGAGTAAGGTTGAGGCACAGCAGGTATATCAAACAATCCATCACTTTCAGGTTAAACCTGCGGGTGATAAAGGATACGACAAAGCTGAGGTGATGAGGGGAGGAGTTGATACAGAGGAATTATCTTCTAAGTCATTAGAAGCATTAAAATGCAAAGGCCTTTTCTTCGGAGGGGAATGCGTAGATGTAACAGGATGGCTCGGCGGCTATAATTTCCAATGGGCCTGGGCCAGCGGATATGTGATTGCGCAACATATTTAGTTGTTAGTTATTCGTTACTCGTTGTTCGTATCACCCGAAAAGCTAATAACCAATAACCAACAACTAATAACCAATCAGTCAACCTCCACTACAAAACTATCGTCTGCAGCTAATAGTTCTTTATTTGCTATTAAGGACTCCAAATTGATGTCGCCAATTACATATTTGAATTCACGGGCATAAAATCGCTCTGAAACTTTAATAAAATTAAGCTTTTCAATAACAGCCTCATCATTGTATCGAAGATATACCGTGATTTTATGGTTATTGCTATGCACTAATTGTGTCGCTGCCAAGTGTTTTTTATACTCATAACGGTAATCGTAACGCAAGGCAGTAATATCAGAAAGAACAGCAGAGCCCGTTGGATGCCCACCCGCGCCTTTACCATAAAAGAATTGCTGATCCGCAAATGCAGCCTGCACCACTACACCGTTATATTCATTTTCTACAGCATATAAAATGCTCTTTTCAGTAACAAATTTCGGAATAACATATAATATTACCCGTTCATTACCAATCTCTTTTGCTGTAGGAACGAGCTTGATTTTGTATTTTTTCTCACGGGCAAAACGAACATCATAGTCAGAAAGCTTATCTATTCCTATATTTAATATGTTGGATGGTTGAACATACAGCCCATAGGCATGGGAAGCAACGATGGCCAATTTGAATTTAGCATCAAAACCGCCTACATCCAATGTAGGATCCGTCTCTGCAAAACCTAAATTTTGTGCGTGCTTTAAAGCCGTGTCATAATCCAAATGCTCATTGAATATTTTAGATAAGATATAATTTGAGGAACCGTTAAATATGCCACTTACAGAGTGTAATAATTCATTATCATAATATTCTTCCAGGTTTCGAATAATTGGAATACTCCCACAAACGGCACCCTCATATAAAAGGCTGGTTCCATAGGCTTGTTGTATATCTACCAATTCTTCTAAATGATTAGCAATCATTTTTTTATTGGCCGACACCACATTTTTACCCGTCTTCAAGGCTTTTGATACAATTTCAAAGGCCGCTTCGGCATCATCTATGAGCTCCACAATGGTGTTAATCTCAGGGTCATCTAATAGATCGTCTGCTTTAGTCGTAAATAAATCAAGCGGTAACGTCCTCTTTTTTTCGGGATTTTTAATAGCAAAACGCTTGATTTCAAGGTTTAGTTTTTTAGTTTTAATAATATCGTAAAGACCTTGACCCACCACGCCAAAGCCAAAAAGTCCTAATGTTAGTTTTTTACTCATTCTTTGATTTATCTTTCTTCTCTTTATATATTAAATAAGGGGTTGTAAACTGATAGCTTGCTTGTTAGGATATACTTGTTTCAAAAAAGAAGAGATCTCCTTACTTATCTGTTTGGTTTCAATCAGAAAACCATCATGACCATAAAAGGAATCGATTGAAATAAACTTCGCTCCGGGGATGTGTTTTGTTAAAAACTTCTGCTCCTCCTCTGGAAAAAGTATATCGCTGGTAATACCTATTACCAACGTTTTGGCTTTAATTTTTTTAAGTGCATTAGGTGCACCATTTCTGCCGCGTCCTACATTATGACCGTCCATCGCTTTACTTAAAAACCAATAGCTGTATGCATTAAATCGCTTTACAAGTTTTTCTCCCTGGTAATTCTGATAGGAAGAAGCTTTGAAATCATCCTGTTTCTCATCGGATGTTTCCAATTGCGTAGCACCATACGTTTCGTATGTTCTATAAGAAAGCAAGGCAATACTTCTGGCAACTTTCAATCCTTTAGCACCTCCATTAGGTTTATTAGCATAAAAGGTCCTATCAGCACTTATCGCGAGGCGTTGACTCTCGTTAAAGGCCACTCCCCATGGAGAATGCTGTGCATTTGTGGCCAGCAAAATGAGGTTTTCCATTCGTTCTGGATGCATAATGGCCCATTCCATCGCCTGTTGACCGCCTAATGATCCTCCAGTAAGTACTTTAATTTTATGAATGCCTAAATGTTCAGCCAGAAGCTCATGTGCCACAGCGAGATCTCGAATGGAAAATGTAGGAAAAGCTAAATAATAAGGTAATCCTGTAGCTGGATTAATACTAAGCGGACTAGTGGTTCCATAATGAGATCCAATAATGTTGGCACAAACTATAAAATGCTCATGTGGATTAAATAGATCTTTTTCACCGAATAAACCGGGCCACCAGTCGAACACATCGGCATTGGCCGTTAGTGCATGACATACCCATATCACATTATCCTTCCGGGTGTTTAATCTTCCGTAGGTATGATAGGCGATATTCAGCCCCTTAAGCCGTTTCCCGCTCTCTAATTTAAAGGTTTTATTATAGTTAAATGTATGGATGCTCATATATGTACGTAAGTGGGGTTAGCACTTTAAATTATATTATCTTCTCAAAAGCTTGTTGTAAGTCGGCCTTAATATCCTGAATATGCTCTAAACCAACTGAAATTCTTAGTAGAGTAGGTGTTACACCGGCGGCAGCTTGCTCTTCGTCGCTCAATTGCTGATGTGTTGTGGCTGCTGGCTGTATAATAAGTGTCTTTGTATCGCCTACATTGGCAAGGTGGCTAATCAATTTCAAGCTATCCACGAGCTTGGTTGCATTTTCTTTTTCTCCTTTCACTTCAAACGATAACACTGCACCAAAACCGTTTTTTAAATATTTCTTTGCCTGTTCGTGTGTAGGGCTGTCTTCTAATCCTGGATAATTCACCAATTGTACCTGTGGATGTTTTTGAAGCCACTTTGCCAATTCCAAAGCATTGTCAACATGCCGTTGAACGCGTAAAGAAAGCGTCTCTAGACCTTGTATCAATAAAAAAGAATTGAAAGGGGAGAGCGCTGGGCCAAAGTCACGAAGACCTTCCACACGTGCACGAATAGCAAATTGTATATTGCCAAACGGACCACCAACGCCAAACACGTCTTTAAATACTAAACCGTGGTATCCTTCAGAAGGCTCACTAAATTGCTTGAATTTACCATTGCCCCAATCGTAATTTCCTCCGTCGACAATAACACCTCCAATACTGGTTCCATGGCCACCAATCCATTTTGTCGCCGATTCTACCACTACATTAGCACCATGGTCAAAAGGTCTGAAAAGATAACCTCCAGCTCCAAAAGTGTTATCAACTATTAAAGGAATATTATGCTTTTGGGCCACTTTAGCCACAGCATCAAAATCAGGGATATTAAAACTGGGGTTTCCGATGGTTTCAAGAAATATAGCTTTCGTTTTATTATCAATTAGCGCTTCTATGTTCTCTGCACTATCATTTTTTGCAAAACGTGCTTCAATACCCAATCTTTTAAACGATACCTTAAATTGATTATAGGTGCCGCCATATAAGTTTGCTCCAGAAACAAAATTATCGCCACTTTCCAGGATATTTGTGATCGCAATAAATTGAGCTGCCTGTCCTGATGCAACAGCAACAGCGGCTACACCTCCTTCTAACGCCGCTATTCTCTTCTCGAATACGTCAGTAGTGGGATTCATGATCCGGGTATAGATATTACCAAATTCTTTTAAAGCAAACAGATTGGCACCGTGCTCAGAGTTATTGAAAACATAAGAAGTAGTTTGGTAAATAGGAACTGCACGGGAATTGGTTGCTGAATCAACCTCCTGGCCCGCATGAATCTGTAAGGTTTCAAAATGTAAGTTTTCTTGTGACATAAGTTTTTTCTTATTAGGATGAACATTTTTGTTAAGAAGCGCACATAAAAGTACACTTAAGAAAGGCAGGTTTTTGCAAAAAATAGAAAAACCTTAACCTAGCAACACATGCACATACAACAAGAAAAAGTAGTCTGTAAATTTCTTTTTGAATTACCAAATGGCCGTTCCGCTGAAGATTTTGTTATCTTGACAGCTGAATTCAATGGATTGCTAGTTAATGTTGGTTTCATTGTCTTTTGTCATTTATATGCTCCCACTAATCTGGGACAGGATTTGGCACCTTTTCCACAAATTATGGATGGTTGCCAGTGGGTCTTAGAGCCGGTCTCTCGCCACTTCTTTATAAATCAAGACTCTTTTTAAGAGGAATTGATCAATACATTGTTAAATGTATGCCGCAAATATACGCTTTATTTCAATAGCGCCAAATATTTTTTGTTTTGGCTTATCGTTAAGTAGTTTGGTCGTGAGTTGAGTAGCTAAATACTTGAACAAATAAATAGGTTTATTGTGAATATAACTGTCTTGCTACTTGCGTCTTGCTACTGACCAAACTCACAACTCGTAACTCACCACTAGCAACTAACAACCAATAACTAACAACTCACAACCAATAACTAACAACTAATCAGATCGCCTGCTGAAAGCCCTTGCCCTTATTTATAAGTTTGGCAGTGGAAGCAGGTAGGTCTACAGGCCGGGTATAAGTAACCAGTCCGTTGTCTTTAAAAGCATTAAAAAAACCCAGTTTTTCTACCATTCGACTCGCTGGTTTATTATCATCACTGATGCGAATTTTAATAAAAGACGCACCAATACAATATTTAGCCATTTCTACCATTTGATTAAATGCACTCGGCATTATTCCCATACCCCAATACTTCGGATCAAGTGCTCCTCCAAAATAAATTTCTTTCGTTTTTTTGTTCCAGTTATACAAAACACAAGAACCTAAAACCGTATCCGGATCATGTTTTAAACGGATGGTATAAATGTATTTACACATCCACAACATCCTTTTAGTAAATTCCTCGGCAGATTCCTTGTCAGAATTGTCGTCAACATTAATTTTCCAGAACAAATCTGGTCGTGTGTAGATATTTGTGAATATCTCAGAATTAGCTTGCGATAGCTTCCTAATGATGATAGGTTCGGCCTTCAAATTATCCATATCCTTAATTAGATTAGTAAAACAATAATTGCGCGCAGGAGCACCCTCAATTGATATAGTAGGAACAAATACATCTCCAGATTGTTTTAAGTCTTGATTTTTTATTAAAATTATTTTTAAATAGACATGCACCGATCCTTCTATATATTTCTTACATATAATTGATAATTGTTTTTAGTCAGTTTTTGTACATTTGCTGATAAGATATTCGCGTATGGAAGCAGTAAATAGGTTGAATTTAGTAATAGAAGATCCCCACCTTGACACAGATTTAAAAGCTATAGCCTTAAAAGTATTTAATAATCAAAGAATTACTTTTGAAGAAGGGGTAACCTTATATAAAAAAGGTGAGTTGGGTTATCTTGGCGTATTGGCTAATTATATTAGAGAAAAGAAAAATGGAAATTTCACCTATTTTAATCGCAATTTCCATATAGAACCGACAAATCTTTGTGTTTATGATTGCAAATTCTGTTCTTACTCCCGTCTAATAAAAGAGCGGTCTGAAGGGTGGGAGGCCACCATGGATGAGATGCTTGAATTAGTTAAAAAATATGATAACGAGCCCATAACAGAGGTTCATATCGTTGGAGGTGTATTGCCTCAATACAATATGCAATTCTATATGGATCTTTTTTCTGCGATAAAAAAACATCGACCGAATTTGCATGTTAAAGCCTTAACCCCTGTTGAATATCATTACATATTTAAAAAAGCGAAGGTTGACTACGCTACCGGTATGCGCATGATGAAGGAGGCTGGGTTGGAATCAATGCCTGGCGGAGGGGCAGAGATCTTTGCACCGGAGATACGAGAACAGATAGCCAATGATAAGTGTAATGCAGAACAATGGCTGGCCATACACGAAGAATGGCATAAGTTGGGTATGCATTCCAATGCAACGATGCTTTATGGGCACATAGAGGAATATCACCACCGGGTAGACCACATGGAAAGACTTCGTGCCTTGCAGGATAAAACAGGTGGTTTTCAAACATTTATCCCCCTTAAATTCAGAAATAAGGACAACCAGATGTCGCATGTTCCTGAATCAACTGTCATAGAAGACTTACGAAACTATGCTATTGCCAGAATATATCTTGATAACTTTCAGCATATTAAAGCTTACTGGGCTATGATCAGTAGAGATACCGCTCAGCTTTCTTTGAGTTTTGGAGTCGACGATATAGACGGTACCTTGGACGATACTACTAAGATCTATTCAATGGCAGGTGCGGAAGAGCAAACCCCCGCAATGAGTACCCAGCAGTTAGTAGAACTTATCAAACAAGTAGGAAGACACCCAATAGAGCGCGACACGCTTTATAATGTGGTAACCGACTATAACGAAGTTGCTTTTGAAGAAAAAGACGGCAAAAAAGCAAATTACTACAGCTTACCGGTGCTAAATTAAAACCCTTACATAAAATAACATACTTTGAAAAAACTACTTTATATCATTAGACACGGCGAAACGGATTTAAATAAAAAAGGAATTGTACAAGGAAAAGGCGTTAACTCGCCATTGAACGAATTGGGACAAAAACAGGCGCATGCTTTTTATGAGGCATATAAAGGGGTTGATTTTGATAGAGTTTATACTTCTACCTTATTAAGGACACATCAAACGGTAGCGAATTTCGTGAATGATGGATTGCCTTGGGAACAATTAGCAGGGCTGGATGAGATAAGTTGGGGCATTTATGAAGGCCAAGAGCAAAGTGATAAACTATTAACAGGTTTTAATGCTATCACCAAAAAATGGAGTGAAGGCGATTTGAACATAAGTGTTGATGGTGGAGAAAGCCCTATTCAAGTTCAAGAACGTCAAAAAGAGGCTATCGATCACATCGTTTCAAAAGAAGAGGATCGAAAAATATTAATATGTATGCATGGAAGGGCTATGCGCATTTTATTATGTTTACTTACCAATAAACCATTATCAGAGATGGATGATTTTCCACATATGAATACTGCCTTATACATTGTTTCGTATGAAAAGGGCTTGTTCCATATCGAAGATCATTATAATATCAATCACCTTGTTGAATTAGAACGTGTAGGATAAGGTTTAAATTGGCAATAGTAAAATACATGAATAAAATTAAAGTTTCCGCAGTTTCTTACACCAATACTACACCCTTTATTTACGGTATAAAAAACACATCACTTTTAGATAATATTGATCTCAGTCTGGATATCCCGAGTACATGCGCGCAAAAGCTAATCGACAATACTGTAGACGTAGGATTGGTTCCAGTAGCTGCCCTGCTTCATATTCCGGACTATCAAATCATAAGTGATTATTGCATCGGCGCTACGGGAGCAGTAAACTCGGTCTTTATTTTCAGCAACAAACCTGTTCAAGAAATCAAGACCCTTCGATTGGACTTACAATCACGCACATCTAATAATCTAGCAAGGGTGTTACTGAAAAATTACTGGAAACAATCAGTTGAATTAGTAGATAGTAACGAAGCAGATGCCTTTGTTGAAATTGGAGATAGAACCTTTGGTAAGAAAGGTCATTATCCATTTGCATATGATATGGGAGAGGAGTGGATGAATTTTACGGGCTTACCCTTCGCTTTTGCAGTATGGGCCGCTAATAAACATTTACCGCAAACATTCATCACTGAATTTAATCAGGCAATGAAATTTGGTTTAGATAATCGTGATAAAGTTATCAATGAATTACCGAAACGTGACGATTTCGATATTGCCCATTATTTAAATCATTCGATAGATTTTATGTTAACTGCAGAAAAGAAGGAAGCCATCGCACGCTTTCATGCATATATCAAGGAGTTATAAATAATGACGTAAAAGGAAGAGCGATATTAAAAACATCGCTCTTCTTTAGCTTCTCGACTATTATTAATAGCTACCATTCACTCGCACGATCCAATAAACGTACCTCTTCATCAGAAAGTTTTATTTCAGTAGCTTTTAATAAATCATCTAATTGTTTTTGATTGGTCGCGCTGGCAATAGGTGCCGTAATGAATGGTTTATGCAAAAGCCAGGCAATAGCAATTTGCGCAGGGGCAATATTTTTATTAGCGGCTATTTCGTCCATTACTGTCAAGATACGGTAACCACGGTCATTCAAATATTTCTTTATTCCCTCGCCGCGTGGGCTTTTATTCAAGTCGGATTCGCTTCTATATTTCCCACTTAAAAAGCCGCTTGCTAAAGCGTAATAATTTAGTACCGCTAAATTCTCATCTTGCACTAATGGAAGATATTCTTTTTCGAAATGCTCACGATCGAAAAGATTATAGAGGGGTTGCAAGCTTATATAGGGTTGCAGATTGTTCTTTCTTGCAAACTCATTCGATTCGTATACACGTTCAGCCTTATAGTTAGAAGCGCCAATATAGCGTACTTTCCCTTCCTTGATAAGATCATTTAATGCCTGAATAGTTTCACCAACTGGTGTATCTTCGTCATCATAATGCGTTTGATAAAGATCTACATAATCTGTTTTCAACCGCTGAAGAGACGTTTCAATGGCAGATTTAACATAAGCAGCTTTCAGGCCCTTCTTATTTTCACTCATTTCAGCGCCAAGTTTTGTGGCGATTATTACATCGTCACGCTTTCCTCTTTTTGCCAGCCAATTCCCTATAATTGTTTCCGACTCACCTCCTTTATTACCAGGAACCCATTTCGAATATACATCTGCGGTATCTATAAAATTGAATCCATTATCAATCAACGCATCTAAGATGTTAAATGATTCCTGTTCATTTAATGTCCAACCAAACACATTCCCACCAAAGGTAATGGGAGATACTTCTAAATCCGATAAACCTAACTTTCTTTTATTTGCCATAATACATTCATCAATTTATTGTTACGTATAAAAACGACAACTTATAAAATAAGTTTTTCAAGTAACCTCTTAATATTGAAAATGACATCACGTTAACGATTAGGAATGAGGTGACGTCTTGTTTATTCAAGGCCGTCTATGCTTTCTTCTAGCTTTTTTTCCTCTTTTGTGATAGCTTTATCGCCTTCTTCCTCTCCAAGTAACATGCCCCAAGGTTTCAGTTCCGGAATCCTATCAAAAACAACTTTCATAATAGCGATCATAGGGATGGATAGAAACATACCCGTAATTCCCCATATCATTTCACCTAAAACCAATCCAATCAAAGCAATAAGTGTATTTATCTGCACCTTCGATCCAACAATCTTTGGCATTATATAATTACTGTCGATTGCATGAATGACTATCAAAGCGATAATAACAATGAAAACATGGGTGGCAGAAGAGGTCGCAAAAGTAATAATCACAGTTAGTAACAAGGCTGTAAAAATACCAATATAGGGGATGATATTAAATATTCCCGTTATGAGTCCTAAAAGAAAACTATACTTTACTCCGATAAAATAAAAAGCTGTACAGGCTAGAATCGTTACGATTGTCATCTGTAAAAACAAGCCTACGATATACCGCTTTATTATGTATTGAATCTGGTGTACAATATCGTAAACGACAACACTATGTTTTTCTTTAAATAAACTAACTAAAAATCTAATTATGAGTCGTCTATGAAACAACATAAAGAAGGTATACAAAAATGAAAATAGAAGCAAAAGGAATAGGGATGAAAGCGACATCAGCGTTTTACTCAGAATAGTGGTGCCGGTGCTTAACGACTTTGATGCTGCCTGGTTTATATAGTCTATCTGGGCTTTGTTATTTACGTGAAAAGTATTCGAAATCCATAACTGAAGGTCAGCAGCTGATGTTAATAATTGCTTTTTGAATGCTGGTAAATCCTTCGCTAAGTTTGATAATTGCGTTCCAAGAAGTGTAAACACAGCTGCAATAATCAACAATAGAGCGACAGATGCTAATAAAGAAGCTAGGGATCGTGGCATTCTCAGCTTGCGTTCTAAGAAATTTGCAAGCGGCAATAATAGTACCGAGCAAAGAAATCCGAAAATTAAGGGTGCTAGAATGGTATGCCCTAAAATTGCTAGGTATCCTAAAAGCAGTATACTGAGTAAGACACAAGCCAGTTTAACATAAAATGGTAGCGTAAAGTTTTTCATAAGTATCGTTTTAGTTTACAAATGTAACGCAAGTACACTAAAATAAAAGCACAAATTACGACCTGGCAAAAATGGTGAATCATACATTTAAAACTTACTACTATACTATTAAAGGCTGAAAGACTCAATTTTTTGCCAAATTGTTCTTGTTCATGAAATATTAGGTTATCTTTATCGAATATTTTAAAATCTAACCTACACTTATGGTAAAACAACTTAAATGTTTTGTTCTGTTTGCTTTACTTTTAAATCTTCATGCGGCTGCTCAGCTTTCAAAACAGCAGGAAGCAAAAAAAATGGAGTGGTTTAAAGATGCAAAATTAGGTATTTTTGTACACTGGGGCATCTATTCTGTCAATGGAATTTCAGAATCTTGGTCCTTTTTTAACAATTATATCAATCATGATCTATACATGAAACAGCTTGATGGGTTTACCGCAAATAACTATCAAGCAAATGAATGGGTAGATTTAATTACTGAAAGTGGTGCTAAGTATGCTGTCATTACGTCGAAGCATCATGACGGAGTAGCCTTGTGGGACAGCAAAGCGCAAGATGCACTAACAACCAGCCGTAACAGTGCTGCAAAAAAGGATGTTATCAGTCCTTTTGTGACAGCTTTAAAGGCAAAAGATATAAAGACAGGTATTTATTTTTCCTTACCTGATTGGAGTTACCCAAATTATGATGTCTTTACCCGCACCCGCAAGCGATATACCCTAAAAGAGCACCCTGAAAGATGGAAAGCCTATCAGCATTACTTTCAACAACAGTTAAACGAATTGTCACAAGCGTTCAATCCAGATCTCTTGTGGTTCGATGGTGATTGGGAGCATACTGCAGAAGAATGGCAGGCGGATAAGATCTTAACTAATTTGAGAAAGTATAATCCAGATATTATTGTAAATGCCCGTTTAACTGGTCATGGTGATTATGACACGCCTGAACAGGGTGTACCCGTAACCAAACCTGCGAACCCTTATTGGGAGCTCTGTTATACGACAAATGATTCGTGGGGATACCAGCCCTATGACCTTAATTACAAATCTGCTAACATGATCATCAGAACTTTGGTTGATTGTATCAGTATGGGTGGAAACTTGCTATTGGACATCGGACCAAAGGCCGACGGTAGCATTCCTCAGGAACAGATTGCTATATTAAAGGGCTTGGGAAGATGGACGCGAAAACATCAAGAAGCCATCTATAGTACACGTGAGGGGCTACCTCCAGGTCATTTTTTTGGCAAAACAGCACTATCTAAAGACAAAAAGAAAGTTTATTTATTTCTTGAGCAAAAGGATAATAATAGCTTAACAATAAATGGATTAAAGAACAGCATTAATAATATATATATTGTTGGACACCCTGATAAATTGACTTATAAAAAGGATGGGGAGGCACTAACGGTTGAAATCCCAAAACAATTGGAAGATCAAGATGTAACGGTAGTGTGTATAACCTTAACAGATGAGTTAAGTATAAACAGCGTAGCATCGCCTCGCCAATTAGAAAGCTTGTCCCTTTCCGATTTAGGTAATGACCATCCAGTTGAACGAATTATTAAATCGATAAATGATGGATATAATCCATTCATTAACACAAATTTAACTATTGACGGATTAGATTATACTTTACCTAATAATAAAACAGTAGAGTCTTGGATAAAAAAGCATGCAGAAGCCCTGTATCAAACGGGAAAGGGCATTCCTGATGGTCATTTTTCGGGTTCATCTGCACTTTCTGCCGACAAACAGACCCTTTATCTGTTTGTAAAAGGCAAACCAACAGGACCTATCGCCATTAAAGGTCTTAAAAATAATATCCAAAGGGCCAGAATAGTGGGCGAGGGGACCTTAATTACGCCTGAAATCTATAACAAATTATATTGGAGTGCTGTCCCCGGCATCGTATATTTACCGCTGCCGTCTGATCGTCTAGATAAGGATGTTACGGTGATTGCATTATTATTGGATGGTCCGGTCGATTTATATAGGGAAGAGGTTGGGGCGATTGAAAGTAATTTATAAAGATCTATGAAGAAATTAATATTGAGTATAGGCTGCTGCCTTTTAATTAACACATACACGGTTGTTGGACAGGAACATAATACATCTGCTAATTACATTAAACCCTCAGACCCCTTAGTACAAAAAAACTTGGCTGAATGGGGTGAGCTCAAATTTGGATTATTTATGCATTGGGGAACCTACAGTCAATGGGGCATTGTTGAAAGCTGGAGCCTTTGTCCGGAAGACGAAGGTTGGACACAGCGAAAAGGGCCTCATGCAGCAAATTACTACGATTATGTAAAAGCTTATGAAAACCTGCAAACCCAGTTTAACCCAACACAATTCAATCCGGAAAAATGGGCTGAAGCAGCAAAAATGGCTGGGATGAAATATGTTGTATTTACAACTAAGCACCATGACGGCTTTGCTATGTTCGACACCAAACAAAGTGATTATAAGATAACCGATGTTAAATCACCTTTTTCAAAGAACCCCAGGGCCAACGTAGCAAAAGAGATATTTACTGCTTTCCGAAAAGATAACTTCAAAATAGGAGCCTATTTTTCAAAACCCGACTGGCATACACCTTTTTATTGGTGGCCTTACTTTCCACCGAAAGATCGTAACGTGAACTACGATCCGAAGAAATATCCTGATAGATGGCAGAAATTTAAAGATTTTACTTTTAATCAGATTGAAGAGTTAATGACGGACTATGGTAAAATTGATATCTTATGGCTTGATGGCGGTTGGGTTCGCCCACTCGCAACAGTGGATACAACAGTTGAATGGCAAAGGGGGATAAAGACGGAACAGGATATAGATATGCCTAGAATCGCTTCTATGGCTAGAAATAAGCAACCGGGAATAATCGTGGTAGACAGAACTGTTCCAGGTGAATACGAAAACTATGTTACGCCTGAGCAAACCATTCCTGAGAAACCCTTAGATATCCCATGGGAGTCTTGTATGACCATGGGCAACTCTTTTAGCTATGTACCGAATGATCAGTATAAGCCTGCACGTGAGATTGTGCATAATCTAATCAAAATTGTATCGAGAGGTGGAAATTATTTATTGAATATAGCTCCTGGACCAACTGGCGATTGGGATCCCGCTGCTTATGAACGACTAAAGGAAATTGGAAAGTGGATTTCACAAAATGGGGAAGGCATATATGGCAGTCACGCTGTGCCGCCTTACTCTACAGAAAACATATATTTCACACAAAATAGAGAGGAAAACACTGTGTATGCCTTTATACTAAATGAAGCGAACACAAAGGAATTACCCGCTGTGATAAATATTCCATTAAAGGAGAGCGGGAAACTTGAAAAAATAAGCATAATAGGGTCAACGGACAAAATCAACTGGAAAAAAATCGGTAAAATGATTGAAATAAAAATTCCTAAGAATTTACGCAAAACTGAAAAAGACAATTATGCTACTTTGATAAAATTAGAATATGTGTATCTGTAACTTTATTCCACACGTGGGTAGTTTACGCAAGGTAATATACTTTTAGGTTAAGCATTTATTTTTTTAGCGCCAAGGCTGTAAAATTTTTCTTTACTTTGCATATAAATTATCTTAGTTATGACTGAAAATGCTGTAAATAAAATCAATACTAGAAGCTTGATTCTTGTATTAATCATTATAAGTGCTGGCATACTGCGCGTTCTGAATGTAGGTAAATTCGGCGATTGGGCAAACTTTACTCCTGTGGGTGCCATCGCGCTATTTGCTGGCACGCATTTTAAGAACAGGTGGGCAGCTTACCTTACTCCATTACTGACATTGTTTTTATCGGACATCATTGTTAATTATGGCTATTATGGAAAAACAACCTTGTTTTATGAAGGCATTGTGTGGGTTTATGCAGCATTTGCTTTAATGGTATTGATAGGTAGCTTCATAAAACGTGTGTCAGCAATAAACGTTCTCCTGGCTGCTATCGGAAGTGTTGTTATTCACTGGCTGATAACGAATTTTGGTGTTTGGCTAGGCGGAATGCTATACCCACAAACATTGGCTGGCCTAGCTGATTGTTATATCAAAGCCATTCCTTTCGAAAAAAATCTTCTATTAGGCAACTTGGCTTATGGAGCCCTCTTGTACGGTGGCTTTGAATGGGCAAAACGTTCTTTCCCAAGTCTATCAACTAAAGTTAATTGGGCAAAGTAGTTCATATTTTGATACTTACGTCTTGCTACTCATACTAACAACTATCTTCTTAACACTCGCAACTCATAACTGACAACTCACAACTAAATAATAATGAATATAGTAGTCTTCACCGGCGCAGGAATCTCCGCTGAAAGCGGCCTTAAGACTTTTAGAGGTGAAGATGGTTTGTGGGAAGGCTACCGAGTAGAGGATGTAGCAACCCCCGAGGCTTGGCATAAGGACCCTGAACTTGTTCAGCATTTCTACAATATCAGAAGAAAGGCTGTCCGTAATGCGCAACCGAACGCGGCACATAAGGCGATCGCTCAACTTGAGGAGAAATTTGATGTTGTGGTGATTACACAGAATATTGACGATCTCCATGAACGGGCAGGTTCAAAGAATATTATTCATCTTCATGGCCTGATTACCAAATCTCAATCTTCATTAGATTCAAATCTCATCTATAACATCGTGGGCGACGAAATAAAAATGGGCCAACTTTGCGAAAAAAGGTCGCAATTAAGACCGCATGTTGTATGGTTTGGAGAGGCTGTTCCCATGATGACGAAGGCTATTGAAGTTTGTAAAACAGCAGACATTTTTCTTATTATAGGCACCTCCTTACAAGTTTATCCTGCCGCTACCCTTATAAATTATGTATCTTATCAGGCAAAAAGAATCCTGATAGATCCGGCCGCCGAAGTACTTAACCAGCAAAATAAAACCATCTTAAACATCCCCGAGAAAGCCAGTCTCGGTGTCCCCAAAGTAGTGAGGCAACTGTTGAACCAATAATTTCCCCTTCATACAATTATTAACATAAAGGCCTATATGTACTTTTTGGCGTCTATTTTATATCAAGATCCAAATTTTATTTCACCCATTTAGTACACCAAATTTTATTTTTGCACATACTTTAAGTAATTGAAAATAAATATATTATATATTTTATATAAATATTACGTTTCAATTTAAAGCAAACACACCAAGTAGATATATTGAAAAGACCAAATAATATTCCGAAAGATCCTCAATAAAATAATAAACAGCTATATTACAACGCATTACACACATTTATTTATCATAAAAGTATAGACACCACACAATATAAACTAATTTATTAGTTTATATAAAACTTAAAAGGAGGGGAGAAGAGGAGGAGATAAAACCCGATAAGCGTTTAGAACTCGTGCCGATCATAGGTTTCCTTGAAATCAGCTCGCATAGCAGCAAAGCGATCTACTATCGTTTTCATAAATGCATCATCCAGCAACTGGAACACACCATTAACACCATCGGTAATGTCTAGTTCAGCTATTTTATAAGTTTGCTCTAAGACACCTTGTTCAAATTTTATAATGAATTTCTGGTTCATTGAAAATATGCTGATCTTACAATCTTTATGTGGTAGTTCTGCAATTGCTCTCATATAAATTTATTTTTTGAAAGGCCCAAAAATAAGCAATTAAAAGAATACGCTTTTATTATTTGTTCTTTCAGCTATGGGTCATTACAACGCCAAATAAAGCAATCCCAATTCAATGCGCTTATTAGTAATAGAACCGTTAAGAGGAGTGTATTACTATTCAAAAATTTCTATTTAACATAATATAAATTATAAGAATAATATAGTAGCCTTATAAGAAGACTATCAATCGTATTACTTTTGCAGCAATTTTATATAAAGCCATTCTTTTGGCTTTTTTGAGCGGACTAATGGCTTAAATGAAATATCCGCCAGTTATTTTCCAACATTTCCTACAAAATATATTATTTTTTTCAACAACACCAACATTAAACTTAAAAAAATTAAAAAAACACATGATATATAGACATAAAAATTCATTATATCTGTCAAAAAAGTTATATATTTAAAGTATTTTAACATTTATACACATATATTGAACAATATTTAAAATATTATATGTTTTATTGTTGCAAATACAACGAAAATTACTTAAAATTATCAAATAATCATTAAATACAACTGATATGTCGAAAGAACACTTTCTAAATGAATACATATATCATGAAAATACATGGGATGAGATGTATGATTCAAAAAATATCAGACAACAATACAGTCATGTCTTTTCGATGTTAAAGAATCTGGATGTTGATAGCATGAGTAATAGGCATCGTTTAGCTGGTGAGCTATTCCTCAATCAGGGAATTACATTTACCGTTTATAATAATAACGAGGGTATTGAACGTATTTTTCCCTTCGACATCATTCCGCGAATAATTACCGGAGATGAATGGAACGAAATTGAAAAAGGCATTATACAACGCTTAAAAGCTTTAAACTTATTTCTAAAAGATATTTACCATGAACAACAGATACTCCATGATGGTATTGTGCCATTAGAGCTAATTGCTAGCTGTCCTCATTATACACGTGAGGCATATGGCATTCGAGTACCACATGATATTTATGTACACATATCGGGTATAGATTTAATCAGAGGAAGCGATGGCAAATTTTATGTGTTAGAAGATAATTTGCGAACACCATCAGGTGTAAGCTATATGCTCGAAAATAGAGAAGTAACCAAACGGATATTTCCCGATATACTTTCTACTTCTAATGTGCGAAGCGTAACCCACTACCCTATGCTCTTACATGAAATTTTACTTGAGCTTGCAGCCTCTCAGATAGCTGATCCATATATCGTTATCTTAACGCCAGGCATATTTAATTCTGCTTATTACGAGCATACTTTCTTGGCCAAACAAATGGGCGTAGATTTGGTTGAAGGAAGAGATCTGGTTGTTGATAACCATAAAGTTTATACGAAAACCACAAAGGGATTGAAACAAGTTAATGTTATTTATCGCCGTGTGGATGACGAGTATTTAGATCCCTTGGTCTTCAAGCAAGATAGTTTGTTAGGTGTTCCTGGCTTATTAAGTACTTATCGTAAGGGAAATGTTGCCATTGTTAATGCCGTGGGAAATGGCGTAGCAGATGATAAAGCGGTATACGCCTACGTGCCCGAAATGATTAAGTACTACTTAAATGAGGAACCTATTCTAAACAATATACCTACATACCAACTTAGCGATCCTGAGGCACTTAAATACGCTATATCAAACATCAACAACCTGGTTATAAAAAACACGAACCAATCGGGTGGATATGGAATGATTATGGGAAACTCAATAAATGAACGTGATTGGCTGAAAGCAAAGGCTGAAATAGAGAAAAATCCACGGAATTACGTTGCGCAACCCATTATTCAATTAAGTACCGTTCCCTGTTTTATTAACGGCAAAATACAACCTCGGCATGTGGACCTCCGTCCTTACGCACTATACGGTCCTCAAGGTATTAAGCTCGTGCCTGGTGGTTTAACTAGAGTAGCCTTAACAGAAGGTTCATTAGTAGTTAATTCTTCTCAAGGCGGAGGCAGTAAAGATACGTGGATCATTGATAACCCAACAAGTAATTAAATATGTTAAGTAGAATAGCAGATTCCTTATTCTGGTTAAGTAGGTATATGGAACGTGTAGAAGAAATGCTTCGTGTAGCCAGAACGCATTATATATACTCACTTGATAAAAACATTAACAGCGGTAATTGGAAACCTATCCTACAGGCTTTTAGTGATTTGCAGGATGAAAAGGCCGAGCTCTTTGAGAATGATAGTTATGCAGCGCTACACTACTTATTGCTGGATAATAGCAATGAGAATTCAACTAAAAACATTATTCATCGTGCACGTGAAAACGCACGAGGTATCCAGGATCATATTACTAGAGAGGTTTGGGAGGAAGTAAATTCTATCTATCACTTAACCAATAGACCTTTTGTAAAGCTTAAATTAGCCAGCTCAGATGCATTAGAAATCATTGATTTATTCTTAAAACACAGCATGATGTACGCTGGCGTTGCGGATGTGACAATGCAGAGAGGAACGGGTTGGAATGTAATGAAATTAGGAAAGTTTGTTGAGCGTAGCATTGAAGCGCTTGTCCTCACTGATAAGCAATGTGAATTATTTGATTACGACTTATCAAAGGAACAAGATATTACCAATTGGCGTTTTCTACTTTTATCATTGGCCGGTTATGAAGCATACCTCAAAGGTTATAGAAGTTCAAAGCATAACTTGCAAATACTTCAACAGGTAATATTTAATGCCGATTTTCCGCACTCCGTGATATATGGATTGAACCAGATAGAACGTTCGTTGGCTATACTTATTAAAGAAAACAGCAGTCCGGAGGTTCCAGACCTCTTAAGAACTTTTGGAAGAATCCATAGCAAGATACGCTTCACTGAACCGTCATCCCTTATGGAAACGGATATTAAACAATTTTTCCAGGAGCTTAAACAAGATTTACATAGTTTTAATACAAAATTGAGGTTACTTTTTTTCTCCTATTAAATAAAATCTTTCTGCCATGGCTATCTACACAATAACTCATATCACTAAATACACTTATGAAAAACCAGTGATTGAAAGTATAAACGAGATTCGTATTTTCCCTTATATCTGTAAAGAACAAGAATTGCTAAATCAGGATCTAAATATCAGCTACTCACCTATCCTGCATATTTACACAGATTATTGGAAAAATAAAGTAGCCACTTTCTCGATATTACATCCCCACCAGGAGTTGGTGGTAGAAAATCATCTCACCGTTAGAACCACCTCCCCACATTTAATCCAAGTGAATTTTCATAGTGATTTCACGCAGTTAAGCATAGAGGCTTCTAAAAACTTGTACCTTATTGAATTAATGAAGTCAGAAAAAATAAGAAATCAGCAACTGATTAATGAAATAGCAACTAGTATTACGCAAGACAACTTAAGTGTAGCACAAGCTGTTGAAAAATGTAGCAGTTATATATTTAAACATTTTAAATATGTGCAAGGTATCACGGACATTGAAACAACTATTGATGAAATTCTTCAGCATAAAGCAGGAGTATGTCAAGATTTCGCTCATTTAATGTTACAAATACTTAGAACACTAAATATCCCTTGTCGTTATGTAAGCGGATACATCTGTCCGAATAAAACCGATATGCGTGGTGAGGGTGCCACACACGCGTGGATTGAAGCCTATATCCCACAATTTGGTTGGGCGGGGATTGATCCTACAAATAATACCTGGGTAACGAATTATCACGTTAAATTAGCGATAGGCAGGAGCTTTAAAGATTGCTCTCCCGTCAAAGGAACCTTTCGAGGCAATTGCCATCAGTCACTTTCTGTCCATGTTTCCATCCGTTACGAAGACGGAAAGTCTTTTGAACAAACAAACGCAGTTAAAAGACGTGATCCGTTTTTGATTCCTGAATATTTAGATAATAATCCAATGGGTAACCAACAGCAACAGCAATAATATTTTTAATATTTTCTATTCCTCCTGGGTATTTTATAAAAGGGCCTCTCTTATCCGAGTTAGCTTAACAAGCAGCTCTTCCAGCAAATCCAGATGTAACATGTTCGCACCATCGGATTTAGCATTGGCGGGGTCTGGATGTGTTTCAATAAAAAGACCGTCTGCACCGACGGCTATCGCAGCTTTTGCGATTGTCTCTATTAGGGCAGGCTTCCCGCCGGTCACCCCTGTACTTTGATTTGGTTGCTGTAAGGAATGTGTACAATCCATCACCACCGGAACATCAAAAGATTTCATTACTGGAATTCCTCGGAAATCGACTATTAAATCTTGGTATCCAAAAGTATTCCCCCTATCTGTCAGAATGACCTTATCATTACCAGTTTCTATTACCTTATCCACGGCAAATTGCATAGATTCGGCCGACAAGAATTGGCCTTTTTTTATGTTTACAACTTTTCCTGTTTTTCCTGCAGCTACCAATAATTCTGTTTGTCGGCACAAGAAAGCAGGTATTTGCAACACATCTACATAATGAGCCGCCATTTCGGCTTCATGACTTTCGTGAATATCGGTAACCGTTGGAACGCCAAAGGTATTCTTTACCTCTTGCAGTATCTTAAGTGCCTTTTCATCTCCAATTCCGGTAAAAGAATCAACACGGGAACGATTCGCCTTACGATAAGAACCCTTGAAAATATAAGGAATATTTAATTTATCTGTTATATGAACAATACGGTCGGCAATGCGTAAAGCGATCTCTTCACCTTCAATAGCACATGGCCCAGCCATTAGAAAAAAATTGCTAGAATTGCCATGTTTTATTCCAGCTAAAGAATTTATAATCATTATATTTTTAGTATTTGGATGTAAAGATATAAGTATCAAGACATAAGTATCAAGAAAAAAACCTACCTATTAACATTAGAACGGCTTTATCTTGCTGCTTGACGTTTTATTATCTATGCTCTTTTAATTCCCCAGTTCTGACATGAATTTAATTCGCATAAGCTGAATTTCTTCAAATGTGTAATCTTCTGTACCTAGGTCCTTTAATGCGCTATCGATGGAATCAATTTCTGCAGTACGGAAATAATCAAATACTTCATCCTGACGATCGCCATCTATCATTTCATCAATAAAATAATTGAGGTTTAATTTAGTGCCCGAATTTACAATAGATTCCACTTCTCTTAAGATGTCTTCATAAGAAATGCCTTTCGCTGAAGCGATATCATCCAATCCGATTTTTCTATCAATGTTCTGAATGATGGAAACTTTCAAAGCAGACTTGTTCGCTGTACCCTTAATTACGAGGTCAACGGGTCTATCAATATCGTTTTCTTCAACATAAGTTTTGATTAAACTAACAAATTGACCACCAAATTTAACTGCCTTTCCCCCTCCCACTCCATGAATCTGCTTTAACTCATCAATTGTTATCGGATAATGTGTACACATCTCTTCAAGGGAAGGATCCTGAAATATTACAAATGGAGGCAAGCCTTTTGCTTTTGCAATCTTCTTACGCAGATCTTTTAGCATTTGAAGCAATTGTGTATCAAGGGCTCCCCCACCGTGCGATGGCGTTTCTTCCCCTTCCTCCTCTCCTTTTTCCATTGGGTTATTCATGTAAAATTTAATGGAATAAGGATTATTGATAAAGTCCAATCCTCCTCTTGTAAGCTTTAATAACCCATAATTATCTATATCTTTTGAAAGAAAATTATTTAATACCGACTGGCGGAGCAATGATTTCCAATAAGTAAGTCCTTCTTCCTTTCCTGATCCAAAAAAAGGATGTATATCGTGCTTGTAAGAGGATACAGGTTGATTATTCTGACCAATCATCACATTTATGATGTGAAAATCGTCAAATTTTTCTCCCTGTTCTTTAATGAAACTCAATACTTTATGTAACGAATCTTCCGCGTCAAATTGTGCGCGATGACTATTGCAGTTGTCGCACATATTATTACAACCAGTTTCATTGAAATTTTCACCAAAGTAGTGAAGAATCTGTTTTCGTCTACAAACTGAGGATTCAGAATAATCAATAACTTCCTTTAATATCTGTGTTCCTATTTCTCTTTCCGAAACAGGCTTATCTTTCATGAACTTGGTAAGCTTTTCTATATCTTTTTCAGAATAGAAGGCTACACAAACACCTTCTCCGCCATCGCGTCCAGCTCTACCAGTTTCCTGATAATATCCTTCCATGCTTTTGGGAATATCATGGTGAATAACATATCTGACATCTGGCTTATCTATGCCCATACCAAAAGCAATCGTAGCTACAATTACTTCAACATCTTCCATCAAAAACCTATCCTGCGTATCTGCACGTGTTTTTGCATCCAAACCTGCATGATAGGGTAAAGCTTTAATGCCATTAATATTCAAAACTTCTGCTATCTCTTCTACTTTCTTACGACTCAAACAATAAATGATACCGGATTTAGTAGCATTGTTTTTAATAAAACGAACAATCTCTTTTACAACGTTATTTTTCGGCCTTACTTCATAGTATAGATTGGGCCTATTAAAGGACGACTTAAATAAGGTTGCATCGTTCATTTGCAGATTTTTACGAATGTCCGATTGTACCTTTGGAGTTGCTGTGGCTGTTAAAGCTATAATAGGTATATCATTTCCAATACCATTTATTACTTGTCTAATTTTCCTATATTCAGGTCTGAAATCATGCCCCCATTCAGAAATACAATGTGCCTCATCTACTGCTACGAAAGAAACCGTGATGAGTTTTAAAAACTCAATGTTATCGGCTTTTGCTAAAGATTCGGGTGCTACATAAAGTAATTTTGTTTTACCATCCAGTACATCTTGCTTTACCCTGGTAATATCGCTTTTATTAAGTGATGAATTTAAAAAATGTGCTATGCTATCTGTCCCCCCAAAAGCTCTCAACTGATCAACCTGGTTTTTCATTAATGCAATCAGTGGTGATATTACAACAGCAGTCCCTTCGCTCATTAATGCCGGCAATTGGTAGCATATCGATTTCCCCCCACCGGTCGGCATGATCACAAATGTGTCTTTCTTTTGCAGAATATTAGTTATAATGGCTTCTTGGTCTCCTTTGAACGTATCAAAGCCAAAAAAATTCTGCAAATTGTCAAATAATGTTTTTTCTATCTCCATTGTCCTTCCAAAAAATTAAAGAAAGGCTTATGTCTTTTTACTGCTCAAAATAACATAAATTTGCCTTAATTCTTACTAAAATTAATAAAAAATATTCGTGAAAACCAAATCCGACATTGAAAATATTGCCATTAATGCATTAAAGCTTGAAGCAGAGGCCATCACAAATTTGACTAAAAATATCAACGACGAATTCATTAATGCTGTTTTTGCCATTCTCGACATAAAAGGACGAGTAATTATAACCGGAATTGGTAAAAGTGCCATAATAGCACAGAAAATTGTCGCTACCATGAATTCAACCGGCACACCGGCCATCTTTATGCATGCGGCCGACGCTATCCATGGCGACTTAGGAATGATACAACAAGACGATATTGTCATAGCAATTTCTAAAAGTGGAGATACTCCTGAAATTAAGGTGCTTGTACCACTGCTAAAAAATTCCAGCGCAAAGATAGTCGCAATGGTTGGAAATACAAAATCATTCTTAGCAGAACAAGCAGATTTTATACTGGACACTACGGTGACAAGAGAGGCATGCCCTTTAAACCTTGCTCCTACTACCAGTACTACGGCTCAATTGGCTATGGGAGATGCCTTAGCGATCTGTTTATTGGAGTGTCGGTCTTTTACTAACGATGATTTTGCAAAATATCATCCCGGTGGTGCACTTGGCAAAAGGTTATATTTAAAAGTGGAGGATCTAGCTAGTCACAATACAAAACCGCAGGTAAGCTCAACCACAGGAATTAAAGAGGTATTGGTTGAAATAACTAAGAATAGACTGGGGGCTGTAGCAGTAGTAGACAATTCAAAAATTGCAGGCATTATCACCGATGGGGATATTAGAAGAATGCTGGAACAGCATCAACGTATCGAACAGTTAAGGGCATCGGATATCATGGGTAAAAAACCAAAAGTTATCGATTATAAAGAACTAGCCGTTCACGCTTTAGATATGATGCGAAATAATAATATCACGCAATTACTAGCTGTAAAAGAAGGTGCTTACTTTGGAATAATTCATTTACATGATCTTCTAAAAGAGGGTATCATTTAATAATATATAGGTCGCCGCCGATTATGGTCATGAATATATCTAAAAAAAGGCTGCAATCCGTTAGAATTGCAGCCCCTATATCTGTTGGTGATAAAAAATTATAGTGCATTCATCTTTTCAGTAATTTCTTTTGCTTTCGCATCATCACCTTTTAACTGATAATAAAAACGCATATTTTCCCAATAACCTTTTGATTTTGCATCCAACTCTGTTGCTTTTTGCAAATAGGGTAAAGCAGTATCAGCTATTGTATAAGCCTCTTGCAATTTAGCTTTATATTCAGCTTCTTTATTAGTAGGAATTCCACTCGCTGCATTATAAACATCTCTTGCCTGATTCAAAATAATCGCTGCAGCTGCTCCATAATTTCTTGCATCGTCTGGTTTCGCTTCGGTTCCTTTTTTATAAGCGGCAAGAGCTTTTTCAGGTTGCTTAATTGATTCATATGCATATCCCAAGTAAAAAGGAAGATCACCATTTTTAGGATCCGCTGCCATCTGTGCTTCAATATCACTGATTACTTTCTCACTTTTTCCGGTAGTTATATTCAACACAATTTTTTGATTGACTATTTTAGCGCTGTCAGGGAACTTAGATGCTGCCTCATCAATATATTGAACAGCTGATGTAGTATCTCCTTTGCGTAAATAGGCATCTGATAAATTTAGATAAGCATCAGCACTTTTTGGAATCAACTGCTTAAATTTATCGATCGCTTCATCATATTTTTGACTGTTTTGCGCAGCGATACCAGCGTAAAGTGTCAAAATTGAATCGCCAGGCATGTACTTTAATCCATTATTAAATGCAGTATAAGCCGCTTCAAAACTATTGGTTTCAAATGCTTTCACACCGTTACCAATCTCATAATTGGCTAGTAAGCTTCCGGCACGCTCCATATTCCCCTTAATTTCAGCATCTTCTGAGCCTTCATTTAAGCTTTTAGCCTTTAAAAAAGCCTCGCCAGCAGCTTTGTAAGAAGTTTCTCCCTCAGGAGCCTTTCCTGCCTTTTGGTTAATAATAGCATATTCAGAATTAATCAAAGCCAGATAAGTCCATGTTTCTGGAAGATCCTTTGTTTTTTCATGAGCTGCTGCCTTATCAATAGCTTCTTTTGCTTCACCCAACTCTTTCATTGCAAGTTCAGGTAGTTTTTCGACAGCTCCTCCTGTTAAAGTAGCAAAAGAACTATATTTACTTTTCGCCTTATTAAGCTCTCCTTTTTGAGCAAAAGCGCCGGTTGAGCCTAATAACAGTGCAGCTAATAAAATTGATTTGATTTTCATTTTAATAATTTGTTTAATGGTGATAAAACTTTTATAAGCTTTTTATTGCTTATAAAGGTTTCATCGTCTTCTAATTAATGTTAATTTGATTCAACTGATTATTTACTCTTTCCAATTGTACACTATTGCCAGATTTATCAAACAAAACTGCTAAAGATTTTAGGGCATTAACAGCATTTGGATTGATTTCATTGGCTTTTAGTAAATACTCTTGTGCGGTATACTGTTTCTCCAGATTCGAAGTATCTTTCACAAAATCACGTAGGTATAATAAACCAAGCTCATAATTACTGTTATAATCATCCGGGTCCAATTCTAAAGTCTTCTTAAAAAAAACTTCAGCTTTCTCTCTGTCGCCCGTTACCTCGTAAGCGAAACCAAGCAAATAATTGAGGTTAACACTTCCGGGTTCAAGCGCTAACGCCTCATCAGCTAATGGCACTATGGCATCATATGCACCATTTCCCGCGTAAAGATTTAATAACGCAAATAGGATATCTTTGTTTGTCGGAAAAAACTCCCGGCCTTTTAATAACACATTTTGCGCAGCGTTATTGTCGTCATTATTTAGATGCAGCTTAGCCAGTGTTAAAATGTAGTTAGGTTTAGCTGTCGACTTATCTTTAACAAAATCACTATAAAATTTTATGGCTTCATCTTTCCTACCTAATTGCTCGCTTATGAAAGCCAAATTATGTTTCACGCTATCACCATCACTATAAGAGTCAACCTTTGTAAAGAGCTTATAGGCATCCTCATAACTGTTGTTAATTAAAGCTCTATTTGCTCTTATTAAATAAGCATTAGCCAACCGCTTCTTTAAATAGGTTATCTGCGCCTCATTTTCATAGTTCAATTGATCATCATTAAGCCTACTCAACATAAACTCTGCTTCATCAATAGGATCCTTTACATAAGTTTGTGATCTACTGGAATCAGCAACAGCTAAGCTACTGTAAACCAAACCTCTAAGCAACGTGTTGTTATAAGCGGCAGAATCCCTTTTTTCTTTATAAGCTAAATCGGCAAATTTCCGCGCCTCCAATAGATCCTTAATATCTCCGGATTTAGTGTACCTGGCAAAATTATTGTTACCTTCCTTCAGATTAGATTGAGCATAACTAGCTGTTACCCCCAACATAAAGAAGAGGGCCAAACAGCTGCTGATTTGTTTTATAAAATGACTATTATTCATTGATTAATTAATTATAACTAATAGATCAATCGTTCTCTTCATCTTCTTTTTGCTGGTCTTCGGGCTGATTGTCATCCGATGCAGCTGACGTACTCGTATCATCCGCAATTGCATCATCACCTACAACCACATCATCCAGATTTTCTATTACTTCATCCTCATGTTCTACCTTTGTAATAGAAGCAATCTGATCGGTTTCTTTTAAATTAATTAAACGAACGCCCTGAGTAGCCCTTCCCATTGTACGTAATTTGCTTACGGCAATACGAATAACGATTCCAGATCGATTAATAATCATCAAGTCATCATTATCAGTTACACCTTTGATGGCAACCAATTGTCCTGTTTTTTCAGTAACGTTTAAGGTTTTAACTCCTTTTCCCCCTCTATTGGTTACACGGTAATCGTCAATATCTGTACGTTTCCCGTATCCTTTCTCGGAAACTACGAGAATGGTTACATCATTATTATCAACACTAATCATGCCAACAACTTCATCATCGGCTCCAGCTAAGGTAACGCCGCGCACTCCTGTGGCAGTTCTACCCATTGGTCTAACAGTAGATTCATTAAAACGAATGGCTCTACCTGATTTTAGTGCCATAACAATCTCGCTACTACCATTTGTTAAAGAAGCTTCCAAGAGCTGATCACCTTCATTAATGTTAATAGCATTGATTCCGTTTGCTCTTGGCCTTGAATAAGCTTCCAACGAGGTTTTCTTAATGGTGCCGCGCTTTGTACACATTATGATGAAATTATTCTCCAGATATTCCTGATCTTTTAAATTTTTCACTTTAATGTAAGCCTTGATTTTCTCTTCCTTCGGAATATTAATAATGTTCTGGATAGCCCTTCCTCTTGAAGTCCGGGTACCTTCTGGAATTTCAAAAGCTCTAAGCCAGAAACAGCGCCCTGCTTCTGTAAAGAAAAGCATATAATTATGAGCTGAAGCAGTTATAATATGCTCAGTAAAGTCTTCTTCTTTTGTGGTAGAACCTAAGGAGCCCTTTCCTCCTCTCGCTTGTATCCTATATTCGGTCAAAGGTGTGCGCTTAACGTAGCCTTCATGCGAAATAGTGATAACAATTTCTTCATCATCAATAAAGTCCTCCATGCGCATATCTTCTGCTGAATGCACGATGATGGAACGCCGTTCATCACCATATTTTTCCTTAACCTCCAACAGCTCATCTTTAATGATCTTCATCCTTAAACCTTCATCTGCCAGAATAGATTTCAAGTACTCAATAGTTTTCATTAATTCAGCATACTCTTCCTTAATTTTATCACGCTCTAGTCCGGTAAGCCTTCTTAGCGTCATATCTAAGATAGCACGGGCTTGTATATCTGACAACCCAAATTTCTCCATCAAGCCTATGCGGGCGTCTTCTGGTGTTTCTGAAGCACGGATAAGCTGAATAACTTCATCAAGATGATCGAGCGCTATCAGCAACCCTTCAAGAATATGCGCTCTTTTCTCTGCCTCCGCCAATTCAAACTTCGTACGACGGATAATTACTTCATGACGATGTTCCACGAAATGGTGAATCATGTCTTTCAGGTTTAATAACATTGGCCTGCCATGAACAAGGGCAATATTATTTACACTAAATGAAGTTTGTAAAGAGGTGTATTTAAACAGATTATTAAGTACAATAGAAGCATTGGCGTCGCGCTTTATTTCATAAACAATACGCATCCCTTCGCGGTCGGACTCATCTCTTATAGCAGAAATTCCTTCTATTTTTTTATCGTTAACAAGGTCAGCCGTACGCTTAATCATATCAGCCTTATTAACTTGGTAAGGTATTTCCGTTACGATAATTGTTTCCCTATCTCCTTTTGAAACTTCAATTTCAGCTTTAGCGCGCATTACTACACGTCCCCTACCCGTTTCAAAAGCATCTTGCACACCTGCGTGCCCATAGATTACGCCGCCTGTTGGAAAATCGGGTGCCTTAACATGCTGCATCAGCTCGCTGATTTCGATATCTCGATTATCAATGTAAGCAATGGTACCATCAATCACCTCACTTAAATTATGAGGTGCCATATTAGTTGCCATACCCACGGCAATACCAGATGCACCATTTACTAATAAATTAGGGATTTTTGTTGGAAGAACAGTAGGTTCCTGCAATGAGTCATCAAAATTCAGCTGGTAATCAATAGTATCCTTATTGATGTCTGCCAGCATTTCTTCAGCGATCTTTTTCAGCCTCGCTTCTGTATAACGCATGGCCGCTGGGCTATCACCGTCAATTGAGCCAAAGTTACCCTGACCATCAACTAAAGGATACCTCAAACTCCAGTCCTGCGCCATTCTGACCATGGTATCGTAAACAGAAGAATCACCATGGGGGTGATACTTTCCGAGAACATCCCCTACAATACGTGCCGACTTCTTATAAGGTTTACTACTCGTTACTCCCAAATCAAGCATCCCATATAAAACTCTACGGTGCACCGGTTTTAATCCATCACGCACATCTGGCAGGGCTCTTGAAACGATTACCGACATCGAATAATCGATGTAGGCAGCCTTCATTTCCTCTTCTATACTTATAGGTATAATCCGGTCGTTCGCCGGAACCAAATTATCTTCATTTTCTGTTTCGTCAGCCATACTTTTTTAGTTCGTTATATAAACTATTTCGCTTAAGTGCATGCGAAATTAATAAAAATCTTTGGGAATAGAATAATAGGTGTTGGGTATTAGCATTTAACCCCATAAGCGCCCCTTTATAGCCTATTTTTTTGGCAATTTTAAAAGAGGTTCTCTCTCCTGTTAATTAGCCGTTCCACAATTTAATTCAATTAGAAATCAAGCCAGTCGACTCCCTTTCTCAAAAGCCTTAAAGTTTTTTCTTCTTCTGAACCGGGTTTTGCATGGAAATCATACACCCAATTGGCTTGCGGTGGTAAACTCATTAGAATAGATTCGATTCTTCCATTCGTTTCAAGTCCAAATTTAGTACCCGAATCGTACGCTAAATTAAACTCCACATAACGGCTTCGTCTCATAAACTGCCATTGTTTATGAGCCTCGGTATAGATCTTTTTTCTATTTCTTGTAATTAATTCAGTATAGATAGGGAGGAAACTTCTTCCAACATCTTTTGAAAAGGCAAACAGCTGTTCATAACTAATATTGGTATTATCGGGTTTTAAACGATCATAAAAAATACCGCCTATTCCTCTGGTTTCATTTCTATGTTTTATAAAGAAATAATCATCTGCCCATTTTTTAAACTGTTGATAGAAGCTATCCTTGTAAAGGGTACACGTATTGTTTAAATACTGATGAAAAAAGGAGGCGTCTTCCGGAATAACGTAATGAGGTGTTAAATCTATGCCTCCCCCAAACCACCTCACCTCCTCATTAAGCTCAAAATAACGTATATTCATATGTATAATAGGAACCCATGGATTACTTGGATGAATCACAATAGATACACCCGTAGCAAAAAAATCATCTTCATTAACATTAAAAGCTGTTTTGATTTTTTCCGGAAGCTTACCATGTACCGCTGAAAAATTAACACCCCCTCTTTCAATTACATCTCCATTTTCAATAATCCTCGTGCGTCCACCGCCTCCACCTTCCCTTTCCCAGACTTCTTCTTTAAAGATTGCACCTCCATCAGCTATTTCCAATCCCTTACATATTTCATCTTGAATTTGCTGGTAGGCCACAGCAATATCATCTCTATTAATCATGGGAGCAAAGATAATAATTTACACTTTAAGCGATCCACAATATACGCTATCAGATATCGCATCGTGCATATCGGATATGAAGGCTATATAGCTATGTAAAACAGTTCCTGATGAAAGGTCCTCGCCTTCAATTGAAATTACTTCTTGCTCCTCGTCATGAGAAGCACCGCCCAAGATCATATGCCCATATGTATTATGTTCGTCAAAAACCAGCAACATCACACGTTGTCTCTTGCAGTTTATATGACGTTTCCAACTAAAAATTAGTTTATCATCAATAAGTTTTACAAATGGATGCTGTGGAGGAAGGAGATTCCCCTTAGCTACTAACACTGCGCTGTAATTTAAAGTAAGTTCAGGATATTCACCTGCTATAGCATACTTTTTATTATAGCTGATGGCCGCATTAAAGGCAGAGATGTTTTTTATTCTGGCATCCTCGGCAAAACCCAAACGAATAAAATTTTTAATCTTCTGAAGAAAAACTTGCGTAATACGCATGCGCTCACGGTTACTTAGTTCTTTATCTGAAGGTTTTTTTGTTCTTTTTTTGGGAAGTCCTCTTATCACAGGTATTCCACGCCATTCATACCCAATAACACTTCCTACTTTGCCTTTAAAGGTGCCATTTGCTCCGTTTCTATTGATTGCCATTTCTTGTTTGAATAATAGGTTTATAATGAAACGAATTTAACAAAAAGTCAGTAAAGTTTTTATATCTAACAGAATATTTAATAAATAATCAATCGAACATAACAGGGAGATTACAAGGATATATCCCTATAATCTCCCTGTTATGTCCCTGTTATCTCCCTATAAAGTCCCTATTAAAATAGGTAACTTGGTTACTTCTATACCGTGACAATTGAATCTGATCAGCTACAGGGTCATAGAACTTATTAAATTCGGTCAAAATATTATCAGTAAAAAGACATAACAAGCTGTATTTAAGCGTAAAAAACAATAAACACTTACCTGGGTCTCTTGCATATATTGGAAATCCAGGTAAATCAACTTATCTTTGTTCTATCATAATTTAGGTTTATAATTGGTTAGTAAAGGTCCTCAATCTCCCCGGTTGAGGCCTTTTTTTGTTTAGGGCTAATTGAAAACATTTCTACATTAAATTTTTCTTTTATTAACACTTACATTTGTCTATTCTTACGCATATGAAAATCCTAATAATTGAAGATGAAGCGCGTATTGCGCAGCTCATTCAAAGAGGCCTTGAAGAAACTGGTTATAAAGTAACTGTCGCATACGACGGTCTGCTGGGGAAGAAACTAGCGTTTCAAAACGCATATGATCTTATTATTACTGATATTATTCTTCCTAAACTCAATGGTATCGATTTATGTAGAGAAATCAAGGAGGTAAATCCGGACCTGCCTATCATTATGTTAACGGCGTTGGGAACCACCGATGATAAAGTAGAGGGTTTTGATGCCGGCGCAGACGATTACTTAGTCAAACCCTTTGATTTTAGGGAGTTGGAAGCACGCATTAAGGTACTGCTAAAAAGAAAAGATAATACATCGGGTATTGTTTCTGCTGTTCTACGCGTAGGCGATTTAGAAATGAATCTCCACTCAAAAACGGTTAAACGGGGCGAAAATGAAATTAGTTTAACCCCAAAAGAATTTAAGCTGCTGGAATATATGATCAGAAATAAAGACAGGGTGCTTCCACGAGTAGAGATAGCCGATAAGGTCTGGGATACCACTTTTGATACAGGCACTAATTTTATTGATGTATATATAAATTATCTACGAAAAAAAATAGATAAGGATTATGATATAAAGTATATACACACGAAGCCTGGTATGGGCTTTATTTTTAAAACTATCCCATAATTCTTTCTTGTTAAGTTAAAAGCATATTTCTAATGAAGATAAGAACCAAACTTACATTATTGTATTCATTGCTTTTTGCTGGTATCCTATTAGTATTCGCGCTCTTTTTTTATATTTCCTTTTCTAATGATCAAAAAGAGGAATTCTATGACCAAATTAAACAACGCGCTATTACCAAAGTTTACTTCTTATTTGATTTAAACATCAAACCTGAAGTGCTTCAAACAATTTACGCCAATAACACGCCGAGAATAGTTAATGAGGAAGTGGCCATATACGATCATAATTATCACCTGGTATATCACGATGCGGAAAATAAAGATATTGTTAAAGAAACAAAAGGACTTCTCGATTCTATAGCCCTGCACAAAGAGGTTCGATATCATTTCGGCAAATACAATGTCACCGCATTTACACTCGAACACGATAATAAATCATACATAATTACTGCAGCGGCAATAGATCGATATGGCGAAGAAAAATTGGGTACTATTCTTGAATACCTTGCTATTGCTTTCTGCCTTTCCATCTTATTAATCATAGTTGCTGGTAGGTTCTCTGCCGAACAGGCGCTTAAACCTGTATCGAACATGGTAAAAAATGTAGACGAAATAACGGCCAACAATCTTGATTCGAGAATAAGTATTGGTAATGGAAAAGATGAACTAGCAGAACTGGCTATTACCTTTAATGAAATGCTTAATAGATTAGAAAAATCTTTTACGGCACAGAAAGAATTTGTTTCTAATATAGCGCATGAATTGCGTACTCCTCTTTCTTCAATTATTACTGAACTGGAATTATCTACAAATAAGCAACGGAGTATCCAGCAATATCAAGATATTATAAAACTAACGCTAACGGATGCGCAATCGCTCGCTAAGCTTACTAATAGCTTATTAGATTTAGCAAAAGCAAGCTATGACCCAGCGCAGATATCTTTCAGAACGATCAGGATAGACGAAGTTCTCTTAGATGCAAGACAACAGCTCCAAAAGCAAAATCCCCTCTATTATATCAAAATTAATTTTGACGAAATTCCGGCTATTGAAGAGGTTATTATGATGAATGGAAATGCTTATCTCCTACAGGTGGCATTTGCAAATATTATGGATAATGCATGCAAATTTTCCGACGACCATGCTTGCGATGTATATATATCTTATCAAAACCAATATACAATACTTAGTTTTACTGATAAAGGGGTCGGTATAAGCGAGGAAGATATCAATAAAATCTTCACTCCTTTTTATCGCGGAAGAAATAAAATCCATTCCCCAGGATATGGGGTTGGTATGGCCCTTTGCAAAAAAATTATCGGACTACACCATGGTCAGATAAGAGTCTCTTCTTCAATAAATGTGGGTACAAACTTTAAAATAATGCTCCCGCACGTAAGTAGTTAAGTAGCAAGATTACATTAGTTGTGAGTTGCCAGTTATGAGTTGTGAGCATCAAACCATTTACTCGTTCATAGTTCATTACTCATAGTTCTTCATTCATAGTTCATCACTCACTTCGCTCTAACGATTTTCTAATAAAAATATAAAGGCTTTCTAACGGCTGTTCAGCTTATCATTTTTCAATTTTGTCATGAATTAAAAAATGAATTTATGAACCCAACATGATTAAGATAATCATTAAACGCACAGGGCAATGATTATCTTAATCATCAAAGGCTCCATCTAACAGCTAAAAAACAAAATATAAACAGATGAAAAAAATTGTTTTCATGAGCCTATTGTTCAGCTTGTTTCTCCTGCCATCCGTCTATGCGCAAAAATTAAAGCTTATGGAGGCGCTTAAGCAAGCTAGTAAATCAAATCCTGATTTAAAAACAGTAGCTTATCAAATAAATGTGGCACAAGCCGACAGTACAACGGCAGCTTTACGGCCAAACCCTATTTTCCATAATGAAACCATTCAGTTGGCGCAGAATAAAAATTTTGCCGCGAATACAACGTGGTCGGATCCTTTAAACAGGCAGGTTATGTTTACCCTCACCAAGCCTTTTCAGTTAGCTGGTCAACGTCAGAAAAAAATTCAACTCGCAAATCAGCATATTGATCTTGCTCAAAAAGGTTACCAAGAAAATCAGCGACAAGTATTTGCGGATGTTGCATTAAAATGGATGGAAGTATATACTGCTCATAAACAATTGGATATACTTCGAATAGCTAAAAGTAATGTCGATTCGCTCAGCGACATCAATTCGATTCGCATGGAAAAACAGGTGATTACACAAACGGATTTCATGCGTACCCAGTTATTGGCAAAAGAATATGAGTTAAAAGTAAGATCTGCGGAACAAGATCTAAAAAATAGATTAACAGAACTTTCTTACCTCGTTGGGGCTAAATCATTGGAAGATATAGACATGAATGATCAATTTGTATTAGGGATAGCGAATAATGGTGACACTTTGCTGCAGAAAGCTTTATCTTATAGAAGTGATATCAAACTGGCACAATCACTCATTACTGTTTCCGATAAAAATATTAGTTTACAAAAAAGCTTGGCCGTTCCGGTACCTGAATTTGGTTTTATGTGGAACCCACAGAACACCATAAATTACGTTGGGTTTGCGCTAACTTTTGATCTCCCTCTTTTTTCACGTAATCAAGGGGAGATAAAAAAAGCATATGTTCTTAAAAACCAATCCGAACAACAATACCAGGCCATTAAAAACAAGGCACAGTCGGAAGTTACAACCGCTTATGCAAGTTATCTAACACAGCAACAGAATACACATAAGTTTACGGACGGTTTACTGCTGCAGTCTGAACATATTTTAAACAACGTTAAGTATGCATATCTAAGGGGTGGCACCACCCTTATTGATTTCCTGGAAGCGCAAAGGAGCTGGCTTGAAACGCAGCAGCAATACTATGACGCACTCCAATCTTATCGACAAAGCTATATCCAATTGCTCTATGCTACCGGGTTGATTACACAACTGGTTCAGTAGGTCGCTATTAATTAAAATGAATTGTCCATTTAATGTTTAACAATCAATTTCTAATGAAATCATATATTTTTTTATTGTGCACATCCCTACTAGGGGTAAGTTGTACCTCTCATCAGGCCGATACCTCCACTAAAGTCGAGGCGCCAATAATAAACAATGGCGGACAGCAGATTATTTTTAAAGATAATGCCATGAAGAGTTTCTTTAAAACGGATAAGGTAAGCGACGGTGCGTTATCAGCTTCCTATACCGCTCCCGGAAAAATTGCCGCTACTGTTGTTGCTTCCGTTGCCGGAGCTTCGCAAAACGTGGTATTATTTGATAATCCTGATTTGGCGAGTAGTTATACTGCGCTGGCTCAACATCAAACGAATATCCATCAAATTCAACAGATAAATATCAAACAAAAAGAAATCGAATTGGAAAGAGCATCCGATTTACTTAATCATGGTGCAGCCACTGGTAGAGACGTATTGGAAGCACAAACAGCTCTTGCTTCAGAAAAAAGTAACCTTGCAAATGAAAAAGCTGCACTTATACAACATGAGGCTGATTTAAAGCAAGGAGGATTTAACCCGGAAGCACTTCGCAGAGCACCCGTTGGTAAGGCCTATGTAATATGCGATATTCCTGAAAATCAAATCAGTAATATTCATGAGGGGGCTAAATGTAACATTACTTTCTCTGCATACCCGAATAAAACCTTCACAGGTGTAGTAGAAGACGTCGCGGATGTAGTCGACAATATTACCAGAATGATCAAGCTCCGCGTCAGTATTTTGGGAAACAGTGAGCTGTTAAAAGCGGGTATGTTTGCACAGGCTTCTTTCGACCTAAAAAATACCGGCGACAATATTACTATAGGAAAAGAATCACTCATTACGGTTGATGGGAAAGACTATGTTTTTATTAAAAAAGGCGATGGCCAATTTGAACGGAAACAAATCCATACCGGACAACAGATAGGTGAACGCCTGGTTATTCTAGATGGATTAAAACCAAAAGATCAGGTTGTCACTACAGGAGCAATTCAATTAAAAGGATTGTCATTTGGCTACTAAGTTAATGGTTCAAAAAAAAATGGCCTGAATCACCGAGAGCTCAAGCCGAAGTAAAAATCACACAAACATGTTACAGGTACAGATATTTATCGACAAGAACGAATTCATGCACAGCCAGCCGCTTTATGAATTCATTATGCAGTTTCTAATAAAACATCGCATTAAAGGGGCCACCGCTTTTAACGGAAGCCTTGGATATATAAACGGACATCATCTCAATAGGCCTAACGATTTATTTAGTTTCGATGAGGTACCACTTCTTATCACCTTTATCGATGAAAATGACAAAGTAAACGAAGTATTAAAAGCCTTCAGAACCGTTACCAAAGCAGGTTACATCGTGGTACATGAGGTAAGAGAATGGGTGGATTAGTTAAGTAGTTGAGTAGGGAAATAGTTGAGTAGTCAAGTAGAGAGTAGTTGAATATGTCTTGATACTCACAACTCGTAACTGATAACTCACAACTAACATAATCTTGCTACTGATAATCAGCAAAATAAATAGGAAAAACAATGATAAGGAATTTATTAATATTCTCATTAAAAAATCGTTGGACAGTTGTTGCCATCGGTATTCTTTTAATGGCGGTAGGATACTATTGCTTTACGCAACTGAAAATTGAAGCCTATCCTGATATTGCAGATACAAATGTAATTGTAGTTGCGCCTTTCCCTGGTCGCGCCGCCGAAGAAGTAGAACAACAGGTTACTGTTCCAATAGAAAGAGCTTTACAAAATACGCCAAATGTATTGGATCGTAGAAGCCGTACTATTTTTGGTTTAAGTGTTGTACAGTTAACCTTTAAAGACGGTACAGACGATTATTTTGCCCGTCAGCAGGTATTAGAGCGTTTATCATCCGTAGAACTTCCCGATGGGGTTTCTCCCGAATTAGCGCCACTATCAACGGCTGTCGGTGAAATTATGCGCTATGTAGTGGAAGCACCACCAAGCTTCACCCCCACTCAACTACGTGATCTACAAGATTGGGTGATTAAACCAGCACTTTTACAGACCCCTGGAATTGCAGATGTGACAACATTCGGTGGACCAATGAAGCAATATCATATTTTTGCTTCGCCTGAGAAGTTACGCAAATACAGCCTGAGTATTGCTGATATCGAAACAGCTGTTGATAATAATAATCAAAATACTGGGGGAAATATCATAAATCGTGGTGGGCAGGGTTTTGCTGTTCGCGGACTTGGAGCTATAAAATCGGAAAATGATATACTTAACATAGTACTGAAGTCGGTAAATGGCATGCCTATATTTGTTAGGGATGTGGCGAACGTTGAGGTGGGTCCACCACCACCAAATGGTGTGTTGGGTTATACTGTTACGGCCGACAGTATAGATGTTAATAATGGTGTGGAGGGAGTGGTTTTATTGCGTAGGTATGAAAACCCAAGTGATGCCTTAGCGCAATTAAAACAGCGCATACAGGATGTTCAGGATCATGATTTGCCCGAGGGTGTAAAAATCCGCCCGCTTTACGACAGGAGCTTCCTTATAAACCATTCTTTGGAAACAGTTGCGCATACGCTCTTTGAAGGTGTAAGCATTGTCATCATCCTCTTAATCTTTTTTCTCGGGAGTGTTCGTAGCGCGTTGGTAGTGGCATTGACCATTCCTTTTTCCTTGCTCTTTGCATTTATATTGATGCGATTAACCGGTATTCCGGCGAACTTGTTGTCGTTAGGAGCCATCGACTTTGGAATTATAGTAGATGGCGCATGTGTCATGGTAGAACATCTTATTCGAAGATATCGAAGTGCAACTAAGGAAGAGAAAAGTGAAGGGATTATTAAAATCACTTTGTTATCCGCTCAGGAAGTAGGTCGCGAGATCTTCTTTTCCGTAACCATCATTATATTGGCTTATATGCCTATTTTATTAATGACACGTGTAGAGGGTAAGCTATTTTCACCCATGGCATTAACGCTGGCCTTTGCAGTTATAGGATCTATGATTGCCGCGTTAACAATCATTCCCGTTTTAATTTCCTTTGTTTACCACAAAGCGCTCAACAACCCTGATAAACCTTTAAAGGAGCGCCGTAACCGGATATTGGATTTTATGGAGAATGCTTACGGTAAAACATTACAGCAATTTATGGGAAAATATAAACTTACCGTTATTGTTGGTTTTTCGGTGGTAGCAATTTTTATCTTAGCTGGAGCAAAATTAGGATCAGAATTCCTCCCCTCTCTCGACGAAGGCTCTATATTTCTCCGTGGCAACTTCCCATCTGGTATTAATATTCAAGAGAATGCCAAATACGCTCCACTTATTAGAAAAACAATCGCTAAATATCCGCAGATTGCTTTTGTTATTACCCAAACGGGTCGTAATGATGATGGTACTGACCCGTTTCCTGCCAATAGAAATGAAATTTTAGTGGGCTTAAAAGACTATAAGCTGTGGAGTGATACCATTGCTAAAACTATCTTAGTAAATAATATTAAAACTGATCTATCCCAAGCACTACCAAGCGTTAGTTTCTCCAGTGGTCAGCCAATTATCGATCAAGTGATGGAAATCGTAACAGGCTCAGCTGCGGATTTAGCTGTTTCTATTGTTGGCGAGGATTTAAACATGATGCGACAGAAGGCAGATAGCATTGCGAATATCGTTCGGAACATGAAAGGAAGTGAATCTGTGAATATTGAACAAGAAGGACCCCAAGAACAGATAGCAGTCAAGATAAATCGAGAGAATGCCGCACGCTTTGGGATAAACATCTCGGATATTCAGAATATGATTGAAGCTGCCATTGGGGGTAAAACCATCTCCGAAATATACGATGGAACAAAACGATATGATATCGTGGTGAGATATCTTCCGCAATATAGAGACAACATCGACGCTTTAAAAAGTTTATTAGTAACGTCTGCTTCAGGAAATTTGATTCCGATGAATCAATTAGCAGACATTGGTTTTATGGAAGGTCAAACGAATATTTATCATTACGGAAGTAAACGAATGATAACCGTTCGCACGAATATTGAAGGCAGGGATCAGGTAAGTTTTGTAAAGGAATTACAGCGGAAAATATATCATCAAATACATATCCCTAAAGGTTATGATATCATTTATGGAGGACAATATGAAAATTTGGAAAGAGCAGGAAAACAACTTCTATTTACTATTCCTTTAACCATTACTTTAGTATTTGCTTTTCTCTACCTCTTGTACCGCAATTTCAAAGATACTTTCTTAACAATGAGTTGCATTCTGTTCGCTTTAGGAGGTGGAATTATTGCTTTACTATTGAGGGGGTATTACTTTAACGTATCTGCCGGTGTAGGTTTTGTGAGCATTTTTGGAATTTCAGTAATGGCTGGTGTACTCATTGTCTCTTCCCTCAATCGGAAATTCAATAATTTATCTACCTACGCGCTTCCTATAGAACAGCAAAAACAATTAATTGGTGATACTTCCAAGAAGCAGCTGAGGGCAGTCTTAACCATATTAGTTGTTGCTATAATAGGTCTTTTTCCTGCAGCCACCTCAAGTGGGATTGGTTCAGATGTACAAAGACCCTTAGCAACTGTTATTATTGGAGGTTTAACAAGTACATTATTATTTGCTCCTTTATTAATTCCACCGTTGTTTTGGTGGGTTAATCGAAAAAAATCGAAAGGAGATTAGTTAAAAATTAAACAAAAGCAGCGAATGAATACAGTGCTGCTTTTGTTTATTCCTCTATATAATTCAGATCTTTATCGAAGCTTTCCTTTAGCTGTGTTAATGCGAATATAGCAACAGCACTCAATAAAACAACCATAATTGTCGCAGCTGTGATGATATTAAATTGGTGCACAAAAAATTCAAATAAAAAGGTACTTGGCACCAAAGCGCCTCTAACAAAATTTGGTGCAGTAGTAGCCACCGTTGCCCTTAAATTGGTTCCGAATTGCTCGGAAGCAATGGTCACAAATGTTGCCCAATATCCTACCGCAAAGCCCATAAAAAAAGCTAGCCAAACAAACTTCTCAGGAGTAATACCAGCACTCATAAGATACCAAATTGAACTTATTATAATCATTAACTGAAAAAAGAAAACAGCTTTTTTCCTTGATTTGGTGATTTGGGCATAGAGTCCTGCAAAAACATCACCTAAGGAAATTCCTATATAAGCATACATAATCCCTTTTCCTGCGCTTAAGGGTTCGGTAGCACCTAATGCCTGGCCAAATTCAGGTGCTTGCGTAATTAATACCCCAACAACAAACCATATCGGCAAACCAATGAGTAAACAATATAAATATCTTAAAAACCGTTCTTTTGTTTGAAATAGCATCAAAAATTGACCTTTTACCACTTTTTTCTGTTCCGCCTGCTTAAACAGTCCAGATTCAAAAGTTCCCACACGCATGCCTAAAAGTAACAAACCCATACCGCCTCCTACCATGTAGGCATTTCGCCAATTAAAATGCTCCGCCACATAAAATGCTGCAATTGCACCGAGAACACCTATTCCAGCGATTAACATGGTTCCGTAACCGCGCTTATTCCGGGGCATGCTTTCGCTCACCAAGGTTACTCCTGCTCCCAACTCCCCCGCGAGTCCTATTCCTGCAATAAACCTAATCCATGCATAAGTATGTACTCCCTGTACAAAGCCATTGGCAATGTTGGCTAATGAGTACATTAATATAGAACCAAAAAGAACCTTCACCCTGCCATATTTGTCGCCAATAATCCCCCAGATCACACCTCCCAGCAGAAGACCAATCATTTGCATGTTTAATACATATTCTCCGTCAGTCCGCATAGAATCCGTCGATACTCCTATTTCTTTAAAACTTGGAACTCGTACGATAGAAAAAATAACCAGGTCATAAATATCTACGAAATAACCTAAAGAGGCAACCAAAACGAGCATCCATACTTTTGACGTTTGTTGCGTTAACTGTTCATCTTTCATTCGGCTAGCATTCTAGTAATTGCTGGGCTAAAATAGAAATTTTAGTCAAGTATTTGTTAAACATTCACATAGTTTAAACTTAAATTATGTCCAATAGAAAAATCTTATTACTTTAGCCAATCTTGGCGGTTAACGGTATATGCCAACACGCATTTAATCTATATTCATGAAGGTTTCAGAGCGTACATTAAAATGGGTAATGCGTTTATATCCTCCACTCCTATTCCAACGAATTTGGGTAAAGAAATTTCATAAAGGTTTTAAGGGGGTAGATGTAAAAATTGTCCGCAGTATACTTAATAGAAATTACAATGCTTCTATTTTTGGTGGAACTATTTATGCCGCTTCAGATCCTTTTTTTGCTTTATTATTTGATCAGATATTTAAGAGAAAAGGATACAAAACGCGGGTCTGGCTAAAAAGTGCTTCTATTGATTATATTAAGCCTGGACGTACTTCCCTATATTTTCAGATAAAAATCACGGAGAAAGAAATTGACCAGGCAAAAAACGACTTAGATAACTTAGGAAAATTTATCAAAAAATTTCCGATGGAGATAAAAGATAGTAAAGGTGTTTTATGCGCGCAGGTGATAAATGAGGTTTACGTTAGAAATCTGAAATATCGAGATGAGCAACCTACGATAGCTTACTGATATCTTTTCAACCATCATTACAATTGGGCTTTAAATAAATTATTTTAGATGAATGTAAGAGCAACTATAATAAGAGGAGAAGGCGAACAGATTGACTTTAAGAATAAAATCAGCAATGAAAGTAAAATAGCCAAAACATTAGTAGCTTTTGCAAACAACAAAGGGGGCAGATTACTCATTGGCGTTGCCGATGATGGCCATATTACAGGAGTAAAGAATGAAGATGAAGAACGATATATTCTCGAAAAAGCAGCCAATAGATATTGCAAACCTGTGGTAGATATTAAATTTGAGGAAACGTTTGTCGACGATAAATTAGTGCTTATTGCCGAAATTCCCGAAAGTGATACAAAACCACATTATGCGCTTGGGGAAGACGGTAAATGGTGGGTTTACATTCGAGTAAAAGATAAGAGTATTCTCGCCGGAAAGGTAGTTGTAGATGTCCTAAAGAGGCATGCTGAACCAGAAGGCGTTTTAATTGCTTATACAGAAAAAGAAAAACAGCTATTGAGTTACTTAAATGATAATGAGAAAGTATTGCTCATAGACATTTGCAAACACCTTCAGTTATCCAGAAGAAAAACACAGCGCCTATTGGTAAATATGATTTTAGCGGGAATTATAAAAGTTGATACAACGAGGGAAGCCGAATTCTATCTACCTGCCATTATTTAAAATAAAATAATAATAACATGATTAAAATATTTATAAACACTCTTTTATTAGGTGTATTCTTCATTGCCTGCAATAATGACACAAATAACAACAAGCAACTTCAAACAGAAATTATAGCAGTGCACGATTCCATAATGCCGATGATGGGTACTTTTGTACGCGATAATATAAAAGTTAAAAACCTGCTCATAAGGATGGATAGTTTACAAAAGATAACGCCAGGCCTTGATACCTTAAAAGAGAAAGAGGCATTAAACCAGTTGCAGATTACGTTGGGGCATGCGAACGAATCTATGACAGATTGGATGCATGATTTTGAGCCGGCACCAGAAAACAAGAATGCTGATGAGGTTAAAATATATCTTCAAAGTGAGCTTGAAAAAGTAAAGGTATTAAAGGACAAATTTGCGGCGGCCGAGCAACAAAGCAAACAGATCCTAGGAAAATATAGCAAATAAGGCGCCACATAAAAACAAAACGACCATATCAATGAAAGGATACCCAGCATTGCTTATTGTAATGCTATTTTTAATAGCGTGCGGTCAAAGCAATAAAAAGCTCCCTATATTAGGAGAAAGAGAACCGACTACAAAGGAAATAGATGGTAAAATGGTAACTGATACGATTTATCAAACGATACCACCCTTCTCTTTCATTAATCAAGACAGTGTTATCATTAACAATAAGGATTTCGACAACAGCATATACGTGGCCGATTTTTTCTTCACCTCATGCCCGAGCATATGTCCTATTATGAGTAAAAACCTATTAAAAGTACTCAATAAGTACAAAGGTAATAAGGAGGTAAAAATACTCTCACATAGTATAGATACGAAGTATGACACCCCCTGGGTATTAAAAAAATATGCCACAAAACTTGGTGTAAATGGTGATCAATGGCAGTTCGTGCATGGCTCACAGGAATCGATTTACGGTATTGCCGATAAATATATGGTTTACGCAAAAGAAAACAGCAGTGCTCCCGGTGGTTTTGAGCACCAAGGGTGGCTCATTCTTATTGATAAAGATAAAAGAATTCGCGGTGCCTACGATGGAACGAATGATGAACAAGTTTCACAATTGATGGATGACATGGACATATTATTAAAAGAATATCATTAATATGAGAAATCCGCTCATTTCCATTTTGTTTGTCTGTGCAGTAATTTTAGTTCTTGCCAATGCATGCCAGGGAGAAGAGGAAATAAAGAAAGCTCAGTTCTTTGCAAATGGAAAGTCATTATATACGAGCAATTGCGAAAATTGCCATAGTCAAAATGGTGAAGGACTGAGTGACCTTTACCCTCCCCTAACGGATACGTCTTTTCTTCGTGGCCATAGAAATCAATTGGCTTGTTTTGTCAAATACGGAATAGGACAACAATTAACCGTAGACAATCGGAAATTTGACACGAAAATGCCTGCAAATAGCAATTTAACAGATCAGGAAATTGCTTATATCCTAACTTATATAGGAAATTCATTTGGAAATGAATTGGGACTTATCAGTACAGAAGAGGTAAGTACTAGTTTGAAGAATTGTGAAATCGTTGAATAGTTAAGTGGTTAAATAGGGAAATAGTTGAGTAGTTAAGTGGTTAAATAGTTCACTAGTCTAATAGGAGAACCGTTAAATCAGTTTTGGAGTATGATCACTTATCGCTCATGCTCACAACTCGTAACTGGCAACTCACAACTAATAAGGTTATCTTGCTACCAATAACAAATAACCAACAACTAATAACCAACATACCTATTTCCAATTTTAATATTTTTATAGTAGGTTTGCAGGAAAAGTAAGCTGATCTATCGCCGCATCTTATAGATGAGGAGGAAAGTCCGGGCAATACAGAGCATCTCGCTTCCTAACGGGAAGGTCCCGATTCGTCGGGAACGGAAAGTGCCACAGAAAATAAACCGCCCCGATTATCGGAGTAAGGGTGAAAACGTGAGGTAAGAGCTCACGGCCTTGTATGGCGACATACATTGCGGTAAACCCCGGGAATTGAAAGGCCAAATAGGTTCTGAAATGGGGTTGCTCGCTCCCTTCGCTTTTAGCGGATTCAGAATGGGTAGGTCGTTTGATCCTATGAGTGATTGTAGGGCTAGATAAATGATAGATATCCGCCTGCTGGCGGAAACAGAACCCGGCTTATAGGCTTACTTTTTATTTAATCAACATATAATTGCGAATATTACGCAATATACAACTATGACTAAAATATTAATTATTGATGATGAACGTGCGATAAGAAGTACGTTGCGGGAGATATTAGAATATGAAGATTATCACGTAGTAGATGTTGATAATGGAATTGATGGGCTTGAGGTTCTCAAAAAGGACAATGTCGACTTGGTGTTATGCGATATAAAAATGGGCAGAATGGATGGTATGGAAGTGCTATCAGAAGCTCAGTTAATAAAACCTGACCTACCATTTATTATGATATCCGGTCATGGTACAGTTGAAACTGCCGTAGAAGCTAGTAAAAAAGGAGCCTATGATTTTATCTCTAAACCGCCCGATTTAAATAGATTGCTTATCACGGTGCGCAATGCACTTGAGCGTGGAAATTTAGTTACAGAAACAAAGGTTCTTAAACGTAGGGTTAGTAAAACAAGAGAAATATTAGGCGAATCAGAAGCCATCTCGAAAATAAAAGAAACCATTGAACGCGTTGCTCCTACAGAAGCAAGGGTGCTCATTACTGGTGCAAATGGAAGTGGTAAAGAGCTGGTAGCTAGGTGGCTACATGAAAAGTCTAATCGAGCTAATTCTCCTCTGATTGAAGTTAACTGTGCTGCTATACCTTCTGAGCTAATTGAAAGTGAACTATTTGGACATGAAAAAGGATCTTTCACGTCGGCGGTAAAACAACGCATTGGTAAATTTGAGCAAGCAGATAAGGGAACACTTTTTTTAGATGAGATTGGGGACATGAGCTTATCAGCCCAGGCTAAAGTTCTACGTGCTTTACAAGAAAATAAAATTACCAGAGTTGGCGGGGATAAAGAAATAGAGGTAAATGTACGTGTTATTGCTGCAACAAATAAGGACCTCTCGAAAGAAATAGAAGCAGGTAATTTTAGAATGGATTTGTATCACCGTTTAAGTGTAATTCTAATTCATGTACCTCCTCTATCGGAAAGAAGAAGTGACATTCCCACCATTGCTGAACAATTTTGTGAAGAAATTTGTAGCGACTACGGTATGCCTATCAAAAAAATATCAAATGGTGCTATAGACGCATTGAAATCTCTTCCATGGACAGGTAATATCCGCGAGCTACGCAATATGGTAGAAAGACTTATTATATTGAGTGATAAATCGATAACAGATAAAGACGTCTATGCGTATGCTAATCCTGGAGGACCTATTATAGAACCTTCTACAACAGAAACAGGAGGGAAAGTTGATCCACCAACTGTTATTGCAGGTTTTAATCATTTTGATCAATTTTCGTCTTTTCAGGAATATAAAGACTATGCGGAAAGGGAATATATAAAATATAAACTCGAAAATAACGCTTGGAATGTTTCTAAGACTGCCGATGACATTGAAATTCAGCGAAGTCATCTTTATAGTAAAATCGAAAAATACGGTTTGAAGAGAGAGAATTGAGATAAGAAAGCTGGTATCAAGTACCGAGTATCAAGTATCAAGATATTTATTAAGTTCTACATCTATCTTGCTACTTGCGTCTTATATCTTGCTACTTAATTCCACATCGGATTCTGTGGAAATCCTGCTACATGTGCGTATCTTGGCCCCAAACTAATGACAGCTTGCTTCCATAAATTTTCCTCATCATTTACGAATACAATATCCGGATTATAGCTGTTTCCTATCATCCAGGTATTTTCTTTTAATTCTTTTGCTAATTGTCCGTCTCCCCATCCCGAATATCCTATAAAAAATTTGATTTCGTCCATCCGGATGGATCGATCATTAATCAACAGCTTTAATGCTTCAAAATTCCCACCCCAATAAAGCCCTTCTCTTATTTCAATTCCACTATTTAAACGATCATAACATTTATGAATAAATTGCACGCTATCTTGTCCCACTGGCCCGCCAACAAATAACTGATATTCTGCATCTGGCATATCAAGCATAACGTCTTTTAGAAGAAGTGAGCTCGGTTGGTTCAAAACTAGTCCCAACGATTCTTCTTCACCATGTTCACACAACAAAATAACTGAACGTTGGAAATTAGGATCTAACATGAATGGTTCGGAGAGCAGTAAGCTACCTTGTTGTGGGGTTATGTTGCTAAGCATATGCTATTTATATCATTAAGTATAATCTTTTACTACAAATATGAGGCCGAAATTTTAAGCATATAACAATATGTTTTGCAGATTTTGCCCCCCAACAGATTTCAAACTTAATTTACCATCAATTTACATATTTAAGTCTTAATAATTAGTATGTTTTTTTAAGTTTGTACTACGGGAATAACAAATGGCATAATAATACAGTGGATGCAAAAGAATATTAATATTGAAGATATAAGAACTGACTATCGTCTACTAGAACTAGATGAAAAACAAGTAGATAAAAACCCTTTAATTCAATTTTCAATTTGGTTTGAACAAGCCGTACAGGCCGGCTTAGAAGAAGTAAATGCGATGACTTTAGCCACCGTAAGCACTAATGGGACCCCTAATGCGCGTATTGTTCTTCTTAAAGATTTAGAAGATAACGGATTTGTTTTTTACACAAACTATCAAAGTAATAAGGGGCAAGAACTTACAGCTAATCCGAATGCTTCTCTAGTCTTTTTTTGGCCGGCTTTACAAAGACAGGTAAGAATCAACGGTTTAGTAAAAAAAGTAAACCCCGAGACATCCGAAAAATATTTTCACAGTAGACCAATAGAAAGTCAGTTTGGAGCTTGGGCTTCCCCTCAGAGTCAAGTCATTACAGATAGAAACGTTTTGGAACAAAACTTACAGTCAATCGTTGCAAAATATAAAGATCAAATAGTACCAAAACCACCACATTGGGGAGGTTACAAGCTCTTACCAACTTTAATTGAATTTTGGCAAGGTCGTGCTAGTCGTTTACACGATAGAATACTTTATACTAAAATTGACAAAGGTTGGAATATAGAAAGGCTTGCGCCATAAATGATGGAATTAACAGTTATTAAAGACATCCTTTTGTCTAAATTTGGACAAGAATGTATAGTAGATGAAGAATTGCAAGGGTTGCAACCTGCTTTGATTATACACGAAGATTATATTGTGCGTGTTTGTACCGAATTAAAAGAAAATAAAGAGACTTGGTTCGACTTTTTATCGTGCATTTCGGGTGTAGATTACGGCGAAGAAGGGTTTGGTGTGGTTTATCACCTAGCGTCCATTCCGTATAAAACACAATTAACACTAAAAGTAAAACTTGCGAACATAAGGGAAGAATCTCAGCTTCCTAAAATAGAGAGTGTCAGCAGCGTTTGGCGAACTGCCGAATGGCATGAACGTGAAACATATGACTTAATGGGAATATTTTTTGATAAGCATCCCGACCTTAGACGCATTCTCTTACCTGACGATTGGCAAGGGTATCCTTTACGAAAGGACTATAAAGACGCGGAGCTTTATCATGGGATACCAATTAAGTAGAGACAATAAAATATTATAGACAACGAAGTGAGTACAACGGATACACATGCGGCCTTAAAAGCCTACCAGGAAAAAATGGCAAACTTAGGCCCAGAAGAAATGGTTATAAACATAGGGCCGCAACATCCATCCACCCATGGTGTATTAAGATTGGAAATTATTTCTGACGGAGAGATCGTAAAAGAAGTTGTTCCACACATGGGATACCTGCATCGTTGCTTCGAAAAGCATGCAGAATCCATGAATTATGGAAAGACGATCCCATTTACTGATAGAATGGATTATTTAGCATCAATGAATAACAGCCATGCTTTTGTTATGGGGGTTGAACGTATGCTTGGTATAGATAAACAAATTCCGAAAAGAATCGAATACATTCGTGTACTAGTTTGTGAGCTAAATAGAATTGCTTCCCATCTGATCGCGATTGGCACATATGGTATTGATATTGGAGCATTTACGCCTTTTATGTGGTGTTTCAGAGATCGGGAACACATCATGAATATGCTAGAATGGGCCTCTGGCTCACGAATGCTCTACAATTATATATGGGTTGGGGGTTTATTTTACGACTTACCTGTAGGCTTTGAAGAACGATGTAAAGAATTCATTGATTATTTTAAACCTAAATTGGTTGAATTGGATGAATTATTAACAAACAACCAAATTTTTATTTCAAGGACGGCCAATGTTGGTGTATTGCCTTTAGAAGTGGCTATCAATTACGGTTGCTCAGGACCGATGTTACGTGCATCTGGCTTAAAATGGGATCTACGACGTGTTGATGAATATTCTGCATATCCTGAGATCGAATTTGATATTCCAATTGGAAAAGGAGAAATGGGTGCAAAAGGTGATTGTTGGGATCGTTATAAAGTGAGAGTAGACGAAATTGTAGAATCCGTTAAAATCATTGAACAATGTTTAGAAAGGTTACAAAAAGAGTTAAAGCGAACACCCGACTTTGATCCGAGAGGCTTTGTCCCTAAAAAAGTTTCTCCAAAAGCGCAAGACTATTATATAAGGGCTGAAAATCCAAAAGGTGAGCTGGGATTTTATTTTATTACAGATGGCCGTTCTGATATTCCAAAACGCGTCAAAGCTAGGGCTCCAAGCTTTAACAATCTCTCTGTGCTTCCTGAATTGTCGAAAAACATACTCATTGCAGATTTAATCGCTATACTCGGTTCTATTGATATTGTATTGGGCGAAGTAGATCGGTAGGTGTTGGTTATTCGTTATTCGTTATTAGTTGTGAGTTGCCAGTTACGAGTTGTGAGTCTATTTAACTATTCAACTACTTGACTATTCAACTACTTGACTATTCAACCACTTAACTATTCAACTATTTCCCTACTCTACTATTTAACTTGATAGTAATTTCGTTATTTACTATTATTTTTAGTATAATTGCATGTTGAAAGTAATTTTTTTAGTAAACGTATTGCTCATTTATGTGCTATGGTAAATATTAGTAATATTCTGTACGGAAATTTCGAGATGCCAATGGTTATAGCTAGTCTTTTAAAAACAAAAGCCGTTCAGAGACTACAAGGTATACATCAAAGTGGTGGCATCTTTCTTATTAATCCACAGGCTTCCCACACCCGTTTAGACCATTCAATCGGTGTAATGCTTTTAATAAAAAAACTTGGAGGAAGTGAGATGGAACAGATTGCAGGTTTACTTCATGATATATCTCATACAGCTTTTTCACATGTTGGGGATTACGTTATGGAAGATCTAACAGAGAGTTATCATGAAAAAGTATTTATGGAACTATTGCTAAAATCAGATATTCCAGATGTCTTGCATCAGTACGGTTATCACATTCAAGAAATAACGGAAGGAAATTTTGAAATCTTAGAGCAACCCTCACCGAACTTATGCGCAGACCGTATAGATTATACGCTTCGAGATGCTTTACAATATGGTTTAATAAGTAGAGAAGAAGCCATTAATTTCATTAGGTTTCTTTCTATTAGAAACAATAAGATTGTTATTGAAAAGGAGAATCAGGCCATTTGGATCAATAATTTATCAAAAAAAGTAAATCAGGAAATTTATAATCACCCCGAATATGTTTATGCTAACATACAGTTAGCAAAGATTATAAAAAGAGGATTAACAAAGGGTGTTTTAACGGCAAATGATCTTTTTTTAACTGACACGTTATTACTTAACAAAATTCGTAGCACATACGAAGGAGTAACGTCAATAAAAGCTATTAAGTCGCTCGAAGGTTTTAAAAATTTCTTAAGAGAAAAAGCGGAAATTCAGATTAAAAAACGATATATAGACGCCACATATTCTTGAAAATAAATTTTATTAATAAATACATAAAATCTTTCATTTTAGCCACTATTATCATTGTGATATACAATATAAAATGCTATTTTTACCGCAAAATTCTTAAATAATGAACATTCACGAATATCAAGGTAAAGCTATATTGAAGAGTTTCGGAGTGCGCATTCAGGAAGGTATCGTTGCTGATAATCCTGAACAGGCGGTAGAAGCTGCGAAAAAGTTAAAACAAGATTTCAATTCTGACTGGGTTGTTGTAAAAGCGCAAATCCATGCAGGGGGTCGCGGAAAAGGCGGCGGCGTTAAACTTGCCAAAAACATCGATGAAGTTAGAGAGAAAACAAAAGCAATCATCGGCATGCAATTGGTAACTCCTCAAACTGGCCCAGCTGGCAAGAAAGTAAATAAAGTGCTTATTGCACAAGACGTTTACTATCCAGGTGCTAGCGAGACTAAAGAGTTTTACATGAGTGTTTTATTGGATAGAGCACATGGTCGTAACATCATTATGTATTCGACAGAAGGTGGTATGGATATCGAAGAAGTTGCAGAAAAAACGCCTCATCTAATTCAAAAAGAAGAAGTAGATCCAGCGATTGGTTTACAAGGTTTCCAAGCACGTAAAATTGCTTTTAATTTGGGGCTAAGTGGTGCTGCTTTTAAAGATATGACTAAATTTGTTGCTGCTTTATATAAAGCTTATGACGCAACTGATTCTTCTCAATTTGAAATTAATCCGGTTCTTAAAACATCTGATGACAAAATATTGGCTGTTGATGCGAAAGTAAATCTAGACGAAAATGCTTTATACCGTCATCCAGATTATGCTGAATTGCGTGATTTGGCCGAAGAAGATCCTACTGAAGTAGAGGCTGGTCGTTCAAATTTAAATTATGTTAAATTAGACGGGAATGTTGGATGTATGGTAAACGGTGCCGGCTTAGCAATGGCCACCATGGATATCATTAAAATCGCTGGTGGTGAACCTGCCAACTTTTTAGATGTTGGCGGTACGGCAAATGCTGAAACTGTAAAAGCAGGCTTTAATATTATCCTAAAAGATCCTAACGTTAAAGCAATTCTTATCAACATTTTTGGAGGTATTGTTCGTTGTGATCGTGTAGCTCAAGGAGTGATAGACGCTTACAATGAAATTGGAAATATTCCGGTACCAATTATCGTTCGTTTACAAGGAACTAATGCTGAAGAGGCTAAGAAACTTATTGACGAATCTGGTTTAAAGGTATTTTCTGCTATTCAATTAAAAGAAGCAGCAGATTTAGTTTCAAAGGTACTTTCATAGTATTTTTATTACTAAAGTATATAACCATTCAAGAAACCTTCGGAAGAAATTTCGGAGGTTTCTTGTTAAAAATCTGCTGCACCCAATCATTAAAATTCAATTTTATAATATGACACATACAAGAATAAAGGAACTTTTAAACAGCACCGAATATGGTAGAGAAGTTATTGTAAAAGGATGGATAAAAACGTTTAGAAATAATCAGTTTTTAGCCCTTAATGACGGTTCTTGTTTAAGTAATATTCAAGTAGTTGTTGATTTTGAAAGTACGGACGAAAGTATATTAAAGCGATTAACTACTGGGGCGGCAGTGGCTATCTCCGGTACATTTATAGCATCGCTTGGCAAAGGACAACGTGTAGAGGTAAAAGCGCATCAAATTACCATTTTAGGTGATAGCGATCCGGAAAAATTTCCATTACAACCAAAAAAACATAGTTTAGAATTTCTGAGGGAGATTGCTCATTTACGCTTTCGAACCAATACATTCAATGCTGTTTTTAAAGTACGTAATGCCTTATCATTTGCCATTCACCGCTTTTTTAATGAGAAAGGATTTGTTCTTATACATACACCTATCATTACTGGATCGGATGCAGAGGGCGCTGGTGAAATGTTTAAAGTGACCACATTAGACTTTGATAAAATTCCACAAAATGAGGATGGTAGTATTAATTTCAAAGAGGATTTCTTTGGAAAACCAACTAACCTCACCGTTTCAGGACAGTTGGAAGGTGAGCTGGCAGCATTAGCCTTTGGGAATATCTATACATTTGGTCCTACTTTTAGAGCTGAAAATTCAAACACTACAAGACACCTTGCTGAGTTCTGGATGATAGAGCCTGAGATGGCTTTTTATGAACTGAAGGATAACATGGACCTAGCGGAAGAGCTTTTAAAATATGTTATACGATATGCACTTGATAATTGCACGGAAGAGATCGAATTTTTAAAAAACAGACTGTTAGAAGAGGAAAAAAGCAAACCCCAAAATGATCGTTCGGCTTTAGATCTTGTTGATAAATTAAATTTCTGTCTTGATAATGATTTTGAACGACTAACATACACCGAGGCGATCGATATACTTAAACATTCGAAGCCAAATCAAAAGAAACAGTTCAAATACATTATTGAAGACTGGGGGGCTGATCTTCAATCGGAGCATGAGCGGTATTTAGTTGAAAAACATTTCAAGAAACCAGTTATTTTAACAGATTATCCAGCAGCTATTAAGGCCTTTTATATGCGCATGAATGAGCCTGATCAACAAGGACGTAAAACGGTTGCTGCCATGGATATTCTATTTCCTGGAATTGGCGAAATTGTAGGTGGAGCACAGCGGGAAGAAAGATACGATTTGCTTACTCAAAGAATGACGGAAATGCATATACCAACTGAAGAGATGGAGTGGTTTTTGGATACAAGGCGTTTTGGTTCTGTTCCGCATGCAGGCTTTGGACTAGGATTTGAAAGATTAGTTTTATTTGTAACGGGTATGACCAACATTCGAGACGTAATTCCGTTTCCAAGAACACCTAAAAATGCCGAATTTTAACTAATATATAGGTTATAGGTTGCTCAAGTACCAACTTATAACCTATAACTAGGTTCAGATGTAAAACTTTTTCATCAACGTTAGGTTATATACTGTATTATCTTTAAACATACAACGTATTATTTACACTTATAACGCCTGCTATGCTATTGAAAATATATCCAGAAAACCCCAATGAACGTGCGCTAGATCAAGTGGTAGACGTGCTCAAAAAAGGGGGGATAATTATTTATCCAACAGATACTGTTTATGGTATTGGCTGCGATATTACGAATCATAAAGCGATCGAGACCGTATGTAAAATACGGGGACTTAAACCTGAGAAGGCCAATCTTTCCTTTATCTGTTATGATTTAACAGATATTGCACAATATACAAAGCCGATTGATACAGCTACTTTCCGTTTATTAAAAAAATCGCTTCCAGGCCCTTTTACCTTTATTTTTAACGCTAGTGGCAAAGTTCCTAAACTCATGAGCTCAAATAAAAAAACAGTAGGTATACGCGTTCCCAATAATAACGTTGCAAGAGAGATAGTAAAGAAATTGGGCAATCCAATCGTTTCTGCTTCTATACATGATGACGATGAAATATTAGAATATGCGACAGATCCAGAGCTGATATATGAAAAATTTGAAAACCAAGTTGATATCGTAATTGATGGTGGTTATGGAGATAATGAAGCTTCTACTGTTGTAGATTGTACGATGGGTGAATTTGAAATATTAAGACAGGGAAAAGGTGATTTAAGTCAATATCTTTAACATCATTGTGAGGTACGTCTTTCTTTTTTGTATGTTCCTGCAAACCTCTTCTCCCCTGCTTGGATCGGTACATTTATAGCGTTTTCAGGTGGCGGTATCGGACAATTGTATCCAGCACTGTAAGCACAATAAGGGTTGTAGGCCATATTAAAGTCTACTTCCAGTTCGTCACCCTTTATATCACTTTTTCGTAAATCTAAATACCTCCCGCCTCCATAAGTATCATTGTCATTTGTTGGATCGGTAAAAGGTAAGAAGAGGTAATCTGCATATTGTGGATCCATTGCAAGCGACATGCTTTTAAACAAGGTGAGCTTTATAGGTTTTCCCTTAATTGTAAAATTCAGTTCAGCATAACGAAGGTATTTCTTTTCTTTCCCACTGTAAGTAGGGATCATTATTGGCCGGTCGTCATGAATAAACTTAACTTTTGCTATACTTCTAAAAGCGCTATCTGCTGTATAGAATTCGAGCTGATCGACGTCAGCCGTATCTAAAGGTGAATGCTCATCAATTAAAAAGGCCTCTTTATACGCATTTCTACTGCTATCAATCTTTGTAAGGAAATCTTGCGCCCGTGCTGTAAAAACAGTAAAAAAACAAACTGTTAGAAATAAAAATAATTTATAAGAAAAGCAATTCATCTTTAGCACGTTGTCAATTTGGATAACAATCTAATTTACAACAAACTTAGATAAATTGCTTTTACAATACAATATTCATGGTAAGTAAAGGATGACTTATTATTTTATCTGTAAATTTATTGGCAGACTATAACTTACTCTTACAGGCCTACCATTTTGTATACCGGGTTTCCAGATCGGTGATTTTTCTAGAATCCTTACTGCTTCCAAGCCCGTTCCAAAACCTAGGTCTCTTACTACTTTAATATTTGATAATGTTCCGTCTTTCTCAACAATAAAATTCAATATTACTTTGCCATTTACTCCTTGCTCTTTAGCAGCAGGCGGAAATTGATAATTATCAGCAACATAGTTAAGAAAAGCACGCATACCGCCAGGGAATGAAGGAGCCACTTCTACTGCTACAAAGATATCGGCAGCGCCTTTTCCTTCAGTTATCGTCTCTAACTGATCTGTTTTTCCTAGCGGTAGGTCTATTGATATTGGTACGGAAGGATCACCTACAATATTCTCCGGACCAGGAGATGCGTTCACTAAGTCCTTTACACTTGGGGGTTCCTCTGTTGCAAGCAGGTGGGAAACCACTTTTGGCGGAACCATTTTTATTTTATCCTCATGTGATTTTACATATGTTTTTACTGGTAAAACCATTGGCTCCTCTTTTTTGTGTAGTGGAATATCCTTTAAAAGAACAGTAGTGTTATCCACTGTCGTTTCAGAAAAAATTTCCTCTTGGTACTTTTGTGCTATGATAGGTATTAAAATCATTGCAATAAAAAATATAACGCCCATAAATAATGCTTTTGTTAAATCACCATGAGCATTTTTACGAAGCACGTATGCACCATAAGATTTATTTCTGCCATCAAAGATAAGGTCCAACCAAACCGTCGATACTATATTTAATTTAGGGTTTAACATAATCTTAAAAATTAAAAGGTTTTACCATCAGTTTATAACTATAAGATTAAAATATGTGCGTGTTTCCATAAACGGAACAAAAATTTATTTATACTCCCCCATTATTACTTTAGTAAAACTGAAAGTACAGCCGGAATATTTCGTGGACAATCGAAGTTCTTCCTTCTATCATATACCATGTTTTCTCACTGCTCCTCCAGACTACTACACAATCGTTATCTCTATCAAAAACCTATTTTTGTATTTTAATCTGATAATCAGCATATTATATTATTTTTTTTTATTACCTTTGCGAGAAATTTTATTATTACGCTTTAAGATTATTGATTTTGTATACCAAAAAGGCCGTATTGAACGTTATGGTATATTGAAAAGAATGAAGCAACATAAATGAACTATATATTACTTTTATACCTTCTATCTATTTCTGCAGGAGCCTTTAATATTGGCAATAATCCAAAAGAAAAAAACACACACCCTAAAACGTCCGTTCTAAATACCAATCATCGTAAAAGTGCTGTAAGAAGAATATTGGAACTACGTTACGATGATTCTTATCCATTCATAAATCCTTCTATAAATGCTATCAGTAGCGTTAAAGGGCTAGCCCACTTTTATCAAAAATTATACGAATTAAAGACTGGAGAAATTAAAAGGGTCAGCATTGTACAAATTGGCGATTCACATATTCAACCAGATTTGATTTCGCGAGAAGTGCGTTCTGGACTTCAAGATTTTTTTGGTGACGCGGGCAGGGGATTAGTTTTCCCCTATCAGATTGCGAGGACAAACGCTCCGCTTGACATCAAAAGCTCTACAACAACACGCTGGCAACCAAGCAACATTAGCCAATTACATGCTCGATCTGCAAGAGGAATTTCCGGTTTTTCGTTAAGCAGATTGAATGGTGCTGGCAATATCTCCTTATCACTTAGACCTGATATTAACTCGAATGAACAATCGTTTGATTATATAAAGCTTTTTTTAGGCAGTGGTCAATGGAGCGTAAATACTATAGGAACTAGGCCAAATTCTTATAGCGTAGATCAGTCAGCCATTACAGATTTTACTACAAAAGAAATAACGCTTGATGGACCAGTCAACGGTTTTAATATACGTTCATCAGGTAGTCGTCCTTATTTCTTTGGTGCGTCTTTAGAGAAAAAGAATGCAAGTGGCGTGTTACTTCATACGATTGGTGTAAATGGTGCACGTTATGAGCAATATAACAAGGAACCTATGTTTTGGAAGCAGCTTCCTGCTTTAAATGCTGATCTTTATATTTTATCATTGGGTACAAATGAGGCTTATTATAATAATATGACGGAAGACCTTTATATTAATCAGGTTGCAGAGACATTAACAAAAATCAAAACGATAAATTCAAAAGCTTCTATATTAATAACTACCACTGCTGAATCCTTTAAGAATGGAAGAACAAATCCAATGATTGAGCGACTAAATTTAGCACTCAAATTCTACTGTAATAAAATGGGAATACCTGTTTGGGATTTATTTGAAATCACTGGAGGTTCTGGATCGTCAAAAGAATGGCTAAAGAGTAATTTAATGCAAGCAGATAAAATCCACTATCAGCGGAAAGCTTATAGTATGCAAGGAGCGCTCCTATTTGACGCGATAGCAAATGGTTATAATCAATATTTAGACAGTCAACAGTCTTCACCTTCCGAGCCCCTTTCCATATCGATTGATGACCTTAAAACTGCAAATAAATAGGCATTACAGGCTCTGCTGATTTAAATACCCCATATAATAGTAAAAAACAAAAGAAAACAATTATGTAGGCTATTAAAGGTACCTTGCCTAGCCTTTCTATTGTTTCATCAGCAAAACTATCTGGTATAAAATGAATACTTATCGCAAGAACCATCATCATCAAGACTGTCTTATAATTATCGAAAAAACCGTTCCAAACATCTAACGATAAATGATTGACAATTTTATCAACCATCATAATGGCTGCATCATAATCTGAGGCCTTGAAGAAAATCCAACCAAAACATACAAAGTGGAAAGTAACCAATACAGCCAATGCCTTATAAATGTGCGTGTTTTTGATTTCATTTGCCCATCTCCCAGTTAAGAGCATCCAGACTTTATGAAAGGCTAGAGCTAAACCATGTAAAGCTCCCCATATTAAAAAATTAAAGCTTGCGCCGTGCCAAAACCCGCCCAATAACATCGTTGTTAATAAATTCATATTTGCAGCTACTCCTTTTACTTCACGTTTTATAAGCGCAGGGAGAAGCATGACAACAAATACAGTTCCACATAAAATCCCCGCATATTTATCATTAAAACTTAACAAGTGCTTACTTCCAAAAAAAAGTGCTACAAAAAAAAGTAAGCAAAACACCCAGGAAGCGAAGCTACTATTTCGATTTCCTCCCAATGGTATATAAAGATAATCACGCAACCAGGAAGAAAGTGAGATATGCCATCGCCTCCAAAATTCCGTAATGTCTTTACTCTGGTATGGCGATAAAAAATTTGGTGGAATAGTGAATCCGAGCCATTTTGCTATACCGATTGCTATATCACTATAGCCACTAAAATCACAATAAATCACAATAGCGTATCCGTAAACAGCAAATAGATTTTCAATTCCAGTATAACGTGACGGATCGTCAAATACGTAATCAACAAAGTTTAGTGTGATATAGTCTGAAATGATTAATTTTTTTATTAGTCCTGAAGTAATTAAATAAAAGCCCTTAGTAAAATCAACATTTGTCAAAAAATAGGGCTTATTTATCTGTGGTACAAAGTCGTGCGCTCTAACAATTGGCCCCATCATCAATTTCGGAAAAAAAGAAAGGAACAAAAGGTATTCGGTGAATTTTTTTGCAGGCTTAAAATCCCTTCTGAAAACATCTATATTATAACTTAAGTTCTCAAATGTATAAAAAGAAATCCCTATAGGCAGGAGTATATTTAGTGCATTGAATGGTGTATGAAGAAATTGGTTGCTAATTGAAATAAAGAAATTTGTGTATTTAAAATAAAACAATAAGCCTAAATTAAAGAGTATGCAACAGACCAAAAGAAAGTTACGGTAAGCTTTTTTTCTCTTTTTATAAATAGCATGTGACAGCCAGTAGTTCACGATAGCTGATAAAACGACTAGCCCTACAAAATATCCGCTAGCCTTATAAAAAAAATAAAGTGAAAAGGTACAAAAGATATATCTGCGGATTGCATAATGATTTCTAAACAGAAAATATAGTATAATAAAGAGTGCGAAGAAGAAAACAAAAAATCCGTTGTTGAATAAAAGAGGATTTTTAGGATCATACAAAAATGATTTGGATAATGCGGAGAAGTCAATTTCTATAGGAGGTAAATTCAATTCCATCTTTAATGTTTTAGTTATCCTCTAACTTATTAGCATCTTTATGGAGCGCCTCAAACAAATGCTTACCGAGAATCTTTGCTCCTAAAGCATTCGGGTGGACATAATCTTTATTGGCCAAGCTTGGCGATTGAGTTGCCCAGTCGACCATCGAGTTCTTCCCCCCCATAGCTGCGTATAAACTGTAAAATGCACAATTGGTTTGTAGTGCTAGGGATGCCTGAACTTTGATGAGTTCTTCAATACCTATAGCCGACCGATAACCCTCCGGATATCTGAAAGCTCTATCACCTGTTCCAACAATCAAAAAATCTGCCGTTGGAAAGCAGGCTTTCATTTTATTGATTACCGGTGTAGCGGCTCTCTTATACCAGTTGAAATTTATGTCGTCCGGTTTATACATAACATTTACCCCATACTGAAAGATAATCAAATCATATGGGTTCTCTTCATCTATTGTCCTTAAGAAATCGGCATTGATTCTTGCAAACTCCAAACCCGATATTCCTCGAAAAGAGAAATTATCAACAATTACACCATGCTCAGATTCAAAACTTAGACCATATAAAGGCAATTTCATATCACTTGTAGAGATGGTAATAGATTTTCGTTTATCATTTAACAATAGGTCGCGGTTAAATAACCTCTTCCCTTCTAGTGGAAATATCTTTTTATTTACCGAAACAAAAGAACTGTCATTACTTGATCCATAAAAAATATATTTTTCCAGGGTACTGACTGTATCTTTTGTCGTGTTATCTTTAACCCTCACCCAATCGTTACCAGACGAGAAAAACACATGTCCGGATAAAAAAAGATGCTGTTTTTTAGTGTTTTTAAAATTTAGGTCTTTCCAGCCATTTGAAAAAGTGGCTACTGCGGTACGTCTAAATTGAGCCACCTGCGACGTGATCGGGACAAAGCCAACACCTTTTCCGCCATAAGCTTGTTGTAAAAGCGTACGCAGCGTTTGCGACAGCAAATCACCTTCAATCATACTATCGCCAAGATAGGCAATCCTCACCTTTATCTTCTTACCTTTTTTCAACTCAGCCAATTTGGCAGCAAAATGAGTTAAAGCTACCTGTGTCGAATCTTCCGTAAGCAGGGTAATATCTTTTCTTGAAATATTTTCGGGCAACTTACTAAGTTGAACATTGTTTACCGGTTGGTGATTAACGATGGTTGAATCTGCCTTAGGTTTGACGGGAACAATAGTATCCTGATTTTTTGCTAATAAAGTATCTGCAGGATCTATATCTGGTGGAAGATCAACCTGTTCTTGTTTGTAATCAGGCAAAGGATCACCAGGCACTTTTTTAGAACTAATAATGTCTGATAAGAGATTAATTCTAGTGAATGGATCCCAGCTTTTCTTGTACGCTAAAGTGAGATAAGATACTAATGAATATAAAATTAAGCTAAATAAAATGAAAAAGAATACACGTTTATTGGCATTCATACATACCTAATATATCATAAATTATATCGAGAGATAGTCTTTAAAATGCGCGTTTTCCATGTTTGTGGATGAGTAGAATATCCTGCCTTGCTTATCGCGTCGACCCATTTAGTGGCATCATCTGAACCTTTCAGCTTGGAATAAAAGTATTTGTTAGAAATTACTTTACAAAAATGTATAAAAGATCCTAACGAAGTATTATACTGTTTATACCTACTTTTGATGCCGTGGCTTTGCTTTAACTTATTTGATCCTACAATACCAAAATGATTGTGCAATAATTTAGAGTTTCGACTTGTGCCATTACCCGACTCCAATATGGCAATACCTAAAATAACAGATGACGGTATTCCATAAGCTTTCGAAAGAGAGTCAGCAATGGTTTTGTGATTATTTATATATCTATTTTGCGCGAAACTTACGTTTACACAACCTGAATATAAAAGTACCAGAAATAGAACTTTTGATCCGACTGAACGTATTGTTCGAATGTTTTTTCCTATCATATTTCTATTTTAAGAATACACAATCGTTCTTTACAATTACAATGCAAAAAGTTTAGTTCTGCATTATCCCCCCAAGTAAGAACATTCCACTTTAAGCAAGACACCTCCCTTAAAGTTTGTGCGAAAATAAGTGTTTAATTTTTCATTTAAAACAACAAACAAATAAACTATTGATTATCAACTAAATAAAATCAAACACACATCTTAAAACAGCGTATTCAGTCAATATCAATAGTAAACTCTGAAATTCTATTTTTATTATCTTAGTCGCTTATTATTTTTTACTGATTAAGTTATTAAGTACGATGAAACCTACTATCACTATAGAATACTGTCCAAAATGCGGCTGGTTATTGAGAGCTGCTTATATGGCACAAGAACTACTCACCACTTTTTCTGAAGAGGTAAATGGTGTATTGTTAAAACCGAGCGAAACAAGCGGCCGATATACAATTTCAATAAATGATTTGGAGATTTTCGACAGAAAACTAATGGGTGGATTTCCCGAGATCAAACAGTTGAAACAGCTGATAAGAGATCATGTTAGTCCTGATAAAAGCCTAGGCCATTCTGATAAATAGCATTTATAAACATATAAATTGTTAACTTACAAACCAAATCACTTATTATGATAAAATTTTCTATAGCTGTACTCCTATTGATCTGTTGCACTTTAACTAACTATGCTCAACCTGTATTGAAAAAAATATGGCAAACAGACACGGTACTACCTGTACCTGAATCCATACTTATTGACCATGAAAAGCAGCAATTGTATGTCAGCCTAATAGGAACCGGCAATGCTTCGGCAGTAGACGGGAATGGTAGTATAGGCATATTAGATTTAAATGGTAAAATAATTACGGCAAGTTGGGCAAAAGGCCTAAACTCACCAAAAGGAATGGGTATCCACAATGGCCGATTATACGTGGCCGATCTGAAAGAAGTTGCTATCATAGATTTAAAAACGGGCAATACATTAAAAAAAATTCAATTTCCAGCGGCTGGGATGTTAAATGATGTGACTATTGATAAAAATGGCCTTATCTATATCTCCGACTCAAAAGGTGGAAAAATCTATTCATTAAGTAATGAAACACCTTCCATTTTTCTCGATAGTTTAGTAAATCCAAACGGGCTGTTAGCAGCTGACGATCTCTTATATTTTTTAGACAGCGGGTCCCTTTTTAATATAGATAAGGCAAAACACATTACAAAAATAGCTTCCGGTATGAAGAAATCTACCGATGGACTACAACAGTTCGGAAATGGTTTCTTGGTCAGCTGTTGGATTGGAGCTATTTATTATGTGCAAGAGAACGGTAAGGTTAATAATTTAATTGATACAGAAAATGAGCAGATAAACACCGCCGACTTCGCGTTTGATAATGAACGAAAGGTGCTTTACCTTCCTACATTTTTCAAAAATCATGTTGCGGCCTTTAAAGTGGAATAATCAGCCGCACACATTGTTCAAATCCTTCGTTTGAATTCTTAGGTGCTTATAATATAATCCGCTTCTTTTAGTCTGCAGACCGGTAAAGATTAGTATCTTTGTACGCTTAAGATACACCACAGCACTTTAGCATTACCATGATAGAAATAGGGAAACTCAACACATTGAAAGTAATACAAGCTGATAATGTTCAGTATATACTTTCGGACGGACAACAACAAATTTCGCTTCCACATACAAATGTTGTTCAACCCTCCCCGAAAGATTCAGAAGAATTATCGGTATTTGTTTATACAAATAAAGAAGGGTTGCTTACAGCTACGATGAAGAAACCTTATACCTTTGTTGATCATTTTGCCTATTTAAAAGTTGTAGCAGAAAATCCAAGTGGTGTTTTTATGGATTTAGGAATAGAGAAAGATCTCTTTGTTCCAAAAAGCGAACAAAGATGGCCTATGGTGAAGGGAAAAAGCTATGTGGTTTATATCTATTTAGACGAAGTTAATAAGCATATGGTTGGTTCTGCGAAACTGCAAAAATTCACTGATAAGGAAGAGATTCTGCTGAATGAAAATGAAGCGGTTGAGCTATTAATATACGAAGAGACAGACCTGGGCTATAATGCTATTATTAATAATAAATACAAAGGTTTACTATACTTTAATGAAATATTCGAAGATTTACGGGCCGGTAATAAACGAAAAGGTTGGATAAAAAAGATTTATCCAGATGGTAAAATAGACCTAAGTTTACATCAACAAGGTTATGGTCATATCCTAAGTACCAAAGATGTTATTCTGAACATTTTGAAAAAAAATAAAGGGCATTTGTCTCTTGGCGATAAAAGCACACCTGAAGAAATTTATCAAGCTTTTAAAATAAGTAAGAAGGCGTTTAAAAAGACCATAGGTGCCCTTTATAAAGAAAGGCTTATCAGTGTTTCTGATAATGAGATTAAACTTATTATTGATCAGATGGCGGATTAGGCTTATACCAATTATGCATATTGACAGTAATATGGCATAAGAACGTTTCTTTAGTATTTTATAATGCCTTCCTTTGCAGCCAAACACAAAAATATGACACTGGAAGTAGACAAAAAAGAAACTAAACATGTTTTTAAGACCTCTATCATACAGCAAACAGCATTTTGGTCGGAAGTAAAACAACAACAAGGGGTTAAAACAATAGCTTTCGATTTCAAAATTCACAATACAGCATTATACAGTTCGTCGATCGATGCCAGTGCTTCTTATACCACTGCAGATATTTTGATATTGTTACAGCGAATTGATAATGAGCACACCATCGCTTATGTGCCATACGGGCCGGAAATAGAACCAGAGGAAGAATATCAAGGGCAATTCTTAGAAGAATTATCAGAATCTCTTCGCCCTCATTTACCTGCAAAATGTATAATGATCAGATATGATCTGGCTTGGCAATCACATTGGGCAACAGAACCGGAGCATTTTGATTGCCAAGGTAATTGGCATGGACCTCCTGAAAAAAAATATCAGGAATTTCGTTTAAATTTCAATACGCAAAATTGGAATTTACAAAAAGCAAACTCTGACATTCTACCTTCTAATACTATTTTCTTAAGTCTTAAAAAGGAGACTTCCATCCTTTTAAAGCAAATGAAACCCAAAACCAGATACAATATAAACTTGTCTGTCAGAAAAGGGGTTCAAGTTAGAGATGCTGGTATGGATAGTCTTCCGATATGGTACGCCTTATATAAAGATACTGCCTTTCGAAATAAGCTATATCTTAACAATATCGAGTATTTTAGAACTGTTTTGAGTGCTCAGGCAAATGACAGTACATCACCTGCCGATGTACATTTACTGATTGCAGAGGTAGACAGGGTTCCCTTGGCCGCTATGTTTTTAGTGATTGCTAACAAAAGAGGCACGTATTTGTACGGTGCATCTGCTACAACCCAAAGAAATTATATGGCTACTTATGCCCTGCAATGGAAAGCTATGCAAATAGCTAAACAAAAAGGTTGTATCGAATATGATTTCTTTGGCGTATCGCCAAATCCTGATCCTTCACATCCTATGTACGGCCTCTTTAAATTCAAATCAGGTTTTGGAGGTGAGCTCTATCATCGTTTAGGATGCTGGGACTATCCACTGCAAAGCGAACAATATACATTGTTCAAAGTGTCTGAAATGAGCAGTCAGGGGTACCATTTATAACTGGCTTGGCAAGTAGCCGAAGTGTTTTCTGAACGCTTTACTAAAGTTGTAAGGGTCACTATATCCTAGTGAATAAGCAATCTCAGCAATAGTTATTCGTGTATCCAGTAAAACCTTACGTGCGTATTCCATTCTACACTGTATAAAATAATCAAATACCGTGCTGCCAAAAAGTTGCTTAAAGCCCTTTTTTAATTTAAAATCATTTAATCCAACTTCTCTTGAAATTTGTTTAAGTGTTAAAGGTTCGAGAATATGCTGTTGAACAAATTTTTTCGCCGCACGCAAACGCTCTTCGTCCGCAGCTTTTATTGGTAGATACCCCCCTACTGGCAAGTTATCAGCCTGTTGTGCTTGAAGAAAAAATAATTCAGTAACCTTTGATTCAATGTATAGCTTACGCATTTGTCCAGTATACACACAGTCTGATATTTCATTAATGACTGCGCGCTGCTGTCTTGTTATAGGCATTGGTGTACGAGATATATCAGCCTCCTTGCCTGCATGTACATCTTCCCAGAAACGTTGTAAGCAAGGTAAATCAGTAGCCACAAGACGATTGAAATAAGCTTCTTGCATACATATTCCGAAGGTTTCTATTTTTCTTCCTCTCAGTGAATAATCACCCTCAAAGGAAGGTGTATATCCAACGATGTGCTGGTTAGTTTCAATCGTATATTCCTGTCCAGTATCAAGAGGTTTCGCGCTCGAAAGCCCCTGAATGGAAAAATACATATTAAGGTAGGGTTCCGACTGGCAGTCCCTAACAATCAGATCACGTTCCTGCGACGTATTAACAGCAAAAATCTCTATACCGTCTGCATTATAAAGAATGCTAGCAGAGATATCTTCAATATCTGTATATTCAATGCCTTTCTCAAAACAAATTTGTTGTGCTTCTATCTCTTCCATACCATACTCTTTTATACCAGCAGAGGATGTTAAATGTCAATAAAAATAAGGTATAATCGATCAAATTTAAAATTAATTTGCAATTAAATTTTTAAAATAAAATCCGTCGAGGCGGGATAAAAATCCATTTAGAAGGGGTCGATTATAATTAATTCCTTCAATTTTGAACCTATTAAATCTCTAGCGCAAAAGCTAAGGTACCGAATAATTCAACAGGACAAGCGCATGTAAAGAGATGCTAGGGAGTAAGATCAGCACAACCTCATTTAAAACAATTGGTGCACAAATGAAAGCAATTACTTTTAAAAAATTCAAACCTGTAATTAATTTTCCATCTTCTGCTAACCCTTACTATATGATTTCTGTATTTAAAACAGATGTTTCCAGTAAGGTGGATGCCGATTCTATTATTAATTCATTAAAAAGGCAGTTCCCTGATGGGAAATTCAATTTTGACTTGGAGGATTCAGACCGTGTGTTCCGGATAGAATACAATAAAGACATCATTGGTGAGGTAATAAGATTATTTAAGGTGAAAAGATTCGTTTGCGAGATGCTGATCTAAGTATAGATAAACGGGGCCAAGCCAATTTCTCGGAAAACCCTATATAATACTTGGCATTATCTGGAAATAGATAAAACTCCGGCTAATGGCATTAAATATTTCGTGATTTTCTTTCCAACAATATCTATATCAAAAGTTCTAAAATATTCGGACGGGCTTCTATTTGGGTGCTATTACTTTTATCCAAACGGACCAATTCATCATCGATATGCACCCAAGAGCCATCCCATTGGATTTCAATTTGTTTTCCCTGTATCGACTGCCAAGGAACTTTTTTTGTTTTGCTTGTAAGCACATTTCCTATATAGCTTATAAAATCTTGACGTTGTTCCTCCCGGAGAAGTACAATATCAAACATTCCGTCGGCAATATCGGCATTGGGTGCCAATATTAAATTTGGTCCTAACGAACAAATATTCATAACTTCTATCAGCAAAAAATTTCCCTCATATTGCTTTCCATCCACCTTTATAATGGCATGTTTGGCTTTATATGTGGAAGATAATCCCAGTAAAGTATGAAGTGCAAAAGTAATTTCATCTTCACTCCTTTTCAAATGGCTGGTTTCAATTTCTTCCATTGTCCTCATCAATTTGGGCAATATACCGTAACCCAAACTTTCAAGAAAAAAATTTTTAAAATGTGATCCCCTTACCGCGCCCACATCCATTTTTCTTGTTTTATTAACATCCCATTGTTTGAGTAGGTTTGCTAAATTATACGATAATCCAAGCGTGAGCGCAATATTATTTGCTGTGCCCATAGGTAACAGACTGATTAGCATTTTTTTATCGAGAAGCGTTCTCTGCAACAGAAATTTAACAACTTTTCTAACAGTGCCATCTCCTCCTACCACTAAAATGATATCTATATCACCGTCTATTTTCTTCCAATCATCTTTCTGAACCGACGCATATTGATATTGATATCCTTTTAATTTAATAGAATCAATTAACTCTTTTTTCTGGTGATCTTCATCACCCGCTTTTGGATTGTGCAATATTAAAATTGTTTTCATTGGCAATTTATTCATTCAGCAAGTCAATTACGCAAAACTAAAACATAAAATACAAGAAGATGTTTTACTTATAAAGCAAATTGATATGAGAATTTTGGTAACAAATGACGACGGAATATACAGTCCAGGTATCGCCTCACTCGCAAAGATAGCTTCACAATTTGGAGAGGTAACAGTAGTAGCGCCCGATGTAGAACAATCATCTATGGGCCATGCGGTTACACACTCCCGCCCTTTGGCCTATAAAAAATCACCTATTGAGTTTCCTGGGATTAATGCATATCGAGTAAATGGTACGCCAGCAGATTGTGTTGCTTTGGGTACACATTTGTATAAACATATTGACGTTGTATTGTCGGGCATTAATATGGGTTTAAACTTAGGTAATTCCATGTGGCATTCGGGAACCTTAGCAGCAGCCAAACAGGCTGTCCTCTTTGGTGTTAAAGGTGTCGCCCTTAGCACACCCGTTGGTAAAACAGAACCTGATTTCGATTTACTTACACCGTACGTGTCAAAAGTGCTAGATCAATTAATTAATAGATTGGATTTCGGTTTATATAATGTGAATTTTCCTAGTCAACCGAAAGACATCAAATGGACCAGGCAATCCGTGCGATTATACGATGGAAAAATTATTCCAGGCACCGATCCTATGGGAAGAAAGCATTATTGGTTTACAGTAACCCCACTAGAGCCTGCTGAAAAAGAGACAGACCGCTGGGCAGTAGAGAATGATTATATTTCGGTGACCCCTCTTCGCCTGGATCTTACAGATGAGGGTAGACTTACGGTGGTTAAGCATCAGTGTACCTGGGAGTGACAAAACCTTATTAGTAGGTTTTTTAACATAAAGTTAACATTGATTTAACAAGAAGTCTGTATTATTGCAGCATGACAGTCTATTTAATGGCCGCACCTATTTATATCATGGCACTTATTGTGGCTTTTGGTATGGGGGTAAAAAAAGGAGTTTTATTTATTTGTTTCCTTCTTGGAGTATCTTTTCTTCTTTACCTTATGTTCTTTCACTCTACTGAATCTGCAATAGGGATAGTAGCCATTGGTGTGATTACTTATTTGTTAAGTAATAAAAGATAAATCGTCCTATACCTTTAATCCAGCTTATCTTGCTTAAAATACCGATTTCGGTAGCAGTTTAAGGCGGTTTGCCCTAACTGTTCAGTTAACTTGTTATTGGCTATGGCTCCCACAACAGCACCTATCACGGGTATTAACTGCGCCATTTTTGCCAGGTCTATATAGTCTCGATACTCCTGTTGGAAGCTCCGCCAGTCAAAATCATCCACATCGGCAGGAAGTGAATCGCTGTAGGACTTCCAATTTTCAATTTTTTCAACCTGTTTATTCCGTTTTTGTTGACTGCAAAAGGAAATTTGGAAAATATGAAGAATAAAAAGGCGTTCTCTATAGTCTTTAACATTAAAGCCGTATAATGCGGCAATTTCAAACAGCATCTTGATTTTAATGGCCAAAAATGCCGGAAAATCTGCAAATCCCATTAATATACCACCCGCACCTGTAATCGCACCTTCAACGGTGGCTGCATTTTTATAGTGTCTTATAGTACGTTTAATGTAAGCCTCTCTGATCTGTAAAGAGCCTTCTTTTCTTAAAGGAGTAGTAATGTATTTTGAACTGAACAAGACAGCTTTAACCATCTTCTCGATAGTTAAGGTAATTATTTGATGCGCTTTTTCGGGTATCATATTATTAATTCGGTCCTGGATTCCCTTAGTGAAACGATTGCCCTTAGAAGGTGATCGCAGCATTTTTTCATTCCATTGAACCATTTCCTTAAAGACTTTATTTTCATAACTATCCATGCTCATTTGATATATCTTTTATCAAGTAATAACAACACAAATTACAAACTTTTTAATGGTTTTCCGGTTATATAGTAAAAGAACTAGGTTATGGAACAATTGCTTAGCATCGATTTACTTAGAAGGCTCAAATTGCATGGATACACAGCCCTAATACCAAAAAGCGAGCGCAATCATGCGCCAGTTTTTGCTATTACAAATTATCCAGTCGAAGAGCTTCAGAGCAAAGGGCCAAATGCTCCTTTACATGAAGATAATTTTTTGATAATTGACGAACTATTGCTTCATGAAGACGAATTGACCTTTAATGGTGTCGTCGTATTACCTGATGAAGACTTATCATCAGCATTGTAATATCAACATAATTTGTTAAAGTATTGAAATACTTGAACATTTACATCAATACTTTAACAAATTATACAACATATTGCACCCAAGTGCAGTGACCTTATTAACCTTGAAGGTTATCTATAGGTTTCCGTTTCTTTTCTTTAATAGATTTGAAATGCGAAGGCGTTAGCCCGGTTATTTTCTTGAATTGTGTAGACAAATGCTGTACACTGCTATAATCTAATTTGTAAGCGATTTCGCTCAACGTAAGTTCATCATACACAAGCAATTCCTTTGCCCGTTCAATACGTTGCATGATAACGAACTGCTCTATCGTCACACCTTCTGTTTGTGAAAACAGGTTGCTTAAATAATTATAGTCGATATTTAATTCCTGCTGCAGGAAGGTAGAAAAATTTATTTTTATTGACATTCCTTCTGTTCCGTAGAGACGTTCAATCAGAATGTTTTTCACTTTCTCAACCAATTTATGTCTACGATCATCCAGTAACTCAAACCCAACCGCTCCTAACTTTTCTCTTAATTGCTCATGAACAGCTTTAGGTAACTCATTCTGCCTATTTATTTCTCCAAGAGCTACAGAAGTATAGCTTATATTTAATTCATCTAAAATTTGTTTGACAACCATTATACAACGGTTGCATACCATATTTTTTACGTATAAAGTCATATCATCCAGAAATTTACCTTATTACATATAATCTCCTGTAAAGGTAGTCCAAATCTCTAAAAAAGATGCCTGAAGAATTTACATAATTCACAGAAAGTTTTACAATATTCTACTCCACTCAGATTTTCTCAAGTGCACTACTTATCACATCGTAGATATAATTAAGATCATCATAGCGGATACAATAAGGTGGTAAAACATAAATAACATTACCTAATGGTCTAAGTATAATACCTTTGTTAATAAAGTATTTATAAAGTTTATCTCTATTTTTACTAAAATAAGAAGTTTCTTCTCCTGTTTCCCATTCTAATGCCAAAATCGTTCCTATACAGCGTATCCCCTTTATTTTAGGATGCAAGCTTATCCGTTCCATATACCCTTTATGTTGTAAACAAATACGTTGTATATTTTGCTGCGTTTCTTCTGTTAATAGCAGGTCTAAACTTGCCAGCGCTGCGGCGCAGCAAAGTGGGTTAGCAGTGAAAGAATGCCCATGAAATAATGTTTTATAGGAATCATCTGAAAGAAACATATCATAAATATATTGTGCACAGCTAGTTATTCCCAAGGGTAAAGCGCCACCTGTAAGTCCTTTGGAAAAACACATAAAATCTGGCTGTTGCTGAAGATGATTCGCAGCGAATAACTTACCTGTTCTCCCAAAGCCGGTAAAGACTTCATCTTGTATCAATAAAACATTTAATGTGCTGCAGTGACTCATCAATTTATCTAAGAGTGCTGCTTCATAGCTTAGCATGCCTGCCGAACCCTGAACAATCGGTTCATAAATAAAACAAGCGACTTCCTGATGTATCTGACTAATTTCTTCCAGTAATTGAGTAATATTATTTCTATTTGGTGTTTCTATATAATGCACATCGAACATTAATCCTTCAAAAGGTGCAGTCCAAACACTCCGGCCACTTACCGCCATCGCCCCAAAGGTATCTCCGTGATAGCTATTTTTAAATGCGATGATTTTCTTACGCGCCTGCCCTTTATTATACCAATATTGTACACACATCTTTAGTGCTACTTCTACGGCAGTAGAGCCATTATCAGAGTAAAACACTTTCTTTTGTGAAGAAGGAAGTAGGTCTAGCAATCGTTCAGCAAGCTCCACGGCAGGTGAATGCGTAAAACCCGCAAACATCATGTGTTCCAATTTTTTAAATTGAGCAAAGACTTTATTTGCAATATAAGGATGAGCATGACCATGGATATTTACCCACCAAGAAGAAATTGCGTCGATATAACGCTGACCATCCTCGCCATAAACATAGGCACCTTCTCCCCTTACAATAGGAATCGCGGGCATGTTATTCTTCATTTGCGTATAAGGATGCCAAATTACCTCGGCGTCTCTTTCGGACAAATTAGTTGACATATGAAAATTAACAGTATGAAATTATTATTTATTACTTAATGGGGTTAAACCCAACAATTCAAACATTGCACGATCTTCATCCAGCTTCGGATTAGGTGTCACCAGTAACTCTTCACTTTCACTGGTAAAAATAGAATTAGCTCCCGCCATGAAGCACCAGGCCTGTTCCGTGGTACTCATTTCTGACCGACCTGCACTTAATCTAACCATTGCTTTTGGCATTAGAATCCTAGCAACAGCAATCATTCGTACCATATCCCAAACATCTACCTTCGTTAAATCTTGCAATGGTGTTCCAGGCACTCTTGCCAGTGCGTTGATAGGCACAGATTCGGGATGTTGAGGTAAATTTGATAAGGTATGTAACATGCCAATTCTATCTTCATGTGTTTCTCCTAATCCAATTATACCACCACAACATACTGATATACCGGCCTTACGAACATTATTTAAGGTATTTAACCGGTCGCCATATATACGAGTACTAATAATTTCATCATAATAGCGTTCAGAAGAATCCAAATTATGGTTATAAGCATATAGCCCAGCTGCTTGCAATCGCTCGGCTTGAGTTTCCGTTAACATACCTAGAGTGCAACAAACCTCTAGACCTAATGCGTTTATTCCTTTTACCATTTCCAATACGCGTTCAAAGTCCTTGTTATCACGTACCTCGCGCCAAGCTGCGGCCATACAGAAACGTGACGACCCCGATGCTTTTGCTCGAGCGGCAATGGAAAGTACTTCCTCTTTATCCATTAAGGCCTTTACTGTTATATTGGTATGATAACGAGCTGCTTGACCACAGTAAGCACAATCTTCAGTACAACCTCCAGTCTTTATAGAAAGTAAGGTACATACCTGCACTGCTGATGAACTATGCCAAGTTCTATGAACAGTTGCTGCTTTATAAACGAGCTCTAATAGGGGTTCATGGTACAATAGTTTTATTTCTTCTATCGACCAATCATTGCGGATTTGTTCAATGTTATTCACCGTAATTTTTTATATATGATTAAAAAAGAATTTTAGTTGACTAATGGTCTGTTTCGTAAGGGGAGATATTTCGGGTATACAGTACGTTTTTACTTCATCGGACACATAATTACAGATGGCCAATTTACTAGCTTCGTCCATAAGGCCATTAAAAACCAGGCCCCTAACCGTGCACCCTTTCATGCGTAACAACTCATACGATAAGAGTGTATGGTTGATGCATCCCAAATAATTCCTAACAACTAGTACCACGTCGGCATTTACTAATTTTATAAGATCTATCATAAAAAAATTAGCCGACAATGGTACCATTAATCCACCGGCTCCTTCTATGATAAGGCGATTATTCGTTTTAGGAACAATAAAATCTACTGGTTTGATCTCTATCCCCTCCAAAGATGCTGCTTTATGGGGTGAAGCCGCCAGTTTTAGCTTAAACTGCTCTGGGTGGACTCTTGAATAACTGTTGGAGATTAAAGATTTCACTCGGTCGCTATCACTGTTAGCTAAGTCTCCTGCTTGCACAGGTTTCCAGTAATCTCCTTTTAGCTGTTCCGTAATGATGGCAGAGATAATAGTCTTCCCCACGTCGGTACCGATACCGGTGATAAATAATGGTTTTATGCTTTTTTTTTCTCGCATGCTTGTTTTTATAAAATTGATCGCAGAAGCTTAGTCAATGCAATAATTTCTTCATCCCTATTAAATACATGTATGCATATTCTTAAACGTTCTCCACCTTTGGGAACACTAGGACTCTTTATAGGTCTGACATCAAAACCTTCACTTTTCAAGATAGAAGCAGCATGGTCAACTGCCGCATTTCCGGCTATTTTAACAGCTTGTATCGGACTCAGAAGAACATTTTGTTGTGGAAATCCCATCTCTTCAACAAACAAGTTGCATTTTCGCTGGAGCAGTTCTGCTATTTCATTATTCTTCTTTAGCAGATGATATCCTGCTTTTATAGCAAATAATTGGGGGAAAGACATCGCAGTACTAAAGATTAAAGGGCGACAGAAATTAATTAGGAACCTTTTCAATGTGCGACTTCCCAATATAGCGGCGCCTTGGCCGCCTAAAGCCTTACCAAAGGTTATTGTACGGGCAAAGACATTGCTCTGTAGGTATCCTGATTGGACGATTCCTGCACCGTATACGCCTAAGGCGTGTGCTTCATCAACAATCAGCAAAGCACCTTTTTCTTTGCACAGACGGGCCAAATCAGTCAATGGAGCAAAATCACCATCCATAGAGTAAAGACTTTCTACTACCACATAACATAAGCCTTTACATTGATCCAATTTAAACTGAAGATCAGCTACATCATTGTGCTTAAAATGCAGGTTTCTGGCAAAACTTAAGCGGCAACCATCAATAAAAGAGGCGTGCACGTATTCATCTCGAATAATATTGCTCCCTTTTACCCCCAAAGCAGCTAGTAAGCCTTGATTTGCTAAATAACCTGAAGACATCAGTAGCGCGGCTTCCACTTGGTGATATGCAGCAATTTCTTCTTCAATATCCAGCGCTAGCTCGCTATTTCCGGTGAGTAATCTAGATCCTGTGGAACCTACCGTTAAATGTGTGTTTTCTTGAGTTATTGACTTTAGGTATGTCTTCATTTCCGGAGAACGCGCCCACCCAAAATAATCATTCGACGAAAAGTCGACTAAGTTTGGCTGAAGTATCAGTTTCCTCGATGATCCCATCGTTTCACGCTGTCTTACCTTAGCCTCCAAAAGCATATTAATTTCGATCATTTACAGAAACGTTTAAATGATTTATCCACTGATAAAAAAGTTCTTCTTCAATTTTTTGGATCTTTCCCGCATGCTCCTGCCAATTAGATGAAAACTCCTTTAGCTGTGAAACCATCTCTTCTAAATGCCCTTGTTCTTCAAAAATGATTGACTTCACACTCACTTTACTTAAAGCTGTATGAAGTACCTTTTGGTAAATTGGATACAATTGATCGGCCCTTAGCTCTATCGCATAGGTGACTAATAAATAAGCTGCAAATCGAAGCTTACTACCCGACAAACCCAATATGTTCTTTAAATATTTACTAGTATGCATGTCAAGCCTATTCAAGTATTGTAAACTTGACTGAGGGGCTAAAAGGTCCGTCTTGGTGTAAGTCTGGCACGATTCAACCCGCAATTTTTGGATCTGTTTCTTTAAATAAAACGCATGTCGATGTTCTTCTGCTGCATGCTTTAGCATCATTAACGTTACTACTTCCATATCTTCAGAGGCAGAAATTTTTCGTGCTCCGGTGTTCTCTAACAAAGACAAAGTATTTAAAAATTTAGCGTGTATCTTGTCGTCAGCCACGATATTTTTAAATAGCGAATAAAGCTTTTCCTCGTTTTTATGGTGAAGTGAATACATAATAGATTATTTTTTTTAGTCTTATGGGCCAAAAGTAGTATCTTGCCGGACGACATATATAGTCCAGTTTTAACTTAATGAGTAGTCCGGTAAAAATTCCCTTTAAAAGTTTAATTGTTTTAAACAAGCAGAGCAGTACACCTTTATATCTTCAAATTGCACGACAGTTGATTAATGCCATACAAAGAGGAGTATTAGTGACAGAGATACAGCTCCCAGGTACAAGATCATTGAGTGAGGAGTTAGGAATACATCGGAAAACGATCATAGCTGCTTACGAGGAATTGTACACACAGGGCTGGACATCCATTATACCGAATAAAGGCACGTTTATTTCTAATCAATCTAATAAAGGGAATCCTGACCCATTAAAGTATGACAGCACTTATTTAGCAAGTTATCCCGAAAAAGCTGGTTTTCATTTTAAAAGAAACATTCTTTTGGATAATCCGCCAACTTTATCTGATAACCGCTTAGCATTTACCGACGGTCTTCCAGATATTCGGATAGCGCCTCTTGATAAGTTAGGTAAAATATATGGGGGGGTGTTAAGACGAAAGACCAGCCGCCAGCACTTAGGGTATTCTCACATCGAAGGCAATGAATTCTACAGGGAAAGTTTGGCTTATTATTTGAATAATACGCGCGGTTTGCATATTTCAAAAAAAAATATACTCACCACAAGAGGCGTTCATATGGGCATATTCTTAGCCTCGGGTGTATTGATTTCTTCCGGAGACTTAGTCGTAGTAGGCAATCTAAGTTATTATATTGCCAACATGATTTTTCAACAAGCGGGAGCTCAAATACATGCTGTTCCCGTAGATCATGAAGGGATTTCCGTAGAAGCAATAAAAAACCTTTGTGAGAAACAGAAAGTACGTATCGTATATATTACCCCTCACCATCATTATCCTACCACTGTTACACTTAGTGCGGAGCGACGCATAGAATTACTAAACCTTTCCAGTAAGTATGGATTTATTATATTGGAGGATGACTATGACTACGACTTCCACTATACCAGTAGTCCCGTTCTTCCGCTAGCTAGTGCCGACAGTATGGGCATGGTGGTATATATCGGATCATTTTGCAAAACCTTAGCCCCTGGCCTACGTTCGGGATATATTGTGGCGCCTCAAAACCTGATTGAAGAAATTGGAAGATATAGGCGGATTGTTGATAGGCAAAGTGATATGCTTATGGAACAAGCTTTAGGAGAGCTTCTGGTGGACGGAGAGATTCATCGACATCTTAAAAAAGCATTAAAAATTTATGAACAGCGTTCTTTACATCTTTCTTCTTTATTAAAAGAGCATCTAGATGACTATGTAAAGTTTAAATCTCCCCCAGGGGGCTTAGCCTTATGGTCAACATGGAAAAAAGAGCTGAACCTCATGCGTGTTAGTAAGAATTGTTTAAAGCATCGGTTGCATTTACCATCCACCCTGCTTTATCAAAATGAGCTGACTACGGCTATGCGTTTAGGATTTGGAAATTTAACTATAGACGAATTAACTGAAGCGATACAGATTTTAAAAATTTCAATAGAAGAATCATTCTAAGTCATGCTTATTTAACTAACTCGATTATTTCGGCAATGACTTGCTTATTTCTGATCATATGCTGGTGGCCTACATCCTTAAATAATTTCGACTTTATGTCTCTTTTTCGGCCTAAAAAATTTTCCGTTAGCTTATATGGAGAAATTTTATCATTATCATCACAAAACAACCAATGGTTTTCGCACGTGTAACTATATAATTTATTTAGGTCGAAAGCATCCGCTTCTACATTAAAATACTGGAAAAAGTCGATAAAAAACTGATCTATAAAAGCATTGGGAATATTTATTTGAGTCATCTCAGTCCTAAAATAGTCATCTAACTGAATCAATGGTGCGAGGCTAATGAGCGTCTTCGGTTTTTTCTTCAAATTTTTATACGCTATAATATTTGCCATAGCCCCTAATGAATGCCCAATAAGGGTTGTTGGATAACCATATTTTTCAACAATTTTGTAAATGGTGCCTACATATAACATTAAATTAGTTAGACCACCTTCGGAGGAACCATTTCCAGGGGCATCGAAGGCAATTATTGTATATACTGTATGTTGCATTAGGCTATCAACTAGCTCAGAAAAATCTGCCGCTTTAGATGCCCAGCCATGTGTCAGTAGGATAATTTCATTGCCTTGACCCCAAATAAAGACATTCATTTTAAGCGTCTTGTTTTCAAAATACTCATCAAAAACTTCCACTTGCTCATTTCTTGCCGAATTTAATAAACCCTGCTGATGTTGACGTAATGGAAGTTTAGGGGAATAGAATAAATAATCGAACAAAGGAGCACTCAATTCTTCACTATTACGTGCGACCAAAGTACCTAGATGGTCTGCCATTTGCTTAATCTTTCTCATTTGTCCCTTATCAAAGACCAAAGATAAATGTTAGGGATAGGGATACATAGAAAGTAATGTCAAACAAAAATAAAATTCAACGTGTTGATTTATAAAATTCACTAATATTGTAGTAATGCTTTCTAATATTAGCATTCGTCTTATTTATATTCAAATGAAAAGAACAATTGCATCTGTCTTAATAACTGTTGCAGCATGTCTATTATTGAATGCTTGTAACCAACAAGAACAACGAAAAAAACATGCCAATTGGGTGGACACAGCGTTTAAAAGTGATACAGCAGTACAAGATACCTCACAAGAGCTATGTTTTATGGGTTTAAGTGGCAATAACAAAGATTCGTCATTTGTTAGCCTTTCTATTTTGGGTGACAAGATAGTTGGAAAACATAGCTGGGTTCCCTTTGAAAAGGATGGTAGAACAGGTTCCATAGCTGGAACCAAGAAAGGCGATACCCTTGACGTAGTCTGGGAATTTATGCAAGAAGGGATGAAAGATACGTTGAGAACGGTCTTTTTATTAAAAGGCGAGCAGCTGAAACAGAAACCCTTTTCTGTTGATCCAAAAAATGGCAGGCAAATCACCGACGACAAATCTGCTTTTACTATTATTTATAATAAAATAAACTGTGATACGACACATAAAAAATAGATTTGCGCATTATTAAATTTGTGTAAGTTTCCGTATTATTGCGTTCTTGTTATAAAGCTAAATACCAACAATAGGCAATAAATTATAATCACTGTAAAGATTTAGAACCGTTGGCTTAAACAAGCAAAGCGCTAATTACTAATGAATCCGATCCACACTGATATGACCGTTCCCGATCTATTGAGGAATGTCTTAGAGAATATTCATCCAGACTCCAACACTTTTCTGATTGATTTTCAGAACAATCGCTGGGAGCAAATATCTTATAAAAACGCATTGATAAACATTGATGCCGTTTCCTCTTATTTACTTTCCATCGGTCTAAAAAAGGGAGATCGGGCAGCCCTATTGCTTGAGAACAGTCCGGATTACGTATATTTTGACCAAGGTTTACAACAGCTTGGTGGCATTAATGTATCTATTTATCCAACCTTACCTGAATCTGACACCGAGTATATTATAAATGATTCAGGTGCCCGTATCATTATCGTCAATACACCCTTTTTGTTCAGGAAAATTCTAAAAATAGCAAACAATTGTCCTTCTCTGATACGAATTATACCAACTTTTGATGGTTATCAAAAGTATTCGGAAAACTTATCATTACAGGCTGGAGTAGTGCCTTTTGCAAAAGTTATTGAAGAAGGTAAGCAATTAACTCAACAGTATGCAAAAGATATAATAAGTGCTCGCGAAGGCATCTTAATGTCTGATCTATCAACTTTGATCTATACGAGCGGTACTACTGGTACTCCAAAGGGCGTTATGTTAACACACTCAAACTTGACAAAAAATGTTAGCGCTTGCTTAGATCAGATTCCGGTGGTTGACAAGGATGATACCTTTCTGTCTTTTTTACCGCTATCACACGTTTTTGAACGCACGGCCACTTATCATGTCTGTCTAGCACTAGGCGCGAAAATTGCGTTTGCGCAAAGCATTGATCTATTAGCCAAGAACATGTATGACGTAAAACCAACTGTAATATGCGCCGTTCCAAGATTATTAGAAAAGATACATGATAAAGCTATAAAAAATGCAACGCAGAACGGAGGGCCAAAGGCAAAGATATTTAAATGGGCATTAGCAAAGGGACAGGCCTACAGAGAGAAGGTGGAATCTGGTAAAAAACCGGGGCCTATACTAACTTTTCAGCATAATTTAGCAGAAAAACTAGTTTTCAGTAAGATAAAAGAAAAAACCGGAGGAAGATTGAAATTCATGATTTCCGGCGGAGGTGCGCTGCCCCAAAATGTGGGTGAATTTTTCGGAAACATCGGTTTAAAAGTTTTAGAGGGATATGGATTAACGGAAACATCTCCAGTAGTAGCCGTAACGGAGTTTTACAGACAAGTATATGGCACCGTTGGAAGAATCTTACCAGGCATTGAAATAGCTATACAAGATATTGATAGCCAAAAGATACATACTATCCAAACTCATGAGAGCTTTAATCCCGATTTAACAACAGAAGAAGGTGAAATCATTATTCGTGGGCATTGCATCATGAAAGGATATTGGAATAAACCTGAAGAGACAAAGAATGCAATAGATACAGATGGATGGTTTCATACGGGGGATATCGGCAAATTTTACAAGGGAAACCTTAAAATTACAGATCGTTTAAAAAACATGATCGTAAATGCGTATGGAAAAAATGTATATCCTACTCCTGTTGAAAATACCTATCTAAAAAGTAAGAAGATAGAACAAATTTTCCTTATTGGGGATAACCGCGAGTATCTGACAGCGCTTATTATTCCAAACCAAGAACTACTTAAAGAAACCTTTAATCTCAAGGATACTTACTTTAACCAAGAAGATCCTTTCATCTACGATATTGCAATTATTGATTGGATAGAACAAGATATTAAACGCCTTTCTAACGAATTAGCAAAATTTGAACGGATTCGATCATTTAAAATCAAAAGAAAGCCCTTTAGTATTGAAACCGGAGAGCTAACCCCCACGCTTAAGGCAAAACGTAAAGTAATAGAAAAAATATATGCTAAAAATATTGATGAGCTTTACGAGACTGCCGAGTAGATAAATAAAAAAAAACGGGCAGCGTTATTAATAATGCTGCCCGTTTTTTTTATTTAATACTATAATACAACCTTTTCTTTTTCTTTATCGTAACTTTCGTTGTGAACACTAGATACGGCTCTTCCAGAAGGATCGTTAAGATTTTGAAAAGAAGCATCCCATGCCAATGCCTCAGGTGTGCTGCAAGCTACTGATTTGACAGAAGGAACGCATGATGCGGCCGAATCTGATGGGAAATGTTCGCTAAAAATACTTCTATATAAATACTCTTCTTTAGACATCGGAGGATTGACTGGAAAACGATAACTTGCATTAGCCAGTTCTTCATCAGAAACAGCCTTGGTAGCTTGTTCCTTTAAAGTATCAATCCAGTTATACCCTACGCCATCTGAGAATTGTTCCTTTTGACGCCAAGCAATGCTTTCCGGTAGATAGTCTTCAAATGCTTTACGAAGAATCCATTTTTCCATTTTACCATCACCCGCCATTTTATCCGCGGGATTTAGTCGCATCGCGATATCCATGAATTCTTTATCCAAAAATGGCACTCGGCCTTCAATACCCCATGCTGCTAAAGATTTATTGGCACGAAGACAATCGTATAGGTGAAGCTTTCCAAGTTTACGAACAGTCTCTTCATGGAAGGCTTGCGGGTTAGGTGCTTTATGAAAATAAAGATAACCACCAAACAGCTCATCGGATCCCTCTCCACTCAAAACCATCTTTATTCCCATTGATTTAATAACCCGTGCTAGTAAATACATGGGTGTAGACGCCCTGATAGTTGTTACATCGTATGTTTCCAAATGGTATATAACATCTCTTATAGCGTCGAGTCCCTCTTGAATGGTAAAATGTATCTCATGATGAATGGTGCCTATGTGGTTTGCCGCCTTTTGTGCTGCTGCCAAATCTGGGGACCCCTTGAGGCCCACCGCGAAAGAATGTAAGGACGGATACCAAGCATTCTCTTTATCACCGGATTCTATGCGTTTAGATGAAAATTTCTTGGTAATTGCAGCAATAATAGAAGAATCTAGTCCACCGGACAATAAAACACCATATGGAACATCCGACATCATTTGACGATGCACAGCGTCTTCTAATCCTTTTTTCAATGCACCAATATCAGATATATTATCTGCTACTTCGTCGTAGCTTTCCCATTCTCTTTTATACCATGGTTGGAAATCCTGCCCATGCTTACTGTATATATAATGCCCTGGTTTAAACTCCTGAATCCTATTGCATACACCTTCCAGAGATTTTAGCTCTGAAGAAACGTAAAAATTCCCCTTTTTGTCCCATCCCATATAGAAAGGAATAATACCTATATGATCTCTGGCAATAAGGTATACATCATTAGCTATGTCATAAAGAGCAAATGCAAAAATGCCATTCAGATCTTCTAAGAAACCGATGCCTTTTTCTTTATAAAGCGCTAGAATTACTTCGCAGTCAGAATTAGTGGAAAAATTATAGTTTGGCAGTTTTTCACGAAGTTCACGATGATTATAAATCTCCCCATTAACCGCCAATACAACGGTACCATCTTCACTATACAAAGGCTGTTGCCCCGATTGGGGATCTACAATCGCCAGACGCTCATGCGCCAAAATGGCTTTATCTGAGCTATATATGCCGGACCAATCTGGTCCACGATGACGGATTTTCTTCGACATCTCCAATACTTGGGCACGCAGATCCTCCGACTTAACTTTTAAATCAAATGCACCAATAATTCCACACATAAATTTATTTGTTTTAGCTTAATCTAATATTATAAATGTTTACAAATTAACGAAATATTATTCCATATTTGCAAAGTTTTTATGACTTTTTAACAATTTTAATAACGATTATTACATTTTGTTGAAAAAACATATAGTTTTAATTCAGAAATAAAAGCACGCAATTCAGAAAAAAAGTATGCAAAACATTGTTTATCAGAGCTTAAACTTAATGTACTTAATACACTTTCTTTTGTAAGTATATACAATATGAATAAAACCGTCTTTCGACTGAATAATTGCAGGATAGCTGTATTCACCTTCTTTTTTTTCCTCCAGGGTATTAATATTCGTCCATCTCTTGCCATCATTAGATATTGCTAACTGCAAAACCGAACGCCCCTCCCACCATTCTTTGCCTGCTAATAGAGGATTGTAAACCAAAAGATGCCTGCCATCCGTCAAGCTAACTGCGTCTGATCCAGCGTTGGGATTTGGAAGTTCTGTCGCTTCTAAAGGTGTCCAGTTAGAACCATCATCAAAAGACCAGGAAGTCACGATCCTGTTGTTCCTGCTTCTACAAAGTAGCTGGAGAATATTGTTTCCATGCATGAGTATACTCGGCTGGATCGCATCAAAGCCTGCATTATCTATAGCTATCTTCGTCCAATTATGACCAGTACTATCGCTTTTTTCTAAATGGACTGTCCATGTTTTCTCATCTAAACTTTCGGTACTGGATGGATAAAGGATATCGCCATTCTTTAGCTGAATCGGTTTGTTCTTTATTGGCCCCAACATGTTCGTTGGAAGCCTCACTGGTTCTCCCCAAGTCAATCCATTGTCATGGGATGTCAATACTTCTGCCCACCATTCTCTGGGAGACGGGCCAACCTTATAATGTAGAAACAGTGTACCGGCTCTCGTTTTAAATAACACAGGATTCCAGCAGGCAATTGGGTTTCCTTTATCATCATACCCACTTGCTACCTTCGTTGGTTTCGTCCAGCCATCTTTATACCTAGCTATCCAAATACACACATCTTTGCTTCCCTCCTGTTTCCCGCCAAACCACGCAGTCAAAAGCTCTCCATCTCCTACATCTTCAATTGTTGCCGCATGACAGCTTTCAAAGGGGGCATCAGAAAAAATAAAGTGTTCTTGTTCACGTTCTAAATTAGTATCTTTTGTAACCTGACCGTTTACATATTGCATACTTATAAAGGAAACCAACAACAAACTTAAATATTTCATAATTTCACCAGTATTTGATGGGTGAGCGTATTATAACTATCAATTACCGTTGTAAGATAGCTCATTTGTAAAGAAATGACAATAAAAAAGCCACAAATACACTCGGTATTTGCGGCTTTAAATCCATAATATTATTTTCTAAGCCTTCACTTCTGCAGGAACTACAGAAACATACGACTTATTATCTGCTTTTTTACGAAAAACTACTTTTCCGTCAACTAATGCAAATAAAGTGTGATCTCTTCCTAAACCAACATTTTTATCTGGGTGGTGTTTAGTACCTCTTTGACGTACTATGATATTTCCAGCAATCGCTTCTTGACCACCAAAAATTTTAACACCTAATCTTTTGCTATGCGATTCGCGGCCGTTTTTAGAACTACCCGCACCTTTTTTATGAGCCATGTTTTATCTTGTTTATGATAGGCTAACCTATCTCATTTAAAATCAAAATTATAAAGTAATACCAGTAATTTGGATCTTAGAAAATTGTTGACGGTGTCCGTTTTTCTTTTTATATCCTTTACGACGTTTCTTTTTGAAAACGATTACCTTATCTCCCTTTAAATGTGACAAAATTTTAGCCGAAACTTTAGCACCAGCTACACTTGGAGTTCCAACTGTAAACTTGCCACCATCTTCTGCTAACAATACATTGTCAAATTCAATACTAGCGCCTTCATCTCCCTGTAAACGGTGTACAAAAAGATATTGGTCTTTTGCAACTTTAAATTGCTGTCCGGCTATATTTACTATTGCGTACATTGTTAATTGTTTAAAATAATTAAATTGTTTAAAAAATGAAGCGCAAAGATATACTTTATATTTGAAACTTGCAAGGGGGATTGGTTATTGGTTATTGGTTATTAGTTGTGAGTTGCCAGTTGTGAGTTACGAGCATTATTAGTAGCAAGACATATTCGACTATTCAACTACTTTCCTATTGACTATTCAACTACTTCCCTACTTAACTATTCAACTACTTCCCTACTTAACTATTCAACTGCTTTCCTACTTGACTATTCAACTACTTCCCTACTTAACTATCTATTAATAATTCATCACTCATCGATCATCACTCATTCATCACCAACTCCATGTTCTACGCATCAAACTTAGATAAATTGCTTTTTATATGCAATATAATCGTCTGGCATATAAAAGCAGTTTATTGGTCTCTCCTCTGCCATTTGGAGCTTATTGTTATAGAGGAAATATACAATACCTCTTGCTTTTTACTAAATATTCACTTATTATTGTATAAGCACTTATATATTTATTATGGATTTTTATCAATCATTAGGATACCTCATATTTGGCAGCAGACTTAGACGGCTAAGCGAATATTACATTGGAGAACTGAACAAAGTATATCAAACCTTAGATATTCCCTTTGATACAAGTTGGTTTCCTTTTTTTTATATTTTTTCCACTACAAAAGAGGTCTCGCTCGTTGATTTATCTAATCGGCTACAAATATCACATTCGTCTGTTAGTCAAATGATCAATAATCTTAAGCAAAAAAAATTAGTCAAAACTATTAAAGCGAAAGACGATGCAAGAAAGCAACTTGTAAAACTTACTCCTGAGGGAATATTTCTTTTAGAAAGAATCCAACCAGTTTGGTTGGCTATCGGGGAAAGCTTATCCATTATAGAACAAGAAAATCCAACTGTAGAACCATTATTAAATACTTTGTCAACTTTAGAAGTAGAACTTAAAAAGCAACCACTATCTACGCTCATTTTAGAACTACTCGCTAAAAGTGATGTGCAGTTTAACTAAAAACAAGGATGAACTTTAAATATGGTATAGATAAACTGACAACGGCCAAGGTTTTGGCTATTGCACACCGAACATTAAAGGCCACTATAAACGCTGCTGCGTTGGAAAAAGTACAGAATAGCTGTTCCTTCGTGGAGGAAATAGTACACGAAGGGAAAGTAGTGTATGGGATCAATACTGGGTTCGGCCCCTTATGTGACACATTAATTTCTTCTACTGATACGACAAAACTCCAGCACAATTTGCTGATGAGCCATTCAGTAGGCGTTGGTAACCTTATTTCACCGGAAATTGCTAAAATAATGCTCATTATTAAACTTCATGCATTGTGTTTGGGCTTTTCTGGCATACGACCGGCCACCGTCCAGCGTATACTATGGTTCATCGAGCAAGAGATTATTCCCTGCGTACCGGAACAAGGTTCGGTAGGTGCATCTGGAGATCTTGCGCCCCTCTCCCACCTATTTTTACCTCTTATAGGCATGGGTGAAGTTTATTATAAAGGAGTCATTACACCAACGGCAGAAGTGCTCCAGAAGGAGCAAATACAAGCCTTATGTTTAGGCCCGAAAGAAGGGCTTGCACTCATTAATGGTACGCAATTTATTGCAGCACATGCAGTAATAGCCCTACAGCGCTTACATAATGCCCTGGATGCGGCAGACATCATTGGCGCCATGTCATTGGAGGGTTTAATGGGCTCAGCAGCGCCATTTGACCCACGATTACATAAAATAAGACCATTTCCTGGAAATCAGTATGTGGCTAATAGGCTATGGACTTTACTTAAAGATTCGGAAATTATTCATGCACATGTTAACTGCAATCGTGTACAAGATCCTTATTCCTTAAGATGCATGCCCCAAGTACATGGTGCTTCTAGAACCGCCTGGTTACACCTCAAGGAACTTACTGAAATCGAGTTAAATTCCGTCACAGACAATCCAATCATCTTAGGCTCACTTGATACAATAAGCGGTGGGAATTTTCATGGCCAACCGCTAGCCATTCCGCTGGATTATGCATCCGTTGCAGCGGCAGAGTTGGGTAATATTTCAGACAGAAGAAGCTATCTAATTATAGAAGGAAGGTATGGCCTACCTAAATTATTGATTAAAGATGCAGGGCTTAATTCGGGCTTTATGATACCACAATATACTACTGCGGCCTTGGTTTCAGAAAACAAAGGTTTATGCTTTCCGGCGAGTGCAGATAGTATACCCACATCACTTGGTCAGGAGGATCATGTTTCTATGGGTTCAATAGGTGGAAGGAAACTAAATAGAATTATTGATAATCTGGAAAATATACTTGCCGTGGAACTCTTATATGCTACACAAGCGCTGGATTTTAGACATCCTATTCAATCAACCCCTATCCTAGAAGCATGCCATAGTGCAGTGCGAAAGGTTGTTCCTTATGCCAGTGAAGACCGGATATTTTCTTACGACATCAATAAACTGCGAAAATTTATTTCTGACGGTGAGTTAGTGAAAATTGCTAATAAAAAGGCAGACGAAAACCAAATAGACTTAACTAGTAAAGAATATGAAGCATTCCAACTTTCTTAGCCAATACGCTAAGCATCCCAATTACAAAGCGCCAAGAGGTAGCATTTTACATGCAAAAAATTGGCAAACGGAAGCCGCTTTACGTATGCTCTTGAACAATTTAGATGCTGAAGTTGCGGAAAATCCTAATGAATTAGTAGTTTACGGCGGTATCGGACAAGCGGCACGCAGTCAGGACGACTTACGACAGATCATCTCCCTTTTATTGGAGCTTGAAAACGATCAATCATTGCTTATTCAATCAGGTAAACCCGTAGGAATTGTTAGAACACATATACAAGCGCCAAGGGTACTTATCGCTAATAGTAACTTGGTACCGGCTTGGGCTACTTGGGATCATTTTAATGACCTCAAGAGTAAGGGCCTAATGATGTATGGGCAAATGACTGCTGGAAGTTGGATCTATATCGGTACGCAGGGTATATTACAAGGGACGTATGAAACATTTGTAGCATGTGGCAAACAACATTTTGGAGGGAATTTAGCTGGAAAACTATTGGTAACGGCTGGTTTAGGGGGCATGGGGGGTGCGCAACCGTTGGCAGCAACAATGGCTGATGCAGTTTTTCTTGGGGCAGACGTGGACGCTTCTAGGATCAAAAAGCGATTGGACACTAAATATATAGATAGGATGACTTATTCTTTTGAAGAAGCATTGCAGTGGGTCAAGGAAGCGCAAACTGAAAAGAAGGCACTATCTATAGGTTTGGTAAGTGATGCCGGCGATATGCTTCAGAAATTATTAGAAAAAAATATTATCCCGGATATACTCACGGATCAAACATCCGCGCATGACCCGCTCAATGGATATATACCAAATGGACTGCGTATAGAAGAGGCTATTACATTACGGAAGCAAGACCCAGCTGATTATAAAAAACGCTCTTATGAAAGCATGGCAAGGCATGTTCACTTTATGCTCGAGATGCAAAAGAAAGGCGCTGTTACTTTTGACTATGGAAATAATCTTAGGGAGTTTGCGAAAGTAGGAGGTGAAAAAAATGCCTATGACTTTCCCGGTTTTACACCCGCCTTTATCCGTCCTTTATTTTGTGAAGGCAAAGGCCCTTTCCGATGGGTGGCGCTTTCTGGCGATCCGGAAGACATTTATGTTACCGATAGCGCTCTTATGGAAGCTTTTCCAAACGATTTAGCGCTCCACAATTGGCTTATGAAAGCGCAAAAACAAGTGTCCTTTCAGGGGCTTCCCGCACGCATTTGCTGGTTAGGTATGGGTGATAGAGAAAAAGCAGGTTTATTGTTCAATGAGCTTGTGCGAACTAAAAAAGTGAAAGCACCCATTGTCATTGGACGTGACCATCTCGATTGCGGGTCTGTTGCTTCCCCAAATCGAGAAACGGAAGGCATGCTCGATGGTTCTGATGCTGTTTCGGACTGGCCGCTCTTGAATCTGATGAGTAATACTGCAGGCGGAGCTACCTGGGTTTCTTTTCATCATGGTGGAGGGGTTGGAATTGGATACTCTCAACATGCAGGTATGGTGATTGTTGCGGATGGAACAGATAATGCAGCAGCATGCTTAAAAAGAGTGCTTCATAACGATCCTGCAATGGGTATTTTCCGACATCTTGATGCAGGATATGAAAAGGCACAAGAATGGAACGAGCATTTCAAGTTAAAAATGTGGTAATTTTTTTTCAAATCTGTCAACATTATTTTAACAATTGGGTTATCAGAATAGAAGAAGTGAATTACAACTTACCCCCTCATTAACGGATTGCCTAAATAAACCATTGTGATGAAGATAATAGGACCTTTTTCCCAAATAGTAACCTTAAGGGGCATGCCACTTAAAGGTAGCTTAAGCGACAACCTTTTAGATGTTGTGGTGGATGGAGCCGTGTTAGTAGATGGCGCTATTGTGAAGACTGTTGACACATTTGATAAACTTCATAAAAATTTTCCCGCGGCCGCCATTGAGCATATACACGATGAGCTCACACTTGTTCCCGGATTTATAGACTGTCATACACATCTTTGCTTTGCCGGTTCAAGGGCCAATGATTATGCACTCCGTGTTTCGGGTAAAACTTATCTAGAAATCGCCCAGTCGGGCGGCGGTATCTGGGATACAGTGAGGCAAACAAGGCTCGCTTCTGAGCATGATTTAATGGAAGAAATAATAAAGCGTGCAGAGAAACACCTACATGCCGGTATAACAACTATTGAAATTAAAAGTGGTTATGGTTTAGAAACGGCCGCTGAACTTCGCATGCTTCGCGCGATAAAAAAAGCAAACCAATTTACGACATCCGACTTAATAAGCACCTGTTTAGCAGCGCATATGCTTCCTAAAGACTTTAACGGAAATGAAGTCGACTACCTGGACTACATAATAACCCAATTATTACCGACCATACAAAAAGAAAAACTGACCCGTAGATTTGATATATTTATAGAAAAATCGGCCTTTGATAGAAAATCTGCTCTACACTATCTACAGCATATTAAACAGCTAGGGTATGATATTACGGTACATGCCGATCAATTTAGTGTGGGTGGTTCGGAAGTGGCCCTGTTAGTAGGTGCTTTATCGGCAGATCATTTGGAGAGTAGTTCGCATCATGAAATACATCGCTTAGCAAATTCAGATACGGTCGCAGTAGCCTTGCCAGGCGCATCCATCGGGCTAGGAATGGCTTATGCGCCCGCACGAAAATTGTTAGATAATGGTGCTTGTGTTGCTATTGCGAGCGATTGGAACCCGGGATCGGCCCCTATGGGGCAGCTTTTAACGCAAGCTTCAATTTTAGGAGCCTATGAAAAGCTTACCATTGCTGAGACATTGGCCGCCCTCACCTATAGAGCGGCAAAAGCATTAAACTTAGCAGACAGGGGTATAATAGATAAAGGTTACATAGCCGACTTACAGGCTTATCATACGAAAGATTACAAAGATATTTTTTATTACCAAGGAAGTCTAAAACCTCAAAAAGTTTGGAAAAATGGACAACAAGTATAAAGGTTATACGGGTTATTTACCAGCAGAAAAAGAGTGGTGGAGCGGTAGAGTTGACGGGGATCAACAAGAACAGCTTCGCTGGCATCAATGGATAGAGCTTTTACATATCGACAACCTAACAGTGATTGAACAGCACAACGCATTGGTTTTCATAGGATTTTGCTGTGATGAGGGGGTTAGGCGCAACAAAGGAAGGATAGGTGCGGCAGAAGCTCCTAGAGCCATACGTCAAACATGTAGTAACTTACCTGTTTTTGGTTATGCAAAAAAAATATACGATATCGGGAACATTCTTTGCATAAATGAAACATTGGAGGAAGCACAAATGCAATTGGCAGATGCAGTAAAAAACGTACTTCTGTCAGGAAATTTCCCAATCGTATTAGGCGGTGGACATGAAATAACATATGGTCATTACCAAGGGATTAAAAGTTTTCTACAGCCAATTAAAGATAAGAAAGTCGGGATCGTGAACTTTGATGCCCACTTTGATCTTAGGCCGGTAGAAAACAATATGAGCACCTCAGGAACAGGCTTTTGGCAGATAGCCCAAGAATGTCAACGTGAGGGGATTCCATTTAATTATTTAGCTTTAGGCATACAGAAAACCAGCAATACGGCACAGCTTTTTAATATTGCTCGTTCCTTAGGTGTAACCTATCAATCAGTAAATGACTTTTCTGCTACCACTAACAATTCTTTACAAAATGCCTTGACATCGTTTATAGCATTAAATGACTCTATTTATCTTACAATTGATATGGATGTCTTTGCTGCGCCGTATGCGCCGGGAGTAAGTGCTCCTGCCTATAACGGCATTCTACCTGACAACATATTTTTTGATTGTCTAAGATTACTTATCCATAGTAAGAAGGTTGTCAGTATTGATATTGCGGAGTTAAACCCCGAATTAGACATTGACAAACGAACAGCCAAGCTGGCAGCCACTATTCTTTTTGAAATAGTAGAAATGATAGGCAATTAATGCCTATCTTCAGCATCATTTAATACACGCTGCACTTCAGCGACCATCGTCTTTGCCGCGTCATATAATTTAGGATCACCCTTGAAATCGGTATCAAACAACATCTGTTTACTCTTTTCCTTATAATTGAATTTCAGAAAGAAACGAACGTTATTTTTTGCAGTGTCGACAACGCCAGTTGATATCATCTCATCTGGAAAATTCCAGAAACCATACTCGGTTGCTTTCCTATGAAGATATAGGAGATCGTCTTTTCGAAGCTTTAATGACGTTTGAATCAATGAATCCCTTTTGTTAACGTATTGATATTTACTGGTTTTTGAATCAAATTTATTATTCATATTAGCTGTTGCTCCGTAATTAAATTCAATCGATTCAAAATCAGCAAATCTAAACGGGGCATTTTTTATCATATTGCTATAATAAAAAATACAATAGCCTAGAAAGGGAACAACAATGCATACATAGAGGAAGATTTTTTTTGACCGCTCATTCATAAGAAGTTATTATACAAAATTAAAAAGATTAATGGGAATAAAGATTTAAAGCTTTTATCTTATTTCGGAAGATGTTCGTTGTCTGGAATTTTAGCATTCAATAGTTCCTCATTTACAGCATTTGGATCGAATTCATTTTCCCACTTAGCTATTACAACAGCCGCTAAACAATTACCTAACACATTAACGGAGGTCCTAGCCATATCCATTAATTCATCTATTCCGAGTATAATAAAAATAGGCCATACAGGGAGCCCGAATGAAGCAGCAGTACCCATTAATATCACCAAAGATGCGCGTGGAATACCGGCAACCCCCTTACTGGTAATCATCAACGTAAAAACCATCAACACTTGTTCTCCGAACGACAAATGAATTCCTGCAGCCTGTGCAACAAAAACACTTGCTAAAGAGAGGTATAGTGTAGTTCCATCTAAATTAAAACTATAGCCTGTTGGCATCACAAAGGCAACTATCTTTCGAGGTACACCAATGCTTTCCATGGCCTCCATAGCACGCGGTAACGCTGCCTCGGAACTCGTTGTGGCAAAAGCTATGGAAACAGGCTCTCCAACCGCCTTGATGAATCTTTTAATTGGTAATCCAATGATCAATCCTATAGGTAAGAATACCAATAAAATAAATGCAATAAGAGAGACATACAGCGTTGCCAATAACTGAAACAAGTTCACCAATACGCCTAATCCCATATGTCCAACGGTATACGCCATTGCCGCACCCACTCCAATAGGAGCAAAATACATAACAATATTCGTAAACTTAAACATAGTTTCCGACATACTTTCGGTGAAATTAACCATCGGACGACGCTTCTTTTCGGGCACCATAATGAGCGCTAGCCCAAAAATAACACTAAAGATTACTACTTGGAGCACCTCGCCTTCTGCGACTGATTTAGCTATGTTTTCCGGAAAGATATGTAAGATAATATCGCTGGCTGTTTGGGGTTTAACATCCGGTAGCCCTTCATGCTGATTTGCAGGAGGTATAATTCCCATGCCAGCCTTACTAATATTGATGGCAGCCAAACCGATAAAAAGCGCAATGGTAGTAACCACTTCAAAATAAAGTAGCGACTTCCAGCCCATCCTTCCAACTTGTTTTATATCAGAGTGACCTGCAATGCCATAAACTAATGTAGCAAATATAAGCGGAGATACGATTGTTTTAATTAGTTTTAAGAAGGCCTTACTTGCCACTTGCATGCTTATACCAACTTGTGGCCAGTCATGTCCTACACTAGCACCAATAACTAATGATATCAGTATCCATGTTGTTAACGTTCTTTTTCTTAAACCATATAGTATCAGCCCCACAACAGCAAGCCATCTAGAAAAAAAGAGGAGATTTTCAGGAACGATATTGAAAATAAAATCTAAAGTGTATAATAAAGCAGCAAGGCTAAGCGTAGATATCGTGAAAATTATAGCAAACTTTGACTTCATATAATGTTTTGTGCAGTGCGAATTCTACAAAAATAACTATTTAGCTTAAGCTCACAACAAATACCTGCTTTTTTACAATATTTCTTTTTGTTGATATCACTTATTTCAGATTTTTTAGGTTGAATTGCATATCATTACAATTTTATCTAAGTTTGAGATAACACTTACGCGAAAACTAATATTACAAAACACCTGTAACATCATCCTGTAAAGCTTGTCTAAAACCTAGGTTAATAGAAATGACGCAAAACGAGGCACTATTCAAAAGTATTTTCGATCGAAATAATAGAAAAGTATACCACCTATGTTATGGTTATACGGGCGATAGCGATGCGGCAAATGACTTAATGCAAGAAACGTTTATAAAAGTCTGGCAAAACCTAGATAAATTCAGAAATCAATCCCAAATTTCCACATGGATTTATCGTATAGCAGTAAATACCTGCCTATCTTACTTAAGGGTAGAAAAGAGAAAAGTTACTGATGAAATAAACGAGCGAATAATCGAAACAAAGGCAGATGAAGTTTCTGATAAGCAGGAACAGGTAAATCAGCTATATAAATGTATCGCACAATTAGAAGAAAATGAAAGGATTATAATCACTATGGTATTAGATGAAGTTCCCTATCAAGAAATAGCAGAAATATCAGGTATATCTGAGGGTAACCTAAGAGTGAAAATACATCGAATTAAAAACAAGCTAACAGAAATTTATAATCGCCATGAAAGATTTTAATGAATTAAAACAGCTTTGGCATGTGCAGCAAGAAAACGAAGGTGTTAGCTACGATGCTATACTAAGTACCATTAGACATACAAAAAACAAATACACCAGTAAGCTCTTAACGCATGTAATCAGTATTATTATTATAGTGTTGATGACCTTATACATTTTTGTCACTGTTCCATTTTATACATGGACTACGCAACTTTCTATGTTCATTGTAATTATATGCCTCATATATTACATGATTGTGCAGATAAAGGATTACCAGGCTATTAACAAAAGTGAGAACCTACTCAATAAGCCAGAAGAATACATTTCTTACCTTACAATTTATAAACATCATCGATATAAATTGAATACCCGAAATTATAAAATATATACAATCTGTTTATCCATAGCCATTGGGCTTTATTTGATTGAAATGTCGTTTTATGTTTCAGCTATTGCACTTGCCATTTTTGCAGTAGCCACTATCGCTTGGTTCTTAATATGTTATTTCATTTTAATGAAAGTATATATTAAGAAGGAAAGTGAAAAATTGGAGGAGCTTATTGGTAAATTAAAAAATTTAAAAGATCAATTTTCGGGATAGCTCATCAACGGGAGAAATCTAATAAAGAACATTAATTTTCGCAAATAGCTTATATCTTTGCCCTGATGATTGAGATATTCACCGATGGCGCATCCAGCGGCAATCCTGGCCCAGGAGGATACGGGGTTATTCTTCGAGCCGGAAAATATTATAAAGAACTTTCTGAAGGATTTCGTAAAACCACTAATAACCGCATGGAATTACTTGCAGTTATTGTAGCTTTAGAAGCATTAAAGAAGCCTGGATATGAGGTTACTATTTATTCAGATTCAAAATATGTTATCGATGCAATTGAGAAAAAATGGGTTTTCGGATGGCTGAAAAAGGGGTTTGCAGGAAAGAAAAATAAAGATTTATGGTTACGTTTCTTGCAGGTGTATAAATTGCATAATGTAAAATTTATATGGGTGAAAGGACATGCCGGACACCCTGAAAATGAACGGTGTGATGTATTGGCCGTTCAAGCAGGTAAAGACAAACTCAATCATAAAATTGATTCAGTTTTTGAAATGGAAAACGGAAAATAAGTGAGCAGTTAAGTGGTTAAATAGTTGAATGGTCAAGTAGAGAAATAGTTGAAGATGTCTTGATACTTATGTCTTAAGTGGTTAAATAGCTGAGTAGTTAAATGGTTAAATAGTTGAGTAGTGATCTCTAATTTAGAAAAATCAAAACTTGCTAATAACTAATAACCAATAACTGACAACCAACTAATCAAACACTATTTCTCCAAAAAATGCTGGCAAATGAAAGTTCGGCGAGGGATGATTAATTTCATTCCATGATAGAAAGTGCGGTAAGGGCAAATCATCGCCACATTTATAAAAATTTGCCGTGGCTTCTATTCCTTTCAACGATTTAATACCCGTTTCATTAAAAATGTTGATTGGTATCTTAACTGATAGCTCCCAAGAAGAGTTAAGACGCTGACACTGGATTTTACTATTTGTCTGAATCGTATCAATTAACGCCGCCGAGAGACGCATTCTTGTTTCTTTATTTGAGTTGCCATACGAAGCCAAGGTTGTACCTATACAGTTAAATTCAAAATTGTAGTACTTTTTCCCATCAAAAGAAATAAAAAATTCGACACAACTATCCTTATATACCGGATCATTAGGGAACAAATAGTTCGCTCTTATATATTTCTCCTTAACGGCATATCTCAATAAAATAGCATCGTCTGTATAAGCAATTTTAAAAACCGCCTCAGGAACATAATCATACTCCTTCCAATTAACAATATCTATTAAATTGGGTTTAATATCCCGCATCGCCGCATCGAACTGCTGATTAGCGATATCATTAACTGGAGAAATATATCCTATTTTTATTTTTTTCATTTTTCAAGACACTGTATTATATAGAATAAGTATGCGCTTCTTTCTCAACTATCGATCTTAATTCGTCTTCATATTGTTCTATTTCAATCACCAGTTTTATTTGCGCTTTTGTACGCTGTAAATTATGTTCAGCATGATTAACTTTATAATAAGTATCACCGTTAAGATAATCTGTCAAAAATCTCACCACCTGCATGTAAGGTAAAAGCAATACGCCATCTACTAGCGACTTTACTTCCATGGGATATAAGAAATGATGGGCACTTTCTAAATAGCCAGCGGTGTAGGCTTCAAATAAAGGTATATTGAGCGTTACTTTACTTAGATCTTCTTCATCCTCTGCAGCAGCGTTGATTATTGTGCGTATAGCATCACCAAAATCGTAAGCTACATATCCTGGCATGACCGTATCTAAATCAATAACACACTGTGCTTCATCGGCCTTATTTAATAGTACGTTATTAAATTTAGTATCATTATGTGTTATACGAAGCGGTATTTGTGATTTTGAAGCCATGTCGAGCACCGTATTCATTTTATTCTCACGTGCAAGAATAAACTCAATCTCTGCCCCCACTTTTTCTAGTCTATTGGCGACATTTCTACTAACAGCTTCTTTAAAATCACGCAAGCGACTCGCTATATTCAAAAAGTTAGGAATAACTTCCTGTATGTCATGAGGATTTAAATCGGCCAGCATGGCTTGAAACCTTCCGAAAGCTTTGCCGCCTTCTTTTGCTTGTCGAGTAGTTTCAACTATATCATATGTTTTGGTGCCTTCAATGAGAATAAACATTCTCCAATAATTATTATGCACATCCTTGTAGTATAATTGGCCATCAAGAGTAGAGATAGGTGTGAGCACTTTGCCTTCTATGTTATCTTCTCCCATTGTTTCCAATTTCTCTTTAATATGATTGCAAACGATTGCTAAATTGGTCATTAAATAATCAACGTTTTTAAAAACGTTGTTATTAATACGCTGCAACATATAGTTTGGCCGGTTTGTTAAATTTGTAACAATCTTATAGGTATCGTTAATATGGCCTGAACCAAAAGGCTCAATACTAGAAGGTTGGCCCTCTATTGCAAAAAAATCCACTATAGGTAAATAAGCGATTGCCTTGGTGTTATCTGTATCGATCATTAAAATTACTTATAAAATTTAAGCTGACAATTCAATAGAAAATTTATAAAATATGAATTTCTATAATTTCTCGCAATATGCAAAATTGAAGAATAATTTCATACATAATTGAAAACACAACCGATTGCGCAATTTTTTTAAAAATTAGGCAATCGGTTGCATAGTTTTTTATTAAATTGTTTTTATATGTTTGTTTCAATAGATGGGATTGATTCTGTATTTCAATCCCATATTACTAATAATCAAAACAACACCTAATGAATAGAAGAAATTTCATTAAATCGGGTTCTTTAGCTGCTGCGGCAACTAGCGTACTACCTAACTCTAATGTTTTTGCGCAAGAAAAGAAAAAGATACGCCTTGCATTTATAGGGGTAGGATTGCGTGGTAGAAACCACGTGGCATTAGCTCTTGGACGTGACGACATTGATGTAGTAGCTATTTGCGATACGCAGGAAGAGCCATTGGCTAGTTGTAGAAAACAATTTCAAAAAGCAAATAAAAAGCTACCTAAGGAATATACAGGAGGTATTGATGCTTATAAAAAATTACTCGAAAAAGAAAAACTGGATGCAGTAGTTATAGCTACTCCCTGGCAATTTCATAAGGATCAGGCTGTAGACGCTATGAAAGCCGGTTTATATGTAGGCTGTGAAGTAATAGCTGGCTTAACCGTTGAGGACCATTGGGAAGTTGTAAAAACATCCGAGCAAACCGGCAAGCCTTATATGACACTTGAAAACGTTTGCTACCGTCGAGACGTGATGGCTGTTCTGAATATGGTGAGACAGGATTTGTTTGGAGAACTCATACATTTAGAAGGTGGTTATCAACATGATTTGAGAGAAGTACTCTTCAACGATGGTAAACACCCCTATGGCGGAGGTGTTGAATACGGTCCGAAAGCAATGAGTGAGGCACAATGGCGTACACAATTCAATATTGATCAGGATGGTGATTTATATCCTACCCATGGTTTAGGTCCTTTAATGCATTACGCCAATATTAATCATGGAAATAGACTAACAAATATGGTCACTTTTTCTAGCAAAGCAAGAGGCCTAGCTGACTACGTTGAAAAAACTTCTCCAGGACATCCGAATGCAAAGATTAAATATAAGAGTGGAGATGTTAACACCACCTTAATTAATTGTGCGAATGGCGAAACTCTTTTATTATCGCATGATGTTCATTTGCCAAGACCCTATTCAATAGGTTTTAGAGTACAAGGAACAGAGGGCATATGGATGGATCTTAATAACGGACTTTATATAGAAGGCAAATCTGCTAAACCACATGTTTGGGATGATGCTGCTGAATGGTTTAAAAAATACGATCACCCGCTATGGGCAAAATATGCAAATGATGCTGCGGGCGCCGGTCATGGTGGAATGGATTGGTTTGTTTTTAATGCCTTCATTGAATCGGTAAAACAACAGAAGCAAACACCAATTGACGTATATGATTCTGTCACCATGAGTGTAATTACACCACTCTCTACAATTTCTCTAGCAGAAGGTAATAAATCGGTTGAAATACCAGACTTTACAAATGGAAAATGGAAAGAACGCAAAGCTGTGTTCGCATTAGACGATAGTGGCTTCTAGGCCATAGTGTTTGGATAATTGGTTGGGCTGTGAGGGAAACTTCACAGCCTTTTTTATCTTCTTACCACATTGTGACAGCTCAAAATCAAAAAATCGCTACCTTTGCACCATTATGTCGAATCAGGTTCCAGCAGATGGCACGCTCCTACCGTTAATGGAGGAATTTTATACAATACAGGGAGAAGGGTATCACACAGGTAAAGCTGCTTATTTCATTCGGCTAGGGGGCTGTGATGTGGGGTGCCATTGGTGTGATGTAAAAGAGAGCTGGGATGCCGATCTTCACCCACTCACAAAGGCCGATACGATCATAGAACATGCCACTAGGCATCCGGCAAAAACTGTTGTTATTACCGGTGGCGAGCCGTTAATATACAATCTCGATTATCTTACAAAAGGATTGCAAGAAGCCGGCATAAAAACATTTATGGAAACGTCTGGCGCATATCCGTTAAGTGGTTTTTGGGACTGGATTTGTTTATCTCCTAAAAAATTTAAAGAAGCTAGACCAGATGTTATAGCCGCTGCAGGTGAACTTAAAGTTATTGTATTTAATAAAAGTGACTTCGATTGGGCTGAACAATATGCTGCTCAAATTCCCATAGGGCGTAAATTGTATTTACAACCTGAATGGTCTAAAGCAGCCCAAATGACACCCTTGATTATCGAGTATGTAAAGGCAAACCCTAAATGGGAGATATCGCTTCAAACACATAAATATCTTAACATTCCATAAATTATATTAGTTTACCATAACCCACAACTGGCAACTCACAACTAATATAATCTTGATACTTATGTCTTGCTACTTAAAGAAAAAGATTGGTGTCAAAAAAATACATATATAATTTCTTATCTTAGTATAAAGATGTTAACCTTTACTTAGATATTTTTCAATTATAAATGTATATAGTAAAAAATGTAACCTCGTACTACCCGTCGCAATACTTTATTGCTCTACGCGCATTTTTCCTTTACTTAAGTTTCTCAATTGGTACTTCTTTTTTTTTGCAGACCGCCGCACAACAGCTTACTCCTATCAACAATAAATCAAGAAAAGCTTTTGAAACAGCTAAACGATGTTTAGACAGAAATGATTATAAGCAGGCCATTGTTTCTTTGCAGGAAGTATTAGTGCACGACAGTTTGTTTGTTGTAGCACATCAGCAGTTGGCGGATATCTATTTACGCCAAAAAGAGTATGATAAAGCCTTAAAATATTATAAAAATGTCTCAGCCTTAGCACCAAATCTAACCACTTCAACATGGTTTGGGCTTGGCGAAAGTGCTTTGAATCTGGGGAAATATGAAGAAGCGAAAAGTGCCTTACTAGTTTATTTAACAAAAATAAGTTCGCAGAATACGCCAAAAAAACTATTGGTAGAAAAATATTTAAAAGATTGTAATTTTAGTATACAGGCAATAAAAGATAAACAAGACATCAAAATCGTAAACATGGGAAAAGGTGTCAACTCAACAGCAGACGAATATTTCCCCATGTTAACGGCAGATAAGAACGCTATTCTATTTACAAGGCAGGCGAGTGGAAAACTAGAATATATTTTCATGAGTGAGCACCATCGTAATGATTGGAATATGGCCGTACCTATTCCTGGTGATGTGAATACTGATTCTTACAGTGAAGGTGCGCATTGTATCTCGCCAGACGGCAAGTATTTATTTTTTACGGGGTGCAATAAGCCCGAGGGTATCGGTAGTTGTGATATTTATGTGTCACATTTAGAAGATGATCAATGGGGAACCCCTCACAATCTGGGGACTCCGATTAATACAAATGGATGGGAGGCACAACCGGCTATCAATGCAGACGGAAATAAGCTTTATTTCGTAAGCAATCGTAAAGGCGGGTATGGTGGAAACGACATTTGGTGTAGCACACTAACTGAAGGAGGCAAATGGTCTGCTCCTATCAATCTCGGCCCCCAAATTAATACTCCGTATGATGAGGGTACCCCCTTTATTCATGCCGATCAGGAAACACTATATTTTTCATCAAATGGCTGGCCCGGTTTTGGCAACAAAGATTTATTTGTTAGTAAATTAGACAGCTCAGGCGATCGCATAACACCTATAAATTTAGGTTCGCCAATAAATAACCATTTAGAGCAGCGAGCGTTAACAGTTAGTATGGATGGACAAGAAGCGTTCTTTGCCACCGAGATATCGAATGGTTTTGGTGGATTAGATATCTATACCTTTCAACTTCCCCGGGTAATAAGACCTAAACCAATGGGCTTTGTAAAAGGAAAGGTATACAATAAGCGCACGGGACAAACGCTGGCTGCCGAAATAAGCTTGACTAATCTTAACAATAATCAAATAATATTCAAAACGGTGGCAGATTATACTGATGGCACTTTTTTAGCTCCTCTTCCATTGAATAATCAGTATGCCTTACATATATCACATCCATCCTATCTCTTCTTCACCCAGCATATTACATTCAATAATAGCGTATCTATGAAGGACTTTTACCAGATTGAAATTCCTTTAGCTGAGATGAATCCTGGTAATACGGTTACATTAAATAATATCTTCTTTCCTATAAATGGATATAATTTACTTCCTTTATCGCAAGCAGATTTAATGGAATTGGTTCATTTTATGAATATTAACAAAAAAGTAAAAATAGAGATATCGGGACATACAGATAATACCGGGCAGAAAGAGAACAACCAAATATTATCTGAAAAGAGGGCATTTGCTGTTTATCGTTATCTCTTGTCAAAAGGAATTGAACGTGGCAGAATGGAATATAAGGGATATGGACAAGGCAAGCCGATTGCTAGCAATGAGACAGAAGAGGGAAAACAAAAAAATAGACGAACGGATTTTAAAATACTGGCCATTGATTATGTCAAATAACAAGGAATTACAGGAAAAGATATTTGCAATGGGTTTAACAAACCATTCATTTGAACTATTTTGGAGTACCCTAGAAAAAGTTGATTTCAAAAAGGGAAAACATGTTATACAGGCGGGAAGGAAAGAACATTACCTTTATTTTATCGTACAAGGGATAGCACGTGTATACCTTAAATCGGAAAAAGAAATAACTTTTTGTTTTTGCGCAGAAACTGATGTCATTTTATCATATAATAGTTATTTCAATCAAATGCCCGGTTATGAAAATATTGAACTTTTAGAGAATAGTACCTTATTGAAAATAAGTCATAAAAAGATCAAAGAACTTTGTTCGCAAGACATAAAAATTGCTAACTTTTTTAATAAAGTTATCGGGTTAGAATTAGTAAAAACAGAAGAAAGACTTATAAGTGTACAATCTAAAACAGCCAGTGAACGATATATAGACCTTCTTTCTTCTAATCCATCCATTGTACAGCGCGTTCAATTAGGATATATAGCGTCATATTTAGGAATTAGTCAAGTTACCTTGAGTAGAATAAGAGCCAAACAATAAATAGCTAAAGACCATTTTTTAACATTTGTAAAAAAATAACCCTCATTAAATTCAGATATTTGTCGTGAAAAAAAAAGTTATGGCTTGGATTTATTTAATTATTGCGGGATTATTTGAAGTGGGTTTTACTTCATGTCTAAAATTATCAAATAATTTTACGAATTTGAAGTGGTCCATTGGATTCTTCATTTGTATTACAGTTAGTTTTTTATTGTTAAATAAGGCTATACAGGACATCCCCATTGGAACAGGCTATGCAGTATGGACAGGAATAGGAGCTGTAGGAACAGTATTGATTGGTATTATCCTTTATAAAGAACCGTCAGACTTTTTGCGATTATTCTTTATCTTCACACTCATAGCCTCGATTATTGGCTTAAAAGTGGTTTCTAAATAGTGTATAGCATCACCAATCCTCCTCAATGTGAAAGAAGGATAAAAAAAGAACGACGTTTTTAATCAACGTCGTTCTTTTTTTAAATTTAATCTACAATGATATTAGAAAGACCCTTAGCAAATGGTGCCTTATTCCGATTCCAATGTTATAACATGCTCCTTAGCAGCTAAATACCTTTCCGCCTCTAGGGCCGCCATACAGCCACTTCCAGCAGCCGTTACGGCTTGCCTAAATATATGATCTTGCACATCTCCTGCCGCAAAGACCCCCTCAACATTAGTTTGGGTACTATCAGATTTTGTTATTAAATAACCTGATTCGTCCATCTCCAACCAATTAGTAAAGATCTCTGTATTTGGTTTATGACCGATTGCAACAAAAAAGCCTGTTACATCTACTATTTGGTGTTCTTTTGTTTGATTGTTAAATACACGCAAACCGTTAACAACCTTACCATCACCCAAAATTTCTTCAGCTTCTGTATTATAATGAATAATAATGTTCGGGGTATTAAATACCCGATGTTGCATCGCCTTTGAAGCCCTAAATTCATCCCTCCTCACTAACATATGAACCGTTCTACACAATTTAGCAAGATAAGTAGCCTCTTCAGCTGCAGTATCTCCAGCACCAACTATAGCAACATCCTGTCCTTTAAAGAAAAAACCGTCACAAACAGCGCAAGCCGAAACACCGAAACCATTATATTTCTGTTCACTTTCTAAACCCAGCCATTTTGCTGTGGCTCCAGTAGCAATTATTACAGTATCGGCACTAACAGTTTTAATCTCATCAATAACAACCTTATGCACAGGTCCTGAAAAGTCTACACCAGTAGCATAACCAAAACGAATATCCGTACCAAATCTTTCTGCTTGCTTCCTAAAATCTTCCATCATCTCCGGCCCCATTATTCCGCTAGGATATCCAGGAAAGTTTTCTACATCAGTTGTTTGGGTTAATTGTCCACCGGGAACAATACCGGTATACATAACGGGTTTCAAATCTGCCCGAGCAGCATATATCGCTGCTGTATAACCCGCAGGTCCAGACCCTATAATCAAGCACTTAACGTGTTCTATTTCTTCTGCCATGTATTAAATAATTTGAATGCAAAAATAACTATTCTTATAAAGTATTAGGTTAGCCATTTGTAAATTTATATTCTCAATAGGAATGGATAACTTAATGCTCAAAACTCGCAACTCACAACTCATAACTAAGTTTGTATTACACCAACATTAAAAGGAGTCGTAATCGGGTTTTGATTTGCTGCTTTAATTCCCATCGAAATCACTTTTCTCGTTTCCAAGGGATCGATAACACCATCTATCCATAATCTTGCCGCGGCATAATAGGGCGTGGTCTGTTTATTATAACGATCCATTATTTCATTCAGCAAAACGGTTTCTCGCTGTTCATCAAGGTTTTCATCTTTCGCTTTTAAAGCTGCCTTTTGTATCTGGAGCAATGTTTTTGCAGCTTGTTCCCCTCCCATAACGGCTATTTTTGCCGAAGGCCATGCGTAAATTAAGCGCGGGTCATAGGCCTTGCCACACATCGCATAATTGCCAGCTCCATATGAATTACCTATAACTATCGTAAACTTAGGCACAACTGAGTTCGCCACAGCGTTTACCATTTTAGCACCGTCTTTTATTATTCCCCCCTGTTCTGATTTACTTCCTACCATGAAACCCGTAACATCTTGTAAGAACACCAATGGGATTTTCTTCTGGTTACAGTTCATAATAAATCTAGTAGCCTTATCTGCCGAATCCGAATAAATTACGCCCCCTATGTGCATTTCCCCTTTTTTGTTCTTAACAATCTTCCGCTGGTTTGCTACGATCCCCACGGCCCAACCATCAATTCTTGCCAATCCACAAAGAATACTTTTACCATACAATGCTTTATATTCTTCAAATAGTGAATCGTCTACAAGCCTGGATATTATATCCATCATATCATAGGGTTTTTCTCGGGAGCTCGGTAAAATACCATATATTTCCTTTTCATCTAATTTAGGTGGCTTGGATGCTATTCTACTAAATCCTGCATTTAATGGTGCTCCTATTTTATCCAAAATTCCGCGAATACTATCTAAACAACTTTTATCATCGGGATGTTTATAGTCAGTAACTCCCGAAATTTCGCAGTGAGTAGTTGCCCCGCCTAAGGTTTCATTATCTACTTCTTCACCAATGGCAGACTTCACCAAATATGAGCCTGCTAAGAAAACAGAACCTGTTCCATCGACAATCATGGCTTCATCACTCATAATTGGCAAATAAGCGCCTCCTGCTACACAGGACCCCATTATGGCTGCAATCTGCACAATTCCTTCACTACTCATGCGTGCGTTATTTCTGAATATTCTTCCAAAATGCTCCTTATCGGGAAAAATCTCATCTTGCAAGGGGAGATAAACCCCCGCAGAATCTACTAGGTAAACAATAGGCAAACGATTTTCCATTGCAATCTCTTGCGCACGGAGGTTTTTCTTTGCAGTTAAGGGGAACCATGCGCCGGCTTTGACTGTAGCGTCATTAGCAACAATAACACACTGCCTACCGGAAACATTACCAATTCCCGTTACCACGCCAGCTGAGGGGCACCCACCATGTTCTATATAACAGTCGTCGGCTGTTAATGCCCCTATTTCCAGCCACTCCGTATCTGGATCCAAAAGGTATTGAATACGTTCGCGTGCAAGCATTTTACCTCTTTCATGTTGCTTCTTCCTAGCAATTTCTCCCCCACCTAAAAAAACTTTTTTTAGCTTATTTTTCAGCTCGTAAACTAATTGTTTGTTGATATCTTCGTTTTTATTAAAATCAAGGTTCATATTATTTGGTTACTAGCTTATTCGTTACTAGTTGTTGGTTATTCGTTACTAGTTGTTGGTTATTCGTTATTAGTTGTAAGGTAGCAAGACACAAGTATCAAGACATAAGATAAAAAAATATCATTCTTGATAGAGCGCTTGTTTATGTTAAAGGTGCTGATTTACTAATTTGGATTCGAGTACTATTTTCTGACCTTGTATTGCACTTTTATCATCACTATCTCCTTCTACATTTATATCTATTAAATCAAAAAGCATTTGAGATGCCTTTGCTCCCTGCTCGCCAGGTAATTGTTCAATGGATGCCATAGGAGGATTTTCCATATATTTCCATATTGGATAGTTCGCGTAGCTTATAAAATAGATATCCTGATTAACGATTAATCCTTTTTTCCTCACTGCATTCATAGCATCTAATGTCACGTAATCATTAAAGGAAACCACGGCAGAAGGTCTATCAATCAAGTTTACAAGTTTTATGATTGCGTCTTCGTTACCCTGTTCGGATAAATCAGTGTAAACGATATAATCTCTATTTATAGGAATATTATTATTAGTTAGACCTTTTATAAAAGCGCCTTCACGTTCTTTACTTGCCGGCAAGTGCCCTGGCCCATTGATAAAGGCAATGGACTGATGCCCACAAGAAACAAACGTATCGATCGCCTGTAACATACCCGTTTTTAGATTACTTACAATGGCATTTATATTAGGTATATCTGGGACACAATCAAAAAATACTATTGGAATACCCGCATTTTTTAACACATCAATATAGTCAAATTCCCGGGTATTCTTAGCAGAAGAAAGTATAATACCATCTACCCGGTGAGTTTTCATGGTATTGATAATTTTCAATTCCCTTTCAGGATCGTCTAATGATTGCCCAAGAATTACTGTGTAATTTTTACTGTTCGCATAATTTTCTATTTCACTGATTGCAGCTGAAAAAAATGCCTCAGATAAACTTGGAAGAATAACACCTATCGTAAAAGTTTTTCGCTGTTTAAAAAAAATGGCGGTTCTATTCGGCTCATAATTAAGCTCTTCAGCCAATTTTTTCACCCTCATAGTAGTTACTAATCCTATACTTGGGTGGTTATTAAGAGCTCTTGAAACAGTAGAAGTCGAAATCTTTAATCGTTTAGCAATTTCTTTTATAGTTGGTTGCTTGCTTTTATTCATCCGTAAAAAATTATTTTTTAACTTATTTTAAAACGGCACACACGCCTATCGACAGACGATACTAAATGGAGATATACAAAAAGAGAAATAGCCCATTTTACTGGGAAACAGTAATTATTATCCAATAGCTTTGTTTCCTAATCAGCTGCAATTTACAAAATCTTTTTCTCTTTTACAGCTATTTACTTGTAAGCAACAAATCAATAGAAATATAATCTATTTGCCTTTCTTTTTCTTCTTTTTGATATTCGTTTGATCGATTAAAAATTAAAACATCTTTTAAAGTTAGATCATTCTCTTGCAAGAGAAAAGTTAAGGGTTGTTCATGCCCCTGAAGAAATAGTTCATCGTAAAAATAGGCCTTTACCTTTTGCCCGAGTTTTCCCCATTCAATTTGTTTTATTTTATTTAATTGCATTAAAGGGTTGCCTTTTGTTAACACAAAAATATCTTTGTTGTCGTTAACAATTTCATATAATAGTTCTTTCACTTCTTCAAACAATAATAACTTTAACGGCAATTTGGCATTCACATGCACTCTGTTAAAATTTTCAAGATATTTCAGGTCAATCGCAAAGGCTTCAGCTGCTCTTTCAAATATATTTGCAGTACCATGATGTTCATAAGCTTTTTTGAAGAAAGAAATCAATTCATTTGCAGGAGGAACTGTTTCAGTGTATTCCAAAAAATTAGCAAAAAGATAGTAAACTTGTAATAAATAATCTTTTTGAGGATATAGCACATCATCCAATTCAAAAATAAACGCCTTTTTCGTTTTATCTAGATCTTTATATGTTAACATAAACTATTGGTTGTTCGTTATTGGTTCTTAGTTGTTGGTATCAAGTAGCAAGACATGAGTATCAAGATAATATGGGTTATTAGTTGCGAGTTTTGCGCGTAAGATATTCATCATTCATAGATCATCACTCATCACCAGCTTTAAAACTTCTTATCACCCCTCTATACAACAAAATAATACTTCTTCACCTGAATCTGAAACCAAGCATACGCCAGAATACTTATCTGATATTGTTTCATCGGTTGTTTGACTGAGCGGTTTACCATTTAGAAATACAGCTGGCAAAAAGTCTTTAGCTGGGTTTACAACGAAATCTATTTCATCCAATGTATTAATAGAAGGCACTGCTACATGTATGCCGTATTCTTCAAATAAATCGCGACAAGCAGCTAGCTGTTTGATTTCACTAAGTTTTAACGGAATGATAATGCCGAAATCATTATCTAAGGCTAAGCTTAGTAACTCGTGGCTAAATGACGTGCTGACAGGTTTTGGCAAATTAAAATACTTACCACCTTTAATCATAATTTCCGGGAGTGCATTTGAGTCACCAAATACCACGCTATCTGCAGGAGAAAGTGTACGTGCTACCCGTTGTGCAAAAGCATGTGTTCCACTTGTAATTAATATGTTCTTCATTAAAAATCCATTAAATCACAAGTCCATCCTTCATATGAACAGTTCTATCAGATATCTCAGCAAGGTGTTCATTATGTGTAACAATAACAAATGTCTGTTTTAAGGTCTCGCGAAGCTCCACAAATAGATGATGCAGGGCATTAGCATTTTCAGAATCAAGATTTCCTGAGGGTTCGTCTGCCAATACGATTGAAGGACTATTCATCAGTGCTCTAGCTACAGAGACGCGCTGCTGTTCACCGCCAGAAAGTTCTGATGGCTTATGATGTGATCTATTGCTTAATCCAAGTAGTCCGAGCAAGTATTGAGCACGTTTTTCGCTTTCAGACCTTCCTTTTCCAGCAATAAACGCAGGAATGCACACATTTTCAAGGGCAGTGAACTCTGGCAACAAATGATGAAACTGAAATATAAAACCAATATGTTCGTTCCTGAAAGCACTCAATTTATTAGTAGAAAGTTTAGCTAGATCTGTACCATTTAACAGAACACTTCCGTTATCAGGCATATCCAAGGAGCCTAGAATATGCAAAAAGGTACTTTTTCCAGCTCCAGAAGCACCAACGATACTGATAATTTCCCCCTTCTCAACCTCCAGATCGACACCTTTTAAAATCTGTAAGCTTCCGTACGACTTATGTATTCCTTTTGCGCTTAACATGGGAGCGAATATACAAGTTTTCTTTAATCCTCATTGAACCACTCATACAAATCTTGAGGTTTTAGCTCCCTTTTTTCGTCCTTTCCCAGATCACGTTTTAGTTTTCCATGTGATAATTGTATAAGCCGATCACCATAAATAGTTGCTTCCTTCATATTATGGGTTATAAATACAACGGTCAATCTATATTCGTTTATGAGTTGATCTGCAAGTTCCATTACCTTAGCAGCAGATCGTGGATCTAGCGCTGCTGTTGGTTCATCTAATAGAAGTACTTTTACGTCGCTCATAACGGTCATTAACATGGTTAATGCCTGTCGTTGGCCACCGCTGAGTACACCCATTGGCTGGTTTATCTTGTTTTCAAGTCCCATACCCAATAAAAGTAGATGTTCCTTTACATGAGATTTAAATTTATCATCAACGCCAATTTTTAACGTTTTAGATTTACCTCTTAAAGAAGCTAATCTGAAATTATCCAAAATGCTAAGCTCCGAAGCGGTTCCCTGAAGCGGATTTTGAAATACACGGGCAATCCATTTACTACGCTTATAGTCTGGTAAGGTCTCTATCGATTTTTCATTCAATAATAATTCACCGTCATCTATTATTTCACTGCCCGATATAACATTAAGCAAAGTACTTTTCCCCGATCCATTTGCGCCCACAACTGTTATAAATTCACCTTGGTGCATTGTTATAGAAAAACTATCTAAAGCAATAATTTCATTAGGTTTATCTTTAAAAAACACTTTCGTAACATTCTGCAGCGTCAACATCTTACTTAACGTTTAAGAATTTAAACCATTTACTATTTGGAAGGGCAACAATGAATAAAACAAAACATGAGGTTAATAACTTTAACAGATTGGCGTCAATTCCGATGCTAAGTGTGAATGCCAAAACCAGTTGAAACAAACATACGCCAATGATGATGCAACATAAATTCAGAACCATACTCTCAATACGAAAGAGACGAATAACTGTTTCAGCAATCATCACGGCCCCCAAACCACTGATTACAATCCCTATTCCCATATTTATATCTGTAAATCCTTGGAATTGCGCTACCAAAGCGCCACTAAAAGCTACTAAAGAATTAGTGATCGCCAGCCCTATTATTTTGATACTCGCTGTATTCACACCTAAAGATCGGATCATTAATTCATTATTTCCTGTTGCGCGCATGGCCAAACCAAAATCACTTTTTAACAGGTAATTTAACCCAACGATGAGTATTGATATGATTAATATTGTTATAAGAAATATGTTGAGTTCTGTATCTGGTATGATAGAAAATGAAAAAAAAGTCGGTCTATTTAATAGAGGTATATTAGAACGTCCCATTAAAGAGAGATTAACAGAATAAAGAGCCGTCATCACCAATATACCGGAAAGCAGTGCATTAACTTTTAATTTAGTGTGTATTAACGCTGTAGCGATCCCCGCTAAAGCACCACTTATTAAAATAACAGGTACAATAACTATCAAAGGCAAGCTGTTACTTATTCCTAAAGCGCATACAACAGCTCCTAAAGTATAACTTCCATCGGTAGTGATATCGGGGAAATTAAACACTTTGAGTGTTATATATATCCCAAGGCACATGGGTGTAAAGCATAACGCTTGCAAGATTGCCGCCAGATAAAAATCCATTTAAGACAGAAATTTAAAGGCTTTCAAAATTATTATCGAATTTAAACCCATATCGCTTAGCAACTTCTTCGTTATATACACGTTTTCTAATCCTTACTTCCTCCACTTTCAGATCAGCACGTTTACCTTTTTTTAAAAAACTAGCTGCCATTTCACCAGCCTGATATCCCCATTGATATATATCTGCACCATATGCTGCTACTGCACCACGTTTCACTAATCCTACCTCACTTGTAAAAACAGGCACATTGTTTTTATCACAGTTATTCAAAATTGTCTCAAAAGCAGCAAAGACAGTATTGTCAGGATTGGCAAAAAATGCATCTATTCGTCTATTTAGCAACCCTCTTACAACAAGTTGTGCATCTGCAGATGTGTTTAATGGTAAAGCAATCAAATCAACTTGCTGTTCTTTCGCTAGTTTTTCGAGTCTATTAAAGGCATCAACCGATTGAGGTTCTGCTTGATTATAGATCATACCTATCCGTAATTGTTTCTTTCGTGGTTTAACAATGTGCTTGATAATGGCGAACGATGTATCGATATAATTGAGGTTCTCCCCCACACCAGAAAGATTGGCCGGCTTTTTCCCTTTCTCATCTTCAAGTCCGAGTATTTTGGGCATAGCCGTTACACACATAAATATAGGAATATCTTTTATGCGCTGTACGGCTGATAAAGTCGACAACGTGGTGCTTGTTCCTATACAATCGACCCCTTCCGACTGCATAAAGCTCACAATCTGATTCATAGTATTCATGTCGCCTTGTGCGTTTCTATGTATAACCGCTATAGATTTTTTCTTCTCACTATATCCTTCCTTGGCCAGGGCATCCATAAATCCTTTCCGTGCATCAGTTATTGTAGCATCCTCAAAAGCTTCGATAAAACCAACAGTTGGGACTCCCCTATCTCTTTTTGAGCTATTGCAGGATAAAAGTCCGAGTGACAACAATAATACCGATAAAATTCTGTTATAAATCATTGATGTTTATTAATGAGTTGCAATTTACAAGAATATACGATAGACTTGACAAATTCAACGCCAAATAAAAAATTGAACAATTAAACTTATAAAAAATTGTGTTTATTTACAATTTCAGTCCGTTCTCATTCGGTAGAGCAGACCTCTTTTCTTTCTAACTGATATTTAGAGGAAATATAAGCATCGTGTTCAATACATGCAAAAGTTTATTATTTTAGGTATATACATAAAATCTATGATCAACGTTCTGTCTAAACTTCCAAATATCCAAAATTCCATTTTTAGCACCATGACCGCTTTGGCAAATGAGTACGGTGCTATCAATCTATCGCAGGGATTTCCTGATTTTGACTGTTCACCAAAACTGATTAATCTGGTGCACACCTATATGAAAAAAGGTTACAACCAGTATGCACCTATGCAGGGAATAAATACATTAAGGGAGAAAATTGCCGAGATGACCGAAGATCTGCATCAATCTGTCTACCATCCCGACAATGAAATTACCATTACTACTGGTGCTACGCAGGCTATATTCACTGCTATTGCAAGTATTATCAGACCAGATGATGAGGTTATCTGTTTTGACCCGGTATACGACAGCTATGCTCCGGCCATAGATTTATGTGGGGGCATGGTAAAGACGGTAACATTGCTACCAAACGATTTTGCTATTAACTGGGAAGATGTAAAGAAGGTTTTTTCGCATAAAACAAAACTTATTATTATTAATACGCCACAAAATCCAACAGCTAGAATCTTTACCGATCAGGACATGCAACAGCTTATTAAACTTACCAATGGAACAGATATTTTCATTATAAGTGATGAGGTGTATGATAAGGTGATTTTTGACAATAAAAAGCATATCAGTGTTTCCAGTTACCCTGAACTGCGTGAACGAAGCTTTGTTGTTTCCTCCTTCGGTAAAATGTTCCATATTACCGGTTGGAAGGTGGGGTATTGCCTAGCCCCAGAAAAGCTAACAGCCGAATTCAGGAAAGTGCACCAATATTTAGTATTTAGTGTCAACACACCCATCCAGTATGCTTTGGCAGACTTTTTGGAGGACCAAGACGAATACCTCTCATTGAAAAACTTCTTTCAAGAAAAACGCGACTATTTCTTTGAAGCATTGAAAGCAACGTCTTTTAAAGCACTTCCCGCAGAAGGTTCTTATTTTCTGTTAGCAAATTATGACAGTATAAGTCAGCTGAACGATTTAGATTTCACAAAAGAACTTATTATTAAGCATGGCGTTGCTGCAGTTCCTTTATCAACATTTTATAAAAACAAAACTGATAAACATCTGATCAGATTCTGTTTTGCTAAGAAACGCGAAACGCTAGAAAAAGCTATTGAATCATTAATGAAGATAAAAATTTAAGAAAACAATTTTGTATCTTCGGCTTATAAGACATAGCATTATATAAGCCGAAGACAATCTTAAACTTAGATTAATAAACTTTTGGTTTACTTTAGTTAAATGAACATGACACCTTTAAAAATTACTATATTTCAAGCATATCTTTTTTGGGAAAATACAGAAAAAAATTTATCGAATTTAGCCTTGCGGTTATCCTCTCTTAAAGAAAAAACGGACCTTATTATACTACCTGAGATGTTTAATACGGGCTTTACAATGGACGTTAATAAATGCGCCGAGAGAATGGATGGTAAAACGATCTATTGGATGCTGGAACAAGCAAAAAAATACAATTGTATTGTGACAGGCAGTTTAATTGTTGAAGAGGACGGGTATTATTATAACCGTCTTATTTGGATGAAGCCTGACGGCTCATTTCATAAATATGACAAGCGTCATTTGTTTTCTATGGCCGGAGAGGATAAGGTTTTCACTCCTGGCAAAAAACGAGTTATTGTAGAAATTAAAGGCTGGCGTGTATGTCTACAAACCTGTTACGACCTAAGGTTTCCTGCATTCAGTAGAAATATTAATAATGTATATGATATTCTGCTTTACGTTGCAAGTTGGCCCGATGCACGTATCTCTCATTGGAGGGCATTGATCCCTGCCAGAGCGATAGAAAACCAGTCGTATGCTATTGGAGTAAATCGGGTTGGCTATGATGGAAATCAAGTATACCATTCAGGTGCTTCCACCTGCGTTGCTCCCGATGGCGGAGTGGTCTATTATAAACCGGAAGACGAAGATCTATATACCTTCACACTTTATCCAGATGATCTAAAAAAAATCAGGGAGAAACTCCCTTTTCTTCAAGATGCTGATAAAGTAATTATTGCGGATTAACTGTCTATATGAGTTTTGGCGAATCTTGATACTTGCTACTTATGTCTTGATACTAAACCTACGACTACTTATACGGTCTCTCTAATATAGCAGCCTTAATGACGGCATCTCGAAGGTCAAAATCACTATAGGGATTTTCCTCCATTGGTTGCAGATTGGGTTCAAATGATCGGTTATTATGCTTATGAGACCTGTGCACTTCTTTTGATCGTCGCACTTCTTCCACTTCTTCAACTAGTCCGGTAAAGTCTTCATATTTTGAAATCTTAGGCGTTTCACTTAAAACAACCTCTTTTTGTTGTAACGCCTTATCCCAATCGCGCTTTTCCTTATACGTAGGCGATTGCTCACCCACAGGTCTTTGCGAAGGATCACGTTTTTTTGCTTTTTCTTGCTCTTTTTTAAAATTTGAATAAATCTGAAAAGCAAAATATAGTGCAGCAATTACAAAAGGAAAAATTGTCTCCATGGGTATAAACTTAATAAATAATTATCAAATCTCCTAGCTATATGCTTAATAGCTAAGGATTACTTTATTTTTTTTAATTTAGCATCCCTTTATTATGAAAATCAAGTATATGAAAACGTTTAATAACCTATCCTATCTATATCTCTGTCTAACAAACATCTTGGTAAATGTAAGCAGGCTATTAACCAATGCTTTAAACGCTCCTTACGCCCTTGCAGACGAAGCAGGTTTAGTTGAGCCATCTAATAATTCCGTTAGAAAAAAAACAAGAAAGGTAGATTAATTGGTTCAATTCATTAAATTCGCACCCACAAAAAAATGTTCTGTTTAAATGCAACTGACGCGCTTAGAGATAAAAGGGTTTAAAAGTTTTGGCGATAAGATAACCATCAATTTTAACGAGGGTGTAACGGCTATTGTTGGACCTAACGGGTGTGGTAAGTCTAACGTCGTCGATGCAATAAGATGGGTTCTTGGAGAACAGAAGACAAAAAATCTCCGTTCTGAAAAGATGGAAAACATTATTTTTAATGGAACAAAAACACGTAAATCGGCTAATCTAGCTGAGGTTTCATTATCATTCGACAATACACAGAACATTTTACCGACAGAGTTTTCGCAAGTAACGATTACACGAAAGCTCTATCGAACAGGTGAGAGCGAATATAGATTAAATGATGTTCAATGTCGTTTAAAAGATATTACCGATTTATTTTTAGACACCGGTATTGGAAACGACTCTTATTCAATCATTGAACTAAAAATGATTGATGAAATTATCAACAACAAGGAAAATTCCAGGAGAGCGCTCTTTGAAGAAGCCTCCGGAATATCTAAATATAAAGTACGTAAAAAACAAACATTAAGCAAGTTAAAGGAAACAGAGACCGATCTTAGTCGTGTAGAAGATTTACTTTTTGAAATTGAAAAAAATCTCAAAACCTTAGAAAACCAAGCCAAAAAAGCCGAAAGATATTATAAGCTCAAGGATCAGTATAAGGAACTAAGCGTATCGTTAGCCTCCTTCCGCATTGTAAATTTTAGAGAATCCCTGGAACGGCTTGATGAACAACAGGAATTACAAGATAAGGAAAAAAACGCCATCAATGCCCAATTAGACGCGCTGGAAGTTGCTTTGCAGAAATTGAAACAAGACTGCCTTATTGAGGAAAAAAACCTTTCCGTTCAGCAGAAAGCGGCCAATGAATATACTTCAAAAATCAGGGCTTACGAAAGTGAAAAAAAAGTAAAAAACGAGCAGTTAAGAAACCTTAATGACAAAGAAGAACGTCTCAGCAAAGAATTAGCGAACGATAAGCAGCAAATTAACCACGTACTTTACAACATTAAGAGGCTTCATGAAGAACAGCTTTCTGAACAAACCAAGTTAGAAGAGGTCAAAACTTCCCTAGATGAACAAAAGCAAGAAGTAGATGAATTGAGAGGGCAGCAACAAACTGCAAAGGCAAAACTGGACGCTTTTACACTTGAAACGAATGAACTGCAAAACGAAATTTATAAACTAGAGAAGGACATTGCCGTACTACATATTCAAAAAGATGCCTTGGCTCAGGAAAGTCAGCGCAATGTGGTAGACACAGAGGCAAAAGAAACAGAATTAAACGAGTTCGTTAAGGTAGTAGTAGATTTAGAAAATCGAGTAGAAACGCTTCAAGAAGCGTATGATGATACATTTGCTTTTGAAGAAGAGCTAACCGTGCAAATTGCCGCTAAAGAGTCGCTTATACAAGCTTATAAAGATCAGACGATTCGTGACAATAGGACATTAGACGCTAAGCAAAACGAATATAACTTAACAAAGTCGCTAGTTGATAATTTAGAAGGTTTTCCAGAATCAATTCGTTTTCTAAGAAAAAATGCGGGCTGGACAAAACCATTTCCGCTTTTGTCGGATATTCTTTTCTGTAAAGAGGAGTATCGGGTCGCAATAGAAAACTTCTTAGAACCGGTCATGAATCACTATGTGGTAAATGAAAGACTAGAAGCGGTAAAAGCTATTAAGCTACTAGGAGATGCCTCAAGAGGCCGCGCAGGCTTTTTCGTATTAGAAGCTATCGACAAACAAACAATAAAGCCGGAAAGTTATGATGAGGAGAAACTCATTCCTGCACTTTCGGTAATCGATACAGAAGCGCGGTATCTTCCACTCATTCAACTGCTGTTAAACAACGTTTATATCTTAAAAACGACCGATGAGAACGATCTGGAAACCAATCTACCTGATGCGCTGATAACGATCCTTCATAAAACCGGTAAATTTTCAAAATTCCGTGTAGGCATGAGTGGTGGTTCAGTAGGTTTATTCGAAGGAAAACGCATAGGAAGGGCCAAAAATCTTGATAATTTAAATAAGGAGATTAAACAACTTAGCCTTTCGTTAGAAAAGGTTCAACAAGACATTAATCTTGAAACAGTGCTGCTAAATGATCTGAAGACAACTACAAAAAAAGCGCATTTAGAAGAAACGAAGCAACAATTAAATCGCTTAAGTAATGAATTAATCTCTGTAAAAACAAAACAGGAACAGTACGTTTCCTTCATACAGAACAGTCAGAATCGTAAACAAGACATAGAAGAGAAAATTAAAAGTATTTCGGCCGACCTGCTGGCAGCCGAACCAAAACTAGAAACACTCAATTTTCAAAAACTAGATAAGGCCCAGGCGCTACATCAGTTTCAGGAAAATTATGGTGAGTTATCTGAACGTTTAACGATCGTTTCGTCTGCTTATAATCAAGAAAACATTAAATTTCACCAGCAGCAGAATAAAGTAGCGGGTATAAACAAGGATCTTGAATATAGAGAAAGCCAGCAAGAGAATCTCGAAAAAAGGATTACACAATACACCACAGAATATGAATCCGTAAAGCTTGCTATACAAGACACTTTGCAGCACGTAGACCATTCTGACGAGGATTTGATCGCCATGTATGCGCAGAAAGATGCATTTGAGAAAGCATTACAAGAGGCAGAGCAGCAGTATTATGCCATGCGGGGTGAAACCAATAAAAAAGAAGAAGAAATCACGGAATTACGCAAGCGTAAGGAACTGGTAGAAGTATTAACGAATGAAATCAAAGACAAGAAAACTAACTTAAAATTAGATCTAAATGCCTTAAAAGAGCGTTTATCGGTCGAATTCAGTATTGATATCAATGATTTATTGGAGAATGAATTAGCAGACGATATTGGCACTGAAGAAGAGTTGAAAAGCCGAACAGAAAAACTAAAAAGACAATTAGAGGAATTTGGCTCCATTAATTCTATGGCTATGGAAGCCTATCAAGAAATGAACGAACGTTATACGTTCATCCAAAAGGAAAAACAAGATCTTTTCGATGCCAAAACATCCCTGTTGGAAACCATTAAAGAAATTGATGACAATGCGCGTGATAAATTCATGGGAGCATTTATTCAAGTGCGTGAACATTTTATTACAGTCTTTCGATCACTTTTCAATGAAGAAGATTCTTGCGACCTGGTGTTAAGCAATCCCGATGCCCCTTTGGAATCAGATATTGAAATTATGGCCCGTCCTAAAGGGAAACGTCCTTTATCTATCAATCAATTGTCAGGTGGAGAAAAAACATTGACCTCAACAGCTCTCTTATTTTCGCTCTATCTATTGAAACCAGCACCTTTTTGCATTTTCGATGAGGTAGATGCACCATTAGACGACACCAATATTGATAAATTCAACAATATTATACGCAAATTCTCTAATCAGTCCCAATTTATTGTTGTATCGCATAATAAGCGTACCATTGCCAGCACAGACATCATCTATGGTGTTACGATGGTAGAACAAGGTGTATCGCGTGTAGTGGCAGTCGATATGCGTCAAGTTTAATTAGGTAGCTAAACATCATAAAAATTATTATGTTTGTTATATAAACGACGACAAATGCCTACTATCTTAAAGAAAATTCCATTTGCATTTTTGCTTTTTGCGATGAGTTGCTGCGCAAGTGTTAAACAACAGGATGACCGACAGCTGCATACAACACTTTTAAACGATATAAAAACCTTATCTTCAGATAATTATGAGGGAAGAAAAACAGGTACTGCCGGTGCAGAAAAAGCACGCGCTTACATTACAGAGCGTTTTACAAAGCTAGGTATCAAGCCATTTCCTGATCAGTCTAACTACTTGCAACCGTTTATGTTTCAAGCGAAAGATAGCAAACAGTTCACAGGACAAAATGTGCTTGGTTATATTCCAGGCAAATTAAAGGAATGTATCGTTATCTCTGCGCATTACGACCACTTGGGAACAGAAGGAAATAAGATCTATAATGGAGCAGATGATAATGCCTCCGGCGTTGCAGCATTACTACATTTCGCTGAATATTTCTCAAAAAATCCACCCAACTTTACGTTAATATTTGCTGCATTCGATGCAGAGGAAATGGGATTAAAAGGTGCCAAGGCCTTTGTTGATGCGCCACCTGTTGCTTTACACCAGATAAAATTAAACATCAATATGGATATGATCGCACACAATGATAAAAATGAACTTTACGCCTGCGGTACTTTTACACATCCCGAACTAAAGAAATACATTATCACCGATCATGAAAGTATAAAAATCACTTTAGGTCACGATGATCCTAAAACTGGCCATGATGATTGGACCAATCAAAGTGATCAGGGTGCCTTTAATGCTAAAAACATTCCCTTCATTTACTTCGGAGTAGAAGACCATAAGGACTACCATCAGCCCACTGATGACTTTGAAAATATTAATCAGGATTTTTTTGTAGGTGCCACAAAAGCAATTCTAGCAGTGATTAAGAATATTGATGGGAAACTTTCCAGTAAAATACAGATCGACAAGAACAAAATTATGAAATAAGTTTTTCATCAAGGGAAGCTGTAACCTTAGCGAGATTAACTAGTTTTTTCCTATTCTCGTTTCTATCATCCCCTTAAACTCTTTCTTTTTCGCTGTTCCTTTCATTAGATTTAATGCTGGTGAAGTACCCCCCTGCTTTGTCCTGACACTCATCACTGTATTACTGGTAGAGGTACTAGACACTACACCAAGCTGGTTAAGGGCTTCTGCCAAATAAAGCTCATGTGTATCACCAAAGTCATAATCACTGAAAGTATCTAGATCTTGCTGTTGACCATCCAACATAATTTTACCTGCAATCTGGTTACCAGGGGTAAGGCCATCATAATAATCTCCCTCACCATTAGCATTCTTTGTCGAAAAACTTGCCAGGTATAGATCGTAGATTCCTTCTAATCTAACAGGAAAAAAACCCACTGGTTTACCATAGGTAGTTGTTCCAACAAGCTTAACAGTAAGAGACGGAACAGCCCTTAAGGAATTTATGACTAATTCACTTGCGGACGCTGTGCTACCGGTGACCAAAAAGACTACATTTTTTACACCAGTTAAATTCCCTTTCTTTTCAAACGGTTTTGTATTTGTTTTAAGATCATAGCCATAGTCGCCATAAGTATCCCTTCCAATAATATCACCATTCGAATTGCGTACTGGCTGATTCTTTAGTATGGTAGCTTTACCCTGTTGCATCGTCGTATTATACTGCTCCACGAACATCGTTCCTGTGGTTCCAGTAGGCACTATTAAATTTGCCAGATGCTGCGCCGTTGTCACATATCCTCCACCATTGTATCTTAAATCAATAACAAGATCCTGCACCCCCTGTGTAGCAAATTTCTGAAAGACATTGTTCAGTGGTTCCAAGGAATTATCATCATTCGAAAAACGGGCATAAGCAAGGTAACCTATTTTTTTGCCTCCTGCAGATAAGACAGTATCCTTATAAATCGGACTGCTATCATAGGTCGTTTTTGCTAAGCTAACCGCATAAGCAGTTCCGTCAACCTTTTCACCTTCAATTCTTATGGAAAATGGATCATTCAATAATTGATTAATAGCGTTCTGATCAAGATCAAAATTATCGCCTATTACTTCATTACCTATTTTTGTAATTGTAGCCCCTCTAGTAAGACCAGCTTTAGCGGCAGGTGATCCAGGATAGACTGCCTGGATAAACACTTTATAATCATTGTCGCTTGGGCCGTAGGCTCCGACAAAATAGATCCCTATATCATTCCCCTCTCCCTGTAAGTTAACGCTGCTTGTGAGATTTCTTATACCAGCGCTTACTCCGCCATTCCCTGAAACATCCTCTATGTATGAAAACTTGGTTTCGTCCTTATTATTACTGCTTAGAATATCATACTTATTTGAAGAAGAGTATCCAGCAATATTTAATAGATTTATTTCATACTTAGCCAAATCCGTACTGCCAGCGGTATATTGCCTCGGATTAAAATCGTCGTAGCTAGGGAGATTGTCATTCCAATAATAAATTTCTTTTGCGTACAAAAAAATGGAATCATTGGTAAGTGCTACCCTGTCTGTTGTTGGGGTTTGCTTCGTGTTACCCAGATTTGGAGAATCTTTCTTACATGCACTTAAAAATACAAAACAGAAAAGCGCATACTGAATCAATTGGTTGAATGATCTTGAATTCATATATACTTGCGTAAGCAATAAAACAGCTGCAATATACAACAACTAAAAATTATTTGGGTACTTAATGAAAAGTTTAACAAAATTGACGATTGCTTGTTGTGCACTTGTGCAGGAGACTATCAGAATCTGAGAAATTCTGAACAAAAATCAGCGGATATCATTATTTTGTAGACTTTAGCATTAAAAGATATACACTAAAGCCTACAACGCGTTTAAGGAAAATTTGTATTTAGTAGTCAAGATCCAACAAACTACTTAAGGGTATCATAATACCGTTCTTTAGTTGAAGATAATTTTCGGCTAACATCCATACAGTTGTTTCCACCCTTTTAGCCCCATCTGTTGTGTTAAAAGTAATGACTGATTTTGACTTAAATTCGTTACCCAACCTTACTGCACTTTGTAGTTTATACCTCAGCTCATTCACATGACTTTCAGGTGCATCAATTATTTTATGATTCTTAATATCCTCTTTATTAATTAATTCGGCAACGATTGTATTCATAGCATCCATTGTTTTAGTTTTTTAGTTGATTATTATAACAATATTAAATAATCTGGCGTATATCCTCAAGGATAACAGGAAATAAAGCTGTTACAAGAAGATATTTTAAACCTAATTTACAAGCTTTACATTAAAAGCTCATTAAAAACATATTAGATATGTCAATTAAATGACTTTTACCACCTGCGAAAACCTCGTTAGGCTATTATGTGAAGGATCAAGGTCGGTTACAAGAAAATCAATTGCATTTATATTACAAACTTTCATTTTTTGGACTGAATTTAATTTCTCTACTATACTGAGAATAGCAGTCTTCTGTGAACAACGCAACATTGCTTTTTTTATCTGTACTACTTCCCAATCAGAATCTGTAACTCCATCTTCTACCGATAAGCTATTCGTCCCTAGTAAGCAAAGGTCGACCCTTATTTCTGATAGTTGATTAATCACTTGAGAACCAATCGTGATGTTAGTACTTCTTGCCAACTTCCCTCCTATTAAAATCACATCATCATTAGAACGTTCAGCTAGTTCTAATGCTACCAACGGGCTAATGGTAAAAAAGGTACATTGCATTTTCTCCGGAATCATACGTGCAAGCTCCAGCATGGTGGTTCCTCCCCCTAACAAAAGCGTCATGCCATCCTGAATAAGTGTTATTGCTTTTTCTGCGATTGTTTTCTTTGATTCCCGGGCATATACTTCATTGTCTTGAAAGGGGTATTGAAATGACTTGGATAATGCACCCCCATATACTTTAAGCACCTTTCCACTTTCAGCAAGTTCATTCAAATCTCTCCGGATAGTATCTTCAGAAACATTAAGCTGTACACTTAAATCGGATGATAACACTTTATTGTGTAAGTTAACTTCATGGATAATAAATGCCTGTCTTTCTTCTTTTAACATAAGGAATTGATTAATTAAAGGTAAATATAATGGTTTTATCATGATTTCAAATAGCTGCTTAACATTGCTTAACAACTCCTGAAATACCGAGCGTTTTAAAAGGAAATCATTAGATATGCGTTTTTAGGTATTAGTTTAAATAAAAAACGCAAAATATTGCAAACATAATTTTTTTTCCTATACTTGTATTATCCAATTTAAAACTGAAAAACGTGCTGAGCGCATCTCTTAAACTCTGGGGAATTAATACTGAAAAACTAATCAGCATTACATTATGCACAGCATTCCAATGTCCCATTTTAACACTTAACCTAATTGTTTATGGCCAAATCGATTTATTTATTACTAATCGGTTGTCTGTTTTGCTGCCAGATTGCGCAGGCACAACAGACAACTATCTCCGGTCGTGTAACAGACCGAAACACGCAGGAAGCCTTAGTAGGTGTATCTGTGAAAATAAAAAATTCTAATTTAGGCACTTCCACCGATGTGGATGGAAAATTTACGCTCAGCTTAAATGAATCTGTAAAACAACAGGAAATTATATTCTCCTATACGGGATATAAAACCGAAACCAAAAACATTGCTCTTGCGACAGGCAACAACGTATTAAATTGCGAATTAAGCGCTGATCTGGTAGGCCTGGATGAGGTAATTGTAACAGGCACCTCTGCCGGAACCACACGGAAACAACTGGGAAGTTACATCAGTTCTATAAAGGGTGACGACCTTACCAAAGGAAGAAGTGGAAATGTGTTATCATCCTTGCAAGGAAAAACAGCAGGTGCTCAAATCTCGCAAAATTCTGGAGACCCCGCAGGCGGGATTTCTGTGCGATTAAGAGGGATAAGTTCTGTGAATTCGTCTTCCGAACCGCTTTACATTGTAGATGGTATTATCGTAAATAATAACACCACACGCGTTACTAATACACAGCCCGGTTATGACGGCGGCAACTTCGTTGGAAGTATCGGTCAAAATCGCCTAGTTGATATTAACCCTGCAGACATTGAACGAATTGAAGTATTGAACGGTGCAGCAGCAGCTGCAATTTATGGTTCACGGGCAAATGCCGGGGTTGTACAGATCTTTACTAAAAGAGGTTCGTTGGGTGCTCCAGTAGTTAGTTTTTCTACCAACTACATGAATAGCAACTTACGGAAAAAAGTAGCAGTAAACCAGTCGCCCGTAAAATTTGGGGGTTCGGTCGACTTAGAAACGCAAGATGTACTGAATACAGCGCTTACGACAACTTCTCCAGTTAACCGCTATGACTATCAAGATTACATTTTCAGAAATGCTAGTGGCACGGATAACAATGTTTCGGTTGCAGGGGGAAAAGACGACACCAAGTATTATGTTTCCGCATCGTATTTTAACAATCAGGGAATTGTTAGAAATACAAATTTTAGAAGGTTCAGTTTACGTACCAATATTGATCAGAAACTTGCCGACTGGATAAGCTTTACAGCCGGGCTGAACTATACAAATAGTGGCGCAGACGAGAAACCAGATGGAAACTCATTTTACTCACCGCTCAATTCAATCAATATCATAGCGAATTACCATGACATCTTTACACGGGACGCAGATGGCAATTTAAAATCGGTAGGTGAAAGAGGAAGAATAAACCCGGTGTCAGTTATTGAAGATATCAAGCAACGCCAAGAAGTAAACCGTGTGTTAGGAAACTTAGGGTTAAAGCTCACTCCCATTGAAAACTTATCACTTGATTTTACAGTGGGTGTAGATAATACTGGCCAAACGGGTACTACCTATATTCCACCTTATACCTACAATGCTAATCCAGATTTCTGGGGAGGTGGTGCAAACCTAGCTCCCACACTCAACGGCTATACCAGTACTGCAAGCAACTCTGCTTTTCTCATCAATAACGAATTTAACGCCACCTTTACGGCAGATATTTCAGATTTAATTTCTTCGACCTCTCAATTGGGTTTTTCTTATCAGTATGAAAAATCAAAATATAATATGCTGAATGGAAGAGGGTTAGCACCTTTCATTGAAACAGTGAATGCTGCTAGTGCTATTTTACCGGGTATGGATGCCCGGACGGAATATTCCGTAAGCGGAGCTTACTTTCAACAAAACTTTAAGTACAGGGACCAGTTATTTCTTACAGGTGCAATTAGGGTGGACGAGTCATCCGTTTTTGGTAAAGATAACCGCCGACAAGTTTACCTAAAAGGAAGTGGTAGCTATGTATTGTCGTCCGCAGATTTCTGGAAAAACGCTGCTATGAGCAAATGGTGGGATTTATTTAAGGTCCGAGCTGCATATGGACAATCCGGAAACTTAACAGGAATAGGAGCTTACGATCGTTACAATGCTTATTCTTCTCAAACTTTCTTAAGTAGAGTATCGTTATTCTCAAGCGCTACACTAGCAAATGAAAATGTAAAACCCGAGAGACAGGCAGAGCTTGAGTTGGGAACTGATCTGTCGTTTTTTAGCAATCGCTTAGGTTTGAGCTTCAACTGGTACAATAAAAAAGTAACTGATTTATTGATATCCAGGGTGGAAGCACCTACAGTAGGATTCTCCAGTTTTTTGGATAATGTTGGTTCCTTGCAGAACCGAGGTATTGAATTAGTACTGAATGGCGCTCCTGTCAAAAACACTAATTTCTCGTGGAACACCTCTGTTATTTACAGTCGCAATCGCAATAAAGCCCTGGATGTTGGCGGTTTACGCTTATTCACTACCAACCCGGGGGCACCAGTTGCTATTATTGACGGACAACCAATCGGTGTATTTTATGGGACATTTTTTGCGAGAAATTCTGATGGGAGCTTATTAACAAATGCACAAGGAATCCCAATGATTGAGCGCGGAACTCAAAACGGCATCGAGATAACCCCACAACGTGATGAAAACGGCATGCCTACCGGAACCCCTTTGCGTAAGGTAATTGGTGATCCAAATCCAGATTATACATTAACCTTTGTGAACGATTTCACGTATAAAAAACTATCCCTGCACCTTCAATTTGATGCTGTACGAGGTGTTGATGTTTGGAATGCTGATTGGAGAACCAGACAGGGCGTGGGAAATGGATTAATGGCACAGCAAGAACAAATGGGCGAGCTACCTAGGGGTTATATTGCAGGTGCATACGCTGTTGAAGAATGGCGCGTTGATAACGGTTCTTATGTAAAGCTGAGAGAAGTTTCTTTAAGTTATAACTTCGGCAAGGTTAAATTTTTCAAAGACTTGACCATCAATGCCAGCGGCAGAAATCTACTCTCCTTCGACAAATATAAAGGTTACGACCCTGAAGTCAATGCAGGAGGACAGTCGACCATACTCAGAGGAATAGATTTTGGTGCCATTCCAATCCCTAGAACATTTACATTAGGTATTCAGGTGAAATTATAAATTTAATTAGCAAACCTCAAAAATGACCGAGATGAACAGAATTAACATACAACGAGCGTTAACTATATTATGTTGCCTAGCGCTTACTTATATCAATTTTTCATGTACGAAAGATTACATCGATCCTTCGAGGGCGTTGGATGATGATGCACTATCATCACCTCAAGGCTTAACAACTATCAGTATTGGTCTCCAAAGGAGATACAGCTTTGAAAGAACCAGTAATATTTATAACTATGTAACAGCTAATGGATTTGTGACAAATGAACTACTGCTACGAAATGAAGGAAATATTCCTGAGCTGCAACTGAGTACAGGGGGGGCCACTGTAGATGGAACAAATACAGTTTTAGCAGGTTTGTGGACCAGTAGTAATAAAATTATCTATGACGCTAACTTGGTAATTGCAAACGCCAAGAACTTAAGTGATAAAAACCTTGCAAGCGGCTTAATTGCATATGCCACTATTTCCAAAGCTTTATCAATGGGAAACCTATCAATGTACTGGGAAAAAGTACCCGTAGGTATTGGCAGAAATATACCCTTTATAGACAGAATGGACGGATACAAGGAAGCCATAAAAAGCATTGATAGCGCTTTAAATTATACGGCCACCGATGAAATAAGCAATGCATTTCTAATAAATCTTCCAGATAGTAGCATTAATATTCTAAATACATTGAATGCGCTTAAAGCGCGTTATTCGCTATATGTTGGAGACTATGAAAATGCTTTGATAGCTGCAAATGCTGTTGATTTGACAAAAAAATCAATGTTCGCTTACGATAACGTTTCGTCCAATCCCATATACACCTTTGCTACCTCCACGAATAATGTCTTTCAACCGAAGGACGTCAATTTAGGGCTTCCGCAAGGCTTATATCCCGAAATGGCAGACAAACGGGTTTTATTTTATATACAAAATGACAACCCTATCCCGCCAGCTGTGCGTATTAAAGGTTTTGCATTTACGCCAACCTCCCGTATACCTGTTTACTTGCCTGGAGAGATGCTTCTTATTAAAGCAGAAGCTTATGCTCGTACTTCCCGATACGATCTGGCCCTAGTTGAGTTAAATAAAGTCATTACCAAAATGCCTGGTCAAGATATCTTTGGTGTAGGGGCCGATTTACCCGCACTGACTAGCATCAGCAATGAAGAGCTTTTGACTCAAATTTATAGAAATAGATGTATCGAGCTATTTATGTCTGGGTTGAAACTCGAAGACATGCGTAGATTTAATCGGCCACAGAATGAAATGAAACGTAATTTCTTCCCTTACCCATTTGTTGAACGGGATAATAATACGAATACACCAAGTGACCCTGTCTTTTAGGAATTAAAAATAAGCAGGTCGAGAAGTTCTATTCGATCTGCTTATTTTTCACATCTCAATAAATCCAAATTTTTTATTATTTTATCAAATATAAAAATGCTAAAATAGGTAAAACAAGCATTTTTGGATATAACTAACTGTTTTGTAATGCACGTTTGTGCGTTAAATATAAAATCATAATGCATAAATTTGCATATTCTAATTATTATTGATAATCTTGTACTAATAACCAATTTCTCTGTATAAAGAGCAAAAAATAAACCAATAAACTGTTCGGGTATTTTTAAGTATAAGAGCTGTACTATGGGGTATTACAGCCATCATACTAATGCAGTAAAAACATGAACTTAATTAATCTTTATATATCAACCACTAATATTATCCAACATGAGAAGAAAACTACTCCTATTCTTTATGGGAATGCTTTTTGTATCAGCCCATGTGCTGGCGCAACAAAAGACAATTGCGGGAAAGGTAACAGACAGTGCTGGCCAACCCATCCCCGGTGTTACGGTTTCGGTAAAAGGTACCTCCGTCAGAACGCAAACAAATAGCGAAGGATTATATAACATTCAAACGAGCCAAGGTGAAACTTTGCTTTTTACTTATATTGGTTCGGATCCACTTGAAATAACAGTAGGATCAAATAGCATTATCAATGCAAGCCTCCAACCCTCTTCGTCGAATCTGGACGAAGTAGTCGTTACAGCGATGGGAATAAAACGCGAGGTTAGAAGTCTTGGCTATTCCGCTCAAGACATCAAATCTGATGAACTATTAAAAAACAAAGATCCAAATATCGTTAACTCCTTAAACGGTAAAATTGCCGGTGTTAATGTTACTAATTCCGGAGGAGCACCCGGCGCTTCCGCTTCTATTGTTCTACGCGGAGGTACCTCGCTGGAAAGAGATAATCAACCTCTATTTGTAATCGACGGCATGCCGATGGATAATTCCACTGGCCAAGGTGATAACAGCGCTTTTGATGGTTCTGTAAACATTTCTACTACCAACAGCAATAGAGCAATGGATATTAACCCAGAAGACATTGAGTCGATCTCTGTATTAAAAGGACCCGCTGCAGCCGCCCTGTACGGGCTGAGAGCAGCAGCGGGGGCCATTATTATTACGACAAAGAAAGGGAAAGAAGGCGCAGCAACAGCTTCTGTTACATCCAGATTTATGTCTAATTGGGTGAATCGGCTACCTGATCAACAGAGCCTTTACAAACAAGGCTCTTATTATAACGGCAACTTTACTGACCAAACCGCCCTTTCCTGGGGCGATAAGTTTGAAACTGGTGAAACAATGTATGATAACCTGGGTGACTTTTTTGAAACGGCGCATGCTTACGATAATAGCTTTAATATCTCGGGCGGCACCGCTAAAAACAACTTCTTCCTTTCAGCATCCAACCTTAATCAATCGGGGGTTGTACCGACTACTAATTTTAAAAGGTCGACTGTACGTTTTAATGGTGAGCAGAAAGTTGGCGTTTTCACTTTTGGAGTCAATGCATCCTATGCAGTAAGTAAGTCGCAGAAAACACTAACAGGCAGCGGCCTCTGGGGATCAAGCGGTAGTGGCTACATGGAAAGTATCTTATCATGGCCACGAAATAACAATATGAAAAACTGGCTTAGTGCAGATGGGTCGAACAACCTACTTCTTCCTAATGTTGCCTTAGAAGATAATACCGACAATCCTTACTGGATCATAAATAAAAACCCGCAAAGCGATCGTAATAATCGCTTCATTGCTACAGCTTACACAAATGTTAAAATCACGGATTGGTTTGATGCAACCTACCGACTAGGGATAGATAATTACACGACTAATTTCAGTAGTCTTATCTCTCCTGGATCAAGCGTTAAACTTGCTTGGCAAAAAGGAATGTTGTCTGAAACGGACCGTGCTTACAATTACATTAATTCCAACTTAATGTTAAATTTTCATAAAACATTTAACGATGTTTGGGATGCTAACGTCGTTTTGGGAACAACAACTGAAGACACTAAATTAACCTCTAATTCCAGGCGGGCAGAACAATTTGAAATCCCAACTTTTATTGATATTAACAACGCATCCAACGAAAACAAATATTACTCACAAAGTATTAACAGAAAACGGTTACTTGGCGTTTATGGTGATTTTAGATTATCCTATAAGAACATGGTTTACCTGGGATTCACAGGTAGGAACGACTGGTCGTCAACTTTACCTTTGCAGAACCGATCTTTCTTTTATCCTGCAATAAGCGGAAGTTTTGTATTTACCGAACTCCTTCCTAAAAACGATGTTTTATCTTTTGGAAAAGTAAGAGCATCATACGCGCAAGTAGGAAAAGATGCGGCGGCTTATCAAACAGCAACTTATCTCTTTGGCCCTGAATTAACAATTGGGGGTGGCTATAGGAACTATTGGTCTCGTGGGAATGACTTGTTAAAGCCAGAAACGACGACTTCCATTGAGTTTGGAACCGATTTAAGATTTCTAAAAGACAGGATTGGACTTGATTTCACTTATTATAAAAACAAAAGTGTTGACCAAATATTAACTCCACGCGTAAGTAATGCAACCGGCTATATTCTGAGTTCCGTTAACACGGGTGTACTAGAAAATCGAGGAATCGAGATCACTCTAAATACGACACCCATAAAACGAGATAATTTTCAATGGGATGCCACGATTAACTTTTCCCATAATAATGGCATCGTAAAGGAACTACCGGGCTCACTGCCCATTTTATATGTGACGGACGTCCAAGTGGGGAATGGTAAAGCAGCTTCTTTTGGCAATGGTGACTTTATGGGTATAAGCGGTTCAAAATGGCAAACGGATGCTAATGGAAATATTTTACTTGACTGGAATACTGGATATCCGCTAACCAGCACATTAACGACTACATATATCGGAAATCGAGAACCGGATTTTATTGGCGGTTTTAACAATAATTTCACCTTTAAAAACTGGAATTTCTCCTTTCTTTTCGATTTCCGTAAAGGCGGCGATATTTACAATGCTACCGAATATTTAATGACGGTAAATGGCATCAGTAAATTAACTGAGAACAGAGGAAACACAGTAACCTTTACAGGCCAATCTCTGAATCCGGAAACCGGCCAATACGAAGCGGTATCAAGAGAGGTCATTGCAAGCGAAAAATATTATAGAGACATTTATGCAAACAACGTTCCTCACTTTATAGAAAATGTAAACTGGCTACGTTTGAGGTCGATCTCATTAGCGTACTCGTTACCTCAAAGCCTATTAAATAAGGCTAGCTGGCTAAAGGGAGCAACAATCACCGCGACCGGTACTAATTTATTATTGTTCACCAATTATTCAGGTATGGATCCGGAAACCAGTGCTGCTGGGGCGGGTGTTGTTGGCTCAGGTTCGGTTGGAATTGACTACGCTGGTGTACCGGCAACCGCTGGTTTCGCTTTGGGCTTAAATGTTAGGTTTTAATCCTTAATAATTTTACAATGAAAAAGACGATATATATCCTCCTAATTTCGCTAATTTTTACCTCCTGTAAAAAGTGGCTTGATATCAATGAAAATCCAAGTAGCGCAAATTCAACTGTACCTACTCCAGAACAACGCCTCCCTCCTATTATTGCTCAGTTTGCAGACGGTTATGAAAGCGCTGGTACACGTGTAGCATTTATTGCCCAACAGCTGGCAGTTACTTACGCAAACAATAACAACTGGAACCTTACTAGATGGTACTCAAATGTTTCAAGCGCTAATTGGCCTTGGCAATCCTGGTACGTAAATACTGCCGTTAATATACAACCCTTAATCGATGCTTCCGAAAAAGTGGGTGCTTACCACTATGTTGGTGCGGCAAAAATAATGAAAGCATGGGGTTTCGGCTATCTGGCTGACTTCTATGGCATGCTTCCTTACGATGAGTTTGATGTGGCTGGTAATCTAACTCCAAAATTTGACGATGGCGCATATGTTCAGGAGAAAATCCTGGCGCTATTAGATGAAGCAATTACAGACCTACAAAAAACACAGGAAGTTACAGCACCGGATCTAGCTGAAGGTGATATTCTGAATAATGGAAAAGTAGATAACTGGATCCGTTTAGCTTACGGTCTGAAAGCCAGATTTTTAAATCATTTGACAAAGAAATCTGACTATAATCCTCAAGCTGTTCTAGACGCATTAGCTGCAGCCCCGCAAACAGATGACCAAAGTTCGGTTATTCAATATGTTGATGAGGAGGGGGTTGTCGACAATAGTAAAGCATCATTACAATATGTAAATATTGGGTCGACCGGCCGCATCACAAAATTATACCATGATTATCTAAGTAACAATTATTTAGGTGCTCCCAATGGAAATAACAATGTAGCAGATCCGCGGATAGATTTACTTATTCCTAGCATGCAAAACAAAGAGGGCGTTCTAATAACCACACAATTGGTAGACATGTCGTCCGATTTGCCAAAAACGGGCCCTAGTAGTTATTCATATATTAGTAGTTCAAACAGTTTTTCAAATAAAGATTCTGTTTATGTTCAGCTCAGAAGGGATCCCGCTCAGCCTCAAGCAGGCAATCGCATTTTGTCTACAGGCTCCTGGTACACAAAACGGGGAGGTAAAGGGCTCTTATTAACGAATGCAGAAATGCGTTTTATCGAAGCAGAGGTCAGATTACGCCTTGGTCAATCCGCTGAAGCTTTAGCCGCTTACAAAGCAGGAATCCGTTCACACATGAACCTTATGGAAATTAACGCAGAACTTACTGAACAGTTTCTGAATAGCACATCCGTTGTGCAAAACTCGGGTAATCTAACGCTGAGTCACATCATGATTCAAAAGTATATAGCACTATCTTATTCCCCCGAAGTTTGGTCAGATCTTCGTAGAATGAATTATTGCACTGACGCCTCCGGTGCATATAATGAAACTATAGGAATATATAAAGGTTTTAAGAGACCATCCCATACATTTGTAGAAGCCTATCCAAGCCAAACGGATTGGCCAAGAAGGTTTGCTGTACCTAGTTATGAAATCAACTACAATATAGAACAAGTAATAAAAGCAAATCCAAATGCATCGAGCCCTATTTACTTAAATGAACCCGTTTGGTGGGACCAACCTTAATACTTTAGAAATCTATAATAGAATTAAGAGGGACGTTAAAAAACGCCCTCTTATACATTTGAAAGAAACTATAAAGTGATTAAAAGATGAAATATTTCACTATCCGGGCATCTATTTTAATTGTTGTTTTCTGTTCTAATTGCGCCAAGCAAACATTCAGAATTATAGATAAGCCCATCACGTATCGCAAACGAATTGCAGATTTACAATTGAAAGGTACAGACTAAAAAAATAGCAACTGATTTCAATATCTAAGCAAATATACACCCGAAAAAGCTCCCCCCTCTCCCGCCCTTTTAGATAATCTGTGTGATAAATTCGAGCACATCCGTCTTACAAACTTTATTTGTATCCTGCTTAGTGGCTACCCGTTAGTTATTTAATAAAACGGTAACACAAACAACATACAAACAAAATAAATAATGCATACTATTGCAATAAAGTAGTTGAATTATGACGTATTTATAAAGTAAGTAGTAATAAAAATGCATAAAGTTGCAATAAATCAATATATTGATTATCATTGTACGGAATAGCCAATTATTAGGCCACATGTTTATGCGGCCCCGTAACCGATTAAGCAGATAAGGGATATTATTTATGGCACATAAGCATTTAAACCGCTTTTGATTATTGCTGCAAACTATTTCACTATCATATGAACTTGAATTATTCTTATTTATTAATCATCAAAATCAACCCGAAATGAAAAAAAAACTACTCCTGTTTTTTATGGGATTATCTTTTGCGTCGGCCGTCACGCTTGCGCAAGAAAGAAACATCACAGGAAGAGTCTCCTCTGCGACCGACAAACTTCCCCTTCCAGGTGTATCTGTAAAAATCAAAGAGGCAAATCAAGGTGTTACAACCAATGATGCCGGCTCTTATTCCATAAATGCCAAGGAAGGCCAGACATTGGTATTTTCCTATATTGGTTCAACTACAAGAGAAATCGTGGTAGGCAGGGAAAATACCATCAATGTTCAACTGAACTTAAACGAAACTTCACTTAACGAAGTTGTTGTAGTTGGCTTTGGCACACAAAAGAGGGCGAACTTAACCGGCGCCGTATCTACTGTTGATGTCCAAAAGACATTTGAAACCCGACCGGTAACCGACCCCGTACGCGCTTTACAAGGTACTGTACCAGGGCTTACCATTACCACTCCGAGCGGTAATCTAGGAACAAATCCAACGATACGACTAAGAGGAGCAAGAGGTTCCATAAACACAGGCACCGCTGGAGCCCAACCTTTAATATTAGTAGATAATGTGGAGGTTCCGTCCTTACAAATGATAAATCCGAATGATATCGCAACGGTATCTGTTCTCAAAGATGCAGCTTCTACCTCTATTTATGGTACTAGAGCGGCATGGGGAGTTATTTTAATCACTACCAAATCTGGAAAGAGAGATACGCCCAGCAGAATCACCTATACAAACAACTTTGCTTTACAAAAGCCGACCAAATCACCTGAAATTGCTGATGCAGTTGGTGGCACCCGCATGGCGCTAGATGCTGCTTTGCGAAGAAATCCTTCGCAGCCTTTTTTCTCGAGTTTGGGCGTTCGCTTCGACGAATTGGCGATCCAAAAAATGCAGGAATGGGAAACTTTATACGGTGGGCAAGATTTAGGACCTGAAATGGTTGAAGGTCGTGATTTTGAAGTAAGAGACGGTGCCTTATTTTTTTATAGGCCCTGGGATGCTCCCGGCATGTATATGAAAAAGTATACGCCCCAACAAAATCACAATTTAAGTATTAGCGGCGGAAGTGATAAAATTAACTATAACATGGGTTTTGGATATTTAAATCAGGATGGGGTACTCAAAGTTAATCCAGATCAATACGATCGGTACAATTTGAATTTAGCCGTGAACGCTTCTGTAAATAAATGGTTAGATGCGCGAACAAAAGTACTTTATTCAAACTCCAAATTAACAGAGCCCTATTCATATAACGGAGATGTCTATGACCCCTGGTTCTATTTATATCGATGGCCTAAAACATTTCCTTATGGAACCTATCAAGGGCAACCGTTTAGAAATGCCATTACTGATGTAGAACAAGCAAACATGAACAGTACAAAGTCGAACATGACCCGTATCAACGTTGGAGGAACCGCTAAAGTATTACCTGGTTTCACTATTGACGCCGATTATACGTATACCAAATTGAACGACATGGAGCATGTTATAGGAGGTTCGGCAAAAGGATGGAATTATTGGAATGGAAACCCCATGACCTTAGAAACCTATACTACGCCAGCGCACGATCGGGTTAGCAGAAATTCCAGCTGGGAAGATCGACACGTCTTCAATGCTTATGGAAACTATGCGAAAGAATATGGCGACCATTCTTTTAAGGCATTGTTAGGAACAAATTTGGAAGTATTTCAGAACGGTAATCATTTTTCCCAAAGGATGGGGCTGATGGATCCATCAAAAGGAGAACTCAATTTAGCTGCGGGTGCACAAACAGTGGGTGGAAGAGCTAGGCATTGGTCAACTTTAGGCTATTTTGGACGTATTAATTATTCTTTCCAAAACAAATTCTTATTAGAACTGAATGGCCGATACGATGGCTCTTCTCGGTTCCCTGTGAACGATAAATGGGCCTTCTTCTCTTCATTATCTGCTGGATATATTCTTTCGCAAGAAAAATTCATGGACTTTGCCAAACCTTATTTAAGCTTCTTAAAAATAAGAGGATCTTATGGGAGTGTTGGTAATCAAAATATCGGCGAAAATGTCTTTCTTCCCATTATGCCTGCCTATCCAACCAGCAACCTAGCCGGCAAGTGGCTCATTGGTGATGCGTTCATACCGACCTTCCAAAACCCGAATGTTGTAGCACCAACTTTAACATGGGAACGGGTAACCACTACCGACTTCGGATTTGATGCCAATTTTTTTAACGACAAACTCAACTTAACTTTTGATTGGTACAATCGTACGGTTAGCGATATGCTAAGCGAAAGTTTAACACTCCCTTCATCTTTCGGAGCTAAAGCCCCTATTCTGAATGCCGGGAAGATGCAAACGAAGGGCTGGGAATTGACGGTCGGTTATAATCATACGTTCGACAATGGATTGAATATAAGCGCTATGGGCCAACTCAGTGATTTTACGGAAAAGGTGACCGAATTTCCGGGTAATTCAACGAAGAATTTCACACAAACAATTGCCTCCTCACCTATCTATGAAGGGCAAATAAGTGGTGAAATTTGGGGTTATGAAACCGATCGCTTTTTCACCAGAGACGATTTTCAACAGGATGCGAGCGGCAATTTATTAACCGATGACAGAGGCCATTATATTTTAGTAGACGGCATAGCCTCCCAACAGCGGTTTGAAGGAACCAGTCCTTGGTTCTTTTATGGCCCTGGTGACATTAAATATAAAGATTTAAACGGTGATGGTGTGATTAGTGATGGAGAAAACACCGTTGATAATCCTGGTGATCAGAAAATTATAGGAAATTCCACTCCAAGATGGCAATATGGTTACCGAATGGACTTTAGCTATAAAGGATTTGATTTTGGTTTTTTCTTACAAGGAGTAGGCAAACGTGATCTATGGGCCGCTGGTACTATGGGAATTCCTGGATTTAGAGCAGCAGAAGGATGGTACCAGCATCAATTGGACTACTGGACACCTGAAAACCCAAATGCCTTTTACCCGCGTCCTACCGATCACGAGCAGAATAGAAGCAATAAAAATTTTCTCGTACAAACGAAATACCTGCTTGACATGTCTTACCTGAGGGTGAAGAACCTAACGGTTGGGTACTCACTTCCTCAAAAATTAATAAGCAAAGCAAAAATTCAAAACTTACGTATCTTTTTCAGCGGTGAGAACTTATTCGAATTGATTGACAATGTAGACATTCCGATTGATCCGGAGACAGATTATACTTCATGGGGCCTAAATGATCCAAATTCTTTTGGAAGAGTTTATCCTTATAGAAGAACGTATTCATTAGGTGTTCAAGTAACCTTATAAAATTATTGTGATGAAAAGTAACGTAATAATATATTTATTAGCCATCCTCTTTTTCGCAGGATGTAAAAAAGATTTCCTCGAACGGGATCCGCTTGATGAACTAACCAATAATGATTATTGGTCGAGCGAAAACAATGTAGAAACATTTTCATATGGCTTTTATGAGCGATATTTCAAAGGCTATGGCGCGGGCAATGGCTGGGGAAATTATTTTTCAGGAGAGAGTCTAAACGATGATTTTGCCAATTCCGCTCCTGCTCAGTTTGTCCAAATTATTCCTTCATCGGCTGCTGCTGCTGATTGGACATTTGATTGGGTTAGAAGAGCAAATGTTATGTTAGCTGGAATACCTCAAGTCCCCATGGATGATGAAGCAAAAAATCACTGGACAGGGATTGCCCGCTTTTTTAGAGCAATGGAATACCATCGGCTCGTGAGTCGCTTTGGTGATATGCCCTGGTACGATCAGGTTGTAGATTACCTGGACACGGAGCAACTCTATAAAAAGAGGGATCCACGGACATTCGTAACAGATAAAATGCTGGAAGATTTTCAATTTGCTGCAGAAAACGTACGGGTTGAAAATGGAGAAAAAGGACTAACGGTAAACAAAGATGTGGTATTAGCTTTTATGTCACGCGTATTTTTATTTCAAGGAACGTGGCTGAAATATCATGACATAGATCAAGAGAAAGCAAAAACATACTTGGAAGCTGCTAAATGGGCAGCAAATGAACTTATGTTATCAGGTCGGTATACGCTTGGGCCAGATTATCGTTCCTTGTTCAATGCGCTTGATTTGAGTTCAAGTCCGGAAATGATTCTATATAGAAAATACGCAGTGGGTATTTTAACTCATGCCTTACATAGCAATAACAACAAAGAATCTCAAGCGGGTATTTCCAAAAATGCACTTGAAAATTACTTGTGTGCTGACGGGCTTCCAGTCGCTTTGTCTAAAGTATATCAAGGTGATCAATCAATCGGTAATGTGCTGAAGGATAGAGATCCTCGAATGGCTGGAACAGTTATACCAGAGTTGAGGCTTCAAGGAATCGCAACCAATTATTCCACTTCCGGATATTCCGTGCATAAATTTCTAAACGAATCTATAAAGGATCTTCCAGAAGGAAACTTAAGTGGAAATCCTACCGATGCGCCGGTTATCAGGTATGGTGAAGTATTAATTAACTATGCCGAAGCTTGTGCTGAACTTGGTACCATCACACAAGAGGATTTAGACAAATCTATTAATGTACTTCGCGGTAGAGGAGAGATCCCCAATAAACTACCTAATTTGCAGGTTTCGGGTTCTTCGGCTATGGTAAATAATATTCCCTATTCTGATCCTAAAAAAGACCCTGAAATATCTTCTATCTTATGGGAAATTAGGCGTGAACGTAGGGCGGAGCTTATGATGGAAGGCTTTAGATTTGACGATTTGCGACGTTGGAAAAAACTAAACTATACAGACACTAGAAACAACATAACGATCAATCGGGGCGCTTGGATCAATAAAAATGATTACTTAGACGGTGATGGAAAAAGTAGGGTAGCCAATTTGGTATTGGAAGGAGGTGGCGATATCGGCTATATTATTCCCGCTTTCAGAGCTGAGTCACAACGTATTTTTGACAACGATAAAGTGTACTTATGGCCATTGTCTATCGATCAAATAACACTATACCGTGAGAACGGATCCGAACTAACGCAAAACCCAGGCTGGTAATCATTTCACGCAATGGAGTATTTTTCTTATACTTACTCCATTGCATCATTTATTATATCATGATAAAATATATTCTCACTTTCACAATAGCGTCTATTCTATTTACACAAGCAAGCTGCACGCAAAGATCTTCAAAAACGAAAAAGGTTTTCGAAAATACTACTGCAACTAAACATAAAACACAAATACTAACGGGGGCCGATCAGATTGACACTTATCTCCCGCTGCTTAAAGGCAAAAAAGTCGGACTAATGGGTAATCAGACTTCCATTGTAGGCCCGGAGAAAAAACACCTTGTAGATGTGTTAATGGCACATAATATAGATCTGAAATTTGCCTTTGCCCCAGAGCATGGTTTTCGAGGAAGCATCGAACGAGGAGAAAAGGTTGCTAATGATGTAGATGAAAAAACGGGGTTGCCACTACATAGTTTATATGGTAAAAATGAAAAAGCGGATTCGATTGTTGCTTCCATTGATGTGATGATATTTGATCTACAGGATGTAGGTGCTCGGTTTTACACCTATATATCCTCTATGCATCGTGTGATGCAATTATGTGCTAACCAAGGTAAAAAAATGATTGTATTGGATAGACCGAACCCAAATGGTGATCAGGTAGATGGCCCTGTGAGGAAAGATGACAAATTTAAATCGGGCGTTAGCTTTCATAAAATAGCGATGATACACGGCTTAACAGTAGGTGAATTAGCAAAGATGATTAACGGAGAAGGTTGGTTAGATAATAAGAAAAAATGTGATCTTACTGTCATACCGGTTAAAAATTGGGACCATAAAACACCTTATGAGCTGCCAATAATCCCTTCCCCTAGTCTACCAAATCATATCTCCATACGTTTATATATGTCACTATGTTTATTTGAAGGCACTGATATAAGCGTTGGAAGAGGTACTGATTGGCCCTTTCAGGTGCTAGGTTATCCTAACCCCTCCTTTGGTAGTTTTACATTTACTCCCGGTACAAAACCCGGCATGAGTGCTCACGTTGAACAACAAGATAATTTATGCTATGGCATAGATCTACGAAAGGAAGACCCCAAAAAAAGCACCTTTACTTTGAAATACCTGATTGACTTCTATCATATTGCTGAGAAGGCCGGCATGGCGGATAAGTTTTTCGCAAGGCCCGACTTTTTCAACAAACTGGCAGGCAATGATCAGTTGATCAAACAAATCAGTTCGGGTCTGACCGAAGATCAAATAAAAGAGAGTTGGAAGCCTGAATTAGATGCGTACAAAAAGATGCGCAAAAGATATCTCCTGTATGCTGACTTCGAATAAAACTAACAGATGAAACGGTTCATTTTATTAATACTTTGCTTCATCGCAAGTAAAGGCTACACGCAAGACTTTAAATTTGCTCATGTAACAGACACACATGTTGGCAGCGAAACAGGAGCCGATGATCTACGAAGAACGGTGCAGGATATTAATGAAAACATAGATTTAAAATTTGTTATTGTTTCTGGTGATATTACGGAATTTGGTGCAGATGAAGAATTGAAACTTGCTAAGCAAATACTAGATAGCATTGCTATCCCTTACTATGTAATACCTGGTAATCATGACACCAATTGGTCCGAAAGTGGGGGCAATAGTTTTCGAAATATTTTTGGTTCCGAAACATTTTATTTTACCTATGATGGGTATCGCTTTGCCGGAACCAACTCAGGCCCAAATATGCGTATGAGCCCCGGACAGGTACCAAGAGAAAATTTAGTTTGGCTCGATTCTATATTACAGGTCGATACCCAGTTACCTTTAATATACGTAAATCACTACCCCCAAGATTCCTCTTTAAACAATTGGTATGAAGCCCTAGATCGCATCAAAAAACAGGATGTTCGTCTATTTCTCTGTGGCCACGGCCATATAAATAAAGCATACAACTTCGAGGGAATACCTAGTGTTATGGGTCGGTCGAACTTACGCGCTAAAAGCCCTAGTGGTGGATATAATATAGTAACGATAAGCCCCTCCAAAGCCGTTTATCAGGAACGAAACCCCGGCGGTGCGACTCAAGAACCTTGGCACACAATTCAATTAGTTAATCATCACTTTGAAAAAAATTCGCTGCAATATGCAAGACCAAATTACGCTGTCAACAAAAAATACAATAAAGTTAAACAGCAGTGGGTTTTTGAAGACAATAGTGATATAGGTGCCGGTATAGCCCAAGGTAAAGGTACCGTCTTTATAGGCAATACAAATGGTGAAGTATATGCCTTGAACCTTAAAAACGGAAAGAAAATCTGGACCTTTAAAACCGCTGGAAAGATATATTCAACTCCTTCCGTATGGAAAAACATTTTAGTGGTCGGTTCTTCAGATAACTTTATTTATGGCATTCATACCAAAAGCGGAACGCTTTTATGGAAAATTAAAGCAGATAAAGCGGTGCTAGGTTCCCCCGTTATTCATAAAGGGATAGCTTATATTGGTGCTTCAGACGGCATATTTAGGGCTATCAATATAAAAAGCGGAAAGCTCCTATGGAGCTTCGAAAAACTAAAGGGTTTTGTTTCGACCAAACCTTTGTATTACAATGGAACAATTTATTTCGGTACCTGGGGAAATGAATTTTATGCGCTGGATGCTAAGACAGGCACTAAAAAATGGCAATGGAGCAATGGCGCTTCAAGCAGAATGCTATCTCCTGCCGCATGCTATCCGGTAGCGGCCAATGGACGAATTTTTATTGTAGCCCCCGATAGATATATGACTGCTTTGCAAGCAAACAACGGAACGCTTATATGGCGAAAAAAAATGGAAGAATATCGTGTACGGGAATCAATTGGACTGTCGAGTGATCGCTCACTCGTTTATGCTAAAACAATGGATGGGCAACTTATAGGTATTTCTACAAAAGCCCAAGACATGCAAGTTGAGTGGGAATCATCTTTACAACTCCCATATGAACTGGCCCCCACGGCTATTATTGAAAATAACGAAACAATATTTGTTCCAAGTAACTCCGGCTTATTATCGGCAGTAAACCGTCAATCGGGAAAGGTAATCTGGCAGTATAAAATATCCAATTGCTTAGTAAACCCTATTTTAGCACTCAAAAAAAATCAAATTATTGTTAGTACGATGGATGGTAGGATTGTAAATTTAAATTATTGATACATGAAAGGATGGCTATTTATAGGAATGGGGTTATTGAGCTGGTATGCTTGCACGGTAAAAAAGCCAATAGAGAAAACGCAAGAATCCGTTATTAGAATTAATCAACTAGGCTATACGCCAAAAGGGATGAAAATAGCCGTTTGGGGAGCGCTCACCGCTCATTCTATTTCGGATTTTACGGTAATAGAAGCAAAAACGAACAAAATTGTATTCAAACAACAAGCAGGCAATGAATATGGAACATACGGTCCATTTAAGCAAACCTATCGGTTAGATTTCACATCCTTTTCTGACACTGGCACATACTATATCAAAGCGGGTAACGTTCAGTCGCCTACATTTCGCATTGCACCGGATGTATATAAAGGAACTGCAGATTTTGCACTTCGTTATATGCGCCAGCAACGCAGTGGTTACAACCCTTATTTAAAGGATTCCTGCCATACACACGACGGCTTTACTTTATATGCTGCAACAGCAGGATTAGTTGATAGTACAAAAATTGATGTCGTTGGGGGGTGGCATGATGCATCCGATTATTTGCAATATTCAACAACATCGGCTAATGCAACTTATCATCTTCTCGCTGCTTACCGTGACTTCCAAGGCGTCTTCAGTGATCAAAAAAATGCCGGTGGCTTGGATGGAAAAAACGGTATTGCAGATGTATTAGATGAGGCTAAATGGGGGTTAGATTGGCTGTTAAAAATGCATCCAGCACCTCACCTACTTTTCAACCAAATAGCTGATGATAGAGATCACGCGGGCATGCGTATGCCTGCGCAAGACAGCCTTTATGGGCGTGGTCATGAACGACCTGTGTATTTTATAGATGGAAAACCTCAGCAACGCGGAAAATTTTTAAATAATACAACCGGTACAAGTTCTACTGCTGCAAAATTCGCCAGTGCATTCAACGTGGCTAGTCTTCTATTTAATCAAATAGACACATCTTATGCTAATTTACTAAGAAACAAAGCAATAAGCGCATATCAATTTGCCAAAATAAAGCCAGGTGTGACCCAAACGGTTTCCGTAAAATCACCCTATATTTATGCTGAGGAAAATTGGGTAGACGATATGGAATTGGCTGCTGCTACTCAATGGCAGATTACGCAAGAGCCTAAGTTTCAGCAGGAGGCCTTGGAATATGCTAAACAGGAAAAGATAACACCTTGGTTTGAGAAAGATACTGCCTCACATTATCAGTGGTATCCCTTCATCAATCTTGGACATTACGAGCTCGCTAAAAAATTAACCGGAAAAGATCGTGAAGAAATTATTTCATATTATCAAGAAGGGATTGAAAAAGTATGGGCAAGGGCAAAGAAAAACGCTTTTTTTAGAGGAGTACCTTTTATTTGGTGCAGCAATAATCTAACAGTTTCATTAGCGATACAATGTTTATGGTATAATACGCTAACAAATGATGATTCCTATGCGGCGTTAGCGCAGGCAAATATAGACTGGCTATTCGGCTGTAATCCCTGGGGAACAAGCATGGTCTACGGCTTACCGTCTTGGGGTGACACGCCAAAAGATCCACATTCAGCTTTTACACATTTAAAAAATTTCCCTATTGATGGCGGTTTAGTTGATGGCCCGGTATATGGTAATATCTTCAATGGATTAATTGGGATAGAACTCGTCAAATCTGATGAATATGAACCATTTCAATCAGATCTTGCAGTTTATCATGACGATTATGGTGATTACAGTACAAATGAGCCCACGATGGACGGTACCGCGGCTCTCATTTATCTTTTAGCTGCAAAAGAAAACGAGCTGCTGGAGGAAGCTCAAGCAAAAAAGTAATTAAAGATAGCTATGGGGCTATCTATAGGGGTGATATTCAAAAAAAGAATATGAGTCTAATTTTTTCGGGAGATGAGTTTAATGAAGGTACTGACACAATACTCAAAATATTGAATCAATATCAAATAAAGGCCTCCTTCTTTTTGACAGGAAGATTTTATGCAAATTCCGAGAATTATCCGTTTATAAAGAATATGATAAATGCGGGACACTATCTGGGTGCGCATTCTGATCAACACCTTTTGTATTGCGATTGGAATAAAAGAGATAGTTTGCTTATTACCAAAGCCCAGTTTGATACAGACCTAAATGAGGTTTATAAGAAAATGAGTTCTTTCGGCATTCGTAAAGAAAATGCATCTTACTTTCTTCCACCATATGAATGGTACAATAAAGAAATAAATGTTTGGACTAGTAATCATGCCTTACAATTAATTAACTTTACGCCCGGAACGCTCACAACGGCTGATTATACATTCCCTGAAATGGGAAAAAGATATCGCCCGTCGGATAAAATTTTAGCATCTGTTGTTTCCTATTACAAGCAACAGATAAATGGACTCAATGGCTTTATTATGCTGATACACTTGGGCGCAGGGCCTCAAAGAAAAGATAAATTTTATCATAAGCTCCCCGTGCTGCTTGATAGTTTATTGACTGAAGGTTACCAGTTTAAAAAAATAAATGAATTATTGGAACAATAAATGCATGTTTTTTTAGTTTTAAAATATAAAAACGCATAAAAATGCATATTTTTGGTATATTATAAAAAAGATTTGACAGTATAAAAAGCGATGGATAATACAACTGAAAAAGAATCTCATTACAACAATTTAGAAAAAATGTCGGTTAACGAGTTATTAACCAATATTAATAAAGAAGACCAAACGGTACCGCAAGCAGTTGAAAGATCTATTCCGCAGATTGAAGCGCTGGTAAATGTCACAGTGGAAAAAATGGAGGAAGGTGGTAGACTATTTTACATAGGAGCTGGCACAAGCGGTAGATTAGGAATATTAGATGCCTCTGAATGCCCTCCAACCTTTGGTGTGCCCTTTGACTGGATTGTTGGACTGATAGCAGGTGGCGATACGGCTATCAGAAAAGCTGTTGAATTTGCCGAAGATGATGAACAACAAGCATGGAAAGATCTACAGGAACATAGTATTAATGACAAGGATGTTATTATAGGAATAGCCGCTTCTGGCACCACGCCATACGTTATAGGTGGTTTGGCAGCCGCTAATAACGCAGGAATTACCACTGGTTGTTTAGTTTGTAATGCCAATACACCCGTTGCAAAAGTAGCCAAATTCCCCATAGAGGTTATTACCGGACCTGAGTTCGTAACCGGATCGACACGCATGAAGGCAGGCACTGCGCAAAAATTAGTATTAAATATGCTCAGCACCTCTATCATGATTAAACTAGGTAGGGTTAAGGGCAATAAGATGGTGGATATGCAACTTACCAATCACAAACTGTTCAATAGAGGAGCCCGCATTATTATGCAGGAAACTGGTGTAAGTCAAGAAAAGGCAAATGAATTATTGGAAAAGTACGGAAGTGTCCGTAAAGCCATAGAACAAACACAGAACATTAAGGCTTAAGTATCGAAAATGTAACTTCTAATTAAATTGCAAATCATAAATTTAACCTTACATGTCTCCCATAACCTTGCTTAGCTTTCTATTAATATACTTTGGAATATTAATAGCAATAGCTTACTTAACTTCTAGAAAGTCATCTGATAATGCAACGTTTTTTATAGCCAATAAAAACTCAAAATGGTATGTGGTAGCATTCGGAATGATAGGCACGGCACTTTCGGGAGTTACATTTATATCTGTTCCTGGAGCAGTCGGCAATGGCAGTTTTGGATATTTCCAGTTTGTATTAGGCAATGCGGTAGGCTTTATTATTATTGCCCTCGTTCTGCTGCCCCTTTATTATCGAATGCATTTAGTTTCTATTTATGCTTATTTGGAACACCGTCTCGGTTACTATAGCTATAAAACAGGTGCAATGATTTTTCTTATATCTAGAACAATAAGCTCCGCTTTTCGTTTGTACTTGGTAGCAATTGTTTTACAGCGGTTTATATTTGACGCCTGGAATATTCCTTTTGCATTAACGATTGTTATCTGCCTGATGCTCATATGGGTATACACACACAAAGGAGGCTTAAAAACCATCATTATTACTGATTTGCTTCAAACCTTTTTCCTATTGCTATCTGTTGTGCTCTCTATATATTTTATTGCCGACAGCCTCGATCTCAATTTGATACAAACAATTGAAACCGTAAAAACCAGCAGTTATTCGAAAATGTTTTTTTGGGAAGACTTCATGGGAAGCAAAGCCAATTTTTGGAAGCAGTTCTTGGGAGGCATTTTTGTAACCATTGCGATGACCGGTCTAGATCAGGATTTAATGCAGAAAAATTTAAGTATGAAAACAATAGGTGAAGCGAAAAAGAATATGTTGACCTTTACAACTATTTTCATCTTTATCAATCTGTTTTTCCTATCAGTAGGAGCTTTACTATATATCTATGCAAGCAATAACCATATAGACATAGCAAGCTTGAAGACGCCAGATCACCTTTATCCCGAAATTGCGCTAAATCATTTGGCTGTTGTTCCAGGCATCATATTTATGCTCGGCCTTACAGCAGCTACTTTTGCTACAACGGATTCCGCGTTAACAGCTTTAACGACTTCTTTTTGTGTAGATTTTTTGAACTTCAATAAAAAGATAGATCCAAATGACCCTGCTTTAGTTAAAACAAGGAACAAGGTTCATTTTATATTTTCTTTACTCATGTTGGGCGTTATTCTGATTTTTCGTCTTATTAATAACGATTCCGTCGTAATAGCTATATTTGTTGCAGCAGGTTATACCTATGGTCCTTTATTAGGATTATTTGGATTTGGGATGTTTACGAAACGTGCAGTTACAGATAAATTAGTGCCGTATATATGTCTAATTTCACCTTTCCTCTGTTACGGCGTTGATTACTGGCTGAAAAATAGTATCGGATACATAGTGGGATTTGAGCTCATCTTAATTAATGGTTTTTTAACGTTTCTAATGCTATTGATCACTAGTAAAAATAATAAAGTGAATAAAGAAGAAGTTCAAGACTTTTCTTAACGCTTGCCTTATGAGGTCGGTCCGACCAGTCTACCATGCTAACTTTTGTACTTTCATTAGCATCCCTAACAACTCACAACAAACAACTGGCAACCAATAACGAACAACCTACACCTTTACATAAATGTTTCTTTTATCCATTATATAACAAATAAGCCAAAGACTTGTAAGAAAGCAGATGGCGTATATAAATGAACCAACTTCCGGCGGTCCCGGAAACTTTGCGCAAACCTCTGTATAAAACCATCTGAGCGGAGAAGTATATAAGATTTTTCCCTCTGCATTTTGACCATTATTAATTCGTATCAATGATAAGGTTTTAGGAATAAGTGCACTCATTACAAAAATAAATAGTGGATTTTTACCAAATACATCAAAAAATTTAGTGAATCCATTCTTCATCTGTTTCGCTTCAATGAACCAAATCAAAACACTTAATGTTGTGATTGCCAAACCACTAGTATAGAGCACGTAAGAGCTTGTCCAAATTTTCTTGTTAATAGGAAATACCAAACCCCAGGTCAAACCAGCTAACGTTAATAATGCCGCGACAACCGCAAGTGTACTAATTACTCGATATGTGTGCTGTTTTTCTTTTCCGCTTGCAAATCCTTTCCCATATTTTACAATATAATTTCCTACTAAATAACCAATTATCACCTGTACAACGGCTGTAAACGTACTTATAATTCCCTCTGGTTCGAAAGCCACACCTTCTCCCTTATACATGTGTGCAATCCCTAAAATCTTTTCATCTATTGCTGTGCCAAACCAACCTTTTAAACTATAAGGATCTACACCACCAAATAATACACAAACAAACCAGTAGATCAGTAAAATAAGTCCGCTTACGATTATAACACTCTTTGGTTTTAAAAAATATACTATAATAGAAGCAATGCCATAACACAAAGCTATCCGCTGTAATACGCCAAAAATGCGTATTCCACTCTCCGCATCGGTGGGATTGACCCAATATTTAAAAACTAATATCTCATCGGTCCATTGCACAAAAGGATACCAATTAAGCAATAAGCCGATTAAAAAAATCAAGATCGTTCTTTTCACTATCTTTCTCCAAAATATATGGGTGCCAGCATCCATTAGGCGCGGCATGACAAAGGCCATAGCATTACCAACTGCAAATAAAAAAAATGGAAACACCAGATCTGTGGCTGTACAACCATGCCAAGGAGCATGCTTAAGCGGTGAGAAAGCATAACTCCAACTCCCTGGATTATTGACTAAAATCATAAGAGCGACAGTTGCGCCACGGAAAACATCTAAAGAATAATATCGTTGCGACATAACAAAGATCAGTTATTGGTATGAAGTTACTTTTGCTTAACATAAAACTACTCACTAATATTGAAAATTGCAATTCTAATAAACAAAAACGCAAAAAAACGCATTACTCATAACGATATCCTTCACCATGAAAATGTTTTGTTTGATGACACAAAGTCAGTATTGCTAACCTTTGTTTCAAATCAATGTGTTTTTTTTATATTAACCTATTAGATAAGTTCATAATTGTAACGAAATAAATGATAATTAAATTATTTTGTCATTATCATTTCATAAATACTTAATCAATAGCCATTCGGGCTTGGATCACCGTTTTTCACGTTTATTTGGCTCGTTTTTTGCTGAGTATTTTATGCAGAAAAAAATTGATAAAACCCTAAAAATCAGATAACTTTTTTGCTTTTCAATCGTTATTAAGAAAATAATTTTTGTACTTTTGCACACTTTATAAAAGAAAGGGGCATATAAATAATTAATGAGACAGCTCAAAATAACCCAGTCAATTACCAATCGCGAATCGCAATCGTTAGATAAATATTTGCATGAAATTGGTAAAGTTGACCTTATTACTGCAGAGGAGGAAGTAATTCTTGCTCAAAAGATCAGAGAAGGCGACCAAGCAGCCTTAGAACGTTTAACTAAAACAAACTTACGTTTTGTCGTATCAGTAGCAAAACAGTACCAAAACCAAGGTTTAACTTTAGGGGACCTAATTAATGAGGGAAATTTAGGCTTAATCAAAGCCGCAAAACGCTTCGACGAAACGAAGGGTTTTAAATTTATCTCTTATGCTGTTTGGTGGATTCGTCAGTCTATCTTACAAGCTATCGCAGAGCAATCACGTATAGTGCGTTTACCATTGAATCAGGTGGGTTCATTAAGTAAAATAAGCAAAGCCTTCTCTCGCTTAGAGCAGGAATATGAACGCGAACCATCACCTGAAGAATTGGCAGACATACTTGAAACTACGGTAGACAAAATTTCAGATACACTGAGCAATTCAGGCCGACACGTTTCAATGGACGCTCCATTTGTTCAAGGAGAAGAAAACACGTTGTTAGATGTATTGGAAAATCACGATCCAAATACCGACAGCTCCTTAATAGATGAGTCGCTATCTGAAGAAATAAAAAGGTCTTTAGCTACTTTAACTGAACGCGAACGCGAAATAATTGTTTTATTTTTTGGTTTAGGCTCAAACCATCCTCTTTCGCTTGAAGAAATTGGAGAGACCTTTAATCTTACGCGCGAACGTGTAAGACAAATTAAAGATAAAGCATTACAACGCTTACGCCATACTTCACGTAGTAAAATATTAAAGTCTTATCTAGGATAAGCTTTTAAATTTCTTGATATAAAAACTGAGAGCATCCTCCAAATGGCGGATGCTTTTTTTTACGCCTACATTTCAATATTATCAATTTAATAAAAAATACCTTCAAAAATCACTAAATTTTATATATTTGTCAATAATAAACCATTTAAATTTCATAATGACAAATATCAACCAAACAGAATTTCAAACCTGGATCGAAAAAGAGAAGAAAACACTTGAATTGATAGCAATTGTAGGGCATCTATGGTTAGAGCGGTCTATTGAATTGGTGCTTTTTAGGAAAACCTTAGTTGATATAGCTAGTAGTGAGTTACTGGCAATACATCAACATGCACGAGAAATCAGCAATAAAGATATATCCATCTTTGACACACTAGAAATAGCAAAAGCCATTAAAAGCAGCAATTCTGCACCTAGTAGAATTGATATCGGAACGTTAGCTGCGCAATGGACAGATAGCCATTACAAATATGCCACCGTTTATGATTTTGTAATGAGGCGTCTTGCTGCTCATATTGGCAAAGACAAGCACTCAATTGAACCTAAAGACATCGTACTCTATGGCTTTGGTAGAATAGGGAGATTAGTAGCAAGAGAGATTATCACGCAAACAGGTAAAGGAGAGCAATTAAGGCTAAAAGCAATCGTTGCCAGAACCTCTCAGACAGAAGATTTATCTAAACGTGCAAATTTATTAAAATCGGACTCTATACACCATGAATTCAAAGGTACAATTACTATTGACGAACCCAATAATTGCTTCATTGTAAATGGACAACGTATACATATTATAAACAGTGATCATCCGGAGGAGATCGATTATACAAAATACGGCATTAATAATGCCCTCCTAATAGACAACACCGGTACATTAAGAGATCGAGTTGGTTTAAGCAAACATCTACATGCCAAAGGAATAAGCAAGGTGTTGCTAACAGCACCCGGTAAGGGAGATCTTCCAGACATAGTTGTAGGAATTAACGACAAAAAAGTTGACTTTAAAAAAGAGGATATTTTCACTTGCGCATCTTGTACCACCAATGCCATCGTTCCTGTTTTGCAACTGATCAATGATAACTTTAAGATACAAAAAGGTCACGTAGAAACCATACATGCCTATACAAACGATCAGAATCTTTTGGATAACTACCATAAAAAAGAACGTCGAGGACGAGCAGCTGCCTTAAATATGGTAATTACTGAAACAGGTGCTGCCAAGGCCGTTTATAAGGTTATACCAAACCTCGCGGGCAAATTGACAGGAAGTGCTGTTAGGGTACCCGTACCTAATGGTTCACTAGCTATACTTAACTTAAGTACGCACAAAACGATATTGTTGGAAAAACTTGAAGAAATCTTAAAAAATGAAGCATTATTTGGAGAGTTATCGGAACAAATTGATTATTCTTCCTCGAAAGAACTAGTAAGCAGTGACGTTATAGGCAATAGCCACACAGCAATTATAGACGGACCTTCCACACTTATAGGCCCAGACAGTAAATCCTTAGTGTTATATGTATGGTATGATAATGAATATGGATACAGTAAACAGGTTGTTCGGTTAGCAAAAAAAATAGCAGGTGTAGTACGCTTAACTTATTACTAAAGGTACAAATCAAAAAAAGCTTAACTCAGGTATGCCCAGGGTTAAGCTTTTTTTATTATTTATTTAGGTGAATTAATCTATAAGACTAACGCTCCTTTTTACAAAATTTGTGAGATCTGCACCTGTAAGCAGGCCACGAGACAATAAAGCTAAATCAAAAGCCTGTTTAGCTAAGTTTTCCTTCTCAGTGTCGTCAGCAGAAGTCAAAATGCGTTTAATAAGCGGGTGATTGCCATTAACAGAAACTTTATAATTATCTGGCAAGCTTCCATAAAAATTCATTCCGCCGCCACCATTCTGTGCCATGTCTTTCATTCTACGCATAAACTCATCCATTGTTACCGTCACAGGCATCTCATCACTTGCTAACGCAGCTACTTCCACCTGCATATTATCCTTCTTGATAGCATTCTCAAACAAAGCCTTCACGTTATTACTTTCTTCCTCACTGAGCTCCAATTTTGCATCTTCTTCCTTTTGAATAAGCTTGTCTAACACATCAGAATCCACTCGCTTTAACTGTGTTTTCTCGGCTTTTTGTTCAAGATAATTCACAAAATGGCCATCAATTGGCGAATCTAATAACAAGACGTCATATCCTTTGTTCTTAGCAGCCGAAATAAAGCTATCCTGTTTAGCAGCATCAGTAGCGTACAAATAAATTATTTGATCGTTCTTATCCTTTTGAAGATCCTTTACTTTCTCAGCGTATTCTTTAAGTGTATAAAACTCTTTATCGAAATTTTGTAATAAAGCAAAGTCATTCGCTTTTTCGGCAAACTTATCTTCACTTACCATACCATATTTAACAAACAGCCCAATATCTTTCCACTTCTCCTCAAAAGATTTACGTTCTGATTTAAAGAGCTCATTCAGTTTATCAGCAACTTTTTTGGTAATATAATTACTTATGCGTTTTACATTGCTATCTGCTTGTAAGAAGCTCCGCGAAACATTCAATGGAATATCCGGAGAGTCGATCACCCCATGTAATAGCATTAAAAATTCGGGTACGATATCTTTTACCTCATCCGTAATGAATACTTGACGGGAAAAAAGTTTAATTTTATTCCGTTGAATATCGAAATCGTTCTTGATTTTAGGAAAATAAAGAACTCCAGTTAAATTGAAAGGATAATCAACATTCAGATGAATCCAAAATAAGGGTTCTTCAGCGAAAGGGTATAACTCCCGATAAAAGGCCAAATAATCTTCATCTTTTAGTTCAGCAGGTGATTTAGTCCAAGCAGGACTAGTGTTATTGATGATATTATCTTCTTCTACAGACTTGTATTTAGGCTTACCTTCCTCATCTTCTCCATCAGGTTCAGATTTAGTTTTTGTTCCAAATTTAATTGGCACAGGTAAAAATCGACAATACTTGTTTAAAATTTCTTCAAGTCTAGACTTATTTAAAAACTCTTCAGCTTCTTGGTTAATGTACAGTATAATATCTGTACCTCTTTCGGTTTTATTTCCATCACTAATTTCATAGGAAGTACTTCCATCACAAACCCATTTGGCTGCTTGTGCTCCTTCTTGGTAAGAAAGCGTTTGGATTTCAACTTTATCAGCTACCATAAATGCTGAATAAAAACCTAGTCCGAAGCGACCAATAATCTCATTTGCATCCTTTGCTTCCTTGAATTTTTCCATAAATTCAGTAGCACCCGAAAACGCAATTTGATTGATATACTTCTTTACTTCTTCAGCTGTCATACCGATTCCCTTATCGGAAATAGTAATAGTTTTCGCCTGCTCATCAAAAGAAATATTTATCGTTACATCACCAACTTCCCCTTGATATTGTCCAAGAGAGGCCAATCTTTTTAACTTCTGTGTTGCATCAACTGCATTTGAAACAAGTTCACGTAAGAAAATTTCATTGTCGGAGTATAAAAATTTCTTAATTACCGGGAAGATATTCTCGGTATGGATCGAGATGTTTCCTTTTTCTTGCATATTATTCTATATTTTGATGGTATAATTCAATTAATCAAAACACTCCCCACAAGCAATGTTCCAAATGCTCTCAAGCGCCAGTATGACAGGCAATAACTGACAAAAAAGCCAGATTCAACTTGAATCTGGCTTCTCAATCTTCAAGAAAATTGATCTCCTAATTAATAGCAATTACCTTGGGTGCATCTACCCTGCCTAAATAATCATTCAATTTTCCGGCAAACTCATTCATAGTTTGGAAGGCAAACTCCCGCTGCTTTTTCCAAACACCTTTGTTTATTTTACTCATTTCTTTTTCCAAAGGGATTGGTTTTGCATTTGCCGGGACAATCTTACCATATCTATCCTTCACATATGGTTGGTATGACAAATCTGTAAACCAATAACGATATCCATCTTGTGTTTTTTCAAATGTCATATTATAATTCAAATCTCCGGCAATATAATTACCTATGCCTGCATGCCTTTTAAGCATTGTTTTACCACTGATCTTCACCCGTTGAGTATTCTCCTTTTCTATCTCAACTTCTTTTTCATCAAAAAAGTCTAGCACATAATCTTGAAGATCGATATCGCTTTCAAATTCTTTTTTTTCTTCCTGAAAAACCACATATTTCCCATTAGGGTCTGTCACAAATCCTCCAGTATGTTCCTGCTCTTTTGTATCTGCAAATATTCCTGCAAATAATAACATCACAAAATTTACCATCTCAGTTTAATTTAATTGTTTACGAATAAGTACAATAATGAAGCAGCTCCCACCCTGCTTCTATCTTCTCAAATATAGCAATTTAACCACAAAAAACCTACCAAATCACATTAAAATACCATTAGATTCCAAATTATGTTTTGTTTTCTTCATCAAGTAATTTTTGTGTTTTTCAGAATTCTCAATTAAAAATGAATAATTTGATAAAAATTATTCTCTTTTTTTTGGCATGCAAATATTTTTTACAACGAAAACCAAGTTAGAAAGGCTTTAACTACAAAAAAGACAAATTTTATTAATCACCCGCACCTATAATCCTTAAAAAAAGACGACATTTGCTTTTCACCAGGACAAATCACTTTAAATAAGCAATAAAATTTGACAAACTACTTATTAATTCATATTAACAAAGTAGCCGACAATGATAATTCAATTGAGCAATTAAAATTAATTCATTATACCCTTTAGATAAATAATTCATAAATTCAGCCATCAAACTACAATTCTTATTTATTAATGTTAAAACTAACCTACAAACCCTACTTTTTGAAGATGCAGTACCCCTTTCGTATTGCCGACAACGTAAGAACAGGGACCCCCATCATGTTAGTAAAAATTTCCTATCAACGCTATGATGGGTTTGGCGAGGCGGCTATGCCACCACGTTATGGAGAAGACATGCAAACTGCAACCGCCTTTTTAAATAAAATAAATTTTGACTTATTTGAAAAACCGTTTCCACTAGCTCCTATTTTAGATTATATAGATGCAATCGCTCCCGGCAACCCAGCTATCAAGGCAGCAATAGATATCGCACTACATGATCTTTGGGGAAAAGTAACAGGTAAGGCTGTTCACGAACTCTATGGATTAACCCCAAATGTTCTCCACACGGCTAAAACTATTAGTATTGAACGCCCTGAAATAATGGCATCACGTGTAGCAGAAGCGGAAGATTTCCGGTACTTAAAAATAAAGCTAGGAACTGATCATGATCTCAAGATCATTGAGGCCATCCGTGGCGCAACTGACAAACCTTTATACATCGATGCCAATCAAGGATGGACTGACACTGAAAAAGCTGCTCGGTTTATTGACTGGCTGGCCAAGCAAAACTGTATTTTTATTGAACAACCTCTACCGAAACATGATCATAAGGGTATGCAATGGCTTAAGAATCGCAGTGCCTTACCCATTATTGGAGACGAGGGTATTCAACGCCTAGCTGATATTAACAATGCCTCCTTATTTTATCACGGTATTAATGTAAAATTGATGAAATCGACAGGCATTAAAGAGGGCTTCGATATGCTGGTGGCAGCTAAGGAAAAAGGACTTCGAACAATGATTGGTTGCATGTCGGAAACCTCCTGCGCAATTGCAGCCGGTGCTCAGTTAGGAAGTTTAGCAGAATTTATCGATCTTGACGGAAATTTAGGTGTCACCAATGACCCTTACGGTGCTTTTCCTTGTAGAAACGGTGCTATTCACGTTGATAACACGCCTGGTATTGGATTAAAAAATGTCGACTGGAATGCTATTGAATCCTTCTCAACTGAAAACAATTAAAAAATTATTAGCTTTTTATAGATTTTATGGAACAAATCAGCAGCCCATTAATTACTAACGACGCGGTGGTCTTTGGTATTTTAATGATCATTTTGGCGCTCGTTTTTTATACTTCAGGTTTAAAAAGTGGTTTTTGGAACCGTTTTTACAAAATTATACCTTCTGTACTCTTATGTTATTTTATACCAGCTTTACTCAATACTTTTAACCTGATATCTGGGGAAAAATCGTCATTATATAACATGGCATCCCGCTATCTTTTGCCAGCTAGTTTATTACTACTTACAATTGGCATAGACATAAAAGGACTACGCAGATTAGGGATTAAGGCTGTCATTATGTTTTTTGCTGGCACTTTGGGTGTAATGCTGGGCGGGCCTATTGCTTTTACAATTGTCGGTTCCGCATTTCCCGATATTCTACATTTCGGTAATGAAGACACTTGGCGCGGTCTCGCCACTATTGCCGGAAGCTGGATCGGTGGTGGTGCCAATCAAGCGGCTATGTTGGAAGTGTTTGGAGCCAGCAAAACACTCTTCGCTCAAATGATTGCAGTTGACGTGCTTGTAGCTAATATCTGGATGGGTCTGCTGCTTTATGGGGCCCAACGTAAAGATAAAATTGACAAATGGCTACGGGCAGATAATAGTGCCTTAAGCCAATTAGAAGAACGAATGGAAGCCCTACATCTACAAGAGAAAGTAACAAATACTGATACTCGCCATTGGATGGTTTTGCTGGGTATTGCTTTTGGTGTCACAGCCGTTTCACATGCATGTGCCGATGTGATTGCTCCGTGGTTCGAAGTCAATTATCCTTCCAGTGCACAATACTCGCTAACCAGCAGCTTCTTTTGGTTAATAATTTTAGTTACTACATTGGGTATGTTACTATCTTTCACCAAAGTTAAAAGATTAGAAAATTATGGTGCATCTAACATTGGTTCATTGTTTCTGTATATTTTAGTGGCAACCATCGGTATGAGTATGGATTTGAAAGCACTTTTTGATAATCCGAAGTTCTTTTTGGTTGGCATTATATGGATTTTAACACATATCGTCATAATGCTTATTGTTGCTCGAATAATTCGTGCACCCTTCTTTTTTGTTGCAGTAGGAAGTCAAGCAAATATAGGTGGTGCTGCGTCAGCCCCTATTGTGGCTGCTGCATTCAGCAAATATTTAGCACCCGTTGGAGTTTTAATGGCAGTTTTAGGCTATGCAGTTGGAACTTATGGGGCATATATATGCGGACTGATTCTACAGTATATTTCTTACCTAATAGGTTAAAAAACTGTCTCTTGTAAAACTTATTTCCATTTTATATATTCAGGCGAAAGTAGTAACTTTCTTTAATAAATAAACAAATGAAGAAACCAGTTAAAATTGGCATTTTAACCGTCTCCGATCGTGCCAGTGCCGGAATATACGATGATATTTCCGGGAAGCAGATTCTGCTAACGTTGGGTGAATTTATTCAATCTGATTGGACAAAGGTCATTAGAATTATCCCAGATGAGCAAATCTTAATTGAGCAAAATCTAATTCATTTAATCGATGAAGAAAAATGTTGCTTGGTTGTTACCACAGGTGGAACAGGTCCGAGTTTACGCGATGTCACACCTGAAGCAACAGAAAACGTTTGCAGCAAGATGCTGCCAGGCTTTGGCGAACTTATGCGTAAAGTAAGTCTGGAAAAAGTACCGACCGCCATTTTATCAAGACAAACGGCAGGTATTAGAAATGAAGGGCTCATTGTTAACTTACCAGGAAAACCAGCATCTATAAAAACCTGTTTAGAGGCTATTTTTCCTGCGGTTCCCTATTGTATTGACCTCCTAAACGGACCCTTTATTGAATGTAATGAAGATAAGATCAAAATTTTCAGGCCTAAATAACAGTAGATAACAGATCAACCTATCGAAGCTTAAAAAATAAAACCCTATGTTATTTGACGAACATTATTTTCACAGAGATGTTAAGTGTATATGCAAAAACTGCTACAAAAACTGTTAACAAAGCCCATTATTCGTTTTGCTGACAAATATGCCTCAAGGCCTGATAAACTAAGAATACATGACGCTCTATCATCGTTGCTTAACAACATTCAACAAAATAAAACGAAAAAAGGTCTACTGTTAGACCTTAACCAGCATGACAAATTTATTATCTTTTCTGATCATCATAAAGGCGCAAAGGATTACAGAGATGATTTTTTATTAGCAGAGAAAAATTATCTAGCAGCACTTACCTACTATAATGACAAATTGTATACCTATTGTAGTCTAGGTGACAGTGAAGAACTATGGAAAAATAATATCTTTTCGGTTATAAAGCACCATAAGGTAAGCTTTGATATGGAGAAACGCTTTGTAGATAGAAATGCGTTTATAAAAGTTTGGGGAAACCATGATCTGTATTGGGATAATGATCCCCTCGCTTTCTTTATGCTGGAAAAAATATACGGCAAAAAGATTCCGGTATATGCCGGTGTATTATTGTCTGCCGAAATTGACAAAAGAGCGCTTTCTATTTTTCTAACACATGGCCATCAAGGCGACCTGCAAAGTGATGGAAATTGGTTCAGTAAATGGTTTGTATCCACCATTTGGGGACCATTGCAATCGTATCTACGCATAAATCCCAACACACCAGCCAATGATCAGCAATTAAAATCGGCACATAACATGATGATGTATGAATGGACCGCCCAGCAAAAAGATCTTGTTTTAATTACTGGACATACGCACCAACCTGTTTTCAACTCATTAACACACCTCGAACGTACTTATAAAAGATTAGATATTGCCAGAGCAAGTGGGGATGCAGAGCAAGTAAAAAAACTGGAAGCAATATTACAAGCAGGTAAAGTAAGTGGTGAGACCTCTCCTCGTTTAGAAAATTCAAAAGACACTTATTTCAACACGGGTTGCTGTTGTTATAGTGACGGCGATATTACTGGAATTGAATTAGACAGGCATACTATAAAACTTATAGAATGGAAATGTATAGATGGAAAGCAACCACAACGTTTGGTACTTGAAGAAAATGACTTAAAGAATTTATTAGAAAAATCCGACTAATAATCATACCAACTGTAGGAGTTCTGCTGGGATTTCATTTTAATGGTAAATAAGTTAAACAAAGTTCAATCTCTTATTTACAAGTAATTTGAGCACCAATTATTATATAGTAAATATTTACTATCTTATTAAGCCATCTTGTAATCAGAACATCGTATGTTGCAGAATAAATCGTTTTAGTAATGCATCTATCATTTATTTATTTATATTTGACTTAATAAAAAGAACAGTTTAACAAACTCACAGATTGTTCACCAATTATAAAAAAGATCATTATAAACAAGATTAAATATATCTGTATGGAGAGGTTTTTAGGTTAAATCATACCTGATTCCGTATCATTTCCTTGTTTACGTTAAATATACTATTTATCTAAAAACAAAATAAAATGAAAAATTCAACATGTACAATCCTTTTAGCGTTTCTGCTTTATTCCCTTGTTTTTGTATCATGCAGTAAAGATACTTCCAAACTAAGTCCAACAAATACTGCGCTCAATGCGGCCAACAGTTTAAAAGTTGCGCCGATATTTTTAAAACGAGCAGACACTTTATTCTCTTCTATTACTGAGCTATATTTAAATGGTATGCCTAGGGATATCTGGAGCACAAATTATCCACGTACAGATGGGTATTGGGATGGAGCTGCTGTTATATGGGGTCACGGTGCTGCTTTCTCTGGCTATACTGCCATTAAAGAAGCGGCTGAAGGATTTCCAGACTATAAATCAAAATATGAATCAAATTATGACAATCGATTACTAACAGCTATTGATCAATTTAGAAATACTAGAAATGGCGGTGCAGAGGCTTATGCTGTATATCCTGGGGAAGGTGATGAACGCTACTTTGATGATAATATTTGGGTGGGAATTGACATGGTTGACCTCTATATGCTTACAAATGACAGTAAATATCTTGACAGAGCAAAATTGGTATGGAATTTTATATTGACTGGTACCGACGATATTATGGGTGGTGGCGTTTACTGGAAAGAAGGTCTTAAATCGAAGCACACTTGTTCTACAGCACCAGCGGCTGTTTTAGCAGCGAAGCTTTATGAGGCGACACAAGAGACCCCTTACTTACAAAGTGCTAAAGACTTATACGCCTGGTGTAAAGAAACTTTGCAAGACCCAAATGATTATTTATATTGGGATAATGCTCGATTAGCGGATGAAAATGACCCGAATTCAGAAATCCTGATTGCAAAAGAAAAATACTCGTATAATTCAGGGCAACCTATGCAGGCAGCGTCACTTTTGTACAAGATTACCCATGAAGCACAATACCTTACAGATGCTCAAAATATAGCAGGTGCTGCTTACAACAAATGGTTTATTCCATTTAATTCGGCTGTATTAGGAGAATCTTTCCAGATTTTAGAACCTGGCCATGTATGGTTTCAGGCTATTATGTTCAGAGGATTTATTGAGTTGTATAAACTTAATAACGATAGAACTTATGTAACAGCTTATGAGAAAACATTAACGCATGCTTGGCTATCTGATTGCCGAAATCCTGGTATAAATCTATTAAATGGCGATTTTAGGGGCGGCACTACGCAAACTAGTTGGGAAATTCTCCACGAAGGGGCTTGTTTAGAGATGTTGGCTAGGTTAGCCGCCTTAGAGAGAGATGGTTTATAAAAGTTTCTAACCGTAAGTAAGAGTTCATCAGTTACTTAGAATTTAGAAGAAATTAGAGATTACGAATCTTAAGCCTGCTATCGCGTGTGATACGCAGGCTTTTCTTATTCAGCACGCACCAGCTATGATGGGTTCTTCGTTTTTGATGTGCTGAAGCCGACTAATTGATTGCTTAATGCGCGGAGGGACGATTAGTAGACTAAGGTAGTTTTTTATTCCATGTCACTTCTAGTACATTATTTTGTTGCATGTCTGTACTTAGATGTAGTGCTTTTTCTACACTTCCTGCCTTCATCCTTAGAGCAGCCGTATTGGGAGCTATTAAGCCAAGATTTTCAGCAAAAAATAAAATACGATTACGTCCTGGTTGAAGGTTAATAGTAAATCGTTTCACACGTTTGCGTACTTCTACCTTACTTATTACCTCAGTACCATTTACATACAAGGAGATGATATCGCCATCCTCAACTTGTTCATCCCATAATTCAAGTGTCAATTTTTCATCGTGAACCACCATGGTACCGATACGAACATCACGCCGACCTGCCGTTCGTGTTTCCTCAACATCTTCTTGAATAATATTTTTTACTGGTTTATATTGAAGTCTTGCTACCATTACTGTAGAAAAAACATTTGATTTGTTAGCAAAATTGAACGAGTACATCCCACCCTTTTCTCCTTGTGTTGTTAATAGAAAATTAGCTGTATTGGGTGGGATATCACCATAATTTTCAGCAAAGAAAGCAATATAATTTTCCCCAGAGTCCAACACCAATTCATTCAATTTAGTAGCTTGTTCTAATGCAAGTCCGTTTGCCAGCAAATTACCATTATGTACAACGGTCACCGTATCGCGATCATAACGTTCTTCATCCTGCATGGAAAGTAGTATCGCTGGTTTCTTCACTTCAATCGGGTCATAAACTCCATAAAAAATAGTATCCGTATCAACGATACGTGAAATATGGGGATCTGTCCACGCTATGTCATCTCTTTTTGAAAGAGTTATCCCTTCATTATAAAGAAAATTACGTAAGAATGCTTTTTGATTCGTATATAATTCATCATCATACAATCCCTTCATAAAAACACCGAAATTATTTATCCAAAGTCGCTGAAGCACCAATGAATCGGAAGGTATACCTGTGTGGTAACTTAGTTTACCGTTTAAGTACATCATCCATGGCCCTAGGTCAAAAGGTTTCTCTATTAACGGATATTTATTTCTGCCGATACCTAACTCATTATTATTTTTTTTTACCAATAATAGTTCATACTCGCCACGAAAGCCCCGATAAGAGAGTATTAACTTAGCAGGGTACAACATATTTTTAACAGGCTTGGCTATTCGCAGTTCCATTTCAATTGCAGGAATATGTGGCCAAGGCTTATAGTGCATTTCCCATGTACCGGTCCATTTGTCGGTTTGAGCTATTCCTGTCAAGGACCATATGCATAGACTGAAAAAAGTACCTAAGCAAATTATATAATGCCGTATCACCGTATAAATTCAAAAAAGATTTCTCAGCTAAGATAAAGGTTAAATGTAAGACAAGAGAAATTCGATATGAGGCAATATAACAATTGAAAGGGTGAAGAGCTCTACACCCCTTCAACTATATTGTAGCCTTTGTATATTAAGCTTGACAAACGCTATAGTAGCGTGCAACAAGTGCACCTCCTACTAGGGAGCCTATTCCAGCACCTATCAATGCACCTCCTGGACCACCAAGAGCACCGAACATCGCGCCTATACCGGCACCATTCATTCCGCCACTCAGCATTGAATCGGCGCATGCTTTTGCGTTACCACCACCAGAAATTTGTACGGATTCTTCTTGGCTTAGATCACTTAGTTCGTTGAAATCAAATAAATTTTTCATAATAAATTTTCAATTAATTAGACCTACTATTAAGGGTTTCGGTATTCCCTAGATAAAAGTAGATGATAATATTGCCTATAACAATACCTGTATTCCGGTATAATAATATAGCGGAATATGGGAATTTCATTTGAGTTTCCTTATAATTTCACCATGTCAAAAATCTTCAGGTCAGACAGATAATTATCATAACGTGGTGTCAAAATGCGATTAGTCATCATGATACTTAATTGCCTCCGCTTTGCTATATGGGGATGAATCCTCCCCACCCGTATAATCTATACCCGTAATAATAATTGCATCTGCACCAACGATTTTTGCTTTTCCAATAATCATTTGTTTGGCTCGCTCCTCTCCCATTCCTGTTTCAGACGATATATGTCCGATCACTTTGTAATCCTTTTTTACATCTTTCGCTGAATAAAAGACATCCACTCTATTAGTAGGAACTAGTTTATCGCCTATATATGAAGTTGTAACACAAGAGGATAAAAACATAAATGGCAAATAGCATAAAAAATTTATTTTCTGTATTTTCATAATTAAAGTTTTTAATAGGACCGTTTTGATTAACATTAGTTTATTTAGTACATATGAATAATCTGTAACATTTTAATTGTTTTTTTTAAATAGTTTCCTGTATACAGGAAAACCTATGCGCTTAAGAAGATGTAGCAATCAATAAAATCTTTGGCCCCTTATTACGTCACAGAATTTACATATATTTGATAACAGTAGCGACCTCAACACATAACCTTTGATGACAAAGAAGCAAGCGATCTTATTCTGCTTTGTGATTGCAAAATTTTTACTGCAATACACTTTAATAAGTCCGGAATACGAATTACAGCGAGATGAATTTTTACACCTTGATCAAGCGCATCATCTAGCTTGGGGCTATTTATCAGTTCCACCTGTTACGTCTTGGATCTCAAGCGTTATCTATTTTTTCGGAAATACCGTATTTTGGATCCGATTTTTTCCAGCTTTATTTGGGGCGCTAACAATAATAGTGGTATGGAAAGCCATTCAGGAACTAAATGGAAGTTTATTTGCGTTAATTCTAGGAGCAACCGCGATACTTTTTTCTGCTCTCTTGCGATTAAATATCCTTTATCAGCCAAACTCACTGGATGTCCTTTGTTGGACAAGCTTCTATTTTATCTTCATTAAATACATTAACTCGGAAAAACCGAGATGGCTTCTTATCGCTGCGTTTATATTTGCCTTCGGTTTTTTAAACAAGTATAATATAGTCTTTTTACTCATTGGGCTTTTTCCAGCGATTTTACTAACTGAACATCGGAGAATTTTTCTCAGAAGAGAGTTTTACATTTCTCTCTTATTGGGTGCTCTACTCATCTCACCTAATATTTTATGGCAGTACACCCATAACTTTACCGTCTTCCACCACTTGAAAGAACTGACTGATACACAATTGGTGAATGTAGGCAGAGGGGATTTTTTTAAAGATCAGCTCCTTTTTTTTATCGGCTCCTTATTTGTGATTATTGCCGCGCTATATGCCTTATTAGTCTACGCACCCTTCAAGAAATATAGATTTTTTTTCTGGTCATTTTGTTTCACGCTCTTTATATTCACCTATTTAAGAGCAAAGGGATACTATGCTATTGGGCTATACCCCATTTACATTTCCTTTGGTTCGGCATACCTTGACAAAATTTTAATAACAAGTGGGAAAAGATATTTGCAGGTAATCGCGATATTGATACCTATTATATTATTCATACCAATGTATAACCTAGTCTTTCCTAATAAAAGCCCTCACTATATCTTAAAAAATGCCGATTCGTATAAAGCACTTGGTTTACTTCGTTGGGAAGACGGTAAAGATCATTCCTTACCTCAAGATTTCGCAGACATGCTTGGATGGAAAGAATTAGCACAAAAAGTTGAAGCAGCCTATTCAAAACTTCCTAACCAAGATCAAACACTCATTCTTTGCGACAATTACGGGCAAGCGGGAGCAATAAATTACTATGCAAAAAATAAAAAAATCAGAGCCGTCTCCTTCAATTCAGATTACATTACTTGGTTTGATCTTAACAAGAGATATCTCAATCTTATACGCATTAAAAATTTGGAAGGCAAAAATAATGAACTAGCGGAAACCGGTCCCTTCTTCAACAGTGCTTCCGCGACAGATTCCATAATAAACCCTTTTGCTAGAGAGTATGGAACAACAATATTCGTTTTTAAGGGAGCCAAGATTGATATAAACAAAAGAATTAAAAAGGAAATTAACGAGCATATCAACTACCGCTAACATTGTCTTCAGTAAAAGTTGATTAAAACGCTTCTTTTCTTTGCACTACCGCTGCTGCAACAACATCCGCCGTTAATGCTATTCCTTTGAATTTAAGCTCTTCTTCAATCGCTTTTCTATCAAAATCCAGCTTATCCAATAAAAACCTATGCTTGACCTGAAAATTTCTAAATAAATCGTCCCAGGTCATGGCGAAAATCTCCAGATTACCCCAAGATTTCACTAAATAACGCTTGCCCTTATCTTGGAACTCCTGATACTGCTTCACAACGTAATCATCGATCTTATTACTTATCACGAAAAACTTCCATACTCTTGTCTGCGAATTAAATTCGTCCTGCCTCGTGATGAAATCCAAATAATCTTCTATTTGTCGTAATTGTTCTTTACCGATAACTACCGTTGGACGCTTTAGTTCAACCATAATGTTCTCCTCTAATTCATCATCATGGTATGTAGGATCGGGTACACTTCTTTGACGGCAGATGAATAAATCTGGTCTTCTCTTCTTTTCCTTATCAGTTAATGGCTTCAATTTCCTCTTTACATGTTCGTTGTCAACCATATTTAAATACTTGTACAAGAGTTGCTCGAAACCTTCGTTAGCGGTAACTAAATGAAATTGCTCACCAAAAAGCCAATAATTCTCCGCAATAGCATGTTGTATATGATCTCGCTCGGTAGTAAATCGTTTAAGGTCAAACACAAGTTTTTTCAACAACTCAATCGTTTTGAACCTATTTTCGATCAAGTTAATGGTTCTGGTTATACGATTAAAAGAAGTTTTCTTCAATAAAAGCGCAAGGCTTTCCCGTTCTTCGCCTGTAATGTTGACAATCCCTTCAAGTATAGAAAGTATGTTTTCTCTTTCATCCGAATCTAATAATAGATTAATAAACGCAACACTTGTTTTCTCCTGCGTTTCGTTTAATCCTTTAAAGATTTTCGGTTGTATACAGTATATTTCTTTGATTACCTCAACGAGCTCCCTTTTCTTATCCTGCTCATACTTATTGTCTTTAAAGGCCGAAAAGACACCTTTACGTTCAAAATTCCCAATCAGGTCATCGGCACCATTAGAACGAATAAAATCTTTCTGTTTATTTTCGATAATCGACTGAAGCTCTTTTATCAATGATTTAAAAACCGCACTGCTTAAATTAGCGCCAAAGAGCCCCTCTGAGTTTTCTCTATCAGAAGGTGCAAAATTGTCAAAAAAAGGTGATTCTACATATACACTATGGTAAAAGTTAATTGCATTATTATTAAAAGATGTTAATTGCTTAAAAAGTTCTTTCTGGGCTGTATTTAAAAAATAGTAATAAAACTTATCGCCTATTTTTTCATGCCACCTTACATACGTTATCCTGAAATTGAATTCTTCATTAAGAGCATTCGATACAATCCTTGTAAGCATCTCGTTATCCGCAATTATATCTTCATACATTAATGAATCACCATTTATGCATAGCTTCAGTCCTTTACTTTTATTAAGTAAGAGAAACCAACCGAATTCATATTTAAGGTAATCAATAAATTCTTTACTACCGAAGGAAGAACCCGTTACATCATGTAAATTGTAGAGTTTGACACTTGTACCGGTATGTTTGTTTTTTGAGATTTTTTTGTGCTCATCTATATAAATATCTTTATTTGCAGCACTTATTGTTATTTCATAATCAAGAAGCTTTTTAGACTGCTTGTATAAAAAAGTGGTTGACCACAACGCATTATAAGCAAATGCTATAAAGGAAAACCTACCCTTCCCTTTTTTACCCCTGACAGATGAAGATCTATTAAAAGATGATCTTTTTACCGAATCGAGAAAAGAACCAAATGTGTTACCTAAGGTAGCCAGGTTGATACCGGAGCCATTATCAACAATTGATATTTCATTTATATAATTAATTTCATTCGGTTTAAAGACAATATTAACCATTGACGCGTTGGCATCAAAGCCGTTCCAAACAAACTCTGCAATAGCTTCTTTATAGTCCTTTGTAATCCCTGCAGATTCAACGCTATTGTTACTGATATTTACCTTATTCTCCATATATTAGCTATAGACTCTTAAATACCGTGATTTATTTTACATTCTTGGATGAATCAAATATACTAAAAAAATTAGCAAAAAATTATAAAGATTTTTTTTGCTTTGAGTTACTCCTTTTTCTTAGTCGTTTTCAGACGCTGTTAAAAGAATATTTAAACGATTGAACATCTTAATCCAGCTTTGGTACGCCCCGGTTTGTTTAGCATCTTCTTCTGGAACAGTTTGGTGGATAGACAGCTTTGTCTGGTTTTTGATCGCAGTAAATGTAACCGTTGTGATCGTCTCCTTTGGCCAATCATCCGGTTTTCCTACCTCAATTGATTCAACTGAATAACCGTATTCATTCGTTAACACCATAGAAAAAACCAATCTTTCAGGGAAGATAACTTCCTGGTAAACACCCTTAATCCAACAGTCCCCGTGAATGGGATCATGGATACAAGAATGGAAGGTCCCACCTTCCTTCACCTCTATAGTTTTAAATTCAATAGTACAACCATCGGGAGCATACCAATGATTTAATTGTTCCGGATCTGTCCAGGCACGGAATACCATTTCTCTAGGAGCATCAAAGAGATGCGTAATAAAAAGTTCTTTTTTAAGTTGTTCCATTATCATTGTTTTTTAATTCGTTTAAGTATTTGTCTAATTTTTCAAATCTGTTGATCCAATGCTTCCTAGACTGTTCCACCCAATCAACTACTTCAGTCAATTTTCCAAGTTGGGCCTCGCAGAATCGTTCCCGTCCTTTTTGAGTAATAATGATCAAACCACATTCTGTGAGAATCTGAATATGTTTTGACACCGCCTGACGGCTAACATCGAAATCTTCGGCGATAGCGTTTAAGTTTAAAGGCTCCTTTGCAAGCCGCTGAATAATTTCTCTTCTCGTTGGATCTGCTATGGCCTGAAATACATCTCTTCTTGTTATCATAATGCAACTATATGGTTGCAAATATAATGCAATCATTTGATTGCGCAAATATTTTTCAAGAAAAATGAATTTGCTTAATTTTTGTAGCCGATAAAAATGGAAATAAATAAGTTTAACAATGCTTGGTACCTATAACAATAGATATTCATTACCTCAACTAAATTTTGTTAGGATATCGAAATAAATTCTTATAATTGTTAGTGGATCAAGCATAATGTCTATTCACCAACAATTATAAACGTACAATTGTACTGGCTAACCCTGATATAGTAAGAGTAGTAAAAAGCAATATTATGGAGAATAAGACGACATTTTCTACTATGGCTATTGGATTAAAAGTGTTTTACATCGGCATGCTAGTCGGCACATTTGATATACTTGCTGCATTGACAAATTACTATATTTCAACAGGTAAGAATCCCATGGTGATTTTCAAATATATAAGCAGCGGGATACTAGGGACCGATGCTTTTGCCGGTGGTACCGCTATTATTTTAATGGGCTTGTTGCTTCACTATATTATAGCATTATCATTTACAATACTGTTTTGCATACTCTACTACCATATAAAATCACTATCAAACCATAAAATTTTTACTGGAATCGTGTATGGAATTTTTATATGGGCCATTATGAATTTGATCGTTGTTCCACTTAGTCATACACCAAAAAGTCCTTTCGATACCCTTCATGCAGTAAAAGAACTGCTGATACTGATCTTCATGATAGGATTACCCCTTTCCTTTTTAACCGGTCGTTTTATTTTTAAACCCAGAACATAACAAGAGCAAACCTCATGACATTTGCCCTTGTCATTCATCATCCAAAAAAATTGAAAATATTCGACAGATAAATTAATCATTTTCAATTGGAAAAGTAGCTCTTGAAGGGATTTCCCGTACTTCAACACTCCCTCCGTATACTAGAATCGGACAGTCTTTAGCGAGTTTAAGTGCATTCTCTATACCACTGGCACGAAGAATAACATTGCTTACTACTCTTAAGTTATTAGCAACAACAGGTTCTTTTTTCACCAATTTACCGACTCCCGCCACAACATAACTTTCACCGGGAAAAGCAAAGCTATACACATATACACCTTCTTTTTTCCAATTATCAATCACTTTAGTCCATTCCGGACCCACGGCTTTCGCTTGTTCGGTCGAATAATTTAATGGTACCCGCACCAATAGGCTAAATTCTTTCATTTTGGTCATTTCTTTCATTTTTGTTTTGGAGTTGTCAATTTGAGCATACGAATAAAAGCCCAGTAACACCAAGCCCATTATTCCAGATAAATGAGGTAGTTTCATGTCTTATGTTTTTTGTTTACAAAATTGGGACAAAGGGAAGTCGCTTCCTTGTAAAAAATCATTGATTTAACGAAACATTATTTATTCAAGAAATCTGTAGTACATAATTAGTTTTCCTCTCAAACTATTAACTAATAAGATTGTTAAATAGCTTGAATTAAAACCTAAATATTAATGCCATGGACGATATTACTTTTGCTAAGGCCTTTATTGGAGAATTAGAGGCCGAGAAAACTGCTACAAGACAGTGCTTAGAGCGTATTCCACAAGAACTATTCACATGGAAACCCCATTCAAGATCAATGGAATTGGGTTATTTATCTTTATTAGTTGCGGAAATTCCAAAATGGATAACACATATGATATTGAATAACAATATTGACTATGCAACATTTGAGCACTTTAAACCACAAAATTCGCAAGACCTAGTTAATCATTTTGATGAAAACGTAGAAGAAGCCAAGATAGCTTTGCATTCAATTAAAAGCGGAGATCTTGATGGTAAATTCGAATTAAAGGCAAATGGTCAGGTAATGTTTAGTACATCTAAACGTAAAAGCATTGAATCTACCATAAATCACCTAGTTCATCATCGAGGGCAACTCACAGTGTACATGCGATTAAATGATATCAGCGTACCTTCAATCTACGGACCGTCGGCAGATACCACATTCTGATATTTTGTGCATAATTTAAGTATACAATTACGGTATAAAACTGAAAATTAAATATTTTCAGTTTTCGTTTTAGAAGTATCTACCGGATGCTTACGCCAATAGTTTGCCAGTAAAGAACCAGAGATGTTCATCCATGGGCTAAATACTGCTGCTGCCAATCCAACAGTGGCCAATTTACCCATGCTACCTGCCAGACCTGAAGCCATGCCACCATTTTGCAGTCCCACTTCAAAAGCGATCGTACGAGCCGAATTTTTATCCAGCTTAAATAAGCGAGCAAGCCAATAGCCAAAGAAATACCCAGCACCATTATGCAGCACAGAGGCCAGAAATAACAACAAGCCTACATGCAACAAATTATCTCTCCCAGCGGCTGTTGTAACCGTCGTAAAATAAACGATGCCGAACATAGACAAGTAAGGAACGTACTGATCTATATGGTTAAACTTCAGATAAAGCAGGTGATATAATGCTCCCACAATAAAGGCTCCTGTAAAAAAGTTAAATACCGTTAGAGACTGCATTGAAGGGACTGATAGATAGTTATTCAACTGATCCCATAAAAATAAATACTGGCAGACTAACCATAATATACAAACAACTGCTATTCCAGCAGTTACACGCTTGCCTTTCGATGAAGCTTGCTTTAAGTAATCATGTAAAAGTGCGGCACCGATAGGGACAATTACAATTTGGATAATCTCCAGCATCATCGGTAAAAACTTAACCTCAATGAGCGTTCCGGCTAATAAGCGCATTAATAGCGGGGTTAAAAAGGGAGCAACCAAGGTAGCCATAGCCGTAACCGTAACAGATAATACCAGATTTGCCTTTGCCAAGTAAACCATTACATTAGATGCTAATCCACTTGAACAAGAACCGATTAGAATAATACCGGCTGCTATCTCCGCATCAAAATCAAACATACGCGTTAATAGAAAACCAATTAATGGCATAATAGAGAAATGACAGATAAGACCTATCAATACACCCTTACCTGTGCTGCCCAATCCTGAAAAATCACGAATGCTCATCTGTATTCCCATTCCGAACATAACCATCTGTACAATAATCAGAATGAGCCACTTATTTCGAAGGTCAACATTTCCCCATTTTAAAAATGCATGTGGATAAATCATTGCAGCAACCACAGCCACAATGATCCACGCGGTATATTGGTAATTTTTCAGGGCTTCAATCCCCCCTATTCCAACGGCAAATGTAACCACCATACAAACTGCTGCCGGTTGCCAGACAGACATACTGTGCATTATCAGTCCGCTCAATAAAACGATGAGCGATAAGAAACTTATACTCAAACAGATTTTTTGCAATAGCTTCATGTTAGTGGTTTATTGTGAATTGGCAATGTATTGAATGGCGTTTGGCGGACTAGCAACAATAGGCACTTTTTTATCTTCACTACTTAATGTGTCTACCACGCGCGCCATACTTGCTTGCGCTAATAATATCACATCCACCTGCTTAGACAGTTCACGCAGCGCATTAGCAACCAATGTATCATGCCTTGCTGTGTCACCACTCATAAGGGCATCAAAGGCTCCCTCACATAGTTTGGCTGTCAATTCAATTTCTTTGTTAGCGAGGACGGCTCGACGTTTTACTAAATCACTGGTAGGTTCTAAAGTCGTCTGCAGTGTTGCAATGACCCCTACGCGCTTACCTGCTTGTACCGCCAGATCAGCCATGGGTTGATCTACTCTCAATACCGGAATGCTCACCTTCTCAGCCGCGGCCTCTACAGCCGCACCTATGGAAGAACAAGTTACCAGCACATAGTCCGCTCCAGCATCTTCAGCCGAAGCGACATAATCTGCTACACGTTTATAAATCGATGTCCCTACTTCGCCGTTTTTTGCAATAATATTCTTGACCAAACTGTCATCAACAATATTGAAGATCGTTATACCAGGCAAATATTGTTGGCAGAGTTGTTGAAAAACAGGTATCAAAGTAGCTGATGTGTGAATAAGTCCTAATGTTTTCAATTCCATTTTCATTCAAATTTTATGAGGTTTTCCCCTCCAGTACAGTTATAAAATAATCTTTGCTCCCCACCTGTCCGCCTTTAAAATTCACCTCTATGCCATTTACAACAGACTCAGGTGCGTATGCCTTGCACAAAGGTGCGCCCGGTGAAACAGGAGCGATCATCTCCACAGCCTCGATACCCATTGTACGAGCAACGAAGCTAGACGTATCACCACCAGCAATCACTAAGCGTTGCAAATGTATTTCTTCAGCTACACCTAAAGCAATTAATCCCAAAATCTCACCATAAAGCAGTGCTGTTTTTGCCCGTATTTCTTCATCGGTAAGGCCCTGTTCGCTTAGGACATGATATGTTTCTTCGATTCTCGGATCATGACTACCTAAGCTAGAATGTGCAATGACGGCATGGCCTTTTTGAATAAGTCCAACTATCTGCTCGACATAATATTGTAGAGCTACGCCTCCATTTACAGAAGAAGCGGTAGCTATCGCGGAAATGGCTACTTCTACAAAACCATGCTCCAGGGCAAAGTTTATTTGTTCAGCTGTAACGGGCGAGCAGCTACCGGATACAACCAACATGCTTCGAGCTCTACCGGCCGCTTCCCAATTTTTTTTTTCTCGCGTTAATCCCTTTTCTTTCCAATATTCTCCCAAAGCCATTTCGATACCCGACGAGCCTATGGAGAATAATGGCTTAGCTACGTCAGCAAAGTCATCCATTAATTGTGCAATAGGTAATAACTGATCTACATACAAAGCATCAAACAAAACGATCGGACTACCTTTGTCTATATACTGTTGCAATTTTTCGTAGGCTAGTTCTTTTTTGAATTTAATGGTTAAAATATCCATCAATTCAATGCGTTGTGTAGTTTGTTTAGCGATATGTAGGCGTAAATCGCCTTCCTCCATTGGTGTAACCGGGTGGCGGCTCATGGAAGGGTGACGGTCCAATCGATATATTTCACCCTGGCTCCCAATACCCATACGCGCAAAAAGGTTGCCGAATACACAATATCTGCCCAGCGCTGGTGCCGCCACCAACAATGGAATAAATGCGGCATTAAAAACCTGTTTCCCCACATCTGCTGCTTTACCGATACTGCCAATCGTTGGAGAAGAATCAAATGTCGAGCAAACCTTATAATGTACATGTGGTGCGCCAAGCATCTTCAGAGCTGTAAATGCTTCAAACAATTCCCTTTCCATTACAGATGGTGGCATCGCTCGGCTCGCACCAGCTACACCGATCGCTTGCACCTCTTTATAATTCGCTAATTTCTCTTGTGTAGGTGGTTCAATAAAAAGTATTGTATTTACGCCAGCACGGCTAAGAAATTCCAGGGCATCCGTTGAACCGGTAAAATCATCACCGTAGTAAGCCAATAAAAGAGCTTGCTTGCCTATCATCTTATGCTTTAACACCAAATTTTTGAACCGATTTAGAAAATTCTGCGTACTGATGCCTTGCTTCTTCCAAGGTTAAGCCGTTGACTGCCCCCTCCCATGCCTGTTGCAATGCCATTACACCTCCAGCAGGTCCATCTGGATGCGCCATGATTCCTCCCCCTGCCATATAAAGTAAATCGGTTGTTTTTGTACGGCTATACGTTTCGAAAGCCTGTCCTCCCCATTGGCCCGATGATATTACGGGGAGAAGCGTCTCACCTCTAAATAAGGGTTTCAAACATGCTTCAATTGACCGTACAACCGAATCATCCGATTCCCAAAATTTATTTTGAATACCGTTCACATGGAGCTGGTCGACACCAGCCAAACGCCATAATTTTTGATAGGCTGTAAATTCAATTCCTAATAGTGGGTGACGGTTTAACATCCCCCAACCATTACGATGTCCATGAATAACCAATTTTCCCTGATCACATATTTTCTTCACACCTGTAAGTCCTACGCTATTCACACTGATCATGGCACAAGTACCCCCCGCTTTTAGTACATATTCATACCGTCGTAACATATTATCCAATTCATCGCTGATATTGAAAGCGTACATAACTTTTTTCCCATTCTTATCCGCTTGATCGTTAATCACCTTCATGATCGCATCTACTCGATCTTCAAACTTTGAATTGGCAGCAGATGATTGTAATTCGTCATCCTTAATAAAATCAACACCTGCGATTGCCAACTTTTTTACTAAAACAGCTGTTTCTTCCGGCGACATTCCTATGCTAGGCTTTATAATGGTACCAATCATAGGACGGTCATATACATCCATGCTTTTTCTTGAGCCTGCAATACCAAAACGAGGTCCATTAAAGTGTTCCTCATAAGAAGGCGGTAGATCAATATCCATCAATTTCAGTCCGGTAAACTGACTCAGTTCATACAAATTACCTTGCAAAGTGGATAACAATAAGGGTAGATTATAACCGAAATTTTCGATCGACCAAGAAATTTCAATATTTGCACGATGGTATGAAGTAGCAACGACTTTATTGCTTGGAATAGACGGTTCCTTAACAGACTCCAACAAAGTAATGTTTTCAACTCGTGCTGCAAAGCGTTGCTTCAGTTCTTCCGTTTCGCCTGGAATCTTTACAAAAGTGCCAGATGATTGCTCACCGGCCAAAACATGCGCTGCCTTTTCAAGTTCATTAGGTGTTTCTATATAATACTTTGCCGTAATTCTTTCCATAAATAAAGTTTAAACCAGCTAATCCTTCGAATGGTAGCGTGTGCCTATAATTGAGGCGCAACTATCCTCCTTAATTTTTGATGAACTACATAAATAATTCACCATCATTATTAAATTAAATAGATTAGATTTATGCTGACAAATTTATTAGCAAGATCAATAGGCGTATTATAGCATATATGCAAGGTATTGTAGCATATTATCTTTTACTTATTAAAGGGCGGTTAACCACCCTCTAATTCCTAGACAACAGATACAGCCGCCTTTCCATTATTTTGTAACAATAGTAATTTCGCCACCATTACGAAATAAATTATGCGACACAAAATAACCTTCATTTGGTTTTCCATTCACTTTTATAGCGCTGATGGCCCTTCCCTTTTCGGGCTTTTTAATGGTTAGCATTTTTCCATTGCTCGTTCTCCATTTCACCTCATCAAACAGCGGAGCTGTAACAATATATTCGGCGTCAGTTGCTGAAAACGGATATAGGCCCAATGCACTGAACACATACCATGATGACATTTCACCTGCATCATCCATTCCGCAAAGCGCCAAGCCGTCATCGCCGATTCCGTATAGATTATTTAAAATATTATCGATTATTTTTTGAGACTTTTCCGGTTTCCCTATAAAGTGATAAGCAAACGGCGCCTCATGATCCGGCTGGTTACCATGACAATATTGCCCTATCATTGTTTCAACATTTCTCGCAATGTAGGTAGGATTCCATGGCACTGTAAACAGGGAGTCCAGTTTTGATTCAAATCCTTTTTCTCCACCATACAATGCAATTAATCCTTTCATGTCATGCGGGGCAAAAAAAGAAACCTGCCAAGCGTTTGCTTCTCGGTACATATATTCATAGTAAGGGTACTGCGGATTAAAATTCTTAATCCAATCACCATTTTCTAATCTGCCCCTCATAAACCTGGTAGTTGGATCAAACATATTTTTATAATTCTTCGATCGAGCCATTAATATCCTATAATTGGCTGTGTCACCTAACTCCTTAGCTAATTGAGCAACCGAATAATCGTCGTAGGCATATTCCAAAGTTTTCGAGACGCCTGCCTTTGCCTTTGTTTCTACATGCGGATTGGGAATATCAGGATCAGCGATATAGCCTTTCTGAATATATTCTTCAATATATGGCCGGGCACCTCCCGCTACATTAGCATTTTTTAACAATATCTCATAAGTCCCCCTCACATCAAAATTATCAATTCCTCTCAAATAAGCACCTGCAATAGAGGAGGCACCATGATCACCGTGAAAAAAAGTAGGAATAAATCCTGTTTTGTCCCCTACATCCTTCATTGATTTAATAACATCAAGTGTCACCTGAGGTGAAATTAGACCTAACAGCACATCCTTATTCCGATAGGTATCCCACAAAGAAGGCTCCGTATAATAATTAAAGTCGGCTTTATCTACTTTTTCCTTTGCATCCGTAAATTCTCCATTTACATCACTGCGCAACGCCGGCCATAAAAATGATCGGTACAAGCAAGAATACAGCATTTCTTTCTGTTTATCCGTTCCACCCTTCACTTGTATGGACGACAACAGGTTCTCCCACTCTTGGGTTCCTTTATTACGAATTTCAGTAAAAGATTTATCGCCAATCTCCTCTTCCAGATTCTCTTTTGCATTTTCAACACTTACAAATGACAATCCTATTTTAAGTTCAACGGGGCCTGTATTTCCATTAACTAAATGCGCCACGGCAAACCCTGTAGACTTACCCTCCTCCTTTTTTTCTAATTTTTCAATAGCAGTGTTCAGGACAGCATAAAAGTAAATTCTTTCCCCCGTTTGCTGATACCCCTGTAAAACAGACGTTCCCTGTTGCTCAATACTCCATGTTGATACGCGATTATTGGCTTTTGCCAGATCAAAAAGTATTTGACGGTCTCTATTGTTTTTATATTCATATTGATGATAACCGCATCGTAATGTAGAAGTTAAACTAACATTAACATCGTAATCATCAAGATATACTTGATAGAAGCCAGGAGCGGCATGTTCATTTTTATGCGAAAACTTCGAACCAAATTTGCCATCGGAATTTGAAAGAGGCAAAACAGGAACATTACAAAGATTCCAATGACCTTTATTGGTGTGCGTAAAGCCATAAATAACAGTATCTTCATATTCATATCCTGCACCCGATCCGTATTCAGTAATAGGGCTTAATTGCACCATCGCATTAGGCAATGAACTGCCAGGAAATGTAAGTCCCGCCCACGATCTCCACCCTTCTGGCAATTCATAACCAAGAATTTTAGGATCAGTAAGAGGAGCCGTACCAATAAAGGTATTTACGTATTTTGTATAAGAGGTTTCTGTTTGGCTTTTACCTGCTATTGGTGTAAGCAGCAGTATCAATATAAAGCTTAAAAGGTTTTTAGTATAGACGCTCATTTATTTTCGGTTCTTCTCCAAATATATATAATACACCTATTTTAACTTATATATGTTAGAAATGTTACAGTAAATCATATCTTATCAAGACATATTTTACGCAGGACCTTTTAAGTTTTTTAGAATTACCATTCGCAAATGTTCTTCATGTTCATCGCCCCATTTACCAAGAGCTGCAATAACAGGGATAAGGGTTTGCCCAAATGTCGTTAGATTGTATTCTACTTTTGGTGGAACTTGTGGGTAGATAATTTTGGCTACCAATTCATGCTCTTCCAATTCTTTCAACTGCATATTTAACACACGTCGTGAAGCATCCGGAATTTTGCGTTGAAGTTCGCTCGGGCGCTTACTTCCCTGATGGATAAACCAAAGTAAACGTATTTTCCATTTCCCATAAATGACCTCAGCAATTAAATCGAGACCACAATTCAAACTTGGTTGTATCTTTCTTTCATACATAATACAAAAATAGTAGTAAACGTTATTTAAATTCAAATGAGAAAAATTTATCCCTATATGAATCGGTTTTCCCTACTTGTTAACACCGTATATATAAGTCACATTTGTACAATTTAATATTATAAATATGCAGATAAATTATCATTTTAATAATGAGCTGTCGGGAAAAACAGCATTAGTTACAGGTGGTACAAAGGGAACAGGAAAGGCCATTGCGGAACGACTTGCCGCTGCTGGAGCAACGGTGATCGTCACTGCCAGAAATCCGCCGCCATTTGCTGAAAAAAACTTCCATTTTATTGCTGCCGATATCAGTCAATCAGCGGGCACTACTAAAGTGATAAATGAAATTATCGCTACTTACCATAAGCTGGATATCCTTATAAACAATATGGGAGGATCAACTACACCAGGAGGAGGGTTTGCTGTTATAAGTGATCAGAATTGGGAAGATATGCTACAAACAAACTTACTTGCCGCAGTTCGTCTTGATAGAGGGCTTTTACCTTCTATGATTGTTAACGGATCAGGAGTGATCATACATATTGCGTCTATTCAGGCAAGATTGCCACTATATGATTCCACACTTCCCTATGCAGCTGCCAAAGCTGCACTGGTTAACTACAGCAAAAATCTTTCGAAAGAAGTGTCACCAAAAGGCGTTAGAGTATTAACCGTTTCACCCGGTTGGATTGAAACAGACGGAGCCAAAGGTATGATGACAGAAATATCTGGACGATTAGGTATCACTATCGAAGAGGCCAAACAAAATGTGATGAGTAGTTTAGGTGGAATCCCTATGGGGAGACCATCCAGACCAGAGGACATTGCCGAACTAATAGGATTTCTGGTATCCCCAAGAGCAAGCTACTTAAGTGGTACTGAATATATTATTGATGGAGGTACCATTCCAACAATTTAGTGTATCATTAAACAACGAAAGAGGAACTGTGCATGGTCACTTCTGGAGCCTTTGTTGAAAAAATAATTACACCGTATAATGCCCGCAATTTTTTGTATTTACTTTAAGAGAGCGGGCTTTTTGTTAATCGCAATTGTGGAATATTTCTTTAGCGCGAACAAATAGACCCAAGCGATAAAAAATAGCTGTAAGGGAATTCTAAACCACAAGTAAACCGGGCCCGGGCCGTCAAAGCTAGCCGTTTCTATGTTTACATGGTGAATAGCCCCATAAATATTAGCAGGTAATATCAATATAAAAAACAAGATGAGCAATCGCGCTGTCAGCGCCTGAAAACGCGGTATTAAAAGGCCTACGGCGGCGAATAATTCTAAAAACCCTGTGAGATATACCATTTCTAATCGATAAGGTATAACATCAGGCAACATCATGGCTAGTCCGTGAGGAAATTTGAATCGCCCAATAAAGGCAACCACTAGCATGGCCGACATCGCAATTTTCCCTGCCAAAGCAAACTGATACTCTTTTCTTAATATCTTCAGTACAACCAAAGAAATAATAAAAACCACTAATAAAACAATTTCAACCATGATATTTTTTACACAAAGATCGATGACATTATAAATTCAAACAATGAACCTAGGTTAAGAATTTTTCTTTTAGCCTTATACTAAAGATGCTATCAATTCTGTTAAAACAGAAGCTATTACGAAGTAGGGTATTAGCAAAATCTAATTTAAACAGAAAGTATTTGACATTTTTTTCAATTTTGTCTATTGTACTCTATTGTTAATTTGAATAATATTGTAATCAAATAAATCCCTTAACATGATATTGCCCAATACTGATTCCCCCTTTCGGATTGAACTCTCTTTCGATCAGCTTATCCGCGATTTGGAGGAAAAAGTAAGCACCCAGGAAGCAAAGGATCAGGAAAAGTATTTGCTTCAACGAGTACATACCTATCCACAGTTGCGCAGTGGTATAAAAAATGCTGAGGAACTCGAAAATCATAAATCTATATTAGCCGAGTTACTTAAGCCACTCTTTCCAACATTGCTGGGTGAAAACGAAATTAAAGCTGTCAATATCCCTTATACCAATATATTCTTTAACCACACAAAGCGGTTGGAAAAGATTTTAAAAGCGGCCGGCTCTGATTTTGAGATCAATATCAGAGATTTTGGTGAGCACGAATTCTACATAATGAGCTGTTGTATCATATTAAATGAGCTTTACGGAACTCAACTTGATTTCAGCAAACCGCTTTTTTATGATGTTCCGGACAATAATGGAAACATTAAACATTATCGCATTTTATATAATGCTGACTTTTTAGACATCGTTCCTACAGCCACATCAATCACCTTAACCGAAGCCGATATTGAACAACTGATAGATAACTTTGATGACATTTCCCTTTGGAAAAAATTATTTCCAAACGAAAGTTATATCTTAAAAGGTTTTGCTATCATTAACCTGTTTGACGCAACAATAGAAAATGCTGTATCCATCTTCAAAGAGAATTTTTCAACTGAAAATGCTAAAAACATATTAAAGAACACAGAACGTATATTAAAAACCATCTATAAGGTATCCGATATCAGCTGTGGTTTGATGTTATATAACGAAGAGCAAGATGTATTCAGTAAGCCGGCCTTTGCTCCTGATCTTCGAAGCTATTTACTCCGAAACACAGCAGAGCTTATCGCCATTAATGCACTTCACGCAGATCTACATAAATTACTTTTTACATATAAAAGAAATTTTGCACTCGCTTCTTTAGATAAGGTAAACCATTTACAAGAAGATAACCTATTTAAAAAGACATTTTTAAAATATAAAGGCAGTTTGATACTGGCGCCACTCATTCTTGACAATAAAGTCATCGGTATCCTTGAAATTTTGTGCCCGCGCGATAGAATTCTTAATAGTATAAATGCCCAGAAATTAGAAATATTTATGCCCTACTTCAGCGAGGGGGTGCAGGAGTTAATCACCGAACACCAAAATCGTGTGCAAGCCATCATCCAAGATCAATATACAACCATTCATAAAAGTGTATATTGGAGATTTAAACAAGAAGTAGAAGCCTATATTCAAAAAAAAGAAAAGAACAATGATTACAAATTACATGAAATCATTTTCAATGATGTATATCCGCTATATGGGCAAATTGATATTAAAGGTTCTTCTGAAACCAGAAACAGAAGCATTCAGTTAGACTTAAAAAAACAATTGATAAGTGTTCGCAATATTCTTGAAAAAATTAAAACCGAGAATGCTAAGAGGCTTGATCTTTCGGAAGCGGCAATTGCAACTGAACGTTATTTTTCTGAACTTACTGGAACGTTTAAAGTATCTACGGAACAAGAGATTTCCACTTTTTTATTGCAAAAAATACATCCGCTCCTTAAAAGTATACAGGCGTCAAATCTTCAGGATGAAATAAAGAAATACTTCCGGAACACATTACAGAAAGACGGCTTTTTTCATCTTAACAGGAGACTTTACGACGAAACCATCACCACTATTAATGAAAGGCTGAGCAAAACAATAGATAAAAGTCAGGTGGAAGCCCAACAAATAATTCCACATTATTATGAAAGATTTAAAACAGATGGCGTTGATCATAATCTATATGTAGGTATAAGTATTTCACCTGAGACAGGTTTTACGGCGCGTCATTTATATGCTTTGCGATTCTGGCAACTGGAGACATTAAGCGATATGATTGAAAAGCATGAAAACCAGAAAGCAGCTTTGCCCTACCCTCTTGGAGTTACCGGGTTAATTCTTGTATATCACTCACCTATTTCAATCCGATTTAGAATGGATGAAAAGAGATTTGATGTTGATGGCACTTATAATGCCCGGTATGAAATCGTTAAGAAGAGAATTGATAAAGCCTTTATAAAAAACACAAAGAAAAGGATTGTACAAGAAGGAAAAATAACCATCGTATACAGCTCTGAGATAGAAGAAATGGAATACCTAGGGTATATAAACCGATTAAAAAATAAAAGGGGAAGGAGTTTCGAAATAAGACAATTTGAGGTTGAAGATCTTCAGAGCATTTCTGGTTTAAAAGCCATTCAACTTCCGGTATGTTAATATAAAGTATAAAGGGCTCTAAGTTGATCGACTTAGAGCCTTTCACGCAGTTTTCCTTATAAAGTTTACGCTAACGCGTTCCTGCCTTATAATATAACACTGCTACTGCTTTCTGATAATTTGCAATTAGATTTTCTCTCTTGATCCGTATATCGATGAGTTTCGTCTCTCGTGCCTAACTTTAGCCGTCGCAATTTAACGTTTGGTCGATATTATAGTCGTTTAGTCAGCTTAAAATGTGCGTTGGTAGAAACACCTGAATTTTAAATAAAAAGCATCCTATTTTTGATAATAGTTTAGTTAAGACAATACATATGAATAGGTTCATTTTCAGAAATATCCTGCTTTGTTTCGGCATAATCGCTATTATGATGACCTTACCCAGCACATCGAACGCGCAGTCACTATTTAAAAAAATAAAAGATAGGGCTACTCAAGCGGCCACAGGCAAAATCCTCGATAAAACGGATAAAGCTGTTGGCAAGCATTTAGATAAAGCCATTGGAGGAACAGGTACTACCCAAGAAACCATCCAAGAAGAGGCTTCTAACGAAAAGGAGTCTGCCGATGGCCACCAAGAACCATCCAGCGTAAAGGCATTCAGCAAGTATGACTTTGTTCCCGGTGATTCTGTATTATATGTTAACGACTTTTCAAACGAGGCTCTTGGAGAATTACCAAGGAACTGGAATAGCAACGGAAGTTCTGTTATTGTAAAGCTGGATGGCATGGATGGCCAATGGTTGCGCATGGCACAGCGAACAGTCGCTTTGACAGACAATAAGAAAATGCTGGGATCCGACTTTACAGTGGAATTCGATCTATTTCTACAGTTCGATTTCAAAGGATGGTTACCGCCTTCAGTACGTTTTGGCCTGCTGGCCTCCGGCCAGGAGGACCCCACCGGGAACCCCTTACTATCTGACCCGAAAGGTGATAAATCCTTTTACATGGAAGTGTCTCCACTTTCAGATGGGGCCAATCTGGTACTGGAAACCTATAAAAAGTATACAAGGCATTTTAATAGTCCGCCACAACGTAGTACCCTGGCCAAAAATTGGTACAGTACAGTGGTACATGTATCTATGCAAGGTCAAAAAGAACGATTACGGATATGGATGGACCAAGAAAAGATATACGATGTGCCTAAGGCCATACCTATAGACGGCATCTTCAATCAGTTGTTCTTCCAGTTAAGCAGCAGTCCTTACCAGAACGATCAGGTAGGTGTGTATATCTCCAATATCAAAATTGCAAAAGGTTTGCCCGACACAAGACATAAACTGATAGAAGAAGGTAAGTTTAGCACTACCGGTATTCTTTTCGACACCGGTTCTGCCAATATCAAAGCAAGCTCATCAGGCGTATTGAAATCCATCGCTACAGTGTTAACCGAAAACCAAGATATGAACGTGCAGATTATCGGACATACCGATGCAGTTGGTGAAGAGCAAGCCAATCAGCAATTAAGCGAACTTAGGGCAAAGGCAGTAAAAGAGAAGCTGCAAAATACCTATGGTATTACCGCCAATCGGCTGGAAGCCCTTGGAAAAGGTGAATCTGCCCCCATGGGAGATAATAAAACAAAAGAGGGAATGGCACAAAACAGACGAGTAGAATTTATACGCCTATAAGTCAAATATTTTTTTTTCAATTCATTATTGATATATTTATAAGCAATAATCACCGTCTAGCGCTATAAGCTTATAAATAGTCATGATATTTAAAAAAGTATGCGTATATCTACAAACACGGGGAATATCCATGTCGCCTAAGGATGTACAAATGATTTCTTCCGTAACCGGGCATCGAATTATACCAAAACATACCATCGTCATGCATCAGGGAAAAATCGTAAAAAAGCTATTTTTCCTTAACGAGGGCATTGTAAGGCTGTTCCGCGTACACGAGGGGAGCGACTACACATTAGGATTAGTATCGGCAAATGACTTTATTTCAACACCCTTATATTTATTAAACGGTGAGCTATCATCTTGCGCATTGGAAACATTAACCGATATTGAAGTGCTGGAGTGGTCCAAAACAGATGTAGAAGCCATTAAAAAGCAAGTATCCAAGGCTTATGAAATTGAACAGGCAATTATGCACCGACTGTTAAGCTGGTTGCAGGATATGCAGATCGATGCCGTATGCCTTACCGCAGAAGAACGTTATCAGAAACTACTTCAGCAGCAGCCCGAAGTAGTACAGACGATCCCTTTAAAATATATTGCCTCTTTTTTGGGCATCCATCAGGATAGCCTGAGCAGAATTAGAAAGCAAGTTATTAAACGTCCTGATTAAGATCCTGACAAATGTCAGATCTGACTGTTTCATGTACCCTTATCTTTGTGCTGTAACAACCTAACATCATGAACAAGATATCTGTACTCATTGTAGATGCTGATGACACACAACGTACGCTGATTTGCGAATCTATGCGGCTTTTCCCTTCGTTTTACGTATCCGGTGCATGCTCCAATGGCCTGGAAGCCGTAAAATACATTAATGCCCGTGCGCCACAATTGCTTTTTATAGATACGGATTTACCTGGGCAGAATGCCTTTAAGGTACTGGCAAATGTGGATCATGTGCCGCCGGTAATTTTCACCAGTAGAGCAGAAATGCACGCCATAAAAGCCTTTGAGCATAATGCCATCGACTATTTGCTAAAGCCTTATAACATGGATCGCTTATATCTTGCATTGGAAAAATATTTAAAATGGTATGATATCACGCTGATGAACGGAAATCTTCTGTACTCGCTGGCGAAGAGCGAATTGCCTTCCCGTATACTCGTTGAAAATGGTAGGCGACTTCAGAGCATTGCCATTCATGATATAACCTACTTTAAAGCAGAGAGAGATTATACATGGATCTACACCCTTGATAACCACTCATATTTAAGTTCTTTTGGCATCGGGAGTATAGAACGAAAACTGGATAACCGTTTTATCCGGATACATCGCTCCTATATTGTTAATGTTGAGCATATCATTACTTTATATAAAGACATCTCTAAATTATTTGTGACCTTACCAAACGATGTTGAGATCAATGTCGGACGAAATTATCTTTCGGCAATAAAGCAGCTGATTTTTTGACCACCCTTTCTCTGTTTGCTTGATAAAGTAAGGATAGCCATCGCCAAATTGCATAGAGCGCTCTTGACAAAAAGGGTCAAAACTCACGACTTCACAATCTTCGCTAAAAAACTTCTCAGATCATAGTATACAATCACTTCCCTTCATATCATTCTCCTACTCCACTCGAAACTTTTTCACGCTCACCCTATGAGGTCGGTCCTGCAAGCATGCCATAGTCTTACATATTAGTGTGTAATCCTTGGTAACGAATTGCTATAATATAGACAAGGCTTAGACAGGACTGAGGCAGTATGATTGTAGGGTCGTTGCAGGGTCAGTGCAGGAAGATTGTATACTCGTTCTATAGCCATCCTAGCAAGAAGCTATAGTCATCCTAGCAAGAAGCTATAGCGGGGCTAGGCTCATTATAGGTTGCAAGGCCAGTGAGCGTTAGCCTTTTTGTTAGCGATCGCGCTGTGTATTGCGGATGGCTTCTATTACTTCATAGCTTATTCACTTAATGACCTTACGAACTACCGTGCTGTAGCTTGATAGAATAACATTGTTGACGATTTATATTAATAGCGGTTTAGACCGATTACTTATTGATATAGTTCTTTTTTAAACCTCTTGGCTAGCAAACCAGTCGCTCGGGCAGTATCTATATCTGCCACGATGACTCCAATATTTCCATACTTTTCATGTATAAGGCAACCACCGTCTGGATCAATCACAGCACTGGCAGAGCCTGGGTAGCTCGAAGCATAATTGGAGCTAGCAAAATAGATAGTGTTTTCTAAGGCTCTCATCATCATCGCTTTTTCATAATAAGGGTTATCTTTATTTCCCCATTCCGTGAGTTGTACACCTTCTATGTTACTTCCTACAAAATGCGGGTGGAACACAATCTGCGCGCCTTGCTGTGCAGCCCATCTAACAGATTCAGGATAGCGAAATCCTTCGTGGCATATTGTAATCCCAATTTTTATTCCACCTACTTCAAAAATATTCCGTTCCGTACCCGCAGTCCAATAATCATCTTCGGAAGGATCCAATTGGTTTTTCGTTTGATACCCCAATACTTCTCCTCTATTCGAAACCACATAGGCTACATTAAAAATTCCATTGGCAAAATGCCAATCCATTGGAACAATAATAGTTATGGCATTTTCAGCTGCAATAAGGCAGACCTTCTCCAGCGCCAGCTGAAGCTTTGTTGATGAGCGTTCCTCAATAGCGTATCCCATTCCCGGATAACCTGGAATAAACGACTCGGGAAAACAAATGATTTCAGCCCTTTTGCGGGCAGCATTTTTTACCAATTTTTCAAGCCAATACAAACCATCGTTAATCGATTTAGGAAAAGGGGGTGATGCCAAAGCTATCTTCATAAAAGACTAATCAAGATAAGAAAGTTCTAAATTAATAAATCCCGAACGATAGAACAAAACTAGGACAATGAATAGTTGTTTATATCATGTATCAAAAAGGTAATATGAAAATAGGATCAATAGTAATTCGTTGCTACAAGTTTAAAAAAATGAAAGCGATATATACTGGATGATGACTTTATTGTGTTGTGCAGCTCTAAAGCATTGGATCAAAAAAAAATAATAGCCTAAATAATCCAAGAAAAATGGTATTTTTAGTCTATTATGCGTTGAAAAACTTAGTTATGATAACGTTTCTAGGGATCTATTAAAATTTTATTCCATGTTGAGTTTGCTTCAGGTTACCATGACCTTTGATCATGTAAAAACTATTATTGCTATTATACTGGGGTTAAGTATTACACACCTATTAAAAGGAATGGTGAACTTTATAGAACACCCTAAATCAATTAAGCCTTATTGGGTCCATTTAACTTGGTGCGGTTATGTATTACTGCTCATTATACATTTCTGGTGGTGGGAAGCAGAATTGCGGATTGTTAAGCATTGGAACTTTGCCGAATACTTTTTCCTTTTTTTCTATATCAGTTTTTATTATGTGTTATGCGCACTGTTAATTCCTGGAAATCTTGGAGAATATAAATCATATAAAGAATATTTCTTTTCGAGGAAGAAGTGGATTTTCGGTGTATTAGGGTTCTCTTTTATACTGGATTTTATAGATACTTTTATTAAAGGGCAGGATTATTATCATCAGCATTATAATTGGGAATATCCTATACGAAATATTACACATCTTATTCTGTGTATAATAGCCATCTATTCAAACAATAAAACCTTTCACGCAATTCTTATACTGCTGTTTTTTGTCTACGAGCTTTCTTATATATATAGACTTTTCTTTAACATCCAGTGAGATGAAATGATAAGCAATTTTAGCAAAAGAAGTTTGGTATCGATTGCGTAGTTTTTTCCAGTAAATATTAACTTATACCTTCCGTTTTTTTAACTTGCCATCATGCATATCCTCAATCGGGATCGAAGCTGTAACACTTATAGACCACCAAAATAAAACCAGTTATGCCAAACAAATTGCTAAGAATCTCCTTTCTAAATGATTTATTACTGGACGCTTTTCGAGGAAAAAGACGTGCATTAGGTGATGCTCATCCGATAGATGGCCCGCCTTTATAATAAAAAATCCCACCACCAATACACTTGTAAACCAGTATAATTCATTGTGATCATGATAAAAAATAAAACAGCTAGTATGCTGTTAGGACTCTGCTATGCCTTTACTGTACAAGCACAACAGCGATTAGCAAACACTGTAGCAGGCTTTCCCGTAAATTATAGCGAAGCACATGTCGGCAAATATAAACTACCCGATCCACTTGTTTTCAATAATGGCAAAGCCGTACGTAGTATTAGTGATTGGCAAGGAAAACGCCGAACAGAATTGCTAAACTTTTTTGGAGAATATCAATTTGGTCAGATTCCAAAACAGGCCATTAGGAACGCAGAATGGCAATTGATTGAAGAAAACCGAAGCGCAAAATCAAATAAAGCAATCAGAAAACAAGTTCGGGTTTACTTAAGTGATGATAAAACACAAAGCGTAAATGTACTTTATTATCTACCCAAACAGGTGAAAGGAAAAACTCCTCTTTTATTGCATATTGCTTTTCAAGCAAACAACCGGGCAGTGGCCGATTCTGCAATTCAAGCAACCTATATATATAATAAAGTTGGAGAACGATTATTAGCACCTGCACAAGCACCGCAGGTGCCTCTCGATAGTTTATTGGCTGCAGGCATAGGCTTTGCTACTTTTTATTATGGCGATATCGAACCCGACTACAAGAACGCCATTCATAAAGAAGGTATCAGGCATCATTTAATGGATACGGAGAAGAAGCAGATAAAAGCTGATACCTGGGGAGCAATAGCGGCATGGGCATGGGGGACGCAACGCATTATCGACTGCCTCAGTCAAGATCCCGAAGTAGATAACAAACGTATAGCACTATTTGGCGTTTCGCGCTTAGGTAAAACGGCTTTATGGACAAGTGCTTCAGATTCCCGTATCAAACTTACTATTGCCAGCTGTTCGGGCGAAGGTGGCGCGGCATTAAGCAGAAGAGAATATGGTGAAAGTATTTCACATATGACAGACACGTCCCGATATTTCTACCAATTTGCACCGAATAGACATCAGTATGTAAACAATGCAGCTGCTTTTCCAGTCGATGCGCATGAGCTAATCGCTCTGATTGCTCCACGTCCCCTCCTACTACAAACCGGAGATGAAGATTATTGGTCAGACCCAAAAGGTGAATATCTAGCGGCCCAAGCTGCAGTTCCCGTCTACCAACTACATGGTATCTACCCCTTGCTCAAGACATTCCCTAACAGTGGCAACACGGCCTCAGCATTCCAAGCTTTAGGTTATTATATGCATGCCGGTGGACATGGAACCATTCCCTCAGATTGGAAAGTCTTTATCGCATATCTTCAAAAATTTCTATAAACTAAATACCACAAAAATGATTAAACTACGTTTATTATTAATCTTTTTTATTTGGGCACCTATAAGTTTATGCGTTGCTCAAAGTAATGAGATAAAAGGTACCGTGAGCGATGCACGGTCGAAAGAGACCTTACCAGGCGTAACTGTACGCATAAAAGGTGGACAAGAGAGTACGCAAACAGATGCCAACGGCCGTTTTTCTTTAAAGACAAAGAGCAAGGTACCTTTAACACTACAATTGTACTCTGTTGGCTATAATGAAAAATCGATTGAATTAAGCTCTTTCTCAACGACCATTCAGGCTACGCTGGAAGGTGCAGAAGAAGCTTTGGACGAGGTAGTGGTGGTTGGATACGGTACTGTCCGAAAAAGAGATTTAACAGGTGCGGTTACCTCAGTTAAAGCAAAAGACATTACTGCCATTCCTACTACAAACGCCCTAAAATCCCTGCAAGGTAAAGTAGCTGGTTTAGATATCACGCAAAGTTCAGGACAACCTGGAGCCAGTGTAGGAATCGTATTACGTGGTAACCGCTCACTTAATGCAGACAACCAACCGCTTGTGCTGGTAGACGGTATCCAATACGGTTCGTTTGTAGATATCAATCCCAGCGATATTGCATCCATTGAGGTATTAAAAGATATTTCTTCGACAGCTATCTATGGTACCAGAGGAGCAAATGGCGTCATCATTATTACTACCAAAAAGGGTAACGCATCCGGTAGAACGAACATCTCCTTCAACAGCTATCTGTCCATTAACAACAAACCTTTCTATCCGCAGATGATGGATGGCCCGACTTATGCACAACTTAAGAGAGAGGCTTATCGTACTACCAACGAAGGTGAATATGTTCCTGATGAAAACGTTTTCAATGCCACCGAGCTCGAATATACTCGTACTGGACAGTTTGTAAACTGGCAAGATCTTCTATTTCATACAGGTATGCTGCAAAATTATGAAATGAACCTGAATGGCGGCAGTGAAAAAACTCAGTTCGCTATATCCTTGGGATATCAGCACGATAAAGGGATGTTTAAAAACGACCTGCTCAAACGGTATAATGGGCGTTTAAGCGTAGATCATACGTTGAATAAAATCTTTAAGCTCGGTTTAAGTATGCAGTACACTTTTAAAAACCAAGACAAGCGGGATAATCCAATGAATATGGCTAACAAAAATCTACCTATAGCTAAACCTTACAATGACGACGGCACACTTAACCTCTATCCCGCCCCAGGGTATAGCACTTTTATAAGTCCACTAGCGGACGAACAAGCCGGTGTATTCAAAAACAATATTAATGATAAGCGCTTATTCGGGTCAGGTTATCTAGATATCAACCTCCATAAAGATTTGGTATTTAAGAGCACAATCGGAATTGATGTGCAAGACATCCGCAATGGCTATTTTCGGGCAGCTAACACCTTAGCCAATGTAGGCAGGAACTCTTCTTCCGGCGATTCAACTACCACCATGGTAAAATATACGTGGGAAAATACGCTTAATTATCATAAAACCCTTGGCGATCATGATATCGGTGCCCTCGCGGGTACCAGTACCATCAAATCAAAATATGAGCTTTTTGAGGGTTATGGTAATAACCAAGCATCAGACCTTACTGGGTTTTACGATATCGGTTCTAATACATCGGCCAAAGATATTGGCAGCCGTTTAGAGGAAATCGCCTTAGCTTCCTTTTTCGGTAGACTAAACTATAAATTAAAAGATCGTTATCTTTTCCAGGCATCGCTAAGAGCCGATGGGTCGTCGGTTCTTTCAAAGGGAAATAAATGGGGCTACTTCCCTTCGGTAGCCGGTGCATGGCGTATTATCGATGAACCCTTTATGCCAAAGGGCAGTAAGCTCAATGAGTTAAAACTTAGATTGAGTTGGGGTAAAGCAGGTAACAGCGCTATTTCCCCCTATTCTACTTTAGGATCATTGTCGAAATCGGCCTACGCCTTCGCTTCATCGGCAGCCTTCGGTTACTGGCCAAGCGATCTGGTAAATCCCAACCTTACTTGGGAAACCACCGCAACCTGGAATTTGGGAGTTGATTTTGGCCTTTTCAACAACAGAATCAGCGGTGCCATCGAATTGTACGATTCAAAAACTGACAATCTCTTATTGCCAAGCCTATTACCAACGTCTACGGGATATGCAAGTGTTATGCAAAATGTGGGAAAAACGGCTAATAAGGGAATCGAGGTAGCAATTAATACCATTAATGTGCAACAGGAAAATTGGAATTGGGCAACTGATTGGTCGTTCATGCTGAATCGAGAAAAGATTGTAGCGCTGAATGATGGGGTTACACGCAATATAGCCAACGCATGGATCGTGGGTGAACCCACTAAAATCTATTACGATTATAAAAAAACAGGCATCTGGCAATTAGGTGAAGAAGAAGCCGCACAAGCATTTGGAGGTTATCGGCCGGGAGATATTAAAATTCAGGACAGCAACAATAATGGCGTGAGCGATCCCGATGACCGTACGGTATTTTCGCAAGTGCCTCGCTATTCTTTTGGCGTTAACAATAGCGTTTCCTATAAAAATGTTGACTTAACCGTCTTCGTTTTCGGTCGAATCGGACAATATATCAATTATGAATATGGTGCAACATATAAACCAAGTGCATTAGAAAATGGTGCGAATGCAAATTACTGGACGCCGGAAAACCCTTCTAATGATTATCCCAGACCTAATAGCGGTTATTCTACCAGTAACTATCTTTTTCAGTCGACTTTACGCTACGTAGATGGCTCTTTCGTTAAGATACGAGATATAACGTTAGGATATACCCTTCCGAAAAAATGGTTAGATCGTCTGGCTGTACAGCGAATAAGATTTTACAGCACTTTACAGAATTATTTTGTATTTACAAAGGTTAAAGATTACGATCCAGAACGTGGGGGTGATCTCAGCTTTCCGCTTCCCCGTACCATTGTATTTGGTGTCAATATAGACCTATAGTCAATATGTAATGATTAAACGATAAGAAAAATATGAAAACGATAAAGAATTATAGCCGGTTAATGCTTTTGCTGACTGGGCTACTATTAAGTTCCTGCGAGAAGTTCTTAGAAGAAAAGAATCAGAGTAGTTTAACAGAGGATCCATTTTACAATACAGAAGCGGGAATAACGAGCGCTGTCAATGCCTGTTATGCAGGTTTACGCCTATGGTATGGAAAAGAGCATGGTATGGGATTGTCAGAAACCGGCACAGACCTTTTGCTTCGGGGAGGTGATAACAAAGCGAACCAGATATCCGACTACACTGTTGATTTAAACGGTGGACAAACCAATATAAAAGATATGTGGGATATGTATTACCGCGCACTAAACGTATGTAATACTGCTTTAGTACGTTTACCAGAATCCCCCTTGAGTGAAACCCTCAAACAACAATATGAAGGAGAAGTACGCTTTTTACGCGCATTTTACCTTTTCCAAATTGTACAGATCTGGGGTGGTGTGGTGCTCAACACCGATCCAACAGAAGGGATCGTCACGACGGCTACCCGTTCCTCGGAAGAAGCCTTTTACGACGTGATTAACAATGATCTCAACGCCGCAATAGCTTCTCTTAAAGAGGGGAAATCGCTGGATGGTCGCATCACACAAGATGCAGCAAAAGCTTTGCTGGCCCGAGTATGCCTCACGCAAGGTAGTCAATACCAAAATGCCGCCAAATACGCCGAAGCGGCGACGTTGGCAAAAGAGCTAATCAATAGTGGGCGATATACCTTGTTTAATGATTATAAATCGCTTTGGGATATGAGCAATGCAGAAGGAAGCACAAATAGTGAAGTTCTTTTCTACGTAAATTATACGAATGACGATCTGTTAAATGGTGATTTTGAAGCGGTTGCAGGAAAGGGTAACAATAGTCATTTACATTTCATTATGGTATATGATCGACAGGAAGGCCTGCAAAGAAGCATTGATTATGGTCGTCCTTTTCAGCGTTTTATGCCTTCATTACACCTTCTTCAGCTATTTAACCCATCTGTTGATCAACGGTATGACGGTAGTTTTCAGACCGTTTGGCTAGCCAATAAAGCGGGTATGCAAAAAGGGGACAGTCAAGTTTTTCCAGAGATGGCTTTTGGAGATACAGCCATTGTAACACTAAGAGATCCCGTAACAAACGAGCAAGCAAATCGTGCAAAAGGTAGATATAAGATTTACGATCGGAATACTTTATACCGCGCCGATGGTACCCCTGCTTTGCGATCACAGTTTATTCAGCTATCTAAATTTATGGATCCAACCAGACTTACCGTAGCACAAGAATGGAGCTCGAGGGATGTATTCGTTATCCGCCTGGCAGAGCTCTACCTCATTGCTGCGGAAGCGAGCCTACAAAGCAGTCCGAATGAGGCGCTCAGCTTCATTAATACTCTTCGGCGTACACGGGCAAAAGCAGGGAAAGAACAGGACATGGAAATTAGTTCAGCAGATCTCAATATCGATTTCATTTTAGAAGAACGCGCACGTGAGCTGGCAGGCGAACAGATTCGGTGGTTCGATTTAAAAAGAACTCATCAACTTCTGCCCTATGTACAGCAATATAACCCTGACGCAAAAAACAATATCAAAGAGTATCATCAGGTACGGCCTATACCACAAAGCCAACTCGATGCCATTCTTAACAAAGACGATTTTAAGCAGAATCCAGGTTATAACTAGTGTGTCATAATTTCCCCTTGTAGAGATAAAATATTCTGGCAACCTAAAACTGCCAGAATATTTTTATTTCCCTTTTATTGATTAAGTACAGGGTTATGTCATTTACCAAATAAAAAATAGATATATCCATTCATACCACCGATTCCACCTATAAAGAATCATCCGAAATGAGTAAATTTCTTGTATTTTTATCCCGTTAATGATAAGGGGAAAATTATGCCTATCCTACTATATTTATTATTATTGGTATTACCTATTTCGGCAATTGCCGTCGGTGACAGTGCAATCTATCAACAATACAATTACACCTTGCAAAATGGTTTACCGTTCAATAATATACGGGATATCAAGCAAGATCGCATCGGTTTCATTTGGATAGCTACAGAAAATGGATTGAGTCGTTTTGATGGAAAGGCCTTTAAGAATTTTAGCTATGATGCTTCTTCTCCTCAAGGACTACTTGGAAATTATGTACAAACGATCATGGTAGACAAGCAGGGGGTACTTTGGGTTTCGTCTAGAAAAGGGATAAGCAGATACAATAGTTCAACGGAATCTTTTACTCATTATCCAATCTTAGCTTCTGTAAAAGGTCAATATAAGATGGACGTAGGCTGTATTAGCAATTCGAACAACCAAGATATATTGTGGATTTCTGCTAATGGTTTAGGGGTTTACCGTTTTCATAAGGACTCCGGTGCTTTCACAAGGTATACTACGCAAAATCTTGCCGGTTTACGATCAAACATGGTTACTGCTCTATTTGAAGATAGCAAAGGCTTATTATGGGTAGGAAGTCAAGATGCGGGATTACAGGTTTTTAAACAAAATAACACCTCACTAGAACCGCTTGCTCCTTTACAAACGGCTTTAAGAGAAAAACCTTTTAGTCGCATACACCATATTTTTGAGGACCCTTTTGGAAATGTTTGGGTAGCTAGTGATAGTGGCTTATTTACTTTTCGCCGTGGTAATGGCAAAGGGCAATGGATTACAGCCGCAGCACTTCACACCCCTCATAGTCATTATTTAAGCGTTGCAATAAATACGCGGCAAGACCTCTATCTCGGTATTCTCGACGGTGGGGGCTACCATGTTACATTCGACGAAAATACCGATGGACTTATAAATATCAAAAAAGTCTCACAACTTAGCAATGCTGATTCGACACCTAATGGACTTACCAAACGTTCTATCACCAGTCTTTTTTTCGACCGCGATCAAAACTTATGGGTGGGTTCTTACGGCGATGGTGTGTTTCTTATCGCTAAACCTATTTACCAGTTTTTTAATCTGCATAAATCGCAACTTAGTAATACCAACGAATATCAGAACATACGATTTTACGGCTTGATTGAGGATGCTTCCGGAAATCTATTTGTGGGTACAGATGGCCATGGTATATTTAAATTAGATCGTCACAACAACCTTCTAAATCACTATAAAAAAGAAAAAACGCCTAATACGCTCACAGACAATGCTATTATTACTGCATTTAAAGACCATAATAACCAGCTTTGGTTTGGCACCTATCGTGGCGGCTTAATCCGCTACAATCTAAAAACAGATAACTTCACTAACTTCTCTGCCAATCCTACCGAGGAAGGATCCCTAGGTGCTAATGATGTACGTGTTATTTATGAAGATAAGAGGCATCAGCTCTGGATTGGCACAAATGGCGGGGGTATTAATAGGCTAAATCCATCAACACGTCAATTCAGCACCTATGTGCCGCAAAACAGCACAATCCCCTCTAATGATATTCGATCAATTGCTGAGGATAAAAAGGGAAATCTCATCATTGGTACTTATGGTGCTGGCATCACTTACTTTGAGCAACAAAAAGAACTATTTTATGCCTATTTGCCGGATGGAACAGTCTTCGATAAACTCAAATCAGAAGTAATATACGATTTAGCGATCTTGGAAGACGGCAATTTATGGATTGCTACCGAAAGCAATGGGCTCTTGGTATATGATATGAATAAAAGGCGCATAGTTCATACTTTTCAGGAAAAAAACGGATTGGCTAGCAACACCGTACTAGCCATTCAGCAGGATCAAAACAAACGTTGCTGGATAAGTACAATCAAAGGTTTATCGAGTATCGACCTGCATTCAAAAGCTATTGTCAATTATGGTCCAACAACAGGAATCCAAGCGGGAGTGTTCAATCCGCGAGCGGCCATTTTTAGTAAGCATCGGAATCAATTATTTTTTGCCGGTACAGGTGGCCTCACTTATTTTGATCCCAACTTAGTCAAATATAGAACCCCTCAACAAGAAATAACCTTAACAGGTTTAGATTTATTAGGTAAAGAAAAGGATATATACGAGTTAAACCAATCGCTAAACGATACCAAGAAACTCACCTTGCCTTATAATTTATCGACCTTTACCTTGCATTATGCTTCCTTAAAATACGGCCAGTCAGACGATCATCGCTTTGCCTATAAATTAGTAGGACTGGATCAACATTGGAACTATGTTGGTAACGAACAATCTGTCACTTATCGTTATCTGCCACCGGGCAATTACACGTTTCAGGTAGCCCTTGAGCAAGGAGGTAATATTCTTCCCAAAAGTTTAAAGAACATCGATTTGGAGATTTTACCGCCTTGGTATAAAACCTGGTGGGCTTATACTATGTACATACTGTTAGTTGGGGGTGCTTTATACTATTATAGACGCCATCAGTTGCAAAAGCAGTATCTAGATTATCAGCTAAAGCTTAGTCAACTTGAACGGACAAAAGAACAGGAAATCAATTCGTTGAAAATCAATTATTATACACGATTATCACATGAGTTTCGTTCCAGCTTAACACTCATTCTTCAACCTGTTAAAGAATTGCTTAATAAAAAAGATTCCCATTTAAATCAAGATCCTTCTGTTAATACGTTATATGTAAATACCAACCGCCTGTTAAGGTTGGCTAACCAAGCACTTACCTTTAGAAAAGATAATTTAACCAAAGAGAACCTGCATTTACAGCCAACTGATTTGGTAAACCTAATCCTAGAAGTGTTGAATTGTTTTAACCATCAAGTACAACAAAAGAACCTTATAGTAACTTTTCATACCCGCCAGGAAGAGCTTTGCTTATTAATTGACCGTGAAAAAATGGAAATGGTGTTATTTAATCTCGTTTTCAATGCTATTAAATTCACTAAAGAAGGTAGTCTAGAAATTAATTTAATACTTGATCATAAGATGAATAAGGTCTTCCTCAGCATACAGGATAGCGGCTGCGGGATAGACAAACGTATAGGTGATAAACTATTCGAACCCTTTGCGCACCATGAATCGTATGCTAAAAGTAGCTTAGGATCTGGATTTGGAGTTGGCTTGTGGATGGTAAAATCGTTGATTCAATTACACGATGGAAGCATACGTTATGAAAGCGAATTGAACAAAGGCACCACCTTTTACGTGGAACTCCCTGTAAAAGAAGTTGAAACAAACCCGGCAGATACGCCAACTCAAGAGATGACTCATGGATCTACAGCCATTCCAATCACCGAACGTGAAGTATTTCCACCGGCTTTCAAGACAACAAAAACTGCCAATTCCTTTAACAAAATACTTGTAGTGGATGATGACATCAGCTTAACCGATTATCTTAAAAAGATGCTATCACCCTACTTTGAAGTATATGTTCAAAATGAGCTACAAGGGGCGGTCGATTTGCTAGAAGATAATTTGCCCGACCTTATACTTTGTGATATTGTAATGGAGGAGAGTAATGGAATCGATTTTTGCAGACAATTGAAAAACGACCTTACTAGAAAACATATTCCGATTATTCTGCTGACGGCCTCCCATAACACCGAAACAAAGCTGGAGGGTATTCAGAGTGGAGCGGACGACTATATTACAAAGCCCTTTGATATGGAAGTACTAATTGCCAAAATACAAGGTGTATTAAAAAACAGGAATGATCTTAAAGATTACTTTTTCCACCATATCACTGATAATGCCAAATTCCAGCGAATCAATGCCGAAGATCAAGAGTTGCACGACAAATGTTTGCAGATTGTGGAAAAACACTTAACCGACACCAACTTCAACGTACATAAATTAGCCGATGCTTGTGGCCTCACCTATGCGACGCTAAGCAATCGAATTAAAGATATACACAACCTTACACTAAACAGTTTTATCCGCACCGTTAGACTTGACATCGCTGCTCGCATGTTCCTGAGCTCTGATGCTACTATCTATGAGGTAGCCTACCAAGTAGGGATGCGCGATCTTAAATATTTCCGAGAACAATTTGCTAAGCAGTATCAAATGAATCCTTCTGAATATATTAAAAAATATCGGAAACCCTTTCACAACATTTATCATGTAAAATAAGGCCATCATTATATTTGCCCCCTCTTTTTTTCTATTTTACCCCTCACCATACTAAGGGGGGATAAACGAGATTTGTACCTCATAAACCTTCAGGTAGAGCATAACCTTATATAACGGCTCAATCTGTTCTGTTTATCCTAACCAATAGTATTATGAATTCTATTTACAATCAAAAACGAGGAATTGTACGTGTATGCTTTACTTTAGCGGCTATTTATAGTTTAGTTAGCTACGACGTACAAGCGGCTCCTGCCAATCCGTTTATTAAAACGAGGCAGGTCGGCGTGAAGCAACAAAGTCCTATCGTAGGCACCGTGTTAGATGAGAAAGGCATGCCTCTTCCAGGGGTAAGTATTCGGGGCAAAGGAGGGCAAGGCGGTGGCAGTACCGATGCACAGGGAAGGTTCAGTATCCAGCTACCTAATACCGAAACGGCATTGGTCATCAGCTATGTCGGCTATCTTACACATGAAGTAAACATCGTCCGTAATCAAGCTATGCGGATCGTTCTGCAACCTGATGCGCAAGCATTGAATGAAGTGGTGGTAGTAGGTTATGGTACGCAGAAGAGAGCCACTGTCACCGGTTCTATATCGGAAGTAAAAGGAGCCGATATAGTTAAAAGTCCACAACCCAACGTATCGAATTCACTGGCGGGTCGCTTTTCAGGCTTAGTAGCTACCAATAGAGGTGGTGAGCCTGGATACGACGGCTCACAAATACGCATTCGCGGTATATCTACAACAGGCAACACCGATGTGCTAGTTGTAGTGGATGGAGTACCCGGACAGGTTGGTGGTCTGGAACGACTCGATCCCAATGATATAGAAAGTGTAAGTGTACTGAAAGATGCATCAGCAGCTGTCTATGGAAGTCGCGCTGCGAATGGGGTTATTTTGGTAACTACCAAAAAAGGAGGTACTGGTAAGCCAACCGTTTCCTATAGTTTTAACCAAGGCTTTGCCTCTCCTACCCGCTTACCAAAGATGGCAGATGCGGCTACCTACGCCACCATCCGTAATGAGATCAATTACTATAACAATCCCGCAGGAGGCCTCTTTCAATTCTACTCGGCAGAAGATATAGAAAAGTTTAGAAATGGCTCAGATCCCGAAAATTTTCCTAATACCGACTGGCAGAAAGAAGTGCTGGACAACACAGCCCTTCAGAATCAGCATAATTTATCTGTAAATGGTGGTTCGGAAAAAGTTAAATACTTCGTTTCCGCAGGTACACTTAAGCAAGATGGTATTTTCAAAAACGGTGTCACCAATTTTAAGCAGTACAATTTCCGCTCCAATATTGATCTGGATGTAACGGATCGCTTTAAAGTAGGCATGTCGCTCGCAGGCCGTGAAGAAAAGCGCTTATTCCCCACAACTGGGGCGGGTGACATTTTCCGTAACCTGTATCGTGCCTATCCCACCGTATTACCGCGCTATGCCAATGGCTTGCCTACTACCGGCATTGAAAACAACAACCCGGTGATGATGGCTACCGATGCAGGGGGAACCAACCAAAACCCTAAACAGATTTTCAATGGTATCTTACGTGCTTCCTACCAATTGCCGGTGGAAGGATTGATGTTGGACGGTTTTTTTGCAATCGACCGTTCACAAGAGTCAGGAAAGAATTTCATCACACCCTATCTTGTATATAACTACAACGCAACCAACGGTATCTATGAACCCCGCACGGTGGGTGAACCCAAAGCACAGTTAAATCAATTTCAGGAGAATACTTCTTTAACCACCTCCCATATCAAATTGAACTATGAACGTAGTTTCGGTGCGCATAATGTTAAAGCTTTCGCAGCCTATGAACAAAGTGAAAGAACCTTGAGTAGAATGGAAGCAGGGCGTCGCAATTTCCCTTCATCACTGACGCCAGAATTATCGCAAGGAGGTACTTCATTGGAAGATCGCACAAATGCGGGTTTAAGCTGGAGAGAAAGCCGTAGTAGCTTTATCAGTAGGGTTAACTACAACTACAACGAAAAATACCTAATAGAAGCACAGTTACGGATTGACGCCTCCTCTATTTTTCCTAAAGGTAAGCGCAATGGCTATTTCCCTGGTATCTCGGCAGGATGGCGTATCTCACAAGAAGACTGGTTTAAAGATCAGGTACACTTTATAGATGATTTGAAATTACGGGCTTCTTATGGAGAACTAGGTGGTGATAATGTAGGGGCAAATCAGTTTATTAACAACTACAAGCTTAGAAACTACTACACCTTGGGTAGTGGAATTTACCCCGGAGTCGACTTAATTAAATTAGCCAATCCGAATATTACTTGGGAAGTTTCGAAGAAGACGGATGTTGGCTTCAACGCACAGTTTTTGAAAAACTTCAACTTGGAATTCATTTATTTTATGGAAAAAAGGTCGAAGATCTTACTGCCTAGAAATGCCTCTATCCCTGGCAGTACAGGTATTGTTAACCCTTATGATCCTGACCCATCAACACCAAGTGCAGACGAATCTGACATTCCCTTGGTACCATCCGAAAACATCGGCAAAGTAGATAATAAGGGTATCGAAGCCACCTTGGGTTATCAACGTAGCGGAACGGTAAGCTTCGGCATAGCCGGTAATATCACCTATGTTAAGAGCAATGTCGTATTTAGGGATGAGTCGCCTGCCGTATTACCTTATCAAAGTTTAACAGGTCGTCCATTAAACAGTTATCTCCTTTATCGAAATATGGGTATTTTCCGTAGTCAGGAAGACTTAGATGCCTATCCGCATGTTGCTGGAGCAAAAGTTGGCGATTTAATATTGGAAGATTACAATCAGGATGGTGTAATCACGGCTGATGATATGGTACAGACTGATCTCGGTAATATTCCACAGATCACTTTTGGCTTAACATTGAACGCTTCTTATAAGCAATTTGATCTTTCGGCTGTGTTTGCAGGCCAAGGCAGAGTACGCCAATATATATTAGCCGAAGTAGGAACCATTGGCAACTACTTTAATACCTGGGCCGAAAATCGCTGGAGCCCTGAAAACCCGAATGGCTCCTACCCCCGCGTAGACGAACGAGCATCCTCTTCTATTAGTGGTGGATTATATAAGAATGATTTTTGGTTGTTTAACACAGCTTTTGTTCGTCTGAAAAGTGTAGAATTAGGTTATACTTTGCCGGAAACACTCTTGAGTAAAGTTGGCCTAAAATCCGTTCGGGTATTTGCTAGCGGATTTAATCTTTTCACCCTTACCAAATTAAAGGACTTTGATCCGGAAGGATCGAGTGAGAGTGGCCAGTTTTACCCGCAGCAACGTATCATCAACATAGGAGCTAATGTACGTTTCTAACCTTTAAACGCTAAAAACATGAATACCATAAATAAAATACATTTGTTTGTTTTAGCCGCTCTGGCTTTCACAACAACCGCCTGCAAAAAGGATTTTCTTGATGTAACCCCTACGGATAAAGTATCTGATGCCGCCGTCTTGGCCGATTCCGTATTGTTTGAAGCCTTTGTTGTAAATCGCTATCTTGGGGTACGAATTGTTAACAAAGAAAATGAAGGCACCCCCCCCGGCTTCGGAAGAGGATTTGAATATGCGATGTGGTCATCCTTGTCGGATGAATCTGTTTACAACAATGATGATAATACTTGGTTCATTCAGCGTGGACAGCTATTACCGGAAAACACCGGTATAGCAGGCACCTTATGGAAACGAAGTTATCGCAGTATTCGCGAATGCAATTATGCCTTAACACATATCAATGAAGTACCCATGAGCGATGCACATAAAAATCTCATTATAGCCGAGCTGAAATTTATTAGGGCATTCCGTTATCACGACCTGATCCGTAATTATGGAGGTGTGGTGCTTATTGGCGATAAGGTAACGGAGCTCACCGATGATTTTAGCGACCCCTCTCTCTTTAAAAGAGAAGATATTGCAACAAGCTTGGCTTACGTGCTCGCACAGCTAGATGAGGCTGCTGCCGTACTACCCGAAAGTAACAATGGTAGTTGGTTACGTGGTAGGGCAACTAAAGGAGCCGCTCTAGCACTTAAATCACGATTAGCACTTTATGCTGCCAGTCCGCTGTACAATGCCGGTACTTGGGAAGCGGCGGTAAGCGCAGCAAATGCGGTCATCACATTAAATCGCTATGCGATTTCGCAAAGTGGTTACCGACAGCTATTTCGCAAAACCAGCGATGATAACGAGATCATTTTTGCCCGTTACTACTCGGTTGGTGCGCGTCACGTGCCCTTAGAAATTGCTAACGGTCCAAATGGTTATGATGGCTGGGGTGGCAATGTACCTTTGCAGAATCTAGTAGATGCCTATCGCATGGCGAATGGTAAAGCTATTAGTGATCCTACATCAGGTTATGATCCGCAAAACCCTTATGTTGATCGCGATCCCCGTTTTTATCAAACAATTTTATTCAATGGAGCCAGTTACCGGGAACGAAATATAGAAACTTTCACCCCAGGTGGACGCGACAGCAAAGATGGTCCTTCTAATTGGAATACCAGTCGCACCGGATATTACTTAATGAAATTTACGGATGAAGATATGCCTATCAATAATCCATGGAATATTGCAGGCTTACAACCATGGATCTATTTCCGCTATGCAGAAGTTTTGTTAAACTTTGCCGAAGCGGCCAATGAGTTATCAGGGCCGGATGCTGTGCCGGCCGGCGCAAGTCTTTCCGCTCGCGATGCGATTAACCAGATTCGGACCCGCACAGGTGTGGGAATGCCTGCCGTACCCGCTGGTGTAGGTCAACAGGAATTTAGAGAACTCATACGCAATGAACGGCAGATTGAACTTGCCTTTGAAGAGCATCGTTTTTACGATGTTCGTCGTTGGAAAATCGCGGAGCAGACCGAAAATGTACCAGCATATGGCATAGATGTTATCAAAAGCGGTAATACCTTGACTTACACACGGAAAGTAGCACTTGATGGTAGGAGCTTTGTCGCTAAACATTATTGGTTACCGATACCAAGGGAGGAAATTCAGGCATCTAACAATACATTGCAACAAAATCCAGGTTATTAAACAAAAGGCTATTATGAAACAGCTCATCAGCCTACTCATAGGCTTCCTTATATGGTTACCGGCAATTGGTCAACAGAACAAAATTCTGTTCAATGATCAGTGGAAATTCCATTTGGGTGATGTCACCAACGGTGCTGCCCTTTCTTTTAACGACCAAAAATGGAAAGACGTAAGCTTGCCACATGATTGGACCGTTGCAGGCCCTTTTGCACAGCAGTGGGCTAGCGCGACAGGCTATTTACCGGGTGGTATTGGTTGGTACAGGAAAACTTTTCAGCTTCCCAAAGAAGATGAAAAAACTAAATGGACTATTTATTTTGATGGTGTATACAAAAATGCGGAAGTCTGGGTCAATGGCCATCATCTCGGTAAACGACCTAATGGTTTTATTTCCTTTTACTACGATTTAAGTCCTTATTTAAAGAGCGGCAATAATGTACTTGCCGTCAAAGTAGATCACCGTGAATTCGCCGACGCTCGATGGTATACCGGCTCAGGTATCTACCGCAACGTGTACCTGTTGAAGCAAAATCCTCTGCACATTGCCACATGGGGAGTAGCATTCACTACGCCACAGGTAACTGATCAGGAAGCTAAAGGACATGTACGCGTAAACCTAGAAAATGATCATGCTGCTAAAGCTTCAGCTGAGATGGAAGTTACACTGCTCGACGGAAGCGGTAAGGTGGTTGCTCAGGAAAAGAAAGAAGTAATGCTATCGGGAAATAAACAACAGGAAATACAAACGGCCTTTACCTTAGCTAAGCCACAACGCTGGTCGGTCGATAGGCCTTACCTTTATACATTGGCGATAAAAGTTAGGGTTAATGGCAAAGCAGTAGATGAATATCAAGAGAAAGTTGGCTTTCGAACGTTTCGTTTCGATGCCGATAAAGGATTCTTTTTAAACGATCGAAGCATGAAGCTCAAGGGTGTTTGTATTCATGATGATGCAGGTGCACTGGGCGTGGCAACATTTGAGAACGTATGGCGCCGTCGTCTAAAAACCCTTAAAGATGGAGGTGTAAATGCTATACGGATGAGTCATAATCCACATGCCGACTTCTTTTATACCTTGTGTGATGAACTCGGTTTTTTAGTAATGGATGAAGCCTTTGATGAATGGGAGTTCGGAAAAAACAAATGGATCGCTGGTTGGAATGTCGGGACTCCAGGAAAAGACGGGTATCATAAACACTTTAAAGACTGGGCTACGAAGGATGTCAAAGATATGATCCTACGCAATCGTAATAAGCCTTCGATTATTTTATGGAGTGTTGGTAATGAGGTAGACTATCCAAACGATCCATATAGCCACGAAGTATTAAGTGGTGGCAACAACCCGCAGATCTACGGAAAAGGCCACCTGCCCGATCATCCACCAGCGAGTCGGCTCGGATCACTCTCAAAAAGCTTAGTTGATGCGGCAAAAAGTATTGATACTACACGCCCTATTACTGCGGCTCTTGCCGGGGTAGTAATGTCGAATACAACCTCCTACCCTACGAATGTAGACGTTGTAGGGTATAATTATCAAGAATATCGATATGCGGAAGATCATGCCAAATATCCAGCGCGTATTATCTATGGTAGTGAGAATGGCATGCAGTATAAAGCCTGGCTCGCCGTTGATACCAATGAATATATTTCTGGTCAATTTCTATGGACAGGCATTGACTATCTTGGAGAAGCAGGAAAATGGCCCAATAGAAGTAACGGAGCAGGTTTATTAGATCTCGCTGGATTTCCGAAGCCTGAATATTATTTCAGGCAGAGTTTATGGGCAGAAAAACCAATGGTCTACATCGGAACTTCGCCTGTTCCTCATGGTGACGATAATGGTATTTGGAGCCATAAGAAGGCTGATCCTGTATGGAGTAAGGACTTTGGTGCTCAACAACGGGTGACGGCTTTCTCGAATGCGGCGGAAGTAGAACTCTTTTTGAATGGAAAATCACTTGGAAAAAAGAGTAAGAAAATAGTGAACACGGGTTTTATTTATTGGGATATTCCATTTGAGGAAGGGAAGCTAGAAGCAAAAGCTTATAACCAAGGTGTGGAAGTTGCAAAAGATGAGATACGAACTTCAAAAAAGGCTGTAAAACTAACTTATCAGGATTTAGAAACTGACCCATCTGCACTGCTGAAGGAGATATTGATTACTGCTGTAGATGAAAATAATAATCCCGTATATTCAGCAAATGACACTATCGAGGTTCAAATTGACGGACAGGCTGAATTTCGGGGAATGGAAAACAGCGATCATCAAAATCTAGCAAGCTACCTCTCACCTACTAATTGTTTATTCAAAGGCAACCTGTTAATATACATTTATAAAAAAGCAGCAGATAAAAAAATTCAGCTACATATTAAAAGCAAATCCTTTCCGGCAATCACAGTAGATTTATAAATTACTCACTACAGAGAAGATAGTCTATTTATATAGAATAGATTATCTTTCTTTGATCAAAGCTGGTTAAACCGGCTTTTTCATTTCTTTCAAACAAAACTTTTTCTGTTATGTAATATTAATATCAGATGAGTGCTATATCGATTATTTCACGCTATTGCATAAGCTTGAATGAATTATTTAGAATTCCCGAACTTCTTCCAGACTATATACGGGATAAGCCAATGTATTAAAATTTAGAGAGAGAAGCTGTGCGATTGTTCTAGAAAGAAATCAGCAAAATTAAAAAATCAGATATAGGCAAATCGGAGTAATGAATAGTTTTTTAAACCCTTAAACAGTTTAACTATGTTACGCCAACATTATCAACACTGCATCGAGGCCTGTAATGCCTGTGCAGTGACGTGCAGTCATTGTGCTATTTCATGTTTAAATGAGGAAGAAATTGGTCATCTTAAAAGGTGTATTCAACTAGATTTGGAATGCGCGGCCATCTGCCGCTCAGCAGCAGAAGTTATGAGCTTAAGAAGTAATTACAGCGAGGAACTATGTAAGATCTGCGCTGAAATTTGTATAGCCTGCGCCGAAGAATGTGAAAAACACGCCGTAATGGGCATGGAACACTGCCGCGAATGTGCTGAGGCCTGCCGAAAATGCGCTGAGGCCTGTGAGGAAATGACCCATGTCATTTAAACTAAAGAGGCCGTCTTTTTGAAGTGTACTCTATAGTGTCCAACTTTTGAGGATAATTTACTTCACCTTTGGAGCGGCCTCCTTTGTATAAGAAAAATAAACTTAGTTAACATAAGTGAATTCTTTCAACTAAGTATATACGATAACCGCTGTTAGCATCAGATTACTTATTTTCAACCAAAAAGGCTAATCAAGAAAAAAGCTGCAAAGAAAATTCTTTTTTTAAATCAAGATTATTATTAACTTTAAATCAGTTATTTAGCTAATAAACATGTGGCTTACATTTGCTAAACAAGCAACCGATGAAGATCTTATAACAGGCATTCAACAAGGCTATCCACAGCGGCAAGTTTGGGAAAATAAGCTTTATTTGAAATTCCGTTATTTGATAAAAGAGGCTGTGTGGAAGCATAAACTACAGGAAGATGAAGCGGCTATGGCCTATTCAGACACAATACTGGCAACCATCAAACATATATATGCAGGCACATTTGAACAACGGAGTTCTTTAAAAACATATGTTTACAATATCTATCGAAATAAATGTATTGACAGTTTGAGGGCAATACAAGCAAATAAAAAAAGAACAGGAAACCAAGAAGAGCTAGATCATTACTTGGAATTGTTACCAGATCGACAACAGGACACGATACGTCAATTGTGTGAAAAATATGAAGTCGCTGCACTAAAAAGGAGAATTCAATTGATGGATGATCGTTGCCGGCAGATTATATCGGCATGGGGAGACGGTTATCATGATAAGGAAATTGCTATAGAGCTAGGCTATCAGTCGGCAGCCGTAGCGAAGACATCCCGGCTTCGTTGCCTGGAAAAGCTAAAGAAGTCGTATCAAACAGTTAAGGACTTAACAATAACGACAAATGGAAGAGCGGATTGAACACTACTTCAATACCAAACTGACGGGAGCAGAAAAGCAACAGTTTGAGTCCGATTTGGCGGCTAATACGGATTTAGCGGACGACACCGCTTTTTACCTACAGGCACGTGTGGCGGCACAACGAGCAGCCCATGAGGATTTATTAAAGAAGAAACATCAACAATGGAGCGCCCTTACTAAGGATTCATCTAAAACTTTGTCGCGAAACAGTTGGATAGGGATCGCTGCAGCGGTATTACTGATTATCCTTTCCATATTCTATTTCAATAACTCCTTTCAGAAAGATTTATCCGTACGCGCTGAAAACTACTTGGCCAACAATCTAAAAGAACTGCCCCTACATTTGAGCGATGAAGAGCAATCTTTACAGGGAGCAATACAGAATTATAATCAGCAAAAATACAAGGAATCGATTGCTTCAGCCGTCATTTACCTTATTCAGCACCCTTCGGATGCTGAAGCGCTAAAAGTGGTTGGTTTAGCACAGTTACAGCTTCAAAAATATGATGAAGCCTTACCCTATTTTCAGCAATTAGCTGCAAAAACACAGCTTTATAGTAATCCGGGGAAATACTACAAAGCGATTACCTATTTGTTGCGCGATCAACCGGGCGATCAAGAAGCAGCCAAAAAACTGTTAAATGAGGTAATCGAAAAGAATCTGGAAGGAAAACAAGAAGCCTTGAAATTATTGCAATAAAGAATATAACCTTAAATCCTAAATTATGAAAAGCCTGACAACTACGCTACCAAATGCTTTAATCCGAAAAAACAGCGAATTTCTGGTTAAAGATCAGATCATCTTTCAGTATTCGGAAGCAATTACTGCCAAACAAGTAAAGGCGCAAGTAAATTACCTGCTAGGAAAAAGGGCATTGAACGCTACTGTGGAGGTGAAAGAATTGAATAAAAATAAACATATTTTTTTAATTGCTGCTCCGGGGGCACATTTATTAGAAGATGAAGTTGCCAATAAGCCAATGGGTTCCAGACCCATTCCACCGCCACCTCCTCCCATTTATCCCGTTTTTATATCCAAAAACACTATAACTATTGAGCAAATCGGATTAAAAAATTTGGTTCTCTTTAAAGCTGATACTATTAGAAATAGATAAAGTGCGCCGGCTGATCTTTATTTTGGTATTCTTATCTGTAACTCTTCATAGTAAATGCCAGACTTCTTTTAACCAAGAAGTTTGGAAGCATTTTCATGAATTAGTAAGTTTACCTTATAAAGATCAAGTAGCTGGTTTTGAAAAACTTAAAAACAAATGTATTCAACAAAAAATAACGAACGATACCACTTACACAAATTTGCTCTTTTTATATGCAGGAGCATTATTTGCTACTAATAATACCAAACAAGCTGTCTCTTTATTAGAGGAAGCCATTGTGATCAGTGTTAGGTATCCAAAAGGAACACCCGTATCTTACTTATCAAAATATCATTTTTATCTGGGATATTATAAAGCTCGACAAGGCCATTTCGAGTTGGCTATTAAGCATTATGACCAAGCGTACAGATTGGGATTAGAGCAACCTAATAAATGGGGAATTCCGGCGCTGGCATGTCAAGCGCTGGCACATTTATACTATGAGAGCCAAGATTACAAAAGAGGATTAGAATATGCGTTAAATGGTATACGCATCGCTAAACAAGCAGGTGATTCCATTAATTTAACTAAAAACATTTACGAGGAGTGCATTAATCTAAACGCTTTGGATAGCGTAAGAGAGGTAGAGTTAAAATTACCTAAGCTACTAGATTTAGCTAAATCATACGCCACCGATTATGAAAAAGGCATTTACTATAAATTAGTTGGCGATATAAATATTAAAAAACAACGTTATAATACTGCACTATTATATTTTTTGAAAGCAGCGAAACTTTATAAAAAAACGGAATACTATGCCGAGCTTGGACCAATATATGTTGATTTGTATTACACTTCGGGATTACTAAATGACAAAGTAAATGCCCAACGCTTTGAGCAATTAGCTTTAACATATAATCGTGATCAATATGCGCTGTCCAGGTTGCAGAATATAAAGGCTTCCCAATGTAAAAAATTAAGACAGTTTGTAAAGGCACAAGAATATCTGCAACAGGCAATAATTTTACTTCCTATAGTGTTTAACCCTACAGATTCTTTTAAAAATCCAACGGCACAACAACTTAAAAATTTATCCCAAAAAGACTATGCTTTTACCCCTCTTTTAGATAAAGCGGAAATACTATCCTTAGATAAAAACAATAAAATACATCTAGATTACGCCCTAAACACTTATCTCCTACTCGACACCTTAGTAGACTATATCCGCTGGCAGCATCAAGGTATGGGCACAAAACTATTTTGGAGAGAAAAATTAAACAGCTTGTATGAGCGGGCCATTGAAACCTGTTTTCATTTAAATGATCTTGAAAAGGCTTTTTACTTTTTAGAAAAAAGCCGGGCAGTTTTGCTGCTCGATCAACTCAACAGTAATGCTGCAAAGAGCTTCTTGTCGAAAGAAGAAGCCGAAAAGGAAGCTGCATTGCGCATGCAAGTAAGTTACTATCAAAATAGTGAAGAAACAAACGAGCGCCTCAACGATTTTCTCCAAGCGCAGGCAACATTGGACGAATACGTAAAGAGTTTAGAACAACGTTATCCTCGTTATTATGAATATAGGTATAATAATCACGTACCAAAACTTTCAGTCGTACGAGCGTATTTGGCACGAGGCCAACAGAGCTTGCTTTCCTATTACGAGGGCAAGAATGGTGTTTATGTCCTTGTTATTAATCCAAAGACTAGTTTGTTAAAAAAGATTGATCTTGATGTATATAATAAACAGGGGCAGCAGTTGACAGCTTTCCTTAGTGATAGGCACTTGCTTAATCAGCAATACCCTGAATATCTAAAAATCTCTAACTACTTTTATCAATTATTATTTGCGCCACTTAAACCCTATTTAACATCCCGCGTAATTATTGCTACTAGCAATGCCATTATTCCTTTTGCAGCATTAAGTGTTTCTGCAAAGCAAGCGGACTATTTGGTAAATCACTATGCGTTCAGCTATACCTATTCGGCAAGGGTCCTAATAAATAATTCGGGGCGGTCCTCCGCAAAAAATGAGGGTATTTACTTTTTGGGTGTTGCACCGGTACATTTCCCCTATAAAAGCAGCTTAGCCAGCTTGTCTACATCGGAAAATGCCTTAAACGCCAATCGGAAATTGTTTTACTCTACTTCGCTTTTAACTAATGAAGAAGCAAGGAAATCAAGTTTTGAAAACCAATGGCCACAGGCTAAAGTGGTACAATTGATCAGTCATGCTTATGCCGACCAAAAGTCTGCCGAACCAGCCATTTACTTGGCTGATAGCAGTTTGTCGTTGAAAGATATTAGTCAACAACAAGTACGAACACAGTTACTCATGCTTTCCGCCTGCCGCACCGGCATAGGCAAAGCCTATAAAGGCGAAGGCGTGTTTAGTCTATCCCGAGGTTTCATGGGCACTGGTGTACCAAGCATTTTCAGCACGCTGTGGGATATAAATGATCAAGACGCCTATATCTTTTCCCATAAAATCCTAAGCAAGGCCAGTAAACAAATACCATTAGATATTGCCCTGCAAAAAACGCAACAAGAATGGCTTCGCAAAGCCGATCGGAGCAGCTTGCTTCCTAATGCTTGGGCAGGTATTATCTTATTAGGATCTAGTAATGCTTTGCCTGAAGAACCACACAATAATAGATGGTTCCTTTATACTGCTGCCATTTTTCTGCTATTAGGAGGAATTTGGTTCGCTCTGCGCTCAATCCGCCACAGCTTGGGACATCGCAAGTTTTAGATCGGCAATTAAATCATGCTGATCTTCAATGCCCACCGACAGTCTTAATAGGTTATCCTTAATACCAAGCTCCAACCGATCACGCGCTAACATCGATTTATGCGAGGTTTCAGCCGGTGAGCAGATGAGACTCTCTACTCCACCTAAACTTAAAGCCGGGCGAATGAGCGAAAGACTTTTTAAGAATTTATAAATCCTATCTGCCTCCATGTTAAGTTCGAAAGACAGCATGCCACCAAAACCGTCCATTTGGTCCAACGCAAGTTGATGGTCATGATGTGAGGTAAGTCCAGGATAATACACTTGATCAACGAGTGTGTGACCATTCAAATATTCCGCAATTTTCAATGCATTCTGATTCTGTTGCTGAATACGGATGGCGAGTGTTTTCAGGCTGCGTTCAGCAAGGTAGCATTGATAAGGAGATAAAGACCCACCGTACATTTTAGCAGTAGACAGCACAGAAGCTTCAAGTGTATCATTTCCAGAGGCCAATGCTCCATAAGGGAGATCATTGTGACCGCCAAGATATTTGGTGCCACTGTGTACCACGATATCTATACCCAATGATAGTGGCCGTTGATTAATCGGTGAAGAAAAAGTATTATCAACAACCGTTATGATCCCATGTTTACGTGCAAAAGCTGCAATCTCTTTTAATGGAACAAGGCGCAATAAAGGATTTGAAGGAGTCTCCAAATAAATCAGTTTAGTATTCGGCCTTATCAGCTCTTTAAAACTATCAAATGAATTATTCGCATAATCAAAAGAGATGGTCCTTTTTGGAAGCTCTTCTTCGGCAAATCGCCAAGTACCGCCATATAAGTCCCTCGAAAAAATGACATGTTCGTGCTGTTTTACCATTGATAGGATTGCCGTGCTGATCGCAGCCATTCCGGAACTAAATGCCAACCCCCAATTCCCTTCCTCCAGCTTAGCAATTATTTTTGCAAGCCTTTTCTGATTATAAGTAGAATAAAAGCCCGGATATTGCAGCTCTTCCTGGTCCAAATAGTTATAAGCTGTTGTTGGATGAACAGCTACAGTGGCTGCATTTTCATCACGCTGATTATTATCAAACGGATGGATACATAATGTCTTAAAGTTTTTCATCAATATAATTTTTATTTCAAAATCAATAAATCAAGCTCCTAATTATATTTCATCAACGGTATATAATTTCTTGCCATTGGTTGTTAAGATAAGCTTTTTGTTCCTTCAATAAAAGAGCTATCTAACAACACGGAGCTTGATCTATCAGAACCTGTACGTTCAATATTTCTAATGAAATGACATGCTAGTTGCCATGCAATTGCAATGATGCAGGGCCAAATTCTTCAAAGTGAATGGTACTTTTATCGACCCCCTTAGCTGTGAGAAATTCAAAGTGTTTTCTAATAAAAGTAGCCGGACCACATATGTAATACTTTGTCTTTGCCTGCAATATCGTTTCATCCAATAGATCTAAATTCACCCATCCTTCGTGTATATTTGAATCAGTTGAATCTGACTCCAGCACATCATAAAAAATATGGCTATTGAGTTGATTACTTTTTTCTGACCAAGCAGCTATTGTTTCTTTAAATGCATGTACATGTTCGCCTCTACAGCCGTGTATCCACGTTATAGGCTGCTGATGTTCTTGTTTTATTAAAGTCTCCAACATAGAAACCAAAGGAGTCTGTCCTACCCCACCACTTATAAATACAACGGGGGTATCTACCGTCACATTTAGTACAAAATTTCCTGCAGGCGCCGAAACATCTATTACATCACCCACCTTTATGGTATCATGCAACCTATTACTGATAATACCATCAGGATGTACACTTCCTTTTTCTTTTTTTACAGAAATGCGATAATAGGTTCCATTAGGCGTATTAGAAAGACTGTATTGCCTTGGTTGCAACAAATTTAGTTCCGGAAGGAATAATCGCACGCTAATGTACTGCCCAGGTGTGAAATCTGCAACCGCTCCGCCATCAGTTGGATATAAATAAAAAGATGTTATCTCTGCAGACTCTTCTGTCTTATCCTTCACTAAGAAAGGACGCCATCCGGTCCACCCGCCAGTCTTTTTTACCTGATTACTGTACAATGAAGCTTCATGTCCTGACATTAGCTGTGCTAATTGACTATAAGCGGCCGACCATGCGTCTAGAATTTCGGGTAAAGCGGCGTCTCCAAGCACCTCTGCAATAGACGCTATTAAATGTTTGCCCACTATCTGATAATGTTCCGGTCTGATATCAAGACTCGTGTGTTTATGTCCAATACTATCCACTACTGGAAATAATGCAGAAGGATTTTCGATATTTTCTGCATAGGCAAGAACGGCCATTGCTAAAGCAGTCTGTTGTTTTTTATTTTGCTGATTGCCCATGTTGAACATATTTTTCAACTCGGGATTATGGGAAAACATGCGATTATAAAAATGAGTAGTCAATAAAACGCCATGTTCTTTTAAAATGGGAACGGTTGCCTTAATGAGATCTTTCTGTTCTGTTTTCATTGCTATTATTGTTTAAAATGTATGTATGTTATTTAAATATATTAATACCTTTTTATCTTTTATTATTATAAAAAAATCAGCTCTTTTTCAGGCTAATCAAACCGTTACCTAGCTCCTTATTGAACTGTCCAATCGTAGTAATGGTTAACATATGAGTAATCTGATTACGCACCTTCTTAAACTCATGGTGCAGTGGGCAGGGATTGGTTTCAGAACAATGTGCAAGCCCCATTCCACAGCCATTGAAAATCTCATCTCCATCAACGGCTGTTACAATATCGGCCAAGGGCCTGTTCAATGCTTCACCCTCTATATAAAAGCCGCCGTTAGGCCCTTTTACGGAACTGATCAGTCCTTTTCTACTCAGGTCTTGTAATATTTTAGCTAAAAAATACTCAGGCGAATCTATTTTTGATGCAATTTCTTTTATGCCAACCCTGTTGCCAGAAATGGTACTGCTCGCAATGTAAAACACTGCCCTCATCGCATACTCGCAGGTTTTGGAAAAAACGCCCATGATAAAAATCAATAAAGAGGATGTTTATGCACTTCAAAAAAGTAAATGCCCACCACTCTACACATTCAATATATAAGCAAATATATAAAAGATAAACAATAAAAGACTTTTTTATCTTAATTTATTTATCAACGCCAATAGACCATTTGAATGAGAAAATGCACAACATGATTTTAGCGTTTGCAACTACGTATTGGATTCAGTTAGATTAGCGCATTAAACAGCATAATTATCATATCTAAATTAAAATAAAATTAAAAACAGGTTAAAATAAGGCAAGATTAAGATAAAATCCGACAACAAACAGCAACAACAGAACGATAAATTTGATTAAAACTTTTCAAAAAATTAAAGAACATCAACCCAATTCAACAAAAAACTAAACAACATGAAAAAAAGAACCATTACTCTTTTGGTTTCTAGTTTTTTCTTATCTACTGTCCTCTACGCACAAACTGTTTTGCGTGGAACGGTTGTAGATAAAGAAAAAAAACCAATCCCAGGGGTTTCGATCACCCTAGAAAATGGCAAAGGCACCTCTACAGGGCCTAATGGAGAGTTCTCCATTACTTACGATGGGCCTAGCCTACTTAACGTATCCGCTATCGGGTATGAAAAACAACAGCTTCCGATTTCTAAGCAAACAACGCTGCAAATCGTTTTGAGTGATAATGCTGAATCGCTTGATGAAGTGGTGGTAACGGCCTTGGGTATATCCAGGGAACGGAAATCCCTAGGATATGCACTTCAAGAAGTGAAATCTGAAGACCTCACAAAAGCAGGACAACTAAGCGTCACGGGATCCCTTTCTGGGAAAGTGGCAGGCGTTCAAGTGAATCAGTTTGGTGGAACCGTAGGCGCTTCTTCGCGTATTTCGATCCGCGGGAACTCGTCATTGAAATCCGATCAACAACCACTTATCGTAGTAGATGGGGTGCCGATTAACGGTGATAGTCAGCGTTCAGGGGATAATACCTATAAAGGCGTCGATTATGGTTCGGGTTTAAATGATATCAATCCAGAAGATATCGAAACGATAACAGTATTAAAGGGAGGTTCCGCGGCACTCTATGGTATGCGTGCTGGAAATGGTGTTATTTTAATTACCACCAAATCTGGAAAAAATGCCAATAATGGAGTAAGTATAGCTTATGACGGCAATTTCACTATAGATCGAGCTTACACTTACCCAAAACTACAAAATTTATATGGACAAGGGCATGATGGTGATGAATATCATTATGGACTGGATGAAGACGGTTTAAGCTATCAGGATTATGCCGCTCAAAAGAGCTTTAGGTATGTGGATGGTACTGGAAATGATGAAAACAGTGTCAATGATGGTTTTGATGAATCTTGGGGCCCTCGTCTGGATATGGGCTTAAAATTACCCCAGTTTGATAGTCCGGTAATTGATGGGGTGCGTCAGGCAACCGACTGGATTTCGCATCCAAATAATGTGAGGGAATTTTTGCGTACCGGCTATTCGATGAATCATAATGTATCATTACTTTCCCGTACGGATAAATCAAGTACTCGTGTATCAATGTCGTACAGAGACCAGCAAGGTACTGTTCCAAATACGGACCAACGAAGGTACGGTCTACAATTGAATAATAACACAAACATTAGCGATAAGGTTTCTTATGACGTGATGGGAAATTATTCAAGAACCGAGAGTGATAATTTATTAAACCAAGGTTACGATGGAAATAACCCAATCAATGGGTTCATTTGGTCCGGTCGTCAGGTTGATATGGCCAGCTTAAAAGCCAACTGGGATCAGCGGGATGAAAAAGGCGATTATACCTATTATAATTGGAATCAAAGTTACCATATCAATCCTTTTTTTAATGTATATAAAAATACTAATAGCTTCCAGCGAGATCGTTTTTTTGGAAAAACATCGATGTATTATCAACCTTTTGAATTTTTAAAATTCGAAGGTAGAATGGGTTTTGATTACTACGGGTCAAAAGCATTGGAAAAGAATTATTATAATACCTCTTATCGGGAGGGAATGTTCAGAGACATTAAACAGGATAACACGGAGTTAAACCTTGATTTTATTACATCTTTCAATAAACAGCTAAAGGATTTCAGCGTATTTGCTATGGCAGGGGTCAACTATCGAGACGCAAAATGGTCAAGAACAATGCAGGGGGCCGACGCATTAACGGTGTTGGGAGTCTATACCATTGCTAATAAAAAAGGAGATGCCATTACCGAAATGGATCACACCCACGTCCGGTCCAATTCTGTGTATGCTTCAGGATCTTTGGGATGGAGAGATCAACTATACTTAGACGCCAGCCTGCGTAATGATTGGAGTTCAACTGTTAAAGACGATTTTTTCTATCCTTCGATTAGTTTAAGTTGGTTACCAACAACAAGTTTCCCGAGTTTAAGCGGAACAGCTTTATCCTTTTGGAAATTACGGGCTAGCTGGGCTGAGATAGGTGCTGGAACGGACGCTTATCAGAATCAGTTGTATTATTATGCCCAAACCAATTCTTTTGGTGGTGTAGCGCAGATGTACAAAAGTATGACCTATCCAAACAGAAATTTAACGCCCGAGAACACTGCTACTTGGGAGGTAGGAACGGAACTAGGTTTTTTAAATAATCGCTTACACGCAGATTTCACCTACTACTACAAAAAAACAACGGATCAGATTTTGAGTGTGAGTACTTCCAATGTTGTAGGGTTTAATAGGATGGTTTTAAACGCCGGCGAGATACAAAACAAGGGTGTTGAGATAATGGTGTATGGTGATATTATTAAAAAAGAGACTGGTTTAAATTGGCGAAGCACAGTCAATTTCGCCAAAAATCAAAGTAAAGTAATCGAGCTGTATCCACAATTAGGTGTTAACGATTATCAAATTGGCTGGACTTGGGGTATTGCTACAATGGCTAGAGCCGGTGAACCCTGGGGAATGTTGGTTGGTCCTGGATATGATCGCGTGGAGGACGGTCCAATGGCAGGTGCCATCAAAGTAACTTCCGATGGTTTAGTCAGAAGTAAAGCAAGTCAGAATTTGGGAAATATCAATCCAGACTTCTTACTAAGCTGGCGTAACGATTTTACCGTTAAAGACTTTTCTTTCGGCTTTATGCTGGATATGCGTAAAGGAGGCGATATCTGGTCGCAAACCATGAGCCATAGCTATGTAGCGGGAACTGCAGAAATTACCGCTGAAAACGGTGTACGCGAACGGGCAATCGTTGCCGGTGTAGATGTAATGCCTGAAGAACGCTTTGCCATGCAAGCAGCAGACGGCTCCTGGGTAGAAAACACCATCGCTACGGATGCTCAAACTTGGTATGAATCTGGCGGCATTGACCAAATGTATGTGTTTGATGGATCCTTTTTAAAGTTAAGAGAAGCATCTATTACTTACACGGTTCCACAGAAATATCTACAACGCTTTAAAGGTATTAAACGAGCTAATATATCACTCATTGGATCAAATTTGGCCTTACTCTGGGTACATAAATCAAATACCATGCGCCTTGATCCTGAAACAGGAGGTGTGTCGAGCGATAGTCGCGGTGTAGGCTTTGAACAGGCGTCTGTACCTACATCCCGTAGTTTTGGATTGAAGTTAGGGGTTACATTTTAATAAAGAAAATCATGAAAATAAAAAATAGATTGATGACAATAGCTATTGTTGCTTTATTTGCAGCGATAAGTGGATGCTCCAGGACTTTTGACGAAGTTAACACGGATCCAGATGCACTACCGGACGTACCGCCAACAAATATGTTAGCAAACGTCTTACGGAATTCCGGAGAACAATTTGGAGGTGATATTGATGGGTATGGCACTTTTGCCGGGTATATCGTTAAGATACAGTATTTGGATTATATGGGCGGACTTGTACCTACCAACAATACTTATGGTAATCGTTGGTATGCGTGTTATTATAACAACACACAATTAAAGGATCTGCTGGCCAAAACGGAAGAAGCTGCGGACGCCTACAAAAACATTCGTTTGGTTGCCCGATTATGGCAATGCTATATGTGGCAGTATTTAATAGATGGCTGGCGTGATGTGCCCTATTCAGAAGCACTTCAGGGAGGGGAAGAAGAGGGTGGAATACTAAAAGCAAAATACGACAAACAAGAAGATATTTATCCTGCAGTGATGACTAGTTTAAAAACGATTGCCGATGAAATGGCAGCTGGTTTCGGCACCGATGAAGTTGGAGAAGGAGATTTCATTTATCGGGGCGACATGGAGAAATGGCAGCGTTTTTGCAATTCGCTACGACTTCGGATGGCCATCCATATAGCTGGTGTTTCTCCCGAAATGGCCAAAAGCACGATCGAAGAAATTTGCACCCAGCCTGATAAATATCCCGTAATTACTTCGAATGCAGAGAATTGCTACCTATATTGGCCTGGTGCGGCACCTTATTATGAACCATGGTATGAAACAGGATATACAGGAGATTCACGTGTAAACAATTTTGGTATGGCCGATATCTTTATTGATCATCTAAAAGAAATGGAAGATCCCCGTATCGCCAGTGTGGCCAATACTGCGTCAGATGGCGAATATCGTGGTTATCAGAATGGTGCAAAAACCCCTCCACCAGTATTAACCCGTATTTCTTATATAGGAGATCGATATATGAATAATGCTGCGGGCTTTACACCCTTCTTTAAATCCTGCGAAAGTTATTATATCATGGCAGAAGCGGCGATGTTAGGGTATTCCGTTGGTATCAGTGCGCAAGAGGCATACGAAAAAGCCGTACGATTATCCATGGAAGATAACGGCATTAACCAAACCGCCACTGATGCCTATCTGGCTGGAAAAGGTAAATGGGATAATACAAAAGAGCGTATCTGGTGGGACGAGTGGGTAGCACTTTTCAAAGATAATTTCGAGGCTTGGGCGTTATATCGTCGAACAGGCATACCTTCAACAAACTACCCTTCATTGAATTCTATATATGGGGATGCCCACAATGATCAGCCTTTCCGGCTCCCCTATCCGAACAATGAATATCTATTCAATAAAGAAAATCTAGATGTACCGTTAACCAATGTAAAAGATTATGTTTGGGGCCAACAAATGTGGTGGGATACCAGAACAGGTGTTAACTAATATTGACAACAAAACATTACCTGATTAATATAAAGAACCTGTATCATGATTATCATACAGGTTCTTTGTTTTTATTCCTTTCTACCACTGAAAGATTTTTCAAGGGCATATTTATTGTATTCCATGTAAAACAATAGGATGAAGAACAACAGCCCATATATTAACTGGAAAGCAACAGCTTCCCAGTTTTCAATAAGACAGGATCCAAATATTAATGTACAAATAACCGCAGAGCCCAAGATATAGGCTACCCTCGTGTGCCAACCAATAATGAGCAGTATACCCAACAGTAATTCTACAAAGGGTAATACCGAAGCAAACCAATATGCAAATATCTCTGGCATGAGTGAGGTGTTAAACAAGCCGATCATCCAACTACGGAATGCCGGGATTTTTGACAATCGAACAATACCATGTCCCAAAAAACTGATGCCTATACCTAACCTTAAAAATAGATAGGCCAATGCTTTATTATTTTCCATCTAAAACTTTATTACAATTTTTCCAATCGTTTTTCCGCTTTCCAATTGCTGGTGTGCTCTTTTGAAATTATCAACTGTGAAGCCCGAAAGCGTTTCTTTCAACGTTGTTTTCAATGTACCGTCACCGAGTAGCTCCGCTACTTTATTTAAAATATAGTGCTGTTCAATTAGATCGTCTGTTTGAAAAGTCGAACGGGTATACATCAGTTCCCAAGAGAAACTTGCACTCTTATTCTTAAGCTTATTGAGCATCACCGGTGTGGAAGATCCTGTAATGGAGGCAATGTGTCCCTGTGGTTTGATCAATTCTACCATGCTATCCCAATATAAATTAGTATCAACAAAATCAAGTATAAAATCTACATACCGAAAACCAGCCTTACGTATTTCATTTAATAGATCTTTATGATTAACCACATAATCTGCACCCTGTTGCTCGCACCACGCTACACTTTCTGGTCTTGATGCTGTAGTAATCACGGTAAGACCCGCTACTTTTTTGGCAATCTGTATGGCGATTGATCCGACGCCGCCAGCTCCCCCAATTATCAAAATGGATTTTCCTCTGTCTTTCTCATTGATTCGAAGACGATCGAACATAATCTCCCAAGCAGTAAGTACCGTAAGTGGCATAGCAGCAGCTTCTTCGATACTTAACGGTTTTGGTTTTTCACCAACAATACGCTCGTCAATAAGCTGGTATTCGGCATCGCTTCCCGATCGTGTAATGTCACCAGCATAATATACTTCATCGCCTATCTTAAACAAACTAACTTCCTCTCCCACTGCTTCCACCACCCCTACAGCATCCCATCCGATAATCTTCGGAGATGCTAAAACCATATCTTTAGCACTGTTTTGACGTATTTTAAAATCGACGGGATTCACAGAAACCGCAGCGATCTTTACTAAAAGATCCCGGCCGGCGGGTATTGGTTTTGCTGTTTCAAATTCGATAAAGCTGTCGTTATCAGTTATGGGTAATGAAGTTTTAAATCCTATTGCTTTCATAATAAATTCTCCTTTATCTAATAAAATGTGATATGGCAAACATGTTCATGATGTACCATTCATCTAAAATCATTTAAACAAAATTATGACTAACACACGATAAAGTATGGTATCATTTCATTGTATGTTTGTAAAAATATATTGTTTACAATGGAAAGATTCAATAGCTATCATTCATTAAATATATTCCGGTACCATAGCGATACCTGGGAATTTACTAAACATAATCACAATTTTTACGAACTAATTTTTGTAGAGCAAGGTAGTGGTAACCATATACTGAATGATGCATTGATTCCATACAGTCCGGGAGATGTGTTTTTGCTACGGCCAGAAGATGCTCATTCTTTTGAAATAGCGGCGCCCTCTCAATTCATATTTATGAAGTTCACAGAACAATTATTCATAGAGAAGCTCGAAGGAAGCAAAACAGCCAAGTGGCTCAATATTGTCAAAACATTACTACAAGCTCCCTCTATGGCGAATGGAGACCTAATAACAGATAATAGCGACAGAGAGAAGTTGAAGAACTTATTACAAATCCTATTATCTGAATTTTCTAATAAATGTTCATATAGCCGTGAACTGCTACTTGAACTTTTTGGTGCAGTAATGATGATGATTGCCAAAGCGCAAGCTACCACACAATTTGGCGAGCAATGTCCCATTAACACGGAATTAGACAAACTAAGTCAGATTCTAAGTTATACACGACTTCATGCCTTGGATGCAGAAAAAATGCGCGTGGAGCATATTGCTAAACACTTTGCGATGTCAGCCAATTATATCAGTATCTATGTAAAAAAGCATAGCGGTTTATCCATACAACAACATATTATCCAAACGAAGCTGAAAGTGGCAGATCAATTATTAAAAAATGGCAGGTATAACGTGAATGAGATAGCTAGCAGATTAGGTTTCACGGACGCTAGCCATTTTAATAAAATATATAAAAAGTATAATGGCACCAGTCCGAAATCAGTACAGCGTATTGGATAATTTCATTGTTATTTAAGGTACCTTAACAACTGTAGTGTCGCTAGCTAACGTAGGTACACGGTATCCCCCGGTATCAAGCGAGCTATTAGGAAACACGGTCTTCAAAGATGTCAGTCCCTGTTTATCGACACCCGTTTTATAAAGATAAATACTTTTTAGGTTCTTAAAATCCTTTAATTGGGCTATACCCTGTGCACTCACCTTCGTTTCAACCAAATTAAGCAAAGTCAATTGTTTTAAGTCTTTCAAGTGAGCGAGTCCCTTATCTGTAATAGCCGTTCCTCTCAAATTAAGCTGCAGTAAATTTTTAAGTGATGATAATGTTTTCATACCCTCATCGTTTAGAGATGTATAAGCTAGTTCTAGATAAACTAATTGTTTATCTAATTTTTTAAGTTCATCCAGTAAAGCGGGTGTCACATCTGTTGTAACGAAATTTACCGATAGATAATTACTTGTTTGATGTATGGGCAGCACCACAACGCCGGCATCTTTCAATTTTTTCAAGGCTTCAGTTGCTGCTGCTTCCACTTCTTTATCCAGCAGGCTGCTTTTTGTTTCCTTTGGTTTAACGGCACCCGACTGGAAAAGAGGAAGTATGGCGCTCATTTCCGGCGTCGGCTTCAGATCCATAACAGTTTTATGGGTATCAGCACCTTGATTGACCCACCATTTCAACAGTGCAATTTCTTCTTGACTAAGCTGTGGCTTCTCCTTCGGCGGCATATGATCATCATTATCTAAAGGCAATAACAGGCGCTTAATAAGCTCACTCTCATCGGCCTTCCCTTCCACAAGTGACGGTCCTCCCTCTCCGCCTTTTATCATGAAATCCTTACTATCTAACCGAAGTTTACCTTTTTGCTTCTCGGCGCCATGGCAGCTATAGCATCGATTCTTAAGCAAGGGTTCAACGAGCTGCGGGTATGCTTTTGCTTGTTGTATATTGGCCACAGGAGGTATGGCCACGCCGCTGGAAACGTCTGCTGTCAAGGCTGTGAACAGATAATCCGAACCATGGGTAAGTGATCCTCCGTAATGCCCTGTAATCGTGATACTAATTAGTACCACCACAGTCAGCAAACGCAAAAGCAGCTCATTTACACGAAGTGTTAGCAGTACATAAAGCAACAGAGCCACCATGGCGACGCCAATGCCCAACCACTGGTGTAAACCTACCAGTTTTGCATCATAATCACTCGTTTGCGAGAGCAAATAGCCACTAATACAAGATACAATGGCTCCAATCGCACCCAATAAATAGGTAATACGAACAGCTGGGTAGAGAAAAGCGTATCTATTGCTTGCGCTCAGTAAATGAAATAGCCCACCAAGCACCAATATACCGATTGGCAAGTGCACAAGAACCGGATGAAAATGCCCTAAGAATTGTGAAATTTTAAGAAGCTGCATCTGCCTATTGGTATCTTTTTCGAAGTAATTGCATCATATAAACATTGATTGCCCATTGATCGGCCAAGGGTTGCCGCGTATAGGGTAAGGTAGGTAGGTAATCTGGAGGTCCAAATTCGGCGAGCATGGTCATGGGTTCGCCGCTCTGTTTCTTTCGCGCTACAATTTGGTCCCACCAATGAAGATGCGCTTCTAGCGTACGTTTCCATTCAGGCGCCCGTGGATCATTCACTTGCGGGCCTTCGGCATGTCCAATACGAGTATGAATATGGTCTGCTCGGGCGAGTGCCAGCTTAACCGTCTCCTCCTGGTCTTCCAGTAAACTTTCATGCACTACGCACCAATGCGAAATATCTAATGTAAGACGCAAATCGGGATGCTTTTCGATAAATTGTCGTGCAACAGGAGCAGCAAACAACATGCGACCGCGATGGGTTTCGTGATAGATCGGAATCTTTGTTTCTTTCGACTTTTTCACGGTGTAGTCAATAAAGGCTGCGTTTTCAGCGAAGGTAAAATAATCCTTACCCGAATGGCAGTTAATATAAAGCGGCCTTTGATAAGTGTTGCTGGAGGCAGCATCAATTTGTTGGACAAAACCGGTCAGGTGTCGTTCAGCATCGGAACCGGCACCACCGCACATTAGGCCGACCTGTAATCCGTGTTGCTCAAGCGCTGAAAATAAAGCCTTTTGAGCGTCGATATTACCGGGCCACCATACTTCGATGCCGTCGTAACCATCTTTCTTTGCCGCCGCACAAAAAGCTTCAACACTTCCTTGAAAACCCCAATCTGTGGCCATAAAGGTAAGCGAATAACCAACACTTGAGAGGATCGGCATATGTAAATCAGTTAAAAGGCTTTCCATAGGTAAAAATAAGCCGGCAGTTGCCGCCTTTAAGAAATGTCGTCGGTTATGCGCCATCTTAGGTTCTCATTTAATTTTGTTAAGCAATAATATCATGGATTACCTTCCCAAATACATCCGTTAATCGGAAAGGCCTGCCTTGAAAGTCGTAAGTAAATTTTTCATGATTAAAACCCAACTGGTTTAAAATAGTTGCTTGAATATCGAAGGCCTCCACCTTCCCGCTAACGGCACTATAGCCAATTTCATCCGTTTCACCATAGGTAAAGCCTTTTTTTATACCACCACCGGCCATCCACATCGTAAATGCTTCTGTATGGTGATCACGGCCATTATAAGGACTTTTCACCCCGTTTCTGTTTTCCAACATGGGTGTCCTCCCAAATTCACCTCCCCAAACAACTAAGGTGTCTTCCAGAAGTCCACGTTGCTTTAGATCGAGTAACAGGGCAGTAATAGGCTTATCGGTACTACGGCATTTATTCTTTAGACCAATATTCAACGAATTCTGCGGTCCATCGCCGTGCGCGTCCCACCCCCAATCAAAAAGCTGCACAAAACGAACCCCCTTCTCCACAAGTTTGCGGGCCAGCAATACATTATTGGCAAAGCAAGCTTTTCCGGGCTGCGTTCCATACATATCATGAATATATTGCGGTTCGTTATCAATATTCATCACCTCAGGTGCTGCTACCTGCATGCGAAAAGCCATTTCATATTGCGATATCCGCGAGAGGATCTCCGGGTCATTATAATAAGCATATTCCTGCTCATTAGCTGCATTGATCGCATCAATGGTCGCTTTTCGTAAATCCCGTTCCATGCCATTTGGATCTTTTATGAATAGTACAGGATCTCCTTCACTCCTACATTGAACACCTTGGTAAACAGAAGGCAAGAAACCACTGCCCCAAATACTTTTCCCTGCGTCCGGAAAACTACCACCACTGGTAAGCACCACAAAACCAGGCAAATTCTGATTTTCGGTTCCCAAGCCGTAGGTGACCCAACTACCCATACTTGGCTTGCCTAGACGTGCGCTACCCGTATGCATGAGTAATTGGGCAGGCGCATGATTAAACTGGTCTGTTGTTACCGCCTTTAGAAAGGTTACCTCGTCCACCATCGTCGAAAAGTGAGGAAGGTTATCACTTACCCAGGCCCTACTTTGGCCATGTTGAGCAAACTTCGCTTGCGGCCCCAGCATTTTCGGAACACCGGTGATAAAAGCAAACTTCTTTCCTTTCAATAGCGACTCCGGACAATCCTGTCCGCTCATCTTCTCCAGCTCCGGTTTGTAATCAAACAGTTCCAACTGCGAGGGGGCGCCCGCCATGTGTAAGTAAATCACACTTTTAGCCTTTCCCAAAAAGGGAGGTGACTTAGGTAAAAGTGGATGTGCCGGATCGAATACAATCTGTTTCGGTTCATTCGGCTTAGAACCACAGCTTCCCAACAATGATCCAAAAGCAAGTGCGCCCAATCCCATTGCACTTTCCTTCAAAAAGTGGCGGCGTGTATAGGCATTCAATTGGGTATGGTTCGCTTCTTTCATCAAGCGTCGTAAATTCAGTTCTTCTCGGGTCATAACACTAATTTTTGGTAACTACCTCATCTAGATTGAACAACGTATTGGCCACCACCAACAAAGCGGCACGCTGTGCACCATTTTCTTTATCATCCCGCAACAAGCTATCTACACGGTCGGGATGCGCTTTATAATCGTTCAGGGCGGTTTGATATAAATTGGAGAAAATTTGTAGTTTCGCCTTTGGGATGGGTTTATACATCATCCATTCGTAGCCCTTAGCAATTTGTTGCTCTACCTGCTCTCCTCCTTCATCCTGCATTCGATTTACGAAATGTCTCGCAAGATCTATGTATGCCGAATCATTTAAGGTCACCAAGGCTTGCAGCGGTGTATTGGTACGAATTCGCCGCGGACTACAGACCACTCTTTGTGCCCCATCAAAATTAATCATAGAAGGATATGGTGCCGATCGTTTCCAATACGTATAAATAGCTCTTCGATAACGGTCTTCACCAGTTGCATTTTGCCATTTTGCACTATTATAGGGGGAGTTCCAAATTCCCTCCGGTTGCCAAGGCATAACGCCTTTACCGTACATTGTGGGGCTAAGCGCCATACTGACCGATAAAAACTGATCACGTAACTGTTCGGCGCTCAATCGTATCCTTGGTCCACGGGCATAAAATTTATTAAACAAATCTTTCTGTTTAAGCTCCTCGCTCAGACGGGAATCTTGTCGATAAGTAGCACTCATGACCATCTCCTTAATTAAGGTCTTCACGCTCCATTGATAATCATGCATAAACTGCCACGACAAATGATCCAAAAGCTCCCTATGTGTGGGATCCATACCTTGCGTACCCATGTCCTCCAAGGTTTCAACAATACCAGTTCCGAACAGCTGCTCCCACACACGATTCACCATCGTTCTGGAAAGCAGTGGGTTTCGTTTGTCGGTTAACCACATGGCCAATCCCATTCTATTCTTCGGAGCACCTTTAGGCATTGCATATTTAAAAGCTGCAGGTACATCTGCCTCCACCTCCTTGCCGGGCGAAGTCCAAGCACCTCTTTCAAAAACAAAGGTTTTACGAAGGCGATTAGATGGATTTTCAACCATTACGGGCGTTGTACTAGCCGGTGCTTGCAGAAGCGTCCAGAAAATCTCCTTCTGTTTTTCGTAATCAGGTTTACCCTTTCCAGGAAATTGATTCGTAAAATAGAACCAGTCAAAAGATACTAACACGTTTTCGTTGCCCTTTATTGTTGGGTTTTGATAGGTGATATAGAGATCATGAATTCCTTGTTGGGACGTCACATCGACCGCCTGGATCTGGTAACCATCTTTCCCCGGTACAGCCCAATTGCCAATAACAGGGCCATTGGCACTATCCAAATGCAATTGCATCTTGCCACCACGACTCTTTGAAGCGAAATGATAGAGCATTTGGTCAACCCCATTCAGGTCTACCGCTGCAATCCTTGCAACCCCATTGTTCCGAAAAAAAAGTGCAATGTTATTATTACCAATCACCGCATTACGTAAACTATCGGTAGTAGTAGAGTTGATTGTTGGTTGCCCTGTTTTCAAAAATTTATACACCGCCCTTGATTTTGCTTCCGAAACATTCTCCTTTAACCAAGCAGTCAACTGCCCTAGTTTCCCTTCCATAACGGGATCATACTGCTTCAGTAACGGGTATTCGCTGGCCAAATCTTCATCCCTTGTATTATTAAAATAGGCCATAAACTTATAATACTCATCATGCTTTACCGGATCGTAGGGATGGCTATGGCATTGTACACAAGCAAAAGTAGTGCTCAACAAACCCTCCCAAGTTGTATTTACCCGATCAATTACGGCCGACACGCGAAACTCTTCATTACTGGTACCTCCCTCATCATTCGTCATTGTATTGCGATGAAAAGCCGTCGCGATATATTGTTCGTCAGTAGGGTTTACATAAAAATCACCTGCAATCTGTTCCTTAATAAATTCATCGTAAGGTTTATCTTCATTAAATGCACGGATAACCCAATCACGGTACTTCCATATATTTCGTTCGCCATCAGATTCATAGCCTTTCGTGTCGGCATAACGTGCCACATCAAGCCACATCGATGCCCATTTTTCTCCAAAAGCAGGTGAGGCCAATAAAGTATCCACCAAATTTTCATAGTCCTGATCCGGATGGGCTCCATCCAGATACTGTTTAGCGAGCTCAATTGGGGGAGCCATGCCAATCAGATCTAAACTCAATCGTCTCAACAATGTAGCTTTATCTGCTTCAGTTGATGGTGTTAATTTAGCTTCCTTCAATTTCTCGTAAATAAAAGGATCAACATCGGTTTGCGACCATTCTGCCCCTTCTGAAGGAATTGGTACTTCTTTTACAGGTAAATAAGCCCAATGATTGCCCCATTTCGCGCCCTGCTTTATCCATTTCTTAAAGATAGCGATCTCTTCTTCACTTAGCGGTTCGTGTTTATAAGGCATTCGTTCTTCTGGATCCTTTGCAGATAGACGCTTTATAAATTCGCTATCACCTGGATTTCCAGGAATAATTGCCGGTTTACCACTATTGGTTGCCGCCATAGCCTCCTCTTTGAATAACAGACTAAATCCCCCCTGCTGTTTCACACCACCATGGCATGATATACATTTTTTATTGATAATAGGCTTTACTTGCGTATTGAAATCAATCGGTTCTTCGTGCGGAAAAGCAAATACCGCTACCAATATCGTTAAAACAACCACCAACACAACAAGCAGCTTTTTATTCCGGAATATGTTCATGTCCCTTTTTATGGTTTTTAATCTTGGTTCTCAATCATTCAGGCTTTTCATATCTAAGATACTGCAAAACACCCGTTTTTCAAAAGATTTTGTTTGTTTCCAAAGAACGAAAGAAAAAAAGATAGGCGTTAAAACTTTATTAGCTAGTTTGACAATTATGTTAACATATACTGTGAAATCCGAAAAGTAACGTCTATATTTAAAAACCAATTCCATCCACAACACTTAGAAGCTGCAAAGAAAATTATGTGTATTTTTCTTTGATAGAAGCTTATGAACAAAAAATCAGAAACCAACCTAATTCAGTAAATGAAACGGAGAACCTTTATTCAACAGGGCATCGGCCTTTGCATGGCCCTACAGATGCCCATCGCTTTCGGTAAACTACCAAAAACGTTTAAGAGAAAAGTTAAAATTGGCTTGATTACCGATTTACATCATGACATTATGCATGATGCACCAGCACGATTGGAAGAATTCCTAACGGAAATGGCAAAAGCGAAGCCCGATGCCCTTATGCAATTGGGCGACTTCGCCTATCCTTCCCAAAAAAATGCAGAACTGATCTCGCTATTTAATCAGGCGCATGAAACGCATTTACATGTCATTGGCAACCATGATACAGACAATAATCATACAAAAGAAGAATGTATTGAACATTGGGGCATGCCCGCACGCTATTACACCAAACAGGTTAATGGTGTTTGCTTTATCATACTTGATGGTAATGATAAAGGTTCACCAACCTATAAAGGGGGGTATCCTTCCTATATAAATCCCGAACAGGTAGCCTGGCTAAAAGAGCAACTAACCACCATACGAGAGCCCATTATTATTGTATCACATCAACCGCTTGCTGGTCCCGGAGCGATAGACAATGCGCGCGAAGTGCAGGAAATACTGTCAACTGCTTCAGATAAAATATTATTGGCCATAAACGGACATACCCATATAGATGCTTCGGTCACCATTGAAGGCGTTACCTATGTACATATAAATTCTGCATCTTATTTTTGGGCAGGCGAAAGATTTAAACATAACAGCTACTCAGAGGCTGTTCATAAAGAACATCCCTGGATAGCCTATACCTTTCCTTATCAGAATTCGCTGTTCACTATCTTAGAGATAGATCCAACAACGTCGAACATTAAAATACAAGGGAAAACTAGCCATTGGCAGGGCAAGTCTCCGATAGATTTAGGCTATAATGACGAATCCGGTCTCATGGCAAATCAGGAAGTTGTACCCTACATATCAGCACGGCACATCAATAAACCAACATCAAAAGTATAAGCTCATTAAATTTATTTTGCCAATCCATATCCGAAAATGAATAAAAAATTTCTTTTAGCACCCTTATTATTTACCCTCATACAGCATGGGATTGCCCAAGAGACAGGCACACTTATGCCTGTACAAAGAACTATAAAAGTCGAGGAAGGAGATTCCAACGAAACGATCATTCAGAAAGCAGCACATGTAGTTCCCACCGCTAATCAATATAGCGCCTTACGCAATGAATTTATTGCTTTCATCCACTTCGGTCCCAACACCTTTACCCGCATGGAATGGGGCAGCGGAAAAGAAGACCCTAAAATAGTTGACTTGAAGGAATTACATACAGACCAATGGTGTGAAGCCATGAAAGCCGCCGGAATGAAGATGGTCATTCTCACTGTTAAACACCATGACGGATTTGTTTTATGGCAAAGTCGTTATACCAAACACGGCATCATGTCTACACTCTTTCAACAAGGTAAAGGCGATGTTTTAAAAGAGCTTGTGACATCCTGCCAAAAATACGGTTTAAAAGTAGGTGTATACCTCTCCCCTGCAGATCTGTATCAAATTGAAAATCCCGAAGGCTTATATGGCAACCTCAGTAAATATACCAAACGGACTATTCCGCGCCAGGTAACAGGTCGCCCCTTTAAAAATAAAACGACCTTTCAGTTTGAGGTAGACGACTATAATGAATATTTTCTGAATCAGCTGTTTGAGTTACTAACCGAATATGGCCCTATTCACGAAGTGTGGTTTGATGGTGCACACCCCAAAACAAAGGGAGGCCAAAAGTATAATTACCAAGCTTGGAAAAAACTGATTAAAACGTTGGCTCCGCAGGCGGTCATTTTCGGTAAAGAGGACATTCGCTGGTGTGGCAATGAAGCCGGTAAAACACGTGCTACAGAATGGAATGTTCTTCCTTACGCCGAAGACCCAGCCCTTATGAATAATTTCGGTGATTTAACTGCCGAATCCCTCGGTGGCCGGGAAGCGCTTTACAAGGCAAATTTTTTACATTATCAGCAAGCGGAAACCAATACCTCCATACGCGAAGGATGGTTTTACCGCGATGATAACTACCAAAAGGTTAGAAGTGCCGACGATGTATTTGATATTTACGAACGTTCCGTTGGTGGGAATTCAACCTTTTTACTAAACATTCCCCCGAATCGCGACGGTAAATTTTCACCTGCTGATGTAGCGGTATTGAAAGAAGTGGGTAAACGGATCAACGAAACTTATCAAAACGATCTCTTTGCAAAAGCTTCAGGTCCTAAAGAAGTGCTCGACCACGATGCCTCCTCCTATACCTTGCTGCCGGTTATACCCGGCGAAATTATCATTTCAACACCGAAAACGATTACCCTAAATAGGCTATTATTACAAGAAGCAGTTGCCACGCACAGCGAACGCATCGAGAAGCTTATCCTCGATGCCTGGATTGATAATCAATGGAAGGATGTTGCCAGCGCAACTAACGTGGGCTATAAGCGCATCTTACGGTTTCCAGAAGTCACCTCTAACAAGTTTAGAATACGGGTGCTCGAGGGTCGCTTTATACCTGCCATTAGCAGCATTGAAGCCTATTATTATCCCGCTAGACCACCCCAATTAGAAATCGTCCGGGATATGAAGGGACTGGTTAGTATCATGCCAAAAGCAAGCAACTTTGGGTGGAAACCGCATGGTGAAGATGCAACCAAGAATCTCAGCGCCGATTATAGGATATTTTATACCTTGAACGGCACCGAACCTACCGAAAAATCCATGCACTACCAAGGTCCGTTCTTAGCATCGCCGGGAGAGATCAAAGCCATTGCCATCGATAAAAACAACCTGAAGGGTTCCATCGTATCGCAGACCTTAGGTATCTCAAAGCAAGATTGGAGAGTGCTTGAAGCAAGCAGTGAAATGGCAAAACATCCAGCCTCATTGGCTATCGATGCCGATCCGAGAACCTATTGGCAGTCGGAAGAACAAGCCGGAACACATACCATAACAATAGATTTGGGAAAATCCTATTCGTTAACAGGACTCATTTATACGCCTCAAAACCTGTACCCCGAGGGCATGCTCGAAAAAGGTGTCATTAAAATCAGCAGCGACGGACAAAACTGGAAGACACTCGGAACAGTCACATTTGGAAACTTGATCAACGATCCAACGGCTAGAACACATTATTTTGATCAAGCAGCTAGCGCTCGTTTTGTACGAATTGAATCAGAAATGATCGCCGCTAAGGGCAAAAGCTTTGCTATTGCCGAGCTGGATTTCCTAATAAAAAAATAAGGAGGAGGACACATTGGTAAAAAAAGTCCATTTTAATCTGATTGATATAGGTCATGCCGATGAGTTCGAAACTGGGGCCTGCACCGACGTTATTATACGCAATAACCGTTTTGTAAACGCACTCACCAACATGTTTCAGTTTACAAACGCGATTATTTCCATTTACCCGGAAATACCTGACTTAGTCAATCAGAAGAAGTATTTTCATAAGAACATTGTTATTGTCAACAATCAATTTGACACATTTGACCAGCCAATTGTTTATGCAAAATCAGTAGCTGGTTTTACATTTAAAGGAAACACAATAAAACATAATCACAATTATAAGGCTTTCCATTGGAACCGATCGCCTCTTTTATTTGAAAGAGTAAAAGACACAGCTATAAGCGGCAATAGTTTTTGAAGTAAGTCAACTTTTGTATCGATGTTCGTATCCATATAAATGACCTAATTCATATCTTTATGTAATTTATTTAAACCTTACATAAAATGTTGGATCATTTTCCGTTTTACCTTGGTCTTATTGTCACTATCCTACTGCTTATAATGTTGGCTAATAAATTAAAAGTGGCCTATCCGGTGCTCCTGGTACTAGCAGGCTTACTTATTAGCTTTATTCCGGGTATCCCAGTGATACACATCGATCCCGAGCTTATTTTTGTTATTTTTCTACCACCTTTATTATACGAAGCTTCCTGGGCCATATCATGGAAAGAACTTTGGCGTTGGCGCCGTATCATCAGCAGTTTTGCATTTATTGTTGTATTTCTATCAGCCATGTCTGTAGCATTTGTAGCGAATCACTTTATTCCGGGCTTTTCATTGGCATTGGGCTTTCTCTTGGGGGGTATTGTTTCGCCACCGGATGCAGTTAGTGCCGGTGCGATCTTAAAATTTGTAAAAGTACCCAAACGAATGGCTTCCATTTTAGAAGGGGAAAGCTTGTTAAACGATGCATCGTCACTCATCATTTTTCGTTTTGCCCTCATTGCCGTTGCCTCAGGTCAGTTTATCTGGCATGAAGCCGCCCTAAGTTTTGGGTGGATGTTGATTGGCGGTATAGGTATTGGTCTATTGATTGGCTGGATTTTTATGAAAGCCCACAAATTTCTGCCAACAGATGCAAATATAGATATCGTGCTCTCTATTGTAACACCTTACCTTATCTATATTGCAGCAGAAGAAGTGCATAGCTCCGGTGTATTGGCGGTGGTAAGTGGGGGGCTATTTTTATCCAATAAAAGACACTTTTTTCTGAGCAGTACCTCACGTCTGAGAGGAGTTAACGTTTGGGAGAGCTTATGTTTTGTATTGAACGGACTCGTTTTTATGCTTATTGGGCTTGATTTACCTGAAATTACTGCCGGACTGGAGGGGGTAAGTGTTTCATCGGCTATTGGTTATGGCATACTCATAACGGGGGTATTGATAATAGGAAGAATTTTATCAACTTATGGTGCTGTAATCGTTACGCTTATTGCACGCAATTTTATAACTGTTGCTGATAGCAGGAATCCTGGTTATAAAATACCTTTCGTATTGGGTTGGACTGGAATGCGGGGTGTGGTCTCATTAGCAGCAGCCCTATCTATACCGGTACAATTAAGTGACGGTTCAGCCTTTCCACAACGTAACCTTATTCTCTTCATTACCTTTGTCGTTATTTTATTAACCCTCTTACTACAAGGCTTAACGCTTCCCTATTTAATCAAGAAAATAAAAATACCTAATCTTGATGAAAGTCTTCCAGAAGAAGAAGTTTACCTTTCTATCCGAAAGCAACTGGCCACTTACGCCTTGCAACATCTTAAGAATAACTACAGCGAAGAGCTAGGTAGTCAGCCTGTTTTACAACTTATTGCCCGCAAGTGGGAAGACAATAGTCGCATAGCAGAAGATGTATTAATTTCCGCGGAATGTAAATTGATCTATCTAAATATCCTCGACCACCAGCGACAATGGCTTTTGAATAAAAACAAGGTAGAGGAACAATTGGATGAAGAGGTCATCCGCCAGCATCTGCTTTTGCTGGATTTAGAGGAAGAAAAGCTCAAATTCACTTAATTTTGGCGCTTGTCTATAGGGCTGCGCAAAAGCACCTTCTTATATGGTGTGCCTACCTATTGGATCCTGATTAACTCAATACTGAAGGACACACCATATCATTCGCTTAGTGGGGCAATAACGCTCCAAACCGCCGCGTCGTACACATCCTGATCCAAAGGCAAGCCATTACGCAAGCAATCGATCAAGCGCCAAGCTTGAGTATTACATTTTTTGCTCTTTTATACGCTCCTCTAATAAAATGATGGCATCATATAATACACCTGCTTCTCCCCTGAACGTTCCGGAACCCTCGGGTTTATTATCGCGTGTATACCATTCAAAAAAGCCATTATTTTTCAACACCCTACCCACCATAGGTTTCAGTTGCTCATAAGCTTCTTCTTCAAAACCATTTATTACCAGCTGCTGAATCATCCGCCCACCAAACCACGTCCAATCGCCCCCATTTTGATAGCCATAAGGGTACATTCCTTTGTTTTTGAAAGATCCCTCCGGATAGGTTGGGTAGACTGTCAATCCAATAGTTGCTGCTCCTGATGCTTTTACATTGGCTATCATTTTATTGAGTGAGCTTTTAATCTGTTCTTTAGACAATAAGCCAGCCTCAATGGCTATTGCTGTGCCGCCATGGTAAAAAATAGCATTTTCATCGAAGGTATTGTCAAAAGGAGAACCCTTCAAGTAGATATGTGGGATAAACTTTTGATTTTTCTCATCCCATAGATACTTCATCGCATTGCTAGCGATTTGCGCATGAATAGGTTTCCATTTTTTAGCACGCTCAGGTGCCATCTGCATAAAATTATCCAGCGCTATCAGAAACATCGCATTATCGTAAATATCAATAGCCAAATGCGAATCATTCGTTAAATACACGCCCCAATCATGCTCTGGCTGTACATCTCCCCAATCAGCTGTGGTAGCACCCCAGAGTAATCCATATTTTTCATTGTAACGCTCTTTCATCAGAAAAGACAAGGCCTGTTCCATCCGATCGATCATCGAAAACTGCCCTACTTTGCTATGCAGGAAGGCTGTATCATTGGTAGCTTTCGCATACTTATAAACGGCTTGGATTAATGAAGTTTCCTGATCAGTTTCCACCGTATTTTTATGCCCGGCATAATGTGGGGCCAAATCATTGTAAATATAATCATAACCCCCTTTGGTAGGTTTAACAGTAGATTTTGGAACAAATCCGTCTACAATATTGCCGTCCGAACCTTGTAACTGAAAAAAGATAATCAAGTTATCCCTTAACGTATCGCTGGGATGAACCTGGGCTGCCAGGTTGATAAAAGTATTATAATCACGAATCCATACTTCGCGGTAGCCATCTCCTGCATTAAAGCCCGTGCTTACCACTTTCAGGGCACGCTCTTTCACAACATTTAATGAGGTATCTGAAGCGATTTTTTCACGTAAAGCATTGTCTTGACTCCTACTCTTATCACCTGACCTGCAAGCTATTAAAAACACAACAGCCCCGATTAGTAAACTTATAGGTAAATTCTTCATTTTAATATTTTTTTAGTAGATGCTCATTTTGCGGCAGGTATACCAGTTATACCCCATGTTTTATTCGGTGTGGGCCCCATCTCAAATACGAGCGTACCTCCCTTTAATAAATCGGCTGCCGAGAGCCAACAATTATTCCATGGTTCACCATTTAAATAAGCGCTTTGTATATAAATATTCTTCTTGCTGTTATTTCGGGCTTCAATGACAAAAGATTTACCCCTGCCGTAGCGATTGCCAAGGTCAATGGTAACCTTTTGGAAAAGTGGGCTCCCAATTTCGTATATGGGGTTTACGCGTGTACCACCGTCCGTCTGAAATAAACCTAGTGCATTCATCACAAACCAAGCACTCATCTGACCTTGATCCTCATCTCCCAAATAGGCGTTGGCAATGCCGTGCCCATAATAGCGTTCCATAATTGCCCGGCTCCATTTTTGTGTCAACCAAGGGTATTTGACCCAGTTAAATAGAAAGGCAAAGTGCATAGATTGCTGATTACCCTGTACAACCGGATAATCCCAATATTGATCATTTGGTCCATTAAAACGCCATCTATAACTTTCATTAAATCCCCATTCCAAGCGCTTTCTGAAAGTTTCTTCACCTACATAGGTAGCCAGCTCGGCAACATCCTGAGGAACAAAATAGGTAAGCTGCCAAGCGTTTCCTTCCACATAATGCTTGTTGGCACCGGACTTAAATGGATCGAAGTCTGGCAACCAATTTCCGGACTTATCGCGCATTCTAGCATAGCCTGTTGCTGTATCGATAGCATTTTTCCACCATGAACCTCGCTGAGAAAAAAGGTTGTATTCTTTGTCTTTATGAAGCGCTTTTGCAAACTGAGCTACCGTCCAATCATCAAAACTGTACTCCAATGAATTGGAAAAACGTCCTTCATCATAAGGCACATATTGATGTTTAAGATAAGTAGCTAAATCTCGATTTCCAGCATAGCCACCTTCTACTGCAGCTGGCAATGTTGTCTGCATCTTATATACTGCCTCGAAGGCTTTATTTACGTCATAATCGCGGATACCCATTTGGTAGGCGCCAACAATGAGCGGTATTTCATGCTCAGCAACCATCACCGGCACATATTCCATACCAGCAGGCCCTTTTGCAAGCCATCCATTGGCCGTATACATCGCCAGCTGAGACCTCACCCATTTGTTGGACCATTCGGGTGTTACCAGGTTCCAAAACTGATTTAGGTTCCAGAAGGTATTCCAGAAGGCGTCACAGCCTAAAGCGCGATCTTCCTTATCTGCAAAGCGACGTATCTGCTCATCTGCCGATATCCAACTTCCACCGACGTCACTAAATGTATTTCTACTAGCCAGCGAACGATACATATTAGTATAAAAACGTTGTTTTTCAAGAAAGTCGCTTGATTCAATTTTTATACGACCTAATAATTCATTCCATACATCTTTATGTGCCTTAAAAACCTTTTCAAATGACCATCCAAACGGAGTGCTTATCTCTTGTTGCAGATTTTCTTCGGCTTGCTCAATGCCAGCGTAAGAGATACCTGTCCTCACTTGAACTGTACGTGTTTTCCTTGTATCAAACTCAACGAACATGCCCGCCTGCCCTATTTTATCGGTCTCTAAATTGCGACCCTTAGCTACCACATTATCTCTCCAGCTGCCGAAATCACGTATAGGCTGATCGAATTCCATTACAAAATATACGGTATAAGCCTGGTCAACACCTCCAGACCAAACATTCTTTGATAGTTGTTTGCTATGGCCTATAACACGGTTTGCACTAACTTGCTTGATGCTTGCTTCTTCTATAGCGTAGGGATACTCACTCGGAATTTGCAGATCTATCATAATTCTTCCCGTATCACCTTTATGGTATGTATAGCGTTGAAAACTGCTTCTTGTACCGGCTGTTAATTCGGCTGTGATCTGGTAATCTGTGAGGTCAACACGATAATACCCCAGTGCTGCATTTTCACTCGACTTATCCATTCGAGATCGATAGCCACTATCCGGTTGATGTTCATCTCCAATGGTAGTTTCCAAAGGGCCAGTAACGGGAAAGGTCCCTAAACCAGCCATAGTCCATTCATGGATATGGCTAAAGGTACCAACAGATTCAATAGTAGGATCGTAACCTGCCTGCCACCCGCTGTTTTGGTTATCTGGACTTAGCTTCACCATACCAAAGGGCATCCACGGCCCTGGTGCTATCATCCAACGGGAATGCCCTGCGCCTATCATTGTATTAACATAATCCGAAGGGCTTACAACTTGTTGAGGAGCTCTTACAATCTTCTCTCTTGTTGCTAACTGCCCGTCAATATAAACGGCATAGATGCTTTCTTCTTGGCGTTGTACTGCAGGCATCGGTGCTTCAAAAACATACCTGCCCGAATCAAGTTGTTGTTTGAAAATAGATTGCCCAGCTAGTTTGACTTCTATAAGCGGCTGCCCCTTCAGATGGCAAACGTCTACCAACAGCGGTTGAAAATTGTGTCCATTTTGCTCAAACTCATAATTTGCTGCCTTTACTCCTCGCAGCAGAGCATTTTTACTTGTCTTTATCTCTACCGAAGCAGGTCCTTTCAAACTTAAATTATCGAACACCAGCCATCCTCCTTGAAGGCTCGTTAGCTGGATTTCATTAAAACCATTTTTCAACTGTCCATCTGGCACTTCTATATAAATACGTTGTGCCTTACCACTATCAAAAGAACCTGTTGGTTCTTCTTTACCGTTTCCTTTTTCAAGCGCAACCTGATGGGCGTTTCCATTAATCAACACCTTCACCACAGGAGCCTGGTGTGGATCGGTTTGCAATACATTTACTTCGAAATAGAAGCTCGACTTGCTACTTACTTTTTCGAGTTCGAAATCAATATTCAAAATGTGAGAGCGTATACCGGCAGTAGGTCCTGTGCCTCCCCATTTTGTTGCCGGACCTGGCAACACATAGGGCCATTCGGTACCAGCATCTGAATGGCCAACGAGAAAAAAGCGATCTTCAAAGCCGAAATCATTTTTTATAAATTGCTGATATCCATCAGGAGCCAGGGCCATACCCTGCGGACTATTGTCTTTTTTACCAATCTCCCAAAGCAGGTGGGCTTCATCCGAAGCAAATCCAATTGTTGGGATAAACATCACAAGCAAAAACCAAAAATATCTTGTTATCTGCATTATTTTAATTTTTTTTAATGAAACAAGCTTCCTCTTTCACAAATGCGACTATCACTTTCGCTTTGCTATTTCCTATGTTACGAAGCGTATAGCTATTGGCGGCTGCGGGAACAGCGAAGGTTTCCACAAAATGAAACAGCTGTTGAGATCCATCAGCCGTGGTTAACTCAATCGTTTCTCCCTCAACCAACATAAGGATATGACATTGTCCATTCGTTAATATATCAACACGATCGTCAAACTCATAACGGAATATGTCGTAAAAATGTTCAGGATGCGTAGGCAAATGCACAACGCAGCTCTGTTCATCTATCACTTTCGTTGCCGGTTGAGCAATCAATGTATCTGGGACCACTTTTCCTTTTCTAGAAAAATCGAGGTTATCAAAAGCCCTGTCGATATTCAATGGCCTCGGATTTCCATCCAAATCGGGTCTTAGCCAATCGTACATTTTGAAAGTGAAGATATAAGGTGTCGCACTGATCTCTAACACTAAATTATTCTTACCAGAAGCGTGGACTGTACCATTTGGTATAAGGTACAATCCATGCTTTTCTGCTTGAAATTTTTGCACATATTGTTCAATAGGTATTTTACGGTTTTGCTCAAAACTCTCTTCCAAGACTTTTTTGAAGCCTGTAGGATTAATATCCTCTTGAAAACCTAGGTACACCACAGCATCTTGCTCACAGTCAACAATATAATAAGTTTCATCTTGCGTGAAATTTTCACCGAAATGCTCTTTGATATAGGTTGTACTCGGATGGCATTGAATCGATAAGTTTCCACCATCATACGTATCTAGAAAGTCAAAACGGATAGGAAATTCATCACCAAATCGTTCAAAGGCTTTCCCAAGTACCTGTTCGCCTTCTAAAAACATCAGTTGATCAAAAGAAACCTCCAACTTATTTTCTCCATCGGCTAACACGATACCATTTTCCGGAACAATCATCTCAAAAGACCAAGCGTAGTTTGCGACTGTCTGATCCAAATCGGCCAGATGTTTCTTCAGCCATTGTCCGCCCCAAACGCCAGATTCAAACCAAGGTCTTACCCTAAAATAACTTTGCGACATGGCATTGAGTGTTCTCCTTAGAACATCACCGTACATCCAGGTAATGGTTTCGCCAATTTGTTGGTCTACCATTATCATTATGCGAGGCAGTACGTCCTTTTTGTGCTTATTCAAGATAACCCAATCCACAAAGTAAAAACGTTTGTAGATCTGCTTATTATCCTGTTTAAGGTCACTGCCGATGTTACGAACGAGACCTCCACGCATTCTTTGTTGAATCACGTTTTTAGGTAGATCAAAATAGATAATCGGCGCTGTGGTATGGCAAAGTGCTGCCCCACAGCCGTAAATCACCACAAGTGACTCATCTGGCTCAGGAATAATTTCAGATAACTTTTCGCCATCAAAAAAGTCAGCTAATGATAAGGTCGTTTTTGAACCAATAAGCGGGTCGTCGCCCCCGAGAAAAGGATTCACCATAGCATCAATCTTAGCTGTTGGCAACATGCTATCCGCCACAGAGACAAAGTACACCTTTTTGTTCAGCTTTTCGAAAGCTAAGCCCAGTTTATGTACAAGCTCTTTCCAATCTACCCCTATGTAACCGTCTAAGAGACATATAGGAAGATCGCGCATACTGGCAGCTAATGTATCGAAGCCTTTAAAAATTTCGCCTTTTGCCGGGTAAGTCGGACATATTTCATAATTCAGGTGCTCATTTTTGTTGCTTAGTTCCATTTCCTTGTTTTCTTGTTCCATATATATTTATTCTGATTTTCTTCTCTTCTATCTTCTAAATTAATGAGCTGCCCTTTGTGATGGCGAATAAGCGTTTTATACCTTATCCCTAGTAACCGGGATTTTGTACCAAACTCGGATTTCTCTGTATCTCATCTGTTGGGATGGGTAGTAATAAATGCTTTTCCTGTATAATAGCCCCTTTGCCATTCGCATGTCCCACAACAGGTTCGAAACGGATTTCTCCACTTGCATTGCCAACCGGTACCGGAAACATCCTCGTTCGTTGTACATCGAACCATTGACGACCCTCGAATACCAATTCCCTATAACGTTCTTTCCATACTTCCTGTACAAATTGCTCTACTGACAGGCCTGCGAGCGATTGCTTCAATTGATTGGCATCGGTTTTCCAAAAAGCTCGACTTCTTACCTGCGTTAGGTAGTTTAGCGCTTCGTCCGTCACACCTTCAGAAAGCGCTATCGCTTCAGCAGCTATCAATAACACATCGGAGTAGGTGTAAATGGCCAGATCCTTACCCGAGCTCGCCGTTTCAAATGTTGCTTCGTCATCCATCCACATATACGGAGAAGGAGCGAAATTAAGAACCGTGCCATTTGGTCTCGTTAGAGATGAATGGAAATATTGCTTTTCCTGTATACGCAGGTCGCCATCGCTATTATAACCTCGCAAAAAGGTTGTAGAAGGACCATAAGCATTATTAGTTATTGCAAAGGCGGTGAATGACGCTGCTGTGCTCGGGAAAGCCCAATGCACATGCGTAGAGGTAGAAATGCCAATCGCAAATTCAAAATAGTAAATATATTCGCTGCTGTTGTTATCTACCCGCCGCAACTTGTTGTAAGCAGTGCTATTCAGATTAACTGTTCCGTCTGCGTTCCGATCGTGTGTCGTCAATTGATACACACCACTATTTATAATCGACTTGGCAACCGCTGCGCTTTTAGTATATTCATTTTTTTGCAAAGGATAACCGCTCATGGTCAGATAAACATCCGCCAAAAGCGTTGCCGCGGTACCTTGTGTTATCCGGCCAGCATTATTGGCCATAGTAGAGGAAGCCAATTCCGCTTCATTGACCACAAATTCCAAATCTGATGTAATAAGGTTATAAACCTCTTCAAGCGAACTCTTCGTTACATTTAGATTTTCCAAGCCTTCGTATGGCTCGGTAATTAAGGGTACTTCTCCAAATAACCTTGCCAATTGAAAATAACCCATGGCTCGAAAAAAGCGAGATTCACCCAACAATTGGTTACGCTGCGTATCAGACAGTCCCGGCGTTGTCGGGATATATTTAATAGCGTTATTGGCTCTAGAAATCCCTCGGTATAAAATACTCCAAATGTCCTGAAAATAAGTTGATAGGTTTGTTGCGTTGAATGTCATGTTTTGAGCATGCTGAACGTGCACCTCTTGTCCCTTAAATTCATTATCAATATAACCTGTTAAATACGGTCCAAAAAACATTTTGGCGCCAGAGTAGTGGGTGCCTGCTCCGTCGTAAAGTTGGGGCGCACCTGTCCTGTAAAGTCCGTTTACAGCATTTGTAGCATGCTCCGGTTGTGCAAAATATTGACTACCGGAAATTTCGTCCTTCGGAACTTCATCGAGAAACTTTTTACAAGAACTGAAGAACACCGTTGCTATGATCAAACAAAATATGATAGGTTTCATTTTTCTACGATTTAAATTTAATTTAGTCATCTTCACGCTGTGCTTAAAATTGAAAGCTTGTTCCCAACGTGAAAGTTCTCGGCCGTGGATACTGATGGAAGAAAATATTCTGTCCCCATTGATCTCCTTCCCAAGAAGTAGCCTCCGGGTCGTATCCCATAAAACTGTCAGACGTTATTAAAAAAGCATTCTGAACACTCGCATAAACCCTCCAGTTTTTCAATCCTATTTTGCTCAGTTGCTCTACACCGAAGTTGTAGCCAATACTGATAGCATTTGCTCTCAAATAAGATCCATTTGCTACCCAGTGGTCGTCTACTTCACTATTTTGACCTGAATAAGGGCCATTCCGTATCTGCTGAATCATGGTATTCTGATGATCTTCGGTCCAGCTGTCATATAATGTCCGTTTAAGTCCGTTAGAGTACCCAGTCCGGTCTTCCATAGAATGAAAGAATTGCTGAAGAATGTCAACGCCCATCACGAATTGAAGATCTATGCTCAAGTCAATATTCTTATACCTGAAATTATTTATAAAGCTACCCGTCCAATCTGGTAAGCCATTGCCAATAATGGTGCGTTCGGTGCTGCGCTTTGCTTCACCGGGGATCGCTCCTACCTTTGCTGCTTCAGCTGCTTCGGCCGTACTCCAGGTACCCAGCCGTTTATAACCCCAAAATGAGCTGAGACTCTCTCCCACTCTCAAGATGGTCTGGCTACCAGACACCCAGTTAGGTCCGGGAAAGATATCTTCATCGTTTAGGCCCAAAGCCTCAATACGGTTTTTATTATAGTTAAAGTTAAGCGTCGTTTCCCAATTAAAATCGGCCGATTTAACTGGTGTACCACTAATTAACACTTCTATACCCTTATTAGAAACGGAACCAATGTTATCTCTAACAGCCGCAAATCCAGTAGATGTAGGTACTGGTCGATCTAGCAACAGGTCTGTGGTTAGTTTATGATAGTAGTCGAGTCCAAGTGTCAATCGTCGATTTAAGAGCACAAGGTCCATACCGATGTCAAACTGCTTTGTTTTCTCCCATTCTAAATTTGGATTGGGCAATCTGTTGATGTAGCTCTGCGAAACCCGGGACCCATTGATCAGCGTTGTTTCGGAAGAGATCGTAGCCAACGATTGATAGGTAGGAATTTCGGTATTTCCAGTTATTCCATAGCTAGAACGTAACTTCAGCTCGTCGATTACATCGATATCAGCAAGAAAGCGTTCTTGCGACAATACCCATCCTAAACCTACGGATGGAAAAATTCCGTATTTATTATTAGCGCCAAAACGCGACGATCCATCTATACGGCCAGTAAAGGTCAACAAGTATTTACTTCGATAACTATAGCTACCTCTTAAAAAATAAGAGTTCATTGACCATCTATCGTACGAAGAGGTTGGCGCACCCGGTTGACTCGCTGCTTGAATACTATTAAAGCGGAAAAAGTTGTCTGAAAAGCCTCGCGCAGAAATAGCATTTGTTTCCGCCGTCCGCTCTTGCCAGCTTAAGCCAATGACGCCATTTATACGATGGTCACCAATTTCTTTATTGTAATTCAAATAAGTTTCTTCTTGCCAATAAAACGAATGCTGATTTTCAATATAGGCGTAACCTAATGGTGAAGAAATATTAATCAAATCAGTAGGATCATAATTTTGGATAATGTTATCCTGTTTATCAAAACCGAACTGCGTACGCAGATCCAATCCAGGTAATATATGGAATGTCACATAACTATTGCCAAAAATCTGCGTACGTTTCCGCAAACGATCTTGTGTTGTTAATACGTGTACCGGGTTTGGTATTGCTTCTAATGAATAAGAATCGCTGATCATGCCACTATGTGCCCATGTGCCATCTGGAAATTTAACCGGAAATATAGGGGGCATTTCCAGCATTGATCTTCTTGGCATCTGATGTCCCCCCCCTTCTTCAAATTCATTACCACGATTGTAGTTCACCAATATATTCGTTCCTAAAGAAAGCCATTTTTTTGGGTTTGCATCATACGCCAACTTACCATTTATCCGCTCCAGCCAGTTGTTAAGCATGATTCCTTCAGTCTTTGCATAATTCATGAATGCTCCGAAAGAAGACTTTTCCGCTTTACCCAGTACAGACAATTGATGGTTATGTGAAACAGCCGTACGAGTTGCTTCTTCCTGCCAATCGGTATCGTACAATGGATTACCCTCGGCATCGAATAAACGTGGATCCGACCTAGTAAAAACAGGAGGAGTGCCACTTGTATTGTATTTACTATAATTTTGGAAACCTCTTTCTATAACTTCCAAAAACTCATTTGAATTTAGTACATCAAGCTTTTTTGGCAAGACACCCAAGCTAACAAATCCATCGTATCCTATCACCAATCCCTCCGTTGGCGCACCACGCTTGGTAGAAACCAATATCACCCCATTAGCGCCTCGAGCGCCGTATATTGCAGTGGAAGAGGCATCTTTTAAAACCTCCATACGGTCAATATCATTTGGATTTAGAAATTGGATATTTTCCATTACTACTCCATCTACCACGTAAAGTGGATTAGAAGAGGAATTAATAGTACCGAGCCCTCTTATCAGCACCCTTGGGCTACCGGTTGGTGAGCCGGAGTTTAAAAACACATTGACTCCCGACACTTTACCTTTCAAGCCTTGCAGCGCATTGTTTGCAGGAACCTTGAGTAACTCCTTTGAAGAAACTACTGCTACCGCACCTGTAAGATCGGATTTTCGCTGCGTACCATAGCCGGTTACAACCACCTCATCTAATGTTTCATCACCCGACTCGAGATAAACATTAAAGTCGCGCTGCTTACCAATGACAATTTCCTGCGGTGTCATACCAATGTAGCTAAAAACAAGTGTTACGTCTTCATTAGCCACTGTTAATTGAAACCTCCCCTGTGCGTTTGTAATGGTACCATCCCCGCTTCCTTTTACAACTACACTTGCACCTGCTAAAGGCACTTCCCCGTCCTGTCTCTCAAAAACAACTCCTTTTACTACGATATTGCCCTGCCTTGCAGCGGCATCCAATTGGACCGTTAGTAGGAGCGATAATCCCATTAGATAGGATATCCAACATTTGTACATCTTTGTTTCTTTCATCGCATTTAAGTTTATTAATGGTTAGTATATTGGTAGGTTATTTTAAGTTGGTATTTTCATTTTTTTGTTTCTTTTTAAATTTGTTTAACCAGTATGCTTCTATTTCTTCTAGGGATTTACCTTTTGTTTCCGGTAGCAAATAAAAGACAGCAAAAAAAGCAATGGCGCAGCAGACAGCGAAAAATCGGAAGGTCCAGGCAGATCCCCAGCTTGAAAGCATCAAGGGTGTTAATTGACCTACTAATGCGTCGGCAATCCACATCACTAAAACACTCACAGCCATCGCTTGTCCGCGAATGGCACTTGGAAATATTTCGGAGGCCACCACAAATTTCAGTGGACCAATAGAGAAGGCAAAACATAGTAGAAACCCCAGAATGGTAAGCACGAGAAGCCAACCATACAATTGAATGTTATAGTTTATAAACCAGCTTGTTAACAGCAGACTAATCGTTGCACCGGCCGAACCCACAAGGTATAATGGACGACGGCCCCAGCTATCCACTTTCCAAATAGCGATGCAGGTAAAGATTACATTTGCTAAGCCAAACCAAATCTGCGTTTGCAATGACCCGCTTAATGACAAGCCCGATTGCAATAAAATAGTTGGTCCAAAGTACACGATGGCGTTAATTCCGCTCAATTGAGAAAAGAGGGGCAGCAACAGTCCCAGTAACAGAGCTTGTCGGTATACTGGCGTAAAAAGCGATACTTTTGCTCCTTTAGTAGAAGAGGGCGTAACAACGATTTCATGGATCTCGAGTTCCCGCATAATTGCTGATGCCTTTGTGTCATTTCCCTGTTGCATCAGCCAACGAGGACTTTCCGGAATTCGATATAGTCCAATCCAAAACAGCAATGCTGGCAACGCGCCTATTAAAAACATCATTCGCCAATAAGTTCCATCAAACCAATGCCATTCATAGTGTAAAACCAGGGCATTACTAAGGTAAGCCACCAAGATGCCTATCGTTACAGCTAATTGATAGAAGGTAACGGCACGCCCCCGGATCTTGGAAGGAGCGACTTCAGCAATGTAAAGTGGAACCACAATAGACGCTACACCAACACCAACACCACTTAACCATCTAGCAACCAGCAACAGCTCAAAACCCGGACTTAAGCTACAACCGATAGCAGATAAAAAAAAGAGAGCGGCAGCAGCAATTAACAATAACTTCCTGCCATACTTATCACTCAACTTTCCAGCGAAAGCAACTCCTAAAATGCATCCGATCAAAGCGGATGAAACGAAAAGGCCCTCTTGCAAAGGACTCAAACCGAAATCACTTTTAACCAAAGGGATAATTCCAGAAACCACCGCCATATCAAAACCAAAAAGTAAACCACCTAGCGAGACAATAGCAATAATCAATTTAAAAGACGCATTCATAATTTTATGGTTTGACAGTACATATAAACAATATGTATATACATACAAACATATAACTATTTTTTAAATTCTACAAATTATCTTAAATTAGCTCATTAAACGGTTACCATGGATCTTCAGATAAATCATAAAAGTGCTATCCCCCTACATATGCAAGCAGAAATGCTTCTACGAGAGTTGATCAAGTCGCCCGAATATCAAAATGGTAAATTGCTACCTAATGAAGTAGAACTTGCAAAACGCTTAGCCATTTCACGCACTACCTTACGCTTAGCTATCAATAAATTGGTCTATGAGGAGCTGTTGGTCAGAAAGAAAGGTGTCGGTACCAAAGTTGCTTCCCCAAAATTTAGCTCTAAATCGAAAAATTGGCTAAGTTTTTCGCAAGAAATGAAAAATCGTGGTATTGAAGTTAAAAATTTTGAATTGCATGTTAGCTGGGTTGTTCCTGAGGAACATATCGCTGATTTTTTTGAACTAAAGGAAAATCGTAAAGTGTTAAAACTAGAACGGTTACGTGGAAAAAAAGATGACCCATTTGTCTACTTCATTTCCTACTTTCATCCACGTGTGGGACTTACGGGAGAGGAAGATTTTAAGCGCCCGCTATATGAGATATTGGAACAAGATTACCTTATCATAGCCGATTTATCACAAGAAGAGATAAATGCAAAAGCGGCAACTAAATTTATAGCAGACAAGCTCGAAATTACCCAGGGAGACCCGATTCTGTTTAGAAAGCGTTTCGTATTCGATCAGGCAGGTCGTCCAATCGAATATAATCTGGGTTACTATAAAGCAGATAGCTTTACATTTACCGTTGAAAGTCGACGGGACTAAAGATGTAAAAATAGTTTACCCTCGTTTATTCCTTTCTTTTTTAAGTCCGATCTCAAAGTAGTAGAATGGGCTTGGTCATGTAACACTATTCAAAACAAGCTCTGCAAATAAGTCTCTAGACTTCCCCCAAATAGAAGCATTTAATAACTTCTCGTTCTACAACGGTCGATGTTTGTATGTTGTATATACATATAGAGGATAGCTCGGAAAATCTCAATATCTATTAGTTAAAATTAGAATATACAGGTGCGTCTTTCTTCCGATGGATTTACGTTAAAAAGAAAAATACCACTTGATATTTCAGAATTTATAAATATATTTACCCAATATGTACATACATACAAGTAATGGTATCCATGAATAATTTAAATTCAAAGCGAAAGACACCTGAGCAATGAGAACTAACTATATTTTTGTGTTGTTAAGCATATTGCTTACAACAAATGTTACCGGCCAACCAAAGGAGACAAACGACCTTATTCACTATGTTAAACCTAACATCGGAACAGCGCATAGCCGATATTTCTTCTACACACCTGCTGCCCTACCATTTGGTATGGCCAAATTAGCCCCAAGCACAAATGGGAGCTATGGAAATGCTTCCGGATGGGAAGCTGTGGGCTACGACGAACGGCATACCTCTATTGAAGGGTTCGCGAACTTTCATGAGTTTCAAATTGGCGGGATAGTTTTTGCTCCTACAACAGGCAAACTGCAAACACAGGCGGGTAAACTAGAAGACGCAGCTTCCGGATATCGCTCAGCATTCGACAAGAAAGATGAATGGGCTACTGCCGGGTATTATCGCGTGCTACTGAAAGATTATAAGATAACAGCTGAGCTTACGGCTACGCCGCGGGTTGGTTTCCATCGTTATACCTTTCCTGCATCAGATTCATCCAATATCATTTTTGATATCGGTCACCAAATGGGCGAAAGCGGACCCGTTTTGGATGCCGCTGTGACATATAAAGACAATAGCATAGAAGGTTATGTGGTCACTAAACCTGCCTATGTAAAAAAATACCAAGAGAATGCGACGGTGAACATGTACTTTTATGCGGTTGTAGACAAGAAACCCCTTGCATATGGCACCTTTATCGATAGTGTACCTTCAGAAGGGCAAGCACAGGCAACAGGTAAGGGGGCTGGCTTATATCTTCGGTTCAAAACGCAGGAGAAAGAGTCTATTCAGATAAAGGTTGGTTTGTCATATACCTCTGTAGAGAATGCAAAGCAGAATTTGTTAGCAGAAGCTAAAGAGCTCTCTTTCGAAACCGCCAAACAACAAGCTTTTAAAACATGGAACGATTATTTGGGGAGAATACAGGTAACAGGTGGTAAAGAAACGGATAAAATTAAATTTTATACTGGTTTATACCATGCTTTGTTAGGCAGAGGATTAGCAAGCGATGTAAATGGTTCTTATCCCAAAAATGACGGTAGCATCGGCCAAATTCCCTTGGGCCCTAATCGAAAACCGCTCCATGCCCACTATAATACCGATGCGATCTGGGGAGCCTTTTGGAACCTTACTCAACTATGGTCGATCGCCTATCCAGAGTACTTTGAAGACTGGATACAAAGTCAGCTTCTTGTATATAAGGATGCCAACTGGCTCGGCGATGGTATAGCTACCAGTAAATACGTGTCGGGTGTAGGAACGAACTACACAGGTCTAGCAATTGCCGCAGCCTATAACGTAGGATTGAGAAACTTCGATGTTCCTTTAGCTTATGAAGCAGTACGCAAGAATGAATTGGTTGCTGCAAAACGTATTCCTGGAGCAGGAAAATTAGACCTCGGTGTCTTTGTAAAAAATGGATTCTCACCCTTTATTCCCGACAAAACGGGCAAGCCCGAATTAGATAGAGAAGGTTCCGCATTTGGAGCATCCCACACGCTTGAATATGCCTTTTCCTGTTACGCCGCCGCACAATTTGCACAGTCGCTGGGTAAGGCAGATGATTATCAGGTCTTTTCGAGATTAGCGAGTGCATGGAAAACACTTTATGATCCTTCCACAAAATTCATCAGGCCGAAGGATGTAAATGGTCAATTCATACAAGATTTTGATCCGCTTGCACCTTGGAAAGGCTTTCAGGAAGGAAATGCCTGGCAATACACCTTTTATGTGCCGCAAGATCCCGTAGGATTAGTGAATATGATCGGCAAGGAGACTTTTAACCGACGATTAGATAGCATCTTCATGGAATCGCAAAAAAATGTTTTTGGCGGTGGTAAGCAAATTGATGCTTTTGCTGGCATACAAGGCCTCTATAATCATGGAAACCAACCTAACTTGCATGTTTCCTGGCTTTTTCATTTCGCTGGCCGACCAGATCTTACTAAAAAATGGGTGCATGCTATTTGCAATGAATTTTATGGAACAGATGGCATTCATGGCTACGGTTATGGCCAAGATGAAGATCAGGGCCAATTGGGGGCATGGTATGTTTTGGCAGGTATGGGCATATTTGACGTGAGAGGACTCACTTCCCCCAATCCAGGTTTTCAAATTGGAACTCCCCTATTCGATACGGTTACCATTGCACTGCCAGAAACTGCCAGAAAGGGAAAATTTATCATTTATGCAAATCAGGAAGAAAACCGCAACGGGTATACCAAAGAGGCCCAACTCAATGGCAAAACATTAAAAACGTTAACACTGCCCTTCAAAGAATTGGTAAAAGGTGGAAAATTAATATTGCACTAGTATCAGTACTTTTGGACGACCGACTTTTCAGTACCATTTTAGTTAAAAAAGAAATCGCTTTTACTCTTTTTCAAAATTTACTGATCCACTATATTCCTTGTCTACCAAAATCAATAAAAATGGTTGGGTAGTAAATGACTGTGATTCATCTTCCGTAATTTTGTAATCAAGCACGATTTCGGTATTACGATAAGTTAAACTATTGACCCTCAAACTGGTCTCTTTATTCGTAACTGGTGTAATAACTGCAAGGGCATACTGTTTAGAAAAATCAAGCTGGGTTGGTTTTCCCTTTTCTCCCATCACAGTAGCAGGGCCAAAAACGTTATCAAATTCTTCTTGAGAGGTAATTTTTAAGGTTGCTACCTCTTCATTTTTATACGTGTTTTTAACAAAATAGTTTTTCGCTTCAAAAAAGGGAATAACCGCATTAGTAGCAACAGATGTTATTGTGGTGCTGTCCTTAGCATGTTCTCCCTCTTGTTTTATTGAGCGCTGGCCACACGAGATTATAATGAAGCCTATAGCTGCTACGATGGATGTTATCTTTAGGTTCATAAAATATTTCTTAAATATTTATCTAAGATAACAAACCAAAATCGAAATACCTATTTAAGCTGTACGTGGTATCTGGTAAAAACCCATATTGATCAGTAAATCATCTCATCCGCCATATTGAGTACGATGTTCGGTTTTTTATTTTGTGCAGATAAGAAAAATGATTGCAATAACAAGCAAAGCCTAGCTAAAAACCTTTGCATTTTTTCATATTATTCTTTTCCATTTTTATTAATTGGAATATCCATGGCCACCCCCTTATCTCCCTGTGCTTTCATCCAAGCATCCAAATGCTTTGCATATTTGTCAACCACATCCTGATAAGCAGGTTTGTCGGCTAAATTTTCTAACTCATATGGATCTTTTTGTAAATCGTACAATTCTATCGCAGGGCGGTGTTGAATCCTTTGTATGAGCCTTTTAGCTTGATCGTTACTTGTAGCTTTATGCACCCAGGTAGTCCACGCCAATTGCTCATTGCTGGTATTCATCATGTACTTTATATAATAAGTAGAATCGGGTGTTAAGTTCCGGATAAATTTATAGTGAAGGTCTCTTATACTTCTTATCGGATACGCTGGCCCTTCGGGTATATTGTTGTGAATACCATAAGCCACCTCCCTATGTGTTTCAGTTTTTCCTTGCAGCACCTCTTTAAAACTCAATCCATCTAAACCTGTTACGGGTTTACCACCCACGATATCTATCAAAGTAGGTGTAATATCTTCATACTGTACAATGGCATCCGTTTCCGTATGAGCTTTTACATTTTCTGGCCATTTAACAATCATCGAGCTTTTCTGTCCATTATCAAACAGTGTCCATTTACCTCCCGGAAATTGCGGCCCTTGTTCACCCAGAAAAATAACAATAGTATTTTCTTCAGTTCCTGTTTCTTTCAATAATTTCATGATATCGCCAACCTGATTATCCAACCTTCGCACCTCTGCCAAATACTTACAGAACTGCTCCCTTATTAATTTGGTATCCACCCAATGTGCTGGCAATTTCAGTTTAGCTGGGTCAAATTCGCTAGGATTACCCATGGTCCAAGGCGCATGCGGGTTAATACTCATTACAAAAAGACAGAAAGGATCCTTTTGTTGAATATAATGTCTTACACTATCCAAGGTATAATCATCCGTTTTTGACACACAATTCGGCTCAAAACCAGCAATCCTATCAAAAGGAAAAACGGAAGTTGGTTTAGTGACATGGTTCTTACCGGTTAATCCCACGCGATAGCCTGCTTCATTCAAATAGTGAACCACACTTTTCAAATGTCCGTATACGGGCTTATGGTTTTGATAAGCACCATGTTTCGCTGGATATAAGCCAGTGAACAAGGAAGCCCTTGTAGGTATACACATCGCTTCCGACGCAATAATAGAATTAAATTTCAGGCCCTCAGAAGCCAACTGATCAATGTTTTCGGTACGAATATTCTGTCCTCCATAACAGCTCAACTGTCGCGAATCGAGATCGTCAGCCATAATGATAATGATGTTCGGCCTTTCTTCTTTATAATGATGAATTGGTTTAGCATATAACGAGGTGCTTATGGCTGTTGCCAACAACAACCCAACTAATTTTTTCTGAACATTTTTCATAAAATATCATTTCGTTGTTACTTCAAGAGTTTTTCTGATTACGGTTTTGGTAAAACATGATGTTTTTGTGCCCAATCATCCCACAAGCTTATCAAGGATTTTGTCTTATCGGGATACTGTTGCGTTAAGTCATTCAATTCCGTAGGATCGTTTGTTAAATTATAAAGATGCCATTTTTCATCCTCTTTTGTCATCACTAACTTCCAATCGTTTTGGCGTACATACTTACTTCCCTCATGTTCATTGAATAAAATTTTATGTCCTTTAGCATTTTCACCATTGAGCACGGAAACAAAACTCTGTCCTTCTAATGGCAATATTGACTTTCCTGCATATTCTTGCGGATAAGTAGCACTGGCTACCTCAATGAAAGTAGCCATAAAGTCCATCACATGGCTAACACGTGCACTTCTATTTCCCTTGTGCGCTATACCCTTTGGCCATGAAACAAGCATAGGTGTATGTATTCCCCCCTCCATTGATTGCGACTTCCATAAGCGATAGGGTGTATTGGCTACATTAGCCCAATTCGGACCGATGGAGAAAAAGGTCGTCTGTGCTCCCGGCATAACGCTTTTATCAGTAGCATAAGAGATATGCTGGCCATCACGCGTTTCACTTGGTCGATCGAAACCCGGCCCATATTGATCGCTGCGCTCCGCGCTCGCCCCATTATCGCTCAAAAAAACGATAATCGTATTACCTATTTCACCGGTTTCTTCCAGCGTCTTTAGTATTCTGCCGATACCCTGATCCATTCGGTCAATCATCGCCGCATGAACAGCCATGGCCCTTGCATCCCATTCTTTATGTGGATTATCAGCCCAGCTCATCTGCCCAGGATGCCGCGGAGATAACTTGGTTATTGTCGAATCGATCAACCCAAGCTGCACCATTTTCTCATAACGGCGCTGTCTAATGGTTTCCCAACCTTCTTTGTAGGTATTCTCATATTTGGCAATATCTTCAGGAAGTGCTTGTATTGGCCAATGTGGCGCATTGTGAGCTACATATAAAAAGAAAGGTTTATCCTCTTTGCTAAACTCACGCACGTATTCCGCGGTTTTATCATTTATAGCATCAGTATGATAGTAATTTTTCGACACATTTTTCACAGGGCTTGTTCCCTCCACCAGGCTAAAAGGATCAAAGAAATCAATCACGCCCCAGATCGTTCCATAAAATTTTTCAAAACCTCTTTGGGTTGGGTATTGCTCCAAAGGAGAAAACAAAGGATATGCAGCCTGATGGTTCAACCAACGTAATTGCTCCTTAGGATCGGATTGCGTTAAGGTGTTAGACACATGCCATTTACCAGCCATAGCCGTTCTATATCCTGCCTCTTTCAGCACTTCCGCAATGGTAACTGTATTTTCCCCCAGGTAGCCTTTGTAAGCTTGATCATCTTGCTTCGTTGTCATATCCCCTATTCCAGCGGAATGGTTATACATTCCGGTAAGCAGTGCGGCACGTGTGGGACAACACCTAGATATATTATAGAATTGCGTAAACTGTAAGCCTTGCTTTGCGATTTTATCTAAATTTGGTGTGTTGATTTCACCCCCATAACAACCTAGATCGGAATAGCCAAGGTCATCCGCCATAATGAGGATAATATTTGGTCGTGTATCTTTCTTTTCCGGTGTATTATCGACATGTATTTTTGCATGAACGGTATACACAATAAATAAAAGGATAACCGATAAATTTTTCTTCATATTTAATCTTTATAATTTAGACTAGTATACAGGCTTCCTCGATATCACAGTTAACCTTCAACTAACCAAAAGTAACCAAAACGGGTATACATTTTGAATCAAAGTCTAGCAAATTTGTCTCAACTTTCTTTTCGTAAGAACGCTGTACCAAGCTTGGTGATGTGAATAACGAGCAACTCATAACGACAATTTACAATCCAATCATGGCATAAGGTACACGAATACCTTTAACACGATAATAATATGGGTCAATAACTCCTTCCTGACATCCATCTAAACCGCAGGCAGAATAATTTAAACAATAAGTTAACAGGAGTTCATTCCGTCCATTGTCAAAATGAGGATGAATCGCGGGCGTATAATAGCGTGCATATTGGCCGTAGAAGTATTCATTGATGGTATACACCGCCTTACGCTCCGTAAAGGGCCCGGTCGGACTGTCAGCAGTAGCTAAATAAATATGACGATTTGCATCACAATTAAAACCTTGGTCCATGGTCATTAAGATGTACTTTCCATTAAGATACGATACCGCACTAGATCCCAATCCGTCGGCTACTTTTGAACCCGCTCCTGTGTTAGGAGTAGCGGTCCATGTGGTGCCATTAAAAAATTCCCATTGCTGCGGGTTCGATTCCAAAAAACGGGCGACATGAATATAGCTTTCATAGCCAAAACCCACCGTTTCACTACCAAAAGCATACACATAGCCATCTCCTGGCTTTGCCATACCCGTTGCATAAAGAATCGCCGTTTGACCACTCATTCCGCTGGGCAATGTACGTTGTGTTTGCCAAGTCGTACTGGCGCTTTGTGTAAAAACGTAGAGCGACTGGTTTGTTGCATTTAAACCAGACCCCTCACCACAGTGTACATAAATTTTATCACCAATTTCTACGCCTACACCAGGCCAAGCGAAGGTATTATCCGTTTGAATAGTACAGACTTGTCTCGGTCGACCATTCGCTCCTCCTGGGATGGTTACGTTAGGTGTATGTAGATTATTCCAGTCCGTAAGCGACGGTTGTAAAAGCATAGAATTTCCGTAGCTGAAGAAATAGTTACAGGGAAATTTATCATCTGCCGTTAGTGAAGTGCCATCCCACGCATCTTGTGTCACCCATAATACCTTACCATTATTCGATCCCCAGCTCAACAAAATACTATTTCCCTGATCAAAGGCCACCGAACCCTGCTCCGACTCATTTCTGTTGAAAAAGCGAACTACCTCGTCATCACGGTAAGTATCGTCTTCTTCAACGGCGATGTTCCAAAGTTGCCGGCTTTCATTCGCCGCATTCTCCTGAATGACAGCAGCACCATTCGCTGTTGTTCCATTAGCTACCGCCAACGCTAAACCATTTCCTTTGTTCACCAATTTAAACGAAGTTCCGCTTGATTGCTCCTCCAAACGCCATAACTGCTGATCTCCTAAAAAAGGAAAAGCAGCATATTGCTGTATTTGCATGCCAATTGAATCAGATGCTCCGGGTACATCAATCAACTTTCCGCTGTGCAAATTTCTAATATGATAATACTTAACATTATCAACGGTCGTGCGATAAATCAAATGCCATTTCTGCCATCGACTAACCTTTCCATCCGATAAAGATGTTTCCCATTGCTGCAATTTAGCTTGGTCGCCAAATTTTTTATTATACAGAGGGTCTCCTGCCACCTCCATCAACTTACTACTTGCCACGTTCTTGAGCGTCACAACAACGTAATCTGGGATGGATGCTACCTGCAATGAGGCAGACTGGTCTACTTCTTTCATAACACGCTGACAAGCACTGGTAAAAAGCAATAAGCATAAGCTCGTGAACATTAATTGTTTTCTCATAATTTAAGATTTAATGGTTTAAAAGGCATCAATCCACTTAACACATCGCATATTAGTTTACTTGATTAGCGGTTCAGGCCAATGGTCGGTTCGAAAAGGCAGGGCTGGGAAACCAGCACCATTTTGTAGGTTAGTGACGGGATAGTTGAAAAAAGCATAGCGAACAGCTACGGGGTTCGTTACACTATCCGCTGTCAGTTCAATAGTATGTTCTGTAATTTTAGCTTTTGCCGGATAAAACACCTGATCATCACCAGCCAAGGCAAAAAAAGCAGGCGACTCACCATTACGAGTGGTCAGTCCGCCTACTATTGTCTGTGCTGCATAATGCACAATTGCCTTATTACCTTCATACTGTATATATAACATTTTGGGCCCCTTATAGGTTACATTCAAGTACCCATAAGTACGGTTTAAAGCCGTATAAGCTAGCCGCTCGCCCAAGGGCCGTTTATCTTTGGGGTGTAAGTCTCTCGCTTCTCCCACATCCATACTCACAATCATTTCGGTATTATTCAGATCGGCAATCCTTTCCTGCGCTTCCCTGAAAAAAGCATCAAAGGCCAAAGCAGGGTCTTCTTTTTCATGATAGAAAGGAGCAATCTGCACGTAGTAAAAGGGCAGATCACCCTGCTTAAATACTTGACGCCAAGCACTTATTAATGTCTGTGTTAAATGAGTATATATTTTCCTTTCAAAATGATTTGCTTCCCCCTGATACCAACAGAAGCCTTTTATAGAGAGATTTCGAAAAGGGTGAATCATCGCATTGTATAACAAATAAGGACGTGTTACTTTTTCGAAAGAAAATCCACCATCTATTTCCTCTTTTGCTTTCGGGCTAGCTAAATATGGCGCCAAGTAAGATTTGTTCAACTGCGAATCTGTTGCCAAAACATCCTTGGGAACATAGGCCTGTGCTGCCGATGCTCCAATACCAGTGAAAATCACACCAATTGGATAACGTAATGAATCCCGTAGCTTCTTCGCCATATAGTAAGCAACCGCGCTGAAGTCTTTTGCCGTTTCTGGCGTACAAAGCTGCCATTTACCGGCTATCGAATCTAATGGTTCTTCACTAAAATTAAGGCCAGCATTAAACAGACGCAAATTAGCATCAGCCGCATGCGGCAATTCTTCCGCCGCATGTTTATCTTCCTTTAGTGAAAATTGCATATTCGATTGTCCAGAGCAAAACCACAGGTCGCCTATGAGTAAAGAGTCAAGCATGACTACTTCGTCACTTGTGCGGATTTCCACTTGGTGATTTCTAAAATCACCCGCTTTAGCAGCAGGTACATCTAATATTGCCAAAAAGTGTCCCTTTTCGGTGGCTGTGACCGACACCTTACTCGATAGCCAATCGGCCTTCACCTCAATCTCTTCACCGGCCTTTGCCGTTCCCCAAACTTTAAAAGGTTTATTCTGCTGTACCACCATCTTATTTTGCAAAACCGGTGATATATGCAAATGCGTCGTCTGCCCTGCGGCACTGACCAAGCTTCCACTTAAAAAAATACTGATATAAATTTTTTTCAAACACGTCATAACAACCGTTATTATAATTTTTATCGACTTGGCAAAACAAACACTATAGTTTAATGTGTTTGTTTATATTATGGTTTCATCTTGCTGATTGAAAATGGTTTATCTTCTTCCCTTTTTCCGCGTTGTTTGTTTGGTTGACTGCTCATCTTCAATTGAAAGACGCCACCTTGTTCTATCTCTCCCATGTCAAGCCAATTGCGATCGAAAGGCTTCCCGTTCAGATTGGCAGACTCGATATACACGTTTTGCCGATTGTTATTTTCCGCTTCAATAATAAATTTCTTCCCATTTTCCAAGCTAATTGTAGCCTTCTTGAAAACCGGACTGCCTACATTATATTGTGAGGTTCCTGGACATACACTGTACAAACCAAGTGCACTAATTACATACCAAGAAGACATTTGCCCTTGATCTTCGTCTCCTGGAAAACCTTTTGGAGAGGCATTGTATAGCTGACGCATAATTTTACGTACTTGAGCCTGTGTTTTCCAGGGTTCGCCTGCATAGTTATAAGCATAAGCGACATGTTGTACAGGCTGGTTGCCATGTGCGTATTGACCCATTTTAGCCAATACCATTTCGGTCATCTCATGTATTTCCTGTTTATAGGTACCTACCTTAAATCGACTATGCATGTTAAAAAAGGTATCAAGCTTCGCAATAAACTGTTTGGTTCCTCCCATCAAATTAGCCAAACCACCTAAGTCGTGGAATACCGACCACGTATATTGCCAAGGATTTCCTTCGGTAAAAGCACCACCCCATTCTATTGGGTCAAAATTCGGCATCCAACTACCATCTTCCAATTTCCCCCTCATAAATCCAACCTCCGGATCCCACACATGGCGGTAGTTGTATAGCTGCCGCTCAAATATTCCAGCATAATAGTCGTTACCAATAGCCTTAGCTAGTTGGTAGGCACAAAAGTCATCGTACGCATACTCCAGTGTTTTGGCTGTTGTTTCATGAATCTTCCCATAAGGAATATAGCCTTTGATAAAATAACTTTCCCATCCCTCTCTACCATTAGATCCGCCAAAAGGCCCTCGGTTTGTTGCTTCATGTAAGTAAGCCTCTAATGCTTTTTCCGGATCGAAAGTACGCACGCCCTTCACCCAAGCATCTGCCAATAAAGAGATGGCGTGATTACCGAGCATTACACCCGACATACCCGGATTTGACCAAGTGGGCAGCCATCCCGACTGATCGTATGCGTCCAAAAGCGACTGCATGTAGCGCCCCTGCATTTCTCTATGCAAGATATTATTCAAAGGAAATTGAGCGCGAAAGGTATCCCAGAAGCCGTTATCTGTGTACATATATCCCTTGTGTATCTTTCCGTCATACGGACTGAAATAAATGGGTTTATTTGTTTCATCCAACTCGTAAAACTTCCTCGAAAAGAGATTTGCCCGAAATAAACAAGAGTAGAAGGTCGCCATTTCCTCCTCCGTGCCGCCCTCTACCAACACTCTACCCAGCAATTTGTTCCAAACAGCAGCCCCTTCTTGCTTTGTCTCTTCCAAGTTTTTATGACCTCCCAACTCGCGGTGTAAATTCAATACCGCTTGCTCTTCACTGACATACGAAGAAGCCATTTTTACCTGCACCTTTGCTCCTTTTTTAAATGTCAGATAAGCCCCCACTTGTTCACCGTCAATGGTAACTTCTCCTGTATTTACACCTTCGCCTTTTGCCGTCCAAGTACCAAAGGCGCTAAAAGGTTGGTCAAACTCCATCACGAAGTAATTTTTAAAATTCTCCTGCGTAAACAAGCCATTCTTAACATAACCGATAATTTTCTTTTCTTTCGGCATAATCTTGATCGCAGCCGTTTTCAGGAAACCATCCAGCACCAAATGTGCTTCGTCTTTTTTTGGAAAGCTAAAGCGCATATGCGCTCCTCTCTCCGTGGGCGAGATCTCTGTTTTTATCCCATTGTCGAATGTTACCTGATAATAATTTGGCTTCCCCAACTCATTTTCATGTTTAAATGTACTAGCCCGATCGTCTTCCTTCACTTTCAGAGCGCCCGATACTGGCATCAATGAAAACACCGCATAATCGTTCATCCACGGGCTACATTGATGCACTTGTTGAAAACCCCGAATACTGTTATCCGTATACTTATACTTCCATCCATCACCATTTTTTCCAGTTTGTGCCGAAAAGAAATGCTGCGCAAAAGGCAGTGCGATGGTGGGATAGGTATTCCCATAAGATAGTTTCGGTTCCGAGTCGGTTCCCTGTAAGGTATTTACATACCTGAGTAAATCAGCCTTCTGCGCAACAGCAAAATGAACCCAAAAAGTAAGTAGTAAAAAGAGCGATTTTCTCATCTGATATGTTAGTTTGTCTGTAAGTTAACTTGCTGTGTCATCATTCATTAAATATTATCTTGTGGTGTATCCCCCATTTCAAGCACAAGGTCACCCCCTTTCATGATTTCCTCATGTGAAATATAAGACCGATGATAGGGTTTACCATTTAACTGGATCGACTGGATATAGCGATTTTTCGGAGAATTATGATGAGCAACAATCGTAAAATGCTTTTCCCCGTCCTTACCACTCCTATTATCAACACGAATGCGGATGCTATCAAATACCGGACTAGTAATTTCATAAGTGCCGTCGGCCGCTGCAATCGGGTGGATACCGCTCGACGCCAATACGTACCAAGCCGACATCTGGCCAACATCTTCATTTCCTACCAACCCCTTCTCTACTGCATTGCGATAAGCTTGTTCGCATATTTGCCTTGTCCATTTTTGAGTTAAAGAAGGTTTACCCAGTTTATTAAATAAAAAGGCAACATGATGAACCGGCTCATTGGCATGATTATAAAAGTCGTTCCAGCTAAAATCAGCGGGGGTACGTTCAAAAAAAGATTCCAAATCGATTAGCATTTTTTCCTTTCCGCCCATCAAGCCTGCCAAACCTGAGATATCATGTGGCACAAACCAGCCCTGCTGATAAGGGTTGCATTCAATCGTGCCATACCATTGTTCTTCTCTCCCGTTTGCAGGCCAAGGCAGCCAATTTCCACGACCATCCTTCGGTCTAAACCAAGCTTTTTCTTTATCAAAAAGCTTTTGATAAGCCAAAGACCGTTTAAAGAATTTATCAGCCTCCGTTTGTTTGCCTAACTGTTCCGCCAGTTTACCGAGGCACCAATCGTTATAGCTATATTCCAATGTAAGCGATACTCCTTGATTACCTGCCGTATAAAGGTCTGTCCCATTACCAAATTTTTCCAAAGAACCAACGGCTAATTGATAAGCACGTTCTACGTCATAATTTCGGATGCCTTTTGTATAGGCTTCCGACAATACATTAACAGCGGGATTCCCAATCATGCAGCCCGAGTACGCATTAAGTAGCTCCCATCGTTCAAAATAGTTTTTCCCCTTTTCGTCTGCTAAGTTGGTTAACGACTGAATAAGATCACTTACTACCTGTGGATTGATTAAACTTTGTAAAGGCATCTGGCTTCTGAACACATCCCAACCACTGAAAATAGTTCGACGTATGTGGTCTTTATTCGCCTTATGTATTTTCCCATCCCCGCCCGGATATCGACCGTCTAGGTCTTGCAAGGATCGCGGATCGAGCATTGTTCGATATAACGCCGTATAAAACACGGTTTTTTCCTCTTCCGTTCCACCAGCAATCTGCATCTTATTTAATGCTTCCGACCATAAATGACGGGCATGCTCATGCGCTTCCTCAAAATCCCACCCTTTTATCTCTGTGTTCACATTTTGTTTTGCACCAGCCTCATCTACAAAAGAAATACCTGCTTTCATCAATACTTGCTCCTGCCCTTCCGTCTCAAACGAGGTAAAAAAACCTAAATGTTTACCCTTTGCGTCCTTTATTCCTGCTTCAATAGTAGCATCAGCCACCCATTGCTGATAATAATCCGCTTCCACATTTTCTCGTTTACGATGTGCCGTATCAGGAATTGCTGCGCGCCAAACACCAAAATCTTTGAGCGGCTTACTAAACTCAGCGTAGAAATAAACGGTGTAGTCAGCCTGCCCGTCACCATTGCCCCAACCACCCCCTTCAGGTGTACATCGCATCCATCCACTTATACTGTGATCATCTAACACACGGACTTCCTGTTCGATAGCTGTACCTCCAACCCTTCGTGCCAAATCAATCTGTATGCGCGACTGCTCATTCTCAGGAAAGGTAAATCGAAGCATTCCACTATGTGGCGCAGCCGTCATCTCTGCCTTGATATGATAATCAGTTAAATTCACTCCATAGTAACCCGCCGAAGCTTGTTCACTTTCCTTATCATAACTGCTGCGGTAGCCAGGCGTTTTTCCTTCTTTTCCAGCAGCCGTTTTGAGCGGACCGACGGTAGGCATTACTAAAAAATTTCCTAAATCACCAAACCAGCCGATGCCACTCATTTGTGTAAAAGCGAAGCCCTCTATACTTGTATGTTCATAGCTGTAACCGGAGCCATTATCACCTCCGGTAATGGTGTTAGGCCCCACTTGTACCATCCCAAAAGGTGTTGTAGCCCCTGGTATAGTTTTTCCCAAACCATGATATACACCCGCTGCGCCCACACTAGTGCTTGCGCCAATAAAAGGATTTACGTAATCCACTGCGGTTTTCTTCCCATTTTTAGGAGGTGGAGAACAAGCTGCAAAAGATATCATAAAAAGTATCACCAGCTGAGCGATCCATATTTGCCTATTTTGAGATATCATTATAAGAGCGTTAAAGTAATACGATGTTCCATTGGTTTATTTACACGATATATTTCGTCCCGTAGCGCTTGCATTTCCTGCTCCAGCTGCTTACGGGAGCTCGATACCCGGATCTGCTCATAATCGGCCGTCTTCGCTTTTAACCAGCCATTATCCTCCTGATGGTTCATGATGGTATCTCGTGCTACTTCACTATCGTTGAGTAACAAGCCCTTTTCTTTCAAAAAGTTATAATTTACCCAATAATAATTCCTGAACTTACCTTCAAGCTCGCGGTGTTTCCGATTAAGCTCCATGATCCGGAGCGATTGTTGATATTGTGGTGTTTGCGTCATTTCTGCTAGGTTAATACCTTTTGCCAATTCATCCGCGCTATAAGTATGTATAAACTTCTCATCAATTTTCAAGGCATAGTTGCCTGCATCCAAGCCATCAACGGCCATCACTTCCTGATTAAATTCCTTTGTAAAAGGAATAAGGTTTAAAGCATCCCTTTGGATTTGGGCATTTTGCCAAACACGCGGCAAGGTATCAATGGGGTAAGGTAATGATTTTGCTAAATAACGGAAGCTAAAGCCCTTTCCATCATCCTGAATATGCGTGATTTTGGCATTTAAGGCCTTCACAAGCTTCTTTTGTTTCGCCAGAATGCGGATATCAGCTACTGGCTTTCCGGCTAGTCCCTGATCTTTTAAAAAAAGATACGCCATCACAAAATGCCCTGCACTACCCGGATGAATCCTATCTGGTCCCGTTATGGTAAAATCCGGTTTTTTCATTTGTTCCCGATGCGTAATAGCTAGCATAGGATGTAATAAATCAATATATTCCCAGTTATTACGCACTGCCGCGTCCTTTTGGAAAGCAGTAATAAGATCTAGGGTATGGCTTTTGCCTTTGAAATAGTTATCCTTATTCCGCATGGTTTCATCGTAAGGAGAAGAAGACATCATAATTTTTCGGATAGCCGAACGGTTTCTCAACACTTCTTCAATTTTTAAAAAACTGGCATAAGAAGTGTCAACTGCCTGTTTCGTTACTTGTATTGTTTTGGTAGTATCCCTATATTCAAAATATTTACTATCGTTCATGCCAAAGGTTAGCACTAGCACAGACGGATCTTTGGCCAATAGATCTTTCTGTAGGCGATCATAAATCTGACCCGCCACGTCGCCCCCTATCCCACCATTGAAAACCTGCAACCTCGCTTCGGGGAAATGAGTGATGTAATACAACCATATGTAATTTTCATACAATCCTGCCTCTGTGATACTATTACCTGCGAATACAACCCGATCACCCTTCTTAAAGGGTTGGACCGACTGTGCATAAGATATCCTACAAATAATTAACAAAATCCATATAAGGAAAACCTTTTTCATAATCATCTATATTAGTTATTTATCTTGATCCGTATCGTACGAAAACCAAAACGAGGCATTTGTACAAATACTTCTGATTTATTATGCTGATGTGTTATTTTTAAATCCTCGCCTGTTTTCCCATTCAAATCTTCCAGATGAGCCTTACTCACCGGTAGGTCCATTCCTATTTTCAGTGGTGCCCCGTCGCTTGCAGCATTGAAGACACGTAGTAGTATATCATCGCCAACACACTGCAAACTGGTCAATTGATAGCCTGGCTTACTAAAATTGAACAAAGATTGCTCCCCTTTTCGTGCACAATCGCTCCGGATTTGCGCTTTCAAAGGATTTACTAACTTGTCATTTGCATACCACAGCTGGCCTTTTGCCCAATCCCCCTCGTGAGGTAGTATACTATATTTTATTTGCGTAGGCCCGTCCACTCCGTAATTTCGTCCCCACAGCGCTTTTCCTGCATATTGCACGTTCAAAGCCAGCGGATGTTTTTCCCCGTGCGCATAAGAAGTCGTATGATCACTAAACAAAGCAAGGCCTTGCTGCGCCGTCCCATCTCTAACATCTACCCAATCTAATAATACATTGTTTTTGATGCTATCCCAAGTGCTGAAAAATGTATTATTCAATTTACTTTCAGTTACATCAAAAGGACCATTTTTGGAAATATGTTGTCGCTTCAAGTTTGTCGGAAATAGTAACAGCAATTTATAACGATCATTATAGAAAGCTTTCTCCCTATTTTCCGCTCGAAGCTTTTCCTCATTAAACTGTCCAATATGCGGTTGCCCTTGCCAATCAATATTCAATTCAAAGTCGATTCGAGGTTCGCCTTTTGTTAAGTAAATCCGTTGAGTAAAGGGATGTCCCGCTATTTCACCCTTTATTAAGAGTTTCAGATGCACCGCGCCGCACTCCAAGAGTGCAATACTCGCCGCTTGCTCCGTGCTTGAACGAAAGCGTTGCTCATCATAAAAGAAACCTCTCAGCTCGTTGAAACCTTTATTTTCTCTTGTATCTACAAGCTCTTTATCCATTCTATCTTTCATCCGTAGGCTCGTGATCACTCCACCCAAACCGCTGTTCAAGCGAATCGTATATTTATCGGTCTCTATTGCCATTTCTTCTCCCTCCTGTAATACCTTTGCAAAAGGAACAGGCCTATCTTTTCGTTTCGCCAGTCGGTATAAAGCTTCTCCCATAGCCGGTACCCTTGCCTTAAATAACAGATGCCAGCCATCAGGCTGATGGCTCCACTGGGTAGGCATTGTCTCTTCCTTTGCATTCAACACCACTAAGCCCGTGTCAACCTGCGCATCCGGTAGTATATAATCCACTATATCGTTACGTTCATAAGGCAAGGTATTACGCACAATTAACGTCGTTGGCACAATAGACTCCAAAGTGTCCCCACTCGCCATTACCTCGTCTGCCAATTGCTCCGTGACGCTTGTCCATTGCCGCACCTTCGCTGCCCAATCCAAGCTATCTACCTTATTGTAAGGCACAATCCAGCAATCATGGTGTTGCGCCAATAAAAGTGGATACCAAGCCCCTCTAAAGACAGAATCGGACCATACTGTTCCATATAATGCATGATCCATTGCCGCCCATTTTTCAGCCATCAGCAATTTATTTTCAGCCTTTCGCACCTGTTGGGCAATCCGCTGTAAAACCTGCGATCCCCACACCAGGCTTACTTGTATATCTTCCTGCGAAAGGTTCCATTTCGCTAAGTTGCGCTTTATGCTCACCTTTTCAAAGTAATGGCGCCAAGTAGTATATACCGTAGGATGATAGCCTCCATTATTTGCGCCCAACCATGGACCGTTTTTCCAACCTGCATCTTGCAGGCACATTCCTACCGGATATTCGATACCATCTGCCAACGCCGATTCTATATAGACTTTTCCATTGTAATTGCCAACGGTTTCCCATGTCGAGCCATCTTTCAACTGCTCCATAGCATAACGCGGAACGGTAGGAATAGCCGTACCATCAGGACCAATCCAATCAAGCATCTCCTTTCCATATGCTCGAACATAACCACCCCAGCACGTATTTGGATTTTTCAGCGAAGCATATTGAAAACCAAAAGAACGCAAAATCTGGGGTAAGGCACTGGTGAAACAAGGTTCTTCAGACGAATAAGTATCGAGCTGTATTGTTGGAAAATGCCCTTTAAGTTCTTTCATCCCATATGCAAACTGCCGAATGATGCTTTCGCCCGAAATATTGTATAAATAAGGCTGCCCATACGTAGGGTTCACATATTCAATCCTTCCTTTATCCGATTGATCGGCTATTAATTTGGTAAACGCATTATAACCTTTCCTATCCACCTGCTTGGCCCAAGACCAGGTAACAGGTTCAATTTCCAAATTAAGTTTCCAATCCGGATGACGCTGCAACTGCTCTACCATAAAGCTCGTATATTGAGGTGGATAGTGTCCCCATTTTCCTCCATGATAACCATCTACAAAGTAAGCCGTTTGCGCTTTTGAAAGGAAAACGCTAAACAAGCAAAAGCTTAACCAAAAAACCGATTTTATCAATTCTGTTTTCATGAATCAGGCAAACTATTTCAAATTTGGATTTGCTTGTATTTCCGAAAGGGGAATAGGCCACAGCAAATCCTGTTCGCGGAAAGCATGCACATGATTGGGTGTCTTAAAACCGATCAAATCCACAATTCGGTTATTTTCAACGTCAAACGCTTTACGGGTTCGCTGCATATCAAACCAAGTATGGAATTCAAAGCATAACTCCCAGTAACGTTCTTTTAACACCTCTTCGAAGGTAATTGTTGCAGGCCTTGCCATTCCCGGAAAAGCGCGCGAGCGCACTGCATAATAAGCCTCAACAGCCGCTGCATCACCAGTTGATCCTCCGTCTACCATCGTTTTTGCTTCTGCACATAAAAGTAATAAATCGGCATAACGCATTAAAGGAAAATTAGCACCTGATCGGGAAGTCTCTTCCGCTGCATCATCCCAAAATTTATAGATAAACGGATTTAATTTACCCACAACATCACCTACGTATTTTACATTGTAAAAAAACTGTTTCTCTTGCTTACGCAGGTCATTGACCGCGAAAGAATTATAAAAGGCCAAGGTAGGCGCCATGGCCCCACCAAAGTTCGGAATAACGGATACCGGTTCGGGAGGTTCTGGGTAAGGCACGAAATTAAAATGGATAATGCTGGTAGCATTTCGTTGGTCTCGTTGATTCATCAAGATATGCTCCCCCGCATTATTCTGAGCAGGATCACGTAAGTCAGCATAGCTGGTAAACAAGCTATATTCACCTCCATTGATCACCTCCATGGCCTTATCGTAAGCCATTTGATAATAAGATGCACCCTTTTGCAAAGGATAGCCCGCCATTGTCATATATACTTCTGTTAATAGTCCTTTTACGGCTGCCAGATTTATCCGGCCACTCTTATCGGTCCAGGGCAAACCCGCGTTTTCCGCAAACTGTAAATCGCTTACAATCTGATTATAAATATCCTCTACAGGTGTTTTACCTATCAGCATATTCTCCAGATTCTGTGTAGGCTCGGTTTTCAACGGGATGCTTCCAAACAATCGCACGGCACGGAAATAGTAGTAAGCACGTAGAAAATACACTTCACCCAAAAATCGGTTCTTCTTTTCCTCGTTTATTACCGTCGTCTGCGACACATTGGCAATAAAGCTATTGCAGTTTTCGATGGGTATATAGGTGGAGCTCCACCAGGTTTCAAATCGACCGTTTGAATTCTCGATGTTCTGCAAGAGTAAGAATTGATCGTCTGCACCACCAGAAGGGCGTGGGCGTCGACTGTATCCGGTTATATACTCCAACGCATATACAGGGCTAGCCGCCACGGTAATTTCGCTCGAAAAAGGCATGTTCAAACCATCATAAGTGCCATTTGCCGCTGCTTGGATCTGATCTTCCGTTTTATAGTATTGATCAGTTGTCAGAAAACTGGCAGGTTCCTCTTCCAAAAATTTACTGCAGGAACTGAAAAGCACCAAGATCATTAAGGATATTTTGAAGATTTTGTTCATAACGTTAGAAACTAGTTTTAAGCGAAAAAGAGATTGTTCTGGGTTTGGGATATTGATAAACATCCACGCCCTGATTTAAGGCGGCATCGAAGGAAGTCACTTCCGGATCGTAGCCCGTGTATCCAGTGAAAAGCAGGGCATTCTCCACATTAACGCCCAGTGTTAAGGTATTCAATTTTATTTTTTGTAGGAAGTCTTTATTGAAACGGTAAGCAAAACCCACATTACGTACGCGCAGGAAAGAGCCGTCTTCCACGTTGAATGAATCGCCCCCCTCATTATCAAAACCATCTGAGTTAACCCGCAATTGTCCGAGCATCGTTTCCTGATTTTGAGGTGTCCAGGCATTTAAGATAGATTTAAAGCTGTTCACATTAGGTCCTGGATTAACCATGAGTACTTTGGCAAGGCTGATCACATGATTTCCATACACGCCTTGCAAATCAATAAATAACGAAAACCCTTTATAGCTTAACGTATTCGTCATATTCATTTCCCATTTTGGCATGGCATTGCCCAGATTGACCCGATCGTCCGCGTCTTTTACACCATTGTCATTGGTATCGCGATATTTAATATCGCCCGGCTTTTTTCCATACTGTGTGGCCTGTTCTGCCTCATCCGTTCCCCATACCCCTAAGCGTTCATAACCAAAAAATTCATTTAGAGGACCTCCGGCGATAATTCGGCCAAACCAAGGATAAATCACATCGTTATTGATATCGATAACCTCCGAGCGGTTGATAGAAAAGTTATAACCGGTAGTCCAGGTAAAATCGCTTTTTTTCACATTCACTGTATTGATACCAAGCTCAATACCCCTGTTTTGGATACTTCCAATATTATCAAATACATTGGTGTAACCTGTTGTTAATGGTAATTTTCGCAGATAAAGTAAATCATCGTTTCGCTTGTTATACACGTCTGCCGTCAACAACAGGCGACCGCTTAACAAACTAATATCTAAGCCAATATCCAGCTGCTTAGCCTTCTCCCAGCGCAAATCTGGATTTCCAAGACCGGCCAGCGTTACGGATGACTCATAATTATTATTAAAGACCGCCTGGCCATTGTTATATCGATTCAGCGTAACATAATCACCTATTTCCGCATTTCCGACGATACCGTAACTTGCTCTCAGCTTTAAATCGTCGATACCACTATTCATTTCTTTGAAAAAAGACTCATGTGAAATACGCCAAGCAGCAGAAAACGAGGGGAAATAACCATACTTGTTATTCGCACCAAAACGCGAACTACCATCTACCCGGAAAGAGGCCCCCAAAAGATAACGATCATCGAAATTATAGTTTGCTCTTGTAAAATAAGAGTTCAACTGGTTCTCCGTTTTTCCGGAGCTGGGTATGCGTGGTGTAGTTCCTGTTCCGAGATTATTGTACTGAAAAAAATCATCAAAGAATCCTTCCGCTCCAGCGCGGTCGTTAGACGTAACATAATAATACCAACTTGCCCCTGCTACCGCATTTAGGTGGTGTTTGTTCCAGCTGGTATTATAAGAAAAATAATGCTCAGTCGTCCATGAACCAAAATCTGTGTGCCCCCTCTCGGCAACTCCCTGCTGATTCTCCGCTACATCGTATACGGTCCTACCACCATAGTACAAGTTGTAACTGGAGGATAGCTGCCCACTTACTGAAGCATGGTAATCGATTTTATCTGATAAGTGGAACGTTGCCATCAAGTTTCCCAAAGACTGTGTCCTCCCCGTAACGTTCTTCACTTCGTTGAGTAATTTAATAGGATTTTCTGAGTTCTCTGCACCGGGATAATCTCCCTTTCTCGAATAGGTACCATCCGGGTAAGTAATAGGTAAGAAAGGCAAATATTCCAAGCTTTGCCGCAATGCATTCAATCCCAATGTATTATTATCGATATTATTGCTTTGGTAACCGCCGGTGTTGAGATTGGCTTTGATGTTTAACCAGGGTTTTACATCCCAATCCAGGTTTAAAAAACCGTTCAGTTGCTTGTAATAGCTATTCAACATGATACCTTCATTATTTCGATACGACACGTTGGCCAGCACTTTAATATTATCTTTACCACCGGAAAATGTCAAGGCATGTTGGTGCGATACCGCCAAGCGTGTTGCTTCACGTTGCCAGTTCACATTATATTTAGGCGTTCCATCGTCGTTAAACAACTCTTGCTTATGCGCAAAAAAATTGTTGGGATCTAAATGAGGGGCAATTCTACCCGGTACATATTCATATTGGCGTTTGAACATTTCCAAACTTTCCGTAGCATCCAGCAAGTCGAGTTCACGCGGTAGTGAGGCCAGGCTTAAGGTATTATCAAAAGCAATTTGAGAACTGTTAGGGTCGCCATTTTTTGTGGTGATGACTACCACACCGTTTGCGCCTCTCGATCCATAAATTGCGGCGGAAGAGGCATCCTTCAAGACATCCACGGATTGGATGATATTCGGATCAATAGTAGTTGGATCTGCCCCTACAATACCATCAATTACATAGAGCGGTGTATTTGAACCATTAATGGAACCTGTACCCCGAATTTTAATCGCTGGGTTGCCCCCTGGTTTACCGGAATTTAAATTGATGTTTACCCCAGCAATTTTGCCAGCCATTCCCTGCAACAGATTCTGTGCAGAGGGGCGTTCCAGTAGCTCGTCCCCCTTTACAGAGCCCACAGCAGTACTAAGATTTCCTTTGCGCGAAGTACCATAACCCACCACTACAATTTGTTCGAGACTATTACTGGCCGCAATTAAGGTAATGGTAAGCATACTCGTATCGCTAACCGATACTTCTTTTTCAGAATAACCCACGTAAGAAAAAACCAAAATAGCACCCGAAGCAGCTCGTATAGTAAAAGTGCCATTCCCATCCGTCAAAGCCCCCGCCGTAGCCCCTTTTACCCGTACAGAGGCCCCTGCAAGGGGTAACCCTGCTTCATCAACTACCTTTCCGTGCAACGCCAATTGCTTTGCACTTTTTGTCGGAATTGCGAGGTGTTTTTCACTAATAAAAACGGTCTTTCCTTTAATTTCATACGCCAGGGGAAAGCTAGTTAAAGCCGCTTTCAAGGCGTCTTCCACGGAGGCATTTTTGATAGCTAGATCCACCTTACGTGTCTGATCAAGCAGTTGGTCGTTATAAAAAAAAGTGTAGTCCGACTGCTTTTCAATAGAAGCAAAAACTTCTGCCAGTAAGGCACCTTTCATGTTAAGGTTGATGTTCTGGGCAGCAAGCACCGAAGTATTCAATAATAAGGAGATGATCAGCATGCAGCCTGATATCCTCTTTTTTTGTGCTTTTCTTCTTAAATAAAGGCCAATAGCAACCCATCTCGCCTTGTTTTTAATTGCGATCATATAAATCTTAATGTTAGGTTTGTTTAATTTAAATCTATAATTGCTCCTTTAATCATTCATGTTGAGCTATGATAAGTTCCATTTTTTTTCATACGCTTCATCTATGTTATAAGTCATTTTGGTAATTCAATAATATGATCCTTATCCTCTATTTGAATAGAAATGCCAGAAAGAGCCAGACCATTCATCAGCTCGGATAGCGTCAGTTTACGGTTAATTTTACCGGTATAAGTTTTTGTGGTGGGCACCTTCACATTAAATTCCACGTTATACCACCTCGACAATTCGCGTAGCACAGTTCCAAGATCGGCCCGATAAAAGGTAAAATAACCTTTTGTCCAGCCAACGCGTATAGTAACATCGCTTAGACGTTCAACCCTCATATCTCCTCCCTCCAACAGACTGGCCTCTTCTCCCGGTTGCAAACTAGTGACATCGTCTGCTACATCATCTTTTGTTAAGACCACGCTTCCCTCTAATAAAGTAGTTCTGACTAGCCGCTCATCTGGGTAAGCACGCACGTTGAAATGTGTCCCTAAAACTTGAATACGTTGCCCTTCACATTTAACAAAGAAAGGCTTGTTGGCATCATGGGCTACCTCAAAATACGCTTCACCGGTGATGCTAACTTCACGTATATTATCACCGAAATGAGTGGGATAACGTAAAGATGAAGCTGCATTCAACCAAACCTTCGTGCCATCAGCCAGTACCAACCGGTATTGTCCACCTTTCGGCACTTGAAGGGTATGAAACGCGCCCTCTTTAGTACCCGCCCCAATAGCGGCATAATTCAATAAACCTCTCTGTTCCTTCAGAAAAACATTTCCCTGATCATTGAATAAACCATTTGCCATCTCTTCCACTGTTATTGTATGACCATCGGATAAAGTAATAGTAGCTGTTTCATTTCCTGGTGCTACATCCCGTTTTACAACCGTCTTCTGCTTTACAGCCATGTTATTTACCGGTTTGGCGATATAATTATAAACAAAAAGCCCAAGGCACAAACCAAGCAAGATAACGGCCGCATATTGCCATATGTGATATCGCCTGATACTAGCTTTCGCGGCAGTTTCTTGCTTTATCTGGTTCATCATCCGACCTGTCTGTTCAGCATTAAAAAAGGGCTCACTTTCCTCATAAACCAGATAAGCTTTTTCCAATAATTCTTCTAGAGATCCATCCTCTTCGTTCTTTTGTAGCAAAGCAAAAAACTCCAGTTCTTCTTCCGGCGAAGCTGTTTTTTTGAAATACTTTTCGAACAAGATGCGCAACTTGGTTTCCATTTATAATTAATTAGCCAATTGGTTTATTTGGTATAAAGACACAGTCAAAAATAAAAAGGGGTAATACAGCGAAAAAATTAACGAAAAAAGCGACTCAGTAACACTACGAGCAAAGGCATGTCAATACGTGCATCCGCGAAGTAATTGCGCAGGAATTTCAACGCCAATTTCATATGTTTTTTTACTGTTTCGGGCGACAGGTTGAGCAGGTGGGCAATCTCTTCCTGTTTCAGGCGTTCTATTTTACTTAATTTAAACACCTTTTGCTGCTGTGGTGGTAATTTTTGGATGGCCTCTTCAAGTATCGATTTATAGTGATCAATAGGGTCTTCAACAGGTTCTGCCGACTGATAAGGTTCAAGGCTTTCTTGCCAAACACAGTTTCTGAGTTTTTCGCTTGCTATTTTCCTTAAAGCATTCAGCATTTTATTCTTGGTAAGGACAAACATAAAGCTCTTGAATGACGCAATTCCCGTTAAAGATTCCCGACGTAGCCACACCTCTATAAAAGCCTCTTGCACTATTTCCTCGGCCAATATTTGAGAAGAAGTAAGCTGGTAGACAAAAGCACCCAACGAATCGTAATAAGCATAAAAGAGCCGTTCGAATGCTTTTTCATCGCCATTCGATACTCTGCTCAATAGATCGGCTTCCTTTTCAAGAGAAATCAATGCCACTTGTATTAGGTTTATACTTGGCTAAAGTAGAAATAAAAAACGATTTAGCAATGGCTTTTTTGGAGAATTCACGTTCGGACGCTCGTTCTCTCTTTTGTTATCGCTTTTCTACTATTGCATTGACCCTCTCGCATCGCTCCTAATTATTCGCCTGCTTCATCATTTTAGGTTTATAACTTCTCAAAGGCGTACTTATGGAAACTTTTGTTTTTATATCATCCACATTGCTTTTTTTCTTACGTCGTCTTCCCCACCAGATTAAAAAACCTGTGATGGGTAAACTGGTGCTTACCAGTCCACCAATAAAGGTAGCTAATTTTCCTACCTGCCCCATCCATGTTCCCATATGTAAACTCCAATACCAATTTTCGACCACCTCATGCATTTTTGCCTCTTTTGGTGCCGCTACAGGTTTTCCAGAGTAACGATCAACAAAGAAAACATGCGCGTCATCTGCGCTTTTAAGTCCTATAGTTCGTGCCAATCGCAACCCCAACGTTCCAGCCGAATCAATTTTAAAAGTTTCTAATTGGGCTTCTTTTTTATCTGGATGAGCAGCAAAGAGCTCTGAAATGGTACGGTTGATATCTGAAGGCCGTTTAGATGCGTCAAATGCAGGTAATTGCGCTTCCCAATCGTGCGAGGCACTTCCTCCAAACGCTTCTATCGTAAATTTAGCAAATGGCTTAAATGCGATGATCATCCCCGTTACTGTGAGAATCAGACAAATAGAAAGCGCATAAAATCCGATCACATTATGTAAATCATAATTTAATCGCTTAAACTTCGCTTTCCATTTCACTTTAAAACTAGCATCACGTGTAGACTTTGTCCATTTGGCTGGCCACCACAGTACCAATCCAGTTATCAGCTCTATCAGGAAAATGATCGTAGCAATATCTACAACCCAGGCACCTGTTTTCCCCAATAGCAGTGAGTTATGCAGGTGGGCCGTAATATAAAAGAAATAGATTGTGCCATCATCTTTAAGCACTTTTCCGGTATATGGATCAACATAGACCATCCTTAGTCCGAGTTCTTTGCTAAACATATTGAAGCGGACGCTTCTTTTGGGATCCTTATAGCTTACCATATATCCTGGATTCCGACGATCGGGAAATTCCTGCCGCAAATTAGCCACGAGCTGCTCGACAGACAAACGTTCTTTCTTAATTTCTTGCACATAACGCGCATTTCCTGCCGACCATTCCATAATTTCATCGCAATACACAATCACTGTTCCCGTTATGCATACAAAAATTAGAATAACAGCGGACACTAAGCTTGGCCACAAGTGTATCCAAGCGATGATTTTGCTAATCAAGCTTTTACCCGCTTTCTTTGGAGGTGCATCCATTGATTTTCTTTTCGATTCCATATATGTTTGTTGGTTTAGCAGTGTAGAACCCTGATATGTTTAAAATTTATACGAAATATTAGCTACTAATTCGGTTGGCTTTTGTGGTTGTCCATAGAAATTCCAATAAGTTTGATTCGTTAAATTATTCACTTTCAATCCTACCCGATATTTCGGTTGATCAAAGAACACTGTTGCCCCTACAATGCTATAAGCTGGAACAGAGAAGGTGTTAGAAACTTCCATATAGGTCTTTCCGGCGTGGTTAAAACCGGCTCCGAATCCAAGTCCTTTTACCCTTCCCTGCAACAATTTATAACTTGCCCAGAAGTTTGCCACATGAACTGGGGTCCAGGGGGCACGCTTTCCTTCAGAGCTTGCATTCGCTAGCTCATATTCATTATCATTGTAAGCATAACCGACAACAATATTTAAGCCTTCCACAGGGTTGGCAATCAACTCCATTTCGAAGCCTTTACTTTTTTGATTACCATCTTGAACGGAAGTTATATTGTCGATTGCACGAACCATGTCTTTCACTTCAATATTGTAATAACTAATGGTACTGCTTAACTTATTATCAAGCAGATCTAATTTTACTCCCCCTTCAATTTGATTTGCCTGCTCTGGCTTCCAATTAACGACATCACCGTTAGTATCAAAACCAGGGGCTATATTTCTGAAGCCATTTACGTAATTACCAAATAGAGCAACTTTATCTTTTAGCACCTGATACACTAATCCAAATTTTGGCGACAACTGCACTTGGTCGTAAGCATTATCCTGATTAACACCTGATACCAGTGTTCGCTGATTCTCATAGCGATCAACTCGTAAACTTGCCATAGCCAATATATTATCGGTGATATTAACTACATCCGAAGCGTAAGCACTTATTGTATAATATTTATCTCTTTGGTTAACGGTACTTGCTCTTTGCAAATCATTTACCTGATTCCTTGATATAGCATTCCAAGGAGTATCATCATCTAGTCTTACGGCATCATAAGGAGCAAAAACACTAGTTCTTCCTCCCGCCGCGGGGAAATTAGCGAACTGATAATTCAAGGTATGAGCAAAATAATCCAATCCAATTACCATTCTGTTTCGCAAACCACCTATTTTGAAATCACCAATAAAGTTCTGTTGCAGATTATCCGTTATAACGCGGTATTGATCAAAAGGACGAATGCCTCTTGAAATACTATCATTATTTAGATACGTTAATACTAAAAAGATCGAATTGGACTCGCCCGATTCTCCATGCTGAAAAGAAGTCTTGGAAATCCACTGGTTCGATATTTTATGCTCTATTTCAGCCATTGCGTAAACCGAGGTACGCGTTGTTCCGATGTCATCACTTGTAAATGACCGTCTATGTGTCAAATTCAGATCTTTTAATGATGATACCGTTAATACATTGGAGTTTCTGACGTAAGCATTCAGCGTCTTCGTTGGCGAATAAACCTCCGCATCAAAGCGGACCGAAGTCCGTTCGCTCGTTTTAAATAACATGCTCGCAGCAAAGGAAGTGCTTCTTAAAAATCCCGCGTCCTGACTGCTTTGGGTATGTCCAGAAGCATTTACCCGCATCAGGGCAGTTCGATCCTTATTTAAAGGTGTATTCACATCCGCAGTAAAACGATTCAATCCCCAGCTACCTGTAGTATACGATACTTCACCCCTAAAACTTTCAAAAGGCTTTTTTGTAATCGTATTTACAACGCCACCATAGGTTGACATAGCGCCACCAAACAGGGTACCCGCCGGTCCTTTCAATATTTCAATACGTTCTACGTTGGCGATTTCCGACTGTGTTCGCGGATCAATAGCCAAGCCATTCCGGAAGGTAGCCTGCCCTCGGAATCCACGCAACGTCACATCATTACCGCTATCATTCACACCGTTGTTTACAATAACCCCAGGCACACTGGCAACGGCCGTATTATAGTCGATCGCAATCTGCTCCTGCATAATTTCTTTTGTGACCACGCTGTATGAGGATGGATTTTCGAGATCAGCTAAAGGCATCCTCGCGATTGCATTGCTCTCCTTTTTGGCAAATTTGTTTTTTTGGATATCTGAAACAATAACCTCTCTAAGCTCATTAGAGGCTGCATTCACCATAATTACACCTACATCCTTTGATATATCTGTCTTTATGTCAACTGGTATTCTGACAGTCGTAAATCCAGCATAGGTCACGATAAGCATATACTGACCACTAGGTGCCTCAAAAGAAAAAACACCCTCATTATTGGACATTATTCCATAGCGTGTATCTGCAAGTAAAACAGAAGCATAGGCCAATGCTTGGCCATCGGAAGTTTTTATAATGCCACTGATTTTCCCCACTTTTTGTTGTCCACCGGCAGTTATTGCTACAAAAAGAAGTAATATTGCTAGAAGCCCCCCATAACCAAGCCCGATAAATGAATTACCATTATTTTTGATTTTTGTATACATTTGCATTAAGTGTAATTAGATTGATTATAAATAATGCAAAGATAAAACAGAGTAGGTCAATCAAAATAACATATTAGGGATTAATTTAAACGTTATACGGAGTATTTTAATAAAATCTGCATGCATGTACAAGCACATATCACACCAGACATTTCAAGAAATATTCCAAGCAGAAAAAGGTTACAATTTATCTGATACACATATCAGTGATGAGATGATGCAGTTTAATCATCCCTATTTAAAGGCAGCGCATAGGATTATCACCTTGGAGGGGATTTGTATAATTTACAGAAACTGGGAAATGCCATTTCCCATTTCAATGTTTACCAAACACGAACAACCCTTTTTAAAAATGCAGTTTGAAATAGAAGGGCATTCCGATTTTGTTCGCAAAACTGCTATAGCAAGCAGGGATGTTGAAATACTCCATGGTAAACATACACTGTTATTCTTGCCAGAAGTAGATGGTACTTTATATTATCCCAGCTCCCGTAAGGTTTTAGATATTGTATTTTCCACCGTGTATTTCCAGAAACTATTCGCGCACGATTTGAGTTGCCTGGGTAATTTAGGCAAAGCGATACAGGAAAATCAACCAGCCCTGATAGGCAATCAAAGTAGGATAATTACGAATCCAATGAGCAAAGTTATTCAAGAAATACTGAATTGCCCCTATCATGGAATCTTTAAAAAAACCTATATAGAGGCAAAAATAATAGAATTGTTAAATTTACAGATCGATCAATTTTTTAATGATCGGCAAACATACCCTCTATCAACTATTAAACTTCATAAAGAAGATGTAGAGAAACTCCGCCAAATAAAAGATCTTATAACTGCCAACCCTGGAGCCAACTATTCACTTATGCAATTGGCAGAAATTGCAGGCGTTAATGATTTTAAATTAAAAAAGGGATTTAAACAGCTTTTTGGCAATACCGTATTTGGCTATATCAATGACGTGAGGATGCAGCAATCACACGCCTTGCTACAAAAAGGGGAGCATAGTATCGCTAGTATTTCTTATTTAATGGGATTTAAATATCCCCATCATTTCGCAAAAGCATTTAAGAAAAAATTCGGTTATACACCCAAAAATGTGAGGACATGATGATTCACCTGAATCAACTTCATATAGATGTATAAAGGATTAAGGTTGATTAAAAACCTTAGCCCTTACGTCTTTTCATTTTCTTTCTTTCTAAATGCAACTATTCTCTTGATCAGGTCTAATGGCAATGCTTCCTTATTAGGAAACTGAATGGCCGACTTGCTTACTTTATATTTTTTCAATTCCTTGTCAAAAGTTTTAAGCAGCGCTTCACTGAACGGGTAGGAAAGTGAAATATGGTTAGTATATGCCGAATAATAAATGAAGTACCCTTTATACTTGAAACAAGGTATTTGATAACTTATGACTTCTTCGGCTTCGGGTACAATGCTATGAATAACATTACGGATGGATTGCATTCTGTCTTGCTGTTCGCTAGGGAAAGTACTATGATACTGTTCTATTGTTTTATAATCTGTCTTTGCCATTGTAATATCCCTTGAGATAAAAAATTAGAAAAAATTGGTTTTGGTAAAGATATATGTGGTCCGTCTGTTTCGCAAATTTATTTCATTTTTGGATTTCTTGCTTACCGTCCATTCCTAAAAGCTATTAGACCCATACTCCATAATTAAACCGCACCAATACCTGATGATCAACTTATAAATTTTCACCCATTTGAAAATCGAAATCTAAACTAGTATCATTTGTCGTAACGATCACTACCTTAAAATTACCTTTCAGCTCGCTATTAAGAGATTTTTCTGCAGACAAATTTATTGTCCTACTCCCAAATGGTTCCAAAGATTGAACAGTTCCGCTTGCGAAAAGCTGTTTTTTGTCTTGATTCAATTTATAAAGTAAAACCTTTGCTTTTTCCGAACGCACCTCTCCAAAATTTTCAATCTTTATCATTAGATGCCCCCCTTCTTTTGAAAGAAAAGGTTTACGCGTCGATAAAAGGGATTTCTCATAATTTAGCCATGGCACACGAGTATATCCATATAGTAGTTTACCCTTTTTAGATTTTCCGATCATCTTAGGTGCAAATTCCTCTTTTGTAATGCCATGTCCTACCGCATCAAATGTCACCACTAGATCCTTTCCTTCACGAGCAGCGCTCAGCACCTTACAGCCTCTACCAAAATTAACCTGATCAGATGCTCCAAACCGTAAACTTTGCACATCCACCTCTTCTACCGGATCAAAGCCTGGCTCCGCCTGTATCTTTAACTGTATCGTCTTCGTTTTACTCGTAGGCATTTGTTTATCGAGTAAGGTAATCAATAGACCCGGATTTAACGGAATGGTTATATTCTTTGAACTATGATTGTCATTTGCTTTATCCTCACTTTTTTGCACATCAATAACCGCAAAATTTGCTTGAATAGCCCGACCATATTGGTCTTGGAAAACCTTCATACGCTCAAATTTAAACCAGGCTTCTTTTGTGCCATCCTCGTGTAATGCAATATGAGGGGTGTAAGCCTCTCCCGGATCGGTTACCCAATGTACACCATCTTTTGAACGCAGATAGAAAGCAATCCTTCCTAACCAGTCATTTACTACCAAATGATACTGTATATGATCACGCCAAACCACGGGGTCTTCAAACCGGCCCTCTACAGCAGGGTAAACACGCTTATCTGTTACCTGATAATAAGGGGACAGACCGTCGGCACTGAACCATACACCTCCACCCCTACAAACCATCAGGTAAGAGCCATCCCCTCTTTTAGCAAAGGTTAAGTTCGACAAACCTTCGATAATTTTTCGGTCCCGCTGATCAAAATGGAAGGTATCCTGCTTCCAGGGGCCATTCAATGAAGAAGACGTATACCGCTTGTCGATCACATAAAGCACATATGTTCCATTCTTAGTCTGATAGACCTCTGCGTTATGTCCGGAACCGATGGTGTCTTTGATACCGTATGGGCCATTCAATTGTTTACTAGTGGCATGATAAACAATCGAATTAGGCCATTCATTATGACCTTTGGCGGCATTTTCATCCCAGCCGCAAATATATTGATGGTACAATTTATCTGTAGCATCATAGATGATACTGCCACACCAATACGAATGCAGACTATCTTCAATGCCATTGTCAACGTAACGCTTTTGCACACCTTCGGCACCCCATATTCCCTGCTGCGTGTGGCCATTTACCATGGGTAAAAAGCGATCTATGAACCGTCCACCAAAGGTAATACTATCCCAAGCTGCTGGCCGCGGTCGTTCAACCACTTGACCATAAACCATATTGATTACCATGAGCGATGTACATAAAAAGTTAAATAAGTGTTTCATAAAAATGCCTGATCTAAAAAATTAAATAACACCGAAAGTTCTAGAGAACTTTCGGTGTTATGAATCAATAATCTGAATTTTGTTCCAATATTCCCTGGCTTTTATCAATTTCCGTTTGTGGAAGCGGCCATTGGTAAAAACGTTCTTCAAATACGTACGTAAGTATGCCGTCTTTCACATTGTTTAGCACCTCTGGAGCGATTCGCCATCGCTTCAGGTCAAAATAGCGAAAGCCTTCGAATGCCAACTCCACACGCCGCTCTTGGCGGATAGCCTCGCGCATACCTTCCTTACTGAGCCCAGCAGCTATCGGTTGTAATTTCGCTCGCTCGCGTAATGCATTCACCGCAGTACGAACCGCATCGCTAGGACCGGATAGTTCATTCTCAGCCTCCGCAAATAAGAGCAATACCTCTGCATACCTCAGCATTACCCAATCTTGCTGGCTTTGCGTAGAGTAGCCATAAGGTATTAAACCAGGTGTAAGAAATTTTTTCAATCCATACCCCGTAGGCAAATTATTAGAAGGGCGATGAATAACTCCGTCGAAATTAACCTCCTTGTCAAAAATTGTTAAATCCCGACGAATATCGCCAGCTTCAAACGCGTTGAAGATATTAGGCAAGGGACTAACAACAGCCCAATCACCATACCATTGGTCCATCGGCGTAGCATTATCTGGCGCTAGAAATTTAATGGAGAAAATAATTTCTGGGTTCCCTTCCTGTGTAGCATCCCTAAATATGCTTTCAAAAGCAGGAGCCAATGTATAGCCTGCTGCCATAATTTCTTTTGCCAAGGTACTGGCCTGCGTCAACATCTCCTGATTAGGCACGCCGTTTTCATCATAAGCAGCATACATCAATACGCGCAACTTTAAAGCTTGTGCAGAAGTCTTCACAGCGTGGCCTCCTCCCCCAGCATACAGGTCAGATCCGAGACTGGAAATGGCCGCATCCAGGTCCGCCAGCGTTTGGGTCAGCACTTCCGCTGCGGAGGCTTTCGGCTGAACTTGGTTTTCCAAAGTTAGCGGCTCAGTAATAATCGGCACCGCTCCATAACAGGCATAGAGCATATAATAGTAGTAAGCTCTAATAAAGCGCACCTCCCCCGCGTAGCGTGCCCTATTGGATTCATCAAGTTCGCCACCTTCATAAGCGCTTAATTTCTCTAGGAAGATATTGGCTCTTGCTATCCCGCTGTAGCAAGCATTATAAATATCGATAATATATCCTCCAGAAGAAGGAAAAATCTCACCACGCACTATTCCCTGACTTCCATTGTAGTTATGCTGCCCATATCCGTTGTCAGTTAGTACGTCCCAGTTCGGACTACCATAAGAAAAGATACTATTCTGCAATTGGCCATAGATAGCCGTTAGTGCCATATCAAAATCAGCCTTCGATTTCCAATATTGATCGGCTGTCAAACGATCCAACGGATCTTTGTCGAGAAAATCTTTACTACAACCACCCATAGTTAACAGAAAAATCGTGGTGCAAACTAGAAATATATACTTTTTCATCATTTTCTTCTTAAAATTGTACATTAAGACCAAAAGAATAAATTTTATTTTGCGGATAACCTACAAAAACACCGTTACCGCCACGCTCTGGGTCAAGACCTGGATAATTTGTTATTGTTAGGAGGTTATCGCCTGAAACAAATAAACGAAGCTTTCTAAGACCGATCCGTTCCACCAGCTCGCTTGGAAAAGTATAGCCCACGGTTAGGTTTTTTAAGCGGAGGTAGGAAGCATCCTGCAAGTAGTAGCTAGATGTTCGTCGCACCTTGGCAGGTGCGTCAAAGCCCCAATAGATCCTTGGCATAGTAGTCGAAGGATTTTCGGGCGTCCAACGATCTCGCCAATCCGTAGTTGGTGGTGATCCTTGGATAAAAGGTACTGTTCCCCAATCGGCTACATAGATCTTTCTTCCTTCTACCCCCTGAAACATAAAGGAAATATCAAAATTTTTCCAACTGGCATTTCCGTTAAAGGCATACTCAAAAGATGGATATTGGCCACCCAAATAAGTACGGTCATCATCATCAACGATGCCATCACCATTCTGATCTTTAAAAATAAGGTCACCAGGCTGCGTATCATCATTATACTGCCTTGGTGCAGCCTGTATCTCCTCTTCTGTTTGGAAGATGCCAGTCCACTCTAACATATAGAATGTGTCCCAAGGGCGTCCCTCTTCTTTGATCGTATTACTACCAATTTCCCGTTGGCCGAATTTAACCAGCTTATTCCGAAAACGGTCAATATTTCCGCCAAAGCTGTATGACAAACCTTCCAACACACCCGACGCCACTCGATGGCTATAACGTAGTGCTAGCTCAATCCCCTCATTTTGCATGGTACCATTGTTAATGTTTGGAGCTGTCAGGCCAACGATCCCTGTTACTTGCGATGCCCGCAAGATATCCGTGGTGGTTTTTCTATACCAATCGAGGGTAATATCCAAGCCATTGAACACTGCTAAATCAAACCCTACATCGGTAATCTTTGTCGTTTCCCAAATAAGTAATTGGTTTGCCAATGCTGTTTGCGCTGCACCAGTAGTCAGGTTCGTATTATCAAAAGGGTAATTCCCGGTATAATTTAAAATTTCCTGAAAAGGATAAGGATAAGTTTCCTGATACGAATACTGATAAGGCGAGCTAGCACGGACGTCAATATTAATGTTCTGGTTACCCAGCTCACCATACGAGCCGCGAATTTTGAAGTTATTGAGCCATTTAAGATCTGCATTCTTCACAAAAGACTCTTCCGATACACGCCAAGCCCCAGAAATCGAAGGAAAAGCACCCCAGCGATGGTCATTATGCAGTCGGGACGTTCCATCGTAACGCATATTCATTTCCAAAAGATAGCGTTCTTTATAGTTGTAGGTTAAGCGACCAAAGAAAGAACGCAGCGCCCATTCATAAGTAGACCCACTTGAATTTTGTACGGCAAGCCCACCAGCATCTAATTCCTGTAAATCATTACTAAAAAAATCCCTGCGATAACCATATAGGTATTCGTGTTTGTTCGATTCTTGGCTATAACCAACCTGCGCCGACACATTGTGGCCAGCCCCCAGTTCGTCCTCAAATTTAAGGTAAGTGAAAAGATTTGTGTATCTATTTTCGCTGTTGTTTACCGCCAGCCCCTTCCCCCCCACATCCAGGTCGGTAGCAAAATTACCTGTCTGATAATTGTAAAGTGGCACCACAGGGCGCCAATCTTTCGATTTGTCAAAATCAGCGACAATAGCCGCCTTAGAATACCAATTAAGTTTTTTATTTAACTGCACATCCAACCAGCCTTGTAGGTTCACCGAGTAATCCCTGTTTTTCCAAAGCACATCGTTCTCCACAATAGCCACCATATTCTTATTGTTAGATTCAAAATCAAAGGCCTTAAATGCATACCGGCCATCAGGCAGTTTAGGCAAATAAGTAGGCGCCTGTGACATGGTTGATATAAAGGCGTCCTGCGCACCCTGGCGAGGTCGGGAAACATCTCCCTGCTTCACGCTAATATTCGCTCCCACCTTAATATGGTCATTAATAGAAGAGCCAATATTAAAGCGAGCATTGTATCTTTTATATTCAAAACCCTTCATTACCCCTGGCTGATCGATATAACCTATGGACATATTGTAATGTGTACCGCCAGCACCGCCACTTATACCCAGATTATGCGTTTGTACAAAGGCCGGGTTAAACATTATGTCCAACCAATCCGCATTCGGGTATTGTACTCTATCTGTTGCATTTCGATATAAATCGATGGTTTCCTGTGAATACAGGCCTGCGGTATTTCCGTTATTTCTTTTCGCCTCGTTCCACAATTCCATATATTCGGCCGAGTTAGTAATCAGATCAAACAATCGCGTTGGATTATGCACAGCGCCATTAAAGGTATAATCAACCACAAACCCTCCGGATGTACCAGCCTTGGTGGTCACCAAAATCACCCCATTAGCAGCCCGCGATCCATAAATTGAAGCTGATGCCGCATCTTTCAATACCGATACATTTTCAATATCATTCGGATTCACATCATTCAAGCTTCCTTCTACACCGTCAATTAATACCAACGGATTAGAGCCTGCTCCACTGAATGTACCTTGGCCACGAATTCTAACCGACAGTCCTTCATTTCCGGGTTCACCCGAATTTTGTACAACACGTAAACCCGGTACCTGCCCCTGCAACATAGAGGCTGCATTCGTTACGGGTCTCTTTACCAGATCCTCTCCATTTACTGTTGCAACAGCACCCGTTAAATTGGCTTTTTTCTGTGTGCCATACCCCACCACCACCACTTCGTCCAGATTGGCTGGATCCTCCACCATCATGACTTCAATAAAAGTGCGGTTACCGAGCGCCACCTCTTGTTCTTTATAGCCAACGTAACGAAACACGAGCGTTGCATTTGCGGGTACTGAAAGCGAGAAAACTCCTTCTTCGTTTGTGGAAGTGCCTTTACCCACCGCATTTTTCAGTAGTACGGATACACCGCTCAATAATAAACCATCCTTATCACGCACTACGCCTTTCATCGTTACCTGCTTGTGTCCGCGCACCCGCTTCAGTATGATGTTATTGCCCGCAAGCTCGTAGGTAATATGCAAAGGATCTAACAGTTCATTTAATAAAGCGTCCAGTGGCTTTTCATCAGCAACGATCGATACGGGTTGATTTACATCAACCAATGCTGGGCTATAAATAAAATGAATATCAAACGACTGCTCTATATGTTTCAACAGCGTCTGTAGTGAGGCCTCTTTTCTTGGAAACGAGACCCGTTCTTTCAATATTCCTTGCGCATGGGTATTTGCAGCCCAAGTACTCCCCAGCAGGAATATCGCCATAATTAATTGTAATGTGCCTGTCCTCATGACAACAATGAATGTTGATTTTTTTTCCATACATTTGGTTGTTAGGTTTTAATAAAAATTTAACAAATAGCCCCCTAACCGTTTTAACAAACGGTTTTTTGATAGCAAAGGGCACAATTTCCCGCTAAGGATGTTCCAGCAGCTTTAGCGGGCTTATTATAATGTGTGTTTTTAAGTTTGGTTCATACTATTCATATTGGTTTCTATTGTTGGTTAATCTCTAAGGTAAAAATAACAACACCATCATCCAGTTGATAACGAGCTTCTACCGCTTTCGCAATTAAATTCAATTTCTCTTGCAAAGAAACATTCCCCAGAAAGGCTGTAATTGGTCGTTTTGCTAATTCTTGTTTCTTTATCTGCACATCTAAGCCATAATACTCATGTAAGGTTGCTGCCACTTTGCTCATCGGCACATTTTGAAAATCAAAAGCCTTTTCCAAATCTTCTGTTATATGCAAGGCCTGTTCGGAAAAAGTGACCGTCATTGGCCGATCGACATTAAGGTGCGTCTCCTGTCCAGCATGTAGCACTAGTCCTTCACGCTGGCGATGTCCGGTGGAGCTTTTATTCCTTTTCGTCTCCACCCGAACCGAACCACTTGCGACCAAAACCCGATGCGCAGCAGTATTAGGACTAGCATTTACGAAAAAGCTCGTACCCAGCACCTTGGTTATAAGCTGATCTGTGTTGACAATAAAAGGTACTTGTTTATTTTTGCTGATATCAAAAAAGGCTTCTCCAACTAAATGAACTTCACGCTTTAATGCGAAAGAATCCGTTCGATAAGACATATATGCTTTCGGTTGCAAGATAACAGTCGATTGATCCGGTAATTCAACTAGCAGTACCATATCAGATACATTCTTGACTTGCTTTATATGAGCATCATCCACTGAAATAACTTCCAGTTTTGTAGGTCTATATAGCGGCATCTTAACGAGCAGCAGTCCCGATACAATCAGTACCAAGGCTGCCACCATCCATTTAGAACGGCTACGGATAGTCAACGGTTTCGATGATGTTCCACTCCCTTTTACTTCCTGAATAAGTGCTTTTGCAACAATTGCTTCCTTCAAATTGGTGGTAGCACCCTTCATGGGCTTTACGCGAATATGCACTACTAGTTGGCGTGCCTCATCGGCATAGGGTTTAACCGCAGGAAAAAGGATAAATACCTCTTGCCAATACAAATTGGTTTCCCAGTTCGGTGCGCGTACCCAATCTATGAATTCATCATCACTTAAAAAATCTACTGTTTTGTAGTATTTATACTTTTGCATTGGTCAGCTTTGCGTGTGTATCTATAATTGTATAGACACGACTACTCAAAATCTACTCATGTGAACTGATTTTTTTTTTAAAAATTCATAACGGCCGACGTCAGATAGACTAACCAACACAAATGAGCAATAAGCGCTTCATAATCTACTTTTTCCTTTAAAGCAGCAAGCGCATTACGCAATAAGTTATAAACCGACTGATTGTTTAAATTCATCATCTCAGCTATTTTCTGTTGCTTAATACCTTCATAAAAGCGTAAATATAGAATTTCGCGTTGTCGGGGAGACAACTGATCGATATAAGCTTTCATCTGTCGTTGGATAGCCGGAGGAGCATCCTGATGCTCTTCAAGCTCTATGATAAAATCAGAAAAATTAAATTCGTTTTCATACGGCTGCCCCTTCATCTGCCATTTGGGAAGATCACGTGCAATCTTATTTCTAACAGCTTTCATTAGATAGAACTTTAGCGAAGCCGGTTGTTGCAGATAAGCCCTTCGGCGCCACATAAAAAGGAACACCTCCTGCACACAATCCTTCACCAACTCCTCATCTTGGCATAAACGCATACCATAAACATAGAGCACATCCGTATAATGCATCACTAAAGCCGTGAAAGCATCTTGCTGTCCGTTAATCAGTCCATCCCACATAGACTGATCATCCCATTCCAATTGCTGCCTCATAATCGGTTTATCTGTTCGCGTTTTTGTTAGTTTTATATCGAGGATGTTACAAAACTACCTATTGGAACAGAAAAAAAAATACGAAATATATCCTATTATATCAGCAATTTTAGCATTTTCTACTTCACCCCACAAATTTAGCATGCTCACCAGAATGGCAAAGCCATACAAATATTCCACTATATAATCATGTTTATAGCTAAAAGCCGATTATATAGTGGACATACCATGAAGTTGAAGATTAAAATCTTTTCTTCAATTCTTCTTTCAAGGTGATTCGTATTGTCTGATAAAGTGAATCGGCAGCAAGATTATTAAATTCATCTGGGTCTTGATCATGGTCGTAAAGTTCGGCCCCTGCCTTTCCCTCATTCCATTCCGTATAACGCCAACGTTCAGTTCGTACACTTCTTCCCACTACTCCATTAGGCCTTTTTACCTGTGTATAAGCGGCCTTGTTCCAATTAGCGGCAGGGTTTTCCAGTAGTGATACCAAGCTCTTCCCATCTAAGTCTGTAGGAGCAGGCAAATTAGCCAGTTCAGCCAAAGTTGGATAAATATCCAGTAGTTCCACGGTTCTGTTTGATTTTTTCCCTCCACCCAGCTTCGGTACCCGAAAAATCAATGGCACCCGCGCCGACGTTTCAAACAAGCTTTGCTTCATCCACTGACCATGCTGTCCCACGTTATACCCATGATCACTCCAAAAAACGACAATGGTATTCTCCGCTAAGCCCAACTTATCCAACGCATCTAAGACCCTTCCCAGTTGTGCATCCATAAACGAGATGGATGCATAGTAAGCCCGTAGCGCTTCTTTTTGCTGCCCTTCATCTAAACCCCAATGTGCAGGTTTCGTAAAGAGTGCATCTTGTGGAATATCATCCAGATCATTCGGAAGCTGCTTGGGAAGTGGCACGGTCTCCTGCGGGTACAAATCAAAATATTTCTTTGGAGCTATATAAGGGGTATGCGGTCTAAAGAAACCTACCGCAAGAAAGAACGGTTGTTTTTCATTTTTACGCTGTTCTAAAAGTTTAATCGCTTCCGTGGCAATCAAACCATCTGTTTGTTCTTCATCCGTGCCAGCTGCATTTAGATATGCCAGGGCAGAGCCCAAGTGCCTATCCGGTGTTAAATTCTTTACCAAGGATTCTTCCGTTTTATCTCTCCCCTTAGGGTTAATGCGCATCTGCCAGGAAATAGAGTCATCCAAACCATTCGTCCCGATCTGTGAAGGCACGCCATAGTGATAAATCTTACCTACCCGAGCAGTAAAATAACCATGCTGTTTAAAGAGTTGTGGCAGGGTAACTACTTCGGGCAGTATCTCCCTAAAATGCGTTTGCAAATCATAGATCCGCGTAACGTCGGGTTTATGTCCAGTCATCAAAGAACTTCTACTGGGGCTACATAAAGGATACTGATTATAAGCCTTATTAAATTGCACCCCACTTTTGGCCAAGCGATCAAAATGAGGCGTTTTCACATAATTTTGCCCATATGTACCTTCATGATTATTTAAGTCATCCGCAGCAATAAACAGAATGTTTGGCCTTGCGGCTTCTTGTGCCAAACTCAGAAAGGGCAAAAACAAGATTAAGATCCTCGTTGCAGCATATAGCTTGGATTTGTTTAAATTCTCCACGTTATTTTATTTACATATTAAGTCTATATCGTTAATTTTATTTAGCCCAATAAATATATAGAATTACCTCATTAGAATCCTTTGCCTTCTACTAAAGAACTTCTCTCCTTCTTCGCCTTTGCTCCCAGCCTTCTTCTACCGCTATCTGACGCACATCTGAGGTTCGGCTGAGGTTTATCTGAGAAAAAGACAGACAGCGGTCAGATAATAGTCAGGAAGCATACAGATTATGCTGGTATTTGGTTAGGAGTTAGTAGCTTGTTTGTCTCCATTACTAAGCTTTAAACTAAGGCAATGTATCCCCTACCTATAGGAACGGCCGAAGCTATAACGAATCGTAGCACCAAAAGTACGCGGATCACCAATAACAGCTGCATAATGGCCAGCATTACCAGCCGCAGGCAGCAACTGTTCAAAATAATCTTTATCTAATAAGTTCCGGCTCCACACAAAGAAGGAAACACCTTGACTTGCCTGAAACCCGAGTCGAGCATTCAGCAAGACATATCCATCGACATTTAAGTATTGCGATGGCGAAGGGCTCGATGAAAAAGATGAACGGAAGTAAGAATCAAGTGCAAGAAAATAATTCCCTCCCAGTGTAAGGAACTTGCTCGGAAGGTCAATTTGGCCTCCCAAAGAACCTGCCCATTTAGAAATACCGGGTAGCTTACCACCTGAAATATCTTTGAATGCCGACTCAGCGCCTGTTTCCTCAAGTGGAACAGGTGCATTTTTGAAGGAAATATATTTGCCATCTGTATAAGAAAGTGCACCATACAATGAAAGAATATGACCAAGGAATAAATTTCCATCTAATTCGGCGCCCCGTACTCTTACTTTTTCAGCATTAGCTAAATATCCCCGATTAACACCCACCTCGGCAGTTTGCACCTGGGTCTGAAAATCTTTAATGTCAGTATTATAGACTGCGAAATTCAGCGTAGAATTTTCAGAAGGAGTTGTTTTTATACCTATTTCATAGTGTTTCACATATTCAGGCTTAATTTCTGCAAGGTCTAGCATTGGCTCACCGTTACTAGTTGGCAAGCCACCGAGATTTAGTCCAATTGGTTTGTAATTTGTAGAGAAGGTACCATAGGCATTAACGCGCTCACTGGCTTTGTACGCTACAGTTATTTGCCCTGATAAATTGGTATTATCTGTATTTACGTTAAATGCCTGATCTGTATAAACGGCTCTCTTAATTGCCAAAAGATCAGGATCTTCGGTCTGAAGCCCTCCGTATGTTTGACGGTTAAAGTCGACCTTCTTATCATCATAATTAAATCGTAACCCCGGTAACACATGTAAACGGTCTGTGATCGACCAATCCAATTGACCGAATACTGCACCGCTAAATGAGGTAAGTTTAGAATAAGTGCGGATGCCATAACCCTCCAATAAGCCGGGCGTAGACCAAAGTGGACTGGTGGAATTTTGCGAAAAGCGCCATTGTGCTGCACCAGATTCTTCTACATGATAGGGGTCAGTCTTTAATCGTTGTCCAATAGCGTAAATACCGAAAACCCCACTTAAACGAGAAGAAAAGTCACCTGCATAACGGACTTCCTGCGACCATTGTTGGTGTTTGGACGTAGCCTGTGAAAGTGACAGAACAGGAAGCCCCGTAAAATCACGGTCGTTAGAGGGATCCCAATTCCAATAACGCCAAGCGGTAGTAGAGGTAAGTGTACCCGATCCTAGCTTAACATCAGCATTCAAGGAAACCCCTCCAAGATCGTTGCCGGACTTCCACGGTGTATCATGATCAATTTTTCTATCAAAGGGATTGCGACTTGGCAAATCGTAACCGAGGTCTGCAATGATCTGCTCGAATTGCCTATATGCCGCCCGTTGCGTAGGAGCCACACCGGCAAATACCTGCGCATAACCGTCAGGTCGCTGTCGGGAAGCATCGCCTGCTAAAATGATACTCACATTATCAGAAGGTACATACAGCAATTGCCCGCGAACACCCAAGTTATTCAGGTCATTCACATGTTTTTCAGTAGCAACATTATAAAGGAGGCCATCTCGCTGTGTACCGGAAAAGGAAACACGAGCGGCCAATTTTTTTCCAAGCGGCCCGGTGATAGAGCTCTTTGCCTGAATGTATCCATAATTTCCATAACTTGCTTCAAAATTAACCTCCGGAGTGAAACTAGGTTTACGTGTTGTAATATTAAAGGCGCCTGCTGTTGTATTTTTACCGAACAATGTTCCTTGGGGCCCTCTCAATACTTCGATACGTTCTACATCAATAAAGTCGAGTGTCGTGGCCGCCGGACGAGCAAAATAAACGCCATCAACATAAAAACCGACACCAGGATCAATCCCATCATTGGTTAGGCCGAAAGTAGAGCCAAGGCCTCGAATATTCAGCGTTGTATTACGTGGGTTGGAAGAATAGAGCTGTACCGATGGAACTAGTTCCTTGAGACGATTAACGTTAAAAGCACCGGCATTTTCTACACGTGCCCCTCCCACCACCGAGATCGATATGGGAACATTCTGCACACGCTCTGTACGTCTTCTGGCAGTTACCGCAACTTCTGAAAGTTGAAAGTCATCCGTAAATAATACCACATCAACCGGTGAAGTACGACCTGAGGGTACCTGAACCTCCCTCGTTCTATATCCTACCGAACTAACTGAAAGTGTATAAGGCGGCGGATTTTGGATCTGCAAAGTGAATGCACCGTCCACATCGCTCACAGCCTTAATAGTTGTGCCTTTAACGACAATCGTAGCACCGAGAATGGCCACATCGTTACCGTCTTTTACAGTTCCCGTGATTGTTTGCTGGGCAAATACAAGTTGTGAGATGAAGGCTGACAAAAAAATAAAAAGTAATTTCTTTTGAAACATAATAAACTCTATAGATTAAGTAGACAAATATATACATTCTTTTCCTAATCCATAAAATTTTTAAAAATGATGAGTGATGTACAGTACGCAACAAACAACATCATCAAAATTGATGATTATGCCAATTTCATAAAAAAGCTTTTGATACTTTCCGCTAATAACGTTGGTTGTTCTAAAGCAGCAAAATGACCTCCTCGGGGCATTTCAACCCATTCTTTAATATTATATCCTTTACCAACCAGCGCATGTGGGGGTGTTGGCAATTCTTTGGGAAATTTGGCAAAACAAAGTGGAGGACTTATAAACTCGCCCTTTTTTAAATGAAATGGTTCCTTACTATTTTCATTATAAATACAGAAAGAAGTATAAATTGATTGCGAAACCCAATATAAGGTAATATTTGCCAGCAGTTCATCCTTAGAAAAAACATGCTCAATATCACTATCATTATCGCTCCAGGACATAAATTTCTCCAAAATCCATGCACACAAACCCAGTGGCGAATCATTTAACCCATACGCTGGCGTTGCGGGCTTCGTGCTTTGCAAAAAGCTGTAAGCACCTTCCCTACTATACCATTCGGCTGCATCTTTCCTATAAATAACTATTTCTTCCAACTCGCTCTTTTCGAGATCTATATAAGGTTTATAAGAGCCCGGAATATAATTCAGATGTATTCCAATTACATGCTCAGGATATAGCAAACCTATATACGATGATACCCCAGCACCGATATCTCCCCCTTGTACGGCAAATCGATGATAACCCAACTCATTCATCAATTTCTTCCATAAGCTCGCTACCGTACGGGAAGAACATCCATGTGGAGTTGATAAAGAAGAAAAACCGAAACCCGGCAAAGATGGAATAACGAGGTCAAAAGAAAAAACCTCATCTTCCGTAAGCATTGGAATAAGGTGCAGCATTTCCAAAAATGACCCGGGCCAGCCGTGTGTAATAATTAATGGAATTGAACGCTTTGCTTTTGATTTTATATGGATGAAATGGATCTGAAAACCGTCTATATCTGCCATATAGTTCGGAAAGCTGTTGATCTTATCTTCTACGTTCCGCCAACTAAAAGTATTTTTCCAATAATCTACCAATTCCTTTAAATAGGATATATTGGTACCATATTGCCAATCCATGGTCTTATCGTCAGCAATCCAACGACTATTTTCCAATCTTCTTTGCAAGTCAATGAGAACCTCATCAGCTATTTTCACTTCAAATTCTTTGATCACAAGGGGAAACTTCTTATAAATTGTTAAACACAAAAATTATCAATACATATCAAATATGAGAAAATTACGGAAATAATCCATTGCCTCACCGTCTGTGATCAATCCGCTATCAGACATGCAAACCATCAATAGATTTCATTATGGTTTAATTGCAAATTTCTTTGACCCGGCAACACAGAAGATAATGCCAATAGTTACGCCTAACATGCCAATGCTTACACTTTCATGAAGCAAAGTGGCGGCAAGAGCCAATCCAAAAAAGGGCTGCAACAGTTGAAGCTGACCCACCGCGGCAATACCACCTTGTGCTAATCCACGATACCAGAATACAAAACCAATAAGCATGCTGAATAAAGACACATAAGTGAGACCAATCCAAGCGTCTGTACTTATCCCTACGAATGACGAAGGCTGTAGGAAAAATGTCAAAGGAAGCATAAAAGGTAACGACAGCACCAGCGCCCAAGAGATAACTTGCCAGCCGCCCAATGTTTTTGATAATGTTGCCCCCTCTGCATAGCCAAGTCCACACAAAATAACCGCCAACAACATCAGGATATCACCCATAGGCGATGCTGAGAGATCTTGGACTACCGCAAAACCAATGACTAACAGGCTTCCCATCACTGAAAAGAACCAGAATGCCGGTTGTGGACGTTCGCCACCACGCAGAACACCGAATACGGCCGTGCTAAGCGGCAATACACCAACAAAGACGATGGAATGTGCAGAAGTAATGTATTGTAATGCCAGTGCACTCAATAATGGAAATCCAAGCACTACACCTATTGCTACAATTGTCAGCGGAAAGAGTTGAGCTTTTGTAGGACGCTTTTCCTTAAAAACATGCAACATACATAGAGCAAGCAAACCAGCAATCGTTGCGCGGGCAACCGTTAAAAATAGCGGATCAAAATCTAAGATCGCCACTCTTGTTGCGGGTAGTGAGCCACTGAATATGACTACACCAATAAAGCCGTTCACCCAACCATTTGAAGCATCTCCCCTTGATTTGTTAGTATCTGTATCTACCATAATATTTAAATTTCTTCAAATTTAGAGCAGAGTATTCGACAAACACAGTATCAGTTTTGTATATTTGAATGGACACAGTTATCTTTATCCATGCATAAAGATTTTTTGTATAGCGAGATAGCAAACAAAATTGCCTTTCAGATCAGAAATGGCGTTTTAAAGGCGGGCGATAGATTGCCTTCTGTTAGAATCCTGTGTCAAGAACATGGTATTAGTATGAATACAGCAAAAAGGGTATTCTTAGAACTGGAAGCCCAATCGCTCATCAATTCAAAGCCACAATCAGGTTATTTTGTAAACCACTTATCTTCTCCGAAGCTTCCTCTTCCTGAAACAAGTCGACCCTTATCTATGGCCAATGATCATGAACCTGATGAACTCATTAGCAAAGTTTATGGCAATATGGGAAAGGATGACCTTACACTTTTCTCTATTGGAATTCCTTCCGGGGACCTCCTGCCATTAGCAAAACTGAAAAAAGAGATTGTGCAGTCGACACGGCGACTTCGGGAAGGGGGTACTGAATATGAGTCCTTACAAGGCAATCTAAGGTTGCGAAGAATGGTTGCTGCCCGTTCGTTAGCTTGGGGAGGAAATCTAAGTGAAGATGATCTGATAACCACCAGCGGTGGCATGAACGCCCTATCTTTTAGTTTAATGGCAATTGGAAAACCAGGCGACACCATCGCGATAGAAAGCCCTTGTTATCCCGGCATTTTACAATTAGCCATCAACCTGGGATTTAAAGTGTTGGAACTACCAACACATCCCACTACCGGGATTGAAATAGATGCCTTAAAGCAAGCTATTCCAAAGATCAATCTTTGTTTGTTGGTTCCCAATTTCAATACGCCGCTCGGTAGCTGTATGCCCGATCAACATAAGCAAGCGGTTGTAACTCTTTTAGCAAAACACGGTATTCCACTTATCGAGGATGATGTATATGGGGATCTTTATTTTGGTTCACAACGTCCGAAATGTTGTAAATCATTCGATAAAGAGGGAAATGTTTTATGGTGTAGCTCTATCTCCAAAACGCTAGCACCTGGTTATCGAGTAGGCTGGATTGCTCCGGGTAAATACAAAGATCAGCTCTTGAAATTGAAACTAGTTCATTCCATCTCTTCTACTTCCATCGTTCAAGAAGCTGTAGCTAATTTTTTAAATACCGGTAGGTATGAAAATCATCTTCGACATCTTCGCGGCACTTTACGGGACAATTATCAACACTATATCCAGGCTATAACGGAATATTTTCCAGCAGGAACTAAAATGAGTAGACCACAAGGTGGGCTTGCGTTATGGGTAGAATTTAATAAAAGAATCAATACGACAGCATTATATGATTTAGCCATGAAACAACGTATCAGCATAGCGCCTGGGCGAATGTTTACCTTACAAAATCAGTTTGAAAACTGTATGCGGTTATGTATTGGCTTACCTTGGTCGCAAGAACTAAATTTTAAACTCAAACAACTGGGAAACCTTGCCAAGATGATGTGAATATATTATTCATCGCAGAGATCATACCTGCACAATCATCCCCTTATAATGTCGTAATCATCCCCCTTATTCCCGCCATTGACCATGTATCTTTGATTATCAATTACTTAAAACTAATCAACATGCGTAAATTAAAATTACAGATGCACATGAGCCTAGACGGCTTTGTGGCTGGGCCCGAAGGACAACTGGATTGGATTGGGAGCTTTGGAACAGATCAAGCATTAAACGATTTGATAAACGTCCTTCTCGACAGTTGTGACACGATCATACTAGGCCGCAAAACAACTAACGAAATTGTCAGCTATTGGGAAAACGTGGCGAACAACCAACCCGATAGTCCGGAGTACCCCGTTGCCCAAAAAATAGTCCAGATGCGCAAAATCGCCTTCAGCAGGCAACAGTCATCTATAAATGGTAAAAATGTAGAGGTCAAAAATGGCGATTTGGTGACGGCTGTGCAAGCGCTCAAAAACGAGCCTGGTAAAGATATTCTTGTATATGGTGGCGCCCAATTTGTAAGCGCCTTGATCGCAAACGACTTAATTGACGAATACTATCTGTTTATTAACCCAATTGCCATCGGTAGTGGTCTTAAAATCTTCAAGAACAGAAAGATTTTAAAACTCAAAAAATCAATTTCTTATAATAATGGCTTTGTTATGAATGCTTATATCAACGGCTAATTTATATAATATTAAGGAGACACTGTAGGTTTCCTTAATATTATTAATAAAGATGATCATATCGGAAGAGTTGCTACACAAGCACAGGTCGTGTTAATTTCATCAATTTTCATTTCGTTTCTGAAACTCCTCCACAATGCTTTCCAAGTGCTGATTGGCTTGGGCGAGTATGGTTGGGTTAATCTCTGAAACATGCGATGTCGGCATTAATAGCGCTTCTTTATCAGAAAATTCCAAATAGGCCATTACCGAATCATCTCCCCAATAAAAGTCATAGATAAATGCCACACCCTTTTCATCTTCTTCCAGATAGCTGGCTAAACTTTTTAACCAAGCGAGCATGGGTAAGATCTCTGTATAATTTTCGCTAAAGAACACAATGCCTAAATACCATATACCACTTTCCTCATCATAGTTTTCGTAAGCACCCATTCGGTTATCTTTCACAAATTCTTGAATAATCGCTCCATTATTAGGAATGGAGTAGGTTGAAATATCCGTAAGTGATGGTTTTGAATACATCGCTCTACTTTCCCACCACAACAACCAATTATTATCGATTAAAGGTGGTTGCGGCTTATCCTCAAAGAATGCTGCTAATTTATTTTCCCCAATCTTAATTTGCACATAAAGTGAACATTGTTCTGACATGATACTATATACTTAAATAAGCCCTGCTTTAAATAAAAAATATCCACCACAAATTGTTAACATAGGCATAGCAAATGCCAGTAAAATGATACTTGCCAAATGTAAGCCCCAATAGGAAACGATGCGGACATCTTGCGGATTATCTTCCGCATAAATTATAGCAACCTTTTCGCCAATGGCATATGAAGGTGGATTAGACCTCACCGTAGCCGCATATTTTTGCCGGACTCCATTCACAACGTATTCCATTATCGGCTGGTACATCATTGATGTTCCATGATCCGATTGAGATTCCACCAGTACGTTCTCCATCACAGTAGCCTCCGTTCTAGTTCCGGTATGCAACAGTGTTTTTGTTTTGGTGTATTGCCAGATAGCCGCTATTAATAGACCAATTCCTAATACTAATACTCCTCCGACAATCAAATCAGTCATTTTCATTTTTCCTCCATTTATAGCTTATCTGTTGTAAGATATAACTAATCGGGCAAATATAAAATTTAAATATTACTGATGATATACCAGCAAAGAGAATTACTTCACCTCTTGATAATTCTTATGATCAGTTTTTAAAACCTGTTCATTTTTTCGATTTTGTTTCTCTTCCCTTTTTATCTTTAACCAGCCACTATACAATAAATTCTCATTAATGGTAGGCTTCGGAAAAAACAGACTAGCAAGATAACCTATAACCATTACGAGGATATGGCTATACACACCAAGCATTAATTTGTGATGAGTAAAATTAAATTTTCCCAGGTCTAGAAGAATGTGCTTTTCCGTGCCAACACCGATTTCCGTTGAAGTAAGTAATGCATAAGCAGTGAAAAGTATACAAGTTATAATAGCTATATTGACACCCTTCTCATTTGCTCTGCTAGAAAAAAGCCCCAAGAGAAAGATGCCAACAATACCACCTGAAAAAATAGCATATAAAGTAAATATCACGCCCAAAATACCTTCACTGCCTAAATAGGCATAAACAAATCCAAGCGCTATAGTCATCACGCCAGAAAAGACGACAATCCATCTGCTACTTTTCAGATACGTACGATCCGACTTACCCGGCTTGATTTTCTTGTAATAATCTTCAACCCCTACCGCTGCCAAGGAGTTGAGGTCAGCACTTAAACTACAAATGGCTGCAGAAATCATGGCCGCCAGCACGAAGCCAACTACACCGGTAGGAAGTTCAGTCATAATAAAGTACGGAAACACGCCATTGGCGTTAATTGTTGATGGAAGCGGTTCCTGCGTATAATAGGCAAAAAGTGCAGTGCCGATAAACATAAACAATGCCCATACCGGAACAGTGAGTAAGATTCCCAAAAGGGACGCTCCTATAGCCCCTTTATTAGTCTTTGCTGTCAAATAGCGCTGTACGACGGTTTGGTCTGTACCATATTTTTGTATACCATAAAATAGGCCATTAATTGCCACTACAATAAAGGTAAGGTTTTTAAAATCCATCGTGTAAGGACCGAAACCAGTTCTATGATGTGCTTCTGCGATATTCCATATTTGTTTAGGTCCTCCGTCAACTGCAAAAAAGATCAATACCAAGCAAATAACCCCACTTAAGAAAAGCATAAATCCCTGAAAAACATCCAACCAAATAACCGCTTCTAAGCCCCCGAGCAGGTTGATGGTAATGATCACAGCACCTGTGCAAGCGATAACGAAGAAAGTGTTTGCTCCAGTCATACTACTTAAAGCTACCGCTAATAGGTACAGCACCGTTCCCATACCCGAAAATTGCCTCAATACGAACGCGATGGAGCTGTAATATCTTGCGAAAGAGCCAAATCTTTTTTCAAAATATTCATAGGTACTAAGGCCGATAACCTTTCGGTACATAGGTACAATAAACCATATACTCACCAGTAACACAATTGGCACCATTAACCCCTGTACCAATAAAATCCAATTAGAGGTGTATCCTTCACTTGGGTAGCCTAAAAAAGTAACACTGCTGATTAAAGTTGCTAATAGTGATATACCAATTGCCCAAGACGGCACTCTGCCTCTTGCGGAAAAGAAAGAATGAGTAGAAGTTTGATTTTTTGCATAACGGAGCCCCATGTAAAGCGTTATCATAATTACTATTGTAATTATACCATAATCAACCGCCCCTAATGCAGTTTTATTCATCATACGTTTAATATTAGTTAGTTTTTTGTATTTAGGCTACAGCGATGCACCAGTTATAACTACCCGGCTTTAAAGTTATCCATATTTTTGGTTTTCTTTTAATACTGCAACGAATTACCCCAGGAGCCAATTCCTCCAAGGGCACTAATTTTGATATTTGCAATTGTTCCAATATAGCTCCAGCGGTAGCTCCCCCTTCCACCACAAGTTCCTCAATGGCATTTTGGTCCAACAGCATTTTGATACACTTTGCCATTCTTAGCCTTAAATAAGCTGCGTCTACTTCTGTAGCAGGTGATTGATTATCGAATGCTATGATGGCCTTTTTATGCGCAGCTATCGCGGTGCTTACTTCTATTGTCCAATTGTTTATCCATTTTTCAAAAGTCAATTCACTCCACTGTTGTATTGGAATATAAAACACAGGTTCCTGCGCTGAATCCCACTCCTTAATTCTTTTCACACTAGCTTCGAAATTACTTCCACATACATACAAACACGGCTTCTTAAAACCAGCGAATGGTTTCTTGACGACAGGTTCATCAACTGACTTCACAGCTAAAATTTGCTGTAAAAACGCATGAAAAGTGGAAGCACCCCCTGCAAGTGTTGTCTCTTCCGGTGTTTTTTTTATCCATGCTTTCAAATCAGATTCCGTCTTTGCTTCGCCCAATACAATGCCCCGTTGTGGAAATGGATGTTTCCAAGTTTGTACGCTAACCTCTCCCGTCGCGTGTAACATACGAAGCACATTAGCATCCTTTACCGGAAATTCAGGATCACTGGAAAAATCGGTCTCGTGAATCAGCTTACCATTTACATAGTAATTACTGCCATGTATCGTTCTACCTAAACGAGGATTTGCAGGAAGAAGCAATGCCCGTTTGGTTTGTGTAGCAGCAAGCAACATATTAATTTCGGCCAGCACATGACCTCGAAGTACTGAATCGACTTTTTTAAAAATATAAGTATAACGCAACTGTCTTACCCAGTTTAGTACCTTCCGTAAATATTCCATCGCATCCTCAAGCGGCATGGATCGTGTATCTGTATTGACAATAAATAGATCAATTCCTCGCGTAACGGGAGCATTCAATTGGTTCGCAATCTCTACTTTAAGCTGATAACCCAAACCAATCCCTCCTATTTCAGTGGCCCCTGTTAGATCGTCTGCAATTACTATTATCATTTTTTCACTTTATTCAATGCTAACTGTGTGGCAGCCTTGATTGCCAATAACATGGCATCATGACTTGCGATTCCTTTTCCTGCAATTTCAAACGCTGTACCATGATCAACTGATGTACGAATGATAGGCAAACCCATTGTAATATTAACACCTTTTACGCTATCCATCTGCTGCTTCTCCGAATTCCATTTAAAGCCTGTTAATTTAAAAGGAATATGCCCTTGATCGTGATACATAGCCACTATCCCTCCATAATAGCCCGTTGCTGCTTTTGAAAATAAAGTATCTGCAGGAACAGGTCCTTCAACATCATAACCTAATTTACGGGCCTCTACTACTGCGGGAGCGATTTCTTGATCATCTTCTGTACCAAATAAACCTGAGTCACCCGCATGTGGATTAAGGCCCGCCACACCAATTTTAAGATTCTCCACACCCAAACTAAGTAAGCCGTTATGAAGCAGTTCAATTACTTCCAATATTCGATCTTTTTTCACCAAATCACAAGCTTCTCGCAAGGAAACGTGCGTAGACACGTGGATAACCCTCATTTGCTCTTCCACCAGCAACATAGCATATTTTTTTGTGCCGGTATAATGCGCATAAATCTCCGTATGTCCTGGAAAGGCATGTCCCGCCTCACTAATTGATTTTTTATTAATCGGGCCTGTTACCGTTGCAGCCAGCAGACCATCCATTGCCAGTTCAATGACCTTTTTAACCGATTGAAAGGCGGCGTCTCCTGCTGCGATAGATACTTCACCGAATTTAATAGCATTTAAATCAATTTTTCCCAGATCATATACATCTGGATGGCCAAATGTATACTTAGCCTGTTCAACATGTTGAATGGGGTGGATGACTGCTGGTAAACTTAGTTTTTCTATAATTTGCTCAAACACCTCCACATTCCCTATCAAAATGGGGCGGCATATATGATAAAGCTCTTCTGTCAATAGCGCTTTTATAGCGATTTCAGGTCCAATACTGGCCGGATCGCCCATTGTAATTCCTATAATTGGCTTTTCAGACATGATTATATATATTCAGTTTTATTCCTTCTTCTTTAACAAGTTTCCGAAAGGATACCTTTAACGCATCAATTTCCTCGGCAGAAAGACCTTGTAGCGGCGGCATCATATAAGGTTCACATAAACCGACCGATTGCATCAGCACTTTAAGCGCCCAAAGGGATTCGCCTAAGGTTCTATCCGTTTGATAAAGATCGCCCAACAGATCAGACTGGCGTTGGTATTGATAGGCTTTTTCTTCCGCTCCTTCGGCGATGGCTTGATACATACCTTGATAAATAGATGGAGCAAGATTCCCTGTGCTAGGTACTAAACCATCACTGCCATTTATCAGGGCGTACGTCGATTTAGCCGCCCAACCCAAGAGATGACTAAAATCAGGCCTATCAGACCATAAGGCTAACGATTCCTTTAAACGTTCTTCAGAGCGTTCTGAATCTTTGGTACCTACAATATGTTCGTGATAACTCAACTCATTTAATAGGTCCAAAGGTATAGACATATGCGTAGTGGATGGAATATTGTAGATAATCATCGGTCCAGCCACATGGTCGGCCAATTGTAGAAAATATTCCTTAATCTGGTTCTCAGACAATTTATAATAAAAGGGTAAGGTTGCAACCACTGCATCGGCACCCAAATCAAAGCACATCTTAGAGAACTCTATCGTTTCCCTCATAGAATTGGAAGAGATACCCACATACAATTTATGTTCTGACGACCGGATACCGGAAACGGTTTCCAAATACTCCAACCTTAATGAATTACTTAATAATGCAGACTCTCCTGTAGTGCCCAATATAAAAGGAGATGCATCAAATTGTTTTAAATTTTCTAACATCCGATTAATGGCTTCCTTATCGAGCTGGAATTTCTCATTAATTGGTGTAACTAAGGGAACAATTGTACCATGATATTTCTTTTTTATTTTCATTCGTAACTTAATTTGTTTTTGGTTTCTGTCTTCGTGTATTTCATACTGCTGATTTGAGCGCTCTTAGATTATCGAGTCATTAATAGGCGGCCTGGTAAATCGATACGGCATCTAGCAACGTAACTTCTCTCGGATTGTTCACTAATAGCCTGGTAATTTTCATTGCATCGTCGGCCATTTCAGGAATGGCTTCTTCTGGAATATGTAAGTCGCTTAATTTGCTAGGAAGTTTGCAATCTTCAATAATTTGTTTGATTTTTTCTACTCCTGCCATCGCAGTGGCAGTATCGTTGGCTTTTTTTTCACATCCCATAGCAACAGCAAGCTCCGCATACCGCTTAGGAGCCGATGGAATGTTAAAGGCCATTACATGCGGTAAAAGCAATGCATTTGATAATCCATGAGCAATATGAAAGCGAGTACCTAAGGGGTAGGCCAGTGCATGTACAGCTGCCGTATTTACCGGTCCTAAACAGATACCACCAAATAAACTGCCCATTGCTACTTGATAACGTGCCTCTTGATCGTCACCGTTTTCCACGGCGTTAACCAAATTAGCGGCTATCAATCTTACACCTTCCAATGCATATATATCAATAAAAGGATGCGCAAATTTATTGGTATAAGCCTCCAGACAATGCGTGAGTGCGTCAAGACCTGTAGCTGCCGTTACCGATGGTGGCACGCTACATGTTAATGAAGGATCTACGCAGATCAGATCGGGCACGAGATAAGGACTGATAATGCCTTTTTTTTGGTGATCTACCGGATCGATCAAAATAGCGTTAGGAGACGCCTCACTTCCTGTTCCAGCAGTGGTAGGTACACAAATTAGCTTAAGATGTCTGTTCTGAATAAGATTTTTTCCTACCAGATCTTCCAACTTTTGATCGCTCTTTAGTTGCACAGCCGCCAATTTTGCAATATCTAACACACTCCCGCCTCCAATACCAATAACGCCATCAATATCTTTATCTGTATATTGTTGTACTAGCTTTTCAAAATCTAAAAAGGATGGTTCTTGTTCGATCTGTGTATTAATAAAAAGCTCAACACCTCCCTTTTCTAGTCTATCAATCAACTTGCTCAGTTTAGGCAATAAGGGAGCTATGCTGATAACCAGCACTTTCTTCAGGCCCATTGGTTGAATATCGGAAGCTATCTCCTCTAGGCATCCGTTTCCGAAGGTGACCTTGCTTGGAAAATTAACACTTATCTCTCTTGTAACGATCGTCATAAACACGTAATTATCAATCTCTTTTTTTAAATAAGTAAACAAAATTAATGGCATGGCAAAACCGGCCCCAAAATAGTTCACAATGGCTGCTGTCCTTCCTTATTTCTTGCTGTGGATTAAAGCAGGTTATAAAATGAAATCCAAATATAGCGCCCGTTAAATCGATTTTGTTATACGATTTTCCCTTCATATTATACAATATTTGCATAGAAAATATAAATATTTTACTTTTGAGGAAATCATGGTATAAAAACGATTATTAACTAACCAAAAACTCCTCTATAGAATTTAAGGGAGCGATTAAAAAAACAAAAAAGAGGTTTATAGATGCTATCTGTAACAGATAGACGAAGAAACTTTAGTTTATAAATAATATTTAATAATGAAACCCCGCCTAAAAAAGATACCCATAAAACTGGAAAGCTCCTTTAATATTAAGCACGACGTAATGCCTAATTTCGGCAATGTTTGGCACTATCATCCGGAGCTAGAATTACATTACAATATTAAAGGCGAAGGCTTACGTTTTATAGGAGATAATATTGATAACTTCTCGTCGGGTGAAATCATCTTATTGGGCGAAAATTTACCACACGCTTGGCGATGTCGTGAAGAATATTTTCAACAGAATCCAGATTTAAATATCGAAGCGATCGTTATACAATTTATGCCGGATTATTTGGGAAAAGAATGGGTCAATATTCCAGAAGCCTATATGATTCCCAAACTATATGAAACTGCCAAGAGCGGCATGATTATCTACGGTGAAACAAAGGAGAAAGTAGCTACGTTAATGCAGAAAACGGCAACAGCTGAAGGCCTTGAACGGATCATTCTCTTACTTTCCATACTCAAAATCCTTGCGGAGAGCGAGGAGTATAAATTGATCACCAATGAATACCATGCCTTTAATTCGCCAAATGAAGCAGATACCATTCGGCTAAACAGAGTTTACACATACACTTTTAGCAATTACAAATCAGAAATCAAACTGCAGGAGGTCGCCGCAATAAGTAATTTAAGTGTAACTTCCTTTTGTCGGTATTTTAAGATGATGACTCGAAAAAGCTATTATGATTTTCTAATTGAAATTCGGGTAAGCCACTCCTGCCGTATGTTAATTGAAAACCTTTTGCCTACGGAGGTTATTTGTTTTGAATGTGGATTTAACAACGTTTCTAATTTTTACAGGCATTTTAAGAAACAAAAAGGTGTAACACCTTTGGAATATAAACGTATTCACCTTCGTGACAAACGTAAGTAAACGGCGAGATAATACGGATGAACAAAATCGAGCTCCAGAATGATAAGGAAAGGTATGATGAAGGAATTTTAATCCTTAATCATACCCATAAATTCCGGCAAGTGTTTTTCATATACCCCACGAGGTGTTGTTTGATGCTCTTTCGCCAAAAAAGCAGCCATTCCTACAACCTCTCCCATCATCCCACAAGTGCGCATAACGCGCGTACTTCCAAAGGCTACATGCGTTGTACTAATATCTCTGCCTGCCATAAAAAGGTTATTGATGTTTCGTGAATAAAGACATCGATAAGGTATGGTATATGGCGCTACCCGGATATGTTTGGTACCGGCAAAAAACTCTTCATCGGGAAAATACAAACTATTTTTCTTATCCGGGAAATGAAGATCAATGGTCCACGTAGCCGTCACTGTCGCATCTGGATATATTTTACCTTCCTGAATATCCATCTGCGTCAGGATATGATCGCCCAACAAGCGTCTCGACTCTCGTTTTCCTCCAATATAAGCCACCCAGGCCAAGTCCCTCTTATCATATTTATCGCGTTTATGATTTTTAAGATAAGACCAATTACCATATACAGCCCGAAGGTTATGATCCCGTATTTGCTCTGCTTCCGTAATTGTATTGAAGTTGCCAAAGCCCGTTTCCCATTGCCAATCCGACTGTTCTTCATCAATATGGTATTCATCCGAAAAGGTAAGTGCCCAAGGTGTTTCCGGAAACGTCGTTACACTGTCAACAGGTAAAGAAGCCCACAAATTAGAAGTGCCCAAGGTAAAATCATCCGCTTTATCGGCAGCTAAGGTCTCACCTGTTTCCTGTTTGCTTTCCCGTCCCATACGAAAATCCGCTCCAGCCAAAAACCCCAAGGTACCATCGCCCGTGCAGTCTGCAAAATATTTACCCGTAAAGCGCTTTTCCTGATTCGTCTCAATATCCCGTCCCACAACAGCTTTGACTATATTATTTTCCGTCTCTGCCTGGTAAACATGCGTATTGACAAACAGCGAAAGATTCTTTTCCGCCTTCACGATGGCGAACTTCCGAGCATCGCCATATTCTTTGGCATTCGGGTTACCATTACCAGGATCGCCATTATCTAATTCACGCACAATCCGCCCCAATTTTGGATAATAACTCTTGTCGAGGTCTCCCATAAGATGCACACGCACTTCTGAGCTGTTGTTCCCGCCAAGTAAGGGCCTGTCCTGAATGAGTGCCACTTTCAAGCCCAAACGGGCAGCAGATATCGCCGCACAAGTGCCTGCCACGCCGCCTCCCACCACAACCAAGTCGAAGTCTCCCATTTCTTTTAAACCAGCACGCAAGCCCAATAACTCATTGCGAAGCTTATCCAAAGCCACTAGCTCATTTGGAGGTTCTGCATCACTTCCATTGCTAAACAGAATGGCATCTATCCGACCATTAAAGCCCGTTAAATCTTGCAGCACCAATTCAACCGAATCTTTCTCTACGTTTATCTCGCCTCCGCTGTACCATTTCCAAGCGCTGTCACCACTTTCACCAAAGGTAGGTGCCAAGGCTTTGCCATCAACGTAAAGTTTAAATTTACCAGGCCCCACCGGATAAGGAGCCCAATCTTTTGTTCTTAGCCATACCTTATAGGTTCCTTTTTTTGGAAATTTCACAGTCGCCCTGGCATCTGCGACAGGTCTCCCCATACCGTGAGCCATCAAGTAAGAAGAATGGAGCACCGGGAAGGACTGTTGATCAATAACCCATCCCCCCTTTTGATGAAAAGACTCAGTCTCCACCAACACCTGCTCTTGCGCACCCAATCGCAATAAGCAGAAAAAGAAGATAAGGCTTAATGGATAAATTTTCAAAAAATCGTTCATCATCATTTATTTTATGGTTTACTATAAATTCCTAACTGTTTATTGAAATTTTCACTTAATTGAGCATGCCCATTCATCGCCTCATATACCGCCTCAGCCTTATCTTTATCTGTTGAGGTCAGGTAGACGATAAGTTGCTCCTGCGAAGCTTCCGGAAGCGAATCCTGGCTAGCCAGTACAGCTAATGTCTGCTTGAATAAAGCATTATTTAGGTTTGGCAGATAATCCGTAACGAGACGAACGACTCTAGGATCTAAAGCCAATTGCTTCATCCGCTTTAAAAATACGACTTGTTGGGTATAGGGTGAATGCACAAAAATTCTCCAGAGTTCCTCCTGCTCTTTACGTTCAGCAAAATACCGTAAATTGATTCGCTGCCAAACATGACGGGCTGCAAATACATTGTCACTTGCCAAAACAATCAACACATCAGGAAAAAAGCCCTCACGGATTACCCCGCCCTCATCCATTACTTCATCCAATGCGAAGTACACATAGTGAAAATTAGCACTCCGCAAAAAGCGATGGAGCATTTGATTATCCAACTTTGTTTGAGAAATCTTTTGTATTTCATTCATTACCGGCCCATGTACCAGATGCCATAAAGTATAACAGGTATATAAAGCCCCCTCAATTACCTCACTTTTAACCGTATTCTTTGTCGCACCAGTAACGGCGTCTACCGAATCCGATAAATGTTGCGTTCTAGCGTCAACCAGATCTTCCAATTTAAAATCCTTTAATAAGGAATTTTCATTAGAAAGAATAGCCTGCAGCTGTGCATGATCTTCAGGCGTAAATTCCTCATGGTCCAACTTGGTTAAGGGTTCATCTGCTGGCACCTCGTATCTCAGGTAATTCCCTAACAAATCCCAAAACAACTTGATGCGCACCGGTTTACAGACACTATCTAGGCAAACCGGTGTAAAAATATCCCGAAAAAAGTAGGCAGGATCGTTTTCTCGATCATATACCAGTACCAATGGGTAGGCCTCCCCTGCTTCAGAAACTGTATATTTCTCGCTCTTCTCCTGCGCCGTCACAGCGGTCAACCATAAACATCCTATGAATAAACTAATACCGTAATAAAACTTCGTCTTCATAAACTTAGATCATATCCTCATTAGCAAGAAAACCAGGTATAAGATAGGCATGCAGTAACTTTACAATCAGCATCTGCTTTAAAACGGATTCATCGTGCCCGAAAAGCAGGCTTGATCGAATTATCGTCGGAAATAAACGCTGCAACAAGGCATGATCTTTTTTTTCGTTCATGGAAGAGTAGGTTTATACTAAGCTTTCTAGCGTTTAGATAAATAACTATATTCGAATATATAAAAAATTACCTGTGTCAAAAAAAATCATACTAAATTTCACTTGACTATTTAGCTATAAGTAGCAAGAAAATGCAAGTGGCAATATATAAAGCACAACAGCAAGGCATAAATGCCAACAACAGGTTATTAATACCTAACCAGCTTTGTACAGGTCTTATAGCACCTATCAAAAATGTTTCCTATTTTTGATTAATGCTTACCGAATTCGAACATTATCTTGCCACACAGGCAAACCTACCCAATGAGGCAATCCGCAAAATCAGTACGCTGGCCATGCCCAGGATCTTGCGCCGTAACGAATTCATATTCCGTGCTGGAGAAATTTGCCGGCACAAAATTTTTATTGTCAACGGCTTGCTTAGAACGTTCAATACCACCACAGCAGGTAATGAGCACATCCTGCAATTCTCGCCAGAACTGACATGGACGCTGGATGTAGAAAGCTATGACCGGCAGATACCTTCATATGTCAGCATAGCAGCCGTAGAACCAAGTAATATTTTACTCTGGCACAAGTCAACATTTAACACCCTGCTAACCGAGATCCCCGCCTTCAAAAAATTGGCCGAACAACTTATCTCCCGAAATATCTACCACAGCAGGCAACGCATGCTGACCATCTTGAGTGGCACTCCAGAAGAGAAATATGCAGATTTTATTCGGAATTATCCCGGTTTCTTATCACGATTACCCTTACGCATGATTGCCGCATATCTAGGTATATCGATAAAAACCCTCACCCGTATCCGCCACACACAGCTTCAACGTTAATAGAATGATGGTCAAATGACCTTGTTTAACGGGTTCAGATCTACCAATTTTGTAAGAAACAAAATGTAATTCTATGCGTATATTTGTAACAGGAGCCTCGGGATTTGTGGGCTCCGCCATCGTACAAGAACTTCTTCAGAACGGACACGACGTGCTCGGCTTAGTTCGCTCAGATCATGCTGTCCAACAATTAACAACTGCTGGTGCAAGTGCATATCAGGGCGACGTTAACGATCCAGAAACACTCCGGCAAGGTGCGAGCAATTGTGATGCCGTCATCCACACAGCCTTTAATCATGACTTCTCGCAATACAAAGCTAGCTGCGAAGCTGATCGCCGGGTAATAGAACTACTGGGTGAAGCACTGATAGGTTCGGACAAGTCGCTGGTCATTACTTCGGGAATAGGTCTTTTGCATTACGATCGTCTGCTCACGGAAGACGACCCGCTGTTATCCAGTTCCGACATTGTGCCAAGGGCCGCTTCAGAAGAGGCCGCGAATGCCGTGGCCGCCAAAGGTGTCAATGTATATATTGTACGTTTACCGGCAAGTGTACACGGGGCGGGCGACCATGGTTTTGTGCCACTCGTTATTGACCTTGCGCAGAAAAAAAGTGAATCGGCCTATATTGCTGATGGTAACAATCATTGGCCAGCAGTGCACCGCTCAGATGCAGCATCCCTCTATCGCTTAATTGTAGAAAAACGCCCGGCGCTCAAGGTATTTCATGCAGTAGCAGAAGAAGGTATTCCCTTTCGAAAAATTGCAGAGGAGATCGGTAAAGGCTTGCGCCTGCCGGTAGTCAGCAAAACCGGTGAGGATGCAGCCGCACATTTCGGCTGGTTTACCCATTTCGCCGGTTTAGACTGTGCTGCCTCAAGTGAGAAAACGCGTACAGCCCTAGGCTGGGAAACGAAAGCCGCCGATCTGTTTACGGACATCGCTTCTGCCGATTATTTAGTTCATTAGTTAACATTAAAGATACAGAAGTGTACGCTTGTACACTTCTGTATAATAGAACGTTGTTCAATCCTTTTTTAAGCGCTTTCCCGTCGCATCAAACATTCCCATCAAACTTCCCGTCACATTGTTTTCATCTTCCTTTTTCATTAATAGATTAACGTCATAACCTTGCGCTGTAAAGTAGAGCGTTACCGCATTACCAGCGAGTTCCACACTACTAATTTTCGATATCTCAGTGCCCACAGTGTCCTGCACAACCCCCGCCAACGATTCTGCCGCCTTGTCTAATACAAAAACCATTGTTGCGTCGCCATTTGGCGTCCCCTTTACGAGCACTTTCCATTTACCTACAAAATAATCCGTGCTGTCTTGCTGCTGGGCTTTGACATCTACGTTTAATAACATCAAAAAGATACCGGTAATAAATAAGCTTAGCTTTTTCATAATACGATTGAATTTTAAAAGTTTATAACTGTTTTTTCGAAAAAGTAGCAGGCACGGAAATTATTCCTATCGCACTGCCTAACAAATATATACAATTGTATCATAATGATACAATATAAAAGAAATATTTTTTTCTTCCATTGCATTTCATAACTTAGAAATTGTTATCAGTATAATATGAGTTATCTTAAACAGATCAGTGATAAGGAGTTAAAAGAGGGCATTGAACATTTTATTCAGGAAGCCAAAGGGAAATACGTTCCATCAGTTACATTGGACACTGTGATTTTCGGTTTTCATGATAACAAATTAAAAGTTCTACTACTGCGATTTGCTCAAACAGCGCACTTCATTCTTCCAGGTGGCTATTTAAGTAAAGACGAGGATCTGGACATGGCAGCACTACGTGTTTTACGAGAGCGTACCGGGCTCGACAATATTTTTTTGGAGCAATTTTATACCAGTGGCAAAAAAAATCGAACAAGTAACTCCATTGTCTCCCAACTCATGAAAGACCTTTTAGGCAATTTACCAGCAGATCATTGGTTTAATCAGCGTTTCGTTTCTGTTTGCTACTACGCACTGGTAGATGACACCAAAGTGAATCCTAAACCCGAGCCATTTTTCACCGAATTTAAATGGTTTGATATTGAAGCTATCCCCGTACTTTTATACGATCACAATCTAATTGTAGAAAAAGCTCTTAAGCGTTTACAGACCGACCTTGATACCAAGCTTGTTGGTTCAAAGCTCATGCGTGACTCTTTTACCATGAACGAGCTACAAAAACTGTATGAAGCAGTATTTCAACATCCATTCGTTAGAACAAACTTTCAACGCAAGATGTTAAGCCTTGGGATTTTAGAGCGTCTCGAAAAACAATATACAGGAAAATCTCATAAAGCCCCTTATCTCTATCGTTTTACAAAGGATCCACTGGAAGATTAAAGTGGTATCTATTCCTTTCTCGCATTTAAAACTTCCAAAAAAAACTCCAGATGGCGAACAGATGCGACGCATCTGTTCGCGTGATATTCATCAGTTACCAACGCTATTCAAAATCTGAGTAAGTAGGTAACGGATTATTTTTCAATATGCCATTACTGTTATCCAGTTCCGTTTGTGGAAGCGGAAAAGAAGCATTCGTTACAGGATCAAATTGACGCGGCCCCCTTGGATCTGTAGTGGTGCTTGCTTGGCTGTACGTACTTTGCGCCAAGTTCCAGCGTTTTAGATCTAAATGCCTATCGCCTTCATAGGCCAGTTCACAACGCCTTTCTCGCATCAGATCGTTAAAGGTAGGTGCATCAATGCGCTTGCTCTGATCATTATGAAAAGCCCTTAGCCGTACTGCGTTTAACGCGTTAGCAGCTGCGGCAATAGGCACTTCCGCCTGTTGTGGTCCGCCTCCATTCAGCATCATGGTAGCTTCGGCATTTAGCAAGTAGACATCAGCAAGACGTAAAATGGCATTATCTAAGCCTGCATCCCAAGAGTAGGCGTTGGCATTCCAATAAGGTTGCATAAATTTAACGCACATATAGCCCGTTTCCATGTCGTTGATATTATCAGAATTGAGTACAATATCTTGTCCTAACAACCGCACGGTTTCATCGATACCAGCCAAAGTAGCTTTCCTACGACTATCATTTTCTTCAAAAGCATCCGCCAAGCTTTTAGTTGGAGCAAAATAAGCCCAACCCGCTCCTCCGGTTAAAGTTTTGGATAAACAGATAATCGGTGTAATCGTTGTTTGATGCCGTACCGGAGCACACACCAAGCCAAATAACACCTCGCTTGATTTCTCATGATCGAGCGAAAAAAGATTAGCGTACTCTTCCTGAAGCGTATAAGCGCCACTATTAATTACGTTATCCGATGCCTCTCTAGATGCTTCCCATTTCCCCCAATAGGCATATAGTTTAGCCAGGTATCCCCATGCAGCACCTAAATGGGCACGGCCTACCTGATCACCCGTATAAATCCAATCGGGCAGCTGCTTGGTTGCTGTCAGCAAATACTGCTCAATGCGATTAAACGTTTCAGTTTTCGTTTGCCGAGGTTGATTGATATTCTCTGGATCATTGATATCATAAAAAGGCAGACCACCATACCATTTTGCTAATTCGAAATATGCAAAACCTAATAAAAAGTTAGCTTCTCCCAAAATGCGATTTTTCATTGTTTCATCCATATCAATATCAGGCACATTTCGAAGCACATCGTTCGCTCTGCGGATAACCCTGTAGAAAATCTGCCAACGGGCATATGCATATCCAGAAGCATTCGTTGTAGTTGCAAAATTAGTTAAGTTAATATCACTACGTTCACCGGCGTTATTAATGGTAAAATCATCACCGGCAGCTTGGTACCAGAACTGACCTTCACCAAAACCTTCTTCTTCATATAAAGGTGTATATGCCGCATTGATACCCAGCTCAGCATCGGCACCCGTATTCCAAAAGGAGTTTAATCCATTAGGTTCCTTATCCAATAGATCTTTGGTGCAAGCGCTTAGCACTATTGTGAAAAAGACAAGAAAAGTATATCGAATTTTTTTATTAGTTTTCATCTTATTATTTTTTTTAAAATTGCTGATGAGAGCTCGAGTAAATAATGATTGTCCTGTGTGCCAACATTATTTACATCTCGGTTCCATAATAAATTATAAGCTTAAGTTAATGCCCATGATGAATGTTTTAGCCTGCGGATACTGCCCACGGTTTACCCCAATCTCATTATTTCCATACGATGCTGGAAAAGTTTCACCTATTTCCGGATCAATACCTGAGTATTTTGTAAACGTAAGTAGGTTTTGCCCTGTTAAATATATTCGGAGATTGTTAACGGCTATTTTACGGATAGAAAATTTCGGCAGCGTATAACCCAAGGTAAGATTGCGCAAACGAAGATAATTACCACTTTCCACGTAGATATCAGAAATCTGCTGGTTACCATTTGGATCCGTAATCGATAAACGTGGAATTGCCGTATCAGTGTTTTCAGGACTCCAAGCATTTAATATATCAGCATATTGATTATAATGCGGATCCACAAATATGCCCGTCCACTTCGTAGCATTTAAAATTTTATTGCCCCCCACACCATACCATGACATCGATAGATCAAAATGCTTATAACTAGCATTAAAGTTTAATCCATAAGTTAATTTGGGGAAACCACTACCCAAATTAGTTCGGTCATCTGCATTAATAACGCCATTTCCATCAATGTCTACAAATTTCACATCACCTGCCACCGCCGAAGGCTGATATACTTGTCCATTTGCATTTACATACGAATTGACTTCCGCATCAGATTGGAACAAACCAGCTGTTTTATAGCCATAAAAATAACCAATCGGCAGCCCTGTCGTGGTGCGTACTAGCGTATTACCCCTAAAGGTAGAACCGTAGATCGCCTGCGAGGCACCCAATGCCAGCACCTTATTGGTCAACGTAGCAAAATTAGCCCCAATATCATATTTAAAGTCGCCATCTTGTTTATGATAAGTGACGGCAGCTTCAAAGCCCTTATTCTCTACCTTTCCTGCATTGACCCAGGGCGCTGTTGTTACACCAGCCAGTGAAGTAATAGGCACCTGCAGCAAGATATCGGAAGTAGTTTTATTATAATAATCCATTACCACTTCCAAGTTATTGTTCAGAAAACCCATATCAAAACCAACATTCCATTGCGTTGTTACTTCCCATTTAATATCTGGGTTGGGAATATTAGATTCAAAACGTCCCAACGTTGGTGTTTCTCCCTCGCCAAACACACTATAATAGCCATCATTGTCGGTATTGTTCCTAATAATACTATAGGTAGGATAATTATCATAAATATTTTGATTGCCAAGCTGCCCCCAGCTGCCTCTTAATTTTAAGTTGTTAAACGCATGTTTTGCCCCTTCAAAAAAAGGTTCCTCTGAAATACGCCAGCCTCCTGAAACAGAAGGAAACACCCCCCAGCGATTGTTTTTAGCAAATTTAGAAGAACCATCCGCCCTTAGATTTCCCGCCAATAGATAACGATCGTTAAAGGAATAATCTAGACGGCCAAAATAGGAAATCAGTCCCCACTCCTCCCGTCCGCTGTACATAGAAATGATGGTAGTAGCATTAGAGAAATACCGCGAACGCTCGTCTTCTGAAATAAAACCGCTGGCCCTTTGATTATCATTCAGGTAATTGTTGGATTCTACAGCCATCCCTCCCAAAGCCATCAGATGATGCTTACCGAACATATTATCATATTTTAATGTATTGGTAGAAATCCAATGGGTGGTCTGCTCTGTCACTTGGTACAAGGTGTTCACATCATTTTTCCGACCAGCTTCCGGAATACGCGGACTGAAAACTTTATTTACCGCATTCGTGTAATCATATCCAAAATCAGATCTGAAGGTAAGGTGGTCAACCACATTCCATTCAGCAAATACATTTCCTATCACTCTTTTTCGATCAGTTTTATCATCTGCTCTGTTGATGATACCAACGGGGTTCTCCACATCACCGCCCAAAGCACCTACCCCACTCAGCTCACCCGTGGATGTGTAAACAGGGATATCAGGTTGATAAAGAAGTGCCGAATAAAGTGCACCAGAATAGTCGCTAGTGGTATTAATGGCCTTATTATCGTTGACACTTAACATAAGATTCTCACCAATTTTTAGATTCTTAGCTAAGTTAAGTTCCGTGTTTACACGAAAAGATGTACGCTTAAAATTGGTATTTTTCAGAAAACCATTATTATCGAAATGACTTGCCATGATGTTATATTTTGCCGTATTGCTGCCACCACTGAAACCGATATCGTAACTGGCTGTATAGGCATTTTTAAAAATTTCATCCTGCCAATCGGTTGCAGTTATTTGCGCCTCAGGCGTACCATAATAAGCCGGTACGTTTAAACCTGAATTACGATAAGCCTGCATATGTACTTGATTACGCTCTACCGCATTCAACATATCTATTTTACCCGTAGGGCTTTGGAAACCCTGTTGGGTATTAAAGGAAATATTCACTTTATCAGAAGATATGCCCTTTTTAGTGGTTATAATAACCACTCCGTTAGCTGCCCGCGAACCGTAAATGGCTGCAGAGGCTGCATCTTTTAGTACGTCAATTTTCTCAATACTACTCGGATCCACATCATTCATACTATTTACAGGAACCCCATCCAGAATATAAAGAGGGTTATTATTTCCCAAGGTACCGATACCCCGAATCCTTACCGAAGCCGAGGCTCCCGGTGCTCCCGAGTTCTGTAGAACAGTTACACCCGCCATTTTTCCTTCAAGTGCATGTTCCACACCTGTAACTGCCGTATTTTTTACACTTTCCATATTCATGGAAGACACCGCGCCTGTAAGATCGGCTTTTCTTTGTGTGCTATATCCCACCACGACTACCTCATTAAGGCCTTCCGCTGCCATTTTCAGGGTTACGGTGAGAGTTGTTTGGTTACCAATAGAGATCACCTGCTTTTCATAGCCCATATAGCTGAATTCCAATTGTGCACCAACGGTAACTGGCAATGAAAAAGCACCTGCATTGTCGGTAGAAGTTCCTTGCTTATTCCCTTGAATCCGCACACTTACTCCCGACAAAGGGCTGCCACTCTCATCAAGCACACGTCCCTTTATTGCTTGTTGGCGGTTTTCCTGCTTACCTATAAGGACAACATTTTTATCAAGTACCTCATAAGGCACCGTATTTCCCAAAAGTTGGTCTAATACCTGGGTAAGCTCCTTATCTTTTACAGCGATATCCACTTTTCCAAGAGGATCCAAGACAGCCGAATTGTAGAAGAAACGATAAGTTGATTCCTGCTGTAGTTTATTGAGCACATAACTAACTGTCGACTGTTTTACGTTAATAGTTAGTTTCTCCTGTGTATGCCCAGTGGCAAATAACTGTGTTACACCTACAAATGTTAGCAGCATTCCGGTTTTCATAATCATGCTAAGTTTAAGGTAAAAGGGACGTTTGAGGATAATAGCATTCAAAAATCTTATTTTCATTCATTTTTTGCTTTCACAAAGAACGGCTACCCCGTGAGGCGAATTACATCAAAAGGTTTCTTATCTTTGTATGGTTAATAACTAGAATAAAGGAGCTTTGTTCCTTGTTAAATTAAGGGCGAGGGGCAACTCGTCCTTAATTTATTTTCCTTTTCAGCTTGGTTTCGTCTTCATTTTCTCATATTTTACGTTTATTTTTCTGCGTTGCGGATAATTATAGTGTCTTGTTTTTGTTCAAAATCAAAAGCTACTATTCGCTTCAAAAGCGTCAATGATTGTATTAAATTTTCATGCTCTAACACACCATTAATCTTTTCATTTTGTAAAGTACTGTCCTGAAACCTAAAATGAACATCGTATTTCCTTTCTAATTGATGCACAACATCTCCAAAGCGATCGTCAGAAAAAGCAAATCGATTCGAAAGCCACGCAATTTGCGCTCGATCATCGGATCCTTTACCCGTGATTTCACTAACCTTTACCCTTTTACTTTTTGCGCTTGCTCCTTGCAAATTGCCAGTCGCGACGGTCAGCTTCTCCAAAGGCTTTAAGATAATACGCTCTCCCTCGTTAACATTTACAGCAACCCTACCCTGAATAAGTGTCGTTTCAATATTCTCATTAGGGTACGCTTTCACATTAAACTCCGTACCTAAAACCTCTACCTTGATGTTTCCTACCTCTACCAGAAAAGGAGCATTAGGCCGACTGACAACTTGAAAGTATGCCTCTCCTATCAGTTTTACCTTTCTTGTATCCGTGTTAAATTGCTGATCTATATATAAAGTACTCCCGGCATTCAATTTTACCTTCGTACCATCTGGCAGATCAACACTTTGTGTGTCACCAAAAGCCGTTTGCGCAATCAATTGGTCTTGAGGTTTCTGAAAAATAAAAAATGCAGCTATACCGATCAATATAAAACAGATACAGGCAGCAGTCCAATAGACGCTTCTAAAACGAACAATGCGATCATTACGTTGTATATTGTTAGGTTTTTCATTCAGGATCTCAGCCCTATGAATGTTTTCCCAAAGCTGCGTATTTTTTTCCTTTAGCTCTTCAGGAGTGAAATTGTCGGGCTGACCTGCCGTTTTTAGCTTAATGAAAGCCTCTATTTCCCACCGCGCCATTTCTTCGGGATAATTTTTTAAGTATCCATCCAACCGTACACTTTCATCAGAGGTGATCGCTTTACCCAGCCGCTTAATTATTAACCTAATAATTTCTTCTTTGTCTACCATGTTGTTATCTATATGACACGTTTTTTTACCGAAGTTCTTAAAGCAATGCGACTATTTATTTTCTTATTCTATCACAACGGCAATTTTTTTTAATGCAATCTGTAATTGGGTAAATACAGTTTTATAAGAAAGCAACAATATCTCCGCGGCTTCCGCTATGGATAGTCCATCTTCCTTCACCATTTTGTAGATAATCTGGCATTTAGGGGGTAAGCTATTAACTGCTTTAACTATCCTACTCTTTGTTTCTGCACTGATATAATATTGTTCCGGACTAAATTCAACAAGGATGTGATGGTCAGACGTTAGAAAGCTTTCCATATTTTTAAAACGTTTGGTTGAGAAAGTACGCAAATGATTTAAGGAAGCATTGCGAGCAGCGGTATAAAGAAACACCTTTTCGTTGGCGATATCAGGCAAAGTTTTCCTTTTTAACCATAATCTAAGGAAAACGTCATTTACTATTTCTTCCGCTATGTCCCTATTGTTTACAAAGGAATAGGAAAAATGAATGAGTGGATTAAAATAACGAAAATACAATTCATTAAATGCCGATTCGTCATCTTCCTTTATCTTCCGCAATAATTCTTGCATAAACATTTTAATCTCAAAAGCTTTGAAAGGTTGATATTTGATGTTGCTCTTGGTTATACTATCTTTAGCAATTATAGCCTAATTTTTCTGTTATTTACAAAAATATTGTTGCTTTTATGCTCTTTTGTTTTTAAGATTTGGCGATTAAAAAAGTGTCTTAATAAAAGCGATCTTAACGAACACCACATGTACAAAAAAATTTTCCTTCTACTACTTTCAACGACAGCCTATTTATATGCCACGCCGGCTTCCGCACTACAGGAGAAAGAAGAAATTAAGTATGTAGACCCCTTTATTGGTACAGATAATGCCAAGGTATATACGAAATGGGGAAAAGAAGGAGGCACCTACCCAGGAGCCGTTGCACCTTGGGGTTATATACAGATGAGTCCGGAAACAGTAGGTGCCGGACAACCGGGATACCACTATGCAGATACTTCCATTCAGTACTTTTCCTGCATTGGGCATAAAAGTGGATTTCCCGAAGGATCAAAAGGCAATATAAAACTCATGCCTATCAACAAAGACGGCAATAGGCTTCGCACTTTTCGACACCAAGATGAACAAGCCAAACCGGGATATTACAGTATAAGGTTTCAGGACGACAACACCTTAGTAGAATGTACAGCCACTGCCCGCGTAGGCGTCATAAAGATTACCTTCCCGGCGAGAACAGCACCCAAGCTTTGGATCGACGATGTAGGCACACTCGCGTTAACCTCTAGTAACACCGCTTATGGTACACAACATGGCAGTGCATTTCAATTTAGCATGGCCGTTTCAAAGCAAGAGCTGGTAAATGGTGGGTATACCCTTCATTTTACAGGAAACCAAACCTCTCCTACCGTTCTAACGGTATTAGTGAGTGCTTCCCCAGTAGGTTATACAGCTGCTTTGAAAAACATTAAGGCCTTACTACAAGAAACAAAAAAGACAAAAGAAACACTCTTTTCTTATGCAAACAAACAAACAAGCAACGAATGGGCAGCACTTATGCAAACCATCTCCATCAACGATACTAATATACATCATAAACGCAGTTTTTACACGGCCCTATACCATGCTTGTTTGTTGCCTTGGGTCATTTCGGATATAGATGGTTTTTATATGGGTGTAGATGGGCTCACACATCAAACAAAAAGACAAAATCAGTATGGTGGCTTTTCTCCTTGGGATACCTTCAGAACATTACATCCTTTGATCCAATTACTTTGGCCACAAAAACAAGCAGACATGGTTGGATCGATGTTAGATGTCTATAAACAAAGTGGTTTTCTTCCAACCGAGTCTATGACAGGAAACCATGCGGTACCTATCTTGGTTGATTCTTACCTAAAAAACCAAAGAATAGCAGATGCCAAAGAAATATATCAAGCGTTAAAAGGAAGTATTTATCAGGGCCCATATAAGCAGCCAGATCTCACTGTTTACCATAAAAAAGGCTTCATACCTGCCACCATGGGTGAATCCGTAACCCGAACGATGGAATATGCCTATGATGACTGGGCTTTAGCCAATTTTGCCAGGAAAGTGATGCATGATACCGCAACAGCAAATGTTGCAGAAAGATACAGCAGGGCTTATCGTCAGCTGTTCAAAACTGACGAACTTCTTTTTATACCAAAAGACGATGCGGGATGGAAAGAACAGCCAGGTACTGTTGGTTACAAAGAAGGAGATGCCTATATATATAGCTATTTTGTACCTCAATATCCTCTAGACCTCATTAATTTAATGGGGGGCGACTCGCTTTTTACCAGCCGCCTAGCGCATTTTCTATCTAAACAGCAATTGGTGTTCGACAATGAGCCCGCTTTTCATGTACCTTACCTATTCAACTATGCCCAGCGACCTGATCTCACCCAATATTGGGTATATAGCATTCTAACAAAGCGCTTTTCAGATACTCCCGATGGATTGCCTGGAAACGATGATCTTGGTTCCCTATCCAGTTGGTATATCTTCAATGCCTTAGGCTTTTATCCAATGGCTCCCGGGAATCCGATTTATACGTTCGGTACCCCTTTGTTTGATAAGGTTACCATTCATTTGCCCAGCAAAAAGATTTTATCGATACAGAAAGAGGCTAATAAAGATTCCGCTTATTATCTACAAGGAGTTCAGGTAAATGGAAAACCATATGCGCAATTTGAAATAGACCACCAAACGATAGCAAGTGGCGCGTTATTAGAATTTACACTTGGTGAAAAATCCGATAGCCCTTGGAATAAGTGTGCCAGTCCAATAACTGCAGACAGCAGAAAACCCCTTGTCCGCATAAATAAAGTAGAGGTCCCAAAGAAGCATGTAAATCCTAATGAACGCGTAGCGGTTGTGGTCCATCTTAGTAATAAAGGAGCCATGCGTACTAAACGATTGGAAATTAAGCTCGACGGCAAACCGTATACCTCTAAAAATGTGCTGCTCCATGAAGACGAAACACGGCAGGACACGCTGTATTTTCGTTTATATCCCTTTGGCAACCATCAATTAACACTCGAAGACCATCGCTGGTCGATGCAAGTTATCCCCTCAGATCACAAACAGGCAACAGCTGTTGAAGTAAGTCAATTAACCTATACACCTTTGTTAAAGCTCGGTACCAAGCAGCGATTACAATACAAAGTAAAAAATTTAGATGGCGCCCCACAAAAAATACAATTACCCGTCCATTTCGATGAGCAAGTTATAGGAACGGATACTTTCACACTGGAAGCTGGGGCGGAACAACAAAGGGAATGGGTATTTCGGGCAAATGAAAAAGGGCAAAAGACAATCAAGATAGCCGATCAACATGGCAAATGTGTCGTATATAACCAGCCACGGAAAGCTTTATTACTTGGAGGCCCAAACTGGGATGTAGCGTCGAGCGAATTGATAATAGATAAAACACCCTTTACCAATGTGGCAAATGTAAAAGGACAAGCCTTCTCAACTAAAGAACAAACATTTAGGTTAGACAGTCAGCGTTATGTTATATGGAAACAAAACGCCATTGTAAATGCTATTGATACCCGCATGACCATTATGTTGTGGATCAAACCTCAAATGCCTGCAGCAGAACTGGTAGACATCTTTTCGAAAGGTGATCAACATGTGTTACAATTGGTTGATGGTAAGAAGTTAAATTTTTTCGCAGGCGGTTGGGGAAGAGGAGAATGCATAGCAGAACTCCCTACCGATTGGTATGGTAAATGGCACCACGTGGCGGGTGTGTGTGATGGTAAGAACCTATATCTATACATAGATGGACAATTAAAAGCAAGCCAGGCAGTAGCACCCAACATAAATCTTGCCAATACCAATAGATGGCAATTAGGACAAAATGAAGAATTCCCCGGCGAACGGATCTACCAAGGGTTAGCTAAGAACGTGATGGTTTTTACAGAAAACCTATCAGCAGCTGAAATAGCAGCCATAGCGGGAATAAACAAGTAAAACCAACAAGAGGTATTCATTAGACATTATTTAAATGATGTCCATTGATTAAGCAGTCGATAAAAGACATAAAAATTGTAAAAAATTTGCGTAGTTAAATAACTACATTTATATTTGTAGTCAAATAGCTACACAATGAATTTAAGACGCGATGTTTTTCAAGCCATAGCAGACCCAACAAGAAGAGCTATTCTTCTATTGGTAGCTACGCAATCCATGACAGCAGGTGCAATAGCCTCCAACTTTGACACCGCCAGGCCAACCGTTTCAAAACATTTGCAAATACTCACCGAGTGCGAATTGCTTAATCAAGAGCAAAACGGCAGAGAAATTTACTATCACTTTAATGCAAAAAAAATGAAAGAAGTAGCAGACTTTATAGAACCATTCCGCAACATGTGGGATGATAGGTTTAATAAGCTGGAAACCATCATGAAGAATTACAAACCAAATAAATAGAAATTATGGAAAGAAAAACGAAGGTCCATGCCGAAAAGGGCAAGCAAGAATTAGTGATTGCAAGAGAATTTGACTTGCCGTTGGAATTACTTTTTAAAGCATATGTGGATCCTGATATTGTAGGACAATGGATGGGAACAAACGTGTTGAAACTTGAAAACAAAAAGCATGGTAGTTACCAATTTGAGACAAGAGATGACCAAGGAAAAGTTGTATTTCGGGCAAATGGGGCAATCCATGAAGTGGTCCCGAATCAGCGAATAACACGGACATTTGAAATGGAAAATGCACCTTTTGATGTTCAGCTTGAATTTTTAGTATTTGAGCGACTTACGGACAGCACCAGCAAACTCAATATACATATTATATATAAATCAGTAGCACTCAGAGATCAACAGTTACAGCTACCCTTTGCTCAGGGTATTAACATGGCACATAACCGACTGGAAGAAATTGTACGTCAATTAAAATAATCTATCATGACAAAAAGCACTAAAATTATCTATTGGGTTGCTACTATCTGGCTTGCATTAGGAATGTCTTCAACAGGAATAGTCCAATTAATTAAAATGAAAGAAGAAGTAGCCGTTATAAACCAGCTAGGCTACCCTATCTATTTTCTAACCATATTGGGTATTTGGAAAATCTTAGGGGTAATAGCAGTACTTATTCCTAAATTCCCTTTGCTAAAAGAGTGGGCTTATGCAGGCTTTTTCTTCGCCATGTCGGGCGCTGTCTTTTCCCATCTAGCGGTTGGAAACGGTGGCAAAGATTTTTTCGGACCAATATTATTACTAATCTTGACTGCCCTGTCATGGTATTTCAGGCCTGCTGATAGGAAAAATACTTCAGTTAAATTAACAACTGCATAACAAGAATTCTACGATGGAACCAAACAAAGAAACAAAGGAACCAGACAATACCGCGATACGAACAGCCCTATGGAGAGCATTGCATCTGCAAGTAGATGCAATGCCGCATGTAGTTGAAGATGAAATTGGCTTGAAGTTGATAGCACCACCTGACGATTGGCAGCAACGCCCCGATATGAAATTCACGAAACGCCTTCGGGCTTCTATTGTAGCTCGTGCTCGCTTTATTGAAGATTTCGTTATAGAACAAAGCAAACAAGAAATTGACCAATATGTTATTCTCGGCGCAGGACTTGATACATTTGCTCAACGCCAGCCAGATATTGCTTCCAAATTTCATATATATGAAATTGATCAACCCGATACATTGACATGGAAACAGCAACGATTAATCGAACTTGATTTTGGTATTCCGAAATATTTGCACTTTGTACCGGTGAATTTCGAAATTTCTTCTTGGTGGGAAAAGTTATTAAAAGCCGGCTTTGATACTAATAAGCCTGCTGTCGTTGCTTGTACAGGAGTTAGTTTGTATCTTACGAAAGAAGCCATTACTTCTACATTAGCAGTGATTGCTTCCCTTGCATCAGGTTCAAAGCTTGCTATGACGTTTTACCTACCAATGGAGCTTCTTGATGAAGAGGATAAACCCATGCAGGAAATGGCAGAGAAAGGTGCCCGTGAAGCAGGAACTCCGTTTGGAAGTTTTTTTGCTCCTAATGAAATATTGACGCTGGCCCGTGACGCTGGCTTTAAAGAAGTAAAAACAATATCAACAAAAGATATGGTGCAATATTATTTTACGAATAGAACTGACAATCTTTTACCAGCAAGTGGTGAAGTATTCCTATTGGCAACAACATAGAAAATAAATTGACGAACGAACATACAAATGAATAATAGGATGAATGCTAAAGTTGATTTTTATTTTAATAAAACCGAAAAGTGGCAGGAAGAGATCAAGAAAATGAGAACGATCGTTCTTGACTGCGGACTAACTGAAGAATTGAAATGGGGTACTCCTTGTTACACCTTTCAGAAAAAAAACATCATCTTAATACATGTGTTTAAAGAATACTGTGCGTTTTTGTTTTTCAAAGGCGCATTATTACAAAACACCAGCGGCATGCTCATCCAACAAACCGAGCATGTACAAGCGGCGCGCCAGATTCGGTTCACGGATGTTCGAAAAATAATTGAGACTGAGCCCATCTTGAAAGCCTATATTTATGAAGCCATTGAAGTAGAAAAAGCCGGATTGAAAGTGGATTTAAAAAAGACGGCAGCATTTGCAGTTTCCGAAGAATTTCAAAAAAAATTAACGGAAATCCCTGCTTTGAAGACTGCTTTTGAAGCATTGACACCAGGGCGGCAAAGAGCGTATCTTTTTCATTTTTCGCAACCTAAGCAATCTAAAACCCGGGAATTGAGAGTTGAAAAACATATGCAGCAAATACTTGATGGAAAAGGATTAAATGATTCCTATATTCGATAGGAAAATAAACAAGTGACAAAAAGGATTACTAAATTTGTAATACAGGCTTCAGAAGAAAACCATATACCGAATGAAAAATAATAAAAAGGAATTATCACCAGAACAAAATTTAGAACTCATCAGCATATTAAAGGTCCGTTTTGAAAAAAACATGAACCGTCATAAAGACCTCGAGTGGACTAAAATACAAGCAAAGTTAGAAGCGAATACAGAAAAACTATGGTCGCTCGATGAAATGGAAAACACGGGCGGTGAACCAGACGTTGTTGCTTATGACAAAAAAACAGGCGAGTATATTTTTTTCGATTGCTCAGCAGAAAGTCCCAAAGGTCGCAGAAGTGTTTGTTACGACCATGAAGCATTGGAAGCAAGAAAAGAGCATAAACCCGAAAATAGCGCTGTAGAGATGGCAGCCGATATGGGCATTGCCCTTTTGACAGAAGAACAATATCGGGCTTTGCAACAATTGGGAGAATTTGATAAAAAAACCTCCAGCTGGATAACAACGCCTGCCGACATCCGGAAGCTCGGCGGTGCCCTTTTTTGTGATCGCCGTTACAACACTGTCTTCTTGTATCACAACGGTGCCGAATCCTACTATGCTGCCAGGGGCTTTCGTGGCGCGCTATGGGTTTAGGTTTTTTAGTAACAATAAAAACATCTAATTAAATAATTGCCTAAAGTTAGAAGGCAAAGTGCCATATTCTGTAATCAAAGGAAGCTATTACGTGGAGGCAGGAAAAACTGTTCGAACGTAGGCTTTCTTTGTAAAAACGTATTTCATTGCTGGAAACCTATTCTTAATTAAAGAATAAGGTCATATCGTTGCTCCACCAGTGATTTACCAAAGTGATTAGAAGGCCGCTCTTCTGTCAACTTAAAACCGAATTTTTTATATAAATGATGAGCCGTAGGTAACTCATCGGTAGTCCATAAATAAACAGCGTTATATTCGCACGCTTTCGCAAAATCAATAAAAAGTTGCATCAACTTATTTCCTAAACCAAGGCCTCTGCATTCCGGTTCAAAATAAAAGTAACGAAGTTGTGCCCTGTTATTCTCGCGGTGCATCAATAATAGAAATCCCACTATCTTATCACCCTGTTCACAAATCCAAACCCTATCTAATTCGGGGTTATAATTTTTATAAAATTCATACAGGCCCGAACCCACATACGTCTCAAATGCTACTCCATAATTATTTTCCTCACCATACAGTTTCCCATGCCGATACATTACGTAGCCCAAATCTCCAGGTCTAATATCCGTTCTAATTGAAATTTCATTTAATTTATGATCCATTTCCATGTGCGTTTATGCCTTTATATTTCCTTTGGGAGTTAAACCATTACCCTATGATACCTCACGAGCCCCGGAATACAAAGCTCTTCTTCCAACACCCCGGTTCGAGCAAACGCAGCCCATATCGCCCGCAAGCTCCTTCCTTCCGTTAGTAACTCTTCGGCCGACTTTCCCTTGCATAAAAGAGCATCGTTCCATAGTTGTTCGCTACCGAATAATAGCGGAATATCTATAACATGAGCCGCTTTGAAAGGATTATCCTTTGTCCCCCAGTCGATCTGGTATTCGTAAACAGATCGACCGGAATTCAACATCAGTTGTGCAAACACCTTGCCCGGCGTTCTGTATATCCAGTCGGTTGTTTTACGAATTAGCCATTCCAAAGAAGGCTTGCCAAGCAATGGTATACCGGCTAAATGCTGTAAAGGTTTGAGAAAAGGCGCGAAAAGAGCGGTTTCACGATCTGTCCACCCGATCAGTACATCCCATTGCCCCGCACGCTGCCGCCAGACCTCCTCTACCCTATCTTCCATCGGTAAGGGCGGGTGTCCGTACTGGACACCAAAAGGCATTTCCCCTTTCAAGCCCACTCGTTTCATGGAAAACAGCATCGTGTTCTGCAAAGCCAAAAGCTCCTCTACAGTCGCATCTTTCGCCAAACCCTCCATTTTTCGTATCATCGATTTAGTGATGGCTGTCTTTCCTTTTCGTATACCTAAAGGAGCGCTTTGAATAATAACACGGTGAAATAACCCCTCTATTCCCTCTGCCGACATTACATGGGCAATTGCGTCACCCCCAGCAGATTGTCCAAAAAGCGTAATATTTCCCGGATCGCCACCAAATGCTTCAATATGTTTTTTGATCCAGCGCAAGGCCGCTATGATGTCCAATAATCCAAGGTTAGCTGGTATATCATTATACCCCCCAAGAAAACCAAATAAACCCAAACGGTAGTTGATATTGACCACAATAACCTGTTGTTCGCAAACCAGTAATGCCGGATCATACACCGTCGCATCACCTGCACCCGTAAGATACGACCCACCATGAACCCAGACCATGACCGGCCTAGGTGAAGATGACCGATCCTGCGGAGGAAGCGTTATCGAAAGATGCTGACAATTTTCATTCAAGGGTAAACCATTCAGCATATCCATTCCCAGCACCTCTCTCAATATAGGAGAAAAAGATTGCGGACAAGCTGGCGACCATTTGGTAGCCGCGTAAGGTTCCCCCCATCTTAAAGCAGTTGTTTCCTCTGGTTTCTGATAACGTTCGGCCGTCGCATAAGGAATACCTGTGGCACGTATAACATTTCCGTCCCGCCACCCCAGTATTGTACCCTCCGAGGTTTTAAAAGCAATATCAGTCATATATAAAAAATAGCAAGCGATTCATTTGAGTTAAAAATATCCGTAGCTGCGAATTTATAAATTAGGCAGATATGATTTAACATTAAATCCATTTATTTTCTACCGTGAATCCGGCCCTTCAACTGTGCGCCAGAGAACAGTGAGTGTACGTTTTCGAACATAAACGAATCTCTAAAAAACACATATTACACTGATAAACAAATACTTAAATAAAATGGAACAATTATGCTAATTATTGGCATAGGAACAATAATTAAAAAACAACAGATTAAAAAGTAAATATTATGAAAACGTTCATCACCACTATCGTAGTAGCCTTCATGCTAACAAGCGGCACATTTGCCACTACAATCGAAAAAGTTAAACGCTCTAAAATTGCCGCCATTAACCTTACATTGGAACAGTATACGAATGCCGTATCCAAAGGACAGGTAGCAGGTATCGATCAACTGTTCTGTGAACAGTTCCACCAACGTTACACCGGCAAAAAAAAGACTTTTATCTTCAATAAGTCAGAGTTAGTAGGATTTTTGAAAGGAAATAAAAACTTTCAGCAGGATTGTGAAACAGATTACAGCATAGTAGACGAAAATAACGGTATGGCCATTGCCAAGGTAACAATGAAATACAGAAACTTTTCCCGCGTCGATTATGTAACCATCTCACAGAATGGTGTTGGTTATCAAATCAGCCAAATTGTGAGCACCTTTGAATAAAACATCGTATGCTCAAAGATCCAATTAAGGCCCCTGGTATTTATGCCAGCATCTTAATTGGGTCTTTCGAATCACAACTAAGCCTGTATTTCATCCACCACAACCATGGTGCAATTGTTACAAGCCCTACGCGATTCATTGACAGTCCTATATCAGTACTTTATTCTAATCAGACCCCAAATCTTCCGTTTTGCTAGCTTTGCAAATAAGTCTCGATTCTATACGCAAATTCCTTTAACAGCTGCTGATCCACTCGCTTTGCGCGACACCGACAAACTTCTTCCTTTCGAAACTCAAATGTAACCTCCTCGTTCATGATATCTACAATGCACATCTGTGTTTCCTTTTTAGTGGTCATATTAACGTTATAAAAGTCACCTCTTACTTTCATCCAAAAACTTTGCATAATCCATTCAATTTAAATCTTTACTTCCCTATTTTTCTTAAACAATTTTAATGTATCTATTTAAAACGATCAGATTGCAAATTATGTAACAAGCTATTACACAATTTCTAATAATTTTCTTAAGCAGTCCAAAATTCGTCAGCAACAACTTATGCAATTATCATACCATTGGAGTACCTTACTGTTCTCCGATACTACCTTTTGGGGGATGGCTTTGCAATAAATCGAGATTAAAATTAAGTTGTAACAACATAGTAGAGAGGTGCTTAAATTTTATCTAAAAATTACGGTATAATACTATAAAAAAGCAATCCATGTGTCTGATTATTCATTGCGTAAAGATTTCACAGGATTAGCGGCGGCTGCGCGTATAGCCTGCCAACTCACAGTGAGCAACGCAATCAGCACGATAACCAGTGCTGCGAGGGCAAATATCCACCACTGGATTTCCATTCGATAGGCAAAATCATCCAACCATTTATTCATTACCCACCAAGCAATCGGCATAGCAATCAGGATAGCTAAACCCACCAGTTTAATAAAGTCATTTGACAAAAGTGCTACAATATTTGTCACCGATGCCCCCAACACTTTCCGAATACCGATTTCTTTCACCCGTCTAGCAGCGGTTGCAGCTACCAAAGCATAGAGACCAAGGAACGAAACGAAAATGGCCAATAAGGTAAAATAGTTAAACAATTGGTTGGTTACTTTGTCCTTTCTGTATTTAGCTGCATAGGCCTCATCTAAGAAAGAATAATCAATTACACGATCCGGGAAAAAGCGTTTCCACAGGCTTTCCACCTTAGACAAATCCTGGGGTGCTATTTTCATTGAAATTGCCGTGGCCGGAAAGGTATTATAGATCATCACCAAGGGTTCCACCAGATTATGCATCGATCTGTAGAAAAAGTTCTTCACTACCCCCACTACTTTGCCTTGATGACCCCACCCCTCCAGAGGTTGGCCAATCGCATCCTTCCAGCCCATATTACGTACAAAACTTTCATTCACCAGAAAGGCTTCCTCTTTATCTCTAAGTAAACTGTCAGATAAATTTCTACCAGCAACAAGGTGAATCTGTAACAGGGGTATAAAGTTCGGATCAATCAGGAAATAGTTAGACATGAATTCCCTTTTCTCACCCTTGCTCCTAGCAAAAGTAGTAGCCATAGCCAGATCGTCTTCCTGTAAACCACTACCCCTCGTTAGGCCTTCCAATCCAGGTAGCTGCTGTAAGGCTTCATAAAAGCCATTCACTTGACTTCGATATATGCTGTCTGTAGGCACCCGTATGCTCAGCATTTGGCCTAAATTAAAGCCCAAATCGGTCTTGGTTACATATTCCATCTGCCGATAAACCACTAGCGTACCGGTAATCATCGCCGTAGCAATCACAAATTGAATTGTAACAATCCCTTTACACAAAGCAATCCCTCTCAAGCTGGTTTTCCAATTTCCTTTCAGCACCTCAACTGGTTGGTAACCTATAACCGCAAGAGTCGGATAAAGAGCCGCCAGCAAGCTGGTCAAGATAAACATGCTCAGTAAAAACAGTCCATATTCTTGCCACGAGAATACCATGCCGGTATTCAACAAAGCATTGAAATGTGGGATCAATAGCAATACCAGTGTAATGGCGCCAGCCCAAGCCAAGCCAATCAGCAAAAAAGACTCCGTCAAAAATTGTCCGATCAATTGAAGCGGGCGTGCTCCACTCACTTTACGAACCCCTACTTCCTTTCCTCTCTCTACTGTCTTGGCAGTAGATAAATTGATATAATTGAGCAAGGCAATAAAGAGAATAAAAAACGCCAACAGAGAAAAAATATAATTAAACTGCTTGCTGCCTTTAGGCGTGTCCATCAGCTTGCCGGTGCTGAAATGTACATCACCAAGCTCCTCTACCAGAAAACGTAAATGATAATCTTTTGACCATGTTCGATCCAGTTCCGGTTGTGCGTATTGCTTGGCAATCCTCTGTAATTTAGATTCAAAGTTTTTCAAGTCAGTTTGCTGCTTAAAAAGCACAAAGGTGTATAGAGGAAAATCCATGTCAGACCATGTAGTTATCTCCGAAAATTTGGCCGAAAGCATCCCCTCTATCCTAATATCTACGTTAGGTGGCAAGTCGGCCACCACCGCCGTCACGCGGTAGGGTTTATCGTTACAGCGCAATGTGTTACCTATAGCTCGCTCGGGTGTGTCGAAATATTTCCTCGCGATACGTTCTGTTAACACGATGGTGTTAGGGGCCGTCAAGGCATCCGATGCATTCCCCGCAATAAAAGAAAAGGTGAATACCGAAAACACCGATTGGTCTACTTCATAGAAGCCATTTTCCCGAATCAGCTCATTCCTATACCGTACAGCAGCAGGAGAAGATTCAATACGTACAGCAGATGCCACCTCAGGATATTCACGCTGCAGCACGTCGGCTAAAGGATACGGACTGGTAGCAAATGCAAGATCAGATTCGGGCGTATATACAGTGGTAGTCAGTCGCGCTATGCGATCAACATTCAGATTATGTTGATCATACGTCGACTCATAGCGAACAAAGAGGAAAATAAGCAAACAGGCCCCAATCCCTATCGCTAAGCCTGCCATATTGATCATGCTATACAGCTTGTTCTTCCATAAGTTACGCCAAGCTATTTTGAAGTAGTTTCGTATCATGTAGCTAAATAATTTTTGTTACACGCGTTCCTCTGCAAGGCCACAATAAATTTGCCAAGAAAAAAATCGTGCAAAAAAAGATTATCAGTAGCTATCCATTCCAATTGGTGTACGGAATCGTACATTGGCCGTTCAGATTCGGACTGTTGTATTTTTAGCCAATTAAAATAAAACAAAAAATTAAGTTTGGCACTTTATATTTCAAGCCAACAGATAGAATTAATTTTCAAGTGCAACGCTTTAAACAAGTAAAAAATGAGAGTAAAACGGATTGTTACGAATATCAACACAGAAAATATCTCAGAAGCCAAGAAATTTTACGGTGAAATACTTGGTTTAGAAAGCCTAATGGATCATGGCTGGATTGCTACCTACGGAAATGACGTTAAAATGCAGGTTCAAATCAGCTTTGCAAATGAAGGGGGCTCTGGTACACCAACGCCCGATATATCTATCGAAGTAGATGATGTGGATATTGTTCTTCTTCAAATGAAAGAAGCTGGATTTAAGATAGAATATGGACCAGCTACCGAGCCTTGGGGTGTATATCGTTTTTACGTTAGAGATCCCTTCAATAAACTAGTGAATATACTTTCGCATATTGGCTAACACCATAATAAATAGAGACAAAAATTACTTACCAGTTAGCGATTTAATATGATATTGTTCTTTTAATACATTAAGTAACACTTTCTTGTCGATTCCCTTTGGTGCCTTAAGTGTCAAATTCATCCATGTATCGCTTAATACAACAAGGTGATCATCGCGATATAAACTATCCATTAACTGTTGAATTGAACCATTTTTTACTTCAAGTAAATCGACTGATCCATTTTTCAATTGAGAAAGCTCAAAAACTTGCTCTTGCTTATCTAAATATCCCAGTTCATGAATAGACAACGCAAATCCTTCTCGGTTAATATTTACAACTTCCTTATTATGAAATAAAATCAATGATAACGTAATAATCAATCCATTCCAAATGCTGTGTTGTGCAACGCCCCACCAAAAACCCAATTTCAAACGTGTATAACTTAGCAACAACCCCCCAAATAACTGCGAACCAACAATAAGTGGCGCAATCAGAAAAAAAAGAAATTCCTTATTGGTATAGTTCATTAAATGAACTATACCAAACAAGAACACAAATGTATACAAGATATATTTATAGTTCTGTAACCAAAATACCTGAGGTTGTAAACGGAACAAACTTTCTATTTTACGCCATATCCAATTCTTATTATAACGAAGCGGTAAACGGAAAATCAGTTCTTCGAATAACGGCGCGAGGATAACTGCATATAAAAAAATCACCCATAATTTCGTGCCTAACAATGGCATTTGAAATACGAACAGATACTTCTCTATCATATACAATATCACCAGTATAAAACCTACAAACAGCACCTTATATAATATGGCCGATAAGAAGACTCGAATTTTATCTTTTCTAGTTAGCTGCTCCGGGAAGAACTCCACGGGTTGTTTAATAAACGTATTTATTTTCTTAATTTCATCTAGAACAGCATGCATATTTAATTATACTTTGATTCTGCAATATAATTAAAATAATTATTTCACACTAAGCTTAAGATTGTACATTTCCACATCCTCTTCTCCCACTACTTAGCCGCTAGTTATTTGTTAGAAACCCATATTTGCTAGCCAAAAGGCGAATATAGTGTGGATATACCGTGACGATTGGGCGAATAGGACATGAAGGAGGCTCCAAGTGTGCCGCTCACAAATCAGGCGCAAAGCCCCTCTAATTTTTTTTTAGTATCTTTGCAACAATGAGAAAAAAAGAACTATACAATAGTACGTATCGCTTATTTTATCGAATCAGAAAAACATCCTTAATTAATATCTTAAAAATCCCTCCATGCCGCTTTTAAAGCACCGCGGTTTTTAGTTCACAAGATGCATTTTTTTGTTAGGCAACATTAACGCTATCGATATATCCTTATCTATAGGCCACATCTTTATATACATTGTATCTCTGTAACCATTAGCAGGTTCGCCCATAATCCGGGAGACGAGTAGCATTACACATTATCCAGCAAGTAGAATAAAATCCCCTTAATATGAAAGAAAACAGACCCGTAAAAATAAAGGTCGAAGATTTGGTGTTAATTTTTGGAAAGAATAAAGAAAATGCCCTGCAGATGCTAAAAGAGGGCAGCATCAAAAAAGAGATCCTATCTAAAACCCAGTGTACGGTAGGCATCAACCAAGCAAATTTTGAAATATACGAAGGTGAATTTTTTGTCATCATGGGGCTCTCTGGCAGCGGAAAATCAACCCTATTACGCTGCTTAAACCGGTTAATAGAGCCTACGTCCGGAAACGTTTATGTGAACGGCGACAATATAACGCGCAAAAGTCACCGGGAGTTACTGGATGTCCGCCGCACGGAAATGAGCATGGTATTTCAGAAATTCGGTTTGCTCCCCCACCGAACAGTCTTAGAAAATGTTGCTTTCGGTTTAGAACTCCGCGGGGAAGATAAAGAAACCCGCGAGACCAAAGCCCAGCAAGCGATAGACACCGTTGGATTGCATGGGTTTGAGCGTCAATCACCCGCACAGCTTTCCGGAGGCATGCAACAGCGTGTTGGCCTAGCCCGGGCCTTAACAAATGATCCTGAAGTGCTACTTATGGATGAAGCTTTCTCCGCACTCGACCCCTTGATCAAAACCGAGATGCAAGACGAATTACTTGGCTTGCAAAACAAACTCAAAAAAACAGTAGTATTCGTTACACACGATTTAGATGAAGCTATCAAGCTTGGTGATCGCATAGTGATTATGAAAGATGGCATTATCGAGCAAATCGGCACGGCAGAAGAGATCCTTACCAATCCCGCTACACCATACGTAGAAGCCTTTGTTAAGAAAGTAGACCGCAAAACCATCATTACAGCGGGCACCTTAATGCATGAAAAGCCAACGCATGTACGATTTGGAAAAGATGGCCCCGAAGGTACCCTGCGCAAAATGCGCAGCACCGGCTTAGACGTACTACCTGTGGTTGACGAACAAAATACATTTCTCGGTTTTGTATGGGTAGCCGATGCTGTACAATGTGCCAACAGGCAGGAAAAAACGGTAGAAAGTATCCTGTTGACCAATGTGCCTACCGTAAGCATTGAAGTGACCGTAGAAGAGATGCTGCCACTCATTACCGCTACCCGATCGCCCATTGCTGTCATCGACTGGGACAGCAAACGCCTGCTGGGCATTGTCAGTCAAAATTCTGTGGTCATTGAAGCCACCCGATTTAACGAGCAAGAGATTACTAAACTAAAAGAACACGCGAATAACAGTTAAGATATGGAAAAAACAATCGACATCGGACAATACGTAGCCATCGCGGTGAAGTGGCTTATGGCAAATCTACGACCCTTATTTGATTTTATAAAAACCACTGGAAACGCGGGTATTGAAAGTATTGAGTGGGTATTGGTAAGCGTTCCATTCTATATCACAATCGCCCTATTTACAGCCGTAGCTTGGAAATATGCCGGAAAGCGTATTGCCACATTTACCTTATTAGGGCTGGCATTGATCTATCTCATGGGATTTTGGGAAGAAACGATGCAAACCTTAGCCTTAATTATCTCCTCTACCGTCATCGCTTTAATAGTGGCAGTACCGCTCGGAATATGGTCAGCAAAGAGTCAAACTGCACAGCGCATTATCCGGCCGCTTCTCGATCTGATGCAGACCATGCCCGCCTTTGTTTATCTCATCCCCGCGGTGCTTTTCTTCAGTATCGGAAAACTACCGGGCGCTTTTGCTACGATCATTTTTGCTATGCCGCCTGCCGTACGTTTAACGGCCTTAGGTATCCAGCAGGTTCCCGGTGATGTGTTAGAGGCAGCACGCTCATTAGGTGCAACGCAAAAACAAATATTGTTTAAAGTAGAACTCCCATTAGCATTAAAAACCCTTCTCACTGGCGTTAACCAAACCATCCTACTTTCCTTATCCATGGTGGTCATCGCCGGCATGATTGCCGCAGGCGGCTTAGGAGAAAAAGTATTGGAAGGTATTAACAACTTGGATATTGGGTTAGGGTTTGAAAGTGGTTTGTCGGTCGTTATTTTGGCTATCATTCTAGACCGTATTACACAAGCCTTCGGCAATAAAGGATTAAATTGACAAAGATGATAAAACACAAACTATTAGTTATAACTATTTTATGCAATATCCTATTGAGCTGCGGCGAGCGGATCAACAAACGGATCAGCATGGGGATGGTAGAAGGATGGGCAGAGGGCAATGCGATGACCTTGGTCACTAAAGAGTTCCTCGCCCAAAAAGATTATCATGTTGTTACCCATAAAGCAGCACCTAATCTCTTACTAGCATCTATGGATAATGGAGATACCGACGTTTTCATGAATGTTTGGCTGCCAACAACCCATGGCGATAAAATTGCACCCTTTAAAAATATTTTCAGCGCAGGGGTCAACTACGAAGATGCAAAGCTAGGGCTGGTAGTGCCAAAGTATGTAGACATCAATTCCATTGAAGAACTGAACGACAAGCGTGATAAATTCGGCAGCAAAATCATCGGTATCGAACGCGGTTCAGGGATGGCCACCTATACTGACAGTGTGTTGTTAGCGTATAAACTAAATTACCGACAATTAAATTCTTCCATGATTGCGATGGCTTCAGAGCTGCAGAAGGCTGTCAATGAAAAGCGATGGGTGGTGGTTACCGCCTGGCAGCCCCATTGGCTATTCGGCCGTTTTGATCTCAAGTTTCTTGAAGACCCCAAAAAAATATATGGAGACACTGAACATATCGAAACGTTTGTCAGAAAAGATTTTGATAAAGATTTCCCAGAACTATATCGCTATTTTCAACACGCATTCTTCAACGAAGAAATAATGACTGATTTGCTCACCAAAATGGAAGCCGGTAAAAATAAAAAGGAAACCGCCAAACGATGGGTAGAAGAACATCAAGAGCTCCTTCACTCTTGGTGGGGTAAAGAATGATCCGAATTAAATATAGAAAAGGGGCAATCCTTTCGTGAATGCCCCTTTAACTCGTCCAGAAACGCTGCTATCAAATTTCTCCTGAACCAAACATCCTATTTATTATTTACAAAGTAAATTTCGTACCCACTTCCTTTCCGTTCACAATATCTAAAATTACATTGGCTCGCTTCCCGTTTGCAATATAAGTAGGAATATTCATCTGTGCTGTCTTTTTTGCAATCTTCAGTTTAGATTTCATGCCACCTCGACCTTCCGCTTCGCCTTTTGTACTTTCCTTAACAAATTGTTCTACCGGTTCATCAACAGCCACCTGTTTAATAAGTTCACTGCTAAGATCCGCCGGATGACCATTAAAGAAACCCTCTGCATCGGTCAGGATAATCAGCATATCAGCATCGATCAATTCGGCCACAAGACTTGCCAGTTCATCATTATCCGTAAAAGTAGACATAGATAAAGATACCGCATCATCTTCATTTGCGATCGGAATAACGCCCTCTCGCAAAAGACCTTCATAGCAATTGGTCATATTTTCCCGGTGCCTACCGGGATCAAAGTCGCGCTTCGTAGCAAGCACTTGTGCGCAGCGCATGCCATACGATTGAAAAAGCGTATAGTAATGGCGCATCATACGTGGCTGCCCAATAGCAGAAAACACCTGTCTCCTTACTATTTTGTCCTGTGTCTGCAATTCGTGGCGCATCACCTCCTTTCCCGCAATAACAGAACCGGAAGAAACCAGTACAGTGAGGATATCATTTTCATAGAGATAAGCAATCTGCTCTACCAGTTTATTCAAAACAGTACCCACAATACGGTTATCCTTATTCGTGAGCACATTTGTACCCACTTTGATCACCACCCGTTTGATTTCTTTGTGTTCCTTAAGCATAATCAAACTCCTTGCCCAGTTCTACAGCACGGTTAAAAGCCGCGTAGGCTGCTTCCTTAATCATTTCCTTCACATTATTATCCTCCATCGAGTCAAGTGCAGCCCGAGTGGTGCCACCTTTAGAAGCAACCTTTGCCATCCAAGCATTCGGGTCCAGATCAGACGAGCCGAAAAGCTCCACTGCACCAGCAAAAGTTTGGTGCACCAGCGTGCGTGCTTCGCGGGCAGAAAAGCCCATGTTGAGTGCAGCCTCCAACATAGACTGCATAAAATAAAAAATATAGGCAGGGCCGCTGCCAGAAATACCTGTCGACGCGTCAATGTCCTTTTCCGTATCTAAATAAATCGACCGTCCGGTGGTGTCCAAGAGTTGTTCAATCATAGAAAGTTCCAATCTCGAGACATGCTCCGCAGCGGTAAAAGATGTCATGCCCAGTCCTACCTGCGCCGGCAAATTAGGCATTGCCCTAACTACTTTCGTTACGCCCAGTCCCTTTTGTATTACCTGAATCGTAACGCCAGCCATGATCGATACAAATACCTGTCCCTTCTTTACCAGTGATTTCATTTCTGCCATTAATCCCTGTGCATGGTTCGGTTTCACGGCAATTAATATCACATCTGCTTTGGGTAAGCATTCTTTTAAGTCGGCATAAGCATCCAGCAGCGGATGTTTTTTCAATTCCGCCACGCGTTCGGCCGACTTGTCCAGGATCATCAGATCCTTGGCTTTTAAAAATGTTGATTTTGCAATAGCTTCCGCGTAGGTGAAGCCCATATTCCCCCCTCCAATTACTAGTACCTTCATAGACCTGTAATTTTTTAATAGATTTAAATATACGGAGACGCTCTCCGTTTTTTAACCAGGTGGTGCAATCATCATGCAAACAAGGCAACAATCTGGAAAAAGTTTAAAAATATCGCGAATCGTCGCTAACCATCAGCTATTCGTTACACATTATATACCCTATCTTTCCATAAATCCAAAAAAAGCCAAGCGCCCATTATAAAACAACGTTTTTCAATGCAACTGCAAATGTGTCACCTATACACCAACATCTAAAATTATGTCAGGATTTACTGCCATATCTGCACGCCTTACCTTGCCCCAAACACAAGCAAGAACAGATTATTAAGTAAAATGCGCTATTAATTTATCTGGAGACTATATGCCTTTAGAAATTAAATTAGTTTAACGAACTTTCTTAAAATAGTTGAATGGAGAGCCGCTAGGAATTGATTTATTTTGTTTAAACAACATAGTAAAAAATGAACATTCAACAGATTAAAATAATACCCGATACCTACGAGCCTTTTCACCTAGCACAAGGCTATCGTGTAGGAGACCTGCTATTTATTTCCGGACAAACAGCATTGAACGATGAGGGTAAATTGATAGGCATAGGAGATTTTGACACACAGGCACAAAAAGCATTTGAAAATCTAGAGAAGGTATTAAAGGCCGGCGGATCAAGCTTAAAAAACATAGTCAAAGTCACTATCATGCTTCGCGATATGCGTAACTTTGAAAAAATTGTAACACTTCGGGCCAAGTATTTTACAGCCCCATATCCGGCTGATACTATTATTGAAGTATCTTCCCTCTTCTCGCCCGATGCACTTATCGAGATAGAAGCCACAGCCGTGGCGGACGATGCCGCCGAATGGAAAAAATAAAAATTAGGGGGAGCTTTGGCTCCCTGCTACTTTTTCACCATTTCTTTGCGTATTTGGCTCAGAAAAACCGGTGTTATCCCCAAAAAGGAAGCAATATGTTTCTGCGGTAAACGCTGTTCGATATGGGGGTATTTTTCTAACAATGCCTGATAACGTTCCATGCCAGACATGCTTATATTGTTCAATATCCGCTGGTCTTGCGCCATACTGGCCCTTTCATTCAATATACGCCAAAAGCGTTCTGTTTTCGGAACACTTTGCATTAACGCTTCGCGCTGTTGTAGGTCTATCTGTAAAACTGCTGATTTCTCGATCGCTATAATGTTACGGCTGGCAGACTCCTGACGCAGAAAACTGTGCAGATCCGAGATCCACCAATCCTCCTGAGCAAAATGCAGTGTATGTTCATTCCCTTGCCTATCCACGTGGAAAGAACGTAAAAAACCCGTACACACATAACTTTCATAGCGGCATATTTCACCCTGCGCCAAAAGATACTGCCTGGGTAACAGTTCCCTTAAACGAAACTGTGAGCAGATATAGTCCTTCTCCTCCCCATTAAGATCAATGCGTTGCTCGAAATGTTGAAGTAATGCTTGATAGCAATCATTTGTATTTAGTGCTTTCATTTGCTTTTTTGACGTGTTTCAATAGCCATCAGCTATTGATAGGTTGAATGTATGAGTAATCTTCCATTATCTCCATGAATATTTGGAGTCCGTATTCCAACCTGATAGGAAGTTTACGTTCATATATGGTACAAAATTTAGCCCTACTTGATTAAAATTTATTTAGTATCTTCTACCTAGTTACATTATACCATGCCACCCATTACAGGGTCCGTTTTCAATGGTTTTCCTGTTTCTATTCTACCGGCAAAGCGTTCTGCAAAATCCTCATACCCCTTGCATCGCACCTCTACGTCGTACCAATTATGATTTTTGTTGACATCCAGTATGATAGTAGCAGTGCTCCCTCTTTCTACTACCAAATGCCTTGTCTTATCGCCGTAGCTTCTGTCTTCAACAAGCAGCTCGTGATCCTGCTCATCCTTATTAATCAACTTCAACAAGAGTTTGCCTGTCAAAGAGCCCCTTTCCCAGGCATCACTTTGATATAAGCAACTGATCTGTATCAGCGGATTATTATTAGCCGTACCGCTAAAAGATCGGTAAAAACCATTTGGACCATATACACCTAAATAATAATATCCATCGTCAAATTTATTTACTGGCCATTCGTCGCGCAGTTCGGTTCCGGCTTCAAGAGCATAATTCCAACTACGGCTTAGCTCCCCCCCATAAGAATTCAGGGCATATACTAGAAAAGGAGCGCCAGAGGCGTGCTTACCAAAGATCTGACTAGCCGCCTTAAAGCTAATCTCATATCGATTTAAAGCTTTATCATAGCAACCATTTACATAAAGCTCATACGGAAGCACACAAGCATCGCGAACACCTTTTTCCTGTTGCGGAAAAAACGGTGACGCCACCGCATTCCGATTAATGAGGTCAATTTCTTCGGTGGTCAAAGCCTTGAAGTTAGCTGGAAGTCCTTTGTATTTTGCTTGGTGAATCCCTTCCATGAAAGGTTCCTTTTCCAGACTCATTGGCTTTTTAATAGTCTCGCCCCCATAAGACCTAAAAGAAGATGTTAAATCGCCGCAGACCGCACGGCGCCAGGCCGTGATGTTAGTTTCTACAATAGGCTTCTTAAATTTCTTTGAAAGAAAAGTTTCCAAGAATTGCAAGGGTGAAGTATGGTCAAATACCTGGGAGTTCACCCATCCGCCCCTTGTCCAAGGAGATGCAACGATCAAGGGTACACGGAATCCCAACCCTATATTGCTTTCCCGACCACTTTCCGGATAATACTGCTCTTCTTGGCGTACAAATTCAGGCCTAACATCAATACCTGGCGATACTTTCCCTGTGCCATCCTTATACGGGTTAGGTGCTCCAAATGGCGGCACATGATCGAAATAGCCATCATTTTCGTCGTAGGTGAGAATAAAAATCGTTTTTTTCCAGACCTCCGGGTTTTGTGTAAGGATGTCCATTACCTCGCTCACATACCAAGCACCGAACCAAGGCGAGTCGGGATGGTCGGAGAACAATTGAGGAGGCGTAAGCCACGAAACGGTCGGTAGCTTACCATTATTAACGTCCTGTCTAAATTGATATAATATGTCTCCCTTCGGGATATTTAGCGCTCGTTTCGTTTGCCCATCTTTATACATGAGCCTTTCCAGCTTCATATAATCCGGATCGCCCGCATTATTCACAAAAGCCCTATCATGCAAAGCCTTCTCGCGATCGCTCAGTTGCTCATAGCGCTCTAAGGTATATAATTCTTGTTCAGCGATAACGTATTCCAATTTCTTTTTTAGTTCCGCTATTTTCTCGCCGCTATTTTCTGGCCTATACTCCCCGATTTTGTGTGATAGCTCTTCCTCTTGCTGATTAAGCAAATCGATATAACGCCTGCTAAGTTTCACGTTGTATTGTGGAAAATACTCCATTACATTACAACCGAAATTAGCCAACCAGCTGTTAGCCTCTCCACTGTAGCCTGCACTGCTCGAAGAAATTTCATTCTGGTAAATTTTCCAGTCGACACCCTGCTCTTCCAGACGTTCGGGAAACGTTTTCCAGTTAGCCTTTCCACTATACTCGGAGTCACCATTCCAAACCAAAGCCTTTCCGTCCAAGCCTTCCCGAATATTGCCTGTCCAGAAATACAAACGATTAGGATTGGTTCCTGTTAAGCTCGAGCAAAAGTGCTGATCGCAAATGGTAAAAGCATCAGCTAATGAATAATAAAAAGGAATATCTCCGCGTGTATAGTGCCCCATAGTGAGTGGTATCTCGGCAAATTCTTTGAATCCCGATCGTTTAACATCCAGCCATCGATCCATCTTTCCGCCGTTTCGTGCATCAGTCTGGTCGGTCCAATTATGCGGTAGGCAGCCCATCCACGTAATCTTGGAGTCCTTCATATCCAGCCGAAAAGGAGCAAAAGTTTCACCACTTTTACGCGTTTGGCACCAAACCTTATTCTTATTCGGTAAGCTGATCGCGCGTGGATCATTAAAACCACGTACGCCTTGTAAAGTACCAAAAGCATGATCAAAAGATCGGTTCTCCTGCATCAGTAGCACTACATGTTCGGCGTCCAGATAACTGCTACCGGAAGCTGGATCTATCGCCATCGCTTTCGCGATAGAGGCTGGCATCAAATGCATTAAAGAGGCACTTCCAGCAAACGTGGCTGCCTTTTTCAAAAAATCTCTCCTTGTATCCATCCTAAAAAATAAATCTAATTTATTATTTGTTAACAACAAATACCGTCCATTACGAATATTCCTTCAACAATTGCCTATAGCTGGTCAATACCGATGATTTGGAGATGAAACCAATAAACTTGTTATCACTATTTACAACTGGCAAATTCCAGGTACCAGTTTCATCAAAGGCCTTAATAATGTCTTTCATCTGGTCGGTTTCTTTGATGATGGCCGCGGGTGCTTTTACGATCTGTTTTAAATTCAAGCACTCCTGTAAATCATTATTAAAAAGAAAGGGGCGTATATCATCCAACGTAAAGATGCCTACGAGGTTCCTTTGCTGGTTCAAAACTGCAAAAGTATTCATTTTACCATTTTTAATAATATTAAGCAGATCTTCCAGGGGTGCATCATCCAAGATGATTTGTGCGTTTTTGCTCACCAGTTCACTTGTATCTAAAAGCGTCAAAATATTCTTATCATGTTCACGCGTAAAGATTTTACCTTCGTCAGCTAGTTTACGTAAGTCGGGAGATATCGGAGCGAACCATCTTGCCATTAAAAAGGAAATAACCGAAACAATCATCAGTGGAATAAAAAGATCATACCCTGAGCTAGATTCGGCAATCAGGAAGATGGCTGTCAGCGGTGCATATAATACACCACTCATCACCCCGGCCATTCCCACAAGCACCAGATTAGTTACCGGCACGTCGGTTAAACCTACGGCATGACATATCATTGCGAATAAATAGCCCAGCGTACCACCCGCAAATAAAGAAGGAGCGAAATTACCACCATTTCCCCCACTGAATATGGTGACCGAGGTAGCGAACGCTTTTAAGAGACATACAAAAGCAAGAAAAATGATAACGGAAAAGTTTTCAAAATCTAAATACCTGAAAAAACTGTTCTTCAGAACAGCCGCTGCCTGCCCATCATTAAGTAATTTAACAGTTTCATAGCCTTCCCCGAATAAAGGGGGCAATAAGAGACATAAAAGGGACAGGATGCATCCGCCAATTATTGCTTTTTGTATCCGTGAAAATCTGAGGTTATGGAAAAAGTGATCTACACGTTGAGAGACCAATACAAAGTATCTCGCATATAACCCCGTAAATACACCTAAAATCAAAAAATAAAGCAGATTATGATAATCGAAAGCTTCGCGCGAGTGAAAACCGAAAAGAACATCCTCCTGTAGAAAGATACGGGAAATAAGGCTACCACAAACAGCCGCTACCACCAACGGTATAAAGTCCGAAAACACGACCCCCGTAAGCAAAATCTCGAAGGCAAACATCATCCCCGCTATCGGTGCATTAAATGCAGAAGCGATACCAGCTGTTGCACCCGCAGCCAATAAAAGAGTTCGTTCCCTATATTCCAATTTATATGTTTGTGCGAAGTTCGATCCAATAGCCGAACCGGTGACGGCAATGGGACTTTCCAGCCCGGCAGAGCCACCCAAACCAACGGTAACCGCACTCTGTATTATTTGCGAATACATCTTGACAGAAGAGACAATGCTTGAATTTCTTGCAATTTCATAAAGAATTGCCCCTAAACCTTTCCGGTCTTGTCCTTTAAAAACAAAGACGACAATAAGCGTTGTCAGTACAATACCTAAAAACGGAAAAACAACGTAAAATAGCAGTTGGTATTCCAGATGCACTTTGGTGGTGATAAAATAATGGATATAATGGACAAGCGACTTTAGAACTACTCCCGCCAAGCCTGACGTAGATCCAACCAAAACGCCCGAAAGAATGAGGAACTGATTTCTGCTGAGCCTACTCTTGAGCCAGTGCAAAACAAGCTCATAACTTCGCGCTTTGTGTATGCTGTATTTTTGAAAATCTCTCTTAAATTTTAGAAAATTATGATATTTCCTTTTTGTACGTGTTCTCATGCTTAAAAAGCCTTTATATTACTTATAAGTTTAGAGGGAGAGTGTCTTAACAAGTAAAATTCTTTGGGCACAAAAGTAAAAAAATATCCTTAAACCATCATTATCAATTACGCCTTGAATGAGAGATTGTGTGCTTGAGAACACTCATTCGAGGTAAGGCCGGATCAAAAGATCTCTTTTTCCCGAAGGTTAAAATGAGCTATTCGGGAAGAACGGTCATCAAGTCGGGAAATACGGATATCTCCAGTGGGGCTTATCCAATCTACCTTTGTCTTAACAAAATTAACAAAGAAAAAGACATAGATTATGGAACACAGAAAATCAGTTTGGTTATCCCTCGCAACACTGCCCTTCTTATTTGCAGCCTGTAATAAAGATGACGACAATGGTCAACAAATGGATATGGCTTCTACCATTAGAGTGGAAAATGTACTTGATTCTAGGCCATTAGTACAATCGGGAACCTTTAAAAATGAGGGAAGTGCACCAGTGATTATGCCTGGTGAATCGATTTCCTTTCAGTTCTCGGCTGCCAAAGGTCAGGCACTTTCCTTTGCCACTATGTACGGCTGGTCGAACGACCTATTCTTCGCTCCGGCCAACCCGGGTATAACCTTATATACGGAAGATGGTGCTCCGATTGAGGGAGATGTTTCTTCCCAGATCAAGTTATGGGACAACGGCACTCGTATCAACCAGGTTCCAGGAGCAAATGTAAGTCATCCAGGTACAGCTGAAGCTAGCGGGCAAAACATCACCGAAGTCACAGGCACCGACGCGCAAGGCAACAGTTATGCAACGGCCTCATCGCTGATGAAGGCCAGCCTACACTATGAAGGCAATTCGACTTTTACATTGACCATCGAAAACACCTCCGGCAATACAAGCAATGCAACTCCGTTCAGTCCGGGTGTATGGACCATTTCTTATATAGCCGGGGGCGATCTCTTAAGTCCGAACCCCTTATATGAAGCGGGCAAACCCACCGCGAACGGCCTCACCAATATTGCAGAAATGGGAGATAACAGTGTATTGGGAGAATATATCCAGGGGCAAACCGGAATCTTCACTCCCCTTTCTCCGATACTGGTTGTTGTTTATCAAGGCAACGAAAATCCTATTTACAAAACAGGAGAGAATGACCGTGGAGAAGGCTTAAAGGAACTGGCCCAAAAGGGAGATGCCTCCTTACTGGCCGACCACCTGAAAACTGTGGAAGGTGTAAAAGAAGTGTACGTATTGCCTGCGGCAAGCTCGACGATCCTGTTGCCGAAAATAGGTGAACAGGCCGGAGGCAGCGTATCACAGCAATTGAATGTTGCCGAAGGCGACCGATTGGCTATTGCCACCATGTATGGCTTTTCCAACGACTGGTTTTTTGCATCGAAAGATAACGGTGTAGACGCCACGCAGAAGGGCGATATATCTACGGCTATCGGTTTATTTGATAACGGTACCGCAGTGAATCAGTTCCCAGGTGCCGGCATTACACAGTTTAACTTAGCAGGTACACCTTTAGAAGAAAGCGAAGCTATTAGAGAGGTACCGAACCCCAACGCTTTCACTACCCTACCAGCTATCCAAAACATCATCAAAGTAACACTAGAATAAATCAATAACACCCCTGGAAGAAGTCACGAAAGTGCGCTTCTTCCTCAAAAAAATCGACATGGAAAAAATATTCAGCCTCTTAAAAAAGGAAGAAATATCAGAAAAGAACCGCAAACTTTTCGAAAAGATGGAGCAATCATTTGGCAAAGTACCAAACCTATATAACGTGATAGCGTACTCAGAACATGCTTTAGAAGCCTACCTGCAATTAGAGGACAGTCCCTCCTCTCTAACGGCCAAAGAAGTAGAAGCTGTTAACCTGGTAGTAAGTCAGGTCAATAATTGTATTTATTGCCTAAGCGCTCATACTGTCATCGCAAAGACGACAGGCATTAGCGGGGACTTGGCATTGGAGATCAGGGCAGGTAGCGTTTCTTCCGACGAGAAATTGAACAGCCTTGTGAAGTTAACAAAGGCAATCACCGAAAACCATCCTCATATTGATGGAGCGCTGATCACTTCATTTTTCGATTCGGGATACACGAAAGAAAATTTGGTCGACCTGATCATGTTGATTGGCGACAGGACCATTAGTAACCTATTACATGCAGTCACACAAGTGCCCGTGGATTTTCCATTGGCAAAAGAAATAGCATAATAGGCAATTTTTAAAGATCCGATCCATGAGAAATATAAAAACGATGAGTCATCAAGCAATTCATGTAGCGATGGCAATAATAACAATAACTATCTTCCTGACACTGAATATAACGAAGGCACAGGATAAAATGGGTAAAGAAAACAAGATGGAGATGTCGTCCAGAATGAATACGGATGAACCCATGTATATGATACCGCAAAATCCAACAGATATCAGCCCTTTGCTCATCGGTGAATCGATTCCAACAGTAAGGCTCAAAGATGCCTCCGGAAAGGAATTTGATCTGAATAAAGCAATAGCAAGCAAACCAACCGTCCTAATTTTTTACAGAGGTGGATGGTGCCCATATTGCTCCAAACAGCTTTCCGGTTTACAGGAGCTGATGCCGGAGCTGGAAAAAATCGGTTATCAACTACTCGCCATTAGTACCGATAGCCCTGAAGGATTGATCCAATCGGCCTCGAAGGAGCAATTAGGTTATACATTGCTTTCAGATGCCGACCTACAGGTATCCAAAAAATTTGGCCTTGCGTTCAAAGCGCCCAAAGGTTATTGGGAAATGCTGCCCAAAACCACTGGAGGTATAGATAAGGAGCTATTGCTGCCCGTTCCCTCAGTATTTATTCTGGATAGGGCTGGCAAAATACATTATGAATACATTAACCCGGATTTCAAACAACGTCTTAGTCCCGACTTATTGAAAGCGGTGGCGACGACGATCTATAAAGACCTGTAAGATGAAAAGTGTGAACAACTATCCAAAAGCACTGCGCATTATATGCTGTTGCCTTGCATTGTTTCTTAGCAGTGCGGCCGAAGCGCAGATGAAAGAGCAATCTACCATGGCCAAAGGCATCCATTTCACGGATGGCCAATGGAAAGATATCTCCACCAAGGCAAAAAAAAGCGGCAAATATATTTTTGTGGATGCCTACACAAGCTGGTGTGGCCCCTGTAAATTGCTGAAATCGAAAACATTCATGGAGGATGGAGCGGCTGCCTATTTCAATGACCATTTTATCAACTATACTATAGATATGGAAAAGGGTGAGGGCATCGAACTTGCAGAACAATGGGAAGTAACAGCCTACCCAACGTTGCTATTCTTCAGTCCAGACGGGAAACTGCTTATGCGGCAAGTAGGTTTTGTGAATGGAGACAGACTAGTGGCCTTCGGAAAGCAAGCAAAGACAAAGAAATAAGCGGTCAGCAGCGCTCAAAAAAAACAGGTATATTAGTACAAGAATAGGCCGTAGCTTTAAATAACGATACGTATATGATCAGCGAATACAATGAAAAAGGAACGCTCGGACGTTTTGTAATGCACCACAATAATAAATTACTGTCGGGCAGTGGTTTACGGAAAAATGATCCTGAACCGATCAACACTTTTATTTATAATAAAGGTGCTGCACAACAGGTAAAAATTGATGAGGTTACCTACCTCATGCCCGAAGCCAGCATCCTACCATTAGTTTCCAACCAGCACTTTCAGTTCGAACGTCCCGGAGAGCTGGTAGCGTGGCAGTTCAACCGCGAATTTTATTGTATCCTGAACCACGATGCAGAAGTAGGGTGCGTTGGCTTCCTATTCTATGGAATCCACCACCCCATGTTCATCAAATTGGAACCTGCAGAAACGGATGAAATGCAGCATCTATTGCAAGTGTTCTCCAGCGAAATGCAGGTGAGAGATAATTTCCAAGGTGAGATGCTGAGAACCCTGCTCAAAAGAGTAATCATCAAGACAACACGTATAGCCAAACAGCAATGCGAAAGCTATCAGTTATTTCCAGATGAAAAGATGGATTTGATCCGGAAATTTTCGCTGATACTCGAAGGAAATTTCAAAAAGGAACATGAGGTGAAGTTCTATGCCGCTGCGCTGAACAAATCACCCAAAACGCTGAGCAACACGTTTGCCCTTTTAAAGCAACCGGCACCATCCGTGCTCATCCGCAACCGAATTATCCTGGAGGCTAAGCGATACCTACACTATACAGATAAATCGGCCAAAGAGATCGCTTATGAACTAGGATTTGAGAGCCCCGCACATTTTAGCCGCTTCTTTAAACAACAGACCGGAAGCAACACTTCCGAATTCAAAACTACAGAGCAGAACGATTAAACAATACAGTGATGGTAGCAATAGAAATGCCCCTTTTGGAGGCTGTAAGTGAAGCAAACAAAAACTATGTTGCATATTTCGAGAAACGACTCGGGCATATACCGAACCTTTTTCTATCCATGATGCACTCAACGCATGCATTTGGCAATTATCACCACTTTCAAGGCCGCAAGACCTCCCTCAGCTTAAGAGAGCGAGAAGTGGTGAGCCTGGTGCTAGCACAATGCAATGGCTCGCTCTACTGCCTCAGTGCACACACCATGATAGCCAAACTCAATGGATTTAGTGATAAAGAGGTCATGCAGCTAAGACAGGGGAAGGCTGATTTTGACCCCAAGCTCAACGCACTGGCACAGCTCGTCAAAGCAATGGCAGAAAAAAGGGGCCATCATATAGCAGTCGAATTAGACAGCTTCTTTGATAGCGGGTACACCAATGAACAGCTAATAGACCTCCTTCATACCATAGGTGAAAATTATATTAGTAACCTAACGGCAAAAACACTAAAAGTGCCCATTGATTTTCCCTTGGCACCAGCACTTGATAAAGAGAATAACGATGACTGTAAAGAAAGATAATCGCCCAGGAGTAGCAATCGTAAGATGCCTCGCCCTGTTGTTGCTGCTCAGCCCTATAGTGGCCTGTGGCTGGCAGCAAAAGAATAATGGCCATTCAAACGGCTCAACCGACACCACGATAATGAAAACAGCTACCGCAAACAAGACGGCTACTGCAACCTTTGCTGCGGGTTGCTTCTGGTGTGTGGAAGAACAGTTCAAGCAATTAAACGGAGTGGAAAGCGTAACCTCAGGTTATACCGGTGGAACCGTACCTAATCCGTCTTACAAAGAGGTTTGCACAGGAACAACTGGACATGCCGAAGCATGCAATATTGTATACGATCCCTCAAAAATTTCCTATGAGCAATTACTGGAAGCATTTTTCGTAGCCCATGATCCCACCCAATTGAACAGACAGGGTAATGATGAGGGAACACAATACCGTTCGGCAATTTTTTACCACAATGCCGAACAGAAAGAATTGGCTACTTATTATATCAAACGCCTGAATAAGGAGAAAGCTTATAACGCCACCATTGTGACGCAAGTTGTACCTTATGGTACATTCTATAAAGCGGAAGACTATCATCAGGACTATTATGCCAATAACATGAATGCCCCTTATTGTCAGATGGTCATCAAACCAAAATTGGATAAGTTTCGCAAAGTTTTTCAGGAGAAACTGAAACATGGAAAGGGTATGTAAGATGAATAATAAACTAGAAAAATGGCACTTTTTTGCATTGCATATTGGTCTTCTTCTTTTGATAAGCTGCCACAGCAATGCCCGCCAAAGCAATACAATGGATCCTAAAGAAAAACATCAAAATCCTTACTATTCACGTACGGATACTATGCACCTAAAGGTATCCGACAGAGAATGGAAGAAAATCCTTCCAGACGATCTCTATCAGGTAGCTCGAAAACAGGGAACGGAACAAGCTTTCACGGGAAAATACTGGGATAGCGAAACAAGAGGAACTTATTATTGTGCCGTCTGCGGCAACAGGCTTTTCCGATCAGATGCCAAATTTGCCAGCAGCTGTGGCTGGCCGAGCTTCTTTGAGCCTGCCCGCAAAGGAAGTGTGTATTACAAAAATGATGACTCCTATAACATGCATCGTATTGAAGTAAGATGCTCCCGTTGCGATTCGCATTTAGGACATATATTTGACGATGGCCCTCCGCCAACTCACAAACGTTACTGCATGAATTCCGTCTGTCTGGATTTCGAACCAGACCGGCAATAAAAGCGAAGAAAAATAAATTATTCTCATGAAAAAATTACTATGGCTGCTACTGCTGTGCCAGGTGCAGCCGCTTTTTGCCCAGATTAAAGAGGTTGTTGACTGGAAGTACCAAGTCAATAAGATTAACAATGAAGAGTACGAGGCTGTATTAAGTGCGACCATCGACAAAGGCTGGCATCTTTATTCCAAAGACCTGCCGCCTGAAACAGGAATACCCACCAACCTTGAAATCAGTACCGAAAATATTCGGCCTATCGGAGATGTAATAGAAGTGGGTAAGAAAAAATCCGAGTTCAGTGAAGCCTTTGGTGCCCGCATCGTATATTATGCAGATTCAGCAAAATTCATCCAGCGTTTTCGGTTAGAGAACCAGGGAAGTGATGCGGAGGTCCGCCTACAGATTACCTTCCAAGCCTGCGATGATCGGATATGTCTAGCACCGAATACGCTGGAGTTTACGCAGGCCATCAGCATGGGTGATATAGCCGATGTCGGAACAATGGACATTGCCAAAGATGCCGGCAATAACGCTGCAGGCACGGCGGGTAATGATGTGATCAAAGTAAAAACGCTTGACCCCGATCATCCCTTAACAAATAGCGGAGCCGCACAGGAAAGGACAAATGACGGGAACGGATTAGTCTTCGTGCTGGGTTTTTTAGGTGGACTGATTGCATTATTGACGCCCTGTGTGTTTCCCATGATTCCGTTGACCGTTTCTTTCTTTACAAAAAGTACTTCCGATAAAAAGAAAGGTAGAAGAAACGCCTTAACATACAGCTTTTTTATTCTTGCTATTTTTCTGGCGCTAAGCCTACCCTTCCATCTGATTGATGGTATCAGTGGCAATATCTTTAATGAAATTGCCACCAGTATATGGCTGAACCTCCTTTTTTTCGTGGTCTTCGTATTTTTTGCCCTTAGTTTTTTTGGCTACTATAACATCAGCTTGCCAAGCTGGCTAGTTAACAGATCATCCAAAGCAGAGGACGCAGGCGGAATAGTGGGCATCTTTTTTATGGCCTTTACACTCGTTATCGTTTCATTTTCCTGTACCGGCCCTATACTTGGAAGTTTGCTGGGAGGAGTTGCTTCGGCGTCCAGGAATGTCCCTTTGCTGCTCACTTTCGCTTTGGGTGGTTTCGGTCTAGCTTGGGCACTAATATTTGGGGCCTTGGCACTTTTTCCGCAGCTGCTAGCTTCACTTCCCAAGTCTGGTAGCTGGATGAATACCCTGAAAGTGGTATTAGGATTTATTGAATTAGCCCTGGCACTGAAATTTCTTTCCAAAGCAGATCTGGTTTCTAAAACATTCCTATTTAAAAGGGAGGTGTTCATTGGCTTATGGATGCTTATCGCGATTGCACTGGCATTTTACCTTTTCGGGAAATTGAAATTTCCTTATGACAGCAGAAATGAAAAAATATCTCCATTAAGGAAGTTATTTGCCACCGTGATGATGCTCTTCGCCTTCTATTTAGCGCAAGGGCTTGTACCTTCCACTCAACCCAGACTTGCTTTACTGAGCGGAATCCTCCCACCACTGAATGTCAGCTTTTACGCCTCACCGGAAGAGGGTGTTTTAGGTCTTCATCCGCAGCACGATTACTTCAAGGCCATTACCCTAGCACAAAAAGAGGGTAAGCCCGTACTAATAGATTTCACCGGCTACGGCTGCGAGAACTGTCGTAAAATGGAGGAGTTTGTTTGGAGTGAACCAGCTATCTTACCCTTGCTTAAGAAAGAGGTCATACTCGCTTCCCTTTATGTAGACGATCGAGAGGAACTGGCACATGATCAACAACAGTCTATCGATATTGGCAATGGAAGAAGAAAAAAAATCAGGACAGTAGGTGATAAATGGTCACTGTTTCAGCAGTTAAACTTCAACAATAATTCTCAGCCTCATTATGTACTCATAACACCCGATGGGAAGGTAATCAACCCACCGGTTTCAGGATACATGTCTAAAAAAGACTTTAGCATGTTCCTCCAAAGCGGCCTTGATTATTTTCATGCAAAGGAGTCTTAACATATCCATCTGACGCAAATGATACGCGCGTCATTACACACTAAACCCGCTACGAACAAGGTCACGGGTTTAGTGTGTAACAGAGTCGCCCTACTGATAGGAGACGGATCCAATGGCGGCTTCCGCACAATACTATAAATCTCAATCAGACAAATGCTTCTTCAGATCCTTTTCCAAATCTAATTTTCTGAAAGCAGGTAAAGCTAAACCAGTGGTAACAACAGTGAGTAAAGTCATTGTACCCCCAAAAACAACTGAGGTGACCGTCCCCATCAAACGTGCGGTCAACCCGCTTTCAAAGGCACCCAATTCATTGGACGATCCTACAAAGATGGCATTAACGGAAGCCACCCTACCCCGCATAGCATCTGGTGTTCGCAGTTGTAAAATTGTATCCCGAATGATCATGGAGACACCATCCGTCACCCCACTGAAAAACAACGCTATAACCGACAGCCAAAAACTGGTAGACAGGCCGAAGACCAAGATGCTTAAGCCAAATCCAAAAACAACAGACAATAACTTCATCCCAGCGTTTTTATACAATGGAAAGTAGGCCGATACAATCATGATCAAGGAAGTGCCTACAGCAGGCGCCGCCCGCAAGATACCGAAACCCTCCGAGCCCACCTTTAAAATATCTTGCGCAAACACGGGTAAAATGGCTACAGCGCCCCCAAACAACACGGCCACCATATCCAAGGTAATCGCCCCTAAAACCGATTTTTCGCGAAATACAAAACGTAGACCTTCGCTGAGACTGTTCCATACCGATTGATCGGTTTCCTTATTCATGATCGGCTTCTTGCTGATACCCGTTAAGGTAATTAAAGCCAATAGAGAGAAGCCAAAGATGACACACATAGACCAATGTACACCAATCATACCGATGGTAAAACCACCCAATGCTGGCCCCAACACACGGGCCAGTTGCCCTACCGTACTGTTCCAGGTAGCTCCGTTAGGATACAACCTCCTTGGCAAAATGAAAGCCATCAGCGAGAAAACGGTAGGTCCTATAAAAGCTCTCACAAATCCACCTAGAAAGACCAAAACATAGATACCCAGCAGCACCGTATGGGATGACATGCCCGCAACAACACGCGGCCATGTTAACAAAAACAAGCCGAGACTAATCGCCGAAAAACCAGTGATACAATTCATCAAAAGTGTTCTGTTGTCTTTTCTATCGGCCACATGTCCGGCAAATAAGGCCATAAGTACCGCCGGGATCACCTCTAAAAGCCCTATATAACCCAAAGCCAAAGGCGATTTTGTGATACTATAAACCTCCCATTCGATTACCACAAATTGCATTGACCATGCAAATACGATGGCAAAGCGTACAAGGAGAAAACGATTAAATTCCGGATATTTGAAGGATGCGTAAGGTTCTGAGTTAACCATGCTTAAAATTTGATGGGCCAAAATAGAGAAAATGATGCATAAAAGCAATCCCTAACATATAGCTATTGCTAAGAGATTTTGTCATTAAAGAAAATCTATTAAATTGCCCGGCAAACAAATACGTAAAATTGAGTAGAACAATCATGAGCGGAAACCCTAATTCCATCCCCTTAAATACGATGGCCGATACGTTCGGAACTGGTATTTTCTTAGAAACGGCCTCATTGAAAGAACTGGAATTATATGAGCAGGCAACACAAGCCCATCGCGACGATTATCATTTATTTTGCGTTCAGGAAAAAGGAACGACTACTTTTGAAATCGATTTTCAAAGGCATCAAGTAGCGGGAGCTGCCGTTATCTATATACAACCCAATCAGGTCCATCGCGTAATAAACCTTGAAAAAGTAAATCTCCGTGTACTGATCATCAGTCATGACAACCTGAATGCTGACATCCTCCGCATACTGCAAGAAATTGCGCCAGTGAAACCACTAAAATTAAGCAAAGAGACTTTTGACCTAGTCTCCGAAGCCATTTCGCTGTGCTTTAAATTTTTCGAAAGAAAACAGGAAACGTTATACCAGTCCATATTAAAAGCAAGTTGCAATGCATTGGCAGCATTGATTACCTCGCAGTATTTAGCACTCGCTAAACCGACAGAAAACCTGTCCCGTTTTGAAATAATCACGAAAGCATTCAAATCTATATTGGAACGTGATTTCGTACTTACAAAAAGGCCAGCTGACTATGCCGAAAAGCTAAAGATATCGACGGTTTATTTGAACGAATGTGTCAAAAAGACCACCGGCCAACCCCTAAGCTATCATATTCAGCAACGCATCATACTCGAAGCCAAACGTTTACTGTACCATTCTAACAAATCGGTAAAAGAAATAGCGTTCGAATTAGGTTATGACGATTATCCCTATTTTTCCAGGTTGTTTACCAAAACTGTTGGCATGACCGCTTTATCCTTCCGGAAGAAAAACCTTGATTAGTCCAATACTTACCACGTTTTAGCCTTTTTTGAGCTGCTTATTCTGGGTTTCTTTGTTCAAAAAAACAAGATTATGCCAAGCGCTCCGAAATGGGTATTCGATGTTTTCGATCGTCTTTTATCCGCAAAGTCGTCATCAATGGTGGTTACCGAAGTGGAATACCTATCAAATACAGTAAAAAGAATCCAATTTAAAGGAAATTTTCAAGACTTAAATGTTGGCGTGGGAAGCTTTATAGATTTCCGTGTCAGTGATACTGAGGCGAGGCGATATACCGTTTCTTATGTGGATGCTACTCGTAGCCTATTGGAATTAATCGTCCACCTCCATGGCGAAGCCCCCGGAAGTTGTTTCATGGGCAAACTGAGTATGGGCGACAAGGTTGATATCAACCCGCCAAGAGCATATAAGTATTACGATCCATCGGTAGAAAAATATGTTATTTTCGGCGATGAAACCTCCTTAGGTCTTGCCTGTTCTTTCTTACCTGTTCTTCGAGAAAATCGGCACCAATTTCAATTCTATTTAGAACTAGACGAAGAGAATGAAAACATCGCCACACTTCTACAATTGAAAAACTGTGTCATATTTAAAAAAAACGGCTCCTTCAGTAATGAAAAATGGGTGAACGAATTGCCGATTATTCAATCGCCCGAATGGCGGCAATCAACCTTTATTCTAACCGGAAATGCAAAATCAGTCCGAACGTTCCGGAAGGTTTTAAAAGCCAGCAACCAGGGTAAAATAGTTTCACATGGTTATTGGCTTGAAGGGAAAAAAGGATTATAAATAAAAAATTTACCTGATGATTTTTATATTTCAAACTTCCGTGCAGTGCGAAGAAGATATTCAGCAATTAAAGCCCCATTTGGACAAAATAAAGCCATGGGCAAAATGGAATTTTGACCTAGAAGATTGCGACAAAATCCTACGGATTGATGCTCCAACTAACGATGCGGGGGAAATAATCCATATCTTACAGACCAATGGTTTTGTATGTGAAGAATTATTCTATTAGTTCTATTATTAACTGATATATATTCTCCGCAAATTATGCGGAGAATAATAAGTTGTCTCCTGCGGAAACGGTACCCCGAAAGGGCTATCATAGCAATTGGACGGCATCTTTAGCCGCAGTTCTTTACTGTCTAAAAAACTCCACATCATCCAAGCTGCAGTAGGTATTGTTTCCAAGACTTTGCAAGCCAATGGTACACTGTCCGTTGCTAACCTGAATATTGGCAATCTGGATTTTTTGCCAAGCTGATTGTGGCACAATATCCTTATTGATCTGCGCACCACCGTGGTCTTTCACGAAAAGAGAATGACCAGTAGCACCCACAGAACCCCGTACCCAAGCCTGAAACGTATAAGTTCCATTGCTTAAGCCCGTGATGGTCTGATTCGTTGAAACATTATAGGCACTGTTCTTAAAATGGGTTAAACGGAAGCCACCCATATGGCCACCGGCTTCAGTATAATTCGCATCCGGATTAGCCCCTGCTGTAAGCCAACCTGTGGGAGATGTAGATGCCACTGTATCCACTTCAAAACCTGGGTTGGAAACATAAGAGAATCCATCCATTCCCACCGTTGGACTTTTCGTTGTAGCATCAAAAATACTCTTGTTAACCGCGGGATGATCATAAGCCTCCGGCTCCCAATAATAAACCCCAAGTCCTCTCCCATTCGGTAAGCTGGAAACATCCTGTAAGAGTCTGGCAATCATCTCCCGCGCCGCTTCCGGTTCATACTGATAATAACCACATTCAGCCACCATCAACTCTTTGTCATACTTACTCACCAGTGCCTGCATATTGCTATTTGAATTAGTTAACACCGCATCAAAAGTTTCCAGACCGGGATATACCGACAAACCGATCACATCAAAATGAGCACCATTTGCCAGCAGTCCGTCCAACACATATTCACAGTTAGCATTATCATATCCCCTGGAAAAGTGTATCACCACCTTCATCGAGCTATTCACCGCTTTAACCGCCTCATAACCTGCTTGGTGTAAGACCGCATAATTAGCCATATTGCCCGAAGGGATGTGACCTACCGGCCATAACATTCCATAATCCGTTTCATTGCCTACCTGCACATAAGCGGGTACAACCCCATTGGCAATTAATTCTTCCAAACATTCAGTCGTATGGTTCCGTACCGCGTCGGCCAATTGCGTTAACGTATAACCGGTCCATGCCACCGGTATATTTTGCTTCTTCGGGTCGGCCCAACTATCGCTATAATGAAAATCAATAAACAGCTTCATTCCCGCATTTTTAGCACGAACCGCCTTTTCCACTACATCCGCAATCCCATTGTACAAGTTGGCACTGGTGGGGTTCACCCAAACACGTAAGCGGATGGTATTGATACCCCGTTCTTTCAAAATAACGAACAGATCTTGCTGATCAGTCGTATTGAAAAACACCCGACCTTTATCTTCCATCTCGGTCAAAAAGCCCACATCCGCACCCCGTAAAAAGCTGTATTGATTACTGGAAAGCAGGGACGTATTTTTCATGCCATCACCTATGGCAGCCAGTTTGTCTGCCTGCTCCAGATCGACCTTCGATTTACTGCAGCCGAAAGCGAGTCCTAAAAGACCTGTTAACAATAAGCGAGTTTTCATAATTTATTTTATTGGTTTATAATTTATCGAATTTAATGAGCCTAGCCTACCAAGCTTCGAGACGCCCTAACACGGTAAATTCATCTGGCACCTTATCCCCTTTCGGAACTAGTAATACATCTATCGACTTTGTCGTGTGCGGTGGCAGCTCCAATTCAAATCCTACCAGTTGCGTACCCGGATTCGGTACATCATAAGCATGTGGAGGCGTAGTCGGCCAGGTTTTAAGCCTCGCTTCCGGCGCACCTCTTACATATAAAGTCAGCTCCTGATCCTGACTCGACAAGACCATCTGATCCTTCGATAGGTTTTTCACGCGCGCAGGCGTCAGCATTTTCCATTGAATGATTACACTGCTATCCCCACTTTCCACTTCATCTCTTACCTGCACAAATTGATTGTTCACCAGGGCTATTCCCCGTTTTGCAGCACGTAAATCTCGTTTATAAACCGATGTCATCTCCATTACGGCCAAGGCTCCGGATGGTCTCTCAGCAGTACGAATGATCTGCGCGCTCCCTTTCACGTCCTGTTTATGACCGTTAACGGTTAACGTACTATGGGAAAAATTTACATAACGAAAAACATCCCATCGCTGTGAATTTTGTTCCATATTCCATATATCAAGACCCGCAGACTCCAGCGAATTGTATTGCTGCATCCCAAAATCCATCGACCACCGGACCCCTTTAGCATCCATCACAAAAGAACCGATATCCATATGTCCATGACTCAGCCCCGGCGTTCCCGCTTTTAGTCCAACATATAGACCTTCTCCTGAATTGGCAGACGATCTTAACATAGCCACCTCATTTTTTCCTTTACCATACCAAAGCGTTTTTACCGAATCGCCGATCATTTCCGGTTTTAGTCCGTTGGCCCATAGCAGCGCCGCCGGTAGCAGACGGTTTGTTTTTACATTGAATTTAGGTGCCAATAAGTAACGTTTCTCGATGGCGAGTAAGGAAGGATCGTTCAGTTTTCCGGCAAACCAATACATGGCCGGTTGCACCCCCTCTATCACTCCGCAATCACCATAGCTGAAAGGTAATCCTGACGGACCGATCAAGTTTGCATAAAATTGAGCTGTTTGCAAGAAACCTGGTTGTTGGCTTAAGGCAAAGTCTGTATCGAAAGCGGCTTCCAAAGCGCTTATCAGCAAAACATTATACGATGTACCGTAACCCCAGTAGCTATAGCCTTCATTATAAGCACCATCCGGTGCATATTCTGCCATAGAAGATTGCACACTTTTAACGGCCCTATCCACCAGTTTCTGTGCCAGTGCCGGTTCATCTTCCATGATGGCCAAAGCCCCCAAGGTAATGCCACCATTACAAACCTGGTTCCAATTGTTTGTTGCCCGTAGCCACCAGCATTTTTCTTCATCCAAGGCGGGTGTTATTCCTTTCTCCCGAATGGCATTTTTGATAAGCAATTTAGACGAAGTAGGAAGCTTATTGTACATCCAATCATAGCCAATGGCTACGGCTGTTGTCATTTCGGCCACATCCAAAAAATGCGTTGGATTCCAATCACTAAATTGCGACACCGCCAGCAACTCCTGCTCTCCCCGCTTTATATACTTTTCATCACCCGTCATGCGCCAGGCATAAGAAAGGTAAAAAATCCTTCGCAAGGCCTCCCGCGACACTTGCAATAAACGTCGACCAATAAGAGTGCGCTCCACCGGTTTTATCGTCAACATACTATCACATGCCTCCAAAATGCTTTGATGAAGGTTCATCCAGGCAGCATTTTCGTTAACCAACGCGTGTATTTTTGTTTCGCCTCCCGCTAAAAGCAAAATTCGCGGGTGATCCTTTAGCTTATCCGCAGGCTGTTGTCCATAAGCCACATAGTTCAACAGCAGTAGCAGTAACCATGCTCCGCAGAAACTTGTCCATCTACCTCGAACGATTAAATATTTCATAGTACTCCTTTTTTGGCAAGATACCCAGTTAATTATTTTTTCGCCAGTATTTGTTTATACCTGTTCAATGCCTCCACAAAATAATAATCAGCATAAACCAAGGGAACATCTATCTCCACCCCATGCGCAATACTGCCCACACTATGCTTCAAAAGAAAACCACCGTTACTTCCTACCGGCGCCCGATAGATAGGCGATGCCAAGGCATGTAAAATGGTCGATGCTGTTTCGCGATACCTTTCGGCCAAAGCGCCTGTATTCAACGTGCTCAATTCCAGAAAAGCCGCCGCGGCCACCGCCGCAGCCGATACATCACGGTAATTCGTAGGTGTTGCTTTTGCTTTCGATTTAGGCCCCGGTGTGTAACCAAGCTGATTGGCATTGAAATCCCAATAAGGTACCCTATCAGATGGTAAATTCGGGTGATTGATATAGAAATCAGCCATCCCATTGGCGGTAGCTAGAAAACGTGGATCGCCTGTTTCGCGATAAGCCATGGTAAACCCATATATTCCCCAAGCCTGACCCCGTGCCCAGGTGGAGTTGTTCGCATAACCCTGTCCTGTCTCTTTACTTAAAACAGCGCCGTTCTGTGGGTCATAACAAACAATATGATAGCAACTAAAGTCGGGTCGCAGCTGATTCTTCATAACGGTTTCCGCATGCTTAATTGCGATCTGCTTATAACTTGAATCACCGGTAACTTTTGAGGCAAAGAAAAGGAGCTCTAAATTCATCATATTATCGATGATGACGGGAAATTTATAACGGTGTTTACCATCCCAGGAACCAAAACCATTCCATGATTTGATGGAGCCGGTGCTTGCACTGAACCTTGTCGCGAGTGATTTAGCGCCTTGTACCAATACTTCTTTATACTGATTTTTACCTGTTAAACGAAAACCATTACCATAACTGCAATATAACATAAAACCCAGATCGTGATGATCCGTAAAATATTGTAGCTCGCTTAACTTTTCGGTCCAACGGGCGGCATCCTGCTTTAACTGCTCCCGATGATCTCCCTCATAGACGTTCCATAGCAGTCCAGGAAAAAAACCAGAAGTCCATTCATAACGATTGGTCAGTTTCAAGGTACCATCTTTCTCCAATGTACGCGGATAAAGCGTATCCACCTTGTTAGCCGCCTTTAGCAATACGTCAGATTGTGCATTAGCATAAGCTAAATTCTGCTCCACAAAATCCAGTTCATCTTTATTGTCACGAAACGAAAAGCCAAGAAATCCTACGAGGCCAATAATAAGTACACTTTGTTTTAAGTTTATCATAAATTTATTATCCAATTAATCTATTTATCTGATATGCATGCGGATACTTTTCGAAACCTTGGTTTCTCGCTCAACATCAACGCTACCTCCTGTAAATATGGCTTCAAACACCCCTTTACTGCGGTACAGATAACTAAAGATCGAGCCATTGATATTTTCATCCGCGCCTTTAATCGCCGTACCGATATCTGGCGTCACCTTCCGCAGATTAATAGGCCCAATGAATACCCACGCTTCTGCCGAATCCGTTGCCCAAGCCGTCGACGTGGCGCCAGTAATCACGAGCTGACTGGAAGAAATTGCCCACTGATAGGTGTTTTGAATTGTATAGCCAGCAAAACCCGGACTAAAAGAGCTTACCCCATAATTCATGAAAGGTGCAGTAGAAGTATTCATATTCGCTATTGTGTAGGCAGTACCATCTTCGAGTTTATTCTTTAGCAAGAATGAGTTGATGGTCCATTTATCCTGCACACTGCCCGCCGCCACTTGGTATTGGAAAGCGATAAAGATCGGCTTGGCAGCAGCCGCATAATCAGACAGATCAATATCTCCCGAATTGATGTCCTTCTCCCCTTCCGAAGCCCATAAGGCCCTATCCGAAATATCATCCCAAGCAGCAGCACTCAAGTTCCTTAAGGTAGCGGCCGTATCACCCTTTACTACCCCATTAAAATCGCTCGACACCCTAAGTTTCAGCGATTGCACCTGCGTACCATTTTCACGGGCGGTTCGAAAAGTCAGTATTGCTTGGCCAGCTGCTTCTACCCGATCTTTAAACACATAGCGATGCCCTACCTCACCCGAATAGAATGTCAGTACATCAGGGTTGGCCCCCAGTTGAAAGCGAGCAGTATCCCCCAGGGAAAGATCCGCATTTTCTACCGCAACGGTAAAGTCTGTAGCGCCCAAACTCAAGTCCTTTTTACAAGCGCAGGTAAGTACAGCTGCACATAACAATAATCTATATATATTCATGATGCTTTTATGTTTATGCCTTACCATCCCGGATTTTGTTTAATTGCTTTATTGACATTAATTTCAAGTGCCGGTATCGGTAGCAACAGATACCTCGGTGAGGAGATCGCCGTATTATACCCCAGTACCCATCGCGACTTGTTGGTCGTACTGGCATTCGATGTCATAATTTCCTCTGCTGTTGCCGATAATACATCCGTAAATGTTCCCCAGCGGATAAGATCCGGTTTACGAAGCGCTTCAAAACAAAGCTCACGCGCACGTTCATCCATAATAAGCTGACGAAAATCACTTTGTGCAAGTCCGGGTGCGGCATCGGCCAGCTCGCTATACGCCTGCACGGGTAGTCCATAGCCCCTCCTTCTCACCTGATTGATCGCCTCATAAGCGATAGCCGTAGGCCCGTTCACTTCATTTTCTGCCTCCGCTAGCATCAGTAGCACATCAGCATAACGTAAAATCGGAAAATTCTGACCCGTTCGATATTGTTGTTTAATAAACGAATTGGGTTCAAAATAGCGTCGCCATTTACCACTCTCCCGATTGATGATATTATTCGCAGGTTGTGGCACCCGCACGGCGGTCGTTTGTGTACTTTCAAAAGTAAAAGGAGTAATCGCCCAATCTCTTCGCAAATCCCCTTCACCATACAGATTATATAATTTTATGGTTGTACGGATGCCTCCAGAAGCATAACCTGTATCCACATTGACACAAGAAATCTGATAAGTACCCAGTCGTCCTCCCTCCGCATAGGCCGAATTACCCTCATTCATATTAAAATCGGCCTCCCAAAGGCACTCGCCTATATCATACTTATCTTGGGCATGATTAATAAAAATCTGGCTGTAAGCCGAATTGGTTAAGCCGGTATCATAGCTTTCGAGCAAGCGATGTTCGCCCGATTCTACCACCTTTTTTGCCCATTCCAACGCTTCCCCGTATTTCGTCTCGTCCTTTAGCGGATAACCCGCCATATATAGGCACACCCTAGCTAATATGCCCTGTACCGTTGTTTGTGAGACATGACTGGCATTTCCGATCTCCGTTGCTTTCAGAACCTTTGTTTCCGCCTCCCTCATGTCCTGCAACAATTGTTCATACACCTCCTTAGCAGGTGTAGCGGGGATATCTACCGAGCTCACGTTCGTGGTGGAGGCCATTTTTAAAGGCACCGCACCGAAATTGCTGACCAGCAAAAAGTGATAGTACGCCCGTAAAAACAGGGCCTCACCCGCTATCGCCTGTCGTTTCCGTTCATCCATCGCTGGTTTGTCGATATGTTCCAGTAATAAATTTGCGCGCTCGATTCCTTTGTAGCATTCTTGCCAAAGGCCGCCAACAAAAGGATTGGTATAGTCATATTGATAGAACATCGGTGCTGAGAACGAATTCGAGCTATTTGGGTAAAACGATTCGTCGGTACAATCCCCAAACTGAAACCACAAGCCACTCGCGTAAAGGTACTCGGAGCCCAGCGGGTCATACACACCCGCCAATGCAAAATTCAGATCATTCTCACTATTGTAATAATTTTCGGGCTGCACAAAATCACTTGGTTCTTTATCCAGAATTTTTTGGCAGGAAGAAAGGAAAATGCCCAATAGTCCAAGGGCATAAACATATATAGCTAATCTTTTCATCATCAGTAGGTTTAGAGCGTTAGATTTAATCCGAATGTTATAATCTTTGGTCTTGGGTAAGCCGAGTAATCCACACCGGGTGTCAGCACCGAATTGAATATGCTTACCTCCGGATCTACCCCGGAGTAGCTGGTCCACGTCAAGAGATTCTGTGCCGAACAATAGATTTTAAGCGTTTTAAAATGCAGTCGTTGTACAAGTTCAGCAGGAAAAGTATAACCGAGCTGTACCGTTTTGAGGCGAAGATAAGAACCATCTTCAATCACCCTTGAATTGGTTCCCGTTGGGGTGGATGGCCCTGCCCCACCAAAACCACCCCGGTGATTTAAGGAGCTTGTGTTTTCTGGCGACCATCGGTCTTGATAACTGGCATATTGGTTTAAGTTCGATCGCCCCAGAATATTGCCTTCAAAAATATACCGATTGGCATTGAGAATATCATTACCATAAGACCATTGAAAAAAGAGATTCAGGTCAAAATTCTTATACCTAAAGTTATTATTAAAACCACCCGTATGAATGGGTAAGCCACGACCAATCATGGCGTAATCTTTCGCATCGATGGCCAAATCGCCATTGATATCTTTGAATTTGATATCGCCCGGTTGTATGGCATTTCTGGCATTGCCATTCGTCGGTATATGATCTTTCAGCACATAATTTCCGGTAGTCGAAACATCAAAATCATTGTATTGATACAAGCCATCCCAAATATAGCCGTACATCATACCTAGTTGGTTACCGACCTTTGAAATAAAAGAAGGAATCGTTCTGAAATAACCATCAAAAGGTGCAGCAGAAAGAATTGCTTCCTGGTTCTCCGTCAACTGCAGAATTTCGCTTTTGTTGAAAGAAATGTTAAAGCTCGACTCCCAGCTAAAATCCGCATGCTTAATATTAACCGTACTTAAGGTAAGTTCCAAACCTTGGTTTCGCACCTTACCAATGTTTCGGTTCGCAGTCGCATAACCCAGTGATAAGGGAATATTGGCATTCAATAACAAATCACGTGTTGTTTTCCGATAGATATCAGCCGTTAAACTGATCCGGTTGGCAAAAAAACCTAAATCCAGACCAATATCTGCCTGCTCAGTGGTTTCCCACTTCAATTCCCTATTCCCTACCCGCTCCGGAATTGCTCCCGATACCGTTCCATTTCCGAAAGGATAACCTTGTGGATTGAAAGCCAAGGCAATAACCGATAGGTAATCAAATTCACCGATACGATTATTTCCCGTTAAGCCATAACTAGTTCTTAACTTTCCTTCCGAGATAAAATCAATATTTTTAAAGAATTTCTCTTCATTGAACTTCCAAGCGAAAGCACCTGAAGGGAAGTAACCCCAACGATTGCCTTTTGCAAATTTGGAAGATCCATCCGCCCGATAGGATAAGGTGAGTAAATATTTATTTCGATACTTATAGTCTACACGCCCTAAAAAAGACATCAAGCCCCAAGAAGCAGAAAGCGCTCGCACAGTTTGGGGCGTACCCTCATCCAATCCATTCACCCCCAATTGGGCGTTCGGAAGTTTGGTAGCAGCACTGCCATGACTCGAGGAACTTCTCCCCGATTCCGTCACCCCTCCTACAATCGTAAGGTGATGATCCCGTTCAAACGTATGATCATAAGTAAGCGTATTTTCATTGATCCAGGTGGTATTCTCGCTAAAATACACTGCCCCGTTTACCCCATTTACAGAACCTTGCAAGGTACGCGGGTTACCATAAACTGTTAAGGTATCATTGAACTGGTTATTTCTTGAAACGGTTGTATTGATCCCTCCCGTTATCTTTAAACGCAAATCAGGATTGATATCATACGTCAGGTAACTATTCACAATGGTATTATGTCCCATTGTTTCCCGAAGCATGTGTTCCTGATTTAGTATGGGGTTAACACGCATATCAACCGTTGGGTCAATAAATTGGTCGAACAGTTCATCGCTTAAATCCGTACTACCATCCATTGAAAAATTACGGTATCCATAAACACTGAACAGCGTGTAAGCCGAAGCACTATTACTCGCAGGAGCGGAGGGTGACATACCATTTTGTTTGTTATAAGCATAGTTTACATAAACGCCGCCTTTTAATTTTTTACCGAAGTTTTGATCCAAGGAAATGGAGCCTTGATATCTTTTATAAGCCGAATTGATCATAATACCGTCTTGCCCCAGTACGTTACCCGATACATAGTATTTCGTAGCCTCGTTTCCCCCACGAATAGCAAGCGAGGTATTATGCATACCTGCTGTACGGAAAAGCTGATCTTGCCAATCGATCGCCGGCACCCCTTTATAAAAATCCAAGTTTTTGCCATCTGCAAGATAAATCGTCGCCGCATCCGACGGATTGCGTTCCAACTGATAGCGTACAAATTCATAGGGGCTCATTAATTCCATGCGGTTCACATCCTTCTGAATACCATAGCTAGTGCTAAGTGTAATCGTAGGAGCTCCCATAGCACCTCGCTTGGTGGTAATCATGATGACCCCATTTGCTCCACGCGAGCCGTAAATAGCGGTTGCAGAAGCATCCTTCAATACCTCCAATGACGCAATATCCTGTGGATTGATAAAATTATTGTTGGGATCTTCAATCGGGAAACCATCAATAACGTAGAGTGGTGCGTTGTCTTGTGTAACGGAATTCGCTCCACGTACGGTTATATTAACGGCCGAACCGGGTTGTCCATCTACGGAGGACACGTTTACACCTGCTACACGCCCTGCCAATGCTTCATCGAAAGATCGAACCGGTGCTTTCTGCATACTCTCTACTGATGCACTAGCTACCGCACCCGTCACATCTGCCCGTGTAGTAGTGCCATAACCGATCACCATCACTTCTTCCAGATCGTTTACTTTATTTCGCATCGTGACGGTGTATTTTTGCTGTTCACTCAAGGTTAGCTCCCGTGTTTCATAACCCACTCCGGAAAAGAGTAGCACGTCTCCTACTTTCGCCCGAATCGTGAAATTTCCCGTAATATTTGTTTGTACGCGGTTAGCGGTTCCCTTCACCTGCACGGTAAGCATCGGGATGGGTCGTCCATCCGAATCTAATACCAGCCCACCCACAGACACCTGTGCAAGTACAGTAAAAGAAAGGTTAATAAGCCATAAGGTGATGGCCATTTTCTTTAAGATCCGTATTATACGGTTTCGTAAGTTGATTAATTTTGGCATAAATGGTTAGTTTATTAGCGGTATTCAATGCAATCTTCAAGCGTGCATTTTTTTCGCTAGGCAAAACTGGATTTTTTAAGGGGAAACAGGGGGTGAAAAAATCGAATATTTAGGGCACTTTTTTAAAATATTGCCTATTTTAAAGAAAATAACTACCTTGATGGGTCGACCGTTATCCCATTGGCTAATCGTACCAATGCTTAGATTATGAAACAGAGATGAAATTATTAGTAAGCTATATAGGTTTTTTTTTCTTTACCTTTTGTTCCAGCTATTGCCAGGAAATCCGATTTACCAATGTGAGTATTGAAGACGGATTATCTCAAAGCGGCGTGTTATCCATTGCACAGGATAAACGAGGCTTTTTATGGTTTGGTACACGTGCCGGTCTCAATCGATATGACGCACATCGCTTTAACATCTACAAAAACGACCCGCACGATCCACATTCACTATCAGACAATTACATTACCGCTTTACTCTGCGATCGAAAGGGACATCTCTGGGTTGGTACTGGAAAGGGACTCAACCTCTACGACGAGACAAATGACAAATTTCAGCCGATCACCTTACCCGTGCCGAATAAATACACACAAACTGCTTTCTATATAACTTGCCTCAGTGAAGACGCACGCGGACAACTATGGATAGGTACCAAAGAGGCGCTTTATCTTTATAGCAAAATCGAAGGAATGCCCTCCATTCGCCGTATTCAGCTATCGAACGAAAAAAACTATATCCGAGCACTCTTTTCCGATAAAAAGGGAATTACGTGGGTAGCACTTGCCAATGGCATCACCCGCCTGCAGCCACTAAATAAAAATGCATTCCACAGATTACCACTCGATCATGGGCTGATCGATACATACCAAATCAGTAGCATCGTTGAAGATGATCTAGGTGATATCTGGTTAGGCAGCTCGACAGGCGGTCTTTTTCGATACCACGCAGCAAAGAGCAAAATAGAACCGTTCAATCTGTTAAAAAAAACGGGCAACAACTTGCTCAGCAATAATATCCGAAAGCTCTTACTCGATGCCAATAACCAACTCTGGATTGCGACTCAAGAAGGTCTATCCCTTTTGGACAGCACACGCATGCATCTTTCAAACTGCGCAAATGAACCTTGGAATCCGGAAAGCTTAAGTCAAAACTCCGTACATAGTCTATTTCAGGATAGAGCCGGAACGGTCTGGGCAGGAACCTTTTTCGGGGGTGTGAACGCCTATCATATCTATCAAACACCCTTTTATGTGTATAATAACCGTACATTTCGTAATGGTCTTAGTGACAATGTAATTAGTTCCATTGTAGAAGACGAGTGGCAAAACCTGTGGATAGGTACCGAAGGTGGCGGGCTTAACTATTGGCAAAGAGCAAACAAGCAATTTACGCACTATACTCATAAGCAAAGCGATGCACGAAGTTTGGGTTCAAATTTGGTTAAGATTGTTTATCGCGACCGGAATAAACGCATCTGGGTTGGTACACATGGTGGCGGTCTGAACGTGTTCAACCCAGACTCAAAGAACTTTAGCCGTTTTATGTGGAAAGATCATGCCACCATAGGTTCTGAGATCACTTCCCTTCTTCACGACCGTAATGGGCAATTTTGGGTAGGTACCGAAACCGCCGGCATACAACTTTTCAAATTACAAGACACCTCCTTAATTCCGCTCACGAAGCACCCTATTATAGGCGCCACGCAGCGACAAGCGATTCTTTCAATTTTCGAAAGCACTGGCGGACAAATTTGGATAGGCGGCCCCAATTTGTTCAAGATTGTTCGGGGAAATAACATACAAATGCCTCACCTATGGGCCAAGGATACCCCCTTCTGTATCAATAGTTTTTTTCAAGATGCGACGGGAAACGTCTGGTTGGCAACAACCGACCATGGCCTTATACAATGTGACAGGCAAGGAAATATAAAAGCAGCCTTTACCAAACGTGACGGGCTCAGCAGCAATCATGTTCTCGGCGTACTCGCCGAGAACAATCAGCTTTTATGGATCAGCACGGCTAATGGCCTTTCGCGATTTGATCTCCAGAAGAAAACGTTTAATACCTATAATGAATCCGATGGCTTGGCAGGTAATGTATTCAATAACAACGCTTATTTCAAAACAAAATCGGGTGAGCTTTTCTTTGGCGGATACAAGGGATTGACCGCTTTTATTCCCGGCCATATCAGCGTAAATAAAAATGCCCCGGCAACCTATATCACCTCGTTCAGGATTCTGGGCGACGAAGCAAATACGCAAAAGAAAAATCAAGCAATCTACCGGGAATTGCAAAAAAAGGAAGTGACCTTAACCTATAATCAGAATACTTTTGCTGCACAGATAGCAGCATTAAATTACGTTAAACCTGAAAAGAATCGCTACCAATATCAATTAGCTGGATACGACAAAGCATGGCGGTTTACAGATATACCTTCCATTACCTATAGTAACCTGAACCCGGGTAATTACACGCTTCATGTCAAGGCAGGCAATAATGACAACATTTGGAGTAAAGACACCTATCTGCATATTCGTATACTCCCCCCTATATGGAAGACCCCCTATGCGTATTGTTTGTATGTTTTAGGTATTGCAGGCTTGATTTTTCTAGTCATCAGACATTTCTTTTTAAAGGCTCTTTTGCGAAAAAATCAAGAAGTAACCCAATTTAAACTGAACTTCTTCACCCATATTTCGCATGAAATCCGGACACATCTAACGCTCATCACCGGCCCTACGGAAGATCTCATCGATCGGCAAGCTAGCAGTCCAATCGAGCTCGAGAAATTGAATGTGATAAAAAACAACTCCGATAGCCTCCTAAAGTTAGTCAACGAGCTGCTGGATTTTCGAAAGATTGAGGTCGGCATGCAACCTTTAAAAGTATCCAATTACAATCTTATCGCTTTCATCCGCTTAGTAATCAGTGCCTTTGACAGCCATAACAAAAACAATCCGATAGAGTTTATTTACCGCGAAGCTCCCCTATTTCTTTATTTTGATAAAGAACAACTCGAGAAAGTATTAATGAATCTGATTGCAAACGCCATTAAATTTTCAGAACCCGGGGAGGTAATTGAAATAAGCATAGTTGAAGAATCAACAGATGTACACCTAATTGTCAGCAATATTGGAAAAGGAATACCAGCATCTAATCTTGATAAAATATTTGCCCCTTATTTTCAGGATACAAGTTTATCCACGCATGGTGGTTCGGGTATTGGCTTAGCGCTTTCTAAAAGTATCATCGATTTACACCATGGCAGCATATCTGCCAGCAGCGAAACGTTAGCTCATCGTGCTGACAGCAAAATAACCTTCCATATCACATTATTAAAAGGACATAAGCACTTTTCTTCATCAGAACTCTATTTATCCGATACCGAAAATATTATCAATCCTCCAACACTGGTGTCAAACATCAACATGGCCGGGCCCCTTCCTTCTAATCAAGTTTATGATTCGGCAAAGCAGCAGCTTTTGTTGGTGGAAGACAATGCCGCCATGCGTGGTTACCTCGTTTCTATTCTCGAAGAGGATTACCATATTATCACTTCTCAAACCGGCCTGGAAGGACTGCAACAAGCCTTTGATCACCTGCCGGACATTATTATAAGCGATGTGATGATGCCGGAAATGGATGGTTTCGCTTTCTGTGAACGCATGAAGACCGACCCACGCACCAGCCATATTCCCCTGATACTATTGACCGCAAAAAGTGCCACCATACATCAGATAACTGGATTGCAAACGGGTGCAGATGCGTATATCTCCAAACCTTTCAGTCCGCAAATATTACGCCTACAGCTTCATAACCTGCTAAAAACACGTCAGCTTCTCCAAGAGCGATATCAAAACCTCTTAAAGACAAATCACGAAACAAACGATGCTTCCACATCGATGATGAACCAGGAGCTTGATAATAAGATGCATCCTTTAGATGCTGCTTTTCTGAAAAAACTAAGTACCTTAACACGAGATCATCTTGATCATCCTGCATTCGGTGTCGCCTGGCTTGCCGACGAAATCGGTATGAGCCAGCCCGTATTGTTCAAAAAAATCAAGGCCATTACCGGGTTGTCTGCCAATGATTTTGTCAAATCACAACGTATGATCAAAGCCTCTGAACTCTTAAAAGAAAATCGGTATACAGTTTATGAAATTGCCTTTATGATTGGCTATGATAACAGTAAATATTTCAGTCGCGAGTTTAAAAAATGGTACGGAGAAACTCCCTCAGAATATGCCAAGGTAAAAGAATAAATCAGAAACCCTTATTTATTATATCGTTAGCAGGCCATTATTTACCCCTCTGAGCTTACATTCCCTGGTTGACTTTTATACATATCAATAAATACTTGCATCAGCTTAGATGGACGCCGGTTACTACGTGAGATCAAGACCGTCGTCATCGTTCCGAGCGACTTGCTTAACGAAAAGGTTTTAATATTTCTTGAAGCATAAAAAGCCGTAATTATTTGCTGAGGCAAGATACTGATACCCAGGCCTGACTCCACGAAATTTATAATACCCTCGATGGAATTCACCACAATAGGCTTATACTGCACAATCCCCTTTGCACTTAACAGCGATTCCAATCGTTCCCGGAAAACACAACCCTGATCAAACACAATGATCTTAGGAGCCGTTTGCCGGTTTAATGTAGATGATAAAGAAGCAGCATTCCCATGTGTCAGGATAACCAGTTGCTCTTCATTGATGGGTTCCTGCTGTAGACCAGCAATACTGATAGGACCGGTAACAAAAGCAGCATCCAGCTTATAGTCCAGCACATCCTGCACCAGCTCGGGCCGCATAGCAGATTTAAATTCCAATTCAACATGCGGGTAAGCGGCACCAAAATCATGGAGAATCTGCGGAACCCGGAGCGCCATAGTTGTTTCAATACATCCGATTTTTAGCGATCCGGCCAAGACATCAATGTTTTTGATTTCGTTTTTCGCTTCCTCCAGCAGGTGCGAAATTTGTTTAGAATAATGCATAAGCACTTCGCCAGCTGGAGTTAGTGACACCCGCTTCGCATTTCGCTCAAAAAGTGAGGCGCCAAATTCTTCCTCCAGACTGCGAATGCGTGCTGTTACATTCGATTGCACCGTAAACATGGCTTCTGCCGCCCGTGTAAAATTGCTATGCAAGGCCACCGCTTCAAATATTCTCAAATCGTTGCTATTCATAAATCATAAATAGTGATTTATAATATCATTATAAATCGTTTTTAATAATCAAATATCTGAAATAATTTTGAACAGACAAAACAATAAAAAATGGAAACAAATTCGATTCATTACCATACATTAAATGCCAATGGCATCAATATCTTTTATCGCGAGGCCGGTCCTATAGAAGCGCCAACCATCTTATTGTTGCACGGTTATCCAACCTCATCACACATGTTTCGTAATCTCATTCCGATCTTAAGTACGGAATACCATATCATTGCACCGGATCTTCCTGGCTTTGGTTATTCCGATGCTCCCAGCAGGGCCGAATTTACTTACACCTTTGACAACTTAGCTAGAACAATGCAGTCATTCATCGATACCTTAGGTCTCAAAAGATTTGCGATCTATGTATTTGATTATGGCGCACCCACCGGTTATCGTTTAGCACTTGCCAACCCTGAAAAAATTACAGGTATTATTTCGCAAAATGGCAATGCCTACGTAGAAGGTTTGGGTTCGGACTGGGGCCCCATCCAAAAGTACTGGAAAGAAGACACCCAAGAAAATAGGAACGCACTCAGGGGATTTGTTACGCTGGAGGGAACGAAGTTTCAGTATTTCAGCGGTGTGTCCGATAGTACGTTAATTGCCCCTGAATCGTACACCCTCGACCAGCATTTTCTTGACCGCCCAGCATCTGATGAAATACAGCTTGATCTCTTAAGAGATTATAAAAGTAATGTCGCCCTATATCCACAGTTCCAGGAATATTTCAGAATTCATCAACCAAAGCTTTTAGCCGTTTGGGGTAACAAAGATCCTTTCTTTTTACCTCCCGGTGCAGAAGCTTACAAAAAAGATATCCCCGATGCCATCGTGAAATTTTACGATACGGGTCATTTTGCGCTGGAAACCCATGTGAGCGAGATCGGTACAGACATTCTGGCCTTTATGGAGACCCTGCCCCAATAATTGATACAAGACATCCATTTCTTAAATTTATATCTATGGAACCAAAACACCCCTTGCCTCCGTTTACTTACGAGAGTGCCCTTCAAAAAGTACAACTGGCAGAAGATGCCTGGAACACACGAGACCCTGAAGAGGTAAGCCTTGCCTACACCATCGATACCGAATGGCGCAATCGAACGGAATTTATTAATGGACGCGAAGAAGTAAAAAAATTTCTCGGCAAAAAGTGGGAAAGAGAGCTGAACTATAAGCTTAAAAAAGAGCTTTGGAGCTTTCATGAAAACCATATTGCCGTACGTTTTGAATACGAATGGCATGACGCAGCGGAACAATGGTACCGAAGTTACGGAAATGAAATGTGGGAATTCGATGAATATGGGCTAATGCGAAAACGATATGCCAGCATCAACGATATGAAAATTAACGCCTCAGAACGGTATCTCTAAGGTATTTCGCTATATCAGTTGAAAGACTGTCGAAACTCCAGGGGACTTTGTTTGGTCTTTGCTTTAAACAATTTACTGAAAGATTGTGCATGTTCAAAGCCTAATGCATAAGCGATTTCACTGACAGACAAATGAGTGGTAGATAGTCTTTCTTTCGCTTTTTCAATCAGTCTATCATGGATGTGCTGCTGTGTAGTCTGACCGGTTAGTTGTTTCAGCAAATTACTCAAATATTTGGTTGAAATATGTAGCGTATCTGCCATGTATTGAACGGTGGGCAGTCCTTTTGAAAGTAGATCTTCATTATTGAAATAATCCGTCAATGCATCTTCCAAACGACCTAAAATTTTGTGATTGGTGATTTTTCGGGTAATAAATTGCCTTTCGTAAAACCGTTCTGCATACGTAAATAACAATTCTAACTGAGCGATGATAACATCTTGACTAAATTTATCAATATTCGCCTGATATTCCTGCTTGATATGATCAATAATACCGTTGATAAGAGTTTCTTCCTTATCAGAAAGAAACAAGGCTTCGTTGGTAGCGTAACCAAAGTATTCGTACTGCTTTATTTTTTTGGCGAGCGGTGTATTCCATAAAAAATCGGGATGGATAAATAACATCCAACCTTCAAGATTTGGCGGGATCCCCCCCTCCTCACCCCGCAATATTTGTCCGGGTGACATAAAAGCCATCAAGCCCTCATCAAAATCGTATTTCTGCTGCCCATAAAGAAGATTGTTACAGCCCCTTTTCAGTGAAACGACATAAAAGTCAAAGATTACCGCATTGATATCCGAATGATTTTTGAATTTAGCTACATCCACTAGGCTGATAAGCGGATGGTGCGGCTTTTCGAGTCCGGCCAATCGATGCCCTTCTGTAATTGATTTTATTCTATATGGTGTTGCATTGGTCATACTACCATTTATTTTTTTAGTTCTTAAACGGATACTTCAACCAAATCATCACCAAAGGCATGATCAAAAACGGAATCTCTATCAGCGCCATCTTTATGTTTCCGGCATTTAATGCCAAAGCCATGATTAAAAGGATGGATATAGCATTCAGTAAATTTCCAAGGAAGAATGTTCTCGGAAACAAGAGTAAAAACCCTATAAGAATTACAGCTATTCCAAATACTGGAACATATGACTTTTTGATACCCAAGTCGGCCATCATCTTCGCAGATTCCGGGTGATCGTTTACGTGTAAAGAATCCCACCCGTGTTTAAATGACAGAAAAACAGCGATCAATAGTAGTATGAGCGATATAATATGCTTTATCATTTTTAAATCAATTAAGTTTATTGAATTCTTTTTAGTTGCATCGTTCTACCCAACAACGAAATCCCGACATAGCCCCTAAATTCCAATTGATTGGCGGTTTTTAGGGTTGCTTTCACACTATACGTTCGTCCATCATCCGGATTATATAATTTTCCATCCACGTATTCACCATCAACATACCTCAGATGCGTAACATTGACGATATGCTGTCTCGACCTGTTGCGTAATTGCTTATCCGGATTCTTCGGGTCCTTTTTCGGTGTTTTGCCATCTGCTTCAAACATAGTCGAAGCCCACAATAACTTTCCGAAGTATTCATTTCCTGATTTATAAAACTCAAATTTAAGCTTTACATCCGAATCTTCACTCAACCAAATACCTGTTATTTGATCAGCGGATAAATTTTGTGCAGACGATACAAATGTTATAAAGAACATCATAGTTGCAAAAAGTAATTTCTTCATTTTTTTTCGTGATTAGTTCCAGACATAAATGACGCTCCCATTTTCCCTGCCTGAGCAATCATCAACTTCGGTGCAAGCCTGCTCATGATACGCATCACTTTAGCAAGACCGGGAAAAATTTCGTTCTTATTCTTTTGCAATCCCTTGATGGCAGCATCCACAATTTTTTCGGGCGCCATCAGCATTTTCGGGTTAAAGCCATCCTCGTTGATAAATTTATCATTCAAGGGAGTCGAAGAACCAGGAGCCACTAACTCTATTACTTTAATAGCCGTATTTTTCAGTTGCACTCTTAACGCCTGTGTATACGAACGCAATCCAGATTTACTCGCACTGTAAATGGGTGATATGGCGAAAGGCGCGAGTGCAATACCTGACGTTACATTGAGAATAAGGGCCTTCTCCTGCTTTTTCAGCAGCGGCAAAAAAGCCTGCACCATTCTGATCGGCCCCATCAGGTTAATTTCTACTTCACGCGTGATGTCGGTTAAGTCCTGCTCCTGCTGCAGGCTTATTTTACGCATTTCACCGGCATTATTGATAAGGATGTTCAGCGCAGGAAATTGCTGTGAAACCTGCTGATATAACTTGCTGATAGCCTCTACTTGGGTCACATCGCTCTGTATGATATGCACTGCAGGGAGTTTACGTTTCACCTCCTGAAGTTTTGATTCATTTCTACCCGTAATGATGACCGTATTTCCCATTGCAATCAGTTTGGAAGCAAAGGCATAGCCAAAACCTCCCGTTCCGCCTGTAATTAAAATGGTATTGTTCTGTAAATCCATTTTGCTGTTATTTTGTTTCAGCAAAGTTCAGGCATCATCAGAAAAGATATGTAGTCAAAAGGCACATTGTTGAAGTCAAAAGGACGAAATTGCTTGCTCTATCTGTCTTTCCATCTGTTCATATTTCTTACTCGCCTGCTCCATAGGAAGTCCCACGGCCATGCCAGGTCTGTTGTGGCCCGTGTAGGTGAGCCATGCGTCTTTCATAATAGCCTGCCTTTTGCGGACCAGCTCATATAATTTAGCGCCCGAAGGCATGCTGTTGAGATAGGTATCTAAGGTCATCGACTTATCAAAATTAGGGTCAAGGTAGCTCATCAGCTCCCGTGCCATTAACCAATGCCCCTCTTCGCCGGGATGCACGCCATCTGCTGCCAAACGAAATGACGGGTCCGATTTGCGCTTCTCCAATAAAAAGCTACGCATGGGAAAATGTATATCAATCACTTCCCATCCACGTTTCCCGCGCTGGTCCAGTAACCATTGGGCGTATCGATCCAAAACAAGATTATATCCGTCGACTCCTTTTTTTGGATCATCATGAACAGGAGGTGTTAGGAAGATAATACGCTTTATACCAGCTTCTTCCAGCATTTTTCTTAAACGTTCTATTCCTTTCTGAAAGGCCTCAAATCGTGCTTGATCAAAAGGCAGGTAAATACCATCATTCATACCATAACAAGCAAATACAACATCCGCTTTCGTTTTCTTTAATACATTAGCCAAACGCGTGAAGAGCCAAGGTCGAGGAAAAGCACCATCCGCATGATTTGGCTCGCTTAATCCTGATACCGTTTCGCTCGGCAGGCCCACATTGATCACCTCTGCCCAGGGCTTGGGATAATGGCTGATATAAAAACGCTCAAACAAAGACACATAATCACCTGCATACGTGATACTATTACCTAAAAAAAGAATCCGTTTGGCCTTTGTTAAGGGATAACTGTCTGATGCTGTCTGTGCGATCGAGATTTGCCCCGTAGCGATCCATAAGCAACTAAAAATAATCAGCTTTCTAGCAAATAATCTATTCAATTTCACGCTTATTTATATATATGTTCAATGTATACCCCTTGCAGAGCTCTTTAGTCTCATCCCACAATCTCATTAAAAGATTCCTTTACATTATCCTTAAGTGCCTTGCAAAGTGTTAGATTTATGCCGCTAAGTTTAGCATTTCGTATCAAGATTGCAAATTACCTGTATGAAGACTTTCAAATTTATTATCTTTAACGATCTAGCAATAAATCTAAATCCAAAAAACAGGTTTTTATTATATTAGGCCTGTAAACCAACATTATGAGAGCAGTTATAGACACGTTAAGCAAACCATACAATTTTATCTTTCTTTTACTAGTATTTCTGAACCCTTATCATGCCTCAGGTCAGACCGAAGACCCGGCATGGTGGAAACACAATAATCTGCGCGTCATTCAGACCAACCTTCCCGCCTTCACCGCCGAACATATCGAGCCGAAGGCTTTTGTGGAACAATTGGTAGCAGCATCAGCCAACACGCTGATCATCAATGCCGGTGGGATCATGGCCTTTTACCCTACATCCCTTCCCTATCATTACCGAAACCCCTACGCAGCAGATGCGATGTTGGGCGAGATCATACAGCGGTGTCATGCACAAGGCATACGCGTCATTGTACGGGTAGATTTCAGTCGCCTGCACAAAACCATTTTTGAACAACATCCAGAGTGGTGTTACCTATCCGCCAAGGGCGAACGGATGTTCAACGATGATATCTATGTAGTATCTATCAATGCACCCTATGTGCAAGAAAAGTCATTTGAAATCGTCAGCGAAATCATGGATCGCTACCCTATCGATGGCATCTTCCTGAATATGCCGGGCTACCAAACCAACAATGCTTATATTGGAAAATACTATGGCATAGATCACAATCCCTACGACCAAAAACGTTTTAAATCCTTCAGTGACGGTATGGCTTTACCCGAAAAGGAAGACACCAAAGATCCAGTATTTAATAAATATCAAGCATTTAAGCAGATGACTTTAGACGAGTGGGCAGGGAAATTACATAAACTGGTCAAAACGAAAAATCCAGCGATCGCCATTTGCACCTATACTGATCAATATGTTGACATTATCCGACATGAATCGCAGAGCAACACCAGTTTACCCTATTGGCCTTACAATGCGTCTGATAATGTGAGTAATGCCATGGGCTCCTACCCTTCGCATATTATCAGCAATGGGTCTATTCAACAGGTTTCCTTTCAATCGCGCTTCAACAGTGTAGGGCCCGAAGAGGTCCGCATCAGGCTATATGAGAATATAGCCAATGGTTCCGGATTAGATATAAGTATGATGGGTGAATTTAATCATAATGCAGACTCCCGAAACTTCCAGGTCATTCGTGATGTTTACCAGTTCCACAAAAAGCATGAAGCCTATTATGGAAATTATCAGTCGATTGCCAAGGTGCTGGTACTTTCACCCGGACTGTGGGCTCATGGCATGGAAGGAGAAGAATACAGAGGCATTCAGCTGATGTTGAAAGAAGCCCATATTCCTTTTGATGTGATGGAGTACCGTCGCCCACATACACAAGAGGAACGACTTGGCCGGTATGAGGTCATCATCATTCCCGGTACCCCTTCCTTTGATAGCCTAGATTTAAAAGCCTTATCCGCAGCTGCGAAAAACGGCACTCGATTATTAGCTACCAGTTCTGCTTTTACCCAACATCCTTCCTTTCTGGAGACGCAGTTTGGTGCATCTGTCATAGCCGAAAATCATGACGCTGCCGGAAATTACCTGCAGGTTAATGATACCACCGTTTTTCGAACACTGGAAGGTCAGCAAATGATCTTTTTAGCCTATCCAATGGGCCTTTATACCTTCAAGCCTTCGGTGAGCAGCTACCTACCCCTACTCAGCAAAGGCAGGCCCGGTCCGCCTGAAATTGTGGGCGGGCATGAACCCACAGGTTATCAGGGAATGGCCATCAACAACACCGGGAAAAATAAACATGCTCTCTTGACCCCAGCTATTGGGCGTCTTTATTATTTGAAAGGTTATGAGCAACACAAAGAACTGTTTCTGAACACCCTATCGGCAATTTACCCTGAAGCCCAAGATCTATTAAGAACAGATGCCCCCGAACGGGTAGAACTGATATTGAAACAATATGCGCTCAATGATACAGCAAATCGTTCTGTCAATTTTCAAGCAAAGGGGCATATCCTCCACCTTATCAATCTAACAGGCTTCAGTGGGAATACCTATTTTAAAGCGAACGATTTGCACAATATTACTGTTGAATGCCCTTTACCCGAAGAACCAAGCGAACTACACTTATTAAAAGAGAATCAGCCCCTTGATTTCTCCTGGAAAGACGGCAGCGTGCGCTTCACGGTACCAAAGCTATCGGATTATGAAGCAGTTGTAATAAGAAAATAGCGCGCTGGGCCCTCATAGGTTTTTTAACGTCCAGTTGTCTTTTCAGCTTCGTAAGTAAGCTCTACAACTCCCGACTTAAAAACTTTACTGCCTATTAATGTTAATCCAATTCGTTCTTTTAAATCTTCGAACAAAGGCTTCCCACTTCCTAAAACAATTGGATGAACAGACATTTTATATATATCAATAAGCCCCAAATTTATAAAGGTCTTTATGAGCTTGGCTCCTCCATATAACCAAATATCCTGACCATCTTGATTCTTTATTGCAGCCACTTCTTTGGCTATATCAGCCGTTATGAACCTAGCATTATCATCTTGTCTTTTCTGGCTGGAAAAGACAAATTTATTTTTAGCGTGTATCCCTTGCCACATCGATTTTTCTGCTGCACTCGTATTTTCCTCCGGTTGGAAGTTTCCCCAGGCATCATAGCTTATCCTTCCGTAGAATATGGTGTCAATGCTTGCTATAAAAGCATCAAAATCCATATCATCATCCATTATACACCAATCAATTTCTCCATTTGGTCCTTCGATAAAGCCGTCTAGCGTAACAGCAAGATTTAAAATTATTTTTTTCATCCGTATATAATTATTTATGAGTGAAGTTTCTCATTGGCATAAATGAGCTCGTTACACTCGGTTTGTTTTTTTTAAGGCGATGAAGCTATCATGATTTATTTTTCACTTTTTGTATGTTTTTCAGCGGCGTTCAAGAGAGCGCTACGCTTAGTTCATTTCACTGTGTGATTGGCAAATCATGATGGTTTCATTGTTTTATATTTCTTGCAAAATTAAAGCTATGCGTCGTTTATACTTTGGAAAAATGCGACAAAATTAAGAGCCTGTCTAAAGTTCCGAAGGCGTAAGTCCGGTGTTTCTCTTGATTTCATTAGCAAGGTGTGCATGGTCATAAAAACCAGATTCAAAAGCAATATCCAACAGACTTCTACTCCCACCAGTATTTTTAATTAAAGATAAAGCGCGCTGAAAACGGATGATATTTGAATATTCTTTGGGTGTAACACCAATTTGAGTTTTAAAATGCCGCTCTAATTGCCTTACCGTCGTACAATTCCTTTTGGCAATTTCGTAGACACTTAACTGGCCATATGCATGATGAATATCTTCTAAAACTGCATATAATTGTCCGTAAGTATCTCTAATTCTGTCCGAAAAGAATTTGTTGAGATAAGCAAATGTGTCTTTACTGATTTTTTCGATGTCAAATGATAGCCTTTTATCAAAGGCAATGGTGCTATTTATCAATTCATTTTGCGGTGCATAACTGTAAAAGTTGGAAAAAGCTGCCGGTTTCAGACACACACCTACCAAATGGGTGTTGGCATTAACGAAGCTGTCTTTAAACGAAGTCATCGCACCTACCACAAACGTTTGTCCGAAATCCATCGCAACCGAACCATTGTCCGTTAAACAAGTTTCACCCAAATTAATAACTAAGCCCGGGCATCCATCAGGAAAGATCCGTTCCCATTGTCCATCGTTTTCATCCCCTTTAAGTTCCCAAAAAGAATGAATATAGGGTACTAATGTTATATGAGGTTTTATCTCTTTATACTCCATAGACTACTACATGACATGTACCTTAATTTTAGTCAGTACTTTACCCAATAAACTAGCTAAATCTTCCAATTCCTTTTTAGTAAGTATAGCACTTGCCTGTTTGGTAACCTGTTCGCGAAAGCTCTCAGAAGTATCTATTAGCAGTTTCCCTTTATCGGTTGCCTTCAGGTAAAAAACCCGCCGGTCTTCATCACTCTGCTCCTGAGACAGCAAATCATTTTCCAATAAAAACCGTACCTGTCGGGATATCGCCGGTGCACTGATACCAAAATCAGTCGCCAGTTTCTTTCCTGTTGTCTTCCCTCTTCGGTATATATACTCCACCAAGTTATAGTGCGTTGCAGTGACACCATTAACCTCACCTTTGTTCATATTGGCCAATATATAACACTGGAAATCTGTAAAAACCTCAAAAAACCCTTTTTGTGCTTTTGTCATAAAACAAAAATTGATTAACTTAGTTAACTATTAACAAAGTTAATAAAAAACATGTCTTCTATCAATATCATTCATGCGCGGCAGAACAACCTTAAAAATATTTCGCTCGAGATCCCCAAAAAAAGCATCACTGTTTTTACAGGTGTATCCGGTTCAGGCAAATCGTCTTTAGTATTTGAAACAATAGGTGCCGAAGCACAGCGGCAGATCAATGAAACACAGAACAGTTTTATCCGAAACCGCCTACAACATTACGGTATTGCAGACGTAGACCAGATCGAAAACCTTAATGTACCGGTCATTATCAATCAAAAAAGATTAGGGGGCAATGCTCGCTCTACAGTTGGCACAGCAACAGACGTATATGCTCCATTGCGGCTGCTTTTCTCACGGATGGGCGAGCCCTTTGTAGGCTATTCCAATGTTTTTTCTTTTAATAATCCGCAAGGGATGTGCCCACAATGTGAAGGACTAGGTTTTGTCCAGACCATCAATATCGACGCGCTCTTCGACAAAGAACGATCCTTGAACGAAGGCGCCATTTTGTTTCCGACCTTTCAGCCCGGTGGCTGGCGCTGGACGCGTTATGTACATGCCGGTTATTTTGACAACGATAAAAAGCTGAAAGACTATACCAAAGACGAGTGGAACACCTTACTTTATGCTTCCGAGCATAAACCACCCCACCCCGATAAAAATTGGGGCAAGACGGTAAAATATGAAGGTGTGATTCCGCGCATTGAGCAAGCCTTTTTACGAAAAGATGCGAAGGAATATAAGACACGCAAAAACGCCCTAAAGCAAGTGGTCACCACGCAAACCTGCCCTTCATGTAAAGGGCAACGACTGAACGATAAGGTACTCTCCTGCAAAATAGAAGGAAAAAACATAGCAGACTGTACCGCATTAGCTATTGATGAGTTATTGTCTTTTATTGATGGTCTACCATCCGAACCCTATGCCGTCATTCTTCAAGAAATATCAAAAAAACTGCAGAACATCCGCGATATCGGTTTACAATATTTAACGTTAGACAGGCGAACAGATACCTTATCAGGTGGCGAGTCGCAGCGAATTAAAATGGTAAAATATCTCGGAAGCAGCTTGGTTGATTTGCTTTATATCTTTGATGAGCCCAGTATTGGTTTGCACCCGAAAGATGTGCAGCACATCGCTTCAATTATCCATCGGATAAAAGACAAAGGAAACACCGTTCTGATCGTAGAACACGACCCCGATTTGATCAAAATAGCCGACTGGGTAGTGGATATGGGCCCGGGATCAGGCCGCAACGGTGGAGAAATCATCTACCAAGGTAGCTTTTCTGGTCTCAAACAATCGCAAGGGAAAACAGGTGGGTATTTTGCACAGCATCCTTCTTTCAATAAAAATCCACGCTCCGCTAGGGGGTACCTGGAAGTTAAAAACGCTGTCAAAAATAATTTAAAAAACATCTCTGTGCGCATACCAGAAGGTGTGTTCACAGTTGTTACAGGTGTAGCAGGATCCGGAAAAAGCACCTTGATCCACGGCGTGCTTCCCAATTTTTATCCCCAAGCTACCATCATCGATCAATCCGCGTTTGTAAGCAGCGTGAGATCGAATGTATTAACCTATCTTCACTTATCAGATACCGTTAGAAAGCTTTTCGCGGAAGCAAATGAGGTATCAGAAAAACTGTTTAGCAGGAACAGTGAAGGCGCCTGCAAGAATTGCAAAGGTTTAGGAGTAGAAAAGCTTGATCTTGCTTTTATAGACGACATAGAACAGCCCTGTGAAGTATGTGACGGCTCAGGGTATGATCCCAGCGTTTTACAATATACCTACCATAAGCTTACCATTGCAGACATCATGAAGCTGACCATCACCGAAGCCATTTCATTTTTTCCGGAAGTACTGTTTTCAAGAGCTTTTGACCTGTTAATCCAGTTGGGATTGGAATACCTTACACTTGGTCAACGGCTGGATACGTTCTCTGGTGGAGAAAGACAACGGTTGAAATTAACCAAAGAGTTAGGTGGTTCCGGCCATATCCTCATTTTGGATGAACCCAGCACGGGTTTACATCCTAGCGATACCCAAAAATTACTAACATTTCTGAACCGTCTGGTTGATCAACACAATACACTTATTGTAATTGAGCATAACCTCGACATTATTGCCCAAGCAGACTGGATCATTGATATAGGGCCTGGAGCCGGAAAATACGGTGGTGAAATTGTGTTTGAAGGAACCGTGCAGGAACTACTGAAAAATAAAACTGCTGCAACAGCAAGGTATTTAAGTCAGTATTTAACGGTTTAAAGTATTTTATTGTCGCTTTCGCTTGGATCCAACCGGGGCGTTCTGCGCCGAGCTGATGAATACCTTTTGAACAGGCAATAATGAATAAACCGAAGCAAATATCAAGCTGCACAGACTTCGTTATGCCTTTACAAACCATTTTCCTTATCGAAACGACCGAGTGCCGTTTGCATTTTTTCGTCTTTGTCATATACTTGCTGGAATAAAGTCTGTTTTTGCTTTGATAACTCCAGCATTTTGTCCTGCGCTCTCCTGACCATTGCGGTATCATCGTTATAGGTGATTACTTGTTGAGCAATTTCCTCACGGTCGGCCATATGTAAAATCTTTAGCGCTTGGTAATAATTAATGGCCGCTACCTTTAACGAATCTCCCCCTTTCACCCCTTCTACTGAAAAGGCTGCAGTCTTTTTTATCAAGGAGTCAAATTGCTGTTCCTGTTTATCAATCGCCCCTAATGCCCCCTCAAAATCCTTATTTATCAAACAATTCAATTTTTCTTCTTCTGCACTCCCTTTGCTGACCATGATATTTTTCAGCTGTTCGTCATTGGCCGTAATTTCATCCCTTAAATCAACCGCCCGTTGTGATGTACAGGATGCGAATATCATCAGGACAGAAATAGCAACGATTAGTTTTATCTTCATAAATTCTTTACATTTCCTCATTATAAATTATCTTTTAAAAGATGTCCTTTTCTTGCTTTTAAGGTAACCCGTAAAGCTACATTTTTACGGTAACACATCTTCAAATTTATTTTAAACAAATACGAAAAGAAAGAAGTTTTGCTGCAAGCTGCACAACGTCACGAAAAGGATGATAAATGATGAAGACTATTGGGATGATTAAAGGCTTGAAAGCTGTTACAGCTTTTTTACTTTCTTAACTTCTTTCTCCCCTAAAACTGGGATTTTTCTGTATTTTTTCTTCCAATTCACTACGATATGATTCACCCCATCTAGCCGTATTTTCGATCACAGGAATCAAGGTTTGTCCCAAAGGAGTCAGCGCATATTCCACTTTAAACGGTTTCACATCAAACACCTTCTTGACGAGCATCCCATGCGCCACCAGTTGCGCCAGCTGATCATCTAAAAGTCTGCGTGAAGCATTGGGCAAAGTGCGATGCAGCTCTCCTGGTCGATTAATTCCCTGATGTATGCACCATATCAGGTTAATCTTCCATTTTCCGCTCATGATTTCCATGAAAAGATGAAGCCCGCATTCTAATCGAACAGGGAGTTTACGTTCATACATTTGACAAATATAAGTCATCTCCATGTCAAAGCCAATACGGCTAAATTTAGCCCTACTTGATTTAAATTTTGTCTGTAGTTTACTTTGGCGGATAACAAGCAAAAAAGCAAACAGATGAAATATCAATTATTTGGAACACAAAGTGGATTACCCGTGAGTCAATTGATTATGGGTGGAGCAATGCTCGGAAACCGCTCAGGCTATGGATCAACATATACAGATGCGATCGCAATGCTTTCCACCTATGTCAATGCCGGTGGTAACTTTATCGATATAGCAGATTTGTATCAGCAGGGCGAAGCCGAAGAGATTGTAGGAAAATTCGTTAGCAAAAAGCGGCACGACTTTATCTTATGCACGAAATACACCAGATCTGCACTGAAAGAGCCCGCGGTGGCCAACTTCGGAAATCACCGTAAATCTATGCATCAAGCTATAGAAGGCAGTCTTAAGCGTCTTGGAACCGATTTCATTGATATTTACATGCCGCACTATGATGATGGCATTACACCGCTTGAGGAAATTGCCCGCGGTTTGGAAGACCTAGTCAAATCGGGTAAAATTCTCTATGCCGGATTGGCTAATTTCCCTGCTTGGAAAGTTGCCATCATCGCCAAAGAGATTCGATTAACAGCGCTCCAGTACGAATATAACCTCACACAAAGGGCCTCAGAACGAGAGCTTGCTCCAATGGCTAAACATTTCGGTTTGGGAGTCATGGCTTATTCTCCACTGGCCGGAGGATTATTAACAGGTAAATATCGTAAGGGTTCGCCCGGCCGTTTAAGTGCATCTATTGGCGAAAGCGACGACGATGATCGGACAAATGTGACCATTGATATACTCGAAACAATCGCAGTGGAAACCGACTCGAGCCTATCTCAGGTGGCACTTGCCTGGGTATTGAGCAAAAATGTATTTCCTATTCTGGGAGCCAGAACCACCGAACAACTCCTTCCATCGTTAGCATCTATCCATTTGAAGCTGTTGCAAAACCACCTCAGCGAGCTGGACGATGCTAGCAAGATAGCGCTGGAATATCCGCATGAATTACTTCAGACGGTTCAGAAAAAATACTAAAACATGGGATATATGATAGGGATTTACTTAACGCAGCTAATAATTCGGTACCGGTGCCGCTACCTAAGTAGTACTTACAGCAGAAGGCCTTGCCAGACTGGAAACCATCATACCATTAGGAGTCGAAACAGGCGCGCGGTATGACGCAACCGGCATGCAGGGTGTCAATTTGTAGACATAACAAACAAGGGATAAACGTTGATTTTATCCCTTGTTTCTTTGAAGCCAAAACGGAGATCATTCCTCGGTCAGTCTAACACATACAAGGCGGTTTCGATGATGTCTTCAAAAAAGGAGCGATCACTCCTATTTTACCACGGTGGCTTCCAGCTCTACATTCAACGTCTCGTTCAGCGCAACCACTTGCAGCAACGTAACCGCCTGTTTCATTCCGTGTCTTGCTACGAAATCTTTGAATATGTCAAAACAATTTTTGATAAACTCTTCAGAGGAAGTTGTGTAAACCGTCAGCCTAACGATATTACGGCACTCATAACCTGCTTCACTGATTACGGTTTCAAGGTTCTGTATCGCCAACCCAAGCTGAGTACGCATATCCGCATTGCTGGATGTGCCATCGGCATGTACCGCTGCCTGCCCGGCAACGTACAATGTTCCTTCTGTCTTTTTCACTTCTACGGCCTGTACGTAGCTAAGTTCGTCCTGCCAAGTCCAGGGATTGATCACTCTTTTTTCCATGATTTTTTTGTTTTCTGTCCTGACAAAAATGAGAAAATTGTATGCGATGAGGTGTGACTTGGATCACATTTGACAGATTAGCCAGCCGTTCTATTATTATTACGCCATAGCCTGCTAAGGGTTTCACGAGATACACCTAGATAAGCAGCCAGTAGCACCTTAGGCACGCGTTGTAGCAATGTAGGCTGTTTGCGCAACACCTGCTCATACCTTTCACGTGGGGTAGCCGTGAGGAATGAAAGGATGCGCTCCTGAGAAGCCATGTGCCCCCTGTTCGCTTTCTGCAGGAAAAAATGCTCCATTTTTTGTAACTTGGCACAAATGGTTTGGTAGCTGTCCAATGAAAGGCAGTATACCTGTGTATCTTCAATACACTGTAAGCTCAGTGACGCTGGCTGCCGGGAAAACCAAGCCGGATAATCGGTCTCCCACCAGTCTTCCATTGCGAAAGAAATGATATGTTCGCGGCCCGTTTTGTCATGATAGACCAGCTTAAGCAAACCGGATATGACCAAGTATACATAGCGCACCGGTTCGCTCTTGTCAATCAGCAATCCACCTTTCTTACCATATTTTATGCTGAAGTGCTGCCGCACAAAGGCATATTCCTCATCGCTCAGGCGTACTACCTGCTCTATATGTCGCCGAAGCATTTCTTCCATATGTGCTAAGATAGGAATTCGCTATCACTCATTCCGTATACTATTCACAGAATTAGACTTTACGTTGCGCACTGTTTGCCTACTCGCGATCGGTGAGGTCCATAAAAGCTTCCGCTGCAAACATCAAGCTTTTATACTTGCGAACCCAACAGCTCTTTCATTCCAAATGCTGCTAAAACCTTTGTATATTCAACTCTTACAGCATCGTTAGCCGCTTTGATAATTTCCCCTGTACTTGGGTCAACCACTGTTCTTAATGGCCGCTGTCCTTTAGGCAAATTGATCAGTTTTACTACTGCGTCTGCAATCTCTTGTGGATTTGGATTTGCAGTTTCAAACATTTGACCAATGGCGGTAAACATTTTATTGGGAATATCAGCAATCACTTTATAATCATCAATAACTGATGCGTCAGAACCAGATTGAATCTTTTGGGACATCTCAGTAGGAAAAGCGCCGGGTTGAATAATGGCTACATCGATGCCTAAGGGTTTTACTTCATAATGCAAACCTTCGCTTAAACCTTCCAACGCGAATTTTGAAGCACCATATACTGCAGAAAAAGGAGGAGAGAATCTACCCCACCCGCTCGAAACATTGATGATCAACCCTTCCGATTGTTTACGCATAAAAGGTAGAGCCAATTTCATCAATCTCCAAGGGGCGATCACATTGACATCAAACATCCATTGCACATCGGTCGGGGTAGCAGTTTCAGCCACACCGAACATTGCAACACCTGCATTGTTTACCAACACATCGATGGTCCCTTCCTTCGTTATAACCGTGTCAAAAGCGTTCTTAACACTTGTTTCATCTGTTAATGTGACATCTAAAACGGTTACATTTGCTACCTGTGATAGGGCTTTTGCCCTATCAGCATTCTTTCCATTAATGTCTCTCATGGTAGCATACACTTTATGCCCCGAAGCAGCTAAGCTATTAGCTGTAAGCCATCCAAATCCACTATTTGTTCCCGTAATTAATACGACTTTTTTGCTCATTTTTTTATCTATTTAATTAATGATACAAAGGTCGGTATCCAGAAATGGGATGCATTTACCATTTGGTAAAAAGTTTAAACAAACTCGTAATCTCAACGGATATTTCTTCTTATTCTGCTTAATGATTGTTGGGTGATTCCCAGATAAGAAGCTACATGAGAAAGCGGCACACGATTAACAAGGCCGGGAAACTGTTCAATGAACGATAAATAACGTGTGGTAGCATCTTCTGAAACCAGCGGGCTCCTTCTTTCAATTGCTTTTAACAAACAATTTTTTGTGATCAGACCTATAATAGCGTCCCAGCCAACAATTGTATTTCCGATCTCGTCCCAATCTTTCTTTGAAAAGACAAGCAATTTACAATGGGTAACTGCTTGTACATAGTCGGAAGCTACCATTTGTGCCTCAAACTTTTGTTGATCCGAAACAAAATTGTTCTCGTCAATGAATGAATGCGTGATCTCTTCGCCTTTGTTGTTGTAGTAGCAGAAACGAATAACACCTTCAAGAAGAAATCCGACGTGCTTGGGGATCTTTCCGGCTTCAGAAAAATAGTCGTCCTTATGAAGCTCCAGTGTTTTTGCTTTGCTCAGAATGAAATCAGTTTGCTGCTTGTTCAAATTCCCAAACTGCAATACGTAATTGATAAACTCTTTCATATGTTAAATTTCGAACTTATTACGGGGAATCCGCTTACCATATGGTAAAAAGTTTTTTTATTAGGATACTATAGCTATAGCGTATTGAGGCAATCCCCTCTTCAATACAAACTCAAAACATCACATTGATTTTTTTATCCCACAAAAGCTGAGAATTCTTCGATTGGTAACCTTACTTTTGCCAGATTGGCAAAGTAGTCATTTTCGGTATCACGATAGCCCAAGGAGAGCAGCACTACTGCATGCAATCCCTTCGCCTTTAACCCTAAAATCTCATCAAATTGCTGTGCATCAAAGCCCTCCATTGGTGTAGTATCTATTTTCAACTCCGCAGCCGCAGCCAAAGCCGTACCCAATCCGATATAAGCCTGTTTATTAGCCCAAATCGCATTTGCTTCCTGTGTATTCGCACTGAAATAGCCAGTCAGTTTTTTGCTGAATTCATCCATTCCACCTTCGGGTAAATTCCGTTGTTTTTCAGCCATTTTTATATATTCTTCAATATATGTTATAGAGATCTCATTGAAAGCTGCAAACACCAATAAATGAGAAGAATTTACAATCTGCCCGTTAAAAGAACCTGCACCCAATTGAGCCCTTATCTCCGGGTTGGAAATCACCAAAACCCGATAGGGCTGTATTCCGCATGATGAAGCGGTTAGGTTGATGGCTTCTAAAATTTGATTAACTTTCTCTTCGCTAACTTTTTCTGTATTATATTTTTTGGTGGCGTAACGCCATTTTAAATGATTAATCAGTTCCATTGTATAATTTTTTATGTTTTGTGATGCAAAGGTATAGGAGAAATATTTAAATTTGACACCAAGTGACAAAAAGTAACAGTGACATTTGGGTAACCAAGGGACGACAATGAAATCAGAAGATCAACTAATAGAAGAATGTAGCCAGACCGTATTGGCCATCTATGATACTATGGAAATCTTAGGCGGCAAGTGGAAGGTGCTTATTATCGCCTGCCTGTGCTACCACCCCATGCGCTATTCCGAGCTATTGAAAAAGGTTCGAGGCATCTCCGGCAAAATGTTGAGCCGCGAGTTAAAAGAGCTCGAAGTTAACGGATTGATCAAACGAAATGTTTTAGCCACGTCGCCTGTTTCCGTAGCCTACGAGATTACGGAGTACGGAGAGTCATTAAAGCAATTAACGCAAGTCATTGCCGAATGGGGCATCCAACATAGGGCCCGTATTCTTAAGGGTATGAGACAGGAAAAAGTTTAGGTTTTTGGAAGCCCAACATAGCTATCAAAATAGGGATGGAAAAAACCTTCGTGTCAAAAATTACTTTAACGCTTTTGTTTTGGTCTTATTTACCAGCATTTCGTGTAATGAATACTTTTCATTATCTTTGATTTAGTTAAAAAAGTATATATGTCCACTGTTTCCAAGCATATCGTAAAGAGTTATTCCAATCTGTTTGATGGTTTAGATGCTGTTACTAAGTTGGAGCTGATAGAAAGCCTTACTAAATCAATAAGAAAAAACAAAGACACAAAAGAAACGGCTTTTTACAAATCGTTTGGTGCATTTTCTGCTAGTGAAGAGGCGGAGACTTTAGTCGACGAAATCAGATCAGCAAGGAAATTTCGCAAAAAAGACATTAGTTTCTAATGCAGTACCTGTTAGACACGAGTATATGCGTTTTCTATTTACGTGGAAAACTGGATTTAGCTCGAATTATTAGAGAAAAAGGCAGAAGCAATTTTTTCATCTCCGAAGTAACTGTAGCCGAGCTACGTTATGGTGCCGAAAATAGCAACAATCCAAAAAAAATCACATAAAGCAGTTGACGACTTCATTAATGGGCTGTCAATCGTTCCAATATTCGGAGCTATCAATCGTTATGCAAAAGAAAAAGTTCGACTTCGCAAATTAGGGACACCTCATCACGATGATTTTGACCTACTTATTGGTGTAACAGCAATTGAGTATGGATTGATATTAGTAACTGACAATACTAAACATTTCAACAAATTGGAAGAAATCCAATTAGAGAACTGGTACCAAAGAAGAGCATCAGGAACATCCACTTGACCCTGGTTATCGGCTCTCAGGTGTAAGCCAATTGCTCCAACATGGATTTGCCAACAAAAGTTACGTACCCTTAAGGGGCTACTTTACTGTTGGTCAGTCTTCTCGAAGACTCTTTGTCGGATTCACAAGGGCAGTTTTAATAGCCTGTGAACTCACGGTAAAAAGTGCTATGATCGATGCGCCTAACCCGACCAAAGCAAATACCCACCAGCGCAGCTCCGTACGGTACTCATAATTACCTAGCCAGTCATCCATCACCCACCATGCGATAGGAAATTTGATATTATATTTTTCTAATATATTACGCAATTTATTTCAGGATACTTATCTTTGGCCGTAGCAAATAGTATTAGCGCCGATCAACATGCCAAAGAACATCTTTTCAAAACTTCTTTTGCTAACGATAGCATTATTATTTTCAGTGAAGCCAATAGTTGGTTTTCATCTGTATGCTAAAGCACAACCCCTATCTTCTAATGAGCTAATTACTATTATAAAATCATTCAGTAAGCGCAAGCAAGAGTATTTTGATGATATGCTTTGCGAGAATGATATTGCAATGCAAAGCGGAAAAACTAGCTTACTACCCCTACTCTTTGGTTATCTTTTACAATACCTTAAACGCTATACAGACCAGCTAGCCAACTGGCTAGTTCAGTTACGGCAATGTTCAATCTATCGGTTTTGGCCCACTAAACAATACCTCATTTTCGAGCAGTTAGCGCTATGATGCGCCCCCATTCCACTTTATTTTTTCAGTAGGTGAAGCCTCCGTCAGGGCAATCACCTTAACATCTCTCATTCATACTAAAACAACGTACATATGCTCAAGCATTTTTCATTGCTTGGCTATAGCATGCTATGTAGCATACTGCTTTGCTATGGCCAGGAGAAGCCTGCCCCCATTACACTTCACCAGCTATTGCAGCTCGTGAAACAACATGCCCCCTCCTTACAAACAGATGCGGCAACTTTAGCCATTCGGGAGAGTCAGATAAAGAAAACAGCGAATAACCGCTCACCAGATCTCCACTTATCTTACCAAACAGATCTAGGATCTAACAACAACGTTGCAGGCCCATATTTTGGCTTTGGTATCGTGCCCACCAATAATCGCGGTGTACGTGAAAACAGCGAATACCACGCCGTCAGCTCCAGTTTGGGCATTGCTGCCTTTCAGTGGGAATTCGCCAATTTTGGTGCCTATCGGGCACAACGCGCCCTTGCGGAAGGGGACTTAACCGTAGAAGCCAACAAGTTCACCCAAGCGCAATTCGATTTGCAATCATTTACCATTTACAGTTACCTTCAACTCCTGAAGCTAAATGACTTATCAGTTATACAACAGCGAAACATCGAACGGAATATTGAAATACATCGTTCTATCTTAGCATTAGCCAAGAGTGGTATTCGTGCCGGTGTTGATACCAGTATGGCAGAAGCGGAGCTTTCACGGGCCAGGCTACAGCAAATTGATCTTAAGAACCAAGAGAACCAGCTTAAAATAAGGATCGCTGCAGTGAGTGGACTCCAGGCACAGCAGGTTATTCCCGATACCGCAGCCGAACATGTGCTGTTCGAGCAAATCACCACCTTACCTTCAAAGCTACAGCAAACAAATCAGCATCCGCTCATTAGCTACTATCGATCCATTGTTGACAATCAAAAGCTCAAAGAAGAGCTGGTACGTAAAAGTTATCTTCCAAAGCTTTTTCTGTCGGCAGCTGTATGGGGACGTGCCAGCAGCGTTAACAGTGTCGATGAATTCCTTCCACTTAACCGAGGTATCGGCATGCAGCGCAGCAACTACCTGGTAGGCTTAGGTATCAGCTACAATTTGTTTGACAGGCGCCGGCAGCGGCTCGATCTAGCCCTTACCGAAAGGCAAACAGTGCGTGCCAACAAAAAGCTAGCCGAAGAACAGGTGAACATGCAAACCAACATTCTACAGGCGAAGGCCGAAGTAAGTGCTTCCGAAGAGCGTTTGGGTGAAATACCGCGACAGGTAAAAGCAGCTAATGCTGCCTATCGGCAGAAGTTTTCTTTGTATAAAAACGGGCTAACAGATATTGTAGAGCTGAATGTTGCGCAAAACATGCTTTATCGAGCTGAAACCGACTACGTAACAGCGAAATACAATTACTACCTAGCACTGTTTCACCAGGTTATTGCGCAGAACAACGTCGACCCATTTCTTCACCTCTTTAATTGATCTATCGCATGTCATTAGTAACAAACGCATTAAAAAGGCCTATTTCGGTTATTATCTTTACCGTCAGTCTATTGATATTCTCCATCATAGCGGCCACCAAAATCCCCATCGATATTTTCCCGAGGCTCAACTCGCCTACTATTTATGTCATCGAGTCGTACGGCGGGATGTCGCCGAAGCAGATGGAGGGTTTCTTTTCCTCCCGTCTTCAAGACCAGTTTCTGTATGTTACCGGTATCAAAAACATCAGCGCCAAAAATATTCAGGGCCTTACCTTGCTCAAGCTCAGTTTCTACGAACAAACCGACATGGCCGAAGCCTCTGCCCAGGTAGCGCTGCAGGTAAACCGTGCTATGAAATTCTTTCCACCTGGTGCTTTGCCTCCGCAAGTAGTGCGCTTCGATGCATCATCGCTGCCTGTAGGGCAACTCGTGCTCTCGTCAAAAAATCGTAGTCTAAAAGAAATCTACGATATGGCCAGCACCCTGGTAAGACCAAGCTTCTCCGCTGTTTCCGGACTTTCCGCTCCTCCTCCATTTGGTGCCAACTCCAGAACCATTACCATCAGCGTGAACCCCAACAAATTGCGCAGTTACAACCTAACACCCGATGAGGTGGTACAGGCGCTCGCCGCATTTAACGTCATGTCCCCTTCGGGAAACCTGCGCATGGACAACAATATGTATGTTACCACCATCAATTCTCTCATAAAAGATGTAGACGAATTCGGTAATATTCCTGTGGTTACCAAAGACGGTGTCCCTATTTATATCAAAGATGTGGCACGCGTGGCAGACGCGTCCGATGTAACCGTGAGCTATGCCCTTATTAACGGTCGCCGTTCTGTGTACATACCGGCTGTAAAAACCGCCGATGCTTCTACCTGGTCGGTTGTAAAAGGCCTGAAAGAGAAAATACCCGAGATACAGAGCCTCCTACCGGAGGACGTTACCATTTCTTACGAATTTGATCAATCCGTAGCAGTGATGAATTCGGTAGAGAGCCTACTTACCGAAGGCGGGCTCGGTGCGCTCTTAACCGGCCTCATGGTGTTGCTCTTTTTGAAAGACTGGCGAAGCAGTCTAATTGTCGTCATAACCATTCCGGTCTCGGTGCTCATTGGCGTGCTCTTGCTTAGCCTCTTTAATCAAACCATCAATATCATGACCTTAAGCGGGTTAGCCTTAGCTATCGGTATATTGGTTGATCAAGCCACGGTCACGATAGAAAGTATCCACCAGCATCAAGAGGCAGGCAAGCCAAAGCGCTTAGCAATCTACGATGCGTGCAAGGAAATTGCGCTTCCTCTATTTCTCATCTTGCTGTGTATTCTGGCGGTCTTTGCACCATCCTTTCTTATGGAAGGCATCCCGAAGGCCATGTTCCTGCCGCTGTCGTTAGCCATTGGGCTGACCATGATAGCCTCTTACATCATGGCACAAACACTGGTGCCCATATTAGCCAACTGGTTATTAAAAGACCATATCAAAACAGCATCCACGCATACATCGCTCTTTGAGAGGATACAGAAAAAGTATCTCCACATTTTAAGAGGTCTGATGAAAAGAAAGCGTATTACTACCTTCGTTTATCTCACCAGCACGATACTGCTCACGGCTTTCGCTTTTATGTATATCGGCAAAGACATGATGCCAAAATTAAATAATGGTCAATTTCAGCTACGGATCAAAGAGCCCGACGGTACCCGTTTGGAGCGAACCGAAGAAAAAGTAAAGCAAGTACTCGCCATTATCGACAGTACTGTAAACGGGCAGGTAGCCATCACGTCAGCCTACGTAGGTATAGTGCCCAGCAGCTACGGCGTCAGCAACCTGTACGTCTTCAATACCGGCACACATGAAGCCGTCATTCAAGTGAACCTGAAAAAAGGATACCACATCAATACTGACGAGTTAAAAGACGCCCTTCGGCAAAACATAGCTTATAAACTTCCCAATCTACGGGTCAATTTTGAACCAATCGATATGACGGAGAAGATTATGAGCCAAGGAGCTGCCACACCCATTGAGGTAAGAATAGCCGGAAAAGATATGGATCAGTTGAAAGCTTACGCACGCAAGGTAGAAGCAGGCATGAAACAAATTAACGACCTCCGGGATGTCCAAATTGCACAGCCCCTGAAGATACCAACTGTTTCCATCCACATCGATCGGCTGAAAGCTGCCCAGCTCGGGCTCAAAATGACTGATATTGCCCGTTCCGTTACCGCCAGTACCTCATCGAGCCGTTTTACCGAGAAAATACAATGGCTTGATGAGAAAAACACTTACACCTATCAAGTGCAGGTACAAGTTCCCGAATATGTAATGAATACCATGGATGAGCTGCGTGAAATTTCGTTGGTAAAAGGCCAGCGGTCGCCCACCTTAGGAGATATTGCCTCCTTTAACACGTCCTATGAAGCGGGGGAATTCGACCGGCAGGGCCCGCGCCGGTACCTCACCGTTATGGCTAATCTGCACCGTATCGATTTAGGATCGGCCACCGCACAGGTACAGCAGGTACTCGATCAGTTCGAAGCACCACCGCGGGGCGTAACCGTAGAATTGAAGGGGATGGCAACACTGTTGAACGAAACCCTTCAAAGTTTACAATTAGGCTTAGGGTTTGCCATTCTGGTTATCTTCCTGTTACTCGCGGCCAATTACCAGTCGGCAAAACTTTCGCTCACCGCCCTTGCCACTATTCCGGCAGTGGTGCTCGGTTCACTGGTATTTCTACTCCTGAGCGGATCTACCCTTAACCTTCAATCCTATATGGGCATGATCATGTCAACGGGTGTTTCGGTAGCCAACGCAATACTTATTGTTTCTAATGCAGAACAACTCCGTTTGCATCATCAACATGCAGAAACGGCTGCCCTGTTTAGTGCTTCTACACGCCTTCGGCCGATTATGATGACCAGTTTGGCCATGATTGCAGGCATGATCCCCATGGCAATGGGTATGGGTGAGGCCGGAGAGCAAGCAGCGCCTTTAGGACGCGCCGTCATTGGGGGGCTCTTTGCATCCACCTTTGCGGTACTCTTTATTCTTCCGCTCGTATTTGCCTGGGCTAAAGGGAAGGCCGGATTTCAATCTCCTTCCTTGCTTCCCAACGCAATTGACAATGCACATAAACCAAGTAATCCATTAGTAACAAACATCATTCATAACAATTAACGATGAACAAACAACTTTATATCCTTTCCTTTGCTCTGCTCGCAGCGGCATGTGGAGGTCAAAATAAACCTGTTAACCTCTCGGCTCAAAAAGAAGGACAGCAAACAAAAAGCGGTTATGAAATAGGGCAAGTAACCGAAAAGTCGCTCGCCAGTTCCGTGCGTCTTCCCGGACAGCTTAAACCCTTCAACGAAGTCAACATATTCGCCAAAGTCAATAGTTTTGTCAATCAGATTTTTGTAGACCGTGGCAGCATCGTAGAAAAAGGTCAATTGATGGTAGTGTTAGAAGCACCGGAAATGTTATCACAGCTACAATCAGCCAACTCGCGTTATATCCAAGCAAACGAAGCCGCCAATGCCAGCAGGGAAAAATACCGACGGCTTAAGGAAGCCTCTTTGGAAGAAGGGGCTGTATCGCCGCTCGATTTAGACAATGCCCTATCAAAAATGAAAGGTGATGAGGCCGTTGCCATGTCAGAAAAATCGAATGTAGAAGCCATGAAGATGGTACAATCTTATCTCAGCATCCACGCCCCTTTTAGCGGCATGGTGGTGCAACGGAATGTCTCTTCCGGAGCGCTGGTAGGCCCAGGAAAAAGCAACGAACAGCCCATGTTCATTCTACAAGATATCGCCAAGCTGCGACTCGAGGTCCATATCCCGGAGAACTATGTAGATAAAGTTGATCTCAGCAAACCTGTATCCTACATCTTCAATAGCCAGCCAGGTAAGCGCTACCAAGGTAAGATCAGTCGCTCGGCCAATATGCTCGGTTCAACGCAGTCAGAAGCCATTGAAATAGACGTCATCAATACAGATCAGCGCCTCAAACCCGGCATGTATTGTGAAGTAAGCATCCCCTTATTATCAGGAGCAAGCTCCCTGCTGGTGCCCAATCACAGTGTGGTACGTTCAACAGAAAGGCAGTATATTGTCAAGGTAACCGACCAGAAAGCCATCTTTGTAGATGTAAAAGAAGGCATCGCCGCCAACGATTCGGTAGAAGTTTTCGGTAACCTAAAGGCTAATGACCGGATCTTATTACATGCAAACGACGAGGTAAAGGAAGGCAGCACCGTCGAATAAAAACATTGTCTATTACTGCGAGCTGTTTTTTTCAAACAGCTCGCCTCTTAATCTGTTTTCTAAAAAACTTCTATACATGGAAAATGAAAGAAAGCCTATTCCGAATGATCATCTGGCCAATGAACGAACCTTTTTAGCCTGGATACGCACCTGCATTGCCACTATTGGCTTAGGTTTCGTTGTGGTAAAATTCTCCTTATTTATCAAGCAGCTTGCGCTGATAATTGATACAGATGTGCGCATTCCAAACCACGGGTATTCAGCCATTATTGGTATAGCGTTAGTTGTTGCCGGTATGATTATGGCTGTGCTTGCTTATTATCGGTTCAAAACTACCCAATCACAGCTGTTGGCCGGTCAGTTTAAACCTTCATCCAGGATATTCCTCTATATTACGATTGCCCTGATAATTTTGGCGATCGCTTTAGCCATTTATTTACTACAGAGTACGAGGTAATTCATTTTTATATTCACAAAGATGAACCATGATGTATCGTCTATCTTTACAACATTGCCTCCTTATGGCCGATAAGCAAATTGAATGGCTTCTACTTCGTTGAAAGTGTAGTAGATCGATGCATGATATGTTAGGCTGTTCCAGTGAGAACGATTCCAAGGTCAGGAGACGTATGATCAAAATGCTAAAAGGTAATTTATTTGTACTCCTTCCCCCTGCTTCATCCTTAACCAGAATACCCTTTGCTATGAGATCTTGTATATCCCGCGTAGCAGTATCTTGTGAACATTTAGCAATTTTTGCCCATTTGGAAGAAGTCAGTTTTCCCTCAAATCCTTCCAACAATTTGTTTAACATCATCCGCTGCCTATCATTAAATGTTTGAGACACGGGCAACATCCACAACTTAGCCTTTCTCTTCACGGAATTTAAGACAATATCCGAAGCGTCTATTGCACGCCCCAGACATTCAATAAACCATTTTAGCCACTCGGTAATATCCAAATCGCCAGATTGTGTTCGCTCCAATATGGTATAGTATTTATTACGCTCCTTCCTAATTTGAGCAGACATGCTATAAAAACGTTCCGGAACTCCATCAGCTCTAGCCAATTGCATATCTGCTATCGCACGAGATATTCGACCATTACCATCTTCAAAGGGATGTAAGGTTACAAACCAAAGATGCGCTATTGCTGACAGCTCATCCGTATCCCAGATAAAATTGGGCCAGGCATGAAACTGATATATATACATTCTCCGCAAATTATGCGGGAAATAAAAGCAATAATCTCCGCACTCCCTCGTCTGATCTTGTTATCAAGACCTCGGTGAGGCCAATAAAATGGCAATAACAACCAGTTTAATGAAATCTTTGGACAGCATGGCGCTGATCCCTGCAACAGACGCGCCCAATACCTTACGTATACCAATTTCCTTGACACGTGTTTCAGCGACATAGAAAGCAATCCCAAATAAACCGAGGCAAGAAATACAAATCGCCAATAAAGAGAAAATAAGTGCCTCGCTAAGCATTCCGGTAAAAATCCGGCGTCGGATTTAAAGTTTTATTCTGCCATTGATGCCAATATGGATAAATAGGCGGCACAACACTCACCGCATCCAATTTTTTCACCTGGTCGCTGGACAAGTTCCAACCAATGGCACCGAGATTTTCCTTTAATTGTTTTTCATTTCTGGCTCCAACAATAATGCTAGAAACCGTAGGACGCTGTAACAACCAATTCAAGGCTACCTGTGCAACACTTTTTCCGGTTTCTTCGGCAATCTCCTGCAAGGCATCGATGGTATTATAGAAAACTTCTTCGTTCAGCACCATTTCCGGTACCGGACTTCCCCCCTGCGACACCCGGCTATCCTTTGGGATCGGTTTGTTCCGACCATATTTGCCACCCAACCTGCCCGCAGACAAAGGTGACCAAACAATGGCGCCGACTTTCTGATCTAACCCCAAAGGCATCAATTCCCACTCATACTCGCGGTTTGCTAGCGAATAGTATACCTGATGTGCCACATATTTATTCCAACCATATTTTTCAGAAATCCCCAATGATTTCATCAAATGCCAACCCGAAAAATTAGAGGCCGCCAGGTAACGCACTTTTCCACTCTGCACCAAATCGTCCAATGTCCTTAAGGTCTCTTCTACTGGTGTCACCCCATCAAAGCCATGCATATGATAAATATCGATATAATCCGTCTTCAGTCGCTTTAAGCTACCTTCTATCTGTCTTAAGATATGAAATCTCGAAGAGCCTTGGTTATTAGGACTCTTTCCAAAAGTAAAAGTAGTTTTTGTAGACAACAGGTATTGATCGCGTTGTTTCCCGGCAATGGCATTCCCAAGCACTTCTTCGGCAAGTCCGTCCGAATAGATATCAGCGGTATCAAACAAATTCACACCCGCGTCAAGGCATATCTCGATCAGCCGTTTGGCTTCTTCCACCTGCGTACTTCCCCAAGCCTTAAAAAAATCATTACCGCCACCAAAAGTAGCTGTTCCAAAACTTAAAACCGGCACTTGAAGTCCCGACCCGCCTAAAAATCTATATTCCATGTTTCGCTGTATTTATTGAAATTACACGAATTTAAGAAAAACACCACAGACTCGCTCCAGACTTATACAATTAACAGATGGATAAAACATGATTTGAAGAAAAATGACTTTTTGTTTACCGCAACCAGGTATCAATTACAAATTATTTGCCTTTAGAAAATTATAGATTATAGGAGAAAAGCATTTGCAAAGTCCGTTACAGTACGTATATTATTAGATAGCCCAACTGCAGAAAGCGTTGCATTTGAGATTTTTCCCGAAAAGATACCAGTTAAGCTACGCCATAATCGAAGTATAATATTATGTAGTTTTAGGAAAAGCTTACATAATTTTAAGACTAAGAATTGATTTGATAGGGCACATTACCTTTCTTCAATTTCGCCACAATATGTTAAATATACCCAGATACGGCGTTAGGTCTTGCGACCAGTCGTTCATCACCCACCATGCGATAGGAAATGCGGCCAAACAGGAAATCAGAACAAGTACAACGAACTCGCGGTTAAGCAAGGTATCCTACCCTTCCATAGCTATATGACCCGGACAAAAACTCCTAATTCCAATATGGATCAGCAACAAAAGTGACATACTCCTTTTTCGATTCTATGCCAAAAGTCATCTCGTAATGATTTCTAATGTATAAATTGGTGGCATCAAAAAGCACAATCCAATGGTATATTCTTGTAGGCACATCAAACTCGATCAGACCTTTCTCATTTGTTTTACCTACCATCGCAGTCGCGTCCATCATAGCCTGTACATCATTAGCAAATTGCCAAGCATTGGCACCTACTAATACATCTTGGTTTGCAACCCCTGTTGTGTCACTGTACGATTGCTGCACTTTCACCGTGAGCCTCGTCGTATAATCTGCTAACTTTAATTCTGCTACCTTATCAATACCGCCCACCACCTGTGCATTTCCGTCAATTATATACCTTTTTTTTCCGTAAGTAAATTCTGGCGTTGAAAAGCCATATGTTGCCGCATTCACCTCTCCATATTCAATTAGGCCCTCCGCATTAGTTGTATCGTTGCGTAAACCTGGGGTCATCCCACCCTCATAATACTGTACAAATTTAACAGGCACCTGAGGCAGGCCTTTACCATCCGGAGCAATTACTTTCAACTGCAAGTTTCCACTCGTTTTAAGGTATACCTCCGTCAATTCATCCTTAGAACAGGAAGCGAGCATCAGCGAAAAGAGAAATAATAAACATCCAAGTCTTATCTTAGAAAGGTAGTTGTATATCATATTCAGTAAGATTAATTTTTATAAATAGGTAAATCCAAGTCTATATTATGACCCCATCCACCGGTTGAGATAATTGAAGAACCAATGATTTTTTTCGTCGATCTATCGAAGATATAAAAGGTGTATGGAAAAGCAGCAGGCACTCTTTTAATTAACAATTTTCCATTATTATCTGTGTAACCGATTGCAAATGCCAACCTCTCCAGTTCAGGCGTTACTTGGTATTCATTAAATCCGCCTAGGTAAGATTGAATTGTTACCACACCATAGTTAGCCAATGGGTCACGGCGATCTGTATTCCAATAATCAGTCTCGTATGCGAAGATCGTAATATCGTTACCAAAGCTTGTGATATCCGTCGTCATGGTTGTGTCCACACCTGAGTTAACTTGAAACGTATGGTTAACTACATATTCGGCGGCTCCCACCATTGCTTTTTCAGTTGATACGCCATAAGTTCCATGGTTCAGCTTATCAAAATCCACCAAGCCGTTCGCATCCGTTCTCTTTTCATAAAGCTGCATATTTTCGTTACCAAAGCGCTGAAAAAGCTTGACGGTTGCATCAGTAACAGGCTTACCCTCGTTATCTGTTAAATGATATTTGATCGTCCCGTAGCTTTTCAATATAATCTCGTCGGGACCTGCTTCTTTTTTACAAGCAATAAGTAAACTCGCTAAAAGCGCGAATGTGAGTAGAAATCTTAGGTGCATAAATTTATTATTAAGGTTCAGGGTAGATGGTCATATTAATAATGGCCGAATTCTGTTCTATAAAACGAGATACGGAAGCCCCACTAACATTTCTTATTCTAAGAGTTTGCGGCTCAAAAATAACCAGTGTAAAATCAGCGCGCTCGGGCAAATAAAAACTGTTACGTCCTTCACCACCGATGTCTTCCAGATACAAAGCCTTATCCAGGGTTTTCTCCTGAATATAAGAGTCCCATTCTCCCACGTACCCGTTGGGTAAAATGGCAATTTTGAAACCAACAGCAGGTTTCAAGTCATAAATGGGCGCATATGCAACCGCAGAATAAGTATTGAAAATTCCTGAGTAACTTTCCACATTTACCTGAAAATTATTATTCTTACCACGTATTGCCTGATAATCTTTCATGGGCATATATTTAAATTTACCCAGCTGAATACTATCGGTAATCATGCGAAAAATATATTTATTCAAGCTACCTACACTGACAGTTCCATCTGCATCACTTTTTCCCTGATAAAAAAATTATCTTTGTAGAAATCACTCTCGAAATTATCAAAAAATCTAACCTGCACATTCGGGATGGGATTCCCGTTATTGTCTACAAACTCTAAGGTGGCAGATGTTTCGTCTTTCAACACAATTTCAGATTTCTTGGAACATCCCAAAATCAACAGAAAAACCATGAGGAAAGTAAAATTTATTCTCATAAGCATTGCAAAAATATACAATTAAGAAATCCCTTGCTCTTGATTTTTTAGGAATAGGTCAAGGTTGTTTTATTAATGAGCCAAAAGTATAATTAATATTTCACTTATACAAATAAAGAATAATACCCTAAAGTGATTACCTCTGAAAGATTTCAGTTGCTAATTTTAACTGATGTTTTCGACAAGAGACTTTCGATTTTATCGAGTTTCTATCCCGAAAATGTCAAATTTATAATTATGGAAAAGATCTGACTTTAAAAAAATGGTATAGCACTTTTATGCCCCTTTAGCTATCCAGTTCTTATGGAAATTGATTCATTTATGCATCAAAGCCATAAATAACACCATGAAAATCCTATTTATACTCTTTGCTTTCCTGCAGGTCTTTGCGTTGCCATCTTTCGCGCAGCTTATTTCCAGAACAGACAGCGGCGATTATATTGTTAAAACGTACACCTTAGCCGATACCATCCACGTACATGGAAAACTGACCACACCCGATGGAGAGCCTGCAAAAGGAATTACGGTTTGGCTTAAATCGGCAAAGTATTTTTATGAGGAGGCGCCTAAAAGTGTTACAGACAGTTTGGGGAATTACTATATTGAGTAGCCCGGTGATACGCTCCAGATCCAGGGACTATACTTTTGGCAAAACGTGCCGGTGATGGGCAGCCGTATCATCAATCTCACCATAAAAGACAGTAGCAACCAGCCTATGGACACCATACAAGTCAATGGTAAGGCTAAAGCCCAAAAAACCAAGTCACCCGTTCTTTATCAGACAAAAATACCGAATGGATTTAACTGTTCATTCTATTTCCCACCAACACCTGCCGGCGGCATTCCAGGTTTTCAGAAGCACCTCAAGCAACATGTTATTTATCCACAAGAGGCCTTGGATCATGGTATTGAAGGGCTTGTCAGTATCTCATTTGAAATTTCTAAGAAGGGTGAACCCCTAAACTTCCATATCAGAAGAGGTTTAGGTTATGGTTGTGAAGAAGCTGTTATAGCGGCGGTGAAAAGGATTCCATGGAAACCCGCCATCGCGGGGGGCAATATTACCAATTTCAAAATGGAAGCAACGCTACATTTTGCTATGGAGTGGATGGTTGATCCCTAAAAGTGTAAACTAAAATAATATATTTTTAAACTAAAAATTTAGTTATACATTTGCATTAGATCAATACATCCAATTATGCAAACCAATAGCTTTTTTCTTTTGCTCATATTCACGATGTTCAGCAATTCGCTGTCGTGTATGGCACAAAGCTCAAAACCTGATAACTTACTTTTCACAAAGGCCTCTATTGCCAAATACCTAAAAAAAGCCAACAAAGATCCGATGACCGCCATCCTCAAGAGCTATGAGGTTAGTGGCTACAATTATTTAGTTCCCTATCATCTTAGTCTGCAGTGCAAGGTCGATTCGGCCAATAATGCATTATACTTCGCTCGTAAAACCATGCTCACCACCTTTAGCTCTTTTGTAGGAGATGTAAAAGACAATGAAACATCTTACATTAATTCTCGACATTGGGAAACCGACATTAGGGAAGACTCCAACTATACTGCGCTAGACGCGATAGTTGAAATTATTTCCATTGCCCGTACACACCAAGTAATTATGATAAATGAATCGCACATCGATCCCCGGGGAAGGCTTTTTCTATCTAACTTGCTACCAAAATTAAAAGCGGAAGGTTTTACCTACCTATTCATGGAAGGCTTGCGCGAAGACGACATCAACGAAAGAGGCTTTCCGCTACAAACGTCAGGATTCTACACGTCGGAGCCGATGTTTGGCGATTTAATACGCAAAGCCATTCAATTAGGATTTAAACTGATTCCTTACGACTGCTACAAAGCTCCATGCAATACAGTCCCCGAACGTGAGCAACATCAGGCAAAGATCATTTACGAAACATTACAGCAGGATCCAGACGCCAAAGCCATTGTGTTTGCAGGCCATGGCCACATCAATAAGGACCCAGAAAAGAACTGGATGGCTCACCGATTTAAAATCTTAAGCGGTATAGACCCTTTCTGCATTAACCAATCAATAAACAGTGAAGCACCACAACTTTTTCATCATCTCAGAAAGCACATTGACAAGCCCGTCATCTACAAAAATTTAAAAACAAATGATTATAGAGAATTAAGCAAAGTAAACATGGTGGATGCCACAATTGTATTTCCTGATACTAAATGGATTGATAACAAGTATGCAACATGGCTACTTCACAGTGGCACGAAATCCTACACCATCAACCTCTCTGGAGCGCATTATAAAGGAACCCTCCTATCCATTTTGAAGTGCAATGAATTTGATCAATTCGGTATTTTGGCTGTACCGGTTTTGAACATGATCCTGCAACAGACAACACGTCAAAACATATCGCTAGACCCAGGTTCTTACTACCTCCGGGTTACGGATCTGTATGGAAAAGAGCTATACAAAGAAAAAATCACGCTATAAAATGTAATCATTCATAAGGAGTTTTCACGAGCTTCATATTAATATTAGCCAACAAGCATCAAATCAATCTTTTGCATATTGCGGAAAAAGCTTCTGCAGTTCATAGTTAAAGTTATGCATCTGAAATCGATCATCTAAAATCGTCCCATCTTTATCCACCAAAATATAGCGAGGTATGCCGTTAAACCGAAACAATTTGGTAAGCCCTGTAGCAGATTTGGTGGTTTGAAAGGAACAGCCCCCGTCAGGTTTTGATGGAAACTCAGGCCGCTAAACTTACTAGAGTTTTTTTACTAATTCATAATTTGTACTCCGGCCTCCTTTTTCTTCCTGTCTTAAAATTCCTTTCTCCATTAAGTCTTTTATATCTCGCAAAGCCGTATCGGAGGAGCATTTGGCTATTTTTGCCCATTTGGAAGATTTTAGTTTTCCATCAAATCCATCAAGCAATTTGTTTAATACCAAACGCTGTCGCTCATTCAGCGGTGTTTGCTCGTGAAACTTCCAGAACGCTGCTTTATACACTATTTTATCAAGTGTTTTCTCGGTTTCCAGCAAGGCATTTTTAAGACAATGCAAAAACCATACTAACCATTCAGTGATGTCACCGCTGCTGTGTTGAACTTTTTGCAATACGTCATAATATCTTTTACGTTCTACTAAAATTTGACTCGACATGCTGTAGAAACGTTCTGGACTTTTGTCTGCTCTAGCAAGTAATAAATCGGATATTGCCCTTGCTATGCGTCCATTTCCGTCATCAAAAGGGTGAATGATTATGAACCAAAAATGAGCGATAGCCGCTTTTAAGACTAAATCTATTTTTATATCGTCATTGAACCAATCTAAAAAAAAATCCATTTCTTCTTTAACCAGTTCAACAGGAACTGCTTCATAGTGAATTTTCTCTTTCCCCATGGCGCCCGAAACGATCTGCATTTCTCCACTTAGGTAATCACCTACTTCGATTTTATATAGTCCGCTCCGGCCAGAAGGAAACAAAGCCGAATGCCAGCCAAACAATCTGTCTTCGGTTAATGGTTGCAAATAGTTTTGTGTTGCATCCAACATCATTTCAACAACACCTTCCACATTTCTGTTCACTGGTACAAGACCTCCTACATTCAAGCCTAAACGCCTAGCAATAGATGAACGGACTTGTTCATAATCCAACTGCTCCCCCTCAATTTCAGAAGATTTAACGATATCCAACGTAAGCGTAGTAAGATTGGCCTCTTCCTGCATTGAAAAACCCACCGAACTCATTTGCCCTGCAATGAGACCCTGCAAGTTACGAACTTCCCCAAATACCACATTAATTGCCTGATTGTCCCAAGTAAAATTTGTCCAGTCTTTACGCTGATAAATATATTTTGCCATTATCCAGATTTTTCTTGCGGCAAATATATGAAATATTTGCCGCAAGAATGCGGAGAATAAAAGACGTATTCACCGCATGATCTTTCTGTATTCAATTTATAATGCGATCTCCACTCCTATAATAAAGAAAAAGAGGAAAACGAGCAATATAATGCCCTCGTTTTACTACAGAAGAAAAAAAACGATATTGAACAAAACGTCCAACAGTTACTGCAAATGGCCAATGAATATTTACTGGCATCTTATGAGATAAAAGACGAATTAATGAGAGAAATTCTTGTAGCTGCACAATTAGGGAATATTGCCTGGGGAAGTATCTGTACAAGATATGGTGTGATGAAAAACCTTAAATGGCAATAAAAGTATTCTCCAAGGCATGAGAACAGGAGAAAGTTTAGGTGAAGGCGGTAAGCCCAAACAAACCGGGACTAAATCCAGTATACAATTGCCACTTTGGATCAAGTGGCAATTGAAGATTATCGTTTCACCCCTACGTCCAGACTCCATTGATGGTAATCTTTAGTGAGTTTACTCACAATATCCTTCCGGATTTTGGCCAAATCTTGCGTTTCCACCGGATCTTCGGCCAGATTAAACAATTGAACCTGCCCACTCTTAGCTTCTCCAACCAATTTCCAATCACCTTCCCGGACAGCCCATTTACCAAAATGCTCCCAGTATAGCTTTCGATCTCTTAACTTCCCACCTGTAAAGACGGGTAAGAGTGACTGGCCTTTTAGCGGTGTAATGCGATTCCCTTTAAATGTTTCCGGATAGGTTGCACCTGCGACATCTACGCAGGTGGCCATGATATCGACGATGTGACCTACTGCATTTGTTATTTTACCGCTATCTGCTTTTATTTTATCAGGCCAATGGACAATTAAAGGGCTATTGATACCTCCCTCCTCCGTCCAGGCTTTATACATACGGAAAGGGGTATTTGAAGCATTTGCCCAGTATTCATCATAGGCGAGGTAAGACCCTCGATTTCCTACGGCTACTTGTTGGTCATGGAGTTTCCGTTGATCTATATTTTCGGCACAGGCTCCATTATCTGAAAGGAAGAGAATCAATGTGTTGTTAAGCTGTCCACTGCGCTTCAGACTCTCTAGTAGCTTACCGATGCCCTTGTCCATACGCTGCACCATCGCGGCGTAAACCTCCATACGATGGGCCCAGTCGGATTGCTTATCCATTGAACCCCATGCGGGAATGTTTGCTGATCGTTCAGAGAGCCTGTAGCGGCTATCGATGATACCTAGGTCCTGCATACGCTGGTAGCGCTTTCTCCGGATACGGTCCCATCCCTCGTCATATTTGCCCTTGTTGGCCGCAATATCTTCCTGCAGGGCATGCAGTGGCCAGTGGGGTGCCGTATACGCGAGATACAGGAAAAAGGGTTTCTTTTCTCCTTGTTTTTGATGCGTTTCCACAAAGTTAACAGCACTGTCGGTGAAAGCATCGGTCATATAAAATCCACTGTCAGGTGGAAACCAGGGGTCATTATCGTGGGCCATACTGCGTTTGCGGGGCTCATCTACCAGTTCAAAATAACTGCTTGCACCACTAATAAGACCGAAATAACGCTCAAATCCCCGTTGGCGGGGCCAATGCTCACGCCGTTCACCCACATGCCATTTGCCAGACATATAAGTCTTATAGCCGGCAGCACCCAGCACTTCGGCAAGCGTGACACTCTGCTTGTTTAGATAACCTTGATATGGACCCGGTATTGCCGGACGATCGGCCTCGCTCACCATAGCACCCATACCGGCCTCATGAGGGTAAAGGCCGGTAAGCAGCGAGGCCCTGGACGGGCAACATCTTGCCGCATTGTAAAAGGTGCGGAACCTTAGCCCCCCCGCAGCAAGTTTATTTAAATTTGGTGTATTAATTTCACTTCCATAACAGCCCAGATCGGAGTATCCCATATCGTCGGCAAGTATGACAACTATATTGGGTCGATCAGCTTGCTGAGCGAACATAAAATTCGGTATGGCCGTGATTAACAAAATGACCTTCCAATACATACGCGTCAGCATACGCGGGAATCTGATTTTTCTGGATAACATTAAATAGTTCATAACGCTGTTTTACTAATCTTCAATTTCTGTAAGTGGCGGCAAGTTACGGTCTGCCCCCGGGTAGCCTATGTTTTGGTTAATGACGCCTATCGTATTGGTATTGATCGCTTCTGCCGGAACAGGAAATAATACATGATAGGGACTGATACGGCATTCGGATGATCCCCACCGTACGTGTTCCCTATAAAAGTTATTGGTGGCCATTACCCGATCATACCAATAATTACGCTCACTGAAACGTTCCAGAGAGTAACCTTCCCGTCCTTCGGCGGCCATAATATAAGAAATTCTCACGAGCTCTGATTTACGGTGCTCCTCGGCAAAAAGCTCGCGTGCCCGTTCGTCTAAAATATAATCTATAGCAACTTGACCCGCACTGATAAGATCGGCATGGGCTCGGCTCCGTACGGCATTGATGTCTGCAGCTGCACGATCCAGCAAACCTAGCCAATAATATGCTTCGGCGCGTAACAGATAAGTCTCTGCAGATCTGAAAACATAGTAATCTCCCTGCCCACCATTTGGCACCTGACTGGTGGTAGCTTGCGGCACGAATGTTTTATAGAAGGGAAAGGAATGGTAGTATTGGAAGGTGTCAATAAGCGCTGTAAAATTCTTCGGATCAATTGGTTTTCCGAAGTCTACGGATGCCGGATTGTTGTAGCGCAGATCTTCTTGAAATACCCAGTTGCCATCTTTTCGGCGCAAATCATTTCCGTCCTTCCATATGTCGTATAGGTAATAATTGGATGGACGTAAATTAGCATTGCCGCGACCAAGCGAATCATAGGTAGCTCCGCGATCCAAGGTACCGCGGCTGGCCCTGCTGTCCAGCACACGGGCATTCCACCAAGCCGGATGGTAATTTCGCATGGTCTGAAGACCATTCGTACGCACGTCTTCCGGCAGATCACTTCTATCCAGCACGCCAAGAATGGTTTCGGTATTTGCAACATTATTTACATTAAAAGGGCGATGCAAATCCCAGAACATATTTCTATCGGGGGCTACCTCCATTTCTGAACCGAAACGCCCCTGCATCAATGGATGGCGCAAAATAACCTCGGAAGCCATCTCCGCAGCTTTCTCAAAGGCCCTATTAGCCAGGTATATTTTTGTAAGGAGATGTTTACCTGCCGATCGACTTGGTACCCCGGGCTTAGTTTGCTCGGAAAGCCATTGTATCGAAAATTCCATCTCTTGCTGTAGGCGATCTAAGATCGTCCAGCGTGAGTGCGTATAAAAGTCCAGCTTTGCTTCACGGGCCTCCTTATCAATATAGGGTACATCACCAAATTGGTTAACCAACAGATAATACCAGTAGGCACGATGGAAGTATGCCTCTGCTAAAACCTCATTCCGATCGCGTTCATCATCCCAGGTAATATCATCTATACGCGAAACAACTGCATTGATCACACGGATAGGTGTATAATTCCATTCAAAGTTCTCTAACACATAATAATTGCCATCTGCATTGGGTGTCATTTGCAGATCCATATTCCGTATGCCATTATCATTTAACGGACCAGCCACCCCTAGTTCTGTAAATACCCCCTCGGAAACAACGGTATTTAGCTCTCCATAAAAGGAATTGCGTAAATTCTTTCTCGCCGTCACCAGCATCGCTTCAAAACCGGCTTTATCTACCAGCAGATTCTCGGGCGCATAAAAAGAAAGCGGCTCAGGTTTTAGCCAATCTTTTGAGCAGGATAGGCAGATCGGGCATGCCAGCAGCACTATGAAATAATATATAAATCTGGATTTCATGTTATTATTCATTTTTCAGGTTATTAAAAAGATGCATTTAAACCAAGTGTAAATATTTTCGGCATAGGATCGTTTATTGACTCCGGATCCCAACCCGACCATGATGATACCGTTAGCAAATTACGGGCACTGACAAACACGCGGAGCTGATCTATCGATAACTTTTTTATCACGTCCTGTGGTACCCGGTAACCGAGCGATACATCTTGTAGGCGCAGAAAGCTGCGTGACTCATACAGATTAATGCCCCCCTCGTACAGTCTATAGTTCACATTCAGTCGTGGATATTTGTTAGATCGGTTTTCGGGTGTCCAATAAGGGATGTCCAAGGTGTTTGCCCGGTCGTAAATATTGGAACTGGAATGGTTAAAATCCTCCCGCGCCCCTATATGTCCTAGATCAGCACGCAAAAATAAGCTGAGGTCAAAATGTTTGAGCAGGTTAAAATCATTTCTCCAACCGAAGGTATAGCGGGGTTCGCGCCAACCCAAAAATACTTTATCGTCGAACTGCCGGTACGCCCCGTCACCATTTATATCTTCGGCGCGATATTCACCAGGCCGCAGGCCATATTGTGCAGCTGCTTCCGCGTCCTCCTCCTGCCATATTCCCTGCATACGATAATCCCATACCCGATCTATTGCTTCTCCGGGAAACCATTGATTTGCATAATCAGGCACTTCACGCCTAACTGTTTCTCCATTGATAGTTTCTTCGATCATGTCTCCCCAAAGACGGTTGATCCTATTCCTGTTGAGCGAAAAAACTAAACTGCTCCGCCAGTTGATTCGTTCTTTGGAAAGCAGCTGACCACCTATGGTTGCATTGATACCACGGTTCGAAAGCTCGCCTAGATTGGTTGTAACCATATCAAAACCGATAATCTTAGGCAACTTTCTATCCAACAGAAGATCTTTAGTAGTACCCTTGTAGGCATCAATCGATGCCGTAAATTTCCCGTTAAGTGCGGTGAGGTCTATCCCCACATTATAGGCTTCGGTTCCCTCCCATTTCAGATTGGGATTGGCCATGGTACTATTGGTTAGGCCCACAACGATATTCGTTCCATCAAAATATGGATTTCTGGAAAGATTTGCCAATGCTGCGTAGGTGGGCACATCCCTGTTACCGTTTACGCCCCAGGAGAAGCGCATTTTCAAGTCATCTATCCACGATACGTTAAAAAAATGCTCTTGAGATAATCTCCATGCGAAGGCGGCTGATGGGAAAAAGCCACGGGAATGGTTTTGACCAAAAGCGGAAAAGCCATCGCGACGCCAAGAAACTGTAAAGAGGTACCGTTCGTCATAATTGTAATTCATTCTTAACATAAGGGCATCCCCTGTACGCACCATATCATCATTGAGCAAAACCGGATTTGAACCATATTGTAACCCGTGCCACGATAAGTTACCGTTTGGACCGAAGTTTTCGTTTTCCTGTTCGGAACGTTGGATCTGCAACTTTTCGGCATTGGCAAGGAAGGTAAAATCAAAACCATGCTTATTGAAACGCTTGCTCCATGTTAAAATATTGTCCACCATCCATTCGTAAACATGCTGATCTACCCTGTTACCAAATCCATTTTGCCGATTGACGCCGCCCTCCATGGTAGTAACCGGCCAGAAATTATAGTCTTTAGTCATCTCTAAACGGTTTTGAAAGGAAGCCCTGTACTTGAAGCCAAAAGGTAATTTCAATTCGGCATAAAAGGTTGCAAACAAACGGTTATTTCGCAGATATTGGTCTTTGTAGTAGGCGTCCAGGAAAGGATTGGGAAAAGAGGGATCATCGTGTGGAAACCTTTTCAGTGTCCCATCCTCCTCTGTAAAGCTTCCATATGGACTCAAGCGGTTTATTCCACCCGCCGGTACGGAACTGTTATCTGTACTGGCAAACTGTGCATTAATCCCCACTTTCAAGAAACGAGCTACATCACCTTCCAGGTTCAATCGTGTGCGCCAGGTTTTGATCTGATCGCCATAAATAACACCCTCATTATTCGTGTAGCCGGTAGAAAGATAATAGTTCACTTTAGATGCCTTACCGGAAAAAGCGATATCATAGTTATGGCGTATCCCCTGTTGCATCCGTTTATCATACCAATCAATTGCTCTGCCCTGTTGAAAGCCCTCAATTTCTGTTTCATTGAGCCTTAACCTGGTCAACCATTCAACGTTATTGTCCGCATTAGGATTGTTACTGTACCCGCGCCATTGATCTAGCGATACGCCTGCGGGCAGCTGGTTCGGATTGGTGTAAAAGCCTGATTCGCTACGCGGCGCCAACTGTTGCATCAGATCTTTTCGGTAGCGAAGATAGCCCTGCGCATCAAAAGGTTTATAGTCATTGGACGTAGTGGCTAGACCTGTCATGGTAGAAAGGGTTATTTTAGGTTCTTCACTGTTGCCTCGTTTGGTGGTCACAATAATAACACCTGAGGCAGCCCTTGACCCATAAACGGCTGCGGAACTGGCATCTTGCAGCACATCGATATTCGCAATATCAAAAGGATTGATATCTTGCAGGGCGCCATTGTAGATCACACCATCCAAAACAATCAGCGGATCGGTGCCCGCCTTCAACGAATTCGCGCCACGAATTTCCATCGAACCGCCACCAGCAGCTCCGGTACCTTGATTTGTAGCAATTCCAGCCACCGTACCGCTCAGGTATTCGGTTACGCTGGTAGCAGACTGCGTTTCAAACTTGCTCGCATCGATACGTGTCACGGCTCCGGTCAAATCACTTTTCTTCTGCGTTCCATAGCCCACAACCACCACTTCTTCCAGATCACTGATAGCGGTTAGGAGGGTCACCTTGATGTTGCTTTGTCCCTTTATGGCAATCTCCTGCGTTTCAAAACCCAATAGTGAAAAAACAAGCATTTGTGCTTTTTCAGGCAATCTTAACTGAAAGGTTCCATTATCATCTGTTTTTGTTCCGACGGCGAAACCCTTTACGGATACGGTAACACCTGCTAATGCTAGGCCATCTCCATCGGATACCCGACCGCGTATCAGCCTTTGCTGCATGCCCATGGTCGCATTGGCCTCGCGCTCCTTTGAATGAATAACCTTTTTCGCCGACTTTTTTATAATAATAATTTCACCTTTCTGAGTCCAGTCGAACGGAAGAGCGGTCAGTAGCGCCGTCATGGTCTGATCAATGGTGGCCTTTGATACATCGACACTCACTTTTGTTTCTCCGATTTCTTCACCATTCAGAAAAAAAGCAAAGCCGCTCTGCTTTTGAATGTGTCGCATTGCTTCCGCCAGTGATGTATTATGCAATTTAAGATTGATTGTTTGCGAATAGGTTTTGCCAAAAGTTTGGGTAATAAACAAGAGTGTAATGAAAAAAGTCAATTTCGTCATTAGAAATATTTTGCACATCACAGACCTGCTTCGGTCTTTGATGCTTAGATCAAAAATCATAAGTTTGTATTGCTTGCAGTGGTTTAAAAAAATTGGTTCATTTTTTTGCCTTAGGCAACCGATCCATCGCAGGCATTTGATCGGGTGATGTCTTCAGCATCATCCGGTTTTTACCTACGGTAAGCGGTTAACGGTTAACGGTTTCCTTGTTACATATAATTACCTCCCCTTTTTTCATTTATAATAGCTATAGTTGATCAATAGACCGACACGATATGTCTTTTCCCCGATTTTTGAAGGTGAAACTTTACCCCCCCTTCTTGCAGCATTTCCAGCACGTCTGCCAGGGGTTTATTCCGATTTATTTCTCCATAAAAGAGCGTATTGGAAACAGACTGCTGGTAAACAACATCGACGTCATACCATCGCCCAATGGCGTCCATAGCATCGATCAAAGGCGTTCTATTAAAATAAAACACCCCATCCTTCCAAGCGGTATAATTGCGGGTATCGACCTCACGAACCTGTATATCATTCTTTTCCAGCAAGCTTTGTTGCCCAGGATTTAACCTTTTCCTGTTTTTTGATTGATTACCCCAGACCTCCACAGATCCCGAAACGAGTGTTGTGTAGGCTGATTGTTTCTCTTGATATGCGGAAACATTGAAAGCCGTCCCTAAGACAATTACGGTCTGGTTGTCCGTAATAACTTTGAACGGAATGTTAATGTTGCCCTGGCCACCATCACCTTGCTGAAGCGCCTTTTTACGGGGTTTAACTTCGAAATAAGCCTCACCGGATAGGTGCACAACGCGTTCTTGTTCATTAAAACGGATTGGATATTGTAAGGTACTCGATGTATTCAGCCATACCTTCGTACCATCAGATAAGGTGATTTGGTAAGTACCCCCATTAGGCGTTGATACCGTCATTTCAGCGGATGGGTTTTGAGAAGATGTTGACAGTGGAATGGAACTTCCATCGATATAAGAAACCCCATTGCTCACGACAATTCCCTGTTGTCTGTCACTCAACTGTACTTTGCTTCCATCGGCAAGCTGCAGCGTTGCCTGATTTTTTCCGGGCGATATATCCGCAAATGAGACCTCTGGGTTAACATGGGTACTTTTATCAAACAATAGCTGTTTGTAACTCCATAAACCCAGCAGCAATATCGTCAATACGGCAGCAGCATAATGAACAAGTTTTCGTTTAAAAAAGGGTACGTTCTCCTTTTGGAATAAATTTATATGTAGATGCTGATCAATATTGTTCAATAAATTAGTCACACGGTGGTCTGAAATACCTTCATCGGTTTTCTCATCTGTCATACTATCGTATATCAACTGCTTTATTGCTTCTTCATCCGCATCGGTATCGAAATAAGTTTGTAGTTGATGAAACTCCGCTTCGGTATAATCGTTAAGCAGAAATTTTTGAAAAAGTTCTCTAATATGATCTATGCGTTTCAATGCCTTTTTTAAGGAATACGCACGAAAGCAAAAAAGTAATGAAGGAAAATTTATTTTTTTAGTACAGAAATGGTAAAACTAAAACGACACCCATCATATGATTGCCAAGCCTATCCCGCAAAAATTGGTTCACCTTTGTAATATGGGAGTTTATAGTCGCTTTTGAAATTCCCAATTCGGCACTTATTTCCCGGTAAGATTTACCTTCGAGCTTAAATAGTTCAAACACTTTTCGCCGCTGTGGAGGCAATTGCTCCAATAACTTTCTCAGCAGGCCCAGCCGTTCCTGGCCAACTAAGCGCTCCTCAATATGTGTGTACAGTTCCGTTGTATGGTTCAGTAGGTGTTGACTCAACTGCTTATCGCGGGCAGATCGTCTGTAAATATCGTAAACCAAGTTTACGGCAATTCTATGGAGGTAGGCACCAAAAGATTTTTCCGGATCAATGGCCGCATGATTTTCCCACACTCTAATAAAAGATTCCTGCAATACATCTTCGGCCAAGGTTTCATCCTTGAGAAGCTTCAATAAACTTAGTGCTAATTTCTTTTTGTGCTTATGATATAACGCTTCAAGCGCCTGGACTTTTCCAGCCTGCAACCTGTACAGCAACTCTTTCTCATCATCAGGGTTCAGAACGCTCATGTCTAACATTATTTACTCCATCATCAAAAACAGGGAGGAAAGGTATTATAATCTATTGGTGAGATGCTCTGCACATCAAATTCATATGCTGATACACAAAGATCGTTTCAAAGATATTCAAAAGATAATAATAAACAAATCCTATACCGTTGCGCACACCGATTAGCCGGCATCACGCGACTGTTTATTTTCAATGGACTTAGGGTTGAGCAGGAAGAGTCTTAATGAAGCCTCACCAAGTTGGTAACACCACCTTGGTTACCGGCGGAAGTCGTGGCTTGGGTAGAGACATGGCCATCAATATCGCCAAAAAAGGATTAGATGTAGTGATCACCTATCAGTCGAACCAAACTGCTGCTGACAGTGTGGTGTCTGAAATTAAAAAAATGGGACAGAAAGCATTGGCCCTCCCTTTAGACGTGAGCATTTATGAAAATTACGAGCCCTTCTTTTCGGATAAACTACTGCCAGCATTAAACAACAGTTTCCAGGCTTCGGCTATTGACTACCTCATACACAACGCCGGACAAATCGCACCGGCACTCTTTGAGACCGCGAGCATCAGCGAGTTTAAAGACATGATACATATGATAAAAATTAAATGGCCGCAAACACCCCCTAAGGATGACGTTTATACACACTGCTCAAACCAGTAATTCACCGTAGTTTTGTGGAGTTCAATGAAATGCAAAATCAAAAAACAAATGATAACAGATAAAATATTTGAAGAAACGCTGAATGTTTTCATCAACGGTTTGGAAAAATACGATGAAGCTACCTTCAGGAGAAAAGAAAACCCCGATACATGGTCTTTAGCTCAACTTTATGCGCACCTTGTCATCTCAAACGATTGGTATTTCGAACAGATAGAAAGCTGTTTCGGGCATCAAATGAATTTGGATAAAGAAATGAGCGAAAATGGCAAAATAATGCACCAGCGGAACAGTTACCTGGAGGAGAAACTGAAATGGGATTTACCCGACCCTGAAAATGACTTAATATCCATTAATGTAGTCGAAGAAGATTTAAAAAATAATTTAGAAAAAAGCAAAACGCTTTGGAATAGCATTAATTGCGAAACCATTTTTGGCAAAGTAGAACATCCCGCTTTCGGATATATGTTTCCCATAGAATGGTATCAATTTACCGAGATGCATTTACGCCACCATATAAACCAGAAGAACAAAATCGAGAACCAGTATTTATATCAACGACCATCAAGAAGATGAGAAAAATAATTGGGCAAAATCCCTTCCCCACGGAGTAAAATGCAAGAGTAAGGTATTACCCGTATGCAGATACGCCTTTTGTATGTTCTGCAAGGTAAGCGACCAATTCTCTGTTCCAAAACCTTGGAAGTTTTAAAAATTCGATTCCTCCTGACATACCTTTGTCACAATGCGAATTTACTTTTGAAGCGTAATTTAAAAGAAGAGAAAATGAATATAGTATCAATTCGCATTATTACTGCCAATATAAATGGCTTAATAGCATTTTATGAGCAAGTGACCCAAAATTCCGTTGTGCATTACACGCCTGACTTTGTGGAATTGAAAACAAAAACGGCCACCTTAGCGATAGGAAGCACAAAAACGTTGCAGTTTTTTGGTGGCGAGTCTGTTGCCCAACCGGCTACGAATCGTAGTGTGATAATAGAATTTATGGTTGAGGATGTAGAAAGTGATTATGAAAGATTGGCTAGTTTCTTACAACCCTATCTTATTCAGAAACCTACGCTAATGCCTTGGGGAAATAAATCACTGCTATTTCGTGACCCCGACGGTAATTTAGTAAACTTGTTTACGCCTTTGAATCTGGGAGCGAATGATAAATGAGATTGAAAGTAGGCATTAGCGCTAATAGCATGGCATCCATGGATGCATTAAGATTTGAATTGCCACCAATCAAAGTCAAATAAATCCTTACTTCCCTTAAATATAAAAAACACGTCATGAATTCCTGAAATGTTCTTCATGGGAGCACTCACCGTACGGTATACATCGCCCTCGCCGCTGGAACTGATTTGTACAACCCCCAATAGCGGGCCTTCTATATTGCCAGTACGGATTTCTATACTTCCACCATAAAGTGGGGCGACATTCACATCTAAAGATTTCACCCCTTTCGAAAAATCCACCGCCCTTACCATCAAATAGTCGCCATGGTGTACAGAAGTTACCACCATACGGTCTGCAAGCTTAGCCCCTGTGTCCCAGGGAATATTACGTTCCCATTCTGTTTTCTTTTCCGTTTTTAATCCCTCGCTGAAAGCAATCGTTTCGGCTTCCGTTCTTTTGTAAGGGTTGATTGTCTCAACCGGTTCGACGCTTTTGCGGGTCCAAAAAGGAAGTTCTTGCAAGGTGCCATCAGTATTATATAGAAGTTCGGTGACCGCCACAGACCGGCGTTCGTAATGTTTGCTCATGGTCTGTTGTAAGATGTCGTAATTGAAACCGAAGACGTAAGATTTGCCCTTATAATCAATAATGCCGGGGTGATTGCCATTAGAGCGGCTGTTTGGACGCATAATCATTCCTTGAAACTTCCACGGACCTGTGGGAGATGTTGACGTGGCATACCCCATTCCTTCAGGGCAACAAGTGGAAGCATAAGCCATGTAATAGTTACTAGCTTTTTTCCATACCCAGGGTCCTTCTTGATAATGGAAAGGATCTTCCTTTCCATCAATTTTGGCCATGGAAGCTTCTTTTATGATTTCTCCATCAATAGAAATCATATCCTCGTTCAGTTTCACGTACCATACGTTGGGATTACCCCAATACATATACGCTTGCCCGTCATCATCAATAAAAACCGTAGGATCAATATCTTCTTTAGAATGCTTTATCAGGGGCTTTCCGATGGGATCTACAAATGGGCCATAAGGGCTATCTGACACGAGCACCCCAATGCCACCACCATTGGGAATAGGGCAGTAAAAATAGAATTTGCCGTTGCGCTCCACACATTGCGGGGCCCAGGCGCCATTATCTGCATTTGCCCATTTGAAATCTTCAAGCAAGGCTACCGGCCCGTGGTCACGCCAATTAACCATATCCGTTGTGGTATAGAGCAGCCAATTCTTCATTTTAAAACCAAAGGCGTCGTCTTCATCATGACCCGTATAGAGGTAAACCGTATCCTTGTATACTAAAGGGGCAGGATCCGCTGTATGCTTGGTTTGTATGATCGGATTTTGTGCGAAAACCTGCTGACTTATAAGCAGCAACAGCCCTCCCAATAAATGCGTCTTGATAGTTGTTTTTGTATTTGGCTTCATATGTGCATGATTTGATCCATGCGATCTTCCAGTTTTCTGAAATCGGAACATAGGCATCAATAATTGGTTATCGTTTCCAACATATGGGCAGCTAAGATAAGGATGATCAACTACCCGAAATGCAAATTTTATTTAAAGGTATGTAAAAAATGTCAATTACACACTAAATAATTTAGATATCAGGCAAAGCATGCTCGTATCTTCATCTCCCGATAAAAAAGTCAGCTTTGGAGGAAGCTAAATAACGGATCATTTGTAATTACTCAATACATCTGAAAGACCTTATTTACAACCACTTACAAACAGAATAAACGAGGAAAAATTTATTATCAGATGAAAGTCGATCTATCCGATTTGCCGAAAATTTATGTTTACGATTGCCCTACGAATTATACTGTGATATGATATTATCTGCTATAATAAAAGTTAATAAGGTATATTACCTTTTCTTAATCTCAAAACAACGTTTTGAATTTGAGGTAATAAGAGTAAAATAACAATTACGAAAATCACACCTGTTAACATCAGATCATAATAATCTCTAGTAGCACGAGCCAATATTTGATGACCTACCATTTGATTAAAATAGCCTGAGGATACTGCTTTTGAAGTATAGATATCGTTACCGGCATTCATATATTGATTTTGAATGTCCAGTAAGGTAGCTGATAACTGAGGGTTGGTTTCCGTGATTGCTTCCCGAATCTTTTCGCGAACTCCTGATTTTGCAAATAATTGAAGTTCGTTATTCAGTGCCAGACTAGCTGTAAACCCTGTAAACCTAGCCAATATGCCAACAAGCGATGCATTGATAGCAATTGCTGGCGGTGCTGATGAAGCTGTAAACGAAACAATAGGAACAAATAAGACTCCTGTTGCCACACCATAAATAAACATAGGTAGAATGAAATCAATTGTTTCGCCCTTTACAGAAACAAATAGTATCATATAAGCATAATAAATCGCCATAATTCCAAAGCCAACAATAATCATTCTTATCAGGTTATAACCCATCAATACAAATCTGGACGTAACGAACATACTCCCTGTAGTTCCAAAAATTACAGCCGTCCATATCGGAATTGTGCTCAGTGGGTCATTTCCTAAAATTACTTCAAGATAGCCGTATGCAAGTCCAGTGCTTCCTTTAAAAATATAAAATGTAAAAAGTAGTAATAGCCCAATGACAAAATTCTTTGTCTTGAAAATCTGTAAGTTGATTAATGGTCGTTTAAGCTTTAATTCTCTAATGATGAAAAGTGAAAGAATAGCTAGATTAACTACACTAAGAGTAATGATTAATGAACTACCCAACCATCCCAATTGTCGCCCGTATACAAGGATGTATCCCAAGATTAAAATAAAAGACACATAAAACATATAGCCTATCCAATCCACCTGATAAAGTGGTATCTTTTTGGTAAATCGAGCTTTACTGTTCATCGTAAGCAAAACAGTAATTGTTAGCATGATGAGTATGATAATAAATCCGTAGAATAGCCAGTTAAAATCAAAAAAATGAATGACTACGCTGGTAAAAATAGAATAAAAAGGAACGGCAATCTGTATGCTGCCATACAGTAGGCTAAAAGCAATCACACGTGCACGTACAGACTGTAACCGTGGAAAAATCAGTTGTAAGACGATGCCTGACATCAACGCACAGGTAATCCCTTGAAAAAACTGGCAAATAACAAACAATGTCCAATCTTTGAAATGAAAACAGATCACGGAACATATTGCATTTACGGCAAGAGCAATCAGTAAATACTTCCTAGGTGCAAAATATTTTACGATCCGAAAATCAAGCGCCAAGAAAGCTACGGTAGAACCATAGATAACGACCATGCCATATTGCACATCGGCAGGTTGTACACCGTAAAAGCCCATTGTTGCAATCGGACTGCTGTAAAAAGCGAAGCTAAACAGACAGGTCATCAGAATAGCAAATATGACGGATCTTGCCACCCATTCAGATACCCAGGATTTAAAGATTGGTATTTTATGTGCTTGCATCATTAATCTTTTAAAACATAAACATTGGCATTCATTCCGGCAGAGAGTTTTCCTAATTTTTCAGGCGTATCGGTCAATTTAATTCTTACGGGAATACGTTGGATGATTTTGACAAAATTACCTGTAGCATTATCTGGTGGAAGTAGGGAATAACGTGAACCTGTGGTTGGCGAAAGTGATTCGATGGTACCATTGAATTTTTCATTCGGGAAAGCATCAACTTCTATGGATACCGCTTGCCCGATTTTGAAGTTGCCAATCTGCGTTTCTTTAAAATTTGCAATTACCCATTTTTCCTCGGCCTTGTTCACTAAAAAAGCCAATGTTTGCCCTGCTTGTATCAGTTGACCTTCCTGAATGGTCTTTTTACCAATTTGTCCAGCAAAAGGCGCAGTGATAACCGTATATCGAATGTCCAATTCCTGTCTTTGAAGAAGTGTTTCTTTGATTTTTATCTCTGCCTGTATAGCATTACTTTGAGCTCTAAAATCATTCAATTTGGATTCCGCTACTTGTAAAGAAGCTTTAGCCTGATCATAGTCTGACTGTGCAATGGATAAAGAAGCACTGATATTGTCGAATTTTTGTTGTGTGGTAGATTCATCCGCCAGTAGATTTTTATAGCGGTCAAATTCTTTTTGTTGTTGGTTCAATCTCGCTTTAGCTCCTGCCAATTGTGCTTTTATAACCTCCATACTTTTAAGTTGCGTTTCTTCGTTCGCCGTCAAGATGGGTAATTTGGCTTGTGAACTCATGAGTTCTGCTGCTGCAGCATCTTTTTTCAGTCCATACTCGTCCAATTCAATGACCACAAGTGTATCACCTTTTTTAACCAACTGATTGTCCTTGTAATATATTTTGCTGATATAGCCACCCACTTTTGCGTTTATCGGTGAGAGATAAGCATCCACCTGAGCATCATTAGTCTGTTCATAGCGATATCCCTTTAAGAAATAGGTAGCTCCCCAAATAATAATTCCTACGAATAATGCGATACCAAACCATTTGGTTAGGCTTACAATAATTTTATCTGTTTTATTTTTGTTCATCATATTTGTATTAAAGAATTCCTATGATTGCCAATAGCCTGATATGGGTTACGTTGACGTTTGTTTGTGCTGTTGTTAGATTGAGTTTTGCTTCCAATAACGCATTTTCTGCTTCCAAAAGGTCGGTCAGTAGCGATTCCTGATTTAAATAGCTACTTCTGATAACACGGACAGTTTCGGTAGTTTTAATTATATTTTGTTCTGCCGTTTCCACGCTCTCCAAAGCCTGCTGTTGCTGTAAATAAGCTTCTTTTACCTGAAGAGAGATTTCGTCCTTCTTCATTTCTGCTTTTTCTTTCGCCTGATTGCTGACAACTTGGGCACGGGCAATTGTATGTTTGCTTTTGTACAAATTATCAATAGAATACTGTACTTTAATTCCTGTCTGACCAAATCCCCACAAGTCATTTGAATACGGATAAAAGGAAATCTGTGGATAGTTGTAATTATAGTTAGCGTACAAAGAAACTTTGGGCAATAGCGTAGCCTTCATTTGTTTTACGTTCAGTTCACTCCATTTGATGTCACTATTTACTATTTTGTACTCTGGAGATTTGTTAAAAGCGATGTCTACATAATCATTGTAGTCATCATCTTTGATAGCGTTTAATTCAATTATATCATCGTGTTGTATTGCTAATTCAGTATCATTTTCTCGCCCCATCAGTATATTGAGCCGTTGTTTAGCGATTTCAGTCTTTTTCGTAACATCGGAAAGATTAAGTTCCAGTTGAGACAATTTCACGGAAGTTCTCAGCACATCACTCTTTAGTACGGTACCGTTTTTATACAGACTTTCTATCAATCTCAATTGCTTTTTTTCTGCTTCAATCTCTGCATTAAGAAAATCATAGAAATGCAAAAACTTATATAAATCAAAATAAGCAACTGCAACATTATATTTTACACTATGCTTTTGCAGATCCACTTCATATTGTTTTCGTGTCTCTTCTTCCTTTTTCATGGCGATGTTCCTTTTGTCTTTACCACCATTGTAAAGATTAAAGTTTAAGTTGTAGCCTACTCCGTACCCATAGCCTTTTACAGGCACATCCTGTGGAGAAGAGAATAATCCATTGTCGTAAATCAGAAATTTGGAATTGAGTTTTATGTCTCCACCTACTGAAAGTTCGGGCAACAAACGGTCTTTGGCTTCCAATATTTCCATTCTACTTTGCTGAAGATTTAGGTCGGATAGTTTCAGTTGCCGATTATTCATTTCAGCAACTTTCCATATTTCTTCCAAACTTAAAGGTTGGACTTTTGTTTGCTGAGCGTAAATAATGGGTGCAAATAACAGCAAAAGTATGCCCAAAATCGGAACTGTTTTATATTGTTTCATTAGTTTTGTTTTTATAAATAATTGGTTTCTTTCTCTTTTCTAACCATTCTTTTAGCATCTTTTTCAACTCATCAAACGCAAAGCTTAAATCTATCATTGGCATAAAGGGACTGGAATAGGCACAAGCCAGCCAGTAGAGTTTGGCTTTATCAAATTCTTCATCTGCAGGAGGTAATTTATGTTCAGATTTTTGGGCTTGTACTTCAAGCTCAAAATCTTTGTCAGGTTTAATGATTTTGTGTTTCATAATGATTCTACAATTATTAACACCACAAAATTATTCAACATGCCAAGCTATCTTTTTATATAATTAGCCTAATATTTGCTATATTTAGCCATATGGAAATTCTTAGCCAATTAATACAAATTGTGGATCAAAATCCCGATTCCATCCTCGTGATGCGACAGCAAACGGAACAGCGGTTGCCTGCTCATCAGCATGATAAGGCTCAATTATTATTGGTTTATGGAGGAATTGCTTACCTACAAACAGACGAAAAGGATTTGTATATTCCAGCTAATCATTATATCTGGATACCAAAAAATTATCCGCACAACCTGATGTTTAACACACAGGATTTGTACATTATCAATATTTACTTTCCAAACAAAAAAGCGGATCGTTTTTATGATGAACTCGGTATTTATCCTGTTAGTAAGCTTCTGGCAGAAATGCTCTCCTTTAGCGAGAAATGGCAAGGTGATTATTTTAAAGGTTCATGGGAATTTGAATTTTTATTAACGTTTAAAGGAGTATTATCAAAGGAAAATCTCAAAAAATTCTCCATTCAACTTCCCACAACGGACGATCAACGACTTAATGCCATAATCAACAGTTTTAGAAATCGGTTGAATGAAAATCTAAGTTTAGATATTATTGCTCAGCAATCAGGAATGAGTGTGAGAAGTTTGACCAGATTATTCCAAACGAAATTGCACATCACTTTTGTTCAATACTTAAAGATGCTGCGTATTATCAGAGCGATGGAATTGATAAAAGATACAGATCTAAACATGACAGAGATAGCCTATGAAATTGGCTACTCAAATATATCGGCATTTAGCAATAATTTTCATCAACTGACCAATATGAGACCTACTGAGTTTAAGGGAATGGCAGGGGACTAATGTTTATTCATATTATTCTGAGTCCATTTCTTCGGTGTGGATCCAAAATGTCTCTCAAATAATCTGCCGAAATAACTTAAATTGCTAAAACCTAACTGGTAACCGACTTCAGAAACAGAGAGATGTTCTTCACGTAAAAGTCTTGCCGCCTCTTGCATGCGTAAGTGCTGATAATAAGGATACATGCCTTTACCAAATACTTGCGTGAAAAGTTTCCGGAGTTTAATGACATTCATACCGCTTAACTTCACTAACTCTTCCTGGAGAAAAGGTTTGTCTATCGAAGCTGCGATTTTATCCCGTACGTTGTAAACAGATTCCAGTTCATATTTTGATAGATGCTGGTGTGCAACATTTGCCCTTCTTGATAGGTTTTTAAACAAATAAAATAATAGTTCAAGCGATTTTAGTCTATAGTAAGCATCGGATAACGTATTCGATATCTTTGTAATCGAAATCTCATTGGTCACTTCTGCTATTTCCGGAGACATAAATTCCTCAATCCAAAGCGTTTTCTCGTTATTAAAAAGATAATCGAATTTTATATGGTCTTTTCCGATAAAGCTTTTTAAATAATCTAGACTTACAATTATAGTTACCTGCTGAATATTTATATCTTTTGGAAAGCTCACGTCACTTTCAACGTGCAGCGGAATAATGCGAACGTGTGGCTGTGTTTGTTCTAATACCTGTTTGTTTTTGACAGCTATTTTTGATGGCGAATTGATGATATTTTGGAACGAAATTGATATTCCATTTTCAAAAGCTGTTATCGGTTTTCGCCGAATAGAAAATGTTTCCTTTGCCACAACAGAGCGAACCATAACCAACATTTCCGGCATTAAATCTATGATTTTAAGCTCATTGAGATAAAGCATATCCAATTCAGGTTTGGATGTTGTAAGCGAAACTCCTAAACGCTCCACCCAATAGTACATCTCTTGTTTTTTTATATTATCACTCATCTTATCGGACTATTTTTGTTTTTTATTAAGCTATTTTAGCCTTAAAAGTATAAATATATTTGCAATATCAATTTAAAAATGTAAGAAAATGAAAAAACACATTTTATTATCTGGAGCAGGAATTGCTGGTTTAACAGCAGCTAATTTTTTGGCAAAACAAGGTCATAACGTTACTGTAATTGACAGATCGCCTTCATTCAGTAAAGCGGGATTTCTTATTTCCCTCAAGAGTTTTGGTGTAAAAATTATGGACGAATTGGGACTAACTCAAAATCTACAAGCAGAATCATCACCCTCTGAAACGGTTCATTTTGTAGAAACTAATGAGGAGATCATTCAAAGCATTGATTATGATAAAATGCATACAAACATTGAACGTTCCGTTCTAATAAGTCGAGGTGGATTACATCACGTCCTGTATGAAGCGGTCAAAAACGATGTAAATGTGCTTTTTGACACAACGATTTCACAACTGGAAGAAAAATCGGATATGACAAAAGTTACACTTTCAAACGGAAATTCGATACATGTTGATTTAGTAGTTGTCTCGGAAGGATTGCGTTCCTCAACAAGAGAACGGTATTTTACCAATTACCAATTAGAAGATTTCAATACGCTTTATGTAGGAGGAAAATTAAAACAAAACCACGAAAAACAAGTTGGTGTATTTAAGGTCTATATAGATGTAAACAGATCACTACACATCTATCCTATAGCAGCGGACGAAATAGCCATTCAGTGTTATATCCGTAGCTCCGAAGACATTGGCTATATCAAAAATAATGCTTCATCTATTCTTAAAGATTCTTTTGGTGATTATAATCCGGAAGTAAAGCAATTACTGCAAAATCTTTTGGACGATGGCTTGTTTTTCATGGACAAAATGGGCATGGTAAATGCTCCAAACCTGCATAATGGTCGTTTGGTTTTGTTGGGAGACGCAGGTTATTGTCCGACTGCTTTATCAGGAATGGGAGCTTCCCTGTCTATATATGGGGCAAAGGCATTGGCGCACTTGATAGCAGAATACCCAGATGACATCTTAACCGCCTGTGATAGCTACAATACGTTGATGCAGCCTATAGTAGAAAAATTTCGAACCAATGCAAAGAATAATGCGGCATCTTTTCTGCCTAAAAGCGAAGCTGATCTGGAGAAATTTGTTAAAGGATTCCGGGCTGCTAATGATAAAGCTGTTCAAAAAATAATGACAGAACCAATTGTTTTAACCAAAGATCAGGAAAACTTTATACGCAACTAAAGAAGCTATGATATACTTTCAACAGAATTTAGGATAACACGACTGCCCAGTCTTTTTTTACCTCAGAATAAATTTCCCAATTTTATTGGAGTTATATTTTGACGAGCTGTATTCAGATTATTACATCCCACGGCTAGGCTATACTCACTATGGGTACACCGCGTCGTGTTGAGATTCGGGGTACAGTGCTGATTTTTCGGCCAATGGGACAATTGTCCCATTGGCTAATTTGTAAAGAGATCATCACGTAAATGGAGCCGCTGTACTGCAACAATTGGCAAATTGCGGAAAGATAGGTATTGGTAGATATCTTGTATATAGTATTAATCATTTATGTATATAGTTTGTTAAACGAACTCTTTCTTTCTATTTATCAGCTTGTGCACTTTTGTATTCGGCCCAATTTTAAACGCAGCGTTTGGGTTAAAAACAAAAATATTATGCGCATAAGGTATTACAACTTAAGAAACATTCGCCGCTTGGCTCACATATTTCTCATCCTCCTGTCCATATCGGCTTTTTTATTTGCCTGCCGGGATAAAGATGAGGATGCACCAGAACCGTCATTTGTGAATGAGTGGCAAGACGCACCCGGGTATGTTCGAGTATACCTTTCAGGAGCACACACCTTTGTGATAACTGCTGATAACACTTTGTGGGGAAGAGGCCGGAGTTTTAACAACGATCCAAAAACCAATGAAAAAGGTTATTATAAAATAGCTCAAGACGTATTGCAAGTTACTTCAGACGGCAACAGTCTCTTTTATCTCAAAACGGATAAATCGGTGTGGGGCACACCAAACTACCTCACCAAACCCATTCAAACGCAACCTATCGAAAAAGTACTTGACAATGCCCGATCGGTTCAGGCAGGTGTCCGTTACGTAGCCATTGTTAAGGAGGATAACACGGTATGGGCTATGGGAATAAATACAAACGGTCAATTTGGCGATGGCACATCAGACTATAATGCCCGCCGCCCTTTAACGCAAATCGCCTCAGGCGTACATTCGGTTGCTGCCGGTTACAACACACTATATTTGCTTAAAACCGACAGTACTTTATGGTCTGCCGGTGGAAACAATTACGATAAACTAGGCTACGCATCCGAATCCGACCAAAAAAGATTTAAGCAATTTGCAGAAGACGTTATACAAGTTAAAGCACGTTATAATACTATTCTCTTTATTAAAAAAGACCGATCGGCCTGGTCTTTCGGTGCCAATGTAAACGGTTCGCTCGGTATAGGAAACCGGGAACAACCCGCACCTGGGCCGATTAAAGTTGCTGAGCAGGTGTTGCATGTTTTCCCGCATGGTGCTACCTCCTTACTGTTGAAAACAGATCATTCATTATGGGCTGCAGGAGGTTCATCGCCTGATGCTCCTGCCGAATACGAACATCTCCTTGCTCCGGATAGCTTCACCCCATTAAATGATCGTATAAATATTGTGGCAAATGGCGAGCAAAGCATCCGTATAGCGATGATGCGCAATGGAGCATGGTACATTTCCGGAGAAAACGAAGAACGAGAAATAGCTCCATCAGACGAACCATTTATTGCTGACTGGCAAGAGATGATCTTACCCGATTAAAAAACAAAGGTCATACCCTCCGTTCATGTATGACCTAGTGCGTTACTAGCCAAATTATGAGGTCACCGTAGGTCATGTGATCTAGCGCTTTATTTTATGAGCAACGCCACTTCGCTTTTTTCGGTGCGCCTGGATCACGTGATAAGCATAGTAAGACATTCCGCTTCCCATTAATGTTAAGATGCCAAAGGACATCACTCTTTTTTTGGCAATAAATAACGACGCTGCTAAAAACACCAGACAGACGGCCACCAATAAGATCAGCAACACCATTGCCAGCTTGGTTTCATAGAAGGTTTTTCCTATAGCAATTGGCCTGACGTCTGCATTTGATTGCAAGGCTCTCTGTGCAATCTGATCTTTGAAACCAAATACAAACAGGCTATAATCATCTCCCTTTTGTTCGTATGAATGATACCATCGAATAGTCTTGCCACTTCGCAATCTAAGCTTTAGTTGTTCATAACGATAATCAGGCTGGAATACATAGTTATCAATTTCTTCCCAACGAACCCCGCGATTCTTAGCCAAACTCAAATAATACCGTCGATGCCAACTCCATTTCATTCCCTCGCCGTCTACCCGCAACGCTACAATCCCTAAAGCCACCTTCCAAGTAAGCAAATATCCAATTCCGATAAGACAGGTAGCAAAGCATAATAACACCCCCCCTGTCCATGTTGAAGAAGGTATTAACTCTTCGCTTATCAGCCACTCATAGCTAGCAAAGAGACCGACAATTGATATACCGCACCATAGTACCATAAATACTACCGCCCGAATTGGAGAAATAAACTTTACTACATACAAATTATTATTAGGTTCCATTGTTGTAAAATATTCTATTACAGCATAGATTCATTTATAAAATAACAAAATATGTTTCATCCGTGTCCATCAAATCAACCGCTATTTACAAAATGTATAGACATTGTATATAACTGGCGATACAATTTCCAATAGGGGCAGGATAAAAACATATAACTCATCTTTAAATATATAGATCAGCTACAAGAAAAGCTTGAAGAAAAACCAGCTTTGCCAGCCATGGCCATATTAAATAAGGACCCACAGAAAAATTGGATGGTCCATTGGTTTAACATTAAGTGGCCTTTCGTTTTGCTTTTACAAAAGCGCGAATTGTTTGCATGTTATATTCTTTCGGGTATAAAAATGAAAATTTTAAACAAATTATATGCGATCGCATATAAAAACACAATCGATTCCAATGGAAATATCATGATAAATTTCGCTAGCCTGAACAAATGAAGCTTAATCAATAAGTCTGCAATTAATTCTTAAATAGCTGCGTAAGTACTACATTTATGACGAGTAGAGGATAATGTATAACCATATCAGGTATTAAATATGAATAGGCTTTTAAAACTAGAAGAACTGGGGCAATTTTTATTATCCATGTTTATGTTCAGTCAACTGGAGTATAGCTGGTGGGTTTTTCCCGCCTGTTTACTCTTGCCGGACCTCTCCATGTTGGGGTATGTGATCAACCCGCGGGTAGGTGCCGGGCTCTATAACTTTTTTCATCATAAGTTACTGGCCATTGCCGTGTTGGTTTTAGGTTATTGGTTGGATAATCAGGCTCTCAGTTTATCAGGCATCATACTGTTTGGCCATTCCGCTATGGATCGGGCACTGGGCTATGGATTGAAATTTAGCGATGATTTTAAACACACGCATCTGGGCTGGATTGGCAATACCAAGGGTGAAATGCCTTGAAAATTAAAAGCCTTCGTTTTCACAATTACATCAGCTGCAATATACAATTTACCACTTAACTTCGTATCAATTTCGACCTTTTACCAGATATTGACCAGATCTGACCAGGTTTTTACCAGATAAACCTGGCCAATATCTGGTAAAAACCTAGTCAAAACCTGATAACTACTCGAGAAACCTTCGAAGAAAGCACCTAGTTAGCCCCTAACTTACCCTCTTTGAGGCTTTTACAGCTAGCGATAGCGTGCTGCGGCACTAGAGTTTCTGATCTTTTATAACCAACTTGTCAATCTGCAACTCATGGATATGCAATCTACCAATTTTTCCTTTGCCTATGCGGAGCGCGCCTATTGCAAGTGCCCCTACAGCTACCGCGCCAAGAGCCAATGCTCCGACAGCCATTGCCCCAAGGGCTATTCGACCGCCTGCGGCTTGTCCAACAACCGCACTTCCAATTTTGCTAGTATTACATAGATGCTTCATGATACTCTTTTTACTTTCTAAAATTAACGTTTCAGCGTAAAATAAGTTCATGTCTTTTCGAGATATCCCCTGCCTTTAAACTTGGAACGGCGGATGTTTATCAAAAGCCTGCTCTAAATTGCATAGGAGACAGCTGCGTTTTCATTTTAAACAAGCGGCTTAATGATTGCGAATGCTCAAAGCCTAACTCGTATGCCACTTCGCTGATCGTTAAACTGGTGGTAGAAAGCAGTTCTTTCGCTTTCTCAATTAATTTTTCATGGATATGCTGTTGCGCATTCAGGCCAGTGAGTGAGCGCAGCATATCACTTAAATAATTGGAGGTATAATTTAAATGTTCCGCGAGGTATTGTACGGTTGGCATGCCTTGCTTTATTGCCTTCCCTTCCTCAAAATAATTATTCAGCAATTCTTCCACTCGCTCCAGCAGATCGCTTGTTGCCGGCTGGCGGGTTAAGAATTGGCGTTTATAGAAACGCTTCGCATAACTCAGCAACAATTCAATCTGTGCAATCACCACCTCGTGGCTAAAATCGTCAATCTGGCTATTGAGCTCATCCCGAATGATGGTAAAAATGGCAAACACCATCTCCCGCTCCTTTTCAGAAAGGTGCAACGCCTCGTTGGAGGCGTAAGCAAAGAAACCGTATTGCTTAATTTTCGTTGCAATCGGATAGCCTTGAAAAAAATCCTGATGAATAATCAATGAATAACCTTTATTACCTTCGTAATTTGCCGTACTGCCCACAAGTTGGTTAGGTGCAGTAAAAAGCAGGCTCCCCTCGTCAAAATCATAATAGCCTTGGCCGTACCGAAATTTGCCACCCAGCTTCATTATAAAGGAGACTTTGTAAAAGCCCGTTATGTAACTTGAAGGCAACCGGCTTAGGTTGATCTGTCCTTCCGTAGCATCCAACAAACTGATCAGCGGATGCGTAGGTCCCGGAAGCTCCAGCCTACGATGCAGCTCGGTTATAGACTCCAGTTTAACAACTTTTGAGCGTTGATTTTTCATGCTAATAATTATTTATATCCTTCTATTAATGGTAATTTATATAGTTCTCATCTGGTTAAATTTTTCATTATTGGTAAAGTAACCGCTTTGATCTGTTCATCCCCCTGTGTTGCTCTTGTAAGTCATAAGGGTTTCATGTGGTAAGGTAACAAATAAGACCGCTGTATATTTCACACAGCGGTCAAAAAAATTAGTTGCCTCCTTACCTGTCATCGATGGGCAATTACCAAGGAAGAGGTCCTTCCGGACCAGTAAAACGACCGGTAGGACCATCAGTTTCCAGCGCTACGCGAATCGGTTCACGCGATCCAACCTCCAGACTATCCGTTCCCTGAAAGTTATTCAGTGCCGTAGCTGTAAAACCCGGGCTGGTAGCATTAACTTTGATATTTTCTTTCTCCAGTTCTAAGGCAAAGGAAACAGTAACGGCATTTAGTGCTGTTTTTGATGCGGCATAAACTACACCAAAATGCTCCCGCGCCCAGCAATCTGGATCCGATATCCATGTAAGCGATCCCAAGCCGCTTGATACATTCACAATACGTGCCGCGTCAGACTTACGCAACAATGGCAATGCTGCCTGCGTCATAGCAATGACGCCAAACACATTGGTTTCCCATACGGCGCGCACCTCGTCTAACGATGCCCGGATCGCAGTGCCGGCCGCTGAGACCTCCTCCAACGAGCGGCCAGGTTTTCCGGCATGCGATATACCTGCATTGTTCACCAGCAAATCAAGACGACCATTTTCCTGACCGATGCGTGCTACAGCAGCATCTATAGATACTTGCTGCGTCACGTCCAGCTGGATCGCCCGTGCATGCTCACCGATCTCCTGAGCTGCTATTTCACCATTGCTTAGGTTACGTGAACCTACATATACCCGATAGCCATTCGCTGCAAGCGCTTTGGCGATCTCGTTCCCAACACCCTGATTAGCACCGGTTACCAATGCAACAGGCTGCTTATTGTTCTTTAACGCTGTTTGATTTTCCATAAGAATTATCCTTAACCATTAATAAAACAAAGGTCTGCATTCAGGGCTGAATGCCTGTAACCGAATCAAGGAGAAGTGTAACTGAATTCCCTAATCTTAAGAAATTATTGTCTCTAGATCTATCTATCTTCTCCTTTCAAGTTATGCCCGCTTAATGCCCTTAATTCAGTAATGAGGCAGTTGTAAGGGAATACAGTTAGGACCTGAATCCTGCGAAAGCAAATACCCACCAATATATAGACAACATGAATAAACTACCGCATTCATGGTTGGATATGATCAAAATATACCGGTATGCTGTCTTTATATTGTACACCGGTAATATCCAGTTCCATGATCTTACGTTTCACGCTGTCGGGTATTTCATGAAAAAAGCTGTTGATACGCTCTTCCTTATTACGAGCTACATCCGGATTTGCATCTTTAGATGAAATGACTTGATCTGGAAATGGTTTGGCATCGATCTGTTTTCGATAAAGCTCCACTTGGTAATTATTTCCGAGGAGCCAAACGATAATATTGCCCTCATTGGCGATACCTACATGGAATTCCAGTCCCATTTTTCGGCGTCCGTAAGAAAGGTCAGTAAGTTGATTGTTGCTCTTGGCCGCACTAAATAGCGCAAACATCCTTTCTTTAGGCAGTGCGATCGTATCTAGGTAATATTTTTTGGTGCGAAAATCCATATATTCCACAAATAGGCTTTGTGGCATGAATTCAGGGGCATAAGCTTCATAGGATTCTCCCCTTCCCCAGTCGGAATAGAATAAATTTATGTTATCCCTGTCCTTGTAAAAATCTCCATTCCGTTCCACGTCTTCCGTAATGAACCAAATGCCAAAGATATGGATAGGAAACGCTTCCGGATTGGATACGGATGACGTATAAAAATACCGTTTCCATGACTTGTAGGAGTATATTTTATGAGCGAAAAGAATCGCTAGAATCACCGTAACGGCTATAAAGGCTTTATTAAAAATGTTTATTCGTTTCATTTCCAATCGGCTTTACCTAATGCGGAGATATACATATAAAACAATGTTGCTATAACGAAAAGAATTGAAACGACGATCGTAATCCAAAAAAGGGCTGTCTTGTAGTTCTGTCGGTAGTAGATGCAGGATGCCAAACAAGTGATAAAGATATATACTATTGATAGGTAAAGATTACGGATTCCTTCGTCTTCCGTCACAAAACCGTATTGGAGATAGGCTATCAACAATACGAAATTCAATCCGATCAAGAACGCCGAAATGGCTTTGTTGTTTATTGATGAGTTCACATTATTATTCTTTTTAAAGATAGCACTTCCCTTTTTATGGAGCTAAAGATACAAAATCTACAAGTTTAATTTTTATCTGTACTTTTCACTACAGCGTAAGCGATTATTGGAGTATTAATACAATATCAAAACGGATAAGCTATTTGAACTATATATGAGGGATGATTTAGCGTTTAGGTTTGTAGATTAATCCATTGAAATTCATTTTATTAAAATTTACGTAGATAGATTATATATACAAATGCAATAGGATGTATATGATTTGTGGCATAGTATAGCTCCCTTTTTCATTTGTTTCTGCTGACTTTTGTTCAGGACAAAAAATAAACCATACTAAATGCGTTATCTCCTAATCATATTGTGCTATTGCTTTTTAGCCACCACCCTGTTGGCGCAGGAAACTCCTGCACCGCAACCATTTGTGATAAAGAAAGATCGGATTATTGATCATGAGCATATTTTCACCTCAAGTGAGATACAGCAATTAGACAGTATGGTTAGCCAGTGCTGGGAAAAAGGAGTTGCAGAGATTGCTATCGTCACCATAGACGACCGCCATACCAATAAAGAAAATTTTGACAACTATGTATTCAATAATCTTACTTCTTATGCTTCAGGTGAACATGGGAAAAACAACGGTATCGTAATTGCCATCTCCAAAAAACTGCGTCAAATGCGCATTGAAAACGGCTATGGGATAGAAAAAATGTTAAGTAATGCCGCCACCAAAAAAATCATTGATGAACAATTTATCCCAAAATTCAAAGATGGAAACTATTTTGAAGGCACCCTAAACGGGCTGAACACCATTATCAGTTATGTAGAAAAAGCAATGAAAGAAGAAGATTTCACCATCGTGTCGTCTATCTTTACCCCCTCCATTTTTAAAAAGATAAGAACTTTTGTGTTAGAAAACGGTTCGCCACAGACATTCCGAAATCTTGATAGTGATAATCCTTCGTACCACTTCACTTCGCTGGATGTGTTTCTCGGGCCCTCAAGAAAGCAATCCTTTGTGCTGAAAGATTTTCGAGAAGAAGACTATTATGAAATGACCATTCGGGATAATGACGGCAGTCAATACCAATTTGTGTATTTTGAAAAGCCTACACCCGAGCAAACATTTATCCATCCCAAAATGCAGCCCGAAAAAGTGTACTGGTGGCATCCCGGTAAAAAATTCCTTTCATCAGATGTATGGCCTTTGCTGGCACAGATAGAAGACGAAATAGCGCAAAATTCGGCCGTGAAAAATGGAAAAATATTTACCGGCTATCAATGGATTTTGAAACAGGAATTTCACCCGATGGAACGGACCTATACAGCTGTTGACCCTAACGATACCTTGTCTTTTCAGGAAAATCATTTTTCAATCAATGGCAAAGAGGCAGGAACATTCAACATAGATTCAGCAGAACACATCTTAGCGCTGAAAACGTACTCCGGGAAACAACCTGCATTTGCGATTTTCAAGATGAATGACTATTACAACTACCACTATCATTTCAACAAAAAAGAAAGAAGACTATACCTTGTCCCATTGGACGAGCAAGAAGGAAACGACCTCATTTGCGTAGAGGGATGTACCTTGTTATTTGAAATTTTAGAAAAATAAAAATGATGCGGAAGAAAACATTTTCCTACAGTAAAAGCAAGCAAAAGCAAATGGCATTGCAGTTTCTAGGATTGGGTGCACTGGGTGCAGTAATGGCCCTGTATATGTGGCTATGGGCAGACCCGATCATATTAGCCGTGCTAGTTGGTGGAATATTTCTGGCAGTGCTAGGCATCGTCGTATTCTTCAAACTACAATTCGCTCCAAAAAAAGAACATGAAACAGCTATCCATATTTCTGATGAAGGCATTAGGGCAAATACTTCACCTATCGCCAAAGCAGCCAGTTTGATCGCATGGGAGGATGTGGAAAACATCTATTTTTCTACGAAATTGATAGATGTGAAGTTAAAAAACCCTGAAAAATATGCCGCCAGAATGAAAAGTTTTTTTGTGCGGGATACCTTCCTAAAATCGTTAAAAGGAACCGTAAGAATTTCATACATAGAGACCAATGCCACCTATGATGAGTTAACAGCAACATTGACGGAGTACGCAGCAAAAAATAGCTTTTCTCTAAGTCAGTAGAAAGAGAAAAGGTAAACAATTGGCATTTTACGAACGACAAAAATCTTGTCTACAACGGTTTATGGAATTGATTATAAATTATAACTTTAACTATATGGGTTTCTTTAATCGTTGGCGGGAACAACAAGATCGACTATTAGAAGAAGCCATTTCACAGGAAAATAGCGGTGCCTATTTTCGCTTAAGCAAGCAGCGGCTAGGTCATTAAGATCAGGGGCTCGCTTTTAAAAATAGCTAAACAGATGAAAAGACTTTAATTTATAGTAACGCTATTCTTTTACTGCATCTTGTAAAGCCACTAAGATATTTTGGTAAGTATTCTTATCTTTTAATATACCCTTGTCCTCGTAATAGTAGGATCTACTTTTCACGTCGCCGCCGAAATTATATTCTTCCACATAAATGTTTAATGAAAGACTCGTTTCAGCCTCGTCAGGCCGTAAGATAAAATTGAACGTATATCGGTCACCCATTTTAGCCGACAAAACTTTTCTATCCTTCATAAATGCCTTAGCCTGTATAAATCCAGCCTGCTTATCCATGGTTGAGATGAACATTTCATTCGCCTGCAGGTAGTCAACCGTCTTATCAAAAGCCTTTTCTATCGGCACAGCAAGCGTAGTATTTTTAAATGATTGATCTTTTTTATTCGTTTGAGCAAAAGTTGCACTCCAATAGAGTGGCATAAACAAAAATAGTATGGTAGTTTTAAAGAGCATTAGCAAAAATGGGGTATAGATTCTTTCTTATGTTGTTGTTTAACCAAATATGCTTATTTTTCTATAAATAAAGAAACTAAACAAAAAAAAAATTTCACAAAAGACAGGGGTGCCCCTTTTTCACCCCCTGTTTACCTTCAGCAGGAGACCTCCAAAAGCCTGCTTGAAACAGCTTTTAGATTTGCTTACGATCGGTTTAAAGGCATCTTTGTTGTTACTCAGTCTGTTCAGCCTTTATATTATCCTAGGGATGAACAATGCTTTTGGCAGAATTCCTTGCAGCTGCAGCTGCATTTTGCCATATGGAAACTATAGTGAACAATTACTATTAAATGGAGTATTTATACTTCTCATTATTAAATTATTATATAATAAACTAAACATTTAGTTTTAGGGATTTTATTAGAGTTCTTTACAGAAAAAAGGAGGTAAAAGGCAATATTTGAGGACAAGAAATAGTTGGGTTTGAGCCTACCCGACCGATATAAGTTAGTTTATACATTAATTGAGTGCAACTATGGGAAAAGCAACTCATGTAAAACATATGCCATAAATATCGTTCAAATGAATATTTTTGCTAAAACTTTATCCCCTATTTAACCTGAAAACATGAAGCGTTATTTTTTCTGTTTTATTATACTTCTTTGTTCAGAAGCCGGATTTACACAAGGCTCAAATAAGCAACAAAAGGTTACTGATAGCCTGATGCAGCGCTTTACCGGCGAGAAGAAAGACAGTGTAAAAGCAGTTGTCGCTTTCGGTCTAGTTAAACGCTTAGCTAGAATTGGGCTTCAGTAATGTACGTAGCCGAGCCGAAGCGCTAAACGCCAGTTTAGATATACAGAGTGAAGTGGGTGAAGGCACTACGGCCCTATTTTACTATGATCTAGAAAGTGTGACAGCTCAAACTTCTTAATACTACAAGCCCCGTGCGTGGAAAGCTAACCACATCGGATGGGTGAGCCCGCCATAAGAAAGATGATTTCAAAAAAACATCTTCCATACGAAAAATAATTAAGAAAAAAAGTCTACTCAGGGTGAACCTTTTTCAAAATTCTTAAGAGCTATCTTTACCCTACAAAAAATGACGTTTTTTTGCTTTTAAGCGTGCATAGAATGCCGCATTTTTACGAAAACAGTTAAATCAGAATTATGAATTTAAATTCATCGTAAAATGGAAAAATATTTACCTCAATTAAAAAACAAAAATTCAAGTACAAAAGAAGCTCCTGATCGTAGAGGTGACCCGCCCTTAAAACACCAATCCAGAGTATTTCAGGACGCGCGCTGCCATCGCTATCGAATGCTCAATAATATAGAGCGCAATGGTTCTTACCGTGTTAAATATCCTCACTTTTTTATGCTGTTTATACTGGAAGGCCATATTGCCATGCAAACTGATACGGAAGAACAACTTGACATAAAGGCCGGCGAATGTCTCTGCACTTATCATAACGAAGGTGATTATAAGTTACGTGTTTACCCAGGAAATGTGGAAGCGGTCACCCTCGTATTTCAACCGCAAATCTTAGTACATAAAGAACATAACCAATTATTATTTCCATCTATTTACCCCGTTATTGAAGCCATGATTAAAAATCTACACGGTATTAAATCGCTACCTGCCGTAAGGATACGCGCACGTACAAAAAAGACAATTGAGACTTTATTTCATTTGAATATTGACGATAAGAATAAGTTGAATAACAAGATCAATCACCTCATTCTCCAATTAGTGAGCCAACATCATGAAGATCTTTCCAATTTATTGAGCAGCCCTGCCCTATCAGCGCCTATATTGATGAAAATCTATATCGATGAGAACCTAGACAATCCAAACCTGCAAGTAAAACAACTCACTGATCAGTTTATAGGGAGTGCACGCACCTTGCAGCGGAAATTTCAAGAAGCCTATGGGTCAACTATCAAAAGCTATATTACAGCCAAACGGATGGAAAAAGCTTTACAGCTTTTAAAAGAAAAGGTTTCAGTGAACGATGTTTTACCGCAAGTGGGCTATGTGGATCAACACAGTTTTTCGGTACAGTTTAAAAAATATTATGGGTTTCCACCTTCGGGAGTTTGACCTAGCGAAAACCAACAAAAACACCCCTTTTTCACTTCAAAAGTGCTCCCTTTCAGCATCTAATAAGTGCTAATTTTGAAGAAATAAGACAAAAAAGGCCGAAACCTCCGGAAATTTACAAGTCATTTGTGCCAAAATTTACAAGTGTCAATGCAAAACAGTTAGTAAATTGACATCCGGAAAATGATAAGCGGCTGTATGGATTATGGAAGGTCTAAATTAAAAAAATGAGCTAACGCTTTAGAAAATTTAGTTTCGAAAAAGACATGTATGAGGTTTCGATTTGGAATAACGGACAGTCGGCTATAACTGTAATTTTGTTAAAAGAATTTTCGTGCAACTATAATAACTCAAATATAGAAAAACCTCGGACTGCCGAGAAAGGAATACAAAAGCAAAACATAAATAGAACAGGATGTATGATCAGACTTTACTTCAGTTAATAGATGATTACTTTTTACCAAAGAGCTATCGCGGTGCTCCCGATTTTATACGGGAGTTCCACAAGTATGTTGTGCCCTTAATTAAAGAGGTGTCTATTTCCAAGAACATGGTACTTTTCACCCAGTACAGCATTCCAAATTGTATTTTCTTTTTATTATCCGGCGTAGCTTATAGCACCATGGAATACCCCTATAAATCAATGCTCCTATCCCCTTTTGTATGGCGAAGCCCTGCACTTATCGGAGATGGCAAAAGTTATTATAAACAGAAACCAGCCCGTTTCGGTGTTGTTATCCAAGGCTATGCCCAGGTTTATGCCCTTGAGCGGAAACATCTAGCAGACATCGAGGCGAAGTTCCCTAAGGTGCAAAGCCATATCCGTTTAGCCATTAACCAGCAGCAAAAAACTTTTAAAGCATGGAAAGCAGCTACGAGCAGTGGGAAAAACCAAGCGCGACTTCAGCGTTTGTTGGAAGAGGATCCCGAACTCTTACAACACGTGTTGAAAAAGCATCTGGCTTCCCACCTCGGTATTTATGAATCGTATTTCAGTTTGCTTATGCGTATACTAAACAAATGACATAGCTATATGCATTTTCCGGATAAAATTACCATGGAGCCTCCCCGGTTTCAGGGAAATTTTCCTCACTGATAAGCTTTCCAGTGGGGCCGTCAGCACCAATAAGGGCATATTTAGCAATGCGTGCTCCGGCCTCCTCAATAGTACCGGTTCCGTTATGGTCATTAAAGTCGGTGGAGGTATAGCCCGGGCAAACCGCGTTTACCTTAAATGCGGTATCACGTAGATCATAAGCTAAGTTAACCGTATACATATTGAGTGCAGCTTTTGACGGACTGTAAATAGCAGCCTTATGTTCATAATACTTCCAAGAGGGATCATTTTGGAGTGTAAACGAAGCGGAAATAGACGTTACATTTACAATACGGGGCTGGGGAGACTTTTGTAACAGCTCTATAAAAGCCTGTGTAACCCTAACTACGCCGAACACATTGGTATCGAACACCTCTTTAAATGTCTCAATGTGTGCACCCAATGCCGTTTGCGGCAAACCACCGCTGATGCCGGCATTGTTAATCAGCGCATCCAGCACATCCGTTTTCCGGCCTACCGCTGCGCGGGCGGCTTTAACAGAATCGCCATCGCTTACATCTATCTCTATCACTTCCACTTCGCTTAAACCTTCGGCTTTGAGTTTTTCCACTGCTTTCTCGCCATTTGCTAAACTACGGCTACCTAAATAAACATAATACCCCTTTTGCAGCAGCTGTCGCACGGTTTCGAAACCAATACTTTTATTGGCACCGGTAATAAATACTTTTTTCATCCGTATAAATTTGTTTTTTAATGATGACATGCTTACATGCGCAGTTATACATTTCGCTCTGTAGGCAGCTCATGCAAGTTTCATATGATATGTTTTAACAACCTCTCGGCATAACACAAATTTCGGGTTAAGATTTGTCTGCTCCGTTAAACGAATCAAACCAAAAGGTATACTTTTCAAACCTTATTTCTTACGAAACGACTGAGGGGTAGTACCGGCAACCTGTTTGAAGTACTTGTGGAAGTAGCTGGGGTAATCGAAACCTAAGCTGTAGGCAATTTCAGCCACACTCCAGTCGGTATATTTTAAAAGCGCTTTCGCTTCTGCAGCAATCCGTTCAGCTATATGAGCCGAGGTTGGTTTACCTGTAACTCCTTTTATGGAGCGATTAAGGTAATTGACATGTACACACAGACTTTCGGCAAAGTCTTGGGCGGTTCTTAATTTAAGCGGATACGCGGGGCTTTCAATGGGAAATTGCTTTTCCAGTAATTCCGTAAACAGCCGCGTAATCCTGGCCGCTGCATTTTTTTGCTTTGGTGCTTTATGGAGGGGTTGAATACGCAAAGCCTCATGAATGATAAGTTCCAAACAGCTTCCCATTAATGGATTTTTATATGCATAATCAGTATGATACGCAGCTAGCATCTTTTGGAAAATACCGGTCATGAGCGTAGCCTGTTCATCGTTAAGCGGAATGGCTGGTATCCCATCCAGCCGAAATAATGGTGAAATTTGCAGGAGCGCTGTCCGTTCTCTATCGGCAATAAAAGTGTGGGTGAATAGGCATGCATATCCTTTAGCTTCCCTAGCATGATCAACAACAGAATGGGGTAAATTAGGATTGACAAAAAACAAAAACGTACCGTTGATGTCGATTTTTTGCTCACCATAGCCAATGGTCATATCGCCCATTACCAGAACTATTTTATAAAAATCCCGTCTGCCGAGTGCAAGCGAATAATCTAAGGGTTTTGTAATCTCGTAAACTTTAAAACCCGTTCGTTCAAAGCGATCAGTACCGCCTTCTAAAATCCCGTTCGGCTCTGCTGTTATCATGTTTCAAAATTAACAAAATCAAACCTTATAAGCATGGCATTAACACTAATCTTTTAAGCTGCCAAGTCATTTCAAAAACGTCCACTGTTTAATTTACCTTTTTCCTATATTTTTTACAAAAAATTCCAGTAAAAAATCGCTCTTCTTCGTATCAAGAACCCCATTCACTTATAGATCTATAAGCAATCTAATTATAGACCTATAAGCAGTTCACTTACAACACTATAAGTCTTTTCGTTCATTTTTCTATTTTATTTGCAATAAGCGAACGAGGGGTAGATAAAGAAATGGCTCGGGGAGCACCTTAGCATACCGTGGTTCCCCCGCGGGGAAAAGTCGCCGAAGCTAACAGCATGGAACCCCAATCGAAGAACTCCAGCTGTGTGCACAAACCGCAGGTGCTGGCAACATAATTGGTGGATTGGCGACAAGGGACGCTGGGCACAGCGATACGTGCACAACAAATTAAACAAGGGCAGCGGTTGCAAGGTAGCGCTGTGCAGGAAGAAACAAAAAGAAGGAATCATGAACAGACTATTGAACATGTGGATGCTAAGACAGGAAGCAATTAACAGGAACTGGGTGACCAATACGCTCGCCGCTTTCCTCTTTACCTTTTTTAGGTATTACCTCTCTTTGCTAATCTATGTGGTGTTTGTTTCACGGTATCCTGTTTTTCCGTTTCACCTCCCCTTTCTGCGTTTTATTCACCGATGGTTTTACCGCCGTAAGTTCGCCCTCTTCACGGGTAGGCCGTGAATGGCCAGTACTATATAGACGGGAAGGCTTCGGAAGCCGGACCGTTAGCCATGCCGGCTTTGCAGGCAACAAAAGATTCAATAAACACCAAGGCAAAATAACATGGAAAAGCAATTGCAACAGGGAAAATCGTTTAAACTATCTGTAAATACAAAAGCATATATAATATTTATTATCAGCTTATTATTTGTTTTTATATTTAGCTATACAGCGATTGACAAACTCCATCATTTGGAGAAATTCAGCAGGGGAATCAGCAAGATACCCTATGTGGGCGGCATGCATGTGTGGATTGGATGGGGTGTACCGCTGGCCGAACTGCTGATCAGTGCATTGCTTATCATTCCAAGATGCAATCGGCTTGGCCTGCAACTAGCTACCGGGTTGATGGGCATATTCACGCTCTATCTGGGGCTGATGCTTGCCTTTGCAGAAAAACGGTTGTGCCATTGCGGCGGTGTGATTGAATCCATGCAATGGGAAGAGCATCTCCTATTCAACTTAATATTCATATTATTAGGAGGATGGGCGCTCTATCTAAACAAAAATACAAAACATAAAATCTAAAGAAATGGCAATCAAAAAAACAGTATCCCAAATCGCCCTAGGCTTGGCGGTTGTAGGATTAGGCGCTACAGCAAGCGCTTTTACAAATACAGAGGTGCAAAGCAACATTGTGCGATACTACAGTACAACGGGCAATCTCACTGATACAGACCCTGCGAACTTCATTTATGTCGACGGTACATCAGACGACTGCACACCAGATATGAGCAAACAATGCTCGGCTTTATTTGACATTGGAGAAAATTCTCCAGAACCAAACGAAGCTCCCCCTGCTGGATCAAGTTACCAGGGTAGTGCGTTGACCGGTGATTCACCTCACCAACAATAATTAGCAAGTCGTTACCCTAAATACGGGGTAACGACTTTTCTTTTTTTATCATTGCCAATTCCTTTTCAATAGTTCTCCGAACCCACTCTTCATTAGCCATAAAGCCTCTATCAGATGTAATGATTTTCCCATCCTGACTTATTAACAATGGTCTCGGATAGCTATAGACTTTGTAATCATCAATTACACTATGCTTGTCACCAAATCCATCGGTGTACAAATTGACAGCATGAGCAGAAGTATATACGCCAGACCTGATAGCTTTCTTCCACTTTTCTTTATCTCTATCAATAGCAATCGTTATAAAAACCAGATCATCTTCATTTTGATAATCCTTTTCGAGCGAGGATAATACATTCTTAAAGTAGCTAGCGCAGCCACCGCAGCCATTATACCAAAAATCAATCAATACCAATTTACCTCGAAAATCCTGTAAACTTATTCTGTTCCCAACTTCATCAGGAAGTTCAAAAAGTGCAGCCTCCACTCCTGGCGCGAGTGCATATATGGTTTGTTTCAAGAGGTTTATGTAATATTCATTAGTTATATATTCAATTGCTTCCGCTGTTTGCTCTACAATTTTCTCATTGACGAACTTTTTTTGCTGCAATAAATAAATGGTCAGTAGCTTTTCTTTTATTAATCTGGCAGGTTCGGTTATAAGAAGATCAAAAGGATCTTTCTTCATAAGATAGTTTGCTTGAACTCTTTTTATTCTAACAAAAGCATCCGCTAAAGATCTCGAAAAGGAATAAATATCATTGTGTTCTATTGTGTCCAACATTTTGAACATTTCTACTCGATGTTTTTTTATACTAGGTTCGACAGCATTTTCTATAGCGTCGTTCGAATAAAAACGAAAAAGTATACTTTGCTTCTCTAATAAATAATCGCCTAAAATATCTGCACTCAATATCTCGTATTCTGTTGTTTGTATTTCATTTCTATACAATTCGAGTTGCTCATGCTGTAAGCTTCTTATTGCTTCACACCGTTCAAGGCCTTCAACAATCTGAATTGGATAAAGCTCTTTAAAATGTCTACTGGTCAGTGTATCTCGCATCTTTTTACTTCGTGACATACTAGCATTATCCTGTTTCCAATTTTCAGCTATCATTTTCATATCCCTTGTAAAACGATATTTTGCAGCGCCGTTACCGTCAAACTTCAAGCCTGCTAATGCCAACAAATTATAGGGAAGCTCCTCAATTTTATCTGCAGTAATTGTGATATTATCACCAGGCAATGCCAGATAATTAATAAAAAGCTCGCGCGGCAAGCTATTCAAGTCGCCTTGCGGGTAATCTTTTCTAAGGGAAATATAGACAGGCCCTTCAATGTGCACATCCGGAAATTCACATACTCTATTTTTATTTAAAACACCCTGATAGAAGTCACCTTTATCTTCATCCAAAACAGATATCCTTTTACTTAAATAATTTTTTTGTACGACCAAAACCAATGTGTCTCCCGCTTTAGCGTTCCTTATATGCACCTTGACCTTTAGATTATCATTTTTTTGTGCGAAAGCAGTGATACTAAGCAATGTTGTAATTGCTGCAAATAAAGTTGCTTTTATTAATTTAACTATCATATTATCTTATATTTTGTTGAATGCTGGTGAGGAGTATTTCATTATCATCAATCGGAAGTATATAACGTATATCATTAGGTAACAAGTCATAAGTATCTGCCCCTAAATACCTAGTGATTATTTTTGCAAAGTGACTATCCCTATTGAGTCTTCTAAGGTCAGCCCATCGCAAACCACGAAAGCAAAGCTCTTTCCGTCTTTCATTTAATATTTTGAGCAGCAGGCCTTCTGTTTCCAATTCCGTCAAGGAAGGTGAAGTACCGGTAAGATATCGTTTATCCAGGAGTACTTTAAGACTTATTAAAGCTTGTTGAGAATCTTCCAAACGAGCCGCACATTCCGCCTTGATCAACAGTAATTCCCCAGTTGTAAAACCACAGAAATTAATCCCCGAGCCATCAAAGCTTCCTTTAAAAGCAAAACCCCCACTTACCGTTCTAAAATAAGCCAGCTTGCGAAGATCATTATCCTCGTACATACTATATAAATTGGTATCAACAAGCATTCTATTGAACTGTAAAGCACCATAATTAACTAAGCGACAATGAAGAATTACTTCACTATTCAGTCTGCTTACCGGGTTATTGCCAGATAGATTCAGTCCATTGAAATCCAGTACCTCATTGAAGATGTTCAGCGAGCTATCTGCATATAATAGACTTTGCTCATAATCTTCCATTGACAAATAAATTCTGGCAAGTAGCGCATAGACAGCGGCTTTTGACGGCCGCGTTTTTATTTCAGGAAGATCAGGCAATAAAGTGATAGCTTCTTCTAGATCATTGATGATCATGCCATAGGTTTCCGCCAATGTAGACCTTTTAACCGCTTCATTGATATTAGATGATTGCCTAAGTACAAGCCCTAAAGACGCATTATCGCTATTTAGCCAAGGCTTGCAGAATAGTTGAGCAAGGTTATAAAGGTCAAATGCGCGAAAAAACAAGGCACTCCCCATAGCGTTCTGCCAACCAGCAGTATTTTCATTGATATCTTTCAAACCATCAATCACGATGTTGACCCGTTGAATACGCTCGTAACCATAAAACCATTCTGCATTTTGGGTTCCCTCGTAAAAAGTCTCAGTAGGACCCCATATGTAAGCGTTTCTTTCCTCAGGTAAACGTGTTTGCCAGGCAGCCAGTGGTAAAATCAAATTATCCGTACCTATTTCACTTAAAGCACCTGTATGGTTCTGATTCATGTATTCTACGTTGTCCAACAATGCTTGAAAATCTTCCACCCGTTTTGGTACTACTAACGATTTATTTGGCTTTTTATCAAGCCATTCGTCTTTACAGGCCAACTGAGTAAATAGCAAGACTATCATTGGTAGCAGAAGTATATTTCTATAGATCATATGTATTGAGTTTTGATACATTGTTAAAGAGTCAATTTAATACCGAAAGCAATAGAGCGCGGAGTAGGTACCCTTGTATAATCGGCAGAAGCAGGCACTGCATCTGGATCTAAGTCCACTTTATTCGCTTTCCATAAAAGGCCGATGTTATTAATGTAGACAAAGAAGCGGCATTCCTGCATAGCCATCCAGCTAGCAAATGCTGGATTTAGTGCATAACTTAAATTAATGTCTTGCAACCTTATATGATCTCCTTTTTCTACTGTTACTTCAGATCTACTATAAAAACTATTTCGATCATTTTCAAAGGGATAACTAAATGAGGGGACATCTGTATTAAGTTCGTCCCCTGGATTTTGCCAGCGGTTCAGAAAATCCGCATTTGCTAAAGCACTGATCGAAACGGTTGTTGGAGAAATGCTATAAGAGACCGTTGGCCTTCGGAAATAATAGCCAAACTTGTACGCTATGTTTACGAAGAGCGAAAATCTGCTATAAGAAAAAGTATTACTGATACCGCCGAAAACAGTTGGTCTAGCAGAGCCGTGGTACACCAAATCGGAGAGGTTGGGATTAATGAGCGAAGCGTAGTCTTTGCTGATTCCCCCTGCCTGATCATAACCCTGTGGATCGCCAGAATCGGGGTCTAAACCAGCCCATTTATAGCTAAAAATACTATAAACAGGTTTACCTATAACATATGTCAATGTAGTACCCGATGCCACCATGCTAGAGGTAGCAGGAAGCTGCACATCGTACCGCGTAACCCTATCAGTAGCCCGACTTAAAAGCAGCTGGCTGGACCAAACAAATCTGCCTGTTAAGTTTTTACTGGTGAGCACGATATCAAAGCCACTCCCCTGGCTTGCTGCATAATTCCCTCTCAATGATCGTAAACCGACGCTATTAGGGAAAAGCCTATCTCCCAACAGATCCGTTCCCTTTTTGATAAAGTACTCGATACTTCCAGAAAGAATATGATTCTTCAATGAAAAGTCAATACCCAAATTTGTTATCGCTGTCTTTTCCCATCCCAAATCGGGGTTACCGTAATTAGAGATATCAGCATAACGATGGCCCGTCCAAACAGCATTACTGAGATATCTAAAAGTCGTAACACCCGTAATACTTCTATCTAAATTTCCATTAGAACCATATGTTAAGCGTAACTTTAGATAAGGCAAAAAGCTGCTCCGATAAAAAGTTTCTTTATCCAAATCCCATTTTCCACCTACCGACCATAGTGGCACCGTCTTTTGATTAGCATTAACCCCAAAATAATTAGAGCCATCCGCTCGCGCACTAATTGAAAACGTGTAACGATCGTTGTACGTATAGGCGGCATTACCGTAAATAGAACGGATGCGAGCCGCACTAGCAGCAATGCCCACACTAGAGGGGATCATTGCACTCGAATTGCCTCCGGGATTCAAAGGAAAAGTGGTAATATTATCAACCGGTTTAAATGTAGCCAGTTCGTCATCATAACCATAAAGCGCGGCGTTGGTAGCCTCATTCAAAACCTCATTAAACTCTAAGCCCGCCACTACAAATAATTGATGACGGTTTAATTGTAGATCGTAATTAAGCTGCCCCCTCACATTATGTGCGATCTGGTTATCAAACGATGTGTTCAAAATACCACCTAAAGGCACATTGAACTTCCTCACCATATCGTCTTCTAGCGTCGCATATCTATTGATGATATTTCTTGTGTAATAGGTATCCTCGCTCTGGAAATTTCGTTTTTGAAAACGATAGTTCTGGTACTGATACTTTACATCTACACTCAAGCCTTTGAGTAAGCTGTATTTTAAACCAGTCAATACACGGATATCAGTACCAGTCGACCGATCCTTTCCCATACCAAGATCATGGAGTGGTGTATAACTCCAATCCAAAAAACCGATTGACGGTGCCTGATCTATAAAAGAACGACTGCTACCCCGTAATACTGAAAGTAGGTTCCCTGATTCATCCATCAATTTTTGGTAAGGAAAATCGGTCGCTGTGACATAGTTGTAAGTACCATCCATTTGCCGCATTTGCTGCGCATAGTTCAGCCCAACATCAAAGGTGAGATTTTTGGAGAGACGAAAATTATTCTGCGAACTAAGCGTAATCCGCTTATCACTGTTGGCTATCAACGAGCTGCTATTGTTGTCATATCCGGCAGAAAACAAGTGAGTAGTTTTTTCGCCTCCCCCGTTAAGTGAAAATGAATACTGCTGCCTTACAGACGGACGAAGCAAATAGCGTTGAACATCAGTCCGTATATCTTGGTTGCCTAAATAAGCAATTTGTCTCTCCACATCTTCGTTACCAACCTCACTTACCCGTTTTTTTGCCAGCATTTCTATTACAGGCGACAGAATGGGGTAAGTTATCTTATTATCTATATCACCATCAAAAGCACCTAAATTAAAGAGCATTTCTTCAATATCAATGTAAGCTGACGAGCCTAAAAAATAAGGATTGTAGAATAGGTTCGGTTTTTCGCCCACGGTTACGTTAGCGTTTGCATTAACTTTCAATCGCTGGCTAAATGAGCCTCTTTTAGTGGTAATAACAATCACACCATTCCCCGCCCTTACACCCCAAATGGATGCCGCTGCCGCATCTTTAAGTATTGTAATATTCTCAATATCATTCGGGTTAAGATTATTGATATCACCGCTGTATGGAAAATTATCAACCACTATCAATGGTTGATCATCAGCATGTATGGTACTTCTTCCGCGGATATTGATATCAAGCTGGCCGCTGTTGGCTAAAGTGGTATTCCGATTGAACGTCAAACCAGGTGTTATCCCTTCCAGCTTCGTAATCACATCCGTTGCTATTCTACCATCATACAGCTCCTTTACCGGTTGGGCAAAACTCCCCGTTGCCCTTTCTTTCGGCAAAGTCTGATAACCTGTACTTACCTGCACCTCGTCAAGTTGAGTGCCGTTGCTTTCAAGGTGGATGGTAAATGGCCCGGCCTCTCTCCTATTAAAATTGATTTCGGCAGTTTGGTAACCTACAAAACTGACCAATAAAACACCGCTCGTATCGCTTGTGACAATGCGGAAGGCTCCGTCGGCATTTGTGAGTACTTTTGTTTGCTTGCCTTGTACACTAATGGTGGCCCCTTCTAACGGCTTACGATCAGCCACCGACATTACTTTACCTGTAACAGCATAACTGCTCTGAAAAGCCACGCCGGTGGCAACAGGGGTGCCTAATCCCTGCTGCCGGGCGTGGGCCAAACAAACACAGAACAAGATCATGTGAAAACTTATTAGAAAACCGAAAAACGGACCAATAAGCCTACGTTTTTTTCCTAGTGCTAAAGTAGGGCTTAGACAGGGCTTAGGTAGGCTCAAGGCAGGGCTAAGCGTTCTGGCTAAAAACACCGAAAAATAGACCAGAAAATTTTGTATAAGGGAACCGCGAAAAAGTAACGTGACATAGTCGAACATTTGTCGAATCCGTCGTGAATCTCTCCAGCGCCTTTTAAAAGAATCGTTCATTTTTTATTCGTTTAGGTGTTAGGTTAAGATTTAGGTCTATATGGTATTTTGGGTACTGCACCGTTCAGCTGAACATAGTATTCTGACACGAACATGGCCATTAAATCATCTAGAAAAATGTGTAGTTGCTCTTTACTATCAAAGCTCTCAGCATCCCTACCATTTAGTATGTGAAAGATTTCATAAACATTGCGCGCTGCTTTGAGGCAAGAATATTTTTTCCAGAATTCTTTTACCACTTCTGTCGGTTTGTAGTCGTCTATATGAAAACTATAGAAAGCGTTCAGCATGCGCGGCCGGTCTATCATTGTTAAATTGCTGTCTTTATTCATTTTTTAGGTTTAGTAATAAATATTAATTCAATATTTGTTATCTATGCTGATACCTACTCACAGTATAAGCCACGCCGGTGGCAGCGAGGTTCCTAATCCCCGCTGCCGGGCGTGAGCCAAACAAACACAGACAAGATTTTATAGATACGAGGCGTAAGCCATAACGAATTAGAACTTTCCAAACCAGAACATCTTTCTCTCTTCGTCTTTTCGACCTCTCTCCTAACCGGCCTCTCAGATGATTGCCAACTCGATGGCAACTTAAGGACAACTCGCTGGGGCTGGTGCCGACGGAGGTCGCCACAAGTTCTCATTGAATTCGCACCAAGGTGGCATTGAGCTCCGAAGCCGTCTCGAAGAGAGGTACTGGCGGGGTACACTCCTCCCATTACAATTTCCTTGTTCATTTTTAAGATTGGATGTTTGCTAAAATTTAGTTAATATACTCTTCTGTATTTCAAGTAGTAGGCCATCAGTACGGACATTAAATCCTCGATATACTCATCAATTTCCATATCGGAGACAAAACGGTTTGCGCCTCTTCCTCTCATCCGCAGATAAATTTCATAAGCATTTGAAATTCCACGTTCACCACCGAATTTACCCCAGAACATTTCTATTTCTTTGTGCGGATTATAGTCATCGGCCTTCACTTTTTCCTTGGCTTTCTCTAACGGCTTATAGTCGTCATTTAAAAACAGTAAATTATTGTTCATTTTTTTAGTAATTTCTCTTAGTCGATAAAGCCGAATAATGATTTCAGGATTTTTTCACCCGGATCTGTCGGAGGTTCGTAGGAAAGACATTTTTCCATATCGACAGTTATCTCTCCCTTTTCAAAAACATCAAAATGTGAAAAGAAATAAGCTACCAACAAGTCCATTACGTCTATTACATATTCATCCAGTTGCTCGGGCGTTGCGTGTAGGTTGTCCTTTTTCCCTTTCATTCGTAGATAAGTTTCGTATACATGTGCAATAGCATCTTCATACTTATATTTATCCCAGAATGTATTGATTACATCGGTTGGCTTATAGCCTACTTTCCGAATACTTCTAAACGCATTAATGAGAGCCACATAATCTGTATCAGGAAAAGGCTTCTTCTTTATGGTCATGTTTCATCATTGGTATTTGATCCGCAAGGGTATCGATCTGATCCTATCAATCCAAAAGGACGTAGGTCTGCCATTACGAATAATCGTTCACTTAAAATTTTATTAGGTTCAACAAAAATCTAACAGCTTGCGCCGAGCTGAAAGAAAAGTAATACTGAAACTATTCCGGGGCACTGATGATTAACTGATTGGTGTGTTTAGGTTCAATTTTCATAACTCGTTTTTATTTAACGAGTCTTCCTTATGCGGTATTGGAAACCCTTAAACTATAGCGGGCCGCCATCAACCGCTCCACAAGGCTCTGACCCCTTACAAGACGGAATTACGATAGCAGCCCATGCGCTACAGTGTCTACCAAAAGTACACAAAATATCGCTATGGGCATTAACCTACCGCCTCGCTTGTAATTTATTGTCAGAGTTAATGGACGAGACTCTTTATGTTAACACCTTATTAAAACATAAAACATTCAATTATTCAAATCATTTATGTATCAATAAAACAAAGATAAGTATTAGATTTCAAAAAAAGAAAATATTGTCACTTTTTGTAATCAAAAAGAACATCAGATTAGCATCATGGCTAATCTAAACAAAGACCTGATACGTAAAAACATCTTCAAACTTATAGACTATTCGGGAGTCACTGATGTAAGCTTTGCAAATCTTTTAGAAATATCTGATAAGCAACTTAAAAGAATAAAAAAAGGCGAGGCTGATTTCAGTATCGACAACATTAATAGGGCATGCAATTTCTTTCGGAAATCACTGGCAAGCATAAATAAGACGGAGCTTGAAATCGATCGTCTTTTTAGAGATAAGCTCATTGTAACGCATAAAGGTAATATAGAATATAGTAAAATTCTCGAAGATCGTCCGTCTATTACATACGCCATCAATTTTGAATTACTATCCAATGAAGAATTTATTAATAAAGGGCTAACCGTAAAAAAAATCAGAGAACTATTCAGAGCCAGGAATTGGGAATTTAGCAGTGCTTATATTTCTTTAGCTATGAGTAGGAATCAAGATAAAATAGCGAGACGAAAAAATGAAGCAGATAAATTTGTGTATAAAGAAATAATATAAGTAAATAAGTAACGGAATATGCCAGCACAAGTCAAGCTATGATTAAACGAGACAGAATGTACGCCTCCTGATAAACGTAATTTGCTTTTCGGTGGGTGAAACATAACAAAAAGCTAAAACTCATCTTATTGAAGATGAGCAAAAGGTTATGAAGCTTCTAGCCTAACCGTCCCTGCATGCAACAAAAATCCTAATTTCTAACCTATGGAGTCAATTTAATCACTTTTTTATATTACAAAAGTTTGTTACGTATTTGTAGCAGTTTTTCGACTTGTTATTTTAATCTAATACTTATTGGTCCCACAGAACGTATTTATATAAAGTTAGGAAAAAACGCCTGACTTTATATAAAATATTCTTCTTATACAACATTATTACTATATTTGTTAGGTAAAACGGCCCGATTTTGATGGACAAAAACAATAGACATAAGGATATCGACGCATTACTGAAAAAAATTTTCAATGAAGATTCGACGGTGAACTACTATCCTCTGCAAGAATTATTTGAACAGAGACTTACTTATTTGGATATAACAAAGCATCAATCCCTAAAGATATTAGGTATTGATCATAAAACACTTAACGCAATTCTAACTGGAGAAGCAAAAAAAGTAGACTTCGTAACGATTCTTAAACTATCAGATTTTTTAGAAATATCTCATGAAGAAATTGTCAACAAATATTTTCAGCTTGTCAATGAGACTCATAATGAGACCATTTCATTGGCTAAAAGAAGGAGCTTCATCATTAACAATTTTAACCTTCCCAGTTTAAAAAAGATAGGGTTTATTGATAGTATCAATGATTTCGATGATATCGAACGGCGAATAAACTCATTTTTTGGCTATAATAGTATTTTCGATCATGGAAAGCATAGGATAACCGCCGCCTTTAGTAGTGGAAAAAGAACAACAAATAAAGAGAATCTAACATTCTGGTATGCGGCTGCTTGTCAGAGTTTAGAAAGAACACCAAATCCTTATGAATATGACAGAGACGGGTTAATTGACTACTTTCCTCAAATCAGATGGCATTCTTTAAATGTTGAAAAAGGATTGCTTTTAGTTGCCCAAGCACTATTTAAACTAGGAATTACCTTAATTTTTGTCCCTAAATTCACCACAGATTTGCATTTACGTGGTGCAACTCTGGCTTATAGGGATAAGCCGTGTATCATTTTAACAAAGTACACAAAATTCTACGCGACGATGTGGTTCGCCCTGATTCATGAACTTTTTCATGTTTTATATGATTGGGAGGAAATAAAAACCGAGAAATACCACATCACGGGAGAAACAGATTCGATGAATATCAACGAAAGTGAAGCTAATAATTTTGCGCGTCAATATTTGTTTTCAGATGAGAAAATGAATATTATAAGGGCGCATATTAATGAACCCAAATATGTAAAGCAATTTGCTGAACAGAATCATGTCCATCCAAGCATAATTTATACCTTTTTCAATTGGGATAATGAAGAATCTAACACCTATGGAAAATACGATAGGTATATGCCAAATTTTGACAACTTATTGGAACGTTTTAAGGCAAGCGAATTTTTAGATTTTATCCCAGTAAAACAGATTTCAAAAAACAGAAATGTAGATATATATTCAATTTAATATGGCAAAACAATCAAAATCATTGCAAAATCAGGAAGCTCCAGATAAAGAGCTTAAGAAAGTCCGTGATAAGGACGAGCAAAGTCTGTTATTATTTAATACTGAAGCTTTAATTTCTCATCGGCCTGATAACGTAGAAGAGGAAATACATCAGCTGCAAAACGGTCGTCAATTTACAATAAAGGAAGTTAAAGATATTATAAGTGATATGGCCAGAGAGTACTCACCTATGTTTCCAAATAGCAAGCCATTTTTCAAATTGATGTATAAACTCTCCGGCTGGAATCACCTTAATCCGAATGACTTTATTAAGCCACCAGTAGTTGCAACCTATATCAAGAAATATATTTATGCTCGTTTCAAAAAAGATGTATTGCCAATTTTATTGGCCAAAGATAACCCATTGGTTAGTGGATATGTAAGAAAGTATAAGCTTTTCCAATTCCTGAACGATGAGGGGTTGCTTTTACTTGAACAATATATACAGGAAGCGATCGACGTAATGCAAGATGCTAAAGATTGGTACGATTTTGAGCTTCAATATACTGCAAAATATGAATTGTCCGTTCAATTGAAATGCCTTGCAAATTAGGTTGCTCGACTAATCGGACAATGGTTTGAATTTGACAACTGCAACTTCCTCGACGGCATTGCATGATCTTTTGTGTCAAGTTGGATACCATATTTCCGATCGTCATAAAATCAAACGATTTTTTAAGTCATTTAGCATTTTAGTTATAATCACTATAATTGTCTTTTAGAAATTAGATTAATTCAACTAGGACGATATTTTCTCGCTTTAAAAATGGAAGAAAATAAAAAGTGTGTTTGCTCTCATATTTTTCTGTGATATGGCTAACGTTGATATAAATATCCGTAACCTCCACAGAACATCTGAGGCAAATAATGCCTTTAGGATAGTAAACGTTGACATTAGTGTCCTTTATAACCGCTACTAGATTAGCCCTAAATCAATCCGTCTCAAACAATTGGCTAAAAGTATGACATTAGTGAATCTCATTCCTTCTATATCAGAAAATTATTTTTTGATGCAAAATGCATATAATCATCTAAGTTATGTAATTTTATTATAAAGATAAATGACAATATGCATATCCCGTCAAAACACGTCTATGAAATACTCGTACAAAAGGGAGTAGAGTACCTCTTCCATGCAAATAGTGTAGCAACAGCAAGTATGTTTCTGAAATATCGATCTTTAATGTCTCGGGGAAACACTGAGCGTAATGGATTAAAGCAAACGCCACAAACTTCTGACGACGTCGATAAACGCTATAGTGTATGGTATGACATATTTCTAGATGCTGTCGACATACATAGACGGGCTAGTAAAATCAACGCTTATGGACCTGTTACATTTGTAATTGATGTAAAGATACTTGATCGAAACAATACTGGCCGAATTTGGGTTACTAAATTAAATCCAACAAAGTGGGCTAATAAATCAGAAAAACACCGGTGGTTCCAAAACAAGCAAGATTTAGAAGAAAATTTTTTCGTAGGAAGATTTGATCAAATGTTAGTTCTTCGACACTGCGGAGGTGAATTACCTCTAAAAAATTATATATCAAAGATAATAGTTGATGACCCACAAATTCAAGACAATACTGGGGTCGATTTTTACAGCATGGCTGTTGGAGCATTAAAGATAAGTATGTCAGAAAGTGAATTAAAAATTCCTATTGAACGGCGCATTTGTATTCCTAGGTGCAACTGTCTTAACATGTATAAACTTGATATCAACAGAACATCTTTAATGTTTGAACCATACTTATGATATGAAAAATATGGTCTTTAAATTTTAGAACTTTTTAGCTCTTGTTTTAACAATTTTAAATTTCGGTTTTTCTAACCTTATTTTGATATCGTACTTTGAATATAAAACTTTTCCAAAGTGTTTCTTCTGAACGTCATCATAGCTACCAGGATAATCTTTAAATAGATCTCTTATATACTCAAAAAGATTTTCAGATATCTTCAACTTGTATTTATCGGAATAATATAATGTGTTGACAACACATAACATATTATTTGCATTATCTTTACTTACTATATCGATTTTCTTATCCCTCAAAAATCTTACGAAATGTTTTGTAAAATAGAATTTTTTCTGGCGAAAAGAAAATGCTACCGCAGAAAAATTAAAAAAAACGGTATCTGGTATTTTCCTGTCAAGTTGAAATCCAAGTTGTTTTTGATAGTGATTAAATGCCCAAGAATCCTCAATAAACCAAAGATCAATATCAAGTGAACCATTAAATAATTTGTAGCCCCCATAACTGTTATATTTAATTTCCCATCCTCGAAAATACTTGATTACATCGATTTTTTTCTCGAGAGTGATATCTAAATCTCTATTAGTAGAAATACCTAAGAAAAAATTTCTAATTATTCCACTGAAAATTAAAAGATCTGTTTCTTGATTTATAGCATGAAGAATTGACATAGTATCTTTATCGACAGCTTTATCCAAATAACGGATAAAACTCTCTGTCGAATCAACAACTTCTTTTTCTATGTCAGATAATTTTTTGGCCACTAATTTTTTGATAATGATCTAGAGCAAATTGATCTGTCATCCCCGTTATAAAGTCTACGATAACCTGCAGTTTGTTATAGTCACTTAAACTTTCGAAAGCACCTTCTTCTCCAAACGTATTCGTTTCATATAGAACCGCGCTTATAATACTCTTCGAGATCAATGATAAGGCACGTTTTCGATATTTTTTATTTTCGTGAAACACAAATTTAATATAATAATCCAATAACCCAGTTAATACTGAGTGGCCAGTTATTTCCAACGAAACAATTTCTCTATTCGAAATAATAAATTCGCTGCAAAATTTTTTTAAAGTGTGTGCTGGTGCATCAGGTCTTTCAAATAGAAGTTCGCTATTATATTTTCCTTCTAATATATTATCTATTTTCGCTAAAAATAAATCTGTCGCGTCCTTAACCATTAAAGCAATCACATCTATTCTGAACTGAACAATTTTTTTTATTATATCCGTGGGACTACTGTATTTAACATTAAGTCTATCGAATATATTTTTTAGTTGAGAATGCACACTCAATTGTCTCTCTAAAACATCATAGTCGTACCATCCTTTATTGAGCCCATCTTCAATATCCATTATCAAATAACATATCGAATCCGCAGCCTCCATCAAAAATGCTAAAGGATGCCGAATATAATCTTCTCCTACAAGGAGTCCGCAGTCAACAAATATTGTTTTTAAGTATTCAGCTTCAGATTGAAAAACTCCTCTTTTACTTTTTGATAGAATTTTCTCTTCAATATTACCATAATTTGGATATTTTAAGAATGAAGCTAATGTTCCGTACGTTAAATTTAATCCGAAAGGATCATTCAGTACTTGTAGTTTCGTCAAAATTCTGAATCCTTGAGCATTACCATCAAACAGAATAAAATCCTCTTGTCGTTCCTTGTCTATACTTAGGTTTTTTGTATTACTAGCGCTATAAAAGTATTCTTTAAAATAATTTTTTATAACCTCTTCTCCGAAATGACCAAATGGAGGATTGCCTATATCATGGATTAAACACGAGTTTTTCAGCAAAATGCAAATTATTCGTTCCAACTCGCTTTTATCATAACCGGTACTCTTTACAAAATCAGCATTTTCACAAATCTTCAAACCAAAAGTATAGCCAATGGCCATTACTTCCAAAGAATGTGTTAGCCTTGAATGAATATTATCATCAGCCGTTAACGGAAACACTTGGGTTTTATCGTGCATACGTCGAATGGCAGGGCTGAAAATTATTCTTCCAAAATCGCTTTCAAACTCGTTTCTCGGGTCATTTTCCTTTTGCCTATCTGATGTTCTTAATCTTGCTGGATTAAGTAATTTTTTCCAAATTTGATTTTTCATCATTGTTCAATTTTCAATATTTAGTTTCTGTTTTACGGTTAAGTATTTTAAGCAACCTCGGCAAAAGCCACATGGCTCATTACTTGTGTGACAGGAATGTGCCATTAATATCATGTCCAATGGAATCCCAGAAGTAATTATAAGTTCATGAGTATACAGATCTATGACGGGGTATAAAATCTTCATATTTCCTTCCTGATACTGCATCAAAGAATCTAATTTTTGATAGAACGGAATTGTTCCATCCTTATGAAAATTGTCCGATCTAACGGATCCCACCAATAATTCTCTAACATTTAAACTTATTGCTCGCATAGCAACTAAAGTAACCAAAAGCTGATTGCGGTAAGGCCACCATTCAGATGAAGGCGAAGTATTTAATGACGGATTATTCGTTAAATCTCCACTACCCAGAGAAGAGCAATCTACTACAATAACTTCGTGCCTTATTTTAAGTATCTTACAGATATTTTCTGAAATCTTTATTTCAGTTTGAGCTGGTTTTTGCCCATAATCAACAGTGAAAGCTATCTCTGGTCTAACCATGTAAGCCAATGAAATGGAATCTAATCCACCCGAAAGTAATAAGCCTTTACTCATTTTCTGCAAGTTTCCAATATGCTTTATAAATAGCTGTCGTTATATCATTTACCAATAAACAGTTTGACCCAGTCAGCATAGTTAAATCTTCTAGTCTCTCATTTTGCACGAAACATATTATTGGTTTGTTTAAGCTGGAAGCATAACCAATCTCAAACATAGTCCCGGAGTCAAGTCCATCGACTAAAGCAAAAACAAGATTACAATTAATAATAGCCTCCAAATCCTTTGAAACCACATCAGTGGAAGGGCCATAACCGACATCATGCCAGGGAGAAAAAACTTCCAATCCAAAATCCTCAAGTGACATTTTTATCTGTTGAACTAACCACCGTTCCGACATTGTAAAGAATGGACCGGCTAAATAGATTTTTTTCGGAAAATCCTTTTTAATTATAAGTGGACTAAACCTTGTTCTATCTATACATCGACTAAAACTATATTGACCACTATTACAATACTCAGCTGTAGCAAAAGATGCTAGTTTCGCCGATTCCAAAGGTGCCGCTCCGTTAAACCAGTGGTAAGCAAATAAGGCGGAGAAGACGTCTCCAGAACCAATGGAATAAACATTGTCAGTCTTATATACGGGAACAACATTTTCTTTATCCGATTCGCTTAGACAGACTAAAGCACCTTTAGCTCCTAATTTTAAGACTAGAATATCCGCTTGTTCTTTATAAAAAAAATAGTGTTTTATCTCATTTAAATTCTCTGACCCAGCTAGATGTTTTGCTTCCGAAAAATTTGCAACTATTGCCAGTTCTTTTGCAATAGAACCACTAGCCTTAAAACTTTTGGGGTTTATGGGAGATTGAGGATCATACACTACCTTATTGCCGTCAACCCGAGCTAAACCTTCAACAAATCCGTACTGTAGTACATTTCCCCCATTAATCGATAAGGATTTCTGAGGAATTTTTAGGGTATCCAAACGAGGATTTATCCGAGGCTCTGACAAAGGATAATCATAGTAAAAACATAGGCTATTATTTATGGGCTCAATGTAATACGAGAAATTTTCATTAAAGCTCTTGACCTGTTCTAAATATGTATTAATCTCTAAATCTCCAAAAGTGAACAACTTAACATCAACCTTGACATCTATACCATTAATAGCAGTACATGCCCGCAGTCCTGATCCATAAATTTCCTCAACAAACGGTTCGAAACATTTTTCATAGTAAACACTTCCTACTACATTTATCATTTTGCTAAAATTCTAATTTCACAATTGGCACCTTCAATTTTTAGGATAGTTGCTTTATACACGAAACCTTCATTAATGCAACTAAGAAGTTTATCCCGATAGGAAGAAACAATACCACCTGCATATTCTTCATCATTTGTATACAGTAAGAAAGCATTCGAATCGTTAAATACAAGTATTAATTCATCTCCGATGACGCATTTAGCTAGTACATCTGGATTAGGTGAGGCTATTTTTGTCTTGAAAGAGAACACTTCACAGGAGACCTCCTTGGTATTCTTAAATGATGGGCTATAATTATTTGAACTCCCTGACATAATTGTTAATTTTATATTGAATAGCTAATTGATTTTTAAGTTATTTGCGTTTCGTTTTATTACAGTTCCAGCTCTCAAGCCGCCTTCTCATAATATCCGATACTCAGTGCAATATCTTCCGAGAAATTATAAATATCATCCAAACGCACGATATCATGCTTGATTTCTTTCTTATCCCTATCAAACAATCCGATTCTTAACCGATTAGCGGTAAAGTAAAAACGGCATATCGGTTTCCGGTTATTATCATCCAACAGTACGCCACAGTAAGATTGCGTATCACGCATATAGATTCGCCCTACTTCAACATCTTTGCGCAAAATGGATTTGATAATGAGGTAGGCATCGATCTCATCCTGCGAGGTAATCACTAAAGATTCTGCTTCTACCGGAGCTGGCGTAGTTTCTGCCGCCGATTCTGTTTCTTTCTTTAAAGCGCTTTTGAGCCTTTCGCTGATCTGATCGTTCACGATCTGGCTGAATACTCTTTTGGTTAATGCGGTAAACTGATCGAGCACTTTTGCCGTTACTATACATTGATGAACCTGCTTCGCAAAATACCGAACGAATTCTTCCTTCGGATTATACATCTCTGCATTGATCAGAATCTTGATTTCATTGAAATACTTCAGATCGCTTGCGGTATTGGAGATGCTCTCCAGATCAAAAACGGATTTATGGAATTTACGGAGTTCGGCTATCTCATTATCGCGCATCTCGGTAATCTTAAACTCAAAGAATGGTTTCTCGTCCATCTTATTGGGTGATACCAGGTCGGTATAAAAGCGATACTCCAAGCCATTGGTGAGTAAACTGAATTTTGCTTCCGTGGTATGGAAATAACGGAACAACTGCGAATTGTGCGGATCGAGCCCATCGGCATAGTGCTTACACTCGATGAGTATGATGGGTTTCTCATCTTTCAGGATGGCGTAGTCTACCTTCTCCCCTTTCTTAATGCCTATATCGGCTATAAACTCCGGCTGTACCTCGAATGGATCGAACACGTCATACCCGAGGATACGCAGAAAGGGCATAATGAGGGAGGTCTTAGTGGCTTCCTCCGTTTTGATCTGCGGTAGCAAACGGTCTACCCGTTTGGCAAATTGTTGAATTTCATCTTTGAAGTCCATAATTTTTTTATTTTTCTTTTGTCCGCCAAAAGAAACAAAAGCTCGCGACTGGACCTGCTTTAGCAAGCTTTATTGCCTATAAAAACAAACAAGACAATAAAAAATCTTCTTTGAAAGGTTCTGCATTTACTTAGCCTCTGCTATCCGAAAATTTCTAGGTCGCCTTTTTTCTTATTAAAGGCTTGTTCCTTCGAGCTATTTTGTTTCCGTGCTTTTTGTTTTATTTTATCGCATAGTTAAACACAAAACTTCTCACTTTTTTACGGGTTCCCGTAGTCATATTGATTAGTTGTGAGTTGCCAGTTGTGAGTTGCGAGACGCACAGTGGCCAGTACACACTTTTCGTCTATTAGTTATTGGTTCCGACGCACATTCCCTCGATTTACTTCTATTTGATCTTATTTTTCAATTCACATTTTTCTTTAAGGTTTACATACTTTACAGGCGGCATAACCGTTCTTTACTGCTTCTTTCTTGCTAACTTCTATCTTGCTCTTGCTTAAATATCGACAGCCGCTTTGATGGTACTTCTCTCCTGTTCGGGTAATATATACGACGGTTTCTTTATTTACGACAAGGTTAGTGGAAACAGGTATAGCTGCCATACCCAGGTTGGGCAGGAGACTCGCTAAGACAATGAAGCTTAGCAATAGGTACACTTTTAGTTGTACCAATATTTGTTGAACAGGCGAACGGCCTTTCGTTTGGTGTAGCGTTGACATGTATTAGATTGTTAATTGACGCAACTACTTTATGATTAATGCTATAAAATCGGGAAACGGCTCAGGTATGGTATAGGTAATTGTTTGGTCTTTTATTTAGTTATTGGTTGTTTGTTATTGGTTATTGGTTTTTTTGTTAATTATTTTTTTAAGTCCATTTCATTATCTACATCAGTAAATAGATAAAAGACCTCCCCAAGATTGTTGATCGTGCTTTCTTTGATTTTTATGGTTTGGTTAAATGTTTTAGTTTGACTCTTTATTTTTTCTTTTGGATCGCCAAAAGAAACCAAAACTCGCGACTGGAAATCTTCTTTGAAAGGTTCTGCATTTACTTAGCCTCTACTATCCGAAAATTTCGAGGTCGCATCTCTACCTTAATGAAAGAGATTCCCTTCGACTTGTTTACTTATATATTTTTGATTTTTCTGGTTTGGTTAATTGTTTTAGTTTGACAATGCTAATGTAATTAAGAGTTTTATTATTTGCAAGAAATTGTGTGAAATAGTGGGAATTTATATATTACTTTGTTTGGCCCAAAGTAATCAAAACCCAAGACTGTCTAGCCCTCGCTAAAAATTCAGTTCCTTACCCGCAATTCTGTGGAGCCGCTCTCCCCACTACCCTCTCTTCGCTTCTTCACAGCCCTTCAATCTTTACCGCTAACTGAATTTTCTTCACGCTCATTCTAAAAGGTCGTTTTGTTCGAATGCGCAGGAGCCCCGTTTGACTTGCCAGTGACCCTATAATAAAAAAGCCATGCATTTAAAAATGCATGGCTTTTTTATTCGTATACCGATTAACTTTATAGTTTTTCTACTACCTCTAAAGGAAGCTTTAAACTCTCAGCTATTAAATGATTAGCAACTCCAGACTGCTTTAATAATTTTGCAGAGTCTAGCTTTTCTCGTTCTGCTCTGGCCCGTTCTTCTTTTCTAATTGTATCAAAAGCATTCTGGGTATCCCATTTCGCCTTTAGGCTTGCTTCGTACGCCATACGTTCCTCCTTTTTCAATTTTGACACTTCTCCTATCTTAAAGATAAGCTTAAAGACGCGCTTATCCAAAAATTTGGGAACCTTATCCATATTGCTCATGTGTTTGAGCAGATAGAACCATTTATCCCTTTCACTTTCCAGTTCCTCTTCTTCTTTTACAAAATTAGGTAACTCTATGAATTTAAAGCCCAGTTTTTTGTAAAAAATTTCTCCTGTACTTTTATTGCAAAGGGCTATATCATGGAAATAATGCTTTTTCTGCGCTTCATCCATATGAAACTCAAGCAGAGCAATCAGAAAAACTTCTGGAAGCTGATAGCTATTGAAAGCTTTTCCCTTTGGTAATTGACGTTGAATCAAACGGGAGGTGTAATACAGAGCTCTGTCTTTAAAATACTCTTGTCGGATACGTTGCATTTCGATTATGAAGTACTCGCCATTGCTCCCCCGGCAATGCAGATCGAAGATTACTCTTTTATCCGATGTATCATCTCCATCATGCTCAGTCGGGCCGTATTCCAAGTCTTCAATACACCTTTCGCCTTCAAAAAGATCATTCAGAAATTCAATCAGTATTTCTTTGTTGGGCTCACTTCCGAAATAATGCCGGAAGCCATAGTCGCTCAATGGATCAATAAACTTTCCTGGTTGGGGATAGGTCTCTTTTGTCATTGGTTAATAGATTTTGGTTTTTGTAAAGATACTGAAAATCTATTAACTCGGCTAATATTTTTAGTAAAAACTCATCATTTAGCTCTTCTTCCGTAAGACAAAAAACATGATAATACCAATTAGAATCGTTAAAAATATTAAGGTGAGAATCTCTACTTGTCCAAACCGGTGGTTTATGTTGTATAATTGAAAAGCAGTTATTGCAAGCCCTATCAATAAGGCAATAATGATTGTAGTTTTTTTCATTGATATTTTAGTTCGGTTAACTTTTCGTACAAATCATCCCAACTAGCTATATATTGGGGTGCCAAATAGTATTGCTCTGCTGTTGGGATGTCATGTATGCGATATGTTGAGCTTAATTCAAAAAGATTGCGACCTTTTTCTGTCGCATGTTCAAAAATATGAAAATCTTTTAGCGCTATTTGAATCACTTGTGGTTTTTTCCAAAAAATGCCAAACGTCTGAAGAGAAATATAATCTTCATTTATTGTTAAATTTTCAACGATGTTATTCATAACCTTAACTCTTTTAATCGGAAGAATTATGAATAGATAGACCAATGTAAGCCCCATTGTTAGTGAGCCAATTATAATATGTTTAACAAAGTTCCCATCCCATCTATCAATTATCGCAGTTGTATAAAGGAAAAGCGCAAGGGGCAGGTAATAATACCACCCGTTGCGCATCACTTTAACCTGTTTATTTAAGTATTTTATTCCTTCTTCGTTTAATGTGTATGTCATTGCTTTTTTAAAGAATCCCAACTACTGATGCGTACTTTTATATTCAGTAAAGTATTTAATTGCATCATCAGTACCGTTATAGGCTTCATACCCGTTTTTCACAGCGCCAAGATAGTTACTATTCTTAAGAGCCAAAACAGCTGCCTCGGCTGAGTCGTAAATTCCACCTGCTACTAGTGCCGTTATACAATCATTTGCAATAGTACCCCAATAAGCTGATTGCTCATCTCCAAAACCTAAAGCAATGGCTCCGCCTAAATTATTTGGTAAATCTCTGCTGGGGTTCGATTGCAAACTGTTTTATTTATGGCGTTAAGTTTTTATTTATGATACTTTTTAGCCAGTAAAAAGACTTCTTTGGCGTCATAAGTGCTTTCATATTCTGCTGGTCTTTCGGCAAACTAGTATCTTTATAAGAGATCAATAAGGTGGCTAAAAAAAGTAATTTACAAGGCTCTTAATCGCCACTAAATTATTAGAAATCAATTCAATATATGTTGTATTACTGAACCTTAAAGGGTTGCTCCAATTTAAAATCTTTACTGAACGGCTAATAGAATATTATTCGTTGTTCATTATTGGTTATTCGTTATTAATCGCACAATGCCTCATCACAAATTAATTATTCCTGTTTTTCACTTAATGAAAGACGATCCCATTGAGTTTTATTTATATTTTTTGGCTTTCTGGTTTGGTTATTTTAATATTTTAGTTTGACAATGAAAAGTTAGGAAAGTAAACAGTATTTCGCAAATGAATTTGTAAAATTGTGAGAAATAATCAATATAGATTTAGGCACTATTTCTTATCTTAGCTAACATTATTGACGCTAAACCTAATACCATTTATGCATTATATTTTATTTGAAAGATCAAAATTAGACAAACACACCTCCATTATTTTAATTGATGTAAAAGAACTCATAAAAGCTGCACAAAAGGTTATCCCAAAAATGCGATCTACAATAACATCACCGGTTACAACAAAGTCATTTTGTTTACTTAAAAATAAACAAAATTTGTAAAATCATCGTTTTATGGATAACTTTGTATGTATAAAGTTCATTAAAGAGTATAATAAGGTGATCTACTATTCGGTTGTGATCAACGAAGATGAAGATCAGACATCCTTATTCGAAGGATTTATAGACAAACATAGTGTTGTAAATAAAGAGAAGTTAAACCATATTTTAACATGGTTACGAGTGATCGGAAATCGGCATGGGGCATTATCTCATTTATTTAGGGATGAAAAGGATGCCGCAGCATTGCCTCCGCCGGGGGCGAAGAGAGAACCATGCTACATTGAAGAAGATCAGACTGCGAGTAACAACTTAAGATTGTATTGTCACCGTTTAAATGAACATGTGGTCATTTTATTTGATGGCGATATAAAAACAGCAGACCAAGCGCAAAATTGCCCTCAAGTAGCACCGCATTTTAATCTTGCAAATACTTTGGCGTTGGCGATTGACAATGCGCTTAGGGACGGAGATATTGAATGGGATGATGACTATTTGGATATCATTTACGAGCAGAATTTGAAAATTGTATTTTGACATGAAAATTTCAAGAAGAAAAATTAATAGGGAGCAAAACGGACGACTGGAAATCGATATTATAGACAATTGGCTGAAGGATAATGGTGACCCTGCTATGGAACGCCTCGTTAAGAAGAACCTAGCTATCGCCAACAAGATCGCTTCGCTTTTAGAATCAAAAGGTATGAAACCCGCTGATTTAGCTGTCGCCATGGGAAAACAGCGTTCAGAGGTATCAAAATGGCTATCAGGCCAACATACTTTTACTACCAAAACGATTACAAAAATAGAAGAAGTGTTAGGTGAAGATATTATTCATATCGAGCCGAGCGTAAGAAACGTTTACTTTACTGCTTATGTACGGGTTGAAGATATTAAACCTGCCATCCAAGAAGATATTTTTGAGGATTCATTATATGAAGAGGTTTCTGCTTAACGGATACTATGGAAAAAAAGACAATCATCGCAGAAAAAATTCACTTAGTACGGATACTTCCTTCGAAAGAATATTTTGACCATCAATACGCACTTGCAGATAAAGAGTTAAAACTTAGCATTGCACAATCAACAAAACATAATTCGGATAAAAAATCTTTTAAGATTTCGCTTTCCGTTTTTCTAGAATATGAGAGTCAGAAAATTGCAGATTATCTTTATGACTTTATTTTTCAGGTAGAAAATTTAGAAGAATATGTTCTTAAAAAAGAGGAGAAGCCCCTATTCTCAGGCATTCTTATAAGCACCTTACTTACTATTGCTTATTCCACGCTAAGGGGCATATTGCATACTAAATTAGCTGACACCCCACTTAAAGATTTTATACTGCCCATTATCAGTCCGAATGAATTGTTGAAGTCGAAAATAAAGAATTAAACAAACAGTAAATATCTCCGTTTTGCATCCAATGATGGGTGGAGAGAGGGGAATCGAACCCCTCAGCCCTGCATTTTGGGAAGTGAGTGTTGCTTTTGTCTGTACTTCGCTCGACTATCATAGGGTGGTGTTTCATAACAATATCTCCGCTAGGGCCCCACGCCTGATTTTTATACAAAAGTTAATCTGTACAATTCCCTCGAACTCCTTTTTATTAATAATATCATCAAAGACTTCTACATCAATAAAATCTATTCGATAAGTATTTATTATCTTCAGGACTGTTTTTAATGGACAAAGAAAGGGATAATAACCCCAAAAGTGATTTGATACATGTATATGACAGAATTAAAAACAGTATTAATAAAAAACACGAATAAATGATTTGCCAATTATTCTCCAGCTAGAAAGAGCAGAATTCCAAGCTGGATAGTTTAGAGGATTAGCTGCAACATCCAAACTTATTCATTTCGTAAACTTTTAACAGGGTTTGTTAGAGCAGCTTTTATCGATTGAAAACTAACAGTTAGACAGGCTATGAATATACTTAGTATTGCGGCTACAGCAAAGATCCACCAAGGAATGGAAATTCGATAGGTGGACTGCGATTTTATAAGGAGGGTGGTAAGTTGTGGTGTAAAAATGATGAATTAGGTGGCAACATTTTCCAGCTAACCTTCATTAAGGATCATCTTTTTCTGTTGGATGAAAATGCACAAGTTCAATTTGAAGCAACTGAAACGGGGAAACCGTCCCGCATTTTTCTGCTTTTTCAAAATGGTGGTGTCGTTGAAAAACCTTTGATTGATTGACGCGGTTTCTTAGAACAAAAAGTTTAATTTTTCAGCATTATGTTAACATATATCACCAATACACGCTATTTCTATATTCTTTTCGCGTCCCTCTCTTTAGCAAATCTCGATGCAATTGGACAAGTTAAACCTCCTTCGCAAAATACAGTAAGCAATCAGGATACATTAGCTATTTACGTGGGCGAGTATGCAGTCTCGCCTAATTTCATATTAACATTTAAAGTTATCAACGGTGAACTGGCAGTTATCCCTCCCGGCCAAAAACCGATACCAATCCTTAAAATTAACACCAATACTTTTGCTGATAAGAACGATAAAAAAGTGCAGATGGAGTTTTTGCTAAACGGCAGCGGATTGGTAGAAAAAGTGATTCTCAACCAGCATGGAGAAAAAACGGAAGCCCGTCGGGTTGAACCTACTGACCATTTCAATAACGATAAATTATATTCGGTAGAGCAACTCAAGACCGACCTTAAGTCTATGAGAACTATTTTAATTGAAAATCATCCACGGCCTTATGAGTTTACTTCAAAAGAAATATTTGAACGCACCTATGACAGCCTACTGGCTTCAATAAACCAGCCGATGAATGAACTAGCTTTCCATTATCGGCTAATGCCTTTGGTGGCAAAAATACATTGCGGTCATACAAAGCTCGATCCTTCTATACAATTTCAGCAATCAAGACCGAACGACTTTCCTCCTTTCATTCTCTATTATGAAGGGAAACAGGCCTTCGTAAGATACAGCGCCAATAAAGATTTGCCAGTTGGCGCCGAAGTAATATCGGTCAATGGAGTTCCCATAACCGAACGTATTCAAAATCTATTGGCCCGTACCAGTGGCGACGGTGTACATCTCAATGTTCAGTATTACCTGATCAATCAACCGATGAGTTGGTTTACTCATGAAATGCCTTATTGGTACGATATAAAACGGTATAATTTAGTTTTGTTGGATTCAACAGGGCAACAACGTAACCTAAATCTCGCTGCAATAGACGAAGCTTCATTCAGGGAGCGTATCCCTCCTCCTCCCTCCAAACGCCATCAACTCAACATACTGGAAAATAAAAAGACTGCCTTACTTAGTTATCCAAGTTTAGATTTTCCAGACACAAACATGAGAAACAGGTTTTTAGAGGAAACTTTCACGAAACTTAGAACAGAAGGAATCGATCGGCTGATCATTGATTTGCGTGGCAATAGCGGAGGCAGCCCTCATAACTCGGCTTTTTTTCTAAAGTATTTGATTCCACAGGAGTTCAGATACTCCAATATTGCTCCTTTACCCGAATTAGCTGATCTCAAGACGCTCATTACTCCTGCTAAAAACTGCTTTGCAGGCAAAGTATATGTTTTGATAGACGGTGGTTGCTTTTCCTCTACCGGACATCTTCTTTCGCTATTGAGATATTATAAGATCGGTACTTTCATAGGAGAAACAACTTCTGCCTCCTATTCCTGTAACACAAATGGTGTTCCTTACACTTTGCCGCACACGGGGCTGAGGGTATTCTGCCCGAAATATGTTTACGAAACAGCTGTTAATGGTTTTCGAAGAGCTGATGGTATCTCGCCAGACTACGAGGTTAAAGAAAATTTTAAAGACATACTGTCTGCGAAAAATATAACTTTGGAATATACAATATTCGTCGCCGAGAAAGAGACTAGATAGCAGACAGGAATAGTCCCCTCCTTGTGCGATTGTTGGAAAAGATTTAGAAGCAATAAACGCTTAAACATGAATACCACCTTCTCGCGAATACTAATATTTGCAACAGTAATGGCCTTAAACTTTGCAGGACATGCCCAAAGTGTAGATACATTAAAGATGACCGGTAGAGAACTTGGTTCACAGATTTTCTCTCAAACGCCCCTGCCCTCAGACTATAATTTTAATTTCAACTATTCCTTCAAAGAAATTAAACTTCGGACAGCAGATAGTATTAATTTATGCGCTTTACTCTTTCCTTCACCTAAAGCCAAAGATGTTATTCTATATTTACATGGAAGCAACGGAGCTGCTGATGTTTGGGGGAAAATTGCTCCGGTTTATACAAGCATCGGTTATGATTTCTTTCTGTTGGACTATAGGGGTTATGGAAAGAGCGAAGGAAAAGTAGTAGATGAACAGCAAGTTTGCATGGACGCTCAATTAGCTTATGATACTTTGAAAGCACGATATGGCGAAGAGCGCATCATCGTTATTGGTCAATCTATCGGTACCGGAGCCGCCGCCTTTTTAGCTGCGAATAACCATCCAAAAAAACTCATTTTACAGGCACCTTATTATTCCATTGAAGACTGGATACATGAATTGGCACCGAACCTTCAGATCGTGGATAATCCTTTTACATTTGAAACATATAAAAAGATTGAGCAAATAAGCTGCCCTATTGTTCTGATACATGGTGATGCGGACGATGCTGTTTATTATGGTTCTTCGCAGAAATTATCGAAACTCTTAAAAGATGGTGACGAGTTCATAACATTAAAGAGTGAAGGGCATAATGATTTTACTAAAAATCAGCAGTATTTGAAAGCGTTGAAGGACTTATTGGGCTGGATACTGTAGGCTTACTACTTCTTTGGAAAAGAATTTGAGTAATTAGAAAATGGTCTTTTTGGAAATAAATAATACGAGCCCCTGAAGTAGAGAGGATTAGTGCAAATTCTTGTATATTAGTTTCATAAACACAACAGTTATCTTCTCCTAATAAAAGAATCTAATGAACGAATTATTGAATGCAGTAAAAATTATTTTGTTCTCATTTATATTAGCTTTTTCACTCCCAATAAAAGCTCAAACTGTCTCAGATAGCATTGATACATTTATCAAAGAAAAAATGGAACAACTCAAAATCCCTGGACTTCAGTTATCCGTTGTGAAAAATGGAAAATTAGAAAAGTCGGGTAGCTATGGGTTTGCAAACTTAGAACATCAAATTGCTACAAATTCTAAGACCACCTTCTCCATTAATTCTATGACTAAAGCGTTTGTTGGCGTAGCAATTATGCAATTACAAGAACGAGGAAAACTAAGTGTGAAAGATCCCATTTCCCTTTATATTTCCGATATTCCCAACGAATGGAAGTCAATAAAGATTGAACAGTTATTGAGTAACACTTCCGGGCTTCCAAACAATATAGACGAAAAAGAGCAAGTGTTGGGTGACGGTACTGAAAACGAAAACTGGGAACTGGTGAAAAAGCTGCCAATAGAGTTCTCTCCTGGAGAAAGATTCAGTTACAATCAAACAGGTTATTATATTTTGGGGAGGATACTTAGTAAAGTAAGTGGACAACATTTTACTCAGTTTATTGCTGAAAATCAATTTAAACCTTGTATTATTAAATCCACGCAATTTGGAGATTCTAATGACATTATCCCAAATAATTCAAACTCATATTCGACTATTTATAATGACAGTGGGAAATGGATAAATGACGGGAAACTGCATAATTCTTATGCCACTTTCCCTTTATTTTTTAGAACTGCTACAGGAATTATCTCTACTGCAGAAGATTTAAGTAAATGGCTTATCGCATTGCAAAATGGAAAACTACTAACGAGTCAAGCAAGTATCGATCAAATGTTTACCACAGCAAGATTGAATAGTGGAGAAATAGGGGGCTTTAATAAGTTAACAAATGGCTATGCTTTGGGATGGCCAACAGTAGTGAGAGAAGAACATCCGGCGGTAGCTCCTGTCGGTGGAATGCGGTCCACATTATTCGTATATCCTCAAGATGATTTATCCATCGTTGTTTTAACAAACCTACAAGGTTCAAATCCTGAATGGTTTATTGACGAGATAGCGGGGTTTTATATTCCGGATATGAAAAGAGAAAATGGATTTGGATTGAGTAAAAACTTAAAATTATTACGTCATGAACTCTTAAAAAATGATTTTAAAAACGTCAATGATATTTACAAGAAAGTTGAGAAACAAAACAAGAATTTTACAGTAACAGAAGACGAAATAAATTCTTGGGGCTATCAACTTTTAGAACAAAAGCATAAAAATGAAGCTTTACAAATTTTCAAATTAAATACTACTCTATTTCCCAATAGCTGGAATGTATATGACAGTTATGGCGAAATATTAGCAACATTGGGATATCAGAAAGAAGCCATTATAAATTATAAAAAATCTCTTGAACTCAACCCAGACAATTCTAACGCTAGTAATTATTTAAAAGACAAAAATTGATATTAAACTACTCTTGACAATTAGTTCTGCAAAAGAGCGGTTTTTAGTCAAAGTTGAACATCTGTGTATTTTAATGCTTAATGAGGTGTGTAGACTACAATTGCAGAATGGAAATAATAAGCTCAATCACAAACGATTTTAAGTTCAAAAAGCTGATTATTTGAGCTTAAAATGGATACAATTTGAGCTCATCATTAAAATAAGCTCAAAATCCTCAACAAATAAGCTCATTTATCCGTATATTTGAGCTTATAAAAGAAAACATGTGAGCTTTATTATGGCACAGATCGACAATGACATTATTAAATTCCTACGAGAGAACCCATTAAGTTCCTCTCCTGAAATCCATAAAGGCATCGGTAAGGGTTCTTATGCTACCGTGAAGCGGGCCATTGCTAATTTGCTGAAAAACGGACAAGTTTTATCCGAGGGCCAGCGTCGTGCAACCCGATATCAGGTAAGTTCAGCAAATCAGCTTTTGGGGCATATTGATATTGCTGCTTACTTTGAAAAAGAGATTGATGAACGTGATATTCAAGAAGGATTTAATTTTCAACTGGTCAGGGAGATCTTGGCCGAAGTCGACGTCTTTACCGCGGAAGAAGCTAACACTCTACAGCAATTGCAAGAAGAATTTCGACATAACATAGCGCACATGAGCCCAGATGTGTACAATAAAGAAATGGAAAGACTTGCCATCGATCTGAGTTGGAAATCATCACAGATCGAAGGCAACACCTATTCTTTGCTGGAAACGGAACGTCTGCTAAAGGACAAAGAGACCGCCGCGGGAAAACCGAAAGATGATGCAACCATGCTCTTAAATCACAAAGAAGCATTAAACTTTATTATTGATAATCCTGATTATGTCGTGCCTTTGACCATAGCAAGAATTGAAGATATACATAGCATCCTAGTTAAGGATCTTCCGGTAGAACGCAACATCAGACAACGCCGCGTAGGTATTTCAGGCACAAATTATAAACCTTTGGACAATGAACATCAGATAAGGGAAGCTCTCGAAGGTATGTGTAACCTCATTAATAACAAGAAAAACATATTCGAAAAATCCCTGTTAGCGCTAGTACTGTTATCCTATATCCAGGCCTTTAACGATGGTAACAAACGAACGGTACGGATTATTAGTAACGCCATTCTGATTGCCAATCAGTACTGCCCAATCTCCTTTAGGACCATTGATTCTGTTGAATACAAAAAAGCGATGCTGATCTTTTATGAGCAGAATAATATCAGTGTTTTCAAGGAAATATTTATAGAACAATTCAAATTTGCGGTTAAAACCTATTTTTGATGCTGTGATAACACTAAAGGTGTCGGCTTTCAGAATATCCCCGTACTTTATTTTGAGGCTCACCGTGAACATGTGATTATTTTATTTGATAGCAATATAAAAACAGCAGACAAGACGCAAAATTGCCCTCAAGTAGCACCGCATTTTAATCTTGCAAATACGTTAGCATTGGCTATTGGCAATGCGGGACGGAGATATTGAATGGAAACCAAATAAATCCGTGAAGTGTAGGAGATGAGGTTCTCGCCATATACACTCAACTTTTCCCCTCTGATCATATGTGGCCCCCAGCTATTCATCCTTCAAACTCTCCACCGGATTTGCCACTGCCGCCCGGATGGCCTGCCAACTCACGGTCAATATGGCGATGACCATTGCCAATAGGCCTGTCAACATAAACACCTGCCAAGGCACGGCAATGCGGTAGTTAAATCCCTGTAGCCATTGATGCATTGCATACCACGCGATCGGTGATGCGATCAGGAAAGCGAGTCCCGCAAGCTTGATGAAATCAATCGACAGCAACCTTACAATGGTACCGACCTGCGCTCCCAATACCTTGCGTACGCCGATTTTTTAACAATGATATTGCCATGTTAAAAAACACGTTATTTAACACAGATAAGCAACCTCTTTTTTGCAGCTGTCCGAAAGCGGACACTTATGTCCGAAAACGCACATTTTTATCCGGTTTTGATAATTGGGTGTGAGACACAGGAAACTATGGGTTACTTTGACACATGCTTGGTTATTGCGAATAATGCGATCGCAAAGATCGATATTACCGCTAAAACGGCTACGAATATCTTTACATTAGGATTTAAAGACTACAATCAGGATGTCAATCCATTAGATCCGTCTACGATGGTAAGCTCTTCTGTTTTATTTATCTTTAGCACATGAAATCTGTATTCCCTGCGACTTACTCCACCCTCTGCCCTACAGCACTATCCTCACTTATTTCAGAAAAGTATAATTTAAGAAATGTTCATTGCACATTTTTGACTCGTGGGGTTGGTGATACTTATTTGGTTGAATCGTCTGGAAACCGTTTTATACTTCGTGTTTACCGCTCTTCTCACCGGAACCTGCCACAGATAAAAGAGGAAGTGAGCTTATTGTTGGCTTTAAAGCAGGCTGATGTATCCGTTTCTTATCCGATTCTAGATATTTCCGGAGAAGCTGTACAGAACCTAGGAGCGGTTGAAGGGGAAAGACACGCCGTATTATTTAGCTACGCACCTGGTCGTTCATTGAGATTATTAAATAAAAACCAACTTCGCAATCTAGGCTATGAAATGGCACGCTTTCACAATGTCTCCTCTGCAATCAGACCAGGTGGAGAAAGATGGAATTTTAATCTGGAAACAACTCTTTTCAAACCTCTGGAAATGTTGGAATCAGCTTTCTCGGAAGATGCTGAAGGGTACGCTTGGCTACTAGAAAAAGCAGATTTGGTTAAAAAAAAGTTTTCGCAACTGGATACATCCGGATTTTATAACGGTTATTGCCACTTTGACTTCCTTCCAAAAAACTTTCATTTTGACGGTGATTCGGTGACTTTTTTTGATTTTGACTTTATGGGATATGGGTGGTTGGTGAATGATATCGTGACCTTTTGGCAACACCTTATACTGGATGTTTATACCGGAAGGATGACACAACAAGCAGCCCTTGATGCATATGCTATTTTCTTGGATGCATATCGCAAATGCCGCCCGATTACCGAACAGGAATTGGCTATAGTACCCTATCTCGGTTTAGGTTTTTGGCTCTTTTATATGGGATTTCATACCACCCACGACCAATTTTATGTATTTACGCAACCCCCACACTTAAAATGGACTACCGGATTTTTAAGAAATATGGTGGAAACTTATTGGGATAATAATGATGATGTATGAGACAATAGGTAAAAAGTTGCCTAGACTTTTGCACATTGAGGCATATATAGCTTAAACAGATTAGAAATTCCATGACAATACCGTCTAACAACGACATCATCAGGTAGAAGCATCTGGTTTCGGGTTCCTCGAGTAAGACTGACGATGACGTTAATGCAGAAATTGCCAAAGGTTTTTTGATTAAAAAAACACAAAAGAACCTAAAATATACTTGGACAAATCTTTAAAAATAAACAAAAATGAGGCTGCATTGTGAAATTAAAAGTGTTGATGAATTGAAGTAACACTTGATATTAACCATGGCGCATATCAAACGGCTCTTTTTGTAGTTTGCTTTCTGACGCGACTTAATGTTTCCCGTGTTAGGCCAAGAAAGGATGCGATCATATACAAAGGTATACGATTATATATGGTTGGGTATAGCCTGACAAAGTTGTCATATCTTACCTCAGCCGTTTCGCTTATATTGCTGTAGATCCTGTTCTGATGCGCTTCGAAATTTTTAGCGGACAGTTTGTCGATCATCTGTTTGAAATTAGGGATCGTAACCAGCAATTGCTCCCAGTGCTCTTTGGAGAACAAGATCAACTCACTATCTTCAAGTGCTTCGATGTAACAATGGGATGACTGGCCGGTCATAAAACTGGTGTAGTCTGATATCCACCAATTTTCGATAGCGAACCTCATGATATGTTCCACGCCGGCTTCTCCTATCCGGAATAGCCGGAAACTCCCTTTGACAACAAAGCCAATAAAATCACTATTATCGCCTTCTTCTAGTAAATATTGATTTTTACGGATTTTTTTTTGAACAGAAACATGTTTTACCAGTTCCAGTTCACCTGATGTAAGCCCACCTTTTTCAACAAGATATTCTGCGAGTGATCCAAACATTTGAACAACTTTTTCACAAAGCTATTTAAAAGCCACCGATTCTCTTATACAACTTTATGAAATATGTTGTTCAAATGACGCTGCATTATCTTGCCGTAAGGCGGAACATAGCCAGGTAATTGGTGGCTAACTGCGATTTTCTATTGGATTATTTCATTAAACTGATATTCGTCATACCTCCGTCTGAAAGTATCTCCGTTCCTACAATAAAGGAAGAGTCGTCAGAAGCAAGGAAAACCGCCGCATTTCCTATATCAGCCGGGTGTCCCATCCGGTTTACCGGAATCAGGTCTGTCCACGCTTGTTTTACCTGTTCTACCAGTTCATGAGGTACCAACTTGTCAAATGCCGGCGTATCAATAGAACCGGGCGATAAGGTATTTACCCTGATCTTTCTTTCCAACAGATCGAGCGACAGCCCTTTAGCCAATGATATAATTGCAGCCTTAGCAGCGGCATATATCGTCATTCCCGGCGCAGCGCGGTGTGCAGCGCTGGACCCAATTAAAATAATGGAGGCCCCGTCATTTAAATAGGGAAGCGCTTTTTGAACGGTAAAGTAAGCACTCTTTAAATTCAGGTCCATATATCCATCATAGTTATCTTCTGTAACGTCAGTGATGCTTGCCATCGGGCTACCGTCTACTACGCCGCCTGCATTCACAACCAGCGTATCGATCTTGCCGAACTTTTCAAATGTGCTTTTAAAAACCCGCTCCAGGTCTGCCATCTTTGTTACGTCGGCTGCTATACCTGTAAAACCTGATCCAAGTTCTTTAACCGACCGGTCAAGTGTCTCCTGATTTCGTCCGGTGATCGTGCCTGTCACGCCTTCTTTTTTAAATGCTTCTGCAATACCGAACCCGATGCCGCTGTTGCCCCCGGTTATTACTGCTATTTTATTTTTTAATTTGCTCATTTCTATTAAATCTATTTTTGTGAAAATTATAAGCCGTAAATGCCGCCTGAAACGGAGATCTTCTCACCGGTTATCCAGGCCGAATCATCAGAAGCCAGGAACAACGCCACTTTAGCGATATCTTCCGGCTGTCCCATACGACCGAGCGGTGTATGTTCTATTAATACTTTTTCAAAATCGCTGCCGATCACCCCAGAGGTATGTGTACCTTCAGTTTCTACAGCACCCGGCAAAATAGAATTGATACGGATATTCCTACCGCTGAATTCTTTTGACAGTGCTATTGTAACGGCATCTAACGCTGCTTTTGTTGCAGAATACACTGATCCTGTTGCCATTGGCACTTTGCCTGCTACCGAACTGATATTGATAATGTTTCCACCTTTGTCACCAAATGATCTTACGGCTTCGCGGATAGATAATACCGCACCCATTATATTGATGTTCAAATGCTGTTGGATAGTAGCCTCTGATACTGCTTCAATCGGTTCATAAACATAAACGCCTGCATTATTTACCAGGATGTCCAACGTGCCAAAGGTATCTTTCGTTTCCTGAAATAAACGGATCACGTCTGCTTCCTTTGATACATCGGCCTGCAGCGCGATCGCCGTACCGCCATTTCCGGTTATGGTTTTAACCACTTTATCTGCGCCGTCTTTACTTGAAGCATAATTCACAACTACCCTTGCACCTTCTGCCGCATAATAAGTGGCAATGGATGCGCCTATTCCTTTTGATGCCCCTGTAACTATGGCTACCTTATTCTTTAGTTTCATTTTCCTATTATATTCTTATGAAACAAAGGTGAGTAATATGATGCCCGGGGAAAGAGGACATTTGTTACAAAAGCAGTGTGACAAATGTCAATAAATCATAACCCGAGCTGACTGTGCGTGGCTTAATGCCGCCAACAACCATGCTGGCGGTCGGGGAAACTTTCCTTAATGAGATTCGAATTATAATTAATTAGTGCGGTGGCAGGTTGGTTTACTTTCAACGTACTTGGAAATCCATTTATGATGGTTATTACTTTTCTAATGACAACGATTGTTGGATTTTCGTGGGCTTTTGCATTTAGCTGTTTCAATGCCGTTCAATCTTGTCCAATTCTTTTCATATACGCCGACAGTATTAATGTAATTAAGGGCTTTATTATTTGCAAGGGAATAATGAGAATTACTTTGTTGCTTTGTCTTAACACAACCGAGAAGCTTTGCTTCGAGCTCATGAGTACCTCTGAAAACAAGCACTGATGAATAAACCAACACAAAAGTCAAGGCTGTCTAGCGCTCGCTAAAAATTCAGTTCTTACCCGCAGTTCTGTGGAGCCGCTCCCCCCAATACCCTCTCCTCGCTTCTTCACAGCCCTTATATCCTCTTCATCTAACTGAATTTTCTTTACGCTCATTCTAGAAGGTCGTTTTGTTCGTACGCGCGGGAGCCCCGTTTGACTTACCCGCGACCTATAAGAAAAAAAGCCACGCATTTCCAGATGCATGGCTTGATTTTATTCGTATACCGATTAACTTTATAGTTTCTCTACTACTTCCAAAGGAAGCTTTAAGCTTTTCGCTATTTGTTGGTTTGTCAAAACACCAAGTTCCTTTAATGAATGTGCGGACTTAAGCTTCTCGGCTTCTGCCTTGGCTTGTTCTTCTTCCTGCGTTTTTTTTATTGCATAATCAAAAGCATTCTGCGTGTCCCATTTGGCTTTTAAACTTGCTTCATACGCCATACGTTCCTCCTTTTTTAATTTTGACACTTCTCCTATCTTAAAGATAAGTTTAAAAACGCGCTTATCCAAAAATTTGGGTATCTTATTCATCTTGCTCATGTGTTTGAGCAGATAGAACCATTTATCCCTTTCACTTTCCAGTTCATCCCCTTCTTTTACAAAATTAGGAAGTTCTATGAATTTAAAGCCAAATTTTTTGTAAAAAACTTCTCCCGTTGATTTATTGCACAATGCAATATCATGAAAATAATTTATCTGCTGCAGCTGATCCATACGAAATTCCAAGAAAGCGATGAGGAAAACTTCGGGTAGCTGGTAGCTATTAAAAGCTTTACCTTTTGGCAACTGGCGTTGAATTAGACGGGAGGTGTAATAGAGCGCCCTGTCTTTGAAATATTCCTGCCGGATACGTTGCATCTCGATGATAAAGTACTCTCCATTACTGCCACGACAGTGTAAGTCAAAGATCACTCGTTTATCTTCCTCACTATCTCCGTCATGTTCTGTAGGCCCCCGTTCCAAGGTTTCAATATGCTTTTCGCCTTCAAACAGGTCATTCAGAAATTCAATCAGTATTTCTTTATTGGGTTCGCTGTCGAAATAATGCCGGAAACCCCAGTCGCTCAATGGATCAATAAATTTACCCGGTTGGGGATAGGTCTCTTTGGTCATTGGTTAATAGATTTTGGTTTCAGTAAAGATACGTAAAATCTATTTTATTAGCTAATATTTTTAGTAAAAATTTAACAGTTTAGCTTTTCTTTCGTAAGACAAAAACATGATAACACCAATTAGAACCGCTAAAAATATCAAAGTGAGAATCTCTACTTGTCCAAACTGGTGGTTTATGCTGTATAATTGAAAAGCAGTTATTACAAATCCTATGAATAATGCGATAATGATTGTTGTCTTTTTCATTGATATTTACGCTCAGTTAAATAAGACATGATTGGTCTTGAATTTTAAATGAGCTGAACCGGCAAGTAGGGTTTAGCTTCAATAGCTTCTATTTTTAGAAGAACTTAAAGACATTGTTATTCAAAAAAATAAGTGTTTTAGTATTTGCAATGGGGTGAACAGACTGAAATCTGATCTTGAATCTGGAGAATGGGACGATAAATCGACGGACTTAATCTTTTAGTGCTTTGCTTTGTAATCTAAAGGTACCATATCCGCAATACGACTTGCCCAGCCCCAGTAAGCGCTACATAAGAGGTCACGGGGATCATAATAGGTACCGTTCGCATCTATTACGATCTGCCTTCCTATTTTAAATTGAAGTATCGAAACTGGATGTTGTACTCCCCTATTTGTTTTCAGTTGTTGACTTACATATAATGGATCTTCTTTGATCTTATTGCCAACAATTTGAAGATCATGTGTACATGACAACCACTTATTTCCATTGGCATCAACTTTAATAACGCTATCGGCCGTTAAGAGCTGTGGGGAAAGAAGCGACAATGTATCGGCTTGTTTCAAAACTTCTCTATAGTAGGCAAGAGAATCATCAGAGTGACCTTTATTGTTCTTATAAATTCCCTTCACACGGAATTTCTCCTTATTGGGGCTTTTAGCTATATAACGCATTTCAAAACCTTGTTCGGCAAGGTTGTTCTGATAAAGACTTCGAATGAAATGCATAAGAGAATTTGTATAAGAACGTTCACGGCGTCTCTCAAACTTCTTCCCCACTTTAATATTAGCGAAATGCGGATAACCAGCGTAGAATTGGATCTTATTTCGGTAATCGATATGAAAACCTTGCAACAGATAGTTAATGGTATATCCGAGCGCTTTATTCTCAACAACAATAGGTTTGCGAGCAAAAGCCCGAAGTATATGCTGCTCCTTATTATATTCGAAGTAAATATCCTCTTTGTTTAATATTCTACAAGAACGGGCGTTTCTTCCCGTACCAATAAATGCCTCCTCGAAAACCCGACCCCACTTGCGCCATCCTGCCCCAGGATTGGCTTCTATAACCACTTCGTCCAATATATTCGGTGCAGGTTTCAGTTTAATTAATCGTGGGGCAAGCTTCTCTTCGGTTACTTGCAACATAAAAACCAATGGCTCGTAGCCGATTGAAGAGACAACGACTTCATAATTACCTGGCTGACTGATCGGAAAACTGAATTCACCAAGAGCGTTGGCACTGCTGCCTATGCTGGAGCTATTTAGAAATACACTGGCCCCGGAAATTGGTTTATCATTTTGGCCGTTGACCACTTTACCTTGTAATACAACTTGACTATATCCAAGAATAGGAAGACAAATCAGCATACTGAGATAAGTCAGTTTTCTAAATTGACGCATATCACTGCTCCGAACATAAATGATTAATTGTAACATGGTCGGTTTAGTTTTGTTTCCTTTCCCTAACAGAAACCGATTATTATTATTAATTAAAAAGGGCTCACTTTAATCTGTTTATTTAAGTATTTTACTCCTTCTTCGTTTAATATGTATGTCATTGTTATTTAAAGGATCTCGGCAACATAGCAGCTCTTCATACATTATCTAACATCTGTGACAAATTTTTTGTGGAAACTTTCTTCTAGGTAAGCGTCCCATTTATATTGCTGTACAGTGTCTTTGGCAGCATGAATTTCTTTGTCGTATTGCTGTTCAATGGTCTTGTATTTGGTAACCACTTTCTGAAATATGGAATCGGCTTCAGCTTTATAATTTTTACTGTAGGTAAATGCTTGGAATTGTTGTAGGAGCTCTTTTTTTGCAATTGCGCCTATTTTAAAATGCCCCTGTTCATGATTCAGGACATATGCTAAGCGCTCTTTTTTTATTTCATTTGTTTTAATCCAGGAAGCATCTTTATCGAGCATTAAAACCACTTTAAATTCTGGTGTATAAGTTTTATTCAATACTGTTATATTGAAGCGATAATTTAATCTCCATTGGGTATAGGCGAGAAAAGAAACTTTTGCATCTGGTGTTCCTTGAAAGTCTGTAATGCTTAGCTTAAAATATTCTTGAGCGGAAGTTTTCAGAGAAAAGATTAACAGAAAAATCAAGATGGAATGACGCATAAAATATTCTTTAATTAACGATCATCTAAAATATAAAAATCTAATGATACCAAAAATAAAATACGGTCAGAGATGTCCAAAAAAGTCCAGCGTTAAGCAGCTGACACTCCATTTAAAGATTTTATTTTGCCAGTTATTAATCTGAACGAATTGTTGAAGTCAAAAATAAAGAAGTAAACAAGCGCTTTCGCTTGGCTCAAACACATTTGATTAACATTGAAAACTAATTGATTTTGGTAAGTTCCATCGAGCGGATGAAATGGTTTAAACCTTTCCAAGTCATATGTTCAGCATTTTCATCCAGTTCTATAACATAGTTATCCCCAAAGAAATATTTATCTAAAAATTGATATTCTAAGGGAAGCTCGTCAATATAAACGGGTACTGAAAATATGTACGCAGATTCAATAAGCCCAGAAGCACCTATGAACTGTTTTCCATCCTTGTTATATCCAAAAAGTCTCCCTTTGATGGGCATGGATTGATTATTTATGGTAAAGCTCGCCTGCAATTGATTGTATTTCTCTTTTTGATTGGCATCGTTATCAATGTTATTAACATCTATATACCCTACATTCAACGCGGTTGAGTCCTCTTCGGAAGGGCTAAAAATGTAGTTTTTTGCTATCGTCATTTTGTCTATGCGCCAGCGTCCGAGCGCTTTTTGTCGGAAATCTTTTAAAAACACGTTTTCCTTCTCATCGTAATTTAATTCTGGTTCAACAGCTTCTTTTGATGGTGAGCAAGCCAAGCATAGGAAAATTAAAATCAGATGTAAGGATAAGGTTGTTCTCATAACGGAATATATATTTTAGTGTACGGTATCAACAAAAAGTATGGGATTGGGTAGATTGGGGAGAGCACCATTTAATTTTGCCAAAGCCCTACTAGCTCCAGTAGTTTTGAGAAGCACTTCCTTTGTTTCAATATTACAAATCTTAGTAGTAACGACGGAAGATCATTATAGGGAATCTTTCTGTTAAATACGGCCATATCGAGGGTAATTATTACGCTTCAATTTATTTCAAAGGTAAAAATACAAAAATTTTACTCTCGTTTCATCTATAAAAAGGTCACACCTGCAAACATCAATTTGTAATTGAATATCGTCAAGCACCGCATGGATTTCGCTAATGATTCAGGGCTCACGCTCAACCCTGTGGAGCCGCTCTCCATCACTGCCCACCCCTCTCGCTTCTTCACATGATTTTTAGGCCAGCTCTTAAGCTATCCGCTGTGCGATTCGAAACGGCCAGTTGCTTCTTCGATATTGATACGGTAAACAATAAGAGCGTTGTGAAGCGCTGGACTTATTGCATGGGAAGGATTCCTTGCAGGATCATTCGTATTTGGCATAATACGCAAAATTAAACCCTGCATGACCTGTTGGCGTTCCTCACCTTTCAATTCCTCAAAGGTTCCCCATAGAATTACACTCTTCCATTTGAACATGTTATCAATTTCATCAACCTGAAAACAAACTCGCGGATTTGCACGAAGCATTTCTATTTTTTTCCCCTCACCCGAATGCGCATATATCGCATTGTTTTGGTATACATAGTTGACAGGCACGATGTAGGTTTCACCATTTAAATGACATCCCAGACGACCAATGAATTGGCTTTCTAAGAAATCTATTATTTCTCTTTTATTTAGTTCTCCTAGCATGGGCATCAATCATTATTTTCATTAAAAATACATAAACTCTCTGTGTTTCCAAAACGATCGTATTTAAACTTATTGGTACAGTTATTAAAGCGGCAGGTTAATAAATTGTTTTATACCCAACTGACTATTAAATGCAGTTTAGGGAGTTATTGCACGGGCCATCAGTTGCGCGGCGTATGCGTTAAAAGAAAAATCTGCAAAAACCGATGATGCCCGGAACCGACGTAGCGATTATATGCAATATGTTCTCCGTTGTGTGCATATACCGGTGCGCCCACCGGCTTTTGTCTGTCCGAAAATCTAGGTGTGATGCGTTCTGTATTGCCGGAGAAAATATCGGTAACGAACAAGCTATTGTCGGCGGGATAGACAAGCTCTTTACCATTTGGATGTACGTTAAAGGGCCCCTGAATGGAAAAATCATTGTCGGTTATTTGTCTAATTCCCCCTCCTATTGTGGCTACACTGAACAGCTGAACAAGGCCTCTTCTATCTTGTGCTAGATAAAAGATCAGACTCCCATCCGGCGTGCTCCGCAGCCAGTGCCTGGGCCCGCCAACATGTGCCCCGTGAGTAAGGCGCCGCTGCACAACGCCTAACGGAGTATTAGGAAGCGTTATTGAGGTACCTTCCAATGGATAACCACTACGCGGCTTTTTTACATCTTCGGGTAAATCGATCACGAATACTTCGGTAAGGGAAACGCCCGATTCATCGTGAACATTGCCCTGAAAGGCGATTGCCCGGTGCTGCCGTGAGCCGTCGGCTTTGATATAACCCTTATTGCCTATCCACGTTTCGTCGAATGCACGATCGACTTCGTCACTCCCCGACCGGGGAGTTGCTATCACCTGTGCTGCTATTACGGAAAAGTAGGTTCCGCTATTGTTTTCCAGACCTCCAACCTCATCAACAGATACAATTCCAGGTACCATAACACCTACGGTTCTTAAATCTTGACCTGCCTTACCCGACTGCTGTTCGGCGAGCACCGCATCATTGTATGTAAAGCTGATCATTTTTCCATCACCGCTCCAGCTATGCGCGTGTGTACCTCCTCGTAAGGCACCTGGCGTATAGGGTGCAGTAATATCGCGCGCATCCATAAAAATTGGCTTTAGGGGCTGATCGGTTTGGATGGCAACCCCTGTACGCCTGGTAATAGAATAGGGCTTCTCTTCATCAGCATTGCGGATACCGTGAATGAATAGGACTTTGCTCTCGACAGGTGAAAAACTTGCCGCACCGACTCCTGGGCCGAAGGGTGTCTGCCTTTCCGTGCGATAAAGTTCCTTCACCTCAGCACTGTGGATATTGACCATCTCAATATGATCAGTGCTTCCAATTTGGGTATCATCGTTCCGTGTATCATAAACTATCCACTCATTATCGGGCGAAAAAACCTGTCCATTGTGAATAGTGTGCCCATATGAGCTAAAAGTAAGCTGCTTTTCGTTGTAGTGCATATATATATCGTCTTGCTGTTGGCCTACCAAACCAAATATCCAACTAAAAAGGTATAGGGATGGCTTTAACATAGATTATTGTTTTTGTTTTCTGAAATTTTTGATGCGATGGAATGTCAGGTAGTTGGCATCATGATTATTGTGTGCACCTCCCTCCCCATCGTTGTAAGCAGTTCTAGATAAGACGATCAGATCGTTGCCGTCAAAAAGCCAGTCTACGTATTGGAAACCGTGTGCCTTAACGTCAGGATGCGATAATACGGTGCTGCGTAAAGTCCAGGTACGTAAATCAGGAGAACTGAATAATTGGAGCGTATTACGGATTGTTGCGGGATTTTTCCCTTGGTTCGCCTGCTTTACGCTATCAGGTATGGCATTACTCAACGTCCAATACAGATCGTTTTTTGGATCTCGCCGAATAGCAAATTTTTTGCTGCCACCGGGAAAGTTGATAAAACCTGAAAGCGCATCAAAACTGGCATGCTTTCCATCTGCACTTATATGCACGATAGCGGCTTTCTCATCTAGGGTAGAGCGATCATCTACGCGTAGGATATCCACTATGTTTCCATCGGGGTCGGCCACGGCATTACCCTCCAGCCAACCACCGAAGTTGCCATTGAGATAGGTAGAGTCGTACAATAGGCTATTGCTAGCGGTCCAGCTACTGGCCTTCAGTAAATCTGCATCTACCGGTGCAGATAACATCATCGCGCCATAGCGTTTACCCCATTGTAAGATGGGTCCATGAGCCGTTTCTATAGCACGCCAAAGTCGTCCGTTATATTCCATAACGGGCATAGGAGCACAATGATACTGGCCGGCCAATAGTAAACCATTTTCTTTTCCGGTAGGCTGTGTCCAGGTTTCACCCCCATCATTGGAGCGACGGATCAGGGCGGTTCCATGATGGCGATCGGGTCCTAAAAGATAGAGTGCCCCACGATTGACAAAGAGACTTGACCAGAAGGCGCCTCTGATTTCGCTGACTTGCTTCCAACTTTTGCCCTTATCAGATGAGCGGAAGACACGCGTGATTGCCTGCACAAATTCTGAACTATTTGGGCCAAAGAAATCGTGCGAGGCGACGTAATCGCCATTGGGTAAAACCGCTAAACTAGGTGAACCTATGTATTGTCCGCTCGATGCGGGATTATGCGTTACGACCACACCGGGAACTTGATCCATTTTCACTTGGGCCAATGAGTTCGCTAAGATCACTGCATTGAACCATATTGTTAACAAATATATCTTCATCTTTTTCGTATTTAATAACCTTCGTTCTGAATTAATTTGGGATCGGAATCCATTACTACTTGAGGGATGGGAAAGTGCACGTGAAAATCCTTGGCGTTACTTTTTCCTCGGGCCTGTGCACCAGAAATAAACCGCCCCATACGGATCAAGTCCATCCTGCGATGGCCTTCGGCGTAGAACTCCCACCCTCTTTCACGTAAGATCTGCTCGCGCAGGCCTTGTTGATCAAAATTACCTTGGCTCAATGCCGCAAGACCTGCACGCGCACGTACTTGGTTGATAAGTGAGATACTCTCGTTATTGGGGCCTGTCAACTCATTGAGCGCCTCGGCCCGGCACAGCAGAATGTCGGCATAGCGGATATCTGGAATATCATTACCATGTGATGCTCCCTGTGCGTTAGGATCGGGCCAATATTTAAAACATCGGGTATTATTGTTGTTTAATAAAGAGATGAGCTGTCCCGATTTATCCACGTATTCGCCGATGAGCAAGTTTCGACGCTTATCACCTTCTTCAAAGGAGTTGTAAAAACCATCAAGTATGCGAAATTCATTAGGCCAATTTAACCATGTATTTGCAAACTCAAGGCCTGTTCTAGGATCTTGTTGGAAATTATCAGGAAATGAGACATTCATCCATGAATTTGCTGACGCTCTATTCGAACTTGCAAAAGCAGGTCTCACAAAAATATATTCTGGATTACGTTCATTTTCTACTTTAAACAAATCTTCGTAATTGGCGAAGAGCTGATAATGATTCAACGCGATAACTTGCTGCGCATAGGACGCACTCTGCTCCCAGTCTTTTATATTGAGATAAAACTTTGCCAGGTAAGCCAGCGCCGCACCTTTATTGGCTCTGCCGTATTGGGCCTCATCACCGGGATTTGGTAAATCGTTTACGACTGCTATCAACTCGCTGGAAATAAAGCTACGTACCTCCTCATCGGACGCCTTGGCCAGTTGAAGCTCCTGCTGTGAACTTGTTCTTAAGGGCACGCTCCCAAAAAAGAAATATAACTTATAGTAATTGATGGCTCGTAGAAAACGGAACTCTGCCGTAGATACTGCCTTTTCTTCTTCCGACATGTTCGTCACATTCGCTATGTTCTCTAGCCCAATATTGGCATCGCGAATGGCTTGGTAAGGCGGGTCCCAGTTGGTGACGAGAAAATCTACCGTGGGATCCCAAGTGAATTCAATATAGTTGCTGGCATCTCGCTCAACATTATCTCCCGATTGGAACAAGATATCCGTGGTCCATTCTTGAGGTGCAATTACATAGATCGAATTGTTCGAATTCATATTGGCTGTTCGAGCATAAGTATCCGTTAACAGAGATGCAAGGCCCTCTTTGGTATTCAAAAAATTCTCGGGAGCGAGCTGCGAAAATACTTCTTCTTTCAGAAAATCTTTGCAGCCTTGTAGACTTCCCATTATTATGAACAGCAAACTAGCAATAAATATTGGCTTTTTCATGGTATTAAAAATTTAAGGTTGCACCAAAAAGGTAAGTACGCGGAGCAGGATAGGCATTCCAGTCCATCCGGAAATTGGCTCCTCCATTGGGATTTAGCGCCGGATCGAAACCTGTATAATCCGTAATGGTATACAGGTTCTGTCCAGAAACATAAATCGTAGCACCGGCAATAGGTCCTGATTTAATAGGCAGGTTATAGCTGATGCGCACGGTGTTCAAACGTATATAGGATGCATCTTCAACGGTATAATTGTTGACACCCTTTTGCCCCTGCGTATTGGGTGTAACAAAAGATGGATATATATTAGAAGGATTCTGCTGTGTCCACCGATTCAACAAAGGTTCCGCCAGTCGGTTGCGACGCAAATTAGGTGGAAAATACGTATCTACCAGGTTATTATTCAACATACTGACGCCCTGCACGCCCTCAATAAAAATATACAAACCAAACCCCTTGTACTGAAAATTATTAGTTAGTGAATAGGTAAAGTCTGGAAACGATTTGCCGATAATAACGCGATCAGCTGCATTGACTGTTTTGTCGCCGTTTACATCGAGGTATTTGAAGTCTCCCGCTTGTACGTTATCCACCGTGGAGGAGAAATCATCATTTTCCTGCCAAACACCAACAATCTGGTAACCATAAAAGGAATTAAGTGGCTCACCTTCTTGGATGATAGCCACCTGACTGGTTGAGCCTGCCGACCCCGTGATGATGTTAGGTATACCGCCTAAGCTCTTGACCTTGTTACGAAGGGTTGTAAACATCGCAGTGGTTGTCCACTGGAATGCTCCAACTAGATTACTGGAGGTAATACCGAGCTCCAACCCGCTATTTTGTACGCTGCCGACGTTAGTCATCATGGTTGAAAAACCTGATGAACGGGGTACGGGTAGGTTGAGCAACATATCCTTGGTGTCTTTTTTGTACCAATCGATCGTACCGCTAATGCGGTCTTTAAATAGGCCAAAATCAATCCCAATATTTACCTGTTCGGAACTCTCCCATTTCAAGTTCGGATTGGGAATACGGCTGGGTGCAATGCCGATGACCTGCGTACCATCTAGTACAGCGGTCCAACCACTGCTGAGCGTGGATAAAGATTGATAGTTTCCGATTTCCTGATTTCCTGTACGCCCCCAGCTCGTCCGCAATTTCAAGGAGCTAATGCTGTTGATCGATTTCATAAAATCTTCCTCTTTAATTTTCCACCCTAAAGCAAAAGAGGGAAAATAACCGAAGCGGTTGTTCTCACCAAAACGGGAGGAACCATCGGCCCGAAAAGCAGTTGTAAACAGGTATTTATCTTTATAGCTATAATTTATTCTCGCTAAATAAGAGAGCAGGCTATTGATCCCCTTGTTACTGGTGGTTTGCCGGGTTAAGGGATCGCCTAAATTCAAATTATTGGTCCCAGTGGCATCAGAAGCGAAGCCACGTGCGGAGGCAAAAAAATTGTCGTCAATGAATTTTTGTCCGGTCATGCCGACGACGGCGTTGACTTGGTGTTCGGCAAATGACCGATTATAGGAAAGAGTGGCTTCTCCTAAGTAATTGCTGTTTTTCCCTTGTTCGATGCTACCGATACCTCCGGCAGCCAAACCGTCGATGGTACTCCGGTCGATATAGGTATCGGTTCTTTGGCTCACGATATCCCCTCCTACATTTATCTTCGCCTTGAACCCGTTTAGAAAATTATATTCAGCATAAGCGGTTCCAAACGTACGGTAACTATTGGAAAAGGCATCCTTACCATTCGCAATAGCCAGGGGATTATCAATATTCATGTTGGGTGATAGGAAATATCGGCCATTATCTGCCCATACGGGTAAGGTTGGATCGTAATTGATGGCAGCATAGATGACACCTGCGCGCTCATTGAGATCAAACCCATTGGGAACGAAATCATCTTTGGTGTAAGACGTATTGATATTAACACCCAGTTTAAAATTTTCCTTAACACGATGCTCCAAGTTCAACCGAGCACTGTAGCGTTTAAATGCCGAGTTAATAATCAGTCCATCTTGCGAATAATAATTAAAAGAGGTGTTGAACTGCGTATTTTCATTTCCTCCGGAAAAAGATAAGTTATGATTATGCGTTGGTGCATTTTTCCGAAAAACGGATCCCAGCCAATCAGTACCATCATTTGTAAGGGTAGCAACACGATCATTTTCGCTGCCACCACCCGCGTCTATGATATCATTCATGACCTGTTGATACTCGCCAGCATTTAACAGCTTGATATTATTGGCCACCTGCTGTATGCCCCCATACGCGTCATAAGTAATACTGAGCCTGCCAGCTTTTCCTTTTTTTGTGGTGATCATCACCACGCCATTGGCCCCTCTAGACCCGTAGATAGCGGTAGCTGAAGCGTCTTTCAATATTTCAATTGATTCAATGTCTGCAGGGTTAATCGTATTTAAGGGATTTCGCGGCGCCCTTGAATTGGTAAAATTCTCTCCTCCTCCACTTACGACCGTTGAATTGTCGAGCGGAAGACCATCAACGACGTAGAGCGGACTATTGCCGGCATTGATGGACCCGGCACCGCGGATATTGACTGAAAAACCGCCACCCGGTTCACCGCTATTTTGTACGACCTGTACACCTGGTGCCTTACCAAAAAACAACTGATCGGCCGAAGCAATTGGTCCTTCATTAAAATCCGCTCTTTTCAAGGCGGTTACCGAACCGGTGATGTCGCTCTTTTTGACCGTACCATAACCTACGACTACAATCTCTTCAAGCTGCGATGCATCTGGGGTTAGCAGGATTTTTAACGCATTGCGATTATTCAATTTAATTTCGCTGGGTAAATACCCCATGTAACTGATGCTCAGGCTGACTTGCAGATTAGGCACCTGCAGGGAAAAATTGCCTTTCTCATCGGTGGAAACACCGATAGTTGCGCCGACAACCTTAACACTGGCACCCGGCAACATTTCGCCGCTGAGTTCATTGGCCACGGATCCGCTAATGCGCACCTGAGCAAGCACTTCGTTGATGCACATGAGCAACAGAGCGGTGCTTACGACGACCTTTATCTTCACTATAGTTTTCATGGTTAAATAATTAGTTAGTTAACGTGATATACCTGATGGTGCTCCCCGCACCGCTACTGCTAATTCATTATGGCGACTGTTCAACCCAGCACGGCAGTGATGCCCAATTGCTCGAACAAAAGTTTCCGCTCGCGCTCAAGTTCTTCCAAACCGATCTTTACGAGGTGATCCAAGTCGGTATGTGATGTTCTGCAAAAAGTGCCGATGCCTAGACCCCGTTTACGTAGATAAAATTTGACAATAAGAGGGTAATTGGTATGCATGAGGTCCATATGCTTTATGAAGAACTGCTGTACGCAATTAACCATCGTCTGATTCTCTTTCTGCGCATAATGCTGGCATAACCAAACCACCAATTCTGGAAAATAATTTCCCTGTATGCACGATAGTCCTGCAGCGCCACTTTCCAAAGAGGCTACCGCATGCGCCATATAAGCGTCATAAAGGCCGAAGGCTGCGCAATGCTGGGTACCTGCTATTTTCTCACGTACCTGCTGAATGTCTAAAGAGGTGTCCTTATGATAAATGACGCGGCCCGTATCAACAAACTCTGCCAAGAGATTAGGCTGTAGGAGACGCTTGTAGGGTTCGGGGCATTCATAAAAACCGAAAGGTATTCCCTCTGTACGATCAAGCAATTGATAGAAACGCTTGCGAAATATGTCATCGTCTTCCTCTTTATTGGCCAAAATGCCACTTATTAAGATAATGGCTTCTGTACCCTGGTCATGAAGGTTCTTGATAAAATCCACCTGTTGAGCAATCGTCCCTCCAAAGCTACCTGTAGCTACTACAGGTACTCTTCCATTGGCTGTTCTGACAATATGTTTGGTAACCTGAATGCGTTCTTCTGGTTGCAAGTGGTACATTTCGCTCGACTGGCAATTGGCGAAAAGCCCAGATGCGCCTGCCTCTAAATAGAATTCAGTGAGTTGCGTTAATCCCTCAAAATCAACGGCACCATTTTCTAAAAAAGGTGTGAGCATCACAGGTACAAATTTTTTCTTTTGCTGGTTCATATAATAAATGGATAAATTGTTAAAGGCCTATATATTTTTACGGGAGAAACTACGTAAACGGGACAGCAGGCTTCCTATCAGAAAAATGCTGAGTGTACCCACCACAATGATCATATTTTTATCTAGCGGGCTCCTTAAGGATTCCATATCTTGTGGCAGGTACTCCGAAAAGGTCATCCAGATAATGATGATGATCCCGACAGCGGTTGCAATCGCCGCATCGGCATTGCGTGCATATTTGCTAACCAATCCCAGCAGAAACAAGCCTAACATACCGCCGGCGAAAATGCCGGAAAGTACCCACCACAAGTCGAGCACACTGGATATACCGATCATCGCGATTCCTGCAGACATACCACACAGACCAACGACGACCGTGGCAATATGTAAGGCACGTAATGTCGTCCGTTCGTTGGTAGGGGCTTTGAAATAGCGTTTATAGATATCTTCAACAAAAACGGTAGCACTGGCATTCATGCCAGAACTTATCGTGCTCATAGCGGCCGATAGGATAGCCGAGATGATGATGCCAATTAGACCGGTGGGTATTTGCGTAACCATAAAATGCGGCATGACTTTATCCCCATAATCCGCAGGTTGCAAGGTGGCTGCAAGGCGGGAGATTTCCGTCGCTGTAGCCCCTGATCCTAGACGCTCAGCCGCAGCTTGTAATTTTACAGGCTCGATTAATGCGGGATTGGCTTGATAATACACATATAAGGAAGTGCCTATTAGGAAAAACAGCAGAGAAGTAGGCACATAAATCCAAACACATAACCAAATAGATCGTGCAGCATCTTTGGGCGATTTCGCTGCATGATAACGCTGTACATAGTTTTGATCCATTCCGAAATTATTCAGATTGATAAACACCCCATATAGAAAGATGACCCAAAAAGTGGAATGATTAAAATCGAAATCAAAACTTCCTAAACTGATTTTCTTTTCGCTAACCCCAACCCAATTGATCGTTTCAAAGCCTCCATCTATACGATCGATCAATAAGTAAAGGATGAGTACTGCACCGAAGGTTTTAATGACACCTTGCACCACTTCTGTCCATATTACAGCTTCTATGCCACCTAATACGGTGTAGATAATGATGCATATGCCGGTGACCGTCATGATAAGTTCCATCGAATAGCCCGTAAGCGCTTGTAGGCTTAGCGCTACACCAAAAAATACGGAACCGATACGGGCTAGCTGGGTTAATAGAAAACAGGTAACAGCATAGGTTCTAGCCCATGGTCCAAAGCGTTTCTCTAAATGGGTATAGGCAGAAACCTCACCCGAACGGCGATAAAAGGACACGAAGAAACGACTGGCGAAAAAGGCAGCTACCGGCATAGACAAGCTAAAAACAAAGGCATTCCAATTACTTCCGAAAGCTTTGCCGGGAACCCCTAAAAAGGTATTGCTACTTAGAAAGGTAGCATAGATGGATAGCCCTATCGCCCAGGAAGGGATGTTTCCGGAAGCCTTGGTAAACTGATCTGCACGCTGATTCCGAAATGAAAACCAAAAACCAACACCGATCATTGCGATGAGATACAGGCCGATAATACACAGATCCACAATTGGTAACTTATTCATTGGTTTTGCTTGTTAGGTATAATAATGGTTTACTGGAAACAAAAATGCTAACTTTTTAGAGGTACCGATTTGCCCTGAATTGCCGAGTTTTTGTACAATTTTATCCTATGTATAATGGACACCTGTGCTTATTGTCGTCTAATGGTATTTACAAGCTGATTAAAATAATTGCTCAAAGATCAATAAGGCCAAAAGCTTGTATAATAAAACCACTTTCTATATGTTTGTGTCGTTATAGGATGTTGACATAAAAGCTAACGACATTCATACTTAACCAACTATGTATCTGTATAGCAGCGGCTGTCTATCCTAACCTAGATAGCTTATTGTTTATTTAATTGATAGCAAAAGCCAATATGAAACCACATTTTCACAAAGTACCGATACAGATGAGGAGCTCATTTAGTGTTCGACATGACGTACAGCCCAATTTTGGTAATGTTTGGCATTATCACCCTGAGTTGGAATTACATTATGTGGTAAAAGGAGAGGGTACGCGTTTAGTTGGCGATCATGTTGGCAGTTTTCATGCCGGAGAGTTACTTCTGTTAGGAGAAAACCTGCCCCATACTTGGCACTGTCAAGAGGACTATTTTGAAAAATATGCAGAAAATTATGTCGAAGCGATTGTAGTACATTTTTCATCCTCTTGTTTAGGACATGAGTTCTTAAACTTACCTGAAACAAACGCCTTAATGCGGCTATTTGAAAAAGCGAAACGGGGTATGCAGATTTTCGGTACCAGCCGCGAGCAATTGAAGCAACTGATGATGCAAGCTGTCATGGCAGAAGACTTACGGAAAGTCATCTTATTATTGGAGATATTAGAGATATTAACCAAAACACAGGAATATCGAAATATCAGTACAATGTTTCCCTTCTTGAAAGCTACAGAGGGAGATATGGTGAGAATGAACAGCATCTATAATTACACACTCAACAATTTCACTAAAGACATTTCGCTGAAAGAAATTGCCTCTGTTAGCAATTTGACGATGACTTCATTTTGTCGGTACTTTAAAATAATGACAAAAAAAACCTATGCCGACTTTTTGAACGAAGTCCGCATTAATCACGCCTGCAAACTGTTATCTGAAAATACCTTACAGATTGATGAGATTTGCTATACCTGTGGCTTCAACAATCTCTCTAATTTTTATCGGCAATTCAAACGCGTTACGCGCTATACGCCAAAGGATTTCAGACGACGTTATAATATTTATCTAAGTTAAACTCCTACCCAATCTAGAACACTTTTATCATGACGCACATGCCCTATATATTCCCACTTTACCTTGGATGCAAAGTGGGTCAACCGAGGAGCTGGCGACGAGTTCATGAATACCATTAAAAGGAACACTTAATGAATAAACATCAAGGCTGTCTAGCGCTCGCTAAAAATTCAGTTCTTACCCGCAGTTCTGTGGAGCCGCTCTCCCTACTACCCTCTCTTCGCTTCTTCACAGCTCTCTAATCTTTAGCGCTGACTGAATTTTTTAATGCTCGCGCTAGAAGGCCGTTTTGTCCGAACGCGCAAGAGCCCCGCTTGATTTTCCAGCGATTTATAAGAAAAAAGCCATACATTTAAAATGCATGGCTTGTAATATATATTTTTAAAACTATTAATCTAGTTTTTTCTTTTTGTTCAATTGTGCGCGGATCTTTTGGACAAATTCAATGGATACCTCAGCAACTTCCGCTGCTTGTTCGTCATTTAAACCCAGTTTGCTTAATAGGTTTTCTACCACATCACGGCTTCTGGTCTTTCTCTCGATTAGCTTCCTCAACTATTGTAGTTTAAGCTTCATCAGTACTGCATCGTGTTCCTGGCTATCTTTTATTCTATTTCCTGCGAATGCTGTTCTTCCCACCAATATGGCTATGGCAAAAGGATTATCACTCTTTAACAGCTCTTCTTTCATTTTGTAACGCCAGCTGATAGGTTAAAAATCAATATATTACACCTAATAAAATTTCAAAATGCGAAATTCGAATATAGATGGATTAGTGAAACATTTTGTAAATTAGTTTTGTATAAACAATTATTAGTGGTCATTGTAACAGATGATAGAGGAAAATCTACCAGCTGAAAGAAATTTGACGATTGATTTAAACAAAACAGTATGAGGAAACTAGTTGCAGCAATCAATATGACGCTTGACGGGTTTTGTGACCATACCTCAGGTGTTCCTGATGAAGAAATACATCAACATTACGCCGACCTATTAAGAAGCGCTGATATCGCCTTATATGGCAGGATAACCTACCAGCTTATGGAATTTTGGCGAACTGTGCTGGAAAATCCCACAGGCGATAAAGCAATGGACGACTTTGCAATCGCAATGGACAACATCCCGAAGATTGTTTTTTCCCGCACACTGAAAAATGTAGATTGGAAAAGTGCGAAATTAGCAAGTCAAGACCTTGAAAAAGAAGTTTTGGAACGCAAACGACAATCGGGTAAGGACATTTTAGTTGGCAGTCGGAGTTTAATTATACAACTAATGAAGCTTAATTTGATTGATGAATACCAACTTTGTATTCATCCTGTTATAGCGGGAACAGGTTTGCCCTTATTTGAAAATATAAAAGACCGAACCGTTCTTAAACTTATAAAGACAAAAACTTTTAGCGGTGGTGCTGTAACGCTCTACTATAAACCTACAAATGAAAAAACAACGAACCGCTAACGTAAAGTGCATTCGTTAAATAACTAACATAATCGATATGAAACTTTCTTCAAAAGCCGAAAATATCTTAAATCAAATAGACGATAAAACCAAACTGGGAGATCTAAGAAAAATTGCAAACGATATAAAAAAGGACCACGATTTGGCTATAGAACTATGGGCAACGGAAAAATACTTAGCCCGACAGTTGGCAATTTTGATTATGGACAAAAAGCTTCTTTCGCAAGCATTCGTAGATAAGCTGGATAAGGATATCAAACGACATAAAGAAGACGACAGGAATCATTTGATTGATTGGCTAATGGCAAATCAACTATCCAAAGACAAGAAAACCATAGTACTGATGGAATCTTGGGAGAATAGTCCTTCCTCACTTCAAAGGAGGATTTTCTGGTATTATCAGGGTCGTTTACGTTGGATGGGACAAACTCCTCCGTCAAATAATGAAGCGTTATTATCTAAAATTGAAAACCAAATTGAAAAAGAAGAGCCGGAAGTTCAGTGGGCAATGAATTTTACAGCGGGCTGGATTGGCGTTTATGACAAAAAACACAGGAATCGTTGTATTGCACTTGGAGAAAAAACTGGTCTTTACAAAGGTAAGATGGTATCAAAAGGATGTACTCCAGAATATTTGCCTGAGTTTATTACGATTGAAAGTAACAAGCGAAAACTGTAATGGGAATTTATATATTACTTTGGATTGGCCCAAAGTAATCAAAGTCCAAGGCTGCACGGACTTCGCTAATGATTCAGGGCTTTCGCTCATCCTGTGGAGCCGCTCCCATCACCGACCACCCCTTCGCTTCGTCACATGATTTTTAGGCCATAGCGGGCCTAAATCATCTTTACGCTCAATCCATGAGGCCGTTTGGGCCCTAGCTCACGAGCCCCGTTTGACTTGCCAGTGATCTATAATAAAAAGCCATTCAACAAGAATATATTGCATATAACAGGAGTTATCCACATTTCTTCGCCAAGTTCGATTTTTTAAGTAACTGCTGCCATAGAAAAAATCTTATCATTATTCTGTTTTTAATGTCTTTACCGGATTCATCCATGCTGCTTTTAATGATTGAAAGATTACGGTAAGCAAAGCAATCATTAATGCAAACGCGCCTGCTAGGGCAAAAATCCACCAGCTCATATCAATTCGGTAAACAAAGTCCTCCAACCAGCGGTTCATAACGTACCAAGCCAATGGTGCAGCGATGACAAAGCCGATAAGTACAAGCTTAAGATAATCTTTGCTTAATAACCTTATGATGCCCGGAACGGATGCTCCCAACACTTTGCGTATACCAATTTCTTTCATGCGTTGTTGTGTGGAATAGGCGGCTAATCCGAACAAACCTAAAGAGGCAATTAGTACGGCCAATAGGGTAAATGAAGTAAATATTTCTCCCAGCCTTAGATCATTTTTGTATAGCTTATTAAAATTATCATCGAGAAACTCGTATTCAAAAGGATATGGGCTGATCCGTTTAACGGCGTCTTCAAACCGCGCGATTGTTCCCGCGAGATCTTCTGGTCGGACCTTCGCAGAAATATAGCCGCCAGATTCTCGGTTAAGGGTCAGCACAAGTGGCCCTAATGACTGGTGGATGGAGTTAAAGTGAAAGTCTTTTACTACACCAACGATGCTTCTCTTGCCGCGGCCGTCGGAATAGTTAAACTCCTTACCGATAGCTTGTTTGGGTGTCCATCCCAGTGCTTTTACTGCCGACTCATTAATGAGTGCAATGGGAGCGCCCAGGGTGTCTGTACCAAACTCACGGGAGAATCCGCGGCCGGCAACGAGTTGGATGCCATAAACGTCAAGAAAATCATAATCAACGCTGCTGGTATTGCTTGGCAGTAGTTGATCGCCGCTCCCCTCCCAGCGCGACATGCTTTGCATGGTCATCACGGTGGTAGGCAAGTATTGCGAATAGCTCATGGCAGTGACATGAGGATCACGCAAGAGGTCTTCACGAATAGTGGCGTATTGTTGACTCAAAGTTTCATCATTAACCTTGATAGTTAACACATGGTCACGATTGTAGCCTAATTGCTGATGTTGGACTAGCTGCATTTGCTTGTATATAATAAAGCTTCCAACCAAAAGCGCAATGGAAACCGCATATTGCCCAACGGTTAGTATTCGTTGTAAGGTAAAACGGTTTGCTAGTTTTGTTTGCGTTCCCTTAAGTACTTGAACCGGTTTAAGCCTGCTCATGATGAACGCGGGATAGCTGCCGGAAATGAGACCTACCAATAGGGCTAACAGTAACAGGCCTGGTAAGAGCGTGGGGTTTGTGAGGTATTCCATTCGTATGGGGCGTTCTACCAGTCGACTGAATGAAGGCAATATTAAATGGGCCATTACAACTGCGGATATAAGCGCTAAAAAGGCCATAATTAACGACTCACCCAGAAACTGGCCGATAAGCTGCCAACGCCAAGCACCAGCTACTTTTCGTATACCGACTTCTTGGGCTCTACGGATGGAACGTGCAACGGCAAGATTTGTATAGTTGGCACAAGCAAGCATTAACACAATGAAGCCAATGGCTAAAAAGAGGTACATAAACTTGTAATTTCCGCTTTTCTCAAAGGTGAAGGTTTGTAGGTGTTGCGATTTGAGGTGGATATCTTTCAAGGGTTGAAACAAAAAAGTCATGCGATCTTCCGGTCTCCAGTCTGCCAAATTTCTGTCAATATACTTACGCATCCCTTTCTCAATCTGCTGGACATTTGCTCCCTTGGCTAGCGCCACATAGGTATACAAGCCATTGTTATACCAAGGTTCTCTGGATATACAGTCTTGGTAGTATTGGTCAGATACTGCGGGAAGGATATAACTGAAGCTTAGATGGGAGGTCTCGGGCACGTCTTCTATAACACCGGTAACAATGTGAGGATATTTATTCTGATACATCACCGTCTGCCCCATAGGATTTTTGTTGCCAAAGATCTTATGTGCCAAGGAGGCGGTAAGCACCATACTGTTGGGGTCTTTTAGCGCTTTACCTACATTGCCTTGCAAGAAAGAATAGGTAAATACATCAAAAAAATGATTATCAGCGAGGATGCCTTCTTCTGTAAAATGTTTTTCACCCAAGCTTAATAGTGGATTAGATGTTGGAAATACGGCGGTGGCAACCGCTACTTCTGGAAATTCCTGCCGGAGGCTGCCTGCTAAAGCCGGTGATGTGGCAGCCCAGTATTTTGCTCCGCCAGCACCCGGCCGACGCTGTATAACGCGGTATATCTGATCTGCATTTTTGTGAAATATGTCGTATGAAATTTCATGCTGCACAAAAATCAGGATGAGAATAAAACAGGCTAGTCCTGAAGCAAGTCCGAATATATTAATAAATGAATATCCTGGACTTTTTCTGAGGTTACGCAATGCGATCCTGAGATAATTTCTTATCATAAAACAGCTTTTTCATTAACGGGAAACAAGAACGCTGCCATCAGGGTCTAAATAGTTTAAAAGCCCTGTTAGCTCACATTAGTGAGTTTCTTGCTGTTCGTTAATGAACGGTTACTGTACGAAAACGGACAGTAGATTTTGTACATTTATGCGAGTAAACCAGTACACAGCCTCCAAGTATATTTAGTAATGTTTATTTACATGTTATTTTGTTTTTTCTTGAAGCCATTCCAAATTAAAACGTGACAGTGAAACGTTTTGGGGCATATGTTCCGTACCTCCATGACCATAAAGACATATAATCGTTTTGTCGGGAAGCACTGCCAAATCTGAATACGTAGCGCCGCCTGCCTGAAGCAGCTTATTTACTGACCATGTTTTCCCGTTATCTTTACTCATTCTGATGGTAAGATCCATCCTTTTCTTAATATTGGCCGGCTGCGAAACCAACACTATACCAGGTTTAGGATAGCTCACCAACCCAATATCGCAAGCCTTTCCTGTTAATCCATGGTCGTATGCTATTTGCTTTGACCAGCTAAGACCTTTGTTCTTACTGATCACTTTCGCTTGCCATGAATTATTACTAGATGAATAAGTACGTCCGATAAGCATCACATCGCCGCTTTCTTGTTCTACGATCTGTGATTCGTTCAGTTCTCCAACAGGTGTATCTCCTCCTAATTTCCAGGTTTTACCATGATCATCACTGTAAAGACAGTTAACACCATAGTTCCTTTCTTTTGGGGTAAAGGAAACTGCTTTCCGGTTCCATACGGGAATCAACAAACGATCGTTTTTAAGTTGAATACCGTGCCCGGGGCCAGGCAGATGAAATGTCCATTGATGTTCATTGTTTTTGAAGAGGTAAGTTATGTTTACAGGTTCCGACCAGTTAAGTCCATCGTCTTTGCTCGTGATATAAAATACTTCTGTACTTATGTTTTGACGGTTCAAGGCGTAAAAGAGAAATATCTCCCCTGTTTTTCGATCTTGCAGCGCTGTAGGATTGGCCCAGGATTGGCTATCCACACTTTTAACAAGAACCTGTGATGCTGAAAAGCTCCGCCCCTTATCTATACTTCTTTTTAAAACGATATGATGTGCGCCATCATCCAGGCTATTTTCTACCCGTGCTTCTGCAAAGGCAAGTATGCTGCCTTTATCCGTCACAGTAAGACCATAAACAAAATGTGCAAACAGACCGTTCTCTCTTTCTTTCCACACGATGGTCTTATGTACTTTTTGTTCTATTAGCTTGGGGGTTGCGTCTTGGGCCGACAGATCCAACACAAGAGCAGCCAGCACCAATGTAAAAATCAGTTGTATGTTGACGATCCTTTTTCTACAGTAAGCCATATTTCTTTAGCTTGAAACGCAATCTGAAATAATGTTATTTGTTTTATATGTAGTACATATAAAACAAATAACATTATAAAAATTCTATTTTCCTAATTTTTCTTCTTCAGGACTCAAACTGATTACAGACCTAATGCCTCGCTAATCCCCTATTCGATTTGTCCATCTAGTCGAATCTATGGACAAAAGTGGGTTAGTAAAAAAATATATTTCTTTTTTGGTTAGTGATTTAGGGTCTACACTCAATCCTGTGCAGCCGCTCCCTCCACAATCTTCTCTTCGCTTCTTCACATAATTTTTTGACCACTGCAAACCCTGGATCGTCTTTATGCTTATTTAATGAGGCCATTTGTGCCCCGGCTCAAAAGAAATATTGGGCTGGGCAAGCTTTTCCGGTTTTATTCATGGAGTTAGATTTTTATTGATTATCCCTTTTAACCAGTAGAATGATCGTTTGGGCGCCATAAGTGCCTTCATATTCTGCTGGTCTTTCGGCAAACTAGTATCCAATCCGGGAAAATATAGTATACCGTAAGATCCTTCTGTAGCACTTGTTCCATGCGGATGGCTAGACCACTGATATATCAACGCATATTTAACCCGGGGATTTTTAATAAACTTGGGGAAAACCTGCTCAAAATTCTTGATCTGCCTTGCTTGATGATTATCGCCACTTTCTGGGCCATCATTTGCCCCGCCAAAAGCTATCCCCCTTTGATTAAATTCGGTAAAAATCAGATCCATATTATATTTGTCACTGTAGAAAATGGTCACGTCAGAAACTCCTGGTTCAAATATTCCATTCCTCATATTTCGCTCCTGATTACTATACCAATGTAAATTCAAATACCTATAATATGAAAAATCGGCAATGTATCTGTCCATTAGATAAAATTGTTTCCAAGCAATATTGGCTGGAGTTGCTATTCTTATCGCAGGATTCGCCGTTCTGATTCGTTTAGCGACCTCCGATACATGCTTCAGAAAGGTATCTGTTTTATTCTCAAAGTATTGGTTTCTTACTGCGCCAGATGTCTCAGGTCTCTGTAAATTTCGAAATAACTCCGGTTCGTTGCTTATTTCAAGAATGTCTTTCTGAGGATCAAGGTATTGATTGTATCGCTGCATAAACTTTGTGGCATATTCAGCAGTGGCAATAGCTTCTGATTCTCTGTAAGTATCTAAATCTGTTTTTAAGCTCCAAACTGACTTATTTTCAGGATTATCTTCAGTTGGAATATATTTAATATCCCGGATTCTATCCATTAAAAGAATAATACAATGAAGATCTCTTTGATGGCATTTGCTAATTGCATCAATAAAGATATTGTGCATATTGCCGTATGCTGGGGGTGGAGAGGTATTATTAAGGTCTCCTTCAGGATTCGGTTCAGCATACAATCGCACCGCCTGCCCACCAGCTTCTACTAGTTTATCGAGATAATCATCTATTGTTGGGGCTAATGTGTAGCCACCGTAACCGCTACTAGGATTGTGTGTTGTAGAAGCGAGCACGGCACCCCATCTAAAATCCCTACCTTGAGGAATAATGATGTCAGGTTTATTTCCTATTACTCCAAACATAATTAAGGTTCTGGTTGTACTGCACAGGCAATGTTTAATTTACCATTTATTTGGATAATGCTGAATATGCCCCTTCTATCTCTAGGCACCAGGTTTATTTGGCTACCAAAGAAATAATCCAAACCAGAAAAAGCTATAGCTAAAGGGATAGCCGAATCATTCTGTACCATGAAATCATAACGCTGACCTTCTATCAAAGAGTTCAATGTATAGGTATAATTATTTGCTGTAGTAGCAGTGATAACCGTATAGAAAACACTTGAAAGCGAACCGTCAATCGTTGTACCTAAAACCTGAACCGGGTCTGACCTTAAACCTACACCGCCATTTGCCAATATTTTCATTCCGTTTAAGGCTATCACGTAATCCTCGTATTGTGTACCTGGTGTTTTTGCAGTACCTTTTTCCAGTTTTAAGTCACTGGGTATTGCTGTCTCATTCTCCCATCTACAGGTGATTTGCACATAGGCAGCATTTTCAGGAGCAATTTTAGCGGAGTTTCGTGCCCACATCCCTCCTGCAATTGCCACTTGCGCGCTGTCCAAAAATCTATAAGACCTAATTGCTGTACCAGCTGTCCAACTTAAAAAGTAACTTAAACCTGCTGTTGCGGGAATAACCGCAGATATGCCATACGGAGTTTCTGGAGCCGTGGTCTGTACATTCCATGGTGAATTCTGATTAATACGTCTATTCATTATGTAAGTACCGACATTAAATAGTTGCCCATTAGGGCCAGGTCCGGTTGTTATTTCAACCAATTCAGCGTTTGTTGCCATAATCTTATTGTTAATTATAATTTAATATTTATTAGCGTTATTATTTTTAATTCTATTTTTTTTACAAGAGTTTAGCAAATGTGGCTGAACTACGTTTCATAAAGATTTTTCCTTATATGAAATAATCTAAATGTCACCATTCCTTCCTTTGACGACATATTCCTTAAAAAAACTAACGACTTTTTTTGGTGTTAACAAACCCGTAAGATCTTGATCTCCTGGCGGTAGACTAGTATCCAACCCTGGAAAATAATAAACGCCATAAGTGCTTTCTACTGAACTGGAATTATAGGGGTCTGATAACTGCGCGTAACAGATAGCTGCTTTAATAAAGCTTCTTTCTAGCACCAATGGCAACATCTTGTTCCAATAAGCGACCTGTTTATCTTGATGTAAATCTCCGCTTTCCGGACCATCAACTGCGCCATTATAACCAATGCCACGCTGATTCATTTCGGTCATGATAAGCGGTTTCCCCCAACGCATATACAAAAAATCAAAAATATTGGCAACTCCCTGGCCTGTATTCGGAAAGTTTCCCGCTCCCACATTCGCCTGCATGTCGGAGTACCAATGCCAATTTACCCAATCTATAATGGGTATTTCATTAATTAGTAAGTCATACAGATAAAGTGGCTTGTAACCTGAGCTTGCCGGTGTTGTGATTATTGTATCCGGGTTGATAGATTTAATCCCCTCGGCCATGCCTTTAAAATAGGAAACTGCCACTGCAACCTTATTGGGGAAATAGTCAGATGCCAGTAACCCTCCACCTGTATTCCCTTCCCTTAGAATATCACGGAATAGTTCTATTTCATTGGATAGTTCTATAACTGGTCTTAACTGAAGATAGCCGTAACGTGACATGAAGCCACTACCCAATAAAAATCCGGCGTTATAAGCGTTTGTTTTGTCAGTCGCGGTAGCGCTATTTATATCTGTGGTATTGGTGCCGCCACCAATATTTCCGTACACAGTGCTTAACGAATCAATCACACAGGTCGAAACCTTAATGTTGTTTTGCACACATAAATTGATCCAGTTGGTATATCTGGTAATGAAGTTACCATAATTTCCTCCACCATTTCCGGGTGTATTGTTTAAATCGCCATCCCATTTAGGATAGACGGTTGCTCTGCACCATCTTGCTCTGCATTCCTTTAATAGATTCATCTGCGCTTGCTGGGTCAGCGCCTTCGTGTATTTTGTATTTCCTCCTCCCATAGCCCGGTTCGTCGTGGCGTAAACGGCAAAACCAAGTTGTTCGATGACGGGTTTATACATCTGATCCGGAAACACTTTCGTCCCTCCCACATAAACGTTTTCTATTTCTTGATGCCCCAGAGATATACCCCTTGCTCTGTCTTTTTCTAAGAATATCATGACTGTTGTAAATAATTGATGAAATGTTTTCTAAATGCATTATGCTGCTCTAATGTTAAAGCGCCTCCCATTGCATAAAAACTAAGGCCAATATTGCTCCATGATGATACGGCAGCTCTAAATATAACTTGTGCATTTGAATGTCGCGTCGTGGACTGTGCGGCATGGGTTGTTATAGTTTCATCTTTCACCAGACCGATACTGGCAGCGATATTTCGCTGAATAGCCCTGTATCCTGTTCCACTCATATCGGCAGCGGTCGCGAGATTTGCATTCTCTTGGTTGATGCGATGGGTTACCGTGTTTGCCAGCGAAAAGCGATTGGGCGATAAGCTTTCAACACCATCGATAACGGAGAGATTAGCATTGCTACTATCTGTACTTGCTTTATAGGCGTAGCATATTCTACTCGCATCATTCTGTAAATAATTGACGCCATTGGCAGACCCAGAAAAATTGGTTTTTATATATCCGTCTATTCCGTTTCCTTCGAACCCACTTACGCTTCTCATCAATCCTCCTAATTTATCTCCCTTGAAAGCTGATGGATTTTTATAATTAAGTGTTCTGAAATTATCATCTCCGGAATTTGCGAAAATATAAAATAGATCTAAGCGATCCCAGATATAATCGAATTTCAGGTTTTTGATAAGTGTGTTCAGCTTTCTTAAATCTAGTTCATTAGGAAGGGTATAACCCGCGGCTGTTGCGAAATCGATTAGGGTTAATAGTTCAGCAACGTATCCACGTGTGATGTAAATAGTATTGATACTTTTCACAGACAGCGCATCGTACTCCTCTTGTGTGAGATAACGTATACTTGCTATGGGGGTTACATTCGCTAAATCTGATACGATCGGATCTCCCGCCGCCAAATTTGCCATCTCTTTCTTGCTAGTTAGGTCTTTTTGCTTAGTTGCCATGGTTTTTTCTTTATAATGGTTTAACTTTAGATGTATACTACAGAATGATCTAGATACTATGGTTGAAAAGCTAGATACCGAAAAGATTACCGCCTCATTTTAGGCCGGAATATTCTCAGTTAATTACTAAAATTCACACTTTATTTCACACTCCAATTTAGCAAACAACTTTAATTAAAAAACATAATTGTGAATATTTATTTATACACATAAAATGTTAATAATTAAAAACAGTTAATTCCGAGCTTTCGTGCATATATCTTAGGCATTTCTTTCAAGGCAAATCGAAACAAGGCTGGATTTTTCCTTATTGGAAGTTATTTATCTTATTATTAACCAGCTTGTTAAACTAAAACACTTCGAGGTAGCCTCTTCTCATCATGGAAAGAAGTCCCTTCGACTTGTTAACTTATATTTTTATTAACTTTCTATTTGGTTTAGTGGTATATTTTAGTTTGATAGTACTAATCTAATTAATGGTTTTATTATTTGCAAGAGAATAATGAGAAATTGTGAGAAGAATCATTTTATGTAAACCCTAAAGACTTCCAAGAAGAAATCTTTAGGGTTTTATAGTTATAGGATTTAGAATAGGTTAGGTTGATTCTATTTCTTATCGTTTTTCATGTGTGTTTATGTACCAAAGCGTTCGAACGCTTTATAATTTTACTTATTATTAGAAATTAAGGTATTGGCTAACCTACCATTTCTTGTTGTTCTGAGCTATCATCTGTGTCAATAACCGCAGCTCTAAGTAGACGCTCAATAAACTGCTGCAGGTTTGCTTTAAACTCTTTTTCCAAACATGTTACACCAAAACACGTGACTTCACCACTTACTCTGTACTGAAAGGCCATATAAGTGATACCTCCCAGGATAATTGGAAACAGAAGGGCTAAAGGTAATTGTTGCCCACTTGCATTTGTTACATTGGAAGCCCTGATCATTTTGAACATCCGTTGCTCTCTAGATGAAACCATCTGAGCAACGACTGGATCTGTTCCCATAAATTCTGCCAATGCAAATTCACGTGATAAAGCGTCTTTCATCAGTGAGTCGAAATGCTGGGTAATGATGTGGGCTACAAGCTCTACCTGAATCGCCCCCTTTGTTTGGGTGGCGAAGGCAGCAATTTTAGGCAAGTTTACAGTGAGGTAATCATGTCGATTGTAAAGCTCCTTTTTAACACCCCCTAGATCTCCAAAATGATTGTATATCGTCCACCGTGTAAGCTTTGATCGTTCGGCAAGTGAACTCATCTTTAAGGCTTTCAACCCGCTTTCTCTAATAATATTGGCAGCCGTTTCTAAAATGATTGCTCTGCTGCGCTGTGAATGTTTCTTTTTTACTTCCATCTATTTTAATACCTTATTCGAAGGCATGCCCAAATTTTATTGGTTTTTTTGACGGAAAAAAATCATTTTCATGAACGGTGCCGTAGCTTCTATGAACTGCACGCTGGCATCAACTTTATTTTTATAGACTAATGGATGAAGAAAATCAAAGAACGAAATGTGGATATAGCTATTAAATTCACGTTGAATGGTATCCCGGTTTTGTATTCAAAATTTAAGGCCGGAATGCTACAAGTAGGCAAAATGTTTACTGTTTTCTTCTTCTTAAGAAGCAGCTGCCGTAATCTCTACGGGTGAGTGTATTTTTGAAAGCGTATTAGTATAACATTAACTTGTACTTCCCAATAAAGTAATACATCACCGGAATACCTTCAAACATGTTTCAAATTAGTATCTGAAATATCCTGATCCAAAAGTAATAGTACCAGCATATCTCAACGAAATTTCACGCAAGAAAATATGGGTTAGATGTAATTTATATTTTTTGCTACTACATTTTCACATAAGTAGTTGAAAATGAAATGCAACTCATTTTTTCACATATTTACTCGCCCTAAAAAATTATTCAGACACGAGCACGGTATTTTATCTTTACTTAAACAGACTTTTGGCTTATTTGAAGCATCTTCTACATAAGTAGTCATTCTGTAGGATATTCACCAATATCACCCACAAATTAGTCCGGAATAGTACAAAAAATTATCATCCGCAGAATAGCATGATGATGTTGAGCGCTCAAGCTCATTGGTATAAAAATCTATTCAGTTAGTGAAATAAAAGTTTTTTTTGGCCCCATTTCGGGCAGATTCGTCCCAGACTTAATCTTAAAATGACATGGAAATATTTGACAGACAGCTTTTGGAAAGCTACTTAAGAATTGAAACTGAACGGATCTGCAGTATTGATGCGCGACCTGCACTTGGTACTCACCTTGCGAATGGAAAAGACGAAACAGCGAGTAGTATGACGTTTACTACTTCAAATTTCATATAAGAAAACTGATTGCATAGGATTAGACAAAACGCAAATGAAACGCCTGACCTGCGCTGTTGTGGAAGATGAACCACTGGCTATACAAATGCTGACCGGCTACATCGCAAGGCGGGCGGATCTAGAACTAATCTCGGTGATGGATAATGTGTGTGATTTTCATGATGTGATAAAAAAAATAGCGCCTGATCTTATTTTCTTAGATTTTCAGACACCATGTTTTGATGGTGATATAGGGAAAATTCTGATCAGTATTTCTACTAGGTCTGTTATTATTAATATATCAGCCTCACCTGTATCTTACTTTACTAATACCTTGCAAAAAAGCTTAAAACGCAATGTCTACGAGTTATTGAAACCGTTTTCATTTGAAAAATTCAATGAGTGTATTGACTTCCTGCTGAACAAATAATGAGATCATTAATTTTATGCCACGCAATATAGAATCTTTCGATTTCTTTTTATTGAGAGCGCCTAGCTTACCGCTAAAGGTAATCCAGCAAATCAATGCAAACAATGGGATGACGCAATTAGACGGCGCTTTGCAAGCTACCTTGGCGAACTATCCAGAGGTGCTTCAGGCGATTTCTTTTGCCAATAGGGAGCTGTATAACACTTATCTCGACTGGCTGAGAAACGGCCATGAACTGGATGAAAAGTTGCTATTGACTTTATATAAGTATATTGCACGAATGGCTACCCGCCCTACTCCTTTTGGTTGCTTTGCTGGTGTGAGCATAGGTATACTGGATGATAAACCTACGGCTTTAAGGTTGAAAGGTGAAGCTGAAATACACATGCGTTTAAGCATCGATTACCTTGCTGATAAAATTAGCCCCTTATTGAAAGATGATCGTACTTTAGAGGACATTACTTTTTATACTAACAATAGCATTAGTACCGCCAGCAATTATTTTAGTTATATCCGCTATGAATATATTGCGGATAAAAAGAGCTTCTTCCAGATCAGATTAAAGAAAAACCCGCTCTTGAATGTATTGCATGACCATGCGAAGGAAGGCCGAACTTTCAAAGAGCTGCTTCTTTTCTTGCAGTCTTTTGATATTGCGCACGAACAAGCAGCAGCCTACCTCTTGCGCTTGATAGCCAACCAGTTTCTGATCTGGGAATTTGAACCTACTGTACTCGGTGTTGATTATTCGGCTTGGCTTAAATCTAAGCTAATGACTGCGAAAGGGATTGGTAAAGAGCTGAAGGCCTTATTAGCGTCACTTCCAACTTCTACCTTGGACATGCACATTAATAAGTTACCGCAGGATGCTGTCTTGATGGCGGATAAAAAATTAATTCCGGAAAAGGCTTGCTTAAACCGATCAGTGATACGGATAATATCGAACGAGCTAAATGCGCTATATCCATTATTTAAATCATCTATCCCGCCAGATCTTCAGCTTTTTATCAAACGATTTAAAGCGCGTTATGATATGATGGAGGTGTCTCTTCTAGAAGTATTAGATGGCGACCTAGGAATTGGTTATGGCGATCTTGAGGACCAATATAAAAATGAACACCCGCTGATCAGAGAATTAAGCATGCGTATAGATACTAAGAATATTACTGTAGCATTGGAGGAACTGCTGATAGCAAACAGTTTAGGATATGGATCAGGCCAGATTGATCTCGAAAAGATGTATAAAACCTTGGAAAGACCGTTAGAGGAGGTTACGGTTGCGCCTACTTTTTATGCTATTGGCAATTTGTTAGCTAACACTTCGGAGGAATTGGATAAGGGAAATTTTAGTTTTAACCTTACCGCTTGCAGCGGCTCTTCGGCAGTAAATCTGATGTCGCGCTTTGCTTATATGGATCAAGACCTGAAGAAAAGCTTGCAGCGCTGTGCCGCTTATGAGGAAAGCTGTTTTGAAAATGCTGTTTTGGCCGACATTGTACATGTACCGGAAAACAGACTTGCTAATATCTTACAACGCCCTGCTTTGTACAACTATCAAATTTCACTGCTGGCGCATGGAGCAGTAAGTGATGAAAAACAAATCCCACTAACAGACCTTTACATTTCTGTTAGAAATAATGTGGTTATACTATTTTCGAAGAAGCTTCAAAAACGGGTAATCCCACGATTGAGCTGTGCACACAATTTTAAAATGGGTATATCGATCTATCGCTTTTTATGCGATCTGCAGTATCAGGACTCACCGTTTGCGATTCATTGGGCATGGGATAGATTTAAGGAAACCCCGTTCTTGCCAAGAATTTATTATAGGCATATCATCTTATCGCGCGCGCGTTGGTTTGTAAAAAAAATAGATTATAACGAAATATCAATCAATAAGTTGCAAGCTGAAATGGCACTGCCAGATGAGATATTGATCGCTGAGGGAGATAATGAATTGTATATTAATTTACGGACTGACTGGGGTATAAAACTTCTTAGGGATAAGTTGGTTATGGGCGATGTGGTGCTTTACGAGTTTTTTGCACATAACAATGCTGTGCTACTTGATAAAAAGGAAAATGCTTATATAAATGAGCTGATAATTCCTTTTAAATCGGTAGTTGGAAGACCTAAGCAGCTAGAAGCGAAACCTATCGGTGAGCAGCAGATAAAACGAAGCTTTATTTTGGGTAGTGAATGGATCTATGTGAAGCTCTACTGTACGCAAAAAACGGCTGATGAAATGCTGGTTAATGCACTGCTGACGCTAGCGGAAAAGCTAGTGGGTGATCGGTTGATTATGAAATGGTTCTTTACACGTTACTACGATCCGGATTTCCATATTCGTTTACGCTTCTTGGTGTGTAAGAAAAATAAGCGCTTTTTCGGTAAAATTCAAGGCATTTTACATGCTACTTTCGAACAGCTGATAGCCGAGCGGAAAATTTGGAAGGTACAGTATGATACTTATGTGAGGGAGCTGGAACGGTATGGGTCAGTCAATATGGAGCTTTGTGAATCGATCTTTTATATTGACAGCGTTGCTGTTCTTAATCTGTTGAAGCGCTTGGACAGAGAGGATCATACCACTCGCTGGTTGCTTGCATTGAGAGCAACCCACCAATTATTGGATATTTTTGGCATTGATATGCATGAACGGTTTGAGTTAACAGAGGCATGGAGCCTCGCCTTGGGCAAAGAATTTGACCTTAATAAAAACCAGAAAAAACAACTGAACCTAAACTACCGCTACAGTGCCATGTCTATTGAAACGCTGTTGAATGAATCTAACAGGAATGATTTGGGTGGTTTTGAAGATATTTTTGAAACGAGATATACGAAAATAGTTCTTTTGCTTCAACAAAGAAAAATCAAAAAGATTGAAGTAATGGGTTTGCTTGGTAGTTTATGCCACATGCATCTTAACAGGCTGTTCTTTTCTGATCAACGAGCCAATGAAATGGTGATTTATGCTTACCTGGCTAAATATTATCGTTCTAAACTTGCTAGGACTAGTAAGCAAGCGTCCGTATATGAAAAAGCTACGGTTGAATGGGAAAATAATTTAATGGTGGTGCACTAATTTCTTATATACATCATCCCGATAGGTAACGCCTATGGGGATGTCTTTTATGCTTCCTTTCATAATAATCTTATCGGGATCGACAGCGCGCACAAATGCGCTGTTAACGATATAAGATTTGTGCACCCTGATAAATATTTCTGCCGGCAGATCGTTCGTGATTTTCTTCAATGAATAAATGATCAGAAATTCGCGTTCAATGGTAGAGATACGTATGTATTCTTTATCGCCTTCTACATATTGTATTTCGTCATAAGGCACTAGGTAATTTCTATAGTTCTCTTTTATGGTGAACTTGCCTGTTTCGACTTTCTCTGGCACTTCTTTTTTGAAAAGGTGTGCTTGAGCACGCGAAAGGGCTTTGAAAAGTCGCTCGAACGAATAGGGTTTTAAGATATAATCGAATACCTCTAGGTCAAAACTTTCTACAGCATAATCGGCTCTACCGGTAATGAAAATGAAAAGGGGACGCTTGGAAAGGCTTTTTAGAAAATCAACGCCGTTAATGCCGGGCATGTTGATATCTGAAAGCACGATATCAACGTTTTTCTGGTTTAAAAAAGTGATGGCCTCCATCGCATTTTCAAAGATGGCTTCTAAGCGCACAAAAGGTATCTGGCTGATGTGTTCGGCTATTCCTTTTCGAGCCAAAGGCTCATCTTCAATTAATATACAACTCACCATATCCTAACTAAATTTTAGATTAATCTTCAAATTTACCAAATATTGCCCCTCATGCACGCCATATGTTAGCTCATATTTATTCCTATAATGAAGATCGAGCCTCCTTAGAATGTTACTCAGCCCCACCCCGCCTATGGCTGAATGAACGTTTTCTTCTGCTGTATGCTGCCGACCGTCTACTGCGTTAATAGCTTTTAAAATTATAAAGTCGTCTTCCAAAGTAAGGTTAATGGAAACGAAATTATTATTGGGACTTTTATCTGGCCCGTGTTTAAAGGCATTTTCTACGAAGGGAATGAGCATTAAGGGACTTATTTTGTAGGGTTCTTTTACGTCGATGATATGCTCTTCAATGTTAACTCGTTTGCCATATCTGATGCGCATCAACGTAATAAAATCTCGAATGAAATCAAGCTCTTTACGCAATGGGATAAAGTGGTTCTTTGACTCATATAAGGTGTACCTCATCAGTGTGGAAAGGCGTAATACCATGTCTCTACCTTTATCATAGTCTATCTCGAGCAGTTGATAAATATTGTTGAGTGTATTGAATAAAAAGTGTGGATTTACCTGGGACTTCAAGAAGTTTAGCTCGAGCTCTAGGTTATCTCGTTCCAACTTTGTTTTGGTGAGCACCTGTTCTAACATGATTTTCACAAATTTTGGACCTACGGGCAGCGAGATGAGAAAGATAAAATCGAGCGCAAATATATAGATGTTTTTGACAATACCGAAAGGGCCGTCGGCTAAAACGAGTTCAAGGTATTTCCCGAACCTAGGTCCATAGTCTTTGAAAACAGATTGGAACAGCAAACAGGCAATATAAGTGGTTAGCGCCCACAAAACGTACAAGACAACAATCCATAACAGAACATAGAGGATGCCGAGTGGATTTGAAAAAATTTTTACAACTTTTCTGGAAGACAGAGAATAGAAGGCGGCCATGACTACCGTCATTTCTTTTAACACAAAGATCCACACATGCTGGGCATTTCCGACCAAACGGTAATAGTTGAAGTAATAAACAACCATAATTAAAAGCCAGAAACAGAAATGATAGGTTAGCCGTAATCCCACTTTTTGATTACCTTTACTTCTTGGAGACGGAAAACGGAGCATATCGTAAAATCTCATCTATCTAGTTCTTTAAATTCGATAAAAATAAGTTTTATTTCTTGCTTTGGTTAATTTATTGCCGATGTTGTGAATTTTCTTTGTTGTTGGCCACTCGTGAAATAAAAAAGCTAAAAAATTTCATATCTATTTTACCCATTAAGGATTCGGCTTCTATATATTCTTTGGCGTTTATTTTAGCCTTGATATGAAGAGTTAGAAAAAGGATTCTTAATACTTTAAAAAGTTTATCACTGCTCAGATTTTATTACTGGGGAAGCTAGTCCTTCACCAATTTTCGCATCAGTTTCTCTTTGATTTGGGTCGTATGTTAGGTGTACATGTTCTGTTGTTAAAACTTTAATTTGTGTTATTTGTCTTTCTGAACTCGGAAGGATTCATCCCTTTATATTTTTTAAATACACGGTTCAGGTGGCTTTCATCGGAGAAATTAAGTTCGTAAGCGATTTCATTTATTCGCATATCGCTGTGCAGCAGCCTTGTCTCTACTAGTCTCAATTTGTAGTTGACAATATAGCTTTGAAGGGTTTCACCTATTTGCTTTTTAAAGTAACGTCCCAAGTAATGAAGCGATATATTAAAATGGTCGCTGAGTTTTTCTGCCCTTAAATTTTCTTGGTTAAAAATATTTTCCTGAATATATTGCAGAATCTCTAACACTGGTTCACCGGTACTTTCTTTTATGTTCTTTGGAAGCTTCAAAGCAATATTCCTCGCCACAATGGTAATGATGGTGTTAACTATTTGCTCTGTAATGCGATGGTAGTACAACTGTTGATTGGTTTGTTCCTTTAGAATACTTTCAATAAGTGATGTGACTAATGGCTTGTCCACTTTGTTTTTTAAAATACATCCCGGGCGGTGGCTGGCATTCTGCAAAATATATTCCACCTGGTTTACTACATCTTTGTTTTTGCCGGTTTTTTCTTTTACAAATAATTCATTGAAACGGAGAAAAAAGAAAGTTGTTGGCGTGGCAATATCAAATGAATATACATCCTGTGGGGTTAGCAAAAATAAATTGCCTTTGCGGTAGTTAAACCTATTTTTGTTTACTATTTGAATGCCTGTTCCATCTATTACATAAATCAATTCAAAAAAATTGTTGCGCTTCGTGGTCCTAGGGAAGCGTTGCATTTCTTTCCATTCTATTTCATAAGGACTGTATAAAGCTTCTCCCTTCATTTAGTAAAAATACAGAAAAAGTGCAAAATAGTACAAATATAAAGGCATGTTTTCTGAATAATTTTGTATCATCAAACTATAAGCAAATGAAAATTTTAATTATCGGTGCAAATGGCCATATCGGAAAAATCATTACACCTATCTTACAACAAAGGCACGAAATAATTACGGCAGGAAGAAACAGTGGCGATGTTTCGGTGGATATCTCTTCCGTCGCTTCCCTTGAAAATCTATTTGCACAAATAGGAACTGTAGATGCAGCTGTTTGTGCAGCAGGTGATAGTATTACAAGCGACCTACTCTCTATGACGGATGAAAAATATTTTACCGGAGTGCAACAAAAATTACTGGCTCAAATAAATCTCGTAATCACTGGTTTGAAACACATCAGCGACAATGGTTCATTTACACTCATATCAGGTAAAATGGGTGAACATCCTACAAAAGGTTCATCAGGCAAAGCTGTAGCAAATGGCGCTGTAAACAGCTTCGTATTGGCAGCTGCATTGGAAATGCCAAGAGGTGTACGGATTAATGTGATAAGCCCATCAAAAATCACAGACATTGCTACCGAAGATTTGATTAATGGCTATTTAAAAAGCATTACAACTTCGGCTAATGGAGGAATTATAAGAATTGGTTACAATTAAACAAACAATGATTTATGAAATACTTACTGTGTGTTGCATTTATAATGTCATTTACTGCGTTACAGGCGCAAGACGTAAAGCCATCAAAAAAAATCGAAAAACAATTTGTCGGTACATGGTCATTAATAGCTGTCGTAAATACCAATGCCGATGGAAGCAAAACATTGCCTTACGGCGAAAATCCTGTGGGTTTGCTCGTGTTTACTGACATTGGTGATTATGCTATACAAATTTTAAAAGCTACTCGTCCGAAAGTTGCAGCGGGAGATAAAAATAAGGCTACGCCAGATGAAAATGCAGCCTTGGTGCAGGGCAATAATTCGCATTTTGGCACCTATACTGTTCACCCTGAAAAGCACACTATTAATTTCAATGTGCAGCATGCTTTTTATCCTAACTGGGAAGGCAATATGCAGGTGCGTTCTTACAAACTTGAAAACAATATGCTGCACTATGTTGTAACGAATACAACTAATGGCGGGGCTGTTACGGCAACTGTGGTGTGGAAGAAAAAATAGTTGTTGGTGTATTTTGTTCTATCTGAATTTTCTTGACGCGCTCGCTCTAGAAAGCATTTTTCCACGAACGTGAGGGAGCCCCATACCTGAAATACGACTTGCCCATCCCCAATAAGCGCTACATAAGAGATTACGAGGATCATAATACGTACCGTTCGCATCTATTACGATCCTCCTTCCTATTTTTAAATAAAATCTAAGGAATAGCTTCTTTGGTCACTACATTTCGATGCGCCCGCCCCCAGTTGATCATTTCTTGAATGATATTTCCAAATGTTCTGCAGTACCCTGTTGGTTCGTACTCAATCAATACAGGTGTATCTGCATAAACTGTTCGCTTTACGAGTTTATTCATTTCCATTTCTTTCAATTCTTTTGATAACATACGTGTCGTGATTCCAGGAATGCTGCGTTCAATTTCCCGAAAACGCCTATTACCATTGCAAATGGAGTTGATAATGGGTATTCGCCACTTCCCTCCTATAAAGTAGAGAGTGTCTTGCAAAGCCCTCAATTCTTCTTCTTGGTTACGTTCCATTTCTACATGTTATCTGATATACTCTGTTATACTGATTACAAAAGTATACCATTTTCAGCATAACTTTGTAGAAAAAACAAAAAAAATGAACAATTTAAAAGATAAGGTGGCCATTGTAACCGGCGGAAATAGCGGGATTGGTTATGCCACTGCAAAAGAGTTAATAGCGCAAAGTGCAAAAGTCATCATTACTGGTAGACGTAGAGAAGCAATAGAAGCAGCTGCCCAGGAATTGGGCGCCATTCCCTTCTTAGCCGACCAAGCAGAACTGCATGATACAGAACTTTTAGCTACAGCCGTTAAAGAACGATTTAGCAAAGTAGATATTTTGTTTATCAATGCGGGAGTTACAGGGACGCTTGGACTCATCGAAAATGCTAGTGTTGAAAATTTCGATCGTGTAATGGATATTAACTTTAGAGGCGCCTATTTTACCTTGAGCAAATTTATCCCTTTGCTAAACGATGGGGCTTCGGTTGTAATACTCTCATCTATCGTCGCCTCTACACATAACCCTAATAGCTCTATTTATCAGGCAAGCAAGGCGGCCTTAAACTCCATAGCGAAAACAGCAGCGGCAGAATTAGCCCCAAGAAAAATCAGAGTGAATATTGTGAGCCCTGGGCCGCATAAAACTGAAATTATGGGTAAAGCTGGTTTGGACGAAGCAACTTTGCAGCAAATCCATGAACGCTTGATAAACGAAATTCCACTGAAAAAAATGGGTGAAGCGGAGGATGTTGCGAGATTGGTTACTTACTTGTGTGACGATGCTGCATCTTTCATTACCGGTACCGAAATTATTGTGGATGGTGGGCTGACCCTTTAATGAAGATCACTTGTATAGGCCTTATTCAAACAAGAAAACAGCAAACCGTAAATGGCTTGCTGTTTTTTTTAACTACCTGAAAAATAATGTATAACTAAAAGGATAAAGCTTTCTAAACTGAATGTATGCTATCGTTAATATGCTGAAGGCAAGCAGCGCATCAATTGTTGCAGGGAAGCCAATCACACTTATCTTCGAAAAGAAAGCAAATACGATATCAAAGAACATGCCTGCAAATACCCACTCTTTTAACCGCAGCAGCTTATTGGGGATTAAGAGTATCATAATACCTGAAAGTTTAAAAACACCCAAGAGATAGATAAAATGTGGTGGATAACCCAATTGTTGTGTAATACCCCATACAATTGGATTCTTGGTCAGTTCAAAATAGCCACTTGCTCCAAACCAAAGCGACATGAAAATAATACCCGACCAGTAGATGATTTTTGTTGTTTTAGTGTTCATTTTTGTTGCGTTTATTAATTATTGCGTTAAAAAGTAGCCGACCTTTCTGTGTGTATAAAGGGATTTACTGATAGGCCAGCTAGAAAACCGGTTTATAGCTCATTATGTATTTTATTCTCTCCTGTTTATCTGCTACCTCGTTAGTTTCGCTTTGTAAAGCACTTGCTTCTAGCTCATAAGATGCTTTACCCGCCTCATTAACATAAACAGATTCTACGCTTAACAGCTCGCCATTTATGGTGCCGCCGGTATATTGAGGGTTATCATGGTACCGCCAAGTGACTAATCGCAGGATGGTGCCCGCAGCGGAAATGCTATCTCCTTTTGACAAGGTTTGATAAGCCTTGTCATTACCGTACAAGGCTGCCATTGTTTCTTGTTTTTTGTTTACAGATGATGCGAAGAATTTTAGTGCACCTGGATCAAATACGACACGGGTATAGCTATCGTTTTTCTGTTTATCAACACAATTGCTAAGCAGCATGCCACCTAGCAGCATAAAAATTATTCTATTCATTTCTAATTATTTTTTTGGATTAAACCTTTGCGATTTATTTTTAGGGGTACATCAAACAGGTAACCGGTAGATGCTGCTAGCTGGCGGTGACAGGCGATACATGACTGTTGCGCAAATAACGCTGTTTTCCCAGTGGGAATGAGCTTCTGTCCACTGAATTTGGCAAATCCCCAGCCTTCTGTATCCTTGTACTTTTCCGCATTCTTTTCCATGAACTGTGCATTAATGAATTTTCCCGCCCTGATTTCACCATCGGCCCCTTCAACTTGTTCCCAAACCGCCTTTACTACCACACTGCCATCTGGCCAAGGGTGGAACTTCTCTTCTTCTACTGCCTTAACAGCGATGTCATTGCCATAAATCACCCGTATAGAATGGTCAAATAGGGTACTCATACTAATGACTTTCCAGTCTTTAAAAGCGTCTGTGTATTTTACACCATTAGCGGATATAGGCAATGTGTCTGGTAGACGATCTGGAATAACTTCAGGTTGTTCTACAAGTGTAACCGCTGTTTTATTTGCTTCATCCTTTGATAAGGATAAGGTATATGCCTTGATCACTGCAATATCATCTTCGGATATTTTTGCTGCGGGATGTAATAAGGTATATGCTGGAAGTGGCATTTTCCCGGCCTGTACCATATTGAGTATCGCATACATCTTTCCTTGATGTTCGGCCGGTGAAAGTGCTCCCCATTCTGAAAAATTCATTACCTCTCTTGCCCTGTCAACATCCTTTTTTACTAACCAAGAGACTGGAGCAACTTGCTCGAACCAGCTCAGCTGTTGTTCGTTGGAATGGCAACTATAGCAAGAACGTTCAAGTATTGCTGTTACTTCTCTCGGTGCTTCGATAGTACCGGTGACGGGCTTACCTATTATGGGTTGATTAAAAAATTGAAGCCCTACAAATAGGGTTATTATAACTAGCAACACCAGGTAGAGGCGTTTCTTTTTTCTTCTTGGTACTTCCATAATCTGTATTTTTCTATGTTTGATACCAAAAATAGAGATGGAAGGCCTGAATAAAAACGAATAAATTGGTGGGTTAGACAAATTGGAGGTTGTAGACGGAATTTTAAGGTGTGGATAGGTTTAACGATCTTCTAACCAGTGCAAGAATGCTGCTGTTTTTTCTTTGCCAATCAACAGTTTCTCGGGCGTAGCAATATGCAAACGCACAAATAATTTTCTGGTAAAATAATGTTCGACCTCTTTTATAGCGGAAAAATTGATAAGATATTGTCTATTTAACCGGTAAAACTGCCTAGTCGACAATTGATTCTGAACCTGATCTAAGGATTGGTTAATGGAATATTCGTCGCCTTTAAAGGTGACAATGGATGGAGAGGTGTAATTGATATAGATATAAGCAATCTGATCGGTCTGCACGGTCTGGTACTTATTGTTTTTAAAAACCAGGAAGCTCTTTTTGCCTTCATCTACGTTGATTTTACGGATAAGCTCTTGCAGATCGCTTCCTGCATGCTGCTGAAAGAAATTTTTGAAGTTGTCTACCCTTTCAAAGGCGGTTCTAAGATCTGCTTCAGCGAATGGCTTTAGCAGATAATCGACGCCATTGGCCTTGATGGCTTCCAGCGCATATTCGCCATAGGCAGTGCAAAATATAACCGGACAGGTAATATTCACCGACTTGAAAATTTCAAAACAAAGCCCATCGGATAATTGGATATCCATCAATATCAGTTCGGGCATCTCATGACTCGACAGATAGTCTATCGCTGCTTCTACACTCTGTAACTTAGCCAATATACAAGTGGAAGGACGCAATTTTACAACCATGTTCTCCAAAGATTTAGCGGCTTTGATCTCGTCTTCAATGATGATCGCTTTCATAAATGATAGGCAATTTAATGGTAAATGTTTTATCGGTAACTTCGATGATTATTTCCCGTTCTAAAAGATGTTGGTAGCGTTGGTTAATGTTTTCAAGTCCTAATCCGGTGGATGACTCCGGCTCCCGCTTCAGCTGAATATTGTTTTCCACAATAAGGTGACTGTTGTTTGTGTAAAGATTTATATATAGTGGTTTTTCCAGGGAAACGATATTATGTTTTATGCAGTTTTCTATAAGCAACTGTAAAGTAAAGGGCGGAATCAGTGACGTATATACTTTTTCCGGTAGATCGGTTGAAAGTTCAATGCCATCTTCAAAACGAGCCTTCAGTAAATACATATAGGCCTCTAATATTTCCAGCTCTTCCGACAGATTAATCAGGTCGAGTTTCCGGCTTTCCAAAGTAAAGCGATAAAAATCGGATAGCTTTAAAATGAAATTGACTGCTTGCTGATCGCCACTCTCTACCATGTATTTGAGCGTGTTTAAGCTATTAAACAGAAAATGGGGATTTACCTGCTGCTTCAACAGTTCGAATTGGGCCCATAAATTAGCCGTCGTTGTTCGCTCCAGTTCTACGCTTACCTGTTGATTAAGGAAGCTTTGATACAAAAGATGGATAAACATGTAAAAGGCACTGCTAATGAGAATACTACGCACCTCAAACATGAGCATGACAGGACCAAAAGGTAAATGAGACAGGAGATATTGCTGAATGCAAGCTAACACAAACATCAAAGCTAAACCAAAGAAAAGTCCTTTAAGCAATTGTTTCGTCGAAAAGCCCCCTTTTGGATTATTTGCCATATAGGTTGGTAAGTTATAGAGATTGTAGTACCATATCACAACAGCAAATAGAAAGGTGACGGATGAGTCGACCAAAGCCTCATAGGGGTTGAAATGATGTTCAGCAATTTTTGGCACAGCCGTGAGTGCTCCTAAAAAAAGAGAGCTAAACCAAATGAGCTTATGGGATATCCTGAACGTTCTCGTTACTTTCATAAAAAACTAAAAAAATACTTTTGGATCTAATTGACCTCAGCCAGATCACCGGATAAGCAGTCTGCTCCGATATCTCCTGTTGGAAAGAATAGCTATTCATATGAATGGATATGGCTCCAAACTTACCAAAATAGATTGATATTGCCTCTATGGAATTGTTGAAGTGGGCCAGACATCGCCTGAACCAGGCAATCTGTAAGCTGTTGTAGACAAGGCTAAAATCACACGGAGATGGACGCTTTACAGGCCTATAACCTTCGTGCCGAAAAATGCCAAACTCAACCCTTCTTCTGCCTTGTTCACACAATAAACACTCTTTTGCACCCTATCCCCAGGCTACCTTTGTCATACTTACAAATCACCAAACAAAGTAAGAACAAGTGAAACAAATAAATATTTAACGATAATGGAACATAAAATCAAATACGACCGCCGACGTTTTTTGAGTGTAGCTGCCTTAACATTTGCTTTGATGTTGGCGCTATCCTTTGGTATTTCGGCCAACGCACAAGCCTTATCTCCAGTTGAGGGGATAAGGTCATCAAAACAGCTAATGTCTGGTGGATTATTATTTATGCCTATTACAAAACAGGTATTTCCACCATTGGTTGATTTCAGAAATAAACAAGAGGATTTTGTGTATTTCCCCTTTAGTGAGTCTTTAGGTACATCCCAGTATCCGGCAATTAGCGAAACAAGTAGCCCAAAAGCACTTTTTGCAGTTGAAAAGGAAAACTACAATGATAAAGCTGCGCTTTACAAACAGCAATTGAAATTATCGGGCAAATTGGTTTTTAAAGGTACTATTGAAATCATACCTTGTAATGATCTGGGCTATTTTATTCCTGAACCGATTGCCCGAAATTATTAAAAATCTTAAATGGCATGTCAGAAGTAAAATCGGGACACATCGATTTCACTTCGATTGATCAGATAAATTAAATAAACTAAAAAAAATAAACATGAGATCTATTAAAGTAATTTTTTCTGCTGCAGGTTTGGCACTTGTATTCATCATGGTAACTGCATTTATCGATATGCATTACGAAAAGAAAATAAGGAATATACAGCAACCTGTAGATCGGAATGGCTTCGCTGTAGTGGAGTTGTTCACCTCTGAAGGTTGCTCAAGCTGCCCACCGGCAGATGAACTGATGGAAAAGATCCAGAAAGAAAATCAGAACAAACAGGTCTATATTTTGGCTTTTCATGTAGATTATTGGGATCACCAAGGTTGGAAGGACCGTTTCAGTGATCATGATTTTTCACTCAGACAAGGTCAATATGCTAATTGGATGGGCCTCCAAACGGTTTATACACCTCAGGTTATCGTCAATGGAGCGGTGGAGATGGTGGGGTCTGAGCAAGGCCGGGTACTACAAGCTATTACAGATGGGTTAAACCAGGCTGTTACCTCATCACTCACACTTCATTATGAGATAAAAGACGGAAAGCTTCTTATAGTATATGATAGTGCAAAAAAAGACAAAAAGTCAGAATTGGTATTGGCATTGGTACAGCGATCTGCTTCAAGCAGGGTGAAAAGCGGTGAAAATTCCGGACGGGCCTTATCACATGTACAAATCGTGAGGCAGTTAGCACACCTAAGAATGGAGGACAAAAAGACAGCTACCTTTATTCTCCCCACTGATTTTGATAAGAGCGGTTGGGAGCTCATTGGTTTTGTACAGAATGAGCAAAATGGCCAGATTACGGATGCCGCAAGGGTTAGTTTTGATCAATAGCTTCTTCAAACACGTACTTTTAGCTATCTTTTATCTGTAAAAATTTATTGAAAGATTTTGGAAGCCAGCCAAGTATGAATATCTTTATCTTTATTTACCTAGAGCTATTTACACATTAAACCAGAATCAATATGAAACGCAGGAAATTCCTCCAATCTTCGCTTGTAGCTGCTGCAGGTGCAGCAGCAATCGTCAAACCGGCAATGGCGACCGATAAGTCTCCAACACAAAAGGAGGTATACGAATGGCGTGAATATGAGGTGCGTTTCGGCTCCGATCTCGGACAATTCGAAAATTATTTTAAAACGGCCCTTATTCCTACATTGAATAAATACGGAGTAAAAAAAGTGGGCGTCTTTAAGGAATGGAGACAATCGGAGCCGACTAGGATTTATTTACTAACACCTTACTCTTCTCTTGACAACTACCTATCTGTAAATATAAAAGTAAAGGCAGATATCGATTATATTAAAAATAGCGCAGCATATAATAGCATACCGGCTGACAAACCTGTATACAACCGCTTTACCTCTTCTTTAATGATTGCCTTTGACGGTTTTCCTGCAATGGTCGTCCCATCAGGTGCGTCACGAATATTTGAATTAAGAACCTATGAAGGCTATAGCGAAGATGCTGTAAGAAGAAAAATTAAAATGTTCCATGATGGGGAATTTCCCATTTTTAATCGAGCGAAATTGAATCCCGTATTCTGTGGTGAAGTGATTGCCGGCGATAAGCTACCCCGTCTCACTTATATGATCACATGCAGCAGTATGGAAGAACGAGACAAAGGATGGTCTGCCTTCGTGGCTGACCCCGAATGGAAGAAATTAGTAGCGGATCCTCAATATGCAAATACTATTTCTAAAATCAGCAATACCTTTTTGGTTCCAACATCCTATTCACAAGTATAATGCAAAGCTAGTTTACCGAAAACAACGGCACTCTGGATATCCCATTTCATGGGTAGACTTGCTCCATACGGTGGGCTAAAATGTAGATAGACCATTACTTCGCCATTGCGCTGGAAAGTTAGGCCTCCCTATAATTTAGTACTCATTTGGTTATCTTGTTATTGCATGCTTTTTCGACCATTACCTGAATTAGGTGTCTATTACAAATTATTTGTCTCGGAACCCTCTTTTGCTGGAAGAAAAATACCATAGAGTTCATGGTTATCAGTAGTAGTAAAAGAAAATGTTTCCATATTTTTTATTCAAACACATTTTCAAAAGATCTCAGCTAAGCTACGCCCTACTAAAACTTATAATAGTATATAGTTCTAGGAAAAGTTTGTATAATTTTAAGAATAGGCTTTATTGTCGTTTTCAAATTTTATTTGCTCCATGTTTTGGAGATAGTAACTGCTTGATGGCTTCTTCTAATACGGTATCAACACCCTTTCTAACATCTTCGATCGTTGGAACCACTTTTTTATCGGGCTGAACACCCTTTCCCACAAAATCCTCGCCATTTGCAAGCATATCCCGTTTGGTACAAATACGTGCTGTTCCATTCCCAGGTAGGCTGATAACAAGGGGCTGGCCCGAGCTACCTCCCGTTGCACTCCCAATGATTTGCCCACGATGTAAGGATTTAAAGGCTGCTGCAAAATCTTCCGCTGCCGAGAAAGTTCTAGCACTGGTTAAGACAACGACAGGCTTGTGATAAAAAAACTTTTCTTTGGGATAGAGCTTACTTTTTCCTCCGTAAACTTGCTGGATATTGTTCCATGCCCGGAAACTTGGTCTGTATTCCCGGGTATACCAAGAATGAATAGGAAAAGGTTTTTGAATTAAATAGCTAAGAATATTCCATCCCACGGAGGAACTACCGCCACCATTGTTTCTGATGTCAAAAATAATGGCATTTGCTTTCGAGATATTTTCGTAACATGCTGCGAAGGCATTTGCTGCAGAATCACTGCCAAAACTATTCAGTGCAATATAGGCGATATTACCTTTCAACATCTTATATTCGAACGGTGCTGCTGCTAATTTCGCGGAACGTTCTTCGGGTTTTACTCGGGAAATACTGTATTTTTGCATGAAGCCCGATTTATCTTTCAATTGCAATGCAATTGGCTGGTGAATTGACCCAGCTAATAAGGCGTAGTCATATGCCCGCACTTCTTTGTCTTGCCTTGTAGATGAACTCTCATAAGGGATCACGTAACGCGCAGCATATTCCTTAACCGGCAACCCGTTCACCTCAACAATTTCCTGTCCTACTTTAATACCCTCCTTTTCCAATTTAGGATCATAAACGCCAACAATCAAAGTCTTCCCTTCTACTAATCGGCTGCGCAATAAAGGTCTTGCATATAATTCATTTGTTAATTCTTGGGGAGCATATACATTGGTATGACCATCTCTTAACATAGCACCGAATTTTGCCATTAATTGATAATATTCTAAAGTTGACTTGGTGTTCGTGACCTTCGATAGGTATGCAAAATAAAGAGAGTCAAAATTTAGATCCGGTAATAGATCAAAGTTGGCAAAATTGTATTTAGCTTCTGACCAAAATTTTGACAAACCTGCAATTTTTTCTTCTTCTGAAATATTCTCCCGATAAGGCGTCTTTAGTGTCTTAGACTCCCAAAAGTCTTTTTGATTAAAATATAAGGCGGCAACTTTCTGTTGCTTCATTACATTTTCTTCGATTTTTTGGAGTATTACAGGCCAAAGCGCATCGTGATGTAAAGTGCTCAGATCTGGATCTTTTTCCATAGCCGTTGCATCAGCAAAACCATCGTCGTACACTGCTTTTTTTAGATAGACAAAAGCTAAGGTACGATCTCCTGACAGCGCAAAATAACATGCTGTATTGTAATTTGATATCTCCATTTTTCCATTTTCGAATTCCGTTCTTAATTGGCCTAACCTCTGATGATCGATTCCGATTTCCTGCGAATAGCAGACGATTACAGATAGAAAAAGTACGAGCAAGAGAAAAAAGCGTGGCTTTTGTTTCATTAATAATGACATAATGCATAAATTTTTAATTGAAACCATGAGATGCTTTCATTATTTTTAAAACAGTATATTTAAAGTAAAGTCTATAAAAAGGACATAGCAAAAAAGAAAATGTTGCATATAGTTCCGCTTTATGTCAATGCAGACGATGCCGTATATTTAACGAAAATTCACCTTAATGAAAACAATAAAATTATTTTTCACATTAGCATTTTTTACAACCACGGCATTAGCCCAATCGCATAACCATAGTTATCAATACACGATTGACTTGCTTAATATTCAGGACGACCAAGTTACAGTTTCTTTCTCTCCACCAAAAAACAAGCTAGAACAAGGTAAGTTTGTTATTCCAAAAATGGTTCCCGGCTATTATGATGCTATGAATTTCGGGCAATATATTTCTGACTTTAGTGCGTTTGATAAAACTGGTAAAAAAATTCTTACTGAAAGATTGGATCAAAATAGTTGGATGGTGCATGATCTTAAAAATGTTGCAAAAATATCTTATCAAGTAGCCGATGGGTGGGATTCTTTACAGCAAAATACCCGGGGCGCAAAATCTGCAGCCAGTACTTTTATCCAAGACTCTGTATTTGTCATCAATTACAATTCATTGGCAGGCTATTTTCAAGAGATGAATAATCTTCCCTATAAAATCAACATTAAGAAAAATAAAGACTTTTATGCATCGTCGGCCTTGAATTACATACTTAAAAATGATAGTACTGATATTTTTTCGGTAAAAAATTACAGAGAATTGGTAGATGCACCCGTACTGTATTGCATACCTGATACTACTTGGATAAAAGTAGGTAATGCCGAAATACTGATATCTTTCTATAACAAAGAGGAGCGGCACTATTCCAAAAAGATAGCTGATGAATTGGAGACTATTCTAAAAAATCAGCAATCTTATCTGGGAGGTAAGCTACCAGTTGACAAATATGCCTTTTTGATTTATTATGAATCATCAAAGGAGAATGGACTCATGGGAGACGGCTTGGAGCACGCACAATCGACCGTTTGTTTGTACAACTCTAGCAGTATTAACTATCTGCCCAATGCGCTCATTAGCGTTGCATCACATGAATTCTTCCATATTGTTACACCGCTTAATATTCATTCAAAGGAAATTGAGAATTACGATTTTTTGAACCCTACTTTGTCCAAACATTTATGGCTCTATGAAGGTATGACAGAATACGCCACTATACACATGCCGATAAAGCAAAAAATGATCAGTTTAAAAGAATTCGCACGAAAAATTGAAGAGAAAACACATGGTATGGAAGCATTTGATAACAAATTATCTTTTACTAATTTGAGTAAAAATGCGGTTGAACGGCAAGACCAATATATGAATTTTTATCAAAAAGGCGCTTTACTCGGTTTATGCCTTGACATAAAATTACGCGAACTTTCAGATGGAAAAATAGGCACCCAAGAACTGGTGCAACGACTTATGAAGAAATATGGCAAAGGAAAATATTTTAATGATGATGCCTTATTCGACGAAATTGCAGCTATGACTTTCCCCAAGATCCGTACATTTTTTACTGATTATATGGAAGGTGGCGACCCTATACCTTTGAAAGAATGCCTGGCAAAAGTAGGTTTTGAATATGACGAAACAACTAAAAAAATTAACCTGATAAACAATCCGAATGCCCAACAATTAGCATTAAGAAAAGCGTGGATAAATCAATAGTTTTTTGAACACAAATTTTTCTGCTCATTATATTTACTTTAACTCATACTATGAATGTTTTGACATAAAGTAATCCGCTGTTAGATTTGCTATTTCTGCCCGCTTAAATAAACAGCTAACATGCAAAGAATAATTATATCAACGATTTACGACGATTATTAAGCATAATTTAGGGTTTTGGGAGCTTCTTAGATGAATTAATTCTCTAAGATACAAATTCTTGGCTATCAACTATAGGATTTGGCTTCAATATATTCTGTGGTGAATTATGGGTCAATAAACTTTCTTGGTTGGGCTATTAATACGTACTTCTTCTTGCTCTTTTCCTTCTCCACGCAACAAAACTTCCGATAAACAATAACTCCACTCCAACAGCTAATAAACAGGCCAACCATGAACCGTTAAACATGAGGATACTTAAAGCAAGTATGCCCAGAATTGCTAGGAGAAGGTAGACTAAAAATTGACCGAACATATCCATAACGTGATTCCTTTCATATAAAAGCCCAACATAAAGATAAGTGTTTTTGTTTTAATATATCTTCTTTATTATCAAGCTGATGTTAGCGGGAGTCTTTTTATTTATATCTTAGGGTTTTAACATAAATAATGACTGATAAGATTTGCTCGGGCGTTAATACCTTTTTCCACCGGGGCATAAGCCATTTACCGTTAGAGATGATTTTATACAAACGCTTATCATCCAACTTGCTTTTTTGTAGGTCTTTTGCTCCAAACTTCCCTAGCTTACCATCATCACCGTGACACCTTACACAATTACTTTGAAATATTATTTTTCCATTGCTCATTGATGGGCTCAGCTCTTGTGCTGCCGCATCGATCGAGTAGCATATCGCAACTGTTAACAGAATTGTCTTCATCTTTTAATTAATTTATTTGTAAATGTGCGTAGACCTGGACAAATAAAATAGAATGAAACCGACAAGACGACGCGAATCTCTTTTGGCCTAAATTGTATAATTTATGTCCTTTGAGACGCGTCGAAAAGCAGCTATATTTGACAGATGAATACGAACGAAAAAAAGAGAGTAGTTATCGTTGTTATGACAGGCAATATGCTACTGGATTTTGCCGGTCCTTCGGATGTATTTACGAATGCTAACAATTGCCTGCAGGCTGTTAGTGCTGCTAAAGGTTATGAAGTTTTAATTGCAACACCGACAACCGACCGAACGCTCAGGACTGAGACAGGTGTTGAAATCCGTTGTCCATATCATGCAATGGAAATTGCCTTACCAATCGATACGCTCATCATCGCCGGCAATGATTTTCGCGAAGCGGCCACTGTTGCATTGGAAGATTTTTACCATTGGCTTGGGCAGATCAATGCGGTGAATACACGGCGCATCGCATCTATTTGCGGAGGTGCATTTGCTTTGGCTAAGGCAGGTTTACTTGAAGGGAAAAGGGCTACTACCCACTGGGATTTAAGCGAAAAATTGAAAAAGGAATACCCTTCCGTTCAGGTTAATGCTAATCATTTTTTTACGAATGATGGAAATGTTTACACTTCAGCAGGCGTTTCCTCTGGTATCGATTTGTCGCTCGCAATGATAGAAGAGGATTTCGGAAAGGATATTGCCATACGGGTAGCCAGAAAACTGGTTTTTTACTTGAGTCGTCCTGGCTTCCAGGCTCAATTTGGCAATCTGCTGCCGGTTTATGAAGATGAAAATATCGCCGGTAAAACACAAAGCTGGCTCCGCGATCATTTGCATGAATCGCTGGAAGTAGGACGGATCGCTGGTAAGATGAATATGAGCACGCGCAACTTTACACGGGTGTTTCATCGGGAAACAGGGATGCCTCCGGCCAAGTTTGTTGAAAAACTGAGAGTGGAGGCTGCCCGGAAATTTCTCGAAGATACAGATATACCGCTGGAAAGAATTGCGGAACAATGTGGTATGGGTAATCTGGTTTCTATGCGACGTATTTTTCTGAGGCATCTGTCTGTTACGCCATCTAATTACCGCCATACTTTCCGAACGGCTTTAAAAGATGCTGGTATGGAAGATCTATTGATAAACTAAATAAAAAAATTATTCGAATGAAAATTGCAATTAATGGGTTCGGCCGCATTGGTCGGATGACGCTGCGTGCCTTACAACACCAGTCTGGAGTAGAAGTTGTAGCTATCAATGACCTGACGGATATTGATACGCTTGCACATTTGTTTAAATATGATACCGCTCATGGCCGGTTCTCCGGCGAGGTTAGCACCGAGGGTGATATCCTGATTGCCAACGGCAAACGCATCACGATGCTCCAAGAAAAGGACCCCGCTAAATTACCTTGGGCGTCCATGCAGATAGATGCCGTTATCGAATCGACAGGGCGTTTTACGGATAAAAGTACCGCATTTGCACATATCAATGCCGGTGCGAAAAAGGTATTGATTACAGCACCCGCCACCGGTGGCGTAAAAACGATTGTTCATGGTGTCAACAATGAACTTATTGGAGATGATCAGATTTATTCGACTGCATCCTGCACCACCGGTAGTATTGCGCCTATTCTGTATGTTCTCGATAAAGAATACGGTGTTGAATCAGGGTACATGGTTACTGTTCATGCCTTTACAGCAGATCAGAACCTGCAAGACGCACCGCATAAAGATCTACGTCGTGCCCGTGCTGCGGCCTATTCGATCATACCGACAACAACTGGCGCCGCAAAAGCCATTGGTAACGTGTTGCCTAACCTTCTAGGCAAGATGGATGGATATTCATACCGCGTGCCCGTGATCGATGGATCAATCGTTGATCTGTCTATTAACCTTCGAAAGGAGGTGACCGTGGCAGAGGTCAATGCTATATTGAAACGCTATGCTGAAACGTCACTAAAAGGTGTGCTGGAATATACGGAAGAACAGTTCGTATCTTCGGATATTCTGGGTAACACACATTCTTCGATCGTAGATGGTGGGATGACGAAAACTATTGGTAAACTAGTGAAGATTGTTGCCTGGTATGACAACGAAGTGGGCATTTCCAATCGAATCGCTGAATTAATTTCGCTGATCTGATTTTATCGGGCAAGCTCTTTTGGTACATCAGTTTTAGCTTCCAGCTTTTCAAATGAGGGTGATCATGGCTGATGATACACCCTCTCTTCCGGTAGATGACACAAAAAACATCAATCAAAATCAAACCACAATACAATTGGATCATTTTCATCCCCATTGTGCCCAACATTTTTGATATTGGCAGACGAAGGCCCCATGGACTCAGCAGAATGAAATTTTGTTCCTATTGCCGGTATTTTATATAGAAACGATAAATCTCCAGCAGGAAATGCTACTTTAAGATTATTATTTGCGTCGGGAGCATTTTCTGGTGTGAAAAGTCTAAAAAACAGATTGGGTGTCTCGGTATAGACTTTAAAACTGCCCTGCGAAACAACCAACTCATAGGCGTATAGGTTAGCATGATATCCCTTAAACTCAGGGTACGCTAACTTACCAACGCTGTTGTATCCCGTAATTGTGTTGTTATAATTCTTTTCCCACACCCCAAACTTAGGCCCTCTAAGACGGTTTTGCCATACGCGGTAGGGGCCGTCTCCTACCCATCTAATGGATTTCACATTTTCTTCAGGAAAAGAGAAATTAATACCTAAATAATCTGCAGTGTCCGTTTTGGAACCTGGTGCGGAAGTTTCTAATTTAAGTTGCCCATTGCGGAACAATGTCCAGGTAACCGCGTTGGGATAGGTTTCATATGCCAACCGGATGACTTGATTGCCCTGTTGATCTACTTCTTGCTTAACCTCCTTAAGTTTATTTCCGTCCGTTATTAGTGGTCCTCCAAGTGCATATTCATGGTTTCCTTTAACTACCTTATCGAGCATGAAAGAATTTTTACGAAAATATACCGCTGTCTCGTTTGCTTTGTAAACCAAATATTCTCCCAAGCTGTCTTTTGCGATGGAGGCTGGATCTTCTTCGGTGGGCGCTGTTAATTTTTTGTTACTAAAGTTGTTCGCTGAGTGAATTGGCCAGGTCCAGTTATTTATCTTATGGCCAGAAGGATCTGTTACCGACAGCGCTAACCAATCTGCCTTGGCAAAATCTTGCGGTAAGGCAAGGGTTATGCGGCTACTCTCTCCAGGTAAGGTATTGGCCAAAGATTGCTTTCCGGAGGACAGCGTAACTGCCTTCCAATTACTGATTCCTTTTAATTCCCATTCAATTTTACAGTTTTCAAGATTGGTATATAAGTAGTGGTTTTCAATGATGAGTTGTCCATTGTATTTTTCGTTCACTACCATTGGTTTGATTTGAACCGGAGACCAGATATCTTTTATGGTGAAGTAACTACCTTCTTTTTCTCTATATGGGCCAACAATACCGTCGGGCGCATTGGTTCCATCAGCGTCTAAACTATCTGCGCGATCTGTGCGGACAACTGCTTCATCTACCAATGCCCATAAGAACCCGCCTGCTGCTCGAGGATTATGCATATAATCCGTCCAGAAATCGTCTAGGTTTGCTCCATGGCCACCATCATACAAACCGTGTATCATTTCAGTGGGCATAAAGATATTATTTCCATTGGAGAGCCTATTTATACCCGCTTTGTAGGTAGGATAGTGAAAAGCATCGACACCGTTCTTGTTGAGCCATGGGTAAATAACGGGGCGCTTTTGAATATCCCAATGATGAAACCATTTTTCATTGGCGAAGTTCCATCCCCCTTCATTTCCATGATCCCATATAACTACCGAAGGATGGTTTTCATCTCTCAGAACGGTTTCCTTGATCAGTTTAGGCCCTACAATGGTATCATAGCTTGCTTGCCAGCCTGTTACCTCATCCAATACAAAAAGGCCTAAAGAATCGCAAAGTGTCAGGAATCGCTCATCGGGAGGATAATGGCTCATCCTAACGGCATTCATGTTCATATCTTTCATTAAGCTAATGTCTTCTAAATGGTTGGCTTCGGAGAGCGCTCTACCCGTGTTTGGATAAAAGGAATGTCGGTTCACTCCTTTAAAAACCACTTTGGTTCCGTTGACGTAAATTCCGTCATTTTTTCTCAGTTCGACTGTTCGAAAACCTATGCGCTCCTTTTTTGTGTATATTCTTTGACCTTTTACAAGGAGGGTAAATGCAGCTTCATAAAGATTGGGATCTTCCGGATTCCAGCTTTTCACATTCGCTACATCTGCTGTTATTGAAGACGCAGTCTCGGGCAGTGGCGCAGTGAATTCTTTAACGTCTTGTCCCGTCTTTAAATCGGTAATTTTCACTTCTACTGATGCTGATTTAATGGGTTTATTTAATTGAAGAAGTGCACTGAATTTACCGGAAGCTTGTGCATCAACAGCAATGCGGGAGAAATGGTTACTTGGTAATACTTCTAGGTAAACAGGCCTATAAATACCGCCAAAGATCCAAAAATCGCTCTCTCTTTCTGCGTTATTTACAGAGGTATTTGCTGAGTGCTTGGCCACCGTAACTTCTAAGAGATTTTTTGTCCCGTATTTAAGCAAGGATGTAATATCGTACTTGAATTCATAGAATCCTCCTTGGTGCAAATCACCCGCACTTTGGCCGTTGATTTTTACTTTTGTATCGGTCATAGCGCCTGCAAAGACTATTTTAATTGTTTTCCCTTTCCAATCTTTGGGAATATCGAAACTGTGCTTATACTCGCCGATCTCCTTCCCTAGCTTTCGTTCAGGTTTTTCGTGGTCATGCCCATAGTTATAGATACCAAAACCATGTAGCTCCCAGTTAGCCGGTACGGCGAGCTTGCTCCATGTTCCTGCTTTTCTGCCATCCGAAACTTTAAAGTCCCATTCTACCGCTGAAGCGGCGTCTTTACCCGATAAGTAAACTCTTTGATAAGAAGTTGTTTGTTGACCTTTTGACGAGAGCGCCGAAAAAACGAGAAAAGCTAGAAAAAACAAATTTATTTTCATCTTCATAATTTTGTGTAGGAGGTGCTAAATATACGGATATAGCTCATTTAAAAAAGGATTAAAAGGTGATTTTTTTAACCTTACCAAGTAACCATCAAGATTTACATGTTTTTTCAAACATGTGCGTACTAATTATTATGAATACCTTTGAAATCAAATGCAGGTAAATAACGTCAAGGTTATATAGCGTTAGCGTATATTACTAATGGCCAGACAAAATGGACAATAGCTTCAACTACAAATTCATCCAACCAGACAAGTCACTTGCTGACTTTGTAGAAAGTATTGGTATGTTCCAGAATCAATCAAATGAGGCAAAGGAAGTGGTTGTATTGCCCGACGGAAGGATTGATTTGTTTTTCTGGCAAACTGCATCGCAGCCCTTTCAGGTTATACTTGTTGGATTAGAAACGGAGCCCGAACAAAGAAGTATTCCACCTCATACATGCACCTTTGTAATTAGTTTCAAACCACTTGCCGTTGAATATATTTTACGCACTCCGATCGATGACATATTAAATAGTGCGAAGGATTTTCCGAATAACTTTTGGGATTTTAATGTAGATGATTTGGAAGACTTTGATGCGTTTTATCAGAAAGCATCACAAAAAATAAAAGAACTTTTATATAAAGATCCAGATGAAAGAAAACGCAAACTTTTCGAGCTCATTTATTCATCAAACGGTGAAATGAACGTAAAAGAGCTTTCGGAAAGCGTATTTTGGAACAGCAGGCAAATCAACCGTTATTTCAATCAGCAATTCGGGCTGTCATTAAAAGCGTACTGTAAAATTTTGCGTTTCAGAGCCTCATTAGAACATATCGCACAGGGAAAACTTTTTCCTGAATTAAACTTTGCAGACCAAAACCATTTTATAAAAGAGATAAAAAAATTTTCGGGCGTTGTGCCAAAAGAATTATCTAAGAACAAAAACGACCGATTTGTACTATTATCTGTCTTGAAACAAAAATAGTTTTGCACCGTATTAAAACTTATACGGTATGTTATTAGCAAATAAATTGATCGCTATCGTTGGCGGAGGCCCTGGTGGCTTAACCTTAGCAAGGCTTTTACAGCTTAAAGGCGCAAATGTAAGGGTGTATGAACGAGATTTGGATAAGGATGCCCGCGTGCAAGGATCTACACTTGATTTACATGACGAATCGGGATTGGCGGCTATCCGCAAAGCAAATTTATTAGTCGCATTTAAAGAGAATTTTCTTCCCGGTGCAGATAAAAAATTGATAGTAAATGAACGTGCAGAAGTTTTTTTTAGCGATCACGAAACCAAAGTGGATGAGAACTTCGGTCATGAACATTTTCGTCCTGAAATAGACCGCGGTTCATTAAGAAAAATATTGTTGGAATCTTTACAGCCAGAAACGGTTGTGTGGGATAGCCATTTTATTTCAATGGAAGCGCAAAACGGAGGTTGGTTGTTACATTTCAAAAAAGGACCATCTGCTTTCGCCGATATGGTTATTGCTGCTGATGGTGCCAATTCTAAGATCCGGCCCTACATCACTGACATCAAAGCATTTTATTCGGGTGTAACCATGCTCGAAGGTAACGTTTATCATTCAAAAAAAGCGACCCCGCATATCGATGCATTGAACAATGGTGGAAAAATAATGGCTTTCGGAAATAAGAAGAATGTATTGCTCGGCCAGAAAGGCAATGGCGATCTGGGTTTTTATACAAGCTTCAAAGCAGATGAAAACTGGGCAGCAAATAGTGGCTTAAATTATGCCGATAAAACTCAATTATTGACTTGGTTTAAAAAAGAATATTCCGAATGGAGCAGCATTTGGTATGAACTGTTTGAAAATGCAACAACACCCTTTATTCCACGTCCGATATATTGTATACCACTAAATCAAACATGGAAATCCTTACCCAACGTAACTATGCTCGGCGATGCGGCACATGTAATGCCACCCTTTGCTGGAGAAGGCGCAAACATGGCTATGCTTGATGCATTGGAATTGAGTGAATCTTTAACATCTGACAAATACAGCACTTTACAGGAAGCCATTTCTTTTTATGAAACAACTATGCGTAGAAGAGCAGCAATAGCAGCACAAGAGTCACTTGAAAATGGCGAGCGGATGCACGCGGAGGATGCGTTGAATACGATGTTGGATATGTTTGGAAGGCACTAGCATTTCCATTTGTAGTTTCCTGCGTTTATATTTGTCGGCATCGAATATTAAATTATGAAACAAATAATAAAGTTTTTTGGGTCCTTCCTGCTTATATTATCCTTCAATAATGGATCGTTTGCTCAATCTGCAAACACTTATCAGAATCCGTTGCCTGTTAAATTTGGCGACCCCTACGTACTGCATGTAAAGGGCGACAAATATTACATGTACGGAACTGGCGGTGGTGCGAAAAATGGGTTTGCCGCTTATTCTTCATTAGACCTCGTTAACTGGAAAGATGAGGGTCAAGTATTTTATGCAAGTAATCAGAACGGCTGGAGTGATTCTACTGCCGCCTGGGATGGCGCCTACTGGGCACCTGAAGTATATGCACATAATGGCAAATTTTATATGTTCTACTGTGCCCAATGGAAAGAGAATCCCGGTAAGGAACTTGAGAATTTCCGCATCGGTGTAGCGGTGGCTAACAAGCCTACAGGCCCATTTATTGACCTAAGCAATAAGCCGATTTTTGATCCCGGTTATCCTATCATCGATGCGAATGTACTTTTTGATAAAAGCGGAAAAATTTACCTTTATTATTCTCGGTGTTGCTATAAGCATCCGGTGGAGAGCGAAGTGGCTACCTGGGCTAAGCAAAAGGGATGGTTTGAAAGTATAGAAGAGAGCTGGGTGTATGGTGTTGAGCTAAAGCCTGATTTCAGTGGGGTAATAGGCGAACCGGTACTGCTGTTAAGACCTCCTGTAAAAATGGATGATAAGCAGGCTGAATGGGAAAGCCGCTCCGTTACCTCAAAGGAGGTTAACCGCCGATGGACGGAAGGCTCTGCCATTTTTAAGAAAGGAAACACCTACTATATGATGTATTCTGCCAATTATTTCGGTGGTAAGAATTACGCCGTGGGATATGCCACTTCAAAAAGCCCGCTCGGCCCGTTTACCAAAGCAGCTAATAATCCTGTATTGCAAAAAAATAGTGAGCGTGGTGGCGTGGTGACCGGAACAGGGCATAATAGCGTTACTTACTCTCCAGACGGGCAGGAGATGTTCTGTGTATATCACGCGCGGACCTTGTCGACAGGTGAAGAACGGGTTGTTTTTATAGACAGGATGAGGATATTAAAAGACGGAAAGCTCGTGGTAGAAGGACCTACCACTACATCGCAGGCGGCTCCTACAAAATAGAGGAGCTACGGTCTTTGCTATATCGCCGATGAGTATATTTTTTTCATCATTTCGGATCATCAATGTTAAATATTTCCCATGGTAACAGGAGGTTGGGGAGCTAGCGTTGTATGTAAAAAGTTTGGAAAACAGGTTCGGCGGTTTTAACTTTCAGGCTTTCGGTAGCTATCCCATATTGCCAGGCTACGACCTCTACTGCTATTGGAAATTTCGTTCTCGGTGGAACTTTTGTGAAATGCAATTTACCATTCTCGATATAGGCAGGCCCACTTTTCACATAAAAGGAGACTGGCAACTGCTGGCTACTGGTAGCATGCAATGAGACAGTTTTTGCTCCGAGCGTTACATCCGTTATCGTTGTAAAATCTATCTCTTGAACATTCCCTTCTTCATTTTTCATTGGAATACGCATATTGGCCTGTTGGACAGCGTATTTATAAATATTATCGGTATCCACATGCGCCAAAAACCACAGATCGTTAGAACGTTTAGGATTATTCATGCCTATTTTATCAAATTGAATGCGAAAGGTTGTATCATTCAGTTTCATAAAAGGTCCACATATCCTATCCAAGGTGACCTCTTCACGGTCGCCACTTACATCAATCGCCTTTACATGGAAGGTTAGACCATCCGATTCGGGTATAAAATCCAAATGATAATTGGCATGCGTTTGTTGTTTTTCTACCGGCTTACCTTGCAACTGAAATCCCAGCTCCCTCACTTTTTTAAATCTAGAGCGCTGGTAGTTATTTTCGATTTTCCCGGCCATTTGTTTGTTGAATACCCACGAAGCTTTAAAGCGATCACCTTTATACAGCTCATACGCGGTAGCAGGGTATTGTGGCAAGGAATCTTTTCGCCATACATCCATCAGTACACCGCTTTCTAAGATGATGGGCTTCAAAATAAGCGACGATCGACCTACCCTTTGTTTGTAAGCCTGTTCGATATAATCACCCAAAAATGTGATCAACGATGCTGTTGCATCAAAATGCCCTCTTCCAGCGTCAGCGTAGAAGGTTAAGGGTGTTGTATTCGGGTTTTTCTTCAAATAGTTAAACCCTGGTGTCCTTCTATCTTCCCAAAACTCATATTCACCCATGATCATGACACCCGGAATCCCTGCTATATTGCGATCGCCCCAATCGATATTTGGCCGACCGGAACCTGTTAAATTAGTGGTGGGTGCGTCACCTTTCAACGAGATAATAGCGAAGGTTCTTTCTGGATTTGCCAGCGCAAAATTCCAGGGAAAAGTGGCCATCGCAGAATGTCCCATTGGAATAATGGGTACCGTTGCTAACTCGTTATATCCCGATTTGTTGCCTAAATCTAACAGTATCTGCTGCAAGATCTTATTGGCAAGTATCGGGTCTTCGTAATTAATAGATATCTGATTTGTTAGCCAGATTTCGGCAATACCCAACTTACTGAGCTTCTCACGGAAAGTTCTATTTTCCAATATACCTTCCTCCGTCATGTTATGCTGCACCAATATAAATGCATTTACCTTTTTACAGTTTTCTGGAATCCATAAAAAGGCTTCGGTATGGGGTATGGAGCTGCCATCGACATTTTTGACGGGTACAGACCACTGCCAAACGGATTGCGCAGCCGTAATATACCCACTAAATAGCATTTGTAGCACGACAAATAGCGCTAATACCTTCTTTAAATAGCTTTGCATTATTTTAGAGATAAAGTATCATAATCCTGCGCTTCGATTTTTATCCTCTTCCCATTTGGCATGGTGAGTACGACTGGCCGATCGCAAGTGAAATAGTACATACCATGCTCATAGCGCAAGGTAGCATTGCTAGGCTGATCTGCAGAAATTGTAAATCCTTTAGCCGCCAATAGTTTTCCATGCCCTAAAAACAGGGTGAAATCATTTCCTTCTTCACTAAGCACCACATAAGTTCCATTCGCCCGCATATCTCGATAAACTACATCCTCCTCTTTTACCGAGGAGAAAATATAGTCGTTCCTTCCTGATTTACTTTTCACAATCAGTCCAACAAAGTCAGGAGAAGCGTTATTCACTTCGAATGAGGTGATAGAAACTATGGACTTCCCATTTTTTTCGGTTGATGGTTCAAATATCGAAACGAAAGGATGATTCCAAGCTTCACCATGCTGTCTCGCTGCTATTGTTAGAAATGGAGAGCTTTTTAAATCATAAGGAAATCCATCGTTAGAGCGGAAGGATTTCACTTGTGGGGCTTTGATCGCGAATACTTCGCGTCCTTCGTATCCTTTCATCCAAAGGTTCATGTATACATGATTTCCATTAGGTTGTGTCATTTTCCACACCGCCTGATAATCTTTGTTCGTTTTGGCCGAACGCTTGTCCCACATGTAATCTAACGCAAAAAGATGTCCACCTGCAAAGGCCATCTCTTCGCTCGGTTCTAACCGTAAATCACGATCGGACGCATCCTTTATAAATAGATCTTGACCGAGATTATGATAGAAATAATCATGAAATTTATCACCGGTACCTTGCTTCTTGGATCGGAAAATATCTACATAATATCCAGTAGAATCGCCTGTATTCACAATACTAAGCAAGCGGTTTTGATCACTTCGGCTCTCCGGCTCTAAGAAATACACATCGGAATAAGTAACTCCTGGAAAATATCCTTCTTTTTTTCCGGATGCCGGATAGTTTGCCAATAAGTCGAACGGATGATTACTCAACATCTCAGGATAGGTTGAAATCCCATCCACCATCACCGTATTATGGGCGGGAAATTGTGAATAGTATTCCAAATAAGGTTTCTCGAAATAGCTAGACCCGATCCCTGATTCAGCACCCAGCACATAGCCTTTTCCATACAACTCCATGGCTACACCATTCGAATGCGCGTGATTGCCATACGATGCATACTGCGAAATCATTAAACCATTTTCTTTACTATCATACTTGGATCGTTGTACGAACCAGCTAACATTGGGTGCGTAGAATGTGGGGGTCACAAAGTCTTTCAAATTGGCCGGCACAATATCTTTCTTGAGTACTAATGGTTTATTTGTAAAAAAAGATTGGATAGCTATGGGCAAATTTCCCTTTCCATCTCCTATCGGCTCCGCTCCCACAAATTTCTTATACAATCCTGTAAAAAGCTCCTCATTCTTGGCGTCGGCATACTTCTGACTCAGTTTAATCATGTCGGCAATGGGAGAAGAAGCGATGTCACCGTAATAAGAGTCGCCAAAGGCTGTTGTTAATTGGTTGGGAAACAAGTACTGTGGAAGGACCGCAACTGCCTTTTTCATTACCGGTGCGTAGGGCAACAAGTTCTGATTAAAGGTATTATCGTAACGGTGGATAAATTCCATAAACAGGCTGGTCACGCTTTGCGCATAACCCGGACTTTCGTTCCAAACGCCTGTTTCCTTGTCATAGCCGTAATTCATTAACTTTGTCAACGCCCATTGTCTTGCTGATGTCTTGTTCAAAATACAATTGAGGTAATAGCTACGTCCCCTCCCATCGGTATACTCGTTATCATCTGCCAGTACCATAATGGCGGGAAGCATTAAGCTTGCTTGGTGTAAATTCCAGTTATTATGTGGAACACCATGTTTAATCGTGACATCAATCCATTTTTTAAAGGCCTGTTCATAAATTGCTAGCTTATCTTCATGCGTTGATTTAATGTATGCATATAAAAAATCATAATAGATGGCCAATTCGGGAAGTATTTTCTCTTGGATCACCTCAAAGGTACTCATCCCAACCAAGGTCTGGGCATGACCATTACCTTGGTCAATAGGCTCCTTCATATAATACATACCGGTCATATAGGTATCAAAAACCCCAAAGGCCAATTTGGCATATTTTTCTTCTCCGGTCAACCAAAAAAGAAAGGCTGCATCTCTTCCCAGTCCGATAATCTCATTATTCACACTTTCAATGCTCGAGCCCGAAACCGCTACCTGATCTACCCATTCCAAAGGGGAATCCGGTTTTGCTGTATTGAGAAAAAACACCCCTTTCGTATCGTCCATATAAGGAATGATATTTTCTAATTTAGGTCGCTTAATCGGCGAACTGATACCGCGCGTACTGCCAAACCGAATCGTTGGTACAGGTGCTTCTCCTGTGGCACGCGCATATAAACCCCCATTAATATAGACCTGATCTGCGTGGCTTTTCCAGTACATCATCAATCGAGAAAGCAACCAATCAGGTTGCTCTTTTACTTTTTTCAGGTAAGGTTCGACTCGCAAGATCAGACCTTCCTTCACCTCTTTCGCCCAATTTTCGTTCTCAATTTTCTGCTGCAATGTAGCTTTCTCTTTCGACGTCGTGAGCAAACGCGGATGCTCCTTTGACAGGTTCGCAGGAAGTGGTATTTGCTGACCGTACAGCGAATTACTAATGATTAACGTCAAAAGGCTTATAAATAATTTTATCTTCATCTTCTATTTAATCAGTCACTCGAATTATTGAACTCATTTCTATCCTGCTTATTTCAAATTCCAATACACCACATAGCGTTCATGATGAATTTGGTGAATAGGTTTCAGTATTATATTTTGTTCTTTTATAGTCTTAAATGTCAACGACTTTCCTTCCACTTGCTTTAATGAGGCGGCTAGATTTTTGCGATCGACTTGCAGAGAAGTCTTCAGACCTTGGGGTACATGGTAATCATAGGTATAGTAATCATTGTATTGCGTCGGATCAGAAAAGGGAGCCGGAGCTTTCATACCTTCCGTTCCCATCGCTCCCGCTAATACAAGCGGTCCGTACATAACAGCGGCTAGATCGGGATTATCATTTGTCGCCGCGAGATGCAATGACATCGGGTATTCCACTTCTATTTTATCACCTGTCTTCCAAATGCGATCAATCATGATATAGGAAGATGGAACCTGTTTTACTTTAACGGCCCTGCCATTGACCCTGACCTTCACGTTAGACGACCATGCCGGATAGCGTAACTGCAAAGCCCAACGCTCACCGTTACTGTGATCAATCACAAAACGAACTTTATCTTCTTCTGGAAAAGCGGTTTCTTGGCTCAGTGTAACCCCTTTTTCTTGCCAGTTCAGTGTTGAGGGAATAAATAGATTCACAAATAGATTTGCATCTTTATGGTAGTAAATTCCTTCACCATATTTCGCATGGTTCTCAAAGCCCGTTCCTACACAACACCAAAAAGAGTGCTCTGGCGTGCTATAGACTTTATGTGCGCCAGGCAACAAAGGCAAGAAATAAGCCACCATACCTGATGCTGGATCTTGTTGTCCTAAAATATGATTATATAAGGCGCGTTCATAAAAATCCGCGTATTTCGGATCCGCATCCCAGGTAAACAAGTGCCGCGTTAATTTCAGCATGTTGTTGGTATTACAGGTTTCCTGTGTATAACCCGTTAAGTTTTCCGATAATTTATCATCATGGATAAATTTTTCCTTATGGCTATTTCCGCCGGTGCAATAGCTTTGATGATCTATTACCGTTTGCCAGAAGAACTGCGCGATATTTCGCGCCCGCGGGATATTATTAAGCTCATAGTTACGCGCTTCCCCGATTACTTTGGGAATAAACGTATTTGCATGCTTCGCATATAAGTCGGCTTTTTGATCGACCAGCGGATCGATCACATCGTTATGGTAAAAGAATGTTGCCAGTTTCTTATGTTCTTCATTTCCGGTAATGGCGTACAAATTATAGAAAGCTTCGTTCACTCCGCCAAACTCATTTCGCAGCATCAACGTACGTTGCTCTTCGCTTAAAGGCATGATTTTTTGGTAAGCCCATGACGCGGCATATTTCATTACCCCCAAAGCCTGTTCATTTCCCGCATAGAGGTATTGATCGATCAAACCAGCATAAATCTTATGCAGGGTGTACCAGGGTGCCCAAACAGGTTGTCCCGCGATGTTTCTATTAATCAAATTTTCCGAAAACGCACTGATATATCCTTTTTGTCCGATCTCCGCAAGCCCTTGCTGTACCTCGGCCAATCCGGCAACCAAACTATCACCTTTCAGCTTATAGCGTTGGTCGCCCGTCGCTGCATACAAATATGAGAGTGCCGATAATATGTGTCCTGTTGTGTGCCCACGTAAATCACAATCCAACGACTCCCATCCACCGAGTTTCATCACCGTCATATAACCGCCTTCTCTACTGGAAAAAACGCCTGCTGTATTACGGAAACTCTGTAATAGCCGTGCCGCCTCTAGGTTCAATATCCATTGTGATGATCTTTCCATATTATCCCGGAATACCGATTTTTTCAATCGTACATCTTTGACGTCGAAACTATAGGCTTTTATATCCGCTTGGATAGGCAAAATCGTTTTCCCTTGATGTTGGCCGGGATAGAGCGACTGCGCCCAGAGACCTATGCTCCAAAACAAGGAACATCCTATTAAAATTCTTTTTTTCATCCGTTATATTCCATCATGCTGTCATTCTTCTTATTTATATCAGCGGATGAAGGTTACACCTTCTACATGTTCACCGACAAAGATTCGCGCCATATCGCCCGTTTTATACCATTTCGGTTTATCAGGCATATCATCGCTTATTAGCTCACCATTTATACGTAGGTTTTGGAAAACCACATTCTTTATTTTCCGCTCACTATCATAACCTGAGATCATGGAAAGCTCCTCACCGCTTCCATTATAGCTGACATCTTTAAAGATAATATTTTCAATACCCATGCCCGGCGCTTTGCAATATTTTTCATTAAAAAATATGCGTAAATTCACCAATTGACCCTGCCTAAAATCTTCTATACGGATATTCTCGAAGTGCACGTTACGGATCAGGTTATTGTCGCCCGCATTAATAGCCAAGCAACCTTGGTAGTCCAATTGAGCTTCCTTATGATCGAGAATATCGATATTTTTATAAAAAACATCTTCAATAATATCTGGCTTTTCCGCATTTCCGTGTATCCCGATAAAGATAGGATGCGCCACATCGGCCCAGAGCGTGGAATTTTCCATACGAATATTTTTGCATCCTCCTTCAAATCCCTTCCGTGTTGCGTATACTGTTGTACAATCGTCAGAATTTCGGCAAAACACTCCATCAAACAGCACATTGCTGCTAGCAAAGACATTCATACCATCTCCCCAGCCATAATAGCTCACGCTTTTCACATTGCGAATGATCACGTTATCAGATCCTCCTGTGGCACATTGCGTTGTAAATATTCCTTCCACTAGAATATTCTTTGCATTCGAAATATGGACGCCCATCTTCACCGTGTGTTCCACCATTCCGCGCCCGATGACGCTTACATTCTCCACATTATCGATCAGTAGTTGCCCTCTCAGAATCGCGTCGCCAGCAATGTATACCGTTTTATTGCTGGGTACTTTAAATACTTTACCAGGAAATTCATGGATGCCCGCATCAAAGAAAATAACATTAGGATCCTTTCGATCGGGTATGTTTTCCACAAGTGGATTCGCAAACAGCAAGAGGTTGTGGAAAATATCACCATTCACTTCAATCGAGAGATTCCGTGGTCTATCCAGTCGAAAAGTCAAGGTGTTACCCTCTACAGTTGATTCAATTCCATACGACAAAGGTCTTACCCGTGCTTTATCAATTGATTCTTTGTTAAAGGTAACCGATACTTCTACTTCCCCAGCGAAATCAAAATAAGCCATGGAAGAATTTTCGACCTTATGCTCGGCTTCACGTACTTCATCTACTTTGATCAAATGCGTAGGCACTGCTTTCCATTTTTTATCGTTCACCTGACGAACGGAGACGGTATAATCGTTGTTCAGCAATGCGCCTGATGGAGCTTTATATACAACTAGTTTCTTTGCATGATCACTTGCTTCTACTGCAATAGTTGTTAGCAAGCAAAACAGTGCAAAGAATAATTGCCGAACCCTATATTTAAATTTCATCTTAATTTAATTGCCTTTTTTATTAACGATTTATAATTTTTCTTATCGGCATTTTGAGCAAGCCTGATATGAAATGCGGCACCACCACTGGCTTTCAACAAGAGCTGTACAGGTGTAGTGGAGTCTACCAAAAAGCGATTCACCGCTACCTTGGTTTTCGTATTCACCTCATCATCGTCTGTATAACTGCTCAAGACATATTGCTTGTCTTTTTCCAAAAAGTTCAAACCCAAATCTATTTTGCGACTATCATTATTAGTAATAGCGCCAACAAACCATTCCTCCCCACTACGACGGGCCGTCACTATATACTGCCCGATCTGGCCTTGTAACACCCGCGTATCATCCCATACTGTCTTCACTTTATCAAAAAATTCAATCTCTGGTTCCCCATTATAATGCGACGGATTATCATACCAATACAAGAATTGAAGCGGACTGTAATACACCACCGATAAAGCCAGTTGATGTGCATGGGTGGTTTTGATACGGTTATTGTAATAACAGATCGTATAATCTCCTGCTCCTGCCAAGAAACGCGTATAGGGCAGGATGGTATTGTGTGTCGCATCTGGCATTTCCTCGTTGCCCCGAATACCTTCCTGTGTTAGTAGGTTGGGGTAAGTCCGACTAAATCCTGTAGGCCGGTATTCATCGTGAATATCCACGAGCAATTGATACTCTGCGGCCTTCTTCACTGCTTTATGTAACCAATCTGACCAACGATTGGACCCAATTTGCACAAAGCCAAATTTGACTCCCTTTATTCCCCATTTCTGGTACAATCCAAACAGTTCATCCAGGTTTTCAAGCAATGCCCGTTGGTTGACATATACAAAAATGCCAATACTGTTCTGTGCTGCGTAGCTGATCAATTGCTGCATATCGATATCCCTATTTTCTGCCACTCGATTGGCTTTGGAAGACACCTTCATCTCCGGTCCGTACCAGCCCGCATCCAGGTGTACATATTGTAGATGGTGGGTAGCTGCAAAGTCAATGCAGGCCTTTGCTTCTGCTGTCGACAAGCCTGAACGAATGACTTTACCAGGCTTGATCCAAGCTGTATTCTTAATCGCATTTGGGTTGTTTAAATTCAATACTATATCATTATTCTCAATCAATTCACCTGGTTCTTCCGCCGCCATAATGACCCGCCAAGAACTTGAAAAAGGACTGACGGCGTCTACATTGCCATATAAAGACGCACGCAATGTATTTACATTAGTCAACTTAAATCTCGTGCGGGCATAGTCTACCATTTGAGCTTCCAGCAGCGCGACATAAAGACCATTCTTCAATTCCAGCGTCAGCGGTCGTTCACTTTCATCTTCCCATGCTGCCAATGGTTTCAGGGCATATGGCCCCTGTGCCCAGCGTTCATAGTAGGCCTTCGTACCTTCTGCAAAAGAAAAAGAAGTCTGTTCTCCCGTAATATGCAAAAACAGTCCGTTCGCGCTTTCAGGAAAGAAATACTTGAACGCTACCCCTTCATCGTATGCCCTAACAACCAAATCCATCTCATAACTCCTACGTTTATCGTAAGCGGTACCATGCTGTCCTTCTGTATGCTCCTCCCCGGCACCAAATTTGACAAAACGCAAGATCAGTTCATTATAGTGATCTCTAATATTGCTACGTTCACCATAAAGCGGTTTCCATTCTGCCTGTATCTGATTAACTTGTTCCTCTTTGAAATCGAGATTTTCACACCATAAGGTGCTCGTGTCATTTTCAATACCTAAGGCCGACTCAAACAGTTGGTTTTCTATCAAGATCCCTAATTCAGACTCTTCCACTACGGGCTTATTCCGATAGTTAAGTGAATAGTACAACTGTTTTTTACCATTCGTTAGTTGTTTTTGATAGATCTTCATCTCATAACGCTGGTCGGGCGATTGCACTGTCCATTCTTTGATAATCGTATTTTGACCGGCAAAAGCACATACGGTATGGAGCCAAATCGCTAAAAAGAGAAAAATTTGCCCTTTACTTGACATATATAATCCGATATTTAATATGTTATTTTCTAAATGATTCTTTTATCCATTTCAAAATCACTGCGATTAAGGCTATTCTACCGTACTGTTTTTCAATCGCAATAAGGCTTCTAAATAATAATAATCCGCATAATTAATCGAGGCATCTACTTCGCTATTATTCGGCTTATGCCCTGTTACATGCTTGAGAAATGCTGTATTTGCTTCACCACTTTGATAGCTCGTCGACAGAGAGGCCAGCATGTCGGCAGCTTTTCTGTAATAAAAAGCTGCTTTTCCCTGATTATTTACCAAACCGGAAAGCTCCAACAATGCCGATGCTGTAACTGCAGCAGCCGAAGCATCTCGTGGCGCATTTGGCACAGCCGGGTCATCAAAATCCCAATAGGGAACTAAATCATCCGGCAGGCGGTCCAGATAGACCTTCGCAACCTTTTCGGCGAAATCTAGAAACTCCTGCTTGCCTGTTTCCCGGTAACACATGGTATAACCATATATCGCCCAAGCTTGCCCACGCGCCCACATCGAACCATCCGAATAGCCCTGATGGGTGATACCCTTTATCTTTTCGCCCGTTTCCCGGTCGTAAACCACTGCATGATAAGCTGTATAATCTGGACGAAAATGATTTTTCATCGTTTTCTCAGCATGGCTTACCGCTATATCATATAACCTGCTGTCTCCTCCGTTCTTGGACGCCCAAAATAAGAGCTCCAAATTGATCATATTATCGATAATGGTATTATGCTGCGGCCATTCCATGTTCGGTACCGCTCGCGGCCAAGATAAGATGGTACCTACATGTGGGTTAAATAAAGTCGCCAAAGTATCTGCGCTAGCCAATATAATCTGTTTATAACTGGTATCCTTTGTTAAACGATAACCATTACCAAAGCTACTAAATACCTGGAACCCCAGGTCATGATCGATAGCGGGCTCTTGCGACAAAGGGATCAGCTCACGTGAACAGCGATCTGCTGCATACTTAAGAGAGTCATCTCCACTTGCCTGATAGGCATACCAAAGGATACCGGGCCAAAAACCGCTTGTCCAGTCTTTATAATTTACCAGTTTCCATTTACCACTTGCATCCGTAATATTTCGAGGAATATTAGGCGTATCGATCGGTAGACTCATCAGTGTCTTTTTCGCCTGCGCGATACAATATTCAATATCTTTCTGCGGATCATAAACTGCTTCCTTTTGATGGCAGGCCATAAGGTTCAGACTAAAAAAAACTAAGTAACAGCATAAAATTCGCATTTCCATAAAATTTAAAACATTGCCCCTTCCTGCGCAGGAGGGGTACAATATCACTAAAATTAAAACCAATTATTAATCAAATTTTTATCGACTTTTTATCCAAAACGTCGTCTTATAGATTCTTACCATCCCGGATTCTGTTTCAAGTTGGGGTTCAACTGAATCTCCTGGTTCGGAATGGGAAGCAGGTAGTTCTTTTCATTCCATTGCCTTGCCGTTTCCAGCATAAACACACCATTTTGGATTCTATCAGAAATGGCAGGATATTTTGTTTCCCATTCCGTTCCCGTCCATGTAATTCCCTGCAATGGTTTCGGCAACTCCACTTCCGCTGTTTTCCAACGCTTTAGGTCGTCTACTCGAAAGCCTTCCATAAACAATTCGATCGTACGCTCTCTCCTAAGTTCGCTACGTAAATCCAAGCCATTAGCGGAAACGAAAGCATTGCTTAATTTGGGCATACCCATATTTACTCTTTGTCTTACTAAATTCAAACTTTTGTCTAGATCAGCATCGGAGATGGCTTCGTTTCTTTCATAAACTGCCTCGGCATAATTCAACAAGACTTCGGCGTAGCGGATTACCGGATAATCGTAACCTTCCGCATTGTCATCCACTCTTCGTTCCGTTGCCCATTTCTGACTGGCATAACCCGTCCCCATTGCTCCGTTATGCCGGCCTCTGGAATTAGCTAAGTCAACCGCGTCACTTAACCAGTTAGCCCTGCTTGATGGAGCCTCATTGTCCCAATAATAATTCCCATCAATCATCATCATATAACGCATACGTGTGTCGCGATTTGCATATTCAGATCGGGTGGTATTGTAGCCGCCAAAATTAGATCCAGGTTGATCTATTGGTAATCCACCTGCCGTTAAAAACATGTCGGCAAATTTCTTGGTAACCTGTAATCCTAGGTAGGTATGTGTCACATTGTATCGAATTTGCCGAAGCTCCGAATCGTACCGGTTAGCTAAAATATACTCCTGATTAGCCGACTTGCCGAGGCTAGCTGGATTCGACTGTTCGTTTTCTAATATAAATAAATATTTTTGCGCAGAATCACCCAGTGCTGCTGGTGCAAATAATTGATAATGCCCTGATTCGATCACGGCATTACTGTTTTCAATAGCCTTATCAAACAGGCTATAATATCGAGTAGCATCACCGTTCCTGAATTTCTGCCAGGAGCCCTCATATAACGCCACTCTACCTAAGAAAGCCTGCGCGGCAGCTTTACTTACACGACCTTTACTGCTGGTACTTATTGCGTTTTCAAAAGGAAGCGCTGGAATAGCTTCCTCGAGATCGCGGATAATGAAATCAACTACCTCAGCCCGGCTATTCTGCGCTCCCTGAAGTTCGGGCGAATCAATCGTTAGCGGCTTATCAAACAATTGTACTTCGCCATACATTTGTAACAGATCGAAATACACGTAGGCCCTAAAAAACTTAGCCTCTGCAACATACACAGCAATTTCATCCGGCGTTATATAATTAGTTGCTTTATCCAAAAAATAATTGATCGCCCGGATACGTTTAAATGCATCCGAATAGTTATTATCGCTGTTTGTGTTCGTATTTGTACCGTTGCTATAAGGGTTTCTATCATTCGCCGCGACCAAGTCGCCCCTGATTTCTGCATGCGGCGCGTCCACCACACCGATCTGGTTAAACGTTCTTAAATACGTATAAAATTCGTTCGCGGCCAATTCAAACTGATCGGCCGTCTTCCAATAGTCCGCATCTGATATTTCATTGATGGGTTTCAGATCGAGCATTTTATTACATCCTGTGAATGCCAGTCCTGCTAGAAGCCAGGAGTAGCATATAATATTTTTATATAGCGTGTTCATAATAGATTTCTTATGATAGATTAAAGCGTTAAGTTAACTCCGAAAGTATAGAAACGGTAGAAAGGGAAACGTTGACTAACCGTATGTACATTGTTGTTATCGCTATCACCTTCTGTATTAACCGTTCGCGGTGCCTCTGGATCCCATCCGTCACGTATTTTGCTGATTTCCCAAAGATCGTTTCCTGAAAAATACACGCGTAGGCGTTCAACACCTATCTTTCTCGTTATCATTTGTGGGATCGTATAACCAACCACAAGATTTTTCAATCGAAGATACGCTCCATTCTCACGCACAAAATCGGACGGAAAATAGTTGTAGTTATTAATATTTCCGGTTGTCGATATACGGGGATATTCGGCGTCTGTGCGCTCTGGTGTCCACCATTTATTATAAAAAGCCTCATTCTGTGCCTGATACACCACAGCTCCTGGAATACGCCAGTTACCTGTTCTGAGAATGGTTCTTTTACCCACCCCCTGAAAAATAAAACTCAAATCAAAGCCTCTCCAGTCGAACCCACCGTTGACAGCGAAAGAATAACGGGGATCATCGGTACCTAGGAATACCGCATCGTCGGGAAAGGTGATTTTACCATCACCATTCACATCCTTAAACATATTATCGCCCAGCTGCAAGCCGTTATTTCTGCCCGTACCCTGAGGAAGGACATTCGAACCACTTTTGTATGCCGCAATATAAGTGTCCAGTTGTTCTTGCGTTTGAATACGGCCATCGTACACTAAACCAAAATAAGAATTGATCGGGTAACCTTCTACGGCACTGTTAAAACCCTGATTGCTTGATTGAATAAGTGTTTGTCCACCAAAATTGACAAGCTCATTCTTTGCATCGGAAACATTGCCACCGATATGATAGTTCACTTCTCCTATTTTGTCTCGCCAGTTAAGGCTCAGCTCCCAACCTGTCGTTTTCAGCTCGCCATTGTTCCCCTGTGGGGCTGTTGCACCAAGAACAGCTGGAAAGGTACGTGCCAAGAGCATGTTTTTATTCCGCTTTACAAAATAGTCAGCACTACCCACCAATCGATTATCGGCAAAAGCAAAGTCGAGCCCCACATTCGTTGTTTGCAACTCTTCCCATGTTCGGTCAAAGGCTACCAAATTTTGCGGCGATACGCGTACTACGGGACTGTTTCCTAGGATGGGGAAACCACCCGAAGCAGGGCCAGTGGAATAATCTAATCGCAAATACTCATAATAATCATACAAGCCAATACCACTTTGGTTACCTACTGTACCCCAGGATGCACGAAGTTTCAGATCGCTCAAAAAGCCAACATCTTTCAAAAAAGCCTCTTCTTTCAAACGCCATCCGCCCGATATGCCCCCGAATAATTTCCATCGATCTTGTGCCCTAAAACGGGAAGAACCATCGTATCGGCCATTGACTTCCAGCAAATAACGTCCTTTATAACTGTAATTCAGTCTGCCGAAATATCCAGCCAATGCATTATGCCCTTGTGTTTCTCCTACCGACTTTGTAGTAGGATCACCAAAGCTGTTACTTAAAGAAGGAGGAACACCGTCGAGCAGATCCAATGTTCTTCCTAAAAAGCGATTGAAATCATTCCTTTCATATTGCGCTCCCGCCATCACTTTAAAATCATGATGGGCATCGAATACCCTTTGGTATTGCAAATAAACATTTCCTGTGTAATAATTTTCGCGGCGTGCGCCTCTTTGATAAAAGTTTTGATTCGCACCGGTAGAGGTAAGATAGATGGGGGGTGCCGTTTCCAGGTAATCGTAGTACCCTACTAAATTTTCTTGCACACGGTTATCTCGATTGTACAAATAGTAGCCTACAGCAGCGTTTGCACTGAAGTGTTCATTAAATTGATAGGATAGATTGAAATTGGTATTGATCCGCGTATGAAATTCCTTATTTTCACCGCCAAACTGCGCAATATTATTAACCGCCACATTACCTATGCCAGAGCCCCAAATATATGGTTTCCCGTTAATGGTAGCGGTGGGCATACCCGGCTGGATTCCATTGTTCAATAAACCTCCTAAACCGCTCGGCTGCACAATGTCATTTCGTTCCAGTGATACGTTACTTTGCAGCTTAAATTTATCTGTGATCTGATAATCATGTGATAAACGTAGATTATAACGTTTATTACTATTATCTCCATATTGCAGTAAACTTCCATCATTTAAGTATCCCAAAGATATGCGGTATCCTGTCTTCTCTCCTTTACCGCTTATACTCAATTGGTGTTCGTGACTGGTAGCATCACCCCATAGGATATCCTGCATGGTTCCGTCAAAAAACATAAAATCGCGCACATCCGTAAAACCTGTAAATCCTTGATCTAAATACTGTTGTCTCGTTAAATAATTCAAATTATTTTGCTTTGCATAAATTGATGCTCGCGCTAAATTGATCCACAAATCTTCAGCACCGAAGCCATCAGACAAACGTGCCTCTTCAATCATGGGCCCCCAGCCATTTACATCTACTAGGTGTGGCAATAAACCAACACGTTTCAGCGATAAGGATCCATTGTAATTGATGGTAGGTTTCCCATCGATTGCTCGTTTGGTAGTGATCAATACGACGCCACCTGCTGCCCGCGCACCATAAATAGAGGCCGCTGCTGCGTCTTTCAGAAAGGAAATATTTTCAATATCATTTGGATTGAGCGAATTTAGTGCGCTTACACCCGGAACTGGTACACCATCAATAATGACAAGCGCCTCTGTACCGTTTACCGAGGAAGCTCCACGCATTTGGAAATTCCAACTCTCACGGCCGGGCTGTGCAGAACTGCGTGTAACGGTTACCCCTGCAACCTGCCCCTGCAATGCGGCCAAGGGATTTGCAATTGGGCCGCGGTCTTGAAAGGTTTCTTTATTTACCGTTCCTACCGCTCCTGTTAGTGTGGTGCGCTTTTGGGTACCATATCCTACCACTACCACTTCGTCTAAAGCCTGTTGATCTACTTGAAGCCTAATCGTTAAAGGTTCCCCTGCCTTGGCAGTCACCTCCGTAGAAACGTAACCTGTGTAAGAAATCTGCAGTACCGCCCCAGGTTCTGCCTTTAAACCAAAGACCCCCATTGCATCTGTAACGGTGCCACGCGAGGTACCTTTAATTTTGACAGATACACCTGGAAGAGGCTCTTGCGTAGTAGCGTCTACTACCTTTCCTGTTAGGGTGCCTTGCGCATACGAGACCAGATAGGTCATTGTTAATAAGAGCACGGTTATGGTTATGCTCTTTTTCCAAGATTCAGTTAAATAGTTCATTTGTTCATTTATTGGTTAGATTGTTTGACAGAACCTCACAAAAATAGGCATCCTAAATCGGTTCAGGAAGCTCGGTATCAAGTTTGGCTATGCTTATATTCTGTACAAGAAACACGTATAATATGCTAATTAGCAAAACCTTGCATTTAAAAACACGCTAAATTCATGGCAATTATCTTTAGTGATTGGCTAATTACACTTAGTTGTTTTCTTGACATTTTATTTAGTAAATTTTCACACATGGTTTTCTTGGTGCTGCGCCAGATAGGCTTTGGGTGTTTTCCCGGTATTGGCTTTAAACGCTTCATGAAAAGAAGTGTAGTTTTTAAAACCACAGCTATAACATACTTGCTTAACCGATAACTGGTTTTCGAGCATCAAACGACAGGCATAACCAATCCTTACATCCTGCAAAAACTGGCTAAAGGTTTTTCCGGTGGTTAATTTAAAGTACCTACAAAATGAACTGGCTGACAGGTCGGCTACGTTCGCCACCTCATCCAAACTGAGCGTATGCTTAAAGTTTTGTAAGATATAGTTATAAACGGCATTGATTCTATTAGCTTCTATCTCTGCAGTTATCGGTTGAAACCCCATAGAGGTGAGTGTCTTTAATCTATTATTACTAACCATCGTTTGTAAGCAATTTAACAGCAATACGATCCGCTTAAAGCCTTCTTCCTGATAAATTTTTTCTAGTGTGTCTGAAACCGCAATCGCGCCTTCTCCCCGTAATAAAACACCCCGTTCAGCTTTTACAAAAAGTGCTTTCACAGCCTTCGCTTCGGGTAACTCTAACCAGGATTGGCCTATAAAATCCTGTTTAAAATGTAGAACCGTGGAATAGACGGCCTCACCGCACAGCATTTCGTCGCCATTATCATAACGCCAATAATGCGGTAAATTAGGTCCGATGAAAACCACATCTCCAGGTAAGAAAGTAGAGACGGAGTCACCGATGTACTGTTTCCCTGTGCCTTTATGAATACATATAATCTCCATTTCTTCGTGGCAATGCCATTTATTATGGATGTTGGTCGTCGTGTCTTTCCGTATATTAAAAGAACTAGACGCGATTGTTGGAATCATAATCTGCTGTGCTGTCATGATCTAAGATTTAGTTTTACAATTATTGGTTAGCAGAAACAATTAATTGTTACCGACACAAAAATGCCCAATTAGCAAGGTATCGTGGAGTACAAATCCGTAAAGAAGGAGTGCTTTTTCGACTCAAAAAGGCTTTTTATTACCTTTCTATACCGGCTTAAGGAAAATATTTAGCTCCAGTACTTGTATGTACGGAGAGTAGTCTTTCTCATTTAAAACCTATAAGTAAATAAAAAAAATTACATTTATGGCGCCAAGTGACATCACGAATAAATATAAACATGCATAACCAACCTAATGAAAACTATATGGGCTACTTCTTTAAAAAGGACATGAACTCGGCACAGCGATCTCTTGAACGCCGCTGAGAAAAACAGAATGTGAAAAATAAAAACAGCTCATGCGAGTTTCATCGCTATTAAAAGACAATTATTCTGATGAAAGAACTATTTATCGCGTTAAGTTATTTATGTTATTCCCTGTTGCTCCAAGCCCAGGAGACGACCAATATTAGCTATCTGGATATCGAACGTGGGTTATCAAACAATCAGGTAAGGAGTATCGTTCAAGATCACAATGGTTTTATGTGGTTTGCTACTAAGGATGGCCTAAACCGATATGATGGCTACACATTCGATGTTTTCAGAAAGAAAGTGGGTGATTCATGCTCGCTTGTGCACGATATCTTAACCGCCATTACTCCTGGTGACAAGCACCAGGTCTGGGCTGCTACCAGGCAGGGTGTGAGCGTTTACAACGATACTGCTGGTAGCTTTCGCACTATAAAATACCGTCCTTATAACAGTAACCAGTCGCTGCCCCTCCAGGAGGTTATCCGCAGTGTTAGGGCTGATCGCCGGGGAAATATGCTCATCGCTTCTGAAGGGTTAGGTTTATTGTATACCAGTAAAGGAAATACTACCGCAGTGCAAATCCCGCTGAAGATCGATAAAAAAGTAAATCTTACTTACGGGGTCCCTTGCCTTACCATTACCCCAAGGGGTGAGGTTTGGGTGTTTGTGCAAAAGATAGGCTTATGTAGATTACGATACGAATCCATGACGCTCGAACTGATTAACAATGATACTAAATTGGCAGTTAGTATGGAAGCTGATAGTCAGCATATTTATATCGGAGGTTATCAGGGCTTATCAAAATTTGGTCTAGCCGATCAAAAGATGGAAAATGTTCTACTCAGCCCAGCCCATCACGGTGTACTGACCATAAATGCACTTACCTGGCGCGCACCCACTGAGCTTTGGATAGGAACAGCAGAGGACGGTCTATTTACTTATCACACAAAGGAAGCGCAGGCCACAGCCTTTTTATTACCGAACAAAAAGAATTTGGCCGACTACGGCTATATATATGCCCTCTTTAAGGATCGGGATAACAGGATTTGGATAGGTACTTCCATAAGTGGCCTATTGATCGTGGACCCGAATAAGAAAAACTTTCAAACAATCGCTCCCACCACACAAACAGCAAACGATAAGTCGGGGCGCTTTGCCATTTCCGCTTTCAGAGAGGATAAACAACATCATCTCTATGTAGGTACCGAAAATGCCGGTCTTTACGTTTGGCGAGCGGATAAGGGTTTCTATCGCCATTTTCAGCACCAGGAAAATAAACCCGGTTCCTTATCCAGCAATTCCATTACAGCGATCCTGCAAGATCACCGTCAAAGTACCTGGATAGCTACCTTCAACGCCGGCATCAACAAATACAATTCTACATCCGGAAGCTTTGAACGCTACCGCTGCATTAATCCACTGAGCGGTACAGAAAACAAGGTTATCCGGCATTTATATCAGGATAAAAACCACCAGCTCTGGGCTACTGCCCTGCGGCAGGGCACACTCATGGGAGGACTTTATCGTTTTGATTATCAACTTGATAAATTCATTTTGTTCGACGATCGATTAAGTGATTTTTTTGCTATTACCGAAGATCGTGCGGGCAAGCTTTGGGGCGGTAGCCTAACTCAGCTGGTAGCGATTGATACAATAGAAAAAAAACATCGTTTTTTCCCAATTAACTACACTGTTACCAGCATTTATGAAGACCGGTTGGGGCATTTCTGGATTGGTACCGAGGGGGGCGGTTTATTTCAATTTGACCGAGAAAAATTTATCCTTACAAAACATTATACAACCGAAAATGGGCTCTGCAATAATGCTGTATTATCCATATTGGAAGATCGCGATGGCTTCTTGTGGATGAGTACTTACAATGGCCTCATGAAATTCAACCCCAAAAATGAAAAATTTCTGTACTACTACCAGAGTGATGGTTTACAGGGCAATCAGTTTCAATTATGTGCCGCCACTGAGTTATCATCGGGAGCTTTTGTTTTTGGCGGTATAAAAGGTTTCAATTTATTTTTTCCTTCGGAGATAAACCTTTCCAAGACCAGTCCCCCACTCTATTTCACCAACGTAAGTGTTGACGGTCAAGCCCACCCCTTCCGAGAAAACGAACTCGTGCTCCCCTATAGCAAAACCGCTCTCACCTTTCAGTTTGCTGCATTGGAATACTCTGCTCCTGATAAGATACAATATGCCTATTTCATGGAAGGCTGGGATAAACATTGGAATGAAGCGGGTAACAACCGCACCATCAATTATAACCGCATGGCCGAGGGCTCCTATATTCTACGCATACGAAACACAAATAGCGAAGGCATTTGGATGCAGGGCGACACACAGCTCCGTATAACCATTCTACCTCCTTGGTACCGCACCTGGTGGGCATATCTATTATATGGACTATTGCTTCTTGTGTTATTGTATAGTTATGTTCGATATCGAACGAAACAGACACGTCTGCAATATGAGGTAAAAGTATCTAAATTTGATGCGCTGCGAAAGAAAGCAGAATACGATGCAGAAGTGGTACGACATGAGAAAGACCTGATTGCTTTCGAACAAGAACGCCTCATCAATGAAAAAGAAAAGGAGTTGAATGAAAAGCGGATCTCCTTCTTCACCAATATATCCCATGAGTTCCGCACACCTTTAACCCTTATCATCAATCCAGTTAAGGAATTGCTAAGCCGGATCAGGGAAAATGAAGCACGCAATGAACTGCACATCATGCATAGAAGTGCGCGAAGAATGTTAAATTTAGTTGACCAGTTGCTCTTGTTCAGAAAATTAGAAGCAGGTTATGATCAATTGCATAGCGGCTATTTCAATTTTTATAATTTGTGCGAAGAGGTATATCTTTATTTTATTCATCAAGCACAGGCGAAACAGATCACTTATGATTTTATTTGTTCGAATAAAGAATTACATATAATTGGCGATCGGGAAAAACTGGAAATGGTATTGTTTAATCTGATTTCAAATGCATTGAAATATACCCCCTCCCGAGGAAGCGTTGCACTACGTGTAGTCGAATGTTCACAGGAATTAATAATTGAAGTATCCGACACAGGGTGTGGTATATCAGCCCGAGAAGGAGATAAATTATTTGAGCGCTTTTATCAGGTCGACTCCGAAAACAGCCCGGGTAAATTAGGCTTTGGGATTGGACTTTACCTGGCAAAGCAATTTGTCGGGTTACATGGGGGCCAATTGAGTTATACGAGTATTCTCGGTGAAGGTACCACCTTCAAGGTCGTACTTTTAAAACAGGAAGACCAACTTATGGCATCGTTCCTTGATAAAGACGCTCATTCAAGCCCACCGCTAGAAGATAACTCCCTTATACCGGAAACTTTAGTAGATCCGGGAGCAGATTTAAAAGAAGAATTGATCAGTGATAAAAGAAGCTTGCTAATTGTGGATGATGATATTGATATCCGTACCTATATTAAAAACATATTCAAGGCAACCTATAATATTTACGAGGCCGAGGATGGAGAAGAAGGTTTAGAAATGGTTCGCAAAAAATCACCTGACCTTATTATTACAGATTATAAAATGGGGGGATTGGATGGCATTAGCTTTTGCCAACAGTTAAAAAACGATGCAACTTTTTCCAATATTCCCATTATATTGTTAACGGCCAGTACTAGCAAGGAGGTTCAATTAAAAAGCCTCGACAGTGGAGCCGACGATTTTTTAACGAAACCTTTTGAGAGGGATTATTTGGTGGCTCGTGTAGCTAATCTCTTGCAAAACCGAAATTATTTACAAAACTACTTTTATAATGAGATCACCCTGCAATCCAATACAGTTATTGTATCGCATGAATACAAGAAATTTTTAGGTAGATGCATTGAAATTGTCGAACAGCATTTAAGCGATACCGACTTCGGCATACAGGTTTTAGCCGCTGAGATAGGAATGAGCCATTCAAATCTTTATAAACGGGTTAAAGCTGTATCCGGGCAATCGGTCAGTGCCTTCATTCGCTATATTCGTTTACGAAAAGCAGCCCAGTTACTTATTGATACGGACTGCAATGTGACGGAAGCTGCCTTCCAAGCTGGTTTTAACGACCCGAAGTATTTCAGTAAACAATTTACCAAGTTATTTCACAGCAGTCCGTCCGATTTTATTAAAAAGCATCGCAACGCATTCGGCAAGTATTTTAAAGTTCAAAAAGAGGAAGGGCATGGAAATAAGTAAAATCCGTTGGCATTGAGAAGGCAGATAGGCATTGGAAGCTCACAGAACCCTAGTAGATCTTACGAACGACGAGCTGAAGAAACAGAGAGATACCCTTATCTTTAAACAAACAAAAGGGTATCTTCATTTTAATTGGAATTTCTGTTTTTTTTAGTCACGTGTAAAAGTTAAGGTTCCAAAGCCCAACTGGTCATAACCACCACTATTTGGCCCATAATCTCCACCACCTCCCTCTGGTCGTACTTGTGTAGCAATTCCCGCACAAGCAGGCAGGTTCATACCTTTACGTTTAACGTAATGATTGTAGATCATCTCCCAAACGGGACGTGCTTCTCCCCTTCCAGCTGCCGATATCACCGTTTGCGACATAGGTGCACAGTTTTGGCCCGTTCCCCAATTATAGGTGCTGTAAGGAACGGTATTTCCTCGGTTGTATTCGGCCACGTATTCGGCTCCAGCCATAAATCGATTGTTGTTCCATCCGTACATGTCATCTCCTTGATTCCAAGCCATTTCACAAAAAGAAGCCATTAAACCTACCCCCATGATACTGTGCCCTTGATCTCTACCCGCTTCTTGCCATTGCCCTCTTGTAGGCGAATGAAGTGTCCACACTGCTTTGTTAATCGAACCATTTCCTGCCCCATTTTTAAAGTAATTGATTGCTTGGTCGTACTTTGCCTGATCATCGCACAACACGCCAATGGCGAGAATAGAGGCCATATTACATAAATCCCAATTAGCCCAATAATTAGTGATACAAGCATCGTTATGTTCCCGTAGAAAACGATCGTTCAAGGGATAAAAAACGGTGAGCATCATGTTCTTAAAACGATTAAAATCCGCGGTGTCCCAACCGCTGTAGGTGCGCATGATTTCGGCCGCATTAGCAAACTGATAGCCGTAAATTCCCGCTGCCAAATATCGGTCGGCATTACCCGTTACCGCTTTCAGCCGAGCCGACCAAGCGTTCATGATTTCAATAGATTTATTGGCATAAGCCACATCTCCACTAACTTTCCAGCGTAAGGCCGTTTGATAGGCTGCCGCTACATCATACATAAACGCAGCATAATTTTGCCCTGTGCCACCTCGTATAACAGTATCAGTGGGGCGTGCAACCCAAGAAAGTTGTGAACGGCCATTTGCTGTTAACTTGTTCCATCCGGAAAGCCAAGGTTCGGCATTCGCATTTACTTTGTCCCTCATCCTTGTAAAATCTGCTTCGGTATGTAATAGCCCCGGATGTGTAAAAGCTAATACCTGATTAGGCGAATTTGCTTTTTTTGATAAATTCGCTTCCAATTCTTGACCTGCTGGCTTTGAGCAAGCAGATACGGCCAGCATCATCGATAAGCCCAACAAGATGTTTAATGGTTTTTTTCTCATTTTAATTGTTTTTAATTGATCATTCTTTATTAGGTTACGCTGATCAAAAAAACAAGGGTTTTATTTAGATTACGCGTTAAAACGCCTACTATTTGCTAATAATTTCAACAGAACTTGATCTCCGCAATGTTATAATAGCCATTGGAGAATAATAGCATTATTCCCATTGATTGAATAGAAGTGTTCCATAGCCCGGATGATCAGCCCCAAATGGCGCTCCTTCAGGGCGCAGACTTTGTAGCACCTGCAAGGTGAATGGCATTGCTAAACCTTTTCTGTGTACGTAGTGGTTATAGGCTATTTCAAATACAGACCGAAAGTTTCCTCTGTTCTTTGCGGATATCGCTTCTGGTGTATAATCCTGATAGTTTCTTTCTCCATAATCATACCACAGTACATAAGGTACATTGTACCCTAGGTTATAGTTAGATGTGTATTCATAGCCTCTCATTATCGCATTGGTAGAGGCCTCATACAAGTCTATCCCCTGATGATAAGCCATTTCGGCCAGCTCGGCCAATGACCCCAATGCCAGCATGGTGTGAGGCTGATCGCGGTTGCTCTCCTGTAACTGACCTGAAGAGGAGATGACATAATTATCAATACTTCCATTCCCTTCCCCATGATAAAAGTACGTGAGCACTCGTCCCATCATATCACGGTCTTCTGTAAAGATGGCAATCGACATTAAGGCTTTCATGCAGATAATATCCCAATTACCATGGGCGTAAGGTCTGAAATTCTGGAGCGTTGGATAAAATACCTGTTTCAGCATATTGCCACACTGCGCTACCGATGATGCTGGCCAAGCGGGATAGGTAGCGCGCATTATTTCTGCTGCATTAGCCAATATAAAGCCGTAGAGCCCATTCAGCTCAGCATCCGCTCCTACAATACCAGTAGTTATATTTGCATAGGCATCGATAATTTCGGTCGACTTTTGTGCATGTGCCACGTTACCTGTGATTTTCCACATTAAAGCATTATAATAAGCAGCTAGAAAATCGTTCTCTACCCGCGACTTTACCGCTCCCCCTGCTACGCCATCAACGGTCTGGTTGGGATCTCTGGTAAGTTTTGTAAAAGGTCCGGCCATATTAAATGATGCCGAGGCTCTACCATTAGCTTGTAAAAGCTGGTACGATCCATAAGCATTTGGCTTTTGATTATCCACCAAAAATTTTATCCTATCAAGATCACTACTTGTATGCAACAGGCCTGGATGGGTAAAAGCACCGGTAAATTGGAAAGGTGTTGGAGTAGGTACTCCGGCCTTCTGACGCAGTTCTTCTATTGATCGGAAGGCTCCTACCCAGTACACTGGATAATCGAATTCTTGATTGGCCAATTGTGCCGCCGTCAACTCCACATCGGCCACTTTAAACTGAAAAAGTGACAGATTGATCGTGCTATCCGCTGGTAGCGGTGTCGAGCCTAAGCTCCCTCTGCTTAGATCCCAGTAATAAATATTGCCTGAAGCCATTTTAATAACCGTATGGTTATTGTTTCGATTATCGAAAGCACCTAAATTAGTGTCAAAAAAGCAATTACTTTTGGGTGGCTTGGCCATTTTTACTGCAATAACCGGATAATTGGTCACATTGATGGGTACCCCACCTATCCGCTGAAAATCTCCTCGGTACTTGGTTGAGCCTGACATCGTTATTTTTAAAGCACCATTTTCGAGCGCCACGCTAGCGCCTGATGTGGGAGTAAGCCAAGTTAATGTATCCATCTGACTAAAATCGTCAAAGAAATAACCTTCCAGCTGCTCCTCCTCATCAGCGGGATCGACTGGATGAAAATTTTTTTTGCATGATAAAAAAAGAATGGCACTCATCAGTAATGCCATCGCTAGCACAGGAGAATTTCTCATAGTTTAATTTTTTAGGCTTTTCCAACAAAATTTATTTGCAAGCGTTGATATTAATTTTTATCCCTAAATCGTTGCTGCAATTCCCTTTTGCTAAATCGGCATCATTTTATAAATGGTATCAACAAACCTAAAAATCTAAACCGATTTAGGAAAACCAAAAGAAAGTGTATTCTAATAAGCACAATACCTTTAAAATAATATAACAAACTAATAATCAATCAAATAAAAACAAACAAACGAAGATATAAATGATAAAATAGTTAAGAAATATGGTAGAATGATTTAGGTAATTGCTTTTAAGGTAAGGTGTTTAGATGGGTATCAACCTCTATATTAGATTTGATACTTCTCTTTGTTGTAATGGATAACGCGATTTAGTGGGAATACTTAATTTTTTTATTGCCATAAAAAAAACAGTAATATTGCCTCGGTAAATGGAGCCTGAATATTTCGAACAATTCAAAGCGAATGATGACCATGCACTTGCGGCCTATTTTGACCGCCATGTACGTGCTCTGTTGCTATTTGCCCAACGTATAATAGGCGAAGAACATGTAGCCGAAGAACTTGTACAGGATGCGTATGTGAAGCTCTGGATGGCTCGTGATCGCATTGAGAATGAGGCCCATTTAAAGTATTTCCTTTATCAAACCACACGCAATGCTTGCATAGATCACCTCCGTAACACGGGCAATCGCACACAGAGATTTGCAGTTGAACTCGACGAAAACATCAAACAACCGGATGCTGACCTACTGGCACGCATGATTCATGCAGAAACGCTGCAATTAGTTTATCGCGAAGTCAAGAAGCTTTCGCCTACCCAACAGCATGTTTTCCGTCTTACGTTCATAGAAGGGTTCACAACCGAGGAGATCTGCACGGAGCTGGGTATGACTGCCAATGCCGTTTTCATTGCGCGTTCCAAGGCACTGACCGCTTTGCAGCGCTTTTTCAAGGGTAAGGATCTATTAATTTATATTGCTTTTCTCCACCTTATCGGCCTTTTACAAAGGCGCTAAAAAATCGTATTAAAAATAAATCAAAAAGCGGAAAGATTTCTGGCACATTATCGTAATAGCATTTAATGAGTACTTCAATGGACATCGAACGCTTACTATCACGCCGCTTAGAGGGCGTTGCTACTGATGTGGAAAATTGCCTTATTACAGATTGGGCTAAGCAGGCTCCCGAGAACCAGGCAGTGCTCGATCGACTTGAATCCGAAAGCACGCTACGAGAAGACCTCACAACATTATTCCAATTGGTGGATACGACTGCCGGCGAAGCTCGCATCTACCGTATGAAATCACATATACAACAAAAGATAAACACGGCAAATCGCAGTACGTACCGTATGAGTAGGTTCACCTGGCGACCTTATGCTGCCGCAGCTGTCGCGCTGATTATCTTAGCCCTAGGAGCTTACTATTACCAACATCAACTCACATTAAAGCCTAGACAGCAAGGTCAACGATTTACTGACGGTATTCATCCCGGCAGCAACCGGGCCACACTTACGCTAGCGAACGGCCAGACTGTTAATTTGAGCGAAGCACAAGCGGGAATTATTGTTGGTGATGGGATTTCGTACCTCGATGGTAGCGCTGTACTTAATGAGCCAGCAAACGAGCTGAAAAATGAGACGATTGACCAACTTATGTTAAACACACCAAAAGGAGGTACATATCAATTGACGCTTCCCGATGGTACCAAGGTGTGGCTCAATGCGGCTTCCACGTTAAAATATCCCAGTCGATTTAATGGCAAAGAACGTATAGTGGAACTCGAAGGGGAAGCCTATTTTGAGGTTAGTAAAGAATGGTCGATCCGTGATCGTTCTAAAATGATACCATTTTTTGTAAGAACAAACTCACAAACCGTCCAAGTATTGGGCACCCAATTTAACATATCAGCCTATCCTGACGAGTCTGCAGTCAAAACTACCCTTGTTGAAGGAAAAGTGCTGGTAGCGCCGACAATCGATCATTGGACACCGACTACTATAAAACCAAGCGAGCAGGCCACTACTCATGGAGCAGCGATCGATATCTCGACGGTGGATACCAAACAATATACGGCATGGAAAGATGGTCGGTTCCATTTCAAACGAACACCATTAGAAGAGGTGATGCGGCAGGTTTCGCGTTGGTATGACGTCGACGTAATTTATAGCAACGGTATTCCGAACGAAACTTTCACGGGTAAAGTTAGCCGTAGCGCCTCACTCGCGGAATTGCTCGATATTCTGCGGCTATCTGCTATCGATGTCACATTAGAAAACAATCAACTGATCGTCAAGTGAATAAAAATTTGAGAGATAAATAACAAACAATAACCAATTAAAAACTTATCAATATGGAACGAAAAATTTGATTATCTAAAACGAAAAAGGGAAGTGCCACTAACACCTCCCTATCGTTCAGACAGCAGCATAACCAAAAGCGAATTAAAACCTTTAATTAACCCCATCTAAACGCACAAACGTAATGATAAATTATGATTTTTCCCTATCAGGGAAAGAAAAGATACTTCTTTGCGGTATCCACCAGTTATTTCGAATTATGAAACTAACCTCCTTATTGCTCTTCATCGGCTTCCTGCACCTTAGCGCCGCATCGCGCTCGCAGACAATATCGCTGAATATAAAGAGCCAGCCCATCGGAAAGGTATTCGAAGCCATCGAAAAGCAAACCAATCTCACCGTCGTTTACAACGATCGGTTTCTAAACCCCTTCCTTCCTATTTCAATTCAGGTTAAGAATAAACCGTTGACCGAGGCGCTCGAATCGATGTTAAAGCCTGTCTCGCTGACCTACCACATTACAAAGAATGCGATTGTGATTACCGAAACCCCTACAAAAGAAAACAAGCGGATCTCAGCACCGGCTATTGGAGTGCAGCAAGAGACTGTAAGCGGCCAAGTAACAGACGATCAAGGAAAACCGTTAGAAGGTACAACAGTTAGTGTAAGGGGGACAACAATAGCGGTAACTACCAACGCAGAAGGCCGCTATCGAATTAACGTTCCCGCAAACGGAAAAGCATTGCTGTTTACCCTTGTGGGATTTGAGGCCCTTGAAAAGCCTATAAACAACCAACATACTATTGACGCATCGCTAAAAACTTCCATAAGTGATTTAGACGAGGTGGTGGTGATAGGCTATGGGACACAACGTAAATCCGATCTCACTGGCTCTATTTCCTCCGTGAAAGTAAACGAATTGAATAGCGTGACGACAACTTCTGTTGATGGATTGCTAAACGGTGTTCCGGGTGTTAATGTTATACAAAACAGCGGCGAGCCGGGCGCCGGCTTTTCAATCAATATTAGAGGTGCCAGCTCTATAAGCGCAAGCAATAACCCCTTGTATGTTATTGATGGTTTCCCGGTCGACAATTCTCCTGCGCTTGGTAGTGGTAGCGACCCGGGTTTTTCCGAAAACCGTAGTCCGAGAAATCCTTTGGCTTCCATCAATCCAAGGGATATCGAGTCGATCGAAATATTGAAAGACGCATCAGCAACTGCCATTTATGGGTCGCGCGGGGCAAATGGTGTTATTCTCATCACAACAAAAAGTGGTCAAGCCGGTGACGTCAAAGTATCCTTGCATGCTTCCGGAGCGATCCAAACACCCTTCAGTCGCCTGAATCTACTATCTGCAACGGAATATAAGGAAGTGTTAAACCAGCTTATTGACGCCGGTGGCGCGAGCGAAGAGGAAAGTATTGGCGACATTGCTAATGGAGGCTTGGGTACCGACTGGCAAGAGGAAGTAACCAATCAAGCGGCTATTATGCAGAACCATCAATTATCGTTTACCGGAGGTACAGACCGATCTAAATACTTCCTTTCTTTAAACTATGTGGACCAGGATGGGATCGTCAAAACAACAGATTTCAACAGGTATGGCTTACGCCTTAATCTGGATTCGAAGGTTTCAGATCGATTTAAAATCGGCTTAAATGCATCGACTTCTTATGTAAGAAACACCTTTGCACCCAATGGGTTTTCGACAAATGAAACTGCGGGAGCTTTGTACGCAGCTATGAATTTCGACCCTACTTTAGGTATTAAAGGTGCTGACGGCAACTACGCCTTATCTCCTTCACTGAGTATAGATAATCCCATGGCACTGCTTTATGGTACCTCGTCTAAATCGTCAAGCAACCGTATATTGACCACCATAACTGGTGAATATACGATCTTGCCCGAGTTGAACTTTAAAATTAATGTAGGGGGTGATATCGTTAACGAAAAGCGAAAAAACTATATTGGCAGGTTAACCAAAAATGGCCGGAATACAGGAGGGATCGGATCAAACTACCAAGGGGAGCGCAGTAGCTACCTTGCAGAAGGTACCTTTAATTATGACAAAAAATTCGGATTGCACGCCATAAATGGTGTGTTAGGTGGCTCCTTCCAGCGGTTTGCTTCCAGCCGGACACACATTAGTGCCAATGGCTTTCCCAGTGATGCGACGAATGCAGACAATCTATCATTGGGTATTCAGGAGACTTATGTTATAGACAACCCATCGACTGGCAATAAACTGGCCTCATTGATAGGTAGAATAAACTATATGTTCGACAATACCTATTCAGCAACCGTAACGGTAAGGCGCGATGGTTCTTCTCGATTTGGCGAAAACAATAGGTATGGCACCTTCCCTTCGGCTGCATTGGCCTGGAAGATTTCGGAGGAAGAATTCCTAAAAGGAAATCGCCTATTGAACCAGCTCAAAGTTAGGACAAGTTGGGGGCTGACCGGCAATCAGGAAATTGGAGATTTTGCCTATCAAAGCACGTATAATGGTGGTATACCGGCCATCTGGGATGGACAGCTGGTTACAACAGCAGCACCTGCCCGACTACCAAATCCCGACTTGAAGTGGGAACAAACTGAACAAATTGATGTTGGACTTGATTTCGGATTATTTGACAACCGAATTAATGGTAGCATCGATTTTTATCAGAAAACCACGACCGACATGTTGCTCAATCTCCCTATACCGCAATCTACCGGTTTTGCAAATATCCTCACCAATATTGGAAAAATTCAAAACAAAGGAGTTGATATCACCTTGAGTTCTACCAATATATCTAGAGAAAACTTTAGGTGGACAACCGACTTAAGCATGACCACGCTGAAAAACAAGGTCATTGATTTGGGTGGTCTTCCACAGATTTTCTCTGGTGGAGGATTTTTACATGTAGAACAAATTGGTATCATTAGGCCCGGCGAACCGCTTAATTCGTTCTTTGGATGGGAGGTTGCCGGTGTATGGCAACAGGACGATGACTATTCTTTCACTAAAGAAAAAGTACAGGCGGGCGACCTGAAGTATGTGGACCAAAACGGTGATGGTTATGTTAACGGGGATGATCGTGTAAATTTAGGCAATTCTTTTCCTGATTTCCAATGGTCTCTCGGCAATACCATAAGTTTACATGGCTTCGAACTCTATCTATATCTAGAAGGTGTTGAGGGGGCTCAAATGCTAAATGGCAATCTGATTGACAGTTATTTCCCGATCAATTTCCGTCGCAATAAGTTCGCTGAGCCATACCTCAACCGTTGGACTCCCGAAAATCCCAGCAATGTGTACCCATCTTTCGTAAGCCCTTTATCACAGGGCAGAAAAACCATCAACTCCCTAACGGTACAGGATGCTTCCTATATCCGTCTGAAAAACGTAAGGATTAGTTATAATATTCCGGATCGGGTTAGCTGGTTGCCTTCCGGACAGGTCTACTTATCGGCAGAAAATCTGTTCGTCATAACTGATTATGATGGCCTCGATCCATCGATTAACCCAAATAATAATCCCAGCTTACGATTGGACTTTAACTCCTACCCCACTGCCCGTACCTTTTTATTGGGCTTTAGATTTGATTTCTAACAATAAACGGCCTTTAAAGATGAAAATAAAAACGACAATACGAAACTTTGCTACTTTAACCATGTTTGCAATGGTTTCCATAGCTTTTCAGGGGTGCGAAAAACTCTTGGATGAGGAAAATAAATCACAGCTTTCTTCCGATAATTTGCTAAGCAGTGTACAAGGACTTGAAACGGTAATGGCAGATGCTTACTCACAATTAGGCAGAGCCCCCAATGTGCGCGACCTTATCAAACGCGAGGAAATGACAACAGATATCCTATGGCAAACTGGTGGTGGTGAAAACGGTACCGCAGTAAGTTTGATTAATTTTTTCTGGGATTCGAATAACTGGCTGGAAGCATTCGATTGGGCTACATATTGGAACGCCATCCGGGATGTTAACACCATATTGGACAACGTGAATAACTTGATAGATGTAAGCGATGATAAACGGAGTATGCTCATAGCCGAGGCCCGCTTTTTGCGTGCCTGGGCCTACTACTCTTTATGGAACCAATATGGGGCGATGCCTATACGAACCAGTCTAGACTCACCCCGCGAACTTGCTCGCGCAAGCGAAGAAGCGTTTGCCGCCTTTATCGAAACGGAGCTAAAAGAGGTCATTCCCGCGCTACCTGATCCCGGAAAAGAACCTAATTACGGACGCGTCCACAGCGATGGTGCGCGTGCGCTGTTGTGTAAATGGTATTTAAACAACAAACAATGGGATGCCTGTAATCAGATAGCACAAGAGATCATCGATCGCAATCACTTCGCCCTATACCCTTCTGTTGTCGATCTCTTTGCTTTGCAAAACGAACGTAATACTGAGTTTATGCTCGTCATTCCAGCCCTCGCCAATGCTGAAAACGGTAACAATATGTTGGCTACTTCTTTGCCACCAGATTTTTACCGTGGCATTGATGGTGGACTTGACGGCATAATTAACACCAGCTGGTCGAACTTTGCATCTCAATACCGACTGTATGACGAATTCTATCATTCTTTCGAAACGGGCGATGCCCGAAGGGATCGGATACTAACAAAATATGTCCAAGGAAATGGGCTGGAGGTAGACTTGTTGAAGAGCAAAGACAATACACGTGGCATCAAATTTCCACCTGATCCAGGTACTCAAGGTACTTTTCACGGCAATGATTTTCCGTTTATACGGTATGCAGATATCCTGTTAGCCAAGGCGGAGGCACTAAACGAAATGGATGGCCCTAATCAAGTTTCATTGGATCTGATTAATCAAATCCGCAACCGGGCCAATTTAACAGAGAATCTCAAAATGGAGTCATTTGCCGATAAAGATGCTTTGCGCGAACAAATTTTGAAAGAACGGCGTTGGGAGTTTTGGTACGAAGGGAAGCGCAGGCGAGATTTGCTTCGAATGGATAAATATATTGAAAATGCACGGAGCCGAGGTATAGACGCACAGGAAAAGCATAAATTATTTCCCGTGCCCCAGTCAGAGATCGATGCCAACCCGCTGTTCGAACAAAATCCCGGTTATTAAATTTTGTTAAATTTGTCTTAAATGATGACATCCAGCATATGTTAATCTATTTAAAAGCTAAATAAAAATTATGAAATATATTGCCAAGCTTGTGTGCTTATTATGCCTGATAGCGCATGCCATCGATTCCTACGGACAGGAAAAGCCAAACATCTTAGTTATCCTTACGGATGACATGGGTTTTAGCGATATTGGAACCTTCGGCGGTAAGTTTGTTCCTACACCAAATTTGGATCGTCTCGCCGAGGAAGGCACGAAATACACACAATATTATAGCGCCGCCCCCATCTGCAGCCCCTCCCGTACAAGTATTCTCACGGGCATGTTTCCTGCAGAATGGAATTTTACTACCTTTCTGAATGACCGACGCAGCAATGCCCGGGCGGAGCAGGCAAACTATTTGAATATAAATGCCCCATCCATGGCCAAGGTCCTGAAAGCAGCAGGGTATGCTACCGGACATTTCGGAAAATGGCACATGGGAGGTGGACGTGATATTAAAAACGCACCAGGATTCAAAAAATATGGTTTTGATGAACATGCCAGCACCTACGAAAGTCCAGATCCTGACCCGGCGCTGACTGCCACGGACTGGATCTGGTCGGACGATGATAGTGTTAAACGCTGGGATCGCACAGGCTATTTTGTGGATAAGACGCTTGACTTCCTTCGCCGCCATAAAGGTACACCTTGTTTCGTCAACCTTTGGCCTGATGACATGCACACCCCGTGGGTGCCCGAAGAAAACCGGCGGCAATCTGGAAAATTTCCCATGAACCCCGACGAAGAGGCCGCCTTCAAACTGGTGCTGACTGAATACGACAAACAGATAGGAAGATTGTTAGACGGATTGGAAAAATTGGGAATCGCCGAAAACACACTGGTGATCTTTACGAGTGACAATGGCCCACTACCCAGCTTCAAAGGTAGTCGGGCTGGCGGACTGCGCGGCACCAAGCTCTCACTGTACGAAGGTGGTATTTGCATGCCTTTCATTGTTCGATGGCCCGGTCATGTAGCTGCTGGCACTACAGATAGCGTTTCGGTGTTGAATTCCACCGATCTGTTCCCTACATTGGCGAGCATTGCTTCAGCTCAACTGCCTACTAATTATAAAGGGGATGGCGAAGATAGAACAGGGGTGTTAACAGGGGCATCCACGCCGAGATCCAAGGACATGTATTGGGAATATGGCAGGAACGATTATGCCTTTAATTATCCTAAGGGGCGGGACAAAAGTCCGAATCTTGCTATCCGGTCGGGTAAATGGAAATTGCTTGTCGACTATCAGAAAGATAACGTGCAGCTATACGATATGGTGGAAGATAAGTATGAGACCAACAATGTGGCTGCATCGCATCCGGATGTGGTTAAGGAATTGAAAACCAAACTCATCACTTGGCGAACATACCTACCGGAATTGACAGCTGACCGGACAAATCCTGCTATGAATTAAGATAAAACAGCTCTAAACTAGGGTGAAGTAATGTATACATTATCGTCTTTTTTCAATTTTGTCAAAGTACAACATAACTTTATTTTCAGTTTCTGTTCTTAGGGCTACATTCTTATCAAATAATGTAGCCCTAAGTTCTCTATACAGGGACACTGCGTTTCTTAAGCTTTTCAATAAATCTATTCTGTTATATGTTGAAATAGTCAATTTTATACGATCGAAGTCTTCTTTTTGTAGCTGCGTTTCGATTTTTCGTACCCCACGCGGAAGGTTTCCATTTTTAATATGCAACAATGGTCCGAAAACCGTCATTCTTAAAAAGCTTAAAAAATCAAAAGCCTCCATATATTCTCCACGACCTATTTTTAAAAGAGCATAATGAATCCACGTCCAAAACCGATCTTCAATCCATTGATATTCAGGATATGGAAACTTAAAAGTTGAATGGTTAATGGCTTTTTGGAGAACTCCTTCTTTATCTAAATATATTACGGGGTCTTCAACTCGGGAGTTAAACTCGTCTAGCGTTAAAAATTTTATATCGACATGAAGAAGTGGATTGTCGAATAAGCAAATTAATAGTCTTGGTTCGCCAACGTGTTCTCCGGTAAAGCCAGAAAGAAAATCACCCATTCGTTCTGCATATTCAATCATTAGTTCCTTATTTCCGGAAACCTTGGTTTTAGTCACCAAAAGCAGGTCAAGGTCTGAGAATTCGTCTATTTCATTCGTTAGCCAAGACCCACCCACTGCCAGACCGATTACATTTTCATCAAGTTCAAAAGTTTTGCTAGCTCTATTTATAAATTCTTTATGCATCATTATTTAGTTCACTTGCAGATAACACTCAAATATACATAAAACGCCGATCCTTAAGGCATAAACCAGATTTTCAACAAACCAAAAGCTTGCTCAATTTGTTCAATAAATAAACCAATTTATAACACGGCATGAAAAAATTGATTTATCTGCTTGTTTGTCTTTTTTTTATATCATGTCAGCAACAGAAGACGTCGTCAAACAAGGCCTCTTTAAAAGAGCGTACTAGTGATAGCAAATCTGCGTCCAGCATAAATTCAGACAATGTTATTATCAATCCATCATCTATATCAGAAATTAAGCAAGCTTATGCCTTCACCGTCGATAAACTGCAAAACAAGCTATTGGATTCTGTATCGTTTAAATACAACTGCTACAATGAAAGGTCAGGAACGATCACTTATTTTTCGGAGAAGGGAAAACTATCTCTGATCAAACACAGTTATAATGAACACGACCATCATTCTGCCACCGAACAATACTTTATAAGCAATGACGCAGTATTTTTTGCTTATCTCAACAAGGTCTCTTGGAGTTTTGAAGCTGGGCAGGCGGCAGAAGGTGCCACGAAAGATAGTATAACGGAAGAACGTTTTTATATTGTAAAAGAAAAGCCTGTTCTATGTCTTGAAAAGAAGTATACAACACGGTCGCACGCCTCAAATAATCCACAGCCGGAAGCTATACAAAATAGGCAGACCGATTGCAAAACTATTCAACCTCTGCTAAACGACTTCGATAAATTGTTGACTTTCAAGCACAACCCCGATCATGAGTGCTTTGAAAAATAGTTATGATTAAGTATACATCGGCACTCGTACATTTTCGTTAAACTTTAATCATTCCGCAATATGAACGTCTTATCTATCAATGGCTCTTATTACATCTTCACAGAAAAAATACCTGTCAATTTTTCGGTTGTAGAACAAATTTGACTTCTATAATTTTGACCTTAATTAAATAGAACAAGATGGAACTCTCACTCTCATTTGACACAATGTATAAAGCCTGCTTAGATAAAGATGAATCTTTTGAGGGATTATTCTTCACAGCAGTGAAAACGACCGGCATTTTTTGTAGGCCTTCCTGCACAGCAAGAAAGCCTCAACGAGGGAATGTTGAATTTTTTCATAATGCTAAGGAAGCGATTCTTAAGGGATATCGTCCTTGTAAAGTATGTCGCCCTTTAGAAAAACTGAATGGAACACCTGACTACATTGTGCGACTAATAGCTGAATTACAAGAAAATCCGAATCTAAAATTCAAAGATTACGACTTAGTTAAAAAAGGAATAGAACCAAATGCTATTAGAAGGTGGTTTTTGAAGAATCATGGTATCACCTTTCAAGCTTATCAAAGAATGTTTAAGTTGAATACTGCCTTTAAACGAATACAAAATGGCGAAAAAATAACCGATGCAGCGTTTGAAACTGGTTTTGAATCATTAAGCGGTTTTGGTGATTCATTTAAAAATGTATTTGGCGTTTCACCTAGAAAAAGTAAGTCTCAAAGAATTATTGACCTTAAAAGACTGGAAACACCTTTGGGAACGATGTATGCTTGTGCAGTTGAAGAAGGAGTTTGTTTGTTGGAATTCACAGACAGAAAAATGCTTGAAACAGAATTTAAATATTTATCTAAAGTATTAAATGCAACCATTGTTCAAGGTGAAAATAAACATTTTAATACTTTGGAAGATCAACTCAACCGGTATTTTGCTGGTAATTTAAAGGACTTTACCGTTCCTCTATATACTCCGGGCTCGGATTTTCAAAACAGCGTTTGGAAGGCTTTACAAACTATTCCTTACGGAAAAAGTGCTTCCTATAAACAGCAAGCAATTACAATAGGAAAACCAGAAAGTGTTAGAGCGGTTGCGAATGCCAACGGTATGAATAAAATTTCCATTATTATTCCCTGTCATCGTGTTATTGGTTCGGATGGTTCATTGACGGGATATGGTGGAGGTATATGGAGAAAACAATGGCTATTAGATTTCGAAACAGCAAACCTATAAATCCGGAGACACGCTAATTTTAAATTTATAAAGTATTCACAAAATACTATTAATAAGTAGTTTATAAAAACTATTATCAACAGATAGGCGAATGCCGATAATTGAGCGAGTCACACGAAAAACAACTAGCTAACTATATATTCCGTTACCGATATCTTTGTTATACTTATTTTTATAATCTAATGGTGAAATGCCGGTTAGTTTTCTAAAGATCTCCCTAAAGGCTTTCACATCTGAATAACCAACTTCATACATAACTTCATTAATGGTTTTACGTGTGGTTTCAAATGCTTTTTTTGCGGATTCAATCTTTACTCGCTGCAAATATTCAATAGGCGTATTGCCGGTTGCTTTTATAAATCGCCGGTCAAAGTTTCTCCTACCTACAGCGAATCTTTTTGAGAGATCTTCAACAGATATTTTCTCATAAAAATTGTCTTCCATGTATTTTTGTGCTTGTATTACGACATCATCCCCATGAGACTTTTGCCCTGTGAATATGGTAAAAGCAGATTGCGTTTGCCGGTCTATCTCAACCTGAAAAATTTTGGAACAATAAATGGCTGTTTCCCTATCGTAATACTTTTCAATCAGGTATAGCAGCAGGTTTAAAAACGAATAGCCACCCCCATTGGTGTAAATACCATGTTCATCGGTGATTAATTTTTCTGTTTTTAAGTGTACGCCCGGAAATAACGATCTAAAATTATCTGCGGAATTCCAATGGATGGAGCAGCTTCTCTTTTCAAGCAAGCCAGACGACGCCAACATAAAGGCGCCAGTACACATGCTGGCTACCTCTGCCCCGCTTTTGTATTGCTCTCTAAACCAATCGATCAACAATACATTCCCCTTCAAAGCCGTCTTAAATTCTGGGTTTAGTGAAGGGATCAAAATGAGGTCTGTCTTTTTTAAGGAAGAAATGTTTACCTGTGGTTTTATGGTCAGCAACCCATTAATAAATGATGACTCTTCTGCTACCCCTGCCGTTTCAATTTTAAACAAGGGATTGTTACCCTTTTTTTCCCAGTAGTTGTTAGCACCAGTAAAAATTTGATAAGCGCCAACAATGCAAGCGATCGTGCTGTTCGCGGTTTGTACATCGGGTACTAATATGGTAAGATGTTTCATTTGTAAATAGTTTATGTTTAATTGGCCCCATGGAGCCTGCGTTCACTACTATCTGTCATACAAATTTAAACAATTGCCTTGTCCAAATCAACCCACTACAAAGTCTATTTAACACCCCTATTCGGTGTATTTATGTCGTTAACTTTGAATTGTAAAAGCATCTCGAAGAGGTGCAAGAAAGTTTTCTTTAACAAAAATGCTAAGATTATGAAAAGCAAAGATTTCAGTACGACCCTATCGGTCAACGCAACACCTAGAAAAGTTTTTGATGCCATTAATAATGTACGCGGTTGGTGGTCGGAAAATATTGATGGAGATACAGATAAGCTCAATAGTGAATTTCGATATCACTACGAAGATGTACATCGGACGAAAATGAAGATCACCGAAATGATACCCAACGAAAAAGTAGTTTGGCATGTGCTGGATAATTATTTCAAATTCACTAAAGATGAAACAGAATGGAAAGATACAAATGTGATCTTTGAATTATCTGAAAAAGGCGGCAAAACAATATTGAAGTTTACCCATCAGGGTCTCGTTCCGGCCTATGAATGTTTTCAGATTTGCCATGACGCATGGACACATTATATTCAGGACAGTTTAAAGGATCTTATTATGACCGGTAAAGGCAGGGCCACGCCGAAGGATGTTGAAGGGAAAGGATTGGAAGCAAAAGTGCCCGAAGAGCATGTTGCAATGGATCAACAAAACAGTAAAAGTATCTGTCACAGATTACTTATTGAATCACCGGTTGAAAAAGTGTATGAAGTGCTTACGACCCAAGAAGGTTTAGCAGGCTGGTGGACACCGGATACCATCGCAAAACCAGAGGTTGGTAGTAGTCTACGGTTTGCCTTTGGCCCTGATTACTTTAAAGAGATGAAAATCGAAGAGCTTAAACCATATAGCAAAGTAAAATGGCTTTGTGTTAAAGCCTTTGAAGAGTGGATAGGTACGACGCTTACTTTCGAACTCGAGCCTCATCGCAAAGGGTGTACATTGTTCTTTCATCATGATGGCTGGAAGAGCTATACTCCGGAGTTTGCCTCATGCAGCTATGACTGGGCACTTTTTTTCCGGAGCCTGAAATTTCTTTGTGAAACGGGTAAGGGCTTCCCCTATCCTGATTTCAATAAGTAGTCTTGTAAAGGGCGAATGCTAATATGAAATAAAATATTATAGCCATGCACAAAAAAATGCATGGCTATAATAATACATTTTTCAGATCTTAATTTGTATGTCGAACTATCTATTATTTCTCATAAGGCATGGGTTAAACTGCTTGCTTTTTTATCCGTTTTATCTTTTACGGGTTCTAAAATTTCCATTGTAACCTCATCGATAATCAATTTATTTGTATAAATGGTTACTTGAGCAGATGTATAATAATTGCGATCACCTGCAGAAAAACTTTCAGAACTAGCGCTTCTTAATGTATTTTCAAAGGAAATGTTCCTGACTATTTTCCCAGTACCTTTATCCTTTATGCTGATGCTGCTTTTAGTTCGCTTCAATTTTCCAGCCATCCACTTCAGTAAAAACTGATCTAAGTTGTTTTTAAATTCTATAACAACAGCTTGTGTGTCATAAGCGCTATTACCCGTACTATCCGAAGCGGTGTTTGAACAAGAATATGTCATACTATTTAGCGGATAGGTATGCGGTGATTTCGTCGTGCCATCTGTTATCGTTAAGGTTATTACGTTTTCAGGCTGTTGACTAAAAGCTGGTAAATGGATGGTGCATAGTAGCACAAATAATAAACACAAATATTTTGTTTTCATACTTCCTGATAATTAATATTTAATTTTACTTGAATAATAATCTATTCGTAATTTTTGATCATTAATAATGTACGTTGCAAAGATAATTGGGTCTTGCGCACGAAGCTAGCATTAGGAATCTACTGTATAACTACAACGTAAAATCGACACAACTACAAAAGGTCTACAAGCGTATTACTACACTTTCAGCCAAAACAGGACATCGAATGGAAATACGTATATTCGCTAATGGAAGACTGATGGCTTTCGTTGAAATATAAACGTTAATGCACACACCCATTATACAGGCCATCATAAGAATATCACTAATGGAACAACAAAAGATTATCATAACAGGAACCACAGGTATGGTGGGTGAAGGCGTTTTATTAGAATGTCTTAACCATTCTGAGATTGCCGAAATATTAAGTGTAAGTCGAAAACCAACTGGTTTATCTCATCCAAAGTTAAAGGAATACATTGTCCCGAATTTCTTGGAATTGAAAGAAGGTGATGCTATGCTTCAAGGATATGACGCTTGTTTCTTTTGTGCTGGTGTCAGTAGCGTTGGAATGTCCGAAAGAAACTATACGCTTATAACATACGAAACAACAATCCATTTTGCCAGTATACTTGCTAACCAAAATCCACAAATGACTTTTATCTATGTGAGCGGCGCCGGCACAGATAGTACCGAAAATGGTAGATCAATGTGGGCACGCGTTAAAGGAAAAACGGAAAACACCTTGATGAAACTTCCCTTCAAAAAAAGCTATAATTTCAGACCCGGATTCATGAAACCAGTAAAAGGGCAAAAACACGCCCTTCCGCTGTACAAATACATTGGGTGGTTGTTCCCTCTCCTGAAACTGCTTTTTCCCAACACGGCCAGTACATTGAACCAGGTTGCTAGTGCAATGATTGTATGTATCACAAGCAACGTCGAGAAATCTATTATTGAGGTTCGTGACATTAATAAGCTTGCTATAATTGAGTAAGGACTTATGATAGCAATTCTTAAGGGCTTTTATAATAACTTAAGCAGCCATGAAAAGAAATGGTAAATAAATTTCTGAAATACTTATTTTTACAACATGTCTGATTTAATTAAACCTTGGATTCTTTTAGAAGAGGAGGATATCTCGCCAAGCGTATGGTATCCGTTACGTAAACAAAGAGTACAGCTGCCAAATGGGTTAGTGGTTGACGATTACTTCTTATCGCCCTTAGGAGACGTAGTGCAGATCCTGGCAATCACATCTGATAATCATGTGGTGCTTACCCGTCAATACAAACATGGTTTGGGTGAGGTTCTATTGGAACTCCCCGGAGGAATGCAGCAGAGGGGGAAAACACTGCTACAATCGGCCGTAGCGGAACTTGAAGAAGAATGTGGAATTAAGACAGCTGAGGCAAATTTGAAGTTCATTTGTAAATTTGCTATTAATCCTACCAAACTTAAACAAGTAACCTATGGCTACATACTGTTTGATGCTCAATTTAATTCAGTACAAAAACCTGATGTTACTGAAAACATAGAAGTGATTACATTACCCGCGCCAGAAGTCCTCCGCATGGTTGAAGACGGAAAAATCTGGGTAACAGATTCTATGAATTTAATACTGATGGCAGCGAGACAATACCCTGAGATATTTGTTGGGTAAAAAGACAAATAAAAATAAAAAAAGACTGCCAGGTCTAACCCACAGCAGTCTTTTAAGCATCAAGATTAATAGCCCTTGTTCTGAACAAGGTTCGGGTTATTGAGTATCTCAGACGTGGGAATAGGAAACAGCAACTCGCGCTCCTTTAATGTAGGTCCGTAAGAAAACTGATGTCCTATATAATCATCAAAATTTCCAGTATTTACATTGAAGGCTTTTCGGAGGCGAACCATATCAAACCAGGTATTGTTTTCAAAACATAGCTCGTGCCAACGCTCCTTCCACACCGCCTCTCTAAGTTGATCTTTCGACAAACCGCTCAGGATGGGTAGCCCTGCTCGCATTCGTATGGCATTGACCGCATCATACGCAGCAGCAGTAGGGCCATTGACCTCGTTGGAGGCTTCTGCATATAGGAGCAGTACATCGGCATAACGGATAAGCGGCCAGTTAAGATCACTATTTGCTGTAGAGGTTTGCGCTACCATATCGAAGTGTTTATAGATAAAATATCCACCTAAATCGACCTCCTTCTTCCGGTCTGCCTCATGGGTGAACTTCGTAAAAAAGAACTGTTTTTCCTTGGCACGTAGATCATCGCTGCCATAGGATTTAACAAAATCTGCCGTTGCGTAAATGCCTCCTGTTTCATCAGCGTATTGAGAAATATTTTTATTATAGGGAATAATGGATACTTGCCAGTTTGAAGGGAGAATCTGCGTTTTAAACTGAATCATAAAAATATTTTCTTCTATATTTTTCTTAGCAGGATCATGTAGAGCGGCATAATTGGCAAAGAGGCTAAACTCTCCGGAACTGATTACCTCTTGCGCTGTTTTGGCTGCCAGATCAAAATAAGCCTCCCCTTTTTGCAGCGGATAGCCCGCCATTGTAAGATACACCTTAGCCAATAAGGACTTTACAGCACCTAGGTTCACTCGTCCCGAAGCATCCCTCCACGGGAGTCCAGCTGCTTCGGCTGCTTTAAGATCTTCCACAATGAAATTATATACTGCCTCTGGTTCGGCAGGAGCTGGTCTTAACTGCTCGGATTGTAGCGCAACTGGCTCTGTAATTAAAGGTATATGTCCAAACATCCTAACTAAATGGAAATAATACCAAGCCCTTAGAAAATGGGCTTCTCCCAGTAATCTCTTAGCCTCATCACCATCCATCGCAATTTGAGGTATTTTGGCAATGGAAAGATTGGCATTAGCAATACCTTGGTAGTATGCGCGCCAATACGTTTGGCCATATGTGTTATCGGACGTATTGTTGAGATCTTTTACAAAGTAACTATTCACCGCTTGCCCCAGATCTGTGGCGGCCAAACCGGTTGCAAATTCGGTCATCATCCACGCTCCACCATTGAAGCCGCTTTCTAAAGGATCTCGCATAGACGCATAAATTGCATTTATGGAACTGGTGGCATGTTCTGGTTTAGTAAAATAATTCTCTTCCGTAAAATTGCTCGGATCGGCTTCGTCCAAAAAATCCGAACAACCAGTCAACACAATTGTTGTTGTCCATAGTGCCATCAGCACGTACTTTATCGATAATATTTTCATCTTGCGTAATTTTGAATTGCCATTAATTATAATCCGATATTTACACCGATCATAAATACCCGTGGCCGTGGATAATCGTACAGCCCAAGTCCTTGATCAAATGGTGCACCGGAATTGGAAACCTCTGGATCATATCCTTTGTATTTGGTTGCCACAAAAAAATTCTGTACCGATCCATATATCCTTAAGCGTTCCAGTTTCAGCTTGGAGGAAATACTTGCTGGAAATATATAGGCCAAAAGCAGGTTTCTACCCCTAATAAAGGAGGCATTTGTTACTTTGTGGCTATCGTTATTGGTGGTGTAATAAGCATTGATAGGCCGTATCTGTGCTATGGGTGTATTTTGATTGGTTTCAGTCCACGCATTCAATACCGTTTTATAGCTGTTTGCAATACCCTGTCGGTCTTCTGCCGAATGGATACTCCGATCCAACACACTATTTCCATACATAAATTGGAGATCGACCGTTAACGACCATGCTTTATATTTAAAGGTATTAAGAAAGGTACCAAAACCGTCTGGGATAGACTGGCCAATGATTGTGCGATCGAGGTCATTGATAACACCGTCACTATTCAAATCTAAATACTTAACATCACCCGGCAGCATATTATATTTTTTGGCTTCTTCTGTTTCAGCGGTAGACCAAGTGCCTAGGTGTTTCCTTCCAAAGAACGATCCAACCGGCTCTCCTACCCGGATCACGGTTGCTCCGGAATAGATATCGCTTCCACCTGAAAGTGCCAATACCTCATTTTTGTTTATGGAAATGCTAAAGGTGGTATTCCATGAGAAATTATTTAGCTCCAGGTTAGTAGTATTAAGCGCAAACTCGACTCCTTTATTTTCCATACTGCCGATATTGGAGTATATACTGGTATATCCGCTACTGTTCGGCAGCGGTGAATCTAACAACATATCGTTGACTTTTCGGCGATAAAGATCGAGCTCCATACTTATTCGGTTAGCGAATAATCCCACTTCCAAGCCCATGTCTACCTGATGTGTTTTCTCCCATTTCAGTGCTTCATTAGACATACGGCCAACACCTATTCCCACCTGACGGGATCCATCAAAGATGACATCATAACTACTCATTCCTGCCAAGGCACGGTATTCCGGAATCTCGGAATTTCCAGTAGCACCATAGCTTGCACGAAATTTCAGGTTTGAAATAAGAGATTGGTTCCGCATGAAGTTCTCATCGGAAACTTTCCAAGCGAAGGCCGCCGAAGGAAAAAAAGCATATCGATTAGCCTCTCCGAATTTAGATGAACCATCGATACGCCCAGTGAAGGTAAGTAAGTACTTGTCACGAAATGCATAATTTAAACGGGAAAAGTACGAATTGAGTCCGTAAGCATTCGCAAATGAGCTCGGAGTAAGTGCCGTGGCCCCCGCTCCTAAGTTATTGAACTCAAAATAGGTATCAGTAAAGCCTTGCGACCTTGCGATATTCTCGAAGCGATTAACATGCTGCCATGATATCCCTGCCATAGCATTGAAGGAGTGTATATCGGCAAATGTCTTTTTATAAGTCAGGTAATTTTCAAACTGCCATGAAGTAAACTTGTTATTGGTAACAGATGCGTCACCATTATTGGAAATATACTGCAAGCCTGCTGCCGCAAAATAATCCGTCCGCTGATTGATGATGTTGGTCCCTATTGTAGATCTAAATTCTAAATCGTCGCTCAGTCGGATATTTGCATACATATTACCGAGCATGGTCTGTGTACGCAAAAAATACAAACGCTCATCTGCAACACGGATGGGGTTGTCTCCTCCTTCCATTCCCGGATAATCTCTATTGCTAGCCCAGGAACCATCAGCGTATCTTACTGGTATGATCGGTAGGGCTTCCAGCACCTGGCGAATCATGGTGATGCCACCGCCACCTAACTGGTCTATTTGTTTGTCATCCTGATCGGTGTAGCCCAGCGACCCTCCTACTTTTAACCAAGATTTAATATCACTATCAAAAACAAATCGACCTGCATATCTCTTTTGCTGTGATCCATATACGATGCCATTTTCATTACGGTAATTCAGAAAGGCACCGTAACTTCCCTTTTCATTTCCGTTGGTAAAACTCAACTGATGATTTTGTGTAAAGGCTTTTCGAAAGGCTTCTTTTTGCCAATCGGTATCATACAAGGGGTTTCCCTGTTCATCGAAAAGTAGCGGGTTTGTTCTTTTTGTACGGGGATCCACATATTTGGTTCCTGTAGCCCACCCTACAGGATCATATTTAGCAGCATTTGCATAGGCGATTTCTTCTACTGCCAAGAATTCTTTTGCATTGAGCACCGGTAACAGTTTAGGTGCCACACCTATGCTGAAATCCGGATCGTAGTTCACTTTACCGCCATCAGACGTTCCTCTTTTTGTTGTCACCATAATGACTCCATTGGCACCGCGAGCACCATAAATAGCTGTTGACGAAGCATCTTTCAATACTTCGATGGAAGCGATGTCGTTGGGGTTGAGATAATCGATCGGTGTACTCCCATTTTGAAGACCAGCTGTATTAAGAATTACCCCATCAATCACATATAGTGGATCGTTACTTACGCTGATTGAGCTTGCACCGCGTATTCGGATATTTGCTCTCCCCCCTGGTCTGCCGGAATTAGATGATACGTTTACGCCAGTTATACGACCTGACAAACCTTGACTCAATGAAGATGTCGGCCGTTCCTGCAAGGCATCGGCCTTCACGGTGCCGACAGAACCAGTGAGGTCGGATTTCCGCTGTGTACCATAGCCAACCACGACTACTTCATCTAAAGCCGCATTTTCTGTCACTAAACGCACTTCCACAACCTTACGGTTACCGATCGTCTCTTCGAGTTTTACATATCCAATGGAAGAGAATAGCAATATGTCTGAAGGGGAAGCTTCAATTGTAAACCGGCCCTGGGCATCTGTAGCAACTGTTCGAGCTGTTTTGCGGATCGTCACGGTCACACCTGAAATGGGTGCTCCGCTTTCATCCTTCACAATTCCCCGGATTTCGGTCCCTTGTTGGGCCTGAGACGCCAAGGCGTATACCATGATACATCCAAGGATCATGAATTTAAGAATTCTATTCATCCTACTGTGATTTAGTTTTATTGGTTATATTAAGTTTATACACCCAAAATTAGAGGAACGAGCATCACAGTAGTTACCTCAGATTGATATCTTATTAAGCGTATTTTGCATAAATAGCAAAATACCTTACTAGTTGGTCGCCTTAACAGCCTCTTGTCGAAAGGCAAGCGGGCTCATACCGGCTATTGCTTTAAAATATTTATGGAAGCTTGTAAAATTTCTGAATCCAGATTCAAAACAGACTTGCTTAATATTCATTGAGTTTTCTTTCAATAGCTTACAAGCTTCCTGGATTCGCATATTAATGACAAAATGGGTGAATGTCTGACCTGTAAGTGATTTAAAAAAACGGCAAAAGGAACTTACACCTAAATTTGCGATCGATGCCACGTCGCAAACTTTTATATCTTCTTTAAAGTGTTGCTGAACATATTCATGTATATGTTTCCAACGCTCTGCTTGATAAAAAGCCAAACTGCCGCTTGGCTCCATATTGGTAAGAAACTCTATCTTTTCACCGGCAATTTCCAGCAGGATCCGAATTAATCTAAGCAACTGAAGGCCCCCTTCGGATTTTAGAACCGTAGCCATCATCCTCCCCACTAACTGCCCTTTGGCACCTGTCAACTTGATTCCCTTTTCCGATTGCTTCAAAAGAGACTTTAGCTTCGCATTTTCGGGCAAATTCATGAATTTGGCGCCAAATAGTTCTTCTTTGAAATGGACTACCTTTACATCAACTTGTTGACAATTATCTCCAATAAAGAATACATCATCGAAACGACAATAGTGAGCCTGATTTGGACCAATAATAAAAACATCGCCATCGTAAAAAGGTACTGCTCGGTCTTCGATCAATAAGGTGCCTGTACCCTGTATGATACAGATAAGTTCAAACTCAGGATGAAAGTGCCACCAATTGTTAACAGTAGGTTCCTGATCTCTACGTACACTGAAAGATTGAATAGATTTTAATTGCATGCTAAGTAACTGCGCTCTCATAACTTATTTACAATTTGGTTTTTAATTGGGAACTTCTTAAAAAAGTTAGCGATAACTCTTTGCCAAAGATATATCCTCTCTTCAAAAATCTACTACGAGCAGGGGCATTTTTTATTTTTCCAGTACCAATCGACTGTAAGCAATAGCATTATTTTTTACCATTATATTTATTAAACTTTCAAAATATTTTGAAAGTTTAATAAATATTAATACTTTTGAGCCATGGAACTAGCAGAAGCAAAACGAAAATTCATCGAAGCATGGGGTAAGTTGGGATCAGAATGGGGTATAAATCGCACCATGGCCCAAGTACATGCTTTACTACTCATATCCCCAGAACCGCTGACAACCGAAGAAATCATGGAATCCCTAAGCATTTCCAGAGGAAATGCCAATATGACTTTGAGAGACCTAATTAGTTGGGGTCTTGTAGAAAAACAGCATAAGGCAGGCGAGCGGAAAGAATATTTTTACGCAGATAAAGACACTTGGAATATTGCGCGCCAAGTTGCTAAAGAACGGAGGAAAAGAGAATTAGACCCAGTTTTGAAAATACTGGATGAACTATCAAAGGTTGAGGGAAATAAAAATAATGCTGAATACAAAACATTTAATAAATCGGTAACTGATATAAATAAGTTAGCCAAAAATGTAGATAAAACATTAGATACGATGCTAAAAGCAGAAGAGAATTGGTTTTGGGGCACGATCTTTAAAATATTCAAGTAGAATATTTTTTTAACATAAACTTTCATTTTTTACTGAAAATTCAATAAACATAAATAATAAAACATTAAAATCATGAACTACTTTATTTTAACTTACATTGTATATTTTCTAGTTAGCGTAGCATTAACGATTTGGGTTGCAAACGTTTTATTTAAAAATGGCCGAATTTTCTTGGTAGACATTTTCCGCGGTAATACGGAATTAGCAGATAGTGTAAATAAGCTATTGGTAGTAGGATTCTACTTAATAAATATTGGATACATGACTTTAGCCTTGAAAGAAGCCGGAACTATTCCCAATATCCAGGTTGTAGTAGAAGTACTGAGTCATAAAATCGGTTGGATCATTCTCATCCTTGGCGGAATGCATTTCTTAAATCTTACGATTTTTTTCAAACTGCGTAATAGAGCACAGCAGCATACTAAACAAGCCCATTAATAATTTATAATGTACTATAAATCATTTGATTCTTTTTGACGTCTTTTCTATATAATAAAAATGAAATACAAAAAAATAGTTCTTGCTGGAGGTAACGGTTACCTTGGCAGCGTTTTAGCAGCATATTATAGGCCAATTACTGAAGAAATAATCATACTAAGTAGACAGAATAGAGCAGATGAGGGGAATGTAAAAACAGTGAATTGGGATGGAAAAACAGAAGGAGCCTGGAAGAATTGTCTTGATACAGCAGATATGCTGATAAATCTGTGCGGCAAAAATGTTAATTGTCGGTACACGAAGAAAAATCAGGAAGAGATTATCAGCTCTAGAACGGTTCCGACCGAATTGCTTGGTAAGGCCATTGCCGCAATGGAAAATCCTCCAAAGATTTGGATAAATATTACATCTGCAACAATTTACCGACATGCGGAAGATCGACCCCAGGATGAAGACACTGGGGAGATCGGTTATGGTTTTTCTATAAATGTTTGTCAGAAATGGGAAAGTTCCTTTTTTGAAATAAATACCCCTAATACCAGAAAGGTGGCTTTGCGAATGGGAATTGTGCTAGGCAAACAGGAATCAGTTTTTCCTCGATTGTTAAACCTTGTTAAATGTGGTTTAGGTGGAAAACAGGGAGACGGCCAGCAATACGTCTCTTGGATACATGAGCAAGACGCTGCCAGATCTACTGAATGGATTATGCAACATCAAGAACTTGAAGGGGTCATTAACTGCACTGCGCCAGAACCCGTTAGAAATAAAGTACTGATGAGCACATTGAGAAAAGCATATGGTATTCCTTTTGGCCTCCCCTCTCCCACTTGGTTGCTCGAACTTGGTGCCTGGCTAATAGCTACGGAAACAGAGCTTATTTTAAAAAGCCGATGGGTACTACCTCGACATTTGCTTGCCAGTGGTTTTACCTTCTCTTTTCCTAAAGTTGAATATGCGGTTAAAGATATTTTGAGCATGAGGGTTTAGTTTAAACTATAATAAAAATTAACATATGAATAACCAGGCATTATTTTCACAGCAAGAGCCCTTAACGGCTAAAGCTGCTCGCTTGTACAAATGGGCTGGGTGGATGCTTGTGAGTATCTGTTTATTACACTTTGTTTTCTGGAGTGTAGTTAGTTACCATAGCTGGGGTGCATGGATATCCGGCGCTCTTTGGGATCATGTGGATCCTGAAACGCTCGCTGCTTTCGAATTAAATTTTGAATTTTGGGCGTTACCAGGTAGTTTTATGATTCCCCTGTTACTGTTGGGATTACTGATTACACGTGCAGCTCAAATGAGGGATCGACTCCCTCGCTATTTGGGATGGAGTTTGCTACTGTGGGTACTTATATGCAGTATCATATTGGAACCAAGCGGTTTCCCACTGGGATTAATACCGGCGGTAATGCTAATTATGGCGCACAAAAAGTAGCTGGCCTTACGCTTGTGTTTTAAATATCTTACTGTTTTGAACGCCTATAACAGTCCTGCTTTTCTATTTCCAAGCCGGTAACTTATGCCAATTTCATGAGTGGCATTGTCAATCCTCCGCTTTAAAGGATTATCGTTCGAGTTAAACTGATAACTATAACCGGCCTTTAATGGTCCGATCATGATTTCAGCCATAGCTGATAAGTCATTGTTAGTCCGCGCATTGATTCCCAAACCGAAAGTTTTCTCTGCGTATACCACGGCTGACAAATCGGCTTGCAGTGGAACTCCCGGAACATAGCTTGCAAGGAAGGCTGGCTTTACATCAAAGCTTTCGTCCAAACGGAGCACAACTCCACCCATCGCATGATATTGATTGCTGAAGTTATATTGTCGATTCACCTGGCCACCAGATCCCAAATCGGAAAGAGCCAAACGCGGCATTGAAAAGCCGGCATAATAAACATCCGGGCGGTAAAGCAACACGCCAAAACCCATCAGTGCGGTGCTCTCTCGAATATCTGAACGAAATGCAGGATCTTGCGGATCGACCTGACTAAAATTACCATTGTAAAGGCTAATCCCCAAGCTCATGGACATTGCTAGATACTCACTCTCTGAAATCCGAATCGACTTGGCTAAGAAGGCGCTCAATTCTGTAGCATCTTCAATCGCTAAGCTCTCATGCCGTACATTGATACCAACTGTAGCGCCGAATTGTCGCCAAGGTAGATGGGCTGTCATCCAATAAGTAGTTGGAGCTCCCTCCAGTCCCACCCATTGTTTACGACCGAGCAATGCTACCTCACCATCTGGCCGCAGCAAACTTGCTGTTGGATTCAGTGCAGTTGGTTGATTTGCATATTGGTTATAGGTCAATGCTTGTTGGGCGTTTGCTATGAAAACAACCAACAGCAGACCTGCAATAACTGATATAGATTTTATATATCTCATTTTTATTCAATTCTTTACTGTCTTTTTTGCAGACATCTAGTAACGCACTACGAAATAACCCTTCTTATATTTCCAGCTCCCATCAATCTTCACTTCTAGCAAGTAATAATAGGTGCCCGTTGGAATCGGATTATTTCCAGGGCCAAAACCACGGAATACCTTATCTTCGTTGTTGTATCCTTCCATCTCTATGATGGTCATCCCATTCCGATCTACAATCGTAAGCTTATTATCTGGATAATCTTTGATACCTTCAATCATCAAGAACTCATTAATACCATCACCATTTGGAGAAAGTGCTTTATGCACTCTTATAGGAAGCTCTTCTACGTCATCCTTAACACGTACTGTGATGCTCACCGGACTTGCGGCCTCGTAATTGGCATCTCCATCTTGGTAAGCCGTTACAGTTACCGTACCCAAACGAAGTATCGTAAGGTTAGTGCCAGAAATGGTCGCTACCTGTGGATCATTCACTTCTAACTTTACAGCCAATGAGCTACTAGCACTTACCACTAACGGTACACTTCCAGCATCACGGGCTACTTCACCTAGCTCAGCGAAGCTGATTTCTTGAGCAGCCTTTTTCACAATTAGTTTCCTGCTTACGGTTGGTTTATTATTATAGTTAACGTTTTCTGGAACAGTAGCTGTAATGATTGTTTCACCGGCCCCTATGATATGAATGCGGCCACCGGCACTAATTGTCGCTACACCCGTGTTGCTGCTGCTGTAACTGATTAACTCCCCACTATTTGTCGTGGCATGGGCGTCAAAATCACTATCACCATAGGTCTTCTCAGGCAATGCTGCAAAATCGATACTACGCTCAACAGGCCTTACGTTTAAGTTAGCCTTTAGAATTAATTGAGTATAATTTTCTCCGCTAACAGTAGCTGTTACTTCCTGCGTACCGACATCCGTGCGGCTATTGTTATCGTAATTGACCGTGGTACCCTCGGGCAAGGTGCCGTCAATCGATAATGACTTTGCCGTACCGTCATATACAAAACTACTATCTTCCAAAGTAACACCGGTGATGGTCGCTTTGGCAATGCTCAAGTTTGCTGTCAGCACCAGGTCTTTATAATTAGCACCGCTAACGGTGGCTGTGACTTCCTGCCCGCCTACATTGGTACGTTCGTTATTTACATAACTTACCGTGGTACCCTCGGGCAAGGTACCTGTTACGGCCAGCGACTTCACCGTGCCGTCATACACAAAACTGCTGTCTTCCAAAGTAACACCAGTGATGACCGCCTTGGTAATGCTCAGGTTTGCTCTCAGCACCAGGTCTTTATAATTAGCACCGCTAACGGTGGCTGTGACTTCCTGCGTGCCTATATTGGTACGTTCGTTATTTGCATAGCTTACACTTGTGCCATCGGGCAAAGTTCCTGTTACGGCCAGCGATTTCGCCGTTCCATCATATACAAAACTACTATCTTCCAAAGTAACACCGGTGATGGTAGCTTTGGTAATGCTCAAGTTTGCTGTCAGCACCAGATCGGCATAGTTGCCACCACTGATGGTGGCTGTGACTTCCTGCCCGCCTACATTGGTACGTTCGTTATTTGCATAGCTTACCGTGGTACCCTCGGGCAAGGTACCACTAATTGCCAGAGACTTCACCGTACCGTCATACACAAAACTACTGTCTTCCAAAGTAACACCGGTGATGGTCGCTTTGGTAATGCTCAAGTTTGCTGTCAGCACCAGGTCTTTATAATTAGCACCGCTAACGGTGGCTGTGACTTCCTGCGTGCCTATATTGGTACGTTCGTTATTTGCATAGCTTACACTTGTGCCATCGGGCAAGGTACCACTAATTGCCAGCGATTTCGCCGTTCCATCATATACAAAACTACTATCTTCCAAAGTAACACCGGTGATGGTCGCTTTGGTAATGCTCAAGTTTGCTGTCAGCACCAGATCGGTATAGTTGGCACCGCTAACGGTGGCTGTGACTTCCTGCGTACCCACATCCGTGCGGCTGTTGTTCGCATAGCTTACCGCGGTACCTGCTAGTAGCGTACCGGCTATTGTCAATGACTTTGCTGTACCGTCGTAAACGAAACTACTGTCTTCCAAAGTAACACCAGTGATGATCGCCTTGGTAATGCTCAGGTCTGCTGTTAACACCAGGTCTTCATAATTAGCACCGCTAACGGTGGCTGTGACTTCCTGCCCGCCTACATTGGTACGTTCGTTATTTACATAGCTTACCGTGGTACCTGCTGGCAGCGTACCGGCTATTCCCAATGATTTCGCTGTGCCGTCATATACAAAACTGCTGTCTTCCAAAGTAACACCGGTGATGGTCGCTTTGGTAATGCTCAAGTTTGCTCTCAGTACCAGATCGGTATAATTGGCACCGCTGATGGTGGCTGTAACCTCCTGCGTGCCTACATTGGTACGTTCGTTATTTGCATAGCTTACACTTGTGCCATCGGGCAAGGTACCTGTTACGGCCAGCGATTTCACCGAACCATCATACACAAAACTGCTGTCTTCCAAAGTAACACCGGTGATGGTAGCTTCAGTGATACTTAGGTTTGCTGTCAGCACCAGATCGGTATAGTTACCGCCGCTAACGGTGGCGGTGACTTCCTGCCCGCCTACATTGGTACGTTCGTTATTTGCATAGCTTACACTTGTGCCATCGGGCAAGGTACCTGTTACGGCCAGCGATTTCACCGAACCATCATACACAAAACTGCTGTCTTCAAAAGTAACACCTGTGATGGTAGCTTCAGTGATACTTAGGTTTGCTGTCAGCACCAGATCGGTATAGTTACCGCCGCTAACGGTGGCCGTTAATTCCTGCCTGCCTACATTTGTACGTTCGTTATTTACATAGCTTACCGTGGTACCCTCGGGCAAGGTACCACTAATTGCCAGAGACTTCACCGTGCCGTCATACACGTAACTACTGTCTTCCAAAGTAACACCAGTGATGACCGCCTTGGTAATGCTCAGGTTTGCTCTCAGCACCAGATCTTCATAGTTGGCACCACTGATGGTTGCCGTGACTTCCTGTGTGCCTACATTGGTACGTTCGTTATTTACATAACTTACCGTAGTACCCTCGGGCAATGTACCTGTTACGGCCAGCGACTTCACCGTACCGTCATAGACAAAACTGCTGTCTTCCAAAGTAACACCGGTGATGGTTGTCGTGTATTGGATACTAAGGATATTGGAAGCAATATTCCCATTATTGCCAATATTAACGGCTACACCAGCCGGTATAGCGGCCTGTATAGTTCCCCCAACGGAAGGTGTTACCAAAAATGAATAGGAGATATTATTGGCAGTCTGTAAGTTACTAAGCGTTGCGTTGTTCGCTACTATATCTCCAAGTGTAAATCCGGTGACAGCCTCGCTGAAGGTTGCCGTTACAGTAAATGGACCATTTACAGGTGAGTTAGCCGTGGTAGAAAGCGTAACGCTTGGTTGTCTGGTGTTAACGAAGATTCCTGCTGTGCTAGGGACGCCATTTAACGTAGCAAAGGCTTGGTTGCCAGCGGCATCATGGATAGTCTCGTTATTACCAGTAGAACCGTTCAAAGCAATCCCGTCTAAATCTAAATCCCCATTTTGAACCATATAAGTAAAGGTAAGCGCATTCGTTCCAGATCCTGTGACATAAGGTGCCTGCACGACAGTTTCTCCAATAGTCACACTCAAATAAGGGCCGGCACCTGTACTACCCACTACAACGGGCTCATTAAAATTCACGGTGAAAGTCAATGAATCGTCTGTTCTGTAATATCCATTACTTGGCACAACAACCGAAGTGGAGAGCGGTGCAATTCCATCAACAGCGATATCATATTTGCCAGCTAAAGAATTTGCTCCCCCTACTGTAGGTAAAGCGAGCTCTGCATCAAGCAAGGCATCGTTCCTTATTCTTGCACCATTTGGTTTTAATGCGGTGGTTGACAGGTAATCCAAGTCGGCACTAGTATCTCCCTCTTGCACCGTATACTTAAACATTAGCACGTCGCTACCTGATCCAGAAACATAGTCTGCATCCCTACTCAATGAGCCTGTATTTAATGCGAGCAATGGGGTGGCTCCTGATGGCTGAACAGTCACCACTTGGTTAAAGACAAGTGCTATATTTATTTCATCTCCTAATTTATACAAACCATTTGACGTAGTTGTATTTACAGTATTTATCCGAGGGTTTCCGGCATTAATGACAAACCGTACTATTGCCGTATCGCACTTGGAAGGTGTACCATTATCGCAGACCTGATAAAGTAGGCTGTCTAATCCAATAAGATTCGCAGTTGGTGTATAGGTAAAGCTACCATCGGCATTCAGCACCACCGTTCCATTCACCGGAGCCGTCACCAGCGAAGCTGTCAGCGCATTTCCTTCCGGATCATTATCATTGGTCAGGACATTGCCTCTGGCCGGGGTGTTTTCAGTTAAAATAATCTCGTCATCTACTGCCACTGGAGCATCGTTGATCGCGTTGATTGTAAATCTTACCCTAGCCGTATCACATCGAGAAGGTATGCCATTATCACATACCTGATAGATCAAGCTATCTAATCCATTATAATTCGCATTCGGTGTATAGGTAAAACTGCCATCGGCATTCAGCACCACCGTTCCATTCACCGGGGCCGTCACCAGCGAGGCTGTCAGCGCATTACTCTCTGGGTCACTATCATTGGTCAGGACATTGCCTGTCGCTGGCATATCTTCCTGTACCTCCACCTCATCGTCCACCGCGCTAGGTTGCGTGTTTACTGCCACCACCGCGACCGTCTTTGTCGCCAAATTGCTATTATTTGTTCCATCATTTGCCTGGAAACTGACGGTTCGATCGGTCGTATTGGGATTCCTTGAATCATTGCTGTAGGTGACCGACCGCAGCGCAACTTGCCATTGTGCCAATGTAGCTGTGCCACCAGCGCTTGTAAGTGTTAATGTGCCCGTAGTTGCATCATAAAGACCTGTTATATTGCCCATTGTGGTCCCGTCGTTCACAAAAGCCAGTATGTCTTCGGACTGAAAATTATCCGTTATCATAACAGTGGCGGATACTAAGGTATTATTGTCTGGATCGACTATCGTTAAAACATCGTCGATCGCAATCGATACCGGGTTGCCATCAACCGATTCGGTAAAAGTGCTTGTTCCGGCACTAGTTGTCAGCGCTGGCGGAGCCGGAGGCAATATCCGTACTTCTACGGGAATACGTGACGCACAGCCTGCGGCATTCACTGTCTCGACATAATACGTGGTAGTATCCGCAAGAACTGGCGTGGTAAAACTCGATCCGGTATAGAGCAAATCGTTGCTTTCCGAATACCACCGATAGGTTAGTCCTGGTACTGGATCAGGAACGGTAAAAGTTGCCGTTCCGCCTTCATAAATATCGATCTGCGTTTGATCCAACACTGCAATTGGTGGCGCTATCCGCGCATAGTGAATACGAATGGACCTAAGGTCCGCATTCGCCGCGACGAGTGCGATCCTTACGCGATCAAAAGCTGCACCGGGAGCGACATACAACTCAGCAGGATTTTCGCCGTTCGCAGCGTCCAAATCCAACGCTGTGACATCACCGTATTGCGCTACTTGCGTGTCACCATTATAGAATGTCAATGTAAGTCCTTTTAGTAAGTTAGCATCCGTCAAAGGCATATCTGCACTCAATCCAACCCGGAATACTTCATTCGTAGTGGAAACTGTCGTGAACGTCAATATCTGGAATACTTCGCCCGCATTTAGTCCCACTGGTATTTGTATCCTAGAGTAGGTATCTTTATCTGCATCAACAGCTTGCCCAGGATTAGTAACACTGCATAAAACACATGGACCAGAAGTACCAGAATTTTGCGTCATCGCCCAACCACAGGGTAATGGTGTATTTGCTGTAACCGTAAATCTAACAGTCGCCGTGTCGCATAAAGAAGGGGTACCATTGTCACATACCTGATAGATCAAGCTGTCTAAGCCACTAAAATTTGCGTTCGGGGTATAGGTAAAGCTGCCGTTGGCATTTAGTACCACTGTACCATTAACTGGCGCTGTCACTAGGGAAGCCGTGAGGGCATCTCCTTCAGGGTCGCTATCGTTTGTTAGGACATTGCCGCTTAACGGTGTGCCTCCTTCTACTTCTGCCTCGTCATCAACCCCCTCTGGCGCGTCGTTTATGGCATTAATGTTAATTATAAAACTCCCTAAAGCCACATCTCCGCCCCCACCAGTGCCCATATGTCCATTGTCATTGGCCGATAAAGAAACTGTAACAGGATCTGTTGCATTTTTTTCTGGTAGATAAGCTATGTTTGAATTAATATTTATATAAGATTCAATAGCTGTAGCCGTTCCTGTGATCACCGCTGTAGAGGAACCGTTTCCAGAGATGGTAATCGGTATTCCTCCGTTGGCTGCGAATACTATAACGCCCATATCAACATGCAAAGTTAAACTAACCTCATTGTTTCTTGCATCAACATCAGCAAATATTCCGTCGGAAAGTGCATTCCTCAAATAAGCTGGACTTTCATCTTCATCAATGGTAATGGATACCGGTAAACCGGCGAACGTAGGATCATCATTTATTGCTTCAACTGAAAAATGTACCCATGCCGTATCACAAAGTGAGGGCATGCCATTGTCACATACCTGATAGATCAGGCTGTCTAAGCCATCGTAATTCGCATTCGGTGTATAAGTGAAACTACCATCGGCGTTCAACACCACCGTGCCGTTTACAGGGGCTGTCACCAGCGAAGCTGTCAGCGCATTTCCTTCCGGATCACTATCATTAGTTAATACATTACCCGTTGCTGGCACATCTTCCGTCACCGTTACAGCATCATCAACGGCAATGGGTGCCTCATTTATTGCTGTAACAGTAAATCTCAACACAGCCGTATCGCATAAAGATGGTGTGCCATTATCACATACCTGATAGATAAGGCTATCTAAGCCATTGTAATTCGTATTTGGTGTATAGGTGAAACTGCCATCGGCGTTCAACACCACCGTGCCGTTTACAGGCGCTGTCACCAATGAAGCCGTGAGCGCATTTCCTTCTGGATCACTATCATTAGTTAATACATTACCCGTGGCAGGTATATCTTCTGTCACCGTTACAGCATCATCAATGGCAATGGGTGCTTGGTTGATCACAACTTCTATATCATCTAACATGATGCCCGCGCTGAAATTAAATATTTCGAGCTCATCTATATTTGCTAAGAATGGATAGTCGTTTGCGCTTATTGTGATTTTATGAATAGGTGTGGTGGGCTGATAATAAGGTTGTATCGTGTCGATAGTAACGCCATCTCTTTTCACATAAATCGCGAGTAACTGCGCTTCGTTTTGACTAGGCCAAATGTTAAATTGTTTTATACCAAAATCGGCACCAGAAGTGCTTTTTAAAATAGCGGATATGGCTTGAGCTCCTGCCAGCGCATCATATCGCAGTACCTTTGTACTTAAACTATTTCCTATCAACACCCTAATCTGACTGCCATTACCATTCCCAGTAGTCACAGCCGTAAAACCATTACCGATTTCCCAAGTGGCTGGCACTGTATTTGTACTTGTTGCATGAACTGTTACCGGAAAACTCTCCCAATCATAGACACCTGGCATTAATGCTTGCGCTTTCACGGTAAGGCTGAATAAAGAAAGCCAAAAGAGAATAATGAAATAGTTGTAAAAATCTCTGTTGTAAAAGTATTTCATATATACTTTGTTAAAAATTATCGTCTAAACGCATAAATAAGGGTTCTGCCAACCTGAACCATTTTGATAAGCTGCTTCCAGCATTTCAGGATGCTCCCAGCTAATACCAGGATCTTGGTCAATTATTTTATTTTCTATTAACCCTGTATCACGACTGATCTGCGATATACGGATGTACACGGGGTGATCAGAACAAAAAGAAGTTGTTTTTAAGTTAATTTCACCGCGAGGCCCCAAACAAGTTGCATTTTTCAATACCGTGGCAAGCGAATGCTGTGATATCCTTCTGCCCTCATGCGCGTTTATGGCCATCGCTACGCATAAACCAGATTCATAGGCCAGCATGCTGTAGGCAATAGGACGTCGGTTAAATTTGCTTTCATAAGCGCTTATAAAAAGTCGATTAGCAGCAGTTTCCAAGTGATAGGTCCATGTGACAGCACTGGTTAAATTTTCTGCGAACAGATTAGTCGTTTCCAAGCTCTCATCGACCATAAACGGGTTAACACTTAAAGCCGTACGAGATATGATTTTCTTTTCCTGATAATGATACAAAAATTGCTCACCTTCTTTCCCAGATAACATCCCATGTGTATGATTGGGCATTAACTGTTGCAATTGATCGATGAGTGGTAAGGTATCTGGAGAAGCAGTCATGCCTTTAATAAAGTTGAGTTTCACAGACTTAGCACCAGCTGCGTGCAAGCCGTAGCGATAACATTCGTGCATATTATATCCTGCTTCATAGTAGGATAAACTCACACAGGGATTAGCTCCATATTGTTTTTGCGCCCATTTACCCATCACCCACTCACTTTTCCAAAGATCTAGGCTGGTATAAAACAGGTAATCAGAGCGAAATTGATAAGTGGGTACAAAACCACCTAAATTAACAATGATAACGGGTACTTGACGTTTATTAATAATCTCTAAGCAATTTTGGGTAACCTTCGTACCAACAATGCCAATTACAATGTCGACAGCATCAAATAAGGTAAGCTTGTTTAAAGCATTTTCAACAAATGTTTGCCCTCCTGTTTGGATAAACTCATCAACAGTTTCCACCTGACAAGCTGGTATCATTTGCTCAAATGCCAGTAAAACACCTTGTTTGAAATCATTACGGAGATTCCTGAATATACCTGAATAAGGAAACAGAAAACCGATCTTTAACTTTTGCATATCAATATAAAACGAGGATGTCAAAAGAATTGAATGACCATCTATCGATCATTCCGAGGAATCAGAAATCTATTAAAAAATCAACGTCACTTTGGATTCTTCGGATTTTTATTCAACTATCAGTGAATCGCATGATAGATTTGACATGTTTCTTGCAAGAATGTTAATCCCTTGAAGGAAATACACCTTGCAATGCAATTGCAAAATTCAACACTTGATAGGGTTGCATTACGCTCACCGGTAAGCTATTACCCGCCGGTCCAACTGTTACAGTGCCCCCTCCTGTTACCGATACACCGCCTAAGTTGACCAACGTGCCGGCATTTGCTTGATTGATAAAACCGTACAAAGCCGCTGCATTGTTTGGATCATAAGGCGCTCCTAAAATATTATTTGAAGCAGAAGGTGTATGTGTTTCCGCTTGATTTGCCGAAACGCCAACAGATGCACTGCCAGATGTAGGTGTAAAATTTGCTACATGGGTATGCATAGGCATTTGAGCTATTGTTAAGGTGACATTCTCCGTTCCGGCTGTTTGTCCAATTGTATAATTGGAACCACCTAGACTCTGCCCTTGGCCTATTATCGTACGCCCCTGCAAGTTTGGCAAAGCAAAAGTCGTAGTACCGTTTCCCCCGTAAGTAGTTCCAAGTAAGGAGAAAAGTGCTGTATTTGTACTAATTGCTAATAGTTGTCCTTGACAAAAAGCCCATCCTCTAGGGGCAAAATTAGGAGCCCAAATCATGATTTCTCCTAAGAAAGGTTCGGTTGCCATAATTATTTTATAATTAAAAACTCGTTATAGATAGTTATTAGATTATTTATATTATATATTCATTGAATATCATATACCGTTTTAACACAGCTATAGCATCTTTTGTAAACACAATGGCTATAGGTTTTAAGGTTAGAAAAATTGTCCAATAGCAATTAAAATTCTATTTTACATTTAGGTCAAACATTTTCTTTATTTCAAATGACAATGTTCTTCACATGGTTACATGAGCTTAAAAATTCATTATAAATAACGCGAAACATCTTACATTTTTCCTTGTTCATTTTGTTCATAATTTACAAGAAAACCCATAAAAGATCTTATGATCAACCACCCTCTCTTTTAAATCGCCTAATTTTTAATCCTAAAATAGGATACAAACCCATCAATAATTCTCTGACATTTCTACAAGAAAGCAATTGGAAAGTTACATTTAGCATAAGAGCCAACGGCCAACTCAAAGCTGTCGAATGAATAAAAATAATATTTTGCTGTTTGCAAAAAACGATTGAGCAAATCAATCAAAAGGATTTTAAAAACCAATGTTTTCAATAGTAGAATAAAAAAGAGCAAGCCTTTGAACGGGGAGAACGAAGACTTGCTAACCAATTATAAACCTGCACAAATATAATGTCAAATAAACACTTATCAAAATTTCTTATCTTTTTATCAAGATTTGAATACAATCATTCATTGTAGAATTCTTGACGTACGTTTGCATCCACTCTCGAACTTAACGCTAATACCGGCTGTAAAGACAACAAGATAAGGTAGAAATAACCAAGAAATGCCAGTAGTAGAATAGCAACAACAAAGTCTAAGTTTCGTTGTTGTTGCTATAGTATTATGAGCAACAAAATATTTAACTCTTATTAATAAGCATATAATGATTAAAAGAAGAAAAATAAATCCGTCAATGACGATATTATTGTCAATTGCCCTCCTATCATCTTGCAACAATGCTTCGACATCAGGTGAGTCTAATAGGGGAACCACGAAACTGGTGCCTATTGTCAGAAATTCTGAAAATCCCTCCTCTATTTTCCTTGGTATAGTGGATAAAGTGGAAGGAGATACGTCCATTTCCTATGTGGCGAAAGGATTATATCTAAACGATACAGTTGGGTTCATAGTAGAAGTTAACAAAACTATCCCTGCTGGAATTAACAGTGACGGGTCTGTAAATGAAAAAGATGGATTCAAGACAGGGTCAGTAACGTTTAAGAAATCGGGAATGGAAAGCGACTTATTTGTTTCAGCCTTAGGTCAACTATGGCATGTAAACGGTATTGACAAAATGAAAACAGAACCTATCCAACCTCTGGCATTTTTTTCAAATAAAAAACCCGTTAATCTCGATAAATCTTCTACGAATAGTTTCAAATTGTTCTTCGATCAAAAATCATCAAATCCTGGGGAGATATTTTTCACTTTCGATACCTATAAGCGAAGCATTGAATTTCAAGAGAAAGATGCAAAGTACCGTTCCACAATAGCGCACGCTTTTGCACAGTAAGAAACATTTATAAGAAAATCATAAATTAGTTAAATAATAGGGCATTATGATTACTCAAAAAGACATCTCATTTCTCCAACAAGCTGTTGATCTTGCTACCGAAGGTGTGATCAATAACAAAGGAGGACCTTTCGGATGTGTCATCGTAAAAAATGAAAAAGTTATAGGGAGCGGCTCCAATTTAGTTACGTCCTGTAATGACCCTACCGCGCACGCTGAAATCGTTGCTATAAGAAATGCATGCGAGCAGCTCGGGACATATCAGTTAACAGGTTGTACACTTTACGCCTCCTGTGAGCCCTGCCCTATGTGCCTTGGTGCTATTTATTGGGCGAGACCAACACGCGTAATATATGCGTGCACGCGATTTACCGCTGCCGCTGCTGGCTTCGATGACGCCTTTATCTACGAGGAAATAGCGTTATCGATAGCTGAGAGAAAGATTTCTTTTGAACTTTATCACGATGAAAAGTTTCTTAAACCTTTTCATTCATGGGAACAAAAGGAGAAAAAAGGGCTTTATTAATTGAACAGCGTTGTGATTTAATTTTTCAATTCAAATCCGTTCTTTATATTTGATTTTTACAAATCTCTTCGATATGGAAAACACAACACTTGAGCAATTTTACAAACAGATAGCTACTAATATCCCCCAAGAGATAGCAAAGGAAATCGGGCATTTCAACGTATTCAGCTACAAAGAAGTGTTTGCACAGCTTAAGGTAAGATCAGTGATGCCCTACAACAAAAGAGCTTATTATAAAATCAGCTTAATACAAGGAAAAAACAGGGCTGAATATGCCGACAAGGTAATTGATATTCAAAAAAGCGCATTGCTCTTCGCCACGCCAAGGGTACCTTATCATTGGGTACCAGAAGACGAAAATCAGACTGGCTACTTTTGTGTTTTTACCGATGAATTTCTTATTCGCAATAAAAGCGGTGTGGTGCTGGAAGACTTACCTATTTTTCAACCCGGTGGCTTTCCTATATTTCAGGTTACAAATGAACAGGTAGAAGAGCTTACAAGTATTTTCATGAAGATGAATAAAGAATTGTCTTCAGATTATGTATATAAGTATGATCTGTTACGTAATTATGTATTGGAAATCATTCATTACGGACAAAAATTACAACCTGCCGGTGCATTGCATCCTACACATAATGCAGCTTCAAGGGTTACTTCTTTATTCATCGAATTATTGGAACGGCAGTTTCCAATAGAATCACCGCAGCAACGCTTGCATTTGCGGGCAGCTAAAGATTATGCCGATCGTTTGGCTATTCATGTCAATTATTTGAACAAAGTTCTCAAAGAAAACACAGGCAAAACCACCACTAGTATTATTAGTAACCGAATTACACAGGAAGCCAAAATATTACTAAAACAAACCGATTGGAATATCTCAGAAATTGCTTATTCTTTAGGGTTTGAAGAAGTAGCTCATTTTTCCAATTTTTTCAGAAAACAAACAACCTTTTCTCCCAACAGTTTCAGAATACAATAAATATAATTTGATTTTTGCAACGATTGTTTTGCTTTTTGCAAACAGCTTGAGCATTATTTATATGACCTTTGTCTTATCAAATAAATAAAAAATGATGACAAAGAATAAAATCGCATTAGTCACAGGTGGTAGCCGTGGCTTGGGAAAAAATATGGCTCTCCGAATTGCCGAAAAGGGGTTTGACGTAATCCTTACATACAATAGCAAAAAAGAGGAAGCACTTTCTGTTGTTTCGGAAATTGAACAATTTGGACAAAAAGCGAAAGCAATACAATTAAATGCAGGTGAGATTAAGGGGTTTGATGCTTTTTTTAATGAAGTAAAAACGGTCTTAAAAGATACTTTCAAGACCGAACACTTTGACTTTCTAATCAATAACGCAGGGACTGGTCTTCACGCATCTTTCTCCGAAACGACAGAAGAACAATTTGATACTGCGTTGAATATTCATTATAAAGGTGTGTTTTTTTTAACACAGAAGGCACTACAGTTTATGAATGATAGTGGACGTATCATCAATATCTCTTCCGGTCTTGCACGCTTCTCTTTTCCGGGTTCCTCGGCTTATGGTTCCATGAAAAGTGCAATTGAGACCCTTACACGCTATTTAGCAAAAGAGTTGGGTGCACGTGGGATTGCAGCAAATGTAGTTGCTCCAGGAGCCATCGAAACCGATTTTGGTGGGGGGCTCGTACGAGATAATAAAGAAGTCAATGTGCAGATAGCGAACGTTACAGCACTTGGACGCGTAGGGCTTCCTGATGATATTGGGGGGGTGGTCGCCTTTTTATGTACGGATGACGCACGATGGATTAATGGACAACGGATTGAAGCGTCAGGCGGCATGAATCTTTAAAAAAGAACATTATTCAAGCGCTATTACTAAGGTAAGCAAAAGCAACGTAACTATCGCCTTTTGACATTCCTAACTTGGTTCCTCCACAGGCTATTACTACATATTGCTTACGACCAACTTCATAAGTGCTCGGAGTAGCGAAACCTGCTGCTGGAAGTGTTTTTTCCAGCAGCAGTTCTCCTGTTCTTTTGTTGTACGCCCTGAACATGCCATCTTTGGTTGCCTTAATATTAAATAAGAAAGGTTTAAATGAAAGCTGCACAATTGGTTTAATCATTTCATATAGGTTTAATTAGCAGCCTATCTAACCCGAACATATCGTTCGATGATTTCATGATCGACACCTTCCTGCTCAACTTTTTCCACTCCTTTTTGCATAAGTGTATCATTACTAATACTTACGGTAAAATTGAAGGTGTTCCCTTCCCAATTTCGATTGCTGTAATAATCCAAATGTTCCGTATATATATCACCTTTCAGCGTATAACTGCCACCACCTGCATCAAAACGATTCGAAGAGTCTTTCGGACTGTTTACGTCGTGTCTTAAGAAGGCAAAATGAGAATGGTTGATTATCTTTATCATACTAGATTTCTTTGTATAATCAGTTGTGGAACTAACCCCCTGTTTGATTGTGGTAGCGGACACCAATCGCCATGTTCCTTCTATCGGTATGGATGACTTCTTTGATGGATTACATGACATTAGCGAAATAAGAAGCAATGTGATAGGCAAAAAGGAAATTTTCATGTGATAAATATAATAAATTAGAAGCCATTGTGACAATATTAGTTGTGAATAGCTATTATTTGGCTCCTTTCAAGTACATTAGCAATGCTTTGCAACAGCACATTATCAATGTTTAAACAACTGCAGCCAACAAGCTTGAATAATTGCTTCGGTTAACACTGAATTAGGATTTTTCAAAGTACTTTTAAATATCGTGTAATTCTACTACTTTTATAGACTTTTAAAATAAAGCATTCTATGAAGAAAATGATTCCAGCATTTGCCCTGCTCCTACTTCTCGCAGCATGTGGCGGTACCTCAAGCGATCAAGCTAAAACCGAGGAAAAGAAAGAAGCCGCAGTATCGAGCGGCAACAGTTATCAGATTGACACCTTAACAACGCGCGTTGATTGGAATGCCACCCATAAAGGTGGATTAGCGCCAAGATTTGGAATTATCAAAGTCACCAACGGCTCTCTGTCTGCAGAAAATGGAGCAATAACTGCTGGTGATCTAGAGTTCAGTTTGACCGGCTTACAAGTAGACCCTAAGTCTGTAACGGAAGCAGACAAAAAACACACAGATTTGGAAGGGCATTTAAAAAGTGCCGATTTTTTTGACGCGACAAAATATCCAACCGCTAAATTTGTGATCACATCGGTTGCACCGTACGATAGCACACAGCAAAAGAGTTTGCTCCCTGGTGCTACTAATGTTATTAGTGGCAATCTTACCTTAAAGGATAGTACTTTGAACATCACCTTCCCAGCGCAAGTAGCAGTAACAGACAATGAGTTAACAGCAAAGGCCAAGTTTACCATTGACCGGAGCGCTTGGGGCATTAACTATAAAACGGAGGGAAGCCCTGAAAATTGGGCGATTAGCAAAGATGTAGTAATAGGATTTGACCTTAAGGCGATCAAAAATTAACACAAAAGGCCCGACATTAGCCGGGCCTTTTGTAATAGCATTCAATTCCTTATTATAAAGGGTGACGCAGGTAAGCCTTCGCTATTATAAAGATTAACATCAGGAACATTATCCCAACCGTACCTTGCGGATTTGGGTTCTTGTACATGCGGACTACTTAATACAATTGCAGATCCTTGTACAACTGCTTCAGCTAACCGATAGTTTCCGTCGGCACCTGCAATCTCGAATCCTTGTAACTGCCCCTTATTCCTGCCTGCAACTAAACCGGCGCCAATATGTTCAAAATATAAATACAATTTATTTCCTTTTACCTCATGGGACTTACACACGGGTCCCCGATACTCATTCTTTCCATGATAGCCTAAGGCGTTTGCTGCCAACGCCAAACGCTCTCCCACCGGACGTTTATTTGTTGGATGTATATCGTCGGCATCGCCGCAATCTGTCGTTACAATAAGAGCTGTATTAGGCACCTCTTCTACCACTAAACGTTGAGCTTCTCGCAATTCAGGCTTCATGTTCTTATTAGGTGCAATCTGTACAATAAGGAAGGGAAAATCACCTTGTTTAAAATCTTGGCGCCAATTTTTTATCATATTACTGAGTACACTTTGATACTGCGCCGCTCTACTATTATTAGATTCACCTTGGTACCAAGCTACTCCTTTTATCGCAAACGGAAGCAGTGGATAAATCATACCATTGTACAGGCCTGAAAGACATTGGCCTCGAGGCTTATAATCTGCTTTCATCGTTTCAACATAATTTTTTACGATTTTATTTAATTCTGGGTTGTTCTCTAATGCAGCCCTGCTCGTCCAATCTTCAGCCGGGGTACCACCGAAAGCAGAAAACAAAATACCAATGGGTACATTAAGTTGTTTATATAATTTTTCTGCAAAAAAATATCCTACACCCGAAAAATCAACGACAGTAGTGGGGCTACATACACGCCATTTTCCAAACGCATCTTTTTGTGGCGATTTAGCATAAAGGCGAGGAACATAAAATTCTCTGATCAACGGATAATTAGCTTTATCTCTCTCATTCTCCCAATTCTCGATCGGTCGCTGTGGCGGACGAGGCCCTAGTTGACGTTCCATATTAGATTGCCCACTGCAAAGCCATACTTCGCCTATCAATATATCATGAATCCGAATCGTATCATCAGCTAAAATCTCCATGGTTAACCCGTTCTTTGCAACAGGCATTGGCTGCAATGTAGCCATCCATTTACCGTTAGTAACTTTTGCGGTCATCTCTTGCCCATTAAACTTTACCTTTACGCTATTGCTCGAACTTGAAGTTCCCCAAACTGGTATTTTGGTATTTTGTTGCAAAACCATGTGATCACTAAACAAGCTATTTACCGTGGTTTGAGCAAAAGAGGATCCAAATGCAAAAACTAGGAACGCAGTGAAAAGCCATTGTTTTTTTAAATAGTTAAATTGATCGGGAAAAACGATATGCTTTTTTAAAAGAAGGCTAATAATTGAATTCATGAAATAAGGCTTTTTAAAGATATTCACAATGTATTTACTATGTCTTGTTATAAATTTGAGACACCGAGTACTCGCTTTTAACCCTTCTGTGGTAGAATTTAACATGTAAATAAGCTATAGATTTTTCCATGCAAAGAGTGCGAACAAATATTTATTTCTTGGAACGAGAAGAAGAAAGTAAGCAAACGTAGCTAAGACTTTACTTTCCATAAATACTTTAACATAAGCAAATAAACAAAGGTTCCTAAAACAACACAAATTGATAATATAACGATGTAATCGATACGAAACTTTAAAAAAACTTGATGAAACAAGAAAAAAGATGCTGTCGAAAGAATTAAACTAATGATTAACTTCAAGTGAAACTTATCTAGATCTGCGGACGAATTATAAAGAAACTTTTTCATATCAGTTAAATGCTTTTTGATTAGTTCGACTGTTAAAAGTGATTTTATCTTTTTTTTAAAGACAAGTATTAAATAACAGTAACTCATAACTTAGTTCTATAAAAAAGAACAAGGATAATGCCAAACTAAATCTTGTATATTGCTACTATATTGCAAGAACAATCCAATATCCACACTGTTAAAGATGAAACAGTTTATTGACAATAAGAGATATGGAAAACGCTAAAAAGAAAATCAACTATTCGAGAGTATTACGTGATCAATTATTGGATCGTTTTAACCAAAGCGGTGCTCACGTAAGTGTATTTGAAGCATTGGACGGCCTTACATGGCAACAAGCAGGTTCAATGGAAAATGAATTTCCTTATACCATATGGCAATTGGCAGAACATATTCGCATCACACAATATGATATACTTGAATTTTCAAGAAATGAGAAGTATCAGTCTCCACCATGGCCGGCCGGATACTGGCCTGAGGACAAACAACCATTAAATGAGGAAAAGTGGACACAAACAATTACCCAAATAAAGAGAGATCAAGAAGAATTCTCAAAGTTCATTATTCGGCATGAAGTACAATTACTAGAACCATTTGATTATGGTACTGGTCAAAGCCTATTTCTCGAGGCATTATTGATTATCGATCACACAGCCTACCATACAGGTCAAATTATCCTTATACGCAAACTAAAAAATCTTTGGCCTACTTCTTAAACTACATGCAAGCAACCAATTATTTAAAAACCATTTCAAGGCTATCTTGTTAGAAAATAAAGTGTTTTCAAGTGAGCTATTTTAATATTGACCGTAAGGTTAATGGTTTTTCCAAAGATATTTATTAAACAAAAAAACCAACGTATGAAAATCACGCAGTATGATGCAATTGTTGTTGGTTCCGGTCAAGCTGGTGTCCCATTAGCTAAAAAACTGGCCAATGCAGGAAAAAAGGTGATACTTATTGAAAAAAGATTGATTGGTGGTACTTGCATAAATGACGGATGCACACCAACGAAAACTTGGGCAGCATCAGCAAAAGCGGCTTACGCTGCCGGGAAGAGCGCAGATCTAGGTGTTCCTATAAGAGCCTACCGGGTAGATATGAAGCAGATAAAAAAGCGCAAAGATAATATCGTTGAAAATGCACGAAAAGGAAATCAAAAGGCCCTGGAAGAAACGAAAAACCTAGATCTCATCTTCGGTGAAGCAACATTTACAGATGTCAAAACAATCACTATAAAACTAAATAACGGTAAAGAAAAAATAGTTAAAGCTGATCTTATATTTTTAAATACAGGTCTTAAAACGCTTATACCTAAGATAAAAGGACTTGCAACAACAGATTACCTCACCTCTACTACCATTTTAGATTTAGACAAGGCACCTGAGCATTTGCTAGTTATCGGTGGCAATTATGTCGGTTTGGAATTCGGCCAAATGTTCCGCCGATTTGGAAGTAAAGTAACAATACTTGAAAAATCAGAGCGACTTATTCCACATGAAGATGAGGACGTTTCTGAAGAAATGCAAAAAATATTAATGCATGAAGGTATAGATATACTGACGGACTCACAAGCAATTGAATTTAAACAAAACAATAAGAAAAAAATAGTAGCCACTGTCAAAAAACGTCAGCAGGAAAAAGAGATCACCTGCAGTCACATATTAGTTGCCACAGGACGTACACCACAAACCGAAACATTGAATTTAGTGGCAACTGGTGTAAAGCTTGATGATAAGGGTTATATAAAAGTAAATAGTAAATTGGAAACAAATGTAAAGGGAGTTTATGCACTGGGAGACGTGAAAGGTGGCCCGGCATTTACGCACATTTCTTACAATGATTATACGATTGTTTATCGAAATCTTCTAGAAAATAAAAACTATAAAGCCAACAACAGACCAATCCCCTATTGCATGTTTACAGATCCTCCTTTAGGGCGTGTTGGAATAAGTGAAAACGAAGCTAAGAAACGGAAATTAGCAATAAAAATTGCCAAGCTACCAATGACCAGTGTGGCGCGAGCGGTTGAAACTGGTGACACACGTGGATTTATGAAAGCTATAGTGGATACTAAAACAAAAAAGATATTAGGAGTAGCCATACTTGGTGCCGAGGGCGGCGAGATCATGTCGGTGTTACAAATGGCTATGGAAGGCAATATAACGTACGACCGTATACGTTATTGCGTATTTGCCCATCCGCTTTATTCGGAGTCTTTGAATAATCTTTTTATGATGCTAGAAGACTAAACCATTATATGATAAAAGTACAAAATGTCAGCAAATCGTTCGGTAACACCGATGCTGTGAAGGATATTTCTTTCGAAGTAAAGGCCGAAGAAAACCTTATATTACTTGGCCCCAGCGGATGTGGAAAAACTACGACGCTTAAGATGATTAATACGCTCATAAAACCAAGCGCCGGTACAATCTATATTGACGGTAGAGACGTCATGCATCAGTCGCCGACCATTTTAAGAAGAAGTATCGGTTATGTCTTGCAAAATAACGGCTTATTTCCACATTTTACGGTAGCGCAAAATATCGCCGTCGTACCACAATTATTAAAGTGGGAGAAAAGACGAACAGAGAAAAGAATAAGAGAGCTATTGGAGAAACTTCACCTCTCACCTAACTACTTACAAGCCTATCCACATGAGTTAAGCGGAGGGCAACAGCAGCGTGTAGGACTAGCGAGGGCTTTAGTAGCGGATCCACCCCTCTTATTAATGGATGAGCCCTTCGGTGCACTCGATAATGTCACTCGTTCAAAAATTCATGATGAATTTAAGGCATTAGACGAATTGAAGAGAAAGACTATTATCATGGTGACGCATGATGTTCAAGAGGCATTTGAACTTGGCGACCGTATTTGTCTTATGGATAAAGGGGCTATTGTTCAAGCCGGCACACCTACCGAATTACTGTTTAAACCTATCAACACTTTTGTAAGCGACTTTTTAAAAGAGCAACGTTTATCGTTGGAGTTTAAAACAATTCAACTGCTCGATCTATGGAATTGGCTACCAGCAGGTAATAATCAGCAGCAAATGAATACATTATCTGCCGAAACGGATCTGTGGACAGGTTTAGAAAGTTTCAAATTCAATGAAGTAGAAGTTATATGCATCTTACATCACCAAAAAAATGAATTTAGAACTGTTGAATTCGAACAACTGATGGCTGCTTTTTATCAATATAAAAGAACCCTATCCAATGGATGAACAACAACAAACTCTTTTGAATTTTATGTGGGAGCAGTCTGATAAACTATTGATCCAAATGCTCCAACATATTGGGCTTACTTTTATCTCGCTATTTGCGGCTGTATTGATTGGTGTGCCACTAGGAATCCTCATTGCACGTAAAAAAGAATTATCTGGAACCGTTTTAAGTGTTGCAGGTATTTTACAAACAATACCAAGTATTGCTTTATTGGGATTTATGATCCCAGTCCTCGGAATTGGCGCTAAACCAGCTATTGTAGCTCTATTCTTATATGCTCTACTACCAATTATTCGCAATACTTATACAGGTATTACGGGAGTAAACCCTGCTGTAAAGGAAGCTGCTGTAGCGATGGGTATGAGCGAATGGCAAACATTATTTAGTGTAGAGCTACCGTTAGCCACCTCCGTTATATTAGCAGGAATTCGTACCGCTACCGTTATTAATGTGGGCGTAGCGACTTTGGCGTCTTATATTGCTGCCGGTGGCTTGGGTGAATTTATATTTGGCGGTATTTCCTTAAATAATACCAATATGATTTTGACAGGGGCTATTCCTGCTGCACTGTTAGCGCTCTTATTTGATTTTTTGCTATCACGGGCACAGCGATTAAGTTTTAAGACAGTAGGCACTGCCATGAAAATAGCACCTGCATTGCTTATATTATTGGCTTCTTTGTATTTTATACCATCTGCCTATGGAGGTAAGCTTACTGCTGGCTTCACGCCCGAATTTATGGGCAGACAGGATGGTAATCTTGGTCTTCAAAGCAAGTATGGTCTAACGATACATACTATTGTCATAAGCGATGCAGTTATGTATAAGGCTGCCTATGAAAATCAATTGGATATTATAAGTGGCTATTCAACTGACGGTCGTCTAAAAGCTTATGATCTGTTCACACTGCAAGATGATAAAGGAATATTCCCACCTTACTACGCAGCCCCGATTGTTAGCAATAAGGCGCTGAGGAAATTTCCGCAACTCGAAAAAACGCTCAATTTACTATCGGATAAAATAAATGATAGCATTATGACAGATTTAAATTACCGTGTTGACTATCTTCATCAATCTCCAGAAAAAGTAGCAAAAGATTTTTTAATGGCAAATAATTTATGGAGACAAGAAGCCAATAGTAATACAGGTATTATACGACTTGGCTCAAAAATATTTGGGGAACAATATATCTTAGCCAATATATATAGCATGTTAATAAAAGGTTATACCAATTACGGTGTAGCAACAAAAACAGGATTAGGTGGTACCAAAATATGTTTTGATGCGTTAACGAACGATCAGATAGACCTTTATCCTGAATATACCGGTACGGGTTTGCTAACTATTTTACAACCGACTCAAAGAACGATTGACTCATTAGCCGGCGATAAAGACAAAACTTATCAGTATGTCAAGAAAGAATTTCAGAGAAGATATGCTGTTAAATGGTTAAAACCCATAGGATTTAATAATACCTATGCTTTAATGATGCGACAAAAACAAGCACAAGATTTAGGCATTGAAACGATTTCAAATCTTAAACATTATTTAGAAAGCAATTAATAAAATATGAATATTGTCGATTGTTATAAAAATGTTCGCCAACGTACGGAAATGATCTGTAACCCTTTACAAACGGAGGATTATGTAGTGCAACCTATTGTAGATGTAAGCCCGCCAAAGTGGCATCTTGGACATACAACTTGGTTTTTCGAGACTTTTATTTTAACACCTTATGCTTTAAATTACCAAGCATATAACAGTGAATACAATTACGTATTTAACAGTTATTATGAAACGGTCGGTAACCGAGTTATTCGTACTGATAGGGGTAATCTAAGTCGCCCCACTGTTCAAGACATCTATCTTTACCGTGCCTATGTAGATGATGCCATGGTTAAATTTCTAAGTAATGAGCTTAAAGAAGAAGTGAAAAAATTAGTACTGTTAGGCTTCAATCATGAAGAGCAACATCAAGAATTGTTATATACGGATATTAAATACATACTCGGACATAACCCTTTATTTCCACCTTACGACGTTAATTATACATCCCCTTCATTCGAAATAAAAAATGATGATGCATTTATTCGCATAAAAGAAGGAATTTATGAAATAGGATTTAAAGGGGATGGTTTTTGTTTTGACAATGAGCTTAACAGGCATAAGGTTTATCTAAACAGCTTCGAAATAAGCGCTAATTTGGTAAACAACGCCGAATACTTAGCGTTTATACAGGACGGGGGGTATCGCGATTTTCGTCATTGGCATGCAGAGGGATGGGACTGGGTAAAAAGCAATAAAATAGCAGCTCCACTTTACTGGCATCTCATTGATGGGAAATGGCATCAATATACTTTTAGCGGACTCGAACCACTTCATTTAAATAATTCTGTTTGTCATATAAGTTATTTTGAAGCTTATGCTTATGCTACTTGGAGGGGTTTGCGTTTACCGACGGAATTTGAGTGGGAAGCAGCAGCTCCATACTTTACCTGGGGTGAGAACTGGGAATGGACGGAAAGTGCTTATTTACCCTACCCGGGATTTACGAAAGCCTCGGGGGCAATTGGTGAATACAATGGCAAATTTATGGTGAATCAAACCGTATTAAGAGGGGCGTCTGAAGTTACTTCGCCTGGTCATAGCCGTATAACGTATCGGAATTTTTTCCAAACCAATCTACGATGGCAATTTACAGGAATAAGACTAGCTAAATAAAATCTTAACGAAAAATATGAATTCTTCTAGTTCAAAAACAACATTAACAGATATATCAAGACACCAAACGGGTGCATTTCACAAAGATGTGTTAACTGGGTTACAATCAAATCCGAAGTATTTGGAATCAAAATATTTCTATGATACCACCGGCGATCAGCTGTTTAAAGAATTGATGAATTGTACCGAATATTACCTGACCGATTGCGAGCTTGAAATATTTTCGAAAAAAACAGCTGAATTGTCTGCTGCAGTTACGGATGATGATAACAGTTTTGACCTAATCGAATTAGGAGCCGGTGATGCACTGAAATCTACTTATCTGCTTAACTACCTGCTGGAACAGAAAGTAGATTTTAATTATCTGCCAATCGATATATCCAGCAATGTAATCTCCAACCTTACGAGTAATCTTCCAGAAACATTGCCTAACCTCCAGATAATGGGATTAAATGGTGAATATTTTGAAATGCTCAATAAAGCAACAGCCTCATCCTCTAGAAGAAAAGCAGTACTCTTTCTAGGTTCAAACATAGGCAATATGCCCATTAGTGCTGTGCTTGAATTTTGTAAAGAATTGCGTAAGCATCTTTCCGCTGGCGATAAGGTGTTAATGGGAATGGACTTAAAAAAAAATCCTAAGACTATTTTAGCGGCCTATAATGATAAGGGTGGCATAACAAAGAAATTTAATCTCAATTTGTTGGAACGGATAAATCGTGAGCTTCATGCTGATTTTGATATTAACCAATTTGATCATTATGCAATGTATGACCCGGAAACCGGTTCCTGCAAAAGCTATCTGATAAGTCTTGTAGATCAGGTGGTGCATATAAATGAGAGAGCGTATATAAACTTTTTAAAAGACGAACATATTTATATGGAGATATCGCAAAAATTCACCTTAAGTCAAATTGAGCAAATAGCCCGAGATACCGGCTTTAAACCTCTTCGTCATTTTTTTGACAGCAAGGAATGGTTTGTTGACACCATCTGGCAAGCCAGTTGAGACGTCCATCTACAGTCGCATATGGCCTCTTTATTGTCAGATTTAACATACCTAAATTATATCGAACAAGCTTAACTTTATGTTGTTAATAAGTATATAAGAAATCAAGTTCTCTATGTGAGAAATAATCTTTTATGGAAACATTAAAATCATATGGTCATGTTAAGGAATAGCAAAGCATTCAGTGGGTTTTCTGCTGATAATTTAGAAAAAGCTAAAGAATTTTATGGCAGTACACTTGGACTAGATGTTCGAGATGGTTCAATGGGAATACTGGAATTGCATTTAGAAGGAAACAATCCACTAATTATATATCCAAAACCCAACCATGTGCCTGCCACCTACACTGTTTTAAATTTTCCAGTGGAAAATATTGTGGAAACCGTTGATGCGCTTACAACGAAGGGGGTTACATTTCTTTCTTATTCGGGTGAATTGCAAACGGATGAAAAAGGAATATGCAACGCTGATGGAAAACAACCAGGACCAAAAATTGCCTGGTTTGAAGATCCTGCAGGAAATATCTTGTCAGTGCTTGAAGAATAGAAGATAGAAGGTCGGATAAAACCAACAAAAACTCCTTCTACGGTTCTGTTTCGAAAAAGTAAAAAAGACAATTGGCAGTCATTGAAGCAAACTATAACGCTATTTTGGTTCTTCTTGATAATTTTTAAGGATCAGAATAGCAGAATTGGTTTCATGGTGAAATATTTCATTTGTAACACCGCCGATAAACAAGTTTGTGATTGTTGAAATACCCTTTACCCCCATAATCACAATAGTTACTTTATTGAGCTCTGCATATTGTAAGATGGTTGAGGCGATATGCTTTCCATCTGCTTGAATAATTTCTATTTCTGACGAAATTTGATACTGCTTTATCCATTTCATTTTTTTACTCTCCGTTTCTTCTTTTAACAGTTTTCTAATTTCTATTTCGCTCAATCCTAAGAAGAAATGAACAGGTGTTTTTGCTACATGTATAGACAGTAAATAATTGTCCGGGCTTTTCTCTGCTAGAAATCTCCCTACATTATATACGCTTTTACTATATTTAGAAAAGTCAAGGGTGCACAAATATTTTTTTGACGTTGAACGTATCGTTTCTGGAACTAACAACATATCACATGGAAGTAACCTTATAAGTTTTTGTGCCAAACCGCCATCCCCCTCCAAGTGTTGCTTGTTTCCTAAAACAACCAAATCTACTTTACGCTGTTTTGTTAGTCGATCGAATGCATTTTCGCTAAACTCTTCCGTTTCCACACTGATTTCATAGTTATTAAATAGTAGTTGAGATGTCTTAAACTGATTTTCTATTTTTTTCCTAACGCGTTCCTTTATTCTACCGAGCATCTCTATCCCTCTCATTTCGCTGGGTAATTCACGCAACCTAACATTATGGAGAAATATAATCTTTTCTACATTGAATAGTTCTGTGATTACTTTAAGATAACTTATTAACATATGGTCCATCTCAGACATATCTAATGCCACTAGAATAGTGTTTTTTGTTTTCGATATCATGGCTGCTCCTCTGAATTTTGTTGATCTTCTTCTAATAACTCTTGAACAATATCTCTGTAGCTCTTTTCTTGATGTATTCTATATTTTTTCATTTTTTTCCGGTGTTCTTCATCCAATCCTTTAACTAAACTATAGCACATTAATAAAATGACAACGGCAAAAGGTAAACCTGCAATGATAACTGCCGTTTGTAAAGCATTCAATCCACCGCCCCATAAAAGTACAATAGCAATACCACCTTGTAAAAAGGCCCAAAATACTCTTTGTAATGCGGGTGTTTGCTGCTCTCCTCCAGAGGTAATATTATCAATCACCAGGGAGCCGGAATCAGACGAGGTGATAAAGAAAAAGGCAACTAAGCAAATGGCAATGGTCGATAAAATACCGGTGAAAGGTATTTTTTGCAGAAAAACAAACAAAGCAGTGGAAATATCTTCCTGTACTGCAGCGATCATACTTAGATCGCCATGCAAAATCATATGAATGGCAGTACCCCCAAAGATAGTCATCCATAACAATGTCAACAAGGCAGGAATTAATAGCACACCTAAAATGAACTCCTTAATGGTACGTCCTTTAGAAATACGAGCAATAAAACTTCCTACAAATGGCGACCAAGCAATCCACCAGGCCCAGTAAAACACAGTCCACTTATTTTGCCAGCCACTTTCTTGATAAGCATCATTCCATGTACTTATTTCGATTAAATTAGCCAAATAGGCCCCTATATTTTGAACAAAACTTTTGAGGATGGACAAGCTAGGACCCAAGCAGAATATTAACAACATTAATAAAAATGCCAAAATCATGTTGCCATTACTTAGGAGCTTCACTCCTTTATCCAGACCGGAAACAACAGATAAAGTAGCTATGGAAGTTACAACTAATATCAGTATTCCTTGGGTCGAAACCGCTATCTCCCATCCTAACAGATAATGTAACCCGGCGTTCATTTGCTGAACCCCTAATCCTAATGAGGTTGAAAGGCCAAAAAGGGTTGCGATTGCTGAAAATATATCTATTGTATGCCCCCACCACCCGTGTATCTTTTCTCCGAGAAAAGGATAAAATAATGAGCGAAATGTTAATGGCAACCCTTTATTGAAAGAAAAAAATGCCAATGCCAAACCCACAATAGAATAAATAGCCCAAGCGTGAAGCCCCCAATGTAAACCGGTAAATTCCATCGCTTGAATGGCCTTTTGTGAGTTATCCAATACTTCTCTAGGAGGATTTGCGAAATGAGACACGGGCTCTGCTACACTAAAGAACATAATGCCGATACCCATACCGGCACTAAAAAGCATGGCAAACCAGGAAATCATACTAAACTCAGGTTCAGCCGCATCCCCTCCCAGTCGAATATTACCAAATTTACTGAAGGCCAGGTATAGGCAAAACCCTAAAATACTATTGACGGCAATAATGAAAAACCATCCGAGATTATTTGTTATTAAGTATTGCGCTTTATTAAACCATTCATCTATAGACCCTTTAAATAAAAGACAAAGTAAGATGCTTAAGAAAACAAATCCAATGGTAGTATAGAAGACCGGTGGATTTATCTTAAATTTCAATTTTGATGTTATGCTGTTTAACATATTGGTAATTCTTTGGGCCAGATAGCATACATAAGAGGTTTCGAAAATTAAAGCTAAATACCAATTATCTTCTAAGACTTATAAATCGTTGTAAGGCAGCACCTCTCATCATTTATAGTAATATTACGGTTCTAAACGGAAAAAGTTTTTAAGAGTCTCTTTTTTATATATCAAGAATGAACGAGCAAAAAATTAATATAGTGATGTTTCAATAAGTAAATAGGCATTTCAAAAAAAACACTAAAAATTTTAAAAAAACCATCAAAATAGCTCTGAAACTTAAAAAAAGAATTATTTATACCTCATATTATATTGAAAATCGTTTTCTTTACCCTATTATTACGCCATAAATACATCAAAACAACGAAAAGGCAAGAATTCAGAAAAAAAAACATGGAAAAAACCATCAACGCAATCAATAATATCGTTTGGAGCGATGCCCTTGTTATACTTTGTATGGGCGCAGGCATTTATTTTACCATAGCGACTCGTTTTGTACAGGTTAGATTTTTTAAAGACATGGTCAAACTATTAATTGGTGGGGGCTCATCATCTAAAGGAGTGTCTTCCTTTCAAGCTTTTGTGATTGCGTTATCTGGAAGAATCGGAACCGGTAATATTGCCGGTGTAGCAACAGCGATTGCCATGGGTGGTCCCGGATCTATTTTCTGGATGTGGATTATTGCCTTTTTAGGTAGTGCATCTGCTTATGTAGAGGCCACCCTGGGGCAATTATATAAAGAAATAAAGGATGGGCAATATCGAGGTGGGCCTGCCTTTTATATTGAGAAGGGTTTGGGAATTAAATGGTATGCCGTTGTGTTTGCGATAGCCACCGTTTTAAGTACCGCAATTTTCTTACCCGGCGTACAAAGCAATAGCATCGCTGTAAGCGTCAATAACACCTTTAATGTTCCTGTTGAATATACGGGAATTGGTCTCGTGATTATATTAGGATTAATTATTTGCGGCGGTGTTAAACGCATTGGTAAGGTTGCAGAGATAGTAGTTCCATTTATGGCTGTTTCTTATATCCTGATGGCTATTATTATTATTGCACTTAATATAAAGGAGGTTCCGGCTATTTTCAGTCTAATTATTCGTTCCGCTTTTGGTATGGAACCTGCTTTTGGAGGTATTCTCGGTATGGCTATTTCTTGGGGAGTTAAACGGGGTATCTACTCCAACGAAGCAGGACAAGGAACTGCACCCCACGCTGCTGCTGCCGCTGAAGTAGACCATCCGGCAAAACAAGGGCTTGTGCAAGCCTTCTCAGTATATGTAGATACTTTGTTTGTATGTACCGCCACCGCTTTTATGATTCTCTTTACCGGTCAATATAACGTAAAAGCGCCCAAAGGTGGATTCATTGTGGAAAATATTCCGGGCATTGAAGATGGACCTGTGTTTACGCAAAAGGCAGTCGCACATCATTTTTCTGAGCTATGGGGCGGTGGCTTTGTGGCGATATCTTTGTTATTCTTTGCCTTCACTACCATCATGGCTTACTACTATATTGCGGAAACAAACTTAAGTTATCTGGATAAAAAGGCTCGACACCCTTGGATGGTGTGGGTATTGCGAGTGCTGATACTCTTCGTTACTTTTTACGGAACCATCAAAACGGCTCAAACTGCTTGGACACTCGGAGATATTGGTGTTGGTGTAATGGCTTGGCTAAATGTCATTGCTATCCTCCTACTGCGAAAACCAGCCCTTCTCTTATTAAAAGATTACCAGGAACAAAAGAAAGCGGGTAAAAATCCGGTTTTCAATGCAAAGAAAGTAGGTATCAAGAACGCTGATCTTTGGAATGGCGAATAATCGAATTTTCCTGAGCAAAAGCTTGCTTTTGAACTAAATAATTTGATCAATGAGAAAGATTATCAACTTAAAGCCCTTTAAGGAATTTTTACAATCGGAAACATCAGGAGGTATTATTTTACTATGTTGCGTGGTGTTCTCGCTGTTAATCGCTAATTCTCCTTTATCAGCATCTTTTGAAGATTTACTTACAACAACTATTGGATTTGATACGCCTTATCTGCACCTCGATTATACGGTGTCTGCATGGATAAACGATGGATTAATGGCCATATTTTTTTTGATGGTCGGATTAGAAATAAAGCGCGAATTGGTTGAAGGGGAACTTTCCTCCCCAAAAAAAGCGGCGCTTCCCATACTTGCCGCATTAGGTGGAGTACTCACACCTGCATTTATTTATTTTATATTCAATAACGGACGTATTACAGCAACTGGCTGGGGAATTCCAATGGCAACGGATATCGCCTTTGCCATTGGAATCATTAGTCTTTTGGGTAAACGTGTTCCTCTGTCATTACGCATTTTTTTGGCGGCCCTTGCCATAGTAGATGACTTAATGGCTATTTTAGTAATTGCTGTATTTTATACTTCTGAAATACATTTTGCAAACCTTGCCTACGCAGGAGCTATCTGGCTTGTTCTTATTCTATTTAATAAATTGGGTGTAAAAAAACTTGTATTCTACTTAATACCCGGCGTATTCATTTGGTATTTTATACATCACTCAGGCATTCACGCGACAATAGCCGGCGTACTTACAGCATTTACTTTACCTACAACACCCGACGCTAAAGAATCACCTTTAGAAAAACTAGAACATTATCTATTTAGACCGGTAAACTTTCTTATCATGCCTTTATTTGCACTTTCAAATACGAACATTCGTTTTGAGAAAGGTATGATGAGCGGATTGGCAACTCCGCTTGGCTTCGGTATCATTTTCGGACTTTTTATAGGGAAACCCCTCGGTATAACAATTTTCTCATGGCTCTCAACAAAAGCTGGCATTGCAAAATTACCTGCCGGCACTAAGTGGAATCATATTTTTGGTGCTGGTATACTAGGTGGGATAGGTTTTACTATGTCAATTTTCGTTGCTATTTTATCTTTTGTGGAAAATCACAGTCTTCTTGCTGAGGCCAAATTTGCCATATTGTGCGCTTCTTTGCTAGCCGGTATTTGTGGTACAGCTTATTTAAGCTTTGTCAGCGCAAAAAAGAAAGTAGCTCAATAGAAAAAACAACCCCAGGCATCTATCTACACCTGTAACTGATCTGCCTTTCTTCTTTGAATTTTGTAAAGGAAATTAATTTAAAAGAATGACCTAGAACATCTTCAACACCAATATCGTAAAAAAATCCTTAAAAACCCCTTAAAACATCACCTAAAGACTATCAAAACAACAACATCATCTTATTAATATAATAAAAAAACAATAAAAATCACAAAATAACACACACTAAACTAAAATAATATATAAAATAAAAAACAAACATCAACAATAATTCTGTTGACAAACCTGCATCATGTGTAAATTTTGATTTTTTTATTTAAAAAAATCATAAATATTTTGAAAAAACGAATTTCTATTCTACATTTGATAAAAATTGTTCGATTTATATCAAATAAAAACAAAAATACTCTAAATATATTATAAAAATAAAAAAAATACTATAACCAAACCTGCATTTTAAAGCAGAACTTATAGTCATAACCTATATACATGCATTTTAAGCAAATTAGATTGACAGATTCCTTGCAGAAATGAGATTTCACTATATATAACCAAAATGTAACAAACCTAAAAGCTGAATTATTTTAAAAAAATTATGGAAACAAACACTATCAAAAAAACAACACCATTTATGGTATTGCTATTTGCAGCGATTGCCGCAATCTTTATTCAACCTGCTACCCCATTTAACGGTGAAGGCATTTACAATGGCGCAGACATTGCATGGGTACTCACCTCCGCCGCACTGGTATTTTTAATGACGCCAGGTTTAGCTTTTTTCTATGGCGGGATGGTACACCGTAAAAACGTACTTTCAACGATGATGAAGAGTGTAGTTGCTGCTGGCATTGTGAGCGTCTTATGGGTAATCGTTGGTTTCAGCCTTTGCTTTGGCGATTCAATTGGTGGCTTAATTGGCAACCCAAAGACCTTCTTATTTTTCAATAATGTTATAGCCGGAGAACCATGGCCGGGGGGGCCGACAATCCCTTTATCTTTATTCGCATTGTTCCAGCTTATGTTTGCCATTATTACCCCAGGACTAGTAGTTGGAGCCGTGGCGGAAAGAATTCGTTTTACTTCCTATATTTTATTTATTGTATTATTCTGTTTATTTGTGTATGCACCACTCGCTCATTGGAGCTGGCATCCAGAAGGATTCTTAGCCAAAATGGGCGTACTTGATTTTGCCGGTGGTACAGTTGTACACATCTCTGCTGGTTGCGCAGCACTTGCTGGAGCACTTGTTTTAAAGAGAAGAAGATCGCACTTAGATCATGAGGAAATCCCTCCAGCAAACATTCCTTACGTATTAATCGGCACAGGACTATTGTGGTTCGGATGGTTCGGATTTAACGCCGGTTCCGCATTGTCGGCAAGCGACTTAGCAGTTTCTGCTTTTGGCACCACCAATACAGCCGCTGGAGCCGCAGGCCTTTCATGGATGTTTTTTGATGTGATTAAAGGTAAAAAACCCTCTGTTCTTGGGTTCTGTATTGGAGCTGTTGTGGGCCTCGTAGCCATCACACCGGCAGCCGGATTCGTAGGTATCCCACAAAGTATCTTCATCGGCGTAATTGCAGCCATTATATCTAATTTAGTTGTTCAATGGAAATCTAAAACAGTATTAGACGACACATTAGATGTATTCCCTTGCCATGGAGTTGGTGGCATGGTAGGCATGGTGTTAACTGGCGTTTTTGCCAGCAAAAAAGTAAATCCTATAGGAAACGATGGACTGTTCTATGGAAACCCTGAATTCTTTTTTACGCAGCTGAAGGCAATGGTAATCGTAGTTCTTTTTAGTTTTGCTGTCTCATTTATCATTTTCAAATTAGTTAACCTCATACAGCCATTAAGAGTGAGCTCTGAAGAGGAAGAGTTAGGCTTAGACATGAGTCAGCACAACGAAAACTACAATACACCAAGTCCGCTTACGACCCACCAACAGACCTTCTAACATTTAAATTATTTAATCGATAAAAAAGGCGTGCATTGTAGAATGCGCGCTTTTTTTCTTTCTTCGCCGCTCCCATAGAATAAGACCTTGTTAAACCAACGACCTACCGACTAAAATCAGTTGGTTCATCACTCGTATTACTACCTGGATGACCAGAACATCTTCCTTAAAAGCATGATAGAAGATTTGTTTTCAATTATATTCCCTGATGACTGATACCACCTAAATAAAAACGAATTGAACATATATAAAGCTTTATTAGCAGCTTAAGTTTAAGACACAAACCCACACGTTTCCTTTACGTAAACAGCACCACAGCATTCCTTATAAACAATTGGTTAATCTCAACGACACACTTAATTCAACAAAGCGGCAGCAATTGAGCCACATGCATTGACTTATGATTATCCATTTTCGTCTTGCAGATAAACATTTATATTTAACAGCTTACATGCACATCGCATACAGACCATCAGCCGTTAAATCAATAAATCAATTAGGAAAATGAAGAAATTTAAACAACCATAAATAACGGATTACTCAACAAAAAGGAGCTGTATCAATAATCAAAATCATAATTCGTAAACAAAATTTAATTTCGAACAGCCTCTTGAAATAGTAAAACAGCAACAAAAAACGGCAATTCTCAAATTGAGAATTGCCGTTTTTTGTTAGGATGATTAGGATGAATACCGCCATAAAATATTATTTGGCGACTTTGGGGTTAGACTGAATTATGATACAATCCCCTCTCCTTCTTCATAAAATCTAAATCTATCTAGGTCATATCCTGACTTAGAAGGCATAAACTGCCGCTATTAAAAATTGAGCAGCATTTTTAGTGGGCCCTCCCGAAGAGTTCATAAACACTTTTTCAGAGTTATTATCTAATCGAAATTCCGGTATTACTGTCAGTGGACCTGCTTTCACATTTGCAGACAGCGTTAAACCCAATACAGAAGCCCCCTCTACATTCACCTCTTCCTCCATAAAATCTTTTGTTTTGTAATATTCTCCTCTCAACCCCAAGGAAAATGCATCAGAAAAAGCGTATTGAGGATATAAAGCTGCACCGAAATAGCCACCGGTATCATCTCCCGAATTAGTGCGATCGGCAGCGTTCAAACCTAGCTTAAACGCTTCGGATATTTGATAAGAAGTGGTTAAATCTATTATAGTTCCTGAAGGATAACCTGTTAAAAAATTAATATAAGCATCCCATCCTTCAACCGGCGACAGCGACAATTGAGCACCAAAATCTGAAACACCATTAAAATCCTGATAAACATTCCAGTCGTTAAACAATCCGACCATTAACCCTACTTTATCTGAAAATTTATAATTCGCTTTTATCCCTGCATTTTGGAAAGGGCCGTTAGAAAAAAGATATGATGTTGAATAATTAAAATTGCCGGTCGGGGAAATAATCTCGTAACCCACAAATGTTCCCATATAACCTGCTGTCATCGAAAACTTATCGGTAAATTCATAAGAAACATATAAATTTTGAATATTAAAAGTGTTATTATCCGGGCCATTGGGTATTGAACCGCTTATAGAAGCCGCATTCTGACCACGCGGACCAAAGGAAAGATCCCCTACAAAGGACGCCTTCCCAACCTTTTTACCGAGCACCAAATTGATCATTCCTAAAGAAACTGAATTTTGCTCACTACCAAAATAGGTTGGGATGTTAGACATACCGTCCTCATCTCTGTATTTTGAAAAATCATACTTAAAATAAGTATCTACTGATCCCGAAATACTTAACGGCTCACTCTCTTGCGCAACAGCATAGGAAGTAGCTAAAGAAAGAGCTAACATGGTCATGCATTTTTTCATAATTTAATTACTTTTTTATTAATGTTTGTGATAATTAGGTATTTTTTTTGTCATTATACTCCAGACATCTGCCTTTAAGAAATTTTTTATCATTAAAAAAACAGGAATGGCTATACAAATTATTATTAGGCTTGATTAGATAGCACCCTGTCCAAAAAATACTAGGACCGGGTGCTCAAGAATTAATCTTCTACCAGGATCGTGTAACCACGTATACCGTGCTCATGACTATCTAAACCCTCCACCTCATGCTCTTTAGACACCCTTAACCCCATTGTCAATTTTAGTACATAAAAAATAATAAAGGCACCTATCGCAGCAGCGGCCCCACATGCCAACACACCGTAAAGCTGTGACATAAATGATTTTCCTTCACCAAAAATACCCGTTGCCAGTGTTCCCCATATACCGCAAACCAAATGAACGGATACCGCACCGACTGGATCATCCAATTTTAGTTTATCTAAGGTCAATACAGACACCACTACGAGAACACCCGCAACAAGACCAATTATGAGCGCTTCCAATGGTGTAATAACATCGGCCCCAGCAGTAATCCCAACCAAGCCCGCTAAAATTCCATTGAGCACCATACCAAAGTCCATTCTCTTCATAAATATTTTCCCACCTAAATGTCCACCAATAGCGCCACCGCATGCTCCTAGGGTAGTAGTAACCAACACCAATGATACCGCCCCTGGATTTGCTGAAAGAACAGACCCTCCGTTAAAGCCAAACCAACCGAGCCAAAGCAAGAAGACACCTATTGTAGCTAAAGGCACGGAAGATCCCGGAAAATCTTTCACTTTACCATTTTCATATTTACCTATTCTTGGGCCCACTAACCAAATTCCAATCAGTGCTCCCCATCCTCCAACTGAATGCACCAACGTAGAACCAGCAAAATCGTAGAAACCTAATTTATCCAAGAATCCGCCACCCCACTTCCAACTTCCTATGATTGGATAAACAACGCTTACAAAGATCAGCGTGAAAGTCAGGTAAGCTCCTAACTTTGTTCTTTCAGCCACAGCACCCGACACGATCGTTGCGCAGGTAGCAGCAAACATTCCTTGAAATAAAAAATCTGTCCAAAAAGTATAACCACCATCCGCATAACCAGCACTCACATCCGCACTTGCAGGAGCTAACCAAATAACATCCCAAGACTCTTTACTAAAGCCTAAGACTCCCCCAAAATCTCCCGGATACATAAGGGAAAACCCTATTAGACCGTAAGTAACAAGGCCTATTACCGGTGTAAGCGTGTTTTTAAACAGGATATTAACGGTATTTTTAGCTTGTGTAAATCCCGCTTCAACACTGGCAAATCCCAGATGCATAATAAAGACTAATGCCGCCGAAAGCATCATCCAAATGTTATTAGCAGTCAGAAGAGCTTCTGCTCCTGAAGTAACTGCTTCACTAGCATCTTGCAACACCACAATAGAAGGCAAAGCAGTTGGCAAAAAAGTAAGAATGTCGCAAATTTTTTCCATTTAATTTGAATTTAGGCGTTAAAAAAGTGTTTTAAATTGATTTTTTAATAATAATAATACAAATAAAGTACATATATTTCATATTAACAACTTTTAAATAAAAAAAATAATAAAATTTACGCTATTTATTTAAAAAACATACAAAATAAATACATCATTAAAGAAAATAATAAAATAAAAACGTGAAAAATATAGAAATAACAAAAACAAAATCTTTTAAAACACACAATATTCACTCAATAACTTATTTTTTAAGATAATTAACCGAAAAAATCAGCAATACGACAACAAAAAAAAGTCAATCACATCTGTTTAACGATAAACATATTGTAAAAACACACTTTCATTACCCAAGAATAATTACCCTCTATACTAAATAGTGCCAAGAATTTTCTTTACATTTTTTTTATTTTTTTTCTTGTTTCATAATAATTCTTGCATATATTTGCCATATCAAAAAGAAATAATGAAATACACAGCAGCATATTGGTTCTTTGGTTACTTTTACTTTAGCAGTAAGGGCCGGGATTAACATGCATATATAAGAATGTATAGAAAAGTCCCGGTGAGCAACCGGGACTTTTTTTTTGAACAATAAAATGAGCAAAATAAAAGTAGCGATCCAAGGAACACGTGCCTCTTTTCATGAAGAGGCTGCCTTCAAATATTTCGGTCAAGAAATCGAAACAGTAGAATGTGAGACTTTTAAACACACATGTGAGGCTTTGAAAAAAAATGAGGCAGATTATGTGGTTATGGCAATAGAAAATTCAATAGCGGGGAGTTTATTACCGAATTACACATTATTACATGACTATCATTTCCCGATTGTTGGAGAAGTATATTTAAGTATCCAACTGCATCTCCTTGCCCTACCGGGTATAAAACTCGACCAGATCAGAAGTGTAGAATCGCATCCCATAGCCCTTAGACAGTGTGCAGATTACCTAGAAGAGCATCCGCTTTTTAAAGTCACAGAAGGAATGGACACCGCATCATGTGCAAAGAAAATAGCTGACAACAAACTAACTGATACAGCTGCCGTTGCCAATCAACTAGCAGCAAAGCTTTACGGTTTAGATATTATAGAAAGAAGGATAGAAACAAATAAAAAAAATTATACTCGTTTTTTGATCTTATCTAAAGAGAAAACGGAGAATCCTAAAGCTAATAAAGCAACTCTCTTGTTTCAAACCGACAATAGTATTGGCTCATTAGCCCGCGTACTTACATTTTTTTCCGAGGAACAGATCAACATGAGTAAAATTCAATCTATGCCTGTGGTGGGAAAAAGAAACGAGTACGATTTTTATGTCGACATTGAATGGAAAAAGCAAAATAATTACGACGCGGCTATCAGAAAAACACTAAAACATACTATAAATTTCAATATTCTTGGAGAATACATTAAAAACGACAAGATATAAACTCAAAATAGCAACTAAATAGAAAAATTAATAATAATACAATGAAACTAAATTTAGACATCGTGCCATTAAGCTCATGGTTAGCTACCGGCAAAGAACCATTTGTAATTGCCGGCCCATGCAGCGCCGAAACCGAGGAACAGTTAGTGGCAACAGCCCATTTATTGGCTGCTACAGGAAAGGTTTCTATCTTGAGAGCAGGTATATGGAAGCCCCGTACGCGTCCCGGCGAATTTGAAGGCATCGGAAGCATTGGTTTAGAATGGTTAAAACGTGCCAAAGAGGAAACAGGCTTACCTACAGCCACAGAAGTGGCGACAGCGAAACACGTAGAAGAAGCCTTGGCTGCAGGTGTTGATGTTCTTTGGGTAGGCGCCCGTTCCACAGCTAATCCATTTACGGTACAAGAAATTGCTGATGCTCTTAAAGGAGTGGATGTGCCTGTGTTTGTTAAAAATCCGGTAAACCCAGATCTGTCATTATGGATAGGTGCCCTAGAGCGTATAAATCGTGCGGGTATTAAAAAATTAGGCGCTATACATCGAGGCTTCTCATCTTATGAAAAAACGGCATTCCGTAATGAACCGATGTGGGATTTAGCTATTCAGCTAAAAACAGTAGCCCCTGAGCTTCCAATTATCAACGATCCCAGTCATATCTGCGGTACGCGCGAGTTAATTCCTTACGTAGCTCAAAAAGCGGTAGATTTAGACATGCAGGGTTTCATAATTGAGTCACACATTGATCCGTCGGTAGCTTGGACTGATGCAAAACAACAGGTTACACCTGCGGCGTTAACCGATATTATCAATAATCTTTCGTTAAGAAAAGCAGAATCTAACGACCCTGTCTTTGAAGATAAATTAGCAGTATTACGTAAAGAAATTGATGCGCTTGATGATCAAATTATCAAAAAAGTGGCCGACCGCATGAAAATTGTCGAAAAAATTGGAGAATACAAGCGAGATAACAAAGTAACTATTTTGCAAGTTAGTAGATGGGAAGAAATAATTGAGAAACGAAGCAAGTTTGCCAAGGCGCTAAACCTTGAAGAAGATTTTACTGTAAAATTACTTGAATTAATTCACGGTGAATCAATTCGTAAACAAAATCAGATCATGAACGCCAAACCTGCTATGGAGGCCTAATGAATACAAGGACTTTAAAATTATCATACCAAGGTGGCAAAATAAACGACACCGTTGAATTGACTGGTTCTAAGAGCGAAAGTAATCGTGCGCTTATTTTAAGCGCACTTAGCAAAGGCATTATCCAAATAAAAAATTTATCGAATGCGGATGATACTGTTACTTTGTGTGATGTCCTGAAATCGATTCAAGAAAGCAAGGCTAATTTAACAGTTGATATCGGTCCTGCCGGCACCGCCATGAGGTTTTTAACAGCTTATTTATCATTTGTTCCAGGAAATTTTCTACTTACGGGCTCTGAACGTATGAAACAACGCCCGATAGGAATTTTGGTAAATGCTTTAAGAAGCATTGGTGCTTCGATAAAATACACAGAAAACGATGGTTACCCTCCACTTAACATAGACGGGGGCGCTCAACAAACACATGATCAATTAGATATCAGAGGAGATGTTAGTAGCCAATACCTATCTGCACTTCTTCTTATAGCACCTTTTTTACCACTTGGTTTAACCTTAAATATTACGGGCGACTTAACATCGAAGCCTTATGTCACCATGACGCTTCAAATGCTTGCAGAGGCAGGTATTCAGCATACATGGGATGGAAATAGCATCAGTATTTCGCACCAAGAGGTTAAAAAAACGGAATTGCATGTTGAGCCCGACTGGAGCGCTGCTTCTTATTGGTACGCTATTATTGCCTTATCTCCTATTGGAAGTTCTTTATTTTTACCTGGCTTAAAAACGAATAGCTTGCAAGGAGATAGTGCAATCGTAGACATTTTGGCCAATTTCGGCGTGGTTTCCACGTTTGAAAACAATGGCGTAAAGATTGAGAAATCTAATAACCAAGGTAAACAACAAACGCTTTTTAACTTTAAAGAATGTCCAGATTTAGCACAAACCGTCATAGCATGTTGCGCTGTTTTAGGATACAATGCTACTTTTACTGGATTAGAGACATTAAAGATTAAAGAAACAGACCGTATTAGGGCCTTACAGAATGAATTAGCTAAATTTAACGTTACTTTAATGGAAGAGAATGAAAGTTATCATTTAAACACTGATAACAAAACGACTCCTGATAGTATACGAATAAAAACGTACGAAGATCATCGAATGGCGATGGCTTTTGCGCCCTTAGCTATTCATTTCAATGAACTTGTTATAGAAGATCCTGAGGTTGTAGGCAAGTCGTATCCGGCGTTTTGGACACATTTGGAGCAAATAGGTTTTACTATATCTAATCAATAAGAGAAAGGGATTTGTGTTTAGAGCGAACTAAACAATGAACATCTTTAATAAAACAACAAATTAACATGGCAGGTAATTCTTTTGGACAAGTATTTCGTATAACTACCTTCGGTGAATCGCATGGCGAAGCCATTGGCGTAATAATCGACGGTTGTCCGCCCAATATCGAAATTGATCTTGAATATATACAATCTGAGTTGGATAAACGTAAGCCTGGTCAGTCTAAAATAACCACTCAACGAAAGGAAAGCGATACGGTTAAAATACTTTCTGGAGTTTTTGAAGGAAAAACTACGGGTACACCCCTCGCTATGTTGATTCCTAATGAAGACCAACGCTCCAAAGATTATTCACATATTCAAGATAAATACCGCCCGTCGCACGCCGACTATACGTATCAGACAAAGTATGGCATCAGAGATTATAGAGGTGGTGGTCGATCTTCCGCTCGTGAAACAGCAACGCGAGTTGCTGCTGGCGCAATAGCAAAAGCTTACTTAAGCAAACACGGTATTGAAATTTTCGCGCATGTTTCATCCGTCGGTACAATAGAAGCACCAAATTTAGGAGATCTCTCTATAAAAGAATTAGTCACCATAAGGGAACAGAATATTGTGAGATGTGCAGACCCTGCAACGGCTAACCAGATGATTACTTTTATTGACGCTGTTAGAAAAGATGGCGATACAGTAGGAGGTATCATCAGCACGGTAGTGAAAGGCGTACCCGCCGGCTTAGGGGAGCCCGTGTTTGACAGACTACATGCTGATTTGGGAAAGGCGATGTTGAGTATAAATGCAGTTCATGGTTTTGAGTATGGTTCTGGTTTTTCGGGAGCAAGTATGAGAGGATCTGAACACAACGATATTTTTGTAAATCCTGATCGGAACATAAAAGCAATAAAAACGCTGACTAATTTTTCGGGCGGCATTCAAGGTGGTATATCGAACGGGATGGACATAAATTTCCGTGTTGCATTTAAGCCTGTTGCTACTATTATGAAAGCGCAAAACACCGTAGACACTTCAGGCGAAGAAACTCAAATAGTAGGAAAAGGAAGGCATGACCCCTGTGTCGTACCGAGAGCTGTAGCAATAGTGGAAGCAATGGCTGCACTTGTTATTGTTGACCATTTTCTTCGAAATTTAAGCGTTAGCGGCAGTTGATCGAGGCTTTTGAATATTTATTCACCCCTAATTAATGCTGATTATAGCGTTATTAGGGGTTTTTCAATCAGTCGGATAGTCGGGATCTATTCCTTTAAAATAATATGGGAAACTTCTCTGGATTCGATTCGTGCATTATCTGATAAGCCATCTCAATAATATCATCAATGGATGGTTTTGTAAAATAGTCACCATCAGATCCATAAGGAGGTCTATGTGCCTTAGCCGACAAGGTACGTGGCTGGCTATCAAGACTGAAATATCCTTTCTGCTCTTCTAAAACTTGCTGAAGTATAAAGGCCGATGCCCCCCCAGGTACATCTTCGTCAACCACTAGCAACTTATTTGTCTTAACTAATGATTTTGCACACAAATGTTCTTTATCAAAGGGTTGTAATGTTTGCGGGTCGATAATTTCAATTGAAATGCCTAATTCTTGAAGCTGAACAGCAGCTTCTTGCACCAACCGTAAGGTAGAGCCATAAGACACAACGGTAATATCGGATCCTTCTCTAATAATCTCAGCTACGCCTAATGGTATCGTAAATTCGCCTACATTAGAAGGCATTCGTTCTTTTAGACGGTAACCGTTTAGACATTCTATGATTAAGGCAGGTTCATCGGAACGTAATAACGTGTTATACATGCCGGCAGCCTGCGTCATATTACGCGGAACACAAATATGCATACCACGCAGCGATCCTAAAATCATCGCCATGGGTGAACCGGAATGCCAAATGCCTTCTAAACGATGCCCCCTAGTCCGTACAATTAACGGCGCTTTCTGTCCTCCCATTGTACGGTAACTTAAGCAAGCTAAATCGTCACTTAATACCGTGAGACCATAAAGCAGGTAGTCGAGGTATTGTATTTCAGCTATTGGTTTTAATCCCCGGAGGGCCATCCCTAACCCTTGTCCAATAATAGCTGATTCTCGTATACCTGTATCAAAAATACGATGTTCTCCAAACCTTGCCTGTAGTCCTGCAAAGCCTTGATTAACATCCCCTATTGCGCCTACATCTTCTCCGAAAGCAAGTAAGCGTGGTTCTCTATGGAAATTAGCTGCAAAACATTCATTTAAAACCTCTCTCCCATCAACAAGTTTTGTATTCTTTTCATATTGTGCGGGAACCACTGCTATATTTTGTGGCGATTCAGCAGTGTTGGTGAATAACTTAGAATTATAGCGTTCATAATTAATATCTTGTTGTGCCCTATACCACTTCAGTAATTGATCTTTTTGCTCGCTTTGGTGGTGGCGAAGGCTCCTTATTGCTTTTCTGACAATGCCGTAGATCTGTTTAAGACTTGCTTCGTGAACGGCTTTGAGCTCGACAGCTAAATGTTTGACGATTTGGTCATTAATCGCATTAAGTAAATCAATAGCTTCTGTTTTTTCATTCTTAAAAGCAGCTGTATAATCTTTCCAAGCTCTTTGTTGTTCTTCTTTAACTACTTTTTTAGCATATTCTTCTATTTTCTCCAATTCCTCTTCATTGGCAACAGCCGACTCCAGCATCCATTTGCGCATCTGAACAACGCAATCATATTCTGCCTCCCAATCTAATCTTTCTTTAGATTTATATCGCTCATGGGAGCCGGAAGTTGAATGACCTTGTGGTTGCGTCATCTCGGTTACATGAATGAATACGGGTGTATGCTCTTCCCTGCAAATTCTTATCGCCCTTTCATAAGTTTCACATAAGCCCGGATAGTCCCACCCTTTTACTTTAAAGATTTCATACCCTTCACCTTTCTCATCTCGCTGAAAACCTTTGAGTACTTCTGAAATATCTTCTTTAGTTGTTTGGTATTTAGCTGGTACGGATATTCCATAGCCATCATCCCATACTGAAATTGCCAATGGTATCTGCAATACTCCAGCTGCGTTAAAGGCTTCAAAAAAAACACCTTCTGAAGTTGATGCATTACCTATGGTACCAAAGGCAACCTCGTTACCACCATTAGAAAAATGTGTTAGGTAACCTAGTTCTTTATTGCGTCGGTATATTTTAGAGGCTTGTGCGAGCCCCAACAATCTAGGGATCTGACCTCCAGTGGTAGAAATATCGGCCGAAGAGTTCTTTAATGTTGTTTGATCAACCCAAGTCCCATCCTGGTTCAACTCCCTAGTAGCAAAGTGCCCATTCATCATCCTTCCACCAGAAGCTGGCTCTGCTTCAATATTTGGATTTGCATACATCTGCGAAAAAAACTCATAAATATTGGATATGCCCGTTGCAAATGCAAAAGTTTGATCTCTATAGTACCCTGATCGCCAATCGCCTTCCCTGAAAACCTTTGCCATAGCGACCTGAGCCACCTCTTTTCCATCGCCAAAAATTCCGAATTTCGCTTTTCCTGTTAACACTTCCCTTCGCCCCAGCAGACTTGCTTCTCGGCTTTCACGAACAATACGATAGTCGTTTAAGACCATCTTTTTGAAATCATCAAAACTTAACTTTGAAGTATCTATTGGATTGGTATATTTTAAGTTGGTATCAGACATACGACGAATTGTGCTAAAAACTCAAAAGTAATAAAAATTATATAAAATTCTGCATTCATATATCCCACCGCAAGGCTATTTCAAAATAGCACTTAAATGACAAACAAAATTTCTCCTTTAACGGCTTATACAGTCTTAGTTTTCTATAAAATAAGCTTCTATCAATGATTTTTCGTCAAAAAAAGAATCACCTTTATCTGAAAGTGTAAAAATTTACTGGAATAATTGCAAGAGAATTAAATTAGTTTTATATATTTCTATTAACATAATACCTTCATTCTTAATAGTTAAAAATTATTATGTCTTTCTCCCTTTATGATAGCAACAAATTAATTACTCGGTTATTGGCATTAAAATTGACATTTATAATAACTTTGTTGTAAATTTATATCAGATGAAGTATCGTGCATAATCAAATTGGATAAAACGATAGCGTTTGTAGAAGGGAAATCATTGCGAAATCATGTGCCGAAGTGAGCCAACCTTCAATTTACAAAACTTCATTGACAAATAACAGAGAGCGTAACATTAGAAACGCTGTTAATACAAACGTTAAAGCATAATTAATCAAATGAAAAAACTATTAACTATTTTAGCTGTTGTGGTTGCTTTTGCAACTTTTACTGCGCTTAAAGCAGATGGTAACGCCGAATTTAAATTTGAAAAAGAAACGTATGATTTTGGTAAAATACCACAAGGTAAACCAGTAACTTATGAATTCAATTTCACCAATGTTGGTACGGAGCCTTTAATCATCACTAAGGTGGAGTCTTCTTGCGGCTGTACTGTTCCTAAATATACGAATGCACCTGTTAAACCAGGAGAAGCAGGATCAATCAGCGTGACTTTCAACGCTGCACAAGCCGCTCCTTTTAGCAAGTCTATCACTATTCGTTCAAATGCGAAAACTCCATTAAAGTCGCTATATATTAAGGGAGAAGTTGTAAAATAAAATTAAATACTTCTTAAATGCATTATGGCTGCTTATTTATTTGGTAAGCAGCCTTTTTTATGCCGTTACTTTTAGTAAGTTTGTATTCAAATTGCCAACAATTACATTATGCCAACAATATCAACAAAGGGTAGGCAGATGCCTGCCTCACCTATTAGAAAACTAGCTCCATTTGCCGACTCAGCTAAAAAAAATGGCAAAAAGGTTCTTCATCTTAATATAGGACAACCGGATATCGAAACCCCTGAGGTAATGCTAAACGCTATAAAGAATATTGACTTTAAGGTGTGGGCATATACGCCATCGCAGGGTAATGCTAGCTATCGTGAGAAACTGACCTCATATTATAATAATTTAAATTACAACCTTAGTCCAGATAATATACTGATAACAACTGGTGGATCTGAGGCCATTACCATTGCAATGCAAACCTGCCTTAATCCAGGTGATGAAATCATCATTCCAGAGCCTTTTTACGCAAATTATAATGGATTTGCATGTATGGCAGATATTCAGGTAAAACCTATATTATCTTCCATTGAAAATGGATTCGCCTTGCCTGCGATAAGTGAATTTGAAAAGGTGATAGGCCCTAGAACAAAAGCTATAGCTATTTGCAGTCCAAATAACCCTACTGGATACCTATATTCTCGCAAGGAGATAGAAGATTTAAAGGAGCTTTGTCTCCAGCATGACCTTTTCTTATTTTCGGATGAGGCGTATAGGGACTTTTGTTATGATGGCAATGAATTCATTTCTCCAATGCATTTAGATGGATTGGAAGAGCATGCAATAGTTTTTGATACTGTTTCTAAGAGATATAGTGCTTGTGGTGCTCGTTTAGGATGTTTAATAACTAAGAATAAGGAAATTTTAGAAGCAGGATTAAAATTTGCTCAAGCACGACTCAGCCCGCCTGCCGTAGCACAAATTGCAGCTGAAGCAGCTGTTGACACGCCAAAAAGCTATTTTGACAATGTGATAGCTGAATATACAAAACGACGCAACATCCTGGTTGAAGGATTAAATAAGATCCCAGGGGTCTATTGTCCTACGCCTGGCGGCGCCTTTTATGTAGTTGCCAAACTTCCAATAGATAATGCAGATAAGTTCTGCCAATGGATGCTGGAAGAATTTTCATATAAAAACAATACGGTGATGATGGCTCCTGCGACAGGCTTTTACGGTACAGTAGGGCAGGGAGAACAAGAGGTGCGCATGGCATATGTGCTACATCAAGAGGATTTAGAACAAGCCTTGGAATGTATCGAAAAGGGGCTGGAAATATATCCGGGAAGAACGGAAGCTTAGACTTCATCTCTGTATTTTGACATACTCAAACCCTCCTGTCGGGTTCTCATCCCACTTAAATAAAAAAAAGACTCCTGAAAGAGTCTTTTTTGTGGAGCCGGAGGGATTACCTTCGCTTCGCTCGGTGATCCCTATTGTGGGGAGTCAAATCAAAAGAAGCCATTCGCGACGCTCATTTATTTTGTTGTTTCCGGATCAAGTGGAATTCTTGGGGGGAAATTTAAATAATTCTTAGTTTAGCGTTATTAAAGAATATATACCTTGCAAGACGCCGAACGTAAACTTTT
>NZ_FOAF01000004.1 GCF_900109575.1 Olivibacter domesticus | reverse complement strand
GTCGACCAGCAGGGTCCCTATCAGCGGACCTGTACAGGAGAAAGACACCAGGGCAAGGCTGAAAGCCATAAAAAAGATCCCTATGAGCCCTCCCTGATCAGATTTGGCGTCGATCTTATTGACAAATGAACTGGGCAGGGTGATCTCAAAGGCTCCCAGAAAGGAGGCTCCAAAGGCTACCAGTAATAAAAAGAACAGGAAGTTGAAGACACCATTGGTAGAGAGGGCATTGAGCGCATCTGAGCCGAAGAAGATGGTGACCAGCATGCCCAGGGCGACGTAAATGATAATAATGGATAAACCATAGATGGTTGCCTGTCCAATGGCCCTGGCCCTTGTACCGGCCCTTTTGGTGAAAAAACTGACCGTTAGGGGAAGCATGGGGAAAATGCAGGGCATCAGGATGGCTGCAAAACCGAATAGCAGTCCGTTAATGAATATCTGCCAGAGGGAAATGTCTGTTTCGTCACCAGCTTTCACGGCGCTTCCCTGCGGTGCCTGTGCCGCCTTTTCTTTCTCATATGGGGCAGAAAGACTGTCGTTGCTGGTACTGGTATCTTCCGTTATTTCGGTGAACTCGATATCATCTAATGAAATGGTATCAGCTTGTATGGTAAATGCAGAAACGTTTTTCGCAAAGAAAACTAATAAAATACCTGTAACAACAATGATAAAATACTTCTTAAACATTATTTTTCTTTTGAAGGCGTGAAATTAGCAAATATTATTGACTAGCGTCCCATTTGGATGGTCGCATTAATGTAAATAATAGTATGTCAGCGTTTAGGTGTTGAGAAGGGTGTAAAAAGCAGCCATTAGCTGCTTTTTTATTATTTAACAGGAATGCTAAAATTTACTTCGTCGGGAGGTAAACATTCTTTGTCATTACAAACCATAAACTCGACCGTGCCTTTTACGTTGGTTGTGGCCTTATTTAATTTAATTTTTTGCTGAAATACTACAGCATTTTCGAAATATACAACATCCATATCAAATACTTTTTCAAAATGACTGATGCCTTTAGGTTCACTCGTTTTTCCTAGAACAGCGTAATCAGCAGATTTAGCAAAAGTAAAGCTTGTTGGAATAGGGCCTCCGGGTTTTATGTTTTGTGAATATACATGCCACCCCTTTTCTATGGTGGCTTTTATGAGCACCATTGCCTCATTATTATTTAATTTTTTTGCGGCGTAAGACCATTTAACAGGAGTTTTGATTTGTGCTGAGGTGGTTAAGGTGGTGAGCAGTACAAATGCTAATAATGCACTTAATTTTTTCATATGTGAAATCGTTTTAACGTGTTTTATAAGACTATTTTGTCTATTAAAAGTTTAATACTACAATTTATCGATGACAAAGCTAATTTCTTTTATTCCAAAATCAGTCATATGCCCATTAAAATTTACGAGTAACTTTCCTTCGTCGTTTACATCAATAACCATGCCCTCAACCGTTACGCCATTTATAGAGAAGAGGCTTCGCTGATTTAGTCGGAATAGGTATGATTTATATTCTTCTTTTTGCTTTAGGTAGCTTTTCGAGTGAAGTTCTTGGTATCTTATGCTTATGCAGTGGCAGCAATCGGTAAGAAGCTGTTTTAAATCAAAATGTTTATGAAGTAATGATTTAAGTGAAGCTGCTCTCGCACTATTTGGGTCAAAATATGTCTGATTAATATTCAAACCTATGCCAACTATGGCATGTTTCCAGTTCTTACCTCTAATAATATTCTCAATTAAGATTCCGCCTATTTTTTTGTTACCTATATAGATATCGTTTGGCCATTTTATAAAAAGATCTTTACCGACTATTGGCTTTAAAAAGTCTAAAATACTTAAACTAACAGCTATATTCAGCTTAAACTGCTCGGCGGGAGGCAGGAAAAGAGGGTTCAATAAAATACTGAAAGTCAAATTTTGACCAGCTTCACTCCGCCAAATATTTCCTGCCTGTCCTTTTCCGGCATATTGATCTTCTGCCATTATTACAGTACCTTCACTATATGGCGTAGAATTTGACAGATTAGATTTAAGATAATCATTTGTAGAACTTACCCGTTGAAGAGTAATAATATTTTCTCCAACAATAAGTCCCAAAAAAGTGTTACTTTGCAAAGTCTTTATGGCATTAAATGAAAAACTGTTCAAAACTAAAATTTTTTAATGGTAAAAAGTAAAAAGGTTAAAGAATCTACCTATCTCTCAGAAGTTATAATACACGGTATTCAGGAGAAAAAAGGTAACGAAATAGCTAGATTAGACCTGCAAAATGTTTATAGTTCTGTATCTGATTACTTTGTAATTTGTCATGCAGAGTCTACTACTCAAGTAAGGGCAATAGCCAAAAGTGTGGAAGAAGAAGTGCATAAAACATTAAAACAGGATCCTTGGCGTAAAGAGGGCTTTGATCATGCTGAATGGATTCTATTAGATTATATAGATGTAGTGGTTCATGTATTTAAGTCGGATAAAAGGCAGTTTTATGCGATTGAAGATCTGTGGGGCGATGCAGAACTTAAGTACTTTCAGAGTGCTTAATTGCCCAAAAAATAAAACAAACAGGATAACAATTTATGAAAGAAAATATGTCAAATCAACCTGGGAAATTAAAAAAAGTTCCGGGGAAAAAAATAACCCCAAAACCTCCTAAATTCAATATTATGTGGCTTTGGGTCGCTATGATATTGGGTTTTATCGCTTTACAATATGTCTTTACAGGCGAAAACGCCAAAGAAATAACCTATCAAAAATTTGAGGCTACCATGCTTAAAGCAGGTGATGTAGAAAAGATTGTAGCATACAAACGAAACGAGTTAATAGGAGTTGAGGTTTATATTAAAAAAGATCGGTTAGGAGAAGAAAAGTATAAGGATGTAAAACCTAAAAGTAACAGTCTCAATTTAACTAGTGGAAATGCTGGACCTCAATATTTTTTTCAGGATGGATCTTTTGATGCATTGGAGCGTAAGCTAAATGCCGCACAACAAGGAGTTCCAGAGAATGAAAAGGTAAGTGTCACTTTAGAAGAGCGTAACAGTCCCTGGACTGGCTGGCTATTGTCTATTATTTTGCCTTTAGGTTTAGTTATTTTATTCTGGGTATTTATAATGCGTAGAATGGGAGGCGGTGCAGGTGGTGCAGGCGGTCAAATCTTTAATATTGGAAAGTCTAAGGCACAACTTTTTGATAAAGAATCACAAGTCAACATTACTTTTAATGATGTTGCAGGGCTTGAAGAGGCTAAGCAGGAAGTAATGGAAATTGTTGATTTTTTAAGAAATCCTAAGAAGTATACTAACTTGGGTGGAAAGATTCCGAAAGGTGCATTACTGGTAGGATCACCCGGTACAGGAAAAACCCTATTAGCAAAAGCAGTCGCAGGTGAGGCACAGGTTCCCTTTTTCTCACTTTCTGGTTCTGATTTTGTTGAAATGTTTGTAGGTGTTGGTGCATCACGTGTAAGAGACTTATTTAAGCAAGCGAAAGATAAAGCTCCTTGTATTATTTTTATTGACGAGATTGATGCGATAGGAAGAGCTCGTGGAAAGAATAATATAGTCGGAGGCAATGATGAACGGGAAAATACACTCAACCAGTTATTGGTGGAAATGGATGGCTTTGGAACAGATTCGGGAATCATTATTCTCGCTGCAACAAATAGGCCGGACGTTTTGGATTCGGCCCTATTACGACCTGGTCGTTTCGACAGACAGATTTCGATTGATAAACCCGATTTAGTCGGAAGAGAGCAGATTTTCAAGGTTCATCTTAAACCAATTAAACTGTCGGCAGACGTGGAAGCAAAGAAGCTCTCTGCGCAAACGCCAGGATTTGCTGGAGCTGAGATTGCTAATGTATGTAACGAAGCAGCGCTGATAGCCGCACGGAGGAATAAGGAATCTGTGGATATGCAGGATTTTCAAGATGCTATTGATAGAGTGATCGGTGGGCTTGAAAAGAAAAATAAGATTATATCTCCGGAAGAAAAAAGAATTGTAGCTTATCATGAAGCAGGGCATGCAATCGCTGGATGGTTTTTAGAACATGCCGATCCCTTGGTAAAAGTTTCTATTGTTCCTAGGGGAGTAGCGGCATTAGGATATGCTCAATATTTGCCGAAAGAACAATTTCTATATACAACGGAACAATTGATAGATGGAATGTGTATGACGATGGGGGGTAGGGTAGCAGAAGACTTGACTTTTGGAAAAATTTCTACAGGCGCGCAAAATGATCTAGAGAGAATTACAAAACTAGCTTATGCAATGGTGGGGATTTATGGAATGAATGCCAAAGTGGGCAACATTTCTTTCAATGATAGTCAAGAGTCACAGTTTCAAAAACCTTATTCGGAGAAAACAGCGGAGCTGATTGATGATGAAGTTCGTAATTTAATTGGCGATGTGTATGAAAAGACAAAGAATCTTTTAAAAGAAAATTCGGCGGGACTAAAAGCGTTAGCAGAGAAGCTTTTGGAAAGAGAAATTCTCTTTCAATCAGACTTAGAGGAAATTCTTGGTAAACGCCCCTTTGATCACCGAACTACTTATGATGAATTTGTAAACGGTGACGAAGGATCTGCTGATCAGCGTAAGGCCGCTGAAGGTTTATTACATGAAGGTGTTGGTGATAACTCAGGAACTTTTGAAAATAATAAAGCTTCTGATGAAAATAATGAGACGAAGACAAGCAACTAATTTTCTGCTCTTATAAGTAATAATTTCAGCAGTCTTTCATAATATTATTGAGGCATCACTCTTAGTGATGCCTTTTTCATTATATAATCTCTAATTTTCGCTGATCACTTTTAAGCTAACAGCAACTGTATTAAAAAAAACTCATAAATTGCGCCTATCAAATTTACTTATATGCAAGAGGCCACAGCAAAGGAAAGGTTATTAAAAAAGATTAGGAAGGCGTTGCTCGTAAAGAGAGATAATCCCTACCCGAATCTGGAGGAGCTCCCTTTATATAAACAAACAGACGATGAGGATGCAATTGAAGTTACATTTGCTAAGCATTTTACATCTGTGGCCGGAAACTTTATCTTTTGCGAAGATGAAATACAGTTGGCAGAAGGGTTAATAGGTATAACGGAGAAGGAGGATGTTAAGAAGATTTATGCATGGGAAGAAGAAGTGCAAGCGATATTGGATCGTTATGAATTTCCATATTTTAAATCTGATACTGATTTTGTAAATGCCGAGGTGGGGGTTACAACTTGTGAAGCTTTAATAGCTAGAACTGGAAGCATTATGGTAAGTAATGGCAATATGGCTGGAAGAAGATTAAGTATATACCCACATGTACACGTTGTAATAGCTTATACTTCTCAGATTGTCATGGATCTAAAAGATGGGTTTGAGCTTGTAAGAAATAAATATGAGCTGAGTATGCCGTCCATGATAAGTACTATTACTGGACCAAGTCGTACAGCGGACATCGAAAAAACCTTAGTTCTTGGCGCACACGGACCTAAGCAATTGTACCTGTTATTATTAGACGATACCATAATCTCTTGCTAATTTAATTTTCTCGACTGTATAAAAACTAAATAAATTAGTTTTTATACAGATTTGTTTTGAAATCAGGCCTATTGAAATTTGATATACTAATATTTTTAGTATATTTGCTTTATGGAGGCTTTGCAGAATGATGATTACCTTAAAGGCAGAGGTGCGCAAATAAATACGCATAATAAATTCTTCAAGAATAAGTACGTCACGGAGCACATTGAGGGACTAGACGAGATTTTTTTAGAAAATAGTGCTACGCAAATAATCGAATCGTATCCAAAAAAAATTATAAGCGAAAGTGATAGCCCAGACTTACGTTTCATGCGTTCTATAAATCCTTATCAAGGATGCGAACATGGCTGTATTTACTGTTACGCTCGCAATGCTCATGAGTATTGGGGGTATAGTGCAGGACTTGATTTTGAACGGAAGATTATTGTTAAAAGGAATTGCGCGGAGTTATTGGAGAAAGAATTCAATAATAAAAACTATATACCGGCTCCCATCATGTTGTCAGGAAATACAGATTGCTACCAACCTTTAGAACGTAAACTCAAATTAACGCAATCTTTATTGCAAGTTTTTTTAAAATATAAACACCCTATCTCTATCATAAGTAAAAACAATTTGATTTTAAGGGATTTAGAACTGTTAAAGGAATTAGCAGATCAACAACTTGTTAATGTAGCGATTACCATTAACTCATTGGACGAGACATTGCGACAAAAAATGGAACCGCGTACGGTAACGGCAAGCGGACGACTAAAAGTCATAAAATTATTAAGTGACGCTGGCGTGCCTGTTATGCTGATGTGTGCACCGATTATTCCGGGTCTCAACAGTGACGAGATGCCGAAATTAATTGAACAAGCTGCGAAAAACGGTGCTAAAGCGGCATCTTTCACACTTGTACGATTAAATGGAGCGATAAGTGAAATCTTCCAGGATTGGATACATAAAGCATATCCAGATAGGGCCGAAAAAGTGCTTCATGGAATCGCCTCCTGTCACGATGGTAAGCTAAATGATAGTCAGTTTGGAAGAAGAATGCGGGGAGATGGAAAACTTGCCGAAAGTATTCATCAATTGTTCAAGTTAGCAGTAACAAAGTTTATGGGAGAGAATAAGTTGACCACATTGCGTACAGACCTGTTTACCCCATTGAATGGAAAACAATTAGATCTATTTTAGCATAAATACGGCTTTTTTCGTTATTTTCACAGACATTATTTATTTATGGAAAGCTATATAATAGAAACACCCGTTGCTAGTTTAATTTTTATCTTTACACTTATTACAAGTATCTATGCATTTTCTCATCAAGATGTTTTAGTAAAGTTTATGCTGCATCCGTATAGCGTGAGCAGAGGGCAACGTGTCTATACGTTAATCACAAGTGGACTAATTCATAAAGATTGGATGCACTTATTTTTTAATATGTTCACCTTCTCTTTTTTTGGTTTCCAATTGGAGAAAATTCTTGTTTCTATAAGTAGTTGGGGCCATGTACAGTTCGCCTTAATTTATTTCATGAGTCTTATCCTGAGCGATATTGGAACAATGGTTAAACAAAAGAATAATTATAACTATCACAGTTTAGGAGCATCAGGGGCAATATGTGGGGTGTTGTTTAGTGCTATATTATTTCAACCTACATCTTATATAGGGGTATTTTTTATTCCGATACCGGCAGTTGTTTTTGGCCCATTGTTTTTATTCTATTGTATATGGGCAGCGAAGGCTGGTGGAAGAGATGGTGTTAATCACGATGCTCATTTTTATGGGGCTTTGGTAGGAGTAGCTTTAACAATTGTATTGTATCCGCAGGTGATAGGACATTTTTTTAATGCGGTAGGACAATTAGTTGCTTAACGAAATGAAAAGACCAGCTAATAGCTAATTCGCTGGTCCTTTAAATAGTGCTATCGTTTCGGCAGAACGAAAATTTCCATTGTCATCTGTTAAAAAAGTCATCGGTTTTTCTGGATTTTTGATGATTTCAAATAAGGAAAAGCCCCACGGTTTCCAAAAGTTTTCTAATACCTGACCAAGTGTTTTTACTTGAAAGGTGTCAAAAATAGGGCGTGCATCCATACCTTTCAAAGACATAGGCTCTATGTATATAGCTTGATCCGTGGGTAGGATGGTGTATTCCGGAAGCCGATTAAATAAATATGCTGAATAAAAGTATAGGCCACATAACTCTTCAAACTGAATGGCGTGGAGCTTGTTCCCTGCTATTGCTTTTAGAATCTTTTCATGATAGATGTCATTAGCGCCATTATCCTGTAAACATGCCGTAATACCAAAGTTTTTCATTCGTAGTGAAAATACCAATGTATTTATTTCGTCTCTGTAGCTAAACGTGTTGTCGGGATTATCTACCTCAAAAACGTTAATACTGAAAGGCATGGCGTTTTCAAATTCAATGGGTTGGATGATCGACTGAAGCATGTAATGCAAATTGGTGAACTTCTTTGCTAGCGCTTGGGAAAAGTTTATTGCTTCTCCATTAATGAGCTGCTGGCGTATTCCTATTTGAATCTCATTAAACACGATGCCATAGAGAAGTTTTCCGATCCATTGGAAAAGCACCAATTTATCGAGTGCTTTTACTGACTCATATCCCTGTAAAAAAGCTGAAGATATTTTATTCTCCAAAGATTCTAAGGGACCAATTGTAGAGGCCGCGCATGGCAGCTTAAGTTTTTTATAGGTCGAGATACTTTCATCTAATAGCTTAAATGGCTTATCTTCGAGATCAAATTCCTTCATTAACCACAGAGGAAATACATGTGTTTCCTCATCGATAGAAGACAATGGTAATCCACTTAAAAAACAGGTTTTACTGTCAAAAAGAAACTTATCAAATGGATTATATAATATAATAGGCATGAATAGTAATTATTATTCCTCTAGCTAAGAGTATGTAAAAAGCAATAACGAATACTAATTCCCATATTGATTTTCATAGTATTCTTGATAGGCTCCAGAAGTGACATTCTCTAACCATTCTTCATTAGCCATATACCAGTCGACAGTTTTCTCTAAACCCTCCTCAAATTGTAGGCTAGGTACCCAGTCAAGATTCTTTTGGAGCTTCGTAGAGTCTATGGCATAGCGCAAATCGTGTCCTGCTCGATCTTTCACAAAGGTGATCAACTTGGCAGATTCACCTGGCTGACGGTTTAGCTTCTTGTCCATTATAGTACAAAGCAGCTGTATGAGGTCAATATTTTTCCATTCATTATGACCTCCTATATTGTAGGTGTCTCCCGCTTCCGCCTGGTGAAAAATTACATCTATTGCCCGTGCGTGATCTTCCACCCAGAGCCAGTCGCGAATATTTTCTCCTTTACCATACACGGGCACAGGTTTGTTATTTTTAATATTGTGAATAGCAAGGGGGATTAACTTTTCCGGAAAGTGGTGTGAGCCATAATTGTTAGAGCAATTAGATATAACGGTATTTAACCCATAAGTATCCTGATAAGCGCGTACGAAGTGATCAGAGCTCGCTTTGGACGCAGAATAAGGTGAATGCGGATCATATTTAGTTTCTTCCGTGAACATACCCGTGTCTCCTAAGGCACCATACACTTCATCGGTGCTAACATGATAGAAGCGTTTACCTGTATAGTCATTTTTCCAGTATTCGCGTGCTGCATTCAGAAGATTTACCGTTCCTACAACGTTGGTTAATACAAAATCAATTGGATTGCTAATAGAACGATCTACGTGCGATTCAGCAGCTAAATGTATTACCGCGTCAGGTTTCTCCTGCGCAAAAAGATTATCAATAAAAGGGGCATCCGTAATATCTCCTTTAACGAAACGATAGTTTTCTGCTTTTTCAATATCCTTTAAATTGGCTAAATTTCCGGCGTAGGTTAATTTATCCAAATTAATGATCTGGTAGTTTGGATAGGTGTTTACAAAGCGACGAACAACGTGAGATCCTATAAAACCGGCTCCTCCTGTAATGATTATCTTCATTATAATTAAATTTTAATTTTTGAAACTTGGCTGCGAAAGCTATCACATTTAACCAAATGGTGTATTTTCTTTTAAATATAATTCCCAAACCCAAGCTGAACGCATCATTTCGTTGATGTCAAGTGCAGCTTTCCAACCCAATATGTTAGTGGATTTGGAAACATCGCCCCAAACCTTTTCTATATCACCAGCTCTCCGGGGACCAATTTGATAGTTAAGTTTAACACCGGTGGAGGCTTCAAAAGCATTTATTATTTCGAGTACTGAAAGCCCTTTTCCCGTACCAATATTAAAAACTTCATAGTTGTTTTCAGATTTATTTTCTTCCATGCGTTTGATAGCAGCAACATGAGCCTTCGCTAAATCCACTACATGAATATAGTCCCTAATTGCAGATCCGTCGGGCGTGTCATAGTCATTACCGAATACCGTTATCTTTTCGCGTTTTCCAATAGCCGTTTGTGTAATGAAAGGGACTAAGTTTTGTGGGACACCCAAAGGAAGTTCGCCAATCAATGCACTTTCATGGGCTCCAACGGGATTAAAATAACGTAAGGCAATGATGTGATAGTTTTGGAAAGCTTTTGCGGTATCGGCTAGGATTTCTTCGGCAACTTGTTTGGTATTGCCGTAGGGAGACTCGGCCTTTTGTACCGGTGCACTTTCAGTTACTGGTAGCTGCTCTGGTTGGCCATATACTGTACAGCTAGAAGAAAAAACAAAATTTATTTCTTTACCCTTATAAGCATTTAACAAGTTGATTAATGAAAAAAAGTTGTTTCGATAATATTTTAGTGGTTCATCAACAGACTCGCCAACGGCTTTACTAGCAGCGAAGTGTATCACCCCGGTTATATCCGTATTATTGTTAACAAAGTCAGTAACTTGTTTCTCATTGCAAAGGTCAAACTCATGAAATAGCGGGGCAATACCTGTGATGGCTTCAATCTGTTTTAAAACGCCTTTATTGGAGTTCGATAAATCATCGATAATGATAGGTGTATAGCCAGCATTTTGAAGTTCAACCACCGTGTGCGAACCAATGTAGCCGGTACCTCCGGTAACTAATATTTTGCTCATAAAAACTATTTAATGCTTGTTATAATACGTAAAATCCTTATGTTTTATTTCCTGTTCTGGTAATGATTTGAAGTATTCGTAAGTTATTTTTAATCCTTCCGCTCTGTTTACCTTTGGGCTCCATCCTAGTATCTCTTTGGCCTTGGTAATATCTGGTTGCCGTTGTTTAGGATCATCTGCAGGTAAATCTTTGTAAATTAACTTTTGTTTAGTTCCTGTCAATTTGATGATCTCTTCCCCAAACTGTTTGATCGTGATTTCATCGGGGTTGCCTATATTCATAGGCTGTGTGTAATTACTCATGAGTAAACGATAGATCCCTTCTATCTCGTCATCAACATAGCAAAATGATCGCGTTTGAGATCCGTCGCCGAAGACTGTCAAGTCTTCTCCTCTCAATGCTTGTCCAATAAAGGCGGGTAATACCCTGCCGTCATTGAGTCGCATACGTGGGCCATAAGTATTAAATATTCTAACAATGCGGGTATCTAGGCCATGAAAAGTATGATATGCCATTGTAATAGCCTCTTGAAAGCGTTTAGCTTCATCGTATACTCCCCGTGGTCCAACAGGATTCACATTTCCCCAATATCCTTCTGACTGAGGGCTAACTGCCGGATCTCCGTATACTTCTGAAGTAGAGGCTACTAATATACGTGATTTCTTTGCTCGTGCTAGGCCTAGCAGATTGTGAGTGCCTAATGATCCGACCTTCAGTGTCTGAATAGGTATTCGTAAGTAATCTATAGGGCTGGCAGGTGAAGCAAAATGAAGTATATAATCTAACTTGCCAGGAACATGTACAAATTTAGAAACATCATGATTGTAAAATTCAAAATTTTCAAGTTGAAATAAATGTTCGATATTTCGTAGATCTCCAGTAATTAGATTATCCATTCCTATTACGTGAAAATCCTCTTTAATGAACCTATCACAAAGGTGGGAGCCTAAAAAGCCTGCGGCGCCCGTAATAAGTATTCGTTCTCTCGGCATAATGTTAACGCAAATTGTTATGAATATTCTTTGGCGAAGATAAACAAATTGAATATAATTGCCGTTTCTTAAGGTAAACAATTACCGTACGGAAACAATAATATATTGTACTAAATTCCTGTCTTTTATGTGGATTCTTTATAACATCGGTATTTATTTGGGGCAAGCTCTTGTGTTTATGATGGCGCCCTTTAACCAGAGAGTTCAAAAATGGAGAGATGGACGTAAGGGTTTATTCCAGTTAATTGAGAGCAAAATTGATAGGTCAAAGTCGCACGTATGGTTTCATTTCGCTTCGTTGGGAGAGTTCGAACAGGGACGTACTGTTTTGGAGGCTTATCGGGAATATTTTCCTGAAAAGACTATTGTAGTTACCTTTTTTTCTCCGTCTGGCTATGATGTAAGGGCTAATTATGCAAAGGCCGACCATGTTTTTTACCTTCCTGCGGATACACCAGGAAATGCTAAGAAATTTATTGATTTGATAAAGCCTGAAGAGGTCTTTTTCGTCAAATATGAATTTTGGCACAATTACTTAAAACTACTGCATCAGCGAAACATACCTCTTTATTTAGTTTCGGCCATATTTAGAAAAAGTCAACCTTTTTTTAAATGGTATGGAGGCTTTTTTAGATCTACCCTTTATTATGTAAAGCATTTCTTTGTGCAAAATCAGGAGAGCGTAATATTATTACAGGAGATCGGTATTGATGCCGTTACACTCACGGGAGATACTCGGTTTGATAGGGTAGCCAATCTTTCATTAAAAAAAAGAAATATTGATATCATATCAACGTTTGTAGCCAGTAATAAAGTTTTAGTAGCAGGAAGCACCTGGCTACCCGATGAGGAACTACTAATGGCATGGAGGCAAGTATATCCGGAATGGAAGTTGATTATTGCGCCACATATAATTGATGCACTACATTTAAAAGAAGTTGATAGCCGTTTTAAGGATAGTGTTCGCTTTTCAGTACTCAATGCTGGTGCAGATATTGTGCATGGTAAAGAGCCATATGTGCTGATCATCGATAATATCGGAATGTTATCTTACCTATACGGATATGCTGATATGGCTTATATCGGTGGGGGCTTCGGTGTTGGTATTCATAATATTTTGGAAGCAGCAACTTATGGCGTACCGGTGGTGTTTGGTCCTGAGTACCATAAATTTCAAGAGGCAAAAGATTTAATTGGTGCAAAAGCTGCTTTTAGCGTACACAACTTACAAGAATTTGTGGATGTTTTTGAAAGATTTCAAGACGAGCACACAAGGCAAATCGCTGGCGAGAGAGCTTTTGGATATGTTCAACAACAGGCGGGAGCAACACAGAAAATTATGGATTACATAGCTAGGTTTAAGTCATAGCGTACGCAGACAAAACTTAAACCTAGAATTTAAGTTTGCAACTAACAAATTCTTGTGTAATAAGCAGCCGAGACCCCTTAAATAACCTTCGCCTCACGCATTTTTTTTCTAAATAACTTTCCTGGGAGGTATTTGCTTGCCCAGATAACTTTAATTTCACTACCTGCTATAAATATTTCCTCTTTTCGTTTATGGAGATAGGGAGCAAGTTTGCTTACAAATTTGTCGGCAGACATGGCGTCATTGTGAATGTTATCTTTCTTTTGGTACAATTCGCCATTCCCTTTCAATGCTTTTTCTCCCAACGAGGTGCTAACAAAGCCGGGGCAGACCATGCTTATGTCAATATTGTCATCATAAATTTCCGATCTCAACGACTCAAAATAACCATGTAGAGCATGTTTGGAGGCCGCATATGACGATCTAAAACGCGTTCCTATTTTTCCCATTAGACTGCTTATAACCACAAGATGCCCACTTCCCTGTTTTATCATTGTTGGAAGGACAGCCTGTGTGAGTGCTACAGGCCCCCAATAATTGATATTCATGATTTTTTGGGCCACTGTAATGTCTGTGTCTAGTGCGAGCGCCCTTTGAGTAACGCCTGCCGAATGTATTAAAATGTCTATTCTTCCAAAGATACGCAATGCTTCCTGCGCATGCTGATTAAGATCCGCTATATTTTCAAGATTTAGTGGGAGTACGTGCGTATTCATCGGGTTTCCTTTACATGTTGATTTAACACTATAGAGCTTGTCTCTTGAACGGGCTGAAAGAATAAGCTTTGCCCCCGAAGCACTATAATGTCTAGCAAGGGCTTCTCCAATGCCGGAAGAGGCACCGATAATCCAGATCACTTGGCTAGCAGAGGCTATGTTTTTGTTTTTTTTATTCCTCATTTCTACGGGTTGGTTATTCTTCGTCAAAAAATAAATCAGCAGCGATCTGATCTGCAACTAACTTACCATTGAATGTTAAAGTGATTGTGCCATTGTTTAAAATCGCCTGATTAGCGTCTTCAAAGCTAGCTATTTTTTTAACGATTTTCCTTTTATAGTCATCACCATACTGACGTTCGACTAGGCTGAGGTCCATACCCCACATAGTACGTAAAGAAGTCATGATATATTCATTTATTTTGTCATATAGCGTTAGGTTTTCAATTTCTGCAGGAATTATTTGCTTTAATAGGCTTGAAATATATTGCGCATTGTTGTTGATATTCCATTGTCTTTGCTTACCGTTAAAAGAATGAGCCGAAGGGCCAATGCCCAGATACGGCCTTGACTTCCAATAGTTCGTATTGTGAACGGCATATGATTGAGGTCGCGCGTAATTGGATATCTCATAATGCTCAAAGCCTGCATTAGTTAAAATATCACTTAATATATAGAATTGATTCGCGCTTTGTTCTTCGTTCATAGCTTTTTGCTTACCGCTTTTAATGAAATGAGCTAACGCTGTTTTAGCTTCTACCGTCATGCTGTAGGCAGAAATATGAGGAATGTTATAAGCTAAGAGCTTATCAATATTGGCCTTCCACTTGACATCGGTTAGTAGTGGGAATCCGTAAATAAGGTCGGCTGTTATGTTTTCGAAACCAGCGTCTTGTACCCTTTTTATACTACTGTCTGCTTCTGAAGCACTATGGGCGCGGTTCATCCACACTAAATCTTCTTCATAGAAAGATTGAACTCCTATACTAAATCGGTTAATGGGTGTTTCTCGTAATTCTTTAACCTTCTTTATATGAAGGTCGTCAGGGTTCGCTTCCAAGGTGATTTCTGCGTTATCCTTAATAGTGTGGCGCTTGGCTATTTCGTCAATTAAAGCGTTGATATCATCTGTTTCAAGCAAGGAGGGGGTGCCACCACCAAAATATAGCGTCTCGATCTCCTCATTTTCTAAGTAGTTTGCTTGAAGGTTAATTTCCTGTAACATCGCTTGCAGCATTTCATCTTTATGCTTGAAAGAAGTACTAAAATGAAAATCGCAGTAGTGACAAGCCTGCTTACAAAAAGGAATATGAAAATAAACACCCGCCATTCGGCAAAGTTAGTGTTATTCGGATAAATAAATAATTTCTCGGCTATTGTCTAATTAACTGTGCCTTTTTCCGGTATTGTCCAAAAGTAAAGGGTCGACCCACCGACAGTTATCTGCTTTTCTGGTTTCCAATCGCCCATGTCAAATTCGTTTGAAACAACTCTGGTACCAGGTTTTAATTTTTCTAAAAGTAGGGGGCGAAGTTTTAAATTAACATAAGGTAAAAGGTAAAGCGTTACAACAGAAGCCTTACTAAAGTCCACTTCAAATAAATCTTGCTCAATAAAGGTGACGTGATCCGTTACTCCCTCCTTAATCGCATTTTCGTTAGCCTCTTTTATGCGTAAGGGATCAATATCAACACCTACCCCCTTGGCACCATATTCTTTTGCTGCCATGATAACAATTCTACCATCACCACATCCCAAGTCATAAATCAAATCATCCTTATTAACATTTGCTATTTTAAGCATAGCCTCTACAACTTCGGGTTTAGTTGATACATAAGGAACATCTAAATGTTCTTCTGTTTCTTGTGCTACAGAAGTAGAAGACCAAGTAATAAAAAGAAGAAAGCATAGGAAGAATAAAATTTTATTGGCATTTATGCTTTCTTTTAAAGCGGCATTCAAACGGTTAAAAGCCATAGTTATGTGTTAAGGTTTTTTAAAATCTACTGATTTATTGCTCGTATGTACAACAATCATACCCTTTTTTAAGTATTTGATAGTAGAAATACATAAATGTTCAAAAATTGTTCAACAGATTGTTTGCTAAACGCTTGTGGAAACTTGCTTAAACAGATAACTGGTTTGTTGTGATTTTTTTAATATCTTTGGCGGGTTGATTTGTCTATCATTAGATCAGCGGCCCATTAATAATATCATTTAACTCCCAGAATTAAAAAAAATGGAACCCGTAAAAAACGGAACTCATCAAAAGCAAGAACATAGAGCCAAATTCCATTATTTCCTTATAAAACAAACCGAGTGTAAGAACATTATAAATATCAATTCACATTTACACTCATTAATAATTATATTCTGATGAAATACAAACGTATCCTACTAAAACTTAGCGGAGAAGCCTTGATGGGCAGCAAACAATACGGAATAGATATAGACCGTGTAGCCCAATATGCAAAAGAAATCAAAACAGTATACGATGAAGGGGTTGAGATTGCAATTGTGATAGGAGGAGGTAATATTTATAGAGGTTTAAGCGCTGAAAAGGCAGGTATGGATCGTGTGCAAGCCGATTACATGGGTATGTTAGCAACAGTTATTAATAGCATGGCCCTGCAAGATGCGTTGGAGAAATCTGGTATGAAAACTCGTTTGTTAACGGCGATCAAAATGGAGCAGATTTGCGAACCTTTTATCCGCCGCAGGGCTGTAAGACACTTGGAAAAGGGAAGAATTGTGATTTTTGGTGCTGGAACAGGAAATCCATATTTTACTACAGATACCGCTGCTTCTCTAAGAGCAATAGAGATTAATGCGGATGTGGTTTTAAAAGGAACGCGCGTGGATGGTATCTATACAGCCGATCCTGAAAAAGATCCAAATGCTACTAAATTTGATCAGATTACGTTCCAAGATGTGTATAATCAGGGATTAAATGTAATGGATATGACTGCTTTTACCTTATGCCAGGAAAATAAGTTACCGATCATCGTGTTCGATATGAACAAGAGCGGCAACCTTACTCGTTTAGCAAAAGGGGAAGTAATCGGTACTTTGGTTAAAGATTAATTATTCGTGTTAAAAATAATAAGATAATAATAAAGGTAGAAGGGAAACTAAATAATAACCTTTCTACCTTTCTCATCTCATTATCGTAAAAGATCCTTTAGTGCCTTGTCTACTTTGCTGAAACCAAATTCGGCAATAACCTTTTCAAAAAGATTTTTTATTTCGTTATTCTGTAGGTTGCCTATACTCCCTTCGTGGGTGTGTTTTACCTCCTTTATCGGCCGAAATGAGCCATTTTCTATGGATAGGCCAATATTCTTATAAGCCTCTCTGAAAGGTACTCCTTTAAGCACTTCATTATTCACCACCTCAACACTAAATAAATAATTATATTTGGGATCATCTAAAATAGTTGAATTGATCCGGATATTACTCAGCATCAAAACTGTCATTTGAAGGCATTCGTTGAGCGACCGAAAAGCGGGGAATAAATTTTCCTTTAATAATTGCAGATCTCTATGATACCCCATAGGTAAATTCGTTGTCATCAAGGCTATCTCATTTGGCAGCGCCTGGATTTTATTACAACGTGAACGTATAAGCTCGAAAACATCGGGATTTTTTTTGTGAGGCATAATACTCGACCCTGTTGTGAGCTCATCTGGGAAGCTTATAAACCCAAAATTTTGACTCATGTAAAGGCAAGCGTCCATAGCCATTTTGGCCAATGTTGCGGCTATAGTACTCATACCTTGTGCCAGTATACGCTCTGTCTTTCCTCTACCCATTTGGGCATAAACCACATTGTAATTGAGTGTTTCAAAACCCAATAATTCAGTAGTTAGCGTACGGTTTAATGGAAAAGAAGAACCATAACCAGCGGCAGATCCAAGTGGGTTTTTATTACAAACTTTCCATGCTGCAAGCATTAATTCCAGATCGTCCACTAAGCTCTCGGCATATGCGCCAAACCATAATCCAAAAGAGGAAGGCATGGCAATTTGTAGATGTGTATAACCAGGCATTAATACATCCTTATGGGTATTACTTAGTTGAATCAATAATTTAAACAGTTCCTGTGTGCCTTCGACGATTTTTTTTATTTCACTTCTGAAATAGAGTTTTAGATCAACCAACACCTGGTCATTTCTGGACCTTCCACTGTGTATTTTCTTTCCAGCTTCGCCTATTCGTTGTGTAAGCAAAAGTTCAATTTGAGAGTGAATGTCTTCTACATGTTCATCAATCTTAAAATCGTCAGCTTGGATCTCTTTATATAATTGTTTTAGCTCTTTCTGGATCAAGCTCAGTTCTTTCTTAGTAAGCAAACCAATGCTCTCGAGCATTTGTGTATGTGCCAAAGACCCCAATACATCAAATGAAGCCAGGTGGAGATCCATCTCTTGATCATTACCTACTGTAAATTTTTCGACCGACTGCTCAACTGCCGTTTCTTTTTGCCAAAGTTTCATTCGTATCTATACTATTTTGAAGCTCATAATACCCTAAATTAATTATTTAAATACTAAGGATATAATGATTATTTTGCAATATTTAAATTTTTATGTTTTAAAAGATAACACGATGAAGCATTTCTTTGTATAAAGAAATACTCTCTTCAATTTCGCTAATGTAAATAAATTCATTTGCACTATGTGATCTGGCCGAATCTCCAGGACCTATTTTTAATGAAGGAATATTGAGTAAGGCTTGGTCGCTCATAGTTGGAGAGCCAAATGTTTTTCTGCCCAATGAAATCCCTGCTTTCACAAATGGATGATCAGGAGATATGGAAGATGGATTGAGCCTTGTAGAACGAGGTTTAGCATCTGATAAGATATTTTGTCGGATAATTGCCAATACTTCCTCGTTACGATAAGCGTCTGTTGTTCTTACATCAACCACAAAATCACAAGTTGCGGGTACTACATTATGTTGGGACCCGGCATTAATGATGGTAACATTCATTTTTATAGGTCCGAATAAAGCTGATTCTTTTGGAAATTGATATGATTTAAACCACTCGATATCTTTTAACGCTTTATATATAGCATTTTCGCCCTCTTCTCTAGCGGCATGTCCCGATTGTCCATGAGCAGTACAATCTAACACCATGAGGCCCCGTTCGGCTATCGCCAGTTGCATTTGAGTTGGTTCTCCAACAATGGCAAAATCTAAAGGGCCAAGGTCAGGCAGTATCAATTCAATACCATTTTTGCCGGAAATTTCCTCTTCGGCAGTTGCCGCTAAACACAGGTTGTATTGAAGCCCTTCTTGGTCGTAAAAATAAAGAAAAGCAGCTATGAGAGAGACTAGCGGCCCGCCAGCGTCGTTGCTTCCAAGTCCATATAGTTTCCCCTCTATCACTTCGGCTAGGAAAGGATCTCGTGTATAACCTGTGTTTGGTTTTACGGTATCATGGTGCGAATTAAGCAGGATAGTAGGTTTTGAGGTGTCGTAGTGTTTATTATATGCCCATACATTGTTTTGTTTTCGATGAGAAGGTACTCCTCTATCTGAAAAAAACCGTTGTATGGTATCAGCTGTTTGGTTTTCTTCCTTACTGAATGACGATATACCTATTAAACTTTTTAATAAAACGATACTATCCTCGATTAATTGATCATCCATTTTAATTCTTGTATAATCCGCCTGCTCTTTCGGCAGAAAGTTTGATTCCTTTGATAAAGGCGGAGCTAAATCCATTATGCTCCATCTCATTTAAACCTGCAATAGTGCAACCTTTTGGAGAGGTTACTTTGTCTATTTCGCTTTCAGGATGACTTTGCATTTGTAATAATAAATCTGCAGCTCCTTTAGCGGTTTGAATAGCCATCTTTAACGCATCGTGTGCATGGAAGCCTATCTCAACGCCCCCCTGTGAAGCGGCTCTGATACTTCGTAAAAAGAAAGCGATGCCGCAGGCGCATAAAGCGGTGGCAGAAGTCATTAAATCTTCATTGATGGTAACAACCGCTCCAACAGTTTCGAATAAGCGCGTAACCTCCGCCATATGCTCATCTGTTGCTTTATCAGATGCGATACAGGTCATTGATTGGCCTATGGCAATAGCTGTGTTAGGCATGGCTCGGATAACTGCTGTTTCTTCGCCCAGTTTACTGCGAATATCCTGACAGCTTACACCGGATATGACAGAAACGATTAATTGATTAGTTGGCTTAACAGTAGTTGATATTTGATCTAAAACATGATTAAGTTGCTGAGGAAGCACAGCAAGTACCACGATCTCAGCGCTCGCTACTGCCTGTGCATTATCATCGGAAAGGTTAAATCCAAGAGCTGCTTCGGCCGTCATATTTTTGATGTTCCTTCGTGTTAAAACAATATCTGACGCTTGGCAATAGTTTTTAGCGAGTAATCCCTTTGCTAAAGATAAACCAATATTTCCGCTTCCTATGATGGTGATTTTAGACATGATATAGTATAGTAATTGGTTGAATATTTTATTCGTTAATAATAGTGCCTGCTTGTTGGTCTGTCAAGTCGCTTGCATGTTTAATAATTACCTTTTTAACACCAAGCGATAACGCTTCAAAAGCATTGTCGAGCTTTGGAATCATGCCGTCGGCAATGATCCCTTGTTCCTTAAGCGATTGATAGTTGGAGGCATTTATATGTTTTATTACAGACTCATCGTCATCAATATCTTTTAATACACCTTTTTTCTCGAAGCAATAAATAAGTGAAATATCGTAGTAAGGAGCTAGTCCGACCGCTAATGCAGAAGCGATGGTATCCGCATTGGTATTCAAAAGTTGTCCGTCACCGTTATGGGTAATTGCCGAAAAAACGGGGCATAAATCAATATTTAATAAACTTTGAATTCTTTTTCCATTTATAGACTTGGCGGTCATATCTCCAGCAAAACCATAATCAATGTCTTTTACAGACCTTTTCGTAGTTTGGATTGTATTGCCATCCGCACCGCTTAAACCAATGGCATCACATTTATTCGCTTGTAAAAGTGCCACAATTGTTTTATTTGCCAGGCCCGCATAAACCATAGTCACTATCTTAAGGGTTTCTAAATCAGTTATCCGCCGACCGTGAATCATTTTGGCTTCAATGCCTAAATCATTGGCTAATTTGCTGGCAATCTTCCCACCCCCATGCACTAGAATCTTCTTTCCTTCTAGATTTGAAAAATTCCTAACAAAATTCCCTAGCGCTGCTTCGTTCTCTACAATATTGCCGCCGATTTTTATAATATTCAGTTTATCCATTCTTGTTAGTTGGTGTCAAAACGTAAAATTTAAAAAAACTTGGCTATTTCTTTTTAGATATAAATTATTAAACTAGTTGATCAAGCATTCGTTTCAAAACTGCTTGTGCAGCCCATACACGGTTTCCTGCTTCTTTTATTACTAAAGAAGCAGGGCTATCTAGTAATTCGGAAGCTAATTCTAAATCTCTTCTTACTGGTAAACAATGCATAACTCGGGCTTGATTAGTAACTTTAAATTTTTCAACAGTAGGCATCCATTCCCTTCCTGTTACTAAGATTTTACCATACTCATGGTAGCTCGACCAATTTTTTACATATACAAAATCAGCATTTTTTAATGCTTCTTCTTGATTGGTGGTAATTGTAGCGCCTTTTGTAAAGGATTCATCAAGCTCGTAGCCTTCGGGATGTGTAATGGTAAAGCTTAGTAGGTCTTCCTCTTGTGCTTTACACATCCATTCGGCAAATGAATTTGGAACAGCTTGAGGGAGTGCCTTTACGTGTGGAGCCCACGTTAATACAACTTTTGGCTTATGGGCAACGGTAGTAAAAGTGCCGTTTGCCTCTTTGGACGTGACGGGCGTATGTTCAATAATCGTAATTAAATCTGTTAAACTCTGAAGGGGATGACGTGTAGCGCTCTCCAAGCTTATTACTGGCTTATTGCAGAATTTTATGAATTTATTAAATAAATCTTCACTATAATCTTCTTTGCGATCTTTTAAGCCTGGAAAAGAACGTAAACCCAAAATATCACAATACTCACCCATAACGGCTGCTGCCTCCCTAATATGTTCAACAGTTGTTCCATCCATCACCACGCCATCGCGTGTTTCTAATGCCCAACCGTCTTTATCCATATTCATAACCATCACATCCATACCGAGATTCATAGCCGCTTTTTGAGTGCTTAATCTGGTGCGTAAACTCGGGTTTAAGAATACCAAGCCAAGCATTTTGTTCTGACCTAAACTTTTAAAAGCGTAAGGGTTGGCCTTTAGGGCTAAAGCTTCCTTTACAATCTCCTGTAGATTATCTATATTTTGTACTGAAAAAAATGTATTCATCTAATTAATTACTATTGGTTATCACTTGCTGTATTGTAAGGATTTACTCGGACTTTCTCCATCCATTTTTCGGGTTGCAGAATCGATTCCCAGCCGTATTTCTTATATAAACCATGTGCGTCAGCCGTTAATAATATCCATCTTCTTAATCCTTGAAGCGGTGGATGTGCTGTTATTTCTTTAATAAGCCATTTGGAAATCCCCTTTCCTCTGAAGTCAGAAAGAACAAACACATCGCCCAAATAAGCGATTGTACTATAATCTGTTATTATTCGAGCGTATGCTATTTGTTTTTCCTGATGAAAAACACCAAAGTTTAAGGAATTGTTAATCGATCTTTCAACAATCGCCAATGGAATATTTTTTGCCCAATAACTTTCTGTTGATAAATATTGATGAATCATGGCAATATCCATAAGGCTCTTGTCTGTTGATATTATAAAATCACCTTCAATACTCATGATCTTCTTTTCTTATACCTTAACGGTTTACAATCGATTTAATCTCTCTTTTAATGCTTCAAGAAACCTATCTGCTTCCTTCTCTCTAACGTTTAAAGCTGGAAGTAAACGAATAACATTTGGTTTTGCCTCCCCTGTAAAAATATGATTTTTAAACAACAGATCCTTTTTTACTTGGTTCAGTTCTTCCGGGAGATCGATTCCAATCATTAACCCTTTACCTCTGACTTCATTAACTTTGTCGAAACCTTTAAGCTCTTGAAGAAGATAAGCGCCAACTCGTGCAGCGTTCTGCATTAATTGTTCTTTTTCCATGGTTTCGAGCACAGCTAAAGCTGCGACACATGCTAGATGATTGCCTCCAAAAGTGGTGCCTAGCTCTCCAAACCAAGGTTTTATCTTGGGGGAAATAGCTATCGCTCCAATTGGAAAACCATTGCCCATCCCTTTAGCCATACTATAAATATCAGCCTCAATAGCGGCGTGATCATGTGAATAAAACTCACCTGAACGACCATAGCCACATTGAACTGAATCTGCAATGAAAATGGCATTATATTGGCTCGTAAGCGTGCGTATTTTTTGTAAAAAACTATTGCTGGCGACACGAATACCGCCTACACCCTGAATGCCTTCAATGATAACTGACGAAATCTCTTCACCATATTGGCTAAAGGCCTTTTCCAAAGCTTCTTCATCATTGAAAGGAAGGAAAATGATATTGTCTGTTTCATTAACTGGTGCAACTATTTTTGGATTGTCTGTTGCAGAAACTGCGAGCGATGTACGCCCATGAAAAGATCCACTAAAAGCAAGAACTTTTTTGCGGCCATTATAAAATGAAGCTAATTTTAGCGCATTCTCATTTGCTTCCGCTCCTGAATTACATAAGAAAAGTTGGTAGTCTTTTTTGCCTGAAACTTTTCCTAACAATTCTGCCAATTGTTTCTGCAGCGGTATTTCTATAGAATTCGAATAAAAACCAAGTTTATGTAACTGATCGGTTATACGTTGTATGTAATGAGGATGACTATGTCCAATAGATATAACAGCGTGCCCACCGTATAAATCCAAATATTCTATTCCGTTGACATCGTAAACATAAGATCCATCTCCTTTTACAATTTCAATGGGGTTTATTGGGTATACATCGAATAATTTCATTCTTAAATTCTTATTAATAATATAGAAAGATTAACAGCTTCTAAAATCCTCCTGCCTTCAGTCTCAATCCAGTGGTTTCGGCTAAGTCGAATAGGAGATTCATATTCTGTACTGCCTGTCCGCTTGCACCTTTTAATAAGTTGTCTATAATCGAAATGATCAAAAGTTGTTTGCCATGTTTCTCTACATGAATTAAAGCTTTGTTTGTATTCACCACTTGCTTTAAATCTATATTAGTAGGACTGACATGTGTAAACGGGTGCTCAGCGTAGAATTCCTCATACAAACGAAGAGCCGCTTCGGCGCTAAGGTCAGAGGCTGTATAGATACTTGCCAAAATTCCTCTTGTAAAATTTCCGCGTTGAGGAATGAAGTTAATGGTATGATTAAAATTTGGTTGTAATTTTAATAGACTCTCGCCAATTTCATTTAAGTGTTGGTGTTCAAAGGCTTTATAGACTGAAAGATTGTTGTTTCTCCAACTGAAATGTGAAGTTGTTGACAAACTTTGGCCTGCTCCCGTAGAACCGGTGGTAGCATTAATATGAATATCCTGGCTAAGGAGCCCTTTAGCGGCCAAGGGAAGTAATCCTAACTGTATGGCCGTAGCAAAACACCCTGGGTTAGCAATGTGTTTTGCAGATACAATATCATTCCTTTGCAATTCAGGCAAGCCATAGGTGAAGTTTTCAGCATGTTGTTTCAACCTAAAATCCTGACTTAGATCAATGATCTTTATATGAGGTTCGATGTTGTTGTTATCTAAAAATTTTTTAGCGGCACCATGGCCAACACACAAGAACAAAACATCTATTTCCTGTGAAAGCTCATCTGTAAACTGAAGTTCTGTTTCTCCAAATAAATCAGTATGAACCGTGTAAACAGGATTTCCTGCATTACTGTTGCTGTTTACGAAAATAATTTCGGCCTGTGGATGATTAATGAGTATTCTTATTAATTCACCTCCTGTATATCCCGCTCCACCAACTATTCCTACTTTAATTTTAGTCATTTTTTTATGAGTTACCAGTTACCAGTTGTCAGTTGCGAGAAAGCCAAGGAGGCAACTCGTAACGCAACGCATAACTACACTATTTCTGATTGACTTTGTGCCAAATCATTACCTGGTTTCCAAAAATTTTGGAGAATCCTTTCACATCTTCGCCTGTCCATGTATTATTCATCTCTCCATAGCTGCCAAATTTGCTAGACATTAAATCATGTGTAGATTCAATACCTATCACATTAAAGCGGTAGGGATTTAACTCAATGAATACTTTTCCACTAACGGTTTCTTGTGAGCTCAGTAAAAAGGCTTCTATATCTCTCATGATAGGATCATGGAATTGGCCTTCGTGCATCCAATTACCATAGAAGGAAGATAATTGATCCTTCCAGCTTAATTGCCATTTTGTAAGCACATGTTTTTCTAGTGTATGATGTGCCTTAATTAAAATGACGGGAGCCGCTGCTTCAAACCCTACTCGCCCTTTGATTCCTATAATAGTATCGCCAATATGTATGTCGCGTCCTATGCCGTAGGGTTGAGCAATAGCTTGAAGTTGTTGAATGACTTTCACCGGGCCGATACGCTCACCATTTAGTGCAACTGGCTCTCCATTTTCAAATTCTATGGTAATTCTTTTACTTTCGGTTGATGTGGCAGGCGTTGGCCAAGCTTCCTCTGGCAATGTTTCGTGTGAGGTTAATGTTTCTTTACCGCCAACAGAAGTACCCCATATGCCCTTATTGATAGAGTATTTAGCTTTTTCAGCATTATAAGTAACCCCATGATTGTGAAGATAATCAATCTCCGATTGGCGGCTTAATTTCAAATCACGAATAGGCGTGATAATCTCAACATCAGGAATTAGAATATTGAAAATCATATCAAACCGAACTTGGTCATTACCTGCTCCAGTACTTCCGTGCGCCACATACTGAGCACCTATTTTTTTTGCATAAGTGGCAATTGCTGTTGCTTGGCAAACACGCTCTGCACTAACTGAAAGGGGATAAGTGGCATTTTTAAGTACGTTGCCAAAAATTAAATACTTAATACTATCATTATAGTAATTTTGGGTTTCGTCAACAGCAGCGTGTGAAACTACTCCAAGTTCATAAGCGCGTGACTCAATCTGTTTTAGCTCTTCTTCCGAAAAACCGCCTGTATTTACGACGACAGAATGAACTTCCAATCCCATATCTTGCGCAAGGTAAATTGCGCAAAAAGAGGTGTCTAAACCTCCACTAAATGCTAATACTACTTTTTTATTCATTTTTTTAGAATTATAACTCCAAACAAATAGGAAGTTATCAATACGTGATTATTTAATCAAATGCTAGTAATAAGGAAGCAATTATTTTGCTTCTTCTTCTTAAGCTAAGTTCAATGCGTTTTAACAATGATTGTTTCTTTTGCATCTGTTTTAGACGCTCTTTTGCCTTAGCTTTTTGCTCAATCTTTTGCCTGAGCTCTTTCTCTTTTTCCACCGGGTCCCAAAGCATTGCCGTACACATACAGTTTTTGCGATCCTTATCGGTGAGAATATCGTAATTTACACAACTTTGACAACCTTTCCAAAATTCCTCATCTTGTGTTAACTCAGAATAAGGTACCGGCTCATAACCCAAATCTGAATTGATTTTCATTACAGCAAAGCCAGTCGTTAACCCGAAAATTTTGGATTTTGGGTACTTTTCTCTGGACAAGTCGAAAATCCGCTTTTTGATAGCTTTTGCAAGGCCCTCTTTTCTAAATATAGGATTTACTATTAAACCGGAGTTGGCCACATAATCTCCATGACTCCATGTCTCTATATAGCAAAAGCCTGCCCACGTTCCATCTTTATGGAGTGCAATAACGGCTTTCCCTTCTAACATCTTATTGGCAATGTATTCAGGCTTTCTACGTGCAATACCTGTGCCGCGAGCTTTAGCAGATTCCGCCATTTCGTTACATATCTGCTCCGCATATCCAATATGCGATTGATTTGCAGGAATAACAACAAAATTTGAAGTGTTCATGGAATGAAAATGACCCAAGAGAACAAAACAATAAAACACATTTTGCTCTACCGTTTGATTTTGATTATTTTTTTGTTAATTACTTTGTGATAGATATAGTAACCGGACTCGTTACCATATTGTTTGTAGAGTGGGTATGCCCTCGAAATCAAGCCCGGGGCATAATGGGTCGTCGGACTCTTAAAACCAGTTTGTTACTGGTAGCCTTATCGCAGATCATAACCATCACATTGCCTGAATAGATATGTTTGGTGTTTTTCTTACAAAGGCCAGATATGTTCATCTTTTAGTTAATCCTTCAGTTTAAAATAATGACTGCAAATGTATGAAATAATATTTGGTATATGCAATATTTATTGTTTAAAATTACTAATATTACACTAATTCGAGTAAAAGTATTGAAAATATTTAAATATGTAGCCGTTCTATCGCCTTGAAATCTTTAGGCGGTCTTGCTTTATGGGTAAAGGAGAGGGAGAATATTCATTTGTTCGATGTGATGCATATCCAGCATAATGGTATTATTAGAAAGGATTGGTCGAAAGACGGGGTAAAGAAATAAGCTTGGATAAGATATGATTTTAAGCATATCCTATCCAAACTGTATTACCAAAAACGTACATAAAGGGCGCTAACCAATAAAATAGTAAGAACAATCATGACAAGAACAGAAGGCTCTACTCTGAACATTTTGGTGTCTAAAGTGAAGGATTTCGGATTAATTTTAGGACCTGAAAGGCTCATTAATACCATCACAATTACTGTAAATAAAAAGGATAAACCCATGCAGATTTGGAAAGGTATTTCGTAGCCCCCCCTTCCATTAGGATAAGCTGTATAAAGGAATGTATCATTACCGAACCAGGTTGGAGCATAATTGTTGAACACAACGGATAATACAAAACCCATTATAAGTCCCACAATGGCCGCGCTACCTGTGGTTCGCTTCCAGAACATACCCAACAAGAACATAGCAAGTACTCCCGGACTGATAAACCCGGTATATTTTTGAATGAAGGTGAACCCCCCCTCACCGCCAATGCCCAACATGTCATCCCAAGTGAAAAGTATAGATGCCAGTATGGCTACTATTACTGTAATTTTACCCACATTAACCAAATTCTTCTCCGAAGCGTCTTTTCTCATATACTTCTTGTAAATATCCATGGTAAAAATGGTGGCGATACTATTTGCTTTACCTGCCAGTGATGCAACTATTGCTGCGGTTAATGCAGCAAGGGATAAGCCTTTCATACCGTCAGGAAGAAAACCTAATATCGCTGAGTAGGCATTGTCAGGATTAAAATTGCCTCCCGGTGCCATTTCCTCTTGAAGGGCACCATTTTTATATAAGACATAAGCGGCAATACCAGGTAGCATTACAATAACAGGCATGAATAATTTTAAAAGCCCGGCGAATAGAATTCCTGTTCTAGCCGTTTTTAAGTCGGCACCAAGCGCTCTTTGGGTAATGTATTGATTACAACCCCAATAATTAAGGTTAACAATCCAAATCCCAGCCAAATACATTCCCAATCCTGGTAGCATCAAATATTTATTTATTTCTTCCTGTGAAGAACTTGCCGTCGGTTTTTCTATAATCATTTTGAAATGTTCGGGAGAATCTTCCATAAGACGAGAAAAGCCCGCCAAGGCATCTTTCCCAAGCCCGAAGTGTTCACTTACTAAGGTTAAAGCAACATAAGTAGTGGCTACCCCCCCAATGATAAGCACTAATACTTGAATAACATCCGTGAAACCAATCACTCTCATCCCGCCTAAGGTAATTACGATTGCAAAAATAGAGAGGGCTACAACGATTAAGTGGAAACTACCTCCTCCTGCCAAGTTATTGATCGCAAGAGCACCCAGAAATAAAATTGATGTGAGATTGACAAATATATAAAGGAACAGCCAAAATACAGCCATAATAAGGCTCGTGGTCTCATTATAACGGTTATTCAAAAATTGAGGCATAGTAAAAATCTTGTTTTTCAGATAAACAGGAATAAACCATACCGCAACAATAATGAGGGCCAATGCTGCAATCCATTCATATGCAGCAACGGCTACACCGACGGTAAAACCATTACCACTCATGCCAATAAATTGTTCAGCTGAAATGTTTGAGGCAATTAAGGAGGCTCCAATAGCCCACCAGGTTAATGAACCCTCTGCCAGGAAGTAATCTTTACTACTTGCCGCATCATTACTTTTTTTTCTATAAATCCAGTAGCCATAGCCTGCTACTACAATAAAATAGATGAGGAAGATGATGTAATCAATCTGTGCAAATTTTTCCATTTTGGATATCTAAGGTTAATTTTGGTTAGCAAAAGAGCGTGATTACCACGCTCTTTTTTATTTTTATTTATGGGTTTGATAATACACTTCACTCCATTTTAGCTCATTCTCGAATTGATCTAGTCGCGTACGTTCATCTATTTTTATAAATTCAACTCCAGCTATTCGTGCGAAATCCTCTAAGTATTCAACCGTCAAGTTTTGACTGTATACGGTGTGGTGCGCTCCTCCGGCATAGATCCAAGCAGTACAAGCTGTTTTCATATCTGGAAGCGGTTTCCAAAGTACACGCGCTACAGGAAGCTTTGGCAGTTGTTGTGTAGCTTCAAGCCCTTCTACCGTGTTCACGATAAGTCTAAAACGGTCACCCATATCTACCAGCGAAGCATTTAGGGCAGGCCCCCCTGAAGCATTAAATACTAAACGTGCTGGGTCGGCTTTACCACCGATTCCTAATGGATGAACTTCAAGCCGTGGTTTTTCTTTGGCTAGAGATGCGTCTACTTCGAGCATATGTGATCCTAGTACCATTGAGTTTTCCGGATGAAAATGATATGTATAATCTTCCATGAAAGCATTAGCACCCTCCATGCCTGAAGCCATTACTTTACAGGCGCGAACTAATGCCGGTGTTTTCCAGTCGCCTTCCCCTGCAAAACCATATCCTTGCTCCATCAGTCGTTGGGCCGCAATTCCCGGCAACTGCACCAAACCATGTAAATCTTCAAATGAATCTGTGAAACCCTTATAACCACCATCTTCTAAAAACTTCTTTAGGCCAAGTTCAATTTTAGCGGCGTCTAATACATGCTGGTGTAAGGGCTGTCCTGCTTTTACATTATCGGCTAGCGTGTAGCTCGCTTCGTATTCCTTTACTAGCGAACTAATTTGGTCGTCAGTAACCTGATTGATAATAGCAACAAGATCTCCAATTGCGTAGGTATTTACTGAAAAGCCGAATTTCATTTCTGCTTCTACTTTATCTCCGTCTGTTACCGCTACATTCCGCATGTTATCCCCAAAACGCACGAATTTAGCTCCTTGCCAATCGTTCCATGCGGCCGCAGCTCTTGCCCATACATTGATTTTAGCGATCACATCTTCATCTTGCCAGAAACCGGTTACCACTTTACGGTTAATGCGCATGCGTGAAACGATGAAACCAAACTCGCGGTCGCCATGGGCACTTTGATTGAGATTCATGAAATCCATGTCAATACTATCCCAAGGAATATCACGATTGTATTGAGTATGCAAGTGAAGCAGTGGTTTTTTTAGAATATTTAATCCCCTTATCCACATTTTCGCAGGAGAAAATGTATGCATCCAAGTAATAATACCGATACAATTAGAAGCCGTATTAGCGGCTAATATTGTACTAAAAATTTCTTCTGAATTCTTAACAATTGGCTTATGGATTACCTGAACAGGCACTTTTTGATGGTCATTAAAGTATTTTGAAATTTCCTGGGCATGTTCTGCTGCCTGGGCCAACGTTTCAGGTCCATATAAGTCTTGGCTTCCTGTAATGAACCAGACTTCAAAAGTTTTTAAATTTAACATATGCTATATTCGTTGTTTGTTTATATCAAGTATCAAGATATTTTTAGAAGCTATTAGACTTAAAACTAAGGCTTGATACCTATGCCTCCTATTGTTTGATAGCCTTTGCTTTCCGCTTTAAGCTTCCCTAGCTCTGCCCATAGTACGAATCAGGACCATGCTTGCGTTCAAAATGTTTTTTGATGAGTGAATCTTTTAAACGAGGAGCATCTGGGCTAATCTGCTCGGTTAACAGTGCCATTTTAGCAACTGTTTCTAGCACTGCACTGTTATATACCGCTTTCGCTCCTGTCTTTCCCCAAGTAAATGGTGCGTGATTGCCGACTAAGATCATTTCGATTTCCTCATAATTAAGTCCTTTTTCCTGAAAATGATTTAATATCTGAAAACCGGTTTCATACTCATAATTTCCCTGTATCATATGGTCGTCCATTGGCGGCGCACATGGGATGTCTGTTGTAAGGTGGTCGGCATGGGTCGTCCCATAAATAGGAATTGCTCGTTGACTTTGTGCCCAAGCTGTACCATAAGTAGAATGGGTGTGTACAATGCCGCCAATTTTATCCCAATGTTTATATAAAACTGCATGCGTTTTTGTGTCAGAAGAGGGACGTAAATCGCCTTCTACGGTGTTACCGTCAAAATCAACAATGACCATGTTCTGCGGACTTAGATTTTCATAGGGAACCCCACTTGGTTTTATAGCGAAGACACCTTTAGAACGATCTGCAACACTTACATTACCAAAGGTGAATAACACTAATCCAAGTTTTGGTAGTTGCATGTTGTTTTCGTAGGCTTCCTCACGGATATCTTGATAATTATTCATAATGCTATAATTGAATGTCCTATATTTAGATAGAGGCAGATAAAATATCGATGTCTTGACTTATTTTTCTTTCTATAAACGCACCTGCTTCCGAATATTTTTGATAGCGTTTTTGATAGATACTTGCTTTCTCAGAATTAGGAAAATATTCCGTATCAAAGCCTTGACCCATTGCTTCCATCGCTTCCTCCACATGCGGATAAACACCCGCCACGGTTGCTGCAAACATAGCAGCACCAATAGCGCAAGTCTGTTCGGAACGATGTATCTTGATAGGCATGTTCATCACATCGGCCATCATCTGCATAATAAAGGGAGCTTTCTTAGCAACTCCACCCATTCCTATCAAACCTTTTACGGTGACACCTTGTTCGTTAAACCGATCCACAATTTTTTTGGCACCAAAACATGTAGCCTCTACTAAAGCTCTGAAAAGTTTAGGCGCATCGGTTCCTAGATTTAAATCAAAAAATGCACCCTTTAATGCTTGGTTAGCATCTGGGGTTCTCCTTCCATTTAACCAGTCGAGCGCAAATTCTAGCTCTTCTGTAAGTTCTATCTCATCAGCCAATTTACTAAGCTCAGGTATTATATTCTCCTCAATACGATGAAGGAGCTCCTCCGATATTAAATTATTTGCGTCAGCAGAAGCGTGAAAATGTTTTAATGGCCATAAAAGCAAGTTTTTAAACCAAGCGTATGCATCTCCAAAGGCAGATTGTCCGGCTTCCATACCTATCATACCTGGAATGATCGAACCATCAACTTGTCCGCAAATGCCTTGCACCAATACTCCTTCAACTTCATTTTTAGGGGCAACCAGCATATCGCAGGTCGATGTTCCCATCACTTTGCTTAAATAATAAGGCTCAATCTGTCCGCCAACAGCTCCCATATGTGCATCGAAAGCTCCAATACCTACAGCTACTTCTGTTGAAAGTCCTAGACGTGTTGCCCAGTCAGCAGACAAATGACCTGCCCGCTGATCAGCGGTGAAGGTTTCATTAGCAATATTTAGTACAAAACCGTCCAATAGCGGGTCTAGTGAGGCGAAGAAATCATTTGGCGGATAGCCGTCAAATTCTTTAGCCCACAAAGATTTATGACCTGCGGAACAAACGCCTCTTTTTATGGCATCTGCATCACTACCTCCGGTTAATAAGAAAGGAATCCAATCACAATGCTCTACCCATGTATAAATAGAAGACCTGACTGCCTCGTCTGCTCGTAGGATATGTAATAATTTCGACCAATACCATTCAGAAGAATAGATACCACCTACGTACTGCAAGTAGTTGATATCAAATTTTTTTGCATGTATGTTAATTTCTTCTGCTTCTTTTACGGCAGTATGATCTTTCCATAGAACAAACATGGCATTCGGATTGCTTTCGAACTCCGGAAGCAACGCTAAAGGAGTTCCACTTTTATCTACCGCAATGGGTGTCGAACCGGTAGTATCAATCGAAATAGCTTTTATATTAGAAGCGATATCAGGTCCGGCTTTAGAAAGACAGGATTTGATCGTTTCTTCAAGTCCCTCTACATAATCGAGTGGGTGTTGCCTAAACTGGTTTTTAACTGAATTACAAAACAGGCCCTTTTTCCATCTTCGATAATGATGAACGGCTGAAGCTACTTGCTCACCATTGTGGGCGTCAACCAATACAGATCTTACTGAGTCCGTACCGTAATCCACACCTATAACATATGCGTTATCCATATCAATAACTAAAATTTTTTATGTTTTCGAGAATCGCAGCGCTGTGCGTTTTTTTACTAATTGGTCAGTCTGTCAATCTCTTTGTATTATTCGTGTCAAAATAACATTTATTTTTTTAGATAAAAAAATATTATCGAAAAAAAATATTATCGAAAAAAAATTACGGATTCGGAATAAAGTTTAAAAAAGAACTAATCTTATCCTTATAGATTTCCTTGTTTAATTTGTAATAGAAGGCTCCTTTTTTGGAATTTTCTTTATCCTTGTCTTTTTGGCGCATTAGTAATCCCGTTGAAAGCAATTTTCTGCTAAAGTTTCTTTTATCGAGTACAATATCATAAACACCTTCATAAAGAGTAAGTATCTGTGGAATAGTGAATTTTTCAGGAAGCAACTCAAAGAGGATAGGGTGCAAGGCTGCCTTATAGCGCAATTTCTTCTTGGCATGATCTACCATACTATTGTGATCGAAAATAAGTTTCGGAATTTCTTTTAAAGGCACCCATTCTGCCCTGTATTCTTTACTTAGCTGGTCTTTGTACTTATGGATATCAATAAGCGCATAATAGGCTATACTGACAGTTCTTTCTAATGGATCGCGTTTCGGTTCGCCAAAAACCTCCATTTGTTCCATGTACACATTTTCGAGCCCCGTTAGCTGTTTCAATACTCTTGCTGCAGAATTTTCTGGTTTTTCGCTTGGTTCAACAAACCCGCCCATTAAGCTCCATTTATTTTTTTCGGGTTCAAAGCCGCGTTGAATAATTAGTAACTTCAAGCTATCTCCGTCAAAGCCGAAGATAATACAGTCTACGGCAACTAATATGCGTGTTTGTTTTGAGTATTTAGTCATAATTTATAGGTAATTAAAAGGGATACGATATTATTCATTAACACAATAATTCTCAACAATTAAAAAAGAAAAAATGATGATTTGCATCAATCAAAGTGGTAAATATAGGTATTTTATCTATTGATTATCAAATCTAGCTATCCGTTTATGTTACAAGCCTCTCTTTCTGTTTAAACGATTAAGTTTAATAAAAAGTGTTTTTATGACACTTTTTATTAAATGTTCTGTTGACATTTAATAAAAAGCTTTTATATTAGCCGAGCCAATTAAGGGGTTTACCCGATAAAAATAACCGTTAAAAAAACCAATAAGTAACCAAAATGCAACACATTAAACTGAAAATCATTTGGAAGAAAGCATTCGTAATTTATGCTGTGCTTTTTTTCTGCTATTCAATTGGCTTTAGCCAAGGAAGCGTGCAAATTTCCGGTAAAGTTACCGACAAAAATGGGCAGCCATTACCGGGTATCAGTGTGGTTTTACTTGGAACACGAGTAGGAACCAACACGAATGAGGAAGGGCAATATCAAGTTTCAATTCCCAATTGGAACGGTACTTTGTCTTTTACGAATGTGGGATATGTGAAAAAGGAAATTAAAATTACCCAAGGAAAAAACACCTATGACATCGTTTTAGAAGAAGACTTATTGGGTCTAGATGAAGTAGTTGTTGTTGGCTATGGAACGCAGCGGAAGTCGGACATCACGGGGTCTGTTGCGATCGTAGATGTAGCCGAATCTAAAAAGTACTTAACCAATGACATCTCTCAACTTCTTCAAGGTAGAAGCCCTGGCATAACCGTGAACAGTGATGGGCAGCCAGGAGCTGCACCTAGTGTTAAGATTAGGGGAGTTAGTACATTTGGTAACGCCCAGCCACTATATGTGGTGGATGGGGTACCGGTAGGAACTTCTATTCGTGATTTCAGTCCAAACGATATTGAATCTATGCAGGTATTGAAAGATGCATCTGCAGGAGCAATCTATGGGTCAATGGCGGCAAATGGTGTGGTAATTATCACTACTAAACAAGGTAAGCAACACACGCCATTGAATATTGAATACAATGGCTCGTATGGTATAGATAAGATTTGGCAACGAATACCGGTACTAAAAAGACAAGATTATCAGATGATCGCAAATGAGGTACGTACCAATGCCGGATTACCCCTAATTCCAGGAAATGATCCTTCCTCTCCTATGTTCATTGATAATGTTGATACCGATTGGCAAAAAGAAGGTATGAAGAATGGGATGCGCCAAAATCATAACCTTAATTTTATGGGTGGCGGGGAGAATACTACCTATAATATGTCTTTTGATTACCTTGGTAATGATGGCACATTTGTAGGTAACGGCCCAAGCTATGATCGGTACACAGCCCGCGTTAACACGTCTGCAAAAAAAGGTATTTTTAAGGTGGGACAAACATTTTCCTATACGCATTCACATGAAAATACACTGACCTATAATAATACCATATTAACAGGAAGTCGTCCCCCTTTAGTAATTGATCTGGTGGAAGCAATTCCTACGCAGCTGATTTATGACCCTAATAATAAGGGTGGTTTTGGTGGAACAGAATCCAATATTCACGATGTTATTTCGTTAAATGCCATCGCCATCAATAGCTTGTTCAAAAACTATACGGATGTCGATCGGATGTTTGCGACGGCTTATGGGGAAATCGACCTCATCAATAAGAACGGGCATAGTTTAAAATATAAGCTGAACCTAGGTTACGATAAAACACAGGCAAGAGATTACGCTTTTCAACCGGCTTTTGACTTGGGATATTTTTTCCATTCAAATATTTCCAGATTGGATGACGGGCAACGAACATTAACGACTGCTCTAGTAGAAAATACATTAAATTACGAAAAAGCATTTGGAAAACACGCTTTGGCTGTTCTGGTAGGACAAACCTATCAATCTGGATCTGCCTTGGTTCGTAGCGGTCATTCGGAATCCTTTACGGAACCTTATTATCCAATCCTAGATAATGGGAGTAATAAAACTGCTTCTGGTACATTGGATGAAAACGCACTTTCTTCTTATTTAGGCCGTATCAATTATAATTTTGATGATAAGTATCTTCTTACCGCGAATATTCGACGAGACGGATCATCGCGGTTTAGTCCAACAAATCGCTTCGGTTATTTTCCATCAATAGCTTTAGGTTGGAAAATAACCAATGAATCATTCTTTAAAGTTCCGAAAGATATAGTGAGCGACTTAAAGCTGAGAGCAAGCTATGGAAAGTTAGGGAATCAGAATATTTTAGATTATTTATACACCGCTTATATCAATCCAAATATCGTGTATAATTTCAATGGTCAGAAGGTATTCGGAGGTCTTCAAACGAGTTTGGTCTCACCCGATATTAAATGGGAATCAAAGGTTACGTCGAACATCGGGTTAGATGGTATTTTATTCAACGGTCTTTTTGATTTTACTGTCGAGTATTATCGTAATAAAACAACCGATATTTTAGTAGGTGTGCCAATTCCATCGTCAACGGGTTCGGTAAATCAAGCTCCCACCGTGAACACCGGAAGTCTGCAAAATTCGGGATTTGAGTTTATGGGCGCTTATAATAAGCGAGACGGAGATTTTACCTTCACGATTGCAGCGAATGTAAGTACCATTAAAAATAAGGTGCTTGCCTTGGGTGAAAATGGAGAGCCGATTTATGGTGCAGGTTCCAAAACAGAAGTAGGTGGAGAAGTAGGTCAGCATTTTGGATATGTGACAGAAGGGATCTTCCAAACGAGCGAGGAAGTTGCTGCTCATGCTTTTCAAAGCGCAGCTACGGCGCCAGGAGACATCCGGTTCAAAGACTTGAATGGAGATAATGTAATAAATGCCGATGATCGCGCTTATCTTGGAAGTGCGATCCCTGGATTAAATTATGGTCTTAATTTTAGTGCAGCCTATAAAAAAATAGATTTTAGTGTATTTGCGTCCGGTAGCTCAGACTTCAAAATTAATAGTAGAATGTATAGAGATCTTATGTTGACAACTGATTACATTAACCGGCATGAGGATATTCTTAATCGATGGACTCCCACAAATACCAATACCGATATTCCTCGTTTAGTTGCGAATGACCCGAATGGAAATGGTCGTGATTCAGATCGAAAAGGATGGCTACAAGATGGTACTTACCTTCGCATCAATACGGTTTCATTGGGATATACCTTCTCCGACAAACTTATTAAGAGTGTGACGAAAATAAGAGTGTTCGCTACAGCGCAGAACCTTTATACTTTCCAAGCCTATAAAGGTTATAATCCTGATTTCACGTCGGGAGTTTTTGAACCGGGATTCGATTTTGGGTCATTTCCTAAACCAAGAACATTCATGTTGGGCGTGCAGATAGGTTTCTAATCTTATAAGAATATTAGTCATGAAAAAAAATATAATCATTGCATTATCTTGCTGCCTATTAGGTATGGGCTGCGATAAAAAATTAGATATTGAAAGTTCAAAACAAGAAAACGTAGAGAGCTATTGGCAAACAGCGGAACAGGCTTCTTCGGCAGTAATTGCTATATATAATAGCTTAATACAGGACGGTACCTATATGCGGATGATGCCGGCCTTAACTGATGGGAGAGGAGATGATTTTACGGGCGACAGTCCTTGGGGGGATTTAGTTCAAACAGGTCAATTTACGGTTTTATCTACCTCGGGTCCAGTGCAATGGGTATGGGCACAATGGTATCAATTAATTTATAGAACCAATCAAGTACTTACGAATGTGCCAACTATTGAGATGGATCAGGCACTGAAAGATAGATTGCTTGGTCAGGCATATTTCCTGAGAGGCTTGGCCTATTTCACGTTGGCCAATACGTATAAAGCTGTTCCCGTAATCCTCACACCTCCCGTAGAGTCTTCTGAATATTACGAACCCACTGCATCAGAGGAAGTTTTATGGAATCAGGTAATAGCAGATTTAACTGCTGCAAAAGAGTTGCTCCCTGTATCGTATACTACGGTCTCTGGGCCTGATGCGAACCAGATTGGGCGAGTAACAAAGGGCGCTGCAACAGGTATATTGGGAAAGGCATACCTATACAGAAAAAATTGGACCGCCGCTGCAGAACAATTCAAATTGTTGGTAGATGGACCCGAGTTGAATATCTATAGCTTAATGTCCAACTATCGTGATAATTTTAAGCCAACCAATGAAAATAATGCGGAATCTTTGTTTGAAGTGCAGTTTGCAGATCCAGATGCCGTAGGCGGTACTGTATTTAATTATGGTGGCGAACCAAATGCTAACTGGAAACAGGTGTCGTCAGTTGGGCATACTTATGCCATGGATGGTTTCGGTTATTCTGATTTTTTACCTACCCGCGGCATTTACAATGCTTTTAAGGAAGAAAAGACCGTTGATGGGCAATTAGACCCAAGGCTCCTGTCAACTATCGCATCCTTCGAACCAGGCATCTCTGAGCTTGCCTATGGAGCTGTTTGGAAGAATCCAAAAACCAATATATACCCAAGGAAGTATACTCATGATGGGATTCCAGGATATACGAATGAAAACAATGGTGTTGAAAATTCAGGTATTAATTATCGCATACTGAGATATGCAGATGTATTGCTTATGTATGCTGAAGCGTTAAATGAACTTGGGCAAACTACGCAGGCATATACTTATATACAACAAGTGAGAACCCGTGCTAAACTACCCGACCTTGCTACTGTAAAACCAAATATGACGCAAGAGCAAATGCGTGATCAACTAGCACATGAAAGATATTTGGAACTCGCTATCGAAGGCATTCGCATCAATGACATTATCCGATGGGGATGGTTGTATAACTCAGAGAAATTACAAATTTTAAAAGAACACGATGCAGATTTTACTACCTGGCGTCCTGGAAAAGAATATCTGCCAATTCCGCAACGCGAATTAGATATAAATAAAAATCTATTACCGAATGCAGCTAATTAAGGAAAGTAAGCGCGATGATTTATAAATTTTAAATGTTGTTTTTACATTTATTAATTAATTTAATATCTTTAGCAAGTGTTAGCCAATTATTATTATATACCAACTATTAATAAACTCATGAATAGAAGATCAATTATTGCAACCCTAACCGTACTTGTCTCTTTTTGTAACGTTTGGGCACAGAATGTGGTAACATTCACTCCAGGAAAAGATACCGTAACTATCAATAAACATATTTATGGTCATTTTGCAGAACATTTAGGTCGTTGTATTTACGATGGGATATATGTAGGTGAAGAGAATACAACGATCCCACATACCAATGGTGTACGGAACGACGTGATTGACGCGCTTAAAAATTTAAATATCCCCAACTTAAGATGGCCTGGAGGGTGTTTCGCAGACACCTATCATTGGAAAGATGGTATTGGCCCTAAAGGTAAAAGACCCAGCATTGTTAACACGTGGTGGGGAGGAGTAACAGAAAATAATAGTTTCGGGACGCATGATTTTCTTAACATGTGCGAATTATTGGGAACCGAACCGTACTTGGCTGGAAATGTAGGGAGTGGCGAGGTACAGGAATTGTCTGATTGGGTACAATATGTAAACTTTGGTGGTAAAAGCCCTATGTCTGATCTACGTAGAGAAAATGGCCGCGAAAAACCATGGAATGTGAAATTTTGGGGCGTAGGAAATGAGGCATGGGGATGTGGCGGAAATATGACGCCTGATTATTATGCCGATGTATATCGTAAGTATGCTACTTTCATGTCTGATTGGACAAATACTGGCGGACTTTTCCGTATTGCTTCAGGAGCAAATGGGGCCGATTATAACTGGACCGAAACCCTTATGAAAAAAATACCAAAAAATTTGGTGAAGGGGATTGCTTTACATCACTATGCGGTTATTGAATGGAAGAAGAAAGGGCCTTCTACTATGTATACGGATGAACAGTATTTTAAGACAATGAAATCAGCATGGCTAATGAATGAGTTAGTGGAGAAACATTCAGCTATTATGGATAAGTACGATCCGGCTAAGGAAATAGCCCTGGTGGTAGACGAATGGGGTGGTTGGTATGAGGTGGAGCCAGGAACCAATCCCGGTTTCTTATATCAGCAAAACACTATGCGTGATGCCATGATTGCGGGTATGACCTTGAATATTTTTAATAATCATGCTGAACGCGTGCGGATGGCAAATTTAGCACAGACGGTTAACGTATTGCAGGCAGTTATTTTAACTGAAGGTAATAAAATGCTGTTAACACCTACTTATCATGTCATGGAAATGTATAAGGTTCATCAAGATGCTACTTTAATTCCAATACAGTTAAATAGTGCTGACTTCGTGTTCAATGGAGAGAAAATACCGGCCGTAACCGCTTCTGCCTCTATTGCAAAAGATGGTAAAACGCACATTTCTTTGGTTAATATTGATCCTACAAAGGAACAAGCTATAACGGTAGATGTTGCAGATAAAAAATATAAATCAATTAATGGACGCTTGCTTACGTCGAAAAAACTAAGAGACTTTAACTCTTTTGACAATCCGGCTAATATAAAACCAGCAGTATTTAATGAGGCTCAAATTAAGAATAATCAGATTGCCTTAAAGCTACCTCCTTTTTCGGTGGTTGTTTTGGAATTAAATTAGCGTACCTTTCAAACTCATATTTATGAAAAGAAATGTATTAGTGGCGCTCATAGTAGCCTTTACACTAAGCTTAAACGCTCAGGTAAAAAAAACATTTAGTATACAGGCTGATAAACCAACGGCAAAGGTATCTCCTAATATGTGGGGCGTGTTTTTTGAAGACATTAATCTCGGAGCAGATGGTGGAATTTACGCGGAACTTATAAAAAATAGATCTTTTGAGTTTGCGCAACCGCTTATGGGGTGGAAAAAAATAGGTGAGACTGCCCCCGAAGGAACTTTTTTAGTGCTAAATCAAAAAGAGAAGACAAATAACCCACGGTTTTTAAGAATAAATAGACTAACTGGAGCCGAGAAGCTTGGACTTCAGAATGAAGGTTTTAGAGGAATGGGCATCAAACAAGGGTTAAGATATGATTTCAGCGTTTTCTATCGTCAAATAAAACCGGGAGTAAAGCTTCATATTGAGCTGGTAGATACCACTGGAACTATTATTGGAAAGGGAGAATTTTCTCCGGATGGAGAGCAAAATACTTGGAAAAAACAGCAAGTCAGCTTTCATGCAACGCAAACGGAGTTAAAAGCAAAATTGAATATTTGGTTTGAAGGTAAGGGGATCATTGATCTAGATATGATCTCGTTGTTCCCGGAAGATACTTGGAAAAAACGCCCTGGGGGGCTACGTGCTGATATGGTACAGCTACTGGCGGATATGAAACCAGGCTTTATCCGTTTCCCAGGTGGATGTATAGTGGAAGGGCGTGAGCTTGCAACGCGATTTCAGTGGAAGAAGACAGTAGGCCCTATTGAGGATCGTCAACTTATAATCAACCGATGGAATACAGAATTTAAGCATCGTCCCGCTCCTGATTATTATCAGACATTTGGACTTGGTTTCTTTGAGTATTTTCAGTTAGCAGAGGATATTGGAGCAGAACCACTGCCTATTTTAAATTGTGGTATGGCTTGTCAGTTCAATACTGCAGAACTCGTTCCGATAGATGAGCTCGATGAATATGTGCAAGATGCGCTGGATCTTATCGAGTTTGCAAATGGCGATGTGACCACAAAATGGGGCAAATTGAGAGCTAGTATGGGACATCCTAATCCCTTCAATTTAAAAATGTTGGGTGTGGGGAATGAAAACTGGGGCCCCCAGTATATAGAACGACTCGAGATTTTTAAAAAGGCGCTTAATGATAGGTACCCTAACATAAAAATTGTGGCTAGTTCAGGAACTGATCCTGATGGGGAACGTTTTGATTTCTTAAACCAAAGACTTAGAGCAATGAAGGTCGATTTTATCGATGAACATTATTATCGTAGCCCAGAATGGTTTCTTTCTAATACAAGCAGATATGATAGCTATGACCGCAATGGTTCAAAGATTTTCGCCGGAGAATATGCAGGTCATCCTAAACAAGTGGAGGATGGCCCATCAGAAAATAACTGGTCGGCAGCAATAGCGGAAGCTGCTTTTTTAACAGGCCTTGAGCGCAATGCTGATGTGGTAGAGATGGCATCTTATGCCCCCCTATTTGCACATGTTGATGGTTGGCAATGGGCTCCGGATCTGATTTGGGTAAATAATCTTCACGCCTATGGAACACCTAATTATCAGGTGCAAAAGCTCTATGCTACCAATAAAGGGACAGATGTTATTCCTATCCTTTCAGACGGCCAATTGGTCAGCGGCCGAGATAGTCTGTATGCCTCGGCCGTTATTGATCACAATCAAAAGGAAATTATCGTCAAAATTGTTAATCATAATGCCCAACCTGTAGAAGGAATGTTTAACATTCAGGTAAAAGGAAAATTAGCGAGCAATGGAAGTCATACCTTTTTGACCGCAACAAATCTAAATGCAATAAATACAATCGATCAACCCGATCAGGTAAGTCCGCAAACAAGGCCGATTGCAATTGAGGGTAAAAAATTAAATATCAGTTTAGTACCTTATTCGTTTCATGTTGTTAAAATAAAAATGCAATAACTCATGGGAAGGATCAATGTGCTGGTATTTGCGTTACTAACTGGATGGTGGGGTCATTTATTTGGCCAACAGCTAGGACAGGTGGTAGCCCATGATCCGGTGATGATCCATTCACATGGCAAATATTATGTATTTGCCACAGGAAATGGCATTTCTGTATGGTCTTCATCCGATATGAAATCCTGGAAGAGCGAGCTCCCTGTTTTTGAAACACCTCCGAAATGGGCTGTGGCGGCAGTTCCCTCTTTTAAAGGACATATCTGGGCACCCGATATTAGTCACTTTAACGGCTTATACTATCTTTATTATAGCGTTTCTGCCTTTGGTAAAAACACTTCTTGTATAGGTTTGGTAACCAATCCAACACTAGATCCGCAAGACCCTCGCTTTAAGTGGACTGATCATGGTAAAATTATACAGTCAATCCCCGGGGAAACCAATTGGAATGCTATTGATCCAAACCTGATAACGGATGAGAAGGGTGTTCCTTATCTGGTTTTTGGATCTTTTTGGGACGGAATCAAGCTGGTGAAACTTAGTCAGGATGGACTAAAAATAGCAGATGATCTTTCCAGTATACCAACGATTGCTAGCAGGAAAGAAGATGCCAAATCACCAAATCCACCTGCTGTTGATAACAATCCAGTTGATGCCGGAGGTAATGCGATTGAAGCACCCTTTATTTTTAAAAAAGGCAAATATTATTACCTTTTTGCTTCTATCGATTATTGCTGCAAAGGTATAGCAAGTACCTATAAAATAATTGTGGGTAGAGCAAAACAGCTGACAGGGCCTTATTTAGATGAAGAAGGCAAATCCCTTGCGACAGGAGGAGGTAAAATGCTTCTCGAAGGAGATGATAATTGGCATGGCGTAGGACATAATGCCGTAGTGAATTCGATAGGAAAAAGTTACTTAATATTCCATGGCTATGATGCGCTCGATGATGGAAAACCAAAATTAAGAATAGAAAAACTAACTTGGAATGACCAAAATTGGCCTGTCATAATGAAAGAAGATAATTAGAACCAATAGATAAATATTATGAAGAAAATAATTTATACTGGCACCATAGTAGCCATTGTTTTACAGAGTGCGTGCAATCAAAGTGGACAAAAATCAACTGAGACAGCAGATACGATCTCGCAGGATTCGAGCATAAGCTTCAACTCGAAAATAGAGGGCAAAGAAGTAAACCTCTATACGTTAACTAATAATAAAAATGCCAAAGCTAGCATCACGAATTATGGTGCACGCTTGGTTAGTCTACTAGTTCCCAATAAAGAAGGTAAACTTACTGATGTGGTATTAGGTTATGACAATGCGCAAACTTACAAGGAAAATAAAACATCCTATTTTGGAGCTATTGTAGGCCGTTATGGCAACCGTATTGCAAAGGGCAAATTTACATTAGATGGTAAAACGTACCAGTTAGAACAAAATGATGGTGAAAATTCTTTGCATGGTGGTAATAACGGGATTTATGATAAGGTTTGGGATGCCAAGCAAGTGAACGATAAAACATTGAAGCTTACTTATCATTCTCCAGATGGAGAAGCAGGTTATCCGGGAAATGTAGCGATCGCAGTTACCTATACTTTAACAGATGATAATGAGTTAGCGATAGACTATACTGCTACAACGGATAAAGAAACAGTTTTAAACTTAACTAATCATGCTTACTTCAACTTAAATGGTGAAGGAGATGCTACCATTTTAGATCATGAATTAACGATCCATGCAAATGAAATTACGCCTGTAGATGAAACACTTATCCCTACGGGCGATTTGTTGGATGTGACTAAAACACCATTTGACTTTAGGAAAGCAACAGTGATAGGTGCACGTATTGAGGCAGATGATCAACAACTGAAAAGAGGAAAAGGTTATGACCACAATTTTGTGTTGAACAAAAAAGAGGGATTACAAAGTGCGGCAGTTGTCTACAGTCCAAAAACAGGAATACAAATGGATGTGCTTACAGAAGAGCCGGGTATACAGTTTTATAGTGGCAACTTTATGGAAGGGGGAAAAAATATTGGAAAGGGGGGCAAAGACTATGGCCACCGGTCGGCATTTTGTTTAGAAACTCAACATTTTCCGGATTCTCCCAATCAACCGACATTTCCATCAACCGTTTTAAAACCAAGCGACACCTATAAAACAAAAACCGTGTACAAGTTTTTGGTAAAATAAAGGACTATGATGAAGAATAATATATTAAGAACATCGCCGGTCCTGCTGCATTAGTGTATAAAGTTAGGGTTTACTTATATCCCGGACATGATCAGGCACCAATGAAAAAAACTTTTATGAGATGCACGAATAACTGGTAATAACGGTACTATGAAGCGTATCATCATGACCTCGGAGGGTATTAGCAAAGAGAAGTAATCATTGCCATCAAATTTATACGTCATTAATTTATGAAATACTTGTTTAAAATAGGAAAGTTGCTTGTATGTTTTCTTCCAATACTTATTGGAGGATTAAGTTGTAAGACAACTTCAATACAAAAGTTGGAAAGTCCAGATGGAAGTATTGCTTTATATTATGGGGTCGACAACGCAGGCCAAGCTTGGTATCGGTTAACCCAAAAAGATACGACCGTGTTAGATAGTTCCCTTTTGGGGGTGATTTTTGAAGACGCCAATCTTGCCGAAGATCTGGAGCTTATTTCTGAGTCGTCCAGTGAGCGCATCACAGATGATTATGAAACGCTTAACGCAAAACGTCAACATAATCACTATGAAGCAAATAAACTTATACTGAAATTTCAAAATCCTGAAGGCCGTAAATTGGATGTTATCTTCCATCTGTCCAACGATGGCTTGGCTTTTCGTTATTTTTTTCCCGACATAGATAAACAGGCAACTATTACAAAAGAAGTAACGACCTATCGTTTACCCAACGATTCAAAAGCTTGGTTACAACCGGCAGCCGTTGCAAAATCAGGTTGGGAACATACTAATCCTTCTTATGAAGAACATTATCAACAGGAAATTCCAGTGGGTACGACAGAAAGTACTGGAACTGGCTGGGTATATCCGGCGTTATTCAAAACAGGGGATCGATGGTTATTAATAACAGAAGCCGCTCTGGATAGTCAATATTGCGCCACACGTTTGAGTGCGCAATCTCCAGGAGGTGTATACCACATTGCCTTTCCTGATCCAAAAGAGGAAATAGAAACGAGCGGTATTTTACCTCGTTCAAACACCCCCTTTTATTCTCCTTGGCGTGTAATTACCGTAGGTAATCTCGCTACAATTGCTGAATCTACGCTGGGCACTGATGTTGCTGCTCCTGCCAAAAAGGTCGACCAATCTTTTATTAAACCAGGTAAGGCTTCTTGGAGTTGGATTAACTCTAAAGACGATTTCATTACCTACGATGAGCAAAAAAAATACATTGATTTTGCAGCAGATATGCATTGGCAATATTGTCTTATCGATGTGAATTGGGATGAAAAAATAGGCTATGAAAAAATTGCAGAATTGGCTAAATACGCTGAACAAAAGAAGGTTGGAATCATTTTATGGTATAATTCTGCAGGTAATTGGAACACCGTTAAATATACCCCTAAAAATAAACTGCTTACCAAAGAAGACAGGGTAAAAGAGTTTGAGAAGTTAAAACAGATGGGTATTAAAGGCATTAAGGTTGATTTTTTTGGTGGCGATGGAAGGTCGGTAATAAAATACTATCAGGACATTTTGGATGATGCCGCCGACTACCATTTACTGGTTAATTTTCATGGGGCTACGCTACCTCGCGGCTGGTCAAGAACTTATCCACAACTTATGACTGCAGAAGCAGTAAGAGGTTTTGAAATGATTACCTTTGGGCAAGAGGATGCCAACAAGGAGGCTACGCATGCTGCGATGCTCCCCTTTACCAGAAATGCCTTTGATCCGATGGATTTCACACCGATGAACCTACATAAAATACAAACAAATGTAAAACGAAAAACGACGGCAGCTTTTGAATTAGCTACCAGTGTATTATTTCTATCGGGTATACAGCACTATGCCGAATCTCCTGAAGGGATGAAGCATGTACCGAGTGATGTGCAAGATTTTCTTCGTACGCTACCCAATTACTGGGAGGATGTGAAGTTTATAGATGGTTATCCTGGAAAATTCAACGTAATAGCTCGGAAGTCGGGAGCACATTGGTATGTTGCAGGTATAAATGGGGAAGAAACAGAGAAAAAACTGCAATTGGATCTAAGCTTTCTTGAAGGAAAAGAAGGGGAATTGATTACCGAGGGAAACGATACCGCTGCCTTCCGTAGGGAGACAATAAGGGCCTCAAATAAGGTGCCTATTTCTTTACAGAACAAAGGTGGTTTTATTATGATATTCTGAGAAGCATTGATAAAAGTAAACGAATAAAAAAGAATTCAATAAAAAAGTGGTGTACTTTCGTACACCACTTTTTTTATGTAATTGATTTAAATAAGGTAATAACTGGTTAATATATGATAGTTTATTACCTTGCTATAAAATTATATTTGCTCTTGCTAACAATTTAAAAGATATAAACCTCCATTTTACTTAGGGCAATCTGCCATAAATAAGGCTGATTTAAAATATAATTTACAAATAGCAAAGAGAATGATTAATTTTAATTCGAAAGCTGTTCAACAGCTATCAAAAGTAGTGTTTGCCTTTTTCTTTTTAGTTCAACTGCAGGAAGTAAAGGCACAAGCCCCCGATTTTTATAGTCAAACAAGTGAATTAGCGCCTACTATTATCCGATATAACCAGGATGTACGTACATTGCTTGATTTTTATTCGCCTCGAGCACCTCGTGGCTATTCTTATCAACCCGTCTTAAACTCGCCTACCCAACGTAAAAGACTAGCAGAAATCAATCAGGCCTATCTTCAAGAGATCGAGCAATTTCCTTTTGAGCAACTTCAGGTGAATGGGCAAGTTGATTATATTCTACTTAAAAATCAAATAGAAAGATTTGATGAAGAACTAAAGGAAGAAGAGGCTGAGTATGAGCATATAACTGCTTTGATACCTTTTGCACCTATGGTTTATGACTTAGAAAAAGAACGACTACGGGGAAATACAATTGATGGCGAAAAAGTAGCTAAGCAGTTGAATATGCTAGCTAAAACATTAAAAAGCACATTAGAAACCTTCCCTCAACAGCCGAAAATTGATATGAAACAGGCCGTCTTTGCACAAGAGGCGGTTACGGCACTACAGGCGAGATTAAAAAACGTATACGGTTTTTATAATGGTTATGACCCGGCATTTACTTGGTGGGTACCAAAAACGTATGAAGAGGTGGATTCTCTTTTGGGTAAATATGGGGAAGCATTAGTGGCGAATGGTGAAATAAGAACAACCCAAAAACCAGATAAAAGTGGCATTAAAGGTAACCCTGTAGGAGAAGAAACACTGAATAAACTGTTACAGCGAGAGTTCATTCCTTATACGCCGCAAGAGTTGATTACGCTTGCCAATCAGGAGTTTGCTTGGTGCGATAAAGAATTGCTGAAAGCTTCTAAAGAAATGGGCTTTGGAGACGATTGGAAAAAAGCACAAGAGCAGGTTAAAAATAGTTATGTGCCTGTTGGAAAACAACCGGAGCTAATTGTAAAGTTATATAACGATGCGAAATCTTTTATAACCGAGCGCGACTGGATTACCTGGCCGGAATTGGCTGATGAGACTTGGGGTATGATTATGATGACACCTGAAAGGCAACTCGTAAATCCATTCTTTACTGGAGGTAGAGAAATTAGCATATCTTATCCTACTCCGGAGATGTCTTATGAAGATAAATTGATGAGTATGCGTGGAAATAATCCTTATTTTTCAAGGGGTACTGTACAGCATGAACTTATCCCCGGGCATCATCTACAGTATTTTATGAATAGTCGTTACAAGCCCTATCGGAGAGAATTTAATACGCCATTTTATACGGAAGGTTGGGCGCTCTATTGGGAGTTATTGCTATATGAGAATGGTTTTGCCAAAACGCCAGAGGAGCGTATAGGAATGTTGTTCTGGCGCATGCATCGTTGTGCACGTATTATCTTCTCTCTCAACTATCATTTAGGAAAATGGTCGCCCCAAGAATGCATCGATTTCTTGGTCGATCGTGTAGGTTTTGAACAGGCAAACGCAGAAGGGGAAGTAAGGCGTTCCTTCCAAGGAAATTATCCGCCACTTTATCAAGCGGCCTATCTTCTTGGCGGGATTCAGATTATGGGATTAAAACATGAGTTGGTAGATAGTGGTAAGATGAGTATGAAGGAGTTTCATGACGCCTTTATGAAAGAAAATCAAATGCCTATTGAATTAATGCGGGCAGTACTCACCAAACAAGCGCTATCCAAAAATTTTAAAACAACTTGGAAATTCTATGATTTCAAATAAAAGCGATTCTCAAACAGTATCAAATCAGGTTTCTGATTCCTTGAGTGGTAGTCAGCCATCATTCAAGCCTTCTTTACGACTTATCGATGCCACGATGTTGGTAGCGGGAAGCATGATTGGGTCAGGAATCTTTATAGTAAGCGCAGATATTGTCCGTCAAACGGGCAGTGCAGGTTGGCTAATGTTCGTTTGGTTTATTACCGGTTTTATGACACTAACTGCCGCACTGAGTTACGGTGAGTTAAGCTCCATGTTCCCTAAGGCTGGAGGGCAATATATCTACCTTAAAGAGGCCTATAATCCACTTATCAGCTTTTTATATGGCTGGAGTTTTTTTACTGTTATTCAAACCGCTACGATTGCAGCGGTTGGTGTTGCCTTTGCAAAGTTTACAGCCTATTTAATTCCACAGGTTAGTGAAGATATGATCATGTTAGACCTCGGGTTTTTAACCATTTCGCCGGCGCAACTATTAAGTATAATCGTTATTGTGCTGCTTACATATATTAATACGCGTGGTGTGAGCAATGCCAAATGGGTGCAAACCATTATTACCTTGGCAAAGATCCTTTCATTAGCCTTGTTGATTATTTTTGGTCTGTGGGCCTTAAAATCCGAGGTCTGGAAAGCTAACTGGTTAAGTGGTATAACATGGGACCTGCAACGTCTAAATGTCGACGGATCGTTTGAAATATATACCACCATGGCCGCTTTTGGCGCTATTGCTGCAGCTATGGTTGGCTCCATATTTAGTAGCGACTCTTGGCATAGCGTGGCATTTATAGCAGGAGAAGTTAAAAATCCACAACGCAATGTTGGCTTGAGTCTGGCATTGGGAACCATTCTTGTAACCTTGCTGTATATGCTTACTAATATCATGTACACGGGTGTGTTAACCTTGCCTGAAATGGCCGCTTCCGAAAAAGATCGTGTGGCAGTTACCGCTTCGCATGTTATTTTTGGCGGATCGGGTACTGTGATTATTGCTTTGATGATTATGGTTTCTACTTTCGGCTGTAACAATGGACTGATTATGGCGGGTGCGCGTGTTTATTATTCAATGGCAAAGGAAGGGGTGTTTTTCAAGAAGGTGGGTACATTAAATAAAAATGCTGTTCCCGAAGTAGCCCTTTGGTTACAGGCTATTATTGCTTCTTTATGGTGTTTAAGTGGTAAATACGGCGACCTATTAGACATGATATCTTTTGTGGTGGTTTTGTTTTATATGCTGACGATCGCCGGAATTTTTATTCTTCGAAAGAAAAAGCCAGATCATCCTCGCCCTTATAAAGCTTTCGGATATCCGGTATTACCTATTATCTATATTTTAATGGGAACAACCTTTTGTCTGTTATTAATTATCTACAAACCGCAATACACTTGGCCAGGACTTCTTCTTACTTTAGCGGGTATTCCAGTATATTATTATATAGCAAAAAAACAGATTATAGCATGAAAACCCTCTTACATATTGCTTCCTTACTGATAATTCTCATTTTTAACGCTATAATTCTTAATGCTCAGGGTACTAAAGCCGACTATGAACGGGCAAATAATATGCGGCAACTAGTAAAAGGGAAAGCGCTCAACTTAACCGCTAGTATTTTGTGGATGAAAGGTACAGATCAAGTCTTTTATAGCAAAACTACCAGGGAGGGAAAGCAATTCATAATAGCCAATTGGAAGAAAAACGAAAAAAAACTGGCTTTCGATCATCAAAACGTAGCACAGCAATTGAGGCAGGGAACTAAAGAGGTAGTAAATCCAGCTGATCTACCACTCACACAAATTAGTTTTCCAGATTCATCTAAACAACTTCAGTTTGCTGCATTTAATAAGGGATGGAGGTTAAATCTTCCGACTAATGAGCTAAGGGAGGATAAGGAATTTACGGAACGTTTGGCTAAAGGGAATCGCTATTGGGGAGGACGCATGAAAGAAGATCAACATAAGAAGAGTTTTTCACCGGATAGTCAGTGGGTCGCCTATATCAAAAACTATAACGTTTATGTAAAGCGGAATGGCTTATCTGAAAAGGAAATGCAGCTTAGTTTTGATGGATCTACGGGCGAATACTACGATAGCGATATGTTCTGGTCGCCCGATAGCAAAAAATTGGTAGCAGCTAAAGTGAGAAAAAACGAAGATCATACGCTCTATTTAATAGAATCATCGCCAAGTGATCAACTGCAGCCAAAGTTACAAACACGTAATTACCTAAAACCTGGCGATGCGTTACCTCAACGTACCCCTACACTGTTTTTGATAGGGCAGAAAAAAATGTTTACCCTGCCAGCTAGTTTGATAGTTAACCAATATGATCTTTCATTTCCGGATTGGCGTAAAGATAGTCGCTCATTTACAGTAGAATATAACCAGCGAGGACATCAGCGATATAGTGTCATCGAAATGGATGCCACAACAGGTGCTGCAAAGGTTTTAATCGACGAGCAAAGTAAAACTTTTATCGACTATAGTGGTAAGAAATATCGTTATGATGTGGCTGATGGAAAAGAATTGATATGGGCGTCAGAGCGGGATGGCTGGAACCATCTTTATCTGTATGACGGTATTACCGGAACAGTTAAAAACCAAATTACGAAAGGAGATTGGGTGGTTCGAAAAGTGGTGATAGTAGATGAGGCAAAGAGGCAGATTATTTTTGCAGCAAGCGGAAGGGAAAAAGGACAAGATCCATATCTTGTTCAGTATTATCGTGTTAATTTTGATGGAAGCGAACTAACGGCTTTGACAAAGGAAAATGCCAACCACGAAGGCACTTTTTCCACAGATTCCGCTGCTTTTGTCGATCAATATTCGCGTATCGACTCACCACCAGTTACAGTAATAAGGAGCGCGGTAGATGGAAAGGTGTTGATGGAACTCGAAAAAGCGGATATTAAATCTCTGCTGACAATAGGCTGGAAGATGCCTGAAGTGTTTACAGCAAAAGGCAGGGATGGCCAAACGGATATCTGGGGTATTATTGTGCGGCCTACTAACTTCGATGAAAATAAAAAATATCCTGTTATAGAGTATATCTATGCCGGTCCACACAGTTCATTTGTTCCAAAAAGCTTCCAAACCCTAGTGCCATATGGAGCACAAGAACTAGCCGAACTAGGTTTCATCGTCGTGCAGATGGATGGCATGGGAACCTCTAACCGTTCAAAAGCCTTTCATGATGTATGTTGGAAGAACTTAAAAGATGCCGGTTTCCCCGATAGGATCGCTTGGATGAAAGCTGCGGCTAAGAAATACTCCTATATGGATATTAGTAAAGTAGGAATTTATGGAACTTCTGCAGGTGGGCAAAGTTCTGCTGGTGCCATGCTTTTTCACCCTGAATTTTATAAAGTAGCGATTTCGTCCTGTGGTTGTCATGATAATCGGATGGATAAAATGTGGTGGAATGAACAATGGATGGGTTATCCTATCGGACCGCATTATGCAGAATCGTCGAACGTGGAAAATGCGTATCGATTGCAAGGGAAATTAATGTTAATCGTAGGAGAGTTAGATGATAATGTTGACCCTTCCTCTACCCTGCAAGTAGTGAATGCATTAATAAAAGCTAATAAGAACTTTGATTTTATCATGGTGCCGGGCATGGGGCACTCTTCCGGAGGCGATTTCGGTGAACATAAAAGAAGGGACTATTTTGTGAAACATTTATTGGATGTTGAACCGCCTGCTTGGTAAGTTTATCCGGGCGAAATTCATTTGATCACAGTGTTAAAATAAGAGTAACATTCATTCAAATCTGCCTTCTTGAAAATAAGTGTCTTTTATACATTTGTATAATACTGAAATAAAATCCTTTCCTATGCGTGATTCCTTAAAAAATCGGCTACTTACAATCGCTAAGAATAGTGTAATGATATCAGCCTTATTGTTGGTTGCAAAGGTTTCTGATGCGCAAAACCCTTGGGATGCCTTATCGAAAAGACCTGCTACTTTAGGCATTGAGGGAGGCATGCAGAAGCATCGAACCAAAACTTTCGAGTTGGCGCTTGTAAAACAATCCCAAACAGTTGCAGCGTTGTATCCCACGAGTGATTTGTCTTTCGACTTCACCCCGGGCGATAGATTAGATCTGAGAAAAGGTGATGGCTTATATCAACTGGGAGACCTTAATTTACGATTAAGAACGTCAGGTCAGCGAGCGTGGCAAGAATTTTCAACAGCAAAACATAGAAAAGCAGTTGAAACGCTTAAACCAACAGGTAACATACTTGCAGCCGCTAATTTAACGAATACATTATCCGCTAACATTCCTTTAAAAATTAATCGTTATTGGGAGCAGATAGATGGTAAATTAGTGCTTCGGTTTGAGTTGCATAATACATCAGATAAAATAGTTGAAATTGGCGCTTTAGGTATTCCTATGATCTTCAACAACATTTTACAGAAGCGAACGCTCGATGAAGCACATGCAAAAAATGTGTTCTTTGATCCTTATATAGGTAAAGATGCTGGATATTTACAAGTAGCGCGTTTGAGTGGCAAAGGTGAAGCTTTAGTGGTAATACCTTACGGAAAGACACCTTTTGAAGCGTATCGTCCACTCTTAGATGATCCAACACCACGTGGAATCACTTTTGAAGGTTTCTATGAATGGATGGTGTGCAGTAAGGCTTATGCCGAAAAAGAATGGAAAGGGATAGAGCAGTGGAATGAACCTACTTCAGTTTTGCTAAAACCCAATGAAAGTATAAACTACGGTTTGCAATTTGTACTTGCCGAAAATGTTAAACAAGTAGAGAAATCGCTTGAAATGAATCTCCGCCCTGTTACCATCGGCGTTCCGGGCTATGTCCTGCCAAAAGATGTAGCGGGAAAATTATTTATCAAGTATCCAAAGAAAGTTCTTTCAATAGCCGTATTGCCTAAAGGAGCTTTATCATTTAAACAAATAAAAAAGAAAGCTAACCTAGAAGTGTATGAGGTATCTGCAAATACCTGGGGCAAAGCAAGAGTGACTATAAGGTATGCCGATGGAGTGGAGCAAACAATTCATTATAAAGTGATTAATCCCGAAACACAAATAATGGATTCCATTGGCCATTTTTTAACGACTAAACAGTGGTTCAATCAACCGAATGACCCCTTTGGTAGAAATCCTTCGGTTATTTCTTACGATTACCAGGAGCAAAAACAGGTTACGCAGGATAGTAGAGCTTGGGTAGCCGGTCTGAGTGATGAAGGCGGTGCAGGCAGTTGGCTGGAAGCCATCATGAAACAGTTGGTGCAGCCAAATAAGGCGGAATTAGCTAAGCTACAGGAATTTGTGCAACAAACACTTTGGGGAAATATTCAGCACAGCGAAGGTTCCCAAAAATATGGTGTAAAGAAAAGTGTATTTTATTATGAGCCCGATTCGATGCCTCCCGGCACTTATGATCCTACTATTAACTATAAGGTATGGTCGGCCTGGAATAAAAAAGGGGCTGATGATGTAGGACGGTCTTACAATTACCCACATGTTACCGCAGCGCATTGGGTGCTCTATCGTTTGGCACGTTATCATCAGGGCTTAATTGTCGACAAAAATTGGCAATGGTATCTCGAAAATGCATTCAACACGAGCATGGCAATGGTAAAACAGGCACCTTATTATGCGCAGTTTGGACAAATGGAGGGAACGATCTTTCTCTTGGTCTTAAAGGATTTAAAAGCAGAAGGAATGCAGCAAGAGGCACAAGCCTTAGAGTTGACAATGAAAGCGCGGGCAGATCACTGGCGTACCTTAAATTACCCTTTTGGTAGTGAAATGCCTTGGGATTCTACTGGACAAGAAGAAGTCTATATGTGGTCAGATTATTTTGGATATGATGATAAGGCGGCCGTTACATTAAGCGCTATTTTAGCTTATATGCCAACTGTGCCGCATTGGGCTTACAATGGCAATGCACGCCGGTACTGGGATTTTCTATATGGCGGTAAGATAGCACGGGTGGAGCGTCAGATACATCATTATGGTTCTGCTTTAAATGCCATCCCTGTTTTGAAAGAATATCGTAAACATCCCAACGATCTTTATCTGCTCCGGGTAGGTTATGGCGGTCTGATGGGATCCATAGCTAACGTTACAAAAGATGGTTTTGGTCCGTCAGCCTTTCATTCCTATCCGTCTACCTTGGCGAATGACGCCTTATCAGGCGACTATGGAAGTGGCTTTTTTGGCTATGCCATCAATACATCCAGTTATATTATAAAGGACAATACTTTTGGATGGTTAAGTTTTGGTGGAAATTTAACCGAAAAGAAAGGCTCGATTATTTTGACGCCAACAACCGCCGCTAAATCGAAGGTGTTTATCGCCCCTGCTCAATTATGGCTGACGCTAGATGCTGGTCGATTTAGCGAAGTCTCCTATAATATAAATACAAAAACTATTCAGTTGAAACTTGCTTCCAAAGATGAATTTACGCCTAAAGCATTCCTTCGCTTAGAACAAGGTGGAGAGAGCGAGGGAGCGATGTATTCATTAAAAGGGCAATATCAACAAGAACGCGGAGCTTATATTGTTCCGCTCGGTCAAGAACAGACCAGTGTGGAGCTCGGTATTCTTTAAAATCCTTTTCAATCTATGGTTTGGAGGTTGTTTCGAAAGGAACAGCCTCTTTTTTTGATTCATATTCGATGATAAGTCGTTAATATTTGCGTAAATTAGCTTAAATGTCTTAACTACATTTGTGATGTACATATATACAATAAGTGCTGAACCAATTAAGTCATTGCTCGATTTTCTGAAAGAGTGTAATGAATATGAATTAAAAATATGACGAACATAAATATGATATAGCTATCGAATTCAGGGACACTGTGCTGGGCTTGTGTTTGGTTTGAGAACAATACGCGTTGACCGCTTGCCGAGCGAAGGTGTAAAACCTAAACAAGTTAAAAATTTTGTTTCATGTGTGTTGGACTGTCCGCCGTGAGGCGGATGGTCTTTTTTTGTGTTAACCTCCTCTTACTTAATACTCCATTCCTGTATACCAGAAGAATGTTCTTTAGGTTGCTGAACCAGCAAACGCAGTGCTTTCGTGTTTACGGGTTCGAAACTTACCTTGTTGTAGCTGTCTTTATCATTTGGATAGGTTCCCGTATTTTTGACGTCTTTCCAATCTGTGCCATCTAGGTATTGCAATTTCCAGCTTGCTGGAATACGGCAACCACCGAAAGGGCTGTCGTCATACCAATAAACACTTGATTGAGATACTGTATATGCTCGATCAAAGTCATACTGCACATATTCTTCCGTATCTTTAGCGGGCCACCAATGCAGGTATATTGAACTGGCGTCAGCTGAACTCTTTGGGTCATATTGATCGTTCAATCCGCGCAACATTCTCGCATTTTTTATGGAGCCGCTTACCTTACTTTTCGAAGCGATGGTAGGAGCCGGTTTGGGCTTTGCAGCGGAAGCTTCGTATGGGATCCATACTTCCATTTCACTTGGGCCCCGGTTTGCCCAAGCATAATAAGGGATCGCTGTAACTTCCTGTTCATTTTTTATCAATTCATCGCTATTTACCTGGCGTTTGGTGCTATTTCCCTTCATTTTTAATGTCATAACGCCATTTAATAAGGTGTTTTCAAATTTGGGTTGCACCGTGGCATCTTTATCGACTACAATATTCATTACCGTTGAGTCGAGGTTGTCAGGCCCTTCTAAACAATAGACAATCGGACCACGTTGTAAAGCGAATCGGTTTTGGTCATCTTCTACCTGTTCGTTTGCGAAAACCTTTTGAACTTCCATAGGCAGTACTAAGGAAATCCTGTCGCCTTTCTTCCATGTTCTATCCAGTATGGCATATCCTTTTTCCAATGTATAATCTATTTGTTTACCATTCAGTTTTAAGACAGCTGGAAGTACAACAGCATTTTCCCTGTAAAGATTACTTGGTAGGGGATCTCCCTGTGCCCATCCTGGAATCCGAACATGAATTTTTACCTGCATATTTTCCGCGGGGTTGATCGTAATTTCGTTCGAACCCTCCCAGGGATAATTCGTTTGTTGTACCACTTGCATTGTTCCTTTTGGCAAATCGATATTTGCCTCGCTGCCAGCATAAAGATTTATGTAGAGATTGTTACCGTCCTGCCCATACATATATCCCGGCATGGAAGGTAAAAAGCGTGTCATGTTAGAAATACAGCAGGCGCAACCAAACCAAGCACTCCGTTGATGTTGCCCCATGGAGGCCAAAGGATTGGGGTAAAAGAAGTGATCTCCACTTAATGAAACCCCTGAAAGCAATCCATTATAAAGCGTTCGCTCAAGTACATCTATATATTTTGCATCGCCATGTAATTGGAACATGCGACTGTTCCAGTATACATTAGCAATAGCGGCGCAGGTTTCAGCGTAAGCCGACATATTAGGAAGCTGGTAATTTTTGCCGAAAGCTTCGCCAGCACCCGTGGCACCGATGCCGCCAGTAATGTAGAGCTTCTTATCTACCACATTGTCCCATAACTTGTCTATCGCTGTTAAATATACCTGATCGCCTGTTAATGCGGCTACATCTGCCATGCCTGTGTACATATAGGTGGCTCGCACGGCATGCCCGACGGCTTCCTCCTGTTCGGTCACTTTCTTAAAAGATTGATTATATTCACCACTATGAGGTTTTCCAGGGCCACGTATGTCCAAGAAAAATTTTGCCAAATCAAGGTATTCTTGTTTGCCTGTTACGCGGTACAAACGAGTTAAACCCGTCTCTATAATTTGATGTCCCGGAAAACGTTCTTCCTTGCCGTATCCAAAGTCTTTTACCAATAGATCCGCATTTTTTGTGGCAATAGTAAGAAGCGTTTTCTTTCCGGTGGTAAGGTAATGGGCCACAGCGGCTTCATAGAGATGTCCCGCGTTATAGAGCTCGTGACTTAAATCTTCTTCCATTTCCCAGCGTTTGCTGCCAATCCATGGATGAGGTTTACTTACCTTTGCGGTACGAAAAGTGTAGAGATAGCCGTCGTCTTCCTGTGCTTTACCTATAATGATAATTAATTTATCGAGTTCTGCATCCAATTTGGGATCTTTCTTAACTTGTAAAGCATAAGAAGCACCTTCAATTAGCTTGTATAGGTCTGTATCATCAAAGGTATACTCGGTTAGTTTGTGGTCGTGTATTTCACCCGCCGCTAAACGGAAGTTATCCACCCTGCCCGTTTCATAACATTTATTTAAGATATAAGGAATGGTCACATTAGCATTTACCTGCATTTTTGGTGCCCAAAAATTGTCGTTTACCTGCACATGCGTAAAAGGTACCGGTTGAATGGGATAGTCTTTATGTGTTTGTGCCAGTCCCGTCCATACATTCGTGGCAAAAGCAAAAGCAAAAGCAAATACCTTATATATAATGGTGTTCTTATTCATAATTGATTTTATAATAGGGTTTATAGGAATCCATAAAAACAAAAATAAGAGATATCTAATCCTCAAAGCAGCTATTTATTCACTTAAACTTCGTAGATATTAGCCAATCTCTTGATAACTAGTAAGCTTCCGTCAAACTGGTTAAATTTCGAAGCGTTCTTGTTAAAATCCGGAGAGCAGAGACTCTCTTTTCATTCTACATTTGAATATTAAATGTTTAATTGACATTTATACTAACACTAGCCAATTATTTATTTATCAGAACCGAGGAAATCACTACGAGATCTAACTTTTGTGTAATCCACAAGATGTATAACTATAACTTAAATTTATATGCAGACAAATTACCAAACCAGTAAAAAGCGTCTCAGTTGGGCGTTTTTATTCCTTTTGTTGCTTTCTGTGATGCGTGTTGAAGCGCAGGAGCAGATAACAGGGATCGTCAAAGATTCCAGGGGGCTTCCGCTTCCTGGAGTAAGTATTGTACAAGAAGGGGAAAGCATTGGTACAAAAACCGATGATTCGGGTAAATTTATGCTGAAGGTACCTAAGAGCGGTATTAAACTGATTTTCAGGTCTATTGGGTATAAAAACTATGAACTATCCGTTACGAGCTCGAACAATATCGAGGTTGTGCTTGAGGACGATATTGCTGGCCTGGACGAGGTCTTGGTTACCGCTTATGGAACGAGCAAGAAGGCCTCATTTACAGGTTCGGCTACCGTTATCGATACCAAGCAGCTCGAAAATGTAAATACTTCCAATGTTGCTCAAGGCTTACAAGGGCTCTCAGCAGGGGTACAGGTGACCAACAGCTCCGGGCGTCCGGGAGCGAATCCAACTATTACCATTCGGGGAATTGGGTCGCTAACTGCGGATATGGCACCGCTCTACGTAGTAGATGGTGTACCTTCGGATGTGGATTTAAGTGCTTATTCACCTTCCGATATCGAATCCATTACGGTGATGAAGGATGCGGCGGCAACATCACTTTATGGGTCGAGGGCAGCCAATGGAGTTATTATGATTACAACAAAACGAGGCGCGAGTGGTAAGGCTAACGTGAATGCGCGTGCGGCCTGGACAACCAGTGATTTTGCTGTGAAATTTCCAGAACGGGTATCACCAGCCAAGCAATGGGAGCTAGCTTGGGAAGGCTTATATAATGATGCCCGGGATTTTGACGAATTGTCTGATGAGGAAGCGAGAGAATATGCTAGCAATCGGGTACCTTCTGTATTTTGGAATACAACGCCCATACGAGATGATAATGGTAACATATTACGGAATTACCGCTCGGGTTGGAATATGGACTATCCCATTGGCTTGGACGGGAAGATCAAACCTGAAGCAACGCGTTTATGGGATTTTGATCTGTTTAATGAAGCTTTCAACTATCGTTTGAAACAAGATTATGGTGTAGACTTTAGTGGAGCAATGGGTGAGAACAATACGTATTATGCCTCTTTTTCTTACTTGAATGACAAAGGGGTTCATATCAGCGATGGCTTTAAACGTTACACGGGAAGAGTGGCTTTGAACTCAAAGATGAACGATTGGTTCAGCATGAGCAATTCTATTATGTTCATGAACAGCGCCGATATAAATGGCGGCTTTGATGCGCGGGTATTCCGCGTGATGCCGACCGAATATTCTGCTTATTTGTGGGATTATGAAACGAATTCCTATGCTATTAGTCCCTTTACCGGTAAACCGCAGCTAGATGAGGGTGTCGGTAATGGTCGTGCCTGGTGGCCACGGTGGAGCGCCTACGGTGCATTGACAGAAGCAAAAAATAGTCAAACTGATAATTTGCAAACGGTCTCTGCTCTTAGTTTCCGATTGTTGGAAGGGTTAAGCCTAAAAACAACTTATTCTTTTCAGTTGATCGATAATTTCTATAGTATGTGGAAAAGTCCGGAACGCGAAAACCAGTTGCTTCCATCGGAAGGGTATGTACAGCGCGATAGCTATAGAACCTATTCACATACGGTGAATAATGTGTTGACCTACGATAAAACCTTCAATGATTTGCATCATATCAATGTGTTAGCCGGACAGGAAATTTATTCATACACTACCTCTGGTACAGGGGTAACCCGTTCCGGACTTGCGCTTCCTTATTTTAAAGAGATTTCCCTTGCCTCTAATGATCCAACGGCTTGGTCAAGCTTCGGGCGCTATGGTTTAGCTAGTTTCTTCGGTAAGGCGGAGTACGATTATGATAATCGCTATTATATATCAGGAAGTATACGTACTGATGGGTCGTCCCGTTTCCATCCTGACCATCGTTGGGGGCAGTTTTATTCTTTAGGCGCTTCTTGGCGTATCTCGGAGGAGTCTTTTATGGAGAATACGCAGGATTGGTTACAAAATTTAAAGCTGAAGGCTAGTTACGGTGAAGTAGGTAATGATCGTGTAGGAAGTTATTATGCCTATCAAGCTTTATATGGGCCAACAAGTTATGTAGGAACGGTCGGTGTTAGGCTCAATCAATTGGAAAATGAAAATATTAAATGGGAGACCAATATTCAGACCAATATTGGCTTGGAATTTTCAATGTTTAATAAACTTTCTGGAAGCGTAGAATACTTTACCCGAAAATCGAAAGATTTATTATTAAATAGACCTTTGGCACCCTCTTTAGGGATGGATGCGATCTTAACAAATATTGGTGATGTACAGAATAAGGGGTGGGAAGTAGATCTCAATTATGCTGCTATTCGGAAAAAGGATTTTGACTGGAATATTTCTTTAAATGCAACCAGCTATAAGAATACTATAACAAGTCTTCCAAGCAAGGAGGAGCAATTTAATCAAGGTGTTGCTATTTTCAAATGGAGAGAGGGTGGATCTAGGTATGATATTTATGCACCTAGCTTTGCCGGTGTCAATCCGGAAAATGGACATAATCAATGGTGGAAATATGCGTTCGATGAAAGTGGAAATATCATTGATCAAGAGAAGACAGAAAATTACAATGAGGTTAATGTGAATGAACAACGAATCAATCAAGGATCGGTCTTGCCTGATGTTTTCGGAGCACTAACAAATAATTTTCGGTATAAAAGTCTTGATCTTTCATTCATGCTTTATTACAGCTTTGGCGGGAAGCTGTACGACTACAATTTCTCGGAGAGCAATGTGTTAAGAGAAAATTTTGCGGCCTATGATAATCTGGATCGCCGTTGGCAAAAACCAGGAGATGTGACAGATATTGCAAAAATCTATACCTATCGAACCTTTGATGCTTTTTCCAATGCACGTTATAGTGATCAATATATCTTCAATAATGATTTCGTGCGCTTAAAGAATGTGATGTTAGGTTATACTTTACCGCAGTCTTTAGTGTCAAAATGGGGCCTTTCTACTTTAAGAATCTATTTCCGGGGAGATAACCTTCTCACTTTTGGTAGTGCAAAAGATCGTGGAACAGACCCCGAAAACTTTGGTAATAATCTCGTTGGAGTAGTCGATGCTAGTTCAGGTGTTCCTGCATTGAGAAGTTACACACTTGGTTTAAACGTATCCTTTTGATAAGGGATGTTAAAATAAAATATTGAAAATGAAAGTCATGAATAAAACTCTAATTGGTCTAGTTTCGTGTATGCTACTATTGACCACCGGATGCGAAAAGTTCTTAACAGAAGAACCTACCTCGGATTTGACGAATACGACAGTCATAAAAGATGTTACCGGACTGAACTTATTGCTGCAAGGAACTTACCGTATGATGCGTGATGGAAATGATAATCCACCGATAGCAAGCCCTTTGGGAATTAAATTATTGTCAACCTGTTCAGGGCTGGACATGATGGTCAATCAAGAACAGGTTGGCAATAACTGGTACTTTTATACCTATAGTAATCAACGCTATGATCCAACAAGTGGTGTTCCTGCTGCCATATGGACGGCCATGTATAAGGTTATCAACAATGCCAATATCATTTTGGAGAACGTAGACAATATTCAAGGTGAACAGTCACAAATCAATGCCATTAAAGGGCAAGCCTTGGCGCTACGTGCACGCTGCTACTTTAATTTGGTGAGATTGTACCAACATACGTATAGCCTAGCTAAGGACAAGCCGGGTGTGCCTTTGCAATTGACTTCTGATCTGGAACCGAAGGCAAGGGCAACTGTGCAGGAAGTCTATAATCAAATTGTGGCTGATCTAACCAATGCAGAGACTTTATTGCCCGAGTATAGTCGCCCCAGCATTAATTACTACAATCTCGATGTGGTTAATTTCCTATTAGCGGAGGTATATCTCACTATGGAAGATTGGGCTAAAGCGCAACAATATGCGAATAAAATCCGTTCAGGCTATGAATTGATGACTATGGGTGAATACAACGCCGGTTTTTCTACTCCAAATCGGGAGTGGGTATTAGGTTATGAACAAGGGTCACAAGACTATTGGTGGTACGATTCACCGGCATGCTGGTTTGATTTCGGCCAGAATAATGCACCTTGGCAAGCAGAGCAGATCCTCCCTTCCAATTATTTTGTGGACGTTGTTATGAAGAGTGATCCGCGTATGCTGGTTATTGCAAATCCCCTTTATCCAGGGAAATATGCGGCTACGAAATTTAGAGAGCTGCGGGATGAGCCCCCATATGGAAACCTCTACGATCTCCGCGCTGCCGAAATGTATTTGGTAGAGGCTGAAGCGGCGGCAAGACAAAATGACGTGCAAACGGCTTTGCAAATATTGAATACATTACAGCGTGAAAGAGGTGCAAGTGTTACCAGTACTTCAAGTCAGGATGCCCTAATTGATGCAATCTTATTGGAAAGGCGAAAGGAAATGTGGGGTGAAGGCTTAGAATGGTTTGATATCCAACGCCTGCAATTACCTATTGAACGCACAACAACACAAGGGCATTATCAAAACATAAGTATTCCTCGGAATTCAAATAAGCTGATAATGATGATACCCGAAAAAGAAGTGATTAATAATAGTTTATTGGAACAGAATCCGAATCCAAGCCAAGCGCCTGTATTTGTACCTTAACCAATAACGGAATTTTTAATTGTATCTACCAGATGTCTAAAGGGCAACTGGTAGATTTTTGTTTGTTACCGAGATAATTATTTACATTCGCCTCTAATTTTATTGTTAATCTAATATTCACTATGCGCCAAACAACTTTAGACGAAATCCAAAATTTCGAAGGAAAATATCCCAAGCAGCTATGGTATCTCTTTACCGTAGAAATGTGGGAACGCTTTTGCTTTTATGGTATGCGGGGCATATTGGCGCTTTTCATGGTGGATCAATTGGCTTTGAATGATAGGGAAGCAAATCTTAAGTATGGGGCGATTCAGGCATTTGTTTATGCCTTTACTTTTATGGGTGGGATCGTGGCAGATAAAATATTGGGATTTAATAAGTCGTTGGTGTTTGGTGCATTGATCATGATCGCCGGAAATACCTTGATAGCAATCTCTCCGAGCCATTTCTTTTACGTAGGTATTTCATTGTGTATTATAGGTACAGGCTTTTTCAAACCGAATATTTCTTCCATGGTTGGCCAGTTGTATAAGCCAGAGGATACACGACGAGACGCCGGATTTAGCATGTTTTATGCGGGCATCAACATAGGGTCGTTTCTAGGTGGTATTTTATGTGTTTACTTAGGAAAGTATGTCAGCTGGAGCGCAGCTTTTGCAGCTGCTGGAGGGGTTATGCTAATTGGACTGATTACTTTTCATTTTTCTAAAAGGCATTTAGGTCCCATTGGCTTATCTCCACAATCCGATCAGCCCAAAGCTAAGAGACGACGTAACGAGCTGCTTGTGTACCTCCTTGCTTTAATTGCAATTCCATTTATCCTGGTAATGATCCAGAATACACAGTATACTGATTTTTTTATGTATACGATCGGCCCTCTAGCCTTGATCTATTTCTTTTATGAGTGGTTCCGACTGCCGGATAAGCAATTTCGTTACCCTTTGCTAGCCGCCTTAATCTTTATCGTAGCGTATATTTTCTATATCGCTTTTTTCGAGCAGATGGGTGGATCTTTAAGTCTTTTTGCCGCCAATAATTTAAAGCATGATTTATTGTTCTTCCAAATAGACCCTAACATGATTAATAATTCTTCTGGAGCTTTGTTTATTGTTCTCTGTAGTTCCCCCTTAGGAATGTTATGGATTTGGATGGCTAAGAAGAAAATAGAACCCAATACCTTAATTAAATTCGGCATAGGTTTTTTATTACTGGCTATTGGTTTTTACCTCTTTTTCTTTACGCGTTTTTATACGGATGCACAAGGCAAAACTTCGCTGAATATCTTTACACTGGCCTGGTTCTTCATCACTTTAAGCGAATTGTGTATTGGTCCGATAGGTATGTCGGTAATTACCCGATTGTCACCGCAGAAATTAACGGGTATGATGATGGGACTTTGGTTTTTAGGAAGTGCTTACGGACAATATGTAGCAGGTTTATTGGGCGCTGATATGTCTACCACTGATCAAAAGGCTTCCCTACTGGACAAATTGATGGCTTATACCGAAGGATATAAACAATTGGCAATCTATGCAGTAGGGATAGGCATTTTGTTAATGTTGATCAATCCGCTAATGAAGCGAATGATGCGCGCTAGATCAATCCGTTAACTTTATTCCATTTTAAAACTTATAGCTAAAGCTTGCCGAAAAGTTACGTAACCTTTGTGGATTAACCGACCAGTAGCCTATATAGTACTCCTTATTGGTTATATTGTTTAGATTAAAAGAGATTCGGTAATGCGCAAGATTATAAAATACGCCAGCATTCAATAAGATGTAACTGGGCAAATCGAACTCTCCCGTTATACTGCTATCCATCACCCTGTACTTGCCCGCATAATTACCGCCAAACCCAAGGCCAAGATGCTGCAATTTTCCGCTGGTAAATCGATAGCTTGCCCATAGATTTGCTAAATTTTGAGGTCCCTGCCCTCCAATTGCTCTACCGGGTTCACTGTAGAAGTCGTTTTCGTCACCTGCTATCACTTCTGTTTTATTGTAACTATAACCGGCAATAAGATTTAATCCCTGAAAAGGATTGGCATTCAATTCAATTTCAAAACCTTTACTCTGAACTTTCCCTCCTTGTAAATAATCGTTACGATTGTTGGGGTCAGTTGATACGCGATCAGACACTTTAATGTTATATACGGATATAGTAGTATTTAATCGTTCGTTGAACAAATCGGTTTTTATACCATACTCAAATTGATTGGCTTGCTCAGGTTTAAATGATTTGATTCGAGGATCACTACCATCGGTATTAGCGATGGATCTAGGGGTTACATTGATGAAGGCATTCATGTAGTTGGCAAAAATCGATACTTTATCTAAAATGGGTTGATAAACCAATCCAAATTTTGGAGATAAAGCTGTTTGGTTGAAGTCATCGTCCGGATCACTCTTTTCCCCTTTCGAGACAAAATGATCAACCCGTAAACTAGCCATGGCCGACAATGACGGTGTGATATTTAATACATCCGAAACATATGCACTATAAGAGCTGTTGCTTACGTTGCTATTGGCGGCGCCGGTATTGGCTAAAATATTATCTACAAACATACGAGACAGGTACACCGGTGGAATGGTATCGGTAGTACCTGGTGCTATATATGCCACTTCTGCTTGTTGTGGGGTAACCTTTCTCACTATTGCAGAACCCGAACCGTTGTTAATGGTGTTGCGGTTAAAATAGTTTAAACCCACTAGCAAGCGATTACGCAGGGCGCCAATCTTGAAATCGCCATTAAAGTTTTGTTGAATATTGGTTACGCTTGTTGTTTGTTGTTCTTTTTGAGCGAATTGATCAAAATAGTTGTCTGTAATCCCATCATCCCAGATATAAGTATAGTAGCCATCAGATTTTACAGTTCCTCTTGAAATGGCTGTTTGCGAAGTCCATTGTTCCGATAACTTATAAAGCATTTGCCCTTGTAAGTTAAATCGCGGATTCTTAATGGTTAGATCGTTGCTGATAAATGATAAATTGTTGTTAAGGTTAAGCTCTTCGAGTGATTTGAATGGCAATGGGCCTGTACGATCTGAATGAAAAAATACAGCAGGAACGGCACGCTCTTCCTCGAGAATTTCGGCCATAAGGTGGAAGGAAAGTCGGTCGTTTACTTCATAAACGAGAGACGGGGCGAGGAAGAATGACTTTTTAGATCCGGCATCTTGAAAACTGTTTTCATCATGATAGGCTGTATTAATGCGCAAGGCTATCTTTTCTGTTTTGCTTAAGGGTGTGTTGATATCGGCCGTCACCCTGTTTAATCCGTAGCTTCCCATTTGATAGGTAACCTCACCTCCAAACGCATAGTACGGCTTCTTCGTGATCGTATTGATCATTCCTCCATAACTATAAAAGCTACCCCCAAACAGTGTAGCCGAAGGCCCTTTGATAACCTGTATTTCTTCGATATTTATTGGATCAAGATTGCCGCTTGTTAAACCAGGTAAGCCATTATACATAATGGGTTGAGAGTCAAAACCTCTTAATGCAAAGTAAGAAGCTCCATCACTGGCTCTTCCCGTTGATTCCCAGGTTCGGGTAATGCCTGGAACGTTGCGTAAGGCATCGTCAAAGTTGGTAAGGCCCTGTTCCTTCATTGTTTCCACTGAAACAGTACTATAAACTTGTGGGTTTTCCAGCTTCTTTAAGGGCATCCGAGCGCTGTAAGTGTCTTTTTTATTCAGATTCTTGGTAGATACAAGCACCTCTTGTAAGGTGGCGGCATTCTCTTTCAATACAAAATTTACGTTCAGTGAACTTCCGGGACTTATCTCAATAGCCTTTTCTTGCTTTTCGAGGCCAACTGACGTCACTTTTAATATATAGGAGCCAGGTGTAACATCTTTTATTGTGTAATTTCCAGTTTTATCGGTTATGGAACCCTTGTTTGTGCCCTTAATGGTAATAGTTACCAACTCGGCCGGTTTGCCATCTGAGGTATGGATAGAGCCACTGACCTCGCCATTTTGGGCAAATGAAAGGCTGAAAGACCATAAAAAGAGAAAAATAAAAAGTGTAAACGGTTGTGACATGGGTAGTTAGATTATTTTGGCTGCAAATATATTATTTAAAACAAGTCTAAACAATTTTATTTTAAATTGTTCTAAATAAGAATTGATTCTTCTCTATTTTTATGTGCTATAAGAAATGAGAAGGAATGCGGATAAAATGCTAAAATATACTGCAAACTCCTAAAGAAGCACAAAACGACTTTCCGATAAAATCTGCTAATTCCTAGCAAAAATATAAGTAGAAAAGGGCACTGCTGGCGATTAACTTTGACTTATGTTTTAAATGTTTTATTAATCTTTAAAAACTACCCAACATAAATATGTTAAATTGTTAAGGGGCCTAACAATTCAAACCTTCTAAAATCATGGACAAATTAAGCCTATGTTCAATACAAAAAAAATACTCACTTTTTTCGTTTTTCTAGTTTCATTTTCGGGCTTTGCCCAGCAGCTGAAACATACTTCTCCACAAACCGGTAATCCAATTATACCGGGCTATTTTGCTGATCCTACCGTTAAAAAATGGGGCGATACCTATTATATTTATGCAACGACTGATGGCAATGGCTTTGGCTTAGGTCCCTCTCAAGTGTGGACTTCCAAAGATTTCGTAAACTGGTATATGCAGCCTATGAACTGGCCTTCAACACCTATTTATTGGGCACCGGATGTAAACAAAGCAAGTGACGGTAAATATTACATGTACTATAGCCAGCCCGTTGAATTATATGGGGCTTCTTCAAATTCACCTGTTGGGCCTTGGACTTCGCTGCTACCTGATAATAAACCCGTAGTTCCTAATCACTTCGTGCCGAATGTAATTACACTGGATGGACAAACCTTTCTTGATGATGACGGAAAAATGTATATGTATTGGGGAACTTGGGGTATTTATCCAAACAGTGGCTGTGGTATGGGCTTACTAAACGCCGATATGAAATCTTTTGCTAAAACGGATATCATTCCAAATACCATCGCCAAGGATTTCTTTGAAGCGCCATTTATGTTCAAAAGAAATGGGATTTACTACCTGATGTATAGCGCTGAACATTGCGAAGATGCAAGTTATAAGGTGCACTATGTAATGAGCAAGACCGGACCCTTAGGGCCCTTTACTTATGGTGAAAACAGTCCGATTTTGGTTACCAATGAAGAGGGTACAGTGCATGGACCTGGGCACAACAGTGTGCTGCAAGAAGGGAATGATTTTTATATTGTTTACCATCGGCATAATAATCCACATAGTGGTGGGGGATTCCATCGGCAGATTGCCGCCGATAAATTAGAGTTTGATGCCATAGGAAATATAAAAAAGATAGTTCCAACGCATACAGGTATTGGTGGATTGGCCAAAAACACCATCTCCGGGAAGAATTTAGCATTGGGCAGATCGGTCAGTGCATCTTCAACTTATAGCGACGACTTTATGGCGGCATATGCCGCAGATGATAATAATGGAACCTTATGGAAAGCTGCAGATAATATGCATGATGCCTGGTGGCAGGTGGATTTAGGTAAAGAAGAATCTATACGGAGCGTGTTAACACAATTTGAATATGCCACGTGGTATTATCAGTACTTGGTAGAATACTCGAGCGATGGCAACTATTGGGAAACTTTTGCAGATCGGACTAAAAATACGCAATGGGGAAGTCCGATGAAAGATTATGGTAACGTAATGGCACGCTACCTTCGTATTACCATAAAGGATACCCAGCTAGCAGGTTTAAACAAAGCAATTTGGAACGTGAAAATTTATAGTGAGGCCAACGTAGGCCGTGAGGAAGGAAAATTTTCGGACCCGCAGCAGCCTGTCGGCAGACAGCAGAGTATGGGTTTGTTAGTTGATCTAGAGGCAGATCAATACGACCTGCAAGCATCAGGAATGGAAGTGTCAAATAAAGGTGTGTTAGGGGGTGCCTTTCAGGTGAAGAACGGAGCTTATTTAGTGGATTTGGTACAGGGAAAGAAAGCTTTTATTTTCGACGGACAAAGTTACTGGCAATCACAAATGCTGCTTCCGGCAACATTAAGCGGCAATAGCAGTTTTACTATCAGCGCTTGGGTGCACAACTCGGAGATTGCTAAGGAAGAACCGTTGATGCAATGGGCTTCTGGCGGAAGGGATTTAACACATGCCTCGTTAGGATATGGTTCTGATCAAGCATTAGGTGCGGCTGTCCACGGGGGATGGTCTAATCTGCCTTTCAAAATAACGCCAGCGCCAAATCAGTGGCATCATATTGCGCTCGTTTTTGATGGCACAGAAGAGCGACTTTATGTGGATGGTATGTTAGAAAATGAAGGTAATCGTATGCTTTTTTTGCAAAAGGCATCAGACATTCTGATCGGAACAGACAGGCGTTTGCAACATTATTTCAGTGGAGCTCTTGCTTCTTTAAAGATCTTTGATCGAGCATTAGGAGTACAGGAGTTAAAGCAATTACAAAGAAGCGCAAAAAGAAGTACATACTTAGCTTCTTTTGAAGCGAAAGATTTGACTTTCGGACCAGTGAAAGCGTGGATCAACAAAGGCTACGGGGATGCAAGAATTGATTTTCAGGATCGTGCCGCTGAACTCTTGGCTTATAAACAGCAGATGGCACTGTCTTTAAAAGGTGGAAAAGCTTCTTTGTTGCACTATTTACAACCAAAATTAGACAGCATGGCTACCTATACCTTGACTTGGGTGCATGCGAATAATAAAGAGCAAGATAAAGGAGATTGGAAGTTAAGTACCCTCATAAAAAAACATAACACAATTTATCTCTATATAGCCAACAAATTGGTAAAGGAAAGTAGTACAGCGGATGTATTGAAAGATCTATTGCCCGCTGGAGATTTCTATCTGCGTTCTTTCTACTTATTGGATGAAGCATTAGATGTGATTCAGTTGGAACGTTTGGCAAATACGTTAGTAGTAAACATGGAATCAGTGGAGAAGTTGAAACTGACCTACTCCGTTAAGCCAAAATGGCTGACAGAGCATTTGGCATTTATGCAAGTAGATACCTCGCTTGCAGATAAGGGATATCAATTTAGTTTTAAAGATGCACAGGCAACTGGAAGCACTGCTTGGCAATCGGTTACCCATTATCTTGCCCAGGGATTGGCTTCAGGCGAGAAAACTAGCTTCAAATTCTTTGCAAAAGATCGTTTTGGTCGGGTATGGGTTTCAGCGGAAGCTCCGTTGGAGGGCAGCGTAAAAAACCTTCTTACCAATCGGCAGGAGGTGAAGGATTTTGCAAAAGACTTTTCCGTTCAGCGAATATGGGATGGAATGGAAGGGGGTATAGCTGACAGTGTAAAGCTTTCGCAGAGAAATGATACAATTGTATTGGCTTCTGCAAAAAGTGCATGGGACGGGAGTTCGAAAAAGGGACCTTTTTTATATAAAAATACTACTGAAAATTTTCTTATGCAATTGAAAGTGAGTGACATCGCTGGTTTGCGGCAAAAAAGACCCTTAGGAGCGAATGAAGTAGGTCTTATGTTACGTTACGTTTCTAAAGGGAAAGAGGATCAATTATTACAAAATGGTATTATGTTAGGCTGGGGGATAGGTAACATTGTAACCGATTTAGCAGGAGTTCGCCGGCAACAGCATAATAATACCGGTTTTGATTTTTATTCTTACCTGCAAATTCAACGAGAAGGTAGGTTTATTTTTGTTCGAGGCAGCAAAGATGGTGAGAATTGGCAGGAATTTCCGGGAAGTCCATATGAAAAGCCGCAATGGATAGGTGAAAACTTACAGATAGGGCCCTACCAAGCGAGCTATGGGGAGAAAAAAGGTTTTGGAATGTTTAGTGATTTTATATTTACGACAAATTAGAAAAAATACTAAACAAATTTTGTATTTATTTTTGTTTTCTACGTTAAATAATGCTAAAAAGTGATAAAAAATTAAAAATTTAACATAAAATTTAGATATATGCCAATATACGGTTTGTTGTAGTTAAAATTTGATAATCGTTGAATGTCATGATGTAATAGTTTTGTTATAGAGATCTCAAGGAAGATTCAACCAGCACAAACACCAACACTAAATTACTCATGAGAATTAACTATTTCATTTTACTCTTGATCAGCTTATTAAGCTTTTTCAGAGTGCAGTCTCAAACCGCTACCCTCAGAGGGAAGGTGATCGATGCGGCAAATTCACCCGTACAGGGTGTATCGATCCGTATTAAAGGCATTTCAACGGGTACCTCCTCTAATAGTGAGGGCGCATTTACTATTAATACTCCCTCAGGGGCAACATTGGTAATAACCGCCTTAGGGTATCAATCTCAAGAAATACCCTTTACCGGGCAAACACAGCTTACTATCCAATTGGAAGAGGACAACCAAACCTTAAATGAAGTGGTAGTTACGGCGCTGGGTATTAAACGAGAAAAGCGACAACTAACGTATAGCACACAGGAAGTGACCGGTGCCGATATCGCAAAAACCAAAGAGCCGAATGTATTAAACTCCTTAACCGGAAAAGTTTCCGGTGTGCAGATCACTTCTTCTTCCGGTCAGCCTGGTAGCTCTTCCAGGATCGTGATCAGAGGGACGAGCTCATTAAGTGGAAATAATGAAGCACTAATTGTGGTAGATGGTGTCCCCATTAACAACGATCAAACGGGAAATAATGGTAATGGAAACGGAATTAGCAGGTTTTCGGATATTGACCCCGCCATTATCGAAAGTGTCAATGTGTTAAAAGGTTCCGCGGCTTCTGCACTTTATGGTTCAAGTGCCGCAAGGGGAGTAGTGATTGTTACTACCAAAAATGGCTCTAAAGATCAAAAACCAAGCATCAACTTCACCTCACAATATGCAATAGATAAGGCCATTTATCCTGAAGTACAATCGCTCTATGCGCAGGGAGACCGCGGAATATACTGGAATGGTATAGATAATGATCAGAAAACAAGCTTGATATGGGGTCCAAGATTAGACACATTAAGGGTAAACGGAAATCCTGTAAGAAATGTTAATCCGATGGACGCCTTTTTCCAAACGGGAAAAACCTATACAAACACAATAAGTGTGCAAGGCGGAACGGATAAATCTAATTATTTTATGTCTTACTCATACTTAGATCAGGAAGGTACTGTTCCAACGACAGATTATAAGCGGCATGCTGCATTTGCAAAATTTAGCAATAAGATTTTTGATAAGCTAACGGCGAACTTTCAGTTTAACTATGTTTCTACTACTTCCCACCGCACCTCAGAAGGGTATGGCTTAGAAAGTCCGCTTTGGACGATCTATACAGCCCCCTTTTCTTGGGACCCATCGCCTGCTACCAATGAAGATGGAACCCAACGTGTTTTTCGCTATTCAAGGAATAACCCTTTTTGGGCATTAGAGAATATTTATAATGACACGCGAGGTAATCGTTTTATTCCCATTGCTACTTTCACCTATAATCCAGCGGATTGGCTGACAATAACTGAACGGTTAGGAGCCGATATTTATTCGGAGCAATCCAAGTACCATGAAGCACCGAGTGATGTGCTGGCGACACCGGGCATCCTGCGCGATCGTAATAATAACTATCGTCAGTTTAACCATGATTTCATTGCCGAAGCCCGCAAACAAATAGGAGATGATTTTGAAGTAAGTATGCTGGTTGGTAATAATGTGTTTTCAACCTACGATCAGCGGTATCAGATTACAGGCACAGGTGGTTTTACTGTTGAGGATTTTAATAATATTAGCAACACTGAAACACAGGTGAGTACAGAAGACTATAGGCGTTTTAGACGTGTCTCTTTTTACGCGCAGCCAACGGTTGACTATAAAAAGATGCTCACCCTATCTTTCACTGGACGCATGGAACAGAGTTCGGTTTTTGATAAAGAGAATCGAACGTACTTTTATGGTTCTGCATCTGGTGGTTTTGTATTCTCAGAGCTCTTAAAAGATAAAATGCCATGGTTAAGTTTTGGTAAATTAAGAGCTTCTTACTCAAAAGTAGGGAATGATAATGTTGGAGCTTATGCAACCACTACAGTGTACAGCATTGCCGATAATTTCCCATTCAATGGTATTCCGGGTTTCTTAATTAGTGGTGATTTGGGTAATTCTAACCTGAAAAATGAAACAACCACCGAGCTTGAAATAGGATTAGAAACACAATTTTTAAATAACCGTATCGGCTTAGAAGTTAACTATTTTGATCGGGATCATAAAGACCTGTTGTCGTATGTTACTTTGGCGAATTCCACCGGATACCGTAATTCATATATCAATGCTGGAAGCATGTATAACAAAGGTATTGAAGCTTTGTTAAATATTGCGCCTGTAAAAAAAGAAAATTTTTCATGGGACCTGACCTTTAATTTTACTAAAATTAAAAATAGGGTGACGGCTTTATACGACGATGCTGAGAGCGTACAGATCGGACAAACCTATGCCTTTAAGGGGCAACCCTACGGCACCTTCTTCGCCTCTGGTTATAGTTACAATGATGCCGGACAATTGCTAATTGATGATACAGGCTTGCCTGTAATCAGCGAGTCGAAGGCCATCGGGAATATTCAACCCGATTGGTTAGCCGGATTAAATAACAGCATTACGTATAAAAATCTAAATCTAAGCTTCTTCTTCGATATGCGAAAGGGTGGCGACCTGATGAATTCGGATGATCGCTATGGCTTCTTCTATGGAACAAGTAAGGCCACCGAAAATCGCGAAGATCGTGTGGTAGAGGGAGTGAATATAAATACAGGAGAAACGAATACGGTTACTGTTTCCGGACAGGATTACTATCAGCGCTTAAGTAATATTTACGAATCGGCCATTCAAGATGGTACTTACGTAAAGTTGCGTAATGTTAGCCTAACCTATAATTTTCCAGAGAAATATATTAAGAGGACCCCTTTTAAACGTGCTTCGTTAACGGCAACCGGACGTAATCTTTGGATTTACGCCCCTCACTTTACTGGGTCGGACCCTGAAGTCAGCAGTTATGGGACTGGTAACGACGCGTTAGGTTTATATGGTAATTCAGTACCTACTTCGAGGTCTTATAACTTTACGCTATCCTTAACCTTTTAATCGTAAAAAAATGAAATCATACATAGCTTATATAACTACCTTTGCAGCGTTGACTTTTTCTAGCTGTGAAAAGTTTTTGGATGTAAATGAAAATCCTAATCAACCTTCTACCGTACAGGAATCATTAATCCTTCCAGCAATTGAATTTAACCTTGTTCACAATGTGGTGGCTGGCTGGGCATCTATTAACGCGGCTCATTTTATGCAGTTAATAGCCCTTAATCAAGCACCTCCAAATACCGGAACGTATCTGTTGAATCCGGTGGATTTGAATGATACTTGGCGGTATACGTATACCGACTGTTTGCAGAATTTAAAATTGCTTAAAGAACAAGCAGATGAGAAAGGAAACGATATCTATGCTGGTATCGCTAATGTATTGACCGCTTATACCATTGCCTATGCTACTGATATGTGGGGGGATGTTCCCTATTCGCAAGGCTTAAATGCTACTGAAACTTTTCGTCCTGCCTATGATAGCCAGGAAACGGTGTATACAACTATTCAATCGTTGTTGGATGAAGCGATAGCAAAACTGACTACGGGGGAAGGCTCTGCTCCTGGCGATCGTGATTTTTTTTATAATGGAAATACAGAACAATGGGTTAAAGCTGCCTATACACTTAAAGCAAGGTATTATATGCATTTAAGTAAAGCGCCAAATCACAATGCAACAGAACAGGCACAATTAGCATTAAATGCCTTAGAGAATGGTATGCAAAGTAATGATGATGATTTGTGTTTGGTATATGATGGAACTTCTGGTAGAGAAAATCGGTGGTACAGAAACTTTTTACCTGTTGAAACAATCGTTTTATCTTCTAAAACGGTTGATTCATTGGTTAGTAGAGCCGACCCTCGGCTAGATAAACTGATATCGCGATCGAAGTTAAATAATAATTACAAAGGAAGATCGATCGGTTCCGCAGGAATAGGCGCATTGGAAGAATATTCTTTAGGGGGTTCATTTTATGCAAATGCTAATTCGCCGCTATACTTAATTAACTATAGAGAAGCGCTATTACTGAAAGCGGAAGCTACTTTAATCTTGTCAGGGCTAGAGACGGCAGCTCCTTTTTATCGGCAGGCAATTGAAGCAGACATGGCTCATATTGGTGTTTCGTCTAGCACTGCTATCGCTACCTATTTAGCGAGCAGAGGAAATATCAATGCTGATAACGCTTTGTCGTACATGATGGAAGAAAAAGCCGTTGTCAATTTTCTCTCACCAGAGATATTTAATGATTGGCGTAGAACAGGATATCCTGCAATTAATAAAGTGCAAAATGCTGTTTCCGATATTCCGAGGAAGATGCTTTATCCATTGAATGAGTTGACCAATAATCCGCAACCTCAACAGAGTGCCGATGCACTTACCAAACGTGTTTGGTGGGATGCGCAATAGTTATTCATTTTTTAGCGCCAAATCAAGAGGTTTGGCGTTTTCTATTTGAAAGAAATGCAAAAGAAATTTTTTTTATCAATAGCTGTTATACCGCTTTTTGTCAATTGGCATTCGGTTAAAGCGCAGATTTCTCCTGAACTATATGTCCCTTGTCAGGAAATCCCTTATTTGATGCAACAGTTTGAAGCTGACGAAGCAGCCATTTATCGTTTTTACTCACCTTCAGAAAATGCACCCCGATATCGTCCCGCCGAAGGGATGGGTTCACCCGATCGGCAAAATCGCTTAAAAGAATTGAATGAAAAATATGTCGCAAAACTGAAGACTGTTCAATTTAAGTCACTTCCACAGGAATGTAAGGTAGACTACCTCTTATTCACTAGGGATCTAAAAGAAAATCTGCACCTTATTAACCGGCAGGTTACTGCGATGGCTGAGTTGCAAAATTGGTTTCCTTTTGCCGATAGTCTTTTTTCTTTGGAGCGCTTGCGTAGACGGGGACAACCGCTGGATGCTCCTCGTGTGGCAGCTAATTTTAATAAGGTAGCTAAGGAAGTGCCAATGCTGATAACGAAACTAGGAGCGGTGGAGCTAACTCCAGAACAGATTCGGATTGCGCAGGAGGAGCTTCAGCTATTACAAAAAACTGCGAACAGTATCTTCCAGTTTTACAATGGTTATGATCCGGCCTTTACCTGGTGGGTACCCACCTCCTACCAGCAGGCCGACAATGCTTTAGATCGCTATTCACAAGCTTTTAAAACGAAGCAACAGCCCAATAAGATGGGGATTTATACCCGCTCACCTATCGGTAGAGAGGAGCTCCTGCGTCTTTTGAAATTGGAGATGGTGAATTACAGCCCGGAAGAGTTGCTGGCCATTGCGCATAAGGAAATGGCTTGGTGTCAAGAAGAAATGCAGAAAGCCACCAAAGAAATGGGTTACGGTACTAACTGGAAGGCCGCACTCGAAAAGGTGAAACAAAGCGCTGTGCCTCCGGGCAAGCAGCCCGAAGCTATTAATAAGCTGTACAAAGAATCGATAGATTTCTTGAAAAAGAACGATTTAATAAGTATTCCACCGCTCGCGGAAGAGACCTGGGGAATGATAATGATGTCACCTGAACGCCAAAAATCAAATGCTTTCTTTACCGGTGGATGGGAAATCAGTGTCACCTATCCAACTAATACGATGGATTATGATTTAGCTCAGATGCGGATGCTCGGTAACAATCCATACTTTTCAAGGGCAACGGTACACCATGAATTAATTGCAGGACACAACTTAGAGTTTTTTATGAATGCCCGGAATAGAACCTATAGAAATTTTGACACACCGTTTTGGATGGAGGGTTGGGCTCTTTATTGGGAAATGCTCCTGTGGGATAAAGGTTTTGCCCGTACACCCGAAGAAAAAATGGGCATGTTATTTTGGCGGAAGTATCGTTGTGCGCGTATAATCTTTCAGCTTAATTTTCATTTAGGAAAATGGTCGCCCGAACAATGTGCCAACTTTCTGGTAGAGGAGGTTGGCCATGAACGGGCAAACGTAGAAAGTGAACTCAATTGGCCGCTTTCGAGGGATAGCCAAGCTTTTCCGCTCTATCAAGTGTCTTACTATATTGGTGGACTGCAATTCTATGCCCTGCAGCGAGAGGCACTAAAATCTGGTAGATACACCTTGAAAGAGTTTCATGATACGGTGCTGAAATTGAATGCTATGCCTGTTGAAATGATCAGCGCTATTTTGTTAGAAAAACCGTTGGAAGTAAATTATCAGACCAAATGGAAGTTTTATAACTAGTTTTCGTAATGGCTTCCATATTAATAGGGCAATGCTAATACTTAATGCTCATTTTTACTTCAGATGAATAGTGTGGTCACTTATTGAATAGAGAATATGGGGTTTATACTAAGAAGTAACTACTTTAAGGATAAAATTATTCCTAAAAAGAAATTGTGTTTAACTCCAATATAGGCTTCTTGCTACAATGGCATAACAAACACCCAATAAACACTATAGAATGACCCTATAAACATACTATAATCACCCTGCTTTCTCCCTAGATCGACATAAGCATGTTGCTAGCTTAAGCCTGCCTTAGCCCTGTCTAAGCATAGGAATAAAGCTATAAAATAAAAAGCTCGGAAGCTTTATAAATTTGGTTAGGTTTATAAAGTTTCCAAGCTTCAAGGCGTAAACATTGATTTTACTACTCCACTAATACTCCAATATAATAATTAAAAGTATCTACTTCTAAGTTCTCTTTAGTAGCACCCGTGATATCTACTTTCTTCCATGATCTATCAGGGTTAATAAATTGATATTGCCCCCCTTTTACACGCACTTTAACAGGCATGCTAAAGTCGGCAACATCGGCAATCCAACGGCTATATAATTTGTTTTCTTTAAATCTGAATTCAAGGGTTGGGATATTAGTATGTTTGATATATTGATCAAATACCGGATTTAAATTCTTGCCTGATTGCTCGCTGATGAAGTTTACAATATCTTCATAATTAACGGTCTGATGATAAAATGTTTTATTTAAACCGCGCAAAATCTGCCTCCATTGTTCGTCGTTATTAATAATGGTGCGGATCATATTCAATAAAACGCCCCCTTTTGGATACATATCACCAGACCCTTCTTGATTTACCCCATAAGGACCCTGTACGGGATTATCGTTCTGTATGCCGCTTCGTATGCCGTGCACGTAGGCTTCTCCGGCCTCTTTTCCATAATTATAATCAACAAACAAGGCTTCCGAATAATTGGTGAAGCTTTCATGTATCCACATATCAGCAAGATCTTTGGAGGTGATGTTATTGCCAAACCATTCATGTCCGCTTTCATGCACGATGATGAAATCCCATTTCATGCCCCATCCCGTATCAGAGGCATCTCTGCCCCGATAACCGTTTGCATATCCATTACCATAGGTTACAGCACTTTGATGTTCCATACCGGTATAGGGGACATCCACGAGTTTATAACTGTCTTCATAGAACGGATAGGGGCCAAACCAATGCTCAAAGGCTTTAAGCATGGGTATAACATTAGTAGGAAAAAACTTCTTTGCTTTCGCCTCATTTTCACGCAATACCCAGTAGCTTAAATCTAATGCTCCTTTTTCTCCTTGGTAAGTGTCTGTAAAATTAACATAGTCGCCAATATTTACGGAAACACTATAATTGTTTATGGGATTGCTGACAAACCAATCAAATTGTGTATAGCCATCTTTATGGTTGGTTTTCTTTACAAGTCGGCCATTAGAAACGTCACTTAGGCCTTTCGGTACACGGATACTGATGAGCATGCTATCTACTTCGTCCGCTTGATGATCTTTAGTAGGCCACCAAACACTGGCACCCAAACCTTGACAAGCAGTAGCTACCCATGGTTTTCCTTTACTATCTTTTGAAAATACAAAACCGCCATCCCAGGGCGCTCGCTTGGCTACCTGTGGATTGCCCGAGTAGAATACTTGCATAGAGTCTAACGCACCTTCTTTAATTTCCGTAGGGAAGTTAACAAAGACAGCATTGAATTCACGCGTAAAGGGTATTGCTTGGCCATGGTATACCACTTTTTCAACTTTTAAGTTGGCGAATAGATCGAACTGTAGCTTCTTGAAATCTGTGACTGCCTCAAATTTAAAGAGATTGCTGCCACTGATGAACTTATTGTCGATATCTACTTTTACGTCTAAGTGGTAGTATTTGATATCATAGGAGGTACGTAACGGGGTCAAGGTGCCCCGTAAGGAATCTGCTTTTGTAAATACTGGCTGGTCTTTTATGAGCAGCTGCGCAGAACCTGCCAATGGTAACACAGCCATTGATAGGATGTATAATATTTTTTGATAGTTTAATTTAAACATGTTGATTAATGATAAACTTATTTTTTTCGATATCGCTTTTCATTTACTATGGTTTAGCGCAGGGACTTATCGTCCTGCTTTTTCGGCCTTGGCTGACGCGGAAGCTGAAAAGTATTTAATGCAGAAACGATGTAGCATCAGGCACAGCCGCGGCCTTTTTTGTTACTTTTGTGGCTGAAGACAAAAAGTAAACTCATCTTCCTCCCGGAGTGCAATACTGTTTCAAATAGTTCGTATATAATCTTGCCAAATGCGCCGACGTTCCTGCGCCTTCTGAAATAGAATGTGTGCGATTTGGGTAAGACATTAACTGAAATTGTTTATTATGTTTTACTAATTCATTGATTAGCATTTCAGCGTTTTGATAATGCACATTATCGTCTCCCGTACCGTGAATATATAATAAATTACCTTGCAGGTTTTTAGCATGCGTAATGGGAGATCCTTTAATATAATTTTGTTCTGCTTCCGGAGGTACTCCCATATAACGTTCCTGATAAATATTATCATACATCAATTGATTCCCTACAGCAGCCACAGCAATTCCTGTTTTGTAAATTTCAGGATATTGGAATAGTAAATTTAGGGTGGATGAACCGCCACCACTCCATCCCCATACAGCTACGCGGTCAGCATCCACAAAACCCCATTTGAGTATTTCCTTGGCAGCCATTGCCTGATCTCGGATATTAAGGGTGCCGATATTGCCATAGATTGCTTTTCTCCATGCTCTTCCTTTGGGTGCAGGTGCTCCGCGATTTTCTACTGATAGATAAAGATATCCGTCATCTGCCATGCTCCCCTCATAGAGTCGGTTTGAACCGATGCCGTAGGTGTCGGTAACCGTTTGTCCAGCGGGCTCACCATACACCATAAATACTACAGGATATTTTTTAGCTGGATCAAAATTTGTTGGTTTTACCATCCACCCGTCCATCTCTATACCGTCTACCGTTTTAATTTTAAAAAATTCTGGTTTAGGGCTATTTGTAGGAAGATCTCGGTGGACTGGCGCAGCAAATTTTTCTTTATGGTCAGGTAAACTTACCACAGCACCTGAACGATAGGTCATACTACTGCTAAATTCATGTTGTGCTATTTTTCCATTTGGAGAAATTTGATAACTATGGGTTCCTATTTCATCGTCAGGAGAGATTTGTTTTGCTTTCCCGCCTTTTAAAGAAATTTGATACAGATACTTTTGTGTTGCATTCTCAGGGGAAGCACTGAAATATATCTTTTGATTGGTTTCATCTATCAGATCAATTGCAATGATGTCATATTCGCCTGCTGTAAGCAATGTTTCCTTTCCTTTTAAATCTATTTTGTAAATATGACGCCAACCGTCTTTTTCACTTACCCATAGAAATGATTGACCTTCATCTAGCCACTCCCAACCGCTTGGGTCATCGTCATTCCAACGAGATTTTATATCTATCCAAGCATCATCATTTTCCCGGTAAATATCTTTTGCTGATCCATCAGCGATCTGACAAAGTATTAACTTACTTTCATTCTGCTTGCGGTTCAGCTGCTGTATAATAAGTGCCTTTCCATCCAAAGTCCATTCCATACGTGGAATATAGTGTTGTATGGGGTCGCCTGGAACATTCATCTGCTTACTTTCCTTTGTGTTAATATTCACTACATGAACAGTACAGGCGCTTGGATTTTGCCCCGCTTTAGGATACTCAACAGGAATCGTAAAAGAGTAAGTAGAATCAGTCGTGTTTAGCATGAGGTAATTACGAATGGTGCGCGCATCAATTTTCCAATAGGCAATATGTTTACTGTCCGACGACCAGCGGAAACCGTCACGGCAACCAAATTCTTCTTCATAAACCCAATCGAATGTACCGTTAATGATGCGGTCTGTACCATCCGTTGTTAGCTGAGTAACGGTGTTGGTTGCCAGGTCCTCGGTATATAAGTTGTGTTTACTAACATAAGCTACTTGTGTGCCATCAGGGGAAAGCTTGGCAAACATCAATGAGGAGGCAGGTAGGTTTTTTCCTAATTGTGTTAATTGTTTTTTGTTTAAATCATAAATCCAATAATCTCCACGGGTGTGATAACGCCAAACTTTTTTAGTATTGGTGAAGATTAATACTTTTTGCCGATTGTCCGAAATAGTAAAAGATCGAATATTTAACGGGCCGCTGCTATCTTTAGGGGTTAACTGGGCCGCGTCTAAATAACTTGTTGGATGGGTTGGATCCAGCAACTTGATCTCTACTATTTTTCCCTGTTCTATTTCATAATAGGCATTTCCATCTTTGCTCCATTGGGTTTTTACACCAGGTTGGGCAAATAAGAGATTTACAGAAAGGGTACCGAAAAAGAGGCAGCACGCCCATAATAGTTGGTTTATGTTTTTATTCATGTGTGTATTATTATATGTCTTTTCTAATCTCCTCTACTTCCTCTATTGTTTTAGCTAATTCTTTCCCTAGCTTTTTGTATCCCGTATCTGTGACAAGATAATTGTCTTCTATACGTACTCCTCCAAAACTAAGGTATTTTTCAACTTCATTGTAATTAATAAAATCCTTTAACTTATTTTCTGCTTTCCAGCGAGAAAATAATTCGGGAATAAAATAAATACCGGGTTCTACAGTTAGCACATAACCTGCGGCCAATTCTTTTCCCAGACGAAGAGATTTAAGGCCAAAGGTGGTGGTATCTTTCTTCAATGTTTCGGTATAACCTACATATTGTTCTCCAAGGTCCTCCATATCATGTACATCGAGCCCCATCATATGTCCCGTGCCGCATTGAAAAAATAATGTATGAGCACCTAAAGCTACCGCCTCTTCGGTATTGCCTTTCATGAGTCCAATAGATTTTAGTCCTTCTACTAAGGTGCTACAAGCTTTGAAGTGAACGTCTAAATAACGAACACTAGGAGCAAGTAATGCGGATGATTGCTGTAGCGCTTCTAGTACGATGTTATAAATCTCTTTTTGTTTATTTGTGAACGTCTTGCCTACAGGAAACGTTCTGGTGAGATCTCCGGCATAACCCATGGCGGTTTCCGCACCTGAATCGTTTAATACTAACTGACCATCTCTCAACGTGTTCAAGTGCTTATGATTATGCAATATTTCACCATGCACAGATAAAATGGTTGGATAAGCTAAACGACCTCCGGCATTTTGAGCCATTTCTTGTATAGCATTCGCTACTTGCAATTCTGTCGTTCCTGCTTTTGCCAATCGCATGGCTAACAGATGCATATCAACGGATGTATTTACCGCTGTTTCAATTTGCGTAACCTCTTCCTGACTTTTTACCGAACGTTGTGCTACTACCGCTTGGATAAAGGGTGCAGATGCCTGGCTAGCTAATTCTTTCAGACTAAGACCTAACAGGTCGATGAGTTTTAATTTATTCTCTGACTGATACGGAGGAAGGAAATGAATAACTCTTTGTTGCCGTAATGCTTTTTGTAGATAGGGTGCTAATTGTGAAGAAGGTTGTATATCCTCAATGCCTACCTTTCTACATTTTTCCTGGAGTGTTTCCTGTCGACCCATCCATACAATTTCATCAATGGTTAACTCGTCACCAAACAAAATATCCTTATTTTCATCAAGGTCAATGACGGCTGCAAGTTTTGGCTCTTGAATACCAAAATAATATAAAAAAGAACTGTCCTGTCGAAAAGGAAAAGCATTATCTGCATAATTCATGGGGCTCTCATTATTTCCAATAAACAATAAAATTCCTTTTGAGATAGTTGTTTTTAACTGCTTACGACGATCAATATAAGTACTCGAGTGAAACATATTTAATAAAATAGGTGTTTAAATTATGATCCGTTCTTGTTTAAAATTCAATTGCTGTCACCTAGTATAAGGCAATTTTTAATATGTTAAGCCTCCTGCCAGCCGTTGGACCAAAAATTAATTACGGATGAACTGCAAAGGTAAAGGAGTCGCTATAAAAACACCAAATAACCTTTTGAAATTATTTAAAAGGATGACTTTTTGTTTTTGCTCCTGCATTCTTCCTGAAACCGGCATTAGCTTGTCTGCTCGACCCATGTCAGAAACCTAAATCCTGCTTTTGATTCTGGTGACAACTTACGGATCATTGTTATGAAAGGGTAAAATTCATGATTTGTTTGCTAATAATCTATACTGTTTTTCTCTTATGCTGTTCATATTTTAACCTAAGGAGTAGTGTTTTGGTAATCAATTAACAAATATTGACCGTATTTTAACCTATTTTACAATTTATGTTGCATTTATCGGTTAAAATTAGCAAATTCACCCTACCTAATATACCAAACCGATTGAGATGAAGACACTACAATTTACAATTCCGGTTGCGCATGATCGAACAGTAATAGTTCAGGAAGATTGCATGCCCCACTTTTATCCGTATTTACATCGACATCATGAAGCTCAATTGATGTGGATTGTGGAAGGAAAAGGCACCTTAATAGCAGATAATAGTATGCATCCTTTTCAGGAAAATGACATTTTTTTATTAGGAGCAAATCAATCTCATGTCTTTAAAAGCAATGCTGATTATTTTGATGATGCTAACCCGAAACAAGTGCGTTCCGTTTCCGTATTTTTTAATCCGAATGGTAATTTAGCATCTTTTTTCAATCTTCCTGAACTTTATATGTTGCAAACTTTTGTGAAAGATCATACTAATGGCTTTAAGGTGCCTACGGACCATTTCAGAGAGGTTTATAGGCGAATCGTTCGTTTAAAAGAGGCGAATCAGATGGATCAATTAATGCATTTTTTCTATCTGTTGCGTACATTAAGTATCGTGTCAAAAAATGTACCAGCGCTGTCGGGTGGGACAAATGCTATTTCCGAAAATGAAGGAATCCGTATAGGGTCTATTTATAACTTTATTTCTCAAAATTTTACCAAGGCCATTACCCTGGAAGAGGTTGCTGATCAAGCGAATTTAACTCCCCAGGCATTTTGCCGTTATTTTAAGAAGCATACCGGAAACACGTTTGTGGCCTTTTTAAATGAAATGCGCGTGCATGAGGCCTGTAAAAAACTGACTCACCAGAAATGTGAAAGTATATCTGCCGTAGCTTATAATTGTGGTTTTAACAGCATCACAAACTTTAATAGAGTGTTTAAAAGTGTCATAGGAAATTCTCCGAAAGAATTTATGATAAGCTTCCATAAAAATGTTCACTAATGGAGATATGTTAAAATATGCTCACAATTGATTAATACATGGAAGGATGTCTTGAAAAGTACACTTTACCTTTGAAGAAAAAATTAATATAATGAGTAAAGAACTTTGGAAAGGAATTTATCCGGCATTGTTGACTCCCTTTAAAGAGGATGGAACAATTGATTATGACATGTTTAGTAAAAATCTTACAGCCCAATTAGATGCGGGAGTGCATGGATTGATTTTAGCAGGATCACTTGGAGAAGCGAGCACGTTAAGCACTGAAGAAAAATTTGAATTACTCAAATTTACGAAAACAACTGTTGGGAATGACTATCCTGTCGTATTAAATATCGCTGAACAAGGAACGAGAGAAGCGATTGCAATTGCAAAAAAAGCAGAAGAATTAGGTGCAGACGGACTTATGTTATTGCCTCCAATGCGTTATAAAGCTGATAGTAGAGAAACGGTGGAATTCTTTAAGTCAGTCGCGAAGAGTACCTCGCTACCAATCATGATTTATAATAATCCAGTAGATTATGGTATTTTTGTCACAGTAGAGATGTTTGAAGAGTTAGCACTATTGCCAAACATTCAAGCGGTAAAAGAATCGAGCAGAGATCTAACAAATATTACACGAATGATCAATCGATTCGGTGATCGCTTTAAAGTATTAGGTGGTGTTGACCCGATTTCTTTAGAATCCCTTATGATTGGTGCCGATGGTTTAGTTGCAGGTTTGGTAGATGCATACCCAAGAGAAACGGTTGCCATTTATAATTATGTCAAATCAGGTAATTATGAAGAAGCTATTAAAATCTATAGATGGTTCATGCCGTTGTTGGAGCTAGACATCCATCCAAAATTAGTACAATATATTAAATTGGCTGCCGTTAGCGAAGGAATAAGCAATGAATATGTAAGGGCACCCCGACTTACGCTAATAGGAGAAGAACGTGAACGCGTATTGAATGTGATCGAAGCGAGCAAGGCGAATAGACCGCAACTTTCCGTTAACGTTTAAAATTTTAACATAGCTTTAGGGTATTTTGGTAGATAGGTCCAGGGGACCAGTGTCTTAATATCTTGATATGCACAAATAATAGATATGTATAAGGAAACAACGCAGGATAAAGTAGATGAATTGTTAAATGGTGCGGCCGAGGCTTTTCAATACCTTAAAAAAAGATCGATTAAAGACCGTGCTGCACTCATGTATGCAATTGCCGATAAAATAGCGTCTTTAGGCCCAGAGCTAATAACTGCTGCAATGGAGGAAACTTCGCTACCCGAAGCGAGGTTGGTTGGTGAAAAAGCACGTACAGTTTTTCAATGGAGAAGTTACGCTGATAGACTAAAAGACGGAGCTTGTTTATCCGCACGAATTGATACAGCAATTCCTGACAAAACGCCGCCCAAGCCTGATCTTCGTAAGCTGATGGTGGGTGTTGGTCCTGTCGTGGTTTTCGGTGCAAGTAATTTCCCTTTTGCCTTTTCAACCGCCGGTGGAGACACTGCTAGCGCTATCGCTGCGGGTTGCCCGGTTGTACTGAAAGCGCATCCAGGGCATCTTAAAACCTCTTCTTTAATGGCTGACGCCATTTTAAGTGCCTTAAAAGAAGAAGGATGGCCCGAAGGAATTTTTTCACATATTTATGGAAATTCTAACGAAGCGGGCGCCTATTTGGTGAAACATCCATTGGTAAAGTCGGTTGCTTTCACGGGATCTTTCCACGGAGGTAAGGCTTTATTTGATTTAGCAAACACACGAGAAGAGCCTATCCCCGTATTTGCCGAGATGGGAAGTATAAACCCTGTGTTTGCACTTCCTGAAAAGTTAGCGACAAATCCGCAAGACTTCGCAGCTCAATACGCTGCATCTCTTACTTTAGGCGTGGGTCAGTTTTGTACTAATCCGGGTGTGCTGGTGGCAATAAAAGGAGAAACACTTGATGCCTTTAAAAAGGCATTAACAGGGATAATTCAGGGTTCATTACCCGCTAATATGTTACATAAAGGAATAGCCAATGCCTACTCTTCTAACAAAGAAAAAATGTTGTCTCAGAAGGAGGTAACTGTATTGGCAAGTGCTGAAAATAAAGAAATAGAGGGTCAGGGTGCTGCACTAATTGCGGCAACAGATGCTGCCGGCTTGCTTAGCAATGAACATCTACTGGAGGAGGTTTTTGGGCCTTTTGGCCTGATCGTGAGTTGTAATGATGTTGCAGACATGTTATTGGTGGCAAAGAAATTAAAAGGACAACTGACCATTACTTTAGCGGCTACTGAAGCTGATATAAGGCAACAACCTGAATTAGTAAACATATTGCAAGACAAATGTGGACGCCTATTATTCAACGGTATGCCAACAGGTGTGGAAGTTTGTTTGTCGATGCAACATGGCGGTCCTTTCCCGGCAACAACTGATAGCCGCTTTACCTCTGTAGGGTCTGATGCTATCGTGCGCTTTTTACGCCCAATTGCTTTTCAGAATTGGCCAGATGGCTTATTACCCGATGAATTAAAGAACAGTAATCCCTTGGGAATTTATCGTACGGTAGATAATGTATTGACGAAAGAAAGTATTTAGTTCCTAGTTACTCGTTATTAGTTGCCTGCTGTTAGCACGTAAAGCAGACAACTCCTTAAAAGTTAAAATTGAGTTAGAGTAAAATATTAAATGAGTTAACGCTGAAAAACCGATAACTCATAGCCACAAGATGAAGAAAACATTTTTCTGTATAGACGCCCATACCTGCGGTTGTCCGGTGCGTTTGGTTGCTGGTGGTGGACCACTTTTAAATGGGAACTCCATGATGGAACGCCGCCTCCATTTTATGAAAGAATACGATTGGATCCGTAAAGGCCTTATGTTTGAACCTAGGGGGCACGACATGATGAGTGGTAGCATCCTCTACCCGCCATGTGACCCAGCAAATGATATTGGGGTCTTATATATCGAAACAAGCGGTTGTTTGCCAATGTGCGGACATGGTACGATCGGTACCGTAACGGTGGCTATTGAGGAAGGGTTGATTGAACCAAAAACACCCGGTAAGCTGCGACTGGAGACGCCTGCTGGTTTAATTTTAATAGACTATAAGCAGGAAGGTAGGAAAGTTAAATCTGTTAAACTTACGAACGTAAAGTCCTTTCTTTACGCCGAAGCACTGGAGGTTGAATGCCCTGATTTAGGTACCGTAAAGGTTGATGTTGCTTATGGCGGTAACTTTTATGGAATTATCGATCCGCAAGAGAATTTTAAAGATATCGCAGATTTTACCGCGAGTCAGCTTATCCATTATGGCAAAATCATTAGGCAGCTGCTAAATGATAAATATGAATTTATCCATCCAGAGAATTCAAATATCTTTGGCTTGAGCCATATTCAGTGGACAGGAAAAGTGATCGATCCAAAAGCGAGTGGCCGTAATGCTGTATTGGTAGGCGAAAATGCGCTTGACCGTTCCCCTTGCGGAACAGGCACTTCTGCCAGGATGGCGCAGTGGTATGCCAAAGGAAAGCTAAAAAAAGGCGATCAATTTATTCATGAGAGCTATATAGGTTCTCAATTTACAGGAACAATTGAAGAAGAAACAGAAGTAGCGGGTAAGCCTGCTATTATTCCAGGCGTGGAGGGTTGGGCACTAATAACGGGGTATAACCATATCATTATTGATGATGAAGATCCTTATGCTTTTGGTTTTCAGGTGATTTAAATGCTATTGACTACCAAGATTGAGTAATTTTAATTTAACATGACATCAACTACTATAGATACCAATCAATTAAGTAAAGGGAATGTCCTCATCATTGGTGGAGGTATTGCTGGGCTATGTTCTGCCTATTATCTTTTAAATGAAGGATGGCAGGTAACCTTGCTGGATAGCGGAGACTTACAAGACAATTGCTCTTATGGGAATGCGGGAATGCTTGTCCCGAGTCATTTTACGCCTTTAGCTGCGCCCGGCATTGTGGCACAAGGTATCAAGTGGATGTTTAATAGTAAAAGTCCATTTTATGTTAAACCAAGTTTGAGTGCCAATTTAATCTCCTGGGGGCTGAAATTTGTAAAGCATGCCAATAGCGAACATGTTAATCGTTCCGCTCCTTCCATACGTGACCTGAATTTGTTGAGCAGTAATCTATATGACGAAATCGCAAAAGATAAAGGTTTTGATTTCGAATTATTACATAGAGGGATATTAATGCTGTATAAAAGTGAGAAAACAGCGGAAGAAGAGACCCACTTAGCTCATCAGGCACAGGCACTTGGGTTGGATGTTGCCGTTTTGAAGAAGGACGAAGTTCAGCAACTCGAGCCGCATGTAAAACTAGATGTGCTGGGAGCAGTGCATTATCGTTGCGACGGACATTTATATCCGCAGGCACTGATGCAGCAATTGATAGCTTACATAAAAGGAAAAGGTGCGGTTATCCTTGAACATACAAAAGTGACGGATTTTGAAGTGGAGGGAGGAAAAATTGCTAAGGTTATTGCTGGAAATCAAAGCTTCAAAAGCGATAAAGTGGTGATGACTGGCGGCGCGTGGCTGCCGGAACTGGCAAAAAAGGTCGGGCTAAAGATTCCGCTAATGCCAGGTAAAGGATATTCATTTATGTATAAACCAGGCCAGCACACACTGCAACACCCTTCCTTGCTTTTAGAAGCCAGGGTTGCTGTTACACCTATGAATGGCCATATCCGTTTTGGCGGTACTATGGAATTAGCGGCCATTAATAGTAATATTAATATGAATCGTGTGCAGGGCATTGTAGAGGCAATACCTCAATACTATCCTGAGTTACAGGTTGATATTCCTGAAAAGCGAGATGTATGGTTCGGGTTTCGACCATGCTCACCCGATGGATTACCTTATTTAGGTGAAAGCAAAAAGATAAAGAACCTAATTGTAGCGGGTGGTTGCGGTATGATGGGATTGAGTTTAGGGCCGGCAGTAGGGAAGGTAGTAAGTGAACTTATAAATGAGCAAAAGCTTTCCGCAGATATTTCACTTTTCGCGCCCGAACGGTTTTAGTAGATTGAACTGGGGCGCTAGTTCTTTCAAAAAATTTCACACTTTTTCATAGTTTGATACACAAAGCAAACAAATAATAGAATATATTTCTTGTTCTATCGTATGTACTACCAAAAAAACGTTGGTAATGCAGAGTAGGAGGTATGAAAGGACGACAGTCATAGCGAAAGAAAGTATAAGAAGCTATGTCAGTAGTCGATCAGTGGTACTGTTTTGTACGGCAGTAATTCTTGGCGCAGTCATTTTTTACTTCCTTTTTTTTTCGAATAGCCCTCTCAGTAATCATTCCCAGGAGGAAAAGAAGTTTACACCTCAAGCTTCCCTACTAAAATTGGAAGATAGTATCGCTGTCACCAACAAGAAGGTCGAACAGTTAGATCTAGCCATTAATAAGGAATTGCAGAAAGAAGAACCCGTTTTAAAAAAACCGGCACCGAAACAGGTATCAGAATTTAATAAGCAGCTACTTATAAAAAAGATAGACGCCATTTTAAGATACCTCAAAACACCTTTAAATCAATTCAACCAATTACCAACATATTTTATAAACAACCCAAACTTAGAAAAGCAGATAAAAGACTACAATACCGAGCAGGTTAAGATCGCTAAAGAATATCAAGCAAAAAGCAAGTACGACACGTCTTTTTTTGACTCGTTGAGCTTTTTGCAGCGTAATTTAATTGAAAAGTTAATTGCCGAAAAGGACATGCTCGCTCGACGGCCCGTGCAGCGAAAAGTTGAAGTAACAAACAAACGGACAACATCTAAAAGGCTTAATGAATTGCTTCGTGAAAGAGGGGCTATGCTCGATATATATGCTGATCAGTTAGAGCGTTATCAAAAAAAACTTGATAATATGACGGTGGTTCAATTATCCAACCCCTCGATTCCCAATTTGGATCAATCAACTAAAAATACCAGAACTACTGCTCACCAAATCAATAGAATTGTATCTAGTTGGCTATTTATTGCCATACCACTGTTTTTACTTTCATTTAGTGTACCTTTTTTTATTATACTATTTAAAAAATATACTTCGCCTTTTGTTAAACGTCTCGAAGATGTAGAGGTGCCCAGTTCGGAAAAATTCATCACATTAGCGCTCAATAAAAATGTAAATGAGGAGCTCATTGCTTTTAACTACGAACGTTTTGTGAAAGAAGTTAAACGCCTAAAAAAGAGTAAACATGCTATCGTAGCATTTTATTCGGTGGGAGCGGGAGATCAAAAGCAAATAATAAGTAGGCAATTGGGCGTGTTATTGTCCAAGCTTGGAAACTTAGTACTTACTATTAGCTTATTAGATCAGTCAAACGACAAAGAACAGCATGAAAATATATACAGTCTATCCGACTTTACGGCGAACGCAGATGCAATAAAAGAGCGTCTTCTAAAAACAACAAACGATCAGCCATATCATCAAATAAACATTAAAGTCGATAACTCATTAATAGAGCAAGAGCCTCAAGCAACTCATGGGCTTAAATTTTACTGGACCTTGCAACATTATTTAACCAAAACGACATTCAAAAAGGATTTGTTAGCCTTTAAAAAACATTTTGATTATGTAATAATCGATACGCCTGATTTTATGCAGCTTGATTCGTCATTGCTGTTCATACCTTCAAAAAATATAAATATAAACGTTTTTAAGGCTGATAAAACGGAAAGGGCATCCGCCAACTTGCTATGTAAATTAAATGACAACGAGTCGATCCCAACCATTAATGTTATCGATTTCTCGCAGGATCATTTAAACTGACATTCGTTCTTTCTCTGTCCCGAATATTGCTATAAAAGTCACTTGGGTAATACTACTACCTGCAATTGATTATAAACCTATCATGTAAAATAATTGCCTTTTTTTGATTAGAAAATAGTCTGTAGATAGCTTGAAAAGCTGAACATTTAGTTAAGACTTGTTTTTTGAAATCAAGGACTTAATGATTAAGTTTGGGATAAACTATTTGAGAGCCAATTATGTCTAAATTTTTCCTACCAAACAGTAAAAAGTGCTTTATCGTAGTTGTTTTAATAAATGTGTATTTAACAGTTAATGCGCAGATTAAAAGACTCAATCTCCATGATGGCCTTTCAAATAATTCTATTACTGCCGTTTACGAAGACCGATATGGGTTTATGTGGGCAGGAACCTTTGACGGATTGAACCGCTATGATGGGCATCAGTTTAAGATATTTAAGAATAAGCTCCATGATACCCTTTCACTGCCTAACAATAGAATATCCGCCATACAGGAGGATGGTGATGGTGCTCTTTGGATTGGCACAAAACGAGGAGTTTACCGTCTCAATCAAATAAAATGGGAATTCTTGCCCTTATATTATCAGTTCGGTTCTTCTCAGAAAAAAAAGAAATTAACCAATCCAGTTAATGGTCTTTTAAAAAGCAATAATGGTGCACTGTTTATTTGCACAGCTGGGGAGGGGTTATTATTAAAAGAAAACGGAACGAATGTAGCCGTTCAAATTCCGCTAGATGACAAAAAAAAGCAATATTTATTCCATGCGCAGTCGGCAGTTATTGATCAAGATAATACTGTATGGATTTTCATTCAAAACGTAGGTCTTACACGTTATAACACCTCAAAGAGAGTCTTAGAAGTGGTGAATCGTGCTATCTCGCATGCTAATTGTTTGCTGGTAGAGCAGAGTGGAGATATTTTTCTAGGTAATAATAATGGTTTGTACAAATACGAGATGGCGAATAAAAAGCCCATCTCCATCCAATATTATGCGAGCGTAGGCAATTCTCCTATTATGAGTTTAAGCGTTGATAAACAAAGCCAAGTGTGGGTTGGATCTGATGGGGCAGGTGTATTTCAAATCGATCCCAGAACGGAGCATGTTACTAAGCACGAGGTGGGCGATGGCCCGGAGAATCTATCTAGTGCGGCGGTATATGCTGTTTATGTTGATAAAACTAATCGAAAGTGGATAGGTACGTTAAGGGGAGGGCTTAATATTATTGATAAGTCTACAAGTCGTTTTACACTAATCCAACGTAATACCAATAGCGTTTCCCCGCTTAGTAGCAATTTTATTCTTTCATTTTGTGAAGAAAACGATCAAAAAATTTGGATAGGTACCGATGGTGCAGGCATAAGCCTGTGGCACAGATTATCCGGAACCTTTGAGAACTATAAGTATGATGCGCTTAAACCGAACTCGTTGAGTAACAACAATGTCGTAAATATTGTCAAAGATAATGAAGGGTCTATTTGGATTGCCACTTATGGTGGTGGAATAAATAAGTTAGATCCAAAAACGAAGAAATTTAAACGCTATGCCTGCTTCAATGCATCCTATGGATATGAAGAAGTGAATGTGTGGGCTTTATATAAGGACAGCAAGGGTACGATATGGGCTGGAGCCTTATCTGATGGAGGACTGTATCGATTTAATAAAACAGCAGATTATTTTGAGTTGGTTGATAATCGCGTTACAAATCTATTAACCCTCATGGAAGATGAGGCAGGGCAGTTATGGGGAGGTAATTTCAATAGCTTGGTGAAAATAGATCTGGTTAATAAGAATCATGTTTGGTACAAAGTGGGAAGCGCGGTAAGAGCTATTAAAACAGATAGAAAAGGACATCTTTGGGTGGGAACAGAGGGTGCCGGTTTAAAATTTTTCGACAAACAAAGAGGTTTTTTAAAAACATATTCAGAGGTAGATGGCCTGCCGGAAAATGCAGTCCTGAATATACTGGAAGGTGAGCATGGTCGTTTATGGTTAAGTACGTTTAATGGATTATCCGAATTCTCTTCTGCTGAAGATAATTTCAGAAATTTCTTTACAGCAGATGGCTTGCAAAGCAATCAATTTAATTATAATGCTGCTCTAGAGTTATCCACAGGAGAACTACTATTTGGAGGGATAAATGGCTTCAATATTTTTGATCCAAAAGCTATTAAACCATTATCTGACGATGCACCTACCTTAATTACAGGCATACGTATTAATAATAATCCCATTGAACTGTCTGATTTAAATTTTAATAAGCAGAATGTTAGTGATATCCAGTTTTTGCGATTACCGCATGATAAGGCAGTGCTGTCTGTTGATTTTGCAAAATTGGATTACAGCTTTCAAGATAAAATTAATTACGCTTTTTATTTAGAGGGGTGGGAAGAAAACTGGAATTATGTGGGGCATTCACGTTCCGCAAATTACGGTAAGCTTCCATCGGGGAGCTATACCCTGCATATAAAAGCTTCGGATGCTGATGGTGTATGGGATGAGGAAGAACGTCTGCTTTTTATTAAGGTTTCTCCACCTTGGTGGGCTACTTGGTGGGCTTATAGTGCCTATGCTTTTTTAGTATTGTTCCTAATCTTTGTCTATCATAGATATCGCAAAAATGCAAGTAGGCTTCGTTATGAAATTGATAAAGCAACCTTGGAAAAAGAGAAGGAACATGAATTGAACGAGAAAAAGACAGCCTTTTTTACGCACATATCGCATGAGCTGAGAACACCTCTTACGCTCATTATAAATCCTATACGCCAACTTCTTTTGGAAAAAAAGGGATATGAGCATGAAACATTGCAGGTAATTTTTCGAAACAGTAAAAGGCTCTTAAGTATGGTGGATCAGCTACTCTTATTCAAAAAGGCTGATAGCCATAATGATTCATTGAAAATTGCCCGCCTTAATGTGAATGAAATTTGTAAAGAAGTATACCAATGCTATCAACTACAAGCGGCTCAGCAACAGATAGATTTCAAGTTAGCCACAACAAATGAGTTGCAAGAAGTATATGCAGATCGGGAAAAGGTCGAAATTATTCTCTTCAATTTGTTGGCAAATGCTTTCAAATTTACACCATATGGAGGATATATTGGACTAAAAGTAAGTTGCGATCAAGAGAAGGTCCATATACTGGTAGAAGATAGTGGAGCAGGTGTGGCTGATGAGCTAAAGGAAACATTATTCGATAAATTCGCTAGAAATGTGCAACATAAGCAAGTCGGGTTTGGTATTGGCCTATTTTTATCGAAAAAGTTTGCCGAGCTACACCGCGGAACACTCACCTTCCATAATAAGGAGACGGGAGGGGCCACATTTGTCTTATCGTTATTAGCTGGAAAAGAACATTGGACGAATCGTTTAATATATGAGGATATAGATAGTAAGTCAATCTTTTTAGAAGAATTATTGGTTGACGTTGCTTTTACTGAAAAAAATGCACGTACAATAAAACGACCATCTATCATGGCTAATAGCATAGTAGAGAATAAACCCTCTATGATGATTATTGATGATCATAAAGAAATAGGAGATTATTTATGTAATGTATTTGAAGAGGATTTCTCCTTAAAAGTATGCTATAGTGCCGAAGAGGCATTGATGGATATTCATAATTGCAAGCCTCAAATTATTCTTTGTGACGTGATGATGGATAAGATGGATGGACTGCAATTCTGTAAAGAAATAAAGACCGACAAGAATCTACGTCATATTCCTATTATTATGCTAACAGCAAGCAGCTCGGAAGAAAGCAAACTTCGGGGAATTGAGTTAGGGGCAGACGATTATATTAGTAAGCCTTTTAATCAGGCGCATTTAACTGCCCGCGTGCGGGCAATTCTTAGGCAAAAGAAGGACCGCGCAGACGATTTTTATGAAGAAATAACCTTATCAAATCAAACAGGTATTTCAAAGGAAGATGTGAAATTTCTGCAACGTTGTGAGCAGATGATTTTAGAACATTTGCATGAAGGTTTTACCATTAAAGAACTTTCTTTAGAAATAGGAATGAGCCATTCGGCACTTTATAAAAAAATTAAAAATTTATCTGGCCGTACGGCCAATGAATTTATGCGCCTAGTTAAACTTCGAAAAGCGGCTCAGACATTACTTAAAGAGGAGGTTAATATCAATGAGGTGACTATTATTGCGGGCTTTAACGATGTGAAGTACTTCCGGGAACAATTTCAGCAAGCATTTGGCATGACGCCCTCAGAGTATGTTAGAACCTACAGAACTGCTTTCCAAAAGAAATATCAAATGAGTTAGAACGCATTAATCTCTTAAATTAGCAGCTTTTACAAAGAATTTGAGTTAAACCAAAGTCTCCAAAGCTGTTTTAGTTGGAGAACAAAAAAGCCAGCATATTCTTTTCTGCTGGCTTTTTTGCTAATACCTGTCTCCTGATTATTTGATGGGTGCTTTAACCTCTTTTTTTGCAGCCATCACTTTATTTTCTGCTTTTTTACTTTCTGCTTTTGCAGCACGATTCTTATGATGCTTTTTTACACCATCTTCTTTCTTCTGAATTTCAGTTTTGGTAGCAGATGCTGTTTCTTTTTTAACTGTTTGTTGTGCGAATGCGCCGAAAGTTGTTGCAACTAATGCTAGCGCTAAAATTGCTTTTTTCATGGTATTTATTTTTTTAATGCATCGAAACACTTGACTAATCTTATAATGTTAATGTCTCAGCTTCGTTGTTTTGTTATACCAAAGTTGCAACGTGAAAATGAAGTTTTGATGAAGAAAAAGAGAAGATGCATTTTAATAAGCGGCTTTTTCATTGTTGATCTGAAAACTGTTGTATTTACTATAGCTATTTGAGCGAGAATGCTTAAAGAGGGTACTGTCTATTGACTAGGAACGGTTAAACTATCTGTAACAGTAGCGTATTGTAGTTGAAACGCTCTGTAAATGAACTGCTGCTTTTCCACTACATCTTTTAGATCTCCTTTGGTGTTGGCAGGAACACGATATCGGATAGGGTGCGCTTTCAGAATAAAGCTCGTGCTGTCTTTCCATCTGACAGTAGTACCGATATAATCGGTATTATAAAAAAAAACATCCGGCAACAAATTTCCTGTGCTATCATGTAACATGTCGCCTTCGCGACTAATAATCAATTCACCATGAATGTTTTCATAGGAAAGCTCTTTTCCCAGCTCATCGATAGACGTACCAATGTTAATGCGAGGAGGTGAAACACTTATCTGAAATTTGCCATCAGTCGAGCGGTAATCTCTCACGGAATCACTGGCACCAGATAACTCATGGAATTCATTTTCAGAAGATACTTGGGTCTTTAGTATAATACGGCTATGGGTAAGACTGTTGTATAGGGTATCAGTTTGTTGATACATTGTGTTTAGCTGACCATTTGAAATACAGCCAGACATTATAAGGAGGGTTGCTAAGATTATGAATACCGTAAATCTCATTTTATTGATTAAAAATACGATATTTTATAAAGGTGCGGAAAATAAAAACGATAAAAAATTAATAACTGGAAAGTTCACGTAAGGAGTGCAGGCGTAAATATTGCTTTTTTATAGTACTTTTCTTTAAATTTTGGAGCATTTTACTGACCTTATCTGATCTGCCAGCTTAAAGTTGAGATCTTTGTTATGCCAAAGATGTAAAGTGGAAATTTGATAGAGAAGAAACTAGCTATGCGGAATAGGTACGCTTAATTCTATGGTAGTGCCTTCGTGAAGAATACTAGACACATGGATATCCACAGCATGAAAAACAGCAATGCTTTTGACAATAGCCAGCCCTAAACCATGTCCTTCCTCTGGTGATGTACTGAACCGTTCATAACGGTTAAATATTCTTTGCACAGCTTCTTCTGTCATACCTATTCCGGAATCTTCAAAGAAGAGAATTATATTTCCATCTTTAATTTCATTTGAAATTTTGATTGTCCCTTGTCGTTTATTGTACTTTATAGCATTCTTTATCAGGTTAGCGAATAAGATATGGATGAGGGTTGAATTTCCTTTAATATGGATGTCTTTAGCAAGCATATTATGGAAATGAATATCCTTACTTGCCAGTAAGTCTTCCATCTCCATTTCAATTTCGCCAACCAGGTTTGCGAGATTGATTTCTTCAAACTTTTCATATTGCCCATTTTCAATTTTCGCAATCAAAAGCAGGTCTTTTATAGTCCGTTTTATAAAGGTAAGCGTTAGCAGCGAGTCGTTGATTTTTTTAAAGGCAGCGGCCGATAAGCTTTCATCGTTAAGCAGATTTTCAAAGCGAGTACTTAAGGTGCTGATGGGCGTTAATAGCTCATGTGAAACATTCGACGTAAATTGCTTCTCTACGTCTAACTGCTTACTGACCTTTTCCATCAACTGCATTAAACTCTTATCAAGTAGCACAAAATCTTCAGTGTTTGTTTTCTCAGGCACATAGCTAAACGAGAGGGGATCATGAATTTTATTTAGTTTCTTGTCGACAATATTGTAGAATGGTCTTAGTAATCGGTTGGTAAAGGCGATGTCGATAATTAAGGTTACAGCAACAGAGATAAAAAGAACTAAAAATGTAAACAACCAAATGCTCTTTTCGAGCTGTGCCAGTACGGACATCGTTTCACCTATTTCCAGCCGATAATTGTGGTGGTTGAATCGAAAGTAATAAGTATAAACAAGATATTCGTGCACTTCACCTTCTATTTCGCGCGTTTGCTTAGTAAAGTTGTCATGGTTAACGTTAATAACCTTCCTAATGGGGGTAAGTATAATAAATTCTTCTTTTAAGATATTATAATCGGTAAAGTTAACCTGACTTTGAATCAGGTCATCGATATGGTCTTGGGTAAGCCCTGACATAAACTTCTTACCTTTGTCAACCAAACGTTCCTGTAAATGATAGTTGGAAATGCCATCAGTAAAAACATAAATAACAAAGCTCAATACTAAAATAATAACGATTTTTGTGAGTGAATTATATAACGCTATTTTATTAGAAAGCTTCATCTTCCATGCTGTTAAATCTTAATTCGATAACCCATACCACGCACGGTTTCAAACCAGTCAACTTTTGCATAATTTCTTAATTTCGTGCGTAAGTTTTTTATATGAACATCTACAAAATTAGAATCCGCATATGCATCATATAAATCACCCCACACGTGCTCTGTTAAACTCATGCGTGCAACTACCTTATTCTTATTTAAAATAAGATAGTTTAAAATTTCATATTCTTTTTTAGTAAGGTTTAATTCTTGGTCCTCATAACTGAAGGTTCTTTGTTGTATGTTTAATGAAAAACCATGCACCATAATGTTGTTGTCATTAAGTTGATGCTTTCTGCGTAAAATAGCATGGATCCGCGCGCGCAGCTCTGCTAAAGAGAAGGGTTTTGGTAGGTAATCGTCTGCCCCTAATTCCAAGCCCACAATGCGATCGTCTGTTGCTCCCCGGGCAGAAAGAACAATGACGGCATCCTTTCTATTTTTGATCCTTTTTAGCTCTTTTAATACCTCCAGGCCGTTTCCATCAGGTAATGTAATATCCAACAGGATAAAATCATATTCTACTTCATTTATTTTCTCAAGAGCAGAACTTTTTTTCCACGCATGGTCGATGATGCAACCTTCTTCTGTAAAGAGAAATTCGGCAATCTCCAATGCAAGATCCTTCTGGTCTTCTATAATGAGAATTTTCATGTTTACCGAAATGGTAGATCCATTATGTTAATCTTTTAATGCACTTAAACATTGATTTCAATCCCTTAAGCACTTAGATAAAGATAGAAAATTTAGTAGATATTCATCCTTACTGTCGCATCTCAAAATTTCTCCACCCATCCACCTCCATCACAACAATTATTGTTAATTGAGCTAGATACTTTGTTCGTACCTGCTTCGTCTCTCTGGGAATCATCTAGCGGGCATACGGTGATTAACTGGGAGTTCGCTCTAGGCGGCGTGTAGTGGTAAGTCCCGTATGATCCCCAGCTTACTCTTATTGGAACGACGAAAGTTGGTTGCAGGTAGCTACGATTTGTTTTGTTGGATGTAATGTGCAAGTATAACTACATCTGAATAAAAAAGTCGTCAAATCGATTTTAGCTTAGTTAGCGTATTATTTTGCCCCCCTAATTATCATATTTCAACCCCTGTTTCATCGGTTAAAATCTTCCATTATTGCAATACAATAGGATGACTGGTCAATATCTAACCACAATGCCTTTATCTATTAAAACCAACCAACAACATTATGAATTGTAATTTTTTTAAATTATGAGAGAGCCAAAGGTATATTATTTCCGATATGGAAGTTTATTGTTCATTTCTCTTTTGCTCTTAAGTGTGCGGCTTGTAGCTGCACAGAACATTCAAGTTACCGGCATTGTCAGAGATGCGCATGGCCCTGTTCCAGGTGTATCGATTAAGGAGAAAAGCAGTGGAAAAGCCCTGGGGCAAACGGGGGATCAAGGGACGTTTAAAATTGAAGCTACAAAAGAGGCTACATTGATTTTTTCATTCATAGGCTATCAATCGAAAGAAGTAAGTCTACGTGCACTGACTCCAAACGATCAGGGAACTTATGTATTAAAGGTGGAACTATTTCCCGATGAAGCCAATAACCTGGAGGAGGTTGTAGTAGTCGGATTCGGGACACAGAGGAAAGTGAATTTGACAGGAGCCGTAGGAACAGTAAGTGCGAAGGATTTGGAAGCTCGACCTGTGCAGAACGTTACACAGGCGCTTCAAGGAGTTTTGCCAGGATTAAATATCTCCACACAAGGATTGGGGGGAACACTTAATGCGGGCAGGAGTGTCAATATTAGAGGAACCGGGACAATTAGCGGTTTTTCGTCGGGAAGTCCCCTAGTGTTAATAGATGGTTCTGAAGGATCCTTGGATGCCTTGAATCCACAAGACATAGAAAATATATCGGTATTGAAAGATGCCGCCTCTTCTGCCGTATATGGCTCACGGGCCCCATTTGGAGTTATTTTAGTGACAACCAAGAAAGGCGCATCCGGAGCAGCACGCATCAATTATAATAACAGTTTTCGGTGGAGCACACCGGTATTGTTGTTGAAAATGATGAATTCTTATGAGTTTGCCAATTATTGGAATGACGCGGATTATAATGGCGGTGGAAGCGGACAAAAATTTGCGCCTACAGTAGTTCAAAAGATGAAGGACTATATAGACGGCCTTTTGGACCCAAATGATGTGGCTGTAGCAAGACCGGATGGTAAATGGGATTACGATAATACTTATGGGAATGTGGATTGGATGAAGGAGTATTATCGCGATTGGGCCCCTACGAACGAGCATAATCTTAGTATCAGTGGCGGTTCTGATAAATGGACTTATTATCTGTCAGGTAACTTTCTGAATCAGGGAGGCTTTATGCGCTATGGAACAGATAAATTTAATCGATATGGCATTACTGCTAAGATAAGCGGCCAGCTATCTAATAATCTGAGTGTTGAATATATGAATCGACTTATTCGTACGAATTATGGTAGACCTACGTCCATGACGGATGGGTTCTACGATAATGTTATGCGAAGAGCTAGACCAAACCGGGCACTTTATGATCCGAATGGGTTTTATATGTCGGATATTAACTATGTAGATGCCCTGCAAAATGGCGGAAGAAGAACGGATGAACAGGATTACATTACGCAGCAGCTGAGAATGACTTATACACCAGTCAAGAATTTGAATGTTATTGGTGAGTTAAACTACAGAACGGAGACGCAATTTGTTCATGAAGATGCTTTCAAAGTGTATTCACGCAACGCTGATGGGGTAGGACAATATGTCTCGCTGCTTAGCCCTGCCAATGATTATGTTTATGAATATGCCCGAAAATTATACTTCTTCAATCCCAATGTTTATGCAAATTATACAAAAAGCATAAATGATCACAATTTTAAATTGATGACGGGATTTCAGTCCGAATGGACAAGCACGAAGAACTTCAATGCACAACGAATGGACTTGATCACCACCGAACTGCCTGTATTGGGTTTAACAGGTAACCCTGTTCCTACTGTAAGTGGCGGTTTGGATAAATGGTCAACTGCCGGTTTTTTTGGTCGCATCAACTATGATTATAAAGGTAAGTATTTACTTGAAGGTAACCTGAGGTACGACGGATCGTCACGTTTTAGAAGAGATGAGCGGTGGAACTGGTTCCCTTCTGTTTCTGCGGGATGGAATATTGCACAGGAAGATTTCTTTCAACCTTTGGCCAATACAGTGCAGATGTTAAAGCTTCGGGTTTCTTATGGAAAGTTGGGCAATCAAAACACATTAGATAATTGGAATCCGGAATATTACCCTACTTATCAGACTATTCCGACAGGAACTGCGAATGGTGGCTGGTTGGTAGATGGAGCTAGGCCTAACACTTCCAGTGCTCCGGGTTTGATAAGCACGATGTTAACTTGGGAGAAGATTCGTAACTGGAACGCTGGTTTGGATTGGCAGGCATTAAACAGTCGCTTGAGCGGCTCGTTTGATTACTATTTACGCTATACAGATGACGGACTTGGTCGTGGCCAAACTTTGCCGGCTACATTGGGAACAGGTGTTCCCTTAATAAATAATATTGACATCGTTACTAAGGGGTTTGAGTTTACGTTGGCTTGGGATGACAAAATTGGAGAAGTTTCCTACGGTGCAAAATTGAATCTTTCCGATTCTAGAACAAAAGTCCTCAACTTTTATAATCTAACCAATGATATCGGAAATTATATCGCAGGCCAATATATTGACAATATATGGGGGTACCATACTATTGGCATAGCTAGAACGCAAGAAGAAATGGATGGTCACTTAGCGTCTCTTCCAAATGGCGGTCAGACAGCTATATCTGGTGGTGCTTGGGAAGCGGGAGATATTATGTATGCTGATCTCAATGGAGATGGAAAAGTGGACGGTGGTGCCAACTCTTTAACAAATCCGGGTGATAGGACAATTATAGGGAGCTCTACTCCCCGTTATGCAATAGGGATGAATTTCAATGCAAGTTGGAAAGGATTTGATATCAGTATGTTTTGGCAGGGAATTCTTAAAAGGGATTGGGCACCATCAGGTATGGTATTCTGGGGTACCACCGGTGCAGGTGATTTTTGGTCGACTGCGTTGAAAGAACACTTGGACTATTTCCGTGCAGATGAAAATCATCCCCTCGGACAAAATTTAGATGCTTATTATCCAAGACCATTGTTCAATGGGAAAAATCAGCAGGCACAGACGGGGTATCTGCTGGATGCTTCTTATATAAGGCTCAAAAACTTCCAGCTTGGTTACACCTTACCCAACTCCTTGATCAGAAATATCAAAATGTCTAATGTTCGCTTATTTGTTTCGGGTGAAAACCTATTGACATTTACCAAGCTCAATGATACGCTTGATCCGGAATCAATAGGTATAGGGCGTCAAGGAGGAACAGTATATCCTTTGCAAAAGGTCTTTTCATTTGGGATTAATGCAAACTTTTAAGTCAAATAAACATGAAAACGAATAAATTCATTGATATAAAAAGAGCAACATTTCTTTGTTTTTTGACCATTATGGTCATAGGATGCAACAAGCATCTCGATATTACGCCACAGGCAGAAGTATCGCCAGAGAATTATTTTAATGACGAAAGCCATCTCAGCGCCTATACTATAGCGCGTTATCAAGATGTGTTCAGAACTACAGACGGGACAGGTGGTGCAGGCCTCTATTTAGACGATGCGGCCACCGATAATATGACAAATCGCGGAAGCAATAACAGGTTCTTGCCAGGACAGTGGCGTGTTGGTGCTACTGGAGGTGGCTGGTCCTTTGGTACTATTTTTCAATTGAATTATTTTTTGCAGACGGTCTCAGCGAAGGTAGAAGCGGGTAGCGTTTTTGGAAACGCTAACAACATCAATCATTATATTGGTGAGGCTTATCTAATGAGAGCATTTGTCTATTTCGGAAGGTTGATGGAAATGGGGGACTTCCCCATCATTACAGAAATATTACCTGATCAACAGGCTGCCCTAGTAGAGGCAAGTAAACGGAAACCTCGGAATGAAGTTGCGCGTTTTATTCTAAATGATCTTGATAAGGCTGCCGAACTGCTGTTAACGGTTCCACCAGCTGGAGGGCGAACCCGGATCTCAAAAGACGTAGCTTACTTAATTAAATCCAGGGTAGCATTATTTGAAGCAACATGGTTGAAATATCATCAAGGAACTGCATTGGTGCCTAATGGTCCCAATTGGCCAGGAGCAACGAAGGACTACAATAGCGGCTATCAATTTCCTGCCGGAAGTATAGAGGGTGAAGTTGACTTTTTTTTAGGAGAGGCAATGTCGGCAGCAAAGGTTGTGGCAGATGCACACGCGTTGTCCGTTAATTCAAAGAACATCAAGCAGAATGCTGCTGATCCGAGTAATCCTTATTTTGAAATGTTTAATGCTGAAAATCTTGCAGGATATGATGAAGTTTTGCTGTGGAGAGATTTTGATTTAACACTAGGAGTTGTTCAATATTGGAATCATTACATGTATTACGGCAATGGTTATGGGTATACACGTCAATTTGTTGATAATTTTTTGATGGATAATGGTCTGCCTATTTACGCTACCGGTTCTGGATACCAAGGAGACGATTTTGTAGGAGAAGTCAAAGTGAATCGAGATTGGAGACTTAGGTTGTTTATGCGAGCACCGGGAGAAACTAAAGCATTCATAAGCCTATCTGCCGGTACAACACCGGAGGTTGAGCCAACGGTTCCAAATATAGACCTTGCAAGCCGGTTTTTGGAAGGCACAGGTTACTCCATCAAAAAGGGCCTGTCTTATGATAATAATATGCAGTCTATTGTTGGCCGAGACGTAACAGCCCTTGTATGTTTTAGGGCGGCGGAGGCCTATCTCAATTATATAGAGGCGTGTTTTGAAAAAAATGGTGGACTCGATGGTAGTGCTACTAGTTATTGGCAAGCAATAAGGAATCGCGCCGGAGTGAATCCAGACTTCAATATAACCATAGCGGCAACAGATATGAGTAAAGAAGGATCGAATGATTGGGGAGCTTATTCTCACGGCAACTTCATTAATCCCACACTCTACAATATCCGTCGTGAAAGAAGAGCAGAACTGATGGTAGAAGGGCTACGTTATATGGACCTGATACGCTGGCGGGCAATGGACCAGTTAAATGGATTCAAGATAGAGGGAATAAAAGTTTGGGGGCCGATGCAGGATATATATGGCAATAGACTGAAATACGGAGGAACAACCACCAACACGGTGTCCGACCCATCTCTTGGTATTTATCTAAGAATACATCAGATTTCCCCCAACAATCAATTTTATGATGGCTACTTTTTTACCGAGGCACACTACCTGAGTCCTATTGCGACCGAGCATTTTCTGATTTCTTCGCCAGATGGGCAGTCTATGGAAACCTCGCCTATTTATCAGAACCCTGGATGGCCCCTTACAGCGGGTGCCGGCCCCATTGGATATTAGCCTTGGGAAGTGCTAATTAGACTAATAACGCATAGCAGGTAAGCAAAATGAGAAGAAAATAGAGCTAGATAAAAAGATGGGGAATAATTTCGAGCAATAATGCATATTAAATTGCTCATTTTCTTGATCTTTATGACGGTGATTGGAGAACGATATAATTACACATAAAAGGGTCTACAGGAATCTGTAATTGGGGTTAGCTCATGAAAAGATACTTATTACCCTATAAATATCATGTTTAGAAAGACATGATATTTCCTTTAAAAATTAATTAATGAAAAATGAACAAACATAGCCTATTTTTAATATTCCTCTTTACAATAAGTTGCCTAACATCTTGGTCGCAGTTCAAACAAAATAAGCAAATAGAAAAGTATAAACAAGAAGGATATCAATTGGTTTGGGCGGATGAATTTGATCATGATGGTCCTCCCAGTTCTAAAAACTGGAAATTCGAGGAAGGTTTTGTGCGCAATAAAGAGCAGCAATGGTATCAAAAAGAAAACGCTTGGTGTGAAGGGGGATTTCTCATTATAGAAGCGCGGAAAGAAAAAAGACCAAACCCGTCCTTTAGCTCAACTAGCGGTCAATGGGGTGAAAAGAGGCCAGATATTACACATACCTCTTCCTCAATTAATACACTGGGGTTGCATAGTTGGCAATATGGGCGTTTTGAGATGAGGGGACGCATCAATACCGATGCAGGTCTATGGCCAGCATTCTGGACGCTGGGCGTTAATGGACAATGGCCTTCAAACGGAGAGATTGATATTATGGAATACTATAAAGGTAATATTCTTGCTAATATAGCTTGTGGTACAGATAAGCCCTATCAGGCTAAGTGGTATAGTAAAACAAAAGCAATAAAGGAATTAGGTGGAAAGAAGTGGGCAGAGAGATTTCACGTTTGGCGAATGGATTGGAATGAGAAGATGATAGCGCTTTATGTAGATGATGTATTGCTAAATGAAGTACCCTTAGACAAATTAGTAAATAGAGATGGAACAGAAATAAATCCTTTTAAACAGCCACATTATATATTACTGAATTTAGCAATGGGAGGGATGAATGGGGGTAAATTGGGGGATACAAAATTTCCTAATCGATTTGAGGTGGATTATGTAAGGGTGTATCAGAAGAAGTGAAAGAGACAAGCTATTTAAACTAATCAGCTTAATTAAACGAGAACACCCCCTAAATTATAAGAATATACCCCTTTTTTTTAATATTTCGCACTTTAAGTTTGTGGTGTAAACCAAATATATATTATAAACTTAAAGTTAACCAAGATGAACACATCTATTTTATTGAGAAATTTAAGCAGGGCAATCTTAGGTTGCGTCCTCTTGAGTGCCTGTTCAAAACAGGATGAAGGGCTGTTAAATGCAGACGCGTTGGTGAGTGCCAACTTAAACGGAAAAGACCAGATAGTTGTTGCGAATGCTCCTGTAGTATTGATAGATTCACTTTCTTTCAATGATTATACCTCCTTCGAGCAAAAATGGAATTACCTGTATCCCTGGGGAAGTGATCACAACGGTACCGCACGCATGTATGGCAGTACAACAGACCATAATCATATTTTCCTTGGAGGGGGCGAACTGAATATTAAAGCTACCCGTATTACCTGGGACGAAGGAAACAGTCCACATGATCCTTGGTTGCCGATTCGCTACCATTCGGGAGCTATCCACTTAAAGGAACAAATAACATTTACAGACGCCTTGCCGTATTGGGAAATAAGAGGTGATTTTCAAGTACCCACCGTAAGGGGTTCCTGGCCTGCTTTCTGGTTGACAGGAGCAAACAGTTGGCCTCCGGAAAGTGATATCATGGAATTTAAAGGGGATAACCGCAATTGGCAAAATACTGCTACGGGACCTGACTGGCAGAACGTTACCTGGCAAAATAAGTTAACACCCGTTACAAATGCCGGTAATTGGCATAATTATAAGCTTCGGGTGAAGAAGGTATCCTCAACTGACGTGGACTTATATTATTATATCGATCATCAGCTAATGGCGACTCATCGGGCAAATTTCATGAATAAACCTTTTTGGTTAATAATTAACATGCAGATGGAAGGTTCTAGCGGTCAGCCGGGACCGCAAGAGGCGTTAATGAAAGCTCGAAATGTTTATGTAGCAGGCGCTACTGCAGAATTTTAATGATGTAATTAAAAGACAAGAACAGAAATCTATGCGAACGTTAAAGTACCTATTTAACTATACATCAGCGGTAAAACATGTTTGGGTGAACTATGACCCAGGTGTGCCAACGGCTGATGCAAATAACGAAGGATGGATGCGTTTTGGTGCGAGTTCTTCTTACCAGAATCTGCGTACGATGTTGCATGAAATGAATCACACGTTTGGAACAGGCACTATAAGCTGGTGGACAGGTACTGCAATATCGGGAGGCAAATACCAACCTACTAATGCAAATCTAATATTACAGCAGATAAACAATAACGCGACTGCTCAGCTTAGCGGGGACAGTCAGCATTGGTGGCCTTATGGATTGAATCAAAATGCTGAAGTTTCTTCTAGCTGGGATTATGTTTACAATTGCTTAATCATTGAAGCGATGCGTAAGGATGGTTTACCAGCAGCAGGCACCTATAACCCTTAAAATATAACCAATGCCAACTCGTGTTGGTTTTCCTGCGGTTGGTGTTTTTAGAAGCTGTTTCGAAAGAGCAGCTTCTTTTTTTACTTATAAGTCAATAGCTGAACTTCTGAAATCAAATGAGCATTTATTTAAAGTTCAATCCCCCAGGATAAAAGATTAGCAATTCAAAATTTATGGTTGACGCAAAGTAAAATACCTGCACCCTATTGAAAACAACGCAATGAAAACGTTGGCATAATTGAAAAAAAGAATTATTTTTGAAGGAGAAAGCCTTAAATTTTACTAATTATAAATATTATCCTTTTTATGAACAACTCAAGAAGAAAGTTTATTCAAACATCAGCCAAATTATCTGCAGCAGCAGGTATAGCCACGGCATTTCCGTCTGTGTTCTCCATGGCAGCAGGAAAAGTTCAGCATAAAATAAAGGTAGGTGCTATCGGAATTAATGGAATGGGCTGGGCCGATCTCAATGCGATTATTAAGCACCCAGATGTCGTGTGCACTTCTTTATGTGATGTGGACAAGAATGTCTTGGAAAAGCGTACGAAGGAATTAGCTGATAAGGGGATCAAAACAAAGGGATACAACAACTACAAAGAATTATTGGCTAGTAATGACGTGGATGTTGTGGTTATTGGCACGCCCGATCATTGGCACTGTTTACAAATGATTGAAGCTTGCGCTGCAGGTAAAGATGTATATGTAGAGAAACCATTAGGAAACTCTATTACCGAATGTAAAGCGATGGTCGCGGCAGCTACGAAATACAATAGAATTGTACAGGTAGGTCAATGGCAACGCAGTCAGCAACACTTCAAGGATGCTATCACTTTTGTACATTCCGGCAAGCTAGGAAAAATACGCCTAGTAAAAGCGTGGGCATATCAGGGATGGATGAAAAGTATCCCAGTAAAACCCGACGGACCAGTACCAGCAGGTGTTGATTACGATTTATGGCTTGGGCCAGCAAAAAAACGCCCATTTAATCCGAATCGTTTTCATTTTGAATTCAGATGGTTTTGGGATTATGCTGGCGGCCTGATGACCGACTGGGGAGTGCACATGTTAGATTATGCCCTAATGGGAATGAAGGCTACTACACCAAAATCTGTTATGGCTGCGGGAGGGAAATTTGCTTATCCAGATGACGCGGCAGAAACACCGGATACACTTACAACGGTTTATGAATTTAATGATTTTAATATCCAGTGGGAACATGCAAATGGAATTGATGGCGGGCCTTATGGAAGGAACCATGGTGTTGCCTTTATTGGAAATAAAGGAACATTGGTAGTAAACCGTGAGGGATGGGAAGTCATTCCAGAAGGTGATCGCATGGGGGCCACGCCGTTACAAAAGCGGGTTGATAATGGATTGGATTTACATGCCGTCAATTTTATCGATGCCGTAAAAAGTAGGGATAAAGCATCTCTCAATGCGCCAGTAGAAGCAGGAGCGCACATCGCTATTTTTTCTCAGATGGGGAATATCGCGTACAGAACAGGAAAAAAAATCTACTGGGATGAGGCAAAAGGGGGCTTTAACGATGCTGCTGCAGATAAACTTATAACTAGTACTTATAATAACGGATACAAAATACCAAGTGTCTAAACGACTATTTAATACATCATTGCTTCTTAACTTTAGGAGAGAGGCAATGATATTTGCTTATTTAATACTAATGCAGATGTTCTATTGAGCTATTGTGTCTCAATAATTTTAACTCAGCAATATAATCTGAGAGCTTCATCCAAATAAATAAGTCAATAAAAAACATAAGGCTCGCACAGATTATAAGGGCATAACCTATTCCCTGTTTTCTCGAATCAGCATCTGCTCTCAATAACATAAAAAGCGCAATTAAAACTGTGGCAATTTCTACGGTGATTCGGAATTTGGTTTCTGTTCTAAAATCTTCATTTTTTTCTATTTCGGTATTATAAACAGATTCATTTTTAACTTTTTTCTGTCTCCAATCGTTTACCCCCTGGTAAAATTTAAAAGCTAAAGCAGAGAAGAGCAATGCTTGTACAAGTACTACAATTGCTATCCCTTTTCTAAACGGTGTTTTTTTTATACAAAGGTAGAGCAGCAGGAAAAACAAGACTACACTTAGCAAAATGAGCATGTTCCCTGCGGTTAATCCTCTCGAATAAAAATCTGTTATGGTATCCATATTAATACATTTAGGTGGTATAACAATAGCCAAGTATGAAAGTAATGAACGTTTGCGTGTTTTTTATTGTTTAATTGTCAAATTCGGTGCGATTATAATGAAATTAAGGACATGCAAACTTCATTCATATACATATCCATTACGTATACGTCTGTCTACATTATATCTACATAATAGGCAAGAATGCTGTTTCCGATCATTGTAAAAACTCGAAACGCCTATATTTGCACCCCTATTAAATAATTATAAGAATGATCTTTATATATAGCATCGTTGAAAAACAGCTCACACAAAAAAGCATCAATGCGACGTTAAAATCGAATTCAGTTCCACAAGATATTTTTCTTACTGTTTCTCAAAAATATATTTCCTGGCTGGGTCCATGGTTTCCGGCAAGTCCAAAAATGACAAAAGCATTTAACCAACAAGGAGAAGAAATTCGTCGCAAAGAATGGATTGACTTGGTTAAATCGGAAGCAAGAAGCCTTAAAGAGACGGTTCCTTTTCAATGGGGATTTTTTCGAAATACAATTATACTACTGGTAGTTTTTGGGGTATTAGCGATCATCAGGCCGGGCATGAATAAAAGAGCGGCGGAAGCAATCGCTAAACAAAATGAGCAGTTGCAATATGCTGTAGAGAATTTATCAGGAGGAGATATTGCTGTTGTCTCGTTTTATAATGATGTGCAGGGAAAGAGCATGAATGGCATCGGTTTGATGAAAATTAACCATGTAGAAGGTGATACTATTTTTATCAATCGTAGCAAAACAGTTATTGACAATATGAAGCCTACTGAGGCGGCTAATATAGATAGAAGTGAAGGCGCGTTTGAGACTATAATAGAAAAAATTAAGAGGCCTGTACTCATTTCAAGTGTTAAGGATAGGGTGCTGATAACATATCCTACAGATGTAGAAACATCCGGCTATACAGTGGGCTCAATATTAAGTGTTGAAAGTAACTAAATCAATAAAAATGGGATTTTTATATAACCTCGGTGGCGGAATTAACCAAGTACTTTTTATCAAGGAACAATTGGCGGCTGCACATGCATATATCGATCGTAATCACTTGAAGGTGGATAAAGTGGAAGATGATCTTGATAAGCAGATGATCCAACTGGAAAATGCCGCAGGTACAAGCACATTCCAATCGGCCTTGCAAAAGGCAAAAAGTGCCCGCCGTTTCGTTTTAGCAGTGGCGATTCTTATAGCAATTGTACTTGGCGGGATTTATTTAATCGACAAGATTCACGCAGAGGCCAGTCTGATGAAGAATACCTTAAATTGGGTTTTTGAGAATATAGGAGTGGCAACGGCAATTTTACTCGTCCCATTTTTATTATTAATTGTTGGAGCGCAGGTTAGCCGTTCCAGATTCAATAAATTGTATGGGAAGAGGTATGAAGATGCTTGGCGGGCTATTGAACACAAATTGGGAAATGCTTAGAAAAAGAGTAGAATCTCTGTATTAAAGCTATTTTCTTATTTTACCCGACTACTTCATGATTTATGACGCCCAGTGATAAGGGAAGTCGTAAGCCATTAATAAAAATTCTGGTAAGCTCTTTTTGCTTTTCCAATATTTCCTCAGGTAGGTAAGGCACACCCATGCTTATACCACTTATTTTAGTGCTTGCTCCAAGAACCAAGCCATTAAGGATCTCAGCGTATAGTGATGAAATATGTTGTATCGGGAAATGCGTCAATTCACCATTTTCTATTCCCCTTTTAAAAATTCGTGATAGCTGTCTCAATTCTGCTGTCTTGATCAATTTAATGAGGCTCTCAGGTAGGCCGGCATAAATACCACCGCGGGTGTAAAGAATTTGTGTTCTGCTATATTTCCGCCGGGTTTTATCTTTGATTTCCAATAATCGATATAAGGCTTGTAATATGGGGGTATCTTTACGTATGAGATTTGAAAATTGTGTGCTTTCTTGTTGAATAATTTCTTTGCCTATTTCGTTTACTAAATCTTGCTTGTTTATAAAATAGGAGGCAAGGCAAACAGTCGTAATATCTGTAGCTTTTGCTATTTCATACATAGTAGTCTTTTCAATTCCGAAATGAGCGAAACGTTCAAGAGCTACGCTTATAATCTGTTGACGTACCTTTTCGCTACTTTTCAAAAAAATATTTTCAGTAGTTTTCATCTGTTGCTTTTTTATTTTTTTATGATCAGATGGAGCCTTGTGTGTTTTCCGTTAGCTCGAGTTTTAACAAAGATCTATTAGTTTATAGCCAATAAAAAGGGTCTCAAGACGCTATGTTTCGTTTAAAAGACGCTTCTTTTATTTAAGAGGGAACGGACTTTTTTTAGAAACAGGTTGGCAGAAACCAAACCAGTTAATTGACCTGATTCTCTAGCATTATTGATCGTTCCGAAGTCCGCCTTTTTGTGTTGAATGGCGTTTTGTAAGACGTCTTTTGTTTAGATAGTATTAATAGCTCGATGATGGATATTAAAATCAATAGATAACCATATAGTTCAAGGCACTCTTCGGCTGCATTTTTTACGGCTCTTATATAATGGTTTTCCATTACAACATACCAAAATACTTTTCGTCCAAATAAACGAGAGAAAATATACGTTGTAATAAGTCCTGTACTAAATATTCCAAAGGACAAGCTACTCATATAACTTTTCATTTCTGCTAAAAAGATACTACGGTTTCTTATTACTTGATAAAGTGTAAAGATCAAAATCGCATAGGCAGGAATTTGCCAACTACCCTGTCCAATATACTTTTCAAAGTAAATATCTTGTTCACGGATGAGTGATGCGCCAGTTAATCCAAAAAGTAATATAGCGGTATATTTATAGGTGGTTGAGGTGCTGTACATGCGAAGTAATATGAAGCTGGAAATGAATAGGAAAGCCGTTTGAAGCATTTCTGTTAGAGAATCTTCTGAAAATTTATTGTCAATGGACGATAGAGAACCATCCCACCTGATAAATTCAGCAAGCAAAACAGCAGCCAAGGCATAGAGAATAATACGAAATGCGCTAAAAAGGAATGATCGTAAATCATTTGAAAGATTGAACTTGTCCATATATAGATAAGAATGTAATTTAATAATGAAAACTTTAGCCAGTGACAGCCGGTATGCGCACAAAGATCCGTTAGATCATGCTCATTGGAAAGGGAGTAAGAATGCTATAATTCGTCTAAAAGACGCTTTTTTTTTCTGTATTACGAAATGCTGTAGGTGATGTGCCGAAGTGTTTTTTAAAGTATTTTCCAAATACTGACTGATCGGTAAATTGGAGATTTTGCGCTACCTCATTGATATTAAGCGCTGGATTAGAAAGTAATAGCTTGGCCTCGAAGATCACTGCCTCATCGATGATTTCGCAGGGAGTTTTTCCGGTAATTTCTTTCACGATCTTAGTGAGGTGCTTGCGTGTAATAAATAATATATCAGCATAAAACCGTACACTGCGCTCATTTCTGAAATGAAGTTGGAGCGCCTGTATAAATTGAATAACAAGGTGCTCCTTGCGCGTTATTTTAGGTTTTTGAAGCGTTTTGTTTTTTCTGTATACATTACTTACTTCATAAAAGAGGGTTAGGAATGTATGATAGATGATTTCGCGACTAAATAGATGAGTTGAATTGGAAGCATTTAATTGTTTTAATCGTTGCAGAAGCAGGCGTAATATTTCAGCCTCATCTGACTGTATAGTTAAAACTTTTTCTGCATTTGGTACAAACATTTCTAATGTCTCCTGGTGATTAAAAATGACACCTGTTTTAGTTAAAAATTCAGGTGTAAAGACAAGTCCAAGCAACTCACAATCATTTGAAATAAAGGTAGTCTCCGCCACGGTAGACGGAATAATAACACATAATTTGTTTGAGGTTATCTTGAAAGGCTTTAAATTTAAGTTAACATGCAACTCTCCTTTGTTCAGTAAAAACATACAGAAAAAGTTAGTACGCATTGATTGATTTATTGATGCCAGATTTCTGATATCAGCAATATCATAAATGTATAGATCAGCAATAGATTCCTGAAACCGTTGTTGTTCAATTATTGGAGAAATCTGAGTGCTCGAGAAAAAACGCTTTACCATAATTGTGCTGAGATATTTTACCTTGTAAGACAAACTTATACTTTTGACTATTTTTTTCAAATAGTCAAAAGTATTCTTTACATTTCTGTGTTTATTTCGTCACGTGGAGAAGGCCTGTCTTTGTGAAAATATTTGATTGGTTATTATCGAAATAAAATGTCATATTTACATTTTAAAAAACCAGATAAGACCTAGGTTAATTATTACTATTTCTTGGCGGGTGAATCAGAAATGAATTAATTTGAAAAGATAGGCGATAATGATGGACGATGCTTTGGACATAATATCCGATAGATCGTATACGAAAATACCCCCTTTTTTATGTGAAATAGAGGTGTCAATAAATGGAGAAATAAATAGAATTTGCAAGTATTATTAAGATACTAAATATTATGAACAGAAACATTTTTTCTTTTTTGCTTGCATGCATGCTACTAACTTGCTATAAAATTGATCTCTTTGCACAAAACGAAATTAGTGACAATAAATTCATTCCTAAAGCCCTATGGTTAGATACAGAAGGGCATCACATTAATGCTCACGGAGGGGGGATTGTATTTGTGAAGGGTACCTATTATTGGTATGGTGAAAAAAGAGGGGATAAAACAACATCAGCAGGTGTGAGTGTTTATTCTTCTAAAGACTTATATCATTGGAAGAATGAAGGGATTGCCTTGTCTCCTGTTGATGACGATAAAAGTGATCTAACGAAAGGGTGCATTATAGAACGGCCAAAGGTGATCTACAATAAAAAAACCAAAAAATTTGTAATGTGGTTTCATTTAGAATTGAAAGGGCAGGGATATGCCGCGGCTAGGGCGGGTGTAGCGATTGCTGATCAGGCTACTGGCCCTTTTAAGTATTTAGAAAGTTTCAGACCAAATGGCAATATGTCAAGGGATATGGGGCTTTTTGTTGACGAAGATGGAACAGCGTATCATATTTATTCTTCTGATGAGAATTATGCCTTACGAATAGCAAAGCTAACTGATGATTACTTGAGGCCGACAAAGGCCGATTCTCTTTTGTTTAGAAAGCATCAGGAAGCGCCTGCCATTTTTAAATACAAGGGAAAATATTATTTGATTACAAGCGCCTGTACCGGCTGGGCACCTAACCAGGCAAGTATACATGAGGCTACTAATATATTTGGGCCCTGGAAATTCACCGGGGATCCAATGAAAGGACCAAATGCTTTATTAACCTTTGGCGGGCAGTCTACCTTCATATTACCTGTGCAGGGCAAAAGAAATGCATTCATTTTTATGGCAGATGTATGGAGACCGAAAAGCCTTCAAGATAGTCGCTATATATGGTTGCCCATAAAGCTTGCCCCTGAAAAACCTGTAATAGAATGGGTAGACAATTGGGACTTAGATTATTTTAATTAATGTAGAAATGAAGGTTTATTTGAACAAAGAGAAAATATAAACCTGCATTTTTTGTGCTTAAAAATAAGATGATGAATTGGAACAAAAGTATAAGTAAAATAGGTGGCGTAAATAGATGGTGCTTAGCGGTGGTGCTGTTATTGCTGGCAAAAGTAACTTTTTGCCAAGATGAGCAAGAAATATACGCTTTCTCGTATTTCAAAGGCAATGGAGAAGATGGGCTTCATTTGGCTTACAGCGAAGATGGTTATCAGTGGACGGCCCTGAAGGACGACCAATCCTTTTTGAAACCAGTGTTGAGTAAAGATAAATTAATGCGTGATCCTTGCATCATTCGTGGCGGTGATGGAAAATTTCATATGGTTTGGACCGTAAGTTGGACAGATAAAGGGATTGGTTATGCTTCTTCCAGTGATTTAATTCACTGGTCTGAACAGCAGTATATTCCTGTAATGGCACATGAGGAAGAGGCAAGAAACTGTTGGGCTCCTGAAATAACTTTCGACACCTCTACAAAAAAATATATGATCTATTGGGCAACAACCATTAAAGGTAAGTTCCCGGAAACACAGGTGAAGGGCGACGATGCCTATAATCATCGAATTTATTATGTGACAACGAAAGACTTCAAAACGTTTAGCAAAACTAAATTACTATATGAGCCAGGGTTCAATGTAATTGATGCAAGTATTGTTAAAGAGGGTAAGCAATGGCTTATGTTGTTAAAGGATGAAACAAAAGAACCTGCGCAGAAGAATATAAAAATAGCGTATGCTAAAAATTTAGAAGGACCTTACGCGGAGGCAAGTAAACCTATTACGGGTAAATTTTGGGCAGAAGGGCCAACCGTCACTAAAATTGGGGCGGATTGGGTTGTTTATTTCGATAAATATACTGAACACAAATATGGAGCTATCAAGTCGTCTAATCTGCAGCAATGGGAGGATGTATCTGATAAAATTAAATTACCTGAAGGAATTCGCCATGGTTCGATTTTCAAGATTTCTAAACAACAATTAACAAAACTGTTGGCGCAAAGCGCACCACAAGCCGCTTTACCTGGAGTGTATGCGGATCCACACATTGCTTATTTTGATCATAAATTCTATATCTATCCAACAACGGATGGGAGTGAAGGTTGGCAGTCCGATCAATTTTCTTGCTGGTCATCTACTGACCTGAAAAAATGGAAAAACGAAGGTACAATACTGGATCTAAAAAAAGATCTTTCATGGGCTAATGTGAGGGCTTGGGCCCCAGCCATCGCTTATAAAGGGGGTAAGTACTTTTACTACTTTTCTGCAGATGTGAATATTGGGGTGGCAGTGTCTGACAAGCCATCTGGACCTTTTAAGGATCCTTTAGGTAAACCCTTAGTCGCTAAAGGAGAGTACCCCGGCCAAATGATAGACCCAATGGTGTTAGTTGATGATGACGGTAGTGCGTATCTCTACTGGGGCCAAGGCAACTGCTATGTGGTTAAGCTAAACGAAGATATGGTGTCTTTTGATCCAAAGAACGTAAAACAATTTAAGCCGGAAGGTTATAATGAAGGGCCTTTTGCCTTTAAGCGGAATGGTAAATATTATTTAATGTGGTCTGAGTACGATACGCGTGATCCTCGCTATTCAGTGGCTTACGCGCTGAGTGATTCTCCGCTAGGCCCTTTTGTGAAAGTTCAACAAAACCCCATACTAAAAGGAAAAGGTATAGTGAAGGGGGCGGGGCACCATGCTGTTGTACATGTTCCGGAAACAGATCAATGGTTCATAGCCTATCATCGCTTTAAAATTCCTGGTGGGAATGGGTATAATCGAGAAACCTGCATTTCTCCTATGTATTTTGACGCAGCTGGCAATATTACAGAAGTAGATGTTTATGAAGCGGGAATGAAATAAGAATTCCCGCTTTGTCATGCAGTTTTAATCTAAAGTCCGACTCAGCTCACAGGCTGCTAAAAGAAAGGCGCCTACACCAAAATTGGCTTCTGAATGGGCATTAACAACTTGCCCGGGGATCGCTTTTTCACCTATTGGCTGTACATAGCCTACTTTTCCGTTGGGCTGTAAAGCAATGGTGCTTAAATAATGCCAAGCCTTTAAAGCAACGGGTAGGTAGGTGCCTCTATCTAATAGGCCATTATTTATGCCCCAAAGAAAACCGTAAGTGAAGAAGGCTGTTCCACTGCTTTCATAACCGGGCGCTTGCTGTGGGTCTAACATACTACGGGTCCAATAACCCTCTTTTTGTTGAGTTGATGCAATGGCCAAAGCGAGCTCTTTAAAAACCTGCTCATACTCCTTGCGATGTACATTTTCCTTAGGAAGGTCTGCTAATACCTTGGCTAGGCCTGCAAACACCCATCCATCTCCCCGTGCCCAAAAATCTTTCTTTCCATTATTGGTCTTATGCGCTGGGAAAATGTATTTGGCGTCGCGATAAAAGAGTTTCGCCTCTTTGTCGTACATTAAGTCTTTAGCAAAGCTGAAATATTCATGTAGCTTATCTAGATAGAGTTCTTTATGTGTAATGCTATATAATTTTGTCATCACGGGCATTACCATATATAAGCCGTCTACCCACCACCAATAATCGTTCTTGTTAGTACTCATTTGGTATTGCATAACTTCTTCTGCTCGTGCTATCTTTTTCTCGTCGGGTTGTAACTTATACAAGTCAATGTACGTTTGAAAACAGATTTGCCAATCGCCAAAGAGCACGTAGTCATCGGTTTCGCCATAAGTATACTTCCAATGAGCCTTATTGTCAGATTTTGCTCCTTTCCACTCGTTTTTTATTGCCCATTCTTCTGAGTATTTCCGATAGGTGTTGTCGCGTGTGATGCTGTATGCTTCCATATTTCCCGTATGATAGGCTGCATTGTCCCAGAAAGCTCTTCCTTGGTCAGGATGATTGGCCTGCCAATAGCGGTTTACTAAGTGGATAATATTTACAATATCTTTCTTTTTTAGCTTTTTTAATTCTTCTCTATAATCGTTCTGAGCAGATAAATTATTGGTTAGAAATAAAAATAAGCCAACTAAAAGTATACGAGCAGAAATAAACATGAATTTATTCGTTTTTTTAGTTTTTATTGTTGATTTGACGTTTATTGTTGTTTCCCAAACATAAATAAAAAAAAGGAAGGATCAAATGCTTATAAGTTTATAAGTGAATATGCACACCAGTAAATTATCATGCTAAACCCGCTGTCAAGAAGTGTAATGTAAAGCTGTCAATTACAAAATATTTATTGTCTTGTTATTCTCATAATTAAAGCGTAACTTTAATATTACAATAAGCTAACTTTATATAAACACTTAAAACTGAATGCTATGCTCTCACATCATGTTACGCACAAGGGTGAAAAGCGCCACCCGCTTTGGTTAGAAATCACAAGGATTGTACTATCCATTGTCATTCTTTGGAAAGGTTTGGAATTTGTTGCCAATATCCACAAATTCACCGATCTAATGATGAACAGTAGTATCCCAGTGGCTATTATGATTAGTGTCTTAGTACACTTGATTATTGTAGCTCATATACTGGGTGCTATTGCGCTGTTTACTGGTACTTATGTGCGGTTGGCTTGCGTTTTACAAATGCCTGTCATCATTATGGCCTTAGTTTTTAAGAACCTGGCGGATAGTATACTGAATCCTTACGCTGCTGTTTGGGTAAGTGTGGCTATTTTGTTTGCATTAGTGCTCGTCTTATTGCGCGATAAGCATGATGCCATGGATAAAGAACGAGATAAACATTGAATTCTTTGTTGAGCTAGTGTTTTTTAAACCTTGGGTATTATCTTTGAGGGATTGAATTCCCATGGTTAAAAAGATTGTAATATTTTTGCTCGTCGGATGGTGTAATAACGCTTTGTATGCACAGAATGGAACGGAATTCAATACTTTCATTAATGCACAGCACGTTTGGGTAGATTCCGTTTTTAATAAACTGAACCTACGTGAAAAGATTGGCCAGCTCTTCATGGTGCGGGCACATACAAATCTTGGAAAGCGTTATATTGATTCTGTAGCAAATGTTATTAAGGAAGATAAGCTTGGAGGGGTGGTTTTCTTTCAGGGTGGCCCTGTTAACCATGCTGCAACAATCAACTATTATCAAAAAATATCAAAAGTTCCACTTTTAGTGGCCTTAGATGGAGAGTGGGGACTAGGGATGAGGTTGGCAGACTCCGCTATATCTTACCCCTATCAAATGACCTTAGGAGCCATTCAGGATAATAGCTTACTTTATAAAATGGGACGGGAGATCGCGAAAGACTTTAAACGTATCGGCCTTAATATAAATTTTGCTCCTGTAGTCGACATCAATAATAATCCAAGAAATCCCGTTATCAACTTCAGATCTTTCGGAGAGAATAAAGAAAATGTAGCTCGTAAGGGAAGTGCTTATATGAAAGGAATGATGGACGAACGGCTCCTAATAACTTTAAAGCATTTTCCTGGGCATGGCGACACAGATGTAGATTCGCATAGAGATTTACCTACACTTAATTTTACACGCGGCAGACTTGATTCGCTTGAGCTATTTCCTTTTAAGCAACTAATTAATGAAGGGGCCCCGGGTGTTATGGTTGCCCATATGCATATTCCCTCGCTCGATAAAACACCTAATTTACCTTCTTCTCTATCTCCTCATGTGATTAATGACTTATTAAAAAGACAATTAGGATTTAAAGGCCTGACTTTCACAGATGCTATGGATATGAATGGGGTTGTTAAATATTTTAAAGGTGGCGAGGCAGATGTACGCGCGGTCATTGCCGGTAATGATGTGCTGGAATTATCACAAAATAGTAAAAGGGCCATTGACATGATTGAAAAGGCAATAGTGAGCAAGAGGATCTCCCGTCAGGAAATAGATGTGCGAGTAAAGAAAATTTTAGCAGCAAAGCTTTGGCTGACGTTAGATAGATATAAGCCTGTAGATTTACTGGGTATCTACAAAGAAGTTAATCGTAGTGCCTCTAAGACTCTTAATCAGCAATTGGCAAATGCTGCTATCACGCTATTGAAAAGTGACAGCCTGCTAAATGCCTTGGCATATAACAAAAGGACGGCTATTATTAGTATCGGCGCGTCAGAGATAACTACCTTTCAGAAAACGCTTAGTGAACGCTTCGACAATGCACTCAATTTTGTTATTTCTCCTAATGCAACGCCTAATGATATTGCGAAAGTTTCGGTTGAGCTGATGCGCTATAATCAAATTATTGTAGGAGTGCATGATAATCGTAAAAGTCCACAAAGCAAAATAAACTATAGCGGCACAGTAAGATTATTTATGAATGAGCTGGCTAGTATGAATAGCGTGTTTTGTGTATTTGCAAATCCTTATACGCTAGCCGGGCTTCCAGGGGTCGAACAATGTAAGAGTATTATGATGGCTTATCAAAACAGTGCCGAATTACAGCGTGCAGCTGCAGCGGTTATTTTAAGAAAAATTAAACCCAGCGGAAAATTACCTGTTACTATTAATACATTTTTTAAATATGGGGATGGTATATAGAGCATTTTGTTGCATGTTGATTTTATATAGACGCAAAAACACTTATTTTTAAAGCTTTTAAATAGAATATTGAAGGCCTTTTTGAATAAAAGCAAATAAATATTCACCTAGATTTGTTTTAGTGTTGCACAAACAAGCATTTTTATCTAAGTTTGATTTTTACCTGATAGATATGCTTAGAAAATCCTTTTTCACTGGTTTGATAACCTTATTAACCTTCCAAGTAGTTACTGCTCAAACAAAGACCTCATTTGTAAATTTTATTAACCAGGAACACCAGTGGGTAGATTCTGTTTTTAAAACACTAAATAAAAAACAGCGTATAGCTCAGTTATTTATGGTTCGAGCACATACTAATCTTGGTCAAAAGTATATTGATTCTGTCGCTAAAGTGATTAAAAAAGAAAAGTTAGGTGGAGTGGTACTCTTTCAGGGTGGTCCTATAAGACATGCTTATATGATCAATAAGTATCAAGCGCTTTCAAAAGTGCCCTTGTTTATGGCGCTGGATGGCGAGTGGGGCTTAGGTATGCGTCTAGTGGATTCCACCATTTCTTTTCCTTATCAAATGGCGTTAGGGGCTGTCCAGAATGAACAGCTTATATATCAAATGGGGCAGGAAATTGCGAAAAACTTTAAAAGAATTGGGTTAAATATCAATTTTGCACCGGTAGTAGATGTTAATAATAATCCTAATAATCCGGTTATTAATTTCAGATCTTTTGGAGAGAACAAAGAAAATGTGACTAGAAAGGCCGCAAGCTACATGCGAGGAATGATGGATGAAGGGATCATCACATCATTGAAACATTTTCCAGGGCATGGAGATACGGATGTCGACTCCCATTATGACTTGCCGAAATTAAATTTTACCGCTGCACGTCTTGATTCTTTAGAGTTATATCCTTTTAAAGAACTTACTAGGCAGGGAGCTTCGGGCGTGATGGTTGCGCATATGAATATACCAGCCTTAGATACAAATGCTAATTTACCTTCTTCTTTATCGCATACTATCATTACGGGCATATTGAAGGAACGCCTTAACTTTAAAGGTTTAGTATTCACGGATGCTATGGATATGAAAGGGGTAGTGAAATATTTTCAGGACGGGGAGGCGGATGTTAGGGCAATTATTGCAGGGAACGATGTCTTAGAGCTCTCCGAAAATAGCAAAAGGGCAATAAAAAAAGTAAGAAAAGCGGTTAGAAAGAAAAGAATATCTAAGCAAGATCTGGATGCCAGGGTGAAGAAAATACTTGCGGCTAAGTATTGGCTTCATTTAGATGAGTTAAAACCTGTTATGATAGAAAATCTCTATCAGGATTTAAATAACCAGCCTGCAAAAATGTTAAATCAGCAGCTGGCTGATGCTGCTATCACCTTATTAAAAGGCAATGGTGCGGTCGACTCCTTAAACGCGAATTTAAAAACAGCAGTCATAAGCATTGGAGCCGATAGCATTACTAATTTTCAATACATATTAAATGATTATTTTAAGAATAGCTCGAATTTTGTAGTGGGAGCTCAGGCTAGCGCTACGGAAATCGCGAATGTTACGGGCGAACTAGAAAAATATGATCAAATCATTGTAGCGCTTCATGACCAGCGTTTAAGGCCTCAAAGTAAATTGAATTACAATAGTGAAGTAAATTTATTTATTAGTCAACTTGCTACCGATAAAACAATATTCAATGTATTTGCCAACCCCTATGCTATTGCAACTTTTCCAGGTATTGAAAATGCAAAGGGTATCGTGGTGGGCTACCAAAATGACGCTAGCTTCCAACAAGCATCGGCGAAAGTACTGATGGGAGAGTTAAAGACTTCTGGGAAATTGCCTGTGACTATTAATACTTTTTTTAAATACGGAGATGGGATTAATATGAACTAATTTTATAATTATGCTTATATTGCTTGTCTAAACTCAATTTAGACAATGATGAACCAACAGGAACCTATCATATGTATAAAAGGTCTTTATAAAAATTATGGCGATAAACAGGTTTTAAAAGGTGTTGACCTGGACGTTTATCCTGGAGAAGTAATAGGTTATATTGGCCCTAACGGTGCTGGTAAATCTACAACAGTAAAAATATTGACCGGTCTGATTGACGAATTTGAAGGGACTATATCCGTAGATGGAAAAGACCTAAGAAATGATACCTTATCAATTAAATCCATAATTGGTTATGTCCCCGAAAATGCAGAATTATACGATGTATTAACGCCACTAGAATACCTCGATTTTGTGGGGAAACTTTATGGAATGGATGAACAGCTTATAACAGCGCGTGCAACCAGACTATTAACGGCTTTTGAATTAAGTGAATACCTTCATAAACGCATGGATACCTTTTCTAAAGGGATGAAACAGAAAGTATTGCTTATAGCTGGAATTATCCATAATCCGAAAATTCTAGTGCTCGATGAGCCGCTTTCCGGATTGGACGCAAATGCCGTTATCACTGTTAAAGAACTCATATCGTTAATGGCAAAAGAAGGGAAAACAATTTTCTACTGTTCGCATATGATGGATGTCGTAGAGAAAGTTTCTGACCGGATTTTGCTTATAAATAATGGTGTAATCGTTGCTAATGGTACGTTTGAACAGCTGAAAAGCGAACAGGCCGATTCACTCGAACACATATTTGCGAAGCTTACGGGGCAGATCGATACTTCCGGGAATGCCGCTAGGATTATTTCGGCTTTCGAATAGATTAAATTAAGGAGATCATTACAGCCTATTTTTTATGATGAATAATCTGATTGTACGGTTTACTTTATTATTTAGTCCCCTGTTTGCAAAATTAGGAGTAAATACCACGCAGTTTGAAATTGTCCTACGAACAAAGTTGTTAATGGATGATAGAAGACCTTTAACTTCTTTTGGTAATAAGCCAAAGAAGGAAAGCAATTACAGTTCTTGGATAAATTTTTTATTGCTAGCGGTTATGGGGGGTGTGCTACTGTTGTTCTTGTTCTCTGTTAATAAGCCTTATCTGTCTTATACAATTTATTTTGGAGTGTTTATGGCTATGCTGTGCCTCACTTTGATTGCAGATTTTTCTGTATTGCTGTTAGATAGTCGAGACAATTTTATCATATTACCGACGCCTGTAAACGATCGTACGCTTACTGTTACACGTATTGTTCACATTGGTATAAGTGTTTTTAAGCAAGCGCTCGGTTTAGCGCTTCCTGGTTTTATATTTACGCTTTTAACAAAAACTGCCATTGGGGGAGTAATTTTTGTTTTACAGGTTTCTATTGCTACCGTGCTCTGTGTCTTGCTAGTCAATATGTTTTATCTTATTGCCATGCATTTTCTGCCGGTAAAGCGTTTTAAAGACATTGTTGCCTATTTACAAATTGTTTTTTCCATCCTTATCTTTGCGTTGTATTACACGATGCCCAGTATCTTGGAGAGCGCTATGGTACAGCAAATAGATTTTGCTTCTACCTATTGGCTATGGTTCACGCCAAGCGCTTGGATTGGAGCATTACAGGAGCTAGGTGCAGGTGATTTCTCTGTACTAGCACTTTCTTTGTCCGCTCTTGCACTTATAACACCCTTTATTGCTTTATGGTTAATTACCGGCAGGTTTTCATCCGGATTTAATGTAATGTTAGCTGGATTGCCAACAGAAGACAACGTAAGGGAAGAAAAGGTGGTGGCACATGAACAGGTTGCTTTTGGTCACAAGTTGGCAAGAGCTGTTACACGTAGTCCGCTGGAAAGTGCGGGCTTTGAGTTTGTGTGGGCGCTTACTGGTAGAACCCGGGAGTTTAAAATTAAAGTGTATCCTTCCATGGCTTATGTACCTGTATATTTTTTCTTTATGTTCTTTGTTCGTAATAAAGGACAGGGAGCAGTGTCATTTGTGGAACGCTGGCAGATGATTTTAGACCAACACACCTATCTATTCATTTTTTACTTCTCTTTATTTACCCTATTAACCGTATTTCAATTCATTACACAAAGTGAAAAATATAAGGCCGCATGGGTCTACTTTGTTGCACCTATACAGCAACCAGGGCTGTTAATGTCGGGTGTATTAAAAGCCGCCTTTATCAAATTCTATATGCCCTTTATGTTGGTTTTTACTGCGTTAGGTTTGTCCTTTATCGGTTATCCGGTACTCAATGATATTCTCTTATCTACTGCTGTGGGAGGAATTGCGGCAGTCTTAATCTGTTTATTTACCGTCACAGGCTATCCCTTCAGTCAGCCACTTAAAAAGACAGAAGGAAGGTTTATTGCTAACTTAATACTAATAGGTCTTATCAGTGCTATTGGTTTCGGACATTATCTGGCCGTAAAATACGAATGGTTGGTTTGGTTGCTTGCGGGTCTGTTTTCAGGCGTCTTCTTCTTACTTCTCCATTATTTTAAAAAGGAATCATGGGAAAAAGCAGAATTTAAAGAGTAGCCGTATGGCGCTAGTTTTGCTGCCTAGCTGAGTAGTTGAATAGTTAAGTCGTTGAGTAGTTAAATGGCTGACTAGTTAAATTGTCAAGTCGTTGAGTAGTCAAATTGTAAGAATGCTCACAGCTAACAACTCGCAACTGATAACTAATATAGTGCTAACAACTCGCAACTGATAACTCATAACTAATATAGTCTTGCTACTTATATCTTACTACTGATGTCTTGATACTGTATCTCGATATCTTGATACATACTAGCACGAGAGGTGACCTCATAAACAAGACTTTCCTCGTAACGGGATGCTACAACAATTTCTGTAGATCCCGCATGTTCTTTGAATAAACGTGCTACTAAATCCGGGCAGTTATTGTCTTTTGATAAATGTGATAGGAGAAGAAGACTTAGTTCGTCCGTTCGATGAGATAGAAATAGATCCAAAGCTTGTTTATTGGATAAGTGGCCATGGCCACCGCTTATCCTCTTTTTTAAAAAATAAGGATAACGGCCATTGTTCAGCATATCTTCATCATAATTAGCTTCTAAAAAAACAGCATGACACTGTTTAAAATAATAAGTTATGCGGTCGCAAACTCTTCCAATATCCGTAAACACGCCAATTTTCACTTGCTCGTTTGTTATAACAAAACTGTAAGGGTCGGTGGCATCATGGTACTTGGCAAAGGGGATTACTTGTAAGGTACCAATTTGTATAGGTAAAGAAGAGTTAAATATATTGATGGTTGCTAAAGGGAATGTAAAGCCGGTAGCGGCTAAGGTTCCTTGACTTATATATACCGCTAATTGATATTTGTTGGCCAACCTATATAAACCTTTAATATGGTCAGTATGCTCATGGGAGATAAAGATTGCTTTAACCAAGTGCAATGAGAGTCCTAAGCGGGTCATACGTTTTTCAATCTCTCGACAGGAGATTCCAACATCGACAAGAATAGCTTCCTGGTCATTTCCGATATAATAGCAATTGCCATTACTGCCAGAATTAAGTGATGATACAAAAAGCGAAGACATATTACAAACATAGGGAAATTGTTCTATGATTAGAAAATACCGACAAACAAAAAGCACGAAACAGATGTATGTAGGAAGGGAAGGCACAATACTTTAACAACATTATGGATTATATTGACTACTACAAAATTTTAGGTGTCGAAAAAAATGCTTCTCAGGATGATATAAAAAAGGCCTATCGTAAAATGGCGCGTAAGCTGCATCCTGATTTAAATCCTGACGACAAGGAAGCACATAAAAAATTTCAAGAAATTAATGAGGCAAATGAAGTGTTGGGTGATTCGGAAAAGAGAAAAAAATATGATCAATACGGAAAAGATTGGAAACATGCTGATGCATATGAACAGGCAAATCGAGCACAGGGCGGGGGCGGACAACGTAGAGGCGGAAATCCTTTCGATGGCCAAAACCCGTTTGGAGGAGGCTTTTCCAGTACCGGCGGAGATTTCTCCGAAGCTGATTTTTCGGATTTTTTCTCCTCGATGTTTGGAGGAGCTTCTCGAGGAGGAGGACATACACGGTTTAAAGGGCAAGATTACCGTGCAGAACTTCCCTTAAATTTACGCGACGCGGCCGTAACACATAAACATACCGTAAATGTAAATGGCAAGAAATTAAGAATTACTATTCCTGCAGGTGTAGAAAATGGCCAAGAAATACGACTCAAAGGGCAGGGAGGGGCGGGAGTGAACAACGGCCCGGCAGGTGATCTATACATAACTTTTATTATTTCTGATGATCCAATGTTTAAACGATTGAAGGACGATTTATATCTTACAAAAGATATAGATCTTTATACGGCAGTGCTGGGGGGAGAAGTGTTGGTAGATACGCTGACAGGCAAGGTGAAACTTAAAGTTAAACCGGAGACGCAAAACGGCACGAAGGTTAAACTAAAAGGTAAGGGCTTTCCTGTGTATAAGAAAGAGGGGCAATTTGGTGATTTGATCATTACTTATCATGTTAAAATCCCTACTGGTTTAACGGAAGAGCAAAAACAGTTGTTTAGGCAGTTAGCAGACACGGATCATTCATAGACTTTTAAAATGGAAACAACATTGATTTTGATAAAGGAGTATTGTGAGCAATACGAGATCGAGCAGCACTTTGTACAGTCTTTGCAGGAAGAGGGTTTACTTGAAATTACCGTGGTATCCGACGAACGCTATATTAAAGAAGAGCAGTTGAACGAATTGGAACAATTTCGTCGTTGGCATTACGACTTAAATATCAATATTGAAGGCATAGATGCAATGAGGCATCTGATTAACAAAGTAACGAAAATGCAGCAAGAGATTAATCATTTAAAGAATCAGCTGCGGCTACATGGAGGGGTGTAGTGATCGCTCGCAATGATTCGTAATCATTACGAGCGAACAAAATAACACAAAGCGTTTACTTTTTATTGTAACATAGAGCGGAGCATCCAGGCCATCGATTCATGTTGTTCCATAAGACCGGTCAAAAAATCTGCTGTACCGGCATCTTTATGCTTTTCCTGAATTGGATCTATTGCCTTTCTGAGTTCTCTGATGATAGTTTCATGATCTTCCAGTAGTGCTTCTATCATTATTTCCGCAGATGATCCATCATCCGTATGTTCTAATAAATTTGTTTCGTCTAAGAATTGTTGAAGTGTACCCAAGGAATAATGCCCAAGTTTGCGGATGCGTTCTGCCACCTCGTCCATAACCTCGGCAAGCTCTTTATACTGTGATTCGAAAAATAGATGTAAATCGTGAAAATGTATACCCTTTACATTCCAATGAAATTTTCTTGTTTTGGTATACAAAACAAATTCATCTGCAAGGAGATGATTCAAAATGTTAGCAACAGCTTGGCGATTATCCTCAGAGATGCCAATATCAATTTTAGCAGTTTTTGTAAGTGCCATGGTATTTGAATTTATGTAATTGAACGATATTAATAATTTGCTTAGGGTATGCTTAAATTTATGAATAGATATGCTCTTTTTTTAGCTGCATAGAAAAAACAAGATTAATCGCTCGCGCTATTATAAACGCTAAGCTCTCGCATCCTAAAATGAGTGCTGTATATAATCAAATTTAACATATATGAACGATTTATTGCCTTGATAACAATCATATTTAAACATGTGTTTGCTCACTTTTAAACTTTATTTCAATGGTATGACAAATACCTCTTATAACTCGTAAAATTCTAATGGAAGATCATCTGGATCGGCAAAAAAAGTAAAACGTTTATGCGTTAATTCATCTATCCTTATGCATTCGGTCACAACATGGTGAGCCTGAAGATGTGCAACAGCCTTATCAAGATCAGGAACCCCAAAAGCCAAATGCCTTAATCCGCGGGCTTCGGGTCTGCTGACGCGCATCGGCGGATGGGGAAATGAAAAAAGCTCAATCACATAATTATTATTGAGCGCTAAATCAAGTTTATAAGAATCACGTTCTTCACGGTAGGTTTCGTTAATTATCTCAAGATTTAATATTTGCGTGTAAAAATGTTTGGATTTGTTATAGTCCGAGCATATGATAGCGATATGGTGGACAGCTTGAATGAATGGGTGCTTCATGGAAATAAATTATGAAAATTTTAATCTAAGTTAGCTGTTTGGTTGCAAATTTTGGTAACATTCTTATGGTGGAGCGTTTAGAAGAGTTTTTTTTGCTTAAAAAGAGTATTTTAGTGTTCAATTTTGAAGGTCATTGTTTTTATAGGCTGCTTTTGGGAAGCCGAGTGTCAAAAAAATGACTCTAATCCTCATTAATGTTCAAAATTTCATTACAAATCAATACTATGCGAAAATTATTACCTTTTTGTTTTCTGATTCTTGGTTTTTATCTCTTGAAAGCACAAGAGACTTTTCCTGTCAATGGTTCTCATGATAAACGTCCTAAAAAGTACGCCTTTGTAAATGCTACGATTGTCGCTAAAGCGGGCCAACGTGCTGAGAAGGGTACACTGCTCGTCAATGATAAGCTTATTGAAGCGGTAAATGGAGATCAAAAGGTTCCCCCCGGATACATTACCATTGATTTGGAGGGGAAGTACATCTATCCTTCTTTAATTGATGCTTTTTCGACATACGGGGTACCGGAAAGTAAGGAAGGCCGATCGTTTGGAAGAGCACCTCAAGTGCTGACTTCGACAAAAAATGGTGCCTATGGATGGAATGAGGCGATCAGACCAGAAACACGTGCAGTAGATGCGTTTACTGGGGATACTAAAGAAGCTGAACAGTTAAAAAAGATAGGATTCGGAGCAGTACAAACGGTATTGGAAGATGGAATTGCACGTGGTAGTAGTGCGCTTGTATCGCTATTGGGGGCCGAAGATAATGAGGCCGTTTTGGTGGCTGATGTAGGTGCTCATTATTCATTTGATAAAGGGTCGGCGAAAACTTCCTACCCTTCGTCATTGATGGGAAGTATTGCGCTGTTAAGACAAACGTACTATGACGCACAATGGTATGGGCAACAGCAGGAAGAATATAATATGTCATTGGAGGCCTTTAATAAGTGGCAAAATCTGCCACAGTTTTTTGAAGTTAATGATGTGTTAGATGTATTAAGAGCTGATAAAATTGCAAAAGAATTCAGCAAGCAATATGTTATTAAAACAGGTGGGAACGATTATCAGCGTATAAAAGAGATAAAAGCTACAGGGGCTAGTTTAATTGTTCCGTTAAATTTTCCAAAGGCCTATGATGTGGATGATCCATATGAAGCTGATAAGCTTTCATTGGCTCAACTGAAACATTGGGAGCTTGCCCCGGCTAATCCCTCTTTTTTAGAGAAGGCCGCAGTTCCTTTTGCTTTAACGGCAAGTGGCTTAGATAATATACGTTCGTTTTGGCCTAATCTAAGGAAAGCTATACAATTTGGTTTAAGTGAAGAGACCGCTTTAAGGTCATTGACAGAAATACCGGCTCAATTGCTTGGGGTTAGCGATAAAATCGGAACACTTGAAAAAGGTAAGCTAGCTAATTTTATTATTACATCAGATAGTTTATTTAAAGAGGGTAACATTATATATGAAAATTGGATCCAAGGTGAAAAATTTATAGCCAATAATGTAAGTACAGGTGATATTAGAGGGGAATATGCCACAGCGATTGAAGGTTATGGCGATGCAAAACTTGTCATTGGTGGAAAATCAGGTAAATATGAAGCGCATATCAGCACATTAAAGGATACCGCTCAAACGAAGGTGAATATAAACGTTGACGGCGATCTACTAACAATGAGTTTTAATCCTAAAGGAACTAAAAGCAGCTTCAGGATAAGTGCTTACGTCACGAATGAAAAACCTGTTCAACTAAAGGGTGATTTAAGTAAAATGGATGGAGACGTATCGCCATGGTCAGCGACCTATTCAGGAGCTTACGTCGCCAAACCGAAAAAACAGGTAAAAAATAAATCGTTAGACCTCGGAAAGGTAATTTATCCCTTCACCGCTTTTGGACATGAAGAGTCTCCTACTGCTACCACTGTATTGCTTAAGAATGCCACTGTGTGGACAAACGAATCAGCCGGGATACTCCAGGGAGCAGATGTGCTTCTTGTAGATGGAAAAATTAAAGGTGTTGGAAAGGGCTTATCTGCCGCTGGCGCCAAGGTGATCGATGCAACGGGCAAGCATGTGACAGCGGGAATCATAGATGAACATTCGCATATTGCTATATCTCGCGGAATTAATGAAGGAACACAATCCGTAACCTCCGAAGTCAGGATCGCCGATATCATCAATTCGGAAGATGTGAACATTTATCGCCAACTGGCAGGAGGGGTAACTACTTCGCATATATTGCATGGATCGGCAAATGCTATCGGCGGTCAATCTCAATTAATAAAATTACGTTGGGGTAAAGCACCAGAAGAACTAAAATTTGGTGGTAGTGATGGTTTTATCAAATTTGCACTTGGTGAAAATGTAAAGCAAAGTAATTGGGGAGAAGCCGCTAAGATCCGTTTTCCGCAAACACGTATGGGTGTGGAACAAGTGTATGTAGATGCTTTTACACGTGCGAAAGAATATAAAGTGAACATAAACAAAAAGGATGGTAAGACACGTAGAGATCTGGAGCTTGATGCCTTGGTGGAAATTCTGGATAAGAAACGATTTATCACCTGTCACTCTTATGTACAATCCGAAATCAACATGCTTATGCATGTAGCTGATAGCCTAGGTTTTAAGATTAATACTTTTACACACATTTTGGAAGGGTATAAGTTGGCCGATAGAATGGCCGCAAGAAGTATAGCCGGCGCGACCTTTGCTGATTGGTGGGCGTACAAAATGGAAGTACAGGAAGCTATTCCGTACAATGCCTACTTAATGGAAAAACAGGGGGTTGTAACGGCGATTAATTCTGATGATGCCGAAATGGCCCGTCGTCTTAACCAGGAGGCGGCCAAAGTAATAAAATACGGTGGCTTATCAGAAGAAGAGGCTTGGAAGCTCGTAACATTAAATCCCGCTAAGATGCTGCATGTAGACAACCGAGTGGGAAGTATAAAAGTTGGAAAAGATGCAGATGTAGTGGTTTGGAGCGATAATCCGCTATCAATTTATGCTAAAGCTGAAAAAACATTTGTGGATGGTGTTAAATATTGGGATGGGGAAGAAGATGAAAAGGTGAGGAGCTCTCAGAAAAAGGAAAAGGCTCGTCTAATAGCTAAATTGATCGAAGAAAAGGGAAAAGGTAGTACTACCCAGAAAGCGGTGGAAAAGCCTACAATAGTTTATCATTGTGAAACCCTTTTAGAGGAGAATAATGACGATTTTAACCATAACCAATAAGTATGACCATGAGAACAATTTTAAAATATATATCAAATATAACGGTATTAGTTACCTTCATTATAACAGCAAAGGCGCAACCAACTATATATCCAGCTAAGCCACAAACAGGATCTATAAGTATTAAAGGGGCTACTATTCATGTAGGTAATGGACAAATTATTTCCAATGGAACGCTTGTTTTTGAAAAGGGTAAAATTACGTATGTAGGAGATGGAAATGGAGCACCATCTACCGCCGAAACGATAGACGCTGCTGGTAAACATCTGTACCCAGGCTTCATTGCACCCGTTACCAACCTTGGTCTAGTAGAAATCGAAGCGGTAAGAGCAACGGTTGATAATACCGAAGTTGGTGATAATAATGCTCATGTGAGGGCTCTTATAGCTTATAATACAGATTCAAAAGTCATAAACACATTACGCTCTAACGGCATAATCTTAGCGCAAGTAACACCAGAAGGAGGCTTGATTACGGGTCAGTCGTCCGTTGTGCAATTGGATGCTTGGAATTGGGAGGATGCAGCGTATAAAAAAGATGATGCCATCCATGTGAATTGGCCGACTGTCAAGTATGCCCGGTTCGGAAATACCAATAGTGAAGAACAAAAAGAACGTGTAATAAAAGAAAGAGATGTGCTGAATGACTTATTAACGGATGCAAAAGCCTATTGTAGTGTAGATAAGCCCGTAGTTTTTAACGCACGTTTAGAAGCATTCCGAAATGTTTTCGGTGGCTTGAAAAAGGTAATGGTTCACGTAGATAAGAAGAATGATATGATTGCTGCGGTGCAATTTTTTAAGAGACATGCTATAAAACCAGTGATTGTAGGAGGAGCGGATGCTCACTTGGTAAGTTCTTTCTTAAAAGAGAATAACATACCCGTCATTATACATCAAGCACACTCATTGCCTGCTAAAGACGACGATGATGTGAATCTGCCCTATAAACAAGCGAAGGTACTAACTGATGCGGGGATATTGGTGGCTTATGGGATGGATGGTTTTTGGCAACAACGTAATTTACCCTTTATGGCAGGAACGGCCGCGGCTTTTGGATTGGAAAAAGAGAAAGCTTTATCCACCATTACGTTAAACACAGCGAAGATATTAGGGATAGATAAAACAACAGGTAGTTTGGAACAAGGAAAAGATGCTAATCTTTTTATTTCTTCGGGTGATGCGTTAGATATGAAAGGGAATAAAATTGAAAAGGCATTTATCGTAGGAAGGGATATCAATCTAAATAATTTGCATAAACAATTGTTCGAAAGATACGAATATAAATATGGGCAGAAATGATCGTTCAAAGAGCGAAGAATAGGTTCTTCGCTCTTTTGAAATATTATTTATTCGGCCTCTCAAAACCATCTTTAGTAGCTTTTTCTGACATGGCTTTCACTCGTTTTTCTGTGTCTGGATGTGATGACATTAATCGTTGCATAGTAGAGGCTTTTTCTCCCCCTTCACTTTGTTTAGCTAAACTTTCAAAAGCCGTTGCCATATACCAGGGATTTACCTCTTTTTCTTTTAATAGATCATAACCATAGGAGTCTGCAGCACTTTCCTGTGTGCGGGAAAAAGAAGAATTTGCAACGGCCTCTCCTAACTCTCCTAATTTCGAATCGCTTAAGGTTCCAGCAGCACCGCCCTGTGATCCTGCACCATCCTTAAGTGCAGAGGTCAAAAGAGCTGTTCTAAAGGCATCTTTTGAATCTTTATTTTTAACATGACCAATTTCATGGCCTATAACGCCAAGTACTTCGTTGTCATCCATCACTTGCATTAAACCGGCGCAAACACGTACGCTACCATCCGCACAAGCAAAGGCGTTGACGTCTTTTACTAGGTAGACTTTAAAGTTGAGGGCTAGTCCATCATGGCTTTCTAAACCATTTGTTAATTTCGCCAATCGCTGCGCAAGCTCATCGTCTGGCGGAGCCACCGGATTATTTTCGTCCATCCATACCATGTACTCTTTTGCGTAACCGGCAACTTCATCATCTGATAGTGTAACTGCCTTTGCTGCAGAGGTCGCTGCTTTAATGCTTTTCGCATTAAGTTTGAATTGTGCATGCACATGCAAAGCACTCATTGTAACAACGAGAAATAATAAACTGAATTTGAATGTTGGTTTCATAGATCGTTTTTTGTGTGTTATTAATTTAAAGTAAATAAATTGAATCTGATTACAAATATAAGTTTTTAAGGGAATAAAATTATTGTTTGATGAAGTGTGGTGTCTAGCTTTAAAGTAAGCGTTTATTCAAATTAAATGTTACTTTTGTGAATTCTACATTTATTCGTATATATTTTGTCATTCAAAGAACTTAAACTCATAGATCCTTTATTAAAGGCCATTCATGAGGAGGGGTATGAAACTCCTACACCCATCCAATCACAAGCAATTCCGGTAGCACTTACCGGTAAAGACCTTTTAGGATGTGCACAGACCGGTACAGGGAAATCTGCTGCCTTTATTCTGCCAATATTACAGCACCTCGTTGAACATCCTGTTACAGGAAAAAATGTCAAAGCGTTAATTTTAACACCAACCAGGGAGCTAGCTATTCAGATTGATCAAAGTATCGAGGTCTATGGCAAATTTTTACCATTGAAACATCAAGTTGTTTACGGGGGAGTTAACATCAATACACAAATATCGGCGCTTCGCAAAGGAACAGACCTTTTAGTTGCAACGCCTGGACGATTGTTAGATTTAATTAATCAAAGGATTATTTCACTGCAAACAATCTCTCATTTCGTGCTGGATGAGGCCGACCGTATGTTAGATATGGGGTTTATTCACGACATCAAAAAAGTTGTCGCCCTGTTGCCTCAAAAGAGGCAAACGCTTTTCTTCTCTGCTACAATGCCAGAAGAAATAGCCAAATTAGCCAATACCATATTGCGAAATCCTGTTAAAGTAGAGGTTACTCCTGTTTCCTCCACAGCAGAGACGGTAGCACAAGTGGTGTACGCGGTCGACAAAGCTAATAAACCAAAATTGTTGGTGTACCTATTAAATAAGGTAGTGAAAGATCATGTATTGGTCTTTTCCAGAACAAAACATGGAGCAGATCGTTTGGTGAGATTTTTAGATAAAAATAGAATTAAGGCGGAAGCTATTCATGGTAATAAATCGCAAAATGCTAGGCAAAATGCTTTGAATGGCTTTAAGTCGGGCAGGTTAAAGGTGTTGATCGCTACAGATATTGCGGCAAGAGGCATAGACGTGGAGGATCTTAAATATGTAATCAACTTTGACTTACCAAATGAACCAGAAACGTATGTACACCGTATAGGGCGGACGGGGCGAGCAGGAACAAGCGGGAAGGCGATCTCTTTTTGTGATATAGAGGAACGCCCTTATTTACAGGATATTAATAACCTCATTAATCAGGCAATCCCTGTGCTGAATGACCATCCTTATCCTGTGCGAGATGAATTTGTAGCGGTACCACTTCCCAAGGGCGCGTTACAAGGAAAAGCAAAAAAAGAAACTGGTCCCCCAAATAACAAAAAAAGGCGATTTAGGTCCAATAATCAGCAAAAACGAAGATGATTAATATAATTCATCATTAATATTTTATAAATAAAATAGTTAAATGAATGGATTCTAGGATTAATATCCTTACATTTGTTTTAATTATTAATAAATCAATAAAATACAATGCAAGAAGGAGTAGTAAAATTTTATAATGAAACTAAAGGTTTTGGTTTCATCGTTCCTAACGCTGGTGGAAGTGATATTTTTGTTCACTCATCAGGCCTTATCGATTCTATCCGTGAAAATGATAATGTATCATATGACGAAGAACAAGGAAAAAAAGGCTTAAATGCGGTAAATGTTAAAGTTATCTAAAACAATTAATATAAATCGTATGGAAAGCCCGTTCGGAATACCGAACGGGCTTTTTATTTACGCATTTCTTTAATGCCTAAAAAAGGATATACCCTTAATAAAAAACATATACACAATATTTTCATCAAAGAAAAATTAGCTAAGTTTGTACCTTATGAACGAAGAGAAATCATTGAACTTCCTAGAGGAAATTATAGAGGAAGATATTCGCAATGGAAAGAATGATGGTAGGGTTTTAACACGTTTCCCTCCGGAGCCTAACGGCTACTTACATATAGGCCATGCAAAATCAATCTGTTTAAATTTTGGGTTGGCCCAAAGGTATCAAGGTAAAACAAACCTACGGTTTGATGATACCAACCCTGTTACAGAAGATGTAGAATATGTAGACAGTATTAAACACGATATTAAATGGTTAGGTTTTCAGTGGGAAGAGGAGCTTTATACTTCTGATTACTTTGATACACTCTATCAGTTCGCTATTCAATTGATTAAGAAAGAATTGGCTTATGTGGATGATAGCACGCCAGAAGAGATCGCTGTGAGTAAAGGCACGCCTACTGAGCCTGGCAAAGCCACCTCTTATAGGAGCCGCTCCATAGAAGAAAATCTTCGTCTTTTTGAAGAGATGAAAGAAGGGAAACACCCTGACGGTAGCAAAGTATTACGTGCTAAAATCGATTTGGCTAATCCAAATATGCACATGCGTGACCCTTTATTATATCGCATCAAACATGCGCATCATCATCGTACAGGAGATAAATGGTGTATATATCCTATGTATGATTTTGCGCACGGACAAAGCGATTCTATTGAAAAAATAACCCATTCGGTCTGTACGCTGGAATTTATACCACATCGTACTTTATATGATTGGTTAATTGAAAATATAGGTATCTTCCCGTCTAAACAATATGAATTTGCGCGATTGAATATGACCTATACGGTAATGAGCAAAAGACGCTTATTGCAACTGGTTAATGAAAAATATGTAGAAGGATGGGATGATCCTCGGATGCCTACCATTAGCGGTTTACGAAGGAGGGGTTATACACCAGCAAGTATCCGCAATTTTTGTGAACGCATTGGTGTTGCTAAAAGAGAGAACGTAATTGATGTTGGATTGCTGGAATTTTGTATTCGCGAAGATTTGAACAAAACTGCTTGGCGCAGAATGGCTGTATTGGATCCAGTGAAATTGATTATCTCTAATTATCCTGAAGGGAAGGAGGAAATCTTACATGGCGAAAATAATCCGGAAGTAGAAGGTGGTGAAGGCGAACGTGCTATTCCCTTTAGCCGAGAGCTGTGGATTGAACGTGAAGATTTTATGGAAAATGCCCCAAAGAAATTTTTCCGTCTAGGCCCGGGATTAAGTGTGCGCTTAAAGAATGCTTACATCGTTACCTGTGATGATTTCGTAAAGGACGATGCTGGAAATATAACCGAAATATATTGCAGTTATATCCCTAACTCCAAAAGTGGTGAGGATACAAGCGGGTTAAAGGTAAAAGGAACGATTCATTGGGTAAGTGTACCTCATGCTAAGCGTGCGGAAGTGAGATTGTATGATCGTTTATTTAAGTTGGAAAATCCACTGGCAACCGAAGGCGATTTTAAAGAATCAATTAACCCGGAAAGCTTGCAAATACTAGATAATGTGTATATAGAGCCCGATTTAGCCAACGCTGTACCAGGAAAAGGATATCAATTTATCCGTAAGGGCTATTTTACCTTAGATACGCGTTCTACAACGGAACATCTGGTGTTTAACCGGACCGTTGGTTTAAGGGATACGTGGGCCAAGGAATCACAAAAAGAGGCAAGTGTCTAAAAGGGCTCTTCTGTACGTCACTCCCGACTGAAGCACAGCGAAATGGAGAGGTGTATGTTTATATAAAGCAATGAACCGTCCATGTTTATCCGCCAGCTGGCGGATTCATCATACATGGGAATGTAAATTTATTCACGGGTTTTATATATTCTTTGTGTTCATGAGCCCTTCGGGGTTTAAACGTGGTAAGCTCCATTCGACCGATGGATAAAAAACCGCTTTGCGGTTCATGAGTGCCAATAGTAAAATAGGATTAACGAATAATTATTTACGAATGAAATAGATTTCTAGGCTTCAAGCATTTCGAAAAGACAACTTTTTATAAGGTTGTCTTTTTAATATATAAGTTATAAAGAATACTAAGTGCGAATGGCGTCCATTCTTCAGTGGTCTCGGTTGGAACATAATGCCTCTTAAATGCTAAGATAGCTGCGGAAGCATTTCTTGTATCGTAGCCTAATATACGCAAACCATCCAATGGATTGAAAGTGGTAGGAGGAGCAGCCAAGATATCATCATACCAAAGGCCAAAACCTTTTTCGGCCAATCTTTTCCAGGGGAAATTCGCTCCAGGATCAACTTTCCTGCCGGGAGCAACATCCCCATGGCCAATGAAGTTTTCCGTTGGAATGTTGTAATTTATTTTTAGCGTATCCAGTAGGGTAAGTAGATTGGTTATTTGTGGTTCGGTGTAAGGGTCTTTACCATTATTGTCCATCTCAATCCCTAAGGAAATAGAGTTAAGGTCGGTAACAGAACCCCAGCGACCATTGCCAGCATGCCACGCTCGTAAATAATCGTTTAACAATTGATAAACTTTTCCCTCTTTGTCGATAATATAATGGGCGCTTACCTGTGTACGTTCTAAGGTGAAGGTGCGTAATGTTTGTTGTATGCTGTCCTGTGCGGTATGATGCAAAATAACAAAATTGGGCTTGCGCATGCTGAAATTTACGGTGCCTACCCACTCGAAGTCTTTGCGCTGCCCTTCCACGCCGGGGGACGGTAGTCCTGCAGAGGCCATAAGTTGCGGACTGGGAAGCGGTTGTTTTATTACCTCAGCCAGCTGTTCTACCTGTTTTTCGTAAATTTTATTGCTATCCGCAAATTGCTTCTTGGAGGCACAAGCGCTTAAGAAAAAAGCGGAAACAAAAAATGCGTATAAAACATGTTTTAGATGCATATATATACCTATCGAGGGAATTTATAGTTTAGACCAATACCAATACTTTGAGAGCGTTGCAGTTCCTCTATTTGATTAGGATCATACAATAGGGTCGCATTGAACAACAAGCTTATTACTCTCGAAACGCGTACACCTAAGATGGCATCTAGACGATGCCTGGAAGTACTAAGGTCTTCAAAATTAGCTAAAAATTCGTACGTGGTTTTTAAATGCAACCATTTCGTTAGATCTCGATCGGTACCGGCTAATAACTGAAAGCTCACATCATTCTTGAATCTTCCGGGTATTTCTACGCCGAAACGAGTAGTATCTTCTTCCTTTACCGATTGAACATTGTCATCTAAAATATAGGTCATACGGGTCGCTGGACCGAAACGGATGGAACTAAACTGATCTGGTTTATATTCGAGACCGACTGCGGGTGTAAGATAACCTGGAGCCATGAAATTGGATATCTTCCTGGTCGCGGTGTCTACACCATTAATGTTTGCATATTGCCAACCTGCATCAAATTGTGTTTCAAAGGTCAAGGCTGCAAATAACGCCCATTTCTGAGAAAATTTAATGGAGTACTTATTATCCCACCAGATGCGGTCTTGGTTCTTACGCGCAAGTTGATTTTCATTCTTAATCTTTCCATACCTTAAGTCTAATTCAGACACAAAGTTTTTATCCTCTTTGGTGTAATCCCATTTTGTATTAAAAAAGGCGCCTAAAGAGATAGAATTTACGCCACCACTGTTCCAGCTATCACTAAAAGAGGCTTGATTGGCATTTATAGAGAAACTAGTCCAATTACGCCAGTAGTTGATTTTTAGGTTCAGGTTAGGATCCTGAATGTCTACTTCTCGAATAGACATCTTTGGAGTTCTTACCGGTAAACTGTTCTTTTTTGGCGCCTGCCTCAAATCGTTTAAATCATAATCTTGAGCTTTTACCGTGAAAACTGCTCCCAAAAAAAATACTACAAGTAGGTATCGAATATTCATCAGCATAGTTTTATTGTTAACGACTCTTCGCAAATAGCAAAACAAGTCGACTCTTCTTCTCCAACTCAAAATCAACCACAAACATAGATAAATTGCCTTTATAATGCAATTCACTTAAACAAGATAATGATCATGCATCCTTTAGATTAACTTGTTTTCCTGATCCTGGTATGATATAAATTCTTTCGCAACAAGAATAATGCCCTAATTTGGATTTAACCTTTCAATTTTGACTTCTTGTTTTCCGGGTTCAACCTTAGGTAGCGTTTGTATTCGGTAAGCACTTGGGTTTTTTCGATACATATTATAAGATGACTGTATATACTTTCCTAACTCATAATCGTTCGCCTGCATGATGAAATGATAGGAAGGTCTATATTGATGCATAAAATCTTCTAAGGCTACTCCACTTAGGTTTGTTAGTCGCCGAACCGTTATTTGCGTAAAGCGGGTGTCGATTACATTGTTTTCATATTCTCGCTGAATAAGTTCTTGTAAAAATCGTGCGTTTTTTCCTCTTCTGCTGAGAAGCGAGTAAAGAGCATCAATGCTTAAGCCTGCCCCTGTGGGGCCCACTGATAATAGGTCGCCTGGATCGCCATTTTTATAGGCAGTATTATATTCCCTTTTCCGTTCCTCCAGAATTTCCTGTGGTGATCTTTTGGCTACAATACTTACTTCATTTAGCCATATAGTGGATCTATTCAGGTTGAAAACAATCGTTGGTTGACTCTTTACTATAAGCGTGTCTGAATGGTAGCCCTTTACAATGGCAATTAAAGTATCTCCGGGTTGAGCCTCGATGGCAAATTCTCCTCGTTTGTTATTATATTTCATCGCATCATTAGCGGTGTTATAAATATAAACACGGGCAACACGTTGCTTGGTGTAGCTATCAAATACAATACCTTCCCTCTCTTGTGCGGAGAGGTAAGCAGTTCCGGTAAGCAGTAAAACGAGTATGGTTGTTAAGATCTTCAAGTCAACAAAAATACGGAGGGCTTTACGCATTAAGAAAGATTTTGCATTTTTTAACAAAAAAAGATCCCATCTTAATGTATTATTTTGAAACTAAAAGCAATTGGCCCAATACCAAATCATCGTCTTGGAGGCTATTCATGCTTTTTAGTTCACTTGGTGTAAGGCCGTATAGCTTGCTGATATTAAAAATGGTATCTCCTTGTTTTACCTCGTGTATTTTCATCTCAAGGGGTGGTTTGGCAGCCGCCTGCTCCGGCTCTTTGGGGGTGTTTTCGGCAATCTCTGTGAATACACGTTCTTCACGATTTATTTTTTCTGGCGTTTTTTCCCCATGATCGTAATCATATAAACCATATCGTTCAATTAAGTCAATTAGTAATTCGGCGTAACGTGGGTTCGTGGCATACCCTGCTTTTTTTAGTCCTTTAGCCCAGCCAGCATAATCGTCTTTATCTAGTTCAAATAGTGTTGCGTACCGTTTTCTTAATAAAAATTCAGAATGATCCCTAAAAGAATCTTCTGGTGAATCGTAAACTCTGAAACAATCATCTATCCGGTCATCATCTTTATAAAAGGAATCTCCACGCCAATCAGAAGTGCATTTAATTCCGAAATGATTGTTCGCCTCCCTGGCTAAAGTACTATTCCCATTGGCCGATTCCAGTAGTCCTTGTGCCAATGTAATGCTCGCTGGAATACCATAGGTGTTCATTTCTTTGATTGCTATTGGCTTATACCGAGAAATGTAATCTTGAGCAGATGCGCTGATCGCGATTGACTTATTGTTTGATGGATTTCTTTTTTTAGTAGGGTGGGTGCGACCAGGGTAATCGCCCTGTTGCCGCGACTTAGCGCTTTGTAGAACACGCTGTTTGGGTAAACACGCTGTAAAGAGCGAAAAAGATAATAAAAATAAGACCGCATAAAAGTATCGTAGCAATAGAAGGTCTTTTTTATTCTGATTCATATTTATGAAATTTGTTAAATTTTAATGCGTTGACCAATTTTTAACCGGTCGCTCCTAAGTTTATTATCATTTTTTATCTTTCGGACGGTTGTATGATGTCTTTTGGCTATAACACCAAGGGTGTCTCCCTTCTTAACTATATAGGATTTAGCCTCAACGGCTAGAACAACCTCTTCTTTGTCTTTAACAGCGATAGGTTCTTCATATCCTTCCGGTCTTTTGTCCAAAAGAAATAGTTGATGTTTTTTTATCGTGGCAACAATATGAGCTGCCCAAGATTTGCTACCTGCGTATCCTCCTTTCATAATACCGTAAGCCCAGGCTTGATATTCGTAAGGGCCGTATTTGGTAAATAATGATTGAAATTGTTTCCGGTTTTTTAGGTAACTGATAAAATCATCATATGATTCTTGAACGGAAGTGTACCCTTTATAGGATGATCTAATTTGCTTGCTATGGTTTGGACCTTTGATCCCAAAGTGATTGTTAAGATAGGTGGCTACTCTACTTGTTCCATTGGCACTTTCATGCATAGCGACTGCAAGGATAATACTGGCAGGAACACCGAATTCTTCCATTGCACTGACGGCTTGTTCTTTATAGGTATTAATGTATTCCTGGGCGGATTTTTGTGCGAGCGATATTTGCGTACTGCCTATCGAGATGGCGACTATTGAAATGACTGCTAGTAGAATCCTTTTCATGCTAGCGTTTTCTAATAAGAAATATCCCATCGCGAACGGGTAGTATTAATTTTTGCACTCGCTTGTCTTGTGCAATAAAATCGTTCAAGGCAAGAATTTGTTCCGTTTGTTTGTCTGGATGTTCACTAACTATTTTGCCTTTCCATAGCACATTATCAATAAGTATCAGTCCTCCTGACCGTACCTTGTCAATAACTAATTCATAATAACGTAGATTGTTCTTTTTATCAGCGTCTATAAATACCAGATCAAAGGTCTCTGATAGGCTAGGAATGATGTTTGTCGCTTCTCCTACGTGATATTTTATTTTATGTCCAAAACCAGAGGCGTTAAAATAAGCCTGCACCCTTTCTTCCAACTCTTCATTGATGTCTATGGTATGTAATACACCCTGTTCCGTTAAGCCTTCGGCCAGACAGATGGTAGCATATCCGGTAAAGGTGCCAATTTCCAAGATTTTTTGAGGAGATATTAAATGGCTAATCATACTAAGTAGACGGCCTTGGTAATGACCGGAAAGCATGTGTGGCATGGTCTCTTTCAGATGTGTGTCACGGTCAATGTTTTCTAATAAAGAAGGTTCTTTATCGCAGGTACTACTAAGGTAATCACTTAACTGACTGTCTAAAATATCCATAGCAACAAACATAGATAATTTCGTTAGTATATACAATCCTGGTTAAACTTGCTTACCTTCCATATAACTCTGTAAAATAATAACTGCTGAAATGGTGTCAACAAGGCCTTTCTCCTGTCTCTTCGAACGTTTTAGCCCACTTTGTGCAATAGTAGCAGAAGCCATTTTGGATGTGAAGCGTTCGTCAACTTCAACGGCCTCTATGGTCGGGAAAGTTTTTTTTAGCGTGCGGATAAAACCTTTTACGTGCATGGCGGATTGTGAAGCTGTTCCGTCAAGCTGTTTGGGCATCCCTACCACAAAGGTTTCCACAGCTTCCTTTTGTAAATAATCTTTTATATACTGAATAACCTGATTGGGATGAATGGTGGTTAAAGCGGTAGCGATGATCTGCAAGGGATCCGTTACTGCAATACCGATCCGTTTAGTGCCGTAATCGAAAGCCATTATCCGCATAAATTGTTATTTTTGGTGCTTATTAGATACAAAGATAAAGAAATGCCTGACTAAGGTCGAACTTGAGCTACAATTGTTGCCAAAAGGTGAGTGATGAGCTTATTTCAATGAACTGGTTGATATATGGTAAGCAGAGAATTACAACTAGTAACGAATAAAAAGATATGCAATTTAAAGATATAATCGGACAGGAGAAGGTAAAAGCGCATTTAATTCATACTGTTAAAGAAAATAGAGTAAGTCATGCCCAGCTTTTTCTCGGCCCGGAAGGAAGCGGTAGCTTGCCTCTTGCTGTTGCCTATGCTCAGTACATAAATTGTGAAAATAAGCAGGAGAATGATAGTTGTGGGAATTGTAATTCTTGTAGAAAATATGCCAAAATTATACATCCCGACCTACACTTTTCTTATCCCTTTTTTGCATCTCATAAGGAGGATACGGCTACCACCTTTATCGAACAATGGCGAAATAGTTTTCTCTCCAATCCCTATTTAGGGATGGATGTCTGGAGAAATAGCCTGGAGGCAGGAAATAAACAGGCTAATATAAATATAGCCGAATGCCATCATATTATTCAGAAACTTAGCTTGAAAGCCTTCGAAGCCTCGTATAAGGTGCTGATCATGTGGTTGCCGGAGTTTCTTGATAAGGAAGGTAACACGTTGCTGAAGCTGATCGAAGAACCTCCAGAGAATACACTTTTTTTGCTGGTAGCTCAAAATCAAGATCAATTACTTAATACAATCATATCACGTACACAATTGGTAAAGGTGAATCCTATTGATAAAGGGAGCTTGGTTGAATACCTCATCAGCGAAAAAAATCTGACCAATGAGAAGGCTACGCAATTGGCTTACATTAGTGCCGGTAATATGCAACAGGTACTTGCACTTCTAGCTGAAGAAGGCGGAAATAGTCATTTTAACCTATTTGTGCAGTGGCTAAGATTCTGCTTTGGAGGTAAGGTCTTGGATCTTATTAGTATGGTAGATGAAGATCTATCAAAACTGGGACGGGAAAATCAAAAAAGTTTCTTACTTTACGCTATTCAAATTATACGCGATGTAATTCTCTTTAAAGAAGGTGTGGTAAATTTAGTACACCTTCCTCAAGCTGAAATGTCGTTTGTAGAAAAATTTAGTCCGCTTTACAGCACAGAAAAGCTGGAAGCATGTATTAATATCTTTGAAAAAACATGTTATCATATAGAACGAAATGCAAATCCTAAAATCTTATTTTTAGATGTATCTTTGCAATTAGTTTTATTATTTAAACACTAAACGTTCCTGTGATAAACAGGACTCAATATATAAATATGGGATGTGATAATTGCTCATCCGGAGGTGGTTGTGCCCCTGCAGGTTGCCAAAGCAACGGTTCATGCATGACAAACGGATGTAATAAACTGGATGTTTACGATTGGCTAAGCCACATGGATATGCCATCTAACTATATACCTTTTAATATTGTAGAAGTAAGATTTAAAGGTTCAAGGAAGGATTTTTATATCAATCATGAGAATCTTTATCTTGAAATGGGAGAACCCGTAGCCGTGGAAACAGCAACAGGTGGCTATGATATCGGGTACATTTCATTGACAGGAGAGCTCGTTCGCTTACAGCTTAAAAAAAATAAAGTAGAGTCATCTTCTGTTGAAAAAAAGATCTTTAGGAAAGCAACAGCTAATGATATGGATAAATATCAGGCGGCTAAGGACCTCGAATGGGAAACAATGCATAAGGCCCGTAAACTGGCATTGGATCTTGGGCTTTCTATGAAATTGAGTGACGTAGATTATCAGGGGGATAAAACCAAAGCTACTTTTTATTATACTGCCGAAGGAAGAGTTGATTTTAGAGAGCTGATAAAACGAATGGCAGAAGCATTCCGCATTCGTATAGAAATGCGCCAGATCGGGATGAGGCAAGAAGCTAGTCGCTTAGGAGGTATTGGTTCGTGCGGACGGGAGCTTTGCTGCTCCACTTGGCTTACTGATTTTAAAACAGTATCTACTGCTGCAGCCCGTTATCAAAATCTTTCCTTAAACACGTTGAAGTTGGCTGGACAATGTGGTAAGTTAAAATGCTGCCTCAATTATGAGCTGGATACGTATATGGATGCACTCAAAGATATTCCTAATGATATCGAAAGGCTTGAAACGAAAAGAGGAACCGCTCGTCTACAAAAAACAGATATTTTTAAGAGGTTAATGTGGTTTTCTTTTCCTGGAGACGAAAACTGGATTTCGTTGGAAATAGATAAGGTGAAGGAAATTGCGGAAGGAAATAAGAACGGCATTACACCGGACGACTTAGTCGAAGTGAAAGAAAATATCGAGGTAGCAGTAAAACCTGTAACTTATGATTATGAAAATGTTGTAGGACAGGATAGTTTGACAAGACTTGACGAAAAGGGTAAAAAGAAAAAACGACCGTCGCGCAAACGAAATAAAAATAAATCGACGGTAGAAAATAAGACTTCACCAGTAGAAGGATTAGAACCAGAGAGACTTCAAGGGGAGAGGAAAGAAAAGGGAAAAGGAGAGAAAAGGGGGGGCGTTAAACAAGGCCCAACTACTCCAGCAAGTAATGACGCAAAACCTAACACTAATGAGGTAAGGGCAGGTGCCGATGGTAGTAAATCCAAAAATAATAACAGAAGAAGATATAGGGGCAAAAAAAGTCATACAAATAAAGATGGTAATGCCAATAATGGAGACAAAGGTTAAATTATTAAGGACAGGTAACTCGCTGGTTTTTTTAATTGTCTTTTTTTTAATTGCTGGTGTCGTTATTTCTTGTAGTGACGATGTGCTCAAAGATGAATTTAAACCGATTCCCAACCAATCTTGGAACTATAATTTTGTTCCATCATTTGAAGTGAAAGTTGTAGATAAACAAACCAGCTATCGCTTAAAAGTAAATGTAAGAGTAACAGCAGATTATAGGTATTCGAATCTCTTTGTTCTTATGCATCAAGTACACCCAAATAAAAAACAGCAAACAAAAAGGATAGAACTGCGGATTGCTGATAAAGATGGAAGGTGGCTAGGAAAAAGTGCGGGAAGTTTATATAGTTATCAGATTACGTATGACAAGGATTATTATTTCCCAGATACAGGTACATACCGCTACGAGATAGAGCAGAATATGCGCGATAGTCCGCTAAGGGGCGTGAGTGATGTTGGAATATGTATTGAACCGAATAAGAAACATTAAGATTTGGCATTATTTGTGCCTATAAGTTAGCGGCTTTTGAGCTTCTACATTTCTATGGATAACTATTTACGATCTTACCTTCTTTTATTTTTCGCGTTTTTGTTGTGTTGTATTTGTTTAACGCAATGTGGTAGGCCGTCTACACCAGTAGGTGAAGCATTGTTTAAGATAACCAAAAATAAGGTATATAAGGAGTTAAACAACGATTCACTAAAACGGTATTTACAAAGCTACTTAACCAGGCCGAGTAGTAAATTCAAAAACCCCAATTACTTGCGTAATTTTTACGCCGAGAATGATTATCAACCCATTTTGCTTACCAAGTTCTATCCTGACTCCTCATTGTTTAGCTTGATCGACTATTTGGAACAGCTTGAAGAGCACGGTTTATCTAAAAGTAATTATCGTCTAAACGAGCTTAAAGAGTTAATAAATGGTTTGGGAGGCAAAGATACCGTCAAGAATTTAACCGCAGTTTATAACCATCTTATCGAGGCGGAACTGTTAATTGCGGAAAGCTTAACGAATTATAGTTTTGCCCTACAATACGGACAGGTTAATCCGAGAAGAATTTTAAATAGATATTATATTCCGGTTAAAAGACCCGATAGCCTTGTTTTTAAAAATGTGCTTCTGACTGCTAATTTGAAACATTACTTAGATAGTATTCAGCCAAACGCTAAATTATATAAAAGATTGCAAGAAAGACTCAGGAAAAGCCGTGAAACAAAAGAAAATAGGTCTACTTTGATTGCCAATATGGAGCGTCTGCGTTGGAAGTACACAAAAGATAGTACAGGTATGGTTTATGTGAATATACCGGCATTCGAGTTAAATGTAATCAAAGATGAGCAGCTGATAAGTAAAATGAAAGTGGTGGTAGGTAAGGCAGATGGCCATGAAACCCCCATGTTAAGTAGTATGATCCATAGTGTACAAGTGAATCCTGTTTGGCATATTCCTACAAGCATTGCCACAAAGGAGATATTGGTGCAGGCACAGGCTGATAAATTTTATTTAGCTAACCATGGAATTGATGTATACTATAAAGGGGAAAAGCATGAAAATGCAGATAGTATTGAGTGGTCTGGTTATAACAAAGAAAATCTTCCCTATACATTTAAACAAAGACCAGGCAATACCAATTCTTTAGGACTTATTAAATTTTTATTTAAAAATGGAAGTAGTGTATATCTTCATGATACGCCTGTAAAAGCTACATTCAATAGGTCAATGAGAGCAGCAAGTCATGGTTGTGTACGGGTAGAACAACCATTAAATTTAGCGCTTGCTATATTTGGCGAAGGAGAAAAATACAATACAATTAAAGAAGAAATGGGGTCGGTTGATCCTGTTGCGAGAACAATTAAGCTTAAACCTCAAGTGCAGGTAATATTAGACTATTTTACCTGCACTGAGCAAGCGGGAAAACTAGTGTTTTACCAAGATATTTATAAGCAGGATTCTATTCTATATAGAGCACTAAAGTAAGCTTCCTTCGATATTGCTGACTAATGTAGAATCTGGGAGAAGTTCAGAATCACTATTAGCAGAGGCGACTAAGCTTCTGGTAGCTGTTCTTTCGTTGATGAAGGCGGATTGATAGTTAGAAGACTTTCCATGGATATACATAACAGATTTGCCTTTTATTAAATCTATAATTTTATCCTTTAATACTTCTGCAACGGCGGGACAACCTTGGCTTACACCCATTCGATCCTGGCCTTTTAATATGTTTGGTCCAACGTACCAAGCTCCATGCAACACAATACCTCTCTCCCTGGCATTTGTGTTAAAGCCTTCATCCAAACCGTCAAGTTTTAAAGATCTACCATGTTTGCCTTGGTAGGTTTCACCTGTTAAGTAAAACCCTAAACTACTTTGGTTGGAATTAGGCCTATTAGAAAAGAATTTAGCCTCTTCTAAACCACTTCCACGGCCATGCGCTACATAAGTATTTAGCAGAACGGTATCTCGTTCCAAATCTATAATCCATAATCTTCGTTCGCTGCTATGTTTACTAAGGTCTGCAATGGTGATGACAGACGAGCTAGTTTTTCCTTGTTCTAATAAATTTAAATAGCCAACATAGGCTTGCTTAAAAACATTGCTATCGAGCGTTGGATTAGACCCGTGTATACGGTTAAATAAATTCTCAAATTTATATGATAAAATGGAGCGCTTTTTATTGTCGCGTTCTTTTTTTCGATAATTTTTATGAGAAGTTGTTGATGGGTGAATGGATCGCCAACTCGTACTGATAAGAATGGTTAGGAATAAAAATACAAGAGATGGTAGTAGAATACTTTTTTTTAACTTCATATAATCTTTTACACTTTTTTCATCACTGATGAAATATCCAAATTTTAAAACGCAAGTATCTGCAAATTATTGCGTTACAAAGATAGGATAAAATATTGAGTAAAAAGTATTTTTATATGAAAATATTTAACTAAAATGACATTTTTAAGCAAAAATAAACATCCTTGGAACATTGTTTATATTTAACCTGAATTCGATTATTATTTTCGGTTCAGAACGCTTTGAAATGGTGAGATTCAACTGAAAAGAACGAAGGAATAGCGGGCTATTTCGAGGAGTTTTCAGGAAGAAGATGGCCGTTTCAAAGTGAAAAAATGAGAAAAACTAATCCAATAGCTTCTCCAGGTTGCGTTACCTTGGCTTGTCTTATCCCGATAGGCCTGCGCAAAGGTGCCTTACCTGGCTTTGCTATTGAATTTTTGAACTCATAAAGAATAATTGAATTCAGGTTTTAACAAAATTTAAAAAACTTTAGTTGCTCGAATTGTTTATTAAATGAATTAAATTTTTGACATGGCTTATCAGTTTTTATTAACCATTATTGAAAATGGCATTTTGCGAATTACAATTAATCGTGAAAAAAAGTTAAACGCCCTTAACAAAGAGACCTTAATTGAACTAAACGACGCAATCAATAGGGGTTTGCAAGATGCAGTGGTGAAGGGAATCGTACTAACGGGCGCAGGTGAAAAAGCATTCGTTGCCGGAGCAGATATAAGTGAATTTTCAGCTTTCAATGAAGAAGAGGCCCTGCATTTGGCAAAGGATGGTCAAACCAAGGTTTTTGATCTAATCCATCAGGCAGAAAAGCCCATTGTTGCGGCTATTAATGGTTTTGCTTTAGGAGGCGGATTAGAGTTGGCCATGGCATGCCATATCAGAGTTGCCAGTCATACAGCAAGGATGGGGTTGCCTGAAGTTTCGCTGGGTTTAATTCCTGGATATGGTGGTACACAGCGATTAACCCAACTGGTAGGACGAGGTAATGCCCTGGAAATCATACTGACAGGAAACATGATAAATGCGGAAAAAGCCCTGCAAATCGGATTGGTAAACCATGTGGTGCCTAATGACGAAGTGGTTGCAAAAGCAGAAGATATTCTAGTGGATATTGCTACTCGGTCGCCTCAAGCAGTAGCGGCAGCTATAAGGGCTGTAAATGCTTCGCTTGTTGATGGAAAAGATGGTTTTGAAGTTGAAATAGTCGAGTTTTCAAAATGTTTCGGTACAGCAGATTTCAAAGAGGGTGTAACGGCTTTTTTAGAAAGACGAAGTCCAGATTTTAAGAAAGAATGATGCTTTAATTGAAGTAAATTTTATCTTTTTCAATTTTCCTATTAACTTTATACATGTCCGCAGCTTTATTCGATCAAAAACAGCGTAACAATATTACGCTGCTGATTATTATTGTACTTGGTGCTTTTATACTTTACTCATTAAGGGGTATTTTCGGTGCACTTTTAGCTACGCTGGTAATGTATACGATATTTAGGCCATTGAATATTTTTTTGATCGAACGTTTGAAATGGCGTAAATCACTGGTGGCTATTTTGATCATAGTATCTTCCTTTTTCATTATCATATTCCCATTTTATGGATTAATAAATATGATTGCTAGGAGGGTTATTGAAATGACCAGAAATCCAGAGAAAATTAAGCGGGTTATTGATAGCATTAATGAGTTTCTGGGAGACAAGTTACAACAACCAGATTTGATAGCTGACAATCTGCAGAAAGGTATTTCGTATGCTGGTAATTTGCTCACATCGATTTTGGGAGGAGCAGCAAATTTATTGCTGGACTTAACAGTAATGTACTTTCTGTTGTATTTTTTATTTGTGAGCTATCGCGAATTTGAGAAGGGCTTGCTAAAGTATGCTCCTTTTAGAGATGAGAATGCTGTAAGATTTGGAATCGAACTTCGGAATATTACCTATTCGAACATATTAGGACAAGGTTTGATTGCCCTAATACAAGGAACGGCTGTATCATTTGGTTACTGGATTTTTGATTTTGCTGATCCCCTATTCTGGGGAGTTATATGTGTAATTCTTTCCTTTATACCGGTAGTGGGTGCACCCATGGTGTTTATTCCGGCATGTATCATTAAATTAGTAGGCGGCGATACGTTTAATGCTGTTGGAATGCTCTTGTGGGGATTGCTGTTCGTCTCTAATATAGATAATGTGCTTCGCTTGGTGATTGCAAAAAGGGTGGGGAATATACATCCTATTATTACTATAATTGGTGTTATCATAGGAATCCCCGTATTTGGAATTATGGGACTGGTTTTCGGTCCTTTACTTTTATCTTATTTTTTGATAACCGTGAAAATATATGAAACAAATAAGCTGGCAGAGGTTCGATATAGAAAAAAAATAGCCGAAGAATAGCTTGTTGGCAAACAGTTTGCTATATAATATTGTATTTATAAGAGGTCACAATCAGTTGCCTTTGTTTTAACATTAATTAGTAACATAAAATTTAATTTTTAACATCATGAAGGATAATGGAAAAGTAGTAGCTGCTTTATTGGCAGGTTTGGCCGCAGGTGCAGCATTGGGAATTTTATTTGCTCCGGAAAAGGGATCTGATACAAGAGATAAATTAAGCGACTCTTTAAAGGACCTGGGAGATGCTATTAAAGAACGCACTGCTGAACAGGTTGAACAGTTTAATGATCTGAAGGAGCGCTTGGTTTCTACAGTGAAGTCAAAAGTAAACAAAGGAGAGGCTGAAGTAGAAGAAGCACTCGAAGAACACGCCTGAATATAAATTCAATATCCATTATAGAAGGATAATTCAACATCCATTATAGATGCTAAGACGCGGTTGAATGCATCTATAATGGAAATACACGGTCTATGGAAGATAATAAATTTTCAATTAAGAATGTAATCCAAAAGCTAAAAGAATATGTAGAAAATCATGCGGATTTAGCTTATCTAAAATTCGTAGGACGCATCTCCAAGATCCTTCCTGGAATGACTGTTAGTATTATCAGTCTTCTCTTCGCTTTTTTCGTTGTATTCTATCTGAGCATGGCTTTAGCTTTTTTTATAGGAGAATTGCTCAATAGTTATGCATTGGGTTTTGCTCTTACTGGAGCGCTCTTTATTTTGTTAATAATACTGGTAGCGATTTTTAGGAACACAATAAAGACAATGATCGCAAATATGTGTGTTCGTATTTTTATGCGCTTACGTAATGATGATGATGACGATGAAGAAGAAAATTACTAATCTGAATGAACTTAAGGAAGAAATTGCTAGACTCAAAAATCTGAAAGTTGAGCAGGAAGCCTATTTAGGGAATCAATATGGTCTTTTGAAAGAGAAGATTAATAAGCCGATGCATTTTTTTCAAAATATCTTTTCTTTTCTTCCGACAAGCAATATTCTCAGCAAATTCGGTGTTAAAGGAGGCGATGGTTTTCATGAAGACTGGCTTACAAAAAGTTTGCGGGTAGGACTGCCTTTTTTGATTAACCGTATCTTCTTTCGAAAAGCTGGATACTTGAAACGAATTATCATGGGCCTCCTTTCCAGTCAAGCAGCTGGTTTTTTGAATAAAGATCGATTGGCAAGTGTCATAGATAATATAACCTCTTGGATAAAGAAGAAACCTGCACATAATAATACTGCTAGAAGGAGGGCCGGCAATATGGATAACTATGATTTTGGAATTCCACCGGATAGTGAAACCTACTAACCTGAGTTCGATTATTATTTATTACGAAAAAACAGAAAGTCCGTTGTTTAATCTAAACAACGGACTTTCTGTTTATAATAGGGGATAACGATGATTACATCATACCACCCATGCCACCACCCATTGGAGGAGCTCCAGCACCACCTTTATCTTCTTCCGGCTCGTCTGCTAATATACATTCAGTAGTTAACAACATAGCTGCGATTGAAGCTGCATTTTCTAATGCAACACGAGATACTTTAGTTGGATCAATTACACCAGCACTGATAAGGTTCTCAAATCTGTCAAAACGTGCATTATAGCCGTAATCTCCAGATCCTTCTTTCACTTTTTGTACAATAATAGAACCTTCAACACCTGCATTGTTACAGATAGTACGTAATGGTTCTTCAATTGCGCGTTTGATAATGTTGATACCAGTAGTCTCATCTTCATGATCACCTTTTAGGTTTTCAAGGGATTCAATTGCACGAATAAATGCTACGCCACCACCAGCAACGATACCTTCTTCAACTGCTGCACGAGTCGCGTGTAAAGCATCGTCTACACGGTCTTTCTTCTCTTTCATTTCTACTTCAGTAGCAGCACCCACATAAAGAACGGCAACACCGCCAGCTAATTTAGCTAAACGTTCTTGCAATTTTTCGCGATCGTAGTCAGATGTAGTAGATTCAATCTGAGCTTTAATTTGACTTACTCGAGCTTTAATCTCTTCCGTTTGCCCAGAACCGTTAATGATGGTTGTGTTATCTTTATCTACAACTACTTTTTCAGCTTGACCTAAGTAAGAAAGCTCAGCGTTTTCTAATTTGTATCCTCTTTCTTCAGAAATTACAGTTCCGCCTGTTAAAACAGCAATATCTTCTAACATTGCTTTACGACGATCGCCAAAGCCAGGAGCTTTAACTGCTGCTACTTTCAAAGACCCGCGAATTTTATTTACCACTAAGGTTGCTAAAGCTTCTCCATCTAAATCTTCAGCAATAATTAATAATGGTTTGCCTGTTTGAACTTGTTTTTCCAAAATTGGAAGCAACTCTTTCATATTGCTGATTTTTTTATCATAAATCAATATGTAAGGGTTTTCTAATTCAGCTTCCATCTTCTCTGTATTAGTAGCAAAATAAGGAGAAAGATAACCGCGATCAAACTGCATACCTTCTACAGTTCTTACTTCTGTTTCTGTTCCTTTTGCTTCTTCAACAGTAATGACACCATCTTTACCAACTTTTTCCATTGCTTCAGCAATCAATTCACCGATTATCTCATCATTATTAGCAGAGATCGTAGCAACTTGTTTGATTTTGTTGTTGTCTTCACCAACTGTTTGCGATTGCTTTTGTAAGCTCTGAACAATTGCCGTTACAGCTTTGTCAATACCGCGTTTTAAATCCATAGGGTTTGCACCGGCTGCAACATTTTTAATACCAGCTGTTACAATAGCTTGTGCTAGAACGGTAGCAGTTGTAGTTCCATCTCCAGCTTGATCGGCAGTTTTGGAAGCCACTTCTTTTACCATTTGAGCGCCCATATTTTCCAATGGATCTTTTAAATCAATCTCCTTAGCAACAGTAACACCGTCTTTGGTAATAGCGGGGGAACCGAATTTTTTCTCAATAATTACATTGCGACCTTTAGGACCTAAGGTTACCTTAACAGCATTGGCTAGAATGTCAACACCTCTTTTTAAAGCATCACGGGCTTCAACATTATATTTAACTTGTTTCGACATAATTTTTAAATTTTAAAATTGCGTACAATTGTTGTTATACGTTATTTTAAGAATGAATTTCTTTTTAATCTATTCAATAATATCTATCTATTTAGAGGATAGCATAGATGTCAGATTCGCGCATAATTAAATACTCTTTCCCTTCATAGGTTATTTCTGTTCCGGCATATTTACCATATAGAACTTCATCACCTACCTTAACGGTTACAGGCTCGTCTTTCTTGCCTTCACCAACTGCAACAACAGTTCCTCGTTGTGGTTTTTCTTTAGCGGTATCAGGGATATAGATACCTGATGCGGTTTTCTCTTCAGCAGCAGCAGCTTCTACTACCACTCTGTCTCCAATCGGTTTGATACTTAATGCCATAATTTTTAATAAATATTATTACTGTTTTATACTAGATTAACGTTTCGGGAATTAACGGTTCATGAATTATGCCAAACCTTTAGAGATGAAAATTCTTGTCATTTTTTCATTTACTTGGTGAAAAAAAACCAAATACTTTTTCAGTGTGTCAGCTTAGCTGAATATTTGTCAGCATATAAAAACGCAAAAGGGCTCCAAAAACTTGGAACCCTCTTGCGTTTTATAGCGGTTATTTTACTTAGTCGTATCAGTAGTTGCAGGCTTTTCTCCCTGTGGTGCTACTGGTTTGGTTGCAGAACCAGGAAGTGGCGATACAGGAGCCGCGGTAGGCGTAATTTGCTGTTTTAAACCACTACCACTGCCTGAGCTCATGCCTGGGTTGGTAATGTTTATTAATAGTGAGAATACCATGATCGCTATTACTAAAATCCAGGTGCCTTTTTCAAGGATATCTCCTGTACGTTGTACACCCATAAGATTATTGGTTCCGGCGAAACCTGACGCTAATCCCCCACCTTTAGGATTTTGAATCAAAACGATGAATACCAACAGCACACAAGCTAAAATGGTAAGTATTATAAATAATGTATACATTTCTTTATTGTTATTAATTAATTTTATTCTCTAAGTCTTTTATACGGTCGGCAAAATAAACACTTTTTTCGGGATATTTCAAACTTAATTTCATGTAAGTGTCAATAGCCTTATGAAAAAGGCCCTGTTCAGCATAAATTTGTGCTAATGTTTCCGATACAAATGTTGACTGATCTTCGGCACTTTGACGCGCTTTATTTTCCAGTGTTATTTTATTTGCTTGCGGCGGCTTTATTTGAGGCTCTTCCTTTATAAAGCGTTCAATAATATCGTCTGTTTGATGAGAAACTTTAAAAGCAACGGTCTTACTTCCGTCTTTAACACTTAGCTTGTCCTCAGGAGATTGCAAGTGAAATATATTTTCACGGATCTGCTGATCTAATACAATGTCATTGACAGTTTCGGTAAGATACTTTAGTGAAGGCTTCGTCTTTGGAGCATAGGGTTGATAGGTGTCAGCATGTTCCAACCTGGTTTTGTGAAGCCACCAAACAAAAGTATAAGGCATTAAGTCATCGTCATATTTAGACACATCTTCCCGGGTATTTGCACTCTCCGCCTTATTGGAATCGATCGTAATCAGAGCTGTCATCTCCTCTTCATTTGTCATATAATGCAGCTCGTCGTCCTCAATGTCTGTCACCAAGGCCTCAGGCGCAATCGTTTCTTCTATGCGGTTACTTAAAAGCTGATCTAGTTTGGCAACGGCCTCTTCTTGTTGAAATTTCGGATCATTAATACTCGGGGAATAGATATAGCTATATAGCTGCGCCGAACTTTTAGCATATAAAGAAGCTTTATTAAAAACGGATGTACTGTCTTCTATAGGTATATAGGCAGATCTCTTTGCTTCTAGTAGCTGGAAAACATGGCTATAAGGATGTTTTTCAAGCAATAGTGTTAATTCTTCAGTATTTGCTTGAACCGGATCTTCCAAAATACCATTAAATTTATGCAGCAGTAGCGTTTGATGTTCCACAATAAATACTTTTTATGATAAACTTACCAGTTTGCAAATGCTCTATTAAAGATGTCTTCTGTTAACATCCTGTTTATATCCTGGATCAACTGTTGTTCTACTGTTTGAACCACTCCTGTAAAATCCTGATACCGGGTGAACGTTTGCTCAAAACTATTGTCAGGTTCTATGGCGTCAACATATTTTACGCTAACTGTAATAGACAATCTATTTGCCTGCGCGCGATCATTTGCTCCACCAACTGCGGCAGGAGCAATGCTATAGCCAGTAATACGCCCCTCAAATATAGCATCTGCATCACCATCTGTTTGGCTTAGTCGCGATTGATTGCGAATACGTTCTCTTAACGATTCTGTAAACTGCTGACTTAAATTGGGGACAACAATTGGCGCCGAATTCTCGAAAAATTGAACATTAAATGTCTTCATATTTTCTGGTATGAGAGAGCCATTTAATGTATATACACCACAAGACTGTTGCAAAAAAAGCAACGGTAATAGTAGCAACGTAGTTTTCAGGTATTTAAACATGTTTTTTCCCTTTATAGCTCCCACGCGTAAACGCATACTTGACAGGTGCTAACTTAAATTTAGATCTTTTATCTTTCTATATAATGTACGCTCAGAAATTCCAAGTTCTTGTGCTGCCAATTTTCGCTTTCCTTTGTATTTCTTCAAGGCACGTTTAATTAAATCCGACTCCTTCTCAACCAATGATAAGGATTCTTCTACTTCTTCTGCGTGTGGCGCAATTTCATAGTTCTCTTTTTCTGCTGTTGATTGATGAATGGTGAGCGGTGAAAAATTTTCGTTGGAAGCGCTCGTTGCTGGTTGTACTTCCCTATAAAGTTGATTCAAATAAGGGGAGCTATCAGAAATGGCATTAGAATCAATGCCGTTTTTTAATAACTCAACAACCAATTTTTTGAGCTCTACCATATCCTTCTTCATATCAAAGAGCACTTTATAAAGTAAATCTCTTTCAGAAAAATCCTCATTGTTCTTATTCGGCAAGCGCATAGGCAAGGTATTCGTTCGTTCTACGGGAAGATAGGTTTGCAAGATTTGACCTGTTATATTTCGTTCTCTTTCCAATACCGCTATTTGTTCCGCAATGTTTTTCAGCTGACGAACATTTCCGGGCCAACTATAATTGCTTAGCGCTTGCTGGGCATCTTCCGTTAGTTGTATACTCGGACTTCTGTATTTATCCGTGAAATCTGCAACAAATTTTCTGAAAAGTAAATGTATATCTTCTCTACGATCGCGCAGAGGGGGAATTCGTAAGGGAACCGTATTTAATCTGTAATATAGGTCCTCACGAAACTTTCCATCTTTAACAGCATCATAAACGTCCACATTTGTGGCAGCAATCACACGGACATTCGTTTTTTGAACTTTTGAGGAACCTACTCTTAAATACTCACCCGATTCCAGCACGCGTAACAGCCTCGCTTGGGTATTTAAAGGTAGCTCTGCCACCTCATCTAAAAAGATAGTACCTCCATCAACTACTTCAAAATATCCTTTACGTGCTTCATGAGCCCCCGTGAAGGAGCCTTTTTCATGGCCAAAAAGCTCTGAATCAATTGTTCCTTCAGGAATTGCACCACAGTTGACCGCTATAAATGGCCCATGCTTTCTGCTGCTTAGTTGGTGGATTATATGAGAAAATACTTCCTTACCACTCCCACTTTCTCCTGTGATTAAAATAGAAATATCTGTAGGAGCAACTTGTCGAGCTACATCTATTGCCCTATTTAGCAATGGTGAATTGCCGATTATCCCAAATCTATTTTTTATATCTTGGATGTCCATTTATTAGTCTTGCGTGTTTTATTACTTATAAAGCTGCTTCTTAATTCTTCTGTTTAATCAATAATTTTTCCGATTAAAGTTGCAGAAGTGCAATCTAGTCCCATTACAGTAACGTAGTCGCCTACTTTAAATCTCGGATCAACTGGAAAAACTACCATGGCATTTTGGTCATTACGACCGCAATAGTCTTTATCCGATCGTTTAGAAAACCCTTCGATAAGCACTTTATGTGTTTTTCCTACTTGCTCTTTTAATCTATAATGACTGTGTTCCCGTTGTTTTGTTACGACTTCCGTTAATCTGCGTTTTTTTATTTCCTCCGGAATATCATCTTCGTAGCGCTTGGCAGCAAGTGTACCGGGGCGCTCTGAATACGCAAACATGTACGCATAATCATATTTAACGTAATCCATAATGGATAAAGTATCTTGATGTTCCTCTTCTGTTTCGCTACAAAAACCTGTAATGACATCTGTAGAAATTCCGCAAGTAGGAATGATACTGCGAATAGCATCTATACGGTTAATATACCAATCTCTATTATATGTTCGGTTCATTAATTCTAACACTCTGCTATTGCCAGATTGCACAGGAAGGTGAATATAATTACAGATGTTCTCATGCTTAGCCATGCTATGAAGCACTTCATCTGTGATATCTTTAGGGTGGGACGTCGAAAATCTTATTCGTAACAGCGGATCCACTGCTGCTACCATCTCCAATAATTTGGCAAAAGTAATGACAGTTTCGTCCTGGTTATTTTCGGTTTCGCTTAAAGACCATTTGTATGAATCTACGTTCTGTCCCAACAAGGTAACTTCCCGATATCCGTCATTAAACAGTTCTTGCGCCTCTTTAACGATAGAATAAGGATCTCTACTTCTTTCGCGGCCTCTAGTAAAAGGAACAACACAGAAAGAGCACATATTATCGCAGCCACGCATAATCGAAATAAAAGCGGTAATGCCATTGGTGTTTAACCGTACAGGACTGATATCGGCATAGGTCTCTTCACGTGAAAGCAAGACATTCACCGCGCGGGTACCATCATCAACTTTCTCTATAAGATTAGGAAGATCGCGGTAGGCATCCGGGCCAACTACAACATCTACTAATTTTTCCTCTTCTAAAAATTTAGACTTTAAACGTTCTGCCATACAACCAAGTACCCCTACTATCATTCCTGGTTTTTTTGATTTGGCCGATTCAAATTCCTTTAAACGGTTGCGAACACGCTGTTCTGCATTTTCGCGAATAGAACATGTATTAATAAATACCACATCTGCTTCCTTATAGTCTGAAGTGGTTTCAAATCCTTTGTCTAATAAAATTGAAGCAACTATTTCACTGTCAGCAAAATTCATCTGGCAACCATAACTTTCTATGTAAAGTTTACGTCCGCTCAATTTCTCTTTATCTCCCTCCAATATTAATGCTTCTCCTTGGCGAGATTCATCGTGCTCTTTTAAACTTATCTGTGTATCTAGCATACCTCTTAATTTAAGGTTACAAAAGTACAAAAAATATTTGTTTTTAATGACAGTTTGTCAGTTTGCATTAGAATGATTGAACTGGAAAGATTTGGTATCAAGGTCAGAACAATATGATATCTTATTTGTTTCTTGTAAAGAATATAATTAAATTAGATATGAAGATAATTTTACTATGATAAAATTTTATCGTCGGCTGAATACCTCAAAAAAGGTGTTTTTTTGGTTTGTCAGTGTAGTGCTTTTTTTTATAATTTCTCTGGGAATAGCTGGTTATATCCTGCAAAACAGGATGCCTAGTTTGCTCAAGGCTACCGTAAAAGAAAAAAGTGATGGTGTGTATAAATTGACCTTTGATTCAATGAAGGTGAGTTTGCTTAATGGGCAAATGAAACTATCTAATGTGAAGCTTATTCCTGATACAACGATTCATAATCAAGCGCAGCAGATAAAAAAGGCCACCCGCCTCTTTCAGATATGGGTCGAGGTCATTGATATTAGCGGTCTTAATGTATTGAAGCTCTTTCTACACAAGGAGCTAAAAATCAAATCAATCAATATTTTAAAACCGGAAATTACTGTTTTGCAAATGAAAGGCATGGTAAAAGAGAAAAAGAGCATGAAATTAATAGACCAATTGCCAACGATCTTTCAAAAAAGTAATATTAATAAGCTGCATATAGCCGGTTTATCTTATCGCTCCGTTTGGGGAAAAGATCGCCTGAAAGATAATCGCGGCAGGTTAAGTGGATTAAATCTCGAGCTTACCGATATTGATTTAGATACATCCATTAATGATACTTCACGTTGTTTTTTTGCAAGGAATATTCGGGTATATGGTAAAAATATAGCTTATAAAACGAAAGATGGATTGTATTCGTTTAGTGTGAGCAATTTTGAACTCTCGACTAAAAAAAAGGAAGTAGAAATAGACACTTTTAAAATTATTCCCGCTTATACCGAAGAAGAGTTTTCAGCGAAATTGCCTTCCAAGCAAGATAGATATGATATGATTTATCCCAAAATAATGATAAAGAATATAGATTTTAAATATTTGGAAATGCATGATAGATTGCCGGTACAAAGCATGGAACTTGACCAAGCTACTGTACGTGTTTTTGCAGATAAAGGTATGAGGGAGAAAAAAACAATGGCTGTAAATAATTTCCCAGCGTTTGCTTTTCGGCGACTGCAATTACCCTTAACGATTGATACTGTAAGAATCAATAACACCGATGTTTATTATAAGGAGCTAAACCCTAAATCAAAACAGGCCGGAACTGTTGTCTTTGCAAACCTTACGGGGACCTTATTTAATGTGAGTAATGATGTCGTTCAACTGAAAAAAAATAATTGGATTAAGGGCTCTTTCGAAACCTATTTTCTTGGAAAACCAAAGTTGTCTCTTCACCTAAATATTGATATGACAAGTAAAGTGGGACGGTTTAATTTTAACGGATCTTTAGCAGGCGCACCTGCACATTTTTATAACCAATTATTGGTTCCAATAGCGTTAGCGAAAGCCGAGGACGGCTATATTCATGGGGTGAGATTTAATGTGCATGCAGATAGATATCACGCAAAGGTAAATACCGAGTTGCTATATAATGATTTAAAAATAGCCATATTGGAGGCCAGCAGCGGGAAGATACAGAAAAAAGGCTTTTTATCTCTTTTTGTAAATTGGATCGGGATTAAAAGTGATAACCCGTCCAAGAAAGAAGATAAGCCAAGAATTGCTAATCTTATTTATGAGCATCCGCAAGAAAAAACTTTTTTTAATTTAATGTGGAAATCTATTTATACAGGGTTTAAATTTAATTTAGGACTTCCAAATAGTTAGAGATTTTCAAATCTTTAATGGTGTGGGGTATGCAATGTTTAATATTTTTTTAAAGTCATTCTATGAGACCTTTTTGGAAATGGATTATTGGTGTTTTCGTAACGCTCCTTTTAGTGCTCTTTGCGGGATTTTGGTATCTAAGCAATCACTGGCGGTCTTTGCTAAATGAAAAAGTGCATGCACTTATATTAAGCTCGAGCGACAGCCTTTATCGTGTTGAATACGACGATTTGGATTTTAATCTAGTTACCGGTAATGCCCATTTGCATAATTTCAAATTAATACCTGATACCGCTGTTTATAAACTTTTAAAAGCCCAGCGTAAGGCTCCGGACAATCTGTATGACATTTCAGTAGCGCAACTTGATATCAATAATTTTCATCCTAAAAGAATTTATACAATGCGTAAATTAAATATTGATGAGATAATAATAAAGAATCCGGATATTAAGGTTATTAATGAAACGCAGATCTATAACGATACTATTCAACCAAAAGATAAACGAACGCTATATCAAAAAATATCAAAAATTTTAAATGAATTGACAATTGATAACATAGCTTTTGAAAATGTTAATGTAATCTATACCAATCGCAATGAAGCCAAAGAAAAAATAACAAAGTTAAAGAACGTAAATATTAATGTGGATGATTTACGGGTCGATTCGGCCTCGCAGGTGGATAGTATGCGTTTTTATAATGCGCGTTCGGTGGACTTTAAGATGGATGATTACCGTATAGCTACGGGAGATAGCTTATATTATATAGATTTAAAGGGTATTCATTTTAAATCGGCTAGTCGAAGTGTGGTAGTAAACGGACTAAAGATGATGCCGCGGCATAATAAAGTCGATTTTTACAAACAAACAAAGCATGCAAAGGAAAGGTATGAATTGGAGTTTGATACGATAAGTATTAACCGTATAGATCTTTTTAAATTGCTTAAACAACAGAAGTTATATGCCAATAATGTTACGCTGGGGCATTCGAGGGTAGAGATCTATAATAATACGGCTTACCCAAGCAAAAGAAAGACAGAAAAAATTGCTAAGTATCCTCATCAACAATTAAGAAAATTAGCTTTGCCGCTAAAAATAGACACTTTACTGCTAAAGGATGTGCTGATAAGTTATGTTGAACATAATGGCAAAACAGCACAAACAGGAAAAGTTACTTTTAATAACACGAAAGGTGTTTTTCATAATGTTACTAATGACTCTGTAGCGCTTGCTAAGAACAGGTTCTTAACCGCGAATATACATTCAAGGTTTATGGATAACGGAAATTTACATATCCACTTCTCTTTTGATATGTTAGACAGGTTAGGGGGATTTACTTACAAAGGGGCATTAACAAATATGAATGCACGCTCGCTGAATCCGCTAACGAAACCCTTGGCAATGATAGAAGTAAGTTCAGGACACTTTAGAAAGTTAAGTTTTGACGTAAAGGCCGACACATATAAGGCAAGGGGTAACGTTTATTTTTACTATAATAATTTAGCAGTACAGGTGATTTTAAAGGATAAAGACGGAAGTAAAGCTAAAAATGATATTGTTTCGGTACTGACAAATAAATTTATTATAAACGACAGTAACCCTGATGCGAATGAAAAGTTCCACCCGGGCCCTGTTTATTATAAGAGGCCACTAACATCTTCCTTTTTTAATTTCTTATGGAAGAGCTTATTTGAAGGGGTAAAAGCAAGTGTAGGGGTAACAAAAGAACGCGAAGCTAAACTGATGAACACTGCTGAGGAGGCAGATAAAACCGCGGGTAAATTGAAGAAGTTTTTTAAAGGAATTTTTAAGAAAAAAGAACAAAAGGACGAAAAGTAATATCATTTAGGCATTGCGAATACAGTTCACAATGCCTAAATTTAGCTATTCTACAATAAAGTTCCATCCAAAAGGATCTTCAATTTTACCATAACGTAAGTCATTAAGATAATTCACTACCCTATTGGAGAAGGTTCTAGTTTCTGGATCACTTAATTTGTAAACTTTTCCTTCAAATCCTATTTCGCTGATTGGGGTAAGTGTGGCGGCAGTACCGGCGGCAAAAGCTTCGCTCACCTGTCCCGTTTCAATGCCGTCAATTAGTTCTTTCACACTAACGTCTCGTGTTTCGGTTTTTATGCCCCAACTGTTAGCAATATCCATAATGCTATGACGAGTAACACCTTGTAAAACAGTGTCTGATCCAGGAGTAACCAATGTGTCGCCAAGCATGAATACGAGATTTGCTGTACCGGCTTCTTCTACATATTTATGTTCCTTGGCATCGGTCCAGATTAATTGATCGAAACCTTCGTCTTGGGCCAGCTTTGTAGGATATAACGCTAAGGCATAATTCCCTGCGTTTTTAGAAAAGCCAACACCGCCGGCAGCAGCGCGCGTATAGAAAGTCTCTACTTTAACACGAAGCGGCTTATTATAGTAAGCGCCTACAGGCCCGGTAATAATTACGAATTTATAAGATTTAGAAGGGTGTACTCCTAATGCCGCCTCTGTGGCAAACATGTAGGGCCTGATATATAGGGAAGCGCCTGCGGTATTAGGTACAAAATTCCGATCAATATCAATGAGTTTTTTTAAGCCGTCAATAAAAATTTCTTTTGGGACGGCCGGCATTTCCAAGCGTAAAGCCGACTTGTTAAAGCGTTCAAAATTTTTGTCTGGTCTGAAGATACTTACACGGTCATCTTCAAATTTATATGCTTTAATTCCCTCAAAAATTGCTTGCCCATAATGCAAGGCAGATGTAGCCGGACTTAAACTTATGTTGCCATAAGGAACAATTTTGACTTCTTTCCATTCACCATCATCATAATCTGCTACCAACATATGATCAGATAAAATCTGTCCAAATTTAAGATTGTTAAAATCAACCTTTTCCAACTGTGAGTTTTGTGTTAACTCTACTTCAATATTATACGGATGTCCCACTGTAAAATTTTTATATACTTTGTAGAAGTGCAAGTTAGGAAAAATTAGAAAACAAGGCAAATACTTGGCGACTGTTTAAAGTTGATTAGACACAGCTTAAAAACAAATAAGCAACATTAGCTGCTACTAAGTAAGTTTCAACTCCTTTCATAATCGATGCTAACGGTGTTTTCGTTAATAATTGTTAACTATTTAGCTTAAGAAATTTTAAATGTTACATTTGTAGAAGACTGCATGAATTCGTGGAGTAGACATAATTAATTGAGCGATTTTTATAAAATGCTCGGCGGTTTTAAGAATACTTTCAAATGAACCCGATATGATTAAAATAATTGTTAAATACACAGGGTAATGATTATTTATTCACAGATTTTAAGGTGGCTTTTGTGTTCATGAGCCCTTCGGGGTTTAATCATCAAAGGCTCCATCTGACCAAGTAAGAACAAAAAATAAACAGATGAAAAGAATAATTTTAGGAACATTATTAGCATTACCTGCGATTGTGAATGCGCAACAGGATTATGTTATCAAAGGAAAAGTTGGAAATTTAAATGCGCCTGCAAAAGCGTATATATCTTATAGACTTAATGGTGCAAATCAACTCGATTCGGCTGCTATTGTTAATGGAGCATTTACGTTTAAAGGTTCGGTGCAAGATCCGGCTAATGCGGTACTCGTAATGGCACACAAAGGTGAACCGGTCATGCAATTAGAGGCACCGGATTTATTGCCTATATACTTGGAAAAGGGCGAGATTACAGTTACGTCAGATGATTCGCTTGCTAAGGCCTCTTTGGGGGGTACTTCCCTCAATAAAGATCAGGCAGTATTAAATAAAGAGATGAGCGCTATTAAAGGGGATGAAGCAGCGGTAATGGCTATGTACTATGGAGCGTCGGATGAAACAAGGGCTACAGAAGCATTTCAGAAAGAATTTGAACAGCATTATGAGGCATTACAAACAAAGCAGCAGGATATATTGGAGCGTTTTATTACAGAGCATTCGAATTCATTGGTTAGTATGTACACCTTGCGTTCTGGCATAGATCCGAATAGAGATTTTGAAAAGGCGCAAAAATTGTATAGCGGTCTTTCGAAAGATGTGCAAACTAGTAAAATTGGTGCAGAGTACGGAGAGCTGCTTTCTGTAGCAAAAGGTACCAGCATAGGCGTTGCTGCACCGGAATTTACCATGAACGATACTACGGGTAAACCAGTGGCATTATCGTCTTTTAAAGGAAAATATGTATTGATCGATTTTTGGGCAAGTTGGTGTGGGCCATGTAGGCAGGAAAACCCAAATGTTGTGGCCGCTTACAATAAATTCAAAGATAAAAACTTCACTATTTTAGGGGTTTCATTAGATAGACCTAATGCAAAAGATGCTTGGTTAAAGGCTATTAATGATGATAAATTGGCTTGGACGCAGGTTTCAGATTTACAGTTCTGGAATAATGCCGCGGCTAAATTATACGGTGTACGTGGTATCCCGGCAAACTTTTTAATAGATCCGCAAGGTAAAATTATTGCAAAAAATCTTCGCGGTGAAGAATTGCATAGTAAGTTACAAGAATTATTATAAAAATTAGAGCCGATTAGCTTTAGCTAATCGGCTCTAATTTTTTAGTACAATATTCTTAGCTTAATGGTGGTAATAATCTGCTTAAGCTCCTTTAATAATTTATCGTCGTATCCTTTACTTATGTCAGTTATAACATAGCCTATATTTCCCTTTGTCATTAAAAATTGAGCTACAATGTTAATGTGGTGTTCGGCAAAAACATTATTGATTTGAGCCATGATTCCAGGTACATTTTGATGGATATGAATTAAACGATGCGCCTGGTGCATTCTTGGGAGTTGCATGTTAGGGAAATTTCTACTCATAGCTGTATCACCCTTATTAATGAAATCAGCCATTCTTTTCGGTATAAATTCTCCACTGCGCTTTTTACCTTTCTTATCGTCAAAAATTACAATACCCATTTCATTGCATAGGTCACGATTTATGACTCCTTTGCTATTTCCCAAATAGCCAATTGTCTTTAGCTTTTCAGCTTGTTTTAATTGCTCATTGTTTACACTTATACCATTTGCAATCAATAACATTCCAACATCTTTCAGGTATTTCTCTTCTAGTGTTTCTTTATGGCGAATAGAAAAACCGTCCCTTCTAAGCAAGTGCACCGAAATCTCAGGAACATCTCCAACGATTAAACATAGTATCCTATTCTTTGGATAGGAAATGGCTCTTGGTAGATGATTTACATATAAAAATTCATCTAAACTTGGCGTGATGTGATCTGCTTTTTCTGAGACTGATTTGCGTTCAATATTTTCGGTAAATGCGTAAAATTTCTCAATTAATCCAGATTCTTTCAACTGAAAATCAGAATAACCGTCACCTATTCCGTAAATAGTCCCATCAAGATCCATGGTTTTTAAAAGTTTTACTTTTCCACCTTCATCCGAAAGAGGATTTGACTCATCATAGCCAATGATATTTCCCGCTGGATCAAAAAGAAACGTGTTGGCATAAATGTTTTCTGTTTTTATGCCATATGGGGTTACTACAGGGGTTATGAATTCTTTAAAGCCACCTGAAACGATTAACACGTCCTCGTTATGGGCTTTAAGAAAATCTCTATTACGTGAAAAAGAGGAGGAAACTTTTTTCTTTAAAATCGCTATTAATTTATCTAAATGGGACTTATTAGCTTGAAGAAGTTTAACGCGGCCGGCTAAACTTTCGCGAAAGGAGATGTTCCCTTCCATTGCTGCGTTGGTGAGTCTTTCTATTTCGTTATAGATAAGTTCTCTTGCAGGGTGATGTTCAAGAGAGATTCGGGCTAATTCATCAAGCGCTTCAACTTGTGTAAAGGTACTGTCGAAATCAATGATGTAGTAATGCTTCATTTTTTGCTTTTATTAAATGCTTAATGTTCAGATTTTGCGGAATTTCCTTTTTTGACGTTGTTTTATATATGTTCGCATATTTCTTTTAAAGTCTTATCTAAGGGTTTGTATGTAAAGTTCAACCGTTCCCTAAATTTTGTATTCGAAAAAGCTTGTTTCATTAAAGATGAATGCGCGGTATCTCTCGTTAATCCAGGTTTTTTTCCGGTAAACCATGACATGACTTTAGCTGCTCGCCACGCAATGCCTAACATAGGTCGTGTAGCATTTTTACTTGGTGCGGGAATACCCATATAATTAGCGCATATGGAGAAAAGCTCTCGATAACCCATGTTTGTGTTGCTAATAATAAAACGTTCCGCTTGAATATCTTCTTTTTCCATTAGTACAATGGCAGCTCTTGCAACATCGTCTACATCGACAAGGCCGACGCTACCTGTCGTATAATAACGAAGTCCGTCTTTTAATAGTTTAAAAATAGCACCAGTGCTTTCATGTCCTGCCTGCTGCCCGATGATGAGCGATGGATTAACAATAACGGCATTTAATCCTTCGACAATACCTCTCCAAACCTCCATTTCGGCTTCATATTTGGAAATAGAATAGCCATGCTGCGTACCGTCAAATTCCCAGATATCATTTTCATCTGCTTCGGCTGTTCCCGGCTTCGGGCCTCCGATGGCGGCTACTGAGCTTATATGAAGTAAGCGGGCATTATGTTGTATACAAAGATTTACAATATGAGCCGTACCTTCGGCATTTACTTTTAAGAGCGCTTTTTTTTCAGAAGGTTCAAAAGAAACAAGAGCAGCGCCATGGTATACTTTTGTCACTCCCTCAAAGGCATCTTTTAATTCAAAGAAATTATTAATATCAGCCGTTACCCATTGTATATGATGATGATTGGCAATGTCGGCGGGAATGAAAGAGGAGTCGCGCTTAGTTGCCCGTAGCTGATGCCCGCGAGCAAGTAATTGCCTTATAAGCGTCGAACCCAAAAAACCTGTTCCGCCAGTAACTAATATCACTTCTTATTTTATGCTAGATTGATCATTAATACTTTCAAAAGTAAGTTAATAAATGGATATTTGCACAAACTTTAATTAAAAATACAACAGTTCAATTCCGATTAGATGTCATTAGTTGATTTTTTTGCTCCCGTAGATATTCAGAAATTTATTCCCGCTAAAGGTTTTTATACCAGTCAGCTTGGAACACATATACAAGTTTTTACAGATGAATTTCCAGATCATGAGAAAGAGCAGTTTGATTTAGTAATTATAGGCGTGATGGAAGATCGAAATGCTGTAGATAATCAGGGTTGTTCCTTGGCACCGGATTATGTGAGGGAGAAACTGTATAGTTTGCACAAAGGAGATTACGCGATAAAGATTGCAGACTTCGGTAATATCAAAGCTGGTAATACCGCAAAGGACACTTATGTGGCAGTAAAAACTGTTGTAGAGGAATTAATAAAAAAAAATATAATTCCCGTAATAATTGGGGGAGGACAGGATGTCACGTACGCTCAATTCCAAGGATATGAAAAATTGGAACAGAAGGTCGATATTGTGGTAATTGACTCTCACCTTGATTTAGATGAAGAAGTTGATGATGATAATGAGGTGAACTCTCAAACCTATTTGACAAAGATCATGCTTCATCAGCCAAATTTTTTGTTTAATTATAGTAATATCGGCTATCAAACCTATTACGTAAGCCAAGACAGCTTAAAAGCGATGGATAAATTGTACTTCGATTCTTATCGGCTGGGATTATTTGCCAGACATACAGATCAGGCGGAACCCGTAATCCGAAATGCAGATATGCTCAGCTTTGATATAGGTGCTATTCGATCTACTGATGCCTGTGGAAACGGAAATGCCTCACCAAACGGCTTTTATGGAGAAGAGGCTTGTCAACTATCTAGGTATGCCGGAATGAGTGATAAATTAAGCTCTATTGGGTTTTATGAATTCAATCCGGCATTTGACCAAAATGGCCAAACGGCCACCTTACTCGCTCAAATGTTATGGTATTTTGTCGATGGATTTTATAATCGGAAGAAGGATTTTCCATTACAGCCTAAATCTTCTTATGTGACTTATCGTGCATCATTAAACGATGATAGCTACGAACTCATATTCATTAAAAGTAAAAAAACAGATCGCTGGTGGATGCAAGTACCTTATCCTAATACAAAATCAGTGAATGAACGCTTCCATTTGGTTCCGTGCAGATATGAAGATTATTTAATGGCTATTGAGGGCGAAATGCCAGATTTGTGGTGGCGAACCTTTCAAAAGCTTTCGTAGAAAAGTAGCAAGTATCAAGATATCATGTCGGTGAATCGTTGAGAGGTTAATTAGTTGAATGGTTAAATCGTTGAGTTGTTAAATCGTGGAGTAGTTAAGTTGTGATCCTTAGGTACGTACTTTGATACGAAAAACAATACTCACAACCCGCAACTAATATAGTCTTGCTACTAATAACCAATAACTAAAACTAATAACCCTCTTGGTGCAACCATTCCAGTGCGTGGTCAAACCATTTATCATCGGTTGTTTTATTGTTCAACCCAAAGCCGTGCCCACCTTGCGGGTAGGTTATAAGTTTTGAAGAAACTTTATTTTTCTGTAGCGCGTTATAAAACCGTTTACTGTTGGCAATAGGAACTGCTTTGTCATCTTCCGCGTGTACTAATAAAGTAGGAGGAGTGTCCTTGGTAATCTGTGTTTCATTAGAGAAATACTTTACCAAAGCCTCATCTGGTTGCTTGCCTAATAGATTATTTCTGGATCCTCCATGTGTAATCGTTGTATCCATACTTATAACAGGATACAATAATAACATGAAGTCGGGGCGTAGACTGGTGTTTTTTAGATTTTCAATTTTTATATCATTATAGTGAACACCAGCCGAAGAAGAAAGATGCCCACCAGCGGAGAAACCTATAATGCCTATCTTATTAGGTTTAATGTCATATGTTGTCGCATGCTCTCGTACAATTTTAAAAGCTTGTTGCACGTCTTGTAAAGGGCCAATACTTTTATCAGCCATAATTAAATCACTTGGTAGGCGGTATTTTAGAACAAATGCAGCAATGCCATTTTCTGCAAATTTTTTGGCAATCTCATCACCCTCGTGGCTCATCGCTAAAATAGCATAGCCTCCGCCTGGACATATAATGATGGCAGAACCCTTGCTTTTGCTTTTATCTGGCGCGTAATAACGCATAGTAGGTATACTCACGCCAGATATACGTTCCTTCCCATCCTGGCCGATTACACTTTCTTCTTTTAGTCTTACTTTTCCAGTCGTTGTATTGGGTATCCTTCCCTCTGGGTATATGGCCTTAAAATCGCCGCCTGTCTGGGCAAGTAATGACTGATATGCCATCGATAACATGATAATTAAAACAATTTTGAGGTTCATCATTTAAGAATTTTATTGATTAGTTATAGAGTTTTAAACGATTAGGTAATTATTTTTAAAATTAGTTTTCTCAGTTAATTCTTCCTATTTACCTTGATATTGCTTCTATTAAAGCCCTAAAGCATTCGCTAACAGATCTCGTCTGGCAATGTGTTCAAAGGATAATATATGGTATTCTTTCTCCAATAGATCATAAATTGATATTACTTTCGCCCAAAGATTTTTGCGCGTCAATCCATCGTCACTTAATCCGGCAAGTTCATCCAAAAATGCTGCCAGCATATTTAACTCTTCAGCTTTATATTGTTGCTCACGGAGCCTATCCGTGAATAAATCACCAGGCATATCAATCATTTCCTGTTCTGTTACGCCATAATAATGAGACAGCGTATAGTTGACATCTTCAAGCGCTTTTAACTCCTGATCTTCCAATATCAAGCGCTTAACCTTGGCTAAGGTATGGCTCAGTTGCTGCATTTGCGCAGTTAAAGAATCTCTTTTAAGCATATATTAGTTGTGAGTTATCAGTTGTTAGTTGCGAGTTGTAAGCATATTATTAGTTGTGAGTTGCCGGTTGCGAGTTGTGAGCATTAAAATCTTCATTTTAAGTCCTAAAATTACGAATCACTACTTAAAACTTGACGATTCAACAACTTCACTATTTAACTACTCCACTGATCATTGTTCATCACTCATCACTCACGATAATTCATAATTCATTGTTCATCACTTCTTTACGCCTACTACCAACTTCCACTAGATCCACCACCACCAAAACCTCCTCCACCGAAGCCGCCAAATCCCCCGCCGCCGCCGCCGAAACTCCCTCCACCGAAGCCTCCACCGCCTCTTTGGCCTCCACGTCCCAATCCGCTTCCAAGCAAAGTTAACCAGAATAAATCAGAACTACCACGGCCACCAATTACTTGCCCTCCGCCACCTTTGCCACCACCACCTCGAGAAATAAGGCTAATCACAACTGCAATGATAATAACGATGATAATTAAACTACCGGTGCCACTTCCACTCTTTCCTTTTTTCGGGTCTGCCTTAAATTCTCCTTTTGTGTAAGAAATAAGAGCATCTGTCGCTCTATTAATACCGCCATAATAGTCCCCAGCTCGAAAGGCCGGTGTAATAATTTGTCTGATGATTTGAAAAGCAATAGCATCTGGCACAGCGCCTTCAACACCATAACCGGTCTGTATCGTAACCTTTCTATCATTCTTGGCAACTAGCAGTAATATGCCATTGTCCTTCCCTTTACTACCGATACCCCATTGTTGTGCAAGTCGCACGCCATAATCTGCAATGTCGTAGTCTCCTACGGAGGTCATAATCACTACAGCAATCTGTGTAGAAGAGCTGTCGTCAAAAGCAACCAGTTTGTTTTCAAGGTTCTGGCGTTCCGAATCAGATAAAGTGCCTGTAAAATCGGTTACCAAGGTAGTTGAACGAGGGGGGAAGTCTTGCGCTTTTACGAATGTAGGCAATAAAAGAATAACGAAGGATAATAACAGTAGGCGAGTAGCTCTCATAGATACAGCTTATTTTTGGCGATTCATAAAAACAATGTCATTAGGCAATTCATTCACATCATCATGTGCCGAAGGAAATAATATTTTTAGTTTCTCTCCCGCGCATGTGATACCTGCAATAAGGCCATTAACGAGGTCACCAGATTTAAAATGAGCTAACATTTTTTCTTTTGTCGTGTCCCAGAAACCTTCTTCTACTTTATTGTTAATACCAGTATCGCCTATGATGGCAAATTTATGATCATCTACTGAAAGATAAACAAGCACTCCATTATGGAGATTCGTTTTATGCATACCTAATTTATTAAAGCAGCTAGCAGCCCTTTCCAAAACATCTTGCTCACAAGTACGTTCAATGCAAACGCGTATTTCGCCGGAGGTGTTTGCCTCAGCCAAGCCTATTGCATGTGAAATATGCTCCTGTTCTTCACTATTAAAAATATCCATTGTTTATCCTTTGTCTAAAATACAATACAATTGTTCCACAGCATAGAAGGGTAAATTAAATGACTGTGAATCCTTTCTAAAATTTTACTTCTGGCGCTTTATCAGCTCCCGCTTGCGATGTGAAATATCCCTTCGACTTGAAGCCAAAAATACCTGCCATCAGGTTATTTGGAAAAGAACGGATAGTAGAATTATATTGTTGAGTAGCTTCATTAAAACCTCTTCTAGAAACTGAAATACGATTCTCTGTACCTTCTAATTGTGCTTGTAAGCCTTGAAAGTTTTCAGTCGCCCGCAGCTCTGGATAATTTTCTGCCACAGCCATTAAACGACTTAAAGAACCTGTTAAAGCACCCTGCGCATCTTCAAATTTCTTAATGGCTTCAGGGGTTAAATTGGATGGGTCAATGTTAATGGAAGTAGCTTTAGCCCGGGCTTCTACAACATTGGTTAATGTTTGTTGCTCAAAATTGGCAGCGCCTTTTACCGTGTTTACAAGATTGGGAATAAGGTCTGCCCTTCGTTGATAGGCATTTTCTACCTCGGCCCATTTAGATTGAACATTTTCGTCTAATTTAACCATGCTGTTATACCCGCATGAGCTTAAAGAAAGTGTGGCAAACAAGCCAACTAATCCAAAAATAAATTTCTTAATCATTACTGTCTCTTTTAATATAGTTGATCAATTTAATACTTTGATAGCAAAATTTATACCTTTGTTACATCTCAGATAAAAACTGGGCAATACAATATGCAAAAAGAAATTGAAATAGCCATCATTCCGGAGAAAATTTCTGATGTGAATTTTATTTTAGAGGAATCGGCTAAAAACCTAAATATTTCAATATCAAGTATTAATTCGGTTAAAGTAAGAAAAAGGTCCATTGATGCACGTGGTAAAAAAGTCGTTTATCGCTTACGTGTTATTGTCTACATTGATGAGCTGCCAACAGCGGAATTGATGACTCGTTCTTATGCCAATGTTTCCGCGGCAGCGCCTGTACTTATTATTGGAGCCGGACCTGCGGGATTATTTGCGGCTTTACAATGTATCGAACAGGGTTTAAAACCGATTGTGCTGGAAAGAGGAAAAATGATTAAAGATAGGCGGCGTGACCTTGCCGTTCTTAATAAAGAAGGTAAAATCAATGCCGATTCTAATTACTGTTTTGGTGAAGGGGGAGCAGGAACGTATTCGGACGGCAAATTATATACAAGATCTAATAAACGGGGTGATGTACAAAAAGTACTACAGTTGCTCGTCGAGCACGGTGCAACAACCGAAATATTAATAGACGCTCGCCCTCATATCGGTACAAATAAGTTACCGCATATTATAGAAGCAATAAGAGAAAAAATAAAAACGTGTGGTGGAGAAATTCATTTTAACACGCGGGTTGCAGATATATCTGTTCAGTTTGGAAAAGTTTGCGGTGTGCAGCTAGCTTCGGGAGAAACGTTGGAAGCTAACCATATAGTGTTGGCAACAGGCCATTCTGCAAGAGATATTTTTGAACTTTTTCATAAGAAAAACTGGCTCGTGGAAGCGAAGCCATTTGCTTTAGGCGTTAGAATAGAACATCCGCAAGAAATAATTGATAGCGCTCAATATCATTGTGCGGTAAGAAGCGAGTTTTTACCTCCTGCATATTATAGCTTAGTAGAGCAAGTGAATGGAAGAGGGGTCTTCTCCTTCTGCATGTGCCCGGGGGGTATAATTGCTCCCTGTGCTACGGATGAGGGAGAAATTGTCGTAAATGGATGGTCGCCCTCCAAGAGAAACAATCCGTATGCCAATTCGGGAACGGTAGTTCAAGTAAATGTGGAAGACATTAAGGAAGCGACAGGAGATCCCTTCGCGCTATTGGATTTTCAGAAAAATATAGAGCGTTTAGCTTTTCAACTAGGTGGCGGACTTATGGTTGCTCCGGCACAGCGCATGGTTGACTTTGTGGAAGGTAAACTTTCATCTAATTTACCTGTTAACTCTTATAAACCGGGAGTGAAGTCGGTTGAAATGGGCGATGTATTACCCAACTTTGTGCATAAAGCACTGAAGGGCGCATTACCTATCTTCGGAAAAAAGATGGCTGGATATTATACAAACGAGGCTGTATTAGTTGGTGTTGAGTCAAGAACCTCATCTCCAATTCGGATCCCAAGAGATAAAGAAACTTTTCAACACCCCCAGATAATCGGGCTTTATCCTTGTGGTGAAGGAGCTGGTTACGCAGGCGGTATCGTTTCAGCAGCTATCGATGGCATGAACTGTGTTTTGCAAATTGGTAGACGTTGATAAGCGGTTAGGGTAGTTTGAGTGAGCGAGTGATGGATGGTTGGGTCGTTAAGTAGTGGAATCGTTAAATAGTTGAATGGTTAAATCGTCAGGTAGTTGAGGCGTGGAGTAGCTAAGTTGACTGGTTAAGTTGTCGAATCGTTTAATAGTTAAGTTGTTGAATCGTCAAGTTTTAAGTAGTGTTCATTAATTTTTGAGTCTGATTACTAATAACCAACAACTAATGCTGACAGTTCGCAACGAATATCTGCTCACAACTCGTAACTCACAACTCACAACTAATATAGTCTTGCTACTAACAGCGAATAACCAACAACTAGTAACGAATAACAAATAACCAACAACGAATAACTAATGACAGAAGCAATGAAAAAGACACTAATTCTTGGAGCTACTCCTAATCCAAGCCGTTATGCATATTTAGCTGCTCACCGTTTAACAGCTGCTGGACACGAAATTGTCAATATTGGTATAAAAAAGGGTGACGTGGCGGGTGTCCCAATTCAGCTGCCTTCTGAACCGTTACAAGACATCGATACGGTAACATTATACATTGGACCTAAATTGCAGGAACAGTATTACAGCTATCTTATGGATACCCATCCAAAACGTATCATATTTAATCCGGGTACCGAAAATGCGCAACTCGTTGCATTAGCAAAAGAGAAGGGCATAGACACGGTATATGCTTGTACCCTAGTTTTATTAAGTACCGGACAGTATTGATTAATTTTAAAGAGATTAATTTCATAAATTAGATGTAACGACAACCAATGAATAAACCATTAAATGAAGATAGATAAAAACGAAAATACGGAAAAAAGTATCGTAGATATCGCGAAAGCCTTAGGGGTTTCAGCGGCAACTGTTTCTAGAGCACTTAATGATAATCCGCGGATTAGTGAAGCCACCAGAAAACGCGTGAAAGAGAAGGCTATTGAACTTGGTTACCGACATAATAGCATGGCTTCATCTCTACGAAATAAAAAATCCAAGATTATTGGATTAATTGTGCCGCGTATTTCCATGTACTTTCATGCGGTCTTTATTACGGCATTGCAAAACAGACTACAGAACGAAGGGTATAGTCTTATGGTTTGTCAATCAAATGATTCGGTGGCTGTCGAACAAAAGTTAGCGAACACCTTATATTCGTCAAGAGTGGATGCCTTAGTGGTGTCTTTGGCACTCTATACAGAGAACTATGCTCATTTCGACGGATTTATTAATCGCGGAATTCCACTAATTTTCTATGACCGTGTTCCAACAAAGGATTATCCCGCCCATATTATACAAGGTGACGATTATCGTGGAGGCGTAATTGCCGGAAATCATCTAATTGAGATGGGATGCAGTAAAATCGCGTATATCTCCGGGCCATTAAGTTGTAGTATCTATAGAGAGCGCACAGAGGGATTAAAACATGTATTGAAAAAGGCGAAAGTGACATTGGCAAAAAAATGGTGTTTTTACCAAGAACTTACAGCAGAGAACGCATGGAACAGCTTAAGGCAAATATTTGCAGGCGACGAGGTGCCCGAAGCTATCTTTGCCTCAAATGATACCACTGCCGTTGCCGCCGTTGAATTTGCACGTGAGCAAGGAATAAAAATTCCCCAAGAACTGAAGATTATTGGATATTCTAATGACCCTCGTGCATCTATAATCTCTCCTCCTATTACCACCATTGATCAGCATCCAGACGAGATGGCACATCGTGTAGCGTATAAACTTTTGCACTTATTGAAAGATAAAAATGCAAGGGAACATGCCGAAACAAACCGTAAAGAAATAGTTCCTGTAACGATGGTGAGAAGGATGACAACATAGTCGGGTTTGTTATTAATTTATGCAATCGATTGTTTGATGTAATCGTTTGCATTTCATTTTTAAATAGCTTACTTTAGCCATTACAATAAGTAAGCTATCCCCCTCATCAAAAAAACCAAGTATTGATGTTTATATACATGATTGGTGGTTATCCTGCTTATTTGCCAAAGAAACCAACCATTAAGCACCATACAAATGAAACAATTCAATTTATTACTATTAGCATTCTTGCTGGTAACAAAAATTTCCGCTCAGGAAATTCAGATGCGAACCTTGATCGACGACAATTTTAACTTTGCAAAAGAACAATATAAGGTTTTGGCAAAGAATATTCCGTCGGATAAACTTCCTCAGTCATTTGATCCAAAAACTGGAAAAATTGATGCAAGAAATATCCAGTGGTGGTGTAGTGGTTTCTATCCCGGATCATTATGGCTAATTTATGAACAAACGAAAGATGAACAAATACATCAAGAGGCACTAAGGTCACTTAAGGTAATTGAAGCAAATAAAACGTTTACAGGTAATCATGATTTAGGTTTTATGATGTTCTGCAGTTATGGAAATGCCTACCGTATTACAAAAGAAAAATCTTACAAAGATATCATTTTTCAATCTGCCGAATCTTTATCTACCCGTTATCGCCCACGTATAAGCGCAATACAATCCTGGAACAAAAATAAATATTGGGAGTGTCCAGTAATCATTGATAACATGATGAATCTGGAGATGTTAAATTGGGTAAGCGACAATGGCGGGGATTCAAAATTTAAAGATATTGCCAAAACACATGCGAATACAACATTGAAAAACCATTTTAGAACAGATTATAGTTCCTATCACGTAGTAGATTATAATCCTGATAATGGTAGTGTTATTAGAAAAGCTACTTGGCAAGGAGCGGCTAACAGTTCTGCGTGGGCCAGAGGACAGGGTTGGGCCTTATATGGTTATACAATGATGTATCGTGATACTAAAGATAAAAAGTATTTGAAACAGGCAGAAGGTATTGCAAATTTTATATTAAATCATCCAAATTTACCAAAGGATAAAATACCTTATTGGGATTTCGATGCTCCTTTTATGCCATTTACAGTCCGTGATGCTTCTGCTGGAGCATTAATTGCCTCAGCGCTATTAGAGCTAGGTCAGTATGTAGAGGGAAATAAGAAGGAGTTTTACAGAAAAAATGCCGAACAAATGATCCGATCCTTAGCCAGCAGTGCGTATCGGTCTGATACGGGAGAAAATGGCGGATTCTTACTTGCTCATAGTACAGGAGCTCTACCGCTTAATTCAGAAATTGATATCCCTATTATTTATGCAGATTATTATTTTCTTGAAGCGCTGAAGCGCTATAAAGAGTGGTATTTATAATTTCCAAATTATCCATCAGATTTGCTTTATGAGCCTTTAAAAGGCATTTTTTAACTAACTAAAATGTAAACGTTTGCGCTTGTCTGTTAATAAATGTATATTAGCACTTTGTAAACCCTTAATCTAATTGTTTTAATAAATATATTTAAAATGGCTACAACGTATGAAACCCGTTATGCTTCCAGTCCTAATGAAACGAAACAGATGGACACGGAGTCTTTGCGCAAGAATTTTTTAATTGAAAAACTTTTTGAAGAGAACAAGATTCATTTAGTATATACTCATTATGACCGTTATATAGCAGGAGGAGTAATGCCTGTTAGCGAAACAATTAAGCTCGAAACGATTGATGCATTGAAGGCGCCTTACTTTTTAGAGCGAAGAGAGCTCGGAATAATCAACATCGGTGGGGCAGGTACTGTTACCATCAACGGTGATGTTTACGACATTGATTTTAAAGAGGCTCTTTATGTTGGAAAAGGAAACGAAGAAGTGCTGTTTGCTAGTAATGATGCGAGTAACCCCGCGAAATTTTACCTTAATTCAGCTCCTGCTCATCAGGTATTTCCAATCAAAAAAGTTACCAAGGCAGATGCAGAAATTGTAGAGCTAGGCAGTTTGGAGACGGCTAATCATCGAATTATAAATAAATTATTAGTGGCGAGTGTGGTAAAGACCTGTCAATTACAAATGGGAATGACGGAATTAAAAACAGGGAGCGTTTGGAATACAATGCCCGCTCATACACATGATCGACGAATGGAAGTATATTGCTATTTCGAGGTGCCTCAAGGTCAGTCAGTATGCCATTTTATGGGCCAGCCGCAAGAAACAAGACATATTTGGATGCAGAATGAACAAGCTGTAATTTCTCCACCATGGTCTGTTCATGCCGGAGCTGCGACCTCCAATTATACCTTTATTTGGGGGATGGCTGGCGAAAATATGGATTATGGCGATATGGATGCTTGTGCAATTACCGAGCTGAGATAGACAGGGTAGCTTTTGCTAAGGGGTAATTATTACATGCCGACCAGTTAAGAGTATTTATAAAAATTAACAAATAGATAATAAAGAAGTGGGAAAAATCGAAAAAACGGGGTACTTGGGCACGCTGATAGCTTTGATGTCGCTGATCTTAATGTCTTGTAACACGGCGAATAAGCACAATAAGACAATTATAATTGCTAATCCTTCTAATGTAAAAAGAGCGGAAGTGGCCAGTATACCCTTTCAAGCATTTAAGCAAGCTTATAATCATTCAAATGCTTTTAAAATTATAGATGAGCAAGGAAAGGAATGTAGTTACCAGCTTGAAAAATTAGGAACGGACAGTATCGCAAATGTACTCATATGGGTGGAAATCCCAGCGAATAGTGAAGTACAACTTACAGTCGATAAGGGCGAACCCGCCAAGGTAAGGGCTAAAACTTTCGCGCGTTACGTGCCGGAACGTTTTGATGACTTCGCTTGGGAGAATGATAAAATTGCTTTTAGAATGTATGGAAAAGCATTGGAAGGAAGGCCGGATGATGCACAAGGAACAGATATATGGGCAAAAAGAACTGATGCTTTAGTTGTTGATGAATGGTATAAAACGGGCGATTACCATAAGGATCACGGGAAAGGATTAGATTATTATTCCGTTGGTATGACATTGGGAGCAGGGGATATCGCACCTTTTGTGAAAGATAGAATAATTTATTCAAAACATTATCGGCAGCACGAAATCTTGGATAACGGACCGCTTAGAAGTACTTTCAAATTAACTTTTGAACCTTGGGATGTAGGCGGTAAGGCTGTGTCTGTTACAAAAACTATCACGTTAGATGCAGGGTCACAGTTAAATAAAGTGGAAGTTGTTTATGATTACGATGGAGAGGAAGCACTACCTGTTGTAGCAGGAATTGTGTTGCGCGATGAAGCAGGCGAGACGATAGAAAAAGCCGAACAAGGGCTAATGGCCTATTGGGAACCAACGCATGGTGCTGATGGCACGTTAGGTGTGGGGGTTTTAACAGCAGAGCCGGTTAAAAAAAGTTTTAAAGCGGAAGGGCAATTGCTTAGCTTGTTAAGTGCTTCTAAAGGTAAACCTCTTATTTATTATAATGGAGGGGCTTGGGATAAGGCCGGCAACATAACATCAGCAAAAGCATGGGAGGAATACTTGCTACAATATCAGCATAATTTGAAAAATCCGTTAAAAGTTTCAATAAAGTAAATATATGTCCACATTAAATAAATTTGATTTAACAGGTAAGTTAGCAATTGTTACAGGCTGTAAACGAGGTATTGGAAAAGCAATGGCAGTTGCTTTGGCAGAGGCAGGAGCTGATATTATTGGTGTTTCAGCTTCTTTGGAGCTGACAAACAGCCAGGTGTCTCAAGAAGTTTCTGCGCTAGGGCGTAAGTTTTATGCCTATCAATGCGACTTCGCTCAGCGCCAATCGCTTTACAATTTTATAAATGAGGTAAAAACACATCATCCTCAAGTAGATATCCTTGTAAACAATGCCGGTAATATATTAAGGAAGCCCGCTGCGGAACACCCAGACGAATATTGGGATGAAATCATCGCTATAAATCAAACAGCCCAATTTATTATTACACGTGAATTTGGAAAGGAGATGGTTGCCCGTGGATCCGGTAAAATAATTTTCACCGCTTCTTTATTAACTTTTCAAGGGGGTATTAATGTACCTGGATATGCAGCATCAAAAGGTGCTGTAGGTCAGCTCACTAAAGCATTTGCGAATGAATGGGCAGGAAGCGGTGTAAATATAAATGCGATTGCTCCTGGTTATATTGCAACAGATAACACTTCTGCCCTGCGCGCAGACGGGGATAGAAGTCAGTCGATACTGGCACGCATTCCCGCTGGAAGGTGGGGTGAGCCAGACGATTTTAAAGGACCTATTGTGTTTTTATCCTCGGATGCGGCGGCCTACGTGCATGGCACTATCCTGACGGTAGACGGTGGTTGGATGGGACGTTAATTGAAACAACAAATGGCTTGTAAAATCGTTATAGGAAAGTGTAATTATTTACAGATGTCCTGTAAATAATTACACTGTTTTATATATGAGCAAAACTATCTTATCAAAAAACCTTCTTTATCTTTTTTTTCTGTTTACGATTATGGCATGTAATACACCCCAACAGGCGGCTCGTATAAATCGTAATGCGCCAAAAGGGAATACATTGTTAACGGAAACCATTGATCAGCGTTTTAAGCATGCTGCTACGCAATATAAACTGATGATGGAAGACCTCCCTGATGATAAGTTTCCCAAGACATTTGTGAAAAATAAAAATTATTTCGAAACCAGCGGCCCCGATTGGTGGACAAGCGGTTTTTATCCCGGTACCTTGCTTTATTTATTTGAAGAGACACAGGATTCCACTCTTCAAAAAGAAGCAAATAGAGCGATGAGCATATTAGCTAAACAACAAAATAATCAAAAATCAGCCGATCTGGGGTTTATTATGTATAATAGTTTTGGTAATGCTATGAAAATAGAACCTGCTATCTCCTACCATAAAACGCTTCTTACGAGCGCTAAAACACTGGCTAAACGATATAATAAAAAAGTAAAGGCTATCAGGTCATGGGATACAAAGCAAAATGATAAAGAGTTCGTTATCGTAATCGATCATCTTATGAACCTCGAATTATTATTTTGGGCTACACATGCAACGGGCGATTCATCTTATTATAAAATGGCGGTTAACCATGCAGAAACAGTTCTGAAGAATAATGTAAGAGAAGATTACAGTACATGCCAAATTGTAAATTTAGATACGAAGACCGGTAAACTCAAGCAAAGACGTAATGCACAGGGATACAATGATACATCTACTTGGGCGCGTGGAGAAGCTTGGGTGCTTTATGGTCTTACCGTATTATATCGGGAAACCAAAGACCAAAAATATTTAGCACTGGCAAAAAATGTTGCTGATTATATTTTAAATCACCCAAATCTTCCGAAGGATAAAATTCCGTATTGGGATTTTGATTCGCCCGAGATACCGAACACCTATCGTGATGCCTCTGCTGGCGCTATTATGGCTTCTTCCTTGCTGGAACTCTCCGGTTATACACAAGAAAATGGAAAGACATATTTCAAAGCAGCGGAAAAAATGCTGGAAACACTCGCCTCTCCTGCATATACATCTCTTCTGGGGGCCAATGGTGGGTTCATACTCATGCATGGTGCGGGTTACATACCTGTTATGGCTGAAGTGGATGTGCCATTACCTTACGCAGATTATTACTATATTCAAGCATTGAAAAGATATAAAGCGATTGTAACGGGAGTGAGAAGCAATAACGCAAGCGTTGTTTACCCTTAAATATTTATTCAAAAAAGCGATAAAAAAAAATGGATTTTGTTGAGTAATTTCAGGAATATTTTTATGTTTGTCTTTTGCTAAAACGATTTAACTATATTTGCACACGTTTTAATAAAATTGTAAACTTTAATGAAATCTGCATATTTATAGAGCATTGCAGGTAAGCAAACAGGACCAAAAACTTTAATAATATTTACGAATGAATAATAAGATCGTTGTAGGTTGCGATATCGGCGGATCACATATTTCAACCGCTTTGGTTGATCTGGAGAATAGAATCTTAGTAGAAGATACCTTTGAAAGACAAACCGTAAATTCACACGACGAGATAGCCGCTATTATTGATTCGTGGAGTGACTGCATACAGTCTTCTATGAAAAAGGGCAATTTAGAAACTACTGCCATTGGTATCGCTATCCCTGGTCCATTTGACTATGAGAAGGGCGTAAGTCTCATGAAGAACCAAAATAAATACGAGGCGCTTTATGAGATCAATGTGAAAGTACTATTGGCAAAAAAAATTGGTATAAATACAGAAGACATTACTTTCTTAAATGATGCTGCTTGCTTTCTACAGGGGGAGATGTTTGCTGGTGCTGGGGTGTTATTTAAACGTGCGGTCGGTTTAACGCTAGGAACAGGGTTGGGTAGTGCATTGTTCCTGAATGGGCATGCGGAGGATGGAGACCTATGGTGTGTGAAATTTAGGGAGAGCATTGCAGAAGATTACCTTTCAGGACATTGGCTGAAAAGCACCTATATAAAACGTACAGGCAAACACATAGAGAGCGTAAAAGCATTGTGTGCCATTGCAGAAGCAGATGCGGATGCGAGCGCAATTTTACGTGAGTTTGGTTATACCTTAGCAGAGTTTGTTTCTGAGCACCTATTGGATAAAGAACCTGAAGGACTTATTCTTGGAGGCAATATTGCAAAAGGATATGAACACTTTCTAAGTCATACACAAGACAGGTTAAAAGAGAGAGGGATATCACTTCCTATCAAAATTGCGCAGTTAGGTGAAATGGCTGCTATATATGGTGCGGCCGGAGCTCTTAAAACAGGTCTTTGAGCTCCACTAGCTCTTTAATACTATGTTTGATGTCTGTTGGTTCCTGAAGCCCGTTCGGATTGAAATAAATGGCCTCTAACCCAAATGCCTGAGCACCCCTAATATCTGCCTCAACACTATCGCCAATCATAATGCTTTCTGCTTTTTCGGCTTTCGCTGCCCGAAGTGAATACTGATAAATATCAGGATGAGGTTTGTGTACACCAACATCTTCTGAGATCACGATTTGAGAAAAATATTTTTTGAGATCTGTTTTCTCTACCTTAATTTCTGCAGCGTCCTTAAAACCATTAGAAATTAAATGAAGAACATACTTTTCTTTTAAGTAAGAAAGCGTCTCATGTGTGCCTGGAAATAAATTTGTTTTAGTGGGGCAGATGCGTAGATAATCAGCTTCAAAAGAAGCAGGAAACAAAGTAGGAGACAGCCCTAGTTCCGTAAAAGTATCTGCAAAGCGTGCTTTGCGTAATTGTGCCTTATCTATTTTTCCGTTATGGTATAAAGCCCATACGCGCTGATTGTTCCTTCCGTAGGTTTCGATGAACTTATCCGCAGAACTTATTCCTAAATCAACAAATTTATAAACCAGAAAAAGCTCTTGTAAAGCTTCCGTTGCATTTTTGTCAAAATCCCATAAGGTATGATCTAAATCAAAAAATATATGCTTTTTGTTTGAGTAACGCATAGGGCAAAGATAGTGATTTTAGTTGTGAGTTGCCAGTTATGAGTTTCGAGTTTTTACACTGGCAACTCATAACTGGCAACTCACAACTCTCTAAAAGCTTCACATCTTCTCTCCATAAGATAGGTCACCTGCATCGCCAAGACCTGGCACAATATAAGCCTTGCTGGTCATCTCGCTATCCACCGCTCCAATCCATAATTTTGCCTTGGGCAAATAGGCTTTTACATGTTCAATACCTTCTTCACTAGCAATGGCCGACACGATGTGTAGTTGTTTAATTGGATAGGTAGCCAACAGCTCTTTGCAGCATAATACCATGCTTCTTCCCGTTGCCAGCATGGGGTCTGCCATGACAACAATCTTATCTTTTAAATCCGGAGAAGTAACATATTTCTTCTCTATTTCGAAGGCGCCACTTTTCTTCGTTTTGCGATAGGCGCCAATAAAGCCGCTATCTGCCTTATCAAAATAGTTCAATAAGCCTTGATGTAGCGGAATGCCTGCTCTTACAATCGTCATAAGTACAGGTTGATCAGGAATTAATAATGTTTCTGAGATGCCCAGCGGTGTTTCTACTTCCCCCGGTTCGTAGAACATGGTTTTACTTATTTCATAAGCAAATATTTCTCCTAAGCGTTCCATGTTACGTCTAAAACGCATGCGATCCCGTTGAATTTTTATATCACGCAACTCCGAGATAAAATGATTTGCGATGCTCGTATGATTACTTAAGATAAAGGTCATGTCTGCTTGTTTTGGTTATTAGTTATTTGTTGTTAGTTATCCCTCAAACCACCTAACTACGCAACGATTTAACAACTTAACGATACAACTATTTAAGGATTCAATTAACTATCAAACACCTTTTTCGTATCTTTGTTTACATACCAATCAAGATTGCTTTAGACCATTCTGTTATAGTAGTCGACTATAAAACAAGATAAATGAACCCGACATGATTAATATAATCATTAAACACATAAGGCAATGATCACCTTAACCATCAAAGGTTCCATCTTACAGCTAAAAAAACAAAATATAAACGGATGAAATTTAAACTATCATCAACATACATACCAACAGGCGATCAGCCAGAAGCAATTCGTCAGTTGGTAGAAGGAATAAATGGAGGCGAGCATTACCAAACACTATTAGGCGTAACCGGTTCGGGGAAGACCTTTACCGTAGCGAACGTCATTGAGCAGACGCAGCGACCAACATTAATTTTAAGCCATAATAAAACCTTAGCAGCACAGCTATATGGAGAGATGAAGCAATTTTTTCCTGAAAATGCGGTGAACTATTTTGTTTCTTATTATGATTATTATCAGCCAGAAGCTTACATCGCAACTTCCAATACGTATATAGAAAAAGACTTGCAGATTAACGATGAAATAGAAAAATTGAGGCTTAGAACTACTTCCGCACTGATGTCGGGAAGAAGAGATGTTGTCGTCGTTTCATCTATATCCTGTATTTATGGTATGGGTAACCCAGAAGATTTTTCTCGATCGATATTCCGTTTTGGGGTAGGTACTACTATTACCCGGAACGCTTTTTTACATCGTCTCGTGGAAATTTTATATGCGCGTACTACCGCTGATTTTAAAAGAGGTACCTTCAGAGTAAAAGGTGATACTGTTGATGTATTCCCCGCTTATATGGATGATGCCTACCGCATTATTTTTTTTGGCGACGAAATAGAAGAGCTCAGTATTATTGATCCTGTCTCGGGGAAAACCCTAGAAAAAATGGAAACATTAGCCTTGTTTCCGGCAAATTTATTTGTCACTCCCAAGGAAAAATTCACGCAATCAATCTGGGCTATTCAAGACGAGCTAGTTCAACGGAAAGAACAACTTGTAAAAGATGGCAGAATGCTGGAAGCTAAGCGGCTGGAAGAACGCGTGAACTATGATTTGGAGATGATGCGTGAATTGGGATATTGTAGTGGCATAGAAAATTATTCCAGATTTTTCGATGGTAGACAGCCTGGGATGAGACCTTTCTGTTTATTAGACTATTTTCCTGATGATTATTTAATGGTAATTGATGAGAGCCATGTTACCGTTCCACAGATAAGGGCGATGTATGGAGGTGATAGGTCAAGAAAAATTTCACTTGTGGAATATGGATTTCGGTTGCCTGCGGCCTTAGATAATAGACCGCTTAATTTTCAGGAATTTGAATCACTTGCTCCGCAAACAATTTATGTAAGTGCCACACCAAGTGATTATGAACTTCAGAAAACAGAGGGTGTTGTCATTGAGCAGGTGATTAGACCTACGGGCTTATTAGACCCAACCATTGAAATTAGGCCAGTAATTAATCAAGTTGACGACCTGCTTGATGAAGTGGATAAAGTAACCAAAGAGGGTGGTAGAATATTAGTAACTACGCTCACCAAAAGAATGTCGGAAGAGCTTACCAAGTACATGACTCGTTTGGGTATTAAAGTACGTTATATACATTCTGAAATTAAAACCTTAGAACGTGTCGAAATTCTCAGGGGATTACGCTTAGGGGAATTTGACGTTTTAGTAGGGATTAATCTTCTACGGGAAGGTTTAGATCTACCGGAAGTTACCCTAGTAGCTATCTTAGATGCCGACAAAGAAGGGTTTTTACGTTCTCAAACGTCTCTTATACAGACGATTGGAAGAGCTGCTAGAAATGATCGAGGAAAAGTGATTATGTATGCAGATAAGGTTACGGATAGCATGCGGGCTACTATTGACGAAACGAATAGAAGAAGAGAAAAACAGATTGCATACAATGAGGACCATGGAATCACACCGCGTACAGTGGGCAAAAGCCGAGAGGCAATTATGGAGCAAACGTCTGTTGCCGATTTTAAAGGTGGAGCCGCAAAAGCTTATGTGGATCCTGATCCCGCAAGTAGTGTTGCGGCCGACCCTGTAGTACAGTATATGAGCAAGGGCCAATTGCAAAAAGCGATTGATACGGCTAAAAAGGATATGGAAAAGGCTGCAAAGGAAATGGACTTCTTACAAGCAGCTAAACTGAGAGATGAAATGTTTGCATTGGAAAAAACATTTAATGAAAAGTTCGGGTAGTAAGCCAATTAATCTTGTTAGGAACTCTTTGGCCAATGAAGTATGCTACTAATAGAGCTATGTAAAGAAAAAGCCCCAAAAAAAACGGGGCTTTTTCGACTTAATTTGTTGTATTTGAATTAAGTTGATCTATAGTGTATACTTAAAAGTAAGACCAAATCTTCCTGCCTCAAAGTCAGAGCCCGGCGATATAGTCCATGCCGGCCGCCAGTCGAAACCAACGCTAATAGGTATTTGAGATACCTTATATTCTAAACCTACTTGCGGTCTAATCACAAAACCTGTATCACCATCTCCAAAAAGCACTTGCGGCCCAATTCCAGCGTTCCACATTAAACCACCTGCATTAGGGATTGCTTTATTATAAGAATATTCTACTCCCAAAATTGTAATATCGTTGCCAAAAAGTACCATCGCTTGTCCGGCGTCTTGTGCAGTAAAAAAATGTTTTACATGCGGACCGACATAGGTGCCCCCATTACCTAGATCTAAAAATAAGCCAAAAGCCGTATTATACGGCGTACTATTCTGAGCTGACGCAGGCTTTAGCAGAACAACCTGAAGTAACACGAAGAAAGTTGAAAATAGAAAAAATTGTTTCATTTTATATTTAATTATTAAGGTTAATTACTAGATCTTTCCTTCTTTTTTCCACTAATTATTTATGCAGATTCAAAGAAATGTCATGCCTCAAAAATGTTGCTTTTTTTTCGTTTATAATATACTGTGCTTACGGTATTTTTCTCTAATGGTTTTCAGGTATATCATAAAACCTTTTCTTTATGCTTCATAGAATAAGTAGATTTGTTAGGGAGTTAACGTTATTTTATGCACTATTTATTCGTAATAGGAATGTGCGTTGCCTTTTGCTTTAAAGTAAACGCGCAACAAAAGCTTTCTTTCAATCAAGACAGCTTGCTGAATGTCGTCAATGGCAATACTTCTGAAAAGCAGAAAATACAGGCCCTTCAAGATTTATCAGATCATTGGCTTTATATAGATTCGGCTAAGTCGATGCAATATGCGCAAAATGCATTCGCACGAAGTGTTAAAACCAACGATAACTTGGCCACTGCTATCGCACACTATTATGTGGCAGGTGTCTATATGGAGCACTATAATTTGATAAAAGCTCGAAATGAATTTCAGCGAACAGTATCTCTGTTAAAGACAGATACTTCTTACACGGCGCAACGATATTTAGCCAGAACGTGGCATAATATAGGAGCGATCGCTCAGCGCGAAGATAATACAGAAGAATTTCTTCGACTCTTAATAGAAAAAGCCTGTCCGATTTTAGAGCGTATAGGTGACTCTCTTCTGCTTGCCGGGAATTATTATGATATAGGAAATGTATTCTGTGATATTAGACAATACGGGAAGGCATTTTCCTATTTCCAAAAAGCTTCCAATATATTTTCAGCGCATAATGGATATGCACAAGCAGTAGAAAGCCGTTTAGGAATGGTCAAAGCATTACTTTATCAAGAAGATTTCTCTACTGCGAACAAGAAAAAAATGCAAGATAATCTGACTTTTTCTTTCCAGTTATTGAAGAATCATCCCCAAGCCTATCCCTGGTTAGGGTATTATATTTTACAAGGAATGTTTCAACAATATGTAAATAAAAATTATCCCGAGGCTTTAGCTAATTATAACAAAGGTTTAGCTTTTGCCGACAAACGACAGGAACCATATAACCGCATTGAACTGCTTAATCGTAAGTATTATTTGTTCTATGATCAAAAACAATACGCCAAAGCCCGGGATATGGCTTATAGCGTTTATAAAGAAAATGCGAATTATCCTCTTTCTAGAAATAAACTCATTAATCTAAAAAATTTGATTGATGTGGAGGAGGTATTGGGAAATAAGGACAGAGCTTTTTCTCTACTCAAAGAATACGTTGATTTAGCTGATACGGTTAACAAAAAGCAAACGAATGTAAAACTTAACCTCATTGAACAGAAATACGAACATGAAAAAAAAGAGAGAGAGATCGTTGAGCTGAAGGCTGAAAATCACCTAAATGCAGTTGAATTGAAGTATAATCGGGCCATATTGACGGGAACGGTTTTAGCACTGGGCCTATTACTGATCTTGTTGTTTTTAGGGTATCTTTTATATAGGAATAAACAAATGCTTTCCAAACAGGAGAAAGAGCTTCATGAGCAGCAAATAGAGCGATTAAGAAAAGAACAACAACTGAATTTTTTTAATGCCATGATACAAGGACAAGAGCAAGAGAGAAAAAGGCTTGCAAGCGATTTGCATGATGGTTTGGGCGGCCTCTTGTCGAATATCAAACTCCTTTTGTCGAAAAATCCATGTGTAGAGGAAAATGAAATGGCGCAGCAACAGCATCAGACTATCTTAAACAAACTAGACGCTGCGGTGAATGAATTAAGAAGGATAGCCAGAAATATGATGCCAGAAACACTTTTACGATTCGGATTGGTCACCGCTTTGCGGGATTTCTGTGAAGACCTGGAAAGATCAGGCGTAAAAATATCGCTTCAAACCTATGGTTTTTCTCCACAAGATGATAAAAATCAGCAAATTATGATTTATCGCATCTTGCAAGAACTGATTAATAATGCTGTGCGACATGCTTCGGCAAAGAATATTTTGGTGCAATGCATTCAAAATGAAGAAAAGGCCTATATTACGGTAGAAGATGATGGTTTGGGCTTTAATCTTAATGAGCTTGAACAGAAAAAAGGTATCGGTTTACATAACGTTAAAAATCGTGTGAGCTATCTCAATGGTCAGCTCGACATACAATCTGAAAGACATGTTGGAACGACGATAAACATCGAATTTAATCTTATCAATGAAACAAATAAACAAGCGATTTTGGTATAAATGTTATATTAAATGGAACAGCGTATACATATATTAATTGTTGACGATCATCCTGTCGTATTGGAAGGTATGAAGGCTTTATTACAGGATAATGATATGGTGGAAGTGGACGCCTGCTGTAGCAATGGTCAGGATGCGTTGGCGTTTTTACTCGAAAATAAGGTAGATGTTATTTTGTTAGATATTAACCTGCCTGATATTAGTGGTATAGATTTATGCAAGTTAATAAAGCAACAGTACGCTGATATACATATCGTTGCTATTAGCAACTACAATGAAAGAAGCATGATTACCAAGATGTTGCAAAATGGTGCGACAGGTTATGTGCTTAAGAATGCTTCTGCAGAAGAAATTATTGACGCCATTCGGGCAGTAGTAAAAAAAACAGTGTACTTCAGTCCTGAAGTACAAAAATCCCTTTTTGAAGCGGCCTTAGATGACCCTTTGGATTTACCAAAACTTACACGGAGAGAACAGGAAGTACTTCGCTGCATTGCAGAAGGAAAAACAACAGCTGAGATTGGAGATACCTTGTTTATCAGTCCACATACGGTAGAGACACACCGACGAAACCTGATGCAGAAATTTCAGGTCTCTAATGCTGCCGCTTTGATTAGGGTTGCGAGTCAATACCAGTTAATTTAGGTCGCTTTTTTCATAAGTAGTATTTAGAGAAAATATCAATTTCTTCCTTCATAGAGAATTGTTTTCTTTTGTACCTGTCGTATACATTAATTATAAACCACGCCTTTTTATGAAACGAATTACGGGTCTTTTAATCTTTTTTTTATGTTCGTCTATCGGCTATTTACAGGCACAGAAAATATCAAAAGGAATAGCGGTGACCAAGGATGGTCATTTTTTTCAGTACAACGATGGCAGTCCTTTCTTCTGGCTCGGCGACACTGCATGGGAGCTTTTTCATAGACTTACGAAGGAAGAGATTAACAAGTACTTGGATAATAGAAAATCTAAAGGGTTTAATGTTATACAGGCTGTAATACTAGCAGAGATGGATGGCCTTCAAGCTCCTAATAAAGAAGGTGAAGTGCCCTTTAATGGATTAGATCCATCCAGACCAAATGAAGCATATTTTCGATTTGTTGATTGGGTAGTTAATAAGGCAGCACAAAAGGGGCTATTTATAGCACTTCTTCCAACTTGGGGTGATAAGGTCATGAAAGCATGGGGAAAGGGGCCGGTAGTATTCAATGAAAAAAATGCTTATCAATACGGATTATTTTTGGCTGAACGTTATGCTAAGTTCGCAAATGTGATATGGATTGCAGGAGGAGATAGACCCGCATATGTGGATACAATGGATACCCGTCCTATATGGAGAGCCATGATAAAAGGACTTCGAAAGGGCAATACAAATAAAAATTTAATCACATACCATCCTGCGGGAGAGTCTTCATCCACTAATTTTTGGAAAGAGGAAAACATATTGGATTTTAATATGCTACAGTCTGGTCATGCACGCAAGGATATCCCTGTTTGGGAGTGGGTCCTAAGGGATCGTTCAATTAATCCAACAAAACCGATCATTGATGGAGAGCCGTCCTATGAGGATCATCCTATAAATTGGAAAAAAGCTAATGGTTATTTTAATGATTACGACATTCGGAAGCAGGTTTATAGGTCTGTTTTTTCAGGAGCGGCGGGTGTAACTTACGGGCATCACTCTGTTTGGCAATTTTATAGTAAAGAAGTGCCAAACACAGCTTTCGCAAAGATGTATTGGTATGAGGCGCTTAATCGACCTGCAGCCACACAGATGCAATACCTTAAACAATTAATAGAAACAAGATGTTCAAATGATCGGGAACCAGATCAGCGTCTTGTGTTGGATAAACAGCATGATGCAAGTGAATACATTGCCGCGTTAAAATGTCAAAAAAATAAACTGGCAATGTTTTACCTGCCAGTTGCTAAAGCTGTGCAGGTCGATTTATCTTGGTTTGAATCATCTACCATAAAAATTGAATGGTTCGAACCTTCCAGTGGAAAAATTATCAGCAAAGAAACAGCACAGAAGCAAAATCAGATGAGCTTTATACCGCCAAAGGGAGCATATAAAAAAGATTGGGTCTTGCTTGTTAGCTACTAACCTGCATTCCTTCTACTTTAAACGCATCTTCTACTTTTGAAATCTTTCCAAATGGCGCTCTGGTAGAATGATAAAACATACAAATCCAGCCATCCTTCACAGCACGTTCGCCATATTCTTCCCGAAGATGCATCGCCTTCTTTCCGTCAAAGTCATATTTGGCGGCAAATTTTCTAAGTAATTGCTCCGGTTCCGGTAGTTCGTCACCACCGAAAAAATAATGTTCGTTACCTTCTTTTACGTGAAATACTTGATGAAATTCGGTATGCCCACCGCTGTGTTCATAGGAGATTTCTCCATTTATAGAACCATTTCCTTCTACCAGCTGAAGATTGCCACTTCGTTGTAAAATATCAAAAACAGCCGTTTTATAGGAGGTAGATTTTCCACTGTAGGCGGTTTCCCACTCTCCACGTGAAACAACGTACTCCGCTTTCGGAAATGATAGCTGTAATTTTCCGTCTTTTTCATACACCATGCCACTAGCATGATCCTGATGTAAATGCGACATCAACACGAAACTTACATCATCGGGAGAAAAGCCTTTACTTTTTATATTTTTATGTAAAATCAATTCTCCTTTTTCGTCAGTGTAGCCTAAACCTGTATCTAAAAGAATTAAATCATTCGAGGTTTCAATTAGAAAAGGATGAACATGTATAAATAATGAACCCTTTCTATCCTTTTTGTCGTCTTTTTCAGGATCGAAAGGAATGAATTTTTTTGAACTATCGACAGAATATGAACCTTCGTATAAAGAAAATACTTGCATGCTGATAAGTAAAATTAAAAATTAAAAAACCTGCACCATTTACAGGATTGGGTATTAGATCAATCGCAGCGAGGGTATCACTTTTCGCTTTAAGCTTTTCGCTCCACAATTAAAAACGTATATTTACCCGTTGATTAGTGCAAAGATATGCAAAAAAGGTGGGTAGACAGATACAAAGCAGATACTAATAAGGTAGAAACATTAGCTAGTGCGCTCAACATTAATAAAGTGTTGGCTACATTGCTTATTCAGCGGGGGGTGGACGACTTCGATCAGGCGCGTAACTTCTTCCGACCGCGACTAGAACATTTACACGATCCATTCCTAATGAAAGATATGGAACGTGCCATTGGTCGTATTGAGCGTGCTATTGGCATGAAAGAAAATATCTTAATCTACGGAGATTATGATGTAGATGGAACCACTTCGGTCGCTGTACTCTTCAGTTTTCTGAATCGTTTTTATAATCATATAGGATATTATATTCCCGATCGATATAAAGAAGGATACGGTATTTCAACGCAAGGAATTGATTATGCGGCACAAAACAATTATTCGTTGATAATTGCCCTAGACTGCGGTATAAAGTCCATCGATAAAGTTGAATACGCTCGTACTAAAGGAATAGATTTTATAATCGGAGACCACCACACCCCGGGAAACGAGCTGCCGCAAGCTGTAGCTGTACTAGATCCTAAAAGAAAAGATTGTGATTATCCCTATAAAGAACTCTCTGGTTGCGGTATAGCCTTCAAAATTATTCAGGCATTTGCCAAAATAAATCAGCTGGAAGATATTACAGTGTATCAATATTTGGATTTGGTAGCGGTTAGTATTGCCTCTGATATTGTGCCGATCACTGGGGAAAATAGAGTGTTGGCCTATTATGGTTTGAAGAAACTGAATAACAATCCTTGCTTTGGTTTAAAGGCATTGATTGATTTAGCGACCAAAAGCAGTGATTTGAGTTTAACCGATGTTATTTTTCAAATAGGTCCACGTATCAATGCTGCAGGAAGAATCGACCATGCCAAAGACGCTGTTAAGTTGTTGATAGCTAAAAGTTCGGAAGAAGCTAAAACGTGTTGTGGACTGATTGATATACAAAACATGCAGCGGAAAGACTTCGATGCCCGTATAACAGCAGAAGCCCTAGAGCAAATACAGGCAAATGAGCATCTCATGCAACGAAAAACAACTGTTGTTTATCAGGAAGATTGGCATAAAGGAGTGATTGGAATCGTGGCGTCTCGGTTAACTGAAAAGTATTATCGGCCAACTATTGTGCTGACCAAATCAAATGGTCACGTGGCAGGTTCGGCAAGGTCAGTTGCTGGCTTTGATCTGTATGAGGCTCTCTCTGAGTGTAGTGACTTATTGGATCAGTTTGGAGGTCATAAATATGCTGCCGGGCTGACAATGAAGGTTGAAAATGTCATTGCGCTACAAAAACGTTTTGAAGAAGTAGTGGCCCAAAGCATCGACCCGGAATTACTTGAACCGGAAATAAGCATCGACGCAGAAATAAAGTTAGTAGATATAACAGCTAAGTTCTTTAGAGTGCTGCAGCAATTTGCACCATTCGGACCGGAAAATAATGCCCCCGTTTTTATTGCGCGGAATCTATATACGGTTGGAGCCGCAGCATTAGTTGGCGTTAATCATTTGAAAATGACCCTCACACAAGAAGGTGCTGGGATTTTTGATAGTATTGGTTTCGGATTAGGTGAATTTTTACCGCTCATTAATAAAGGCATACCGTTTGATGCATGTTTTAGCATTGAGGAGAATGTCTGGAGAGACAAAAGATCCCTTCAGTTGAATTTAAAGGGAATAAGGTTGGGAAGTTAATTGATAATGTAAATGGGTTAAGTCGTTAAATCGTTGTGTAGTTCAATAGGTGAGTCTTTGAATAGGTGGGTCGTTATTTGAAAGTGAGTTTGGGCTGTGATCATTAATTTAGGTAAATCAAAACGACTAAATCATGCTTACAGTTCGTAACTAATAACTAACAACGAATAACCAGTAACTAACATCGAATAGCTAAAAAAATGATTTTAAAAGCAGAACATCTGGTTAAGAAATATAAGCAACGTACTGTTGTTAACGATGTTTCATTTCATGTTGAACAAGGTGAAATTGTCGGCTTGTTGGGGCCTAATGGAGCAGGTAAAACGACCTCCTTTTATATGATCGTTGGTTTGATTAAACCAAATTCGGGAAATGTTTTTCTTGAAGAGCATGATATTACGGAAGATCCTATGTATAAAAGAGCTCAAAAAGGGATAGGTTATTTAGCGCAAGAGGCCTCCGTATTTAGAAAACTTTCTGTGGAAGATAATATTATGGCTGTTTTAGAAATACATCATAAGGATAAGGAAGTTCGAAAGGAAAAACTCGAGGAGCTCATCAATGAATTTAGTCTACATAAAGTTCGAAAAAATCGAGGTGATCTTTTATCTGGAGGAGAGCGCCGACGTACCGAAATAGCGCGTGCACTAGCCGCAAGCCCACACTTCATTTTGTTGGATGAGCCATTCGCTGGTGTTGATCCCATCGCCGTAGAAGAAATACAAACGATCGTTCATAAACTTAAGCATAGAAACATAGGTATTTTAATAACTGATCACAACGTTCAGGAAACCCTTTCCATTACTGATAGAGCATATCTCCTTACGGAGGGTAAAATTATGCTTACCGGAACACCCGAAGAAATAGCAGTGAATGAGATGGCAAGGACATTCTATCTTGGACAACATTTTGAATTGAGAAGAAAGAAGCTGGGCGGAGCCGTTACTAAGTAAATCTGTCTCCTTAATCAAGTAGTTAATATAGGAGCATCAAAAGTAGGCAGCAGCGGGTGGAAGATTAGCATATTATCGTTTGCATGACCGGTACACATGGAAGACACATTTAATAATGAAGCTAGCACCAACAACTAGTAACTAATAACGAACAACGATAAGGAATAACCATTAATAAACAACCAATAATTTTTATTAGTTTAGCGCTTATTACCTATAGTACCTGATATACCAGAATGGCAATAGTAAATTCCATTATCAATTGGATAATGAAAAAGCGCATCCACCAAATTGAGCTTTTCATGAAGTATCCTCATGAAGTGCAAGAAGAGTGGTTTCAGAGCCTTATAACGACTGCTCAAGCGACGGAGTGGGGAAAGAAATACGACTATAATTCCATATGCACGATCGCTACGTTTAAAGAACGTGTGCCGATTCAAGATTATAATAGCATCAAACCATTTATTGATCGTATGATTGCTGGAGAGCAGAACTTGCTGTGGCCCTCAGATATTAAATGGTTTGCAAAATCCTCTGGTACTACTTCAGATCGAAGTAAATTTATCCCGGTTAGCGAGGAGGCCTTGGAAGATTGCCACTTTCAAGGAGGTAAAGATTTATTGTCTATCTACTGCCATAATAGGCCAGACGCTAAGGTGTTTACGGGTAAAGGTGTTGTGCTCGGAGGAAGCCACAAAATAAATCAGATTGGGAATGGAGAAACAAGCTCGGGAGACTTATCTGCAATCTTAATCAGCAACCTTCCTTTTTGGGCGGAGATGTACCGAACACCTGATTTGGAAACTACGTTGAATCCTAATTTTGAAGAAAAAATAGAGCGCGTGGCGAACTTGATCATTCATGAAAATGTAACGAATCTCTCGGGTGTCCCCACTTGGAATGTTGTACTTGCTAAAAGGGTTCTAGAGCTTACAGGTAAGAATAATCTATTGGAAGTATGGCCTAATTTAGAGCTTTACTTACATGGAGGGGTTAGTTTTAAGCCTTATAAAGAGCAGTTTAAACAACTTATACCTTCCGATAATATGTATTATCTGGAGAATTATAACGCTTCTGAAGGATATTTTGGTATTCAAGACCAATCGGATTCGGAAGACTTATTACTCATGTTAGATTATGGCGTTTACTACGAGTTTTTGCCTATTGAACACCTCTACGATGAAAATCCTAAGACACTAAGTTTGGATGAGGTAGAATTGGGCAAAAATTATGCCTTGATAATTTCTACTAATGCAGGATTATGGCGATATATGATTGGAGATACCATCAAATTTACTACGCTACATCCATACCGAATACAAATTACAGGAAGAACGAAGCAGTATATCAATACTTTTGGAGAAGAACTTATAGTAGATAATGCCGATGATGGACTTCAAGCAGCCTGTAGAGCGACCAGCGCCATCGTAAGAGATTATACCGCTGGACCTGTTTATTTTAAAGATAAGGAAGCGGGAGCACATGAATGGATTATTGAGTTTGAGCAAAAACCTGATGACGTGACGCGTTTCTCACAACTATTAGATGAAAAATTAAGGGAAGTGAATTCGGATTATGATGCTAAACGATTTCGTAACCTCGCTTTAAAGGAACCGATTATTCATATTGCACCTGAGGGAACATTCTACAAATGGATGAAAGGTAGAGATAAACTTGGCGGACAGAATAAGGTGCCTCGTCTATCAAACGATCGTACTTATTTGGAAACCTTGCTGCCACTTTTAAAAAAATATTAATGCCTCTTACACCACTCTTGGTACCAATGACGTGTTACTTTTTTCCGCAAAAAGTAACCAAAAACTCCTGACTGCAAATCTTCTTTCAAAGTTAGTACTTCTACTTAGCTAGTGCTATCCGAAGATTTGGAGGCCAGTTTTTAGCTAACGAACAGCTGTTCCTTGGAGCCCTACAGGGCCAGGGAATATAACTAAATCGTCATTTGGACTCTTTTGTGTTTGCTAAAAAACTGAACTCTCGAAAAGACGATTTAGATTGGGGTCTACTACGTCATTGGTAGGTATCTCTTGGTACAGTGTTTTCTAAATTTTCTGTTTAGCTTTTATCTCTAAATATTTATTAATGGTATTTACCGTCAGTAAGTGCGGCGGACTGAGAATCGACTGGATGCCGTGTCTTGTGAGCTCTCTCACAATCATTTTTTTCTCATATACGAATTTCTCAGCTATGGTTTTTAGATATATCCCCTCTACGTTATAAGCCTTTTCTCGACTGAGGTTTGTCAGTTCTGTGTTTTCAAAAAAAATGACCACCAATAGGTGAAATTGAGCTATTTTCTTGAGATAAGGTAATTGGCGGTTTAAAGCGGAAATACTTTCGAAATTGCTAAACAGTAAAACCAAGCTTCTTTGTTTCATTGTACGCCTAATGATACTGTACAATACTTCCATATTGGTTTCCAGATACCTCGTTTTTTCTTTGTACAGCACTTCCATAATGTAGTGAAGTTGAATGGGGCGTTTGTCGGCAGGAACTACACTTCCTATTTTTTCTGATACGGTAATTAAACCTGCTTTATCTTCTTTTTTTAAAGCAATATTTGATAGTACCAAACTTGCATTGATCGCATAATCAAGTAAACTTAAGCCGTCAAAGGGCATCTTCATAGATCTCGATTTATCGATGATACAATAAACATGTTGTGATCTTTCGTCTATATAAGAATTGACCATTAAGTTACCATGTCTCGCCGTTGCCTTCCAATTCAATGTCCTATAATCGTCACCCTGTACATATGTTTTGATCTGTTCAAATTCCATGCTATGCCCAAGTCGACGTATTTTTTTTAGACCATAATCACTTAAGCGATCAGAAATCGCTAGGAGCTCATAACGCCTCATTTGAAGAAAAGATGGATATACCGGAATGTTTATTGCCGCAGCACTGTTAAATCTCCGTTGAATAAACTTTATGGGCGATTGAACAAATGTGTGAATATCGCCGAAAGCATAAATTCCTCTTTTTACCGGACGAAGCTGATAGGTAATACCTTCTGTCGCTTTGGCAAGAAGTGTTTTATTAAACCAAATGTCTCTTCTTTGAAACTGTGTCGGTATTTCATCAATAATACCCACATGCACATTAAATGGATAATGATTTTTGATGGTTAAATGGATGTCATTATCATCGCTATTACTAAGTCTAGATGCAACCTCCCGGGTTGTAGTCACCTTAGCGCCCTTACTTGCATACAATAAAAATAAATCGGCAACGAACACAATGGCAACGGTTAACAGAAAAATTACCGGAATAATTCCTAACCAAGGGAAAAAAAAAGAAAACAAAAATAATAGCGCGGCTAAACCTAATGCAATAAACAGACGACTGCAAAGGAAAAGATCAGTGTAGAAAAGCCTAAATAATCGATTCATATTTTATCATGTATCAAGATTTATAGTAGCAAGTAGCAAGATTAAAGTATCAAGACGTTCATCCCTCATCGTTCATCACTATTTGACTACTTAACGTTTCAATATCATCACCTCGGTATTTCAATGTTTTTAATAATTTGATTAATGACATCATCTGCTGTTATGCCTTCCATTTCTTTCTCGGGTGTTAACATTACTCGGTGTCGCAAAACAGGTAGGGCTACTTTTGTAATATCATCTGGTGTTACAAAGTCTCTACTGTTCATGGCAGCGATGGCTTTTGCGCTGTTAATAATAGCGAGGGACGCACGAGGTGACCCTCCCAGAAACAAAGATTTATTATTTCGGGTTTGGTAAACAATTTTGGCCACAAATTCTAATAATTTATCTTCTACATGTAGGTTTTTAGTAAGAAGCCTGAACATCTTGATCTGCGTGATATTGAGAATGGGTGATAAGGATAGTAGTTTCTCTTCAGTATTATGTTGATGGTGTTTAGCCAAGATATCGGTTTCTTCAACAAGTGAAGGGTAACCAACCTCGATTTTAAATAAAAAGCGATCTAGTTGTGCTTCAGGCAGGCGATAGGTGCCTTCCTGTTCAATGGGATTTTGCGTTGCTAGCACCATGAAGGGCTCTTCCATTTTATAGCAGTTACCATCCATTGTTATTTGACGTTCTTCCATTACTTCAAATAATGCCGATTGCGTTTTTGCTGGAGCCCTATTTATTTCATCCACTAAAATAATATTGCCAAAAATAGGTCCCCGCCTAAATTCAAAATCAGTACGTTGCGGATTAAAAATGGATGTGCCTAATACATCCGATGGCATAAGATCCGGTGTGAACTGAATCCTACTGAATTGCGCATCAATGCACTTCGCTATTAATTTTGCCGTTAAAGTTTTGGCTACTCCAGGCACGCCTTCAATTAAAACATGTCCATCAGCTAGAATTGCAGCAATTAGCAGTTCTATCATTTCCTGTTGGCCTACTATTATTTGAGATAAGGCCTCTTTAATATGGCGAACCGCCTCATTTAATTCGGTCAAATCTGTTCTTCGTTCAAAAAATTCTTGTTCCATATGTCCCGGATTGGTCGTAAAATGCTTCAATATTATTATTCAGTTCAATCAACTCCTGATCGTTGAGGTATTTTCCTTTATAAATGGCTTTGATTTCCTTAATTAGTTCACGCACAGTGTCAGCGTTTGCACCTGATCGTTGGATGAGGAGTTCTTGGAACTCATCGTTCAGATCTCTTGTTTTTAAACGATAATTTGTACGGATATAATTTAATAAATAAATCACTTTCTTATTGGCAATGTCTTTATTATCCCGCTGCTGATAATAGATACTTCCCACTACTTTTGCGAATTCCACACTTGTGTTAGACATAGGGTCCACTAAGGGAATAACACGTTGTCGACGTTTAATTTCGTATAATACGAAAAGTACGAGACCGAGTAAAGTGATGTAATAGGCCCATTTTAATGCAGGATTTTCAAAAATTACCCGTAGTACTGATTTCGCCCCTCGCATACCGAGAAGTTGGAACTCATCATATAAGAGTTGACGATCAGGATTGAGATAGGATAGCGCAGTGGCGGCGAATAAGGCCCCCTCTGTATTTAATAGCGCATAGTTACTAAAAAAATCAGGCGAAGCTAGTAAATATAAAGAACCACTACCATATTGATAGCGCAGAAAATTTGCGTCACCTTTGTTATTCCGGGCAAGCACAATGGTCTTTGTCGTATCAAATTTGCTGAAATAGTGAGAAGCCATGCCGCGATCAAATTTGTAATTTTTTGTAGAATCTAATCGAGGGTTTAAAAAATGGAAACGAAGACTGTCTTTGGCAAATAGAATATCCCGTGATTGAAGGGCTAAATTTAAAGAGTCTAGTAAGGAATGATTAAAGTTATTAGCTGCAATGAAGATATCGTTACCCTTATTCATGTGCTCACGCATCCGCTGGTAGTCGACAGTACTGATATCAATAGAGGGTGCAATAATTAACAAACTTGAAGTATCTGCCTTCTGAAGTGTTTCAGTTATAGATTCTCTAGCGCTTGTGATCCCCGCCTTGAAGAGCTGAGGAAGTTCATGATATAATACATAAGTGCCGAAAGGAATTTTATCAGTCCTGTTAAAGGTAGGTGTCCAGTCCAGCGGAATAGGCTTATTATATTCTACAAATAGGTAAAGACCCAGCATAAAAAAGGCTACAATGAGATATATTTTTAGATCTTTCATGTTTATCGTTTCTTTCTTAGCCGTCTATTTGTCACTTATTAGCTGTGTTAAATTGTTAAATGCTTCTTTGATGATAATAAAGTGTTGTTTTTGTACAGCGAAATCTCCGTAGCAAGTATATTCAAACTGACTGGTGAGCAATGCAAAATTAGCTTGAAAAGATCTCTCGCTCAATTCTTGAATATATGCTTGATTCGTTTTTCCGGGTTGCCAATCAATATATTGCTGATCTGTAAGTTGTTTCAAGCTCCGAAGGTAAAGAAGTCTAATAGCTGATTTGAAATTGTTATTTTCAATAGCTTGCCGTAGTTCTGCATCGAAATCTATCACATGTATGTTTTCAGCCGGATCAACCAACTGATTTTGATCTGAATGGCTTTTTTTTCCAAAAACAGACATGATGTCCATTCCCAATAGTTTGTATACAAGGAAAATAAGTGCGCTTGCCCCCAATAAAATAAAGAACCATTTAGCGACGATAGTCGACTTTTTGTTTACTAACAAACTACCGAGTTTATTATAAAACCAATGTTTAAATCGTTGCCACCAATTTGAAGGGGCCATCTCTTCCGTATAGTTAAAAGCAGGATCCGTTTTGTAAGCAGCTAATTTTTCTGTTTTGAATGACCTAAAAAGAGGAACAGTGTTGTCGGTATTTATCCTAAGTGTGTCTTTAACCACATGCTGCTGAGGGTCTCTACCTATCGCAGCAGATATATGAAGAATGGTAAAAACAAAGAAAAAAAAGATTCGTCTTTTATTCATAAATTAATATTCCTCTTTGGGCCAGTCGTTTTGATCGTTGCGCTCATTTGAGCCAAAATTTTCGATCCTTTCAAAAAGACCTAGGCCATCTTTTTCCTCACTTAAACTATAGTACCATAATGCGCTCACAATGGCCGGGAGTATGTATATTATTTGAGAGATGCCTGTTAAAAGAGAACTAAAAATACTTCCAGCTAACACTAAATTGGGAGAATCCTCTAAAAATAATGCAAAAATATTTAATAGTGCACCAGGAAGTCCGAGTATACCCATACTAAAATAAGCGATTAATCCTGATATTAGAATTAGCCCAAAGGTTTTCCACCAATTGTCTTTTAACAATTCCATACTTCGGGAAAATGAATCTGCTATACCCTTCTCCTCCATTACCATGATTGGCAAAGCTAGTGTAACGATCGGTAGAAGATAAAATCCAGGGATTAAGCAGAAGAGAAAGCCAATAACAGATAGAATACTCAGCAGTATCATGGCAATAAAATATCGGAGTGCATTACGCTTAAAAGCAAGCCAAACTTCCTCCGCACTGGGTGGGCTGTTGTGTCGGTCTTTATATAATTTAATATAGCAGTAAGTGACTAAATAAATAGCTCCAACGGTAAGCACACTAAACAATATAAGCAGTACATATTCAACACCAAAGACATAAGATGAAAATTCTGTCGAATAAGTCTTTGTGGTGGAAGCTTTAGCAAGCCCTAGTAGCCGCACCGTTTTTAGTTGCTGCATTACTGAGCTAGCCATCGTCGCAATGATAAAAAATCCACAAATATAGAGCATTGGACGAATCAAATTTTTAAAATTCTGCTTTATAAAAGTAAAACTATCATTGATAGTTTGGCTAAAATCCCTAACCTGCCGGAACTCTATTTTTGGTTCAATATTTTCCATTTAATGCACTGTTTTTTAAAATTTTTCTTGGATATATAATTACGTACCAAATGAGAAAAACTAAAGAGCCCATTAATATTAAGCCGCTAAGCCATGTAGGCATTTCTGTATGCCTTGTCACAAAAGACTCCAATAAGGCAGCAGCAATAAAAATTGGAACTAAACCAATGATTATTTTAACACCGTCCTTTCCTCCCCGTTTAAAGGAGATCAATCTTGTGTAAGTGCCAGGAAAGAGCAAACTATTACCTAAAATAAGGCCTGCGGCTCCCGAAAGGATGATGGCCGCTATTTCAAGTGTTCCGTGTACCCAGATTACCATCACAGAAGCTAATCCTAAACCCTTACTGAAAAAATAATATTGGAAAGATCCGAGCATGATACCATTATACATAAGTAACACAACAGTTCCTACGGAACATAAAATGCCCAATAAAAAAGCGAAGCATGATACCTTGATGTTGTTTACAGCAATCATTAAAAACATCATAAAGGGGTCCATTTTTTTGTAAACGCCGAAGGGATCACCTTTGTCTATATTGGCATTTGTCATATCAACATAAGCGTCACCCAATATAAGCCTGACAAAAGTGTCGTCTTTTGCTGCTGAAAAGGCACCAATAACAACAAATGTTATAAAAAAGATAAACGCATATAATAATTGTTTACGATACTCATAAAAAATTAAGGGAAGTTCCAATTTCCAAAAAGTGACGAATCTACTGGTTTGTTCCTTTTTATTGATGTATAAAGATTGATGGAGACGCGCTGCTAGACCATTCAGATACGCAGTTGTTTTCGATTTTGGATAAAAAGTCTTTGAAAAAGCTAAATCATCCGTAATTTCTATGAAGCGCTCTGCCAGCTCATCGGGATGCTTTACTTGCATTTGTTCATAAATTTCCCATTTGTTACTGTTCTGCTTTACAAATAATGCCTCTCGCATACGATTTGAGGTGTAAAAATTTAAACTACTTAGGTATTATCCAAAAGTAACAAAAATCTAATTTAAATATAATTAAATAAGAAATAGGGCTGAACACCTACACTAACAAACAACTATTTCGCTAAAGTCTATTTTTTGGCCATGGGTTGGTATATGAGGAGTAAACATTTTGTCAATGTCCAATTAAGAATATTCATTTTATTTCTAAATCTCCCCGTTTTAATATAATTTAGCTAAAGATGAATCATGTAAGTGTTGTCACTTCGCAGAATATTGCCATCGATTATGATGTGGCTGGGGTGGGCGAAAGAATCGCCGCCCGGATGATTGATTATGCTATTTTTTTAGCCATATATCTATTCTTTTTAATTAGTGCTGGTTCTCTAGGCTTGATTGATAATAGCGGTTATATTATATTATTAATTATATTCGGTGTTTTGTTCGTTTTTTACGATTTACTCTGCGAAACACTTTTTAACGGACAAAGTATAGGGAAACGAGTATTGCATATTAAAGTAATAAGCTTAGATGGTTATCAACCCAGCTTGGGTCAATATTTTTTGAGGTGGTTATTTCGTTTTGTCGATTTTACGCTTACCCTACAAGTTGGAGGATTGATCTGTGCTGCTGTAACCCCCAATAAGCAGCGTATTGGAGATCTCGTTGCCGGCACCACACTGATAAAAACAGTACCACGTACCTCACTAGATGCTGTTGTTTTTAAACCGCAGATACAGGAAGACGATTATGTGCCATTGTTGCCTGAAGCGATGCAGTTATCAGATCAAGAAATTGCGCTTGTACATGAGGTGATAAGTAATTTCAATAAATCGGGTAATGATATGCTTATTTATAAAATGGCAATGAAGGTTAGAGAGACAATAGGAGTAACAATCCCCGAAGCAATGGACGAACTGCAATTCTTACAGCAAATAATTAAAGATTATAATTATTTAACATCGAGAACTGATAGATCTACAGGATTAGTGTAGACTCAAATGGCAAATTCCAAGACCTTCCACGCTCGTCTTTTTGCGGCCGGTTTCTTCTGTTTTATTAAAGCTGCCACATTTTTTGAATATAAGATGCAATAATAATTCCGCCCACAAGACAGGCAAGAATAGTGGCAATTGATTCGCTTTTTTTGAATATAAAATAATGTTTTACAAGAAAGAAAATACCTAAAGATATCAAGGGAATGGCAGGCGGATATAGTTGAATGCTCGCTTTTAAGTCACCCTGCATGAGGTGTAACAAGGAACGTTGAAAGCCACATCCCGGACAGTCAATACCAGTAACAAATTTAAAAGGGCAAGGAATTAAATGGTGTTGCAGCCAAGATATGAAGTCTTGACTGCAAATAATTAGGAATATAGCCCTTGAGATATACCTATTAAACGGTTGGATCTTGAGGCCTGTCGTCGTTTTTCGGTGGATCTTGGGGTTTATCATTATTGTCAAAGGGATTCTTGTAGTTTTTAAATTGATTAAAAGAGTCACCACCTTGTGCTTCTGCTGCCGTTGGACCTAAATAACGATCACTACCGAAGCCAATCATAGGATAGATGATGTACGGAAAAATAAGGGCTAGAACGGTATAGATAACATCCTTCCCAAAACTTTTTATTAACAGGTTAGTAACCCAAATGATTACTACAAAATTTACACAGGGAATAAGGATGCCGATGATCCACCAAAGGGGTTTTCCAACGATTTCTAACATGATAATAAAATTGTAGACCGGAATAATAGCGGCCCATCCGGGTTTGCCAGCCTTCTCAAACATTTTCCATAATCCAGCGATTGCAAGCACAGCCGCAGCAAGGCCAATCAGCGTACCACCGATGCCAATACCAGCTAAAAAGCCTGAGCCCATTGACTCGTCATAATTGTAAGTGTCCATATTGATTGTTGAATTAGTGATGAAATAAGGTTTTATCTATTGTTTTTTTACATTCAAGCCTACCACTTTAGAGGTAGAAATAATAAAGAAAAATTAATCGTTTTTTAAGTTTATTGGTTTATAATAACCAAATATAAAAAGAGCAACTGAAAAAACGGTTAAAATGTTTTGTTTAAGTTAAATATTTTAGGATAATGATAATTGAAGCAGCGTTAACTCGTAATGAAATAACGATAATATAGCTTAACTTCGTAGGGCATTTTTACATTGTTCATTGCTGTCAAATAATGTAAAGGCCGACTTGATATGGTGTTTCACAGATAAGAGCGTAACTTTTGAATGAATAAAGAGCAAATTTCAATTTTTGATATTTTTAAGATAGGTGTGGGGCCTTCTAGTTCACATACCTTAGGCCCTTGGCGTGCGGCCCAAAAGTTCATACAGAAGCTTGATGGGGAGGGATTGCTCGCTTCCACGGAACGTATCAAGATTCTATTATATGGATCGCTCGCAAAGACGGGTAGAGGGCACGGTACAGATATAGCAATACTGCTTGGTTTAAGTGGCGATGATCCTGTTACCTGTGATGTTAGCTTAATACAGATAAAAGTAAATACGATCAAAGAGAGAGAAGTTATTGCACTTGGAGGAACACATTCGATTGAATTTAATTATATAGATGACTTACTGTTTCTTTTTAATGAAAGTTTGCCTTATCATCCGAACGCTGTTACTTTTCAAGCACTATTAAATGATGGAAGGGCGCGTTCAGAGACCTACTACTCCATAGGAGGAGGCTTTGTTGTCCAAGAGGAAGAAGAGCGTGACGGCTCAAAAGAAGTAGATTTGCCATTTCCGGTTCAAAATGCAAAAGAGCTACTGGTATGGTGTATGCGTACCGGTTTAAAGGTGTCGGAAATAGTAATGGAAAATGAGCATGCATGGCGCAGTGAGGAAGAAACTGACAAAGGGGTTTTGAATTTATACTATACTATCCGTGATTGTATATACCGTGGATGTCATACTGGAGGGGTTTTACCTGGAGGGCTAAATGTTGAGCGTAGAGCGGCTAAACTAAATAAAAAACTTTTGAACGGGCGCACGTATTCAGATTATAATAGTTGGATGGAGGCTATTCGGGCAGGGGGAGCATCCTTTCAATACACATTAGATTGGGTTAGCTGTTTTGCGTTAGCTGTAAATGAAGAAAATGCTTCCTTTGGTAGGGTGGTTACTGCCCCTACCAATGGTGCTGCTGGCGTCATACCAGCGGTCATGCAGTATTATCTAACTTTTTGTGATGGTTATAGAGAAGATAAAATATTGCAATTTATCGCTACTGCTTCCGAAATTGGGAGTATTTTTAAGAAAGGATCTACTATTTCCGCAGCAATGGGAGGATGTCAGGCGGAGATAGGTGTTTCCTCCGCTATGGCCGCTGCTGCTCTCACGGAATGTCTCGGAGGTTCGCAACGACAAGTACTAATGGCCGCTGAGATTGCGATGGAGCATCATTTAGGACTCACCTGCGATCCCATCGGAGGTTTGGTCCAAGTTCCTTGCATTGAGCGGAACACAATGGGAGCAATAAAAGCAATTACCGCCTCTCAACTGGCCTTGCAATCTAATCCAGACAAAGCAAAAGTAAGTTTAGATGCGGTGGTTCATACCATGTGGGAAACGGCCCTGGATATGAATGCTAAATATAAAGAAACATCTGATGGCGGCTTGGCTACCAACATTCCGTTGAGTTTGCCTGAGTGTTAAGTAACTAGACCTTCGCTTCTAGTTACATGTATACGCAGCTTTTAGAGATACGCTATTTGATAAGATTTCTGATAGTGTATACTGTGGAACGATTGAGTAAGCTTTTTTGTTACTTTATGGCGATATCTGTTTCATTCATCAACTCCATTTCAAACAAATTCGTGAGATGCTTCTTTAGTTTGTCTTTAACCTCTTCAATGTTTACTTCTTCTCCCAGTTCACCTTTCATGGAGGTTACTGCCTTGTCTTCAATGCCGCAGGGAATGATATTATTGAAATAAGATAAATCGGTATTAATATTAAATGCAAAGCCATGCATGGTTACCCATCTACTGGCGCGCACACCGATGGCACAGATTTTTCGTGCGTTGTCATTGTCGGCATCTAACCACACACCCGTATAGCCAGGATAGCGGCCGGCTGCTATACCATAATCGGCTAGTGTTAAAATAACGGCCTCCTCAATCGTTCGCATATAAAGATGGATATCCGTAAAGAAATTATCTAGATCTAAAATAGGGTATCCAACTAATTGTCCGGGGCCATGATAGGTGATGTCGCCTCCACGGTTGATTTTATAATAAGTTGCGTGCTTATCAAGCAATCCCTGTTCGTCTAACAACAAGTTTTCCGGTTTGCCGCTTTTACCTAGCGTGTAAACATGTGGGTGCTCTACAAAAACCAAGTAGTTATCGGTAGGATTGCTTGTTCCATTTACTCGATTATCCATTTTTTGTTGGACCACCTGCGCAAAAATACCTTCTTGACGGTTCCAAGCTCCTTGATACTCCACCATGCCCCAGTCTTGAAAAAACACTTTTTTATTCATTTTTTTCTCTTTTGGAGATTTTTTACAAAGGTATAGATTTTTATTTTGTTGATTTATTAAATAGTCGAATCGTTAAATGGTTTAAGTTGTTGATTAGTTGAGTGGTTGATTTGTTAAATGGTCGAATAGTTAAATAGCAAAATTTTATGTAGGGATTGTTAATTTGTGGCTCTGATAACTAATAACCAACAATTAATGCTCACAACTCACAACTCGTAACTAATATTGTCTTGATACTGATGTCTTGCTACTAATAACCAATAACGAACAACTGATAACCAACAACTAATCTACCCCATCACATAACCTAACATATATTCTTGAAAGCGCTCATAATATACTTTGTAGGTGACGTTTTGATAAGGGCCATTCAAATGCGCTGTAATATAACCACCTTCCGATTGATAAGAAAATGGGTCGACCCAGATATTATCTTTGAATGAAACTCCCTTTTTGCCTTGTAGCTTGTAAACCGCTTCTTTGGCACACCAGCAGACATATAGCTGTTCTATATACTGATTGGCTGAAAGCTGATTTAGTTCCCCTTCCTGCATAAATTTATTTGCAATGAGTTCGATTTTTGGCTTTACCAATTCCATGTCAATTCCTACTTCATGTTGGGTACTGAGCATCACGGCAGCATAATCAAAAGAATGACTCAGTGAGATCTTATGAGGAAAATTTACCAGGTAAGGTTTCCCATTTTCATCTGACGGACAATCGATATAACCGGGTGTGTCTAACATGGAGCGTAGCAGCACACGCGTGCCTAACCAATTGAGCGTACGTTTACCTTTGTTTAGTCGTTCCAAAAACGCCCGTTCGCTTCTGCTTAACTGTAGCTTACTAAGTAATTCATCTGCAGATTCTTCTATTTTCCATATAGCAAAACGTGTATGTTGATTAATTTCTTTAAGGTATACTAGTGCCATGATCTAAATTAAGCAAAATATCTAAATTAAAAAATAGATAAAAGGTGGCATTGCAGATAAAAGCAAATTGTCTATGTTTGTCGTTCTTCTTGATCGAAGAATATACAGCGTAAATACAATCTCAAAAAAATGATTTTATCAGATAAAAGAATCCTAGAAGAAATAGAAAAAGGAACCATTATTATCGAGCCGTTCGAGAAAGAGTGCTTAGGTTCTAATTCATATGACGTTCATTTGGGTAAATATTTGGCTACCTATAAAGATAGAGTGCTCGATGCGAAAGCGCATAATGAGATTATACATTTTGAGATTCCAAAAAGCGGTTATTTGTTAGAACCAAACACGTTGTATCTGGGGGTGACCTTAGAATATACGGAGACGCATAAACATGTTCCTTTTCTGGAAGGTAAAAGTAGTACCGGCCGATTGGGGATCGATATACACGCTACTGCAGGGAAAGGCGATGTGGGGTTCTGTAATACCTGGACATTGGAAATTTCCGTAGCACAGCCTGTAAGGGTTTATGCCGGAATGCCAATCGGACAGCTTATTTACTTTAGTGTGGAAGGAGATGTCCACACCATGTATAACACAAAGGGTAATGCAAAGTATAACCGTAAAACAACACGCCCCGTAGAATCTATGATGTGGAAGAATAAATTTTAGTTACCACCAAATTCCATTAGATAAGATTTTAAGAACTCATCAATTTCCCCGTCCAGTACAGCTTGTGTGTTGGACGTTTCGTGGCTCGTTCTTAAATCTTTCACTAATTTATAAGGGTGTAACACATAATTTCTAATCTGAGAGCCCCATTCAATTTTTTTCTTGTTCCCTTCAATGGCAGCGGTGGTTTCCATTCGTTTCCGCATTTCAATTTCATACAGCTGAGATTTAAGTAATCTCATTGCATTTTCTTTGTTCTGCAACTGAGAGCGTGACTCCTGATTTTTAATAACGATGCCCGAAGGTTTATGGTGCAAACGAACTGCGGTTTCTACTTTATTTACATTTTGACCGCCAGCACCACCGGAGCGAAAAGTGTCCCACTCTATGTCTGCATCTTTTACATCGATTTCAATAGTATCATTTACCAAGGGGTATACATATACAGACGCGAACGAGGTATGCCGTTTTGCATTTGAATCAAAAGGGGAAATGCGCACAAGACGATGCACACCGTTTTCACCTTTTAAATACCCATAAGCAAAGTTTCCTTCAAATTGAAGTGTTACCGATTTTACGCCAACAACATCCCCCTCAAGAAAATCCTGTTCTGTGACTTTATAACCATTTTTTTCTCCCCACATGATGTACATTCGCATAAGCATCGCGGCCCAGTCACAACTTTCTGTTCCACCTGCTCCAGCAGTAATCTGTAAAATGGCTGTAAGCTGATCTTCTTCGGCACTGAGCATATTCTTGAACTCTAACTCCTCTATTTTGCTTAATGCATCCTGATATATATCCTCGGTTTCTGCTTCGGAAGCATCACCGCTTTGATAGAAATCAAACATAACAGAAGCGTCATCGATCGCTTTGCTTAGCTCATCAAAACTATCCGTCCAGATTTTTTTACTCTTAATAGATTGAAGTACCTTTTCTGCTTCTTTTGGAGTATCCCAAAAAGTGGGACTAAGCGTGATTTCCTGCTCTTGGTTTATTAGCTTTTGTTTGGCGTCAATGTCAAAGATGCCTCCTCAGGGAAGCTGCTCTATCCCTCAAACTTTGAATATTCTCTTTGGTCATGCTGCAAAGTTAATGATTTTTGTGTAAGTAGTTGAATCGTTAAGCGGTGGAATAGTTAAGTGGTTGAACCGTTGAATAGTTAAATCGTTAAGTTGTCGAGTCGTCAAGTAGTGATCAGTAATTGCTCACAACTGGCAACCGGCAACTCGGAACTAATATATGCTCACAACTCGCAACCGATATAGTCTTGTTACTTGCTACTGATATCTTGCTACTAAACATTAAATCAATGTCTTACGCAATTCTTCAGCCTTTGGGTAAATTGACGATTCCTTTGGGATTTTTTTAAGCCACTTTAAAGCACTTTCCTTGTAATCCTCTTCATCCTCCTCTTCTGTATAGCTAAGCGCTATATAGTAAGCTGCTTCATACATTTGTACAGTGTTGGCAGTATAAATCTTTAAAAAATCTCTACGGGCAGAACCCAGGTATTTTAGATTTAGAAAGGTGAGGCCCCTATAATAGCGTATATACAGGTCATCAGGCTTTTCAGTGAGCGCAGTATTTAGAAGCGGTAGTACTTCGGCATATTTGTTTTTATTGAATAAGTCAATGATATCAGCATATTTGTTGTCAACAGGTATTCCTTCGGCACTAACCGTAGTCATTTTTACTTTGGTTGCTTCTTGAATTCTATTATTTTGCCAAGGCGACCAAATAAGAATACCCCCAAAAATTAAAGCAATTGTAATTAGGGCAACCCATCTGATGGTGCTCATGTCTTGTTGTTTTTTTGTGTTTAGGGATTTAAAGGTGGTATGCTCGTCGTAATATTTAAAAGAAGAATGATGATGAAGGCATTCTGAAATGCTTTGATTGACATACATATAAAAATGGAGTTCCTGAGCTAGATCTTCATTTTCATCTAACTCGTTTTCAAAGCTGTCACGCTCTTTTTCAGACATGTCGCCAGCGAGGTAACGTTCAATATTTTCGTAATTTACATCAGTCATCTCGAACTCCCTTTAAGATGGTTGATACATTTTTTAGCCGTTTAGTTTAATAGCTGATTTACAAATGTTTTTTGTGAAATCATCACGATAAAGGTATTGAAATTTTATGTTTTTTTAAAGCAAAAAATGTTAAAAAGACTAAATGTATAAATAATGAGAATAATGCCACAAGCAATCGCTCGATCATCTCTTTGATCAACGCAAATTAAATTAATATTGTACCGATTTTTTTGTGTTGGGGTGTTGAGCTATAAAAAAATGATAATGGATAATGATATTTAACGCAAGAGAGAATGAAACACGCTTGTGGACCAGGGGCGGTACGCTAATAGCTATTATTAAGTCAATAAATGGTGAGCACTATCTTTAAGAAAATTTACTGATCAGCAAATAGCTTCATTACCTTTAAAAGACAATTTTATTCAAATGAAAATTGTAGTTTCGTGAAAATTTTGATGCAATTATGTTACCAAAAATAAATTTCACCGAAACAGATGCTTACAGCTATTTAAGTAACCACTACATTAATATTGCTCCGAAGCATCTACGCGATTTGTTCGCTTATGATCCTAATCGTTTTGAAAAGTTTTCAATTGCGTTTGAAGATATTTTATTTGATTATTCAAAAAATCGTATTGATGAACAAACAATTGCTTTACTCATACAGTTGGCGAGAGAATGCAAACTTGAAGAAGCTATTGAAGCCATGTTTGATGGTTCACCCATCAATCAAACAGAAAACCGTGCGGTACTTCATACTGCACTGCGGAACGTGAGTGGTAAATCGATAAAAGTAGACGGTCAGGATGTAATGCCAGCCGTAAACAGCGTGCTAAATCATATGAAAGAATTTAGTGAGTCGGTTATCAATGGTAATTGGAAGGGTTACAGCGGTAAGGCCATTACAGATATTGTTAATATAGGAATTGGCGGCTCTGATTTAGGTCCGGTAATGGTTACAGAAGCGTTGAAAGCTTATAAAAATCATTTGAATTTACATTTTGTTTCAAACGTTGATGGTACGCACATTGCAGAAGTTTTAAAGACAGTTAATGCTGAAACCACCTTGTTTTTAATAGCGTCTAAAACTTTTACTACACAAGAAACAATGGCCAATGCACATAGTGCGCGTGATTGGTTTTTATCTAAGGGCGCGAACGAAAATGATATAGCTAAGCATTTTGTAGCCTTAAGTACCAATACAAAAGCAGTCCAAAGTTTTGGGATAGATCCTAAAAATATGTTTGAATTTTGGGATTGGGTAGGTGGACGTTATTCTTTATGGAGCGCTATAGGTCTTTCAATCGCTTTGGGAGTAGGCTATGATAATTTCTATGAGCTATTAACTGGTGCGCATGCCGCCGATGAACATTTTAAGAATATACCTTTCGAAGAAAATATTCCTGTCATTATGGCTGTTTTAGGCATATGGTATAATAACTTCTTCGATGCCGAAAGTCATGCTATATTGCCATACGACCAATATATGCATCGCTTTGCTGCCTATTTCCAGCAAGGTGATATGGAGAGTAACGGTAAGTATGTAGATAGAAACGGTGTTCCCGTTGAATATCAAACAGGGCCAATCATTTGGGGAGAGCCCGGCACTAACGGACAACATGCATTCTATCAACTCATTCATCAAGGCACAAAAATGATTCCATGCGATTTCATAGCGCCTGCGCAAACCCATAATCCTATAGGTGATCATCACGTCTTGTTGCTTTCTAATTTCTTTGCCCAAACAGAGGCCTTAATGAACGGAAAAATGGAAGATGAAGTAGAAGAGGAACTCCGCGCTACAGGAAAGTCAGAAGAAGAGATTAAAACACTGATACCTTTCAAAGTTTTTGAAGGCAATCGTCCAAGTAATTCGTTTCTTATTAAAAAAATTACTCCTTATACGTTGGGAAGCTTGATCGCCTTATATGAACATAAGATTTTCACACAAGGCGTGATCTGGAATATCTTTAGTTTTGATCAGTGGGGAGTTGAACTCGGTAAGCAGTTGGCAGGGAAAATACTTCCCGAATTGAGAAACAATGAAGACGTGATCTCTCACGATGGATCTACAAATGGTCTAATTAATAAGTATAAAGCTTGGCGATAAAACTTTTTTAATTTCACGGTGTTGAGCTATAGAACAATAGCCTAAATGCAATGAAATTAAAAGTGTTATTCGTTTTCATATCATTCCTTTCACTCGCTTGCATTACGTCTTGTAAAGGGAGTGGGCCTGATGAAGGCAAGAAAGATGACACACCTACAGATTCGGTGAGTGAATACGGGGCAACTGTTACACTCGCTGAACCTTTTGCTACAAAGTCTGTGTCAGTACGACCAAAAGTTGTTGGCTGGCCGGCCGAAAAAACGCCTATAGCACCTGCCGGGTATCGTGTAGTAAAATTTGCTGGTGAACTCAAGAGTCCCAGATGGGTTTATGTTGCGGCTAACGGAGATGTTTTTGTCGCCGAATCTGAGGCGAATCGCATTAGCCTTTTTCGTGATACTAATGGAGATGGAATAGCGGATACGAAAAGTTCCTTTCTCGAAGGACTTAATCGTCCGTTTGGTATGCTACTGCTGGGAGCGTACTTCTATGTCGCAAATACAGATGGTTTATTAAGGTATCCATACAAATCTGGAGATACTAAGCTTTCAACGAAAGGTCAAAAGATTTTATCGCTTCCCGCTGGTGGGTACAATAATCATTGGACGCGTAATATCTTAGCGAGCCAAGATAGCTCAAGTATTTATGTAACCGTAGGTTCAGGGAGCAATGTGGGAGAAAACGGTATGGAACAGGAACGAAGGAGGGCCAACATCCTTGTTGTAAATCCTGAGGGAAGCAATGAGCGGGTTTTTGCTGCTGGTCTGAGAAATCCAGTGGGACTGGCCTGGGAGCCAAGCACTGGTAAATTATGGACCGCTGTTAATGAGCGGGATGAGCTTGGCGATCAATTAGTGCCCGATTATATTACAAGTGTTCAAGAAAACGGCTTTTATGGTTGGCCATATGCCTATTGGGGTAAAAACGCTGATCCTCGGATGAAAGGAAAAAGAGAAGACCTCGTTGCAGAATCAATTATTCCTGATTTTGCGGTAGGTGCTCATACGGCATCCCTGGGTCTGGCTTTTAGCAAATCGAATAGATTTCAAGCAGGAGCATATGTTGGCCAACATGGCTCTTGGAATCGTTCACAACTTGTTGGCTATAAGGTTCTTTTTGTTCCTTTCGAAAATGGAAACCCCATTGGGGAACATAAAGATTTTCTTACTGGTTTTGTTGGAGATGGCACGGACGCTGCGGTATACGGAAGACCCGTTGGGATCGCTTTTGCAAAGCAAGGTTATATGCTGGTGGCTGATGATGCCGGTAATACGGTTTGGGCTGTTGTGGCTAAGTAGTTATTCGTTATTGGTTGTTAGTTATTTGTTATTAGTAGCAAGACTATCTTAGTTACGAGTGCGAGTTGTGAGTATGATCACTACTTAAAACTTGACGATTTAACAACTTAACGATTTAACTATTCGACTATTTAACCAATGAACTACTCAACAATTTAACTACTTAACCATTCAATAATTCATCACTCATCACTCAACACTCATTCATAATTTAACCTACGCGAACAAATATTCTATATAAAAATCACTAACTTTGTCAATTGTATTGATGTCAATATGACGGATTGCAGAATTTGGCGCATTTGTTGAAACCAAAAGCGTATATTATTAGATTTATTTTTAACATGTTAGGATTCTTAAGTAAAATTTTTGGCAGTAAATCTGACCGCGATATAAAACATATTCGTCCCCTAGTTGATAAAATAAAAGAGGAGTTTGCAAAACTGGAGTCGTTAAGTAACGATGAACTGCGGGCTAAGACATCCGATTTCAAGCAACGTATTACAGCATATCTAGCAGATATAGATCAAGAAATAAATAGTTTAAAAACAGAAGCTGAGCAAGCAGAGGTAGAAATGGCAGAAAAAAATGCCATTTATGACAAAGTTGATAAGCTAACAAAAGAACGCGATAAAAAATTAGAGGAAGTATTAATGGAAATACTTCCAGAAGCATTTGCTGTAGTGAAAGAAACAGCAAGACGCTTTACTGAGAACACTTCATTAGAAGTGACAGCAAACGATTTTGATAGAGAATTGGCTGCACAGAAGGGCAATATTGAAATAAAGGGAGATAAAGCTTTGTGGCGGAATTCTTGGATGGCTGCAGGTACTACCGTTACTTGGAACATGGTACATTACGATGTACAGTTAATAGGCGGTATTGTGTTGCATGAAGGTAAGATAGCCGAAATGGCCACGGGTGAAGGTAAAACCTTAGTGGGTACTTTGCCAGCTTATCTGAATGCGCTTTCCGGTCAAGGGGTTCATATTGTAACGGTGAATGACTACCTGGCACGTCGTGACTCTGAATGGAACGGTCCTTTATTTGAATTTCATGGATTGCGGGTAGACTGTATAGATAAACATCAACCTAATTCTGCAGCAAGAAGGAACGCTTATGCCGCTGATATTGTTTTTGGTACTAATAATGAATTTGGTTTTGACTATTTGCGTGACAACATGTCGCAGGCTCCTGAAGGCTTAGTACAGCGTAAGTTACATTATGCAATGGTGGATGAGGTGGATTCAGTGCTAATTGATGATGCGCGTACACCTTTAATTATATCAGGCCCTATACCTCGTGGCGATGAGCATGAGTTTTATGATCTTAAACCTAGAATTGAGCGATTAGTAAATGCACAAAAAGCATTCGTTAACGGCGTACTCAATGAGGCAAAAAAAGGGATTAACGCCGGTGAAACGGATGTTGATGGAGCAGGCAAAGCTTTGTTACGTGCTCATAGAGGTTTACCGAAAAGTAAAGCGTTAATTAAATTCCTAAGCGAAGGGAGTAACCGTCAGGTTCTTACAAAGACGGAAAACTACTATATGCAAGAGCAGAGCAAAAATATGCCAAAGGTAGATGCGGAACTGTTCTTCGTAATAGATGAAAAGAATAATCAGGTTGAACTTACAGAAAAGGGGATTGAGTTGATTACCACTTCTGGCGAAGATCCTCATTTCTTTGTGATGCCTGACGTGGGGTCTGAAATTGCTGAGATTGAGAAATTACAGATTTCAAATGAAGAGAAGGCACAGAAGAAGGATGAATTAATGCGCGATTTTTCTATCAAATCTGAACGTATTCACTCCGTTAATCAATTGTTGAAAGCCTATACACTTTTTGAAAAAGATGTAGAATATATTATTGAAGAAGCTAAGGTTAAAATTGTAGATGAGCAAACCGGCCGTATTATGGAGGGTCGCCGTTACTCTGATGGTTTACATCAAGCAATAGAGGCCAAAGAAAACGTAAAGGTGGAAGATGCTACGCAGACTTATGCTACCATCACCTTGCAAAACTATTTTAGAATGTATCACAAGCTTGCGGGGATGACAGGTACGGCAGTAACGGAGGCAGGTGAGCTGTGGCAAATTTATAAATTAGATGTGGTAGAAATTCCTACCAATGTTAATATTCAACGTGACGATCGTGAGGATTTGGTTTATCGTACGGCACGTGAGAAATACAATGCGGTAGCAGAAGAAATTCAGAAACTAACAGAAGCAGGAAGACCCGTATTAGTGGGTACTACTTCCGTTGAAATATCGGAGCTATTGAGCCGAATGCTGAAACTTCGGGGTATTAAACACAATGTGCTGAATGCAAAATTACACCAAAGGGAGGCAGACATTGTTGCTGAAGCTGGTCAAGCAGGTACGGTAACAATCGCAACCAATATGGCCGGTCGTGGTACGGATATTAAATTGGGAGCAGGCGTGAAAGATGCTGGTGGGTTGGCCATCGTTGGTACTGAGCGGCATGAGTCTCGACGTGTTGACCGTCAGTTACGTGGACGTGCAGGTCGTCAAGGAGATCCCGGTTCTTCGCAGTTCTTCGTTTCACTGGAAGACAATTTGATGAGATTGTTCGGTTCTGAACGAATTTCGAACATTATGGTCCGTATGGGGATTGAAGAGGGGGAAGTAATTCAGCACTCGATGATTACCAAATCAATCGAAAGAGCACAGAAAAAAGTAGAAGAAAATAATTTCGGGATACGGAAGCGTCTATTAGAATATGATGACGTAATGAATTCCCAACGTACCGTCATTTATGCTAAAAGGAAAAATGCGTTATTCGGGGAGCGTTTAGATGTAGATTTAAATAACACCGTTTATGATGTTGTAGAAGATATCGTAACTGAATTTAAAGAGACAGGAACCTATGAAGATTTTCAGTTGGAATTTATCCGCGTTTTTTCTGTCGATCCTGCATTAGATGCCAATACTTTTGATAGTGGAAATATAGCATCTTTAACGGATACTGTATTTGAAAACGTGATAGATTTCTATCATCGTAAAGCTACCAATATAGCCGCACAAACTTTACCGGTGTTAAAAGATGTGTTTGCGACAAGAGGCGAGCAGATTGAAAATATCGTAGTGCCATTTACGGATGGTTTAAGAGGATTACAGGTAGCCGCTAATTTGAAGAGGGCAGTGGAAACGGAAGGAAAAGAAGTGTTTAAGTCTTTCGAAAAGGGTGTGGTGTTATCGTTGATTGATGAAGCTTGGAAAGAACATTTAAGAGAAATGGATGATCTAAAGCAATCTGTACAAAATGCAGTTTATGAGCAGAAGGATCCTATCATTATTTATAAGATGGAAGCTTTCAATCTCTTTAAACAGATGTTGGTAACGATGAATAAAGATATCGTATCTTTCTTGTTCAAGGGGGAGATCCCTCATCAACAACCGCAAGAAGTACGGGAAGCACGTAAAATACCAAACCAAGAGCCTAAAGTACAAGTTTCTAAACCAGAACTGGCTTCAGCCACATCTGGGGGAGGGATTCCAGTAGAAGATACAAGAGAAATTCAGAAGACTCAACCCATAAGAAACGATAATAAAATTGGAAGAAATGATCCTTGTCCTTGTGGAAGTGGCAAGAAGTATAAAAACTGTCACGGCATAGGACAGGTATAAAATCAGTTACGAGTTTTTAGTTATGAGTTACGAGAATTTTTAGGCCTCATAGCTGATAACTCACAACTCACAACGCTATGAAAAGATATTTTCTTTTAACGTGTTTTTTTAGTTTGTTATCTATTGCTTCTTACGCGCAAGATAGCTATGGAATTGTAGAGGAGCATAAAAGTGCACTCATTGGTCGCTTGCAAAAACAACGAATGTTGATGGGAAGCAGTATGCCAAATGGCGGGAGCCCAGAAAACAGTAGTAATAAGCCTGGTGTTCCTGAGAAAACGGGAAGGAAAGTAACGGCACGTGGCTATCGTGTGCAAATTTATTCAGGATCTAGCAGATCAGAAGCATATGACGCCCAAGCTAGATTTAAAAAAGTATACCAAGATTTAAATACCTATTTAGGTTATGAACAACCCAATTATAGGGTTAAAGTTGGCGATTTTACCAGCCGAAGTCAAGCGCAGGCATTGATGAATCAGTTAAGAAAGAATTTCAGCGCAGTCTTCATATTCACGGAAACCGTCAATATTGAATATTAATATTAGGCCCTCATGTTAAAAGATACTATACAAGCCCTTGCCCAATCTATTTTTTCTGAAGTCGTAGCAAATAGACGTCATATTCATGCGAATCCTGAACTCTCTTTTGTAGAATATAATACTTCCACATTTATTAAACAACAGCTTGATGTGCTAGGTATTGACTGGCAAGAAATGGCCAATACCGGAATTGTAGCCCTCATACAGGGAGCCATACCGAGCGACAAGGTTATAGCATTGAGGGCTGATATTGATGCTTTACCTATAACGGAAGTGGAGGGCAGGGTTTATGGGTCTAAGAATGCGGGTGTTATGCATGCATGCGGACATGATGTACACAGTTCTTCTTTATTAGGGACAGCCAAGATATTACATTCGCTAAAAGATCAGTTTGCGGGAACGATAAAGTTGATCTTTCAACCAGGTGAAGAGAAATTACCAGGGGGTGCTAGCATCATGATTAAAGAGGGTGTACTTGAAAACCCAGCACCGCAGGCTATAGTAGGGCAGCATGTCATGCCTTTGATTGAAGCGGGGAAAGTTGGATTTCGTTCTGGGAAATACATGGCTTCTACTGATGAGTTATACGTAACCGTAAAAGGTAAAGGTGGACACGGAGCGCAACCTCAACAGAACATAGACCCCATTGTTATTACAGCGCATATTATCACAGCCTTACAGCAGATCGTGAGTCGTATCGCCGATCCAAAAATGCCCACAGTACTTTCTTTTGGAAAAATAGTTGCCAACGGAGCGACAAACGTTATACCTAACGAAGTGAAATTGGAAGGAACCTTCCGTACTTTTGATGAAGACTGGCGTGTTGAAGCACACCAGAAAATGAAGAAGATGGCAGAAGGTATTGCTGAAAGCATGGGCGGTTCTTGTGATTTTGAGATAGCGAACGGTTATCCTTTTTTAGTGAATAATGAAGCGTTAACCAGCGATGTAAAATCTTATGCTGTAGACTACCTAGGGAAAGAAAACGTATTGGATTTAGATATGTGGATGGCAGGAGAAGATTTTGCCTTCTATTCTCAACTAACAGATGCTTGTTTTTATCGTTTAGGAACCCGTAATGAACAACAAGGGATTACGGCATCCGTTCATACCCCAAATTTTGATATCGATGAAAAAGCACTGTCACTTAGTACAGGGCTGATGGCTTACATTGCCATCAAACAACTTGGAAACTAAGATCAAAATTGTATATTTCCTCTATGCAAGGAGATTATCTTGCATATAAAAGAAAATTTATCTAAGTTTGCTTACTTCAATGAGGGGCTCTCTATAGCTCTTTATTTAATTCTATCACCTCTTTATTCGTTGAGAATAACCGGCGGGAAACAATAGAACTTATTTTTTTATCTAATTTTCCTTATCCTTATTTTAAGGGAAGGCGAGTTAAAAAACCTATTCCAACAAATGGACAACTTAGAAAATAGTCTTGAAAAATCTTCCAATTTTATTAGTCGTTTTACTTATCATAAGCTTATTGACGCAGGTGTAAATGAAAGTATCGCATCGTACGTAAATGTTTTTATTTTATTAGCCGTTTTAATATTACTGGTTTACATTGTTCAGTACTTAGTGAGGAATATGCTTCGGATAGTTTTTACGAAATTAGCTACCTCTTCTAATCTACGCTTTTTTGATTACCTACTTAAAAACAAATTTCCGCACTTCCTTGCTTTAATAGCACCTTTCAGTTTAATTAAGAACGCCATTCCGATCGTTTTCGACGATTTTCCAACGCTTATCAAACCCTTGGATATGCTAATGGATATTTATATGGTCTTTATGATTATATCGATAATTATGTCTATTGTACGTTCGGGCACGGATGTGTTAAGAGAACGACCTGCATTTCATGCAAAACCAATGGAAAGCTATTTATCTGTTGTACGAATGGTGTTTTTTTTATTCGGAGCAGTATCTATATTCTCTACTGTAACCGGAGAGTCGCCAGCGGCATTTTTTACAGCGATGGGTGCAGCATCAGCTGTATTGCTTTTAATGTTTAAAGATAGTATTATGGGTTTTGTTGCGAGTATACAAGTAACGACTAACGATATGGTGCGTATAGGTGATTGGATCACGATGCCTAAATATGGAGCCGATGGTGATGTAATGGAAATTAATCTTACTACTGTTAAGGTGCAAAATTTTGACAAAACAATCACGACCATTCCTACATATACCTTAATTTCGGACTCCTTTCAAAATTGGCGTGGTATGCAAGATTCTGGTGGACGAAGAATTAAGCGGTCCATCATCATTAAGCAATCCAGTATTCGTTTCATCAATGATGATGAATTAACTCGCTTCCAAAAAATACAAGGAATTAAAGATTACATAGAGAACAGAAGCCAGGAAATTAAAAAACATAATGAGCAAATTGGTGCGGATCGAAGTGTAGCATTGAATGGCCGTAATTTTACTAATTTCGGACTTTATAGAAAGTATATCGATTGGTATCTCAATAACCATCCGGGAATCCGGAAAGATATGACATTAATGGTGAGGCAACTTGCGCCATCAGAAAATGGCTTACCATTAGAGCTCTATGTCTTTACCAATACAACAAAGTGGACAGAATACGAATACATAATGGCGGATGTTTTTGATCATTTGATTGCCGCAGTACCTTATTTTGATCTTAATATTTTTGAACTGGAATCTGGTTCTGATGTTTTCGGTATTAAATTCGCTAATGAACTAAAGGTAAAGAGCAATCGTTAGGTAGTTGAGCCGTTGAACAGTTAAGTCGTCGATTAGTTAAGTGGTTGAATAGTATTACCCTAAGGAACGTTATTACTAATAACTAACAACGAACATAACTCACAACCAACAACCAACAACTACTATAATCTTGATACTTCTGTCTTGATACTTAACAACTATTAACCAACAACCAAAATTACTATCTTTACAATAATGATTAAGCAAGAAACCGTAGGTAAGATATTAGATGCTGCTCGTATAGAAGAGGTAGTGGGGGATTTTGTTGAGTTAAAAAAACGGGGAACAAGTCTTATTGGCGTTTGTCCTTTTCATAATGAAAAAACACCCTCCTTTCATGTTTCTGTAAGTAAGGGTATTTATAAATGTTTTGGCTGTGGTGCGGGGGGAGATTCCGTGCGTTTTGTTATGGATCTCGAAAAATATTCTTATCCGGAAGCCCTCCGGTATTTAGCTCAGAAATATAATATAGAAGTAGAAGAGACCGAGCAGTCCGCCGAACAACTAGCCGCCAATGATCAACGCGAGAGCCTGATGATCGTTACTAATTGGGCAGCTAAATTTTTTCGGGAGACCTTATGGAATTCGGATGATGGGCAAGCAATAGGTTTAAGCTATTTTAAGGAAAGAGGCTATCGCGAAGATATCATCAAAAAGTTCGAATTAGGTTATTCTCCTGAGGCGTGGGAAGCATTATATGAGCGGGCTATCAAAGAAGGTTTTGGAGAAGAATTTTTGCAGGAAACAGGACTTATTGTAAAACGGGATGATGGTAAGTGTTATGATCGTTTTCGTGGGCGTGTTATGTTTCCTATTCATAACCTAACGGGCCGTGTGTTAGGTTTTGGTGGACGTACATTAAAAACCGATAAAAAGGTACCTAAGTATGTCAACTCGCCAGAAAGTTTAATCTACCACAAATCGGATGTACTCTACGGCTTATTTTTTGCCAAAAAGGCCATTACGGAACAAGATAATTGCTTCCTTGTGGAAGGTTACGCAGATGTTATCTCTATGCACCAGGCAGGGGTGGAGAATGTGGTGGCCTCCTCTGGTACATCACTAACTACCGGGCAGATTCGGTTAATCGCTCGCTACACAAAAAATGTAACCATCTTATATGACGGAGATGCGGCTGGTATAAAGGCTTCTCTGAGAGGCTTAGATATGTTGCTGGAAGAGGGGATGAATGTAAAAGTGTTGTTATTTCCAGACGGAGATGATCCTGATTCTTTTGCGATGAAGCATGGAGCAGAGTCCTTTAAACAATATATCGCTGGAAATAGTAAAGATTTTATTTTTTATAAAACAGATGTTCTCTTAAAAGACGCGGGGAATGATCCAATAAAGCGAGCTGAAGTAATACACGATGTTGTAGAAAGTATTTCGCTTATACCGGATGACATCAAGGCTTCGGTTTTTATAAGAGAGTGTAGTCTTCTATTAAATATTGAAGAACGTCTGCTGATTTCTGAGCTAAATAAATTAAAGCTTACGGCGGCCAAGAAAAGTCAAAAAGCGAGCGAAAGACCCCAACCTCCTTTTGGAGGGAATGAACCTCCACCTGATCTTTTTATGGATCCTATGCCGATAGGCGCTGGACCATCGGCAGAAGAAGTTGATGAATCTATCAGCGGTCCTGAATCGCTTGTTCTTCAAGAACGTGAGATCATTCGGATTCTCCTGCACTATGGCGAAATACCTGCGAAGTGGGAGCAAGATTATCCCATCGCGATTGTACTCTTTGCGGGTCTAGAGGACGTCATGTTTACAGATCCCATATGCCAACGAATAGCTGCCGTTTATTTGGAATTTATGGAAAAGGAAGAACTGCCCGACGAAAGGTATTTTATCACGCATAAGGATAGGGAAATTGCTGATTTGGCCATCACCTTATTAGCTTCTCCTTATAGCCTGAGCCCTAATTGGAACGATGAAAAGCGTAAAATATATGTCGCTCAAGAAACAGATAACCTAAAAAATGTTGTACTAGGCGCATTATACAGAATAAAAAGGCGTAAGGTAGAACAAAACATGCAAGAGATCAGAGAGGAGTTAAAACGGGAAGACAATATGGAGAACATTGAAATCCTGATGGGGAAGTATCAGAAATTAAAAACGATGGAAAGAGAGTTGACAGGATTTCTGGGGACTGTAATTGTTAAATAAGGAATTATGGCGCAGCATCATATTACCGGAGCAAAAGGAGAGGAGGCAGCGTTGGCTCACCTGCTTAAGTTGGGCTATCGATTGGAGTGCAAGAATTGGCGGCATAAACAGCTGGAAGTTGATCTTATTATGTCTGATGAAAAAATCTTAATTTTCGTCGAGGTGAAAACACGGTCAAGTGGTAATTTTGGCTTGCCTTATGAATCTGTAAATTGGCATAAACAACATAAATTGGCAAGAGCGGCAAATATTTTTATTCACCAAAGAAGGTATCAAGGAGAAATCAGATTTGACGTCGTTTCTATATTTGCAAATCAGGATAATGAGTTTAATATCAGACATATCAAAGATGCTTTTTGGCCAAGATATTCGTAAATAGCGTTGAATCGTTAAGTTGTTGACTTGCTAAATCGTTGAGTAGTTGATTTGTCAAGCTTTAAGTAGTGATCATACTCACAACTCGCAACCGGCAACTCGTAACTAAGATAGTCTTGCTACCAATAACTAACAACGAATAACCAATAACCAAAAGCTTATACTTATTAAATTATGTCATATACCTTACATATTCTATATTTGTGTATGAATAAATTTTTGCTGTTCTGTTTAGCAACTTTATGTAGTGTAGCAGCCTGTAATCGTGATAAATCTGCTAATGGATCTTCTTCCGATACTTCTTTCAATTTTGAATCACCTGAATCAGGGACATTAATCAACAAAGGAGATAGTGTCGCCTTACAACTCAATATACCTGCCAATCTCCCTTATGATTCGATTGTTTATAAATTGGATAATAAACCTTATAGAATAACGAAAGATAGTAGTGCCATTTGGCTTAGAACAGACAGTTTGCGAATGGGGAGCAGGTTGGTAACAGCTACTGTATATGCTAAAGGTGAGACAGAAACTGCGAATACAAACGTGGTGGTCATTGCATCAAAACTACCAGAACAATACAGCTTCAGCGTGATAAATACTTACCCGCATGATGACCATGCCTATACACAGGGACTGGAATTCCATAACGGATTTTTGTATGAAAGTACCGGTCAACGAGGACAGTCTACTTTACGAAAAGTGGAGCTGAAAACAGGTAAAGTAGTCCAAAAATACGACCTACCTTCCAAATATTTCGGTGAGGGTATGACCTTTGTTGGAGATAAGATTATTCAGCTTACTTGGCAGGAGGGTGTTGGTTTTGTGTATAATAAAAATACTTTCGAAAAGGTTGGTGAGTTTTCTTATCAATCTAGCACAGAGGGGTGGGGAATTTGTTATGACGGGAAAAGGCTTATTAAATCGGATGGTTCCAATAAACTATATTTTTTAAATAAAGATACCTATAAAGAAGAAGGATTTATTGAAGTTTATAATAACAAAGGACCAGTAGACAACCTGAATGAGTTGGAATATATTGATGGTAAAATATACGCTAATATTTATTATTCAGATATTATTGCCGTTATTAATCCTACATCTGGAGAGGTAGAAGCTGAAATAAACCTGATTGGTTTACTTCCTCAAAAAGATGTAAAAGAAGATACCAACGTACTCAATGGTATCGCTTATGACCCGCAAGGGAAACATCTATATGTAACGGGTAAAAATTGGGATAAGCTATTTGAGATTAAGCTTCTTCAAAACTAAATTTTTTTCCTAAATAATTTTTGGATACCATTGGCAATTTGCCTCAGGCAACTTGTCGTTGGAACGCCGTTGTATCGTGTTATGATAATAGTCGGTTAAGCAATCGATTGCGTTTTCTTTCTTGTTGTAAATACGGACGATAAAGATTATTATTGATTGTCCTTAAGATACTAAACGATTAATAAACCATGAAGATCGCTAATCAACGCCGAAAATTTCTAAGCCAGCTAACAGCTGCTTCTGCATTAACAGTCGTTAATATAAGTCCTTTAAAGGCAAGTGTTTTCGAGCCGATGCAGCAGGGCGAACACCGGTTCTTGACGCCTCCATATTTACAGGTACTTACGCCAACTAGTGTTGATCTCGTTTTTCTGACATCCAATAAGGCCTATAGTTGGGTAGAGTATGGGGAAGACCAGCTGGAGCATAAGGCGCAAGAAGAAAGCGATGGATTTGTGGAAGCATATCAGCGTATAAACAATATACATATTCGCAACTTGAAGCCTGGAACTACTTATAAGTATCGTGTTATTTCAAAGGAAATATCGTTATTTAAACCCTACGAGCTTGTTTACGGTAAACAAATAACAAGTGAACAATATAGTTTTACGACGCCGGTAGAAGATGCTGAAAGTGTTACTTGTTTAGTTTTTAATGATATTCACGATCGCCCGCATTCTTTTAAAGACCTGATGGCTATACGAGGCGAAAAATCCTATGATTTTGCTTTTTTGAATGGCGATATGTTTGATTATCAAGAGGATGAACAACAGATTATTGATCATTTACTGCTTCCGGTGACTACCCTATTCGCCAGTGAAAAGCCTTTTATCATGAGCAGAGGAAATCATGAAACCAGGGGTAAATTCAGAAGAGAATTTAAAGACTATTTTTCTTATCCAACGGATAGCTATTATTATAGTTTTAAACAAGGCCCAGTTTATTGGATTATTCTTGATACGGGTGAAGATAAACCGGACGATCATCCGGTTTATGCAGGTATAGTAGATTTTGATAGTTATAGAAAAGAACAAGCTCTTTGGTTAGAACAAGTGACGCAGCATGAGGAATATAAGCGGGCGACATATAGAGTGGTGATGATGCATATTCCTCCCTTCCATTCGGGCGACTGGCATGGGACCTTACATTGTCGCGAGGTTTTCGATCCTATTTTTGAGCATAATAAAGTAGATCTAGTAATTTCAGGGCACACGCACCGATATGGCGTACATCCACCTAATGAGGAACATACTTATCCAATTATAATAGGAGGTGGCCCTAAAGAGGGGAATCGTACCATTATCCATTTTGAAGCCAACCAAAAAAACTTAATAATCGAAATGAAGAGAGATGATGGGCAAGTGGTAGGTGAATACGAAATAAAGAAATAAAAGTACCGATCATATCGATTAATCCTATCATTAGGAGAAAGCTTCAATCCTTTTTAGCGCAATCGGTTGCGTTTAAGAAGGATTTGTTTTTCTTCTAAAAAGTTTCTACACTTGATTAAAATAATCAATCTTTCAGATTAAATAGCTAATACAATTTTATAGACCAGTATTAAACACAGGGTATTTAAAGGATATTTAATTATCTACATTAAAGTAAATACGCTTTATGATAAGTCGGCGCATTCATAGGGATCAATCTGGTCTTTTATCAATTGAAGAATTGTTTAAAAGATATTATCCTCGTCTTTTTGAATTTGCATATCATTTATTGGAAAATGAAGAAGAGGCCGAAGATCTCGTGCAAGATGCATTCGTCATTTTCTGGGAACAAAGAGCGCATATTGCCATGAATGATCAGGTGGTAAAATCTTATCTCTATACAACGATTAAGCATGATGCCTTAAATCGTATACGGCATGGAAAGGTCATTAAAAATTATCAAAAGAATTATCCTCCTGTATTAGTTGATGAAAAACAGGTAATAGATGAACTTATTCATAGCGAAGTGCTAGGAGAACTAATGGAAGCATTGGAAAAACTTCCTAAAGGTTGTTCGATGGTCTGTCGATTAGGGTATCTTGAAGGGCTTAAAAATCCACAAATTGCCGAGCTGATGGGCCTTAGCATTCATACGGTTAAAAGTCAAAAACAACGGGCATTGACTTTATTAAAACAACGGCTTAAACCAGAGCTATTTAGTGTTTTAATAGCAATCCTTTTTCGTTAGATATACTTTTTCAATCAGTGTTATTTCCGATGCCAATGTAAGAAGAGGTAGTGGGGAGTGGAGAAATTTATTTTTAGCCACGATCGACAAGACCTAGTATGAAGATAAACCAAATTCCAATAACTCCATACCTCAAAAACATCCTTTACTAATTTTTTTTAAAAAAATTCCATTCTTTTTTCATGCCTAGGTGCCTTAGTAATAAAAGGAAAAAAACAGGTATGAAGCACGATCCTTTGGAAATAGCTCGATTGATTTCTGGATATATACATCAAACGCTTTCGAAAGAAGAAGAGGAGGCATTCTTGGCCTTAAAAAGGAAGGATGATCATATCAGAAACCTTTTAGAATCATATAAAGAAACCGCATCGATCGAGCATAGATTAGCTTCTATGAAAGAGCGTGACGCAACAGCCGCTTGGGAGCGGTTCAAGGGGAAGAAGATCAAAAGGCAGAAAAACTCTTGGAAACAATGGTTAGGAGCCGCGGCAGCTATTATGTTTTTTTTATTTTTTAGTTTATGGTATAAAAAAAAGGACGACAAAATCGTTCCCGATAAATCTCATCGCTACGCAAATGATGTACTGCCCGGAGGGAATCAAGCAAGGCTTGTTTTATCGAACGGACGATCTATCGCACTAACGGATGCTTCCATAGAGTTAAATGAAAAGAATGGAACGAGTGTAAAAGGAAAAGATGGCGAGTTAGTATACGGTAATAATGCTAATGAAAATAAGATAGATGCGCTTTTTAATACGTTGGAAATACCCAAAGGAGGAACTTATAAACTTTCGCTAGCGGACGGTACACGTGTATGGATAAATGCCTCCTCTAGCTTGAGCTTTCCAATCAACTTTACGGCTAAGGAGCGAAGAGTTAAACTCAAAGGGGAAGCGTATTTTGAGGTTGCTAAAAATAGCTCCTTTCCGTTTAAAGTCGAACTTGACGATACTGAAATAACTGTGCTGGGAACCAGCTTCAATGTATCAAACTATACTAGTTCTAGTATTACGACATTGGTAGAAGGGGCCGTTCGTGTACAGCGAGCTGAACAACAGAACTACCTAAAACCAGGTGAACAGGCAGTCGTTAACAATGGGAGAATTAAGGTTAGCCCGGCAGACATCGAGAAAACCATTGCCTGGAAAGACGGATATTTTTTGTTCAACGAAGATCTTCTTAAGCCCATATTGGAAGAAGTTGCACGTTGGTATGACTTAGAGTTGATTTTTAAGAAGGATATACCCGATATCCACATTGGAGGAAGCATTAGCCGTAAGGAAAATCTAAGTGAGGTGCTTGAAATGTTAAAAGATGTTAGTGGACTAACCTTTAGCATTGATGGGCGCAAGTTAATCGTTGATGGTGAAGCACCTAATTAATATGTTTAATATGAAAGCAAAACCAACCTAGTGGTGATAAAATAAAGTTTAAAACAAAAACCGGAAGTGCTCCAACACTCCCGGATAATTGTTAAGGCTAGTCTGAAATTATTTAATGTCTCTAATTAACACCCAACCCTAACTATACGAAAATATGAATTACTTATTTTATGACAAAGAACCGAATGATAAAGGGCTTTGTTTTTTAATTGCAAGGATTATGAAATTGACATTATTAATGGTCTTTGCTTTTTCTCTGGGGCTATATGCTGCTGGAAATGCACAGCAAGTTAGTATATCAGTAAAAAATGCATCCCTTAAAGAGGTATTGTCAGTATTAAAGAAACAAACTAATTACAGGTTTCTTTATAACGAAGAACAGCTTAAACAGGTCGGAGAAGTTTCAGTACAAGCGGATAAGACTCCCATGAAAGAAGTATTGGAAAAAGTCTTAACCGATAAGAACCTTGATTATAGGATACATAATAGCACCATTACAATTATTCCCGTGAATAAGAATAAGCCACCGAAATTTCTCCAAGATATAGAGATCAGCGGGACAGTGAAAGATTCATTGGCCTTTTTAGCGGGAGTTTCGGTGTTTGTTAAAGGAGCAACATCGAAGGGAACTACTACCAATGCTAATGGGAATTATACCCTTAAAGTTCCGGCAAATGCAATTTTGGTTTTCCGATTTGTTGGATATGCAGAAAAAGAAATTCCTGTAGGTAGCGGCGGCACCGTCAATGTGGTTTTACAAAGCGTTGAGTCTAGGTTAGATGAGGTCGTAGTAGTTGGATATGGTACGCAAAAGAAAGGTGATTTAACCGGTGCTATTTCATCCTTAAGTGCGGACGACTTGACCAAAGGGGGAGCTGTCAGCAATGTCGCACAAGCCTTGCAAGGTCGTGCATCGGGCGTGGTTGTAACCCAAAATTCCAAGGCTCCTGGAGGTAGTATGTCTATCCGTATCAGGGGTTCTAATTCTGTAAGCAGTACCAATGAGCCGCTCTATGTAATTGATGGTTTTCCAAGTAATAATGGCGTTAACATTAATCCGGACGACATCGCATCGATGGAAATTTTGAAAGATGCTTCTGCAACAGCTATCTATGGTTCCAGAGGAGCCAATGGAGTGGTTATGATCACCACAAAAAGAGGGAAATCAGGACAAAATAATATTGCTTACAGCGGCTATACAGGGGTTCAAAAGGCGATTGTGCCCTTTGAGATGTTAGATGCCAAGCCTTATATGGAACTATCAAATGCGCTATATAAAGAGATAAACGGACAGGAGAATCAAGAATATGGTGTGTATACTCCTTCTCAACTTGAATCGGACGTAAATACAGATTGGATCGCGGCAACTACACGAAAGGGGGTGGTGCAAAACCATAATCTCCAGTTTACTGGTGGGGGCGATAAAACCAGAGTATTGAGCAGCCTAGGGTACTTTAATCAGAAGGGGATTTTACAGAACACGGATTTTAGTAGGTTCTCCGGAAGAGTAAACATTGATCAAACGATAAACGACTACATAAAAGCGGGAGCCACTATATTTGCCCAGCGCGAAAATTCAAATTACCAAGTATATGATGGGAATATACTGAATTCAAATGTGTTATATGGCATCTTAACCTATGATCCTACTGTTCCTGTGTATAACGCTGATGGCTCTTTTGGACGCCCTCCAGGGGGTAAAGGTGATAACCCTTTAGCGAACCTTTTATCGAGAAGAAATGATGTGCAGCGGGATAAATTTAATGGCAATATGTACCTGGAAATTACACCCATGAAAGGATTGACTGCTCGCTTTGATGCAGGTACTGAAATTTTAAATGATCAACTGGGCGGATACTTAAGTCGTGAATCGTATCAAGGAAGTATTGATAATGGTGTGGCAAATGTAGCAGATTATGGTTTGACACATAATTTGGCAGACATGTTTGTAACTTATAATAAGACTTTTGCTTCGAATCATAACCTGAGTGTTATGGGGGGGTATTCTTACGAAAAATTCATTAATAACAGGAAGGGAATAGATGTATATGGCTTTTCAACAGATCTATACGGCTATAATAATTTAGGTGCGGCTTCTACCATTACAGGGGTGAGCTCCTATAAATCTGAAAATATCCTGGTATCTTTCTTTGGCAGAGCCAACTACTCATTCGACGATAAATATTTATTTACATTCACGGTTCGACATGATGGGTCTTCGAGATTCGGTGCCGATAATCGGTGGGGCACCTTTCCGTCCGGATCTTTCGCTTGGAAAATTATCAATGAGTCTTTTATGAAGGGCCAAACGACTTTTTCGGATATGAAATTTCGCCTTGGTTATGGTAAGACAGGTAATGAGCGAATTGGTAACTACGCCTCTTATGGTTTAATGAGCAATGCTAACTATACTTTTGACGGAATAAATAACGTAAGTGGAAGTTACCTGAATGCCACGTCTCCTGAAAACAGTAAATTGAAATGGGAAACTACTTCGCAGTATAATGCCGGGGTTGATCTGGCAGTATTAAATGACCGCATCTCCTTTACGATGGATGCCTATTACAAGAAAACAAATGACCTACTTATTAAGGTAAACCTTCCTATCTATACGGGTTATACCACTGGACAAAGTAATGTGGGCTCGGTTGAAAATAAAGGTTTGGAGTTTGCCGTGGCTAGTAAAAACCTAACAGGCGAATTTAAATGGGATACGAAGGTTAATATTGCTATGAATCGCAATAAGGTGTTGAGTTTGGGTGGTCAAAATGAAATTTTATTAACATCTTCTAAACCAATAGGAAATGTTTCTGAAGAAGCATATGCTATCATTCGCGAGGGAGAGCCGCTCGGCTCTCTATTTGGATATAAATATAATGGTGTATTGCAGCAGGGAGAGAATTATGGTCCGCAACCAAATGCGAAACCTGGAGATCCTAAATTTGAGGATGTGAATGGCGATGGCTTGATTACATCTGCTGATAGAGCGATTATAGGTTCTGCCTATCCGAAATTAACGTACGGTATCACCAACACTTTTTCTTATAAGAATTTTGATCTTGCCGTCTTTATTTACGGAAATCTGGGTAATGACCTGCTCAATATGACCCGTATGAATATGGAGTGGAAACGTACTACCGAAGCATTGAATCGCTGGACTCCAGAAAATACGGATACCAACTTACCGAGAAACGGCTTCTTTTATTCACAATATGGAGGGTATGTGAATGATCATTTTATTGAAGATGCTTCTTTTTTAAGGTTGAAAAATCTAACCTTAGGTTATACAGTGCCTTTTAAAACAAAAGCCATTAGTTCTTTAAGAGTGTACGTGATGGCAGAGAATTTATTCACCATCAGTGGTTATTCTGGCTGGGATCCGGAGGTCGATACGAAGGCCTATGAAAATGATGCGCTCATAAAATATAGCGGAAATGCACAAACCGCTAATGCAGGAGCGGGATTAGACTTTAACTCGTATCCAAGTATGCGGGTATTCACTTTTGGGATAAATGCCAATTTTTAACGTAGCCTAACTTAAAATACAATACAAATGACACGGATTAAAACAACTATAAAAGAGCTTACATTAAGCATGTTAGTGTTCATAACGCTCGGAGGGACATTTAGTGCATGCACTAAATTAGAACCGGAATTGTACAGTGATCTAACAACCAAAAATGCCTATTCGACAGAAAGTGATATTGATGCAGCTTTGACGGGTATCTATGCCAGTTTATCACCTTACCCAGGCGATGCCTATCTTTATTACGCTGGTTATTTGGTTATGACAACGGATTACACCACTGATATGGGTTTTTCAACGGCTGCCGGTGATCCCACGAAGCTGAGTAATTTTACCTATGATGATAATAACCGGTATTTTAAATTCAACTGGCAGAATATGTATCAGGTAATCAGTAATGCGAATATGTTAATTGCAAATATTGATAATGTACAGATGGCAGACGATCGAAAAAATCAGATATTGGGTCAAGCAAGATTCTTAAGAGCCTTATCTTATAGTGATCTTGTCGATGCCTGGGGACCAGTACCTTTAATTGTTGAAACAAAAAATCCGGCAGAGAGTTACAATGAACCGCTGGCATCAGTTGAAAGGGTAGACTCATTGATTGCTGAGGATTGTCAATTTGCCATCGCGAACCTGCCTGAAAAATGGGCAGCAGAATTAGGGTTGGGTAGAGCTACTAAAGGGGCTGCGTTAACGCTGTTGGGTAAAATGTATATGCGATCGCATGATTATGTGAACGCTAAAGTTTATATCGATCAAGTACTTGAATTAAGGGCTCGCGGAGTTTACAAGCTTAACCCCGATTTTAAAAATGAATGGTCGGATAACAATAAGGTGGATATGGGGATGATTTTCGGTGTGCTTCATGAACCGGCACTTAATGGTGGGGAAATAACCAATCACTTTGGACCTTCGGATAATCGAGAAGTACCCGATCGATGGCAGTATTATGGCGTATCGCTGCAGTTTTGGAGAAAGTACGCTGATAGCGATCCCAGAAAGCAATTCTTTTATTATAACTATGAAGGGAGAGCTGAAAGAGATGCGTCTACTACACACGGCTTTTATTATATGATGCCCGATGAAGGACAAACAAAGCCACCTGCAGATACCGTCAAATTATTACAGAATGTTGCCACGAAAAAATACTCTTACGAAATGGTTAACAACTCGTATTTAGACGGTCGGACTATTCAGGTCTTTCGTATCGCGGACGTTATTTTATGTAAAGCAGAGATTGAAAATGAGCTAGGGGGCCCAGCGCAGGCCTTGCTCTATTTAAATGAGATCAGAGGAAGAGCGGGCGCTCCTAAATATGGAGAGAGTGCTGATTTTCCAGCACCCGCTTCTAAAGAAGCGATGGTGCAAGCAATTGTTGATGAAAGAGGATTCGAATTGGTTTTTGAGTACAAAAGAAGACCAGATTTAATACGTCTTGGTAAATATGAGGAAATAAGCAATGCCTACTTACAGGCTTGCGGACTGCAACCGGTTGTTACGGAGAAAATGAGACTTTTTCCGTACCCACTAGACGAGGCACGCCTACACCCGGAAATGGCCGCAGCGAATGCACAACGTTTGCCTTAACATGTATTATATGAAAAAGGTCAGGTTTATTGTCATATTAGTTAGTATAGCGGCTATCGGATACATTAGCTACTATTTTTACAGTAGTGCTGTTTCCATTATTAATATAGCCCTTAGCTCACCAGATAACTCGGCAATCAAAGAGGATATTCAGGTTACACTGAATAAATCTGCAAAGCTTTATGTTGAGTATTGGAAAGAGGGGTCCTCTCAACATTTTAAAACACCAGTAGCCAGTGATCGAAAAGAGCATACTATTCATTTATTGCTTTTGGAAGCGGGGTCAACCTATCATTATCAAGTGATTTTGGACCGTGCCTTTGATGTGAAATCAAAAGTGATGACTTTTCAAACGAGGAAACAATCTCCCTGGATGATACACGATTGGATCAAAGAGCATAATCCCCATGATGAAAAAGCGTTGGGGAACGGATTAGTGATGCTTTGTTACAGGGGATACCCTGGTTATATTGCAATGGTTGATGGCAAAGGGGCGATTAGATGGTATTGGCAAGACAGCAAGCTTGGCGTACGGGTAGCATCCATTACACCTAGAGGAACTATCTTGGCTTTATTAGCTCCCGCAAGTAAGGATGAGTTTAATAAACCTCAAACAAGCAGCAAAGTAAAAAGAAACGCCGGATATTACTTGCGAAGTGGAAAAACAGGATTTGTAGGAGGAACAGAATTAGTGGAAATAGATTTAACAGGGAAAGTGTTGTGGAGAATAAACCTCGAAAAGAAAGGGATTATCATGCATCATGATCTCCGCATGGACAAGGCCAACCATATCGTCGGTGTGGTGAGAGATTTTAAATTGTGGGATCTTAATGGGAAAGGCTTGGCACAAGATACCCTCTGGGGTGACGCCGTTATGGTAATGGATACCGAGGGTAAAGTACTAAAAAAATGGTCGGCCTGGGATGTGTGGGATATTGCTAAGGATACGCGAATGGATAGTCTCAAGCACGATCGCTTTCATTTTAATACCATTTCATTCGATACAGATAGTAACTATCTGATCTCCTCACCGATCGAAAACCAAGTATGGAAAGTAAATCCAAAGAACGGTAAGATTGTATGGAAACTTGGAAAAGGAGGAGATTTCAAAATGGATGAGAAAAGTTATTTTTATTTTCAGCATGCTCCTCATATCAATCAAGATGGAGATCTGATGTTATTTGATAATGGTGACTTCTCTCCCAAAGATACCGCCACGGTAAATAAGCGCTCGCGTGCGCTATCTTTTACGCTTGATACTGTTGGCATGATCGCTACTGCGAAAATTAATGCAGCTATTCCTAAGAAGCAGTATACTGCAAGGATGGGGAGTGCCTATTTGTTACCGAACGAAAAAATATTACAAACGAGCTCTAAAACTGGAGGAGTGCTTATCACGGATAAAGACGGGAAAGTGTTTTGGGAGTTGAACGCCTATTTTATTCCCTACAGGGCGGAATACGTGCCCACGACATTATGGAATAAATACATAAGAGCCAATTAATAATAGTCATGTATACTAAAACAAAATTTTTACTAATTATTGCTTGTGTATTAAACCTATTCGCTGCCAATGCACAACATATATATCCACCTCAACAAGCACGTTGGGACGCAGATTCTTTAGGAAATCAACGCGCAGTATTGTTGGTAAATGGAACAGCTAAACTTGTCAAAGCCGTTATTCCCTGGAGAAATCTACGTGTAGCGAATGATCAGCAGATTATTATCGTGGATAGCTCAACAAATCGTAAAATAACGCCATCGTCTTATATTTCAATGGCGCAGGAAGAAGGTGTTATTCTCTTTGATGCAATTTCTGGACCGGGCGTTTATTATGTTTATTATTTGCCCTATCATTTGGGCGGAAGGAGTAAATATTATCCTGATGCAGAATACCTGAAAAGATCTGATATGCCTTTGCTTAATGATGCGCCGAAGAATGCTAATGGGGTGAAAAATGAAGCAAAAATTGTACGTTTCGATGCGGTGGACGATTTCAATAGTAACGATCCGATGGAGGTACTTGCTACGCAGGAAGAGGTGAAAGAATTTTTAAACACACGCGATCAGGCAGCTTATTATGTATTCCCAGAGACTGGTGAATTTCCAATTAAGATGAGCCATCATATTCCTAAAAGGTGGACGGATCCAAAACGAGATAACAGTTTTTTCACTGGAGCGGCCAAACGAGGGGAGTACTGCTCCTTCCAACTAGGCGTGTGGCCAATGAAAACCGATTTAAAAGATGTACGGATTTCCTGCTCTGCATTAAAGAGTGCTACAGGAGAAATTATTGATGAAGGTTCATTTGATTGTCTCAATACAGAAGGTGTAAGCTATACAGGCGATAAAATGAAGATGCAAGTGGCCATACCTAAGAAACAAGTACAGGCCTTCTGGTACGGGATAAAAATCCCTGAGAAAACGAAATCAGGAACATACGATGGTACCCTAACAGTGAAGCCTGCTAATGGCCCGACAAAAGAAATACGCATTCAACTGAAGGTCATTGATTCGCTAGCATTCAATGGGGGGACGAACGAACCCTGGAAAATGACGCGCCTGCCTTGGCTAAATTCGACTTTGGCACAAGAAAATACCGTTATAAAACCCTATACTCCGCTTCAAGTTGAAGGGGATACAGCGGTAACGCTATTAGGTAGAAAAGTGATGCTAGCAGCGAATGGGTTCCCGAAACAGATTCAAACTTTTTTTACGCCTGAAATGACCGGGGTTTCTGATAAAGCGAATAATATATTGTTTGAACCGATACATTTTCACTTCTTGCGACTGGAGGATAAGAAAGACATTAACCTCAAAACGAAGGGTTTTTCTTTTACAAAAAGAGAACCCGGTACGGTGTCATGGAAGAGCATCAGTAGCGCAGACGAGTTGCAAATGGAAGTGAGCGCATCGCTGGAGTTTGACGGCTTTCTAAATTATACGGTTAAAGTTATAGCATTGAAAGACGTTTCACTGCAAGATATTGCAATGCATATCCCTTATAAGCAAGATATGGCTACCTATATAATGGGTTTAGGCTTAAAAGGCGGTTACCGGCCGGATAAGGTTTCTTGGAAATGGGATGTAGCAAAGAAAAATCAAGATGGGGCATGGCTCGGAAATGTAAATGCAGGTATTCAGTTTTCATTACGAGATGAAAAATACTCGCGGCCGCTGAATACCAATTTCTATTTGCAAAAACCATTGCTATTACCGCATTCGTGGGGCAATGAAAATAAGGGTGGTATTGACGTTGGCGTAAAGGGATCTTCTATGTTAGTGAACAGCTATAGCGGAGAACGAAGGATGATAAAAGGCGATACCTTATATTATAATTTTAATTTATTAATTACACCCTTCCATGCGCTAAATACCAATGCACAATGGAACGATCGATATTTTCATGCATATAAGCCAGTTGATACGGTTAAAGAAAGTGGTGCGAATGTGATCAATATTCATCACGGAAACGCGCTAAATCCTTATATTAACTATCCATTTATCGCCACCAAAGAGATGAAGAGCTATATCGACTCTGCCCACCGGCTTGGCCTAAAAGTGAAGATCTATAATACGGTTAGAGAAGTATCTAATAGGCTGTATGAATTATACCCGCTTAGAAGTCTAGGCCATGAGGTATTTTCGAAGGGACCGGGCAAGGGGTATTCTTGGTTACAGGAGCATGTTCATGAGGACTACATCGCGGCATGGTTTGTACCCTATTATAAAGATGCAGCGATTATTAATAGTGGTATGAACCGTTGGCACAACTACTATGTTGAAGGTATGAACTGGCTCGTGGATAATGTGGGTATTGACGGTATTTATTTGGATGATGTCGCCTTTGATCGGGTAACGATGAAACGTATCAAGCGGGTGATGACGAAGGCGGGGCATCCTGGATTGATAGATCTGCATTCGGCTAATCAATACAATGAACGTGATGGATTTAACAATAGTGCAAATCTTTATTTGGAACATTTCCCTTACATCAACCGCTTATGGTTTGGTGAGTATTTCGACTATGAAAATAATCAGCCAGACTTTTTTCTAACGGAGGTAAGTGGTATTCCTTTTGGTTTAATGGGGGAGATGTTGCAAGATGGTGGTAACCCTTGGAGAGGGATGGTTTATGGGATGACGAATAGATTACCCTATCAGAAAAGTGGGCCACAGGGTCTTTGGAAAGTATGGGACGACTTTGGCATAAAGGGCTCAAGCATGATAGGTTATTGGGTGGAGGATAATCCGATAAAAGTGAATCGCAAGGATGTGTTGGCAACAATCTATAAGAAGGAAGGGAGCGTAATGGTTTCCATCGCTTCTTGGGCGAACGAAGATGTAGACGTTGATTTACTAATTGACTGGAAAAAGCTTAGGATCGATCCAGCAAAGGCCAGCATACAAGCGCCTGCTATAGTTGATTTTCAAACTGCTCAGCGTTTTAAACTGAGCCAACCAATTCACGTTGCTAAGAACAAGGGCTGTCTATTAATTATACAGTAAGGGGTTTTGCAGTGGAGGAGGGTATTTCCCCGCTCCATTGCAATTTGACTGATGTGATGATTTACAATTTCCTGATGCACGATGCTGTCAGGTTTCTAAACATGCTGCTAATAAATTATATTCCAATGATGAAGCCTATTTTTATAACTTTAATATGCTTGCCTCTTGCTTTAGGAGCTCAACAGGCCGCAACAATCAAAGAGACAACGAAAACCTATACCACCTATCCGTTCTCTGATCCAGATCCTATACCTTCTACAGCGAAAATCTATCCATATTATAGGTTTGACGGATTTACAGATAAGCCTGTACAAAGGGATTGGAAAGTAGTAGAGTTGGAGAATGATTTTATTAAGGTGCAGATTATGCCCGAGATAGGAGGGAAAATCTGGACGGCCTTTGATAAAAAAGCGCAAAGAGATTTTCTCTATAATAATGGTGTCGTGAAATTTAGGGATATTGCTATGCGAGGGCCATGGACGAGTGGTGGAATTGAGGCAAATTATGGCATTATTGGACATACACCGAACACTTCAACGCCTGTTGACTATCTCACGAAAACAAATGAAGACGGCAGCGTTAGTTGCTTCATTAGTACGCTTGATTTATTAACAAGGACACGATGGGTATTGGAAATAAAACTAGAAAAAGACAAAGCTTTTTTTGCTACGAGATCCTTTTGGAGTAATACGAATCCCGTTGAACAGCCTTATTATACCTGGATGAATTTAGGCGTCCCAGCTGGTGATGACTTGCAGTTTATTTACCCTGGTAATCACTATATTGGCCACGATGGCGATAGTCATGCTTGGCCTTTAGATAGTAATGGTCGTGACCTTTCTTTTTACGCACAAAACAATTTTGAAGGTTCCAAATCTTATCATGTGTTGGGCACTCATAGCAATTATTTTAGCGCTTATTGGAAAGATCATGATTATGGAATGGTACGTTATGCGGATAGAGAGGACAAATTAGGTAAAAAGATTTTTCTTTGGGCACAGTCGGGCGAAGGAAAAATATGGGAAACGTTGCTGACCGATAAAAGTGGACAATATGTGGAGATTCAAAGTGGACGACTTTTTAATCAAAATGTTTTTGAGAGTAATTTTACACCCTTTAAGCAGTTAGGTTTTGCTCCCTACCAAAGTGATACATGGACAGAATATTGGTATCCTTATAAAAATATAGGGAAACCAGTAGGGGCAAACTTGCTGGGAACTTTTGCCATCACGCAGCAAGCTAATAAGGTGCAGATAAAACTGAACCCTAACTGTTCAATAAATGACAGTTTGTTTCTTTATAATGACGAGAACGAAATCATTGCTGCTAAATATGTCAAGCTTGCCGTCGGACAAATGTTTCGTGAAGAAGTGGTATTACCGTCTAACGAAATAGCAACGAAATTGAAATTGCAAGGAACAGTTTTAAATTTTAGTGGTGTAGAAAGTAATAAAGCTTTACATAGGCCCTTAGATGCGCCCACCAATGTAGATACTGCTACCGCTTATGGGTTATATTTGCAAGGGAGAGACCTGATGCGTTTTAGGAATTATTCTGATGCGAAACCTAAAATAAGGCAATCTTTAAGCAAGGAAGCTTATTTTGTGCCATCGCTCGTGGAGATGGCCAAGCTACAGTGGTTTCATATGGCATATGATTCGGTCTTTTTTTATATGCAAAGGGCATTAAGTGTGGATACCTATCACGCTGAAGCCAATTACTATTATGGGCTTGCTTCGACGAAACTTGGAAAAACATATGATGCCCTCGATGGTTTTGAAGTGGCTTCACTTGATCCCGGAATGCAGGCTGCCGCGTACACGGCTTTAAGTAAATGTTATGTGCGTAAAGGCGATATTATCAAGTCTCTTGATTATGCCGGGAGAGCCTTGAAAAATAATCAAGTGAATATAGAAGCCTTACAATTACAATACCTCAATGCTCGCCTCCTTAATTTAAAAGAACTTAAGAGTTCGGTAGAAAAAGACATTTTAAGAATAGATCCGCTAAATCATTTTGTACGTTTCGAGCAATATTTAGAGAAAAGGGACAGTCATACAAAGGAGCTTTTTGTCTCCTTGATTCGCAATGAAATGCCTGTACAAACTTTTCTTGAACTGGCAATTTGGTATGCAAATCTTCAGCAGCATCGAACAGCCGTAGCGGTATTGGACTTAGCACCTAAAAATGCAGAAGTAATATACTGGCTTGCTTGGCTTAATAAAGATCGAGATGAAGAGAAGCAGAAATGGTTGGAATTGGCACAAAAAGCGGATATGCAGCAGATTTTTCCATTTAGGGAAGAAAGCGCCGAAGTGCTGAATTGGGCTCTTCAGGAAGATACCTCATGGCGACCATCTTACCTGTTAGCGTTAATCCAATCTTTTAGAAATAATAAGACCCAGGCATTCCAGTTATTGAGCAAAGTAACGAAAGCGGTAGACTTTGCGCCATTTTACATATTGAGGGCTCGACTGACCGAAGAGCAATACAGAGATAGGCAGCTGAAAGATCTAGAACAGGCTGTTAAAATAGACAATAAGGAATGGAGGTATGGACAATTGCTGGCAAGATCCTTAAGCAATAAAAAGATGTACGAGCAGGCGCTGGAGGAGCTGAAGCCTTATTATGAGGCAAATCCAGCTAATTATATTATTGGAATGGATTACGTTCGAATATTGATATTAAACCATGACTATCTGGAGGCAGATAATGTGCTAAAACACATACATATTTTACCCTTTGAGGGAGCAACGGCCGGTCATAAATACTATGAAGAAGTCAAGCTAATGCTAGCCATCCAAGCTTTAGACGATAAGAAATATACCCTAGCACGCTCAAAACTTGTAGAGGCAAAAGCTTGGCCTATAAATTTAGGTGTTGGTGAGCCATATGAAGAGATGAAAGACCAAAGAGTTATTGATTGGATAGACGCGGAGCTAAATAGGAAAATGGGAAATAAACAAGAATATCAAAAACTATTGCTAAAGATAGCAGAAAGTAACATAAATCCTACTGCTGCTGCAACACTGCTTCAGGTTGCTGCTTATAAGAAATTAGGTAGAAATGATGAGGCAAATTTGTTGGGAAAGAGATGGTTTGAAAGTCAAAAGGACCCGATAGTAAAAACCAAAATTGCGCCAATGTTGGAGAGGCTACAGCATGATGCGGAGGTCGATGTAAAACAGATTATTAGTTTAACGGCTCGTAAAGAAGATGAGCGCTTGTTTTAGAAAAGAATAGAAAATAATTCCCGAGCATTGATTATTCGCTCGGGAATTTATTGTTTTTATTTTAAACCTCTGTTTTTTAGCATTGGTTGAATATCTGGATCATGCCCTCTGAAGGTCTTGAATAACTTAGCATATTCTTCTGTATTCCCTTTAGAAAGAATCATATCACGGAAACGCTGACCGTTTTTGCGTGTCAACCCGCCATTCTCTTCGAACCATGAAAAAGCATCATGGTCCAACATTTCCGTCCAAGAGTACGCATAGTAGCCTGCGGCATAGCCATTGCCCCATATATGGAGAAAATAGCTGGAACGATATCTAGGTGGAACCTGCGGCAGATTAAGTTTCTTGTCAACTAATGCTTGGTTTTCAAATGAATCTACTGCACTTCCAGTTATTTCATTACCAGGCTTTCTCGTATGCCAAGACATATCTACGCTTGCAGATGCGAGCTGCTCCGTAAGCGCATAACCTTGATTAAAGGTTCCTGCTTTTTTTATTTTTTCTACTAACTCCTGCGGCATCGATTCACCTGTTTGATAGTGCTTAGCATAGTGACTAAACACTTGTGATTCCAATGCCCAATGTTCATTAAACTGTGAAGGGAATTCTACAAAATCGCGTGCTACACTGGTTCCGGAAAGGCTAGGATATTGCTGGTTGGCAAAAAGACCATGTAGTGCATGTCCAAACTCGTGAAACATGGTGGTTACGTCATCAAAACTGATAAGAGCAGCTTGACCGGCAGCGGGTTTGGTGAAATTACATACGTTATAAATAACGGGCTTCGTACCTAATAATTTAGATTGATCTACTAAATTACTCATCCATGCACCGCCCGACTTATTGTCTCTTTTAAAATAATCTCCATAAAAGAGGCCTATACTTGTTCCATTTTCTTCAAAAACTTCAAATACGCGTACATCTGGTTGATATACCGGTATATCATGTCTTTCTTTAAAAGTGATACCGTAAAGCAATTTAGCAGCATAAAACACACCATCTTCCAATACTTTATTGAGCTCAAAATAGGGTTTAATCTGTTGCTCATCTAGATCAAATTTTGCTTTCCTAACCTTTTCAGCATAATAATCCCAATCCCACGCTGCTAATTGAAACCCGCCCTTATCCTTGTCTATTACTCCCTGTATATCCAAGGCTTCTTTTTTTGCTTTAGCCGTTGCCGCAGGCACTAGGTCGGATAGAAATTTTTCTACAATCGCTGGATTTTTGGCCATTTGGTTTTGTAGTTTCCAAGCTGCATAGTTGTCAAAACCAATGAGGTTCGCTTTTTTCGCTCTTATTTCGGCGATCCGTGCTAAGGCACTTCTGGTATCATTTTTATCACCCTTTTCTGCTCGATTCCAAGATTTATCGAATAACTCTTTGCGAGTTTCTCGCTTCTTCAATGATTGAAGAGCAGGTTGTTGTGTGGTATTTTGTAAGGAAAGCGTCCAGCTGTTATTCTTGTGTGCAGCGGCTAAATCTCCGTCGTTAAGCCCCTCCAATGATGTTTGATCGTCAACACTTAAGGCCGCTGCTTTGGTAGCAGCGAGGAGCTGATTGGTGAATTTTGCACTTAAAGTGGCCTCTTCTTCATTTAGCTTTTTCAAACTACTCTTGTCATTTTCTGATAATTTGGCCCCATTTAGTACAAACTTTTGGTAATAATAGTCGACCAACCGATCCGACTCTGCATCTAATTTAAGCTGACTTTTATCTGTATAAATTTTTTCGATACGTTTAAACAGCTTATCGTTGAAAGTGATAGCATCCTCGTGGGCAGCAAGCTTAGGTGCTATTTCTGCTTCTATTTGCTGAAGGGTATCATTTGTGTTCGCACCTGTAAGCAAGTTGAATACATTGTTTACACGGGTTAACAACGCGCCGCTTTTCTCCATAGCGGTCAGCGTGTTTTCGAAAGTTGCTTCCTCTTTGTTCGTTGCTATTTTTTCAATCTCCTCCAGATGATCTTTCATACCTTGGTCAAATGCAGCACGGAAATCAGTGATTTTGATTTTGGAAAAATCAGGAGCTTGATAGGGAAGGTCACTTTCTTTGTAAAAGGGATTTTGTGCCGACCATTTGTTGTCGGTTTGATTTTTACTTGAATTGCAACTTGTAGCTACAATAAAGCATAAGAGTATTCCTAAAAAAAATTTGGTCATAAAAAGTGTTTAAGCCTTAATATTTCTGATATAGACAATAAGGTGCCGAGTCTCTAAAAAGCGAATGTATAAAATATTAGACTATTTATAAGAATGTTATGAAAAAGTGACTATGAACCGTCCATGTTTATCCGCCAACTGGCGGATTCATCACACAGGGGAATGTAAATTTATTCACGGATTTTAAATATTCTTTGTGTTCATGAGCCCTTCGGGGTTTAAACAGGGTAAGCTCCATCTGACCGATGGATTAAAAACCGCTTTGCGGTTCATGAGTGCCTTAAAAAGTAAAAGATGAACGAACTAATTATTTACGGATGAAATAAGTAAGAATTATATATTAACTTTTTTATCTCGGTACATATAGCAATATTTTCTATTATATTTAACAATCATTCCACGCGAAGAACAACTGACTTGAGCAAAAGAGTGGCAAAACCAATAAAAACTGTGGGGGAACAGTTTAAACATTAAACCGAATGAATGGATGAGTACTACAACGTTAAAAAAGACCCTTACCCCATTTGCTTTATGGGCTTTAGGGGTTGGCTATGTTATCTCTGGGATGTATTTTGGATGGAACCTGGGTTTGGAAAAGGGCGGGACATTGGGCATGGCAATAGCAACTTTTGTGGTAATGCTCATGTACATCACTTTTACCTTCAGTTATACAGAGCTAGCTTGTGCTATTCCGAAAGCCGGCGGTGTATTTGACTATGCAGGGAGGGTACTAGGAAAGGATCTTGCTTTTATTTCGGGGATTGCACAAACCGTTGAATTTGTGTTTGCTCCTCCAGCCATTGCCTTTGCAATCGGAGCCTATTTTAATGCATTCTTTCCAGAAGCGCCAATTATTCAAACGGCGATTATCGCCTATATACTATTTACCGGATTAAATATTATTGGGATAAAAGCCGCTGCAACATTTGAAATAATCATTACGGTGCTAGCTGTGGGGGAGCTATTACTGTTTGTCGGAATTGCGACCCCTCACTTTACTGCAAAAAATCTAGTGCATAATGCATTTCCAAATGGTTGGTCAGGAGCGTTCGCTTCTATTCCCTTTGCTATATGGTTTTTTCTAGGAATAGAAGGGATTGCCAATGTAGCAGAGGAAACTAAAAACCCGCAAAGAGATATTAAGAAAGGATTCGGATGGGCCATTTTTACCCTGGCAATGCTTTGTATATTGGTCTTTGCCTCATCGGTTGGTGTCGCAGGATGGGAGGCGATTGTTTTTCGTAATGGTGCAAGCGGTGAAACGTCCGATTCGCCTCTTCCTTTAGCATTGGCGCAGATCACAGGCGATAATCATATTTTGTATCACCTGCTTATAACGGTCGGTTTATTTGGTTTGGTTGCTTCTTTTCATGGACTGATATTGGCGGCAGGACGATCGACTTACGAAATGGGGAAAGCGCAAAATATGCCGGTTTTTTTGGGAGGTATCTCAAAAAGGTTTCAAACGCCTGCCTATGCTCTCGTGGGTAATATGACAGTAGGGATATTGGCATTACTTTCAGGAAAAACAGGTGAAATCATCACCTTATCAGTTTTTGGAGCCTTAACGCTGTATGTGATTGCAATGGTGGCCTTAATAAGACTGAGAAAAAAAGAACCCGACTTACATAGACCTTTCCGTGTACCCTCCTACCCCTTATTTCCGATCATCGTGCTAACAGTAGGTATCATTTCCTTGGTATCGATGTTTATATATAATTGGGAGGTTGGGGCGATTTACTTGATGATTATTTTAGTTTCTTATGGTTTATTTAAAGTGATTAAAAGATGAAAATAACAGTAGAGCAAGTTAAAGAATATATAGCGCAACATCCTGCTGGCAGAGTAAAATTAGCAGCTTCTGACATTGATGGTGTATTACGTGGGAAATATATTTCTGTTGATAAATTCAATGCTGTATTAAAAGGTGAATTGGGTTTTTGCGATGTCGTATTTGGATGGGATGCGCATGATTTAGCTTACGATAATGTGAAATTTACCGGCTGGCATTCAGGTTATCCGGATATGCCGCTACAACTAGATCTTTCCACTTTTCGTAAAATACCCTGGGAAAATGATGTCCCCTTTTTTTTGGGAGATTTTTTAGATATTAAGGGTGAAGGTGCCTATGTTTGTCCACGACAGCTATTAAAGAAGGTTATTAATGAATGCACTCTCTTAGGTTATACACCTTACTTTTCACAAGAATTTGAATGGTTTAACTTTGAAGAAACGCCTGATACATTAGCGCAGAAAGATTACAAAGATCCAAAACCTTTAACTCCCGGTATGTTTGGTTATTCCATATTAAGAAGCTCCTTAAAGAATGCATTCTTTAGTGATTTATTTGAGTTATTAGCTAAATTTGAGATACCGCTCGAAGGTTTACACACTGAAACGGGACCAGGAGTTTACGAGGCAGCTATTGTTTATGCAGAGGCGTTAGAAGCCGCTGATAGGGCTATATTATTCAAGACTGCGGTAAAGGAAATCGCTTATAAACATGGTATAGTCGCCTCATTTATGGCCAAGTGGCGAGCCGACTTACCGGGTTGCAGCGGACATGTACACCAAAGTCTATGGGATAAAAATTCAGAGACAAATTTATTTTTTGAAGGTCATGCTCCAACTAAAATGAGCGAAATTATGCGGCAATATGTAGCCGGACAATTATATTGTCTACCTCATATATTACCGATGTTTGCGCCGACCGTAAATAGTTACAAGCGACTGGTAGAAGGAGCTTGGGCACCCACTACGTTAACATGGGGTATGGATAATAGAACGGTAGCCTTGAGAGTCTTATCAGCGGGAAAGAAGTCATCCCGGATAGAAACCAGGGTTGTAGGTTCGGATACAAATCCTTACTTGGCTATTGCCGCTTGTCTGGCAGCAGGTCTGTATGGAATCAAAAACAAACTCGCATTAGATCAGCCAGCTACAGTAGGTAATGGTTATCGGGATTACTCAAATGGAACTTTGCCGGTAAATTTGTATGAAGCAACTAAGCAAATGAGGCAGTCGGACATCGCGAAAGAGCTTTTTGGTGATAATTTCGTCGACCATTTTTGCTCCAGCCGCGAATGGGAATGGCAACAATTTTCGAAAGCTGTAACCGACTGGGAACTGAAACGATATTTTGAGATAATATAGTTAAGAGGCTTTAAGTAATAAGTTGTAAGTACTAAGTTTTAGGAAGCGAAAAGCAAAGAGTTTAAAGCTGAAAGGTATAAGGCAAAGGGCGGAACGTATAGGGTGAGAGGTGCTCGCAACGTCGCTACTAAATATGAATAACTAACAACTAAATAACGTAGAAGGTTGGATATAGAAGGTAAGGGTACTCACAACGGGCAACTAATAACTAACAACAAAAATGATTCATCAATTTAATATTCCAACCACCATTCGTTTTGGTTGTGGTGCGGTAAAAGAATTACCAGCTTATCTAAAGAGCAACGGTTTGAGCAAACCGTTAATTGTAACCGATTCGATAATTGTGCAGTTACCTTTTTTTCAAGATATTGTAAACGATCTTACATCAAAAGGGGTACAAGTCGAAATTTTTTCCGATACACATAAAAATCCGGTAAAATCGGATGTTTATAAGGGCACAGATGTTTGGGATCAAACGACGCGGGATTGTATTATTGGAATAGGTGGCGGAGCGGCTTTGGATATTACACGAGCAATCGCTTTACGTATCAATCATCGTGAAGATCTATTTAAATATGATGATTTAATAGGAGGAGATGTTTATGTGACAAATGAGGTGCCTCCTTTTATCACGGTTCCAACTACTTCTGGAACGGGTAGTGAAGTAGGTAGAAGTGCTATCATTGCGGACGACGAAACACATCAAAAACGCATTCTTTTTTCACCAAAACTAATGGCCAAAGTGGTGTTTGCAGACCCTCTATTAACAATGGATTTACCTCCTCACATAACTGCCGCTACTGGGATGGATGCTTTAACGCACAATATGGAGGCTTTTTTAGCAAAGAATCTAAATCCTATTTGCGACGGGATTGCCCTAGAAGGGATACGGTTAATTGGACAGTCGCTCGAAAAAGCAGTGCTCATGCCTGATGAAGGTGTACGAAGTAATATGTTGGTTGCCTCTATGATGGGTGCGATCGCATTTCAAAAAGGATTAGGAGTTGTACATTCACTTGCTCACCCATTGTCCTCCCTGCTTGATACGCATCATGGCTTAGCAAATGCGGTGAATATTCCCTATGGTATGGCCTTTAATTTAAAAGATAACGAAGACAAGTTTAGGCGTATAGCCCGCGCGCTGGAACTTCGAGAAGAGAACGGTGATGCGGTTGTGCAATACTTATTTCAGCTGAATGAGCGTATCGGGATTCCAAGAAACCTGCGGCATATAGGCGTGCGGAGCGAACACATCAATACATTGGTTGATTTGGCAATAGCCGATTTTGCACATCCCAATAACCCGAAACCGGTAACTAGGGCAGACTTTAAGAGGCTATATGAGGAAGCGTTATAATTAGTTAAAATGGTTGAATCGTTGAGTAGCTAAATAGTTGAGTTTTGAATCGTTGAGTTTAAATCCGGTTTAGGCTATGATCAGTAATTTAGACTATTTCATTTGATTCGCATAACAAACTCACAGCTAATAACTATATAAGGATGAGACCCCTCGGCTTTGCTCGGGGTGACGGGTTAGGAATGGTTGTGCTATTTCGATACCTATCAATAACGAATAACCAATAACGAATAACTAACAACCAACAACGACAAAAGAAGGTATGCAGAAGAAAATAAAGATCGGAATGACTGATGGAAGGATGTACCAATTATATGCCAATTGGATAAAGGGAACTGATGAAAATATAGAAGTTATCCGCATAGGATATGGCCTTGATAATTTTGAAGAAGTAAAAAAATGTGAGGCGATGGTTTTTACAGGGGGAGAGGATGTGCATCCCAGATATTATAATCAACTAGATTATCTATCTTATTGTATGCCGGTTGATTTTGATGAGCGACGGGATGACTTCGAACTAGCGCTTATGCAACATGTACAAACCGAACAACTACCCCTTCTAGGGATATGCAGAGGCCTACAGCTAGTAAACGTTTTCTTTGGCGGAACCTTAATTCCAGATCTACCCTCATGGGGCAAATTTAACCATGCAAAATTACCGAATGGAAACTTAAGCGAGCATATTGTATATGTGAATCAACAATCTCAATTGTTTGATGTTGTTGATTGCACAGAGGGAATGATTAATAGTTTGCATCATCAGAGTGCGGATAAGATAGGAAAAGGTTTAGTCTCATCGGCTGTCTCCCGGGATGGCGTTGTGGAAGCATTGGAAAGAAAGAATCCAGCTGAAGCACCCTTCCTATGCTTGGTTCAATGGCATCCCGAAAGGATGGAAGATATGAACAGTCCTTTTGTGAAGAACATAAGAGAGGCTTTTTTGGAAACAATATGGTAATTAGCTGATTAGCCAATTACCGAATTAGCTAATTAATTCTACGAATCTCACAACTCGTAACTCACAACCAATAACGTTTTGCTACTTTTGTCTTACATCTTGATACTTAACAACAATGAAAGTAATAAATCCAGCAACAGAAGAAATAATTGCCACAATAGTAGACGATCATGTTGACAGCTTGGAAGAAAAATATCAACAGTTAAAAAGCGGCCAAGTACTATGGGCAAAAAAAACACTGGAAGAACGAACGAAGATTCTAATACGTTTTAAAGAGTTATTAAAAGAAAATATTAGTTTTTTAGCTGACATTTTAACAACAGAAACCGGTAAACCCTTGCAACAGGCTAAAAATGAAATCAATGGTGCTATTGCACGCATAACTTGGTTAACAACTAATGCGGAGAAATACCTGTCGGATGAAGTTATGCGAGTAGAAGGTTCTTTAAAAGAAATAATCAGCTATGAACCCTTAGGAGTCGTTGCTAATATCTCTGCTTGGAATTACCCTTATCTTGTTGGGGTAAATGTGTTTGTTCCAGCCTTATTAGCCGGCAACGCGGTATTCTATAAACCGTCTGAGTTTGCTACAAATACGGGCATGCAGATTAATCGTTTACTAAAAGAGGCCGGCGTTCCAGAAAATACCTTTAAAATAGCTGTCGGGTCGGGAGAGGTAGGAAAGTACTTGCTATCAATGGATCTTAATGGTTATTTTTTTACCGGTTCATATGTTACAGGAAAATACATATACCAACAAGTAGCACCTAGGATGGTTCCCTGCCAACTGGAGCTGGGTGGTAAAGATGCTCTTTATATTACAGAAGATATCGCCAATATAAAGGCTGTTGCGGAAGCCACTGCTGATGGAGCATTTTATAATAATGGACAAAGTTGTTGTGCTGTAGAGCGGATATATGTACATGAGCAGGTATATGATGCCTATTTAGAAGCCTTTGTTAATCAAGTTAAAACTTGGAAAATTGGAAATCCCACCGAAGAGGGAACTTACTTCGGACCGATTACCCGTGGATCACATATACGAGTATTACAAGAACAAATACAAGATGCGCTGGAAAAAGGAGCAACACTTCTTCTTGGTGGAAAAGCGATGGAGAGGCCAGGTTTTTATTTTGAACCTACCATCTTAACGGAGGTGACACATGAAATGACGCTTATGCGTGAAGAAAGTTTCGGTCCTATAATTGGGATTATGCGCGTGAAAAATGATCAAGAAGCGCTGAAGTTGATGCAGGACACCGCTTATGGCCTGACAGCTGGAGTCTATTCCGACAAGCAAGAGCGGGCAGTTGCGATTCTTAAAGAATTAAATGTAGGGTCTGGATATTGGAACTGCTGCGATCGGGTAAGTGCTGCGTTACCATGGAGTGGAAGACAGCATTCTGGTGTCGGAGCTACTCTGTCTCATCAAGGAATAAGGGCCTTCACCAAACCTAAGGGTTGGCATCTGGTTGAAAGGTAAGGGCGGACTGCCCATGACAGTTGATCATTATAAATAAATTACCTTAGTAGACGATTTAATAGAGGGCGCATAACAAGAACTTAGTAAAGATAGCTTAATAAATAGTAAAAATTGTAAAACGAAGCTATGCCTAAAGTTCTTTACTTTGTGCTTCTATACCTTATTTTAAACTAAACATAAACAAATACACATGGAGGTTGCATTATTTGTACCATGCTATGTAGACCAATTTTACCCTGGGGCGGCGCGTGCTACATTGGAACTTTTAGAGAAACTAGGCGTAACGGTTCGTTATCCTGAAGGGCAAACATGTTGCGGGCAACCAATGGCAAATTCGGGCTACGAACATCTTGCAGGTGGGTGCAATGAAAATTTTGTTGAGCGTTTTAGCGGTTATGATTATATTATCTCACCGTCAGGAAGTTGTGTGTTGCATTTGAAAGAGCATTTGCATTCAGAGAAACACCCTGTGCAGGGCGAAGAAATAAGACACCGTATTTTTGAGCTCACCGAATTTTTAACCGACATATTAAAGGTGGAAGAATTGGACGCTCGTTTTCCGCATAAAGTAGGCGTTCATCAAAGTTGTCATGGACAGCGAGGCTTAAAGCTCTCTCAAATGAGTGAGTTAACGGCTCCTGCTTTTTCGAAACCAGGAAAATTATTACATCTGGTGAAGGATATCGAATTGGTGGAACTTGATCGTATAGATGAATGCTGTGGTTTTGGAGGAACTTTTTGCGTTGCAGAGGAGGCCGTATCTGTAAAAATGGGAAAAGATCGTGTGGCGGATCACCTCAGACATGGAGCAGAATATATTACGGGAGCAGATATGTCTTGTTTAATGCATATGGAAGGGATTCTTCGTAGGAATAAAAGCAACACGAAAGTAATACATATTGCGGAGATATTGAATAGCCATTAATTGTAAAGAGTTACCAGTTGTTAGTCGCCGGTCACTCGGTATGGGGCTCCTGCTACCAATTTTCTCACAACTCGCAACACACAACGCAAAACTAAAAAGCAATGCAAGCAAACGAAAAAAAACATCATACGTTAGCCGACCACTTTAATGCTGATGAAGCACGTGTGGATTGGCATGATAAAACCCTTTGGTTTGTTAGAACGAAAAGAGACCGTTTGACACATGATCTTTTGGAATGGGAAGAATTGAGAGACACCGCATCTCAAATAAAAAGTCATGTACTTTCTAATTTGTCACAATATCTAGAGGAATTTGAGCAAAAGGCTTCAGCCAATGGTGTTGTAGTACATTGGGCTGCTGATGCCGAAGAGCATAACAACATTGTGTTCAATCTATTGAAAAAACAAGGTATTGACCGTATGGTGAAAAGTAAATCCATGTTAACGGAAGAATGCCATTTGAATGATTATTTAGCAAAACAGGGAATAGAAGTGATCGATTCCGATTTAGGCGAACGGATTGTCCAGTTAGCTAAAGAGATGCCCAGTCATATTGTTCTTCCCTGTATCCATAAAAAGAAAGAAGAAATTGGTGATCTTTTCCATGAACATTTAGGAACGGAAGCAGGCGTGTCAGATCCTCAAATTTTAACTGAAACGGCGCGTCAACATCTTCGCGATGTGTTCATCACAAGAAAGGCTGCATTAACAGGTGTTAATTTCGCGATTGCCGAAACAGGAGAGATGGTGATCTGTACCAATGAGGGGAATGCAGACATGGGAGCCCATCTTTCGAATATTCATATTGCAAGTATGGGCATAGAAAAGATTATTCCTAAAAGAGCACATTTGGGTGTTTTCTTGCGTTTGCTTACTAGAAGTGCTACCGGACAGCCCATTACTACTTATTCAAGTCATTTTAAAAAACCTCGTAAAGGACAAGAAATGCACGTGATATTAGTTGATAATGGTAGAAGTAGACAGCTGGGAAGAACGAATTTTCGTAATTCATTAAAATGTATCCGTTGCGGTGCCTGCATGAACACTTGTCCGGTTTATAGAAGAAGTGGCGGACATAGTTATCACAATGCAGTGAGTGGGCCTATAGGGTCTATATTGGCACCAAATTTGGATATGAAAGAATTTTCAGATTTGCCTTTTGCTTCTACTCTTTGTGGTTCATGCAGTAATGTGTGCCCTGTAAAAATCGATATACATGATCAATTGTATAAATGGCGACAAGAATTGGTGAAAGCGGGGTATACCGACAAGAAGAAAACGGTGGCCATGAAACTGATGGCGGCTACTTTGTCTTCCCCAACAAAGTTCAAATTGGCTGGCAAACTAGGTAGGCTCACGTTGAAATATGCACCTTTTACTGTTAATAATGGGTTAAACCCTTGGTATAAAGGGCGCGAAATGCCTGCTCCTCCAAAGGAATCGTTTAGTGAATGGTATGCTAATAGGGGGAAGGATAAAAAGATTTAAGAATAGTGATGAATGATGAGCAATGAACGATGAATTTAAGTGCAAAGTATAAGCAGATGAGTGATGAATATCTTTATCACGCAGAACGTGTTACGACTTATGTCTTGCTACTTGATACTTATGTCTTGCTACTAAAAAAATAATATGAATAGCAGAGAAAAAATACTTCAAGCTGTTAAGTTAGCACAACCTGAGGTTCTTCCCTTGCCTACGGCGCTTGAAACTCCTACGGTATATAGTGATCCTGTTGTTAAGTTTACAGAGGTAGCCCAAGCTGTTGGGAGTAGTGTGATAGAAGTCAATAGCTTGGAAGCGATTGAAGATCATCTAAAGGAAGTATATCTGCCTGAACTGCAGAAGAAATGGCAAGCAAGTGGCAAGTTAAGGGTGGTTTCCACTTCTGTTGGCTTTGAAAATTTCGCTGAGCAGATTGATTCTTCAGACATCGATCCACATACTTTCCAAGATGTAGAGGTGGCCATCATGAAAGCCGATTTGGGAGTAGCCGAAAATAGTGCTCTTTGGGTGCCAGAAACAATAATACGTGTACTTCCTTTTATCTGTCAACATCTAATTCTTCTGGTAGATAAGAAAACGATTGTAAGCAACATGCACCAGGCTTATGAGCGTATGGGCTTGGGACAAGATGATTATGGGGCCTTTATTGCAGGACCTTCTAAGACTGCTGATATTGAGCAGTCTCTGGTATTGGGCGCTCACGGTCCCCGTAGTTTATGGATTTATTTGATTGGTGACGTTGAATAGTTAATTAGTTAAATTGTTGATTAGTTAAGTGCTCGCAACTCATAACGGGCAACTCGTAACTAAAACAAATAACCAATAACGATATGGCTAATATAGCTGAACATTAGGCTAATAATCCTGAATGATTAAATTTGATGTAAGTTTATGTTTGTAGACTATGTATGTCAAAAAAAATCTTCTCTTTGGATTTGCTGCTTGTTTATTGGCAGGTAGCACTATCGCGCAGGACTTCGATGATGCTCCAAAACCTTATGGTGCGTTGCCGAGTAAACATCAACTGGCTTGGCATGAAACAGAAATGTATTGTCTTATCCATTTTACACCTACTACATTTCAAGATAAGGAGTGGGGCTATGGTGATGCTGATCCGGCCATCTTTAATCCCACAAAATTTGATGCAAGTCAGATTGTAGAAGCGGCTAAAGCCGGCGGTTTTAAAGGAATAATTTCTGTGGCGAAGCATCATGATGGCTTTGCGCTTTGGCCCACAAAAACAGCTGCATATAATATCAGTGAGAGTCCTTGGCGAAATGGTAAAGGCGACATGGTGAAAGAATTTCAGCAGGCAGCAAATAAAGCAGGCTTAAAATTTGGTGTATACTGTTCGCCTTGGGACAGGAATAATCCAGCCTATGGAACACCAGCTTATGTGGAAATATATCGTAATCAACTAAAAGAACTTTACAGTAACTACGGTAATCTTTTTATGAGTTGGCACGATGGTGCAAATGGCGGCGATGGATATTATGGAGGGAAGAAAGAAAAGAGGAAAGTGGATCAGTCTACCTATTATGACTGGAAAAATACATGGGCTATTACACGATCCATGCAACCAAAGGCCAATATCTTCAGTGATATTGGTTTAGATGTGCGCTGGGTCGGGAATGAAAAAGGTATTGCACCAGAAACCAGCTGGTCTACGATTACGCTAGTAGGTAAAGAGGGTAAACCTCCTATGCCCGGTTATATGGATGATGCTAATCTTGGCAGTGGAACAAGAAACGGAGAACAGTGGATACCTACCGAATGTGATGTGCCTTTGAGACCAGGATGGTTTTATCATGCATCCCAAGATGATCAAGTGAAAACACCAGCCATGTTGTTTGATTTATATTGTAAAAGTGTAGGAAGGGGTGGAGCATTTGATCTAGGCTTGTCGCCTAACACAGATGGTTTACTTCACCCAAATGATGTACAGGCACTTAAAGCGTTTGGTACACTGTTGCAGAATGTGTTTGGGGAAAATCTGATAAAGGGTGCTACCTTCCAGCCATCTAATGTTCGTAAAAGTAATAATAAAAAATACGGAGTAGTGAACTTAGTCGATGCCGACCGTTATAGTTATTGGGCTACAGATGATGCTGTTCATCAGGCAGAACTATTGATTGATCTTCCTGCTGCCCGTGAGTTCAATATTATTCGTTTGCGTGAAAATATAAAATTGGGACAGCGCATTGATAGTGTTTTAATAGATGAATGGAAAGATGGCGAGTGGGTAAATATTGCAAAAGCAACTAGTATTGGTGCTAACCGGATTATTCGTATGGATAATTTTGTGGAAACGTCCAAGCTACGCATAAAAGTCTTCGCACCTGTTAGTATCGCCTTAAGTGATGTAGGCCTTTTCGCGGAGCCTAAAGCATTGCGAAATGCAGGGACAAATGAACGACAAGGAATAGCAAAAACCACATGGTCCGTTGAAAGTGCAGATGCAAAAAAAGCAATAGATGGAGATAAAAAAACATTTTGGCTAGCTACAGAAGATAATTCCATCATAATCGACTTAGGCTCGGTTCAGCATTTTTCAGCTTTAGGTTATCTCCCAAGACAGGACGGGAAACATGATGGTATTGTTGAGAAATATGAATATTTTGTGAGTGGTGACGGAAAAGAATGGAATAAAATCGCAGAGGGCGAATTTTCAAACATAAAAGCTAACCCAATTCTACAATATATACCATTAAAAGCAGAAGCAAGTGCGAAATTTATTAAACTTATAGCTAAACAGTCTATAGGAAATGAAAACCGTCAATTAAGTATTGCTGAGTTTGAAGTCTACGAATAAATCGAATCGGCAGATAGGACTCATTTCGCGCAACTGGCAACTCGTAAATAAACGTAACCAACAACAAATAAATAATGTATAAACAGATAATCGTTATGCTGCTTGCCGTTTTGTGCGTAAGTGGCGCGAGCGCACAGGATAAGGTGCATGCGCTGATTCCAAAGCCTCAATCAATTCAAGTGGGCACGGGTTTTTTTAAGTTGGACAATCAAACCACATTAGTAGCAAAAGATGATGCCGCTAGGAAAAACTTGGAGCTATTTAATGATTTTTTATGGAATCGCTATCAATTAAGGTTACCTATTGGTACCGAGGCCAGAGGCAAATATATTTTAATTGAAAATGGAGGCGGTGATACCACAAGTGAAGCTTATAGCCTATCCGTTTCTGAAAAAAATATCACAGTAAAAGGCGGGAAAAGTGGCAGCTTCTATGCGTTACAATCTGTACTGCAACTCATCCAACAAAACGATGGCGGGTTCTTGATCCCTGTAGTTAACATCGCAGATAAGCCTGAATTTGGATATAGAGGTGTAATGGTTGATGTTGGTCGCCATTTCTTCTCCTTAGCTGAGATGAAAAAGATAGTGGACTTAATGGCGTATTTTAAGTTTAATAAGTTGCACTGGCATTTAACTGAAGATCAGGGCTGGCGCTTGGAGATTAAAAAATATCCAAAGCTAACTCAAATTTCTGCTTGGAGAGATTCGAGCATTATCGGGCAGTATGGTGACTTTAAGCCATTTGTGTATGATGGACAAAAGCATGGAGGATATTATACGCAAGAGGAGGCGCGCGAATTAGTGAAATATGCAGGTGACCGTAAAATCTCTGTTATTCCTGAAATTGAGTTGCCAGGCCATAGTACGGCGGTATTGGCAGCATATCCCGAACTTGGTGTAAAAGATACGACCTATCAAGTGCCTGGATATTGGGGCGTACATCCAAGTATCTTTGCACCCAAGGAGGAAACATTCAAATTCTTGGAAGATGTGTTAACCGAGGTGATGGATATTTTTCCGAGCGAATATATTCATATCGGTGGAGACGAAGCGCCAAAAGAGCATTGGGAAGAATCTGAGTTAGCACAAAAGCTGATTAAGAAGAATAAGCTGAAAGATGAACATGGCTTACAGAGCTATTTTATAACAAGAATTGAAAAATTTCTAAACGAACATGGTAGACGTATAATCGGATGGGATGAAATTTTAGAGGGAGGGCTAGCACCAAATGCCACCGTCATGAGCTGGCGTGGAGAAGAAGGAGGTATTGCTGCTGCTAAGATGGGACATGATGTAATCATGACACCAAATAGCCATTTATATATTGATCATTATCAATCGAAAGATATTGCCAATGAGCCAACGGCTATTGGAGGTTTTCTTCCGCTTGATCGTGTGTATAGCTACCATCCCCGCCCCGAGTCTTTAACGGCCGATGAACAGAAGCACGTGTTGGGTGTACAGGCAAATATGTGGACAGAGTATGTTGGAACAAACAATAAACTGGAATATATGCTTTTTCCACGAATTTTAGCACTGGCAGAAATTGCATGGACAGATAAGGATAAACAAAATTATGATGAATTTGCGACAGAACGCTTGCCTACAAGGTTGCAGGAACTTGAACAATTAAACGTCTTTTACCGCATTCCGGAAGCAAAAATAAGTTTTGGAACAAATCCTTCCAATGGTAGAAAGACGGTAGAAATAATACCGTTCATCGCGAATAGCACGATTTATTATACCGTAGATAACCATAAAGCAGATCAAACAAGTAATTTATATGCCGGACCAATCGACCTGCCTTGGGCCGGAAAGAGGGAGAAACCTATTGTATTAAATTATATTATTGTAACGCCGGGTGGGCGTGTAAGTAATATGTTTAGCGTTCCCTATACAGAATAAGAATAGAATTTTGTGGTTTAATAAATTGAAAGAAGGCTGTCTCAGTGAAGTAAAAAGTGAGACAGCCTTCTTTATTGAATAAATTGTGGATAAATCTAATATTTATCATTCACAAGACCGTCTCAGTTCAATTTAAAATAAAGGAGCTTACGAGATCTTTCTTTAGAAATTGATGAATATTTTTAAAGACATTATCTATATTTATTCTAAATAAATATATTTGCCATGAGATGGATGATCAAAGCACAAATAGGTTAGCGCAGGAGAATACCATTAAATGGGATGTGGCTAGTTTTGAAAAAATTTATCGACAGTATTGGCACGCACTTACCCTTTATTGTACCTCGTACCTTGACAATGAAGTACTCGCAGAAGAGATCGTACAGGAAGTTTTCTTGAATATATGGCGGCGAAAGGAAGAAATCCATTTAACATATGCTAAGCTAAAAAATTATCTCATCAGAGCTGTTAAATTCAAAATATTTGATTATTTCCGTGCACAAGCCATAAAGCAAAAGCATGAAGATTGTCTATGTCAACAAAACTGCAATCAGAATCCACAAGATACAGACCAGATCATCCTATACCGGGAGCTTAGCGGTACGTTGCGAATTCTCATTAACGAATTACCTTGCAAATGTCGTGAAGTGTATCTATTACATGAAGCAGGTATAGAAGTAATCGAAATTGCCGAGAAATTGCAAATTTCGATACATACCGTAAAATACCATCTTCAGTATGCACAAAAATTCCTTAGACAAGAGCTAAAATCGACAACCTATCTTTAAGCTTTATACCTTTCTTAATTTTTTTTCTCATTAGGCCTATCTAAAGTTTCCGCTTATACGACTTATGGGTATGGAAGATAACAGAAACAAGATAGATGCGCAAATGCTCAAACGCTATCATCAAGGTTTATGTACACCAGAAGAGTGCGAACAGATTGAATATTGGTTAAATGCTTCCACGATAGGGGACGAATTAGATTATTCGCATATTCCAAAAAATTCGGCTAAGGAGAATTTATCCTGGGCCGCCTTAAAACAACAACTGACAAAAGAAGATGAGCAAGCATCAGTTGCCATACTTCATCAAACGACAAATACAGACATCAAAAGAAAATGGACATTTGCGGCAGCCAGCATCCTATTGGCTGCTTGCTTCGCATCGTTTGCATATTATCTCATTAGCCAATCTGCAAATATAAAACCTGTAAATGTCTCAGTAGTAGCGAAAGCCGGACAAAGGATAAAAACAGCTCTTCCTGACGGTACAATCGTTATGCTCAATGCTGGCAGTACACTATCCTATCCTAAACCCTTTACAGGCAGCATGCGATCAGTGTTTTTAGAAGGTGAAGCTTGGTTTGATGTAAAGCAGGATATGCATCGCCCCTTTATATTAAAAACACCTAACACAATAACGGAGGTATTGGGAACTCAGTTCAATTTAAATACATTCAAGAACAATATAGATGAAATATATGTAGAAAGTGGCCAAATAAAATTTAGCCCTGCAAAGAACAAAACGATCGGTTTAATACTTAGTGCACGGGAAGGGGCACAGTCTACCCCTTTGGGAAAAATAGAACGTACAGCCACCTTAAGCGCTTCCGCATGGAAAGATGGTAAACTAATCTTTAAGGATGCTACACTACTTGAAGTTTGTGACAGATTATCACGTTGGTATGGGTTAAACATCAAGCTGGCAGATAAAAACTTACAAAATATACCTTACACGGCTGAATTTAACAACCCTAATATAAATGTAGTACTCCAAAACATCGCTTTCGTAACTAATACTTCTTATACCATTAAAGGGCAACAAATTTACATCAAATAACATTTTAAATAACGCACTTAATATGTCAGAATAACCCACTATGTTCTCAATACTAATATAAGAAAGCCAAGTGAACCGTCTCGCAAACTTATCACTTGGCATACATACTCATTTTTTAATCAGTACATCAACAAAAATATGAAATCAATCCTAGCTTCAACCTCAAAAGGGTATTTTTTAACTTTTATCTTTCTTTTTCTATACATTATCCGACCTGTTTCTTTATACAGTCAAAATGCAGTATTGGAACGTGCCATTAGCATTAACTACCAAGGTGAAATAGCAGGGCTTTTAGACGAGCTTGGAATGCAGACAGGTTATAGCTTTTCTTACAGTAGTAAATTGCTACGAACCGAACGTCACATACAAGTGCAATATCAACAAACAAAACTTGCCACGATCTTGAAAGAAATTTTTGGCAGTGATTTAGCCGCCGCTAAAGTAAGCGGTACACAAATTCTATTACAGTCTTTACAAGATAAAGCTAGTATAAGCGGCAGCGTGCAAACACGGGATGGTAAGCCTGCTCCCTCTGTATCTGTTCAGTTAGGGGATAATCGCTACACACAAACTGACGCTAATGGCTACTATCGTATAGAACAGGTAAGTACTGGCCGGTATTTGCTAAAAGTGAGTTTGGTAGGGATGAACGCACAAGAACGTAAGATTGAAGTGCAGCATTCCGATTCTTATTTAGTTGATTTTATTCTCCAGGAAGACGAACAGCAATTACGGGAAGTAGTTATCAATAGCGCTTACAATAAATTTTCTCAGAAAGAAACAGCATATGTTGCACGTATGCCACTCAAGAATTTAGAGAATCCGCAGGTGTACAATGTAATCCCAAAAGAGCTATTTGAAGAGCAACTTGTTACAGATTATAATGACATTTTGCGTAATATCACCGGTGGAAATGTTTCTACCTCTAACAACTCCAGCAACCAATCGATGCTTCGAGGTTTCCGTACGTTTAATGGGATGCGCAATGGAATGACCGCCTATACGCTAGTTGCTATAGATCCAGCGAATATTGAAAAGGTAGAGGCTATTAAAGGACCATCTGCAACACTTTTTGGTGCAAGTAATGGTAGCCTAGTTACTTTCGGTGGCTTGATGAATAGGGTGACGAAAAAACCAGTTGATTATTTTATGACCGACTTGAGCTTTTCAACAGGTTCATGGGGATTAAGTAGAATTGCAGCAGATTTCAACACACCACTCAATGAAGAAAAAAGCGCTTTATTCCGCCTTAATACGGCCTATCATACACAGAATAGTTTTCAAACGGCCGGATACGAACGAAATTTTTTGATTGCTCCGAGCTTTTCCTATGTTGTCAACGACCGCTTAACCTTATTGTTTGACGCAGAAATTTATCGAACTACTCGCTTCCTACCAACTAACTTTAGTTTTGGTGGTAGCAATTTTACCATTAACAACTTTAAAGATCTACCGCTCGGCTATGAAACGTCGTTAAGCAGTAATGATCTTTCAAGTAAAGTAGGTACTACCAATTATTATGCGCAGGCGAATTATAAAATTTCCGATCAGTGGACCTCTAGCACCAATTTTTCTTACACCATGACGGAGTATTTTGATGCGTATCGTTTGTATGCTAACTGGCTTTCTGATACGAGTATTGTACGGGCTGTGATGGCTCAAAAACCTCAAAGACAAATTGCTACCAGTATTCAGCAAAACTTCAACGGCGATTTCAACATCGGTCGTTTGCGAAACCGATTGGTTGTTGGCGTCAATTATTACTATTTTGTAGCTAATCTTCGTTATACGAATCCAACACCATACGATCAAATTAATGTAAACCAAGCGGGAGCTGTGGATTTCTCCCGAGCTAAGCTCGATGCTATTTTAGCAGGTACAAATTTCAATACTCAAAAAAGTGAAGAGAGTGCATTTGCAGTTTATGCATCGGATGTATTAAACATTACAGATAAGCTAGCGGCCATGGCCAGTTTACGTTTGGATCGATTCAATAACAAAGGAACCACCCTGAATGGAACGCTTCGCGGCGACTACGGACAAACATCATTGTCGCCTAAATTCGGGTTAGTTTACCAACTTATCAAGGATGGCATTGCTGTCTTCGGTAATTATATGAGTGGTTTCTCTAACCAAAGTGGTGCCGATATTAATGGCAATACCTTTAAACCTATGTTAGCCGCACAAACAGAGGGGGGAATAAAATTGAATCTTTTGAATGGTCGTATTAGTTCCACATTAAGTTACTATCATATTGCAGTGAATGATATTATTAGGCAAGATCCATCCAATCAGGCTTTTAATATTCAGGATGGGAAACAGGTAAGTAAGGGCTTTGAAGGTGAGCTGGTTATTAATCCGTTCAGGGGTTTTAACTTTATAGGGGGATATGGCTATAACCACAATCGCTACGTACGTTCAAACGCAAATATAGAAGGTAAAACACCTTTTGGGAGCCCGGCACATATTGCGAATTTATGGATGAGTTACCGCGTTCCCACAGGTTTCGCAGAGGGTTTTGGTGCTGGTTTCGGTGGTAACTATGCCAGTGAATCTTATTTTGATGATATGAACACCTTTACTATTCCAGCGGCCAAAGTTATCAATGCCTCCTTATTTTATGATCAGGCTAAATTCAGGTTAGGCTTCAAGTTAAATAACCTCTTCAATGAACACTACTGGAGCTACATTGGAATGCCACAAAATACACGGCAATTTATTGTCAATTTAACTTATAGAATCCGTTAAATGTTGCGAAAGATTGTTTATCAAATTCATCTCTGGTTAGGCTTCATAACAGGTATTGTCATATTCTTTGTAAGCTTAACAGGTTGTATTCTTGCTTTTGAAGATGAGATTAAAGCGCAAGTAGAAGACTTTCACCATATTTCAAAAAGCGCCAATCGGTTTCAATCGATCGCCGCCATTCGGCAAGCTGCGGCCAAAGCGATGCCTTTTGATGTCGAGAAAATGGGTTGTCGTATTGATTTAAGGGGAGGACACAAGAGCGCATTGGTGATGTTTTTTGGTTCAAAGGGATTATATTATTGCTACATCAATCCGTATAATGCAGAGGTGCTACGTGTGGCCGACATGTCGAAAGATTTTTTTCGAATTATACGAACCGGACATAGAGCCCTTTTCCTCGGTAATATAGGTAAAACATTGATCAGCTATTGCATGCTTCTTTTTGTACTCATTATACTAAGTGGGCTGATATTATGGTGGCCGAAGAAATGGAAGAAATCACAATTAAGGAGCAGTTTTAAAATAAAGTGGACGGCTGGGAGTAAACGGTTAAACTACGAGCTTCATAAAATACTTGGTTTTTACACGTTGATTCCAGCACTCCTTTTCGCTATTACTGGGTTAGTAATTGGCTTTCCATGGTTTGCACAAACTTACTTTCATGTCATATCTGGAGGAGGGGGCCTGATAACACAAGAAAAAATAGTTTCTGATACGCTATCTCATTTAGAAAATGAATATCGAGCTATCGGCTTTTTAGATACCATCAGTAGGGAACATGCTTCTAATAAAAATGAACACGTTGCTTATCTTTTGCCCAATTTGCCAGCAGACCCTATATGGATCATTTACAATCCTCTTATACCTACTTTCAATAATCTGGAAAAACGTTACCATCGGTACTTTCGATATTACGACCGGAATACGTTAAAAGAACTTCCCTCAAGTAATATTGAAAGCAAACCGATCGACCAGGCAAACATAGCTGAGAAATTATTCCGCATGAATTACGATCTGCATACCGGTAGGGTTTTGGATATTCCATCCAAAATTTTCGTCTTTGTTGCCAGCTTAATTTGCAGTAGTCTACCAATAACGGGCTTTTTAATGTGGAAGAATCGTCGATTCAAAGTTCGAAAAAAAAGGAACCTTCCGATTCACAAAACAATATAACCCGTTAATCTTCGTGATAGGCGTTTGTCAATTAATTACAACCTTTTTCTTGTTTACCTTATTTGATTGCAACATGTAGGCGAATTTTGAGCAACCGATTGCGTTACTAAATGCTTTGCTTTTATGAAATTAGCTCCTTATAATTGCTTGAGCAGCGGAAAAATTCCGGCTTTTTAGAAAACCTACAATTATGAACCGTCCATATTTAAAATTATTTACAGATGAATAAGAAAAGATCGCTATTACTAAGCATTATACTCTTGTCGTTTATCATGGAATCTTTTTCAAGGGATATTATTCCACAACCTTTGGAAATGACAGAAAAAGAAGGTGTATTTTCATTTGATAAACGCATTAACATCTATGCTAACGAGGCTAATATGCCAGAAGCAAACTATCTTACAAAACTCTTGCAGAACGAATTTCATATAACGGCTATTCCAGCTAAATCTGCTAAAACAAAAGGACTTGTTTTGCTGGTGGATAGTAGCCTAAAGGATCATCTAGGGGCGGAGGGTTATACGTTATCCATAGATGGCAATGGTGTGAGGATAGAGGGGGCAACCAGCGCTGGAGTTTTTTATGGGATACAATCATTGCGACAATTATTAGTAAAACAAGGTGAGCTTTGGCAGGTGAAATTTGTAGATATAAAAGATAATCCTCGATTTTCCTGGCGTAGCTACATGTTGGATGAGGGAAGGTATTTTAAAGGCAAGGAAACCGTTAAGAAGCTTTTAGATGAGATGGCGCTTTTAAAGATGAATGTTTTTCATTGGCATCTTACAGAAGATCAGGGATGGCGGTTGGCCATAGAGAAATATCCTGAGCTAACAACTATTGGCAGCAAGCGCGATTCCACGCAGATTGGAAATTGGGAAAGTAAGGTATATGACGGTAAACGGCATGAGGGTTATTATACAAAAGAAGATGTCAAAGAGATCGTCTCTTATGCCACTGAACGGCACATAAAAGTGGTGCCGGAAATTGAAATGCCCGGGCATTCCAGTGCTGCCATTGCCGCGTATCCATGGTTAGGTGTCACAAAGGAACCAATTAAAGTACCTACGAGCTTCGGTGTGAAGTATGATGTATTTGACGTGACGGATCCAAAGGTGATCACCTTTTTACAGGATGTTCTAAATGAAGTTATTCAGTTATTCCCTTCTGATGTGGTGCATATTGGCGGAGACGAGGTAAAATATAAGCAGTGGTTAGAGAACAAAAAGGTACAAGCCTATATGAAAAAACATAAACTGCCTTCTCCTGCAGATCTACAAATTGCCTTTACGAACGATATTTCCAATTACTTGGAGAAAAAACAAAAGCGGATGATGGGCTGGAATGATATTATGGGAGCAGAGCTTCATGCGTTTAATAAAGATGCAGCGCCTGTAACAGGGCGCCTTGCTCCTTCTACTATTGTTCATTTCTGGAAGGGAGAGCTGGATATGGTGAAAGATGCGGTTAGTAAAGGGTATGATGTAGTAAATTCTTATCATGTGTTTACCTATTTAGATTACGATTACAAATCGATTCCTCTAAAAAAAGCATATGATTTTGACCCGATTCCAGACGGGTTGGAGCCCAAATACCATAAAAAGATATTAGGTTTAGGCTGTCAGATGTGGGGAGAATGGACTCCAACAGTAGCATCCGTCTATAGAATGACATTTCCTCGAATAGCGGCTTACGCAGAAGTGGGTTGGACCGCTAAGGAAAATAAAAACTTTGATCGTTTTAACCAAGCTTTAAAAGCGTTTTATACCCGTTGGGGTGATGAGCATATTTTGTATACAAAGGAATAATGTTAGTCTCCGATGAACTTTTTTTAGTAAGTTGATAGTAGACAAAAATATATTTAGGTTTGGAGAAGCTAATAGTTCTTCTTCCGGATATGTTTACATTCATCACTAATTCAATACTTTTTAGGTATAATATAGTTGTACTTATTGTATTGTTGTTATTATCGAAGCCCTTAATTGCTCATAGTCAAGCGACTTCTATTGGGAAAATTAGTGATTTGCAACGATTTTCAGCGATTGACAGTTTGGTCCAACGTAATAAGTTAGAGGAGGCGGAGCATGTATTAACAGCATTAGTAAACAAGAGTAAAACAACAAAGGAAGATTGGTTGCTGGGAAAGGCTTATGCAGGATTGGGAAATATATTCCTTATAAAAGGGAAGTTTGATAATGCTTTAGAAAACTATTTGTTAAGCTTAAGATACTTAGAAAACAAGGGTTATCCAGTTGATGTTGCTAAAATTTATGCTAATCTGGCTACCTTATATTCAAAGCTAAAACAGTTCCCGATAGCGGAAGACTACCTGCTGAAAGCGCTGAAGCAAGATCTCGGTGAAAATAACAAGCTTAAATATCTAGCGAACCTAGCAGGTATTTATGTTGAAAGGGGTAAAAGAGCGGAGGCCTTAAATACATTTAAACAGGCTGTTTTGTTGGCTAAATCGCTGAAAAACAAGGCTGTTGAGGCGATTCTTTATACGAACTTGAGCAACTATTTTATTCAGGAGAAACAATGGGATGAAGCCATCGTCAATGCGCAGAAAAGTGTTCGCTTGAGAACATACTTGAAGCAAGCCCCATCCGTTATTACCCTAAATAATCTTGGCTATGCGCTCGTGCAAGAGGGAAATTATAAGGAAGGAGTTGGCTATTATGAACGTGCCTTACAAAATGCGAATTTGGCAGAAAAGAAGCAGCTTTACTATAATCTGTATCAAGCGTATAAATTACTAGGAAATAGCCAAAAAACTTGGAATTATATTGAATCCTATGATCGTGTAAAAGATTCTTTATCAACCCTAAATTATGAGCAAAAGGTGGCGGAGCTAGCCGCTACTTATCAAGCCGCTCAGAAGCAGCGAAAGATCGAACAACTTGCTGTCGAAAACAATCTTCAAAGAATACAGCTCAAGCAACAGACTTACTTGATGTTTGCAGGCATATTCATATTATTATTGATTTTGGGAATTGGTTATTTAAAGTGGAAACATTTTAAAGTAGAGGAAAAGCTTGAAAAGTCACAATTAAAATATCGCTTTCTCCTACTACAGCTAAACCCTCATTTTATTTTTAATGCACTTCAAAGTGTACAACATTTTATCTACCAAAATGATCGTCAGAACTCTATGGAATACCTTACTAGTTTTAGTAGATTAATTCGGTTGGTATTGGAGAATTCAGAAAAGGACATGATTTCCTTGGATGAAGAAATAGAAATTTTAGACCGCTATTTGCATTTACAACAATTAAATCGTAACCCAACATTTTCTTATAATATTAAAGTTGGCAAGGGTATAAACCAAGGTGATGTTTTGGTACCGACTATGCTCTTGCAGCCTTTAGTAGAAAATGCGGTTATACATGGGATAAAAGAACGTGTTGACGGAAAAATAGAGCTTATTTTTGAAGGAGCAGATCATTCGCTTGACATCTTTATAAAGGATAATGGGATAGGCATTTCGCCTGCAAAAAATGCGAATACGTTACATAAATCGATGGGCATGGATATTTTACATAAACGTATAGCGGAGTTAAACGGAATGGGCAAGTATCAAATCAACGTAGAAATAGGGGCCAACACAATGGATGAAGAATATGCAGGGACCTGTATACACCTAAATATCGCCTCTTAACAAACATTAATTTATGTCATCAGAACCAATTGTTTGCTTATTATTAGAAGATGATCACGCTTCTATTTTTATAATAGAAAATGTCATAAAGGAATTTTTTCCTGCTATTAGCTTAATTACCTGTAAAAGCATCGAAGAGGCGAGATCCGTTTTTTATGCAAAAAAACCATCTTTGCTATTGTTAGATATCAATCTACCTGACGGACTTTCCTTTGATTGGTTGAGGGAGTTATCTATAAATGAACGCACTTTTAGCGTCATTTTTACAACAGCATACTCGCAGTATGCAATAGAAGCTTTTAAGTTTAGTGCACTTGATTTTTTATTAAAGCCATTTACACAAAATGAACTCATTATTGCTGTTAACAAGGCTTTAAAAGAGGTCGATGATCGGAATTATCGTATGCAGTTAGAAACCCTTTTTTATAATTTGCATACGGAAAAAGTGATTGATAAAAAGATTGTACTGAAAATGGTAGATGAAATCCGGATAATAGATACGATGGATATATTAGCGGTGGAAGCAGACAATAGTTATTCAACATTTCATTTAAAGGGCGGAGAAAAGTTAACGGTTTCACAAGCCATTAAAGAATACGATCAACAGTTGCGTACAAATGGATTTATGAGAGTTCATCAGTCTTATTTAGTGCACCTTCGTTATATCAACAGTTTCAAGAAAAAAAACAATATATTAATACTTAAAGAAGGATTATCAATACCTGTCTCCCTGAAAAAGAAATCTCTTGTGTTAGCATACTTACAGCATTTGAAGTAAAAAGGTGCGAATTCAAGTTAGATCAATACAATTACAAGATAACCAACCACTGTTTAGTGTTTAATGATTTTCCATCTTTAGATTTGATCTATGTTTAATAGATTATCATTAACGTGGATCATGAAGAATAGACTTATAATAGGAATGTTTTTTACTTTTTTTGTGTTTACCGGTCAACTTAGCTACGGTCAGATTTGGAAAAAAGTTCAAAAGAAGTTGGAAGATAAAATAGATAAAAAGGTGGATGACGTTCTAGCCGGTGGGGAAGAACACAACACCATGAGTACAGGATCTGGTAATGCAAGTTTACCGAATGTTGAAAAAATTTATTCGTTTAGCGCTGGAGATGCCATCATCTTCGCGGATAATTTTAGTGCCGATCCGGTCGGTAGAATGGCGAAACATTGGGCCTCTAGCGGTGGAGGTAGTGTAGCGACAATTGATGGTATGCCAGGGCAATGGCTCGCGTTGGCTCCTTATACTTCTTATCGTATTGATAGCTTGTTGACACTACCGGAAATATTTACAATAGAGTTTGACTTAACAACGAGAAGTATGGAAGCAGCAGATATTGGCAGCATGAGCTTTGGCTTTGGTAGAGATAATTCCAGTCGATCTTACATCATGGATGCTTACAATGATAATGCCATTACAAATACGCAATTGCACTTCCATAACAAAGAAATCACGAATTCCAGTAGTGATACAAAAATTTATAATCCAATTAAATTTCCCCTGGGTGATTTTTCAAATGGAATACTCCATGTAGCCATTGCCGTTGAAGGAGAAAATATGCGTGTATATGTCAACAAATCCAAATTGTTAGATACACGCATGTTTAATAAAGGTGCAATAAAATATTTTTATTTAAGTGCTCCATTTGATTATAAATCAGATGCGGAAGTTTTTTTTGGCAATTTTGCTATTGCTCATTAGTGGATAGTTTTTGTAAAATATTCAAGATGAACATGTTTTAGCTTGCATTCTTCGGGTTGGATTAGTAAGTTTGAATTAGCGTTGAACCAATAAACCGAAGAATCATGCTAAGAGAAATTGATTTAATTAGGCTGTTAATGTCTTACCATCAAGAGTGGGAAAACAATCCGGAAGCTTTTTTGGAGTTAACTATTCTTATTTCTTCCATAGATTGTAGATGTATCGATTCTGGGGAAGTGAATTTAGAGCAGATTATGGGGCCTAAGTTAGATAATGTCGCAAAGGTTCTTATGTCTATTACCACAATTAATCTAGTGCCCTACAAAGATTTTATTGATTTAAAGAATCATGCACATCCCACAACTTTTTTGAGTGAAAGACTAGTCGAAGTGTTAGAGACCATTGAACAAAGTAACCCCAGTGCAGCGGTTGAGAATATCATAAACCAGCGGACAGAAAACACGGTTGAAAATTATTTTCAAGATAAGGTTTCCGAAAAATTGTTTGTAAAACTTTGGCCGTATATTACGCCGGTTGAGGATTAATGGAAAGACACCACCTGGCGTCTTTCCATTAATAGAATTCAGGTTATTAGTTTGCGTCCCACCACACACGTGATGTCAATAAATCGCCACCGCTCAAATTTGCAACGGCGGCCTGGTAATTGTTTGGATTGAGTGTCGTTTCTGTGGTTGGATAAATCATCCGTCGCGGGATACGGCCGCTAGTAACATTTCCTGGATAAACTACGGGTGTTAACGCGGGGAACCCAGATCTTTTCCAGTTCAACCAGCATTCAATAAAATTAAAGGTAGTTACATCCGTAAGCCAATACTGCTCATTGATCATTTGCATTGCCTTGGCATTATCCAATGGATGCGCACTTACGTAGCTGGCTATCGTACCGCTTGAAATTGCGGCACTGGCATCCAGCTGTGCCATTGCTTCTAATGCTCCGGTTAAACCATTCGCATAGTGGGTAGCAGCATCACCATTAACATTCCATCCCCTAACCGCCGCTTCTGCTAACAGGAATTCTGTTTCTGCGTAACTCAAAATGAAGTTTGCTCCATCATCTTTCATGTACACATTGACACGTGGTCTTGAATAAAGCCCCAGAGGAGCCGTGTTGCTACCCGATCCAGTTCCTCCCGGATAGCCGACAGAACGACGAATATCAGTCGTGCCCCCACCCAGATCAAAGCCATTAGGTAAACCCAATTGTACCGTCGAATCGGTATTTCCGGTAAGTGTTTGATTTTGATTGTTTGCAAGTCCTTCTAAAGGGATTTCACCAATTACGCTTAACCGCGGATCGGAGGTGCTTCGCAGGTAATTGATAAGTGTCTGGCTCCAGCGAACCTCTCGGAAGTCGTCGGCAGTTTTCAGCGCGTTGGTGGTTGCATTGTTGGTTTCACCACTGGCAGGATCAGTATAAACAATTGCATTATCCGCCGCATTCGCCAACGTGCCACCGGCAGCCGCACGTTCTGCCCATTCCTGAGCGGTCGCTGGATCGATTTTAGTGAGGCGCATCGCTACGCGAAGCATTAAGGAATAGCCGAACCTTCTCCATTGCGCTACATTACCGTCATAAAAGAGATCACCGGATAAGGGAGTCGCCTGGTCATTGAGTTGATTTATGGCCGAATCTAACTGCGTAAGCATATCCGTGTATATATTTTGCTGTCTGTCATATACCGGAGTAACGTTGCCCTCCTGTGCACTAAGTGCCTCACTATACGGAATGTCTCCATATGTATCAGTAAGCCGTTGGAAGATAAGCGTACGCAGAATTTTCGAACCGGCAATTATGTTGGTATATTCATCCCCTCCTCTTGATTCGCTGATTTTTATTGCTTGGTTTAGCCGACTAAGGGCGGTATAACCGCCAGTAAAAATCAATGCCTGATAACCCGCAGAACCATTTGTGTTCACATATTTATCGCCATTGCCATAATAGCCAAAGGTGCTAGCAAGTCCTTGCATTGCCGTGCTTTGGTACAGAAGCTGTGAATAGCCTGTATTGGAAAAGGTTAATTGCGCATCAGTAAAAAGGAAGTTCGGATCCATCTGTTCTTCCGTAGCTGCCTTTGGGTCGGTATTCGTTTCATCTAAGCTATCTTTCGAGCAAGCGGAAAGCCCTGTGACAGCGATTAAACTTATATATAAATATTTTAGTCTCATGGTGTTATTTAAATTTGAAGTTAACATTTACTCCATAGGTTCTTGCGAAAGGTAATGAGCCACCTTCAACGCCTGCTGAGCCAACAAGTGAAGAGAAGGTATTTTCCGGATCTATGTTGTCGGTATGTTTCATGATGGTGAACAAATTGCGGCCAACCACTGAAACATTGATGGCACTAAATAATTTATCGCCTAATATTTTCGGTGTAAAGCTATAGCCGAAGGTCAATTGTCTGAACTTGATGAAGCTTCCGTCTAATACAGACGTCTTAGACACGTTTTGTGCTAATCCCTGATAATATGCTTCCGCGCTTATATTTTGCGTGTTTGCTGATCCATCTTCCAACACGCCTTCTGCTACAATTCCCGTTTCGCGGCCCGGAAGGGTGGCCTTGTTTAAGCCATACTGATAAGAATAATACTCCGTAGCACTCAATATTTTGTTTCCGAACTTGTAATCAATCAGGAAGGATAAATTGAAGTTCTTATAAGAAAAATCGTTGCTTAAGCCACCATAGAATTTAGGTAAGCCCGATCCCATCGGTGTCAAATTACCGCGCATAGGTACGCCGTCTGATCCGATCACAACATTTCCATTCGTATCGTATTTATAATCGTAGGCCATGATCTGCGCTACCGAATAATCCTGCACGACAGATACAAATGCATTTAGCGGACGGTAGTTTCCTGTTGTCAATGGGTTGTTGGCTTCTCCATCGATACTCAATACCTTATTTTGGATGTAAGTGAAGTTGAAAGAGGCGTTCCAGGAGAAATTGTCTTTTTTAATAGGGGTGCCTGAAAGCATTACTTCTATACCCTTATTTTGCGTAGATCCAAGGTTTACATAGCGATACTCATACCCTGAAGCAACAGAAGTTTGCGCTTTCACGATCTCTCCATCTGTTTTCCGTTGGAAGTAGGTGGCATCAATGCCAAAACGATTGTCAAAGAATTTCAACTCCGTACCAACTTCAAATTCTTCTAAACTATAGGGTCTAAGATTGGAATTTGGTAAAATATTGCTAAAAGTTCCGCGCGCATAGCCGTTGATTGCATTTCCTATATTGAAATACTGTTGGGTTAAATAGGCATCTACTGGTTCGCCGCTGGTTTGCGCATAAGAAACGCGCAATTTCCCATAAGTTAGTTTCGGAGCATCTAATAGTTCGGAGAAGATGAAACTTCCTGAAACAGAAGGGGTAAAGATACTTCTGTCGTTCCTCGGTAAAGTAGAAAAGGTATCGTATCGGCCTGTTGTACTCAGCGTCAGGAAATTTTTATAGCTAAAGTCTGCCGTGTAGTAGTACGAGGGGGTTTCTAGATCTGTATATTCGTATACAGGTGTTCTTGTAAATAGGTTTGTTGGCGTATACAGGTAGGGTACGATAAACCTACTTCCGGAAGTGCCTGAATTCTCAAAAGTTGCTCTCCGATAGTTAGCACCTACGCTTGCATCGATGCTGATATCATCTGTTACCGCTTTGGAAAAGGATAGCAAGGCGTCCGTATTCAATTCAGAGCGACGTGCCAGTGCTAATGAGTTTAATTGGCCCTGTCCGTTATTACTATAAGCTGTACCGGTAGGCGTTACAGAGAAGATGCGATCGCTCGATAAATCATATCCTACACGCCCCATTAAAGACAGGTAGTCGGTAAACTCGTATTTAGCCGAGATAGCACTAATTAAGCGTTTTCGAGATAAATCGTTTTTGAATTGATTGACCACGAACCAGGGGTTGGTTACAAAAGCATTGTCGTTCCATACGCTTTCTGCACCGGTGGCTTCATTATATCCCGGAGCAAGTATTGCCTGGTCTGTATTCGTGGGTAAAAATGCTAAACCGTAGTTTGCATTTAGTGGAGAATCACTTAAATAGGGCTTATTCTGGTCTTGCTGATCGATGTAATTAGCCATCAAGTTGAAGCTCAACTTGTCGGTAAGCTGCTGCTGTGTACTGAAGTTTATCGTTTTACGATCCATACCGCTATTGCGTAAAATGGATTTACTATCCAGATTCGACAAGGACAAGCGGTATGTTCCTTTCTCACCACCACCGGAAACCGCTACTGTGTTTGTCCATGTTGGTGCGGTGCGATAAAAGCGACTTGGATTATCTGTAACGGGACTGTATGCATACTCATTTCCATCATAAGCGATTGTTGGTGCGCCGTCGAGCCGTTCGCCCCAGCTGTATAAGCCTGATTGTACTGCAGACGATACATCGCTCGGGCGGATTCCATTTCTACCCTGACCATATTCGTATTGCCAGTCGGTATTATCGACTGCCTTGTCGAACTGTAAGTTGGTATTATATTCAATCGATATCCGGTCTTTCACTCCGCTCTTGGTGGTGATCTGTATCACACCGTTTGCGGCACGTGCACCATAAAGTGCAGAAGCAGTAGAACCTTTTAAGACGGTCATCGTTTCTATGTCGTCCGGATTGATATTACTGAAGCCATCCCCTTGGTCGGCTCCCCCATATTCACCTGCTGTACCTCTGGTAGCATTGTTCATTGGGACTCCGTTTATTACGATGAGTGGGGTCGTACTACCGCTGAAAGAGGTAGCTCCCCGTATATTTAATCTAGCCGACGAGCCTGGGCCACCGCTGGTTCCGCCGACGCTTAATCCTGCTACCCGACCGCCTAAGGAATTGGCTACATTTGTTTCACGTGCTTTATTTAAAACCTCGCCGCCCACCTTTGTAACGGCATAACCTACTTTGCGCTCGTCTTTTCTAATGCCTAAAGCAGTAACAACCACCTGGCTTAGCTCTTGCGCTGTTTCTCCCAAAGTAATCGTGAGCGTCGTTTGATCACCAACGGTAATCTCTTTCGCTTCATAAGCTACAGAAGAAAATACGAGTACATCATTAGGGGTGGCATTGATACTGAATTTACCATTCCCATCTGTTTGCGTGCCACCAGATTTCCCTTTAATACTTACGGTAACGCCTGGGATAGTTTCTCCTTTAGCATCTTTAACAGTCCCGGTTATACTTCCAGGTTGTTTATTAGCTATCGGCATTATGCCATTAGGCATTCTTTTACCACTTTCAGCCATCAATTGATGAGGCATAAAAAAGGTTGACGAATAAAGCAATAAACTAGTTACTGCCTTGATAGTTAGTTTTTTGTCCATACTTAAATCTAAATTTTACGGAAAATCCTTTCTGTTCAGTATGTCCTAGTATCTGCTATCATAATGGTTTGTCTGGTTTCAGGAAAAGGCCCTTATTATAGAGTTTAATACGGCATGAGAGAGAGAAAATGTTTTAGTAGCGCCAAATTAAACGATTATTTTTGATAACAATTGTATATTTAACGATTTATTTTAAAAGTTTAGTATGTTTTTATATTAAAAAGAAGATAAGTGTGAGCACTTATTGTAAAAATTAATAAATCATATCTGCACTTCGAGGGCAGTTTCTTTTTTTATTTCTTTAAGTACGAAGTTGCTGCTGACATTCGAAACATTCGGGATTGCAGATAAATTTTTCATAACAAAAATATGATAGTCTTCCACATCCTTAACAGCAATTTTTAAAAGATAGTCGTGATTGCCAGCAATGCACATGATTTCTAATACTTCACTAAATTTCGAAACCGCTTCTTCAAAACTTTTAAGTGTTTCTAAGGATTGTTGTTTCAAAGTTACCGTACAGATTACCAATAAATGCTTGCCTAATTTTTCTCGATTTACTAATACTACATAGCGTTCTATATAACCTTCCTTTCGAAGACGTTTAATGCGTTCAAAAGTAGGTGAAACACTAAGCCCTATTTCGGCTGCTATTTCTTTAACGCCTAAAGAAGCATCACGTTGTAAAAGATTAAGGATGCGTGCATCCATTTTATCTAATTTATCAGACATAAAAAAATCCTGAATTATGCTTGCAAAGATAGTTAAATAGTATAAAATTCTGCTATATGTGTATATTTTGGTTTTATTTTCTGATATATAAATATTGTTGAACTTATATTTTATTTATAGTTAATTTTGCAGAATATTATTAATATATATGGATTTGTTGAACCCTCTTGACGAGCAAAGATTAAAGACTTATATGGTCAAGGCTGAAGAGCGGGCTAATAACTTCTTGGGTTATCCAATTGCACGTGATTTTGACTATTCTGCGCTATACCCTTTATTGGCGCTGCCCCTGAATAATATAGGGGATCCTATGGTGGAGTCTACTTATGATTTGAATTCTCGGTCATTGGAACAAGAGGTGCTGGTTTTTTTTGCTGACTTATTTCGTGCACCAGAAAAAAATTGGTGGGGATATATCACCAGCGGTGGCTCTGAAGGCAATCTATATGGTTTATATGTTGCGCGCGAACTTTACCCCAATGGGATCGTCTATTATTCGGAAGCTACACACTATAGCGTACAAAAGAATATTCAATTACTAAATATAAGAAGTATTGTTATTCGTACGGATGAGCAGGGAGAAATGGACTATGCAGACCTTTCACAGATGTTACAAACACATCGTGACCAGCCGGCCATCATTTTTGCTAATATCGGAACGACCATGATGGAAGCAAAAGATGATTTAGCACAGATAACAACAGCGCTTAAGAAGGCTGCAATTAAGAGCCATTATATTCATTGTGATGCTGCTTTGGCCGGTGTCTACAGTGCCCTTTTAGACTTAAAACCTGGTTTTGATTTTACTTATGGGGCTGACAGCATCGCCATCAGTGGTCACAAATTCATAGGTTCGCCCATTCCATGTGGAATGGTCATGGTAAAGAAAAATTACAAAGAGCGAATAGGTAAGGTGATCCCTTACATTGGAACAGTAGATACGACTATTACGGGTAGTAGAAATGGGCATAGTCCAGTTTTCATGTGGTACGCTATTAAAAAATTAGGAATAGGCGGGCTAAAAAAGAGAGCGGAAGACAGTTTAGCTTTAGCGAGGTACACTGAGGAGAGATTAAATTTTATCGGAATAAAGGCCTGGAGAAATCCGTCGGCACTTACGGTGATTTTCCCTGAGCCATCTTTATTTTTACGGCAAAAATGACAACTGGCTACTGAAAATGGATTTAGCCATATCGTGTGTATGCCGGGAGTTGAAAAAGATCAAATAGATCAGTTCATTGAAGAACTGAATAGAGAATTAAATGAAGATCGTCGGACGCAGTCGTTGGTCAAAGCGGCTAATCTTTAAAGAACATGTGTTTGGTAAGGTCGTCTAAAATTTTTAGGCGGCCTTTTTATTTATATCTATTAGGGGCATCTGGATGCTCTTTTAGATAACGGCGAGCCTCGGCATCATAATTCGATAGCCATTCCTTTAAGGGCACCTTCTCTTCTAAATTGCCATAAGGAATCTGATAGATATCGCCTATTTCCGTAGCATAAAACAATAAATCTGGATTATCTGCTTTGCGATAGGCGCCATCTGCATCATAGCGAAATGCATTGATGATATAATAGGGGAAATCGTTACTTGGCTTTTCGACGATCTCAAAATGGAGCTGTTTTTCTTCCTCCGTTAGTCGATTATAGTAATTGGCAAAATGGGCTTTGCTTATTAGATCTAGATCGTTTAATTTCTTTAGCAAGTTAGATTCGAACGGACTGTAGCTAAATTGGTAAGGAAGAAAAATACTGTCGATTGTTTGATCGTGCTTAGATTGCTTTTTTTGAAGTGCTTGTATGACGCGACCGTTTTTATCAATATAATAGGTGTTTGCTTTTGACAGGTCTAAGCTGGGATGTTCGGCGTCTTTGCTATAATCAATAAAACAGCCATTGCAAGCTCGTGCGATCCCATATTCAAAAGGGCTTACCCAATCCCATTGTGCCTTGATAACCTTTTCTCCATAGCGGTTAACGAAGCCGATTTTGTCATTTTCGACGTAACGGGATAATCCCTCCTCTAGAAAATCAGGACCGTTGTCAAATAAATAAGGTGCGTATAATACCTTCCCATTTCGATTATATGCCAATCCATAAGGCTTCGGGTCCTTTAAGTTAAAAGTACGTTTCGGAACGAGGATAAGGATGCTATCATTAATAGGCAAACGAAAGTCGTCATATGCAATGGGAAGGAAGTAATGTGTGGCTGGGATAACAATTGTACCTTTTTCATCTTTAACACCCAATAAACTGTCGGGAGAGAGAAAATAAAATAATTTCTTATGCTCCTGACTAGCTCCCTTTAAGCTATAACAACACAGCGCCACACAAATGAAAATTACTAAGCTTGTATATTTCTTCATAGATAAGGTGAAGCTAAGCATTTTAACATAATTTTAAGCCAATTCTACCCCTTTAATTGCTGTTCCTGCTTAAAAATCACGGTTTTCAGTGGTTTTGGAGAATCCTATCCACTAACAAAACGATCATATGTAAATAGGTATTTATTCTAAATGCAATTTTTCCTTCAATTCTTTTGATAACGCAGCCTTTGGCACAACCAAGCTTACTGTATTAATGGCGAAATAAGCAGGCGAGACTGCAATATATCCTTTAAACAGTCCTACTTCTCCCCACGAGTTTTTCACTTTAAAGAAGGATTTCCCCCCTTTGGATTGTTCTATGCCAACTAGATGCATAAGGTGGTCATCTTGGGTGGTGAGATTTTCATACAATTGTTGTCGGACCTTTTCTGAAAAGGGAGTTTCGCGAGCTTCTGGATTAATGGAGATTTGTTTAGCATCCGTGCTGTCTGCAAAGAGCATGGCAAATCCCTTTTTTTGCTGGAAATTTTTGTTACTTACATCTGCGTCCCACATAATTGTATAGCCATTTTTTAAAGCCTCCTCGGTAAGCGTAATCATTTCATTCAATGGCAGGTTATAGAATGACCCATTTGCAAAATTATCGGGTGTCTCTAACACAAAAGATGTATAAAAAGGATGGTGGGTAAAAGAAGTAATGTTCACATAATCATTTGGATCAAATTTCAGCACCTCTTTAGCAAAAGTGAGTGGGGTATAATTTTTTCCTTCATAGTCAAAGTTATCAGGTGCTGCGCCTATTTTTTTAGTTAGTATCTCTTCATAACCAACGAGCCAGTTGGCAGGTACAGGCCGGGTCTCCAATATTTTATCTAAATAGTTTTTAAGTATCCTATCAAGTCCTTCGTGATTGGGTATTTCACCCGATACATTGCGAAAAACATCTTGGGGAACAGCTCCATAAACAGCAATTGCTTGTATGAGATCATGCCCTAAGCCCCCTTCACTAAACTGGGCTTTCCCCTGCCGTAAAATGTAATTCTTGGCTTTTTCAATGTATACATTTCTTACCGTAAACATTTCAGATAGATCGGGATTATTTAGTAATCCTTTTCGTATTGATTCTGATTCCACCAATGAAGTGGTAGAATAATTCCAACAGGTCCCTGTTTGTCCCTGGTTCTTAATAGAGGTAGCTTGATTCTCTTTTATAATTTTTAGAGTAGCTTCTTGTGCCTTTACCCAGAGAGAATAGCATAAAAATAAATTTAGTAGCAGGAGTGGTTTCATGTGTAATATATTTTAATATCGGTATTGCTGTTAAACTGCTTGACCGAAAGGCTAAATTAGCAATTAAATGCCTTTTTTGAATAGGGTCTATAATATTTTTAGATCTGTAAGGACCTAGGAAAGCTTGTGTTTATTGTAACAAATACGTTGTAATTAAACCATTTATTCAACTTTCTGTCTTACTTTACACTAAACAAACAGTATATTTTATATATCAGGATAATTACCCTTAAAAAGGTAATGATACTAGCCCGACTTGTCGGGCTAGTTTTTTGTCCATACCTAATTATTATAAATGCGTCAGATACATTTATTGATTATTTTTTGTTCTTTTTTTTGTCTTCTATTTACAGTTGCGTCAGCGCAGCACAAAATTTCCGGAAATGTCTTAGATAGTGCCGATGGAGTGGGCCTCAAGGGAGCGCGTATTAGTTTAAAGACATTGGCTGATTCTATCGTGAGGCAAACAGCTGCGCAGGACGACGGTGTATACTCGCTAGCAGGTATACCTGCTAGCGAGTATACGTTAATGGTTAGCTACGTAGGGTATAAACCGGTGCAAAGAAGGCTTCGTGTTAAGGGGGCCGACCTACGCGTTGACATTCCATTGAATCTGGATTTCACTATGCTTGAGGCCGTGAATATTACGGTAACACCACAAGAGGTTGCTATTAAGGGAGATACAACTGAATTTAATGCAGCAGCATATAGTACTGAAGCTTATGCAGACGCGGATGCACTGGTTACTCAAATACCGGGTGTTGAAATAGATGCAGATGGTAAGATTAAGGCGCAAGGTGAGGATGTACAGCGAATTATTGTTGATGGTAAAGAGTTTTTTAGTGCAGATCCAGCTGTTGCGTTAAAGTCATTACCAGCAGATGTTATCGATAAGATTCAGTTGATTGACGAAAAGAGTGAGCAGTCAAAATTAACCGGCTTTGATGATGGAAAACGGCGTAAAATAATCAATATCGTCACGAAGCCTGAAAAGCGGCATGGCTATTTTGGCCGCATGGCAGGTGCGACAGGAAACGAGGACCGTTACAATATGGGTGGTTTTCTAAATATGTTTAGTGGCGATAGACGAATTAGCGCTAATATAGTATCCAACAATATTAACCAAGGAAGTTTTTCTTCCACAGAACTAGTTGGTGCTGGAGGACGTGGGGGAGGAAATGGACGTCAAGGAGGAGGAATTGGCCCTAATCACCGGATAGCAGTAAATTATAATAATACCTGGTGGAAGGATGTACAGTTTAATGCCCATTACAACTTTAATACTTCCAATAAGGATTTGATAGAAAGTTCAAACCGCGAAACGCTTATAGGAGAAAACGCTAATCAATTTAATCTATCATCACAACAAACCAATAGAAATAATCAAAATCATACTGTTGGATTTCGCGTGGAGTATGAGCAGGATTCCACGCAACGTTTAACATTTAGTCCGAGCATCAACTTCAGTAACGGTAAGACTATCAATAGCAACAATACGCGGACGCTCGGTGCCATGCAGGACCTTATCAATACCTCTAGCCGCCAAAATAATGGGGAAAACAATACATTTACAGTAGGCGGAAGCTTGGATTATGGTTTGCGGTTGAACGAAAAAGGGCGATCCATTACAGCACATTTGCAAAGTAATTACAACAAGAATGACAATGATGCTTTTGCGTTGTCTTATAATTTGTTTTATGACAACGAACAGTTAAGCAGGTCAGATACTGTAAATAACCGTAACACCAGCTTCTCAAATAGCAATAGCTGGGAGGGACGAGTTACTTATACAGAACCGTTGGGAAAAACTTCCCGGGTGATGGCTAACTTAAACAGCCGTAATAACAATAGTTACGCGGATAGGAAGATGTTTGATTTTCTAGCTGAAACAGGTCAGTACTCAGAATTGAATCGATCGTTATCAAACGAGTTTAGAAATGACAATAAATTTTACGGTGCTGGCCTAAATTATCAATTCTCAGAAGAATTTTTTTTGTTTGATGTCGGAATAGATTATCAGCAGACAAAAATGAATAACGATAGACTCTTTCCGGAAGAGGTTCGTACAGTCCATCATTTTAAGAATTATCTTCCAAATGCTAATATTATGTATCGCTTTTCGCGTGATCAACGTCTTCGATTCAACTACAACAGTTCCACCAATGCACCTAATGTATTGCAGTTACAGGATGTAATAAATAATCAAAATCCTTTAAACATTACAGGTGGAAACCCCAACTTGAAACAAGAGTTCCAACATGCCTTCAGTCTGAACTATAACAGTGTAAAAAGAGAGAGTGGGGCTAGCTTTTCGGTTGGCTTAAACGCGAATCTTATCAGCAATGGGATCGTGAATTCGACATTGGTTGCATCAGTTGATACATTTATTGTCGACAATGTCTTGCTAGGAAAAGGGGCGCAATTCGTTCGACCAGAAAATGTGAACGGATATTACAGCATGCGTGCAAATACATCTTTTGGCATTCCTATCAAGTCCTTAAAAATTAATTTAAATACAAATACTACACTACATCATAGTAGAGATGTAGGTTTATTGAATGATGTGGTCACGCATAATAATACTTTTGGAATCAACCAGCGGATTGCCATTAACAGCAATATCAGCCGCAAAATCATTTTCAATTTATCCTATTCTGGAAATTACAGCATGATCAGAAATGGTAATAATCAAAGTTTAAGTAATAACTATTATAACCAAACCATTCGAAATGAGATTACTTATAATTTTTGGAAAGGTATTCGAGTCGCTTCGAGTTTAAATTATCGCTACAATACCGGTGTAGCAGACGGTTTTGACCAAAGCTTCTTATTGTGGAACGCTTCCATAGGGAAGAAATTATTCAAAAAGGAAGAAGCGGAGATCTCCTTATCCGCATTTGACTTACTTAACAGTAATACGCAGATTAGCCGTGACATTACAGAACGATATATTGAAGACTCGCAAACCAATATCTTGCGACAGTATTTTCTGTTGAGTTTTACGTATAATCTGCGACAATTTGGCGGGGGCGGACGCGGCATGCATCGTACGCGTTAGTCATATCCCCCTTCGATCAAGCTCGATATCCGGCATGAAATTGGGCATACCTACCAACAGGCGGCATGGACTTGGGATGGTCTTACTGAAACAACTGTGAATGTATACTCCCTTGCCTCAGAACGTTTGTTTGGCTTGCCGGTAACTCGTATAACAGCCAATAATAGCTGGCTTAAACTGGATACTTATCTAGCCAAGCCAATCGCAGAACGAGACTATAATGCCGGTGACAATGATCTTAAGCTCATTATGTTTCATCAACTCTGGTTAGCATTCGGAGACAGCTACTATGTCCAATTGAGTCGACAAACCCGGGAAGAAAAACCTAATTTAAGCAATACAGCAGAAAAAATGCGTTACTTCATGCTAAAAACATGTCGCATAACGCAACAGGATCTGACAGATTTCTTCCAAAAATGGGGCTTCAAAGTCGATGAATCTGTTTATTCTGAAATAGCGAATCTTAACCTCCCTGCGCCCGATGAAGATCTGACCGTATTAAGAGACTAAGAAACATGATTCTTATTTAGCAGCACCACGGTCTTATGGCGTGGTGCTTGCTGTATAAGACCTGATCAAATGCGACCGTTACAAAAGTGGAAACAGGTTATTGTATACGTCAGGGCTACTACATCGATTTCGTAAAATAGGCAATCGATTGCGTGTAACTTTATTGTTGCGCGAACCATATCTTCTTCCTATCATTGCTGCAAACAACTAATTGTTCTAGCCAATTTATATTATTCTTAGGAGACATTATCCATACATATTTACTAATGAAGTAAAGCGTAAAGACCTTACTTGGCGTGAGGGTTTTGCCAACGTATAAAACTATAAATAGTGACTTATAGCATGAGGTATTTTTTATTGTTGACGATAGTCCTCTCTCATTTTAATGGATATGGACAAGATTTGCACACGGTGAAATCTGATAAAATCGAATGGTTTAAAGAAGCACGGTTTGGAATGTTTGTACATTGGGGGCTATATAGCTTGCTTGGCGGCACTTATAAAGAGCATACGCTGCCTGATACTAGCTTGCCTAATGGTGAAAGTTGGTACTCTGAATGGATTCAACAGCGATTGGAGATTCCAAACAATGAGTACCAGTCCTTAGTCAAGCAATTTAATCCGGTGAACTTTAATGCAGACGAATGGATTAAAGAGGCCAAGAATGCTGGAATGAAATACTTTGTCATCACGGCGAAGCATCACGATGGTTTTGCATTGTGGGACTCAAAAGTATCTGACTATGATATCGGTGCTACGCCTTTCAAGAACAGGGATATTTTAGGTGAATTAGTGGATGCCTGTAAAAAATATGGATTAAAGTACGGATTTTATTATTCGCATTGGCAAGACTGGGAACATCCTCAGGGAGCGGTTCCTTATTGGAAAGCACCTCGGCCTGATCGTGAATTCGAAAAATATTGGAAAGAAAAAAGCTTGCCTCAAGTACAAGAATTGATAGAACGCTATGATCCTGATCTACTATGGTTTGATACTTGGGATGATGAAGCAAAAGAGCTCATAACTCCTGGAAGAAGAGATGAGCTGATTACGTTGATTCGTAAATTAAGTGATAAGTGTCTCATCAATGGACGCATAGCCATGCACGACCCTGGTGATCATATCGATTTCTTGGAGATGATGGATAATGCATATCCTCAGGAGATGCAGCAAAAGCCGTGGCAAACACCAGCAACCATGAACCATACGTGGGCTTGGCATAGCAAAGATTTTAATTGGAAGTCGTCCGGACAGATGTTAAGATACCTGGTAAGCAATGCAGGCAAAGGTGGAAATTACCTGCTCAATATCGGTCCGAAAGGAGATGGGACCATGCCTGTAGCGGGCGTCAGACGTTTGCGTGAAATGGGCGCTTGGATGCTAAGCAATGGTGAAGCGGTATATGCTACTCAACCATTTACGGAGCTTGCACCTATGGAAAATGTGGTATTTACGCAGCGGAACATCAAAGGGAAGCGCTATCTATATATCCACATGATGGATGAGGGGAAACGCGATCGATTGAATCTTTCGCTATCCAAGCAAAAAATTGGCTCCTGTCAGCTGTTGGATACGCATGAAGATATAGCCGTAAATGTAACCGATACGGGGGTAGCGCTTGTACTCCCTGCGCGACAAAAGTTTGATAATAGTATACAGGTGGTTAGACTGGAGATCAAATAATATGAATGACGCTCGACGGTGATTTTATTTTTTTATAACGATTCGGTAGCGAAATTTTCCTAAGAAGAGTGCGTACATTGAACGACCAATCAAAATCAGCTATACAAGACTATCATGTGCTGTGGCCGGTACCGCAGGAAGTAATTGATGCCAATACAGGGGCCGAATTTCCGCAGAATCCAGGTTACAATTAATTGTTCCTAGCTCATTATTGGAGAATCCGTATGAATTATAAACTTGATGGAGAAGACTATTCATACGGATTTAAAAAAAATCAATTTACATCGTTTTCGTAATCTGCGCAACCGATTGATTAAGCGGGCGGGTTGCTTAAGCAAACATTCCTGTTTATATTGTGAAGGACGAATGAATCACATTAAAAATCTAAAAGAACATCTTATTTCGTGGAAGAAAAACTAATTAAACATGAAGGAGCGATGAGTGAATAGTTAAGTAGTGATAGTAGTTAAGTAGTCTAACAAACTATTCAACAACTCAACTATTCGACAAATAACGAATAACCAATAACGAATAACCAATAACAAGTAACGAAAAACGAATATGGTAAACCGATTTTTAATCTGGATTGTCTTTGTAGTACTGACAGTCCCTAGCTATGGCCAGCAGCTTTGCCCGATTATCCCGGCCCCATTGAAAGCGAGCCGTGGCGATGGCGTATTTATCTTGGATAAACATACGTTTTTGCTGGCGGAGGATTCCGCCTTACAAGATGTAGCCTCGTACCTGCAATATGAATTGCTGCGTTTGAAGTCTTTACCCCTGGCGCAAAGCAATAATAAGAGGTCGACTGCCTCTGCTATTCATTTAAGGTTAGGAGGAAAAAAGAATATGGATAACGAAGCCTATCATTTAATGATTAAAGAACAGGAGATTGTGATTGAGGCCGGTTCGACTGCGGGTATTTTTAATGGGGCTTCTAGCTTGGTTCAACTGATTAGTGGTATTGATGCAAGTAATGATAAAATTTTAATTCCTGCCTGGCAAATTGAGGATGAACCTGCTTACCCTTGGCGGGGATTGATGCTGGATGAATCGCGCTTTTTCATTGGAAAAGAGAAGGTCATGGATTTAATCGATTGGATGGCCTTCTACAAATTAAATAAGTTGCATTGGCATTTGACCGACGAACCTGCTTGGCGTTTGGAAATCAAAAAGTATCCTAAATTGGCATTAATCGGTGGCGTAGGCGATCACAATAATCCTACAAAACCTGCTGCTTTCTACACACAACGGGAGATTGCAGAAATAGTAAGTTATGCCGCTAAAAGAAATATCAGTGTAATTCCGGAAATTGATATGCCCGGGCATGCTACAGCTGCCAATAGGGCATATCCACAATATAATGGTGGTGGAAGTAAACAGCATCCGGACTTTACATTTGATCCTGGTAAAGAAGAGACCTATACTTTTCTGTCAAATATAGTAAGTGAAGCAAATGCGTTATTCCCGGGAGGTATGATGCATTTGGGGGGCGATGAAGTAAGCTTCGGTTCGGATAAATGGATGCAAAATGAAGGTATAAAAAAGCTCATGCAAAAGCATGAATTGAAGGGGCTAAAGGATATCGAGCGTTATTTTATGGAACGCATGGCTGACTCTGTATATCAGCTAAACTCCAAACTGCTGGTATGGGACGAGATGGCTGATATTAATTTGCCGAAGGACAGCACCATTATATTTTGGTGGCGACATGATAAGCCGGAGCAATTGCAAAAATCATTGGATAAGGGGTATCAAACCGTTATTTGTCCGCGACTACCCTACTATTTCGATTTTGTACAGGATAGCACCCATCGTGCCGGAAGAAAATGGGGGAAGCGGTACAATCCCCTACGGGAAGTATATAGCTTTTCGGTAGACAGCCTCCTTGGAAATGTGGATCAAAAGAATTTGGTGTTAGGTTTGCAAGCGAATCTTTGGACGGAAACCGTAACCAATCTAAGTCGAGTTGATTATTTGCTTTTCCCTCGATTGGCAGGCTTAGCGGAAGCTGCTTGGAGCGATAAGAAAGTAAAAAGCTATGCATCTTTTGAGGAACGCTTAAAAGGACATCTACAGCTATATCGAACGCAAAACATCTATTTCTATAATCCTTTTCAACCAAACGAGATTCCGGAACCGGTTTATTTTAAGAAAGATCGGAAGGATTTAAATGCGGAGGAGAATTAACAATTAGTATCAAGATAAGAGACACAAGTATCAAGACTCTCCTTAAATGTGGAAGTCTTATATACTCTAATTAATTGCAAGTTCTCATGCGACCACCTTGCTGCGAAAAAAATGAAAACATGAAAAAACTAGCATATTTAACATTATTCCTTTGTCTAGAAATATATCAGCCTTTAATGGCGCAATTTCCGGGTGCAGTTGAAAAAAGATCCTCGATAACGCTAAAACATGGTTCGCATCGTTTAGGTAAACGAACCGATGCAGCCATGGAGACTTGGCGAAATTATGGTCTGGGTCAATTTATACATTGGGGGCTTTACGCTATTCCCGGAGGACATTGGAATGGAAAATATTATGCGGGTGCCGCCGAATGGATCCGTTCGTGGGAGGGCATGCCAAAAGGCGATTATGATAACTTGTATAAGGAATTTAATCCAAAACAGTTCGATGCTAAAGCCTGGGCTGCACAAGCTAAACAAATGGGTGCGCGTTACGTCATCATCACAACCAAACATCATGATGGCTTTTGTATATGGCCAAGCAAATACACCAGCTATACAATTGCCAATTCGCCTTATAGAAAAGATGCTCTCAAAGAAATTGTGGATGCTTATGATGCTGAGGGTATTGATGTTTACCTTTACTTTTCCATTATTGATTGGAATCATAAGGGCTATCGTTCGGCCTCACCGCAAACGATTGAAGAGAAGCGGTCATATGAGGAATTTAAGAAATTTACCGCCAATCAACTGAAGGAATTGTTGGTCAATTATCCTAGCGCGAAAGGATTATGGTTTGATGGGACTTGGGATAAAGCTTGGATAGAGCAGACAGCCTTTGCTGATAGTTTGGAAACTGAACTTCGAGCGATACGACCAGGTTTGATTATTGGAAGCCGCTTCAGGGCTGATGAATTTGGCAGAAGGCATTTTGATAGTAACGGTGATTTGATGGGTGACTACGAACAGGGTTGGGAACGTAAATTACCTAACACTATCGAAGATGTACATGGTAACGATTGGGATTGTGTGATGACGGTGCCTGAAAATCAATGGGGCTACCATTCCGAATGGCGCGGTCATGTGAAAACCAGCGTGGAGCTCATTGAAATGATGGCCAAATCGGTAGCCCTCGATGGAAATTTTGTACTTAACTTTGGTCCTGATGGACAAGGGAATATTCGTCCCGAAGAAACAAAAATAGCCAAAGAAATTGGTGAGTGGATGAAAGTGAATAACGAAGCCATCTATGATTGCGGTTATGCCGGTCTGGAAAAACAAGATTGGGGATATATCACTAAAAGCAGGAAGACAGGGAAATACTATCTTATCGTCTTCAATTTGCCTGTGTCTGGTGACCTACGAATTAAAGTGTCTCCTGGTTCGGGTATCAAAAAGCTCTATGATTTAGTTGAACCGAAGACGGTATACAATGCAGAGGAAATTCATCGAAGCAAAACGGAGGGCAATGAGTACTTTATTCATTTAAAAGATAAACCTTTGGAGCCGAAAGTAATCGTGTTGGAAAGTACGGAAAAAGAGAAGGACAGTGAGGTGCTTTATGAGAGGGCGAAAACCTAAGTAGAGAAGATTGTCTACAGCGGTATTGCTTCAAGCAGCAACTGTCTAAGGCGAATTTTAAGTAGAACGGCCTTGGAGGATACGGTTGCAGCGAGCAGTAAAGCATAAGCAGAATTGTTCATTTTGTAGTAACCAAGCGGATTGGGAAAGCGAAGCGGCTGCAATACGCGCTATCTATGCTTTGCAATCAGATACAGCGTAGCATCCACAGACTTGATTTATTCACTTTGTTTATTTTCAAAGGCGTTCATGAGCTCATCGCTCCGCTCTTCGGTTTTGCTCAACTTTTGATCAAGCAAAAATTGAATAAATTATTTCTTATCCTAGATTAATTTTTTGGAACAAATGGATGCCGACATTTGTATCATAAACAAAAAGAAAAAGGACTAATCATGGAAAATAAGATAAAAGGAATCCATCACATAACGGCTATAGCTGGTGACGCGAAAAAAAATTATGACTTCTACACACGTGTTTTGGGCTTACGCCTTGTAAAGAAAACAGTTAATTTCGACGATCCTGAAACCTATCATTTTTATTATGGAGATAAAGTGGGTACACCGGGAGCCATTTTAACTTTTTTCCCTTGGGGAGGAATTTCAGCGGGCAGGCGTGGAACACGGCAGGTAACCGAAATCGGTTATGCAGTACCCGAAGGCAGTTTGGATTTTTGGATGAAACGCTTTGAAGCAAATAATGTAACCTATAATAAGGTAGCTGAGAAATTTGGTGAGCAGTACCTAACCTTTTTAGACCCTGATGGATTAAAGTTTGAGTTAACCGTTCCTAAAAATGAGGATATGCGTCAACCTTGGACCACAGGGGAAGTTAGTGAATTAGTGGCTACAAGGGGATTCCATCATATTACCATTACTACAAATAAGGCAGAGGCTACGGCAAAAGTATTGACAGATATTTTAGGTTATCGCTTAGCAGAACAACACGTCAACCGTTTTCGTTTTATCACCGATCACGCCGAACAGGCAAATTTGGTTGATCTTGTGGAAGCACCCGGCGAAAGTGCTGGGCATGTGGCAGGAGGCTCTGTACATCACGTAGCCTTTAGAGTAGAGAATGAAGAAATACTTATGTACTATCGCCAGAAAGTGCTGGAAGCCGGATTGCAGATAACAGAAAAGATAGATAGGAATTATTTTTATTCCTTGTATTTCCGTGAGCCAGGTGGCGTACTTTTTGAAATCGCAACGGATAATCCTGGTTTTGCCACCGATGAAACGGTGGAGCAATTAGGGAGTGGCTTGAAGCTACCCGCACAGTATGAGTCCTACCGGGAACGGTTGGAACAAGTGCTTCCTTCCTTGGGATAAGCAACAGCTAGTTTTAAGTTCTAAGTTGTATGTTATAAGTGTATTAAGTCTTAGAAGTGGGAATGGACGTGAGGCTTAAGATGCATGAATAACCGACAATATGTTTAAGGTACAAGATAGAAGCAGGTTAGGAAAAGTTGTTAGTAGCAGTCGCGCAGGTCTTGCTCTGCGCATTGCTACTAACAACTACCAATAACTCGCAACTCACAACTCACAACTAAATATGTATACACATCGTAAACAATTTATAAAGGGTGGGAAGCCCTTTACAGAGACGGACAAAGCAATTGTCATGATTCATGGCCGAGGTGGTAGTGCTGAGGATATTATATCGCTTCAGCGTTTCTTGAGCATTGAGGATATGGCTATCTATGCGCCACAAGCTACCAATAACAGTTGGTATCCTTATAGTTTTATGGCTTCTGAGCAGGATAATCAGCCTGCGTTAGACTCCGCTATCGTGACCATCGGCGAAGCGGTTGAAGAGATCAAGGCGAACGGCATCAAGGAAGAAGATATCTATTTTTTGGGCTTTTCACAAGGTGCCTGTCTGACATTAGAATATGTCGCACGCAATGCTAAGAAATATGGAGGCGTTATTGCTTTTACTGGTGGACTAATAGGAAAGCAGCTGATAAACGATCGTTATCGAGGCGATTTTCAGGGTAGCCGAATTTTAATATCCAGTAGTGACCCCGATCCGCATGTGCCGGTTTCCCGTGTAATGGAGACGGTCGAAGTATTAAAAACGTTTGGTGGAGAAATTACTTTACAGTTATATAAAAATAAGTCGCATAGTATTTCGAAAGAAGAACTGGAGTTAGCTAACAAACTTTTAGTTCACGCGTAAATACCACGAAACGATACTTCATATGGTTTATGAAGCAGGATACAAGACGCGTGCAAGTATTTAATAAATTGCACGCGTCTTTAGTAAAACCCCTTTTTTAACCAATTATAAAACATAAAATTAACGATAACTTAACCTTAAGCTTGGCAGATAATTCATAGTTTTGCTCTCGCAGACGCACTTAAGAACCGGGTTTTTATCCATGGATCAACCTCTAATTAATCAAGCAGGAGAGTATATACGCTTCACCAGAGAGAATTACCCTACTATCTTCAAACAGTATTGGGAAGATCTCTATGTTTTAGCCTATAGACGATTGCGAGACGAAGACTTGGCAAAAGATATAGTGCAGGAAGTCTTTGTTTATTGCTGGAAACAAAAGGACGTGATCCTGATAAAAGAATCTTTAGAGGCTTATCTTCGTACTGCCCTCCAATATCAGATTATAGCACATTTTCGGAAAGAGAAAATTCAAAGTAAAGCCTTTTCTCATCTGTACGAGCGCATGATCGATGTGAATACGGAGATGCGAGATTTACTTACAGAAAAGGCCTTAAGCCAAACCTTACAAGGTGAACTAGAGCAAATGCCAAAAACGATGCAGGAGGTATTTCAATTACGTATCCAAGACTACAGTGTTGATGAAATAGCCGACTCGCTTAACCTCGCTCAGAAAACCGTAAAGAACAATATTACACTTGGTACCCACCGTCTTCGTAAAGCGTTGATGAAACGTTTTCCGGAGGATCATATAATTATTGCCATAGTGCTATCCAGCCTATTATTATAAGTGCTTACCGGCATTTATGATTAATTAACCTAATCTTAATAATAATATAATCATTTTTTTCGGGACAAATCCTGGGCATATGCTACTTCTGATCGTAACGATAAATACAACGATTCGAAGGGATGCCTATTTGATTGTTTATTTTTCGTGCCCTCTTGGAAAATGAGGTGTCATAGCTTTATTTATGGATAAAAAACAGTTCAAGGCCCTGATAGAGGCCTTTCATGAAAATAAATTAAGTACAGAAGATCAAGCTTTCATGCAAAGATGGTATGATTCTTTTGGAGATGATAAACAAGGGGTACCAAGTTTAGACGATGAAACTGCCAAACAACGAATTGAACAAGAGCTAGACGAGCGCATCCGGACTTCTTTATGGGAAGATCCCTTAAAAAGGAAAACAAGGTCTTTTATAAAGTGGCAAATGGCAGCTGCGGTATTGGCTTTTGGTGTGGTAGGAACCATGATAGCTTGGTGGTTTATAATGAAGTCACCAAATGCGGCGAAGAGTGTGAAGTCTGAGGCTGTTGTAGCTATGAGAGAGATTCATACTGGAACACGGCAGGTGAAAAAACTGACGCTTCCCGACGGATCCACAATGTATGTCAACGCTCATTCCAGTGTACGCATTCCCGAAAAATTTTCTAAACTAGATCGACAGATTTTCCTTGATGAGGGTGAGGCTTTTTTTGAAGTGGCAAAAGACGAGAAAAGGCCTTTTGTGGTACATACGAAAACGCTTCAAGTTCAGGTATTGGGTACCTCTTTTAATGTAAGTGCCTACTCGCAACTACCCAATATTTCAGTCGCTGTACAAGATGGGAGGGTGCGTGTGTCTGATGACCGTGGTCCGCTTCGAGAACTAAGCAAAAATGAGCGAATACATTACCGTAAGAAAGATAGAGCGGTTGATTATGCGACGTTCAATATACGATATTTAAATACTTGGATTAAAGGGCGGTTGTATCTAGAAAGGGCAAGCTTTGAAGAGCTAGCATTGGCGATGCATAACCTGTATGGCATTACCCTAAAAAGTCGCGATGTCAGAACACTCAATTACCAATACAATTTAATGATCCGTACGGATAGAAGCCTAGAAAAAACAATGGAGTTAATTTGTTCAATTCATCAAAATCAATATAGGAGGGAAGGAGATGATCTAGTTATTTACCCATAAAAAGAACAAGCAAATACCCAATGGGTACTTGCCTGTATCGGACTATGTCGAAGCTTGAGACCCTTGAGACATAGCCACTCAGTAATTCATTTATCCAATAATCTACTAAGTATATACAAACTTATGAAGAAAACCGCATTGTTCATACGAAAAGTCATGCGTACAACTATTTTAATTTATACTGTATTGATTGCACTTTCGCAATTATTGCAAGCGATGCCATCAGAAGGTCAAGTCTTGAACAAAACTGTAGATGTATCTTTATCGGATGTTAATCTATACCAGGCCCTTCAACTATTGCAGGAAGAAGAACAGCTGGAATTTATTTTTGACGCCGGGGAACTGAAGCTCGAAAATAGACGTATCCAATCGCTTAAGCTTGAAGATGTTTCTCTTGACGAGGTATTGTCAAGGTTATTTGAAAAGGTGCCTGTTGATTATACAGGAAAGGGTGCCAATACAGTTTTGCTGTATAAAAAACAACAAGCTGGCCATATAACCGGCATCGTGAAAGACAGGGAAGGTCGCCCTTTAGCGGGTTCAACCGTTAAAGTTGTAGAACTTAACCGTACCGTAAGCACAGATACTGACGGTCATTTTTCCGTGTCATTAAAGCCAGGAACTTACTCCTTAGTGGTCAGCTATATTTCCTATGAGAGCGAGCAACGAGCGGGGATCTTAGTGGAAGAAGGTAAATCAGTTTCGGTTGATTTTAGTTTGGTAGAGACACAAGGAAGCTTAAATGAGGTTGTAGTGGTTGGTTATGGTACCCAAAAGAAAGCAAATTTAACAGGCGCGGTCTCACAGATCAGCGCAAGTACCTTGGAAAACCGTCCATCTCCCAATTTGACACGAATGCTCCAAGGAACGCTTCCAAACCTTAATATCAAAATGGTAGATGGTAGTCCAACGCGTGGAGCAACCTATAATGTACGTGGAACAACTTCTATTGGAGCAGAGGGTAGCGCATTGGTGCTCATTGATGGAGTTGAGGGCGACCCAAACAAGATTAATCCCAATGATATTGAGAGTGTAACTGTCTTAAAAGACGCATCGTCGGCAGCAGTCTATGGTTCCAGAGCAGCTTTTGGAGTTGTATTGATCACTACGAAAAATCCGATAAAAGGGCAGGTGAAAGTGAATTTCAGCTCGAACTATTCACTCAATCAGCGCACAGTGGAACCTAAATTAATTACCAATGGCTATGAGTGGGCTAAAAACTTCAATGATGCCTTTAACGCTTGGTATGATTACAAATCGAATCCAATATCTGTAAACAATATTTTTCCTTTTTCTTTGGATTATTTAGAAAGGTTAAAAGAGCATTCGGAAAATCCAGCTTTACCAGAAGTAGTGTACAATGAATCTTTGGGGCGATATGAATACTTTGGCAATAATGATTGGAATAATTTTATTTACAAGGATAATATGCCAGCGACCGAGCAGGCATTGAGTGTTTCCGGTGGGTCGGAAAAAATTGATTATTATCTCTCAGGCCGATATTATTACCAAGATGGTATTTTTAAATATAACTCCGATAAGTTTAATCGCTATAATCTTCGAGGGAAAGGTAATATCAAAATCAATAAATGGCTCGAACTGCAGAACAACACGGAGCTAAGTATTTATGATTATCACTACCCAATGTTTGCAGATGGCGACGGTAATATTTGGAGGCAATTTGAACACCAAGGCTATCCTATGGCGGTATTATATAATCCCGACGGCAGTTATACGCATTCGGCCGTGTATACAGGTATTGCCTCTTTCATGGACGGAAATAACGGCTCTGACCAGTCGAATACCTATTTTCGAAATACTGCGGGACTGGTTGCTAAACCATTGGACGGGCTGACCTTAAAAACGGACTTTACTTATGCTAAGACCATTGGGAAAGATACGAGGGCCAATAATTATATGTATTACAGCAATGCGCCGGGGAGCACCTCGCGCTTTGGAAGGAGTTTGTTGAGGCAATTTAATGAAGATACGCGTTATTTAGCGGGCAATGCAACTGCTACCTATGCCCAAACTTTTGCTGCCAAACATGATTTTAGTGCTTTAGTAGGCTTTAATATTGAAAATTCGCGTTTCGAAAATTTAGATGTGCAACGAGACGGAATTTTAGATCCTACCAAACCGGATTTCAACCTAATGGACGGGACAAATTATAATATTGTTGGAGGTGGACACGAATGGGCCTATTTAGGCTTGTTTTATCGGTTGAATTATGCTTATGCGGGTAAATATTTGCTAGAACTGAACGGAAGATATGATGGCTCTTCCAAATTTCCCGAAAACCAACGTTATGGCTTCTTCCCTTCCGTATCCGCAGGGTGGGTCTTGTCAAACGAATCATTCATGAAAGATGCTAAATCGTGGTTGAGTAACCTAAAAGTAAGGGCCTCATACGGTTCATTGGGCAATGGGAATGTAGACCCTTATCGCTATATGGAACAGATGAGTGTAAGTAAAGCCAGTGTCATTCTACAAGGGTTACAACCTAATTATACGCAATTACCTGCGGTGATTCCTGACGGCCTAACATGGGAGAGATCAACTACCTTTGATGTTGGACTGGATCTGGCTTTATTCAAAGATAAGTTGAATGTTACGTTCGACTGGTACAACAGAAAAACAAGTGATATGTTTACAGTGGGTCAACCTTTACCCAACGTTTTTGGAGCAGCGGTACCTTCTGGCAATTATGCAGATTTATCGACTAAAGGGTGGGAACTAACGCTTGCTTATAATGGCTCTTCTACCTTGTTTTCAAAACCTTTTACATGGGGAATATCAGGATCTCTTTGGGATAGCAAATCCCATATCGAACGTTTTAATAACCCGAATAACCTCTTGTCTTCCACTTATTATGTTGGACATGAGATCGGTGAGATCTGGGGTTATGAAACCTTAGGATTCTTTACTTCTGATGAGGATATTGCGAATCATGCCGATCAAAGCTTTCTCACAAATTCCAACAATAAAGAATGGCTCCCAGGTGATTTGAAGTTTGCAGACCTAAATGGCGATGGGGTAATTAATCAAGGAGACAATACGGTAGATAATCCAGGTGACCGTCGCATCATAGGAAACGATGCGCCGCGATACCAGTTCGGTTTTACCCTATCAGGCCGTTGGAATGGTTTTGGGCTTAGTGCCTTTTTCCAAGGTATAGGAAAACGAGATTGGTATTTTGCACCGGAGGCAGGACTCTTTTGGGGCCCTTATAATCGTCCCTATGGATACCAACCGGTAAAATTGATGGAAGATCATTGGACCGAAGAAGACCCAGATGCTTATTTTCCTCGATATAGAGGTTATACAGCATTGGGAACGGATCGATCTTTAGGGGCACCGCAAACCCGCTATTTGCAGGATGTGAGTTACTTAAGGTTGAAGTCCTTGACCGTGGATTATAATTTACCCGAATCATGGATCCAAAAATTGAAGGTGTCTAGGATTAATCTTTTTGTAACCGCACAGAATTTATTTACCCTATCGGGTTTATTTAAACATACCGACAATTTTGATCCAGAAGTAATGGAGAAACCAATAGGTGAACTAACCAATGGTTCAGGACAGGGGTATGCGTACCCTATGTTGAAAACAACAACCGTAGGACTGAATGTTTCATTTTAATAATAAAACAATGCAAAAAAAAGAAATATGGGCAATCATTTGCCGCTTTGGGGCGATAGTTATTTGCCTTGTAGTGACCAGCGCTTGTAGTAACTTCTTAGAGAAAGAGCCTTTCGATAAGTTAGTGCCGAGTAGCTTTTTTAAAACGGAAGCAGATCTAAATTTATATACCACTTCTTTTTATCAACGTTTTATCCCAACAGGTCTTGCTATTGTACAGGCAGATGAAATGGGCGAATATACCTCAAAGAATAATTCACCCACCTTTATTGCAGGGAACTATTCTTCGGTTGATCAAGGAGCATGGAACTGGGCTGATTTAAGGAATATCAATTACTTCTTGGAGCAATATAATAATCCAGCGATTCCTCAAGAGGCGAGAAGTCACCATGCCGGTTTGGCCCGCTTTTTTAGAGCACTGTTTTATTTCGATATGGTTAAAAAATTTGGGGATGTACCTTGGTATGGTAAAACGTTGGCAATCGATGATCCAGATTTGTATAAGGGACGTGATGCTCGGACAGTAGTAATGGATTCGGTACTGGCCGATCTAAATTATGCGGTAGAAAATATTAGGGCAACAAAAGATAATACCGCTTCTGCTGTGACCAAGTGGGTTGCGCTAGGCTTGAAATCGCGAATATGCTTGTTCGAAGGGACTTTTCGGAAGTATCATACAGAGCTGAGCTTAAGCAATACAGCGGATACTTGGCTAACACAGGCTGTTGATGCTGCGCAGCAAGTGATTGATTCAAAACAGTATAGTTTGTACGCCACCGGAAATACGGTAACTGATTATCGGGATCTCTTTATTAGTCAAGACCCAAAATCGGTGGAAATCATGTGGGCGAACATCTTTAACGATGGCTTAAAGAGATGGCATGAAATTACGTGGAAGTTTAATTCGGCCACCTATGGTGCTCGATGGGGACTCAATAAGCAATTTGTGAATACCTACTTGAAGCAAGATGGAAGTCGCTTTACAGATATTCCTGGCTATGATACCATCCAGTTTGTACACGAAATGGCGGATCGCGACCCGCGTTTGGGACAGACTATCCGCTCTTTAGGCTATAAACGTTCAGATGGTTCGGCAGCACCACCTAATTTCGGTTATACATTCACAGGATACCATATTTTAAAGTTTAGTTTGGACGATAAAAGGTTAGATGGCGTGGCCGAGTCGAACAACTCCATCACGATGATGCGTTATGCAGAGATTCTATTGAACTATGCGGAGGCAAAAGCGGAGCTAGGCCAAATGGATGCTGGGGTATGGGCACAAACGATCGCATTACTTCGTGCGCGAGCAGGTGTTAATACTGCTGAGCCGGCGCAGGCTGATTCCTACTTGCAAACGGTTTACTTTCCCGAAATATCTGATAAATATCTTTTGGAAGTGCGTCGTGAAAGAGGAATCGAACTGGTGTATGAAGGTTTCCGCTATGACGATTTGCTACGGTGGAAGAAAGGGCATCTACTTGAAATGCAATGGCGTGGAATTTATGTGCCAGCAATGGACAGTCCGATGGATTTAGATGGAAACGGTACGCCTGATGTCGCTTTTGTAAAGACCTTACCAGATACAAAAGTTAATGGTGTTACTTATTATATTATCGATGGTACTGCGTCGAAATTATCAGAGGGTAATAAGGGGCATTTAGTCTGGCGAGATGACGAAAATCGAGTTTTTGATGATAAAAAGTACTTCAAGCCTATTTCCAATGCCGATATTGTCTTAAACCCGAACTTAAGTCAGAATCCCGGATGGAAGTAATGAATTATAAAATATGCTAATTGTGGGTTAAAAACTTGTAGCCGTCATTTCGACTGGAGCAAAGCGCAATGGAGAAATCTGATAAAGAGGTAATTAAATAAAGATTAAATCGTTGAGCCTTCGGATTTTCGACTTCAAACGTTTCGCTCGAAATGGCGGTTTTTTAAACAGCCGTTCTAAATTTTTAAAAATGATATATAACAAGAAAAAAAAGGCATATAAAAGTATCAACTGTTTAGGCATGATATGTTGTCTTGTGCTCTTTAGTACGAGCAGCTCATTGCTCTATGCGCAAAAGAAACCGATAGATAGTCTTCAATTGGTAGATATACCAGGCTATGTTACCTTGAAGTGCGATTTTCATATGCATACCGTCTTTTCGGATGGCCATGTATGGCCAAGCTTTCGTGTTTATGAAGCACAAAGAGATGAACTGGATGCCATTTCAATGACCGAACATATCGATTACGAGGGGTATCCGGAAGAAGTGAAACATGATGCCAACCGTTCCTATGAAATAGGTAAAGCACGTGCGGCCGGTTCTACGCTAATGGTTATAAAAGGGGTCGAAATTTCCCCAAGAGTTCCTCCGTATCATTGTAATGCCCTTTTCGTAAAAGACGCAAATAAGATCCCTTATGCCTACATGAAGGAGACACATAAGAAATTTATAATGAAAGATTCCATAACGAAAGAAGAATTAATGGCTCCCTTTTTAGAAGTACAGAGACAGGGCGCTTTTGTCTTTTATAATCATCCAGGTTATGCCTGGTGGGATAAGAAAGATCGAAATATATTTACGGCTTTTCATAAAGAACTGTTGGAAAAAGGAATATTGGGTGGTGTAGAGGTTGTGAATTCCGGGCGATACAATGTTATTGCGCATGAACTAGCGATGCGGTATAACCTGACGATGTTGGGAAGCTCAGATGAACACTATGATATTGCTAATCAGTATCGAGGGCGCCGTAGACCCATGACATTGGTTTTCGCCAAGCATAGGGATGAGGAATCAATTAAGGAAGCCTTGATTGCAGGTAGAACAGCAGTACTGATGGATGATATATTGATTGGCCGGAAAGCCCTCATGGAGCCCTTTTTTAAGAAAGCCGTTAGTATCCATTCTACTTTTAAACTACGAAATGGAGAACCTATTGTGGAAATTGCTTTGCAAAACGTGAGCGATATTCCTTTTTGTTTAAAGCTTGCTTCTGCCTATCAAGTGGAAGATTTCCCTCTTGGCAGGCTAAGGTTAGCGGGAAAGGAACAAAAAACTGTTGTTTTAAAAGCTGTTTGGGAAGAGGTGCAATCCATTGACCTATCGGTGAACGTGGAGAATATTATCACAGGGGTAAACGAAGAATTGCAGTTCCAAATACCAGTGATTTTTAATCGTTAGATGTTCTATTTATAGGATTAACAAATCGGCTATAAACGCAATCGATTGCGTTTATAGCCGATTTGTTAATATCAATTTAATCACTTAACATTGATTTTATAATTAGTTTGTAAAGAAAAAAAGCTAACCAATAGGCCAAACTAAGGGACAATTTACGTAGTAAAGAGAGGTACTTTTTAAACGGGTATACTATGAATATGTTATCACCTGACGAAGTAAAAGGATGGTTTGATCTATATTACACTAGATTGTGCACCTTTGCGTTTCGTTTAGTAAATTGCCAGGAAACTGCGCGTGATTTAGCACAGGATGCTTTTGTTGTTTTAATGGAAGGCACGTTGAAAAGTGTGGATGACCCAAGTGCCATTAAGAGTTATTTATATAGTACTGTTAAGCATGCAGCGCTCAACAGAATTAGGCATAAACAAATCGCCAGTCGTATCCATGAACAAGATTTTGTAGAGGATGCAAAAGTGCTTCAGGCCATGATGCATGCGGAGGTGATGGGCGAGTTACATGCAGCACTCGAATCCCTTCCTTCAGGCTGCAGTCAGATTTGTAAAATGGGGTATCTTGAGGGGATGAAAAATTTCGAGATTGCAGAGGCCCTGAATGTAAGCATCAACACCGTAAAAACCCAAAAGCAACGTGCCTTGATGTTATTGAGAAATCGTCTATCACCACAAGCGCTATCTCTCTTAATTTATTTTTTATTAAAATAATTTTGTTGACTATCAGTTGATTGTATTCTTTTTCCGAAAATATTAAAAATCTTTTCACCCCTTTTTAAGATTCATGTTCCTTAGGATAAAAGAAGATAAATCTTTTATGGACAAGGAACAATTTGAGTTAGCAAAACTCATTTCCCAATACCTGCGAGGAGCCTTAAACGCCGAAGAAGAAACCGATTTATTAAAGCGTGCAGAACAAGATGAACAATTACGTCAGTTATTAGAACGATATGCCGATACCTCCATCCTTGCTGATGACCTTATTCTCTTTGAAAATATTGACAAAGAAGAAGATTGGAATCTTGTTCTTCAAAAATATAGACAACCAGGCACTAAACGAAAGCAACATAATTGGTTTAAGTGGAAATGGTTGAGTATCGCTGCAGTGTTTCTGCTTTTGTGTGGAATAACATGGTGGGAGTTGCCTAATGAGCGTGAAAACGGCATAATCGTCGATCATCAATATGGCTATCAGAATGATGTATTGCCTGCAGTTAATAAAGCAATACTAACGTTACCCAGCGGGAAAAAAATAGTTTTGGAGGGGGATTCGCTGGAGTTTAAAGAAGACAGTGCACTGTCGGTTAGTAAATCAATTGATCAAGACCGGCAAAAATCCACTGATCTCCTTAATCAAATTAGTGTACCGAAGGGTGGAAACTATCAATTAAAACTACCTGATGGCTCTAACGTGTGGCTAAATGCAGCATCTATCTTGGAATTTCCTGCAGACTTCACGGAAAAAGAACGTGTGGTTAAGTTGTTAGCTGGGGAAGCCTATTTTGAAGTGGTTCCAAAGACTAATTCCCCCTTTATTGTATATACCAATCAAATTCATGTAGAAGCGCTCGGAACCGCATTCAATATCAATACTTATACTAACGACCAAACAAAAACAATTCTTACCGAAGGAAAAGTAAAGGTAAGCAATCAACAAGATCAGAGGATCATTACACCCGGATATGCGGTGTCATCTTATGCCGATAGGTTATCAGTCCACAAGGCAGACATAGAGGAGGCGCTCTCTTGGAAAGAAGGTTATTTCTATTTTGATGGGAAAAATCTATATCAAATATTGGAGGAAGTAGCGCGTTGGTATAATGTCGATGTTAAATATAATACGGAAATAAGTAAAGAGCGGTACCGTGGTGGAATCAAACGTAGCGTAACACTAGGCGGTGTGTGCCAAATGTTGACAGATTTAAGCGGCCATCAATTTTCTATTGACGAAAAAATTCTAACTGTTATCTAAAATAAGAAAGGAGTGTGTATGAACTAAATTGACTGAACCAACATATGTATAAAAAATCCGGAAGTACTGGCATACCTCCGGAAAGTGACAAGGTATACATATAATGATGTAAATAATTATTCGATAACCTTAATCAATCAAATTTATGGATAAATTCCGTATTGACCAATACCGGAAGTGGTATGGTTATAAATCAACCCACAGAAAAATTCTTATAATCATGAAGTTAACATTTGCGCTTATGTTAGCTTTTGGCTTGGGGGTGCACGCACGAGCCTTGGCCCAGAAGGTAACACTCTCCAGTAAAAGTATCTCTCTGGAGGAGCTTTTTAAAGAAATAAAAAAGCAAACGAGCTATCGTTTTATGTTTGAAGAAGGACTTTTGGATCATAGTCAACAAATCTCCTTAGACCTAAAAGATGCATCACTCGAGGCAGTTTTACAAAAAGCGTTTAAGCATCAGCCCTTATCCTATCAGATTTACGATGGAACGGTGATCGTTAAAAAAAAGTCGGTAACAATCGAATCTTTTATACAGAATAAGATACATGGGGTTGTGAAAGATGAGCGAAATCAACCTTTCGCAGGTGTTTCGGTGAGGGTTGCTGGAAAGAATATCACGGCTGTAACAGATAGCCGTGGCGCTTATGAAATCCAAGCTTCTATTGGTGATAGCCTTCGATTCACTTTCGTAGGTTATAAAACAAAAACACTCGCTGTTAAGGGGGGTGCATTGATTTTATCATTGCAGTTAGACGAGGGACAAGGCTTGGATGAGGTGGTTGTGATTGGATACCAACAACAATCGTTACGGAAAACCACGAGTGCTGTCCAGGTAGTTTCGGGAAAACAGATAGAAAACCTTCCTGCTCCAAGTTTTGAAACACTGCTGCAGGGACGTGTGTCGGGGATTAATATTCAAAATTTCACGGGTGAACCGGGTGTACGAAATACATTTACAGTACGTGGAAATACCACTATTTCGGGTGGATTAAATGATGAAGTAGATCTAGCGAATACAATGAGTTCCCCCTTATTTGTAATCGATGGAATGCCTATTTCCAGTACAGATTTATCAGGTGGGGCGACGGGTACAAACTATATAGCCGGTATAAATGTGAACGATATTGAAAGCATTGTAGTACAGAAAGATGCCGCTGCTACAGCCGTTTGGGGATCGAGAGGAGCGAACGGCGTTATCATTATAAAAACAAAACAAGGATCAACCGGTAGGCCAACAGTTCGTTTATCGTATTATACAGGTGCTTCGCAGCGTCCAGAGCTCCAGCGTACATATGCAGGTGCAGAGGAAAGACGTCAAAAAATGGACATATTGAAGGAATATGGATCGCACGCGCAATTAGGAATTATTCCACAAATCTTGACAGACAGTTTAAACCCTAGTTATAATAATGCGACAGATTGGCAAGACCTTTTCTATTCAACAGGTCGTATAAGTAATTATGATGTCAATATATCCGCCGGGAATGATGTGCTAAACTATAGATTGTCTTTAAACCACTATAATGAAGACGGAATTATGCGGAATACCGGTTTTAAACGCTATTCATTACGCGGAAATTTTGATTTTCGGCTTTTTCCGATTGCTAAAACCAGTTTGATTATCTCTGCCTCGAGAATGGATCGTAAAAGAGGTTTAGGGAGAAGTGCAAATGAAGGTGACCCTTTACCCGTTGACAAAGGGTCGATGCCTTCTTCTTTCGTTAAATTGAACGATGTTGATTATGAATACTATTATGGACAATATGATAAATTACGTGATAATAACCAAACGGATGCCATCAGTATATTTTCTCAAACGGATGTTGACCTTATAAAGGGGTTAAGATATTCTTTACAAGCATCTGGGCAGGCAAATATAGATAGGAGAGATCGATTTATGCCCACGGAAATTGCACCGAATGGAATCTCTTTTGCTTCAGCGAACCGGTTTGAAGACTATACTTATAATTTAGCCAATATCTTGAATTGGACACACAGTATACAGGAAACACATAACCTAAACCTTACCGCTATGCAGTCTTTCGAATATAAAAATCGAAAAAAGACGCAACTACAAGGGTTAAATTTACCTACAGACGATATCAAGGTAGTGCAAGGTATTGCTCAACGCGATTTGACTGGAAAGTCTGATTTAGAGGAAGCCGGTTTATTATCTTATTTAGGGCAGTTTTCCTATGATTATAAAGGAAAATATATCATCAACGCATCATGGCGTGCAGATGCTTCTTCTCGCTTCGGTCGAAACACGAAGTGGGGTTATTTCCCCGCATTCTCAGCTGCTTGGGTAGCATCTGATGAGTATTTTTTGAAAGACATAGATTGGCTGGAGCTGTTGAAATTTAGAGCAAGTTATGGGCATTCAGGAACCTTACCAGGAAAATTCTATGCACCTTATAATGTTTGGGATATCGCTACTGCAACCTATGGTGGAGGCGGCATGTCAACACCTATTTACTACTATGACCCTAATAGAAACTCACTCACACAACCTAATCTTACCTGGAATAAGTCCAAGCAAACCAATCTTGGTTTAGATCTTTATCTCTTTAAAAGCAGATTAAATATTACGGCCGATGCCTATAGAAAGGAAACCATTAGTCCGATATTCGCATTTGCTGTTCCGTTTTACACAGGCTATACGAAGATCTCCTATAACGTACCTATGAATATTCTCAATGAAGGGATTGATCTTACCATAACTTCCCGAAATTTAGGTGCTGATAGCAAACTACAATGGACAACCAACCTTAATTTAAGTTACAATAAGAACAGGCTGGCGTCTTTGCCCAATAATGACCGCACCTTTTATATGGATTCCAGAGGATATAATCAGCAACTTCTTTTTTCAGTAGGAGGGCCTATTTATGGATGGGCGCAAATGATCTATCAAGGAGTTTATAACCAGCAGGGAGATATTCCAGTGAACCCTATCACTGGTCAGCGACTGACCTATTTTAAAGGTAATTACCCTGTACAACCCGGTTTTCCAAATTGGTTGGATGTCAATAACGATTGGGATGTATGGAGTGACGAAGATAGGGGGAACGCTGATGGCGATTTAGTACAAACGGGTGATCCAAATCCAAAATTTGTAGGTGGTTTGTACAACGAATTTACATGGAAAAATTTCTCCCTAGGAGTTTTGGGAACCTTTACCTTCAAACGCGATATTATTAATACACTGATGTCTAATCAGTTTTCCAATATATGGAATTATGGGAGCATTAATAATTTTGGTAATCAACGCTTGCCAGACATGAGCGAAATCAACTATTGGACACCATCGAAGGCAGAGGATCCCAATTACGAAGCTAACTTTCCATCTATCAGTCCTTATGGTCCTAACTTCTATCAGTTTTTTCCCTTTAGCACTTTATGGAATGAAAAGGGTGATTTTTTTAAGATCAAAACAGTTACAATAGGATATCGCCTAGCGGATAAATTAGTTGATAGAATAGGTATAAAAGGAGCGAGGGTATATGCTATGTTCGATAATATTTATACGTTTCAATCCGCAAATATTCCAGATGCAGAAGCGATTAGCCCACAAGGCGAATATGATGGAGGAGCCTACCCACTGCCGCGGAAATTTACATTTGGAGTCGAATTAACCTTATAAAGAAATGTTTATGGCAATAAAATGAACCGCTGCACATATGAAGTACAATGGTTCATTGTTATTTAAAATTGTTAAGATGAAAAGATATAAAAGTTTAACGTTTAAAGCCTTACTCACAGCCTTCGTTTTTTTGTTGCCCGGTTGTAGTAAGTACATCGATTTAGAACCTCAAAATGCGACCTACGACGAAGTTTTCTGGGTAAGCGGCGCTAATGTACAGAAGGCCATGTCAGGGGCATACGGTCTATTAAGAGGTAGCTTTTTGAGCGATAGAAGCTATTTCATTTTTGGTGACGTCGCGGCTGATAATTTTGATGTTAGCGGTTTCTGGAATTATACTGCCATTGTACAAAGCGGCGGTTTTAAGTTTAGCTATGTTCCCTATTTAGAGGCCTCCTTGAAAAATTGGACGCGATTTTATAGCGTAATTAACCAATGCCATCTTATCATTGAGAATACCCCAAAGATTGATGTAAGCAAATTTGCTGATGGGGAAATTCAAAAGAAACGATTAGAAGGAGAGGCTAGATTTCTAAGAGCCTATACTTATTTTTATATGCAGCGTGTTTGGGGAGATGTAGTGATGACGAAGGAATCATTCAAAGATCCCGATGCTATACAACCTATCCCTCGCAGTTCAGAAGAAGAAGTATTAACCTATTGTATAACAGATTTAGAGGCAGCAATTGGTTTATTGGATAACGCTGGAGAGAAGATTGTCGCTAATCAAGGTGCAGCACTTGCCCTACTGGCCGAAATATATGCCTGGAGACATGATTATGTGAATGCAGAGAGATACTGCAACGAGGTGATAGACAAAGGATACAGTCTCGAAAATTTAGCCGATTATAAAAAAATCTGGAAAGGGAATTCTAAAGAAAGCATTTTTGAGTTGAATATGCTGTTTGACGCGGTAAGCAATGAAGCTACAGCTGGTTTTTTTAATATTTTCTTGACAGATCCCTATATAAAAAATAAAGCGATCAACGACGCCTGGCCAGTTGGAGAAGCAATGAAAAATACGTTTGAAGAAGATGACAAACGTGTTGATACCATTATGACCTTATCGTCTGGAGGGAATAATAAGTATATCTTGACAAAATATGATGGAGTAAATTATTATGATCCAAACAATACGTCAAACTATGTAGTGAGTAATAATTTGGTGCTGATTCGTTTGGCAGATATTTACCTATTGAGAGCTGAAGCACGGTATAAAAATGGAAATATAACTGGTGCGCAAGATGATTTAAACTTGATCAGAGCGCGTGCCGGGCTGGGACTTTATAATGGCATAGGAGAAAACCTTTTCAATGAAATCTTTGATGAGCGTCGCAGGGAGCTCTTGGGAGAGGGGCAGGCAATGTTTGATATGATTCGTATGGAGCAATTGCAGCGCCTATTCTCTGGAGAATATTCAAATGACCGAATGGCTAAGAAGGGATACTACTGGCCCTTGGATATGCGAAATCTATTGCCGCAAAATGAATTGTTAACACAAAACGAGTGGTGGAAATCGAATTAATTAAATGGCTTAAAGATGAGAAAGAAAATGAAAGTATTAAATAGCATTATTTGCATAATGGTTATAGTAACTTGTTTTATTACAGGTTGTAAAAAGGATGGCTATTTTGTGGGCGGTACACTGCACGACGCAAAAGTAAATTTAACGACCTATGATTTTCTTAAAAATAATGATCGCGGTTTGTTTGATACATTGATTATGTTAATAGACAAAGCAGGGATTAAAGAAAAAATCAATGCCTCTAATACTACCTTTTTTGCACCTACGGATTACGCGATAAACAATTATGTAGAATTTCGGACATTAAAGGAGCAAGAGATTGATCCAACTAAAAAATGGACGGTAGATTCCATCATTAAATATGAATTGACAAGATTTGCAGACTCACTGGATATTTATAGAATACCACAAACATTGGATTATGGTGATCTAACCCAGAATGGCAAACTGTATAGTACAGCTAGGCACGATGCTGAAGCTGTAGTTTCGTATGAGCGGACAAATGATCCGGCTTTGGGGTATAATCCAGGCAGTTCAAACTGGCCACAAGTGGTCATATTTACGTATCTCTTCCAACCTATTTCTGAACCTTTTGTAGCGGAAGAGATCCCAACTTCTGTTGGTGCTCGTACGATTGTTCAGACTTCAGGTGTGGAGAGTTTAACAGGTCGTGTAAATGTGTTGACAAACCAGCATACGCTGTTTTTTGCTAGATAAACAGGAATTAAATTGATGGAAAAAATGAAACCATCATGATTTATTCAAACCACACAGGGGAATGAATAAATCTGATAGCTTCATCACCGCTAAAAAACAAATTTAAATCGATGAAAAAAGTTAATAATAAAATCAATTTGGTATTTGTCGTTGGTCTTTTTATGATTGTTCTTTCTGCGTGCAAAAAAGTTCCAGATGGATTTTTAAGCGCGCTGGTAAGATATGAGGAAGTGCCAATCAATGTACCTAAGGGAAGGGCCTATGTTAGTTCAGCACTTAATTTAGATGGTTCGCAGAAACCCGTCAAAGTTAAATTGGTGCATATACGAGATAAAGTTACTGGCGAAATTTTGGATGATGTTTTTTTAAAGGAGTATCCGTTGTTAGTTTGGAAAGGTTATTATGATCCAAAACTTGATACAACACTCGAGATGATAGATGCAAAACGGGAGCAAAAAATGGTAGCGCCGGTTAGTATTAATGAATCAAGCGGTCAGTTAGAAGCTAATTACAATACCATTAATGTCCCTTCTGGTAGCTATATCCTCGATCTTGAAATCTCCAACGAGTCTGGAAATAAAATATATGAAGGTATTGGAGAATTTAACATTTTAGATACACCAAGTTTTGAGGTCCCAGCAGGCAGAAGTACGGTTGCTATGAAGGTAGGGGCTGAATCTACCACCAAGACCCTGCCGGCGGGTTTAATTAGCGTCAAAAGAATTAGCGAAGAAGGAAATAAGGTAATTGTACAAATTGTTGACAAGAACGGTGTGCCCTTTAATCCCGAAACCGGAGAAATTGCGCGAAGGCCACAGTCGGGTACTGCTGGAGGTTGGCTTCAGACTATGCAGGATTACGCACTAGACTATCAGGCTGTCAACAACCAGATGGAATTTACTTATGCTGTTGTTCCGTTTCCTTTAGCTTCGTTGGGTAATGGTTTTAATTATTACTACCGCATTCCAACTCAATTTGTGCACTTTGACGAGGAGCTTGAAATTCCAGATGATACCTATTCTTGTAATGCACGATTTTCGTTTCGTGCACATCAACCAGGTACCTATGAAGTTTTGGTAACGGTTTTAGGCGTAACGCATCGTTAAGCCCTGAACGAATTACCTAACAAATTGGCCATAAGCACAATCGATTGCGTTAATGGCCAATTTGTTATTGTCGATTTAATCTTTTAACATTGGTTTTATAATCAATTATATATACACTAAAACGGCTAATCACTAAGGCATGATGATAAACGCAAAACAACTAATATATGGCATTTTGTGTGTCCTTGGTCCTACTTTATCCTATGCACAGCAACACGAAGAAAAGCGCCCTAATATTATTGTCTTTTTGGTAGACGATATGGGTTGGCAAGATACCTCTGAACCTTTTTGGACAGAGAAAACCCCGTTGAATAAGAAGTATCATACCCCGAATATGGAACGTTTAGCAAGGGAGGGGATGAAATTCACCAATGCATATGCTACGCCTGTATGTACACCGTCAAGAGTGAGTATGCTAACGGGAATGAACGCTGCCCATCATGGTGTAACAAACTGGACATCTCCGAAAGCTAATAACAATACCGATAATCCCGATGATCAGTTTTTACCGGGTAATTGGAATTATAATGGACTGAGCCCTGTTGCCGGGGTTCCGCATACCGTTTATGCAACACCTTTTCCGCAACTGTTAAAAAATGCCGGTTATTTTACGGTACATGTGGGCAAAGCTCATTGGGGGTCGGCAGGCACACCAGGGGCAAATCCTTATAATTTAGGATTTATAGTAAATATTTCGGGTCATGCGGCAGGGCATCCGCAAAGCTATCTAGGTCAGGAAAATTACGGAAATATCCCAGGTAAATCAACCTGGCAAGCGGTACCTGATTTAGAAGAATATCATGGGCGAGACACTTTTCTTACGGAAGCCCTTACTTTGGAAGCTATCAAGGCCATCGAACAGCCCATTAAAGATAGGCAACCATTTTATCTAAATATAGCACATTATGCTGTACATGTACCTTTTAATAAAGATGAACGTTTCTACCGAAAATATGTAGACACCGGCCTAGACGAAACAGAAGCGCAGTATGCGGCCTTGTTGGAAGGAATGGATAAAAGTCTAGGAGATTTAATGGACTATTTAAAAGAAAAAAAAGTGGATGAAAATACCGTCATTATTTTCATGAGTGATAATGGTGGCCTGAGTTTGGCACCACCAAGGAGCGGCAAGGCACATACGCAGAATTTACCATTAAGGGCTGGAAAGGGCTCTTTATATGAAGGAGGTATTAGGGAGCCTATGATCGTGAAGTGGAAGGGAAAGGTAAAGGCTGGCACAGTTACGGAACAATATGTAATGATCGAAGACTATTTTCCGACGATTTTAGAAATAGCTGGGGTTCAACAGCAAAATGTAATGCAAAAAATCGACGGGATGAGCTTTGCCCCTCTTTTGAAGAATCCAGCATCGATAGACTCCTCACGGACGCTGATATGGCATTCACCCAATAAATGGACGAATCAGGATGGACCGGGAATAAATTACAAAAGTGCAATCAGGAAGGGGGACTGGAAACTGCTTTATAATATGCGAGATGGTAGCTACGAGCTATATAACTTAAAAAATGATATAGGAGAGCAGTATAACCTGGCAGAGCAGAAAACTGAAAAAGTTAAGGAGCTAGCTCGACAGTTGAGTAAGCAACTTCGAGATTGGAATGCACCCATGCCTATCTTGAAAAGTAGCGGACAAGCTGCTGCAATGCCTGATGTAACATTATAGACAACAACTCCTGTACAGTATAGCAATGCGCTTTTCGGCAGTTTTGTAGCCCTTACGTGGCTTGTTTACTTTCGTAGCGCTAAAGTAAATAACTTCTATCGTCAGATTCCTTCCAGTCTTCAATCAATCCTTCAATGGTTCTGATCATTTTTTTTGGATGCTCTCCTTTTAGCATTAGCAGATCTGCGCCCGCGTCAATCGCCTTCTCAAACGTAGTCGGTTCCACCAACCCCGTATAGGCAATTACTTTTACCGTTGGCCAACCATCCTTAACTTGCTTGATGGTCTCGAATCCATCCATTCCCGGTAGAAAAATATCCACAATACAAACGTGCGGTAAAGGAATGATACTTTTCATTCTTTCAAGAAAGTCCTCACCTGTTTTCTCTTCTATGGATATCGCATAGCCATCTGCTTCGAGTAATTTTCGAAGAAGTGTACGATGTAATGGGTCATCGTCCAGGATGGCGATATCTATACGATCATAAAGTACCATTTGAAATGTGATGCTGTTATTGGCAAATTATCATTTTTTTCCATAAATATACACATTATCACGATGCTATAACAATATTTCACATGATAATGTTTTTTATTTTCTCAACAGGTATTACACTGACAAGTTGTGAGGGATAGGTCTGATTTTAAATTGAATAGGGCAATCGGTTGCGTAAGTAAGCTAAAATAGTATACTTGTTGGCTTATAAATATTAATTTGATCTGGTTTTTTTATTGTAACTATGCTTAATTGATTATTTACCATTTACCTAATAGATTGAAACAAATTTGATAACAGCATTGATGTATGAGAAGAATAATTAACACGAAAATAATTTTTTGGTATACACTTTTATTTGTTCAAATCGCTTTTGGGCAAGGAAAAGATACAAGCAAAACGGATTGGCTATTGTCGTCTAAATATCAATCGAGCATTACTTCAAGTCCGGATCACAAAGAGTTGATAATACAAAATGGTTTGGTAAAGAGAATTTTTCGCTTGGATCCGAATGTGGTGTGCTATGACTATACAAACCTCGTTACGGGACAACAACTCATCAGAGCGGTAAAACCGGAAGCGCAAATTCAACTAAACGGAAAATGGTATAACATCGGAGGCTTATATGGCCAAGACGAGCGTGCTTATTTCTTACCGGCATGGCTGGATAATCTGAGAGAAGGTACGCAAGATTTTAAGTATAAGGGCCATAAAATTTCAAATCTTCAGCCTTTACTCCCTTGGGAAGCAGGCAAATGGTGGGCAACAAACAAACAGGCTGCAACAGGCAAGGAAATTGTTTTTGAATACGACTCATCCATACCGGCATTGAAAGGATTGATGATTGCTGTTCACTATGCCATATATGATAATTTGCCGCTTATCTCAAAATGGGTAACAATAGACAACCAAACAGCTGCACCTATAAAAATAAATCAGATAATCCATGAACAGCTGGCCGTAGTAGAAGAAGAGAGTGCCGTGGTGGGTAAGGTAGCAGAAATGCATAAGCAACATGGAATATATGTCGAAAGCAATTTTGCCTTTAATAACGCTATGCGTTATCATTTAAGTGATCAAACTACGCACTGGAAACGAGATACTACTTATACTTCTCAGGTAAACTATGATTTAAATACACCAGCGCTGCTAGAAATTTATCCGGAAAAAGGCGTTGGCGTTAATTTGGCAACAGCTGAGCAGTTAACCTCTATACGGACCTGGGAATTACTAATGGATAGTTATGACAGAGAAAGACGTGGTATGGCGATTCGCAAAATGTATCGTACTATTGCACCATGGGTAACAGCAAATCCTATCTTTATGCATCTAGTCAGCAAAGATGATGAACAGGTGAAGCATGCTATTGACCAATGTGTTGCTACGGGTTATGAAGCACTAATTTTAAGTTTTGGAAGTCATATTAATATGGAAGATACATCTGCCAATAACCTAGCAAAATGGAAGAAACTTGCCGACTATGCGCATCAAAATAATATAAAGATTGGCGGTTATTCGTTATTCAGCTCGAGAAAAATAAGTGAGAAAGATGATGTAATTAATCCTAAGACCGGTAAAACAGGAGGTGCTTTCTTTGGTAATGCGCCTTGTTTTGGGAGTGAGTGGGGAATAGCCTATAGTCAGAAAATTAAGGTGTTTTTTTCCAAAACAGGCTTTGATATCTGGGAAAATGATGGCCCTTATCCGGGCGATCAATGTGCTTCAACTTCGCACCCAGGGCATAAAGGCTTAGACGATAGCCAATGGAAACAGTTTGCCATGCAAAAGGAATTATATCACTGGCTAAACAAAAGAGGTGTTTATATTAATGCACCCGATTGGTATTTTTTGGACGGTACTCATAAAATTGGATTAGGCTATAGGGAGGTGAATTTTTCACTTCCCAGGGAAAATCAAAAGATATTAAACCGGCAAAATATATATGATGGCACTTGGGAACAAACACCTTCCATGAGCTGGGGTTTTGTTCCTTTAACGGCTTATCAAGGTGGGGGAGCAGCCGCTGTGCTGGAGCCGCTACATGATCATTTAAAGGATTATAAACAGCTAATGATGCAGTATTATGGGGCAGGTGTTCAGGCTTGTTATCGTGGGCCAAGGTTATATGATACGGAAGAGACAAAAGAAACCGTTAAAGAGGTAATAAATTGGTATAAGAAATATCGAGACATTTTAAATGCAGATATTGTACATCTCCGACGGGCCGACGGAAGAGATTGGGATGGAATTTTACACATTAGCCTTGAAGGAGAAATAAAGGGGCTTGCGATGTTATACAATCCGTTGAAAGAAAACATAAGAAGAAAAATTGAACTGCCTCTTTATTATACAGGTAAAGATGAAAAGGTTTCGGTTAGTGTTGAAGAGGGAACTCCAACGAGCTACAAATTGAATAGAAACTACAAAGTTGAATTGGAAGTGGAAATTCCCGCAGAAGGATACACTTGGTTAGTGGTGAAATAATAAGGAAAATGTCGACGTTTGTAAAAGCAATTTATAGGAACCGTGCATATTTTTTATTTTAATCGCTCTGAACAAGGTAGGACCCCGATAGGTTAAACCATCAATGGCGCATACGTGTAATAACGAATTAACTATTTAAAGAAGGAACCGAGATGTAAATAATATTGACACACAGAGCAATTATTATTGACAAATATTTAAATTTTCAGGTGTCAATGAGCTTCGCTGTCGCTTCGGTTATTTACTCGAGCGCTCATCAGTAATTAAAGCAAAATAATAGGATGAAAACAAAAACAATAAACTGGGGAATGATAGGGGCCGGTGATGTGACGGAAGTGAAAAGTGGCCCTGCTTTCCAAAAGGTAAAAGATTCGCGTCTAGTAGCGGTAATGCGTAGGGATGAAGAGAAAGTGAGGGATTATGCCTTACGGCATGGTATACAAAAATGGTTTACGGATGCTCAAAAACTTATTGAAGATCCTGAAATTAACGCTATTTATATTGCTACTCCGCCAGATACGCATGATACCTACGCAATCGCTGCATTAGAAGCAGGAAAAGATGTATATGTGGAGAAACCAATGGTATTGAGTGTTGAACGGGCAAAAAAACTGGTAGCAGCTGTGCATAACAACAAGAACAAACTTAGTGTCGCACATTATCGAAGAGAACAGCCCTATTTTAAAAAAATTAAGACGCTTCTAGAAGAAAACACTATTGGTAAGCCACAAATGGTTTTACTGCAATTGGCGAACAAGCCCTTAACCGGAACGGCGTTACAGGATCCAAAAATTAAATGGCGTTTAGATCCAGGTCAATCGGGCGGCGGACTTTTTCATGATCTTGCACCGCACCAAGTTGATTTAATGTATTATTTTTTTGGTGCCATAAAAGAAGTATGTGGAATATCTCATAATCAAACAGGCTTATACCAAGCAGATGATGTCGTTGCCGGTCAAATTTTATTTCAAAACGACCTCCTTTTTAATGGTACATGGAATTTTAATGCTTTTGAAGAGATAGACAATTGTCAGATTTTAGGATCTGAAGGTAAACTGAGCTTTTCCATTTTTAATAAACAGCCCATCGAGCTTATTAATCAAGATGGTACCGCGTCCTTTTCTTTTGAGCCATTAACGCACGTGCAGCAGCCAATGATTGAGGCAGTGGTGGCATATTTCAAGGGGGAAGGAAGTAATCCCTGTAGTGTAGAGGAAGGACTGGAAGTAATGAAAGTGCTGGACACACTAACTGGAAAGCAATAAAGTCAGAACAAGCATGTGTTTTGAAAGCCGTGACAAAACAATTTTGTAATGCTTCGTTTAACATGCTAAAATAGCTGAATACTTCGCTCACATTATTGTTTGAAATAAAAACATAATGCATTATCTATGCAATTAAACTTAATTAATGATGCCAGTAAAACTTAGAATACCTCTCTTTATCATCCTATATGTATGCTTTTTTTTAAAAAACACCAGCGCTCAAGAGGAAGATCTTACACTATGGTATAATGAACCAGCGAAGGATTGGATGCGTGAGGCTTTACCTATAGGGAATGGGTATATAGGAGTGATGTTTTTTGGCGGCATAGACGAAGAGCAAATCCAATTTTCGGAAGGCTCGCTTTGGTCGGGTGGGCCGGGAGCTAATCCCGCTTATAATTATGGGAATAAACCCGATGCATGGAAATACCTTAATCAGGTACGGGAGCTAATCAAAAAGGGAAACTTAAAGGAGGCAAATGAGTTGGTAGCTCAACGGATGACAGGTCTTCCTCCTAAGAAGCAGGCAGGCGATCATACAGACTGGGGTGATTTTGGCTCGCAACAAACAATGGGTGATTTATTTGTGCGTGTTGGTCATGGAGCGGCAAAGGTGGAGAACTATCGGCGAGCGTTAGATATCACAAAGGCCATTGGAACAGTAAGTTACACTATTGGGAAAAACCAATATAGACGTACCTTTTTTGGTAACTACCCAAAAGGGGTGATGGTTTACAAATTTGAGTCGACCACTCCCGAAAGCTATGAAATAAACTATTCGACGCCGCAACAAAAAAATAAAGAGACTTTTCAAGACGATGTGTATTCCTTCTTTGGACAAGTACCTAATAATAAACAAGCATTTGAAACAGCCTACAGTATTGTAAGTGATGGAAAAGTAAGTTATAAAGAGGGGAAAGTCAAGGTAGAACAGGCAAAAAGCCTCGTTATTTTGCACACTGCTGCTACGGAATATACTATGCAATACCCAACATATAAAGGTAATGATTATGAAAAAACCGTGCGTACACGATTAAATGCAGTAAAAGGAGAGACTTATGATAAGTTATTGAAAGAACATGTGGCAGACTATTCCCAATTATTTAATCGGGTAGCATTTAAGCTTGAAGGACCTTCAAATGCATCAATCCCTACCAATGAACGGCAGAAGGATTTCTTTGAAGGAAAAGAAGATGTGGGATTGGAGGAGCTGTATTTTCAGTATGGACGCTACTTAATGATTGCCGCTTCGCGTCCTGGAGCTATGCCTATGCATTTACAGGGAAAATGGAATAATAGCGTCAATCCACCTTGGGCCGCAGATTACCATACTAACATCAATGAGCAAATGTTATATTGGCCAGCAGAAGTAACGAATCTTGCTGAATGCCATGAACCGCTGATTAACTATATCGAAAGCTTGGTTGAACCGGGTAAAAAAAGTGCATATGATTTTTTTCATACACGCGGTTGGATGGTGAATACGATGAATAATGCTTTTGGGTATACCGCCATCAATAGTGGATTGCCCTGGGGTTTCTTTCCGGGAGGCGCTGCTTGGTTAACGCAGCACGTATGGGAGCATTATGCCTATAATCAAAACATCGATTACCTCCGTAATAAAGCCTATCCGATTATGAAGGAAGCAGCCTTATTTTGGATGGATTACCTAACACCCGATGAAAAGGGGTACTTAGTTTCTTCTCCATCTTATTCGCCTGAGCATGGGGGGATTTCTGGGGGCGCATCTATGGATCATCAAATAGCCTGGGATATATTAAATAACTGCGTGGAAGCGAGTAATATTTTAGGAGATCAGGCTTTCGCTGATAGTGCGAGAAATATAAGAGATAAAATATTACCCCCAATGATTGGTAAGTGGGGTCAATTGCAGGAGTGGAAAGAAGATGTTGATGATCCAAATAATAAACATCGGCACGTTTCTCATCTTTTTGCACTGCATCCTGGCAGGCAGATTTCGCCGCTCAAAACGCCGGCTTTAGCGAAAGCAGCGCAAATAAGTTTAGAAGCGCGGGGAGACGAGGCAACAGGATGGTCGCTTGGATGGAAAGTGAATTTTTGGTCGCGTTTAAAAGATGGTAATAGAGCGCTGAAGTTATATAAGATGGTGATAAAGCCAGCGGGCGCCAATAAGAAATCTTCGGGTGAAATGAGCTATGATGGTGATGGAGCAGGTTCTTATGCTAATTTATTGGATGCGCATCCTCCTTTTCAGCTAGACGGAAATATGGGGGCTACAGCAGGTGTAGCAGAAATGTTGATGCAGTCGCAGACAGGAGAAATTGCATTGCTTCCTGCATTGCCTAAAGCTTGGGAAAGTGGTGAGATAAATGGATTGCGCGCACGTGGCGGTTTTACTGTGAGTCTCATCTGGAAAAAAGGCGAACTAACAAAAGCAGCTATAGTTGCGGATCAAGCAGGGCTGAAAACGATTGTATATAAGGGCAAGGCCAAAACGATACCCTTTGTAAAGGGGAAATTATATACACTGGATATAAAAGATTTCGGTTAAATCAGAAATGCGAAAAAGAAAGTTGTAATTATTTAAACTTAAAGATGCCCGGAGATTTATCTTCGGGCATCTTATATTTAGCAAGGTCAATAGCTAAGATTTCAGCGCTTATTTTTTTATCTAAATAAATACAAAATAGTCCAATATGAAAGGCCGGAACTGCAAAGACAAAAAACAGTACCGTTACTGATTTTTAATTTCTAAGCAATCGATTGCGTGCTGCAACCGTAAAATTACGCAATCGATTTCGTTGTGTTTGAATTTGTATAACCGTTGTAGGAACAATATAATTGTTCTATCTAAATGGCGGATAAGGGTTAGAGATACTGCTGATAGGCGTTAGATCACCTCTTATTATGTAAAAAAATGGTATTTCTTCGTGCGAAATATCCATAACATATACAAACTTAATAAATACACATAAACAAAACGTAAACAACGTATGAACAAACTATTATTATTGTTGTGGATATGCTTTTTTGGCTTCACGCAGGCAATGGCACAACAAGAAAAAATTACAGGGAAGGTGGTAGATAGCCAAGGATCTCCGCTGCCCGGTGTGTCGGTCATTGAAAAAGGAACACCGGCCAATGGCACACAAACCAATGCGGAAGGAGCATTTTCGATTGCTTTATCAGGAAGTAGTAAAACATTGATTGTGACCTATATTGGCTTTATAAAGCAAGAAGTTGCGGTGAATGGAGATGCTGCCATAACGGTGACATTAAAAGAGGACGTCTCGGCGCTAGAGGAGGTAATAGTAACCGGCTACGGTACGCAAAAAAGACAAAACCTTACCGGTTCGATTGCAACAGTTAGCAGTGAAAAATTAAAAGATGTGACCTCTCCTAATATTGCAAATATGATGCAAGGAAAGGTGGCAGGGGTAGATGTTTCTGCCAATACTGGCAGACCCGGTGCGCAACCTACGTTGCGAATCAGAGGAAAAAGCTCTATCCGCTCGTCGGTCGACCCGCTTTGGGTAGTGGATGGTGTGATCTGGCAAGGAGTACCGAACTTAAACCCACAAGATGTGGAAAGCATGACCGTGTTGAAAGATGCTGCGGCTGCAGCTTTGTACGGTTCGAGGGGTGCAAACGGCGTAATGGTAGTAACAACCAAATCTGCTAAAGGGGAGGGGACAAGTACCATTAGTGCCAGTGCTAAAGGGGGCGTCTCTGTATTGAATACGGGTAATTTTAAGCTGATGAATTCCCAGCAATTGTATGACTATTATGGCCAATTTGCTAACCCCGGATCTATCCCTGATTATTACACGCCGGATTTATTAAATACCAATACAGACTGGCTTGATTTAAGTTCACAAAACGGCGTCACACAAGATTATAGTGTGTCATATATGGGCGCTACTGAAAAAGCTAAGATTTATGCCGGAGGAAATTATTTTAAAGAAGAGGGCTCTGTTAAAGGATATGGCTATGAAAGATTCTCCGGACGGATGAATGTGGACTACAAGATAAGTAAACGCTTAACGTTTAAACCGAAAATTTCAGCTACTTATACGGCTACAGATGATAGACAGCATTCATTATACGATATGTTCCGTTATCTACCTTGGGATAAACCTTACAATGCCGATGGAACGGTGGTAAACCCCCAAGTTAGCGGTGTTAATTGGTATGGGCGAGATGCGCAAAATTATTTGTACGATCTTCAGTGGAACTATACGAAGGGTTCTAATGTTAATACTATAGCAAATGCTGATTTTCAATATGATATCAGCGATCATTTCTCCTTTGTGTCAACCAACAATATTACCTATACCAACGCCGAATCCTTAGGTTATACAGATCCACGTTCAAATGCAGGGCTCGGAACGAAGGGACAAATAAATAATATCATCTCAAAACGGACTACGCGTTTTACAAATCAGATGCTGAATTACCAGAATTCTTTTGGTAAGCATACCATCAATGCGTTAGCCGCCTATGAATACAGTGATTATCAATATAACGACGTAGATGCTACCGGTATAGGGATTGTTGCCGGTGCTTCCACGATTAATGCTGCCTCAGAACCATTAAAAATGGAAGGAACAAAGTTTGATTATGCCTTCCAGTCTGTATTGTTTAATGCAAACTATGGTTATGATAATCGTTATAATTTGCAGGTGTCTTTCAGAAGAGATGGGGCTTCTCGTTTTGGTGAGAAGCATAAATATGGAAATTTTTATGCTATTAGTGGTTCGTGGAACATCCACAATGAAAGCTTCTTTGACATAGAAAAAATTGATTATTTACGATTAAAAGTAGCACATGGAAGTGTAGGAAACACACCGCTTTCCTTTTATCCACAGTATGAATTGTATTCACTAGCTGCACAATATAATGGTTTGCCAGCTGCATTTCCAAACCAGATAGGTAATGAAGACTTAACTTGGGAACGTACGTATGATACCAACGTAGGGCTTGAATTTGGTTTATTTGAAAGGTTAGAGGGAACACTTGAGGTGTATAATAAAAGTACCAGTGGCTTATTACACTTTGTACCACTGCCGGCAGTTTCAGGCTTTAGTGGTTATTGGGACAATATAGGTGCTGTACGTAACCGCGGTATTGAATTTACGTTAGGCGCCGACATCTTTAAAGGGAAAGATTTCAATTGGCATGTGGATATGAACATCGGTCGAAACGTGAATAGAATTACGGAACTGTATGGAGGTCGACAAATTTCTGGTATGCGTATTATAGAAGTAGGACAGGACGTGGATACTTGGTATATGCGTAAATGGGCTGGGGTGAATACAGAGAACGGCGCTCCACAATGGGAACAGGTAAACCCAGAGACCGGTGAAACAACGATGACCAGCAATTATAACGATGCCACCTTACAAAAAGTGGGTAATTCTACCCCTGATTTTTACGGAGGTTTTGGTACAGCGCTTACCTACAAAAATATATTTTTAAATGCTAATTTTTCTTTCTCTAAAGGAGCAATGGCTTACAATGGGGGGCGCGAACTCTTTGACGCCGACGGCGCATATCCTACCTATAATCAAATGATTTTGAAGGATGGGTGGTCTAGATGGACTCCCGAGAACACGAATGCCACACATCCACAGCTCATTTACGGTGGAAATTTGAATGCTAACAAAGTGTCTTCAAGATATGTAGAAGAAGCTAGTTATTTACGCTTGCGGAATATTACGGCTGGCTATCGCTTCTCCGAAAAACTTACAAAACGTTTAGGTCTAAAAGGTCTAAGCGCTTTTGCATCCGTGGATAATCTTTTCACAATAACGAATTATTCTGGAATTGATCCGGAAGCTGCTATCAATGGCTCCATGTTGTTCCCACCAGATAATCCGGAAAATACAACAGATTTTAGTGGCGAAAGTGATAATATGTCGCCCTATCCATTACCACGGAGGTTTACTTTTGGTATCAATGTTTCCTTGTAAGCAAGGCAGTGAATTTCGAAAAAAATTGAAGATAAATAATATGAATATACATATAAAAAATATAGCGGTTGCCTTTACAGGTTTACTAATTGCTACCGCATGTAGCGTAGATAAATCTCCTTATGATTCTGTTAAAGGAGAAGACCTTAGTGGTTCTGAAACAGGTTTGGAAGCAGCTACCTTAGGAAATTATCATCGGATGAAACTTTGGGCAACGGAATGGCATATTCTACATGAATTTCCGGGAGACAATATGTCGGTAAGTGGTACCACTACTGATCCCTTGTTTTTTTCTTACAATTACCAGCGTGTTGCAAATAGTTCGAGAACAGCAACTTATTGGACAAAATCGTATGAGGTAATTGTAGGCGCTAATAAAGTGATTGAAGCAATAACGGAAGGAGAATCGACCACAAATGATCAATTTCTGGCCGAAAATTACTATTTGAGAGCATTGATGCATTTTCAATTGTTGGATATCTTTGGAAGACCTTATAACCAAGGTGCCGCCAACTTGGGGATTCCTTTAAAGCTGGATGCCAACCCGCTTAACCACCCCAATAGAGCTAGCGTTGGAGAAGTGTATGATCAAGTAGAGGCAGATTTACAAAAATCGGCTGCTCTTTTTACGGCTGATAAGGATAATACGTTTGCTTCTAAAGAAGCTTGCTGGGCACTATTATCGCGCTTGTACCTTTACAAAGAAGATTATGCCAAAACTATCGAGTACGCGGATAAAGTGATCAATGCGGGTAAGTTTAGTTTACTCCCTACGGATAAACTAGCTACGTATCCAACGATAAAACCAGAGGATAACAGTGAGACTATTTTTGCCGTAAAATTGAAGCCAAATATTGACTACCCTGATAATGGTTGGTACACAGTGGGTTCTTTTTATGCGAGTATTTTAGGCTCTGGCTGGGGAGAAATGTATGCTTCTAGAAGCTATTTGGAGTTGGTACGGGAGTTTCCTGAGGATGTACGCAACAATTTCATAGAGCCTGTTGTCCTCGATGAAAATGTTTTATGGGCTACTTATGCAGATAATTCATCGACCTATAAATGGAAAGAGGTCACTAAGAGTGGTGATGACTATACCTACACTGAAAATGGCGCTGCAACGAAATTGGAAAAAGAAGCAGATGGCCACGGCGGATACCACTATTTTATACAAACTGCCGAAGGTAAGAAGCGTGCGCTAATTGATAAAAAGTTAGCGGTACGGAATGGCTTCCCTAAATATTATGTATTAAAGTGTTCGGGACAGGAAGGGCAAGCACAATTATGGTCGCCCGTGGTATCGCGTCTTGCTGAGATGTACTTAAATAGAGCAGAAGCTTATGCTAAAACAGGTAATGAAGCAAAGGCATTGGAGGATGTCAACCTCATCCGAACAAGGGCTGGCATTCCAACCGCCGGACTGTATACATCTAGTAATCTTAATGGAAAATCGGTTATCGACGTTGTGTTAGAAGAACGCCGATTGGAATTGGCCTATGAAGGACACCGTAAATTAGATGTATTTAGAAATAAGCAAAATATGGATCGGCATTTTCCAGGTGCACATCTTTTAGGTAGCAATCCGATTAAAGAAGTAAGCTATGAAGATAAGGCAGTTGTAGAATACATCCCTGAAGCACAAATATTATTGCAGGATGGATTAAAACAGAATCCGTAAAATCCTTCTGCTGAGAACAAAAGGGCATTCTATTTAGATTGCCCTTTTTTATTGTCATTTATTCTCCTGTCAACTACCAGCTGAATTATAAACCTGAATTCGCTTATTAGCTTCTTTTTATGTTTTTGAATGTGATAGTGACAGCTTTGTTAAAATAAGTACAACGTTTGAACAAGCCCGTAAAGCACTATTTTCAGGTATTCTGTCTCAGAGGAAGCTTGTAAAATATTCAAAACGATATACGCCTTCCTAATTTTATACCTGCTGATTAACCAGTAAATCTAAATTTTAATAACCGATTAGAGCGTTTTGCGCTCATAAAAACCAAGGAGGCTAAATTATGATGAAAACTTTTCTACGAAACGTTTTATGCACCTTTTATTTTTTTCAATGGCAGATAGTTGCAATGCTCCTGTTTTTCCCTATGGCAATGTTTGCACAACAAACGATTACTGTGAGCGGAACAGTTGTGTCTCAAGGAGATAATACTCCTTTATCTGGTGTTGCAGTAAAAGAGAAGGGCACAACAAATGGTGTTAGTACAAACGACAAAGGACATTTTGTGTTACGGAATGTGAAACCCAATGCGACATTGACTTTTTCTTTTATAGGATTTAGCACACAGGAGAAAGCGGCGCAGGCACAAAGCCCCTTAAACATCGTCTTGATAGCAGACATTGCTAACCTGGATGAAGTTGTAGTAGTAGGTTATGGAACTACGCGCAAACGAGACCTTACTGGGGCGGTTTCTCAGGTAAATGCTGAGAAAATTCAAAATGAAGCACCCGGGCAACTTTCGGACGTATTAAGAGGAAATGTGGCAGGAGTGAACGTTGGCTACAATCGAAGTGCTAAAGGAGGAGGAAGTCTCCAAGTGAGAGGGAGAACCTCATTTAATGCCAGCACAAGCCCACTCATCGTTTTAGATGGTGCCATTTATTATGGCGCCTGGGAAGATATTAATCCCAACGATATAGAAACAGTAGATGTGTTAAAAGACGCCAGTTCTGCCGCCGTTTTTGGTGCGAAATCGGCTACCGGAGTCGTTATCGTTACGACGAAAAAGGGGAAGGATGGCAAGCCTGTTATAAACTATAATGCGAATATTGGTTTGGCAACCATGGCTGTTAATGAGAGGGTGCATGATGCAAACACCTTTACTTCTTGGCGGACAGACGTTTTTAAAAGCATAAACCCAAATGCACAAGCCTATCGTTTTGACGATCCTAGAACATTACCGTCGGATATCAGTGTGGATACTTGGATGGGATATGATGGATCAACAGGTGATCCTGTGCGAACATGGTTACGTAGACTGAATATGCAACCTGTTGAGATAGATAATTATATTGCTGGAAAATCGGTCGACTGGTATGATGAAGTATTTCAAAAAGGACTGCGACAGGATCATAATATCAGTGTCTCGGGTAGAAACAAGGATGTGGGATACTATCTGGGTGCTGGTTATTTAAATAATGAAGGTATCATTAAAGATGACCAGTTTAAAACCCTACGAACAAGGGCAAATATTGAGGCGAATATTACCAGCTTTTTGTCTGTAGGTATGAATACACAATTTACCTCAAGGAATGAAAGTGCCATCGCCTATAGCTGGGGAGAAATTACGAGTTTATCACCTTGGGGAAGTCAATATGATGAAAATGGAAACTTAATATGGCGGCCCAATACTGAAAATTCAGGTGGAGTAAATCCTGGCTATGACGCCTCTCACACAGATCGTCTGCAACGTATTACCACGCTTAATAGCACCGTTTTTGCGAAAGTTAATTTACCTTTTGGCATCACCTTTCAGACCAACTTTACTCCTCAACTGGAACTGTATGAAAGATATAACCATGAGCGTTCCAGTCATGAATCATGGGCTGCTTTTGGCGGAAGAGCCTCTAGGCAACAACGCGAAACCTATTATTGGCAATTGGATAATATCCTTAAATGGAATAAAACGTTCGACGAGGTACATCGATTCGATGTAACATTATTAGCGAATGCAGAGAAGTATCAACGATGGAACAATACGATGACCAATGATAATTTTGCCCCTAATGATGACCTCGGTTACCATGGTATAGGATCTGGTATTAACCCAATTGTCTCCAGTAACGATCAATATAGTACAGGGGATGCGTTGATGGCACGTCTGTTCTATTCTTATAAAGATCGTTATATGTTTACGGGAACTTATCGGAGAGATGGTTACTCTGCTTTCGGACAAAGTAATCCGCGGGCCAATTTCAGCTCCGCTGCCCTTGGATGGGTATTCAGCGAAGAACCATTCTTTAAGAGTAAATGGTTCAACTACGGTAAATTACGTGCTTCCTGGGGCACCAATGGAAATAGAGATATGGGAGGCGATGAGCCCATGTATGTAGCGTTAGCTGATTTAACCACAGGGAAATATTTATACGTTCAGCCCGATGGTACGGTTATCCAGGTCAACCAATTGTGGGTTAATAGATTGGGAAATCCAAACTTGCGGTGGGAACGCAACCGGTCGGTCAATCTTGGTTTGGACTTCGCTTTGTTTAATAACAAGTTAGATGGCAGTCTGGAGGTTTACCAGATGAATTCGAGCGATCTTTTAGTACAGCGGAGTTTGCCAACCGTAACGGGTTTTGACTGGGTAATGGATAATCTGGGAGAAGTAAGAAATAGAGGTCTAGAGATTACACTGAACTCGAACAATATGCAAAGAGAAAACTTCTCTTGGAGAACCAGTGCAACGTTTCAGCTCAATAGAAATAGTATCCAACATGTATACCGCAATTTAGATGCAAACGGGCGTGAGTTGGATGATGTGCAGAACAAATGGTTTATCGGTCATGCGATCGATGCTATCTGGGATTGGAAAGCTTTAGGTGTTTACCAGTTAGGGGAAGAAGAAACAGCGGCAAAGTATGGGTTACGCCCAGGGGACTATAAGTTGGAAGATGTGAACAACGATGGCCGGTTCACAAATGCCGACAAGCAGTTTCTGGGGTATACCGAACCTCGTTTTCGGTGGTCGCTGCGAAATGACTTCCAGCTATATAAGAATTTCAGCTTTTCCTTCATGATGTATTCTTTATGGGGGCATCAGGAACCCTTTAATTGGTTAAAAAGTAGAAATGGTTTTCCCGACCGACAAAACTCTTATCAATTTCCTTATTGGACACCTGAAAATCAATCAACAGAATGGGCTAGAATCAATTCAAATGAGGGTAGTGCTACCGGTTTTAATGTATATCGTAAACGCTCCTTCATACGCTTAGATAATGTTTCCTTAGCTTATAGTCTGCCGAGAGATGTGATTAGCAAGTATAAAATTCAAAACCTTCGTTTATATGTGAATGTCAGAAATGCCGCTATGTACGCGCCCGATTGGGAGATCTGGGATCCTGAATGGAATGATTCAAACACGGATGAAGGCCCTGGACCGACACCTAGGTATTTTACATTCGGTATTGACTTAACTATTTAATCAAGCAGAGAATCCATTAAACTAGTAACATCATGAAATTAATTAAAAATAAGAAAATATTTTCCATACTATTCTTTCTCTGCATGGCCATCAGCTGTAAAAAGGAATACTTGGATCCGAATAATCTGTCGTTTTATACGCCTGAGGCATTCAAATCGGCTGACGCTTTATGGGCCACTTTGGTAGCCTGCGAACGGAATATGCGCATCGAGTATTATGGAGATGCTGCCCCTATCGTAACAGAAACGATCTATTCTGATATTGCGGTGGAAGGGACAACAGACAAACCGGGTCCTGCGCAAGATCTGAATCAAGCCATCACACCGGATGCACAACTTAACCATACCGATTATAATAAGATAGGCTGGTATTGGAATGAGGGATATCGCGGCATACGTTATGCAAATACAGCAATCAAATATATTGATGCACCAGAGGATTATTCCTCTGAAGCCGAAAGAAATCAGTTGTTGGGGTCTGCGTATTTTCATAGAGCACTGAGGTATTATCGATTAACCCAACAATTTGGTGATGTGCCCCTAACGCTGGAAGAAATTAGTGAGCCTAAGTTGGATTATTATACCACAAAACGAGAAGTGATTTTGCGTCGTATGAAAGAGGATCTTGAATTTGCGCAAGAATGGGTGCCCGACAATGTAAATAAGGGGCAGGTTACGAAAGGGGCAGTGAGTCATTTACTGACGAAGATAAATTTAGCGTTGGGCTTATTTGATGAGGCTATTCAATCGGCTTCCAATGTCATTGACGGTGGGGTGTATAAATTGATGACCAATCGCTTTGGCGTGGATGCCAACGATGCGACAAGAAATGTAGTTTGGGATTTACATCGGCCGGAAAATAAATCACTTGCTTCGAATACAGAAGGCCTTTTGTTGGTAATTGATAGATTAAATATTGATGGGAATACCGATAATGGTACTACCATAGGTGGAACGCAATCCATGCGAAACGCGGTTCCTTATTGGGGAAATACGGGATTGTTAACTCCTGCAGGCAATGGAGGCATGTCCGATCAGCCTAATATTGAGATTGATCAGGTGAATACCTATGGTCGTGGTATTGGACGTGTGAGACCCACTTGGTATACGCAGAAAGGGATGTGGAAAGACACCACCGATTTACGTCATGCTCCGGGTAATTGGATGGATATGGAGGATCTGGTATATAATCGGCCTTCGCTGAAAGGATCTGATCCCTATTATGGTAAGCATTTACAGTTGCGCAATGCACAGGGAACGATCTTATCGAATGACACGATCCGACAGTGGTTTGGGTGGCCGCATTATAAATTGTTTGTAGAAGATCCACAACGTGTGCAGCCTGCTGGTGGAAAATCTGACTGGTATATTTTCCGTTTGGCAGAAACTTATTTATTGAGAGCAGAAGCCTATTTCTGGAAAGGCGATATTGCCATGGCAGCAGCAGATATCAATAAGGTCAGGGAAAGAGCGCTGGCTGCTCCTATTACAGCTGCGGATGTTAACATAGGAACTATTCTAGATGAAAGGGCGCGCGAACTATACTATGAAGAGCCACGAAAGACAGAGCTTACCCGCATTGCGTATATTTTTGCTATGACAGGAAAAACGGCCGAAAACGGTAAGTCTTATACGCTTGAGGCCTTCTCTGAGAACAATTACTTTTATGATCGCGTGATGGCTAAAAGTGATTTCTATAATAAAGGGGTAAAAACAAATTTCGGCGTTACCTATACGATGAGCCCTTACCATGTACTGTGGCCTGTCCCAATTAGCGCTATTAATGGAAATTCACTAGGACATATCAATCAAAATAAAGGATATGCCGGATCAGAAACGAATTTGCCGCCTCTGGAAGAAATTCCAGCGGGATAAGTTGATGAACGATTACATGTTAATAAGGAATAACTATATTTAACGCTTAAAAAACTATATTATGATTACGAAAAACTCGATATTATTATTTCTTATGTTGACTTATATAGGTTCACTTGCACAAGAGAACGTAAAGAAAGAAGAAGGTGTACTCAAGTTGTATGAGAAAGGGCATTACGTTTTGGGCTATCAGTATACTGTAAAATACCCACCCGCGGGCATAGATAGCGTATTTGGTCGAGCAGGTTTCATACATCCTTTGAATACATTGTCAGGTAAGACATTAACGCGTATTCAACCACCAGATCATTATCATCACTATGGCGTTTGGAATCCTTGGACACGAGTGGAATATAAAAACAACGTCTATGATTTATGGAATCTAAAGGATAAACAGGGAGCCGTTAAACATGTTAAATTCAACAAAGTTTATGATAAAAAGGGCGTGGTAGGTTTTAATGCTCAACATGCACATATCATATATCCTACGCCGACGGAGGAAGTCACGATATTAAATGAAAACTGGGAAGTAAAAGTACTGCCCATAGATGATAAAAAATACAGTTGCGATATTAACTCAACCCTAGAGGTGGTTGGAAAAGATAGTGTGACCTTAAAAGAATATAGGTATGGTGGACTGGGTTTTAGGGCAACGGAGCAGTGGACAAACAAAAATAGTAGGGTTATAACAGCAAGTGGTAAAGACAGAAGTAATGCAGACGGATCTCTTGAACGATGGATATTGGTTGAGGGAACGGTTGATGGGGCAAAGGCGGGGATTCTTTTTTTATCGTATCCGGATAATTTCAATCATCCCGAGCCTGTTAGGGTGTGGCCCACATTGGAGAACAAAGGCCGAGGAGATGTGTTTGTGAATTTTGCACCAACCAAGAATAAAGATTGGGCATTAGCACCTGGCAAAGAGTACCAATTAAAATATCGATTAATAATTTTTGATGATACGCTTACCGTAGACGAAGCGGAAAAATTTTGGCAGGCATACGCTGCTAGTAAATAGTCTATAGTTCTTTAAAATAATGTAACGTGCACGGCAATGAAATCAGTTGCGGCTTATGATCTCTTTCCGGATGTTGAATCATATTCAGCAGTAATGTACCTGCCTGCTCACCAATTTCATAAGGTTGTTCTTTAAGCGATGCTAAGGGAGGCCTTTCAAAGTGGCTGAAGAGGGGTAAGGCGCCGTAACCTATCAGTTCAATGGCAGGATATTCCGTTGGGAACTCTTTGCGAAGGCATGACATAACATCGAGCATGAGGTAGTCTTTAAAAAGAAGCATGGCTGTTGGTGCGGGAGAAAGATGCATAAGTCTTCGGACGACTTGGTAATTGCTAGAAGTATCCAAATCACTTTCTTCGATTAATTGTTTGTCTAAAGCGATGTTGTGTTTCAGTAATCCATCCCGATAACCAAGAAACCGATCTCGACTTGTCGCCCAGTGCGAAGGGCCATTGATAAAGGCTATTTTTTTATGGCCCCTGGATACAAAGAGATCGACTGCATTTGCTGCGGCATGATAAACATCGCTGCTGACACAGCTAAATGTTTCATTGATGGGTTTACGCGCAAAAAAGACAACAGGGATTCCTGCCATTTCTAATTTTCGGAGATGCTCCATGTTGTTGGTTTCTTTTGAGATAGCGATGAGTAAACCATCAATACGATTGCTTTGCATAATGCTGACCAGTTCTTTCTCGCGTTGTAAGCTTTCTTGATTCTGGCCTATTAAGACATTGTATTTCGCCGCAGTAGCTACTTTTTCAAATCCATTCACCGCGATGGTATAGAAATGATCAAGCAGTGTGGGAATGATAATACCTAAAGTGAATGTTTTTTGCTGTTTAAACTGTATCGCTGTTATGTTGGGGCTATAGTTAAGTTTCTCTGCTACCGCCTTGACGCGTTCTTTGGTAATGGCGCCAATATTAGGGTGATCGTGCAGTGCCTTTGATACGGTTGACACCGAAATATTAAGTGCTTTAGCAATGTCTTTAATAGTAGCAGGTTTGTTAGTCATAGGAGCCAACAAATATAAATTGAACGCAAATTTTTATAGATATAGCAAACACCTTATTAGTTTTTTGTAGCCTCTTGTTTACTACAACGTTATCGTTAATTTTTAAGGTTAAGCATTGTGTCAATCTTCTTCGCATTGAGTATTATTGCATGAAGACAATGATTATTTCAAGGTTTGCAAAGTTATAATTACTTGTCATATTATTTATTGATATCAAATAATAGACCATTAAATAAATTGTGAATATTCAAATCACTGTTTTGTGTTAATATCCTAGTCATCGACAAGTGCGGTTAATGATTGAAATTATTATTAAATCGTGTTCTTCGAATGGAAGATTGATCGCAATAAAAAAACGTAAAATATAATAAATGCTGATGAGTTCATATATAGGTGAAATGGCAGTACAACTATAGCGAACGAAACAGTAATGCATATTTGTAATCATGAACAATGAGAAAAGAATCTTCGTCACGTGATCATTTTATTACCAATTAAAAACAAATTATATACTGATGAAACCATCATGAGCATACCTCATAAACAGCAATTAATATTGCTCATGGTAGCTTCATCACCATTAAAAAACCAAACTTAGCGAAGCGATCTCATTGATACCGCTATAAATAAACAATATATCAATAATTATAACTGATGAAAAAACAAATCTTCTTTTTGAGCGCCCTTTTCTTTATCGCAATGGGAAATATTTCGAGCGCGCAAACGATTCGATGGAATAAGGTAAAGGTGCTTGTTTATACAAAAAATGGAAAAGGTTTTGTGCATGATAATATTGCAAACTCCGTAAAAGCTATACAGGAAATAGGAAAGTCAACCGGTTTTTCTGTTGACACAAGTAGTAATCCACATGATTTCTCAGACGAAAATTTAAAACAATATGATGTGCTAATTTTTTCGAATACAAATAATGATGTTTTTGATACAGATGAGCAGCGTTTAGCCTTTATGAAATATATACAAGCAGGCGGAGGCTTTGTTGGGATTCATTCCGCTTCGGGTACGGAGAGACAATGGAAATGGTTTAAACAATTATTAGGTGGGACTTTTGACTGGCATGAACCCGGCCAGTCTTTTTCGGTAAACATGATAGATAAAAGCCATCCGTCAGTTGCACATTTACCGCAAATTTGGAAGCGTGTAAAGGATGAATGTTATTACTTGAAAGAAATGGAGGTTAACTTACAGGTCATTGCAGTAAACGATTTAACAACAATTGATAAAGTAAGAGAAAGGAGACCTATTACATTTGGCGACAAATTTCCATCGGTGTGGTGCCATGAATTTGATGGAGGCCGAGCGTGGTATACATCACTTGGTCATCAGAAAGAGGATTATAACGATCCTGCTTTTCGAAAGCATATTTTAGGGGGTATTCAGTGGGCCATCGGGGAACAGAATGGTCGAGATTATAGTAAATCCCATGCAACGTCAGTGGATAAATAACGGATGCAGAATTGCACGCTAACTATTAAATACTTATAATTATGAACAAAAAAATAAATCAATTAGATCGTAGAACCTTTCTCAAGAAATCTGCAAAAGGTTCGGCATTACTGCTTGCTACTGCGGCGTTTCCAACTATCGTGCCTTCTTCTGTTTTTGGCAAAAATGCACCAAGTAATCGCATTCATGTGGGACAAATAGGGTTTGGTAGAATAGGTATGACACATGATCTACCCGAGGTGATGAAACATGATTACGTAACGATGGTGGGTGTTGCAGATTTAGACAGCAATCGCTTGAAACAAGGTAAAGCCTGGATCGAAAAAACGCATATGGACAATTTCGGTAAGTCTATCCAAGTAAAAATGTACGATGATTATCACGATCTAATTGCTAATAAAGATATTGATGCAGTAGTAATAAGTACGCCCGATCATTGGCATGCGCAACCTGCCATGGAAGCGGCATTAGCAGGAAAGCATATCTATCTGCAAAAACCTACGGCATTGACGATACAGGAGGGACGAACAATGGCTGATGCGGTTAAGAAATCTGGCGTTGTTTTTCAACTGGGAACACAGCAGCGATCAATGCATCCTTGGCCACAGTTTAAAAGGACCTGTGAATTAGTTAGAAATGGAAGAATCGGACAGCTTAAAAGTATAAAAATTGGCCTCCCAATTGACCCAGCAGGGGGGATCACAACTGAAATGCCTGTTCCTCCTAACTTGAACTATGATATGTGGCTGGGATCGACTCCAAAAGTTTATTATACCAAAGATAGAGTGCACTCGCAAACGGAAATAGATGGAGAAAGGCCAGGCTGGTTACGCTGCGAACAGTTTTGTGCAGGTATGATAACAGGATGGGGTGTCCATCATTTCGATATTGCGCATTGGGGAATGGGTGTAGAGTTAAGCGGGCCATTAGAGGTTGAGGGGAAAGCAGAATATCCTACTTCAGGGCTATGGGACGTACATGGCAAATATGAAATCCATGCGCTGTATCCCAATAATGTGACGATGGAAGTCCGCGATACTTTTCCGAATGGTGTGCGTTTTGAAGGTACCGAAGGATGGATTTTTGTATCCAGAGGTAATGTAGGTGTTACGGCTTCAGATCCTACCGCGGGAGCAGACGGAAAGGAAAATAAAGCTTTTTATGCGAGCGACAAAAAAATCTTAACTTCAGAAATTAAACCGAATGAAATTCAACTTTATGCAAGTCCAGAACAGCATACCAATTGGTTAGAATGTATCAAAAATGGTAAAGAAACGATTAGCCCTGCTGAGGTGGCGCAGCGAGTGGGATCGGCCTGTATTATAGGTTACACGGCAATGAAATTAGGGAAAAAGTTAAAATGGGATATAGAGAAAGAGCAGTTTATTGGCGATGATGAAGCCAACGCAACGCTCTCCAGACCACAGCGTTTTCCTTATGGTACAGAACATGTGGGAAAGTAAGTTGGTATGATCATTCTTAAAAATGAAAGATTTTTATCGTTTAAAATGAATAGCGGTTCTATATCACTACCACAAAATATCTTGTAATAAGGGTTTTGTGGCAGTGATTTTTCACGATTATTTCATGTTATGAGAATTTACATGTTGTGTATACTTTATCTAAGTTGTTTGTCGAGTTGTCATTACTCAAAACAATCGGCTAAGGAGAAAAATGAGTCTCGAAAAACTGTTATTACAGGAAAACTGATTAATTATCATCCAAAAGGTATTGCCGTTCAACAAATCGATCCTTACGACTTGAATCTGATAACCCTGAAACCTACGGAATACCAATATATACAGGAGGCAGATAGTTTTTATATGACTTTTGAACTGGATCGACCCACAGAGATGATGATGTGGTTTAAGAACATATATGTTAGTTCGGGGGATTCTGTCCACCTTGTTTACGATGTCAAAGAAAACACCAAATACAAACGTATCGATACCTTGTATGCTAGCGGAAAGAACAGTGCTAATTATGACTTTTTTTGGAACAGTATTAAAAGGGCTCGAATGGAATTCCCTTCTATTTTCGGAAAGAAAAAAAACGCTTATTCAAACGATATCGACCACTGGAAAAAGGACTGTGAAAAGGCGTATCTTGAAATAATACAGTCACTGGACCAGCAATACAAACATGTAAATATTACTACAGAGGCATTAAATTATCTGAAAAAGAAAATATTTGGAATGTATTTAGCGAATCTGGTAACGCCCATTGAGCTTGGTAAGATCGCCCCAGGCGGTATACCTGACGATTATTTTGATGGTATAGACCCCCAGGTTTTGTCAGACAGCCTCCTATTGGTCGCTGGTGGCTTGGGTGTGGAGCAATTTTTATTTGGGCTTTCGCAAATAAAGCCAGCTATCCCTCCTTATTCACCGACACATTTTAAGCATACTCTTGAACTGATCAAAGAACATTCAAAAGGGTTCAATCGCGATTTTTTGTTCTATACTACTGTACGCCGGTTTACCAAAAATAGGAACTGGCAGTTCGCTGGTGAAATGGAGGCTGCCTATAATCAAATGCTTTCTACTGTTGTTGATAGCGTGAGCAAACAACATATCATCCAGTTGGGATTCAACCCCAACGAAGCGATCTTCAGGGCAAGTAAAACGTTAAAAGCGATACAACTCCGAGATAAACAGGGAAAGCAGACAACCCTTGGGGATATGATCGATAAGAATCTGCACCATGTTATTTATATCGATATCTGGGCCAGTTGGTGCAAACCTTGCAGAGCTGAAATGCCCTACGCCAGAAATATCCGAAAAACTTACCAAGACAAGCCAGTAAGCTTTGTTTACCTTTCGATTGATCAAGATAAAGAAAGCTGGAAAAAAGCTTCTAATGAGGAACAGTTGCAGGATATGGAGACAAATTATGTGCTGGAAAATCCGGGTGATTTCGAAATACTACGAAAAGAATTCAAATTTACAGGAATACCTCATTATGTACTAATCGGGCCTAAGGGAAATGTGGCTTTTGTAAATGCACCAAGACCGTCTTCCGATCAATTACAAATAGCACTCGATAACCTTTTAAAATCTACAGGTCATGCACCGCCCCCACCTCCCCACAAGGCTCTGTAAATAAAGCAAGTACAAATGACAGGGTTTATTTAAAAGCTTCAGATGTGTTTATAGCGGCAAAAAAATGACAGAATAAAAGAAGTTAACTGCACTAAAAATAGGATGAGTGATGCTTTATAAGCAGAAATATTTAGTCACTGCTTTTTTACGATATCGTTATCGTTAATTTTTAGTCCTAAATGTAAGGTAAAATTTATGGCTATCCTTAATATTGTAAGTAGACTTATAAAGGTAAGAAAGAACTAATCAATACTTGACTAATTAAAAACAAAGATAGCAGCAATATTAATAATGTAAATATGCTCTTACCGTCATATTTTTGAAATATTGTACTAAATAAATGTTAAGGGATTTCATCAGGTTTTATGTACGTTTCAAGTGAAGATTTGTATCAAGATTTTAGTATGCCCAATGACAGGCGGATCAAAAAATGAAGACAACAAAGCTTTCACGCAAGTGATAAAAAAGTCTTAACTTCGGAAGTGGGACCAATGAAATCCATCTTTATCGAAAGCCTAAGAAGCATGCCAATTGGTTAGAATATATTGAAAAAAGCAATGGGAAAACAAAAATGTGATCGTGAAAGATCAAAATATAGATAGTTAATTCTCAATACTAAAACAAATGCTTAAAAAAAAAATCATGCAAACTGCAAGTCTCCTTTTGTTGGGAGGTGTAATGGTTGCTTGCAACAACCAATCCGGCGGCGAGAAAGAAGAAGGGACTGCCGGTAATATCCGATTAATCACATTAGATCCTGGGCACTTTCATGCGGCCCTTGTGCAGAAAGAGATGTACCCAGGAGTAGATAGTACGGTACATGTGTATGCCCCGACAGATGGCAAAGATTTACAAGCACATTTAAATCTAGTAAATGGCTATAATACCAATGCTTCGGTATCTACTCACTGGAAAGAAGAAATTTACACGGGTGAAGATTTCTTGCAAAAAATGCTTCAGGAGAAGAAGGGCAATGTAGTAGTCTTGGCAGGCAATAATAAACGTAAAATTGATTATATCAGTCAGTCTATTGAAGGGGGCTTCAATGTACTCGCGGATAAGCCGATGGCCATTAATGAAGACGGTTTTAAAAAGCTTGAAGGAGCCTTTGCAAAAGCAAAAGAGAAAGGCGTGTTGCTATACGATATCATGACCGAAAGATTCGAAATTACTGCAACCTTGCAAAAAGAGCTTTCTCAAACGCAAGCGCTATTTGGCGAATTACAGAAAGGCACTGCCGACAAACCTGGTATAACAAAGGAAAGTGTTCATCATTTCTTTAAAAATGTATCGGGTAAGCCCTTGATTCGACCAAGTTGGTTTTTTGATGTTAGCCAACAGGGAGAAGGGATTGTTGATGTGACCACGCATTTGGTGGACTTGGTACAATGGGAGGGCTTTCCAGATCAAGTGATCGACTATAAGAAGGATATCAAGCTGCTAGGTGCGAAAAGGTCACCAACTTTATTAAGTGCTGCACAATTTAAAAAGGCAACAAATGAAGAGTACCCTGCATTTTTGCGTGCAAACGTAAATGCAAAAAATGAGTTGGAGGTTTATGCGAATGGTGAAATTGATTATACGATTAAAGGGGTACACGCTAAAGTATCAGTGAAATGGAATTTTGAAGCGCCTGAAGGTACGGGCGATACACATTACTCCATTATGCGCGGCACTAAGGCAAATCTTATTATAAAGCAAGGTAAAGAAGAAGGATATAAACCCGTACTATTTATCGAATCAGCGGAGGGGGATAAAAAAGTATTTGATGGGGAGGTAAAGAAAGCTATTGAGCAGCTTAGCAGCAAATATAGTGGTGTGACGGTTAAAAAATTAAAGGAAGGATTTTATGAGGTCGTGATCCCTGAAGAATTTAAAACAAGTCATGAAGAACATTTTGCGCAGGTTACAAAAAACTATTTAACATACCTTAAAAATGGTGAACTTCCAGCTTGGGAAGTGCCTAATATGATTACTAAATACTACATAACGACGCAAGCATTAGCACTAGCAAAAAAAGAGAATAAATAGATATGAATAGTAGAAGAAATTTTTTACAAAAGAGTTTATTGGGAGTAGCAGCCGTTACAATAGTTGATATGCCAAGTATGGCTGGTGTGTTGGTGGAAAAAGCTGAAATCAAGAATGAACCATTTAAATTGGGGATAGCAGGTTATAGTTTTGTGAATTTCAACCTTGATCAATCGTTGGAGATGATGAAAAAAGTAGATGTACATTATTTATGTATCAAGGACTTTCATCTACCTTACAATAGCTCTGCCGAGCAAATAGCAGCTTTTCATGCAAAATTGAAGCAATATGATGTGACAGGTTACGGTGTAGGCCCGATCTATACAAAAACAAAAGAAGAGATTGATAAGGCTTTCGACTACGCTAAGCGAGTAGGAGTAGATCTTATTATTGGTATTCCCAACCATGAGGATTTACCTTATGTTGCTGAAAAGGCAAAAGAATACAACATTCGTTTCGCAATTCACAATCATGGGCCGGAAGATAAATTATATCCAAATGCTTCCGTTATTTATGATCTCATTAAAGATTTAGATCCAAGAGTGGGAATCTGTTTTGATATGGGACATAACAAGAGAGATGGGCACGACTCAGTGGCCGATTTGCAAAAGTATGCGAAGCGAATATTCGACATGCATTTAAAGAACGTAACAGCTGCCACTAAAGATGGCAAGACTTGTGAACTTGGACGTGGAGTTATTGATATTCCGGCCTATGTAAAAATGCTAAGAAAAATAAAATATACCGGTTCATGTAGTTTAGAATACGAAAAAGATATGAAAGACCCCCTAGCAGGTATTGCCGAATCGGTGGGGTATTTCAAGGGGGTCTGTGATGGAACCCGTTAGTTAATAAGTTGAATAGTGGAATAGGAAATAGTTGAGTGGTTAAGTAGGTAAATGGTTAAAGTATGAATTGGCTTACGTGATGATGAGCCAATGGGTTGATGGTTCAGTACTGAACTAAGTGAATAGTAGCAGTACTAGGGGGCAATGCTTAGGCCGAGCTGGCCTCATGAAGTGAGCGTAAAGAATATTCAGAATGCGAGGCATAAAAATCATGTGAAAAAGCGAAGCAGGGGACTTGTTGAGGGTTGCTGCACAGGATTGCGCGTGCGACCTGAATCTTTAGCGAAAATCATGAAGCCTTGATTTTTTTCTTTCTTTTTTCATCAAGGAAAAAAGGAAACAAATATAACTTATACCTTCTCTAGAAAAGCCCTTTGGTACGACAAAGGGCTTTTGCCTGTAATCTGTTTAAAATATTTATGGAAACTTGCAAAATTATTGAAGCCACTTTCATAACAAAGCTGTTTTACGCTCATTTTATTTTCTATTAACAGTTTGCAGGCATGACCAACTCTGATTTCCAATAGAAAACGTGAATAGGTTTTTCCCGTCTTAGACTTGAAATACCTGCAGAAAGAATTTGAGCTAATACCGGCAATTACGGAGATATCTTCTAAACTTATCTTCTGTCTGAAGTTAGAGAGCGTATAATCGAAGATACCATTTATACGACATTTTTCTTCGTCCTGAAGGTTTGGATGAAACCCCATAGAAGAGATGAGTTGATAATTTTGATCTGAGGCAATAATATGAAGGGCTTCTATAAGTAAAAGAATTCGTTTTGTTCCCTCACTGCTAAGCATTTCCTGCAAAATATTAGCAATCTTTTTTTTGGTTTGTCCGATAATTTGGATGCCCCTTTTTGCCTTATCTAACAGTTGTTTGATGTTTAAATTTTCCGGCAGTTCTAAAAAGTCTTTTCCCCAAAAACATTCATTAAAATGAGCCACTCTTACATCTGCCTTCTCTTGGTTCGTATTGGCGAAATACAAATCATCAAATCGCCAATAATGAGGAAGTTGAGATCCTATGAGCACGATATCTCCCGAATTAAAATGGTCTATTTGATCACCAATAAATTGCGTGCCTCTTCCTTTGAAAAAGTGAATCAGTTCCACTTCAGCATGGTAGTGCCATTTATTATTCATGTATGGAACGAAATCTTGTCTAACACTAAAGGACTGTGTTGGAGCTGTACTAAGTTTCAATAATTGAGGCTTCATCCGTTTATTTTTATTCGTTTATATAGGCTATAGAACTCATAAACACACAAAGTGAGCTTATTTTGCCAATAGAGCCTTTGAGGATTATTCGCCGTATTAAGGGCTATGGTAATCATTCAATTAAGCTGATATATGTTGCATTTATGATGCTTTATATTAAGTCTTATGGCCAACTATTACCACAAATATAACGTAAATATGCTAAAATAACTGAATCATTTGCTAAAATGAGAAAGGTATTTGATGGCTATATTAGTTTACTTTGTATCTGGCTTTACCAATAATGAATAAATTTTATCGTTTAAACTGAACCTAATATTATTATATGTCAAAAAAGAGCACATTGATACCCATTATTTTAGTAACTTCATTATTCTTTTTATGGGCCCTGCTTCATAACCTAAATCCGATATTAATACCTCATTTACGAAAGGCCTTTGCACTTGATGATTTACAATCCTCACTCATCGATACGTCTGCATATATAAGTTATTTTGTGGTAGCTATTCCTGCAGGACTCTATATGCAACGGTTTGGATACAAGAAGGGCGTTTTAGTTGGACTAGTGCTTTATGCGCTGGGTGCGTTATTGGTAATACCCGCGGCTTCTGAGCGAAGTTATCTCTTTTTTTTAACAGCGATTTTTGTAATTGCCGCCGGAGCTACTTTTTTGGAAACTGTTGCAAATCCTTATATATCTGTTTTAGGGGATAAGGAAACAGCCACACAACGCCTAAATTTTGCACAATCTTTTAATGGATTGGGAGCCGTTGTTGCGCCAATACTAGGGGGGAAGTTCATCCTGTCGGGCATTGAACATAGTCCTGAAGAATTAGCGGCAATGGGACAAGCGTCACTGAATACATATTTACAATCGGAAGCCGATACTGTAAAAGTCCCTTACCTGGTGATTGCCGGTGTTGTCGTTGTTTTATTGATCTTATTTGTTTTTACCCGTCTGCCTGAAGGAGACGAGCGGGAGGTGGATGATACACATACCGTAGGCGTTAATTTTTCCTTTAAAATTTTTAAGCATAAACACTTTTTATGGGCGGTAATAAGTCAATTTTTCTACGTTGGAGCCCAAGTAGGTGTGGGAAGTTTTTTTATTCGTTATGCAAACCATGTTGCCAATATGGGTGAAAAAAATGCAGCCTATCTATTCGGCTCTGTTGCAATGGTAGGCTTTATGTTGGGTCGGTTTAGCGGTACTTTTTTGATGAAATACATTAGACCAGCCAGCCTTTTAGCGGTTTATGGATTATTGTGTGTGTTGCTGTTAATAATAGCCGTTTTTACGGCTGGAGATGTTGCGTTGTATGCATTGGTGGCAGTACCATTTTTTATGTCCATTATGTATCCAACCATTTTTTCCTTAGGTATTCAAGGTCTTACGAATGAAGAGACAAAAATAGGTTCCTCATTTTTAGTAATGTCTATTATAGGGGGTGCTGTAGTTCCTTTATTAATGGGATTGGTTTCAGTAGCCGCACATAGCATTCAAATTGCTTATCTCGTCCCCTTACTATGCTTTTTAGTGGTGTTTTATTATGGTTGGAAAGGGTATGTAGTGATAAAGCCGAAAGCAAAAAGCATCTTAGAAGTGATGAATGATGAACGATGAATGAATGCTAGCTGTGAGCAGGGAAGTGTTGATTGATGGTAGTAGGGATAGAGGGGGTAGTTGTGAGAAAGGCTAGCGCGACTGGAAGCTGATTGCAGCTAACTGTAAGCGAGTGATGAATCGCCGAAGCTTTTTTACTTTTGAATATTAATACTTTTTTACCTTTTTAAGGTATCAATGAGCCCTTTGGGGTTTTGACTTTTGACTTTTGAATTTATCCAATGAAAACATACGCATTAGCACTTGATCTGAAGGACAACGAACAATTGATCAAAGAATATGAGCAATTCCATCAGGCTATATGGCCCGAGATTAAAGAATCAATTCAAACGGCAGGTATTACGGACATGCGCATATATCGATTAGGTAATCGTTTATTTATGCTCATGGAAGTAACCGATGAATTTAGTTTTGAAAAAAAAGCGGTGGCAGATGCTGCAAATCCAATAGTGCAGAAATGGGAAGAATTAATGTGGAAATATCAACAGCCATTGCCCCAGGCTGGAGACGGTGAAAAATGGGTAATAATGAGCGAAATATTTAAGCTAAATTAAGATAATAAGTAGGAAGATAAAACTTAAGTATCTCAACACAAGAATCCTAGAAGCCTTGCTGATGATGCCTTTGCTGTTTTATCTAGAAAAATAAAATAAGTAACTTTAAGTATAAGATTAATCGTTTTTACTTGGGGTGTTGTACAGTAAAATGAAAGAGATAAAAAAATATTTACAGATCCATCCAGCCGATAATGTATTGGTTGCGTTACAGGATTTGCCTTCCGGTGAAGAAATCAAATTTCAAGGGGATACCTTTTTATTGCCCGGGCCAGTTGCCGCGAAACATAAGTTTGCAACAGCGCATTTGGCGCCTGAGTCGGCCATATATATGTATGGAGTGCTTGTTGGTAAAACAAACCAAGTGCTTGAAAAAGGTGCTGCATTGACAACGGAAAATATATACCATGCAGCCAATAACTTCGAACTGGGAAAGAGGAAGCTAGATTGGCATAAACCGGATGTGTCCGCTTTCGAGAATAAGATTTTCATGGGCTATCATCGCAGTAATGGAAGTGTAGGAACAGCTAATTATTGGCTAGTAATACCCTTAGTATTTTGCGAAAACAGAAATGTATTGGTGATGAAGGAGGCCTTTGAACAAAAGCTAGGTTTTAAAAAAGCTAGAAGCTACGAGCCTGAAGTAGAGCAGTTAATTGCTCTATATAAAACGGGTGCATCAGTTGAAAAAATCATATCAACAGATTTACGGACATCTACTTTGTATGGAGAGGAGAATAGGCTATTTTCTAATGTAGATGGTATTAAGTTTTTAAATCATGAAATGGGGTGTGGCGGAACAAGAATGGATTCAGATGCGTTATGTGGTTTGCTGGCGGGCTATATTACACATCCAAATGTAGCTGGGGCAACTATACTAAGTTTGGGGTGCCAGCATGCTCAGGCAAGTATTTTAAAAGATGAGATTGCTAAGCGAGACCCTAATTTTGATAAACCACTTTATATCTTTGAACAACAGAAAATAGGTTCAGAAAATGTATTATTACAAGAAGCGCTTAAACATACTTTTGCAGGATTAATACAAGCAAACCAGCAGGAACGACAACCGGCAACATTAGATAAATTATGTGTAGGATTAGAATGCGGAGGGTCTGATGGATTTTCTGGGATATCTGCAAATCCAGCACTGGGTTACGTTTCTGATATGTTAGTCGGTATGGGAGGCTCTGTAATACTATCCGAATTCCCTGAGCTATGTGGTGTGGAGCAAGAATTGAGTGATCGATGTGTAGACGAAGAAACTGCTTTACGATTTATGGCGTTGATGAAAACATATAATGCTAAAGCAGAGCAAGATGGAAGTGGTTTTTATGCCAATCCCTCGCCCGGCAACATAAGGGATGGACTTATCACAGATGCGATTAAATCAGCCGGAGCAGCAAAAAAGGGCGGTACATCTCCGGTAAAGGCGGTAGTCGATTATCCTGGCTTGGCAAACAGGCCCGGCTTGAATCTATTGTGTACACCTGGAAACGATGTAGAAAGCACAACGGCGGAGGTGGCAGCAGGAGCTAACATTGTGTTGTTTACCACAGGCTTGGGTACCCCTACAGGAAATCCTATCACACCTGTCATTAAACTCTCTACAAACACGAAAACTTTTGAGAAAATGCCAGATATTATTGACATTAACTGTGGGACCATTATAGAAGGTGCAGAGACTATTTCTCAAAACGCTGAGCGTATATTGGATTATATCATCGAAGTGGCTAGTGGTAATATTGTTCCAAAGGCGGTAACATTGGGTCAAGACGATTTTATACCTTGGAGAAGGGGAGTGTCCTTGTAGTTGTTGGTTTTTCATAGCTTGCTTGTAGCTTTATATCAGCGAGTCAAAGAATAAATAATTGCCATTGAGAAAAGAATTGATAGGACATTGCATGCTGGGAAAATCTTGATACCAATGTCTTGATACTTGATAACTAATTTAATTAATAAATGTTTAAATTAACAGGGAAAATAGCCGTTATTACGGGTGGTGGTAGCGGAATTGGAAAAGCAATAAGTTTACTGTTCGCACAAAGTGGTGCAGAAGTTCATATTTTGGAACTGAATCAAGAGGCTGCAAGTGCGGTTGTAGACGAAATTAACGTAAATAATGGCAAAGCTTATGCGCATGGTGTAGATGTAAGCAAGCAAGAAGAGATGCTGCATGTTATAAATGGAATCGGGAAAGTAGACATACTGGTCAACAATGCAGGCATTGCGCACGTTGGTAACCTTGAGAATTGCAAAGCGGAAGACTTTGAACGTGTTTATAACGTTAATGTAAAAGGAGCTTATAATGCGCTATATAGCGTTATTCCCTTAATGAAAAAGCAAGGTGGTGGAGCTATCTTAAACATGGCTTCCATAGCAGCGCAAGTGGGAATTACAGACCGCTTTGCTTATTCAATGAGTAAAGGCGCAATTGCAGCAATGACATTATCTGTTGCGCGCGACTATATTGCCGACGGCATTCGCTGCAATAGTATCTCACCTGCTAGGGTGCACACACCATTTGTAGATGGTTTTATTGCTAAGAATTATCCTGGAAAAGAAGAGGAAATGTTTGCTAAATTAGCAGCAAGTCAACCGATCGGTAGAATGGCTAAACCCGACGAAATCGCGTCGCTTGCACTTTACCTATGTGCTGATGAAGCAGGTTTTGTAACAGGGAACGACTACCCGATTGATGGAGGATTTATTAAATTGAATAATTAATATAAGTTGCGAGTTGTTAGTTGCCAGTTGTGAGAGTTATTTTTCACGCACAACACACAACTCATAACGCACAACTCAAAAAATATGAAACTAATAAGATACGGTGAGCCTAACCAAGAAAAAATAGGTGTACAATTAGGAGACAAGTACTACGATGTGGAAGCGTTCGGAGGCGATTATAATGAGCAATTCTTTGCCAACGATGGCCTTGCCAGACTGGAAGAATTTGTGAAAGCAAATGAGGGCAACTTGGTAGAGATTCCTTCTGATAGTCGTATTGGCAGCCCAATTGCAAGACCATCAAAAATCGTATGTATAGGTTTAAATTATAAAGATCACGCAGAAGAAACCAATGCTAAAATACCTGCTGAACCTATTATCTTTATGAAGTCCACTACTTCTCTGACGGGTCCTTACGATAATATTATTATTCCTAAAGGATCAACAAAAACAGATTGGGAGGTGGAGTTCGGTATCGTGATTAGCAAGAAGGCAAGTTACGTGAGCGAACAGGAGGCCTTGGCCTATGTTGCGGGCTATGTATTACATAATGATGTTTCCGAACGTGAATATCAATTGGAGCGTGGCGGAACATGGGATAAAGGTAAAGGTTGTGATACTTTCGCACCAATCGGTCCCTTTTTAGCAACAAAAGATGAGATTGCCGACATCAATAATGTTCGATTATGGTTAAGTGTAAATGGCAAGATGATGCAAGACGGTAATACTAAAAACCTAATTTTCAATGTGCCTTTTATTGTTTCCTACATTAGTCAATTTATGACACTTTTGCCTGGAGATATCATTTCAACAGGTACACCGGCAGGTGTAGGGCTTGGCTTCACTCCTCCGGTATATCTAAAACCAGGAGATATAATAGAGTTAGGAGCTGATGGTCTAGGCACATCTAAACAAGTAGTGAAAGCATATGGATCGAATTGATTCGCATCAGCATTTTTGGAAATATAGTGCTCAAAAAGACGCTTGGATCACAGATGACATGTCGGTGATCCAACGTGATTTTTTGCCCGAAGATTTGGAGCCGATTCTTAAGAGTAACAACATAAAGGGATGTGTAGCGGTTCAGGCTGATCAATCTACACAAGAAACAAGCTTTTTGCTGAATTTAGCCAAAGAATTCTCATTTATAAAGGGAGTGGTTGGGTGGATAGATTTAAAAGATGTACACATTGAGGAACAGCTAGCGCATTACAGTCTTTTTTCAAAACTGAAAGGATTTAGACACATTATCCAAGGGGAAACGGATCCGCAATTTATGCTAAACCGGTCTTTCATAAGGGGAGTTGCCGCACTTCATAAATTCGATTTTAGCTATGATATATTGATAAAACCACATCAATTAAAAGCGACAAATAAATTTTTAGACCATTTTAGCAATGAGCAGCGGTTTGTTATTGATCATCTTGCTAAACCCTTCATTGGGGCAGCAGAGATGGAGCCTTGGGCATCCGAAATGAAAATACTTGCTACTAATAATCCGAATCTTTTTTGTAAACTATCCGGTATGGTTACCGAGGCCAATTGGAAAAATTGGAAACAAGATGATTTTAGCTTTTATGTAGACCATCTATTAGAAACGTTTGGCCCAGCGCGTTTAATGTTTGGTTCTGATTGGCCCGTTTGTTTAGTCGCTGCAAATTATGAGCAAGTTATTGAAATACTGGATAAATATATCAGTCAATTGTCTGTTGATGAACAAGAGCTTATTTGGTATAAAAATGCAGAAAGATTTTATAAACTAGCTATCCATTACCAATAACTAACAATAGTAACTAACAAAAACAAAATGAACTTATTACTTCAAGATAAAATAATTATTGTGACGGGAGGGGCCAAAGGGATTGGGAAGAGCATTGTGCTGGCGTTAGCAGAAGAAGGGGCCATTCCTATTGTAGTTGGAAGAAAGCAAGCCGATAATCACGAGGTGACGGCTGAAGTAGCAGACAAAGGGGGTAAAGCCTTCGCTGTTGAGGCCGAACTGACTAAGCCCGAAGAATGCGAAATGGCGGTAAAAAAAGTTTTGGATAAATATGGTCGAATCGATGGTTTAGTAAATAATGCAGGACTAAACGATGGTGTAAGCCTTGAGCATGGTGGTTATGAGCCCTTTATAAAAGGATTACATAATACGTTAATACATTATTATTTAATGGCTCATTTTGCTTTGCCATCTTTGAAATTGCATAAAGGAACCATCTTAAATATTAGCTCAAAGACGGCTGAAACCGGTCAAGGAGGAACATCGGCATATGCAGCTTCTAACGGAGCTCGAAATGCCTTGACACGAGAATGGGCAGTTGAACTTTTGCCTTATAGCATAAGGGTGAATGCCATTGTAGTAGCCGAATGTGCCACCCCTCAATACGATTCTTGGATACAAACATTAGAGAATCCAGTGGAGACATTGGAGAAAATTACGAATAGAATCCCCTTAGAAAAGAGAATGACCACTTCAGAAGAAATAGCGGCGATGGCTGTTTTTTTACTGTCACCGAAATCTTCCCATACAACGGGGCAACTTATTCACGTAGATGGTGGTTACGTACATTTGGATAGAGCCGTTGGTTCCGGGATATAAATAGCACATCATTAATGGTTAATAAATGGTCGTAGAGCTTTGCTTTACGACCATTATCTTTTTAACGCCCGTCTTGGAATCCCCTGTTTTTTATGTACCCAATTTAATGATACATTATGTTGAAAAAATAAGACAAAAAATCGAAAGATAAATTTGCTTGCTTAACCGATTAAGCTTATAATTGTTTCATTATAAACCATCAGTCAAAATTATTTTTTTAGCCAAAAATTAACAGTAAAAAGTTTTTATACTCAATTTGCTTAAACGATTAAGTTATTTCGGTTTCATATGAGATCTATGGAGATGTTTGAATGTTAATAAGGTTTCGTTTGCATAAAAAATTTTTTAACCTGTTTGTTTAAACGATTAAGCTAATCTCGATTGTTAATTGAATGAACCAATAATTCCTAACCACTAAAACCAAAAAATAAACAGATGAAAAGAAAACATTTAGAAATTCTTTATTTTAAAATAAAGAGTCGCTTAACAAGGGAGTGGGATCATAAGCCGAAGAAACTTTCCTTGCTATTGTTCCTGCTGTTTGCGTGTCCATGTGTATTCTTTGTGCCAGCAGCATCCGCACAAACTACGCAGCAAACGCGGAAAATAACTGGCGTAGTTTCAGACGAATTAGGGGAAAAAATTAGTGGGGTCAGCGTTAGCGTTAAGAATAGTTCCCTCGCTACGCAGACAGATTCATTAGGACAATTTCTTATCAATGTTCCGTCCTCGGCTACAAGCCTGATTTTCTCGTATGTAGGCAAGTCTAATAAAGAAATAGTATTAAATGCTGCTACTAATTATTATGTTCAACTACTGAATGATAATACCGCACTAGAAGAAGTAGTAGTGTCTACGGGTTATATGATGCAAAAGAAAGCTGATTTAACGGGAGCGGTGAGCTTAATTAAGCGAGCAGACTTTACCAAAACACCAAGCGCCAACGTGATGCGATCACTTCAGGGAAAAATACCTGGCGTGCGTATTACTACGGATGGTAATCCGGCAGAGAATGTGGGTATTCAAGTGCGAGGTATAACCTCATTTAATTCTGCACCGGCTTTGATCGTATTAGATGGTCAACCTGTTAATATCAATCTTCGGGATATCAATCCCAATGATATCGAATCCATTCAAATCTTGAAAGACGCTTCGTCTGCCTCTATATATGGTGCACGGGCAGCTGGTGGTGTCATTCTGGTTAATACCAGAAAGGGGCAGAAAGGGGGAACGCAGGTTACTTACGAGGGTTATGTTGGTACTTCAAAAATAACCGGCGTTCCAAAAATGCTGGATGCGGTGGGATACGGGAGAGGTTTGTGGCAGGCGACCGTCAACGATGGGGACGATCCTTCTGCTGCCATTCGGATATATGATTATGATTGGGGATATGATGCGAATGGCATTCCTGTATTAAATAGTGTAACACCTATCCCTTGGCTGAACGAAGCGCAAACGATGCCTTCCTCCAATACCAATTGGTTTAAAGAGGGAACGCGGGAGGGAATTCAAACAAACCACCAATTAACGATAACCGGTGGAGGCGAAAAATCTACTAGTCTATTTTCGTTGAACTATTATAATAATGAAGGTACGGTTGTCACTTCTTATTTCAAGCGTTTGGCAGGGCGTTTCAATAATGAATACCAATTGCTTAATGGGCGGTTGACGGTAGGTGAAAATTTAACACTAACCCATCTACGTTTTAGAGACGTATATGCTAATGATGCGAATCCGGCTTACGCATTTCTAGTCATGCCTCCCAATATTCCTGTTTATGATAACAATGGAGGATGGGGCGGTGTGGCCATGCCCTTGGGGATGGACGATTTCAATAATCCAATCCGCGATTTAACGCTCAACAAAGATAATATTGGCAACTTCATGAAGGTCTTAGGAACTGCTTATGCTAACCTGAAAATACTGGATAACCTGAATTTAAAGACGCAGTATGGCATCGATTATAGTATGTGGTATGACCGAAATATTCAGCGAAAATGGGAAGAAGCGGGAGGGAAAAGTAGTAGCCTGAATGGTGTTAGACAGCAAAACTGGCACGATATCGGGCAAACCTGGACGAATACTTTGGTATATAATTTAGCGCTCAATAATAACCGATTCGATATATTGGGTGGTATTGAGACGTATAAATTCACGAATGAAAGTGTGAACGCTTATAGAGAAGGAATTCTGTTGGAAGACCGTGCTTATGCTTATTTATCTACCGCTACCGGCGAACGAAGGGAGTTAATAGGTGGTGGTAACGAACGTCGTATTCTATCATTCTTTGGAAAGATTAATTATGCTTATAAATCTAAATACCTATTATCGGCAACGTTCCGGCGTGATGGTGCTTCCGTTTTCGGAGCAAATAATCGCTATGGCAATTTTCCAGCCTTTTCTGCAGGATGGCGGTTAAAGGATGAAGCATTTCTTCGGGATGCGACATTTTTGTCTGATCTAAAGCTTCGTGCCAGCTGGGGTAAAAATGGTAATTCGCAGCCTGTGTTAACTGGCCGGTATACGGACATTTATGTGCCAGATGTAAATGGCACCTCTTATGCCATTGGTGGGAATCCCTCAGGAAATATTCCTTCCGGATATCGAAGAAGCAGTTTAGGAAATCCAGATTTGAAATGGGAAACGTCTACACAGACCAATATAGGGCTAGATTATGCTTTTCTGGATAATCGCTTATCGGGTTCTTTCGATTGGTTTAATAAGAAGACAACCGATATGCTTTTTGAACCACCTTATATCGCGGCTCTGGGTGAAGGTGGCTTTCGCTGGGTAAATGGAGCGAATATGACCAATAAGGGTTTTGAGTTTTTACTTAGTTGGGGAGACACGAAGAACGATTTTTCTTATACCATTACAACAAATCTTTCCGCTTATAAAAATGAAGTGCATGATGTGCCGGAAAATGTACGTTTTAACTATGGTGGTAATGGGTTAACAGATGATATTACTGGTAGGCCATTAAATTCATTATATGGGTTAGTCGCAGATGGCATCTTTAAGACACAGGAAGAAGTAGATAACGCACCACAACAACAAGGTAAAGGTGTAGGGAGAATTCGATATAAGGATTTGGATGGAGATGGGGTAATCAATGAAATTTATGATCGCACCTGGATTGCTGTTACCGACCCGGATCTAATGGCAGGCTTAAATTTTGAAGCGCGTTACAAGAATTTTGATCTAACCTTTTTTATTCAAGGGGTATTTGGTAATGATGTTTACAACTCATGGAAAGAGCTGAGCGATTTCTGGAATATCGGTGTGCAGAATGATCGCAATCATCCAGGTAGGATCTTGGAGGCTTGGACACCAAATAACCCTAATTCCGATATTCCAGCTTTATCTAGACGAGACGCAAATGGAGAAAAGCGGATGTCTACGTATTTCATAGAAAATGGCTCTTACATTAAATTACGTACACTTGATATTGGTTATACCCTTCCTCAGAAACTGGCGGATAATTGGCATTTAACCAGGCTTCGGTTTTATGTATCCGGTCAAAATCTGTTTATGTTGAAAAAAACATGGGGTGACGATAAGTTTACGGGCGGAGATCCTGAAAATCCCGGTTTTGGATATCCCATGCCACGAACACTATTTGTAGGGGTAAATGTAACATTTTAGCTTTTTAATAATGAAAACACTTCAATTATACATCGCATTATTTCTGCTTACTATATTGGCAGGATGTCAAAAATTTTTAGAGGTAGATACAAAAGCAGTTTTATCTCAAAGCCAAGCAGAAGACCCTGCTCAAATAGAAAGTTTTGTGATAGCAGCGTATTCATATATGCCTTCTCTTGGCTTTCCAGATACGCATAATCCTTGGATTCAATCCGTTCGGTCAGACGACGCCTATAAAGGAGGAGGGGGCTTAAGTGACCAAACCCCCTGGTATGAAATGGAAACGTTTACCGGTGTAACGCCAAATGTGGGTAATAATGATGGCCCTTGGTATCGTGGTTACGTAGGAATCAGTCGCGCGAATATCGCTTTACGTTTATTAAATGCAGTTGATGGGGCCACTTTTCCAAATAAAGATCAACGCATTGCCGAAATGAAATTTCTTCGTGGGTGGATTTATCTAGGAATGAAGCTTCGATGGAAGTATGTGCCCATCATAGATGAAAATACACCTTCAGATGCGGTGGTAGTAGAGGGAATTTCAAATCGTCCGGACGATATGGTGAATGATCTGCCCTTGTGGGACTGGATTATTCAAAATTTTGAAGATGCCGCTGCTGTATTGCCCGACAAACAAACCGAAAAGGGAAGACCCACCAAGTATGCTGCACATGCATTGGCAGCAAAAGCTTTGTTATTTAGGGCGTATGAGCAAAATGACCAGCACCAAGTAATCAATATTAATAAGGAAACGCTTCAAAGAGCGTTGACCCATTTAGATGCGATTATGGCAGTAGACGGTGCTGTTTACGATTTACAGGCTGATTTTGGCGACAATTTTATGATTGAATTTGATAATGCAACCAAAGAAGCACTCTGGGAAATACAGTACTCAATAGATGATGGCACCACGGATGGGCGGATTAATCGCGGTAACGAGCTTAATGCACCTTGGTGGTCGCCTTATTTTACTTGTTGCGATTTCAATAAAGTTTCTCATACCATGGTTAATGCCTTTAAAACAGACGAAACGGGGTTACCAGATTTTGAAAATTATAATGATACGGAGATGCAAGGTAATCAGTACGTCGAATTTTTTAAGAGTCACGAATTTGATCCTCGATTGAGTCATACAACAGCTATCCCCGGTTATCCCTGGAAATACGATAACAATATACTATATCAAGAATCTGGATCGCGGGCACCCTTCCAATACGGCTATTTTAATTCGATGAAGGAACAAGTGCATCCTGATTGCGATTGTATTTTTAGACCCTTTTATGTCATGAATTCCATGAATGAAAAAGCTATTCGCTATTCGGAAGTATTATTGTGGAAAGCGGAAGTGCTTATACAGCTCGATCGATTCAATGAAGCATTACCATTAATTAACCGGGTGCGTGAACGGGCAGCTAACAGTACACAGCGATTATTTAAGCCTGACGGAACTTTATGGATGGATTATAAAGTAGAAACATATAAGCCAGGTGTGAATACTAACTGGACCAAAGACTTTGCCTGGCAGGCTTTAATGTGGGAAAACCGTTTGGAATTTGCTATGGAAGGCCGACGCTTCTTCGATTTAATGCGATGGGGGCAATTGGAACCCGTTATGAATGCCTTTATCAACAAAGAAAAAACACGTTTTGATTGGTACAATCAAGGCCGGTTTACGGCAGGTAGGGATGAGTTTTTGCCTATCCCACAAGCCCAAATGAATTGGTCTAAAGGTTCTTATAAACAAAATCCTGGTTACTAATTTTTTGAATGATGAAAACAACAATAATCTGTATAAGCTCACTGTTCTTACTTCTTTTCTATAGTTGCACGGATCGTGATGTATTGGACAGGAAGGAAGGAGTAAGCCTGCCAGCAGTAGAAAACCTAACACTCCAACAAGTAGATGAAAAACACGTTAAATTAACATGGAACATTCCAAATGCCATTCCGGAAGAAATGGAATTACCGGTAAAAGTCTTTATTGAGGTCAAAGAAGTCGTGAATGTCACAAAAACACTTCCTGCTTTTAATACCACTTTAGCCAATGCACCCACTGAATTTATCTACGAAGTTCCGGACGAAACAAAAACGTATCATTTAACTGTTAAGTTAAATGGTTCAACAAAAGTGAAAGACGTAAATTATAGCGGTAATATCTATTCTTTGGGGCAAACAGTTGTGCTAGAAGGGATGCCCTGAGAGAATTTGTAGAAGAAATGATACAAAAAAATAAAAATAAACATTGTTTGTTTAATCGATTAAGCTTACTATTGTAATACTAAAATTGATAGGTGTCAAATACCTTACATCCAATAATAAACGATACACTATATATGAACCTTAAAGAAACTATGATGAAACAGGCCTCATTATTTATTGCCACATTTTTTATTTGTTTTCTTTCCTATGCCCAGAAGCAGGGAGCCTTCAATGGCCTTGATATGAACATGGGGAACCTTTCTAAATTATCTGATGCTAAAACGCGCTCCATCAGTCCAGAAAACTTTACCGGCGCTAAAGGTAAAGGTGGAATGGCCGATCCTGCGAAGCAAGCGGGGCAGCGTAATGTTGCTAATTCCGCATCCCAAGCGCGTGATCTCGGACTCGGATGGAAAGTGAACCCCTATATAACAATTAACGGTGGGGAGACCTTCACGATTGCTGAAATGGAGGGGCCAGGTGCGGTACAACATATTTGGATGACACCAACAGGTAATTGGAGCTACTCTATTATTCGGTTCTATTGGGATGATGAAACAGAGCCTTCCATAGAAGCGCCGGTAGGTGCTTTCTTCGGAATGGCATGGAATGACTTTGCTACACTGAATTCCTTGGCGGTAACCGTTAACCCAGGTAGCGCTTTCAACTGTTATTGGAAAATGCCTTTTCGTAAGAAATGTAGAATTACGGTAGAAAATATTAATTCAGAGCCGATGAATCTTTACTATCAAGTAGATTACGCGTTAACAGAAGTAGATGAAGAAGAAGCCTATTTCCATGCTCAATACCGTCGATCAAATCCTAATTCAACCTCTTTGCATACTATTTTGGATGGCGTAAAAGGAAAGGGGCATTATGTAGGTACTTACATGGCAATCGGTGTGAATAATAATGGTTGGTGGGGAGAAGGAGAGATCAAATTCTTTATGGACGGAGATAAAGACTTTGCCACTATTGTGGGAACAGGTACAGAAGATTATTTCTGTGGGTCGTATAATTTTGAGAATAAAAAGACACACCAGTATCAAGAATATTCTACTCCTTATGCAGGTTTGCATCAAGTTATACGTCCAGATGGTGTTTATAATGCGCAACAGCGTTTTGGTATGTATCGCTGGCATATTATGGATCCTATACGCTTTGACGACGATCTAAAGGTCACTATTCAGGATTTAGGCTGGAGATCTGAAGGGCGTTATCTGCCACAAAAGTCGGACATTATTACTGTTGCTTACTGGTATCAGCGTGAACCCCATGCTCGTTTTCCGAAATTACCAACAAAGAATGAGCTCGAGGTTAATTGATCTTTTAAAAATTATTCAATGCTAAAAAAAATGATGCATTTCAAAACGGGAATTATTACGGTATTCGTAGTGGTGGGCTTATGGGGATGTCAGAATAACCCTACGCAATCGGGAAAAGGGCAACAAGAAAATACAAAAGAAATGGAAGATTATGCTTCGGGCACATTTGGTTACGACCTTTCTTTCTTGCAAGAAAAAGATAGCTTGGTGATTCTTCGTAACAAGGCCGGTAATGCGCAGCTCATCGTTTCGCCTAAATATCAAGCGAAAGTGTTTACCAGCACGGCAGATGGCAGCAAAGGAAAAAGCTTTGGATGGATTAATTACAAAGCTTTTGATAAAGAAGACGATCACATGAACGCGTACGGTGGAGAGGATAGATTATGGCTCGGACCAGAGGGCGGTAAATTTTCTGTTTTCTTCAAGCCGAATACGAAGATGGATTTTGATAATTGGCATACACCACCCGCTATTGATAGTGAACGCTGGACTTTAATTGCTAGTTCTGAAAAGGTTGCAGAATTGAGTAAAGAGACAGCAATTACGAATTATGCCGGTACGCCATTGAATATTCATCTATATCGCAAAATTGAAGTATTGGAAGATGATGCCATCGAAAACCAATTAGCAATAAAATTGGGTAAAAATATAAAAGGTGTTGGCTTTAAAACCACTAATACCATTAGGAATAATGGAGATAATAACTGGGATCGTCAAAAGGGGGCACCATGTCTTTGGAGTTTAGATATGTTTACGCCTACACCAAAAACAGTGATCATTATACCTTACGAAGAAAAAGCAAGTGGGAAAATTGCCACCACCGATTATTTCGGTGAGATACCGAAAGATCGGATTGCGTATAAAAATGGTGTATTGTTGTTAAAGGCAGATGGCAAATCGCGCGGTAAATTAGGTATACCCCCTTTAAGGGTGAAACCCGTTGCTGGGAGTTATGCTGCTGATACAAAGGTACTCACTGTTACGTACTTTGATGTCAACAAAAATGGGACCTATCTTAATCAGGAATGGACACCTGATAAAGATCCTTTTACCGGCGACGCGATGAATGCTTATAATGATGGGTCTTTAGCCGATGGTAGCCAAATGGGGCCATTTTATGAAATAGAGAGCGTATCGCCGGCCGCATTTTTGAAACCGAAGGAAGAAATGAGTCATCAACACTATGTTTTCCATTTTACAGGTGACGAACAGGCTTTGGATGAAATTGCCCAAAAAGTGCTGGGGATTTCTTTGAAAGAAGCACAATTTAATTAGCCAATTAATCAATTAGCCAATGTAGGTTTAAAAGAGACATAAGACATAGTTAGCAAGACGTAAGACTGCTGAATTCATCCGTTGGTTTTTAAGAATGTCTTGATACTTGATACTAACATCTTGATACTAAATTTTAAATAAATGAATAAATATCCCAAAATAGGAATTCGACCTATTATCGATGGCCGTTTAGGAGGAATCCGTGAATCATTAGAAGATACTACTATGAAAATGGCGCAGGACGTTGCCGCGCTGTTCCAGTCGGAACTGCGTTATCCTGATGGAAGCCCGGTGCAGTGCGTGATCGCAGATTCTTGTATAGGTGGGGTACAAGAGGCTGCCGATTGCGCGGAAAAATTTGATGTAGAAAACGTAGGGGTTTCACTATCGGTTACTCCTTGCTGGTGTTATGGTTCAGAAACAATGGATATGAATCCTTTAATACCAAAGGCCATTTGGGGCTTTAATGGAACGGAGCGTCCGGGAGCTGTTTATCTAGCAGCAACATTAGCGGCACATAACCAGAAGGGTCTACCTGCTTTTGGTATTTACGGCGAAGATGTGCAAGATATGGGTGATCGAGCAATTCCTGATGATGTAAAAAATAAACTGCTAACATTTGCTAAGGCGGGTTTGGCTGTTTCGTTGATGCGTGGAAAATCTTATTTGGCCATAGGCTCCGTCTCAATGGGTATTGTTGGTTCTATTGTTGATCCAGACTTTTTCCAATCTTATCTGGGTATGCGAAACGAATATGTAGACTCTTCCGAAGTTTTAAGGCGCATTCAGTTGAATATATATGACCAAGAGGAATACGGAAAGGCATTAAGCTGGACAAAGAAATATTGCCTGGAGGGTGATGATTTTAATCAGAAGCACAAAGTAAAATCAAGGGAAGATAAAGATAAGGATTGGGAATTTGTGGTAAAGATGACGCTTATCATACGGGATCTCATGATTGGGAACAAGAAATTAAAAGATATGGGTTTTGCAGAAGAAGCGCACGGACATCATGCACTTGTTTCGGGTTTTCAAGGGCAGCGGCAGTGGACCGATTTTCTACCCAATGGCGATTTCTCGGAAGCCTTGTTGAATTCATCTTTCGATTGGAATGGCAAACGTGCCCCATATATGGTTGCGACGGAAAATGATGCCTTGAACGGGGTTTCTATGTTATTTAATTATTTGCTCACTAATAAAGCACAAATATTTGCCGACGTGAGAACCTTTTGGAGCCCGGAAGCAGTGGAACGCGTTTCGGGATGGAAACCGGATGGTGTTGCAAAGAATGGGTTCATTCATCTTATTAATTCCGGTGCGGCTACTTTAGATGGAACAGGGAAACAAAAGCTGCATGGAGAATCTGTAATGAAACCATTCTGGGAAATAACAGACGCTGAGGTGGACGCATGTTTGGAAGCGACTACCTGGCACCCGGCAAATCTTGATTATTTTAGGGGTGGTGGATATTCTTCAAAATTTTTAACCGAGGGAGGGATGCCTGTAACGATGTGTCGGTTAAACTTAGTGAAGGGGATTGGTCCGGTTTTACAGCTTGCGGAAGGGTGGACAGTTGAATTGCCCGAAAATGTGAATAAGCTATTAGATGAACGTACCGACCGTACGTGGCCAACTACTTGGTTTGTCCCTAAAACGACTGGGAGGGGGGCGTTTCGAGATGTGTATTCGGTGATGGCCGCATGGGGTTCCAATCATGGCGCTATTAGTCACGGTCACATAGGTGCCGACTTAATTGCGCTTGCTGCTATGTTAAGAATACCGGTTTGTATGCACAATGTTGAGGAAGATAAAATATTTAGGCCGAGCGCGTGGAACGCCTTTGGTATGGATGGTGAGGGGGCTGATTATAGAGCCTGTGCGAGTTACGGACCTTTATATAAATAGCTAGACATGAAGCAAAAAAAAGTAGCATCTCTCTTTCGCGCCGATGGCCGGAATTATCTAATTCCTTTCATTTTTATCTGCAGCCTTTTCTTACTATGGGGTTTCGCCCATGGACTATTGGATGTGTTGGATAAGCATTTTCAAGATACACTTCATGTTTCCAAGGCGCAGTCAGGCTTTGTTCAATTTTCACTTTACATTGGATACTTAGCTATGGCTGTTCCTGCGGGTCTATTCATGAAACGTTATGGTTATCAGAAAGGTATCATTTTAGGATTGGTCATTTTTGCGATAGGGGCTTTTCTATTTTATCCTGCAGCCAAATTCGAAGCTTTTATTCCCTTTTTATTAGCCTTATTTGTCATCGCTTGTGGTTTGGCATGCCTAGAGACGGCTGCTAATCCTTATTCAACGGTATTGGGCTCACAAGAAGAGGAATTTGCGGCAAGAAGAATTAATATTTCCCAATCGTTTAATGGCCTTGGCTGGATATTAGGACCATTAATGGGGGGACTGTTCATTTTTGGTGCAGAGCAACAGGATGGTGCTGAAAAATTTGACTCACTGGTTAAACCCTATATGGGTGTAGGTTGTGTAGTGGTGGTGGTAGCCATTATTTTCATGCTAATTAAATTGCCCGACATTGAAGAAAAAAGTGAGGAAGAAGCAGAAGATAATCCTAATATGGGCAGGCTGTTAAAACATCCGGCGTTTATTGCGGCTGTCATTGCTCAGTTTTTATACGTCGCAGCGCAGACCGGTGTAAACTCTTTTTTTATAAATTATGTTACAGAGGAAATTCCGAATGTAACTGCACCCGTGAAGGATATCATGCAGCACTTAGGGTATTTAGGGGAAGTCTTTATGCCAAAAAATGCCGAACAGGCAGCCTCTTTAATTTTGGCTATTGGTGGTATGGGGCTATTTTGGATTGGAAGGATTTCTGGTTCTTATCTCATGAAATTTTTTAAACCAAAACGCCTACTTGCAGGCTATGCTATTATCAATACCATCTTAATGGTATTTGTGCAATTAGCACTTGGCTGGGGGTCTGTGATTGCGCTCTTTTCTTGTTACTTTTTTATGTCGGTTATGTTTCCAACCATCTTTGCCTTGGGTATTCATGGCTTGGGATCACTCACTAAAAAAGGATCTTCTTTTTTGGTGATGGCCGTTGCTGGTGGAGCATTTTGTCCGCCAATTATGGGTGTAGTAGCAGATCATTCAAGCATGTCGGTAGCCTTCTTTATCCCGATGCTATGCTTTGCTTTCATTGCCTGGTATGCCATCTGGGGAACAGGAAAGATAGAACATGACAATAAAATAGTGTTACATCATCATTGATACGTTAATAAGTGAAGTAGTTGAATTGTTAAATAGTTGAATTAGCCAACTGGACAATGTTGAGTCGTCGAATCGTCAAGTAGTCGAATCGTCAAGTTTTAAGTAGTGGTCAGTAATTTTAGGACTTAAAACGAAGATTTTAATACTCACAACTCGCAACTCACAGCTCACAACTAATATAGTCTTGCTACTAACAACCAATAACTAACAACTAAATAATGAAAACTGATTACTGCATTGGAGTGGACTTCGGTACAGATTCTGTCCGATCAATTATAGTCGATGCCCATACGGGTGAAGAAAAGGCTAGTGCAGTACATTTTTATGCACGCTGGCGGGATGGGTTATACTGTGATCCTACAAAGAATCAATTTAGACAACATCCACAAGATTATGTTGAAGGACTGGAGCAAAGCATAAAGAAATGTTTAGCGCAAGCGGGTAATACCGTGCAGGCTAATATTGTGGCCATATCTGTAGATACAACAGGTTCGACACCCGTTGCCGTGGATGAGTCAGGAACACCACTTGCGTTATTGCCTTCTTTTTCTGATAATCCAAATGCCATGTTTGTGCTCTGGAAAGATCATACAGCGGTGAAGGAAGCCGCCGAAATTAATGAACATGCCGCGCAATATGGCGGGGATTACCTACGATATGTTGGAGGGGTATATTCCTCTGAATGGTATTGGGCAAAACTATTGCATACATTCAGAGTAGATGAGGGCGTTTATCAGGCTGCGTATAGTTGGGTAGAACATTGTGATTGGATTCCCTTTTTGCTTACCGGTGGGCAGCATGCCAACACGATAAAAAGAAGTGTGTGCACCGCGGGGCATAAAGGTCTATGGGCAAATGAGTTTGGCGGGATGCCACCTAAGGCATTTTTTTCATCTCTGGACCCAAGATTGAATAAGATAGTAGAACGCTTCCCCAAAACTGTTTATGCCGCTAACCAACCTGCTGGAAGGATTAGTAAAGAGTGGGCTGAACGACTGGGAATCCCTCGCACGACTATAATTGGTATTGGAGCGATGGATGCCCACATGGGCGCGGTTGGAGGGCAGATAGAATCGTATTATTTAAGTAAGGTCATGGGCACGTCCACTTGTGACATGTTAGTTGTGCCCAAAAATGAATTCGGAGATAAGATTGTAAAAGGTATCTGTGGCCAAGTTGATGGCTCTATTATTCCAGGTATGGTTGGTTTAGAAGCGGGGCAGTCTGCCTTTGGAGATATTTACGCTTGGTTTAAACAATTGCTGTCCTGGCCTTTACAGCACATGCTTATCAAGTCGGATATAGCGGATGCGGAGGTGACCAAGAAACTGATGGTAGATATACAGAATGGCCTATTGCACGAATTAAGTAAACAGGCAGCGGCATTGCCCTTATCTGAGCATGCCGAATTATCTGTGGATTGGCTGAACGGAAGAAGAACACCCGATGCGAACCAAACATTAAAAGGTATGATCAGCGGTTTAAGTCTGGGGAGCAATGCGCCTAGTATATTTCATTCACTAGTTGAATCAACTTGCTTTGGCGCACGAAAAATTGTAGAACGATTCCAGGAAGAGGGCGTTCCGGTAAAAGGTTTGATAGGAGTGGGAGGTATTGCGCAGAAGTCACCATTTGTGATGCAAATGCTGGCCGATGTGATGCAGATGCCTCTTAAAATACACAAATCGGAACAGACTTGCGCACTAGGAGCAGCGATGTTTGCGGCAACCATTGCAGGAGTCTATCCATCGGTAGAGCGTGCTATGGAAACGATGGGGCCCGGTTTCGGACAAGAATATTATCCCAATAAAACTAGAAAAGAGCTATACGATAGGCGATACCAGTTGTATAATCAATTAGGGGATTGCTTAGAGAAGAACTAAAACCAATAGTATATAAACCTAAAGTATGCACTATGCAACAGAAAAAAGATAGAAGAAGTTTTATACGAAACTTAACCCTCGGAACTGTCGCCGCCACTACTGCCCCCTCAGCACTTTTTGCCTCTTCTCAGGCCCAAGATGTAGAAACGACGAAAAAGATTCAAAGTAGCGAAGAGGAGGGGGCTTCAGCAAGAGCTTTTAATAGCGTTTACCGTGGTGAACATCTAAGTAAAATTGCCTTTCCAATAGGCGGAATAGGCGCTGGGATGTTCTGTTTAGAAGGTTCTGGAGCCATATCGCATATGTCAATCAGACATAAACCCGAATTATTCCATGAACCCACTACGTTTGCGGCGATAGCGATTAAAGGTATGGCAAATGGGGCCAAAGTGCTAGAAGGCCCAGTACCTGAGTGGAAACTTTTTGGTTATAAAGACTATGGTGGCGGTGGTTCTGGTACAACGTACGGATTGCCGCGTTTTGAACAAGCTGCGTTTACTACAAAATTTCCATTCGCATCGATCGAATTGACGGATAATGATTTCCCCTTAAAGGTGACTATCGAGGGCTGGAGCCCTTTTATCCCTACCGACGAGGACAATTCCAGTCTGCCTGTAGGCGCGTTGGAGTACAAATTTGTCAATACGGGTAACGAAAGAGTAGACGCCGTTTTTTCCTTTAATAGCCGGAATTTCGTGGTGCAACCTGATGGGGTAGGTGTTATAAAAAAAATGGACAAAGGGTTTCTCTTATCGCAGGATAAAGTGGAAGGAAAACCCGTATTAAAAACAGATTTTGCCATTTTTACGAATAATGAAGATGAAGTAATAGCCGATTATTGCTGGTTTAGAGGAGCGTGGTTTGATCCTTTAACCATGGTTTGGAATACCATTAAAGATGGTAAAAGCAAGGCAGTGGATCCTGTTGATAAGGACGCACCGGGTGCTTCTCTCTTTATTCCAATTCAACTAGATGGGAAAGAGGAAAAAACAGTTCGAATTTTAATGGCGTGGTATGTGCCCGAATCCAATGAAAAAGCTGGAAAGACAGCGCCGGATGATAAGCAAGGAAAAGAAGCCTGTTGCACAACACCTTCTGCCCTTGGTTTGAGTGAATCAATGGCGATTCCCGAAAACTACAAGCCCTGGTATAGCGAGAAATTTAAAGATATTAACGAGGTGAGTGCTTACTGGAAAGAACAATACAGCCTGCTACATAAAAATTCATTATTGTTTAGAGATGCCTTTTATACTTCCTCTTTGCCTCCAGAAGTCATGGAAGCTGTTGCCGCCAATTTAAGCATTCTTAAAACACCTACCGTAAGACGACAGCACGACGGACGATTATGGGCCTATGAAGGTATTTTTCCACATAATGGTTGTTGTGATGGCTCTTGTACGCATGTATGGAACTACGCGCAGGCATTGCCACATCTTTTCCCTGCATTAGAGAGAAGTTTGCGTTTAACCGAATTCTGTGAAAACCAAAATATTGAGGGACATCAAGGTTTCAGAGCAAATCTACCTATTAGTCCCTTAAAGCATGATTTTCATGCGGCCGCTGATGGTCAGCTTGGCGGGATTATGAAGGTTTTTCGGGATTGGCGGATTTCCGGCGATGATGAGTGGATGATAAAGTTATACCCCATGGTACAGAAAAGCCTTGATTATTGTATTCTTACCTGGGACCCAAAAGAAAAGGGTATTGTGGAAGAGCCGCACCATAATACGTACGATATCGAGTTTTGGGGTCCAAACGGTATGTGTACCAGTTTTTATTTGGGGGCTTTAAAAGCGCTCATCGAAATGGGAACCTACCAAAAGAAAGATATGAAACGCTATGTTTCACTGTATAAGAAAGGGAAGAAATATTTGGAGAGCGACTTATATGATGGGGAATATTTTATTCAGAAAATCCAATGGACCGGCCTGAAAGCACCAGATCCCACTAAAGCGCAATCTTTTCATACGCAATATACACCCGAGGCAGTAGAAATACTTAAAAAAGAAGGGCCTAAATATCAATATGGTACAGGCTGTTTGTCTGATGGTGTGCTAGGATCTTGGATGGCTACGATGTGTGGATTAGAAAACCCACTCGATCAGGAAAAAGTAAATAGCCATCTAAAAGCTGTACATCAATATAATTTGAAAGATGATTTGAGCGATCATATTAATCCCCAACGTCCTACTTACGCAATGGGGCATGAAGGCGGTTTGCTTTTATGTACCTGGCCCAAAGGCGGTATGCTTTCTTTACCATTTGTTTACAGTAATGAAGTCTGGACAGGAATAGAATATCAGGTTGCTTCGCACTTAATGCAGATTGGTGAAGTAGAGAAGGGCTTGGAAGTTATTCGTGCCTGTAGAAAAAGATATGACGGGCGTGTAAGAAATCCTTTTAACGAATACGAGTGTGGTAGTTGGTATGCACGGGCAATGGCGAGCTATGCTTGTTTACAGGGACTTACAGGCTTACGCTATGACGCCGTAGATAAGATATTATATATCGATTCAAAAGTTGGTGATTTTTCAGCTTTCTTGTCTACGAATACAGGTTTTGGTCAAGTACACCTGAAATCAGGAATACCGAGCTTAGATGTTGTTTATGGTAATATTCCTGTGAATGATGCATTGGTTTCGGGTAAAAAGCAAAAGCTAAGCTAGCGAGGAAGTGCCAATGGTAAAGCTATAAATATCCATTAAATAAAAAGAGTATGCACGTAAATATTTTGGGAGGTTTTTTAGGAAGCGGAAAAACAACTGCCATCAATCAGGCTTGCAAGTTATTGCAGTCGGAAGGCAAACGCGTTGGTGTTATCACCAATGATCAGGGAACGCAGTTGGTTGATACCGCATTTATAAATCACAATGGAATCGCTACTAAAGAAGTAACGGGGAGTTGTTTCTGCTGTAACTTCGAAGCCTTTGAAAGGAATATTGCCCAATTGGCAGAGGGCTTTCAGGTTGACGTGATTTTTGCAGAATCCGTTGGCTCCTGTACTGATTTAGTTTCCACTATTTTAAACCCATTGAGCATATATCATCAGGAGTTAAAGGTAACGCTCTCCGTCTTTGCTGATGCGGCAATGCTGCCTGTACTAATCGGCCAATCAAAATTATTCAAAGACAGTGTGAATTATATTTACCGGAAACAGTTGGAGGAGGCAGATATTATAGTCGTAAATAAAATAGATTTATTATCAAGTGATAGGCTCCTCGAGCTACAATATTTAATAAAAAATAAATTCCCTCATAAGGAGATCATTTATCAGAACTCATTGGACGAAAAATCGATTTTGCAATGGTTAGACCAAATAGGGAAATTTAATTACACGGCCGAGCGAACATCATTAACGATTGATTATGATCTCTATGGTGAAGGAGAGGCGGCTTTGACATGGCTAGATTATTTACTGATCATTGAGTCAGATGATAACACGCATAAAGCTTGTGAACTCCTCATGGAGCAGATCTACAAGCAAGTAAATAGCTACGCGCTTCCTATAGGTCATCTTAAATTTTTAATAACGGGGAAAGATCTGGTGCGAAAAATCAGTTTTACTGCACGGTCTTCTCAAGAAAATGAACAGAAGATTGATAATTGGCAGGAAAACAGCGTCGAAATGTTAATAAACGCTCGAATTCAATGTGATCCGATCATTTTGAAAACCATTGTAAACGATGCTTTATCAACTATTGAAATGGAAACTAACGTGCGCATTGAAATAAAGGCAGCTGACGTTTTTTTGCCAGGTTATCCGAAACCTACACATCGTATAATTACTTGACCATGAACCGTCTATGTTTATCCGCCAGCTGGCGGATTCATCACACAAGGAAATGTAAATTTTACACATGGTAAGTTCCATCTGACCGATGGATTAGAATTATTTACAGATGAAAAAGTCTCTTAATATCAAGAAATATGTAGCGGAGTTTATAGGAACATTTATGTTGGTCTTTTGTGGGACGGGAGCCATTATTATTAATCAGCAAACGCATGGGCTTATTACACATGTAGGCATAGCGATTACGTTTGGTCTTGTTGTGATGGGGGTTATTTATGCATTTGGCAATTTATCCGGGGCTCATATTAACCCAGCAGTAAGTATAGCTTTTGCGGTGAACGGTTGTTTCTCCAAAAAATTAATCATCCCTTATATTTCTAGTCAATTGGCCGGAGCATTTGCGGCAAGTTTAGTCTTGAAATTTTTATTCCCTGCTGATGAGATGCTTGGTGCAACCGTTCCATCAGGTTCTTCCTTACAATCTTTTACAATGGAATTTTTGCTTACTTTTTTTCTAATGATTGTTATCATGCGCGTTGCCAAAGGAAATAAAGAACAAGGAATGTTTGCTGGATTAGCAATAGGAGCAGTAGTGGCACTCGAAGCAATGTTTGCCGGCCCTATAAGCGGGGCTTCTATGAACCCTGCGAGGTCTTTGGCACCGGCTGTCATTTCTGGTCATTATGAACATATTTGGGTATATGTGATAGCAACGATATCGGGAGCCTTGGTAGCGGTTCCTGTAGTTTCTTTTATGAAAACAGGGGTTGTAGAGAAAGAAGAAGAAATACCCCGCATAAAACGAGCGATGTAATGCGGATAGAGTCGGATAAAGTAGTAACACTACGTTATAGCATGTTTAACGGTAAAGACGAGCTAATTGAAAATATGTTAGCGGGGCCTGCTATACGTTATATGCATGGAGCTGGTAAGATTTTACCCGCATTAGAAGATCAATTGAATGGAATGCTAGCAGGAGAAGAGCGCACGATCTGGTTAAATAAGGATGATTATCCTGGTGAACTTGATGATGATTTCCGTGTGGAGATTATTATAGATGAGGTAAGACCCGCTACAGATGAGGAGTTAAAAAATGGAATAGCCGAACAGACTGTTAGGGAAGATGTTTGTGGAGACGATTGTATTTGCTGACGCTCAGTATCATAATCCAATATGCTTCTTTTAAACTGGAAATTATAAATAACCTAAATAATAAAAAGAATGTTACGACTTGAGAAAATTCAATTTGTATTAGTATTGTTTTTTGCCTTTTCTTTATTTAATCAAGTAATAGCAAAAGGACAAAATAAGGCAGAGGAAAATATGCAAGTATGGCTAACAACCTCTTTAAAGCGTATTTTTCCACAATCACCGGCGGATAATTCTCCCATCTTGGAACTTGATGTAGCGCGAAATAGTAAAATTTCCTTTCAGGTGGGTTTTCACAGCAATATGAAGGATCAAACGCAGATTGCATGTACCATTGAAGCAAAGGAGCTCAAACCTTTGGTACGTTACGTAGGTGTCGTGCCGCTGCGCCATTTTAATACGGATGTTAGACAAGAAGAACTGGATGGCATAGGATATCTGCCAGGCTTGCTGCCTGACCCGCTGTATCCATTAACAAAGGTAGATGCTAATCCTTTTGCCAGTAGATCGTTTTGGATAACCTTAAACATTCCATCCAATATGGAGCCTGGCGAACATAACTACGGGGTTAAATTAAGTTGGAAAGAGGGTAAAGAAGATAAAACAAAAGACTTGACACTTAAGCTACAGGTAAGTCCTTTGGTTATTAAACCCCGACAAAATTTCCATGTAACACATTGGTGGCGTGGTGAGGCGACTTCTCTTTATTACAAAACTGATCTTTATAGTGAGCGCTGGTGGCAGTTGACAAGGGCACAAATGAAAAACCTAATAGAACATGGTAATGACGTGGCATTTATCCAGAATTTATTTGAATTGAGAGAAGTCTTTAAAAATCCTTGTCAGATGCTAATTGTTAATGAAACGAGCCCTGGTAAGTACACTTTTGATTGGTCTATTATAAAGCGGTTTGTAGGTATGTGTAAGGAGTTGGGATTTAAAAAGTTTGAATGGGGCCATTTGTGGTTATATTGGGGGGTAGAAGATGCGATGCATGTGTATACAAAACGAGATGGGGAGTATAAACTTTTATGGGATAAAGACTTAAAAGCAACCTCACCCACTTACATCAACTTTTTGGAGCAATATTTACCGGAGCTTCACCGCTTTCTACAAAACGAAAAGATATTAAAGGATTCCTATTTCCATCTTTCTGACGAGCCCTGGTCGGAACATGTGGCCAATTACAAAAGGGCAAGAGATATATTGCGCAGGATAGCACCTTGGATGAAGGTGATGGATGCGTTAAGCGATGTGCGATATGGAAGAGAACATTTAACAGATATTCCAGTACCCATCATCAGCTCTGCTCAGGATTATATAAAAGAAGGAATTCCACATTGGGTTTATTATTGCACGGGTCCGCGCGACAAATGGCTGAATAGACTATATGACACGCCTTTAGCGAAGATAAGAATGTCTGGCTGGTTATTTTATCGTTTTAAGGCACTTGGATTTCTACATTGGGGATATAATTATTGGTATAAGTTAGATAAGGAAGAGGCATTGGATCCCTTTCAAGAAGGGGCAGGCTACGCCTATCCAGGAATTGCGGCGGGCGACCCTTTTATTGTTTATCCGGGCCCCGATGGACCATATGACTCGGTTCGATGGGAAGTTTTTGCTGAATCGTTACAGGATTATGCGATTTTACAAAGTGCGGGAATTGATCCGAATGATTTACTGCTAGACCCCTTAAAATCTTACGCAGATTTTCCAAAAACGGAAGATTGGATAAAAGAGGCACTAATTAAAGTGTTACGCAAAAATTAATAGCATGTATAACAGGCAATTTGTTAAGAAGATATTATCGATTATGGTAATAACGATTGTTTGGTTAGTGATATCGTGGCCACCTGTGTTTGCGCAAGAACAAAGTAGCGAACATGCCTGGATCCGACCAGAAAGCGACAAGGATGCTGCTCTTTGGGGTATACGCAACGGAATTGTATTTAGCCTTTGGCCTTACGGAATTGAAACAAATAAAGGTTTATTTGGTGGCGGTCCTAGGGGCTTAATCCGATTGGGGATCGAACGAGGGGGTAATATGTACCTTTTAAATTTCTTAGCGATTGAACCAATAGTAAATGGAAAGATCGAATTTAGTGAAATATCGCCTTCGCAAATTGATGAGAAATGGGGGAAACTGATGTGGGCCAGTAGTGAAGAAAAAGAGAACTCGTTTTATCCAACTGCAAATACGAGCGGCATCATTTCACATCCCGATCCCAACCATCCGAAGGTTGAAGAACTTTCTTTATATGTGTTCATGGAGAAGTTTATTTCTGGTGCACATCCTTATCTGAAACTTTCCATTCGAAGCGATCGTCCACAAGAGATTTGCATACAAGTTTTCAATAGAGCGGATAGTGAGCAGATGGATTATTGCAACATAACGGCCACGATGGGAAATTATGCCCGTTTACGTCAACTACATTTTAACGATGAGGTTATTGACGCCAGAACACTTTATAAGGGTTATGAAGGAATTGATTTCATTGAAAAGGACACATATCCTGCAGCAAGACTTCTGCGCAGCAAACGTGGAGATCGTTTTGCATTTGCCACTACTAATGAAAATTTAGAAGAGTTGGGGAAATGGCCTACAGATTCACTGGCAAATGTGAAAAGGAACTGGTATTATAGGATTCCGGTTAAATTAACACAATATTGGCGCAAAGAACAAGTTGCGGAAAATGCGCAGTGGCGTGTCAGGGTAAATGGGCGTGCAAAATATTGGAGTGGAGGAAGCAGGGATGCTAATAATTATCTGGCAATTCCCGGAGGACCAGCATTTGAAAATTTCGAATTGCAAGAAAAATATTTACCGGGACAAAAGTCTTTTTTTGGTATTACAGAAATGTCTCCAAAAGAAATTATGGATGTATTTAATAGCCAAACTTTTTAAGTGTTGTTTTCGCCTAATTAAAATTTTAACTTAATCGTTTAAACATTATATTGCGAACAAATAAATGATGATTATAGGATTTATCTAGAACGTCATGTAGAGCGTTCAGTTTTTTGCAAACATATTGTAGAGTTAATGACATACAAGATACCCGTCATATCGAGTGGAGCGAAGCGGAATCGAGATATCTTAAGATCTGTCCAAACATAATTCCGTAGAAAAAAAACGAATAAAATAGACAAATGAATAAAAAGGTTTCACTAAAGGATATAGCAAAAGCTGTAGGTGTATCAACAGCTTTGGTTTCTTATGTGCTAAATAATAAAGAAAAGGAAGCCCGGGTGGGAAAGCAGATAGCAGAAGTTATCCGGAAAAAGGCAGCAGAACTGAACTATCAGCCAAACCAGATCGCAAAAAGTTTAAAAAGTGGGAAGTCATTTACTATCGGTTTAATAGTGGCTGATATATCCAATCCCTTTTTTGCCAATATTGCACGAACAATTGAAGACGAGGCAAAAAAGAACAATTATACGGTGATTTTTGGTAGCTCGGACGAGAATGCGGAAAAATCACAGGATTTAATGGATGTATTGATTAAGCGACAAGTTGACGGATTTATCATTGCTCCAACCGAGCACACCGAAGCGCAGATAAATTACTTAAATGCATCGAATATCCCCTTTGTGTTAATTGATAGGTATTTTCCAGAGATCAAAACAAATTATGTTATTACCGATAATTTCAAAGCAGCTTATCAGGCTACTAGCCATTTAATTAATAATGGATATAAGCGGATTGCGATGATTGCCTACAAAAGCAATTTGATCCACATGCAAGAACGCATTAAAGGTTACACAATGGCAATTAAGGATCATAAAGTGAAATCAGTTAAGCCCCTACTATTTGAGGTTGCATATGATCACGCTGAGCTAGAGATACAAAAACAGATAGAATCATTAATAAACGGGGGACAGACAATTGATGCACTGTTTTTCGCTACCAATACGCTTTCCATATACGGTCTGAAATTTCTAAACAACAAACGTTTAAAGATACCTGATGACGTTGCCATTGTTTGTTTTGATGAAGGTGACGCTTTTGATTTTTTTTATTGCCCGCTCACTTATGTGAAACAACCATTGATTGAAGTAGCGCGGCAAGCCGTGAAAATTTTAGTAAATCAGATAAGTCATCCGAAACAGGACGAAACACAAGTTTTGCTAGACTCTGACCTTATTATAAGAGAATCTAGTCGAAAAACTAAATAGTTACTTGTCAAAATAGCTCAATACTATGCTAAAATAACTACATGTAATATAGGTTGGGATGCGTAATTATGTACAAACTAAATTATGTTATGAGAACCTGTATATTATATCTGTTATTGATGACGTGTTTATCCTTAGGGAATGCACAAGCACAAAGTAACGCTCCGGAGTGGGCGAAGGAAACCAAAGAACAAAAAGATAAGCGGATGGCCTGGTGGAGACACGATCGCTTTGGTATGTTTATTCATTGGGGGCTATATGCAGTACCCGCACGGCATGAATGGGTGCAGCAGCAAGAACAAATTAGTACCGAAGATTATAAAGCGCGCTATTTTAATTTGTTCGATCCAGATCTATACAATCCGAAAGAGTGGGCAGCTTATGCTAAAAGGGCCGGAATGAAATATGTGGTGATTACGGCACGGCATCATGAGGGATTTAGCTTATGGGATACCAAAGTAAGTGATTATAAAGCGCCGAATACGCCGGCAGCGAGAGACTTATTGAAACCATTTGTGGAAGCTTGTCGCGCTGAAGGATTAAAGATAGGTTTTTATTACTCCTTAATAGACTGGCACCACCCAGATTTTACTGTTGATGGTACGCATGCTATGCGTAATAATAAAGAAGCAAGGGAATCTAATAGTAAACGTGATATGAATAAATATCGTCAGTTTATGAAAGATCAGATTACGGAGCTCTTAACGAACTATGGAAAGATAGATTTATTGTTTTATGATTTTTCATACCCCGGTAAAGATGGAAAGGGACATGAAGATTGGGACAGCGAAGGGATCCTTATGTTAACCAAAAAGTTGCAGCCAGAGATCATTGTTAACGATCGGTTAGACTTAAACGAGGGTGATTGGGGATGGGATTACCGAACACCAGAACAATTCATGCCAAATAAATGGCCAGAGGAAAACGGAAAACGGGTTGCTTGGGAAACTTGTCAAACTTTCTCAGGATCGTGGGGATACCATAGAGATGAAAACACCTGGAAAAGTACCAATCAGCTAATCGCCATGTTAATAGAAGTGGTAAGTAAAGGTGGAAACCTACTCCTAAATGTCGGACCGACTGCTCGAGGTTATTTTGATGATAGGGCGACTGAAAGACTGGAGGGTTTAGGAGATTGGATGAAGTACAATAGTAGATCTATTTATGGTTGTACAGCTGCTCCTGAAGAATTTAAAAAGCCAGACAATTGCTTTTTAACCTATAATCCTGATACGAAACGTTTATATGTTCATCTTTTACAATGGCCATTTAAAACGCTGTACCTTCCGGGGCTTAAGGGAAAGGTGAAATACGCGCAGTTCTTACATGATGGTTCTGAAGTCAAGTACACGTCGAGAACGGAACCTGGCTCACATATGACCATTACCGCTGGAGAATCGGATCTGATTATGGATTTGCCGGTAGTAAAACCCAACGTTGAAATTCCGGTTATAGAATTGATATTAGAATAAATAGGCTGTCTCAAATTTGCTTCTTTACGTCACCTCGACTTAAATGGAGAGGTCTATATGTCTGCACAGCAATGAAATAGATTTGTAATAATGAGCCCGATATCCCGTCGGGCTCGTTATTACCGAATACCCCTTCTTTTTTATCTCCTATGTCCGTCTTCCCTGTTTATAGCAAAAAATGAAGTCTTTTGTTGGAATAATTCTATGAGACAAATTGACGAACTATTGACACAAAAACAGCCTAAAATCTCGTTGCTAAATCGTTTTCTTTGAATTGCTAAGAAAAAACTAATAAATAACTGAATATGATGATCTGCCTTGCTAAATCGTTTTTCTAAAAATGCGTTAGAACAAGCTGACTGATTAATAAAAAACCAATTAACTTATAAATTCTTATGACGAGAAAGATACGTTATCATGCACGTAGTTTATTCTACAGATGGTGTTCTTTAAGAAAGCCTCCCCTCATTTTTCGATTTTTTAAATTTAGTATTTCTGATTTTGTACAAACCAGAATGAGTGAGTGCATTTTTTTACAAAAGGGGCTTTCCTTAATGCCAAGTTTAAGCAGTCGACTATGTAAATTTTCCTGCCTGCTTATATTTTTAATAGGGACGAATACAGGTGCATTCGGATATGCGACTTCTATTGAGCTAGCTCCCGCGGACGAACGTCGGCTGCAACAGCGAGAAATAAAAGGTGTAATCTTGGACGAAGCAGATCAGCCCATCATAGGGGCGAGCATTAAAGAAAAAGGTACCAATAATGGAGCGACCACTGATAGTAATGGTGCGTTTATCTTGACTGTTAGTACGAACGCTATATTAGAAGTTACTTATATAGGTTATGTAGCACAGACGATTACCTTGGGAGAAAGTAATGAAGTAAGGGTTACCATGAAACCGGATAATCAATCTTTGGAAGAAGTGGTCGTTACAGGGTTTGGACTCTCTCAAAAGAAAGCCACTTTGACAGGGGCCATTGCAACAATCGGATCTAAGGATATTGCTCGGTCTTCTGCTCCCACCGTTTCTGGTGCCTTGGTAGGTAAGGTGGCAGGTTTAAATACACGGCAAACAGATGGCCGTCCGGGTTCTACAACGCAGATTCAAGTCCGAAATATGGGAAATCCCTTGTATGTAATCGACGGGATACAGTCCGACGGGGGACAGTTCAATAACTTGGATTTTAACGATATTGAGTCTATCTCGGTATTAAAAGATGCTTCTGCTTCTATTTATGGGGTCCGTGCGGCTAATGGGGTTATCGTGGTCACTACTAAGAAAGGAAGTACAAATTCAAAGAATACGGTATCCATCAACAGTTATTATGGTATGCAGGACAATTTTAAGTTTGTCGACCCAGCCGATGCCAAAACGTATGTACATAACTATGTGCAGGGAGAAACATTGAGAGGCGAACAGCGTAGCTATTCTCCGGAAGAATATGAAAAATGGATGGCTGGTACAGAGAAAGGATATCAGGGCTTCGATTGGTTAGATTATATCTGGAAGTCTGCACCACAATATTATTTAAATGCCAATTTTACTGGGGGCTCGGAGAAATCCAATTACTATATCTCGGTAGGTCGGCTACAACAGGATGCAACAATAAAAAATTATGGCGGCTTTGACCGGACGAATGCTCAGATGAACGTGGAATCGCGTATCAATGACCGTCTCAAGGTTGGTTTTAGAATGAACGGACGAATAGAGCAACGTGAAAACCCAGGTGTGCCAGGTGGTGACGACTATTGGTTACCTCGCTTCGCAGTGCTCAGGAATCTACCTACAAGAAGGCCATATGCTAACGATAACCCTCTTTACCCGCAACGTCCTGGCGATGATGTACAAACGAATTTCGGCGTTTTAAATTACGAAAACTCTGGCCGTATGACCGACACTTGGCGAAATATTCAATTGCAAGCAAATGCAGAATATGAAATTATGCCTGGATTGAAGGCTAAAATGTTAGGGGGTTATTATTATGCGACTAGAAAGTTTGATAATCAGGAATTTACATATAATCTCTATCGGTACGACCCGGCAACTGATACTTATCCTGTCGATTATACCATGTCGGATCCTTACCGGGAACGTATTTATGCGCAGGTAGAAGAAATCACCTCCAATATCCAATTAGCCTATGATAAAACGTTCGGAGGTCATGCCGTTAATGCCATTGTTGGTATGGAAACGATTAAGCGTAGTGATCCGGAGGGTAGGATCGTTAGTAGACCTACATCCAATAACCTGAACCTAATAAATTTTGATGAATTTAGATCATTTGATGATCGTGGTAATAATACGCAGGCACGTATCGGTTGGATGGGGCGCTTCAATTATAACTATGAAAGTAAATATCTATTGGAGTTATCTGGTCGATATGATGGCTCTTGGAAATACCCACCCAATGATCGTTGGGGATTCTTTCCTTCTGCTTCAGTTGGTTGGCGAATTTCGGAAGAAAAATTCTGGAAAGGACATGGGGTGAATAATCTAATTGATAATTTAAAAATCAGAGGATCTTATGGTTTAGTAGGGGATGATAACGTGGATGGTTATGACGCTTTTGATTATTTACCAGGGTATGATTATAGAGAAGGAGCCTCCGTAATTGATGGTGAATATGTCATCGGATCTAAACCTAGGGGCCTGCCTGTTACTACTTTATCTTGGACAAAATCAACCATATTAGACGTGGGATTGGATATCTCCATGTTTAAAAGTCGCTTAACTGGAGAGCTTTCTTTCTTCCATCGCAGAAGGAATGGTTTGCCTGCGGCACGTTATGATGTGTTATTGCCCTCTGAACTCGGTTTTCTATTACCTAATGAAAACTTGAATTCTGACGTAAATAAAGGCTTTGATGCCGCGATTCGTTGGTCTGATAATATCAATGAACTTAATTATAGTATTGGTGGAAATGTCACCTACGCGCGTTTCTATGATTGGAAGCAGTATGATAACCGACGTAGCAATTCTTGGGATGAGTACAGAAATAGTATTTATCAGCGTTTCGGCCACTTGAATTGGGGGCTGGAGGCAGATGGCCAATTCCAGAGCTGGGAAGAAATAGCAAATTATCCCATTGATAATGACCGAAAAGGAAATACCACTTTGATGCCTGGTGACATAAAATATAAGGACTTAAATGGCGACGGTGTGATTAATAGTATGGACGAAAGACCAATTGGATTTCGTGAGGATGCGACACCTATCTTAAATTTTGGTTTAAACTTCGCCTTTAATTATAAGGGCTTTGATCTGGCTTTCGACTTTTCTGGCTCAGCCCTTTCTTCTTGGTACCAACGATACGAACAAGCCGTACCCTTTCAGAATAATGGCAATAATCCTAAAAACGTATTCGAGGATGCATGGCATTTGGCAGATATATGGGATCCTAATAGCGAAATCATACCTGGCAAATATCCAATGGTGCGGTTGAACCAAGGTGATCACAGTAATTATTGGAATAGTACTTTCTGGAAACATAATGTTAGTTATGTCAAGTTGCGTAACTTGGAGTTTGGGTATAACCTGCCTAAAGATTGGTTAAATAGAGCAAAAATATCCAGCGTTAGGGTGTATGTTTCCGGACAAAATTTATTTGCTATTAGTAATGTACAAGGGGTCGACCCAGAGCAACAAGATCAGAATGGCTTGGGATTTCCTACCATGCGTATGTATAATTTAGGTTTGAACCTTCAATTCTAGAACAATGAAAAGAAAATATTTTTATATAGTGGGTTTAGCCTGCATACTTTTAGGCAACGGATGCAGTGATTTTTTAGAGCAAAAGCCAGATACAATACTTCCTAATGATGAAGTTTATAGTGATCCAAACCTCATCAAATCAGTCTTAGCCAATTTTTATGAGCGGCTCAGTCGTGGGTTAAAGCCCAATACGACCGATCAATATTATCAATGGGGGCAAAGAGCCGGTGGAGAACAATATGACTATACGACGATAGACGAGGCGATTAAATATGACTTCGATCAAGTGAATACTTTTGACCGTAACCGTTGGCGCGTATACGATTATGAGCTGGTTCGTAATATCAATCAGTTTTTGCAGGGACTGAATCAAACCACTGTCCTATCTGACACGGAGAAGGCTCCTCTACTCGGGGAGGCACGGCTGATTCGTGCTTGGTACTATTTTAATATGTGCCGAAGTTTGGGGGGAATGCCATTAGTTGGGGATGAAGTATTTGATTTTACACCAGGAGACGATGTAACAGCATTACAACGTCCGCGGGCCACAGAGGCTGCAACGTATGATTATATCATTAGCGAATGCCATGCTATCGCGAGTCTGATGACGAGCGAGAAAACTACCAATTCGGCTCGAGCTAATAAATGGACGGCTAAAATGTTAGAAGCGCGCGCTGCTTTATATGCTGGGTCGTTGGCAAAATACAACAGTCAGATGCCTGCACCCATACAGACCACCGGAAGAGAGGTAGGAATTGAGCGGAGTAAGGCGGAGAGCTACTATCAGCAGGCTTTGGATGCTGCTACAGAAGTTATCGAACAAGGCCCTTATGCTTTACAAGATAAACGCCCGGACGACAAAGCCCGAAATTTTTACGAAGCGGTTTGCATGAAGGATGCTAATACAGAAGTCATTTGGGCCAGAGATTATATTTTTCCTGGTCAGACACACGGCTTTACCACAGGCAACTTACCGGCATCCATGGCACAAGATGCGAACACAAGTTATTTATCCGTATTGTTGAATTTAGCAGAAGAGTTTGAACTCATTAACACGACAACTCCGGGAGTAGGTAGCAAATTTGATGTGGGAAGTCTTAGTGGGACACCAAAATTCTTCAATACAGCTAGTGAGTTATTTGAACAGCGAGATCCGCGTTTGGGTGGTACTATCTTGTATCCCGGATCTGTATTTGCGAATACCGAAGTGGTGTACCAAGCTGGTCAATTGAATCAGCAGGATGGTCAATGGATTAAACGCGAAGGGGCAGCAAATAGCAGTGATGCGCAAGGAAACTTAATCACTTCCGCCAATGGCCCTGTTTTTAGCTCATCGCTACGCTTAGTGAATAAAACGGGTTTCGGCATTCGCAAATTCTTGGATGAAACACCTGGCGCTGGTACGATCGGAAGAGGTTCTGAAATGTGGGAACCCCGTTTCCGTATAGCCGAGGCTCATCTCATTGCTGCAGAGGCCGCATTTGAATTGAATGGTGGAAGTAATGCTGTATCACTGGCAAATATTAATGCGGTACGGACGCGGGCCGGAGTACAGCCTTTGACGATACTGACCTTCGAAAACATTGTACATGAAAATCGAGTGGAATTTGCCTTTGAAGATCATCGCTATTGGGATATGTTACGTTGGCGTTTAGCTGATAAAACTTGGTCGGGTGGTTCAAGCAACGAAAAAGCTGGTCGCAGAGGCTTATGGCCTTATCGTGTGGTAGCTCCCGGAAGCCCAGAGAACGGTAAATGGGCTTTTGAGGTAAAAAACATGAACTTTATTTATCCGAATCCACTGAATTTTGAAGTCCGTCATTATTACAGTGAATTGGATAACAGCTGGTTAAACAACAACCCTAAATTAGTTAAGAATCCATATCAGTAATACGAATAAAATATGAAAAAGTACGTAATAAATTGGGTTTTCTGCATCGTGTTTTTGTCTCTGTTGGGATGCGGTAAGGATAACTACGAGGCACCGGAAGCTACACTCTCCGGAAGAGTGGTCTATCAAGGGCAGGCTTTGAATGTTAGGGGAACAGATGAGCGAGTACGTTTGCAGCTCTATCAGGACGGTTATGCCAAACGGGACCCCATAGAGGTCTTTGTTGGGCAAGATGGTAGCTTTTCTGCCAAATTGTTCGATGGGCAATATAAGTTAGTTACCAGAGATGGAAATGGACCATGGGTAAACAGTCGCGACACTACCGTGGTGGATTTAAGAGGATCTACATCCATTGATCTGGAAGTCACACCATTTTTTACCATCTCAGATGCAGCCATTTCGTTAGCAAGCAATACAATGAATACTTCTTTTACGATCAACAAGATTGTGGATAACGCCGAAATTGATCGCGTATTATTATTGCTTAATGCTACTGCTTTTGTAGATGATGGCTTTAATCTGATGCGAAAAGAATTTACAACTGATCTAACAACCGGTCCTGTTAACTTAAGTGCCGAATTTGCAGATAATGCGAAGGTTCTCGAAGCAAAAGCACTATTCGGGCGTGTTTGTGTTTGGGCAAAGGGAGCCGATCAAGGGATCTATTCGCCTGTTATTAAGTTGAAATAAACAATGGAATATTGATGGTTTGCATAATTTCGAAGCTTCCGCAAGCCTATATTTTTATCTTTGTAAGCATGTTGGATTTCTAATCCTCTAGGATTTTAATCCAACATGCTATCTGGTTCAAATTGTACGGCCGAAATCCTTATAACTAAAATATGATGTATAAAACGTTTTTTTCTTTAATAACCGCAATACTTGTTCTGAGCGCCTGCAGCAGTAATCATGAAGAGATCACGAATGTAGATCGTCCAGATACTGCTATAATCAACAGTAATTATGTAGTCAATAAAAAGCCTTTAAAAGCGCTGAATTTTATTAAACTGCCAGTAGGTAGCATTCAGCCTAAGGGTTGGTTAAAGAAATACCTATCGCTCCAACAGGAGGGGCTAACAGGTCACTTGGGCGAGATAAGTGCGTGGTTAGCAAAAGAAAATAATGCATGGTTAAGTAAAGATGGCACCGGTGATCATGGCTGGGAGGAAGTTCCTTATTGGTTAAAGGGTTATGCCAATCTGGGGTATATATTGAACGACAAAAAGATTATTGATGAATCAAAGGTATGGCTAAATGCTGCCTTGGAAAGCCAAAGGGAAGATGGTTATTTTGGACCGGAAGTACTGAAGAACGGCAAACCAGACCTTTGGGGTAACATGATTATGTTATGGTGCCTGCAATCTTACTATGAGTACAGCAAGGATGAAAGGGTACTGCCTTTCATGGAAAAATATTTTGCCTGGCAAAATCAATTACCCGATAGTTTGTTGTTAAAAGACTATTGGGAAAACAGCCGTGGTGGAGATAATCTATATAGCATTTACTGGTTGTACAATCGTACGGAAGGAAAGGAATGGCTCCTCGATTTGGCCAATAAAATTCATAAAAATACGGCCGATTGGCGTCAGCCAAATAATTTACCTAACTGGCACAATGTAAATATTGCACAATGTTTTAGAGAGCCGGCAACTTATTATTTGCAGACTGGAAACAAGGCAGATTTAGAGGCAACTTATAATGACTTCCGGTTAATACGTGCCAAATATGGGAATGTACCAGGCGGTATGTTTGGGGCAGATGAAAATGCCCGCGAAGGTTATACCGATCCACGGCAGGGGGTAGAAACCTGCGGCATGGTGGAGCAAATGGCATCCGACGAAATCTTAATGGGCATTACGGGTGATCCATTTTGGGCAGACCATGCAGAAGACGTGGCTTTTAATACCTATCCGGCTGCGGTAATGCCCGATTTCAAGGCCTTAAGATATATTACAAGTCCTAATATGTCTATCAGTGATAGCAAAAATCACCATCCGGGTATCGACAATAATGGTCCTTTTCTCATGATGAACCCTTTCAGCTCAAGATGTTGCCAACATAATCATGCGCAAGGTTGGCCTTATTATGCCGAACACCTCTTTATGGCTACGCCAGATAATGGCGTAGCAGCATTGCTCTATAGTGAAGCAAGTATACATGTTAAGGTTGCAAATGGTCAAGAGATAACGATAGACGCTACTACACATTACCCTTTCGAAGATAAGATTGATTTCACTATCCACACGAAGGATGAGGTGGCTTTCCCTTACTACCTGCGCATACCCACTTGGTCTGAAACAGCCAAAGTGATGATCAATGGAGAGGAAAGCAAAGAGACGTTTAAGCCTGGTTCGTATGCTAAAATAGTGCGAAACTGGAAAGATGGAGATCGGGTTACATTGATTTTACCTATGAAAATGAAGGTAAACACATGGGAGAAGAATAAAAATAGTGTGAGTCTCAACCACGGGCCATTAACCTATTCGCTGAAAATTAAAGAGAATTTTGTTAAAAAAGATAGCAAGGCTTCGGCAATTGGCGATTCAAAATGGCAAGAAACGGCTGACCCCGATAAATGGCCATCTTTCGAAATCCTGCCCGCCTCACCTTGGAACTACGGATTGCTTTTCGATCAACATAAGCCTGAAGATAGCTTTAAAATAGAACGTAAGGAATGGCCCAAAGATGATTTCCCCTTTTCGCAAGAAAATGTGCCGGTAAGCATCAAAGCGAAAGGGAAGCGCCTACCTGAATGGAAAATTGATCAATATGGGCTTACGGGTGTATTACCGCAAAGTCCGGTAACGTCAGCATCGCCTGAAGAAGAGATAACACTTATTCCCATGGGCGCTGCAAGGCTAAGAATCGCTGCTTTTCCTGTGTTAAATAACTGATTTTAATAATGAGGCTGATCAGAAAACATTTTTTAGGTTTTGTAACGTTGTTGATTGCGGCGATGGGCAGTAACGCGTATGGACAAGAAACGAATCATGTAGCACCAGCTCCTTTATTTCGTGATCCTATTACGGATGGTGTGGCAGATCCGACGCTCATCTACAATAAGGATGAAAAAGCCTGGTGGATGCTTTACACACAGCGCCGAGCGAATACAGATGCTGCCGATGTTGCATATTGCTATGGAACCGCTATTGGCATTGCTTCGACTTCGGATGAAGGCAAAACTTGGGTTTATCGGGGAACACTTGACCTTGAATTTGAAAAAGGCAAAAATACCTTTTGGGCACCCGATGTAGTGTATCATGATGGGAAGTATCATATGTACCTGGCTTACATAAAGGGGGTGAGAAACCATTGGGGTGGACAAGCAAAGATGGCTCATTACGTAAGTACAAATCTATGGGATTGGGAATTTTTAGATTTTCCAACGCTCACTTCAGAAAAGGTAATCGACGCTAGTTTGTTTAAAGATCGCACAGGCTTGTGGCGAATGTGGTATAAAGATGAAGCAAACCCCGCTGGAAATATGCTCATGGCAGAAAGTAGTGATTTAAAGACATGGAAGACAAATCGGAAGCCTATTTTTCCAGGAAAAGGCCAGGAAGGCCCGAAAGTCTTTGCGTATAAAGGCTACTATTGGCTGTTAACTGATGAATGGGCTGGAATGCGTGTATATCGTTCAAAAGACTTACAGCATTGGGAAAAACAGGGGAGAATATTGGATACGAAGGGAAGTAGGCCAGACGACACACCGACTGGGGCGCATGGTGATGTCATTGTACTAAAAGATAAAGCCTATGTCTTTTACTTTACCCATCCTGGAAGAAAGGAGCATAGAAAATCGGATAATAATGAAATCGGCGTGCTGCCTTACGAACTGAGACGGTCATCCGCCCAAGTAGCGGAGCTAAAATTTGAGAATGGAACATTGACTGTAAATAGAGATGAACCATTTGATTTTATCTTATCTGCGCCCACAGACTAGTTGGGTAAATGGGGCGAAAATAAAATAGGCTAATCAACAGGTACCATAAATTTACATGGATATAAAGATACTAAAACAAAAAAATGATGAATAAAATAACTTTTAGTTGCTTTTTGATAGGGCTAGGTGTACTCGTCAGTTGTACGAACAGCCCGACAAAACAATCTTCTGAGAAATCTGCAGAGTCTACGTTGAGAGCACCTGCGTATCCCTTGATAACGCATGATCCTTATCTTAGTATATGGTCTTTTGGTGATACCTTAAATACGCAGCAGACAAAGCATTGGACAGGTGCAGATCAGCCGCTAATTGCACTTGCTCAGGTAGATGGGCAAATCTATCAGTTGGCGAGCAAGCCACTTTCCGTAATAGAAGATATAGTGCCAACAGCACAAAAGAAGCCATACTCGGTACGTTATACCTACAAGCAGCCAGATGCAGGTTGGGAGAAGGGCGATTTTGCCGATCAGTCATGGAAACAAGGGGAGGCGCCTTTTGGCGATAATTCTGGTGATAATCCTATGAAACCTGCTTCTTTATATGATAAAGAGATTTGGTATCGTAGAGAGTTCACGCTGGCGGAGATCGAAAATGACGTGAAGCTTTTGATAAGTCATGATGATGCGGTAGAAGTTTTCTTAAACGGTGAGCGGATTTATGAAGATGAAAACTTTTTATTAGATTATACCCAAAAAGATATTAGTGAAGCAGGACGGAGAGCATTCAAAACAGGAAAAAATGTGCTAGCCGTTCATTGTAGAAATGATCGTGGAGGCGCATTCATTGATGTGGGATTGGTGCGCGAACGTCAATTACTAGATACTAAATTGGCGGCACAAAAAGCTGTTAAATTAACCGCAACACAAACGGCTTATACATTCGATGCAGGCGCCGTAACACTTGATTTAACATTTACTTCTCCTTTATTAATAGATCAAGTGGAAATACTTGCGAGGCCTGCTTCCTACGTTACCTTTAAGACTGCTTCTTCAGATGGTAAGCAACATGATGTAAAGCTCTGGTTTGCAATGTCGGGCCTGATTAGTTCAGACAAACCAAATCAGGAAGTGAAAACAGCTTTGGAAAATGGGGATAATCAACTGATACAATCGGTTGGAACCACCAGTCAGGCAATACTAGGCAAGAAGGGTGATAATGTACGGATTGATTGGGGTAAGGCTTACCTTGCAGTAGACAAGAAGCCAACGGTGAAAGCTATGCCTAATAACTTACAAGACTTTGTAGCGGCTCTTGCAGGTAAAGGAAATAAATCAGGTGCATCAAGCGGTTATGCGGGTGACATATTGGTTGGTGTAGAAATGGATTTAGGTAAAGTTTCGGATCCTATATCCGAACATGTTACGGTTGGTTATGACGATGAATATTCGGTACAATATTTCGGGAAAAACCTGCGGCCATGGTGGCGCAGAGATGGAAAGACGACCGCATTAGATATGTTGAATGCGGCACAGCAGGATTATGTTAAGCTCATGGAGGCATGCAAAACATTTGATGCAAAGTTAACGGCAGATGCCAAGAAAGCTGGTGGAGAAAAGTATGCCGACTTATGTAACCTGGCCTATCGTCAAGCGATTGCAGCGCATAAAGTGGTAGCAAATACAAATGGAGAGTTATTGTTTTTTTCCAAAGAAAATTTCTCCAATGGATCTATTGGAACGGTGGATATAACATACCCATCCGCACCGATGTTTTTATTGTATAATACTGAATTGGCTAAGGGGCTACTACGGTTTATTTACGAATATTCCGAAAGTGGGAAGTGGAGTAAACCTTTCCCCGCCCATGATGTAGGCACTTACCCACTGGCTAACGGACAAACGTATGGGGAGGATATGCCAGTAGAAGAGGCGGGCAATATGCTTACGATAACTGCTGCAGTTGCTGTTAGAGACGGTAATGCGGATTTCGCTGAAAAGCATTGGAAAACATTAACTACCTGGACCGATTTTCTTAAAAAGGAAGGGTTAGATCCAGCAAATCAATTGTGTACAGACGACTTTGCTGGTCATTTAGCAAGAAATGCGAATCTCTCCGTAAAAGCTATCATGGGTATTGCATCCTATGCCAAACTAGCCGAAATGCTACATAAAGACGATGTAGCGAAAGAGCATTTTGAACTAGCGAGAACCATGGCAAAGAAATGGATGGAACTGGCCAATGACGGGGACCATTACGGGCTTGCATTTGGACAGAAAGATACCTGGAGCCAAAAATATAACATGATATGGGACAAATTGTTGAAATTGAATATCTTTCCTAAGGAAGTAGTGGAAAAGGAAATTGCTTATTATAAAACGAAGCAAGAGCTTTACGGATTACCGCTTGATAGCAGAAAGACTTATACGAAATCTGATTGGATTTTGTGGACTGCTACATTAGCCCCCGATGCAGACTTTCAAACGTTCGTAGATCCGGTGTGGAAGTATGCTAATGAAACGACGGATCGTATTCCTTTGAGTGATTGGCACGAAACAACCGACGGTAAGTCGGTAGGATTTAGAGCACGCTCGGTAGTAGGTGGGTACTTTGTGAAGATGTTGCAAAAAGAGATGGAGTAAACTTTTTGATTGGTCAATTATAGGTAAGAAGGCGGTATTGTCAGGAATTTCCTAGGCAATCCGCCTTTGTTTATGGCTTTCCATTTTTGGCCGCAAAAATGGAGCAAAACTCGCTGCTGTACCTAGCTGCTACAACGGTAGTGCTTCCACCTGCACGCCGCAACTAGCTAAGGCAGCATTTCACCCGAAACGGAGTGCTATTGCGAGCAAGTAACCGTTTCGAGTCACGGAGTAGTATAAAGTTGCTACAGATCAGAAAACGGGGCTCTGGAGCGTAGGACAGGGTGGCCTCGCAGAATGAGCGGCGAAAAATGGTTTCGGTGGGTGAGGTTAGTTCTATGACAAGTGAAGCGTAGCGAAACGGCTCCATGGAACAAGTCGGGGAAACCATTTTTAGCTATTCTGTGTAGCCTTGATTTTTGCTCAACTTTTGATCAAGCAAAAGTGATAATAAAACGATATTGAGACAATATATAGAAAGATTGAAACGCTACATTTTTGTATTCTTTATCAGATTTGCTTTCTTTGAAAAAGTTGAGGTTCATTGAATGAACTTCAGGTCAATCGATAATCAATTAAAACTTTATGAGAATATCTGCATTAAAATTATGTCTTCTTATAGCAATTGGCATCTGTTTTATCCGTTGCACATCGCAAAGTGAAAAAAAGGCACATCAGAATGAAGACACGATAGCCCAACGTGTTAAATGGACGACCGAAGAGGCAAATAAATGGTACGGAGGGGAGGATTGGCCGATAGGCAGTAACTTTAGCCCGAGTACGGCCATCAACCAGTTGGAGATGTGGCAAGCAGAAACTTTTGATACCTTAACGATCAATAAAGAATTAGGCTGGGCTGCAGATTTAGGCTTTAATACCATGCGTGTATATTTACACGATCTGTTGTATGAGCAGGATAGTGTAGGGTTTCTAACAAGAATGGACGTTTTCCTAGAGATAGCCCATAAGCACAAAATTAAGCCACTTTTTGTGTTTTTTGACTCCTGCTGGGATCCTTTTCCAGCTTTAGGAAAGCAACGCGCCCCTAAACCTCATGTTCACAATTCGGGATGGGTACAAAGTCCGGGTGCAGATGTATTAAAAGATTCAACACAGTACCCCAGATTGGAGCGCTATGTTAAAGGAGTTGTGCAGCATTTTGCAAAGGATGAGCGAATTCTGGGATGGGATGTCTGGAATGAACCGAACAACCCGAACACAAGTTCCTATGGAAAAGTGGAGTTAAAAGATAAAGAGAAGTATGTACTTCCCTTACTAGAGAAAAGTTTCAGTTGGGCAAGGGCCGCAAACCCTATACAGCCACTCACTTCGGGCCTATGGGATGGTGGAGATTGGTCGGACGAAGCGTCTTTAACCGCTATACAAAAGGTACAGCTTAATGAATCTGACATTATATCTTTCCATAATTATGAGGATCCCGCTTCATTTGAATCACGCATCAAACAACTGCAAAAATACGGAAGGCCATTACTGTGTACGGAATATATGGCACGGCCAAATAAGAGCACATTCGAAGGCAGTCTACCAATAGCCAAAAAATATAATGTGGGTGCATACAATTGGGGTTTTGTGGATGGCAAGACGCAGACAATTTATGCCTGGGATAGTTGGAAAAAAAGCTATAATAGCGAACCTGCAACATGGTTTCATGATATTTTGAGAAAAGATGGAACACCTTTTAATGAACAGGAAGTTCAATTCATAAAGTCATTAGCAGCAAAGAAATAACAAACATATATACTCTTAAATAGATACAAGCATGATCCGGAAGTTACTGATGATAGTAGTACTGGCAGTACCATTTCAATTAACAAAAGCACAAACAACTACTTGGAAGCCTGTTGCTGGCAAAATTATGTCGCCTTGGGCAGAGCAGGTAGATCCTTCAAAACCTTTGAAGGAATATCCACGGCCGCAAATGGTTCGAAATAACTGGCAGAATTTAAATGGAATTTGGGAATATGCTATTACGCCTAAATCAACAAATAATTTGCCTGCCAAATTTGATGGGCAGATTCTAGTGCCTTTTGCTGTTGAGTCAGCCTTATCGGGTGTAGGGAAAACGGTAGGAAAAGAGCAAGTACTGTGGTATAAAAATACCATTGAATTAGCAAAATCTGTTAATAAAGATCAGGTTTTGCTGCATTTTGGAGCGGTAGATTGGCAGTGTGATGTTTACGTAAATGGCAATAAAGTAGGAAGCCATGAAGGTGGCTTTGATCCTTTTTATTTCGACATCACAAAGCAGTTAAAAAAGGGTAAAAAGCAAGAGATCGCTATCCGGGTCTGGGATCCAACAGATGACGGTCCACAACCAAGAGGTAAACAAGTTAAAAATCCTGAAGGTATCTGGTATACTCCGGTAACGGGTATCTGGCAAACTGTATGGGTGGAGAGCGTACCTAAAACCTTCATTGCTCAAACGAAACAAACGCCCGATGTTGATCAGCAGCAACTTAAATTTTCTGCAATTGTAGAAGGTGGTATGGCTGGCGATCAATTAAAAATAGTTGCACAAAACGCTGGGAAAACTGTAAGCGAAAAGACTATTGAAGTGGGTGCGGAAGCAAGTCTTCCAATAGCAAATGCTAAACTGTGGTCGCCTACCAGTCCTCACTTATATGATCTTAAAATCTCTTTAATAAGAAAAGGAAAAGTAGTGGATGAGGTAACAAGTTATTTTGCCATGCGGAAAATTTCTATGGCTAAAGATAGCAAAGGTATTCAACGTCTTTTATTAAATAACAAGTTTGTTTTCCAATATGGTCCGCTTGATCAGGGCTGGTGGCCAGATGGTCTTTATACAGCACCAACAGATGAAGCCCTTTTGTTCGATGTTATTAAAACGAAAGGGATGGGCTTTAATATGATCCGTAAGCATATTAAGGTAGAGCCTGCACGCTGGTATCGTCATTGTGATAGCTTAGGTATGCTGGTTTGGCAAGATATGCCAAGTGGCGACTTAGGAGGGAACCGTTGGGATAACCGTGTTGGTCAAATTTCTGGATTTAATTTAGACAAGGAGCGCTCTGCCGAATCGGAAGCCTATCATAAAAAGGAATGGAAATCAATTATGGAGGCTTTGCATAATTATCCGAGTATTGTTGTTTGGGTACCTTTTAATGAGGCTTGGGGGCAGTTTAAAACGAAAGAAATTACGGAGTGGACTATGCAGAACGATCCTTCTCGTTTAGTAAATAGTGCAAGTGGGGGTAATTTCCTAAAGACAGGACATATTTTAGATATACATAACTACCCTGATCCTTCGATGCCTGATCCCGAAATTTTTGGAGACAAGCAAGTATTGGTATTGGGCGAGTTTGGTGGTCTAGGATTGCCAGTGGAAGGGCATACTTGGCAACAGAAGGATAACTGGGGCTATCAAAATTTTAAGAATAATGACGAATTATTGAAACGCTATACCCGACTCATGGATGATTTAAAGAAACTTATTCCATTGGGACTATCAGCCGGTGTTTACACACAGACCACAGATGTGGAGGTGGAAACAAATGGAATGATGACCTATGACCGGAAGGTTATTAAAATACCGGAAGCAACATTGAATCAATTACATCAGTCACTTTATCAAGCGACACAATAAATTGATATGTAGGAACAGTAAAGCGATCGTTCGACCGAACGATCGCTTTACTGTTCCTACATATTTATGGTTGAAAACGATAAATACAAGCTATGAATAGTATTAAATTTTTGGGCTTAGCTGGAATAATTTTCCTTGCTAGCTGTAATGGGAGCAACGAAAGGAAAGAAAGTAATGACGACACAACGGCTACCGCATTAGCAACCCTAGACACCGCTAAATTTGGTGGGTCTTTTGATGGGAAAGCTGTCAAACTTTTTACGATCAAAAATAATGCTTTAACGGCCTTGATCACCAATTATGGAGGAAGATTAGTAGGGCTTACGGTTCCTGATAAAGAGGGTAAACCTACAGATGTTGTATTAGGTTTTACAAGCGCCGAAGGTTATAAGACTTCAACTGAACCCTATTATGGAGCAACTATTGGGCGTGTAGGTAACAGAATTGCCAAAGGCAAATTTACATTAGATGGTAAGGAATACACCATTTTTACCAATAATGGACAGAATGCCTTACACGGTGGAAAAAAAGGTTTCCAAGATGTTGTTTGGGATGCAGAACAAACGAGTGACTCCTCGCTGGTATTGACATATCATTCGCCTGATGGAGAAGAGAATTTTCCAGGTAATCTTGATGTCAAAGTTACTTTTACTGCAACGGCAAATAATGGAATACGCTTTGACTATGAAGCAAAAACAGACAAAAGGACTCCTGTGAATTTAACGAACCATGCCTTTTTTAATCTCAATGGGGAAGGTAATGGAAGTATTAATGGCCATTTATTACAGATAGATGCTGATAATTTTACACCGGTGGATAGTACGCTGATACCATTAGGAGAGAATAAATCGGTTGTGGGTACACCCTTTGATTTCACTAAGACCACGACGATTGGCAGTCGGGTAGAGGAGCGTAATGAGCAACTGACTTTCGGCGGTGGATACGATCATAATTTTGTGCTGAAGAAAGGTGCTCAATATGGCTTGGCTGCAACGGCGATAGGCGATAAAAGTGGCATTGTGATGAGCATTTATACTGACCAGCCTGGCCTGCAGTTTTATGGAGGCAACTTCATGAAAGGTGAAAATACGTTGAAAAATGGCGTGAAAGACGACTATCGAACGGCTATAGCATTGGAAACACAACATTTTCCAGATGCGGTAAACCAACCCGCTTTTCCTTCTATTATATTGGATCCAGGAAAAGTATATAAAACGAGTTCTGAATACGTCTTTTCGATTAATCAATAGTAAATATGGGCCTTCGTCAGAATAAGCGCTTTATGTTGTTGGTTCTTATGGGGTTTGGTATGGCTTGTAAAGCAGGAACTGTTGAGCATAACAACAAGCCCGATACTACAAATAAAACCTATACTAATCCCGTTTTTGAACCTGTTTTAGCAGATCCTTCTGTTATCCGTGATTTAAAAACGGGAATTTTTTATGCATTTGGTACTGCTGATGATTGGGGAGATGGTCAAGGTTTGCGTTTAGTACCCATGTTGAGGTCTAAAAACCTCGCGAGCTGGAGTTATGTTAAAAATGCATTGACCACAAGGCCCAAATGGAAAAAAAAAGGAGGAATCTGGGCTCCGGATGTGAATTTGGTGAATGGGAAATATTATATGTATTATGCTTATTCTACTTGGGGAGATCCTAATCCGGGAATTGGATTGGCAATAGCTGATTCGCTTAATGGAGATTTTATTGATCAAGGAAAGGTTTTTCTGAGTGCTGAAGTGAATGTGCCCAATTCGATCGACCCTTGCTTTTTTGAAGAGAAGGAGAAAAAATATCTTTTCTGGGGCAGTTTTAGTGATTTGCCTACCCAAGGGACGTACGCCATTGAGTTAACTGCTGACGGAAAGGCTGTTATTGATAAAAAGAAGAAAACTAAGATAGCAGCAGGTGATTGGGAGGCGGTTATGATTCATAAAAGAGGTCAATACTATTATTTCTTTGGATCAAAAGGCTCTTGCTGTGAGGGCATAAATAGTACCTACCACGTTCTTGTTGGACGTTCAGAAACGCTATTAGGACCTTATTTAGATAAGGAAGGTCATCCTATTACAGAAAGAGACAAAGGTACTTTGTTAATTAAAGGGAACGATAAATTTGTGGGTACCGGGCACAATGCGAGGGTTATTACAGACGATGAAGGCTCTGACTGGTTTTTGTATCATGGCTTTCGTGCAGATAAGGGGAATCTTTCGAATGGAACAGACAGACGAATTCTATTGGTGGATAAACTGGAATGGAACGATGGATGGCCTGAAATTAAAGGTAAAGGAGCCTCTTTTGAAGGGCAAAGGGCACCGGTGTTTAAATAAGAACTTTTTCGTGTCACTTTTATTCGTTAAATGCTTGTTTGAAGGCCCTCATGCTACTTTGTGGTTTCCGCAAAAGTAACGTAAAACCGAACCCGAGAATTCGGGGGAGCTCATGAATACCTTTAAAAATCAACAAAATGTGAATAACTCATCGCTTTGAACTTTGCTTCATCGGTAGTGCATCAACGTGCAAATCGCAAATTTCCTAGGTGATATTTTAAGCAAAACGGAGGGACTATCCGGGCAGGCTTAAAGGGTAGAGTGGAGGCAGAATGGCCTTGGAGTGTAGAAAGGGACGGCCTCGCAGAACGAGCGTTAATAAAATGGTTTCAGAGCGTGATGTTCGTTCTGTGACAAGTGAGCGTAGCGAAACGACTTCACGGAACAAGTGGGGAAACCATTTTTAGCGAGGGCTGTGTAGCCTTGATTCTTTGCTCCTTTCTTATCAAGAAGAAAGGAGATGAAATTAAAGCTTCTTTATGATACGCTAAGAATTATTGAGTATCTATAGTCAAAAAAACTAATTTTTTCGATGCTAATTTAAGATGATCTTCGGCCCCCTCTTTAATGAATTGTAACTTTACAAGAGCTGTTTTTCTTGGTGAAACCTTATCCTTCGAAGAATGTGTATGTAAAACGTATTGAAGCTGACCATTTTTGTCTGTAAATAGGTCGCCATGGCCTGTACCATTAACGCCCAAAAGTTTTTTGCTAATGAGGGGATTATTTGTACTCTTTTTCCAAGGCCCTAAAGGGCTTACAGCAGTTGCGTATCCAACAGCATAGTCTGGATTTCGAAAATCATTAGCGGAGTATAGAAGGTAGTAAAGGTTTTTATGTTTTATGACTGTAGGGCCCTCGGTGACCGGCCATGTGGCCTTGGCGGTATTCTCCCAAGGTTCAATTGCCTGTAAGCAAGGGGTAATGGTTTCTTCTTTAATTTCTTGTAGGTTAGCACTTAGCTCGGCAACGTATAAGCGATTTCCTTCTTTTAACTTTACAAAATATATATAAGCTTTTCCTCCATCAAAGAAAACATACGGATCGATCTGTTTTGTATCTCCATTTAACGCTCTTTTTTCGGCTTGTTTAAAAGGACCTAGCGGACTATCACTTTCTGCTATTGCTAGCTGTTCATCAGCCGTATAAATCATGTAGAATTTGCCTTGGTGCTTAAAAACTTGCGGAGCCCAAAAGCCATTCGTTCCAAAAGCATCGCTTTTGTGAAGAGCGTAGCCATCTTTTGTTCCGGCAGGACCTCGCCATGTTTTTAGATCAGATGAAGTGTAAACAGTGAAGCCATTCTTAGCCCCTGTTCCATATAGGTAATAGATGCCTTTATCAAAGAAGATGGTGGGATCAGCTAGGGTTAGCGTATCTAGCTTGTCGTGCTTAACCTTTTCTACTATAGTAGGCCAGCCCTTCTGATATACGATGGGTTTTATGAGCGCAACCCGCCCATAAGCATCGGGTTTTCCTGTATTTGAATTAATAGGTATAGCGTGATAAGCAATATAGGTCTGCCCATTTGCATCACGGAAAATAGAATTATGCCCTGGCGCCAGCCAGGCACTATCTTTTTCTAAAATCACACTACTGTTAGATGAACGACTGGCACCTAAACGTTCAAATGGGCCATTGGGATGCTTTGAACGAGCAACAAGGACAGCATAACTGGCCTCCACACCACAACAATTATCGCCCGAATAATAGAGATAATAATAGCCTTTGTGGAAGTCTACCCACGCACCTTCAATCAAATTGTCGTATTTTTTTTCCTGGCGAGGGTATACAATATCCTGCGCGAGGGAACCTTCTTTGAAAGCAGACCAATCATCTTTCATTTCCTGCACTTTGATTGCCTGATGATCAGAGCCCCAATAGAGCAATTTCTTTTTGCTATTAGGGTCAATAAATGCCATAGGATCTATATTGACGAAGCCGTCACCACATAACAATGGTTTCCCCATATCTATAAAGGGGCCTTCGGGTTTGTTTGCATAAGCAACGCCAAGACATTTTCCCTTGCCTGATTCTCCGGAATAAAAAAGCACATATTTGTTAAGAGCACTATCGTACAAAACATGTGGTGCCCAAAAATCACGGTTTGCCCACGTTGGTTTCGTAGGGAGTGCGTCTCCAAGGACGGTCCAATCCTGTAAATTTTCGGAGACCGCTACTTGTATATGCGCTAATTTACCGCGAACAGTACTGTTCGTGGCATAAGCATAGTACTTGCCATTAAATGGAACGATGGTAGGGTCAGGAAAGTCTTTATTGATGATGGGATTCTTAATATATGGAGGTGCCTGTGCTTGCAAATTTGCAGTTAACAGACATAGAAAAAGCAATGAAAGAAGTTGGCAGCGCATAGTCGACTATAATTGGTTCTTGAACGTTCAAATTACGACAATTCATTGTATTGTGGTTCTTAATAATGTATCAATTTTTCTCTTCTTTTTCTCAAGGGAATAAACAACGAGGGTTTTGATTCCAACTTACAGGCAAACAACATATCTATTAAATGTGAAAACAAATAAATCTTGTTCGTAAATAAATAGGAGTTTTTTCGCTTTTATCCGAACAAGGTCCGAATAAGCTCCGACTAATGTCCTAGTAAAATCCTATTTATTTTGCTCGTTGTTTGCCGATTAATAGCTCTTTAGGGCTATCAGGATGAATTGCTTTTGCGCTTGTTTAAAAGAAATATTATGTTTGATGATCCATTATGATAAAAGAGCTAATCTGTGTAATCTTTATTTGTTTTTTCGTAAAGCAAAGCTATTCTCAACCTTATTATTTTAAACACTATCAGGTTGAAAATGGACTGTCAAATAACGCGGTGATCTGTAGCTTGCAGGATAGTAAAGGGTTTATGTGGTTTGGAACGAGAGATGGATTAAATCGTTTCGATGGCTATACCTTTAAAGTATTTAGGCATGATACGAACGATTCTTTGAGTATAGGCCATAATTATATCCATAGCTTATTTGAAGATAAGCAAGGAAAGATCTGGGCAGGAACGGATTTTGGAATTTTTATTTACGATCCCATAACAGAAAGCTTTACGCATTTTCAGCACGATAGAGAGGCGGTAGTGGTAAACATCCAGTCGGATCAAGATGGAAATATATGGTACATCGCTAATTTCTCTTCCTTGATACAATACCGTCCGCAAACAAATGTTTATAAAGAATTTACTAACTTAAAAGTAAGTTCCATTGATGCGATGGTGTTGAGTAAAGCGGGGGTATGGATTGGATCCGGTACAGGCGAAATAAAATTCTTAAATCCGATATCAGGAGATATTAAATCCTATGATATTTTCAAAAATTCTCCTCCGCTTAGAACAAAATCAGTTATCTGTTTAACTTGGGATGAACAGTTCAACCGTCTTTGGATAGGCACTTCAAAACAAGGGGCTAAAGTATTGTATCCAAAAGAGAATCGTTATGAAGATCTGGTTACATTAAGTGACGACGGCCAGCCTCTCTTTGTCCGTGATATCAAAAAGATTGGAAGCAATCAGTATTGGTTTGCAACTGAATCCGGTGTCTTCATTTATCTGGAGGAAAAGAAGAAAATCCTACAGCTGAGAAAACAAGATAACAATCCGTGGACATTAAGCGATAATGCGAATTATACCTTGTGTAAAGACCGTGAAGGGGGCATTTGGGTAGGGTCATGGTTTGGAGGCTTAAGTTATTATCATCGTCAACATACCTTTTTTGAAAAATATTTTCCTTTGAATGAGAATAATAGCTTATCTGGAAGTGCCGTAAGAGAGATCGTGGAAGATGATGCCGGGAATTTATGGGTGGGCACCGAAAACGGCGGATTAAATAAATTTTCATCTAATCAGAAAAAAATTGAACATTTTACGGCCTCAGGAAGGTTAGGTGACCTTTCTGGTTCCAATATCCATGGGCTCTTGGTAACTGGAGATACGCTATGGGTTGGTACATTTCATCAAGGATTAAACTTAATGAGTATTGCAACTGGTAAGGTCTTTAAGCAATATTATGCGGGTAATGGTAAGCATAGCTTGAAAAGTAATTTTATCTATACCATGCTCCGATTAAGAACGGGAAAAGTCTTATTGGCAACAGATCATGGTATTTATCAATATTTATCCGAGGAAAAAGCATTTAAAAAAGTAGAAGGCTTTCCGGAGTATATTTTTTATACGAGTTTATACGAGGATAGCGACGGAACAATATGGGCAGGAACCTGGCGTGATGGTTTATATTTCTATAACCCAAATACAAATAAAAAAGGTTTGTATACACATATGGAGGGCAATGATAAGAGTTTGGCAAGTAATCGTATTACGAACATAAAAGAAAGTCGTAACAAAGAACTATGGGTGGGTACTGAGGAAGGATTATGTTATTTAAATAAGGAGAAGGATAACTTCATAAGATATAATTTTCAGCGGTCTTCAGAAGGTATACTGGTATGTGCAATTCTAGAAGATGAACAGGAAAGCTTATGGGTTAGCACTTCTAAAGGCTTAATCCAGTTTAATCCAAAATCTGGTTTCACAAGATCTTTTAGTATGGCAAATGGACTGCTAAGTAACCAGTTTAACTATAATGCTGCGTATAAAGCAAAGGATGGAATACTTTATTTTGGTAGTGTAAAAGGATTAATACGGTTTGATCCGGGTGGCTTAAAAGAAAAAAACTTTGTTCCACCAGTATATATAACAGGTTTCCAGGTTTATGATCGTGATCTTGAGATAAACGGACAAGGGTCGCCGCTAAAGAAATCAATTACATTTACTGATACAATTTTGTTAAAATATAATCAATCATCCTTTAGTATTGATTTTGCAGCTTTAAGCTATGTTTCCCCTAATATGACAGAGTATAGCTATAAAATGGAAGGTTTAGATCCTAACTGGACTTATTTACAAACTAATAGAAAAGCTTATTTTACCGAACTTTCACCTGGGAAATATACTTTTAAAGTCAGCGCAGTGAACAGTGAAGGAAAACGAATAGGGAAAGGGGCTGTTTTATTCATTCATATCTTACCTCCATTTTGGGCAAGTGGGGCTGCTTATGTCTTATATTTTATATTGTTGGTATGTTTGATATACTATATTATTAATACTTACCACCAGCGAGTCAAGGAGAAAAATCGTATAAAATTAGAACAACTTGCCCATCGCAAAGAAGAGGAAACTTATCGCGCTAAAATCGATTTTTTTACACAAGTAGCACATGAAATTAGAACACCATTGACCTTAATAAAAGGACCGATGGAAAAAATCATTAAACAGGTAGATGAAGTTCCTGCTATAAGGAAGAATCTGCTTATCATGGAAAAGAATACAGATCGCTTATTGCAATTGTCTGGGCAATTGTTAGATTTTAGGAAAACGGAAGAAAAAGGATTTCGTCTTAACTATCAAAAAATAAATATAACACAGTTTCTTAAAGAACAGATTGAACGGATAAAGCCAACAACACAGGAAAAGAAAATCAAGGTAAAAGCTGAATTTTCTAAAGAACCGATTTGGGCTTTTGTTGATGTAGACGCCCTTGATAAAATAGTTAGTAATCTTTTAAACAATGGATTGAAGTATGCTGCTAGTAAAATATATGTTGATTTGGAATTAAAGGATAGCAGTTTTCATATCGCGGTAGCGAGCGACGGCAACTTAATACCAATAGATTTAAGAGATAAAATTTTCGAACCGTTTTACAGGTTGCAAGGAAGTGAAAGGCATCTGGGTACCGGTTTGGGTTTAGCTTTAGCAAAATCTTTAGCGGAAATGCATGGTGGGCATTTGATTTTGGATACTGAAAATATGCAAAACTTTAATACTTTTGTTTTATCATTACCCGTTAACCAATAACAAATTCGAATGATGATGACCTCAACGCAAATATCTAGCAACAACAAACCCTGTGTGCTTTTAGTAGATGATCATAGTGAAATTTTAGATTTTTTAGCGGATGATCTTCACGAACAATACAACGTTTTTACGGCTTATGATGGGAAAGAAGCTTTGAGTAGGCTGGCTGATGAAGCTATACAGCTCATTATTAGCGATATCATGATGCCCGTTATGGATGGATACGCTTTGTGCGAAGCAATTAAATCTAATGTAGAATATTGTCATATACCGGTGATTTTACTTACGGCGAAAAACACGTTACAGTCCAAAATTTTGGGTTTGGAATTTGGAGCAGATGCGTATGTTGAAAAACCCTTTTCCCCACAATATTTACAGGTACAAATAGCGAACCTGCTTGCTAATCGTAATAAGATAAGAGAGTATTTCGCTTCATCACCCCTAGTACATATCAAAACGATGGCTCATTCAAGGGCTGACGAGCTCTTTTTAGAGAAACTGGATAACCTTATTCAGATGAAATTGGATAATCCAAATTTGGATGTAGAACATTTGGCGGAATTAATGTGCATGAGTAGACCAACTTTGTATAGAAAAATAAAGGCCATTTCTGATTTAACACCAAATGAGCTAATCAATATTGCTCGTTTAAAGAAAGCTGCAGAATTACTGGCCGAAGGATGTTTTAAAATTTATGAAATAGCTGAAATGGTTGGGTATAGTTCTCAAACGCATTTCGGCAGAAATTTCCACAAACAATTTGGAATGTCTCCTTCCGAATATATTGATGTTTTGAAAAAATAAAAAGTCATCATATTCCGTTCTGTTATTTTTTGGACTTCTTGCTTTTATTGTATTAAGCAGAAGAACGTACAAAATGTTCTTTGTATTATTTACGATACAAAACAGCGAAATATTGATACTTTACGTTTAGCTTCCCTTCGTATTCTACTACTACCTTTGATTCTATTATAGGAGCTCTTCGCTCTTAATATAACTAACCAATAGATTCTATGAGAGGTATTCAATTGTTTGCGGCAAATCGAGTTTTGCAAGGGATTATAACGACAATTTTCTTTTTTTTCTTCCTTATAACGTCCTTACACGCTCAGACCACCATTAGTGGTTTAGTCAAAGATGAAACAGGGGCGCCGATGCCCGCTGTTAGTATTAAGATACAAAATACAAATACGGGAGTTTCTACCGATCAGAATGGACGGTATCAAATTACCGTTCCAAACGCAACGGCAGTACTCGTGTTTTCTTACGTAAGCTATGTTACGCAAGAAATTAATGTTCAGGGTAGAACCACGTTGGATGTGGCCCTTCATCCGGTAGAAAATGCATTGGATGAAGTGGTGGTTGTAGGTTATGGAACCCAGCAGAAAAAAGACCTTACGGGAGCGGTGTCTGTCGTCAAGACATCCGAATTAACGAAGCGGCAGGTAACCACCATGGGCGAGGCCTTACAAGGCTTGGCTTCGGGGGTGAAGGTGCGTGGAGGAGGAAGGCCCGGCTCAGAGGCAAGGGTGGAAATCCGAGGATTGAAAAACTTGAGTGGTACGAATCCGCTTTATGTTATTGATGGTATGATTACGACTGCCAATCGGGATTTTAATCCTAACGATGTCGAATCGGTTCAAATTTTGAAAGATGCCTCAGCTGCGGCTATTTATGGGTCTAGGGCAGCAAATGGTGTCATTATCATTACTACGAAGAAAGGTGCAAAAGGACCAATGAAAGTGCAGTTCTCGGGAACCACCAGTATGCAAACTACACCGCGCTACAAATTGGCGCAAACAGAAGAATTTGCGCGGCTCAATTACATGGCCTATGACAATGCGGGGGCGGCACGGCAAGATTTGGATTTAAGTCAAAACACTGATTGGCAAGACGCGGCTTTCCGCACGGGGAACATGCAAGATTTGAACTTGACTTTCTCGGGCGGTGGAGAGAGCGGTAATTATCTAGTGTCCGGGAATTATTTCAAAAATGACGGGACAGTCATCAGCACAGGGTTTGATCGGATTAGTTTTAGGGTCAATACCCAAGGTACAAAAGGTATTTTTAGTATCGGTGAAAATCTAGCCATTAGCAATGGAAAAGCCGACGAAATATCTGGCAATCCCATTGCGGATGTCGTACGGCTTTTGCCAACAATACCAGTTTATGATGCTGCTAATCCAGGCGGCTATGGTTATGGAAACGAAAGAAGAGCGCGAACTTTTGGTAGTAATCCGGTCGCAATAGCGGATCTAAATGATAGTTATAACGAGAATCTACGAATAAGGGGGAATGTCTGGTCGGAACTTAAGCCGGTTGAGTTTCTTAAGTATCGATTTAATATGGGCTATGAAACCAGTAGCGACCACTATGCCCATCTGAGAAAAGAGGGTAATTGGTCATTAAACCAAGAGTTTCAACCATCAATTGCCGACGAAAATCGAGCACGTTTTCAATCGCTATTAATTGAAAATACCTTGTCATTTAATAAAGAGTTCGGGAAGCATGCTGTCAACGCGGTAGTAGGTCAGACCTATCAGCGGGATCTTTACGCGCGCATATCGGGTATGAAAAGAAACTTGGTTCCGGATGGAAAAGGCGGCTATTATAGCGAGTTGGACCAGGGGAATGAGCCTCAAGCAGGAGGTTACCGACAAGAAGCTATTATTTTATCTTATTTGGGACGTATTGAATATAGTTATGACAATCGTTATCTATTGAATGCAGTTATCCGTCGTGATGGGAGCTCACGTTTAGGTCGGTCCAATCAATGGGGAAACTTTCCCTCTATATCAGGTGCCTGGAGAATCAGCAATGAAAAATTCTTTCAGAAAAATTGGATCAACGACCTTAAGCTAAGAGCTAGTTACGGAAGGCTTGGGAATAGCACTACAAGTGCAGATCAAGTTGGAAACAGTAGCGCGAATTACTGGGATTACCTTGCGGTTATTAACACCTTTTCAACCATTGCTATGGGCAAAGATCAGTTAATCTATCCGGGTGCAACCCAGGTGGCGCTGGTTAATCCGAACCTTCGATGGGAAACATTGACACAAAAGAACTTCGGGATCGATGCAACCTTGTTCGATAATAAAATCACGCTAACGGCTGAATATTTTATTGCCGATACAAAAGATGTATTAACCGCGATGCCTATTGCATTGACAACAGGGCATGATGGTAGACCACCCATAGCGAATGCCGCGAGTCTTAAAAATACTGGCTTTGAGCTTTCTTTAGGCTATAACGAAAGTAGTCGCGAGTTTAAATACTATGTAAATACGAATATTACAACGCTTAAGAACAAAGTGACGAGCTTAGGTTATGGTCGAAACAATATTTTTGTAGGAAACACGGTAACTCAGGTTGGCCAGCCTGCGGGTATGTGGTACGTTTTGCAAACGGATGGGCTTTTCCAGTCACAGGAAGAAGTTGACAATTACAAGAACGCAGAGGGAACGGTTATACAGTCTTCGGCCAAACCTGGTGATATACGGTTTAAAGATAATAATGGCGATGGACAGATTACAAACGATGATAAAGTAGTAGTTGGCTCTCCTTGGGCAGACGTTGAATTGGGCCTTAATTTAGGTGCGTCCTATAAGAATTTTTCACTTACAATGAACTGGTTTGGAGCTTTCGGTGCTACGGTTTACAATGGTTACCATAGCTTGGTTGACCGTTTTGATGATAACTCAAATTATCGGGCAGGTATACAACCATGGACGCCTGAAAATCCGAATACCGATGTGCCAAGAATGTACTATGGCTCTACACTCAACTCACGTGGTGATACCGATCGCTGGTTGGAAAGCGGTAGTTTTATGCGGTTGAAATACCTTAGTTTATCATATACACTTCCGGAGAGTTGGTTAAAACGGGTTGGTTTTCAGAGTGGACAGGTGACCCTATCGGGACAAAATCTATTGACTTTCACTGGCTATAAGGGACTCGACCCGGAGTTCAATAATACCAACATATACGAACGTGGTTTTGATAATTTTAGTTATCCAAGCCTAAAGACTTATTCATTGGGATTGCAGTTTGGTTTTTAATTACATAAGGATAAAACAGATGAGACGTAATTTGCACTATATAATAATAATTTCCTTTTTTACCCTATGCACTGGCTGTAAAAAGGATCTCCTAAATATCGAAAATCCAAACACACCGACGACGGATGTGTTCTGGAAAACGGAAGATGATGCCCAACGTGGCGTTAACGCTATTTATGCCATGTTTTACAAGCCGGCCTTATGGTCTCGATGGATTTATTTTCGTTTGGATTTAACGTCTGACGAAGGGTTTAGTAAAAGTCCTTGGGTAGAATTGGGTGATTGGACGCGTTTTCAGTATGTGAATTATAATTTTGGTGAAGGGAATGTCTTTACTTGGAAAGATACCTATAAAGCTATATTTAGGTGTAATCAGGTGTTAGACAATGTGCCCAATATTGAATTTGCGAATCAGGAAGACAAAGATAAAATTCTAGGGCAGGCTAAGTTTCTCCGAGCGCTCCATTATTATTACGCTGCCTTACTTTGGGAAAATGTGCCGCTGGTGTTAAAATCTTCCCAACCTGATGATTTGCCTTTGCAAAGCACTTTGCCGGAAGTATGGGCCCAGATTGAGAAAGATCTGAAAGAGGCATTGGAAGTGCTTCCTGTTGCATGGGATGATGCAAATTTAGGACGACCTAATAAGGGTTCGGTAAATGCCTATCTGGCGCGGATGTATATGCAGCAGCATAAGTGGGCTGAAGCCAAGATTGCACTAGATTATTTCTTTACGGGTGAAGGAGCAGGCCGATATAGTTTGGTGTCCAATTATCAAGATAATTTCACGCATACAAATGAGAATAATAGTGAATCGGTATTTGAAATTCAGTTTTCAGATGTAAATAAAACGCCGGAAGATGCTGATGGGCCAAGCCAGATAATGAGTAGCCAGCGTGCTCAATTCTTTGCACCGAGAAGCATCGGTTGGTCAGATGGCCAGGCAAGATATTGGATAGTGGGCGAGTTTAAAAAAGAAAATACTGTTGATGGAAACCTGGATCCGAGGCTTCGTTATACCTTGTTTTATCCGGCCTTAGAAGCTGATTTTGGTGATAAGATTTATGGAAGGAGTTGGGATTGGGATGCTGATGAAGCTTGGTTTAGGAAATATGCACGTGATTATTTTCGGAATAATGAGGATTACTACGCGCAAAATAATTTCCGACTTGTTCGTTTCGCTGACATTCTTCTCCTATATGCAGAAGTGTTAAATGAACTTGGCAACACGGCTGACGCTGTACAGTATGTTGATCAAGTAAGAAATCGAGTAGGAATGCCTGCGTTGGCGGTTAATCATGCGGAGGCTTTGTTGGGTCAAGATGCATTTAGAGAAAGGCTCAAAGTAGAAAGAGAACTTGAGTTATGCGGAGAAAGTGTGCGATGGGCAGATCTTAAACGCTGGGGTGATTTGGATGACGCCGGAAAGGTACAAGCCGTGGCGGAAAGAGATCCAGATTTCAAAAATTTCGTGGTTGGCAAACATATCCGCTTACCGTTGCCACAGATAGAGGTATTAAACAATCCAAATTTAAAGCAAAATTCCGGCTATTAAACAGCTTCTTAATATGAGAAAAAACAGATGGCTCGTCCTTGGTATTAGTGGTAGCTCGGTATTGTTTTTCTTGAATGTATTGCTGGCCTTCCGAGACAGTACGGTAGTGGAATGGGGAAAACGTGTGGTAATCAGAGAGGTCGCTGTTTTTAAAGATAAAGGGACGGTAGTGGAGGTTGGCGGAACGGTATTGCGATCGTCAGGAAAATATGGTGCGCAATATGGGCGTTTACTTAAGCTTAAAACGGGTGAGTGGTTGGCGGCCTATACTGTTTCTTTAACTAATGGATATCAGCGCGATGCAAATGGTGGTTTGGAACTTGAAGTCGCTAAAAGTGCTGATGAGGGCAGAACATGGCAATCTGTTGGCCGCATTAAAGATCCCGGAAGGGATCTAGATAATGCTCAAATGATCCAACGAAAAGACGGGGCGATCTTACTGGCATGCCGTTCGGTAAGATGGCAGGAGTCCTATAAGTTGCCGGTGTACTTTAGCGACGATCAAGGCGGAAATTGGAAGTTGCTTAGCGAGATCGATCGTCATGAAGGAGGCGTAGGTGAGTTGGGTAATCCCGACCAAGGTGTATATGAGCCCCATATGGTTTTTTTAGATGATGGACGCATCGCTGTCATGTATGCGAATGAAAAGTATGCAAAGCTAAATCCGGGCTATAGCCAAATTATTTCGCAAAAAATTTCCGACGATAATGGTTCTTCATGGGGTAAAGAAATAAAAGTTGTGTATGATGATAATCATCGGTCTTCAAGACCCGGTATGCCTGTTTGGACAAGAATGAAAAATGGAAAATTTATGGTGGTTTATGAGATCTGCGGACCAGAAAAGTGCAACATCTATTATAAAATAAGTGAAGATGGTATTCAATGGCCGAAGGGTTTTGGCAATCAAATTCCTGAACAGCTAGGTGGGCCATATTTATTCTCGTTAAATGACGGTCGCCTGCTGGTAACCTCCAATAAAAGTAATATGTCAGTTAGTAATGACTTTGGCAAGACCTGGCAACTGATAAACTCCGCTTGGGACAAAACATTGTGGCCATCTATCTATCAGATAAATGAGAAGGAAGTTGGCGTAGTGAATAGTGTGCCCCGTGAAATTGGAGGTAATAACATTCAGGTGCGTTTTGGAAAAATAATGAAATGATGCAGGATAACGGAAAGATAGCCCTTTTCTTCTTTTATTTCTTGTTCATTTCCTTTTGTGAAAGTTTTGCACAAAAGAAGATTGAGTGGGATCAACAGTCGCTACAGAAAATTTCTTCCTCTCATGATGGTATGCGCTATTGTGGTTATGCACGGATGAAGGTGCTAAAGGATGGTTCTTGGCTGTGTGTATATGAAGCCGACGGCAGTATCATTGTTGTTAAGAGTAAAGATGCCGGTGTTACTTGGAGCTCGCCCCTCGTGGCTGCACGAAAGACCAAAGAAATTAATATGGCTGTGCCTGAATTGCTAGAGACAAAAGATGGGTCGATTTTATTAATGTACAACTTAAGGCCAACGGTGACAGGAAAGCAATATTATTTTGCCATAAAAACAAAAAAAAGCTACGACGGTGGTCTCACGTGGAAAAATGAAAAAGTGCTGTATGAAGCAGGAAATGAGTTTAAGAATGGTTGCTGGGAGCCAGTTGCTTTGCAATTACCAAGTGGAGAGATACAACTCTTTTTTGCGAACGAGGGAATATATACCAGGTCTGAAGAGCAGAATATTTCTATGCTAAAATCTTTTGATAATGGGGTTACTTGGACCAAGATGCCCCAGATAATTTCATTCAGAAGCGGCAGTAGAGATGGAATGCCCGTCCCTCTATTGTTACCAGATAAAAAAGTGTTACTCGCTATCGAGGACAACGGGAATAAAAATTTTAAACCTTATATTCTTCAAAGCCTGTCAGGGGAAACATGGGGGAATACTATTGATGCCGGTAGTGATCGGAGAAATTATGCTTTGAAAGAACCAATACCTGATTCTATTTATGCGGGAGCGCCATATTTATGTAGGCTAAAGAATGGAGAAGTGCTCCTTTCTTATCAAGGTACGGAGGGACGTAGAAATAAAATGAAGTATGCTGATATGAAAGTTGTAATAGGAGATGATAAAGGGCAGCATTTTGATAGTAAATCGGTGCCGTTTAAGATTCCTGAAGGGAAGTTTGCGCTGTGGAATAGTTTAATGGTTACACCAGATGATAAGATCGTTGCATTAACAAGTACAAACGCATACAGCGATGGGAAGACTGAAGTTTGGATGATTAAAGGAAGACTACTATCGGAATAGTAATTTATGTGTTATTGATTCAATTTTTTGATAAATATTCTTAGCTTTAGGCTATTTTTAAAGAAAAAAGCACGTTTTAAGATGGCAAACGATCATTCACGTAGGAAGTTTATCAAAAAATTAGGCGGTTCAACACTTTTCGCAATAGCAGCACCTACAATTATCGCAGAGGCTGCAAATGTTAAAGATAAGGGTGTACAAATATTAAAACGCAGAAGTAAGGTGCCCGCCAACGATCGAATTAACATCGCGTCTATAGGTTTAGGTATTATGGGCTTTGGGAATTTGAAAGCGGCCTTAAGTAGAGAGGGAATAGAATTGGTTAGTGGGGCAGACTGCTATGATGGTCATTTACAGCGGTTGAAAGAATTATATGGTACTGATATAAAGACTACACGTAATTACGAAGAAATTTTAGAAGATCCCACCATTGATGGCGTTATCATTTCTACACCCGATCATTGGCACGCAAGGCAAGCAATTGCTGCAATGAAAAAGGGAAAAGCGGTTTATTGCGAAAAACCAATGGTAAAAAAGATTGAAGAAGGGGACGAAATTATAAGCACACAGAAGGCCTCGAAGCTTGCTTTCCAAGTGGGTAGTCAGTGGGCAAGTTCTATCGTGATACAAAAAGCAAAAGAATTATACGAAACAGGCGCTATTGGTCAGTTAAATTTTGTAGAAGTTTATACCGATCGTTTTGATGCCAAGGGAGCATGGCAATATTCAATACCGCCTGATGCTTCCGCACAGACATGTGATTGGAAATCTTTTCAGGGAGGTGTGACGAATCTTCCTTTTGATTCGACGCGGTTTTTTAGATGGAGGAACTATCAGGACTATGGAACGGGTATGGCAGGAGATTTATTTGTTCATCTCTTTACAAGACTTCATACCATTACAAGTTCGTTTGGTCCAGAACGGATTTATGCTACGGGAGGGTTAAATTACTGGAAGGACGGCAGAGATGTTGCCGATTTAATGTTGGGATTATTTGATTATCCAAAGACAGATAAACACCCAGCTTTTAATCTTTCACTGCGTGTTAATTTCGTGGATGGTTCTGGAGGAGGGGATAGCATGCGGCTGGTTGGAAATGAAGGAGAAATGGTATTAAATGGAAACAGTGTGACTATTAGGAACAAAAAGTTGCCATTAGCACCCGGTTATGGTGGATGGGACACTTTTGGTACATTTCCTGAAAATACACAGAACGAATTTGTAAAGGCTTATAATGAAAAATATAAGGAAGTAAAGCCTCAAGTATTACCGGTTGGAGAGCTTGTTTTTCAGGCTCCAACGGGATATGATATGCGTGTGGATCATTTCGATAATTGGTTTAATGCTATCCGAACAAATGGGGTGGCTAATGAAGGACCTGAATTCGCGATGAGAACTACAGGTCCTGCTTTAGCGGCAAATTTAAGTTATCAGGAAAAAAATATTATACATTGGGATCCAGTGAAGATTAGACGGAAACAATCTTCATAACCTCTTCGCATCGTGTTGCAAGCCAATTATAATTGGTCTCGTTAGGAGGTGTCTCAAACAATTTTGAACCCATTCCAACGGCGGTAACTCCCGCATCAAACCATTTATTTATGCTTATTTCATCGGGATTAACTCCACCAGTAGGCATAAATAATGTGTTTGGAAATAAAGGTTTGATTGCCTTGAGGAAATCTGGGCCCAGTGAACTGCCCGGGAAAAGTTTTACTAGTGGGGCACTTATATCTTCGGCGATACTAATCTCGGTAGGGGTCATACAACCGGGAATCCATAAGATATTTTGCTTTAGCGTTATTTCGGCAATACTGGGTTTAATGATAGGACTCACAATGAAGTCTGCTCCTAATGCTAAGTATTCTTTCGCTTGCTCTGCACTTTTTATAGTGCCGATTCCCAGATGCAACGCTGGTAATTGTTGGTCACGATAGGCCTTCAGCGCCTTGAAATTTTCTAAGGCCTTACTGCCCCGACTAACAAATTCAAACACTCTAATACCTCCTCTATAACAAGCATCAACGATATCGATACACGTTTGTAGGTCGTCGTGATAGTAAACAGGTATAACCGGATATTTTTTTATTTGTATAATACTTTCTTCAATTGTCTTCATTATAATAATATTAATAAATGGTGGAATAGCTATCTTGCTACTTATGTCTTGCCTCTTGATACTAATAAATTAATAACTTCCATCGCCTAAATCGCCTTTTACGAATAATTTTTTAAAGCCAGCTGAGGTGGCGATATTAATAATCTCTTGTTGATTTTTATTGTTGGTTAATGCATAAATTAAGCCTGCCATAAACGAATCACCGCTCCCGATTCGATCAACTACTTCATTCGTTTCATATACTTCCGAAGAAAGGTTTGTTGAACGTGTATGATAGGTTCCATAAAAAAGATTATGAGATGGAGAGTCCATGAATCGGAAAGTGTAGGCTACATGTTCACAATTTGGATATTCCTGCAATAATGCAGCTGCAGAGTCATTTGCCGCATTTAGATACACTTCCTTGGGTGTCCCTCGATGAAATGTTGGATCGACAGGAATACCTAACATGGTGTTTGCGGCCCAAATATTTCCCATAACCACGTCACAATAGCCTACTAATTCAGGCATAATATCGATCGGCAATTTGCCGTAATTCCATAATTTATTTCTGTAATTAAGGTCAACAGATATGGTTAATCCTTTACGTTTAGCTACTATTAATGCTTCGCGACAAATTTCGGGCATATGTTCATTTAAGGCAGGTGTAAGGGCTGTCCAATGAAACCACGTATGTCCTTCTAATAAAGTTTCCCAATCTATATCGCCCGGTTTTAAAAGACTAAATGAAGAGTATTTCCTATCATATACTACCTCTCCTTTACTAAGTCCGTTTGCAGAAAGAAGAAAATAAACTCCCAGACGGTCTCCTGTAATGAGACACTGATCGGTTTTAACGCCTCGTTGTTGCAGGCTTTCAAGTGCTTGTTTGGCTAGTTGATTATCTGGGATGCATGATATGTAGGAAACTTGGTTATGCATACCTGCCAAGGCTGACGACACATTTGCTTCGGAACCACCGGCGTAAATAGAGATTCCCTCTGAACTGTTTATAAAATTACCGGTTTGAGTGCTTACCCTAAGCAGAAGCTCGCCAAAAACGGCTATTGATGAGTTTGATTTTTCAGTCATTATTATTGAAAATGGCTAGTTTTTTGTCGAAAGTAGGTATTTTATTACTTTTTTAATAAGAACAGTATTATAAATTACGCAATCGATATCGTAAATTATTTGGGTTAAAATAAGCAAAAAAGTATTTTAATTTACTAAAATTGGTGTTTAGTTAACCATAGGATATTAATCTAGTCAATTTTTGCGCTTTATTGATTAAAGCAATTTGAAAATAAACTTAAAATAAGATGAGTAATAGATCTCCTTTTTCTTTGGAAAGTAAAGTTATTGTCGTCACGGGCGCGACCGGTGTTTTGGGTAAACATTTTTGTATGGCGATAGCTGAAGCAGGTGGGAAAGTAGTGGTAATGGGACGGAATAAAGACAGGGCCGAGGCATGTGTAGCGCAGATAGAATCGATTGGTGGGGAAGCGATGCCTTTGCTAGCAGATGCGATGGATGAAGCGCAACTATTAAAAGCGAGAGATGAGGTCTTGGAGAGATTTGGAACAATAGATGGATTGGTTAATGCTGCTGGTGGGAATATTCCTGGAGCAACGATTTCTCCCGATCAAAATCTGTTCGATACAAAAATAGAAGACACCAAAAAGGCTGTCGACCTGAACCTATTTGGAACAGTGATTCCTACCTTTGTGTTTGGAAGAGTGATAGCTGAAAAGGGGAGGGGTTCTATTGTGAATATATCGTCATTGTCGGCTCACAGACCTATTACAAGGGTAATGGGTTACACAATGGCTAAGACAGCTATTGAGGGCTTTACCAAATGGATGTCTGTTGAACTTGCTCAACGCTATGGTGACGGAGTAAGGGTAAATGCCATTTCACCAGGGGTGTTTTTGACAGAACAGAATAGGACGTTATTAACCAATCCGGATGGATCATTTACTGATAGAGCTAATAAGTTTATTAATGGTACGCCTTATGGCAGACTTGGTAATCCAGAAGAATTGAAGGGGACACTTGTTTACCTATTAAGTGATGCTTCTGCTTTTGTAAATGGTACCAGTATTTTGGTAGATGGGGGATTTAATACCTATTGCGGTGTCTAAGTTATAATTACGACTGAAATGAATAGAAAATTATTACAGAGTTGGCGATGGTACGGGCCAAATGATCCTGTTTCTTTACAGGATGTTAAACAAGCAGGAGCCACGGGCATTGTTTCTGCTTTACATCATATTCCGCATGGTGAGGTTTGGCCGCTTGAGGAAATTAAGCTAAGAAAAAAAATAATTGAAGATGAGGGATTGTTATGGTCTGTTGTGGAAAGTGTGCCAGTGCATGAAGCGATTAAAACAAATAGATCCGATGCGGCACCTTATCTGGAAAATTATAAACAAACCTTACACAATTTGGCGGCTTGCGGTATAAAAACTATTTGCTATAATTTTATGCCGGTACTTGATTGGACTAGAACACAACTTGATTTGGTCATGAAAGATGGTTCAAAAGCCCTTTATTTTGATTGGACAGATTTAGCGGTGTTTGATCTGTATATTTTAAAAAGAAAAGGTAGCGAGCTTGATTATCCGCCAAATATCGTTCAAAAGGCGGCTGATCGGTTCAAGACTATGACGAAGGAATCGTTGGACAGCTTGAGCGAAGTAGTATTGATGGGAATACCTTCAGAAGATCCAATTGGTTTAGCGGATCTCCAAAATAGTATTGAAGTATATGAAAAAATAGGGATAGATGGTTTAAGGAAAAATTTATTACACTTTCTAGACGCTATTGCAGATGTATGTCAAGAGAATGGTATTCATATGACTATTCATCCGGACGATCCGCCTTATCCAATCTTGGGGCTGCCACGTGTAGTAAGTACGAAAGAAGATTTAATCTTTCTTATAGAAAACGAGCAGCGGGATTTTAATGGTATCTGTTTTTGCACAGGATCTTTAGGAGCAGGTGTGGCAAATGATGTTCCTGAAATTCTAAAACATGTCAAACACAGAGTACATTTTGCGCACCTTCGTAATGTGAAAAAAGATGAGGAAGGGAATTTCTATGAGGCTGACCATTTGGGTGGGGATGTAAATATGTATGAGGTAGTGAAACTTTTATGTGAAGAAAATCAGACGCGATCTGAAGCTATTCCTTTTAGACCTGATCATGGGCATCAGATGTTAGATGATCTCCATAAGGTTAGCAATCCTGGTTATTCTGCTATCGGACGTTTAAGGGGGTTGGCAGAATTACGCGGTTTGGAACTAGGTATCACGGGAGAATATTAAACATACTAAAGGATCTATGAGTACAGCGAGCTTTTTAAATGATAATTTTCTATTGCAATCCACCCTTGCAGAGGAGTTATATCATGAATATGCCAAACAATTACCGATAATAGACTATCATTCTCATTTACCACCTGAAACAATTGCGGCAGACCAAAACTTTGAAAATATTACACAATTATGGTTGGCAGGTGATCATTATAAATGGCGCGCACAACGCGTGCTTGGTATTGAAGAATATTTTATAACGGGAAAGGCATCGGATAAAGAAAAATTCCAAAAGTGGGCGGCATGTGTACCATATACGCTAAGGAACCCACTTTATCATTGGACACATATGGAATTAAAGAATCCTTTTGGTTTTGATGGCTTACTTAGTGGTGAAAATGCGGATGAAGTATATGATTTTACAGGGAGCCAGCTGAAATCGGCGGCCTGTAAACCGAGAAGCCTTCTGACGCATTTTAATGTAGAAATGGTGGGTACAACGGATGACCCCTTGTCTGATTTAAACGAGCATAAAAAAATTGCTGCTGATAACTTTCACATAAAAGTACTTCCTTCTTTTAGACCCGATAAAGTTTTCAATATTTCTCATGGTGATGTTTACCGTGCTTATATACGAGCCTTAGCTGAGATTTCTAACGTCGAAATCAGCGATTTAGATAGTTTATTGCAGGCACTACAACAACGGATAGACTACTTTCACGCGAATGGCTGTAGGATATCGGACCACGGACTATCGTATATGCCGATAATGGTTTTTTCGCCGACTGAACTAAATAAGACATTCCAGGAGGTGATGAATGGAATCGACACACAAGCTAGTGATGATCAGGATGCTTTTACGGGATATATATTAAGCGAACTATGTAAAATGTACCATGCAAAAGGATGGGTGCAGCAATTTCATCTTGGTGCGTTGCGGAACAATAATACCAGAAAATTGAGTGAGCTGGGGCCCGACACGGGCTACGACTCCATTGGCGATTTTCAGCAAGGAACACGTTTGTCGGCATTTTTTAATTTCTTGGAAGGCTCCGATAAGCTTGCTAAGACTGTTTTATATAATCTTAATCCTGCAGATAACGAGTGCTTTGCGGCGATGACTGGTAATTTTCAGTCGGAAGGGATAATAGGGAAAATTCAATTTGGATCGGGGTGGTGGTTTTTAGATCAATTGCAAGGAATGACCAACCAGATGAACAGTTTGTCTAACATCGGACTAATTTCTTGCTTTATAGGAATGCTTACGGACTCTAGAAGCTTCCTGTCTTATTCCAGACATGAGTACTTTAGAAGGCTACTTTGTAATTTATTTGCAGAAGATATTAAGCGTGGATTATTACCTAATGATATTAAATGGACGGGAAAAATTATAAAGGATATTTGCTATTATAATGCCAAGAATTATTTTCTGCTATAGGTTTTTATGACTGACTGAGATTAAATAGCCTTGTGCTTGGATTTGCTTGATACACGCTCTATAAGAGTGGTTTTCAGCTTTATGACCTTATTTTGGTCGAAGTGCTTTTTTTCTATGATGTTAAGTAGTTGGGTAGCCGCTTCTTCGCCAATTTCAATGGCAGGCTGATAGATCGTACTCAATGGAGGGTCTAGCGATGCGGCTAAACTTGTATTGGTAAAACCTACGAGCGCAATATCTTCAGGTATACGGTAACCTAATTTTTTTATAATACCAATGCTTTGGGTTGTGATCTGATCGCTTGTGGTTAAAATTCCGTTAGGAGGTTCATTTAAAGCCATTAACTGGTTAATGGCTGTCAAAATGCTTTCTTGTAATAGTGAGGTGTTTTGAAAGTCGCAGGGTTTTATATAGGCCTCGTTGTAGGGGATCTTATAAAATTCAAGCGCATTTTTATACCCTTCTAGCCGTTCAATATTAATGTTTAAGCTGGTGTTGCTATGGAGCAGAGCTATTTTATCGTAACCGTTCTTTATAAGATGTTCCGTTGCCTTAAAAGACGCTTCGCTATTATCAATGCTCACTTTTGGTATATCCAAATCGTCACTGAAGCGATCAAAAAGAACGATAGGTAGGTTGGCATTGATTATTTTTTTTAGATGGTCGACATCAGATGTTTCGTAGGCCGGTGAAATTAATAAACCATCCACCGCTCTGGCATGGAGCAGTTCAATGCATTTTATTTCTTGTTGATGTGACTCCTTGCTTTGCATAATCATGATGCTATAACCGCGATCATTGCAAACGCGATCAATACCATTTAACATTTGAGACACAAACGTGTTGTCTATGGAACAAATAACCACTCCAATTAATTTGCTTTTACCTTCTTTAAGAATTTTTGCAATAGCATTGGGATGGTAGCCTACTTTTTTTGCATAATCCATCACCATTACTTTTGTTTTTTCTCCTATTTCATAGCTATCTCTTAAGGCTTTTGAAACAGTTGAAGTCGATAGATTTAACGCTTCAGCTATATCCCGTAAGGTGGTGTTGCTATTTGCCATTTTTAATAATTTATTATGCAGATAAAATGAATGTTAGAGGTTTAATATACGCCACTCTTTTGGATAATAGTTGTTGATACGATGAGATAATGCCTTAACCCAACCAAGAGCAAAGCCTTGGTAGCACGCCAGTGCCCAGCCATTTGAACGCGATGGAAGAGTAAGTTCTGCTTTTCGCAAATATTGTAAGGCCTCCTCTAATGATAAGTCTAACCGTTGAATGTGATTACTCTTAGCATTGCTCAATGCTAATTCATGGTTCGGAATGAGCTCTTTTTGACCTTTTTTTCCAATGATCGTCCCGGCCTTTTTAAGGTACAGCACATGCTGTATACTTTTAAAATCTAATTCACTTCGTTCTGGTATTATAAGAATATCATCTTTAAAGTTTATTGGTGAAATATTGATGTCTTCTGATAACCAATTGTTGAGGATTGATTTGTCAAAAGCTTTACTATCCGATTTAACTTTTTTTCGACTAAAAGTGTGCTGTGACGCCGTTTTGATAAAACACGATATAAAAAAACCTTCGCCTTTGAGTTTATTAGGATAAAATCGATAGCCATGACACTTATGCCGAGGTGATTTGGTTTCTTCAATTCCCCAGGAAGCATCTATTGGAATATGCAAGGTTTTCATACCATGTTCGTCTATAAGCCAGTCAGCTATCTGTTCGTTTTCTTCAATTGAATAAGAGCAGGTTGAGTATAATAATATACCATTTTCTTTTAAGGTACTTAAGCTATCTGCCAGAATTCGTTGTTGCCGCTGACTGCAAAGATTTACAGCATCTGTGGACCATTCATCAATTGCATGATTATCCTTTCTGAACATGCCAGACCCTGAACATGGGGCATCTACCAGTAGGAGATCAAAAAAGCCTGGAAGACGGTTAAAAGAAGAAGGATCGTTATTGGTGACAATTGTATTATAGTTGCCCCATTTAGTTAAATTATTGGCTAAAACATTAACCCTTGTTTTGATGATCTCATTAGCAACAAGCAAACTGTCGGGATGTAAAATACTATTTAATAAAGTACTTTTACCACCTGGGGCTGCACATAGGTCGAGGGCGAGTAAAGGTTCTTGTGAGAGATGAAGCGTTTGAATGATGTGCGAGATAAACATAGACGAAGCTTCTTGCACATAATAAGCACCTGCATGAAATAAGGGGTCTAAAGTGAAACTAGGCCGCTCATCTAAATAATAACCCGTTTGACACCAAGGTACTTTTGGTAAATTTTCAAACTGGTTCGTCTTTTTTGCGGGATTTATTCTAACAGATGTAATCTGTTCACCCGACTCGTGGACGCCAATGAATTCTTCTGCATCAATATTGAAATCGTGTTTTAAGGCAGAAACGAGTTTAGAAGGCAAGAAATTACTCATAGTAATTACAAACCTAAGGTGAAAATGTGAGATTTGGTTAAAAGAAAATTAAAAATATAAAATAAGGGATAAAAGGCAGAAAGAGGTTATAGGGGCTTTGAATAGGCGAAATTTATATTCGGGCAAAAAATAATCTTATTGGAATACAGCTTTTTACGTTTTGGTTTAAAAAAAATGGTTTGATGAATTTGGAGAAGCGGAAAAGGTGCGTATCTTTGCACTCCGCAAACGAAGGGATGCGGGGAGTTGTTTGAAGGGGATACGGGTGTTAAGTGTTGAGGCGCAGATGTTTGCGAGAGGAAGAAAGTGGGGAGAGCAGCACATCCGATGACCGAAGTAAGGGAGGAAGAAGCTCGAAAAATATTAAAAAAATATTTTGGAAAGGCGGAAAAGATTTCTACCTTTGCAGCCCCGCAGGGGGAAACCGGAGGCGCGATGCCGATGGGGATGAAAGAAAAGAGGGTTTCGTGCAGTGATGTGACGGGATA
>NZ_FOAF01000017.1 GCF_900109575.1 Olivibacter domesticus | reverse complement strand
AGGAGGCTTAGCTCAGCTGGTTCAGAGCATCTGCCTTACAAGCAGAGGGTCACTGGTTCGAATCCAGTAGCCTCCACCATATCTAAAGCACTTAAAAGCATTTTTAAGTGCTTTTTTTATGCATATAAATACTATATATGTTCATCCTATAATAAGCCTTATCAGCTTTCTTACTTTTTTTTAGGTCTCCGTAATTAGGATCTGTATATTTGCGAAAAAGTAAAAACATTAAAACCTTTTACATACTATGCAAAAACAAAAAATTATATTAATCGCATCGATAATAGCCTTTCCTCTCTTCTCTTTAGCCCAATCCACTCCTAGCGATAACAAAAGTAACCAATCAAAAACAGTCAATACACCATTCGCCACTCCTCATAATTCGTTAAATGGGGGTACTATTGCAAGTCAATTTGACTACATAAACAAATCCTCTAATAACTACCAGGAATATAAGGTTGTAAAAAAGACTTCTTTAGAAAAATTAGAAAAAAATATAGTCGACTCCCTGAAAGGGATGCAATCTAAATTAAGCAATGTAAACACTACCTTAAACAATCACGATAATGAGGTTTCTTCTTTGAAAGATAGTTTAATTCAAATAAATCAGGAGCTTAAAACCACTAGAGACCAAAAGGAAAGCTTCAGTTTCCTAGGTATACTTTTATCCAAAAGCACATATAACACTTTTGTATGGTGTTTAATAGGTATATTAATGTTTGCACTTCTTTTTTATGTTTATCGTTATAGGCAAAGTCATACCGTAACAGCAGACGCTAAGAAAACGCTTGACGAATTGAAGGAAGAGTTTGACCAACACCGCAAAAAATCAATGGAACGCGAACAAAAGTTAAATAGACGTTTGCAAGATGAGTTAAACAAACGATTCTAAAAGAGAAGGCCGGTTAGTTACACTGGCCTTCTCTTTTAGATAATCACACTTACTTTAAGTGAAGAGAGGCCTGTTGTTGATTCATATCAATTTGACTAGCTGGCAACTTTAAATCCAAGTGAAAAGCCAGATTAAGTTTCTCAATAAAATACGCCGAAAGTAAAGGAGATTCCTTCTCTATATTTTGATGTACAAAAAAATAAAGTGACTTAAGCCCCTTATCTCTCCATTCTTTAATACGATCGATCCAATCATCTAAACGAGCGTAATCACTTTTATGGTTAGCCCCTACATATCGAACAAAAGCCTGAGGGGTTGTTAAGCGCATATGTAACAAATCTCTTCTACCGGCAGTATCAACCACAACATTAGCAACCTTTTCTTTCTCTAACAGTGAGAAATATTTTTCACTCGCATCTTTATCGGCAAACCACTCTTCATTTCTAACCTCAATTGCTAAAGGTATACCTTTTGGAAAAGAGGTAACATATTCCTTTAATCGATCGAACTGGCTAGGTTTAAAGTTATCATGCATCTGTAAAAACGTCATACCTAATTTATCCTCAAAAAAGCTGATCGCATCGCAGAAAGCTTCTGTTGGCTCTTTTGAATTCACAAGCCGCCTAAAATGACTAACAGTATTGGGTATCTTTGGGAAAAACTTGAAGCCCTCTGGCACCTTATTTTTCCATACATCTACTTGTTGTTTATCCGGAGAATTATAAAAAGTAGCATTTAACTCAATAGCATTGAATTGGGATGCATAATACGATAATTCATCCTTTGTTCCACGTGGATAAAACCCCTTTAAATCCTGTTTATTCCATTTCGCACATCCCACAAATACTTCAAAAATGTCCGTACCATTTCCGGCTTTTTCGAGCAGCGCATATGTATCCGGATGAGTTGAAGGTAGTGAAAAATCAATTTTGCTCGGGTCTTCTACCTGTCCAAATTTCATATAGTTCTAATTTTGATATTCAACAATCATCAGTTAACTTTCGTAAAGTTAAGCTTATTTTCTTTCATACCATTAAGTAACAAACGTATTTCAAAATCAATAATTTTGGCCTCGCTTTCCGAATCAATTTTTTCCGATGTGTCAGATGGCTTATGGTAATCGGGATGGTCTCCAGTATGAAAAAATAATACCGGAATACCCTTGGCATAAAAAGACCCATGATCAGAACCGCCGCTACCGGCATTATCTGTAAAAAATTTAACATCAGTCTCGACCCCTTCGAAAATACTCGGCCATTTATCACTTGTTCCGAATCCTCCCACCCCAACGCCCCTTTCGGCATTATAGCGCCCAATCATATCCATATTCAACATAAAACTTATCTTATCAAGTGGTATAACCGGATGATTGACATAATATTTAGAACCTAGCAACCCGAGTTCTTCACCTGAAAAAGCAATAAAAAGTATGTTAAGATTTTCTTTTACATCGTTTTGAGAAAAGTACCTTGCTAATTCGAGTAAGCCTGCAACACCCGAAGCATTATCATCTGCTCCATTATGAATTTTCCCCTCAGGCAATGAATCTTTGGAGCTTCCTTGTTTTCCTAAACCAAGGTGATCATAGTGTGCACCTACTATAATTGTATAGGGTGCATTATTATCCAAAAAGCCTATTAGATTATTCGCTTTTCGCAGGCTATCTTTAACCACAACCTTAGTTACCTTTGCAATAAAGGGTTGTTTATACCCTTTTGATCCAAGTGGTTTTAATTTATACTTTTCGAAGTACTTCTCAATATATTTTGCCGCTCGGTTTATCTCTCGGCTCCCTGTGCCCCTTCCCTTCATTTTATCCGCTGCTAAGTTATTTATGTGCTTCTTTATTAATTCAGCATGCGCATATGTGGAAATTTCCTGCGCGCTCAAAGAGCCAAGCGAATAAAATACAAAAAAATTGAATAGTGTTATTCTTAAAAAAGTTTGTTTAGTAAATAAAAAATCACACATGCTATATTAAAAAAATTCAACTTATATTAAAAAATCATTAACCAAGTACTTCCTCTAAGATTTCACAAGACTTTATGTCACCTACATTATCAATGTGGAGACGATAAAAATCAATTAGTTTATGTAGCAGCACTCTTCTATCAGTGTTGGAAATTTTTACATTTTCCAGCGTTGTAAGCCGACTGGTTAAGATGGAAGCCCATTGGCTTGTATGAGGTTCGTGCAGAACCAATGAATGATTAGGTGGATAACTAGTGAATACGCCATCCTTTAAATCAAAAAAATGTTGCCCTAATTCTTGAGGCGCCGGAAAAAAACCTAAATATCGGGTAAACTTAAGAAGAAAATAAAGGTGAAAATTGACAGGAGTTCTCTCAGAAGAATCTAACCAATTAACCGCATTAAATACAAATTCAAACATGGCATCGTCAGGACCTTGCTGCTTAACACTTTTATAAAGCATCTCATTCAAAAACAGCACCAAAGAACTTTTTATGATATCGTACGGTATGCGTTGAAAGGGAGGCAATTGCCTTGCCTCAGCCATTCGCTGAAGTCCACCAGAATTTTTCTGATATACGACAAGTTCGAGCAAATGTAATGGCTGCAAAACGTTTATACTTATTTTTGCCTTAGCTTTTTTGACGCCATTAACAAGATAAGATTGTACGCCAAATTTTTCTGTAAAAACCTGAACCACTACACTGCTTTCAGCGTAAGGAGTTGTTCGAAGAACAATACCTCTAGTTTTATGCAACACTTCAAAAAGAATTATCGAATTAAACTTACAAGTTTAGGTAAAAAAATGATACTTCCGCAGGTCAATGAGAAAATTGCAGCGATAAGTACAGCACCTGCTGCTGCATCCTTTGCTTTTTTCGCCAAATCATGATAATCAGGCATAACTAAATCCGTTAAAGCTTCCAGTGCTGTATTAACCAGTTCAGTTAGCAATACTACCGCAATTGATAAAACAATCCAACACCACTCTTCTGCGGTCAAATGAAATAGAAAACCAAATAAAACAGCACCAGCAGCAGCGATACTATGAATTCTAAAATTCCGCTCGCTTTTGAAAGATTGCGTTATACCTTCAACTGCCGCACGCAGTGCATCTATAAAATACCTGTTATTCATCATTAGATTGCTTATTCCTCGTATCCAAAATACTTTGTCGCTCGATCTTTCTAATCAAGCTATACACAATCGTTACAAAACCTACTCCAAATGTTACGACGCCAACTATTAACGTAATACCATAGAGGCCGCTCTCAACTCTTTTTAAATACATTCCCAATACAATTAGTGCTATCCCAACGAGGGTAATGCCAATTCCTCTCTTTAAATATTTATTCATATTTATGCCTGCTAATAGTGAACTTCTTGTTAAAGATAACAAATAATATTCCACATTCTCTAAGCTCAACACGCTCAAACCATTGTTTGCCTAGCTGGCTAAAAGATATATATTAAGTTTCAGCACTTCCACTTCTCAGCTTAAAACCTTAACTTTGCATCCTTAAATTTTTGGAATTAATACACTGATGTACAAGGAATATAAACAGCTCGATCTCCCGAATATAGGTGCCAGCATATTGGCTAATTGGCAAGCAAAACAAATTTTTGAAAAAAGCATTACCAATAGGCCGGCGGCAAAACCCTATACATTTTACGAAGGACCTCCATCGGCAAACGGTATGCCTGGTATACATCATGTTATGGCGCGTACGATTAAAGATATATTTTGCAGGTATAAAACCCTGAAGGGATTTCAAGTTAAGAGAAAAGGCGGCTGGGATACACACGGACTTCCTATTGAATTAGCTGTCGAAAAAACACTTGGCATAACAAAAGACGATATTGGTAAAAAAATTTCCGTTGAAGAATACAATGATGCATGTAGACGTGAAGTAATGCGCTATACAGACGTATGGAACGATTTAACAGAAAAGATGGGGTACTGGGTAGATTTAAAAGCTCCTTACATAACCTATCAAAATGAATATATCGAAACCCTATGGTGGATTCTAAAAGAACTTTATAACAAGAACTTACTTTACAAGGGTTATACGATCCAACCTTATTCACCAGCTGCCGGCACTGGATTGAGCTCTCACGAGCTAAATCAACCTGGTACTTACAAGCCTGTAAAGGATACAACAATCATTGCTGAATTCAGAATTGTTAAAGACCAGGTACACCCTTTAATTCCGCAATTATTTGAAGAGGATGGAGAAGATACTTCCTTTATAGCTTGGACAACAACACCTTGGACACTTCCTGCCAATTGTGCGCTCGTTGTGGGCAAAAATATTGACTATGTAAAAGTTCGTACTTTCAATCAATATACGTATGAACCTATCAGCGTTGTTTTAGCAAAAAACCTCGTAGATAAATATTTTAAGAAAGAAGCGCAAGATTTGCCGTTTCAACAATATAAAGAGGGAGATAAATTAATTCCCTGGGAAAAAGCAGCAACATTTAAAGGGCAAGATTTGTTAAATTTAAGGTACGAGCAGCTTTTACCTTATGTTACGAACGAAGATTTACAAAACAACGCCTTTCGTGTTATTGCTGGAGATTTTGTAACTACCGAAGATGGAACGGGCATTGTACATGCCGCTGCTACATTTGGCGCGGATGACTTTCGTGCCTGTCAGGAGAATGGAGTACCGGGAGTTTTTGTAAAGGACGAGAATGGCAAAGATGTACCCATTGTTGATAAAAGAGGTCGTTTTGTTAAGGAAATAACTGATTTTGCATATCGTTTCGTTAAGGAAGAATATTATAGTGATGAGGAACGATCAGCAGCTGATTTTAAACCAACAGATGTACTTATTGCTATCAAACTTAAAGAGGATAATAAGGCCTTTGATGTTAAAAAATATGAACACAGTTATCCGCATTGTTGGAGAACAGATAAGCCGGTGCTTTATTATCCTTTAGACAGCTGGTTTATAAAAACAACAGCAGTAAAAAACAGGCTAGTTGAATTAAATAAAACGATCAACTGGAAACCCGAAGCAACGGGAACAGGACGATTTGGGAACTGGCTAGAAAATCTAGTCGACTGGAACCTGTCACGGTCAAGGTATTGGGGTACACCACTTCCCATCTGGCGCTCTGAAGATGAAAACGAAGAAATTTGTATAGGCTCAATTCCGGAATTACGTGAACGGATTAGCTATAGTTTAACAACGAATGTTTTAGATAGAGAAGAAAGCGAAAAACTTCGGACCTATCTTAATAATTTAGATGCTGATAAATTTGATTTACACCGTCCATACGTTGATGATATTGTATTGGTTTCCGACAATAACCAAAAGTTATTTAGAGAACCCGATTTAATTGATGTTTGGTTTGATTCAGGCTCCATGCCCTATGCACAGTGGGGGCTAGATCACGACAAACTTGCCAAGGGAGACAAACTTCCTTTTAAAGACGGATTTACAGGTGCCTATCCAGCAGATTTTATAGCAGAAGGGGTAGATCAAACAAGGGGATGGTTTTTTACGCTACATGCTATTGCTACAATGCTTTGTGATTCAGTGGCATTTAAAAATGTTGTATCCAATGGCTTGGTATTAGATAAAAACGGCAATAAAATGTCCAAAAGGCTAGGAAATGCTGTAGATCCATTTGTTACGATAGAAAAATACAGCGCTGATGCTACTCGTTGGTACATGATCAGCAATGCTGCGCCGTGGGACAATCTAAAATTTAATGAAGAAGGTTTAGATGAAGTGCGAAGAAAATTTTTTGGCACACTATATAATACATATGCTTTCTTTGCACTCTATGCTAATATCGACAATTTCTCCTACGAAGAGGCAGATATAGCGATTAAAGACCGTCCTGAAATTGATCGCTGGATTGTTTCTTTACTCAATAGTTTAACAAAAGAGATTGATGTATATTATGCCGATTTTGAACCGACCAAAGCAGCACGTGCTATTCAGAACTTCGTTGATGAGCACTTAAGTAATTGGTATGTTAGATTATGCCGCCGTCGATTCTGGAAGGGCGAGTATACTGCAGACAAAATATCAGCGTATCAAACATTATATAACTGTTTGGATACAATAGCTAAACTTATGGCACCTATTGCACCATTTTTTAGTGATCAATTATTTCTCGATCTAAACTCAGTAACAGGGAAAGATCATTCAGAATCGGTGCATTTATCTAATTATCCCGTTTACCATGAGGAACTCGTTGATAAACCGCTAGAAGAGCGTATGACACTGGCCCAGGATATTTCCTCGCTTACCTTGTCGCTTCGTAAAAAAGTTGGTATAAATGTTCGTCAGCCACTAAACAAAATTTTACTTCCAGTGTTAGATGACACATTCAGCACAAAGGTTGAAAAAGTAAAAGACTTAATATTATCCGAAACGAATATTAAGGAAATTGAATTTATCGAAGACACCTCAGGTATTATACGTAAAAAGATTAAACCAAATTTTAAAACTCTTGGCCCGAAAGTTGGTAAGGATATGAAATTAGTTTCGGGAGTTATTAATACGTTTGGAGAAAGTGAAATAGATCAACTTGAAAAATCTGGCAGCTATGCTATCCCTAACACATCGCATATAATAACACTTGAAGATGTAGAAATCATAGCTGAAGACGTTGCAGGTTGGCAAGTAGCCAATATAGACAAGCTAACGGTAGCACTTGATGTAAATATAAGCACATCACTTAAAAACGAAGGAATAGCAAGGGAGTTGATAAATCGTATACAAACACTTCGAAAAGAATTAAAGTTCGAAGTGACCGATAAAATAAATGTTACTGTTAGTAATAGTTCAATTATTGCTGATGCGATTAAAAATAATTTATCCTATATTAGCACGGAGATCTTAGCCAACTCGTTTAAAGTAGATAATAACTTGACCGTTGGAGAGCGTGTTGAAATAGAAACGACTGAGTTAAATGTATTAATTGAAAAAGTGTAAGGTAAGAAAATCTATAATGGTTAGATGAATGAGCAATTTTGAACTCCTTCAATAGATTTAAATTCCTGTAAAAAAATCGAAAAATGGAAAACACAGAAAAGACACGTTACAGTGATGCAGAATTGCAAGAATTTAAAGAAATTATTTTGGAAAAGCTTCGTGTAGCTAAAGAAGAATTAGCGTCGCTAGCAAAGTCTTTGAGTAGCCCTAACAGCAATGGAACGGATGATACTGCAGGCACCTTCAAAACACTCGAGGACGGCTCAGCTACATTAGAGAAGGAACAAATTAATCAACTAGCAGCTCGTCAAAAAAAGTTTATTGACAATTTAGAAGCCGCTTTAGTAAGGATAGAGAATAAGACATACGGAATTTGCAGAGAAACGGGTAAGCTTATACAGAAAGAGCGGTTGAGGGCGGTTCCGCACACCACGCTAAGCATGGAGGCTAAATTAAAACAATACTAAATATTATAATTGGTCATCAATCAAAGGAGAATTGGACTTTTCTACTGTTTTCCGTAAAAAATTGATGACCATTTTACTTTCCGCATATCAATATACATGAAAGGATACACCAAACCTCTCGCCATTATTTTATTGGTAATATTTTTCGATCAAATTATTAAATTTTGGGTTAAGCTTAACATGACCTTAGGCCAAGAATTTAAAATTTTAGGAAATCGCGCCATGATTCATTTTACAGAAAACAATGGTATGGCCTTTGGCATGGAGTTCGGCGGCGAAGGCGGAAAACTTGCACTATCCGTTTTCAGAATTCTTGCTGTACTCGGCATAGGTTATGGGCTTGTTTACATGATTAAACGCAAATACCATCGCGGTTTAATTATGTGTGTAGCACTCATCTTCGCCGGTGCTTTAGGCAATATAATAGATTCCACATTTTATGGCATCATATTTAGCGAAAGTACATGGTATGATAAAGCGCAATTTTTACCTGAAGCAGGAGGCTACAGCAGTCTATTTCATGGAAAAGTAGTGGATATGTTTTATTTCCCCTTACTCAAGGGCACCTTCCCTAGTTGGGTCCCCATATGGTCAAATGAAGAATTTATATTTTTTAGACCCGTATTCAATCTTGCTGATTCAGCAATTTCCGTTGGAGTAATTATTATTTTAATTTTTCAAAAAAGCTATTTTAAAGAAGAAATTCAAGAACCTGCCAGTTATAACAGTGAAATAGTAGAAGAATAATATTTTATAAAATCCGAATACTGTAGCATTTTCTTTCACCAAATCGTTTCTACAAAAAACTATATAACAATTAAATTTAATAATTTAGCTATGAAGAAGTTAATTGCAGCAATGTTATTGGGAACCATTGTATTATCCGCATCTGCCCAAAATATAGACACAAGGCGAAAAATTGAGGTGTATGGTTCTGCAGAAGAAGAGATTACACCTGATATAATTTATGTTTCGATCTCATTAAAAGAGTACTTCAAAGACAACAGCAATAAAAACAAAATTACTATTAATGAATTGGAACGCCAGTTGGCCTCTGCTGTAAAAAAGGCAGGCATTAAGGATGAAGACTTTACCATTAATGATATTTCCAGCTATAACTATAATGATCCAAAAAAGAAAAAAGATCCTGGCTTTCTAGCAAGCAAACAATATCGTATTAAAATTGCTAATTTAAATGCTATCAACGAAATACTAGCAAGCGTAGATGAAAAGGGAATTCAATCTACAAATATTGCTGGTTACGATCATAGCAAAATGACAGAAATAAAAAACGAGTTAAGAATCAAGGCAGTCAACAATGCGCGTGATAAAGCTACAGTTCTAGCACAAGCATTGGGCGACACATTAGGCAAAGCACTTGAAGTAAACGACAATAACACAGACGCTGGCAATCCACAACCACAATATAAAATGATGGCCATGCGTGAACAAGCGGCCGATGCAGTTTCGGGTGATTCACTAGACATTGACTTCAAAAAAATCAAAATTAACTATCAATTTAGAGTTGTATTTGAATTAAAGTAATTTTTGCGGTACACAGTAAAAGAGGAATAGGGAAATCTGTTCCTCTTTTTTATTTAACAAAGATTCCGAAAGTCATCTTAAATTCAAAAACCGGCATTAACTTGTATTTATAAAACTTTTTTGACGCAGACAGGTTTTATCATAATACTGAAACTAAACAAAAATGGACAAGAAAATAGCCTCTTTAGCACAACTTCAAGCAGAAGGAAAATCAATTGATCTACTCCCTTTTTCTATCCGCATACTTTTAGAAAATGTAATCCGTAACCACAATGGCTTTTCTATAACTGATGAGCATCTCGAAACATTAACAAATTGGGTCCCTAGTGGTACCGAAAAAGAAATCCCGTTTAAACCGGCAAGAGTATTAATGCAAGATTTCACGGGAGTACCGGCAGTGGTAGATATTGCATCTATCAGAGCAGAAGTGATTAGAAAAGGAAAGAACGGGAATAGAATAAACCCCGCTATCCCCGTTGATTTAGTCATTGATCATTCCGTACAGGTAGATTATTTCGGAACCGATTATGCATATAATAAAAACGTTGAATTAGAGTACGAAAGAAATTCAGAAAGATATCAGTTATTGAAATGGGCGCAAAAAGGACTAGATAATTTTACTGTTGTTCCGCCAGGCATGGGTATTTGTCATCAAGTAAATCTTGAATACTTAGCGAAAGGCGTTATTGACCGAGATGAATGGTACTTCCCAGACACCTTAGTTGGCACTGATTCACACACACCAATGGTAAATGGTATAGGCGTATTGGGATGGGGCGTAGGTGGTATCGAAGCAGAAGCAGCAATGTTAGGACAGCCTATTTATTTTACCTGCCCACAAGTAGTTGGTTTAAAATTAACAGGCAAAATACCGGAAGGATGTACTGCTACAGACATGGTTTTAGCCATTACAAAACTCCTTAGAGATTATGGAGTAGTAGGTAAGTTTGTTGAAGTTTTTGGAAATGGTTTAGATCATCTAACCGTAACAGATAGAGCTACAATATCAAATATGTCTCCAGAATTTGGCTGTACTGTTACCTATTTTCCGATTGATCATCAAACCTTAGACTATATGCAACGCACGAATCGTACACCTGAACATATTGACTTAGTAGAAGCATATTGTAAAGAAAACATGCTTTGGCGTAGCGGAGAGGAAGCCATTATTTACACAGACGTTTTAACACTGGATCTAGGGTCACTTCAGGCAACGGTTGCAGGTCCAAAACGACCTCAAGACAAAATTCTGGTTAAAGATTTATTTAAAAAATTTGGAGAATTATTAAATGAGGAATACAGCCGTGCCTATATTCCCTACAAAAATAGAGAGGTAAATACTTGGATTTCCGAAGGGGGATCCGGTACTGAATATGCGGGAGCAAATGGTCATGGAAGTACGCAAATACAAGTTAAATCTGACGAATTAAAAACCGTTCGTATCATTAATAATAACCAGCAATATGTGTTAAGTGATGGGTCTCTTGTGATTGCAGCCATTACAAGCTGTACAAACACGTCAAATCCAGCAGTAATGTTGGGCGCTGGCTTAGTAGCTCGCAAAGCTGTAGAAAGAGGACTGAGAACGAAATCGTGGGTAAAGACAAGTTTGGCACCAGGATCAAAAGTAGTTACGGAATATTTAAAAAGGTCTGGTCTATTGGAAGACCTTGAAGCACTTCGATTTCATCATGTAGGATATGGTTGTACCTCTTGCATCGGTAACAGTGGTCCCCTCCCTCCTCACATTGCAGAGGCTATAGACAAAGCAGATTTAGTAGTTTCATCTATATTGAGCGGAAATCGAAACTTCGAAGCACGCGTGCACCCACAAGTTAAAATGAACTTCCTTGCTTCTCCTATGCTGGTAGTTGTTTATGCACTGATTGGACGAATTGATGTGGATATATTGAACGACCCTATAAATCTGGATCCCAATGGCGAACCAGTGTATCTAAAAGATATATGGCCATCTCAAGAGGAAATCAATAAGGCCGTCGAAACGTTTGTGAAGCAGCAGGATTTTAAAGACGTATACGATGTGATATTTGACGGAAACGAACAGTGGCAAAACTTGGTTGCCCCATCTGGTAATAACTACGAGTGGAACAGTAAATCTACCTATATTCAGGAAGCGCCATTTTTTAAAGACATAAGTTCCGAACCACAACAAATAAAAGATATTGAAGAAGCAAGAGTGCTATTGTATCTGGGTGACTCGGTCACTACCGACCATATTTCGCCAGCAGGATCTTTTAAATCTGATAGTGTTGCCGGTAAATACTTGCAGGAAAAAGGAGTAGAAGTGAAAGATTTTAATTCATATGGATCAAGAAGGGGAAATCACGAGGTAATGATGCGCGGGACATTTGCTAATGTCCGAATTAAGAACAAAATCAGTGATATTGAAGGTGGTTTTACTACTCATTTTCCTTCAGGTGAGATTAAATCAATTTACGATGCTGCGCAGGACTACATTCATGAGGATACACCGCTCATTATACTTGCAGGAAAAGAATATGGAAGCGGCTCTTCTCGTGATTGGGCAGCAAAAGGAACCAGTTTATTGGGCGTTAAGGCCGTTATTGCAGAAAGTTTCGAACGTATTCACCGAAGTAATTTAGTAGGTATGGGCATAGCCCCGCTTGAATTTCCCGAAGGCGCCAGTGCAGCTTCTTTATCTTTAGATGGAACCGAAATTTTTACCATTGAAGGACTTGCAGATGATCTTCAACCGCACAAGCAATTAAAAGTAACTGCAAAAAAACAGGGTGGTGAAAATATTGAATTTAATGCACACGCCAGATTTGATTCAATAATTGAAGTTGAATATTATAAAAACGGAGGCATACTGCAATATGTATTACGTGATTTCCTAAAAAATGAGCACTAAAAACATATTTAACTGTGTAACAAACAGTTAAAATTGTTAAAAAATTTGCTTTACATTTTGCTTTTTCTTATATTTATTTTTAAATCAAACCAAAAACCTAAAAATCACATTTAGTGTTTTTTGTTTTTAATTAAAATTAAGGAGGGATTAGGCAATGAAGAATTTATTATTAGTGGTGGCGGCAGTGATTTACTCAAACCTAGTATTGGCAAACCAATCGATCGGTGATGGGGAGGAATATAGTACCCCAAAAGCGATTATATACATAGTCGTTGGAGTACTTTTAATTACTGTTATAGCCACTGTACTTTACAAAAGGCCAAAACGCAAATTTAATGAATAAAAAGGGCCCTGCTTAAGGGCTCTTTTTGTATAATAGACCTCCTATCGCTTAATCCTTTGCTCAATTAATCTGATAACACACTTCCTCCTACTTCAGCTTTAAATACTAGTTCTAATAAACTAAGGGAAATTTCTTAACTTCGCATATGTCAAAAACTGATGTAGCCAACCGCATAGAAACGTTAATCAAGGAGTTAAATGAGCATAATTACAAATATTATGTCTTAGCTCAACCTAGTATATCTGATTTTGATTTTGACCAAAAACTATCAGAGTTAGCTGCGTTGGAGAAAGAATATCCGGCACTTTTAGATCCAGATTCACCCACTCAAAAAGTTGGTGGGGATATAACGAAGCAATTCAAGACAGTACGCCATAAATGGCCCATGTTATCATTAAGTAACACGTATAGTGAGGGTGAACTGAACGACTTTGATGCAAGAGTACGTAAAGTACTTGGAGACGATTTTGAGTATGTTTGCGAACTAAAGTTCGATGGTTTATCCATAAGCCTAACCTATGAGCATGGAGTTCTAACAAGAGGAGTTACCCGCGGAGACGGAACACAGGGCGATGAGGTTACCACTAATGTACGTACTATAAAAAGTGTTCCGAACAAATTGAGAAAAAATGGTTTTCCTGAAGTATTTGAAATTAGAGGGGAAGTGTTCATGCACAGAGCAGCTTTTGAAAGGCTCAATAACGAACGGATAGAAAACGGAGAAATTCCTTATGCAAACCCACGTAACTTTGCTTCCGGAACGATCAAGTTACAAGATTCTTCGGAAGTAGCTAAGCGTCCATTGGACTGTTTTCTGTATTTCCTATATATGGATGGTCGGGACAAACAGTTCAAGAACCATTGGGATAGCTTAAATGCCGTAAAATCTTGGGGATTTCACGTATGTGAGCACACGAAATTATGTAATTCACTCGACGACGTATTTAAATTTATACACCATTGGGAAAAAGAGAGACACCATTTAAGCTATGAAATAGATGGCATCGTCATCAAAGTTAACAGCTATGCACAGCAAGACGAACTGGGATTTACCGCAAAATCTCCTCGTTGGGCTATTTCCTATAAATATAAAGCGGAAGAAGTTGAAACAATCTTACAATCTGTGAGTTATCAGGTAGGTCGTACGGGTGCAGTTACCCCCGTTGCCAATCTAAAACCGGTGCAACTATCTGGCACAACAGTTAAACGTGCAACTTTACACAATGCAAACGAAATGGCAAGACTAGATTTGCATGAACTGGACACTGTAATCGTTGAGAAAGGTGGGGAAATTATACCAAAAATCACTTCAGTGAATACTTCTTTACGCGTTCCCGAAACGAAGCAAATACAATACCCAAGTACTTGCCCTGCTTGTAATACCCTTTTAATCAGAAAAGAGGGAGAGGCCGTATATTATTGTCCAAATGAAGAAGGATGTCCTCCTCAAATAGTAGGAAAAATCCAGCATTTTATTAGTCGGAAAGCAATGGATATTGAGGGCATGGGAAACGAAACAGTAGAAGTGTTACATAAAAGAGGCTTATTAAATCGAGTGAGCGATTTATATAATCTACATCGTCATCAAGATGTTTTATCACAAATTGAACGTTTCGGTGCTAAATCTATTCAAAACATGTTAGACGGCATCGAAAAATCAAAACAGAAACCCTTTGAGAAGGTTCTATTCGGACTGGGGATTCGATATGTAGGTGAAACGATTGCTAAGAAGCTCGCTCTCGGCTTTAAAAATATTGATAATGTGATTGCGGCCAACGAAGAAGATATTGCTGCCGTAGATGAAATAGGTGAAAGAATAGCCGAAAGCGTAAGAGAATATCTGTCTAAGCCTTTGCACTTAGAACAGATTAGATTTCTAAAAGAAAACGGTTTAAACTTTGAAGTGGAGGAAAAAATAATTCAGTTGAGCAGTAACAAACTAGTAGAGAAGTCTTTCATAATTTCTGGGGTTTTTGAGCAGTACAGCAGAGAAGAACTTACGCAGTTAATTTTAGATAATGGTGGCAAGATTTTAGGAAGTATAAGCGGCAAGCTCGATTACCTCGTTGCAGGAGATAAAATGGGTCCTTCAAAGCTAGCTAAAGCCCAAAAGTTAAATATTCCAATTATTTCGGAAGAAGAGCTTATTAAATTGATAGAATAAATTTACGAATTGTGCTATTTTTGTATTAGGTTTGAAAACTGAATACAAAATTCACAATATAACAATCATTTAAAAACAATGAACAACCTACATGGTGCCGGTGTGGCATTAGTTACTCCATTCAATAATGATGGAAGTATTGATTTCGAAGGATTGTCTAGACTGATTGAATATCAAATAGACGGAGGAATGGATTACCTAGTTAGTATGGGAACAACTGGAGAAGTTGCAACCTTAACGAAGGAAGAAAAGAAACAAATATTAGACTTTACTGCTGATAAAGTTGCCGGGCGTGTACCATTGGTTGCTGGTTTTGGAGGCAATAATACGGCGGAGCTAGTGGCTCAAATAAAGGAATTTAATAATCCTGCGTACCAAGCTATATTATCGGTTAGTCCGTATTATAATAAACCAACACAAGAAGGAATATATCAACATTATAAAGCTATTGCACAAGCAACGGAGTTACCTATCATACTTTATAACGTTCCGGGAAGAACAGGCAGCATGGTATCCGTAGATACAATCATTCGTTTAGCCAATGACTTTCCTAATATTATTGGTGTTAAAGAAGCATCGGCAAATTTTGAACATTTCACTAGAATAATGGCCAGAAAGCCAGAAGGCTTTTTATTAATTTCTGGTGATGATGCATTAACGCTTCCAATGATGTCATTAGGTGCGGTTGGTGTTATCACCGTTGTTGGCAATGCTTTTCCGAAACAGACACAACAACTTGTTAAATTTTGCAATGAGTGGCATTATGAAGAAGCGCGTAAACTGCATTATGATCTATTACAGATAGACGATTTATGTTTCATTGAAGGTAATCCTGCTGGCGTGAAAGAAATGCTTAAGGAACTTAACATATGTGGCAATTACGTCCGTTTACCCTTGGTAGAAGTAAGCGACGAAACTAAAAAGAAAATCGCCTTAGCCGTTCGGGAAATTGATGGTAAGGTTATTGCTTAATTAATTGAATTAACCCGTTTATAGATGAGATGGCCGCGACAACGAGACTATCTAAACGTTCAAACATAAAGGTCCGTATCGTTAACGCGATACGGACCTTTCAATTTCTTCCTAGTTTATTCGGTATTATTTAGAAGTGGAATTTTTTGCTTCTTGAACCTCTAAACGGATAGATTGTGCTAAATTTTTAACATCTTGAAGACCCTTCCTAACACGTGTTCCAGCTGCACTATTTCCTTTGTTAAAAAACTTGTCAGCATCACCATCTAAACCCTCAATTAAACTTTTAAGCTCGTTGAATTTTTCAATGCTTGCCATAAAATATTACTCCTTTTAATTGTTAATAGTTAATAATATATTGTACCAATAGCTAATGTATAATCTTTTTTCCGAAAAAAAAATTTTTTAACCGCTTTAAGTGTTATTTAAACAACAATAATAAAAAGTTGAAAAATAAAAAGCAAACCTCCATTCAACTAAATAACTGATATACAAAAAGATAAAAAAAAGAAGATCCGTTGGTAGGATCTTCTTTTCTATAATCATAATGAGTACTTTTTTAGGCCGGAACAACTTGTTGTTCTCTATAGTATCCATTATTTAACTTATCAGAAACTTCTGAAAAGGCGAATATCGTTTCTTTTACATCATCCAACGTATGCATTGCTGTTGGTATTAATCTCAATTCTATTTGTCCCTTTGGTATTACGGGATAAACAACTATAGAACAAAAAATACCATAATTTTCTCGCAGGTCCATTGTGAGCGCTGTTGCTTCCGACAAATCTCCTTTTAAAAAAACCGGTGTGACCATGGTATTTGTATGACCAATATCAAAACCATTATCTTTCAAACCCTTTTGTAATGAAGTAGCTATTTTCCATAATTTTTCACGTAAACCTGGTTCTCCCTTTAATAACTCCAACCTTTTTTTCAATCCTATTACCATCGGCATTGGCAGCGATTTAGCAAATGTTTGTGAACGCATATTATAACGAAGGAAGGTTACAATATTCTCATTTCCAGCAACAAAGGCGCCTATCCCTGCCATTGATTTCGCAAATGTACCAAAATAAATATCCACACCATCAATACAATCTTGGGCTTCATGCGTTCCAGCGCCTGTAGGCCCCATTGTTCCAAATCCATGCGCATCATCTACTAAAAGCCGGAAATTAAATTTGTCCTTCAACGCATTAATTTCCTTCAGCTTACCTTGTGCGCCCGACATACCAAACACTCCTTCGGTTATGACTAGTATCGCACCGCCAGTTTGTTCAGTAATTTTTGTAGCTCTCTCTAATTGCTTTTTGCAGCTATCAATATCATTATGCTGATACACAAATCTTTTCCCCATATGAAGCCTAACGCCATCAATTATGCAGGCGTGTGATTCAGCGTCATAAACGATGACATCATTTCTATCAACTAATGCGTCAATAATAGAAACCATGCCTTGATAACCATAATTTAAAAGAAAAGCGTCTTCTTTTCCTACAAACGACGCAAGATCTTGCTCTAAAGCTTCATGATGATTCGAGTTCCCAGACATCATTCGCGCGCCCATTGGATAAGCCATGCCATACTCTTTTGCAGCTATGGCATCTATTGCTCTCACTTCCGGATGGTTTGCTAAGCCCAAGTAATTATTTAAGCTCCATACTAAATGATCTTTACCCCTAAATTTCATATGCGGGCCAATGTCTCCTTCCAGTTTAGGAAAAGAAAAGTAACCATGAGACCATTTGTGATGTTGTCCGATAGGACCCAAATTGTTTGATATTTTATCGAATAAATCCAACGTGTAATTATATTTAGTTTTCAAATCACTTTACAATCACCTTGCCAATAATTATCGGGACAGCGTATCTTGTAAAATTCACCTTCCATATCCGCGTAATAAAATCCTACGCGATGCAATTCATTAGTCACGTCTATAAGTCGCTACCTGAATTTAAGCCTCCACAAAGATAAAGTTTCATGCTGTTAATATCAACTTTCAACTGAACCGTTTTGAAAATGAGTATAAAAACTTCTCTTTTATGCATTTTTTACTACAAAAAAAGCCAGATGAAATAGCTTCATCCGGCTTTATATTTTCCTATTTTTATAATTTGTTAATCAACATTATCATGTAGAAAAGAATTATTCGGACGTATTTCTGTAATTCCATCCTCTGATGAAAGTGTAAACCTGGAAACTTGAGATTCAGAAGAATGTGGCACCTGATCTAACGACTTCTGCTTTCTTCTATAAGCAGGTTCGTTTTCAATCTCCTGCAATCCATTTGTCGACCTAAGCTTCATACTCAAATCTTTCAATCTGAGGATCCGTTCCTTCGTCTTTCTTAATTGCTCTTCAATACTTTCGTCGGTTTTGTATTCATCTACTTGTTTTGCTACAGGCTCCTCCGTTTTGTTAGGTGGTTCTTCATTAGCTATTTTGCCAATATTATTTTCCACCGCTTCTTTCTGCTGATCTTCCGAAGGATTTTTAGTAAACAAAAATTCACTTTCCGCCTCTTTTAACTGATACTCATCTGTATTTGGGGTTATTTCGGGAATCGGTTCTTCTTCAATTAGTGTATGCCTAATCACTTCATTCTTTTTTGGCGCTACTCTATTTTCCGCTTGATTCTGCGATTTATTAAAACCGCTGAACAAATCAACCTGAGGTACTGCTGTTGGTTCAACTTTCAATTGAAAAGACGGTGCAGCATTCTGTACAGGTGCAGCAGGTGTTTCAACCTCCTTTTCCTTATTAAGAATCTGATTTACTGGCCTAACCAAAGGAACCTTTTCTTCTTCCAATGGTATAGCAATTTTTTTATTGTTTTCCTCCTGCTTACGTTCTTCCGTTGTTTGGAAACCTGTAGCAATAATAGTTACAGATAAATCATTATCCAAGGTTTCATCTAAGCAATTACCCCAGATAATTTCAGCGGTGAAGCCGGCCCTCTCCTGAATGTAGTCAGTAATTACTGAAATTTCGTCCATAGTAACCTCTTGGCTACCAGAAGAAATATTCAACAATATATACCTTGCACCTTCAATTTCGCTATCTTTCAATAAGGGTGATGCGAGAGCACCTTCTACAGCCTTCTGCGCACGGTCATCACCATTTGCCTTTGAATTCCCCATAATCGCTACCCCACTATCATTCATTACTGTCCTCACATCTTTGAAGTCCACATTGATGTAACCAGGGATCGTAATAATCTCAGCTATACCTTTTGCAGCAGTAGTTAAAATGTCATCAGCTTTTGCAAAAGCTGAACTCATTGTAAGATTTCCGAAGATTTCACGTAATCTATCATTGGAAATCACCAGATAAGAATCAACATATTTTCGCAATTCTGACAAACCATCCTCAGCCTGATTTCTACGTCGTTTACCCTCAAAGGCAAATGGCGTAGTAACAATAGCAACCGTTAGAACACCTATTTCTTTTGCTGCTTTAGCAATTACAGGACTCGCTCCCGTGCCAGTACCCCCTCCCATACCAGCTGTTATAAACAGCATTTTAGTATTAACGCCTAACATCCGTTTGATGTCGTCAATACTTTCGATGGCCGAGTTTTCACCTACATCAGGGTCTGAACCAGCGCCCATACCTTCCGTTAAACTAGCACCTAGTTGAACTTTATTAGGTATCGGACTTAACTCTAATGCTTGTGCATCGGTATTGCAGATTATAAAGTCCACACCGCTAATTCCCTGTCTATACATGTGGTTAACTGCATTGCCACCACCTCCGCCAACACCTATTACCTTTATAATAGATGATTGTTCTTTAAGCATTTCAAATTTCATAACTATCCTAATTTACTCGTAATGAGTGGTATCCTAATCTTAAAATCGTGTTACTTTCGCATGGTAATATTAACACTTTTTCCACAATTGTTTTCCACAATTGTTTATAATGTGGAAAAATAACCCGGTGTGGAAAACTATTTAATATAATCCGTATCTTCTATTTTATTGTCGTCACTTATGTACCGGATAATCTTATCTAAGAAACCGAACGTTTTCTTTCCCTCCTCAGCAATACCTTTAACTACCTGGCTTTTAGCTGGATGTTCAACCTCATCATACTCCACCGATTCAACTCCTTTTATCAGCAAGCCAATGCCGGTTGCATACAAAGGACTTTTTAGCTCATCATATATGTTTTTCGGTAGCACCTCATTTTTGGAAAGATGCTCATTAGGCATACCAATTCTACATTCAAGTCCGGTAACATACTCTACCAACTGAACTAAGTGTTTCAATTGTGCACCACCACCAGTAATTACAATTCCACCTATTAACTTACGTTCATAACCGGAAGATTTGATCTCGTAGTAAACGTGCTCAATAATTTCTTCCATTCTTGCTTGAATAATATACGCAAGATTTTTCACTGAGATCTCCTTATGTTCCCTACCCCTTAATCCCGGTACACAGATAATTTCGTTTTCTCTATTTTCATCTGCTAGAGCTGATCCAAAACGAACTTTTAGTAATTCCGCTTGATTGCGCAGCACAGAACATCCTTGTTTTATATCTTCCGTCACAATATTCCCTCCCAAAGGAATAACGGCTGTATGGCGGATGATACCTTCGTGAAAAATCGCTACATCAGTTGTCCCCCCACCTATATCAACCAACACCACTCCAGCATCTTTTTCTTCAGGGCTCAATACGGCTTCAGAGGAAGCCAAAGGCTCTAAGATCAGCTCCTGTGCTTCTAGAGTAGCATATTCTACGCAACGTTTAATATTTCTTACAGCACTAACATGACCAGAAATGATATGGAAATTTGCTTCCATTCTTCGTCCTGCCATCCCAATAGGATCTTTAATACCAGGCTCGTTGTCGATTGTAAACTCTTGAGGCAGCACATGGATAATTTCTTCGCCAGGAGGAAGAACAAGCTTGTACATATCTTCCACTAGTTTTTCGATATCTTTCCTACCTATTTCGTTATCGTCTCTTCTCGTCAAAATACCCCGATGTTGCAAGCTTTTAATATGTTGACCAGCAATACCTACATTAACAACTTTAATATCCACATTTGACTGGGCGCTTGCCTCCTCGACAGCTTTAACGATACTTGTCACAGTTTTCTGAATATTGGCTACCACTCCACGGCTTACCCCTAGAGATTCGGCTTTCCCAATTCCAAGTACTTCAATCTTGTTATGCCCGCTCCTACGGCCCACTGTTACACAAATCTTCGTGGTACCGATATCTAGTCCTACAACTATTGGAGCATCTTTCGTATTAGTTGTTCGTTTTTCCATGTCTAATGCGTATTAATATGCTGTTTATTGTTATTTTCTTTTTTTATTATGCTATCTGCCTTCTCGCAGACAATTTGATTCGAGAACTTCAGATTAACCGACTTGTAGGTTCCCCATCCAGCTTTAGGAACAATCTGTTTATAAAATACTAGAAGTTTACCAAACTTTCTCTCTAACGAATCCGCATCTCCTAGAATTATTTTTTGATTCCCAACCCTTGGCACTATTTCAATGTCGCGTTCTTCATTTACATATAACTGCTCAACCTGACTGTTCCAAAGAGAGTCTGTTGTTAAAAATGTAGCTACTTTATACAGATCTTTTACTGTCTTTGACATTATTGTGTCTTGCTTGCCGTCAAAACGTTCCGTAATATTTCCATTTGCCACTGTTATATGCGGTGCGTAAAGCTTAGATATTGGAAATTTCACACCAGCATCATCAATATAAAAGTCATTTCCAACATTATTTATAATTCTTAACACTGCTTCTCTTTGTTCGATCTTCACATTTACTGTTCCGTCCATATCAGAAAAAACCCTCACTTGCTTAATAAACGGATTCAGCTTTAATTTATCCTCTATCTCTTGAAACGGTAAATACTTTAATGGTTTTCCAACTAATGCACCATTATTTTCTTCTATAATACCAAAAACATCCATTTGCGACACAAAAGCCTGTGTGCCAGGAACGATGATCTTTATATTTTTACAGTCTAGCCCATTCTTTTTTGCATTGATAAAACTCATTAACACTAAAAGGCCTGTAACACTTATACACCAACTTAGTATATAGCGTATCTTTCGCCAATTGATATTTTTCAGTGTATCAAACATTTGTTAAAACTTTTTTTATGGGAGCTACTAATAAATCGATGTTTCCCGCTCCAACGGTAAGCGTTACCTTTGGTTTATTTTGTTTTATATAAGCTAAAATCTCTTCCCTATCAAGCTTCATTTTATTTTTTATTTCAACTTTTTCCAATAACCAATCTGATGTAATTCCAGCGATAGGCTCTTCCCGCGCAGGATAGATATCCATGAGTATTAGTGTATCAGCCAACGCTAAACTTTCTGCAAAACCAGCAGCAAAATCTCGCGTTCTCGAGAATAGATGCGGTTGGAAAATACAGGTTACTTCTTCTCGAGGAAATAAGCTTTTAACGGCCAATAAACAAGCTTTCAGTTCCTCAGGATGATGCGCATAGTCATCTATAAACACCACATCATCTTGATTCACAATATATTCAAATCGTCTTTTAACACCTTTAAAGGAAGCGAGCGCATCTTTTATTAACGTCTTCTCTACTCCTAATTCCAAAGCAACGGTAATCGCGGCTACAGCATTCTCTACATTATGTTTACCTGCTATGCCAAGAAGAATATTTTCAATAATGACATCCTTCTTATTATGCCGATAATCAAAATAAAAAGATCTATCTCGTACTTCAATATTGGACGCATAGGCATCAGCATCACTACTAGTTGCATATGTCAGATCAAAAGGTAAACTTAGTCCCTTCTTTACTATCCGTTTACCATCTGCAGAAACCTGCTGGATAAACAGGTGAAACGACTCTAACATATGGTCTAAATCTCCGTAAATATCCAAGTGATCAGGGTCAGTAGATGTCACCACAGCAATATTAGGATGGAGTGTCAAAAATGATCGATCAAATTCATCTGCTTCTACCACCAAAAGATTACTATTGGCAAATAAAATATTGCTATTATAATTTGCAGCAATCCCACCCAAAAATGCTGCGCATTTAAATCCACTATCTGTCAAAATGTGAGCAATCATACTAGAAGTAGTGGTTTTTCCATGTGTACCCGCTACTGCTATGGTAAAATACTTTTCACTGATTAAACCCAATACTTCTGAGCGTTTAAACAATCTATAACCTAATTCGACAAAGAAGGTGCTAATCTTTAAATCTTTCGGAGTAGCAGGCGTATATATAACCAGATTTTCTTGAGATAGCTGTTTAAACGACAGTGGGATTTCTTCTATACTATCAGTATAAGTTATCTTTATACCTTCATCCGATAATTGTCTTGTTAAAAATGATGCTGTTTTATCATAACCAAACACTAACAGTCCTAAGTGATTAAAATACCTGGCTAAAGCGCTCATTCCAATGCCGCCAATTCCAATCAAATAAACCTGTCTAACGTTTGATATATTCATTTTTTCGTTATCATTAATGCACTGTCCCTTCAACTAATTTCAGTACCTCTCTAGCTATAACCATATCTGCATCTAATTTTGCCAATCTTTTTATGTTCGAAGAAAGCTCTTTACATTTATCTTTATTTCTGCTCAAATCGATTGTAGCGTCAATTAGCTGTTCATTAGCTGTTATATCACTAATCATTACCGCTGCCTCTTTAACCGTAAGAGCCTGTGCATTTTTTGTCTGGTGATCTTCCGCTACATTGGGAGATGGCACAAGAATTACAGGTTTACCTACCGCACACAATTCAGCAATAGTTCCTGCACCGGCACGTGCTATTATTATATCTGCCGCCGCATATGCCAAATCCATGCGATGCAAAAAGGGCTTTAAATGCACGTGCTCATAAGCTCCTTTCTCTACTATCGCTGCTAATTCTTTATAATAATAATTACCACATTGCCATAACACTTGTATCTGGGCATCTTTAAGCTTATTCAGTCCTTCCAGCATACAATTATTCAATGTACGCGCGCCCAAGCTGCCACCCGTGAGCAAAACAGTTTTCATTTGTTTGTCCAGCCCCAATAGCTCCTTTGCTTCAAATTCTTTTCCAGCAATATCCACCACCTCTCTACGTATCGGATTCCCCGTATTTATTAATTTGTCAGTTGGAAAGAATTGTTCCATTCCTTCAAAAGCAACACAAATTTTAGCGGCGTTTTTACCCAATTTCTTATTTGTTACACCAGCATAAGAATTCTGCTCCTGAATCAAATAAGGTATTTTCATTCTTCCAGCAGCATGAAGTAGCGGACCAGAAGCGTACCCGCCGACCCCTACTACTACATCCGGTTTAAAATCCTTTATAATTTGCCTGGATTTTGTAATACTTTTCCATAGTTTAAAAGGCAGTAAGAGATTTTTTAAAAGCGACTTCCTGTTTATCCCCTGTATATCTAAGCCAATTATTTTATAACCTGCTGCAGGCACCTTATCCATCTCCATCCTACCATTCGCTCCTACAAATAATATTTCTATATCAGGGACTAAACGTTTTAATGCATTTGCAATAGAGATAGCAGGGAAGATATGGCCCCCTGTCCCTCCACCACTTATTATGACTCTTTTTAAACGATTTCCCATAATACCAGTTATTATGCCATTGCTGGAATTTCACCAACAATTACCTTATCCTTTACTTTTCTATCATCATTTGGGAGTTTACCTTGTCCCTTCTGTTTAAGTTCTTCGATGTTTCTGCTTACACTCAAAATAATGCCGAATGCTACGCTAGTGAACAGGATAGAAGTTCCACCCATACTAACCAGCGGTAAAGGAACACCTGTCACCGGCCCTAAACCAACCGCTACTGCCATGTTGCCAAAAGCCTGAATAGTTAAACTAAAACCCAAACCAGCAGCTAGTAATGCCCCAAAAGCTTTGGGGCTTTGTGTTACTATTCGAATGCACCTGAACATAAGGATCAAGTACATAGCGGCCAAAACAACTCCCCCTACGGCACCATATTCTTCAATTATTATCGCAAAAATGAAGTCAGAATAAGGATGCGGAAGTAAATTACGTTGTGTACTATTACCGGGTCCCTTTCCAAATAATCCACCCGTTGCAATGGCTATTTTTGCTTGTGTTGCCTGAAACTCCTTATCCGGGTCAGGTTCGCCTTTACCCATAAAAGTTTCGACCCTTGATATATATGTTTGTCTCCTAGGGCCTAATAGCACTACTAAGGTCAATAGAAAAACACCTGCTATACTAACGTAAGCTATTTGTTTTACACTGATACGGCCAATTAGTAATAACAAAATACTCACCGCGAAAAGCATGATAGCTGTAGACATATTTGCAATGGCAATCAATATGATAACAACACAAACAGAACCCATAATGGGTACAAAAGCACTTTTTACATCCTTTATATTCTCTTGCTTACGTGTTAACATCCGCGCTAAAAACGTTATGAGCGCCAATTTAGCCATGTCAGATGTTTGAAATGTTTGATTAATAACAGGAATGGTAACCCACCTGTTAGCATCGTTAACGGAGTTTGTAAACAACAACGTATATAAAAGCAAGGGAATCGTAATAATCATTAAGATTTTGGATATTCCTGCATAATAGCGATAATCAAGCAAGTGCGAAAAGTACATTAATACAAGACCTGCAAAGATTATAGTAAAATGTTTGATCAGGTATGTTTCTGTTCCATGACCTTCTTTATATGCCAAAGTGCCTGTTGAACTATAAACAGCCAATATTGACCAGACTGACAAGAGAATCACTATGATCCAAATCCATTTATCACCCTTAAGCTTTTTAAAAACTCTTTCCATCATCTTTACTTGTTAAGTACATTCATCCAAACAATTGTCCACTTAACCTCTCCCCCGTTTAAAGCTCTCTAACAGCAGCTTTAAATTGATCGCCCCTATCTTCATAATTTTTGAATAGATCGAAACTGGCACAAGCTGGTGATAATAAAACTGTATCACCTTTTTGTGCAATATGATAAGCTATCTGAACAGCCTCACTCATCGTTGCAGTATTCACAATAACCTCCGTATCCTCTTCAAAAGCATTGTGTATATTTCTATTATCCTTACCTAGGCAAACAATCCCTCTCACTTTTTTTTGCACCATTTCTTTCAACATGTTGTAATCATTCCCTTTATCAACTCCCCCCATAATTAAAACTATTTTACCAGGTAAACTCTCCAAGGCGTACCAAACCGAGTTCACATTGGTTGCTTTAGAGTCATTAATAAATTCTATTCCCGAGATACGAGATACGTGTTCTAATCTATGCGGGATATTTACGAAATCTCCCATGCTTTCCCGAATAGTTTCATTACGTAATTCCCAAACTTTGGCTACAATTCCAGAAGCCATATTATTATACACATTGTGTTTTCCCTGTAATGCTAAATCGTTAATAGACATGATAAAATTTTCGTGATTTGGTACCTTTATTATAATTTCGTTTTGTTCATTTAAATAAGCTCCCTGCGCCACCTTCTCTTTCAGACTGAAGGGGTACATGGAAGCGTTTATTTTTATTCTTTTAAGTCCTTCTAATGTCTCAGGATCGTCTTGACAGTATATAAAAACATCCTCGCTCCGCTGATTTTGAGTTATTCTAAACTTGGAATTCGCATAGTTTTCCATCTTATAGTCGTAGCGATCAAGATGATCTGGCGTAATATTTAATAATACTGCAATATCTGCCCTAAAATCATACATATCATCTAACATGAAGCTGCTTATTTCCAAAACGTAAATGTCAAACTTCTCTGTGGCGACCTGCAAAGCAAAGCTTTTACCAATATTACCAGCCAAACCAACATTTAATCCTGCTTTTTTGAGTATGTGGTAAGTCAACATCGTGGTGGTAGACTTTCCGTTTGACCCTGTAATGCAAATTGTTTTAGCTTTTGTGTACTGTGCTGCGAATTCAATTTCTCCAATAACACGAATACCCTTCTCCCGTAAATATTTTATTACCGGAGCTGTCTCTGGTATACCCGGACTCTTAATAACCAAACCTGCAGTTTGCATCTCTTCTATCGTATGCCGCTTCTCCTCATAACGCACTCCTTCGTTTTTTAACTGCTCTTTATAACCTTGCTTTATCTCACTGCTGTCAGACACAAATACTTCAAAACCTTGCTGTTTTCCTAGAACCGCTGCGCCCACACCACTCTCCCCTGCTCCTAGCACAATTAATTTAGGTTTTACCTTACTACTATTTGTATCAAGCGTTTCCATTTATCTCACCTTTAATGTAACGATTGTTATGACCGCCAAAATAATTCCCACAATCCAAAACCGCGTAACTATTTTCGATTCATGATATCCTCTTTTTTGATAGTGATGATGCAAAGGAGACATCAAGAATATCCTTCGTCCTTCTCCAAACTTCTTCTTTGTATACTTGAAATAAGAAACTTGCATAATTACTGACAGCAGCTCAACCAAAAAAATACCACATAATATTGGAATCAATAACTCTTTCCTTATCATGATAGCGAAGGCGGCTATTATACCACCAATAGCCAAGCTACCTGTATCTCCCATAAATACTTGAGCGGGGTATGAATTATACCATAAGAACCCAACACATGCACCAACAAACGCACCAGCGAAGACAACCAATTCACCAGAATTCGGTATATAGATAATATTGAGATAATCTGCAAAAATGCTGTTACCAGACACATAAGCCAATATCGCCAGCGTTACACCAATAACGGCAGAAGTACCGGTAGCTAAACCATCTATCCCATCAGTAATATTGGCACCATTCGACACCGCGGTAATAATAAAGACCACAAAAACCAGAAAAACCAAAAAAGCATATTTCCCATCTTTCACACCAAAGACGCTCAGCACCTTACCGTAATCAAACTCGTTGTTTTTATAAAATGGGATGTTCGTTTTTGTAGATTTAACTTCTACGTTATAATAACTCTTCGTTCCATCAAAGTTTTGCTGCATTTGAATATTGGCACCTTTAATAGGCCCATTAACCTTTTGCCTACTCACTATGGATGGGTGATAATACATTGTCCATGCAATAATAACCCCAAGTCCCACTTGTCCAACAACTTTAAACTTTCCTGCCAGTCCTTCTTTATTATTTTTAAACACTTTGATATAATCGTCTAAAAACCCAACCGCACCCATCCAAACAGTTGCTATAATCATGAGGATTACATATACATTTTCCAACTTGGCAAACAGCAAAGTAGGAATCAAGATCCCTGCAATAATAATCAGTCCGCCCATTGTTGGAGTACCCTGCTTTTTTGACTCCCCTTCCAAACCTAAACTCCGTACCGTCTCGCCTACTTGTTTTTTACGCAATAATTTAATTAATCTCCCGCCATAAACAGTTGTGATAATAAGAGACAATATAACGGTCAAACCAAAGCGAAAAGAAATGTATTGAAACACCCCAGCGCCCGGTAGGTTAAAATGATCATGTAAATATGTAAACAAATAGTACAGCATCCCTTAGTTATATTTTATCCTTGCCCAAATTAGTGCCTTTCATTAGCTACGCATGATTATTAATTAATAATTTCATCAAAAAGCTCTCTCAGAACAGCTTTATCATCAAAGTTTTTCTTAACTCCCATTATTTCCTGATATTTCTCATGCCCCTTTCCTGCTACTAAAATTATATCATGTGGCTGAGCTAAATGTACTGCCGCCTTTATAGCTTCGTACCTATCCGTTATAGCAAACACATTCCGTTTTTTGTCATTAGGAATTCCCTGCTCCATATCATGAATAATCTGTTGAGGGTTTTCACTTCTAGGATTATCGGAAGTTAAAATAACTTTGTCGCTTAATCGCGCAGCAACCTCCGCCATTTCCGGTCGTTTAGTTTTATCCCTATCCCCGCCACAGCCTAATACTGTTATAATTTGTTCTTTATTCTTCCGCAGGTTCACAATCGTTTGTAATACATTTTCTACCGCATCTGGCGTATGGGCGTAATCTACAACTCCTACTATCCCATTATTTGCCAATTGTGTATCAAAGCGTCCTTCAGCACCGGTGATCCTACTTAGTATCGTCAACACACGCATACTATCCTGCTCTAACAGTACTCCAGCACTATATACCGCTAGTAAGTTATAGGCATTGAAAGTCCCAACCAGCTTTGTCCAAACTTCCTTTCCTTCTACCTGCATCAGCATACCATCGAAATGACTCTCTATTATTCGGCCCTTATAATCTGCTATATTCTTTAAGCCGTATGTCTTTTTATAAGCTTCTGTATTCTGCAGCATCACGGTACCATTTTTATCATCTACGTTTACCAATGCAAAGGCCGACTTATCCAGCACGTCAAAAAAGCCTTTTTTCGCCTTGATATATGCATCAAAGGTTTTATGAAAATCTAAATGGTCATGTGTTAAATTGGTAAATACACCCCCTACAAATGTTAACCCTGCTATTCTATGCTGCACAATAGCATGAGAACTCACCTCCATAAAACAATAGTCGCACCCGGCATCAACCATTTGCCGCAAAAGTAAATTAAGCGCTATCGGATCTGGTGTTGTATGCGTTGCTTCGATAACGTTACCATTAATTTGATTTTGCACGGTAGAAAGTAATCCCACATGAAAGCCCAGTTCAATGAACAATTTATGTAATAAGGTCACCACTGTTGTTTTACCATTAGTGCCCGTCACACCTACCAACTTTAGCTGTGATGAAGGATTTCCATAAAAATTCGCAGCCGCTAATCCTAAACAATAAGCAGCGTCATCTACTTGAATATAAGTAATATGATCATTGATAATAGTTGGAATATCCTCGCATATAATAGTTGTTGCACCAAGTGCTATCGCTTTGTCGAGAAATAAATGTCCATCGGTCACGGTACCTTTTACTGCAACAAAAAGATCATTATGAACGATCTTACGAGAATCAAAACAAATTGCATGAATATCCCTGTCCATACTTCCGATAGTATGCTTTACCGTAATACCATTTAATATGTTAGACAACGCGATCATTCTAATTCAATATTTATTGGCAATCCTCTACTTGCAATCTCCCCGGGATTAATAGATTGTCTTACCACTTTACCTTTTCCCTTCACCAAGGCTTTCATCCCTACGTTTCCCAAAAGAAACATGGCGTCTTTTAACCCCATCCCCTTCAGATCAGGAACTTTACCTTCCACAATGCCTTCTTCTGCAACAAAATGTTTGGCAGTATCACTTTGAAGCTGATTCGCTTTTAAGCCAAAGGCGTTAGAAACGTATTGACTATCCTTTAAAAAACCATTTTTTATTTGCGGCGTTCCATATGCCGAGGTGAATTTTAAATTATTAAGATCATGATACATTTGCGTATCGCCGGCATACACTCTTTCGGCAATTTCCTTAAATACCGGAGCAGCAACACTGATGGCATAATAACCACCTTTTCTAGGATTCTGCACCACCACAATCATGGAATACTTCGGATTATCCGCAGGAAAATACCCCGCAAAAGAGCCTTGGTATCTTCTATTTGTTTTATATCCAGCAGCACCATCCGCCATTTGCGCAGTTCCCGTCTTTCCCGCCATTTTGAATAATGAATTTTTCAACACTTTAGCCGTTCCTTCTTCTACTACTCCCTCCAACATCCCTCTTACTTTGCCCAGCGTTTCATCCGACGCAACTTTTTCATTAATTACCCTTGCTTCAAATTTTTCGACGGTATTCCCTAATCTTCTAACTTCTTTTACAAACAAGGGAGCGATCATCTTACCATTATTAGCCACGGCATTATACAAAGCTAGCATTTGTAAAGGCGTCACTTTCAGTTCATAACCATAGGCCATTTGTGGCAAACTCAGGCCGCTCCATGACCTGCTTTTAGGCGTCTTTATTAAAGGATCACCTTCTCCCGGTATTTGCAGCCCAAGCTTATCATTTAGGTGCATTTTATGCAGTCGAGAAGTAAAAGCAGCCGGATTGTTTTTATAGTTTTGATAAATAAGTTTAGTAATTGCTGTGTTAGACGAAACTTCAAAAGCTCTTTTTACCGAAATCTTACCATAGCCGCCATGATGAGAGTCTCGGATTGTTTTCCTATAAACAGTAAATGTTCCGTCTTCAGTATCTACAATATCACTCGTATCAATTTTGCCATCTTCAATAGCAGCCATGTAAGACGCCAATTTAAATGTCGATCCAGGCTCTGCACTTTGAGCTACTGCATAGTTAAATTTCTCTTTATAAACACCCTCTTCCACCTTCGTGAAATTGGCAACGGCCCTCACTTCCCCCGTAGCCACCTCCATCAAAATAACGCATCCATTATCTGCATCGCTTGCAATTAATTGTTTTTCGAGCGCCTTTTGCGCAACGTCCTGCATATTAACATCAATAGTTGATATAATATCGGCACCATCAGTAGGAGACACCTCTGTATCTTCATTGATAGGCATCCAGCTGCCACCCGCTATCCGTTGGACTAATCGGCTGCCGCTCACACCATCCATGTATTCAGCATACGCCCCCTCCAGTCCAACAGGCTGTACATTTTCATTTTTATACCCTATAGTACGTGCCGCCAAAGTTTTAAATGGCATAATACGCTTGTTCTTCTGCTCCGCAATTAATCCCCCTTTGTACTTACCCAAATTAAAAATCGGAAATGCGCGAACTACTTTCATATCTTGAAAGCTTACATTTCGCTTCACCAAGTAATAGCGATTTTTATCTTTACGAGCTTTTCTAAGCAAGCGCCTATATTGATCTACGGATTTATCTTTAAAAAATGTTGCCAAACTGGCGGCAAGAGAATCTACCTTGGCATAAAACACATCGTCCTCTAAAATTCCTGGAGCCACCATATCCATCCGCACATCATATTCAGGAACTGAAGTAGCCAACAAGCTGCCATCTGACGAAAAAATATTGCCTCTTGTTGCTTCAATTGTTTGATATCGTGTTGAAAGGCTATCGGCCATTGCTTGCCAATGCGTTCCTTCTACAACCTGTAAGCTGAACATTTTATATAATACGGCTACAGCAAAAATTACCATTGCTCCAAAGGAGAGGTAAACCCGTAATAATATATCTGTTCTAATATTCATTATTATATTTATTCTTCCGTTTTATCTACAGCATTCAGAATAATCCTTTTAGGTGGCGCTATAAGCGCCTTAAGTCCAACAGTATCCACTTTCTGCGCCACTTCGCTCTGCGTACTTTTAAGCATCAAATCAGCCTTTAAAGATTTATATTCCCAACTCAAATACTTCACCTCCCTAGTCGTTGTATCAATTTCACGTACCGTATCTTCTGCTAAATGCCTATTTGCGATATATATAATAGCCAAAAAAGCTAAAAATGCAATAAATGGAACCGCTGCCACTGCTCGGGCAGATGAGAATCCTCTGGGAGATAGTAATGACTTCAGAAACTCTTCGGAAGCCCCCGCCTTTGCTTCTACTTCATCACTCAATACCTCTTGCTGCTCTTCCGTTAACGCTGCATTTTTATACTTGTTTAACATGGTCGTTAGCTCGTAATATTAAAAAATCATTTACAACTTCTCAGCCACTCTTAACTTTGCACTTCGCGCTCGACTATTGGTATTAATCTCATCTACCGACGCAGTAATAGCTTTACGCGTAATTAACTTAAAAGGCTTAATTTCATTCCCATAAAAATCTTTCTCCACTTCCCCTTTAAACTTCCCCTTCGCCATAAAATTTTTTACCAGCCTGTCCTCTAATGAATGATAAGACATCACCACCAACCGCCCTTCGGGAGCTAAAACAGATTCCGCCTGTACCAAAAATTCTTGGAGTGCTTCTAGTTCTTTATTTACCTCAATACGTAAAGCCTGAAAAAGTTGCGCAAAGTATTTATTCTCTTTCCCTCGAGGAACCAGCTTTGTAATTGCAAGCTTTAAATCAGCCACCCTATTAATAGGCTTCGTCAAACGAGCTGTCACAACCGCCTTTGCTAGAGATTTCGCATTTTGTATTTCTCCATACATGCCGAATATCCGATGCAATTCACTTTCTGAATAGGTATTAATCACCCTTTTAGCATCGATATCACTCACCTGATCCATTCGCATATCCAAAGAAGCATCAAAACGTATAGAAAAACCTCGCTCTGCTTCGTCAAACTGATGAGAAGACACACCTAAATCCGCCAAAATTCCATCAACTTGTTTAACCCCTTGTAACCGCAGGTTATTTTTCAAAAAACGAAAATTTTGATGAATCAACGCAAATCGTTCATCTTGAAAAGCATTAGCAAGTGCATCAGGATCTTGGTCAAATGCATAGAGCTTTCCTTTATCGCCTAAATGAGCTAAAATTTCTTGAGAATGCCCCCCCCCACCGAATGTTACATCAACATACACTCCATCAGGCTTTATATTCAATGCCTCAACGCATTCCTTCAACATTACCGGCACATGATAAACCTTATTCATCCCCCCTCCTTTTCAAATTCCCCATTACTTCTTCAGCCAATGCAGCGAAATCATCCCCCTCATCATCCCATTGTGCGTCATAAACATCTTTTGCCCACAACTCTATTTTATTAAACTGACTCGCTAGCACCACCTCCGCATCTATGTTAGCATACTCTAATAAGGCTTTTGGAATCAATACTCTATTTGCCGAATCTAAACTAAGCTCGGTAGCTCCCCTCATAAACTTTCGCACAAATTCCCGGGTCTTTTTTTCGAAGGTGTTAAGCTTACTCAACTCGTCCATAATCCTATCCCATTCCTTTCTTGGATATATCACTAGATGACTTTCCAGTCCTCGATTTATAACAAGCCCCTCCCGTTCAACCTCAGGCATTTGCTTTTTGAGGCTGGCAGGCAATACCATTCTTCCTTTGGTATCTAGCTTACATTCACATTCACCGAGAAAGTGAGCCATCTATACAGTTTATCCAAATAATCAAATGTAAAATTAGATAAATCTTCCACTTTCTCCCACTTTCTCCCACAAAAAAGTTTTCCACAGGTTATTTTCTCCCACCAGCTCACAAAAAGCGCCCCTTAGCAAACACAGTTTATTGAGCTTTTTAATCGGAAAAAATCATATCAGAAAAGGTTTTATTGATCATTTTGATAGGTAGAGACCTCTCTAGAGACAAATGTCATGCACTTAAATTTTTCTTAAGAAACGAGCATTGCTTTGTAACATCTCTAAAATTGTAATATGGTATCTATTCCTTAGAAATATAAAATCGCTCCTTATTAAAACTTTTTGCTTATCCAATTGTAATACAAGAAAACCGCAACACCACAATAAAACCAAAAGAAGAGCGGCCAATTATTTAAGCTAATTAAAAGAGTAAACCATGAACTTCAATCGATTATGCATAATGCTCATTATAGTAATGAGTTTATGTTTTGGGTTAACATCATGTGGTTCTAAACAGTTAAAAGATCAAAGGGCCCAACAAGAGATAGAATATGTGCTTTTACCTGGCACTAAGGTGGATGTAACACAGGGAGTTGTTACTTTTACTGGAACATTTCCTGACGAAGAACACATGAAAGAGGCAGAAGCAACCGCAAGAGGTATTAAGGGAATTAAATCAGTAGTAAACAATGCTACAATTGCACACAAAGTCCAAACAGCAGTAGACACTACGAGTATGCCTTAATGCAAAAGGGAATAACAGGAAGAGGGATGCTAAACATCCCTCTTCTTCAATAATTTTATTCATTAATCGCCTTTACTCCAGGCAATTCTTTCCCCTCCATATATTCCAGCAAAGCTCCCCCTCCTGTGCTTACATAGCTTACATCATCCGTCATTTTAAATTTAGTAACGGCTGCAGCAGAATCTCCTCCGCCAATTAAAGAAAACGCACCTTGCTTTGTTGCGTCAACTACAGCTTCTGCAACTGTTCTTGTTCCCTTTGCAAAGGTATCCATCTCAAACACTCCCATAGGCCCATTCCATAAAATCGTTTTAGATGACTTTATAACATCAGCGAATTCAGCTGCGGATGCTGTCCCTATATCTAAGCCCATTTTATCAGCGGGTATCTTATCGTTTGGCCCATCATAAACTACGGCATCATTAGCAAATTTATCAGCAATCTGCGAATCAGCAGGCAAAATCAATTGAACGCCTTTTTCCTTTGCTTTTTCCACTAAACTATTTGCTAAATCAAGCTTATCAAGCTCAACTAACGATTGGCCGATCTCTCCTCCCTTTGCTTTTACAAACGTATATGCCATTCCACCGCCTATAATGAGATTATCGACCTTTGCTAATAAAGCTTCGATAAGCTCAAGTTTATCTGAAACTTTAGCGCCTCCCATAATAGCTGTAAACGGTCTTTCCGGATTGTTTAATACTTTTTCAGCATTTTTCAACTCTGCAGCCATCAAGTAACCAAAATATTTAGCCTGCGGGAAAAATTTTGCAATTACAGCAGTAGAGGCATGCGCACGGTGAGCAGTACCAAAGGCATCATTTACATAAATATCTCCTAAGGCCGCTAATTTTTCAGCGAAAGCTTCATCACCTTTTTCTTCCTCTTTGTAAAAACGTAAGTTTTCAAGCAGGAGCACCTCTCCAGCTTTCAGGTTTTGAGCTTTTTCTTTTGCTTCAACTCCAATGCAGTCATCAGCAAATTGTACATTTACGTTGAGTTCCTTAGACAAATGGTCAACTATATGTTTTAAAGAGAACTTGTCTGTAGGCCCATCCTTTGGACGTCCTAAATGTGACATCAAAATAACTGCCCCACCATCCTTCAATATTTTTTCTATGGTTGGTTTTGCTCCTTTTATACGGTTATCATCGGTAATATTAAAATCATCGTCTAACGGAACATTGAAGTCAACACGGATTAGCGCTTTTTTCCCGGAAAAATTTAAATCGTCAATAGTTTTCATTTGTATATTTTTTGTTTTTTTAGTGGTCAGATAGAGCCTTTGATAATTAAGCCCCGAAGGGCTCATGAACGCAAAAGCCGTCTTAAAATCCGTGAATAAATAATCGTTACCCTATGTGTTTAACAATTATTTTAATCATGTCGGGTTCATTTGAATAAATTGTTTAAAATGCATTGAAGACAGCTTATTGTGGCTTCAAACATATATTTTTATTTTTTTGCTTAGGTAAAATTTTCAAGAACAATATTTTTTAACCGTTCTGCAACAAACTTAGAAAATTTGTACAATATTTAGAACAAACGTCTAATTTATCTGCAAATACATGACGCGATGTGTTCCTATACCAGGAACCTCAAAATTCTCAGAAATAAATTCAAATCCTAAATTTTGGTAAAAACGGAAGGCAGCTTCACGCGCATTACACCATACATAAGAAGCTCCCTGGCCTCGGAGATAAACAATCAAAAAATTGACCAACTGGTTACCCAGCCCCTTTCCTTGAAAATCTGAATGAGTAGCCATTCCTCTTAATTGATACCCTATTCCAGCAAAACCATCTCTCGCCTGAGGAAAAGCAGTAAGGACACATTTTGGCACATCATCCTCTTCATCAATTAATCCGAGATGAAAGGTGTCCGGCCTTGCGTCCTCGTCAAACACACAGTATTCATAAGACTTACCATCACGCAAGACCTGGCTTCTTAATGGAAGAACTTCTTCCGGGGGAATAAATTTCACAATCATCTTATCGTCTAATAGATTTCATTTTAACCAACAGATCTATTAACCTATTGGAATAACCAAATTCATTGTCGTACCAGCCTACTACTTTTACCAAACCACCAACAACGGAAGTAAGTAAAGCATCGAAAACACAAGAATAGGGTGAATTTATAATATCAATGGATACTATAGGGTCTTCAGTATATTGTAATATACCCCTTAAATCGGTGAGAGAGGCCTTTTCAAATGCCGCATTGATTTCTTCAACCGTAGGTTGTCTTTCGAGAATACAAGTAAAATCTGTTAGCGACCCATTAAGTACCGGTACTCTAACGCCTGCTCCCCCTAACTTCCCCTCTAAGTGTGGAAAGACATTCGTTACAGCTTTTGCCGCCCCTGTAGTAGTTGGTATAATAGACGCAGATGCTGCCCTTGCTCTTCTTAAATCACGATGGGGTGCATCATGTAAATTTTGATCGCCCGTCATAGAATGTATCGTGGTAATATATCCATCTATTATCTTCCAATTGCGATCGAGCACCTTTATTAAAGGCGCTACATTGTTGGTGGTACAAGAAGCATTTGACAGCACTTTAGTTGATAAATCAATGATATCGTCATTTACTCCCAACACTACGATTGGCACTTCTTTATCTGCTGAAGGGGCTGAAATAACCACCTGCTTAGCACCTGCTTTTAAATGCTCTTCTGCCAATTTTAATGTTGTAAATCTGCCTGTAGATTCGATGACCACGTCGACTTCTAAATTTCTCCACGGTAGTTTAGCAGGTTCTTTTTCGTTAAGCACTGCTATACGCCGGTTATCTATGATCAAGTAGCTTTCTTCTGTATTGACTTCACCGCTATAGGGTCCATGAACTGAGTCATATTTAAAAAGATGCGCCAATGTCTGTACATCTGTAAGATCATTTATTGCAACTATTTCTACATCTGCATTTCTCAGTATTATATTACGTAAGGTATTACGGCCAATACGGCCAAATCCATTAATAGCAATTTTCATGAATGGTTTTTCATTAATTATATATTCTCAAATGTCTTTACGAATCTTTTCTATCGCGATCTGCCTTAGCGCTACTCCAATCATCATAAGTCATCCACTCCTCCGCAAATACCAGCTTGTCTTTTTACTCAGTTTAACAAAAATCTCGTTTAATAATTACAATTGAATAATCCCTGCAAATCTCTAGGGAGTTTACCCACAGCTTGTAATACTCTATATTAAGTTGGCAAACAAAGTTAGCAAATATCATTACCTATGCCTCAAACAATGATATGTTTTTACTGTTAAAATAAAGTAAATTAATCTCTTGAAATCATGAAAAGTCCTGCGAAAAAAGAAAAATATGAACCGGCTGACTCTGATCAAAAACAAGTGGCCGACAATAAATCAGTAAAAAACATTAAGGACAGTGGTTATCGTAAAAAAAGTGCATCAATGGGCAATCCAGCAAAGAAAAAGGAATATAGTGAACAACCTCCAACAAAGCATAACACCCATAGTTAATCGCTAGTCAAATATTTGTTAAGCGCAATATTAAAAACATTGGGGTCTTCGAGATTTGGAAGATGGCCACATCCTTTCATAATCAACAACTCTGATTGAACAATGCCCTCTTTTAATATTTCCACCTGATTAGCGGTCATAAGCTTATCTGACTCGCCTCTTATTATCAGACAAGGAACGGTTATTTCTTTCAAACTATCGGTAGTATCAGTACGAGAGGCAAGCGCTAATAAGGTAGCGCAAATGCTTCTGACATCATTACGTCGTATACTGCTTCTTATTAGCTCTACTTCATCCACTTTTGTCATAAGGCTTTGTTCAGAGAAAACATTTTTCACAAAACCTATTGCAAAAGTTCGCCTTCCATATTTCAATACAGATTGTATGGTATCAAACCGTTTAATTTTTGCCTCGTTAGTATCTGCCTGAGAATTTGTGCTGACTAAAACTAATCCGATAATAAGCGTCGGAGCCAGTTGGTAAGTGCGAAGAGCAATATAGCCACCCATAGAAATACCGCAGAGGACGACATGCTCCAATCCTAATGTTTCAACAAATACAATCAAGTCTTTTGCAAAAACATCCACACTGAAGTATCCATGTCCAATTGTGCTCATACCATGCCCCCGTACATCAACGGCTATCCCGCGTACATTTGCTGGAAGAGATGCAAGCTGATCAATCCACATATTTTTATTGAACGGAAATCCATGGATAAATATAATTGTCTTGTCTGCGACGGATGGCTCTTTTAATAAATAGGATATACTAATATCACCAATTCTTACTTTTTTTCTTTGCATAGAAAGATCATTCCTCATCATTTATTAACCGCAAAGCTAGAAATAAGTTTGTCATATCTTAAATCATTCCAATTGAACTGGTATTATTTACCATAGATAAATTTGACACAATAAGATTTCTTACAATAAATCAATCAGTTAAAAATTTCAACAAAAAAACATCTCAAAAATTATTTATTTATTTTGGATATTTCATAATCGTTCCTATCTTTGCAGTCCAATTCAGAACGCACTTGTAGCTTAATTGGATAGAGCACCTGACTACGGATCAGGAGGTTAGGGGTTCGACTCCCTTCAAGTGCACCTCGCGGGACATTTTCGAGAAATCGCTAATTGTCCCGTTTTTTTTCGCCTCTAACTTACTATTAATAAGACTGCTTCGCGCGTCACTGATAGCTTAATTTCGGATCATACCGAATTCTTGGGGGGATACTTTAAGCATACAATTTCATTACCCGATATAGGAAGAATTTAGTATCTCTGACACCTCGGAATACGCTTCTGAAAGCTTTCAATTTAGCATTGAAAGATTCGGCAGAGGCATTGGTACTCTTGTTATCAAAGTAATGCAGGATATTGGGATGATGTGCCGCAATAGATCTGGCCACGCTTTGGAAAGATGCTATTCCGGAATTTTCCACCTGATTGTGCCATAGGCCGAGTTTGGTAAAAGCGCCCTCTTTACTCTTGCATTTATTGAAGATATCTCCCAATGCTATCCCCAGATCATATGCCTTTTTAAGTAGGGGAAAGCGTAAGAAAAGCAGCTCTGCACGATGTTTCTGGCTTTCTGTCCATCTTGTAGGATGCCTGAACAGCAGATGTCTCGACCTGGCCAGGAGCTGTTTGAGCGTATCCCCGTTGGGTAGCAGCTCAGGATCGTAGGGAACACCCTCCTTACGTGCCTTTGCGATCTTCCTGCTTTCATCATCCAACACTTCCCAACGGTATCTGATGCGCAATTCCTGAACGGCATCATAAGCAAGTTTCTGTACATGAAACCTGTCTATCACCCGTCTGGCGTTCCTGAAACATCGACGGATTGCCTTTGCCATATTGGGAGCCATATCCATAGTAACCTCCCTGACCCTGTTCCTCATTCTCAAAGGGATACGTTCCAGGGCATGGATGATATCTTCCGCCTTTGTTCCCCTAATGGTCGCCAGCACGGTTCCTTTTCTTCCTTTGGCGGCTTTGCTGCTTACAATGGTATAGAGTTCGCCATTGCTGAAACTGGTCTCATCGATACTCAGCTTTTCTGATATATTCCCCGGGAACACGGTCCAGTGTTCAGCATGGGGTTTCTGGTCCCAGTCATGAAAGTCGCTAAGATGGTTCTTATATTGTTCCTGAAGCTGTTTGCCATCCAACTGGAAGAAAAGCCCTAAAAGATGGGCACTGATGGGATAGTTATCCAAATATCCCCTTTAAAAAAAGCCCGAATTCCGTAGTCATTCGAGCGCCCTGGCGAACCAGGTTCCAGTCTCTGGTAATGATTTTCCCGCTTTCCAGAACCAGCCAGCGTCTTCGTCTAATATGAAGGGTAACTTTCTGACCGCGAATAGGAAAGTCTTTGATCTCCGAAGGTGGCATAAAGCCTTTTGATTCCAATTGGACACTTTCATATCCAGATGGGGCGATATTCTTTTCATCAAGGTGGATCTGGAGCCCTTTGTCCTTCTGGACTACTTCCATGATATCGAAATAATCTAATAGCCCCTCGGGCATTAATAAAGTCAAAAGTTTACGTTCGGCGTCTTGCAAGGTATATATTCTTTAATAACGCTAAACTAAGAATTATTTAAATTTCCCCCCAAGAATTCCACTTGATCC
>NZ_FOAF01000005.1 GCF_900109575.1 Olivibacter domesticus | reverse complement strand
ACGAAAGCAGGTACGGCAAGTGTAACAGCTACGGTAGACGGCACGGCAATCACCGTGGGCAGTCCAGCTGTTGTGACCTTCGTTGCCGGTCCGGTTGATTACGACAAGAGCAATCTAGTAGTAACTAAAGATGGTGCAAAAGCAGACGGAGTTGATTACAACGAATTAACAGCAACGATAGTAGATGCCAATGACAACCCGATAGCGAACCAGGAGGTGGTGTTTGATATTGAGAATGTAGATGCTTCTGATTCTACGGTAACGGTAACTACTGACTCCTTAGGCAAGGCGATTGTAACATTGACCAGTAAGAAGGTTGGAGAAGCAATAGTTAACGCAACAGTAAGTGGTACGGCTATCAGCGGTAGTCCAGCAACAGTAACCTTTGTGACAAGTCCAAATGATGCTGATAAGAGTAAACTGAAAGTAACCAAGGATGGTGCTATAGCAGACGGAATTGATTATAATGAGCTTACTGCGACTATAGTAGATACTAATAATAATCCGATAGCGAATCAAGATGTAGTATTCACGATCGTAAATGTTGACAGCACCAGCACGACCGTTAATGCAACTACAGATGCGAATGGCAAGGCGGTGGTAAAAGTGACCAGTACGCTAGCAGGTCAGGTAACGGTTAACGCAACGGTAGATGGCACGGCTATCAGCGGCAGTCCAGCAACAGTAACCTTTGTGAGACCATATAACTTAAGTATTACAAAAGTAGCTGATCAGGATAGAGTTAAAGCTGGAGAAAGTACAAGCTTTACGCTAACGATCACCAATGATGGCCCAACAGCCATACCAAGTGGTAAGGTGATTAATTTAACAGAGCGTCCAGGTGAGGGAGTAACCATTACAGGATATGAAGTAACATCAGGTAACGGCACGGCAAACGGAAGTAGCAATACAGCTACGGTAACTACAAGCGCTGAAATACCGGTAAATGGTACGATCATCGTGAAGGTTACAGCTGATGTAGCGATCACTGCTCCAGCGACGATCACCAATGGAATAAGTGTTTGGGGTCCTGATAAACCGACGACAGAAGATCCTGATGACGAAGATGATACGCCTGAAATACCGGTTGACAGGGATGCTGTGCTGAGTATTACCAAGGTTGCTGATCAGGCTCGTGTAGTAGCAGGTACAAGTACTAGCTTCACACTTACCATTACGAATAACGGTCCGGCAGAGATTGTGAGCGGTAAAGTAATCAGTTTAACTGAGCGTCCAGGTGCAGGAGTAACGATCACAGGATACGAAGTAACATCAGGTAATGGTACAGCTAGTGGAACAGCCAATGCTGCAACGGTAACTACTAGTGCAGTCATACCAGCAAACGGAACAATTGTAGTGAAGGTTACTGCAACCGTGGCAAGTGATGCTCCAGCGACGATCACCAATGGAATAAGTGTTTGGGGCCCTGATAAGCCAACGACAGAAGATCCAGATGATGAAGACGATACCCCTGAAATACCAGTAGATCATGTAGCGAATTTAAGTATCACGAAGGTAGCTGACCAAGAAAGGGTTCAAGCTGGTCAAGCAACAAGCTTTACAGTGACGATAACCAATAATGGTCCGTCTGATATCCTCAATGGAAAAGTAATCAATGTCGCAGAATTGCCAAGTGAGGGACTGACCATTACGAATTACGAAGTAACATCGGGTAACGGGGCAGCAGTTGGAAGTGGAAACGCCGCAACAATTACTGCCAATACAAGGGTGCCTAAAGGAGGAACAATTGTGATGAAGATTACCGGTATGGTAAGTGCGGAAGCACCAGCAACGATTTCCAATGGTATTCGAGTATGGGGTCCTGATAAACCAACTACAGAAAATCCAGATGATGAGGATACGACACCTGAGATACCAGTTGAGTACCAGTTGCCAGAAGCATTAGATGACGAAGCAGAAACAATGTCAGGCAAACCAGTCACGATCGAAGTGTTGACGAATGATAAAGCCACTGCATGGCCAATTGACATAGCTTCCGTTGCGATTGTAAATGCACCGCAGAACGGTACGGTAGCTGTAAATCCAGACGGTACAGTAACCTACACCTCAAATAAGGGATATGTTGGTACCGACAGGTTTACTTACACCGCGAAGGACGAAAAAGGAAATGTAAGCAATGTAGCCGGTGTAACAGTGAGCGTAATACCAAATCCATTGTTCGTGCCGAATGTGTTTACGCCAAATGGTGATGGTAGGAATGATCTATTCGAGATAGTAGGCATAGAAGCATACGATCGTGTAGAATTGTACGTATTCAACCGTTGGGGAAGTGAAATTTTCAACAATCCAAATTATAATAATAATTGGGATGGTCAGAACCTGAATGAAGGTACGTACTATTACCTTATCAAGTTGATAAAAGACGATAAAGTTGAAACACAAAAAGGTTGGGTATTATTAAAACGGCAATAAGAGCCAAGCATAGGGAGATAATAAGGTTGGCCCTCAAGTGTGGCCAACCTTTAAAAATTAAAGCTGAAATACAAACGCTATGGATAAGCATAACATAAAGAGATTAGTCATGATATTGGTGCTGGTATTTACCTTAGGAGAGGTAAGCGCACAGCAAAACATCCAGTTTACTCAGTACATCTTCAACTCATTGAGTGTAAATCCTGCATATGCGGGATACAAAGAAGAGTGGTTTGCCCAAATGGCACTTAGAAGTCAATGGACAGGGATAGACGGGGCGCCAAAAACAGGACAGGCCTCAATAGATGGAGTGCTTGGAGCTAGCAAAAACACGGGGGTTGGCCTTCAGATTACCGCTGATAGGTTGGGTGCCCAAAGTGCAACCTCTGTATATGCAAATTATGCATATAGACTTCGTTTGGATGCGGAGGATACACAACGTTTAAGTTTCGGTATCGGAGCTGGGGTAACTTCTTATGGTCTTGATGGAAATAAATTACAAGCTGTGAACCCGGGAGATCCAAGTATTCCCGCGGGAAAGATTAGTAGTTTCATTCCGGATCTTCGCTTTGGTGTCTATTACTATAATCCGAAATGGTATGTTGGTGTGTCTGTTATGGATCTCCTTTCGGGAGACCAATCGAACGACATCTTCCGCTGGGATGCCAATACTACCTCTAACCTCAAACGTAAGCGACATATGTATTTGATCGGGGGAACAATTTTGACGCTATCAGAAGATATGAAGCTTCGTCCAAGCGTTATGATAATGGAAGATTTTAAGGGCCCTACAAATATTGATTTAAATGCAATGTTGGTTTTTGGCGAGAGAGTGTGGTTCGGAGCAGGTTATCGAATGGGCGTTAATATAGGAGATAAGGGTTACGCGCAAGGGCAAGATTTAAGAAGTTCTAATGCCATATCGGGTGTAGCACAATTTTACGTAAACGATCGTTTGAGGATTGGGTATTCTTACGACCACATATTAAGCCGTCTGAGCTCTGTGCAAAATGGTACACATGAGATAACGATAGGACTAACATTCCCGCAAAGCGGTTACAGGCTCATAAGTCCAAGATTCTTTTAAAAGGAACAGAGAATGACAGATAAAAATCTAATCATGTAATGCAGCATCTTATGAAGAATTTATACATATATCCATATCTTATCGTGCTTCTCCTTTTGGGAATAGGAGTACAGGCACAGGAGCAACCTTCTCTTCGTGATCGGGCAAATCAGTTCTATAACGAATATCAATATGCAAAGGCTGCACCTTTATTTGAATCATTGGTTGATAGCAAACGGCCTCGGGCAACCGATTTGGAGCGTTTGGCAGATTGCTATCGTAAGATGAACAACTATTCAGTTGCAGAGAACTGGTATGTAAGGGTACTCGAAGATTCAACAAGTAATCCTATTAATTTTCTTCGGTATGCAGAAGTACTGAAAGCTAACGGAAAATATAAAGAGGCAAAAGGTGCATTTGAGCAATATGCAACGAAAGGGGGAGACAGTGAAGAGATAAGTTCATTAGTTCAAGGCTGTGATTCAGCAATCGTTTGGATGGAGAATCCTACGACACATACACTCAGGAATGAAGCGGCGGTTAATACGGCCTTGGCTGAGTTCGGCGCCTATACTGTAGAAGATAAAGTTTACTATGTTGGAGAACCCGATGCCATTATGTTTAAAAATGTTTATGGTTGGACGGGAAATCCCTTTTTAAGAGTTTATAACACAAAGCGGTATGAGAATAATGGACTTCAACAATCTAATATCGCAGAAGCAACATTTAACAATGAACCTTATCATGTAGGGCCAATAGCTTCTAATAAAGAAGGTACAACACTTTATGTTACAAGAACACATGCTGGGAGTGTAAATCAGAAAGAAAAAGAAGAAAGAAAACGTTATAGAACAAAAAATCTCGAATTATATATCTATACAAATGATAATGGCACCTGGAATGCAACTCCTTTTGCCTACAATAATGTTAAAGAATATTCTGTTGGGCACGCCGCGTTAAGCTTGGATGGAGAGACGCTGTATTTTGTGTCTGATATGCCTGGCGGCCAAGGGGGAACCGATATCTGGTATTCTGAAAGACTCTTAAATGGAGAATGGGGGCAGCCGCAAAACGCAGGTACGATGATTAATAGCAAAGGAGATGAAATGTTTCCCAGTATAACAACAGAAGGAACACTCTATTTTTCCAGCAATGGTTGGTTAGGTATGGGGAATCTTGATGTCTTTACTTCGAAAGGTTCAAGAGGGCAGTGGAGTAAAGCTGTAAATATGCATTTTCCTGTAAATTCCGCTGGAGATGACTTTGCTTATACAGTTAATGATATTACCAATTTAACAGAAGCAGGTTATATGTCATCGAATAGAAAAGGAGGGGTAGGAAGTGATGATATTTATTCCTTTACTTATCTGAAACCGACATTTAATGTAGTTCTCAGTGGTGTAACTTATGACAAAGAAAGTGAAGAACCATTGCCAGAAACGAATGTAACACTTTTGGATGAAAGGGGTGAGGTACTGGCATTGAAAACAAGCAAGGAAAAAGGCCAGTTTGAATTTGAAGTAGATGTTGAAAAGGCTTATAGCGTTTTGGGTGAAAGGGTAGGGTATTATCCAGATTCTGCTCATACAAATACCAATGGCTTAAACCCTGGAGATACGGTTAAAGTGGCTTTATATCTTGACCAGCTAAAACAAGGAAAAACCTTCCGCTTGGATAATATCTATTATGATTTTGATAAATTTAATATCAGACAGGATGCAGCTATTATATTAGACGGTTTAGTGAAAGTATTGAAGGATAATCCTACATTGAGAATTGAACTGTCGTCTCATACTGACAGTCGTGGGAGAGATAAATACAATATGTCTCTTTCACAGAAACGTGCACAAGCGGCTGTTAATTATTTGGTCAGTAAAGGGATCGCCCGCGATCGAATGGTGGCCAAAGGTTATGGCGAATCTAAATTGCTAAACCGGTGCGCAAATGGAGTTAAATGCTCTGAAGCAGAACATCAGTTAAATAGAAGAACAGAATTTACTGTATTAGAATTATAAAACTCATTAAAACCTATTATTCCTTGAATATGATGGGCTATAAAAAGGGATAATAGGTTCCTAAATTATTATATAAATTACCTAAATTTAATTAACCAACCCTAACAAAGACAGCAATTGATATAAATAGCGCGTAACTAAAGCAAACTATATATGAAAGTGAATGTCTTACTTGCAGATGACCATAAGGTCATTCGTTTAGGGAGTCTTTTTCTTGTTAAAGAAGTGTTTGGAAATCCAGTTATCAGGGAGGCAGGAACATGGCAAGATACTGTTAATACAATCAATGAACATCCTGTCGATTTAGTAATCTTAGACATTGAGATTCCGGGAGGTTTGGGAGTCAATATGATCCCATTACTTAAAACCAGAAAAACAGGTTTAAAAGTATTAATGCTAACAGCCTCTGATGAAGCGGTATATGCATTGCGTTACTTAGATCAAGGAGCCAACGGTTTTATACAGAAATCTGCAGGTGAAGACGAATTGAAAAAGGCTATTCAACGAGTGTATGACGGAAAGCAGTATATCAGTTCCGCGGTCAAAGAAATGATTTTGGAAAATAGGCTTACAAAAGGCAAACAAACAAGCATCAATCCTTTTGAATTATTGTCGAATCGAGAACTTGAAGTATGTAGGTTTCTTTTAAAAGGATATAAATTGGGGGACATCGCAAAACAATTGCAATTACATACTTCTACGGTAGGAACCTATAAGAATAATATTTTCGAAAAACTTCAGGTAAACAACTTAAGGCTTTTGCTTGATAAGTTTCAACTTTATAAGTAAGTTGCTTTATTTTTCTTGAAACGAGAGCATCTACCCAGATGCTTACCTAACAAAAATCGAATACGCTGCTGATCTTCAATCATCTCTTGTATTAACTTTTCTGAATTTGTAGTACGGGGTGTTTTAAGCTTAATTTTGAATAAATAAAATCTAGACATGTAGGGGGTTGAAGAGGTATGAGTAAATGTCTTAAAATAACTTAAAATAGGCTTAAATCAAATGAAAATATTAATACATAATCTTTTGTTTTTATGTGTTGATTTAGGTATTTTTGTTCAATAGGCGGAAGAAAATGGTCCTTCTGATCAATGTAACAAGAGGCGAACATCCCCCTTTCTGGTTTCCATAATTTTAGCATTTAACCTTAGACTCCTACGCTATAGGAGATGGGAGTGCTATGCTTCATATGACGAGTAAAAAAATGAGTAAAAGTACCCTGGTTTCTAAACCTACCTTTATAGAGGCCCTAAAATTCTGGTTCAAATTAGGATGGATCAGCTTTGGTGGTACAGTAGGTCACATAAACATCATGCATGAAGAGCTAGTTAATCGTAAGAAATGGATTAGCAGCACCCGATTTTTTCATGCCTTGAACCTCTGTATGCTGCTGCCTGGTCCCGAAGCTCAGCAATTAGCGATTTATATTGGATGGCAGTTGCATGGTAAAAAAGGTGGTCTGGTCGCAGGAACTTTATTTTTTCTTCCATCATTGTTTATCCTGCTTGTGCTGAGCGTCCTATATGTTGAGTTGGGAAACCAGCCATGGATGTTTGCCATGTTTAAAGGCTTTAAGCCAGCTGTAATTTCGATTATCATAGTTGCTTTGCTGGGGATTGGAAACAAAGCACTGAAAAGCAGGTATCATGTGAGTATAGCTTTTCTTGCATTTCTCGCTATATTTCTATTTAATGTATCTATGTTGGTTATTCTCCTGGGAGCCATTTTAACAGGGTTAATGGTAAATAAGCTACGTAAAAGAGAACAAAAGACCAGTGTGGCTGAAGAACACGCTTTTACGAATGAAAAGGAATACTACTTTAATAGCAGCTCGATAGCTGAGGGAAGAGCAACATCGATGGCTAGCGCGCTGAAGCAATGTCTCTTTTTTATTTTAATTTGGTTAATCCCGATCCTGCTTATCTATTTTCTGCTACGTGATTTTACCTTTTGGAAACAGCTTTCCTTATTTTTCACCCAAACAGCTTTGTTGACCATTGGTGGCTCTTATACCGTATTGCCTTATGTAGCCCAGTTCAGCGTAACAAAGTTAGCTTGGCTCTCGAAACTCCAAATGATTGACGGATTTGCGCTAGCTGAAACAACTCCTGGCCCACTTATTATTGTGGTCTGTTATGTAGGTTTCATCGCTGCTTACAACTACTTCGCGGGCTCGATCTTAATGGGGTCAGTCGGTTTACTGCTCACCGCTTTTAACACCTTTCTCCCTTCGTTTCTTTTTATCTTCGTTGGTGGGCCCATTATTGAAAAAACACATGGCAATAGTAAAATAAGTGATGTACTCGGATTTGTAACGGCCTCAGTTGTTGGTGTCATTTTAAATTTAACGCTGTTTTTAGGCAAGGAAGTAATTTTTCCTGAAACCCTTTCATTAGACAAACTGGATTGGTTTGCTCTTGGCTGGATTATCATTACACTTGTTTTAATGAAAAAGTTTAGCGTAAATGTCCTAAAAATAATAGGTTTAAGTCTCGTTTTTGGGTTAGTGCACTACTATTTTTTTGTGTAACTATGCCGTTCTTATAACCTTCAAACTTCTCATACCTTAATTACAGAAAACCTTTCTTTAAGATATTTACGAAGAGGGATGTCCAAAAAGACCACAATAAAATAGGCGAGAACAATCAAAAGCAGCACTCCGATTGGAATAATAATTTCCAATTGGTTTAGGGCTGGCTTAGCTTCTTCCACGTAACTTAAAAATATCCATATGAAAGGATAGTGGACCATGTAAAGCGGGTATGATATATCTCCCAAAAATTTACAGATGTTACTTTGAGAAGCACTTAAACTCGAACCCGCCCCTAAAGCAACCAGAAAAGGAAAGTAAAAGATTACTAAGAAGAGGTCTAATATCCAGTTAGTTTTATCGGAAAAGGGAATTAGAAAGGTAATGGCAAGTAATACACTCATTAAGATAAACCCAAGTCTATTTTTGATAATCCAGCTGGATCGATAAACCAACATTCCCGCTAAGAATGAATAAAAAACCCTAAAACCTCCACCAAGATAATTGTCTACGCCCCAGCCGACACCCAAATAACCGGATCGGTAAGATTCAAAGCAAAGTGCAATTGCGGCAATGATGGTGAGTAACCATAGTATTTTATTGCGTAGCTTAAATAGAATCAGTATGTAAAAGATGTTGGCAATGTATTCCCAAAACAATGACCAAGTTGGTGGATTGAGATGGAAAAGATTGAAATATCGTTCAGGTACAATTGGATAAGGGATTAACAAGCAAGAACTCAAAAACATAAGAAAGACCTGAATGGAGCTAAATTTTGCATGAAGATCACTAAAGGGGTCAAATAGAAACGCTGCTAAACCCAGTACGGAACAAATAATTACCAGTGGATGAAGGCGGATCAATCTTAATTTGATAAACTGGATAGTACCTATATTTTTCGCTTTGTTATCATATGCATAAGCGATTACAAAACCCGATAAGCAGAAAAAGAAATCCACAGCCAAATAACTGTGGGCAATAAAATTATCATGATAATCAGGAGTGGCTATTTCCATAAAATGAAAGATTACTACGGCAACAGCGGCTATTCCCCTAAGCCCATCTAAAATTTCGAAATGCTGTTTGGTTTTTAAAAGAACTGGATCTGATTTTCTTAAGCACATTTGTTTGTCAACATGATGAAATGAATACTCGTTTATAGATATTCTTTAAAAGATGCTCAGTACAAACTTTATAAAGAGATATTTTCAAAGAAAGCCCATATTATACAAATAAACCTAACAAGTGCGTGTCAATTTTTCTTTGTTTTGTTTCAATTTATAAATAGATATGAAATATCCGTAACCTTACAGTCTTGGTTAATATTAAGGCAGCTGATAGAGAAAATAATTGCACAAATTATTTCCTTTAAGGAAATAATTTTATTATCTTGCGATGTACCGATTAATAAAAGGCCTAAATTCCTCAAACCTGTTCTTAAAGAAGGGTTCAGCTATTGGAAAAATAATAAAGGCGTTGTAATATTATTTGTTAACTTCAAGAGACTTGGTTCTTACTGGCAAGTCAAAGTTGAGAGTAACACATTTGTTTAACTTCTTGTTCTGTGTTTGTTTGGCTCACGCCGGCAGCGGGGTGTAGGCAACCCTGCTGCTCTGGCGTGGTCATTGCAGTTGGAGATTATCTCACTAGGTTCAACTGGTCTTGCGTTTAAATATCCATGTTGCTAGGGGCATAGCAACAACAATAATGGCAATGCACCATACAAAGGCTAGCCAGGTTGAATTTCCAGGTGGTGTGCCCACGAGCCAAGCCCGCATGGCATTGATAACGTGAGTTAGCGGTTGGTTTTCGGCGAAAAGACGCAAGGCTTTCGGCATGGTATCGGTAGGTACAAAAGCACTTGAAGCGAACGTTAATGGAAAAATAACTACAAACCCCACCCACTGCGCTGCTTCCAAACTTTTAACGAATAAGCCCAAAATGGCAGATAACCAAGATATGGCCAGCGTAAAGAGCAAAGCCAGCGCGATCACTAATAACCATTCAACCGCTGTTGCACTCGGACGGAAGCCGATAATAAAACTTACAGCAAACACGATAACAGCCGATATGATATTACGCAATAGATCGGATGTAACGTGACCGATAAGCAACGCACTGCTAGCCATAGGTAAAGAACGGAAGCGGTCAACGATGCCCTGTTGAAGATCGACAGCCAAATTTATAGTAGTATAATTGGCACCAAATGCCAACATTTGAACCAGAATACCAGCAACCAAAAAATTCACGTAACTTATTTCACCCGTATTGATAGCACCGCCGAAAACATATCGGTTCAGAATCAGAAACATAATGGGAAAGATGGCCACCGAAAGCAGTTGGTCCAGGCTTCTGATGATATGTAGGGTACTACGCTTGGTCATTACCCATGAGTCGCTCAGTAGCCAGAATAATGATGCTCGCTTTTGATGTGATAGTGTGTCTTGTATACGTGTTTTGTCTATCATTTGTTTATTTTTTATGTTGATCCGCTTCTGTTTCTTCTGTTGCTGCATGCCCTGTCAACGCCAAAAAAACATCGTCCAGCGTTGGCCGGTTCAATGAAACATTTTCAACCTCCAAGCCTGCTGATTCGAAACGTTGCAGTATCTCTTTCAAACGAGTTATCCCGCCCTTTGTGGTGACGCTAATAATACGGCGGTCAGTGTTGGTATGCACAGATTCACCATTCATGAGGGCATGGGCTTTTTCTATATCGTCCTCTTTGGCCAGCTTAAGTTCTACACGGTCGCTCCCTACACGCGCCTTTAATTCGTCGGCAGTACCTTCAGCTATCACCAAGCCATTATCAATAACCACGATCCTGTCTGCTAGCTGATCTGCCTCATCCATATATTGCGTGGTCAACAAAATGCTGGTGCCTTCAGCCTTCAATTGCCGTATCATCTCCCACATGGCTAGTCGGCTTCTCGGATCGAGACCAGTGGTCGGTTCATCCAAAAAAATCACAGGTGGCGAAGCAATAAGGCTCATCGCCAGATCGATACGGCGCTTCATTCCTCCTGAATAATTTTTCACTGAACGGTGGGCTGCATCCACTAAATCAAATTTTTCTAACAGTTCTTTTGAACGCTCCTTTATTACTGCATGGCTCATCCTGTATAAGCGACCTAACATGTAGAGATTCTCTGTCGCAGTAAGGTATTCGTCCACAGCGGCAAATTGGCCCGTAAGCCCGATATTGCTGCGTACTTGCTTCGGATGTTTTTGTACATCGAAACCGTTCACTATGGCTATGCCTTCATCTGGCGTTATTAAAGTACTAAGAATGCGCACGGTAGTGGTTTTACCGGCACCATTGGGGCCTAAAATAGCTAGAACCGTTCCCCTTGCAACCGAAAAACTTATTCCTCGCAGTACTTGAAGATTTTTAAACGACTTTTTTAGGTCCTTTACCACAACGGCATAGTCTGTTGCCATGTTTTCATAAATTGGTGTCAAAAATAAAGCTACATAATTTTCTTTTCCTTTTCCAAATTTTCCTTCGTTTACAATATTCTTGTTGGTTAACACATGTTTTTTATATGCCGGACGATAGTGAAAATTTATAAACTGAACGGAATGATTATAATCCTTGAAAATGAATATGATGAATCATCGAAATAGCTCTTTACAATTATAATTTAGCAATCAGCTATTTCACGTACGGATAATAAAGGCCTTTTATGCATGTATAAAAAAACTGTATGACAAGGAAAACAACAAATGAGGTGCTTGATGAACTAAATGCTGTCATTGAGCGGGGCGGTCCACAAAGCAGCGAATATCAAGAGGTGCTTAAGAATGCAACACTCCTTACTGATATGGTGAGGGAAGGAGTGTTATTGAAGCAAGAAGTTCTCGCGGCTTTAAACACAAATGAATTATTATTCGATGCAAATTCCTTAATCGGTCATGTTAACCTAAAACCTTACGGATATGCGGGTGATTATCAGGTTATCGATCAGATGTATCAAAAAGAGCTAAGAGATACAAGCCAACCGAATTGGGATTTATTTATTTTAAATCAACCCGCAGCTGTTGCTGTTCGCAATAGGAAAAGCTACTTTATCAGCCTCATAAATAACATACTTTCAGAAAGAAAACAGCTTGAACTTTGTAATATAGCAAGCGGACCGGGAAGGGATCTATTTGAAGCTTATAGACAATTATCTTCTGAAAAGCAACTAAATACCACGTGCATTGAAATGGATAAAAATGCTATCAGCCATGCTCAAGCTTTAACAGCATCATACAATGAATTTATTACCTATATAAATAAAAACATATTCAGGTTTCAAACTACTAAAAAATATGACCTTATTTGGTCGGCCGGTTTGTTCGACTATTTTGACGATAAAGCTTTTGTCATGTTGTTAAAAAGATTTAAAAATTGGCTCAATCCCGGAGGAATGATTGTTATTGGAAACTTTAATGATGATTTTAATCCTTGCCGAGGTTTTATGGAATTATTTGGTGGTTGGTACTTAAACCATCGAAATGAAAAAGATTTACTAAATCTTGCTCAACAAGCAGGGTTTAATGCGGATCTTACTTCTATAGGAAGGGAAGAGGAAAATATCAATCTATTTCTACATGCTCGAACTTAAATCCACGATTGACCGTCCTATGCAAACCGTTTTCTTTCAAGGGAAGAAAATTATTCACTCCTCAAGCTTTTTGCCGGAGTAACAATGGCGGCCTTGATAGACTGAAAACTGATGGTTATTAAAGCAATTAAAAGTGCTGCAATACCTGCCACTAAAAATACCCACCAGCCTATGTCAATACGGTAGGAATAGTTTTGTAACCAATCATGCATAATCCACCAGGAAAAAGGAAAGCCAATCAAGCAGGCAATGCCAACAAGTTGTAAAAAATTTATAGAAAGTAGCAATACAATCCTTGCAACACTCGCGCCCAATACCTTTCTAATACCAATTTCTTTGGCTTTTCTTTCGGCCATGTAAGCTGAAAGTCCAAATAAACCTAGACAGGAAATCAAAATAGCCAATACCGCGAATACCGTAGAAACTTTACCTGTAAGTGTTTCGTTTTTAAATAGTTGATTGAATTGGTCGTCCACAAATCTGAATGCTATTGGATACGCAGGGTTATTCTTCTTCATAACGTATTCTATCTTTGACAATGCTTGTCTAATATCGACCTCTTTTTTTATCCGTGCGTAAATGAAACTATGGTATTCTGGAGCTTTGCAGAAAAGAATCATAGGACCGGCTTGGTCATAGATATTGCCATAGACGAAGTTGTCTACAACGCCTATCACTGTCATGTTAGTGAAAACCCCGTCTGGATTACCGCGTGGCGATTGTATGATTTTTCCGACAGCACCCTGTTTATCCATCAGATTTGCCATAGATTTATTAATAATGACATTGTTACTTTCTGTCGAAGCAGTTTCCCCAAAATCTCTCCCTTCTAAAATTTTCATGCCGGAAGTGGAAATAAATTCAGGGCTTATGTGCCTTTGAGCCACCGAAATTTTCTGATCCTCCGGCTTTCCTGCCCATCTAAAGCGGTCGTCAGTATCACCCCCGTACAGCGTTACATGTCCGGTAAGGGCTGCATTTTCTACAAGGCCTGTAAGCAATAAATCTTCTTTTATCAAGGGAAATATTGTCGAAATATTATGCTGCGGGTCAATTTCAATTAGGTTACTTTTATTGAAGCCTAGCGCTCGTTTCTTGATATGCTGTATCTGTGTGTACACCACAATTGTGCTGATAGTAAAAATGATAGAAACGGCAAATTGAATAATAACCAGCCCTTTTCTTATGAATGCGGCACCTTTAGTTTTAATTTTAAATCCCTTTAAAACTGCAAGAGGATTGAACGACGATAAATAAAGGGATGGATAACTTCCGGCTACTAGTCCGCAAATGCCTGTAACGGTTAACAGGAAAATAAAATGATCAGAACTCATGAGGTTCAGCATAAGATTCTTTTGCATAATAGCATTAAATGCAGGCAGTGAAATATACATGAAGGATACTGCAAGAATTGCGGCAACAGTAGTCACCATAAAAGCTTCGCAAATGAATTGTGCCATCAGTCTTTTCTTTCCCGAGCCTAAAACCTTACGTACACCCACTTCTTTTGCTCTCTTCTCGCTTTGTGCGGTAGCAAGATTCATAAAATTGATACAGGCGATTAGCAATATGATCCAAGCTATCATAGACAGCATACGAACCTGTACAATGCGTCCTTCACCGGTCGGTTTGCCATTGGCAAATCCATCATATAGTCTCCATTGTTTCATCGGGAAGAGAAAAGTCTCGCTTTTTTCAGTTGGCGCTTTTCGCTGAATGAACTGTTTAAGCTGGTTGTTAACCACCGCAAAGCTTGCTTTTTTATCCAGTTCAATGTAAGTAAGCGGACCATAACTGCCCCATTCATCAAGATCCTCTGGTCTTTTGGTCGTAAGGATGTCGTATGGTGCCAACCATTCAAACTGAATGGACGAGTTTTCGGGCATATCTTCTACCACACCTGTAATGACATAGTTTTGTTCGTTATCTATGCGTATAGTTTTGCCAAGAACGTTTTTATTGGTGCCAAAGAATTTCTTTGCTGTATGCTGTGTGATGACAAGAGAATATAATTGTGGGAATGGATTAGAAACATTGCCTTGCAAAAAGGTAAATGTAAACATACTAAAAAGCGATGCGTCCGTATAACGCCCGGCTGCGTATAGAGATGTATTATCGAGACTGAAAAGTAATCGTTCTTCTTGATCTGAATATCTTGCAGCATTGACGATACCTGGGATTTCAGCTTTTATCGCTGCCGCCATCGGACGTGGCGTGGAACTCATGGTAAATACACCTTCATTAAAAGGCATATTAACTTCTAGCCGATAAAGTTTATCCTTTTTTAAATTGAAATGATCAAATGTCAATTCACTTTCATCCCATAAAAAAATTAATCCCGCACAGGTAATCCCAAGCGCTAAGCCAAAAACATTGAGAAAGCTGTAGATCCTGTTTTTCCACAAATTGCGCCAAGCGATTTTGAAATAGCTTTTAAACATAAAAAGGTGCTTTGATACAGAAGACGCACCAATTCAATTAGTGTTGCATGTTTAAGAGAATAAAATATACGGTCGTCGTCGGTGACAAAAATTCGATTTACATTCATGCCGGAAAGCGATAAACGTTTAACCTGCTTGTCAGCTATATGTAACACATAAAGTGCCTCATTGGAGCCCATAAGTTGAGGCAAAGTGTCTTGGTTTCCGGCATTGAAAAATAAGTTTTCGCTGTCTCTGCTAAAGTAAAAAGAATTAGAGCTGGATAAGGTGTAATCTTTACCGATCAATTTATCGAAGCCGATAGAGTCTATTACCTGCCCTTTCAAATTTAGGGTGTATAATTTTTCCACATTGTGAGCGACAAGTTGATCATTGTTTTTCCATGTAGGTGAATAATAATTGACGGGCCTATTGCTATCTAGGTAACTATCAGATCCCGTCTTTCGGATGAATCTGTATAATTTTTGTCCGAAACAGATGATTGACGCTTAGATTGACACGCGTAGAATCCCATTATTAATCCAATAATGAGAATATTTGCTGAAAGATTTTTTAACGATATCATATATAAAGACTTTTTGGTTCTACTGCAAATAACAACCAATCTTTAACGTAAAATTCGATAAGATAAATTTTTGCGCTGTTATCAATTTCTACTTGAATGGTTTTTCTGGATTTTTTCATCAAGAAATTTGGGTTGTAAAGGGTTCTCTTGCAAAGATATGGAAATGGGCTAAATACGGCCTTAACTTTAGTAAAATTCCTAATCTCTATCGGCTCCTCTGATTGTTCTTCCCTTTAAATTCTCTATCCCCTTTAAAGTAGCAACATATTTTCCGTTTACCAGCTTTATAGACAATTCTGCTTCAAGGATGTAGATCAATGACTCAACAGGTAGCTCGCAAGAAAAACTACATTTTAATGTTTTTAAATTAGCGCTCTTCAAAAAGATCGAATAGATTATTTCCTGTTTCAATTGTGATATAGCTGGAGGAATCTTCGCTTTCATATCTTTCCTAGATAGGTCATTTACGCCTTGATTTTTTCTTTTCATACGTCGTTTCATGACAAAGTTTTAATCCTGTGATGGGGTTTTAAAATTACATGTTCGGCTAGTTTAAGCAAATTGTTATAATAAAGATTTTTCTTTTCTGATTAGCTCGCCATGTTAAACATAATTTCGATAAAAAAGCGTTTATTTACATAGAATGATCGGTAGCTTACACAGAAACAGAAAACTATACCAAGACCTTTTTTATTGCCCTTAAGTCCAGTCATATATTTCTGCGGTTCATTCTCCGATTAATTCAGGTTAAATGCACGATGAGCATGGTAATATTAAAATTGAGATTTAGGTTTTCTCTTACATTTGTTTGTCCATTCGAACAATATGAAAAACGAAAAAAAGAATGTTTTTGAAGCATACAATGTTATTGCAGACTGGTTTTTTGAAAATCGTCCTCAAGGAATAATGGAAAAAACCTACCTTGATAGCCTAATTAAAATCATAGGTAAAGGAGCGAAAGTGCTGGATTTGGGATGCGGAACTGGGGTGCCTATAATGGATTATCTGTTAAGTCAAGGAATGCAAGTTACGGGGGTTGATGCCAGCTACCGGATGCTTGACATCGCAAAGAGAAATCTTCCATCCAAAGATTTCGTACAAGCTGATATGCGTCAACTTTCGCTAAGCCAGAAATTTGATGCCATTATTGCTTGGCATAGTTTCTTTCACCTTCCCCCTGAAGATCAACCTTCGATGTTTCAAATATTCAAAAGTCATTTGAATAGCAATGGAGTATTATTGTTCACATCAGGGACAGAATATGGTGAGGCTTGGGGAATGAATGACGGAACGAACCTGTTTCATGGTTCGTTGGATACCGATCAATACCAGTCACTTTTAGAAGCACATGGCTTCCGTCTTTTGCAATATAGAGAAGACGATCCCGAATGCGGTAATGCTAACGTTTGGATGGCGCAGCTTGCTTGTGATCAGTCCGAAATGAACCATTAACATCATACGTAATATGAAAAATCTTTTATCTCTTCTCATTGCTATTCAGTTCGCTAGTTGTACAAGCTCGCAAAAAAACAACAGCAGCCAGGACAGTGTCCTATATACGGAACAGAGCAAAACAGCAGCTTTGGCAGGTACTTATTATTATGGTGGAGATCCTGAAAAAGGACCTATGGGCAATATTATGATCTATCCGAAAGATGATACGACTGTATTATTCAATATTGACTTAAATATTGGCCCTCCTTCTTACAATTCTGGGCAGTTGTTTGATACGTTAATCGTAAAAAACAATCAAGCAATTTACGTTAACAATAAAGACGGAAGTGATGGCGGCTGTAAATGGGAGGTTAATTTTCTTGGAGATTCGATAACCATTAAGACGGTAGACAATGCCTATGATTGCGGTTTCGGAGGCAACGTATCTGCAGATGGATCTTATAGCGTTTCTGATCGTCAAATTCCGAAATACTTTATCACCATGGAGGGTGATACAACTTATTTTAATAAGTAGATCCACCATATTGAGCACAACTTCAATATCAATCTCCATTTACGGATACAAGATATAAACAGGCTCATAATATATGAGGGAGAAATTAGTATCGATGAGGTTGTTAACAACCGTGTTGTTACAGTGCTGGTGTTTTCATGCAGCTTGTATACTTCGATATGTCGGAGAAGAATACGAAAGTAAATTTATTATTGCAGAGAAATTAAAACCATTTAGCACAATAAATTGTTATACCCTCAGGTGCCTCAATAAATTTAATGAGCATTCATCCAATGTTTATATATCGGTTATTTATTTCTAATAAAAAACAACAACATGAACAACTCCAAGGCCTATTTTGTGGGAAGTGGTATCGCTTCTCTGTCTGCTGCCTGTTACCTAATTAAGGATGGCGGGTTAGATGGTAAAAATATTACCATATTTGAAGAGTCTGAAAAGTTTGGTGGTAGTCTCGATGCTGGAGGCAATCCCAAAGAAGGCTATACCATGCGCGGTGGACGGATGTTTGAAGAGAAGTTCAATTGTACTTATGACCTCTTATCTTTTATCCCGTCTATTAGCAATTCTCAAAAATCGGCCAAAGATGAACTGATGGAATTTCACCAGGAATTTTTTTGGAATGATAAAGCCAGGCTGGTGGCTAACGGAGAGATCGTTGATGTGGCCAATCTTGGCTTTTCAGAAAGAGATCGTATAGACCTGGTTAAATTGTGCGCTACCCCGGAGAAGCTGTTGGAGAAAAAAACTATTACCGATGTCTTCCATCCCCATTTTTTCGAAAGTAATTTTTGGTTTATCTGGTGTACAACCTTTGCCTTCGAGCCATGGCACAGTGCTATTGAATTTAAAAGGTATTGCCTTCGCTTTACCCACCTTTTTAGCACGATCGATACTATGTCGGGCATTTACCGCACCCAGTTCAACCAATTTGATGCCATGGTAAGACCGATAGTAAAATGGCTTAAAGAACATGGCGTAATATTAGAAATGGCAACAGAAGTGATTGATATTTCGTTAAAAATCACAGAAAAGGAAAAAATAGCCGAGCGTTTGCACCTGATACAAAACGGGATGGAGAAAACCATTGAGCTATCAGCAGAAGATCTCGTATTTGTAACAAATGGTACCATGACTGCCAATTCGAGTGTAGGGTCGAAACAACAGGCGCCAGAACTGCATACCGAAAAAACCGGCAGCGCTTGGAAGCTTTGGCAGAAGCTAGCCGCCAAATCGCCAGACTTTGGGAACCCAATTCCTTTTTGTAACGATATCCCTAAAACAAAATGGGAATCATTCACGGTTACTGCCCGTGATGCTACTTTTTTTGATCTGTTGGAAGCTTTTTCTGGGAGTGAAGCGGGAAAAGGAGGCTTAATTACAATAAAAGATTCAAACTGGTTACTGACGGTTGTTCTTAATCACCAACCCCATTATTTCGAACAACCTAAAGATGTTTGGGTATGGTGGGGTTATGGTTTGTTTCCTGATAAAGAAGGTAATTTCGTAAAAAAGAAAATGTCGGCCTGTACCGGAGATGAAATACTCACTGAAGTATTGTCTCATTTCCGATTTACAGAGCACCTTCAACATTTGTTGGAAACATCAATTACGATTCCGGCCATGATGCCTTATATTACAAGTCAATTTATGCCCCGTACAGGTAAAGATAGGCCACAGGTAATTCCCGCTGGATCCAAGAATCTGGCATTTATTGGTCAGTATGCCGAAGTTCCCGATGATGTAGTGTTTACTGTTGAATATTCTGTACGGACTGCGCAGACGGCTGTTTTTGGTTTGCTAAACCTTGATAAGGAAGTGTCACCATTTTACAAAGGCCAACACGATCCTGCTATTCTTTTTGAAGCGCTGAAAATGATGCACAGGAAATAGTAATTGACAATGAGTAAGATAAAGCTATAATCTTCAAACCTAAATGAAAGAAGGAGAAAAAAATCGTCCTCCACTTGATTTTATCCCAAAAGTTCGATTATTTGTTTGTATTGAACATAGTTTTTCTTACAAAACTGGTGTTTTCAATCAAATAATAGCAGAAAGTTTAAGTCTTTCCTTAGCAGTAGTTGAGGCTCTTTAATAAAAATTATATCGAACAGGCAAAAGTCATACACAATTGAAGTGTATGACTTTTTTGTTGAACCATTATATTATAGTGATGCTCATAAACTTTTATGAGGGATGTTTCATCGTTGGATAAATGTTGTAGGAAGTTTCTTTTCTAAGAATTAACTTTACCGCTTTATTTACCGGACAAAATGGTATGAGAATTATAAGAAAAGAAATAGAAAATAGGGTTTATGTCGACGGTGTTTAGAAGAGTTCTTATCGTATTGGTTATTATCTTGGTCTTGATTTTAGCAAGCATCGCTGTCGTGATTAATTTTGTTTTTACACCCGAGAAAATAACACCGGTGGCGCTGCGGATGATTAATCAGCAATTAGATGCACGAGTTTTTTGTGACAAGGTCGAGTTAACATTTTTTTCTTCATTTCCTCACTTTGGAGCACGGTTGAATAATGGATATGTCCTGTCAAAAAATAATAAAGATACCCTAGCAGCCTTCAACGATTTTCGAGGATCAGTCAACCTTACAAAATTTCTTTTGTCAAAAGAGGTGGATATTGAGAAAATCAGTGTGCTTAAACCTCGGCTATATGTAGTGGTAGATCCGCAGGGAAAAGTGAATTACGACATCTTAAAAAAAGAAACATCCATAAACGAAGATACATTGACTGGAAACCCTGAAATTAAGTCAATCCATGTCAAATCACTTCTTATTAAAGACGCCACTTTTCATTATCTTGATTTGGGTACTAAACTAGATTTTCGGATACCTAGTCTAAATCTTAAACTTGGTTTTAGAGATGATGATGATAATCTATTGCTAAAATTATATGTGGAAAGTAAGCAACTTGCGATAACAAAGGGAGGCCATGGGTTAATTAAGCAATTGCATTCGGTGTTAGAGACCGAAATGAAACTAGATAAAAAGAAACGGATTTTAAACTTTGAAGATGGAAAGCTTAAGTTAAATGATATTGATTTTCGATTAGATGGGCAGTTTGCCGAGTTGAAACCTCAGAAAGCGGTAGATGTTGTGCTCGAAGCAACTATGCGTGTACCTTCATTGGCCAACTTATGGAAAATGCTTCCTAAACGATACCTGAAAACAGAAGATGTGGATGTGGGAGGTAAAGTCTATTTGGTTTTAAGCAGTAAAGGGATATACGGAGGCGGAAAGACGCCGATATCACGAGCCCAATTAAAAATTCACGGAGGTTCCTTACGTTATAAAAGATTTCCGGGCAGAATTAACCAGTTAGAAGCCGATGTGGAAACTTTGTTGGACTTTAATCAAAGCAATCGCTCGGAGTTACGCATAAATAAAATAATATTAAACGGAACCGGTATAAGCGTATTGGGTAGTGGTTTAGTGCGTAACTTGCTTACTAAGCCTGAAATAGCCCCCCATATTCAAGCAAAGGTAGATCTTACTAAGGTCGGAAACACTTTTCCGATAGCTGAAGGGATACAAATGGGGGGGACGGCAGCATTAGACCTAAACGGCAAAATAACCTATGATGCGAATGCCGGTTTTGACTATAGAGATTTATTACTTTATGGCAATTGTAAAATGGACAACCTTAAGGTTAACATAAGTAAAGATAGCCTCGTTTTCCACACAGCACATACTGAACTGAACGTACGTCGATCAGGGATGGACAGCCTATTGGGTCATGTGGAAGTAGATGAACTTACCTTACAATATGGGCGAAAACACAATCTTTCCGTAAAGGCCCTTCAAACGGCGCTTTCGAGAGCCAGATACGGTGATAAACAGCAGCCCCTGAAAGGAGAAATACAACTTGCGAAACTTCGCTATCAATCTGCAGATAGCCTTGACGCTACTTTGGAGCGTGCCACCATCGTGGCTGAAGCACGTCCCGGATCGAAACCGCGTTCGCCTCATTTTACCACACATTTTAATGCGCAGAATTTTGCTATTCATTATGGTAAAACAAAGCTTATTATAGATGAAGGGTCTTATGATTTCGATATAAAGAAAGATGAGCAAAAAAGATGGTGGCCAAAAGGTTCGTTTAGTTTTTCAAAACTTATCGCTACGATCCCTCATTTGGACAAACCTCTTTCCGTAAACCGTTCGCATATTGCAGTAGATGGGCATGATATCCGCTTGAATAATGCCTTCGTGAGCTTTGGAAATTTCAAGACAAAACTGGACGGAGAGGTGAAAAATATTTTTCCAGTCGATAAGGCTGACACATTCTTATATGCAAATCTCAATCTTCATGCACGCTACTTGGACGTGGATGAAATGATGAAACTTATCTCAACCGAAACACCAAAAGCGTCAGTGATTGAGGCAATGGCCGCACCTACGTTGGCTGCTGCCCCGCCGGTGAAAGCTGTTGAAGCATCTCAAAACTTCGCAATACCGAAGAATATCCGTTTCACTTTTAACTCATTTGTTGATCGCTTAAAGATGGGCGATTTGGTGTTAACAGGACTTAAAGGGCAAGCCCGGATTGATAACGGTCAGCTAAATCTGCACGATTTTAGCTTAACCTCTGGAGATGCTTATCTCCAAACCAAATTACGATATGAACCGCAACATGATGGGCAGGCCCGTGTAAGGTATGTTATCGACGTTCGCAATATGAATATGGATCAAGCCAAAGATTTTGCGCCTGGGTTAGATACCCTTTTCCCCATTATACAATCACTTGAAGGTCGGGCAGATTTCAGTATTAAAGGTTCAGCGAAATTGAAGAATGACATGGAAATAGACGTCGGATCGATAAAAAGTATTGCGGCATTAAAGGCTAGTCATTTAACCGTACGGAATAATAAAGCTTTTAGCGAACTTGCTAAGACTTTTAAATTCAAAGAGCGTGATAGCACATTTGTCGATTCGCTCAACGTCGAAATGCTTATACGCGACCAACAGTTGGAAATTCTGCCCGCCTTAGTTGAAATTGATCGCTATCGCTTGGCGGTAGGCGGTATCCAGCATATTGATCTTTCTTACAATTATCATGTCTCTGTGCTAAAATCTCCTATTCCTTTTAAAACAGGTGTTGATATTAAGGGAAAAATTCCCGATTATAACATCAGTTTAGCGAAGGCACGTTATAAGTACTATTTCACTGATAAGGAGCGCTTGGCCAAGAAGGCAGATAGCACGATTATCAAAAAGAGAAACATCATATTGAAAATGATCGATTTTCAATAGACAACAACGGATTTCCGACAGGCGGGCTATCCTCAACATTGTCAATTTTACTGTAGTTTGAATCTTGCTGTTGAGGAAGTTGAAAAGCTATATGAGTTGATTTGTTTATTTCAAATACTCTTTGAAAAAGCTCTCCAATTTAATCAGCCCCTTTAGGTATTGGAATTATTTCATATTTTAAATTCCATTCTTTTATGTTTTCTAAAATCGGCAAAAAAGCTAAGCCTTTTTCAGACAACTTATATTTCTACCCTTGGAGGTGTTTCCTTATGAGCCAATCTTTCCAATACCTAGGTTACCTGGAACAAGCAAAATTCTCCACAGTTGGCCGTTCCGAAATTTGAGGTTCAAGACTAATGTATATAAACAGCATCACCACTTCATACAACGACCTTCAGGTGTTGCTGATACCGGCATGTGTATGTGCAATGTAATATTGGCTTAGATTAAAGCGTCTTTAATAATGATTTTATTAACAATATTGCCGTAATATTAAAATGAGATTAAAAATGCAACAAAATTTTTGCAGATTATTAATTATTCGATGACATTTTTATGAAACTGCAGCTTTATTTTTGTCGAATGATGCAAAACTTTAGAAGCTCACGTGTATGTGGGTTTTTTTGTGTGATATTACTAAGCGTTTTTACAGTTAAGGTAAACAGGTCTATTGCTACTTTACTGAGCAGTAAAATCAATGTTACGGTGAAGCTTATGGAAGACGTGGAAGAAGCAGAACAGGAAAAACAAGAAGAAAAAAAAGATGCCGAAAAACACAAAGGTTTTGATTATCACGCAATCGATGAAAAAAAAATAGCTTGGATTTTCCCTAAAGGGTGTAAGAAGGGAGAGTATCCCGGTCGCAGCGCCTATCCAACAGACTACCTCCACTCCATTCCCGTCCCTCCTCCAGACGGTACCATCTAGGTCTTACTCTCTTCCCGTTAAAGGGTTGCTACTTATTTTTTCAATTTACATGTAAATTTTATGAAGATGAAACATGGGGCGCCTACGCCTCTACAACGGCTCTTAGGGTTGCTACATCCAGAGCGAAAGACGATCAATTATATTTTTTTGTACGCCATCGTCATCGGGATTTTTAGCTTAAGCATCCCTATTGGTATAACAGCAGTATTCAACCTGTTAGTAAACGGCGCCATGTACAGTTCTACTTATATTCTCATCATAGCTGTGATTGCCGCTGTGATAATAGGAGGGACCTTATTGATAGGTCAGTTGAGTCTGGTGGAATACCTAGAACAGAAAACTTTTCTTAAATCTTCTCTTGAATTTGCCTATCGTTTACCGCGTATCAAGGCAACCGAGTTGGTAGGCGAAAATCTCAGGGAGCTTGTCAATCGTTTCTTTGATGTTATTGTGATTCAAAAAGGAATCATTAAGTTACTGATAGATGTCATTGCAGCCATTGTAACCATTTTCGTCAGCGTGATATTGTTGTCATTCTATCATCCCGTTTTCCTGGCATTTGGGTTTGTCATCATTGGTGTTATGGTCATTATTCTGCTGGTATATTATAAGCGTGGCTTGAATACGAGTATCCAGGAGTCTGAACACAAGTATGAGACGGTTGCTTATTTAGAAGAGGTAGCGGCAGATATTGATCGATATCGTGGCAATCCGAAACTTATGGAAGAGGTTGTGCGGAATACAGATCTCATTACCGGCAAATATTTGCGGGCTCGAAACGAACACTTTACTGTCTTAAAACGATTTTTTGCAGGGTCTGTACTGATCCGTACTCTCCTGTTTGGTGCCATGTTACTTTTGGGATCCTATTTTGTTGTTGAACGACAGATGACCTTTGGGCAATTTGTCGCTGCCGAAGTCGTAATCGTGCAGATAGGTGCTGCCGTTGAAAAATTACTTACCAATTTAGACACCATTTTTGACATGTTGACCGGAACAGTAAAGCTGGCGGTTGTGACAGATTTGGAGCTGGAAGAGGAGGCAGCCAATCATGGCTAGTAAACGAACTTTTTTGCCCGATCATGGCAAATGGGAGAGCATTTCTAGGGAAGGGCATATACATTTACTCCCGATTAAACGGGCCATCAATATGGGACGCGTATTGATGATTGCTGCTATTATATTCACCATAATCCTTTTTTTACCCTGGCGGCAAACCATCCCAGGTCGAGGAACGGTGACGGCATTGCGACCGCAAGACCGCCCTCAAATGGTACAGAATCAAATAGGAGGGCGGATTGAGCATTGGGCGGTGCAAGAGGGAGAAGAGGTTAAAAAAGGAGATACTATTTTGGTTATTTCAGAAACTACGCCCTCCTATTTTGATCCGGAATTACCACTTCGCCTAGATGAACAGTTAGATGCAAAAAGAAATAGTGAAGTGGCTGCTGATCAAAAAATGAGCGCCACCAAAGCGCAGATCCAGGCGCTTACTTCTGGCTTACGTTATCAGCTAGAGAGTGCGCAGAATAAAGTGACGCAGGCACACAATGTAGTAGCTATTGATAGCGCAGACTTGATAGCTGTTGAAAGTTTTTTCGAAACAACGAAAGTGCGCCTAAAGCGATATGAACAGGGTTATCAACAGGGCTTATTTTCCCTTACAGATATCGAGACCCGTCGCTTGAACCTGCAAAATAGTCAGGCCAAAGTCGTTAGTGCCCAGAATAAGCTAACCAATTCGCGCCAGAATCTCATAAATGCCACGATTGACCTTGACAACATCAAAGCTAAATACCATGAATCACTTGCCAAGGCGGAGTCAGATTTAAGCTCGGCACGGAGTAGCAAAGCTTCTGTACAAGGCGATATCGCGAAGCTCCGAAATGAAATTGCCAATGTAGACGCTCGACGGGGGCTCTATGTGGTCCGGGCTCCGCAAAGTGGCTATGTGGTCAGGACGCTGAAGGCCGGGATTGGCGAAAACATCAAAGAGGGTGAATCCATTGCTACTTTGCAACCTAAAACGCCACTCATGGCGGCAGAGTTGTATGTTGATGCCATTGATGTACCCTTAATTCTTCATGAAAGCGATACACGACTGCAATTTGAAGGATGGCCTTCCGTCCAGTTTTCGGGATGGCCTACGGTGGCAGTTGGTACTTTCGCAGGTAGGGTAACCATCATTGATAAGGTAAATAGTCCTAACGGTAAGTATCGTATTCTAATACGTCCAACAGCGCCGGTTCCGGAGAACGATGAACCTTGGCCGGAGCAGTTGCGTTTGGGGTCGGGTGTTTTTGGACGCGTGGTACTAGAGGCGGTTCCTCTTTGGTATGAGATATGGCGTCAATTAAATGGTTTTCCACCAAGTTTGGAAAAAGAACCAAAAGAAGAGATTGGGAAATAATAACATATGACAACACAAAGATTGTTCAGCCTTTTATTGCTACTTTGGGTCATGCCCTTTAGCTGGGCACAAGAAAAGGATAATAGCATCCAGCAAAGGGAGTTTACATTAAATGATTTGGAAGAATTGTTAATGGCCAACCATCCGGTTGTAAAACAAGCGCAGATCGTAAGTGCTAGTGCAAAAGCTGCCATTGCGCAGGCGCGCGGTAAGTTCGACCCGGTGCTTAAAGCTGCTTTTAATAATAAGTACTTCGGCAACTCCAATTATTATAATCATTGGAACAGTGAATTAAAAGTACCACTTTGGTTGGCGGGAGCGGACCTAAAAGTGGCCTACGACAGGAATACGGGAATGTATACCAATCCAGAAACAACTACTTCTACGGCCGGACTGTCGGGTGTCGGACTCAGCATACCCTTAGGTCAGGGATTGATTATTGACCAACGTCGGAGTACCTTGCAACAGGCCAAGGCCATGCTGGCTTATGCAGAGGCAGAACAGGTGAAACAGATAAACGGCATTTGGTTTGAAGCCGTGAGAAACTATTGGGATTGGTACCTGTCCTTCCGTCAGTACGAAATGCTGAAAGAGGGAGTTATGCTAGCGGAAACACGCTTCAAAGCGATCAGTACCCAAACGGTTCTTGGTGATGCACCGTCTATAGATTCTGTAGAAGCAGCTATTACGGTGCAGGAACGTAAAATGGAATTAGCTAAATATACCGTTGCGTTAAAAAATAGCCGTGTGTTGCTCTCGAACCATCTCTGGAGTGATAACGAGCAACCACTGGAATTGCCAGATCATGCTGTTCCTTATCTGGCAGACAGCGCCCGTTTTAGCCCAGACTTGATAGATATAGGTGGTTTACTAACGCAAGCGCAGGAAGGACATCCCGAATTGTTAAAATTGGAAAGCAAAGGCCAACAGCTTCGCATCGAAGAGCGTTACCGTAAAGAGCTGCTAAAGCCAAAGCTCAATGTTTCTGGTACCCTGCTTACTACGCGGAGAAATTTCAATGAATTTATACCAAGCCACTACGATTTTAACTGGAGCAATTATAAAATGGGGCTTGAATTTGCCTTTCCGCTCTTTTTACGCACAGAACGAGCAAAACTGAAGGAGATCAGGTTGAAACAAGAAAACTTACGTTACGATCAGTTAGTGACAGATCGCCATATTATCAACGATATTACCATCAAATACAATGATCTCTGGGCGTATAGCAATCAAATGAAACTGCAGGTATTGAGTATTAATAATCAGGAAATATTACTTGCTGGTGAGCTACAGAAGTTTGATTTGGGTGAGAGTACACTATTTATCATTAATTCAAGAGAGACGAAACTCATTGATATGCGCATAAAGAGAGAAAATCTAATTGCGAATTATCAAAAAGCGGTTGCAGAGCTATATTATAAAGCAGGAAGGCGATAAATTGTTTTTACTAGAATTCTCTACCAACCTATCCAATAATTTAATTTGACCATAAAAGTATTGGTTGGCGCAATGCCCCAAATTTGATCTAGGTTGTTTGTCCAACCTGGTTGATAAATTGGCATCGTTCCAGATCGATTATGTTCCCAAACAAGATATAAGGTAGAACCTGGTCTGTACTCCCATCGGGCTACGAGATTAGATCTAAATTCGTTGAAACTAAAGTTAGGGTCTTTGAAACTAGCTGGCTGCTCCCCGGTTTCTATAGTATAGCTTCCATCGGCATAGCTGATCTGATCTGCTGAAAATTGCCTAAACCTTTCATTGTAAGTTTTTGATAACGTATTATCCGCATATTTAAATCGATCGTATTGCGCCGTTGAAGTAAATGGTGATGCATAATATTGAATAGAAAGATCTGGCGTAATATTTTCCTGTAGTCTTATGGTTAATCCATAAGTTTCTTGACGCATTCTACCCATTACATAAGTATCCTCTTGTCCGTTAGGACTAGGGGTGTTCAATGTGTTCACATACTGTAGGTTATCTTTGTTCCAGGCATAATTGAATTGGCCAACCAAATGGGTGTGGTTACCTATTCTAAACGTCATAGAAGGTCTTACTTCATTATACCTGGTCTCACCGTCCATAAAATGTTTTCCATCATATTCTACCTTCAGGATGATACGTCGTGCCCGGTCAGTATTCATGGAAAGCTTACTAGTGAAATTCTGGTTATAGCGTAGATCGGTACCACCACGCAGCATTCTACTATCTACAGTATTCCAACTGAAGGTTTCCTTGAAATCCATCTCTATTCTGTTTTTAATACTCAGGCTTCTCCACCGTATGGCCACATTGTTGTCCATTGCTTTTCCACCGTAGTTCCATACATTTCTTTGCGTTAAATTGATGCCCGCAAATCTGAAAGGCCCCCATGGATCTGTTTTTCGGAAAGCAAGCTCAGATTCATTCAGCTTATAATCGGTCTGTTTCAAATACCCCACCTCATTCAGGTCAAAGCCTGGAGACGACCAACTAAAGGTTTGCGAGTAGTTCCATTGTGCATTTCCTTTTTTTCCGGCTTTAATGTATCCGCCAGTTCCGCTCAACGAGGTTGCTTCAGGATTCAACCTCAAATAATCTTCTCCCGATTTCCGTTGAAAGAAGTGCGTGGCATTTCTTTTTGTTGCTAGAATAGCATCGGAAGAGCCAGATAAAGTGCTATACATCGCTTTCGTTTCTACATAATAGAGTCTGTTGGAAAAATATTTTGTAAAATCTAGCCCAGCTGCAAATGCATCTTTCACTAAGAAGCTTTCCAAATGTTCGGCATCGAGCCGCCTATTTACAGAGGTGATCATTCCGCCCAATAGCGTGTTACCCTCCCAATTTTTCTGTACCCTGGCCACGGTATAATTGGTTAGTGGTTCCACTTCAATTCTTTCTTCATTACCCATTCTTGTGACCGAAGCGGAAGTTTTTGCGGTTACGCTCTCCAAAACTCCAATGGTTAACCCCTTTTTATTGGTGCCCGTTAATTTCATTGCTCCGAGGATGGGTATAAAGTCGGGCGTACTTGCAAAACTGGTTTGCTGGCCGATATCGGCAATCCGATACCTTGGGTTGGCCCCAATTCGTCTGGAATAGAACATCAATCCTCCTTCATTATTGTCAAACTCCAAAATATGCTTACCTTCCAGGAAAAAGGGTCTTTTTTCCTCATAGAAAACCTCATAAGCAGTCAGGTTCATGACAGAAGGATCCAATTCCACCTGCCCATAATCCGGGTTGATAGATAGATCCATCGTATAATCACGAATGGCAAACTTTGCATCCAAACCGGCATTTGATTTCCATCTACTTCCATCCCGATAGGGGTTGTTGGCAATCTTCGGTTCTCTTATTAGCTTATTCATCACATAGGGAAGAAACTCGATTCCTTTTGGCCTGGGAAGATCTTCCATGCCGTGCATTTCCCCAAATGAAAAAACATGCCCGTTGTTCTTGATGGGGATCATGCTCCAGTTCTGGACCTCGTTGTTCCTGCGGATTATTCGCCTAACATGAAGTCCCCAGATCCCCTCTTCATTCTTTTGATTATAGCGGATTTGGTTGAATGGGATTCTCAGCTCGGCAGTCCAACTAGAATCGGCTAGGTCTTGATGGGTTCTTCCTTCCCATACCGCATTCCAGCTAAGGTTTACCGATAGCCTGTCGGTAACAGTGAGATCCGTTTTATTTCCACCCAGATTGATGTTAAATTCAACCGCGGCTCTATAATCATGGTAGGGGTCAAAAGCTATGCTGATTAAATCTCCATTGCTATTATCGTCGCGATTCCCAATAAAAGCGTTCATGGTTTCGGGATGAATATCTTTGCAATACACACCAACATAGATATTCTTCTCATCGTAGAATATTTTCATTCGAGTCCAAGAACCGGTATAGGCACGCTCAAAGGGAATGACTTCAGAGAATTTTTCAGACCATTCTCCCTGGTCTTTCCAAAGTGATTCGTCCAATTTACCATCTATTTTGGGTTGACCCTGTATAATCTTGGTTGTTTGATAGTTTCTTTTGTACGCATCGTCAAAGGAAACGATTGGTATTCGGTCATCTTGACCATAAAGCACAGAAATGTTAGTTAAAAGAAAAATGAATAGAAAATATTTCACAAGCTAATTTCATTAATATATTTTGACAAAAAAAGTCAATCACAAGAAATACCCTTGTGTTTATGTGTCCTTAAATTCAGCTATATAAATTTATAATTGACTGCTACTAAAAGTAATGATATTTTTTATTTTGTAGATAAGGTTGGTAACAATATCTTCAATTTTATCTAAGGTTGACTCTCCTTGATGACAGGGAATCTATTATTATTCGCTATCGTTGATTTCTATGGCGCTCATGAACTTGCTTTGCTCGGTTTCCTTGCCTATTATGTGTCGTGTTAGATTTCGTAGCTCCGAAAAATTTTTAGAATCATTGGTCGAACCTTATGAAGCATCCGGTCGAATCCAAGGTCGTTGGGATGAATACCGTCGGTAGTCCCTTCCTGATCATCGCCCAGTAGGCCATCCGCATAAATAAGATATAAGTTCTGGTCGTGTTTTTGCAGCTTTTTGATTTCTGTCTCAAAATAGTTGTTTTTTAGTGATACCCTGGAAGCAACCTGTGTATCAAAATTTCCCTTTTCTCTCGCTATGCTTTGTATGGCGATGATGGGGATTTTAGGATGTTTTTTGCGAATGGTAGTAACGAAATTGGTCGTTCTTGCTAAAACTTCCTCTGGAGATGGATTGGGTACGCAGTCAAGGATTAAAGCGTCCATTGACAGATCAGAAACTAAATTCGCGACTTCAGTTTCCATTTTTGCATTACCGCTGAAACCAAGATTAATAAAATTCAATCCTGTTTCGCGGGAAAGTCTTGCAGGATAAGATAAACCAGGTCGGCTTGCAGACGCTCCCTGTACAATGCTTGAACCATAAACCACAATATTTTTTTTGAATGGATGAGTGGCTGGGCTAATTGTTGCCCCGGCATCTACACCAATTTGAAGTGATATAGTCTCATCATAGGTGGGGAGGAAAAGCAAGCATGTTTTATTCCCCGGGGCCATATTTGCTACAATTTCAGCCTCATTGCAATTATGGGACTTTGGGCGCGCGACACCTGCATATTGCCATCGGTCATTTCGTTTAATATAAAGATCCATTCCCTCAAAGGCTAGACCTGTCATGTTATCTGTCGGAACTCCAGAACTGGTACACCATTTAGCAGATATCTTTGAGCTACTGGTCTGGAAGGTAATTGCCAGGCCCGCAGCATGTGTCGCTAAGACTTTTACCGCTTTAGGAAGATCAGGAATTGCAGCCGTGTCCAAACGATGGTAGAATGGACCTTTATGGTAGATCTTGCCCACCAATGTAAGCTCACGTGCATCTATAAAGGTTGCTTTAGCTTCTTGACCAAATGTGTCAAATGTGAAAATAAGTGATAGGAAACTTAGTGTTAGAAAGGAAATATTTTTCGCCATAATTTTGTTTAAATAGGCAAGATAATAATTTTATTTTTCCTGTGAAGAGGTGGTTTTACTTTCTAGACTTACGGGTCTGCATTCAACGCATCCCCATCTTGCTAACGTGTTAATTCCGCAATACTTTATGCTTCTGGCCACACTCACTATAAAATTTTCCTGTAGGTCCATCATTTCCAATCAAGGCATATTTAACAATACGATTAGCTGCATCTTCAATTGCTTCAGTCCCCTGACTATTGTCGAAGTCGATTTTTATAAAACCGGGGTCAACGGCATTAACCTTAAAATTTGTTTCTCGTAAGTCATACGCAAGATTGATTGTGTACATATTCAATGCGGTTTTGGCACATTGATAACCCGTTGTTTTATAGGGGTAATATAGATTGGCGGGATCGCTTGCGACCGAACCTAAACCGTAGGTAACGTTGACAATGCGCGGTTTGGGCGACTTTCTCATTAGGTCAAGAAATGCATGCACAACCCTTATAGTTCCGTAATAATTTGTCTCAAACACTTCCTTGGTGGAATCAATACAATAGCCTAGAGCAGATTTAGGCATATCGCCGATGATAGCTGCATTATTGATGAGAACGTCCAACGCGTCGATCTTAACGCCAATTTCTGTTCGGGCGGCGTCTACCGATAGCTGACTGTTCACATCCAATTGAACTACGTCTAAGGTGCCTAAACCTTCGGCAGCCAGTTCTTTAACTGCTTCTATCCCGTTCTGAAGGTCACGGCTACCCATATATACAAAAAAACCTTCGTCAACTAATTTTCTTGCTATTTCTAGGCCAATGTCGTTATTAGCTCCTGTAACTAACGCTGTTCTCATTCCGTAAATGTTTAGATAAATCCTATTTCTGATGCAAATGAAGCTGTAACAATTTTGATCTGTCGAGAAAACTGAAGGGAAACAGGCAAATTATCCGTTGAAGCGGGCAGCGTATAAACGGTCATCATGGGGCGCGTCGTGCCTCTGAAAGTTTAACAGAAATTTACGCCCGTCTTAACGGCGAAACTGCCCGCTTCGCTCATTTGGCGTAAACAGCAGCAGTGGAAATCGCTACCTTTGCCGAATGTCGAAACAATATCGAATACTGGGCATCATTATTTCACTTGGAATAGGTCTTGCTGTAGTACCTATAAAATTGACTGCAGATGACGTTCAATCAGGTGATTTATTTTTAGCTGCCCGTACGATTAGATATACTTTCACGGCCGGAATACTTGCCTTTTTTCTTCATCTTTGGTTGAATCGGAAATTGGCTTTAACCGTTAATAGCTGGCGATACATAGTTTATTTATTCAAGATCATACTTGTAGCTATAACTATTTTTCTCGTTTCGGTCTCGCTCGATTTTGTTTTCGGTCAATTTGTAAAAAACTCTTCATTCACCATTGCCAAAGAGGATCTGAATTGGTACCTGATGATATCCAGGTGTATACTAATTAGCGCTGTACAATTCTTTATCGTGTTTTATTTGCAATTACTCAGGGAAAGCCAACGGCGTAATCTAGAAATAGAGAAGCTTAAACAAGCTCAGTTAGAAGCCAACCTGTCCAATTTGAAAGAGCAGATGAGTCCCCACTTTCTATTTAACACGTTAAATACCTTAAGCGCAATAACACAGGATAAGCAAGTCAAGGAATATGTTTCAGAAATCGCCAGCGTATACAGGTATATGCTTGTTCACAACAAGTTAAACCTCGTTTCCTTAGAGAAGGAATTGAGTTTTATCAAATCTTATCTATACATTATCAAGACTAGGATGGGGGCCTCTATTATCATAAATATCCACGTCGAAGAAGATTTAATGCAAACAAAAATACCGCCCCTTACCTTGCAACTGTTGCTAGAAAATGCCATTAAACATAACGTAGCGTCAGTTAACAAGCCGTTGAAGATAGAAGTCTTTAACGATTTAAATTTCCTTATTGTAAACAATACCTTTTCACCCAAAAAAACGCAGTATTATTCAACAGGCGTTGGGTTAAATAATCTAATGAACCGTTATCAACTTTTATTTGGCCGGAACATAGTAATAGAAAAAAGTTCCACCATGTTTATAGTAAAATTACCAATTATAAAGTTATGAACCGTCCATGTTTATCCGCCAGCTGGCGGATTCATCACACAAGGGAATGTGAATTTTACACATGGTAAGCTCCATCTGACCGATGGATTAGAATTATTTACAGATGAAACCGAGATGTAAATAATATTGACACACAGGGCAATGATTATTGCAAGTATTTACATTTTCAATTGTCAATGCGCTTCGGTTATTTACATCGAGCTCTCATCAACCATTAAAAATAATAAATAGATGAAAATTTTGATCATAGAAGATGAAATAAATGCCGCAAAAGAATTGGAAAGGATCTTGCTTAACCAGGACACAACACATGAGGTTCTTGCTATTCTCGACTCCGTAGAAGCAAGCATTGATTTTTTAGAACGAAAAAATCCACCTGACCTGATCTTTTCTGATATTCAATTGGCGGACGGAATGTGCTTCGAAATTTACAGGGAAGTCCCTGTAAAGAGCCCCATCATATTTTGTACAGCTTACGACGAATATATGCTCGATGCGCTTGAAACGAATGCGGTCAGTTATATACTAAAACCCATCACTGAAGAAGCGGTGGCAAAAGCGATAGAAAAATTCAAACGACTAAAATCTGCTTTTGAACCAGCTGCTACGACACGATCTATTGAGAAATTGGGCCAGCAATTAAAATATACTTATAAAAAGACATTACTGGTGGAGCAACGTGAAAAGATCATTCCCCTCCCGGTAAGTGATATAGCTTATCTATATTTAGAACATGCGGTGATTAAAATTGCGACCCTTAAAGGGCAACAATATTTCATAACCTCGACCCTGGATGAATTGGAGCGAATGCTTGATCCTGAATCATTTTACCGCGCCAACCGGCAATTTATTATCAACCGGCTTGCCATTGCAAGTATCGAAAGATTTTTTTCCCGAAAGCTTATTTCCAAACTTGTTGTTGAAACTCCTGAGACGATTGTTATCAGCAAGGCAAATTCCTCCGATTTCCTGAGATGGCTGGAAGGCGTAGGCGGTGTATAATATCACATCACTTATTTGCTTCATTTGTCAGCTTGTTATAGCGGGTACTCCAGATGGGCATAACCGAATTATTAGATGTCGTGTTAGATTCTATAGCTCCGAAAAATTGTGCATTCGTTGGAAAGATTTTAAATACGTAAATTTGATTGATTATGGGAAATGTAATTTGGGTTTTTATCGCCTCGGCGAAGGAACATTTGGAAGAGCTCAGAAAAACAGACGACAATGATATTAAAAGAGAGGATCGGCTATAACTACATGAAATACCTGCTTACCGTGGCCTTTTCAGTCTTGCTGGTTATGGGGTATGCACAGGAAGAGAAAGAACAGCAGGAAGAGAAAGAACAGCAGGAAGAGAAGCCACAAACCAGCGAGAAACGGGACGAAGGGCAATCTACGAATATGGGGTCCATCGATGTCGTACGTGATTATCGGCCGATGCTGGCCGATGCCGTAAAGATCCGGCGGAGCCCGGACATGAATATCAACCGAGAAGCACTTGAGATCGAGCTGCGCCAGATCGCCGCCGCCACGTATTTTGCAAACAACAAATTCAAACAAGCTTACTTCAGTAAATTGATAGAACGACATCCAGGCGCTTCACGCAACAATATCGATAATTTTCGGATCGGCTCCATCGCCTACCTGGCAGGCGAATACGAAAGAGCGACCTCTATTCTGGAGAAGGTGGCAGATCCGGATGCCTTTTATCAGGGCGCGTTAATTGCTTTGGGTCAAATTGCCGTAGAAACCGGCGATAAGCAACGTGCACGGAATGCGTTTGTCAAAGCGTCCAAACTGGATTTCGATCAGGCATTGAAATCGGATGGACTGTTTAACTATGCTAAAATCTTATTTGAATTGGATTCCGTCCAGGTTGCCCAGGAGATTCTCCAGGCATATATAGCTCAGAAATACGCGGATCGTAAACCTGATGCTGAAGAAACAGAGAATACAGAAACACTATTGGCCGAGGTCTTGTCGGGCACGAGCAATTTCCATGCAGCGGTATCTATGTTAGAAAAGTTCAAAAACCGGGGGCGGGAAGCCGATATGACCTACCAAAAGGCAACGTATTTCCGCGGATTGGAGTTTTACAATGAGCGCGCTTTCGAAAACAGCATATCCCTGTTTATGCGATCAGAAAAATTCCCGATCGATGCGAAAATGGCGGCGTTGGCCACGTATTGGAAAGCAGAGGCGATGTATGAAGTGCGCAAGTACGGGGAGGCGGTGGAAAATTTTTCTCGGTTCCTCCGGTTGCCCGCAGCACGAAACACCAATGTATACAATTATGCAAACTATGGCCTGGCTTATGCGGCGTTCCGCAACAGCAGTTTTAGCATAGCTGCCGATTATTTTGAACGCTTTTTGGCTACCGAGGGCAGTTCGCTGGAGGAAAATGTGCGTTATGACGTGATTGCACGTTTAGGCGATTCATATTTGTCCATGCGCAATTACGACCGAGCCAACGAATACTATGACCAGCTGATCAACAGCAAAGCTCCCAATCAGGATTATGCGTTGTTTCAGCACGGTATTATCCAAGGATTGCAGGGCGACAATGAAACCAAGCTCAGCACCCTAAGGTCCGTTGTTGAACAATTCCCCGGTTCGAACTATGCGGATGATGTCGCTTTCGAGATCCCATACACGTATTTCACTGACGGAGATTACGATGCTGCCATCGAAGGGCTGCAGCAGATGATCGAACAATACCCCCGCAGCAGTTATGTCCCCAGGGCGTTGATGACCATCGGGCTTGTCCAGTACAATGATGATAACACTGAGGCGGCGAAGGCCACTTTCCAGCGGGTGGTTGAGAAATATCCCACAACCGAAGAGGCAAGGCAGGCGCTGCGCTCCATTGAAAACATCTACTTGGATCAGGGGGATGCTTCGAGTTATATTCATTACGCAACTAGCACTAATATCGGCGATCTGAGTCCTGCGGAGCAGGATAACCTGGCTTTCCAAGCGGCCAATTCCTTGTTTAACAGGGAGGAGTACGGACCGGCTGTGGAAGCGATCAATGCGTATTTTGATAAATTCCCGAAACCCATACAGGAAAAACATGCCCGTTATATCCGCGGGGTAAGTTTATACCATACCGGGCACCCGAAGGAAGCACTGCACGACCTCAACATTATCCTGAACGACTGGACGAGCAAGTATACGGAGAAGACCTTGCTGACCGTGGCTGCCTTATACCTGAGCTTGAAGGAATATAACGAGGCCATCGTGCACCTCAAGAAACTGGAGCTCGTTTCAGAATATAGAGAAAATTATGGCTACGCGGTCACTAACCTGATGATTTGTTATTTCGAAATCGGTGACTTGGAGCAGGTGGCCAAGTATGCGAAGTTGATTAAGAATTACGATCGGTCATCTGACGAGGACATTGCCAAGGCACACTTATACGCTGCGCGGGCTATGCTGGCGGAAGGGAAAGCGGAGCCCGCCATGGAGGAACTGCGTCTGGCGGCGCTGAAGAGCCAAACGGCAGTCGGCGCAGAGGCACGGTATCGCATGGGGCAATTGCAGTATAAAGACAAGGAATACGACAAAGCCCAGGAAACAGCCTTTGATGTGATCAACAACATGGGATCATATGACTATTGGGTGGCCAAGAGCTTCATCCTGCTTGCGGATGCATATGCAGGCAAAGGCGATAAACTCCAAGCGAAGAAGACGTTGGAAAGTGTGATTAAAAACTATGAAGAAGAAGATGACGTCATCCCTTCAGCAAAAGAACGTTTAAAGAAATTGAACAATAAGTAACAGGATTTTTAGCTATGATCGTGCAAAAATCAATGCGGAAAAGGCTTGCAGATTAGTCATTTAATAAAATGACTTAGTGTTTGAAACAATTGCGCTGCTTAAAAAACGGCAAACAAGTTTAAAGCGCTCGCACGATAAAATTAAAGGCTTACACGATAGTGAAGTATAGTCTATAAACACAACAGTCAGACGCTCACGAGATGTCTGACTATTATCTTATATGAAAAGATATTTTCAGGTGATTTCTATTGCATGGATGTTCTTGGGTAAAAGGTAACTATACCTGTTGTAATATCGTGAATGCCTCCAACTATTCCGATTTGGCCGCCTTCTATCATTTCTTTGAGAATAGGACTGCGCTCTACGATCGATTTAACTGATCGGTGAACATTTATCGCGGCTACTTTTTCAACAAATTCGCTATTCTTAGCGTTGCGGTTCTCTTTTATTGTCTGCTCTTCATCAACAGCAGGTCGGATTTTCGACAGTAGAGCGGTCAGGTTGCCCATCTCCACATGATCGCAAGCGCCCTTAATTGCTCCGCATTTCGTGTGACCCAACACGACAATTATTTTTGCGCCTGCCACTTTGCACCCAAATTCCATGCTTCCTAAAACATCCTCATTGATAATATTACCAGCAATCCGGATACTGAAAACATCACCTAAGCCCTGGTCAAAAATTAGTTCTGCGGATGTACGGCTGTCTATGCAGCTTAAAATTATCGCAAAGGGATGCTGACCATCCGAAGTCTCATTTGCTTGTTGTAAAAGATTTCGGTTAACTTTTAAATTATTAACAAACCGTTTGTTCCCTTCTTCCAATAAGTTGAGGGCCATTGACGGTGTTATAGCTTCTTGATCTTCTTTTGTTAGCGTTTTCATTTGATGTATATATGTGGTGCAATCTATGAAAAAGTCTAAAAAGTTAAAAATGCGTCAATTCTTTTCTTTTCTTTTATGCTCACCTTTTTAGCGTTTCCGTAGTATCAGGTTGATTGATTTGACAATCTTGGGCACGAATCTTCCCTTCAAATTCCAGCGTGCCGGCATAGCATATTAAATAATGAGAATCAAAATCCCTTGATATTTACAAAGGAACGTTGAGGTAGCCATATCGATGTTAATATATTATAGCAATGGAGTTAAATCTAAGCTATTGATAACAGCATAGGGCACGGGAGCTTTCAGTTATGCAATAACCAACCTAATTGGTATCAACCGCGGTATACGCCTCTGATTGCCTCGTATCCTTTGCACTATTATTGCAAGCTAAACAACCTAGCTCATTAAGGAGTGATTGCCATTTTCATTCCTTTTATCTGATCTATTCTTTCTTTTGCACCATCTGGATTGATGTCTTCAATTCCTTTTAAATTAAAGCTGGCGTAATCGGTTTTATTATCGTCCAAAAATTCAATCCGCTCAATCTTTCTGATGTTTTCAGGAATATTGGCTCCAAACCATTGCTCATCCTCCTGTAACTTCCAAATGACACCATATAATACCGAGCCTGTAGGATAGTTACCCTTACTGCTCATTTTGGCATGGTTATATGCGAGATCGTTGCCATATAGAATTGTCATCGAGCCATCTTTTTGAAGAATAGATGTGGTTATAGCATTCAGTAATAATGGATTTTCAGGTAAGTCTCCAAAGCTGTTTAGAGAAGCATTTTCATTTAAGCCTAATCCATTTTTGGGATTACATCCAAATAAGGAAAGAACTGCTATGGTTAGGGTTATATATAAATTATGTTTCATTTTGTTTTGCTTTTCTGTGAATAATCTTTTAGGTAAAATGGTTTTGTAAATACATAATCATTGCTTTTCATTGGTTTATGACAGGCAGTACATTCGGTTGTAAAAATTGCCTTTTCTCCGTAAGGTTTTAAATCCATTCCTCGCCATCTTGCCCATCCCCAACCTTTAGTAGAAGCATATTTTTTTGCACCCTTTATCATAAATTCTACTTGCACAAATTCTCCTGTTGAAATGCTTCCGTCAGGATTGGTCAGTTGTTTCCATGCTGTTTTAGCGAAAATAGCTCCATCTGGCCAAGGGTTTATCGTTTGATTTTGTATGGCTTTTACTGCAACATCATTTCCATAAATTATTCGCATTGTTCCATTATCAAAACGATCCGAAATATTGATTACCTTCCAGTTTCGATAATCGGAAATGTATTCAATGCCATTAGCTGTTGGTTGCACATTTTTTTTCGATGATATGGATTTTTGACTGACAAAATCAGAGAACTGCTTATTGATCTCATCAATTTGAATACTGTCTATTGGTTTCCGTGGCGTTCTTGTTAGCAAAAACTCTTTTAGAACTTGAATATCCCTATCTGATAATTTTGCATTTCTATGGATAGCCGTATAGGATGGCAGTGGCATTTCTCCCTCCAGAATTTTATTGAGCGAATAGTAAAGTTTTGCATTTTGTTGTGCTGGTGCTAACGAATCCCATTTTGAAAAATCCATTGCGTTACGCCCTTTGCGGATATGGTCGTAAACGAAGAAATTGGCAGGGGTAAATTTATCATACCATTCCAAATTTGTTTCCGTAGAATGACAATTAAAGCAGGAATTTCGGATGATGGAATTTACTTCTTCAGGTATTCCCGTTAGGTTATTAACAGGCATGTATTCCGGTTCTTCGGGTTTTACAAACTGTAAAGGACCCACACAAATCGCTAATAAGATCAGCACTAAAACTCGTTTTTTCATTATTGAAACTATTTATTTTACAGGAGCAAAATTATTGTTAATGAATGTGTTATGGAACAAACCGGTTGTCCAAAGGGATAAAATGGCAGGTAAAAGGGAATACTAGACTTTAAAGCGGGACAGGAAAAAGTATCCGGTGAATTAGAATGAATGCCAAACACCAAAAACTTTCATACCAATGATAAAAGATTTAATTTAGTTTTTTCAATTTCGACAATGGGAAGAGTAAAACTTTACATATATACATTTGCTGTAATCGCTATTGTTAGTTTAGTGGTAGCAATAGGAGCTTTGAGGTTCTATTATACAAATTCCTGCGAAGCACTCTTGAAACAGAAAACGGAATCAGGACAAAGGGAAATCCGTGAATTAGGTATATTATTAGAACAACAACTTCAAGCAGGAATTCCGTCAGTCAAGGTCATTGAAAATCTCCAACAGAGCATACAGAATACGGATGTTCAAAGTGAATTTGTATGTATGTACAATACCAAAGGAATAGAATTGTGCCACCCCAACCCATCATTGATAGGAACAAAAATAGATGCTGGAAATTCTAATTTCTCAGGTTCAGACAAAAAACAAAGCTTTCAGAAACTCCTCAACAGTGGCAAGTTAACATCTGGTATCAGAACTTTCCCCAAGAATACTAACCGAAGTTCTGAAATTGTAAGCGTTTATCCTGTAAGAGGAACAGAGTGGATGCTGGCAAGCCACGCTAATGTAAAAGTCATTCAAACGCAGTTAGATAATTTGTATCAAAAATTTTGGATAGGCACGTTAATATTGGTCATTATCATTACGGGAATTTGCTTTTGGCTCATAAGGCTTATATATCGCAAGCATGAGCAGCAAATGGAATTGAAAATTTCAGGATTAAATGAGGAAGTGAACAACCTGAGTATGCTTAACAGACAATTGGAGAACAAGCAGCAACAGGCAACAGAAAATAGCAATATTCAGAAAGAAGAAAATGCAAGAAAACGGCTAATTACTTATTTGAAAGATGAAATCATAACCATTGATACAGAAGATATCACCTATATTATTCTGATTGAAAATACTGTTTCGGTATTTACTTTTCAGCACAAGACATACAGTCTGAATACCAGTTTAGATGATTTAATGAAAGAATTGGACAGTGAGATTTTTTATAGAGCCAACCGCCAATTCATAGTCAACATTAATGCTATTGAAAATATATGGATATATGGTCGTAACCAATTACGGATAGATACCAAACCGAAATGCCCTGAGCCGATTATCATCAGTAAAAACAAAGTGTCGGAATTTAAAAAATGGCTTGATAAATAACCCAAACACTGGTAACACCCATCATAGGTCTATCAAAGTTAAAGGTATCATTAAATTGTTTAAAGAAAATTTATTTTTCTCTTTTACCTGAGTAATTAGCTCTCAAAACTTCTGAAACGCAATAACCTGATTATTGATCGGTTTAACAGTTCTTAAATAAGCATAAATAGCTGCAAGATCGTTGGCCTTCATTCCTGCATACATATACCAGGGCATTGGTATTTGTGGATCGCCGGGCTTGAGTTTAGCGGCTAGCTTTTCTTTACCTTCAAAGCCTTTAAATCGTCGGATAAATACCTCTTCACTCCATGCTCCAATACCGGTTAACGTATCAGATGTGATATTTGCAGAATATACAACACCTCCCTGCTGTTTAAATTCCATTCCACCGCCAAATTCTGTTCCAGGTATGATATCCCCATGATATCTTTTACTATGACAATCAACACAAGCCGCCGCGTTAACCAAATAAGCGCCGTACTTGATGGTATCTTTTTCCGATGGCCGCTTACCCAAATTTGCCTTATGTGGCATAGTATTAACGATAAAATTGACCGGAAAGTCAATTTCTGACGCTGGTATGTCCTTTTTAATTGAGGGAATTGAACGCAAATAAGCAATAATGCTATACACGTCTTCTTTATCCATCTGCCCTATATGACCCCAAGGCATTATTGGAAAGATGGCTTTGCCGAATTTGTTCTCCCCAGCAGTTAACGCCCTGAATATTTCGCCATCTGTCCAACTAATTAATTTATAGGGGGTTATGTTAGATGCGTAAAACTTGCCGGGAAGATCCATCTGCTGATCAAACACTTCACCTCCGGCCCCAAAGCCTCCCACCACTGGGCCTGCGTACAAACTCTTGTCCTTGGTGCTGTGGCAATCCATACAAGCAGAAACGTTGTTGGCTAAATATTCGCCACGTTTTATTCGTTCTGCTGTGCGTTCTATTTTAATTTGAGGCGCAGCGCCTGTGTCTGGTAATGCTACCTTTACATAAGTGCCGGCAGCAGCCACGATTACCAACAATCCGAGTAGGATCAATCCAATTACTTTTACTGCTTTCATTATGCTAATTTTGTACTTATACGTTTTTAAAGACATAAAAAATAGGGACAAAACCGACCAAGGGTAACGTAGCAGCAAAAACAGTTGCGGTAAGTGAAGCAACACGCGAGAGTGGGGGCGTAAAAATCGATTTACAGACGGAATCACCCGAAAGCACCTTGCACCTTTACGTTTGCATGGGTAGCCGTGATGGTAAGTTCTTTTCGGATAGCGAGTACTTTGGGGCTTATAAGTAGTTTTTACTTTTTTTCTTCAGCTAAAAAAAGTAACAAAAAAAGCCGCGGCTGCAATCTTCCTTCGAACGTTAGTGCCACTACTTGGCCTGTGATAGCCGGAATATTTAAGGCCGATTTTCTCGGATATGAACCGACTGTCCTAAGAGCTTATAGCATAACGGAAAGACTATACCGTTAGGTGAAACGGCACGCTTGCAGCACCGATCTCATAAGGTGAGCGCAAAAAAAAGTTTTGAGAGGGATGGGGAAATAATATGAGGAAGCGAATTACCGGCAACGGTGATTCGCATTGCAGGCTACCTAGCCACCGCAGGTGTAGTGGCCTCCGCTATTTCAACAGTAGCGAAGGAGAACTAACTTAGTGCTATCGAATCCTCCTGCATACTCATGTTGTGCAGGAGGATTTTCAATGTAGTTATCAGTGAATTCTTGTAATCCAAATAGATCGGGGTTGTCTACTCTCCGAATTTTGTATAATTGTAAAATTAATGGGGATAAACTAAATCTAAAAGCTGTTTCAATGAAAACTTACACCTTCATCCTGCTTTATTTTGTTGGCTTATGCTGCGCAAAAGCCCAAATGATGATCAAACTGGCTGATGATACTGCTTATATCAACAGCCTTAATAAGAAGTTTTCGGCTGCCACCACGGATAGTGCAAAGGCGCAAGCTGCTTTTTTACTCTCGCAAATTAATAAAAGGGCGAAGAATGTAGAAAATGCTAAGCATTATTTGGATGAAGGGATTGCGCTTTCTAAAGGTAACGGATTTTTAAAAGCAGCCTCTTATTATTACCAAGCTTTCTCCATGCTTGGTACCTCGGATATCGGACTTGTCGAACGTAATTTGCGTAAAAGTGATTCGCTATTAGCTCAAATCAAAAATAATCGGGAAGCATTTAAGGTGAGAAGTAATGTCTGGATCTTATTGGGGGTTCTTGAGCAAATGAAGGGTAATGAAAAAGGTGGATTGGATGCTTATATTAACCAGGCTCTTCCCTTGGCCAAAAAGACCAATGATCTGTTCTTAATGGCTAATGCCAATAAGTTTGTTGGCATCAGTTTATTAAACGCAAAGCAACGCGAAAAAGCTGATAAATATCTTCATGAAGCGCTGCAGCTTTTTGAGAAGTCAGAACCGGAGGGCCTTTACCGAAAACCGGAATCCATTATTGAAGTGGCGCTGGTTGTTGCTGAAAACAATATTTATCTTAATAAACCAGCCGTAGTTACCCTACAGCTAAAAAAAGTGAGGGATATTTTAAAAAATTACCCGCAGTCTAACGCGCATATACAATATTACTACTGTGAGGGCCTTTACTATGATTACCTGAAAAAATACGGAGAAGCCGTGGCCAGCTTTGATAAAGGGGTGGCTTTTGCTTCGGATAACACGGAGAATTACTTTGTTAATCGCCTGAAATTTTTCAAGTTTGAAAGTCTACGTAAAAAACAAGATTATCATGCCGCAATTAATGTAATGCAGCATCTCTTGGAGAGCAAAATTCTAATGCCGCTAGACAGGCAACTTTATTATCGGCAGCTTGCCATGACTTACGCCGGAGCGGGAAAGCCAAGAGAAGCGTACGAATGGTCGCAAAAATATATCGACTTGGCAGATACCTTGAATGAGGCGAAGTACAAAACAGATATACACGAGTTGGAGAAAAAATATCAAACAGCCGAGAAAGAAAAAGAAATCATGACGCTTACTGCTAAAAAGCGCGAAAGCGATTTTAGTGTGCATACAGCAAAACTCCATAGTCTTCTATGGAGCGCTGCTTGTCTTTTCCTGTTACTGCTTGTTGGGTTTTTATTTTATTACCTGCGTCATAATAAGAAGCTTTCCGAACAAAAGGAAATCAACCATCGCCAACAGCTCCGTGAGATGGAACAGCAGCAGCAATTACAATTAAGCAAGGCAATGCTGGAGGGAGAAGAACGTGAACGGAAACGTATTGCCCGGGATCTACATGATGGGCTTGGTGGGGCGCTTGCGGGAATCCGATTTAAGCTTTCTGGTCAGCTAATGGAAGATGGCTTTCCCGTTATGGAGGAGACTATTGTGCAACTTGATGCCTCTATCGGTGAATTGAGACGAATTGCGAGAAATATGATGCCGGAAAGCCTGCTTCGATCTGGATTGAAAACCGCTCTTGCAGATCTTTGTAACGCGCTTACCACGAAAATGACCTATGTTGTGTTAGAGGTAGATGGTATTCAGCGGAATATGGACGAAATGGTACAGGTCAACATTTATCGCATTGTCCAGGAACTGCTTAACAATGCGATCCGTCATGGCATGGCATCTCATATCATTGTACAATGTTTACAGAACGGTAATCTTTTCCTTATCACGGTAGAAGATAATGGGAAAGGATTTGATCCTTACAATACCGATGGCGAGGGAATTGGCCTAAGCAATATACGTAACCGGGTAGAGTATATGAACGGTAATATAAAAATAGATTCAGCAGAAAATCAGGGCACAACGGTACATGTCGAACTTTTTCTTTGAATAGACCTCCGCGGGTAGCAAGAACTGTTGGCGTCCGTTTACTTGCTTACAGGACCGGCCTCGTTTAATAAATTGTGAGTTGCCCGTTACGAGTTGTGAGAGTGAGCTTGCAGGGCCGGCCTCATAAGGTGAGCGTAAAAAAGTTTTGAGTGGGAAGGAGAAATAATATGAGGAAGCGATAGCAACAACCGCAAAAGGTGATACAATAAAGGAAGAACCATAGTGTTGAAGTTGTAGGCGGTGGGAGCCGACCGTTGAAGGTTCTCACCGATTCTAAATCTTCGAAAATTAACTGTAAATATATAGTGTTAGTATGTGGGTCGCGGTTTTTAAGGGAATGACTATTTAAATGACATGATGATTGCATCCCATAAAGAAATTCTGCTAACCCGCGTATTGTGAAATGTTGCAAACTTCCATATACCGTCTTTTTTTATGGCCACCAGAGTCTGGATTGATTTTCTGCTTTTGGCGGGTTTTTCACGCCATTTTTGTTTTACCGAACCTGTTACGTGAACAAGCGCGACATTTTCTGTCAGGAAGCGGATGGCTTTTATCTCTCTGTCTGCAAGGGAAGAGCCTTTTAATACACCATCAAATAGAGATTGATGGGTGTCAATAATTGCTTGTTTCCCTTTTAGCCACTCACCGTTGAAGGTGACGTAGTCTGCATCGTCGGTATAAGCAGATGCCATCATACGGGCATCACCAGTAGCCCAACCTTTTGCAACAATGGCTTCCAATGCTTTAATCTCTTCTACATCATCCGTTCTTTCTTTTGAAAAAGGCTCGCTTTTCAATACGATGGATGGTGTTACGTAGATGAAATTTGAAATAATTACGAGTGCGTTAATGAAGAGCACGATCAGTAGTAGAACTTTTGTTGACATATATTTTTTCATAATAAAAATGATTTCGATATTTATAGGATGCATATAAGTCGAATTCGTTACAATTTAAAACGAATTCGTTGTATGTTTTTTGTATTTAAATGGAATTAGATGAAGCCGATCATAGAGTTGATTACGGAATGGGATATTTTTTCAAGCAGACGCGAAGATGCGAATGTGGAAGACTTCTGTACGTATTATTTAGCAAAAAAGAAAAAAGAAGAGAAGCAGGTGGTATTCAAAGGAATGGCACCCCCAGATTTAGATACCACTCTTGCAAAGCTGATAGGAAGGATCAGTGTGATGCAGATTATTTATTCCAGGATGGCGCTGAAAGAAACGGATGGGATCGAGTTGGAGTGGTTCTATTTCCTTAACGCTATTTATCATCTACAGGAAGCCAATAAAACCGATATTATTAGTTTTCATTTGATGGAGCACTCTACCGGAGTGGACATCTTAAACCGGATAAAAAAAGCAGGTTATATTTCGGAACGCGAAGATCCTACTGACAAAAGAGCGAAATTGCTAAAGCTGACGGCAGATGGCGAAAAGTTATTACTTCAGTTATATGAATTACTTTATAAGCCAACTTTTCTCCTTTTTTATGAAATACCAACAGTGGAAAAGCAATTGATTATAAATTTATTAAGTGCTACAGAGATCAAACATGGTCAGATCCTTTCGAAAGGACGTAATAAAAACTTGGATGAACTTATTGAAGCAGGAATTGGAAAAGAAAAGATGGAGGAGGCATTTCAGGAACTTAAAAAGAGGATTGATACTTTTAAGCAAAGAAGATATTAATTTTTAAATGCTTGTCTGTATGAAGCCATCTTTGCAGGTTATTCGGGAAAGTCCCCCGGAGTATTGGCATAAATGTAAGTATCACCTCCCTATGTAGCAGGATAACTGGGTACGGGAAGGTTGCTTTTTACAAACTCCCCTTTTTCACTGACAACCTGATTGCCCCATGCTGTAATGGCTTTCAATACAGGGATGAACGTTTTGCCAAAATCAGTTAAGCTATAAACGACTTTGACAGGTGGTTTTTTGCCATGGACTTTTCTTGATACCAGACCGTCTTTTTCTAATTGTTTCAATTGCAGGCTCAAGGTCATTTCCGTAACAGAAGGCATTTCTTTACGAAGTTCGTTGTATCTTTTTGCCTCATCCTGTAAATGGTAAAGAATGACAGCTTTCCATTTTCCACCCACTAAATCCATCGTAAGGCTTACTGTACAGGGGTAGGTCTTATCTCCCAGTTTTACAAAATCGCCAATACATTCTGTTTTCATCCTGATTCTTTTAACCTATCCTTTTTGATAGTTATTGCAAATGTATAGTACTAAAATTAGTTTTGCAACTATAATTATTATAGTTATAAATTATTTTAAAAGCAATGATACAAAAAGATAAACCACTCATTACGATCGTCGGCATTTTGGGTAAGCAAGGCCGCAGTGCTGCTCACACATTATTACGTAGCGGACGTTATCGCGTACGCGGCATCACCCGTCGCGTTGACTCCCCTGAGGCACTTGATTTGGCAGAACAAGGGGTTGAACTTGTAAGATTAGCACTTGATTTGGGACATAAAAAAGACTTTGTGGAAGCATTTCGTGGGGCAGAAGGTGTTTTCCTGATGACGCCAAGCATTGTTCCACCAGAAATGCATGAGGTGGCCTTGGGTAAAGAGTTGGCGGACGCTGCGGTGGAAGCGGGGGTAGGGCATATTGTCTTCAGTAGCTTGGAAAATGTAGATAAAATTACGAAAGGGAAAAAGTTTGCTCCACATTTTACAGACAAGGCCAAAATTGAACACCATATCCGTACACTACCAGTCACCAGTTCGTTTATCTACATGGCTTTCTTTTATACTAATCTGATGGAATTTTATCCACCTGCCATGAATGGCGATACACTTGTATTTCCGATTTATTTGCCTAAAGACTTTCGCGCTCCTTTTGTTGACCCACTTACTGCCACAGGCCCGGCTGTTTTGGAGATTTTTTCGAATCCAGGTAAATATGCTGGGAGATCCTTGCCTGTAATCGGCGATATGATATCACCTCAGGAGATGGTCGATACGTTCATCCGAGTTACGGGGAAGAAGGCTGTATACAGTTCGGCATTTACGCAAGAGAATTTGCTTCATCATTTTCCGGAATTTCATTCAAATGAGATGTTGGTTCGTGAAATTTTGGGAATGGCGGAGTACGCTGCTGAATATGGCTATTTTAGGAAAGATCGCGATCTGGAGTGGAGCCGCCAAATAAATCCTAATAGCCTTACTTGGGAACAGTTTCTACAGACTACTGGTTGGCAAGGTGAAAAGCTTTCTTATTAACTATCTGTTCTTTATCTTGTTGATGTTGTTTACAACAGCCGTTTATCTAGCAATGGCAGGCATTGTTGCTTCAAGCCATATCGACTATAGCAGAAGAAGACCAACCGATTGATAATAGAAAATCCCCGAACCTGAACAAGATAGTTCCCCACTATATGATGTTCGGTTTTCTGAAAACCGAATATCTCTAATCATTGATTTTCGATCTTTTTTATGTTCTGAAAGCTATTCAATCCTAATTAATGGCAAATTACGACAAGAGATCAGCTGAAAGAAAATACAAAAATCTACGTTTTCTAGCCTTTTTAGCTCCAACTTCTGTTTTGTGTAATGAGTGTGTAATTATGTGTAAATGTGAGAAGTGTATGTGTAAATATGTTTTTGCTTTTTAAGAAATTGCCTACGTTTGCATTACCAATAAAAAAACACCAAAGTTAATTTAATGTTAATTTCATATGTATAATGTGAAATTTTTAATTCGTACATAGAAAAGTGTAGGTTTTCTTGAAATAAATCCAATAAGGCGATTTTGAAACAGATTGAGAAAGGTTGCCCCATGATGGGGGCGGATAAACTTGCCTCTATTAACAGCTGCTTCTAAGAATATGAATGTAATTCAATTAATATATCATAACAACAATTCATGACTTATAACATCGGAGGAACAAAAAAATGAGCGAAACAAAAAAAGTAGATCTCGTCATCGCAATAGATACGAGCAATTCCATGAAGGATGAAGCGCAGGCAATCAGTGCTGCTATTGAGGCTGCCGTAAGTGAAGCTAAAAAAGCTTGCCCATCTGATTTACGGGTGACTTACCTAGGGATTGAAGGTACTTTCCCGGGTACCAAATTCGTTGAAACGGTGAGAGGCCATTTAACGAAAGCAGGAGCTGATCCGAAGGCCTTTAAAAGTCGGTTAAGAAAATCGTTGCCAGGTTCTGGTGCTCAAGAGGATGGTGCACGCGTGGTGGAAGATCTCAGTGAACATAATAAATGGCGGGAAGGTGCTGAACGAGCCATTTTTTTGCTTCAGGACGAGTCGCTCGATGGGGGCGACATGATCGTGACACCGTCAGCTATCGAAGCGAATGATAAGGCGATTGAAGCTGCTTTAAAAAATGAAGTGAAGGTACATACGTATCTAGGCACTCCGGATGCAAGTTTGCAATATCCTTCAAAGGAAGCTGAGGAGGATATGATCAAGGAATTTAAGCGCCTCGCATTGCGGACTGGGGGTGACCATAATATATACGTTAACGGATTGCCAGATTTTAAGAAGGTGCTAAAAGATACCATATGCGCCAGTAAAATTCCACAGGAAGAAAGTATCGAAGATAAAAAGGATGAAGCCGATAACTTGGACAAAGAGGTGCCGGCAGACAAACCGACTGATAAACCAACAGAAGAAAAACCAACGGATAAGCCTAAGGAAGAGACGCCCACAGATAAGCCAACAGTAGGAAAATTAACCTGCACGGATCTCTGTGATCAGTTACCGGAAATTGCAAAGGCTGTCGATACACTAACAACCTTTCTTAAAAACTTTGAAGAGGTATGTAAGAACGCAAAAGAGCATGATGAAGATTGCAAGTGTAAGGATAAAAAACCGGCTAACGAGACGACAACACCCGTAACGCCTAAACCTGAAGATTCGAAACCAGTAGAAAAACCCGTGGAGGAGAAACCGGTCGCAGAGAAGCCAGCAACGACGGAAACTACACCACAAAAGCCTGTGGCAGAAAAGCCGGCGGTAACACCAGAAAAACCCGCGACACCGACAGCTCCGGTTTACACAGAAGTTGATGAGATTTTCGCAATTGTTTTGGATAACGGTGTAATGAAGATAAATAATCAACCTAATGACAATGGTGATATTTATGCGCACCGTGGTGGATCTGGAGAACTTCTAAGAAAAGCGATCGAAAGTTCTGTTGGAAGTGGTCAAAGTAATGGGCTTACTTCGGATCAAACCCACTACTTAGCCTGGAACCCAAATCAGATTTATAGAGGTAAGGAGGGCCAACGTCTTGAATACCTAAGAGGCTTATCAGGAGGAAGAGGAAAAGATGGCTTTGCTTTTAGGAAAGATGATGTAGGCTTTTTCTATAGTGCATATGAAGGGGGAAAAATCTATACCTTTCAACATCCTCAAACCACTTATAATACCGTACAGGTGAGGGGTACGGCAGGCGACCCTCTGCAGCCTTTTACTACCCAATTTGAGAACATGATCTCTGATATCAACTTTGATGGAGATGATCGTCTCTATTTAATGTCAGTATCTGGACATATCTGGCGTGTGGATAATACGAAAGGCACGGACCTTGTAGCTAAGCATCTCTGTAAATTTTCACCTTCATTTTCCGGCCAGGCAGGTGAAAGATGTGATTACTACGGCTTGGCTTTTGACAGTCATGGCGGCGTGTATCTTTCGGGTGGGAATCTGCACAATGGTTGGGCAATGCGTTTTATCGTAAAATCAAGTTTTGCTTCGCCGGATAAATTAGAACGGATTTATCAGGGACCTTGGGGTAGCGCTTCTTATGGTAACCTGGCTTCCCGCGCTTATCCAAAATTTGCGCTGTAAGTTAAATAAGGAGATGATTCCGCTAGTCAAGTTAATACTACCTGGCTGGCGGAATCTGAATCCAAAGTTCTTAATATTATGAATTCCCATCTTTATTTTGGTAAATGAACGCTTGCCTAGGAGACTTATAGAGGGGAATGATCATCTAATAATAAAACAATCAATAATTTTTAACGTAAAAAGAACAAAAAAATGAGCGACAACACGAAAAAAGTAGACCTTGTCATCGTGATAGATACAAGTGGATCTATGAAAGATGAAGCACAGGCCTTAAGTGCAGCCATCAGTGCTGCAGTGGAACAAGCCAAAAGTGACTGTCCGTCTGATCTGCGTGTGGATTACCTAGGAATTGAAGGAACCTTTGAGAATACCAAATTTGACGAAACCGTTAGAAGTTACTTAACTCAAAAAGTAGGTGTTGATGCTGCATCGTTAAAAAGTAGAGTAAGGAAATCGTTAGCGAATGCCGGTGCCAATGAAGATGGTGCCCGTGCAGTGGAAGATGTGAGTGAACATTACGATTGGAGGGAAGGCGCTGAACGTTCGATATTTTTATTGCAGGATGAATCACTTGATGCCGGTGATATGGTGGTTACGCCTGCGGGTATTAAGGCAAATAATAATGCTATCGCTACCGCTATTAAAAATGAGGTGAAGGTACATACTTATCTGGGAACGCCGGACGCAAGCCTGAAATACCCCACGAAGCAAGATGAGGAGAATATGATCAAGGAGTTTAAGCGTCTTGCATTGCGGACGGGGGGTGACCACAATATATATATTAACGGACTACCGGATTTTAAAAAGGTATTAAAAGATACCATCTGTGCCAGCAAAATCCCACAGGAGGTGAGTATCGATGATAAAAAAGATGAAGCGGATGATTTGGAAGACAAGCCGACGGATAAACCTAAGGAAGAGACATCTACAGATAAGCCAACGGGAGGGAAATTAACTTGTACTGATCTCTGCGACCAGTTACCGGAAATCGCGAAAGCTATCAATACACTAACAACTTTTCTTAAAAACTTTGAGGAGGTATGTAAGAACGCAAAAGAGCATGACGAGGATTGCAAGTGTAAGGACAAAAAACCTGCTAACGAGACAACAACACCGGCAACACCTAAACCTGTAGATCCAAAACCAACTGAAAAACCTACGGAGAATAAGCCTGCTCCAGACAAGCCTGTTGAAAATAAGCCTACTCCAGAAAAACCGGTAGCCGAGAAACCAGTAGGAGAAAAACCTGCTCCTCCGGCCACACCGACCTACAGCGAAATCGATCAAATCTACGCCATTACTTATTACGACGGGGCCTTTCCAGGGAACCAAGCAGATAATGGGGATATTTATGTCCATAACGGTGGCAATGGAGAACGGATTCGGAAAGCAATCGATAATCAACACGGAGCGGGCTGGAGTAATGCTACTACTTCTGATGGTACCCATTATTTTGGCTGGCAAGCTAACCAGATTTATCGGCGAAAGGAAGGGCAAAACTTTGAATACTTGAGAGGTTTATCTGGAGGAAAAGGGAAAGATGCTTTTGCTTTTAGGAAAGATGATACAGGTTTTTTCTTCTCAGCTATTGAGGGTGGAAAAATCTATACCTTTAAGCACCCGCAAACCAACTATAGTACTGTACAGGTAAAAGGTGCGGCGGGCAATCCACATCAACCTTTCGGTAACGGAACAGGTATCATTGATATAGCCTTCGATGGCGATGATCGCGCCTACCTATTGGATTCTAGCGGGCGTGCATGGCGGGTGGATAATACGCAGGGCACCGACTGGGAAGCCAAGTACCTTTGTCAATTTGCTAGTGCGGGTGAAGCAGGCGAAAAGTGTTCGTACTTTGGCCTCGCCTTCGATAGCCACGGCGGTGTTTATCTGGCAGGAGGCATAAAGGGAAGTGGCGGCGCAAAGCGGTTCATTGCGAAGTCAAATTTTTCATCACCAGAGAAGGTAGAAAAAATATACGATGGTGGTTGGGGAAGTGCTTCTTATGGAAATCTTTCCTCTCGGGCATATCCAAAAATCGCTTAGTCATATCACTTAAATTGCGGTATAAATCTATTGGAGAGGTTTTTACAGATATCGCCCAATAGATGCTGCTTATGTCGGTGCTTAAGAATTAACATGGTAGCCGACTCTATAGACAAATAACTATAACAACCGAGGAAAATTAAAATGAGCGAAAATACAAAAAAGGTAGATCTTGTCATCGTAATTGATACGAGCGGATCAATGAAAAGTACAGCAGAAGCAATCAGCAAGGCAATCGCTAGTGCTGTTGATGAAGCTAAAAGTTCCTGTCCGTCTGATTTAAGGGTGGATTACCTTGGAATCGAAGGAACATTTGAAAATACCAAATTTGACGAGACCATTAGAAATTACCTAACCAAAAAAGGTGTTAATGCGGCATCGTTAAAAAGCAGAGTAAGGAAATCATTACCCGGCGCCGGTGCTAACGAAGATGGCGCCCGCGCAGTAGAAGATGTGAGTGAACATTATGACTGGCGCGAGGGGGCTGAACGCGCTATATTCCTATTACAGGATGAATCGCTTGACGCCGGTGAGATGGTGGTTACGCCTGCAGCTGTTAAGGCAAATGACAATGCTATCGCCACGGCACTTAAACATAATGTTAAAGTAAATACATATTTGGGCGCTCCACATACACCTTATCCTACCAAAAAGGATGAGGAGGACATGATCGAAGAGTTTACACGCCTGGCTTCAAAAACGGGCGGTGAGCATTTTATTCATACTTCCGGAATGGCCAATTTTAAAGATGTGCTCAAGAAGACCATCTGCGCTAGTAAAGTGCCCCAAGAGGAAAGTATTGAGGAGAAAGAAAATCCTTGCGGTTGTAAGGATAAAGATCCCTGCGTTTCTCAACGCTGGGAAGGTTATCTTCCTGCTGTGCAGGCTGAAGGAGTCAGAACCGGCATTCAGGTTAAAAAAGGTGACAAAATTGATATTCTTGCTTCCGGATTTGCTAAATATGGAGCTGATTATCCATGGCATGGTCCTCAAGGTCACAAGGAAAATTCCCAAGTTGGTCGGCTGTTTGTTCAAATAGGCGATACGCAAACGCCTATCGGAACAGGTGTTTTCGACTGGATTGCTCCCAGCGATGGCGAGATTGTTTTCTTATATGGTGACATCGGTCATGAAAACAACGAAGGCGGATTCGATATTAAACTTAAAGTGGGAACAAATAATAATCAAACAACAGATATGTCAGGAAATAATTCAACACATGATTGCGGAAAATTTCAAATTCAAGTAGGAGTAATAGACCTAGTTAGTGATAAACCGTCTGCAACAAAAGTAGGGGACGACAGTACATTTATAACGGTTACGTTCCCTAAACCGTATCCAGTTGGATCGCAAGTGGTTGTGGTTCCTGAAGTGCAAACTTTTAACGGACCGGATACGCCGGGTCTCCGTATTTCTCAGGTAACCAATACCGGCTTTAAAATCAGGATGAACGAGCTGGTTGCGTATGCCAAACCATTATCAGGAGGGGAACATAATGTAGAAAAAATCGCCTGGGTGGCCTTTTTAATCCAATAAAACATCATCTTAGATCCTGTTTTTTGCAGTGAAAGGATAAAAAAGCGAAGCAAAGCTCTTTTTGCTTCGCTTTATAATTACCGAAATTCTTGTCTAAATTATAACACTTACCTATTTTTCGTTTAAATATTGCGTAGGATTTACACCCATTTGTTTTTTAAATGCGGTGAAAAAAGTTGTGCGGGAAGAAAAGCCGGCTTCTCTTGCCAGGGCTTCAAAAGTAAACTGTTTATGCTGCTCATTTTCTATTAACTGGATCACATAGTTTATACGAAAAGAATTAAGATAATCGTTGAAATTGAGTTCATAATGTTTATTTAATACATACGATAAATACCGAGGAGAGAGATTTAAATAATCAGCCAAATTTCCAATTTTACTAACCTTCTTAAATAATTGTTGTTCGCTCATGGCCTTGTCCATGACAGAAGCAATCTCCATAGCCCGCTCATGAGAAAGCAGTTTTTTTTTTGGTTCCGAGAGCACTACATTCACTATGTCAGGGGCTTCGTTGTTGGCTTGTTCGTAAATAGGTGCTACCGACTTATTATTGTTCTTATCTTTACTTTGGTAAATTAAAAAAGGAGAGAAGAAAGGCTTGATCGACATAAGGAAAAAACAGACAACTAGCGTAAATGCAAAAATGATACTGGTCTCAAGCACGGGATAGCTGTTTGTTGGTTTTATAAAAGACGTATAGAAAATGGAGGTATAATTAAGTGTCAAAAAGCCGTCTAGCGTAAAAAGCCACCTTCGTGATCGTTTGTCTATGTTTTGTATTCGTTTTGATTTTAAAGCCTTATAGAAAGTGACAGCAATTAAAATTACATAAAAGCATCCATGTACAGGTCTAAAGAAATAATGCCTCCAGGCAGGAATAAAACCACTTCCAAGAATATATGAGTTGACAGGATCAAGCAACACCTGCTCAGTAATATAACGTAGGTTCCCATAATTTTTACTATAGTAGACTGCTAAGTCTACAAGTGATACTAGGAAAGGGAGGCAATGAACGAAATTTATTTTTGAGGAAATGGTATTTCGTTCTTTTAATAATAATTGAGTATAAAACAAGGCAAATGGCGGAACTAAGTAATAAAATGGCATGCCCAATCTAAAGACAAAAGGACAATAAATAAACCAACCTTTTGCCACCAACAAATAGGTAAAAGCATACCAACCAATAATTAGAAAAATCAGCGAAAGTAATTTTTGTTGTATTCCTTCTTTATAACTAAACCGCCATAAAAGAATAGATATTAGCCAACAAAAGATAATGCCAGCTATAACAAGGGTGTAACCTATAATGCTCATTGATTAAACATGTTTGAAATTATGTTAAAGGGTTAGCGATTTTTCATTACTCTTATGTTAGAAAGTTTTCTTACGATCGTAAAACGGTCATGATGACCCCGGCTGCCGGATTTTATAGCACACCGGGAAAGGGTGATAATGAGGTCCCGCTGGCCTACGTACTTAGCCAAGCCGACTTAAAAGAAGCTCTGTGCTGTATTGAGAAAGGCTTGGACGCTTATCCCGGAAGGACAAATTGAAAATTTATATATTAAATTAACGATTTGCCATTAAATAATGATACCGCCCTTTAACTGAAAGTCCAATTTAATTCGTTCATATCTTTCCAGGTCGATCGGCTTGGAGGCCTTTTCTATAATGCTGGCTTTAAACCCTAGATCTAAGGCATCATTTGCTGTGTAATACACACAATAATCGGCGGCCACACCACAAACGGCAACTTCAGTAACTCCTCTTCCTTTGAGATAATCGGCCATTCCAGTGGATTTTTTTCTGCCATTATCGAAAAATCCGCTATAACTATCAATCTCTTTATCCATTCCTTTTCTAAAGATGGCCTCTATTGAATTTGTTAGCAATTCCGGAACTAATTCAGCTCCTTTCGTTCCTTGAATGCAATGTTCTGGCCATAATACCTGGTCTAATCCATTTAGGGAGATCACCTCAAATGCTTTTTTATTTGGATGTGAAGTATAGAAGCTTTTATGACCTTTTGGGTGCCAATCTTGCGTGGCTACGACTAAATCATACGTTGCTTGCAGTTCATTAATTGTAGGGACGATTTCATCACCGTGATTGACCGCTAATGCGCCACCAGGTAAAAAATCATATTGTATATCGATAATAACGAGCGCGTTCATAAAATCATAAATTAAAATATGTTAATCAATTTGATATTTTCTGGCCCAGTCTGAAAAAGTGTGATTGGAAACTCCAACAAGATTTAAAAATTGAACTAAGAAAGAACAAATCTTTTAATAGGTTAAATATATGTAAATTTCTAAAACCGAGCGCTTGAAATAGATAAACTGAACAATTTGAACAAGAAACACTTAGCTTGAATAAGTGAATTAATCATTCAGAGTACTAATTTTTTGATTCATATCAAAAATTTGTATACTTGCAGGGGAACCAATTAACCATTATAAGCTGTCACCATGGGCAAGATCCAAGATAGTGAATGCATCCGTCAATTACAGGAAGGTAATGAGTCAGCGTTTACAGCTATCTATGAGCAGTATTGGGCCTCTTTATTTAAATATGTTATCCGTATTTTACCAGAAGAAGATGAAGTTGCGGACGTTGTGCAGGAAACTTTCGTGACTTTTTGGGAGCTGCGTAACCGCTTGGCTAAGGTGAGATCTATCAAAGCCTATCTCTTTATCATGGCGCGCAACTTAGCTTTTAGACGCTTCCGGGAAAACTTGAGACAGGAAACAGCCGGAGAACACCTGGTTGAATTTTATGCTAATACCGAGGTAAGTATGGAGTTGACGATTGAATTGAAGGATTTAGCAGATCTTATTGATGCAGAAATTGGAAGATTACCTGAAAAAATGAGAGAAGTGTTTGTTCTTAGTCGAAAAGAACACCTGTCTTATCAGGAAATTGCCGAACGTTTAGAAATATCTGACGAAACGGTAAAGAAACAAATCAGTAGAGCTTTGAAATATCTACGTGTCCGTATGGACAAATCCTATATACCCTATCTAACGATCTTAATGATCATCGATGTGCTTGGATAACGCCTATCAATCCTGTTAAACTATCCCCTTCCTAAATTTTTTTCAGCTGATTATCAGTGTGATAAATTTTTATTTGCCTTTTTTTTATTCACCTGTACCACCATAAGTACCTAGATACGCTCTTACTTATATTAACACCGATTATAAATTAATTTCCAAATGGATAAAGCCGCATTTAGGGATTTATTACGAAAGTACTCGGAAGGTACGGCGTCGCGCGCAGAACGAAAGAAGCTAGAAGATATGATATTGCGTAAGCCCATGGTGGGCGATTGGGAATGGAATAGCGACGAAGAACGGAAGCTAATGGGGATCCGGATTAAACAAGGAATTGATGATTTACGCTTGGGTACGAAGCTGAAAGCTCGTTGGAAATACCGTTTGATGGGGGTGGCCGCATCAATTATCTTAATAGTAGGTCTGGTGTTGTTTTGGCCAAAACTGGTTAAAGATGAAATAAACAATAAACGCTTGGTTATTAATGAGTCGGTAACGAATCAAAAGGAGATCACGCTGACGCTATCTAACGGCACTTCACTTAATTTAGAATCGTTGGATACCGGTGTCATACAGGAAACAGAAGACTTTTCTATCCTAAAAAAGGAAGCTGGACAAATGGTGTATGAGACTAATCAGGGAGGAGCAGTCGAGGTGGGGCGAGAGATCAAATACAACGTCATACATGTACCCAATGGTAAGCAATTTCAATTAAAGCTCGCTGACGGTACGAGGGTATGGCTAAATGCAGCAAGCACACTTACTTATCCGGTTCATTTTGGAATGAACGAACGCCATGTAACGCTTGAAGGAGAGGCTTATTTTGAAGTGGCTCATGATCATAGCAAGCCCTTCCGAATCACAGCCGATCATACTCAAATTAGGGTGACAGGTACGCATTTCAATGTCACTGCTTATGCTTCAGATAAAACGGTTACTACCACTTTGTTAGAAGGAGGAGTAAATGTGAACAAAGATGGCAAAGCGATTTCTCTTCGTCCAGGATATAAAGCTGTCACGCATGCAGACCAGCAATCAATTGTTAAACAGAAGGCCAATATTGAGCAGACCCTGGCTTGGAAAAATGGATACTTTGTGTTTGAGGAGATGGACATTGTATCGATAATGAAAAATGTGGCGAGGTGGTACGACATTCAAGTTGTGGTAGAAGGAGTTATTCCCAAAAAGCGGTTTGGTGGGACATTCCCAAGGGATGCAACGCTCGATGAGCTGTTGGCTGACCTGAGTATGTTGGGAAATTTCACATTTGAACGAAAAGGAAAGGAGGTTGTGATTATGCGATAAAAAGGACACACTAAGGAGACAGTGTTGAAAAAACCAGAAGTGTTCGCGGCACTTCTGGCAGACGATTCACTCGCCATAAACCAAGTTAATTATTTACTGATTTGCCAACCAATAAATGGAGTTAAACCTGATATGCAAATGTATAAAAAAAAATTAGCATGCCTCATCTGTGCTGATTATAGTGTCCTATTTAGGCTTTTTATTATGTTAAAGGTTACTTTATTGCTCCTGGCGCTCACTGTTTCACAAGCAGGGGCTTCTGTATTTGCACAAAATGCTACAATCAAAGCTAATAACGTCAGTCTGAAAGACGTATTTGCAGCGTTACGTCAGCAAACAGGGTACCATTTTCTATACTTGGAAGAGGACTTAAAGTTGGCCAAACCAGTGAGCCTTCGTTCGATTAATACACCCATAGAGACTATTTTAGATTATTGTTTTCATGAACAGGAACTTACTTACAAGATTCGGGAAAACCGGGTGCTGATAGAGCGGAAGGTCGATCCTCATGGGGATAAACTGAAAAACGCAATCGAATTACAGCGGGAGATTACAGGTCGGGTGACCGATCAGGCGGGAATGCCGTTGGAAGGGGCGACCGTAAAGGTCAAGGGAACTACGGTAGTTACTAAAACAAATAAAGAAGGGAATTATCGGGTAACAGCAGAGCGGGAAGATGTGCTGGTGTTTACCATTGTGGGTTACGAACTTCTAGAGCTGTCTATAAACAATTCATCTACTGTGAATGCGATTATGCAAGAATCTGTGAGCAACCTAAACGAAGTGGTGGTGGTAGGGTATGGAACCATGAAGAGAAGTGATCTTACTGGTTCTATTGCCACCGTGGATGGGAAAGATATTGAAAAGCAAGCGGTAACTACCCTAGATCAAGGGCTGCAGGGGTTGGCTTCTGGTGTGCAGGTAAGTCAAAATTCCGGAGTACCAGGAGGGGGCGTCTCGGTTCGGATCAGAGGTATTAGCTCGCTGGGAAACAATGATCCGCTGTATGTAATTGATGGGTTTCCTACCTCGCGAAATGCTTTACAGAATCTTAATCCCAACGATGTGGAATCTATTGAAGTACTAAAAGATGCTTCTGCAACAGCTATTTATGGTACGCGAGCTACTAATGGTGTTGTTATTGTTTCTACCAAAAGAGGGGCCGCAGGTGGAACTATTATTAATTTTGATTCCTATTGGGGCATTCAACAACGTCCCAACGAATATGAAATGGCAAGTGCGGGAGCGTTTGCCGACTTAGCCGTGCAAGTTGGAGATGCAGAAGGGGAGGTGGTTTTGGACGAATGGAGAAACCCGGGATCATTTCCCTCAATAAATTGGCAAGATGAAATTTTCAGAAAAGCACTTCAACAAAGCTATAACCTGTCCCTAACAGGGGGCAATGATCAAACACAATCGTCCCTGTCATTTGGTTATTTTAATCAAAATGGCATCGTAAAGGCATCCAATTTTAAAAGATATAGTATAAGAGCCAATATTGATCATAGGATCGGTACGAAGGTTAAGGTAGGAACAAGTATGGCCGCTTCTTTATCACAAAAGATCCAGCTGTTAAATTCTGAAACGGCTAACGAAGGTTCATTGAAACAAATCATTGAATTGCAACCAATACTTACTGCCGGCGGAACAAATGGTAGCGTTAAATTAAATGGTAATTATGGGTATTGGCCATTTTCTGATGCTGTGCCCAATACGATGGACAATCCTATAGCGCGTATAGAGACTTTTGATCAGGATAATAAGGTAAACAGGATCATCAATACCACATTTGCCGAATGGAAAATTCTACCAGCGCTTACTTACAAGATTAACCTTGGTATAGACTATATCCAAAACAATGGATTTAGCTTTACTCCCTCCTATAATAGAGGAAGAAGTTCGAATACGGCTGCCATTTATAGTCAATATCAAAATGTACGCACCGATTATTTGATAGAAAATACACTCACTTATGAAAAACAATTCGGTCAGGCACATGACTTGACCTTATTGGCAGGTCAATCTGGTCAGGAATGGACATACAGATGGTTGTCTGGAAATGCGTCTGATTTTGTAAGCAACGAATTACGAAACCTTCAAGATGGCATTTTCAGAAACGCTGCCGGTTCGCAAGTTACGCAATCAATCGCCTCGTATTTTGCTAGAGTGAATTATAAATTGCTCGATACATATATATTAACAGGTACTATACGAAGGGACGGCTCTTCTAACTTCGGACCTAATAATAAATTTGGTACCTTCCCATCCGCGTCCCTCGCTTGGAGGGTGTCCGAAGAATCCTTTTTATCGGGCGCTAAGTGGTTGCATGATTTTAAAATTCGAGGTAGCTGGGGGCAAACTGGTAATCAAGATATCAATCCATTCTCGTATCTGGTTACCTGGAGCGCTATCAATAATTCTTATATCTTCGGCAATGATCCAACCGTTAATTTGGGTATTGCACCCACTGGACTATCCAATCCAGATTTGAAATGGGAAACGTCAACGCAAAGTGATATCGGATTCGATGCGTCCCTATTTGACGGCCGGATAACATTAGTAGCAGATTATTATAATAGAAAATCAGAAGATATTCTACTCAATATACCGCTACCTAGTACTTCAGGGACAACTTCTGCGTTCCGTAATGCTGGAACTATCCAAAATAATGGCTTTGAGGTCACGCTAGGCTATCAGGATGTGGACGGCGATTTTCAATGGAGCGTAAACGCCAATGTAACCACCGTAAATAATAAAGTAATGAGCTTGGGAGGGGGAGGGGCCATATTTAATGCCAGCACGTTGGCTATTCCGGCATTTGGCCAATTTGATAATTTTACTATCACGAAGGAGGGTGGAGAGATTGGCGCATTCTATGGATGGAAAACTGATGGAATTTTTCAGAATCAACAGGAGGTAGCTAACCACGCTTTCCAATCTGGGCAAACTGTTGCGGGCGATAGACGGTTTATCGATATTGCCGGACCATTGGATGAAAACGGAAACCCCACGGGTCCTGATGGTGTAATTAATGATCTCGATAGGACCATTATAGGTAGCCCCATCCCAGACGCTTTTATGGGAATCAATTTTGAAGCCAGTTATAAGAATTTTGATTTTAGCGTATTCTTTAATGGTTCGTTTGGAAATGATATCCTCAATTATTCCAAAAATGTACTGGAAAACATCGGATTTGATAAAAGCGTCGGTTTTACCAATATATCAACAAACTATTATCAAAATCGTTGGCATGGTGAAGGAACTTCCAATACCATGGCAAGAGCTACCGTGGACGATTTTAACCAAAACGGAAGGGTTTCTGACCATTTTGTTGAAGATGGTTCGTTTATTAGGTTGAAAAATATCCAGATTGGCTACACCTTACCCCAGCATATTACACATAATCTTCGGATCAAGCGGGCCCGTATTTACATAAGCGGCCAAAACTTATTGACATTTACCGGCTATTCAGGTCTGGATCCTGAAATCGGATCTCTCGGTAATGAAATAACAACGACCGGAATAGACGTAGGCTCTTATCCATTGCCGAAAATTATTTTATGTGGTCTTAATGTAACATTTTAAAGGTAACCTATCATGGGGATTAAATCGATATAATGAAAAAACTAGTTAAAATAATAATATTGATCTCTTTTCCTTTCGTGCGATGTGGAGAGGATTTCTTGTCTCAACAAAAATTAGATGGCTCAACGCCTGATGTATTATTTAATAAGCCTGAAGATGCTTTAGCGGCTGTTGCCGGGATTTATGATATCTTCCATGGGGGAACGGGTGAAGACGATTTTCTATCCAAAGGGATTTATTACCATGCCAATTATTTTTCGCAAGATATAAGAAATCAGGGCGCTGACGAATTTTATGCATTATATGAGGTGCCTACGGGGTTTAATATCGTGTTTGGTTTTTGGAGAGATTGTTACAAAGGGGTTGCCCGTGCGAATGCAACGATACCCAAAATACAAGAGATGGCCGAAAAAGGTATTATTGACGGAGAATTGACCAATAGATTGATCGGAGAGGCTAAATTTTTAAGAGCGATCTATTACTATTATTTGGCTGTTAATTTTGGGGGTGTACCGCTCATATTGGAAGAGCAATTGGCGGGTGGAGAAATGAAAATTCCAAGAAATACCGAGGAAGAAACATTTGAAAGTATCGAAACTGATCTGAAAGATGCTGTTGAGGTATTGCCGTGGACATATGGTGCAGAAAATGTAGGAAGGGCTACGAAGGGTGCTGCACTGGCTTATCTTGGGCAGACGCAAATGTGGTTGGCCAATTATAATCCGGCTAAATGGAACGATGCTAAACTAAGTTTAAAGCAGATTATTGATCAGGGCGTTTACCAACTCGAGCGGAACTATTTTCAGATTCATGAACCGGAAAATCGCAATGGTGTAGAATCCATATTTGAAATACAACATCGTGCAGAAGCTAACCAATCATGGAATCGTGAGGATCATCTCTCTTGGATGCAAGTGCTTACTATGCCTACGGAAGCTGGAGGATGGGGTTCACACAACAGTACAAAATCGCTTTATGACTCATTCGAAGAGGGCGATTTAAGAAGGAGAGCTTCGATCATCAGGCCCGGGGAAGGGCACCCCAGTCCGAATATTGATATTTCCGAAAGAACAAGCGTGAAGGACGAAAATGGCCATCCAATTAATACGTATGGCACCACGGCACATCCATGGGGGATAACTGGATATGGCGTGGTGAAGTATTGGAGATTGCCTGATGTATGTGGTGGAGGCTGTGCCCACGTTGCCGGTGAGAATAATATCATCTTAATGCGATATGCGGAAGTATTACTTAATTATGCAGAAGTTCTGTTAATGGCAGATGACAATATAGTCGGTGCTTTGCATATCGCGAACGAAATAAGAGATAGGGCGGATGAGTTTACCAACACGCTGCCCGATGTTTATGGATCTTCAAAAGAAGAAGCCTTCGATATCATTATGACAGAAAGGCGTCATGAATTTGCCGCTGAAATGTCTTGGTGGTGGACCTTGCGAAGGGCCGGTATGCAATATGTGCTGCATTTTATTCAAGAAAGTCATCCAGATGTGCCGATAGCTCGCTTGCAGGCGAACCAAGGTTTATTGCCTATACCGCAAAAGGAGATTGACATCAATACGAATCTTAGTCAAAATCCCGGCTATTAAGTGGCATGGATGTTTGGTTGACGAGTGGCAGTATGTTAAATAAAACCAATATCAAATATAATTATAAACCAAAAATTAGATTAAAAATGAAATTACTCAAGTACACTGAAAAAAGTCTTCTCATGCTTATGTTAGCATGTGTGTTTATGATATCGGCTTGCAAAAGGCTTCCAGAAGAAGATGTAAAATTAATGAACGACGCAAACAAAAAGATGCTTGCCAATGGCGTTAATAATGCAACATTACCATGGCTACATGTAGAAGGTAACCAAATCAAAGACGAGGCAGGGAATGTAGTTACCCTTAGAGGTTTCTCCCTTCTTCCAAATGAAAGTAACGACGAATGTGGAACCTGTAATACAAAGCCCATAAGTGAGTTGCTCGCTCTGCAGGCCGATACTTCAAAAGGATGGTTCTCACGCGTCGTCCGGATCGGGGTGCACCAGGCATACAGTGATCCGGTAGCGGCTTTTGCTAATCATATAGATCCCTTTGTACAGCAAGCGATTTCACTTGGCCAGTACGTTATTGTGGATCTTCACCTCGTATCGAACTACGGAACGGGAGGAACACCTCAATCAAAAGTGCTGGATTTTTGGAGTTACGTTGCACCTCGTTATGCAAATAATCCGCAGGTGATTTTTGAAGTTTATAACGAGCCTATTAATCCCGATACTTGGACTACCTGGAAGGATTTTATACAACCGGTAATTGATACCATTCGTGCCGTTGCGCCGAACAACTTAATTCTGATGGGCGGACCACAATGGAGCACTAGAGTGAATGAGGCGGCTGCGAATCCTTTTGATGATCATAATATGGCCTATGTTTATCATATCTATCCCAACCAGCCGGCTAGTACCTCCAGTCTTGATTCAAAATTTGGCAATGCAGCCAACAGTATTCCCATTGTGATCACCGAATTTGGCTGGAACGCTGATCCTAATTATTCGGACGGGGTTACTTATGGCACTTCTGGGGGATGGGGTAAGCAGTTCCGTACTTATATGGATAATCATCCTCATATTGGTTGGGCGAATTATATCTTTGATAACTACTGGAAGCCACAGATGTTTGATTGGAACTGGAATCTGATGAGCGGAGAAAATCAGGGTAAATTCATTCGCGACTGGCTTTTCGAAAAGCAAAACCATAATCAGGCAGGCGGTTTTATCCCTGGCCCACAAACGGCTTTTGCCACGCAAACTATTCCAGGAAAAATACAAGCAGAAAATTTCGATAATGGAGGACAGGACGTTTCCTTTTACGAAACTACTTATGATAATCAAGGTGGTGTGTATCGTAATACGCCTGTTGACATTGGTACTACCACGGATGACGGCGGGGGCCATACAATAGGCTATATAAATCCGGGCGAATGGTTGGAATATACGATAGCAAATATCAATTCAGGTACCTATAATGTTAACCTTCGTGTAGCCTGTGGTGATGCAACGCCGGGTAGGAGTGTCACTATTAAGTTGGATGGTGTAACCTTGGGAACAATTACGCCAACTAATACAGGCGGATGGGACACCTATCAGAGCTTTACATTGGAGAATGTGAACATCAATGCGGGAACTAATAAAATACTTCGATTAGAATTTGAAGGCATTGGTTACAATGTAAATTGGGTAGAATTTGTTTCGGGCAGTGGTACCCCCAATGAAGCCGAAAATTTAAGCAAGTGGTCAAATGGTGCTTCTTATGCTCCTGTTAACGATCTCAATGCGAGTGGTGGCGCGTGGGTTAGGCTTGCCGCCGATGGCGCGGGAGATTTTATAACATATACCATCAACCACACCGGCGGTCAAACGAATTATAATGTTTACCTACGTTATCTGGCTGGACCTAATCGTGGGCAGTGTCAGTTATATGAAGCTGGAGTCGCAAAGGGTGCTATATTCGACCAATATAGTGCTAATGTGGAATATAAAGAGTTATTGATTGCCAGTAATGTCACCCTTTGGGATGGTGCCCGAAATTTTAAATTTGAGGTAACTGGTAAAAATGCCAGTAGCTCAGGATATGAACTTAGTCAGGACTATATTAAACTAATAGCTATGCAATAAGTGAATACCGCCCGTGATTGATACACGGAATTAAGCAAAACAACCTATCCCTAATTTGAGTTTTGCTGTGTTGGAATATACAACGCGGCAAAACTCTTCGTGTCATTTTAAGTTTTCTCTTGAATACGTTTGTAATCTTTACCAAATTTTTACTTCGCCATACTAGAAAAAATTTAAGTTCAATAAACTGAACAATTTGAACAAGAAACACTTATCTCGAACTTGCTAAATTAGTCAAAGCAGAAATTATAAATTCATACAGATCCATATTTATCCTCGTAAAGGATAAATTATATTTTTTACGTTCACCATAATCCCCATATTATGCATTCCTTTTCAGAAATCTGCAAGCTTTACCAGAAACAGCGAGATACGTTTGTGTTTCCGACTTCCCCCAAAAATCTATATGGGTCGATTAATTATTTTTTGGACCTTCCGGGCAAAAGAGTCCGACCGGCAATGTGTTTGATGGTGAACGAGTTATTTGATAACATACATGCTGATACATATATTGTTGCTTATGCTTTTGATCTCTTTCACAATTTTACGCTCATTCACGACGATATTATGGACCGTTCTCCCTTACGTAGAGGACGGCCAACCTTACATATAAAATACAATGAAGGTACGGCTATACTTGCTGGAGACACCTTGCTCATCCAATGTTATGCATTACTCAATCAAATTGAAAGTATCTACCGAACGCAAATCATCGAGCTGTTTGCGGATACGGCACGGCTAGTATGTGAAGGGCAGCAGTTGGACATTGATATGGAGGGTATGGAAATGGAAACGGTAAATTATGCCGATTATCTTGAAATGATTACACTGAAAACGTCTGTGCTATTAGGCGGCGCTGCTCAGTGCGGCGCAATGATGGGCGGTGCAGATGAAGGGCAGCAAGTCGGTCTATACGAATTTGCTAAGAACATAGGAATCGCCTTTCAGATACAAGATGATTATTTGGATACTTTTGGCGCTAGCGCACATACCGGTAAACAAGTAGGAGGCGATATTCTGGAAAACAAAAAAACAGCATTGTTGGTCAAGGCATTTGAACAAGCAACGTCAGAACAACTAATAAGACTAAAAGAGGCCTTCCAACGTAAGGGCGAAGATAAAATCCGAGCTGTTATGGACTGTTATAAAATACTTGAAGTGGATTTGTGGGCCGTAGAAGCGATTAGGTCTTACACAGCTATCGCCTTTGATAAATTGGAAGAGATAGATGTGCCCGTTTTCAAAAAGGAGAAACTGCTGGAACTGGCCAGCTCACTATTGGTACGCCAGTCTTAAAAAAGACACCAACCCCCTGTTTTTCATATTTACCGTTAAACAATTTTCTGCCATGAGAAAAACTAAATTATCCCTACTTGATCAGATAGATAATCCCCTCGATCTAAAGAAGCTGAAACCTGCTCAATTACCGCAATTATGCGATGAACTGAGGGCCTTTCTAGTAGAGACCGTCAGCCAGCATGGCGGCCATTTTGGGGCGAGCTTGGGGACGGTGGAGCTGACAGCTGCTTTGCATTATGTGATGAACACGCCTTACGACCAATTGGTTTGGGATGTAGGACACCAGGCCTATGGGCATAAGATATTGACCGGAAGACGGGATTTTTTCTCTAGCAACAGAAAATATAAAGGGATTAGTGGTTTTCCTCGTCGAAGCGAAAGCGAATATGATGCTTTCGGTACCGGCCACTCTTCTACTTCGATCTCTGCAGCATTGGGAATGGCCATTGCTGCTAAACATAGGGGTGAGCATGATAAGCAGCATATAGCCGTAATCGGTGATGGTGCGATGACTGCAGGGATGGCTTTTGAAGCACTGAATCATGCCGGTGCAACGGATACCAATCTGATCGTCATTCTCAATGATAATTGCATGTCAATTGATCAGAATGTAGGGGCATTAAAAGAATATTTAACGCACTTAGCGCTGTCGAAAACGTATAATAGCCTTCGTAAAAACGTAGGAAAAACGATTCATAAATTACCACTGGTTGGCGAGCGTTCTAAAGAATTACTGCACAGAACTAAGTCGGGCATTAAAAGCATGTTCTCAGAACATGCGAACTTTTTTGAAGCATTGAATTTACGCTATTTTGGTCCGGTGGATGGGCATGATGTATTGAACTTGGCCGAAACATTACGGGATATGCGCAATATTCCTGGTCCTAAATTATTGCATGTGGTGACCACCAAGGGTAAGGGTTATGCGCCTGCAGAACAGGAAAAAACATTATGGCATTTTCCAGGGCTCTTTGATAAAGTGACCGGCAAGATACATAAAGCGACGAACGATACGCCGCAAGCTCCCAAATATCAGGATGTTTTTGGGCATAGTATTATTGAGTTGGCAGAACGGAATGACAAGATCGTTGGGATTACGCCTGCTATGTTATCAGGCTCTTCTCTAAAGTTTATGATGGAGAAGATGCCTAAGCGCACATTTGATGTAGGGATCTGTGAACAGCATGCTGTAACCTTAGCCGCGGGCCTTGCCACGCAGGGTATGACAGCATTCTGCAATATCTATTCTTCATTTATGCAGCGGGGTTACGATCAGCTGGTGCATGACGTAGTGTTGCAGCAACTACCGGTTATTTTTTGCTTGGATAGGGGTGGTTTGGTAGGCGAAGACGGGGCTACCCATCACGGTATCTATGATATCGCCTACTCGCGCTGCCTGCCTGGTTTGGTCATTAGCTCGCCGATGAACGAGTCCGAACTAAGGAACCTAATGTATACGGCACAGCTTCCAGGTTTGGAGCAACCCTTTATGATTAGGTATCCCAGAGGGCAGGGTGTGATGCCGAACTGGAAAACACCTTTTGAGAAAATAAAGGTGGGAACGGGAAGACAAATTCGGGAGGGGAGAGATATCGCCATTCTTTCCTTTGGGCATCCCGGCAATTTTGCTTTGGAAGCCTGTAGTGAACTAGAGGAGGAAGGGCTTAGCGCGGCCCTTTTTGACATGCGCTTTGTAAAGCCGATTGATGAAAAACTCCTGCATTATGTTTTCGAAAACTACCAGCACATTATTACCGTGGAAGATGGTTGTGTTATTGGTGGATTAGGTAGTGCTGTACTCGAGTTTATGGCAGCGAAACAATACCATGCGCATGTACGGATACTGGGTGTTCCGGACCGTATTGTTGAGCATGGTAAAGTAAACGAGTTGCATCGGGAATGTGGTTTTGACAAAATTGGGATTATAACAGCGGCAAAAGAAATGCTGCAAGATCTGGTACTAACACAAAAACTGGTAAAACATGAAAGCCTTTGATATCCCTACAGTATATAAAAGTGAGACAATAAGTGCCATCAAAAAAAGCAGACAAGAGGACGACCATCTGAAGAGAGACTTTAATCCCACTATTCTTGATTTCGGGAAGGTTAAAATTCACTTGGCCCGTCACTTCGGCTTCTGTTATGGGGTAGAGAATGCCATCGAAACTGCTTATGCGGCTATTCAGGATAATCCAGATAAACAGATTTATCTGTTAAGTGAGATCATCCACAACCAATATGTAAACCAGTCGCTTTTGGAAAATGGTGTCCGGTTTATTATGGATACCCTCGGAAATCAGCTGATCTCCTGGGAGGATATCACAGCGGCTGATGTAGTGATCATTCCTGCTTTTGGTACCACGCTGGAGATAGAGCGTATTTTAAAGGAAAAAGGAATCGAGCAGATTTATTACCGGAGTAAATGCCCTTTTGTAGAAAAGGTGTGGACCAGGGTTTCGCAGATTGCTGATAAGGGTTATACGGTTATTGTACATGGAAAACCTAATCATGAAGAAACTCGGGCGACTTTCTCTCATAGTAAAAGTGTTGCCGCCTCTATCATTATCAAAGACTTGAGGGAGGCAAGATTGTTAGCTGATTTTATCGGAAACCGAAGGCCTCCTACGGATTTTTACGCGCTGTTTAAAGGGAGGTATTCCGAGGGCTTTGATGTGACACGCGATCTGAACCGGATTGGTGTAGTAAATCAAACAACTTTGCTTGCCAGTGAAACACAACAGATAGCGGATTTTTTGCAACGGACGATTCAAGAGCATCACCACCTTAGCGACGATCAAGTAGCAGCGCATTTTGCGAATATGCGGGATACCCTTTGCTACGCAACGCATGACAATCAAACGGCGGTGATTAATATGCTATCCCTTGATGCCGATTTGGCCATTGTAGTAGGTGGATATAACAGTTCAAACACCTCTCATTTGGTGGAGTTATGCGAAGCTAAGTTACCTACCTATTTTATTTCTTCTAGCGACAGTTTGTTGTCGGATACAGAAATAGAACATTGGGATATTCATCGCCATCGACTAACCACTTCATATGCTTATTTGCCATCGAACTCACTCACATTGCACTTAACCAGCGGTGCTTCCTGCCCGGATATTCTTATTGAAAATGTAATACGCAGGCTGCTTTCTTTTTATGAATTATCATTGAATAGCTGAATGATTAAATAAGATAAAATGTCTCACGAAACATCCACCATGATTTCTTCCAAATTGTTAAAAGAGTTTAATCTGACGTATTTATTTATTAAGTCGGATCTGTTTGCAGTTTTTGTCCCCGGTGCGCTCACGCTGTTTGCTTCGTGGATAGTTAGTGGGGCTTCTCTCAGTATTCTTCCGCTATATTTTCTGTACTCTTTAAGCTATAGTTTTTTGTTCCTTTATACGGTCTGCTTATCCAGTCAGCTTTTATCGATAGAAGAAGATCGTAGGAATAAGCCTTGGCGCCCTCTTCCTTCAAACTTAGTTACCATTCCAGGTACTTATAGCAGAGGGGTTTTTGCCAATATATTATTGGTCTTATTGGCCCATCAGCTGAATATATTGTATTTCGCTGTTCTATGGCAACTGGTAACTTTCTTCACCGATCGAATGCGTTGGCATATTTTTCTTGGGGCTAAAAATCTGGTATTTATGACCATGGGTGTTTTTGCATTGTTCTGCTCCCAATGGCAGATCATACAACCATTAGATGCTTCAATATATCAATATGCTATTGTCTTGTCTATTTGGTCAGGGTTCGCTTTTCATATACAGGACATGCGCGATCAGGCCGGTGATCAGCTTGTCGGAAGAAAGACATTACCCCTAGCTATTGGAGATAGGAATGCTAGAATTGTCTTGGCACTTTTTTTTCTTGTGCTTTCTCCCTTAATCATCCTTCTGCTGTTTGCTACCAACATCCCAATCGAGCGACTGATCAGCAGTAGTGTGCTAAACATACTTTTTATATTGATCCTACTATTTAATTGGTTTATTGCCTATCGAATTTTGAAGTTCAGAACAGCAAGCGACGATCATAAGAGTTATACGTCTTTTCTTTATCTGTTTTGTTTATTAATATTTCTAATTGGTGTAATACGATGGTGAGAGCGGTATTAGAAGTAAATTTTTTTAACTGTCAATTTCAAATCTCATGAATGCTGAACAAGCAATGCCACTCTTGTCTTATCCTTTTCCTGACCTGGTTAATGGCCATCTTGAGGCTATTGAACGCCAGGTGTCGCAGTGGATAGATGAATACGATAATGTCCCTCAGCCTTTAAGGCAAAAGTTAAAAAAAGGCTTGTTTGGGGATGTCACTGCCCGATTTTATCCTACGGTAAGCTGGGAATTGCTTTGCCCGATTGCAAGGTATATAACGTATGCCTTTGTGGTAGACGACTATTATGGACAATTGCCCCATAAAGAAATACAAATCGTAGCTAATCGAGCCGCGGCCATCTTAAAGGGAGATAAGGTGACACGCAAGGAAGCTCCGGTATTTCAGCAGCTACAACTATTCGTGAATGAGCTATTACCTTACACAACACCTGAGTGGATGAGTCGTTTTATTGAAAGCAATGATAAGTATTTTGAAAGCTTGGTAAAAGATAGCACAGATTATAGCTATAGATCCATTATAGAATATCCAACGCTCCAAGAATACGTACTGCTTAGAGAACAAATTGTTTTAGTACATCCTTTACTCGATTTGATGGAGATAGCAACTGGCGTTATGCTGTCAGACGATGTATATAGAGATGTTTCTTTACAGCAACTCCGGCGATTGGTTACTCGTATGGCCGCTTGGTCAAACGATTTTTTCTCCTATGAAAAAGAGCGACATGATCACGAAGCGATGAATCTTATTTCCGTTATTCAACACGAGCAGCAATGCTCAGCGGAAGAGGCTAAAATACAAGCTTTAGAAATACATGATCTGGATCTCGCACAATTTATTAGCCTGAGTGACCGATTGCCTGATTTCGGCGCCATGAATAAGGGGATACAATTGTATGTAACCTATTTGAAAGTGTTCTTGCAAGGACATCTTTCTTGGTATAAGACGACTAAACGGTATAGGGAGTATACGTAAATCGGGTATGTTTTAGCAAATTTTTGACGTTTGTAAAGTTTAAAAAGTGGTTGGCATTAAAGGAAACAAATAAAATGAAAAAGATCTTTCAACAAATTCAGTACCCTTTCTCTTTTGGTATTTCGTCTTATGTGCACGATGCTCATCATGATATATTTAAATGGATTAGCAGCTTCGGCTTACTTCCCACAGAAGAATCTATTCAGCGATATCATGAAGAAAAATATATCTGGTGGACGGCTAGAACCTTTCCCTTTGCTGATAAAGAGGGGTTTTTCCTTGTGGGCTGCTGGACAACCCTATTTTTTATTGCGGATGATTTAATTGCTGAAGCAAACGAGGAGGAGAATAACAAGACATTGGAGAGGATGAAGCATCATGTGGTGGATATTCTTGTTCATAATAAAATGCTACTAATGACTGATGAAGACGGTTTTGGAGCATGTTTCAGCGACTTATGGTATAGAATCAGGCAGCATAGAGGAGTTGAATGGCAACAGTGGTTTGTAAAGGAAATGCTAGAAATGCTTAAAGCTTGGCAACTGGAGGCCAAACTGATTAAAGCAAACAAGGGCTTAAACCTCGAAAACTATATACAAATGAGACCTTATTTTTCAGGAGGGAACGTCTGCTGTAGCCTGCTGTCTTTGGGTACCGAATTTCATTTATCCTTTTATATATATAAACTTGATGTGATTCGGCAAATGCTTTTATTGGCTATCAGGATCGCTAGTTGGGCGAATGATATCCACTCTTTCGGCAAAGAGCTTGATAAAGAAGGTGCGGAGAACATGGTCATCATACTGATGAAGGAGCGGCAGTTGTCTTTAACGGAAGCACTGAAAGAAACCTTAGCTATTCATAATTCGGATTTAGCCCGTCTGCTGGAATTGGAACGTTCGCTGCCTTTTTTTGATGCAGAAACCAACAAAGAATTGAGCTGTTATGTAAAGTCAATAAAGGCACTGATCAGCGGGAATCACGAATGGGTGTTATATGACACAAATCGCTATCAGGATACTGAGCAGGTGATGGAAAAACTGCTTACATAGGTGCTTGAATAACCTAATCATTCATGTACCTTTTATCTTTACTCGTTATGGTTATGTGATTGATTCTATTTTCATGGAGGTAGTAGCCGTGCATTTCACACAATCTCGCTTCTATACTCCATTTAATTATATTGTTTGCTTTTTACAGCGCGCTCTGCTTTTGGAGGATTCGTAAACTTCAAGTCGGCGAATGCATGAAGACATAGGATTTTTATGGCTGATAAAAAGAACGGATGCAAACATTCTTTTGCATCCGTTCTTTTTAAATTTTCACTTTTTCTAGGGAGGAGAAAAACCGGAGAAGGTGTTAATCTTCTTTAGTGAAAAGCCCTTTATATACTATTCCTGCGATGATAGCCCCAATAATAGGTGCTACTATAAATAGCCACAACTGAGATAGTGCCCAATCGCCCACAAAGACAGCTTGACTGATACTTCTCGCTGGATTAACTGAGGTATTGGTAACAGGTATACTAATAAGATGTATTAATGTAAGGGCAAGACCAATAGCCAGACCCGCGAAACCTTTTGGTGCCCGCGCATCAGTGGCGCCTAAAATTACTATCAGAAACATAAATGTCATCACAATTTCCGTAATTAGCGCAGCTGTTAAGCTGTATTTTCCGGGAGAGTGCTCTCCATAACCATTCGCTGCGAAATTACCAATACTGGAACCATTGCCGGTAGCAATAACATACAGAATTGCCGCTGCTGCAAGCCCTCCCAATACCTGGGCAATAATGTAGGGAACCAGTTCTTTTGTAGGGAGTCTTCCTCCTGCCCATAATCCAAAAGACACTGCGGGGTTAAGGTGGGCCCCAGAAATGTGCCCTAAAGAATAGGCAATGGTTAATACGGTTAAACCAAAAGCTAGCGATACACCCACGAAACCAATCCCTGTGTCTGGAAAACCTGCGGCAAGCACTGCGCTGCCACATCCACCAAGCACCAGCCAGAAGGTGCCTAGAAATTCAGCTGAGAATTTTTTTGTCATGATACGGTTTATTTTTTTGGTAATACATAAAGAATGCGTAGCGAGTATATGCTACCACATTCATGTTTAAATGTACGTAAAAATAATTATTTAAATCTATATATGTAATACGTTGATGTTAAGATTTTTTATATTGGTTATTTCTATTAAGGTTTGAGGAAAATAGATTATTGATTAATAACCTGACCCGAAAATAATAATCGATTCAAGTAATAGCTAATCTGTTTTTTTGACGATATTTTTTGTTTGGGAGATGCGTCGACTTTGTTTTCCTATACTCGATAGGACGCAGTAGGAAAGTAATCTACCGCGTCATTGGTGCCGTGGGCTAGGGGTAGCAGGGAATTGGTTTTATTTAGAAAGAATAAAGGACTGTTGAAGATGTATTTTATTCACTTTCGCTTCAGAGATCTAATAAGTTGAGTAGGAAGCCCCGTTTCCCGGACGATCTCTTCGGTAGAAAAGCCGTCTTTTTTCATGCCTTTTGCTACTGAAATCAACTCTTTTTCAGTAACAGAATTGTTGATTTTACTTTTGTTGTCTTTAATTTCAGGTGTTTCTTTTGCATTCATAACTTAAATATTAAAGAGGTACACGTTAAAGATAAGATTTATAAGTTTAAATTGGTCATTACAGGAGGGATGTTAGATAAATATGACAAAAATTGCCCTTACACCTATTTGGCCAGAAACTAATGAGCAGCAAGCATGCTAATAAAGAGCTGTTTTTTATTTTGTTAAATTGCATATATATTTGCCATATACCACATAAAGAAATAAAACCAATCAAATGCTTGAAAAGAAAGTAGTCCAATATCTTAGTTCTTTAGCCGATCATAAAAGGTCTGAGATAAAAAGTTTACAATTTACCATTGATGCTATATCAGAAAATAAAATAGAATCTGCTAAATATTTCGGTCTAGATCACATTTTAACACGTAATAGCAGTCCTCGCGTCAAAGGAATACTTAAACCTGTTGAAGTTTTTGATCCAGAGAGTAAGCTCGATCATAAAATCAGTTATGCCTTATATAATCTCGGAAATGGGTTCAAAGAAGATATTCTGGAAGTATTGCAGCAAGAACAGCCGAAAGCCGATGCACGTAAGCTTGAGCAGGCAGTTGCGGTACGTTTGTCGTATCTTTTAAAAAACGACTTCATTGACGCAACAAAAATAAGAGGGCGTTATGAATACGCCTTAAAAACAATGGAAGTAATGCAGTGAGTTTGATAGCCAAACTTACTGCACCTGCTGTATATTCTTCAATTGCTTATTTTTTTGCATAGAAAAAGCGATCACAATGTGGACACCAGAATCTTTTAACCGGTATGATAAGAGAGATCAGGCGACCAAGTGTGTCTCGCTGAATCCGATAATCTGAATCTTTTTTGCAGCGTCTACAAACGGCGGAATCGCTTAGAAAAGTATCTTTATTTTCAATCATTACAATAGAAGGTTAGGGGGGCAACACTGTAAAGGTATGTATTGAAAATTGTTGATACAAGTATTTTTTCACAGCTTACCTTAGGCTGACATCTACCCGTTGTAACTTAAAAATTTCTTTAATAAACAAACTCATCCAATTTAGGCTAAACAGAAAATATCCTTTCTACAATCATCTAATTTATGATTGATCTATTTCCGAGATTTGTTTTTACTTAGTTATAACTGTATTTTCATATTATGTTATGGCTTCATTTTCTTGACGGTTTCTTCACCTTACTTCATCTTGCTGTAATAGGGTTTAACCTATTGGGCTGGATATGGAAGGCTACCAGAAAAGGTCATTTTTATATGGTTTCAGCAACAGCCTTTTCCTGGTTCGTATTAGGATATTGGTTTGGGGTAGGCTATTGCCCTATAACGGATTGGCAGTGGGAAGTAAAAAATAAATTGGGAGAACACGATTTACCTAATTCCTTTATCAAATACATGGTCGATAAAATTTTGGGCGTAGACAGTAGTGTGGCTTTGATTGACACAAGCACTGCCGTTTGCTTTGCCTTAGCCGTATTATTATCGGTTTATTTGAATTTTTTTCGAAAAAAATAAAGATATTCGTTTGCTCCTATGGCTTAAAGAAATAAACAGTTCAAAAAATGTGAAGAAGATTCCTTGCGAAGGCAAATGTAATTTTGAACATGGTAAGTGCCATTTGACCGATGGATTAAAAACTGCTATGCGGTTCATGAGCGCCAAAAAATAAACGCGAACGAAAAATTATTTATAGATGAAACACGGATTATTAATTGATATGGATGGGGTTATCTATGGCGGAGAAACCTTAATTCAAGGTGCAGATAAATTTATTGCTTATTTGATTGAGCAGGATATCCCCTTTGCTTTTATGACTAATAACAGTCAGCGAACCAGCCTTGAAGTAGTCCGAAAGCTAAAAAGACTTGGTATAAAGGTAACGGAGGAACATGTGTATACCAGTGCAATGGCTACTGGGAAATTTTTGGGCGGTCAGAGCCCGAATGGTACAGCTTATGTATTGGGAGAGGGTGGGTTGTTAACCAGTTTATATCAAAATGGAATAACGTTGGTGGACACGGATCCTGAATATGTGGTGCTAGGTGAAGGTAGAAATTTTACATTGGAAATGGTTTTACGTGCAGTGGATATGATATTGGCAGGCGCTAAGTTTATTACTACAAATCGTGATCCATCTCCAAAGAAACCAGGATGGAATAATCTGGGCATTGCTTCAACAACTGCCATGATTGAAGAAGCAACAGGTAAGAAGGCTTTTGTAATAGGTAAACCTGGCCCCGTTATGATGCGATCCGCAAGAAAGTTTCTGGGGCTGGAAACCGCCGAAACTACCGTTATAGGAGATACCATGGAAACAGATATTCAGGGGGGCGTGCAGATGGGATATAAAACCATTTTAGTGCTCTCAGGAATAGCAAAAAAAGAAGATTTAGTACACTACGCATTTAAACCTGACTTGGTTGTTAGTTCGGTCGATAAAATAAAATTTCCGCTTGATTGGTGGTAAATTGCCAGTGCCATGATCCATTTCTATTCTTAATTTATGTAGGTGGTAGACGCTAAGTAGACGCTCTTTGTAGGCCAATGTTCTTACTGCTTTGCTACATTTGAATGATCTTATAAAAGATTGATTCAAATAGATTATTATGCAAACGGTTCAAACAAAAACATTTCAGATCAATATTCCTTCTCTTTTTGAAAATATTCGCACGGTATGGGAAAGCGTTCGTGCGGAGCATGAAGATGGAGACGATGCGGCCATGATTGCGGTGGGTTTAAACGAGAATAGCTATTATAACAAATTTAAAGGTAATGATTTTGCCGAACGCTTTTATAACTGTTGTCTGGAACGACGGGGTGAAGTTGAAATTGTGGAAGATAAAACCATAGAGGTTGCAGGACACACCAGTTACATACGCATGGCAAAATCTACAATGGGCTATTTCTTTTTCTTTGCGGTACTGAATATAAGTGAAGCATATAGCTACGATTTTATAGGAGATTGCGAAACAGGTAAACAAGCATTTTACATCCCTTTGTTTGAAGAGGCTTGGAGAACCTTTCAATATTTCGGTAATCCGCAGGAAGCGATGGAAGAGCAGCAAAAAGGATTGACAGCCTTGTTTGCGAACCTAAGCGATACTGTTGAATCTGAAAAAGAAGCAACGCAAATTCCAGAAATAGTAGACTTTCAGATTCCGGAAGATGGCAAAGAATCTTTTTTGGTAGACAATATACCGTTCGAATACCTTCCCAGCTCTACCTTTTTGGTAACCACAACGGGTAATTCGGGCAATGACCTTTCAATAAACCTTAAAGCTACGGTAGGCAACTACGATGATAAAACCCATGGGCACATTTTAAACGACTATGACGATGGCGAAATCTATTTAAATTTCACTTTAAAAAATATATACAAAGCAGGCATTCCAACAGGTCAGGTTTCTTTTAAAAAAGATAGAGATGTGATTAACAAGGCATATTTATGGAAAGGTGGCTTTCACTACAGTTTGGAGTTTTATGGCGAACTCACATTAAAGGAGGGCTGGGTAGGTTTTAGCGGTTATTTCCAAAATATTATGGAGACGAAGATTTATCCAATAAGTTTTGCAAAGAAAATACCACTAGAAGGATTGGCCTGGCAACATTATCGTTTCGGTTCGCTCGAAGAAATACGTACTGCACCAAAGGAGGTAGTCCATCATTTACACTTAACGGATTTGGCTAGGGAAACCTTTCCGTCGGAACTTTTTGATTATATCAATTTGGAATCTTTTGGCTTATTTTATACTGATAATACTTCTCAACATATAAAATTAACGGAAATCCCTTCAAAAATTAATACGTTTACGCAGTTGAAGGAATTGTCTTTCAGTGGTATTGAACAGGTAGATGTTATTCCGAAAGAAATAGGCGATTTAAAAAAGCTGCGCTCACTTAATATTTTTGGAAGTAAAGCCCGTACCATTCCGCCCGAAATTTTGATGCTCCCTGAACTCGAATTTTGTAGTTTGTCTAACAATCACTTAACCGAACTTCCGTCTACATTATCATCCAGCTTGAAATCGCTATATCTCCAAAATAATCAGCTAACGACATTACCAGCATCTATCTTAAATTTACCGCATCTCAAATGGTTAAACATAACAAAAAATCCTTTTGAGTCTTTACCTCCAGATTTGCAAAAAGTAGAGAAGCTTGATTTAGAATTGGAAAAAAAACAGGTTTTGCTCGACTATGAATATAAAGGCGCCGATGGAAAAGGAATAATCGCTTTCAAGAATGAGATCTTTTTTGCAAAACAGGATAGGGAACTTATAAATACATTGGATAAAGTAATAAAAGAGACTGATTTCATTACCTATAAAAAGGGTTTAGAAATGTTGGCGCTCTGGGCGGTTGCCCTTCAAACGACCGAGCAGGATGACTATAATAAAAAAGGCAATACACGTTTCGGAGGATTGCCGGATCTTCCTCCAACTATGGAATATCCTACCTTTACCACTTACCACAAAGATATCATGGGATATCAGTTCATTGCGCAGTTAAATTGTGAAGAACTCGCTCCTTATCAGTCTTATTTACCACGCGAAGGTGTTCTCTATTTCTTTATAACGGATCAGGAAGAATTTGAGGCGAAAGTAATTTATTTTGACGGTGAACTAAGCGCATTACAATCGGCAAAAGATTTAGCGGTAGACGAAGAATTTATTTATGATGATCATGGAATTTTTACCCCATTTCGTGTGAAGGTCTCCAAATACGTAAGTATTCCTTCTTTCTATGGCGATGATCACTTATATAAGGGGGATGCCACAAATTTAAAAGAGCTAGAAGAAACAAACTATGACGAAGTCGAAGCTTTTAGAACCAGCTTGCTTGCTCATGCTGTTGAACCAGTGCATGGGCTAAATAGCTATGTGTTTAAACAGCACGGCTCCCCTCAAATAGAAGCATCTAACAAGTTAAAGGGTCATCCGGAAGATTATATAGTGCTTTTAAGAGTAAGCTCTGACAATAATACCGGATTTTCCTTCTGGGATGCTGGAGAAATCTATTTTGTTATACATAAAAGTGATTTGGCAAAAGGTGATTTCTCCAACATTTTCTGTGGCTTAGAAAGTAGTTAAATCAAGATTATAATCTTGAAAATGCTGCTGTCTTTTGTTGGGGTTTGCTTGTTGGCGCCGTATAAATAACGACGCCATCTATCACCAGTTTGTTTATATAGATGGACATTTGTGCAGATAGATAACTATCACCGGAAATATAGCTTTCTGAGGTGAAAGCTGCTGTTCCTCCCTGAAAAGCAATGGTTCTGGGTTGTTTGCCACCATCAACAGCTTCTACGGTGATGACACCATCTGCTTCCTTCATCTTACCGGATACCCATTTTAATAAAAACGGGTCCATATTTTGCTTAAAGTCGATATTTACCGTACAGAGATTGGCGTTTTGCGGTGTATTAAGACTATCTAGATAGGGATTCGAATGAGAGTAACTAATGGAATTTAGTAGATACGTTTGAGTTGTTTTTGTCTTAGGATCACTAAGCTTTAGTTTTACCCGTTGGCTTATTTGTTGGGCAAACGTTGTCAGATTGCATGCTAGGCATACTAATAGTATAAGCAGGCTGGAATGTTTGATTTTCATGGTGTTTCTGTTTAATGATTATAGTACGATACTTAAATGCTCTGTAGCTAGGGGCTAGGAAGAGCATCTGTTTTTTAAAACGGGCTTCAAATTTTAGGTATTGTCATATTATAAGATTTTTTCGCCATACAATGAATAAAGCAAAGATATCTTAACCTGATAAGCTAACCAAGAAAGGTATAGCTACAGGGAGACTACCAGTTGTAGAAGAAATGACTACAATACATCTACTGGCCGCATTAACGTATCAACCTGTTAAGATCATTATTCTTTGGGTTTTCCTGCTGAGCTTTCCATAATTTATATTGCTGCGGCAAGCAAGTGTTGCACGGCCTGTAACCATTTTCAATAGCCTCTTTCTCATCTTTGAAAAACACCCTGTTTTCTATCTTCATCCGTTTTCCGGCTGTACAGCTGAGCAATCCATAAATCTTTGCTTTTTTATATCCTCCTAGGTTTATCATTCCTGAGTGGATCAATGAGGCTAATTTCTTTCTACGGCTTTCTATAGTGTTGGCAAGTTTTAAATGATGGTACATGTACAAAAAAAAGAACGAATACGCATAAATAAAACCCGAATCTTGCTGATAAACACAGGGGGCTTGCCTTGCTGGCATATGGTGTAATGGGCAAAAAAAATAAATCCGCTTAGGGGGGAAGCGAACTGCTCGTTGTCATAAGAACTGAACAGCTGGAAGGATGCTCCTTAACTGAATTAACAAATGAGGAGATACTTTGATAAAAAGCTGTTTTTTATGAATATGAAAACAATCATCTTATCTTTTCTAGCAGTGATTTTAATAACGATGAATGGAGCTGCTCAAAAGCATTTAAAAACAAACCAAAAGCTGTTAATATCTTCTGTTCCAGGATTAGGATCGTTTACTGCCGGTTATAGCTATTCGCCGGTTACACTCAATGGCAAAAAAATAAATATACAGCAGATAGACGGCGCACTGACAATGCCTGTTGTAAACCGTATGAAAGAAGGCAAGCTCGACTTTTTGCTAGCAGGCGTGAGCTATAGTGGTTTACAGTTATCAGGCACCGGCACCCAATTTGGAGGCACAAGATTTCATGCCATTTCGGTGCCGCTTGCTTTTCAGAAGGCACTCTCTCCAAAATATGCAATTCTAGCATCATTTATTCCAACACTTTCTTCTGATCTAAAAGATGTATCTGGAGAGGATATGATCTACTCGGGTGCTTTAATGTTAAAAGTACGTGTTTCGAATAATTTTAATTACTCGGTAGGTGCGGCTTATTCCAAGCAGTTTTTTGGGTCGGTAATAATACCTATTGTGGGCATCGATTGGAATATTACGGATAAACTGAACTTTTCAGGAACACTTCCTGTATCGGAAAAAATAAAATATCAACTCTCTGATAAAAGTGCTTTCGGTGTTAACCTTGATTTAGGTATTGGGGGAGGTAGCTATCGCCTGTCGGAAAAGATGAACAGTGATTATTTGCAGGTACAGCAGTTTAGTAGCACATTATTTTATGAGTATGCTATATCAAAAAAGTTCGTTGTCGCAGCATCCGCTGGATATAATTTTACGCAAAAAATAAGTCAGTATGCAACAGATCAGAAAATAGACTGGATTCCATTTAATAACCTAGATGATAGGGGAGCGCCTTCAGCTGAATTGGATAAAACCGGTATTATTGTGCGCACGGGTATCCACTATCGATTTTAAAAATTAATAAGCACTAATGCTCATAGGCACAATTGTTCAACATATCGCCGCTGGTAGCTAGTGGATTAAATGTGGTAAGCTCCATCCAACGGATGGATAGAAAAACGCTATGCGGTTCATGAGTGCAAAAAAAATAAACGCGGACGAACTAAATATTTACGGATGAAACCTGTATGAACTGCCTTCTTCACAAAAAAGATGAATAATTCATGCAAGCTTCATTGCCATTAAAAACAAATTATTCGAATGAAAAAATCAATTCTATTGATAAATACAATGATTGACGCTAGCTCAACAAGGAAGTTTGGAAAGGCCGGGTATCGAGTTGGTATAATAGGTCGAGACCTTGGAAGACTTGAGCGCCAACAAGCAAGTTTGCTTGATAAAGGAATTAACTGTTTTTTTATTGTGGCCAACCCCGCTAGTGAAAGTGAATTAAGGAAAGCAATTACAGCTATGCAAGTAATGTTAGGAAAGGTGGATTTTTTGATCTACAAGCCGGTTGCCGAGCAGAAGAGGGACATTATAAAAAGGTCTATTAGTGATGTGCTAGCATCTTTTGGACCAGTTCCAACCAAAGTGGTCAAGCAGAAACCACATAGAAGGGTTGCTTCATCACGTGATGGAGGACTTTGCATACAGCCAATGTCTGTTATTTGTGGGTTCGGAATTGCTGGTAAAGGTCGGTATACAACATTTGGTTTTTTAGGCTAAAGCATTTAATGTAAGCAATTGTACTGATTATGTTTTTATCATTAAAATTTCATGGATATCATTTAATTATAAATTTTCTTAATAATACTCTTTTTGACTGGCTAGGCGTCTTGGTAGCTTTAGTTACTAAACGATCATAAAGCCAATTACACGCCCATAACGAGCAAAGACTAATTAAATTTTTTTAAGTGTATTTTATGTAAAAGATACTCATAGGGAGACATAAGCGTTAGTGTTTAGATGATTTTTGGCTACCGTTAGGATTTGATTGTATTCTTCTAATAAATTGATGTACTTGTCTTTCCAGTAATTGATTTTGTCTCGTTCTTCGGTTAATAATTCAGTTAGTTGCGACGGATTGTAATTAAAGGCTTTTTGAAATTCTTCTGATGCAAATAATTCGGGAAATTCAGTTGAAAAATCGTACTTCAATGCGCAACCTATCTTAAAGATAATTTCTTCTTTAAATTTAGGTTGTTTAAACCAGTTGTAAATAGATCTTCTATTAACTTTCATGGATCTTGCTAGCGCACTTATACTATAACCATTGCGTCTAACAGTTCTTTCTATAACTTCACCGTAATGCTTTTCCATAATTTTCTCATTTTTTGGTGTAATAAATTTATACACAAAGGAGCGAGAAAAAAATTGCAATTGTCATAGGAAAAAGCACAAATTAGTACAGGGATTATCCTGTTTTTTTAGCTCATTGAGCAATAAAAGGAATTAAACTAACGTTTGTATGCCAAATTTTACAATAATATCATCTTAACTTAATACCATCTGTCATTTAAAGAAAAGGTTTGCCAATTGCTGTTTCTTTAGTCATAGCAAAAATGAACAAGATGAATAGGTTTTATCCTCTATGGGAACAATAATTTAATTGTTAGCTGTATTAGCGAAATAACGCAGTTTTTCCTTCTGCCAATGAGTAATTTCTGCTATATGCGTAAAATATACTCACTTCCTCATGAACCTATATTTAATTATCTTCAACCTTCATTTTTAACAATTTTTAAATTTTATGCACACCTTAAAGATTAATTATTTTCCCTTATTATGCGTGTTATGTATGTTTGGTTTACTGGTTGGATGTAAAAAGGACAATGTGATCCCATCAGAACCTGAATCTCCCTCACTTTCCATGGACGATCTATATAAGAGTGCCATCTTGGATGCTATGGTGGCGGATAGCACTGAAGTGATCGACTCGCTCTGGGCCCTTACACCCGAAAACACTTCTTTACAGTGGAAAACAATTAATGGTAAGCCACATGTCTTACTGGCTAGTTTTATGCGTTATCCTTCAAGTTATCCAGTTGGTGATTCTATTAACAACTCCTGGGGTGAGTCATGGGTATTTATCCCGCAACAAATGAAGGCACGTATTGGATCATCCTTCTCTGCTGAAAGTGATACGACCATGCGGATTTGCCAATTATTGGGTCTACCTCCTGCTAATGAGCGTAGTAATACGCATATTGCGGAAGTTTGGGTAAACCCGGAGCGGTTGTACAGACCAGCAGGGGATCCGGCGGTTACAACGACTACTGCCGGAGCCGCGCTAAGTAATAATAGTTCTGAAACCTTTGCCTCCTGGTTTAATAGTTACATTGTTTTTGCCTATTACAGAACGTTGTCAGCGGCAGCAGATTATCATTATCCTTGGACACGCTTAGGCTATACGTATGACTGGGCACCTGAATCAAATAATGTGGGGATGAGCGAGTACGTTTTACAAGCTAATTCGGGTATTTGGGTTGAAAGTGTATCAAAAGTAAGTGATTACTTTTAGAATAGACCTTTTTCAGGATCAATCAGTTGATCCTGAATGGTTAAATAAAATGGAATTCTTAGGTGTCGTCCATCAAGTGAGAAGCTTGTTTTGTTCATGATCTGTGATAGGGTGTGAAAGTACATGTTAAGGTTGACAAAAAAGCTGTTTATGTGTTGCAAAAATTTCTCATTATTAGATGGCGACCTAGGTCTGTATGATTTTTTCTTGCAAATTCAAAGGTGTTTTAGTTAATTTTATTCTTAATTATAAATACAAGAAAACACTACAGCTAAATAACCCAATGTTGTTTAAGGATTGCAACAAGTTTATAAAATCCTAAACAACAGAATTGAACAATAGTCGTTTTGCTGTAAAGCATGAAGGCAGGGCACAAAGATGGGCATATAGCAGTAATGGTAATTTAATCTAAACTGTTATTAAATGAATGCAACAATAGGTATAGTTGAGGACCAGCAACTAATACTGAAATCTCTTGAGATGCTGGTAAATTCATTTTCCCATTTTGATGTTGTATTATCAGCTACAAACGGCTTAGATCTATTTGAAAAACTTGACCAACATTTCTCCATTCCCGATATCTTGCTAATTGATGTAAGAATGCCTCTTATGGATGGAGTGGAAGTAGCTGTAAAATTGAAAAAGAATTATCCGGCAATTAAAGTGGTAGCACTTTCTGGACTGGATGATTCTATGAGTGTTGTGAAGATGATTAAGTCTGGATGCTGTGCATATTTATTAAAAAGTATGAATTTAGATGACCTTGAGTTTGCATTGGAGGAAATTTGGGCAAAGGGTTATTATAATTCGCGCATAACAGATATGGGTTATCAGGAAACGAATCTAAAGTTAATGGATTTGAAAGAGAATGAAATGGAATTTTTAAAGTTGGCCTGTACAGACTTAACCTATCATGAAATTGCTTCTATTATGTGTCTTTCGATAAAAACAATCGATGGATACCGTGCAACGCTCTTTGATAAATTTCAGGTGCGGAATAGAATCGGTCTTATTTTGGAGGTGCTTAGACATAATTTGATAGCTTTCCCACAGGCGAAAGATTCAATTTAATGTAGGTTTTTGTTTTGTTCAACACGGTTAATTTTCATTTATATGTTTTATACAGCTATCATAATGTTTTTGAAATAAGATGAAAGGCAAGGGCGTGTTTTCAAGTGCCTGTTGTACTTCACTGACGGGAATGCTTAAATCTTTGGCCAGAATGGAAAAGATGGGAATGCCTAATTGTTTGATTTTTTGAAGATCTTCAAAAGTGATGAAACTGACATCCTTTGCTGCCTTATATATATTTTCAAAAGATAGTTTCACCCGCTTTCGCCTAGACTGTATTTCGTTCAGATCATTTTCTTTTTCTTGAAGAAAACTGCCTAAATATTCGTGTATCGCCTTAACTTGTGTGAGGTTAAAGGTTATTTTGGAAACTTTCATTTCATCAGAGTTCCACTCGTTTACAACAACGAGCAGCTGGTTTTGTTGGTTTACGGGGTCAAAATCAATAAAAGTGCTACTTGACTGCTGTTTAATTCTCAGTTCTCTCATGTTGTTTTACGGTTAAGGACTAATATGTTGTTTTTAGACCTTGTCTGGCATTTGGGAGTTTTAATAGGCTTTTCCAAAAAATAAACCATCTGCTTAAACTATGATTATAATTTAAGCGTGCAAGCTATTAAATAATTTGTGGTTTTGCAATGAAATTAACAGGGTAATTGAATTAATACATCCTTTATAAAAACCTACCGGTTAACCTTTTTAAATTTTCTGATTTATTAGGCACTCATTTCAATGTAATGACCCGTTAAGAATGAGGGGAAAAGAAAAGATTTGTTAGTTACCCTTGAAGAAGAAAAAAGCATGAGCCGATGTTGATTACGATAACCGTCTAATGCTGCCGCATCTAGCGCAGGTCTGTCGGGTAATTTTTTTTTACAAAGGACATAGGGGTAAGTTAAAAGATAGGTGTCTTCCTTTAAAATAGCGTAAAATTATGAAGATACTTTTACTGGGAGCACTTGTACTTTTAATGGGTACAACCTCTTTTGCCCAGAACAAATTTACGGTCAGCGGCACCGTCAAATCCGCCAGCAAGGGAGAAACAATTATTGGAGCAACTGTTAGTGCAGGAGCTAACCATGTAACAAGAACGAATGAATATGGCTTTTATTCGCTTACACTTCCGGAGGGCACTTACCCTTTAGTTATAAGCTCAGTTTCTTTTACGGCTTACAGTGACAGCTTAAATTTGCGTAAAAACACAGTTGTGAATATTGATTTATTGGATGCAGAACAAACGCTGGAGGAGGTGGTGATTTCGTCCACCGCTTCTAATCGCAGAAGCTTAGGCAGTCCACAGATGGGAATGGAAAAAATTAGCCCACAAGATATTAAAAATGTTCCCGTGTTATTGGGAGAAAAGGATGCCATCAAAGTGCTGCAATTGCTTCCGGGCATCAAGTCGGCCGGTGAGGGCAATAGCGGGATGTATGTACGTGGTGGTGCTGCCGATCAAAATTTGATTTTACTTGATGAGGCTACCGTCTACAACGCTTCCCACCTGCTGGGTTTCTTTTCTACCTTCAATTCGGATGCGGTAAAAGACATAGCTGTTTACAAAGCAGGTATGCCCGCGCAATATGGAGGAAGATTATCATCCGTATTGGATATTAAAATGAATGATGGGAATAATCAAGATTTTAACGTAAGTGGAGGGGTAGGCCTAATTTCAGCGAAATTGAACGTGGAGGGGCCTATACAGAAAGGTAAATCTTCGTTCCTAGTGTCGGGGCGTAGAACATATGCCGACATGTTTCTAAAACTTTCAAACGATTCGTCCATAAACACCAATCAACTTTACTTTTATGATTTTAATGCCAAGATGAATTACCAATTAGGTGAGAAAGATCGCTTATATATATCGGGATATTTAGGAAACGATCATTTAGGTGTGGGAGATCTTTTTGGTCTAGATTGGGGAAATACGACGGGTACACTAAGATGGAACCACATTTTTAACAATAAGCTTTTTTCTAATACATCATTAATTTATAGTAATTATAAGTACAAGATAGGCATTAACAGTGGCGCGGATATTTTTGATATCTTTTCCAATATCAGGGATTATAATTTAAAACAGGAATTTCAGTGGTATTTAAATAACAAAAATAGTTTACGTTTTGGCTTAAACTCGACATACCATACCATTAGACCTGGTGAGGTAACGTCGCCCGACTCATCATCTGTAAATGATAAACTGATGCAAAAGCGTTACTCGCTAGATAATGCTGTATTTGCCACGAATACGTGGAAGGCCTCTGATAAGTTTAGCTTAACCTATGGTTTGCGATTGAGTGCTTTTAGTATTTTGGGTGAAGGCGATTTTTATAACATTGATGGAGAAGGAAAGGTTCTTGATACTGTCCATTATAAAAGCGGGGAAGTGGTGAAGACCTATCTAAACTTAGAACCTCGTTTGGCTGCTAGTTATCAGTTTAATAACAGTTCTTCGGTAAAAGCTTCTTATGTACGTAATACGCAGAATTTACATTTGATCGCCAACAGCACATCTTCTACTCCTACAGATAAGTGGGTTGCTAGCACAAATATTATTAAACCGGAAATATCCGATCAATTTTCATTGGGTTATTACAAAGATCTGCGTGATGGCCTTTACGAACTGAACGTGGAAACTTATTATAAAACGATGCAAAACCAAATCGACTACAGGGATGGTGCAGATGTATACAATGGAAATAATGCCATAGAAAGTGAACTGCTATTCGGGAAAGGCAGAGCCTATGGTGTCGAGTGGCTATTGAGAAAGCGGACGGGAAGATTAAGTGGTTGGATTAGTTATACGTTATCCAAAACCGAGCGGCAAATTAACGGTATCAATAATGGAGATTGGTATAATGCCCGTCAAGATAGAACACATGATATTGCTATTGTAGCAATGTATCAATTGAACAAAAAATGGACCTTATCTGCGAACTGGGTGTATTATACCGGCGATGCCGTTACTTTTCCGGCCGGAAAATATATTATTGACGATCAGACAACTTATTATTATACGGAACGGAACGGATACCGTATGCCGAATTACCACCGTTTGGACCTTGGTGCTACCATGCAGCTCAAACAAAGAAAAAGATGGAGTTCGGAGCTAACGTTCTCGCTATATAATGCATATGGACGAGAAAATGCTTATACAATTGAGTTTCAAGATAGCAAAGATGATCCAAATAAAACAGTTGCTAATCAGCTGGCAATTTTTAAGTTCATCCCTTCAGTATCTTATAATTTTAAATTTAAATAAATGTATCCTAGTTTATTGCTTAAAAATGTTATGCCGAGTGTAACCAGATATTTGAAGGTAATCGAGGCATCTCAAGCAGCTTAATTACATTTCATCGCGGGTTAGAGGAGGCGTTTTTACTAATAGACAATATAATAGATAGCCATTTAAATAATATTGAATACTATGCGAAATATCATTTTATATATCATCATCTTAACCGCGGGAGTACTATGCTCTTGCGAAAAAGAAATCGATGTAAAGCTGCAGGGAGCGGCAAAAAAATATGTTATAGAGGCCGTTGTTACAGATAAAGCTGGCGGTTGCAGGGTGCTGATAAGTCAAACGAAAGATTTTAATGAAGACAATACCCCGATCACAGTAAGCGGTGCGAGGGTGCAGATTGGTACAGGTGACAGCAGTGTGATGCTCGTAGAAAATACCCCTGGTGTGTACGAGTCTAGTGCTTTAAAAGGAATACCAGGTACGACCTATAATCTACAGGTAAATATTGAATCGGAAACTTTTACAGCGCGATCTACCATGCCTTCTCTGGTAAAAATGGATAGCTTATATATTACCGAAGAAATGTTTTTTGGAGATAAGTATAAATTGCCTACAATTAGTTACATGGATCCGGTAGGGGCGCTTAATTTTTACCGTTTTATGGTATATGTAAATGGAACAAAAAAGAAGCAAATCTTTGCGTTCAATGATGAATTAACTGACGGTAACCGAAATGCAACGCGATTATTTGTAGATGTCGATCAGGATGATGTGGAAGACGAGGAGAAAATAAAGACAGGTGATTTGGTAAAGGTAGAGATGTTAACTATTGATGCACCTATTTATAAATATTTCTTCAGTTTGGAAAACAGTGCTACCGGAGATAGTAATTCTGCCACTCCAGCGAATCCTGTTAGTAACATACAGGGCGGTGCTTTAGGCTATTTTAGTGTGCATACTTTGCAAAGTATGGAGGTCAGGGTTCCATAGGCAAAAACATATAAGAGAGGCCTATCAGTTTTTAAAGCTGATAGGCCTTTTGTTTGTAATTATTCAGTGTCGAAACCATATTTTTTATAGATGAGCTTCGCCTCGTTAGAGCTTAGGTAATCCATAAAGTCAGTAGCTGCTTCCGGATGCGGTGCCTGCTTTAGCTTTCCAGCCATGTAAGTGGCCCGGATATTTTGCTCTTCAGCAATTGTTATCATTTCAATGGGATGACCGATCAGCTGTTGGTAATATGCTTCTGAATACCAAACAGGGGCTACATCACTTTGTCCGTATAATATTCGCATAGGGCTTTCTCTATGATGGATACGGGTTAGGTAAGTACTGCTATCAGCAACTTTCGTTTGCATAATCGTTTGATGTAATGTTTTTCCTCCGGCTTTTACATAAGCTGTTTCAATCTGTTTTCCAATACCTTCCCATGCCGGGTTTGGCATACTTACTCTTAATGCTTGCTGACCAAGATCCTTAATCCCGCTGATGTTTTTTGGATTTCCTTTTGGAACCATGAGCGCTAATTTATTATATGCGTATACTTCGGTTCTATCAAAGTAATCTTTCATTTGTGTTATCCGTCCTTTTCCGGCGGTGTAAACATCTGGCTTATGCGTAATTCGTAAATTGCCTAAGGTTAAAGATCCTCCTTCTATTTGTTGCGCCAGTATTCCTGGAGGTAGTGTTTCGGCAAAAACACGATCATACTGAGGGTATTTTTTCTTAAAGCCATTGATCAGCTCATCTATACACATAAACTGATTACCGGCAAAAAACACGACGAGTTGCGGGTGTTCGATGTCTCCAAAAAGATCTGGTACATTATTAATGCCCGGAACGGTAAAATTCACGCTTGAACTGGGGGGCGTGTTCCACGGTGGATCATAACGATGGTTTTGTTGAGCCTTGGCTATTGTAGCGACTAAGAGCATTAATGTGTAAAAAATGGATTTTTTCATCTGTTTGTTTTATTTTGTTCTTGTATGTTTTCCTCGGAGCATATGCAGGTTAGAAGTCGCCATGTTGACCCTATGGTTTTATGATGGTCCAACCCTCTGAGGAGCGAATTACCAACTCGCCATTGCCACTGGGTACATAAGCAATAAAATCATATAAAGCTTCTTTTTTTAGATTACGTTCTTTTAAAGAGTTGAGGCACTGTGCCACAATAACGCCTTTATCTATTAAGTCTCTCAATGCATTTTCGTATTTACCGTTCTTGAGAAAGGCTTCGGTACCACCGGAAAAGGCCACCAGCTCAATTTCAATTTTACCTTTTATGCGTGGGTCTTGCAGTACATTATTGATGTTTCGTATCGCTTTTTCAATAGTAGCGGGTATATTGCTATCAAGCTGATAGATTGCCCGATACTTGTTTGCTGTTGCTTCTGCTCCTTGATACGCCTTGTTATGAGTGATAGCTTGATTGTCTTGTGCGTAGACGTATGAGCCTAAATTAAAAAGAAATGCGGCGATGATAAAGATGAATGTTTTCATTTGTTTATTTTATTTGTTTTTAAATTGAGGGAATTCATGCTTTCTATGGGCACTGATATTTAAAAGTTGAATGGGCCCAATGTATGTTGTTTTATGTTGATATTATCTAGATAAGGAGGATAGGGACAATCTTTTGGTTTTTTTGATAAATCAGGATAATCTGCTTCTCTATTAGCCTTTTTTGGTCTATCAAAGCTATTAATGTAGGCGGCTACGTCGTAGGCTTCTTCATCTGTCAATATAGGGTTCTCTGCTGTTGCTCCTAGAGGCATATTTCCTTTTATAAATTTAGCCGCCGTAAGTAAACGAGCCATCCCTGCTCCGTTGTTAAAGGAATCACTTCCCCAAAGTGGAGGGTAGGTATAACCATTTCCGTCACCTGCCTTTCCTTTACGATGTCCTTGGCCATTTTCACCGTGACAAGAGATACAATATTGTTGAAAGACAGCAGCACCACTTTTGGTGTTGGCGGCCCTTTCGGGTACGGTAATTTTGACAAAACCTTGCCCCGTTATACGCTCCCCAATAGGGATGTGTTTGCTGAGATATTTTATATAGCTGATGATGGCACGCATCTCTTTACTATCAGTAGGAAGTGCTTTGCCATTCATGCTGCGTTCAAAACATCCGTTAATACGCTCTTCTAAGGATTCAATTTTATTTTCTCTACCAATATAGATTGGGAATATGCCTGATAAACCTACATAAGGAGCAGCATAAGCTTTTGTACCTGCATTAAGGTGGCAGCTAGAACAGGAAAGGTTATTGCCCGCCACCATCCCTTCTTTTATTTCAGGACCTAAGTATTTATAGGTTTCGGTAATTAATTTATGCCCATATGAGGCCATCTCTCCTTCTTTCCCGTCAGGAAAAGGCTCGATAGGGAAATCGGCAAGGTTCTTTATACTTGGAACATTCGTTTCGTCCGATAGGCCGTCTGCGAGCTTGTTAACAGATTTACCATTTATAATATAAACACAAGAGAATAGGAGTAATACAATAATAGCCGCAAGCACCTTTGTATAACTCAAGAGCTTTTGTATCTCTTGCCTTGTACGCTGATGGCCGCTTCCGTTTGTGTCTGCATTTTTCATCTGTATATAATTATTGATATATTGTTTATTTATAGCGGTATCAATGAGATCGCTTCGCTAAGTTTGCTTTTTAAAGGTGATGAAGCTATCATATTTATTTTTCACTTTCTGTATTTTTTCAACGGCGTTCAAGAGAGCGCTACGCTTAGTTCATCCCCCTGCGTGGTGATTTGAATAAACCATGATGGTTTCATAGTCCAAATGTAGTAGTACTATAAAAAAATATTAAACTAAACTTTATTATAGCCTATAACCAAAAGTTATGGATGAGTCCTTTTGATGTTAATTCTGTTCAGGTTGTTCATTAAATGTAAGGCGTATATTCTACGCAATTTAATAATATTTTTGTTCAAACTGTTCTTTATAAATAGAACGTAAAGGCTGTTGAAAGCCTGAATTTTTTGCTGAAGACTGAGGTGATTAATGAGTAAGCATCAATGCATAACTAATTTATTAAACAAAATCTGAACAAAATGAACGAGTTGCAAGTCTGTAGTTTTTTGTTCGTTTGTACTGCTGAAATAAAGGTCAATTTAAATTTGAAAAAAGACCAAAACTTACATTCAATCATATTATTACTTAAGAAAAAAAAGTGCATTCATTTATCTGTGATGTGAGAAACACTTATACTTTTTTATTGCTATTTATAAACTGTTTATTAACCTTGGGGCTGCCGACTTCAAACGCCCAGAGTAGGAAGGCTTTGCCCGAAAAACAGGATAGCGCTAAAGCAGATATTGATAGTACAAAAATTTTATATCCCATTAAGGACAAGCCTTTTTTAGACCTATATCCAAGGGAAAATGGTATCCATCTACGGAAACCGGGGAGCATTAAAAGAGAAGTAGATTTTGATCCTATCAGCAGACAGTATATCATAAGGGAAAATATTGGAAATAGTATGTACCGCCCTCCTCAATATCTTAGCATTGATGAGTACCAACAATATGAAAACAGATCATTAAAAGATAGAACCTGGCGGGAACTTTCTGATGAATTTTCACAAAGGAAAAGAAAAGAAGGACTCTTTCCCAGCATTGAAGTAAACAGTCCGACTTTTGAAAAGATATTTGGCGGAAATACGATCAATATTATACCGCGTGGAAGTGTTGACGCTACCATTATGGGGCAGTACAACAAAAATGATAACCCTATGTTTAATGAGCGACAGCGAAAACAACTAGGGTTCGACTTTGACCAACGGATTCAAATGAACCTAACAGGGCAAATAGGTGATCGATTAAAACTGATAACCAATTATAATACAGAAGCACAGTTCGACTTTGAAAATCAAATAAAACTTGATTATGTAGGGAAGGATGATGCGATTATTCGCAGGATAGAGGTGGGAAATGTAAGCATGCCCTTAAATTCCACCCTGATTTCAGGTACACAAGCACTCTTTGGGGTAAAAACACAATTACAGTTTGGAAAGTTGGGTGTAACGAGCGTATTCTCACAACAGCGCTCTCAAAGTAAAGAGATTACTATTTCCAATGGAGCACAACAAAATGAATTCGCTTTGAAGGCGGATGATTACGAACAGAACAAGCACTATTTTCTTGCTCAATATTTTCGTGATAATTATAGCAGGGTATTGGCAAATGCTCCCTTGATACTAACGAACGTTAACATTACACAGATTGAGGTGTGGGTGACGAATCGAAGTAATGCCATTGAAAATAGTCGCGATGTATTAGGTTTTATGGACCTCGGTGAGAACAGACCTTGGAATCCGATGTTTAACCAGCCTGGAGGTTCTCCGCTGCCGGCAGCCGGTGTAGTAGGTGATCCTGCTTTCCCAGAACAATCTAACCGACTCTTGCAAATTTTACAACAGCAATATCCGGATGCCAGGTACAGTTCTTCAAATGCTGTGGCCAGTATGTTTCAGAGCAGCGGGGCGAATGATAATTTTGCACGCCTGACGAATGCTAGAAAACTAACTGAAAGGGAGTTTACATTGAATCCTCGGCTAGGTTACATCTCTTTGAATACGCCACTCAATGCGGATCAGGTGTTGACAGTGGCTTATCGTTATACAGCTAATGGAAGAGAATATCAGGTGGGTGAATTTTCTACAGACATTCCGATTACTCCCTCTAATCCGCAGGTACTCTTTACAAAGCTCTTGAAAAATGAAGTATTGAAACCAAATTTGCCAATATGGGATTTGATGATGAAAAACATCTATTCCATTGGAGCGTATCGCGTAGGAAGAAATAACTTTATATTAAATATATTCAGGCTAGAAGATGAAACCGGAGTGGAACGCCCTGTCATGTTTGAGGGTAGAAATACGACTAATAAACTCTGGACACAGCTGACTGGGTTTGATCGATTGAATCCACAGAATGATAAGCAATCGGACGGAGTTTTTGACTTTTTAGAAGGTATAACAATTGATCCGGAGAATGGTAGAGTGATTTTTCCGGTAGTGGAACCTTTTGGTAATGACTTAAAAAAACTATTCGCTCCTGGAGAGGAGACGCTGGCTGAGAAATATGCCTTCCAAGAACTTTACGACTCGGTTAAAGTGGTCGCGCAACAGCTGTTCGTTAATAAGAATAGGTATCTTATGAAAGGTACCTATGAGTCGGAAGCGGGTTCTGAATTTCAATTGGGTGCCATCAACATTCCACGTGGTTCTGTACAGGTATTTGCAGGTGGTATCCCTTTACAGGAAGGAGCTGACTTTACAGTGGATTATGACATCGGACGTGTGCGAATTTTAAATGAAGCGATGCTGCGTTCGGGCCAAGCAATTAGAATCAAAATGGAGAATAATGAACTGTTCGGTATGCAGCAACGCTCTATGTTTGGTACACGCTTGGACTATACTGTAAATGATAATTTGCAAGTAGGTGGTACGATCATGAACTTGTCTGAAAGGCCGCTGACACAAAAGGTAAATTTAGCGCAGGAGCCTATTTCAAATACGATGTGGGGTTTTGATGTAAATTACAATGCTCCTTCTAGATGGTTAACGAGGATGGTGGATAAAATTCCGTTCATCAACACGAAGGAAGAATCTTCTATCTCTTTTTATGGTGAGTTTGCAAACCTGACACCTGGGCATTCGAAGGCCACCAATATCGCTGGATCAAGTAATGGTGCTAGTTATATTGATGATTTTGAAAATAGCCGATCGTTGATCGATTTAAAAGGTGCAATCAGCTGGCAGATTTCAGGAACGCCACAATTGTTTCCGGAAGCTCAATTTGATAATGATCTACGATACGGTTTTAACCGGGCAAGACTAGCCTTTTATAACATCGATCCTATATTTTATAGAAATAATAACCTAACACCTCCTAATATTAGGGGCAATTTACAGGAATTGTCTAATCACTATGTACGGGAAGTGCTGGAGCAGGAAGTGTTTCCGTTTAAAGAGACAGTTACAGGGCAACCCTTATTTCTGTCGACGCTCGATTTAAGTTTTTACCCTAACATAAGAGGGCCTTATAATTACACTACGTCTGGTCTGAATAATGATGGAACGTTAACCAATCCTAAATCTCGCTGGGGAGGGATGTTTAGGCAGATACAAACGCCTGATTTTGAATCGCAGAACATTGAATTCATAGAGATGTGGATGATGGATCCGTTTATTTATAAACAGAATGGTCAGGGAGGAGATCTTTATTTCAACCTGGGAAATATTTCGGAAGATATTTTAAAGGATGGTAGAAGGTCTGTTGAAAATGCATTACCTGTTAATGGTGATTATTCACAGATGGATCTTACTAACTGGGGACGTGTACCTAAGCTTCAGCCGATGGTGCAGGCTTTTGCTAACAATCCCGACCAGAGAGCATTGCAAGACGTAGGTTTAGATGCCTTGAACGACGGTGATGAACGTAATCATTTTTCAAATTTTTTAGGACAGGCAAGTGCAGCGTTAAACCCACAACCTTTTCAGGAGCTTAACAATGACCCTTCAAGTGATAACTTTAGCTATTATAGAAGTAATGAGTTGGATGCCCAAAATGCAGGTATCTTAAAACGATATGAGCGATTTAATGGAACGGACGGAAACAGTAAAACAGCCCAGCAATCACAAAGTGAAACAGGGGTGGATGGTGCTGCTTCTACTTTATTGCCAGATGGAGAAGATGTAAATAGGGATAATACCATGAACCAGGTGGATGAATATTACCAGTATAAAGTTTCTGTTAAACCACAAGACATGATGGTGGGGAAAAACTTTATTGTGGATATGATCGACGCACCTGTAGAACTGGCTAATGGAAGTAAAGAAACAGTAAAATGGTATCAGTTTAGAATTCCTATTACCGCTTTTGAATCAAGAGTGGGGGATGTGCAAGATTTCAAGTCTATCCGTTTTGTGAGAATGTTTATGACAAACTTTGTTGATACGACGGTACTGCGTATGGCAAGATTACAATTAGTAAGAGGGGAGTGGAGGCGTTTTAATGCTGAGAAATCCCCTACAAAAGTGATTGCTGATCCTGAATTAGGTACACCGGGATTAGATAAGTCGACTTTGGAAGTAGCGGCGGTAAATATAGAAGAAAATGGAAATAGGCAGCCAATACCCTATGTAGTGCCTCCAGGTATAGAGCGACAGATAGATTATGGTAACTATAATACCAATGTGAAGTTGAATGAACAGGCATTATCACTCACGGTTGATCGATTGAGTGATGGATATGGGCAGGGGGCATATCGCACTTCCACCAATGATTTTAGGGCTTATAAGAGATTGCAGATGTTTATCCATGCGGAAGGTGAGCAGTTGAAAGGGGGCGATTTACACGGGTTTTTACGGATGGGAATTGATGGTTTGGATAACTACTATGAATATGACATACCACTGGAGATAACCATCCCCGGCAGTCGTGATCCGGAAGCTATCTGGCCAGTTTCTAATAGAATGAATATTGAAATTAAGTTGTTTCAGGACGCAAAGGAGGCACGAAATAAAGCGAGGTTGCCCGATGGAAGTCCATGGCCGATTGATATTCCATATAGCTTTACAGATGGAGCGAATAAAGTTACTATCAAGGGGCAGCCCGATATTAGTAAAATCCGTTTTTACATGTTAGGGGTAAGAAATCCCTTGAAGAAAGAAGGAGATCCAAGTGATGATGGCCTGGAGAAATCCGGTATTGTTTGGTTCAATGAACTGCGATTAACGGATTATGATGATAAGGGCGGTTGGGCCGCTACAGCCCGATTAAATGCGAAGCTGGCTGATTTTGCAGATGTTACCTTAATGGGAAGCAAAAGTACTATAGGATTTGGTGCCATAGATCAACGTATAGGAGAGCGCAATCGGTCGGACGATCAGTTTTTTGATGTTACCAGTACAGTGGAGTTAGGAAAATTCTTTCCGGAAAGGACAGGAATCAGAATCCCATTCTTCTTCAATTATTCTAACCAAAAGCGTACGCCTGAATATAATCCTTTGATGCCTGATATTGAGATGAAGTCGGCTTTGGCGGGGTTGAATGCTGATCAGCGGGATTCGCTACTGCGCCTTACGCAAGATTATACTACACGTAAGAGCTTCAGTTTTATGAATGTTAGAAAGCTTCGATTGGATAATGAAAAACCTGTAAAACTATGGGATATTGAGAATTTTAGCGCTTCTTATGCCTTTTCACAATTCTATCACCGCGATTATCTTACGGAGAAATCGGTACAGAATAATTATCGGGCCTCTTTTTCCTATGATTATGTACAGAATAAAGAGAAATATATTGAGCCGTTAAAGAAGCTTTTTAAAAATAAATACACTAGACTGTTAGGCGATCTAAATTTTAATCTGCTCCCTTCTTTTATAAACTTTAGAATAGATGTGCAACGTCTCTATACGGAGAATACACTTCGTACGGGAAGTTCTCCGGATAACTATTTGCCAGCAGGAAATATAGGGACACTCTATAATAAAAATTTCACGATGACAAGGCTCTATGGTATTAGCTGGAATCTTACACGTTCATTAAAACTCGATTTTAACGCGACTAACTATTCCATCATTGATGAACCTGAGGGAAGATTGGATGGATTGAAGCGAGACACTTTATGGGAGAATTTCTGGCGACTGGGAAGGACGACCGATTATAACCATATGATGAACCTAACATATGATGTGCCAATAAATAAATTGCCGGGTCTGGATTGGATTAATGTTGCCGCCCGATACGGGAGTCAGTTTGTTTGGCAGACCCAACCACTTTTAGCAATAAACGATCCTAATTTAAATATTGGTAACAGCATACAAAATTCCAGAACCATACAGTTAAATCCGCGGTTTAATTTAGTTGGATTGTTTAATAAATTTAGTTTCTTCAGAAATGCGAAAAATGGAAATGGAGGAAATAACGCAACGACATTCCTAGCCAATTTTATTTCGGGTTTCAAAGATATAAATGCGGCCTATACAAGGGTAGATGGTATGTTTTTACCAGGTTATTTAGGTAAAACTAATTTGTTTGGATATGATTTTGATATGAATGCACCGGGATTAGGTTTCCTATTTGGTAGTCAAAGCGATATTGTTGGGCGAGCGATTGCCAATGGATGGTTAAGTAGGGACAGCTTACAGACGCAGTTTTATGCCAAATCTTTGCGTGAAGACCTAAGCATCCGAGCAACTTTGGAGCCGATAAGGGATCTGCGCGTGGACCTGACAGCTACTCGTGTTGAGAATAAAAATTTTACTACACAGATATTGTTTGACGAAAATACGAGCACCTTTCAACAGGTTACGCCTGTAACTGCTGGAGATTACAGCGTATCTTTCTTCTCTTTACTAACAGCCTTCTCGAACAAGGATGGTCTTTTTAGAACCTTTGAAAGAAATAGAGGGATTATTTCAAAACGTTTAGGAGAACGGAATCCCAACTCACAGGGGGAGACAGAAGGTTTTGCGGACGGGTATGGCAGGGCTTCTCAAGATGTGGTAGTGGCTGCTTTCTTGGCCGCTTATACAGGAAAAAATGCATCCAAACAGAGTTTAGGTAATTTTCCACGGATACCGATCCCTAACTGGCGTATTATGTATAACGGCTTAGCTAAAAATCCTTTCTTTAGCGAGTTCCTATCGTCATTGGAATTGGTGCATGGCTACCGTACGTTATATAATGTAAATGGTTACACCACTTTAATTAGATATGGAGAGGTTAATGGTGGTTCTTCTGTAAAAGATGTAAATGGTAATTTTTTGCCGCAATACCAATTCTCACAAATTACTTTACAAGAGCAGTTTTTGCCGCTGCTAGGGGTTAATGCTCGCTTTAAAAATAATTTAACAGCGAATGCGGAATACCGTAAAGCACGGACATTAAGTTTAAGTTTACAAAATAGTCAGCTCGCACAATTGTTGGATGAAGGTTTTATATTAGGGGCAGGGTATCGAGTGGCGAATTTTAGATTTCCGTTCGGTTGGTTTGCCAATAGAAAAGTTTCGAATGACCTGACGTTCAAATTAGATGTGGCTATTAACGATATGAAAACACTGGTTTACCGTTCCGATTCAGAGTTCTCAGAAATGGCCTCAGGAAATCGTAATATCACCTATAGACCGTCTATTGATTATATGTTCAACAATCGGTTTAACCTCAGGATGTTCTTTGATAGCAATTCGGTAAAACCGTATACTTCACAGACCTATGCTACTGCCTATAGTAATTTTGGCTTTAATTTAAGAATATTGCTTCAGTAGGGTAGGGATGTTGTGAGTTGCAAGTTGGACAGGACGTCGTTTCTGTTTCGCCCAACGTTTAACGCGAAAGGAAAATTGCTTTTGAAATCAAATTTATCTAAGTTTGGCAAAAAAAATTCTAGTTAATTTTCTTTGTTATATTATGGTATAACATGGAGGAATTATTAAAGCATTAATCAAAAAAATAATGAATTTTCCAGCTGAATTAAAGTACACGAAAGATCACGAATGGATCCGTGTTGAAGGCGATGAGGCAACCATCGGTATTACAGAATTTGCGCAACGCGAATTGGGTGATATTGTTTTTGTTGATATTCCTACCACAGGTGAAGAAATAGCGGGCAATGAAGTTTTCGGTAATATCGAAGCTGTGAAAACAGTTTCAGATCTTTTCATGCCTGTAACTTCAACAGTATTAAGCGTAAATGAAAAATTAGAAGACGCTCCCGAGTTAGTGAATGCAGACCCTTACGGCGACGGTTGGATCGTGAAAGTAAAAATAAGCGACACCACTCAATTGGAGAGTTTATTGTCTGCTGAGGCTTACCAAGAGCTTGTTGATGCTTAAGTCGGGTGGCGTTTAAAACCACTTTGTATAAACAATTAGGTTGCTTACGCGTGGTGTGGGCAACCTAATTGTTTTGTAAAGACGTGGCCTACCTTTTAGAAGCAGATTCTTATTCACCTCAATAATACGTCCGTTTTGAGGGTATCTATATAATTTAATTTGAAAGATTGTTTATGAAGCATTTTGTTTTGGCGATACTATGGGCAATAGTAGTGCTCTTATTAACCTGTCTGCCAATGGAAAGTACTGTGGAAAAAGTACCTGCCTTTCCCGGTATGGACAAGTTGGTGCACACAGGTTTTTTCTTTGTCTTTTCAGTATTGCTTTGTTTGGGTTTTTCAAGTAAAAATAATACGCAAAGGCCACAATGGTCTACGCTCATTGTAGTGGCAATCATATCTACAGGTTTTGGTCTTTTGACAGAGTTTTTACAATACCAGTTTTTTACGTATCGGAGCGGCGACTGGTGGGATTTTTTTGTGGATGTTGTAGGTACTGGAATGGGGCTTTTTTCGTACCTTGTGCTTCATAGAAATTTTAGTAAGTGATGAATGACGAATGAATGATGAATTGTCTTGATACTTGCTACTAACGTCTTGCTACTGAGCTAATAACTGACAACGAATAACCAATAATAAGGATATGAAACGTATTTATACCATTCTCTTCATGCTCAGCGTAGTTTTAAGCTTAACGGCATGTGGTATCTTTAAAAAAGGATGTAAGTGTCCTCCCATTCGAAGTCATTATCGGCACCGGTAAAACATATCTAATGCTTCTTTTTTTGAATCATTCTAAATAAAGTGTACATTTGAGCCAATTTAGTGAATAATGAAGTTGACAGCATTAAAACCAGGTAAATCTGGTATCATCAAAGATTTTACTGATCTCAACCTTTCCGTAAAGTTAATGGAGATGGGGTGTTTACCCGGCGAACGTATAACTTTCGAAAGAGTTGCGCCTTTGGGCGATCCGATTGCTATTTCTGTGTCGGGATATCAATTAAGTTTACGCAAAGAAGAGGCTGCAACTATTATTGTTGAAGAATTGATCAAAACAGTTTAGTTAAGGTACGCTAATTCATGAAAATCGCTCTAGTAGGGAATCCTAATACGGGAAAATCGACTTTATTTAATAGTTTAACGGGTTTAAATCAAAAGATTGGAAACTTTCCCGGTATTACGGTAGATAAAAAAACAGGTCATTGTAAGCTTTCTAACGGACAACAAGTGGAGGTAATCGATTTGCCGGGATGTTATAGCCTTTATCCTAAAAGCAAGGATGAAGCTATTGTGCTGGAAGTGCTGACCAATCCAAAAAATAGTTCCTATCCAGACTTGATCGTAGTGGTTGTAGATGCAACTAATCTCAAAAGAAACCTCTTGCTGTTTACCCAAGTTGCCGATTTAAAGATCCCCGTAATTTTAGCGCTAAATATGACAGATGCCGCGAGAAAAGAGAAAATCGTGGTTGATATCGATAAAATGTCTCAAAAACTAGGGGTACAGGTCGTTCCTATTAGTGCAAGGAAAAATGAAAACATCGAGTTATTGAAACAATCAATTGCCGATGCCCCTGCGATAGCGCTGCAAAAGGAAAGTATTGCGGTAAATGGAATAGCGCCGGAATTAATTGCACAGATTAAGAATGACATAAAGGTAAAACAAGACTATGTAGCGCTGTTATTAGCACATCAACATGAAATTTTAGATTATCTCACGGACGATGAAAGTAATCATATTGAGTCTTTAGAACAGGTTAATGCCTTCCATTCTGAAAAATCTCAAACGCGAGAAACTATTGAGCGATATGATTTCATTAGCCGTGTTTTAAATGATACGGTAACACAATTACCTAAAAATATTGCAGACACTCCTACTGGTAAAATTGATAAGTTTCTAACACACAAAGTTTGGGGTTTCGTGTCGTTTATAGCAATTTTGCTGCTTATATTTCAAGCGATCTTTGCCTGGGCTGAATATCCAATGGGCCTTATCGAAAACTTTTTTGCGTGGTTAGATGAGTGGGGAAGGCATTATGTGCCGGAAGGTGTTTTGGCTGACCTAATTTTTGATGGGATCTTGGCAGGATTAGGTGGGGTATTAGTGTTTATCCCGCAAATAGCTATATTATTTGGTTTCATTGCCATACTGGAAGACACGGGATACATGGCAAGAATAACGTTTTTGATGGACAGAATAATGCGCAAAGTAGGACTAAACGGAAAGTCGGTAGTGCCTATGATTGGCGGTTTAGCTTGTGCAGTACCTTCCATTATGGCCGCCCGCAACATTGAAAGCTGGAAAGATCGTATTATCACTATTATGGTGACTCCCCTCATCAGCTGTGCTGCAAGACTGCCGGTGTATACCCTGTTAATCTCATTAGTTGTTCCGAATGATAAGCTGTGGGGCTTCTTCAATTTGCAAGGCTTAGCGTTAATGGCCATGTATTTGATCGGTACCATAGGAGCAGTGGTGGTGGCGTGGGTGATGAAGAAAATAATAAAAAGTAAAGAACGTTCTTATTTTATCTTAGAGTTACCGGTATATCGGACACCTAGGTGGAGAAGTGTGTTTTTAACGATGTATGAAAAAGTAAAAACATTCGTGCTGCAGGTAGGAAAAGTAATTATTGCGATGTCAATCGTACTTTGGGTATTAGCAACTTACGGGCCCCCGGGCCGCATGGATGCCATTGAGGAAAAATATCAGTCGGCTACCTATTCAGATAAGTTTGCACCTGAAGAAATAGAATATATGGTGTCATCAGAAAAGCTTGAAAACTCTTATGTTGGAATTTTAGGGAGAACTATTGAACCCGTTATTCGTCCGTTGGGATTTGATTGGAAAATAGGAATTGCACTGATTACATCGTTTGCAGCACGGGAAGTTTTTGTTGGGACAATGGCAACTATTTACAGTGTGGCGGAACCTGAAGAGGACACGTCTACTATTAGACAGAAGATGCTTAACGCACGGGACACAATAACTGGTGAGCCTGTTTATACAGTTGCTACAGCCTTCTCTCTGATGATATTTTATGCTTTTGCTATGCAGTGCATAAGTACTGTTGCTGTCGTTTATCGCGAAACTAAAAGCTGGAAATGGCCCGTTATTCAATTGTCTTATATGACAGCATTGGCCTATTTTGCATCACTGATCGTTTATCAAGTTTTAAAATAGTGATGAATGAGAAGAGTTAGGTAGTTGAATCGTCGAGTAGCTAAATAGTTAAGTGCTACTCGAACTCACAATGGTAATTACATCTTTTATGTCTTGCTTCTCTTAATACTAATAACTAATAACGAAAAACCAATAACTAATAACAAAGTATCGAGGTGATCGAAAAAACTGCTCGTGCATTAGAAAAGTATGTGCCAAAAGAGGCGGCACCTATTATTGCCCGTTGGATTCATCAGGCACCCTGTATGTTCAAAATTAGCAAAAGCAGATTGTCTAAATTTGGGGATTACCGTTCACCCTTTAAAGATAAAGGACATCGGATTTCTATAAACCATAACCTAAACCCCTATGCTTTCCTCGTAACAACTGTGCATGAATTCGCCCATTTAAAAACGTGGAACGAACATAAGGCAAAAGCAAAACCACATGGCAGCGAATGGAAGAAAAACTTCAAGTTGTTGATGGAGCCTTTCTTTAAATTGGGAGTTTTTCCAAAGGATATACAGCAAGCGGTACATGTTTACCTAAACAACCCAGCGGCATCGAGCTGTAGTGATCTCGGTTTATTTCGTGCCTTACAGTTTTATGATAAACCGAAAACCGGACATTCAAGGGTAGAGGAGCTACCCCACGGAACCTCTTTTATATTACCAAATGGAAGGATGTTTAAAAAGGGCGAAAAACTGAGAACCCGTTTCCGTTGTGAGGAAATTGGTTCTGGACGCATTTATCTTTTCAGCCCAGTAGCTGAAGTGAAGGTAATGGGGTAAGTAGTTGCTCAAAACTCGTAACTGGCAACTCACAACTAATCTAATAAAGTTCTTTCATCAATTTTTCAAAGGCCTCCTTCAGTTCGGTGAGTTCTTGTTCAACTTTGGATAAGCGGCTTTCAAGCGCAGTTGTGTCCGCTGAAAATGTAGATGTGGCTTCATTAAATTCGAAGCTATCGAAGTCGGGAATACCACCGAATAGGTGCATATAACGCACTTCTTTTTGGCCGGTTCTTTTTGGCACCTGAATAATCATCGCGGGCTCCTCATGACTAAGCTTATCAATAAAGCCCTGAATCTCACTCAGCGATTCGAACTCATAAAGCCTGCCGGAATTGCTATTGATTTCCCCTATTGTTAAAGGGCCTCTTAAAAGTAGCAAACATAAAATAGCTACTTCCGCGGGAATGATAGGGTAAACAACACTTAATGTATGTCGGTACTTAATGGTTCTGCTAGAACCACCTGTGGCTGTAGCCGCCAGTCCCTTTTTTCTGAGTGTATCTAAGGCCGCCACAATCGTATTATCATCGTATTGAACCACTGGTTTGCGTGCCGATTTTTGGTTACACGCCGCGGTCAAGCTGTTTAATGTTAATGGGTAATATTCTGGAGTGGTTTTACTTTTTTCCATTAAAGCGCCCAATACCCGCTGCTCTTCATTTGTTAATATAGGTAAGGTTATATGTTGTTCCATGGTTAAAGATAGGAAAAATACCTAACTTTGTCCAAACATTGCGCATTATGGATTTAGCAAAGGCACCCACACTTCCTGGTAAATATTGTAGATCATTGACAAGCTATGAGCGTTGGTTAACACGGGAAGTTACTATTGGTGATATTCCCATGGGTGGGAACAATCCTATACGTATTCAGAGTATGACAACAATTGATACGATGGATACAAAGGGATCCGTGGAGCAGACGCTACGTATGGTGGATGCCGGCTGTGAATATGTGCGCATTACGGCCCCTAGCATTAAAGAGGCAAATAATTTAGCTGAAATAAAGAAAGAGCTGCTAAAAAGTGGTTGTAAAGTACCCTTGATTGCTGATATACATTTTACTCCCAATGCGGCAGAAGTGGCGGCGCGGATAGTTGAAAAAGTGCGTATAAATCCAGGTAATTATGCGGATAAAAAGAAATTCGACCAATTGTCGTATACGGAAACAGCCTATCAGGCAGAACTAGAACGAATTCACAAAAAATTTGCTCCCTTAGTTAAAATCTGTAAAGAATACGGTACCGCCATGAGAATCGGAACGAATCATGGTTCGCTGTCTGACAGAATTATGAGCCATTATGGCGATACACCGGAAGGCATGGTTGAATCGGCATTGGAATTTATTAGAATTTGTGAAGATTTGCAGTACTACAATCTGGTAATTTCGATGAAATCGAGCAACCCGCAGGTGATGGTATTGGCTTATAGGCTTTTGGTTGAGAAAATGGTGGCTGAAGGAATGAATTATCCATTGCATCTTGGAGTAACAGAAGCTGGGGATGGCGAAGATGGAAGGATAAAATCGGCCGTGGGTATTGGGACACTTTTAGAAGATGGGTTGGGGGATACAGTTCGGGTCTCTTTAACAGAAGAACCGGAATTAGAGGCACCTGTGGCCCAAGCATTGGTAAATAGGTATGTAAAAAGAGCGCAACCCACAACGCATAACCCACAACTCACTACGCACAACCCACAACTCACAACTCACAACTTAAATGGCCGCCGGGATACTACCGAGGTAAATGCATTCATTGGGGGCTCTATGGTGCCAAGGGTAGTAGTTGACCTCTCCGGAAAACGTTTAGTAGATCCGATGGTATTAAAAGACGTGGGTTATATTTACGATCCGCTTTTGGATAAATTCCATATGGGTGATCAATCGGTAGATTTTGTTTATTTCGGAGATAGCCTGCCATCCTTTACAATGCCTGGGAATTTAAAGCAACTGTATAATTATCCGACTTGGTTAGCCTTACAAAACAAAGAAAATGCTCATCCCTTATATTCATTGCAGGAATACCTTGATGCTAGCACTCATGATAGTCATCTAAATTTAATAAGGTTAAGTTACGGCGATCTTGAACTTGAATTATTTCAGCAAATTCCATTAGACAAAACACTGGTTTTCTTGTTAGAAACGACTAAAGAACATGGGATGGCCGATCAGCGACAATTTTTCTTCAAACTACAGGAATGGGGCTTGGACGTGCCGGTAATTATAAAGAGAAGTTATCATCCGGATGATTTTAAAGGTCCTGTGGGAGATATTCAAAGCGCAGAAGAACCTATATCTAAATTACAGTTATATGCGGCAACAGACCTGGGGGCGCTCTTAATTGACGGTATGGGTGACGGCATTTGGATAGATGCTGCTGCAACCCCAACGAATAAACTTGTTTCAGCCTCTTTTGCTATTTTGCAAGCGACCCGCTCACGAATATCTAAAACGGAATATATTTCTTGTCCAAGCTGTGGTAGAACATTGTTCGATCTACAAGAAACAACCCAGATGATACGAAATCGCACGAATCATTTGAAGGGTTTAAAAATAGCGATCATGGGCTGCATTGTAAATGGTCCGGGCGAAATGGCTGATGCTGACTATGGATACGTGGGCGCCGGGCCAGATAAGGTGACTTTATATAGAGGAAAGGAAGTGGTTAAGAAGAACGTGGGATCTGCTGAGGCCTTAAATGAACTTATTGAAATTATACGTACCGACGGCAACTGGGTGGAGGTGAACTGAGAAACAGCTTGTATATAAAAAACTTAATCCAAGCTCTATTGTTATGTAATAGATTTTTATAAGATAATCCTCGTAATCTTTGATATTTATTATGGCAAAAAAAGTAGCCGATCAATTGGTCGAAACCCTTCTAGATGCTGGAATCAAGCGCGTATATGCAGTAACAGGCGATAGTTTAAATGAATTTAATGATGCTGTTCGAAGGAATGGTAAGTTACAATGGATACATGTTCGACATGAGGAGGTGGGAGCCTATGCGGCGGCGGCAGAAGCTGAGCTTAATGGTATCGCCTGCTGTGCGGGCAGCTCGGGGCCTGGGCATGTGCACTTAATTAATGGGCTGTATGATGCAAATAGGTCGGGAGCACCTGTGCTAGCCATTGCTTCTACCATGCATACAGATGAAATGGGATCCGATTATTTTCAAGAAACAAATACCATTAAACTTTTTGATGATTGCAGTGTGTATAATCAGATAGCTACTACTGCTAAGCAATTTCCACGGATGTTACAAGCCGCCCTACAGCATGCTTATAGTAAAAAAGGAGTAGCTGTTATTGGCATGCCCGGTGATGTGGCCATGGCGAAGGCGGAAGAAATTCAAACCGAGACAAAATTAATGCGTAGCACATCCATATCACGACCTGGAAAAGAAGTGTTACAGGAATTAGCTGATCTGTTAAGTAGCCATAAACGCATCACTATATTTTGTGGAATTGGATGTAAAAATGCTCATGATGAAGTGGTCGAGCTTGCAAAAAGAGTAAACGCTCCTGTGGGCTATTCTTTTAGAGGTAAAATGTATGTTCAGTATGATAATCCAAACGAAGTAGGCATGACTGGTTTGTTGGGGCTGCCGTCGGCTTATCATGCAATGCATGAATCTGACTTACTTCTTTTGCTGGGTACAGATTTTCCTTATAAGGACTTTATGCCTGAAAGTTGTGGAATTATCCAGATTGATGAGAAAACCGAACGCTTGGGGAGAAGAGCTAAACTTAAAATGGGTTTAACGGGAGATATAAAAGACACACTGGAAGCGTTATTACCACTAATACACCAAAATAATGATCGTAGCTTTTTAGATGCACAACTGAAAGTTTATGAGAAAGTTAAAGAAACGCAACAAACATTTGTGAAGGATCAAGGCCGACCTGATAATATTTCACCGGAGTTTGTGGCCGATACAATTGATAAAATTGCAGCTGATGATGCGATTTTTACCGTTGATACGGGTATGAGCTGTGTTTGGGGTGCTCGATTTATTAATGCCACAGGCAAAAGAGAGCTATTAGGATCTTTTAACCACGGCTCCATGGCAAATGCTATGCCGCAAGCTATTGGAGCAGCTTTGGCTCGTCCTGACCAGCAAATCGTTGCCTTTTGTGGGGACGGGGGCTTGTCCATGTTATTAGGTGATTTGGCAACCATTGTTCAGTATAATTTGCCAATTAAAGTGGTGGTATTCGACAACAGATCATTAGGAATGGTGAAATTGGAGATGGAAGTGGCAGGTTTACCTCAATGGCAAACGGATATGTACAACCCTGACTTTGCAACGGTAGCAATGGCTATGGGAATGAAAGGGTTATGTGTTAGCGAGCCCGAAAAGGTGGGCGAGATATTGGAAGAAGCTTTTACTTATGAAGGACCGGTATTAATTCATGTAAAAACGAACCCGAACTCCCTAGCAATGCCGCCAAAAATTGAATTTTCTCAAATGAAAGGATATGCTATAACCATGGGCAAACTAATCTTAAATGGACGAATGGATGAAGTGTTGGAGACGGTGAAAAGCAATTATAAACATTTGAAGGAGTTATGAATTGTGAATGATGAGTGATGAATTCTTGAAGCCCGTGTTTTACCTCTTGATACCGATCGCTCAGGCCTAATAGGTAGTTAAATGGTTGAATAGTTAAGTAGTTGAATCGTTAAATAGTTGAATACCTGAATAGTTAAATGGTCGAATCGTTGGGTAGCTAAATAGTTGAACAAATAAATAGGTTTATTGTGAATAATAACTGTCTTGCTACTTGCGTTTTGATACTAATAACTGGCAACTAACAACTAATATAGAATATAGTCTTGATACTTATGTCTTACGTCTTGATACTAATAACTCACAACTCATAACCGGCAACTCACAACTAATATTAGAATCATTCAAAATAAGTTTGTTTTCCGTTTAATAATTTCAAGCTTAATCCTTAAGTTTGCATTTAATACAATTGTGAAGATTTGCCTTGAACTTTTACATCATATATATTTTAGTCGCCATTATTTTGTTTAGTTTTTTGGCTGCCTTTACATTGTTCGCAGTATATGCCGAACGAAAGGTAGCCGGATTTGTACAAGATAGGTTAGGACCTATGGAAACGGGTAAGTTCGGAAGCTTACAAACCATAGCCGATATTTTAAAACTATTACAAAAAGAGTTTATTTCACCAGCAAATTCAGATAAGCTTTTATTTGCCGCTGCACCTGTTGTTGTATTTGTTGCTGTTTACTTAGGTTTTGCTGCGATGCCATGGGCTCCAGATTTAGCACCTGCGGCTTTAAATTTAGGTTTGTTTTACGTGATTGCTATTATTTCAATCGAAGCCATCGGGGTACTAATGGCTGGCTGGGGATCTAATAATAAATTCTCTCTATTGGGGTCTTTACGTGCTGTAGCGCAAATTGTTTCGTACGAAATACCAGCCGGATTGGCTTTAATAGCTGCAGTAATGATCACCCAGACGCTCAATATGCAAGAACTTACCATTAATCAGGGGGTTTTAAGTAATGAAAGATTACTCTTTTTAGGACTGTGGGATGTAAGCAAGGTAGGAGGATTTTTAGCTTGGAATATTTTCCAGGCACCACATCTGATGCTCGCCTATATAATTTATTTCATAGCATCACTTGCAGAATGTAATCGGGCACCATTTGATATTCCTGAAGCAGAATCTGAGTTAGTATCGGGATATCATACGGAATATGGCGGACTCCGTTTTGCTTTTTTCTTTTTGGCAGAATATTGTATGATGTTTCTGGTGTCGATGATTGGCGTGGTATTATTTTTAGGCGGGTGGAATACCCCTTTGCCAAATATAGGGACGGTAAAATTGGCCGAATGGACAACTGGTATGTGGTGGGGAATTGCATGGATATTAATAAAAACCTTGTTGATTGTAGGCCTTCAAATATTGATACGGTGGACCTTGCCAAGATTAAGAGTTGATCAGTTGATGAGCCTTTGCTGGAAGGTATTAACACCATTAGCCTTTTTATGTATGGCCATTTCTGGTGTTTGGCGAATTATGGTGATGGTGGGATAATGGGATTTAGTAGCGAAATAGTTGTTTGTTGATTAGGTTTTGCAGCTGGCAACCAGAGAACGATTATGGGACCGGAAGCTGGCTGTAGGAAACTGAAAGTTAAATAAATATGTTAAAGAGAACTTTACATGCATTTATTACAGCAGCGAAAGGGTTGAGTTTAACTCTTAAGCATCTTTTTGCTGCTCGTAAAGCACGTGAGGAATTAGATATAAAACAGGAAAATTACTTTGAAAAACAACAGGGTGTAACAACGATACAATATCCTAAGCAGGAAATACCGATTCCTGAAATAGCAAGATATCAGTTAGATGTAGAAATAGATGATTGCATTGTCTGTGATCTTTGCGCCAAAGCCTGTCCAGTCGATTGTATCGATATTGAAGCAATTAAAGCAACTGAAGTAATCGGAAAGACTTCTGACGGAAGTGTAAAACGCTTATATGCTGCTAAATTTGATATTGATATGGCAAAATGTATGTATTGCGGATTATGTACAGTTGTTTGTCCAACCGAGTGTATCACGATGACTGATAATTATGATCGTAGTTTCGCTAAGCTCTCTGATTTGGTTTATGAATTCTCTGAAATGAGTGAAGCTGAAATAGAAGAGAAACGCGCAGCATTGGCCCGTTCACAAGCTGAAAAGGAGGCAGCCAAACGCAAATAATGATGATAAGCTTGATTCTCTTTTATTTGCTTGCGGCAACAGCTATTGGTTCTGCCCTATTGATTGTTTCTTTGAAAAATTTAGTAAGAAGTATTTTTTTATTTTTCGTTACGCTTTTTTCTTTAGCGGGTTTATATGTATTCGCTTTGGCAGACTTTATTGCTATAACACAGGTTATCGTGTATGTGGGAGGTGTTTTAGTACTCATGTTATTTGCTTTTATGTTATCTAATCGAGTCTTATTGAGTGACGTAAAACAAGGTTTTAAAGGGGTGTTTGCCTTGCCGAAATGGCAGGGATTACTCATTTCGCTTGCAATTTTCTTTTTATTACTTTCCATAGCCATGCAGTTTAATGGGCATGAACCACAATGGATTACTCGTTCAAAGTCTGAACAAACACTTATCCTGTCATCTGATAATACGATACATCATTTAGGTATAAATCTCATGACACGATATGTGCTTCCATTTGAGGTGATTTCTGTGTTTTTAATGATGGCATTAATGGGAGCTGCTCATTTGGCTAGAAAGGAGGAGCAAAAAGTTTGATTACCTTAACTCATTTCCTAGTCGTAAGTGCGTCGCTTTTTTCTATCGGATTATATGCTGCCTTGTCAAAAAATAATGCCATTATGGTTTTAGTTGGTATAGAATTGATGATTAATGCCGCTATATTAAATTTTGTTGCCTTTGGAAGATATGATAAAACCTTATACGGAGGGCAATCATTTGCTCTTTTCGCTATTGTGTTGGCAGCGGCAGCAGTAGCAGTAGCATTGGCAATTGTACTGAACGTATATAAACATTATAAAAGCATTGATCCGAACGATATAAACGAATTGAAAGATTAAATGGGAGACTCAACTTATATATCGTTGCCGATTTTAATTGCGTTACTTGCATTATTTGCACCCTTATGTTCTTTCTTTATTTCGGTAATAGGCGGGAAAAGTATCAAAAGTGGTCTGCCTGCCACCTTAATGATAAGCATTAGCCTGGTAGCAGCTATTTTCTTATTTGTTAACATTTGGGACAGAGAGGCCGTTTATCAGCAGATTTCGTGGTTTACAATCGGCGAACAAGAGTTTAAAGTGGGCCTGGTACTCAATAATTTATCGGTATTGATGCTGCTGTTGGTTTGTACGATCGCCTTACCTGTTCACATTTATTCAATATGTTATATGAGAGGAGATAGGGGCATTCATCGGTATTGGATGTATCTCAGTCTGTTCTGCTTCGCTATGTTAGGACTTGTGCTGGCAGATAACTTATTGCTCATGTATATTGGATGGGAGCTGGTTGGTTTTGCATCTTATTTATTAATAGGATTTTGGTTTACGAAGGAAGCTGCAATTAAGGCTAATAAAAAGGCTTTTCTAATTAACAGAATAGGAGATTTAGGGTTCCTCATTGGAATAGCGATCGTTTATAGTCAGTTTCGTACTTTAGACCTGTTAACGTTATTTGGCGACAATGGAGTTGTTAAACAAGCTATAAATGATGGTGTGACATGGGGTTTTTCTGGCAGAGAAATGCCTGCTGCTTGGCTAAGTATCGCTGGAATTGCTTTCTTTCTAGGGGCGATGGCCAAGTCTGCTCAATTTCCATTTCATATTTGGCTACCTGATGCGATGGAGGGCCCTACGGCTGTTTCTTCTCTGATACATGCCGCCACGATGGTTGCCGCGGGTGTATTCATGCTCGTTCGTATATCGCCATTATTTGATGATGTGGTACTCATGCTAATAAGTGCCGTTGGTGCATTCACGGCATTTATGTCGGCTACCATTGCACTTACACAACGGGATATAAAAAAGATCTTGGCCTTTTCCACCATCTCGCAACTTGGTTTTATGATGGTTGCCATTGGGATAGGTCAGTTTGGGACGGCTATTTTTCATTTGGTTACGCACGCGTTCTTTAAGTGTTTATTGTTCTTAGCTGCAGGGGCTATTATTCATGAAATGCATCATTTAAAAGGGATTAGCGGACTGGATTTTGATACACAGGATATCAATAATATGGGTGGATTACGCAAATTTATGCCCAAAACCTTCTGCTTAACATTGGTTGCAGCGTTAGCGCTAGCTGGTCTACCATTATCTGCAGGCTATCTATCAAAGGATGCAATCTTGATTTATTCTTTCGAATGGGCAGAGCTTCATCAGGGAATTTGGATTATATTGCCCTTGTCTTTACTGTTAACGAGTGCTTTGACAGCGTTTTATATAGCGAGATTTGTCTTTAAAATATTCTTTGGAGAATTTCAATTGAAAAGAATTTTTACTAAGAATCTGCATTTACATGAAGCACCTAAATGGATGCTTTACCCTATGTTTTTTTTGGGGATATGTTCACTCTTTCCCTTGTTTTCATATAATCCTTTTCTCTTCGAAGACGTGTGGGTGCTCAAGGGTTTTGACATAACAGAATCTCTTCAACGGGTAAATATTTATCATACGGTTGTTCCCGCTGCGGTAAACGGCTTAAGCATTGTTGTCATTTTTGTTGCTTGGAGATGGTATGCGCGGCTAAAGTATCCTATAAGGTTGTCCTCAGGGTTTTTGTATAGGTTTTCAGTATCGCAATGGTATGTAGATCTTGCATATAACCATTTAGTGGTAAAATCTATTCTTCTTATCTCGAAGTTTTTATATGGAGTTGATCGGCAGTTAGTGGATGGTACCGTCGACAAGTTGGGAAAGATAACCCTAACCCTTTCAAGCATTGCTGCTTGGCTGGATAGGTATTTAATTGATGGTCTGGTGAACGGAGCAGGTAAATGGTCTTTTGCAATAGGCAATTTCTTGAGAGGCTCTCGTAATGGGAAGGTACAACACTATATGCTGAGTATGTTTTTGATTTTTTTAATTGTGTTACTGTTCTGCCTTAAATTTTTTTAGGTTCTTTTATAAATTAATATGAACTGGTTATCCATTTTAATTTTTTTGCCCTTATTGGCTGCTGTTTTTGTGCTGATACTGCCCACATCGCTGAAAACGATGTATAAGTATTTCGCTTTGGGCGCCTGTGTTGTTCAATTGGTGATTGCTGCTTATCTATATGGACAGTTCAATGGGGCCTTAGCAGGAGTTAACACAGTTGATACTTACCAATATGTGGAAAAATTACCGTGGATAAGATTGAACCTTGGTAGTTTAGGCCTACTTGAAGTTGATTATTTTGTTGGTGTGGACGGTTTGTCTATTCTGTTTTTATTCTTAACAGCGCTCGTTATGCTCATTGCTGTAATAGCATCGTGGCATATTGATAAACAGTTAAAGGGCTTTTTTGCTTTACTTATGTTGCTGAATACCGCCATAATGGGCGTTTTTGTCGCACTCGATTTTTTCTTGTTTTATGTGTTTTACGAGGTGATGTTATTGCCTTTATACTTTTTAATTGGAATATGGGGAGGTGCGAGAAGAGAGTATGCTGCTATTAAATTTTTCTTATATACTTTGCTAGGATCTGTATTTATGTTATTGGTAATGGTCGGGCTCTATTTTTCAGTGACAGATCCAAGTACAGGGCATCATACTTTTAATATGTTGCACATGATGAATCCGGCCAATTTTAGTGAGGGATCTATCTTTTCTCCTCTGGTAAATTATGAGTTATTTGGTGTTTCAGCGAGATTATTGGGCTTCATTATCCTTTTTATAGCTTTTGCTATCAAAGTGCCCATAGTACCTTTACATACTTGGTTGCCGGATGCTCATGTGGAGGCTCCCACACCTATATCTATTATTTTAGCGGGCATACTATTAAAAGTAGGCGGATATGGTATCTTACGTATCTGCTTCAGTATTTTTCCTGATATCGCGTGGATCAGCGCTTGGTGGTTAGGGCTTATTGGTGTCGTCTCCATTCTGTACGGCGCTTTGAATGCATTAGCACAACAAGATCTAAAAAGGCTTGTGGCCTATTCATCTGTGTCACATATGGGTTTTGTGTTGTTGGGTGTAGCGTCTTTGACTCCAGAGGGATTAAGTGGCGCTATGTTTCAGATGGTCAGCCATGGTTTTTTATCAGCCATGTTATTTTTCCTGGTGGGCATGTTGTATGACAGGGTGCATGACCGAATGATTTACAATTTTAGGGGATTAGCTACGCTTATGCCAACATATACAGCGTTTGTTGCTATTGGCTTTTTTGCCTCTTTAGGTCTTCCGGGTTTTTCTGCTTTTATTGCGGAAGCATTCACTATAATAGGTGCCTTTAATGCGCAAAGTGTTAATGGTTTGATACCAAGATGGATGGCAATAGGCGGGGCTGTTGGCATTCTATTAAGTGCTGCTTATTTTTTGTGGACCTTACAGCGCATGTTTTTTGGAAATACCAGGTTAAAAGGCGGAGAAGAGTGGCAACGATTGCTATATGACGTGAATAGACGCGAAGCGATCGCGCTGGTGCCAATGGTCGGATTGGCGCTTGTATTAGGCATTATACCTTCGCTTGCTTTTGATAAAATTAACGCTTCTGTACTTTCTCTAATCAACCTGGTAAATACCTATCATCAGTAAATAGCCTAAAGGGAAAGAGTTTATGCAGGAATATACACCACATATAAGTAGTTTATTAAACAAGGTAATAGAAGGTTTGCCCTTTCTTTTACCTGAATTACTATTGACGCTTACCTTTTTATTGAGCATTCTATCTGGTGTGTTTTTAAAAAAGGGGTATATAATATCATGGTGGATAGTTGTTGTTGGGTTGCTATTTACGGCCCTTTTTACGGTTAATCAGATTTTTTGGCCTGCAAAAACACCTGTCTTTTTTGGGATGATCCTGCCTGATAGTAATGGAGCGCAATTGAAATTACTGATCACGATTACTAGTTTACTCTTTGTTGTTTTTATACATTATAACCAGGCAATCCGTTCACACTATAAAAAGGTGGACGACCTATTAAGTATTTTATTAGCCGTGCATATCGGTCTTAACATGATGACGATGGCGGTAAATTGGCTGATGACATATATTTCGATAGAGATGGTATCTATTGGCTCTTATATTATGGTTGGTTATCTATCGAAGGATAAAAAACAAAGTGAGGCTGCCTTGAAATATGTTTTATTTGGTACTATTTGTTCCGCAATAATGCTTTATGGGCTATCTTTAGTTTATGGATATACGGGTACGCTGACATTTACCGATAAATCTCATTTAATAGGGCTGACTAATATGCCTCCAGCTGCCTTTATGATCTCCATGCTTCTGGTTTTAACAGGTATTGGTTTCAAGCTTTCTTTCGTGCCTTTCCATTTTTGGAGTCCGGATGTTTATCAGGGAGCGCCAACACCGGTAACAGCTTTTTTATCCACAGCACCTAAAATAGGAGCTGTTACGCTGCTAGGGAGATTTGTGTTGACTTGGCCCGCAAATGGTTATGAAACACTTCCACGGGTCGTTTTTATTCTTTTAGCGCTTGCTGCTATTGCGAGTATGATATTGGGTAATTTTGCCGCCCTATGGCAAAGTAATGTAAAGCGTATGATGGCATACTCTTCTATTGGGCATACCGGTTTTTTGTTAATGATTATCCTAACAAACCCATCGCGATCCTTCGAAATATTATTTTTTTATTTAGCAGCCTATGTGGTAATGAACATGGGGGTATTTATGCTGGCAGATCGGCTAGAAGAGGGGCTTGGCTTAACAGATGTGTCTGCTTATAAGGGTTTAGGACGTAATTATCCTTCAACAATGGTTGCTATGACCCTATTGATGGTTTCTTTGACTGGCTTACCGCCTACTGCTGGTTTTGTAGCTAAACTATTGGCTTTTTCGGCAGCATTAACGGCCTTCCAGAGCGATGGACAGTATATATGGCTGGTATTAGTGATAACAGGCGCTATTACCACGGTTATAGCACTTTTCTTCTATTTTAAAATTCCTTTAAATGCTTTTTTACGAAGTAGCAGCAAAGAAGATAGCTCTTTGCCAAATAAACTTCCTCTAAACGGTTTGTTTGTAATTGCTCTTATTCTATCCTTTTTAAGCTTGTTGCTAGGGCTTTCTCCCGCTATTCTCTTAAATATTTAAATTGTTCGTTGAACAAACACTGTCGAGATCTTTTTCTTTTCTATTTGAATGGAAATGCTTGTTGGTAATAGCAATGAGATAACAAAATATTCGATTATTTGTTAAATTTATAATATTTATAGATTTTTTTAATAATTTTTTTGGTTTTTTGTGAATTTTGTTTGAAAATTTTATTTCATATTACCTATATTTGGCCAAAATATGAAGCCGTTATGAGTTATCCATTGCAAAATGTGAAAATAATAACCAATGGTGGTAGTATTGTTTGAGAAATGGTTTGTTTGATGAAAATAATTTATTATGAATACTAAAAAATCTACTATTCCTTTTATTCTTTTATTGTTATTAGTGTTAATCTGTTTGTTTTACCCTTGTGTTCCTGTCAATGACGTAGGTAAGATCGAGTATAATGGAGCCGATGTGGCTTGGATGTTGACTTCAACTGCTTTGGTGTTAATTATGACTCCGGGATTAGCTTTTTTCTATGGGGGGATGGTAAAAAAGAAAAATGTAATATCTACTATGCTGCAGAGTTTTATATGTATGTGTTTGGTAGCTGTTATATGGGTGGTCTTTGGGTTTAGTTTAGTTTTTGGTGAATCATGGCACGGCCTTATAGGAAACCCCTTAACATATTTTATGTTCAATGGCGTTATTGATGGACCGAACTGGCCAGCTGCACCCACTATACCTTTTGCGCTGTTTGCAATGTATCAATTAAAGTTTGCAATTATAACGCCAGCACTCATTACCGGGGCTTTCGCAGAGCGGATACGTTTTACTTCTTATATATTGTTCGTTTGCTTATTCTTTATTTTTATTTATGCGCCCTTGGCGCATGCAACTTGGCATCCTGAGGGTTTACTGGCGAGCATGGGAGTGCTGGATTTTGCGGGAGGAACAGTAGTGCATATGTCTGCAGGTGTTACAGCATTTGTTTCTGCCATTTTTCTGAAAAAAGGAAATAGTAATGGCCATGACCCGGCAAGGGTAACTTACGTGCTTATAGGAATGGGACTTCTATGGTTTGGATGGTTTGGCTTTAATGCGGGTTCTGCTTTTGGAGCCAATGAATTAGCTGCTTCTGCACTGGCCACTACTACTACTGCTTCCGCCGCTGCTGCTTTAGCTTGGATCTTTTTCGATGCTGCTCGTGGAAAAAAACCGACTGCAATGGGTGTTTCCATTGGTGTTGTTGTAGGCTTGGTAGCCATCACACCAGGGGCGGGTTTTGTTACAATACCTCACTCTATGATTATTGGTGTAGTGACGTCTATTATATGTAATCTACTTGTTGAGTGGCGAACTACGCGTTCCAACGTAGATGATACGCTGGATGTATTTCCAAGTCACGGTGTAGGTGGTATGATAGGAATGATTCTAACGGGTGTGTTTGCTTCTAAAGCTGTAAACCCTGCCATTAGTACGAATGGACTTTTTTTTGGTGAAAGTTCCTTGTTTTGGGCACAGGTGATAGGTTTAATAGGTTCGGTTGCTTATACTTTCATTGTTGCATTTATTCTATTACGTATTACCAATGCAATTAGTAAATTACGGGTTTCTCCAGAAGAGGAGGAGTTGGGCTTGGATATAAGCCAGCATGGCGAAAAATTATAATTTTTTACCGGCCGATTCATTGGCCGGTATATTCTTTTATGCCCTGGGAATGGGCTTATGATTAATTTTACAGTGTACTGTTTATTTTTTAGGAGCTTTCCTTTTGCTTAATTGTATAAATACGTAATTTTGCGTGCTCAATCCCAACTATGAGTGACTCAATTAAACACGAGTGCGGTATAGCATTAATTCGCTTGCTTAAACCTCTTTCTTATTACCAAGAGAAGTATGGTACGGCTCTCTATGGTATTAACAAACTCTATTTATTGATGGAAAAACAGCATAACCGCGGGCAAGATGGCGCGGGTATTGCAACCATTAAGTTTGACGTAAAGCCCGGGAACCGTTATATCAGCAGATATCGTGCGATGGGGGCTAGTGCTGTTTCTGAAATTTTTGAATATGTACAGCGCAAGTTTGCTGCCGTACAGCAATCTGATCCGGAGTTGTTCCAAGATTCTCATTGGCTAAAAGAAAACATGAGTTTTGTCGGAGAGGTACTGTTAGGGCATTTGCGTTATGGAACACATGGAAAGAATAGCATTGAAAACTGCCACCCCTTTTTAAGGCAAAACAATTGGATGAGCCGTAATCTCGTAATTGCAGGTAATTTTAATATGACCAATGTAGACGAACTACTAGAGCAATTATTCGAACTTGGACAACATCCAAAAGAGCAGGCAGATACCATCACAGTACTTGAAAAAATCGGACATTTTTTGGATACTGAAAACCAGGAGCTCTTTGATAAATTTAAAAAGGAAAATTATTCAAACGTTGAAATTAGTGCTTTAATTGCGAAGAATCTGGATGTTGCAAAGATTCTTAGACGGTCTGCAAAAACTTGGGATGGGGGGTATACCATCAGTGGGATTTTTGGCCATGGTGATGCTTTCGTTATGAGAGATCCTGCCGGAATAAGGCCTGCCTATTATTATCAAGATGATGAAGTAATGGTGGTAACCTCTGAGCGTCCTGCTATTCAAACAGCCTTTAATGTGAAGTTTGATGCGATTAAGGAAATTAAGCCCGGACATGCACTGATCATCAAGAAAGATGGGACGATCACCGAAGAAATGTTTCGTGAGCCTGTCGAGAAAAAAGCTTGCTCCTTTGAACGTATTTACTTTTCACGGGGTAGTGATACCGAAATATATAAGGAGAGAAAGGAGCTAGGTCGTTTATTGTGTCCAGCGATATTGAATGCTGTTAGCAAAAATATTAAAAACACCGTATTTTCTTTTATTCCTAATACAGCAGAAGTGGCCTTTTATGGCGTTATGGATGGTATTAATGCCTTTGTGCGTAAACTTCAAAAGGATACTTTATTAAAAAGGGCGGATAAAATATCAGATGGTGAATTAGAGGACATGCTCAATATAAGTCCGCGCTTTGAAAAATTAAACATTAAAGACGCAAAACTTAGAACCTTCATTACGCAAGATGCTGACAGGCAGGATATGGTCGCTCATATTTATGATACTACCTACGGTGTTGTAAAGGGAGGAGAAGACACTATTGTCGCAATAGATGACTCCATTGTAAGAGGTACAACTTTGAAACAAAGTATATTGAAGATATTAGACCGCTTAAACCCTGTGAAGATCATCATTGTTTCTTCAGCTCCACAAATCCGTTACCCGGATTGTTATGGGATCGACATGTCTCGTATGGGTGAGTTTGTAGCCTTTGAAGCGGCCATTTCGCTCTTACGTAAAAATGGTATGAACTATATTATAGATGATGTGTACCAAAAGTGCGTTGAGTCTTTAGATATGGATAAAGAAGTGGTTGAAAACCATGTCAAAGCAATTTATGAACCATTCACCTATCAGGAGATCTCTGAGGAAATTGCACGTATTGTAACACCTATTGGTATTAATGCTAAGGTAGAGGTTATCTATCAGACGCTGGAAGATTTACATATTGCTTGTCCAAAGAATAAGGGCGATTGGTATTTCTCTGGTAATTATCCAACTCCTGGAGGAAACAAAGTAGTAAATAGAGCTTTTATGAATTGGGTAGAAGGAAAGAATGTGAGAGCCTATTACTCGGCATAATAAATAAAAATTTAGATGTATCAGGTCGGGATTTTATTCCGACCTTTTCTTTTATAATATAGATACATATTGTCTTTAATAAAGGAACGTTTATTTTAAGCGCTGATCGCGCATATTCTTCTACTTTGTCCGCAACAAAGTATAGCAAAGTGCCTGGCGGGCTTGCTCCGTTGCAATCCGTGGCAACATGCTCGGCCGCAATAGAAGACATCCCCTCACACAACACTACCCTTCATTTATCTATTGCTCTATTTGAGATAGCTTCGCTAGGAAATTCATATTAGCATGTTTGACTGCCGATTGCTTCCTTCACAAACCTATGCCATTTTTGTCCTTCGCAACGGTTAGTGCTTGTTCGCAACTACTCTCCGTTCTGCTCGAAATGCCGCCTTAGTCAGTAGCGGTTTGCAGGTGGAGGCACTAGCATTGTAGCTACTGGGTACAGCGGCGAGTTTTGTCACTTTTGCGACCAAAAGTGGAAGACCTCGTTGCTATCAGCAACGGAAAGCAATCGTGTTGTAGGACGAACAATAAACCTTGATAAATTCAAATAAAATAAACATTCTTTCTGCACAGAAAAAGTAATGTTGAGGGGAGAGAGAAAAGAGTTATGAATTAAATAATGGTATGGGTGAAGACTAATTCGTACATCAGCCGCAGGGCAAATACGATGATGAGTGCCCCTGCAAATTTATTTATCTTATTTAACGTGCACTCTTCGATTTTGTGACTCAATTTGTCAGCATAAAAGGCTTTCACTGAGTCGATACCCAATTGCGTAAGTAATACACAAGCAAAGAATGGAATAATTCTTTTTAAGTCAAAATCGTTGCTAATAGATACTACACCACTCGTAACGCTTATCCAATATAACAACAACGTAGGATTGAAAATACACATAGCGAATCCTTTAATAAAGTAACCGCTGTGTTCCCGTTTAGAAAGGCATTTGCTTCGTTTAATGGTGACTTTCTTTAAGATATAATGTATGCCAACACCCAGCAGAACCACACTGCCTATTATTCCAAGAGGAAACAATATCTCCCTTTCCCTTGCTATATATGAAGAGCCATACAGTGATAATGCAACATAAAGAATATCTGCAACAAATACACCAAAAGCAAAGGATATACCTCCGTAAAAGCCCTTTTCTATACTTGTCTTTAGTAATGCGAAGAATGCTGGGCCAGTTAAGAATGATAAAATAATCCCCAAACCAACACCAGAAACGATAACTTCAATCATGTTTTTCCATTACTTGGTTGAGGTGCAATAATACAAAAAAAATACTAAATGAAAGTTTTAACAGAAAAATCTCACGTTGTTTTGAGTTAAGTGAATGGAGGATTCTTTATTTTTGTAGCGTTTTATCGTAAGATAAAAGACTCTTTTATACTGAATCTGTTCACAGATACCGTTCCGTGTAACACTTTTGAAACGTAACAATGATTAATATGGCGAAACCTAGTTTTGATGAGATCTTTATGAATTTGGCTTTAGAGCTGGCTGAACGTTCTCACTGCGTTAAAGCACATGTAGGCGCAGTGCTGGCAAAAGATACACGTATAATATCAATTGGTTATAACGGACCACCCTCGGGAACGCATAACTGTGACCAGGAGTGGCCTATAGAAGGATGTGCGCGCGATTCAAAGGGGAGCTGCTCTTTGGCGCTACATGCAGAAGAAAACGCGATCTTATATGCAGTAAAAAATGGAGCTGGTTTGCTGGGTGCTACTTTATATACTACTTTATCTCCATGTTTACCATGCGCACGTTTAATCTATTCTGCCGGAATTATTAAGGTCTTTTATAAGTATTCTTACGCTTCATATAAGGGGCTTTCGTCTGACGAAGGAGTTGACTTTCTAAATAAATTTGGTGTTGAAGCTGTTCAATTTGCTGGAAATTAAAATCTTTTCTAAGTTACTCCGCGTAATGGGAAATTGATTATTAAGTATATCTCTAGAAATTATCAGAACTATAGTGATTTTTGTTTGTTATGCTAAGCAAGCAAAAGAAATAAACATGAGTTTCGAAAAGATATACAAGTTGTTAGGAACAGATGCAGATGATTTGTTGAAACATAAATGCCGTACTGTTAAGAGAGACCAGCTACATTTGCCTTCCCCAACATTTATAGAAGGTGTTTTCCTTCCCTCCAATCGGAATGTACAAGTTTTACGGTCGCTAGCCGCTATTTATAGGCATGGTAGACTAAAAGATACAGGTTACATTTCAATTCTACCGATTGATCAGGGAATTGAACATACTGCAGGTGCATCTTTTGCTCCTAATCCAATGTATTTTGATCCTGAAAATATTATAAAATTAGCCCTCGAAGGCGGATGTAATGCGGTGGCTAGTACATTTGGGAATTTAGCGATGCTTTCTCGTAAATATGCCCACAAGATCCCGTTCTTAGTTAAATTAAACCATAATGAGTTACTAACATATCCTACAAAGTATAATCAGATCATGTTTGGGTCTGTTGAAGGCGCCTGGAATTTAGGAGCAACGGCCGTGGGAGCAACTATATATTTTGGATCGGAAGAATCGAGTAGACAGATAATAGAGGTGTCTGAAGCTTTTGAAAGAGCCCATGAATTAGGTATGGCCTGCGTTTTATGGTGCTATACCCGTAATAATGGGTATAAGAAAGATCAAGTGAATTACGAAACTGCTGCCGATATAACTGGTCAGGCGAACCACTTAGGAGCAACTATACAAGCCGATATTTTGAAGCAAAAGCTGCCGGAAACAAATGGCGGATTCACTGCAATAGGCTTTTCTAAGAGCGATCCTAGGATGTATACAGAACTGAGCTCTTCTCATCCGATCGATTTGTGTAGATATCAGGTAATTAATGGCTATATGGGAAGGGCCGGATTAATTAATTCAGGAGGTGAATCTAAAGGAGCAACAGATTTAGCTGAGGCGGTAAAAAGTGCAGTCATAAATAAAAGAGCGGGAGGTACCGGACTAATATTGGGGAGAAAAGCTTTTCAAAGACCATTTGAAGAAGGAGTAGAACTGTTGAATTTGGTTCAGGATGTTTACCTATCGTCAGAAATCACCATCGCATAGCGTCGTTAATTGCATATCAAATGCATTTTATCTATTTTGGGCCTTTGAGAAACTCACAGATTCATGGGATATAAAAGTTTGGCGGAATGTGTAAAAGATTTGGAACACAATGGCCATTTAATTCGTATTAAGAAAGAAGTTGACCCCTACCTCGAAATGGCCGCTATACACTTAAGGGTGTATGAACACCAGGGGCCTGCCATTTTGTTTGAGAATGTAAAAGGAAGTAAATTTCCGGCCATTTCTAACCTTTTTGGCACCATCGAGAGGTCGCGCTTCATGTTTAGAGATACACTAAACAAAATGAAGTTGATGGTTGATTTAAAAATGGACCCGATGCGTGCACTAAAGCATCCGTTCAAATATGCAGGTGTTTCTATGAATGCTTTGTCGGCCTTACCCATGAAAACTAGATATGCCGCTCCAATACTTTACGGGAAAACAAAAATAAGCAACCTGCCTCAAATTGTCAATTGGCCTTTAGATGGCGGGCCGTTTATTACGATGCCGCAGGTATATACAGAGGATATTGATAAACCGGGGATAATGAACGCAAATTTGGGTATGTATCGAATTCAATTAGCAGGTAATGAATATAAATTGAATGAAGAGGTTGGACTACATTATCAACTTCATAGGGGCATCGGAGTGCATCAATCAAAAGCTAATAGACAAGGTAAGCCCTTGAAGGTAAGTGTTTTTGTTGGTGGCCCACCTTCGCATCCGCTATCAGCGGTTATGCCCTTACCGGAAGGGCTCTCAGAAACAATCTTTGCAGGAGCCTTAGGTAATAGAAGGTTTAGATATTTTTATGATGAAGAGGGTTTCTGTATTTCTGCAGATGCAGATTTCGTAATTACCGGCACCGTTTATCCTAATGAAAATAAACCTGAAGGCCCTTTTGGTGATCATATAGGTTATTATAGTTTAACACATCCTTTCCCACTGATGAAGGTGCATAAGGTTTACCATCGCCGAGATGCCATTTGGTCTTTTACCGTAGTAGGACGACCGCCTCAGGAAGATACCAGTTTTGGGCAATTAATCCATGAGATTAGTGGCCCAGCGATCCCGCAGGAAATTAACGGCTTACATGCCGTTCATGCAGTAGATGCTGCGGGCGTGCATCCACTTTTGTTTGCTATTGGTTCAGAGCGATACACACCCTATCTAAAATTAAAACGCCCACAGGAAATTTTAACAATAGCTAATCAAATACTGGGTAAGAATCAGTTAAGCTTGGCTAAATATCTCTTCATCGCAGCGCAGGAAGATGATCCTGATTTAGATATTCATGACGAAGTAAACTTCTTAAAACATATCTTCGAAAGGTTTGATCCAACTAGAGATTTACATTTTCATACAAAGACGACAATCGACACCTTGGATTATACAGGTGAAGATCTTAATGCAGGCTCTAAAGTGGTATTTGCTGCCGCCGGTGAAAAGAAAAGGGAGCTTTGGAGCAGTTTGCCGGGAAATATGGTTTTGCCTCGTCCTTTTGATCACTTTAAATTAGTAATGCCTGGTGTGCTGGCTGTAGATGCTCCTGCATTCATTGATTATCAAGAGACCGATAAATTAGTGAAACAAGGAGCTAAAGAAATGGCCGATATGCATTTTGGGGGAATTGCACTCATCGTTTTGTGTGATGACGCAGGGTTTACTGCAGCGAACGTAAACAACTTTCTGTGGGTTACATTTACTAGAAGTAACCCTTCGCATGATATTTATGGTGTAGGAAGTTTCGTGGAATTTAAGCACTGGGGTTGCAATGGGCCTGTTATTATTGATGCAAGAAGCAAACCGCATCATGCACCTTCTCTTGATAAAGATCCAACTGTTGAAAAAAGGGTAGATGCATTAGGTGTAAAAGGAGAAGTACTTTATGGTATCATTTAATAAAAGAGTTAAATATATTCTGTAATTTTTGGTAAATTAATTTGGACTGATTATATATAGTTGCTATATTCGCATTCGTAGATTGGAAATAAGAGTTTATAGAATATGCTTTGTGGTTTTGCGAGTTTAGAAGAAGTTTTTAGAACTGAATTTGGAGCTGTTTTGCAGTGCAGTAATAAAAATTGCTATTGGTTAGAATTTGCTGGAGATTGTACGCCTTTCAAGGTTACAGACTTTTTACATCTACGAAGGAAAATTGAAGAAATAAACCTTAGCGAGCTTTTATTCGACCCGTCTCCACGAGCCGATTTTACCATTATAATGCCATTTCGATCACAACGTTGTTTTGTATTAAGCGTTTCAGATGTACTCAATCTTAAGGAGTTAATGCAGGGTGCAAAATTTATGATGGAGCTTCCAGGCATTATAAAGGATTGTTTAAAAGCTGCTCCAACATCTCCCCTTATAATTGGATAATTGTATTGTTTCCCTACTTTTCTAAATATCTAATTTAGACTGAATCCGTATTGCTTTTATTTTAAGCAAGTTAAGATCTTATTCTGTTATCTTTGTACATGGTTTAAAAATCGAATGGAATTGATTTTTGCTATTTGATGTGAACCTGACATGATGAAGAAATCATTGACCATTTAAGGATATGATTATTTTCACATCAAAGGCTCCAACGGACAAAAAAATAAAAAATAAACAAATGAAAGACTTACTAAGATTAAAAACTTCGTTAAACGAAGAAATAGAAAAAATATTAAATGATCAGGTGAAGGTTGAGGCACATTCCTCTGCTATTTATCTAGCAATGTCTTCTTGGTGTGATGATCAAGGCTTTGACTTTAGCGCAGGCTATTTTGCAAAACAAGCAGAAGAAGAGCGCGGGCACATGCTTAAACTTTTTAATTATATCAATGACCGTGGTGGCAAAGCTATATCTCCTGAAATAATCAATGTACCAAATGATTTTGAATCTTTCCGCAGTGTATTTGAGACGGCTTTAGAGCAAGAGATGCATGTGACAGCTCAATTTAATAATATAGCTGAAAAGTGCTTTAAAGTGAAAGATTTTGTTACTTTTCAGTTCATCCAGTGGTTCTTAGCGGAACAAATTGAGGAAGAATATGTAGCAAGGAGAATTTTGGAGATGTTTGATGTAATTGGTGAAGAAGGTACTGGCCGTTGGGAAATCGACAAGCATATTCCAAAAGTTACTTATAACGCAGAATAGTCGTACCGTATTTGCTTAGAAGGCGAGATAGATCTGGATTTACAGATAAAAAAGGGTTATCAATTTTTAAAATTGATAACCCTTTTTTTGTTGCTTAAACATAATTAATTGCTATATTTCACTAAAAATAGACTTTAAATCAACTTAATCAATAATTTAAATAAGATTTGGGGTTGTTGGTCGTTACTTATTTAAAGCCAAAAATAGGGTTGTATTGAATATGCACAGAATCTTGTTAAGTATAGTAGTGATTTTGTTCTTTTTTGTTGCAGCAAAAGGACAGATACAAACAAGAGAAGTGCGTGGAGTTGTACAGGATTCAACGGGCAGGCCGCTTATCGGTGTTACTGTAAGATTGTATGCTAAGCAAGACACAATGATGGTTAGCACGAATGAACATGGGCGGTTTGTATTCAGTACAGTAGCGGCAAATGATTTTAAATTAAGCTTTAGTCTAATTGGTTTTCAGCTATTCGAAAGACATTATACCTCGAATGTGCTTTTGCCTATAACCGAGTTGGTGACAGTAAATTTGAAAGAACAACCACAAGAACTCCAGGAGATTGCCATTTACGGCGTGGTACCTGTCGTAATAAAACAGGACACTATTCAATACAATGCAAAGGCTTATCAAGTCAGGGCGAATGCTTTATTAGAAGAAATGATTAGGCTCATGCCGGGTATACAGGTAGATCGAAGCGGTAATATTGATGCGCAAGGACAACGTGTTACGAGGGTGAGGGTAAACGGGAAGGACTTCTTTGATGGTGATGTCTTGACAGCTACTCGCAATCTTCCAGCCGAAATTGTTGAAAATGTACAAATAATAGATGATTATGGAGATCAAGCCAACATCACTGGAATTAGAAACACGGAACCTGAAAAAGTACTGAATGTAACCATAAAAGAAGATCGAAATCACGGTGCTTTTGGGCAACTTACGGCTGGAGGTGGTATGGACATGAATGATAATAAGGTAAACAATCGATACATTGGGAGCTTTTCTGCTAACAAGTTTAACGGAAGTAAACAGATCTCCGTGCTTGGATCTGCGAATAATACAAATACCAGCCTCTTTAGCTTTGGTGATGTGAGCGGGGCGGGTGGTAGAGGTGGAACAGATCTCAATAGCATGGTAGATGCTGAAGATGGTATTAATACAGCGAACTCTATAGGCATTAATTATAGAGACGATATTGCAAAAGGTGTAACCGTTTACGGTGGATATACGTACACGCAGCGATTAAACCAAACCCAGGGAACAACAAAACTGCAAAGTATTTATGAAAATAGCACCATAAACTCGCTCGATGAGGTGACATCTAAAGCCGATAATATTAAACATAGGTTAACTTGGACAATTGAGGCGAATATTGACACGGCCAATTATTTAAAGGTTACGCCTACTGCTTCCTATCTCTCTAGTGACCTTCTATCTGAAAGCCATAGCACGATTAGCAGCAGAAGTGCATTCACTGATAGAATCTATAATACAAACGGTCGTACCTCCGATCCAAATTTTGACATAGATTTATTTTACAATCATCGTTTCCCTAAACGTGGAAGGAATTTTAATGTGACATCGAGAATAGAATATTTTAAGCGAAATCGTAACGATGATGTAATGGATTTAACTGCGAGTTTGGATTCCAATGCCAATTCTCCGAACAAAAATTACGATGTATTTAAGCAAAAGGTAAACAACTTTAGCTATAATCGAACATTTTTATTTGGAATGTCTTATACAGAACCTGTAACTAAACGGAGTTACCTTGAGTTTAATTATCAATACGAAACAAATTCTATCGCAAATGCAAGAAACACTTTTGATGTAGATACACTTTCTCTCAACGAGACGCTTATCGATTCTTTGAGTATTGATTATGACTATTTATTTCAAACACATCAATTTGGTATAAATTATCAGGGGGATATTAATAAACTGAAATATACACTTGGTTTTGCATTACAGCCTACAAAGTTGGATGGTAAAACACCCTCAAGAGATGTGGTTACGCATATAAATAATTTAAATTTTGTACCAAGTGCTAAAATGCAATATAATATAAATAAGACGAGCAGCCTTTCTTTAAATTATCGAGGTCAAAACAATCAACCGGCATTTACGCAAATACAACCTGTAAGAGATGTGTCTAATCCACAATACGTTGTAGTGGGTAATGCAAATTTAAAGCCGGAATTTATGAATATGCTGAGCCTGCAATACAGACATTTTAGTATTCAAAGCGGAAGCTCATTATTTACCAATTTTTCTTTTACGCATGTACAGGATAAGGTTGTAACAAACAGAATAAGTACACCAAACAGCACAATACAGGCAACAGAGTTTTTAAACGCCAATGGGTTCTACGATTTAAGAGGTTTTTACCATTATAGTACGCCAGTGGCAGGACGAATTCTTACACTTAATCTTAACGGATCTGCAGACTACACTAATAATTTGACCTATATTAATAGTGTAAGAAATGTAGGGAGAAACATGGTTTTTACGCAAAATGTACAGATGAATTTTCAAATCGAAGATCTTTTAGAAGCAGATTTGAGAAGTAGTTATACGGTTAATAAAATAAAATACAACATCCCTTCGTTTATCGACGCGAGCGCAAATACCTTCAGCTTGGGTTTTGGAGGGAAGGGCTATCTGCCCAAAAAATGGATATTAAGTGTAGATTTTTCCCAACGGATTAATGCTGGTTATAGCAATTATATAAATGCGAATCCAACTATATTGAATGTTTATGTCGAAAAATCTTTTCTACAAAATGACATGATGGCAATCAGGTTGCAGGGCTTTGATTTGTTCAATAAAAATACCGGTGTACGAAGAGAGATCGTTGGAAACGATATTTTCGATATGAGAAATAATCGATTGGCAAGATACTTTTTAATTTCACTCAATATTAGATTACAAAAATTCTCATCGAAAATTTAAAAGGACTTTCGAACATTTTAAATTCATTTATTAGAATTGCTTTAACGTTTTAGCAATTCATTTCTTTTCTATATATTAGCATTTTATATACATTGTGAACCTTCTTAAAAAAACTACAATCTGATGAAGACGCTACTTTCTTTATGTTCTTTCTTTCTTTTTACCACGCTTTGTGGACAGGAAATTAAAAACGTATCCAGTCCGGTCGACTATGTAAATACCTTGGTAGGCACCTTGTCTAAACCAAGTCTCTCAACGGGAAATACTTATCCAGCGATCGCATTACCTTGGGGCATGAATTTTTGGTCGCCACAAACGGGTAAGATGGGCGATGGTTGGATGTACCGTTATGATGCCGATAAAATACGTGGCTTTAAACAGACACATCAACCCTCGCCGTGGATGAATGACTACGGACAATTTTCCATTATGCCCATTACGGGAGCCGTTAAATTTAAAGAAGATGATAGGGCCAGCTGGTTTTCTCACAAGGCGGAAATTGCAACACCGTATTATTACAGCGTTTACCTGGCCGATCATGATGTAAAGACAGAGATCACACCTACTGAGCGAGCCGCGCGATTCCGCGTGTCTTTCCCAAAAACAGACAGCGCCTATATCGTAATCGACGCTTTTGATAAAGGTTCTTATGTAAAAATTCTTCCTAACGAAAATAAAATTATTGGATATTCTACAAAAAATAGTGGAGGTGTACCTGAAAATTTTAAAAACTATTTCGTTTTAGAATTTGATAAACCCTTTAGCAGTGTGGCGGGCTTTAGCGGAGATCAATTGAAAGATAATGCGTTGGAATTAACTGATGATCATGTTGGTGCTGTTGTGGGTTTTAAGCTCACAAAAGCTGGAGAGCAGGTTAATATTAGGGTTTCTTCTTCCTTTATCAGTCACGAACAAGCGTTGCTTAATTTGAATGAGATTGGCAACAAAGACTTTGATGCTTTGAAGAATGAGGGGAAAGCAGTTTGGAATAAAGCATTGAGTAAAGTGGAAGTAGGTGGTGGATCTATTGATCAGGTTCGGACATTTTACTCCAATTTATATCGAACATTACTTTTCCCAAGAATGTTTTTTGAATACGATGCAAACGGAAAAGTGGTTCACTATAGTCCTTATAACGGAAAAGTGCTACCGGGCTATATGTTTACTGATACAGGATTTTGGGATACATTTAGATGTTTGTTTCCTTTTCTTAACCTTGTTTATCCAGAGGTAAATGTTCAGATGCAGGAGGGGCTTGCAAATGCCTATAAAGAAAGCGGATGGTTGCCTGAATGGGCAAGTCCGGGCTTGCGCAGTGTAATGGTGGGAAATAACTCAGCATCTGTCGTTGCAGATGCATATATGAAGGGGCTTAGAGGATACGATATCGAGACACTGTACGAAGCATTATTGCATGGAGCCAATAATGCCGGGCCATTAACCGCTGTTGGTAGGGCAGGAGCAGAGTTTTATAAGAAACTGGGTTATGTGCCATACGATGTCGACATAAATGAAAATGCGGCAAGAACACTAGAATATGCTTACGATGATTTTGCTATTTATCAATTAGCTAAAAAACTAAATAAGCCTAAAAAAGAAATTGAATTATACCGTAAGCGGAGCATGAATTACAAGCATCTTTTTGATAAAGAGACGGGGTTAATGCGAGGCAAAAACAAGGATGGAAACTTCCAAAAACCTTTTAATCCGTTTAAATGGGGAGATGCCTTTACGGAAGGAAATAGCTGGCATTATACTTGGTCTGTCTTTCATGATGTACAAGGACTCATGGACCTAATGGGAGGTAAAGAATCATTTGTAACTAAATTGGATTCAGTATTTACACTTGCGCCAGTTTTTGATGATAGTTACTATGGACAAGTAATCCATGAGATACGTGAAATGCAGATTGCCAATATGGGGCAATATGCGCATGGGAATCAACCTATTCAGCACATGATTTATTTATATAATTATGCTAATGAACCTTGGAAAACTCAATATTGGGTACGCGAGACCATGAATAGAATGTATCTTCCTACACCTGATGGTTATTGTGGGGACGAGGACAACGGGCAGACGTCTGCTTGGTACGTGTTTTCTGCCCTTGGCTTTTACCCAGTAACTCCTGCCATCAATGAGTATGTCTTAGGGGCTCCACTATTTAAATACGCCAAAATTAAACTGGAAAATGGGAAGGAGATCGTTTTAAATGCTTCGAATAACAGCGCGGATAATCGTTATGTTAATCAGGTGAAGTTGAACGGCCAATCTTACAGCAGAAGTTATTTTAAACACAGCGAATTAATTAACGGTGTAGTGGTTGACTTTGATATGAACAACCAGCCTAACAAAACTCGTGGAGTAACGGAGAATGACTTACCTTATTCTTTATCTAGAGAGAAATAAAAATAAATAACAGAAGCTCTACCTTTACTTTGTTATAAATAAAGGTAAAGCTTCTGCTACTACAAATGTACTACCGCCAATAAAGATTAGGTCATGATGAGCTGCATTCATTTGTGCGTCTTTTATGGCTTGTATTACATTGTCATAAGCACTACCAGTTAAGCCGAAATTGCGTGCAGCAACCTGTAATTCATCAGCAGGTAAAGCTCTTTCAAAGGGTGGGCTACAGTAATAATATGTGGCATTTTTAGGCAGTAATGTAAGCATATGATCAAGATCCTTATCCCGCATCACACCGATTACCATATGTAGGTTGTTAAATGCTGTTAATTGAATGTTGTTAAGGACTTCCTGCCAGCCATCTTCATTGTGCCCGGTATCACAAATGGTAAGTGGATTGGAAGATAATGTTTGCCAGCGCCCCATTAAACCTGTAAGTTGCTGAACGGAAGCTAAACTTTTGATAAGTGTCTGTTGGTCGACGTTAAAACCTAATTGATTCAGTTGATGTATTGCGGTGAGTACGCCTAAAACATTTTTTTGCTGATAGCTTCCTTTGAGATCCAATGATAGAACAAGTTGATCATTCAAGTTCGTATTGGATAAGACCTCTATTTGCTGATTTGCTGGATGAAGTTCGACTGAGCGTATAGACCATTGATCGCTAGCAAAGGTTATAGGTGCATGTAGTCGGTGTGCGTATTCTGTAAAAACAGTATCTATTTTAGATTGGCGTTCGCTTATAATGATAGGTGTGTTTGCTTTAATAATACCGGCTTTCTCATGAGCGATTTCAGTGAGCGTATTACCTAGCATATTCATATGATCGAAGCCAATATTTGTAATGACCGACAGTACAGGCTGGATGATATTCGTGGAATCAAGACGACCTCCCAGTCCAGTCTCAATAATCGCGACATCTACTTTTGAGACAGAGAAATAATAAAAGGCAATTGCTACGGTGACTTCAAAAAACGAGGGTCTTATTTCTTCTATCAATGATTTATGCCGCTTTACAAAATCTACCACAACTTGCTGGGGAATCATTTCACCATTTACTTTTATCCGTTCGCGGAAATCGAGCAGGTGAGGTGAGGTATATAAGCCTGTTTTATAGCCGGCGGATTGTAATACGGCTGCTAGCATATGCGACGTACTTCCTTTTCCATTTGTCCCAGCAATGTGAATAGCCTTAAAGTCTTGTTGAGGGTTCTCTAAGGCTTCGCAAAATTTTCGGATATTCGTTAGATCTTTTTTGAAAGCAGAAGAGCCGTCGCGCGTAAACATTGGCAAACGGCTATATAAATAATCAATTACCTCGATGTAATTCATGAAGTTTAATGCTCAGCTGTTTACTTCACTTTAAAGTTAAATACGACGATACCCGATTGAAGATCTGGCCCACCGTCGGTAGCATTTAAGCGGGCATTTCTTACCGCAGCTTCACATTTTTCCCATAGTGTAGCATCTGATAAGGTTGTGCCTTTTGCTCCGGCTCTAGCCCGGGTTACAACACCATTTTTATCCACGGTAATTTCTACTGCTACACGGCCTGAAAGTTGGCCCTTGTCTTCTATCTGCGGTCGCACAGCAAAGGTTCTATTAGGTAAGCCTACCAAGCCATTACCTGAACCACCTTCGCCATAATTGGCAGCCATATTATTACCTAATTCGCTTCCTTGATTTCCTGGTTTTGTTCCGGTGCCATCACCAATACCTGCACCCTTATTTTTTTTTCCCGTATAAAGGGCATTCGGATTAACGGTTGGTTTACTTTCTTTTTTTTCAGGTGTAACCGTTGGAGTATTTGAGCTAGGCTTTACTTTTTCTTTCGTCACCACTTCCGGCGCATCCTCAACATCTTGCGTAACGACTGTTTTGTCACTTGTTTGCTGTGAAACAACCGGTGTAGGTTCTTCATTTGGAATAACCTTATCTGGACGGGTTTTATTGGCATTTGGGTCCATTGATGGCTCATCTAAGCTCATATAATCGTCGCCCATCCCTTCATCTGTTGTGCCATAGTTTACGATTAGTCCTCCCATTCCAAATTCTGTTACGGGCTGGCTCAACATCCAGAAAAAACTCATCAGTAGGAGTGCTGCAAATACTCCCCCTGAAATGGCAAACGCCTTCGGGTAGTTGTTTTCTTGCTTATGCTGATGATTCATTTATCTCTCTCTCCGATTATTAATTTCTAATTCTTCTCCTTTGGTTCCGTAGCCAATACCAGTTTAATCTTTAACTTATTGGCAACGTCCATCACTTCAATTACATCTTCTATGGCAACAGTTCTATCTACGTATAAAAGAACTGTTAACTCCTGCCCTTCTTGTACATAAGTCTGTAAAGTGGGCATTAACTGGTCTAGAGGTACTTGCTGTTTTTCTACAAAGTACTGCAAATCTTTGTTAATTGACAAGCTTATTGTACGTTTCGCTACTGATTGTTCTCCTGACTGGGATCTTGGAAGTAATAATTTCACTACTTGAGGATTTGCAACAGCAGAAGCCAATAAGAAAAACAACAGCAAGAAGAACATGATGTCATTCAGGGCAGAAGTGTGAACCTCTGCTGCTGGTCTATTATGTTTTTTTCTTAAATTCATTTGAAAATCATTTATACGATGCTATTGATAACTAGCTGCCAGGCTCTTCTAAAAGATCAATAAACTCTATTGCATCTGTCTCCATACGTAATATGAGTCGATCTACCATCATATTAAGAATATGATACCCGACGTAGGCTATAATACCAATAATCAAACCTGATGCTGAAGTAACCATCTTTGTGTATAAACCTCCCGAAACAGTGCCTATTTCTATCACTCCCTTTAAAGACACCTCATGGAAAATTGTAATAACCCCAATGATTGTACCAACAAACCCTAACATCGGTGCTATACCTGCAATAATGCCTAACACATTAATGTTTTTTTCCAGCTTAGAAACTTCTAACTTACCTACGTTCTCTATAGCACCCTCTATATCTTTGATGGGTCTTCCAATACGGGTAAGTCCTTTTTGAAGCATTCTGCCTAAAGGACCGTTACTGTTACGGCATAGTGCCAAAGCGGCCTCTAGTCTTCCCGACATGATGTTCTGTTTTACCTGAATCATGAGATTAGAGTCGTATCGGGAAGCTTTTTTAATTGTTAAATACCTTTCTATAAATATAACTAAGCCTAAAAAAGCTAAGAGAGCAATTGGTAGCATTACCCATCCCCCTTTAATGAGTAAGTCCAGTAAACTTAATTCGTCGATTGGTGCTGTAGATGGTCCAGCTTGCGTAAGCATCGTATCCAATGCTGCTGGGGTGTCTGTTACTTGTAATAAAAACATGTTTTTATAAAATAATAATTTTGATGTATTCTGTTTGCTTTAAATTTTTGTTGTCAATGCTTAATAATGTACCTTCTTTATGGAAATATGTAGGCCTCTGGATTTATGTCATTTCTTACTTTCTCCAACTGTTTTTTAGCCTCTTCTTTGGTCGCATATAATCCATAGCAGATTTTCTTTCTATTATAGGGCATATTGCTTTCTAATACAAAGGCGTCAATACCGATAGTTCTAAAATATTCTGCTTGCTTAATAGCGAGGTCCATCGTTTTAAATGAACCTAGTACGATGCTATACGGCAATGTCTTAGAAGCTTTTTGTATCAGTGGTTTCTTTTTAGCCGGGACGGTATCAATCACCTTTTTTATAGTATCATTTTGAATGGCGACTGTATCAGTAGCGATCAATGGTTTAGTTTCTTTACCATCATGCTGCGCTATCGGAAGCGATTGAACACTTGTCTTCGACTGGTTTTTAGTATACCACCAAAATGATGAAACAGCTATTAACAAAAGAGCTGCAATACTCCATCCCCATATTTTGCCGTTGTTCGATTTCTCTTCGAACGTGTTTTGTGCTTCCTGTGTTTCTTCCGCTTGTATAGCGACGCCTTTTTCAGCTGTTAGTTCATCAGCGTTAATAACCACTTCTGACTCACTTGTTGTGCTAGGCGTTGAAATAAGTTCTTTTACCGGCTGTAGTCCCCAAAAGCTATCAGGAGCAAAGGGAACAAGCACATATGCACCTTCTTGTTCTTTAAGGTAACCAATTTCATCAATTTTGATTTCACCTTTATTACCGATCTCTGTTACAAGGCTTACCGTTGCTTTTTCAAGCGCTTCGTTTGCATCTTCAAGGTTTAGCCCAGCTGTTTTACTAATATAGTTTACTAAATAATGATCAACAGGTTCATGCTGAATGAACGAATAACGGTTTGATGGTGGAAGAAATGTTCCTTTGATCTCGTCAAAGCGGGCAGGAACACGCTCGCTTTTAAAGATGCCGATGCCAGGAACTCCCACCTCTTGATGGACAAGTAATAGTTTATGAAGATACTGGCCAATGTTAAGCATTCTTATTTTCTTTAGTTCCGGCTGGCAAAATTAAAAATGTTAAACATTAAAAAGAAACATTTACGCCACCTATTACATTAAATCCTAAGCGCGGATAGTAGAGGAATCGTTCATAGTTGTTGCTAAGAAGATTATTTCCCCTTACATACACCCCAATTTGTTTTGTTGCTCTATATTCGATACCTGCACTTATATCAACAAATGCGGGCATCGAAACGGTAACTGGCGCATTTGGATCACCTGTTGTAATTCCTACGAACTTGTTGTAAGACTTCGCTTTCATGGCGTCGTTGAAAAATAATTCGCCGTCAATATAAACTTTCTTACTAATATTAATTCTGGTATTAGCGGCTACCCGTAGTTTTGGAATAAACCATGCTTCGGCCTCATTCTTCATATCATATTCGTTGAATAGAAGATTTCCTCCCAAGCTAAATGCTTCCGATATTCTCAAATTAATATCTCCTTCAAAACCAAAAACGGTATTCTTTTCGTCTCTATCATAGATTATATCGTAGCGGGTAGGGTTGTTGGGATTAATGGCATAAAGAGGCACATCACTAAGCTGTTTGTAGAATACACCAATTTTATAACCGAGCGTTGCACCGGCATTTCCTTTGATACCCCCAAAAACATTCAATTTTTCAAGCATGTTACGAACAACAAGTGTATTGTTGGTGGTATCAATAAAAGGTGTTTCGCTTAAAAATGGATTTTCGTTTGCTAATGATCTATAAGAAGTTTTTACTGCGTCTCCTTTAACACCGGCATATAAACTGGCATATTCTGGGACTAAGGCAAAATCTACATCAACGGCAGGGAAAATATTATTTCTGGTTTCATCTCCACCAAACTCACTAACCAATGCAGCACCTAGCGTAATTTTGTAATTTTTGCCTTGGAAACGTATATAAGGATTAACACGAGCAATATGGTTTCCCAAACTTAAATCCTGGCTTTTCACATTGGTGAAATCTCCTGATATGTTTGCTCCCACATTAAAGGCATTAACTTTTTTGTTAATGTTTCCGCTCAGTGCAAAAGAATTTTCTTTAGCTGAAAAAGCATTTCCAAAGAGATAGCCATCAGCTTTTAACGAGTAGCTTAATAGTTCCTCATTATCCTCGTGATTGCTATTTAATTCACCTTTAATGTAGATGTCATTGTAGTGCTGCTTTATCGGATCTGGATTTAGATCTGGAAGGGTAGGGACAAATCCATAATAGCGGGTAGCATATCTGTTAAAACCAACCTCACCATTAAGCGTAATTTTTTCGAGTATACTCCTTCCAAATAGGCCTATCTTTTGTTCTCCAAAATTTTGTCCTTCGAAATCGGATCCTTTTTGACTCAAGTGTTTTATAAATCCACCAACTTGAAGAGCTTCATCTTCCCCATTGCTGATGTATACTTCACCTAATAGGGTGTTAAAATTACCAACACCAATCTTTGCATAGTTGTTGGTTAATATATCTGGTCGGCTTGGTGGAACTTGTTGTATTTCTAAACGATGTGTACCTGTATTAATATCGAGTTTTTTATCGAAAATATTATAATTAGGTTTCGAAAAGTATTTGCGATTATTCGTTAAATCCGGGCTTTGTCTGATCTTGACAGCATCGGCCAGAATGGGTTTATAATCCCGTATTACTTCAATCTCACCTAACTTTCCCTGGGTTTCCTCCGTGGGTATTTGTTCTTCTTCTTGCGAAAAAGCTGTCAAGGAGTAAAATCCAAGACCAATCAGTAATGTATATTTAAACATTGAAGGCTTCAATATCATGGTTTTGTTCTTTGTTATTTTAATCGGTACTAACACCCTATTCAATATTTAACGCAGTAATTAATTGTGTTGATCATTATCAATAGTAGCAGTTGAATCTAAGGCTACAGCATCATTTTGTAAACTATCTGTTTCTAAACTATCAACCTTAGTTGAATCTGTGCTGATAGAATCTGTCTTTATACTGTCGGTTTCTAAGCTGTCAACGTTAGTTGAATCGCTTTTTTTCTTCTTGTCGTCTACTTTTTTAGTATCACTTTTTTTACCAGTTATTTTTTCTAAACGTTCTTTGGCTGCCGGAAGTATATCATCGTCTCCTTCATAGTTTTCGATAATACTCTGCAAGGTATTTTTCGCTTGGAATTCGTCTTTTAATTTTGTGTAGCAGTCGGCTAACAAAATAAAGCTCTTCGCAACCCAATAATCATAAGAGGGCATATTTTTAATTAAATCAAAGGCTGTTTCCTGTGCTACTTTATATTCCCCAGCTTCATACTGCAATTTACCAACGCTGTATTTAGCTTCCGCTCCAACGATCGTTTGACTATTTTTAACCGCCTCGTCGAATTCTTTTCTTGCAGTTTTTAGATCTCCTTTCAGCATATGTGCCTTTCCTGCATATAAATTTGCTTTGGCTCGGTCTTCCGCAGAAGATTTTTCATATTCTTTTACATAGCGGGAATACATGAGCGTATTGTCGAAATCATGGATATTGAAATAGGCTACCATTAAATTATTGATAGCAAAGCTATAATGTGATTTGTATTCTGCTGTTAATTCAAGTTTTTTAAGTGGCGCAATGGCATCATTATATTTCTTCTGGTCAAGATACAAATTAGAAACACTTAATAATGTACGCTCAGTGTATGCACTGGTCCAATCATTTAAGATAATATTGAAATCATGCAGTGCTTCTTGAGGATGTCCGGTCTTATACAAACTTTCCGCTCGGATAAAGCGGGCAAATTTTTCTTGTATCGGTTTCGGGAATTTATCGAAATAAGCATTTACGGCATCTATTGCCGCTTGATAATCACCACGTGAGAAGTAATTATTTGCTACCTGGAAAGTAATGTTATCTTGTTCTGCTGTAGATAAGTCGCCAATTGCAGTGGTACCTGCATAGTCTAAAAAGCCCTGTGCATCACCCTTATCTATGTAAACATTTTGAATAGATTTTAAGGCTTGTTTAGCTTCTTGAGTAGTAGGATATTGCTCTACAACTCTTTGGAAGGTTTTTACAGCAGCATCATTATTATCACTATTATACTGTACTAGCCCGATCGTAACCAATGCTCTTGGTACGTAACTACTACGCGGATATTTCTCGATCATATCTTGAAGGCCCTGAATGGCGATTTCATTTTCTCCTTTTAAAAAGAAGGTATAAGGAATCTCAAAGCTGGCATCGTCTGCGTAATTGGAATTTGGATATCTCGCTAATAAATCTGTCATCACGCCAATCTTTCCATCAGTATCGCCTTGAAGTCCCCTGATGATTCCACTTTGGAATAGTGCATAATCTTGTGTCTTTGCTTTTGAGCTCATCAAGTGATTATACTGATCCATTGCTCTACCGTAATCTTTCAGCATAAAATAAGAATCTCCTAATCGGGCAATAGCATCATTTCTGGTATTCAGTTCAATAGGGTCACCACTATTAAGAAATTTGGCAAAATAATTGGCAGAAACTCGGAAATTATCATTTCGGAAGGCGGCATATGCTAGCGCATAATTCGCATAATTGTACACATCTGTGTTTTTTGCAGCAGGCGACTGTAGGAATCGGCTAAAGTTAGTAGTAGCTTCACCATATTTTCTCACTTCATACATAGCCTCTGCCTTCCAGTAGGTAGCTAAGGCAAGTAATTCAGGTTCGATAGGGTTGCTCTCAGAGCGCATAAAAATTGAGATGGCATTTTCAAAAGCTCTTTCATTGTAATATTCGAGTCCTCTATAGTAGGTAACTTTTTGATATGCTGCATCCGCATCTCTATTGCGTTTTGGTATAGATTCCAAAATATCAACTGCTGCTCTATAATTCTTGGTACTCAGTAATACTTCTGCAAGTAAGGTCTTCGCTTCGTCAAGATTTTTCGAACGTGGATACGTTTTCAAATATTCCTGGGTAGCTTCTAAAGCCACCTGATGAAATTCCAATTCGTAGGAAAGTTTTGCATAATTGAGTAGGCCCTGTTCTTTCATCGAAGGGTCGAAATCTAATTTAGAAGCTCTAAAAAATGCATTTCTAGCACTTTCCTTATTCCCCAGTTTTACGAAAGAATCTCCCAAAATAATCATCCCGCTTTGAAAATAGGCATCGGGTTCTGTCAATTTTTCGAGTTCTTTTACTGCTTTTTCATAATTGCCATTCTTATAGGCAATATAGCCTATTTGATAGTCATCCTGATTATTCTGTGTCTTTCCTTGGTCCTGTGCCTGGAATTTATCATAATACTCTTTGGACTTTACCAGATCGTTCTTTGCAAAATAAGTGGCTCCAACGATTCTAAATATTTCCGTTTCGTTTTCCTGTTTTGTTTTGTTCAGTATTGGAAGTATATATGCCAAAACATCATCGTAGCGTTTATCTAAGAAGTAAAGTGCCGAAATGTAATATGGGTAACTGTTTTCATAAGTTTTGGAACCTTTTAGTCTTTCAAATTCACGTAATGCTGTTTTGTATTCCCCATCGAGATAGGCTAAATAGGCATAATAATAAACGGAGGCTTCTTGGTATTGTCCATTTTCATCTTTCAAACGCTCAAATAGGGGCTTGGCAGCTTTATAATCTTCCGTCATAAATTGCGAATAAGCAAGTTTAAATCGGTATTCAGTATTTTCTGCCCCACTTAAATTTCCTCCATCTAATTTTTTGAACCACTCAATCGCCTTCTCATAATTTTTTTGAGCAAAATAAGATCTGCCCACCTGAAAATAAGCTGCTTTCGTATTAGAGCTAGTAGGGTGGTCTTTGATGAATTTAAGAAAAAGACCTTCAGCATCATGGTTGCCGAGCTCTAATGCGCATACTGCTTGGTAGAATCGTGCATTCTCTTTTAAAAGAGAAACTTGATCACTTTCATCTTCTTGTATAGTGGTAGTTGTTCTGATCTCTTCTACTTTGCCTAGTTGATTATATGCTGAGGCATATTTACCTTTTTCATATAATTCCATTCCTGTTTTATAGGCTTGGTTCAACGATTGCCAAGCGCTTTGTTGCGCAATGGCTGTGCTTGATAAAAGGCTAAGTAATAAACTGATACGGGTGAATTTTTTAAACATATTGTTCAAATCCTTTTTATGCTAAATTAATGGGATGATGTAAAGTTTTGTGTACTATTAGCTAACAATTGTTAATAACCTGTTTATATAACGGCAATTATTGTTAAATAATGTGTTTAATATATTTTATTGGTTCAATAAATCCTTCATACGCACGTACTAAATACGTTTTCCAGCCAACAAATAAAGAACCGCCATGCGAACTGCAACCCCATTTTGCACTTGATCTAATATAATGGAATGTTTGCTATCTGCAACATCACTGGTAATTTCTACACCTCGGTTTATAGGGCCTGGATGCATGATCGTAATTTCTTTATCGAGGGAGTCCAAGATCTTTTTATTCAAGCCATACAGCATTGAATACTCTCGCAATGAAGGAAAATAACTGATATCTTGGCGTTCAAGTTGTATACGCAACATATTAGCCACATCGCACCAATTGAGGGCCTTTAATAAATCATGTTCGACTTTAACACCTAACGAGGTAATGTATTTAGGAATTAAAGTAGTTGGTCCACATACCATTACTTCGGCACCAAGTTTTTGTAAGCATAATATATTGGAAAGTGCCACTCTGGAATGTAATATATCGCCAATAATGGCAATCTTTTTCCCTTCCACCTGCCCATACTTTTCTCTGATGGAAAAAGCGTCTAGTAAAGCCTGTGTTGGATGTTCATGAGCACCGTCACCTGCATTGATGATTTGGGCATTCACATGTTTACTTAAAAATACACCAGCTCCAGGATATGGATGTCGCATAACAATCATGTCCACTTTCATCGCCAAGATATTATTGACAGTATCAATAAGTGTTTCACCTTTACTAACAGAGGAGGAGGAAGCTGCAAAATTAACCACATCTGCAGATAGGCGCTTCTCAGCAAGTTCAAAAGAAAGCCGTGTACGTGTTGAATTTTCAAAAAATACATTGGCAATGGTGATATCTCTCAAGGAGGGTACTTTTTTTATTGGCCTATTGATAACGTCCTTAAAAGTATGTGCGGTATCCAGTAAGAGATGGATGTCGTCAGTGGAGAGATCCTTAATGCCTAAAAGATGTTTGGTGCTTAGCTGCTGTGCTGTGTCTGCCATTATTTATGCAATCAAAATGTTTTAATTGTTATCTTCAGTTAACAAAATTATTTGATCTTGTTGGTCGGTTTCTTGCCAATTAACAGTAACCCTTTGAGAGTTGATGGAATCAACTTGTATGCCGATATAATCAGGCTCTATCGGTAAATGGCGGGAGAAACGACGATCTACCAATACTAATAACTCTACTTTCTCCGGCCGACCAAATGCTTGAATAGCATCAAGGGCGGAGCGTATGGTTCTTCCTGTCCACAGCACATCATCAATTAAAATAACTTTTTTGTTTTCAATTACAAACTCGATAGATGTGCTATTAGGAACTAGTGGGCCGCTTTCTTTGCGACGGAAGTCATCTCTATAAAATGTAATGTCCAATTCGCCAAACAAGATGTTATCAATACCTATTATATTTTGAAGTTCTTCCTTAATACGTTTGGCTAGGTAGATGCCCCTTGGTTGAATACCAATGATTACCGAATTTTCGAAATCATGATGGTTTTCAATCAACTGCCGACATAAGCGTTGTATGGTTATTTGAAATTTTTGGCCACTTAATAAGATTGACTGCTGCATTGGGGTTTATTTGCTTGAACCGTTAAAATCTTGTCTTCTATTATATAAATGCTTCAAGGTTAAGGAACATTTTTATTCCATCTGCAAACTTAGATAAATTTGCTCTGATATGCAATTTATCAGAATATTGCAGGGCATGTATTCAAACAAAATATTTATTTGATGGTTCTCATAATACATTAAATAGACAGCGTTATGAGAACATTATTTTATATAATAGCAGTTATTCTTTTAGTCGGTTGGGCGCTAGGAACCTTTGTATATGCGGTTGGCAATTTAATTTATATTTTGCTGGTGCTGGGTATTGTTGCGCTTGTGTTGGGCATGGCCAAGAGAAATTCAAGAAATGTATAATTAGTCATTTTTTGCAGGGGGCGTGTCCCGTTCGCGGGTCGACAATTCGGGCTTATATTTTAAATTAGGGTCTAACCAATACATTTGTATAATCCTAGAGTATCGGTAATTGAGCGGGGCGAGAAGTAAGATGCTTGGTATAATGATACCAACATATAGCCAAGGATTGTCTGAACCTCCCGATAAAACAGACGTTGCAACGCCTAGTGTAATTATTTCTGCTACATTAAAAACATAGGTAACGTACATGGCGGTGTAAAAGTATCCTGGATTGCGTTCAAATGTGAGGCCACAGTGATCACATTGTTCATACATGACATTGGAAAAAGGACCTTTAAACATATTCCCTTTTCTACATCGAGCACATTTACCTTTTAGCATAGCGGGTAGTGTAGGGATGGATTTATGAGGATGTGTGTTTTGTTTCATGTATTTAATATAGGATGATAGGAGGAATTTCTGTTGAATGAAAAACATCTTGATGAGCATTAGTAACAGCTACATACCATTATCTATCATTGTTAAAAGTATCGCCCTGGCTAAGGTCACCAGTTGAATAACCCTTTTTAAACCAATATACCCGCTGTTCGGAGGTTCCATGAGTGAAAGCGTCTGGTACGATATGCCCTTGTGCCTGCATTTGTAGTTTATCGTCACCGATAGCGTTAGCAGCTTTTAACCCCGCTTCAATATCCCCTTCCTCTAAAAGTTTTTCCACTTCGTTAGCATGATGAGCCCAAACTCCAGCAAGAAAATCTGCTTGCAATTCAAGCTTTACAGAGAGCTTATTGTATTCTTTCTCACTCAGCTGGCCACGCATTTGTTGTACCTTGGCCATCGTACCATTTAGATGTTGAATATGATGGCCAACTTCATGTGCTACAACGTATGCCATAGCAAATTCTCCTGGGGCTCCAAATCTGTTTTTCAGTTCGTCATTAAAACTAAGATCTATAAAAAGCTTCTGATCTGCGGGGCAATAAAAGGGGCCCATAGCGGTCATGCCTGCCCCGCATTCAGTTGATGTCTGATCTCTATATACTACTAAAGAGGGTTTTTGATAGACCTCACCGTTTTGTTTGTATAGTTGACTCCAAATGTCTTCAGTACTTGCGAGCACTACTCTCACAAAAGAAGTTAATTCCTTTTCCTCTTCGCTAATTTCAATGGGTTGTTCTTGTTGCTGAGGCGCTTGATTTTGCAGTTGTTGAAGAACCTCTTGAGGGTCCCCGCCTAGAAAGCTTACAATTAAAGCAATTACTATTGCTCCAATACCACCGCCTACTGCCAGCCCTTTTCCGGACATGCCCCTGCGGTCCTCAAAGTTGTCACTTTCTCTTCTGCCTTTCCAGCGCATAATTTTAGTTTTTTTTAAAACAAACTTAAATAAATTGCTCTTCAAATGCAACAAAGAAATAGCAGCATGTAAAAGTACATGTAGCTTTCTTTTTTTAAGCAAATTTTGGGGAGATTCCGTTGCATAGCTGGTTTTATTTATTTCCTTTACCGGGCAAAAAGAATGTTTACTTTCATCTACTTTCTTCCGAAGAAAGTAGCAAAGACTCCCGCTGTAGACAGCTGCTACAATGGCAGTGCATCCACCTGCAAGTCGCAGCTGACTAAGGCGGATTTAAAGTAGAACGGAGAGCTATTGCCGAGCAGGCATAAACGTCCCGAAGGACGAAAATGGCATGGGTTTGTGTAGGCAGCAATCGGAAGCTGTCATGCCTAATAATGTGCTTTTCAGGCGAAGCAAGCGAGAAAAGAGCAAAAGACGAACGAAGCCCAGCCTTATCGGGAGGGTGCTTCTTTTGCGGCCGGCATGAAAGCCACGAATTGCAACGGAACAAGCCAGCCAGGCATTTTGCTCTACTTTGTTGCGGACAAAGTAGAAGAATATGCGCGATCAGCGCTTAAACCGAGCTTTGCGAGCTCATGAACACTTTTAAAGGGAACAACATGGTGAATAATTAAACGTTCCTTTAACTTTTACGACTGATATCTCTTTTCTCTTAAACTATGCAAAAGCGATCTGTGCATAATTTAGTGATGAGCTAAAATAAAAAAAGCCTCAAATGGTTGAGGCTCTTAATTGAATTTCAATTAAGCAGTCTGTTAGAATGAATAATCATCATCTTTTTTAGAATCAGCGGTTACTCCATTCTCACTAAATTCATAACGCTTTTCTACTACTTCTTGATGTGCCTTAATATACTCTACAGTATCATTAAGACCTTCTGCAAACTTTTCAAAATCTTCTTTATATAAGAAAATCTTATGCTTCACAAAAACACCATCTTCTAATCTTTTCTTACTTTCCGTAATGGTTACATAGTAATCATTAGATCTCGTGGCTTTTACATCAAAAAAATAGGTGCGCTTTCCTGCTCTTACCTTTTTTGAAAAAACTTCTTCCCGTTCTTTGTTGTCAAAATCTCCCATTGTCAAAACTTTAAGTTTAAGTTCCCTGATTCGGCATAAATATAAACCAATATTTTTTAATAATGCAAATGGATTTGAATAATAGTTAAAGAAAAATGATTCTGGTTGAGGTGTTTGTTGTGAAAAAGATGACTTTGAGGCTTATTTTCGATGATTTTGGAAAAAATAGAATAAACTATTTTTTTTTAAAAAAATAAGATGTTCAAACGATTATTTATCTAAGAGATGATCAAATCTTTCGCCAAGTTCCACACTGTTTTTCCAACTCTTTATCATGTCATCATCCTCTTGTTTGAAAAAATCTGTTTTAGAAATAGGAGTATCCGCTCCAAGACTTCTCAAAAGGCCATATAAATAATTTAAATCGAAATCAGATTTTTTTAATCTAATTAGATATTGATTTTCGGTAATTTCTATATTCAAGCTTTCCATGGCCATATGTGTTTTTATCAAAGTTTGAAATCACTTATGATTTACATGTTAAGGTAGCATGAAGTTTTAGTTAATATTATCGGGTTTGCCTAGAATGGCTATCAATGACGTGTTACTTTTTTTCATCATCTGTTTGTTTTTTTAAGGCATTCAAGCTTCTCGCCAATAGGCTCGAGGTTTTCGCAAAAAGTAACCAAAAGCTCCTGGCTTCAACCTGCGAAGCAAGCTTCATTGCCTATTAGAACTGACACGACAATGAAAATCTTCTTTCAAAGTATCTACAGTTACTTAGCTTTTACTACCCCGAAGATTTGGAGGTCAGTTTTTTGCTGGCGAATGGCTATTCCTTGAAGACCATACCAAGGGAATACAACTAATTGTCATCTACACTCCTTTGTTTTGTTGAAAATCTGGTATCTCAGAGTGATACCCGCTATTGAATTAGATTCAAAAGTAAAGAAAGAAGAGGCACTCTTGTGAAGTGCCTCTTTGTATTTTAAGTATTTTTAGCTTGATTTTTGCGTATAATGTTTAGTGCTCCACCAGCTTTAAACCATTCGATCTGCTGTGCATTATAAGTATGATTTACCTGAAAGCTGTTTTCAGATCCATCAGCATGATGCAATACAACCGTCAACTGCTTTTCTGGAGCAAATGAAGTGAGGCCGGTGATGTCAATGACGTCATCTTCTTGTACGAGGTCGTAATCCGCAGGATTTTGGAAGGTAAGGGCCAACATACCTTGTTTTTTAAGGTTCGTTTCGTGAATTCGTGCGAAAGACTTAACTAGGATAACACGGACACCTAAATGACGGGGCTCCATAGCTGCATGTTCTCTTGATGAACCTTCGCCGTAGTTTTCATCGCCAATCACTACTGTATCGATGCCAGCTGCCTTGTATGCTCTTTGGGTAGCAGGAACCGGACCATATTCACCTGTTAATTGATTTTTAACGGTATCCGCCGAGTCGTTTGCAAAGTTGATAGCACCAATTAGCATATTATTTGAAATATTATCCAAATGTCCACGATACTTCAACCAAGGTCCTGCCATCGAGATATGATCGGTGGTACATTTACCTTTTGCTTTAATTAATAGTTTCAAACCGAGAAGATCAGTTCCCTCCCATGGTTTAAAGGGTTCTAGTAATTGTAAACGATCGGAGCTTGGACTTACTAGCACCTGTACCTTACTGCCATCTTCTGCGGGCGCTTGATAACCAGCATCCTCCACAGCAAAATCTTTAATAGGTAGTTCTAAACCTTGTGGTTCATCTAGCCTCACCTGTTCGCCTTTTTCGTTAGTAAGCGTGTCTATTAATGGGTTAAACAAGAGTGATCCGGAAATGGCTAATGCGGTCACAATTTCAGGCGAAGCTACAAATGAATGTGTATTTGGGTTGCCGTCGGCCCGTTTTGCGAAGTTACGGTTGAAAGAAGTAATGATCGAATTTTTTTCCTTTTTCTCCGCACCATGACGAGCCCATTGGCCTATACAAGGACCACAAGCATTGGCTAACACTACGCCCCCTATCTTGCCAAAAATATCTAAGAAACCATCACGCTCTACGGTATAGCGTACTTGTTCAGATCCTGGGGTTACCGTATATTCGGATTTTGCAATTAAATGTTTTTCCACAGCCTGTTCCGCCAAAGAAGCTGCACGACTGATATCTTCATAAGAAGAGTTGGTGCAAGATCCAATTAATCCCACTTCTAATTTTTCAGGCCAACCGTTTTCTTTCACGGCAGTAGCAAATTTAGATATTGGCCATGCTAAATCTGGCGTAAAAGGGCCATTGATATGTGGTTCAAGTTCTGAAAGATTGATTTCGATAACTTGATCGAAATATTGTTCCGGATTAGCATAAACAGCTTCATCACCGGTTAAATGTTCTTTAATGGTGTTGGCTAAATCTGCAATGTCGGCACGCTCGGTTCCACGTAAATAAGCTTCAGATTTTTCATCATAGCCAAAGATTGATGTGGTGGCGCCAATTTCTGCTCCCATGTTGCAGATCGTTCCCTTTCCAGTTGCAGATAGCGAACGGGCACCTTCACCAAAATATTCTACAATGGCACCTGTACCCCCCTTAACGGTTAAGATACCTGCAACTTTTAAGATAACATCTTTTGCTGCCGTCCATCCACTTAATTTACCAGTTAATTTAACACCAATAAGTTTAGGGAATTTCAGCTCCCAAGGTAGGCCTGCCATTACATCGCAGGCATCCGCTCCGCCGACTCCAATCGCTATCATACCTAAACCACCGGCATTCGGGGTGTGTGAATCTGTACCGATCATCATACCTCCAGGGAATGCATAATTCTCCAAAACCACTTGGTGAATAATACCTGCACCTGGTTTCCAAAAACCAATACCATATTTATTTGATACCGAAGCAAGAAAATCATAAACTTCCTTGTTTTGGTCGTTAGCAATCGCTAAATCAGCTTCGGCTCCTACCTTTGCTTGTATCAGGTGGTCACAATGTACCGTTGAGGGTACAGCGACTTGAGGACGGCCTGCCTGCATAAATTGAAGAAGAGCCATCTGGGCAGTTGCATCTTGCATGGCCACGCGATCAGGTGCAAAATCGACATATGATTTTCCTCTACCATAAGCTTCTCCAGCTTCTCCGTCCCATAAATGGGCATATAAGATTTTTTCTGTTAACGTAAGAGGTTTACCGACAACCTTGCGAGCCGCACTAATCCGACTTTCATAACGACTGTAAACCGCTTTAATCATTTCTATGTCAAATGCCATTTTTATATATTTTAAATATGGATGATATATGCTTTATAGGGCTGTTCTGGAGCAACAAACCTAGCTTTTCTTATTTTGCTGCACTCATTTATCAGCTATTAAAGCGTGACGAATTTACGAAAAAAAGAAAGGATTTGCATATCTTTGTTGGGTAAGCTGTTATTTGGAAATATTCTAAACTGTTTCTTTTATAGACCGTTAGCTGAATGATCGACGTTTTTCATCAAATGATTTTAAATTATACTTAACGATCTGAACTAGATGCCAATGGTTTGCGACAGGCTATGAAAATGGGACGCTGCGATGAAGTGGATAGTTTTTACTCTATAAAAAAAATACGTACCTTAGCGACCCCAAATTTTCTTTATGGAAACAACATTTGATTTTGAAAAGCCAATTGCTGATTTAGTATTGCAAATGGAGAAGGTGAACCAAGTGGCGGAGAAGACAAAGGTAGATATGTCTGCCACTCTTGCCGAATTGCAGGGGAAGCTGGACGAAGCGAGGAAAGAAATTTATAGTAATCTAAATGGTTGGCAGAAAGTGCAGATGGCCCGTCATCCTGATCGTCCGCAGACCTTAGATTATATTAGCATGATCTGTGAAGACTTTGTAGAGCTTCATGGCGATCGGAATGTTGGAGATGATAAAGCCATTGTTGGTGGTTTGGCCACTATAAGTGGGTATTCTGTGATGGTTATCGGTCATCAGAAAGGGAAAAATACCAAGGAAAGGCAGTTTCGTAATTTTGGAATGGCTAATCCAGAAGGTTATAGAAAGGCATTGCGCTTGATGAGAATTGCCGAAAAATTCGGTAAACCTGTAGTGACCTTTGTAGATACAATGGGCGCCTTTCCAGGAATTGAGGCGGAAGAAAGAGGGCAGGCGGAAGCAATTGCCCGTAATCTGTTGGAAATGTCTGTTCTTAAAGTTCCGATCATTTGCATTATCATAGGAGAAGGTGCATCTGGTGGTGCCATTGGTATTGGAATCGGTGACAAAGTATATATGTTAGAGCATTCTTGGTACTCCGTAATCTCTCCTGAATCTTGTTCCTCTATCTTGTGGCGTAGCTGGGATTATAAGGAGAAGGCTGCAGAATGTTTGAAGCTGACGGCAGAAAATATGTATAGCAATGGTTTAATTGATGGAATTATACCTGAACCTCTTGGAGGAGCTCACCGTGATCCATCAAAGATAGCTGAAACTATCAAAGAACAAATCTTGAAAGATATTACAGATCTCAATAAAAAGCAAGTAGATAAGTTAGTGAACGATCGAATTGAAAAATTCTGTGCAATGGGAGTAGTGATAGAGTAGGTTTTTTTCAAATCAAATACCTAACTTTGGCCCATGCAAGAGAAGATTATTATTCTTGATTTCGGATCACAATATACACAATTGATTGCGCGCCGTGTCAGAGAGTTAAATGTTTACTGTGAGATACACCCTTTTAATCACCTTCCTGAGATTGACGAGTATGTTAAAGGGTTTATTCTTTCTGGTAGTCCATCATCTGTACGTCAAGCAGATGCCCCTCAAATAGATTTTCAACAATTTCATGGAAAATTGCCTCTCTTAGGCGTTTGTTACGGTGCGCAATATATAGCACAACATTCTGGCGGAGAAGTAACACCTTCTGAAATTCGAGAGTACGGAAGAGCAAATCTATTATTTGTTAATCAAGAAAGTGCTTTACTGAAAGGAATACCACTTGATTCTCAAGTGTGGATGTCGCATGGAGATACAATAAAGCATGTTCCTGAAGGATTCGAAATTATAGCAAGTACAGATAAAGTTCAAGTAGCAGCTTATCATATAAAGGGATCCCAAACGTATGGTATCCAATTCCATCCCGAGGTAACGCATAGCCTTGATGGGAAAGCGTTAATAGAAAATTTTGTGCTGAATATTTGTGGGTGTTCACAAGATTGGACGCCTGATACCTTTATCGAAACAACTATTAATGAGCTACGTACGAAGCTTCAAAATGATCACGTAATACTCGCTTTGTCGGGAGGCGTTGATTCATCGGTTGCTGCCATACTACTACACCAGGCTATTGGGAAAAATCTTCATTGTATTTTTGTTGACAATGGCTTGCTAAGAAAAAATGAGTTTGAGCAGGTGTTGGATTCTTATAAGCACATGGGCTTGAATATTAAAGGAATCGATGCTAGAGAAAGATTTTATGGTCAGTTAGCAGGAATCGCCGATCCAGAACGTAAAAGAAAGATTATAGGTGGCGCTTTTATTGAAGTGTTTGATGAAGCTGCGCATGAAGTTCAAAAAGAACTGCCTGAAGGGATAGAAGTAAAATGGTTAGGGCAGGGTACGATCTATCCGGATGTCATTGAATCAATTTCGGTTAAGGGTCCGTCGGCTACGATCAAGTCTCACCATAACGTTGGTGGATTACCCGACTTTATGAAACTAAAGGTAGTGGAACCTTTAAATACATTATTTAAGGATGAAGTGCGTAGGGTAGGGGCTGCATTGGGTATCGATCCGTTAATATTGGGCCGACATCCGTTTCCAGGACCAGGCTTGGGTATTAGGATTCTAGGAGATGTAACGGCAGAGAAAGTAAGTATTTTGCAACAAGCGGATGATATTTATATCCGTAACCTTCGAGAATCCGGTTGGTATAATAAAGTATGGCAAGCGGGAGCAATATTTTTACCTGTTCAATCTGTTGGAGTGATGGGAGATGAACGAACTTACGAATATGTTATTGCATTAAGGGCTGTTGGTTCATTAGATGGCATGACAGCAGATTGGATTCATTTACCATATGAATTATTGGCAAAAATATCAAATGAAATTATTAATCACGTTAAGGGGATAAACCGAGTTGTTTATGATATTAGTTCAAAACCACCGGCTACCATTGAATGGGAGTAAAATATTAGCCGTTATACTACTTATGGGGATGCTTTTTGGAGCATGTGCCCCTAAAGTGCTTCGCCCGGGTGGGGGAAAAGGGACAAAAAGTCCATCAAAGAAAACGGAAGAGGCCGAAAAAAAGGAAGAGGTGAAGACCGGTGCGAAAAAGGAAATCAGCTTTAACAATATTGCCCTGCTTTTACCTTTTCAACTTGATAAAGTAATTGATTCTCTTCCTAATAAACGGGACGTAGATCGATCTAGTTTAGCACTTGATTTTTATCAGGGATTTAAACTCGGATTGGATATGCTGGCAAAAGAAGGGGATAATTTCAAGCTGCATGTGCTGGATACTAGAGACAATACCGGAGAAGTTCAGAAGCTGGCAGTAGGTAAGGACATCGTAGAAGCGCAATTGGTAATAGGCCCTATCTTTCCAACTGAAATTAATGCATTTAGCAGCGCTGCCAACTTAAAAGGTAAATTACAAATATCCCCGCTGGCTGCTAGTAATCCGTCCAGATATCAGGTAGAGAATTTAGTAACTGTTACGCCACCCATTGAAATACATGCGCAAGTAATTAGTAAATATATTGCAGATAAATTTGGAACAGATGGTAAGGTGATTATCGTTAATACGAACGATGAAGATAGCAGAAAATTTATCGATCCTTTAAAAATTGCTTTGGATGCTTTGGATGTACACTATACAGAAGTAGCGGAACTTAGTGAAATAGAAGTCAACTTAGCTGTTACCGGCAAAAATTTAGTTATAAATGGCTCGGGCAATCAATATTTTGTATCTCCACTCATAGCTGATCTATATCGATTAAAGACGGAGCAGGCCTATGACCTATCACTCATTGGACACCCAAATTGGAGTAAACTTGATTTTAATGCTGAATATCTTAAAACGCTTAATACGTGTATCAGCTCTTCTTATTTTGTTGATGAAGCCAATGACGGAACGCGTAAATTTAGGGTAAGTTATTTTGACTTATACAGGGTAATACCATCGGAGTTTGCCTTTAAGGGATTTGATACAGGTGTTTTTTTTGGCAGATTGCTTGCTCAATATCCTGAAGATTATGTGAACCGAGTTGCCAAAGAAAAGCATAAAGGCCTATCATTGGGATTTGACTTTAAGCATAGCGCTAGTGCGGGGTATGTTAATAATTTTGTCAGATTGTTACGTTTTAATGGTACTACATACAAGCCATTGTAGCCTTCTACATGAGTAACATGCGCATACCTCAGCAATTACGCACCTTCGAGAAGTTACTGACCGCTTATGATAAGAAAGAACCTTTAGCGAGGTTTTTGACGACTTTTTTTAAAGAAAATAAGCAAATGGGGTCTACCGATAGACGCATTGCCTCTAGGTGGATTTACAATTACTTTCGTTTAGGAAAATCATTTGCTGAGCATACTGTTACAGAAAGATTGCTATTTGCCGAATATCTGTGTAACAAAGAGAGTGATTTGGTGGCTCATTTAGATCCGATATTAAATGAATCCATTCACCAAACAATTCAAGAAAAAAAGGTATTACTATCGGATTTGTTTGGATTTCATCAGGCTGATATTTTTCCATTGATATCATTGCTATCCACATCGATTGATAAAGAACGCTTTGTTGATAGCTTATTCATGCAACCACTTCTTTTTATCCGTATTCACCCCGGCGAAAAAACCTTTGTGGTAGATCGTTTAATTCATAGGGAAGTTATTTATGAAGAAGTTGGTGAGAATTGTCTTGCCCTGCCGAATGGCACCAAGCTAAATCAATATCGAGAGCTGGAGGGTAAATATCAGGTGCAAGATCTATCCTCGCAGCGCACAGCGCGCTATTTTAAAGCTAAGAGTGGCGAACAATGGTGGGATGCTTGTGCTGCATCTGGTGGAAAATCACTTTTGCTATTACATCATTATCCTGATATAAAGCTGTTGGTGAGTGATGTGCGACCGAGCATTCTCAGAAATTTAGATGAAAGATTCGACCAGGCGAAAATAAAGAACTATAGGAGAAAAATTATTGACCTTACAAAAGACAGTTCCCCCGTTTTAGGGAATGAGCAATTTGATGGCATTATTGTAGATGCACCCTGCACAGGTTCAGGAACATGGGGAAGAACACCTGAAATGATGGCTTCCTTTAATAAGGAACGGCTGGACTATTTTGTTACCTTACAAAGAACAATTGTTTTGCAGGCGGTTAAGCACTTAAAACCAAAGGCTCCACTGATCTATATCACCTGTTCTGTGTATGCCGATGAAAATGAAAATCAGCTGAAATTTTTCGAGCAAAAGGGACTAAGAGTAGAAGAGACCGAGTTATTGAAAGGATATGAAAACCGGGCAGATACAATGTTTGTTGCCCGGTTAATTAAAGATCTATAGATAATTTTTAAATTGTTTCAGTACCTGCTATTTGCCGCGCTTTGCTTGTAAGTTTACCTATTGTTAATCCCTGCACTAATATAGAAAAGAGCACTACATAATAAGTGATAGACAATAGCAAATCTTTGTTTAGATCGTTATCTATAGAGAGCGCTAATGCAACAGATACCCCTCCTCGCAATCCACCCCAAACTAAAATCGTAATAGTTGCCTTATTAAATTTAGTTTTCATTGGGATGATTTTGACCGGTAGCCATATGGAGATTAACCGCGCAAATAGCACCATGGCAATACAGATAATACCAATAAGCCAATAATCAGCTATATTGGTAATAATAATTAACTCAAAGCCAATGATTAGAAACAGAATTGCGTTCAGGATTTCATCTATAAGTTCCCAGAACTTATCCAAATAGTCTTTTGATACTTCACTTAGGGAGAATTGTCGTCCATAGTTACCAACTACCAAACCGGCAGCAACCATAGCTAGAGGACCCGACATGTGCATGGCGCTTGCTACCAGGTGTCCACCCATTACAACAGCTAAGGTTATAAGGACTTCTAATTTATAATTATCAATTTTTCCAATTGTCTTCGAAGCAATATAGCCAAGTAAAAGGCCCAACGCGACACCCCCTAAAGCCTCTTTCGCAAGCAGCATGGAAATGCTACTAAAGGACAAATCTACATCCTCTCCCTGCGCGAGTTTAAGCATAATAATAAATACAACTACTGCAATGCCATCATTAAATAAAGATTCGCCCGCTACCTTCGTTTCTAACGATTTTGGTACCCCAGCTTGCTTAAGTATACCTAACACGGCTATTGGGTCTGTAGGGGAGATTAAAGCGCCAAATAATAAGCATTGAATTAGCGGAATCCCCATATGCAGCCATTGGAGTATATAGAAAAGCATAAAACCTACCGCAAAAGTTGAGATAATGACACTTACGGTTGAGAATATCATGACAGGAGCCTTTTGTTCTTTAAGGTCGCTTAACCGTATATGAATCGCTCCAGCAAATAATAGAAAGTTTAACATGGCTCCCATTAAAACTTCAGTAAAATCTACTGATGAAATAAAGGTTGAAAATTCTTGAAAGGTATGTGGGAAAATTTTATCGGTAAGGATTAGTCCCAACGAAACGAGTAAGGCAATCACCATTACACCTATGGTTGACGGCAATTTTAAAAAACGTTCGTTTATGTAAGAAAAAATAGCTGATAAAACAATAAGTACTGAAAAAGAGTAATATAATTCCATATAAAATTCGGTTTTCCCCTAATATATGAATTTTTCTTTTGTTTGGCAAGTCTAACTTTTAATTTGATAGTGGACAATAATGAGTTATCAGGCAGCGGTTTTATATGTAAACATAAAAACTTGCTGATAGTGAGGTTGTAGAGCTTAAATTTGTGTGTGGCTGACTAATAGCTCATGATCTATTTCTTATCGAATGACCTAACTATTAAACTAATTAACAATTCCCCATTTACTCAGTTATAATCCTGTATTACTTCTGAAGAGTTTAATGGCAATAGCGAGTAAGATAACGCCAAATGCCTTACGCAGTACAGCCAGACCCGTACGGCCTAATAATTTCTCTAATCGATAGGTGTTTTTGAGTACGATGTAGATGATTCCAATGTTGATTAATATACCAACAATTATGTTTTGTGTCTCGTATTCTGATTTTAAAGAAAGGATAGTTGTCATTGTTCCCGCTCCTGCAATCAGCGGGAAGGCTAGGGGGACGATCGATGCCGTTTCGAAAGAATCTTCCTTGAAGAAAGCCATGCCCAAAACCATTTCCATAGCAATAAAAAAGATAACAAGAGAACCCGCTATTGCAAACGAAGCTACATCTATGCCTATTAATTTCAACATGCTTTCTCCTACGAAGAGGAAAGCAATCATTAATATCATGGCAACAATACTTGCTTTTCCGGATTCAATTTTGCCCGCCTTTTGACGTAAATCAATAATAATAGGGATAGAACCTAGTATATCTATTATGGCAAACAGAATCATGGTAATCGATGCAATTTCTTTAAAATTGAAAAACATGATCAATATGTTTAATAGAAAATAGATAATATCCCTATTGTTTCTCTTACAAAAAGGGCTTCATCATCCTTGCTTACAACAATCTTACTCAGCAGCTGCCGAGCCTTGTTCTGCTTTAAGCTTAGCTAAGCTATGGTGTCTACTATAACCGAAATAAATAGCAACGCCAATAGCCATCCATATGGCAAGTCTTTCCCAACTTTCAATTGGCAATCCAGCCATCAAGGCAACGCATATAACAATTCCTAAAATAGGAACTAAAGGAACTAAAGGAGTCTTAAAGGGACGGTCAAGACCCGGTTGTTTCTTTCTTAGTATAATTACACCGATACAAACTAAGGTGAATGCAAATAAGGTGCCAATGCTTACCATGTGACCTAGATCTGATACGGGAACAAACCCAGCAAAAATACTCACAAAGACCATGAACAAAATGTTCGATTTCCAAGGTGTTTGATTTTTAGAAAGATCCGAAAAGAATTTTGGTAGCAATCCGTCTTTACTCATACTATAAAATACTCTGCTCTGTCCTAAAAGCATCACTAGGATAACAGAGGTATAACCCGCTAATATAGCAATCATCATGGCCAAGTTGAGAAAAGTATAACCTGTTTTAGCAAAAGCTGTAGCAACAGGTTTGGCGTCGCCTTCAAAAGCAGTATAATTTTCGAGACCTGTCATGACATATGAAAAGGCAACATATAATAAAGTACAGACTAGCAGCGACCCGATGATGCCTATTGGCATTCCCTTTTGAGGGTTCTTCGCTTCTTGAGCTGCCGTGCTAACGGCATCGAAACCAATAAAGGCAAAGAAAACTACACCCGCACCCCTCAAAACTCCACTAATTCCAAAATGTCCAAAATCGGGACTATTAAAAAAATCAAAGAAGCCAATTTTACCAGCTTTTAAGGCTACTTCACCCGCATTCGGTGGTATAAAAGGGGTATGATTCGCTGGATTTATAAAGCCCCAGCCTAATGCTATAAAAATAAGAACCACGGCAATCTTAACAATGACTAATACATTATTAACGAAAGACGATTCTTGCGTTCCTCTTATTAACAAAAGAGATAATAAGCAAACGATCATAATGGCGGGTATATTAATCACACCACCTTCCCAAGGGCCATGAAGAAGATTGGCAGGAAGGTCAATGCCTATCTCTAGTAAAAACTGAGAAAAATATTGTGACCAACTTACAGAAACCGTAGCTGCGGCCAAGGCATATTCCAGTACAAGATCCCAGCCAATAATCCAGGCAATAAATTCACCCATTGTGGCATAGGAGTAGGTATAAGCACTCCCTGCTACTGGAATCATGGAAGCAAATTCTGCATAGCACAAACCGGCGAAACCACAGCCAATGGCTGCTATAATGAATGAAAGAATTACTGCAGGCCCCGCATTATCTGCCGCTGCAATCCCGGTAAGTGAAAATAAACCTGCGCCAATAATAGCACCAACACCTAAGGCAACTAGATGATAACTTGTTAATGTACGCTTTAACGTACCTTCGCCACTTTCATGAGCTTCTTTAATAAGGGAAGGAATGGATTTCTTATAGAACATCGAATGTTGTTTTTGTTATTGTGGTTTGTGATTATAGTTGAATTTTGCCTATGTTTTTAAAATATGGATATTTACAGGACTCAAACCTACAATTTTTATTTAAAAATAAAGAAGCTACTATTATTTTAGCAGCTTCTTTTGTTGAAAACGTATCTCTTTTTTGTCTAAAATCGTTTTTTCTATGTTTTTTGCTGTCTGTGTGTGAATTATTTGGCTGTTTTGACTCAAAACCGTCTTGTGTTGATTAATGTTAATATGTGGGGCAATGATTAAGGATACAATTGACATCAATTTAATTAGGATATTCATAGATGGGCCTGATGTATCTTTAAAGGGGTCGCCAACTGTATCGCCAGTAACAGAAGCTTTATGTGGTTCGGATTTTTTATAGTAAATTTCACCGTTGATAGGGGCTCCCTTTTCGAAAGATTTTTTGGCATTGTCCCAAGCGCCACCGGCATTCGACTGAAACATTCCCATGAGTACACCGGAAACGGTTACGCCAGCTAACAACCCCCCAAGCACTTCCGGACCAAATAAAAATCCAACAATTATTGGTACCACGAGTGCAATAGCTCCCGGTAACATCATTTCCCTTATGGAGGCTTTAGTGGAAATTTCAACGCATCGACTATATTCTGGTTTCGCTTTATACTCCATTATACCGGGTATTTCACGGAATTGTCGCCTAACTTCCTGCACCATATCCATCGCCGCTCTACCCACGGCAGCAATACAAAGTGCCGAAAATATAAAAGGGATCATGCCGCCAATAAATAATCCAGCGAGCACATCGGCTTTGTAAATATCAATCCGATCAATGCCCGCAATACCAACAAAAGCAGCAAAAAGAGCAAGAGAGGTCAAAGCAGCTGATGCGATGGCAAATCCTTTCCCTGTAGCGGCAGTTGTATTTCCTACTGCATCCAAGTTATCGGTTCTTTCCCTAACTTCGGCAGGTAGCTGACTCATTTCGGCAATTCCTCCCGCATTATCAGCAATTGGGCCAAAAGCGTCAATGGCTAATTGCATGGCCGTGGTTGCCATCATACCTGCCGCTGCTATCGCTACACCATATAGTCCGGCAAAATGATAAGAACCATAAATACCGGCAGCAAGCACCAATATTGGAAGTACGGTAGATTGCATACCAACAGCTAAGCCTGCTATAATATTTGTGGCATGGCCGGTTATCGATTGTTCTACTATAGAACGAACAGGTTTTTTCGACATGGAGGTGTAATATTCGGTAATGATACTCATGAGCGCACCTACAATTAACCCGACAATAATTGATAAATAGGTATCCGTTTTGGTGAATTGAACGCCTCTTATTTCCATTGTTTCGGGAAGCAGCCAGCGGACAGCAAAGAAAGATGCAACAGCCGTTAAAATAATGGCAGTCCAATTGCCAACATTAAGTGCATTTTGCACATTTCCCTTTTCATTGCTGATCTTTACAAGTGAAGCGCCGATGATTGAAAAAATGAGCCCAAGTCCGGCAATAAGCATAGGTAAGAGAATCGGTGCTATTCCGCCAAAGTTATCTGCTGAGACAATTTCTCTGCCCAGCACCATGGTTGCTAATATGGTAGCTACGTATGAACCAAATAAATCTGCTCCCATCCCTGCAACGTCACCCACATTGTCGCCCACATTATCAGCAATAGTGGCAGGATTTCTTACATCGTCTTCAGGAATTCCTGCTTCAACTTTTCCAACTAAATCAGCTCCCACATCAGCTGCTTTTGTGTAAATACCACCACCTACGCGTGCAAACAAAGCGATAGATTCAGCACCCAGGGAAAAGCCTGCTAATATTTCCAGCGCTCTTTCCATTTCCAAACCGTTTATCTGTCCGTTTATGTTAACTACATATATATTATAAAAAACAATAAAAAGAGAACCTAAACCTAAAACAGCTAAACCGGCCACTCCGAGCCCCATAACGGTTCCGCCGGTAAATGAGACTTTTAATGCTTTAGCAAGGCTGGTACGTGCTGCTTGTGTGGTACGTACATTTGCTTTGGTAGCAATGTTCATTCCAATATACCCTGCAAAAGCCGAGGTGACAGCACCTATTATAAAAGAAATAGCAATGACCCAGCTGGAGTAGGGGCTGAGTGTGCCCGACCAGGCCAGTATAATGGCTGCAATTACAACAAAATAAGATAGTATTTTCCACTCCGCTTTCAAAAATGCCATCGCTCCACTTGCAATATGCCCGGCTAATTCTTGCATATTCGCATCTCCGGCATCCTGTTTCGCGACCCAGCGAGATTTGATAATCATGATTAATATGCCAATAAGGCCCAGCACCGGTATGAAGTATACTAAATTACTTTGTAAATAATTCATAATTTAAATGAGTTAATAGTTTATTACTTGTCTATAAATGGTTTGCACCGAAAATAGCGAGGGTTCTTGATATAATCAAATTTATTTTTTTAAAATTGGATACATACAATATTAGTCGTGTAAAAAAGGGCCTAGGTTTAAGGCGCAGATACTTTTATGGTTACATTAAATATTTTATATACATTCGTGGTAAACATTAGCACGCCTTTATATGGAAAACACGCAGCCAGAAGACCAAATGAAAAAAGAATTAACCTTATTAGATGCCACCATGCTAGTGGTAGGTTCTATGATTGGTTCAGGAATTTTCATTGTGAGTGCAGATATAGTACGCCAGGTTGGAAGTGCGGGTTGGTTAATTGTTATTTGGGTATTAACAGGTCTTATAACACTTACCGCGGCACTTAGCTATGGGGAGCTTTCTGCTATGTACCCCAAGGCTGGCGGGCAATATGTTTATTTGAGAGAAGCATACAATAAGTTAGTTGCCTTTTTATATGGCTGGGCATTATTTGCGGTTGTACAGACGGGTACCATTGCTGCGGTAGGGGTCGCATTCGCCAAGTTTGCAGCTTATTTATTTCCAGTTGTTAGCGATGAAAATATTATTTGGGAAACTACCTATTTCCAATTAAATGCAGCACAGCTTTTGGCCATTGCTGTTATAGTTGTATTAACTTGGCTTAATACACGTGGCGTAAAAAATGGCAAGATATTACAAACGGTATTTACCATCGTAAAAATATTATCCTTAGCAGGACTAATTGTTCTGGGATTGATAAGTGCGTTTAATACAGAGATATGGCATGCCAATTGGTCTGAAGGATGGATTCCAAAAACTTGGGATGCGCAAGAAAATGCCTTTTTAGAAATAAGCGGTGCGGCACTATTTGCAGGGATTGTATCGGCCATGGTTGGCTCCCTCTTTTCCAGTGATGCCTGGAATAACGTTACATTTATTGCGGGTGAAATTAGAAATCCAAAACGAAATATCGGTTTAAGTTTGTTTTTGGGAACACTGATTGTAACTGTTATTTACGTTTCTACAAATATTATGTACTTGGCTACAACAACGATGCAGGAAATTGCTTTTGCACCTGCCGATCGGGTGGCCGTCGTCGCCTCTCATGCGATTTTTGGAGAGATTGGAACTGTCATTATTGCTGTTATGATTATGATATCAACCTTTGGCTGTAATAATGGATTGATTCTTTCGGGGGCGAGAGTTTATTACACGATGGCGAATGACGGTGTCTTTCTCAAACAAGCAGCCATTTTGAATAAATACGAAGTACCCGGTTGGGGTTTGTGGGTGCAATGTTTTTGGGCATCGGCCCTTTGTCTTACGGGGAAATATGGTGATCTGTTAAATTATGTCGTTTTTGTAGTGTTGATTTTTTATGCGTTGACCATTCTGGGTGTTTTTATTTTACGTAAAAAGCGACCAGATATAGAACGCTCTTATAAAGCTTTTGGATACCCTTTTTTGCCAGCAGTATATATAATTGCTGCAATTTCTATTTGTATAGGCTTGTTGATTTACCAACCAACTTTTACATGGCCTGGCCTTATAATAGTATTAGTGGGAATACCTATTTATTATTTAATTGGAAACAAAGAGCAATAATTTACTACGATGTATTTTATCCAGAAATACTTTAACTTAAGTAAGCGGGAACTTAATGGTATAATGGTATTATTGGTTATTACACTTGGTATGTGGTGCATCCCCGTTTTATATGACCTTACCGCTGCTCCGGAATCTGAGTACTATGAAGAGATCATACAAAAAAGCGATCTTCAGCAGGGTGAAATCACTAAAGAGGCGGTTTCCTATTTCAATTTTGATCCAAATAGGATTGATGCGGAAGAATGGAGAAAGCTCGGTTTATCACCCAGTCAGATAAAGACAATTACAAATTACAAGACTAAAGGTGGGGTGTTCCATAAGAAGGGTGATTTAAAAAAGATTTACACATTATCAGAAGCAGACTATCAAAAATTAGAACCCTATATTCATATAAAAACAACAGCAATTAAGCATACAGCGATTACATTGAAAGACAGTACGAATTTACCGAAATACGGGCGTGCGCATTCATTAAATAGCATAAAAAAACCAACGGTTCTAGATATCAACTTAGTAGATACCCTAGATTTAATGCAGCTTCCAGGTATAGGGGCCGTATATGCAAAACGTATTCTTAAATATCGTAATCTGTTGGGGGGGTATTATCTATTGGAGCAGTTGCAGGAGGTATATGGAATGGACTCTTTAAGATTTGAAACGATCAAACCGTTTCTGCTGGTAGATCGAAAACACGTTCGGCAGATACCGATTAATAAAGCTAATTATCAGGATCTTAGAAAACATCCCTATATCAATGCAAATTATGCAAAAGTTATTGTGCAATACCGAATGCAACATGGGGCATTTAACAACATAGAAGATTTAACGAATATTGTGTTATTTGATAAAGATTATTTGCGTAAAATTGAGCCATATTTAAATTTTAATAATGATTGATACGTTATTGAAGGCTGCAGTAAGAGATATTGCTGATTTTCCTAGACCAGGCATCGTGTTTAAGGATATAACACCCATATTAAAAGATGCTAAACTTTGTGACGCCGTGGTTGAATCATTTATTGAGCGTCTGGAAGGGCTTGATTTCGATATGATAGCCGGTATAGAAAGCAGGGGCTTTTTATTTGGTCTGATGCTGGCAAACCGTTTGGGAATACCATTTATACCGATACGAAAAGAAGGGAAGCTTCCTTCCAAAACGACCAAACAATCATACGATTTGGAATATGGAACGGCAACTATTGAAATACATACGGATGCATTCGCACCCGGTGCAAAAGTACTCTTACATGATGATCTATTAGCCACAGGTGGCACATTGGTTGCTGCTAGTAAGCTTATTGAGCAACTCGGTGGACAAGTCGCGGGATTTAGCTTCGTAATAAGTTTGGATTTTCTAAAAGGACGTGAGCGGTTAATGCCTTTTAGTAAGAAACTTATCTCTCTTGTACATTATTAACCTGAATTCGATTATTATTTTCGGTTCAGAACGCATTACATTTCCCGTCCGGTTAATGTAATGTCAGATGTAATGGTCATAGGGATTTTTATCCCTTGGGCACTTACATTCCCTTTTATTTCCTGATGGATTACACTGCTTGTAATCATACCTGATTGAAGGTGCGATTTGATAGTACCACTTTGTGTACCTTTTAAATTAAATTCAATATTTCCAAGTACGCCTTTATTAGGTAATGGCAATAGATCTATATTAGACTGTACAGCTATAATGGCATTGTCTTTCTCCAAGCTTTTTAAGGTATAGGTGTTCTGTGTGTTCATTTTCATCATTCCCGCCATTTCCGCGGTCGAAATTTTTTGCCAACTCTCACCTATTTTCATCTCCTTATTTGGATAAATATTTAAAGCCATATTCATCATGTTAATGAAAGCAGAATCACTAAACTGTTGTTTAAGTAATTGCTTGGTGGTGGCGTCTCCCCCAATCGAGTTTACAATTTCTTGCATGCCTTTTATCTGTGTTACTTCTCCTTCGGCGCTTGCATGCATCGTGAAACTCTTGCCAACCATATTGCCTATGTTTTTCAATGGACTGTCTGCATTATCCTTCTTTTTAGAGTCGTAAGAAATGTTGCCTTGAGGTGTTTGTGTATCGATTAATATATTTTGATAAGTGGTTTTTATAAGCATGCCCTGCGCATTACTCTCTATTACTTCATATATATAGTCAATATCTGTGTGTTGTTTAATGTCCATTTTATTTCCCATTACTTCCTGAGCAATAAGCTGAGATGTATTTGTGGTGAAAATATATTTTAACCCTTTTTTTAGGTTCATTTTTAAAAGGACCGATTGCTGAGCAAAATTATCGCTAGGCTTTTCTTTTCCGAAGGAGGAGGCATAAGAGTAAAGGAATATAAAAACCAATAATGTGGTGATCTTTTTCATCTTTTTAAATTTGTTTTTTAGCGGTGATGAAGCTATCAGATTTATTCATTCCCCTGTGTGGTTTGAATAAATCATGATGGTTTCATATAAGCGTGTTTTGTATTTAGTTCTGACGGCAACCCGTAAAAAATGTTACAAGGAAAATAGCGAATAATCTGTTTTAGTGATCGGTTTAAAATCAATAGGTAAATGTTTTATACCAAAAACTGTTTTGTTATATATAAATATTGTTTTTTACTTCTTTTTTAACATAAAATTTGGTTATAATTGCATAAGGCCATATTATGAATAGATATGATTTCAGATAGAGAAACATCTCATTTAGATGAAGAACATGAAGCCCTAATCAAGGAGATGGTTAGGGATTTTGCAGCAAAAAATATACTTCCCCATGTAAATGAATGGGATGAAGAGCAGTTATTTCCCATAGATCTTTTTAAACGGATGGGAGAGCTGGGGCTTTTAGGCATTTTAGTGCCGGAAAATTTCGGAGGGGCTGGTCTGGGTTACCAAGAATATGTCGATGTAATAGTGGAAGTTGCTCGCGTTTGTGGCGGAATTGGCTTATCGTTAGCCGCTCACAATTCGCTTTGTACGGGTCATATCTTAGCCTTCGGTAACGATGACCAAAAAAATAAATGGCTACCGAAATTAGCTAGTGGGGAATGGATCGGGGCATGGGGACTTACGGAAGCGAATACAGGATCTGATGCCTTGCGTATGCAAACGACTGCTGTGCTCGAAGGAGACTGTTATGTAATCAATGGGACAAAAAATTGGATCACCCATGGGAAAAGCGGAAATATTGCGGTGATAATGGCCCGAACAGGAAAGAAAGGCGAGTCGGGTGGCATTTCTGCTTTCGTAATTGAAAAAGGTACGCCAGGATTTAGTCACGGCAAAAAAGAGAATAAATTAGGAATGCGTGCTTCAGAAACCACAGAGCTGATTTTTGAGAATGTAAAAGTGCCGAAAGAGAATTTACTGGGTGTAGAAGGAGAAGGTTTTAAGCAAGCAATGAAGGTGTTGGACGGAGGACGTATTTCTATTGCAGCGCTTGCGCTAGGAATTGCCAAAGGTGCTTTAGATGCCGCTATTAGATATAGCAAAGAACGTGAGCAGTTTGGCCAGCCGATCGCTAATTTTCAAGGAATTTCCTTCAAGATTGCAGACATGGCAACAGAAGTTGAGGCGGCGGAGTTATTAATTAGAAAAGCTGCCGATTTGAAAAACAAGGGCCTTCCGGTAACAAAAGCTTCAGCAATGGCTAAATATTTTGCATCTGAGGTAGCCGTTCGAGTAGCAACTGATGCCGTTCAAATTTTCGGTGGATATGGTTACACAAAAGATTTTCCGGTAGAGAAATTTTATCGAGACGCTAAGCTTTGTACAATTGGAGAAGGAACATCTGAAATACAGAAAATGGTTATTTCAAGGGAGGTCTTGAAAGAAGGCAAAACAAGCTGATGATGAAGGGGTGGTAAAAAAAGATAATAAAATGGCCATTTATAATAAATTTACATTTTTAGCCGCATAAATATTGTGTTTTATATGTAAATATTCGTTTCTTTTGTCAATTTTTTAAGAAAATATGATTTGTTGGTGTTATTTTTGCATTCTCATAGATTGAAATGACGAAAAGTAATAAAAACACCATTCAAGAAAAGGATGCTGTATTGATAGGTGCGGGTATAATGAGCGCCACCTTGGGCATCATGCTTAATCAAATTCTACCAGAGGCTAGTATAGAAGTTTTTGAACGTTTAGATGAAGTAGCAGCAGAGAGTTCAGATGCATGGAATAATGCAGGAACGGGGCACTCAGCCTTATGTGAATTAAATTATACCCCTCAATTACCCGACGGATCTGTAGAAATAAAAAAAGCAATTAATATCGCTGAACAATTTGAAGTTTCCAAAGAATTTTGGGCTCATCTTGTTGAAAAGGGAGTATTAAAAGATCCTACACAGTTTATAAAGAGTATTCCGCATATGAGCTTCGTATGGGGGAATGATAATGTAGATTACCTTCGAAAAAGGTATGATGCAATGATCAACCACCATCTTTTTAAGGGGATGGAGTATTCGGAAGACAAAAATATCATTGAAAAATGGATTCCATTAATAATGGAAGGGAGAGCAGCGAACCAGCCTGTTGCCGCTACAAAGATGGATATTGGAACGGATGTTAATTTTGGTGCTTTAACACGTTATTTATTTGACTATTTACGGAAACAGGCTAATTTTAAATTAAGATTGGCACACGAAGTGAAGGACTTAGAGCGAATGCCTGACGGAAGGTGGAAAATCGAGGTTAAAAATAGCACGACTAAACGTAAACGCACTATTTTAGCTAAATTTGTATTTATCGGAGCAGGAGGAGGAGCGTTACACCTGTTGGAAAAATCTGATATTAAAGAGGGAAAAGGATTCGGAGGCTTTCCGGTTAGCGGACAATGGTTGCGTTGTACAAATCCAAAAGTAATAGCGCAGCACGAAGCGAAGGTTTATGGGAAAGCGGCAGTAGGTTCTCCGCCGATGTCTGTTCCACATTTGGATACACGCATTATTGATGGTAAGAAAGCGCTGTTATTCGGGCCATACGCAGGCTTCTCCACTAAGTTTCTCAAAAATGGGTCTTGGTTTGACTTACCTTCGTCTATTAAAATTAATAATATACGCCCAATGTTAGCGGCAGGCTTAGATAACCTGAAGCTTACTAAATATTTAATTGACCAAGTTAGGCAATCGCCTGATGATCGCATAGGTGCGCTGAGGGAGTACGTTCCATCTGCTCGCAAAGAAGATTGGGAATTGGAAATTGCTGGACAAAGGGTACAGGTGATAAAGAAAGATCCGGTACATGGAGGTGTGTTGGAATTCGGAACAGAGGTAGTGAGCAGCGGGGATGGATCTTTGTCGGCATTATTAGGAGCCTCACCAGGCGCTTCCACTTCCGTTTCCATCATGATTAAGTTATTACAGAAATGTTTTCCTGACCGCGTAAAAACGGAGCAATGGGAAAGCAAATTTAAAGAAATGATACCTTCATATGGTCAATCGCTAGCAAGCAATGCTGAGTTGGCTTATAAAACCCGCAGCCAAAGTAGTGAAATACTGAAGTTAGACCAATTAGTAGAAGAAACAGCGTAAGTTTAATTATTATTATATAAATTTAAGGAAAATGGGGAGGACTACAGGTCTTTCCCATTTTTTATTGTCCAATATCGAACAATCACTGTCCAATATCGAACAACCTACTACTTGTGAATTCATTGGGGCCATGTTAAAGGTCGTTTTTATTTTTGGCAATGCAATTGAGCGAATATTTATATAATTTTTGTTTAAGCATAAAAAGGTAATTAGGAGCTTTCCTCTTTATTGTTTAATTTAGTTACTTATTTTTAAACTAACCAGTTTTGACAGCGAAAATACTGAAACAGCAACATCTTAGAAAAACTATATTAAGACATTTATACTATAGCGGAGCTTTATCCCTTGCTGACTTATGTGCCTTTACACATAAAAGCCTTCCTATTGTTACCTCAGCAGTAACAGCGCTCCTAGAAGAAAAGTATATTTTAGAGCATGGTTTTGCACCGTCAACAGGAGGGAGAAGGCCAGCTACCTATCATATTAATAGAGAAAAGAAATGTTATTTGGTGGCCGTGGCAGTGGATCAATTAGAGTCTCGTTTAGCTATTTATGATCTGGGTAATCAGGCTGTTAGGCCTATTGAGTCGTTTCGTCTTAATTTGAATCCTAATAATAGTGATGCGTTAAAAGAGCTAATACGCTTAATTAAAGAAACACTTGATAAAAGTAATATTGAGACGGATGAAATACTCGGTATTGGTGTGGCCATGCCAGGCGTATATAATATGAAAAAAGGCGTTAATCACACCTATTTTCCAGATATCGAAAATTTGCCGAAATACTTAACTAAGGAGCTAAATATACCCGTTTTTGTTGATAATGATTCTAGGGCGGTTGCAATGGCCGAATTGAAGTTTGGAACCGCTAAGGGGTATAAAGATGTAATGATCGTGAATATCGGATGGGGCATTGGGTTAGGGATGATCGTAAATGGTAACTTATTTAAAGGACATAACGGTTATGCTGGAGAGTTTAGTCATATCCCTTTAGCTAACACCAACAATTTATGCTCTTGTGGTAAGAGGGGCTGTTTAGAGGTAGATTCATCCTTATCAGTGCTGGTAGATAAAGCAGAACGGGAGATCAATAATGGAGCAAAATCAAGCTTAGAGCATCTTTTTAAAGATAAAAATATATTAGCTGGCGAGCAATTGCTAGCGGCAGCAAAGAATGGTGATCCTTTAGCGGTATCTTTATTGGCAGAAGGGGGGCTGATGATAGGAAAAGGTTTGGCAACGCTTATTCATATCTTGAACCCAGAGAGGATTGTGTTAAGTGGTCGCGGTGCTTCAGCTGGTAAAATATGGCTTGCGCCCATACATCAGGCTATTAACGAATTTTGCATACCTAGACTATCAGAACAAACTACGATTGCCGTTTCAGACTTATCAAAGGAAGTACAATTGCTAGGAGCGGCTGCTTTGGTGGTAGAGCACTGTGAGTTTTAACATACAAATAACGCCGATGCTGACATGTTCTTATTTGAATACGTCAACGTGCGTACTGTGAAATTTCCTTTTCTTACATTTTACCATAAATGGTTGCCATTCACTATTTTGAAAAACAGTATGCTTCTCCGAAATTAGACCTAATACGTTAAATGGTATTGTGATGTGTATTTGGCAAGAAATTTGCTACAAAAGTACAATTATTGCATCTGCTTTAGGATGCTTTTTGTGAAATTTAATATTATTATATTATGAGAAAAGGATTTTTACCTTTATTGGCAGTTTTTTTATTGGTATTCTTAGCGCAAGAATCAAAAGCTCAATATCGCACAGCGTTGGGCTTAGGTATTGATTTGGGCGACGGAAGAACGTTAGTGGGGCCGCAGTTAAAACACTTTTTCAGTGCAAATGACGCGGGTAACGTGCAAGTCTTATTTGCGGATAATAACGTTTTACTAGGAGCTGATTATTCGTATAACCAAGCAATTCGTGGCGCTAGAGGACTTAATTGGTACATTGGCGTAGGGCCACAGCTTAATTTTGTTGATCACGGACCGTTTGGCAACAAAACCTATTTTGCCATTCGGCCGGCTTTAGGTTTGGAGTATAAGGTACCTTCCGCACCACTGGCCTTTCATTTTGATTGGAAACCTTGGTGGAATTTAACAGATGAGTCCAATTTCGAAGCTTCTCGATTCAGTATTGGATTTAAGTATACTTTTAACTAATAGAAAAGCTTAAAAAAAGAAGGCCGTTAAAAAAGCCTTAACGAAAAATCCTCGCTCAAAAACTGCGGGGATTTTTTTGTTTCCCTTTTAGATTTTTTTAAAAAATAGCAGCTAATGGCTTACTTTCGATCAGGGCAAAAAAAAATCCCGCATTGCGGGATGAAATCAGTGGAGATTACCGGAGTCGAACCGGTGACCTCTTGCCTGCCAGGCAAGCGCTCTAGCCAGCTGAGCTAAACCCCCTTAATTTGTGTTGGCAAAGATAATAATTAGGCTAATATCTACAAATTATTTGTTTGAAATTGAAACGCTGTTTAAGATTAAATGATATGCAAGAAAATACACACGCTTTTAATAGGTAAAAAACATATAACAAGTTTATTTGTTAAAAGAGTGTATCAATGCACACGCTGTATGAAGATTACCAACTATTTTTTTATGCTGCCGCTATGTCTTGTTGTGTTAACAACGGCTTGTAACCAACCAGATAATAAAAACAAGAAGGAAACGATAACAGATACTTCAAAAATTTCGTCTACAGATTCTTTAAGAAACGTAGAGCAGTCGAATAAAGATTCTATATCGCTTAATTTGATAGACGGGAGTGCACAGCAAGAGGCTTTGATGGCGCAAGGAAAACGGATAGTGTTTTCTTTTGAAACGAAGATACTAGGAAAGCTGTCTGCTACTGTTAAGGCAGCCGAACCTAATGGAAATGTAAGAATTGCGCAGATCTTTATGCCCGATAATTCTGCAGACGGACCTTTCGGTCAAGAGATGGAATACAATCTGAAAGAACCAGGCGTGTATAGAATTGTCGTGAGTGAAAATCAGATGGCCGGTAACCCTTATAATGGGCCATTTACGCTTAAGATTAAAATCAGTAGGCGATAGTCAATGTCTATGTTGTGTTAGATCTGTTAATTTTTTAACCGCGGGTAAATCATCGCCAGATATATCGTACCGTCCATTATTGTAGTCGATTCGGGCAACTTCATTTTTTAAGTGATCATATACGATAAATACTTCTTTATCATATGAGGTTGAATAGCTAGCCCATTCCTGATCAATTTCGTCAGCCCATTTTGCAAATCTTTCTAGCATAATTTTAATAGTTTAATTATTTCCGGTTGTTCAACTTCGTTACGCTATCAACAACTGAAAGATAAAAAAGTGTTATCATTAGGAAGTTTTATTAGTCATAGATTTCGTAAATTTACAAACCTCTAAAAAAGCTTCGCACGAGGAAGCTTTTTAGAGGTTTATAAGTTAATTTTCACTAACGGTAATGGCCCATCCATTAGCCACGGCTCGTGGCGTGCCATCTGAAGGACGGTTTCTTACCTCATATGTCATATCTACAGAATTATTGATGAGAAAAGTTGATGAACCACCTCCATCCAGGTTAACCGATTCCTTTACGCCCAAGGCATGCATTAGCTGGCCCAGATCGGTGAAGTTAATACCGTAAGAGTAGTCATACTTCCGCCCGTCTACGACGACGAAGTACAACTTATTGTCGTTTGTAAACCCTACTGCGGTACGTGGTTCTACCGAAGTGTCTGTATGGCTAACCGGCTCACCATCTTTTACCAAGGTCTGATGCCCACCAAGGGCGTGGAAAATATCGGCTTTTTGTGCTTGATAGTCCGAATCGTCTCCGATCATCAATTGACCGGTCTTGCTCAGGCCGAAAAATGTCCAGCCTGCGGGAATGGTGGTACGAACGGCTTGCCCTGAAAGGTATACAATGCCGCGCGGCTCACCAGTAGTGGCATTGAAAAAGTCGGCATTGCAGCCAAAAAGCACTTTAGTGCTCGGAGCGATGTATTCTACCATATCTGGAATTGATTGACGGGCATAGGCTGTGGCATCATTGGGTGTTAAGGGACGTAACTTGACATCAGGTTGGTTCATATCGGCCTCTAATATAAATATTCGCATCGTATGGCCATTTGCATCTTGGTAGTGAATATCCGTCTCTGTTACACCCGGATGTAGCTCAAGGGTGGTATCCGTATACACATGATGGATCAATGCGCTATTCTGCTGCAAACGAACGGTCAGTTCGCTACGGGTATCGTCTAAGATTTTTATAGTTCCGGTATAATCTTTTTCGCAGCCAACGAGTGCTGTAAGTCCTAGGATGAACCAAAAAAGATACTGTTTTATTTTTTTCATGTTTTTTACGCTAATAATAGATTAGTAACCTTCATTTTGTGTGAGGTTTGAATTAACTTCCCGCTCGTAGTCAGGTATCGGAAACTTCGTCCGATATTCCTCTATACCGAGTTCTTCTACAGCTTTGCCTGTACGCACTAAATCGAACCAACGAAAACCCTCGGCCAGCAGCTCACGACGTCGTTCGAGCGCTACAGCTGCCTGATATTCGGCTTCACCCGAAGGGTTAATTGCCGGGAGATTCCTTGCAGCTCTTAATTCGTTCAATCGCGCAAGCCCCGCCAAACCTTTCCCCTCGGCTGCGATCAAATACATTTCACCCAAGCGGATAATCGGAATCGGGTCTGTTCCAGTTTGACCACTAGGATATTTGTTAATGACGTTCAGCGAACTCACGGTAGCGATGCTCATTTCCTTGCGATTATCTCCCTCTTCAAATAGGTTCATCACCGCATCTGTCGGCTTATAGACATAAGAACCGCTCACGTCATGAGCATAGGTGTAAAATAAAGTGCTCAGCGTAATACTGGATTCTTCGGTTAAGTTCTTAAAGGAGAAAATTTCTTCCTTGTTCTCTATATGCCTGAATATTTTGTCGAATCGGTCCAGGGAAAAGCTCCCTGTCACAATAAGCTCTTCTGCAGCCTGTGCACCTTCGGCCATCTTGTTCTGTGCGATCAACACGCGAGCCAGCAATGCCTTAGCCGCTTGTTGTGATACATAATAATAATCGCCTTCAAAGGCAGGTGCGTTCTCCAGGGCAATCGCTAGGTCTGCTTCAATTTGACTCCAGATAGCAGTCGAGGGATCGCGCGATACACGTTCGGTGGTATTTTCCAAAATTAAAGGCACATCGCCCCAGCGGGTCACCAAATTATAATATATATAGGCGCGGAAGAAGTGAGCGGTACCTTCGATCCGTGTGCGCTTTTCGGATTCTGGTAGACTGGTCATGATATTTAACACGTTATTGACTTGGTATAGCGACTGGTATAAACCACTCCAGTTATTGTTGACCAAGTTGTAGTCGGTACGCAAAATATTACGAATAAAAGCCAGTTCACTCCCACCCGAGGCATTAATCAGGTTGCCCCCCACTAAGTCAAACATAATATATGATTCTCTGCCTTGATTATTTTGTACGGCGTTGTACATACCATTTAACAGGGCATCCATATCCCGTTCGCCCACAATTTCAGGTGCCACCGACGTATGGGGGTAGAAATCCAATTTTGTACAAGAAGATAGTAGTACCAGCATCAGGACTGCCATGATGTTGGTAATTGCAGTTGTTTTATACATCGTTAATTTTTTAGTCCTCATTAAAATCCAATATTAACTCCGACGTTGAAACTCCGCAGTTGCGGCAAGATCAAGTTGTCCTGTCCGATAAATTGTGGATCGAAATCATTCGTCACTTCCGGATCAAAGCCACGATATTTTGTCCAGAGATAAAGGTTATCACCCTGCACATATACCCGCAGTCGTTTCATGCCGATTTTATTGGCTATCCGAGCGGGTAACGTATACCCTAAATTTAATGCGCGTAAGCGTATATAAGAGCCGTCTTCAAGGAAGCGTGATGAATTTTGCGTGTTCCAGCTATTGCCATAGATAGCGCGAGGTGTGGTGTTGCTGGTACCGGCACCAGTCCAACGCTCATTTGCCACTTGCTTAGTCATATTCATAAAACCGCTTCCTAGGCGATCGGTATTGACGCGATAGCTTGCGTATACCTTGTTGCCATAGGAATAGGTAAAAAAAATGTTGAAGTCGAAGTTTTTGTAGGAAAAGCTGTTGTTCCATCCTCCGTAGAAATCAGGGTTGGCGGTACCTACAATTTGTCGATCTGATACGTTGATGGCTCCATTGCCGTCGAGGTCTTCATACATTACATCGCCCGCACGTACACCGTTTTTATAGAGCGATTCTGGCACTTCGTCGTCCGATTGGTAAATACCCTGTTGTTTGTACATGTAAAAACTACCTACCTCCTGTCCCACCTGCAAGGTCATATTGGCTCCGATCAACAATGCTTCATCACCAATAAGGGATGTCAGTTTGTTCTTGATAAAAGAAATGTTGAAGTCGGAAGACCATTGTACAGGACCTAGCGGAATATGCGTATTGAGTAGAAATTCCCAACCTTTGTTTTCCATGGAGCCGATATTGCTGATGATAGAAGTAAAGCCCGTAGTAGATGGTTCTGGTTTGCTGTAGAGGAGGTTATCCGTTTTCTTGACGAAGTAGTCTACAGTCAGGTTCAACTTGCCGTTTAGGAATCCAGCGTCTAAACCTGTCCCATACTGCCTAGCCGTTTCCCAAGTCAGATCTCGGTTGCCATTGGTGCTGACACCGATGCCGCTTTGGTTATTGTAGTTGCGCCCTCCGCTCATTTGTGCATGGTAAGCATAGCTACTGATGCCATCCTGATTACCCGTCTCGCCATAGCTACCACGAATTTTGGCCGTTGTACCTGCGAGCGACCAAAATGGCTCGCTGGAGACATTCCAGCCCGCCGACACCGAAGGAAAATAACCCCAACGCTTATCGGGATGGAACTTGGACGAACCATCGGCACGCAATGATAGGCTCAATAGGTATTTATCATCCCAAGATAGATTCGAACGGCCGAATATGGACATCAAAGCACTTTCGGTCAGGGCTGTGCCCGCCGAAAGAATGGACGCCGCTACCGAAAGTTGTTGGAAGGAAGGAGATGGAAAACCACTTCCTTCTATGTTGGAGCTGGATAGGTTGATTTTCTGGTAAGAATATCCCAAAAGTCCTTCCACACTGAGTTTGTCGAATGTTTTATTGTAATTCAGCGTATTCTCCCATAGAATGTTTGGTGTAAAACGACGATTGTCATATTTAACACCGATACCCGTGCCATAGGGGTGATCTTCTGCATAGTAAATATTGTCGAGCGTATAGGTCAGATCAGTACCCAACATCGTTTTGAATTTTAGCCCATCGGTAATGGTTGCGGTTCCAAAGAATGATCCCAAAAAACGGTAATTATCTAGGGACACATTTTGTTCGTTAATGATTTGAAAAGGATTGTGATAGATCAATTCGTCGGTACCACCTAGGTAGTAGTCGCCATTCGGTTTAAAGGGACGATCAAAAGGACGCTGAAGCAATGAACGGCCCATCATTGTGGTACCCAGATTCGATCCGGGTACTCTTTTGTTTTTGGAATAACTATAACTGGTGTTTGCACCAAATTCGAGCCAACTGTAGAGCTTATGCGTTAAATTCAGTTTGCCGGTATAGCGCGTAAATTTTTGATCGATGAAAGCGCCTTCCTGACTGAGGTAGTTACCCGACAAATAAACGCTGGTCTTTTCCGTACCTCCCGCGAAGGATAGCGACAAGCTAGTGGTGTTGGCCGGGCGTGTAATCAGATCAAACCAATCGGTACCCGGTTCGCCTGGGAAGGGGTTTTCCTTATGCTCCATATAATTGGTTGCACCGGGTGTGTAGCCGTACTGTGTATTAAAATTGTTGATTGCCTCGTTGATCACCGCGAGATAAAGATCGGGATCAGCCATTTTCATTTTATCTGTGTTGGGGACTACCGACACACCTGTAAAAGCGTCAACACCAAATTTGGTTTGATTTGCCTTGCCAGATTTAGTAGTGATGAGGATGACACCATTCGTGGCGCGACTTCCATAGATTGCTGCAGAAGCCGCGTCCTTCAATACCTCAACCGACTCGATGTCACTCGGGTTCAAGAGTGCAAGCGGATTCATGTTTTCCCCGAAATTCAATAAGGCAGCATTTTGATTTACTACCGGTACACCGTCAATTACATACAGCGGCTCATTCGTGGCACTCAAAGAGCCGATACCGCGAATGGATACCCGATTTACGGTGCCCGGACTGCCTGATCCCGCGCTCACTTGCACACCGGCCATTCGCCCTTGAATAAGCTGATCGGGGCTTAATGCAGGCCTTGCATTTTCTTCGGTAGGTTTGAAAGAAGAAACTGCTGCGGTGAGGTTGCGCTTCTTCTGCTGGCCATAGCCAATCACTACCACTTCTTCCAAATCTGATAAATCGATTTTTAATACCACTTGCAGCCGATTTTGTCCTGCCATCGTAAATTCCTGCCTTTGATAACCGATCAAGCTAAAAACAAGCACATCGCCTCGGGTAACGGGCAGCTGAAAGCGTCCTTCTGAATCGCTGGTTACACCTCGTGTGCTTCCTTTTACAACAATACTCACTCCAGCTAGCGGGCTGCCCACTGAATCCCTTACCTGCCCACTAATGGGCGGGTCTTGTGGAAGGCTGGCTTTCGCTAAGTCGATCTTGCTTTCATCCCGTTTAAAGAGAATATTGCGATCAACAATTTTATACGATATGGGTAAATCTTTTAAGCATGCTTCCAATAGCTGTTCTATGGGGGCATGGTTTACGGCTAGGCTGACTTTCTCTGTGGTAAAGCTTGGATCGTCGTAAAGAAATACGTATTCTGTTTGACTCTCCACAAGTTTGAATACTTGGTCTAAGGACATGTCCTTTACCTTCAATGATACTTTTTGTGCATAGGTAGACGCGCTGACCTGGATAAATATCGAAAGTAGTAAACCGACAATAAGTTGAAATCTCATGATGAATTTCAGTTGATTAAATTTCTGTGGGGGCGCCCATCGCAAAGGCGTAGCCATTGCATGAAATGCTAATTTCATTAACTTTGTAAGGTTTGAGTTAGTAATTTAAAATGTGTTAAAGTTTTTCGAATCATTGGCTCAAATGTTTACGTCTTCTGACTGCTATCAGAAGACGTTTTTTTAAGCCTTCATTTGATGGTTTTTACTGTTTCATAGTATTGCTTTTGGTTAAACATCTGTTCTTCTATCTATTATTGAATGATAATCTGTTTGACTTCTCCAGTTTTCTCAATCTGGCAATCCAAGTTATAGAAAGACAAAATTTCCAGTACCTTGGATGCATGGGTGTTGCGGTAAACTTCGCCCGATAGGGTAATGTTCGGTTTTTTGCCTTTAAAGATCACCTTGACATCATACCAACGCGATAGTTGCCGCATCACTATCTCGATATCCGCCTGTTTAAAGCTGAATTTACCATTCTTCCAGGCCACAACATCTGAAATATCTGCCTGCTTTACGGATAAGTGATTGGTTTTGTCGAGTGCTGCCTGCTGCCCCGGCTGAAGTATCACTGATCCTTTATGAGCGATTGGCACCACTTTCACCGATCCTTCTACTAAAGTGGTTTTCACGATTGGTTCATCAGGATAGCTATTAATATTGAAATGGGTACCCAGCACTTCCACCACCTGTCCTCTGGATTCAACTCGAAAGGGACGCTCACGATCCTTCGCCACCTCGAAATAGGCTTCTCCTTCGAGTTTCACGAACCGTTCTTGCGCTGAGCCGTTAATGGTGTAGGTTAAACTGGATGCGGCATTCAACCAAACTCTGCTACCATCAGGCAGTACTAAATGGTATTGACCTCCACGCGGTGTTTGTAGGGTGTTAAATACGGGCGCTTCATGGCTGTTGTGATCCGCTTCGCCCGGCTGATAAACCAGTTCTCCATCCGCATTCTTATAAATGGCGTGAGCGCCTTCTTGCGCAATTTCTCCATCAGACCGACCATTAAGTGTTATTTCGCTGCCATTGGCCAGCTTGAGGGTGGCTCTGTTTCCGCCGGGAGCTATATCCTGACGGCTCGAAACTGTCGTGGTATCGTCTACACTTTTCAAGCCAGGAGATTGATTGAATTGAAAATATGCGCCTACGGCGATGACAATTACAGCTGCAATGGCCGCTGCATAGCGAGGCCATATAGCCACTCGACGAAGGGTTGGGCCGGGCAGACGATTCCGTATGTCGGCAATATCACGCTCCATCTGTTCTTCAGAAGCTTTCTTCGCATGGATGTTCAGTTCATCGTACCATTGTTCCACCTGCGTACGTTCCTCGGGCGTGCAATCGCCTGCTAGGTAACGTTTCAACAGCTTCTTTAGATCTTCATGCTCCTTCATGTGTAAAAGAGGTTTTCGCTTTTATTCATAGTACCGTAACCCCGCCTTAGGGCGTAAATGAAAATGAAAAAATTGGTTTTATTTTTTTAAGTAAATAATATTGGCTACCGAGCGTTGGCCTTCATGGTCAAACTGCTTGTTATCGGATGGGTGGTTGACGATGCTGTTTTCGGTGGCCCCTTGCACGTACAGCGTGCTGCTCCCACCGCCATCTACATTCATAACATTTTTTGCACCCAACCAGCGCAACGTTTTCGTTAACTCACTTAAGTTCATGCCGGCGGCTAAGCTGTTCCTACCGTCCACTACGAAAAAAATTAGCTTTTGATCTGCTGTAATAGCTACGGCACTGCGTGGGTGGCGGTTGTTGTTAAAGGGATTATTGGCGAGCGTCGCATCTTTTCCCTCATGTATCAATAGCGGTCCTGACAGCAATATGTGCGGTACTTGGCTCTGTTTATAGTCGATGGACGAATCGGGTTGGATGTTGATTGCTCTTTTATTAATCAGTAGGATTGCATTGGCGCGATCGGTTCTCTTTTTCGTGGTATCGATCACTTTGTTGTCCACCTTTACATAATCCCATGAACCACCATTTTTCATATCAAAAAAGCCACCGTTAATAGCAATTAAGGCATTGGCTTCCGTGGCAAATTGCGAAGTCTTTTTTAATTCTTTCGGATCAGCTGCTAGACGGATTTTCTTGCGGTACTTCTTAAGGTCGATTTCCACCAGGTTGATTTCCTGTGGGCTTTCAAAGAGTTTGTCAAAATGGCCTTGTTTCCAGGTGATGCCTTTTTTGATAGATTTAATTTTCCATTCTTTGCTAACCACTGCGATGGAATCTGTTGATTGCCCAAAAGTTAGGAGCTGACTAAAGAACACGAAAATGAGTAGGATAGGTGCTGTTTTTTTATTCATGTTGCGTTTTTTATAGAGATAGTACCGCAACAGAACCTTAGGGCGTAAAAGAAAATAAAAAAATTAAGGAAAGAGGAAATACACCAAGGAGAGCAACGTTCCGAATTTTGGTCGTAATACCTTCAGGGCATTGTTGACATGCTTCTTTACGGTTGTTTCGGAAAGTCCAAGTTCTTCGGCAATCTCCTTGTGCGAGAGGTGAGACTGTCTACTCATCCTAAAGACCTCCTGCATCTTTTCGGGTAGTTGTACAATTTCCTTTTCAATCAATTGTCCTATTTCTTTCTCCCGGATCAGGTAATCAGGTGTTGTATTGTCATGTGTATCGATTGCCGACAAGGATTCAAAATAAAGGACCTCGACTTTTTTATGCGCAATCAGTTTGATAATCCTATAGCGTAAGGTTGCATAAAGATATCCAGCCAACGGGGTCTGAGGGGTTAATGAACAGCGATTTTGCCAGAGGGCTGCGAAAACTTCCTGTAACAGATCTTTAACCTCGTTCCGATTGCTCAGCCTTTTGTAGGCATGTGCATGTAGTTGCCGGGAGTAGCGTTCATAAATTTCGATATAAGCAGCATAATCGTCACTCAGCATACGCTGGATCAGTTCATGATCATCATATGATTTATAAGACATCTTCGCCATGGCAGGATTGTAGATAATAGCACCAAAAGTATCAAATTGTGTAAATTTTATAGTTACGGCAATATTAACAAAAGTTTAAATATAAGAATAGTTCAATAGCTTTCATTTCAAAAGTAGATTGTTTTTTAGAAGATAAGAATCATATTCGTTATAATTTATTAGTGTCCGGTTAAAGTTCCAAGAAGAAAAGTTTACCACTGATATGAATTGTTGTTGTAGGTGCTAACGATTTTCTCTAAGTTTGAAGAAAAAGTTTGTATTTATTAATTACCGGTAGCTGTTTGCAGGCTAAACCTCCAATCTATGATACTAGAGCCCATATTTACGTTAATTTTGATTAGCTTCCTTAAAAAAAAGGTCGACTATAAAAAAGTAGATTACGATTTGGCCAAATATCTTCAAATCGGTGTCTATATAAGTATTGGACTGATCATATTTGATATTGTCACTAGTGCCTATTCTGCTACTTTATTCCTGCAACTTTGCTTCTTTGCGCTATTGGCAGCGATTCATTTACGACCCGAACTAAGTGTCGGAAAAAGTTTGGCGTATTCCATGTTGCCATACGCTGTGCTCTCTTTTTTTACCCACCTCACAGAGGTCCTGTTTCCATCATTCTATCGGAAGCATGATGATTTCTTTGAGAGCGCTCTCTTGTTTGGGCTCTTGTGGTTTGTGGGTATGTGGCTGGTAAATAGCACGCAGCGGAAAGCCCTTGAAAAGGAACGGGCCAAGCGTGAAGCAGAAGAAGCACAGAATCGGATTATGGCTGAACTGAAAGTCAATTTGGAACAAGAAGTTGCCCTACGTACAGCTGAGCTTGTTAAACAAAAAGAGGAACTGCAGGTGGCATTAGACGAGTTAAAGAGCACCCAAGCGCAGCTTATTCAATCTGAAAAGATGGCTTCCTTAGGGGAGCTTACTGCCGGTATCGCCCACGAAATTCAAAACCCCTTGAACTTTGTCAATAATTTTTCGGAAGTAAGTGTCGAATTGCTAGATGAATTACGTGAGGGCCCCTTCAAAACACTTGAATCAGTGCATCAAGAAGAGGCAAATGACCTGATTGCGGACTTAACTCAAAATCTGGAAAAAATTAATTTCCATGGCAAACGCGCAGACGGTATTGTAAAAAGTATGCTTCAGCACTCCCGTAGTAGTACCGGGAAAAAAGAAGTAACAAACATCAATGCATTAGCTGACGAATACATAAGGTTAAGTTATCATGGGCTAAGAGCTAAAGATAAATCATTTAATGCTGCCATTGATACGCAATTTGAGTTGACCCTGCCTGCCATTGAAGTAGTGCCACAGGATTTGGGTCGGGTTTTTCTTAATCTTTTTAATAACGCTTTCTATTCGGTTAATGAGAAGAAAAAACAGTTAGGTGAAGTTTTTACACCAAAAGTAACCGTTACAACCGAAAATGTCATTGAAGAAGGTAGGCGGGCTTCTATCAGGATCACGGTTTTTGATAATGGTTTAGGGATACCTAAAGCGGTCTTAGAAAAAATATATCAACCCTTTTTTACTACAAAACCAACCGGACAGGGCACCGGTCTGGGTCTCTCCATGAGTTATGATATTATTACCAAAATACATGGAGGAGCGTTAAAAGTAGAAACCATTGAAGGAGAATATGCTAAATTTATAATAACCATACCTAATAGATCATGAAAGTGCTTGTTGTTGATGACGAAATAGATATACAACCTTTATTTAAACAGCGGTTTCGGAAGGAAATCAAAAGCGGACAGATTTTGTTTGAATTTGCCTTATCCGGAGAGGAGGCTATTCAATATCTATTTCGCGATGATTCGGAAGTTGTTCTCATCCTATCTGATGTTAACATGCCGGGCATGAGCGGCTTGGAGTTGCTGTCGCATATCAGAAAGGAACACGGTGCGACACCCCCTTTCGTGATGATGATTACCGCCTATGGAGACGAAGAAAACTATCGGCAATCGATGCGATTAGGAGCCAATGACTTTCTGACAAAACCACTCAATTTTAATTTGTTAAAAGAAAAATTAAAAAATCTCGAAAAGCATGGCTAAGATATTAGTTGTAGATGATGAAGCAGATCTAGAGCTCTTAATCAGACAAAAGTTCAGGAAGAAGATACGGGAGCGGATTTACACTTTCGTCTTTGCCAAAGACGGGCTGGAGGCACTCGAACTATTAAAAAAAGAAGAAGATATCGATATTATTCTAAGCGATATTAATATGCCAGGTATGGATGGGTTGACCCTGCTTACCAAACTTCCCGAAGCAAATCCGGTGATTAAGGCGGTGATGGTATCAGCTTATGGAGATATGGAGAATATCCGTTCCGCAATGAACCGTGGGGCGTTTGATTTTGTTTGTAAACCCGTAAACTTTGATGATCTCGATCTGACAATCGAAAAAACATTGGGACATGTAGAACAAATAAAGGGTACGCTAAAGGCAATCAAAGAAAATAATATCCTGAAGATGTATGTAGATGAGCATGTGCTGAATTTTATGACGCATCAGGAATTTGAAAAAAGTCTACTGGTAAATGAGACGATTGAAGCAACCGTTGTTTTTATTGATATTTGTGGCTTTACGGCCATTACGGAAACCGTTGCCGCGGATGATGTCGTAAAGCTGATCAATGATCTATTTGATACCATTGTGAAAGAAATTATCGCTTATGGCGGGCATGTGGATAAGTTTATGGGGGATGCAGTAATGGCGGTATTCAAAGGAGAATATCATTTGGATAGGGCCATTGATGCAGCCTTGGCAACGAAAGAAAAGATAGCGGCCATCGAGGCCATTCAATCAGGCGATCACTCCTTCAAACCGGAAGTTTCCATCGGCATCAATACTGGAGAGGTTATTTCCGGAAATATCGGATCAGCTTCTTTAAAACGCTTAGATTATACGGTAATAGGGGATGCGGTTAACTTGGCTCAACGCTTACAATCGACTGCCAAAGCTGGCCAGATTGTAGTGGCCGAGCATGTTTATGAGCAAGCGAAACAATCCTTCGGCTTTTCAGCTCTTGGAACAGCTACCCTTAAGAATAAGGCGAAACCGGTCAACATTTACGAGGTAATCGCCTAGCAAGAGATTAATGTTCTCTTGCTCTCTTTTTTAAGATGCCTCCTGCTGCTTCTTTGATCGTACTGGTGTATACGAATGCTTGCGGATCCACCTCGTGTACCTTGTTCTTTAGTCTCCGTACTTCAAATCGAGTGACGACGGTAAAAACAATGTCAACCGGGTGATGAACGTCAAAACTTTCTTTTAAAAAGCCACGTTCACCTTTATATACCGTAATTCCCTTGCCCATTTCTTTTACCAATTTTTCCTTGATGTGTTCACTTTGAGCAGATATAATGTTAACAGCTGTATATTCTTCCAAACCCTCAATCACGAAAGTAATAGCCCGTGAGGCGGTATAGTAAGTTAAAATCGAATACAAAGCTGTCGGAAGGCCTAAGTGCACAGCAGCGATCAAAAAGATAATGATGTTAATGCCCAAAATAATCTCGCTAATGGTGAAACTACTCCGTTTCAGCGTATAAAGAGCAAGTACTTCAATGCCGTCCAATGCACAGCCTCCTCGCATGGATAAACCGACACCAATTCCCATGAAAACGCCCCCGAAAATCGAAACCAGCAATTTGTCGGAGGTAATAATAGGGTAGGGGACGTATAATAAACAGATGCCTAACAAGATCACACAGGCCAACGTCTTTAACGCGAACTTCTTGCTCACTTGGAAAGCGCCCATGACAATAAGGGGAAGGTTAGCAAGCACGATGACATAGGCAATATTAACATGGTATATTTCGTGTATCAACAGGGAGATGCCGGTGATACCGCCATCAAAGAACTGATTGGGCACCAAAAAACCTTTTAAGGCAAAACCACAGAATAAGATACCGGTTATTACATAAATTAGGTCACGTATTATTGCTATCGACTTTGAGTTCATACTTCTAGGCTTCCGAATTTGTTTTTATTTTAGTTAAGTTTTCTTCCTTTATTTTGTTACGTGCAGTTCTTGCTGTTTTGGTGAAATAGTGATGATTTCGAATGAAATCCAGCTGTAACTGCATATAGTGCTCGCGTGAAGATACACTGCCAAGCGCCACCATTTCTTCATAAAGCTTTTCACTTATTTCAAAAAAATCTTCCCTACCCACATAATCTAAATCTGCATCGCAGATGATCTCTTCTAAGCGATTTTTAGGTTTTTGCGGCACCTTTGTGGCCATAATTAAACTGCAAACCTGATCTATATCTCCCTCCGTATACGAATAATGCGGAAGATGTTTACGTGCTATCTCGCAGGAATGCATTTCGTGATTTTCAGCAGCTATTAAGAATCCTGTGTCGTGAAAAAGTGCTGCGGTCGATAAAATAATCGATTCATTCCCTGAAATGCCTTCTCCCAAACCAATATCTCTTACGGCACGTATTACATCTTGCGTATGGTCAACCTGATGATAGGTAAAAGCAGGAGAAAGGTCATGCTTCAATTGATCTAAAATGAATGTGGTAACCTGTTCAAGTTGCATCTGAATCATTAATAGCATGCTAAGATATTCAAATTTTCTTAAATGGGATAGGAATGCTTTGAGAAGGTTCGTGTGTATACTGCCTATCGTTCGCAATAAGAGCGGTCATTTGCTTTATAAAGAGTTAGGGAATGCTTATTATATGAAATTTTTCTTCGATGCCCATAAACCTAAAAAGCAAAAAGAGCCGTACGGAAAGCTTGCCAGTCAATAACGGATGCGGCTAGCGACGGCCTTTCTACATCCTTTACGGCCTGTTATCAACGAAGGGTGGTAATAGGAAAAAGAGTAGTCGATATGATTTGCCGAACTTTTGAGAAAAAATGGCGTATAACATCTCACTGTTTCTCAATAACTTTAGATTAAGGACCAATTATAATCTGAAGCCAATGAGAAAGCAATCTAGAAAAGCAGCTCAACTGCTTATTTATGCAGTTATCATCGCATTAAGTTTTGCGGGATGTACAGAAAAGGAAGCGATGCCTGCAGACGGTGTGAAGTCTGATGCTTTAAAAGCCAATGTTTCAGCACTGGGTGCAATTGATCTGATGAGTGGAAATCCTATTCTGCCTGTAGCAACGGCAGATCCGGATATTCTATATGCCAATGGCAAGTATTATATTTATCCAACTGCCACGGGGCCCAATGCGAGTCAGTTTCATGCTTATTCATCCACTGATTTATTAAATTGGACCGATGAGGGCATTGTCTTGAATTTGGCCAACGTAAGCTGGGCGCAAACTGATGGGTGGGCGCCCTCTGTTGTGGCACGTAATGGAAAATATTATTTTTATTTTACTGCGGCTAAAAAAGTTGGAGTTGCTGTGGGCAACAGCCCAGTTGGTCCTTTTGTTGATAAGGGGAGTGCACTAGCAACGGGTGATGGCGCTGATCCGATAGATCCAATGGTGTTTGTAGATACCGATGGACAGGCTTATATGTATTGGGGTAATACCACTATGAATATACAGCGACTGAATAATGACATGATATCTCTCACGGGCACACGTGGGCATGATAAGCCAGCTAATTACTTTGAGGCACCTTATGTCATCAAACGAAATGATATATATTATTTGATGTATTCAATTAATCACTTTGGTAATGACGATTATCATGTGGAATATGCTACATCTTCCAATCCCATGGGGCCTTGGGCCTACAAAGGCCGTATCACCTCACCATTAGGTGCCATCAAAGGGCCTGGGCATAATGCGGTGATTAGGAAGCCCGATTGTGCCGATGAGTATTTCTTCGTTTATCATCGGCGCACGAGCACCAATATCCACGAACGACAGGTGGCCATTGATCGAATGTTTTTCGATGCAGCCGGCAATATTATGCCTATCAGTATTACCAATTCAGGGGTCACACAATCGGGTGCTGGAACGCCATGCTACCCGTCTAACCCAATTCCCAATGGGCAATATGCCATCAGGTCAAAGATAAATACTAGTTCAGGAGCAGGCTTGTACCTAGATATTGCAGGTTGTGCTGTTGGAAACGCTGACGTAAGGACTTGGACTCGCACCACCTGTAATGGACAAAAGTGGAACTTAACGTATCAGGGGAATGGTTTTTATAAAATCATATCAGAATTGCCTAATCATAAATCACTGGACCTAGATGCCTGCGGGATTGACCGTGGGGCCAATATCCAAGTTTGGGATGTTTTCTCGAACGATTGCCAGCTGTGGCGCGTTGAGTCTATAGGGGACGGTTGGTACCGCATTATGGCAAAAGCTGGTAATAATGTGCTGGATATTGTCAATAGCGACCCGACGCCGGGAGCTGATGTACGTTCATGGACATGGAATGGCGCCAGTGCCCAATTGTGGAAATTTGAAGCGCCGTGATAGGAAATGGCATATCATTGGCTTGTTTTAAGTATTTAATAACCAATTTAAAGCAACTTGTGCAATGGCGGCATTGTGAAGGAAGCAATTTCTGTCATAAGCTCAAATAACAACTCCAACTTCTCTTTCTGCTATCATTTACAATGGTCTTTTAGATTTGATGAAAAAAGATTGTGTAAATGTTAAGATTTATTTACAAAATATTAACAGAGGGTATTTAGTTTTGCCCATTGGAAATTGATCTTGTAAAAATAATAAAACGGATTCTGTTATGCGACCAACGTTATGAAGCCCTCCTTTTCAACAGTATTTACCGAAAAAGAACTAATAGATCGAATGAAGGCTGGTGATTCAGTAGCTTTCGAAAAGATTTATGATCACTATAGCCAAGGGGTGTATGGTAAACTGTTAAAGCTCGTGAAGATCAACGCTATAGCTGATGAATTGCTTCAAGATATTTTCTTAAAAGTTTGGGAAAATCGCCAGATTTTAGACTCAAATTATACGCTTAGACCCTGGTTATATAGGGTTACTGAAAACGAAATTTACAAATTCTACCGAAAAGTAGCACTGGATATTAAGCTACAGACACATATTCTACAGACCTTTGACGAGCTTTATACCCATACTGAAGAGGAGTACTACCTTAAAGAAAGCCACAAGCTATTGCAGGATGCGATGACCAATATGCCACCGCGTTGCCGGGAGGTTTTTGAGCTATGCCGCTTGCAGGGAAAAAGCTATGAGGAGACCGCATCATTATTAGATATATCCACGTCTACTGTGAGCAACCATCTTGTTCGCGCAACGGCGATCGTTCGGAAAACCCTGTTTCAGTCTACCGATATGGCGCTAATTGTGGTAACGGCCTATATGCTCCATCACTAAGGAATAGAATTGAAGTGCAGATTCATTTATTCTTTCATTCATGTCTTCTTTTCCGATACAAAATCAAGATAAGGTACTTGCATTTCATTAAATAAGCACGCGGCTAATTTCCGTCATAAGAAAAAAAATAAAAAAATATCAAAAAGGATTAGTGTGTTTTTCCTTTTCGCGCATAGTAGTAGTAAAAGAGTAAAAATTGGACAATCAGAACAGCAATATTACACCTTTACTCCGGAAGTACATTGACAATACCTGTAAACAGGAGGAATTGCTCTCTCTTTTTGAATATTTTGCCGTAGCGGATGAAGAAGAACTACGTTTACAGATTCGGGAATTGATCAATAAGGAGGAAACGATTATGAAGGAAGAGCAAGATCACCTTCAAACGATCAAATACCGACTATTGGAACAGATCGGCAAGGAAAGACCTGAACACCGAAGCAATTATTTGTCCCATTATGTCAGGTACGCTGCTGCTGTAATCCTAGTCATATTCATCACTAAGGTACTGGTTGGATACTTTTCAAAAGTGCCCACAGAACAACAGATGTCGTCAACGGAAAATAGGTATCGAACAAAGATCTTTCAACAACAGAATTTCTCAAGCGATGTACGTGAGCTTAAGCTTGCGGATGGATCTAAAGTAAAGCTATACCCCCAAAGTACCGTTCTGTACAGTGAAAGTTTTGGCAAGGATAACCGGAACATTGAGCTAGTCAAAGGGCATGCCCGCTTTGAAGTGGAGCCAATCCCTGGACTTCCGTTTATTGTGAAAAGTAATAGGTTGTTAACTAAGGTGTTGGGAACAATATTCGATGTCGACCTACGGAGCAAAAACTACGCCGATATCAAACTACTCAAAGGTAAGGTAGTGGTTTATAGTGGCAAAGACTTCGAGAAAGAAACGTATCTGATGCCCGGGAAAAAACTCAGTTTAAACCTGGAAACAGGTTTAGTGGATGTTACGGCAATTGAAAAGACACGATCACTTAAGAAAACACCAACATCCAAGTTCACAGAACCGACGGCTTCTCTTTTATTTAGAAACACCACTGTATCGGAAACATTAAGAACCTTAGAAAAATACTATAACGTATCGATTGATTATGAGGATCAGGATGTTAAAAATCTATATTTCACTGGCAATTTCGAAGAAGATATGCCGCTGTCAACAGCACTATCTATTATCTGTAATATGAACAATCTATCTTTTGATCAACATGGGGATACAGTCCTAATTAAGAAAAAAACAAAATAAAATAATCAAAACATAAACACGATTGCAACTGCAAAAATTGCGGTATGGCTTTGTATTGCTTGAAAAATTAAAATAAGATAAAACAGACAAATTATGAGGAAACAAACTTTTGAATGTTGCTCTCTACTCCTGTTACTGCTTGTGTTGGCAGTACCGACATTTGCGCAGCAACGCGCAAGTATCAAGGGGATAGTTGTTGATACTGCCGGTCGACAGTTAGAGGGAGTAACCGTAACGGTTCAGTTGAATAAAAATCAGCGCGTAAAACACACGAGTACAGACAAACAGGGATTATTTCAGGTTAACGACTTACAAAACGGTGCTACCTATATGCTTAATTTCCGTTTAGTTGGGTATAGGCCATACACCGAGGAGGTTCTTACCAATCAAGGGTCGATCAGTTCCGTTTACATAAAATTGCAACCCCAGGAAACCATGCTCGATGAAGTAGTGCTTATCGGTTATGGTACGAGCAAAAGAAAAGATCTGACAGGTTCGGTAAGTACTATTTCAACTGAGAAACTGGAAAATTTACCAGCTACAAGAATCGACCAGATGTTGCAGGGACGGGCAGCCGGGGTATACGTTAAGTCGACAAACGGCGCTCCGGGGAGTCCTACCACGATCCGTGTCAGGGGTTCCAGATCGATTAGCGCTACCAATGAACCTATTTATGTCATTGATGGTATCGTTGATCCCAGTGGTACTAATCTTAATTCGATCAATCCTGCGGATATTGAAAGCATCGATATCCTTAAAGATGCTTCTACAACGGCTATTTACGGTTCTCGAGCCGCCAATGGGGTTGTTCTTGTTACGACTAAAAAAGGGAAGGTGGGGAGAAATGACTTTCGTTTTTCTACGAATCAGGGAGTATCGCAATTGGCAAAGCGACCCGAAATGATGAACGCACGGGAATTCGCTGAATTTATAAATGAAGCCCGGGTGTTCGGCAAACAGCCAGCGCTTTATCCGAATGTAGATTCGGTCATCAATATTGTTGGTGAAGAAGGCACGGACTGGATAGACGCCGTAACCCGTAACGCTCCATTTTCAAGTTATGACTTATCGGCATCTGGGGGAACAGGCGATGATCATGGCTATACTTATTATTTATCCGGTAATGTTTTGAGCCAGCAGGGTATTATCGAGCATACCGATTTTAAGCGTTATCAGGGTCGGCTCAACTTCACTAAAAATCTCTCGTCAAAGGTTAACCTTGGTGTTAATCTCAATATAAGTCGTGAAAACAAAAAGCTTAGTAGTATGAACCTGGGTTCTAATACGGGCTGGTCTTCCTCTTATGTTTTTTTAGCACCAACGATACCTATATATAAAGCGGATGGAACTTATGAAACATTCAACCCTATCTGGTACACAGGAGGACACATTGATAATCCGGTAGCAATTGTGAATAAGATCACCAATAAGCAGCTTGCTAACAATATTATTGGAAATTTTTATCTTCAGTATGAACCTGTTCCTGGATTGAAGCTAAAGTCTTCCTTGGGAATCAATTTTATCAATCAGCGGGGGGATTACTACAGTCCTTCCGATATGCCAAGCAAGGTTTATAATAACATTATGTATGGGTCAGCGAATTCTGATATTTATAATACCAGTAGCTTGATTAATGAAAACACAGCGAATTATACGAAAAGTTTTGGAGAGCACCACCTGGATTTTCTTCTTGGAACGAGTTATCAAACGAGAGACATAGACCGGTTATATGCTTCAGGCGCACGGCTTACGAACGATATTACCCAATACAACAATTTGGGGATTACCGAGCAGGAGAATCGGGGCATCGCCTCCGACTTAGATGAAAATACGATAGTCTCTTTTTTGGGACGTATTAATTACGATTACCGAAATCGATATTATTTTACCTTCACGGGCCGTAAGGATGGCGCGTCGAACTTTGCGGCGGGTAAGAAATGGGGCTTTTTCCCGTCAGGTGCAGTTAAATGGAGAATATCCAATGAACCTTTCTTCGAGCATGCTAAGATCCGTAACACGATATCCGATCTTTCGTTCCGTGTTAGTTACGGTTTGTCCGGGAATCAGGGCATTGCCAATTACCAGTCCTTAGCTTCCTTATCGGCGAATAGCAATGCGTATATTTTCGGCGGTGCGCAGGCGTTGGGTTATACGCAGGGAAACGTTGGTAATGACGGGTTGACCTGGGAAACCACTTCCCAGTTAGATGCAGGACTCGATTTTGAGTTCTTTAATGGAAGAACCAATTTTACAGCCGATTATTATCGGATGGTGAGCAAAGATCTGTTACTGACCGTTCAGATTCCTTCGCAAACTGGGTACGGGTCACGTATCGTTAATCTCGGAAGGTCCTTAAATGAGGGTTTTGATTTTTCAGTAAATGGGGATGTGATCAGAAATAGGAATTTTACATGGAATGCCCTCATCAATGTCTCAACAAATAGACAGGAGGTAACAGATGTCGGTCCGCTCAGCAGGGTTTCCTTGGACGCTGGCATTGGTTATGGCGTGCTGACCAGCTATCTGGAAAAAGGCGTACCCATTGGCGCAAATTATGGTGTTGAATATGCAGGCACTTGGAAGAGTCAGGAAGAGATCGATGCCGAACTGAGCAAACCCAGTGGCGAAAGAACCTTGGTATCGACAGCCAACCTTTACAGACTTGGGGGACCGCGATACGTCGATCACAATCATGACGGTGTATTGAATGCCGTGGACTACCATTATCTTGCACCGGCAAATCCCAAACTGTTTGGAGGATTCGGTAGCACCTTTACCTACAAACGCGCCACGCTTGATTTCTTCTTTCAGTTTAGTCAAGGTCATAAAATGTTCAATGCCATGGAGTTTTTCGCAGGGATGGGATCGTCTTTAACGAACCAATACCAGTATATGGTTGACCGCTGGTCCGTCGATAATCCAACTTCAGATATTCCAGCAGTGGAATCGCGTGATAATATTCCGGGCGACCGGTTATTGCATGATGCTTCCATTCTTCGCCTGAAATCAGCCCAGCTCAGTTATAATCTCAAAGGATTGCTGCTGAAACAGGTTGTCAAAGATATGAAGGTATTTGTGAGTGGTACAAACCTCTTTTTACTGACGAAATATAATGGATTCGATCCGGAAGTAAATAGCGGCGGCAGCAGTTCGACAATCATTGCCACAGACAATGGAAACTATCCGAACAGCAGAACGATAACGTTCGGACTAAATATGACCTTTTAACCCAAAGTGATAATAAAAACAAGAATAATCGTTATGAAAATATATTTGCTTATGTGCCTATTAGCTGGAAGCATCCTGATCGGGGGATGTGAAAAAGCTTTGGATGAGGAGGCGAAGACCTTCATCGCTCCGGATAATTTTTTTACGAATGGCGAACAGTGTACGCAGGCAGTCAATGGTGTCTATGGATCTTTAAATGCCATTTATGGAGCACCTGAATTTTGGCGAATTGTGGATCTGGGTACTGATCTTTCCTATACGGAAGATGCAAACAATCTTGTTCCACACGAATATACCTTTACTTCTGGAAATACTGGTACTGGTAATGTTTGGAGTGTCGCCTATACGGCTATTAAAAATGCAAACATGGTTGTCGCCCGTGTCTCGCAGGCTCCTATTGAGGAGCAATTAAGAGGACGACTTGTTGGAGAAGCAAAATTTTTACGGGCATTGTACTACTTCATATTGTCCAATTTTTGGGGAGACGTTCCCGTATGGACGGATGAATTGGATGTGAATGCGGTAAGTCAGCTTGCACGAACTCCGCTGACCGAAGTTCGTGCGCAGATCATTAAGGACCTGAGTGAGGCTGCTGAATTACTTCCATTGAGCTATGGTGCCAGCGATGTGGGCAGGGCAACCAAAGGAGCAGCGCTGGCACTTTTGGCCAAAGTGTATCTTTATAATGGAGATTGGATCCATGCGCAACAAGCTGGCCTACAGGTGGTTCAAAGTGGTCAATATTCGCTGCTGCAAAATTATGCCGATGTTTTTGATGTGCATAACCGCTCCAAAAATAATGCAGAATCCATTTTTGAAGTGCAATTTCTTCGTGATGCTGCTACTTCCACAAACATTAAAACACACCAACAGACGTCCTATTATATGCCTGCAAGAGATCCGGGCCGAAGCACTTATGCGGGAGTCGATTTTGGTAGTTACGTGATAGACGGATGGAGCGTTTGCAGACCCACACTTAAATTGGTGAGGATGTTTGAACCGAATGACCAACGTAAGGATGTTGTGCTTGGTTACGGTTATAATGGTCAGACCTTTACCAAATGGCCGAGACCTGATCATCCCTGGTTTGGTTCTAAGTTTTGGGACCTGGATGCCAATGCCCAGGCGAGTGGGAAAAATCTTTATGTATTACGTTATGTGGACGTGTTGTTGATGCTGGCGGAGGCCTATAACGAAGATGGAAATATAGCAGAAAGTACAAAATGGCTAAATGAGGTAAGAAAACGGGCTGAATTGAATGAACTTGCAAGCCAATCGCAGGAAGATCTACGGGAAGAGATTATGAAAGAACGCGCCATTGAATTTGCCGGCGAGTTTCAACGCAGGTGGGATCTGGTCAGGTGGGGCAAACTTGTAGAAGCGGTTAAATCGGTGGCTGACGACAATCCGGTAGGCGCGGCAAATATCAAACAGTTCCATAACTATTATCCGATTTCTGCCGAAGAGATCATAAAAAATCCGAATCTGACCCAAAATCCAGGCTACTAAGCTATGGCATCCATTGAGTGATACAACGAATTATTAATCAATAATTGAAATGAAAAGATTATTAGTGTTTTATATAGCTTCTATTTTTGTTTGCTGCAAAGAAGACAAACAAGCTTCTTTACAGGGAAATGCGACAACATTGGTTCAACCTAGGGTAGCGATTGCAGCAGCCGACGACTGGATATGGACTGGTAATCAGGCTACCAACAAGATTGAAATCTACGACCCAGTTGTCGAAGATTGGAACAGCTCGAATGCACTGAAATGGTCATGGAAACCGGAAACGACTAAAGGTTATTCCCAGTATGCCCTTGACCATTGGGGTTTGCCGACAGATTTCAAAGTTCGTACCGTCAATGCGTGGGGAGGAAACCACTTAGTTGCTTCCTGTTCAAGTGGACTAGTTACGATCGCTTCCTATCCTTCTGGGACAAAGAAGTGGGCTTATAACCTTGGATTTAATCCGCATGGAGTGGAACTGCTTCCGAATGGGAATATTGCCGTTGCTGCTACAGACAAAGATTCGGTATTGCTTTTTGCTTCTTCTACAGGAACTGATAATTTAAGTCATGCGGCTATTCGGCTTAATAAAGCACATGCTGTGTTATATGACCCCGTGGAGAATATTTTATGGGCGACAGGTAATGATTTTGTGATTGCTATGCAGGTTGGTGGAACGGATGCTGCGCCAACCTTGACCGAACTCTCTGAAAGACGAGGACGTTTGAATACAACAAGCAGTGCCAATCCCTACGGGCATGATTTATCCCGGGACTTAAACAACCCTAACATATTATGGGTAAGTACAAATGGAGGGGTTTACCGCTTTGATAAAACAACAAAAGTGTTTACCGATGGTCCCAATCTGCTTAACAAGACTTTTGTGAAAGGTATAAGTCGACAGCATTCGGGTTTGTTTGTGCTTACACTCCCAGACTCGGAGAAAACGACCGAATTGCCTGATCCCGTCACCAGTCCGACCTGGTGTACACGCTATGTCGATGTTTATTCCAGTGATGGATACTTTCAATATTATCGGACGAAGAGTGGAGCTAAATTTTACAAGGCGAAAATTTTCCGCACCCCTTATTGAAAAACCTCCACCTACCTTTCTCCTAGGTGTTATGTACCTTTCTTTAGTACATATTCCTTAGCTAAAAGGTGCATATTGGCTATATGTCTTATACTGGAATAAGGATATAATATTAACGTGAGACAATAAAAGAATTTAAAAACAGAGTCAGGAGGAAAAAATTACTGTAAAAGGCTGATATAATATATAAGGTTGAGCATAAAAAACCCCTCTATAAGAGGGGTTTTAATATCGTGCGCCCACCTGGGCTCGAACCAGGGACCAAAAGATTATGAGTCTTCTACTCTAACCAACTGAGCTATAGGCGCGGCAACCATTGCTGATTTGCGAGTGCAATTTTACATATTTGTAAGCACATTTTAAAATTAATTATGCAAAATATTGAAAATATTATCTTCGATTATGGCAATGTGATCTTTATGATCGACTTTCAACGCGCACAAAGAGCTTTTATGGAACTGGGTGTCAATGATGTAGAAAACGTGTTTAGCCATGCAGGGCAAAGTGCATTATTTGATGACTTCGATATGGGGAAAATTTCGGCCGGAGAGTTTAGAAATGCGATTAGAGAGATTACCGGTCAGCAACTAAAGGATGAGCAAATCGATAATGCTTGGAATGCACTTTTAATTGGCGTGCCAAAAGGTCGACATGAATTACTACTGAGGCTTAAAGAACAATATAATACCTTTTTACTAAGCAATAATAATGAAATTCACTACGCTTCTATTCAAAATTATTTAAAGAAGGAATATGGACTAGAAAATAATAGTGGATTTTTTATTAAAGATTATTACTCCCATTTATTGGGTATGCGAAAACCCAATGCAGATATTTTTGAGTTTATGATTCATGAACATCAGCTGGTGCCGGGAAAAACTTTATTTATTGACGATAGTCCACAACATTTAATAACCGCACAATCATTAGGTATCCAAACAGAATTATTAACAGCTCCTGATACCTTGGAAAATTTATTGGAAAGGAGAGGGATAGTTATTTAGAAAACTACGTAACTGACGCGAACTATTTGAGTTTCTGTCCGCGGAGTAATGGTACTTTATTTCACAGAATAGGGCTGCCTCTTGTGCTTGTCTTTGACAAACATGGGAGACAGCCCCATTTCGCTTTCGATATTAACAGTGCTGTGACTGCTCACTGCTAATGAATATTTTTACGGCGTTTTTTTTCTTTTATGATAAGGCTTAATTCACGTCCTGTCTGCCCAGCAACCGAAGTGTTTTCTTGCGCTCTTCTAAAGAGATATGGCATGACAGCTTTAACAGGTCCATAAGGCATATACTTGGCTACGTTATAACCAGCGGCCGATAAATTAAATGAAAGGTTATCACTCATCCCTAACAACTGAGCGAAATAAACTCTTTTGTCATTTCTCGCAATACCTCTTTCATCTAAGGTTTCAGCTAGCAGGCGACTACTGTTTTCATTATGGGTACCTGCCATAAAACCTATTCGATCCAGATTATCTAAGCAAAAGTTAATGGCAGCATTGTAATCTTGATCAGAAGATTCCTTATCAGGTTGAATAGGCGACGGATAGCCTTCTGTCCCGGCTCGCTCCCTTTCAATTTCCATATAGGCACCCCGAACAAGTTTAGCACCTATATGAAATCCGTCCGTTTGCGCTAAATAAAAGTCGGCTTTTAATGCGGCAAGTACATCATGTCGATATAACTGATAAGTGTTATAAACAATAGCTTTTTCGATATTATATTTCCGCATCATCTCGCGGGCAATATCGTCTATTATATCTTGTATCCAAGAATGTTCAGCGTCAATCAGCACCGCAACATTAGCATCATACGCTATATTGCATATTTTATCCACACGATTTTTAATGCGCGTAAATTCTTCCTTTTCTGGCGCCGTCAATTCTTCTTTTGCATTAACTTTAGCTAATAGATCAAATCGTCCTAATCCGGTTACCTTAAAAACAGAGAAAGGGATGTTGTTGTCTTTCTTTGCTCTTTCAATCGTTCTTAGTGTTTCGGTTAGGACATGATTAAATGCTTCTTCCGTTTCTTCGCCTTCTACCGAATAATCTAGGATAGTACCCACATGCTGAAGGGCTAATTGTTGTATTGCCTTTTCACAACCATCAATGGTTTCGCCTCCACAAAAATGTTCAAAAATAGTTTTTCTTATAATACCGCTAATAGGTAAACCAATATTAAGTGCAAAATTTGTTATTGGTGGCCCTACTTTCGTTAAAAAGTTGCTGGATATAATTTTAAAAAGCCAATAAGCGCGGTTCAATTCTGAGTTGCTTTTGCTTTGAAAAGCTATCTCGGTGTTGTCAAAAGTGAGTTTTTCTCTGGTAGAGAATGGTGGTTCTTTAGATGATGAAATCATGCAACAAAATTAGATAAAAAACCAATGTGTTAATAGCGGAAAATGTTATTTTAATTCGCGCTGATGTAAGAATTTTTGTAGGTTTGATTTATGATAAATTTCAAGCTCGATAGCGAATATATTCACCTCATTCAATTGTTAAAAGCGGTAAACGTGGTTGAAAATGGGGGTGAAGCACAAGCGGTAGTAAGCGAAGGGCTCGTGACCTGTAATGGGGAAATAGAGTTACGCAAAAGATATAAAGTGAGAAAAGGGGATGTAATAACATTTTTAGAATATAAGATTGTGATTCAATAGTATTGGTTCGGGACGGATTCAACAATGAGCTATATCTGAACAAATAGAATATGCAAATCCTCAAGTAGTGATTGAAATAAAAAAGTTCGCTTGTTGTATGTAGCTACAATTAAACAAAAACAAAAATAATAAAATGATAAGTGAGATAAAAAGTAATAATTACTCTGTATTTTTTGACAAAAAACTGGAAGCACTGGACGATTTTTTAAATAGTAATTCTTATTCAAAGGTATTTGTACTTACTGACCGGAATACGGGCGAATATTGTTTACCCGTATTTAAACGCTATTTACCCAAATTAACGGAGTACGATTTAATAGAAATAGATCCCGGTGAGGAAAACAAAAACATTGATTTTTGCATAGGTATCTGGAAGATGCTGCTTGATTTTGGTGCCGATAGAAAAAGCTTGATGGTTAACCTTGGGGGCGGCGTTATTACTGATATTGGTGGTTTTGCTGCATCTACCTTTAAGCGGGGAATCGATTTTGTGCAGATTCCAACCACTTTGTTATCTCAGGTGGATGCTTCAGTAGGCGGAAAGACAGGGATAGACATGGATGGAGTAAAAAACATTATTGGTACGTTTGCTCAGCCAAAAGCCGTTTTTATCAATAGTTCTTTTTTATCGACACTTGACGATAGGCAAATAACATCTGGCTTTGCGGAGATGATAAAGCATGGTCTTATTTACGATTACGACTATTTCAAGCAGCTTAAAGCGATTAGCCCAAAAGAGATAAATGATCAATTAGTCCGCCGGTCTGTAGAAATAAAAAATGATGTAGTTACTAAAGATCCAACAGAAAAGGGTCTTCGCAAAATTTTGAATTTCGGACATACGATAGGTCATGCCATTGAAAGTTACTCGCTCGCTAATGATTCCTTTCCATTGTTGCACGGTGAAGCCATTGGCGCCGGTATGATATGTGAGGCTTATTTGTCACATCGATTAAATGGTTTGCCCTTGGAGGCATTAAATGAAATTACTGATTATGTTAAAAGTATATTTCCGGTATATTCTTTTGGAGAAGGTATATATGAAGACCTATTTGCTTATATGCGTAATGATAAGAAAAATACCAGTGGAAATATCGGCTTTGCCCTACTAAAACAAATAGGAACATGCGAATTTGATATTTATGTTCGCCAGGAAGATATTAAAGAAAGTCTTGATTACTATTGCTCATTCAATTAAAAAACCTTTATGAAAATCATCAATTACGTATTTACGTTTTTTCTTGTGTTAATGGCAGGAACGTTGTTGTCATTCTGCAAATCTAGTATTAATGATACTGTAAACAGCAAGGAAAAACCGGCTGTTCTAGTCTTTTCAAAAACTGCTGGTTTTAGGCACGATTCTATTGAGAAGGGAATCGCTACTATAGAAGAGTTAGGGAAAAATAACAACTTTGAGGTAGAACATACTGAAGATTCTACGCTATTTACCAATAACAATCTAAAGCGATTTAAAGCAATTATATTTTTAAGCACTACAGGCGACATATTAAATGCCGATCAGCAGAAAGCCTTTGAACAATATATAGAACATGGTGGAGGTTTTGTTGGCATTCACGCTGCTGCTGATACGGAATACGATTGGCCTTGGTATAATAAACTAGTTGGAGCCTGGTTTCTGAGTCACCCTAAGCAGCAAAATGCAACTATAGATGTAATAGATAAAAATCATCCGTCTACTAAACATTTACCAAATACATGGACAAGATGGGATGAGTGGTATAACTATAAGGACATCAACCCAGAAACTAAAGTATTGATGAAACTCGATGAAACCAGTTATGAGGGCGGTAAAAATGGAGATAATCATCCTATTGCCTGGTATCATAACTTTGATGGAGGAAGAGCCTTCTATACAGGTTTAGGACACACGAAGGAGAGCTATGATGACGAAGCGTTTAGGTTACATCTGTTGGGTGGAATAAAATACGCAATGGGAGAGTAGGAAAATAGTTAAGTAGGTAGGAAATAGGGGAAATAGTTGAGTGGGAAAATTGTTAAGTAGTTTTGCGTAGGAAGCTAAATTACTTAACGACTCAACTATTCAACAACTTAACTATTCAACAACTCAACGTTATATCAAGTACTCAAACAGGGTTTGATCACTATTTACCTCTTTTGCATCGAAATGATGATGGCGCATACGCTCAAGAAGGGCGTTATAATCTTTAGCATCCTGCAATTCTATACCCACTAATGCTGGTCCTCTTTCGCGTTCTGTTTTTTTGATGAATTCAAAACGAGTGATATCATCTTGGGGACCCAAAACTTCATTAACAAAGAGTTTTAATGCACCTGGCCGTTGAGGAAAACGTACGATGAAATAATGTTTCAATCCTTCATACAGTAAAGACATTTCCTTAATTTCGGCCATACGGTCAATATCATTATTACCTCCACTAATGATACATACTACTTTTTTTCCTTTGATTTCTTCCTTGCAGAAATCCAAAGCAGCCACTGAAAGCGCACCGGCAGGCTCCACAACAATGGCATCCTCATTGTATAGCCTTAAAATGGTTGTACAAACTTTTCCTTCAGGAATTAATATGACCTTTTCCAGTACATCCTTACAAAGGGGAAATGTGAGCTCCCCAATTCGTTTCACAGCAGCACCATCAACGAAGCGATTGATCTCGTTAAGTGTTACTGGTTTGCCAGCTTTTAAGGCTTCCGTCATGGAAGGGGCTCCTGTTGGCTCTACACCAATAATTTTGATGTTGGGATTTACACTTTTTAGATAACTTCCTACACCAGCGGCGATTCCTCCTCCTCCAATAGGAATGATTGCGAGATCAATTTCTGGTTCGTCTTCAATGATTTCAACACCTACGGTAGCTTGCCCTTCAATAATGCGATAGTCATCGAAAGGTGGGACAAAAGTCATGTTATTGGTAGCAGTATATGACAGGGCTTCTTTTAAACAATCATCAAAGGTATCACCGGTAAGCACAATTTCTATCTGCCCGTTTCCAAACATGATGGTTTGTGTAACCTTTTGCTTAGGCGTGATTTCAGGCATGAAAACAACTCCTTTCACACCTAACTTATGACAAGAATAGGCAAAGCCTTGAGCGTGGTTTCCTGCACTGGCACATACTACACCTCTGCTTAGCTCCTCCACTGTAAGTGAGCTAACCATATTGTATGCCCCCCTAAGTTTATAAGAGCGTACAAGTTGTAAATCCTCACGTTTTAGGTAGACTTCACAGCCGTATTTTTCTGAGAGCCTAGCGTGATAGGCTAGGGGGGTGCGGTTAACGACCTGTTTTAAACGGGTGGCGGCCTCTTTATAATTTAACGCTAATTCCATTTTAAGATATCATTCATAAGAAAGATGTCAAATAGAAGGCCAAGGCAAACTTTTTGACATCTTTTTTATCTAGGCAGCCTAGATATTCGCTGCTAACCAGTCGCCAACTTCGCTGGTTTTGTAAGCGTTATTATTCTTTCCAGCCAAATCTTCTGTTACAACTCCTTCTGAGAGCGATTTGTTCACAACAGATCTAATAACGGCTGCCTCCTCTTTTAAGTTAAAAGCGTCTTCAAACATCATCGCCGCTGATAAGACTGTTGCAAGTGGATTTGCTATATCCTTTCCAGCAGCTTGCGGATAAGAGCCGTGAATAGGTTCGAAAAGGGATGTATGAACACCTATAGACGAAGAAGGCATTAGGCCCATGGAGCCTGAAATAACGGAAGCTTCATCTGTTAAAATATCACCAAATAAGTTTTCAGTAATCATTACATCATAGGAGCTGGGCCATTGTACCAAGCGCATAGCTACCGCATCCACAAATTCGTAGCTAACCTCCACTTCTGGAAAATCTTTTTCCATATCTTGTACAGTCTCTCTCCATAAGCGTGAGCTTTCCAATACATTGGCTTTATCTACGCAACAAAGTTTTTTCCGACGACTCATGGCCATTTCAAAACCCAATTTAGCGAGGCGCTTGATCTCTTCTCTTGTATACGTACAGGTATCAAAAGCGGTATCGCCATTATCTTTACGGCCTCTCTCGCCAAAATAGATTCCACCTGTTAATTCACGTAAGATCACTAAATCCGTGCCTTCTATGCGTTCTCTTTTTAAAGGAGAATTATCTATTAAGGAAGGGAAGGTGAAGGTTGGACGAACGTTTGCAAAAAGACCTAGTTTTTTTCGCATTTTAAGTAAGCCTTGTTCAGGGCGTACGGTTGCTTTAGGATCGTTGTCAAAACGCGGATGACCAATTGCTCCAAATAGAACAGCATCAGCTGCCATACAGATCTCATGTGTTTCATCTGGATAGGGTTCACCCACTGCATCGATTGCTGCGGCTCCAGTTAAGGCTGCTGTCCAATTAATATCGTGGTTAAATTTCTTTGCTACTGCATTTACTACTTTTACGGCCTGGTCTATAACTTCCGGTCCAATTCCATCTCCTGCTAGAAGAGCAATATTCAATTTCATAGTATTAAGTAAAAAATAAAAATTAAAAAGTAAAAAAGTAATAAGGTTTTAGTATCAGTATCAAGTATCAAGATCATGTCCTATGTCTTGATACTTGTGTCTTAATACTTGCGTCTTATGTCCCTAAATAATATTCAACATTTTTTGTGTGGCTTTGATGGCGCAAACAGTTTGATCGGAATCTAAACCACGGGTTACGAAGGTCCGATTACTTGTTTCCCAAGTAATAATTGTTTCACATAAAGCATCCGAGCTGCTACCGGGTGCTATACGAACAGTATAGTCGACTAATTTAGGCAAACGAAAATTCTTTTTAGCATAAACCTTGGTCAGCGCTTTCATAAAAGCGTCAAATTGCCCGTCACCTTGCGCATGTTCTTCAACAACTTTACCATCAAAACAAACGGAAATGGTGGCAGATGGGCGTAAGCCTTTCGCATGTGTTAACACGTACGATTCTACCCGCACCTTCTCTTCATAAAGATTGCTGTCGAGCACGTCAGAAATAATATAAGGTAAATCTTCTTTGGTAACAGTTTCTTTTTTGTCACCTAATTCGATTACCCGCTGTGTTACTTTCTTTAAATCTTCATTGTTCAGCTTTAAGCCAAGCTCTTGCAGGTTCTTTTCAATATTCGCCTTGCCAGAAGTTTTTCCAAGAGCATAGGTGCGCTTTCTGCCAAAACGCTCTGGAAGTAGGTCATTAAAATAGAGATTGTTCTTATTATCTCCATCAGCATGGATACCCGCAGTTTGCGTAAAGACGTTTTCTCCAACAATTGGTTTGTTAGCAGGGATTCTAACGCCTGAAAAAGTTTCCACCAGCTTGCTAACCTTATATATAGCGGATTCTTTGACGGAAACAGAAACATCGGGAAGAAAATCATTCATAACAGCTATAACACTCGCCATGGGTGCATTGCCCGCCCTTTCTCCCATGCCGTTTACAGTCAAATGCAATCCATTGGCGCCTGCTTTGACAGCCTCTAACACGTTCGCTGTACCCAAGTCATAATCATTATGCGCATGGAAATCAAAGTGTTGATTGGGGTGTTTGGCCCGTAGTTCAGCGATATATTGGAAAGTTTCTGCCGGTGTCAATACACCTAAGGTATCGGGTAGCAGTATCCTTTTTATAGGCTGTTCAGACAGAAATGCCAGATACTGATGTACGTATTCTGGTGAGTTTTTCATGCCATTGCTCCAGTCTTCGAGATATACATTCGTATCGATCCCTTCCCTTTTGGCTGATGCGATGATGTTCGCTATTTCTTCAAAGTGCTGCTCAGGTGTTTTTTTTAACTGATGGGTGAGGTGGTTTAAAGATCCTTTGGTTAATAGATTCTGCACTTTTACGCCTGCTCTTAACATCCAATCAATCGAAATACCATTGTCTACAAAAGTCAATATTTCAATGGCTTGTAGATATCCATTCTCTTTGGCCCAATTTGCAATTGCTTTCACTGCTTCGAATTCTCCTTCAGACACGCGTGCTGATGCAATTTCAACTCGATCTACATGCAGCTCTTCTAATAGCAATTGTGTAATTGTTAATTTTTCCGAAATAGAAAAAGACACGCCCGATGTCTGTTCGCCATCGCGCAATGTGGTGTCCATTATTTCTATTTTCCTTTTCATTTATGTCTAAGTAAAAATTAAAAACTCAAAAGTTTGCCTCCCGGGGGCTCATTGATGCCTCAGAATGACAAACAAGATATCAATATTTAAGGCGAAGGTTGTGAGTTGCGCGTGTTTAGGAAATTATACCGATACTCACAACTCATAACCCATAACCGGCAACTCTAAAAAGGCAGCGTTGCAGCGAAATCCTGAATTTCTCCTCTTATATTCTGCAGGTAATCGATATCGTCAAAACCATTCGATAAGTTATCCTTTTTATAAGGGCTAATATCAAATTTTTCCTGCTCACCAGTAGCTAACAATGTAATTGTTTGTGCTGGAAGATTAACTTCCAATTGCGCTTGTGCATCAGCAAAAACAGCACTGAATATTTTTTCCAAAAAGGCAGGGCTTACTTGAACAGGTAGTACACCAATGTTTAAACAATTATTTTTGAAGATGTCTGCAAAGAAACTCGATACAACACAGCGGAAGCCATAGTCGTAAACAGCCCAAGCTGCGTGTTCACGAGAAGAACCTGAGCCGAAGTTTTTACCTCCTACTAAGATTTTTCCGCTATAGACGGGGTTATTTAGAACGAAGTCGCTTTTAGGTGTATTATCCGAATTATAGCGCCAGTCACGGAATAAATTATCACCAAAGCCAACGCGTTCGGTAGCTTTGAGAAATCGTGCCGGTATGATTTGATCGGTATCTACATTCTCAATTGGAAGAGGTACCGTTGTACTTTTTAATATAGTGAATTTGTCGTAAGCCATTGTTTTAAATTAATGTTCGTGGATCTGTAACTACTCCGGTGATAGCAGCAGCTGCGGCAACTAGCGGGCTGGCAAGCATTGTTCTCGCACCAGGTCCCTGTCTACCTTCAAAATTTCTGTTCGAAGTACTCACGGCATATTTACCTGCGGGTACTTTATCATCATTCATGGCTAGGCAAGCAGAACAACCAGGTTGACGTAACGTGAAACCAGCTTCGGTTAAAACATCTAATAAACCTTCCTTTTTAATTTGTTCTTCCACAATGTGCGAGCCTGGTACGAGCCATACCGTGACATTTTCGGCTTTTTTCTTTCCTTTAATTAAGGAAGTAAAGGCCCTGAAGTCCTCAATACGACCGTTGGTACAGCTGCCTACAAAAACATAATCTACTTTTTTGCCAATCATGGATTCGCCTTCATGAAAGCCCATATATCCGAGTGATTTTTCATAAGTAGTCACGCCGCCTTCCACTTCAGATGCATCTGGTATATGATTGGAAATACCGATACCCATGCCTGGATTCGTTCCATAAGTAATCATGGGTTCAATACTGCTACCATCAAAAGTAAATTCTTTATCAAAAGTAGCATCAGCATCTGTTTTAAGTGTTTGCCAGTAAGCCATCGCTTTATCCCAGGCATCACCTTTAGGTGTAAATTCACGATCTTTGATGTAATCGAACGTTGTTTGATCCGGAGCAATCATACCACCGCGCGCACCCATTTCAATGCTCAAGTTACATACCGTCATACGACCTTCCATGCTCATCTTCTCAAACACTTCACCAGCATATTCTACAAAATATCCAGTAGCACCCGAAGTAGTTAGTTTAGAGATGATAAATAAGGCAACATCTTTTGGTGTAACGCCTTTACTAAGTGATCCTGTCACACTAATTCGCATTTTTTTTGCTTTCGGCTGCATGATACATTGCGAAGCTAAAACCATTTCAACTTCTGAGGTGCCGATTCCGAAGGCAATGGCACCAAAAGCACCGTGTGTAGAGGTATGTGAATCGCCACACACAATGGTTGCACCTGGTTGCGTAATGCCATGTTCTGGACCAATAACATGTACGATGCCATTTTTCTGGTGGCCAAGGCCCCAATGTCGGATTCCGTAAGCATTTGCATTGTTTTCTAAAGCCTTTAGCTGGTTAGCCGAAAGCGGATCCGAAACGGGTAAATGCTGATTGATCGTTGGCGTATTATGATCAGCCGTAGCAAACGTACGCTCCGGATATAATACTTTTATGTCCCTATTCTTTAATCCTAAAAAGGCTACGGGGCTCGTAACTTCATGGATTAAATGACGGTCGATAAATAACACGTCGGGACCGCCCTCAATCTTCCGTACTACGTGCGAGTCCCACACTTTATCAAATAACGTCTTGCTCATTTTTATTTAGTTAGATTTTTAATTTTTTCTCTGCAATCTTTTATACAAATTTATTCAATGCATCTAGATAGGCATTCGCAGAAGCCCTTACAATATCTGTACTGAATCCGTATCCCATATATGACTGATCTTCATGGATGACACGCATATCCACTTTACTTACATCATCGCTTCCACCATGAATGGAGTGGATGTTGAATTCTTTGATTTCATTATGGCTTCCAATAATGCTTTCAATAGCTTTAATGGTCGCACTAACCGGACCATTACCGGATGCTGTTGCTTCCTGTTCGGTACCTCTATAGTTTAGTTTGATAATCGCTTGCGGATCGCTTTGATCGCCGGTGATTACTTGTAGCGAGCTGATTGTAACGCCATTTTTAAAATTACTCTCAGCCTCTTCGCCCATTAAACGTAGCAAGTCGTCATCCTTGATCTCTTTCTTTTCATCAGCCAATGTAAGAAAACGCTGATAAGTCTGATCTAAATCAATACGTTCAATCGTGTATCCAAGGCGTTCTAAATGATGCTTAAGTGCATGCCTGCCACTGCGAGCCGTTAAGATAATTTCCGATTGATCTATACCAACATCCTCTGGATTGATAATCTCGTAGTTTTCACGGTGCTTAAGCACGCCATCCTGATGAATGCCAGAGCTGTGTGCAAAGGCATTACGTCCAACAATGGCTTTGTTTGCCTGAACGGGCATACGCATCATTCGGCTTACCATTGCACTTAGCGGATATAGTTGTTTGGTATTAATATTCGTCTGGAACTGAAGTGTCTGGTAGTGTGTCTTCAGTGCCATTACCACCTCTTCTAAAGAAGTGTTACCAGCGCGTTCACCAATACCATTTATCGTACATTCGACCTGCCGAGCACCGTTCTGAATGCCTGAAAGGCTATTAGCGGTAGCAAGACCTAGATCATTGTGACAATGAACGGAGATAATCGCCTGATCGATATTCTTGACGTTTTCTTTTAGGAAACGAATTTTAGCTCCATATTGTTCAGGGAGGCAATAGCCATTGGTATCGGGGATATTGACAACCGTTGCACCGGCAGCAATCACTGCTTCGATCATTTGAGCTAAATATACATTATCGGCTCTTCCTGCATCTTCAGCATAAAATTCAACATCCTCCACAAATTGTTTGGCATATTTCACCGCTTCTGCAGCACGTTCAAGAATCGCTTCACGGGTACTGTTAAACTTATACTTGATGTGCATATCCGAAGAACCAATACCGGTGTGGATACGAGGACGTTTTGCATATTTTAACGCCTCTGCTGCACAATCGATATCTCCTTTATTTGCACGAGTTAAGGCACAAATAATGGGCTCACGAACGGCCTTTGATAATTCTACCACACTTTGGAAATCCCCGGGACTTGATATAGGAAAACCCGCTTCGATAATATCTACGCCCAATGATTGGAGTGCTTCTCCAATAATGATTTTTTCTGGCGTAGTCAATTGCGAGCCCGGAACCTGCTCTCCATCACGAAGCGTGGTGTCGAATATGTATAAGTGATTAGGATTGTGTAACATATTGGGTGTTTTTTATTTCTATTCTTATGATGCAATAGCTGCTAATGGATAACCATCCTATTTTTTGCCATTTTAATTAAGCATATGCGGCTATCTTTTGTATTGTTTTTACTTCACCTTTCTCTAGCACAATTTTATTTTCCAAACAGCTAGGTAATAATGTCTCGTAGTGACCTACATAAATCAATGTTTTTCCAAAGCTACAAAGTTCATCGACAACGGCATTGAAATGTTCTGTCTGCACCTGATCCAGTCCTTGACAGGGTTCATCTAAGATCAATAGCGATGGGTTTTTAATGATTGTTCTGGCCAATAATACGAGGCGTTGCTTACCCAATGGAAGGGACGTTAATAGCCTGTCTTTATAGGATGTAAGTTCAAAAAAATCCATTAGTTGATTTACTCTTTGCTGCTGTTCATAGTTAAGCTGTCGAAATAAACCAATACTATCGTAAAGACCTGAGGCAATTGCTTGCCATACCTTTGCCGCTTTATCAAAATACCAATGTAGTTCGGGCGAGACAATACCTAAATGCGCTTTGATATCCCAGATGCTTTCTCCACTTCCGCGTTTATTACCGAAAAGATGGATCTCACTGGCATAAGCTTGTGGATGATCTCCATTGATAAGGCTTAGCAAGGTCGATTTCCCGGAACCATTATGTCCTTGCAGCAGCCACTTTTCACCTTTACGCACGGTCCAACTGATATTCTTTAATACTTCTTTTTCGCCATAGCGAACACGGATGTTCTCCATGTGAACGAATATATCCGCCGATTCCTTCGACTCTTGCCGCAGGAAATAGGGCAAGGGTTTCTGCCGGCGTGCCAGGTCTTTAGAAAAATGTTGAATAGCGGAAAGGATTTTTAACTGTCCGTTTTCAATTTCTGCAAATCGATTAATACAGCTGGGTATATTTTCATCGTTTGTGATAAGCATCAACTGTACACCGGCTGCGACTAGCTCTTCCAAAAACTGATTTAGTTTGTTGCGCGAAGCCTTATCCAGTCCGGTATAAGGTTCGTCGATAATCAGCAGTTGCGGTTTTAGCCACAAAGCTTTTATCAACTGCAGTTTTTTGTGCTCACCACTCGACAACTCGATGAGCTGCGTATTTTTGAAATCGAGAAAATCAAAAAGGCTCAAGTATTTTTCGACCTCTTCGAACGTCAGATTCTCCTCTTTGGAATAATGCATTAATTCAGCATATACCGTTAAGGTATCATTTCGTTGTTGCTTATTATAACGTTGCTGATAATAGAAGTTACGGTCGCCTTCTAGATTTGTAAACTGATACCAGTTAGATACATATAAAACCCGAGCAGGAAGGGGGGACGATGGATCGAAAAAGAATTGGATATTGCCGCTTATTTTTTCCAGTCCAGCGAGCGCTTTCCCTAGTGAGCTCTTTCCGGAACCGCTTTTTCCACCAATAAGCCAATGCTCTTCCGGAAGGATTTGCCAATTTAGCTGGTCCAATATAACATCATGTGCATATTGAAGACTTAAATGGGTGATATGGACGACGGAATTAATCATAGCCGAATAGGCTGGAATGCCTTTTTAATATAGTACCGTTATTTTGTGATGCAAACTTATATAAATTGCTTTTTATATACAATCATTCCTTTTCTAGCAATTAAGCATCAAATTGAAATGGTTTATCCATGTTAATAGGAGATATCATCCAGACCAGTTAGCCTGTTAAACTGGTCTGGATGCTTTTTTATACTGTTTTAATGGCCTTCATGGCAGTCATTGCTTTTCGTAATACAGCACCTACTTTTTCTACAGGATGGTTGCGGATGGCATCATTAACTGCAATTAACTCCTGGTTATCAACAGCGCCATCTTTCCCCTCATTATAGTTCTTGCCAATGATGTCTGTATCAACTGTTTTCATAAAATCAGCTAATAAAGGTTTACAGGCATGATCAAATAAATAACAACCGTATTCAGCCGTATCCGAAATAACGCGGTTCATTTCGAATAGCTTTTTGCGTGCAATGGTATTGGCAATTAGAGGTGTTTCATGCAAAGACTCGTAATAAGCTGATTCCGGTTTAATACCTGCTTCTACCATGGTTTCAAAAGCTAATTCAACTCCTGCTTTAATATAAGAAACCATAAATACTGCATGGTCAAAATATTCTTGCTCTCCAATTTTAATATCCCCAGCAGGTGTTTTTTCGAAAGCAGTTTCACCTGTGGCAGCGCGCCAAGTCAATAAATTTTTATCTCCATTAGCCCAGTCTTCCATCATCACGCGGCTAAATTCACCCCCCATGATATCATCTTGGTGCTTTTGGAACAAAGGACGCATAATTGTTTTGAGTTCTTCAGCAACTTCAAATGCTTTGATTTTAGCCACATTGCTCAGTCTGTCCATCATCGCTGTAATACCACCTTGCTTTAACGCTTCCGTGATCACTTCGACGCCATACTGAACAAGTTTAGATGCATATCCCGGTTCAATTCCCTTTTCTACCATCTTGTCGAATGATAGGATGGAACCAGTTTGCAAAAGTCCGCATAAGATGGTTTGTTCCCCCATTAAATCTGATTTTACTTCCGCTACAAAAGAGGAACGCAAAACGCCTGCTTTGTGACCACCAGTACCCACGCAGTATGCTTTGGCTTCAGCTAAACCCTTGCCTTGAGGATCGTTTTCAGGGTGAACCGCAATGAGGGTAGGTACCCCAAAACCACGCAAGTATTCGGCTCTTACTTCTGAACCAGGGCACTTTGGAGCGGTCATAACCACCGTAATGTCTTTGCGAATCTGCTTTCCTTCTTCTACGATATTGAAACCATGTGAATAAGATAGCGTAGCACCTTCTTTCATTAAAGGCATAACAGCATCAATAACGGAAGAGTGTTGTTTGTCAGGCGTTAAGTTACTTACGAGGTCAGCTGTAGGTATAAGTTCTTCATAAGTGCCTACCGTAAAGTTGTTATCGGTTGCATTTTTCCATGAATCTCTTTTCTGTTCAATAGCTTCTTTCCGAAGTGCGTATGAAACATCAAGTCCACTATCCCTTAAATTGAGTCCTTGATTTAAGCCTTGAGCACCACAGCCCACGATGACGATTTTTTTGCCTTTTAGTGCGCTCACTCCATCTGCAAATTCACTAATATCCATAAATTCGGCTACGCCTAATTGATTCAATTTCTCTCTAAGTGGTAGGGTGTTAAAATAATTTGCCATTGTTTTATCTGATAATTGACGATTTACTGTTTTTAATTTTTAGTTATTATTTAGCTTCCGACCTTCAGCAATTGGTCTTCAGCTTTTTGTCTTTCACCTATTATTGCTCTTTTTATCGCTGTAGCAAAGCCTAGATGCAACGCATCATGATTTTGAAAATAATTGATAGCGTCTTCTATGCCTTTGAGTTCGAGACCAAAATGCAGTTTAGTAGGATTAAAGTTACGGAAAATACCTGCCTTCAAATCTATTCGTAATTCATCGATTAAAGTGTATGCTTTTTCCTTCAAATAGTTAATTTCTTCCTGATCAATAAATTTTTCAGGTTTAGACCCTTTTTGATAGCTTAGTATATACTGTTCTCCCATCTTAAGAGGTAATTCCGACAGCATATAACAAAGTTTTTGCTGACTCACCACAATATGTCCGAAATTCCAAGCAATATTGTTGTTAAATCCCGGAGGAATGATGTTAAGTTCAGCAATAGTCATTTCATCCATCAATTGAATAAAGTTCCTTCTTACTTGAATTGCTATGTCTATACTTGTTATGGCCATTGCTGATTACATGGTAAATATCTTATCCTGCTTGTCAAGATATTCGTTTTCTACAACATCTTGCGTCGGTTCTGCCTCTTCAAACTCCTTGAGCTTATTATGAAAACCTTTGCTGTCCTTGATGATGGCAATACGAGCACTTCTTACAAACTCAATCAGATTATATTCTGCCAAGGCTTCCGTAAGTTTATCTATTTCTTCTCGATGACCTGCTGTTTCAAATACAGTATAATCATTTCGGATAACCACGGCATGTGCACCATATTCACGTAATAAGCGTTCGATAGGTGCTTTTTCGGTAACGATATCTGTTGGCACCTTATAAAGCGCCTGTTCTTGCCATATTACCTCGTCATTTGTATTATAATATGCCTTTAAAACCTCAACTTGTTTTTCTATCTGTCTGCAAAGTTTCCGCACTACTTCCTCAGATTCGGTGATTACGATGGTGAACCGATGAATGCCGTGAACCTCCGAAGGTGAAGTATTGAGACTTTCAATATTAATTTTACGTCGAGAGAATATGATGGCAATCCTACTGATCATTCCTATTGAATTTTCAGTATAAAGGGTGATGGTATATTCTTGTTTTTCCATTACTTTTACTTTAATCTGATTTCGCTTACACTACTTCCTTGAGGTACCATCGGAAATACATTGTTTTCCTTGCCTACCATTACTTCCAACAAGTATGAGCCATCGTGCTCTAGCATTTCTTTCAATGCTTGTCGTAAGCTGGCACGTTCATTTACCTGTTTTCCTGAGATATAATATCCTTTAGCAACAGCCACGTAATCTGGGCTTGTGATGTTTACAAAAGAGTAGCGTTTATCATGGAACAACTGTTGCCACTGGCGCACCATACCCAAAAACTGGTTGTTAAGGATCAAGATTTTAACCTTAGCACCGAATTGCATAATCGTGCCGAGTTCCTGAATCGTCATCTGTATACCACCATCGCCAATAATGGCAACAACAGTACGGTCTGGAGCGCCATACCATGCTCCTATGGCCGCTGGAAGCCCAAAACCCATAGTGCCTAAACCACCCGATGTAACGTTACTTTTCGACTGTTTAAAGCGAGCATAACGGCAAGCCACCATTTGATGCTGACCAACATCGGTTACGATAACGGCATCGTCATTTGTCAGCTCGTTGAGCACATTGATAACTTCTCCCATGGTCATCTCCCCTTCACTAGGTTGCAATTCGTTATTGATGACTTCCTTTATCTCTTCTTGCTCAAGCTCTCTGAATTTCTGTAGCCAAGCGTCATGCTGATTCGCTTGTACCAACTGTGTAAGCAAGGGTAAAGTCTCCTTACAATCTCCCCATACAGGTACTGTAGTTTTTACATTTTTGTCTATTTCAGCAGGGTCGATGTCGAGGTGAATGATTTTAGCTTGCTTCGCATATTTATCTAGGCGTCCGGTAACACGGTCGTCAAAGCGCATACCGATAGCAATCAAAACGTCGCAATCATTTGTCAGTACATTTGGTGCATAATTTCCATGCATACCCAACATACCTACGTTTAAAGGATGGTCTGTTGGCAAAGCACTCAATCCCATAATCGTCCATGCCGCCGGAATTCCAGTTTTTTCTATAAAGGCCTTGAATTCGTTTTCGGCTTTACCTAATATAACACCTTGCCCAAAAAGCACAAATGGTTTTTTTGCTTGATTGATCAATTCCGCTGCTTGCGCTATATATTCTTTTCTGACAATAGGAGCAGGGCGGTAGCTTCTTATGTGATTACAAGCTTTGTAGCCTTCATAGTCAAATAATTGCAGTTGTGCATTTTTCGTAATATCTATTAATACAGGGCCAGGTCGACCTGTTCTTGCTATATAGAAAGCTTTTGCCAAGGCCGCTGGAATTTCACAGGCATCAGTTACCTGATAGTTCCACTTGGTAACGGGCGTTGTGATATTAATAACGTCCGTTTCCTGAAAAGCATCCGTGCCCAATAGATGTGCAAAAACCTGTCCGGTAACACATACAACAGGATTGCTGTCGATCATTGCATCCGCTAAACCGGTAACTAGGTTGGTAGCTCCCGGGCCACTAGTTGCAAATACAACGCCTGTTCTACCCGAGGTGCGGGCATAACCTTGAGCAGCGTGTATTCCCCCTTGCTCATGACGCACTAAAATGTGTTTCAGCTTATCGTTGTAATCATAAAGCGCGTCATAAATGGGCATAATTGCGCCGCCTGGATAACCAAATATGGTATCCACTCCTTCAGCAATAAATGCCTCCAATACAGCTTGTGAGCCTGAAATTTTTGTTGTTTTTGCTTTTTCCTCTTGTAGTTGCTGAGGAGTGTTTTTCGTTATTTCGAGCGTATTCATGTCCTTTTTGTTATTGGTTGTTTGTTACTCGTTATTCGTCTTATCGATATACCTGTTAACTATAGCAGTATTCTTTTCTCTTTCTTCTTGCTCTTCCGCTTTATTCATCCGTTACGCAGCCTTCAGCGGCATTTGAAACGGTTTTCGCGTATTTGTATAATACTCCTTTGCTTACTTTTAAACTGGGTTGTTTCCAGTTTCGCCTTCTTTCAGCAATAACGTCATCCGAAACTTTTAAATTAATTGTATTGTTGACAGCATCGATCTCGATAATATCGTTGTTTTCGACCAAACCAATTAAACCACCCTCAAAAGCTTCAGGCGTAATGTGTCCAACTACAAACCCGTGCGTACCGCCGCTAAAGCGACCATCGGTGATCAGCGCCACACTTTTTCCTAGGCCATAACCAATAATGGCAGAGGTTGGTTTTAACATTTCAGGCATGCCCGGTGCTCCTTTCGGACCTTCATTTTTAATGACAACGACGTCACCTGATTTTACAGTACCGCTAGCTAAACCTTCAATTAAATGTTTTTCACCATCGAAAACCCTTGCAGGTCCTTCGAAACGTTCGCCTTCTTTGCCAGATATTTTGGCAACGCTACCTTTCTCCGCTAAATTGCCATACAGAATCTGTAAATGGCCTGTTGGCTTGATTGGATTATCAAGCGTCTGCACAATGTCCTGTTTTTTTAGGTTGATCGGTTCAACATCCGCTAAATTCTCTGCCACTGTATTGCCGGTAACAGTTAAACAATCACCATGGAGCAAGCCTTCATTCAATAGATATTTCATTACAGCAGGTATACCACCATGTTGATGAAGATCTTGCATAAGATATTTACCACTGGGTTTGAAATCAGCCAATACAGGAGTTGTATCGCTCATGCGCTGAAAATCGTCTTGTGTGATTTCAACGCCGATGCTCTTGCCCATGGCAATGAAATGCAATACGGCATTTGTACTTCCCCCAAGTATGATAATGATTCGCAATGCATTTTCAAAAGCCTTGCGGGTCATAATATCTGATGGCTTAATATCGTTTTCTAACAGAATCCGAATATATTTTCCAGCTTCTAAACATTCTTTTTTCTTTTCATCACTTACTGCTGGATTAGAAGAGGAATAAGGAAGGCTCATACCTAACGCTTCAATGGCAGATGCCATGGTGTTCGCTGTATACATTCCTCCACAAGCACCCGCCCCAGGGCAGGTATGTTTAACAACGCCTATAAAGTCTTCATCCGAAATGGTGCCTGCTATTTTCTTTCCAAGTGCTTCAAATGCAGATACAATATTTAACTCTTCTCCTTTATAGTGCCCGGGGGCAATAGTACCTCCGTACACCATGATAGAAGGGCGATTTAACCTTCCCATAGCCATAATAGATCCAGGCATATTTTTATCGCAGCCAGGAATGGTGATAAGACCGTCGTAATATTGCCCGCCACAGATGGCTTCAATACTATCAGCAATAATATCACGGCTTACCAAGGAGTAGCGCATTCCATCCGTTCCATTACTCATGCCATCACTTACGCCAATTGTATTAAACACTAAACCAACTAAATCACTATCCCATACCCCCTTTTTGACCACTTGCGCCAAATCGTTCAAATGCATGTTACAGGTATTGCCATCGTAGCCCATACTTGCAATGCCGACTTGTGCCTTATTCATGTCTTCATCCGTAAGTCCAATGCCATAAAGCATGGCTTGGGCAGCAGGTTGTGTTTTGTCTTGCGTAAACACCTTGCTGTATTTGTTTAGTTCAGTTTTTTGTTCAGTTAGCATGTCGCTCTTAATATATTGTTCTTCGTTATTTGATTTGTAAATTTTATTGATCGGCTGCGCCTTGTTTCTACAGGTTTTGTATCTTAAATATTGTTTTCCCAAAATAGTAGCTTATAATTACATAGGCAATAGCTATATGGAATTTGTTCAATTTGATATTTTGTTTCTAAAAAAAGTATTCGTTCGAAATTTTATTTTGCGCAATATAGCTGTTTTATTATATAATTAGTCGTAAAATAGACTAAAACCTAATATGGTATACGGTATGTATTTATGTATGCATAATAAATTTCCGTCATTTTCTTCCTAAAATTGATAATCGGGTGAAAAAACTTGCAAAAAAGAAAGCCCGGCAATCATTTGATTACCGGGCTTTTTGACAATTGCTTTTGAGATTAATTTTCTTCTTTTATAACACCCTCTGCAAGCACGGTAATTTTATTATTGAGTACTTCTACTACGCCGCCTTTAATAATAATGACCTCAATATCCTTGTTATTACGAATAATAACTTTACCATCCTCCAGAGTGGAGATAATAGGTGCGTGATCTTTCAAAATTTCAAAAGAACCAGCGTTTCCAGGAACGGTTACAGAGGTTGCTTGTCCGTTGAATACTGATTGATCTGGTGTAATAATATTAAGTTCCATATTTTAAGATAGTATACACTATATTAAATGTTAAGCATTTGCTTCTTCCAATAGTTTCTTTCCTTTCGCTATCGCGTCTTCTATACCGCCAACAAGGTTAAATGCTGCTTCAGGGTATTCATCAACCTCTCCATCCATGATCATATTAAAGCCCTTAATGGTTTCTTTAATATCTACCAGTACACCTTTTAGGCCAGTAAATTGTTCAGCAACATGAAAAGGTTGCGATAAGAAACGTTGCACTCTACGTGCACGAGAAACTACTAATTTGTCTTCTTCAGAAAGCTCATCCATACCTAGGATGGCGATGATATCCTGAAGCTCTTTATAGCGTTGTAATGTCTCTTTAACACGTTGTGCAGTATTATAATGCTCGTCACCCAAAATAACTGGGTTCAAAATACGAGACGTTGAGTCCAAAGGATCCACCGCAGGGTAAATACCTAATTCTGATATTTTACGGGATAATACAGTTGTAGCATCCAAGTGAGCGAAAGTCGTTGCTGGGGCCGGGTCAGTCAAGTCATCCGCAGGAACATAAACAGCTTGTACGGAAGTAATGGAACCACGCTTTGTTGATGTAATGCGTTCTTGCATTAAACCCATTTCCGTTGCGAGGGTAGGTTGATAACCTACAGCAGAAGGCATACGTCCTAAAAGGGCAGAAACTTCTGAACCAGCTTGTGTAAAGCGGAAAATATTGTCGATAAAGAAGAGGATATCCTTTCCAGCACCTTCGCCATCACCATCCCTGAAATACTCAGCAATTGTAAGACCTGACAAAGCTACTCGCGCACGTGCGCCTGGAGGCTCATTCATCTGGCCAAAAACAAAAGTGGCTTTAGACTCTTTCAACGCTTCTGGATCTACTTGTGCTAGATTCCATTCACCCTTCTCCATGCTATGCAAGAACTCATCGCCGTATTTGATAATGCCCGACTCGATCATTTCGCGTAATAAGTCATTTCCTTCACGGGTACGTTCTCCTACACCTGCAAATACCGATAATCCTGAATAAGCTTTTGCGATATTGTTAATTAGTTCTTGAATAAGAACGGTTTTTCCTACTCCTGCACCACCAAATAAACCAATTTTACCACCTTTTGCGTATGGCTCCAATAGGTCAATTACTTTAATACCTGTAAAAAGTACTTCGCTTTCAGTGGAAAGATCCTCAAATTTTGGAGGTAAATTGTGAATAGGACGACCGTTCGATTTATCGAGATTTTTAATACCATCAATGGCATCTCCAACAACGTTAAATACACGGCCCTTAATGTCATCGCCAATAGGCATTTTAATAGGAGCTTTTGTGTCTGTTACGGGCATTCCACGAACAAGACCATCGGTAGAATCCATTGCGATGGTACGTACACGTTCTTCTCCTAAATGTTGCTGAACCTCTAAAACAATACGTTGTCCGTTTGCTTTTTCGATCTCCAATGCGTCGAAAATTTTCGGCAATTTAGCACCGTCAGCAAAGCTGACATCTACTACTGGTCCGATTATTTGCGCTATTTTTCCGGTGTTGGACATATAAGAAACTATGTTTTTTAAATAATGTACAGATTTATTGCCATTTAAGGGCTTTATTTCGGATTGCAAAAATACGCTTTATAGTGGAATATCAAACACTTAAATGAAAAGTTTTTTTATATTGTACACCAAAGGCCTTTAATACGTGCTGAACGAGAAAAATAGTGGTGTAATTGAGCTGTTTACGAAAGGGGCGAATGAATTAGATTCCTAGAATAATTGAAAATTGATGTGATTTAATTGAAGAAAAAGATTCTGTTCATAGCGTAACTACAGAGGCTCATTTAAAAGAGTGTTGATTATTAATGAAATGAAATACTGTTGATCTCAACTATTGAAAACTATAAACAAAAAATGAAGAAGATACTAGTCACTGGAAGCAATGGTTTGTTGGGACAAAAATTAACAGACGCCGCAAGAAAAGATTTGGAACTTGAATATATTGCCAGCTCAAGAGGAGACAATAGATATGCAACGGATGAAGGTTACAGGTATATTCCCTTAGATATAACCGACCACCATCAAGTAACATCTATGATAACAACGCTCCAACCAGACGTGATTATAAATACGGCGGCAATGGCAAATGTGGATGCTTGTGAAAAGGATCCCGAAGGTAGCTATACGTTAAATGTAGCAGCTATTGCCAATTTAATAAGCACCTGTGAAGCATACCCTATACATTTGATACATCTTTCAACTGATTTTGTATTTGACGGCGAGGATGGTCCGTACAAAGAGGAAGATAAGCCCAAACCCTTAAGTACATATGGCCGGCATAAAGTAGAAGCAGAAAAGTTATTACAACAATCTACTTGCCATTGGTCGGTCGTGCGCACTATCTTGGTTTATGGCATTGTGCAAGATATGAGTAGAAGTAATATCGTATTGTGGGCAAAGAATGCCTTGGAGAACCGCCAAGAAATCAGTGTGGTAAATGATCAATGGAGAATGCCAACCTTAGCTGAAGACCTTGCAATAGCATGTATCACGATTGCAAAAAAAGGAGAGAAGGGGATTTTTCATATAGCAGGGAAAGACTTATTAAGCATAGATGAAATGGTTGAAGCAGTGGCCGCGTATTATCATTTAGACGAGTCTTTTATATCTAAAATAAGTTCTGCAGACTTGAAACAGGATGCGTTACGACCGAAAAGAACAGGATTTGTTTTAGATAAAGCCTATAAGACGCTTCACTATGCGCCTCATAGTTTTGAAGAAGGGATAAAGCTTATGGATCTACAGCTGAAAGAAATTATGAATCAAAAATAACCATATCTTGAACGCTGTTGGCAATTATATGCGCTTTTCATTTTAGATAAACACATTAAAAATGTATCTTTAGCCGTTAACCTTTTTTGTAATATAGATGGCTTTGTTTCATGGGAAATGCTCCTGATTTAGCTCAATTCAATCTAAAACTGTATTTACTTTAAACTAAAAAATATGGAATCTTCTTTGTCACCAATCCTAATGATTATCGGGGCTATCGTAGCACTCTTTTTACTATTATATATTTTACCAGTTAATCTATGGTTTACTGCGCAGCTTTCGGGGGTGAAGGTGAACCTACTTAACCTGGTTCTTATGCGCTTACGTAAGGTGTCTCCATCTTTGGTGGTTAATTCTATGATAATTTCGACTAAAGCGGGGCTAAATATATCCTCAAATGATATTGAAACACACTATTTGGCAGGTGGAAATGTCAATAAAGTTATCAAAGCACTTATTTCTGCCGACAAGGCAAATATACCCTTGGATTTTAAATTAGCCACCGCAATCGATTTGGCTGGTAGAGACGTATTTGATGCAGTACAAATTTCGGTGAATCCACGGGTTATCAATACCCCCCCTGTTGCGGCTGTAGCAAAGGATGGCATACAGCTGATCGCAAAAGCACGCGTTACAGTTAGAGCAAATATCAACCAATTAGTAGGAGGCGCGGGAGAAGAAACCATACTCGCTCGTGTAGGGGAAGGAATTGTTACAACTATTGGTTCTGCTGTCAATCACAAGGAAGTATTGGAAAATCCGGATAAAATTTCTAAAACAGTATTGGGAAAAGGATTGGACAGTGGGACCGCTTTTGAGATTTTATCAATAGATATAGCTGACATTGATATTGGTGAAAATATTGGTGCTAAATTACAAACTGATCAGGCCGAAGCAGATCTTAAAGTCGCGAATGCGCGTGCGGAAGAGCGTCGTGCGATGGCAGTAGCGTCGGAGCAAGAAATGAAGGCCAAAGCACAAGAAGCACGCGCTAAAGTTATTGAGGCAGAATCTCAGATTCCACTTGCGATGGCGGAAGCTTTTCGTAGCGGAAATCTGGGTGTAATGGACTATTATAAAATGCAGAATATACAAGCTGATACAGACATGCGCGAATCCATTGCTAAACCTGGCGCTGAAAACAAAGGGAAGAATAAATAAATTTCTTTAGTTGCGGGTTGTGCGCTGTCAGTTGTGAGAGAAATAAAACCTTTTCTTAACTTTGTAGACTGATGAGCAGCGCAAGTCGACCTATTACGGATAAAGAGGTACTTTATGAAGATAATCACCTAATCGCTATTAATAAGCGTGCAGGGGATATTGTACAAGTGGATGATACAGGAGATGAACCACTTGACGAAAAGGTGAAACAATACCTTACCAAAAAGTATAACAAGCCAAATGGTGCGTTCCTTGGGGTTGTGCACCGCCTGGATCGACCGGTAAGTGGAGTCATTTTATTCGCAAAAACCAGTAAGGCACTCGATCGCATTAATCGAATGTTCAAAAGCAGGGATATGCACAAAACCTATTGGGCTGTCGTACGTAATAGACCTGCGCAACCTGAAGGAACTTTGGTTCATTGGCTTGTTAAAAATTCAGGTAAGAATGTGACAAAAGCCTTTGATCATGAGGTGAAAGGTAGCTTGCGGGCGGAATTGAGCTATAAATTAATAGGAGAATTGAATGGTTATTATCTGGTCGAAGTGAATCCGGTAACGGGCAGGCCTCATCAAATAAGGGTACAGTTATCTACATTGGGTTGTCCCATTGTTGGTGACAACAAATATGGTTATCCTAGAGGGAGTTTGAAAAAAAGCATTTGTTTACATGCGAGAAAATTAGCTTTCGAGCATCCAGTAAAAAAAGAGCTTGTTAATATCTTCGCAAGATTACCGCAAGATGGTTTTTGGGAACGTTTTGAGGTTTTTGGTGATTAGTTGAATAGTCGAGTAGTTAATTAGTTAAATAGTTGAGTAGTTAAATAGTTAAGTTTGGTAAGGATGTTCTGGTATCACTTAGCTTTTTTTAATTGTCCTTTTTATTTGTTAATTTGTCAACATGGAGAGAATTTGGATATATCAGGCAGATAGGTTGCTTACTGCAGACGAAGAAACGACCCTATTGAAAAGGTTGGGAGAATTTACTGCCGAATGGAATGCGCACGGCCATCAATTGTCGGCATCTGCCGAAATACGTTATCACCTTTTTATTATTTTAGCAATTGATCAAACGGTAACGATGCCAAGCGGTTGTTCGATTGATAAGTCAGTTCGTTTGTTAAAAGAGCTGGAACAAGAACTAAATATTTCACTATTTGATAGGATGCAAATCGCTTATCGGGAAAGAGATCATATTAATATTGTACCGCGTAGTACATTCGAAAAACTGATAGAAAAAGGAGAAGTTACGAAAGATACAATAGTTTTTAATAATCTCGTCGCTGATAGGGAAGCATTTAACAGAAGCTGGGAGACCCCTTTTCAGAACAGCTGGCATGCACAAGTATTTGCTTAATGAGCAGGAATTTTGCTGTGTCCCATATACCGAACAATTGCATTTGCCTTACGATTAATGTAATTGGTTGGTTTGGAGGGTTTCCATCTTCTTGGATTAGGAAGCACGGCAATTAGAAGTGCAGCCTGCCTTTTTGTAAGGGATGTAGCTGGCTTCTGAAAATAGGTGCGTGCCGCGGCGTCTGCACCATAAATGCCATCTCCTGTTTCTATGACATTTAAATATACTTCCAAAATTCTTTTTTTACTCCAAAAGAGTTCAATTAAAACAGTAAAATAAGATTCGAAACCTTTTCTCAGCCAAGATCTGCCAGGCCAAAGGAAGACATTCTTTGCTGTTTGCTGACTGATGGTACTACCTCCCCGCATGGTCTTTCCAGCTTTGTTTCTTTGGTAAGCGTCTTGTATAGCCTGTATATCAAAACCAGCATGTTCCATGAAGTTTGCATCCTCCCCGGTAATGGCAGCTCGTTTTAAATTGTCAGATAATTCGTCATAGCTTTTCCATTCTTTGTCCAATTTCCATTCTTTGCCCTCGATTTTCCTTTCAATCCCTCTTTGAAGCATAAGCCAAGTAACAGGGGGATTTATAAAGCGTAATAATAGGACCCATCCAGCAGTAATGATTATAAAGTAAAGGCATAGATAGGCCAGTAATAAACCGAATCTTCGTTCTTTAAAGAGCAGAACAAGTTTATTCTTGCCAATAAACAGCGGTCTATTCGCTTTACTTTTTTTATTTTTCCCAATAAATTTATTCTTTTTAGCTGTACGTTTTATAGCCATAGATGCGCAGCAAGATTTTTCGGATTTAAATTTGGCTGCAAACCTAAAAGAAAAAAATGAGTTTAACTTATTTCTTTGCGAGTTATTTATATGATGGTTTTTTCATTTAAATGAAATTTGCGCTTATAAGCTAGGGGAGTTTTGCCAGTTATTATTGCCGTTTTTGATGCTAAGTTCCTATAATAAAAAGCAAAGAATTGTGAATAATAACCGTTTAAAAAAATCCATCTTTAGCGTTCATAAATCGGTCGCTAACTAACGTTTATAAATTAAAAATCTAATTTGTAGCAATATCAAATAATAAGCTGAAATTTAGTTTTGGGAATGCCATTAATGCGTTTCTCCAAAACTGACAAAAAACAATTATGCAGAACCTTCCAATACTAGACTTAACTATCGTAGGGATTTACCTGTTAGCAATGATTTTGGTAGGCATTTGGTTTTCTAAAAAAAATAAAAATGCGGAACAGTTTACAAAGGCTTCTGGAGGTATTCCAGGATGGGCAATAGGCTTGTCAATATATGCCACCTTCTTAAGCAGCAACACCTTTTTAGGAGTGCCTGGTAAAGCCTTTGGAAGTAATTGGAATTCTTTTGTTTTCAGTATTTCCATGCCTTTTGCTGCGTGGATAGCTGTTAAGTATTTTGTTCCTTTTTATAGAAGTACAGGGGAAGTGTCTGCTTATACACATTTAGAAAACCGTTTTGGCCCTTGGGCAAGAACCTATGCGGTGCTTTGCTTTCTGCTTACACAACTCGCCCGTATGGGGTCAATATTTTTTGGAATCGCCTTAAGTCTTCAAGCACTTACAGGATATTCGATGGAAATGATTATGATCGTTACAGGTATTTGCATTATCATATATACTGTTTTAGGAGGGATAGAAGCCGTTATTTGGACGGAAGTGGTGCAAGGGGTAATAAAAACTTTAGGTGCCTTATTGATAATTTTTTTAGTGGTTTCAAACATGCCCGGAGGTGTTTCCAAGATAATAGAAATCGGAAAGGCCCATCATAAATTCAGTCTAGGAAGTGTTACGCCCGATTTTACAACAGCAACTTTTTGGGTAGTACTCCTTTATGGTTTTTTTATCAATTTAAATAATTTTGGTATGGACCAAAATTATGTTCAACGATATCATACAGCTTCTTCTGCAAAGGAAGCAGGCAAATCCGTATGGCTTTGTGTATGGATCTATTTACCTGCATCTATGCTATTTTTTATTATCGGAAGTTGTTTATACGCATTTTATCAGGAAAACCCTTCGTTGATTGAACCGGTGAAAATACAGGTAGCTGCTGAACGGTTAGGGAAACTCGCTTCTACTCAAGAGATAAGTTCTTTAGCGGCGACTTTGCAACCGGTCGACTATGGCGATAAAGTTATGCCCTACTTTATGGTCACAAAAATGCCTACCGGCTTAATAGGGTTGATCGTTTCTGCCATCTTATCCGCGGCAATGAGCACTATTAGTTCGGGAATGAATGCTTCTGCTACCGTGTTTTCGGTTGATATTTATCAACGCTATATAAAACAGGGGCAGGACGATAAGCAGATGTTAAAACTATTACATGTTGCGACGATCGTTTTTGGTCTTTTAGGAATGGTTACCGGTGTTATGATGATTGGTGTGAAGAGTATATTGGATATTTGGTGGCAATTATCGGGAATTTTTGCCGGTGGCATGCTCGGATTGTTCCTACTTGGAATGTTAAGTAAAAAAGCGGGGAATACTGCTGCTATGGCAGCAACAATAGTTGGGATCTTTGTTATTTTATGGATGAGCCTTTCCTATCTAATACCTCCTTCTTATGGCTATCTGAAAAGTAGTTTACATGCCAATATGATTATTGTTGTCGGGACGTTGACGATCTATCTGGTCGGGGTCTTTACGGCTTCAATTTGTGGAAGGGGGAAGTCGTTAAATAGTTAATTAGCCGATGGGATGATGGGGCCGGTGCGGGCTTAAAGTTTAGTGCCTCACACGCTAATATCCTATAATTTGCAGCAAATATATTATAAGAAATATCCTTTGATGGCCGATAACTTTGTTTTTTAAGTAACCTATAGTTTTAACTAACCAGAACGCAGTGATTTTGCGCATATAATACTAAAACAGGAAGCTTTACTATATTTATCACCGTGCATTTATTAAAATGAAAGAAAAACAAAAAGGGTTTATTCCTGTAATGCTAACCCCATATACTGAAGAAGGGAAAATCGACTTTAATGGTTTATCGTCTTTGACGGAGTTTTATTTGGCTTCCGGCGCGTCTGGTTTATTTGCTAATTGTCAATCAAGTGAGATGTTTGAACTTTCAGCAGATGAAAGTTTGGACATTATTGAACAGGTGGTAAAGGTAGTAAATGGAAGAGTGCCAGTCGTAGCTGCTTGTTCGATAGCTGGTACCATTGATAAACAGGCTGCGTTCGTAAAACGAATATATGGTTTGGGTGTGGAGGCTGTTATTATGATTACTGGTTTAATAGCTGAAGAACATGAATCGAATGAAATGTTCGACAAAAAAGTGTCGGATCTTTTTGCTTTAACTGATCAAATTCCACTAGGCTTTTACGAATGCCCCGAACCTTATAAAAGGGTGCTTAGCGCTCAACAATTACAAGACTATGTAAAAACGGGAAGAGTTATATATCATAAAGACACCTGTTTGGACATTCAGCAAGTCCGCGCTAAAATAGCGGGAACGAGTGGCGCAAATTTCGGTTTATACGATGCGTATATGGCACATGCGGTAGCATCGTTAAAAGCAGGGGCTGCTGGTTTGTCATGTATACAAGGAAATTATTTTCCTGAAATGATTGTCTGGCTCTGTGAAAATTATGATAATGAAAACCGTCGAGACGAAGTGGAGATAGTACAGGAATTTTTAGTACAGCATATGGATATTATGCATACGGTATATCCCATCGTTTCTAAATACTTTTTGCAGAAAAGAGGGCTTGATATATCCCTTTACACTAGAAGAAAAGTAGGAGCTTTTGATAGCGCTATCAAAACCGCTATCGACAAACTTTACGCCGATTATACCATATTAGCAGGCCGTTTAGGTATATCGTATCTAAGTGCACATTTGAGATAGCTATAAGATTATGACAAACAGAGGAATGAAGGATCAACCGCGCATGTTATTAATGACATTAGTCTGCCTGACAATGTTTTCAATCAGCTTTGCTCAAGAAAAAAACCTTATATTGAATAATACCCTTTTAAAAGAAGAGGTACAATATTACAATTCAATAGATGGCGAGGCTGTTGTAAATTACGTATCAAATAAAGATTCTTACGATTGGCTGTTAAAAAATATACCGCTGTTTGAATGTCCAGATTCTGTTTTACAACGTACTTATTATTATCGTTGGTGGAGTTTTAGAAAGCATCTTAAGCAAACACCTGATGGATTCATTTTTACAGAATTCATTGAGCCTGTAAGTCATGCAGGTAAATATAATGCTATCAGCTGTGCTTTAGGGCATCATATCTATGAAGCACGCTGGCTAAAAGATCAGCAATATATCAATCAATATATAGATTTCTGGTTGACGAAGGAGCCTACGTATAAACCCTCTAAATTCCATTCATTCAGTAGCTGGCTAAGTGATGCCGTTTATGGTCTTTACCTGGTTAATCACAATGACGGGCAATTAGCTAAATGGTTCCCGCTGTTGGATAAAGATTATGAGCGTTGGGAAGGTGAACGTCAATTATCAACCGGAATGTTTTGGCAGTATGACGTGAAAGACGGGATGGAAGAATCTGTAAGTGGCGGAAGAAGAATACAAAATAGGCGCCCGTCCATTAATAGCTATATGTATGGAAATGCAAAAGCATTAGCTAAGATGGCTTCTTTATTTCATAATGATAGTTTAACAGTTAAATACGATCTTAAGAAAGAGAAGTTAAAGCGATTGGTGTTAGATAGTCTTTGGGATGATACCGGTAAATTTTTCAGGACGAGACATCCTGATGGAACCTTAGCTGCCCGAGAAGCCATCGGATTTATTCCTTGGTATTTCGACTTACCAAATGATGAAGCAACATATGGAAAGGCTTGGTTACAATTGGAGGACACAGCCGGTTTCAATGCTCCCTGGGGGATTACTACTGCCGAACGTAGAGAACCTACTTTTCGCACACGCGGATCAGGTCAAAGCTGTGAGTGGGATGGTGCCGTTTGGCCTTTTGCCACAACCCAAACATTAAAAGCACTCGCAAATTTTTTAACTGAATATAAGCAGAATAAGCAAATTGACCAATCTATCTTTTATGAGAAGCTACATCAGTATGCATTATCACACCAAAAGAATGGACAACCCTATATAGGAGAATATCAGGATGAAAAAACAGGTTATTGGTTAAAGGGAGATAATCCAAGGAGTAGCTTTTATAATCATTCAGGGTTTTGCGATTTAATAATAAATGATCTTGTTGGCTTAAAACCTATGGCTGGAGATGGTATCCTGATAAAGCCGCTTATCCCGCAAAATTTATGGGATTGGTTTTGTTTGGATAATATTCCTTATCATGGACATATTTTAACCATAGTATGGGATAAAACCGGAAACAAGTACGGAAAGGGTAAAGGATTGCAGCTATTTGCTGATGGAAGAAAAATAGCTTCCTCCAAAAAGCTAGATTCATTAAAAGCAAAATTATAAATCTTGAAATTAATATGAAATTTTCGGTTCTCTTCACCATCTGTTCCTTCTTTTACGTAGTAGGCTTTGGCCAAACCTATTACAATGTAATAGATTATGGAGCAAAAAGGGACAGTTCTATAGTCGCTACGGAAGCAATAAAAAATGCGATTGAGAAAGCTTTTGAAGCCGGTGGTGGAACAGTTTATTTTCCTGCTGGAAAATATTTAACGGGGCCTATTCATTTAAAAAGCAATATAACCTTATTTATAGATGCTGGAGCTGAGTTGTATTTTAGCGATAACTTTGATCATTATCTTCCCATGGTTCCAAGTCGCTGGGAGGGGACGATGGTGACGAATTTTTCACCTTTTATTTATGCTTATGAAGCAGAAAATATTGCCATCATTGGTCGCGGTACGCTTAATGGCAATGGCAAAAAATGGTGGGCTTATTCGGAAGTCCATGTTAAAAATTCTCCAGAATCAAGATGGCAAAAGGAATTTCACAAACACAACAAGGAGGTGTTACATCCCGATTTACCGGGTTGGGTAGAACGTGGCTTTCTGCGTCCTCCCTTTATCCAGCCAATGTATTGTAAAAATGTAAGAATAGAAGGAGTGACCATAAAGAATTCACCCTTCTGGACGATTAATCCAGAGTTTTGTGACAACGTTACCGTAGATGGTGTAACCATTAACAATCCACCTTCCCCAAATACAGATGGTATTAATCCTGAGTCGTGTAGTAATGTGCATATTGCCAATTGCCATATAAGCGTAGGTGACGATTGTATTACTATTAAATCGGGTAAAGATCGTTCGGGGAGAAAAGAAGCCCGTCCGGCTGAAAACTATACCATCACTAATTGTACTATGTTAGCAGGTCATGGTGGTGTGGTGATTGGGAGCGAGATGTCTGGAGATGTAAAAAAAATCACGATCAGCAACTGTGTGTTTGATGGCACAGATAGGGGTATCCGAATAAAAACAGCGAGGGGAAGGGGTGGTGTTGTGGAGGATATTAGGGTAAGTAATGTGGTTATGAGGAATATCAAAGAGCAGGCTATTGTGTTAGATATGCAATATGCAAAAACAGTCAAAGAACCTGTTTCTGATCGTACACCCCGATTTAGAAATATCCATTTAAGTAATATTACTGCGCAAGGTAAACAGGCCGGTTATTTAAATGGCTTAGAAGAAATGCCCATTGAAGAAATTTCTTTTAATGATTTAGTGATGGATACCGAACTGGGATTTGATATCAAAGAGGCAAAAAATATTAGTTTTAATAATGTTTTAATAAATGCGGCGAAAGGCTCTGCAATTAAGGCTCAACAAGTGAAAGATTTACAGGTTAGAGGACTTCGTACATCGGAGGTTTTTACAGCACCTATACTAACCTTGGATAATGTACAAAATGTTTTTATAACGAATACTTTTCCTATGGCAACAGGCAGCATATTTCTAAAATTGCAAGGAGCAGATACAGAAGCTGTCATGTTGCGTGCAAATAATTTAGCAAAAGTGAAGGTGCCTGTGTCGATGAGTAATGAAGTCAAGGAAAATGCAGTCGTTAATGATTGATCATCGTAAATAATGGAGTTTATCTTTAAAATATTAACTAAAAAATATAAATCGTACCTCCTGTTGGTTTTGCTTTTTGGTAATATAAACGTACATGGTCAGTCGCTAAAGCTATGGTATCAGCAACCCGCTAAAGAATGGACAGAAGCACTTCCCATTGGAAATGGAAAACTGGGTGCCATGGTATTTGGCGGAGTTGAAGAAGATCGCATTCAATTTAATGAAGAATCTTTATGGACCGGAGGGCCTAGAGATCATAATATGCCAGATGCGCATAACTATTTGACCGAAATAAGAAAGCTACTATTTGAGGGCAAGCAGGCAGAAGCTGAAAAGCTGGCGGGCTTACATTTCATGGGAACCAAATCTGTTTCAGATGAACGGGCATCTTGGTTTAATAATGTGAGAGAAATTGTTAACAAGAAAGAAAATCCTTCACAACGGGCATTTGATGATAGTCAGTGGGCCAGATTAGATTTGCCGGTACATGATGGTTGGGAAAAAGCAGGTTTAGAAGGTCTTGATGGTGCCCTTTGGTTTAGAACAAACTTTGAAATTCCGAACGATTGGAAAGGGCAGGATCTAATACTGGATATTGGCAAGGTCCGTGATCAAGATTTTACCTATTTGAATGGCAGCATGATCGGCACAACAAATGATATGAATCAAGGAAGATTATATGTCATACCAAAAGAGCTGGTGCAGAAGCAAAATCAGTTGGCCATACAGGTATTAAATTATGATGACAAGGGGGGGCTTGTTGGTTATAAAGATGTCAAAAGAAAATTACGTATCTATCCCAAAGGTAAAGAAAACGGTAAAGAAATTTCGCTAAGTAAAACATGGAAATATTGGATACAAAACGAAGAAGCACCAAGAGTAGGTAAATACCAAGAAGCCTATCAACCATTCGCCGATTTACATTTAACATTTGATTCTTCACAAACTGTTACAAATTATAAAAGGGAGCTCAACTTAACGGAAGCTGTCAGTAAAACGAGTTATACCAGTAATAATATCAAATATGAACGTACATATTTTGCCAGTACGCCAGACAATTGTATTGCGGTACAGGTTGCGGCGGATAAAAAAGCGAGCGTAAACTTCAGTGCCTCTTTTAGCACGCCGCACAAAGTTTACGATATTAAAAAACTGAACGATAGTACAATTAGTCTATCCTTGAAAGTGAAGGACGGGAGTCTAGCAGGTGTTAGTACTTTACAAGTACGTCATCGAGGTGGAAATGTATCGGTTCGAAACGGAAGTATTGATATTAGCGGGGCAGATGAGGCCGTGTTACTATTAACAGCTGCTACAAACTTTAAAAACTATCAAGACATTTCCGCTAACCCATTTACTATTTGTCAAGAAAGGATAGGACGTTTAGCCGATAGGTCTTATGCCGCCCTTAAACAAGATCACATCAACGATTATCAAAGCTACTTTAATCGCTTTTCTTTAAATTTTGGAGTTGATGATCATGAATTCTTGCCGACCGACCAACGTATTGAACAGTTTGCTACTACGCAAGATCCCAATTTATTGGCATTATTTGTTCAATATGGTAGGTATCTGCTTATCTCAAGCTCTCGGCCTGGAAGCTTACCACCCAATTTGCAAGGAATATGGAATGATTTATTAACACCGCCGTGGGGAAGTAAATATACCACCAATATTAATGCGGAGATGAACTATTGGCCCGCTGAACCTACCAATCTTTCTGATTTAAATGAGCCGCTGTTTCGCATGATCGAGGATTTAAGCGTGACGGGGCAACGAACAGCAAGCGAATATTACAATGCCCCTGGATGGGTACTTCACCATAATACCGATTTATGGAGAGGAACGGCTCCCATTAACAATCCAAATCATGGCATCTGGGTAACAGGAGGAGCGTGGCTGTGCCAGCACTTATGGGAGCATTACCTATACACGCAAGACTTAACTTTTTTAAGAGAAAAGGCCTATCCGTTAATGAAGGCGTCTGCCAAATTTTTTGATAAGTTTTTAATAGCGGATCCAAAAACAGGCTGGCTTATCAGTACCCCCTCTAATTCGCCAGAGCAAGGTGGTTTGGTTGCCGGTCCGACGATGGATCATCAGATTATCCGCCAATTGTTCCAAAATGTGGCAGCAGCAGCAAGGCGCCTTGATGTTGATTCGGCATTTGAACAAAGGTTAATTTATAAAAGTGCGAAAATTGCTCCCAATCAGATTGGTAAACACGGGCAATTACAAGAATGGTTGGAAGATGTGGATGATCCAACAAATAAGCATCGGCACGTGTCGCATCTATGGGCTGTTTATCCTGGCCGTGAAATTAATTGGCAAGAGAATCCAAAACTAATGAAGGCAGCAAAAAAATCCTTGGTTTTTCGTGGAGATGCAGGAACAGGATGGAGCTTAGCCTGGAAAATTAATTTATGGGCGAGATTCAGGGATGCAGAACATGCTTATAATATGATTAAGATGCTTATCAGTCCGATGGCCAAAGGTGGCGGTGTTTATCCAAATCTTTTCGATGCTCATCCACCTTTTCAGATTGATGGTAATTTTGGGGGTACGTCAGGAGTGGCGGAGATGTTACTGCAAAGTCATTTAGGCACTATTGACATACTACCAGCATTGCCTAAAGCACTGAACGGGGGAGCGGTAACAGGCATTTGTGCCAGGGGTGGTTTTGAACTTAGTTACGCTTGGAAGCAGGGTAGACTAATGCGTTTAGAAGTGCTGTCGAAAGCTGGAGGGATATGCAAAATTAGATATGGGGGAACTACACGTGAATTTGAAACAGAAAAAGGAAGAACGTATGCGCTAGACAATCAATTGAAGTTAATAGATAGTAAAGATAATATTGTTGGTTACAATAGTTGGTGAAGACCATCACAGGTTTAGGGCCACCTAAGCCTGTTGATGCGTCTTGTTAATGATTAATACATCACGATGAAGATCAAGCTGATCATTTTATATATAGCCTTATTTATTACGCATAGGATCCAAGCACAGCAAATCCGTCAAGATTATTTATTAGATTCAAATTGGTTCACAATCGCACATGATACCGATTCTACAGCTTATTTGGGTTTTGAAAAATCCAGCTATAACACAGCAAAATGGAAACCGGTAAACGTGCCTCATAATTGGGATACCTATCATGGCTATCGTCGTCTGCTTCACGGAAATCGTCATGGCTATGCTTGGTATAGGAAAAAGTTTAAGGTTGCTAAGATACCGGACGATAAGCACTACTTTTTATATTTTGAAGGTGTAGGTTCTTATGCGACTGTATGGCTCAATGGTAAAAAAGTGGGCTACCATGCCGGGGGTAGGACAACCTTTACTTTGGATGTCACAGAGGCCATTGTGCTTGGCGGTGATAATATAGTAGCGGTAAGAGCAGATCATCCTGCCTCTATCCGTAATTTGCCTTGGGTATGTGGTGGATGTTCAGAGGAGCGGGGTTTTTCTGAAGGCTCTCAGCCAATGGGTATTTTTCGGCCAGTTCACCTCCAGGTAACAAACGCTACTAGAATAGAACCTTTCGGTGTACATATTTGGAATGACACAACAGTGTCTGAAAAGAATGCCCAGCTTCATCTTGAAACAGAAATAAAAAACTATGGTGCTTACAAAAAGAAAATAACCTTAATTAATCGCCTTGTTGATAGGAATGGGGATCTTGTTATCAGTGTTAAAAGCAGTAAAGACATTGATCCAGGAAGTACACTTATCTTTAAGCAGAAAACACCGGATTTTAAAGATGTACATCTTTGGTCTCCCAGCAGTCCCTATTTGTATACGATGGTAACCGAAGTGATTGCAGATGGCGAAGTAATAGACCATGTAAATACGCCCTATGGCATACGATGGATTAGCTGGCCAATTGATCGGAAAGACAAAGACAATCGCTTTTTTATTAACGGTAAACCTTTTTTTATTAACGGTATTGCCGAATATGAGCATCTTTTAGGAGGGAGCCATGCTTTTAGTGAAGAGCAAGTTAAGGCAAGAGTTCAGCAAATTCAGTCGGCCGGATTTAACGCTTTTAGAGATGCTCACCAACCGCACAACTTACGGTATCAGCAATATTGGGATAAATTAGGAATATTAAGCTGGACACAGATGGCCGCTCATATATGGTTCGATAACCAATCTTTTAAGGACAATTTTAAAAAACTGTTGACTGATTGGGTAAAAGAACGGCGTAACAGTCCTTCCGTAGTATTGTGGGGATTAGAAAATGAAAGCACGCTTCCGGAGGATTTTGCAAGAGAATGTTCAGATCTTATTCGGCAGTTGGATCCTACAGCATCTACACAACGTAAAGTAACCACTTGTAACGGGGGAAGTGGTACCGATTGGGATGTTCCCCAAAATTGGACCGGTACGTATGGGGGGGATCCAAATACCTATGCCGAAGATTTAAAAAAGCAAGTGTTGGTAGGCGAGTACGGTGCTTGGCGGACGATCGATTTTCACGCAGAAGCACCTTTTAACAAAGAAACCGCTCATAGTGAAGAGCGTATGACGCAATTGATGGAAACCAAAGTGAGACTAGCGGAGACGGTAAGAGATAGTGTCGCCGGACATTTCTTTTGGTTATTTAACTCGCATGATAATCCAGGACGCATACAGGGTGGCGAAGGTCTTCGAGATATCGACCGAATTGGGCCCGTTAATTACAAAGGGCTCTTTACTCCTTGGGATGAGCCTGTTGACGCTTTTTATATGTTCCGTTCTAACTATGTGGATGCGAAGGAGCAAGCAATGGTATATATCGTTTCTCATACATGGCCGGATCGATGGCAGCACGCAGGCATTAAAGATGAAATTACCGTCTATTCTAACTGTGAGGAAGTAGAGCTCTTTAATGATGTAGATGGTGTTTCTCTGGGAAGACACCAACGCCAGGGAATAGGTATACCATTTAAATGGAATCATGTAAACGTTCGTTATAATGTACTTTATGCCATAGGATATAGAAACGGGAGAAAAGTGGCTACAGACGTGATCATCTTACGAGGACTGCCGCAGTCCCCAAATTTTAGCAAATTATATAAAGGAGAAGAAAAAGTTGTTGACAATTCCAACTATCATTATTTATATCGTATCAATTGTGGTGGACCTGCTTATAAGGACCATGAAGGGAATCTTTGGCAGGCAGATAGGCAGCGTACCGATGAAACCGCTTTAGGGTCTTCCTCGTGGACGGCCAATTTTCAAGACTTGCCAAACACCTTTGCTAGTCAGCGACGCATATTTGATCCGATAAAAGGAACAGTCGACTGGCCTTTATTGCAAACGTTTAGGTATGGAAGAGAGGAGTTAAATTTCAATTTTCCCGTTCCAGATGGTGAATATCTGGTGGAATTGTATTTTGTTGAACCCTGGTTTGGTACGGGAGGTGGGATGCATGCTGAAGGTTGGCGACTGTTTGATGTGTCAATAAATGACAGTACAGTGGAAAGGAATATTGATATCTGGAAGGAAGTAGGGCATGATGCGGTGCTTAAAAAGACATACGCCGTACAAGCAAAAAATGGCTTGATTACCCTTGATTTTCCTCGAGTGGCATCCAGCCAAGCGGTTATTTCTGCTATTGCCATAGCTAGCAAAAAAAAGAGCGCGAAAACCATTGAAAACACTTCCTTGTTGGTCAAACAGTTGAAGGTTTCATCGAACTTACAGGTTAGTTTGGAAAGCTGGTTAGACATAGGTGATAAACTTTTTATAGGCAGTAAAGAATACTTTACGAAATTACCATCACATTTTTACGGTGCCGAGTGGCTTAATTTCTCTAAAAAAGCGCCAAAGTCAAATTCAGCTATTTCATTTTCTCTACATAAGGAGTCCGATATTTTTGTGTTGGTTCCGAGCGATTTAAAAGGAGACAATGACAACTGGTTAAAGGATTATGAAGATACACATACGATCGTTGAAACTTCAGCGCATTCAGGGAGGAATTTGCGTGTTTTTCGGAGGCGATTAAAAGGAGGATCGATTTTCCATTTCATGCAGAGAAACCTTCTTCCCCTTTATCCAATTATTATTGTTCCAGTTACAAAGTTGCAATCAGCCCATGATTTGAAACCCGTTACAACCTATAAACCTAGTCAAACAGCGATTCAAGGAAAGATTGATCAAACCACTTTTCTTGAAAAAGAAGCATTGATTGTGCGATCAAATGATCTGTCACAAATTGATTGGCCTATTGCCACAGGGGTAGCAGATACTTACAGCATAATGTTTAGATATGCCAATGAAACAACTGAAAAAAAGGATGCAATATTGATATTGCGTTCATTAGATGGTCAGATACTGCACCAGGAAAAGCTTTCTTTTTCTCCCTCAAAAAAAGATAAATGGGGATATCTTTATACGAATACCGGTACCATGATTAATGCCGGGAAGTATGTTCTCAGTTTAAAAATGGAAGGGTCCAAGCAACTTATACTATCTAATTTGGAAATTCAGTGAGTAGGGCTTGCGATGATAATATCCTACAATAAGTAGATAATAATTTGTAAAAAAAGTATATACGATGCTTTGCATATTTGTATGTGCTAACCATTTGGAAACGTTTAAAACAAAAATCGTAGGCCTTTCCAATTTTTAAGTTTTAACAGTGAACAGTTGTGTTTTTTGTGTTTAGCTAAAAAAGCGTCAAATTAACACTAAACAAGAATAGTTAATCACCTATATAATGATGAAATCCATAAAAATGAAATCGATATTATTATCCTTTGTCCTATGCATGTTGATCTTTGGTGCACAACATGCTTATGCGTATCGTATTAATCAGGACGAATATACGCAGGTAATCACTAAAAGAGCTCAGAAAATAGTAGACAAGCTAGATCTTGAAAAAGCCCAAGGTGCTGTTGTGCGCGATATTATAGTTAAACAATACAGCAATCTAAATGAGGTGCAAATCTGGCATGAGGGACAAAAGAAGGCGCTAGAAAATGCTTCTTCCTCAGCAGACGAGCTGGGGAAATTAGAAAAGCAAAAGAGTGAAAAGCTTACCCATTTGCATGGTGATTACCTGAAAGTCCTGAAAAAACAATTAAGCAATGAACAAGTGGAGACGGTCAAAAATGAGATGACTTACAATGTGCTGCCCATTACATACAAGGGCTATCTAGACATGTTGCCCGCCCTAACGGACGTTCAGAAAAAACAAATTTTAAGCTATTTAACAGAAGCGCGGGAAAAAGCGATGGATGGTGGGTCATCAAAAGAAAAGCACTGGTGGTTTGGAAAATACAAGGGTAAAATCAATAACTACCTTTCGAAAGAGGGCGTTGAAACGAAAGAAGCTAGAAAAGTGTGGGAGGAGAAGCTTAAAAGAGAAGAAAGAGCGAAGAAGGCACAGTCCTAAACATGAATCTTTAACTTTTTGTATAAAGACAATTGTTTGTTGTTTATATCCTTTGAATAAACTCAAAATAACCATTTTAAAATTTATATAACCAAACCTTATGAATCTAAGATCTAAAATTAATTTTATGGCTAGGAACCGATTAAAAATTGGGGTGTTTTTCCTAGTATTTTCATCATTAGGTGTTTCGTCTTTGTCCTATGCCGAAGGTGAGAATACCAGTGTAAAGACGGTTGTGGGGGAACGCCGTGTAAATATCACTGGAACGGTAAAAACTGCGAAAGGGGAACCTCTTCCAGGGGTAAGTATCAAACTAAAAGGAAGTAAAACTACCACTACTACAAATGCTGACGGGGTTTTTAGATTAAACTTACCTACAGGTAATGAAATCTTGATTTTTAGTTATGTAGGATATAAAACGCAAGAAGTTCCAGTGAATGGACAACGCAGCTTGAATATTGTGCTGCAGGACGACAATAGCGCTTTAGATGAAGTGGTTGTGGTGGGATATGGCACGCAACGGGCCAGAGATGTAACAGGCGCAATCGTTTCAGTAGATGTCAAGAAACTGGCCGATATACCTGTGGCCTCCGTTTCAGAGTCACTAAGAGGGCAGATTCCCGGATTGAACGTTTCGGGAGGAAGTACCCGTCCCGGGGCCATGGCTACGTTAAGTGTGCGGCAACAGTTCAACTGGGGAAAAGATGGAGGAAATGATTACCCACTGGTGATCATTGATGATGTGATCCAAGTGGACGCACAAACAGGTAAGCCGTCCATGGAGCGATTTAATATGTTGGATGTGTCCGAAATAGAAAGTATTACGGTATTAAAGGATGCCAGTGCTGCTATCTACGGCTCTCGGGCATCCCAAGGGGCTATTGTTGTAAAGACAAAAAGAGGTCAGGTGGGTGCCCCGCGCATTTCCTATAGTGGTAAATTTCAAACGAACGATGCTGTAAGTCATGAAAAAGTGATGAACGCCCGACAATATGGTGAATTTGCCAATAAGTTTGGCAGAGCACTCGGCTGGAACGACAATTACTTCTATTCGGATGCAGAACTTTCGCAGATGGAATCACTGAATTATGATTGGTTGACGAATGATTGGAGGGCTGCCAATACGATGCAGCATTCACTGGATGTCAGCGGAGGTTCTGAAAGAGCTACCTATTATACCGGCGCTTCTTACTATACACAAGGTGCCAATCTCGGATCGCAAGATTTTAAGAGGTGGACTTTCAGGGCTGGTACAGAGGTGAAGGTGGCAAGTGATCTGCGATTGAGCGCGACGCTGGCTGCGGCTAATACCGATTTAGATCGGTCCTTTACAAAAATCAATTTTAGTGATGGGTATGCTACCGGTGGTGAACAAAATGATTATAGTGTATTATTGCATATGCCCAAATACATCCCATGGGTTTATAATATAAACGGAGTCGATCAATATGTTTCTCCTGCCTTGGGACCAAATAAGTTGGGGAATGTATCGGGCAATAATTCCCTAAGCAATTGGAACTATTATGATATGTTAAACAATGGTTCAAAAACCACTAACAAAGATTTTAACTATAATGCCAATTTTTCTTTACAGTATGATGTGCCTTTCTTAAAGGGACTGTCGTTCAAATTCAATTATGGCCTGACACAAGCTTCGGGCAATACCGAGCAGGTTCAGATGCCCTTATTGTTGGCACGGGCTCGTAACATCAACACGGCAGATAACCATTTATACTCCAATACTACCCAATGGGATGATCCGCTTCTTAATCGGGCTAATTCCCGTGTTACCTATGATAATACAACGTCCAAGAATGAGCAGCTAAATTTCTTTGCCAACTATAACCAAAAGTTTGGCGATCACGATATTGGCGCCATGTTCAGCGTTGAAAAGACAACTGCTGGATGGGAAGACCGGTATCAGATTTACGATAATCCAACAAGAGGTGTATATAACGGAACCTCCATATCTGCAGGAACGTTGAATACATCTAACACTATCACGTATCGTACGGAAAGTGGAACCCTTTCCTACTTGGGACGTGTCAATTATAGTTACAAGAGCAGATATCTTTTACAATTTGTATTCCGTACGGATGCTTCGACCAAATTTGCACCCGAGAACTATTGGGGCTTTTTCCCGGGCGTTTCAGCCGGCTGGGTAGTTTCGGATGAGAACTGGTTTACAGAAAATGTTGCCTGGATGAACTATTTGAAGGTCCGTGCTTCTGTTGGTATCACTGGAAATAACAATGTAAACCCATGGAAATGGGCTAGGTTATATACGGCAGCAACCGATAAAGGAATGGCTTTTGGAAACAATGGCGGCATGTATACGACCGGTATTACGCCTGATGCTGACCCAAATCGAGATCTTCGTTGGGATCGTACAGTGCAGCGCAATCTCGGTTTAGATATGTCTTTCCTGAAGTCGCAGCTTAGCATGTCCTTAGATGGTTATTACAATACCACCACTGATATGTTAACCGATATGTCCGGAGCTATAGGCGTGCCTATTTCCGTAGGTGGAGCTTTTGCTGAACAAAACTATGCAGGTGTAAAGGCTTGGGGAACTGAAGTATCGGTCACCTGGAAGAGCAATGTAAATGAGGTGAACTATTCGATAGGCATGAACTTTGGCCTAAACAATTACAAGACGACGCGTTATTTCGATCAGCCATTTGATTATCCAGCTGACATGACCACAAGACGAGCCGTGGGTAACACCGGATACGGCAATCCTGTTTGGGGATATAAAACCTGGAAAAATACATCCGGCGGCGACGGTATGCTACGTACCGATGCAGACATTGATGCCTATTGGAACTATCTAACGGAAAACGCAAGTAACTCTGGTATTGAAGGTGCTGAGCCGAATTTTATGGGTATCACCGATAAATCGCAGATGAAAAAAGGAATGCTAGTATACGAGGATGTTCGAGGTGCATTGGATCCTAGCACGCAGAGCTACGGCGGTCCCAATGGTGTCATAGAAAAAGATTCCAGACAAGATTGGGAAGTGCTGAAAAAGTCAAACATGAATTACGGCATTACCACCAATTTAAGCGCCGGATGGAAAGGGGTTTCCTTCCAAGCTCAGATTTCAACCTCATGGGGAGGAGCCAACTACTTGGATTATGTCAAGCAGGGTACTAGTAGTACGCATGCGCTGTGGTCGCAAACCATTTATCTGACTGATATGTATGACCCAGAGACGAATCCCAATGGGAAATATCCCAATATTGCATACTACGATGATTTCGGTGGCACAAACTCGGACTTCTTCCTGCTTCCTACATTTAGAATGTTCGTTCGCAGTCTGAGCATTGGCTATACGTTACCAAAGAAGTGGTTAACAAAGGCAAAGGTGGATAACGTAAGGATTTTTCTTTCCGGGAACAACCTTTGGGATTTCTATAATCCCTATCCCAGCAAATACCGTAATATGTATGATTCACCGGGAACCGGTTACCCAACATTACGAACTTGGTCTTTGGGTATAAATTTAGGCTTATAATACACCATTATTTGATCACCATGAATAAGAAGATATTGATTTTTGCAGCTGTGGCTTTACTAACAGTAGCGGGATGCAAGAAAGATTTTTTGGAAGATATGAAAAGTTACGATAAATACGATGACAGTATTTTCGAGAACGAACTTCAAACGGGTTGGTATATCGACCGGATGTACAACTATTATTTTGTGAATTATAGAAACCCTTTACAGCAAGTTGTTGGATTATATAACGACGATAGGTCAAAAATGACAGAAGAAATAGGGGGAGATGTCGGCAAGTATATCAATCCAACTACGACCTTACAATTAGCTTCGCAGGCGGAGGGCTATTACGGTAATTCCGTAACGGCGAGTGTACAGAATAATCCCTATACCCGCATACGATTCGCAAATTTTCTGATCGGGAGAATTGACATAGCAGGTGACGGACTCTCTGAGTCTTTTAAACAATCAGCTAAAGGGCAGATGTACTTGCTACGAGCCCTGCAGTATTTTGACCTGGTTAGGGTTTACGGGGGTGTTCCGCTCGTAACAACTGTGCAGGAAAACAGTGCGACCGATGAGGAAATCCGGCAACCTCGAGCTACTTCATTAGCATGTTTTGAGCAAATCGTAAGTGACCTCGATTCTGCGGCAATTTTGTTGCCTATGCGATGGGACGGCGAAGCCAACAATTATGGCAGGCTTACCGCTGCCGGCGCATTGGCTATGAAAAGCCGTGTGCTATTGACGGCTGCCAGCCCTTTGTTTAACAAAGACTGGGATAATCCAGCTAATGAACGTTGGCAAAAAGCCTTGGATGCCAGCTTGGACGCGGAAACAAAATTAACTGCCGCAGGCTATGGATTATATGGTTCAAATGCAAAGGATTGGGCAGAAATGACCTTTAGAAACGATAATTCGTTTAATCCGGAAGCTTTGATGGTCTTTTTACTTTCGACTACCTCAACCGGCTCTTCTGGATACAACAATAGTTGGGAAAATCAAGTGCGCCCTACGTCTTATAAAGGAGGTGGGGGCGTCTCGGCGCCAAAGGAAATGCTGGATCTTTTTCCAGTGGCCGACGGATCCCGTCCAAACGCTGACAATTATGTAGACACCTTCTTTTTCGTGAACAGGGACCCTCGATTCTATCGGACATTTGCTTTTTCCGGATCAAAATGGGGAATTAAGGGTAATGAAAATAAATCGACATGGTTCTACAGATGGAAAGATAATGAAACATCTACAAAGGTGACGTATTACGCGAATGACCAAACTAATAGTCCTGTGTTAGTCAGTAAAATGTCCAATCCTGTTGCAGACAGTACCGGATTTGCTTTTTCGGGGACTGATATTTTTGAATATCGATATGCGGAACTGTTACTGAATATAGCAGAATGTTATGCTGCCCGAGGGGAAATTGGAAATGCAGTGAATTACCTTAGTAAAATCCGTCAACGCGTTGGCATCCTCTCAGCGAATAATTATGGAATAGGAGTACCCGCTTCTAGATATGAGGCTTTGGAGGCGTGCTTATATGAACGGAGGGTAGAACTAGCTTATGAAGGAAAACGCTATTGGGACATACAACGCTGGATGTTATATGACAATACTCAGGAAAGTGGCAATTCCGTACAGAAACTGGGCCTAACTCCGATAAATGGTACTAAACGTACGGGCTATTATTGGCAATCAAAAACCTATGGCGCAGATCCGTTAAGTAATGCTGACAGAGATATCCTGATCGATCCTGATGCAGCCAATTTTAATGAAGAAATAGCCAAGCTAAAAACGGTTTATCAAAACCACTTTGTTATGACACCGTTGGACCAGGAATGGGATCGGGTTAACAATGAGGCGGTCAACATACTGTTCCGTCCTAATTACTACTTGTCAGGACTATCAGCGACGGTGCTGAGCAATAACCCTTGGCTACAGCAGACAAAAGGCTGGTTGGATTATTCAGGTGCTAGTGGTACTTACGATTATCAGCAATAAATAGTAATTCAGTACAATGTTTAACCTATTATTTAATAAATTATGAAAAAACAACAGATGATGAAAGGGTTGGTAATTCTTGGGCTTATTTTACTGGGCAGTTTTAAGAGTAGTTATGCGCAGGATGTGGAAGTTCGAGTTAATTTACCTTACTCTGGTAATTTTAATGAGTGGATTATTACGTTTACAGGTGGTAGCGATACCTACACTTTTGAAACAAATGACGAAACATTTGAGTCGGGTGTTTTGGGAGTGCTTCCAAAGGGAACTTATACAGTTAATTTTGACAGTCCATATTTTAGTCATGAAAATTTTGATATTCTCGTTTATGATGGTGGCAATATAGTGCGGCAGGGTATAAGCTCTTCCACGGATCTTACATTACGTAGTGTTGTTATTGGCGACGACCCCTATATCCAGATAGACGAAGGATACTAGATAATTCAACCAGTATAAAAATTTTAGTTTTTTGATGAATGCGGCGGTATAAACCTATTGGTTTATGCCGCTTTTTTGTTTAAAAATGAATTATGTCTAAATTAAGCATAGGATATTAACTATATTTTTTACCTAGAAAAAGGATATCTAATGTTCTTTGGGTATTTAATAGAAGGATAATTGCTCAATTGGAAACTCGTTATAAGAAATGTAATAAATTAGTGATAGATAATATCCTATAATATCGAGTCAAAATTATATAGAATATATAGTGTCATATTGACGATATTTGATAATATATAGTTAACCAAAGGTTCATTCCCTTATAAAAATGGAATGATAAACACTAACCTTATTTAGTAATTACTATAAACTTATGAGAAAACTTTTTTTAATAGTGCCACTATTGATTGGGGTTGCAACCACAACATATGCTCAATATCCAAAAATACCTGCGGACGTAAAGCGGTCGAGTGATTCGTTGATGAAAGCTGCCGAGTGGCAATCAGAAATTGCCTGGCAAAAGGCTTTGCCGATTATTGAAGAGGAGGCTAAAAATGGGAAACCTTACATACCCTGGGCAGCAAAAGCAATTGATTTACGGCAAGCCGAAGTGCCTGCATTTCCCGGCGCAGAAGGTGGAGGAGCCTATTCTTTTGGCGGACGCGGGGGTAAAGTTATTGTAGTGACCAGCTTAGCCGATAATGGCCCTGGAACGCTGAGGGAAGCGTGTGAGCAAGGGGGCGCTAGAACGATTGTATTCAATGTAGCAGGAATTATAAAACTGAAAACCCCTTTGATCATTAGAGCACCTTATATAACAATTGCTGGTCAATCTGCTCCAGGTGATGGAGTATGCGTGGCGGGCGAATCGGTGTGGATCAATACGCACGACGTGATCATTAGGTTTATGCGTTTTAGAAGGGGAGAAACTTGGGTTGGCAGAAGAGATGATGCAATTGGCGGAAACCCCGTTGGCAATATCATGATTGACCATGTATCCGCAAGTTGGGGACTAGATGAGAATATGTCCATGTATCGTCATATGTATAATGATAGTACGGGTAAAGCAGCAGAAGAAAAACTTGGAACCGTAAATATTACCATTCAGAACTCCATATTTTCTGAAGCACTAGATACTTGGAATCATGCATTTGGTAGCACATTGGGTGGAGAAAACTGTACTTTTATGCGTAACCTGTGGGCGGATAACGCTGGAAGAAATCCATCAATCGGCTGGAATGGTGTGTTCAACTTTGCGAATAATGTAGTCTTTAACTGGGTACACCGCTCAACGGATGGTGGTGATTATAAAGCATTGTACAATATTATAAATAACTATTACAAACCGGGCCCTTTAACACCGAAGGATTCACCTGTGGGATACCGTATTTTGAAACCTGAATCTGGTAGAAGCAAATTGCCTTATGTTGTTTTTGGGCGCGTGCACATGGAAGGTAATATTGTGGAGGGGAATGAGCGCGTAACAAAAGATAATTGGGATGGTGGTGTTCAGATTGAAGGGAAAGATGGAAATGAAATGGACTTTGAAACGGCCAAAACCTACTTTGCTAAAATGCGCTATGATAAACCACTTCCTATGGCTGATATTAGTATTATGCCAACAAAAAAAGCTTATAGTTACGTTTTGGAAAATGTAGGCGCAACGCTTCCAAAAAGAGATCCAGTAGACACGCGTGTGATCGAGCAGGTAAGAACAGGAAAGATAAATTATATAAAAGATGTAAAATTGCCAACGACGCAGTTTGAACATCGTCGTCTGCCAATTGATTCGTATAAACAAGGAATTATAACAGACATTAGTCAGGTAGGTGGTTATCCTGAATACAAAGGAACTCCTTACAAGGATGCCGATAAAGATGGTCTACCAGACGAATGGGAGAAAAAGAATGGCTTGAATCCGAATGATCCAAGCGATGCTTCCAAATATGCTGCGAATGGTTATACCAATATTGAGAATTATTTGAATAGCTTGGTTGATATAAAAACGGTGGCCCCGGTTATTGCTAAAAATTAATTGAAGATTATCGCTGGTTGCGATTGGTTTAATATGGTTTATTGTAGTTTTAGTAGTTGGTTGATGTTCTCCCTTACCTTTGCGCTCAGCTTAGGTAAGGGTAACATTATTTATGGGCAAGAGGTAGCCGAAACTCCCTTGAAGTGGGAGCAAAATAAACTAACATACATACCAGATAGCCTAGGAAATAGGATTCCGGATTTTTCCTATAGTGGCTATAAAGCTGGGAATGAGGAAATTCCTTTTGTCGAAGTGAAAGCAGTTATTAAGCATCAAGTGGAAGATGCAACTGCCACCATCCAATCTGCCATCGACTATGTTGCCAAACTTCCGCTCAATAAAAATGGATTTCGTGGTGCCATACTTCTTGAAAAGGGTACTTATCAAATTGTCGGGAATTTAATGATTCCTGTTTCAGGTATCGTATTGCGTGGAAGTGGTGCTGGTACGGATGGTACGCAATTGATAGGATCAGGGAAAAACAGGGAGACATTAATTCGAGTTGCAGGCATAATGGATAGTGTCCATCACTATAAGGAAGATATTAGTACATCATATGTTCCGGTCAATGCGATGGCTTTTGAGGTAAAGAACGGTTCGGTATTTAAGAAAGGCGATGAAATCACCATCCATAGGCCGTCTTCGGATAAATGGATTCGGACGTTGAAAACCGATCATTTTGGTGGGGGTATTACCGCATTAGGTTGGAAGCCGGGGCAACGCGATATTTTTTGGGATAGAAAGATCACTAAAATCGAAGGGCATAAGATTTACATAGATGCGCCCATTACAACGGCGTTGGATCAGGATGATGAAGCGGCAATGATCAGCACATATGAGTGGAAAGGGCGTGTTCGCAACATCGGTATCGAAAATTTAAGCCTAGAATCGACTTATGATACTTCAAACCCCAAAGATGAAGATCATCGGTGGATGGCTATTACGATGGAAAATGTGGAAGACGCATGGGTAAGGCAGGTGAATTTTAAACATTTTGCAGGTTCGGTAGTATTCATCGCTGAAACGGGAAAACGTATTACTGTTGAAGACTGTAAATCGTTAGAACCGATTTCGGAAATAGGAGGGCAAAGAAGGTATACGTTTTTCACAAGTGGGCAGCAGACACTTTTTCAACGGTTATATGCTGAACAGGGCTATCATGATTACGCCGTTGGTTTCATGGCTGCGGGACCGAATGCCTTTGTGCAATGCCAATCGGTACAACCATTCAGCTTTAGCGGTGCAGTTGATAGTTGGTCTTCAGGCAATCTCTTTGATTGCATGAATATTGATGGACAGGCCTTACGTTTTGCCAACTTGGAGCAAGATGGAAATGGTGCAGGTTGGGCCGCGGCAAATAGTGTGTTTTGGCAATGTTCAGCTGCACGCGTGGAGTGTTACCAACCTCCAACCGCACAAAATTGGGCTTTTGGTACATGGGCACAATTTGCGGGTGATGGCTATTGGGAGCAGTCTAACGAACACATTAAACCACAAAGCTTATATTATGCGCAATTGAAACAGCGCTTGGGCGAAGTGGTTGCTGATAAAAGAATGATTTTAATGCCAGCTGAAACGGAAGCTTCCAGCAGTCCATCTGTGGACGTTGCGGAAGAATTGACACAGTTAGCGAATAATCCCTTATTAACACTCAGTGAATTTATTGACCAAGCAAAGGATCGAACACCTATTTCACTACAGGCGAATGGTGCAAAGGTGATGGCAAGGGTGTCTGAGAAGGCTAAAGCGTCTATTACATCGGCGATCCATGTAGAGAATGGCTGGTTGGTTGGACATAAGGGAGTATTAATAGGAAAAAGACAAGATGTACAATGGTGGAACGGAAGTTCCCGTCGATATTGGTTGGCGAAAGCCCGTCCGCATATCACACGCTTCGTTCCTGGACAGATAGGTAATGGCCTCACGGATGAACTCGCTTCGGTAATCGATACATTGCGGGCGCATCAGGTAGTTGCCTTTGAACATAACTACGGTTTATGGTATGATAGAAGAAGAGATGACCATGAACGTATCCGCAGAACGGATGGTGAGGTATGGCCTCCCTTCTATGAATTGCCTTTCGCACGCAGTGGAAAAGAAAAGGCTTGGGATGGGTTAAGTAAGTATGATTTAACCAAGTACAACAAATGGTACTGGTCTAGATTAAAAACATTTGCCAATTTAGCAGCGCAACAGGATATTTTATTGGTACATCAAAATTATTTTCAGCATAATATCATCGAAGCAGGTGCGCATTATGCTGATTTCCCGTGGCGGAGTGCGAACAATATAAATCAAACCGGTTTTCCCGAACCCCCTCCTTATGCGGGCGATAAGCGTATTTTCATGGATGCTCAGTTCTATGATGTTCCCAGTAATGACCGCGCATCCATTCATCGTGCTTATATTAGACAATGCCTGGATAATTTCAAGGAGAATAAAGGAGTGCTTCAATTAACAGGTGCTGAATATACCGGACCGCTCCATTTTGTCCAGTTTTGGCTGGATATCATCAGGGAATGGGAAATAGAAAATAAACAAAAAGCACTTATTGGATTGAGTACCACAAAAGATGTGCAAGACGCTATATTAAGTGACGCTAAACGAAGTAAGATAATCAATGTGATTGATATTCGATACTGGTATGAACAAGCAGACGGAAATACCTACGAACCAAAAGGGGGACAACATCTGGCACCACGTCAACAGGCGCGTTTGTTTAAACCAAAGAAGACTTCATTCGAAAAAGTTTTTCAGGCGGTTTCAACCTATCGCGAACGTTACCCAGATAAAGCAGTAATCTATTCCGCTAATAGCGCTGAAAGTAACGGCTGGGCAGTATTCATGGGCGGTGGATCATTAGCAGCTATCCCAGCCACACTGCCTGTTGATTTTTTATCGGCAGCCCAACATATGAAGCCACGACCAAGTGAAGAAAATGGAGTCTATATCCTTCAGGGAGATAATGAGCAAATTATTTATATAGATGGACAGCAGGAAATTGAGCTCGACTTAGCTCGCAAGCAAGGAAAGTACGTTATAAGCTATATCAATGCCACAACAGGAGAAATTACAGGAGAACGGAAAGTCGACGGCGGTAAAAAACAAACAATTCAATTACAAGATACTAATCCAAGCATTGTGTGGTTGCACCATGCTTAATAACCAATATAATTATGATGAAATCTAGCACCTATGTGATTTTATTTGCTTTGATAGCGATCGTTGCCTGTACCAATAAGCAGCAACAAGAGGCATCACTGCAACGTTTAAAAGTTTCCGATAATCAGCGTTTTGTTGTGACCGAAGATGGTAAACCTTTTTTTTGGTTAGGTGATACCGGCTGGTTATTATTTAGTAAACTCACAAAGGAAGAAATAGATCAGTACCTTGAAGATCGTAAACAAAAAGGATTTAATGTGATCCAGGTGATGTTATTGCATAGTTTATCAAGCAAGAACGTATACGGGGACTCCGCTCTTATAGCGCACGATGTTTCGAAACCCAATAGTGGAGATGCGGCTGCGCAGCAGGATTCGACAAAGCTTAATTATTGGCAACTGGTAGACTACGCTGTTAAAAAAGCCGCTGAAAAAAATATCTATATGGCCTTAGTGCCCGTTTGGGGTACCAATGTAAAAGAGGGGGGCGTTACAACGGAGCAGGCGAAAGCTTACGCCAGTTTTCTTGCTAACCGTTACACGTCTGCTCCAAATATTATTTGGTTAAATGGAGGTGATCTTAAAGGAAGCGACTCGATTCAAGTTTGGAAGACTATAGGAAATACATTAAACGAACTCGATTCCAACCACCTTATTACCTTCCACCCTAGAGGGCGTACGACCTCTTCTGAATGGTTTCATGAAGAACCTTGGTTAGATTTTAATATGTTCCAATCGGGACATAGGCGCTATGATCAAGATACTTCGGCTGATGAAACGAATCATTACGGTGAAGATAATTGGCGCTTCGTACAAGGTGACTATCAACTGAAGCCAACAAAGCCAACCATTGATGGGGAACCGTCTTATGAAGGAATTCCGCAAGGGTTGCATGATCCAAAGGAACCAAGGTGGACGGATAAAGATATCCGCCGATACGCTTATTGGTCGGTATTTTCTGGTGCCTTTGGCTTTACTTATGGTAATAATTCTGTCATGCAGTTTCTGAACGAAAGCGATAGCGATTCAACTGCAGCTTATGGAGCAACCGAATTATGGCAAGACGCTATCAAGAATCCGGGAGCAGGACAAATGCAGTATCTGAAAGAACTGATGTTGTCCAAGTCGTTTTTGGATCGCGTGCCTGACCAATCGTTACTAGCCGAGAATGGTGAAAAATATGATTACAAAGTGGCCACACGAGGTAAGGATTATGCATTAATCTATACCTATAATGGTGGCACAATTAAAGTTAATGCAGCGAAATTGTCAGCTGCCAAATTGAAGGCTTCTTGGTTTGATCCCCGTAAAGGTGAATATACGCCTATCAATGAGATAGCGAATGAAGGTGTTCAAACGTTTGAGACCCCCGGTGGCAAGCAGGACGGGAATGATTGGGTGTTGGTTTTGGAGGCGATTTAATTTAGTGATAAGTTATGAACGATGAGTTATGAGTATTTTAAAGGAGAAGAGTTTTCAATTTGCACTAGAGATCATCAACGTCTATAAACAACTTTCCGGCGACAAAAAGGAATTTGTGCTAAGTAAACAGTTATTGAGAAGCGGCACCGCAATTGGCGCGTTGGTAAGGGAAGCAAATAACGCTGAAAGTAAAATGGACTTTATTCATAAGCTTGCTATCGCACAAAAAGAATGTGATGAAACACTGTATTGGCTTGAATTATTGTTTCAGTCAGATTATCTGGAAAAAGATACATTCGAACTACTTACTAAATACGGAAGTGAGATTTTACTAATCCTAAAAAGCTCCATACTAACGGTTAAGAAAAAACTTGGTAAATTATGAATTCATCACTCATCACTCATTATTCATCATTCAAGAACGTTCATCGTTCATTAAAATATTTCATGTTAATCGTGCTAGCAGGATTTTTATCGTCATGCTCTAAAGATATATACATGTTTACTTCTTTTCATGAACCAGCTGATGAAGGCTTACGCCTACTTTACAGTGATGACGCTTATCATTGGAACGACTTAAAGCAGGTATTTCTAAAGCCGACGGTCGGTACTGAAAAGGTGATGCGAGACCCATCAATTGTTCGCGGTCCGGATGGCTTATTTCATTTGGTATGGACCTGTAGCTGGAAAGGTGATAAAGGTTTTGGTTACGCCGAATCAAAAGATTTAATAAACTGGTCTGAACAACGTTTTATTCCGGTGATGGAACATGAGCCAACTGCTGTTAATGTGTGGGCACCGGAACTTTTTTATGACGATGAAACAAAGCAATATGTTATTATATGGGCAACAACTATTCCCTATCGATTTGAGAAGGGCGAGGAGGAAGAAAAGAATAATCACCGTATATATTACACAACTACTACCGACTTTAAGTCGTTCAGCAAGGCACAGCTATTTCTTGATCCAGGCTTCAGCGTAATCGATGCAGTAATTGTGAAGAGAGAGCCAAAAGACTATGTGCTGGTGCTGAAAGATAATACGCGTCCAAATCGTAACTTGAAAGTAGCTTTTGCCGAGCAAGCTATAGGCCCATACCATGATGTTTCTGAATCATTTTCCGGTATGAAAACAGAGGGGCCAACAGTTGTGAAAGCTGCAACAGATTACCTCATTTACTTTGATTCGTATGGTGACAAAAAATATAAAGCGATTGCTACTAAAGATTTTAAAGAATTTAAAGCGATCGATGAGAAGGTTAGTATTCCGGAAGGACATAAACATGGTACCATTTTCAAAGCAAGTAGAGACGTTTTGAAGGGATTGAAAGACCTTGTTAATCATGATTAATAATCCTTAAGAAGATTTTTGAATGAGTAAAAACGAATTTAGAAAAGCTCGAAGGAATAACTTTCATAAGCTAACAATCGGCCTCAAAAGCTTCGGGTAGCATGGTCTAAGTAATGGTAGAAACTTTCACAGAAGATTTTAAGCCGAGAGTTTTCTTTGTTACTTTCTTTTGCGGAAAAAGAAAGTAAACTAAATAAAAAATAAAAGACTAATGTCATTCAAACTAAAAACAACAATAGTGTTTTCCAGTATATCCTTCATATGTTGGATAACTGCCGCCGCACAAGATACCGTAAAGTATACAGGTAACACTTTATCTAATGTCGATTATCACCACGGCCAGTTAAGTCCAGCCGTTGGCGTACATAACATACAGGTATTTCGCACCAATAGAGAGCATCCAGAATTGGCAGGAGGGCATAACTGGACCTACAACCATCAGCCGATGTTGGCTTATTGGAATAATCAATTCTTCTTGGAGTTTTTGAGCGATCCCGTTGGCGAGCATATTCCACCAAGCGAAAGTTTATTACAGACGTCGAAGGATGGTTATCAATGGTCTGATCCCGTGGTGGTTTTCCCACCTTATAAAATACCCGATGGTTGGAAGAAAAAAGGAAATGATAAGGTCGCCAAAGATCTCTACGCCATCATGCATCAGCGCATGGGTTTTTATGTATCGAAAAGCAATCGCTTATTCGTGTTAGGCTATTACGGTGTGGCGATGGACGCAAAAGATGATCCGAATGATGGCAACGGTATTGGTAGAGTAATAAGAGAGGTATATAAAGATGGTAATTTCGGACCGATTCATTTTATTCGGAACAATGCCTCTTGGGATAAAAAACTATCCGCTTTCCCTTTCTATACATCGAACAAGGATAAAGGTTTTGTAGAAGCTTGTAATGAGTTATTAGCACAGCCCTTAATGGTGCAGCAATGGGTAGAGGAGGCCGATCGTGATGATCCATTAATCCCCTTGAAGCGGGCGATAAAAGCCTTTAATTTTTATCATCTACCGAATGGCAACGTCGTGGGGTTATGGAAGCATGCGCTTACATCCATCAGTACCGATGACGGAAAAACATGGGCATACGATCCTTTACGAGCTCCTGGCTTTGTGAATAGCAATGCAAAAATATGGGGGCAACGGACAAAAGATGGACGTTACGCCACGGTATATAACCCTTCAGAGTTTAGATGGCCTTTGGCGATATCGACCAGCGATGACGGTATTCATTATAAAAATTTGTTATTGGTGAACGGTGAAATTTCTTCCATGCGTTATGGCGGTAATTATAAATCGTATGGTCCGCAATACGTAAGAGGTATTGTCGAAGGAAACGGTACTCCCCCCGGTGAGTCGATGTGGGTATCCTATAGCATGAATAAGGAAGATATGTGGGTAGCACGTATCCCAATACCGGTTAAAGATCATGTTGATCAACCTGTTCATGAAGTTTTTTCTCAGCTTCCGAATGGTGAGGAATTAACCTACTGGAATCTTTACAGTCCGCTTTGGGCTTCTGTAAAAATAGAAAAAGCGCCTAATGGCCATAAAGCTTTAACCCTGCATGATAAAGATCCCTTTGATTATGCGAAAGCAGAACGTGTTGTACCTACCAGCAAAAAACTGGCAGTCAAATTTACAGTGCTTCCTCAACAAACAGATCATGGGGTATTACATGTGGAGTTTTTGGACCCTAAAGGACAAGCTGCTGTCCGTTTAATTTTGGATAAAGATAGTTTGCTCAAGACGAAAGCCGGGTACCGCGATTCAAAACTGGATAGCTATGAATCGGGTAAGCCGATAAAGATTGAATTAAATTTAGATGTAAGCACCCGTTCGTATACAGTGACTCTGAATGGCAAGCAGACGGGGACTAAAATATTTTTTGCACCAGTGGCGAGTATTAACCGTGTTGCTTTCAGAACAGGTCAAGTACGACGGTTTCCGGATGCAGATACACCAACGGATCAGGATTTTGACTTAAAGAATGCAGGAGAGCAGGAGAAAGAAGCAATTTATTATATCACCGAATTCAGTGCCGAACCTGGGTAATGGAAATGCATGTGAAAGTTCGAGCTTATGGCCGCTCAATACCGAAGATCTGGCCTCAAAAGCTTCGGTTAGCTGAGGCTAAGTAGTCGAACATTCTTTGAAAGAAGCTTTTCAGCCAGAAGTTTATGAATAAGTGTTAGCTTTCAAAGGAATTCATTAGATCGCTACGCTAAGTTTTGGTTACTTTTTGCGGAAAAAAGTAACACGAATTAAGATATGTTAAAATAGAAGTTATAAGCTTAATGATACGAAAAAAAAAATCATTTTTTTTAGCTGCTTTGTTTTTTGTTAATCTTTCTTTAGCTCAAGAATCTCAACGTGTTTATTTGTCGGGTACCGGAAATGATAAACAGGTAGAATGGGAGTTCTATTGCACAGAAGGAAATAACGCGCGTAAATGGACCAAAATACCGGTTCCCTCCAATTGGGAACTAGAAGGGTTTGGCCGATATAACTATGGCTTTGACAAGGCAAAAAAAATAAGCAAGGAGCAGGGCTTATATAAGCATACCTTTCGGGTATCACCCAGTTGGAAGAATAAACAGATTAATTTGGTCTTTGAAGGAGTGATGACGGATGCAGAGGTTAAAATAAACGGAAAATTGGCTGGGCCAATTCATCAGGGAGCCTATTATGCATTTAAATATGATATATCGAAACTGTTACGCTACGACAAAGAAAATCTGTTAGAGGTAAAGGTTGCCAAACATTCTGCTGATAGTTCTGTAAATGCTGCAGAAAGACAGGGGGACTTTTGGTTGTTCGGTGGCATTTTTCGTCCGGTTTGGTTGGAAATATTACCCACAGTGCATATAGAACGCGTTTCTATCGACGCACAGGCAAGTGGTGATTTCAAAGCAAAACTATTATTCCACGGTAAGGGAAATAAAATTGTTTGCCAAATCTATTCATCGGATGGGAAGGCTATTGGACAAAGCTTCTCTCAAGATATTTCTCCCGAACAAAAGGAGGTGAATCTTCAAACGACTATTGCTGCCCCCTCCCTATGGTCGTCCGAGTTTCCTACGCTGTATGAAGCTGTTTTTGAAGTATATGCTAAAAATAAAGTGGTGCACAGAATAAAAAAGCGATTTGGTTTTAGAACAGTTGAAGTGCGTGCGCGGGACGGTATATATGTTAACGGGGTGAAGATGAAATTTAAAGGAGTGAATAGGCATTCCTTTTGGCCAACAACTGGTAGAACTACCAGCAAGCAAATAAGCATTCAAGATGTTGAGTTGATGAAAGCCATGAATATGAATGCAGTACGCATGTCGCATTACCCACCGGATGATCATTTTTTGGATGTTTGTGATTCCTTAGGACTCTTTGTAATGGATGAATTAGCTGGTTGGCACGGCCACTATGATACGCCAATAGGTACTAAATTATTAAAAGAAATGATGATGCATGACGAGAATCATCCATCTATTGTAATATGGGCAAATGGCAATGAGGGAGGGCACAACTTTGATTTAGATAGCATTTTTCTACAAGAAGATATGCAAAAGCGTCCCGTTATACATCCATGGCAGTTATTTGGAGGTATTGAAACACAGCACTATCGGGAGTACAACTATGGCATTGGCAATTATAATAACGGGAGAGAAATTGTGATGCCCACCGAATTTTTGCATGGCATGTATGATGGTGGTCATGGAGCTGGACTAGAAGATTATTGGGAACACATGTGGGCCGATCCTTTGTCGGCCGGCGGCTTTTTATGGGACTTTGCCGACCAGGGTGTTGTACGAAAAGATAAAAAAGATTCAATAGATACTGACGGCAATCATGCCGCAGACGGGATTGTAGGGCCGCATCGCGAAAAAGAGGGCAGTTTTTATGCGATTAAAGAAATATGGAGCCCAATCTTCCTAGAAAGAAAAGAAATAACATCCACTTTCAATGGCCTTTTGCGTCTCGAAAATCGATATGCTTTTACCAACCTCAACCAATGTTCTTTTACATGGAAATTAAAGAAATGGGATATACATGGAGAAGCTATAGATTCGCTTGGAGGTTTAGTTAAAGCGCCAGATATTAAGCCTTTTGAAAAAGGCAATATTCAGCTCGACCTACCAAGTAATTGGAATATTTTTAACGTGTTATATGTGACGGCTTATGATCCCTATAGGAAAGAGTTGTTTACGTGGTCTTTTCCTACTACCCGGCCAAAAGAAATTGCCGAAAATTTCATACAAACGGATGGCAACCAAGCTATACAAATGGAGGAAACGGATTCTCTATATATTATCCAAACAAATGACTTGACTATCCATATTAATAATAGAACGGGTATTTTACAGAAGGTTTCCAATGGAAAAGGAGATATTCCATTTAACAATGGCCCCATACTTCAGCAGGGAGAAAACAATTTCGGTAAATTCACCTATCGCAAAGAAAACGGTCATTTGATTATTAATTCCTCTTTTGATAAAAAATCGAGTTACAATACGTTGGAGTGGACTATCTATCCTTCTGGTTGGATTAAATTATTTGTTCGCTATTTTCCAGGAGACTATTTTACAGATTTTGTCGGACTTAACTTTTCTTCTCCAAAAGAGCAAATGCTGAGTGTTCAGTATATGGGAATGGGCCCCTACAGGGTATGGAAAAATAGGATAAAAGGACAGACATTCGGTGTTTGGACAAAAGCCTATAATGATAGCGAAACAGGAGAGGCACCTTGGTTGTACCCTGAGTTTAAAGGATATCATGCGAATATGTATTGGAGTTTGTTTCAAACGAAAGGACATTCCTTTAAGGTTGTGACACCTGATGAAGATGTGTTTTTAAGATTATACACACCCGCACATAAAGAAGATCCCTGGAAAAACTATGATCTGGTATTTCCTACGGGCGACATCTCTTTTATGCAGGGAATTAGTGGTATAGGAACAAAGACGCAAAAAAGGGAAAATACTGGTCCGATGGGTATGAAGAATATATTCTATGATTATGAAAAGGACCCTACTCGTGCAAAAGAGCTAACCTTGTATTTCGACTTTACCGAGAAGTAATGACAGATGTTTAAACAGAAGATCATCACATACGTAGCGATACTGCTTACCATTAGTCCATCTCTGTTGGCGATGGCGGGCGATCTTGTGCAGGTAAAAAAGTTACGTTGCGAGCTTTTAACGAATCCCGAAAGCGTAAACAATAGACAACCAAGGCTCAGTTGGGAAATAGCAGGTGATAAAAGAGGACTTAAACAAGTAGCTTATCAAATTCAAGTGGGGTCATCTCCTGATTTGCTAACAAAAGGAAATGCTGATTTATGGGATTCTAAAAAAGTAGAGACAGACAGCAGTGTATATATCCCTTATAAAGGGAAACAGCTTCAAAGTCGTGATCACTGCTATTGGCGTGTCAAGATCTGGAGCAATATGGGAGAGTCAGCATGGAGCGACGTGGCTTCCTGGAGTGTCGGTTTACTAAATTACAATGATTGGAAGGGTCGTTGGATCGGATTGGATCGTTCGTTTCCTTGGGACCGTGAAGATCAGTTTTCCCGATTATCCGCAAGATATTTCCGCAAAGAGTTTGATGCAAAAAAGAAGATTAAACGCGCAAAAGTTTACATCATTGGTTTAGGGCTCTATGAGCTCTACATAAATGGGGAGAAAATTGGTAAACAGGTGTTGGCACCAGCACCAACAGATTATACAAAAGACGTCAAGTATAATAGCTTTGATGTGACAGATAAGTTGCTTACTGGAAAGAATGCGATGGGAGTCATTTTAGGAAATGGCCGTTATTATACGATGCGTCAAGCATATAAACCCTATAAAATAAAAACATTTGGTTATCCGAAAATGCGACTTAATCTGGAGTTGGAATATGCCGATGGTTCAAAAGATTATATAAGCACAGATGATTCTTGGAAGGTGACTGCCGATGGGCCTATTCGCACAAACAACGAATATGATGGCGAAGAATATGATGCGACGAAGGAATTAACAGGATGGAACACCGTAGGTTATCTAGATAATGCCTGGTTAAAAGCAAGCTTTGTCCAAGAACCTGGAGGTATGCCTCGTGCACAAATGAATGAGTTTATGCAGGTGATGGACACGTTGAAACCAAAAGCTATTCATCGACAGACTGCTGAAATCTATATTATAGATATGGGACAGAATATGACGGGGTGGGTTAAGCTTCACGTAAAAGGAGCTGCTGGAACAAGGGTCAAGTTGCGCTTTGCGGAGTCACTACAGCAAGATGGAAGCTTATTTGTTGCAAATTTAAGAGATGCAAGGGTAACAGATAGCTATACACTAAAGGGGGGCGATCAGGAAAGCTGGGAACCGCGTTTTATATATCATGGATTTCGCTATGTAGAGGTTACTGGATATCCTGGTAAACCTAGTTTAAATGATTTTGAAGGCATGGTTGTGTATGATGCGCTGGCGACTACCGGAACGTTTTCAAGCGATCAACCTATGCTGAATGCAATTTTCAAAAATGCATGGTGGGGTATAGCGGGGAACTACAAGGGGATGCCGATCGATTGTCCGCAACGGAATGAACGGCAGCCTTGGTTGGGGGATCGAACGACTGGCGCCTATGGTGAGAGCTTTTTGTTTGACAATGCCAAACTGTATGCTAAGTGGTTAGACGATATTCAGGCTGCTCAAATGGCCGATGGGAGTATTCCTGATGTGGCTCCTGCTTTTTGGCGCTATTACAGTGATAATGTCACATGGCCAGGGACTTATTTATCGGTGGCTGATATGTTGTATCAACAGTATGGTGATGAGCATGCTATCAAAAAGCATTATGCTTCCATGAAGAAATGGATGGATTATATGTGGGATAACTATGAAGAAGATGGCTTAGTTACGAAAGATAAGTATGGTGATTGGTGCGTACCACCGGAGTCCAAAGAATTGATACATTCAAAAGATCCGAACCGCCAAACAGATGGCGTATTACTGGCTTCTGCGACCTATTATCACCTCATACAACTCATGCGGGGCTTTGCGGATCTGGTGGGAAATGAATCAGATAAACAGCTTTTTGAGGAAAAGGCAGCACGTTTAAAAGAAGCTTTTAATCAGCGATTCTTAAATAAATCGACAGGCCAATATAGTAATGGAACGGTTACCGCGAATCTATTGCCGCTTTACTTTGAAATGGTTCCCGAAGAACATCGAAAGTTGGTTTTTGAAAACATTGTGGAGAAAATCACGCATGAAAATAAGGGGCATATCAGTACAGGCGTAATCGGCACACAATATCTCATGAGGGGCTTAAGCAATAATGGCCGGCCCGACTTGGCTTTTCAATTGGCAACCAACACAAGTTATCCAAGCTGGGGATATATGGCGGAAAATGGGGCAACAACGATATGGGAACTTTGGAATGGTGACACAGCGAACCCCGCTATGAATTCGCAGAACCATGTGATGCTGCTAGGGGATTTATTGATCTGGTATTACGAAAATGTACTTGGAATTAAGGCCGCTAAACCGGGATTTAAACAAATACGGATGAAACCTGATTTTGACAATCCGCTCAATCAAGCGACGGGGAGCTTCCGTTCAAATTATGGATTGATTAAAAGCAGTTGGAAAAAGGAAAAGGATGTATTACAATGGGATATTCAGATACCCGGTAACACAACAGCCTTGGTTTATTTTCCAACTGCTGATAAGGGAGGGATTTATGAAAATGAACGTAAAATCGAAGATGTGCAAGGTTTGCGGTATGTGAAAGATGACAATGGCAGTAGTGTGTTTGAAGCGGGGAGCGGGACTTATCGATTTAGCGTTAATTTAACTATGAGTGATGAACTATGAATGATGAATGAGCGTAAATCTTTTTAATAATATAAAGTAAATGAAACCATTAAAATGCATCAGAATTTTAAGCTTCTTAACATTATCGCTATTTGCCTTAATAAGCCATGCCCAAGACGATACCGCAGACCGTTTAGCGAAGTCGGATGCTGAGCAGGAAAAAAAGGCAACAGAATGGATTGATGGCCTACAGTTGTCGGATAAAGCGAAGGAAGATCGGCTACAGATGGTGATCAGTAGGCATCTTAAAGCAGTGCGTAATTGGCACAATAGCCACCCGTTTACAGAGGTGCCGGCGGGTATCAATCCGGCTACAGGAAATAAGTTGAGTGAGTTAGACCGTCAAATGATTGCTGATAGCGCTATGCCTGCTGAGGTCCATCAACAGCTGATGGTGGGGCTACGAAAAGATCTGACGGAGCCTCAGGTTTCCATGATACTCGATAAATACACAGTAGGAAAGGTGGCGTTTACTACGAAAGGTTACGAGGCTATTGTCGCAGATTTAACGGCCAAAGAGCGGGAAATCATCAAACAAAATCTGGAGCAAGCGCGTGAGCAGGCAGTGGATTATAAGAGTATGAAACAGATTTCGGCTATCTTCGAGATATATAAAACGAAGATTGAACAATATTTCAATGCCAATGGTCGAAATTGGCACCAACTATTTAAAACCTATGTAGATGGTGTAAAAGCCAAGAAAGCAAAAGATAAAAAGTCATGAAGATTATTATAAAAATCAAGTTATTGACCGCGCTATTGCTCGGTTTTGGTATAAACCTACATGCCCAAAAGAAACAAATTTGGAAAGACGGGATTATAAAAGAGGAATTTTTATATGAGAAGGCCCCATTTCCGTCCTGCCACTCGGCAACGATTGCCGAAACACCAACGGGCTTAGTAGCTGCATTTTTTGGTGGGACAAAGGAACGTCACCCGGATGTAGAGATTTACGTATGCCGACAAGAAGACGACACGTGGACGGCACCGGTATCCGCGGCAGATGGGGTGCAGCCCGATGGTAAGCGTTTACCTACGTGGAATCCGGTTCTATATCAGGTGCCCGAGGGTGATTTACTGTTATTTTACAAAGTAGGACCCAAGCCTTCTGAATGGTGGGGGATGTTGAAACGGTCTAAAGATGGTGGAAAAACTTGGTCGGCTGCCGAAAAATTACCCAACGATAACATTGGTCCTGTCAAGAATAAGCCAATTTTGTTAGATAATGGTCAACTTTTTTGTCCTAGTAGCACCGAAGGTAACGGCTGGAAGATCCATTTTGAAGTAACAGGTGATGCTGGAAAAACATGGCGTAAAATTGGTCCGTTAGCCGCAAAGGATAGCATAGATGCGATTCAACCGAGCATCCTGGTACATGGTAATCATAGGTTGCAACTTTTAGCCCGTAGCCGTAACAGATCCTTGGTGCAGTCATGGTCGACCGATAACGGTGAGACTTGGTCGCCACTGGAGAAGACCAGCCTGCCGAATAATAATTCAGGTACAGATGCAGTTACGATGGGTGATGGTCGCCATGTGCTAGTCTATAATCATGTCCTTCCTCCTGGGAATCTGGCGAAAGGCCCTAGAACACCCTTGAATGTATCGGTTTCAAAAGACGGAAAAAATTGGTCGGCCGCATTGATATTAGAAGATTCGCCCATTAGTCAGTATTCATACCCCGCGGTGATACAAACGAAGGATGGATTATTGCATTTTATTTATACTTGGCGACGAGAGAAAATAAAACATGTGGTGGTTGATCCGAATGAGCTTAAGCTGAGAGCCATAAAAAATGGCAAGTGGCCAAAAGTAAAAGGGTATAGCGCTCCTCAACTCGATGAATACAAAAAAGAAGAGGATTAATCGAATTCATTATGAATATAAAGCTTAAGGTAATTTGCGCATTCTTTGCTGTCATCATGCTAGGTTCTTTTTCAGTAAAGGCACAAAACACAGACGATCAATATCGTATGCCCCTAAAAGACGTATTGCAAAAAATAGAAGAGCAGTTTGGTGTTAAAATTAAGTATGATGAGAATCAGGTGAAAGATCGTCTTTTACCCTATGCGCTCTGGCGTTTTAGACCAACAGTTGACGAAACGCTGGCACAAGTGCTAAGTCCGCTGGATTTAAAAGTGAACAAAGAAAAAGAAGGCGTCTATAAATTAAAGGAGTATGAATACTACCGCTGGCCGGTAAAAGAGGGTTGGACGAAGCTTGACACGTTGGCTTCTAGGTACCATGATAAAGCAAGTTGGGAATTAAGAAAAGATAGTCTGAGAACAGCATTATGGAAGGCTTTAAAGTTAAGTCCACTACCAGCTAAACCGATATCCAAGCCTATTGTAACAACGGTCAGGAAAATGGACGGCTATACCGTACAAAACATCGCACTGGAAATTCTGCCCGGCGTCTATGTAAATGGCTCGCTATATAAGCCGGCAAAGGTAAAGGGGAAGATTCCCGTCGTTTTAAGTCCAGATGGACATTGGCAAGGACATCGATTCCGTAAAGATGCACAGATCCGTTTTGCGATGACAGCTAGAATGGGTGCGATGGCTTTTAGCTATGATTTATTTGGCTGGGGAGAATCCGGTTTACAATTTAAATATGAGGACCATCGGAGAAGCCTATCGCAGACGATACAAACACTCGGGGCCGTTCGCGCTTTGGACTATTTATTGACATTGCCAGATGCCGATACAGCACGCGTGGCTATTTGTGGAGGCTCGGGCGGAGGCAGTCAAACGGTATTGATGGCCGCATTAGATCCACGTATCAAGCTAAGTATTCCTGTAGTATCTCTTTCTTCTTATTTCTACGGTGGTTGTCCCTGCGAGAGCGGAATGCCGATTCATCTTTGCAGTGGCGGAACCAATAACGTTGAATTGGCGGCCATGGCAGCACCTAATCCACAACTAGTCATTTCTGACGGAGGAGATTGGACAGCACATATGCCTGAGCATGATTTTCCCTATTTGCAAAATATGTACAGCTATTATGGAAAATCACAGGTGATGGAGAATGTACATCTGCCTCAAGATGGTCATGATTTTGGTTTTTCAAAACGTAAACCAGTGTACGATTTTCTGATTAAGTATTTTGGTTTAAATGAAGAGGCAGTGAAGGATAAACAAGGAAACTATGATGAAAGTAAATGTACCATTGAAGACGAAAAGGCCTTATATGTATTCGGTGAGAAGGGAGAAAAACTTCCGGCAAACGCCTTAAAAGGTTACGAAAATTTAGAGAGGTTGTTTCCATGAAATTTTTTCTTAATCAACTTTTCTTGATAAAAGTTGAGCAAAATCAAGACTTTGTATGCTACGTTGCACCTGATTGCAAAGCATTTATGGCGTGTATTGGAGCCGCTTCGCTTTGTCAATCCGCTTGGGTAAAGCAACATACTCGGCTCTACAGATGCTTTGCTGCTCGTTGCCGCCGTATCCTACAAGGTCGTTTTTTCCACGCTCAAATCCTAAATAACTGTTTGCAGAAAACCTACATTCGACATAAAGATCGCCTAGGAAATTTGCGGTTTGTAGGTTGATGCACTAGCATTGTAGCAAAGTTCCAAGCGATGAGTCTTTGGTTACTTTCTGCGGAAGAAAGTAACACGATTAATAAAAAACAATTAAAAAACGTTCAATTCCTACTCATGAAGTTAATTGTACAAACAATAGACCGAAGAAAATTTTTACATCAAGCCGCTACCATGACCTTGGGAGCAGCTTTATTACCTAATACTATCTATGCAGCACCTAAAAATCCTTATAAAATAGGCGTCATAGACTTGATGATGCTGAAAAGGCAAAAAATCAGTGCACTCGATCTGACTCATGAGCTCGGTGCGGACGGTGTAGAAGTGGATATGGGAGGTTTAGGCAACCGAGATACGTTTGACAGTAAATTAGGAGACCCGGTAATCCGAAAGGCTTATTTGGATAAGCTTAAAGCATTGAACATTGAAATATGTTCTTTGGCGATGACAGGTTTTTATGCGCAGTCGCTAGCCAAAAGACCAACTTATCAGCAAATGGTACAAGACTGTATCGACACTATGAAAGCGATGGGCGTTAAGATAGCTTTTCTTCCCTTGGGTATACAATGCGACTTAAATCAATATCCCGAGCTACGGCCGATATTAGTGGAGCGTTTGCAAGTCATAGGAAAAATGGCGGCGCGTGAAAAGGTAACCATTGGTATAGAAACGGCGCTAGATGCCAAAGGAGAAAAGAAATTTTTGGATGACATCGGTTCAACCCATATCAGAAGTTATTTCAACTTTTCGAATGCACTAAAGAATGGACGCGATCTACATCAGGAACTACAGATTTTGGGCAAAGAATATATTTGTCAAATACATTGTACAGACGAAGATGGAGTATGGCTCGAAAATAATAAACGTTTAAATATGCGCCAGGTGAAACAGACCTTAGACGATATGGGCTGGAGAGGTTGGCTGGTTATCGAGCGGTCAAGAGATGCAAACGACCCTCGTAATGTGAAAGCTAATTTTGGCGCTAATACACGTTATATGAAACTGATTTTTCAAACTTAATCAAAATGATATGCGCTTGTTCCATTGGATCTTTGTTATATGCTTATTGAATGCTTGTCAGCCTAAGGCCAGCGTTGATCTGAATAGTTTGTCACATATCCCGACAAGCGATGCCGTAGGCGCTGCAAGAATGCCGGATACAATCGCGGCCATATCAGCACCATTTCCAACGATAAATTTACGGAAACCAACATTTCCTGCACGGTCTATATCTATTGAAGATCGGGGGCTCAAAAAAGGACAGCTGGCAACAGGTCTTATCCAGCAAGCGATCGATGAATTATCTGCAAGCGGCGGAGGTAAGGTGATCATACCTAGCGGTAAATGGAACACGGGGAGAATAAGTCTAAAAAGTAATGTGAACCTGTACCTGTCTGAAGGTGCTAAACTTTATTTTAGTGGGGAGATTAAAGATTATCTACCTGTTGTCTTTACCCGGAACGAAGGCATAGAATTAATGTCATTAGGAGCATGTATTTACGCCAATGGGCAAGAAAATATAGCGGTAACAGGGAAGGGAAAGCTGGTAGGGCCGGCCGAAGGTTCTGTTAGAGAGCGAATTATGACGCATGATGTGATTGAAAATGTAGTGGCACTTGATAAGCCGGTAAAAGAACGGGTATACGATGGTAATAACGAGGGCTTTATTTTTCCTCCTATGTTCATTGCTCCCATTAATTGTACAAATGTTTTAATTGAGGGAATAAGCTTGGAGAGAACAGCATTTTGGAATATAGTGCCTCAATATTGTGATCGGGTAATAATTCGTGGAGTAACAATTAATTCGATAGGTATACCGCGAGGAGATGGTATCGATATCGAATCCTCCAAAAATGTATTGGTTGAATATTGCACGTTGCGGACAGGGGACGATTGTCTTGCAATGAAAGCAGGGCGGGGTTGGGATGGATTACGTGTTAATAAACCTACTGAAAATGTAGTAGTACGTTATTGTCTGGCGGAGAAAGGGCATGGAGGCATCACTATAGGTAGTGAGACGGCAGGTGTTATTCGCAATTTATATGTACATGATTGTGTATTCAACAATGAAGGTAACGGAATACGTTTCAAAACAAGAAGACCGAGGGGCGGAGGAGGAGAAAAGTTATATTATGAGCGTATCAGAATGAATGTAGGCGAAACAGCCCTAAGATGGGATATGTTGGGAAGCGCAGTTCATGTGGGTGCCGCGGCGGATAGATCAACAAAAATTGCTGTTAATAAGTTGACGCCGCATTTCAAAGATATTCAGATCAAAGATCTTATCATTGAAAATGCATCACAGTTTGTTCGCATAGATGGTATCCCGGAGTCTCCATTAGAAAATGTAATGATTCGCAATGTGCAATCTAATTCAGAAAAGCTCTTTGAGGCGACAGACGCTAGAAATATTCAGCTAACAAATGCCCTATTGAAGAGTAAAGACGATACCTTGCATGGACTAAATATAAAAAACATTGGCTTCGAGGGTGTGCAATTTGACATACCAACTAAAAAAATTTTATTTGATATGCCCGATGTGGAAGATGAGCATGCCATTTCCCTAAAGAATATCAGTTATTGATACCTTCGTTGTTTAGCATCCTTGCATTTCTTTCTTGATGCTTGATTCTTAGTATTTTTGTATTAGTTATTTGTCGCTCGGGTAAATAAAAGAGAAGCAGAGGCTAAATAAATGGACGGGTCAGATTGAATAGTTTTATAAAATGTATCTTTAACATTTAAAGATAAGATCCTACAAAATAAGGGAAAATTGCTATAAGCACAGAAGAGAAATCCCACCTATCTTTGTAATTAAGGCTAACCTTAAACCAGGCGATATTATTTAGTTGATACGCTTAAATAAGCTTAATGGATGAATCGGATAATTATATTCTTTATCATTGTATGTTGTTGCGCTAACGCTTATGCTAACGAATTATCGGTAGCCAATTTGCGTACAGAATATAAAGAAAATCCCAAAGGGCTTATAACAGTCCATCCCTCCTTTAGCTGGGAGCTAGTGAGTACACTAAGAAATACCTGCCAGGGATTCTATTACATCTTAGTGTCAGACAATCTTAATGAGTTGTTAAAAGGTAAGGGCAATATTTGGGATTCTGGCAAAATAGCATCGAAAGAATCTATTCAAGTATCTTATTCAGGGAAGGAATTGCAAGCCACAAAAGTATACTACTGGCGCGTTAAAGTATGGGATAATCATGGAAATCAGTCGGAATGGTCTGCCCCCTCGCAATGGCAGATGGGGTTGTTTAATGCGAAGGACTGGAAAAATGCCAAATGGATTGCCTATGAGGAGTTAGCACAGGAACGAGTTGACCCTCTGCCCAAAAGTGATAAAAAAGACACTTATCAGGATAATAATATATTACCAATCTTTCGCAAGCCGTTTCAGGTTCAAAAGAAAATTGCACGGGCTACCTTGTTTATTAGCGGTCTTGGGCATTTTGAACTGCATATAAATGGGCAAAAAATTGGCGACCATTTTCTAGATGCAGGTTGGACCAAATATGATAAAGAGGCGTTATATGAAACGTTCGATGTAAGCGAGCAATTAAGAAATGGAGAAAATGTATTAGGCGTATTGTTAGGAAATGGCTTTTACTATATTCCGCCTGTAAAGGGCCGTTACAGGAAACAAAAGGTCGCTTTTGGTTATCCAAAAATGATTGCCCGCCTAAATATTCGATATCAAGATGGAAGTACGCAAGACATCGTCAGTGATAATCAATGGAAAACAGCGAAAGGTCCGATCACCTTTTCTAGCATTTATGGAGGAGAAGATTATGATGCTCGTTTAGAACAAACGGGATGGGATAACGAAAATTTCAATGATAAAAGCTGGAAGCAAGCTATTGTGGTAGACGGTCCCCCGCAGTTAAATCCACAAATGGCAGAACCCTTGAAGGTTTTTGAGCATTTTGAACCGAAACGAATTGAACAAGCATCTAGTGGAAATTGGGTGTATGATCTTGGTCAGAATGCCTCCGGTATTATTCGATTACACGTGAAAGGAAATAGAGGAGATACCATTCGTGTATATCCAGGTGAATTACTCAAAAATGGTTGCGTTACTCAAAAAGCAAGCGGCGGTCCTTATTACTTCGAATATGTGTTAAAAGGAGATGGTGAAGAAATATGGGAACCCCGTTTTAGTTATTATGGGTTTCGTTACCTTGAGCTACGAGGGGGTGTGCCTAAACAGAAGGCCTTGTCAAACAAGTTACCGCAAATACTTTCATTAGTAGGTTTACATACGCGCAATGCTGCAAAAGAGTCAGGTACTTTTCAAACGTCAAATAGCGTGTTTAACCGAACGCATGCCTTAATCGACTGGGCGATAAAAAGCAATATGGTGAGTGTATTTACGGATTGTCCACATCGTGAAAAATTGGGATGGCTTGAAGAAACACATCTGATGGGTGCCTCCGTTCGCTATAATTATGATATTGCAACACTGCTAAGAAAGGTTGTGAACGATATGATTAATTCCCAATTAACCAGTGGTTTGGTACCGGAGATTGCTCCCGAATTCGTAGAATTTAACTGGGGAGGAGAGATGTTTCGTGATTCACCGGAATGGGGGAGTGCCAGTATCATCCTTCCCTGGTATTTATACAAATGGTATGGTAATAGAGAGGTATTATATGCCGCATATCCGATGATGAAGAAATACATCAGGTATTTGAGTTCAAAAGCAGAGGATCATATTTTAAGGCAAGGTTTAGGCGATTGGTATGACCTTGGCCCAAAACCACCAGGTGTTTCGCAGTTAACACCGATGGGTGTAACAGGGACAGCTATGTATTATTATGATCTACGGCTATTAGCAGGAATTGCCGAAATGTTGGGATATGAAGCGGAAAAAGAAGAATATACGGTACTCGCACAAAAGGTAAGGACTGCCTTTAATACAACATTTTTTAATTCTTCTACAAAGCAATATGCTACGGGCAGTCAAACGGCAAATGCGATGGCCGTTTATATGCAGTTAGTTGATTCTACCGATAAAGATGCGGTAGTTAAAAACCTCCTAGCGGATATTCGTAAACGAGGAAATGCCTTAACGGCAGGTGATATCGGCTATCGTTATGTGTTAAAAGTGCTGGAAGAGGAAGGGCATTCGGATGTTATTTATGATATGAACAGTAGAACCGATGTGCCGGGCTATGGTTATCAATTAGCGAAGGGAGCAACGGCGCTAACTGAATCTTGGCAAGCGCTGGAACGCGTTTCTAATAATCATTTTATGTTGGGACATCTAATGGAATGGCTATATAGCGGCCTGGCCGGGATTAAACAGCAAGAGAATGGAGTGGCCTTTAATAAAATAGAAATTAATCCAGAAGTAGTAGGAGATGTAGATTATACTGAAGCATCCTATCATTCCCCTTATGGCCAAATCCGTTCTTCATGGAAAAAAATGAATAGTCGCTTCGAGCTGGTGGTAAGCATTCCTACCAATACTGCGGCTAAAGTCTATGTACCCTGTAAGGAAAATGACACTACTTATGAAAGCAATAAAACATTAGCGGAAGCGGATATAAAAGTATTAGGAAGAGAGGGAAATAAACTTGTACTAGCAATCGGATCCGGGAACTACCATTTTGTTGTAGATACTAATAAGTGATGAATTTGAGTGAAAAGCGAAAAGCCATGAGTAGCATAGGCAATTGTGGTAGTAGGTGTATTAATAATTATACTAAGTCGTAGGCGGAACATTCATACACGGAGATGCAGCCTCAAAATTTTTCGGTTAGCAATAGCTAAGTAACGGCAATAGCGTTTCACGAAAAGTTTTCAGCTGCGAGTTTTCTTTTGTTACTTTTCTTTTATGGGAAAAGAAAAGTAAATAAAAATATAGGCATGAAAAAACCATTTTATTTAATACTGCTTTTCATTTTTTTTAGCGAAGAAACATTCGTTTATGCGCAGCAAACAAGCGTTACACGCGAAGAAATGGATAGTATCTATCAGGAGGTTAAAACCCCGTATAAATATGGACTTGTTATGGTGCCACCCAGCAACGATAAGAAGATGGACTGTCCGACCGTTTTTCGGAAAGACAATTTATGGTATATGACCTATTTGATTTTTGATGGACGAGGATATGAAACCTGGTTGGCATCTAGCGAAAACCTATTACACTGGAAAAACCTAGGAAAGCTGATGTCTTTTTCCGAAAAGGCTTCTTGGGATGCCGACCAAAAAGCTGGATATAATGCACTACAGGACATCACATGGGGCGGGAGTTATAAACTTAACAAGTTTAATGGAAGGTATTGGATGTCATACTTTGGCGGCGATGCAAAAGGATATGAAGCAGGTAATCTGTCTATCGGAATGGCATATACTACACAAGAGCCATGGATCGCTCATGAATGGGAGCGCCTTGAGGCTCCTCTATTTACAGCCAAAGATAAAGATGTGAGATGGTGGGAAAATCGGAAGCTTTTCAAAAGCACCGTTATACAAGATAAAAGACGTTTGACGGGCCACCCCTTTGTTATGTACTATAATGCCAATGGAGATTCTCTTGAAAATAATCTAAAAACGCGCTGGTTCGAGCGGATAGGAATGGCCGTTTCGGATGATATGATTCATTGGAAACGTTATTTGGCGGCCCCCGTGATGCATCATCCGGTAGGATTAACTGGTGATGCCGTGATACAACAAATGGGAGATACTTATATCATGTTTTATTTTGGTGCTTTTTGGCAGAATCGTAAAGGGGCATTTAACCGCTTTGCTGCTTCGAAAGATTTAGTGCGTTGGACGGATTGGGAAGGTGAAAATCTAATCGAGCCATCTGAACCTTATGACCAATTATATGCGCATAAATCCTTTGTTCTAAAGCATGAGGGAGTTGTTTATCATTTTTATTGTGCGGTAAATAAGGAGGAACAGCGGGGTATTGCCGTGGCTACATCAAAAGATCTTGGAAAAAGCCAATTGCAATTTGTTGCTCCGCCCATCGATCAGAAAAAATAGTATACGTATAAATAACAAGAAATGTTTAAAGCCCTCATATTTTGTATTCTCTTCTGCCTATTTGGTGTTACACTCTACGGACAAGAACAATCTCTAGGTAGGACGCTTTTTAATGATCAATGGAAGTTTTGCTTAGGAGATAATCAAGATGCCAAATCGGCAGATTTTGACGATTCAGAATGGCGAAAACTAACGTTACCGCATGATTGGAGTATCGAAGGGGCTTTTTCGAAAGAACATCCTGCTACCAACCAGGGAGGAGCGCTGCCAGGAGGTGTTGGCTGGTATCGAAAGACATTTTCTCTCCCGGAGAAAGATGAAGAGAAACAAGTATACATTGATTTTGATGGCGTGTATAGGAATAGTGAGGTTTGGATAAATGGACATTACCTAGGAAAGCGACCTAGTGGCTATACGTCCTTCAGGTATGATCTTACACCCTATCTAAAAAGAGAAGGACAAGCCAATACAATTGCTGTTCGGGTAGATAATAGCCAACAACCCAATTCCCGTTGGTATTCAGGCTCGGGAATTTACCGAAACGTGTGGTTGGTTTTTAAAAATAAGGTAGCAATTGATCATTGGGGTGCTTTTGTGACTACCCCCAAAATAGCGAATGAAGAGGCGATTGTGCAACAGATTACATCGCTTAAGAACCTAACCGGCCATCCAGTTGCGACGGATGTTCGGATAACTATTTACGATCAAGAAAACCGATTGGTAGCAAAGGAGCAATATCGACAGTCTTTACAAGATACATTAACAGAGGCAACATTTCAAATAAAGCTTGCCAAACCGATTTTATGGAGCGTTGAAAATCCTTATCGCTATCAAGTAAAAACACAGATTTTCGTAAACAACCAATTATTGGACGAGCAGCGCATTCCGGTAGGTATTCGTTATTTTTCTTTCAATGCAAGAAAAGGCTTTTCTTTTAATGGAGAACCGAAAAAAATACTAGGCGTTTGTATGCATCACGATTTAGGAGCACTCGGCGCAGCCGTTAATAAAAGGGCTATGGAAAGGCAATTGCAACTATTGAAGGAAATGGGCGCAAACGCTATACGTGTTTCTCACAATCCTCCAGCACCCGAATTTTTAGATCTATGTGATAGTATGGGTTTCTTAGTGATGGATGAAGCCTTCGATATGTGGCAGAAAAAAAAGAATAAGTTTGATTATTCCTTGGATTTTGAAAAATGGCATAAAAAAGATTTAGAAGATCTGGTGAAGCGCGATAGAAATCACCCTTCTGTATTTATGTGGAGTATAGGCAATGAAATACGCGAGCAATTTGATAGTACGGGAACCCGATTGACAAGAGAGCTTACGGCAATTGTTAAAGAAGTAGATAGCACGCGTCCGGTTACCGCTGCCCTTACAGAGACGCACTTTGAAAAAAATTTTATTGCCCAGGCAAACACCTTAGATGTGCTAGGCTTTAATTATAAATATGAACAGTACGATAGCCTGCCGATAAATTTTCCTCATCAAAATTTACTTGCATCAGAAACCACCTCTGCATTAGCAACGCGTGGGCACTATGATCTTGGATATGACACCTTACGTTTTTGGCCGCCTAGCGCGAAAGAAAAATTCGTCAAAAATGGAAACTCGGATTATACCGTTTCTGCATATGATCAGGTAGCGGCTTATTGGGGTACGAGTCATGAACAAGCATGGAAAGCTGTTAAAGAACGTGATTTTTTAGCAGGTTTATTTGTTTGGACAGGCTTTGACTATTTGGGCGAACCGGTGCCTTATGATTACCCGGCAAGGAGTTCTTATTATGGCATTATTGATTTAGCAGGTTTCCCCAAAGATGTTTATTATATGTACCAAAGTGAATGGACAGCTAAACCTGTATTACACTTATTGCCGCATTGGAATTGGAAAGACGGCCAAGTAGTGGATGTCTGGGCCTATTACAGTCAAGCGGATGAAGTAGAACTCTTTTTAAATGGTAAATCATTAGGGATAAAACAGAAAAAAAATGGCGAGATGCATGTTTCTTGGAAGGTGCCTTTTCAAGCGGGAGTATTAAACGCCGTTTCTAAAAAAAATGGGCAAACAGTGTTGGTAAAGGAAATTCAAACTGCTGGGAAACCGGAAAAGATTCAACTAAAGGTTGATAAAAGCATCATGCGGAGTGGGGTGGATGACTTGGCTTTTGTGACTGTTGATATTGTGGATGAGCAAGGAAATCTAGTGCCAACTGCAATGAACGAATTAAAGTTCGATGTCGATGGGGCCGGCTTTTTGGCTGGCGTTGATAATGGCTTTCAGGCGGATTTGTCGTCTCTTAAAGGGAGCAGTAAACAGGCTTATAATGGTAAATGCCTTGCTATTATACAAGCGAAAGATATAGCAGGAGAAATTGTCTTAAAAGTAAGTGCCAAAGGTTTGGAAGGAGCAGCGTTGAAGCTGGCGGTAGTGAATGATGAGTGATGAACGATAAGTTATGAGTGAATTTTGAATTGCGGGTTGTGAGCTAAGCGTTGTGGGACTCAGAACTAACAACTAACAATTAACAACTGATATAATATGAATAACAGCTTTTTTTTCGACCACGTACACGTTGATAGCTATTCGTCAACGCCGAAATACCTGCAATTAGCATATGCCATTTTAAGTGCCATCAAACAGGGGAAGTTTCAACAAAACAATCTATTACCTTCTTTGAATGAGTTGACTAATCACCTAGAGATTTCGAGAGAAACGGCCGACAGGGGATATAAATATTTGCGATACTTAGGAATCCTAAAAGCGGTACCCGGAAAGGGTCATTTTATATCCACTACCGAAATAAATAATCCGCTACGTATTTGTCTGCTTGTAAATAAAATTAGTGATGGAAAAAATCTATTTTATCAACGTTTTATAGAAGATCTTGGTACTGATATTCCAATTGATTTTTATGTTTACAACAATGATTTTTATTTATTTAAGCGTTTACTGAATAAAAGGCAAGATTATACGCACTATGTAATATTACCGCATTTTATCGATAATGAAGAAGAAGCAGAAGCCTTGATTGATACATTGCCAAAAGAAAAACTAGTTATATTAGATAAACGTCTAAAACGAGTTAAAGGTAATCATACAACTATATATGAAGATTTTGAAGGAGATATTTATAAAGCTTTAGAACAGGCATTGTCAGCTTTAAGTAAGTATGATACCTTACAACTAATTTTCCATAAAAAAAGTTATTTACCTGTTGATATAAAGAGAGGTTTCAACAGTTTCTGCCAACAGTACGCTTTCGAAAGAGGTGTTTTAGACAGCATTGAGAAAATTGAACTAAAAAAAGGAGAAGTATACATCTGTGTTAATGATGATGATCTAGTAAGTTTACTAGATAAAATAAAGGATACATCTTTTATTATTGGTAGAGATATTGGTATTATTTCTTATAACGATACACCACTGAAGAAATATATGGTGGGAGGAATTACTACCATCAGCACCAATTATAGACAAATGGGTGAACTAACAGCTAAGACTATCAAAGATAACATGGCACAAGATATTGCATTAGACTTTTGTTTACAGTTACGCAGTTCTTTATAAATAATTTAAATACTTGTATGTATGAAGATATGTAAGCAATTTATGCTAGCTCTTTTATTTATAATAAGTCTTACCTCTACCGTAAAAGCAATTGAGCTATGGGTTTCTCCCCATGGAAATGATGCAAATAAGGGAACTAAAGAGGCTCCTTTTGCGACATTGGAAGGTGCCATTAGAAAAGCAAGAGAATTAAGAAGATTAAAAGAAAAAGATATAAGCGACGGAATTAAAATATTGGTGGAGGATGGTACCTATTTGTTGGAACAACCTGTGTTTATCCGACCGGAAGATTCGGGTACCCCTGAAAGCCCCACCATCATTAGCGCAGCACCAAAAGCAAACCCAGTGGTAAGTGGAGGAATACAACTTAAAAATAATTGGCAGAAAGCAGATGCTCAAACGGCCGATTTGTCGGCTGCTGCTAAGGGAAAGGTTTGGATGATTGATGCCCCACTTATTGGTGATGAGGTTTTGGATTTTAGGCAACTGTGGGTGAATGACAAAAAAGCCGTCCGCGCTAAAAGTACAACAGGTAGCATGATGGAGCGTATTTTATCTTGGAATCATCAAAAGCAAACGTGCTGGATTCCCAAGCCCAAAATGAAACAATTTAAATGGCGACCTGGTATGGAGTTTTATATTCATCAATGGTGGGCTGTTGCAACACTAAGAGTAAAGAATGCGGAGGTGGCAGGCGATAGTGTACAACTTTCTTTTTTGCAACCGGAGAGTAAGCTACAATCGGAACATCCCTGGCCCGCTCCGTGGCAGTCAAAGGAAACAGGTAATTCAGCATTTTACCTCACCAACGCACTTCAATTTTTAGATGAACCCGGTGAATGGTATTTAGACAAGCTACAAAGAAAAATTTATTACTGGCCGAAGGCTGGAGAAGACCTGAATAAAGTGTCTGTGGTGATACCCCAACTAGAAACATTACTTCGTATAGAAGGAACGATTGATCGTCCTGTGCAGCACGTGCATATTAAAGGGATATCATGGAGCCATAGTACTTGGCTTCGTCCGAGTAAAAAGGGGCATATAGCTTTGCAAGCAGGTATGTATTTGCTGGATGCTTATAAATTAAAAGTTCCGGGTACAGCCGACAAAAAAGGATTAGAAAATCAGGCCTGGATTGGGAGACCTCCGGCCGCGATTACCGTTTCTTATGCGCAATATACCTCATTCCAGAATTGCCGCTTTGAACATTTGGCTTCTACAGGCCTAGATTATCACCGAGGGGTTCAATATAATGAGATAAAGGGGAATTTATTTAAGGATATAGGTGGATCTGGTGTGCTGTTGGGTGTCTTTTCTGACGAACCATTCGAAACGCATTTACCGTATCATCTTAGTGATAAGCGTGACTTAGCGACAGATAATATTATTGAAAATAATCTAATTAACAATGTTACGAATGACGATTGGGGTTGCGTGGGGATTGGGGTTGGGTACGTAGCTAATACGACTATCAGAAATAATGAAATAAGTGAAATTTCTTATACTGGTATTAGCTTGGGTTGGGGCTGGACACCTACTGTAAATGTAATGGCGAACAATAAGGTGATAGCTAACAAAATTCATCATTACGCTAAACATATGAATGATGTAGCTGGGGTTTATACCTTGTCGGCACAACCAGGTTCTTTAATAGAGGGGAATTATATAGACAGTATTTACACTGCACCCTATGCACATCTGCCCGAACACTGGTTCTACCTCTATACGGATGAAGGCTCTGCTTATTTTACTGTTAAAAATAATTGGTGTCCGAAAGAGAAATTTTTGCAGAACGCCAATGGGCCTAATAACTTATGGGAGAATAATGGACCAATGGTGTCTGAAGAGATTAAAGAAAAAGCAGGGTTGGAAGAAAAGTATATCCATCTCTTAGAGATGTTGTAAAAGATAAAGGGGCTATTGGATGGATTTTTTGCCGCCTAAGGCACAATGGCCTTCCGTCGCCTGCCGCGACATGGCTTTACTTTTTTTACCGCGAAAAAAAGTAACAAAAAACTAAGCGAAGCGTTCTCATGAACGCCATTGAAAAAAATAGACACTGGTGAATAAAGCTCCCGCTGTGCCTGTTTGCTACAATGGGTAGTGCCTCCACCTGCAAACCGCAATCAGCCAAGGCGGTTTTTAAGCGAAACGGAGAGCTGTTGCAAGTAAACACAGACGTCCCGAAGAACGAAAATGGCATGGGCTTGTATAGGCAGCAATCGGCAGCTGATATGCCTACCTACATTTTTTTGAGCGAAGCTTACGAAATAAGAGTAAAAGACGAACGAAGCTTGGCCATGCGGGGAGAGTGCTTCTTTTGCGTCCGGCATGACAGCCACGGATTGCAACGGAGCAAGACAGCCAGGCACTTTGCTCTACTTTGTTGCGGACAAAGTAGAAGAATATGCGCGATCAGCGTATAAATAAAACTTTCTTTTAATAGAACCAACTTATCGCATGCCAAACGCGGGTACGGTAAAGTATCGAACATTAATTAAGGATAAAATCCTACAAAAGCAGGGAAATATGCTATAAAACTTCATTGTATCTAAAATGTAGATTTGACAATTAAACCAATATTTGGGCTTTGAATTCCCTTTATTAATTTATAAACCTGATTCAATGAAGTTAACTGTATTATTTCTGAGCCTTTGGCTTTGCGTTGAAATTGCTTATTGTCAAAGTCGTTCCATAAAAGGAATCGTTGTTGACTCCCAAAGTAAGGTACCCCTTCCTGGCGTAGGAATCAAAACAAAAGATGGAACCAAGAGTACAGTGACAGATGGTGAGGGCCATTTTCTTATAGAGATACCTGTAAACACCAACGCTCTTACTTTTTCGTCCATCGGCTACGAAAGTCGGGAGTTACCGTTAAGTCAAACTACCTCTTCTATTAATATTGCCCTTGTTGCAAGTGAACAACATCTGGATGAAGTGGTGGTAGTAGGTTACGGTACACAAAGTAAACGAGCCATTACAGGCGCAGTAGCCTCCATCAACCATGAAAAATTTCAAGATCGCTCCTTTAGCAATGTAGCGCAATCACTAGCTGGCCAGCTTGCCGGCGTTAACATAACGCAGTCGCAAGGGGCGCCAGGCCAATCACCTAATGTTAGAATAAGGGGTACCAGTTCGATTACAGCGGGTACGAACCCCCTGTATGTAGTAGATGGTATGCCCATTGAAAATTTTAACCTCAATAACATCAACCCACAGGATATTGAATCGGTTGAAGTGCTTAAAGATGCCTCTTCTGCCGCTATTTATGGCTCACGTGGGGCAAATGGGGTTGTATTGGTTACCACTAAATTAGGAAAACCCGGGGCGACAAATGTGGGATTCAATTATGAGTATGGGATACAAAAAGTAACCCGCCCGATTGAATTAATGGATGCGCAGCAATATATACAGTATTATGTAGATGCACATAATAATGGTTGGATAAACTCTGGAGAAGGCCGCAGCGCGAGCGATCCAAATAGTGTTCGGACGGGCCCTTTCCGAATTCCAGAAGATTTTACCGATCCCGCTAGACGTGCTGCCTTAGGAAATGGTACAGATTGGCAAGAGGTGATGTTTAGAACAGCCCCTTCACATAATGCGCAGCTGTCGGTATCTGGTGGAACAGAAAAGACCCAATTTCTATTTTCGGGTAACTACCTGGATCAGGAAGCAGTACTCGATCAAAATTATCTTAAGCGGCTTACCTTACGATCTAATATTAGACAGCAAGTCTCTGAAAAATTTGCAGTAGGACTTAATTTAGGTGTTACGGGGGTGTACGACCGTACAGAAGGAACGGAAGGTAAAAGTGACGTCATCAGTTTGGGTTTACAGAGTGCACCTATTTTTCCTATTTACAATGAAAATGGCAACTTAGGATTCAAAGACCCCAATTCAGAATGGTATCGTTTTGCACGGTATTCTGATTTACAACTGTGGCATCCTTATTCGCTGACGAGGGAATTGCATAAACAGAATAAATCTTTCAACACCTTAGGTACGGCTTTCGCTGAATATGAATTCTTAGAGGGGTTGAAGTTTAAGACGAGTATTAACGCAAATCTTCTTAACACACGTTTTGAGATGTTCTGGAATAAAGACCAGAAATATGGATACTCTTCTGCATTACCGGCACAGGGTAATGCTAATTCTAGGTTTATGTTAAATTGGTTGTCCGAGAACACCCTGAATTTCTCCCGGCAATTTGGAGACCATAACCTAGATGCTTTGCTCGGGTACACGGTGCAAAAGCAAAGAGATGAATATCAGGCACTTTCTGCTGGTAATTTTCCAAATAATTTAGTTCCAACCTTAAATGCCGGAACAGTGAATGGAGGTACTTCGTTAGCCTATGAATGGGCGATGATTTCTTACCTTGGTCGCGTTAACTATAATTATAAAAACAAATACTTTTTGTCGGCTGTATTGCGCAGGGATGGAAGCTCTCGGTTTGGTGCCAATAATCGATATGGTTATTTCCCGTCTGTTTCAGGTGGTTGGGTGATTTCTGATGAAGACTTCTTTCATCCTAAAGCAATTAATAATTTGAAATTACGTGTGAGTTACGGTGCAACTGGTAACAATCAAATACCGAATTACGGGCCGATTGGGCTGCTAGGTGCTTCCAATTATGTTTACGGTAGTGATTTAGCTACCGGTTTAATTATCACCAATATTGCCAATGCTGATCTGAGATGGGAACGTACCAATATGCTCAATGTAGGAATTGATATGGGCTTGTTCAGTGATCGTATTCGGATGAGTGCTGAATATTATCACTCCGTTACCAATGATCTTTTATTGAATGTTCCTGTGCCGGATATAACCGGTTTTGCTACGCAGCTCAGCAATGTTGGAAAATTGAGAAACCAAGGTTTTGAGTTTAACTTAAACAGTCGGAATACCAATGGATCACTGAAATGGTCAACAGATTTTAATTTTTCACTCAACCGTAATAAGGTACTACAGTTAGGGCCAGGCAATGCGCCGTTAGTTTATACCGATTATGTCGTGCAGGTAAAGACAGAAGTAGGACAGCCGATCTCTAACTTTTTCGGGTATGTTTATGAGGGTGCATACAGAAATCAAGCTGAAATCGATGCAAGTCCTGCAAACGGCGACGGCTTTACTAAGCCTGGAGATCCTAAAATTAAAGATGTAGATGGCGACGGCAAAATAACCGAAGCGGACCGCACTATTATCGGAAATAATCAACCCAATTTCATTATCGGGTTAAATAACACTTTTCAATTTAAGGGGGTAGAACTGTCCTTTTTGTTTCAAGGATCGTTCGGCGGAGAGATAACGAATCAACTGACTCGTTTTAACGGTATATGGAATGCCGGGCGCAATGCTTATGCGGATGTTGCCAACTATTGGAAGTCAGAAAATGACCCTGGCGATGGCTGGCACTTCAAACCCACGGTAGATCCTAAGGGCTATCAGGAGCGATTCTCCAGCTATTGGGTAGAGGATGCTACATTCGTGCGGTTAAAGAATATACGCGTTTCTTATAGTTTACCGCAAAAATGGGTGAAGCGCACACCGGCTAAAGGTATTCGAATATTTGCCAATGCAGAAAATGTTTACCTATGGAGTAAATATAAAAATTACGATCCAGAAAATACTACTTATCAGTCGACCTCTTACAGCAATATATTTTCCAATGCTACGCCTACCGCAACTGCTTCTGTTAGCGTGCCAACGGGCGCCTTTATTGGGGTAGACTACGGTTCATACCCCTTACCTAGAGTCATCACTTTTGGAGCAAAAATCGATTTTTAAAAACTTGAGAAATGAAAAGAATCAGCTTTCAATACATAATCTTATTACCACTATTAGTGCTTGTTAACGGTTGTGGTAAATCTTTTTTGGATTTGGCGCCCATATCAAATTCCAACGAATCTAACTTTTATAAAACGGTTGAAGATTTTGATTTAGCAGTAAACGCTGCCTACGCCTCGCTCTATATCTTTTATGGTCCTGCTAGTGGTGTTTCCTATTTTTCAGAACAGATGTCGGATAACGCAACGCTTTACAATGTGGCCGGTATCCAGTCTGATCGCTGGGCCTTTAAAGACTACAATCTCAAACCTTCCAACACAGAGGTCTATCGTTTTTGGCAGGAATGTTATAAAGCTATTTTTAATGTAAATATTGTGCTCGATCGTATAACAGGAGCGGAATTAAATGAAGAATTTAAAACGAGTGTGATCGCGCAAATGCGTTTTTTGAGGGCGCTCTATTATTTTAATATGGTACAGATGTGGGGCGACTTACCGCTGGTTACCAAGCCGCTTACCGCAGAAGAAAGTTATAGCGTGCTTCGTTCTCCGGAAGCAGCAATATATCAACTGATTGAAGAAGATTTGCAATATGCCGCCACCAATTTGCCTCTTCCAACGGATCTCTCCGTACCAGGGAAAGCATCCAAATATGCTGCATTGAGCCTTTTAGGTAAGGTTTATTTGACAACTAATAAAAAAGCAGAAGCAGCGGAAGCCTTACTTCAAGTTTATGGAAAGTATAATTTAGTGGCACCATACACCGCTCTGTGGGGTGCTAATGTGAAAAATACAGCAGAATCCATATTTGAAATCCAGTACCAAGGAGGTAGTCCGACATTACCTTTCAGTAAATATTGGCGCGAATATGCACCAACAGAAAACTTTGTACTCACTCTTTATGGGGGTGGAATGAACCAGGTAACCGATAATCTATATGAGGAGTTCGAAGTAGGAGATGTGAGAAGAGAGCAGACAGTTTCTTTGGGTTATACGAACAAAGAAGGTACATTCATCCCTATTAAATTTCAGAATAAATGGGTGGATAAAGAAGCTCCAGCACCTAGCGGAGAAGAATTAAGTAACAATAATTTTATGGTATTGCGATATGCAGATGTGTTATTAATGTTAGCGGAAGCAACAGACGACCCACGTTATCTCAATGAAGTAAGAACACGGGTAAATTTACCCTTATATGGAAGTAATGAATATCCGAGCAACCAATATGGAACTTTGGCTTTGGCGATTGAACACGAAAGAAGGGTAGAGCTGGCACTAGAGTTTCACCGCTTTTTTGATCTTAAAAGAACGAAAAGGGCTATGGAAGTAGTAGGGAAAACAAAGCCAATAAAGAATGAAAATCAGACGGTATTACCTATTCCACAGATCGTCATTCAACAAAATCCCGCGATCACTCAAAATACGGCTTATCAAGGCTTATAGATTAAAAATATGTTAATAAAAGAATTGTTCGATGAGATGTAAACGTATTACACTTTTAATAATTGGTAGCTGGTTCTTTGTTTTCGGACCAGCATCTTTTGTTTATGCGAATTTAAAAACAGTAAATATCGTTATACCGAACGACGTGCGGCCCCGTGTAGCGTTCGGCGTAGATAGCTTGGCAAACACATTTAGATCACTCGGTTATCAGGTGAAAATTGGAAGGGCGAATAAACTTATCGATACATCCTCTTATCAATTAGTAATAGGGAAAATTGGGGATTCACTACTCAATTCGGCTAGAAGTAGACTCCCTATTATACCAAAGGAAGGCTATATTATTCAACTGGGTGCACAGGCGAAGAATTTCTTGGTAGCATCGGATGATACCGGATTGCTTTATGGTTGCCTGGCTTTAGTGGAAAAGTGTCGACAAGAAAAAGAAATTCCCAATACACTCCAATACAGTGATCATCCCGAAATGGTATTGCGAGGTACAGCCATAGGAATCCAGAAAACGCATTATTTGCCTGGTAGGACGGTTTACGAGTACCCTTATACACCTGAAGAATTTCCTTGGCTTTATGACAAGAAGCAGTGGATAACCTATTTAGATATGCTGCTTGAGAATCGTTACAACTCGCTTTATTTGTGGAATGGCCACCCATTTGCTTCACTGGTACGTTTGAAAGACTATCCATATGCGGTAGAGGTTGATGAGGAAACATTTAAAAAGAACGAGGAAATGTTTCGATTTGTTACTGAAGAAGCAGATAAACGCGGTATCTGGATTATTCAGATGTTTTATAATATCATTATATCTAAACCTTTTGCTGAAAAACATGGCTTAGCAACACAAGATCGTAATCGACCTATATTACCAATAATTGCAGATTACACCCGTAAGTCTATTGCGGCATTTGTAGAGAAATATCCTAATGTAGGATTGCTTATAACCCTTGGAGAGGCGATGGAGGGGGTAGGTCAAGATGATATTGATTGGTTTACAAAAACCATTATTCCAGGGGTGCAAGAGGGTTTGAAAAAGACCAGTGTGACAAGCGAACCTCCTATTGTGTTAAGAGCGCATGATACCGATGCACCGGCGGTGATGAAAGCGGCCTTGCCTTTATATAAAAATTTATATACCATGGCGAAATACAATGGGGAGGCTTTAACAACCTATACACCGAGAGGGAAATGGGCAGCACTCCATCGTACGTTGAGTGATGCAGCTCCTGTTCATATACAAAATGTGCATATTTTGGCCAACCTAGAACCCTTTCGATACAGCTCACCCGACTTTATTCAAAAGAGCGTACGCGCTATGCATGACGTTTATCATTCGAACGGTCTTCATTTATATCCGCAGGCCTCTTACTGGGATTGGCCTTATACAGCAGATCAACTCGATAAAGGAGGGAGTCAACGTTTGCTGCAAGTCGACCGCGATTGGATGTGGTACAAAGCCTGGGCTCGGTATGCTTGGAAGGCTGATCGCAAGAAGACCGATGAGGAAAATTATTGGTCTGCCTTACTCGCTGATAAGTTTGGAACAAGTACCGAGAGCGGGGAAAAGATGCTAAACGCTTATGAAGAGATGGGGGAGATAGCACCCAAACTTTTACGCCGTTATGGCATTACAGATGGTAATCGGCAAACCTTGAGTTTAGGGATGTTTATGACACAACTTATCAACCCTTATCGGTATAGTTTGTTTACTATGCTCTACGAATCTGAAGCGCCCGAAGGAGAGATGATCATTGAATATGCCAAAAAGGAGTGGGAAAATGAAGCACACATAGGCGAAACCCCCATTCAGGTTGCCAAAGAGGTAGTTGAACATGGAGAGAAAGCGGTTAAGGCTATTCAGGAAATAAAAGTTAAAAAGGATGAAGATGAGTTTAATCGGATAAAAAATGATGTTTATTGTTATGATGCATTAGCGAAATTCTATGCGCAAAAGGCACATGCAGCAGTTTGTGTGCTAAAGTATAAGTACTCAAACGATATGGCCGACTTGTTAAAGGCTCTACCTTATTTGGAAAGTAGCGTCAATCATTTTCGCAGACTGACGGAACTAACTGAAAGCACCTATCTATATGCGAATAGCATGCAGACAAAGCAGCGGAAAATCCCAATAAGAGGAATAGATGGCAACTATAAAAAATGGAATGAGTTATTGCCGCTATATGAGCAAGAGCTAGATCATTTTAAAAAGAAAATAGATTCATTGCAACACAGTCCGATCAAGTCAAATACAGCAATTATACCATTGAAAGCAGCGACCGTGAAACTTGAATCTTCTAATGGTTATTATAGCTTAGCGATGGATGCTGAACCCTTTATTAATCAACATGAAAAAATTAATGGTTTAGCTGGAGATTTAATAGGCTTAAAGGGAATAAAGGTAAATGGAGAAAAACAATTGAAGGAAGGAAGCCTCCTACATTTTACTACAGATCGACCTGTAAGATTGTTAGTCGGGTTTTTCAAAGAAAAAGAAGCTGCTTTTGGTGCGGAGAAAAAAGACAAACTTTACGCACCAGAGCCAGATCTAGAGCATGATGCGAGCGCCAATGATTTTGGTCAATCGGATGTTTTTATTGCGAATGCCTTGCAATTAGAGAATCATCCGAATGTTCATATTCACGCATATGCATTTGAAAAGGGGGAACATCGATTAACCATTCCCAAAGGAAAGTGTTTATTACTTGGGTTTATAGACGGGAAACAGTCATTTAAAAATTACGATGCGGGTATTGGAGTTCCTCCTGAAGAGAAAAATATTGATTGGTTATTTGAATAGGTACAGCATGATGATACGATTTATAGGTTCGAGCTATTTACTGTTATTACTTGCTTTGAGTGCTTGTCAGAGCGGAGGAGTACAAATAGCAAACAGCCAATGTTTAGTCCAGGTTATAGCAAAAGATTCTTCCTTATTAGATGAAGCGCTTATCTATCAACTGGCCGGTATTGCCGATGCTGAGACAGCTCCTGTTTATAGGTGGAAGAACTATTACGTCTTTTACGGAACAAAGGAAGGCACGGAACGCATTTATCAAGCTTGTTTGCAAAAATACCCACAGTATGAAGTGCAAAAGCTAGACCATCCCTTTTATGCTTTTGACCGAAGTCATTGTACACGTGATGATGTATCTTCAGAAGAGACTGACCATATCCTTTTATCGGCCAATTTGGTGAAGAATGAGGAACTACAGCAGGAATACCTCATCTATCACAAAGATCAATTTGAGCAATGGCCTGAGGTATCTCAAGGTTTCTGCAAAGCACAATTTCAGCAAGTGCTGGTATACAAAAATGGAAGACAACTATTATTGGTTATCAATATCCCCAAAGGCGCCAACTTTAAGGAACTAGACGCAAAAACAATAGAAAATAATCCAAAAGTTGTAGTATGGAATAAGTTGATGGCCACCTATCAAGAGGGTCTTCCCGGAACGGATGAAGGCGAAACTTGGGTGTTTTTTGAAATGATGAATGATGAATTATAAATGATGAATGAATAGATAAGTGGTTAAGTAGTTAAGTAGAGAAATAGTGGAGTAGAAGAGTAGTTACATTAGCCAATTAGTGAATTAGCCAATTGGGCAATGTTGAGTTGTCAATTATATGAATTGTTAAAAGGTTAAATAGTTGATTATTAGCTAGGTATTTAAGTTGTCGAATATATCTTTATACTTATGTCTTATTACTTGATACTTACGTCTTGACACTGGCAACTAGCAACAAATAACGAATAACAAACAACAAATAACCAATAACAAAAATGTTAAAACTAGGAATTTTAGGATTAGGCGAGGGCAGGAGTACAATGTCTGCCGCGCTGAACAGTTCGAAGATTGAACTAAAGAAAATATGTGATCTCAATGAAGAGGTGTGCAAGAAAAGAGCGGAGGAATTTAATTTCCATGCTTATACAACGAAGTACCAAGAATTATTAGACGATCAAGACATTGATGCCATTGCTATCTATACGCCCGATAAGCTGCACGCAACGCATGTAAAACTCGCCTTGGAGCATGGTAAACATGTGGTTTGTACTAAACCATTTATTGATGATTTAAAAGATGCGAACACCTTACTGTCATTAGCTAAGAGAAGCGGAAAGAAAGTTTTGGTAGGGCAGAGTTCTCGTTTTTTCGAGCCCATGAAAAGACAAAGAGCTGATTTTGAGAAAGGGCTTATCGGTGAATTAATTACTATTGAAGGCTATTACCATGCAGATCATCGCTGGTTTTTAGATAAGCCCTGGTCGCTCGAGAATAACTTCAAATGGTTATATGGTGGGTTAAGTCACCCGGTAGATTTTATCCGGTGGTACTTGCCTAATATTGAAGAGGTAATGGGCTATGGTATGTTAAGTAGCAATGGGAAACAAGGCGGCTTGAAACATGAAGATACCATGCACTTTATTTTCAAAGCAAAGGACGGACGTATTGCACGTGTTAGTGGTGCTTATACAGGTCCTGTACAACCTGTAATGCGTGATAGTGAAATGAGTTGCATCCTTAGAGGTACAGAAGGATGCAGTCAAGCTGATTATATGGATTTGCGTTATGCCATCACTACCAGCGCTGGTGAAGAGCAAATTATTACCTGGGAGCATAAGTTAAAGCATTATTTTCGTTTTGAGGGAAAAAGCCACCATGCCGGGGAATACCAAAACTACTTAGAATATTTTGCAGATAGCCTTGCGCAAGGAAATACTGCTTACCCCGATATTGCCGAAGGCATTGGGACCGTGGTATTGTTGCAGGCGATGGATCGATCACTTAAAACTGGTCAACCAGTTAAATTGAGAGATTTATATGAAGAATATAGTTTAGGTATTTCCTTGTAGGTCGCAAATAAGTAGAATGGAAAATATTGCATCAAAATTAACCCTGCTCGATTATGGTATTATAGTAGGTTATCTACTATTATTAATCTTCATAGGACTTCGCTCGAGCATTTTTAGTAAAAAACAACAGGATGAACCCTTATTTCTTGCTAACAAATCACTCGGCTGGGCGAGCATAGGGTTTAACATGTGGGCCACGAATGTGGGCCCCTCTATGTTGCTGGCATTTGCCAGCATCGGCTATACAACGGGTATTGTGGCCGTCAATTTCGATTGGTATGCTTTTGTTTTTCTATTATTGCTGGCCATTGTGTTTGCTCCTCGGTACTTATCTGCTCAGGTGATGACACTTCCAGAGTTTATGGGGAAACGGTATGGCGATACCACCCGCACTATATTGGCTTGGTATTCGTTGATTAAAATGTTGATATCCTGGCTTTCTTTGGGGCTTTTTGCAGGCGGTTTTTTAATTCGTCAGGTTTTAGGTATACCCATGTGGCAGTCGGTCATCGTCTTGGTGTTTTTTGCTGCTTTTTTCACGTATGTCGGTGGACTAAAAACAATCGCACGGATCAATATTTTTCAAATGTTATTGCTGATCGCGGTTTCCTGCTTTCTTAGTATTTTAGGTCTGGCAAAGGCGGGCGGACCTTCAGCCGTATACCATGCGGTACCAAGTGACTACTGGAATCTGATACGCCCGGCATCTGACCCCGATTATCCTTGGTACGCTATCTTATTAGGATATCCCGTGGCGGCCATCGCTTTTTTCTGCACCGATCAAGCTATGGTACAATCGGTATTGGGTGCTAAAAATCTTGAACAAGGGCAATTAGGCGTGAATTTCATCGCTTGGTTAAAAATATTGTCCTTGCCGCTCTTTATCCTTACGGGGGTTTTATGCGCTATACTGTACCCGAATCTTAAAGACCCCTCTGAAGCATATATGACAATGGTAACCAATCTTTTTCCGACAGGATTGAACGGATTGGTTATCGTTGTGCTGATTGCTGTTTTAGTGGGTACCATCGGATCTTCATTAAATTCCTTAAGTACTGTTTTTACCATGGACATCTATGTTAAAAGGATTAATCCGAAAGCGAATGCCCGGCAGATATTACATATTGGTAGGCTGACGATTTTTGTAGGCTGTTTATTTGCCATTATGACGGCCATAGCAATCGATCAGATTAAAGGCTTGAACTTATTTGATGTATTTCAGTCGGTACTCGGGTTTATTGCGCCCCCCTTATCTGTTATATTCCTTTTAACCGTCTTTTGGAAAGGAACCAGTAGACGGGCGGTAAACCTTGTTCTTTCCCTAGGATCGGCCTTTAGTTTGGGGGTAGGGGTCTGTTATCTTTGGATATTCACCCCAGATAAGTATCCGATCTGGCCACATTACTTGTTGTTATCTTTTTTCATTTTTTTGTTGTTATTGATTTTTGCCGTGGTCGTTTCAGTGTTTACAAGAAATAAAGAGAACCTGCCCGATATTCCGTATCTAGCTGTAAAACCGACCATGCGTGTACGGTGGGCATGGGGATTATTAATTGTAGTTATGTTGTTGCTTTATATTATTTTTAGTGGGCATTAGTGGTGTTATTTCATCTACTTTCTTCCGAAGAAAGTAGCAAAGACTCCCGCTGTAGACAGCTGCTACAAAGCCAGTGCATCTTCCTGCAAGTCGCAGCTGACTAAGGCGGGTTTTAGGCAGAACGGAGAGCAGTTGCGAGCAGAAATAAACGAAGTTGTAGCATGCCAACGGCCGTCAAACGGGGCTCCCGAGCGTAGGGTTGGACGGCCTCACAGCATGAGCGTGAGAAAATGGTTTCAATGCGCGAGATTAGTTCTATGACAAGTGAAGCGTAGCGAAACGGCTTCATGGAACAAGTTGGGGAAACCATTTTTAGCGAAGTCTGTGTAGCCTTGACTTTTTTGTTTCTTTTTTTGTTAAGAAACCTTCCCTGAAAGGGAAAGCTTGAATGCCTATAAAAGAAAAATTGCATGATGAAAAAAAAGAAAAACACCCTCCCGCGTTAGCGGGAAGAATATCTTGATAAAACAAACGTTCTATTTTACTAGCTAATATACTACAAAAGCTTGTTAACATCTTACATTCATAGAAGCTTGGAGAATTTTATCTTTGAAGCCACTAACGGTTATAAATTATGTCTATATATCGCCTCAAAAACTATATCCGATTGCTTCGTCGGGTTATTCCAATGCTATTATTGATTCATTCAACCACATTTACGTTTGCTCAAAAAAAAGCTACTTGGATCTGGTATCCGGGAGATTTTGAAATATGGCTCAGTAATCAAATGCAAAATAGGCGTACGGAACGAGCTACTTTCTTTCCGCCCTTTTGGCGGATGGATAATCCTTATGTCTTGATTGATTTTCATAAAGTTTTTAACCTGGAAGAAGCCGAAGAGGTAATGATCTTAGCAGAAGGACAATATAATGTAAAGCTAGATGGTAAGATGATAGAAGGCTATCCCAAGACTATACATATACCCGCAGGTGAGCATAAGTTAAATCTTAAAGTACACGCCCAGGGCAAGGTGCCAGCGATCTATGTGCAGGGAAAAACAATCATTTCAGATAGTACTTGGTTGGTTACGAATGAAGATAAAGAGTGGATCGATGAAACCGGTAAGGCTTCTGATCAATCGGGCACTACCTGGCTACATGCAGGTTCGTGGAATTTTAATGCACCGGATACGAAACCATCTCAGTTCCATTTAGCAACCACGCCCCAATATGCGGTTTCGCGTGCTAAAAAAGATAAAGGCTTTCTGGTGGATTTCGGCAAAGAGACATTTGGTTTTGTAAAACTGCACGGTCTTAAAGGAGATGGGACGATATCTTTATATTATGGGGAATCGGAAGAAGAGGCTTTAGCGACAAAAACTTGTGAAACCCTCGATCGGATAAGAATAAACAATAGTAATCGGGATTCGACGATTAATTTATCAAAAGCATTTCGATATGTATATGTAGAACCGGCCGAAGGGGCGCAAGTTGATTCCATTTCAATGCTATATGAATATTTGCCGTTGGAGGTAAAGGGCAGTTTCCGCTCGTCCGATGAAGAACTCAATCGCATATGGGAGGTGGGTAAATATACCATGGAATTAACGACCAGAGAGTTTTTTATAGATGGAATCAAACGCGACCGTTGGATATGGTCGGGCGATGCTTATCAGAGCTATCTGATGAACTACTATCTGTTTTTTGATAGTCCGTCTGTTAAACGAACCACCTTAGCGCTTAGAGGAAAAGAACCTGTTAGTAGTCATATCAATACCATTATGGATTACACCTTCTATTGGTTTTTGGGAATCTATGATTACTATTTGTATACGGGCGACAAGCAGTTTATTCAGCAATTTTATCCACGTATGCAAAGCCTGATGGATTACTGCTTGGGAAGACGAAATAAAGATGGTCTTTTACAAGGTATGGCCGGCGATTGGGTATTTATTGATTGGGCAGACGGTTTAAGCAAAAAGGGAGAAGTAAGTTTTGAGCAACTTTTATTTTGTCGGAGTTTAGAAACAATGGCCTTATGTGCGGACATTGCAGGAGATACGAAAGCGACCGAGCTCTATAAGCAAGAGGCTGCACAACTGAAGCAAAAAATAACAGAAATTTATTGGAATGAACAAAAGCAAGCTTTCGTTCACAGTAGAATAGATGGTAAACCAACAGATCATGTGACACGTTATACCAACATGTTTGCAATCTTTTTTGATTACTTAGATGCGAAGAAAAAAGAAGGCGTTAAAAATCAGGTGCTTTTAAACAAGCAGGTTCCGAAAATAACGACACCTTATATGCGTTTTTATGAGCTGGAAGCGCTGTGCGCTATGGGAGAGCAAGCATATGTGTTAAAGGAAATGAAAGATTATTGGGGAGGTATGTTGCGTTTAGGAGCTACTTCTTTTTGGGAAGAATATAATCCTGATAAAACAGGAGCAGCCCATTATGCCATGTACGGTAGACCCTTTGGCAAAAGCCTTTGCCATGCCTGGGGAGCCAGTCCTATTTATCTTTTAGGAAAATACTACCTCGGGGTTAAGCCCACTTCCCCTGGGTACCAAACCTACCTTATTGAACCAAACTTAGGCGGATTGGAGTGGATGGAAGGGAAAGTTCCAACTCCTCACGGTGATATCGCCCTTTATTGTAGTAAAAAAGAAATAAAAGTAAAGGCCGGCACAGGAAAAGGCACCCTTAGAATAAGAAGTGCTAAGGTACCAAAAGGCAAAGGTGTGAACGCAGTTGAGAAAAGTAAAGGGCTGTATGAAATTGAAATTCTAAGTAATACCGATTATACGATTAGTTATCACACACAATAAAGGCCACTTTAGGCTATAAGTCGATAAATATAGATATTATGGCTTCGTTAAGTTAGAGACACGAACCGTTGGTTTTCGAGAATGTCGCATCCAAAATTTATAGCTAGCACTGGGAAGCACTACCGTTCCTGTAAATTTTGAAGCGACGAGCTTTTTGTTTCTCGTATGTTTGGAAATCATTAAGTTTCTGGAGAAATAGCAAGAGGAGAAGGGAAGAAATATTTTGTTTCAGGGAGTTGAAGGTAATATCCCGAAAAAAGAATCATTCACCATCTCCTAATGCTTCTCCGAGTCTGAACAGTACTTAGGGAGCTTTGGCATCCCGTATAAATGCGAGAAAAGATGATGGAAGCTTTTGCTGTCTCATTAACCCATTTTATCATGAAAACAACTAAACATTGTGTTGGCGTAGATGTATCGAAGGATTCGATAGTTTGCTGCTTGGGAAGTAGTCAGCAAGAGATCACTGTTTTTAGCAGGCCAAAAACCTTTACAAACGATCTAAAGG
>NZ_FOAF01000007.1 GCF_900109575.1 Olivibacter domesticus | reverse complement strand
AAGGTTTTTACCTTTTTTCAGCGGTCCGGACGGGACTCGAACCCGCGACCCCATGCGTGACAGGCATGTATTCTAACCAGCTGAACTACCGGACCTATTCCCCTCTTTTGAGGACTGCAAATATAGTGCGTTTTTTTAAATTTAAAATCTTTTTGTGAAAAAAATTATTAAAGCCCTCCTTCTTTCATTTTTTCAGCATTTTCGGCAAATTGAAGGCCGTCTATAATGTCTTGAATATCACCGTCCATAATGGCTGGAAGGTTGTACATTGTCAACCCGATACGATGCTCGGTCACGCGCCCTTGCGGATAATTATAGGTGCGTATTTTGGCCGATCTGTCTCCCGTTGAGACCATCGTTTTACGCTTAGCAGCAATATCTCCTTGTTTTTTCTGGAGCTCTAATTCATAAAGTTTACTGCGTAGCATTTCCATGGCTAACTCCCGGTTAGCTAGCTGAGAGCGCTCTACCTGACACACAACCACAATACCGGAAGGTCTGTGTGTTAATTGAACTTTCGTCTCCACTTTGTTTACATTCTGTCCACCTGCGCCCCCTGATCTGGAAGTTTGCAATTCTACGTCCGCAGGATTAATTTCTACGTCCACTTCTTCTGCCTCGGGTAAAACTGCCACAGAAGCGGCAGATGTATGTACGCGGCCCTGCGTTTCTGTATCTGGAACGCGCTGTACCCTATGTACGCCTGATTCATATTTTAACTGACCGTACACATCCTCCCCGCTAACCTTTAATATAACTTCCTTATACCCTCCAGCGGTACCCTCTGTTACATCCATCACCTCAACGCGATAGCCTTTTTGATCGAAATAGCGGGTATACATTCGGTATAGATCCCCAGCAAAAAGTGCCGCTTCATCGCCTCCCGTTCCTCCTCTGATCTCAAAAATGGCATTCTTGGCATCTTCGGGATCTTTTGGAACCATCATCAGCCTAACTTTGTCTTCCTTCTCTTCCTTTTGAACCAATAAGCTATCGAGATCTTCTCTCGCCATATCTCTTAATTCCTGATCTTTCTCATTAGCTAAAATGTCTTTATTGGTCTCTATATTACTGATGATATTTTTGTAGATATGATATTCATCGACAATTTTGCCTAGATCTTTATATTCTTTATTCAACTTAGCAAAGCGCTTCATATCGTTCACCGTATCCGGATTACTCAATTCGCGCTCAACTTCTTCCCAACGTAATTTTATAGCTTCTAACTTCTCTAGCATACTAGTATAATTTGCTTTTTTGCCCAGCTAGGCAAAAAGTTTACAAACTTAGATAAAATGCTTCTCATATGCAATTGTGATAGTCAACCAAAAAACTTACTTTTGAGTAATTATAAACTTAAGAACCCTTATCATGCAAACCGTTGAACGCAACAAGCTTTTTGTGGCAAGCTGCTTAGCTCTGCTCGTAACATCTCTTTCATTTGGCATTAGAGCCGGTATAATGAATCAACTGGTGATCGATTTTCATTTAAGCACCGCTGAACTCGGTGTTATTACCGCTTCGGCATTTTGGGGCTTCCCTCTAGCTATTATTATAGGTGGTTTTGTTGTAGATGCTATCGGTATGAAGAACCTGCTCGTTATAGCCTTTGTATTGCATTTGGCAGGGATCGTGTTAACAGTCTTTGCTGCGGGTTATTGGACACTTTTTATTTCTACATTGTTGATAGGGATTGCCAATGGAACAGTTGAAGCGGCGTGCAATCCACTGGTTGCTTCGTTGTATACCGATAATAAAACGGTTAAACTGAACCATTTTCACTTGTGGTTCCCTGGTGGGATTGTTATAGGTACGCTAATCGTTTTGTTGTTCAACTATATACAAATCAGTTGGCAGTGGCAAGTGGCGATCATGATCATTCCTACTTTGATATATGGTTATCTATTTTCGACATTAAAATTTCCGGTTACAGAGCGTGTCGCATCCGGATTTTCTACAGCCGACATGTATAAAGCAGTACTCTCCCCCCTATTTATCGTGATGCTGATCTGTATGTTTGGTACAGCAGTGACGGAGTTGTTTACCGGGCAATGGATAGATGTGTTATTGAAAAACTTAACGAGCAATGCCATCCTCATATTAACACTCACTACCGGTGTGATGGTGATAGGAAGAGGCTTTGCAGGGCCTATTGTACATCGATTGTCGCCACAGGGAGTCTTGCTCTTATCTGCAATAATTTCCGCGGTAGGCTTATATCTTCTAAGTACTTTAACGGGTAATGCTATATTTTTTGCTGCTATTGTTTTCGGTATAGGGGTATGTTATTTCTGGCCAACAATGATCGGATTTGTTGCCGAGAATATTCCTCAATCAGGTGCTTTAGGGTTAAATCTGATGGGCGGAGCAGGGATGTTCGCTGTGTCTATTTACAGTATCTTCATGGGGAATTTTTATGATGGACTGGTGTTAAAATACCTTCCTGCTGGGGCAGATCTTGCTACCTATTTGGGTGCTGAAGAGAATACGCCAATGAATCAGGCACTCAATCAGGCTAAAAGTTTGGCAGGACCTGAAGTCATTCGAATTACGCTCATTATTCCGATTGTATTGACTATTGTTTTTGCCTGTTTGGTGCTATATCTGCGATCGAGAAATAGAATTAAACCATCACCCGTTTTGCAAACAGAATAATAATTAAAGGTGCTAAGAGCCGAATAAATACAATATTATGGGATGGGTAATCGCGTCAAGTAATGCTGTGCCCAGGTCTTTACAATACCGTTTATGCTTCAAATGTTTTTAAGATCACTTTTTCTTCTTCAAAAACGGCATAGGTATTGTAATTCACCCACTCGCCTAGATTGATATACCGGCTATTATTACCTAAGTCAATGTCGAGGGGTAAGTGGCGATGGCCAAAAATAAAATAATCGAAGTGCTGATTCTTGAGCATCTCTTTCGAATATACAATCAGCCATTCTTGTTCTGCTTCTTTACGCCATTCTTTTTTACCATTGGCAATACGGCTATTTTTTGACCACCTTAAGGCAAGTCCAATTCCTAAATTAGGGTGTAGGCGCGCAAACAGCCATTGGCAAAATTGGCTCCTGAAAAATTTTTTTAGAAATTTATATTTAGCATCCCCGGGTCCCAAACCGTCTCCATGATGAAGATAAAAACGCTTTCCGTTGCGCTCTATAATCAATTCATTTGAAATGATGGTTGCCCCCAGTTCTTTTTCGAGATAACCAAACATCCACATATCATGATTACCCTTAAAAAAGGTTATTTTAACCCCCATATCAGACAATTCTGCCAGTTTTCCTAAGAAGCGGACAAAACCTTTTGGAACAGCCGTGGCATATTCAAACCAAAAATCAAAAATGTCGCCCATCAGATACAACTCGCTTGCGTCTTGCTTAATGGAATCTAACCATCTTACTAAACGATTTTCACGTTCCCTGCTTTTTTCGTAGGTTGGTACGCCTAAATGGAAATCTGAAGCAAAATAAATCTTTTTGTTATTAACCATCGATGCGAAGGTAATAAAAGCCTGCTTATTTTTTTATAGGGATATATACTTTATCTACATTCCAGCCTTCTAATGCTAGTTCTATCGAACCCTTTATGTTTTTTTCAGCGGTACTGATGTTGATAGTTCTCTTTTCTCCCGGTAGGACGGATACGTAATTATTGTCATAGAAGGTGGGTAATATTCGCTGCTTATCTTTGGCATTTACAATAGATAGCCGATTAAAAAAGGCCACTGTATTAGTAGAGTCATTGGTCAATGTTACCTGAACAGTGCCATCGCTTATTTTTTCGGTTTTTACCTGTAGAGTGGCTCGCTTTAAGTGATTTAAACCATCATAATTTCCATTTTTGCTTGGCAACCAATAAAAATTATCGCTGAGGACATTTTTATCGCTTCCTAGTAATTTAATACTTAAGAATAGCCCCTCCTTTTCACTCAATTCACTTATGCGCTCTTTTAAAGAAATGATTCTTTTAACAGATGATGGTTCCATGTAGGTAAAAACTTGTGTAAGCGGATATTCCTTTCCTTGCATATCATATGCCTTAACTACCAACATCATGTTATTTCTGCTTTCAAAATGATTATTAACCATCATAATAAAACCATCAACAGGGTTGTACATCGCATGGAGCGGTTCGCTTCCCGAACGAAGGCCATAAAGTGCGGCATTTGGATCAAGATAGTAATCGTACATTTGACCGCGCATTGACGTCCAAGGATTTTGGGTTTTCCAGATAATGGTCCCAGTATACCAATCCCACATGTGTGCACTAAACCCCTCCATGAGTGCGCGATATTGATCGTAATTAACCAGCTGAGCTTTTTCGGCAAAATCTTCCAAATTTTTTGGTGCACCATAAGCGTTAATATGGGCTCCATAACTGATGTATGTGTGGTAGTCCCAAACGCTGTCTACTTTTTCTTTTGTGCTACCGTTTTCAGAAACACCAAGGTACTGTGGAGGTGTTTGATTTTCAATGGGAAGAAACCTTTTGAGTGATTCTATATCGCCTACTCCAACAGAACCTACTTCCGAATTAAAGGGCCAAGTACGAGAAGCCCAAAAGCTGTCTGTAGGTTGAATGCCATACGGGCCATCACCATTTCCCCCTAAGAAGTTATAAGACATGGCATCTGAATTGGAATAATCTACAAACCAACGGGTACCATCTAGCTTAGGAAGTATAGAATCGCGCAAAGAGGTTAATATGTCATCAGGTGGGGTGATTTCATTTCCTCCACACCACATTGCTAATGACGCATGATTTCTAATCATTTTGATCATATCTGCGGCCGATTCCAAAAAAAGATGATGGTCATCAGGATACTGTCGCCTTGTCCATTGGTCGTCTAATTTTTTGGGATCTTCCCAACGACCATTACAGTCGCCCGACATCCAAAAATCCTGAAATACTAATAAACCATAGCGGTCACAAGCCTCATAAAATTCAGGACGTTCAACTAAGGCTCCTCCCCAAATCCGTATGAGATTAAGGTTCATATCGCGATGGAAACGTATTTCTGCGTCATATCTTTCCTTGGAGAAACGTAACATTGCATCTGAAATAATCCAGTTTCCTCCTTTTATGAAGATTTCCTGACCATTGACAGCAATTTCTCTGCTACGGGTAATAGCGTTCCAAGTTGTTTGAATTTCACGGACACCAAAAGAGATGGAATCGCTATCGGCTATTTGTTTTTTGTCACTAGGAATGAATTGAAGATTAATGGTGTACAAATGTTGGGCGCCATAGTTAGCAGGCCACCATAATTTAGGGTGCTTTAATTCATATTCGGGAAGTGCTACTTCAATCGTACTGGAGGCAGCTATTGTAACTTGCTTAGAAATCTTTTGATTTTCGAGTGTATATTCCAATGTACCACTAATTGCTTCATTAGAGCTGTTCGTTAAAGAGGCTGATGTCTTGATAATAGCGGGCATTTGGGAACCTGAAGGTTTTCTTTTTCCTGGAACTAGGGTGATTATATGAGGATCTTGTATCGATATGCTGCCTGTTTTTTCAATTGAAACCTTATCCCAGATGCCTGTATTGCGGTCGCGTATAGGTTTAATCCAATCCCAGCCCGCTGTATATTGTAAGCCTACGTTTTTGGCAATGGTTCCATCTCCGCCTTGTCCGCCATTTGGGTTTCCTACCTCATCTGGGGGAAATACAATAACAGCTAGTCTATTTTTGCCATCCTCTCTCAGATAAGACGTAATGTTAAAGGCTTTACGAAGATACATGCCTTTGAAAGGTTCTGTATTAACCTTATGGCCATTTAAATAGACCTCGCAGCTATAATTGATCCCGCGGAAATGTAGCCAAACCTGTTGATCGCTAGTAGGTTGTTTTTCTTCAAAATCTTTTACAAACCAATAGGTATAATAATCCTTTCCTATCGTATATATATCGGGTATTTTTTCGTTGTTCATGCCATAAAAGGGATCAGGAATCTCCTTATTCTGAAGCATGGTGGTTAACACCGTACCGGGCACTACCGCATTTTTCCAATTTTTTAATTGAAACGATGGAAGCGAAATCTTTTCTCCTTGTTGTTTTACCTCTTTGTAATTAATACATTTCCACCCACTGTTCAGCTCATAACGTGATTGTGCATTGATATTACAAAAGAGAAATAAGTAAAACAGTAAGAAATAAATCGTTTTAGTGAAGGGATTTAGATAAGACATTTTCTAAGGTTGTTGATTAAAAAAGAAATACTTAACAAAGCATGTGTAAATTATGCAAAAAAGAAGAAGATCGTCTTTTCTTACAAACTTAGTGATTTCTCAGCAAAATAAAGACGCGTATCGGCTTGCTACAACACCTTTTTATGGCAGAAGAGAGATCGATCAAAATGTTTTTTTATACAAACCAATTATATTGTATATAAAAGCAATTTATCTAAGTTTGTAAATTGAAGCTTTTTTCAAATAATTATTCCACATGTTAAAGAATTACACGAATATTTTGTTGCTTGGGACGATCTTGACGGCTTGCGGTAACAAACAACAAACAATTGAACCAGCAGCTAGTATGAATCTTAAGCCTTATCCACAAACAAAAAAAGAAGCAGTTATTGATAATTATTTCGGGACAAAGGTTTCCGATCTCTATCGTTGGTTAGAAAATGATACGGCCGCTGATACGAAGGCCTGGGTGGCTGCTGAAAATAAAGTGACGCAGGATTACCTGGCGCAAATTCCCTTTCGCACTGCTATGGAAAGCCGACTGGGGAAATTATGGAATTATGAAAAAATATCAGCGCCATCCAAGGAGGGAAATTATACATACTATTCAAAAAATGATGGACTTCAAAATCAATCGGTGATCTATCGTGAGAAAGAAGACGGCAAAAGCGAAGTATTTCTTGATCCGAATAAATTTTCAAGTGATGGAACCACGTCACTAGCAGGTATTGATTTTAGCAAAGACGGAAGTTTACTGGCTTATCAAATTTCGGAGGGGGGATCTGATTGGCGAAAAGTGATTGTCTGGAAAGCAGCAGATAAATCGGTAGTAGGCGATACCTTAATAGATGTTAAATTTTCCGGACTGGCTTGGAAGGGAAATGAGGGTTTTTATTACAGCAGTTACGATAAACCTAAAGAGGGAAGCGCACTTTCGGGCCTAACACAGTACCATAAGTTGTATTTTCATAAATTGGGTACTCCACAGAGCACAGACGAGCTTATCTTCGGAGGAGAAACTACGCCAAGACGGTACATTGGAGCCTATTTGACGGAAGATCAGCGCTTTTTGGTAATTTCGGCAGCAAATACAACCAGTGGCAACGAACTATATGTGCAGGATCTAAGTAAGCCCGATTCGAAAATCATTCAAGTAATAAATAACTTTGATAAAGAGCATAGTGTGGTGGAGAATGAGGGGGACAAGCTCTTTATCTATACAAATTTGAACGCGCCGAACTATAAAGTAGTGACGGTGAATGTGAATAACCCACAGCCGATTAATTGGAAAGATCTTATTCCCGAAACTGAAAACGTTCTGAATATAGAAACAGGAGGAGGTAAACTTTTTGCCAATTATTTAAAAGATGCTACGTCCCTGGTAAAACAATTTGATCGTCAGGGAAAAGAGGAGCGTACAATCGAATTGCCTGGAGTTGGTACCGCCAATGGTTTTGGTGCGAAGCAAAACGAAAAGGAACTTTATTATTCGTTTACCTCATATCTGTATCCATCAACCATTTTTAAGTACGATATTGGCACAGGGAAGTCTGAAGTATATAAAAAACCGAATGTGCTATTTAATCCTGATGATTACGAATCCAAACAAGTCTTTTACACATCGAAAGATGGTACAAAAGTACCAATGATCATTACATATAAAAAGGGTTTAGTATTAGATGGCCGTAACCCTACTTTACTATACGGTTATGGTGGATTTAACATAAGTATGACACCCTCATTTAGTGTATCGAACATACTCCTTTTGGAACAAGGAGGAGTTTATGCTGTGGCAAACCTTCGTGGGGGCGGAGAATATGGAGAAAAATGGCATATTGCCGGCACAAAGCTACAGAAGCAAAATGTATTTGATGATTTTATAGCCGCCGCTGAATATTTAATAAAAGAGAATTATACATCAAAAGATAGATTGGCCATTTCAGGGGGATCTAATGGTGGATTGTTGGTGGGCGCATCTATGACCCAACGGCCCGATCTTTTCAAAGTTGCTTTTCCAGCGGTAGGTGTGCTCGACATGCTTCGATACCATAAATTTACAGCAGGTGCAGGTTGGGCATATGATTATGGTACGGCAGATGATAGTAAAGAAATGTTTGAATACCTGTATAAATATTCACCTTATCATGCCCTTAAGAAAGATGTTAGTTACCCGGCAACAATGGTAACAACGGCAGATCACGATGATCGCGTTGTACCTGCACATAGTTTTAAATATGCTGCACGTTTGCAAGAATATAATAGAGGAGACAACCCAGTGTTAATAAGAATTGAAACGAAAGCTGGCCATGGGGCAGGAAAACCTACCGCGATGATTATTCAAGAACAGGCAGATAAATGGGCATTTATGTTTCAGCATATGGGGATAGAATATAAAAAATAACGTAATTAAAAGAAAAGCGGGAATTACAAATCCCGCTTTATCTTTTAATTAGATTTGTCGTCCAGCGGGTTAATAGGTCTTACTGTGTATCCCCTACGTCGTAAAAGATTGATTACTCCTTTTTCACCGCCAAGGTGCCCGGCACCAAAAGCAAAAAAGGTTGAGGTGGTTTGCGCCTGCTTAATTATAGTAGAAATCCAATTTGCGTTTCGGTTGTATAACATGATATCCAGATAGTTTTCCGTCAAGGGGTCTGACGTTATTTTTTCGTGCATCGTATTAATATCTTGCTCCTTATAGAGCTTTATTAGCTTATTAATCTCCTGTTTAGTGCTGTCCATATTGAAAGCCATCTCCTTGAGTTGTTCGGCTTGCAGTAGGTATGGAACTGTGTCAAAAATGGCTGCTTGGCTTTCTAATGTCTCTAAACCATTCATTTTCCATCCTTTTTCCTTTGCCATTTTTACTAAAGTAAGTTCCCAGCTAGCAGGTTGGCAGCCCAGGGCACTCATCATCACAACGGAATATAAACCAAAGGGTTTTATCTTGTTGAACATATCTAAGCCCATATGGGTATGTTTTTCCAACGTATCATTTATTTGAGCATAAGTTAAACTGTCATACAGATCATGAAAAGTACTGTCATTTCGCATCTGCATCATTTGCATCATTTTCATTCCAATGTTCGGATCAGAAAAATCTATTTCAAGATATAATTGCTTGCTTGAATCAAATTTTTCCTTAATTGTACTGCTAACTTGCAGATCGTCGGGACACAGAAGGTGAAAGGTGCCGAATAAGTAAGACGACTTGGGCAGGTCTTTTCCACTGACTTCCCAAAGAATAGCTTTTTCGGTCGGTATTTGGGCTTTTAATGGGGTCTGGAGGCAAAACAACAGGAAAAAGGTGAGTTGGATTAATTTCGTCATAGATTTTCTTTATTGATAGTAGGATAGCCAAATGTTTACTGATCTTCTTTCAAATTCTCATTGTCAAGATCGGCTAGAATCTTATTAACATCCGCCTCTGTTTCTGTTAATTTACTTTTACAGATTTTAATTAATAAAGCGGCCCTTTTTACTTTATCCGATAATTCGTCTACACTGATTTCGCCATCTTCAATTTCTTCTACAATATGTTGCAGCTCTTCAAATGCAGCTGTATAGCTTAACTGATTATTCATATTTTTCGGTTTTGTTATTTCCCTTTACAAAAGTAATCTCACTTTCGATTTCCCCAAGAGCTAAAATAGTTTTTACTTTATCCCCCTCTTTCAGCATATTAGCGTTTTTTATTGCCTTTCCTTCTAAAAGGGTGATACTGTACCCTCTTTTAAGTACATGTTGTGGGTCCAATATGGATAAGTGACGTTCTTGACTTTCAATTTTCTTAGTCGCTTCTTGTATCGATTTGTTACCATGCAACGCAAGACTGTTCTGTAATTCATTTAATTGTGCTCTCTCCTTGCTCGCTATGTGGTGCACCTGACGTATTAATTGTACTTTCACTTGTACAAGTATTTGTCTGGAGTGCTTGTTTAAATGGATATTTTCACGCTTCAATCGTTGCCCTAAGAAAGTAATGTTCTGTTTTTCCTCCATTAAAATGTGTTTTGACTGAGCCGATAAAAGATCCTTGAGCTGTTTAAAAGAGTTTTTCTCCTGTATTAATACCTGCTTACTCTGCTGAAGTGTGCGGCTACGTAAACTCGCTAATTGATGCCTATTTTCTTGCAGTTCATTTATGCTTACCATCCTAAAATATTTAATGGTGTTGTTTAGCAATTGGTGCTGTTTTTCAAAAAGCTGCGTTGTTTTTGAACGGAGTACTTGCTCCGCATAAGCTACCGGGCGGGCGAAATCATGAAAATGCTGTAAAAGGTAATCCGCTAATGCGCTCGGAGTAATGGCATTCTTATAAGCAACCATTTCAGAAACCGTTTCATTGGTAGCATGTCCAATACCTGTGATCACGGGTATTGGAAAAGTGGCAATGGCAGTTGCTAAGAGAACGTTGTTGTAAGAGCTGAGTCCAACATCTCCGCCTCCCCCTCTGATAATAGCAACGACATCAAAATCGTGGAGGGACAAACGGACCTGCTTTAATTGATCGATGATGGAAGGAACGGATTTTTCTCCTTGCAAGAGCGCTGGAAATAATCGGTGTTCAAAATGATAGCCATATGGATTGTTATCGATGATTTTTAAAAAATCAGCCAGACCCTTACTGGTTTCAACCGAAATAATGGCTAGGCGTTTAGGAAGCACGGGAAATATGAGTTGTTTGTTTGCATCGAAAATCCCTTGTTCTTTTAGAATAACAATGCTAGCTTGTTTTTCTCGTTCAAGCTCGCCTAACGAGTAGGAGGCATCGATGTCCAAAATATGTAAACTTAAGCCATGAACCGGGTCGTAATTGATGGACGCCTGCATTAGGATATTGATGCCATTTTTAAGAGGCTCTTTGGTGACTTCCATAAAACGTTGGTTAATGCGCTCATAATCACCCTTCCATAAGGTAGATCGGATTTCCGCAATTACTTTTCCGTCTTTTTTTTCTAAGAGCTCAGGATAACAATGGCCGGAATGCGAATAGTGATTCAACTTGTTCATCTCTGCCTTTATCCAATATAAGCTTTTGTAGCGGTCGGCAATTGTTTTTTGAATGCTGCGCGCTACTTCTGCCAATGAAAAGATTGTTTTATCTGTGATTGTTTGTGGCATACTCAAACTTAGATAAAATGCCCGACATTCACGAACTGGTTTTTATTTTCACAGGGAGTATATGATATATATTAAAACGGGTATTACACAAATGGGATGTTCTCTAAAAAGTATTACTTGCTTGTCCTCTCGAGAAATCAAATTTTTAATCGCTCAAAGAGTTCAAATGAAAATTTGGCCATATTCCCTGCAGTAGGGCTCGAAGGAACAGCTGTTCGTGGGCTAAAAACTGGCCTCCAAATCTTCGGATAGCACAAGCTAAGTCGCTGTACTAGCTTTGAAAGAAGGTTTGCAGCCAGGAGTTTTTGGGTACCTTTTTGCGGAAAAAAGGTACACGTCATAGGTAGAATCAGATTTTTAATCAACTCAAAGAGTTCAAATGCCGATTTTTTATTCTCTAGAATAACTTCAATGCAATTCTTAATGTATTGATCCGGTTAAGTTGTTCATCGCTACTGTTGGAATGGGCATACATGAGGCGGATCATTTTCCATTGCAAGCCTACATGCAATTCACCATAATTACTTAACTCGGGACTATGCAGATAGTGAAGGCCTATAAGTTCTTCGAGTTTTAGTTTTCGCAAGAGCGGTACTTTACTGGTAAGCATACCGCCAAGATTATACTCGGTATGTGCTTCTATAAAACTGGATTGTGTACTGTAGCGATAATAATCCAAGGCTAAAAAGGAACTTAACTGCTGGTCTACGAATAATATTCGGTTACCGTTAAAGTGTTTAAAGTCGGGATAATATACCTGGTTATTATTAAAAAATTTACCAGCTGTAGCCGAAAAGGAGATACTGCCATATAAACCTAGGCTTAAATTACTCTTGTAAATGTTCGCGGTTAAAAGATCGTAATCTACATCTGAGTCAAGTATATTTTTTAGGCCTTTTGTATAATGGATGCCGATAGCTGGATATTTGGAGGGAAGATAGCGCTTACCACCAGGATAAGTTTCATAACGATTTGAAAAGTCATAACTCAGGCCAATACCTACTTTTGCAGCTTTATTATCGGCAAAAAGGGGAAGATCTGTATCGGGATGTAGGGGGTTATTAGCCGTTAGTTTGTGTTGGTTACGATCCCAGAAAGTGAAATCTGTAGCATTAGGTAGCCAATGCCTATTTGCCCATTCCGCTTGTATGCCTATTTTGATGTTGCCCGGGAGAGTATTACTCCAGGAGAAGGCTGCAAAGGTTTTTTCATATAGCTTTTGATAATTTTCACCGGCAAATAGGGTATACAAACTGTTAAGTAATACCGGAAGCGAACCCCTATTGTTTAAGTCAAGCACATCTCTACCACCTGATATTATAAAGGTTTGATCCTTCATAGGAATGCTGGCCTTAATGGAACCATTTAGGCGCTGGTTTGCAAAGCCATATCGCATGCGTCCAGCAATGTCAAGATAGTGGTTTAGGTTACTATCGATTTGACGGGAATAATTTATGCCGTAATTGATAACCAAACCTTCCACACTGTTGAAGAGCAACGAACGTAATGGTCCTCCGAAACGAACGGATTCCTTTTTATGTCGGTTACGATAACTGTATCCATTTACCAGAAAGGACAAAGGCTTGAAGCGGTTATGCTTGCGGTCAATAGAATCTAAGTAGCCCTTCGACTGATGGATGCGGTGTAGACTGTCTTTTGCAACATAGTCTCTTTGTTCCTCTTCTGTTAGTGGAATTGGCCTGTTTTCTGCCCAATAAGCACTATCCTTTTTATTAACATCTTTTTCGATGGATAAAACTTCCTTAAAAATTTTTTCGTTCGGGAGTTCAATAAAGGAATAATCCTGGTACGTTGCTGTGAAATATCCGGCAACTTGAAAACCTAATAGCCCAGCATTAAAATCTAATTGTACTGTGGAGGGCATCCATGTTTTATCGCTTATAGGCATGTAAAGTTGTTTAATGTTTAAAGAATCGACAAAATTGATACTCGATTCCTTGTCCACTAAAAAATTGACACTTTGAATGCGCCATTCTCCATCAACAATATAAATATTTCCTTTGTAAAGGGGTTCGGCTTTTCTTTTAGGGATTACCCTGATCTTAATAATTGTGGTACCATTCTCGTCGGATGTCCCTAGATATTGGTATTTATAATAGGACATCGCATTATCTGCAATAGGAGACACAAAAGGCCGACTGCTTAGGCCTTCAATAATGTCCTGGTAATTCTCGTAGAAGTTGAGTTGTAATTCGGAGGCTCTATTGAAGCTAAAAGCTCTATTATTACCCGATATCTTCGAGCTGATCATTTCTTCTTTAAAATCTTTTGGAGGATTTACGGTAATTTTTGATTCGGATTCCGACAAATAAACAATACCCCTTCTTCCAGAATCCAAGCCCATTTCTTTACCAAGTTCGTCAATGTTGACACCAAAGAATTTTTTTGGTGCTTTCAGTAGCCGTTGTAACCCTTTTATATATACACGGGCGCTATAAGGGCCCGTCTTTTCAAGATAGTAACGTCTTTTGTTAATTGCTTTTCTAATAATTTCGTAGGCTGGATCTTCTTGATTTCCAATCACCACCTCCTGCAAAGAATAAACCTCATCCGCCAACTGAATGGCGAGACTATCGCGTTGAGGTAAGGTTACCCTAAGTGTTTTGGGCCGATAACCGACGGCCGAAACGGTTAGTTGATGGTTCCCTTCTGGAAGGGAGAGCTTAAAATGCCCTTCCTTGTTTGCGGAGGTCCCTACCGATGAGCGATCCTTAACAATCGTTGCAAAAGGAATGGCTGCTCCACCAATGTCGGTTACTGTTCCTTGTAGCGGTATTTGTTGGGCAATCGTACGAATACTTAAAAATAGGAGGAAGATGAGCGTAAGGGTTCTATTCATCAGCATGTAATTTACCTGCAATTTATGCCATTAAGATGAATAAAGGAGCCGAAAGGTTACAGTGCTTTCTGTTAAAGTATGTTAAAGAAGGTGGCCCATGCAAAACTTTTTTCGCATAGGCTTTATTAATATGAAGCAAAAACTTATTTCACTAATTGCTTTACTTTTAAGAGCTTGACAGTGATCCCTATTTGTCCTAAGTGATATAAATCGTGATGGATCATCCCTTCTAGGAAGTATTGAAAGGTATCTCTTGTGTCTAAATATTTTTGGGTGAGAAAACTATCATCTTTTACCTCGATAAGCCTTATTAGATGATATTGAGAAGCATAAAAATCCTCTTTTAGTTTTTTCCACCCAATTTTTTTTAATTCATCATTCGATTTCCAATCCTCCGGACTTTCAACGGTGAGTAAGCTTTTCTGGCCTTGCAACTTAAGTATGCACCCTTTACGCCATTCTAAGAGATGGGAAATAATTTCGGCAACGCTGTGCACTTCGGGGATGGGCCTGGTAAAGGCTTGTTCTTCCGTTAATAAATCGATTTTTTTAGCAAAAGTTTCGTCGAGCCAAAGGTCTCCATCTTGTACATCTTGTAACTGCTTAACAAGGTTCTTAATTAACACATTATTCATTATAAAAGGTTTTGATTTATATCTAAATTGGCGTGGAGTAAATATAAAAAAAATCATTCTTTTATTAAAATGATTACGCCTGATCAAAAATAATTTCTCATACGAACATACATTCAACGTTCATTTTTATCAATCTTTCAGCTTTTCTTTTTAAATCTGTATTTTTACCGCAAATCGTCAAAATATGTATAAAACACTTCAACCAGTATTACAAAAAGAATTAGCCGAAATAGAAGAGGCGGGATTGTATAAACGCGAACGCATTATCACGTCACCACAAGGTGCAGATATCAAAGTAAGCGACGGAAAAGAAGTGATTAATTTCTGTGCTAATAATTATCTTGGTTTGTCCTCACATCCAAAAGTGATAGCTGCTGCGAAGGAGGCCATTGATACGCATGGTTATGGCATGTCATCGGTTCGATTTATCTGTGGAACACAAGATATTCATAAGACGCTAGAAGCTAAAATTTCTAAATTTTTAGGAACCGAAGATACTATTTTATATGCCGCAGCATTTGATGCAAATGGAGGCGTATTTGAACCCTTATTTGGGGCCGAAGATGCGATTATTTCAGACGAATTGAACCATGCCTCTATTATTGATGGTGTTCGTTTATGTAAAGCGCAACGCTTTCGTTATAAAAATGCTGACATGGCAGATCTAGAGAAACAGCTCATTGCAGCTAAAGATGCAAGACACCGAATTATTGTTACGGATGGAGCTTTCTCGATGGATGGCGTGGTTGCTCCGCTCGACAAAATATGCGACTTGGCGGATAGGTATGAAGCATTAGTGATGATTGACGAATCACATTGTACGGGCTTTATTGGAAAAACCGGAAGAGGTACCCACGAACATTTCGGTGTAATAGATAGAATTGATATTATTACCGGAACCTTGGGGAAAGCTCTTGGGGGCGCGTCGGGCGGGTTTACTTCTGGCAAAAAGGAGATTATTGACATGTTACGCCAACGCTCACGACCTTATTTGTTTTCTAACACCTTAGCACCGGCTATTACAGGAGCGTCAATAGCGGTATTAGATATGTTAAGTGAGACAACAAGTTTACGGGATAAGTTAGAGCACAATACCAAGTATTTTAGAGATAAAATGACAGATGCGGGTTTTGACATTAAGCCTGGATTTCATCCTATTGTACCTGTTATGTTGTATGATGCAAAGCTGGCCCAAGCTTTTGCTGCCAAAATGCTGGAAGAGGGAATATACGTAATTGGTTTTTACTATCCTGTAGTGCCAAAAGAAAAGGCCCGTATTCGTGTGCAATTATCTGCTGCTCACGAGCAGCAGCACTTAGATAAAGCAATAGCAGCTTTTACAAAGGTTGGGAAAGCCTTGGGTGTAATAAAATAACGATATATAGAATAAAGCGTTTGCTTTTGTATATTTTTGTAATTATATATGTGCTCCAATTAGAAAAAGAGCAGAAAATTTAATATTATCTATTGTAAGATAGTTCTTTACAATAAACAAATGAGCAGTATACAAGAAAGAATTGACCAATATTGGGAAGAAGTTAAAAACTGGACACCAAGTTCTGCCGAAGAAGTAGAAATTTATCGGTTAAAATTTTTAGTTTCAAAAGGTATTTTGAAAAATCTCTTCGAAGAATTTAAGAATGTCTCTGTCGAAGAGAAAAGAGCACTAGGTAAAGTGTTAAATGAATTTAAGCAGGCTACTGAAGGCAGGTTCAATGAATTTAAAGATCAATTTAGTGAGGAGCAATCCAAAGCGAAGCCGAGTCAGGATCTTACACTGCCTGGCCCTGGTTTTGAATTTGGCGCCCGGCATCCTCTCTCGCTCGTTAGAAAAGAGATTGTAGAGATATTCAAAAAGTTAGGATTTGTTGTTGCGGAAGGACCAGAAATTGAAGATGACTGGCATAATTTCAGTGCACTTAATTTCCCTGAGGAGCATCCCGCCCGGGATATGCAAGATACATTTTTTATCAGAAAGCAAGCGGGAAACGATATCGCACTTCGTACACACACCTCGTCTGTGCAGGTGCGTATGATGGAAAATGGTAAACCACCGTTCAGAGCTATCATGCCTGGAAGAGTTTATCGAAACGAAGCAATATCTGCAAGGGCGCATTGTTTTTTTCATCAGGTAGAGGGTTTATATATTGATGAAGGAGTATCGTTTGCGGATCTGAAACAAACCCTATTTCATTTCGTCCAAGAAATGTACGGAGAGGGTACTAAAGTGCGTTTCCGGCCATCTTACTTTCCTTTTACTGAGCCTTCTGCAGAAATGGATATTTCTTGCACCATTTGTAAAGGAGCAGGATGTAATATGTGCAAATATACCGGATGGGTTGAAATATTGGGTTGCGGAATGGTTGATCCGAATGTATTAGAGAATAGCGGTATTGACGCAGCTAAATACACTGGGTTCGCTTTTGGGATGGGTATTGAGCGCATCACAAATTTAAAATACGAGATTAAAGACTTAAGACTGTTCTCTGAAAATGATATCCGTTTCTTAAAACAATTTGAATCAGAAACTATTTAATAAATGAATATACATCGGAATTTGAGTGTTTTTGTACTTTTGTTGCTTATCACCGCCTGTCAAAAAGATTACTATGGAATTCCCGATGTTATAGTGAATGAAACATTTTCTACAATTGAGTATCATCAGCTTGAAGTGGCAGGTGGCTATGCTATGTCAAATACAGGTGGGGTTGCGGGAGTTTTGGTTTATAATACCGGTGGTGGTTATGTCGCATTTGATCGGTGTAGCACTGTAAACCCAGAGAAAAGATGTGCCATTGAAGTCGATTCAACAGGTATTGTTGTAAATGATCCTTGTAGCGGAGCTAAGTTTGATATTAGAAACGGTATGCCATCAAAGGCGCCTGCTGAACGCCCTTTAAAACCTTATCAGGTAAGAAGAGAAGGGAATATTATTAGAGTTATAAACTAAATGGAAGCAGATAAAATAAAAGAAAGTATTAAGCGATCTGCAAGAGACCTCTTCAGACGCTATGGGTATAATAAAACAAGCGTCAATGAAATTGCAAAAAGAGCAAAGATCGCTAAAGCAACCATTTATAAATATTTCGATAGTAAAGAGCTCGTGTTGCATGCGATTTTGATGGATTATATCCGTGTTGGTGTTGATGACCTTGTTCATAATCCCAATACCGAAAATGATCAGGAAATTTATTTAAGCAATCTTATCTTAAAAGTTAGTCGTCTAACCTATACTATCTGTAATGAATTTATAGGATGGGACTTTATTCGCGAATCGGCCAATGCACAAGAATATCTTAAGACGCTATCAGATGATCTTGAAAATCTTCTCATAAATTCTTTTAAAGAAAGTAATGTTATTGACCCAAATATTCCGAAAGAAAATCTTGTTTTCTTAATCAAATCGAGCAAGAGTATTGTTTTTTCATTTGCTTTTACGGCCGTAAGTGTAGCCGATGTTCGGAAGAACTTTATTTCTTTTCAGAAAGAATTATTACCGTATTTGGTAAAAGCAACTGTTGTTTAATGTAAACAAAAGATGGATCGTTGGCAGAGGGTTGACTATTCATTATTGGCGGCAGGCGCTAGTGCTCGTATAATTGGAAAGCTTAGTCCATGTGGCTTTTAGCGACAGGATTAAGTGTTAGAAGTTGCTGAATGATAAATGCAAAAAACATAACAAGTACGCATCCTACTAAATTAAGCCAAAGAAAGGCCATCAAATCAAATTTCCAACATAAGATAACTATTACCTCTGCAATAATAGCTGCAATAAAAGTGGCGGATCCATTTATTTTTTTCATGTAGAACGCTACTACGAAAATGCCTAATATAGTGCCATAAAATAAGGAACCTAAAATATTAACCGCTTCTAGTAAATTGCCGAGCTTACTGGCATATAAGGCAATAATTATACAAAAAATACCCCAAGCAAAGGTCATCAGTCTAGAAATAGAAAGGTATCTGCCGTCACTCCCGTCTTTATGTATAAATCTTTTATAGATATCTATTACCGTGGTGGAAGCTAAAGAATTTAAGGCGCTTGCTGTAGACCCCATGGAAGCCAAAAAAATTATGGCTATAAGTAGTCCTACCAAACCTTTTGGCAGTTTCTCCGTTACGAAGTTGAGAAAGATATAGTTGTTGTCATTGGTGTCAGCCTTAGCATCATTTTTTTGCATCAAGTCCGTTAGACTTTTTCTAATGGTGGCCGTTTCTTCGTTTGCTTCGAGTAGTTTTTGCCGTATACCATTTATTGTGTGTTCATCATCCTTATCCAGGGCTTGACTTAATTGATTTATAAGTAGATGTTTCTCTGCAAAAATGTCTGAATAATTCTGTTTGATATCGGTAAGCTCGTCTTGAAATTGGCTTTTTTCAATTTTGTTGAGCTCTAACTTATTAAAAAAGAGAGGAGGCTGATTGTACTGATAGTAGGCAAATACTAGAATTCCTATCAGCAATATTAAAAATTGAAGGGGTACTTTGATAAGGCCATTCATTAATAATCCAAGTCGGCTATCTCGTATCGATGAGCCAGTTAAATACCTTCCAACTTGACTCTGGTCTGTACCAAAATAGGACAATTGAAGAAAAAAACCGCCGATTAAGCCACTCCATAAAGTATACTGATTATTCCAGTCAAATGAAAAGTCAATAGCGTTAGCCCTTCCCGATTTTCCGGCAATATGAAGTGCCTTAACTAAACCAATGTCTTCAGGCAACAAATGGACCACCATAAATCCTGCCGTAAGCAGACCTACAAAAATAATTCCCATCTGCAATAATTGGGTATAAGATACAGCCTTTGTACCGCCATAAACGGTATACACTACCACCACCGAGCCAATTAATAGTGTAGTATAATTAGCATCTATCTGTAAAATGCTTGATAAGATCACTGAAGGTGCATAGATAGTAATACCGGTAGATAAACCCCTTTGCAATAAAAATAGAAATGCAGTAAAAACGCGGGTTTTAACGTCAAAACGTCTTTCAAGATATTCGTAGGCAGTAAATACACGCATTCTATGAAAGATAGGCACAAAGGTGATGCTGAGTATTATCATTGCTAATGGCAACCCAAAATAGAACTGAGCAAAGCTCATACCCGAGGAATATGCCAGGCCGGGAGCTGAAAGGAAAGTGATGGCACTTGCTTGCGTGGCCATCACTGAAAAACCTATATGATACCAGGGAAGCGACTTATTCCCAAGTAGATAACCATCAATGTTTTTGCTGCCACGGCTTTTTAACATACCATAGCCAACAATTATAATAAGTGTACTACCAAGTACAATCCAGTCGATAACACTCATTCAAAGTGAATTTTGAATAAGTAAAACAAAAGGATTAAAATAACCAGCCATAGCAAGACTAGTAAATAGAACTGTTGCCAGCTATTTATAAAAGGGGGCAGGCCATTTGCTTTAGGCCGCTTCTTCCTCACTTTTTCGTTTTACTAGTACATTTAAGAAAAACATACCTATGAATAAACCTATCACAAGACCGCCCACTGCGCCCCAGAAAGATTCTCCGCAATAGCCACCCGTTAAAGCACCGAAGAATGCACCTATAAGATAGAATAATGAATCTGTGTTAATTTTTTTTTCTGCTTTTGTCTCCATTGTCTTTAATTGTTTTCTTTTGCCAGCAAATTTACAAATAATCTATATGCACCGGGCACTCCGGCAGGTAATTCTCTAAAAAAAGCCAACGATGTGTATACATATTTTCCCTTACCATATTTGGCTATCAACAATGATCCTCGATTGGAAGTCTCTCCAGGATCGTTCATTGCCAAAGGCGTGACGTACGCTTTATCTATATCTGTTGCAAAATATAATCCCCTCTCTTGAATCCAACCGTTGAAATCTTTCTCAGTGATTTTATTTGGAAATTGTAAAAGAGAATTTTGTGCATCTACTATACTAACAGGAGCATTTTCATCTGTAACTCTATCACGAGATATCGTAAATGGATAGGGACCTATTTGATTTGTTTTAAGTCCGCCACTAACATTATATTGTTCTACTAGGGTTCCGCCATTTTTAACGTAACTCAATAATTTTGGTTGTATGAAACGTATGCGATCGTTTACATTGTAAATCCGGATACCTGTTACAATAGCGTCATAAATGGATAGATCTTTATGCATAATATCGTTTTCTGAAAGAACATCCACAATTAATCCGATTTCACGTAATGACTGTGGAACCAGGTCGCCCGCCCCTGAAAGATAACCTATACGTTTGGCAGAAATTCCTGTTTCTACTTTACTTAATTTGGCGGTAGCTGGCGGAAACCAGGTAATCTGCGGAATATGTTGATAGCTAATAGTGTTAATTGATTTGGCAATCTCGGTGTTTTTAGTTTGATAGGAAACTTTAAAGGAGATAGAATCGTTCGTTGTCGCATTTTCCGCAGGGTAAATGGTAATACTTTTAGATTCTTCGTCATTACGATGATCTAGATCAACTTGGAAGAAAGCGGGTTCAGTGCGCCAGCCCTTAGGAAGTATGGGCGTGATCGTTGCATGTGTCTGCTCAGCATTGGAGATAAAAGAGACCTCCATTTCTTTTGGGTTTTTCCCGTTGAAGATAATCGCCTTCTGATGAAGATTGAGCGTTAATGGTGGGGCTATAACAAGCGGATTTTTTATCTCTCCTCTTACAGGATCATTAAAACTATAAACAATAGGAAATTCATAATCTATAATTTTACCCTCAATATTAAACGTTGCGGTAATCATAGGAAGATCATCTGCTTCCGGTTTACCAATTAATGTTTGATTATGTACCGAAAATGAGCCTAAACTATGAGGCTGAGCTAACCAATACGGCTGTGTGATGGCGTGTGCAACAAATGAAGATTTTATCCGTTCAAGCTGGTTATATTTTAACTGGAGAGATTTCTCAAATTTTTCATTTCCGCCATTTGCTTTTAAACTAATTAATGACGCAGATATGTTCTTTGCTTGGAGCACAACATTTGTATTTACGTCAACAGTTTCTCCTAAAGCATACTTCTGAATAGAAGCTTGGCTTTCCGTCCAAATTCCAGCACAGGCAAAGATAAGTTCTTTCACTTCTTTTGCTTTCTGTAAAGGCCAAGGGCTATTACCCAATTTTTCTAACGCTGTGAGTAATTCAATTAGGTCCTTAACTGAATGGGCCGGATATTCGACGTTAAAGGAGTCGTTAATTTTTTGGATCTGCGATTGTAGGTGCTGTGCATGAGGAACCCGCGACCAGTTCGTGTCGATACCATCAAAAAGGGAATGTTTCGGAGAACTTCCGGCAAGCGTTTCAAAATATTCGTACATTTCTCCCCGTTGAGGAGTAGAGCCGAAGCCTTGGCTCTTATGATTTGTTCTACTAATGGCCGCTATTTCACCATAGGTTCTGCCCAATAAAGAATTAAATTGACCGATATCTACAGAGAACTGTCCTTCTTTAATGGTGTTTGCGCTCCCAAAATTATAGGTATTCCATAATATACGTTTGGCTTGCCAGGGCTTTACATACTTTAGCTGTTCAGGGAACTTAGCTGGATCGGCAGCGGCTTTAAATGCTTCTTGTGCGATTAAGGAAGAGGCTTGATGGTGGCCGTGCCCTGCTCTAGGATCTCCGGGAAACCGGGTGATGATGACATCAGGTTGGAAGTTACGTATTACCCAAACAGCATCAGCTAATATTTTTTCCTTATTCCATATTTTAAATGTTTCAGCAAAAGTCTTGGAAAAGCCGAAATCATTTGCCGTTGAGAAGAATTGCTCGCCTCCGTCATCCCCTCGCGCAGCGAGTAGCTCCTGCGTTCTAACCAAACCAAGTTCTTCCGCTTGCTCAGTCCCAATTAGATTTTGTCCACCATCGCCCCGCGTAAGGGATAGATATCCTGTGCGGTACAACTTTTCATTGGCTAGCCAGCTGATAAGCCTTGTGTTTTCGTCATCAGGATGGGCGGCGAAATATAAAACGCTCCCAAGTGTATTTAGTTTTTGTATTTTCAATTTTAATGACGCGGCATTGCTGCTCGAGGCGCTTTGAGCGAATGAAAAATTGGTAATTAAGCTAATGCTTAAGGACGTAATAAGTAATTTAATCCGTCTAGAATACATCATTCGTGTTAAATTAGCGGTTCTTCAAAAAGGATGAGAGCTTATTAACGGCAATAAACCGATGACTTATACTATTCTTTTCCTTTTGGCTCATTTCGGCAAAAGTTTTTTTATGACCTTCAGGTATGAAGATAGGATCATAGCCAAAACCTTCGATTCCCATACGTGTGTGGGTAATAGTTCCGTTTATTACGCCCTCAAAAAGATAATGCTCGCCTTTCAGTCGGAGAGATATAACCGTACGAAAGTGTGCTGCTCTGTTTTGGTGATTACCCAATTTAGCTAATAGTAAATTTATATTCTGCTCCATATCCCTTGAACCTGAATATCTTGCAGAATATACCCCTGGCTCGTTGTTTAAGGCAGTTACCTCCAGTCCGGAATCGTCGGCAAAGCAATCTAGGCCAAAATGTTTTACAATATATTCGCTCTTAAGGCCTGCGTTTCCTTCGAAGGTATCGGCCGTTTCTGGAATATCTTCGGTGCATCCAATATCTATTAAAGATTTTAAAGTAAACTGTCCTTTCAATATGGTCTGTACTTCTTCTATCTTATGCAGATTATTAGTAGCAAATACTAAATTGTTCATGAATGCTATAAAGTTTTAACTTGTTGCCAAAATGTCTTTTTTTTCTCTATGTCAGTGAGCATTTCCTCAAATGAAAAGGTATACAGCACCCTAATATTGTTAAGAGTAGTGGGATCGTTCAACAATAGTCCGTTTAGCGCTAACTGTGTTGGAGACGCTCCTGCTAATATAACCTTTCGCGGGTCAAAGTAGGTGCAAATTTGATCGAAATATAAAACAGGAGGATAATTGCCAACATTGAGAACCGCTATATCTTCCATAGAAAGCCCTAAGGCATTAATGGTTTTGGAAAAGGCATCATGAGCGGCGGTGGAAAAGTACTCGTGTTTGCTGTTGTTTATAATATATAGAATTTGATTTTTATTTCCTCCTAAAAATTGGTAGGCTGGAGATACTTCTGCCAGCGGTTCTTGATTCGGTTCTTCATCTTTTTTTGCGATCTCAAAGGCATATACCGTCTCGTTTAGGAGAAAGCGCAACGCATATGGATTATTGGTGTTTAATGTTGTCATTGGAGATGAATTTAAGGCCATCGGATTTCATTTCGGTCGAGATGACTTGTGTTGCCATTTGGGCAAAAAATGCTAAATGGGTTCTTGTAAATTATAACGAAAATATAAGAATTTTATCCTAGTTGCAAGCGCTCGAAGGTAAAAAAGGATAATTGTGATTTAAGAAACAGACTTGTTACGATTTAATACTGTCATTACATTTTTGTTTAGTAAACCGGATTGATACCATTTGCTCCCTTCAAATAACCACAGAAGATGTAGCGCAAAGAAGGTCCCAATTAATGAACCAGCTAACAAATCTTTAAAAAAATGTTGTGATAAGTAGACTCTTGAAAGAGCAACAATAAGCGCCATAAAGAAAAATAGAACTTGTTTGTTTTTCGAGGTTGCCATATATGAAAGTGTAATGGCCAATGAAAAAACACAGGTGGTATGGCCGGATGGAAAACTTAATGAATTTTGGAGAACATAGTTTTTGATTGTATATATAGGCGTGATATCTTCAAAATAAATGGAAGGTCTTGGATGTTGGACAATTAGTTTAATTACTTGCGTAAAGAAACCTGTATATAACATAGTCGCTAGCAGCACGAGTGAATACTTGAATCTAATAAATAAACAAAAAATTGCGAAACCCAATGTTACAGGCCAATCTCCTAAATGAGTAATAACCATAAAAATTTTATCTGCTGTATTGTTATGTAATCGATTTACCGCTAAAAATAATGCTGCCTGTGAATAGATTAAGGAACAGATAATGCCAATCAGCTGAAAAATAAGGAGTAACGTAATAAATATAAGAAACTGTTTTATAAAAAGAAGATAGCTGTTATGATGACTGCTGATTTGGTTCATAGCGTCTGTGTATTATAGCGAATGATTAACTTTATTCATCCAAACATACTAGAAAAATATTAAAAGTCTTATCATATATATTGTTGTTAAATTTCGTTAAATATGGATAAGAGTGTAAGGGATTGTGTAACTTAGCACCTTTAAACAGCAATATAATAGAAATAGAAATACAACAAATGAAGAAATATGTCGGTTTGTTAGCACTTTTAACAATTTTTTGCATTGTTGGCGTCGAAGCTCAGGATGTAAAAGTGATTGATAAGGTGGCTGCTGTTGTTGGTGGAAATATTATTCTCCAATCTGATATTGAAATGCAATATGCGCAATACCTGTCGGAAGGAAATAATCCAAACCCCAGCATAAGGTGTAATATTTTGGAGCAGTTATTAACCAATAAATTATTAACACAACAAGCGGTTATTGACTCCATCGAGGTAGGAGAAGATGAAGTTGATGACAATATTAATAACAGGCTTCGTTATATGACCAGGCAGGCTGGAGGACAAGAGCAACTAGAGAAATTTCTAAACCGGTCATTACTTCAGTATAAGGAAGAGATGCGACCAGCGGTAAAGGAACAGCTGATTGCACAAAAAATGCAGGCAAAAATTACTGAAAAAACCGGTATTACTCCACTTGAAGTAAAACGCTATTTTGAAAAAATACCTAAAGATAGCTTGCCGAATTATAATACTGAAGTTGAAGTTGGAGAAATCGTCATATATCCTAAATTGACCAAAGAAGAGAAACAGCCCTTTTATGATAGAGCAGAGTCACTTAGGATGGGTATCAAAGCTGGGGACGACTTTGGCACCATGGCCCGCTTGTATTCTCAAGACCCTGGTTCGGCTTCTGCGGGTGGTGATCTTGGCTTTTTTGACAGGAGTAGTATGGTTAAAGAATTTACCTCAGTAGCTTTCAGGTTAAAACCAGGAGAAATTTCTAACGTATTTGAATCAGAGTATGGTTTTCACTTTTTGCAGGTGTTAGAACGCAGAGGAGAACAGGTAAGAGCTAGGCACATACTTATTGGAGTAAAACCTAATGAAACCAGTATGCAAAGAGCTAAAAAACAAATTGATAGCATGTATACGCAAGTAAAGGACAATAAAATTCCGTTTTCCACAGCAGCGGCTCTATATTCCGGTAATGAAATGAGTAAATATAATGGTGGTATGATGTTGAATGCAGCAAATCAACAAAGTCGAACTACCTACATTCCCGTAGACCAATTAGATGCAGCTGATTTCTCCGCTATAGATACTTTAAAAGCTGGGGGATACTCGAAACCTTATGAGTTTGCTGATCCTCAAACCAAAAAGAGCGGCTATCGATTTCTATACCTAAAATCAAGAACTGAGCCACACCGTGCATCGTTGGAAAAAGATTATGCAAAAATAAAGGAGCTTGCTGAAGCTGACAAATTAAATAGGGTGGTTAGCGAATGGTTTGAAGAACGTAGGAAAACCACTTATATTAGAATAGACGATGAATTTACCACCTGCTCAGAATTGAAAGATTGGATGAAGGATGCACAAAACAATGCACAGGCAAGTAAATAATTAAGTAATTGAATCAGCATAGGGAGGGCGAAAGAATGTTAAATCTTTCGCCTTTTATTTTTTGAAGTACATATCCACCACTACTTTCCACTTAGCATCTGTCTGCACTTCCCAGATCCTAATATAGCGGCAATTGATTTGTTCATTACCTTTACGTATAATGGCCTCTCCACTGCTGTAAGCTAATTCACCGCTATACGTCCTATCTACTTTCTCAACGGAGGAGGATTCGATGATTATTTCCTGTTTCTGTAAAAGAGATTTTATATTTTTTAATCCTACAATCGGGTTATAGGAAGGAATATAAATCCGTGCATCTGCCGATAAAAATTCGTTAAATGCGGTCAAATTATCAGCTTTTAATATAGTAGAAAAAAGTTGATCCGTACTGAAGATAATATCTTCGCGCTGTTTAATGCGTGCTTTTGAACGCAGTTTCCTGAATTTGTTATTTGCAGGGCTTTCAAATATTGTGTTTACATCTCCCCTGGGTTTCCCATGCTCACTTATTGCACGATAGGCAATTTTCCAAACCCCCTTTCGGTCTCTTTTCCATAAACATAAATATTCGCCAAACTTTTTACTATAGCCAACGCTTTGCCAATCGGTAGGCCCTGTGGTAAAGCCCCATTCATTGCTTTTTGAGACCTTAGCATAAATTGGTTTCCAGGTCATGACGTCTGGTAGCTTTGGCTTTCCATTTAAATAAGATAAGGCATTTATCGGGGAAGGAACGAAAAACGTTGTATATTCATCAGAATATGTTTTATAGGCCGTTAAAAGCCCCCTATTCTTGGCTAAGACAGACATGTTATATTCTGCAGATATGAGCTCGTTCACTTGCTCGCTAAGATCCTGCTGCGCATAGCTCATAGCGCTAAAAACAAATGTATATAAGGTAATTAAAAAGGTTCTTAACATATTTAACAATACTTCGCTTTTATCAAAAAAATAAATTTGCGAGGGTGTCAAGTAAATTTATATCTACTTGTTTAGAGATAATACTATAAATGATTCAATTTTAATCAGGATTTACTCCAGATAGTCCCCTCTTTACTATCTTTTAATTGAAAACCAATTTCCTGCAAGCTATTACGTATCAAATCGGATGTCGAATAGTCTTTAGCAATCTTAGCTTCATGACGTAATTTGATAAGAAAGTCCATGAGCTTCTCTAAATCTCCATTATTTTCAGCACTGTCTTCCTTTAGTCCCAATATGTTATAGACGAAGTCATTGATTAATAAATGTAACTGCTCTAGTCCTTTCAAGTCAATTTTGGTTTTGCCATCATAAACGCTATTTATAATACGTACTACTTCGAATAGCTCGGCAATAAGTATTGGGCTATTAAAGTCATCATCCATAGCTTGTATGCATCTATCTTTTATTTCCGCAATATTAACTTCCGATGTGTTGGAGGCCTTTAGTTTCGGAAGTAGCGCAATTGCATTCATTAATCTTTTATATCCTTTATCGGATGCTTCTAATGCTTCATTAGAGAAGTCTAACGTGCTTCTATAATGTGCCTGAAGCATAAAAAAGCGTACGGACATAGGGGCATAACCACGATTTAACAGTGGATGATTACCGGAAAAGAGCTCATGAGGAAGGAAACCGTTTCCTGCTGACTTTGACATACGTGCACCATTTACCGTTAACATGTTGGTGTGCATCCAATATTTTGCCGGTGCAGTTTGATTGCAGGCTTGAGATTGCGCTATTTCGTTTGTATGATGAGTAGCCGCTAAGTCCATTCCTCCTCCGTGAATGTCGAACTGATTTCCTAAATATTTATTGCTCATGGCCGAACATTCTATATGCCAGCCTGGAAATCCAATACCCCAAGGGGATGGCCAGCGCATGATATGCTCAGGTTTAGCCTTAATCCAAAGTGCAAAATCCAATCTTCCTTTTTTTTCATCTTGCCCCCCGAGTTCGCGCGTATTGTTCAGCATGTCTTCTAACTGCCTGTTTGTAAGCAAAGTATAGTCGTTGGTTTGGCTGTATTTTTCAACATCAAAGTATACAGTACCATTTACCTCGTAGGCATAACCGTTTTCAATAATTTGCTTCACCATCTCAATCTGTTCAGATATATGACCGGTAGCTGTTGGTTCAATACTTGGCGGTAAAGTGTTAAACAAACGGAGTACGTCGTGGAAGCCTAGTGTGTATTTTTGAACAATTTCCATTGGCTCCAATTGCTCCAGCTTAGCCTTTTTTGCAAACTTGTCATCACCTTCATCACGGTCACCTTCGAGGTGACCGGCGTCTGTGATATTACGGACATAACGTACCTTATAGCCGAGATATAGTAGATATCGAAAGATGAGATCGAACGAAACAAATGTACGGCAATTGCCTAAATGAACATCACTATACACAGTAGGACCGCATACATATAAGCCTACTAAAGGGGGATTGATGGGTTCAAAAAGCTCTTTTCTTCTGCTAAGTGTGTTGTAAATGACTAATTTGCTATCCATTCGTAAATGTAGTTTTTCCTGTAAGAACTTGAATGATTATTTTTTAACAAGGTCGTACCGCTATTCAAGTTGCGAATTTAATAATTTCATTCGTAATAAACTCGTTACTCTGCGTATATGCGTTTATATGGTGATTTTATTACCAAAATGTGTAAATCAAAGATAATCACATTATAATTTTAAATCGCTCCAAACGGCATAATGGTCTGATAATTTCTTTTTTAGAATTTGATAGTTTCTGACTTCAAAATTTTTTGAAGACAGAATATAGTCGATCTGAAAATTTGGAAAATCCCCATTATATGTAACGCCCCAACCGCTCCCCTTTTCGCTAAAACTATTATTCAAATTACTTGAAATGGTATTAACAGCATAAGATAAGGGAGTATCGTTAAAATCTCCTGTAATTATAAAGGGTTTTCGACATCGGTCTATATCTTCTTTTACATGTTTAGCCTGTATGCTACGTTCTAAAAACGCTCTTTTTAACCGACCACCTATCCTCTTAGTTGAAGCCACATTGTCGGGTTCAAAGGCACGTTTTTGAACATCTTTTACAAAGGCATAATCCTGTGGCTGGAAGCCTATAGATTGAAGATGAATATTATAGACCCGAAATGACCGTCCGTCTTTTACTATGTCGGTATAGATTACCTCATTTAAAGTCCTCTTTCCTTTATAAGCCGGAATTGAGCCGGCGTTTTTGATAGGGTAACGTGACAGTATAATGAGTCCATAGGCCTCATATTCATTCTCGATAACTGGATGGAAATAGCTGAATGGTAGACCTAAAGACGCTGTCATTTGCCGTTTGATATTATGCTTGCCCTTTTTTCGGGTATAAAACTCCTGTAAACAAACTATATCGGGAGAGACCGATTTGATAAGTTCAGTAACCTCTTCTTTTGTTTTCGGTTGAACATCGCTATCTTCCCGTCGGAATAAATGTATGTTATAAGTAAGTACTCGAATAGAAGAGGAATCAGGATGTTTAATAACTTTTTCTTCAGGTGCCGCATGAAGGCCAAAGTGTTTTTTCAAGGGGGCGTATCCAACTAGAATAAAAAGTAAAGAAAGAGCTAAATATTTTGAGCGTTTTATAGTCCAAAAGATTATAAATAGCATATTAAGCAGCAGCAGTAATGGATAAGCAATCCCAAAAAAGGCAATCGGCCAAAAAGTATTAGGATTAATGTACGGAGCCAAATAACTAAGTAGCAACGCCATTACGCATAATAGATTAACCCCTAAAATTACCCATGTGAGCGAGCCTGTTTTTTTCTTTTTTTTACGGGGCGGCATGCGTTTACAGTTTAGTCCTGATCCTGTTTTCCTGCATTAAACAAAGCCTCTTTTTCTGCTTTGCTTAGGCTATTATAGCCTGACTGTGAGATTTTATCCAATATACTATCAATATATTCTTGATTGGTAAAGGGTGTTTTACCCTTTGGGCCTTTTTCATTTTTTATAACTCTCAGTTTTTTATTTCTAGCTTTAAATAGTTTGCTCCAATCATTTCCTCTTCTAAGTTGAATAATATAAAGAAATCCAAAAAGTCCACCACCAAGATGCGCAAGGTTTCCGCCAATGTTGTTGCCGGCCAACCCTAGGATATTCAATACGATGAAGGCAGCGGCCAGATATTTTAAGCGAACATTGCCGAAAAAAAGCATGCGAATGGTATAGTCCGGAACCAGTGTTGCTGTAGCGATAACCACAGCATAAACACTTCCTGATGAACCTATAAGAATTGCCTGTTGGGCTTGGAATGCAGGAATGAATTGATATAGAATGAGAAAAATAATTCCTCCAGTTAACCCGCCTGCAATATAGGTGAAGGTCAATTGTCTGTTATTAAGGAAGTCTAGAAAGATTATTCCGATCCAATAAAGCCAAAGCATGTTAAACAGAAAGTGGAAAAAATCTTGCTGCGTAAACATATATGTCAGAATAGTCCAAGGCTTATATAAAAGAGCACCTAGATCTGCGGGCAGCGCAAGCTGTCTCAACAATAAAGGGGCAATTCCAGTTCTAGCAAAAAAATCTACCAGTACAAGAATGCCTAGCAATAAAAAAATAAGGGTATTAATCGCTATAAAGAAGTTAAGCTTATTGCCTGATTGGAATGCTTTATAATACAATTCGCCTAAAAAAGATTTCTTCATAAATATTAACTAATGTCTAATTGTGAACTCAACTCCAAAATCCGGGTCTTTTTATACCCCAAATTTTGATTAATATAAAACCGAACAGGGCTCCGCCCAAGTGCGCGAAATGTGCAACGGAGTCGCCGGCAAATTTTGATACACCCAAAAATAACTCCAACACAATATAAATAGGAATAAATATTTTAGCTTTTATGGGTATGGGAATAAACATTAAATATAGCTCAGTGTTAGGAAATAGATAGCCAAAAGCTACTAATAAACCGAAGATAGCACCCGAGGCCCCAACCATTGGCGTAAAATATATGGAGGTCAAGGTGTTGAAATTTGCTTGCGATAAGCCGTCAATTTTACTTCTTACCATGCCGGTTTCCATATCAAAGTCAAGAATACTTTTAGCAGATATAGAACCTGTAATTTGAAAGATTTCAAATGCCTGCACCGCAAATTGGAGAGCCAGGGCTCCTAGACCGGTTATAAGATAAAAATAAATAAATCTTTTGGACCCCATAATCCTTTCTAAAATGGGCCCAAACATAAATAACGCAAACATATTGAAAAATATATGCGCCAAACCACCTCTTGCTATGTTTCCATGCATGAACATGTAACTGATAGGCTGCCACCAATGAAACATAGGTGAGTCTAAATAATATACAGGAAATATGGTGTACGCATACTTAAACAGAAAGTTTGCGCCTATAAAACAAATGATGTTTGCTATAAGCAAGTTCTTTATTACAGGAGGTAATCCGCCAAACGGGGAGGATGGATTATTTAGCATATCTATTATATCAGGTTATTTTTCAAATTTCTCTAAAAGCTCCTTCAGGGTAAAGGTAATAATTATGGGTTTACCGCTCAAAGAAATATTCGGACTTGTGCAGGCAAAAAGCTTATCAATTATATCGTTCATCTCATCCGGGCCGAGCGCTGTTCCTGCTTTTATAGAAGCATTTCGCGCCAGACTTCTGGCGAGGTTTTCCCTTTTATTTAATTTTAACTCATTTTGATTATTTTTATATGCCTCTAACAATTGCTCTAAAACTTGAGATTCGCTGATACCAGAACCAATGTCGGCAGGAATGCCCTCCACGACAAAGGTATTTTTGCCAAAAGCCCTTATCTGGAAACCTAATGCATGGATATCCGGAAGCAAGTCATTGATAAGCTCAAAATCAGCTGTATTTAAGTGAATTGTTTGCGGAAATAAGCTTTGTTGGCTCGCCCCTTGATGGTTTTCCAATTGTTGTAGGAAGCGTTCAAATAAAATGCGCTCATGGGCCGCTTGTTGGTCAATTAACATAAATCCAGATCTTATCTGCGATAAAATAAAGCGGTTATGTAATTGAAATATGGTTTTTCCAGCTGGTTTCTCTTGTTGTTCATCAACCGTATTTAACGGTTCTTGTTTGTTCGCTGAATCGAATGTTAGCTGCTGACTATTTGTTTTATGTGCAATTTCATATAAAGTGTCCCAATTTTGAGGAATTCCACCAATCTTTTTTTCAAAGGATTCAGTGTAGTTGCTATGTCTTTCTTTCGGTTGGTTATTACCTATGTCGAAAGGGTTAAATTGGGGATTAAAGTTGATCGTTGGGGGTATGATATCTTCCGTTTTTTTCTGAGAAATCATGTGGCTAAAGCCTGTCTCTTGGTTAAAGTCTAAACTTGGCGTAATATTATACTTTCCAAGAGAACGTTTAACTGCCGAACGAATGATAGCATAGATCGATTTTTCATCTTGATATTTAATTTCGGTTTTAGTAGGATGTACATTAATATCAATTTGGGCAGGTTCAATCTCGATAAATAACACGTATAATGGAAAACTTTCTGCGGGAAGAATCTCGTCATAAGCATTCAGCACCGCATGGTTAAGATAAGGGTCTTTTATAAATCGGTTGTTGACAAAAAAATACTGCTCTCCCCTTGTTTTCTTGGCATATTCGGGTTTACCAATAAACCCATTTAAGTTGATGATCGTTGTCGATTCTTCTACAGGTACCAAGCGTTGGTTATAATTATTTCCAAAAATATGAATGATCCGTTGCTTTAATCCTTCGGCTGGAAGATGGAACATTTCGTTTCCATCACTATGTAAACTGAAGAAAATTTTTGGATGTGCCAACGCCACACGTTGAAATTCCTCTATAATGTGCCGCATCTCTACAGGATTGCTTTTTAAGAAATTGCGGCGGGCAGGGGTGTTAAAAAAAAGATTTTTAATAGAAATACTTGTGCCCGGAGCAGCGGCTATCGGTTCCTGACTGGTTATTTGTGTGCCTTCGATAACAATACAAGTTCCTAGCTCATCCTCGTGCCTTCTCGTTTTAAGTTCTACATGGGCAATTGCGGCAATTGATGCCATCGCTTCTCCTCTAAAACCCATCGTACGTATCGCAAAAAGATCTTCAGCTTTTCGTATTTTTGAGGTGGCATGCCGTTCAAAACAAAGGCGGGCATCTGTAATACTCATACCACAACCATTATCGATTACCTGGATCAATGTTTTCCCGGCATCTTTTATTATCAGTTGAATTTTATCAGCACCAGCATCGATAGCGTTCTCTATCAGTTCTTTAACTGCAGATGCCGGGCGTTGCACTACCTCGCCAGCCGCAATTTGATTAGCTACTGCATCGGGCAGTAATTTAATGATATCAGACATACCCTGCGAATTTACGAATTTGATATGACACTATCTTTATTTAGCTGTGCAAGCTTCTTGTCAAATCTCTCTAACTCTTCTTCTGTCGTATCAAATGAACACATTAGCCTAACTTCATGACTTGCTTCTTCCCAAATATAAAAAGAGGCTATTTCTTGGAGAGGCTTTATCCATGAGGGGGGGAAACGTGCAAAAATAGCATTAGCCTCCACTGGCTTTGTTAATTTGATGGAAGCATACTTTTTAAGCAATTCTTCTAACTGTTTCGTTTTATTTATTGCTGTGGCACTATACGTTTTCCAATGCTGTAGCAAGGCCAAAAACTGTGCAGCTATAAAGCGGTTTTTGGAAGCTAATTGCATGCTTCTCTTGTGGAGAAATGAGCTGTGCTCCATACATTTTTGATTAAGGATAAGAACAGCCTCTCCGTAAAGCATGCCGGCTTTCGTCCCGCCGATGGATATAACATCTGCACCGCTGGCGACAATTATATCTTTTAACTCACAGCCAAGGGCCGTAGCGGCAGTAAAAATTCTAGCCCCATCAATATGTAGCAAAATGCCATGCTGGGCGGTAATAGCTCTGATTTGTTGTAATTCTTCCAAGGTGTAAAGCGTGCCGTATTCAGTTGGCTGTGCAATGCTCAAGGTAGTTGCTTGTGGATGATGTAAATCTCCTTGTCTTTTTATTGACCTTGTAATGACGTCCATAGTGAGCTTTCCCCTATCGTCAACAGAAAGGGGTATTAATCGACACCCCATAAGCGTTTCCGGTGCAGTAGATTCGTCTACATATATATGAGCGGTTTCAGCGCAAAGTATTGCACTATAGGGAAGTATTGTACAACTTAAGCCGAAAAGATTTGCCCCTGTTCCATTAAAAACCAAGTGCATTTTAAATGGTATCTCTAATAATGAGGATAATGTATCTTCTAATAGTTTTGTGGTGCTATCATTACCGTAAGCGGGCTTGTGAGATTTGTTTTCAGCTACTAAGGCTTCTATTACCTCAGGAATAGCTCCTGCATAGTTGTCGCTAGCAAATGATTTCATGAACGTTAATTTTTTGTTCAAAGGTAACCCAAAAGCGACTTAACACAAAGACCGCCGAAATGTTATATCGGCGGTCTTTGTAAATTAACAATTAAAAAATCTTGGTCTTTAAGCTGGCTTCATTGCATGACACATCACTGCGTTAGAATATACTATTAGCTGTTTAAAAAAGCGACTTAAAGTATTAACCTTTAACATTAGTAAATTTACGGAAATTATTTTTTTTAAATAAATTAGTTTTCAACAAATAAGAAGGTTTTCAACATGTTTTTGTGGAAAACGTTGAAGGCGTGACAGTTGAAATTTGGAGGGGTTATAAAAGGTGTTTTAATAGAAAGAGCAAATAATTAATATTACTTGCTCTTTCTTTGATTGAAGTTTTATTTGTCAATAGAACCTAATACTCTTTTCATAAAGGTATTAAGTGCTTCCTTTTTATCCAGGCCTTCTTCTCGAACTAATTTATTAACTTCGATAGCGCCATACATATTGGAGATTAACTCACCGATTACATCCAACTCTTCATCTTTTAAGGAAGAGACTTCTGTTAAAGATTCTAATGTTTCTATTGCTTCTAAAACATAGTCTTCATCGTTTTCCTCGATAAACGTTGTTAAATGCTTAATTATTGGTAACTTCATTTACTAATTGTGTTAAGGCATCCAGTTTGTTTGTTTGTATTTGATTGATGAGTTTACCACCTCTGAACGCCGCAAATGTCGGTAAATTGTTAACATTCGCTAATTTTCTAGATTCAGGAAGTTTTTCTGCATCCACTATAACAAATGGAATTTTTTCATTGTCTGAAGCCAGTTTTTTAAATTTTGGTTTCATAATTTTACAGTTACCGCACCATGACGCTGCATATTGTACCAATACAACATCATTTTCGTTTACAATAGCTGCTAAATTATCTTGTTCTAATTCTTGTAACATATCAGATTAATTTGCGGATAAGTAGCTAGCCACTCCTTCGCGGTTAGCATTCATAGCCTGCTTACCTTCTTCCCAGTTGGCAGGGCAAACTTCTCCAAATTTTTGAACGTGTGAATAAGCATCAATTAAACGGATATATTCTTTTACATTTCTTCCTAAAGGCATATCGTTTACACTTTCGTGGAATACTTTTCCGTCTTCGTCTACTAGGTACGTAGCCCTAAAAGTAACGTTAGAGCCTTCCACAATTAAAGAATCCAATTCTTCGTCATAAGCAGCTTTTTGAATATCTAAAATGCCTAAAACATTGGCAAGATTACGGGTAGTGTCTGCTAGGATGGGATATGTTACTCCTTCTATTCCGCCATTATCTTTTGAGGTGTTTAACCAAGCAAAGTGCACTTCGTTAGTATCGCATGAGGCTCCGATTACGATCGTATTTCTTTTTTCAAATTCAGGCAATGCTTCTTGAAATGCATGCAGTTCTGTAGGACAAACGAAAGTAAAATCTTTTGGATACCAAAATAGCAACACCTTTTTACCTCTTTTCGTAGCTTCTTCTAATACATTAATTCTTAAATCATCTCCCATGTGGTCCATGGCGTCAATTGTAAGATTCGGAAATTTTTTACCTACTAAGCTCATATTAAATATTTTTTCGTTTTTGATGTTGCAAAGATAAGGGTTTCTAAAAGGTTAAAGTATCTTATTTTCTTATATGGTATAAATAAAAACTATATTTACAAGGCTGTGATATTATAAATAAAAATACTGAGGGGGCGCCTTTTAGTAGACCTTTCCTGTTTCTGAGCCGTTTTAATATGCTCCTCTACTGTTTTATGCCATTAACAGCAGTAAGGATTTCGAATGCTAAGTGGATAACAACAAAATACAAAGTCCTACATTATAAGGTATATAATCGAATATCTATGCAATATAATTCCATATTTTCAACTTAAAATACAGACTCATAACGGACTTAACACGGACTCACTATGGACTCATCCAAAAATTAGCTATAATAGTGTCTTATCTTCATCGCCAGATTAAGATATCTTTGCATGAGGACGAGCAATGTTGAAATATAAAAAGATTGTCATATGAAAAAGTGACCGTCATAAAATATACACCTTAATATTACTCTTTAATATTATTCTTTGAATATCAGGAATTCTTTTTATCAATTGCATATAAAAGGAAATTTGTCTAAGTTTGCGTTCCAAATTGGCCCTGTAGTTCAACGGATAGAATAGAAGTTTCCTAAACTTTAGATATGGGTTCGATTCCCGTCGGGGCTACGAAAGAGGCAAAGAATAGCATCCTATTATTTTGCCTCTTTTTTGATTGGTTCATAACCATCATCTTGTATTTTGTGCAAAATGTCATTTGGATCATCATCAATGTTAGCCCAAGCAGCGGAATAAATTCAATTAATGGCGATTTTAATCATTTTACCCGCACTACTGCTCATTTCTTTTTTGCCAATCAAATTTATCCTTATTTGCTTGGTTTTGAATAGATAATTCCGAAAGCTTGGTATCGATTATGTCTTTACTAACCCATTTGCCATTAAAAAAAACGCCAGCAATTTTTCTGGTATTTCCAATGTTCACTAAAGGGTTTGCCTCAAGTAAAACAAGGTCAGCAAATTTTCCCACTTCAATCGTTCCCACTTTATCACTGATCTGCAACCAGGCTGCGGGAAGTCGGGTAGCTGAGGCTAGTGCCTCTTGGGGGCTTAAGCCGGCTTTAACAAGTAGCTCCAGTTCATCGTGTAGTGCATAACCCCATACTACTCCTGAAGTACCGGCATCCGTGCCAGCAAGAATCGGAACACCCGCGGCTTTAAATGCTTTTACGAGTTTATTATGAAATTCAACCAACTGGTCAAAGTAGTCAATACGCTTTGCATTGGTACCGCGGTTATATTGATTAGAAGTTAACCATTTGCTTTGCATAAGTGGATGAACGTAGGCTAGATAGGGCAAATTACGGATACTGTCTAGCGTACGGGCCTGCTGGGCAATACGTACCATTGTGATCAAGGTGGGAGATAGCCAGGTACCATTTGTTTTGGCAAGCTGTGCGAAATGTGCTGCATCTCTGTCACTGTAATCCTTAGTCTGTTTAGCGAATTCTTCGGCATGGGCAACCAGATCGAAATTGGGAACAAAGGCCTCCTGCAATTTGCCCTGAAAGGCATTTGGTATGTGCCCAACTACCTTCATCTCGCCCTTTGCTGCTTCGTCAACGATGGCTTTAAAGGTTTCGGCATCAAGACTTGAGTAGACTTTTATAAATTCAAAGCCCATACCCTTAGCAACACGGACTATTTGTCGTCCATCAGAAGGGGTATTAGCGATCATACCGGTAGCATGACCTCCATCGATCAATGCGGCTAAAGCAATGCGTGGACCGATAACCTTTCCTTGGGCAATCTCATTCCGTTGGCCAAAGTGTTCGGCCCTTCCGCTCAATTCAAAGGCTGTAGTCACTCCATTTGCGACATAAAGTATCATGAAATCTTGCGTATCTATAAAAAAATTGGCTGCTTTGGTTGGGTAGTTGGTTCCGAAGCCAGTGCTTGCCAGGTTGTGAACATGCATATCAATGAGACCGGGTATTAACCATTTCCCACGCCCATCTATAACCTGGGCAGAATCGGGTATAGGTCCATTTATCGATGTAATTTTGTTATCCCTGATTACTATAGTAGCGTTGTTAATGATGTCATTTCCTGAAGTCATCGGGATTAAATTGACATGCTCGATTACAAATAATCGCTGCTCTTTGAGGGACTGAAAACGGGAATTACCAGAAGGCCTAGATAGGTTTTGGCAGCTATAAAAAAGCGATGAGATCGATACTAAAAGAGCTGCAATACAGTGGTTCAAATGGTCTCGAAGCATATTCATTTATTTGGAACTATAAAGATTATGGACGGCATTACTACCCATCAATTAGAACAAATATAATCAAACGCTAAATAATCCGATCTTTTATAAAAGGGGAAAATTTTCAATACTGCTGGCCCACCACATAATTACTTGGTTGTGCTTAAAGTGCTTGAAATCAATATGTTTTCGTTTTTTTTGTTATAGATCGATCAGTCAACGGTGTTTTTTATATAGATTTGCTCTGGGATTAACTATAGGCTAAATGAATTCGGTGAATGACGAATGGCCCTCTTTATTATAAACACAGCTAAAATACACTTTTTATAATCTCATATGGAATTTGATTTAATCATCATTGGTGGGAAACCTGCAGGGGCAAGCTTGGCTGCCCGCTTAGCATCTACCGGCTTAAAAATTGCAATTGTGGAGAAAGATCGTGTAATGGAGACAAAGGTTGTTTCTTGCCCTTTGTTTTTTAGTAGTGGAATAAAGTTAATGGAGGAGATAGGGGTGCAGGAAAATATTTACACACTACCTGGAAGTCAAATGGCAGGAGCATCACTCGAAATGTCTACTTATTTCAGAACATTCGTCAAAATGCCGACAGAGAGTGGGAAAAATTATGTTTATGGACTTAATAGAAAAGTTTTTGATAAAGCTTTATGGGACAACCTCAGCCGTTTTTCAAATGTAGAACGGTTGGAAGGCTTTGCTGTTCGAGATATTTTAAAAGATGAAAAAGGTGAAATGATTGGCGTTTTAGGCCGATTCAGAGGAGAGGAGGAACAAAAAATTTATGGGAGAGCTGTTGTAGGTGCAGATGGGCGGAATAGCTTGGTAGCGCGTAAGATGGAAGCAAAGGTTACGGAGGAGGTGAGCGCATTTAATACCACCGTTTACTATGCTTATTGGGAAAATGTGCTTCCTTATGAATACGAAGGAAAGAACTGGATTCAGATACATACTGGATGTGATGGTTTCAGTTTTATCTTAATCCCAGCCGGAAATAATTTGACAGGAGTTCTGGTGCAATGCCGACATGATTTTTTTGAGGCAAAAGAGGGAGTAGAAAAATGGTACCTGGAAAAATTAAAAAGTTATCCTCAAGTGTATCGCCGGCTTATCAGTGCTAAACAGGTTTCAGCGCTCAGTGGGATTAAAAATGTTCCCAATCTTTACAGGCAAGCTTATGGAGCGGGTTGGGTTTTGGTTGGCGATGCCTATCATCAAAAGGATTCTTACGATGGCCAAGGGATTTACGACGCATTGTTAGGCGCGAAAATATTGGCTAAACAATTACTTGCATGGCATGCTGGCACACTCAGCTGGAACCAAGCAATGCAAGGATATGATGCTGAAATTTACAATCAAACACACGCCATGTTTCAGGAAACAATTAGTCGTTTAAAACGTGAATTATTCTCTCAGCCTTCACCTGCAGTAATTAAAGGGCCAATGAGGTGGTTGCTAACCAATGAGAATTATTTGAAACAATTTTCTAAATTGTTAACAAGAGAGATTGCACCAAAGAACTGGGCGCCCAAAAGTGTAATAATAAAAGCAATGCTTAAAGGGATTGTTGGAAGTATTTCAAAAAGTAGTAAGAAAGATAGTTATCCCATAGTTTAGCAAAAGCTGTTAATCCACCTGGAGATAGTATTATTTAAAAGCGCAGTCCTTTTCGTGATCGTTAACCATCCCCACAGCCTGCATATAGGCGTAGCAAATGGTGCTTCCAAAAAATTTCATACCTCTTTTCTTTAGATCTTTTGCGATCGCATCCGATTGCGGTGAAGTGGTCATAAAATTTTTGTATTCTATTACATGGTTACTGATGGTTTCTTTGTTAGGCATAAAAGAATATAGATAATTAAAAAATGATCCATGTTCTTCTTGAATCTTTCTAAAAATCTGCGCATTTGTGATGGCAGCCTTCACTTTTGCTCGATTACGAATAATGCCTGGATCCTGCATTATTCTTTCAATATCTTCTTCTCTAAAGTTAGCTACTTCTTCTACATCGAAATCTGCAAAGTTCTGTTTATACCCTTCTCTCTTTCTCAATATGGTAATCCAGCTTAATCCGGCCTGAGCTGATTCCAATATTAAAAATTCGAATAAGGTTTTATCATCCCTTACTTTTTTTCCCCATTCTTTATCATGGTAATCCATGTAAAGAGGGTCATTTCCGCACCACCCACAGCGTTTCATATAAGTTCTTCTGTTAAAGGATCCCAAAACACAGATTTAAAGTTAACTACCCGATCATTGTTGATTTTTACCCCTTCATTTTCGAGTAATTGTTGCATAAGGTCGGGATGGCCGAAGGCCGCCTTCGCACTTAATTGCCCTTTGCTATTCAGTACTCTATGTGCTGGAACTGGCGGATTAGCCTTTCCAGCATTTCCCATTGCATAACCAACTATTCTGGCTGATCCCTCTCTACCTAGTGCACGGGCTATGGCACCGTAAGAAGTAACCCTTCCTTCCGGAATCTGTCTTACAAGGGCATAAACACTTTCATAGAAATTTAAATCCTCCATGTCGTTCTATTGCTTGGCTAAAGTAGTAAAAATCTCTCCAAAAAGTGCATATTTGCGTATGTTGAAAGGAACATTATATCTCTTGCCGGTGCCCTTGTCGGAAGATGCTGCCGAGGCATCTTATACCCCATTTCTTAAGGAAGTGATAAATGAAATAAAAGAATATATCGTAGAAAATGAAAAAACAGCAAGGAAATTCTTAAAACAAGCTGGCTTAACAATTCCGCAGCATGATTTGATTATACATGATTATGGAAAACATGCCAGAAATAAATATAATTTAACAGATTTTTTTGAAGGGTTATTGGCGGGGAGAAGCGTAGGGTTAATGAGTGAGGCAGGTTGTCCGGGCATTGCAGATCCGGGGGCAGATATCGTAGCGGAAGCGCATCGATTAGGTATTAAAGTAAGGCCTTTGGTTGGGCCAAATTCAATGATTTTAGCATTAATGGCTTCCGGATTAAATGGGCAGAGTTTTGCTTTTCATGGTTACTTGCCTATTGATAAGGCGGCTAGAGGAAGGAAAATTAAGGAATTAGAGCTAGCTGCCCAGCGTAGTCTGCAAACGCAGCTTTTTATGGAAACACCTTTCAGGAATAATCAACTATTGGAGGAAGTATTGAAAGTTTGTTCTCCGAAAACCAAATTATGTGTTGCTTGTAATATTACCTCGTTAGATGAGTTTATTATTACGGAAACCATAGCGCAATGGAGAAAACGAAAAGTGGATCTGCACAAGAAGCCAGCAATCTTTCTGATTCTTTAATGTGGAAAGGAAGGTTTGGCGTTCAAGTGCAGATTTTAAAGAATATATCCCTAAAATTCACCATTGACGGTATCATCCCATTGCTCATTCCACTCAATAATAAAATCACCGCTTTTGTCGATGTCTTTTAGTAGCTCACCTTTAAAAAGGAGCTGAACATTGTTTTTTACAGCATTATTAACTGTGAAATCTCTAAGTAGTTCATCTCCTTCGCCATATACCAAGATGTTATACGTTAAATCTACCGGCTGATTTACATCACCAATGAACTGATTAAAAGTTATGGATTTCGTTTCTTCTTTAAATGGTTGGACAAAAGTAATCATCGAAGCGTCAGACACAGGTAGAGAAGATGGATTACCGTAAGGTGTATAAATAAAGTTTTCGTGCATGCGATTGATAACAATTTTATTTATGAAGGATAAGTCTGCTGGATCTGTAAATTCAAACTTAACATTGCTAAAATATCTGTTGAGTGCAACGTCAATTGGACTATTGCTTTCGGATACCGTGATGTCAGTAATTTGTGTGCCAAATATCGAGGCTTGATCGTTATCAAAATGGTTGGCTACATAGAAATCTTTAGCGGCAGCCGGGCTTTTTGAAAGGAGTAGGTTTTTTTTCGATGAGTTCGATACAAATGAAGCATAATAAGACCCTACAGGCAATTTGAGGGATAGTGGAGAGATCTGATGATCAGCTTCAAAAGCGAGATCACCCTCTAGCGCCAATGTGTTATCCTCCTTTTTAAAAATGTAATAGTTAATTTTATTAAGGACTGTTTCTTCAGAACCATCAGCATTATAAATACCTGATATGTCAAAATTGTCTAATCTCAATAAGCCCGTGGCCTCATTATAGTCGCCGACTGTCCCTCGCTCTCCACCAAAAGGCTCTATCATAATCCAGAGATGTTCATGCTCATTCGTTATTATTGTACTTAAGTCAAACTCAAAGTGATTTCTGCTTTGCTGTGACATGTTTGTAAATTGATTGTCTTCCGATATTAAAGTAAAATCACTTCCTTCATTAACACTGCAATAAATTTTAAAATTTTTAGGACCTGTATTGGAGCTCGCAGCATCAAAATCAATTTTCGATAGGGCGGAAACATTCTTCATGGGCATTTTAAAAATGATACGCTTTACACCTCTCATACTAACACACTGTCCTTCCGGAAACATATCGTGTTTATATCCTGTTGGATATGTAAGGGCTGTGTTTCCGGGTTCAAGCATTATACTCGCGTTATCTGGATGAATAGCCACTTCTGGAATTAAATTACTCTCATTAAATGACCAAAAGTAGAGAGATCGAACTTGGTTAAAGGCAACATTACTTTTTGCTCCGTTCTTTGCTGTTGCCATTTTTGATGATAGGGGCCTAATTTCAGAACTAAAACCGGTTAACTTGAAAATAACAGTTTTTAGTTCATCTGAATTTTCTTCAGGAGCAGGAATTGGAGCAGTTTTTTCGCAACCAACAAATAAAAAGAAAAGGAATAATAAATAAAATAAGTTTAGCGTAGGTTTTTTCATAATACGGTTTTAAGGTTAAAAAAACAGTCTAATATGCTAAGCACATATTAATAGAAGACCGAATTGGTTATGTGTCTGTAATTGTAGACTTTACCTACAAAAAAGTAGATAATCTTTTAGAAAACCTACCTGTTCAGTGGAATGAACAAAATGAACAAAAGAAGGAAAGAACGTATGAAAGCTAATTGGGTGATGCTTTACATACGTTCGATTAATGGTATGCGATCTAGTCTATCAGGTCAAATCCAATATCACGTCGGAATTCTTTTCCTTCAAAAAAGATTCTTCCGGCATCAGCTGTAGCCTGCTGTAGAGCATCTAACAAATTATCCTTCAAGGCTGTTACGGCCAAGACTCTTCCTCCAGCAGTTCTAACCTCATCATTAACTAAGGTCGTCCCGGCATGAAAAATGATAGATTCTTTTACATTCTCCAATCCGCTAATAGCTTTTCCATTTTCATATTTTCCAGGGTAGCCGCCCGAAACAATCATTACAGTGGCAGCAGTTTTAGCTGAAATCTCGAATGATTTTTCGGAAAGATTTTCTTGTGCAACACCTAATAACAAATCAACAAAATCACTTTCGATGCGTGGCAGCACACTTTCCGTTTCGGGATCTCCCATGCGTACATTATATTCAATAACATAAGGGTTGCCATTATCATTCATAAGTCCAATAAAGATGAACCCTTTATAAGGAATGCCATCTTTTTTTAGGCCTTCTACAGTTGGAACAACCACTAGGTCTTCCACTTTTTTCAGAAATATTTCGTCTGCAAAAGGTACTGGAGAAACAGATCCCATCCCACCAGTGTTCAGCCCGGTATCTCCCTCACCGATTCTTTTGTAATCTTTCGCGGCCGGTAAGATCTTGTAATCCTTTCCGTCGGTCAATACAAATACAGAAAGCTCTATACCTTTTAAAAAATCTTCTATTACTACCTTATTACTGGCTTCTCCAAATTTAGCATCGGCAAGCATTGCTATCAATTCTTCTTTTGCTTCTTCTATTGTTGAACAAATGAGGACCCCTTTTCCTGCGGCAAGACCATCTGCTTTTAATACAATGGGCACTTCTCGTGACTCCAAATATTTTAATCCTTCATCAAGGGTTGCTTTCGTGAATGATGCCGATAGCGCGGTAGGTATCCCATGTCGATGCATAAATTGCTTAGAAAAATCTTTACTTCCTTCTAATTGCGCACCAATGGCCGTTGGGCCAATAATAGGAATATGTTTTAGTGCTTCGTTTTTTAGAAAGTAATCGTGTATTCCCTTTACTAATGGTTCTTCAGGACCTACAAGCACTAAGTTGATCTCATTTTTTAATGAGAATTCTCCTAATGATTCAAAATCGGTAACCTTTATATCTACATTTTTACCATAGGCTCCTGTGCCAGCATTTCCCGGGGCAATAAATAATTGCGAAGTCAAGGGGCTTTCTGAAATTTTGTAGGCAAAAGCGCTTTCTCTTCCACCAGAACCAATCAATAAAATATTCATCTGTTATTTTTTAATTTTAAAGAATTCTCCTACATGCCCGAAGGCTCTAAATTAAGATACCCGCAAAGTTATTTTTTTTTGCTAGAATTGACGGATTTTTTTAAAATGCTTCTAACAGATTTTTTCGTATTTATAGCATTCCCATCATTCAAAAGCCGACTTTAGGAATATAGATTTTTTATTGTGCTTTTCTTGCTAAAAAATGTATCTTGTATGAAATAAGCTTAAACTATTTGCTGCTTGTTTTGTTGTTTTATTAAGCAATTAGAGGCCTTTCAAACATGAAAAAATCATTGTTTTTTTTCTTGATGCTAATGTCGATGCAGTACATAAGTGCTGCGCAGCAAGTTAATGACAGTACTGATGCCCTTAATCGTTTACTCCGTAATTTAGATAAATATCAAAAAACGTATCCGCAAGAGAAAGTTTACCTTCACATGGATAAGCCATATTATGTGGCTGGTGAAGATATTTGGTTTAAAGCTTATGTTACCATTAGTCAGTTCAATTTTCTTTCCGCGGTGAGTAAGATTATGTATGTCGAGCTCATTAATAATCAGAATGAAATTGTACAATCAAGGCGATTGCCTGTGATCTCCGGTCTAGCCATTGGCGACTTTAAATTGCCGGATACTTTGCGGGAAGGTAGCTATCGTATCCGCGCCTATACCAATTGGATGAGAAACTTTGATGAGGATAGATTTTTCGATAGAACATTTGTTATTGGGAACAGCTTTTCTAATGGCCTGATCACTTCAAGCAAATTTACTTATAGTGAAGAGAAGAAGAGAAAAGTAGGACATGCAGTTATACATCTGAAAGACCTTAACGGTTTGCCTGTTTCAAATAGAATCGTAAATTATGAAATAAGATTGGATCCTAAAAGTTCAGCGAAAGGGAAGGCTCGTTTTGATGAGCAGGGAACTTTAAATCTTGATTTTGCAAGTAAAGATAAGATTGATATTAGTCAGGGTGTTATTGTGTTGAATATTGACAATGCCGATAAACCTCCAATAGTCAAGTACATTCCTATTCAAAAGCAACAACTAGGTGCTTCCATACAATTTTATCCTGAAGGGGGTGTATTGCTAGCTAATATAATCAATAAAATAGGCTTCAAGGCGTTAAATGAAGAAGGTAAGGGAGCAATAGTTAAAGGTGTCATTGAGCATGCAGGGCAGCAGGTAACAACTTTTGCTAGCGATCATAATGGGATAGGTAATTTATCTTTTACTCCAGAACAAGGAAAAACATATCAAGCGATTGTGAATTTTGAAAATGGGAAGACGGTAAAAACAAATCTGCCTGCGTCCTCCACTGAGGGACTTACAATAGCCGTTAATAATAGTCTCAAAGACGCTGTTTGGTTGCAAATATCCGCTTCACCCAACTTAGTGAACGGACAATCATTATCTGTTATGGCTCAGAACAACGGGCAGGTGTTTTTTGCGGCTAAAAGTAAATTGAACAAAGCGGAGATAGCTATTAATATTCCAAAGAAAAATATTCCTTCTGGTGTTATACATTTCTCTTTGTTTGATGAAAAGATGGACTTGCTGGCGGAGCGCGTAGTTTTTAATTTAAATGAGACGGATGTTCTACCCATTGAAGTAAAGGCTAACAAAAATATTTATACGCGAAGAGAGCAAGTAGCTTTAGCAATAAAGAACTTGGGGATCAATGATTCTTCTCGAATTGGAAGCTTCTCCATAGCAGTTACTAACATGGACAAGGTGGTGGATAGCGCCAAAACAGAAGCCAATATTTTTTCGTCCTTGCTATTAAGTGCAGAAGCTAAAGGATATATTGAAAAACCTGGATACTACTTTAAGGATGATAATCCAACTATTAGGAGACAGCTGGATAATTTGATGCTCACGCAAACGGCAGACCGTTCTTTTTGGGAAGATATGAAGAAAGGAGAATTCCCAGAGAAGTCTTATCAATCTGAAAAGGAGATTCGCATTAGTGGGACGGTTACGAAACCGAATGGGGAGCCGGTTGATAAGGCAAAAGTGATGGTAATATCACCGCAAAACATTTCTACTGTATTGGATACTGTTACCGGACCGGATGGACGATTTAATTTTGACAAAATACTATTTTATGATAGTACAAATTTTGTTGTACAGGCGCGAGATGCACGCGGGAAAAAGAATGTAGAAATTAAACTAGATGAAGTGCCGAGGCAGCAGGTATCTCAAAATAAGAACTCTCCGGATATCACCATTGATGCTAATCGATCCTTAGGGAATTATTTGGACAATGCAGAAAAGAATTTTTCGGAGCTTCAAAAATATGGTTTCCTAGAACGAAGTATTTTATTGGAAGAGGTGGAAATAAAAGATAAAAAGAAAGACCCAGCAAAATATTCGGCAAATTTAAATGGACCTGGAAGAGCCGATCAAGTGATTAGTGGAGATGAGGTTTTTTTTAATGGATGTCCAACACTGGATATGTGTTTAAATGGACGGCTAGTCGGGGTGATTTTTAGGAATGGTGTACCTTATAGTACGCGCTCGCAAAATCAGCCTATGCAGATTATACTAGACGGTATGTATATGGATGCATCCGCATTAAATATTATACCACCTACAGATGTAGCTTCGGTTGAAGTGTTGCGCACAATTGGTAATACAGCCATCTATGGAAGTTATGGAGGTGGTGGCGTTTTGATAATTACCACGAGGCGTGGAGATCAGCCAAGAAATTATAGTAGAGATTTATATACACCTGGAATTACTACGTTTAGCCCGCAGGGATTTTATGAAATACGCGCTTTCCCGGCACCCGATTATAGTGTTAAAGAGATCAAATCAGAGATGAAAGACCTACGGTCTACTATCTATTGGAAGCCTGATGTCGTTACTAATGATAAGGGGCTTGCCGATGTATCTTTTTACACCGCTGATGAACCGGGTGTTTATCAAATTGTAGTGGAAGGATTGGATACAGAAGGCCATCTAGGTAGATCGATTACCTACATAACGGTAAAATAAATTACTGAAAAAACATATATGGATTATTTAAAATTAGAAGTAAAGGAGCGGATAGCGCATTTGATGTTAGATAGAGGAACCTCTAATGCGTTGAATGATAAGATGGTAATAGAACTTAAAAAGGTGCTTATTGAAATCGAAAATGATGAAAGTATTGGGGGGCTCATACTATATGGTAAACAAGGTTTTTTCAGTTCGGGCTTAGATTTAATCACGCTTTATGATTTTGATGAAAAGCAGATGAAGGATTTTTGGTTTGAATTTTTAGACCTTATAAAAACCTTCGTCGCCTTTCGTAAACCGGCCATTGCCGCCATTGGAGGCCATAGTCCAGCCGGCGGGTGTGTACTTGCTTTGTGTTGTGACTATAGAATTATGACAGAAGGTGAGTATATTATTGGATTAAATGAAGTTCCAGTTGGAATTATTGTTCCCGACAGCATTTTCGATTTATACAGCTTCTGGCTTGGAAGGGCAAGAGCCTATCGTTTTTTATTAGAAGGAACCTTGCTTCACCCGCAACGCGCCCTAAAGGTTGGCTTAATTGACGAAATGGTGTTGCCTAATCAATTGCACACACAAGCCGACAAGCAAATGAAGAAATATATTAATTTGAATTGGAAAACATGGCAATTAAGTAAACTGAACATGCGGAAAGAACTCATCGCTCATTTTAGTCAAGATCCAGCGGAAGCCATTGATATGGTTTTAAAACAATGGTGGGAACCTTCTACGCGATCAGTTGTAAAAACAATTATTGATAATCTCAAAAGTAAACAACCAAGTAAAAATGAATAATAAAATGGGTGCACTACAGGATAATGCGTTGATTGATAAAACAATTGTGGTAACTGGAGGAGGAACAGGGCTAGGGAAGGCCATGAGTACCTACTTTTTGGAACTTGGAGCGAAGGTTGTAATTGCCAGCAGAAAGCAGGATGTGCTTGATCAAACTGCAAAAGAGCTAATGGAAAAAACTGGCGGACAAGTATTGGCTGTCGCGTGTGATGTTCGTGAAGTTACGGATATAGAACACTTGCTAACGAAAACGATCGAAACATTTGGAAGTGTTAACGGCTTGGTGAATAATGCTGCAGGAAATTTTATCTCGCCGACAGAAAGATTATCAGCTAACGCATTTGCCGCTGTAATAGATATCGTTTTAAAGGGAACGGTCAATAGTACATTAACTTTTGGAAAATATTGGATAAAAGAAAAAATGCCTGCATCCATATTGAACATAGTTACCACGTATGCTTTTACTGGCTCTGCTTACGTTGTTCCTTCTGCAGCGGCTAAAGGTGGCGTATTAGCCTTAACACGTTCTTTGGCTGTTGAATGGGGTAAATATGGGATCAGGAATAATGCCATTGCCCCCGGGCCTTTTCCCACAAAGGGCGCGTGGGACAGATTGTTACCGGGCGATCTAGCCGAGAAATTTGATTTTAAGAAAAGGGTACCTTTAAAAAGAGTTGGAGAACATCAAGAGCTTGCAAATCTCGCCGCCTTCTTAATGTCTGATTATGCTGGTTTTATAAATGGAGAAATCATTACGATTGATGGAGGTGAATGGCTTCAAGGGGCAGGCCAATTTAGTGCCTTGGAAGCTATTCCTGCCGAAATGTGGGATGTACTTGCTGAACAAACGAAAAAAGCCAAATAGCAAAGGAACATAAATGAAGGTACTTTATAATAGCTTCAAATTTCTAATTTTTGCAAGCTTTGTGTATTTTTGTCTAAACTTTAAAACATAAACTATAAATACTTGACACTCTGCTGTGTAATGGGGTGGGTGCTTAAGTTTGCTTAACAGATTGGATAGAGGGTTAAAAATGATAATAGCCGGTACACAGACACAAGAAGAAACTTTTACGCTAGAAGAGATTTTAGCAGGAACAAAAAGCTTTCATCGTTTAATACTATGGAACGATGAAGTTAATACTTTTGACCATGTGATTCATTGCCTCATGAAATACCTTGATTATAGTGAAGGTCAGGCGGAAAAAATAGCATGGAAAGTTCATACGGAAGGGAAATGCGCAGTGTTAGAAGGGACTTTTACCGAAGTGGATGTGTATAGAAAGATACTGAAAGAAGAGGGGTTAACGGTTAGCATTGAATAGTATTTCTTTCGATATATCCTTGAAACCTGAATTCGATTATTATTCTCGGCTCTGAATGCTTTGAAATATGGCATGCCTTTCGCTGGTGTTGCTTATCGCATATTATTGTTTTTGAAATAGTCTTAATGCTGTTCGTTTATAATTACCCAAGTAAGTTATCCTCTCTTGAAGAACGATAAGCAAATCAATGTTTGTTGGAACGCTTTCGGTAATGACCGCAAATACATGTCTTTTTTAAGCATGCTAATGCTTTCCAATAATTTGTATTCAGCTTTAAAAGCCTAACTGTACATTCTATTCAATAGTTTTGAAGAGCAGATACTAATTAGATATCTCTCTTCCGAAACCTGCTGGCTTTTGTTGATTTTTGAATAAATTTTTTTATCAAAGCTATATATTCATTCTGATTAACGGGGGTGTTTAGCATATTTAGGTAGCACCATATAATAAAAGTACTGTAATATTGGTGTTACCGGTTAATCTTGTTACCAAAAAGCCAGTCATACACTAATTGATTATATTATTTTTGACACCGTCAGAAAACTAAAACAAATATATACATAATGAAGTTACCCGTTTTGAGAAATGTTACCGTATTCTTAATTGGTTTTTTTTGCTACAACATAGCGCTTGGGCAAGATCTAGCGAATATTAGTGGTGCAGTAGTTGATTCGTTAAGTAATGAACCAATCGATTTCGCTAGTGTTACCCTTTTGAATCAACAAAATAATAAAGTTGTTAAAGGAGGGCAGACCGACGAACAGGGTAGATTTTCCTTTGGAGATATTTCACCTGGTACTTATACGCTTAAAGCTAGTTTTGTGGGATATAACGGGTACGAGCAAAGAGCAATCAAAATAAATAGTGGGCAAACGCTTGCAGTTGGTAATATCAAACTAAGTTCTTCCTCTAGCACCTTGTTAAAGGAGGTTGTAATTGAGGGTACACCACCAGCCATGCAGATGGGTATTGACCGAAAGATTTTCAATCCAGAACAAAGTATTGTCAGTGCAGGGGGAAATGCTTCGGAACTGCTGGCTAATGTTCCTTCTCTATCGGTAGATATGGATGGAAATGTAGGGTTAAGAGGATCTACCAATGTTAAGATCTTAATCGATGGGAAGCAATCTGCTTTGGCGGGAAGCAACATTAACACTTTATTAGAATCTCTACCAGCCAATTCCATTCAAAGAATTGAGGTGATGACAAACCCTTCCGCTAAGTATGATCCGGAAGGACAGGGGGGTATTGTAAATATCATCCTAAAAAAAAATATTCGGACGGGATTTAATGGTATGGCTCGCGTCGGCGGAGGCTCATATAATAACTATAACGGAGGGATAGATCTTAATTACCGAGATACAAAGTTCAATTATTTTGGTGGCTATGACTTCAGAAAAAGGAATAATCCTGGAAGTGGTTTTAATGATAATAGGTACAATGACGGAAGCAGGGTTTACAACACCAGTGATAACGGAAGAAAAGGCAACAGCCACACTGTTCGCTTAGGGGCTGATTTTTTTGCAACCGAGAAAACGACGTTGGGCCTTTCGGCCAATATGAACTTAAGAGATAATATTCGGAGAGAAGATCTATTTTACACGTATTATGATCCTACAGGGGCTATAATTGGGACTAGTCCGCGCTACACCAATCAAAATGAGGATGATACCGGATATGAGTTTAACTTCGACTTCAAGCGAGAGTTTGAAAGAGAAGGAGAGGAATTGACCGCTAATGTCTCTTATGGTCGTAGTAAGGAAGACGGTATCCAAACGTTTGAACAAACGGCTACAGATCCTTCCATTGTGATAGACCCTAACCGGATTAATGATACTTACGAAGACGGTAAAAATGTTAATATACAGGTGGACTATGTCCTCCCCTTCAGCAAAGAGCAAAAGCTTGAAACCGGGTATAGAACAACGTTACGTTACAGTGACGAGCAACAACTATCTAATACACTGTCTTCTTCTAGCGGACTGTACGAACCGGATTACAACTTGACAAATGATTTTAATTTGGATGATGTGGTGCACGCACTTTATGCCAATTATCAGAATAAGCTGAGCGATAAATTTGGTTATCAGGTAGGTTTGCGGGCAGAACAAGCATATTTAAATACGGAGTATGTATCTTATGATCCGAGTCTTGCGCCCGAAAATCGGTCTACGAAAGGGCGATTGGATTATTTCCGTGTTTATCCCAGCATCTATTTGACACAGGAATTATCCGAAGGTTCATCTTTGCAGCTAAGTTATACCCGTCGCGTCAATCGGCCTCGGGGCTGGCAGGTAAACCCGTTCTTAGATATTTCTGATCCTGTCAATTATCGTCAAGGTAACCCAAACCTTAAACCAGAGGATATTCACTCCTTAGAGTTGGCTTATAGTAAGCGCTTCGGAAAAGTGAATTTAACATCCTCCGTATACCATCGAATAACCAATGATGTGGTAGAGATGATAGTCGATTCGGCAGCAGCCGGTACCAATGTTACCTATTCAACATTCCGTAATATCAGTCAGAACCGTGCTACAGGTGTTGAGCTCATTTCGCAATTTACACTGAACAAAAATTTTGACTTCATGGCCAATTTCAATGGCAACTATCAGTCTTTTAGTGGTAGTGAAGAATATGGTGTTGACGCGAATAGCGGTTTCAACTGGGATGCAAACCTTACGGCAAACGGAAGGATTGCCAAAGGATTGACGGCACAGCTCAGAGGAAATTATATGGCGCCGCGTGTAATGGCACAAGGAACGTCTACGAGTATGTTCTTTGCAGATGCTGGACTGAAGCTTTCCGTATTGGAAGACAAAGGAAGTATCATGTTTAATGTACAGAATATTTTTAACAAGGCGAGGTTTGGGGGAACTCGTTCTACCGCACAGTTCAATAGTGAATTTCAGCGAAATTTCATGAAAGGTCCAAGGGCTATGTTGACGCTCTCTTATCGTTTTGGTAAGCGACCTCCTGATCAAGACCGCCAACGAAAAAGAGAAGAAAATTCAGAGGATTTTCAAGGTGGCGGAGAAATGCAATAAAAAGATGTATTTTTGCTGATAGGACAAAACTAAACAACATGTATACAGCTTTTAAACACTTACATTCGGGTCTGCGCTACGTAGTACTTTTATTATTAATACTGGCTATCATCACAGCAATTAGCGGTGTTATTGGGAAGAAAACTTATACGGAAGGTAATCGTAAACTAAATTTATTTACATTAATAGCTGCTCATATCCAGTTAGTTGTGGGGATCGTTTTATATACAATGAGTACGATGGTATCATTTAGTGATATGGGAACTGTTATGAAAACTGCTAATCTAAGGTATTGGACGGTAGAGCATGTTATCATGATGGTACTTGCAATTGTATTAATTACGGTAGGCCATTCTAAATCAAAAAAGGCAATAAATTCTGCCGCTAAACATAAACCGATTGCGGTTTTTTATACCATCGCGCTAGTTATTATTATAGGGGCGATAATGATGGCGGTGAACAAAGGGTTTATAACTTTTTGGGGCGTTTAAATTTCGCCCTCTCTCAATAAAAAAATTTGATATATTGAAATTTTATATTACGTTTGCTTTATGATGACAATCGAAACTTCATTACGTAACTGGTGGTGGCCTAATAAAGAGCAACGCCGGGAACACGTATTTATGGCATAGATTGATCAACCAAAGCCTTAAAAAATTAACCCGACACAAAACGTCGGGTTTTTTTGTGTTTAAAAAGATGTTAAAAAGTGAAAAAATATATAAATGAGCAACTATCAGCTAAAAACAAGATTTAAAAAATTACTGGCAGATACCACAACACCAGTTAGTATTTATTTACGTCTACGAGATGTATTTCCTAATAGCATTTTACTAGAAAGCTCCGACTACCACAGCAGAGAAAACAATATGAGCTATGTATGCTGTGATCCTATTGCTGGAATAGTATTGGATCACGAGGAGCTAAATGTTTATTATCCGGATGGGGAAAAACAAACTAAATCTGTCAGTGGGCTAAATTTACGAAAGGAAGTATCATTATTTCGACAGTCTTTCAGTGAAGAACAGCCTTCAGATTTTAAATTTATCTCCAACGGTTTGTTTGGTTATTTTACCTTTGATACGGTGGCGCATTTTGAAGATATAACCTTGAATACAACGATCGATGAAGCCAGAAATATTCCTTATCTTCAATATCATGTTTATCGTTATGTGATCGCTATCGACCATTTTCGGAATGAACTGTATATTTTTGAACATTATTATCAAGACCCAAAAGAGGATGGGTTAAATAGAGTTCAATACATAATACAAAATAAAAATTTCCCCGAATATCGATTTGAACTTAATGGCGAAGAAAGCTCAAATAAAACCGATGATGAGTATAAAGCCTTGGTTGAAAAAACGAAGGGACATATTTTTAGAGGAGACGTTTTTCAAATCGTTCCATCACGAGCTTTTAGTAGACCATTTTTAGGAGATGAATTTAACGTTTACAGATGTTTACGGTCTGTAAATCCCTCACCTTATTTGTTTTACTTTGACTATGGCGATTTTAAGTTGTTCGGCTCTTCTCCAGAGGCGCAACTTACTATAAAAGATGAAGAAGCAAGTATCTATCCAATTGCTGGAACATTTAAACGGACTGGAAATATGGTTGAGGATCTACGTGTGGCAGAGCAACTAAAGGCTGATCCTAAAGAAAGTGCAGAGCATGTCATGCTAGTTGATCTGGCACGAAACGACTTGAGCAGGCATTGTGTAGATGTGGAAGTTAAGTCTTTCAAAGAGGCGCAATTTTATTCACATGTAATACATTTGGTGTCTAAAGTAAGTGGGAAGCTGCAGCAAGGGGCAAATCCATTCGACGTTGTTGGAGATACTTTTCCTGCTGGAACGTTAAGCGGGGCTCCTAAACATATGGCCATGCAGCTCATAGACCGTTACGAAAAACAACAAAGAGGTTTTTACAGCGGTGCTATTGGTTATATGGGTTTTAATGGTGATTTTAATCATGCTATCATGATAAGAACTTTTCTGAGTAAAAATAACAGATTACATTATCAAGCTGGAGGAGGAGTAGTAGCTGATTCTTCTGCTGAAGGAGAGTTAAATGAAGTCAATAACAAGATTGCAGCATTAAGGAAAGCCGTAGAACTCGCTGTAAATATCTGATAAATTATTAAATTACTTATAATAAGGCATAAAATGCCTGTTTTCAATTATTAAGAAATGGCACAAAAGGAACTTGCTACTGAATCCAAAATATTGGTAGTAGATAATTATGATTCTTTTACTTTCAATTTAGTACACCTTCTGCAGGAATGCGGAATGGATTGTACTGTCCTGAGAAACGATAAATTTTTGTTGCAAGATGTGGCAGCGTACGATAAAATTCTTTTATCTCCGGGACCTGGAATTCCAGAGGAGGCTGGTTTGTTATTAGATGTTATTCGAGCCTACGGGAATTCAAAAAGCATTCTGGGAATATGTTTGGGGCAACAAGCAATTGCAGAAGTTTATGGAGGCAAATTGTTTAATTTGAAAAAACCCGTCCATGGAACCGCTACACCACTGAAGATTTTAACTAGAGACGAACCATTATTCAAGGGGTTGCCCGAGAGATTCATGATTGGGCGTTACCATTCTTGGGCGGTAGATAAATTGGATTTTCCAGACGTGCTGGAAATAACAGCAGTAGATGATGATGGCGTAATTATGGCTTTATCTCATAAAGAGTATGATGTTAAGGGTTTGCAGTTTCATCCCGAATCAGTATTGAGTGAACATGGAAAGAAACTTATTGAAAATTGGTTGAATAATTAATTGAAAAGATCGAGCAAAATAGCTACTTAAGAAAATGACTATATTAGATAAAATAATCGAAAGAAAAAGAATAGAGGTAGCACAGGCAAAAAGGAAAGTAAGTGAAGAAGAATTAAAACATGGAATATTCTACGATCGACCCTGTCATAATTTAAGAGATTTTATACTTGATAAGGAAAGAACAGGTATAATAGCTGAATTCAAAAGAGCATCGCCTTCAAAAGGAATAATAAACAATGCGGTTTCTGTTACCGAAGTGGTAACCGGTTATGCCGAGGCAGGGGCCTCTGCTATTTCCGTTTTAACTGACCATGATTTTTTTCAGGGATCGCTAACTGATTTGCTGGAAGCAAGAAAAGCAGTTAATATTCCTTTATTGAGGAAAGATTTTATCGTAGATGAGTATCAGATAGCAGAAGCAAAAGCATATGGTGCAGACATCATTCTGTTAATAGCTGCGGTATTATCAAATGAAGAAGTAGCACGATTGGCTAAATATGCTAAGTCACTGGGATTAAATGTGCTTTTAGAAATTCATAATGAGCAGGAGCTTATTGGGAATACCATTGCGGAAATTGATGCCATAGGAGTGAATAATAGAAATTTAAAGGATTTTTCAGTTTCTATTCAACATTCATTGGATTTGGTGGACCTGATTCCTCGTCAATATATAAAAGTTTCCGAAAGTGGTATAAGTAATCCGGAATCTATAAAAGCACTAAAAACCACAGGTTTTCAGGGGTTTTTAATTGGCGAAAATTTTATGAAATCTGCTAACCCGACCTCTTCTATAAAGGACTTTGTTGCAGTGTTAAATAAAGAGAATCAGTCATAAATTTAAGAAATTGTAGAACTCTTTTGAGCGTAAATTCGTCTTGTTTGATGATAATAAGGGAACCTTTTTTATATCAACTTTTGCTTGATCAAAAGTTGAGCAAAAATCAAGGCTATGGATGCTACGTTGCATCTGATTGCAAAGCATCTATAACACGTATTGCAGCCGCTACGCTTCCTCAATCCGCTTGGTAGGTTGTAAATCAACGGTGCTGCCAATGCTTTGCTGCTCACTGCTGCCTTATCCTCCAAGGCCATTCGACCCTGCTCACGATCCCCAAAAACTGGTATTAACGGTCAAGGCGGATTAATTGGATTAATTAGAACGGAGAGTCGTTGCGAGTAAGCATAGACGTTCCGAAGAACGGAAATGGCATGAGCTTGTGTAGGCAGCAATCGGCAGCTGACATGCCTGTAATTCATTTTAAAGCGCAGCTACGGAAACAGAACAAAAGACGAACGAAGCCCTAGCCTTGTGGGGAGAGTGCTTCTTTTGTGTCCGGCATGACAGCCACGGATTGCAACGGAGCAAGCCAGCCAAAGCACCTTGCCAATGGGCGCGGCAAGTGGGAAAAGATCTGCGCGATCAGCGCATAAATTAAAGGTTCCTTTTCATTCAACAATAAGAAATAGATAAAGATGTCTATTCTATGGGGATTCCCAAAAAGTTCGTTTGACCAAATAACAAAGTGAAATAATTATTCGTTTCACTTTCAATACTATGTATTAATAAAAAAATCTTCAAAGCGTTAATAAAGCATTTGATAGAAGAAAGTTTTCCTTTTTTTGATGAGAATTTCTTTACAAATAAAGAACAAATTAGCACATAAGGTGAGAAAAAGATAGATTACGCACTCGATTGCTTAGTGCCTAGTGCGAAATTTAACTTAAAAAGCGCATTATTTTATTATGCTAAACGTAATATTTCATTATTTTTGCTTCTCACCTTAAATGTAACTATCCTCAAAATGGCTAGATTAAATCTATTGGAAGAAACGCGTTTCGAGAAACTTCCCGTAAGCGTTTATAAAAATTCAAAAGCAGCTTCTTTATCCGTAGCTGCACGCATCGCAACTTTAATTAAAGAAAAGCAACAAAAAGGTGAGCAGGCCATACTTGGTCTCGCTACAGGTGCAACTCCTGTTCAAGTTTATGCAGAGCTTGTACGCCTTCATCGTGAAGAAGGATTAAGCTTTAAAAATGTAATTACATTTAATCTGGATGAGTATTTCCCGATGCAACCGGATTCCGTTCAAAGTTATGTTACGTTTATGAACAAACATTTGTTTGACCATATTGACATTAACAGAGAAAATGTTCATATACCTGATGGTCGGCTAGACCAATCTTCAATTGCTGATTATTGTATGGAGTATGAGCGAAAAATCACGGAATTTGGAGGATTGGATTTTCAATTGTTGGGAATTGGTAGGACTGGGCACATTGGATTTAATGAGCCGGGCTCCGCACCCAATTCAGGTACACGATTAGTTACCTTAGATGATTTAACAAGACGTGATGCCTCGCGTGATTTCGGGGGAAAAGAAAATGTGCCAACCAAGGCGATTACGATGGGAATTGGTACTATTTTTAAAGCACGCGAGATTATATTGATGGCATGGAGCCCTGTAAAGGCGGAAATTGTGAAGAAGGCAGTAGAAGGAGAAATGTCTTCAGAAGTGCCAGCTACTTATTTGCAATTATCTGATAGTGTAGAATTTATTCTTGATGAAGGTGCGGCTAGTGAACTTACTCGCTTTAATACTCCATGGTTGGTAAAAGATTGTGTATGGGATTCTAAGACCATTAAAAAGGCAGTTATATGGCTAGCGCAGACCTTAAGGAAACCGATACTGAAATTAACAGAAGAAGACTATAACAATCATGGTATGGCGCAGTTGGCCACAGAGAAAGGCCCTGTATATAACATAAATATTGATATCTTCAATCAATTGCAGCATACTATAACGGGATGGCCGGGAGGTAAACCCAATGCAGATGATAGTCAACGGCCGGAAAGGGCTGTACCAGCAAAGAAAAATGCTATTATTTTCTCACCGCATCCTGATGACGATGTAATCTCAATGGGCGGTACATTTATTCGGTTGGCTGATCAAGGACATAACGTACATGTTGCCTATCAAACCTCGGGTAATACCGCAGTCTGGGATGATGATGCACTTAGATACATTGAATTTGCGAAGGATTTTGCTAAATCGACGGGTGCAGACACGACAACATTAGAAAGTCTTTATACAGATGCTAGGAAATTCATCGCTGCGAAGAAACCTAACCAGATTGACACAGAAGAGATTAGAACAATAAAAGGACTTATAAGGAAAGGAGAGGCGATCGCCGGGGCTCGTTTTGCAGGGCTACCTGATGAAAACATCCATTTCCAGAACTTGCCGTTCTATGATAGGAGTAAGTTTTCGAAAGATGTCTCCCATGAGGATGATATTGTTCAAACGATGGCGTTATTACAGCAGGTGAAACCGCATCAGGTATTTGCTGCTGGTGATTTTGCAGACCCCCATGGAACACATAAAGTGTGCTTCGACATTATTTTAGAAGCACTGAAACGACTCGATAAAACAGAAGAGTGGACTAAGGATTGTTGGTTATGGCTATATCGTGGAGCTTGGCATGAGTTTGAGGTGCATGAAATAGAGATGGCAGTGCCACTTTCCCCTCAAGAGGTAATTCGTAAACGACTCGCCATATTTAAACATCAATCGCAAAAGGATTTACCGGTATTTCCAGGAGATGATGCTAGAGAATTTTGGGTGCGGGCTGAAGACCGGACAAGTGAAACGGCTCGAAAATACGATGAATTAGGACTGGCCGATTACGAAGCGATAGAAGCATTTGTGCGCTGGAAGTTCTAATCGCTAAAATAATTTTTTGGATAAGGGTGTATAAAAAGCTGTTTACAGGCTTTTATACACCCTTATTTTAATGTGCTTTTTTAATATTGAAAATTTCCGTCAGATGTGATTCGGACGTTAAAGGGTTGCAAATAAGTATCAAGCAGAACTGCTAGTTGCCTTCTGGTGAGCAGATTACTTTGCTTAAACTCCCCTTTGAACCTAAATCGTTTTTTCCAACCCTTTTCTACCTCCGCATCTAATTCATCACCTCTATTGGCAACATATTTTATTAAACTAAGTACATCACTTGATTTCAAGGTGGAAATGTTTTTATCTTTAAACCAAATTTGGCTTCTCGTAAATAATTGCTTGATAACAGGTTCAATCTGTTTTGAAGAGACAAGGCTGTCGGGCAGGAATAAAAACTTTTTACTATTGCCTTCTTTCTTATATACTCCTTGCAATATACCAGTTGCTCCAACATGTTGAATCTGGGTCGCATGTGGATCGTCTAACGATACGTCTTGAAAGGGCATAATAAAACTTTTATAGGCTAATAATTCACCTTGAAGCGTTCTTGCGTTAATTTTATCAGACGAAACATCAAAAAATGCGCAATAGGCTGCAGCAGCGCCACACGCTTGGGCCAGGAGCATTGTTATTGGCACATCGTTGCCATTCAACAAGTGAGTATCATTTAGCGTGTTTACAACGAAATAATTAGCACGGTTGCTGTCAGGCAGGATACTTTTTAAAGGGATATTAAAAATTTTGTCTTCAATAGCTCCAACAGCTATTCCTGTTCTATAGAGTGGGTCATTATACTGAATTGTCTTCAGTTGAGCCTTAGGAGCAGGCTCTTCATTTTTAGTTATTAATGCAGATAATGAGGCATTTAAAGAGGCGTCTACTATTGCTTTCACTTTTATTTTCTCTTTACTGCTGAGTGTAACCTGCCAGTTTTTGCCCGATTTCTCTAGGGCGCTAATTTTTAAATTTTTTCGAAAGCTAAGCCTTTGAACTGTATCTAGTGTTCCTTCAAATACATTTTGAGCGATGCGAGGCGATATATTGTTTTTGGCAGCCCTAGAGGCAGAGTCAGATATAGTTTTAACATTTGCAATTCCCCTTAAGAAAAAAGCCCAAGTTCCTATATCTAAATGATGGTTGGTGCTTATTTGTTTATTTTTTCCACTGATGAGTGTTCCTCCGATGTGTGTTGAATCTATGATAAGCAGCGTCTCCACTCCTGACTGGGCCGATTGAATGGCCGCTGAAAATGCGCCCGCGTCGTGACCGTATACAAGTACTTGAGGCTTCGCTGCTTTTTTAGTCTTTTTTTGTGCATAGGTGTTTACATAGAGAAAAGAAAAAATAACTATTAGCAAGACCCTCACCATATTAAATGCGATTAAAATTGAAAGCGTGAATTTAAGTAATTTTAGGGATTAGGCTTCCGGATTAAGCTTTTTTAACAATTAAATTGCGCTGTTAGGTTGTATAAAAAAGGCAGATAAATCATATCTGCCTTTTTTTATGTTTGTAAATAAAAATTACATAGACGTTTCTTGTTTGGCGTCTGCTTTCATTTTATCATTTGCCACAATAACGATTTCTACACGACGGTTCTGCGCGCGACCAGCCTCGGTACTATTGTCTCCAATTGGTTCGCTAAAGCTTTTTCCTTCGGTTTTAACTCTGCCACCGGCCAATCCTTGAGATACAGCATAGGTTTTAACGGCATTTGCTCTACGTTCCGATAACCCTTGATTGTATTGTTCAGTACCCTTGTTATCCGTGTGACCAATAACTAGAATATCTGTGTCAGGATTTGAATTTAGCGAATTAACTAAATTCTTAATATTTGTTTGTGCTTCAGGGCGAAGGGCTGTCTGATCAAAGCCAAAAAGAATGCCCGAGTCAAATTTAACGATAATACCTTCACCAGCTTTTACAACTTCCGCCCCATCTACGGTCCGCTCTATTTCTGCTGCTTGCTTATCCATTTTTTTTCCAATCAGGCCTCCGGCAACACCACCTAAGGCACCGCCGATAATAGCTCCGACCGCAGTATTACCTGCTTTTTTACCTATTAAAGCTCCCAAGCCTGCACCGCCAACAGCACCAATGCCAGCACCTTTTTGCGTGTTGTTCATTGATTTAACTGTATTACAGCTGGTAAATAACATACATGAGGTTGCCAACGCAACGCCAAAGATCGCTATGTTTTTGTTTACTCTCATTTTAATATTTATTGATGATGTTTAAATTATACAAACGAAGTGCCAAAAAGTTTCGATTTCAAACATTAACTTTAAACATTATTAATATTCACAAAAATATGAACCTTAAACGAAACTTTTTTTCTTGTATTTTTCTTTTTATAAGCTTTGGAAACCTACTAGCACAAGAAGCTGCCGAATGGAAAACTGCAACTCACGATGGATATACTTATAAGTATGTCTCAGATGACCCAACCACCTCCCGCTTTTATACCCTGGATAACGGACTAACCGTTATATTAAGTCCCACTATTAAAGAACCACGCATTCAAACGTATATAGCTATCAAAGCCGGAAGTAAAACAGACCCTGCCAACCATACAGGGTTAGCCCATTACCTAGAACACCTACTATTTAAAGGTACAGATAAATATGGCTCACTCGATTGGAAAAAAGAAAAACCATTACTAGATAGTATCGATAATCTATATGAAGAATATAACGCTAGCGTTGATTCCGCTAAACGAAAAGCCATTTATGCACAAATAGACAAGGTTTCGGGTGAAGCCGCCAAGTTTGCAATCGCTAACGAATATGATAAAGTAATGGCAAACATGGGCACGCAAGGTAGCAATGCCTTCACTTCATTTGAGCAAACTGTTTACATCGAAAACATACCTTCTACCTCCGTTGATAAATTTTTGAGGGTGCAAGCTGAGCGATTTCGTAATCCTATTTTCCGTATTTTTCATACAGAATTGGAAGCCGTTTACGAAGAAAAAAACCGAGGTTTAGATAATGACGGCACTAAATCTTTTGAAGCCATGTTTGCCAATTTATTTCCTAATAGCTACGGTAAGCAAACCACTATTGGTACGGTCGAACATTTAAAAAATCCATCGCTCATTGCTATTCGCGATTACTATAATAAATTTTATGTTCCAAACAACATGGCAATAATCATGTCGGGAGACTTTGATCCAAACGAAATGATAAAAAAAATAGATGCCAATTTCTCTTATATGAAAAGAAAAGAGGTGCCTTCGTATCATTTTGATGCAGAAAGAGCAATAACAACTCCGGTTATTAAAGAAGTTAAAGGCCCTACACCGGAAAGCATTATGATCGGATTTCGGTTTCCAGGTTCTCAAAGTAAAGATACTCAGCTATTAGAGTTAGTTGGAAACATTTTAACAAATGGTAATGCAGGCATGTTTGATCTGAACCTTGTTAAAAAACAGCGTCTGCTTTCGGCAGCGGCATTTTCGTATGTTCTCAAAGACTACAGCACCTTATTATTACAAGGAAGACCCATGAAAGATCAATCCCTCGATGAAGTCAAAAATCTAATGCTAGGAGAGATTGAAAAACTAAAAAAAGGTGATTTTTCTGACGATCTACTAACCGCTATAGTGAATAATGCAAAAAAGAATACGATCGAATCAAATGAAAGTTATGAATCAAGGGCTGGTAGCTTAATGGATGCTTTTACTTCGGATATTGACTGGAAAAGAATTGTTTCTTATAATACTACACTAGCCAATATTACAAAGAAAGATATCATTGCCTTTGCCAATAAATACCTTAATGATAATTATGTTGCTGTATATAAGCGAAAAGGGGAAGATAAAAATATACAAAAAGTAGAGAAACCCAGCATTACACCAGTGGAGGTAAACAGGGACGCGCAGTCGGTATTTTTAAAACAAGTTAATGAAATGAGCGAAACCGCTGTGTCGCCCGTTTGGTTAGATTTCAAGAAAGACATCACTAAAAATAAGCTAAAAGGGCTGGAACTGTTAACCGTTGAAAACAAAAATAATGAGATTTTTCGCCTGAATTATCGTTTCGAGATGGGTAGCTATAACAATAAATTGCTTCCATTGGCTGCTGAATATTTACAGTACATCGGTACGGATACGAAAACCGCAGAGGAGATTAGTAAAGCTTTTTATCAAATAGCCTCTTCTTTTGATGTGAATGTATCTTCGGAAATCAGTTCCATAAGTTTAGATGGTTTGCAGGAAAATTTTGGGCAGGCAGTCGTTTTGTTAGAAGATTTAATAAAAAATTGTAAGGCGGATGAAGAAGCGTGGCAACGTTTGAAGGTACGTGTGAAAAAATCAAGGGAAGACGCAAAATTAGATAAAGGAACAATATTACGAGGTTTGGTTAGCTATGCGCAATATGGTGAAAAAAATCCTTTTAATTATACGCTTTCAGATGCTGACCTTGATTCGATCACAGGTAAGCAACTAACGGATATTTTGCATGATCTTATTAGCTATCAACATAACATTATTTACTACGGACCTAAGTCCAATACAGACATAACGAAAGAATTGGCTTCCTTACACTACATACCAACGTCGTACCTTCCCTATCCAGCAGCTATAAAATTCGAAAAAACGGTACAAGAGAAGCCGCTTGTTTATTTTGCTGATTATGATATGGTACAGGCGGAAATTGATTGGTTTAGAAATTCAAACAAGTACGATCCCAACAAAACCGCGATTATTCAACTGTTTAACAATTACTTTGGAGGAGGTATGAGTGGTATTGTTTTCCAGACCATTAGAGAATCTAAGGCTTTAGCTTATTCTACATACGCGGTATATTCATCTCCCACAAAGAAAGAAGATTCTTATAGTATTCTTGCTTATGTAGGCACGCAGGCAGACAAACTAGATGATGCCGTTGCCGGAATGAGTGAGTTATTGCAGGAATTGCCCGCTTCTGAGAAGGTTTTTATTACCAGTAAAGAAAGTTTGTTAAAGTCTTTAATTACCAGCAGAATAACAGAAGACGGTATCATCTTTTCTTATTTAGGAGCTAAACGCTTGGGGATTGATTATGATATGCGCAAGAAGGTGTACGAGGATGCTAAAAAGCTTACATTCGATGACTTAAAGAATTTCCATGATCAGGAATTCAAAGATAAAACGTATGCTTATTGCATCGTAGCCAACAAAAATCGTGTAAAGGTTGCCGACTTAGCTAAGTATGGACAAGTAGAAGAGCTTGATTTAAAAACGCTTTTTGGATATTAAAGGAGAGGGGTTATACCTCTCCTTTATTGTTCTTTTTCATTTAATTTTTGTGTTGGAATAGGGATTTTGGGGAGTGTATCAGCTGTTGGTCTACCATCTTTCTCAAATCTCTCTAAAGACGTTTTAAGATAATTACGGACATCATATTCATTCCAATATTTACACTCTTCGTAACTTGGGCGATAAAGGGACATGAAGTTAAGTAGATCATTGCCCTCTAAACCAGTTATTTCGGACACATTATATTTGTTGAACTTTTTATCCACTTCAGTTTCTTCAATTTCGTGCTGTGCATAATTGTTAAATCGTCGTGCATTCTTTGCTGTTTTACCAAATGCTCCGTATAAAGCGCTCAATGGATTAAATATATAAGAAAGCGCTTTTGGTTTACCAATGCTGTATATACCTTGCTTTTTATAATCCTCCAAAACGTCTTGTAACTCTTCCTTGCGTGTTTTTCCCGTTACCGTAACCGTTTGGAGCTCTATAGTTGGGTTAAGGCTCACTGTTATATTTTTAGGATCTACTATACGGTAATAATCAGAAGAATAAGCATATTTAGTAACAATAAGTGTATCTCCAACTTTCGCCGGAATAACAAAACCCCCTTCGCTGTTAGAAATAGCTTTTTCCAGCGTTCTTCTATTTGTAATAGTTGCTTCGTCAACCCTTTTTGTGGTCCCTTTTTCCAGGACAATCCCCTGTAATTTTTCTTGCGCCTTTAATGGATGGGGCAATATAAAGGAAATTAACGCCAGAAAAAATGGCAACGCATAGTTATATTTTCTATTCTTCATTCTTATACTCGGTAAACATAATAAATCATTGACATTTTTGATGCTAAAAAATGTTAAATTAGCTATCGGCCTTCTCTAGCTTAAAGCATAATTAATCGTTTTTAATCTTTGCGCGTTTTGCAAATGCCCATATTTAGCTTGGCAAAATATTGAAGAATGATCTTCCATTCACGCTCCATGCAGAACTAACAACACATAACCAAAATTATTAACCATTTTCACTACCTTTGCATATGATAAAATCAATGACCGGATTTGGTATTGGAACCAAAGAAAGTGCCAAAGCGAAGTATACCGTAGAAATTAAGTCTCTAAATTCAAAATATCTGGAGCTCAATTTAAAATTACCTAAAGTATTCTCCGAAAAAGAATTATTTCTAAGAAATGAATGTACGAAGCTAATAGAACGTGGTAAAGTTAACATGTTACTAAACATAGAATATACAGATACTACTGTCAATGCTGCAAAGATAGATACCCAGCTCTTAAAAAATTATTACATACAGATAAAAAATGTTGCGGTAGAATTGGGGGAGGATGTACAAAATGCGTTGGCATTAGCACTTAATTTACCAGATGTCATTAATTATGATGAAGATGCTGCCGATGAAGATGAGTGGAAGGATCTCTTGTCTACCTTTTATTCAGCGCTCGAGAAATTTCAACAATTTAGGGATGATGAAGGGGCTGTCTTAAAAACTGATTTAGTAAAACGCAACCAGTCTATATTGGATTCTCTAGAAGAGGTAGAAAAATTTGAGACGTCACGAATTCCGATGATTCGGGAACGGATTAATCACTATCTGGAAGAAACTGTTGGTAAAGAAAATGTTGATCGAAACCGTTTTGAACAAGAACTGATTTATTATATAGATAAATTAGATATAACAGAAGAAAAGGTGCGGCTGAGAAGCCATTGTGAATATTTTGCCAAGGCTTTAAACAGCAGTGATGCTAATGGAAAAAAACTAGGTTTTATTTCCCAGGAAATGGGTAGAGAAATCAATACACTTGGCTCAAAAGCTAATAATGCCCAAATTCAGCAAATTGTAGTAGGAATGAAAGAAGAGCTTGAAAAAATTAAAGAGCAATTGTTGAATATTTTATAAACGCTGCTGCATTATATTAAAAATTGAATGGAAGGGAAACTCATCATATTTTCTGCACCCTCAGGTGCTGGGAAAACAACTATAGTAAAACGATTATTAGAAAAGTATGGAGATAAAATTGCTTTTTCTATTTCAGCAAGTACGAGAGAGCCTAGAGCAGGTGAAGTAGATGGCAAAGACTATTATTTTATAAGTAAAGAAGAGTTTTTACACCGTATCGCTAAGAAAGAATTTGTCGAATTTGAAGAGGTTTATTCGGGAACTTTCTATGGGACCCTACGTTCTGAGATAGAGCGGATTTGGGAGAAGGGCAAAGCCGTTATTTTCGATATCGATGTTATTGGAGGCTTGCACTTAAAGCGAAAGTTTGGCGATAATGCGTTGGCTATATTTGTTCAACCTCCTACCTTGGATGTATTAATAGACCGCTTAAGGGGTAGAGGTACCGATAGCGAAGAAAAGCTGAAAGAACGTATAGAAAAGGCAGATAAGGAACTGGCATATGCAGATCAATTTGATACAATTCTTAAGAACGATAATTTGGAAGATGCTTGTAACGAAGCGTCTGACTTACTTGTAAATTTTGTAAAATAATTTTATGCAGAAGATTGGACTTTTCTTCGGCTCTTTTAACCCGATACATACTGGCCATCTTATCATCGCGAACTATATGGCAAATCACACCGATTTGTCAGAAGTTTGGCTGGTTGTTTCTCCGCAGAATCCCCTAAAAAAGAAAGACAACTTATTAAATATGTACGATAGGCTTGAAATGGTTAATTTAGCCTTGGAGGATGCTGAAAATATACGCTCTAACGACATTGAATTTAGACTTCCAAAACCTTCTTATACCATAGATACCCTCATTTATTTACGAGAACGCTATCCAGATAAAAGTTTTGTTCTGATAATGGGAGCCGATAATTTAATAACACTAAAAAAATGGAAAAATTATGAGATAATTTTACGTGATTTTGCAATTTACGTTTATCCAAGGCCTGGCTTTGATAGCAGCGAATGGGCTAATCATTCCAAAATAACCATTACGAATATGCCTTTAATGGAGATTTCTTCTACTTTTATTAGAAATGCTATTAAAGAGCGCAAGAACGTCCGTTATTTTCTTCCGAATAAAGTGCTTGATTTTATAGATAAAAAGGGAATATACCTGTAGATTATATTTAGTATCAAGACCATGTGAGTTGTGCGTTGCGAGTTGCCCGTTGTGCGTATGAAATAGATTTATTAATGATCGCGCGACCCAGAACCACTTGACACTTTACTACTTAACGATCACTCATCATTATATCAGGTCACCTCAATTCTTCCAGTTCTGCTTTCTCATCTATTGGAACGCCTAAAATAAACGTATCATAATATTCACTATCCTGATCTGAATAAGTTCCATACGCATTTAAGAAAATTCCTTTTTTTCCGTCTTTCGTTTCTATAACGTAGAGCACAGACATATCCGCTGGATCGCTTTCGCCTTCAAAACGATAAGTGCGTACGATGGTCAGTTCATTTGGTTGATAGATCGTTGAATCTTCAGAACCTAATGTTGCGCCATTTTTTTTAATTTTTATTTCTTCGCTATATCCCCTATCTGCTAATTTTGTCATTACTTGGGATAGCGTGGTCATTGATGCAGAAGTACTCATATAATCTAAATTACCATTCAACTAGAGGTATAACATATGCTCGTAATAAAAGTTTTTAGATCTATTTTATTTATTAACCTGATTTAGGTTATTAGTTAGCCGACTATGATGTGCTATTATTGCATGATTCTGTTAACTTTGTATCCAACCATATACTGATAGCGCCAACGGTTATTTTTTTGGAAAAGCAGATGAGATGGAATAACGATAAGCTATTCGGAAAATATTTTACAGATGAAACTCTTTTTGTTAGATGGTATGGCCCTGATATACCGGGCTCATTTTGCTTTGAGTAAGGCGCCTCGTTTTACATCGACTGGACTGAACACCTCGGCCATCATGGGTTTTACTAACACGTTATTAGAGGTGTTGAAAAAGGAAAGCCCTACTCATATGGCAGTGGTTTTTGATACAGATGCTCCTACAGAACGACATACTTCATTTGAAGCCTACAAGGCGCATCGAGAAGCTATGCCAGAAGATTTAGCAACAGCCATTCCCTATATTTATCGTTTAATTGAAGGATTTAACATTCCTGTTATCGTAAAGGATGGGTATGAAGCCGATGATATTATTGGAACCTTAGCCAAGAAAGCGGAGCAGGAAGGTTTTGACGTTTTTTGCATGACGCCTGATAAGGACTTTGCGCAATTGGTTAGTGAACGGATAAAAATATACAAACCAGCTCGAATGGGAAATGGACACGAGGTATTAGGTGTAAAAGAAGTGCTGGAAAAGTGGGAGATTGCGCGGGTAGATCAGGTGATTGATATATTAGGCCTTTGGGGGGATGCCGTCGACAATATTCCGGGTATCCCGGGAATTGGTGAGAAGACAGCTAAAAAGCTGATACAGGATTTTGGTTCAGTAGAGGAGATTATAACGAATGCCGATAAATTGAAAGGCAAATTACGGGAAAACGTAGAAATATATGCTAAGCAAGGCCTGATCTCAAAGAAATTGGCGACTATCATTTTGGATGTGCCCGTTGAATTTGATCAGGAAAGCTTAACGATACAAGATCCAAGTAAAGAGTTATTGGAACCTCTTTTTGCGGAGCTAGAATTTAGAACAATAGGGAAACGGGTGTTTGGGGAAGAATTTAACGTGGTAGATAGTAAAACTTCCGGTGGTGGCCAAATGGATCTTTTTGGCTCTGCACCTTCTATTGTAACTGAAGAGGCGATATATACCGCCCCAACATTAGGAAAACATATTGAGAATACCGACCATACTTATACTTACGCCGATACAGAACAGAAGCAGACTGAACTTATTGCAATGCTTGAAAGGCAAAAGGTAATTTGCTTTGATACGGAAACTACCGGTACAGATGCTAATAACTGTGAGCTCGTAGGGCTTAGCTTTTCTTTCGAAAAAGGTAGCGCCTGGTACATCCCTGCCCCAGCAGATCAAAGCGCATGTATGCAATTAGTGACTAAGTTTCAATCTATATTCGAAAATGAAAATATTCTAAAAATCGGTCAAAATTTGAAATTTGACATATTGGTACTTAGCTGGTACGGCATTAATGTAAAGGGCGTTTTGTTCGATACAATGTTAGCACATTATCTAATTGATCCTGAAACGAGGCATGGCATGGATGTACTGGCAGAAAATTATCTTGGGTACACTCCTGTGTCTATCACTACGTTGATTGGACCGAAAGGAAAGAAACAATTGAACATGCGAGACATCGATCCTCAAGTAGTAAGTGATTACGCTGCAGAGGACGCCGATATAACACTACAGCTTAAAGAAGTTTTTGATCCATTGCTCCAAAAAGTTGAAGCGGATAAACTTGCTAACGAGGTAGAATTCCCACTTGTTTATGTATTAGTGGATATGGAAAAAGAGGGTGTTAGAATTGACGTTGAAGCGCTCAAAGAGTTCTCAATTTCTATTCAGAACGAGGTGTTGGTATTGGAGGAACGAATTTATGAAAAAGCCGGCGTACCATTTAATATTGCTTCTCCTAAACAATTGGGCGAAGTTTTGTTCGACAAATTGCAGCTAGACCCGAAAGCCAAAAAAACTAAAACCGGACAATACCAAACTGGAGAGGATGTGCTTTTAACATTGGCTAGCAAAAGTGATATTGTACAAGACATATTAGATTATAGACAGTTGCAGAAGCTGAGGTCGACCTATGTTGATGCATTACCCCAATTAATTAATCCTAAAACTGGACGTGTACACACTTCCTATAATCAAGCAGTGGCGGCTACAGGTCGCCTTAGCTCAAATAACCCTAACCTCCAAAATATTCCAATTAGAACTGAAAGAGGTAGGGAGGTGAGAAAAGCGTTTATTGCCAGAGATGAAAATCACGTGATCTTATCTGCAGATTATTCGCAGATTGAGCTTAGGTTAATTGCAGAAATCAGTAAGGATGTTAATATGCTAGATGCTTTCGCAAAAGGGTTGGATATTCACACGGCTACTGCAGCGAAAGTTTACGGTGTAACGCTGGAGGAAGTAAGCGCTAATCAACGACGTAACGCTAAGGCGGTGAATTTTGGAATTATATATGGTCAGTCCGCATTTGGACTTTCACAAAGTTTAGGCATTCCAAGAAGAGAGGCTGCAGACATGATTGAACAGTACTTCATACAATATCCTGGAATTAAGGATTATATGAATAACACCATTACCTTTGCAAAAGAGCACGGATATGTTGAAACTCTTTTAAAAAGAAGACGTTATTTAAGAGATATTAATTCTGCGAACGCAACAATAAGAGGATTTGCAGAACGAAATGCAATTAATGCACCCATACAAGGATCAGCCGCAGATCTTATTAAGATTGCGATGATTAATATTCATGATGATATTGTAAAAGCAGGGTTAAAGGGTAAGATGACCATGCAGGTACATGATGAATTGGTATTTGATGTTCCAAAAGAGGAGGTGAAAGTGTTCAAGGAAATAATAGCCTCTCGTATGAAAGAGGCAATCAAAATGGAAGTTCCCATTGTTGTCGAAATTGGTGAAGGTAGAAACTGGCTAGAAGCACATTAAAATGATTAAGAGATATATAACAGTTTTTTTGGTTATTTTGCTTTGTTGGATAAAGGCAGATAGAATTGCAGCACAGACAACTACAGATGAAAAACCTGTTTATTTTGAACAGACAACCGATGGAAGAACACAGTTCTATTTTGACGAACATTACTTTTTAGTGGATAAATTTTGTCAATATAAATCTATTGAACGAGTAGGTAAATATAATCTTGAACTTAAAAGCTACGATGGCTCCTTTACTGATTATAATAATGATGGGAATGTGATCCTAACGGGTAATTACAGTAACGGCAAAAAGGATGGTGTCTTTACTGCTTATTTTCCGAACGGTAAAGTTAATTGGATAACAACCTTTAAAAATGGAAGCGCAGAGGGGGTATCTACCTATAATTATCCGGATGGTTTACCGATGATGGAGATTTTATATAAAGAGGGGCAGGCTTATGTTCAAAACTTTTGGGATACGCGTAGACGCCAACGGGTCATAGATGGAAAAGGGAAATTTGAGTTTGCGGTGAAAGCTGAAGGATATAATGAGTTTGGCTATGAATTTACAGATTATCAGGGGTATATTAAAGACGGGAAACCTGATGGTCAATGGGATATTTTCTTGGTATATCCAAAGAATGAGCGTGGTTATGCTGGATATGAGCGATTTAAGGAAGGGGCATTCACAATGGGTTACGATGAACTTAAAGGAGCGCCATATACGAAAACCTCGCGTTTACAAATAGGACCTTCGCTATTTTTCATCCAAGCGGAGAACATGATCAGCAAGAACTGTACGATAGATGAAAACCAAGATTTTTCACTGTTCATCACGAATAAATTGGACCTCGCGTTTTCGCCATATGATGCATCAGAAATCGTTGCAAGCCCTATTGAAGTACAAGCAGAGGTTGATAAGTCGGGAAGTCTTTCGAAAATAGAGGTTGTTAAGGGCTTCGAAGAAAAAGACGTTAATAAAATTTTAGTTAATACACTTAAAGATATCAGTTATTGGATTCCTTCGTACGCCAATGACGCTTATATTGATGATGTTTTAACGATAAATGCCGGAGTTCTTGTAGATCAAGAAACAAAACAGCTTCGGTTTTATAATTTGCGTATAAGTAGAGAAAATGGGATATAAACAAGAAAAGAACCGCCCCGTGGTTCTTTTCTTGTCTAATTAAAGTGTTAGAGAACCCCCTATTGGTAATAAATGTAAATGTAGTCCGGCATCGGCAAACTTTTTCTTTGCCTCTGCTTCATCAATTGCTATGGGAGGGAAAGTGTTATAATGGATACCAATTATATTTTTACAATTAATAAAACCCGCAGCTTTAATAGCATCGTCTACTCCCATCGTGTAATGATCTCCGATGGGCAAAATTGCCCAGTCCAGTGCCTCATCTGCTAACAGTTTCATTTCGAGCGTTAGCGCCGTATCGCCAGCAAAATATATTTTTTTATTGCCACTAGTAATGATATAACCCGCAGGAACACCGCCGTATTGTAAGTCGGGAGTACTATTTGTGTGTAGGGCATATACCATTTTGGCTGTGCCGAAATTGGTTTTTACCGTCCCCCCAAAATTCATTTCGATTATTTTGTCCTGACTAATTCCTTGCCTACTAACCCAAGCAGCGGTTTCTACCACCGCTATAACCGTCGCATCTGCGTTTTTTTGTATAGCCGCTACATCAGCCACGTGATCGCTATGAGCGTGACTGAGCATAATATAGTCTGGTTTTAACGTGTTAATGTCAATCTCTTTCGCCAGTTCATTCGGCGTTATAAAAGGATCAAACAGTACATTTGCTCCTTCTAAATCCAGCGCAATAGATGCGTGTCCATAAAATGTTGCTTTCATGTTATTGCTTGTTTTTGTTCGTTACTGGTTATTAGTTATTAGTATCAAGACATAAGTACCAAGTCTCAAGACGTAAATTGTTGTGAGTTATCAGTTATCGCTAAAAATTCATCATTTATAACTCATCGTTCATTACTTCCTTTTTTAGCTTCCAAACATTCCGCCAAGACCACCTAACATATCTTTAGTAGCGGCTTGCATCTCTGTTTGGCTAATATTTTCAGCTTGCTGTAAAGCTTTATTAATAGCAACAGCTAACAACTCTTCCAATTCTTCTAACGCTGCCACCGTGTGAAAAGTAGGGTCTATACTTATAGACTTTATTTCCTTATTCGCGGTAGCAATGACTTTTATAAGTCCACCTTCTGCTTCGCCTGAAACGCTGATTGTATCTAGGCGTTTTTTTATTTCTTCGGCCTTCTGCTGGGCCTGGACTAATTTATCAAACATATTTTATTTGTTATTGGTTTTCCGTTATTTGTTAAGTCGTAGAAACGTTAAATTGTTGAAACGTTAAGTAAGTATGAGCCTTCTCATATTCTATCACGACTTAACTAATTCCTATTCAACTTACTCAACTATTTTACCTACTCCCCTACATAATCCCCACTCCCATTATATGCCCCTTGTCTAATCACAGGCATTTCGAGTATTTTATATAAATCATCTAAATGCATTAAACTGCCATTGGCCATATTACTTAAAAGAACAATGGTTACGTCATTTTTGAGATCACGCACATATAAGTTTTTAAACCCATGCCACCATCCGGTATGATATACCACATGTTCATTCCCCTGCTCAAAGGTACGCCAACCATAACCATAATTAAAAACACCTTTCATTGATTTTTGATTATGCGGGGCATAGGCAGAATCTTGAAGTGCCGCACTTAATAAACGTCCTTCTCTCAATGCTCTATCAAACAAAAATAAATCCTCAACAGTACTATAAATTCCTTTGTCGCCAACAGGGCCATCATGAAAATTCTGTACTACCGATCTACGCCAAACACGGTCGTGTCCTACTACATTTGTTGGGATTTTTTCATAATCTGCTTTGGAATATACTGCCGTATGTTTCATGCCTAGAGGCATAAAGATATTTTCTTGCATGAATACAGTAAACGATTGGCCACTGACCTTCTCAATAATGGCTCCTAATATCATGAAATTGGAGTTATTATAGTGAAAACGCATATCAGGCTTACTATAAGGGCTAGGTTTATGTTCTGCAAAAATTTTCATGACATCCATATTTGTCATTCCCTTTTTCTTGTCTTTCCAAATATCATCTGTAAAATAAACATAATTTATAAGTCCCGAACGATGGGTTAATAACATACGTATGGTTATTCCTTCATAAGGGAAATCGGGGAAGAATTCTTTCACCTGTTGGTCAAGTTTTATCTTTCCTTCCTGAACTAAAAGTAATATTCCTGTTCCGGTTAATGGTTTAGATACAGAAGCTAATTCAAACTTGGAATTTATATTTAAACTGTCTTTTCGTAGATAATCGGCCCAGCCAAATGCGTTTTCGTAAATAATTTTACCTTTTTTAGCAATGAGCACATTTCCATTAAACGCAGACTTTTTATGTAACTTCTGCATAAAGGCATCAATTTCCCGATTGGCTTTGTGGGGGTCATAAATGAGCTTAATGCTGTCGGTAATTGCTTGTTCTTTAGCTTGTTGTTCTTTTTTTTGTTCCGCGGAGCTGCATGAAGCCAATGCAATAATGGCACAAAATAATAATTTTGGTAATTGTTTCAACGTATACTGTTTGTTTGTTAATCTATACTAATAGGAATGGCGAATTTGGTAAAATATTGTGTTAAAAACCAATTTAATAAAAATTTTACTGATATGTATGGAAGATGGGTCATTTTAAAGCTTCGTCGCATGGCGAAGTGTATAAGTTTTTTAACTTTGTAGGATAAAATAAAATATCGCTAACATGTCATATAGAATAGAACACGATACAATGGGCGAGGTAAAAGTTCCTGCCGATAAGTATTGGGGTGCACAAACAGAAAGATCCCATGAGAATTTTAAGATCGGTCCTGAAGGATCTATGCCAAGAGAAATTATCCAGGCATTTGCTTATTTAAAGAAAGCTGCAGCCTTCACAAATAAAGATGCAGGCATTTTGCCAGAAGAAAAACGCGATTTAATCGCACAAGTTTGCGATGAAATTTTAGCTGGAGAGCTCAGTACAGAATTCCCACTCGTAATCTGGCAAACAGGTTCAGGCACGCAATCTAATATGAATGTAAATGAGGTGATAGCGAACCGTGCCCATGTTATGCAAGGTAATAAATTAGGTGAAGGAAAGACGTTTATACATCCTAATGATGATGTGAATAAGTCACAATCTTCCAACGATACTTACCCGACTGCTATGCATATAGCAGCTTATAAAATGTTGATAGAAACAACTATTCCCGGGGTTGAGAAATTGCGTAATACATTGAAAGAGAAGTCAGAGCAGTTTAAAGATGTTGTGAAAATCGGGAGAACTCACTTAATGGATGCGACACCGCTGACATTGGGACAAGAATTTTCTGGATATGTTGCCCAATTAACTTATGGTTTAAAGGCATTGAACAACACCTTGGCACATTTGTCAGAACTGGCATTAGGAGGTACTGCCGTTGGGACTGGTATTAATACGCCAAAAAACTATGACGTGAATGTGGCGAAGTATATAGCAGAATTTACGGGATTGCCTTTTCAAACCGCAGAGAATAAGTTTGAAGCACTGGCGGCTCATGATGCTATTGTGGAGAGCCATGGTGCATTAAAGCAATTGGCCGTTTCATTAATGAAAATTGCAAATGATGTTCGTATGCTCGCATCAGGCCCGAGATCTGGTATCGGAGAGATATTTATTCCTGAAAATGAACCGGGTTCATCCATTATGCCGGGAAAAGTTAATCCAACACAATGTGAGGCCTTAACGATGGTGGCAGCGCAGGTGATGGGTAACGATGTTGCGATTAGTATTGGAGGAGCCAATGGGCATTATGAGCTCAATGTCTTTAAGCCATTAATGGCTGCCAATTTTTTACAGTCGGCCCGCCTGCTAGGGGAGGCTTGCGTGTCTTTTAATGATCATTGCGCCATTGGTATTGAGCCAAATTATGAAGGCATAAAGAAACATGTAGAAAATTCTTTAATGTTGGTGACCGCACTTAACCCTCATATTGGTTACGAAAATGCTGCAAAAATTGCTAAAAAAGCACATAAAGAAAATACTTCTCTGCGCGCAGCTGCACTAGAGTTGGGCTTACTTACTAATGAACAATTTGATCAATGGGTTCGTCCTGAGGATATGATAGGAGGATTAAAGTAGAGGCGATGGCGTCGGCATGAGAAGCATCTATCACTACTTTAATCGTTTCCACATATACCTACCAATATTGGTAGGTATATGTGGACTATATACAAGTTGCAAATTTAATCCGAATGTACAGGATGAGGGAGAACCTTATCTCCAAGGAGTGTGGGAGCAAGATTCTATTGCTAATCAAGATAAACGATTAACTTATAGCTTGTATAAATTTAAATTTACCTGTGATTCGGTGTATATTACCCTTAATACACATAGTAAGGTTCGGACAGTTGTTGACTCTTGCTTCGGTAACGGTCATTGGGCAGAATATGCAAGAGGAGTTTACCTAGTAAGGAATGATAGTTTATTAATAGAATCAACCTTTACAAGGGAAAATTGGCGACAAAAGTTATCTGGATGCCATCGTATAGGGCAATTTTTACCTCGCTTTAAAATAATTCAACATGGATCAGATTCCCTACAGCTCGAGAGCCAATACTATCAAACAGAAGTTAAATTAAAGAAAGTTGGAAACATTGATTGTATTCCAAAACCTATATAATAAGAATTTTCTATTCATTAAGTATATATTTGTTTTTATGAGCTTTAAGTTAAGCCGATTAAGTTTTTTTTGTTTTTTGCTCTTACCTACTATTTTGCTGGCACAAGAGAAACCAAGCTTATATAAGCGTTTTATGAATGGTAAATTGATGCAAAGTAAACTGGCGCAAAAGTTTATTTCATCCGAAAAAGATTCTAGTAGATCTGCTGGCTTTATGGTTTTGCCTTTATTAGGCTATGCTCCCGAGACAGGGCTTGAATATGGTATTTCGGGACTCTACAATTTCTATCTTGATAAACATGATACGTTAATAAGAACGTCAAGTATTGTTTTACAAGGATCGTTAACCACAAAAAAGCAATCCAATTTAAAGCTTACAACAGATATTTGGACGAAGGGAAACAATTATCATTACATTACAGAGATTCGGTATCGTGATTTTCCATTTAATTTTTATGGCATTGGCGATCAGACGTTGAAAAAGGATAAGGACTCGCTTACACAACGCCTTTTTAGATTTAAGCTTGAAGGAGAAAAAAAGATTGTTAAAAATTATTATGCTGGACTGGGGTTGGTTTATGAGAACTATGCATACACAGATGAAGGGCCGGGAGGTATTTATGATCAATCTTCATTATATGGAAAAGAGGGAGGAAAGTACCTTGCTTTTGGCATTTCACAGTTGTACGATAACAGGAATACAAATATCTATACTACTAAGGGATATTTTGCACGGTTAGTTTATAATTATGCACCGGATTTTTGGGGAAAGGATAATTTTGAGGGGAGCCGGATTAATGTCGACCTAAGGGCCTTCTACCCGTTAACGCCTAAGCTTACGTTGGGATTGAACGCAACCTATGATGAGTATTTTGGCAATGTTCCCTTTTACTTATACCCCCAATTAGGAAGTGATGAAACAATGCGCGGCTATTATCCCGGAAGATATCGTGATAAAACGGCGGTTACTTCTCAGGCAGAATTAAGGTATCGCATACATCCAAGAATTGGCTTTGCCGCTTTTGTAGGAGCCGGAACCGCATATTCAAAGAAATTTGATTTTTCGGCACTTAAACCTTCTTATGGAGGAGGTTTACGCTATTTCTTTGATCTTGAGCACAACTCTAGTATAAGAATAGATTATGGTATTGGTGAGAAAAGACCTGGAGAACCTCGACAAACAGCCTTTTATTTGTCTTTAGGCGAAGCTTTCTAGAAAGAGGGGAAGTAGTTGAGTCGTTAAGTAGTTGGGTGGTTAATGAGTTGACCGTTAAATAGGTAAGCGGTAAAGCGGGTGTCAGACTGCTCGATACTCACAGCCGTTGACTAATAAAGTCTTGATACTTGATACTCATATCTTGCTACTATTCACGACTAAAACCTAATCTTAAAATGTTCTTTTACTTGGTCTTGTTTGAAAAAAACTAAGCCGATATAAAATAGGTCTATGGTAAGCGTGACATCGGGATGATTCTTGATTTCCTGCCAGGCTTCCTTCATTCCTGTACTCCAATAAATATCATCAAATATTAAAACGGACCGACTGCTAACCTTCGGCAAACACGTTTTAAAATAAGTTAATGTTGCCTCTTTACGATGATTTCCATCAACAAATAAGAAGTCCAGTTTCTCTAGATTATCAATTATTGGCGCGAGTAAAACATCGAAATTGCCCACTTTAATTTCAACGTTATCTATCGCTAAGTTGCTAAGTGTTGTACGTGCTACTTTGGCTGTTTCAGGGCATCCTTCTACACTCACAACATGCGCAGTGGGTACTGCCTTTGCGAGGTAGGAGCTGGTAATTGCTAAACATGTTCCTAATTCAATGATGGAAGCTGGTTGAAAGTTGTAGGCTAATCGTGCTAATAATTGCGCTACTTTTTTAGGTTTTAAAGCATTCTTAGCAATGGTCTTTATCATTTTTTTTCTACCATTATTCATCATGGAACCTGCACCGAGATCCGTTACCACAATACTATGGTCATTGTTTTTAAGTTTGGTTCTTTCCTGTTCTATCGATTTTTCATATGATTTCTCCCTGAAATCGTAGATCACCTCATCTATTAATTTATAAACAAAAGGAGAATGTACACCATGTCTTGTTTTGGCAGTCAGATAATGTTTAAGATAGTCAAGAAAAAAGCGATAATTTGCCATGAGACAAAGATAATATAAGTTCAATTGAATTAAAGTAAAGTAGGCAAATTGCCCTTGTCTTATTCGGTGGCCGATATGGATGGTCGTGCTTTTCACATACTGGTTAATTATTGCATTTAAAAGGCAATTTATCTAATTTTGTGTATGCTTAATGATAAAGAAATAAGTTCATTGATACATCTCCTGGACGATCCAGATGAAGGGATATACCTTCATGTAGAGGAAAAATTAATGACTTTAGGAGCGCCTGTGATTCCTCCTTTGGAAGCTGCCTGGGAAAAATCTTTTGATCCGTTTTTGCAGGGTAGAATAGAAAATCTCATTCATAAAATACAATTCGAGCATATTGTGAATGAGTTAGATCTGTGGCGTTTAGGGGGAGGGTTTGATTTATTACAAGGATTGATAATTGTAAATAAGTACCAATATCCGGATTTAGATGAACAAGCTATTATCCGAACGATGGACGAGATAAAGCGCGATGCTTGGCTGGAAATGATGTACAATATGAATGCGGTTGAAAAGGTGCGCTTGTTGAATAATGTTTTTTATAATGTACACGGGTTTAAAGGGAACACAAAAAATTACCATGATCCCCAAAATTCATTTGTTGGAAAAGTGTTGGAGACACGTAAGGGTAATCCAATTTTACTGGCAGCGATATACGCCATTATAGCACAGCGTTTGGATATACCTATATATGGTGTTAATCTGCCACGGCACTTTATCTTAGCCTATATGGATGAGCATCTCAAAGACGAAAATGGGGGTGTGCTGTTTTACATCAATGCCTTTAATAGGGGACAGATTTTTGGAAAGCACGATGTTTTATCTTTTTTAAAACAGTTGAATCTTCCAAATGACAAACAGTTCTTTTTGCCCTGTGATAACTTTGCCATTATTAGTAGGGTGCTACGAAATTTACAGGCATCTTATAATCAAGCAGGAACCGTGGAAAAGGCAACCGAAATCGAACGCTTATTGGCTATTTTCGGTTAAGCTCGGTCGTGGCCTAGCATCAAGGTAGATAAACTCTGGAGTCATCTGGCCGACTGATCTTGTCGCATTTGGTGCTGTGTTTCCATTTGCAGATAGCAAAAATCGGGAAATCCTTCTTCCATAACGATCAGTAACATAAATATAGTGTTCTTTATCATCCCGATCATCAATAGCAACGTCTATAGGATCCATTAGATTTGCATTACTTCCTGAAATGACTCTATCGGGTGTAATTGTACCGCCTGTAGCAAATTTACTGAGCGCATTTTCAATGATATAAATACTGCCATCTGGAGAAGACTGATCTACGACACCAATATCAGCAATCACTAAAACATCAAGCGCAGAGGAATAGGAAATACCTCTTAAGTCGGTCGCCGTGGCAATGCCAATGCTTGCTTTTGGTTTGAGGGTATCGGCTACCGTACTATCAGGAAGACCGGATATTGCTTCTAAATCATATTGTAATATTTCTCTTTTATCTCCCTGCATACTCACCATCATACTTGAATCGGTTTTTTCACTTAATGCTATCCCATAGGGTTGAGATTTTAGTAAAAGGCGTTTGCGCGCTTTTCTTTGGCCGGTAAGCCTTAGCGGGTTGCTGAAAATGTGTATGCTCGATGCGTTCAGCGCATTGTCCGTGACGATCAGCTGATCTGATGCACGGTGATAGGCAATTGCGCGTCCTTCGCGAAGATTAATGGTATCTTTAAAGGAAGTTGACGCAGTTAAAGCACCCGCTTCACTCACCGTGAATAGTCTTACAGTAGAGTCGTTTCTGCTAACCTGAAAGACTCTTTTTATCGTTGGGTCAAATGTAATTCCCATACCCCTTTTAGGATCTGTATCGTAAGAATCGGCGACAGGTAATTCATCCGTTCCAACAGTGCTGTCGGCTGGATCAATAACCATTACGTTCCTAAATTGTGCCGTTTCCGAACTTTCAAGATCCGAAAGAGATATATACAACCGCGAGATAGGAGCCGTTGGATAAATGGGCTCGTCATCAGCTTTTTTACAGGCATACCAAATACCGGCGATGGATAATATAAGAAGGCTATATAATAAAATGCGTTTCATTCGGATTTTTGCTTATCAACTGGAAATTAAACTATGTTAAGCACTTAAATGCTACAAACTTCTCCAAGTCGTCCAAACAAAAGTACAAAAATGTTCTTAACCCCTACAGCTTAGTTTTAGTGAAATAATGTTAAATCTACCAGGCAAGCACAAGATGGCCTGCATGATAGGTTTAACACGATGCTTGTTGAAACCAAAGATAACGCTCAGGGGTTCATGATTTACATCAATAATTCTTATGTTTGTATAAATAAAATTGATAGTATGACCCTGGTCCAATTAGAATATATTATAGCTGTAGATACATATAGAAGTTTTGTTGCCGCCGCCGAAAGGTGTTTTGTTACGCAACCCACATTGAGTATGCAAATTCAAAAATTAGAAGAATCTTTAGGTGCACGGATTTTTGATCGGACACGACAGCCTGTGGTTCCTACTGAAATAGGGGAAGAGATCATTAAACAGGCGCGAGCTGCTGTTTTGGAAAGCCAGAAAATAAAAGAAATTGTCGCTTATAAAAATAGAGAATTAGAAGGTGAGCTTAGAATCGGGGTTATCCCTACTATTGCTCCCTATTTGCTGCCAAAGGTATTAGGTAATTTTATGGGGAATTACCCAAAGCTCCATTTGCATGTTTGGGAATATACCACAGAAAAAATTATTCGGGAGCTAAAGGTAGGATTGTTAGATTGTGGTATTTTGTCAACCCCTGTTCACGAAAGCAATTTACAAGAGCACCCCTTGTTTTATGAAACATTTGTTGCCTACATTTCGAAAGAGAGCGAGCTTAACACTAAAAAGGCTGTTACGGCGAATGATATTTTAAGTGAAAAGTTATGGCTCTTAAATGAAGGGCATTGCATGCGAAATCAGGTGCTTAACATTTGTAATCGAAGAAAATCTATGCACCCAGATGAGGCTTTTGAATATAATACAGGTAGTGTGGAAACGTTAAAAAGAATGGTTGATATGAATGCCGGTGTAACCATTATGCCTGAATTAAGCATTGCTGAATTTTCTGTAAAAGAGCTGGATAAAGTCCGGTATTTTAAATCGCCTGAACCTGTTCGGGAAATAAGTCTTGTAACGCAAGAAAACTACTTAAAGAAAAAGGCTATTGAGGCATTGAAGGAAGAGATTCTCGCAGTTTTACCAAAACGATTTAAAAGTAGAAAGAAAAAGGAAATTATGGGTATAAGTTAAGCATGGTTTAGGTCTCTTTAAAGGATGCTTTACCAGTTTCCTCACTATGATTTATCCTAACAGCAATGGAAGAAGGATGAATGCCGTCGCCAAACATTTCTGCGTTCTTTTCTGTAAATTCGGCGCCAAAAAACAGAATGGAAGAGGTATAATTAATCCATAGCAATATGATGACTATTGAACCTGCAGCACCATATCCGGAGGCTGGGGCTGCATACTGCATATATAAACCAATACCCCATTTGCCTATCATAAACAGGATAGCGGTAAAGAAAGCTCCAGCACGGACATCTTTCCATTTGATTTTAACATCTGGTAAAAATTTGAAAATGGATCCAAAAAGAACCGCTAACACAAAAAATGTGATAACCGTATTTGTTAGGTAAAGCACCACATTGGTAGTCTCATCGAATAAGTTTAGACCAAAAATTGTTAAATCAGGCAAATATTTAATTAGCGAGCTGCTTATAAAAGAAATTATTACATTAAGTAGTAAGGATACAACTAATAGAAATCCAAGTATTAGCACTAATGAAAAAGACAACGCACGGTCGACCAATATCTTGACCCATCCACGTTTAGGTTTAGGCTTTACATTGAAAATCATATTTAGGGAATCTTGCATTTCAACAAAGACTTTTGTTGAAGCAAAAATTAATGTTCCCACGCCAATAATTGTTGCTATTAAAGAGCCCTTTCCTACTGAAAGGTTCTGTATAAGTGACTGTATTAATGCTGCGGCGTCCGCTCCTACATATTCGTTGATCTGCTGGAAAATTTTCCCTTGTTGTGCATCATCTCCTAATACAAAACTTACTACAGCTAATACAATAATTAATAAAGGTGCTAATGCGAAAATCGTATAATAAGAAAGGGCCGCACTCATTTTGGAAACTTTATCATCTCCAAATCCTACTACTGTTGCTTTGAGCAATGTAAAAGAATCTTTAAAAAACTGTTTCTTTAAAATTTTCATGAATACGTTAACACAAGTAAACCCAAAGGTATTATCTGTGCGATACGATTAATAACTCAAGATCCTTTGGCGTTAAATTAAACTTATGGGCGATGTCTTTATTAGTTAACTGCCCTTGATAGAGATAAACGGCGTTTCTTACACCCGGCTTATTCCATATCACATTTAAGAGCCCACCTTGTTCCCCAATATCCAACAAAATGGGGGTGAAAATGTTTGTTAAGGCATAAGTGGCGGTTCTCGCTACACGAGAGGCAATATTTGGGACACAATAGTGAATAACATCGTATTTTCTGAAAATAGGATCAGCATGATTAGTAATATGCGACGTTTCAAAACATCCTCCTTGATCAATGCTTACATCTATCAATACAGAATTGGGTTTCATTCTCGATACGGTTTCTTCTGTGATAATACAAGGGCTCCTACCATTTGTTGCACGCATGGCTCCAATCACAACATCGCATGATAATACGGCTTTTTGCAAAACGATCGGTTGAATAACGGACGTAAATACTTTGTTTCCTAAATTATTTTGAAGCCTTCTAAGCCTGTAAAGGGAGTTATCAAAAACTTTTACCTGAGCTCCCAGTGCGAGCGCAGTTCGCGTAGCGTATTCGCCAACTGTTCCCGCGCCAATAATAACTATTTCGGTAGGTGGTACGCCTGTCACACCCCCTAACATGAGCCCTTTGCCATTAAATATATTACTTAAATATTCGGCAGCAACAAGAATAGAAGTTGCTCCGACGATTTCACTCATGGCCCTCACTACTGTTAATATATTGTCTTCGTCACGAAGGTATTCGTAAGATAAAGCGGTGATTTTTTTCTTCATCATTGCCTGGAGATGCTCAAAGCCAAGTAACGAGGGTTGCTGACTTGAAAAGAGTACCTGGCCAGTTTTCATCATGGCGATTTCTTCGAGTGAAGGGGCCCCAATCTTGATAATAATGTCACAAGTGTAAATGCGTTCCCTTTCATGTACAATAATTGCACCTTGCTCACTGTAATGGTGATCCAAGAAGTTGGCACCGTTACCAGCGCCAGATTCCAACATGATTTGGTGGCCATTTTCTACTAATAACGCAACGGATAAAGGTGTTAAGGCTATGCGGTTTTCCTGAAAACTTAGTTCTTTTGGCAATCCAATGACTAAGCTGTTCTTTCTCTTGCCTGTTTCTAGCATTGCCTCCTGTGGCTGCATCATGGCTTGTCGCGCCAAGTTAGATAATTCGGTCATATTGATCTCAATTACACAAAAATCGGGTCAATTTACAAAAAACAATCAAGATTTATCGGTATCATTGCTTTGTAACCTAAATCTATGCAGTTAGGTTCTCGTTGGGTTTGATTAAGTAACAATAATATGTTAAATTTAGGACAAAAAATCGGCAGCAAAGAGTAGTCTAAGATTTAGCTCAAGCCTTTCTGCAAGACAATTTTTCTTGTACCATCCGCCAATACTGAAATGAATACTGAAACGGCTACTGACGGAAGTAAATTGCTTATTTTTTCCGGCCACTCAACAAAACAGTAATTACCCGAAAAGAAATAATCTTCGTATCCCAGATCATAGGCTTCCTGCTCATCTTTTAACCGATAAAAATCGAAATGATAAACAGCACCGTTAACGCTTTGATATTCATTTACGATAGAGAAGGTTGGACTAGAAGGTTGGTCTGTCACGCCTAATTGCTTACAGAGTTCATTTATGAGTGTTGTTTTTCCGGCTCCCATCGGAGCAAAAAAAAGAATTACCCGATAATCTGCTATATAGTTTAAAATCTGTGCAGAAATAAGGGGTAATTCATTTATATTGTTAACAGTAATATCCATTTTTAATACTGAAGATCGCTTACACATATTTATTGATGATGGAAAGCGCCGCCATTAAGCTCCTTGTTTATTTTGTGCTGTAAGTAATGTATGGTATAATCATTTCTTCCAGTGAAATCCCACCATGCTGAAAAGTTTCATTAAAGTAATTCACAAACTGATTATAGTTGTTAGGATATACAAAATAGGTGTCTTCCTTCGCAAAAATAAAACTTGAGCTAACATGTAGCTTGGGAAGTTTTGCATCATGCGGGTTTTTAATATGCAGCACATCCTTATCTATAAAATTAAGATTTTTTCCTTGTTTATATCTTAAATTACTGTTCGTGTTACGATCACCAATTACCTTGCTGGCATGCTTTACTCGGATAGTTCCATGATCAGTGGTTATAATAACCCTTACATTTTTTTGTGATAACCATTTCAACGCATCTAGTAAAGGTGAATGTTTAAACCATGATACGGTAAGTGAGCGATAGGCCGCTTCATCGTTTGCCAGCTCTCTAATCATGGCCATGTCTGTTCTAGCATGAGAAAGCATATCGACAAAATTATACACAAGCACATTTAAGTCATTACCCATTAAATTAGGCAAATTTTCGGTAATGTCCCGCCCTTGTTCCAAGGTAAGAATCTTATTGTAAGAAAATTTACACTCTTTTCTAAGCGTATTTTTTATTTGAGCGGCAAGGAAATCTTCTTCATAGAGGTTTTTTCCACCCTCATCTTCATCGTTTTGCCATAAATTTGGGAAATGTTTTTCCATATCTAAGGGCATCATTCCACTGAAGATCGCATTACGTGCATATTGGGTAGCAGTTGGTAAGATGCTGTAATAGGTCTCTTCTTCATCTAAGCGATAATAATTGCCAATGATGTCATTAATTACTTTCCACTGATCGTATCTTAAGTTATCTATCAAAAAGAAAAACGTAGGCTTTCCACTTTCAAGGGTGGGGAATACTTTTTTCTTTAGCAGCTGATGCGAGGTAACAGGCCCGCTCTCAGGGTTTTTTATCCAATTTGGGTAATTTTTTTCAACGAACTTAGAAAACTGAGCATTAGCTTCTGCTTTTTGCATGGTAAGAATTTCATGCATCCCCTCGTCTTCAAGCTTTTCTAAAGATAGCTCCCAATAAACAAGTTTTTTATATACATCAACCCACTCATTGAAATCTAGGTTATCATTGAGCGTCATCCCTAAGGTTCTGAACTCTTGCTGATAAGCCATGGATGTTTTTTCACTAACTAAACGTTTATTGTCAGTTAATTTTTTTATGGTTAATAGAATCTGCTTGGGGTTAACGGGTTTAATGAGATAGTCATCTATTTGAGAGCCAATAGCATCTTCCATTAGAAATTCTTCTTCGTTTTTTGTTACCATGACCATTGGTACTGAAGGATTTATTCCTTTCAGGATGCCAAGTGTTTCTAGTCCGGTAAGTCCGGGCATATTCTCGTCTAAAAAGACGAGGTCAAAATATGAATTTTTAAAAGCTTCTACTGCGTCATGCCCGTTAGTGACGGTTTTGACAAAGTACCCTTTTTCGTTGAGAAGCATAATATGAGGTTTGAGTAAATCAATCTCATCGTCCGCCCATAATATATTAGTTTCTTGCATGTTACAATTAAATTAATAGCTTTTTCCGAAGCTATGTAAAAATCAAAGTAAGCTTACTTTACAAAGTTATAAAGAATGGCTATATTATAATAGATACGAACTTACTGAAATGTTTGTACCCGTATGTTATTTTTAACATAAATTAACAGCGGTATATTTTAAATCCGATTAGATTTGATTAATTATATAGGGAGAATAAAGGTTTATGCATAAAGGTTTCATTAAAAAATAGCACCTTTGTGCTTTAAATTTTTTTAACTATTGAATAAGAAAAAAATTATCAACGACCCCGTCTACGGTTTTGTATCCATTCCGTCTGATTTGGTATTTGATTTAATTCAGCATCGATACTTCCAGCGTTTGCGTTATATTAAACAAGTAAGCTTAACCCATTTAGTTTATCCAGGGGCCTTGCATACGCGTTTTCAACACGCACTGGGAGCGATGCACCTAATGGGTTTGGCGCTCGAAACGCTAAAAGGCAAAGACATTGATATTAGTCCAGAAGAAGAAGAAGCCGCTACTATTGCTATACTATTACACGACATTGGTCATGGGCCATTTTCTCATTCTTTAGAACATACCTTAGTTCAGGGTGTATCACATGAACACATTTCATCGTTAATAATGAATGAGCTAAATCAAATGTTTGAAGGAAAACTCACAATGGCTATTGAAATTTTTAAAGATAAATATCCTAAACATTTCCTTCATCAATTAGTAGCAAGCCAATTGGATACCGATCGTATGGACTATTTAAATAGGGATAGTTTTTTTACAGGGGTGTCTGAAGGAGTAATAAGTTTTGATAGGATCATTAAAATGCTGAATGTAGCAAATAACGGATTGGTGGTGGAGCAAAAGGGGATCTACTCAGTAGAAAAATTTTTGATTGCCAGGAGATTGATGTACTGGCAGGTTTACTTGCATAAGACTGTTCTTAGTGCAGAGCAGATGTTAATAAAGATTTTGCAGCGAGCCAAAGAATTAACAGATAAAGGCATAGACGTTTTTTCTACTTCATCATTAAGACATTTTATAAAAAATAGGCTTACTAAGGATGATTTTATTAGCGATAAAAATCACTTACAGCACTTTATAATGCTGGATGATACCGATGTGCTGGCGACGGTTAAAATGGGTGTATTGAGTGAAGACAAGGTGCTAGCTAAGCTTTGTGATCGATTTATGAATAGAAGACTTTATCATGTAGAACTTAGCAATAATATTCCCTCGGCCGAGAAGATTGAACAGCTGAGAGTTGCTGCCATGAAATTGTTTAATGTATCAGAAGAAGAAGTACATTATTTTGTTTTTACTCAATTGGTAGAGAATAGTGCCTATGATTTGGGTGAAGGGAATATAAATATTTTAATGAAGGATGGCACTATTCAGGATATTACGACGGCTTCTGACTTGTCGAATTTAGAAGTGCTTGCCAAAAAAGTCCAGAAATTTATGATTGCCTATCCAAAAGAAATTCATTAATGTAGTTGATAGACAAAGGAATTTAAATTTGTTCATAATAATTTAACATATAAATTTGCGCGATGCAATTTACTGCGAAACAAATTAGCGAAATCGTTAACGGTTCTATTGAAGGAAATGGAGATGTTGTGGTATCGCGGGTGGAAAAAATTGAGGAAGCTACTGAAGGAGGGCTCACTTTTCTTGCAAACCCTAAATATGAAAACTATCTATATACTACTGGAGCATCAGTTGTTATAGTGAATAATGATTTGGAAATTGAAGCAGCTATAAATGCTACTTTAATCCGGGTGAAAAATGCCTATACGGCCATCACATTATTATTAGATCAATATAACAATATTCGATTCCATAAGACTGGAATTGAAGAACCTTCATTTATTCACCCCACAGCAAAGATTGGCAACGACGTATATATCGGCGCTTTTTCCTATATCGGCGCTGAGGTAGTTCTGGGAGATAATGTGAGTGTTTATCCACAAGTTTATATTGGAGATAATGTACAAATAGGGAATGGAGCGATCTTATTTCCTGGAGTTAAAATTTACCATGATTGTGTCCTTGGTGAACAAGTAACAATCCATTCAGGCGCTGTCATTGGCAGTGATGGATTTGGTTTTGCTCCGCAAGAAGATGGTACTTATCGCAAGATTAGTCAGATTGGAAATGTTGTGATTGAAGACCAAGTAGAGATAGGTGCTAATACGACGATAGATCGAGCCACAATGGGGCACACTATAGTGCGGAAGGGTGTTAAATTAGATAATCTAATCCAATTGGCTCATAATGTAGAAGTCGGTGAAAATTCAGTAATAGCAGCTCAAACGGGTATTTCTGGCAGTACAAAGGTAGGTAAGCAGGTCATCCTTGGTGGTCAGGTAGGAGCAGTAGGACATATAACTATAGCAGATGGAACACAGGTGCAGGCGCAATCCGGTATTAACCGATCCATTGAGGATCCCGGATTAAAATGGGCAGGTACGCCGGCAAGCCAATTCCAAACCCAGATGCGTGCGCAGGTTGTATTGCAAAGGCTACCCGATTTAGAACGGCGTATTGATCAGCTGGAAAAGATCTTAAAGGAATTTAAAGAAGAAAAAAATAAATAATAGGCTGATGATGGAAATAAAAGAGACATCAGTGAAAAATTATGCAAGAAAATGAATGTTAAACAAAGAACATTAAATTCAGAAATTACTATTTCAGGAGTTGGGCTTCATACAGGTAAACCAGCTACATTGGTTTTCAAACCGGCCCCTGTAAATCATGGATATAAATTCAAGCGGGTTGATATGGAAGGGCAACCTATCATTGATGCTGATGTTGATAATGTGACGGATACTTCTAGAGGGACTACCATCTCTCAAAATGGCGCTAGCGTTAGCACGGTAGAGCATTTGCTAGCGTCATTGGTAGGCATGGAAATTGACAATGTATTGGTGGAGATTGATGGGCCGGAAGTGCCTATTATGGATGGAAGTGCGTTGGTTTATGTGGAAGCAATTGAGAAAGCAGGATATAAAGATCAAGAAGCCGATAGGGAATATTATGAAATACCCCACAATATACATTATACCGAAACAGAACGAAAAGTCGAAATGGTTGCTATGCCCTTAGATGGTTACCGATTTACTTGTATGATTGATTATAATTCTCCGGTTTTGGGAAGCCAGCACTCTGCAATCACTAGTATTAGTGAATTTAAAAAGGAAGTAGCTTCTTCAAGGACATTTTGTTTTCTACATGAGCTTGAAATGTTATTGGAACATAATTTGATTAAAGGTGGAGATCTGAACAATGCAATTGTGGTAGTAGATAAAGATGTAAGTAAGGACGAATTGAAGCACCTAGCGAAACTTTTTAATAGAGAAGATATTGATGTAGCGCGCGAAGGCATTTTAAATAATATCAAATTACGTCATCAAAACGAACCTGCTCGTCATAAGTTGCTTGACATGATTGGTGATTTAGCCTTGGTTGGAAGACCCTTAAAGGGACATATCATGGCCGCTCGGCCCGGACATGCTGCCAATGTTGCCTTTGCAAAAAAGATAAAAGCGCAGATAAGCAGGGAAAAAAATAAGAAGTACATCAAGGTCTATGATCCAAATACAGCTCCTGTGTATGATACGGCTCAAATAATGAAGATTTTACCACATAGGCAACCAATGCTTATGATAGATAAGATTCTTGAGCTCACAAAAACACATGTTGTTGGATTGAAAAATGTAACGATGAATGAAGATCTATTCATGGGACATTTTCCTAATGAACCTCTATTTCCCGGTGTGCTTCAAATTGAAGCAATGGCACAAACAGGAGGTATTTTGGTTTTAAACACGGTGCCGGATCCTGAAAATTATATCACACTTTTTCTGAAGATTGAAAATGCTCGATTTAAAGCACAGGTGAAACCAGGTGATACTATTATTTTCCAATGTAGTCTATTGCAGCCAATTAGACGAGGCATTGCACAAATGAAAGGTGTTGGGATGGTAGGTGAAAAGACCGTAGTAGAGGCCGAATTAATGGCACAAATAGTTAAAGTAAAAGAAACAGACACGGAATCGAAACAAGGTTAGATAAAATGATTCAACCATTAGCATATATACATCCTCAGGCTAAGATAGCAGAAAATGTAGTCATTGAACCGTTTGTAACAATACATAAGAACGTTGAGATTGGAGAAGGTACATGGATTGGCTCTAATGTAGTAATTATGGATGGAGCCCGTATTGGTAAAAACTGCCGTATATTTCCTGGGGCTGTTATAAGTGGTATTCCGCAAGATTTAAAATTTGCGGGGGAGGAGACAACCGCTGAAATCGGTAATAATACTACTATAAGGGAGTGTGTAACCATAAACAGAGGGACAAAAGATCGCTGGAGAACGGTAGTAGGAAATAACTGTCTCATTCAGGCATATAGCCATATAGCACATGATTGTTTCGTTGGAGATAATTGTATTTTTTCAAATAGCAGCACACTGGCAGGGCATATAACGGTTGGCGATTATGTGGTGCTTGCCGGAATGGTGGCAGTACATCAGTTTTGCCATATCGGTTCACATGCGTTTGTGGCAGGCGGCTCCTTAGTTAGAAAAGATGTTCCTCCTTTTGTAAAGGCGGCAAGGGAACCGCTGTCTTATGTCGGTATTAATTCTGTTGGTTTGAGAAGAAGAGGTTTTTCGTCAGAGCAGATAAATGAAATTCAAGACATTTATCGTACTATGTTTGTTAAAAACAACAATTTAACTAAAGCATTGGACATCATTGAAACCGAATGTCAACCAACAGAAATAAGAGATGAGATTTTGGACTTCGTCCGAAATTCTAACCGGGGCGTTATGAAAGGATTTGGACAGGGAAAAGTAGGCCTGTAATGTTAATGTCGTTCTGTGCCGCTCAACTATTAGTGTTTACCATTAGCTTCAATACTTGGAAATAATACTTGAAAATATAGGTCGGCGGTTTAATCAGGACTGGATTTTTAAAGGGATAGATTACCAATTTATTCGTAATAAGAGTTATGCTATTTTAGGCGCAAATGGTTCCGGTAAGTCGACCTTATTGCAGATTATTATTTCCAGCCTTAGCCCTTCCAGAGGTCATATCCTTTATCAAAATGAAAACAAAGAAATTGACGTAGACCACTTTTTTTCTTATGTTTCCCTCGCTGCACCCTACGTAGAGTTAGTTGAAGAATTCACCTTAACGGAACTTATCGATTTTCATTTCTCATTTAAGAAGCTAGCAACAGGCTTAGATACGCAAGGAGTAATTGACTTGTTGGAATTGCAACAAGCTGCAAATAAAGAAATACGTTATTTTTCTTCAGGCATGAAACAGAGGACAAAGTTGGCTCTTGCATGTTGTGCAGATACTCCTACTTTATTTTTAGATGAACCAACTTCCAATTTAGATACAAAAGGAATTGCTTGGTACCATCAACTTGTTGAACGTTTTGGAGCGAATAGATTATTAGTTATTTGTTCCAATCAGTTGCATGAATACGAATTTTGCAATTTTCATTTGCAAATGGAGACTTATAAATAAACTTTATAGTAAATCTATACGCTGTTTTGCGAATACAAAATTTAAGTCTACCTTTGCTGCTCCAAATAAAGAGTCTTTTTTTCTTTTAAAAATAATAAACATATGGCAAAAGCTTCTGATGTAAAAACAGGTAATATCTTGAGGTTTAATGGTGAATTGGTATCTGTTGATGAGTATATCCATCGTACTCCTGGAAATTTACGCGCTTTTTATCAGGCTAAAATGCGTAACGTGAAAACAGGGAAATTGGTTGAATACCGTTTTCGTACAGACGAGGAAGTAGAGATTGCCCGTGTGGAAACAAACGATTATCAGTACTTGTATGATGAAGGTGATTTCTTTGTCGTAATGGATAATGTTTCTTTCGAACAGTTTAATATTCCCAAATCCTTATTCGGCAGTACAGCACGATTCCTAAAAGAGGGCATGAATGTCTTGGTTGCTTTTGAAAGTGATGAACCAATTATGGCGCAAGCACCAGCAACTGTTGAACTTGAAATTACATATAGTGAACCGGCAGTAAAGGGAGACACTTCAACCAATGCCTTAAAAAGTGCAACGGTAGAGACTGGCGTTGAAATTCGTGTTCCGTTGTTTATTAATCAAGGCGATAAAGTAAAAGTGGACACACGCTCTGGAGATTATATCGAGCGGGTTAAATAATTTTATTGATTAAGTTTTTAGATTGATGAAACGGTCTTGGAGAAAACTCTAAGGCCGTTTTTGCAAATATTCGTAAGTGTTTAAGGTTATGTTTACTAAACAGGAATGTAGAGTAAGGTTTAAATTCATGCGTGATCAACTGGCAGAGGTTGAATATGCTCGATTGAACCTTCAGCTGTTAGAAAATTTTAAAAAGCTATCACTTATATTGAAAGATGTTCGGTACTTACATACCTATTTGCCGATTGTTAAAAATAAAGAACCTAATACCTTATTGATTATTGAATATTTAAAAGAGAATTGGCCCGACGTAGGTATAGTTGTACCCAAAAGTGATTTAACTAACAACCTGATGACGCACCATTTGTTAGATAGCAAGCAAGAGCTTATTAATAATAAATGGGGAATTAGAGAGCCTGTTGCAGGAAAATTAATTAAAGAACAACTTATCGATATGGTGTTGCTTCCTCTATTGGCATTTGATATGAGCGGGACAAGAGTTGGATACGGAAAAGGCTACTATGATAGATTTCTTGTAAATTGTAAGCCAGATGTGCAAAAAATAGGTTTGTCATTATTCGATCCGGTAGATAAGATTATAGATGGTGAAAGTCATGACATACCGCTAGATTTCTGTATAACACCCAATAAGATATGGGATTTTGGTTATAAAGAATAAGCACGCTCTTGTTTAGAGAAATATTGCTAGCCAAAAATATCATTTAGCAATCCCGCTAATCGTACACCACCCTTTAAAAGTTGATTATTTAATATTTCTACGTTGTCAAAATTATAGCGATAACTAAGTTTATCTCCCTCCTTAACTTTTGCATAAAGTGATTCTGTTAGGGCATATGATTCAAACAACCATTGCTCAATTGGATTGCTCGTCCAGAATTGGCGCTGCTGTTTATCAACGAAATTAATGGCTTTTGCATACTCTGTATAACTGAGTTGTTGATAGTCTATTAATTGTTCGTCCCAAACTCTATGCAGATTAGTCGGTGTCCCGAACCAATATAGATTAATCTTATTCCCCCCAAGATCTTCTAACCTACCCGTGTGCATAGGCTGATGCAAGTCGCCAACAATATGTACTAGAAGTCTTACATACATAAGTGCGGTTCCTTTATCTATAGAAGGATTGTGCTTGAGCTCATTAATGAGCATAAGTAATTTATTATAGGCGTTGGCTGTAGTATCTGTAGTAAGTTGTTGCTTTAACACATCAATCTTTTGTCCGCCCTTAAAATTTATATAATGCCAGCTATTTAAGTAGCGGAAATTTGGATCTGATTTAATAAAGTCTGGCCAATTTGCGCTCATGGCTAAAGATTCATTGCCCAAAATTTTCTTGAGATTTTTTCGTGCTTTTTTTGTTAAATAAGAATCTGCAATCTCTGCTACCACTCTGTGTCCGGTTAACCCCCAAGCGTAGCTATGTGAATAAGAGAAAGAACAAACAATGATATATAAGATGACGAAAGATACTTTTTTTCCCATATACAAAGTTAGGACAATTTTACTCTTCGATATATCTTTTTAATTTCTTTTCGCTTTACACTTTATAGCTATCTTTGTTTTTTGAAACTAAAACTTTAAAATAATGAGTGTTGAAAGAGGTCCGATCTCCCAATTTATTGAAAAAAATTATTTGCATTTCAACGCTGCATCCTTAGTAGATGCAGCAAAGGGTTATGAAGTACATTTAGACGAGGGTGGAAAAATGATGATCACCCTTGCAGGAGCGATGAGTACTGCAGAACTCGGTATCTCTTTAGCTGAGATGATCCGTCAAGATAAAGTTTCGATTATTAGCTGTACTGGTGCCAATTTGGAGGAAGATATTATGAATTTGGTGGCACATTCTCATTATAAGAGGGTGCCTAATTACAGAGACCTAAGCCCCCAGGATGAATGGGACTTACTCGAGAATCATTATAATCGGGTAACAGATACTTGTATCCCCGAAGAAGAAGCTTTTAGGAGAATTCAACAGCATATTCATAAAATATGGAAAGATGCCGAAGAAGCAGGAGAACGCTATTTTCCACATGAATTTATGTATAAGATGCTAAATAGCAAGGTGCTGGAGCAGTATTATGAAATTGACCCCAAAAATTCATGGATGCTTGCGGCAGCAGAAAAAAATTTGCCGATTGTTGTACCAGGATGGGAAGATAGCACCATGGGTAATATTTTCGCATCTTATGTAATTAAAGAAGAGTTGAAGGCATCGACGATGAAAAGCGGTATAGAATATATGGCTTACTTGGCTGATTGGTATGTAAAAAATAGCGCGGGAAAAGGAATTGGGTTCTTCCAAATTGGGGGTGGAATTGCAGGAGATTTTCCGATATGCGTTGTTCCAATGCTTTACCAGGATATGGAAATGGAAAAGATACCATTCTGGAGTTATTTCTGCCAGATTTCAGATTCCACAACATCTTACGGTTCCTATTCAGGGGCAGTGCCAAACGAAAAAATTACTTGGGGAAAGCTAGATATTAACACGCCTAAATATATCGTAGAATCGGATGCTACAATAGTTGCTCCTTTGATCTTCGCTTGGATATTAAAGCAGTAAAAACAGGCTCATTTTAACTAAAGGCGGGATAAAACGGCTAGGGTTGTTCCACTTTTAGTTCCCGTTTTAAAATTTTGGTAGCACTCGTCTAGTAGCGTAAACTTATAATATAAATAATTTTAAATATTCCAAAATTTTTTCATAAAGTTGCTGAAATCTACTCCTGGTGATTTTTGATAAAAACCCCCTTTATAAAAAGATAAAGGGATTTTCTATCAATTTAGAATCATTATAAATTGATAATTAAAGTCACGAAATTGTCACTGATATCTTAATTAGTTATACTTTTGTGCTCAGGTTTTGAAGGGGTATGCCCCGTGCATCTTTAAGCCTGTTAGGTTACATTCAAATAAAATAGTATAAAGCTCTCAATATGAGAAACATCTCGTTACTTTTTAGAAGTGTTGTAAAGTCCTTGATCTTAGTCTCTGTACTAAGTATGGCAGCTGTGTCTGCCCATGCACAGGACGCTAAAGAAGGGAAGACTCTTTTTCAGCAGAAATGTACTTCGTGTCACGCTATTGATAAAGTGGTTGTTGGTCCAGCATTGAAGGACGTTAGCAAAAGACATGAAGAGGAGTGGTTGATTAAGTGGATTCGCAATTCACAAGCAATGGTTGCAGCTGGCGATGAGCAAGCGGTTGCGCTTTTTGAAGGTCATAACAATCTTGTGATGACTGCTTTTCCTGATTTGTCTGATGATCAAATCAAAAACATACTTACATTTATTGATGAGTCTTCGCAAGCACCAGCTGGTGGAGGAACTGAACAAGGTGCTCCAGGCGCTGCGGCTGCCGACAGCGGTAATGTAAGCAATTTTATGTTGTTTGGTCTGCTTGCGGTTATTGTAATTGCCTTTGTTGTTATCATTGTTCTAAATCGTGTTATAAAAACCTTAGAACGTATTATTCTTAACAAGAATATTGTAATTGAGGAAGAAGATGAAGAAGAAGGTGAAGGAAAGAACTATTTTGAAACGATAAAGAAACTAGCGAAAAATAAGAAACTCGTATTCTTCTTCGTGTTGGGCTTGGTAGCTTTCTTAGGTTCTGCAGGCTGGAAAACTTTATGGAACGTTGGTGTGCATGAAGGATATAAACCAGTGCAACCTATTAAATTCTCTCACCAACTACATGCCGGTGTAAACCAAATCGAATGTCAATATTGCCATTCGGGTGCATTTAAATCTAAAAATGCCTCTATCCCTTCGGCTAACGTTTGTATGAATTGCCATAAATACGTTACTGCCAGTGAAAAGTACAATGGTGAAACATCCCCTGAAATTCAGAAAATTTATAATGCATTGGATTGGGATGGACAGAAATATGGTCCTAACCAGCGGCCAATACAGTGGGTTAGAATTCATAATTTGCCAGATTTCGCTTATTTCAATCACTCACAACACGTGGTGGTAGCAGGTGTTGAATGTCAGAAATGCCATGGACCTATTGAAACAATGGACGAAGTTTATCAATACTCTCCACTTACGATGAAATGGTGCGTTAATTGTCACCGCGAAACAGAAGTAAATCACAAAGACAATGCTTATTACGATCAGCTAATTGCTGCACATGAGAAGTTGAAAGAAGGTGATAAAATCACTGCAGCGTCATTGGGTGGTTTGGAATGTGGTAAATGTCATTATTAATATTAAAATTTGAGATACGCATCTTAATATATATAGCTTAAATGGATAGCAACAAGAAATATTGGAAAGGCTTAGAAGAACTGGAACAAACACCTGCTTTCGTTAAAAACAGCAAAAGTGAGTTTGCAGAATCCCTTCCTATAGAGAACGTATTAACCGAAGCTGGTTTAAGTACAAAAACTCCTCGTCGCGACTTTTTAAAAGCATTGGGGTTTGGTTTAGGTGCAGTTTCGTTAGCTGCCTGTCAAAGTACACCGGTACATAAATCGATACCTTATTTAATAAAGCCAGAGGAAGTAACTCCGGGTATTGCAAACTATTATGCCTCTAGTTATAATGGACAGAGTATATTGGTTAAAACGCGCGAAGGAAGACCTATATTAATAGAACCCAATCCAAAATCTATTGGTATAAATCGTGGAACAGACGCGGGTACGCAGGCCTCAGTGCTCGATTTATATGACATGTCAAAATTAAAAGGGCCAAAGGCAAAAGGATCTGACATTGACTGGGAAACTGCTGATGCACAAATTATAAGTGCATTGAACGCTGCCAATAGTAGTGGTAAGCAAATCCGCTTAGTGGCTTCTAGCATCAATAGCCCTTCATCACTAGCCGTTATTGCGGGTTTTATCGCAAAATACCCAACGGCGAAGTTGGTGGAAGTAGATGCTGTTTCTTATGCAGGTATTATAAAAGCGAACCAAGCAAGTTTTGGTAAAGCCGCTATTCCTCATTATCGTTTTGATAAGGCTGATGTGATTGTAAGTGTAGGTGCTGACTTTTTGGGAACTTGGCTAGCAGGGGAAGAGCATACGCAACAATATGCCGACAATCGGGGCTATAAATCTTTAGAAAATAAAAAAATGTCGCGTCATGTGCAGTTTGAAACTGGCTTAAGCATGACGGGCGCCAATGCAGATGCGCGTGTAGCGGTAAAACCTTCTGAAGAAGGCGCTGTATTGATTTCATTATATAATGCCGTTACCGGAGCTTCATTAGCTGGCGGTTTGTCTACTAATGATAAAGCGCAAAAGGTAATAGGACTTGCTGCTAAGGAACTTGTAAATGCACGTGGAAGGGCATTGGTAGTAACGGGTAGCAATGATGTGGCTATGCAGGCACTTACAAATGCAATCAATGCGGCATTAGGAAGTTATGGAAGTACGATCGACTTAGATAATGTTTCCTATCAGTATAAAGGAAATGATACTGATTTTACTGCTTTCTTAAATGACGCTTCAGCGGGACAAGTTGACGTTGCTTTTTTCCTTAATGTGAACCCTGTTTATGATTACTTCGATACTGAAAAAGTAAAAGCAGCGCTCGGTAAAATAAAACTTAAAGTTTCGTTTGCAGATCGTGAAGATGAAACAGCGGAATTAGTTGATTTAATAACGCCTAATCATAATTATTTAGAATCATGGGGTGATAGTAGTGTTCGCGACGGTTATTATACGATTGTACAGCCTACTATAAATCCAGTATTCAATACACGTCAGGCAGAACAAAGCTTGCTCATCTGGTCAGGTAATACCGTTGCCTACCATGATTTTGTAAAAGATAATTGGGAAAAGAATATATTAGCAGGAACAGCTAAAACATGGAAAGATGTTTTACAGGCTGGTTTTGAATATAAAGGAGATAAACCAGCGCAAGCATATACTTTTACAGGTGATGTGAATGCAGCGGCCACCTCGATTGTAAATACTAACAAAGCGTTGGCGAAAGATGTGGAGGTGCAGTTGTACCAAAGCGTTGCAATACGCGATGGAAAGCAAGGAAATAACGCCTACTTACATGAATTGCCAGATCCTGTTTCTAAAGTCACTTGGGATAACTATGTAGCCATCGCACCTAAATTCGCAGAAAGTTTAGGGCTTGGTGAAAATAGTTTGGTAAAAGTTACTGGTGAAAATGGTTATACAATTGAGCTGCCTGTACTTTTACAACCGGGGCAAGCGCAAGGTACCGCGTCTATTGCTGTTGGATATGGTAGAACGAAAGCAGGGAAGGCTGGTAATGAAGTTGGAAAAAATGCTTATCCTTTTGCCAAACTGGTAAATGGGACACTTCAATTTAGCAGCACCGCTAAACTTGAAAAAGTTTCAGGTATTTACGAATTAGCACAAACACAAACACACCATACCATTGAAGGAAGAAACGTAATACGTGAAACTTCGTTCAAAGATTACTTACATGATCCCGCTCACGGTAGTGGTAATCATGGAGAAAAACACAAAACCTACGATCTTTGGAATAAATTTGAGTCGCCAGGTCATAAATGGGTAATGGCCATCGATTTGAATGCTTGTACAGGTTGTGGTGCTTGTATAGTTGCTTGTAATGTTGAAAATAATGTTCCTGTAGTAGGTCGTGATGAGGTCCGCCGTCGTCGCGAGATGCATTGGTTGCGCATTGATCGTTATTACAGTTTCGAGCACGATGGTGAACAGGTTACTGAGGAGAAAGAATTAGCTAGACTAAGCAAGGAAGATGCTAACTTGGATAATGTATCAGTTGTTTTCCAACCGATGTTATGCCAACACTGTGACCATGCTCCTTGTGAAACAGTATGTCCGGTACTGGCCACGGTACACTCTTCCGAAGGGTTAAACCATATGGCTTACAATAGATGCTTCGGTACACGTTACTGTGCAAATAACTGTCCTTATAAAGTGCGTCGTTTCAATTGGTTTAACTATTGGAATGATTCTCGTTTTGATAATTACTTAAATAACGAGTTTACACAATTGGTATTAAATCCAGATGTTACTTCGCGATCACGCGGTGTAATGGAAAAATGTTCTATGTGTATACAACGTATCCAAGCAGGTAAATTGAAGGCTAAAATTGAAAAGCGTAAGTTGAAGGATGGAGATGTAAATGTTGCTTGTGCTGCTGCATGCTCTGCGAATGCTATAATTTTTGGAGACCTTAATGATCCAAATTCAGAAGTATCAAAGGCCTTGAAAAATGAGCGTGTTTACTATGTACTGGAAGAAATTAACGTACAACCTAACATTGGTTACATGACTAAGGTTAGAAATACTTTTGGAGCTTAATCAGTTTAATTGATCTGAAAAAATAAGAATATGTCATCGCATAATGAATCAATACTTAGAGAACCACTAGTTACGGGTAAAAATATTACCTACGCAAAGGTAACGAATGATATTCTCGTGCCCGTAGAAAATAAACCAAATAAAGCTTGGTGGATGGGCTTCACTGTTGCTGCTTTGGGAGCAATGCTATGGGTGTTTAGTGTAAGCTATACTTTTTGGACGGGCATTGGGGCTTGGGGTCTTAATAAGACTGTTGGTTGGGCTTGGGATATTACCGACTTCGTATGGTGGGTGGGTATCGGTCACGCCGGAACACTAATTTCGGCTGTACTATTGATCTTCCGTCAAAATTGGCGTAACTCCATTAACCGATCGGCAGAAGCAATGACAATTTTCGCCGTGATCTGTGCCGCAACATATGTTGTAGCGCACATGGGTCGGCCTTGGCTAGCGTACTGGATTTTTCCACTGCCAAATCAATTCGGTTCCTTATGGGTAAACTTTAATTCACCATTGGTTTGGGACGCCTTTGCAATCTCCACTTATTTCACAGTATCCTTAGTGTTTTGGTATACAGGTCTTTTGCCCGACATCGCAACAGTTCGTGACCGTGCAACAGGCTTGACGAAAAGAATATACTCTATATTATCTTTTGGATGGACGGGAAATGTGAAGACTTGGCAGCGTTTTGAAATTGTATCGCTAATCCTAGCAGGTATATCAACACCGCTGGTATTATCTGTACACACGATTGTATCTATGGACTTTGCTACATCGGTAATACCGGGATGGCACACCACTATATTTCCACCTTACTTTGTGGCTGGAGCGATTTTCTCTGGCTTTGCAATGGTGCAAACACTGCTATTGATAACGCGTAAAGTAATGAATTTTGAAGATTACATTACGATGTTCCACATCGAGTCTATGAATAAGATTATCATGACGACAGGCTCTATTGTGGGGGTAGCCTATTTAACCGAATTATTTATTGCTTGGTATTCAGGTTCTGAATATGAGATGTATGCTTTTGCAAATCGTGTAGCAGGGCCTTATTGGTGGGCATATTGGACGATGATGACCTGTAATGTGATCTCGCCACAGCTATTTTGGTTTAAACGAATTCGTACAAGTATTCCTATTTCATGGGTGCTCTCTATCGTAGTAAATATCGGAATGTGGTTTGAACGTTTTGTAATCATTGTAACATCGTTACACCGTGATTATCTCCCTTCAAGCTGGGCCATGTTCTATCCAACTTGGACAGATGTGGGTGTTTTCGTTGGTTCTGTCGGATTGTTTTTTACTTTATTTCTACTATTCTTACGGGTTCTTCCAGGTATTGCAATGGCGGAGGTGAAATTATTAGTACACACTGCTAGTCATCAGCAAAAACTGAAACTAATTAAAGAAGGACATTTGGATCCGGAACAAGTTCAATTCTATAAAGATTCATTAGACAAATACGATAGTGTTAGTGAGGAAGAAATTAAAGAATTAGCAAAATAAAAAGATGAGCGACACAAAATATATTTTAGGACATTTTGATCATCCTGATGATTTGATGGATGGAATAGATAAGTTACAGAAGAGTAACATTTCTATCTATGACGTGTATACTCCAATGCCAATTCATGGAATTGAAGCCAAATTAGGAGTACCACCGTCACGCTTACCTATTGTGGCATTTATTTGTGGAATTACCGGAACCTTCGCGGGGATAAGTTTATTGTATTATACATTGCATAAAGATTGGCCAATGAATATAGGTGGAAAACCTACTATACCAATGCCGAATTATGTGCCTATAACATTCGAGCTTACCATTTTATTTTGTGCTTTAGGTATGGTAGCTGCATTTTATTTCAGGAGCCATTTGTTTCCTGGAAGAGCACCACGAGTAATGGACCTTCGTGCAACAGATGATCGTTTTGTTATTGCAATTGATGCAAAGAATAATACAGACCACGAAAAAATTGACAGCTTATTAAAAGATGCAGGTGCAGTGGAAGTACTGTACAATGAAAGGAAATATGTTAGCTATGAATAAGACTAAACTGTTCGGAACCGCATGTTTTGCAGTTGCTTTCGCAGCACTGGTATCTTCTTGTGGAGATAACACTACACGAAGCACTGGTTGGGAATTCTCAAGAAATATGTACGATCCGATAGGAAATAATAATCCAGACCAGCCAAACACAAATTTTGCTAATGGGCAAACAGCGCAAACACCACCTGAGGGTACTACGCCGGTTGGCTTTGAGCGTTTTGATTATCCAAATACGTTAGAAGGATATGAGGCAGCAAGCCTTAATTTCCATAGTACTTTGGAACGGACAGAAAAGAATCTTAAAGATGGCGCTATGCTGTATCATTCTTTCTGTTCACCATGCCATGGCCCTGAAGGAAAAGGTGATGGAACAATTGTTAATATGGAGAAATTTCCACCACCACCATCTTACTCTACAGGAACTTCATCGCGCGGAGGGCAAATGAAAGATCTTACTGATGGTAAAATTTATCATACCATCACTTACGGATTGAACTTAATGGGTTCACATGCTTCTCAGTTGTCACCCGATGAACGATGGAAAGTGGTGATGTATGTTCATGAATTGCAAAAAAAATAATATTATAAATAGTTAAAGATCAAATGGGAACTCATAGTCACACTACATATAATTTTGACGAGCGTTTTGAATTTGCCGGGAAGGCCAGAACCTTGAGCTTAGCTGCTATAGTGATTGGCATTATAGCCATTGTTGCTGGTTTTTTTGTAGAAGGTAGTCATCGCATGTTCGCCAATTTACTACTAATGGGGTATTATTTTACTTGTGTATGCGCAGCGGCGGCATGTTTCCTTGCTTTGCAATATGTTTCTCAGGCAGGCTGGCCAACAGGGCTCTTGAGAATACCGCAAGCCATGGCAAGTGCGCTACCTATCGCCTCCATAGTTTTAATAATCATTACCGGCTTGGGATTGTCGTCACATAATCTTTATCATCATTGGCACGCTGAGGGCATTACTGATCCTAATAGCCCGCATTATGATGCTTTAGTTGCAGGAAAATCCGCCTTCTTAAATGTACCGGGTTTTTTCGCAAGACAGATTATATTTCTTGGTGCTTATAGCATATTTGCTATGGCACTGGCTAAGCTTTCTTATAAGGAAGACTTAGAAGGCAGTTTAAATTCTTATAAAAAGAGCTTTAAATATTCGGCAATCTTTTTAGTTATTTTTGGCTTTACTACGCCAATTTGGTCTTTCGATACGGTTATGTCATTGGAAGCGCATTGGTTTTCAACGATGTTCGGATGGTATAATTTCGCAGCGATGTGGGTAAGCGGTCTATGTGTAATTACAGTAACCATTATCTTATTGAAGCGCGCGGGTCATCTATCTTGGGTGAATGAAAACCACCTGCATGACCTTGGAAAACTAATTTTTGGTTTCTCTATTTTCTGGACCTATGTTTGGTTCGCTCAATTCATGCTCATCTGGTATGCTAACATACCTGAGGAAACTGTTTATTTTTATAAAAGATGGGAGCCAGAGTATAAACCTTGGTTTTGGTTATCAATTATAATTAACTTTGTAGCACCGGTATTAATATTGATGGATAGAGATGCAAAGCGTAAAGAAAATATCATGCTTTTTGTATGTATTCTATTATTGTTGGGCCATTGGCTAGACTATTATATCATGATTATGCCAGGTACCGTAGAAGAACACCGTGGCTTCGGATTAAGTGAAATTGGCGCTGCATTGGGTTTCGGTGGGGTATTTACTTTCTTGATGCTTAATAAATTAAGTAAACACTCTTTAGCACCAAAGAACCATCCATTTTTGGAAGAGAGCTTACATCATCAGATATAATCTGCTTATAAGTTGAATGATTCAGTAGAATAAATACGAATAACCGTTAATATTGAAATGAGATATAAAAAGTACATCAATTTTAAAACGATTTTCAGCTTGGTAATATGTGCCTTGTTGTCGCTGCAAACGCCTGCTTTTGCACAAGCTGAAGATAGTGCCGCTACGACTAACGATACAAGCCAGGTTGTCTCAAGTTCGGAGTTACAAGCAAAAGCTGATTCTACAGGAAAAACTGTTTCCGATACTACCGGAAATGCTGTTGCCGCACAAACTCCGGCAGGTACAAGTGCAAGTAGTAATGCCGTAGAGGCTGCTCAACAAGAGGAAAAAAGTATAGATCCGCAGGTATACAAGAATTTCTTTTACTATGTCTTGTTATTCTTTTTGGTTTGTATTGTAGTGGGTATAATTGGTAAAATTATACAGGTATACGAACTTACTAAAGAGATGCAAGGTAAGGGAAAGAGAGTTAACTGGAATAAGTTTAATGGTATTCTTTTCCTGATTATGCTCTTTCTTGGACTATACGGCTCTTATTGGTCTTATGTACATCACGGAAGTATTGCGTGGCGCGATGCGGCATCAGAGCATGGCGCAAAGATTGATAGCATGTTTATAATTACTACCGTCATCACCACGATCGTTTTTGTACTTACTCACATCTTATTATTTGGTTTTTCATTTGTATATAAGAGTACAGGTAAGAGAAAGGCGTATTTTTATCCACACAATAATTTGGTGGAGAAAATCTGGACTATTGTTCCGGCAATCGTGCTAACGATCTTAGTGCTTTTTGGATTCTTTACATGGCGTAGTATTACAAACGTTCCAGATGATGTTGCTGCAAATGCGCTACAGGTAGAAATAACGGGTGAACAATTTGCTTGGAACGTTCGTTATGCGGGAAGGGATAATAAAATTGGTAAACGCAGTATCAAGCTTACAACTCCTATGAATGGCTTAGGAATCGATTTTAACGATAAAAGTGCTTGGGATGATGTAAGAGGATCTGATATTGTACTTCCGGTAGGAAAGCCTGTTCGTTTCACCATCAATTCGAAAGACATTTTGCATAGTTTTTACATGCCTGACTTCAGGGTACAGATGAATGCTGTTCCGGGTATGGCTACACATTTTCAAATGACTCCGCGGTTTACTACGCAGGAAATGCGTGAGAAATTGAATAACCCGGAATTCGATTTTGTTATGCTCTGCGCTAAAATATGTGGGCAAGGACATTACAACATGCAGAAAACTGTTAGAATTGTGACGGAAGCCGAATATAAAGAATGGTTATCTACTCAAACTTATTTCTTTGATGAAGAGGCCAAGAAAGAGTTTAAAGCTAATCAGGCGGCTAAAACTGTGGAGAAGAAAGAGGATAATAAACAATTGGCGTTAAATAATTAATATATATATAACAAGAGCTTATGTCAAGTACAGCAATTCCATATGCAGGTGCAGGCGATCACGGTCATGATGCTCATGGACATCATCATGAAACGTTTCTGACTAAATACATCTTTAGCCAGGACCATAAGATGATTGCCAAGCAATTCTTAATTACAGGTATTATCATGGCTTTTTTCGCCATGTTCTTATCCATTTTATTTCGGATTCAATTAGCATGGCCGGAAAAAGATTTTCCTATTTTGGAAGTTTTCTTAGGTAAATGGGCTGAAGGCGGTAGAATAAGGCCTGATTTCTTTTTGTCTTTGGTAACGATACACGGAACCATTATGGTGTTCTTCGTATTAACAGCAGGCTTAAGCGGGACATTCAGTAACTTGCTCATTCCATTGCAATTAGGCGCCAGAGATATGGCCTCGCCTTTTATGAACATGTTGTCTTACTGGTTTTTCTTCTCTGCTTGCGTAGTAATGATCAGTTCTTTCTTTGTGGAGAGTGGTCCTGCTAGTGCTGGTTGGACAATCTATCCTCCTTTGTCTGCCCTGCCGCAAGCTATACCAGGTTCTGGTACGGGTATGTCTCTTTGGCTTGCCAGTATGGTATTATTTATTGCTTCACAGGTGATGGGCGGTATTAACTATATCAGTACGGTATTAAACATGCGTACAAAAGGAATGAGCCTTTGGAGAATGCCACTTACTATTTGGGCTGTATTCTTAACAGCGATCGTAGGACTATTGTCCTTCCCAGTATTAGTTTCGGCGGTAGTATTGCTTATTTTCGATCGAAGCATGGGAACAAGTTTTTACTTGTCTGACATTATTATTGGAGGTAAAATTCTTCCTAATGAGGGTGGAAGTCCTATTCTATTCCAACATTTATTCTGGTTCCTAGGTCACCCTGAGGTTTACATTGTATTAATGCCGGCTTTAGGTCTGACTTCAGAAGTAATAGCAACAAATTCTCGTAAGCCGATATTTGGGTACCATGCGATGGTATATTCCTTGATTGGTATTACGGTATTGTCCTTTATCGTATGGGGACACCACATGTTTGTCACCGGTATGAACCCATTCTTAGGTGGGGTATTTATGATCACTACGTTGATAATTGCTGTGCCTTCTGCGGTGAAAACATTTAATTATCTGGCGACACTATGGCGCGGTAATTTAAAATTTACACCGGCCATGCTTTTCGCTATCGGCCTTGTGTCCTTCTTTATTTCGGGCGGTTTAACCGGTATATTTTTGGGAAATTCTGCTTTGGATATTAACCTGCATGATACCTATTTTGTTGTGGCTCACTTCCATTTGGTTATGGGTTCTGCATCTATCTGCGGAATGCTTTGTGGTGTATACCATTGGTACCCTAAAATGTTTGGTAGAATGATGAATGACAAATTAGGATATTTGCATTTTTGGATGACATTTATTGGTGCCTATTTAGTATTCTTCCCGATGCACTTTATGGGAATAGATGGCGTGCCTCGTCGTTACTATTCTTTCACGAATTTCCCTTTTATGCAAGAATGGTTAACGGTAAACGTATTTATTACCTGGGCTGCTATCATAGCTGGATTCGGACAAATAGCATTTCTGTTTAACTTCTTTTATTCTATTTGGTTTGGTAAAAAAGCAACGCAGAATCCGTGGAACTCTAATACACTGGAATGGACTACACCGGTAGAGCATCTACATGGAAACTGGCCAGGTGAGATACCAACGGTTTATCGTTGGCCTTATGATTACAGTAAACCTGGTCATGATGAAGATTTTATTCCTCAGACGACTCCTTTTTCAGAAACAATGACGTCTAATTTACCGCATGATTTTGAGGGAGATGCCGTTGCTGAACAGATTCAACGTGAATGGGATAAGGAGCACGGAATTGAACGTGTGGTTCATCATTAAAAGATTTTTTTGATAAAATAACCTTGGGGTATCTGCCTAGGCTTTTGCTAACAGGTATCCCATTTTCTGCTAAATAAATTGAGTGTCTATCTACCTGGTGAAAAGAGATTTGTTATAGTAAATAGAGTTACTATCCTATCCCTCTTTTTGTTGATACTAGCCGGTGGTGTCGTACGAAGCACTGGCTCAGGGATGGGGTGTCCTGATTGGCCAAAATGTTTTGATCAATATGTTCCCCCAACAAATAAGTCTCAGTTGCCTGAAGGCTATGAGCAAAAGTACATTGACAATCGGGCAAAAAAGAATGAACGCTTTGCAAAAACATTAGATGTGTTTGGCTTTGGCAAATTAGCTAATGACATAAGGAATGATAAAAGTATTTTGCAGCATGAGGAGTTTAATGCGGCAAAAACATGGACAGAGTATATCAATAGACTAGTGGGAGCTCTTACGGGCGTATTCTTATTATTATGCGTTATATACTCTACGTCATTCTTGAAAAGTAAGAAAAGAATCTTTTTTTTTAGCTTACTTAATTTGGTAGTTGTATTTATACAGGCGTGGCTCGGGTCCATCGTCGTTTCTACCAACTTACTCGCTTGGATCATTACCGTTCATATGTTACTGGCGCTCGTAATCCTGGCAATTAGTATTTATACTTATTTCCAGGCAAAGGTTTTGCGAGATAACAATTTATTGATTAACCGAGGAAGCCGATGGTTCAAAATTCTCGCTTGTCTCGTTCTTCTTTTAACGGTTATACAAGTAACATTGGGAACGACTGTAAGAGAGGAAATTGATCTTATAGCAGGGAACTCTTTAGATAGAACCGGCTGGGTAAATCAATTGTCAGCTTATTTTAATTGGCACAGAGATTTGGCTATTGGGGTTGTTATACTGAGTTTGATTTTATTTTTTCTAGTTAGAGCGAGGTATGCGCACAGAAGCGAACAGAGTAGATTAGCTAATGTTATGCTATTTTTGGTGCTCCTACAGCTAGCTTCGGGATTTGTGCTTGCATATATGGGTTTTCCTGCTTATGCGCAAACAGTCCACTTAGTACTCGCTAGTTTAGTTTTTGGTTCGCAATTTTATCTAATGCTTTTGCTGGGCAAAACCAGTGAATACGTAGGGCAGTAAATTGATTAAAGTGAAGGGTTTTATAAATGATTTGAAGCAATTGGTAAAGATTCGACTGTCGTTTACAGTGGTTTTTTCGGCTTCAATTGCTTTTTTAGTTGGCAGTAAGGCCCAGGGAGACATTAACTGGATCAACTGGGTAATATTAACCATTGGTGGTTTGTTGGTTACAGGGTCGGCCAATGGTTTCAACGAAATTATTGAGCGTGATCTCGATAAATTAATGAAACGGACAGCAGATAGACCGCTACCGGCAGGCCGGATGACATCCGGACAGGCATTAGTGTTAAGTTTATTAATGGGATTGGTTGGTACATTGCTTCTTGTACAGCTGAATTTTCTTACGGGTGTACTTTCGGTCTTTTCTATTTTACTATACGCTTTTATCTATACACCGTTAAAGCAAAAGTCGCCGATAGCGGTTTTTGTGGGCGCATTTCCGGGAGCATTACCTCCTCTCATCGGTTATTTTGCAGCATTTAAGGAGCCTTTTATTGATGAAATTCCCTTAATATTGTTTGGAATACAATTTGTATGGCAATTCCCTCATTTTTGGAGCATTGCTTGGGTATTAGATGAGGATTATAAGCGAGCGGGTTTCAGACTATTACCAACAACTAAGAAAGATGGTATTAGCGCATTTATGGTACTACTTTCTGCGGCGTTGCTCATACCTGTTTCGCTGCTACCTACGTGGTATGGTTTTGCCGGTTATTCATTAGCGGCTGCTTCACTCGTTATGGGATTATTATTTACCTATTTTGCAGTGCAGCTATTTTTGAAAAGGGATCTTGCTTCTGCAAGGAAAGTTATGTTTACGTCTTTTTTTATATTGCCTTTGATGCAATTAATATTGTTGTTTGATTTTATTAAGATATGATAATGGTTCAGCCAAAGGATAGTTATGACTATTTAGCAACCTTGAAAGCGAAGAAATTTTCTTTATATGTTTTTTTGGTGGTGTCATTTATGCTTTTTGCAGCATGGTCTAGCGGTTTCATTGTATATACTGCTGGTGGAGAGGATAAAGGGTTGAAAACACTTCTTCCTCATACGTTTATATTTAGTACGCTTAGTATTTTATTGAGTAGTGCCACTATTCACTTAAGCTATAGCGCAGCTAAAATCGGGAATTTGGCAAAGCAGAAATTATGGTTAGTTATGACCATTTTATTAGGGGCTTTGTTTTTCGTCCTGCAATACAATGCTTGGATGGAATTGGCAAGAAGCGGCGTTATGTTTATCAATAATAATGCGTCGCAATCTTTTATCTACGTTTTCGTGTGGGCGCACCAGGCGCATATATTTGCTGGTGTCATTGTGTTGTTAAATGCGCTGTTTAAAGCTAATAATAAACAGCCATTAATAAAGAATCGTTTTAGAATGGAACTTGCTAGCGTTTTTTGGCATTTTCTCGATATTCTATGGATATATATATATGTTTTCTTACTTTTGAATCAATAAAACTAATTAAATGAGTACTACTGTATCGCAATTAGATCAAGTGAAATCTGGACCATGGAATGGTGGTAGATCTCCTTTTGCCTTGGAATACGGCAAAATTATGATGTGGTTTTTCTTAGTGTCAGACGCTTTTACTTTTTCTGCATTTTTAATTTATTATGGAGCACAACGTTTCGCGCAGGTAACTTGGCCAAACCCGGATGACGTTTTCCAATCGATACCTTTCATAGCCGATCATGGTTTTCCGCTTGTATTTGTTGGAATAATGACTTTCATTTTAATTATGAGTTCGGTAACAATGGTATTAGCGGTTGAAGCTGGTCATCGCAATTCAAAGAAGGAGGTTGTTGGATGGATGATTGCTACCATTATTGGGGGATTAATGTTCTTAGGATGTCAGGGATTGGAATGGTCTCACTTACACCATGAAGGTTATTGGTGGGCAAGTATCCCATCGCATTATGAAGGTATAGATAAATTGGGCGCCCAGCAATTCGCGAATTTATTCTTTACAATAACAGGATTTCATGGATTTCACGTAACTACTGGTGTTATAATCAATATTATCATATTATTCATGACACTTGCCAATGTTTTTGAAAAGCGCGGCACCTATTTGATGATTGAAAAGGTAGGGCTTTACTGGCACTTTGTGGATTTAGTTTGGGTATTTGTTTTTACATTTTTCTATTTGGTTTAATCTTTCATATTTATTATAACAGATAATGAGCGCAGAAAATTCACATATAGAGCACGGACAGGAAGAGCACCATGCTGATATGACCAAAAAGCAAATCTGGAAGGTGTTTTTTTACCTTTTGGCTATCACCTGTTTAGAGTTCTTTATTGCTTTAGTATTGGTTTATAACGGTCCTCTTGAGAAAGGGCCATTAGTTAACTTTGTATATATTGCATTGACTTTAGTAAAAGCCTATTATATCGTAGCATATTTTATGCACTTGAAGTTTGAAAAAATGGGTTTTATAATATCGACGCTTATCGTTTTTGTCTTTATTATTTATTTCATTATACTTATGTTGACAGAGGGGTCGTATTTAGGCATACATTTAAACCACGTATTTGGTTAACATGTGTTGTCTTAGACACGTGCAGTTTTTGGCAATTACAATCGTTGAATGAAAAACCAACCAAAATCATTCTCGGTAAAGAAGATACTGATCCTGGTAACCATATTAGCGTTGCCAGGATTTTGTTATTATCTACTCCAGGAAAAAGGTGAAAACCGTTATAAATCACTGCCTTTTTATGGTGATAAGCAATTGTCGGGCACCTATCATACTAAGAGGGGAAAAAAGATTCCAGATACCACTTACCATTCAGTGAAACCTTTCACTATGTTAAATAGTGATCATGATTCCATTACTTTTAAACCTGATTCGGGAGTGGCATTGGTCAGTTTTTTTTATTTAGACAATAAACTTTTGGAAGGCCCTATTAATCAATCTATGCATCGTGTCGCCGAACGTTTCAAGAAGAACGGAATGGTTAAACTATACTCCATAACGGTTAACCCGAAGGGAGATGCTGTTAAGCTGCTCTCTAATTATAAAGAGCAGAAATTTGGTAAATACGCCTACTGGAATTTTCTTATCGGTGATAACAGGGAAAATATAGCCAAAATAGCGCAGCAAGATTTTTTACTTGATGTCATATATGATCCGAAAGATACTACATCTTTTAGCCATAGTTCTTCCATCGTTCTACTTGATTCTCATAGACGAATACGTGGATATTATGATGCGCTTATGAAAGACGATGTTGATAAGGTTATAGACGAAGTTAAATTATTGCTAACGGAAGAATTTAGAAATATAAGTGTAAATAAAAATGAGTGATAAGGCCATATTCAGATTAGTTTGGGGGGTGTCAATATTTGTTTTTGTGGTGGTGGTGCTGCTGCAAAGTAAATTAATTACTTGGAAAGTTATTCCGGATTGGGTTTTCTTCCTTCCAAAGTTGAATGCTATTATTAATGGAACTTGTACATTTTTGCTATTAACCTCTTTGTACTATATAAAAAGAAAAGATATCCAGACGCATAAAAAGCTGAATATAGCGACGTTTATACTGTCTGCATTATTCTTAGTTTCTTATATCATTTATCATTCTACGGGTAACGAGGCTAAATTTGGCGGACAAGGATTTATACGACCCATCTACTTTTTTATTCTTATTACACATATTATTTTGGCGGCTGTTGTTTTACCACTTGTGCTGTTTAGTTTTTATCGGGGGATGAAAATGCAAGTGGAGAAACACAAAAAATTAGTGCGCTGGAGCTTCCCGATTTGGTTGTATGTTACTATAACGGGTGTAATTGTGTATTTAATGATGGCTCCTTATTATTAGTTCTGTGAAGCCACCCGAATGTTTTTATTAACAACATACAGATTGTAATTTTTAATAGTTAAATTTGTTTTATTTAAGAGACGAGAGTTTAGATGAATGTTATGAATAGAGTTATTAGATTATGTGGCTTTGCATTTTTACTTTCTTTGACAATATTAACTGTTAACGTCAATACCAGTAAAGCGCAATGTGCTATGTGCACATTAAATGCCGAGCAGTCTGTAAAAGATGGTAACACACAAGGAAAGGGCTTAAATAAAGGGATTTTGTTTCTGTTAGCAATGCCTTATATTGCAGTTGGAACTATCGGATATTTATGGTATAAAAAATATCGGAAGAAACAAGCTCATATTGGCCTTACGCATGATCCTGTCAATCTTAATTAGGGCTTTCATAATGCCATGGCCCGTAAAAGTAAGGTACAAGCCCTTATAGAGGCTCGTTGTCCTCAATGTAGAACAGGGAAGATGTTCTTAGGAGGAACTTATGGTTTCAAACGACAACGTACGAATGAAATCTGCCCATACTGCGGATTAGAGTTTGAAATTGAACCTGGATATTTCTATGCTGCTATGTATATAAGTTATGCAATGTCAGTTGTAGAGGTTGTGTTAATTGGATTTTTAACTTATTTCATAACGAATAGCGAATCTCCTTGGGTCTATTCTGGCATTTTATTTTTAGCTATTATTCTTTTAGCTCCGTTTAATTACAGGTACTCAAGACTTATTTTGCTGTTTTACTTAACACCTAAGATTAAATATAATCCAAAGTACCAAGAAGATGAGCGCTTATAAAATTATTAATTATTACAGTCCATGATATTCGTCAGCAGAAATTTCTATGCTATTTTATTTTTTGTTTTAGTAGTAAGTTCTTGTAAAGTAATGTCTCCGAAGGCATATCAAACGCTTATAAATACAAAAGATTCTCTAAATCAGGGATGGAAAGCTGAGCAGATTAAAAATGTTAATTTGGAGGATGAACTGGCAAGACTAAAAGCAGATACAGCTTCACTTGGCAGAAAGTTAACAGCGCTTAGTGAAAATTTAACATCAAGAGCCAGTCAAGCCAAGCAATTGGCCTCTGATCTTGCTGAAAGGGAAGAGCGATTAAGAGAGGTGGAAGAAATTTTAAAGAAAAGAGAAGAAGCAAGTAATGCCTTAAAAAATAAATTACAGAAGGCTTTGCTAGGTTTTGAAGAAAGTGGACTAAGTGTAGATATGAGGGACGGGAAGGTGTATGTTTCATTAACAGATAAACTTCTTTTTCCTTCAGGTAGCATAGTTATTGATGAAAAAGGTAAACAAGCGCTTATTGAGCTTGCAAAGGTTTTAAACACACAACCTGAAATAAATATAGCTGTAGAGGGACATACTGACGATCAGAAGGTAAGAAGCCTCGGGCATATAAAAGACAATTGGGATTTAAGTGTGTTGCGTTCTACCTCAGTAGTCCGGTTTCTAACTCAAGAACAACAGATTGATCCTGCCAGATTAATAGCTACTGGAAAAGGTGAATTCACACCTATTGATACAGCAGGTAATCCTGAGGCCAGAAGTATGAACAGGCGAATCGAAGTGGTGCTATCTCCAAAACTGGACGAATTATATCAGTTAATTAAGTGAACGCTACCCGAGCTTGAAAAATGCAGGTAGCGTCGCCTTACTTTAGTTAAAATGGATTTTCCGTATCTTGAAACAAGGGTAATTGTAAGTCTTTTTCTGATACGATGAGTTCTTTGCCCTCTAAAGGCCATGTGATACGAAAGGTGGGATCGTCATAACGTACTCCGTATTCATTATCTTTATCATATCTTCCAGTTACTTTATAGGTGAAGATCGTATCATTTTCGAGCGAAACGAAGCCATGTAAAAAGCCTACAGGAATCCAAAGCATTTTGGCATTGGATTCGCTTAGCTCTAATTGAAAAGACTGACCGAAAGTAGCAGAGTTTGTCCGTATGTCTACCGCAACATCTAACACACTTCCTTTTATGACTCTCACAAGCTTGCCTTGTGCATTTAGTCCGCCCTGTGCATGTAAACCACGCAAACTTCCCCTGCTGGAGAGTGATTGATTGTCTTGAACGAAGTGTTCATTTATACCATTTCTTTTGAATATTTCTTCATTATAAGTTTCAAAGAAGTGTCCTCTACTATCTTTCCAAATCTTCGGTTCAATCACAATAAGACCTTCTATCGGTGTTTTTATAAATTCCATAAATTAATAATCAAGATATTGCATTGTGCTGTCAAACAAGAAAAGATGTCCTTGCAGCTCCTGTTGCATTTTTTGTTGTAATAAGATGTATAATGTTTGTTTAAATGTTGTTATATATTTTAAATCAGCAGTAACTAATTGCAGACTAAAAGAATGCCCTTCGTTTGGTGAATCTAATATTTTGAGTAGCTTTATTTCATTGAAATGTTTTGTTTCCTGGATAAGTGGGATATATTCCCTTTGCAACCAGGACATATATTGATCTACCCTTTGATCAGATACTATATTTGTAATATTCAATAAAACCATTCGGCTAAGATAAGAATCTTGTCGAATATCTCTATTGATTGAAACGAGCGAAGAAGCAAAGTGTACTTTAAATGTTACGAGCTAGGTTTGAATAAATTTTCTTCTTTTGCTAACTTAACCTTCTTCTTTTTTTTAAGAATTGATGAGGATGGTGTTGAAAGATTTATATTATAAGATTAATACATGAGAATTTTTACCCTTGTTATAGGAGTTTGGTCTCTTCTGAATTTTATGGGATGTCGATACATAGAATCAGATAAGAAGGTTCCTGTTGAGAGTTTTTTTAGTAAGTCTGCTAAAAATAACTTTCAAATTTCCCCAAATGGCCAAAATATCTCCTTCTTACAATCTTTTAAAGGGGTTCAAAATATTTATATAACGTCTATAAACAGTAAGGAAGCAACTCGTATTACTACCGAAACTGATCGAAATATTATAAATTATTTTTGGGCAGATAATAATGAGCTGATTTTTTGGAAAGAAAAAACATGGGACGAAAATCTGGGTATCTATGCCGTGAATAAAAGTTCAAAGTCCGTTCGCAACCTGATTGTTCCTGCAAAAATGCGTTTTAGATGGATAAATCAGGAGCTGGTCAATAATGATGAAATCTTAATTTCATTAAATAGAAGGGACTCATCTGTCTTTGATGTTTATAGATTAAATATCCATGATTGTAATTTAAGAATGGTTGCACAGAACCCGGGCAATATCAGTAACTGGTTCGCCGACCTTGACGGAAAAATAAGACTGGCGATTGCTAGCGATGGAGTCAATGAAACACTTTTATATCGTGCTAATGAAGAAGACCCTTTTAAACGGGTTTTGTACAATAATTTTAAAACAACCGTGAAACCTTTACGATTTATTAAAGGGAAAAAAAGTCATATCTATGCGCTATCTAACATTAACCGTGATAAATTGGCACTTGTGGAGATGGATCTCGATAAGGGAGAAGAAGTAAAAACAATTTATGTCCATCCTGACGTAGATTTAGATAACATAAGGTTTTCTGAAGTTGCCGGCGAGATCGCTTATGTCGATTACGATACCTGGAAGCCCGAGCGGCATTACTTTAACAGATACATAGAAAAAGTTCATGCCGATTTAAGGAAAAGGTTAAACGGAGATTGGATAAGGATTATTGATAAGGATGAAAAAGAGACACGATTTGTCATTAGAACCTACAGAGATGATAGTCCCGGCGAGGTGTATTGGTTTAGCCTTAAAGAGGATAATCTTGTCAAATTGGCCGATATAAACAGCGCTTTAAATGGTGTAAAATTGAGTAAAATGGAGGCAATTAGCTATCGTGCAAATGATGGAAAGACAATTAATGGGTATTTAACGTTACCAATAGGGAGGTCGAAAACAAATTTGCCACTCATCGTGATGCCTCACAATGGGCCATCTCTGCGTAATGTTTGGGAGTATAACAGTGAGGTTCAGTTTTTGGCAAACCGAGGTTATGCTGTACTACAGCCAAATTATAGAGGCTCTACAGGTTATGGAAAAGAGTTTTGGTCTGCGGGGTTTGGCGAATGGGGCGGAAAAATTCAAGACGATATTACAGATGGTGTTGATTACCTCATAAAAAAAGGAATAGTAAACGCTAATCGTGTAGGTATCTTTGGTTATAGTTTTGGCGGATATTGCGCCTTATACGGCGCTTGTTTCCATAGCGATATTTACAAATGTGCAGCATCTTATTCTGGTATCACGAACCTCTTTACTTATTTAAAGGAAGTCCCCCCTTATTATAAACCTCATCTGCAAATGTATTATGAAATGATAGGTAATCCTGAAAAACGATCTGAGTATTTTAGAGCAGTATCCCCTGTATTTCATACAGACAAGATCAAGGGCCCTATTTTTATCGCTCAGGGAGGAAAAGATGATAGAGGAAATGTGAATGAAACTAATCAGATGGTAAGAGAGTTAAAAAGTAAAAATATTGCTATCAATTACTTTTTAAAAGAAAAAGAAGGGCATTACTTTAAAGATGAGCAATCAAGGTTGGAATTATACCGTCAACTGGAGGCATTTTTTGAAAATAATTTGAGCGATAATTAGCCTTTATAGTATTTTAATATGGCGAGGTCATACTACTACCGGAAAAATTATTGGCTAATCATGTCATTTGTTGTCCTTGCTTCAATTATCTTTATTATCGCGCTTGCGCTAACAAAGAAGTATATGCAAAAGATAGTGGAGAATGAATTTGTAGGTAAGAAGGTGGATGTCTTAGAGCAAAATATCGCTGCGTATAATGATCTTTTTTTTAATAAGATCCCTGAGGTTTCCTTTTATCAAGGATATTTAGATTCAACAGCCGCAGCTGTTTACGCAGATTCAATACTAACGAAATTTGAGTTTGTTAGGAGCATTCTTTTTTATGATATTTATGTAGGATCAACCGAAACCGGTTTAAAGGTAATACCAAAGACTGTGTATCAATTTAATAAGCAAAATCTAAAGGGAGAGGTCTTGTATAGATATGCTAAACACAAAAAATTGAATCTACGTATAGCTGACGATTTTAATGGTATGGCCAGTAAATTAGCTAATTTTTTGGATATTACTGATACCTCGCGAAGCATAAATAACGACGAGATTAACAAATTCTTTTATACCGTTATTCCTGAAAAAATTACGTATATGAGTATTCCTCGTAAAGAGGATATTAAAGCATACAAGAAATTCGTGAAAGGAGAGATGTATAATACGTCTACTTATGAACACGACATTTTTACCTATCATATAGATGCGAATGAGCTAAAATTGACAAATAGTCGTCCGGAACTATACGAGAATATTGAAATAAAGCCATTATTTTATGCTTCCTTGGATACCGATCCCGACTTACTTACTACAGAGAGTCCACTTCCCGGAGCCTTGGCAACTTATAAAATATACTTTAGCTCGCATAGAAATTATTTAACGAAAGAGGTTAACAAGCGCTTTTTACCGATAGCTTTGATGATTTCTTTAGGTTATCTTACCTTGTTTGTAATTGGTTATTTAATATACAGAAACATCAGTTTTAATAATCGAATGTTTAAGCTGCAATATGATTTTGTAAATAATTTAACGCATGAATTTAAAACCCCTGTGAGTGTTATCAAGATTGCAGGCAATAATATTTATAGCGCGAAAGAGCTAAAAGAGGATGCTAGAAAGCATTATGGCAAAATATTGGATGAGGAAGCTGATAAGTTGAACAATTTGTTGAATACATTATTGTCGTTCACCCAAATTGAGAATAAGTCCATTAAATTGAAATACGAAGAAGTGGAGCTAGATGAATTTTGCGATAAAATTATTAATAGTTATAAGCTAAAATACCCAGATTTTGACTTACAGTATCAAATAACAGCTGTATCGGTATTCTTTACTGATAGGGTGCTACTCGGGAGTGTTTTTCAAAATTTGATTGACAATGCATATAAATATTCTGAAATTGGAAAGAAATCTTTAAAAATTACAATTTTCAAGCAAAAAAAGCAAATTATGTTTAAGTTTGTTGATAAAGGAATAGGAATTCCAAAAAAGGAGCTGGTAAATATTTTTAAGAAATTTTACAGAGTGCAGAGCCAATATAACCAGCAAGGAAGCGTTGGATTAGGTTTGGCTTTTTGTAAAGAATTATTAAATTTTATGGACGGTAATATCCACGTGAAGAGTACAGAAGGAAAAGGATCAACTTTTATTGTAACACTTCCTTATTTAGGATAATTTTTTGATATAACAGCACAGAGTAAAACCATGCAAAAAAACACGAAAATTGCTGTAATTGAAGATGATGAGAATCTTCGTTTTCTAGTTGTCCACCGCTTAGAGTCTGAACACTATCAGGTAATTCAAGCTGCTAACGGCAAAGACGCTGAGACCTTGATATTGGAACAGAAGCCTGATATTGTTTTGTTAGACTGGATGCTACCTGAACGGCAAGGGTCAGAGGTTTGTGCCAACTTGAGAAAAGCAGGTTTTAATAACCTAATTATTATGATGACAGCCAAATCGCAAGATGTCGATAAGATAGATGCTTATAGCTTTGGCGTTTCAGATTACATAACTAAACCATTCAACATGGACGTTTTAATTGCCATGATCGAGAATAAGGTGAAGTTTTTTGTAAATAATGCCAATGATAGCTTACATTTTGGAAATACGGAACATCATCCAAATACTCACTCCCTTATTCGCGATGGCAAAAAAATTGAACTTACAATTCTTGAAAACAGAATACTACTTTATTTTTTACAAAATATTGATAGGGTGATCAGTAGAGATGAATTAATGCAAGTGGTTTGGGGTTACAGCTCAAACGTAAACACGCGTACACTCGATATGCATATTGTGAGGCTTCGGAAAAAAATTGAGCATAATCCAGATAAACCTTTACATCTTCAAACAGTTAGAGGAATGGGGTATAAATTTGTGGCAGAAACGTAACAAAAGCATATATGTTAACGTCTGTTAAAGGCGTAGCAAAATTTGATTTTTAAAGAAAAAAGCTTTATCTTCGTAGATAAACAGCAAGACCATACTAAGCGAAAAAGTATGGTCTTGCTTATTTTTTATACTATAACTTTTTAATATATTATTTTTATGGCAGATATAACATATTATAGTAAGGAAGGACTGGAGAAGCTTAAAGAAGAACTTCAATATCTGAAAACGGAGGGAAGAGCTTCCATCGCTAGAGCGATAGCAGAAGCGAGAGATAAAGGCGATCTGTCTGAGAATGCAGAATATGATGCGGCGAAAGAAGCGCAAGGATTGCATGAAGCAAAAATCGCTAAACTTGAAGAAGTATTATCCAACGCACGCTTAATTGATGAATCAAAACTAGACAGTTCAAAAGTGTTAGCATTGTCTATTGTCAAACTTAAAAACACCAAAAACGGGGCAGTTATGACTTATCAACTGGTCTCAGAAACGGAGGCCGATCTTAAATCTGGTAAGATATCAGTAAAGTCACCAATAGCACAAGGGCTTTTAGGAAAATCTGTGGGAGATAAGGTGGAGATTGAGGTCCCCGCGGGTAAGATAGAGCTCGAAGTATTAGAAATATCACGATAAATTAATGCGGTTATGTGCGGTTCCTGCCATAACCGCATATAGATAAAATGTCAATTTAAAATGTCAACTATTTTTTCAAAAATTGTATCAGGAGAGATACCAGCACATAAGGTGGCAGAATCTAACGACTATTTAGCTTTTCTTGATATCAGCCCATTAGCGGAAGGCCACGTATTAGTAATTCCTAAAAAGGAAACCGATTATATCTTTGATATTGGGGACGCAGATTATATGGGAATATGGATGTTTGCAAAGATTGTAGCAGCGGGTATCAAAACAGCATTTCCCTGTGAAAAGGTCGGCATAGCAGTAGTTGGATTGGAAGTTCCCCATGCACATATTCATTTGGTTCCTATTAACCATATTGGCGATATTAATTTCTCGAAAGAAAAATTAAAATTGAGTGATGAACAGTTAAGTGTTCACGCGGAAAAAATTAGACATGAACTTGCTAAATTAACGAACGCTGAATAGGCCTTAACATTTTTTTAGTGCAAAGCTATTTTAGGCGATGCGAATTGTCCTTAACAAAAGATTCCCAACCGGAATAGTTTTTTTTCTGTATTGTGTTATTTCCTTGAAAAGCATGGCAAACAGCTACAGCTAGTCCATCAGTGGCATCTAAAAACTGCGGGCCTTCCTCAAATTTCAAGAGGCTCTTCAGCATAGAAGCAACTTGTTCTTTAGATGCATTACCGTTTCCGGTAACGGCTTGCTTTATTTTTCTTGGTGAGTATTCTGCTATTTCTATGTTTTTCGACAATGCTGCAGCCATCGCTACTCCTTGCGCCCTTCCTAATTTTAGAATTACTTGTATATTTTTTCCGTAAAAGGGGTCTTCCAATGCCATACAGTCAGGCATATATTGTGCTATCAAAGCACTGGTTTTATCGAAAATCTGTTTTAATTTCAGGGCATGATTATCCAAATGGCCTAGCTTGATGATTCCTAAGCTTATTAGCGATAATTGCTTTCCTGTTTCTTTTATAAGGCCATATCCCATCACTTTTGTCCCCGGATCTATCCCCAGAATGATTCGCTCTTTTACATCTCGCTGCAGCATGTTGCAATATTACGAAGTTTTTAAAAAAATTGGTTGAAGTAACTAAAGAATAAAACATGATCAAATGTCGAGATTGTAATAAAATGTCTTTTTTGCATTGGCAGTAAATGTAATTCCTTTAAGTTTTAGTAACATTGCAAAAACTATATTGCCATTGAACGCTCAACTGAAGAAAATAATAAGCATTGGTATAAAGATAAGTGTGCTGATATTGGTCGCTTGGTTTGTTTATAAAAAACTTAATGATAATCAAAATCTTCGGGAGTTTAACATTCTAATAGCGGAACTCGAACCATCTATAATAGGTATTACTATTGCTGCTTTGTTTACGCTGATGTTGGCAAATTGGCTACTAGAATGTGTAAAGTGGAAATACTTGTGTAGGCCTATTCAACAAATAAGCTTTGCCAAGGCTTTTGAATCTGTATTTTGTGGCCTTAGTTGGGCCATTTTTACACCCAATAGAATAGGCGAATACGGTGGGCGCGTATTCTTTTTAAAACCAAGAAAACGCATTTTTGGAGTGGTGGCTATGGCCGTTGGGGCTTTTGCCCAAATGGTGATCACTAATATAATAGGAGCAATCGCTATCATATGGTTTTTATATAATTATCAACAACTGCCTTTTTTTGTGTTTATAGGGTGCTGCATATTGGCAGTTGCTTTTTGTGGAACAATGCTGGTATTATATTTTAAAGTGGGCTTACTCAGCAAGGTTATTAATAAAATAAAGATATTATCGAAGGTACAACGTTTTTTCTCTTTGTTGGCTAGATATAAAACAAAACAGCTTCAATATGTCTTTATTTTGTCACTTGCGCGATTTATAGTGTTTACTTCGCAATATTGTCTTGTTATGCAAGTTTTAATTGCTGATTTACCGTTATTTCCGATGGTGATGATGGTTTTTATTTTGTTTTTCGTCCAATCGGCAATCCCATCTTTAGATTTGCTTGATGTTGGCGTCCGCAGTGTTACTGCTGGATATCTTTTTGCATTCATTACAAAGCAAGAGTTGGCTGTGATGGCTTCTGCAGCATCTATTTGGTTTATTAATCTAATAATTCCGGCCATAATCGGTTCGGTATTTGTCTTTAAAATTAACTTCTTTGGTCGCTCAAATAATTAGCTGGATAACAGCCGTATTAAGTATATATTATATATATATATTGCTTTACTTACGTAAGGGGTGGCAAAAGATTCCTATTCATACCCCTTATACTTCAAAAGATGTTAAAACAAAGGTTAGCGTCTTGATTGCTGCAAGAAATGAAGCGGATAACATTTCCAAAACCATTGAAGCCGTTATAGCCCAAAATTACCCAAAAGAGCTGTTTGAACTAATAGTTGTTGATGATCACTCAACGGATAATACCAGCCTTATTATCGCTTCTTATGCAGATAGAGGAGTTCGACTTATTCAATTAAATGAACGTGAGAAATTAAATTCTTATAAGAAGAAAGCTATTAGCAAAGCAATTGCTGTAGCTAAAGGGGAGCTTATGGTAGCCACAGATGCCGATTGTTACATGGGAGATAATTGGCTACGATCAATCGTAACACTATACGAGCAAAAAGGGTATAAGCTTATTTCTTCGCCGGTATTATACTATCAAGAAAAAAATTACTTTGAACGTTTGCAGGCATTAGAGTTTCTTTATTTAATTGGCCTCGGCGCTGCATCAATAGGTATTAATAAACCGTCTACCTGTAATGGTGCCAATCTGGCATATAGGAGAGATGTGTTTTATGAGCTAGGAGGGTTTCAAGGTATTGATGACTTAGCCAGCGGTGATGATGAATTGTTTCTGCACAAGGTCGCCGAAAAATATCCGGCAGGTATTGGTTTTTGCAAAGCGAGAGAAGCGGTTGTATTTACCGAAGCGAAAGAGAATTTGCGAGCATTTATCAGACAGCGTAAAAGATGGGCTTCAAAAAGTACTAGATATAAGAATAAAGCGATTGTAGTACTGGGAGTCAGTATTTGGCTTTTTAATGTAATGATTTTGCTGAATGCTATCTTGAGTCTCTTTTTCCATGAATTTGGATACATCTTGCTATTTTCTTTATTCGCCAAGATAGGCGTAGAACTTTTATTTCTACTTCCACTCACGGGTTTTGTCAATAGAAAGAAATTGCTTTTCAACTTGCCTTTATTAAGTATGCTGCATGTGCTCTATATTATCTATATTGGCATAGCTGGAAATACTGGTAAGTATTATTGGAAGGGGCGGATGGTCAAATAAGAGAAGCATTATTGCTTAATGCCTGCTTTGATTGCTTCTTCGGCTAATTTCACCACTTCTTCTGCCGTTAATCCTTCGGGCTCTATTGGTGTTAAAACTTCCCAGCTCATAGGAGAGAAAGTATGCAAGGGGAAAAAACCATATTGAACCATTTTCCACGAGTTATTAATAACGATGGGAACAATTAATGCATCAGGAACTTTCTTTAATATCGTAGCGATTCCGCCTACTGCGAAAGGCTTCATAATACCCGTTTTGGAGCGAGTACCTTCAGGGAAGATAATAGTTGACCATGTTTTCTCCTTCATGTTATTGGCTAGTTTAAGAATTTCCGCAACGGACTGTTTCGGATCTTTTCTGTCTATATTCGCCGCGCCGCCATGTTTTAAATTAAAGGATATGCTGGGTATTCCGCTAGCAAGCTCTATTTTGGAAATGAATTTAGCATGATATTTTCGCAGGAAATAAATAAGCGGTGGAATATCGTACATACTTTGGTGATTGGCTATAAATATAATAGAGCGATTGGCTGGGAGGTGTTGGTTATTAATAAATTTGACTGTATTACCTAGAATATAACAACTACTCGTAAGAAACAAATTTAATATATCAACTGAACGTTTGTGGCTTGTATAGCCTCCCCATTTTAAAGAAAGCCATTGGATGGGGTGAAATACCACTAAGATTAATCCAAAATAAAGATAGTGTATGGGGGTTAATATATAGCCAAAAAATTTCTTCATTGAATACCTGTACTTATGCGCGATAGATCAGTCAAAAATAAGGTTTTTACTAAATAAATAGCATAAAAAGAGCCCATTTGTATAAATGAGCTCTTGATATATTTTAAATCCGCTTAAATCTCGAAGGCTTCTTGTACCTGCTCAATATAATCAAGCTTTTCCCACGTAAAGAGTTCAACTTCAATAGATTTTGTCTCACCAATAGTATTTTCAAATGTTTTGGTTACTATTCTTGGATCCCGTCCCATATGTCCATAAGCAGCTGTTTCTGTATATATAGGATTGCGGAGTTTTAATCTTGTCTCTATACCGTAGGGCGTAAGATCAAATAGCGATTTGATCTTATTTGCTATTTCTCCATCCGTAATACCTACATTGCTTTTACCATAAGTATTTACATATATTCCCATGGGGTCTTTTACGCCAATGGCATATGATAATTGTACTAGAATTTCGTCTGCTACACCTGCTGCCACTAAGTTTTTAGCAATATGACGTGCTGCGTACGCTGCTGATCGGTCTACCTTCGAAGGATCCTTGCCGGAAAAAGCACCTCCGCCATGCCCCCCCTTACCTCCATAGGTATCTACGATAATTTTGCGACCGGTCAAGCCGGTATCTCCATGCGGGCCACCGATTACGAACTTACCCGTGGGATTAATATGATAAGTTATGTCATTGTTAAATAGATCCTGAAGGGCAGGTTTCAATTGGGACTTTATCCTCGGTATTAGGATTTCTATAATATCCTTTTTTATTTGAGCTAACATTGCCGTCTCTGTGTCAAAATCATCATGCTGCGTAGAAATAACGATAGTATCGATATGCAACGGGGTATGATCATCGTTGTAAGCAATGGTAACTTGCGCCTTAGCATCAGGTCGAAGATAAGAGATTTCCTTATTTTCTCGTCTTAGTAATGCCAGTTCATATAGCAATTTATGAGAAAGATCGAGTGCAAGGGGCATTAAATTATCGGTCTCTTTATTTGCATAGCCGAACATTATACCTTGATCTCCTGCCCCTTGATCTTGCTTTTCTTTACGATCAACTCCCTGGTTTATATCTGCAGATTGCTCATGAATAGCTGATAAAATACCACATGAATTAGCTTCAAACATATAGGCAGACTTCGTATATCCTATCCTTTCGATAACGGAACGTGTTATCTTCTGAACATCTAAATACGTATTTGATTTAACTTCGCCTGCTAGTACTACTTGACCAGTTGTAACGAGCGTTTCAATGGCTACTCTGGAATCAGGATCCCAAGCAAGAAAATTATCGATTAGGGCATCGGAAATCTGATCAGCAATTTTGTCTGGGTGTCCTTCTGAAACTGACTCTGAAGTGAATAAATATGGCATAAAACTAGTTTTTCAGTATAAATATTATGTTATTAGTCGTAAAATGTTGTGATAGGTAATGCGGAGGAGTGTTAAAACAGATAGAAGCTTTTTAGCACTTTTTTACTGTGGTTGCAATCCAGCCATATAATTGGCACGCAAATCATTCCACATTTTACCTTACAAAAGTACAATTCATTTTGATAATAATGAATGTTATGGGCCAAGAATTTTCATTTTACTTGAGCATTGGTTCTCAATGTTAAGCTTTTTCCTTAATTCTGAATTGTATATAAAGGATTTTATCTAAGTTTGCTCCTCGAAGGAGTGGACATTAACATGGTAAAGAAGCGTATACAATTTCTAATTAATCCAATTTCTGGTGGGAAAAATAAGAAAATGTTCGAAAAGCTTGCGCGAAAACATTTGGACTTCAATTTGTTTGAAGCCGAGTTTATAGTAACCGAACGTGCTAATCACGCATCGGAGCTCGCAAAGAGAGCACTGGCAGATGAAATTGATTTATTAGTAGCTGTAGGTGGAGATGGTACCATTAACGAAATAGCAAAAGAACTGTTAAATAGTACTATTCCGCTTGCTATTGTACCTGAAGGTTCTGGTAATGGCTTGGCTCGTTACTTGGGTATATCAACTGATATTGCACAGGCGATTAAGAAAATTAATACTTTCAAGACGATTACGATTGATAGCGGCTTGATAAACGGACGCGCTTTTTTTAACGTTGCAGGAATGGGATTTGATGCCCTAATTAGCGATCGTTTTGCGGAAAATATAACAAGAGGTCCTGTCGGTTATTTAAAAATAGTGTTGGGGGAAATTAGTAAATACAAAGCTCAAACCTATAAACTGAATATCGATGGAAATTCTCTGGAGCGAAAAGCCTTTATGATAAGTATTGCTAATTCACCTCAATATGGAAACAATGCATATATTGCTCCGGGTGCTTCAGCAGATGATGGTATATTGGACGTATGTATTATTAAACCATTTCCACTCATTCAATTCCCCGTCATGATTTATCATTTATTTAGTCGCACCGCACATCAATCAGATTATGTGGAAATTATAAAAGGGAAACAAATTACGATAGAAAGACCAGAAAAAGGACCGATCCATCTCGATGGAGAACCTGTAGAACTTAGTCAAAAATTAACCATTGAAGTTTTGCCTTCTTCTTTAAAAGTTGTATGTTAGTCTTATAATAACATTTGCGAAAGAAATAAGTATTAGGCATGTCTAAGCAAAAGAAAAATCAGTTTGATGGAATAGTTTATTCCACAAACCAGCATTTTGAGTACGAAGAAACCGAAAAAACCGATGTGGAAACACTTGTGCCTCAAAAACAACAGTTGCGTGTAGCATTAGATAAAAGACAGAGAGCAGGGAAGGCTGTTACACTTGTTTCCGGATTCATTGGCCGATCGGCCGACTTAGAGAAGTTGGGTAAAACGCTTAAACAGCGTTGTGGGGGTGGCGGTACTGTAAAAGATAATGAAATCCTTATTCAGGGGGATTTTCGAGCGAAAATCTTTGATTTTCTCCTAAAAGAAGGCTATAAAGTGAAGCAAATAGGTGGGTAATTATGTGCTTTATGCCACTATTTGATGAATTAAATTCACATACATACAATATATATAAAGACTAGCCGTTAAAAATGCATCGAAGACGGATAAAAGCTAAACTAAAAGTATTCGAGCAGTAAGATATAGTGAATTTTGGAGCATACATAGTGTTTGTTTTACACTATATGTACTTTGTTGACTAATAATAAATTATGAATAATTTTAAATATGTTAAAACGACATTTTTAACGCGGTCTATTTACGAAATAGATAGTAAAATCACTGTTTTTTTGTGTCATTTATTTGCAATTGCAAAAAAAAATGGTTTTTATTGTAAAATATTGCGGCTATTAAATAGGGAATGGCTGTAATAAAAAGGCTTTTTTTAGCGTTGATGCCGCTGTTGCACGTTTGTAAGAAAAGCATATTTTAAAGTTAATATTACATAAATTTGTTTTTAAATCTAAAATTATAAATTTGCTTTTGCCTTTTTAAAAATAAACACTTGAGGCAAAGTATTTATTGTACAATTAAAATTAATCCATAAAAACTAAAAACTAAAAAATCAAAAAAATGGCAAACGCACCAAAACCAACCCCGGCTAAAAAAGAGAGCAGCTCAAAAGGTTCAAACGTATTTGCAAGTCTGGCAATTATTATTTGCTTCATTATTGGAGCACTGGTATGGAAATTCGTTATGGGTGATCCAGCGAACTTCCAAGGAGGAGACCCAGAAGGCGAACCGATACCGGGAAACTATTTTGCAATGGTTTACAAAGCTGGGTACATCGTTCCTGTACTCTTAGGCCTTCTTCTGATGGTAGTGGTATTCTCGTTCGAACGTTTCTTCGTGATCAGTAGAGCATCTGGTAAAGGTAATGTTGATGCTTTTGTTTCAAAAGTACAAGGATATCTTTCTTCTGGAAACATTGATGCGGCTATTAGTGAATGTGATAAACAACAAGGATCTGTAGCTAACGTAATTAAATCTGGCCTTTTCAAATACAAAGAAGCGTCGGTTGATAGTACATTAGATACGGAGCATTCGGTATTGGCCATTCAGAAAGAAATCGAAGAGGCAACGGCACTTGAAATGCCTATGTTAGAAAAGAACTTAACTGTAATTGCTACGTTAGTTTCTATTGGTACATTAACAGGTCTATTAGGTACAGTAACAGGTATGATCAAGGCGTTCTCCGCATTGGGTACTGGTGGTGCTCCTGACCAAGCGCAGTTAGCGAACGGTATCTCGGAAGCACTTATCAATACAGCTACTGGTATCTTTACCTCTACCTTAGCAATTATTATGTATAATGTATTTACTTCTAAAATAGATAAGTTGACCTATTCTATTGATGAAGCTGGTTTCTCAATTGTTCAGACTTACGCTTCTAAGCATAAATAAAAAAGGTGAAAAAAATTCCATAATCTTTATGGAAATAGAATGGAATTTGCATCACTATATCAGAAACAAGATTTTTATTTATTTATAAACGTAAAGAGATGCCAAAGATTAAAGTTAAAAGAGCGAGCACGACCATCGATATGACAGCGATGTGTGATGTATCATTCCTATTGCTTACGTTCTTTATTCTTACAGCAACGGCTCGTCAACCAGAACCTCTTCCGGTAGATACTCCTGCCTCAACTGTCCAAATTAAAGTGCCTGATACAAATTTAGGTACGATCACAGTGGGAGGAGATGGGAAAGTGTTTTTTGGTGTTACTGGGCCAAATGTAAGGATGCGTATGCTCGAAAGGATGTCGGAAAAATATAGTGTAGGGTTCTCACAACAAGAAAAGGAGCGATTTTCTCTTATGGAAGGCTTTGGTGTACCATTCGGAAACTTGAAGCAAATTATCGCGATGGATAATGCTGAGCGTAACAAAACAGGCTTACAGCCAGGTATCCCTGCTGATTCCGTAGGGAACACCCCGTCGGAGTTGAACGAGTGGATTTTGGCGGCGCGCTATGCAACCAAAGAAATAAACAACGCAGAAATGCGCGTTGCTATAAAAGGAGATGCCAAAGAACAATATCCTGCTATTAAAAAAGTGATAGACATTCTACAGGGGCAAAAGGTTAATAAGTTTAGTCTGGTGACTAACCTTAAAGGAGAAGAGAAGAATTGATTATCATAACTAATCATTAAAGAGAATTAAGAAATGGCAGAATTAAATACCGGTGGTAAACAGCAACCTAGGGTTGATTTAACAGCGATGGTAGACTTGGCTTTCCTTTTGATTACTTTCTTTATGCTCACTACTTCCTTAAACAAACCTCATGCAATGGATATCAACATGCCTGATAAGGATAAAGAGAATAAAGAGGATAACCTGGAAGTTGCCGATAATAGGAGTATGACCATACTATTAGGAGCTAATAACAAAATAGAATATTACATGGGGCAATTGGAAAAGCCCTTGGATGGCCCTACGGTAGTAGACCATGGTAAGAATGGAATCAGACCTGTGTTGTTGACGAAAATGAAGGACGTGCAGGCCGCTACTGGAAAGGGTCTAATTGTTATTATTAGACCAAGCGATCATTCCAACTATCGTAATTTGGTCGATATTCTCGACGAAATGAAGATTGTTAACGCAACACAATATATGATTGGCGATATTAGTAATCCGGAAGTTGAGTTGTTAAAGCGCGAGGGAATTTATTAACAAGGGCTAAAATCCCAAAATTGAAATAAGAATGTCTAAATTAGATATATTTAAACGGCAGTGGCTTGATGTAGTCTTCGCAGGGCGAAATAAGGCCTACGGTGCTTATGACTTGCGTATCATATCTCCTAAATATACCGCACGGGCTTTGCTTATAGGTGTATTAATTTTCGTAGGCTTGATTACCTCTCCTATGATTATAAAGGCGATTCGAGGCGATCAAGTTGATGAGGCGGAAAAAGTTATAGAAACAGAAGTGGTGCTGTCTGAGCCTCCTCCTGTAAATGAGGAAGCTCCACCCCCACCTCCACCAGTGGAACCTCCACCTCCACGTGTGGATCAGGTGCGTATGCCTCCACCGAAGGTGGTTCCTGCTGAACAGGTGAGAGATGAAGAACCGCCAACTGTTGAGCAGTTGAAAAAAGCGGATCCAGGTCCAAAAACTATTGCAGGTGATCCAACAGCAGATATTCGTATCGATATGCCTGTAGGTGAAGGACCAAAAGATGCGCAGGTAACAGAGGAGGGTTCAGGTGTGATGGATTTTAATGCTGTGGAGGTACAGCCAACCTTTCCTGGTGGTATGCAAGAGTTCTACAAATGGGTAGGTAAAAATTATAACTATCCGCAAATGGCGAAAGAGCAAGGTGTGAACGGTTCAATACACGTTTCCTTTGTGGTAGAACGCGATGGTTCTTTAACAGATATCAAGGTTTTACGTGATCTTAAGTATGGTACAGGTGAAGAAGCCGTACGTATGCTAAAGTCGTCACCTAAATGGAAACCAGGAATACAGAATGGACGTCCGGTACGTGTATCGTATTCACTTCCTATTAAATTGAACCTTCAAGGAATGTAATTAAATGCTTGAAAGTAGAAATAACAATACGAATAAGCAGAAATCGCCCTCAAAGCGATTTCTGTCCATTTTGGGCCTTTTCATGTTCGGCTTTTATTTTGTATTGGGATTAATCATCATCTTTTGGGAGGATTTTCCTTTAAGCTTAGACCGTACATACCGTATTTTATTTGGAATCTTACTAATCGTTTATTCTTTTTTACGCTTTGCTAGATTATGGCAAAATCAACGCTTGGAACGAAAGAGATACAGGTAATAAGCGACAGTTTTATACAAAAGTAGAACGCTTTTTACACGATAACTACAGGAGATATTTAATTTTTTGTTAGCTTTACATTACATGCCTAATTAAGAATGTTCAATATACGTGCTCTTATTTTAACAAGTATAGCTGTTACAAGCTTCCTACTGATGTCTTGTAATAATACGCCATCAAAAGATAGCGTAGGGATACTTACAGGTAGAGCAAATATATTTGTGGATGAAACAATTGCTCCTCTGATTGAAGATCAGATAAGTGTATTTGAAAGTAGTTATACAAATGCAGCGCTAACAATGGTTGCAAAATCTGAGAATGAAGTGGTCAATGCTTTATTAAAAGACTCGGCGCAACTAGCAGTTATGACACGGGAGCTTACTGAGAAGGAGGTGAATTTTTTTAAAGCAAAAACAATTTATCCGAGAACTGTACGTTTTGCTACAGATGCGATCGCCGTAATTACACATAAAAACAATAGTGACTCTACTATTTTAGTGGATGATATTATTAAAATTATGCAAGGTAAAAGCGTGGAGGGGGTTAAATCCCTGGTATTTGATAATGCGAACTCAAGTACGGTTGCCTATTTTAGAAAACTCGCCAAAGTTGATAAGCTACCTGAAAGGGGTGTATACGCGCTAAAAAGCAATGCCGATATTTTAAAATATGTGAATGAAAATCCACAAAGCGTGGGAGTTGTTGGGATTAGTTGGATTGCCGGGCCACCTATGAATTTGCTTGGCTATGTCAAGAATATTAAGACCCTAGGGGTTAAAAACCAGCAGGGAAAACCTGGTGATGATGGCTTCTATAAACCTACTCAATCAAACTTGGCTTTAAATTTGTATCCCTTTACCCGTGCGTTGTATAGCATTAATGTGCAGGGTAAAGAAGCGATTGGAATCGGCTTTTCAGCTTTTTTATATGGAGAAAGAGGGCAACGATTGATTTTGAAATCCGGATTATTGCCAGACAGCATTCCTCCAAGGGAAATAATTATTAGAAAATAGTAAATTAGACTTTTAAAAAACAAAAGAACAATGAAAATGATAAGAAGAGCAGCAGGTTTAGGTCTTGCGATTGCTTTTATAGCATCGGGGGCTTCTTATGCACAAAGTCTTAAAGATGCACAAGTTGCCATAGACGCCGAGCAGTATGCTAAAGCTAAATCCATTTTAAAGAATTTGGTTCAGAATAAACCAAAAGATGCGGAGAACTATTTTTATCTAGGCGACATCTATTTGGTCACTGATTATCCTGATTCTGCCAAAACCTTTTTTCAACAAGGCTTAGAGGCAGATCCAAAATTGAATCTAAATAAAGTGGGCCTAGGTGCAGTGGCACTTGCCCAAAATAATACTGCCGAAGCAGAAAAGTTGTTTACAGAAGCAACAGAAAAAGCTAAAAAGAAAGACTATTTAGAAAATTTATATGTGGGTAGGGCCTACATGAATTCAAATTTGGAGAAGCCTGATTATAAGAAAGCCTTGACGTATTTGGAAAAAGCGAAAGCTGCTAACCAAAAGGATGCCTTAATTCCTTCCTCTTTAGGGGATGCTTATTTCGGGCTAGGCGATGCAAGTAACGCTTACACAAATTTCCGGGATGCTTATGATTTGGATAATACGTTTACACGTGCACGTGTACAAATGGCCATTATCTCCAAACAAGCAAGAGCCTTTCCAGAAGCAGTGCAAGATTTGACTAAAATTACACAAGAACATCCTGAATATGCACCTGCTTATCGTGAGTTGGCAGAAACTTATAACGCTTACGCACAATTTGCTACAAAAACGGAAGATTATAACAGCCGTATTCAAGAAGGCATGAAGTTCTATAAGCAATATATGGATCTGACCGATTATTCATTAGATTCTCGTATGCGTTACGCCGATTTCATGATTAAGGCAAAGGATTATAAGAACCTGGAAGAACAAGCGAACGAGATGGCTAAGGTAGATAAAGTTAATCCGCGTATTTTGCGCTATTTAGGTTATGCTGCTTACGAAAATGGTAACTACCCTTCTAGTCAGAAAGCCTTGACAGATTTTCTTTCCAAAGTAGAGGAAGCCAGAATTATTCCAGATGACTACTATTTCTTAGGTTTATCGGAGATTCGTGTAGCTGCAGATTCTGCTTCAAGTACGACCGATACGACTTTGCTGGCACAAGGAGTTGCGAATCTAAGTAAAGCGGTTGCAAAGGATACTACTTGGAAACTAGCGGAACAATTAAGCGGCGAAGCAAAGAAAACGTTTGACGCAAAAAATTTCGCACTTGCTGGCGCTTTATTTAAAGCTGCCGCTCAGGCGCCGAAATCAAAAACGTACAACTATGACCTATTCTATTGGGGATTCTCGCAGTACTATAACTATGCGTTGGGTCTGAGTAAAGAACCAAAACCAAGTAAAGCTATTTTGAATGACGCCATCGTTGCTTTTGATAAAGTGAATGAAGTAGCGCCTGATATGGCTGAAGCTTATTTGTTTAAAGCCAAATCATACTCATTGTTGGATGATGACCCTCAAAATCCTAAAGGATTGGCGGTGCCTCATTATCAGAAATATCTAGAAGTAATAGGAACGAAAGAACCAGATGTTATTCAAAAGGCAGGCAGGTCAAGAGCAGAAGCGCATAACGTGATTGCAGCAAACTTAGTAAACCAGGAAAAATATGAAGAAGCTCGCCAACAATTACAGCAAGCTTTAGAGGCTGAGCCTGGTAATGCCTATGCTACACAAACGTTAGAGCAATTAAAACCAGCTGCTGCTGGTGCAGATGCAGCAGCACCAAAGAAATAGTTATTATATAACATATCATTTAATAGCAGTGCCCAGATCTAGCTAGATCTGGGCACTGCTATTTGATAGTATTTAGTAGTGAGACTTGTGATTTTCAGAAGTATCGTTTATGTTTGTAATCAGATTAAAAAAGACAAGATTATGGACGCCGCTACAACCAGTACTCCAATAGATTACTTACCAATTCTCTTTCAAATGATAGTTGCCGCTGGGTTTGGCGTTGGTACCATCATTGTTACCCATATAATAGGGCCCAAACTTCGTACAGATAATAAGCTTAGCTCGTTCGAATCCGGTATAGAAGTAATTGGAAATGCAAGGCAAGCTGTTTCTATAAAATATTTCATGGTAGCTATACTTTTTGTCATATTTGATATTGAAGTGATCTTCATGTACCCTTGGGCTGTGAACTTTAGATCCTTTGGAATGGACGGACTAATAGAAATGTTCATCTTCATGGGGCTTCTATTGCTGGGCTTTATTTACGTTATCAAAAAACGGGCATTAGAGTGGGATTAATAACCTTTTTCTTTTCTGTAGAACAGTTCTAAATAACCATTAGTTGTCGTTTCTGAGTGCTAAATTATTAAATTTGAGAGCATACCTGCCTTTGAAGTGTAGGTTGTTTTTGTGATATCAATGCCATGACCAGTTGGCATTTAATACCGTGAATTATGAGTGATATAAAATTAGCCCCCGCTCCTCCGGGAGTATCAGGGGCAGGTTTTTTTGCCACTACTCTTGATAAAGCTGTTGGGCTAGCCCGAGCAAACTCCTTATGGCCTTTACCTTTTGCAACCTCTTGCTGCGGTATTGAGTTTATGGCCACTATGGGGTCAACGTATGATCTGGCCAGATTTGGAGCAGAGAGACCTAGTTTCTCCCCTCGTCAGTCGGACATGTTGTTAGTCATGGGGACAATTGCAAAAAAAATGGGCCCTGTGCTTAAACAGGTCTATATACAAATGGCAGAGCCTAGATGGGTGATAGCCGTAGGGGCATGTGCCTCGAGTGGAGGTATCTTCGATACTTATTCAGTGCTACAGGGGATTGACGAAGTAATTCCTGTGGACGTATATGTCCCTGGTTGTCCACCAAGACCCGAAGCCATTCTAGATGGTGTAATGCGGTTACAGGACATTGTAAGGACTGAATCCGTTAGAAGAAGGGAGTCTGATGAATATAAAGCATTGTTAGAAAGTTACGGTATCCATAATGGCTAGATTAGATAATAAGACACTCTTAGAATTGATGTCTCAAGAATTTGGAGGCGATGTTAAAAGTATTGACGAGGCGTTTGGATTATTGGCGGTAGAAACAGCTAAAGAAAAAATTATTGAAGTACTTGAGTTTTTGAAAACGCATAAGGACCTTCAATTTATCTATCTAACTGATATTACGGCCGTCCATTATCCTTCACAATCATTGAGTATTGCCGTTGTTTATCATTTACATAGCTTAAAGCATAATGTCCGTATTCGAGTAAAGGTGTTTTTGGATGGAGGCAAACCCGAAATTCCGTCTGCTACCGTTTTGTGGAATGGTGCAAATTGGATGGAAAGAGAAACGTATGATTTCTTCGGTGTAATCTTTACAGGGCATCCCGATTTGAGGAGAATATTGAATGTAGATGATATGGAAGTCTTTCCTATGCGGAAAGAATATCCGCTGGAAGATCCTAATAGAGTAGATAAGAAAGATTTTTTCTTTGGAAGATAAGTTTATGTTATGAGCGAGTTTAAGCCTGTTGTTAAACCAAACCATCCGATTTTTGAAGACAATGATCCGCAAGATGAATTGGTTACCCTTAATCTAGGACCAACGCACCCTGCTACACATGGTGTGTTTCAAAATGTATTGCAGGTAGATGGCGAAAGAATAGTTAGTGGGGTTTCCACTATCGGTTATATACATAGGGCTTTTGAAAAAATAGCGGAGCATAGGCCTTATTATCAGATAACACCGTTAACGGATAGACTTAATTACTGTTCGTCGCCGATCAATAATATGGGTTGGCATATGACCGTGGAAAAACTGCTGGGAATTGAGATTCCGAAGCGTGTTCAATATATGCGTGTTATCATTATGGAGCTTGCTCGTATTGCCGATCACATTATTTGCAACGGAATTTTAGGAGTGGATACGGGCGCCTTTTCGGGTTTTCTCTATGTAATGCAAGAAAGGGAGTTCATCTACGAAATATTTGAAGAGATATGCGGCGCTAGGCTGACAACTAACATTGGTCGAATTGGAGGTTTTGAACGTGACTTTAATGAAGTAGCCTTCCAGAAAATAAAGGAATTTATCAAACGATATCCGCCTGTATTGGCAGAATTTGAAGATTTGTTTAATAGAAACCGGATTTTCATAGAACGTACGGCAGGAGTAGCAAGCGTTAGTCCCGAAACGGCATTAAGTTATAGCTGGAGCGGACCGATATTGAGAGCAACGGGAGTTGATTACGATGTTAGAGCAAATGAACCTTATTCTTCTTATGAAGAATTTGACTTTGATATTCCAGTTGGAGAAAACGGAGATGTATACGATCGATATATGGTTCGGAACGAAGAAATGCGTCAGAGCCTTCGAATTATCGCACAAGCCCTGGAAAAAATAGAAAAAGAGCCGAAAGGTATATTCCACGCAGACGTACCAGCATTTTATTTACCTCCAAAAGAACAGGTTTATAATAATATGGAAGCGTTAATCTATCACTTCAAAATTGTAATGGGCGAAATAGATACACCTAAAACGGAAGTTTACCATGCTGTAGAGGGTGGAAATGGTGAGTTAGGTTTTTATCTTATTAGTGACGGAGGAAGGTCTCCTTATAGATTGCATTTTAGAAGACCTTCTTTTATTAATTATCAGATGTATGCCCCTATGAGTAGTGGGATGTTACTTTCAGATGCTATAATTAACATGAGTAGTTTAAACGTTATTGCAGGAGAATTAGATGCTTAGTGTAAAGAAAAACGAACCCGTCGAATTTCAGGAAGATCTGATCAGCAAATTTGATGAGTTGGTAAAACGATATCCGGAAGGTAGACAGAAATCTGCCTTGTTGCCGATGTTACATTTAGTACAGGCTCAATTTGGCTGGTTAAGCGTTACCGCAATGGATAAGGTTGCCAGTTACCTCAAAATTGAACCGATAGAAGTTTATGAGGTAGCTACTTTTTATACTATGTTTTTTCTTCAACCAAGGGGGAAGTATGTTTTAGAAGTCTGTAGGACAGGTCCTTGTTGCCTAGTTGGAGCAGAACGTATTATGAAACATATCGAAAACCGATTAGGTGTTAAGGAGAATGAAGTAACGCCCGATGGCTTGTTTAGCTGGCGTGGCATAGAATGCGTTGCTGCTTGTGGAATGGGACCAGTACTCCAGATAGGACCTGAGTACACCTATCATGAACATCTTACAGAAGAAGGTGTTGATCAGTTAGTTGAAAGTTTAAGAAACAAAGGTTAAGCAAGGCTTTAACATAATAGTAATTAATAAAATGGCTCGAAAACTATTATTAGAACATATAAATGTACCCCAGATAAACACTTTAGCCGTTTATCGCGAGAAGGGGGGGTATCGTGCTGTTGAAAAGGCAATAAAAAACATGAGCCCGGAAGATGTAGTGGAGGAGGTGAAAAAATCTGGTTTGCGTGGAAGAGGCGGAGCAGGCTTTCCCACAGGCATGAAATGGAGTTTTTTAGCTAAGCCAGAGGGTGTACCGCGTTATTTGGTTTGTAATGCGGACGAATCGGAACCTGGGACATTTAAAGATCGTTATTTAATGACCCACATTCCACATGCATTGATAGAGGGAATGATCGTTTCGAGCTATGCGCTTGGTGCAAAAACGTCCTATATTTATGTGCGCGGTGAAATGATGCCTCAAATTAGAATTTTAGAAAGAGCAATTGAAGAAGCAAAAGCCGCTGGGTTTTTGGGTAAAAATATCCTCGGCTCTGGTTATGATCTTGAATTGTATGTGCAGCCAGGTGGCGGTGCTTATATCTGCGGAGAAGAAACCGCATTATTAGAATCATTAGAAGGGAAACGGGGAAACCCTCGCATAAAGCCGCCTTTTCCTGCTATTGCAGGATTATATAACTGTCCAACGGTAGTTAATAACGTTGAATCTATTGCTGCCGTTGTACCTATATTGAATATTGGCGCGGAAGAATATGCTAAAATTGGTATTGAGAGGAGTACAGGTACGAAATTAATTTCAGCGTCTGGCAATATTAACAAGCCTGGTGTTTATGAAATTGAGTTGGGAGTACCCGTTGAAGAATTTATTTATTCAGACGAATACTGTGGAGGAATAGCAAACGGCAAGAGATTGAAAGCTGTTGTTGCAGGTGGATCATCTGTTCCCATACTTCCAGCAAATCTTATTTTAAAAACAGCAAAAGGAGATAACCGCTTAATGACCTATGAATCGTTAGCAGATGGTGGATTTGCCACTGGAACGATGCTTGGCTCTGGCGGGTTTGTAGTATTTGATGAAGATCAATGTATCGTTCGGAATACTTGGAATTTTACACGTTTTTATCATCATGAAAGTTGCGGACAATGTTCGCCGTGTAGGGAAGGGACCGGTTGGATGGAAAAAGTCCTACATCGCTTGGAGCATGGTCATGGTAACTTGAGTGATATGGACTTATTGGTGGATGTTTCAAAGAAGATAGAAGGGAATACAATTTGTCCGCTTGGAGATGCCGCCGCATGGCCGGTAGCAAGTGCAATAAGACATTTTAGAGATGAGTTTGAATGGCATGTTACACATGGCGAAGAATCCCAAACCGGAAATTACGGATTGGCACATTATGCAGATCCTCTAGAACCGGTTATTTAATTGTACTACGGGGTCCTTGTTTGGATAAATTAAGTTAAATAGCTATTTGCTAAAAGCTAAAATTATGGCTGATAACGAAAAGATAAAAGTAAGTATTGATGGTATTCCTGTTGAAGTTGATCCAGGAACAACCATACTAAATGCAGCAAGAAAGATTGGTGGAGACATTGTCCCGCCAGCCATGTGCTATTATTCGAAGTTAGAGGGTAGTGGAGGTAAATGCCGTACATGTTTGGTAAAGGTAAGCAAGGGGTCGGAAAAAGATCCGAGACCCATGCCTAAGTTAGTTGCTTCTTGCCGTACAACTGTGATGGATGGTATGGAAGTTCAGAATATCACTTCGAATGAAGTGATAGAAGCTCGAAAGGGGGTGGTGGAGATGTTACTTATCAATCATCCTTTAGATTGCCCGATATGCGATCAGGCGGGTGAATGTCATTTGCAAGATTTAGGTTTTGAACATGGGGCCGTTTCTACTCGTTACGAGTTCGAGAGAAGAACTTTTGATAAAATTGATATAGGAGATAAAATACAACTACACATGACAAGATGTATTCTTTGTTATCGATGCGTATTTACTGCTGATCAATTGACGAATCAACGGGTACATGGTATTTTGGGCAGAGGGGATGCCGCTGAAATTTCAACTTATATCGAAAAGGCGATTGATAATGACTTTTCCGGTAATGTAATCGACGTATGTCCGGTAGGAGCACTTACCGATCGGACCTTTCGTTTTAAGAACAGGGTATGGTTTACAAAACCGGTAGAAGCACATCGCGATTGTCCAACTTGTTCTGGTAAAGTTACCTTATGGTATAAGGGAGAAGAGGTTCTGCGGGTAACAGCGCGTAAAGACCAGTATGGTGAGGTGGAAGAATTTATTTGTAATACCTGTAGGTTTGAGAAAAAACATACAGCTGATTGGGCTATTGAAGGGCCAAGAGCCGTAGCACATACGTCGGTTATTTCATCGAACCATTATGAGAACTTAAAGCCGCTACAGGTTATTAAAGAAAATCCAACATTAAAAGAAGCAAATAAGTATCAGTTTGAACGTTCAGTGCGATTATAAATAAACCGACTAATTAAATAAAAACTGATCATTAAAACAGTGCAATGGAAACAGCATTTATTATAGAAAAATTCGTATTAATTACAATTGTTTTCGTGCTTACTTTGGTAATTGCCATGTATTCTACGCTTGCGGAGAGGAAGGTAGCAGGGTTTATGCAAGATAGAAATGGTCCTGATCGTGCGGGGCCATTCGGAATTTTACAACCGCTGGCGGATGGTGGTAAATTCTTCTTTAAAGAAGAAATTATTCCGGCAGGGGCGCATAAAAGCTTATTTATTGCGGGGCCAACAATAGCCATTATTACCGCTTGTATTAGCAGTGCGGTCATTCCTTGGGGGCAGCAGTTAACAATTGGCGATCGGGTGATTGACTTACAGGTGGCAGACATCAATGTGGGGATCTTATATGTTTTTGGCGTGATTGCGTTAGGTGTGTATGGTATTATGTTGGGCGGATGGGCTTCAAATAATAAATTTTCTTTAATGGGTGCTATTCGTGCAGCTTCACAGAGTATTAGCTATGAAATTGCAATGGGCTTATCCATCATCGCACTTCTGATGGTTACGCAAACTTTGTCTATTAAAGATATCGTTGCACAACAGAGCGGTTTTGTAAATTGGAATATATGGGTTCAACCGCTTGGCTTTATCATCTTTGTAACGTGTGCTTTTGCCGAATGTAATCGAGTCCCTTTTGATTTACCTGAATGCGAAACAGAATTGGTAGGAGGGTATCATACAGAGTATTCGTCCATGAAATTAGGACTCTACATGTTTTCAGAATATATCAACATGTTTGTATCCTCTGCTGTTATGTCAGCCTTGTATTTTGGGGGGTATAACTTCCCGTTTATGAATGACCTCGGATTATCTCAAAATTGGATAACCATTATCGGTGTGCTCGCATTTTTTCTGAAAATTTTTGCATTCATATTCTTTTTTATGTGGATTCGATGGACACTACCGCGCTTTAGGTATGATCAGTTGATGAATCTTGGCTGGAAAATTCTCATACCTTTAGCTATAGCAAATATTGTGCTTACAGGTATAATAACGTTAATAAAAGATACTTACTGGTAACGCTAACAGGGGTAACCGATCAGGTATATGCATTTGTATAGCGTAATATAAAGAGAAAGGATAAAAGATGGAATCTTTAAGTAATAGAAAAAAGGTATTGGAGCAGAAACCTATGAATTTCTGGGAGCGTATGTATCTTCCGGCAATTATAAAAGGAATGCGCATTACAATACGGCACTTCTTTAAAAAGAAAGCTACAGTGTCTTATCCGGAAGTAGAACGACCATATTCCAAGAATTATCGGGGTATGCACTCGCTGAAGCGAGATGAAGAAGGAAGGGAGCGGTGTACTGCCTGTGGTTTATGTGCGCTTTCTTGTCCCGCTGAGGCAATTAGCATGATTTCGGCTGAACGTAAAAAAGGTGAAGAACATCTTTATAGGGAGGAAAAATATGCCGCTGTATACGAAATAAATATGTTGCGTTGTATTTTTTGTGGCCTTTGTGAAGAAGCTTGTCCTAAAGAAGCAATTTACTTAGATGGTCCGCACGTGCCGGCCGATTATTTACGGAAGGATTTTATATACGGGAAAAATAAATTAGTGGAAGAAAGGTTTGATGTCAATTTGTTAGAGATGGCAAACCTTAAACAAGAGATTAACTAATCAAATTAACAACGTGAACTTAAAATGAGCTTATTTTATTTTATAGCCTTTCTTTCTATATTTTTTGCAGTAATGGTAATTACAACCAAAAATCCAGTACATAGCGTGCTTTATTTGGTGATTACCTTCTTTACATTTACTGTACACTATATTCTGTTAAATGCGCAATTCCTAGCGGTGGTGAATTTCATTGTTTATATGGGAGCAATAATGGTTTTATTCCTTTTTGTACTCATGCTGCTCAATCTAAATAAAGAAACGGAACCTATGAAATCGGTATTGGTTAAGGCAATCGGTACCATCGCAGGTATGTGCTTATTAGTTACTATAGCGGGGTCCGTTAAGGTCTTGGAAGTTTCTAACCCCGTAGTTCTTAAAAATCCGGAGATAGGTTTGGTGGATAACTTAGGCAAGGTTTTATTCAAGGAATTTTTATTACCGTTCGAAATTTCATCTATCTTATTGTTAACGGCAATGGTAGGAGCTGTTTTATTAGCAAAAAAAGAACCTAAAGATATTTAAATGGAAGCTATTATACAAGATATACAGGGAATTCCCCTTAATCATTATATTCTTTTAAGTAGTATTATTTTTACTATTGGCGTAATAGGCGTCTTAATAAGAAGAAATGTCATTATTATCATGATGTCTATCGAGCTCATGTTAAATGCCGTTAATCTCTTGTTAGCGGCCTTCTCTGCCTACCATGGAGATGCTTCAGGACAGGTTTTTGTCTTTTTTATTATGGCACTGGCAGCAGCAGAAGTGGCTGTGGGCTTAGCTATTATTGTAATGGTATATAGAAATACAAAATCAATCGATATAAACTTGCTAAATAAGTTGAAATGGTAATTAGGTTAAGTATGTTAGCTGTTATGAGTCGTGACGATGAAACATATTTGTAAATTAAGGAGTAATGAATTTGTCTTGATACTTTTGTCTTACATCTTGATACCAAGAACTAATAACACAACCAATAACGAATAACCAGTAACGAATAACGAACATAAGTATGAATAGTTTAATTTGGATAGTGCTTTTTCCCTTAATAGGTTTCGCAATTAATGGAATAGGTAGAAATGTATTGTCAAAACCCATTATCTCTATTGTAGGGTGTGGAACTATTCTAGCATCTTTTCTATTGAGCTGTGGAGCTTTTAGTACTGTGTACGCTGCAAGAAAGTCTGGAGAAATTGCTTCCTTTACACAGACGGTTTTTGAATGGATCAATGTGGGAAACCTGCATATCTCACTTTCGTTTCTTGTAGATCCACTAAGCGCTATCATGTTACTTATTGTAACGGGAATTGGATTCCTTATTCATTTGTATTCAACTGCTTATATGAAACATGACGCTGGTTTTGGTAAATTCTTTTCTTACCTCAATCTGTTCATTTTCTTTATGCTCCTACTCGTATTAGGATCTAATTATGTAGTGATGTTTATTGGCTGGGAAGGCGTGGGATTATGCTCCTATTTATTGATTGGCTTTTGGTACCACCGAGTGGATTATGCCAGTGCCGCAAAAAAAGCGTTCGTAATGAACAGAATAGGCGATTTAGGCTTCTTGCTTGCCATATTTCTTATTTTTAACACGTTTGGTTCACTCGAATTCTCAGCTGTTTTGCCAAAAGCGGCGCAGTTAGAAGTGGGTAATGCTACTCTGTTCTTAATCACGTTGTTATTGTTTATCGCCGCAACGGGTAAATCGGCTCAGATTCCATTATTTACATGGCTGCCTGACGCGATGGCAGGGCCGACACCTGTATCGGCTTTAATACACGCAGCAACAATGGTAACTGCAGGTATCTACTTAATAGTGCGTTCTAATATTATGTTCGTGCTCTCCCCTGTAACGATGGAGATCATCGCTATTGTAGGCCTGGCAACGGCTCTTCTTGCAGCTTTTATTGCGCTGACGCAAAATGATATTAAGAAAGTACTTGCTTATTCAACGGTATCTCAATTAGGATATATGTTTCTCGGTCTGGGAGTAGGGGCTTTTACTGGTGCGTTTTTTCATGTTATTACACATGCGTTTTTTAAGGCCCTCCTATTTTTGGGAGCTGGTTCAGTGATCCATGCTATGAGTAACGAACAGGATATGCGGATGATGGGTAATCTTAAAAAGAAGCTACCCATTACTTTTGCAACAATGTTCATTGGAACCGTAGCAATTGCTGGGATTCCTCCTTTAGCTGGCTTTTTCTCAAAGGATGAGATTTTAGCACATGCCTTTGGTCACAATCAATTATATTGGATGCTAGGATTTATCGGTGCACTATTCACTGCCTTTTATATGTTCAGAATGTTATTCCTTACTTTTTACGGTAACTTTAGAGGAACATATGAACAAGAAAAACACGTGCATGAGTCTCCAATATCTATGACACTCCCACTTATGGTTTTGGCAGCGTTGTCTATCATAGGAGGAATATTGAATGTCCCTCAAGCTTTGGGTGGAACTATGGGGCTTGCCACATTCCTTCAACCCGTGTTTGACGCCTCTGCTTCGAAGCTGAGTGCTGCCCACTTATCCCATTCTACCGAATATATTTTAATGGGAGCTTCTGCTATTGCTGCAATAGGAATGGCTATATATGCCTATATAACCTATGTGTCGAAAGGTGTAGTTCCAGCTGCTGATCATGAAAATAGGGGTGGTTTGACTAGGCTGTCTTATCATAAATTGTATATTGATGAGCTTTATGATGCGATCATTGTAAAGCCATTGAACATTTTATCGAGCTTTTTCTTCAAAATTATAGACAAAAAGACAATAGACGGATTTGTGAATGCGCTGGGGCAAGGAGCTTCTCAATCTGGTAAGTTAATAAGGCTTTTGCAGCAAGGGAATGTTGGCTATTACATTTTTTTTATGGTTATAGGTGTTATAGTGCTGCTCGCTTACGGACTATTTATAATTTAATTAGATTAAGGTAACTGAATTTTCATGAATAACTTAGCTTTACTTCTTTTATTACCAGTCTTTGGAGCCCTTTTGCTTGCCTTTGTAAAAAAATCGGGCACAGCAAAGTCAATCGCTCTTATCTTCTCAGTACTTACGCTTGCTTTGACAGTTCCTTTTCTGGTCGCCTTTATACCTGATGCAAGTAAACAATTTGAGCAGAATATACCATGGATTCCAAGTCTCGGTATTCATTTTCACATAGGTTTGGATGGTATTAGTTTACCTTTAGTTATCTTAACGAATGGTCTTGTCCCATTAATTATTTTAAGCACATTCGGTCAACAACAAAAAGGTGGATTTTATGCACTAATGCTGTTTATGCAGACGGGTTTGCTGCTGGTATTTACAGCCCTAGATGCTTTTTTGTTCTATGTAGGCTGGGAAATAGCGCTTATTCCTATCTATTTTATATGCGGTCTTTGGGGAGGAGTGAATAGGATTCGTGTAACATTGAAATTTTTCATTTATACCTTTTCTGGCAGTTTACTCATGTTAATAGCTATTATTTATCTATATACACAGGTGCCAACAGCTAATTATGAATTAACTTCATTTTACGAATTGGATTTAGATGAAAAAACCCAGCGATATATCTTCTGGGCATTTTTTGTGGCTTTTGCAATTAAAATGCCATTATTTCCTTTTCATACCTGGCAACCTGATACTTATGTTGAAGCGCCAATGGCCGGTACTATGTTGCTCTCGGGAATCATGTTAAAGATGGGTGTTTATGGCTTAATACGTTGGTTAATACCAATCGCTCCTCTAGGTGTAAGCCAGTATGGACATCTAGCAATGATATTGGCGATCATTGGTATTGTCTATGCTTCTATCATAGCTTTTCAGCAACAAGACTTAAAACGATTAATTGCTTACTCTTCTATCGCACACGTTGGTTTAATCGCTGCTGGTGTATTCGTTTGGAATGTTCAAGGGCTCCAAGGGGCTATGATTCAAATGGTTAATCACGGTATTAGTGTGATAGGATTATTCTTTGTAGTAGAAATTGTGTCACGGCAGTTTGGAAGCAGGGAGATGCAGCATATGGGAGGAATTGCAAAAGTGGCTCCTCGATTGGCAATTGTCTTTCTGATCATTATACTTGGCGCAATAGGACTCCCTTTAACAAATGGTTTCATTGGAGAATTCTTATTGTTAATGGGCGTTTATCAGGCGGGTATCTGGACAGCCATATTTGCTGGTTTAACCATTATACTTGGAGCTGTATATATGTTACGTATGTACCAAGGTGTAATGTTGGGAGATACGAATCAGAAAGCAGGTATATTCCGAGATATAGCAGGAAGTGAACTGTTGGTGTTTGCAATTCTTGTCGCTTTGATAGTAGGAATAGGCGTTTATCCTAAACCGCTATTGCATTTATCAGAGGCCGCCGTGTCAAATTTGGTAGAACAAGTAAAAATTGGTTATTAATTAAATACTGGGTTGTTAATCTGGTAAAGAAATAAAAGAAAACAAATGAGTGCAATTATTACATTGTCTTTATTAGCAATATTGGTTTTATACTTAGGGATTTTCAAACTTCGTAATGCCTTGCTTTCTGTATCATTAATTGGATTGATGGCTGCCCTAGTGTTTGAATTGAGATTATGGAACGAAGAGGCCGAACCGATATTCAACGGTATGGTGCTGTTTGATAAGTTTTCTTTGGCTTTTTCAATATTAATTATTTTCATAACAGGCCTTATTCTCCTACTATCTAAAGGATACTTTGATAAAATTAGCGCTAATATTGCCGAATATTACGCGTTGATTATTTTTTCGTTAACGGGTGCGTTGTTGGTCGTGTCTTTTCATAACCTTTCCATGCTTTTTATTGGTATAGAAATCATGTCTGTTGCTTTATATATATTAGCTGGTATAAGGAAAAAAGATTTGGCGTCTAACGAAGCATCTTTAAAATATTTCTTGATGGGAGCTTTCTCTACTGGCTTCTTACTATTTGGTATTGCGTTGCTTTATGGCGCAAGTGCCTCTTTTGACCTTACGGAAATCAAGAATTACGTTACTACCAATTCCGGACAATTACCAGCTATGTTTTATGCCGGAATATTGTTTCTAATTGTTGGACTTGCATTTAAGGTGGGGGCGGCGCCGTTTCATTTTTGGACACCTGATGTTTACGACGGATCGCCAATTTTAGTTACTACTTTCATGAGTACAGTAGTAAAAACAGCGGCATTCGCTGGGTTCCTACGCCTCTTTATAACTTGCTTTGATCAGCTGCAAAGTTTTTGGGTACCTATACTACTAGTGATGATTATCATTACCTTATTTATAGGAAATATTAGCGCATTGGTACAACTTAGCTTTAAAAGAATGTTAGCGTATTCGAGTATTTCACATGCAGGCTATATGCTGTTTGCAATACTTAACATGGGTGTTCAAGCAAGTGGAGCAATGTTAGTTTATGCTGCCGCTTATTCTGTCGCTTCCGTTCTTGCATTCGCCGTATTGATTGTGGTAAAGAGAAATAGAGGAAGCGAGCATTTTGAAGCTTTCAATGGATTAGGAAAATCCAATCCGCTGATGGCGCTTGTACTAACACTATCTATGCTTTCATTAGCCGGTATTCCCCTGACGGCCGGATTCATAGGTAAATTTATGATGTTTTCAGAAGCCTTGAGTAATCTTCATATAGCTTTGGTTGTTTTAGCGGCAATAAATGCGGCGATTGGCATCTTCTATTATTTCCATGTTATTATTAATATGTACTTTAGAGAAGCCGAAATTAATGATCAAATTTCCATAGACATGAATTATAAAACTGTGCTCTTCATTGCGGCAGCTTTAACGCTCATATTAGGAATATACCCCGATTTTCTCACTCATCTTATCTAAGTACATCAAAAACCCAACGAAGTAGGTAGGAAGTAAATTTATCGTTGGTTTGGATTTATAATTAGTAGCTTTGTAGCTATATATGCAAGAATTCTGGTTATCCATTTTTCAATATTTAGATGCTGAGACCATGATCAGGTCAGGAGGCTTCTACCTCATATTGTTCGTTATTTTTGCTGAAACTGGTCTCTTTTTTGGTTTCTTTTTACCGGGAGATTATTTGTTATTCCTGGCAGGATTGTTTACTGCTTCGGGCCTTCTAGAAGTGTCTATTTTTTCTTTATGTTTAGGAATGATAATTGCTGGCATCTTAGGTAATTTTGTGGGGTACTGGTTTGGCTGGCGTACGGGGCCAATGCTTTTTAAAAGAAAAGATACCTGGCTGTTTAAACAAAAATATATTGTAATGGCTGAGGAGTTTTATAATAAATATGGAGGTACTGCCCTTATTTTGGGAAGATTTATGCCAATAATACGTACCTTTGCTCCAATATTTGCTGGTGTAGTGCGTCTGGATTTCAAAAAATTCGTTTTATTTAATATAATAGGAAGTTTTTTATGGGTCCTTGTGTTAACATTGGCAGGATATTATTTAGGAAAGAAGTTTCCTCAAATAGTTGAGTACATAGAGTACATTGTGATCGGTTTTGTTGTATTAGCAACAGCCCCGATTATTATTACCATCATAAAAAGAAAATTAAGTAAAACTTCTAATAAAGAGGATTAAACACAGTAAAATTTAGAAAGAATAAATTATATGAACAACGCACATCCGTGGCATGACGTTTCTCCTGGCGATGACGTCCCTTCTTCTGTAAATGCAATTATTGAAATACCTAAAGGATCAAAAGCGAAATACGAAATAGACAAAGAAAGCGGCCTGCTTAAGCTGGATCGTGTACTGTTTTCGTCTGTAATGTATCCGGCAAATTATGGATTTATACCGCAAACCTATTGTGATGATAAGGATCCGCTTGATATATTGGTGATTTGTTCTGTAGATGTAATTCCAATGTCTATTATAGAAGCAAAGGTGATTGGCGTTATGCATATGGTTGATGGAGGTGAGCAGGATGATAAAATTATTGCGGTGGCAAAAAATGACATGTCGGCAAATTATATAAATGACTTATCGGAGTTGCCTCCTCACACTATGAAAGAAATTGTTAGGTTTTTCCAGGATTACAAAGCGCTGGAAGGGAAAAATGTTACAATTGAAAAATGGATGGGGAAATCGTTTGCTTATACCTGTATACAGGAGAGTTTAGAACTCTATCAGAATACGTTTATTAACAAATAAGGTCCATGGGCTTCCAAATTTTTGTTACGTTATTTCTGGTACTGCTCAATGGTTTCTTTGTTGCAGCAGAATTTGCTATTGTGAAAGTTAGAATTTCACAAATAGAAGTAAAGGCTAAATCAGGTAATAGCGTGGCAAAAATAGCCAAGCATATAACGCAACACTTAGATGGATATCTTGCCGCAACTCAATTAGGTATAACGCTTGCTTCCTTGGGTTTAGGTTGGGTGGGAGAGTCGGTAATGACAGAAATCGTCCACAAGGTTTTTGCGCTCTTCAATGTGGAACTTTCTGGTTCTATTGCCACTAATTTAGGCCACGTTCTGGCATTTTCCATCATCACAGTATTACACATTGTTTTTGGAGAGTTGGCACCTAAGTCAATAGCTATTCAACGTCCAATCGGAACAACGATGGCACTCTCTGTTCCCCTACGGTTTTTTTATATTATTTTCCGTCCTTTTATCTGGATATTAAACGGCTTTGCGAATTTTATTTTAAGAGTATTAGGTTTCGGTTCGCCCGTTCATGAAGCACATCATTCTACGGAGGAATTGCAGTATTTACTCGATCAGGGGAAAGAAAGCGGAGCGCTAAATATGGTGGAACATGAACTTATAAAAAATGTTTTTGATTTCAATGAACGGGTCGTTAAGAACATAATGGTGCCGAGAACTAAAATTGTTGGGATTGAATTAAGCAGCCCTCGAGAAGAGTTATTGGAGACAATCATTAGCGAAGGGTACTCTAGGATTCCTGTTTATGATGAAACAATAGATAAAATTGTAGGTATTGTTCATGCGAAGGATATTTTGCCACTTATGGTGAATAAGAAGGAGTTTGTGCTAAAAACAATTATTCGCAAGCCATATTTCATTGCCGAGAATAAAAAAATAAACGATTTAATGAGTGAGTTTCAGTTGAAACGCATTCAAATAGCAATCGTATTGGATGAGTTTGGTGGAACAGCCGGCATGGTTACACTAGAAGATATTGTGGAAGAACTCGTTGGAGAGATTCAAGATGAATATGATGAGGAAAAGCCAATCGTTGAGAAAGCCTCAGATACGGAATACATAGTTGAAGCGGCCGCTAGTGTACATGATGTGAACGAGTTCTTGCCATATGAGCTTCCTGTGAGCCCTGAGTATGATACTATTTCCGGTTTAGTGATAACAGTTTTTGATAAAATCCCTGATGTTGGAGAACGGAAAGAATATCATGGATATGTCTTTACCATTCTAAAAAAGACTCAACAAAACATTGAATATGTCAAGTTGGAATCACTACCTCGTGTGGATGGAAGTGAAGAGGAAGAATCTTGATAATACATTGCAGTGCATTTTTTTTACACACCAGATATCGTACCTAATAAAGCTGAATATACGCTCAGCGAAGAGGAAAGTAAACATTGTACACGAGTCCTACGACTGAAAGAAGGCGATGAGGTCTCCTTAATCGACGGGAAAGGACATTTATATAAGGGCCTGCTGCAAGAAGCTCATCCAAAACGCGCAAGAATTAAGATTTTGTCTATCTTACCCGAATTTGGGAAACGAAATCATTATTTGCATATAGCAATTGCACCTACAAAAAATATTGATCGTTTAGAGTGGTTCCTTGAAAAGGCAACAGAAATAGGTATAGACGAAATCTCTCTCTTAATTTGTGAGCACTCCGAACGAAGAGAAGTTAAAACAGAACGTTTACAGAAGGTGATCACCGCGGCGGTAAAGCAATCACTAACAGCTTATCATCCGAAACTTAACGAAGCAACAAAGTTAAATGAGTTTTTGAAAAGAACGGATTTAGGCCAAGGCTTTATAGCACATTGTTTAGATCAGGAAAAAGAGTACCTCACAGATGTCGTCGTTCCAAATAGCAATGTATGCATACTCATAGGTCCCGAAGGTGACTTCAGTCTAAATGAAGTCGACCTGTCTTTAGCCCAAGGGTTTAGGCCCATAAGTTTAGGAAATACTCGCCTTCGAACAGAAACTGCAGCGCTTTATGCTTGTTTTGAAATTAATGTTTTAAACAGAAATTAGTTTTTCATTTGCTCATGATAAATGGTTAGCTCATAGCTAGCCACTCTATTTTACCCGCCAGTTATTTAAATTCTCTTATTTAAGTATTCTCTTGATTTTATTTGATTTCTTTATAAGTTTATAAAAGGACTGATAGTCTTCTTTTTCCAATAGATTTTGCATATTCTGGAGTTGTCTAATGTGCTCCGCCAGTACATCCATAACGTTTTTACGATTTTGCTTAAAAATAGGAATCCACATGTCTGCCGAGCTTTTTGCTAAACGTACGGTAGACTCAAAACCTGAGCTTGCCAGCTCGAAAATCCGTCCTTGTGATTTTTCTTTTTCCAACACTGTCAGTGCTAAAGCAAATGAGGTGATGTGCGATATGTGAGAAACATAGGCAGTATGGATATCATGCTCTTTAGCATTCATAAAAACTGTATTCATTTCCAACTGATCTATGATACTTTCTGCAATATCGAATGCATCTTCGTCACTGTTTGTCGCGTCGCAGTAAATCATTGTCTTTCCTGAAAATAGATTAGGTAAGGCAGCCTCAGGCCCTGAATATTCTGTACCGGCCATGGGGTGGCATGCCACAAACCGTCCTCGTTTAGGATGCTTATCAATAATTGCCAACAACTTCTCTTTAGTAGATCCCATGTCCATCACCACTTGTTGATCATTAATCTTATCTAGTATATCTGGAAGTATATTACAAATCACATCAACGGGAGTAGACAGGATGAGTACATCTGTATGTTTTATCGCTTCATTTAATGATTGTACCTCATCTATAAAACCTATATTTAACGCTTTTGTAAGATTGGTTTCGTCCTTATCAACGCCAATAACCTTTGTTACGAAATCCTTATTTTTTAAAGCAAGCGCAATTGAACCTCCTATAAGCCCAACACCTACTATAGCAATATTCATTTTTTATTGGATTTAAATAAATTATATCAATTTTATTCTATCAATAGCTTCCTGAAGCTTTTCCTCAGAGGTACATAAGCTTACACGTATGTAAGAATTACCAGCACTTCCGAAGATTCCGCCAGGAGTTATGAATACGGTCGATTCACTTAGTATTTTATCACTGAGTTGATAGCCGTCCTCATATTGTTGCGGTATTTTAGCCCAAACGAACATGCCCACGTGGTTGATGTCATAAGTACAATTGAGCAGATCAAGTAAAACATAAACTTTAGCTCTTCGGGCCCTGTATATGTTGTTCAGATCAGCATACCAGTCTTTATCAAGTGCTAGTGCTTTTACAGCGGCCATCTGAAGTGGTAAAAACATGCCCGAGTCCATGTTGCTCTTAAACCTTAAAATCTCATTAACGCGCTCTTGATTACCGATGAGCATGCCTACCCGCCATCCGGCCATATTGCTGGATTTGCTGAAAGAATTTAATTCAATAGCGACATCTTTCGCTCCATCAACAGACATAAGGCTACTAGGTTGATCAGTCAGTATAAAACTGTATGGATTATCATGACAGATTAAAATGTTATGCTTCCTGGCAAAAGAAACCAATTCTTGGAAAAATGTTTGACTCGCTTGTGCGCCAGTGGGCATATGCGGATAGTTTATCCACATAATTTTAACATTACTTAGGTCTTGTTTCCCCAATTCCTCAAAATCTGGAAGCCATTTATTCTCTTCCTTTAAGTTATAATATACGCCTTCAGCACCTGTAAGCCTTACAGCAGCGCTATAGGTTGGATATCCTGGGTTGGGAATAAGCACTTCGTCTCCTTCTTGTAAGTAAGTCATACATACGTGCATGATACCCTCTTTAGACCCGATTAACGGGAGCACCTCTGTTTCAGGGTTTATATCAGCATCATAAAACTTTTTGTACCAGGCAGCGATTGCATTTCTCAATGCAGGAATACCCTTGTAGTTTTGATACGCATGTGTGTTAGGGAGCGAAGCATAATAATTCAGCGCTTCAATAACCGAAGGATGAGGAGGAAGATCAGGGCTCCCAATACCTAAATTAATGACATTGAAGCCCTGTTTGTTAAGTTCATCAATTTCCCTTAATTTTTTAGAAAAATAATATTCTTCAGTATGTTGTAATCTTTTAGCGACTTCTATACGCATGGTGTTCCAATTAAGCGGCCTAATTTACTAAATAACTTGCGATTTTAGTATTTTTGATAGGCTTAAGTTTAAATTGAGTGATAACCATGTTTTTACAAACAGTTCGTCCAGTGTACCAGCTTTTTGTTAACTTTGTAACTTTGGTTAAAAATATTAAATGAAGACCTATCTAAGATTATTATCTTTCGCAAAACCGATAGAAAAATACGCTATACCCTATATCATTTGCACGCTTATCACCGTTTTTTTTGGAACGCTCAATCTTGCACTACTTATACCATTGCTTAATACTTTATTTCTTGACGGAGGTAAAGGGGAGCTTATTCCGAAACCGGAAAGTTGGTACAACCTTATTGATCAGTTTAATTATTATGCGCAACAGCTAAGTCATCAATTTGGACCTTACGGTACATTGCAACGTGTATTAATCGTAATTGTCTGTTCCGTGTTTTTAAGCAATCTCTTCCGCTATCTTGCACAAAGGATAATGGAAAATTTGCGGATACATACCTTGCTTAACCTTCGAAAAACAGTGTTCAACAACGTGATGGATCTGCATGTTGGGTATTTTAATAATCAACGGAAGGGCGATATAATCTCTAAAATTGCTTCTGATGTCCAAGTGGTGCAGTTTTCTGTAACATCAACACTCCAGGTCGTTTTCAAGGAGCCTTTGCAGCTTATATTCTACATTATTTGGCTTTTTGCAATTAGTTACAAGCTGACATTTTTTGCTATATTGGTTATCCCAATCTCAGCATTCATCATTTCTCTTATTGTTCGTAAGCTTAAGGAACAGGCCACCGAGGCCCAACAAGTTTATGGTAAGATGATTAGCTATTTGGATGAAGCATTGTCTGGTGTGAAAATTATTAAAGCATTTAATGCCACAAGTTATGTGAAAGATCGATTTCACGAGGAGAACACCTATTATTCTAAATTGGGTAAAAGAATGGCTAGGCGACAACAACTTGGTTCTCCCGTATCTGAATTATTAGGGATTTTAATGGTTGCTGCATTAGTTCTATATGGCGGAAACTTAGTGCTTAGCGGTAGTGAAGAGCTAGATGCAGCTTCATTTATTGCATATATAGCAATGTTTTCTCAGGTAATGCGCCCGGCAAAAGCAATTACTGATTCGTTTAGTAACATTCATTCGGGAATAGCTGCGGGAGAGCGTGTGTTAGAACTAATAGATGAGAAACCTGCCATTAAAGATGCTATTGACGCGATTTCTATTGACAAATTCGAAAAAGCTATCTGTTTTAACGAAGTAGGCTTTTCTTATCAAGATAAAAAGGTTTTAAATGATATTAGTTTCGATATTCCGAAAGGGAGAACTGTGGCACTTGTGGGGCCATCAGGTGGAGGGAAGTCAACACTTATGGACCTGGTACCTCGATTTTTAGAGGTACAATCCGGGAGTATTACTTTCGATGGTGCAGATATCCGAAAGATAAAGGCTGATTCATTGAGAGCTTTAATGGGTACGGTTAATCAGGAGTCTATTTTATTCAATGATACCATTTTCAATAATATCGCTTTCGGCGTGCAGAACGCAACTTTAGAGGACGTAGTTGCTGCGGCAAAAATAGCCAACGCGCATCAATTTATTGATGATACGGAAAATGGTTATTACACGAATATTGGTGATCGTGGTGTGAAATTATCCGGTGGGCAGCGGCAACGTATTTGTATTGCGCGCGCAGTCTTGAAAAACCCACCCATATTGCTTTTGGATGAGGCAACTTCAGCATTAGATACCGAGTCAGAAAAACTTGTACAAGATGCTTTAAATAAACTAATGAGGAGCCGTACCACGTTAGTTATTGCGCACCGATTAAGCACTATACAATCCGCAGATATTATTGTTGTATTAGATAATGGAACGATTGTAGAACAAGGCAGCCATGTGGATTTACTAAGTAAAAATGGACTTTATAAAAGGTTGGTAGATATGCAGCAATTTGAAGAGGCCTAAAATAAAAAAGAGAATAATAAAAAGAGAAGGGCCGGTTTCTTAATAGAAACCGGCCCTTCTCTTTTTATTATTGATATTATAATTTCCGTTTTACTTCTACTTGTTCGTAAGCTTCAACAATGTCTCCAACTTTCATGTCGTTAAAGTTGTGTATACTCAAACCACATTCATATCCTTGTGATACTTCTTTAACATCGTCTTTATAACGTTTCAAAGAGGCTAACTTACCGCTGTATACCACTACACCATCCCGAATTAAGCGGACATCGTGATTTCTGTTAATTTTCCCGTCTAATACCATACAACCTGCAATAGTACCGACTTTGCTAATCTTGAATACTTCACGAATTTCTACATTACAAACAATTTTTTCTTCAAACTTAGGAGCAAGCATACCTTCCATTGCCGCTTTCAGCTCTTCAATAGCATCATAGATAATAGAGTAAAGACGTATATCTATTTGTTCCTGTTCGGCTAGTTTTCGAGCATTCTGTGAAGGACGTACTTGGAAACCGATGATAATTGCGTCTGAAGCAGAAGCTAATAAAACGTCTGATTCTGATATTTGTCCTACTGACTTATGGATGATGTTTACCTGGATTTCCTCCGTTGATAATTTTAATAATGAGTCGGATAATGCTTCAATAGAACCGTCCACATCTCCCTTCACAATTACATTCAACTCTTTGAAGTTGCCAATAGCAAGACGGCGTCCGATTTCATCCAGCGTAATATGTTTTTGTGTGCGAAGCCCTTGCTCACGTTGCAGTTGTAAACGCTTATTGGCAATTTGACGGGCTTCAGACTCATTATCTAATACATAAAATTTATCTCCCGCTGTTGGGGCACCGTTCATACCAAGTATCTGGACTGGTGTCGCTGGACCCGCTTCTGTTACCTTTTGTCCTCGTTCATTAGTCAACGCTTTTACTTTTCCACTATGAGAACCCGCCAGTATTGCATCTCCAACTCGAAGTGTACCACCTTGTATCAATACAGTTGTCACAATTCCTCTACCTTTATCCAAGGCTGCCTCAACAACTGAACCTACAGCTCGTTTTTTTGGATCAGCTTTGAGCTCTAACAATTCAGCTTCTAATAATACTTTATCCAGTAAGGCATCTACATTTAGCCCTGTTTTACCGGAAATTTCTTGTGCCTGATATTTACCTCCCCAATCTTCAACCAAAATATTCATGGCTGAAAGTTGTTCCTTAATCTTGTCGGCATTGGCACCCGGTTTATCTATTTTAGTGAAAGCAAATACGATCGGAACCCCAGCAGCTTGGGCATGGTTAATAGCTTCTTTCGTTTGAGGCATTACACTATCATCTGCAGCAATTACGATAATAGCAATATCGGTAATCTTAGCTCCACGTGCACGCATCGCTGTAAAGGCTTCGTGGCCGGGTGTATCTAAAAAGGTAATTCTTCTGCCATCATCTAGTTTTACGGCGTAGGCCCCAATATGTTGGGTAATACCTCCCGCCTCTCCACCAATGACGTTTGTTTTTCTAACATAATCCAGCAAGGATGTTTTACCATGGTCAACATGCCCCATAACAGTAACGATAGGCGCTCTTGGGACCATATTTGCGGGATTATCCTCTTCTTCTAATGAATGCGTTTCTTCATCTTCAGGTTTAATAAACTCTACTTCAAAACCGAATTCGTCAGCAACGATCGTTAAGGTTTCTGCATCTAAACGTTGATTAATAGAGGCGAATATCCCTAAACTCATACAGGTGGATATAATCTGGGTAACAGATACGTCCATCATATTAGCTAAATCGTTTGCAGTTACAAATTCAGTCACACGAAGTACTTTAGATTGCATTTCGCGTTCCAAAGCTGCTTCTTCAGCTGATAAGGCAACATCGTCCCTTTTTTGACGACGCAATTTAGCCCTTTGAGCAAATTTTCCAGATTTACCTGCTCCGCTTAAACGGGCAAGCGTTGCCTTAATTTGATCTTGTATTTCTTTTTCAGAAGGTTCTTCCTTTGGTGTTTCTTGATGACGGCCGCGTCCTTTGAAGTCATTTCTTCCTCTGTTGGGATGATTGCCTCCTGCTCCTCTATTAGGATTGTCGGGACGTTGCTGACCTCCAGCCCCTCCCTGATGAGGCTTGTTCTGCCCACCCGCTGTCTGAGGTGCTTTTTGAGCATTGTCTCCGCCTCCTTGTTGGTTGCGATTCTGATAGGGTTGGTTACCACCACCCACATTATTATTACGTTTACGCTTACGTTTATGATCAGCTGCGTTCGATCCAGAGGATGAAGCAATAGGCTGATCTTTACGTTTCTGATGCGGTGTTGGCAATTCTATTTTACCAATTACCTTTGGTCCGCTTAAATGCTCTGCTTTTGCTCTGATAACTTCATCTAAAGGAGCAACAGAAGATTTCTTTTCTTCTTCTTTTTTCACTTCGGGTATAACCTCTTGTTTAGCCTCCGCTTTCGGTTCTTCCTTTTTCTCAGGAATTTGCTTTTCGATTGATGACTCTTCAGAAGTCACTTGCTCGTTCGAAACAGGTGTTACTGTTTCTGCCGGTATTTCTGGCTGTGGCGTTGTTACCTGGGGAGCTTCTATTTTTTCTTCCGGTTCAGCAGTCGGTGGAGCTGGTTTCTCAACTGGTTTTTCCAGCTTTGGCTCTTCCTTTACATAAGGTCGTTTTTCAGGACGGCTACGCTGATTGATGCTAGAAAGATCAATTTTGCCAACAACCTTGACCCCAACGTGATTGTCCGGCGTTTCATCCCTGGCCTCCTCTTTCAAATCATTCTCGTCATTAGAAGGAGCCTTTTGTTGTACTTGGTTTGTAGGGGCTTTAGTCTCCTCAACAGAAGGGTTGAAAGCGCTGTTGTTTTTAATTAAAATTTCATCATTTTCGACCTCCTGTGTAGGTTTTGATGCAGTAGTTTCTATCGGTGTTTCATCACGACGGATTTTTCCAATAACAATCTGATTGGCTTCTTCCTTCACAATTTTATCACCTTGAAACTCTCTTAAAAGAACATCATACATATCACGGTCTAACTTCGTGTTTGGCTTTGCGTCAATATCATAGCCTTTTTTGGCTAAACACTCCACAGCAGTACCAATACCGATATTCAGTTCTTTCGCAGCTTTCAGTAAGTTTATACTTTTACCTTCTGTCATTTAATCTAATTACCTCTTAATTTATTGTGTTATTTACAAAAGTATGCTTTTTAGTTGTTTATTACTAAAATAATCAAGAAAGCATTATTTTGTTCGGCTTATAGCCCGTTAATTTTAATCAAATTCAGCACGTAATACCTGAACAACCTCTAAAACGGTTGTCTCCTCTAAATCGGTACGACGCATCAATTCATCTGTTGATAGTGCTAGTACAGACCTTGCTGTATCAAGCCCAACACGTTTAAATTCATCCAAAATCCAACCGTCAATCTCATCTGCAAATTCTTCCAAATCAACGTCTTCATCATTTTCACTACTTTCACGGTATACGTCTATTTCAAAGCCTGTCAGTTTTCCCGCTAGCTTTATATTGTGTCCACCACGGCCAATCGCTAAAGATACCTGGTCTGATTGCAGGTATACCGCTGCTCTCTTTTCTTCATCATCCAATTTGATTGAACTGATTCTTGCAGGACTCAAAGCACGCTGAATATAAAGTGAAATATTATTGGTGAAATTTATTACATCAATATTTTCGTTGCGTAATTCGCGTACAATTCCATGTATACGAGATCCTTTCATACCAACGCAAGCGCCAACAGGATCAATACGATCATCATAAGATTCCACAGCAACTTTTGCGCGCTCACCGGGTTCACGAACAATTTTTTTAATGGTTATGAGCCCATCAAAAATTTCAGGGACTTCCAGTTCAAACAAACGTTGTAAAAACTCAGGAGCGGTACGAGAGATGATAATTTTAGGCGTGGCATTCATCATGTCTACCTTATAAACTACTGCACGGATAGTGTCACCCTTCTTAAAATAATCAGCTGGAATTTGTTCCGTTTTCGGTAAAATCAGTTCGTTACCTTCATCGTCTAACACTAAGGTTTCCTTCTTCCATATCTGATAAACCTCGCCCGTAACAATTTCTCCTACACGATCCTTATACTTCTTGAAAATCTCATCTTTTTCAAGCTCAAGTACTTTAGAAACTAATGTTTGACGTGCAGCTAAGATAGCCCTTCTTCCAAAACTCTCTAAGGTGATTTCTTCAATAAAATCATCGCCAATTTCAAGATCGGGATCCACCTTACGTGCTTCGGCAAGCTCTATCTCTAAATCGTCGTCCTCAGAAAATTCATCTTCAACAACCGCACGTGTGCGCCATATCTCTAAGTCACCATTATCCGGGTTAACGATGACGTCGCAGTTTTCATCCGTCCCAAAACGTTTACGGATCATACTTCTGAAAACTTCTTCAAGTACACTAATAACCGTAGGACGGTCAATATTTTTGAAGTCCTTAAACTCCTGAAATGAGTCTATTAAATTGATATTGCTCATTTTTATTTAAATGAAATTAACACCTTTGTTTCCTTTATCTGGTCAAGAGAGATCGTGTTTTCAATCTTAACCGCTTTTTTTCCTTTTTCTTTTTTTATTTCTTCCAACTGTATACTGGTATCGGAAGCTGCTAATAGTTGACCCTCCCTTTTACTTCCATCAATCGTCTTAATAGAAATAGATCGACCAATGTTTTTGAGGTATTGCCTTAGTAAGGTAAGTGGCGTGTCTATCCCGGGAGAAGAAACCTCTAGATTGTAAGCATGTTCTACTACATTTTCTTCTTCCAAATGATAGCCTACATGTCTACTAATGGCAGCACAATCTTGAATGTTAATGCCTTGGTCTCCATCCATCAATATAATGAGCTTACCATTGCTGTGCATTTTTACCTCAACCAGAAATAAATCTGGCCTATCCGAGATTTTCTCTTCAACTAATTCAATAACCCTATTCTCAACACTCATAGTAAATTTACAAATTACTTGTAATAAAAAGAGGGGACCATTCTGTCCCCTCTCTCTCAAGATGATGCAAATATACAATAAAATATTTATTATTCAAAGAGAAGACATTCGCTAAGAAACAGTTTATTATCATACTGATAGCTCTTTTCGCAAGCAGATATGATGACCTCACTTGGTAGTAAAAGATGTGAAAAGGCCTGATGGTTTATTCGCTAGAAGCCTTCTTCGTTTATCTTAAAGAAATAACAGTCGCTACTAAACAATTTTACCAATACTGCGTTTGAGTAATTAAAAAATAAATTATATGAGATTCATCATTGAACTAGTTGTTACGGGGATTGCTATTATGCTCGCCGCTTATATTATCCCGGGAGTAGAAGTTTCCGGTTTTTGGAGTGCCGTATTAGCGGGGATTTTGATTGCACTGGCCAACGCCACTGTGGGGACCATCTTAAGATTGTTTACCCTGCCGCTCAATATTCTGACTTTAGGCCTTGTATCTTTTGTTATTACAGTGCTCATGGTCATGTTAGTTAGTAATATTATGAGTGGTTTTTCTGTTAGCGGTTTCTTTTCCGCTATGTTCTTTGCTATTTTAACAGCTGTCATACAGATGATTTTGGGTGGGATATTCGGCACCAAGCGCGAAGAATAATTTGAAGGGGGTAATATTTTGTGTAATATTGGTCTTCTAATGGAAAATTTATGAGACTGAAATTAGCATTCCGTTTAATCTTATGTATGTTGAATCTGCCTATGCTATTGAGCGCACAAAATAATACCATAAATCTGTTAATCGGTACCTATACAAACACTGGTAAGAGTGACGGTATATATGTATATTCCTTTGATGCTGCGTCGGGAAATTTAACTTATAAAAATAAGGTGACCGCTGAGAATCCCTCTTATTTAGCGTTAAGTGCAAACAAAAAATATGTATATGCCGTAAATGAACTTCATGACGGGAAAGGGTCAATAAGTGCCTTTTCTTATAATCGAAGGGATGGAAATTTATATCTTATTAATAAACAGTTAACATCAGGAGACGATCCTTGTCATGTGGTTATAGATAAAAGCGATCGACATGTAGTTGTTTCAAACTATTCAGGCGGAAGCTTTACGGTGTTTGGAACGGAAAAGAATGGACAGCTAACAGATAAATTGCAACTCAATGTGCATACAGGTAAGGGTCCGGATAAAAGTAGACAGGAAAAACCGCATGTTCACTCAGCTACTTTTTCCCCAGATCAAAAATTTATATTAGTGCAAGATTTAGGGACCGATTGCATAAGCAGCTATCCGTACGAGCCTAAAAAACTAACCAATCCGGTAAATGTATCGGAAGTTAAGATAGCTAAAGCTTCCCCAGGTAGTGGTCCGCGGCATGTTACTTTTTCAAAAGACGGGCGGTTTGTTTATTTAGTACAAGAAATGAAGGCCGCGGTAAGCGTATATGCTTACAAGGATGGAAGGTTGACCTTTTTGCAGGAGATAACCATGCTCCCTCCATCATTTAAGGGGGATGTTGGTGCTGCTGATATACATATGTCACCTGATGGCAAGTTTTTATATGCTTCTAATAGGGGAGATGCGAATGATATTGCGATTTATAAGGTAAATATCCTAGATGGGAAGTTGACACACGTTCAAAATCAATCAGTAAAAGGAAGGGGGCCGCGCAATTTTACCTTATCTCCCAACGGCAAATATCTATTAGTTGCCAATCAGTATACCAATGAAGTTGTTGTATTCAAAAGGGATGAGGTATCAGGGCTTTTAAAAGATACACAAAACCGTATCGAAGTAGGAGCTCCTGTGTGTTTGGTTTTCGATGAATAATGTTTTATTGGTTAATTTGTTTCTATGCTTAGGTCTGTCGGTGCATTTCTTTTTTTGTTAATGTTGGCTTCTTGTCCTGTTAAACAGTTTATTCATGCATCGCTTAATAAAGTTAGTATTAGTCATGGACTTTCTTACGATGATGCTAAAAAAACGATAAAATCAGGAGCTTCCGCTAAATCTGCCAAACAATGTTTTTCTTTTTTTGCAAAAAGTAGCGATCGAAATCAGCAAGCATTGCACTTTTTTGTAATGCTTTTTTCAGTGATACTCCTTAGCTCGTCTTGCTGGTTATTAAGTTTGGTTTTCCGGCGAGATGACCCATTTATAGACCATAAAGTTTCTTTATTCCTGCGTAACCGCGTACTCCTTCTATGATGTTTCGGTCCTATCTCATATTCCTACTTTAAGGAGATATGTGTCATTAATAGAACTGAGTAAATTGCACTATCTGAAATTAGATAAGCAATGCATATATATTGAAAACATTGTTGAAATGAATACTGTGAAGAAGAATAAAACGACCAAAATAATATCGAATTTGTTTTTTGGTTTGCTATTGTTATCAACTGTCATAATGGTTTTTAAACCGGAAGCGAAGGCTTGGGTTATAAAAAGTTTAATGAAGGTCGGACTGTTTAAAGCCGATGTGCCTAATAGGGTACAGAAAAATATAAAAGTCGTCGATAAACCAACGGCAGATATTTTATTTGTTAACGAAGCCAAAGATGTTATAAGCTTATCCTCTTTAAAGGGGAAAGTAGTCTTTATTAACTTTTGGGCGACATGGTGCCCTCCATGCATAGCGGAAATGCCTTCAATCAATAAGCTTCACGATCAATTCAAAACAAATGATCAAATTGTCTTTTTGATGGTTGATGTGGATAATAATTTTCGTAGAGCAAAAAAATTTATGGATAAAAATGGATATTGCCTATCCGTTTTTGCTGCAGGAAGTGAAATTCCAGTAAGTTTTTTAGATAAAACAATTCCTTCCACAATAATATTGGATAAACAAGGGAATGTCGTTTTGCATCACGTTGGAGGAGCGAACTATGCTGATGCAGAAATGATTGATTTTATTGAGAAATTAGTGGCAAGTAAATAAAAAAGATTGTTTCACGAGAAACATTTAATTTTAACGTGTTACGCTAACATAACGGAGATTTCTCCGCTCCGCCCGACCTCTTATACGAGCGTTGGTCGAAATGACGAGGTGGGTTAAGTTCTCCCTTCGTCATTTCCTGTGGAGCGCAATGTAACCGATAGATTTCCAAATCGTTGTTAAGGGGCGACATTTTTCCATTACGTAAGTCTTCTTGCGGATTTTTAAACAACCCTCATTATCTTAAGTGATAGATAACCCTTTTTCGTTTACCAAGTCAATAACTTCTTGATAATATTCTTCGTAGACTGGAAGTATTAAGCTCAATTCAAATTCTTTTGCTCGTTGTAATGCCGCAGATTTGAAGGAAGCAAGTCGCTCATTATCTTCCAAGATATAAATAGCATGTGATGCCATTTGATCTATGTCACCTACCTCATCTAAAAAGCCTGTAACTCCATCTACGTTTAATTCAGGTAGGCCTCCTACGTTAGATGAAACAACAGGCACACTGCAAGCCATAGCTTCCAAGGCCGCTAAGCCAAAACTTTCAGATTCTGATGGCATCATAAATAAGTCGGCAACCGAAAGGATCTCTTCAATAGCATCTTGTTTTCCTAAAAACCGTACATCATTACAAACACCTAAATCTCTACAAAGCTGTTCCGCATTTACGCGGTCAGGGCCATCACCAACCATTAAAAGTTTACATCGAATCTTTTCCTGAATTTTCTGGAAAACTTTAATCACATCCGACGTACGTTTTACTCTTCTAAAATTCGAGGTATGTATAAGTATGCGTTCATCGCCTGGAGCAATGGCTCTTTTAAAATGTTCCCTTGGTTTCAGGCTAAAACGTGTCAAGTCGATAAAGTTTGGAATGACTCTGATATCTTTTGTAATATCAAAATGTTTAAGCGTATCTTCTTTAAGATTTTGAGATACTGCGGTCACTCCGTCAGATTGGTTAATAGAAAAAGTCACCACCGGATTGTAGCTGGGATCTTTTCCTACCAATGTAATATCTGTGCCATGCAGCGTGGTAACCACTGGAATCTGTATTCCGTAAGTACTTAATATCTGTTTTGTCATGAATGCGGCCGAAGCATGTGGTATAGCATAATGTACATGTAAGAGATCTAGTTTCTCAAACCGTATTACATCTACCAGCTTACTAGCTAGCGCTAATTCATAGGGTGGAAAATCGAAAAGAGGATATTTGGATATACTTACTTCGTGATAGAATAAGTTTGCTGAAAAGAAGTCTAATCGGGCAGGCTGACTGTAGGTTATAAAATGGACCTGATGGCCATTGGCCGCCAAGGCTTTTCCTAATTCAGTTGCTACAACGCCACTACCGCCAAAAGTTGGGTAACATACAATACCTATTCTCATTATTCTTAATAAATAAACCGATGCAAATTAACTGTTATTTTCTTTTAAAATTGTTAATCGGATGTAAAGTGTTTTTACATTCCCTTTGCAATAGCTTCGTAAATGGCATCTTGTATTCTAGACCTAACATTTAACTCATATAATTTGTTTGTAACGGTTGGATGCACCCTATTAGATAAAAAAATAAAAGTTAGTTGCTGCGATGGATCCATCCATATACAAGTTCCAGTATAACCAGTATGCCCAAAAGTTAATGGCGATGCAAGCTTAGAAGGATAAGCCTTTGTAGTATCTGGATCCCACCTGTCAAAACCAAGTCCTCTTCTACTTACCGATGATTGTTTACTTGTATATTCATCTACAATTGCTGGAGAGAAATAAATTTCACCACCATATGTACCTTTATTTAATAGCATTTGGCCATAAATAGCTAAATCATTAGCCGTGCTAAATACCCCCGCATGGCCAGCTACTCCATTGGCCATGGCTGCCCCCTGATCATGTACATATCCTTGCAATAAAGTATTCCTAAAGGAGGTGTCGTTTTCTGTTGGTACAATTTGTTCTTTGGCAAAACGTAATCTAGGTTTATAGCCTGTTTTGGACATCCCCAACGGAATATAAAACTGTTCTTGTACATATTTCTCAATAGGTTCAGAAGATTGTTGTTCTACTACTTCTTTCATCACATACATACTTATATCGCTATAAACATATTTACCGGGTGTTTCTATCTTTGATTGAAGCATTTCTGGCCACATGACATCACGGTAATAATTCGTTCGTAAGTAACGTCCATCGGCTAGCTTTACCGCATAGGCTGCAGAAGAATCATTACTTTGGTCGGCAGGTTTTAAGTATTTATAAAAAGGAATGTAAGGGACAAAGCCTGCTTGATGTAACATCACATCTCTGAGCTTTACCATGTTCTTATTGGTATTGCGGGCCTGGAGCAAGTAATGGCCCATCGTTTGATTTAAATCTATCCTTTTCTGCTCATTTAAGCGCATGACCGCTAAAGTTGTCGCCGTAATTTTACTAATAGATGCCAGATCAAATATATCACTTGTATGAGTCGGAGTTGTTTTCTCATAAGTATGGAACCCATAAGCATGCTCAAATATAACTTCACCGTTTTTTACCACCATCACCACTGCTCCTGGGGTGGCTTTTTCAGCAATGGCCTCTCTTATTATATTGTCTATCGGTTCAATTAAATTTTTACTGTCTATACCCAATGCTTCCGGTAATGAATAACCTAGACGTGTTTTAATTGTCGTAAAACCGCTTCCAATCTTATACCGAGGTGAAATGTTTTCTTTTAACTTCCCCGCAATGGCAATGCCACCAAATACGCCAGCGGCGCTATTTCTTGCTGCAACGATGGAAGTGTCTGATGACCAGATAATGGGAGTAGTTATATTATCTAAAAGCGCTAATTTTTGTGTAGTTCCAAATCCACAGATAATGATTTTTTTGCTGATCGATTCACTTTTAATAAAGTCTAATACCGATCGATTCGTTAAAATATCTTCCGATGCCTGGATAATGAGTGTATTGTGGTATTTCAATTGTTCACTTATGGCCTGTAAATTTTTCAAGGTGGTATCGCCAGCGAAAAAATCGACAGGAGCATAACGGCTTAGCATTTCTTCAAATGCAGTAGTATACTGGAAACCTAAACCGATACTGGCAATTTTGAGTTCTTGTAAACCTTTTAAAGGAAGTTGTCCTAATTCATTGTTTAAAACAACAATATTTGCAAGTGTTACCTTTTCTTCTTCCAAAGAAATTTTTATATGGTCTTGTCGGGCGGTCTGTGCGCAGGCATTAAATACAAACAGAAAAAAAACTATTAAAAGGTGGAAACGCTTATAGATATGCATATAGAGATCGGCTTTTATTGATAGTCTAAGGTATGAATTTTTTGGCTATTTTATAATTTAGTACCATACCTTTGTACAATGCATGTTTTGCCTATTACTATAAACGAATTTTTAACGCAATTGCGTAACGAATTTGGTGTAGTCGCTGAGGTAAATAGATGGTCTGCATCTACTTTTATAATACACTTACAAAATACGGAAGTTTCCTTTGTGTTTTATAGAAGTTTACATTATGGATGTTCGCATACGCTAGTATATCTTCCGCGAAGGAAAGTAATACATTTAGACGAAGATGTTTACTTATCAAAAAAGGATATTGTGATAACCCGGCTAGCCGCGTTTCTTGGAAAATCGAAAAGAGTATATGCTCGGAATACTGTTTTGGCAAGAATTAACAAAAGAGAGGCGCTTTTATTTCAGCAAGAACATCATTTGCAGGTTCAATTGCCGGGGAAATATCGTTACGGTCTTTTTTATAAGGGAGAATTAATGTCGATCGCCATATTCAGTGGTGGTAGGCAGATGCATGCTCATGAAGCACCTTATCGCTCTTTTGAGCTGTTACGGTTTTGTCACAAAGCTGGTTATTTGGTAATCGGCGGCCTCAGTAAGCTTATTAGAGGTTTTGTTAATGAATTTGAACCAAACGATGTTGTAACGTATGTGGACAGAGACTGGTCTGACGGAAAAAATTACCAACAACTCGGGTTTACAGCTGTAGGGATCATTCCTCCTCAAAAATTTTATATTCAATCAAAAACGGGCCGCCGCTACGATAAAAAGAGTTATCAGGCGATTATCGAGCACCCGAGAAGTGATGAGAGCGATTCGGTGTATTATACTGTGGATAATCTTGGAAGCATTAAAATGCGATATATCGTTTAGGTTATAGGATTCTTTTATTATTTTAGGCCATTACTTAGAACCTGTTTGCATGTAGAATTTTGTTTAAACAGTTATAAACAGGTTTAATTAGTGTGTCACCAATTAAATTACAATAAAAAACACAAAAAAAATGAAAAGAAAACTTCGTATGGGTATGGTTGGCGGAGGTATTGATGCCTTTATCGGTTCTGTACACCGTATAGCAGCAAGAATGGATGGTTTAGTAGAGCTTGTATGTGGAACATTCAGTATTAACCCTGAAATCTCCAAGGAGTCGGGAGAGGTACTATTTGTAGACCCTAGTAGAGTGTACACTACCTATCAGGAAATGATAGAAAAAGAAAGTCAACTGCCGGAAGATGTACGGATGGATTTTGTTACGATCGTTACTCCAAATTTTGTCCATTTTGATCCCGCCCGCATGGCCCTCGAAAATGGGTTTAATGTGGTCATCGAAAAGCCTATGACCTTTACGCTCGAAGAGGCGAAGCAATTAAAACAAATAGTTGAAAAGACAGGTTTAACCTTGGCTCTTACACATACCTACAGCGGTTATCCTATGGTAAAGCAGGCTAAAGCCATGGTGAACGAAAATAAGTTAGGAAAGGTAAGAAAAGTTATTGTAGAATATCCGCAAGGATGGTTAAGCCGTTTAAGCGAGCGCGAAGGAAATGCGCAGGCTGCTTGGCGTACAGATCCAAAACGTTCGGGAAAAAGCGGTGCAATGGGAGATATAGGAACGCATGCTGCTCATCTTGCTGAATACATCACTGGACTTAAAATAACTGAAATCTGCGCAGATTTAAATACCATGGTAGAAGGTCGTTTACTCGACGATGATGGCAATGTGTTAATACGTTTTGACAATGGTGCAAATGGTGTTTTAATCGCCTCACAGGTTGCAGCCGGAGAAGAAAATGCAATAAAAATAAGAGTATATGGAGAGAAAGGCGGACTGGAGTGGATTCAGGAAGAACCTAACAGCCTATATTTAAAATGGTTGGATGAACCTAAACAGATTTATCGTACTGGCGGTGCTTATTTAAGTAATGCGGCCAAACACAATACGCGTATCCCGGCAGGACATCCAGAAGGCTTACTGGAAGCTTTTGGTAATATTTACCGAAACTTTATTTTAACGGTATCTGCAAAATTAAATGGAGAAACGCCCACACCGGAAATGCTCGATTTCCCTACCGTTGATGATGGTGTTCGGGGAATGGCCTTTATCGATAATGTGGTAGCCAGTAGCGCTAGTAATGAAAAATGGACCAAATTTCTGGTTTAATATGTATTTTAGGGCCAACGGCTTCGGGAAAAACATCCTTAGCCGTTGCCCTCGCTAAACGCATTAACGGCGCTATTATTAGCGCAGATTCTAGACAGGTATTCAGGGGAATGGATATTGGAACAGGTAAGGATCTGCAAGCATACGAAGGAATTGATTACTATTTGATCAATATTAGAGATGCAGGTGATGATTACCATGTCGCACATTTTCAGGATGACTTCCAGGAGGCTTTACTAAGCATTGCTGCAGATGGAAAAACACCCATTCTTTGTGGAGGGACGGGGATGTATATACAGTCCGTACTTCAACATTATCGCTTTACATCTATTCCCGTTAATCAGGAACTTCGGAGTAAGCTTGCCGATAAAAACATTGAAGAGTTAGAGAAACTTTACCTGTCTATACCCCATACTAGCACTTTTAATGCTGATATCAGTACCAAGAAGCGACTGATACGAGCAATAGAAGTTACCTCTTGGCTAACTAAACATCCAATGGAAAAAGAATCACCCCATGTCTTAAATACAATAATTTTCGGGATATTATTGCCATTGGAAGAAAGACGAACAAGAATAACGGAACGGCTTAACAAACGTTTGACAGAAGGCTTGTTGGATGAAGTGAGAGACCTTCTAGCTAAAAATGTTTCGGCTGATAAACTGAAATTTTATGGCTTAGAATATAAATATGCTACTGCTTATCTATTAGGGGAGATGGAATATGGCGCTTTTTACGCGAAGCTAAATACGGAAATACACCGTTACGCCAAAAGGCAGATGACTTATTTTAGAAAGATGGAAAAAGATGGCCTTTATATCCATTGGTTAGACGGTATGCAATCCTTAACAGAACAGGTAGATGGTATGTTGACCTATATGAAAACACATGCCCACTGACGATGTGGCCAATGGGCATATGTTTTAGTTGTTGATTGCTTACTGAATAATTGTCATTTCATCCACGATGTGTTTCGCTCCGGCAAATTTGTCTATCAAAAATAACACGTAACGAATATCAACATTTATTGTTCTTTGCAGCTGATGATCAAATATGACATCACCGGCCATTGCTTCGATATTTCCATCGAAAGCAATACCAATTAATTGTCCATCTCCATTGATCACGGGAGATCCGGAGTTTCCACCTGTGATATCGTTATTTGTTAGGAAGTTGACAGGCATATAACCGGCCGGATCAGCGTATCTGCCAAAATCCTCTGCTTCATAAAGGTCAATCAGTTTCTGAGGCAAATCGAATTCATCATCCTTCGGTTTATATTTAGCGATAGTACCTTTTAACGTTGTATAATAGTTTTCTTTGGCATCGTTTCGTGGATCTGTTGGTAGCGCCGTTACTTTTCCATATGTTAAGCGCAAAGTGCTATTTGCGTCTGGATAATAAACTTTTTTCGGATTGGCTTTTCGCATTCCCTCCACCATTAATCTAAAGGCTCTTTGAAAATCATCGGCTGCTTTTTTCTGGGACTCGTCTGTAGCACGGTACCGAGTCATAAGATCGGAGGATAATAAAAATAGGGGATCCTCGTCCAGAAGTGCTCCATTTGGATTAGCTAAAAAAGTTTCAATTTTTTCTTTTGCCGAAAAGATGCTTTGCGCGAAGGCCTCTTTTACAAAATTGCTAAAATCTCCCTTATTTTTTTCTGCCACTGATGCTACCATAGGTGCCAGCCCTCCATTCTTTGCTTTACGTGCATACAGATTAAGTTCAGCTATCAGCACATCTTGTTCCAGCGGGAGGTACAGTTGATTATACTGAGATGCTATCTCAGCTTTTAGCTGTGGGAGCATTTCGGCCCGCTTTGCTGTATTGCTACCTGCGTACATTTTTAAGGCACTTCCAAGCGCATAAGGCAGCGCTGCGAATGTACTGGAACGGAGCATTCCTATCAAGTAGTTATCATGCCTACTCTGCTCATTTGTTTGTTGATAGTAATTGTTAATTGTTTCAACTACGTCGCCATATCTCGCCTTATTGCCTTTTTTGTTTGCCCATTCGTTAAACGTTGCTTCTGCTTCCCGCTTAGCCTTTGCCGTTTCATGTTGTTTTAGCGCATCAATCATCCCCTGGCGGTTTTTCCAATAGTTGGCAACCTGCGCATATTTAGAAGCATATTCGAGTTTAACCTTTTGATTGCTGTCCATATGTTTCTTCATATTATCCATCCCTATTTTGGACGATTCCACCCAAGCGGGATACGCATAGTTTACATTTTGATCAATTCCAGCTGCGGGCATCCATCGGTTGGTACGGCCCGGGTAACCTAAAATCATAGCAAAATTGTTCTCCTGGAACCCTTTTAAGCTGATAGGTAAATGATATTTTGGCTTCAAGGGAATATTGGACGCATTATATTCGGCAGGATTTCCCTCCTGATCAGCATATACTCTAAATAAGGAAAAGTCTCCGGTATGCCGAGGCCATTCCCAATTGTCGGTGTCTCCACCAAACTTTCCAATGCTATTAGGTGGAGTACCCACTAAACGAACATCGTTATAATCTTGGTAAACAAAATAATAGTATTCATTGCCATTATAGAACGATTTAACGGATACCACATACTTCCCTCCTTCATCATTTTCTTGCTGTATCAATGCAATCTCTTGATTGATAACCCGCTCACGTTCCATTTCACCCATATTGTCATTAACTTTTTCTAAAATACGTTTAGAAACATCGTCCATCCTTACAAAAAAACGTACCGATAATGATTTAGGTTTCAATTCTTCCTGGCGATTTGCAGCCCAAAAACCGTTCGTTAAATAATCATGCTCGGGCGTAGATAGCTCTGCAATAGCGCCATACCCACAATGGTGATTGGTTAAAACCAAACCGTCTTTCGATACGATTTCGGCCGTGCAGCCTCCATCAAATTGTACAATCGCATCTTTTAAGCTAGAATGGTTAACGCTGTAAATTTCTTCGGAAGTTAATTGCAATCCCATTTTTTGCATATCGCGGTGGTTCAATCGATCGATATGCATTAAAAACCACATTCCTTCGTCTGCTCTTACTATACCAAAAGGTAAAAGTAAGATTAAGAAAAACCAAATTTTCTTCGTTTTCATATGTTTAATTATTGTGAAAAATTTTGCTGCCAAGAAAAATTCAAGTTATAATATGGTTCTTGACATATTTGTAAGGCAACAAAGATGCATTAATTTTATGTTGAATACAAATCGTTTGATTATTTTGTAGTAGTAGGAGTGGCTTTTTGGGGAATGCTATCCCTATTACTTTTTGGCGCTATTTTATTAATTGGAATTGAATCCTTTAATGTTTTCTTTGTATCCTGTTTTGCTGGTATAGAATCTCTTTTGCCAACCATTGCGTCTTTATTGGATACCGTGGCACTGTCGTTCTTTAAGCTATCAGTCTTTGAATTATTAGGAACTGTTTTTATCGTATCCTGCTTCACCGATGTATTGTTTTTTTTGCCAACACTGGTACCTTTTACCGCAGATGTTGTGGTACTATCTCCCTTTAAATTGTCAGTCTTTAAACTATCTGCCGCTGTTCTTTTAATGGTATCTGGCTCAATAACTTGTTCTGTACTAATCGGATTTATAACTTCCTCTTTGCTTTTGGGTCTGTCTTTAGGTTTCCATATAAAGCCTGGTAAAATTTCTTTATCGGCCTGTATCGCAGCTAACGGCGAGTAACTCGTTTCCGTTTTACGGATGTTCACAATATTTGAAACCTCGTTGTTATCGAATATAATTTTTATACGGCTACCAATACTTTTGGTCATTCCCGAAATTTTATTCTCCTCCTGTGTATAATAGATACTTTCTGCATTTCCATCCACAAACATCCTGTCTAATTTATTGTCTGTGAAAAAGCCCGTTATTTTACGGCCTTTCACTTGGTTAAACTTAGCAGAATCTAATTGGGTACTCACAATAAACGCATTCGTTTTCAAAAGCATATTATCCAACTTCTGGTTTTTTAATTGCATATAAATCGTATCACCGGAAAGCTGAGAACCCTGTGCCCATATCATTGGCTTGCCATAACACCTTATGATAGAGTCTGGATAGCCATAATATGCTGAATCTGCTCTGGCCTGCAAGTCTGATTTGAAAATACGCATATGATGATAGGCCTTTACAATACGCGTTTTGGCTGTATCCAGTGTGGTAGAATCAGTGGACGACTTATTTAATGCTGTTTTTTTTGCTAAAGCAAAAGAGCTGTCAGCCTGTCCCACTTTTGGAATATCTATTTCTTTGATCAGTAAGCTATCCTCCGCTAGTTCTTTGCTTATCAACTCACGTTGTGTCTTTGCAATAGAGTCGTTTTGCAGTTTAGTAGTTTTGGCTACTGCCTTTTTGATGGCTTCTTGGGAGAGATCTGTTGGTACTTGTTTAGTCGATAGACTGTCTTTAAGTGCTGTCTTTATGAGCGAATCAGCAGATAAATTCTCCTTCTGGTTGGTAATGATGCTGTCTTGAGCAGGCTTTACCGACAAGCTATCTGTGGTTTCTCGCATTGTTGCAGTGCTATCTAAGGAGGTAGAATCTGCGGGCTCTGTAAATTCGCTGTCGTCTTCTTCCACATCTAGGTCCCCTCCATCACGTTGAAGGTTTAACTCGATAGGATTATAGTCTTTTAATAACATAACGCGAGAATAAAGCGTGTCAGCAGACATGTATACAGAATCTGTTTGCTCCCTAGGCTCATTGTTTTTGTCTAAAGAATCTATTAAGGAAGGAGGATTATCAGGTAAACTATCTACCTGTAAGCTATCAGATGAGTCTGTAGGGCTACTAGTGGAGTCGCTTTTCGTGACCATAATCATATAAGCCTTTTCAGTCATCGTAATGCTTTCGTCTTTCTTTAAATAGATGCCCCGTTGTCCGTAAAGAATCCCTTGTTGCACAGTGTCAACAAACACAACATTCTTGATCGCTCTGCCATAGCCAAGCTTGCCATCGTAATAGAGGCTATCACCCCTTAAAAATTTACTTCCTTCCGTGTATAAATTATTTTTTCCAAATCTCGCCCTATCTGTCTCCGTATGGTAATCGCCATTCTCCGTATATAGATTCCCACCGTTTTTTCCCTTAATATTCGTAGGGCCATAAAAATAAGCCATTTTAGAAAGAGAGTTATAACGTAACGTATCGGTAAATATATTGGTTTCCGGAGTACGTACTATCACATCATGCCTAAAGTAGGCGTCTTGGCTATTTTCGAAATAATAGCCATTTTTACTATTTAAGGTGTCTGTTTGATTAATAATACGCCCGCCATTTGTATAGGTTCCTATTTTAGAATTCAGGTTATAGGTCAAGTGATTCGTCGTCAATACAGCTCCTTTTACATCTACCATTCTCACATTATTGGTCAAAATGGCAATACGGGTATCTTTAATATAATGTAGTTTATCTGCGTAAACTACGGTACCGTTCGGTTGCGTGATAACGACATTTCCAAAGGCATCGAAAAATCGCTCCGTAGGGTTGTAGTCAGAACTGTCTGCAGATAAGGTGCTACCTTCATGCATGAAAACAGGTTTATAAAACCGATTAACTCCCCACTCTTTACGTGCCTCATAGTCGCGTGAGCTTATGAGTTTTACCTCCTTTTGCGCTTTTACCACCAAAGGAAGCAAAAAAGCCAGACATGTTAACAGAATGATACATTTCCTCACCGTACAAAAATACCTAAATAACTTTTGTTGCATAATCTTTTAAGAAATTTTAACTTATTGATATTAGCAGGACTTTCAATATCAAGTAGCAAGATGTATCCCTAACCTTAAATCTTGCTATTTATGTCTTGCTACTTACGTCTTATGTCTTACTACTTATACCTTGCCGTTATAAAGCAATAAACTATTTTATCTACCTTTGGCCTATGGACCTGTTAAGTCGATTTTTGAACTTTAATGATGAGAATCAACTGTTCGAGAAAAATGAGCGCATACTGTTGGCAGTGAGTGGAGGGAAGGATTCCGTATTGATGACACATTTATTTGCTAAGGCAGGTTATTCATTCGGTATCGCACACTGCAATTTTAAATTGCGGGGAGAAAGCTCAGAAATGGATGAAGCCCTCGTCTTTAATTTAGCGCGTCAATTAAATGTCCCTTTTTATGCAACTTCTTTTGATACGGAAGAAATAGCAAGAGAGCGGAAGATGTCGATCGAAATGGCTGCAAGGGAATTACGATATCAATGGTTTGAAGACTTAAGACAGCAACATCAATATGATTATGTGGCGCTGGCGCATCATCAGAACGATGCGATAGAAACCATGTTATTAAACCTAACACGCGGCACAGGAATCGCGGGCTTACATGGCATCTTGCCTAAGAGAGATCGTTTTATTCGGCCCTTGCTGTTTTTAATACGAGAAGAGGTCGAAGCGGCTATCGATAAGTGGAAACTAACTTATCGGGATGATGAATCTAACTTCTCTACTAAATATACTAGAAATAAAATCCGGTTAGAGATTATACCAAAACTTAAGGAAATAAATCCGTCATTAGAGAAAACGTTCATTGAAAATGCTGAGCGATTTGAAGAATTGAATGAGCTGTTAAAAACATATACCACAACTTTAAGAGAAAAGCTTTTCATCGCAAGAGACGTAAACTCCTATACAATCAGTATGGAAAAGTTGCAACAGTTACATCCGGTACGAACATTATTATATGAGCTTTTTAGGCCATTTAATTTTACTTCCGATGTTTTAGATGATTTGTTATCTGTTTGGACGAAGAAGAACCAATCAGGTAAATATTTTAATTCGGTTACGCATAGCTTGGTGATGAGCCGAAAAGACCTGATTTTGGAACCCTTAATGGATCAACCGCTACAAGAGCTCATCCCACTAACCCCAGGTGAACAGAAAAAATTCGGCAATTTTATTATTTCTGCTCAAAACTCCCAAGTGGAGAAAGTGGAGCATACTTTTGATAAAATACAGGTTGATGAAGAAGAGCTTGTATTTCCCTTACAGATCAGGCATTGGAGAGAGGGCGACTGGTTTAAGCCACTGGGTATGAAAGGCAAAAAGAAATTGAGCGATTTTTTTATCTCGTTAAAAATTCCCGTTACAGACAAGATGAGAGTTCCTGTTGTTGTAAATGGTAATGGGGATGTTATATGGGTAGCTCCCTACAGAATAGACGACAGGTATAAAATTACAGATAAAACAAAAAAAGTTGTTACCTTAGAATGTATAAAATGGAAGTAGCAGATAAACCTTTGTTTGTAGAAAATCAGTACCTAGGCCGTGACCGTGGCTGGGTGAGCGTTCGTTTGGTGATGGCCCTGTTTTGCTTTACAGCGTATTATATCAGTTCGGAAAGAGAACGCAACCATCAACTGTTCCTTTTGGTTGGTTGTATCATCTTGCTAGTATCCATTGTCATGATGTATATGCTACATTACAGAATTACCGTAAAGAATAAAAGTGTTATACTGCAAGGTTTGTGGACTGCTCGACTCATAAAGATTGACTTGAATAGCATTGTTAAAGTAGAGAATGCAGCATATAGCCCTTATTTGATTAACAGCCCTGTTTATAATTTGCATCAAAAGGGCAAAATACGGTTCTATGCTGGGGGTAAGTCCGCCGTTTGGTTAACCGATCGGGATGGCTTAGTTTACGTAGTAGGAACTCAACATCCCAATGATCTTACCCGCGCAATTTTACAGGCAAAGGAATCGTAAAATTTTTGTCAATAACCGCATTTATCTCCACCCTTCAATAATATTTAGTATATTATTACGTAAATTTGTTATTAACGTTAACAAATCTCAGGTGGAGCTGTCAAACAGACTGTTGAATGTGTCTTGTAAAAGATTCATTAAGCAGTTCTACATATAAAATATTCATAATGGGTTTATTAAAAATATTATTAATTACGATACTGATTTTATGGCTATTACGGCTTGTTGTCACCATGCTGTTTCCATATATCATGGCAACCTTTGTTGGAAAGATGCAAAGGGAAGCTCAGAAGCAATATGAGCAACAAACAGGTAATTATTCTCAAGAGCAGGCACCCAAACCAGATGGGAAAATACGAATTGATTATGTACCACCAAAATCTGGGAAAAAGAACCCTTCATCTAATGGAAGGGTAGGAGAGTTTGTTGATTTCGAAGAAATAAAATAGAGGAAATCGTTTTTAATATTTTTTCATTCTAAAAAAAATGATAATTCGAGTGCTTAAAAAGTTCGAAATATCATTTTTTTGTAATAGGTTTGAGGCTTGAGCTTAAAGTATTAGAAAAGAATGAAGAATTGGTTCAACCGAAATGCAACCCATCTTGCCATCATAGGCATATTTATCGCTATCTGTCTTATATATTTCTCACCTGCCTGGCAGGGTAAAGTGCTCATCCAAAGCGATGTTACGCAGGCGCAAGCTATGCAGAAGGAAATTATGGACTTTAAACAGGAAGATGGAAAGGGCCCACTCTGGACAAATTCGATGTTTAGCGGAATGCCTTCTTACCAGATCTGGGTCTCGTATCCAAAAAATATAGGAACACATATCATGGCGGGCCTTAAGGGGGCACTTCCTTATCCGATGGATGTTGTGCTACTTTACCTGCTTGGGGCTTACTTGCTTTTTAATGTACTACGCGTAAAACCTTGGTTAGCGGCTGTTGGTGCCGTAGCTTTCGCTTTTACTTCCTACAATTTTATTTATATCGAAGCAGGCCATGCTAATAAGGCTTATGCTATTGCGTTATTTGCACCTGTTCTTGCAGGAATATTACTCACATTAAGGAGAAAGTATCTCTTGGGTGCCGGTATCCTCGCATTGTCATTAGCCTTAGAAATACGCGTTAACCATATTCAAGTAACTTATTATCTCTTTATTGCCTTGTTAATACTAATAGGGATAGAGCTATATCATGCCATCAAGGAAAAGAAAGTGCAAGATTTTATAAAAGCGATTGCCTATATGGCGGTAGCCTCAATTATTGCACTGGCTGTTAATGCTGGTTTGTTATGGACTACCTATGAATATAGCAAAGAGTCCATCAGAGGAAAATCAAATATTGCTTCAGAAACGAAGGGAAGCGAGCAGCAAGGTGTGAGTAAAGAATATGCATATCAATGGAGCCAAGGTGTAGGCGAAAGTATTACCTTTTTAATTCCAGATGCTTATGGGGGGGGGACATATAATAAGCTGGATGGAAATTCTAACACGGCAAAAGTTTTTAGTAACAAAGGATATTCAATCGATCAAGTTCCCTCAAATCTTTTTCAGATGTATTGGGGCGGGAAGCCTTTTACCTCGGGGCCTTGGTATTTTGGTGCAGTTGTTATTTTCTTATTAGTATTAGGCTTGTTTGTTGTAAAGAATAGATTAAAATGGTGGATTCTGTCTGCAACATTATTAAGCGTTATGCTTTCATGGGGTAAAAATTTCACGTTTATATCGAATATATTTTTCGATTATTTTCCGTTATATAATAAGTTTCGAGCAGTAGAATCTACCTTGGTGGTAGCCTCATTTTTAATTCCTATTCTTGCTATCTTAGCGATTGATGAGATTATCAAGAATGGCAAGACAATCGAAAAACTTGATAAGAAAATTATCTATTCAACAGCAATTGTAGGGGGTATATCTTTTATTGTCTGGGCACTACCTGACCTGTTCTTTAATTTTCAGGCACCAAATCATTCAGAATGGGTGCAATATTTATCCCAACAATTACAGGATAATAGTTTTGGACAGGCTTTGGGAAATGCCTTAGTGCAAGATAGGATAGGCCTGGCCCGTGGTGATGCCTTCCGCTCACTAATATTTGTATTACTTACGGCAGGTGTAGTTTGGCTGTTGGCAAAAAATAAAATGAAGGCAACGACAGCAACGATAGTTTTAGGAGTATTAGTGATTGTTGATTTATGGGGAGTAGATAGAAGATACCTTAATAAAGATAGTTTTGTAGAGAAATCGCAAGCCGAGCAGATTTTCTTTAAACCGCGTGAAGTAGATAATCTCATACTGATGGATAAGGAGAAAGATTATCGGGTACTCGATTTAACCGTTGACCCTTTTGCTAATGCTAATCCATCCTATTTCCATAAAAACATAGGCGGGTATCATGCAGCTAAATTGATGCGTTATAATGAACTAATAGAACGTCAGTTTTCGAAGTCCATTAATGAGGATGTATTAGATATGTTAAATACACGCTATTTAATAACAAATAATAAAGAAGGTACTTCCCAAAGCATACGCAGAAGAGACAGAGCTGCAGGTAACGCTTGGTTCGTGGATAAAGTTACGTATGTAAAAAGCAATGAAGAGGAGATGAATGCAATTGATAGCTTTGACCCAAAAAAGGAAGCATTTATTCATCAAGAATTCAAAAGTAAAATAGATGAAAAACGTTTAGGCAGGCCTGGAAATTCAAGTATTGAGTTAACAAGTTATAAACCGGATCATTTGATATACGAGTACTCAGCTCCTAACGATGTGATGGGAGTGTTTTCAGAAGTGTGGTATGATAAGGGGTGGAAGGCCTTTGTAGATGGTAATGAAATTCCTATTTTAAGAGCGAATTATGTATTAAGAGCTGCGCAGTTGCCGAGAGGAAATCATAAGGTTGAATTCAAATTTGAACCGCAATCATACTATATGGGGGAGAATATTTCATTAATTGCTTCTATTATATTAGTACTGGCTTTAGGGTTTGCCATTTGGAGAGAAAGGAAAACAGCAACACCTGTTGGTTGATTAAATATCAATCATTTGTTCTGCCGTGCCTTAAATAATACCAAAATAAATTTATAGCAATCAGAAGGTGATTAAAGAGATTTGATAGCAGTCCGTAGTGTTTGGAGAAAATGTGAAAGCGTTCCTTTAAACTTTGCAAATGTCTTTTCTTGGATACGCCCCCCATCAGATATTTGGCTACATACTGTTGTGTATTTATAATCACCTCAGCTTTTTTTGCAGCGGTCAATATCCAATCTATATCAGCACTTAGTTGATAATGCGTATTATAAGGTTCAGTAATACTTTTCCTCACATAAATAGCTTGATGGCTTATATTCATACCATATTTAAAACTTCTCCAAGAGAAGCTTTTTGGTACCTTATGCCTACGCCTTCCTAAACTATTGCCGGCTGCATCTATCATTTCCGTTTCACCATAATAAATATCGGCATCAGGCCATGAATTGAAAACATTGCTTACCGTATTTTCTGCAAAAATTTCGTCTCCCGAATTCATAAAAAGAAGATAATCACCTGTAGCGAGCAGCATACCTTTATTCATAGCATCGTAAATACCTTTGTCCTTTTCACTTATAAATACAGCTATTTGGGTTTTAAATTGCTCGATTACATCAAGTGTACCGTCTGTAGATCCGCCATCTATGATGATATACTCAATATACGGATAATCTTGGTTCAATACTGATCTGATAGTCCGTTTAATATCGTTAACATTGTTATAAACAATGGTGATTACACTTAAAACAGGTAAAGACTTTACGCCATTCATAGTCAAGTATTAGTATTTTACAATATACTTTCTCCAAAATTCGGGTTGATATTTTTGCCAAGCATGGCAGCCAAAGGGGAGTCGATGTTGTGTAAGCTCAAAAGATTGTGCTGGATTTCTTTCGAATGCAAACAACAGTGCTTCTTTGGCCGATGGTTTTTTAAACGGTACAAATAAAGTCCATAACAGGTCTTCGTTTTTCGGCAGAAACTTAAAAAGCAAACTTACCCAATTACTCCACCTAATATGACTATTTACTTTTCTCAATGAAAGGCCGCCATTTCCTACCTTGTTCACTAACTTCTTAGAAAGATTAATGATCGGCTTTTTTCCGGAGGTGATTGGAGGGGCTTCTAACCAAGGGGCACCAATATAGTCGTATCCCTGTTCCGTCCAGTTTAATAGGTCATCTTGAAATACCCAAGCATCAAGCTGGTATAAAAGGATATAATCGTAATTAGCGAATGATTGATAGAAAAAACGGCTTGTTAAAAGCTTACTATAACCTGATACCCCTTTGAAGAAAGCGTCATCGAAACGTTTTATTTTTAAAGGTTTATCCGTTAAGGCCTCGTAATAGGATGTATTTAAAGAGGTTGGTGCAACAAGGATGATCGGATAATTATGAAGTATTTCCGTGCACTGCCAAAAGGAGTATTTCTCGTCACTATCGGCAAGTTCCTTATAGACAGGAATAACAATGGCTACGCTCATTTTCCTAGTTTACTTTTGAGATTAAACCATTTGTTGATGATGAATTTTTTTCCTCTCTTCAACCAGGAACCTTTTCGATGTTTATAGAAATTTTTAATTTCGGTAAGCGCAAGCGCATCCTCCCTGATAATTTTCGGAAAAGATGAAATAGGCTTTCTAGAAAGATGCACTTTATAAGTATCTTCAATAATAGAGTGGACACCGGAACCATCATGACCTATATTCTCGATTAATGATTTAGCAGGATAAAGAACCAAACCCCTTTTAAGAAATACAGAAGCATGCCAGCGAATCGCCCATGAATCATTCTTTCCTTCTTTAAAGTCTTGGAATTGTTTCCAGTAATTCATCATTGTACCATCCACTGTAAATTGATGAATTTTTTCCTCATTAAATTGTTTATTTAAATGATGTATATCGGCGTCAAAAGAATTCCAGGCACGCTTCCAGGTTGCCCAGCCCCAACTGTTAATGGAGCGTAAAAAGAACGTTTCGGGGAGGTGTTTATCATGCTTAAGCGGAAACATATAAGCGGCTACCTGCATCACTGCTGACTCGTTCTCATAAGCAGTGAGCGCTTCATTAAAGTAGGTAAGTGTATAAGGCGATGATAACAGATCATCTTCAAAGACGATGATTTTACCATATTCATTAACCAATTGCGTTACGCCGGCTATGATGGAGGACGCTAAGCCCATGTTATTCGTCCGCTTAATAAGTTTTACAGATTTAAAACCATTTATCTCATTGATGAGCGCTCTGGTTTGTTCCACTTTTTCTTCATCTGCAGGATTTTTCGGAGCATCCGAAAAAACAAAGAGCCGCGTTTCTTCAGCTAAAATATTTTGTTGTAAATATTTAATTGTCCGCCTCGTATGTTCCGGTCGGTTGTATACAAATAGAGCAATAGGAGCAAGATTCTGCATGATGGTATAAACGTACTATTTTATTTTTTTCCGTAGAATATATTTATCAATCATTTCATTGATATCAGTCGAAATTCGAAAACAATAGGTTAATATGCCAAAAATTAGTCCTACAATACTTGACCGTATGATGATATCAAATACAAAATGAGGTGCTTTTGGAATATAATATCCTACTACCAAACTTATCATCGAGATAATTATTATTAGTACAATTTTAAAATTAAATGGTTGTAGCTTAAATTTTAATTTCAAGTATAACCAAAAGCTAAAGTTTGTTACTAGCATGGTAAGCAAATAACTTAAAGCTGCTCCTTCAAGCCCGTACGTAGGAATTAACAGTATATTGAACAAACAACAAGCTGCAGCAGCGAAGAGTAAGAAAATCATTACTAAGCGGTATTGCTTGGAGAAACCTATAATGGCTTGATTAATTCCACCGGTAGCATCCACTAAAAAAGCAAGGCCTACGATAATAAGTACATCAAAATAACCGGGATACTCTGGTTTTTTTAGCAGGATTAACAGGCTATCTCTATTTACGATCAATCCGATCAGCAATAGACTGCCTGCTAAACACTGTATTAAAGTAGTCTTTTTATATATTTTACCTATCTTACCTAGATCATTTTCTTTCCAGGCATTCGCGATAATTTGATAAGAAGTAATGTTCAGGGCCCTGGATGATAAGGTGATAATCTGAGCCATAGCAAAAAATGTCGCATATATACCAACCATTCCCTCACCCATAAAAATCTTGAGCATGATGACATCGAGATTCTGTAAAAGAGCAAAAGAACTTCCTCCCAACATCGAATAGAAGCCAAAACGCAACATATGGATGTATTCTTTTTTTAAAAGGGGCTCTGGTTTTGCAAATTTATACACCTTTATTTTATATAGGTACCAGGTGATGATGAGGACAATCAATATATTCCCTGCCAGGTATAGATCGATAAACCCTTTATAAGTTAAGGTGCCTAAAGCAATAAGAACAGCTCCAACGGTGCTGAACAGGCGCAATACTACTTCCCGCAAAAAGGAAGGGAAAATAGTTCTGAAAGCGGTACGGGCAAAAGATTCTTGAACGAGATAAATGGTGGCGCAAATAGCGATAGGTAAAAAATATGGATAGTACCGATCCATTAAGGACGCGCCGCCATCACCGGCTTTTAGGGCAATTACTTCGTCCTTTAATACAAAGAAACCTATGCTGAATATGGAAAAGGTAATAGCACAAATAATAAAAATATAGGTGGCAAAACCATAATGATGATTATCCTTTGTTCTGAAGACGGGTAAAAATCGCGTAATAACGTTGCTGATACCTAGTGTTGCAAACTGAATATATAAGAGGACCAGTGCGATCAGGATATTATAGAAGCCAATCTCTTCCAGCGTGAGACTGCGCTGGAAAATAATCATAAGATTAAGAAATCCTATTGCAGTACCAGCATAGAGCGAGATGCTATTTAATATACCCTGTTTTTTGATTAGATTCATATTAACACCTAGCCGCTTTTTGCAGAACAGCGTCTAGCTTGGCTATCTGTTCTGTTATGTTGTAATGTTTAAGTATATGAGCATGTGCCGCATTTCCCATCGCTTCCGCCAATGCACGGGAAGATGCTATTTCAACCATTCTACTTGCCATCGCCTCTTTATCGTATTCGTCGACTAAAAAGCCCGTTACACCATCGATTACGGCCTCTTTAATCCCTGCATGCTTCGTACTAATGATTGGTAATCCAACCGCAGAGGCTTCCAGTATGGTGTTTGGTGTCCCCTCCATATCACCGTCAGCTGCCGTTACAGAGTGCTGAACGTAGCAATAGGTATCGGCCATGATTTTTATGATTTCTGGTCGACTTAATACACCCGTAAAAGTTATACTTTTTTCAAGAGCTAAGTCCCGCATGAGCGATTGTGCTGCTTGTAATAACGGACCGTCACCCACCATTCGTAATTTGGCATTAGGGAATTTATCAATCACTTCCGCAAATGCAGATATAACTATTAAGGGCGCTTTTTTATCGACCAGTCGACCTATAAATAAAAAATTAAGCTGTTCTGATAGGTTGCTTTGCTTAAATAACGAAGTATTTACGCCATAAGGAATTAATTTTATTTTTTCTTCAGACGCACCTAATCTAATAAGGCTATTACGCATATCTCCCGAAACAACCACTAAAGCAGCGGCGTATGCAAAAGCCCGCTGATATAATTCTTTAAAAGAAGCTAAAAGTTTATAACGATGAGCATCCACGCCATGAAAATGTATTACCAGGGAAATGCCCGCCATTGAGCAAGCCTTGGCAATAGTCGCTCCAACGGTTCCGTACTCCGCCAAAACCACGGAGATTTGATGCTTTTTGAGGTATTTAACAAGTGCCTTATTTCTAATAGAAATATCCCTTTTCTTAAAAATTCTCTTCTGTATAAGGTAGTAAGCTATGCCAAGCCAAGAAGAAATAAGAAATTTTCCATTAGGTTGATATAAAGGAAAGTCACCCCCATATAGAATGTACTTTTCTCCTTTCAGTAAATCAATCTGGGTCTGAATAAATGTCTCTGAATAGCTTGCTTTATTAGGCTTTATAATACATATATTAAAAGAATCCATGCTTACTTCAGTTTTTTTCTAGCATTCATTTCTTTTATTCTACCCATTAGTTTGTTTTGAATTCGGTTTATACCTCTCGCAATTTTATGTTGAAAACTTACAGGTTTTGAATGAAAAAAAGCTTTCTCAAAATCGCTGTTCTTCTCAAAAACAATATGCGCATAGTCCCCCACGTTCCAAATATCTTTAATTTTATATAAAAGTACTTCGGTATCTGTGTCCAATGCCAATTGGTTCACAACGGATAAAGAGATATGTTCATCTACCGGTTGCATGGTTTCTGGTTTATGTACGGCAGACCATTTTAAGTTATGAGGAGTGGGCACCGACAATACTAATCGGCCTTTGTTATTTAATAGTTTTTTAATGGCGGCATGTACAGTTGGACGGTCGTGAACAGCAATATGTTCATAGACATCCATGAAAATAATTAAGTCAAATGTTTCATTAAAAGTTTCGGGAGTTAAAATTCCCTCAACAAACTTGGTTTTACTATTAGCAAAAAGTTTATTCGCTATTTCTATTGATTTAGTACTGATATCTATGCCAGTAATATAGGCATTGGGCCATTTTTTATGCATACGGCTACAAACCCCACCAACGCCGCAACCTACTTCGAGCACCTTTAATGGGGTGTTTTGCTTCGGTTTGTAGGCCAAGATGGTTTTCCAGACCGCATCTACCCTCGGATTCCCATAGAGGTAGTTGTGAAGCTTGGTCTGTACTACTGTATTATAATATGAAATTATTTCTTCTTCTCTCAATTGATCTGACATGATATGCTATCTGTGGCCCTAAAGTTAAAGGGGTTTTTTCGCAAATACAACATAAAGCAATAGACTATTTAATATACACTGCTTTTAGTGTTTAATAGCCATCCTTCCTGAGTAATCAATGCGGTGCAGAAACAAAGAAAGTTTTTGGGATGTTATATATTCGTCTACTGCTTTACGTGCGCCCTTCCAATGGCCATAATCGTCAATAATGATTATTCCTCCCGGAACGAGCAAGGGGTAAAGGTACTTTAATTCATGAGCGGTAGATTCGTACCAATCTGTATCTAACCTTAGCAAAGCTATTTTTTGAGGGACGGTTTGAGGAATAGTGTCTTCAACTTTCCCTTTGATATAATGTATCTGCGAAGCAGGATAATTAAGACTATTAATGTTTTTTTCCACTTCCTCCAGGGCGGAATAACACCAATTTGATGCAGCCACTTGTTTATTACCTGGGCCAAGCATTTCATCGGCAGCTAAACCTGTGAAAGTTTTGTCATGTTCAGTAGGTTCAGACATGCCTTCAAAAGTATCATAGAGGTATATTTCCCTGCTTTTATCTTTTGCTTTTAATAAAGTATCAATAGCTGCCATGGTGCTCCCTCCTTTCCAGACCCCACACTCTACAAAATCACCTTGAATATTATTTCGAACGAGATGATTTACGGCCGCACATAAAGCCGCTACTCGCTCGGGCGTGGTCATGGTAAAGAGTCTTATCTTATTGTAGGTGTCGATAGTAGGTTCGTCAAAGTCGGCAGGTAAACCGTTTATCAACCCGTTGTCTGTTTTTACCAAATCGTAACCCGATTTATTAAAAATTCCACGTATTATTTTTCTTAACATCTAGTTTTGTTTATTTCTTATGTCAAGCTTGCTATTCTTTTTACCTTATCCGTGTAACCCGTATTAGGTGCTCTTCCGATAATACCTACACCAAATGTAAAGGGGAATTATTTCTTTCTCTTAGCTGGTCTGCTATCTGTAAACCTTAAGTTAAAGAGGTTTTTTCGCAAATACTACGTACAGTGCAGCATCTCTATTGCGTTGGCTCTGTGAATGAATCTTGTCAAATAGGAATATGACCGACTGCATGATGAGCGCAGTAAAACCATGTAAAAATTTAGGTAATTTATTAATTAATGCATCTTGAAACAATTGTAAACCACTTGCTGATAAACCCAGGACTCCGGTAAATTCTTTTATTTCAAAATTTCTGCTTGCGATAAGTTTTTGTAAACCAGCGCTTGTCCAGCGCCAATAATCATAAGGAGTAGGATGGTAATACCAGTAACCATGTGTAGAAAGTATTAATGTACCGCCAGGTTTAAGAAGCCGCCAGGCCTCATCCAGGTAGCCTTCAGGCGAATCAACATGCTCCAAAACCTGATTAGATAAAATGATATCCGTAAATTCGTCGGGAAGGGTTGTTTTACTGTCGTAATCGATATGATGATGTGCTAGCGGGTTAATTTTTAGATCCACGCCAATATAGTTTTTGACTAATGGTTCTATTGCCTGGTGGTATGGCATTTCACCACATCCAAAATCAATTAAATCGAGATCTTTCTGACTTGAAGAGATGTTACGGATAATTTGTAAAGTAGTATCCCTTAATTTAGAGAGTGCCACATATCTTGTGTTAAAAATAGTGGGATTTAAGCGTTTGTTCCTTTGCATAGATGGAATAAATGTATGCAATTAACGCAAAAAGGCAGCCAAAAGCTGCCTTTTTGTAAAAAAAATCATTTTATTGGAATTTCTTCGCATTTACTTTACGTTCATTTTCTGTTAAGTAAATTTTGCGTAAACGAATGCTTTGAGGCGTAACCTCAATATATTCGTCTGCCTGGATATATTCCATGGCTTCTTCTAATGAAAATTTGATAGCAGGAGCAATACGCGCGTTATCATCACTTCCCGATGCACGCATATTGGTAAGTTGTTTTCCTTTCACAATATTCACCACTAAATCATTATCACGTGTATGTTCCCCCACAACTTGTCCTTCATAAATATCCACACCTGGATCTACAAAGAAGCGGCCTCTATCTTGTAATTTATCAATTGAATAAGCGGTGGTTTGACCTTTATCCATCGAAACGAGTACTCCTGCTAGGCGTCCAGGTATCGTGCCTTTCCACGGTTGATAATCTTTCATACGATGTGCCATCACCGCTTCACCTGCAGTTGCGGTTAAAACATTATTTCGTAAACCAATAATTCCGCGGGAAGGAATTTCAAATTCAAGATGCTGCATATCTCCCTTGGTCTCCATAATTAAAAGTTCTCCTTTACGTTGGGTAACTAATTCAATTACTTTACCGGAAACTTCCGCCGGAACATCCACCACTAAGGTTTCGATTGGCTCACACTTTTTGCCGTCAATCTCTTTTAGAATTACTTGGGGTTGCCCTACTTGCAATTCGTATCCTTCTCTACGCATTGTTTCAATCAGAACCGACAAATGGAGAATCCCTCTACCATATACCAGAAAAGCATCAGCAGAATCTGTTGGAAGTACTTTAAGGGCTAGGTTTTTTTCCATCTCTTTATGTAGACGGTCGTGTAAGTGACGAGAAGTTACAAATTTACCCTCTTTACCAAAGAAAGGTGAATTATTGATGGTAAACAACATATTCATTGTTGGTTCATCAATGTGTATTACTTCCAGTTGCTCCGGGTTTTCAAAATCAGCAATGGTATCGCCTATTTCAAATCCTTCAATACCTACTACAGCACAGATATCACCTGAAGCTACTTCCTGTACCTTTACTTTACCTAAACCTTCAAAAGTATACAGTTCCTTTACGCGAGATTTTACTATTTTACCATCACGTTTAACTAAAGAAACAGGCATGTTTTCTTTGATATTGCCCCGAGCAACACGGCCAATAGCAATTCGTCCTACAAATGAAGAATAGTCTAGTGAAGTAATTTGCATTTGCAAGGTACCCTCAAAGTAAGGTGCAGGTGGGATATGTTCTAGAATGGCATCTAATAACGGGGTAAAATCTTCCGTTGGAGTTTTCCAGTCGGTAGACATCCAGCCCATTTTCGAAGAACCGTACAATACAGGAAAATCAAGTTGCTCTTCCGTAGCGTCTAAATTAAAGAACAGCTCAAAAACCTGCTCATATACTTCTTCAGGGCGACAGTTTTCTTTGTCTACTTTATTTACAACTACAATTGGCTTCAAGCCTAATGCTAATGCCTTTTGGGTAACAAAGCGCGTTTGAGGCATAGGCCCTTCAAATGCATCTACTAATAAAATTACCCCATCGGCCATTTTTAAAACACGTTCTACCTCACCTCCAAAGTCGGCGTGACCAGGGGTGTCAATAATGTTTATTTTAATATCATTGTAACGTACGGAGACGTTCTTAGAAACAATGGTAATGCCTCGTTCACGTTCTAGATCGTTGTTATCTAAAATGAGTTCTCCCATTTGTTCGTTCTCACGAAAAAGGTTCGTAAAATGTAAGATTTTGTCAACCAACGTCGTTTTCCCGTGGTCAACGTGTGCGATAATCGCAATGTTTCTAATTTTCTGCATCAAGCAAATACTTATATTTCAAATGTTAAATAAATTACATACATTAGCCTAATAGATATAATTTATCTTTGTTTAGTAACTTATAGATAGCATTGCTAATATGTAAATTTTGCGCAAAGGTAGTTATTCAGATTGATAATTTTTTATGTAAGATAATTTTTTTTAAGCCGAGGATCTTATTAACTATAAATGACATAGGTAAAAAAAAGAATCAATATCTTTGTAAGATGGATATACAAATGATTATCGTTTTTTTGTTGTTCGCTTTAGCAGCCGTCTATTTAGGTAAAATGCTTTACAGTAATTTAAAACCTAAAAAGGGTAACTCCTGTGGTGCTAACTGTAAATGCGGAGTCGACTTTTCTAATGTTACCAAGAACAGCTAAATTTTAGATTTTGTTAATTAGGCATACTGCATAGGCAACAAGCCCTTCTTTCCTGCCTATAAAACCCATCGTCTCGTTTGTGGTTGCCTTAATGGAGATATCCTCTTCGTCTAATCCAGTAGCAAGGGCGATCTGTTTTTTCATAGCCGGAATATAAGGTTTAATCTTAGGTGCCTCCAAACATAGCATCGCGTCGATATTACCTAAATCCCATCCTTTGCCATTTAGGAGCTTAATGCATTCTTGAAGTAATATTAAACTGCTAATCCCTTTCCATTTCTCCTCTGTATTGGGAAAATGGTAACCAATGTCTTCTAGGTTGGCAGCTCCCAAAATAGCATCGCATATAGCATGTACCAGTACGTCAGCGTCCGAGTGACCAAAGGCGCCTGAATGATGATCTAACGCTACACCGCCGAGGATAAATGGATGGCCTTCTTTAAGTTGATGTACATCGAAGCCGAAGCCTACCTTAATTTTCATTTTATATCATTTTATTTAATGATGCAGTTGTCACGAGCATATGCTTTATCCATGTTTAGATTAATAACAGTTCGTAATACTGCCTAGTTTATATATTTCTTTAATTTATTTGGTATCTAGCAACGTTTTGGCTTGTTCATTCCGTTCAGTATTTTTATTCTATTCCTGTATGTTGTAAAAAGATGAAGAAATAATTTGGCTTTTACATTATTCAAAATGAGCATTTATCGTCGTTTAGCACCACTTTTTCCAAACATATTAAATTCGTACAACAAATAAAAATATACAATCTCATTTCCTAAAATAAGAGATGTATAGTGGGTACTGCTTATCCCGGTTGTTGTAATTAATGGAATATGCTAATTTTGGGTGTGGTGTTGTATTTGTATAATCTTATGAGCAGAAATTTTACTTTTTTAATAGTTGTAGTTTGTTTTTTTACCCTCGCATTTTTCGGATGTAGTAAAAAGAATGGGATGGGAGATCGGTCATCAAAAACCGGTATGAAATACAACGATCCTCATAATGGAGGCTTTCAGGTTAATAGAAAGGTGAAACCAGGGCCTGGTCCGGGTTTGGTGGTGATCGAAGGGGGAACCTTTGTAATGGGAGGAAGCTTAACGGAAGATCTTGGTTACGAAAATGATAATAAAAGAAGACGAGTTACGGTGGCGTCTTTTTATATGGACCAAACAGAAGTATCTAATGTTGACTGGTTGGAATATCTTTATTGGCTAAATCAGAATTTTCCTGACGATCGGGAGCTTTATTATAATGCGATACCCGACACCTTGGTTTGGCGGAATCCTCTTTCATATAATGAGCCCTATGTAGATAATTATTTACGGCACCCTGCCTATCAGGATTATCCTGTAGTTGGCGTTACCTGGGAACAGGCAAATGATTATTGTGTATGGAGAACGGATAGGGTGAATGAAGAAATTTTAAGGTCAAAGGGTATATTAATAGACTATAAGAGCAAATCCGAAAAAGCTGTCAATGAATCTGCCCAGCCTTTTAATACAGATATCTATCTAAATGGCCAATATAGAGGGGAGGGGGTTGATGGTAAGAATATGCCGAAAGACTTAAGGCCAGGGGCCGAAAAGGAAGCAAGGAGGCCGGTAAGGTTAGAAGATGGTTTCCTTAAGCAACCTTATCGCCTGCCGACAGAGGCAGAATGGGAGTATGCAGCACTTGGACTTATTGGCAATACTGTTTACGGCAATGTAGAAGGATATAGAATTTATCCCTGGGATGGCTTAGGAGTACGCTCGGCGAAGAGGAAGACGCAAGGACTTATTATGGCTAACTTTAAATTAGGTGCTGGAGATAACATGGGTACGGCAGGGTATTTAAATGATGCTGGCGATATCACAAAACCCGTTGCGTCCTACTTAGCGAATGATTTTGGCTTATACAATATGGCTGGGAATGTAAATGAATGGGTAGGAGACGTCTATCGGAAGTTGACTTATGAAGACTTCGAAGATTTCAATCCTTTCAGAGGCAATGTATACGTCAATAAACAATTTGAAGATGCCGAGAAAGGGATTTATGCGAAAGATAAGTATGGCCGCCCCATAAAAGAGATGGCTAAGGCACCTAGAAAGCAAACATGGGAGGAATTGCAGGCGAATTCCGGTGCACAAAATACGGAGGAGGCAAATGTTTATGATCCCGATATGCGAGACTTTAACGACCCGGTAAATGATTCGCTTTACGGAAAAACGACCTTGGTTAATAATAAATCGAGGGTATATAAGGGTGGCTCTTGGAATGATCGTGCGTATTGGCTGAATCCGGCAACTAGGAGATATATGCAACAGGATGAATCATCGGCTACGGTGGGCTTCCGATGTGCAATGACTTTAGTAGGGAATCCAGAGATTAATTCGGTTAGTATGCCGAGATTCAAAGCCGCTAAGACGAGAGCAAAAGTTGGACGTGCAAATTCAAAGGCTGCGCCTTAGCAAGGATAATAGTACATCTTTTTAAATGAGAATGAAGAACTAACTCATAAGGTGATGCTTTTTTTAACGTCCTTAATGAATGGTTGGGACAGTGCGGTTATAATTTCCTTAGTGATGATATTACAATAAATAGAAGACTAAAGAAACGGATAGTTCTCTAGAAAATAGGGAGAACTGTAATACATGTATACGAAGTAATCTACTTTCAACAAAAAAGACATCGAAATTTTCGATGTCTTTTTTGTTGAACTCAATAAATTAAGGAAAAAACCCTACTCCAATTCCGTATAATAGATATTGAGCTTCGTTCTATTCTCTACTTTTTGTGTTGCTTCTTCCCTATTGAATCCTTTAAGAATCGTACGCGTAGGCGTGGTGATATCGGCCCAGAAAGGTATAGAGGTATTGTTTGCATTTGCAGGAGAAATATATACTGCCGAATTTTGAACTTTTCCTAAAATAACGTCCTGTACAAAGGATGTCATATTAAATACATAACGTTTGTTGTCTTTATTATAATAACCACCTAAGGCTAATGGACCAACTATAGTGTACTGTGAGCGGAGATCTGGCCGCGGTCTGGAATCCCCGTCCGGTATAGGCTGATTTCTGCCCGCTACATCTTTTCTATATAAGGTTAATCTTGGCGCTGGGGCACTTGTTGTGCCCAAATTTTCCTCATCCACATAGACCACCAGTTCCGCTTTATTGATCGCTATTTTCTTTCCTTTAAGCTGGTCAAGATAAGGAAAGGATATCTGCGTTCTTAGCCCTCCCATAGATTGAGCGTAAACGGTAGTATGATTAGCCGTTTGATTGGCTAACTGACTTTGTACAGCTGCAGAGAATGTTCTGTTAACACTGGCCGACATAAAAGAAGTGGCCGAAGAGGACTGACTGGATGTTACAGGGATAGGGAAACTTTTAGTAAGCGTGTCTGTCTTGCCTTCACTATCCGTTACTCTGTAAGTGACCAATAGACCATTCGGCGTAGTGCCATCTGAATTAGCCATTGCTAATGTGCTGATACCTCCGATGCCTTGCTGGCTTCCTGTGTTAGTTGTCAAATAAAAGCCCTTTACATGTTCTCTAAAGCCTGCGCTTGTATTTACAGTACTGGAGTCGAGCGAATGGGCTAGTAAGCTTCCTACAAAAGCATTGTTTAGTCTTATCCGCAATTGAGGGCCAACCTTGGCAATACTGTCTTTTCCATCGCTTCCGCGCATCGTGATCGTAATGCTGTCTTTCAAGTTAAACCTTCCTATCTGCGCGCTACCTATTTGCTCATTTTTTACAGGCCAGTTTTTTGAGCTATAGTAAACAGTGTTTGAATTATAGGTTTCATCAAGCTGCTTAAGCTCCACAAAAAATTTAGAGGATAGGGTGTCCCCAACAAAAGAATCACCATATTTTACAACTAAAACAGCCGAATCAATTTGTGCATTTTCAGGTAAACGAATGTCACCCGAAGAAGGGCGGTCAACTGCAAGCGCTACATTTGCCTGTGTTTCACCCAGCACATCATCTTTAACATAACCAAATGGAAGTTGATTAATTTGAATAAGCGGTATATTGGTGTTTGAATTACCTATTTGATTGATACTTCTTGCACTGTCATCCCGTACGGTTGTTGTATGAAGTGTTAACGTATCATTTAACGTACCATAAAAAGAATCGCCAGGATTTTGATCCAACCCAATACCCGATGGGTTTTTACAGCTGCTTAAAATAAAGAGACTTATTAACAGTGTCAATAAGTCTCGAGTGTGATATTTCATTCGAAAATAATTTGTCCTTTTTAGAGCTACATAAAGCTAATCGTTCCTCTTAAAAGAGGCCGGCGCTTTCAAACAACCTGTTACCAGATCTTGCAGCAGAATTCTAACCTATGCTACTGTTTCTAACTCTTCGCTAGAAAACTGTTCGTAAAGGTTGCAATAATTTTCGAATTCTGCGTCATTTTTGCAGTCAGTAACCGGAATTTCGCTCTTTTTAACAATATTTAACAGTTTTTCATCGATGTTTTCTTCTGATAAAACTATCGCATCTGCGTAACTGATCGCTCCGTTATAAAGGCCAAAATAGTCAGCCGAATTATAATTGACTAGATCTTCAGTTTTCATGTTTCCTGTAAGAGCCTTCTCAGAGAGTCTTGGGTGAAACTCATGATCAAATTTATCTGCATATAAAGAATAAATGATCTTCGCATCCTTAAAAGTAGGATCATCTTTATAAGCAGTTTTTACATAAGCCGGGACTAAAGCACTCATCCATCCATGGCAGTGTACCACGTCAGGCGACCAGCCTAATTTTTTAACCGTTTCCAATGCTCCTTTACAAAAGAAAATTGCCCGTTCATCGTTGTCTTTGTAGAATTTTCCCTCTTTATCCGTAAACACATGTTTACGTTGGAAATATTCCTCATTATCTAAAAAGTAAACTTGCATTCTGGCAGCAGGTATGGATGCTACTTTTATAATAAGCGGATTGTCGTTATTATCCACTACGATGTTCATCCCGGATAATCTAATTACCTCATGTAAGCGATTTCTGCGCTCGTTAATATTGCCAAAACGAGGCATCAGTATACGTATTTCAAAGCCCTTCTCCTGCATTGCCTGCGGTAACTCTCTTGTTATCTCAGAAATTTTGCTAAGTTCCAGGAAAGGCGACATCTCGTGGGTAATGTACAATATCTTCGTTTTTGCCATCTCCAATAAATTATATTTTAGAATTTTTGAAAAGTGATGCTATCCTACGCAGTCGGTGCTGCAGCTCCTGCCTCAGCGAAATCTGTTTCGATAGTTTCTTTGTCATTAAAAATAAATTGCTCTAATGAAAAATCGGTCTGCAAATATACGCATTATCTTATGATATATCAACGATTTATAAAAAAACCTTTGTACTTATGTATAAATTGTTCAACTTTACCCCCTTGTTTTAATATCAGGTAATTTGAAGGTATTTACAACCAAAAGGACGTTGGTGACCTATTTATCCGCGTTTAAGTCGGCAAATAAAAAGATAGGTTTTGTAGCGACAATGGGCGCCCTCCACCGGGGACATCTATCGCTTATAAAACAATCAAAACAACAAACAGACCTCACTGTTTGCAGTATTTTTGTAAACCCTACGCAATTCAACGATCCCGCCGATCTGGAGAAATACCCCCGGCCAATTGAACAAGATAAATTACTGCTTGAGTCAGCCGCCTGTGATATGTTGTTCCTGCCCGCTGTAGATGAAATGTATGTTCAAGGAGAGTCGTGGCATATTGACTTGGGTGATTTAGATCGCATTTGGGAAGGTGCACACCGGCCAGGTCACTACCAGGGTGTAACACAAATTGTGAAAAAACTGTTCGATATTATAAAACCCGATTTTGCTTTCTTCGGGCAAAAGGATTTTCAGCAATGTATGGTTATTCAACGGATGGTTGATAAACTAAATATGCCCATTCTTTTAAAAATCGGTGATACGTTACGTGAGCCGGATGGACTGGCAATGAGCTCAAGAAATGTCAGATTATCTGCGCAGGGCCATCATCATGCGCTAATTCTTTCTAAAGTACTATTCATGGTGCAACATGAATTTGAACAGGGTCTTGCTGTTGGAGCGCTAAAGAATAAGGCACTAGAAATGCTTAATCATGCTGAAGGTGTGGAGCTGGAGTATTTTGCTATATGTGATACCGCAACACTAAACGAAGTAAAAGCAGATCAGCGACCTGATGGTCCGCTTGTGGCAATAGTAGCGGCTTGGGTAGAAGGGGTCCGTTTAATTGATAATGTTTTATTATAAACTGTTTTTAACGCTCTCAATATCATATTTGTATCATTATTGAATGATAGACCTTGAATAGGCCTCGTTGATTTATAGATAACTAATTCCAAATGTTTATCTTTGCGCCATGATTGTCGAGGTATTGAAATCCAAGATTCACAGGGTTAAAGTTACACAAGCAGAGCTTAACTACGTGGGAAGCATCACAATTGATGAAGACTTGATGGATGCTGCTAATATTATTGCGAATGAAAAAGTGCAGATTGTAAACAATAATAACGGTGCGCGCTTTGAAACTTATGTTATAAAAGGTGAAAGAGGATCGGGAATAGTATGTCTGAATGGTGCTGCTGCGCGTTTGGTACAAGTAGGAGACATTGTGATTATTATTTCTTATTGCCAATTGCTCTTTGAGGAGGCTAAAAAACATGAACCCGTTCTCCTATTTCCTGACGCAAATAATAAGCTAGTGAAATAATTGCCAGCTTTGGCGAGTCAGCTGACACAGATTATACATAACCCTTCCCTTCTTCTTTAAACAGTTAAATAGGTTTTTGTACCAACTGTTATGCGTGAAAGTGGATGTATATCTTTTTTTATTTCTCGTTGTTGAATAAAAAGGAACCTTTAATTTCATCTACTTTCTTCCGAAGAAAGTAGCAAAGACTCTCCGCTGTAGACAGCTGCTCAATAGTGCATCCCAATGCAAGCTGCAGCTGACCAAGGCGGATTTTTTGCGGAACGGAGAGCTGCTGCCAAGCAAGCACAAACGTCCCGAAGAACGAAAATGGCATGGGCTTGTGCAGGCAGCTATCGGCAGCTGACATGCCTGTAGTCCATATTAAAGCGAAGCTAACGGAAAAGAGCAAAAGACGAACGAAGCCTAGCCTTATCGGGAGGGGTGCTTCTTTTGCGTCCGGCATGAAAGCCACGGATTGCAACGGAGCAAGCCAGCCGAAGCACCTTGCCACTTGGGTGCTTCCAAGTGGGAAAAGATCTGCGCGATCAGCGCATAAATTAAAGGTTCTTTGTAACCCTCAACCTCACCAAGTTTAGCATAAAGATATTTTTCATTAATTTGCTATGCTTGCATAATAAAAACATGTATCTTTGGGTAAATCCAACAATTATGACTTTTGAACTAACTGAAGAACAACGTTTAATACGTGATGCAGCCAGAGATTTTGCACAGCAAGAACTAAAACCCGGTGTTATAGAGCGAGATGAAAAGCAACAATTCCCCGCGGAGCAAGTTAAAAAACTAGGAGAACTTGGATTCTTGGGAATGATGACGTCCCCAGACTATAATGGCGCAGGTTTAGATACTATTTCCTATGTGCTTGTCATGGAGGAACTTTCTAAGATCGATGCCTCCGCTTCGGTTGTGGTTTCTGTTAATAATTCCTTGGTATGTTACGGGTTGGAGAAGTTTGGCTCCTCACAACAGAAGGAAAAATATCTTAAACCCTTAGCTGAAGGCAGTAAAATAGGCGCCTTTTGTCTTTCAGAACCTGAGGCAGGCTCGGATGCCACCTCACAGCATACCACGGCGGAAGATAAGGGTGATCATTACCTTCTTAATGGTACGAAAAATTGGATCACTAACGGTAATAGTGCGTCTACCTATTTAGTTATGGCGCAAACGCATCCTGATTTAGGGCATAAAGGAATTAATGCGCTTATTATTGAAAAAGGTATGGATGGCTTTACCATTGGGCCTAAAGAAAATAAGCTTGGAATAAGAGGTTCTGATACGCATTCGCTACAGTTTTCGGATGTAAAGGTGCCCAAAGAAAACAGAATTGGTGAAGATGGCTTTGGATTTAAGTTTGCCATGAAAACACTAGAAGGCGGGCGGATAGGTATTGCAGCCCAAGCCTTAGGAATAGCATCGGGAGCCTTTGAGCTGGCTTTAAAATATGCAAAGGAGCGTCAGACTTTCGGAAAACCAATAGCCGAACATCAGGCGATTCAATTTAAACTTGCCGATATGCATACGCAGATTGAGGCTGCCCGCTTACTTTGTTTAAAGGCGGCATGGCTAAAGGATCAAGGTAAACCTTATGCCGAAGCGGCGGCTATAGCGAAACTTTTTGCTTCTGATGTAGCCATGAAGGTAACGGTAGAAGCCGTACAGATACATGGCGGCTATGGTTTTGTAAAGGAATATCATGTAGAACGCCTCATGCGAGATGCAAAGATTACACAAATTTACGAAGGAACCTCAGAAATTCAGCGAATGGTGATCTCTAGGTCAATATTAAGCCTTTAAATAATCCAGGTCCTTAATATATGCAATATCCTTTTCGAGCAGCCTTTATTGATACTATGGAGAGGAATTGTAAATTCTAATAAAAAACTAATAGTATTCTAATGAAAGATTGGCTGGAAAGATTATTATTTTAGTGGCAAATTATGCTGAGGAGATCAATCACAGATTATCTCCATATTGCTATTTTATTTTAATACACTATGAAGATATTTGCTCGTATTTATATTCTTGGAATCTTAGTAACATTCGTTGCCGGTTGTGCTACGAATAAATCGACTCCGCTCAGTAATGGTGTTTGGAGAGGAACGCTCGCTACGGATGCATCAATAGATATCCCCTTTAATTTTGAAATTTATGACTCACTGGGCATCAAACAAATGGCTTTTTTAAATGGTAAGGAGCGATTAAATATTAATGAAGTAACAGAAACAGCTGATTCCGTTTACATAAAAACAGCACTTTATGAAAGCGAAATTCAAGCAGCAAAAGTTCCAGGTGGATTGCAAGGCGTTTGGATAAAACATTTACCCAATAAAACGGTAAAAATGGTTTTTACTGCTGAGGCTAATAAAGATTTTCGCTTTATGAAAGATACGGGTAATAAGGCTGTTGATGTAGCGGGTAGGTGGTCAGTTGAATTCCATAGAAAAAATGCCGCTAATACATATGCAGTGGGCGAATTTGAACAAAAGGGAAATAAAATAGATGGTTCTTTTCTTACCACCACGGGCGATTATCGTTTTTTGTCGGGCGTGGTAGATAAAAATACATTGATGATTTCGGCTTTCAGTGGTGCTAATCCAGTGCTTTTTACAGGTGATTTAACCGATAGTACTGATATTATTAATGGGAAAATGTATTCGGGTCCATCTTCTGTATCAAACTGGTCAGCAAGAAGAGACGAAGACGCCATGCTGCCCGATGCCTATAAGATCGCAGGTTTAAAGGCTGGGAATGATCATATAAACTTTACTTTTAACGACCTGGAAGGTAAGCCTGTGTCGCTAACGGATGATCGGTTTAAAAATAAAGTAGTAGTAGTACAATTTCTTGGTTCATGGTGCCCGAACTGTATGGATGAAACAGCGTTCTTAGCTCCTTTTTACGACAAATACAAAGATAAAGGGTTTGAAGTCATAGGTCTTGCTTATGAAAGATATAAAGAAACGGATAAAGCGAAGGCTGCGGTAATGAACCTGAAAAATAGATTTAAAATTAACTATCCAATCCTTTTGACAGGCTATACAAATGCTCCCGGACAGGTGGAAGAAAGCATTCCCGCGCTAGATAATTTTTCAGCTTTTCCTACCACCATTATAATAGACAAAAGTGGATCGGTTTATAAAATACATACCGGCTTTAGTGGCCCTGCTACCGGGAAGCATTATACGGACTACATACAAGCGTTTGAAAAAGAGATTAATGGCTTGTTAGCACAGTAAATGCCACTGCCCCTTTCTAAATAGAATAGATTTGATGAACAGAAATATTTTCCTTTTGCCCATTCTGGGCTGCTTTTTTATTATCTTTTCCTGTGCCTCTACTCCTAAAGTGATGATGGCACCCGTTACCATACATGCCAACGCCCCCGATATTGATATTTATCATGGCTCTTATCCTGTTAAGATGAAGATTATTCATACAGCGCTTGATTTACGTTTCGATTGGACGAAAAGTTGGGTAATGGGGAATGCTAAACTGACTGTTCAACCTTATTTTTATCCGCAGGACTCCATTGTGTTGGATGCCAACGGTTTTGAAATCAATAATATATGGGCACTTGATAGTACGGCAAAGCGTAAACTGAATTTTAGCTATGACGGAAAAAAAATTCAGATCGCCTTAGGTAAAAAATATACAAGAGAGGAAAAAGTAAACTTACTAATTGACTATATAGCAAAACCAAATGATCTGGAAGTTGGGAAAGATATTGCATCACCAGATGATAGAGGACTGTATTTCATTCAACCGGACAATCAGACGGGCGTACCAAGGCAGCTTTGGACACAGGGCGAAACGGAATGCAATGCCAATTGGTTTCCTACCATTAATAATACAATGTTAAAGATGAGTCAACAGATTAAGTTGACAGTTCCCGATACGATGGTCACTTTATCAAATGGACTGTTGAAAGATTCAACATTTAATACGGATGGTACACGGACAGATACTTGGGTGCAAGAGAAACCTCACGCTCCTTATTTAGTGATGATTGCCGTTGGAAAATTTGATGTGGTAAAAGATAAATGGAGAGATAAAGAAGTGAGTTATTACATGGAACCGGCCTATGCACCGCATGCAAGATTGATTTTTGGAAAAACACCCGAAATGCTGGAGTTTTTTTCGCAAAGGTTAGGTGTAGATTATCCCTGGGATAAATATGCACAAATAGTAGTCCGTAACTTTGTAAGTGGTGCCATGGAAAATACCTCTGCATCTGTCTTTTTTGATCGCATGAATATGACGCCGGCGTCATATAAGGACGAGACCTATGAGGATATCGTTGCCCATGAACTATTTCATCACTGGTTTGGTGACCTGGTAACAGCAGAATCCTGGTCTAACCTTCCGCTAAATGAGTCTTTTGCCACTTACGGCGAATATTTATGGATGGAACATAAATATGGAAAGGAGGCGGCAGATATGCATGGATTAAATGATGCCCTAGCTTATTTGGCCAAACAAAAAAATGCAACACTTGATGTAATCCGCTTTGATTATGCCGATAGCGAGCAGATGTTTGATGAGGTGTCTTATCAAAAAGGCGGACGAATATTGCATATGCTTCGTAAAACAGTTGGAGATGAGGCCTTCTTCGAGGCATTAAAACGATATCTTAAAAAGCATGCCTATCAATCTGTTGAAATTCATGATTTACGATTGGCTTTTGAAGAAGTAACCGGACAGGACCTTAATTGGTTTTTTAATCAATGGTTTCTGGCTTCCGGAAACCCTTATCTTGTTGTTAACACAAGCTATGATGATAGCTTGAAGCAAGTAGTTGTCGCACTGTCCCAACAGCAGGATCTAAATACAATGCCTTTATATCGCTTGCCATTGAAAGTTGATCTTTATTACGGCACGAAGGTGGAGCGGAAACCCATCGTTTTAGACAAACAGCAAGATACCTTCAGGTTTGCAAGTGCTGAGGTCCCTAAATTGATTAATGTGGATGCAGAAAAATACCTGCTCGCGCAGATAGAGAATAATAAAACGCTGAACGAATGTATTTACCAGTATTTACATGGTCCTTTGTTTATGGATAGATTTGAAGCCGTTCAACAGCTCGCTGATCAAGTCGACCAAGCAGAAGCAAGAAGAATTATTGTACAAGCACTAAAAGATAAAGCATGGCTCATCCGTTTAATGGCACTGGGTTATATTGATAAATTGCCTGAACAAGAACGAATGAATGTTTATCCTGAAATAAAAAAAATGGCCTTAGATGATGAGCGGTCGTATGTTAGAGCCAGCGCAATCGTATTATTAAAAACAATTTACCAGAAGCAGGATAATGGAGATGTTTTAAAGATAGCAGGGAAAGATAATGCACCGAGCGTGCAACAGGCTTTAATGAGTAATCCTTGATAAAGCAAACAAAAAACTTATTATTTCATTGCCTTTATAGCTACTAAGGCAATCTTAATCTCATGGAATTCTACCTTATGCTTAAGGATTTGTTTAATCTCCGTCATTGTTTTTTCTGGGTTCTCCTTGATGGTTTTTATAAGAAAGTCCAATCTGTCGGGTTTTAGTAGCTCCGTTGCATCTAATGCCGATCCTATATAATTAGTTAAATGTGTAAGAACGGTTCCTGGCGTTAGGTCTCTTAAACGAGCAATTTCATCAACACTTTTTCCAGATTTAAATAGCTCCAAGCTAATACGCTTAGTTTCCCCCTTCTGTGTTTTCTTTTCGGTGTTGGCATCTTTTTCAGGAACGTTCAGTATTTTTTGATGCGCAGTTACTTCATTTATAACATCTTGTATATTTCTTCCTTCAATAACAGCTTGCGTGATATGCGCACATTGGTGAATTTGATTTTTCTTCCGTTCATATGTGATGGAAAGATCGTCTAATTCTTTCAGATATTTTTTGTTTTTCTTTTTGATAGACCATACCTCGATATGATCTTTTAGGGGTTTAAGGAGTGTTTCGTCCAATTGTTCCAGAAACCATTTTGAAGCCGCTTCCGTTCTTTCATGGATAATATTTATATCTAACACTGTCGTATTAAATTGTTTATCTAGCCAGGATCTGAATTTTTCGGCTACGTCAAACTGACTATTGCAGGCAGATGCAAGTGTATTTAATCGTTTATATGCCAATGTTTTGTCCGGAATGTTTTTTATCATGACTTCATTCTTTAATGAATTTGTCTCTAATGTTAATTTATTCCATAAAAAGGCATTACTTAAATTGCTTAATAGGTAAATTTGTTGTTCTCGTAATAACATGTCATTGACCGCTTTATCATCCAATATTCTACCAGAGAATGCAGCTACCTGTGGGTCTGTTCGGATACTATGAGGTGATATTTTAGAACGTAGCACAAGGCCTTTTAGCGTAGTAAGCCTACTTAAGGCAACATATACCTGCCCTGCTGCAAAACTTGCGCCTGCATCTATAACTGCCCGATCAAATGTTAAACCCTGACTTTTATGAATGGTTACGGCCCAAGCTAAACGGATAGGATACTGCTTAAAAGTGCCGAGTGTTTCCTCGTTTATCTTGTCAGTTTGTTTATCATAGTTATAACGTAGATTTTTCCATTCTTCCTGTTCTAAAGAAAAGGAATGTTCTTCTCCGGGGAAGCGAACATGAATTTCACCACCTTTTTTATTTATTTTCTCTACAATGCCAATTTTGCCGTTATAGTATCGCCTTTCTTCTCCCTTATCATTCTTGATAAACATGATTTGTGCACCTTCCTTTAACAAGAGTTTACTTTCCGTAGGAAAACTATTTTCAGAAAACTCTCCTTTTACAGACGCTTCGAAACAAATGCCTGTCCCTGCGAGTGCAAGCAATTCTTTTTGGTTAATCTCATCAGCTAGATGATTGTGCGATGTTAATGTAATGTATGCCTCTTCTTTTTTAGGTATGAAAGTAGGGTTAAAGTAGTTATTCAACTGGTTTAAATCTGATTCACTACAAGAGTTGTTTCGGATATTGTTCAAAAGCGAAATAAAACCGGCATCCTTCTGACGATATATTTTACTCAATTCAAGTAATATCGGGGGAGCCTCTTGCATAACATGGGCGTCAAAGAAGAAAGGACTCTTATAATATTTATATAACAATACTTGCTCTGTATTTTTAACCACTGGAGGTAACTGATACAGGTCTCCAATGAAAAGCATCTGTACCCCCCCAAAAGGGGCTGCATTACGCCGTGCCCACCTTAAAATGGCATCAATGGCATCCAGTGTATCCGCGCGCAGCATGGAAACCTCATCAATTACAAGCAAATCTAATTCTTGCAGGATAGCCCGGCGTTGTTTGGTGAGTTTTACTTTACCGAATAAGCGCTGTTTATTATAGATATGATGATCATCGTCATTCCATGCCAGCTCATAGTCGGCTATATACATACCGAAAGGTAAAAAGAATAGGGAGTGTATGGTACTTCCCCCTGCATTAATGGCTGCAACACCGGTAGGCGCTACAATGGCCATCTTTTTGTAAGTATGGTTTTTTATATATTTTAAAAAAGTTGTTTTACCCGTACCTGCTTTGCCGGTTAAAAATATAGGTTTATTCGTATGATTAACAAAAGATACGGCTTGGGCAAATGCAGTGTTTTGGTTGTCAAGATTAGACATGGATATTTTTTTTGTTCAATGGGCTCATAAAATAATCAATTTTTTGGAGGAGAAGAAATTTCTGGAAACAATAAATTAATGTACGTGCCTTTTCCCACTGATGAATGGACTTCCATCTCAATACGATGAAGATCAAAAATTTGTTTGCTTAAGTGTAGTCCAATACCATGACCAGGTATGGCCATATTCTTTGCGCTTCTATAAAATAGGTTGAATATATTATTTAATTCACTTTCTTCAATTCCTATACCTTGATCTGCGATGGCTATACAGAGTCTTCCTTCGTGTTCATTGAGACTGATATCGATGGGTTGATTATGAGAAAATTTTAATGCATTGTCGATGAGGTTTCCTATAGCGATCATTAATAAATCTCTGTTGGCATATATCTCCAGTAATTCCGGTTTATTTTCAATATCCTGAAGGTTAAGTTGCATGATTGCATCAGGATTATTCATACTGATTTTTTCAAGTATATCCCAAAGGAGCTCATCAAGCCGAAAAGAAGAAAAAGGGGTGTTGTGTGAACTTTCCAAGCCCGATAATACCAGCAGCCCCTCTAGGATAGATTTAATATGCAGTGCGTCTGTGTAAAGGGCTTGCATCTTTTCCCTGTATTCCGTATTTTCCCTAGGTCTCGAGAGTGTGACTTCTAGATGCCCAATAATAGAGGCTAGCGGTGTCTTTAATTCATGGGAGGCATGCTTTAAGAAATTATGTTGACTTTTAACACCTTTTTCTAAACGCTCCAGGAAATGATTAAAGGCCTGCGTTAGTTCACTCAGCTCGTCTTTTTCCGCACTATTAATGATAAGACGTTCATGTAGATTATTTGCTGAAATGGTGCTAACATTTTGAATGAGCATGGCAAAAGGTCTAAACGTTTTCTTTGCCAGTAATAGGGTAAGCAAAAAGCTTAAAACTAAACCGATAACAAGAAAAATCACAAAATATAATTTTAGCATGCTGAGTTGCTTGATACCATCTTTATCTACGTCTGAGGCCAACACCACATAGTCTCCTTCATTGTCCTGATAAAATATACCGGCAAACTGCCGTTCATGCTTTGTGAAATGGAATGTTTTATTTTCCCTAATGCGATTAAGTATAGAAGGATCTATCTTGTAGTGAAGCGTATCAAACTCAAATACCATACGATTCTCCTTATCAAAAAAACGGATAGATTCTCTATGTATCTCTTGGTATTTTTTTTCAATTACTTCATATTTTTGCGCATTCAATTCATCTTTTTCGAGATGAAAAAAGGCAGCAGTAAGCGCGCTGGTTTGTAATCTTTTATAGAAGGAAGTTGTAATATGTTGCTTAAACATAAGGTAAGTACCCAAGAAGCTAAGGCTCAGAATAAGGGCAACAATAAAAGTGCTATTCCATGCCAATTTCAATCGTAAGATCATTCTTCTTTATGTTTAAATAAATATCCCCGACCCTTTACGGTATGAATCAACGAAAATTGAAACCCTTTGTCAATTTTGTTCCGGAGGTAATTAATATATACATCTACTACATTGGTATGTGTATTAAAATGAATATCCCAAACGGCCTCTGCTATTTGCGTTCTCGTAACGACACGTTCACGATTTTTCAATAAGAATAATAAAAGTTTATATTCTCTTGGAGAAAGAAATAAGGTTTTACCAGCTCTACTGGCACTCTGTTCTGCCATATTAATTTCCAGATCAGCATACTTCTGGGAGTCTGTAATCCCTTGTTCGAAGGATTTTCGCCTTATCTGCGCATTTATACGGGCTAGCAATTCCTCAAAATGAAAAGGTTTGCCGAGGTAATCATCTGCCCCTGCTTGTAGACCTTTTATCTTCTCTTCAGTAGTATCTAACGCGCTCAATATAATGATCGAAGTCGTTATTTTCCGTTCCCGTAAGGCCAGACAAATCTGAAAACCAGAAATATCCGGTAGCATAATGTCTAAAATAATTAAATCAAAAGAGATATCCTGTGTGATGGCAAGCGCTTCATAGCCGGTCGATATGCTCGTCACTGAATATAAGTGTTCTTCTAAACCTTTTTGAATGAATGCCGATAAACGATTATCATCTTCTATTAAAAGTATTTTAGTCATTGCTCCGTTTTCAATCATGCAAAATAAGAATATTAGCTCCTTATATCAAATTAGAATATTCTAATGGTTAATGACTAACATTAATAAATAGAGGAAGCAATAGACAAATCATGTGAGAGATAAAAAATTAAGCAGCTTATGGTATGAACCGTCCATGTTTAAAATTTCATTTTTATCACACAGGGAAATGTAAATTTTCAACAGGGTAAGCTCCATCTGACCGATGGATAAAAAATTATTTACAGATGAAAAAAATTGTAATGTAAGACGGATAGCTTTAGCTGATGCCCAAATGAAAAAATCTCATTATCTTAGCAAAAAAAATAATTATGACAAACATTGCTAAGGAAGAAATATTCGCTGAAATAGAGAAAACGCTTAAAGAACAAGGATTTAATATTGATAAACAAGACCAAACGCGTCCTTGGGGAGGTTTTTTTGTAATTGACGAAAGCCAAGCCCAACAATTTGCTGATACTTATTTTGATGGTTTAAATGTGCAAGACCTTAAAATTTCAGGTAAACTAAGTCCAAAAATTTTAGTTGTAGCACCGCATAAACGCTTATCTTGGCAATATCATCATAGACGTGCAGAAATCTGGCAAGTTATTAAAGGTGAAGTAGGTGTTGTTATAAGTGATACAGATACAGAAAACGAAGTAAAAACAAAACAACCTGGCGATGTTATCAAGTTAGAAAAAGGGGAGCGTCACCGCTTAGTGGGACTTGATGGCTGGGGAATCTTAGCCGAAATATGGCAACATACAGATAATGAAAACCCTTCTGACGAAGACGACATCGTACGTGTGCAAGATGACTTTGGAAGATAGCATTTGGTTATTTGTTGTTCGTTCTTCGTTATTGGGTTTTTAGAGGGCGAACAACTGAATCTATATCTGGATAGTAAATAGTACGTTTGTTTATACGAACAACTAACAACTAGTAACTAACAACCAACAATGAAGAGGTATGACAAATTACAACGAAGATAGTATACGATCATTAGATTGGAAGGAACACATCCGACTTCGTCCGGGAATGTACATAGGAAAGTTGGGAGATGGCTCTGCTTACGACGATGGGATATATGTGTTGCTAAAGGAAGTAGTTGATAACTCCATTGACGAATTTGTGATGGGCGCTGGGCGGATAATTGATATAAGTGTAAGCGAGCTTAAAGTGTCCGTGCGTGATTATGGTCGAGGTATTCCTATCGGGAGTGTGGTAGATGTGGTGTCTAAAATTAATACTGGAGGTAAATATGATAGTAAAGCTTTCCAAAAGTCGGTCGGTTTAAATGGGGTAGGTACCAAGGCTGTAAATGCGTTATCATCATCTTTTATTGTACAGGCATACAGGGCGGGGAGAACAAGAATAGCGGAGTTCAGTAAAGGAGAATTATTAGAAGATGAGGAAAAAGATACTACGCAGCGAAATGGTACAGCCGTAATTTTTACGCCCGACGATAGCATTTTTAGGAATTATAAATACCGCCCTGAATTTGTAGAAAATATGATTTGGAATTATGTCTTTCTTAATTCCGGATTAACGATCAATTTCAACGGCCAGAAGTTCATTTCCGAAAATGGTCTGCGTGATTTATTGGAGCGTAATATTGATACGGAAGGGGTACGATATCCTATCATTCATTTAAAAGGGGATGATATTGAAATTGCCTTAACGCACGGACAGCAATATGGTGAAGAATATTATTCATTTGTAAATGGTCAGCATACAACACAAGGCGGCACCCACCAGGCAGCATTTAGAGAGGCATTGGTGAAAACGATACGTGAATACTACAAAAAGGAATTTGAGGCTTCAGACATAAGAGCGTCTATTATTGGAGCTATTGCTATTAAAGTGCAAGAACCGGTTTTTGAATCGCAGACAAAAACAAAACTCGGCTCTCAAAGTATAGGTCCTGAGGGTCCAACGGTACGTACGTTTATTAATGATTTTATCAAAAAGTCGCTGGATGATTATCTACATAAGCATCCTGATACAGCCGATGCTTTATTAAAACGTATTCTACAATCGGAAAGAGAGCGAAAGGATATCGCGGGCATTAAAAAGCTGGCCAATGAACGTGCAAAAAAGGCGTCCTTACATAACCGTAAGCTGAGGGACTGTAAAATACATTACGACGATAAGAACGAACGAAATCAAGAAACTACGCTATTTATTACTGAAGGTGATTCAGCAAGTGGATCGATTACCAAGTCACGCGATGTGCAAACACAGGCCGTTTTCAGCTTAAAGGGAAAGCCCTTGAATGCTTTTGGGTTGACCAAAAAGGTAGTGTATGAGAACGAAGAATTTAACCTGTTACAGCACGCCTTAAATATCGAAGATGGTTTGGATGGCCTTCGCTATAACAACATTGTTGTAGCAACAGATGCCGATGTCGATGGTATGCACATTCGTCTCTTGCTGATGACCTTCTTTTTACAGTTTTTCCCTGATCTAGTGAAGGCTGGCCATGTTTCAATTTTACAAACACCTTTATTTAGGGTAAGAAATAAAAAAGAGACCATTTATTGTTATTCGGATGAAGAAAGACAACGAGCGATTGTAAAGTTAGGAAGCAAACCGGAAATAACACGTTTTAAAGGTTTAGGAGAGATTTCTCCAGATGAGTTCGGCTTATTTATAGGTAAAGATATTCGTTTAGATCCTGTTATTTTATCTAAAGATCAAAAAATACAACAGCTGCTGGAATATTATATGGGTAAAAACACACCTGATAGGCAAAAACACATTGTAAATAACTTGCGTATCGAACAAGATGTATTAGAAGAAGAAAGCATTAATGAGGATAAGGGCTTAAAAGAAGCTGTTTAAGAATATAATGGAGCAAACACTAATTCTTATACATTGCACGGATGCAGTAGGTTTGGTGTCGTCTATAGCACACGTATTGGCAGGTAATGAATTAAATATTACCACGATGCGAGAATATGTGGACGAATCTACCAAGCGGTTCTTTTCGCGTATTGTATGCAGTGGTAAAGTGGTAGATGCCCATGCGCTAACAGATGAGCTAAGAAAGGTGTTACCTAAAGGAGCGCAGGTTAGCGTAAATCCGCGGAAAAAAAAGAGCCTTGCCGTATTGGTCACAAAAGAGCCACATTGTTTGGCAGATATTCTGGTGCGTTACTTTTTTAATACACTGGACGCCGAAATAAGTTGTGTAATAGGTAACTATGATACATTACGAGCGTTTACAGAACGCTTTAATATACCCTTCCATTATGTAAGCCATGAAGGAAAGTCGAAGGAAGAGTTTGAAAAAGAGCTGCACCGGCTGATTTATAGCTACAACCCCGATTATGTTGTGTTGGCTAAATTTATGCGTATACTCTCGCCTATTTTTGTTGCACATTATCAGGGTAAGATTATCAATATTCATCATTCCTTTTTGCCCGCATTTATGGGGGCTAATCCTTATCAACAGGCTTATACAAGAGGGGTAAAGATTATTGGAGCGACAGCTCATTTTGTTACAGACGATCTGGATGAAGGGCCAATCATTGCACAGGATATTAAGCCTGTTAACCATACCTATACAGCGGAGGTTATGCGTAAAGCAGGGAAGGAGATCGAAAAAGCGGTTCTCGTTAAAGCGCTTTCACTAATTATTGAAGATAGAGTGTTTGTTACAGGTAATAAAACGGTTGTTTTTGATTAATACACACTGATAAATTGAACGATAACCCGCATTAGTTACTCGCAACACACAACTCGTAACGCACATCTTAAATACCATGAAAAAAATCACGATAATCTGGAGCTTTTTCTTTATCGCTTTTATTACAACTACTTACGCGCAGCATAAAGAAGCGTACCCATTTGAGAATGAAATCATTGCTTTTAAGAAAGCCGATTCTTTAAAGATGCCAGCAAAGGGGGGGATTCTCTTCATAGGAAGTTCTTCCATTCGATTGTGGGGTGATTTAGAGCAGCGATTTCCTGATAAACAGATCATAAAAAGGGGAGTAGGTGGCTGCGAGCTCGCTCATTTTCCGGCCTATTATATGGATGCTATTGTATATCCTTACGAAGCAAGCAAAATTTTTATATATGCCGGCGAAAATGATATTAATAATGGCAAATCTGCCAACCAAGTATTTGCAAGCTTCAAACAATTATGGAGGCTGATACGGGCAAAACAGCCCGAAACGCCCATTTATTTTCTCTCTATAAAATTTAGTAATAGTCGCACAAAGGGTTTTGATGAGGTCAGGAAAGCGAATGTGAAAATCCGGAAATTCCTCAAGAGAAATAAAAATGCTGCTTATATTGATGTAGCATCTCCCCTTTTTGGAACCGATGGGAAACCGGATGACACGCTATTTAAAAACGACAGATTGCATCTCAATACGCAAGGGTACGACCGTTGGCAAACGGTACTGCAACCTTATATCAATTAATTGCACACTTCGATTAATTCTCGCTGTCTGTTAAGAAGCGTTTCTTTGCAGACCGTATTATCTGTTTTTCTTTAACTTCATGTTTTTTCCCTGCCAATTTAGGCAACAAATTTCAAAATTTTCTTTTCAAATATTTGGTGTAAGTTGTACACAATTTTCGATTTTTTCTTGCATGGTAAAATAGCAATGCTTATGTTTACCGCCGCCAATTAAAATAGGATTAAAATAAAAAAGGTGTTTATAAATCTAACTGTAATGTCTATGTGAAATAAATGTTTAATATACAATTATGATGTGCTAATATAAACTTTAAACAAATACCTACTATTATGACCAATGCAAATCAATGTAGTATCAGGAGACTGGTATGTGGTTTTTTGCTTGTAGCTTTTGTCTACTCTCCCAAGAAAAACACCGCAGCAGGACTACCTGATATTTTAGAGGAAAAGATTGTAAGTCTATCCAATCAACAACAACTAACTATTACCGGAAAAGTAAACGAGATGGCTGGGAGCGAAGGAGTTCCAGGGGTCAGTGTACTTGTAAAAGGTTCTCAGAAGGGAACAACTACCGATATTGACGGTAAATTCCGACTGGAAAACGTACCCGCGAATGCTACCTTAGTTTTTACTATGGTGGGCTATAAAACGCAAGAACAGCCCGTTAATAATCGAAGCACGATCACAATCACCTTGCAAGATGACGTTGCCAATCTGGAGGAGGTGGTCGTGGTGGGTTATGGAACACAGAAAAAGGAAACGGTAACTGGTTCGGTCGCTTCTGTGAAAAGCGACCAATTGGTAAAATCACCTTCACTAAACGTTTCAAATTCACTAGCAGGAAGGCTTCCAGGCGTTATTGCCACTCAGAACAGTGGAGAGCCCGGTGGAGATGGATCTAACATTAAAATTAGGGGAACGAACACCCTAGGTAACAGCAGTCCACTGGTAGTTATTGACGGAATACCTGCCAGACAAGGAGGGATTGAACGATTAAATCCTGCGGATATTGATAATATCTCTGTCCTGAAAGATGCAGCGGCAGCAATTTATGGGGCAAGAGCAGCAAATGGTGTTATACTTGTTACCACAAAAAGAGGTAAATCAGGTCGTCCTTTGCTTTCATATACCTACAACCAAGGATTTTCGCAGCCTACTGTTATTCCTGAGCTAGCTGATGCTGCTCAATATGCAGAGATGCGGAATGAGCTCGAACTGTTCAAATTGCCCGTTGCAGAATGGGGGAATGCTAGCACAGCCTTGAAACAAGAGGGGCAATATACCAGACCAAGCGGTTCGGTATTAACAGCACCCTTTCAACCGGCTGAGTTTCAACAGTTCCGAGATGGATCAGACCCCTGGGGTCATCCTAATACCGATTGGTATGGATCGACGTTAAAAACATGGTCGCCGCAAGCCAGACATAATGTACAGCTAACCGGTGGATCGGAAGATTTTACCTATCTGACCTCCATTGGCTATCAAAATCAAGATGGCTACTATAAAAATTCTGCTACTGGGTATAAGCAATATGATATCCGTATTAATATGGATGCCAAAATTAGTAAGTACGTAACCGCGAAGATAGGTATCCTAGGAAGACAGGAGAATCGTAGTTTTCCAACAAAATCAGCGGGGACCATTTTTAGAATGCTTATGCGCGGAAATCCAACGCAGCCAGCTTTCTGGCCAAATGGAATGCCTGGCCCTGATATTGAAAATGGAGAGAATCCGGTAGTCATTACTACAGATCAAACAGGTTACGACAATAATAAACAATACTATTTCCAAACCAATGGTCAATTGGATATTACCATCCCTGGTGTGGAAGGATTGAAATTTACAGGAACAGCTTCTGTGGATAAATTCATGAAGCAGTCTAAGAAATGGGAAACACCTTGGTTTCTCTATACTTGGCAAGGCGCTTATGAGCAAGATGGTGTAACACCTCAATTGGTGCGAGGAAAACGAGGTCCGGCGGATCCACGTTTAACCCAAGCAAGCGAAGATCAGCTAAATGTGTTGCTGGGAGGTGTGTTAAATTATGATAAGAAGTTTGGCGATCATACGTTTAACGTGATGGCGGGTGTAAATAGAGAAACAATTGATAATGAAAACTTCAATGCCTATAGACGTTATTTCATATCAACCGCTATCGATCAACTGGTTGCAGGGGGAGAGCGCGAAAAGAACAATAATGGAGGTGCGTGGAATCGTGCGCGTTTAAATTATTTTGGAAGGGTTGGTTACAACTATAAAGAAAAATACATCGCTGAATTCTTATGGCGTTATGACGGCTCCTATATGTTCCCCGAGAATAGCCGTTTCGGTTTCTTCCCGGGTGTGTTAGCTGGATGGAGAATTTCGGAAGAGAATTTCTGGAAAGAGAATGTGCCATTTGTGAACTATTTAAAGTTAAGGGGTTCTTGGGGAAGAATGGGTAATGATAACATCTACTTTAAAAATAACTACGCAGAAGGACAATATTTGGAAGATGATGCGAAGCTGCAGGAATATCAATACTATTCTACATATGGTTATGGAACCTATATTGTAGACGGTTTATTGGTTAAATCCCTCTATGAGTCAAGGGTACCAAATGCTTTTGTTACCTGGGAGGTGGCCGACAATTATAACCTTGGCTTGGACGGACAGCTAATGGATGGGAAGATAAATTTTGAATTGGATGTTTTTATGAATAAACGTTCCAATATCTTATGGCAACGAAATGCCTCCATTCCACAAAGTACAGGAATGACCTTGCCGGCAGAGAACATCGGAAAAGTAGATAACAAGGGATGGGAGTTCAATGTAGGCTACAACGGTACGGCGGGCGATTTGAAGTACAACGTAAGTGTTAATGGTGGCTACACTAAAAATAAAATAAAATTCTGGGATGAAGCACCGGGAGCGCCAGAATGGCAACGCACTACCGGAAGAGTGTCGGATGCGCAGTTATATTATATATATGATGGCGTTTTCAGAGATGAGGCCGATATTGCTGCTAACACCTTAGATTATAGCGCAATTACCAACAACATAAGGCCGGGAGATATGAAATATCAAGATTACGATGGCGATGGAAAAATTACACCAGACGATCGTATAAGAAGGGATAAAAATAGGCAACCAACATTTCAAGGTGGTTTAAATATTGGCCTTCAGTATAAAAACTTTGATCTTACTGTACTTTTCCAAGGTGCTTCAGGGGGTGAATTGAGGGTGGCTTCTGATGAATCGGGCGCTATCGGAAATTACCTTTTAGAGTTTTACGAAAATAGATGGACAGTTGAAAACCCTAGCAGCGAGCATCCAAGAATTACGGATCGTAGCGACCAATATTATTCTAACAATAATACATACTGGTTACAGAGCACCAATTATATCCGCTTAAAAAATGTGGAACTAGGTTATACATTACCCACAAAAATTGGAGAGAAGATCGGAATAAGCAATCTAAGGGTGTATGTTAGTGGGTTCAATCTGTTAACTTTCAGTAAGATGAAAGCGTATGATCCGGAATCAACGAATGTGTTAGGTCAGTATTATCCACAATCGAGAATTCTTAATACCGGATTAGCTGTAACATTCTAAAAAGAAAATCATGGAAAAGAATATTAGAATAATACAAATATTATTAGCGGTGATGACTATAGGAATAGTTTCCTGTAAGACTGAATTTTTGAACACCGAACCGCTAACAGAAGTACCGCAAGAAGTAGTTTGGAGCGATGCAGGTTTAGCAGAGGCTTTCGTACTTGAAATATATAATGGCCTTGGGCAGGGAGGCTTCGAAGAGGAGATGCAATCATCGTTAACAGATGAGTCTATGTTTACCCACCCGGGCAGGGGGATCAACACCATTACGGAATCTCGCTCCAACCCGGCCGATCAGGGACAGATCAAGAAAACGTATCTTTGGGACTCTGTTTATACCAGGGTGCGGGCAAGTAACATAGCGCTGAAAAATCTCAGCGCACCTCAATTTGAAAATGCAAATAATTTGGTGGAGCGCTTAAAAGGTGAAGCACACTTTTTACGTGCTTATTATTATCAACAGCTTCTTCGCTTTTACGGAGCAGTGCCTTTAATTGATAGGCCGTATGAACTGGGTGAAGCTGATTATACAGCTCCGCGAAATACATATGAGGAATGCGTGAACTTCATTGTTGCCGATTGTGATACTGCCATCAGTTTGCTGACAGGATTGAGTGCAGCGAAGGGAAGAGCCGGTGAAGCAGCAGCAATGGCATTAAAAGCAAGGGTACTGCTATATGCCGCAAGTGATTTACATGATATGCCCACGGCCTCTTCTAAATCACCAACTATTTCAAGTTACAGCAATAAAGAATACTTAGGGTATACGAGCGGCAACCGTATGGAACGCTGGCAGAAAGCGAAGGAAGCCGCATTGGCTGTAATTAACCAAACGGCCTATGCTTATAAGCTAGATTTAACAGCTCCTGCAACGCCGGAAGAAGGAGAAGAAAATTATATGGTACTTTCTTTAGGGGGAGGAAGCAAAGCGGTTGCTGGCGATGGAGCACGGGAGATATTATTAGGAAGGTTTTTTGTGGATTTGAAGGATGAAGCAGGAAACTGGCTGGGCAGAAATAATGGACCAAATGGCTATCATAACTGGGCTGGGAATACACCAATACAGAATTTAGTGGATGATTATGAAATGTTAGATGGTAGTAAGTTTAGTTGGGATAACCCTGCGCACGCGGCTGCTCCCTATCAAAATCGCGATCCTAGGTTATCTGCTACCATTTTACACGATGGATCAGACTGGAAACCGAGAACAGATGACGTAAAAGGAAGAGACCCTAATAATCAAATACAGACCGGTCAATACCAGGTTACCAACGCGTCAGGAGGTACTGCAACACAATATGGTTTGGATACCAGAAACAGTCCGGTCGAAGATTGGAACGGCACGCACACAGGTTACTACTTCCGGAAATTTACAGATCCAGATCCAGCGGTGGTTGATCAAAATACGCGTCAATTTGTTCCTTGGCCAGTATTGAAGTATACAGAGGCTGTTTTAAATTATGTGGAGGCCTGTATAGAATTGGGAGAAGATGGAGAAGCTAGAAACTGGTTAAATAAAATCCGCTTTAGAGCCGGTATGCCAGCAATTTCAGAAGCGGGAGATGCCTTGCGTCAGCGGTACCGGAATGAGCGAAGAGTTGAATTGGCTTATGAAGAACATCGCTTCTTCGATGCACGCAGATGGATGATCGCACCAACCACTTTAGGAAATAAAATAAGGATCATCCGCATTTTTGGTGCGCTGAAACAGGGGAGCCAAGTACGGGTTTATAAGTATGATCCAGCAAACTATAATTATACCTATGCACCATCAGAGCTCGATCCCGGTATCGAAAATCGTCAATGGTTAGATAAAATGTACTTTATCAGTATCCATCGCGATGAAATGAATAGAAATGGCAAACTGGTACAGAATCCAGGGTATTAGAGAATAGTATCAAGATATAAGTATCAAGTACCAAGACATAAGTATCAAGATAGGAGTATCGGGCAATTTAAAATGCTCAGCTCTTTATCTTGATACTTTTTCTTTTATCTCTCCATTAAACCATTATTCGCTTGGCAGCCCTTCAATTAAAAAGGCTCATCAATATAATGTCATCATTTTTCTTTTCGTGCAAACTTTTCCAACCATTCTTTAGTTTTACCTACGTTCAATATTAACAATCAACGATGATGGAATATAGAAGAATGGGCCGTACCGGTTTACAATTGAGTGCGCTATCGTTTGGATCCTGGGTTACTTTTGCTAAGCAGGTGGACGATGGATTAAGTGATCGTCTTATGGGAATCGCCTATGATGCCGGCGTGAATTTTTTTGACAATGCAGAAGTATATGCAGGAGGGGAATCAGAAAAAATGATGGGAAGAGTGTTGAAGGCAAAGAATTGGGATCGTACATCTTTTGTCGTGTCAAGCAAAGTATTTTTTGGTTGGAGAGGGAAAGATAAAAAGCCTAATCAACATGGTTTAGGACGTAAACATATCGTAGAAGCGTGCCATGAGGCATTAAAACGCTTACAGGTAGATTACCTTGATCTGTATTACTGCCACCGTCCAGATAAGAATGTGCCTATTGAAGAAGTGGTGCGCACGATGAACACACTCATTGAACAGGGTAAGATTCTTTATTGGGGAACGAGTGAATGGAGTGCTGCAGAAATTGTAGAAGCGCATGCAATAGCCGCTAGATTAAATTTAGAGGCACCTGTCGTAGAGCAACCTGAATACAATTTGTTTAATAGGCAAAAAGTGGAAGTAGATTATTTGCCAATTTTCCATAATCTAGGTATGGGAACTACTATTTGGAGCCCGCTTGCTTCTGGCTTGCTGACGGGCAAATACAATGATGGTATTCCGGAGGGCTCTCGACTTACCTTGGAGGGTTACGGATGGCTGAAAGATAAATCGTATACGGAGCAAAAGTTAAATGCGGTAAGAAACCTGGGAAAACTGGCGAACGATTTGGGTGCAAGTCTTGCTACGTTATCAATAGCATGGACTATTGCTAATCCGCACGTCTCTACAGCCATTTTAGGTGCTACAAAGGAGAGCCAACTTCAAGAAAATTTCAAGGCCTTGGAAGTGCTCCCAAAATTAACAGCGAATGTATTGGATGAAATAAACAATATAATGGGAACCAAACCTGTATTACCGGAGTATTAACATTAGTTGTGAGTTACGAGTTGTGGATTTAAAAGAACTGACAACTCGCAACCGGCAACGCGCAACTTAACTACTCCGACTGCTCAACAACTACTTACCGTTTCTCACCTACCGCCTTAAATTCCGAACCTTCTTTCCATTTTGGGAAGGTGGTTTCCATACTTAGCGTATAACCGACATCGAAGAGTAGCTGCAAATCTGCTATGATACCATCTAGCTTCCAAGAATCATCATATTGATCTCCGGGTTGATGATAGCGTGTTTTGTTGTAATCAGCCTTTTGCGCTAAACCAAAATCTTTGCCTTTGCCGATAACGTCGTCACCAGTGGCTGGGTACAAAGCGGGTACGCCTACTTTAGCAAAGTTAAAATGATCGGAGCGATAAAACCAGCCATTGGTAGCGTCCGCCGGAGCAAGGATAACCCTATGTTGTTTCTTGGCCGCTCGGTCGGCGTAGTCATCCATTTCCGACTGCCCCAGCCCTACAATAGTAACATCCTTCGTTTTGGCAATAGGGGCCATCGCATCCATGTTCAGGTTGGCCACTGTTTTAGCTAATGGATAGATAGGGTGTGTTGCATAATACTCAGAACCAAGTAATCCCTCTTCTTCTCCAGTAAGTGCTATAAATAAAATGGAGCGTTCAGGTGTTCTCTTTGCATTTTTGAACGCTTTCGCTATTTCCAGTAAACCGGCAACGCCCGTTGCATTATCCACCGCACCGTTATAGATAGAATCGCCTTTAATAGCCTCACCAATACCTAAATGGTCCCAATGGGCAGAATAGATGATACATTCTTCCGGACGTTGACTTCCTGCTATTTTGGCAATGACATTGTTGGAAGTGGATTTCTTCACTTCTTGTTTAATGGCCACTCCTGTATTAATCTTTAGATCTACTGCTTTAAACCCAGGTTTTTTAGCTTCTTCTATTAGGTCAGGAGAAACACCGGCAAATTCAAATAATCTTTTGGCAGCATCGGCATTAAGCCATCCTTCGAAGGCTGCTCTTGACGCACCATTATCCGCAGTTTGGAGATTGAGCTGCGGACCGCTCCACCCACTCCTCACAACATGCCAACCATAACTAGCCGCACCGGTATCGTGGATAATTAAAACACCGGTAGCTCCCTGCCGGGCAGCTTCTTCAAATTTATATGTCCAACGTCCATAATAAGTCATATTACTTCCCTTAAAAAGATCTTTATTATAATATCCCGGATCATTTACCATCACGATCACCGTTTTTCCTTTCACATCTAAACCGGCATAATCATTCCACTTAAATTCTGGGGCAACAATGCCAAAACCAGCAAAAACAACTTCAGAGGTCTTTACATCGATGCTGGGCTGCACGCGCCTACTGCCCAACACAGCCTCTTCAAGTAATTTAAAATCAATTTTACCTTTCGCACCATTAAATGATAAGATACTATTGGGTGTGGATTTTATTTCTACCATAGGTACTTTTTGAAAAAAGCTTTCGCCATTACCAGGTGTAAGGCCAATTTCTTCGAATGCATTTTTGATGTAAGCAATGGTCTTTTTTTCACCATTAGTAAAGGGTTTTCTGCCCTCGAAGCTGTCGGCGGCTAAATCTTTAACATAGCTGGAAAAGCCAAGCTCCGTTATGCTCTTAAAAGCAGCAGAATCCGTAGTGTCGGTATTTTTCTGACTGCTATTGCATGCAGCAAGCAACAAAATAAGGAGAGGTAAAGAGTATAATATTTTGCTCATGATAAAAAAATATGGTTAAATTTATGCGAATAAACACTATGTTACAAACATATACAAAGCACCCTTTATATGCAATTTAAAGATGCGCGATATATTAGGGAGGTAATCGCTTCATAAAATACCAATTTGTTTAGTATTTTTACAGCGAAAATGATGCAATGGTTAAAGCAGTGTTCGGTACAAAGGTAATTGCATATGACCTTTACCAAGACGTAAATATTCCAAGAAATAGAAGCCGAATACCGATTTCAGATGCTAAAAGTTGATAAAAAAAAACATGAGCGAAGAAATAGATAACAACGAACTTTCTAAAAATAGCAACGATGAAGAACTGAGTCATAACCTAACGATCCCGCTTTCCGGATTGTATGAAAACTGGTTTCTTGATTACGCTTCTTACGTAATATTAGATCGCGCTGTTCCACATATTAATGACGGATTAAAACCTGTTCAACGCAGAATTCTCCATTCTTTAAAGGAAATGGACGACGGCCGCTTCAACAAAGCAGCCAACGTAATCGGGAATACGATGAAGTATCACCCTCATGGAGATGCTTCTATTGGCGATGCCATGGTGCAGATTGGTCAAAAAAATCTTTTAATTGATTGCCAAGGAAACTGGGGAGATCCAACAACGGGTGATTCTGCCGCTGCACCGCGTTATATCGAGGGACGCCTTAGTAAATTTGCCAATGATGTGGTGTTTAATCCAGATACTACCGAGTGGCAATTAAGCTACGACGGGCGAAATAAGGAGCCTGTAACTTTGCCGGTTAAATTCCCGCTGCTATTGGCTCAAGGTGCAGAAGGTATTGCCGTTGGTTTGGCTACCAAAATTATGCCCCATAATTTTATTGAACTTATTGATGGTTCTGTAGAAGTATTGCGTGGAGGTCGGCCAAATTTATTGCCTGACTTCCCTACTGGTGGATTGGCAGATGTCTCTACTTATAATGAAGGTCTTAGAGGAGGTAAAGTAAAAGTACGAGCAAGAATTGAAGAGCGTGATAAAAAGACATTAGCTATAACTGAAATACCTTTTGGGACGACTACGGGGGGATTGATAGATAGTGTCATCGCAGCAAATGATAAGGGTAAGATTAAAATTAAGAAGATAGAAGATAATACAGCAGCTTCGGTAGAGATTATGGTCCATTTGGCACCTGGAATCTCACCAGATGTAACGATTGACGCACTTTTTGCTTTTACCGATTGCGAGGTATCTATCTCTCCTAATACTTGCGTGATTCGTAATGAGCGGCCTCATTTCATGAGTGTGAATGATATACTCATAGAAAACACGAAAAACACAAAAGCATTACTCAAGTTGGAGCTCGAGATTAGGCTGAATGAACTGCTTGAAAAGATCTTTTTTAGCTCATTGCTGAAAATATTTATACAAGAAGGGATGTATAAGCATCCCGGCTATGAAAATTCCGGAAATTTCGAGGTGGTGGTAGGCGTTTTGAATCGATTGTTTACACCATTCTTCCATCAATTTTATCGCGAAATCTTAGCGGAGGACTATAAAAAGCTTATAGATAAACCTATGAGTAGTATCACTCGTTTTGACGTGACAAAAGCTGATGAGCAAATGAAGGCCTTGGAAGAGGAAATCAAAGAAGTAAAGCATCATTTAAGACATCTGACAGATTATGCTATCGCCTGGTATGAGCGGTTGAAACAAAAATATGGAAAAGGGCGTGAGCGAAAAACTGAATTGCGTGTGTTTGAAAAAGTAGAGGCGGCGCAAGTTGCTTTGGCAAATGTTAAACTTTATGTAAATCGGGTAGACGGTTTCATTGGTACTGGTCTTAAAAAGGACGAGTATGTGGGCGACTGCTCAGATATTGATGATATCATTACGTTCCACGAGAATGGTACCTGTTTAGTTACCAAAGTGCAAGATAAAGTTTTTGCAGGAAAAGACATTATCCATGTAGGTGTGTTCAAGAAAGGGGATGAACGAACGGTATATAATCTAATCTATCGAGATGCCAAGACGGGTGTTTCCTACGTCAAACGTTTTTCCATTTTGGGTGTAACGCGTGATAAAGCATACGATCTAACCAAGGGTAGCAAAGGATCCAAAATTGTGTACTTCACTGCTAACCCGAATGGAGAGGCAGAAGTAGTAAATGTACAACTGAAACCCCATTCTAAATTGCGTAAATTGCAGTTTGATTTGGATTTTGCAGATATCGCGATTAAAGGAAGAGGTTCGCAAGGAAATATTGTAAGTAAATACCCTATCAAGAAGATTATTTTGAAGTCAAAAGGGGTATCTACACTCGCAGGCAGAAAGATTTGGTACGACGATATACTTCATCGTTTAAATGTTGATGGGAGAGGAAAGTACTTGGGCGAATTCGATGGAGATGACCGTATTTTGATTGTAATGCCCGACGGTACTTATAATTTGAGTAGCTTCGAATTGACCAATCATTTTGATCCTAAAATGATCCGGATTGAAAAGTATCATGCGAACCATGTCTATACTGCTGTTCATTTGGATGGTAAATCAGGTAATTACTTGGTTAAGCGATTCTTATTTGAAAATACACCTTTGGGGAAAAGTACGTCGATTATTAATGAAGAGCCAGGGTCTAAACTAATCCTGCTTACAAATGGAAATGACCCTGTCGTTCAGATAGATTTATTGAAAGGTAAAAGTCAAAATGCTGAATCGTTAGAACAACATCTTAATGAAATTGTTGATGTCAAAGGAATGAAGGCACAGGGTAACCGCCTTAGTCAGCATGATATCCGTAAAGTAGCACTGTTAACAGCGGAAGAAGATCTGAATAAGAAAACAAATGAAGTCGTATCGAAAATGGAGACAGCTGATGCAGAAGAATCAGAGATAGCTGTTGAAGAATCTGGGACGGGTGCAGAAGAAGATGACGCAACTGATGGCGAAGGGTCAAATAACGAAGAGCCAATAGCAAAGCCCAAACCAAAGGTAGATTTTGAAATTACGAATCCAGATGATATCGATTTAGATGATAATGGACAGCAGTCTCTTTTTTAAGTTGTGAGTTGCGAGCGAGCAGAAGTATAATAGAAGCTGATAGCTAATAGCTTTTTTAATTTTTAATTTTAATTTTTTAACTTAATCGTATGAAGGCAACATTCGGAGGTGGTTGTTTCTGGTGTACAGAAGCGATTTTTCAACAGCTTGAGGGGGTAAATACTGTTTTACCTGGCTACATGGGAGGGCATAAAGAAAACCCAACATATAAGGAAGTTTGTACAGGTGAAACGGGACATGCCGAGGTGGTTCAAATAGATTATGATCCCGATAAGCTTTCTTATAAAAAGCTACTTGGTATATTTTTTAAAACGCATGATCCGACAACATTAAATCGCCAAGGTAATGATATTGGCACACAATATCGTTCTGCTATTTTTTATCATACACCGGAGCAAAAGTTTGAAGCGGAAACGCTTATTAACAAATTGTCTGAAGAGAAAATATATGATGATCCAATTGTAACAGAGGTAGTGGATGCAAAAACCTTTTATGAAGCGGAGGATTATCATCATGATTATTTTAATAATAATCCAGATAACCCTTATTGTGCAGCTGTTATCCAACCTAAATTACAGAAATTTCTAAAAAGCCAAGATCATTAACCATGATAGATAGGCAAATAACTAACGTTGATGGTTATTTGCCTATTGATATTGAATGTAGATTGGTTTTGGCTTTAATTTTAGCAACTCTTCGGGTGTAAGCATTCTTTTTGGAGCCTGTTTGATGTCATTTTTATAGAATAACTTGAATCCTGTAAATTGTACAGGCTCCGCATAAATGAAATGCCTATAGGTGCCTTTCTTTAATTCTGGGGCTCCCCAGCCATCCATTTCCATTACAAATTGTACTTCTTCCCTGAGTTTAATAGCTTGATACTGTTGAACCATCGCCTTTGTAAAACGGTGTACCACTAATATTTTAGGAGGGAGTCTATATTTTCTTACCAATTGCGCTAAAAAATCCGATGCATAGTTAATATCTTGTGCATGGAAGTTTCCAATCCTTGAACCCGGTTTGCTTCCATCTTTCATAGAGAATTCTGGATCGATACCAAGATGCACAAAGGGCAACTGAAGATACTTTTCCAAACGGGGAATTTCTTGTTCTAGATTACTTAGACCAATTTGTATATCCAAGAAAACAAGCATGTGGTCACGCATGGCAGCAATGCTTAGAACAGAGTCTATTTGTTTACTTGGCATGCGCAGACGGTGTTTCCCATCTTTACCGGGATCCCCTTGGGCAGTAACGGCAATATAGTGAAGAGCAGGTATGGCGTTTAAACTGCTATCTGCCCGATTCCATCTTGCTACTTCTTGATCAAGCTTTGCCAACATTTGCTTAGGTGGAAGCTCCCCCAAGATACCCATTCTAGTGGAGTAGAGATTGCCATAAAAGGCAATAATCCGGTTATAAGGTAAAATAGCACCTTGTAAAGGAAGAGGTTGATTCAAAACAGGCCATTTTCCAGCGGTGTCGTTCGCAAGAGTATATAGTCTGGAAAAGTAATCCATGCTATCTACATACTGCGTAGTAAGGGAATCTCTTACAACAGCTCCCACTGCATTATTTGACGTTATTTCGGTAACGGTTAACTGAGCGCATGATAAAGCTGTGCTAACGACCGTGAGAAATAGGATAGAAAAAAGCAGGCGTTTGGCTAAAAGCAAAATAATATTCATCTATCTGGGAATAACAGGTTTAAGCATCCATGTCGACTTACAATAATTAGCACCGACCAACAAAAATAGCAATATTTCACAAACGATTTATTATAAGGAGGCGGCCTAGCAAAGGATCTTCTATACACTGTTTTTTAGCGATATAAAAATTTCTATAAATATTATTTGTACTTGTTCTAAATAAGAGCTATACTTGCGTTGTAATTGATAATGATTCTAAATAATATTCAAAACTAAATTAGGATCTTAAACAATGTAAAGGAAAACATGTTTCATGTTAGGTTTGGTTGGTTTAAAGTTCTCGGTCCTTCGTGTTGGGATGACGGACCGGAACTTTAAAATTAAATCATCAATGACACTCATTGATCCCTTTGGGAATACCGTATTATTTAATGAAAAGATATAAAGATCACCATATATCGATGGTTTATATTTTGTTTAGTTTAGTTAGTGTAAAGCGGTTGTCGGGAGATATCCGCTTTATTTATTTCTTAACTATTTCAATTATATGAAAGAATTAATAAATTCCAACAGAGAATAATGAGAAAATATGGAACTAATAATCAATACTCCTATCTCAAAAACACCATATATAGACAACAATACACGTTTTCTTAACAAAAAAAGAGGACGAGGTGACTGATCTCATATTTTATATAATTTTGATTTCACAATCTATAAATAAAAAATACCTATTATGAAATCAATATCTACTAGTTCATTTTTTTTATGTAGTCTATTATTCATAAGCCTATTGGTGTCGTGTAATAAAGGGACAGGTTTAGAGCCTACTGATAAGGTTAATCTAGAAGAGGACCTGGAGATGTATTTTCCATTCGATGGAAATAGCACTGAAACAATAACGGGCGTAACGTATGACACACATGGCGCTACATACACAGATGATCGCTTTAATAGACCCAAGTCATCGCTATGTTTTAGTAAGAACTATCTGAATATAGATGTTGGAATGGGGAACTCGGTAGGTACTTTCTCCTTCTGGGTAAGTGTTCCGGATACAAGATTTCAACCAAATTTATTCGCTAAAGGGAATCAGCAATTGGGGGTACTTCGATATGGATTAAGAGTAAGCGAAGGTAAAGTTTCACTTATTTCAAATCGAGACCGATGGGGGGTTGACAGTATATCGTATTTTGACGACCTAGTAACTGCATCCGTTATCAAACCGAATAAATGGCACCATATTGTTGTTCGATGGTCCGATGCTGATGAGTTTGTTGAAATCTTTGTCGATAATAAACTGGAAGCATCAGCTTCTTACTTAGAAGGCTGGCGTTTGGTAACTGAAGATGAATATGAAGAGACTGAAACTATGGGAGCCGCTTGGAGTTACGGCGGTCATGATACCGGAGATTATCTATCGTATTTCAAAGGTCAGGTCGATGAGCTCAGACGCTATAATAGACGAATCAGTGATGAAGAGATTGAAGCCCTGTACACGATTGAAGAATAATTGTCTTTAAATCTTAAATTATCGCTAGATCTTTTTTCACACCGTTTATGCCTTCTTTTCTCACGAACTGTTGAAATTCGGTTAGCAGTGTCTTCGTTGCTTTAACAGTCTGCGGCGCAACCTTTTTATGGATGGCATATACAGCTAATAAACCAGCAGCTTCTCCAATATTCCATTCAACCGGATGTAAGCGATAGCAGCCATTCGTAATGCAGGTAGTGCCGATGTTTTTATTGGCGCTGTTGCTGTCGCGCTGTCGTGAGATATCCGCTTTATTTATTTCTTAACTATCTCAAATTATCATAATTAAAAAACAGCAATAGAGAATAATGAGAAAATATGGAGCTAATAGTCGGGGCGCGGAACATTTAAAATGCCATACTTAGACAATAATACACGATTTTTTAACAGAAAGGGAGAACGGGGGCACTGACCTGATATTTTATATAATTTTGATTTCACAATCTATAATAAAAAACACCTGAATTATGAAATCAATATTTACTAGTTCATTTTTTTTATGTAGTCTATTATTCATAGGCCTATTGGTATCGTGTAATAAAGGGACAGGTTTAGAGCCTATTGATAAGGTTAACCTAGAAGAGGGCCTGGAGATGTATTTTCCATTTGATGGAAATAGCACTGAAACAATAACGGACGTAACATATGACACACATGGCGCTACCTATTCACATGATCGCTTTAATAGACCCAAGTCATCGCTATGTTTAAGTAAGAATTATCTGAATATAGATGTTGGAATGGGGAATTCGTTAGGGACCCTCTCATTTTGGGTAAGTATTCCGGATACAACGAGGTATCAAACATATTTATTCGCTAAAGGAAATCAGCAATTGGGGGTACTTCGATATGGATTAGGAGTAAGCGAAGGTGAAGTTTCACTTATTTCAGATGTTAACAGATGGGGGAGTCGAGATAGTATGTCATCCTTTAATCCGCTACAAACTGTATCAATTATTAGGCCCAATAGATGGCATCATATTGTTGTTCGATGGTCCGATGCTGATGAGTTCGTTGAAATCTTTGTCGATAATAAACTGGAAACATCGGCTCCTTACCTCGCGAACTGGTTTTTAATGGACGATCTTGAGGGTGACTCACAGACTATGGGAGCCACTTGGCATTACGGCGGCCATGATACCGGAGATTATCTATCGTATTTCAAAGGTCAAGTCGATGAGCTCAGACGCTATAATAGACGAATCAGTGATGAAGAGATCGAAGCACTGTACACGATTGAAGAATAATTGTTTTTAAATGTTAGATTATCACTAGATGTTTTTCCAAATCGTTTCAATGCCTTCTTTTCGCAAAAACTGCTGAAAATCGTTTAGTAGTGTCTCATTTGCTCTAACTGCGTGAGGTGTAGTCTTCTTACTTAAGGTATAAGTTGCTAATAAACCAGCAGCCTCTCCAATATTCCATTCAACCGGATGTAGGCGATAACAGCCATTGGTGATGTGGGTCGTGCCGATATTTTTATTGGCTGCTAATAAATTCTTCATCCGGATCGGGATCAATGCACCCAATGGGATTTGAAAAGGCAGCGAACCAAAATCAATATAATTATTGCCTTGCGTACTAGGATGCAAATCGATATGATAGTAGCCAATGCCTACGCTATCATAAAATTCGTCAGCTTTTTGGTGCTCATTACTCACGAAAGCCCTGTTCTCCGCACCCACATGCTCCTCCAAAACAGTGAAGAGTGCTTTTATACGCCGTGACTCCCTTACGTATGGGTATTTAGCCAGGCCATCCGTTGTTCCCAAAATATCTCCTCTAAGTCTTAATCCTGGCCAGCCTTCTCCGCCATCAGGTCGTGGAGCGGCGGTTTGCAACCAATAAAAGAGCGATAAACTTAACTGCTTCGCGGCATCAACATGTTTTTTGAATGTCTCGTCGCTTACATCTGGTAGACTTCCTAGAAAATAATCGTTCTGAGGCCAATTCATGATACTAATGTCGCCGCTGTAGTTGCCTGGCAAGAAGTTATGTTTATTAATGATCTTCCTATAATTCCAAAGGTTTAACATTTTTCCAGTTTCGTCACCTTGTGGATGAAAACCTAATTTTGTGGGTTGAAGGGTGCGCGGACTCGAATAGGATAAGTCCAGTAATTTTCCGGACCACGAGGGTTGCATATCCGGCACAAAATCTCGCCAAAAGGCATAATCTTTAGGCTTATCTATTAGATGATCCTCTCCCTCGATATAGTCCATCGCTAAACACATCGTGAAAGCTTGCTGGTTTTCAGGGTCGCTTATTTCAGGTGCATGCAGTTCATTTGTTTCCTTTTTAGATTCCGTGCCTTTCACATATTCAGTTCCCGTGAGCGGGAGTAAGTCTCCGAGCTCTGTGGCATCTATAAAGTACTGGCCGTGTAATGCCAACTTAGTTCCGTCTTTTTGATGCTGCACTTCAATGGTGGCCACTTGCTCTCCTTCTACATCTGCACGTATAGCACGGTATTCCATGAGCAAAGTCAGTTTCCTATTACTTAGATAGGGTGCCAATAATTCCGCTAGTACAGCGAGCGCAACACATGGTTCGTGGCATAACCTCGATACCGATCCATCACCGGGGTTGAGGTATTTTCGGCTCTTCGCTTCTTCTGTCAGCGGATAATTTCGTACATAAAACGACCGAACCTTATCCCTGAACGTACGGTAAGATTTTGTAGCACCCTGTGTTTCTATCCATTGGTGTTCATCGGGCGGCACCCCCTGCTGTGTTAACTGGCCACCTAACCAGTCTGTTTCTTCTACTAAAATAACGCGTTGCCCATTACGTAGGGCGGCAAGAGCCGCTGCACAACCTCCCAGTCCACCGCCAACAACCACAATGTCTGCGGAAAACTCCCGAAGTTTAGTGTGATAGGTCTGTCCGATGTTTGATCCTAAGGTTATGGAAGGCTGCGTGGCTAGATAGGTGCCTCCAAGTGTAACGCCCGAAATGAACTTTCTTCTATTCATAATTTAAGAGGCCTTTGTTTTATCAAAAAAGCTTTTTAAAAAGCCATACTAACAAGCTAATGATACCACTGATAATCAGCATACTGATGATAGGCGCATAAAAGTTAAATCCGGGTTTTTCGATACGGATATCTCCTGGTAGCCTACCAAACCATTTAAAATAACTTCCTGCGAAATAAATGGTCAGGCCGATAAGCATGATAATCCCTCCACCAACCATCATCATTCTTGCTATCTCTTTCATACCATAACTTAATTAAATTTCTCCTTTGGATAAGGCTTTTGCGGCATAGTCAGCGGCACGGGCGGTCAGAGCCATATAGGTAAGAGAAGGGTTTTGATTGCCTGTGGAAGTCATACAGGCACCATCCGTTACAAAAACATTTTTGCAGTGATGTAATTGGTTCCACTTATTTAAAAGAGATGTTTTAGGATCATGTCCCATACGTACACCACCCATTTCATGTATGTCTAATCCTGGGGCATCGTGACGATCAAGCTGACTGATGCTATGACAGCCTGATTTTTCGAGCATAGCGGTACCCTGCTCCAAAAAATCATGCATCAGTCTAACATCATTGTCCGTATAGTCAACAGAGGTGATGAGCTGTGGAATTCCCCAAGGATCTTGCTGGTCTTGACTAAGGCGCACATGGTTTTCATATTGCGGCACGGTCTCTCCTTGCATCATCATAAATACCTGCCACGGTCCTGCTGCTGTTAACTGATCTTTAAAAGTGGCACCAAGTCCGTCGGAAGAACGGGGCCAGCCCGCTCTGCTTGCATTGAATGCGACCATATATCCTCTCAGGAAATCAGTTTCTTGCTTGAATACGTTTCGGAACGAAGGCATAAAAATACTAGTCGGTCTTCGACCGTAGTAATAGCTATCAGATAAACCTTCAAAAGAGGCGGAAATGTTTCCGCGATAATTGTGAAAAGCGATATATCGGCCTAATAACTCATTATCATTTCCCAAACCTTCTGGGAAACGGGATGATGTAGAATTCAATAAAATCAAATTGGTATTTAAGGCAGAAGCATTCACAAAAATAATCTTAGCATAATATTCTTGTATCTCTTTCGTGTGTCGATTTACGGTCCGTACACCTATTGCCTTTCCTTTATGCTCATCATATAGAATAGAATGGACCACCTGATCGGTCATTAATGTGAGATTACCTGTTGCCTGTGCCCAAGGGATAGTAGATGAATTAGAACTGAAGTAAGCGCCAAAAGGGCACCCTCTGTGACAGAGATGGCGGGCCATACATTGACCACGTCCTTGTTTAACGTGTATTTCCTGCGGTTGTGTAAGATGGGCACAGCGGCCAATAATAACATGCCTTTCAGGAAAGTGCTCCTTCACTTTGGTCTTAATATGCTTTTCGAGCGCATTCATTTCAAAAGCCGGGAGCACCTCGCTGTCGGGAAGATTCGGAATATTGTCTCGTGTACCGCTGATGCCTGTAAACTTTTCAACATAACTATACCACGGTGCTAGATCTCGATAGCGGATAGGCCAATCTACTGCAAAGCCATCGCGCGCAGGGGCGTCAAATTCATAATCACTCCAGCGCTGAGTCTGTCGAGCCCATAATAATGATTTACCTCCGACTTGATAACCTCTGATCCAGTCGAATGGTTTCTCTTGAATATAGGGATGCTCTTGATCTTTTACAAAAAAGTGTTCGGTTGTATCATCAAAGGCATAGCAACGGGAAACAATCGGATTAGCAGTGGCTGTTTTTTGGGGAAGTGCGCCACGGTATGGAAATTCCCAAGGAGCTTTCATGGCGGTAGGGTAATCTTGAATGTGTTTTACCATACCGCCACGCTCTAACACAAGTGTTTTAAGGCCCTTACCACATAGTTCTTTTGCCGCCCATCCACCGCTGATACCTGATCCTATCACTATGGCATCATACGTTGCTTGTGCTTTCCCTAAAATATTCATGTTTTATTTTTTCAGTTTGTCTAATCCGAAAACATTTGAAGACTACTTTAACACCCAGTACCCTAATATCAACCAGACAATTCCTTTCAGTAGAAAAAATAGAAAGCCCCAAAAACCCACTCTCTTTAGCCAGATCATGAATTTATTTTGTGATGGGCTCTCTTTATTTTCCATGAGCATATTTGATCATTAACCTACATTGTTTTAACATAAATGTAGGTAAAAATTTGTAATTTATTTGACTTCTATTGATCCGACATAAACACTGTTAGAGCTGTTATTACTGCCGTCTGTAGCAAAGAACGCCATATAACCGTGTAGTATTGTGCCAGATCTGTATTTTTCTCGAAACATGGTTAAACGGTCTTCTCCCTGATCTCTAAAACCACCTGATTTTGTATAATTTGGAGATTCTTTAAAATCAGTGATGAGTAGAAGTGTTCTATCTCCAGCATGACTGCGATCTACATTTATAGCATCATATGCCCACTTAAAAATAAAGTCGTTTCCTTCCTGGCTAATACTGGCTTCCCTTGGTGCAGGTAATATGCCACCACTGATCATAAAGTTTTCTGGGATAACTCTCAAGCCTGCTTCAGTTTCAGTGATTGCATGCTTAATATTATGTGACATGGCCGAATTATGACCAGTCCTATTAGGGGCATAGTTCATAAATCCAAGTCTCACCAATGGAACAATAGATCCCAAAATGTCTTGCATGTAGCCGAATTTGCTGCGCTGTTTCCCTTGCTCTTCAGTAGCTTTTCTATTACGGTTTATACGCGGTAATCCTCTTACATAATCGATGTTTTTCCACTTGCAAAAAACTACACTTCCTACTTTACCTGAAATTGCGCCATTAGCGCCGTTGATCACTCTTCCCATAATTGGTTCATTTAAGGTTTATAATGCTTGCCTTTAAAAAGCAGATATCTTATGTATAAAATATCAATTAAGTCTTTAACAAATATAATAAAAATAGGAAATAAATAAGACTTTATTCGCTTTTGTCCGAATAAGGTCCGAACAAAGTCCGAATAAAATCCGTATTAAATCCTATTAATTTTACTTCTTAATAGAAGTTTAATACGATCATGGTCATACGATATCCAACGTTTATAAGATCATTTTATGAGTTATCTTTTGAAGAGTGAAAATTAATTTATTTGTATCTACGAAAAATTCGTAATATTACTATATATTCGTATTTATAAACAATTGTATTATGAAAACCATCCAACAAATATCTTTTGCATTCGCGATCCTTTTTCTACATGTTGCCTTGAAAGCACAAGAAACAGAACCTGTATTAGCCAAATGTTATTATAAATTCATTCATATTAACGACACGACGCAAAGATCCAAACAGCACGAGGAGGAAATGGTACTTTATATTGGAAAAGACGCTTCGTTATACGCCACCTATACCGAGGAAAGAATGAAAGAAAGTCTGGAAAAACAGATGGAAGATCCTGCGTTTGACGGCAACATAACGATCACCGGAAGTAGCAGAACAACAAGTGAGTCTTATTACTTCCAACCGGCAAGTCAAAAATTTAAGGAATTATATAAGTTAGGCGATGAACAATATTTACTGGATGGTACTTATCCGGCTGTTAACTGGAAAATAAGCGATGAAATTAAAGAAATAGGCGGATACTCCTGCCAACGGGCTGATACGGAATTTAGGGGAAGGAGATATATAGCTTGGTTTGCTGCCGACTTGCCCTTTCCTTATGGCCCGTGGAAATTGCAAGGCTTACCAGGCTTAATCCTAGAAGTGAAGGATGCAAGGAATGAAGTTTTTTTCCAGTACGCAGGATTTGAGAAGATGAGTAACGATCGTACGCTGTTTGGAATTCCAAACTACCTGGTAAAAACGAACAGAAAAGCACTTGAAAAATTAAGAGAGGCTTTGAAGAAGAATCCTAATGCGGCGATGTCTGCTAAATCCAAAGGAAAAGACATGTCTTTAGTTAGAAGTACTCCTTCGGCAACCTTAATGGGAAATCCATTAACCGATCCTTCCAGAATCAAGAGTATTCATGTACAAAAGACAGACAATTTGGATAACGTCTCTAAGATAATGAATAACCCCTTAGAACTTCGGGATTAATCCTTTTATCATCATGAAGCATTTTTTCATGTGCCTGTTTTTTATGGGGTGGTATGCTTTTGCCTTTGCACAACAGAAGCAGATCCAGGGCAATATTAAAAATAGAGCAGGTACGGCTATTGCTTATGCCAGCGTCATGGTCAAAAATGAGCGAAATCATATCGTCAGCTTTAAGGCTAGTGATGAAAAAGGAGATTTCGCTCTATTGTTGCCAGACACTTTAATATTGTATCCGATACGATTAGAAATTAGACATTTAGGCTATAAAACCATAAAACTTTCGATAACCGATCTAAAAAAAAACTACCCGATCGTAATGGAAGAACAAGCGATAGACCTTTCTCAGGTAGAAGTGAAAAGTAGACCACGCATTGACAGGCGGGGCGACACCTTGTCTTATGAAGTGAGCACTTTCTCGAAGAATGAAGACCGTTCTATCGGCGATGTGCTTAAACGAATGCCAGGAATTGAGGTAAATGATAAGGGAGAAATTAAATACAATGGAAAAAGTATTTCCAATTTCTATATTGATGATGATGATCTGTTGAATGACCGTTATGCAATTGGCTCAAAAACAATTCGGCACGATATGGTGAAAAGGGTAGAAATTCTGCAAAACCATCAACCGATTAAGGTGCTGCGACAACGAGTACTGAGCGATGCGGTAGCACTAAATCTTGTCATAAAAGAGAAGGCAAAACTCAAATTAACAGGACAGGCAAAAATCGGATTGGGCGCGCCACATCAGTACGATAGTGAGTTAAATACTGTACTGTTCAATAAAAAATATAAGATGTTAAATGTGTTGAAGGCAAATAATATTGGCGAGGACCTTTTAGCCGATTTTACTGCTTTTAACCAATCGTCTTTCCTTGCAGCGATGGACAATGGCCATCCGCAAGCACTATTGTCGGCTAGCACAGTAGCCGTGCCAGAGTTACCGAAAAATCAATACTATTTCAATCGTTCAGGGTCTCTTAACGCCAATAATCTCGTGAATCTTAAAAATGGCATCCAGCTTAAATCGAATATCAATGTGCTGTCCGACCGGAATGTTTTGGAATATAATAGCTTTAATGATCTGTACTTGGAAGATGATACGGTTCATTATAGTGAAGAACAAAAAGTCTTTAAAAGCCTCTTCTTAACGGATATTTCGCTGAGTGCGGAAGCTAATAAGGAGCTATACTATTTCAGAAACCGACTGCGTGTTGCTTATACCGGGCAGCCGATTCGCGCTGAATTAGGGAGTAATGAATTTGAACTAGACCAGCAGCTAAACGATCATATTAGTGATTTCTCCAATCATTTAGAATATGTACCGATGCTTAAAAACAAAAATATTATCCGGGCTGAATGGTACACCAGTTATTATAGGAATTTTCAAAAACTTACTATATGGCCTGGTATAAATGACCAAGTGCTCAATAGAGACAGTGCTTACGCGCGCGCTGAGCAAATGGTTCAAACACCCTCTTGGTTTAATAAGATGTCTTTAGCATACGGATTAGTTAACGGGCTTATTAAACAACAATATCAAATTGGGCTATTAAATGAAATACAACAGTTAAAAAGTGCCTTACGGCTTGAACAGCTCGATGGACACACCAATCCTTTTGAAGGAAGTGATGATAATAACCTGCGTTGGACGAGGAGTCGCCTGTATACAAATGCTATCTATGAATACAAAATGGAGAAATTGGAGGCCTCTTTTTCAATACCAATGACTTGGCAAATAATTCGTTATCAAGACCACAACTTTCAAGTAGATAACCATAAAAGGCAGTTTTTTGTTAATCCATCACTAAGGCTTAAAGTAATGACGACAGTAGAGGATTTTATTTCGTTGAATTATAGCTATAATAATAAGGTTGGCGATATTAATAATGTATACCGTGGTGCAATTTTGCTAAATTATAGAAGCCTTCAATCAAATGACGCCTTACTTCAGGAGCAAAATAATCATCAAGCAGGGCTGTCTTATAATTTCCAACATGCTATCACTATGTTGTTTCTCCATGGAGGTTTAAGCTGGAGCAAAGCTACAGCGAATGCAATTTTATCTAGCCGGGTAACGAATAATATAACGCAAACGGTGCTGGTACCACTCTCTAACAATGTGAGTACTTTTTCTGTTTACGGCGGCGCTAGCAAATATATATTTGTCTTCGGTGCTACCGCGGCGATAAAGGCGTCATGGGACAATGCGCGTTATAATCAGTTATTGAATGGTCATCTCTTTCCTTATGCAAATAGCACATTCTCTCTAAGTCCAAGTATAGAGGCTCGTTTATGGAGTGCCATTTCTTTATCCTATAATGCAACAGGTACCTGGATGAAAAGTAAGGCGGTTGCGAAAGAAGGCACCCCCTCTCTCCCTGAGCAGCAGATAACTCTATACGATCAGTCGGTTCAATTCAATTTTGCGCCCTATAAAAGTCTTTTCATGACGGTTACAGGAAGGCAGCAGTTTAGGCAACAGAAGCGACAGCATCTAAGTTATTTTTTTGTCGATGCTAATGTGCGCTACCGCATCGATAAATGGCACTCGGATATTGAAATGAATTTAATTAACCTAGCTGATGTAAAAGACTATGAAACCTATAGTATATCGGGTAATAGGTTTTACTACAGCCATTATTCCTTAAGAGGGCGTATGGCTGTCCTAAAATATACATTTAGCTTCTAAATTTACCAAAAACACCCAAAGGAAGCTTACTGCCAGCTGTTGCCTGAAGGTAGAGTTCTCCGGTTTCCAGGTTCTTTACTTGCGGAAAAGAACTCTTGATAAGATTTTCTACAATAACTGAAGAGAAACCTAAGGAATAGGTGTTCAGAATTAAAAAATGTTCTTGGGGGTCTAATAGCTGTACTACATCATGCATCATTTCGGTAATATGATCCTCCAATTTCCACTTCTCTCCTTTAGGACCATGCCCATAGGCGGGTGGGTCTAAAATAATACCGTTGTATTTATTGCCCCTCTTTAGCTCACGCTTCACAAATTTTAGTGCATCTTCCACTACCCAACGGATATTATCCAATTCGGATAATTCCTGGTTCTCATTTGCCCAAGTTACTACTTGTTTAATGGAGTCTACATGTGTAGTATCGGCTCCTGCAGCCTTAGCAATCAATGATGCCCCTCCGGTATAAGCAAATAAATTCAATACTTTTGGTTGAGGGTTTTTAAAGGATTTAATAGTGGATGATATATAATCCCAATTAACGGCTTGTTCAGGGAAAATTCCGACATGCTTGAAAGAAGTGAGGCCCAAGCGGAATTTAATAGCGGCTTCCTTGTTTTGGTAGCTAATATGCCACCTGTCGGCAATTTTAGGATTTTTTTTTAACCAATCGCCGCTGGTTGCCGACCTACCTTTGAAACGAATGTGATGCAGTTTGTTCCATTCGCTTTCATGGAGCGATTTTGGCCAAACTGCCTGTGGTTCGGGCCTGATCAGTATTAGCTCGCCAAAACGTTCGAGTTTTTCAAAATTACCACAATCTATAAGTTCGTAATCTTTCCAATATTGTGGTGTAAGTAATTGTATCGTGTTGGGCGTCTGTGTCAAAATGTTGAATCTTTTGGGCAAAGATAGGGAATTAGTTGTTAGTTATTCGTTGCTCGTTACTGGTTGTTAGTTATTGATTTGACAGAGTATTCATTATTGTTATCAAGACATCAGACATAAGTAGCAAGATTATACTAGTTGTGAGTTGCCAGTTGTAGGTTGTGAGTATTTAATTAACCTGCAATGATTACCTCCCTTACTATTTGACCAATTAACAACTTAACTATTCAACTACTCGACAATTTGACCTTTCAACTACTCAACCCCTTAACTAATGACGATTCAATTATTAAAATTTTTCCTTAGCTATTTTCATAAACGGACTGGCAAATACGAAATCATTTAATTCTTCGACATCGGAATGCGCAATTTCCTTGTTAGATCCTTCCCATTTTTTTTCACCCTGATATAAGAAAAGAATATATTGGCCAATGCCCATAACGGAGTTCATATCATGTGTAACCACCACTGTAGTTGTATTATACTCTTCCGTAATATCCTGAATGAGTTCGTCAATAACGATGGAGGTCCGCGGGTCTAAACCAGAATTTGGTTCATCGCAAAAGAGGTATTTGGGTGTCATTGCAATGGCCCTAGCAATTCCTACACGTTTTTTCATTCCACCTGATAGCTCTGCAGGAAATAATTTATTTCTACCTTCTAAATTAACGCGCTCTAAACAGAAATTGGCGCGTTCTATTCTTTCTTTATTAGACATCTCACTAAACATCTGCAAGGGAAAGGTAATGTTTTCTTCAACAGTCATGGAATCAAACAATGCAGAGTTCTGGAAGAGCATTCCTATTTCTTTACGAATCGGTATACGTTCTTCAAAATTTAAGCGCGTAAAATCTTGTTTTTGATATAGCACTTTTCCTTTATTGGGCTCATGAAGTCCTACCATGCATTTGAGCAATGTGCTTTTTCCAGAACCCGAACCACCAATTATCAGACTGATTTTCCCAGGTTCAAAGTTCGCTGAAATACCCCTAAGGACTTCATTATCTCCAAAAGATTTGTAAATGTCGTTTACTTCAATCATTTTTTAGTATCAAGTAGGAAGATTCTTTATTTAGCCAGTAAATTTTGACACGCAAAGTTATGTTATGCTCTCTAAACTCGTGTCCAGATACTTGCCAGCTTATAACATTAATGCTGTAATTACATAGTCGGCAACCAATATCATAATACAACTAACGACAACACTTTTGGTACTGGCTTGACCTACCTCTAGTGCTCCTCCCTTTACGTAAAAGCCATGATAGGCGGCTATTGTAGTAATGATGAAGCCAAATACGAAGGCCTTAACCAAGGCTACTGCAATTGTGTACCCTCTAAAGTCGCCCGTAATGCCCATTATATAATCTGATGGGGTGACGGCACCCGACAACGCGCCACCTATTAAGCCGCCGCTAAGTGCCAAAAAAATAGAAATGATAACTAACACTGGAACCATTGTAATACCTGCTAAAATTTTAGGAAGTATAAGGTATCCGGGGGCGTTTATGCCCATAATTTCTAAGGCATCTATTTGTTCGGTCACACGCATGGAACCAATTTGCGAAGAAATGGATGAACCCACCTTGCCAGCTAAAACCAGCGCAGAAATGGTAGGACTTAGCTCCAGTATGCTGGAATCACGATTGATTTGGCCGATAATAGAATTTGGTATAAGATCCGAAACAAGCTGAAAAGCAATTTGCATGGTCATTACAGCACCAATAAAAGTAGATATAATAGCTACCAGGCCTAAAGAACCTACGCCAATGCTGTTCATTTCATGCATAATCTCCTTCCAATAGATGCTGCCTTTTTCCGGTTTTTTAAAAACCGTTTTTAGTAATAATAAATATTTACCGAAGCTTGTAAAAAACATAAAGTATAATCAAACAGTCGTGATATTATTTCCAAACTTATGTAAAATTGCTTTGAAATACAATTTGAAGCCCTTACATAGTATTGTTTATTCGCAAACAGAATTAAGAACAGCAATTTGATATATTTGTTTGGCTGCGTAGTTAGTAGATAACGAACAAGCAATAACTGGACAATGCCTTGCTACTAAGAAACGAATAACCAGCAACGAACAACTAATAACGATTAACCAATAACAAAATAAAAATGTCTAATTCAATACGAGGACGCAATGTTCTTATAACAGGTGCAACCAAGGGAATAGGTAAAAGCATCGCTTATGCTTTAGCAAAAGAAGGCTGTAATTTGATGTTATCGGCAAGAACAGCAGCTGCATTAGCAACGCTACAGAATGAGCTTTCTGTATTGTATCCGACAATACGGATACAGTATATGGAGGCTGACTGCGGTGATATGGTGCAAGTAAAAAACCTGGCCAATAAAACCGTTTCCCATTTTAGCCAAATTGATATCTTGGTTAATAATGTTGGTTTATTTATCCCATCAGGATTTTTAGACGAAACTACTGAATCCTTTACGGATCATATGGCCGTAAATGTTTTCTGTATGCATTATTTATCTGTATACTTTGGAAAAAGCATGTGTAAGAGGGGAAGTGGGCATGTGTTTAATGTCGGTTCAATAGCCGGAAAATCTCCCTTTGTGAAGGCTGCTTCTTATAGTGTAACAAAGTATGCTGTTCATGGTCTAACCTCTGTATTAAGACAGGAGTTTGGCCCACATGGCGTGAAGGTAACCGAAATTATTCCAGGCTCCACTTTTACATCTTCTTGGGAAGGCGTTACCATTCCGGAAGAAAGATTCGTTGCTGCTACAGATATAGCGCAAGCTGTTGTTGCTTGTTTAACGATGACTAAAGGCGCAAATGTAGATGAAATAGTAATTACACCACTATACGGGGATGTTTAGCATAGCGTAAACCGTGAGACCTATAAAGCAAATAAAATGGAAAGAGAGTTAAAGCGCAATGAACAAGAGGGAATGATAGGAGGAGTCTGCGCAGGAATTGGAGAATATTTAGGTGTTGATAAGACATGGGTGAGGGCATTATTTGTGCTGAGCATTTTTTTTAGTGCTATAGGGATTGGGCTAATTGGACCCATTGCATATATTGTCATATGGATTGTAGTGCCCAGGAAACCTTATGTATTTCCAAATGTTGATCCGAATTTTTATAACGTAGATTATAAAGCTACACAAGCTCCATATGAAAAAATACAGCAAAATAAGAAGCAACAGCGACGGTCTGCTGGTTTGATACTTTTATGTATCGGTGTTTTTCTGTTAGTAATACAATTAGACTTTATTTCTTGGAGAACTATATTTAATTATTGGCCAACGGTATTTGTGCTGGCGGGACTATATACTATTCTTACTTCCTTTACGAAGCAGAAAGAGTGGCGCCATTTGAATTCCAGTGAACAAGAAGACACACCTCCGTCAGAAACGGATGACATGAAAGATAATTATTCCGATAATCAAAATCATTAAGCTTATGAACAGAGATAGATTAAATTGGGGATTGGTACTATTATTTATAGGTATCATGTGGCTATTAAGCAATTTAGGGTTTATATCCTTTTACTGGTCGAGCTTATGGAGATTTTGGCCTATATTTTTGATTATTTTGGGGGTTAATCTGCTCGTACCACGACAAGGTGTCGGAAACGTTATTTCGGTGGTAGCCACTATCGCTGCATTGGTTTTCATAGGCTTCCAGTCCTCACATCCGAGAAACAATTGGGATAGAGGAGCTACAGTTTACGAAAATGATGAAGATGTACCAACGGATAGAGAAGACCGGAGAGAAGTTCGGAAGGCTGATTTTGTAAGCCCCTATGAAAGCCATATAAAAACAGCAAATCTTGAAATCAAGGGTGGAGCAGTGGAATATAAAATTGCTGGGGAAACGGAAGATTTGTTTAAAGCCGAAACAAAAAGTGCTTTTGCAGGCCACGTACTACAGAGTTCGGTGAGAGATTCTGTAGCAGACCTGTCTTTTCGGATGAAAAACGTTAAGAAAAAAGAATGGAACCTCGATGAAAATGAAAATTCAGCAGAGATAGCGCTTAACGTGAAACCTTTTTGGAATATTCGAGTAGATGTTGGGGCTGGTGCTGTTAATTTCGATTTAAGTAAGTATAAAATAGCGAAGCTAGATCTTAAAGGGGGTGCTGCTTCCTTTGAAACAAAATTGGGAAACCCAGTCGGAGTCTGCGAAATTAACGCGGAATCTGGTGTGGCAAGTGTTGAAATTGAAATTCCGAAAGAAGCGCCGTGCCGCATTGAGGTTAAATCGGGCCTGTCATCGAAAGAATTTCCAGGTTTTATAAAACAAGATGACGGCTCTTACATAACAGAAGGCTTTCAAGAGTCTGGCCACCGTTATCTGATCAATTTAAAGGGTGGTTTAAGTTCTTTTTCGGTGCAGCGATATTGAGTGTTATTAGTTGAATAGTTGAAAGGTTAAATTGTCGAGTTGTTAAATAGTTGATAAGTTGAATAGTCAAGTTGTTAATTGGTTAAATAGGTAAGAGAGGTAAACATTGCGGGTTAATTAAATACTCGCAACTCACAACTGGCAACTCACAACTAATAAAATATGTACTATCTTGTTAAAAATGGAAAACCCCACGGACCGCTCTCTTTAGAAGAATTAAAGGCCATGGATCTTGTTGGGACTGATTTTATAAAACAAGATGGATGGGATGATTATAAGGAGCTGCGAGAGATTCCAGCACTTAGTGAGCAATTGGGAATTAAGTTTGAGCGGGCTATTCCGCAATATTTCGCAACACTTGATGTTCGCCTTTTAGCGGCGGCGATCGATTATTTTTTTGCTTTTATAATCTACTGTATTTTCGCATTAGCAATACTTATCAAAGCAGAAAACAAACAAGAACAATTAAGTTTATTAGTTTTTGGTTTAGCACTTATCCCTTTCATTAAGTTTTTTATAAATGTAATTTCAGAAGGTTCGAGTAAAAATGCCTCTCCGGGTAAACTCCTTTTACAGATTAAAGTAACCGATGAAAAGGGGGATCCCATAGGCTTCGGTAGAGCGCTATGGCGAAATGTGGCGAAGATTACATGTATACTTACGCTCGGCATTGGCTATCTCACCGGTTTTTTTGATCGACGGCAGCAATGTTTCCATGATAAGTTGGCTAAAACACTTGTTATTAAAGGCCGACTTTTATAGTTGTTATTTACTGGTTGTTAGTTATTCGTTGTGCGTATCAAGCAGCAAGATGCAAGTATGAAGACGTTCTCAGCGTGTATGGGGGATAGTCTTCATTTGATGAGGTTGCCAGTAAAGAGTAGTTGTGCGTTATTGTTTATTCGTTTCTCTCAATAAAATCGGAGGCAGGGAATGTCATTCTGCCAGATCTTACTCACTTTAAAACCTTTATAAAAGCAATTTACGCTTCTATGACATTTTTAAATATATGTTTTTCAATTAGTTGTGTTGTTTTTGTGTTTGTTTTCGAAGAATTATTAATTAAACGTTTGTTTGAATTAAACGTTTGTTTAATTTTGCCGCGTTAATTTTCCAGCGAATGACGGAATACAGTGAGAAACAACTCCAGATCATGGATACAGCTTTAAAGCTTTTTTCAGAAAAGGGGTACGACAAAACTTCTATTAGGGATATAGCACAAGCAGCGGACGTAAATGTGGCGATGGTGTCTTATTACTTCGGTTCAAAAGAAAAGCTTTTGGAAGCACTTTTTAGAAACCACTTTTCTTTTATAACAACCACTTTAGAAAACATATTATATGAAAAAGAGAGCTCTGCCTTTGAAAAGGTAGAAAGAATCATTGATGTGTTTATTAATACGCTTTTTAGCAGACAAAAATTTAATCAGTTGATGATGCGCGAGTCGAGTGTGGTAAATGAAGGACCTCTATTTGATATGATTTTAGAGATGAAAACCAAAAATCGTAAACTGGTGGAGCGGGCAGTAAAAAGTGGACAACGTTTAGGTGTTTTTCGTAAAGATGTGAGTGTGGTATTTCTTTCTTCAGTGATGATCGGAAGTGTAAACCAGATGTTGGCTAACTGCAGATACGAAGCTCGAAGTGCAAAACTGGAAGGAGAAAGTAAAGAAGCCTTTAAAAAGGAGCGGATCGAGATCTTAAGAATTCACCTTAAAAGAATGTTTATAGCGTATTTAACCTATGATTCCAACAAGTAAAAAAGATTCTAATGAATAGTATAATAAAAAGTATAAATAAAGTGTTGTTTGGCTGTTGTATTGTTGGTGTGAGTGTTCACACAACATTTGCGCAAGAGCAAAAGATGCTCACCTTAAAAGATGCTATTGAATTAAGCCTTCAGAACAGTAAGGAGCTAAAGGTGAGCAGTAGCAAAGTAAAACAGGCAGTAGCTTCCCTACAGGAATCGAAGGATAATAGGCTGCCGGATATTGACATTTCTGGACAATATATGCGTGTGAATAAGCCGAATGTCGATTTTAAATTGCAGAATAGTGGTTCCGGCGAAGAAGGTGGTGAAGCTACTGAAGCGCCAGACGTTAGTCAGGCCATGTTTGGTATGGCCACAGTGAAATTGCCTATTTTTTCGGGTGGAACAATAACAAATGGTATTGCATCTGCCAAATTTTTAGAGAAGGCTGCAGCATTAGATGCTGTTCGTAATAAGGAAGAAGTTGTACAGAATACGGTTGAAGCCTATTATAATTTGTATAAAGCACAAGCATCCGTGCGACTGGTTACCGAAAACCTTAATAGTTCTAAACAACGTGTGAAAGATTTTACCGGCATGGAAGCAAATGGCTTAATACCGAGAAATGATTTATTGAAAGCACAGTTGCAGGAAAGTAACTTGGAACTAGCATTGCTTACTGCGGAAAACAATGAAAAGATCACCAACTTTAACTTTGATTTAATGCTCGGTTTAGATGAGCAAACTAAACTTGTATTGGATAGTACGGGTCTAGATAGCAGACCAGTTGTAAAATCATTGTCCGAATGGGAAAGTTTAGCCTTAAGTAAGAGAGCTGATTTTCAAGCGTTAGGACAACGTCAAGATGCGGCTCATAAAGGAGTGCAAATTGCTAAGGGGGCTTATTATCCGTCATTAGGACTTTCCGCGGGTTATGTCGGTATTAATGTACCGAATGCACTTACGGTAACGAATGCGGTAAATGTAGGAGCTGGGCTCAGTTATAATCTGGCAGCCTTGTATAAAGCAGGTGCAAAAGTAAAACAAGCAAAGGCGCAGGAAGAGCAGCTGGCTTGGAATCAAGAACAGTTAAGTGATGGCATTAGGAGCCAGATTCATAAATCCTACCAGGATTACAATCAAAGCCTGAAAAAAATCCAGGTATATATGAAAGCCGTGGAACAGGCCAATGAAAATTACCGTATTACGAAAAATAAATACGACAATAGTTTGGCTACAACAACTGATTTACTGGATGCAGATGTTGCTCGTTTACAAGCAGGGATTGATTATGAGTACGCAAAAGCTGATGCGGTTGTTGCCTATAATAAATTGCACGAAAGTGCTGGTGTAGGTGTTGGTGAGTAGGGATAAAAACTATAAGTGTTTTAATTAAGTAAAAAGCAGATTTTATAAAGAAGATAATGGAAAACAATAATCAAACTACAGCAAATCCTACAGAAAAGAAATCTGGAAACAAGGGCTTTGCAATCGTTTTTATTCTTTTAATCCTGGTTGGAGGAACATATGGGGTAATCAAATACCTGCATGCCCAGAAGCATGAGGAAACAGATGATGCCCAGGTTGTTTCCACTATTAGTCCGGTTATACCCCGTGTTGCCGGCTATATCAAAGAAGTACATGTAAGCGATAATCAGCTAGTACATAAAGGTGATACCCTTGTGGTGCTCGATAACAGAGATTATATGATCACACTTGCCCAAGCAGAAGCAGGATTGGCTTCCGCTACAAGTAATGCGAGTGTAGCTGGGGCAGGCATACACGTAGCCCAAGCAAATATCAACACTTCCAAAGTGGATATTGGAACGGTAGAGGCACAAATTGAATCTGCAAAGATCAACTTGTGGAGAGCTGAGCAAGATTTTAATCGTTATGAAAATCTTATAAAAGATCATAGCATTACACAACAACAATTTGAGCAGGCTTTGGCTACTAAACAAGTGGCAGAAAAGCAATTGGTCATTTTGGAATCACAAAAACAAGCCGCTGCCCGTCAAGCCGCTGCCGTAAGTACACAAAAATCAGTTAGTACCAGTCAGGTTTCTGTAGCCAGCGCTACCGTAAAACAACGTGAAGCAGAAGTAGAAGCCGCTAAGCTTAACCTTTCTTATACTATCATTACTGCGGCTATCGATGGTCAAATCGGTAAGGTAAATTTGCAACCCGGCCAATTCCTGTCTGCAGGTCAATCCTTATTCAACATTGTACCGGTAAATGATAAATGGGTAGTAGCTAATTTCAAAGAAACACAATTAACTAAAATGAAGGTGGGACAGAAAGTGAGCATCAAAGTAGACGCTTATCCAGATACCGATCTAGAAGGAACAATAAGTTCTTTTTCACCTGCCACCGGCGCTTCGCAGTCGCTTCTTCCACCGGATAATGCTTCTGGAAACTTTGTGAAGGTTGTGCAAAGAATACCGGTTCGCATTAATTTTAATGAAGGCCAAGACCCTGCCTTTATTGATAAAATTCGTGCCGGAATGAATGTGTTAGTTGACGTGCATTTAAATTAGTTATTGGTTGCTTTCATGGCTATTAATTGTTAGCTAAGAGTAATGTTTAGTGGTTGATAACCGCCTGAATATAAACAGAAACGGATAACGAAAGAGTATATAATGGAACAAAATTCATTAGTAGAATACGGTTGGCGTAGAGCAATTATCACGATAACGGCCATTTTATGTGCCTTATTGGAAATTGTCGATACCACCATCATCAATGTGGCTTTAAACGATATGCGGGGAAATATGGGCGCCACATTAAGTGAGATTGGCTGGGTTATCACCGCTTATGCCATTGGTAATGTGATTGTGGTACCTTTAACTAGCTTTTTCTCCCAACAATTTGGTAGGCGGAATTATTTTGCGGCATCGGTCGTCCTGTTCACCATCTGTTCATTCCTTTGTGGAAACGCTACCACTATGTGGGAGCTAATTCTCTTCCGTTTTCTTCAGGGCGTAGGTGGGGGTGCCTTGCTGGTTACCTCACAAACTATTATCACAGAAGTTTACCCGCTAGAGAAAAGAAGCATGGCGCAGGCGCTATATGGTTTAGGGGTAATTGTTGGACCAACTTTAGGCCCTCCGCTGGGGGGGTATATTGTAGAGCATTATAGCTGGCCATATATATTTTATATTAATATTCCCATCGGAATTATAGCCACCATGCTTACGTTGAAATTTGTGAAAAGCCCTAAATATGGTGAAAAGAAAAAGGCGAGTGAGATTGACTGGTGGGGTATTGTCTTTTTGGCTGGGGCGGTAGGATCTTTACAATTTGTATTGGAAAGGGGCCAGGAAGAGGATTGGTTTAATAATAGCATGATATTGGCATTCAGTGTTATGTGTGTTGCATTTATCTATCTTTTTATATGGCGGGAATTGACGGTAAAGAATCCTATCGTTGAATTGCGGGTATTGAAGGATAGCAATCTGCGTGTAGGAACGATCCTTTCGTTCATTATGGGCTTTGGTTTATATGGGTCTACATTTATTATTCCATTATATACCCAAAACAATTTGGGATGGACGGCCTATCAAGCCGGATTGTTAATGGTACCCTCTTCTTTGATGACAGCTTTTATGATGCCGATTATTGGGCAGGTCTTGCAGCGCGGATTAAAACAGAAATACCTGGCAGCTGCGGGGATGTTTTTATTTTTTATGTTCTGTTTCTGGGGATTTCGGATTCTGACACCAGATACCGGGGAAGGCAATTTCTTTTGGATGTTAATGCTACGTGGATTGGCCATGAGCATGCTGTTTATTCCAATAAGTACCTTGTCGCTTTCCACTTTAAAAGGACAACAAATTGGTCAGGGGGCTGCTTTTACTGGTATGATGCGACAATTGGGAGGATCCTTCGGAATTGCCTTAATTACAACATTCATGACTAGGCAGAATGCCTTTCATCGAAATAACTTAATTGAGCATATCAATCCAAATAACCCGCTCTTTCAGCAAAAATACCAAGGAATGGTAAGTAATTTTATTCAGCACGGCATGGCTCCGAACCAGGCGAAGGCAGCGGCCCTACAAGCGATGGATGGGTCGTTAATGGGACAGGCTTCCGTACTGTCTTATATGGATGTATTTCTTTATATAGGTATTATGTTCCTAATTTGTGTTCCTTTTATATTAATGCTAAAAAATGCAAAAGCGAAGGTAGATATGTCAAATGTTCATTAATAGATGGTCACATTTCCAACAAGATTTTAACTATTTGTATAAACGAAGGGTAAGATAGAAAGCAATTTGTGTAGCAAATTGTGTTTGTTAAAAAATGTTAATGTGTGCATTTAATGAATTAATTCGATAACTTTGCAAAAGCGCATTAGTGTTGAATTACATGAATAAAATCTGTACCCTCCTTATGACTCTGATCATTGGGCTTATCGTAACATCATGCGATAAAGATGAGCCAGGTGTGTACGATTATCAAGCAGTTTTAGAGCGCGAAGCACCATTGCTTTCGGCGTATATTACGGCGCAAGGCTTATCCGATTCTGCTAAATTTCATCAGGAAACCGGTATATGGTATGTCTTAAAGGATTCTGGTGATATGGCAGTAAATTACCTGGATTCTGCCAGTACTTCCGATAAATTACCAATTAAAAATATGTTGGTGCAGGTAAGGTATACAGGGAGGCTGTTGGACAGTACGGTGTTTGAACAAAATGTAGCACTTGATTCGATCCCATATGTATCTTTGTTGCCTTCTGAAACAGAGCCTGGACAGAGTGAAGCGTGGAAAGTTGCCTTTTATCCGAAGCTTGTTGGAGGTTTCTTTGAAGAGGGCCTAAGAAAGGGAGCAAAGATAAGAATTATTACGCCGTCTATTTTTGGTTACCAGAATCGAAGTCACGGTATTATAAAAGAGAATTCCCCTCTTGACTATGAATTAGAGGTACTAGATATTAAGGAGCCGGTTAAAACCGATTGATGAAAAATGTACGATTTGGTATTTGGTACCAATTTAAAAGAGAAACAAGAAATAAATGAACCTTTCTATTAGAAATTTACCCTTCCTGTGCTTATTTGGATTAGTAGTAATAGCGGCTTGTAAAAAACAGGACTATACAAGTGTTGAAGCACTTGATGACGAAAATATAGCTGCGTATATTCAAGCTAATAACCTGCAGATGGAACCACTAGGCACTACTGGGATGTTTTATCAGATTATAGAAGAAGGAAAAGGTGGTGATTTAAAATATACGGAGAGTTACCCAATCATTTATACAAAAAAATCCTTAGACGGTACGTATTCTGTAGCTGATACTTTCGCTTCAGCCAGTCGTTACATGGACTTTTTAGGATATTTCCTTGGTGAAACCAATCAAGGTTCAGTGATCGCAAACATTCCCGAATACCAACAAATTTTAGAGAAAGATGACGGTCTAAAAATGGCACTTCGTACCGTGTTAAAGAAAGCGAATGGTAAAATCCGGATTCTAGTGCCGTCAAGATTATTTACTGATAGCAGAAATGGAAATGCCGATTTGGGTATTCCTCCAAATGCTTCTATGGATTACGAGATTCGGGTACTGGACAGTGCCAGTGTACCAGCTTATGAAGATTTAGCAATTAGAAAGAGAATACAAGCTTTAGGATTAAATCTGTCGGATTATCAAAAAACTGAAAGTGGTATTTATTACAATATAAGTAAGCTGGGTGAAGGTAATCCAATAACAATAGATTCCACTGTTACGGCTGTATACAAAGGATACCTCTTGAATGGAACGGAATTCGATCAATCTGACTCCGTGAATTTTACGCCAAAAAGCCTTGTGAAAGCATGGCAGGAAATTTTACCTAAAATTAAAAAGGGTGGAGAAGTGCATTTTTTCTCACCCCCAACCATGGCTTACGGCATTTCTAGTAGCGGGCCGGCTCCTTTTGCTTCTCTAGAATTTAATGTAACTATAAAAGACAATTAATTAATTTTTTAAAGCATTTTTATAAACTTTCAAAGCCCGTTCGCGGGCTTTTTTATGTTCCACAATTGGCATAGGATATCGGAATGGATCATTAAATTCAGGCACCCATCGCTTCACATAAACAAGATCGGGATCAAATTTCTTCAGCTGTAATTCGGGATTAAAAATTCTGAAGTAGGGTGCTGCGTCATTTCCACATCCTGCTGCCCACTGCCAATTCCCCACATTACTGCTCTGTTCATAATCTTGCAGTTTTCTGGCAAAATAGGCTTCACCCCACCGCCAATCAATTAGCAAATGTTTACATAAAAAGCTTGCGACTACCATACGTACTCTGTTATGCATAAAACCTGTTTCATTCAGCTGTCGCATACCGGCATCTACAAGTGGATAGCCGGTTTTTCCTTTGCACCAAGCCTCAAATTCCTGTTCATTGTTGCGCCAGGGTATCCGGTCGTATGCCGACTTAAAAGCATGATCGGTGGTGTGCGGGAAATGCCATAATATCATCATATAAAATTCCCGCCATATGAGTTCGATTAACCAAGTTTTATCTTTTAATCGGATCGCGTCATTCATTAATTCCCTAATACTGATTGTTCCGAATCTTAAATGAATGCTTAGATGGGATGTGCCTTCTTCTAATGCAGGGAAGTCTCTCGTGTCATGGTAATCGACGATAACATCTTTATATTTTTTGTTCGGAAATTGTTGTTTGGTTTCTGTGAAACCAAGCTGGCTTAACAAAGGAAATGGCCGATTGAAAGTATGTATATTTTTAAGCTGCTCTTTTATTTTATAGCTTTTTAAATCCTCATTTGTTAGCTTTTCGAGCCACCTATTTTTATATGGTGTAAAAACAGTATAGGGTTTGCCGTCCGCTTTTATTAACTCATCTCTTTCGAAAATAACCTGATCTTTAAAAGAATAAACAGCGATCTGCTGGTCCCTTAAAAAGGCTGAAACTTTTTCGTCCCGCTCAAGCGCATAGGGTTCGTAGTCGTGATTATAATAAACGGCAACGGGGTTAAAATCAGTAATAATCTTTCTCCAAGCATGGAGGACGTCATCATGATAAACAGCTACAGCACCATGGTATTTCTTTAACGAAGCGTGGATCGCTTTTACCTCTTCATATATAAACGTTACGCGTGCATCATCTCTGTCTGCTAGTTTATTGAGTATTTGTGTATCGAAGATAAAGATAGGTTGAACGGGAGTTCCAACAGACAAGGCCTTGTATAATGCACTATTGTCGCTTAATCTTAAATCTCTTCTAAACCAATGAATAACGGTTCTATTTTGCTCGTGTTTCGGCATACGTAGCGGTTAATGCTTCGCGCAAGGTTGGATATTTAAACTTAAAACCAGCATTTATTATTCTTTCTGCCGATACCTTCGTGCTGTCAAGCACAATAGCACTCATCTTTCCTAAAATGCCCCGGAGGATGAATGCCGGTATTGGAGGGAGCCATAGTGGTTTACCTAATTTCTTGGCTATTTCCTGATTCAATTGGTGATTCGTGATGATTTGGGGTGCTACCATATTATAGGCACCGTTCAAACCGAGGTGCTCAAGTGCAAAGACGTACATGGCTACTGCATCGGCTAAATGAATCCAAGGAATGTATTGTTTGCCATTACCCAGGGCGGCTCCAAAGCCAAGGCTGATGGGCTTTGTAAGCACCGGAAGCGCCCCTCCTTCTTCTGTTAATACCATGCCGCACCGTAAGGCTACCGTCCGTAAACCGTAAGACTTGCCGTTGGCTACGGCTTGTTCCCAAGCCAGACAGGTTTGTCCCAAAAAATCGTCTGCAGGAGGTTTTTCCTCTGTCAGTAATTCTTCTGCTCTGTTTCCATAGTAACCGGTGGCAGAAGCAGAAACAACTGTTTTTACTTGATGATTGCCCGAAGCTAATAAGGAATAAATTAATGCAATGCTATCCGTTCTACTTTTCAGGATGGCAGATCTTACATTTCTGCTCCAGGGTTTCTTTGATATATTGGCGCCGGCGAGGTGGATAATGGCGTCAACGTCCTCTATACAGGTCTTATCTATAATACCATCTTCCACATTCCACGTAAAATAATGAATGTTTTTTGTGTCGGCTTGTGGTTTTCGTACAAGCGCATTGACAATATAACCTTTATTTATTAGTGCTTTAATGAGAGCTTTACCGATCAGTCCCGTAGTGCCGCTAATTAAGATTCTTTGCATATCAATATTGTAATAATTGGTTAAAATAATTAGCTGACCAAGGCTTTTTTTAGGGCCTGCTCAAAAGTTAAACATTCATGTGGAAATAGATTGTGAATATGATTGTTTTCACATAGCAAATCGCCGGTAATATGCTGGCCGAAAGCGCGGGCAGTAGGAACACTCACGCCTGTAGTGAGGCTTATAAACATGGCTGAAAGCCTATTGCTAAGGCTTGGTAAAGCGATAATGGGTCTTCTCAGGTGTTGTAGTTTCAGATAAGTTTTCAGCATATCCCTATAGCTAAGAATATCTGGGCCGCCAATATCGAAACTCTGATTGAATGCGGCAGGATTGAGTACGATAAAATTTAAATAAGTAAGTAGATCTTGGAGCGCTATGGGCTGCGATCTCATTTTAACGAGGCGTTTATTGGCGAATATGACGAATTTAGAGGATATTTTATTCATCATTTCCATTAGTATGGAGCCAGCACCAATGATATTACTTATCCGTATGATGGTGTAAGAAATATAGCTGTCGGTTAAAATCTGTTGAACCTCCTTGATAAAAGGCGTTCTAAGCCTGGTAATATAAATCAGTTGCTGCGTGTTTGTCTTCCGGGCCTGCTTGATAAAATTTACTAATGAAAGAAGTTCAAGGTTTTTATATTGATCGCCCCACTCCGCTGAATCTTGACTTAAGTAAATGGCTACATCCATATTGCCACTGAGTGGAGGAGTGTATTTTTCACGTACCAAATCTCCTTGCATCACTACGAGATTAGGATGCTTTTCGGTGCTTTTGAGAAAATGTCTTTCATTACGTACCAAACAAGAAATGTTATAACCCTCATTAGCAAGAAAAAGAGCTAGTATTTTACCTAAATAATTATTCAGTCCGGTAATCAATGTATTCATTTCGCAAGGCCTATGTCACGTTTATACTACAATTATATTGTTCTTTCTGTTTAGTTTAAAATGAAATAGTTTTTTTACGAACTCTTTTTTCGATTTTTTCACAGCGCTACGGTTTTTTTTCTAGCTTTCTACCTCATCGTTGAACGGTGTTGATGAACAATAAAACGGGACCGTAAATACGAATATTCCAGCGATATACTTGTTAAATGTTGTTTGAACATTTGTTAGAATAGTGTAAAGGTTCTTGATTATACGCCTAAGCATTGCTTTATGAAGTTAAAAACAAGTATATTTGAGGTTAAAAGTTTCCTATATTAAGTATGAATAAAGATACAATCCTTGTTTGGTTTAGAAATGATCTTCGTGTGCATGATAATGAGATATTATGGCAAGCGTTAGAACGTGCAGACAAGGTAGTCCCGGTATATATTTTTGATCCCAGACATTATATCGTAGATGAGCGGGGTTTGTCAAAAACCGGCGTTATTCGAGCAAAATTTATTTTGGAGAGTGTGCTAGACTTACGTCTTTCTTTACAAGCATTGGGGGCTGATCTGTTAGTGGCCAGTGGTTGTCCCGAAGAATTATTATTGAGTTTAGCCGAGCGGTATAATGTAAAAGAAGTTTATCATCACAGGGAAGTAGCAGAAGAGGAAACACATGTGTCCACACTGGTAGAAGAATCGTTATGGAAAAAGCGGTTAAATTTGAAGCATTTTATAGGGCATACCTTATATCATAAAGAAGATTTACCTTTCCCTATAAAGGACATACCAGATACGTTCGCAACTTTTAGAAAGAAGGTAGAACGGGAAACGTCTATACGGCCAACGGTTAATACACCCAACCATGTGATGCTCCCGGACGACTTTGAAGCTGGAGATATTCCTACGTTAAAGGAACTGGGGTATACTGATACGGCGATAAAAATGGCAGATAAATCTGTTTTTAAGGGAGGTGAAAAAGAGGCGCTTAAACAGTTGAATGCCATTATAGAAGGAGATCAGTCTGATCAAGACAATGATTTTTTGATGGGGGAAGGGACTGTCTTATCGCCATGGATTGCGCTGGGGTGCTTATCGGCCCATACCTTGTACCATACAGTAAAACGTTTTGAAGAGCGAGGGCTGTCAAAAAGAACAGCAGCGGCAATAGTTACAGGTTTATTGTGGCGTGATTATTTCCGGTTCATGTTTAAGAAACATGGCAATAGATTTTTTACATTGAAAGGTTTTTCGGAAGAAGTTCCGCAAGAACAAAAAGAAGTGGAAAAGAGGTTTGATCGATGGAAGAACGGAGAGACAGGAGAACCAATCATTGATGCTGCAATGAATCAACTTAATACCATTGGCTTTATGCCAAATGTTCCCAGAGCACTGGCGGCTCATTATTTAATACATGAAATGGGGGTTAACCATTTGCTGGGAGCGGCCTATTTCGAAGATAAATTAATAGATTATGGGCCTGCTTCCAATTACGGGAATTGGGCACACATTGCCGGGGTGGGGAGTAGTGTGAAGGATAATGGTATTAAAGACATTAAAAAGCTCAAAGCTTTATTTGATCCAAATGGCGAGTATGTGAAACGCTGGAACAGCGCACAAATATCGCTTACCGATTAAGAAATGATTTAGATTTACCCTCAATAAATTTAGTTAATTTTTAAACATAGGAAGTTTTTATTTTGTTGTGCCATAGGAGATGATAAAAAAGAATGAATGACTCACTCAAATTTTAACGCTAATTTATAATTAAGTGTGATTTAATGTGCATTCCGTCAGATATTTTATAACTTTGCCAGCACATCGTATTAGTAAAGTAAATGGACAGACTTTCATATCTTAGTAACGCAGACTCAGGTTACATAGACTCGCTGTATAAAGCGTATAAAGAAGACCCCAATTCGGTCGATTTTGGATGGCAGAAATTTTTCGAAGGATTTGAATTTGGTGAGCAGACGGATGGCGGAGGGAAACCTGTCGAAGGGGGTGATGTTTCTGAACATTCCCTTAAAGAAATAAATGTATTGAATATGATTCACGGTTATAGAGACCGTGGACACTTGTTTACCAAAACAAACCCGGTAAGAGAGCGTAGACCTTATTACCCGGGAAAAGAACTGGAGACTTTCGGTTTATCAGAGGCTGATATGGACACCGTTTTTAATGCGGGTGTAGAAGTGGGCTTAGGGCCAGCTAAATTGAGGGATATCCGTCAGTTAATAGAAGAGACCTATTGCCAGGCGATAGGCGCTGAATTCACCTATATCAGACACCCTGAAAAAATCAAGTGGCTGTTAGAGCATATGGAAGGTACCAGGAATAAGCCAGACTTTCCTATCGAAAAGAAGAAGCGTATTCTTCAAAAATTAAATGAAGCGGTAGTTTTTGAAAATTTCCTAGGTACTAAATTTTTAGGTCAGAAGCGCTTTTCTCTAGAAGGCGCAGAGACGGTAATTCCGGCATTGGATTCTGTCATCGAAAAAGGAAGCGACCTTGGCGTACAAGAATTTGTTATTGGAATGGCACACCGCGGGCGGTTGAATGTGCTGGCCAATATTATGGGTAAGACCTATAAAGATATCTTCTCTGAATTTGAAGGCAAAACATATGCGAATGCAGGCGAGCCTGATTTTGGAGGTGATGTGAAATATCATTTGGGTTTCTCTACCGATATCAAGACCCACACAGGTAAAGATGTTCACCTTAGTTTATGTCCTAATCCTTCGCATTTGGAAACAGTAGATCCTGTTGTGGAAGGTTTGGTACGTTCTAAGATAGACATGAAATATGATGGTGATAAATCAAAGATTGCCCCTATATTAATTCATGGCGATGCGGCGATCGCGGGACAGGGTATTGTTTACGAGGTGGCGCAGATGTCTAAGCTTGATGGTTATTCAACTGGAGGAACCATTCATTTAGTAATCAATAATCAAATTGGATTTACTACCAATTTTAAAGATGCACGGTCATCTACTTACTGTACGGATTTGGCAAAAGTTACGCTTTCACCTGTTTTCCATGTAAATGGCGATGATGTGGAGGCTTTAGTGTTTGCGATTAATATGGCTGTAGAATATCGCCAACGATATCATACAGATGTATACATTGATATTTTATGTTACCGTCGTTATGGACATAACGAAGCGGATGAACCTAAATTTACACAGCCTAAGTTATATAAAGCTATTGCAAGTCATCCAAATCCACGTGAAATCTACAACAAAAAGCTGATGGAACAGGGAAGTGTTGATGCCAATCTTGCAAAGGAAATGGAAAAAGATTTCAAGGCCTTATTGCAGCAACGCTTAGATGAATCGAAAGAGGTGGAAAATCTTTCGGAGGCAAATCCAATGTTCTCTGGGGCATGGAAGGGTTTAAGACCGGCAAAATATGAAGATATCTTTAAACCAGCTAATACAGCGGTGTCAAAAGACGAATTTATAAAAATCGCCAAGCTAATTACCACGTTACCGAAAGATAAGAAGTTCTTCAGCAAAACAGCTAAGTTGTTCGATGCTAGAAATAAGATGATTTCGGAAGATTCTTATGACTGGGCAATGGGCGAGTTGATGGCCTACGGAACATTGTTGGAAGAAGGATCTCGCGTGCGTATATCCGGACAGGATGTGGAACGCGGTACTTTTTCTCATAGACATGCTGTCATCACACTGGAAGATTCTGAAGAAGAGTATATCCCCTTGAGGGCAATTAATAATGGTGATGTTAAATTTGACATCTATAATTCATTGCTTTCTGAATATGGCATTTTAGGATTTGAATATGGTTATGCCCTGGCAAATCCGCAATGCTTAACAATTTGGGAAGCGCAATTCGGTGATTTCTTTAATGGTGCGCAGATCATTGTTGATCAGTATTTGTCAAGTGCCGAAACAAAATGGAAACGTTCCAATGGTTTAGTAATGCTATTGCCTCATGGATACGAGGGACAAGGACCTGAGCACTCATCGGGACGCATCGAAAGATTCCTTGAAGCTTGTGCAGAAAATAATATTCAGGTTGCCAACTGTACTACTCCAGCAAGTTTCTTCCATCTGCTAAGACGCCAGATGCATCGCGAGTTTAGAAAACCTTTGATCGTGTTTACACCGAAAAGCTTGCTAAGGCATCCAAAAGTGGTTAGTAAGTTAGCCGACTTTACCAACGGTCAGTTCCAGGAAATTATTGACGATACTTATGTGAAAACGAATGATGTGAAACGCGTATTGTTCTGTACCGGAAAAGTGTATTATGATTTATTGCAAAAGCAGCAAGATGATAAACGTAAGGATGTTGCTATCATTCGTGTTGAGCAGCTTTATCCTACACCTACCGATAAAATCCGTGCGCTTAGGAATAAATACAAGAATGCAACCAAATTTTTCTGGGTGCAGGAAGAACCTGAAAATATGGGCGCATGGCCACATATCTGTCGCAAATACCGTAAAACGAGTGTTGAATTAGATGTGATATCACGAAAAGAAAGCAGCAGTACTGCTACAGGCTATTCGAAACAACACAATACACAACAACTTTCATTGGTAAGCAGAGCCTTTGCAGATGATAGCGCTGGGACCGAAACCAAAAAGCAAGTAAAAAAGACAACTAAAGAAGCAGCAAAAGTAGATTAACATAGACAATTATGGGATTAGAAATAAAAGTTCCGGCCGTTGGTGAATCGATAACCGAAGTTACCTTATCTCAATGGTTAAAGAAGGATGGTGATCATGTAGAAATGGATGAAAACCTTGCAGAATTAGAATCAGATAAAGCCACCTTTGAATTACCTGCTGAAAAGGCCGGTATATTAAAAATTGTTGCCCAAGAGGGTGATACGCTAGAGATTGGAGCAGTGGTCTGTATCATTGAGGAGGGAGACGGTTCTGCTGCAGCTAAACCTTCTACGGATGCACCAAAGGCGGAAGTGAAAGCTGAAGAAAAGACAGCAGCTCCTAAAGCTGATGTGGATGAGGAAAAAGAAGAGAATTATGCGGCAGGTACACCTTCTCCAGCAGCAGCAAAAATTTTGAAAGAAAAGGGGATTGATCCTAGCGCTATAAAAGGAACTGGTAAAGACGGACGTATTACGAAAGAAGATGCAGTAAAAGCGGAACAAAAAGCGGCCGAACAGCAAGCAACTCCTAGTGCAAAGCCAGCTGAACAAGCTGCTGCCACTACACCGAAGGCTGCAACCGGCGCAAGAGATGAGCGTAGAGAGAAAATGTCTTCTTTACGTAAGACCATTGCAAAACGTTTGGTAACGGTGAAAAATGAAACAGCTATGTTGACCACTTTTAATGAGGTTGACATGAAGCCGATCATGGACATTCGTGCGAAGTATAAAGATAAATTTAAAGAGAAATATGGCATTGGCTTAGGCTTTATGTCTTTCTTTACGAAAGCGGTTACTACTGCGTTGGCCGAATGGCCAGCTGTAAATGCTCGAATAGAGGAGAATGAGGTTGTATATAGTAATTTTGCAGATGTCTCTATTGCGGTATCCGCTCCTAAAGGATTGGTTGTACCTGTCATCCGTAATGCTGAATCGATGACCTTAGATGAAATCGAAAAATCTGTTCGGGATCTGGCATTAAAAGCAAGAGACGGTAAGTTAACAATAGAGGAGATGACAGGCGGTACTTTTACGATCACTAATGGTGGTGTATTTGGGTCAATGATGTCTACTCCTATCATCAATGCGCCACAGTCTGCTATCTTAGGCATGCATAATATTATTGAGCGCCCCGTTGCTATTAACGGAGAAGTCGTTATACGGCCAATGATGTATGTGGCTTTATCATATGATCACCGCATCGTGGATGGAAGAGAATCTGTAAGTTTCTTGGTGCGTGTAAAAGAGCTATTAGAAGATCCAGCAAGATTGTTGTTGGGCATATAAATAATATTTCTGTAAAAAAGCGGTTGTTTATTAAATCAACCGCTTTTTTTTTGACCTTACAGTTATAATTTAGCAAATATTTTTTGAGGCTATTGTGTAATAACCTTAAACGTGTTAATAAAATCAGTTTTAAATGAAGAGAATCCTTTTCACCCTATGTTTTTGTTTCGTGTGTTTTTTTGCTAAATCGCAGGAGGTATTTGAGTGGAATGTAAATACTTTTGGTTTTGCGGATAACAGAGAATACCTGAAAGCAGGTTTACATTCACAAACTATTTTTGGTATCCGAATAGCACCAGAAGTGGGTTTAAGTATAGATAGTGTGCACCGTGTACGTTTTGGCGTAAATTTCCTACAGGAATTTGGTGATAAGCCGTTTGGTGCGAAAGCAAATCCTACCATTTACTATAATTATGAAGATAAAGGTTTCTCGTTTTATCTGGGAGCTTTTCCTCGATTTAACTTGTTAAGCAGTTATCCACGGGCGGTGCTCAACGATACATTAATGTATTATCGGCCAAATATTGAAGGTTTATTTTTAAAATATCAGAAAGCGAACTTTCATGAACAAATCTGGGTAGATTGGACAAGTCGCCAGACACATGAAAAGAGGGAGCAGTTTATCGTTGGTTTATCGGGTAAGGTTCAAACAGGTATTTTCTATTTTACGCATTATTTAACAATGCTTCATTCAGCGAGTAGTTTAGACGAAACATTTCCCGTGCGAGATAACGCAGTAGGTTTGCTTCAAATAGGAGTTGACCTAAGTGATAAAACGGTGCTGGATTCATTAACGATTGGAGCGGGTGTACTTGCATCTCTGGATCGTTTAAGGGGTGTTTATGATAGCCGGACGCCGAAAGGGGCCATAGTAGATATACATGGTGCCTACAAATCCTTTTTTGTTAATAACACTTTTTATAAAGGGCAGGCACATGATATCAGTTTTGGAGATCGATTTTATACAAAGGATACCTATAACCGGTTAGATATGGGATGGCGACCTTTCAAATCTCAAAATCTCGAGGGGTATTTTATGTTGAGTCTACATTTTACCCCAGGAGAAGTTAGTAACCAACAGATGTTGATGCTACGGTATAATTTGGGAGGAAACGCTCGGTTGAAAAAATAGTTTACCTACTGGAAATTTCTCCCGAACCGGATTTACGTTTATTCACCTGCTTAGGGTTGCCTCCGTAAGAAATATCTCCGGAACCAGATAACTGCGCGTTTAGGGTGTTTGATACATAAATATCAATGTCTCCTGACCCACTGATTTTAGTGTTTGCATCTTGCGTTTTCAGAGAATCTCCGTCGAAATCTCCCGACCCACTAACACTTACATCGGCAGAGGTAGCTGTTCCCTGCATGCTGATATCTCCGGAACCCACTATAGTCGCCGTCAGGCTACTTACATTTACAGGAACCGTGATATCTCCTGACCCTGTTAATGACAACTGAAACTTATCGCCTTTAATAGGATTCTTAACAACGATATTGCCCGACCCGCGTTGACTCAATGCGTTTAAGGACTTAGCACTTATCTGTATCAACAGGTTTTTGTTAACTTTCCAATTATTGAAAAATCGTTGTCCGTCTTTTTTGATACTTATAACCAAGGTGCCATTTTTGACTTGTGTTTCTACTAAATCAATTACCTCTTTATTACCGAAGATTTTTAAAGATTCTGTATTACCAATACTTATTTCGAGGTCAATACTTCCGATATTTTCAATCGCATGGAAGCCCGAAACAGCACGTGTTTCATCAGATAATTTTTTAGTCACGATAGCCGCATGGGAAATGCCGATGAAGAGAAAGGGTAGTAAAAGTGCTAGCCAGCCAGTAGAACCGATTTTGTGTTTCATTTGTTATAATTTTAAGATAATACTATTCAGCGTTTGAAGTAAATTGGTAAATTCTATATACGTGGACGTTCACGATATTTTCAAATAAGACGCATGATATAAGGAAATGTTGCATATATTTAAATTTTTCTGAAAAAGATCAGGAATAATTGATTTTTCTGCCCGACTTTTGAAGAAAGGTTAAGGGTGCTTTAAGATATTATACGCTTTGAATGAAAGTTAAAAAAGTAGATAGTCCAGCGCTTGCTAGGTTGTTTTTAGAAATGCCCCAATCTTTATATAGAACCGACAAAAATTATATACGACCTTTAGATAATGATGTAGAGGATATTTTTGATCCAAGTAAGAATACCCTGTTTGTCATGGGTCAATGTTGTAGGTGGCTGCTTTTTGATACGAAAGAAAACTGTGTCGGCCGCATTGCGGCTTTCTATGATAAGGTTAGTTCCATTGATTATTTACAACCAACCGGAGGCTGCGGTTTTTTTGAATGTATAGATGAGGAGAAGGCAGCGTTCTTGTTGTTTGATACAGCCAGAAATTGGCTGGCAGAACATGGTATGGAAGCAATGGATGGGCCCATTAATTTTGGCAGTAGGGAGCGTTGGTGGGGACTTTTAGTGGAGGGCTTTACAGAACCCTGTTATTGCAGCAATTATAATCCTCCTTATTATCAAAAATTGTTTGAATCCTATGGGTTTCAGGTTTACTATAAACAATATACTTATAGGCGAACCCTTGAAGGTGAAATTGGTGAACGATATGCCAATAAAGCAAAGCGATTGCTGGGGATGAAAGGATATAGCTTTGATTTTATAAAAAGAAAGCATCTTTCTGACGCAGCGGAACAGTTTCGGGAAGTTTATAACAAGGCCTGGGTAAAGCATGATGGCGTAGGAGAGATGACAAAGGAGCAGGCCGATAAGCTTATGCGAAACTTAAAGCCAGTAGTAGACCCGATAGGCCTATGGTTTGCCTATTTTGAAGGCGAACCTATTGGTTTCTTTATTAGTATTCCGGATGTTAATCAATTATTCATTAAATATGTACGTGGAAAGATTGGCTTAAAAGGTATTTTTATGCTTTGTTGGAACAAATTTTTCAAAAAATGTAAGACCCTGTTCGGTATTGTCTTTGGTGTTGTACCCGCTCATCAGCGAAAAGGGGTGGAAGTGGCACTTATTATGGAGGCAGCAAAAATATTCATTAACGGAAAAAGTAATACAGGGTATGAAGAGTTGCAGATGAATTGGATAGGGGATTTTAATCCCAAAATGATGAATCTTGCAAATCAAATAGGAGCTTATGTCTATAAAACACATCATACCTATCGTTATCTGTTTGATCGTGAAAAACCGTTTGAAAGGCATCCGATACTTTAGCGTTTGGCGGATCGTTAAATAGTTAAGTAGTCAAATTGTTGAATGGTTAAGTGGTTGAATAGTTAGGTGGTTGAGTGTTGAATAGATAAGTTAATTTTACGCAAGAATAACTAATGCTCACAACTTGCAACTGATAACTGACAACTAATAATGAATAAGCATGAAATCTAATGGAATTTAAATAAATTATTGATAAGTTTGTGGTTAGCTAATTTAAGATAACAAAAATAGATTAAGAAATGAAGAAAGTATTTATGGTGCCAGCTGTTGTCGCAGCATTATTTTTAGCGTCTTGTGGCGGTGGCGATAAAAGTTCAACAGCTACACATGAACATGAGAGTACCACTTCTACTCCTGCTGAAACACCTGCAGCATCTGTTCCGGGAATAGAAAATGTTGAAACGACCGATCATATTCAGTTGCAAGCGTCTGATGATATGCGTTTCGATAAAGATTTGTTCAAAGTGAAGGCAGGTTCAAAAGTTAAACTTACCCTTAAAAACATAGGTGAGCAACCAATTGAATCTATGGGACACAATGCGGTTGTACTGGATCAAGGTACTGATGTCGCAGCATTCGGAGGAGAGGCTTTTAAAGCGAAAGAAGAAGAATATATTCCTTCCACCTTTGCTTCTTCGATTATTGCACATACAAAGCTTTTAGGCCCTGGTCAATCTGACGAAATAGAGTTTACACTGCCTAAGGCGGGTGTTTATGAATTTATCTGTAGTTTTCCTGGACACTGGGGAACGATGCAAGGAAAAATTGTAGCCGAATAATTCTACAAAAAAAGATTACTTCTTCCCCGTAGGTTTGCACATCCTGCGGGGTTTGTTTTTTTTATGTTATTTTGTGGTATACAAAAGGTTTTTAGCGGGATTTAATAGGAATTGGGCTTAATAATTTTGTAACTTTGATTAATCATTTTTAAAAGAAATAAAATATATTCATGCAATACGACGTAGTAGTAATAGGCAGTGGACCTGGTGGTTACGTAGCTGCCATCCGTTGTGGTCAGTTAGGGTTAAAAACCGCAATTATTGAGAAATATAATACGTTAGGAGGTACTTGTTTAAATGTGGGGTGTATCCCGTCCAAAGCGCTGCTCGATTCTAGCGAACATTACCATAATGCAAGCAAACATTTTCCCGAGCATGGTATCAATCTAAGTAATTTGAAGGTTGATCTCAAGCAAATGATTAAACGGAAAAACGGAGTTGTAGAACAAACTACAGGCGGAATTACTTTTTTAATGAAAAAGAATAAAGTAACTACTTACCAAGGCATAGGATCGTTTGTTGACAAAAATACCATCAAAATTACCAAGGAAGATGGAGCTGCGGAGGAGATTACTACTAAACATGTTATTATTGCTACAGGGTCGAAACCTGCTTCATTACCTTTCTTAAAGATTGATAAGAAAAGAATCATTACGTCAACAGAAGCATTAAATCTAACAGAAGTTCCGAAAAAGCTTATCTTAATTGGCGGTGGAGTTATAGGCTTGGAGCTGGGCTCGGTATATGCGCGTTTAGGTGCGAAAGTTACCGTAATCGAATATTTAGATTCGATCATCCCCACAATGGATAAGGGCCTTGGAAAAGAATTACAAAAATCACTGAAAGGCCTTGGCTTCGAGTTTTTACTAAGCCATAAAGTTACAGGGGCTTCGGTAAAAGGAAAGACTGTAACTGTTACAGCAGAAGATGCCAAAGGTGCTCCAGTAAGCGTTGAAGGTGACTATTGTTTGGTAGCCGTTGGTAGAACAGCTTATTCTGAAGGATTAAATCTAGAGGCTATTGGGATAACACTTGAAGAGAGAGGAAAGAAAATACCCGTGAACGAACATTTAGAAACGCCTGTTGCAGGGATTTATGCAATTGGTGACGTCATCAAAGGAGCAATGCTTGCGCATAAGGCAGAAGAAGAAGGCGTTTATGTTGCTGAACAGATAGCTGGACAAAAACCACATATAAATTATAATCTTATTCCAGGTGTTGTTTATACCTGGCCTGAAGTGGCTAGTGTTGGGGCAACCGAAGAGCAGTTGAAAACTGACGGTAGAAAATATAAATCTGGTTCTTTTCCATTTAAAGCAAGCGGAAGGGCTAGAGCAAGTATGGATACAGAAGGCTTTATTAAAGTGCTAGCGGATGCTGATACAGATGAAATACTTGGTGTGCATATGATCGGTCCGCGGGTTGCAGATATCATAGCAGAAGCAGTGGTTGCCATGGAGTATCGCGCTTCAGCGGAAGATATTGCCCGTATATGCCATGCACATCCAACTTTTACGGAATCGCTTAAGGAAGCTGCTTTAGCGGCCACAGCTAATAGAGCAATTCATATTTAATGTTTGTTATAAAGGTATAAGGAAGCTTTGGTCTTATACCTTTATAACCAAGTCTTATAATATACATGAATTTTCATACTCGAAAATGGGTTAAACCCGAAGACCTAAATCCTAATGGCACATTGTTCGGAGGAACGTTATTACGGTGGATTGATGAAGAAGCGGTTATATATGCTATTGTCCAATTAGGTAATCCGAAGGTGGTTACTAAATTTATTTCAGAAATTAATTTTGTGAGCTCTGCTACATTGGGAGAAATTATTGAGCTCGGAATACAAGCAACTTATTTTGGCAAAACTTCGATAACGCTAACCTGCGAAGTGCGCAATAAAATCACAAGGAAAAGTATTTTAACAATAGATAAGTTGGTGTTTGTAAATTTAGATGAAAACGGTAATCCAGTCCCTCACGGGAAAACAGAGATTACTTATGCTTTCGCTGGAGATAGACCCTAGTTTATCGCAAAATTTTGATGAATAAATATTGCATCGTTCTGAGGCAGTTTGCCTTTTGGATGTTATTTGCTTTTGTTTGTAGAGTGTTTTTTCTTCTCTACTTTCATGAACAATTATCAAACCTATGTATCTCGGATACACTAAAAGTTTTTATTTATGGGATGCGGATGGACGCCTCTATGGCGGCATATATCTGTAGTTTGCCTCTATTGATTTTTATTGCACAATTATGGATTACGGATTTGAACATCCTAAAGAAATTTTCCAGATTTTATGTTTGGACAGTTATCATGGTTTGCGCACTCATAAATATCATCAACTTTAATATTTATCGTGAATGGGATACCTTGATTTCCTATAAGGTGGTAGATATGTTTTTAGACTCGCCGCATTTGGCAATTGCTTCTGCAGCATCTTCTCCAATTTTTCTATCGATTTTTATTTTGCTTTTTTTAAGTATAGTAGGTTTCTTTTTGGCAAAAAAACTAAGGATTTACCAGCCAGTTACCAATATCGCGGGCATTAAATGGTATCAGAAACTGACTGCTTCGGGCGGTTTATTACTAATGCTCTTTTTATTGATCAGAGGAGGATGGGGACTAACGCCCTTAAACCCATCCATGGTTTACTTTGCTGTTGCTCCATTTCCAAATCATGCGGCCACGAACGTTGCATGGTATTTTATGTATGATATCGTACATGCTAAAGGATTAAAAAAAAATCCTTATAAAACAATGGAGGAAAATGAAGCGAAGCGCGTAATAGCTCCCCTTATGACCCGCTCTTCCAATGCTTCCTTATCCATTTTAAATACGAAGCGCCCTAATGTTGTTTTTATCATTTTGGAAAGCTTTACTGCAGATTTAGTGGAGAGTTTAGGTGGTGAAAAAGGTGTAGCACCACGGCTTGAACAGGTTATTAAAGACGGTCTGTTGTTTGACCATGTTTATGCGTCTGGAGATCGGACAGACAAGGGGATGATTGCCATACTTAGCGCTTTTCCCACCCAATCTTCTCAAAGCATCATAAAAAATATTCATAAACAGGCGGGACTGCCTAGTTTAGTGGCAGATTTTGCACGTGCCGGATATCGCACTTCTTTTTATTATGGGGGAGAAAGCGAATTTTATAACTTTAAAGGGTATATGTTAAGTCACGGTTGTCAGAAAATCGTTGATCAACAACATTTCCCCCTTTGGGCTGCAAGATCAAAATGGGGGGTTTATGACGAACTTACTTTTACGAAGCAGTTGAACCAGCTATCAAAAGCAAAAGAACCTTTTTTTTCCGTGCTGCTCACGTTAAATAATCATGAACCATTCGATTTGCCTGTTCCACATAAATTTGGAGATGATAATTTGCCGAATCTCTTTCGAAGTACTGCATATTACACAGATTCGGTACTGTACAATTATTTAGAGCAGGCAAAGAAAACAGCTTGGTATAAAAATACGCTTTTTGTCATAGTGGCGGATCACGGTCACCGTTTACCACTTGAGCAATGGGAAAGTAATAATCCAAAGCGTTATCATATTCCTTTATTATTTTTTGGTGGAGCGCTTAAAGCTTCATTTAGAGGAAAAAGAAATGATATAATAGGAAATCAGGTAGATATAGCAAATACCTTGTGCAGTCAATTAAGTTTTGATGCTACGCATTATGTATGGAGTAGGGATTTGCTAAATCCTCGTACCATTCCATTCTCTTTCTTTACGTGGTCAGATGGCTGGGGAGTTGTAAAAATGAACGAGTCCATTGCCTACGATCATATTGGCGAACATGTAAGTTATTATAAAGGAGATCGTTATTGCTACAAGCGTAAATGCACCCTTCTTAAAGAAGGTAAGGCCTATTTACAGGAAGTTTATCATCAATATCTCGCCTACTGAATTTAGGACATACCAAATGCCTCCCTATCATTCATATGAATTACTTAATGGGGTGATAGGTTAAATCATCCTGAATCATACGATTATTGTATTGCTGAATAAAGGCTTTAAAGTAAGTTTCCAATTTTTCCAACACTTCAGGTTCTTTCTTGATTAAATTATGCTTAGTGAGTCGATCCTCCTTTAGATTGTATAAAGCTGTACTTATCTGTCCATCGTTAAGCAAAAGATAATCGCCATGATAAAGACTAAAGGTGCCATCATTGTTGTTAATAATGAAGTTATCAGTCCGCTTGGAAAAAGCGTCAAAGCCAAAAGCAAAGTAAGGTTTATCGTATTGTAGGTAGTTTAAAACCGTTGGCATGATATCAATCTGCTGTACAGATTTATCCAATTTTCCCTTAAGGTTACCTCCAGGATAATAAAATAAGATGGGAATGGAAAATGCCCCCGGAATGGTTTGATATTCCGGAAAAAAAGATACGGTTGCGTGATCGGCACAAAGAACAAACAAGGTGTTTTTATACCAGGGCATTTTAGCCGCTGTCTCAAAAAATTTCCTTAAGGCCATATCTGTATAGCCCATAGGCTCCTGTACTTCCAATGGGCCCTTTGGAAATTTGCCTTTATATTGTTCGGGTACCTTAAAGGGGTGATGAGAAGAAAGTGAAAAAAATGCCGAGAAAAAGGGTTGATGAAAGGTGTTAATGGTGCGGGCCATAAATTGCATGAAAGGCTCATCCCATATACCCCACATCCCATCAAAATCCTTATCATTATTGTACTCTGTTTTTCCAAAATAATGTTGAATGCCTGCTAATTTTGTATAGGATGAAAAGCCCATAGATCCATTGGGAGCACCATGAAAAAAGGCAGTTTCATAGCCCTTTTCTGCCAATAATTTAGCGATGCTGGTTGTTTTGTTGCTTGAGTAAGTAGAGAGCACAAAGGGCTCTCTTATGGATGGAATGCCTGAGATAATAGAAGGCAATGCATCAATCGACTTTCGACCATTGGCATAGGTATGCGTAAATGTAAAACTGTTTTCCACCAATGAATCAATAAATGGTGTATAACCTTTATAGGTACCTTGCGCAAGGTCTTTATTTAAAGCACCTACATGTTCTTTGCCTAAGCTCTCAATAATTAAAAAAACAACATTCAGATTTTTAAAAGCCGCCGTATCTGATGGTTGATGAATGGGTGAGTACAAGCTGTCCAGCGTCTTCTCATCAAAATAATGAACAGGTTTTAGACTTACAGCCTTAAGTGTACGCATGATAGAAAAAGGTGTATTTAAGACGATACTCATTTGAGCAGGAGATTGGACAAACTCACCCGCATTGCTAAGTGTTATTGGTCGGGTGCTATGGCGCCAACCTCCGCGCATTCCAACCACGGTTAATGCTGCAACAAGTAAAAAAAGCAGGGATCGCATTAAGTAATACGACCATCCTAAAGCTCTATTAGGTTGTTTAATTGAGAAAGCATCATATAACTTGCTTAATAGAAAAACAAGCAGTATAAACAGAAGGAGTAGATACCAATAACCTGTAAGGAAATCTATAAAAAGTTTTAATTTATTTTGTTCATGCGCAAACTGCTCAAATACAGTTCCGGTAGTGCGTTTTAAAGTGAACTGGTAATAAACAAAATCTATTAAATTGGCAGCAATACCTAAACTATTTGTTAGGATAAAGACCCATTTACATATTTTTTGATAAAAAGTATTATATAGGCAAGGAAGTGGTAAGCTTTGTAAAACTATATATAAAGAATTGAGGTACAGTAAAGCAGAAATATCAAATTTAATCCCTCCCAATAGCATAATCAGCAATTGCGATGTATTTACATTTGGAAATAAACTTATATTGAATAGGTAAAAACCGATACGTAGAAGACTATATATTCCAAGTAAAAGTGCAAATCTGGCTACCAACGCCATAAAAATAGACGTTTCTACCTTCCTTAACTTTATCATATAATATTATAAGTTTATAATCTAATGCTCTTCCCTTTTCAATTTTTTCTCTACAACAAACGGAGCAAAAGGTAGTAACGAGGCAAAGAAAAATAAAATCACTCTTGAAAATTTCCAATTATATTCAATCCAACATTGAATTAATGTGAAGACATAAGCAATAAACAATACACCGTGAACCCAGCCCACATATTTTACAGCCAATGGAAAATCAGCCCAATATTTTAAAGGCATTGCAATAAAAACGAGCAGTATGAAAGAAACTCCTTCAAAGAAGGCCACTTTTCTAAATCGATGTAAAGTCTTGCTGTCGGGCGAAGTGTCTTGAGGCATTTTGTTTATATTAATTTAATAATGAATTTACAAAAGTACTACTTAGAATAGTTGATTTTTAATTATTTGTGAGGTTTGACTCCTTTTTGACTTTTTTATTTAAGGGGTTAAATTTTAGAAATAAAAAAGGTTCTAGCAGTCAACTAGAACCTTTTTACAAAATTATTTTAGTGCGTTATTAATGTAGGTTTTCGTATTCTTTAACCTCCTTATGCTCATAATCAGCAGTCATAAGCTCATCGATTGGTACACCTTTTTTATCAAGTCCAAAACGATGTAAGATATTGTCTACTACCTGATAAACTACAGGAACAATAATCAGCGTTAAGAAAAGTGAACTGATAAGCCCGCCAATAATGACCCAAGCAAGTCCGTTTTTCCATTCAGAACCGGCACTCGACGCTAATGCAATAGGCATCATCCCGATGACCATCGCAATGGTTGTCATCAGGATCGGACGTAAACGTGCATGGTTTGCATGTATAAGGGCTTGCCGTGTACTGTGTCCTTCTGCTTTCATCTGGTTGGTAAAATCCACCAAAATGATCGCGTTCTTTGCTACCAGTCCGATAAGCATGATCAATCCTAGAATGGTAAATATATTCAATGAATTGTTGGTAAGCGCTAAGGCCAATAATGCCCCGATTACAGATAGCGGAATGGAAAACATTACCACGAACGGATAAACAAAACTATCATATAAAGCCACCATAATGAGGTATACCAAAACAATAGAGACCATTAAGGCAACACCCAATGTTCCAAAACCTTCCGATTGATTTTCCATATCTCCACCCCACACATAGTTTACACCGGTAGGTTTCCGTAGCTGACTAAGTTTGCTTTCAAAATCTTGAATGACAGTACCTGAAGGGCGACCAACTGCTTGCGATTGTACCTTCACAGAGGTGCTTTTATCCCTTCGTTCCAACTGACTTGGGCCCGATCCTTCTTTCACTTCGGCGAATTGTGACAACTTGATTAATTTACCGCTATTATTAGAGAAATAAAGATTCTTCACATCATCCACATTCTTTCTGTCGTAATCTTCGAAGCGAATATTAATATCATACTCATATTCTCCTTGCCTGAACTTGCCGTCGGTATTTCCATTAAAAGCCGTTTGCATGGTCCCCCCAACAGTTTGTAAAGACAGACCAAGCGCCGTCATCTTATCTCGATCTACTTCAACCGTAATTTCTGGGTTACCACTTTCTACTGATAATTTTGTTTCAGCGGCTCCAGGTACTTTTGATAATATGATACGCGCTTTCTCCGCATAAGCGAGTACGCTATCCAAGTCAGACCCCGTAACCACCATTTCAATTGGTGCTTGTTGGGCTGCCCCTAAAATGTCAATCGGTACGGTTTTTACTTTTGCGCCCACCAATAACTTTTGAATTTCTCCCTTGAGTTTGGCTGCATAGATGTCGGAAGACTCATCACGCTCTTCCTTCGGGGTGAGCTTGACTGTAATTTCTGCCTTGTAGGCGGTCGATTGATCCGCGCCGAGGTTGTCGCTCGATTGACCAACTGTGGTAATCAACGAGACAATCTCCTTCTTCTTACTTAAGAAATCTTCAGCTTTCCGCGTGACCTGATTGGTTAGCTCAAGGGATGCATCTTTCGGCAATTCAATCTGAACTAAGAACTCCCCCCGATCACTCTGTGCAAAGAATTCTGCGCCGATAAAACCACCGAAAGTCAATCCACATGACGACACCAATAGGAGGGACACGGTTACAAGCGTAATGGCTTTATGATCCAACGCCCAATTTAATATACCGGTAACCCAGTTAGTGAAGCGGTGTAACTGTTTTTCAAACCAAAGTATAAATCTTCCGATGAAGTTACTGTTTGATACGCGTTCAAGTTTTCCAAATCGCGAAGTGAGTAATGGTACAATGGAAAAGGAGGCCAATAAACTCAAAAGCGTAGAGATCATGACCACCACACAAAACTCTCGCAGAATATCAGACACCAGACCCGTACTTACCGAAATGGGAAGGAATACCACTACAATTACCATGGTAATAGACACCACCGTAAAACCAATTTCCTTGGTTGCATCATAAGAAGCCCGCACCTTATTTTTCCCCATCTCCATATGTCGGTAAATATTTTCAATAACAACAATGGCATCGTCTACCAAAATACCAACCACGAGTGATAAACCAAGTAATGACATCAGGTTTAGCGTGAAACCGAAAAGGTAGATTCCAATAAAGGTAGCGACAAGTGACGCGGGTATAGCCACCATGACGATGACTGCATTTCGTAAACTATGCAGGAAAAATAACATCACAACCGCAACGAGAATAACCGCCAAAAATAGATCGTGTACGACCGCATCTGCTGATTCAAGCGTATAATCGGATGTGTCATTTGCGATCACCACCTGGAGGTTTTCCTTTTGATAGTCGGCCTTCAAACGCTCCAGAATTGCCTTTACACCTTCGCTCACTTTTACCGCATTTGCATCGGAGGTCTTGATAATTTGTAATATAATAGAACCGCTTCGATTTAATCGCGCTATTTTTTCAGCGTCTTCCTGCGTATCTTGCACATCCGCCAAATCCATCAAACGTATTTGCGCACCGTCATTTGCCGTACTGACAACGAGATTTCGTAATTCATTAACCGATTTATATTTACCGGCCAAGCGGATTAGGATATCCTGGTTCTTCGTTTTTACACTGCCCGTTGGAAAATCCAGGTTAGAGTTAAGAATAACCTGTTGGACGTCCAGTGCGGATAGACCATATGCTTCCAATTTCGCTGCATTTAAATTTACCTGGATTTCGCGTTCCTGCCCCCCGATTAAATTCACTTGGGCAACGCCATTTACACGAGAAACAATTGGCTGAATACGTTTATCTATCAGGTCAAAAAATTGCGCGTCATCCATCGATGCGGTAGCAGAAAGCGTTACGATGGGAAGATCGTCAAGTGAGAACTTTGCAAGCGACGGTGTTTCGGCATCATCTGGTAAATCTGATAATACAGCGTTTACCTTACGTTGTGCATCATTTATCGCATAATCGACATCCGCTTCACTTGTCAGTGTAATGGTAATCACCGAAAGCCCTTCGAAGGAAGTTGCTTCCAGTTTTTTAATATTCTCCATGGAGGAAACGGCATCTTCCAGTTTTTTCGTTACGGTATTTTCTACTTCATTTGGAGATGCTCCAGGATATATTGTTGAAATAGAAACAACACCTGGACTGAACTTAGGCAGCATCTCATAATTTAATGAGAGGTAAGATATAATGCCCAATAAGGTTAGTGCAGTAAACACTACAATAACGATAGAAGGGCGTTTTATTGATATTTCAGCAATTTTCATCCGTAAATTGTTATATTTTAATGGTACATATAGCGTATGGGCCTATCCAATTTTTTTGTCTATGCTTAGCTGTTTTTCTTATCGTCGTTTTGTGGTTTTACTTCAGTTCCGTCAACCAAATTAATTTGTCCACTTGTTATAACAGTTTCTCCTTCTTTCAATCCGTCCAAGATTTCAACTTGTTCTCCAAGTATCCGTCCAGACGTAACCTTCCTAAGTTTAGCCGTTTTACCATCTTCCAACACAAATATTTCATTGCTGCTTACACTACCTATAAAGGCACCTCTCGGAATAACAATAGTAGGTTGTTGTTCTGGAAGGTCAAATACTGCCGTCCCATACATACCTGCTTTTAATGATTGAGAAGAAGAATTTTCAACGCGAATTTCAACGGGATAGTTAAGGGTGTTATCCGCTTTTGCCGCAATAAATGAAATATTACCGCTAAACGTCTTATCGGGGAAGACGCTCGTAGTAATTTTTACCTGATCGCCTACTTTAACGTTCACTACCTGTGATTCATTTGCATTTACGAGTAATTTTAATCGAGACACATCCACGATATCAAATAATGCGGTACCGGGAGAAACATACGTTCCAACTTCAATACTGCGTTTATTAATAATGCCCGAAATAGGGGCTTTTATATAGGAGTCAGCTAGCCGGCGTTTAGACTGTTGTACTTTATTTTCGGCATTGCGAACATCCAAATTAATATCGTCTAACTGCGACTTCGTTACCCCTCCGGTTTTAAAAGAGCTTTCATATCGTTGTTGATCGGTTTTAAGCTTACTTAATTCATCTGCTGCTGATTGAAGCTCCAGATTTAAATATTCATCGTCAATCCTAGCAAGTATTTGCCCTCGGTTAACGTGTGAGCCTTCATCGACCAAAATTCGCGTAACACGTCCACTGTTTTCTGCTACTAAGGCAAGGTCTTGCCAAGCAGCAAAGTTTCCGTTGGAAGAAAAATCTAAGTTGATAGGCGACTTGCTTGCCGTGGTAGTACGTACAATTACGGCACCTGTTCCCTTGGCTACAATATCTGTTTTAGCTTGATTTTCTTTTTTATTGTTGTTAAGTATCCATCCAATCAGAGCTGCCGCACCAATTACAACGACTACAGTAATAATTATTCTCTTCATTTTATTTAGATAAATAAGTTTTTATTATGCGAGTATCTCGCGCTATTATTCAGTTAAAAGTGATTTAATATTCCCGTTTGATTTTATTAATTCTATCTCAGCCACTTTATAGTTCAATAAAGCTTCATTATAACTGTTTTGTGCAGCAACAAGATCCGTCTCTGATGTTAATAAATCGGTGAGACTTGCAAGACCATTTTGATAGTTATTTTGTGTGCTATAAAAAACCTCTTCCGCCAGTCGCTTATTTTCTTCTTGTGTTTTTATGGTAGTTAAACTGTTCTTTATCTGATTTGTAGCATTATTATACGCCATCTTCAAGGAGTTTGATGTGTTGCGGATATCTTGGTTGACCTTTTGAAGCTCAACATTTGCCAGTCGGACTCTCGACCTCCTGCCAAAACCATCGAATATTGGAACCTTTAACGTTAATGTAACAGCAGACATGTCATAGTTCAACGCTTTGCTACTATAAAGATCAAACCGATTACTTTGGCTATTAAGCATATAATTAGCACCTAAAGATAGGCTTGGGTAGTATTCCGCAATATTCGCCTTGCGTTGATGTTGCAAAAGTGTCTCTTGACTTTTTAGTACTTTATATTGGGCTAATCGTTCTAAGTTAAATCCGTCGTTATGTAATTGTAAGGCTTCATTTTCTAGCTGTTGAACGGCATCTTGCGGGAGACTGATTTCTTCTTGAATGGGCATTCCCATATAATACTTCAGCAGATTTTTTTGCTGATTTACAGTTGTTTCCAATTGCTGTTTCTGTGAAAGCAGGTTACTTTTATTCACTTTTACGCGGTCTAAATCAATTTTTTTAGCGAGTCCCAAGTCATATTGACTAGTTACCATTGTTAACAGTTTCTCCGTTCTTTCTAGATTGGCATCAATTACTTTCAACTGTTCTCTATTGATAATTACTTGGTAGTAATTGGCTGCAACTTGTTGTAACACATTCTCTTCGCTTAGTTCTGCCGCTAAACGATAATATTCTTCCGAGCTCTTTGCTGCTTTTAAGCCAGTAAAGACCGATTGATTAAACAGCTCTTGATTTAGTTGCACCTGTGTTAATGCGCCCCAAGATTGACCGGCCTTCACGGATATGAATTCCCCAGGGTTACCTCCCATGAATTCTGCAGGTAAAATAAATTGTTGAACTAGCAAATTATAGGTTAACGTACTGGTAACATCTATTTGAGGTAGTGCGCCCGCTTTAACCTCCGCTACTTTATGCTTTCCTCCTAAAATATCCAATCTTGCCTTTTCAAGTACTTCGCTGTTTTTAATAGCGTAGTTGAGTGCTTGTGTTAATGTTAAAGAATCTTGGGCTAAAAGGTTGCCCGAGCTTAAGAAAAGAGAGATGAACACTATTAGAGAGTGTTTTAGCTTTAGTTTTATTTTAAAATTTGAGGTGCTCATTTATTTCTTGTTTTTCATCTTAATAAATTGTTCTTTAAAGGTGATGAAGCTATCAGATTTTTCATTCTTGTTTTGTTTTCAGCGGTATTGAAGAAGGGCTAAGCCTTTTATTCATCCCCTGTGTGGTTTGAACAAATCATGATGGTTTCGTATATTTTCAATAACACTAGAAGTATTCGCCATACTTGGGCGAATGATATATTTATTGACTTCCGAGTGATATCAGAAAATTAATTCTCAATTTTTTATAATGTCATATCGTAATCCGTTCAAAAATATAGTAGTTGCGATTTTTTGCTTTTCGAAGATTTCGCTGAAAACTGAAATTTCAGGTATATCTTTATTAGAAATCCTTGAAATAGATACCATTGCTATTCCTTTCAGAATGGTAAAATACATCTGAGATACAATCTTTACATCAAATGTTACAAGTTCCATGGTATCAATACCCTTTTTAAATGTTTTATGCAGAATTTCGAGTTCTCTCATTTCTGCATATTCTCTTAATGTTTTTAATTCTTCCATATTCAAATTGCTATCTGCAAAACCCATTGTAATATGGAGTAAGTAATGTTTCTCAAAAAAATCCTTCCGTATTTTAAGAAACCGAATGAGCATTTCGAGTATGCTTACGGATTCATTTAAGATCTCATCATACGCCTGTGTACCCTCCGCAATTAGATGTTTTATTACGTCAACTACGAGGGCTGTTTTATCCGGGAAATAATAATATAGATTCGCTTTTGATACCGCAATATCTTCAGCAATTTCACTCATGGTTGTCTTATTGATACCAAAATGTGAAAACCTTTTAAGTGCGGCTTCTATAATGTGCTGTTTTTTTATCTCGTTTGGTTCCAATGCTGACGACCTTACTTTTTAACCTTTATACTTTTTGACTTTTTAAATGTAATGGTCAAAATTAAGGCAATAAATTGGCTCGATAAAAAAATAGAATAGATTTGTGTTAAAATGACGTTAATTTGACAATTGATTCCGAAGGCCATTTATGAAAATAACAGCCAGTTTTTTTTGCATTTTTGAAATTTCGTCAAATTCTTCTTTGGTGGGTATAAACATTGCTTTTTTATCTTTTAAAACGCAAAAGCGCATGCCTATCATGGCGTTTAAAAAGATTTCGGCAATATAATCGGGTTTATCAACAACTAATTCTCCGCTTTTATTCGCTTTATTAAAAATACTTGCAATGGTTTTTATTTCTAACTCACTGACTAATTGTATCACTCTTGACAATTCATCTGCCAATTCGGTAACGGTATTTAAGCTTTGATCAAAAAGATTGTAGTATTTCATAGCGAATGCTAAACGCATGTCTATTAAATAAAATACCGCTTCTTCACAGTTGTTGATATCAATTAATCCTTGTTCGATCTTATCGAACATTTTTGTAGCAATGCTTTCGAACACTGCTGCATATAAACTTATTTTATCGGGGAAATAGTAATAAAGTAGTGCTTTTGAGAGAGATAGGTCCTTCGCTATTTCAGTCATAGTTGTTTTGGCTATACCGAAGTGAGCGAAACGTTTAGTGGCAGCTTCAATAATAAGGGTACGCTTTTTATCGTGATTATCCATTAGCTTAAAGTAGTTGGTGCAAAGGAATGTATAATAAATTACTATTAACCTTATCTTTGGAAATAAATTATCATGACAATCTTTTTTTTACATAGCCTTCTTTTCTCGACTATTTGATATAAATATACGCAAAAATTGAAAATTTGAAAAAAAAAGTCAATAGGGAAGGAAACGGTTTTTAAGGTTACAAAAGGTTTTTAAATAAAAACGACATAAAATTTTAATGAGTATATTGAATAATGTTTCTTTAAAACACTATAATACATTTGGTGTAGAGGCAACTGCCAAAAAATTGGTACATATTAATCACGAAGAAGATCTTTTAGCATTATATAATGATGGCGCTTTTGAAACAGAAAAATTACTATTTCTTGGTGGCGGAAGCAATATGCTGTTTGTAGATGACTACGATGGACTCGTGGTTCATATGAATATTAAAGGTCTTCACGCCTTTCCAATAAATGAAGGGATAGAGATTTGCATTGGCGGTGGTGAGCGTTGGCATGATGTAGTGATGTATTGCGTTAATAATGGATTCGGAGGAATCGAAAATCTAAGCCTCATTCCGGGCACTGCTGGTGCTGCGCCTGTCCAAAATATTGGTGCCTACGGTGTGGAGTTGCAAGATGTCTTCTATTCTTGCCGCGCCTTTGATATTCGTAATGGTAGTTTTAGAACATTTAATAGCGCAGATTGTAAATTTAGTTATAGAGATAGTGTATTTAAAAATGAGTACAAAAATAGATTTCTAATTACTCAACTAAACCTTTTACTTTCTAGTCAGTCGAAACTAAATACAACATACGGAGCAATTAATGAAGAATTGAGCAAAAGAGGAATAACCCAGCCAACAATTAAAGATGTTTCAGCCGTAGTTGCTGCTATTCGAGTAAGTAAATTACCTGATCCTTCAACTATTGGAAATTCTGGGTCATTTTTTAAGAATCCGATAATTTCTGTGGACACACTCGACAGACTAGTGTCTGATTTTGTGGACATAGTGTATTATCCTTTTGATATAGGAAGAGTAAAAATTGCTGCCGGCTGGTTAATTGATCAATGCGGATGGAAAGGTAAAATTGTGGGAAATACAGGTACTTGGAAAAATCAAGCACTTGTGCTGGTAAACCAAGGAAATGCCACGGGTTTAGAGATTTATGAATTTTCTGAGCAAATAATTGAAAGTGTGAAAAATCGATTCGGTATAACCTTAGAACGAGAAGTTAATGTAATATAACCCTTAAATATAAATTAACTATTTATTAAAAATTATTTTTTTCAGAAATTATCATACTGTTTTGGCGAGATAGTTGCATGGATATTATTGTTAATGTATTATAAATAACTAAGATATTTAAAATGCGATTGTATTAAACTTGGTAACAAGGAAAGCCTTGTTTCCGCAAACCCTAAACAGTATGACAAAGCTAGAGTTTAACACCATGGTAACGCAGCAATCCGACTCGTTGAAAATGTATGCTTTACACTTTACACATGATGATGAAGATGCAAATGATTTGGTTCAGGATACTGTGCTCAAGGCAATTACTTATTATGAAAAGTTTAGAGAAGGGACTAATTTAAAAGGATGGTTATACACTATCATGAAGAATACCTTCATAAACAATTATCGTCGTTTTGTGAAAATTAGTTCTTTTGTAACTAAATCTGACGAAATCTCATCTGCCAATTTAGCTTACAGTGCTACCGGTAATATGGGAGAAAACAAGTTTGTTATGGACGATATTAAGCAAGCGATGGCAAACCTCTCGGATGATTATTATGTGCCATTTACAATGTATTTTGAAGGATATAAGTATCACGAGATAGCGGATCACTTAGCTATTCCTATCGGTACCGTGAAAACCAGAATACATGTTGCTAGGAAAACCTTAAAGAAGTCGTTAAAACCTTATCAATCAGGTATGAAATTGCACGGCTATATAGCAGCTGCTATGTAGTTAAATATAAAGTAAGCGCCGTTTAAGGTCGGCAAAAAGCGGATTTGATAATCTATCAAATCCGCTTTTTTGTTTGTTATTACGGAAAGTAAATAAACTACTAATTTATTTTTACTGACTTCTACACTTTTTTTTTAGATGATATCCTATTAGGAAATAATTTTTCTGGATATTGACCAAGTGTATCAAACAAATTTATTAAGGTCTCCATCGAAGAATAGGTTCTGTTTATTTCTTGTTGCTGATAAAAATGAACTTTTATTTTAGCCTTCTTTTTTCCGCAAAAAGAAGCAAAAGCTCCCGCTGTAGACAGCTGCGAGAATGTTAGTGCATCCACCTACAAACCGCGGCTGACTAAGGCGGATTTTTTGTAGAACGGAGGGTCTTTGCGGGCAAGAATGGTGAAAGTATCATTAGAAGTGGTTCTGGAGCGCAGGAAGGACCGGCCTCACAGAACGAGCGTTAATAAAATGGTTTCAGCGAGTGATGCCCGTTCTGTGACAAGTGAGTGTAGCGAACGGCTTCACGGAACAAGTGGGGAACCATTTTTAGCGAGGGCTGTGTAGCCTTGAACTTTTGCTTCTCGTATGTTTGGAAATCATTAAGTTTCTGGAGAAATAGCAAGAGGAGAAGGGAAGAAATATTTTGTTTCAGGGAGTTGAAGGTAATATCCCGAAAAAAGAATCATTCACCATCTCCTAATGCTTCTCCGAGTCTGAACAGTACTTAGGGAGCTTTGGCATCCCGTATAAATGCGAGAAAAGATGATGGAAGCTTTTGCTGTCTCATTAACCCATTTTATCATGAAAACAACTAAACATTGTGTTGGCGTAGATGTATCGAAGGATTCGATAGTTTGCTGCTTGGGAAGTAGTCAGCAAGAGATCACTGTTTTTAGCAG
>NZ_FOAF01000021.1 GCF_900109575.1 Olivibacter domesticus | reverse complement strand
GGGCGCAATCTGTTGGATAAAGCTAAACTGGAAGCTATCGGCTTTCAGGTGAATGCCATTGGAAGCTAATTTTTATTATTATATGAAATCTTACAAGACCACTTCCAATCTGGAAGTGGTCTTTTTATTGGAATATATTGAGGCCTCAATAATTAATAGCGTATAAAGCTACGTTAGAGCTCAGATAAATGGTGTTTAATGTTTTAATATGCGTGGGCAACGGTAGCTAAGTTGACAGATTTTCCGACAACTTATAAAGTATTCTTAGTAACCGTATCGAATGCTCGAGTATTAATGTGATTTCCCTGATAGTGCTGATCAAGAAATCTTTTCATTGGTTTTTGAGATATAATTTCGCCAACAGTTAAATCTGCCCCATATTTGGTGAAATGGTTTTCATCTGACATATAGGGAGTTAAGTCTTTCGATAGGTGTTTAATAGATTTAGAATTATAGATATCTATATATAAATCTTTGAATTCTTTTTTGAGTACTTCGTTTAAAAGATGCGAATCTTTATTAAAATAATTTGTCCATAACGACTCACTATGCTCATACTCTAAAGCAGCAATAGAGGCATAAGGCATGGTGTATGTTTCATTTTGTCCGATTATCACTACTTTAATCTTCAATTTATGAAGGTAATCGATAGTAGTTCTTAAATCAGATATTAACTGCTCTTTATTGTTGATCTTTTCTAACCAATTTCCACTAATAATGACACCGCTGATAAGATCTGCGTTAGTTTTTATGTAGTCGCGATAGATATAGTTAATAATCTCCACACACTCAGCTCTGCCGTTCGCATTAATTAGCGGTAGACATCCGCTAGCTGAAGCTTGATTCAAATGAATGCCTTCTTTTTCGAAATGTTCTCGTAATGATTGAGATAAATGTGCAGCATGACTATCGCCAATCAATAAAATATTTTGGCGATTAGCTTGCAGTTGCAAACAACTTTCTTTATCTAAAGTTTTTCCTTCAGAGGTCGTTGAGATAAAACAACAACCAGAGCTAAATTGCTTTTTACGCTCATCAAGATGATTCTTGGTATAGTTGGAAATTTGGATGGTTTGTGGTTTAAATATAAACTCATTGAAACTATAGTATGAAAGAATAAAGGTTGAAGTACAAATCGCTATCACTGTTACAATAACGTATTTGCTCGATTGAAAGCGTATAGATTCAACATAAGTGAACGATAGATATGCCAGCGAGAAGGAGATAATTAATAATATTACTGTGGAAGTAAAACCAGCAGACATACCAAGATAATTGGCAGTGACAAAAACGGGCCAATGCCAAAGATATAGTGAATAGGATATCTTGCCTGTGAATTGGACCACAGGATGTTGCAGTAGAATAAAATCATTTTGGTTAGCGAGAATAATTAAAAACGTAGCTAAAACTGGGACTAAAGTATATGCGCCTGGCCAGCTTAAATCTGTTGTTAAGAGAAGAAGGCTCAGAAAAAGTACCAAATAACCTAAATATGCTATGCCTTTTTTGAATTTCTTCAAGTGGCCTTCAGCAAGATAAGCAATTCCTCCAACAATCATTTCCCAAGATCTAGTTGGTAGTAAATAAAAAGATGCTGTTGGTTTTGTTTGGGTAAAATAACAAGTAATCACAAATGTAATGGAGGTACTTATTATAAAGAAGAATAAGTAATGTTTTTTTTCGAATTTAAAGACCTTTTTTAGCAACACTAAAATGATTGGAAGTATCAAGTAGAATTGCCATTCAACAGATAATGACCAGGTATGCAATAATGGATTTAGTTCCGAGGAAGGATCAAAGTAACCGCTACTTTGCCAGTAAAGTATATTAGAAACAAATAATAGACTGGCAGTTGCATTTTTAGAAACATATTGATAATCCCCGGGAAGCAGAATGAAAAAGTCAACAATTAACAGTGTTATAATCATACATAGCAAAGCAGGAATAATGCGTTTAACCCTTTTGCCATAGAAATCTCTAAATGAAAACGTATTTTTCAAGATTGCCTCTATGACAATTTTGGTCATTAGATAACCAGAAATGACATAGAAGATATCAACTCCCGAAAAACCTCCCTCAAAATAAGGAACTTTAAAATGGAATAATATTACTCCTATAACAGCTAAAGCTCTTAAGGCGTTAATGTCGTATCTAAATTTCATTTTTTTAAATTTTGGATTGTGTATTAAGTGTATAATCTTGATTACAAAATGTGCTTAATTAAATACTAAATTGCGAGGATTTGAGGTGCGGCATAAAAGGATAAGAGAATTGATGAATCGTTTTTAATAATCGATCAATATGCCCATATAACCAAATATGTGCTCTTTTACGTATAAATGTGGATAATTTTCGACTGAGAAGTTCTTTTTTCATTTTATACTAGTACAGGAATATTTTTTTCAATTTACTCTAAATAAAAAATAAAAACCAGCACAATATATTTTGTGATAATTTGTTTAAAGAAGTAATCGATATGTGGATGTAAAAATATTTAGACCATAGCATATGATGAAATTTTAGAAAAATATTATTTACATTTAAGTAATTCCCGGTTGGTTTTATAAGTTTATCTGTTATTTTAGAGGTGGATATTAGTAGGATAAAGGCAATGGTTAACACCTTTATCATAATAAGATAAAGAACGAAGCGTTTTTGCCTTCAATATTGGTTTTTATACTTTATAGCTGCCTGGTTTTAGGAAATATGGATGATGTTAAAGAAGAAAATAGCGCAAAAATTAACTATGTGGTTTTGGATATGTAGTTGTCCTCCATACCTTATTACCCTATTTTATGTAGTTTTCTTTTCTGGGCGCAGGCCGAGTCCGAGTTTAAGTTCTCACTCAATAAGGCCACGTCTAGAACCATTTACATTAAAATGGTACCTATATACGCATGGACAGAACGTAAGCAGTGTTTATTTGGACGTTGTGGGTAATGTGTTTATGTTCGTGCCATTTGCGTTGTTTTTATACATCGTCTTTGGCGTTCGCAGATTTGATTTTATATTGTTTTTTGGCTTCTTATTTAGCTTGGCAATTGAAGTAACGCAGTATATCACGGGGGTAGGTTTTCCTGATATCGATGACGTTATTTTTAATACTTTTGGAGTGCTATTAGGTGTAATAATAATAAAAGGGGTTCGTCAAACAATAACGATTGCAGATATACACAAAAATTCGTAGTTCGTACACGGTTTTTCTTATGAAATTGTTTTTATGTAAATAAAGATGAGTAAATTTGTTCAATTAAATTTAGGTCTTGCTTTACGAGCTAGTAGATTAATGTTTAGTTACACTGTTATTAGTTGTTTCAATCTCAACAACCTTGGCGGGTAATTTATAATAAATCTCTCCCTCATCGTTAAGGAGGTTTAATACGTTAACTTGATCGGTGGCATCCTGCTCCGTAAGTTGAGTGTTGACTAGCGTCACTTTACCCCGGTGACGAGCGAATATGTTATATTTCATTTCTGAATAATCTTCACAGTGTAACTACAAATCTATGTAAATAGATCTTATATTACAATTTACATAATTAACACATATTTACACATCATCAAATGTTTTTCTGTCGATGTACTTTTATAACGGCGATTTTATTTGATCCGGTGTGTCACATAAAGACTTGTCTTTAACATATAAGTTTGTTACTCTATAAAGATCAGTGGCGCTTCGCCAAATCCATTCTAGCGGCCCTTGTTTGTGTTTTTTTAACCACCAAATTGAAAATAAGATCTGAAAGAAAAAGAAAGAATTCGCATATATAAATAATAGATATAAATCGCCGCCGTTAAAAAGAATAGATTTGAATAAAAACAATATGTAGAAAAAAATGGTCTGTAAAATATAATTGGTAAGGCCCATTCTGCCAACCACCTCTAAGCTTTGCCATAAGAGCTTTAAGTGAGGTAGATAAATATATGATAGACTTATGATGCTAATATATAAAAAGGAGAAACTTATATTTACTAAAGGTAAACTAAAAGACGGAATGCTAAATTGGTTATGTGCTATTTTAAGAATCAGTAAACTTATTAGCGAAAAAATAAAAAGCGATTTAAAATAAGCTGGATCTATTCTGCCAAGGGTGAAAATATTTTTTTTACCGGCCCATAAACCGAAGGTGAACAAACTTAGTATCATAAAAAAATGGCCAGAGGCAATTTGGTGTGTAAGTGTTTGGGATAAGCTAACTTTTTGAATTCTAAGTGTTGATAAAGAATCCTTTATATGTCCATCAAATTGTAAGAAAACACAACTAAAAATAAATAAACTAATTGAAATTGCCAAGAGTACTGGGGTAGCGATTTTTCTTATGGGAAGAAGTAATACACCGATGAAGGCATAAATTTGTAGAATGTCAAAGGGATAGAGTTGATTATGAATAAATCCAATAAAAAATAGAAGGCTTAATCGCCAGCAATATTTCAACACAAAAGGTTTGTTACGATTAATAGCATTTTGAAGTTGGATGGAAAAGCTGAGACCAAATAAGAGAGAGAAGATGAGATAAAATTTCCGTTCTATAAATAATTCAAGTAATTTCTTTAATTTATTATCCATGCCCGTCAGATCATTCGAGGTAATCTCTAATTCATATAAATATATAGAGCCAATATGTGCTAGAATGATGCCGTACAATGCAAATCCACGAAGGATATCGATCATATATATTCTCTCCGAAGAAGTGGTTTTTATTGAGGTTAACGTCATGGTAAGACAAAGGTAATTTATAAATACGATGTCCCGTTTAAGGAATCGCAACTGATAAAAAAATGGGTAATTTGCACATAGTTCTGGGAAGATTTAATAGTAGATCCTATAGTGCCTTTGTTGTTAATTAACGAACCATGGAACCCGTAATAAAATAAGCGGCACAATTATGGCTTTAGATTATGGTTTCTATAAAGAAACTAAACAATTATTACGATGGTATGAGAAATCTTATAACAACGAACGTATCTGTATATACAATGAATTTGATACAATAATGAATTGGCGGGTAAAAAGGGGAAAATAATAATGTTTAATTTATTTAAAAGGCAAGGGTTGACCGATTTACAGTGGATGAAGACCGATGTGCATTCCCACATCTTGCCAGGAATTGATGACGGTGTTAAGGATGTACAAACGAGCATCGAATTTATAAAAACTTTGAGGGAATTGGGTTTAAAACAGTTTATTCTAACCCCCCATATATACGATGAAGTATACCCGAATACTCCTCAAACAATAAATTTGGCACATGAAAACTTATATGCTGAAATGCAACTTTCTGGAATGGGAGACGTTTATACGCATTCTTCTGCAGAATATATGTTGGGGCAACATTTTGATTCTTTATTAACCCGGGGGGATCTTAGGCCTTTTCCTACAGATCACCTACTCATTGAAATGCCTTGGTCAACTGAACCATTTCAATTAGAACAGACTATACTGAAGATTGTGGAAGAAGGCTATGCTCCTATTATGGCTCATCCAGAAAGATATCATTTTTATTTCCATCAATTTAATGGATATGATAGGCTAAAAGATCTTGGTTGTATATTACAACTTAATCTATTATCGCCTACAGGGTATTATGGCAGGGATGTAACTCGGGCAGCCCAATATCTAATAAAAAATAATCTTTATGATTTAGTGGGTACGGATTTGCATCATGAGAGGCAGTTGGGGAAAATTATTAAGTACGTGAAAGATGGTAAGGCCCATAAAGATTTGCGACACCTAAATTTGCGGAATGAAGAGCTGTTTTGATTTTATGTAATTGTTATTCTTTTTATTATATTTTTAATCTTATCAAAAATAATACTCAAAAGTAGTTCATTTGTATACAATTTAAGTACACATCCCTTGCGGAAATCATTATTTATACGATCTTCATCCCTTGAAAATTTTAATACTGTATAGAGCAGGATATTTATTGTATACGAGTTAAAAATAAATTGCAAAATAATTTAAAAAAAGCATCTGATGAAGCCAACATTAGTAATTCTTGCAGCCGGAATGGCTAGCCGTTATGGCGGAAACAAACAAATTGACGGTTTTGGACCAAATAATGAGACGATCTTAGAATATTCTATTTATGATGCCATACGAGCAGGTTTCGGGAAAGTATGTTTTATTATTAGAGATGAGCACCAGGAAATTTTTGAGGAAAAATTTGCTAAACACATAAAAGATCAGATAGAAGTTGTATACGCTTTTCAAGGCCCTCAATTAGAAGAGTATGGTTTTAACGAGCATATGGATCGAGCTAAACCTTGGGGAACTGGACATGCTCTGTTGGCTGCAAGAAATGTAATTGGAGAAAACTTTTGTGTAATAAACGCAGATGATTTTTATAGCCTTACTGCCTTTAAGCAAATGGCTGAATTTTTATCGAATGAGGCTACTGACAAGCATTTTGCGCTTTTAGGATATACCATTGGTAAAACGCTATCTGATAGCGGGCCGGTAACTAGGGGGGTTTGTGCTGTATCAGATAATGGGAAGCTCGAAAGATTAGATGAACGTGCAAAGGTTTATCGAAATGCTGAAAGAATAATCGAATTCGTTCAAGCTGATGGAAAACCAGGGACCTTGCCTGAAAACGCACTGGTTTCTATGAATTTCTGGGGTTTTACTCCTGCAATTTTTTCTATGCTTGAACCTTTATTTAAAACTTTTGTTAAAGAAAATAAAGAAAACCCTAAAGCAGAGTTCCTTATTCCGGAAGCTGCTCAGCAGCTGTTACAGGAAGGTAAAGCTTCTTTCTCGGTACTTGCAATTGATGCGCCATGTTTTGGCGTTACTTATCAAGAAGATAAACCACTTGTTAGGGAAGAATTGGCAAACCTGGTAGCAGAAAAGGTGTACCCAGCTAATTTATGGAACGGGGTAACAGTTTAGCACTGTAAATTATTAGAACGATAGAATGAATAAAAATCATTATGTTATAATTATGGCAGGCGGGGTAGGGAGTCGCTTTTGGCCAGTGAGTAGAACATCTCTCCCTAAACAATTTATTGATGTATTGGGAACGGGAAAGACACTTATCCAAAATACTTACGATCGTTTTAAACAAATTGTTCCTGAAGAAAATATTTATGTACTAACGAATCATAAATATGTAACACTTGTGCAAGAGCAATTGGGAATAACTGATATGACAAGGATTATTGGAGAGCCGGCTATGCGTAATACTGCTCCCTGTATTGCTTACGCCTGTCATAAGTTGCATGCGCTAAATCAGCAGGCAACAATGGTTATAGCTCCTTCTGACCATTTAATACAAGATACGCATCAATTTTTAGAAGATGTAAAGCAGTCACTTGAGGCTGCGGAAAATAACAAGGCGCTCATCACGCTGGGAATAAAACCTTCGCGGCCGGATACAGGCTACGGATATATTCAAGCAGATAGTTTAACTTTGCCTAATTTTAATGCATTTCATAAGGTTAGCGCTTTCAAGGAAAAACCGGATGCAAAAACTGCACAGCAATATGTTGAAAGTGGGGAGTACCTGTGGAACGCAGGGATTTTTGTTTGGAATGTACAGACAATTTTAGGAGAATTGGAGAAATATGAAGAACAATTAAATGCTATATTTCTTTATGGAAAAGACAAATATAATACTGCTGAAGAAGAAGAGTTTTTACAACAATATTATCCTACTTGCAATAATATTTCCATAGATTATGCTATCATGGAGAAAAGCAATTTGGTTTATGTGCTACCTGTTGATTTTGGGTGGTCTGATTTAGGTACTTGGACCTCGGTTTATGGTCTTAGCCCACAAGATGGGGAAGGGAATGTTCTTATACCCGATGCAAATAATGTTATTTTATATAATAGTAGTAATTGCATGGTGAATGTACCGAGTTACAAAAAAGTGGTACTTAAAAATCTTCATAACTATATCGTAGTGGAAGCGAATGATACATTGCTGATCTGTCCTATCGACACTGAGCAAGAAGTGAAACAGGTAGTAGCGGATGCAGCGAAGCAGTTTGGAGAAAACTACATCTAATTTGGATTTTAATAAAACTTAAGTATTAATTTTTAACTATTTCAATAGAATAAATGACAATAAAGAAAATCTGCTGCATAGGAGCAGGCTACGTGGGTGGCCCTACGATGTCTGTAATAGCGAAACAGTGCCCTGATATCCAGGTAACGGTAGTTGACCTGAACGAATCGCG
>NZ_FOAF01000006.1 GCF_900109575.1 Olivibacter domesticus | reverse complement strand
CCACGAGGGAAAGTCAAAGATATCAAAAAAAGGAAATAGCTTCATTAGAAAGGCACTCTATATGCCTGCACTCGCTGCTAGCCGATATAATAAAGATCTAAAAGTATTTTATGAAAGAATAATTGACAGGAAGCCAGCTAAAAAAATCGGAATAACTGCTGTAGCTAGAAAGTTGCTGATCTTAATATATATCTTATGGAAGAATGATCAGGAATATATTTTCGAAGAACAAATAAATAACGCTGTAATGGAAGTAGGCAGATACTGAGATCTGCCTACACAGGATGAATAGCTTGCGCTGCTCTCCTTTATAAAAAATAAAGTTATAAAATATTTGGAATTTAACACAGTACCTTTTTTTTCAAGAGAAAAGAAGTTGAATAAAATAAAGGTTCTATTATAACCAGCGAGCTCACGATACTACGCTAAAAGGAAAATGCTTCTCCTATAACCGCCAAATTTACGATTGATCCATTTTTATTCTTAGTTTTATCGTTAAAAATCAATATGTACCCTTCATATAATAAAAACCAGCTAGCACGTAGGAATGGGCAAGACAAACCTGAGATTTGGATTGCTTATCAAGGATTAATTTATGATGTTACAAGTAGTAGATTATGGTTGAAGGGAATGCATTATGAACATTGGGCGGGGCAAGATTTAACAGAGGAGCTTTTAGATGCTCCTCATGGAAATGAAGTCTTCAGCAAATTCCAAATTATAGGCAAGTTGGATTAGTGAACGCTGTATCTTAAATGTTAAAGGACGTTAAGGAGCTGAATAACTGCACCCTTTCATTTATGTCGTGAATGGTCAGCTTTTCAATACGTTCAATACCAAACTTCTCCACACAAAAAGAAGCTAAAGCAGACCCAAAGATCACACCGCTTTTCATGCTTTCAAAATCAAGCACATCGGTACTTGCTAAATAACCTATAAAGCCTCCTGCAAACGTATCGCCAGCCCCTGTTGGGTCAAAAACTTCTGCTAAAGGTAAGGCCGGTGCTGAGAATATTTTATTTTCTCCAAAAAGAAGGGCCCCATGTTCTCCCTTTTTTATAATGAGGTATTTTGGACCCATATTCAAGATCACACCGGCAGCTTTCACCAAAGAAAATTGACCTGATAACTGACGTGCTTCCTCGTCATTGATGGTGAGAACGTCCACCTTTTTTAGTACCTCTTTAAGATCGTCTAAAGCTATATTCATCCAGAAATTCATCGTGTCTAATACAATGAGTTTTGGTCTCTTCCGTAATCTATTAAGCGCTGTTAACTGAACTTGTGGACTTAAATTTCCTAAAAGAATATATTCAGCTCCCTGATAGCTATCTGGAATGATTGGGTCGAAGTCTCCAAGTACATTTAGTTCAGTTACCAAGGTGTCTCGCGTATTCATATCATTATGATATCTGCCCGACCAAAAGAATGATTTTTCTCCTTCCTTTATTTGTATTCCATCAATATCAATATTGTGGCTGGTAAACTTAGCAAGATTCTCTTCTCCAAAATCTTCACCCACTACACCTATAATTTTAACTTGCTTATGGAGATAAGATGCGGCGATAGCTGCATAACTGGCGGCACCGCCCACTATTTTGTCTGTTTTCCCGAAAGGTGTTTCTAGGGCGTCGAATGCCACAGATCCAAGAATGATTAAACTCATAAAGTTTTGGAATTGAATATAAACAAAAAAACCCCGTTGTTATACGGGGTTGGCTCCTGAAGCTGGGCTCGAACCAGCGACCCTCTGATTAACAGTCAGATGCTCTAACCAGCTGAGCTATTCAGGAATGTTTTCTCTGGTTAAGACAGCTCTTTAAAAAGTCTTTTTGTGAACTGCGATGCAAATATAGGGGAATGTTTTAAAATGTCAAATGATTTTTTTGTTTTTTGTCTGTACATATTTAAAAGAAACAACTATGCTGCTCATTTTCAGAAAGAAAAAATACCGTGAGTACCAAATAAAATGTTCCATAACAAATTATCGCGAAATAAATATAAAAACTATTGCATGTTGGCAATTGTTAAATAGCACAAGAGATAAACAGTAGCAGATGTTAGGTCGAATTGATATATGATATTTGTGTGATATTAGATTTTTATACTTAGTGTTTATTGTACACTAATATCAGAATTTAATTTTATATTTGTCAGTGTATTTTTGACGATGAAGAAGCAAATCAAGTATTGCGTAACAACTTAAAAATTGTCACTTTTGCGCATCGTTTAAATTCGGCATTTAAAATTAATATTATGAATATTGTAATAGTTGGTGGTGGTTTCGCTGGGATGAATTTAGCTAAGCAGCTGTCAAAGGACAAGAGCCTGGATATTACATTGATAGACAAGAATAACTATCATTTTTTTCCACCATTAATATATCAGGTAGCAACGGCATTCATTGAAACATCCATCATCACGTATCCTTTTCGTAAAATGTTCAGTCGCGCGCATAACTTCAGGTTTCATTATGGTGGTTTGGAATCCGTAGATACGCAGCAGAAAATTGTTTCGACTGCATCCGGACAGGTTTCTTATGATTATTTGATCTTGGCAATGGGTACTGAAACCAATTATTTTGGGATGGAGAATGTTGAGAAGTATGCTGTACCAATGAAAACTATCGATGATGCTATCAATCTACGAAATCATATTTTACGTAATGGAGAAAGAGCGGCGCAAGAGCAGAATGACGAGGAGCGCACTAAGTTTTCTACTATTGTAATATCTGGAGGAGGCCCTACTGGTGTAGAGCTTGCGGGAATGCTGGCGTATATGAACAAAAAAATTCTTGCGAAAGAATATCCGGAATTTTCGCAGAATGGAAAAATGCGGATTGTTTTAGTGGATATGGCGCCGACTTTGCTGGGTCCGATGAGTAAAAAATCGCAGCAGGAAGCGTTTGACGTACTTCAGGAGATGGGTGTGGAAGTCAAATTGAATACAGGTGTTAAGGATTATATAGATGGGAAAGTACTCTTTGCTGATGGCTCTAATATTGAAACAGATACATTAATATGGTCTTCGGGGGTTATTGCGAGAGAAGTACCTGGCTTACCGAAAGAGTCGATAACTAGAGGACGGCGGATTTTGGTAGATGAATACAATAGGGTAAAAGGCCTTTCCGACGTTTTTGCAATTGGCGATATATGCTTACAAACTGCAGATGCTGCTTTTCCTAATGGGCACCCACAACTTGCTCAGGTAGCTATACAGCAGGGTATCCTATTAGCTGAAAATTTAGTCAATCTTATAGAAAAAAGACCCTTAAAAGCATTTAAGTATAATGATAAAGGTAGTATGGCCATTATAACTAAAAATAAGGCCGTTGTAGATTTACCTAAGTTTACCTTTACAGGCTGGTTTGCTTGGTTAACCTGGTTATTTATACATATTATTCCTATTGCAGGTTTCCGGAATAAAATTAAACTTGTAACGGGTTGGTTCTGGTCGTTTCTAACTAATAATCCGAGCTTACGTTTAATTATTAGGCCTTTAGAGCAGCAACAAAACAGTAAACCCGTGGCTGCTGAAGAAATTCCAAAATAGAGATAATTTTTATAAAGAGACAACAAGGCATCCCTGATAAAAGGCGGTGCCTTTTTTATGAAGGGATTTTGCAGATAATAGTTAAAAGCGAATGGATTGATGGAACAATCCATTCGCCGTTATGGTTATAAAATCTCTTTCAATAGCGACTTCCAACCAACAATCCCTTCTAATATCCGTTCAAGGTCTGCTATGGCAACCCGTTCCTGCTCCATGCTGTCGCGATGGCGTATGGTAACGGTGTTGTCTTGGAGACTCTGGTGGTCTACCGTAATACAGATAGGTGTTCCAATAGCGTCTTGTCTACGATAGCGTTTTCCAATGGCATCCTTTTCCTCGTAGATTAAATTATAATCCATTTTTAATGCATCCATGATTTCTCTTGCCTTTTCGGGCAAGCCGTCCTTTTTAGTTAAAGGAAATATTGCCGCCTTAATGGGAGCCAGGGCCGGGTGCAAATGAAGAACAGATCTGGAATCTGCTTTCTCCGGTGTACTCAAGTCTTCCTCTTCATACGCGTTGCATAAAGTTGTTAAGAACATCCTGTCTAAACCGATGGAAGTCTCTATAACATAAGGAATGTAATTTTGATTAACTTCGGGATCAAAATATTGCAATTTCTTTCCTGAGAATTGCTGATGCTGACTTAGGTCAAAGTCCGTTCTTGAATGGATGCCTTCCACCTCCTTAAATCCAAATGGGAAATCATATTCAATATCAACGGCAGCATTTGCATAATGTGCAAGCTTCACATGGTCATGGTAACGATATTTCGATTGATCAGGCTTTAGTGCAAGATGCCATTTTAAGCGGGTCTCTTTCCATTTATTGTACCATTCCAACTCTGTTCCTGGCCTAACGAAGAATTGCATTTCCATTTGTTCGAACTCGCGCATGCGCATAATAAACTGTCGTGCAATAACCTCATTTCTGAAGGCTTTACCGATCTGTGCGATGCCGAAAGGAATTTTCATTCGTCCTGTTTTTTGGACGTTTAGAAAATTGACAAAGATGCCTTGCGCCGTTTCCGGTCTTAAATAAACCTCATCAGAGCCTTCTGCCATGGCACCCATTTGGGTACTGAACATCAGATTGAATTGACGTACTTCCGTCCAGTTCTTCGTGCCTGAAATCGAACAAACAATGTTATGTTCTTCAATAATGGCCTTTAAACTTCCTAGATCATCTTTGTTCAATGCATTATCTAAGTCGGCTTGTAGTTTATTCGCTTTCTCCGTTTTGCCGTCTTTTTGATAACGGGTAATTTTATCCTCAATCAATTGATCCGCTCGGTAACGTTTTTTTGAATCCTTGTTATCAATCATGGGATCGTTGAAACCATCCACATGGCCCGAAGCCTTCCAGATTTTTGGATGCATAAAAATAGCAGAATCTATTCCTACAATATTTTCATTTAATTGCACCATTGCTTTCCACCAGTAGGTTTTTATATTGTTTTTTAGCTCAGCACCTAACTGGCCATAATCATAAACAGCACTTAAACCATCATAAATTTCGCTGGAAGGAAATACGAAGCCATATTCCTTAGCATGTGATATAACATTCTTAAAAAGTTCGTCGTTGGTTTTCATTAAATAAATTGTTTTCTTATTAGCATTGAAGCTTTCCACATACAGTGGACTGTTTCATTAATAAATTTAAATGTATTTTAAAAAGGTTGAGCTATCCTTTCGATATACTTACCATAGCAACGACAAACCTAATATAAAATTCTTATATTTTCATCCGTATATAATTATTGATCTATATGTTTATTTTCTAGCGGTGTTAATGAGCGCGCTTTGCTTGGTTTGTTTATTCATATTATGTTCACCTTTTACTGCATTATTCATAAGTATTTATTTTCAAAGGCATTCATGAGCTCGTTTCACTCGGTTCATGCTGCCTTCGGTAGTTTTAAAGGTTTATTCATTTCACTATGTGATTGGCAAATCATGATGGTCTCTTCAATAAAGCAAATCAAATGCAGCCCTTCGAAGGTGTAAGATCTTGTAGAATAAAGAAGGATGAATAATTGCGCATAAAAACAAATTTCTCTAAGTTTGAATTCAAATACTTGAAAACCATTTTTTTTATCTAAAACCTTTATATTTATAAATAAGGTATTTCCTTTCATCTTACAAATAGATGTTTTGGTTTATGGAAGTTAAATACGGTATTTGATCCTAGTGTTTTTTTATGAATAAGTTAGTATATATAAGTATCTTTTTTTTACTGAGCGGGACGATAAGTGCTTGTTCTTTTACAGACGCAAATGGTGGAAATTATAGCAAGCAGTCGCGCCTCGAGCTACGGTCTGTAGAGGATTTATATCGTTTTTTAACATATAATAAACAGCGTTTACCGTTAATAAGCGCGCATAGAGGTGGCCCCGAGCCGGGTTTTCCTGAGAATGCAATAGAAACGTTTGAAAGGAGTGCAAGCAAACAACCGTTGATAATCGAATGTGATATAGCTCTTAGTAGAGACTCTGTATTAGTTATGATGCACGATGATAAGTTGGACCGTACCACTAATGGTAAAGGTTTATTAAGCAACTACACTTTAAAAGAGTTACGAGCACTTTATTTAAAAGATAATGAGGGCAAAAAAACAGCTTTTCGAATTCCGACACTTGACGAAGTGTTAAAGTGGGGCAAGGGAAAAGTTATTTTTACACTTGATATAAAACGCGGAGTACCTTTAGATTTGGTAATGGACGCCGTTAGGCGAAATGCAGCGGCTTCTTATGCCGTGATTATTACTTATAGTGCTTCTCAAGCAGCTCAAGTGCATCAGATTGCTCCCGATCTCATGATCTCTGCTAGCATAAAAACAATTGACGATTTGGTGAGGCTCAGTGATTACGGCATTCCTGATAATCGTTTAGTGGCCTTTGTGGGAGTAAGCGAGCCAAGGGCCGAGGTATACAAAGAGTTGCACGATCATGGAATTATGTGTATTATCGGTACCATGGGTAACCTAGACAACCAAGCGAAGGCGCGGGGAGACAATCTTTATTATCGATTAATAGAACATGGTGCCGACATCATATCTACCGATCGACATAATGAAGCGGGAGCCCAATTAGCGAAATATAGAAAGGATAACGGAATAAGCACGGCGGTATTAAGCAAATAATTCCCTGAGATAAGATGTCATTAGTAGTTAAAGGGTTAACAAAAGATTTCAGCAATCAACGCGCAATCGACGATGTTTCTTTTGCTGTGAAGGAGAATAAAGTAATTGGATTTTTAGGTCCTAATGGTGCGGGAAAGTCTACAAGCATGAAGATTATTGCCGGTTTTTTGAAACCCACTAAAGGGTCGGTATCTGTACAGGGACTTGATATCAGGCAACATAACCGAGATGTAAAACGTTTAATTGGCTATCTACCGGAAAATAATCCACTTTATTTAGATATGTATGTGCGAGAAAGTTTACGCTTTACGGCCGATATTTATCAACTTCATCAAAAGCAGCAGCGGATTGATAAGGTGATAGACATGGTTGGTTTAGGTGATGAAACAAGAAAGAAAATAAAGGAATTATCGAAAGGGTATAAACAGCGTCTGGGCATCGCACAAGCTATTTTGCATGATCCTAAGTTATTAATACTAGACGAGCCTACTGCGGGTTTGGACCCAAATCAATTACAGGATATAAGGAGTCTTATAAAAGCACTTGGAAAGGAAAAGATTGTAGTGTTTTCAACGCATATTATGCAAGAGGTAGAGGCTGTATGCGACGAGATAATCTTTATTAATAAGGGTAAAATAGTTGGAGATTTCACTTTATCTGATCTTGCAAAAAACTATGATAATAAGCGCTTAGAAGAGGTTTTTAGATATTTAACGCAATAATAAATGTAGCGGTTTACAATTTAAAATAAACATTTATGGCATGCTTTGTGTTAATTCAGAATAATAATTAACATTAATTAACAAATTGAAAAATTAACAATTGAAAGCTATGAAACGTTTACTTTTATTTTCTGTAATTTTATTAGGGAGCTTTTTTGCCGTAAAAGCCCAAAATGTGGATGTAAATAAGCCGCAAATGTCGGAAGATGTGGGCTTGACACCCATAAAAAAGGGAAACTGGATGGTAGGTGGTAGTTTGGGTTCAATGGGATACAGTTTTGAAGGGAAGTCATTCAATGTAAATATTAATCCTCGAGCAGGTTATTTTGTTTCAGATGGTCTAGCTATAGGTTTATCTCTTAATGGTGGATTTCAATCTGTGAAAAATAGTGAAGATATTTGGACCTATGGAGTAGCACCTTTTGTAAGATATTTCTTTCCAGAAGGATCATCGTCTACCGGTAGATTCTTTGGGCAAGGAGAAGTGGGGATTGCTGGTGCTAACAATGGAAGTGATGTGACCTTTGCCGCTGGTGCGGGTTTAGGTTATGCGCACTTCATTACCAGAAGTGTTGCATTGGAAGCCGTAGTAGGATATAATTATTCGAAGGCCAATAATGCCAGCGCTAATGCACAAAATGGTCTGGGCTTTAACTTAGGCTTCCAAATTTATTTACCTGGTCAAGGAAATAAATAAGTATAAGTCATTAATATTAAAAAGAGCATCCATTCAAAAGTGGATGCTTTTTTGTTTTAGCACTTTTTTTATACCTTCGGGCTAGTTTAAAAGCATAGCTCCGTGTTTAGTATCTTCAAAAAAGACATATTTTCTTTTTTTAATTCGCTCGTAGGTTATTTAACAATAGGTCTCTTTTTATTTGTTACCGGACTTTTTTTATGGGTTTTCCCTGAAACAAGTGTTCTTTCTTACGGTTACGCAACTTTAGATGGTTTCTTCGCCCTCGCTCCCTATATCTTCTTGTTCATAATACCTGCCATAACAATGAGGAGCATAGCAAGCGAACGTGCAGAGGGGACCTATGAATTGTTAATAACTAAACCTATAAATTTTATCCAGCTTATTACGGCCAAGTATTTGAGCTGTTTAACCATCATCGTTTTATCCATCCTGCCCACACTAATTTATTACATCAGTATTTATTCCCTAGGAGCCCCAACGGGGAACATAGATACAGGGGCTGTTATAGGATCTTATATCGGACTTGTTTTATTAGGTGCCGCATTCGCGTCAATAGGTGTATTTGCATCAACCATCAGTCCTAATGTTATTGTTGCTTATCTATTCAGTACCTTTCTCAGTTTTTCTTTTTATGCAGGATTTGATTTTTTAGCCGGGGTCTTTACAGCAGATACACTCTCGGATGTATTGGCATTTTTAGGCATTCATTCACATTATGAATCAGTCAGTAGGGGCGTGCTGGATGCCCGCGATTTCTGTTATTTCTTAGGAGTCATCCTGTTTTTTTTGAGTCTTACTTATTTGTTTTTTGAAAGAGATCGCCATCATATTAAAGGAGCAGGCAAGTTAGTTCTTTATATACTTTTGTTTATCATCGTTATAAACTACCTTGCCGCGAACATTTTCTTTAGGATCGACTTCACCAGCGAGAAAAGATACACCCTTTCTGAAGTCTCTAAAAGTGTATTGAACGTACTGGAGGAAGATCTTCATGTGGTAGTTTTTCTTAATGGCGATTTACCACCGGGATTTAAAAGGTTGCAGAGTGGAACAAAAGATTTACTTTCCGATCTAAAAGCATATGCCGGTGGGAGAATACGCTATACCTTTATTAATCCAACAGAAGGCGACGTTCATGAACAGGAGCAGTATATGGATGCTTTAGCTAAGAGAGGAATTGAACCCACTAAGCTAAGTGTGAAAACAGAAGAAGGTTTGACACAGAAGATGATATATCCGGTAGCTGTACTCATGTATGGAGAAGAAGAGTTGCCCATAAACCTATTGCAAAATAACCGATTTTTAAACCCAGAAGAAGTGTTAAATAATTCGGTGCAAAATTTAGAGTACACTTTCATAAATGGTATAAAGAAAATTACCTCAGGTGGTAGGCCCATTATTGCCTTCACGGAAGGGCATGGAGAGCTGAACGACTTAGAAGCTTATGATGCCATGCACAGCCTCGGATATAGCTATCAAGCTGGTAGACTAAACCTCGATTCAATTAGTTTCGAAACATTAAAAGAGATTCGTGTAATTGTTGTGGCTAAACCGCAAACACCTTTTACAGAATATCAAAAATTTAAGCTTGATTATTTTGTGCAGCATGGTGGAAAAGTGTTATGGGCACTTAATCAAGTACAAGGCGAGCTGGATAGTATGCGAAAATCAGGCGATCAGATAATCGTTGCGAGCAACCTCAATCTTGATGACATGCTATTTAAATACGGCGTGCGGCTAAATTATAACCTGCTTGCCGATTTAAATTGTGCGCAAATTCCCTTGAATGTGGGGAATGTAGGACAGGCTAGTCAGCTTCAGTTGGTACCATGGATTTTTTACCCAATTTTTATTCCGAAGTCCGACCATCCTATAGTCAAAAACATCGATGGTATAAAAGGAGAGTTTGTAGGTACAATTGATACCTTAGCAGTTAAAAATATAGAAAAAGAAATACTTTTAAGTTCTTCCACCTTTAATAAGGTGTCTAATGTGCCTGTATTAATCTCTTTAGATATGGTCTCTTCAGCTCCTAAGCCGGAAGAATTCAAAGCGCAAGCACAGACCGTAGCGGTAGCACTGGAAGGCTCTTTTCCATCTATATTTAAAAATCGCCCCTTGCCAGCGGGAATTCCTGATACCCTTTCAACAAACCCTGCCAAGCCCTCTCTAAGGAATAAAATGGTGGTATTTGCAGACGGCAATATGTTGAAAAATGAAGTGAACAAGTCAGAAAATGCACCCTATAATTTAGGGTGGGACCGCGCTACGCAGCAACAATATGGTAATAAAACGCTTTTACTTAATACGATAGACTACCTTTGTGATGAGTCGGGTATTATTTCACTTAGAAACAAAGAGGTTAAATTACGGCTACTGGATAAGATGTCAATAAAAACAGACAAGCTGTTATGGCAATTCATTAATGTCTGTTTGCCTCCGTTGGCCTTAATACTTTTCGGCATCATGCAGCAGCTGGTACGCAAGCGTAAATTCTCCAAGCAATGAAAGAAGTGCTAGTATTTAGTATATATTATATATCAAAAACAAGATGATCGTATATACCACCGGCAAAATGCTTTTTATCCAACGCGTAAAAGCCCATTTTGTGATATAGCCTTTTAGCTGAAGGGTTATACTCATCAACAAGTAATCCCACTCGTTGATGGCCCAGTTCGCGGGCCCAATCTATTCCTGCCCCTATCAGCTTTTTGCCAATCCCTTTACCTTGGTAATTGGTATGAACGCTAAGGGTATCAAAATAAAATTCGCCCGGACCACTTTCTGGGTCAAACATGATGACATGGCCATAATGCTGAACGATGTAATCTAATATAGGTTGTCGATATTCTATTAACTGTGCGCCATCATAAGCGGTAAGTGAACCTATAACGTTATCATTTTCATTTTCCAAATAAACCAATGTATGCTGATAACTATATTGATTATTTTCTTGTTGAAAAAAGTGTTCGAATAATTCGGTAGCTTGATAAGGATCCTCTTGATTGATGAATTTTGAGGCGATATCCTCCATTGCTTGTATCATTAATTTTGCTACAAAGGTATAATCCGTTGGACGTGCTTTTCGTATCATGCTCGTAATTAATGGTGTTTCATGGTGCCTGTTTGTTTTAGGCGAGTATGCCAACTGAAAGCTTCTTCTAGTAGATGTGGGGTCTGGCCACCAACCTCTTTCACTGCCCGATCGAAGTAAGATTGTAATGCATCCTTATAATCCGGATGGGCGCAGTTTTGAATGATTTTCAAGGCCCTTTCTCTTGGTGCCAATCCTCTAAGGTCTGCATATCCCATATCTGTGACGACAACATCTACATTATGTTCATTATGATCAACATGTGAAACCATTGGTAAAATGTGCGAGATACTATCCCCTTTCGAAGCTGCCTGCGTTACAAATATACTCATATGGGCGTTCCTCGCAAAGTCTCCGGAACCGCCGATACCGTTCATCATATGTGTACCCCCAATATGGGAGGAATTGACGTTCCCATAAATATCAAATTCAATGGCGGTATTAATTCCAATGACTCCTAACCTCCTAATAACTTCGGCTGCATTGCTAATACTTTGTGGTCGCAATACAATTTTATCTCGATACTTTTCTAGATTGTTAAATACCCTTTGATAACAAGCTTCCGAAACGGTAATGGAAGCCGCAGATGCAAACATAAGTTTACCACTATCGATCAGGTCGAAGCTACTGTCTTGCAATACCTCAGAAAACATTGTGAGTCCTTCAAAATCGCCCTGTTCTAAACTTGCTAATACTGCGTTGGCAACTTTACCGATACCCGCCTGTAGCGGGCGCAAAGATTTGGTTAGGCGACCACTAGCTACCTCATTTGTTAAAAAACGTATTAAATGGGATGCAATTGCAGCTGTTTTAGTGTCTATATGCGCAATATCAGCAGGGCTATCCACTTGGTTGCTAAAAACAATTGCAGCAATTTTTTCAGGATCAACTTTAATGCTATTAGCTCCAATGCGATCGTTCGGACTGAAAATATTTATTGCTTTGCGGTTAGGATATGCTTCCGGAATATATATATCGTGTAAACCATGTAAGTCCGTGCTGACAGCCGTGTTTATTTCAATAATAATTTTGTTTGCTTTTTGGGCGAATATAGGTGAATTCCCTACTGAGGTAGTGGGAACAATGTCTCCCTCCGCTGTAATAAAAGCAGCTTCAATAATGGCTACATCAATAGTTGGCAACTGATTATCAGTAAGCATCTCACTTGTTTCACTTAGATTTTGATCTACAAATAGCACCTCACCATTGTTTATCGCTTGTCTAAGCACTCTATCTACCTGAAAAGGCATACGTCTCTTCAATATGCCGGAACTTGTTAATTTGGCATCCGTATCATTTCCTAAAGAAGCACCTGTTATCAAGGTGATTTGAATAGGATAATCTTTATTGCGTGCAGCCAGGGCGGGGAGTACAACTTTGCTATCTCCCGCTTTTGTAAATCCGCTAGAAGCAACCACTGCACCATCCTTAAAAAGTTCAAGCACTTTATCTACCGTTGTTATTTTATGTTGTAAGGCGGTATGTTTTATACGTTCATAGTCCATCTTTTTACGTTTAATTAAGGTACATACTATTTGGTTTATTGCGTATGCTATATTACTACAATTATACTATATTTATAGGCAGACATCTTATTTATGAGAGACATTGTTTTATCTACACCGGCCACCATTTAGCATAGAAACAGCGATAACTGATTACAAAACGGAAATATTAAGATTTTAAATCCATATCTTCGCATCAACTTTGTTATGACGGATGAAAAATATTACATATCTGATGTAGATAGAAAAGAAGATACTATTTATTGCTATCATAATCAGATGGGGGAAAAGTTAATCCCCAGCCACAGTCATAAAAAGGGACAATTTCTTTATACAGAAGGCGGGGTCGTATTTGTAAAAACAAAGGAGAAATCCTATTTCCTTCCAGCTAGGCATTATATGTGGATAGCTCCCGGTATAGAGCATAGTATCCATCCAAGTTCACCAGAGGTGATTATGCGGAATCTTTACTTTCCAATCAGCTCGTTGGATGATCCTTTTTACTTACACACCAGCATCTATCCAGTGAATGATCTATTGCTAGAATTAATGCTTTTTACCACGCGGTGGACGGGGCATATAGAACCCAGTAATAAATCTATTTACACCATTGTAGAGGCCTTCAAGATGCTTTTACCGCAGGTAAGTAATTTTTCGCTGCCTTTAGCACTCCCCCTAGCTAAAGACAAACGTTTGAAGCATTTGATAACCTATCTAGAACACAACCTGAGTAAAGACTTTCTATTCAATGATCTGGCAATAAACTTTGGATTTAGTCCGAGATCCCTGTCTAGGTTATTTCAGAAAGATTTAGGGATGTCGTTCATTCAATATCTAACCGCTCTTAGGATGTTAAAGGCCTTGCAATTACTACTGGAAAAATCATTAACGATTAATGAGGTAGCGATGCAGGTTGGCTACAATAGTCTGCCTACATTTAGCAATACATTTCAAAAGATGATAGGTGTAAGGCCCAGTGAATACATTAAGATGAAGGCAGTACTTTAAGAAATAAATTGAATTAATCTATGAGGAGCTAATTCAATAATTTTTCCCTTTTCTCCTTTCTTTTTATTATCATTGCGCTTATATTTGACAGACATGAGATTCATAGTTTCCACTTCAACTTTACTTAAGCAATTACAAGCAGTGAACGGCGCTTCAAGTAGTAGTACCGTGTTGCCTATTCTAGAAAATTTTCTGTTTGAGATCAAGGATAATGCATTGACTATTTCTGCTACAGATCTTCAAACAAGTATGATTACATCCTTACAGGTAGAATCTAAGGAAGAAGGTAAAGTAGCTGTGCCTGCAAAGATCTTGATAGAAACATTGAAAACATTACCAGATCAGCCTATCGCTTTTTCGGTAGATATGCAAACCTACTCCATAGAGATCAGTGCCGGCGATGGTAAGTATAAATTAAGTGGTGAAAATGCCGAGGATTTCCCAAAGATCCCGGTTGTAGAAAACCCTTCAACCGTAAGTATTCCGGCATCGGTACTTTCGGAAGCGATTAATAAAACCATTTTTGCGGTAAGCAATGATGAATTAAGGCCAGCAATGACGGGCGTACTTTGTCAGTTAACACCGCAGAGTACCACTTTTGTGGCGACCGATGCACATAAACTTGTTCGTTACCGTCGCTTGGATGTAAAATCCGAAAACGTTACCTCCATGATTCTTCCAAAGAAGGCATTGTCGTTACTAAAAAGCTCATTGCCCTCTGAAGATGTTGATGTAGCAGTGGAATATAATAATACCTCGGCGTTCTTTCGATTTGGAAACATTCATTTAATATGTAGATTAATAGATGAACGATACCCGGATTACGAGGCCGTTATTCCGCAGGTCAACCCGAACAAACTAACTATCGATAGGTTACTGTTGTTAAATTCGTTGAGGCGGGTAGTTATATTCGCTAATAAAACCACACATCAAGTGCGCTTAAAAATAGCTGGGAGCGAACTGAATATTTCTTCAGAAGATTTGGATTTCTCTAATGAAGCACATGAACGCTTAAGTTGTCAATATGAAGGAGAAGATACCGAGATAGGGTTCAATGCCAAATTTCTTATTGAAATGCTTAATAACTTGGTATGTGAGGAAGTAGTGCTAGAAATGAGTACACCAAACAGGGCGGGCCTGCTTTTACCTTCTGTTGCAGATGAAAATGAAAATATTTTAATGCTGGTTATGCCAGTGATGCTTAATAATCAAGGTTAGATAACAAGAAGACAAAGATTAACAAATTCCCGTGGAAGTAGTAAGCGCTATCATTGACTTCATTTTACACATCGATAAACATTTGGTTGAGATTGTAAATGACTATCAAACCTGGACCTATCTCATTCTGTTTTTAATAATTTTTGCTGAAACCGGATTAGTAGTAACGCCCTTTTTACCTGGCGATTCGCTTCTGTTTGCTGCGGGTGCTATCGTGGCCAAACCCGATACTGATTTAAACATATTTGTAATGTGCGGGCTATTAATTATAGCTGCGATACTAGGCGACTTGGTAAACTACCATATAGGTAAGTATGTCGGACCAAAAGCATTTAGTGGGAAATATAAACTACTAAAAAAAGAATATTTAGAACGGACTCAAAGTTTTTATTTAAAGCATGGAGGCAAAACAATTATCTATGCGCGTTTTATACCGATTGTAAGAACCTTTGCGCCATTCGTGGCTGGAATTGGCACCATGACCTATTCTAAATTTGCATCATTTAATATAGTAGGCGGGGTGATATGGGTTTCGGCATTCTTGTTCTTAGGTTATTATTTTGGAGGATTACCGTTGATAAAGAATAATTTTACCTATGTCATATTTGCGATTATCATTCTTTCAGTGCTTCCTGCTATTGTTGAAATGTTGCGCGGGAAAAAAAAAGTGCAGGCTTAGAAAAGCAGCGTTAATTTTATAAAAAACATCTAAAAAATTTCTATTGCGAATTAGATACCACCCCGGTATTAAAAAATTAAAAAAATAATTCGCTAAGTATTTGATAGTTAAAGGAAGTTTCCTATCTTTGCCGTCCCTTTATGGGATTAGTATGTCTTGAGCGAAGCCCTACTGCTTCGATGGACAATAACAGAAATTAAAGAAAATGTCAGGAATTATTGGAAAAAAAGTAGGAATGACCAGCATTTTCGACGCTGAGGGGAAAAATATTCCCTGTACAGTGATTGAAGCTGGCCCGTGCGTGGTAACGCAGATACGCACGGAAGAAAGTGACGGTTATACAGCTATCCAGCTGGCTTTCGACGAAAAGAAAGAAAAGAACACAACCGCATCATTGAAGGGGCATTTTGCGAAAGCGCAAACAACGCCTAAGCGTAAGTTGGTAGAATTTGAGGTTTTCCCTGAAGAGAAAAACCTTGGAGACGTTGTTACTGTGGATATATTTGCCGAAGGCGATTATATCGACGTGGTAGGAACCTCTAAAGGTAAAGGTTTCCAGGGCGTTGTGAAACGTCACGGTTTCGCGGGAGTTGGTGGCCAAACCCATGGTCAGCACAACCGTATGCGTGCACCGGGTTCATTAGGTGCTTCATCTTGGCCTTCTCGTGTATTCAAAGGTATGCGTATGGCCGGCCGCACTGGTGGCGACCGCGTTAAAGTTCAAAACTTACAAGTGTTGAAAGTGTATCCAGAGCAGAATTTACTAGTAGTTAGTGGTTCGGTTCCGGGAGCAAAGGGTTCTTACGTAATCGTAGATAAATAAGAAGATGGAAGTACAAGTTTTAAACATTTCAGGTAAAGAAACAGGTGCCAAGGTGCAACTTCCTGAAGCGGTATTTGGTGTAACTCCAAATGATCACGCTATTTATTTAGATGTTAAGCAGTACTTGGCAAACCAACGTCAAGGTACACACAAAGCTAAACAACGTAATGAAATTGCCGGATCTACCCGCAAACTACACAAACAAAAAGGTACTGGTGGAGCCCGTGCCGGTAGTATTAAATCCCCTTTGTTCAATGGTGGTGGTCGTGTTTTCGGCCCTCAACCTCGTGATTACAGTTTTAAACTAAATAAGAAGTTAAAAGCTGTTGCTCGTAAGTCGGCCTTAAGTTATAAAGCCCAGGAAAATAATATCTTAGTTTTAGACGAAGTGAATTTCGATTCAATCAAAACAAAGAATTATGCAAAGCTTATAGCAGATTTAAATGTAGCAAACGAGAAAACCTTATTGGTTTTACCAGCTTTGAACAATAATGTTTATTTATCAAGCAGAAATCTTAAGAAAGCAAAAGTAATTACAGCTGCAGACATCAACACATACGATGTGTTGAATGCAACTAAGCTTGTGTTAACTACAGAGACTGTTAAAACATTGGAGGAGGCATTTGCCAAGTAACATGGAGATTTTAAAGAAACCCGTATTAACAGAGAAAGCTTCGATTTTAACTGAAAAGTCAAATCGCTATGCTTTTAAAGTGGATCACAGAGCTAATAAAATTGAGATTAAAGCTGCAGTTGAACAAATGTTCGGTGTTAATGTTGAATCTGTAAACACGATGGTGATTACAGGAAAAACTAAAAGCCGTTACACAAAAGCAGGTAATGTCACAGGCCGTGCTCCTAAATATAAGAAGGCCATCATTACATTAAAAGATGGTGAAACTATTGACTTTTACAGTACTATATAATAAAAAATGGCAGTTAAAAGATTCAAACCGGTTACCCCAGGCACTCGTTTTAGAGTAGGTGCTGACTATAGCGATGTAACAACTAATGTTCCTGAAAAATCATTAGTTGTGAAAATCAAAAAGTCAGGTGGTAGAAATAATACCGGTAAAATGACTATGCGTTATCTCGGTGGGGGGCATAAAAAAGCATACCGATTGATAGATTTCAAACGCGATAAAAAAGATATCCCCGCAAAAGTAGCTACTATAGAGTATGATCCAAATCGTACCGCACGCATAGCTTTGTTAAACTATGCTGATGGTGAAAAACGTTATATCATTGCTCCAGAAGGCTTAAAAGTTGGCCAGACAATTATAGCTGGTGAGCAAGTTGCTCCGGAAGTAGGTAATACGCTTCCATTAAAGAATATTCCTTTAGGTTCAATTATTCATAACATTGAATTGAACCCTGGACAAGGTGGATCTATTGCGCGTAGTGCTGGTACATATGCACAGCTTTCTGCACGCGACGGCAAATATGCAATTATCAAATTACCTTCAAGCGAAACTAGGATGATATTAGCGACTTGTGTTGCTACTATCGGAGCGGTTTCTAACGCTGAAAAAGCTAACCAAGTGTTGGGTAAAGCAGGTAGAAAACGTTGGTTAGGCCGTCGTCCTCGCGTTCGTGGTGTTGCCATGAACCCGGTAGATCACCCTATGGGAGGTGGTGAAGGTAGAGCATCAGGAGGTCACCCACGCTCACGCACAGGTTTATTAGCTAAAGGCTATAAAACCCGTTATAAGAAGAAAACATCGAATCGTTACATCATTGAGAGAAGGAAAAAATAATGGCTCGTTCAATTAAAAAAGGTCCTTATATCGATCATAACTTAGAGAGAAAAGTTCTTTCTATGAATGAAACCAGTAAGAAGTCAGTAGTTAAAACCTGGTCGCGTAGATCTATGATTTCTCCTGACTTTGTTGGTCATACCTTCGCAGTTCATAACGGAAATAAATTTATTCCGGTGTATGTAACCGAAAATATGGTTGGCCATAAATTAGGAGAGTTTGCTCCAACCAGAACATTTAGAGGTCACGCTGAAAAGAAAAAATAATAGGCAATGGAAGCAACAAATAACGTAAAGAAGAAAAAATCTGTACTGATAAGAGAACGGAAAGAGCAGGCACAGAAGGGTGGCGCTTCTACTGCCAAATTATTAAACTGCCCTACGTCTCCACGTAAAATGCGTTTGGTAGTTGATCTTATCAGAGGAGAAAAAGTTGAGAAAGCTTTGTATATTTTGAAATATACAAACAAAGAAGCTGCCGGTAGAGTTGAAAAATTATTGTTATCAGCTATCAAAAACTGGGAAGCTAGCAACGAAGATAAGCGCGTTGAAGACAGCGGACTTTATGTAAAAGAAGTTTCTGTTGGAGGCGGTCGTCAATTAAAAAGATTAAGACCTGCACCACAAGGTCGTGGCTATAGAATACGTAAGCGTTCTAATCACGTAACCATTGTTGTAGACAGCAAAACTACTGAACCACAAACTAATTAGGAGAAATGGGACAAAAAGCACATCCAATAGGTAACAGATTAGGAATCATCAAAGGTTGGGATTCTAACTGGTTCGGTGGCAACAACTACTCCGATAAATTAGTTGAAGACGAGAAGATCAGAAAATATCTTTCTGTTCGTATCGCTAAAGGTGGCGTAGCAAAGGTTGTTATCGAGCGTACATTAAAACGCATTACTGTAACGATACATACGGCACGTCCGGGTATTGTAATCGGTAAAGGCGGTCAGGAAGTTGATAAAATCAAAGAAGAGCTTAAAAAGCTAACGAAGAAAGATGTTCAAATAAACATATTTGAAATCAAACGCCCTGAATTAGATGCTCAACTAGTGGCAGACGGTGTAGCAAAGCAATTAGAAGCTCGTATATCTTTCCGTCGTGCGATGAAAACAACCATAGCATCTACTATGCGCATGGGGGCAGAAGGTATCAAAATTATGTGTTCTGGCCGTTTAGGTGGTGCTGAAATGGCACGTACCGAGCAATACAAAGAAGGCAGAATTCCTTTACATACTTTTCGTGCTGATATTGACTATGCGTTGGCAGAAGCACATACTACCTATGGTAAAATAGGTGTTAAAGTATGGATTTGTAAAGGTGAAGTTTACGGTAAACGCGATTTATCTCCAAACGTAGGGCAAGGTAATGTGAAAGGAAGAGGCGGCGAAGGTGCCGGTAATTTCGGTGGTGGAGATCGTGGTGGCAGACCAGGTAACGAACGCAGAGGCGGCGGTGGAAGAAATGATCGTCGTAATAGCGGTGGTGGACGTGGCGGAAATAACCGTGGTGGCGGAGCCGGTAAAGGAAAAAACTAATTTTAGGTATCATGAAGTACTGCTGATAGAGCAGTGTTGATTAATCATTTTTAAGACAATGTTACAGCCAAAAAGAACGAAGTTCAGAAAGATGCAGAAAGGCCGCATGAAGGGTAATACCGGACGTGGTGCTGAGTTAGCTTTCGGATCTTTCGGAATAAAATCATTAGAGCCGGCTTGGATTACCAGCCGTCAGATTGAAGCGGCTCGTATTGCGGTAACCCGCTATATGAAACGTGAAGGTCAAGTTTGGATTCGTATCTTTCCTGATAAACCCGTAACAAAGAAACCTGCAGAGGTTCGTATGGGTAAAGGTAAAGGTGCTCCAGAATACTGGGTAGCAGTAGTGCGTCCAGGCCGTATGTTATTTGAAGCAGAAGGCGTTCCTTTAGAAGTTGCAAAGGAAGCTTTACGTTTAGCTGCTCAAAAATTGCCGGTACAAACCAAGTTTGTTATACGTAGAGATTACGTAGAAGCATAAATCGTCTAGCCCACCATTTGTTGGTGGGCCTGCCGTTACCGGGCCCACAATATTTTATAAACGGGAAACCGTCATAAAAGAACAACAAAAAGGAGTAGACAATTATACTGAAATAAGAAAATGAAGAATTCAGAAATCTTAGAACTATCAAAAAAGGATATCATAGCTCGTATCTCGGAAGAGAAAGCTAGCCTTAACAAGTTGAAATTTGCTCATGCTGTTTCTGCTATTGAAAATCCATTGCGGATTAAAGCAGCTAGAAAATTAATTGCTCGTTTAAATACTGAGTTATCTGCACGTAAAAACGCAGAAGCTAAAGAAGTATCTGAAACAGCCGCTGAAGCACAATAATTTAAGTCGAAATGGAAAGAAATTTAAGAAAAACAAGAATCGGCTTGGTAGTTAGCAATAAAATGAATAAATCTATAGTAGTGACTGTTGAGCGTAAAGTGAAACACCCTATCTATGGTAAGTTCGTTAAGAAAACTACCAAATTTAAAGCTCATGACGAAGAGAACACCTGCGGTATCGGCGATAAGGTGTTGATTATGGAAACGCGTCCGCTGAGTAAAACTAAAAACTGGAGATTAGTTGAAATTTTAGAAAGGGCTAAGTAACATGGTACAACAGGAATCAAGACTAACAGTTGCCGACAACAGTGGAGCTAAAGAAGTTTTAGTAATCCGTGTGTTGGGCGGTACCGGTAAGCGTTATGCATCATTGGGCGACAAGATTGTTGTAACCGTGAAAAGTGCTATCCCTTCCGGAAATATTAAAAAAGGAACAGTTTCTAAAGCTGTAGTTGTTAGAACAAAGAAAGAGGTTCGTCGTAAAGATGGTTCTTATATTCGTTTTGATGACAATGCAGCTGTATTGTTAAATAATCAGGATGAACCACGTGGTACACGTATCTTTGGCCCAGTTGCTAGAGAGCTTCGTGAAAAACAGTTCATGAAAATTGTATCATTAGCACCGGAGGTTTTATAAAAATGGGACAAGTTAAATTAAAAATCCGTAAAGGCGATTTGGTACAGGTTATTGCCGGTGATTCGAAAGGAACACAAGGTAAGGTTTTAGAGGTAATTATAGCAAAAAATCGTGCTATTGTTGAAGGCGCAAATATGGTGTCTAAACATACTAAACCTAATGCAGCCAATCCTAACGGTGGTATTATTAAAAAAGAAGCACCTATTCACATTTCTAACTTAGCATTAATCGATCCTAAATCCGGAAAAACAAGCCGTGTAGGACGTCAGAAAAATAGCGAAGGTAAGTTAGTACGTGTGGCTAAAAAATCAGGGGAGGAGATTAAGTAATGACTTACATACCAAGATTAAAAACGAAGTACAAAGAAGAAATTCGTACTGCGCTGAAAGATAAATTTCAGTATAAAAGTGTTATGCAGGTGCCTAAATTGGTGAAGATTTCAGTAAACCAAGGTGTTGGTGGTGCTACTACCGACAAAAAGTTGATTGAAACCGCTCTCAATGAAATGACAACTATTACTGGTCAGCAAGCAGTAGCAGCTAAATCTAAAAAAGATATTTCAAACTTTAAATTGCGTAAAGGTATGCCAGTAGGTGTACATGTGACTTTACGTGATAGTAAAATGTATGAATTTTTAGATCGCTTAATCGCTGTCGCACTACCACGTATTCGTGATTTTAAAGGTATCAACGACAAAGGTTTTGATGGCCGTGGTAATTATACCCTTGGCGTAACAGAACAAATTATCTTCCCTGAGATAAATATTGATAAAATCAGTAAAATTATGGGTATGGATATTACCTTTGTTACCACAGCTAACACAGATGTTGAGGCTTTGGAATTGCTTAAACAATTCGGTTTACCATTCAAAAATCAAAATATAACTAATGGCTAAAGAAGGAGTTAAAGCACGTGAAGTAAAACGTGCCAGATTAGTTGCCAAATTCGCTGAGAAGCGAGCTGCTTTAAAAGCAGAAGGTGATTACGTAGCATTAGATAAATTACCAAAAAATGCGTCTCCTGTGCGTTTACACAATCGTTGTAAATTAACAGGTCGCCCAAAAGGTTATATGCGTCAGTTCGGCATTTCAAGGGTAACTTTCCGTGAAATGGCGCTTGCAGGCAAGATCCCAGGGGTGAAAAAAGCTTCTTGGTAATTATCAAATAAGATAATAGATTTTTCAACAGGTAACAAGCATTATACTTGTTACCTGTTAGCTATTAGCTGCAAAATATAGAATATTAACCGATAGCAGGTCTGCTACCATGGAGGTAAAGGAAACCACTATCAAATTTATAACAAATGAATACAGATTCAATAGCAGATTACCTTACACGAGTAAGGAATGCCATCAAGGCCAACCACAGGGTTGTTGAAATTCCTGCATCAAACCTTAAAAAGGAAATCACAAAGGTTCTTTTTGACAAAGGTTACATTACGAACTATAAGTTTGAGGATAGCAATGTTCAAGGCGTGATTAAAATTGCTTTGAAATATCATCCGATCACTAAAGTTCCTGCTATTCGCACATTGACTCGTGTGAGTAAACCAGGTTTAAGAAAGTATGCAGGTGTTGAAACGATGCCACGTGTTTTAAATGGATTAGGGATTGCCATCTTGTCTACCTCAAAAGGTGTGATGACAGATAAAGAAGCAAAAAACCTGAACATTGGTGGTGAAGTTTTATGTTACGTTTATTAATCAGGAGGAAAACACACAATGTCAAGAATTGGAAAAGCGCCTATCGCTATCCCCGCTGGTGTAACAATTACCGTATCAGATAAGAACCTGGTAACAGTAAAAGGCCCTAAGGGAGAATTAACACAAAAACTAGATTCAGCAATTACCGTGTCTCAAGAAGAGGGGCAGTTAATTGTTAAGAGATCAACTGAACAAAAGCACCATAAATCACTTCATGGTTTATACAGATCATTGTTAAACAACATGGTTGTAGGTGTTACTGAAGGATATAAAACCACCCAAGAACTAGTTGGTGTGGGTTACCGTGCCACCCATCAAGGAAGCACTTTGGACTTAGTATTAGGTTATTCCCACCATATCGTAATGGTATTACCTAAGGAGGTTAAAGTAACTACTACTTCAGAGAAAGGTAAAAACCCAACAATCACCTTAGAATCTATCGATAAGCAATTGATTGGACAAGTAGCGGCGAAGATCCGTTCGTTACGTGCTCCAGAACCTTACAAAGGAAAAGGTATCAAATTTGCGGGTGAAGTATTAAGAAGAAAAGCAGGTAAATCAGCTAAAAAATAATCATCATGGCAGGAAGTAAATTATCTCGCAGAGAGCGAATCAAAAAAGGGATCAGAAAACGTTTGACTGGTTCTTCAGAGCGTCCTCGTCTTTCAGTATATAGAAGCAATAAAGGCATCTATGCACAAGTTATCGATGATGTTACTGGTAAAACCCTCGTTTCAGCATCCTCTTCATCAAAAGATTTTAGTGCTAGTGGTACTAAAATTGAGCAGTCTAAAGCTGTAGGTAAAGTAATTGCCGAAAAAGCTAAAGCAGCAGGAATTAACCAAGTAGTTTTTGACCGTAACGGTTATTTGTATCATGGTCGCGTTAAATCGCTGGCTGATGGTGCACGTGAAGCCGGTTTAGACTTTTAATTAAAACAGAGAGATGTCAGTAAATAATATTAAAAGAGTAAAATCAAGTGAGATCGAATTAAAAGATCGCTTGGTAAGTATTCAACGTGTTGCTAAAGTAACTAAAGGTGGTCGTACTTTTAGTTTCTCAGCTATAGTGGTTGTGGGTGATGAGAACGGCGTAGTAGGTTTCGGCTTAGGTAAAGCAAAAGAGGTTACAGAAGCTATTGCCAAAGGTGTTGATGATGCTAAAAAGAACTTGGTAAAAGTTCCAATTATCAAAGGAACTGTTCCGCATGCACAATTAGGTAAATTTTCAGGTGGTTCTGTTCTGATTAAACCAGCTGTTCATGGTACGGGTGTTTTAGCAGGTGGTGCGATGCGTGCTGTCTTAGAAAGTGCTGGTATTACAGACGTATTGGCTAAGTCTACAGGATCTTCAAACCCTCATAATGTGGTTAAAGCTACCATCGATGCATTAACAAAAATGCGTGATGCTTATACAGTGGCTCAAAACCGCGGTGTTGATTTGAATAAAGTATTTAACGGATAAGCATTATGGCGAAAATTAAAATTACACAGATTAAAAGCGTCATCGATAGAAGCGAGCGCCAGAAAAAGACAATGCAAGCGCTAGGTCTTACAAAGATCAGTAAATCTGTAGAAGTAGAGGCTACACCTGCCATTATCGGTATGGTAAGAAAAGTTAATCATTTAGTAGCCGTTGAGAGTTTATAATTTAAGATTATTTTAATAAATTGTCATCCCTTTGTTGGTTATCTGATAGGGGATGACAATTAGGTTAAATTAATTTTATAGTTTTTAATCGTTCACCCTGATTAGTGAAAGCGAAGGGGAACATAACAAGTTTATATTATCATGAACTTATCAAATCTAAAACCTGCTTCAGGTTCAGTAAAAGGTAGAAAACGCATTGGCCGAGGAACAGGTTCGGGTCGTGGCGGTACGTCAACTCGTGGTCATAAAGGTGCTGGATCCCGTTCAGGACATAGTACCAAAATTGGTTTTGAAGGGGGGCAAATGCCACTTCAACGTCGCTTACCTAAAGTTGGTTTTAAAAACCCTAACCGTGTAGAATACGTGGGTATCAACTTAGATGTATTAGAAAGTCTAGCTGAAAAATATAATTTAACAGTGATTGACTTCAGTGCATTAATAGAGCATGGATTAGTTGCAAAGAAAGATTTAGTAAAAATACTTGGTCGCGGGGAAATTAAAACAAAACTTGAAGTTAAAGCACATGCATTCTCTGCTACTGCGCAAAAACAAATTGAAGCAGCTGGCGGTTCGATCGTAAAACTTTAATTAAATGAAGAAGCTAATCACAACCTTAACCAATATTTGGAAGATCGAGGATTTAAGAACGCGTATTTTAAATACGCTTCTATTTCTTTTGATCTACCGTGTAGGTTCTCATATAGTGCTACCTGGCGTAGATCCACATTCGCTTAATCAAGAAGCAAAAGATGGAATACTAGGTTTGCTTAATATGTTTGCTGGAGGATCGTTTTCCCGTTCAGCAATTTTTGCGTTAGGGGTAATGCCTTATATTTCTGCGTCAATCGTAGTTCAACTATTAGGTATTGCCGTTCCGTATTTTCAGAAACTACAAAAAGAGGGCGAAAGTGGACGTAAGAAGATGACACAGATTACGCGCTACCTAACGCTCGCTATTACTCTTGTTCAAGCCGTTGCGTATATAAGGTCTCAGATTAGCCCAGATGCCAGAACGATGGACGAACCATTCTTTACTATTTTATGTACATTCATTTTAACTGCAGGAACGATGTTCGTGATGTGGTTGGGAGAGAAGATAACAGACAAAGGTATCGGTAATGGTATTTCGTTAATCATTATGGTGGGAATCATTGCACAATTACCAAGTGGATTAATCAGCGAGTGGGCTTCTCGTATGGATGGTCATGGCGGGCTAATTCCATTTATTGTTGAAATTGCCGCATTATTTTTCGTAGTTGTATTTACTATTCTTATTGTACAAGGTGTTCGGAAGATTCCTGTTCAATATGCTAAGAAAATCGTTGGCAATAAACAATACGGTGGTGTTCGTCAGTACATTCCATTGAAGGTTAACTCTGCTGGAGTAATGCCTATTATATTTGCGCAGGCAATTATGTTTGTACCTACTACTTTGGCCCAATTCTTCCCGAATCTTCAATCGTCATTTTTAACTTCGTTGAGTAATTTTACTTCAGTAGCGTATAATGTAACTTTTGCTTTTTTAATTATAGCGTTTACATTTTTCTATACCGCTATTATGGTGAATCCTCAGCAGATGGCGGATGACATGAAGAAAAACGGGGGCTTTATACCAGGAGTGAAACCTGGTTTGGCAACAAGTGGGTATATAGACAGTGTTATTTCAAAAATCACTTTACCTGGATCAATATTCTTGGCGATTATTGCGATTTTACCTGCAATAGCTAGTTTGTTGGGCGTAAATAGTCAATTCGCCCATTTCTATGGCGGTACCTCTCTGTTAATTTTGGTGGGAGTAGTATTAGATACCCTTCAGCAAATAGAAAGTCATTTGTTAATGCGTCATTACGATGGATTAATGAAAAGCGGAAGAGTTAAAGGACGCAGTGCTGCCATTACTAGTGGTGTTGCAGATCCTACAATATAACATCCAGCATGGCAAAGTTGATATATAAGTCAGAAGAAGAAATTGAATTAATCCGAAGAAGCGCAGATGTTCTTTCGAGAACGTTGGCAGAAATAGCGAAGGAGATTAAACCGGGAGTAAAAACCATTGCCTTAGATAAATTGGCTTTTAGCTTTATCCAAGACAATGGCGGAACTCCCGCTTTTCTGAACTACAATGGTTTTCCTTATTCACTATGTATCTCTGTGAATGATCAGATCGTTCATGGGTTTCCAAGCGAATACGAATTAAAAGATGGTGATATCATCAGTGTTGATGGCGGCGTTGTATTAAACGGTTATATTAGTGATTCGGCTTATACTTTTGGCGTTGGAGAACTGAGGCCTGAAGTGGAGCAGTTACTAAAAGTCACGAAAGAGAGTTTATACAAAGGTGTTTCACAGGCAGTAGTAGGAAAAAGGGTAGGTGATATCTCTTATGCCGTTCAAGACCATGTGCAAGAATATGGCTACGGAATTGTAAAGGAGCTCGTTGGGCACGGCGTAGGGATAGAACTGCATGAGAAGCCCGAAGTACCAAATTACGGGCAGCGAGGCAAGGGCAACAAGCTAGAGCGGGGAATGGTGATTGCTGTTGAGCCCATGATAAACCTCGGAAAAGCCGGAGTAAAGTTCTGGGATGATGGTTGGACGGTAAGCACTATTGATGCAAAACCATCGGCCCATTTTGAGCATACGGTAGCGATAAACAAAGGTGAACCTGATATTTTGACTACATTTTCATTTATTGATGAAGTTTTAAATAAAAAAGGTTGATAATCAGCAATTTTATTTTTAACTTTGCATCCCTGTTTGTGCAGGGTTTATAAATATATCATAATCAATAACATATGGCTAAACAAGCCTCTATTGAACAAGACGGCATCATTAAAGAAGCATTATCTAATGCAATGTTTCGTGTAGAATTAGAAAACGGACATGAAATTATTGCACATATCTCTGGCAAGATGCGTATGCATTATATCAAGATCTTACCAGGTGACCGGGTAAAATTAGAAATGTCTCCTTATGATTTAACTAAGGGAAGAATTACCTACAGATACAAATAGTATCTATTTTTAGCAAAAGAATATCGTCTTTAGACAATGATTTTGGAACGCAGAAGATGGGTAGCTTCTTGATTTAAAACAAATAAAAGACAAGAGCAAGAGGGCTCAAGTCTGATAAAGGATAAACAACGAATAATTATAGAGATGAAAGTTAGAGCATCTATTAAAAAACGTAGCGCAGATTGTAAAATCATCCGCCGTAAGGGTAAAGTGTTTGTGATTAACAAAAAGAACCCTAAGTATAAACAACGTCAAGGTTAAAAAAAAAGGTTTGAGGCTGTAGACGGAGCGTGTGGGACAAACCCACTCTTTATGCCGAAGCCTTATCCCTACTAAACGCATTAAATAATAATATGGCAAGGATAGCAGGTATAGATTTACCAAGAAACAAAAGAGGAGTTATAGGACTCACTTACATTTTTGGTATCGGCCTTTCAACAGCAAAGAGTATTTTAGCTGAAGCCGGTATCAGTGAGGATGTAAAAGTACAAGAGTGGACTGACGATCAGTTAACCGCGATACGTACCATTATAAACGACCGTGTAAAGGTTGAAGGTTCATTGCGTTCAGAAGTGCAGTTGAACATTAAACGTTTAATGGATATTGGTTGTTACCGTGGTTTACGTCACCGTAAAGGTTTACCACTTCGTGGCCAACGTACTAAAAACAACTCACGTACCCGTAAAGGAAAACGTAAGACTGTTGCTAACAAGAAAAAAGCTACTAAATAATAATTGATACAATACAATGGCTAAAAGTAAAAAAGTAACCAAGAAGCGTATTGTGGTGATTGAACCTGTTGGCCAGGCTCATATCAATGCAACTTTTAATAATATCATCGTAACACTTACGAATAACCAAGGTCAAACGATTTCTTGGTCGTCTGCTGGTAAGATGGGCTTCAAAGGTTCTAAAAAGAATACCCCATATGCAGCTTCTCAAGCTGCCAATGACTGCGGTAAAGTGGCGCATGATTTAGGTTTGCGTAAAGTTGAAGTGTTTGTTAAAGGACCTGGAGCAGGGCGCGAGTCGGCTATCCGTACTTTACAGACACAAGGAATTGAAGTAACTTCAATCAAAGATATTACACCGCTTCCGCACAATGGTTGTCGTCCACCAAAAAGGAGAAGAGTTTAATTTAATAGAGTTTAAAGCTAAGATTCACTAGCCTTGGGCTAGATGATACTTTAAAGAGAAAAAAATGGCAAGATATACCGGACCTAAGTCCAAAATCGCCCGTAGATTCAGAGAACCAATTTTTGGTCCTGATAAAGCATTGGAGCGTAAAAATTATCCTCCAGGGATGCACGGTGTTTCAAAACGTCGTGGAAAGCAATCTGAATACGCTATTCAGTTGCTAGAAAAACAAAAAGCTAAATACACGTACGGTGTATTGGAGCGTCAATTTGCAAACCTGTTTGTTAAAGCTTCTGCAAAAGAAGGAATTACAGGGGAGAATTTGCTTAGATTTTTAGAGGCTCGTTTAGACAATACGGTTTACCGTTTAGGTATTGCACCTACACGTTCTGGAGCCCGTCAATTAGTAGGACACAAACATATCACCGTAAACGGAGCAGTAGTAAATATTCCTTCTTTTAGCGTGAAACCTGGCGATGTTATCGCTGTTAGGGAACGTTCAAAGACTTTGGAAGCTATTTCAAGCTCTGTTGCAGGTAGAAAACTAAATAAATATAGCTGGTTAGAATGGGATGCTAATGGACTTACTGGTAAGTTCTTAAACTATCCTAGTCGCGATGAAATTCCTGAAAATATCAAGGAACAATTAATCGTCGAATTATATTCTAAATAGTCTATGCAGCAAGTAAGCATGCCATATTATTGGTTTGCTTACCTGTTTATACAGCAATCATTTCAATCAAATAATTAATTAGAAATAAATGGCAATCTTAGCATTTCAGAAACCGGATAAAGTTATCATGCAAAAATCCACGGAGTTTGACGGAACGTTTGAATTTCGTCCGTTAGAGCCGGGTTTCGGTGTAACCATAGGTAATGCTCTACGCCGTATTTTGTTATCTTCGCTAGAAGGTTATGCAATTACTTCTGTTCGTTTCTCTGGTGTTTCTCATGAATTTTCAACCATCACAGGTGTTGTTGAAGATGTTACTGAGATCATCTTAAATTTGAAGCAAGTACGTTTCAAAAAGACAGGTGAATCTGGAGATTCTGAGAAGATTTTTGTAATCATCAACGGTCAGGATCAATTTAAAGCTGGTGATATTACCAATCATTCTAACAATTTTACCGTACTTAATCCTGATTTAGTGATCTGTAATATGGAAAGCTCCGTAACTTTAGAGGTTGAGCTTACTGTAAATAAGGGTCGTGGTTACATCAATGCTGAAGAAAATAAAGTTGCCGATGCAGCAGTAGGAGTAATAGCAATTGATTCTATCTATACACCAATCAAGAATGTAAAGTACACAATTGAGAACTTTCGTGTAGAGCAGAAAACAGATTACGAAAAACTTTTATTGGATATTTCTACGGATGGTTCAATCCATCCTGAGGATGCATTGAAAGAAGCTGCTAAAATCTTGATTCATCACTTTATGTTATTCTCCGATGAGAACATCTTATTAGAGTCTCAAACAAAAGAAGAAACTAAAGAGGTAGATGAAGAGATCTTGCATATGCGTAAGATTCTAAAAACGGAACTAGTTGATCTAGATCTTTCAGTAAGGGCTTTGAATTGTTTAAAAGCAGCGGATATCCGCAGTCTTGCAGAACTAGTTTCTTATGATGTGGCAGATATGCTTAAGTTCAGAAATTTTGGTAAAAAGTCACTTACTGAGATTCAGGAACTGGTTAAATCAAAGGGCTTGTCTTTTGGTATGAATCTGTCTAAGTATAAATTAGACGAAGAATAAAATTATTTAATATTTAGCGACCTGTTGCATAATTCCCTCCATTGCTCGATACGATGCGGAGACGGTATGCACAAAACAAAACAAAATGAGACACGGAAAAAAAATCAATCACTTAGGCCGCACTGATAGCCATCGTAAGGCCTTATTGTCTAACATGGCTGTTTCGCTTATCAAACATAAGCGTATTACGACTACATTGGCAAAAGCTAGAGCATTACGTAGCTATGTAGAACCTTTGATTACTAAATCAAAGAATGATACTACACATTCACGTCGTACTGTATTTAGCTATGTTAAAGATAAAGAGGCGGTAACTATTTTGTTCCGCGAAATTTCTGAGAAAGTAGCAAATCGCCCGGGCGGTTACACACGTATTGTCAAACTGGCCAATCGCGCTGGAGATAACGCTGAAGTTGCACTAATCGAGTTGGTAGATTATAATGAGATTTATGCAAAAGGTGAAGCCAAAGTAGAAAAGAAAACCACACGTCGTCGTTCAGGTAAGAAGAAAACTGAAGCGATAGCAGTAGAAGCGACCGATAAAGTGGAAGCCGATAAAGTAGAGACTGATAAAGTTGAAACAAAGGCTAAAGCAAGCGGAACGAAGAAAGCGGCTAAAGGTGATGACCTTACTATCATTGAAGGTGTAGGCCCTAAGATTGCTGAGGTATTTGTTGCGGCGGGCGTAGTAAGCTTCAGCGATGTAGCTGCTAAAACTGCTGAGGAGTTGAAAGCAATCCTTTCGGAAGCTGGCGATCAGTTTAACACTGCTGTTACTGATACTTGGCCTGAGCAAGCTAAATTAGCTGCTGATGGTAAACTTGACGAGCTAAAAAAATGGCAAGATGAGTTGGATGGTGGAAAAGAGGCAGACGAAGAAACAAAGGAAGATTAGTTCCTTTCAAAAAAAAGAAAATCCCCTGCAATCGTAGGGGATTTTTTTTTATAAATAGTGCGCTATTATGATTGAAATGATTATACCTACCTTTGCATTTAAAATGAAAATTTTTAATAAATGATATTGCCAATCGAGGAGTTTGAATTATTGCTCAAGGATAGCTTTGAAACAGCAACTTTTGTTAAATTATCTTTGGGAAATTATAAAGGTGCAGAAGAGCAGCTCAAAAATATTTATATAAGAGAAGTTCTTTTAAAAGGTGAACTGAAGCTGACTTTTACCTACCGCTATAAGACACGCGATGTCGTCAAGAATTATAATCGTAAAGAAGGAATAGATTTACTCCTTTCTTATTTGCAGCATGATTTTAAGATGGCTACCTTATTTACCACCCAATTTGATAGCATCATCCAATTTAAAAATAAGGGAAAAATAGCACTTAGAAAAGAGAAACCCAGCTTCATTCAAAGGCCAGATGTGGTGCACGACAAGCAGAAAAAGCGAGCGATTACAGCCTCTTCCGAAAAAGGATATTTGCATGATTTGAATATTACCGATGCAGCTGGCAATGTTTATAAGAATGCACAAGACAAGTATAAGCAGATAAACCACTATATAGAATTACTCAGGCCATTAATAAATGAGGTTGGTGGAGAACATATTAAGCACGTGGTAGATATGGGATCTGGAAAAGGGTATTTAACTTTTGCGCTCTATGATTACTTGCATCAGGTATTAAAGCTCGAACAAACACATATAACAGGGGTTGAGTATCGAAAAGACCTGGTTGATTTATGTAATAAGATCGCACAGAAAACTGGTTTCAATTTATTAACATTTGAGGAAGGCTCCATAGCCGACTATAGATGCGATAATATTGATCTGCTTATTGCCTTGCATGCCTGTGACACGGCTACAGACGATGCTATTTATCAAGGAATCAAATCCGGAGCTAAACTCATCGTTGTGGCACCCTGTTGCCATAAACAGATCCGTCGTCAAATGGAGCAGCATAAAGTAACCAATGAACTTGAGGTACTTACCAGATATGGCATTTTTCTAGAACGACAGGCTGAAATGTTGACAGATGGGTTGCGCGCATTGATCCTGGAATATTTTGGTTATAAAACCAAGGTAATCGAATTCATTTCAGATGCCCATACTCCCAAGAATGTGCTCATTGTTGGCGTTCGCACGAAAGAGATTTCTCTTGATAAAAAAGAACGTATACGACAGCAAATAGCGCAAACGAAAAGCTATTTTGGTATTAGTAAGCATCAGTTAGAAGTGCTCCTAACTATCTGAGCCGTCAGATAGTTTAATAATTACTATCCACTCACTATCAGTTAATACCTTGTTGTGCACTGCCAATATGTCGTAAAATAAGGCTTGGCATAGGCATTGATAAATACAATAAAACAAAGCAATTAGTAAATTAAAAAAATAAATACGATATGTCTAAAATTATTGGAATTGACTTAGGTACTACCAACTCTTGCGTTGCAGTAATGGAAGGTAATGAGCCGGTAGTTATAGCAAACAACGAAGGAAAACGTACCACTCCTTCAATTATAGGTTTTGTTGATAATGGAGAACGTAAAGTAGGTGACCCTGCTAAACGTCAAGCGATAACAAATCCTCAGAAAACCGTTTACTCCATCAAGAGGTTTATGGGAAGGAGCTTTGATGAAGTAACCACTGAAGCTTCTCGCGTTCCTTATAAAGTGATTAAAGGCGATAACAATACGCCACGTGTGGAGATTGGCGACCGTAAATATACTCCACAGGAACTTTCTGCCATGATCTTGCAGAAAATGAAAAAAACTGCTGAGGACTTTTTAGGACAAGAAGTTACAGATGCGGTTATTACGGTACCAGCTTATTTTAACGATGCTGAACGTCAAGCAACCAAGGAGGCAGGTGAAATAGCGGGTTTAAATGTGAAACGTATCATTAATGAACCTACTGCAGCTGCATTAGCGTATGGCTTAGATAAAGCGCATAAAGATATGAAGATCGCGGTGTTCGACTGTGGTGGTGGAACACATGACGTGTCTGTTTTAGAATTAGGAGATGGTGTATTTGAGGTGAAATCTACAGATGGCGATACACACTTAGGTGGTGATGATTTTGACCAAGTAATTATTGATTGGTTGGTAGAAGAATTCAAAACAGATAATGCTGGTTTAGATTTAAGCAAAGATGCAATGGCATTGCAACGCTTGAAAGAGGCTGCTGAGAAAGCTAAAATTGAGTTGTCAAGTACCTCCTCTACTGAAATTAATTTACCTTACATTACGGCAGATGCAACTGGGCCTAAACATTTGGTGCGTACATTGAGTCGTGCTAAATTTGAGTCCTTAGCAGCTGATTTAATTAAGCGTACCATTGATCCTTGTAAGTCAGCATTGAAAAATGCAGGTCTATCCACAAGTGATATTGATGAAATCATCTTGGTTGGTGGGTCAACCCGTATCCCTGCTATTCAAGAGGCTGTTAAAAGTTTCTTTGGCAAAGAACCTTCAAAAGGGGTTAACCCAGATGAGGTGGTTGCATTAGGGGCTGCAATACAAGGTGGCGTGTTAACTGGTGAAGTAAAAGATGTATTGTTGTTAGACGTTACACCTTTATCACTGGGTATTGAAACAATGGGTGGTGTTATGACAAAGCTTATTGAAGCCAATACAACTATTCCAACTAAGAAATCAGAAACTTTCTCTACTGCTTCGGATAATCAGCCTTCTGTAGAGATACATATTTTACAAGGTGAACGCCCTATGGCTGCACAGAACCGTACCATTGGTCGTTTCCACTTGGATGGTATTCCTGCTGCACCTCGTGGCGTACCTCAAATTGAAGTAACATTTGACATCGATGCAAATGGTATATTGCATGTATCTGCCAAAGATAAAGCAACAGGTAAGGAACAAAAAATCCGTATCGAAGCTTCTTCAGGATTGAGTGATGAAGAGATCAAGAAAATGAAAGCAGATGCGGAAGCAAATGCAGATGCAGATAGAAAAGCTAAGGAGGAAGTCGATAAGCTGAATGCAGCTGATGCACTCATATTCTCTACAGAAAAACAACTGAAAGAATATGGAGATAAAATTGGTGCAGATAAGAAGGCTCCTATAGAAAGTGGTTTAACGAAATTGAAAGAGGCCTATGCCGCTAAAGATTTCGCCGCGATGGAGACTGCACAAAATGAACTTCAAGCCTCATGGAATGCTGCTTCTGAAGAAATGTATAAAGCTTCACAAGAAGCAGGCGCACAAGAAGCTCCTCAAGGTGAACCGTCTCAACAAGCCGGAAACCCTGATGAGGTTACGGACGTTGATTTTGAAGAGGTAAAAGATGACGACAAGAAATAAATAGAATTATTCAATGAAAAAGCCGCAATGTCTTCACATTTGCGGCTTTTTTGTTTGTTTTAGCTATGTATTTTAAGCAATTATTGTCATATTGCAGCAAAATCTAAAAAATCAACAAGTGGTGCATCCTAAAAAAATACTATTTCTTTGTTTTTAAATAAATTTACGGGCAGGGGCATATGCTGTGTCAAGCCTGCATATATATTGAACATCATCAACGATAAAAACTAGCTATTTCAATGAAACCATCATGATTTGCCAATCACATAGTGGAATGAACTAAGCGTAGCGCTTTCTTGAACGCAGCTGAAAAACATACAAAAAGTGAAAAATAAATCATGATAGCTTTATCACCTTTAAAAAACAAACCGAGTGTAACGAGCTCATTTATGCCAATGAGAAACTTTACTCATAAATAATTATATACAGATGAAAAAAACTCTACTTAGTTTATTTGTACTTCTCAATATTTTAAGCGTTTCCGCTCAGATAAATCTTACCTATCAAACACCTCCCGCCAGCATACAAGAACTGCTAGAGGCGCCCAGTACACCAATAGTGCATTTCTCTAAAAGCGGAAATAAGCTCCTATTGCTGCAATCTCCCGACTATCCAAGTATCGAAGATGTTTCGCAACCTATATTAGGTTTGGCGGGGCTACGCATCAACCCATTAAATAACGCTTCTGCGGTAGCGATTACTTATACAAAAATGTCTCTGCAGGAAATTAAGTCGACTGATGACCAAACATTTGAGGGATTGCCAGCGAACGCACGCATTGGGAATATTACCTGGAGTCCAGATGAGAAGTATATCGCCTTCAGCAATGCTACTAAAGAAGGAGTAGAGTTGTGGTTGGCAGATGTTGAAAGGCGTATTGCCCGAAAATTGAGTAGCAGGTATTTAAATGATGCCTATGGGAATACGTTACAGTGGGCTCCCAATGGAGCATATATTTTAGCGCAATTTATTGTTGATAACAGAGGAGAAAGACCAGTAGAAGATGCGGTACCGAAAGGCCCAATTATACAAGAAAATTTAGGCAAAGCTGCTCCTTCGCGCACCTACCAGAATCTTTTAAAGAATCCATATGATGAAAAGTTAATGGATTATTTTCTTAGCTCGCAGTTATATAACGTAGACGTGGAAGGGAAAGAAGTGGCTGTTGCCACTCCTGCCATCTATCGAGAAATATCATTTTCACCCGACGGTAAATACCTGTTGGTACAGAAGGTTCAGAAACCTTACTCCTATCTAGTGCCTATTTATTCTTTTCCCTTTCAAACCAGTATATACAATGCAAAAGGAAAAGAAGTGAAGGCCCTCCATTTATCTCCACTGGCTGAAAATTTGCCAACCGGTTTTGATGCTGTTATCAAAGGACCGAGAAATTATTCCTGGCGTACTGATATGCCATCAACCTTATACTGGGTTGAGGCACAAGATGGGGGAGATCCAAATAAAAAAGCATCTATACGGGATTTGGTTTATACCCTGAAGGCACCCTTCGGTGAAGATAAAAGAAAGTTTGCTGAAACTACCTTGCGTTTTAGTAATATAGTTTGGGGTAATGGGCAATATGCCCTGTTACGAGAGCAATGGCAAAAAGATCGCAGTGAAAAAATAACCTTGTTAAATCCAAGCAATCTGCAAGTAGTAAAAATTGTAGCAGATAGATCTACAGAAGATAGCTATAGCGACCCCGGTGATTTTGTTACTGTAAATGGAAAGTTCCATACAAAGGTGTTACTTTTCGAAAAGGGCACTTTGCCAGTTACCTTTACAATAGGAACGGGCGCCTCGCCAGAAGGCGATCGACCGTTCCTGCTGAAGTGGGATTTGATGACAGATAAAAAGGATACCCTTTTTAAATCGCGTGCGCCTTATTATGAAGAACCAATCTTTTTTAATAATAAGGGCATTGTATATGTATCGCGTGAATCAACCGAAGAGCCCCCAAATTTATACCGTATCGACCTCAAAAATAGAAATGGTGTATCATTGACGTCCTTTCCTGATCCATATCCAAGTTTAAAAGGTGTTAGCAAGCAACAATTGTCGTATCCCCGTAAAGACGGTATCAAATTAACGGCCACTTTATATTTACCTAAGGGTTATACAAAAGAGCAGGGGCCCCTACCCGTATTGATGTGGGCATATCCTAGGGAGTTTAAAAGTTTGAAAGCAGCAGGACAGGTAAAGGGATCCCCTTATCGTTTTACCCGATTAGCCTTTAGGTCACCTGTTTACTGGGTAACAAGAGGTTATGCCATTTTGGATCAAACAGATATGCCTATTGTAGGTGAAGGAGACGAGGAGCCCAATGATACTTTTGTAGCGCAAGTACAGGAAAATGCTCGGGCGGTAATAGATTATGTGGTAGGAATGGGGGTAGCGGATAGAAACAGAATTGCTGTCGGGGGGCATTCTTATGGGGCATTTATGACGGCCAATCTATTGGCGCATACCGACTATTTTGCGGCTGGTATTGCACGTAGTGGTGCTTATAACAGAACACTCACACCATTTGGTTTTCAATATGAAGAACGTACCTACTGGGAGGCCCCATCAGTTTACTACCAGATGTCGCCTTTTAGTTTTGCTAATAAAATAAAAACACCTTTGTTGATGACCCACGGTATCGATGATGAAAACTCTGGTACTTTCCCTGTTCAAAGTGAACGCTTATACAGCGCTATCAAAGGACATGGCGGTATCGTTCGTTTAGTTTTATTACCGAAAGAATTTCATGGCTATAGAGCGAAAGAATCTATTATGCATACGTTTTGGGAAATGGATACCTGGCTGGAAAAATACGTCAAGAACCGTAAATAAAAGCTATAACGGAATAATTCTTGTGTGAAATTCGCGATAATTTTGCGGTGAAGGTCTAATTATGTAACTTTCGCCAGCTTAACTTTATGATATATGGCTGATCAAGAACAATTTGTATCTAAAATAACCGCCTCCTACCAGCCTAAAGGTGACTTTATTTACCTTGGAGCAGGTTTATTAAACGGAGAGATCATCGCAAAGGCCGAGGTAAATCTCGCCCTTAAAATGATGAACAGGCATGGCTTAATCGCCGGTGCCACAGGAACGGGAAAAACGCGTACCTTACAGCTGATTGCAGAGCAATTGTCGGATGCGAACGTGCCTGTTTTTATGTTAGATGTAAAAGGTGATTTATCCGGCTTACATGAGCCTGGGAAAACAAACCCTGCCTTAGAAGAGCGTGGACAAGCGTTGGGACGACCTTTCGTGCCAGCAGGTTTTCCGGTAGAGCTTTATTCTTTAACAGGTAAATTAGGCGCCCCCATGCGGGTTAAAGTGATTGACTTCGGCCCCATACTTCTTGGCAGAGTATTAGATTTGAATGACACGCAAACGGGTGTTCTTTCGGTTCTCTTTAAGTACGCTGAAGATAAATCGCTGGCTGTTATCGACCTAGCCGATCTCAAGAAATTGCTCAATTATTTAACAACAGAAGAAGGCGCTAACGAAATAAAGGAGAGCTATGGGAAAATCAGTTCGTCTACATCTACAACTATATTGCGTAAAGTAGTTGCACTGGAACAGCAGGGTATTGCCCAAATTTTTGGAGAACCTGCCTTGGATATCAATGATTTATTTCAGCGTGTAGATGGCAAGGGAGTTATTAGTCTCTTGAACATTTCTGATATTCAATCCCAACCGCTACTATTTTCGACCTTTTTATTAAGCTTGCTCTCACAGCTATTTACTAATTTACCGGAAGTAGGAGATCTTGATAAACCAAAGCTTATCTTCTTTTTTGATGAAGCCCATCTCCTTTTTAATGGTGCTTCCAAAGCCTTTTTGAATAAGATTGAACAAATTGTCCGCTTGATTCGGTCAAAAGGAGTTGGTGTATTTTTCTGTACACAAGCTGCTACTGATGTGCCAGACACAGTGCTTGGACAGTTAGGTAATAGAATACAGCATGCCTTACGTGCTTTTACACCCAATGATGCAGAAGCACTAAGAAAGACTGCGAAAACATACCCTCATTCGGATTTTTATGAAATCGACAAAACGCTCACCAGCTTAGGTACTGGGCAAGCCGTCATAACCGTTTTGAATGATAAAGGAATTCCTACGGAAGTTGTTGCTACACACCTTATTCCACCAAGAGCAAATATGGGGCCGTTAGATAAAGCAAGTTATGATGCGTTGATACAACAATCCGAAATTTTTGCAAAGTATAAAAATCCAATTAATTCGAGGAGTGCAGCCGATATCTTAGAAGAACAAAACGCCAGCAGACAAGTGACGGAGCAGGAACAGGAAAAAAAGCCTACGCAACGCACAAGCCGAGGAGATACTCCGATGGAAGCTATGACAAAAACGGCCTCCCGCACGTTAGGACGAGAAGGAGTAAAATTTTTGGCTAAATTAGGTACCGCTATTATTGCTTCTTTAATAGGAAGAAAACGAAAATAACCATACGAATTATAAAATTTATTAAACAAAAAAAAGGAGAAAATGAAACCCACCCTACTAATTCTAGCAGCAGGAATGGCTAGCCGTTACGGAAGTATGAAACAAATAGATGCCTTTGGTCCGAATGGCGAAACAATTATCGATTATTCAATTTATGATGCTATCAAAGCAGGGTTCGGAAAAGTGAGCTTTATTATTCGCGAGGAATTTGCTGATGCCTTCAAAGCTATCTTTGAACCAAAATTACAAGGAAAAATAGAAACTGACTATGTATATCAAGGAACAGACCTCAGAAAATACGGAATTGATAAAGAGGTTGAAAGAGCAAAACCTTGGGGAACAGCACATGCCGTATTGGAAGCTCATGCGCAAGTAAAGGAACCTTTTTGTGTGATTAATGCGGACGATTTTTATGGATACGAAGCCTTTGAGAAAATGGCAAAATTTCTGACTTCTGAGGTAAATGATCATACCTTTTCACTAATGGGATACCAGGTGGATAAAACGTTGTCAGATCATGGTACCGTTTCTAGAGGAGTGTGCGAAGTGAATAGTGCCGGCAACATGGTAGGCATTAACGAACGTACACAAGTGTACTTTAAGGAAGTGAATGGCGAAAAAAAGGTTTTCTATGAAGAAGGGGGGGTAGAAACAGAGATTTCCAAAGATACGCGTGTATCCATGAATTTCTGGGGCTTCACGCCAGCTGTTTTTGAGGAAAGCAAAAAGCTTTTTGTCGACTTCGTGGAAGCGAATCTGGATAAACCAAAAGCCGAGTTCTTTATTCCCTTGGTGGCAGATAAATTGATAAAGTCTGGAAAAGCAACTTTTAAAGTTATTCCTACTTCAGAAGTATGGTTTGGCGTGACTTATAAGGAAGATAAACCGATTGTGCAAAAGTGTATTTCATCGCTTGTAGAAAAAGGGGTTTATCCAGCGAAATTATTTTAGAAGTAGTTGAGTCGTTAATTAGGGAGATAGTGGAGACGTTAAATAGGGAAATAGTTGAATCGTTAGGTATAAAAGTAGTTGAGTAGGAAGGTTAACTACTTTTATACTCAACTACTTAACGTCTCCGCGATCAACAAATCTACAGGGTTTCTTTCAACCAGTTAAAAAACTCTCGTTGCCATACAATAGCATTTTGAGGTTGTAAAACCCAGTGGTTTTCATCTGGCAAGTAGAGTAGTCTACTTTTTATACCTTTAAGTTGTGCCAATTGAAAAGCACCTAAGCCTTGTTCAACGCCTACTCTAAAATCCTGACCTCCTTGTACCACAAGAATAGGAGTATTCCACTTGTCGGCATAAGAAATAGGATTAAATTTTGTATACCCCGCAGGCGGATTCTCGCCCCAATATGCTCCGCCTAGCTCCTTATTAGCAAAGAAGAGTTCTTCGGTAGTGCCATACCAACTCCGCATATCGAAGAGACCGTCGTGTGCGATAAAGGTTTTAAATCTGTTTTCATGTACACCTGCAAGCATATATACGGAGTACCCACCATAACTGGCACCAACAGCGCCCAAACGATCTTTATCCACATATGGTTCCTTGGTTAAATCATCAATAGCAGATAAATAATCCCTAATAGGCTGTCCCCCCCAGTCCCCACTGATTGATTTGTTCCATTCTACACCATGACCGGGCATGCCTCTTCTATTTGGAGCAATCACAATGTAACCCTGTGCGGCTATCAACTGCATATTCCAACGGTAAGAATAAAATTGTGATAACGCAGCTTGTGGACCACCTTGGCAATATAATAGGGTTGGATATTTCTTATTGGCATCAAAGTCTGGTGGGTAGATTACCCAAGAAAAGAGATCTTTTCCATCAGTAGCCTTGGTTGTCCTTCCAACTACCTTACTCTTTGCCAGCGAAGCATTTAGCATATCGTTAACAGTAGTAAGCTGCTTTAATTCCTTATTCTTTATATTAAAAGTATAAAGTTCAGCAGCATGATTCATGTCTGTGCGGGTTAGTAAGAGTACATTTCCTTGTTGTCCATTGATGTTTGTAATATCAAAATCGCCAGTAGTTAATTGTTTTATTTGATTCGCGCCAACTTTGCTTAAATCTTTGTTAAGGCTAATCTCAAAAAGCTGCATAGTCCCTTTGGTGGGTGCTATGAACCATATCTTGGAACCGTCATTGCTCCAGCTATAACTAGAAACGGTTTCGTCCCATTTTTCAGTAAGATTAAAGGTGTTAGACGATGCCAGATCACGCACGATAATGTCATTCTTATCAGATTCATAACCATCTTCTTTCATACTTAGCCAAGCTAGTTGTTGGGTGTTCGGACTAAATGAGGGAGCTACATCATATCCCATCCGGCCTTCCGTAAGATTTGTTGTTTGCTTACTTCCCAGATCATATAAGTAAAGATCTGTATTTGTACTTACGGCATATTCGGTACCAAACTTCTTTTTACATACATAAATAATCTGTTTTCCATCTGGGCTCCAGGTTATATCTTCTGCTCCTCCAAAAGGTTGTTGTGGACTAAAATAGGGCTCATCTTTCATGATGTCGACAGCTTTGCCTACTACACCATCTTCATAAGAAGCATAAAAAACATGAGAGAATTTTCCATTGAACCAAGTATCCCAATGTCTATTGTTTAACGCATCAAAAATGTAAGCATTTGATTTTTTTAAGTCGGCATATTTGTCGGCACTTTGGACTTGTTGAAGCGCTACTTCCTGTGAAAATAACAGATGTTTACCATCAGGTGAACGCTTTACGTTGCTGAGTGAACCTTCAAATTTGGTGAGCTGTTTTGCTGCTTGCGTTTGGTGTTCTAATAGCCACAACTGGCCCTTGCTAAGATAAATGATGTCGCCCGTCGCCTTATCAATATGCACTACAGATTCACCGCCAGGTGTGTTTGTTAATTGCGTGGCTTTACCACCCTGAAGGGGTATCTGGTATAAGTTTCGCTCACTATTATTTTCGTCAAGATTGTAATACGTGACGCCATAGATGGCAGTTTTCCCATCCGGACTTATTGTCTCGGCAGAAACCCGACCCAATTTCCATAAAAGCTCCGGTGTGAGGATTTGTTGATTTTGTTGAGCTTTGGCGGTGCCTGCGGCAAGAATGGTGGCTAAAATCAATGTTTTGTTCATGTGTTTTATGTGTTAATATTAGTATCAAGTAGCAAGACGTAAGTATCAAGACTATCTTAGTTGTGAGTTGCCAGTTACGAGTTATTGGTATCAAGATTGCTGGTTATGCACAATTCAACCATTTAACGATTCAACTACTTAACGATTCAACAATTTACTTGACACTGCGCTTTATCTTACTACTTGTGTCTTTTAAAATATTTTCCCAGCGTTTAAGATATTGTTCGGGTCGAATACTTTTTTTATGCCGCGCATGAGGTTAAGATGCAGTTCCGAATATTTCAAAGGCATGTATTCACGTTGTACCAAGCCTATGCCATGTTCACCTGAAATAGTTCCTCCCAAATGAATGGTGAGCTCAAAAATTTCTTTGATACCTTCTTTTAATTTGTGCTTCCAATCTTCGTCGGTCATCCTTCCTTTCAGTATGTTCACATGTAAGTTACCATCGCCGGCATGTCCATAACAAACCGACTCAAACCCATAAACGGCACCGATCTCTTTTATCCCTTTGATAAGAGCAGGAAGGGTTGCCCTTGGTACAACGGTATCTTCCTCCTTATAGATAGAGTTGGATTTGATAGACACTGCCATTGTACGGCGCAAGTGCCATAAAGATTCTTTCTGGCTTGCTGCATCTGCCAGCAACACATCTATACAGTTATTTTCTTCCAATACTATATTTACTTGCTCACATTGGGTAAGCAGTTCATCCATACTATTGCCATCTACCTCTATTAATAAGAAAGCTTGCATGTTATCCTGAAGATCGAACTGAATTTGATCATGTTCCATCACCCATTCAACACCTCTTCTCTCCATAAATTCGAGCGCAGAAGGAACGATTCCCTGCCTAAAGATAGCACCAACGGCTTCACAGGCCTCTTCGTTTGAAGCGAAAGAAGCTAATAACAGAATATCCTGACTAGGTTTGGGTATCAGTTTTAGTACGGCTTTGCATACAATACCTAATGTGCCTTCCGATCCGATAAATAGCTGGGTAAGGTTATAACCCGCCGCATACTTTAGCGTATTGGCACCCGTCCATATGATCTCCCCATTAGGAAGCACCACTTGCAGGTTCAGTACATATTCCCTGATCGTTCCATACTTTACCACCCTCGGCCCGCCACTTCCGTGGGAAATATTGCCACCGATAAAGCAAGAACCTTTGCTTGCCGGATCAACGGGATACAAGAATCCTTTTTCTGCAACCGTATTGATAAATGTTTCGGTTATAACGCCGGGCTCTACAATTGCCTGCAAATTACGTTCGTCAATCTCAATAATTTTATTCATCCGTTGCATAGCAATCATCAATCCCCCATTAATAGCCAACGATCCGCCTGAAAGACCTGTTCCAGCTCCTCGAGGAGTCACCGGAACCTGATGGTTATTACATATTTTAATAAGCGCTGCAATTTCTTCAGGTGTTTCAGGTAAAGCCACCACTTCTGGGTAGAAACGTAAATCTTCAGTCTCATCGTGCGCATACGTGTCAAGTTCTTCAACAGTATAGATCAATCTGCTCTCACCTATAACTTGTTTAAATAGATCCAGTATATCGGATGTAATATGGTTATGCATGTAAATATTATGAGTTATTTATCAATTAGGTTTTTTATTAATGCTTTTCCCAGGTTAAACTTACCTCTGCTGTTGCGGTATCTCCTCCAAATGGAGGGTTACTTTTTCTGATGTTAACAGTTATTTCGCTTAGCTGTGGGAATTTATCTTTTATTGCATGTAAGATATTTTCGACTACTGTTTCCAGTAATTTTTTAGGTTGTTGCATTTGCTGTTTCGCAAGCTGGTACAGTGTTTCATAATTTGCAGTATTCTCCAGCAAGTCTTCTTTCCCACCTATATAAGCAACGTAGCATTCAATGTTTAATAAAAATTCATTTCCAAGTATCTGTTCTTCAGGGTAATATCCGTGATGAGCAAAAAATCGTACATTGCTTAATGCTATCTTCTGTTTATAGCTTTCCATCTAACAAACTTAAGAAATTTTTCATGCAGCAAAAACTTTTTGGACCTACGTCAAGTTAATAGAAAAACATCAATTACATGAAAAGAACACAATATATTATTTGGCCCGTTGCTCTCCTTTTATTAACTACAATTAGTGGCTGCGATTTTATTGCAGGTGTTTTTAAAGGAGGTGTATATGTAGGAGTATTCCTCGTATTAATAGTAATCGCAATTATTATCTGGCTTGTTAGCCGTACCAAAAGATAGGGTTATAAAAATACCCCATGAGCATTTAGCTCTTTTAATAATTGTTCCGGATGTTTAAAGTTAATAGATTGAATACCAAATTTGATAGCGGCATCCGTATTCCTTTGATTGTCATCTATAAACAGACACTCACCAGCCTGTAGGTTGTATCGGCTTAGCAGTAATCGATAAAAGGCCGGATCAGGCTTACGGATTTTCTCGGTGCCGGAAACAAGTATTCCATCAAATAAAGAAAAAAAGTCAAATCTGGCAAGTGCAATAGGGAATGTTTCAGTTGACCAGTTGGTTAAGCCATACAAACCATAAGTGCCTGCATTCTTTAATTTCTGCAAGATATCCACCGTACCTTCAATCGGGCCCGCTAGCATTTCTTCCCATCGGCTATAATACGCTTCAATTAGCGCGGTCTTTTCGGGGTGGAGTGCTACTAAAGAATCTGTTCCCGCTCTTAGTGTTCTTCCTTCATCTTGTTGCTCATTCCAGTCTGACGTGCAGATGTTTTCCAAAAAGTCTGCCATGTCGGCTTCGTTTGCGAAAAGCTTTTTATAAAGATACTTTGGATTCCAATCGACTAATACGCCTCCAAAGTCGAATATAATGTTCTTGATCATATTTAAAATTTGTAGGTTAAACATAACTAAAGTTGCTTGTATATGCAAGGTGAGCTATGGTTGTTTATTTCCGAAAAAGGAACGTTTATTTTGTCGCTTGATGGCAGCGACTCCGCCAACTACTTTCTTTTCCGCAAAGAAAGTAGTCAAAGAAACTCATCGCTTGGAACTTTGCTACAAGCGGTCGTGCATCAACGTGCAAACCGCAAATTTCCTAGGCGATATTTTGGCAGAACGAAGGGCTTTACTTTTAACCAAACGTATTATCTTCAGCCTTAAATATAGGCCTGTGAGTGGAAAGAACGGCCTTGGAGGATATCGACGCAACGAGCAGCAAAGCATTTGAACATCTGCTCGTCTTGCAATATCCAAGCGGATTGAGGAAGTGAAACGGCTCCAATACGCGCCAGTGATGCTTTGCAATCAGTTGCAAGGTAGCCTACACCGCCTTGATCTTTGCGTCGGTTTGGATCAAGCCAAAGCGACAAAAAAATTGATTAAAGAAAAATATTCCTTTAATACTAACATCCTATTATAGCTTACTTTCGTTCTTCGATATGGCAAAAAATCAATACTTTTACGATGAAATAATTAAAAATGCAATAGAACAGATCATCTAATAAGAAAAAACATATTCATGAAAGGGATTATTTTAGCAGGGGGATCCGGCACCCGTTTACATCCATTGACTTTAGCGGTAAGCAAACAACTGATGCCCGTTTACGACAAACCGATGATTTACTACCCGCTATCTACCTTGATGCTGGCAGGTATTAGTGAGATTTTAATTATCTCAACTCCCCATGATTTACCTCACTTTGAAAAACTTTTGGGAGATGGTGCACAGATCGGATGTAAATTCTCATATGCTGTGCAAGAAGAGCCCAATGGTTTAGCACAAGCATTTGTTATTGGGGAAGAATTTATAGGTAACGATAAGGTTGCGCTCATTTTGGGTGATAATATTTTTCACGGTGATGGTTTATCCAAGCTATTGCAGCAAAGTGTAAATCCTGAAGGAGGGGTGGTGTTTGCCTATCCGGTATCTGATCCGGAGCGATATGGTGTGGTAGAATTTGATAAAAGCAATCGTGTGCTCTCTATTGAAGAAAAACCTACGCAGCCAAAATCGAATTATGCGGTTCCAGGTATTTATTTCTATGATAATTCAGTTGTAACTATTGCCAAACAAATAAAGCCCTCTCCGCGTGGTGAATATGAGATTACCGATGTAAATAAAGCATATTTGCAGGCTGGCCGATTAAAAGTAGGAGTCTTCAGTAGGGGTACTGCGTGGCTAGATACGGGCACTATTGCCTCCCTTATGCAAGCGGGCCAATTTGTTCAGGTGATTGAAGAACGGCAAGGACTTAAAATAGGGTGTATTGAAGAAGTTGCCTATCGTATGGGATATATCAATGCAGAGCAGCTAAAAAATATTGCACAGCCACTGGTGAAAAGTGGGTACGGTGAATACCTGCTTCGTTTGGTTAAGTAAGGAGATAAATAACGTGTTAATAGGAATAGCTAACATATGAAAACAGCATTAATCACAGGGATAACAGGACAGGACGGAGCCTATTTGGCTGAATTCCTATTGAAGAAAGGCTATGAGGTTCACGGGGTAAAACGTCGGAGCTCTTTGTTTAATACCGATCGTATTGACCACTTGTACCATGACCCACATGAAACGGGGCGCAAATTTACGTTGCACTATGGTGATTTAACAGATTCCACAAACCTTATTCGTCTTGTACAGGAAACACAACCAGATGAAATTTATAATTTGGCTGCCCAAAGTCACGTAAAAGTTAGTTTCGACACACCCGAATATACGGCTAATGCCGACGGTTTAGGTATGTTACGTATTTTAGAGGCGGTGAGATTATTGGGTATGACAGATAAGTGTCGTGTTTATCAGGCATCAACGTCCGAACTGTATGGATTAGTTCAGGCTGTTCCCCAATCTGAAACAACACCCTTTTATCCACGTTCACCTTATGCCGTTGCAAAGATGTATGCTTATTGGATCACCGTAAACTACCGTGAAGCGTATAAGATGTACGCTTGTAATGGTATTCTCTTTAATCATGAAAGCCCTATACGGGGAGAAACATTCGTTACCAGGAAAATTACCCGAGCAGTTTCAAAAATAGCATTGGGTCTGCAAGAAAGATTGTTCTTAGGGAATTTATCTGCACAGCGCGATTGGGGGCATGCAAAAGACTATGTAGAAGCGATGTGGCTTATTTTGCAGCAAGATCAACCTGAAGATTATGTTATAGCCACAGGTGTAACCACTACCGTTCGAGATTTCGTTCGAATGAGCTTTGCGCATGTAGGGATTGAAATTGAATTCAGTGGCAAGAATGAGCAGGAAAAAGGCGTCATTATCGATGTAGATGAAGAAAGGTTGTCAGCCTTAGGTATAGATCCCAGTACTATTAAATTTGGCCAAACAGTTGTCAAAGTAGATCCGACTTATTTTAGACCGACAGAAGTAGATTTGTTAATAGGCGATGCTACTAAAGCACAAACGAAATTGGGATGGAAACCAAAGTACGACTTAAAGGCGCTTGTAACAGATATGATGGATGCAGATCTGCACCTTATGCGTAAGGAAGAGTACCTAAAAAAAGGTGGTTTCCAAACGTTGAATTATTTTGAATAAGGTTTAGTAGCAAGACGCTAGACATAAGTATCAAGATTAGTACCCATCTTGATACTTTGTTTTATATACGCCTTCAGATGTCTTATTGCCAAATTAAATTTGTTGAGTAGTCAAGGCGTTGAATAGTTAATTATTGAACAACGATAACCATGTCTTGCTACTTGCTACTTATGTCTTGCTACTTCTTTTAAACTAAAACCTTCTCACATAATCTGCTACATCGCCATATGTAGCATTATAAGGCAGAATACTGAAGCTGAAATTAATCGGTTTTTTCTCAAGCTGATAGTTCGGTAAAGTGATTGGGCCACAACTACCATTTCCCAGACCTCTTTGGGCATAATCAATATTTAAAATTGTTTCGGGCCTTTCTTTTAATTCAAAAGGATGTTTCGCTTGATGTAAATCTTGCTCCGTATAATGCAAGGCACTAAAGCTAAGTTTATCGTCAGCTAACAAAATCAACCCTCTATTATCGCGACTGCTTAGTTTAATCCACTTCGTATCTTCTCTATTTCCCATGCTTTGCGGACGCATATAATGGTCGGCCATACTGCTCACCACATTTTGATATCTGCCAAAAAAAGCAGCCTCTTTTCTATCAACATAGTTTTCGTGCGGACCTCTTCCCAGCCATTCTACCTGCTCATTGCCTGCATTAAGTGCCATGCTGAATCCAATGCGTGCTAAAGGTAAACCTTTATTCTGTTCAGGGTTGATAAAAGCAGCAACGTGAATCATCCCATTTCCGTATATGGTATAAACCATGTTCATGTTAACCCTGTAGCCAGATTTGGTTTCCGCGGCAATAGCCGAAGTTATCTGTACAGATTTTCTGTCGCCATTGTTAATATTAAAAGCATTAACATGATAGCGTAAGCTATCATAGCCGTCCTTCTCCCAAGGTATTGCCTTTCCCCAGTCCTTGTCTTGATCGTTGTCTAAAGAAGCACGATATATATTGAGCAGAGGACCTTTCTGCGCCCCCTCAATTAACTGGTTATTTCCATAGGCAAGAGAAGAGATAGAACCCGTTTTTTTATTAAACCCAACATGGAAGTCTTTCCCTATTAAGGTCACTTCTTCATCTTTCTGAAGCACGAAAATATCAGGCAGCGTGGAAGTTGTATCAGTTAAGCTAATAGCAGGTGCTACGCGGTAGGGCATTTTAAATTGCTCCTTGGCTACCAGTAGACCCTTAGGTGCCCAACGTTCATCTTTAATAGATCGCACATTAAGTTCCATATAATACAAGGCCCCCGGCTTAAGTGCGGGCTGCTGTACAGGCACATTGAGTATCGTGCTATCACCCGCTGCTAAATCAATCAGTGGCAAGATACCCTTTTGGATTTCTTTGCCGTCTTCTGTAAGTACCCAATCGACGGCGAAATTATTTAAGTTCAAAAAAGCATATTTATTGCGGATACTCACTGTACCCTGCAATAAATTGGCAGGTTTCATGCTCACATATTGATATACTTTTTTAACCTCTTCCAGTTTAGCTGTCGGCTTCCTATCGGGCGTTAAAATGCCATCCATGCAGAAATTGCCATCATTTGGTTTATCTCCAAAATCACCGCCATATGCAAAATACGATTGCCCAGTTGTAGCACCAGGAATTTGTTTGTTTAATCCATGATCTACCCATTCCCAGATACATCCACCAATTAAGCGTGGGTGATTTTCTATTACATCCCAATATTCTTTTAGGTTGCCGATCGCATTTCCCATCGCATGACCGTATTCGCACATAAAGAAGGGTTTTTCACTTACTTTTTGTCCACTTGTAAGCAAATGTTGCACAGAAGGGTACATAGTAGACTCTATATCAGCCACCTCATTATAACTTTCAAAATGTATGGGGCGTGTACTATCAATTGCCAATACAGCCTGGCGTGCTGCTTTAAAGTTTTCATGCCCCCAAGATTCATTCCCTAAAGACCAGATAATAATTGACGGATGGTTTTTGTCCCTTTGAACCATTCGTTGATGGCGATCTAGATAGGCCGGTCTCCAACTTTCACTATTTCCCAGATTCTCCTTAGCGCCGTGCGTTTCCAAGTCTGCTTCGTCCACAACATATAAGCCATATTCATCACAGAGCTTGTACCATCTAGGATCATTTGGATAATGCGAAGTGCGTACCGTATTAATGTTGTTCTGTTTCATCAACATAATATCTTCTATCATGCTTTCGTAAGGAACAGCCTTTCCGAATTTAGGATGCGTTTCATGTCTGTTAACCCCTTTTAATAAGACGGGCTTGCCATTCACAAAAAGTCTACTCTCTTTTATTTCCACTTTCCGAAAGCCAAATTTCGAAGAAAATACCTCCGTTACCTGATCACTCTTATCTTTTAGGGTAACTAGTACCGTGTAGAGGTAAGGCGTTTCTGCAGACCATAACTTAGGTTGTTGTACCTTGCTGCTAAATTGATATAAATCCTCCTCCTCTTTTTTTCCAAAAATACCACCAAGGCCAATTTTCCTGGTTATTTTTTCTTCCATCCGATTTTCTAAGGCAACTTCTTTACCTTCCGCATCTAGTAATTTTATAGAAAGCGTGCCCACGGCATTACTGCCCTTACCATAATTTTTCAGCCAGGCATCTACTTTAAAAGTGGCGCTGTTGAAATCATTTGCCCATTCAGATTTAAGAAAGAAGTCGCGTACATGTAGGAGTGGAGTTGCCGTTAAATAAACACTTCGGTGTATTCCCCCCAATCTGAACATATCCTGATCTTCCAAATAACTTCCATCGCTCCATTTGTACACTTCAATGGCTATTAGATTACTTCTACCAGTTTGTATAAATGTAGTAATGTCAAACGAAGCACCCGTCATACTTCCCTCACTATAGCCCACCTTTTCTCCGTTCACCCAAAGATAGAAAGCGCTCTGCACACCGTCAAAATTAATGAATACCTCCTTATCCCCCCAATCGGGAGGTATCGTTATTGTTCTTCTATAAGAGCCAACCGGGTTCGGTTCCTTGCTTTTGGTCCACGAAGTATCAACTGTCTTCATGATACGCGGCGGATCTAATTTAAATGGGTAGGTGATATTAGTATAAATTGGCGTACCATAACCATTTACCTCCCAAGTAGAAGGCACCGTAAGAGAAGCCCATTTACTGTCATTAAAGCTTTTTTTGTAAAAGTCCCGCGGACGTTGGTTGGGGTCTTTTACCCAATTAAATTTCCAAGATCCGTTCAGGCTTTGGTAGCGTGAAGAGTTTGAATCTATATTCGCTAATGCTTGTTGTTCACTACTAAAAGGAATAGCTGTGGCATGGGCAGGTGCTCGGTTTATCTGGAACACCTTTTCATTTTCCCAGTCACGCTGTTGTGCTTCGACAGGAGAAAAGAACATAATAGTTAAAAAAAAAGAAGATATATAATAATATATTGCGTTCATGCATTGTTTGTTTTAGTGGCCTAAGGACCCGTATAACTGAAGAGCCTGAGCCTTCGGAATCTATCAGTTAATGAATTGTACAGGTTTTGTGTTTGGCAAAGATATCATTTTACTGATACTAGAACGTAATAGTTTGCAGTAACGTATAAAGAGAAGTTCTTTTTAGGATTTATCCTCTTTTTTGACGTTTAAAAGTGTTTTGTTGAGGTGTTGGAAATCAGTAGGACGTTGCCCGACCATACTATGGAAAGTGTTACTAAAGTGTGAGAACAAACAGCCAGCTGCTGCGGGGTTTTAAATAAGTTGCCAGTTATGAGTTGTAAGTTGCAAGCATGTTACGCATAACTCACAACCCACAACTTACAACTTTTTAGAGCGGTCTCACCCAAATGTTTTTAAAGCTTATAGGTTGGCTGGGATCGCCGTGGGCTTGTAGCATGATAGGAGACGGGCCGTGCGCTTTATATTCAGGTTTACCAATATATTTGGTACCACCTGTGAGTTCAACATTATTTTGAACGAGTACACCATTTATGATGGAAGTTACCCTTGCCGGTGATTCCAAAGATCCATCCTGTTTAAAGGTAGGAGCTGTCCAGATTACATCATATGTTTGCCATTCACCAGGTTTTCTAGCTGGGTTCGCAAGTGGTATCCTTTGTTTATAAACAGAACCTAACTGTCCATTTACATAGGTTTTATTTTCGTAAGAATCTAATATTTGTAATTCATATCCTTCATCACCAGTACCAATAGCCGCCACAAAAAGACCGCTGTTTCCTCTTCCTTGGCCTTCTCCTTCAATATCTGCTGGGATATAATATTCCAAATGTAACTGGTAACTACTGAATTTTTGTTTGGTGATAATATTACCCGCTTTTTTATTTACAGTAAACGTTCCACCGGCTACTGTCCATTCTGCCGGTTTGCCTGGATTGCGTTGTGATTCCCACGCGCTAAGATCTTTTCCATCAAATAATACGATAGCGTCAGAGGGTGCCTGATGTAAAGGCGTAGCCACTACGTGCGGTACCGGTTCCCAAACTTCCGTGTCTTCTGGTTTCATTTTTTCCTGTGCAAAAGTAGAAGCCGCTGTGCCCATAAGCAGAGCTGCTATTAATAATTGATTCTTTAACATTTTAAGTCTATAAGTTACAAATTAAATTAGCCATTACATACTAAGTGTTCAAAGTACGCTAATCAAAGGTAATTATTTGGATAATAAGTAGCAAGGCTGAAGTCTCAAGTATCAATATTGTTTTATTAATAATACTTATATCTTGCTAAAATAAAGTCACAAATATCCTCAGCAACGGCCTGTTTAGATTTTAGCGGAAAGGTGATTTGATCCTTATTACGATCAATAATCGTTATTTTATTATCGTCACCAGCAAATCCGGCCCCTTTATCTTGCATAGAGTTGAGCACAATAAAATCAAGATTCTTTTTTTCAAGCTTAGCTTGCGCATTGCCTAATTCATTATCCGTTTCGAGGGCAAATCCAGCTAAAAGCTGATGTGGTTGTTTCGCAGCGCCCAGTGTAGCGAGGATATCCGTTGTTTTTGTTAAGGCAATCGAGAAATGGTCGTCTTTCTTTTTTATTTTATAAGTAGCTACCTGTTCAGGTGTATAGTCGGCCACTGCGGCACTCATGATGGTGATGTCAGCGGCTGCAAATGCTTTCGTACAAGCAGCTAACATTTCCCGTGCAGATGTTACATTAATCCGGTGAATTTGGTCGCTGATATTTAAGTGAGTAGGGCCGCTTACCAGCGTCACCTCTGCCCCTAAATCATGAAGTCTTTGAGCGATAGCATAGCCCATTTTACCGCTGCTATGATTTCCAATAAACCGTACAGGATCGATTGCTTCATAAGTAGGGCCAGCACTTACCAAAGCTTTTTTACCTGTTAAAGGAAGATCCGAGGGAGAAGAATTTGTAATACCTTTAGATAGGTAATCTATAATTTCTTCGGGCTCAGCTAACCTCCCTTCACCAACTAGGCCACTTGCCAATTCTCCCTTTCCAGGATTGATAATTTTATTTCCAAATTGCTGTAATCGTTTAACATTTCTTTGCGTTGCAGGGTGGGCCCACATGTCGAGATCCATTGCCGGAGCTAAGTAAACGGGGCACTTTGCAGAAAGGTAAACCGCGCATAAAAGATTATCGCACATGCCGTTTGCTAGTTTCGCCAGTGTGTTTGCACTGGCAGGAGCAATAAGCATTAAATCAGCCCATAATCCTAGGTGTACATGGCGACTCCATTCGCCGGTTTCTTTATCAAAATATTGGGAAAGTACCGGTTTATTAGAGAGCGTAGAAAGTGTTAGAGGAGTTATAAAAGCCGTAGCATCGGGTGTCATTATTACCTGTACTTCGGCGCCGGCCTTAACCAGCAATCTAGTCAAGGCCGCTGCCTTATAGGCAGCAATGCTCCCGCAAATACCGAGTATAATCTTTTTTCCCTTTAGCATTGTTTGCTAAATGAGTGATTTTCTATTTTTGTTCTTTAGAAGGGTTTCTAAAGTACACCTTGTCATTCAAAAACTCATCAATAGCTATTAATGAAGGTTTTGGCATACGCTCATAATGTTTAGAAATTTCAATTTGCTCGCGGTTTTCGAAAATTTCTTCCAGATTATCATTTGAAGTAGCAAATTCAGCAAGTTTGCTGTGCAATTCTTCTTTTACATTACTTGCAATCTGGTTAGCACGGCGTCCCATGATAACAATAGATTCATAAATGTTGTCTGTTTCCACATCCAACTCGCGTAAGTCGCGTGTTACAGTACTGCTAGGGACGATATTTTTTTGTGTATTACTCATAGTCTTATTGTATAGTCTGTTGGGGCAAAGCTCCTTTAGGTGAATTGTTTTGTTCTTCGTTCTGTTTTTGCTTTTCTTCTTCCTGTTTCTTCTGGTTTGGTGTTAAAGAAGCAATTAATTTTTTTACGTTTTCAATATCTTTTTGCGAATCTTTTTTCAACCCTTCCGCATCTTTTTTGAATTTACTTTCAGGGTAGTTATCAGTAAAATGATCCGAAAACTGTATTGCTTCCTCATAGCGGCCAGTTTGGCTGTTTAGCATGCTGTTTTTCGCATATAAATACTGTGCTTTGACAGCTAAATATTCCATTTCTTCGGCAAACTTCGTGTCCGGATAATCACGGAGAGAGTTTTGAAACGCAATTACTGCCGCTTTATAGTCGCCAACATCCAAATAAAGACGGGCATTAGCAAAAGATTTACGTTCTAATTTATCGCGAAGATCTTGTATAAACTTAGCAGCCTCTTCCGCACGGTCGCTTTTTGGATACAGGTTAATAAATAACTGCAGTGATTCTATTGCTTTTAATGTATTGTCCTGATCCAATGAATAAACCGGAGATTCCAGGTAATAGCAATATGCTCCCATGAACCTACACTCTTCTGCTTTCCCACTTTGCGGATACTGGTCTGTGAAATTTTTGAAGTGAAATCGCGCTGATGTATAATCCCTTAAGCGGTAATTTGTATATGCAAAATAATATAAAAGTTCTTCATTTTCAGGCCTTCCTCTATATTTGTTTGATAAATCTTCAAACAAAACGAGCGCTTTAGAGTACTTCTTGTCGTTGTACAGATTAATGGCTTCGCGGTATTTAGCCACATTATCATTACCGGTCCTCAGCTTCTCAAATTTACTTTTACATCCCACCATCCCGAAAGAAAATAGTAGTGCTGAAGCCCAGATCATTAAACGCTTGTTTTTAAACATTCTGCAAAGATAAGTGAATTAAAAATATGTAGCAAATGCTTTTGCTCTTCACAAAGTAATATCTTCCTTATCCATCCACAAAATTTTTAACATACATTAACTTTCTATGTTCTTTTTCTTGACAAAAAGAACCAAAAATCAAGGTTTCATGGACTTCGCTAAAGATTCGGGTCTTACCCACAATCATGTGCAGCCGCTCCCAACTCATATCCGGGCTTCGCTTCCTCACATGATTTTTTGGCCAACCCTTTCCTGAATCTTTTTAACGCTCATTCCATGAGGCCGGTCGTGCATACGTGCCGTAGCGTACCATTGCATTTACTTTCAATATCGACATCAAACAATTGAAAAAATGAAAACATATTTTTATCTACATAAGTCTAATAAAAAACATCAACGCTATTCAGTATCGGGTCATGCTAACAACTCACAACGGACAACTCGTAACTAATATTGTCTTGATACTTGATACTGATGTCTTGCTACTAACAACCAATAACCAACAACTAATAACGAATAACCAATCTACACCTTTCGTCCTAATATCAACAAGCTTCTATGTATGCCATCTAATACAGCTATGTCCGGAAGATTGCCCCAGTCTTCAAATCCTTCTTGGTGAAATAAATTTATACTAGGCATATTATGAGCGAAGATAAAAGCCAAAATAATATCAATTTTCAGTGATGGAGCCTTTTCTATTGCATATTTTAACGTTTTTTTGCCTACGCCTTTTCCCCTAGCCTTTTCGTCGAGGTATATACTCACTTCAGCCGTACCGTCATAGGCCGGCCGACCATAAAATGATTGAAAACTTAACCACCCAATTGTTTCCCGCTGCTCATTTTGTATGACATATAAGGGCCTGGTTAAGCTATTATGCTCGTGAAACCATTGCACTTTGCTTTCTACCGTAACCATTTCAGTATCGGCGGTGACCATTCTACTGGATACTGTACTGTTATAGATGTCAACAATGTTGGGCAAGTCTGTTATGAGTGCATCCTTAAAATGTAGGATAGTGTTTATGTCATTCATTGTGATGAAGAAGTATTAAGATGTAACGAAGATAACCATTTAGTACATAAAATGGAGTCTATGTCTTTATATGTAGCGTTTTGGCAATAAAGGTGTCCAATAATCAATACAAAAAAAATCCCCAGGTTTGTGTTACCAAACTTGGGGAAAGTTTTTCATAGATAGATAGTATATGTAATAAAGGTAGATGTAATTACAATTATGCTATTTTTATTGTTGAAGATTGCGCACTGGCGTTCAGCTTGAAATTTTCCAATTCATTTACCAACAGCTCCATCAATTGCTTATCAATTTTTCTAGCTAACTTAGATAGTTTTTCAAACTTTACTCCTGTTTCCTTCTTGTTTCTTTTCATGTCTTCAAAAATTATTTAGTTAAACATTCAAAATAGCCTTCTCATTAATACTAATATCGTGCCAATTAGGAAAATATGTGCCGGATGTGTTTTTGTGTGAAATTAAGTGGCTGATTATTAATGAGATTTTTTTAGGAATTGATGCTTCTTAAGTAGTAGAATCGTTGAGTTGTTAAGTAGTCAAAACGTTAAGAGACCAAACTCACAACGCGCAACTGGCAACTAATATTAAAGCTTCACCTGCCTGATAATATTCTTAATATTCAGTTCAATTATATCTGTCATCGTTTTACACGAATAGTAATCCTGATTTTTATAGTGGGCTGCTAATTGTGTTTTGAGTGTTGCAATATTTGCCGGGGGCGATAACTGTTCATGTTGAGATACATCTCTTAAGGCGGCCAATCGATGTCTTTCAATTCGCACCCGATGTACAATGGAAGAGCGTTCTTCCTGTTGATATTGTAAAACAGTTTTTTCCGTCAAGTGCTCCATAGAAAGTTTTACGTAAGGAAGATTTTCTTTAAAGAACTGAGGCATATAAACTTTCATATTTCCTTCATAGAACTCTTGATCAAAGTCAATTGCCCTGATTCTAAACTGGAAATCATCAAAATCTGGGGTAATCTGCATTACATAGTTATAAGAACGCATATCTCCGAGTAGCATGATAAAACAGCGTTCATTAAATTTTACAAATTCCTTCGCAATTCTAATGGGGTTATAATCGGGATTTTCCATTAATTGCCTACTAAAAACATCGCCCGGTATACCTACAATATGTTCTTCCACCAATGTTTCTGTGTCAACCGTGAAGTTTACCCTGTTGGGCGACATAATCTCTTCCAGCTCAAGGCCATAAATACGTGAGGCATCTGCCTGTTTAACGTAAAAATAGTCGTACACATCATTTAGCCGGTTTACAATCCGGATTCGGAAGGGATGCGTATTGCCAAATGTACAGTAATCTATACGGTCAATAAATTTATGTTCAACAATGCGATTATTGCCAGAGGCTTTCAATAAAGCATAAATATGTTTAAGCCCCTCATGTATATGGGCTATTTCGTGTGGCGGATATAAAGGTGTTTCCCAAAGTGTATCCTTACCATCTTTGTCATATACAGGTATGCTATCGCTAAAGTTGCGAAGCTCTTTATAGCTGATAGGAAGTTTAGATTCCCGTTGATATTCCCGTAAGTACCTGCGCAAAGCAGGTTTCACAGGAAAAATAGGCTTTTTCCTCGAAATCTTTACGTCTCCGTCAGGTACTGGTCCATTTGTTTTCAGTGCCATAGCAAGGCTAAGATAGGGGTTTTATTCGTTATCAAGACTATATTAGTTGTGGGTTGTGAGTTGCCAGTTGTGAGTTTGGTCTCTTAACGATTAACTATTCAACTACTCACGATTCAACAACTCAACCATTTAACGTATCTGCCCGGCTATTGGCAGATGAGTGGTCAGAAAAGGCTTTATCACTTGTAGCATTCTATCAAATCCTAAATCGTTCGGGTGCGTGCCATCTGTAGTGCCTTCATGATCCGTTCCCAGTAAATCATCCCCTTTAATAAAATATAAATTATTAATTTCTTTTTGCAGCGATTCAATTTGCTGTGTTATCATGCTATTCTGATCGCGTGTTTTATTACCTACTACTTGGTCAAAATACCCATGCTCTCTGATCAATGTTTGTATCATCACAATAGGAGCCTCTGGATGATGGGCCCTGATCGTCCGTATTAAATAAGCGGTACGCTCCTCAATTTCTTGTGGAGAGGAATTCGGAATGCAGTCGAGCACAAAAGCATCGGCATCTATCATAGCTAGCATATCCGCCGTTGCTTTCTCCATTTTGGCGTTTCCACTTACACCCAGATTAATGAAGTTCAAACCCGTTTCTCGTGATAATCGCGCAGGATATGCCAGTCCTGGTCTACTTGCAGACGCCCCCTGAACAATACTCGAGCCATATAAGGCTATTTTCTTTTTAAAAGGATCGGGCAGCGCTACAATGCTGCCCGTCTCATCAATACCAATTGACACATTAGTAACTTCATCGTAAAGAGGTAAATACAGTAAACACTCTTTCTCACCACTGTCCATGTGCTGCACTACTACCGCTTCAGTAGTATCGTTAGTTGGTTTACCTACACCTGCAAATTGCCATTTACCATCCTTTTTAATATATAGGTCTAGACCTTCAAAAGCAATGGCCGTCATATTTGCCGATGGCTTGCGGGCGGAAGTTTGCCATTTAGCGGCAATAGCAGTGCTATTCGTTTTAAAAGCAATGGCTAGACCCGCCGAGTGGGTAAGAAGTGACTTAACCGGTGTCGGTAGGTCAGGGTAATCAGCCGTATCAATACGATGATAAAATTGCTTGTTAGCAAAAGCTTTTCCAATCATCGTAAGCTCTTCAGCCCTTTTATATTTATAAGAAGAGGGTGTCTGAGCCATAACAGCATGAAAAGAAAGTACTAGCAAACAAGTAGTTAATTGACCAAGAAGCGTTATTTTTTGCAAACCTTTCATACCCATGTTGCTTATGTCGTTAATTTCCCCATCTGTGGATCAGTATACGTAAATTTCCCAGTTTCTACTCTGCCCGCATAAAGCCATTGAACCGTTGGATTCTCTTTCACCATTATTGTAAAGTCGTACCAGCCATGATTATGTTGTAAGGGAATGATAAAGCGCAGTTTTTCCTGAGGCAGTAAATGCTTCTCGATAGATGGTTGGGCATAAGCATTATCAAGTATTTGTAAGGTGCAGGCGTCTGTCATGCGGCTGTTTGCCGTAATAACTAAATTTCCTGTTGCCTGCCCTTCCTTTAGTTCATAAGAAGCATCCAAAGTAAGCATTCGTTTCGAAGATTTTCCTTTCACGGCACGATAAAATCCATTGGGTCCATGTATCTCTAGATTATATTGCTGATTTTTTACCTCAAAATTATCCTGCAAATGATCGCCAGGAGCAACTGCATAAGATCGGATTCCCGCTGATGTATAAACGGTGAAAGGAGCGCCCACACTTTTATCCTTGAAGATGTTATTACCTGCAGCCAATCTGAGGGAGATGCCCTCTTCCATTGGTTCAATATCTGCATATAATTCGTAAGGGAGGGGGCAAGATGCTTTTATACCCTCTTCCTGCTTTGGCATATCAGTCAACAACCAAGGCCTAACCTTTGCGGGGTTGATATCCTGTTGTGATAACTTTCTAAAATCACTGGGAGAGTTTTTGAACTTCGCCTGATGTATGTCTTCCAAATAGGTGTTGCGCTGAATAAAAGGTAGGTTTTCTTTGTCTTTCTGCTCATCCGCCGGTTGAAAGACCGTCGTGAGATCGCCGCATATGGTCCGTCGCCACTTACTTATGTTTTTTTCTTCAATAGTATGATTAAACTTGCTATTTAGGAATTTTTCCAAGAACTGTAAGGTGGAAGTATGATCGAACACTTGTGAGCAGACCTTTCCACCTCTCGTCCAAGGTGAGGCTACAATCATAGGGACCCTAAATCCTAATCCTATTGCCGCCCCCCTTGCTTCCTCTTCCGACTTTCCTTCGGCAAGCTCTTGCGCCAGTACAGTATATTCTACTTTTGTGTCGATACCGTCCGAACATTTTCCGCTATTTGCCCTATAAGGGTTAGGAGGGACAAAAGGGGGGACATGATCAAAGTAACCATCATTTTCATCATACGTCATAATAAAAATAGTTTTCTGCCATACTTCCGGGTTTTTGGTAAGAATATCCATTATTTCTGATACATACCAAGAGCCATACCAGGGAGCCGTGGGGTGGTCCGAATATTTTTCAGCGGGTACCATCCAGGAAACGGTCGGTAAAGTGCCATTTTCCACATCCGCTCTAAACTGATGCAAAATATCGCCCTTTGGTACATTTAGCTCTTGCTGTTTACCTTGGTCGTCCGTATACTTTAATATATCCAGATGGTGGTAATCCGGATCCTCCGCATTGGTAGAGAAAGCTTTATTAAATAAATTTTTCTCCGTATTACTTAAGTTGTTGAAATATTTGTCGGCCCATTGTTCAACCTCTTTATAAGCATGTTGTAGCACTTCCCGTTTTTTCTGAATAGCCTTTTGTGTTTTAGCATAGGCAGCATCCTGCAATTTCAAACCTTTTAACGTATTTTCAAGATCAGCAATTTCCGTAGGAAGGGTCTCCGTTTGCTTTTTTAATGTTTTTACGTATCTCGAAGAAAATTTAACATGATACCGTTCAAAAAGTTCCAGGGGGTTACAACCGAAGTTGGCAAGCCATGACCTTTCCTCTCCAACAAAACCACCACCACAGGTGATGTCGTTTTGATAAACCTTCCAAGGAACCCCTGCCTCCTCCAGTCGTTCAGGGAAAGTTTTCCATTTCCCTTGTCCAAGCGGTAAGTCATTTCGCATCCAGGCCTTGCTTTCAGCGTTAGGAGCCTCCCGAACGGTGCCTGTCCAGAAAAAGAACCTGTTAGGCCAAGTACTTGTCATACCCGAGCAGAAGTTTTGATCACAAATAGTAAAAGCATCTGCTAAAGCATAATTAAAAGGAATATCCTGTCTATTATGATAACCCATTGTTAAAGGTATATCAGCATAAGGTTTGCTTTTTCTTTTGGCTTCTATCCAGTTATCATGTTTGCCATCATTAAAAGCATCCACCTGGCTCTGCCGGGAATGCGGGACGGCGCCCATCCAGGTAGCTTTCGAGTTCTTGAGATCCAAGCGGAAAGGAGCATAAGCACTTCCGTGCGTGTCTGGCTGAAACCATACCGGGTTGCCGTTCGGTAAGCGGATAAAACGGGGATCGTTAAAGCCCCTCACACCTTTTAATGTTCCGAAAGCATGGTCGAACGATCTGTTCTCTTGCATTAAAATCACAATGTGTTCAGCATCCATAAAGGTGCTACCGGCAATCGGTTCAATCGCTAAAGCCCTTTGGATGGCGGGAGGAATCGTATTGACCAATCCAGTTGTTCCTGCCAGAAGCAGTGCTTTTTTTATAAAATTTCTTCTATCATCCATGACGAATTAGTATCTGAAAGAGCAAGTTATTGCTTTGTTGTTAAAATTAGCGAACCGCTATATTATTTTTACGTAATGCGTTTTAGGTTTCAAATCGTTAATTGGTTTCTGTATAATTTCAAAGCTACTAATATTTCATATTTTCACAATATTCGTAAAGAGAAAGAATAAAAATGCCCATATCTATTACATGAATTATTTACAGAAGCGCATCAAGCTATGTATATGGTCGAAGGGATAACTGTTTGTTAGCCTAAAATTGGCCTCAAATATTCTGGTAGCACTATCTAAGTAGAGGCAGCGGCTTTGTCAGAAGATTTTAGTTTCCGATACATATTAAGAAGCCTCACTATATACCATCTAGCTAATAAAAATGAAAATTTTAAAGATCAACAACTCATTTGTATAAAAGCGTGAAAATATGTACCTTGAACGGGTGAAAATATAGGTTTCAATTAAGTTGAAAAGGAAAGAGTTAATTAATCTTATGCTCGTATTAGCATTGCTCTTATTGGCGATAGATGTAGTGTTTTTAATTAAGAATGGCGTTACATTAGGCGGCCTTATTGGGGTACTGAGTACGCTGTTGTTTTTAACATTATTTTTTTATTGTAAACGGTATTATAACCGGCAGCAAACCTATACAAAGCACTCTCCGAAATCCAAAGAGTAAGGAGAATTAATTTTAACCAATATATAGCCAATAAATTATGATCAGATACTGTTGTTTCCTGTTTTTAAGCTTGTTAGCCGTACGCGAATTAAATGGCCAAACCTATCAGCCCAACTGGCCTTCCGTTGATACACGTGAAACACCCGCGTGGTGGAGCAATGCTAAGTTCGGTATATTTATACATTGGGGGCCCTATTCTGTACCTGCTTATGCACCTGTTGATGAAGTAGAAGGCGTATATGAAAAATATGCAGAACACTATGAAAATCGGTTAATCAGTAAAAACAAATTGTTTATGGATTACCATCGTAGAACATACGGAGAAAATTTCACTTATCAGGATTTTGCTCCCATGTTCAAGGCCGAGCATTTCAATCCAAATAAGTGGGCAACACTATTTAAGAAAGCCGGTGCAAAATATGTGGTACTGACCTCCAAGCATCATGACGGTTTCTGCTTATGGCCTAGTCAGTACAGTCCGAAGTGGAACAGTGTAGCAATCGGTGCCCATCGAGATCTTGCCGGTGAGTTAAGTGATGCGGTAAAAAAGTCGGGCCTACATATGGGATTTTATTATTCCCTACTTGAATGGAGTCACCCCCTATATAAAAAGGAAACTATCAATCAATGGGTCGATCAGCATATGATCCCTCAGATGAAGGAGCTGGTAAACGCCTATCAACCAGAAGTGATTTTTTCAGATGGCGAATGGGATTATGCTAGCGACACATTGAAAAGTGCCGAATTCCTTGCCTGGTTATACAATGAATCGCCCGTAAAAGAGACCGTAGTAGTAAACGATCGTTGGGGTAAAGAAACGCGCAGCAAACATGGCGGATACTATACCACTGAGTATGATTTAGTACATGATCAAAAAGGCATCGGCGATCAAGCCGCTCACCCTTGGGAAGAAAGTAGAGGTATTGGTACATCCTATGGTTATAATCGTTTTGAAACGACCGACCACTATTTTAGCTCGAAGCAATTAATCGATCTCTTGATTGATAAGGTCAGTAATGGTGGAAATCTATTGTTGAATGTAGGCCCAACCGCCGATGGCATGATACCGGTCATTATGCAAGAGCGGTTGTTAGATATGGGCAACTGGTTAGCGCTCAATGGGGAGGCCATCTATGATACGCAAGCTTGGGATAGTAGGCCTGCGGATATGAAAGCAAATAGTGTTTACTATACACGTAAGGGCAAGGATCTGTACGTGCTCTGTACCAAATGGACGGATATGCCGATTAGGGTAAAAAATATTAAAAAACCAAGCAGTATAAGCTTGTTAGGATATACAGGAACAATTAAAACCCAATATAAAGGCAGTCAGCTACAGATCATACCAACAGCGCTTAGTCCTGCAACTACACCATCCAATTATGCGTGGGTTTACAAATTAGAAAATGCGCTATAAGGTGTTTTCAGTCCAAAAGAATGGCTAAATGAGATATTTAGCGATAAAGTATACAGATTTTGTGCTGTAGATGTAAACACAAATTACTTCGTTAAGATTTATGTTTGTAGTATACTAGACAAGGTTTTTTTAACCCTTGTCTAGTATACCTGTTCAACAAGCTAAATCTTATTGCATATGAAATTTTTTTTACCATTATTATGTATGGTCTTTGTTTATGGTTGCACCAAGGAAGAGTCACCCCTGGTTCCCGTAGAAATTACGATCACAAGTAAAAGCGGCATTTTGGAGATTCATTATATGCCTAATAAAATAGACACCTTAACAAAGAAACAAGAAACCACTACCATTCGCGTGTTAGATGGCGATTATGTTCGTATAAAAAGAATTTGTCCAGAGAAAGAAGCACTCCAATACAACATAAAGACTGCCAACAATAGTTATTTATCCGTATTGTTAAAAAATGGTGATATAAATACGCATGCCATACATGTTTATTAATTGGATTGCTAATGTTAAATTGTTAAGTAGTTGAATTGTTAAATGGTTGAGTTGTTCAATAGTTGAGTTTTCAATACCAAACTCACAACTCATAACTGGCAACTCATAACTGGCAACTCGCAACCGGCAACTCGCAACTATTAATGTCTTCTTTTTGTAACTAATGTCTACTAGTTCGATATACTTTAAATAATATGTATATATTTGCGTCATCAAAACGCTAACAAAACATACTTATCAAGAAAGATGGAGGGAAAGGCCCTATGAAATCTTAGCAACCCGTAGCCCATGCGCAAGGTGCTAATTCCTTTCTGCAAAATGCAGAGCCGATAAGTCGAACAGGTTCCTATCCAATTCCGGATTAGATACGGTTCCCTTCGCATCCAACCAACATCTTGCCACAAGCATTGTATGGCATTGCTGCGTTCATTTAAAATTTTTCATATGAACAGAAAAACGTTACTAAACAAATTTAACGCATGCTCATTTCTATTGTTATTGATATTACTTGTCAATCTGAGTAATAGCTATGCACAAGAAACGGCGGTACAAGGTACCGTAACAGATGCATTTAATCAAGAACCCCTACCCGGTGTTAATATCGTTTTAGTGGGGGGTACCCAATCGGCCCATACCAATCAAGACGGACAATTTTCCATTTCCGTTCCAGCAGGGCAAATCAAATTACGGTTCAGTTACATAGGTTATGAACCACAAGAAGTAGATGTAAGCGTTGCCAATCTTACAGTAGCCCTTAAACCAGCCAGCAACGACTTGAATGAAGTAGTCGTAGTAGCTTATGGTACCGCCAATAGAGCAAATTTTACGGGGTCTGTAGCATCCATACCGCAAGATAAGATAACAAACAGGCCGGTAGGCAATGTCAGTAAAGCATTGCAAGGCTTGGTACCCGGGTTACAATCTGTCTCTTCATCCGGGCAACCAGGTACTGATGCGGAGATCCGTATTCGCGGAATCGGTTCCATTAATGCTTCCAGCTCTCCTTTATATGTGCTCGATGGAAACCCTTATGAAGGAGATATTAATGCAATTAACCCCAATGATATCAAATCCATTAGTGTATTAAAAGATGCAGCAGCGAGCGCCTTATATGGATCTAGGGGCGCCAATGGCGTTATCATTATCACAACCAAAGAAGGGCAGAAAGACGGTAAAACTACTATCAATTTCAATTTCACACAGGGCATATCTGATAGAGCCGTAAAAGATTATGAACAGGTAAGTACCAATCAGTATTTTGAGTTATACTGGGAAGCTTTACGTAATAAAAATCTTTCCAGCGGTTTAACCAGCGATCAAGCAGCACAGAATGCAAGCAGTCAGGTATTAACTGATCTTAATATTAATCCATATGGCTCCAACTACCCCAATCCGGTAGGTTTAGACGGGCGCATCGTAGCCGGCGCGGCACCGCTTTGGAATGACAACTGGGCCGATGTATTACAGCGCACGGGGCAACGTACACAAGCAGATCTTAGCTTCAGCGGCGGCAATGAAAAAAGCAGTTATTATTTTTCAGGTGGTTATTTAAACGATCAAGGTATAGCCATCGAATCCGGTTTTAAACGCTATAACGCGCGTATCAATGTGACTACACAGGCAAAAAAATGGTTAAACGCGGGCTTGAATGTCGCGGTGAGCAGTTCCCAACAGAAGTTCCCGCAGTCCGAAGATAGCAACACCGCCAATATCGTGAATTTTCCGCGCTTAGTCGCCTCCTTCTATCCATATTATGAGCGGAACAACGATGGATCCTATCGTTACGATGAAAACGGCAATAAAATCTATGACTTTGGAGAATACCGGCCAAGCGCTGCTATTCCGCGCAGCAACATGGCAGCCTCCCTTCCGCTTGATAAGAATGATCGGCAAAGCGAAAATCTTTCGGGTAGAGCCTTTTTAGAAGCGATTATTACCCCCGAACTAAAGTTTCGTACTACCTATAGTATCGATTACCTGAATAGGAACACACATGACTATGTAAATCCTGTATTGGGTGACGGAGCTGAATACCAAGGTTCTGTAAGCAAATCCAATCGCAGGAGAGTATCTTACACTTGGAATAACATTATTACGTACGACAAAACTTTCAATGATCACCATTTGAACCTATTGGCGGGCCAGGAATTTTATAAATATCAGAATACCGACATCGATGGCAGTCGCGAACGTTTTGTACTGCCCGGTTTTTACGAGCCAGATGCAGCCTCACAGCTGAATTCATTTAACGGTTTTTCAGTCGATTATAGCCTGCTAAGTTTTTTGGGGCGTGCAGAATATGATTACAAGGGTCGTTATTTCTTATCCGGTTCCTTGCGGACCGATGGTTCTTCCCGTTTTGCACCAGAAACCAGGTGGGGTACCTTTTGGTCGGTAGGTGGTTCCTGGAAAATTTCACAGGAAGATTTCCTGAAAGATAACAGCCTGATTGATCAATTAACCTTACGGGCAAGTTATGGAGGGCAGGGAAATGACAAGTTACAAGATCAAGATGGCGCCTCTATTTATTATGCCTATCAAGGTTTGTATGCTATATCGAACAACCTTGGACAAGGAGGTACCGTTACGCGTCGCTTACCAACGCCCGATTTGCAATGGGAAACCAACCTTAACTTTAATGTTGGTTTAGATATCGCGATCCTCGACCAGCGTATCGCAGCTACAGTGGAATACTTCAACCGTAAAAGTAAAGATCTCTTATATACAATCCCCATGGCACCTTCCACCGGCTTTTCAGGATATGATGCCAATATTGGTGCTGTCACTAATAAGGGCATAGATGTCAATTTGCAAACGGTGCCCATTCGTAACGAGCACTTCCGTTGGAACTTAGATTTAAACCTCAATCACTATACAAATAAAATTACCGAGCTTCCTAACAACAATAAGCCTATAGACAATGGCAATAAACGATTAGCAGTAGGTGGTTCCATTTACGATTTTTATTTGCCAACATGGGCCGGTGTAGACCCAGCTACAGGATCACCACAATGGTATCTGGCCGATGATGCAGGTAACCAAACCAATGAAACCACTTCTGTATATGGAGAGGCTGGGCGATTTATTCAAGAGAGCTCACTGCCAGATCTCGTGGGCGGTTTGAGTAATACCTTTACCTATAAGAATTTTGATCTTTCAGCATTATTGACCTTTAGCCTAGGGGGCAAAATTTTAGACAATGACTATACACAATTGATGCATAACGGAAACAACCCTGGTAGATCATGGAGTACTGAAATACTTAATCGTTGGACTCCTGAACAGCCAAATACAGATGTTCCACGCCTAACTACTGATAATTTAACCTGGACATCCGCTTCCACCCGTTTCCTTTATTCGGCAACCTACGCCCGCTTGAAGAATGTGAGTTTGGGTTATAATTTCTCTAAGCATTTAATAGAGCGGATAGGCATCGGAAATCTACGCGTATTTTTACAGGGAGAGAACCTACTTACCTTTTATAAACATAAAGGAATGGATCCGGAGCAAACGGTTAACGGCGCAACCTATTTCCGGTATCCGGCAATGAGATCAATAACAGCGGGTTTGCAATTAACGTTATAGAAGCAAAGTGTTAGTGTTAAATATATAGTAGCTTAATTCATACGCGGTTGAAATTGAAATCGCCTTTCCGCAATTAATATAGTGAATTGACTAGCAACTAATAACAAATAACTAATAACGAATTATTAAAATGAACAAAAATATCATATATATCACAAGTCTATTTATAGCACTATTAGTTAGCTGTAAAAAAGACCTTAACACGTCGCCCACAGATGCGGTGGCAGATTCAGAAATATATAAAACGGCAGATAATATAGAAACCGTTATCAACGGCACTTGGGCTTATTTTAATGACACCTATTTTACCTTTGCCAACCCAGGGTATAGCGCAATTATGCGAACCGGAGACGCTATGGGAAGTGATGTAGCCCTCACCACCAAATACGGGTACCGCGATGCCTATGCATTTACCGAGTTATTCGATCGTAGTACTAATCGCGTAAAGTCTTTTTGGACGCTACTTTATAAAGTAATCGATAATTGCAATAATGTCATAGCAAAGGTAGATGCAGCGGAGGGCGATGCGCGTAAAAAGGCGCAGCTTAAGGGGCAAGCGGAGGCACTTCGTGCGTTTTGCTATCTAAATTTAGCTACCTATTATCAATTTAGTTATCAAAAAGATCCACAAGCCTTAGCTGTTCCGATATACACGGAGCCAACAACAGTAGAAACAGAAGGGAAGCCAAAAGCAAGTTTAGAGGAAGTTTATGCCCTTATTACAGCAGATCTAAAAGATGCCTTAGTGAATCTTGAAGGTTATAGCCGTCCGTCAGCCGAGAAATACAAAATTGATCAGTCGATAGTAAATGGTTTGTTGGCGCGTACCTATCTAAACATGGGTGAGTGGGCCCTGGCCGCCCAATCAGCGCAAGCAGCAAGGCAAGGTTATGAACTAATGGCAGCAGTCAATTATAGCGATGGCTTTAACGATCTACAGAATAGTGAATGGATATGGGGACATGGCCAAACAACCGAACAGAATACTGCAAGCTATACGTTCCACTTTTTGGATGTATCATCTTCTGGATCGTACTATTATAGTTTCATGGCCGATCCTTATTTTAAAGAACTGTTCGATGCGCAAGATATCCGAAGTCAATTATTTGAGTGGGACGGGCAGGAGGGGCGTGAAGGATTTCTACGTTATAAAAAGTTTAAGTTTAAATCTAACCTCATCGGTGACATCGTCTACATGCGTTCGGCAGAAATGTATTTAATCGAAGCAGAAGGATATGCCCGTAGTGGGCAAACACAGCAGGCTATTGAAGCATTGAATGCCCTCAGAAATGCACGTAAGGCTGTTCTGTTCAGCGGAGGTTCACAAGAAGAACTTGTTCAGGCCATATTGGTAGAACGACGTAAGGAGTTGTGGGGAGAAGGTTTTTCCTTGTCAGACATTCTACGCACCCAAGGTACAGTAGTTCGTAAAGCTTATGTAGATGCAAATAAAAACCCTATCAAAGTAACGGTGATAACACCAAGCGGTGCAAGTAAAGTGGTGAATGGCCAGGGGCATCGTATTGTCAACCTACCAGATGGCAGCCCCTTTGTCGCGAACAGCAAATACTACCTGTTTGCCATTCCATTGGAGGAGGTACAGCAAAATCCTAATTTGCAATAATTAGATAGAATGACTAAAAAAAGTGGTTGTAAGATAATTACAGCCGCTTTTTTTTAGTCATTATTTTATTCGCTGCATATTTTAATTCATTCATCTCCTTTACCCGTAGCGTAATTGCAGCACCTAAATATGAAATTAAAGCCACTATCATCGCTGTTATCAATTGCAATAGTGGCGCATCGAAAAATCGCATCGACGCGTACGTACATCCTGCCATAATGAGGGTAGAAAGTAGAATTTTATAACAATCTTTTAACTGTTTAATTGGGCCATATCCAAATAATAAACCAGAAGGAAAGGCATTGATAAAATAGCTGATAACCGTTATCACAAAGCTTCCTATCACCACGGCCTGCGTACCCATTGGTAAAGTAATGATCATGCCAATTACAATAACGGGCAATTTTGAAAGATCTGTTTTAAGGAATAGATCCGATCGTCCAACAGCATTTAATAAATTTAGGTTTAACGAGCTGATCGGCATAAACATTTTTGCTAAACAGAGCCACTGCAGAAGAGCAGTTGCCGGAAGCCACTTATCTGTTAAAAACAAGCGAATAAAAGGTTCTGCAATAATTGCAAAAAGCGTCATACAAGGAAAAATGATAAAAGCAGTCATTGATAACATTCTACTATATACAGAGAGCAGTTTATCACGGTCGTGCTGTATGGACGTCAATAGTGGAAAGGTAACATTGGTAATGATAATATTGAGTGTTCCGGATGACATTTCTGCCAATGTATTGGCACGTGTATAATAGCCCAACGCTTTCGATTGGTACCATTTACCTATCACAATAGTATAAATATTAGTTAAAATAGTAGAATATAGGCCTGCTGCTAAAATCTTAGAGCCAAAACCAAACATTTCGCGAAAAGCCTGCGTAGAAAAGTCCCAGCTAGGCCTCCATTTGCCATTTACCCACATTAATAATGTAGTAGCCAGTGCCAGCGAAAGATTTTGACCAACCAAAGCCCAAACGCCATAATTGCTATAAGCCATGTATAGCCCTACTGCTCCACTTATTAATACCGCTAGTATATTAATCCTGGCTTGCGTTTTAAAATCTATATCAATCAGTAATTTCGCCTTTTGTACCACTATAAGTGCTGCTATAATAAACTGAAGGCCCATTACCCGCGTAAGCAATATGAGGTCAGGAGTATTATAGAAAGCGGCAATAAAAGGAGCAGAGAAGAATAATACAATATAGATGAGAATACTTACCAAGAAGTTAAAATAAAAAACGGTACTAAAATCCGTTTGCGTACAATCTTTACGTTGTACCAGCGCCTTGCTAAAACCACCTTCTATAAACAACGTAGAGACCGATAAAAAAACGGTCAGCATGCCTATCAATCCATAAGCTTCCGGGCTTACTAGGCGTGCTACGAGGATACTGATTATAAAACTTACGCCCTTTACCACGAGACTCTCCAATGAGTTCCAGGCAAAACCCTTAAATGCTTTGTTTTTTAGTGACATGAAGAAGTCATCAATATTTGAAAATAAAACAAATAATGAATTTGTGCTTATTTTTTTAAGCTATATATTACCTTCAAAGCTCCCATAAATTTTCGTTATTTCTAGCACCGGTAAGCATATTGTGTAATTTGGCACAAGAAATTGAGTCGTAAAAGAGCGCTTTTTGTGATAGCTAATATGAAGAAAAAATAAAAATAATGTTAAAAAATTTGGATTGTTGGTGTCAAGCACATATGTTTGTTATTACATTATATCCTATATAATCGTAATAATTAACCACTTAACTTAATAGTGAGTTTGGTTTGTGAAGAACAGTTATTCGGCAAGTAAAAAGACTTAGCGTATTCTTCAATGGGTAGGTTTTTACGTGTAAAATAGGCATATAATTAAATGCTAATTAATTATGTTTCAGCTAACCATTTAAAAAACAATATTATGTATTTGTTCATTGCAGTTATTTCCATTTTATTTTTTGTTGCTTGGGTTTGGATTTTCAGTGAAATGAATCAAGCAATCGATATTACAGAAGAAAACGAAGAGAGTATGATGCTCAGTGAAGGCAGTGAATTCGTGCAAACTAGCAAATAAACTTATTAAGTTGCTAAGCTTCCATCTTTGTAGAAAGACAATATGTTTGTATATAATTTGTTGGACGGTGTATACTAGTCCTCCTTTGGTTTTTATTAATCTATGATTTTTTAAACACACGGATGGATTACGTACCGACAGGTGCCATCAAATATGATGATCCAAAGGAGAAATGCCCAAGGGGAAGAAATCCTTTTGGGCATCTTTATCTTTAAAAGAAACTGCGTAAATAGTAGCAGTAATCTATTGTCTAACAAGATATAAACTAACTCTTCTGATCTTCTAGGCGTTCCAATAATTCTTCTTTAATTTCTTTAGATACAACTTTTTTGATTGGTATTGCAGCGGTATTCAGTGAGATATCACTTGGTTCTTCAGCTGGTAGCAAAGCATCTTTTGCTTTATTGGTCGCTATTAAGTTCCGCTTAGCATCATATAGCCAAAACATAGCACTTATAAATTGTGCAGTAAGAATTACTACCAACATCAGTTGAGTAGTACCTATCTGATCTAATCCTAACGCTAATGCTATGAATACGAGATTTGTTGCAACCAAGATTGCGCTAGCCTGTGAATGCGTAAAACCTACATTCAGCAAGCGGTGGTGTATATGGTTTCTATCGGCAAAGAAGGGAGATTTGCCATCTATTATTCTTTTGGTGAAAACACGTAAGGTGTCATAGGTAGGGATAATGAGTATAGCCAATGCAATCGCAGGAGCCGATTTAATGAAATGAAAACTGTCTCCTCCCAATGCTGCATCTTTGTTTAATTCAATAAATTTTATAGACAGTAAAGCAATCACAAAACCAATGGAGTAGGCTCCAGCATCCCCCATGAAGATCCGCGCTCTTCCTACATTATATTTTAGGAAACCTAATACTGCTCCGGCCAAGCTGAATGATAATACAGAAAGGCCTTGTTCATTCATAAAATAAAACAAAGTGCCGTAAGTCAATGATATAAGAAGTGTGATGCCTCCCAGTAAACCATTAATTCCATCAATAAGATTGAAAGCATTTATAATGAATACCATGGCAACGCTTGTGAAGAGATAACTCAAGATTGGTGTAATCTCTTCCATACCCAGCACACCGTAAAAACTCGTAAACCTAATATCCGCAAGATAGACCGTAATAAAGGCCGTAATAAATTGTGCCAAAAACTTCTTATATGGATCTAAAGAAACTAGATCATCTTTTAGACCTATTGAAAAAATGATAATACCTGCTGCAAAAATAAAATTTCCTTGTTGAAGAGAGTTTGAAGAAGTAAACAAGCAGCTTACCAAAGCGAAGATACTAAAAACAGCTACCCCACCAAGATTAGGCACGCTGTATCGATGTATTTTTCTGTCTTCCAACCTCGGGTCGTCTACCAATCGTTTATGATAGGCTACCTTAATAATAGCAGGGACCACAATTAAGGAGGCAACAAGGGCTAAAGAAAAGGGTAGTAAAGTTGTTAACATTTCATCTAATTTAAATAATGCAATATTGCAAGCTTATAATAAGCGGTATAATTATATGTGTTTATTTACGCTCAATTCCTTTTAAGGGGATTTTCCATGTATAACGCATAAACTCAAGATTCGCTACAACAATTCGGCCAAACTCCACACAAAAGTAGCTATTCTTTCATTACGCTTTCTATTTTGCTAAAATTAATTTTCTTAAATCGAAAAAAATAATAAGAAACTAGCACCATAAATAATTTAGAAAAAACCAGATTGTTTTTTTTAAAAGTCCTGATACCAGTTTCTAAACGATGCCCTAAGCCCGATATTCAAGATAGTGGTTCTATTTGTCCATAAATCATTTTTCTCTTGCCGAAAGGCTCCCCCAAGCTCCAAGCGTAAATTATATTTCGGGTTAATTAAATAAGCAACTTTAGCATCCAGGTATGTTAAATTTGTAGCAATCCCTTGTCCAATAAAATTGCCATATTCATTAATATAGTTTTCATATGATTTAAAAATATTTCCACCATAATTTAAACTATCGGTGGGGTCAAGCCCGTACCGTGCATAATTGGCTTGCAAAGAAAAATCAAATCGCCCGTAAGAATAGTTCATAATTCCTAGGTATTCTCTAAAGTTCGCGCCCAATATATGTGCGAGTGGTTGGTTATAATTCGTATAAGCAGTAATCGGCGTAAAGTGTTGATAGGTGTAGGGCCGTGCAGAATTGTATTCGGCCAAGAAGTTCAAATTCTTTATTCTAAACGCATCGAAACCTCTAAAACCTAATTGAACCGCATTTTTATTATTCATGTAGCCATTGCCGCTAAAAAGCTCTTTGGTATAAAGCTCTCCCAGTAGCAGTTGTCCGTACACAGATACATTATCCAGCACCTTATACTTAGCAGTAGCACCAATATGCACTTTGTCGGGCGAGTTACTATTAGCCGTTTCCATAGGGCGCATAAAAATAATCGGGTTCAGGTAATTTACATCAAAACCTCGATTACCCGCTGCATTTTTTGGAGCCCATAGTATCGATTGAAAAAGACCTATTGAAAGGCGGTTATTTACATTCCAGCTTAGATACTGAAAAGCGCCCCATTTTCCTAGGTCACCCATATTCTGCCTATTATTGACATCAATAACCGTACTGCTGTCTCTCGAGGCAAAAGGGTCTAACATATATGCCCACATACTCATGTACCGCACATTTCCTAAAGTACCTGTTAACTTAAGAAACGTATAAGGAGAAGATACGTCCGATAAGAGCATCGAGCGGTAGCCATCTCCAATAAAGTTTTTATCATATCCTAAGGTCACATTAAGATACTTAATCGGTGTATAAGAAACATTTGCCGTTACATAGGCCCAGTCTTGATTCCTTCCGGTACGTTGATCGTATAATTTACCAAATTGCCCGGGTATCACTTTGTTTTTCTCAATATAAGAGGTCACGTAATCAGGAAAAAGCGCTTGGTTTTCATAGGCACTCGTATAAAAGGAGAAATTTTTGCCAATTGTAACGCCCGCCTGAAATCCCCGCGTATTCGTCCAAGGGTTTCTTCCTTCATTAAAAGAACGGCCTATTTGAAAATCAGGTATGAAATCGGCATAAAAAGTATAATCTTCTTTCTTTATATCAATTAAATGTTCATTAAATAACTTTCTTCCTAACCAGGTATTCTTTTCGCTCACGCCTACATTCATTAAAGAATCGTAGGTTGGTTGGAGAACAGAGTCAATGATAAAAGGTTTGATACTGGTATGTAATCGCGTATCTTTACTATACAGCACCTTATTCATTTTTTGATAGAAATGATAAGAGTAAGGTTGGTAATAAGATTGAGCGTATGTGTTTTGTAGATTCCAAATGAATAAAATGGAGGCTATTAAAGCGGGTAATTTTACCTTCATTGTTTTGCGTCTAATTTTGATGGAGTATAAATCCAGTATGTTTTGCCACAGCGCAAAGGTAATATTTTGATGATTAAGTTTTGCATTCTTATAAATAGTGATTATATCTTAAAAAAGTCATTATTTACAATAAGTCACTAACTTGTCTTTGGTGCTAAAAAAGTATATTTGCCAAAAATTATTCCAAAGAGGAAGGAATCAAAAACAAATGGCGTGGGAAGCATCAAAAGAAATGCAGTATATAATATTTTATTAGCAGTAAGTCAGGTTTTACTTCCCCTTGTTACCTTTCCTTATATATCACGTGTATTATTGCCCCAAGGAGTGGGTACGTATACCTTTGTTGACAGTTACACGCAATATTTCGTCTTAATTGCCGCCCTCGGTATTCCTATTTATGGTATGCGTGAAATTGCCAAAGCAAAGAAGAACCTTGTTGATCGTTCGCAGGTTTTTACCGAGCTGTTAAGCATCCATCTGCTGGTTAGTGTATTTGTTTCTTTATTTTATATAGTAAGTTTCTTAACCCTATCACCGTTGAAGGGCCATAGTCAGCTATTTTGGATAGGCAGTAGTTTGCTATTATCGAACGTCTTCATGATGGAGTGGTTCTTTCAGGGGATGGAGCAATTTCCATTTATTACCTTAAGAACCCTCTGCATCCGTATATTAACAGTTGTTGCTGTTTTTATTTTTGTGAAAAGTCCGGCAGATACCTCTTTGTATTATGCGATCAATTGTGCTTCGGTATTTATTAATGCGATAATAAATTGCTTATATGCACGAAAGTTTGTAAAAATATCTTTCCACCAGCTCTCTCTAAAAAGGCACTTCACCCCACTTTTATATATTTTCAGCACGGGTTTGGTAACGCATGTGTACACCTTATTGGACAGCGTTGTGTTAGGTTTCCTTACCGATACCACACAAGTGGGCTTTTATACAACAGCGGTTAAATTGAGTAAAATATTAATTATGATCTTGGTGGCATTTACGACGGTGCTTATGCCCCCCTTATCTTTGGCATACAAGGAAAGCAGGTATGCCGATGCCAAAACGCTTCTCAGTAAATCATTCAATTACGTAGTTTTTATGAGTGTACCCTTAAGCGTTGGCATTTACGTAATAGCGGGACCGCTTATCCTCCTATTTTCCGGTGCCGATTTTTTACCTGCGGCGCTTTCCCTAAAAATACTGTCGCCCACGGTGCTTATTATTGGTCTTAGCTATGTTTTCGGACAGCAAATTATCAACGCAACCGGTAATGAGCAATACTTCTTAAAGGCGGCATTGATAGGCATGGTCATCAGTATAGGATTTAATTTACTTTTAATCCCCCACATAAAACAAACAGGAGCAGCCATTACCAACCTTTTGGTGGAATTCACCGTGATGCTATTATTAACACGGTCGGCGCTTCAAAAAATTCCTTTTCATCCGCAATGGTCTAATTTGGCGAAGGCATTTATTTCCTGTTTGCCGTTCTTTTTAATAACCTATTGGGTAGAAAACACCCTTTTGTCGCCTCTCATTCAATTGATAGTTATTATATTATTTAGCGGGGCTAGCTATATTAGCATCCAACATTTTATCTGGAAGAATGATTTACTTCTAGAAATGCTAACACTGTTAAAGAAAACCAACAAAGGGAATGAAGGATAATCCTAGATATACCATTGCTATTCCGGCCTTCAAAGCGGCTTACCTAAAAGCATGCATAGATAGTGTACTTGCCCAGACAGTTAATAACTATGAGCTGGTTATCGTAAATGATTGCTCACCAGATGCTATTGATACGCTTATATCCACTTATTCAGATAATCGAATACGCTACTATAAGAACGAAACGAATGCCGGGGCGGAACATATGGTCGATAATTGGAATAGATGCTTGGCATTAGCCAATGGCGATTATTTTGTTTTATTGGGAGATGATGATTTGCTCGATCACAATTATCTCGAAAGCTTTGATGAGTTGATAGCACGTTATCCTACGCTTGATATTTATCATTGCCGGTCCAAAATAATTAACGAACACGATCAGCTTATTGGTTTAACACCTTCTTGTCCCGAAGTTGAAGGCGTTTATGACAATATATTTTATCGCCTTAAACTGATGCGCGATCAATATATTTCAGACTTTGTTTTCCGTACCAGTCAATTGAGAGAGATAGGTGGATTTTTCCATTTACCCCTTGCTTGGGGAACGGACGATATCACTTCCTTTATTATGTGTGGCAAAAAGGGGATAGCACATACCCATAAAGCGGTATTTAACTATCGCCAATTCGACGGTACCATAAGTAAATCAGGTGCAATTGATTTGAAGATGAAAGCGGTAGTTGAGCAAGGTAAATGGTACCAATCGTTTTTGCAAGTAATTCCTGATAGTCCTCTTGAACGGCTCGTCCATCAAAACATCTTAAATTCGTTCAATGAGTTTATGCGCGTAAAACGACTCGTAATTTTGCATAATGATTTACTAAAGGGAAGTAGTTTACAGCGTTTGTGGTACTGGTTAAAGCATGCAAAAAACTATCAATTATCCTTATTTGATGTACTGAGGGTATTTCGCTCCCTACGAAAGAAAAAGAATTAAAATGGCGGTTTATATACTTTATTATGATTTTGCGAGCACCTCAGGGAACCATGCAGGCATGAGTTATCTAGCAAGGAAACTCAAGACACAATTTCCTGAGGTTCGACTGATCAAACATTTTCCACAGGAAGTAAAAGGGGGAAGGTTTTGGGTGCACATTCACTCCGTACTGCTATTTTGTTATTTATTCATCTCCTTAAAGCCAGGCGATAAAGTATTCTTTATGGAATACCTTACGTATGGAGTAGCTTTTCAAGATCGAATAGCAAGATGGCTTAAAAGCGCAGGTAAATCAAATAAGCTCATTGGTTTGGTGCATTTGGCAGGATCTCACTTACTTGATCTCTACGGTGACGAGAAAATAATAAGCCAAAAGCTTTCCTTCCTCGATAAGATTGTCGTATTTGGATCTTCCCTGGCAACCTTTATACGGGAACGCGGATTTAATAAGGAGATTACTATTTGCCACCACTATGTGGACTCCACTTTTTACCATCCCCAAGAGGATAATGGTGCGAGCAAACAGTTACAGGTCATTATTGTGGGTAGCCTCAAACGCAATTTCGAGCAGTTAAACGAGATCATCACAAAAACAGCTGATAACGTAGTTTTCCATCTTTGTCTAGGAAATAAACCCTTACCCGAAATCTTTAAAAAACAAAATAATGTCAAGGCCTATGGTTTTCTGAGCGAAGAGGAGCTTTTAAAACGCATGCAAACATGCGATGTTCATCTTGCCGTGCTAGAAGATACGGTGGGAAGTAACGCCATCACCTCGGCCATGGCCGTTGGGTTGGTGCAGGTTGTTTCTGACGTCGGCTCGATTAGAGATTACTGTAACGAAAGTAATAGTATTTTATGTGCCAGTGTGACCGACTTCACAGAGGCCTTATCCTTTTTGTCGCAAAATTTAGCGCTTGTTACTTCCATGAAAAACAGCGCACGTCATCAGGCAGAGAAGATGTCGCTCGAGAATTTTTATAAAAGCTTTCCAGGTTTGTTATAATGCGTAACTTTGAAGATTTAAGCACAAACCATATGCTGCCATTAGTTTCGGTAATACTTCCTTGCTACAATACAGAAAATCATATAGAATCAGCGCTACGGTCTATTATGCAGCAAGATTACCCTAACTTAGAAATTATTGTTATAGATGACCGATCGAGTGATAGTAGCTGGGAAATCATCCAGGCATTAGCGCTAGAAGATACACGAATTTTGGCTGTAAGAAATGAGGAGAACCTGCGGCTTATAAAAACTTTAAATAAAGGAATACAATTATCCCGAGGTCAATATATCGCTCGTATGGATGCAGATGACATGAGCGATCCAGCCAGGATTGGAAAGCAAGTGGCTTATCTTGAGCAAGATAGGGACGTCGATATGGTGGCTACCTGCGCAACTTATATCAGTGAAAAAGGTTTTTCGTTGGGCCGTTTAAATTTTCATGGTTGTTACGATGCCGTCAGTGCAGCATTTGTAACCATTTTTGAATGCCCATTTTTGCATCCAAGTATTGTGATAAAGGGCGAATTGCTACGTAATGTTGGGTATCCGGATCAACCAGCGACTTATCACATCGAAGATTATGCTCTGTGGATGCAATTGATCAGAGCGGGCCATCGTTTAGAAATCATTCCCGAGCGGCTGATGTCTTATCGTGTCAGTTATCAGGGTGTTAGTCAAAGCAATAGTGAACTTCAATTCTCGAGAGGCCTACACATGGCTACACAATATTTTTATGACATTTTAGGCATACATCCAAATGTGTTATGGTTCACTATTCTGCGGCAGGGCGCTGATAAAATACAGTCTTTAGACGAGTTGGTAGCTAGCATCCATTATCTGGAAGAAGTTGCGAACCAGTATATATCAACGTACAGCCGAGATGAGAAATGTTCCAGATCAATAAGAGCGTGGTGTAACGAGCGCATCCTCCGGGTGTTATGGCTTTCAAGCGTGCGGTCTAAATTGTCGGCCAGTAGTAAGCTCTATGTGGTCTTTTTACTGTTACCGAAATATTTTTTCCGAAGCTTTCACCTCGGACGACTTAAAAATATTTATTTTCATTTTCAATTTATGGCTAAGCGAAGGATTTTTAAATGAGTTGTTCAACGAGTAAAGTTTTACGTATGGTCAGTACCTTTTGTTTAGGCAGACGCAAAATATCCGTGTTGGATAATGCAAGCAACAGAAGAGGTATGAAGGAATCAATATTATCTAATAATCAGCATTAAAGCATAAAAAATTTGTGATCTATATCGCGCTCTATATTCTTTTGGCACTTTTCGCTTTGCTTGATTTGCTAAAAAATGGCAATCAAGTAAAACCCTTGGTGTTTTGGGCGAGCGTGTTCCTGTTGATTTTTATCAGTTCAATCCGATGGAATGTGGGTACCGATTGGTACTCCTACATCGAGTTTTTTAGCAACATTCAAACCTACGTTGCGCACCCCGAACTTAATATGATGGAGCGGGGCTTCACCTATATCAATTACTTTGCAGCCAGTTTAAACTTAGGGTATACCGCTATGTTAAGCCTGATGGCCATCCTAATGATTGGCATCAAGGCAAAAGTGACCTTTGAGCATCGGCAGATTATGATGATCAGCCTCTTTTTGTACTACTGTTATTTTTTTGCTGATATTTTTGGTGTTCGTCAGTCCCTGGCCATTTCTTTAACCCTGTATAGTGTACGGTTTATTATTGACAAACGTTTCGTACCTTTTCTTTTAGTTGTGTTAATTGCTTCTAGCATTCATATCACTGCCATCTTTTTTATATTCTCTTATTGGGTGTATCATATTAAATATTCCCCCAAGCTGTTATATGGTGTCTTGCTGGCAGCACTTTTATTGGGTTTCATGGATATCGGTGGCTTTGCCGTCGATACGGCTTTAAATATTGTGGGTTTAGATTCTCGGGTGGGAGAAAAACTTAAGATATATGGAAGTGATGGTATGGATACGGCGCAAGGCAATCCCTATATTGCTTTTGCGGTGGGTGTAGCGAAGCGCGCCTTATTTCTTCCATTATTTATCAGCTGCCAGCGCTTTATTTCACCCTTATATCAAAGCAGGTATACCGGATACCTGAATCTGCTGATTTTTGGTAATATCATCTACCTGCTGTTCATGATCAGTTTACCCGTTATCGCTCGGCTGTCGACCGGTTTTCTATTGTTCGAGATTTTTATACTAGGCTATTTAGTTATTACCGTTCAAAATAAATGGCTGCGGATGCTCGCCTTTCTTCTGGTAATGTTGTTCGGCGCTTTTAGACTCTATAATCTTATAGCTGTTTACTGGGATCTTTATATCCCATTTGAAACTATCTTTGCACCATCTAACGTTATAAGAGAATAAGGCCTATGATTTACTTTGCAGAGCTATTTATGACAGGAGGGCAGCATGCAGCGTTTAACGCAGGGATGTTACAGGTATTTGCAAAGGCCTTTCCATCACAACAGATTAAATTATTTGCAGCTCCCAGTCACTATCAGCAGCTTAAAAAGCATATTGGTTCTGTTGAACCCTTTTTATGGTCATCCACCTATATCATATCAAATAAAAGCGGCAACATTGTTCGTTGGCTTTTAAAGTTTATCAACGAGTTCATACAGATTTTTCGCATACTATTTATCACCCGAGTAAAATCAGTGGAGTTGGTATATTTTGCATTTCTGTCGCCCATCGGCCAATGTGTAGTAAGCCTTTATACCCGGTATTTTCCTGTCAAAGGGCAACAGATAATCGTTACCCTCCATGGTTTAGATCTGCTCCGTGATGATAAACCTCGAAAACGAATCGACCGTTTTTATGCAAAGCTAATAAAGCATGCCTTTTACCGTACCAGCAAGGCTAAGCGATATGTGGTACTTGAAGAACGCATAGCCAACTACCTACTTTCAAAAGGTTATCTGCAACAAGAAGAAATTATCCAAATTCCACACCCTTATCAATTCGATACACAACCGGTAAAGAAATCAACTGCCCCTATCGTGTTTGCGCATTTAGGCGTGGCACGCTTAGACAAGCATGCAGCTGCATTTTTTGAGTTGGCAGCCCGTTGTTCGGATATGGTGGAAGAAGGTAAGATTGTTTTTCAAGTGATTGGCCCCGTACTTCCAGAAATGAAACCCCACCTTAACCCTTGGGTAAATTACCAAAGTACAGAAATAATGCTTGACCAAGCTACCTATCAGCAACAATGCTTACAAGCGCATTATGCCCTGTTCTTTTATGATGAATCAAGCTATACATTAACAAGTAGTGGTGCTATCATCGATGCCATCGCCTATCAGCTCCCTATATTAGGCTTAGATAGTCCCGCATTTGATGCAATATTGTCTGCTGCGTCTTTCCCCGGAAAACTTTATAACAACTTTGATAGCTTGCAACAGGACATCAGGGAGCTAGTACAAAATCATCCGCAAGAATATACACAGTTTCAGGAGTCTTTTGTAGTTTTGCAGCATCATTATAGCATAGATCGCGTGGCGCAGTTAGTTAATAGCCAAGTAAAAATGCCTTCATAATAATCGTTTATTAATTGATAAAATAAATATTGATGAGCAATATTCCATCCGTCAGCGTGGTGATTCCTTTATATAATGCAGAACATACTATTCTCCGCACATTAGCCTCCGTTAGTGAGCAAACATGTCAGCCAAAAGAGCTTATTGTGATAGATGACGGAAGCACCGATGGTTCATTTGCCTTGGTCAACAATTATATACTTCACTATAAGGGGCCTATTCAGATCTACATATTTCAACAGCCCAATTCAGGTGTTTCACGTGCCCGGAATGTAGGTATGAAACATGCTGTGTGCGATTATATTGCTTTATTAGATGCCGATGATTGGTGGCAACCAGAAAAATTAGCACGACAATTGGCAATTCTGCAGAAGCACCCTACGATCGATTTTTTAGGAAGCAATCGGAATGGTGAGCACTGGAAGCAGTGGCTTTTTAAAAAGTTCAATCATCTTACCCCTATTTCCGCCAAATTACTCTTATATAAAACCTTTTTTGTTACCCCCACGGTGATTTTTAAACGTTCTGTGCTTACAAAAACCGGTTTTTTCGATGAAACACAACGTTATGCAGAAGAAGGGAATTATTGGATCAGGGTTTGTCATCAACATCATTGCGTATTATTGAACGAAAGTTTAGTCATAACCGGAGATGGAAAGCCCAATTTTGGCTTCTCGGGACTGTCGTCCAACCTCAAAGAGATGGAAAAAGGAGAGCTAAAAAATATGCGTTTAGGCTATGATTTAGGTGTCGTTGGAAGAATGGAGTATCTATTTTTGGTAATTTATTCACTTATCAAGTATATTCGCCGTATTGCCATTGTGAAATTAAGAGGATAATATGCTAAAAAAATACGGTCTAATAGGTATTGTACGTTTATTTCTACATATTTTTCGCACCCGGTTGTTCTTTCCGGGCGCGCGGCTTATCCGCTTTCCTTTTGAAATAAGAAATCATCGTTATATAGATTTAGGCCAGGGGTTAACAACAGGTACAGGATGTCGTTTAGAAGCGTTGCCATCTCAGAAACCAAACAAACCCTGCATCCGATTTGGCAAACACGTACAATTAAACGATTACGTACATATAGGCGCGATTCAAGAGATAACCATAGGAGATGATGTGCTCATTGCGAGCAAAGTATTTATCACCGATCACAATCATGGCACATTCGACCACCATACAAGCAGTGAAGAATTATTGATGGCACCGATCCGTCGTCCATTATATGCCAGCCCCGTTCACATAGGTGCCCGTTGCTGGTTGGGTGAAAATGTAGTTGTTTTACCCGGTGTTTCGTTGGGAGAAGGCTGTGTGGTGGGTGCGAGTGCCGTAGTTACCAAAAGCTTTCCACCTTATTCGCTCATAATAGGAAATCCAGGGCGCTTATATAAGCGATTTAATTTTGATACAGATAGGTGGGAATTAGCCGATAATTAAATAGAATATTATAAAAAAAGCTATACTAAATGAACATTACGGCAGCGATTGTATTATACGAAAATGATGAAGTGGAGTTAGCGCAGGCAATCGATAGCTGTTTAGCCTCTTCATTAATTAGCAAGTTATATTTAATAGATAATTCCACAACACAAAAATTAGCCCATGTAAAAAAAGATGAACGTATTGCATACATTCATAATCCAAAAAATATAGGTTTTGGAGCAGCCCATAATATAGCTATTCATCAAACAAACAGCACCTATCATCTTATTCTCAATCCAGACATTAGCTTTTTAACGGGTGTTATTGAACAATTAGCAAGTTTTATGGAGGAACATCAAGATATAGGCACCGTCATGCCCAAAGTTCTTTACAATCAAGGTGAAATACAGCGTTTATGTAAGTTACTGCCCAGTCCGATGAACCTGTTTGGAAGGCGTTTTGCAGGGGGAAGTAAGTGGGGTAAGGCATTAGATGCTTCCTATGAATTATATGATTTTACTTATGATTATGTTTTAGATGTACCTAATCTTTCCGGCTGTTTTATGTTTGCACGTACATCCCTTCTAAAAGAAATAGGTGGTTTTGACCCCCGTTATTTTATGTATTTAGAAGATGTAGACCTCGTACGGCGCATCGGCCAGCATGCACGGACTGTTTTTTATCCATTTGTAAGTATTTACCATGGTTATCGAAAAGGTTCTTACGCTAATGGTAGGCTCATGCGCTTCCATATTCAATCGGCTATTAAATATTTTAATAAATGGGGTTGGTTTATAGATTCGGAAAGAAGAAAATTAAATAAAATTACACTTGATAGGATAGCAAAGCATAAATTATGATACCTTTGCGGCATATTTAATTATGGTAAAGATAATTAACCCAAACGCAAGGCGGTTTTTCGAAAATAATGCCGCCATCTATAGAGTTGTATTTATACTAATCATCCTGTCTGTAGCAGTCGCTGCTAAAGGGCAGACATTGCCGGTAGGTACCCCCTTTTTTGATGATTATTATCGGCGCGAACAATTGTTAGGACGATTAGACTCAACTGTTTCCTTTGCTATAAAGCCCTTGAGCAATCAAGTTATACGACGGCAAAACATTTATAATCCGGACAGCTCTTTGCAAAATGATAGAAGTATCTTTCATACAGCCAATAAAAAAGGTTTTGTGCAGTTGTTACCTATTAACTGGCAGCATCAAATTACCACCGCCTACCCCTATGGGTGGAATGATGGGGCAATGATTCCATCCAAGGGATATCAAACGATGTTCAGCGCTGGGGTGTATGCCGAATATAAATTTCTTAGCGTTCAATTCAGACCGGAATTCGTTTTTGCCCAAAATGCAGCCTATCAGGGCTTTAACGGGAACTCAGAAGAAGGGTGGTATAATTATTATTTTAATTTTGCTAATAGAATTGATTATCCTGAGCGTTTTGGTAATGGCGGTTATACTAAATTTTTTCCAGGGCAAAGCAGTGTCCGACTTAATTTTCATCCTATTTCGGTAGGCGTTTCTACAGAGAACCTTTGGTGGGGGCCAGGTATGCGCAATTCATTGCTTATGAGTAATACTGCCCCAGGCTTTTTACATGCTACTATTAATACTACACGACCTATACGTACACCTATTGGATCGTTCGAAGGGCAGATTGTAGGGGGGCGATTAAATTCCTCTGGTTATACTCCCAGACCTTTTAAAGGTATTCCTACAGAATATGATCATTATTATATCAACAAACCAGACGATTGGCGGTATTTTTCGGGTTTAGTGCTATCCTACCAGCCTAAATGGTTACCTGGCCTTTCTTTTGGATTAACCAGAAGTTTTATTGTCTATAGTAAAGATATGGGGAATAAATTGGGCGATTACATTCCTTTATTTCAATCAGGTTCAAAAGCAAATTATGTGGGGCCTGATGGCGAAAATCGGCAAGACGAGGGTGCACAAGATCAATATGTGTCTTTTTTTGGCCGATTGGTACTGCCTGCCGCTAAATTTGAAGTGTACGGGGAGTATGGAAGAAATGATCACCCCTGGAACCAGCGTGACTTAACAGTGATGCCCAATCATTCGCGTGCTTATATAATTGGGATGCGCAAATTAGTTCCCTTAAATAATGTCCACCAAGATTTGTTGCAGGTTAATTTTGAAATTACGCAGCTAGAAATGCCGAAAACGGCCAGCCAAAGAGAAAGCACACCTTTTTATGTGCATTATCAGGTATTAGACGGTTATACGCACCAAGGGCAGGTACTGGGAGCAGGTATCGGCCCGGGAAGCAACCTGCAATCAATCAATGTTAGCTGGTTGCGCGGCCTAAAACAAGTAGGTGTACAGTTAGAGCGATACGTGCATAATAACGATCTGTACTACTATGTTGTTTCCAGAGATTTAAGACGGAACTGGGTAGATTACAGCTTAGCCTTCCATGGAGAATGGGATTATAAACAATTTCTTTTCTATGGCAAAACGCAATTTATGAAAGCCTACAACTATCAATATCAAATCAAAGATAACCCTGTGGATTATTGGGGATTCAAAGGAGTTGATAAGTTTAATTTCCAGTTGCAATTGGGCATGATGTATAGGTTTTAGAATATTATTTAGTTATTGGTTGTTCGTTGGTAGTTATTCGTTATTAATAGCAAGATTATATTAGTTGTGAGTTGCCAGTTACGAGTTGTGAGCTATTGGTATCAAGACGTAAGACATAAGTAGCAAGACGCCAGTAGCAAGACATAAGTACAGAGGTATAAAGGATAATGGGGCTTTAGTGATGTGGGCTAGGACCGGCCTCATAAGATGAGCGTTAAAAAAATAAACTGTTGCTAGGGATATGCTGTGAGGAAGCGAAGAGGGGATAAGATTGGAGCGGCTGCACAGCATAAATAAGGAAGTTTGTTTTTAGCGAAGATTATGCAGCCTTGGATTTTTGTAACTTTTGGGCCAAGCCAAAAGTTAATAAATAAGATTTTAAGCTGAGAGTTTTCTTTTGTTACTTTTCTTTAGCGGAAAAAAGAAAAGTAAATAAAAAAATTAAGAACAAAAATGAGACAATACATAAAACTATCTCTTATCATTCTTTTACTAGGCTCTAGTATCTCCCTGAAGTCTCAAGTTCTTCCTGTGGGCACCCCCGTACTTGATGATTATTACAGGAGGCAGCAACTTTTGGGTAAAGTAGATTCTACCATTAGCTTTTCCATAAGACCCCTAAACAATATGGGCCTTCAGCGTGGCAATATTTACAATCCAGATAGTCTAACAACGATTGATCGTAGTTTTATACGCACCAGTATCCCCGATTTAACTATTCAATTGCTTCCGCTTAGCTGGGTACAGCAGGTGAACACCAAATACCCCTACGGGTACAATGACGGGGGGATGATTCCGGCTCGTGGGTATCAAACGCAGGTTAGTGCCGGTATTTATGCCCGTTATAAAGGCTTCGAAGTGCAATTAAGGCCCGAATTTATCTATGCAGAAAACAAAGACTACCAGCGTTTCGATAGCGATCAACTTTTGCATTGGCAAGGCTGGTATTCTTTACACAATAACATTGATATGCCCGAACGTTTCGGAGAAGGCGCCTATAAAAAACTTTATTTAGGACAGAGCTATATACGCTATAATTATCGGTCCCTTAGCTTAGGGGTATCTTCAGAGAATTTATGGTGGGGGCCTGGCATGTATAACTCGTTATTGATGAGTAATACGGCACCTGGGTTTTTACACATTACCCTTAATACCAATAAGCCAATCAAAACGGGTATCGGTTCCTTTGAGGGGCAATTAATTGGAGGACAGTTGAGATCATCGGGTTATACGCCTACCACTTTTGGCAACCCCACACATTTTGATTATCTATACGAAGAAAAACCCCCGGGCTGGCGGTACATTTCAGGTTTTGTCATGACCTATCAGCCTAAATGGTTACCCGGTTTATCTTTAGGCCATGCCCGCAGTTATGTTGTATACCGGCATGATATGGGTAACGGATTAAACTCTTTCTTGCCATTTTTCGGGCCAGGTTCTTGGACAGATCCGAATGATCCCTCCATTAATTTAAATTCCGAACAGCGCAAAAACAGAGATGGGTATAAATCCTTCTTCTTTCGGTGGGTGCTTCCGGCAGGGCAGGCAGAATTTTATGGAGAATATGGGCGGAATGATCCAGCTTGGGATAGTAGAGACCTAAAGGTTGAACTAGAACATTCACGCGCTTACACACTGGGTTTACGGAAACTGTTTACATTACCGGGCATTCATCAAGATCATCTACAGTTTAACCTGGAACTCACCCAGTTGGCAAGCTCTAGAACCAGTACGATACGTAACAGTCCGCAATGGTATGCGAGTGGGATTGTGCGAGATGGCTATACCAATAGAGGGCAAATATTAGGCGCAGGAGCAGGCCCGGGGTCCAGCGTACAAACCATTAATTTCAGCTGGTTGAGAGGGATGAAGCAGATAGGTCTCATGTTTCAGCGTTACGAACATAATAATGATTTTTATTTTAATTGGATCGGCGATATCAGAAAGAATTGGGTAGATTTGAGTTTAGCAGGTTATGGCGAATGGAATTACAAAAATTTCCTCTTCAATGCCAAGCTGCAATACATCAATGGCTTAAATTATCAATACGAGTTAAAAGAAATAAAGGAAAATCCTCAAGGAACAGATTTTTGGCAATTTTTTAAACAAGATAAGGCGAATATGCATTTGCAGTTAGGTGTGATGTATCGTTTTTAGGGCAGTTTACGTTTAAGTTTTGTCGACTGCCAAAAAAGTAGTTTATTTGCATAAAAAACCCATTAATTTACTACACAGGGGCCTTAAATAAATAAAGCACAGAATGATTAAAAAGTACGTTCTATATGTAGCACAAGTCCTACTTATTGTTTCGATAGTAACTATCTCCCAAGCGGCAAGCGCTCAGAGTATTGATCCACAAAACTTAAGTAGTGTAAATGTAGACGAATTAAGTGACGACCAGATCCGAGAATTTATGAAGCAAGCGGAATCATCTGGCCTGAGTGAAACGGACATGATCCAAATGGCTAAGGCCAGAGGCATGAATCAAACGGAGATTGAAAAGCTAAGGTCTCGTGTAGAACAGCTAGGTGGAACGACTACCACAGATAATACCAAAAGTAATAGCTTATTAAGCGGAGAAGGACGTGTTGTGAGCGGTATGGATGAAGATAGTTCGGCTTATGATGAAGATTCAGCCGCGACCAAAACACCTGCGCAGCGCATTGATGAAGCACTTCGGGCGCGCATTTATGGCGGGAGTCTATTTTTGAACAGCCAACCTCGTTTTGAACCCAATCTACGCGTTGCTACCCCTTTAGATTATGTCATTGGGCCAGACGACGAATTACGCATCGATGTTTTTGGTAATTCCGAAGTAAGCCATCGTTTAGTTGTGAGTCCAGATGGTACCATTAATATTCCCTACGTAGGTGTAGTAGATGTTGGCGGAGCAACGATTGAGCAAGCCACAGCGCGCGTAAAAGCCAAAATGGCAACCGTTTATACGGCCATTAAAGCAGGCACTACGAAAGTTAACATCACATTGGGGAATATCAGAAGTATCAAAGTCATTCTAACGGGCGAAGTCGTAAAACCAGGCACCTATACCTTACCCTCCGTCGCCACTGTGTTTAATGCGCTTTACAGTTCGGGAGGTCCTACTTCAAACGGTTCCGTTAGAAGTATTAAGGTTATCCGTGCTGGTAAAACAATTGCTGATCTTGATCTATACGATTTTCTCCAGAATGGCAGTATGCAGGGAAATGTGAGTCTACGCGATCAGGATGTGATCCAAGTTTCACCGTATCTTAGCAGAGTTGAAATGTTAGGTGAAGTAAAACGCCCGATGCTTTTCGAAGTAAAAGCAGGCGAAAACTTTGAAGACCTTTTACGATATGCAGGAGGTTTTACCGAAGAGGCCTATCAGGCACGTATCAGTGTCATTCGTAATACAGGAAAAGAGAGAAGGTTAGAAGATATTTTAGAAAGCCAATATACGCAGTTTGAGCCAAAAACTGGCGATAAGTTTAGTGTTGAGCGCTTGCTAGACCGTTATACCAATCGTGTTACTATTTCGGGAGCTGTTTTTAGGCCAGGTGAATATGAGTTGAGCACCGGTTTAACGCTTTCGATGTTAATCAAGAAGGCAGATGGGATTAAAGAAGATGCCTTTACCAATAAGGGCTATGTTATCCGTTTAAAAGACGACTTTCAACGCGAGCAATTGAGCTTTAATGTGGCTGATATTTTGGCGGGTACCACACCGGATATTCCGTTAAAACGTGAAGATATGGTGTTCGTATCTTCCATTTTTGATTTACGCAATGAATACACAATCGAAATTAACGGCGAAGTTCGTAAACCAGGTAAATATAATTTTGCAGAAGGGATGACCCTAGAAGAACTCATTATTCAGGCCGGCGGATTCACCGAGAGCGGTTCGGGAAACAGAGTTGAAATTGCCCGCCGAGTGGTAAATGCAGAGGCCATGTCTATGTCGGCTAATACCGCAGAAATTTATCATGTAAATGTAGATCGCGGTTTAAAAGAAACTGCAAATTTTGAGTTAAAACCTTTTGATATGATCAGTGTCCGTACCGAGACGGGTTACGTAAAGCAGCGCATGGTACGAGTGGAAGGGGAAGTGCTTTATCCGGGCGAATATTCTATTAGCCGTAAAGACGAGCGTATCTCAGACATCATTAAACGTGCTGGAGGCTTTACACCTTATGCCTACGTAGACGGTGTTTCGCTTAAACGTAAGGATTTTGATGCTACACATATTGATTCCACAAGTAATTTGGAAAAGCAGCGCTTAAAATCACAAGAAGAATTGAGGCAAGAGCGTGTGGCCCGTTTAAGTGCGTTGCAACAAAGCACGGTTAATCCAAACGCAGCACCCGATCAGCAGAGCCTAAATAACAGCTATGTAGGTATTAATATGAATGAAATCCTTAAAAAGCCAGGTCATATTTCAGATTTGATATTAGAAGAAGGCGATATCTTGCGCGTACCAAAACAGTTGCAAACGGTTAAGGTAAGTGGAGAAGTGCTGTCTCCCGTTACAGTGGTATACAGTAACAATAAAGGTTTCAAACAATACATCTCGCAAGCGGGCGGCTTTTCACAGCGTGCGCTTCGTAAAAGATCATATGTGGTATATGCTAATGGTTCTGCCAGAAGTACCAGTAGGTTTATATTCTTTAATAACTATCCTAAAATTAAACCAGGGTCAGAAATTTTCGTTCCACAACGGTTAGAGCGCGAGCGGATGAATGCTGGTCAATGGGTAGGATTGGGAAGCGGTATTGCTACTGCTTTAGGAGTAATTGTAGCCTTATTTAGATAGTCTTCTTAAATCAATAGCAATGGCAGAAAATAATATAAACACCAATAACGCTACAAATAAAGCCGAAGACGAAGTAAGTTTGAAAGAACTTATTATTAAGCTTAAAGAAGGGTGGCAATACTTACGGAGCAAATGGATTTTAATCTTGTTGGTAGGTATAGTAGGCGCTGTGCTAGGGTTATTAGTGGCAGTTTTTAAGAAACCAACCTATGATGCAGAACTTACCTTCGTACTGGAAGAGGAGCAAGGCGGAAGTGGAGCCTTAGGTGCTTATGCAGGCATCGCTTCTCAATTCGGCATCAATTTGGGAGGCATGGAGGGAGAAGGGCTGTTTAATAAAGATAATATCGTTGAGTTTTTAAAATCCCGGCGAATGATTCAAAAAACACTATTGACAGAAGCAAATTTCGACGGTGAAAAGCAGCTGTTAGTTGATCGATACGCCGAAATGAATAAACTAAAAGAGAAGTGGGGAGAGCAGCCCAAGTTGAAAGATTTTCATTTTGTTGCTGACACGTCGCGTATCTTTTTGCAAGATAGTCTGTTGGCGATTTATCATAAAGCTATCTTAAAAGATAATCTCACCATTGATAAGTTAGATAAAAAATTAAGTATACTTTCTATTGTAGTAAATGCAAAAGACGAGCTTTTTGCTAAAGCCTTTTGTGAAAAGTTGATTAGCAATGTTACGGAATTTTATATAAGAACCCGTACAAAGAAATCACAGGATAACCTTGATGTATTAACCAAGCAGGTAGATTCTGTGAGACGTGAACTAAATAGTGCCATCGGCGGCGTAGCGGTGGCCACCGAAGCGAATCCCAATCCCAATAAAGCTTTTCAAACTCTTGGTGTAGCGTCCAAGTTAAGGACGGTGGATGTACAAGCCAATACAGCAATCCTTACAGAATTGGTGAAGAATCAAGAGCTAGCTAGGATGACGGTACGCAATGCCAAGCCACTCATTCAAGTATTGGATAAGCCAATATTACCTTTGGAAAAGAATAAAATAGGTAAAGTAACTGGCGTGGTGATTGGTGGTTTTATTGCCGGTTTTTTATGTACCATTATTTTATTAGTACGTAGAATATTCCAATCAATATTGGAATAGCGTGTTATGGACGTTTAATAGATTATCTAAAATCAGTCATGATTATTAATAATCGTACATCATATTATTTTATTCAGATTCTTACGGATGTTTGTCTGCTGTGCATTGCCTTTGCCGTAGGGATAACATATGGGAGCGATCACCGTCTCCAAGAAATCAATTTAATTGATGTCGGTTTTCTCGTATTTCTGCTCAGTGGTTGGTATGTGTCAAGCCGTTATTACCAATTGTATGCTCAATCGGCTCCCAACACTCGAATTAAAGAGATTTTTAACAGCATTAACTGTATCATTGTACAGGTAATGCTCATCATCCTCTTTATATTTGCATTTAAAGAAGATGTATATTACAGACGTTTCGCCCTCATCTATGGAAGCGTACTTATCCTATTTCTTCCCGTATCCAAAATCTTTATTAAGAAGCTTTTTTTCTTTTTGTATGGTAAAGGATTTTTGCGTAAACGGGCAATAGTGATTGGTGATGGCGTTACTGGCAGAGGTTTTTATAGATACTTGCAGCAAAATCAGTTATATGGTTATGAGGCGGTTAAATACATCAACGGTCGCATAATTTCACGCGCTAACGGCGCAGCTATAGAAAAGATTAATTCAATCGCAATAGGCCACGGGCAGATAGGTCAAATTGATGAAGTATTTATTACAGAGCCTGATAATGAGGAGTATGATGTTAAATCAATTTCAGAAGTATTGGGTTCCTATGCAGTAAGATTAAGAATCGTTCCTCGCTTAACCGTTTCCGAAGATATGGCGCATCCGTCTTCCATCACGATGCTAGGATCTTTTCCCTTAATAAGCGTTCGGAAGGAGCCTTTAGAAGATTCCTATAATCAGCTTGTAAAAAGAATTTTTGATGTGTTGTTTAGCATACTTGTATTGTTAATTGTTTTTTCTTGGTTATTTCCAATTATTGCAATATGCATCAAATTGAACTCAAAAGGCCCTGTTTTTTTTAAACAAGAGCGTTGGGGGAAGCGTAACAAGCGTTTTATTTGCTATAAATTCCGATCCATGTATACAGACCGTTGCGATTTAGATAGAAATGGCAAATTTAGGCAAGCACAAAAAGGAGACGATAGGGTAACGCCGATAGGCCGCTTTTTACGAAGGACTAATCTGGACGAATTCCCGCAATTTTTTAATGTCTTAATCGGCGATATGAGTGTAGTAGGGCCTAGACCACATGCTTCCCTCATGAACACAGAATCGGTTGAAGTAATTAATAAATATTTAGTAAGGCACCAAGCGAAACCTGGTATCACAGGATGGGCGCAGGTTAACGGACTACGAGGGGAATCTGGCAACGTTGGTTTGCTCCAGGCCAGAGTAGCCCACGATATTTGGTACATAGAGCATTGGACATTTTTATTGGATTTAAAAATTATCTTCCTTACCTTTTGGGGAATGGTAGTAGGTGATAAGCATGCTTATTAGCCCGATATTATTTATACAACAAACAAATGAAGCTTAATCAATCCTATCTCATCGAATTACCTAAAATTTTTGATGATCGCGGCAATCTTTCTTTTTTGGAGGGGTCTAATCACATTCCATTTGAGATCGCCCGCACTTATTGGATTTATGATGTTCCAGGTGGTGAAATTCGCGGTGCACATGCGTTTAAACAACAAGAAGAAATAATTATTGCCTTGTCTGGCAGCTTTGATATCGTTTTAAATGACGGCAAAAGCGAGCAAGTTTACTCACTTAATCGATCATACAAGGCACTTTACGTTCCAAAAATGATATGGCGCAGCATGCAAAACTTTTCCACAAATGCGGTCGCGCTAGTTGCTGCTTCCACGTCATTTAATGTAGATGATTATATAAGAGATTTTGATGAATTCTGTAAAATAAAAAATGATGGCGTCCGTATATAATTGTCCTGTAATTACATTACCTAAAGTACACAATCGGGCTGGAAATATAACAGCGGTTAACAACGAGCTAGAATTACCTTTTTCGGTAAAGCGCCTCTATTATCTTTACGATGTGCCCGGTGGAGAGACGCGGGGAGGTCATGCGCACTATAAACTCCAGCAGTTGATTGTAGCTGTGAGCGGTAGCTTTGACGTTATTTTAGACGATGGCACGGTAAAGAAAACCGTTCATTTAAACAGGCCAAACTATGGCCTTTTAGTGGTGCCGGGCATTTGGCGTGATTTAGTTAATTTTTCATCAGGCGCGGTTTTATTGGTACTGGCATCGGAAAGTTATGATGAACTAGATTATATTCGTGATTATAATGAATTTTTAGAATACGCTAAAAAATAATACTAATGGAAGCTATTATTCATCAGTTGGCAGATGTACAGACAGTACATATTGGAGCAGGCACTCATGTATGGCAGTTTACCGTTATTTTAAAGGATGCAAAAATTGGCATAGGATGTAACATCAACTGTAACTGTTTCGTGGAAAATGATGTGGTGATAGGTGATCAGGTAACAGTGAAATCTGGCGTGCAGATCTGGGATGGCGTAACCTTGGAAGATTATGTGTTTATAGGGCCAAATGCCACCTTTACCAATGATTATGTCCCTCGATCAAAAGTTTATCCGGGTAAATTTGAGCGTACCCTTGTAAAGCGTGGAGCTTCTATAGGCGCTAATAGTACCGTTGTTGCGGGCGTAACAATTGGCGAATACGCCTTCATTGGCGCTGGTTCTGTGGTAACAAAAGATATTCCTCCCCACACGGTTTGGTATGGCAATCCTGCCAGACATAAAGGATATATTACAAAAGATGCCATACTATTGAATCTGCAATTGGTTGATCCACTTACGGGAGACCAATACGCATGGCAAGACAATGAAATAAAGAAGTGATGATAAAATTTTTAGATTTACATGCCATTAACCAACAGCACCGCGAAGAGTTTATCGATGCTTTTACCCGGGTGTTGGATTCCGGATGGTTTTTAATGGGAAAAGAGCTTCAGCAGTTTGAACAACAATTTGCTGCTTATTGTGGCACGAAAGAGGCGATAGGTGTTGCAAATGGTTTAGACGCGCTCTCTCTTATTATCAGAGCATATAAAGAGATGGGCATTTTTCAAGACGGAGATGAGATTTTAGTCCCTTCTAACACATTTATTGCTAGTATATTAGCTATTTCTGCGAATAACCTGACACCTGTATTAATAGAGCCAATTTTAGAGGATTATAATATAGATCCTGCGTTAATAGAAGAAAAGATCACGTCAAAAACAAAAGCTATCCTGGTAGTACATCTATATGGGCAACTAGCAGATATGTCTGCCATTACAGTGCTTTCTAAGAGGCATAATTTGAAGCTTATTGAAGATGCAGCACAGGCACATGGTGCAGCATTAGACGGAAAAAAGGCCGGCGGTTGGGGCGATGCGGCAGCGTTTAGTTTTTATCCAGGTAAAAATTTGGGTGCTTTGGCAGATGCCGGTGCTGTAACTACTAGTGATGCCAATTTAGCGCAAGTTATTAGGGCCTTGTTAAATTATGGTTCCCATGAAAAATACAAAAACCTCTATAAAGGAACCAATAGCCGCCTAGATGAAATTAATGCGGCAATGCTAGCCATAAAGCTAAAACATCTTGATGAAGAAACCGCTTCAAGGAGGGCAGTTGCTAATCGCTATTTAAGCGAAATAAACAACCCAAAGATTGTGCTGCCGCGGGTGAAAAATCCTATGGCGCATGTTTGGCATTTATTTGTAATAAGATGTGCGCAAAGAGATGAGCTGCAAACTTATTTGCAAAATCATCATATACAAAGCCTTATTCATTATCCTATTCCTCCACATAAGCAGGAAGCTTATAAAGAATGGGGCAATTTAAGCTTCCCCATTTCTGAAAAAATTCATGAAGAGGTTTTGAGCTTACCAATTAGTCAGGTACTGAGGGAAGAAGAAGTTCATGAAGTAATCGCATTGATTAATAAGTTTTAAAAGATAGTAATATTGAGAAACCTTAAAGCACTATATAAAAAAATAATCCCTTTAGCTGTAAGAGATCAGGTATACGCTTTTCGTCTTTTTTTAGGTGGTAACAAAGAGCTAAAGTTAATTAAAAGCCAGCAGGAACAGAACCGCCTATTAGAAGAAAAAATTGCAGGGAAAGCAAAAATAAAGGTGGCATTTTTTGTTGTTTTTAGTGCAGTTTGGAAATTTGATGAACTATATAAATTACTTGTTGCAAGCGAACGCTTTGAGCCCGTAATTTTTATCTGCCCATATTTAATTTATGGCCAGGAGAAAATGCTGGAGGAAATGAATATTGCAAGTAAAAAACTGCAGGAAAAAGGATATCATGTAGTGAACACTTATAATGCTAAAAACGATTCTTGGCTAGATATTAAGCAGGAGTTTAAACCCGATATTGTCTTTTTTACAAATCCCTATAGGTACGTAACAAAAGATGATTATTACATTACTAACTTTTCGGACGTGCTAACCTGTTACGTTCCCTATTCATGTGCTGTGTGTAGCTTGCAGAAAAGTCAGTACGATCAACTTTTTCATAATTTATTATGGCGGTTCTTTGTAGAAACGCCCATTAATCTGGAATTTTCCAAAACATTTTCGAGAATAAAAGGAATAAATACAAGGGTGTCGGGTTATCCAAGCCTTGACGTATTTCTTAATAAGAATTATCAACCAACCGATGTTTGGAAGATAAAAGATGCGCAAGTTAAACGAGTTATTTGGGCACCACACCACACCATCGATAATAGAGAAGAATTGGATTTTTCAACTTTCCTGTTTTATCACGAATTCATGTTGAAAATCGCGACTGAACTTGAAGGGAAAATTCAACTAGCATTTAAGCCTCATCCTATATTGAAAGCAAAATTATATGATCTGGAAGGGTGGGGGAAGGAGCGTACAGATAATTATTATACCATGTGGGAAGAACTTCCTAATGGCCAATTAGAGCTGGGAGAATATACAGATCTTTTCTATACCTCAGATTTTATGGTATTCGATAGTATTTCATTTATTATGGAATATTTGTACTTGCAAAAACCGGGTATTTTCACATTAAAAAGTCCGCACGTTCCCAAAAAACTGAATAAACTTGGCGAATTATGTCTTGGAAACTATTATAAAGTTAATAATAAAGAGGAATTAAGAGCATCGATCCTTCAGCTTTTGGCAGGAGAAGATCCGCTATTTCAGACCCGAAAGACTTTTTTCAAAGAATATTTAAATCCACCTAATAATGGCACTGCCACAGAGAATATTTTTCATGAATTAATAAAAACAGTAAAATAGTTCATTAAAACATCTTATGAACTAAACAACAAACCAACATAAGTATGCAAGCAATTATATTAGCCGCCGGTATGGGAAAAAGATTAGGAGAGCTTACTCGGCATAATACCAAGTGCATGGTAAAAGTAAATGGGGTCACGCTAATAGATCGATTATTGACTCAATTAAGTAATCATAAACTAAGCCGTGTGGTGATTGTAACTGGTTATGAAGGACGCAAACTCCAAGAGTATCTTGGAACAGATTATCAAGGTACTCCTATCGAATATATTGATAATCCTGTTTATAATAAAACCAATAATATCTATTCTCTTTTTTTAGCAAAAGACTATCTTTTAAAGGAAGAAACATTATTAATAGAATCAGATCTTATCTTTGAAGACGCCATTATAGATGAAATTATTAAAAATCCGTATCCAACGCTAGCGGCAGTAGCCAAATACGAAAGCTGGATGGATGGTACCGTTGTAATGCTTGATAAGGAAAATAGTATTCAAAGTTTTATTCCAAAAAAAGCGTTTAACTATAATGATAAAGACCTCTATTACAAGACAGTAAATATTTATAAATTTAGCAGGCGATTTTCCAAACGCTATTACGTGCCTTTTCTAAAAGCTTACAGTAAAGCCTTAGGTGATAATGAATATTACGAACAGGTATTGCGTATTGTCATGATGATCGATAAGGTCGAGCTAAAAGCGCTTCCCTTACATGGCGAGAAATGGTATGAAATAGACGATATTCAAGACCTTAATAATGCGGAGACGCTTTTTGCAGCAGAGGTAGATAAACTTTCTCTCTATCAAAAGAGATATGGCGGATATTGGCGCTTTCCGAAATTGAAAGATTTCTGTTATCTCGTAAATCCACTATTTCCACCTAAACGGTTAAAAGACGAGCTAAAGGCAAATATGGATACCCTGTTAACAGAATATCCTTCAGGGGCTGGTGTTAACCGAACATTGGCCGGTAAGTACTTTTCTGTTAACCCAGATTATATTACCATTGGCAATGGTGCAGCAGAACTTATTTCGGCGTATCTAAGCCATCACAATGTAAAAACGGGTGTTGTATTTCCAACATTCGAAGAATATCCAAACAGATTAAAAAAGGAAAATATAGTTGCATATTATCCGGCTAATGCAGATTTCAGCTACAGCGCAAAAGATCTTATTAGCTATTTTGAAGAACATCCCATCAAGCAGTTATTACTAATCAATCCCGATAACCCCTCTGGTAATTTCTTAAGGAAGGAAGAAGTTGAAGAACTATTACAGTGGACGCTTCAACGTAAGATTAAATTATTGTATGACGAATCCTTTATAGATTTTGCAGCAGGATATTTCAGCATGCTTTCAGATGAAGTCTTAAAGAAGTATCCTAATCTAGTTGTCGTAAAAAGTATTTCCAAGTCATACGGTGTTCCTGGCTTGCGTTTAGGTGTAATGGCAAGTGCAGATCAACAAGTTGTACAAAGTATACAATCAGCTATTGCTATTTGGAATATCAATTCTTTTGCTGAGTTTTACCTCCAAATATTTGGGAAATATGAAAGTGATTATTATCGCGCTTGTAAGGAATTTTTAACGATACGTGATAAGTTTCATAATAAATTGAAAACGATTAAATTTCTCCGTGTTATACCGTCGTCGGCGAATTATTTTTTATGTGAAGTGAAAGAATTCACGTCTTTAGCGTTAACGGAAAAGCTGCTGCTTAAAAACATCTTAATTAAAGATTGTAGTACAAAAGCAGGCTTTAACGGACAAAACTTTGTTCGGATAGCGATCCGCAATAAAGAAGATAATAATTTATTAATTAAGGCCTTAAGGGAACTAAGCTTATGAAACCAACACAGCGACTAAAAGTATGTATTTGCGGAGGGGGAGGCTTGGGGCATGTGATAGCTGGAGTTCTTGCGAGCAAAGGCTACACCGTAAACCTGTTAACAAGCAAACCAGCGTCTTGGCGCCATACTATTCGCGTAACAGATGATTTTCAAAAAGAATATAAAGGAAAATTAGCAGTTATTTCTGATAATCCAGCAGACGTTATTCCTCAAAGCCAATTTATTTTATTTTGTCTTCCCGGTTTCCTTATCCAGGAAACATTAGAAAAAATAAAAGATCATATCAACATTGGCACAGTCGTAGGTTCGGTCGTTTCCAGTACAGGATTCTTAATAATGGCGCAAAAAATTTTAGACAAGCATATTGGATTGTTTGGTTTTCAGCGCGTCCCTTTTATTGCGCGAGTGGCTCAATATGGAAAATCGGCTCAACTATTAGGGTATAAAAAGGAGCTAAAGGTGGCCTTTTCCAATGTGCATGCAGAGCCAAAAATTGTTTCTGTGTTACAAGAGATGTTTGACCTCCCGATTATCAAGTTAAATCATATTTTGGAGGCAACATTAACCAATAGCAATCCTTTGCTTCACCCCGCGCGCCTATATAGTCTTTTTAGAGATTATCAGCCAGGGAAAATTTACGAAGAGGAATATTCTTTTTATGAAGAATGGACCGATCATAGTTCTGCAACACTTATTGCCTGCGATGAAGAATTTCAGCAGGTGTTAAGAGAATTCCCTACAAAAATAGAAAAGATCCCGTCACTTTTAACGTATTATGAGAGCTATGACGCACAATCTTTAACTGCTAAAATAAGGTCTATCAGTGCTTTTAAGGGCATAAAAGTTTCCATGTATCCTCAATTAGGCGGGTATGTGCCTAATTTTAACAACAGGTATTTTCAGGAAGATTTTCCATACGGGATAATTATTGTTAAATCAATTGCGAAGCATCTTCATGTAGCAACTCCTCAAATTGATGAAATTATTGAATGGGGTCAACGTATGATGGGGAAGGAGTACCTCGTCAACGGCCGCTTAGTTGGTAAAGATATAAAGCAGAGTGGCGCAATAAGTTCATCAGAATTAGACACCGTAATAAAGCAGGAGAATATTACCATCGATTAATTATGTCGCTAAAAGCAAAAGCATTTAATGGTCTTGCGTGGAATTCGTTGGAGAGTTTATTAGTTAGAGGCATTAGTTTCATCATTAGCATTATTATTGCACGTTTAGTAAGTCCAGAGGCCTACGGCTTAATAGGTATGCTAACGGTATTTATTGCCATATCTAGCTTATTTATAGAGAGCGGGTTTAGTAGGGCTTTGGTGCAGCGTAAAAACTGTACACAGACAGATTTTAGCACGGTATTTTATTTCAATTTAGCAGTTAGTGTACTGATATACTTAATATTATATTTCGCTGCCCCCGCGATTGCCGAATTTTATGATACGCCAGCACTCATACTGCTCCTGCGAGTGCTTAGTTTACAGTTTATTGTAGCGGCATTAGTGGTGGTTCATCGTGCTAAGTTAATGATCGAAATCGATTTTCAAACCCCTGCGAAGATAAATGTAATAGCCATCGTTATTAGTGGAGCGATAAGTTTATATATGGCTTATCATGGCTACGGGGTATGGGCATTGGCAGCACAAACATTATCTCTTGCCGCTGCAACCACTATATTGATGTGGTTTAGCATGAAGTGGCGGCCCAGCTGGGAATTCTCTGTACAAGCTTTTCGCGAGATGTTCGGATATGGCTCAAAAATATTGCTGGCGGGCTTATACTCAACTGTCTTAAATAATATTTATACCATCATGATAGGCAAGTGGTATCAATCAAAAGCGTTGGGATATTATACACGTGCAAACACGCTAGCAGAGATGTCTGCAGGAACGGTTAATGCCATCATCACAAATGTTACCTTTCCATTACTCACCTCCATTCAGGACGATCGTGAAAAGCTAGTATCTGTTTATAGCAGATTACTGTCTATGACCGCTTTTATCGTTTTCCCGGCCATGACACTTTTTGCTGTCGTATCAGAACCATTCGTGCGACTTTTCCTTACCGAGAAATGGTTACCCGCCGTTGTTTTGTTACAATGGCTATGCATGGCGAAATTATTTATGCCCATCAGTGCCTTAAACCTCAATTTGTTAAATGCTGTAGGGCGGTCTGATCTTTTTCTAAAGACCGATTTATGTAAGTTGCCGCTGATTGTATTGACCATGGTCATTACGTTGCCTATGGGCACGAAAGCCGTGGTGATCGGTAGTTTCATCAATACTTTTATAAGCTATTTTATCAATACCTATATGCCTGGTCGCTTATATGCTTATGGCGCCATTAAACAGATAAAAGATTGCTTTAGCATTATTATTTGTACCATGGTTATGGCATTCCTGAGCTACCTGAGCATGCGTTTATTCTCCTCTCCATTAATACAGCTCATTGTTGCCGTTTCCGTTGCTGCAATTGCTTATCTGTTGACGGCTTTTTTATTGAAAGTAAAGGAGTTAGACGAGTTGAAATACGTGTTCAATAGAATTGTAAAAAAATAAAGATAGTATGTCCAATAAGCAACCTTTAGTGTCCATCATTGTTCCCTGTTATAATCATGAGCCCTTTATAACGCAATCATTAGCCAGTATTCTGGCAGATGATTACCCTAACAAGGAAATTATTATAGCAAATGATGGATCCACCGATGGGTCTGCGAAGGTCATCGAAGCGTGGGTAGCAGGTCATCAGCACTTATTATCCATACTATTTATCAATCGCGAGAATAAAGGTGTTTGCGCCACCCTGAACGAGATGGTTCGTCGGTCTTCAGGAAAATATATCGTATTATTAGCAAGTGATGATGCGCTCATCAACAATACCATAGCGGAACGCGTACAACTATTGGAAAAGTTGGAGCATGCAGGTAAGCTGGTTTTAGTAAGTGATGCCCAAGTGGTAGATGAGCATAACCGTATCATTTTGCCAAGCAGCATGACAGGATATAATAAGGGGAACAAGCACAATTACTTAAACGATGATGGTATTCTTTACGAAACTATCATGAATCCCTCTATTTCCGGAGCAACAGTTATGATTAATCGATCGATTTTTGAAAAAATAGGTCCATATCCGGAAGATTTAAGGGCGGAAGATTGGTTTTTCTATCAAAGAGCTGCATCTTTGAAAGCAATTTCATTTTATGATAAAGCCGTGTCATTATATCGTGTGCATACCGGAAGTAGCTCTGGTCGCAGTGCATCGCTCAAGACACAAAAAGCGCTCATGAGAGCCATGTTATTAACATATTATCGAAATATACATTTTTTTCCAACCCTTCGTTTCAAAGTTTTGGGAGTTAATCGTTTAATAAAATACGCTTGGGGAATGCTTAAGGTCAATATAAAGATTTTATTGTATGATAAGTAAATTCAGTCGACTGTTCTATTACCTGTTTATTTTTCCGGTCTACAAGCTTAGGTTTGGAAAATTAGGAAACAGGGCCTACATCCGTTCACCCCTGCAGCTGGATGGAACTTCGCGTATGTTTATCGGTAGTCGAGTTAGGGTAGGATACAAAACATGGCTTGCTGCCAATTCATTAACCGGAGAAAAAGCATCCTTAACTATCGGTGATGGCACCCATATTGGCAATTTTAATCACATCTATGCCACTGGGCAAATCACGTTTGGTAGTCAGGTACTCACGGCAGATAAAGTATACATAGCAGATAATCTACACAGCTATGAATCCATACATATGGCCATAATAGATCAGCCCATCAAACAACTACGATCCATGCATATTGGTGATGGGAGCTGGCTTGGTGAGCATGTATGCGTTATAGGTGCTTCCATTGGGCGAGGATGTGTTATAGGTGCCAACAGTGTTGTCACCAAAGATATTCCCGATTACTGTGTTGCGGTGGGTGCACCAGCAAAGATCATAAAACGCTATTGCATGCAAGAAGCGCAATGGCGCCGAACTGATAGTAATGGAAATTTCATTTAGTCATCGTAAGTAAGTTTAAATAGAACATGAAAAACATTTTAATAACCGGAGGAGCAGGATTTATTGGATCGAATTTAGCGCTAACATTATTAAAGCGAGGATATACGGTTACTATTTTGGATAACCTGTCTCCACAAATTCATGGTGAGAAGGCAAAAGAACAATCTTATTTGTATTTGTCTATAAAAGATAAGGTACATTTTATAGAAGGATCTGTCACCGAAAAAGCCGATTGGGAAAAGGCCTTAATCAATCAGGATGCTATCATTCATTTAGCAGCTGAGACCGGTACGGGGCAATCGATGTATCAGATTGCACGCTATTCAGATGTGAATATTGGAGGAACGGCATTAATGTTGGATATATTAGCCAATAGCAAAACCCATCAGGTGCAGAAGGTCATCATTGCGTCTTCTCGCTCCATTTACGGTGAAGGAAAATACCTCAACAAAAAAGGTGAAATCGTATATCCCCATCATCGCGCTGCTGAACAAATGAGTAATGGCCAATTCGATCTTTTGGATGAAGAAGGCAATCCCTTAAGTTTACAGGCAACGGATGAAAGTTCCAAAATCCACCCATCGTCCGTATACGGTATTACCAAGCAAAATCAAGAACAAATGATTATGACGGTATGCCCTACTATTGGTATTGAGCCAGTTGCCTACCGATATCAAAATGTTTACGGCCCAGGGCAATCACTTCAGAATCCATATACTGGTATATTGTCCATATTTTCTACCCTCATCAGAAGTCATAAGGCCATTAATATTTTTGAGGATGGAAAAGAAAGCCGTGATTTTGTTTACATTGATGATGTTGTGCAGGCAACGTTATTGGGATTAGAAAAAGAAGAAGCCAATGGGCAAGTATTTAATGTGGGGACAGGAGTGTCTACAGATGTACTGACCATCGCCAAGTTGCTCATTGAAAATTATCATATAGACGTACCATTAAATATCTCCGGTAATTTCCGCCTAGGTGATATTCGCCATAACTATGCCGATCTGAGTAAGATTAATACGTTGCTAGCATATAAACCATTATATCCTTTTGAAGAAGGATTGCGGAAGTTTTGCCAATGGGTCATCACACAGTCTATAATGGAGAATTCCTATGAAGCATCCATCAATGAAATGAGAGCAAAAGGATTACTTAAATAGCCCCTTAACACTTTATCCATGTCAACTCATCATTTAAAAGAAAAGCGGATATTGTTTATTGGTCCTATATTTTATCACTATCACCAAGAGATCATACGAGAATTAGAACATAAAGGAGCCATTGTTGATTTTTTGCCCGAACGGGACTATACGGTCCGGTCAAAGTTCTACAAAAGACTCGGTCGTAAAGCATATCAAGGCTATCAAGATCGATACTATTTTCGTTTATTGGAAGATTATAAAGATAACCACTATGACTATTTTTTATTAATAAAAGGGGAGCTGTTTCCACCAGCATTTGTTGCGCGAATAAAGGAGCTGAACCCGGGCATTAAATGCATTCTTTACCAGTGGGATTCTATGAAAAGAATGCACTACGAAAATTTATTACCTGTATTTGATAAAGTAGCAACTTTTGACCCAACAGATAGCCAAGCATATGGGTTAAACTATTTACCCTTATTTTATACGAAAGTGGTGGCCGATCTGAGAAATATAAGGGAAGAAGAGCAGTATGATTTATTGGTGTTAGGCATGTTTTTGCCAGAGCGGTATGAAGGGCTAAAAAAATTAATCATCTATGCAGAGGCAAACAAGCTATCTCTAAAATACCATATTTATTTGGAGAAATTGCACTATTATACCCAAAAGATGAAAGGGAAAGCGATCGATTTAAATCTTTGCTCTTTTCATTCTTTGTCATACCAAGAGGTGTTGGCCCTGTATAGAAAAAGTACCGTTATCGTAGATTTTAGCAACGTAAATCAAGCAGGACTTTCCATGCGGGTAATAGAAGCTTTAGGAGCGGGCAAGAAATTGCTGACCACCAACGAGAAGATTAAAAATGAAGCTTTTTACGATCCTAAACAAATTCACGTCGCGGATTGGAAACAGCTAGCCATTCCGGAAGATTTTTTTCAAACGACCTATCATGATGCTAAAAACTTGGACTATCTGAGATTAGACAATTGGTTGGATACCCTTTTTGGGTAATTTTTAAACAAAGACATGCGCATATTAGTAATAAATGGTAGTTCAGATTTATATGGTGCGAATAGAATTCTAGCCGAAACATTAGAAATATTAGCCGTTAAAAACCAACTTGTGTTGGTCCTTCCCAGCACCGGTCCATTCAATAGCTATATACAAGAGTTGATACCCACTATTGAGGTTATTGTTTTAGAACGATTACCAACAGTGTCCAGAAAAATGTTTACGCTGACGGGTATTTTCACATCTTTAAGAAACTATCTATCCTCGTATAGAAGCCTAAAAAATATAATTAAGCAACATCATATCGAACTAGCTTATATTAATACTTTAGCCTGTTTTCTATGCCTGAGAATGTGTAGGAGCTTAAAGTTAAAGAGCGTAACCCATGTACATGAAATTATTGAAAGCCCGAAAATTGCCGCCATACTCATTAATAAACTCAGTTTACGGTGGGCAGATCGGGTAATTGCTGTGTCAAATGCCGTTAAAGATAACTTGGCCGTATTTGTTCCAGAAAAAACGGTCAATGAGAAGGTTACTGTTATAAGAAATGGAATCCCATCTGTTTCACCAAATTTAGCCGTCCAGCATGACGCAAAAATTAAAATTACACTGATCGGTAGAATAAAGCCCGAAAAGGGTATATGGTTTTTCTTAGATGCAATCAATTTGCTGGATCAGCAGACAGCGGCGAAATGTCATTTCTATATCATTGGAGGAGCAGCACCTGGAGGTGACCATTTTGTAGAAAAATTGCAGCAGGATATCGCTACGCATATATACCAGCCACATATATCATACGTAGCGTTTATCCCCGATGTAACCAGTTGGCAGCAGGAGAGTGATATCTTAGTCGTTCCTTCCATTATGAAAGATCCTTTTCCAACAACCGTTTTAGAGGCCATGCGTGTTGCAAAACCAGTAATAGCAACCAATAATGGCGGTGCAGCAGAAGCGATCGTAGATAAAGTAACCGGTTATTTGATTTCATCGGGAAATGTCACTTCCTTTGCTAATAATTTGACAGCATTAATCAATGATCAAAATTTAAGGCAACAAATGGGACAAAATGGTTTGAAGCGGTTTGAGGAACATTTCTTAAAAATACACTATCAAAGAAAAATTAATTCCTTTTTTGGTGATCATGTGGTGTAGTGTACACCTGGTGGTCATTCTAATCCTATTATGAATAAAAGAAGCAGGACTAGCGAAATTCTGATAACAGTGTTTTTGTTTTTGTTAACAGCAAACACCCTATTTCCGTTACCTATCGATAAATTAGTTTTAATCGTATTCGTAACCTATATCAGCTTAGCGGGCTTCTACAAACCCTTTATACAGTGGAGATATTTACTGATATGTGGTGCCATATTGAGCATCAGTATCCTGGGTAGTGTTTTCAATGAAATTTTTGATCCCATGCTTTATTTTCCCATTGTAGGCATTTTTTTTGTAGCCACTATCAAAAAGAAAAGAAAGCTAGAGGAGGGGCTGTACAATGCATTGATTTTGCATAGCATACTCGGTCTTATCGTCTATGTCAGTTCCTATTTTATTCCCAATACATTTGTAACCTCCATGGCCTCCAAGGGAATGCCGTTCGTCAAAGCCGCTTTAGGTTTCACGCCTACCCAACAAACATTTGGTACCTATTGTATTTTATGGATGATGATTTACTTTAATAGAAAGGAGCGGGGAGAGCTGAAGAGTGGAATGCATCGATTCTTTTATTTTATCACCTTCTTAGCGATGGTTGCTACGTTAAATAGGTCGACATTTTTGTTTTATCTCCTAATCGCATGCTTTAAAGATCGGGTAGCCATTTCTATTTTTTCCATTGCCACCTTGGCATTTATCATCGTCTTTTTTCAAGAACTCGTTTTCTTCTTCTTTAACTTCTCTACATTAGATGCTCGAAATGAGCTCTTAGAAGGCTTTACGATGTCGTTTTGGGAAAGCGGCTCTATCCCTGTTTATTTGTTTGGTAAAGGCTCGGTGTTTGTCAGCACAGAAATTGCCAACCAGACTACCTGGACGCATCGCTTGGATATCGAAAACGGTTATGCTTTCATTTTACATGGATACGGTTTCATTGGTTTATTTTTATACATCGTTCTGGTGTTGAGTATGGTGTTTTATGATCTCAAGAAAGGACAATTTTACATCGCCATCACACTTGTTTTTTACATGCTGTTTTCAACCTATTTTACACAAGAGTTTGTGTCCAATTCTTTTTATATTATGCTGGCATATTTGCTTTATATGTCCAAAAGCAGCTTAACTAGCTCGAAGGCTCCAGCACAATCATTATTAATAAGTTAGCAATTTATATTATCTTTGCCTGTATAATCAGGGAATAAATTTCTGTTAAGTAATTAAATTTATGATTCAATTATGTTCGAAATTATAAGAAGAAGATTTCTACTCTTAGTTACCCTATTCGCGATAACGATTTCCGCTTGTCAAGTAAAAGCAGTTGAAAAAGTCTTAATCTTAGGGAACAGCATTACTGCTCATGGCCCAGCTCCAGATATTGGATGGAAGGGCAATTGGGGAATGGCTGCAAGCAAGGAAGAAAATGATTTTGTACACTTGTTGGAGGCCAAATTTAAAACCAAAAATAAAAATGTACAGGTAAAATATGCCAATATTGCCAGTACCTTTGAACAGAAATACTGGGATTTCGACAAAGCATCATTAAGCAAAGTAATAGATGGATTTGCACCCGACTTGATTATTGTTAGGCTTGGAGAGAATGTACCAACGGGTATGCTTTCAACACAATCCTTAGAAAAGGGACTAAAATCATTGGTAAGCTATGTTAGCCAGGGTAAAGCTGTCAGAGTCTGTATTACCACTACTTTCTGGGAAAATAGAGCAGTTTCAGACATTATCAAAAAAACTGGGGCCACAGCACGCTGGAAGGTCGTTAACCTTTCCGGGCTGTCCTCAAAAAAGGGAGCAACAGCTGCGGCCTTGTTCACAAATCAATCAGTAGGAATGCATCCTTCGGATAAGGGCATGCGGCTGATTGCCGATGAGATATGGAAAGCAGTTGCTCGGTATTAAATTAGCATCATTTGAATGAACGATACAAAAAAAAGATTCGAGCATTGGGATAAAAGATCGCTTATTTCAACGTTTCTTTGGTTAATACCCTTATTGATTAGAGGGATCGTTAAACGACTATTCTTTAAACAATCGAAAGGTCTTTTACTCTTAGTAGGCAAAAACACCGTCATTAGGCAGCCCCATTATTTAAGTGTAGGCAAGGAATTTATCGCAGAAGACTATTGTGAGATTAATTGTTTATCGAAAAGAGGCATTGTGTTGGGCGATCGCGTTTCAATAGGTCGGTACGCCTTGATTCGGCCCACTAATTTTTATGGAGGAGGAGAAATTGGCGAAGGATTGAAGGTGGGCGATAATTCCAATATTGGCTCTTATGCCTATATCGGGTGCTCCGGTTATATTGAAATTGGCAATAATGTCATGATTTCTCCACGGGTAAGTATCTATTCAGAAAATCATAATTTTGCAGATATTAATATACCCATGAAAGAGCAGGGCGTCACACGGGAATTTGTGAAGATCGAAGACGATTGCTGGATCGCTTCCAATAGCGTTATATTGGCGGGTGTAACCGTTGGGAAAGGAAGTGTAATTTCGGCGGGTAGTGTAGTAACCAAAGATGTTCCTCCGTATTCGATTGTAGGAGGCGTGCCGGCTAAAGTAATTAAGATGCGAGAATAATGTATATGGTTATTGGGAATGATACCCCATTGAGTTCTTCCTATTACATATTAAAAATTTACAGCGTATGGATTTCAGTCTATTAAAACGAAGCTTCTTTGTATTAGCATTCTTTAGTATTAGCTTCAGCATTTCTTGCTCGGCACAAAAGAAAGTGCAAATTGGTGCCTATTATTTTGATGGTTGGACAGGTACCTATAGCAATCATATTACAAACGCGTTGAAAACGGAGTTTGCTGATCGCGAACCGGTATGGGGTTGGCTCAACAGCTCACAAAAATCTATTGATGAGCAAATCAATGAAGCGGCCAATGCAGGTTTATCATTTTTTAGCTTTTGCTGGTTTTACCATGGTAAAGATAAATATCAAAAAGAACCGTTAAATAATGCGTTCAACTATTATTTACGTTCATCGCAGAAAAAGAAATTGGATTTTTGCTTAACCGTTACCAATCATCAATACTCGGAAATTGGTCCTAAAGATTGGCCAGATCTAATCCCTATTTGGATTTCCTATTTTAAAGACCCTTCCTATCTTCGCGTTGCAGGTAAACCGCTGCTCATATTTTACGAATATGCCTCATTAATCAAACATTTCGAAACCAAAGAGCGACTAAAACAAGCGATGGATGAGTTACGCGCTGCAGCAAAAAAGGCCGGCCTTCCCGGTGTTTCCATTGCGTTATGTGCATTGCCAACCAATGCGGCCTTAGCGGCAGAAACCGGTTTCGATATCGTAACGGGTTATAACTATCATACACTGGCATTGAATGCAGGAACAAGGGAAATTCCGATTAGCGCGCTTCAACAAAAAGAAGAGCAGTTTTGGAACAGCTTTCCTAAAAACACATCGGTAAAATATATCCCGGTATCGACACTGGGATGGGACCCCCGACCTTGGGCAAACAGTGCCAACAGCTATGCTACCGCCCCCTTTTATAAAGATTTCTCTGTGGAGTCTGTAAAACGATCTGTAGAGGGCTGTATAAGGTGGCTCAAAAAAAATCCAAGATCATCCGTTGATGGTGTTGCCTTGCTATATGCTTGGAATGAAATCGGGGAAGGCGCTTGGTTAACACCAGGTAAAAATGGCTTTAGACCGTTGGACGGCGTAAAAAAGGCGATTAAGAAAAGATAAAGTATCTATTTTTTACGTTAATTATCTCAAAATAACAATTTGATTTTATATGTTCAATCAATTAAATAAAACAAATAATTATTACATTTGTAACATTTTAAGGGTATTCGCCGTTCTATAGTAAGTAGGCCTAAAGTAGCGATAAACATAGATGTTCGATACGATGTTGATGCCGCTACTGAAAATGTAAATTTGGATTTAATGAAAAATTGTGAATTTTATACTTTATGACACGCCCGTTTTTGTGTTTTGAGAAAAATGTAATATGAATATAGCAATCCTAGGTACACGGGGCGTGCCAAACTATTATGGAGGCTTTGAGCAATTTGCAGCCTATCTTTCAAAGGGGCTGGTAGAGAAGGGGCACCAAATTACCGTTTATAACTCCCATAATCACCCTTATCAAGGGAAAGAATGGCACGGTGTGAAAATTATCCATTGCAGGGATTTAGAATATAGAATAGGAACTGCCGGTCAGTTTATCTATGATCTAAATTGCATTTTGGATGCTAGAAAACGTAAGTATGATATCATATTGCAGCTAGGTTATACCAGTAGCTCCGTGTGGGGCTGGTTAATGCCTATGAAAACATCCGTTGTAACCACCAACATGGATGGCCTGGAATGGAAGCGTACGAAGTATAACAAGCACGTACAACGCTTCTTAAAATATGCAGAAACACTAGCCGTTAAATACAGCCATCATCTTATTGCCGATTCGGTGGGTATACAATCTTATTTAAGACATAAATACTCAAAACCCTCTCTTTTTATCCCATACGGGGCAGATTTATTTAGAGAAGCCGACATGAATTTCCTGGCCACTTACCGGGTGCTTCCTTTTCAATACAATATGTTAGTTGCCCGGATGGAACCAGAAAATAATATCGAAATGATATTAGACGGTGTGGTAGCATCTGGCCGAGAACAACCCTTTTTGGTGGTGGGAAAAACCGATACACCTTTCGGTAAATACTTAGAACACAAGTTTAAAGCATATAACCATATACGTTTTATTGGCGGTATCTTCGATATGGCCGTATTAAACAACCTACGCTATTTCGCTAATTTATATTTTCATGGCCATACCGTAGGAGGTACCAATCCCTCTTTATTAGAAGCAATGGCCTCCAATTCGTTGATTTGTGCGCATGATAATATCTTTAATAAATCTATCCTGGGCGAAGATGCCTTCTATTTTAAGAACTATCAAGGCGTTGCCAAGTTGTTAGCTGCGAAAGATAAAAAAGATCATCAAGATTATCTTTTGGCAAATGAAGGAAAAATTAAACACAAATATTCTTGGGAGATGATTGTACACCAATACCTAAATCATTTTGAAGAGATTTTAGGTTTAGAGAAAACCGACTTTAAGGCTTCAAACAATAACGAGCAAGAAGTAATAGCCATTACAAGAAAAATCACCCGTTCATCATAAAATGTACCAAATGGTAAAAATCTACACCTAATCTGCTTTTATACATATTTAATTATTTTCTTTGTGTAAAAATTTGCACAATTTTTGTTGTGTTGTGTAACATCATTTGCTAATACCAATTAAATGAAGATTTTTACCAAGTTATTTGGCCTTATTCTTTTATCTTTCAGTAGCGTTTATACCAGCCTGCATGCGCAAACGCTTCCAGTAGGAACCCCCGTACTAGAAGATTATTATAGACGTTTGCAATTGTTGGGTAAACTAGATTCTACCATATCTTTTAATATACGCCCACTTACGGTACAGGCTTTACAAGTGCAAGATGTGTACGATCCCGATAGCTCTTCTTTCGTAGATAAAAGTATCATGTGGGATGTACCGGGTGAAAGCCGTGTACAGTTGTTACCTGTAATTTGGGAAAATCAATATACCAGCGCCTATCCCTCCGGGTGGAATGATGGCGCGATGATTCCCAATGTAGGCTACCAAACCCTTTTCAGTGCAGGCGTATATGCACGTTATAAATTTTTCAGCATTCAGCTCCGTCCGGAATTGGTAATTGCACAAAATAAAGCATATGCAGGTTACGGCGGCACTACCCGTCCCGCATGGGATCTTTGGTATTCTTTCCATAATAATATAGACATGCCCGAGCGTTTTGGAGATGGCACCTATACCAAGTTACTGGCAGGGCAAAGCAGTGTTCGTATCACCTTTGATCCCGTATCCTTCGGTCTGTCTACCGAGAATATCTGGTGGGGGCCGGGAATGCGCAACTCCTTGTTGATGAGTAATACTGCGCCAGGCTTTCCACATTTGACATTAAACACCACCAAACCCGTTAAAACAAACATCGGATATTTTGAAGGGCAGTTAATTGCCGGCAAACTCAAGGCTTCGGGGTATACACCAACGCCATTAGGTAATCCAGATCATTACGATGAATTTTATGTGCCCAAGCCAGATGATTGGCGTTATCTGTCGGGCGCTATCTTCTCCTATCAGCCCAAATGGGTACCAGGCTTATCTTTAGGTTTTTCGCAGAGCTTCGTGGTATACAGCGATGATATGGGCTCTAAGCTAAACGACTATTTGCCCTTTTTAGGCCCCGGGTCGAAATCCTCTTCCACTGTTGAAGGGCGGCCACCAGCAAACCCCGGCGAACCCAATGCCATTGACCGAGAGACGCTGCGTAAACGCGATCGATACGCGTCATTTTTTGCCCGTTGGGTGATGCCGAAAGGTAAAGCAGAGTTTTACGTAGAATATGGGCGGAATGACCCACCTTTTAACAGCAGAGACCGTATGTTGGAATTAGAGCATTCCAGAGGTTATGTATTAGGTTTCCGTAAATTAGTTCCTTTAAAAGGAGAAGATCTACTAAATGTTAATATAGAGCTTACAGATGTAGGTAGTACCCGTACATCTGCAATTCGCAGTAGTCCAAGCTGGTATGGCCATAGCATTGTGCGAGATGGTTATACCTATTTAGGTCAGGTATTAGGAGCGGGTATAGGGCCAGGAGGTAGCTTGCAAAGTCTAAATGTTTCTTGGTTAAGGGGGATGAAACAACTAGGCATACAATTAGAAAGACAGGAACATGATGCCGACTTTCTTTACGAGGCGGTAGCCGATCAACAAGACTATCGGCGCAATTGGGTGGATTTATCAGCCGCATTAATTGGGCAGTGGGATTATAAACACTTTTTGTTCAGTGCCCGTATGCATTTCATTCATGCATTCAACTATCAGTATGAAATAGTAGAGAAGCCAAATCCCGTAAACAGCGACTTTTGGAAATTTGGGCATGTAGATAAATTTAATTTTCAAGCACAGTTAGGTGTGATGTATCGGTTTTAGTGGGTTAAAGTAGCAAGATATAAGTATCAAGACATAAGACATAAGTACGGAGGTAGAAAGGTAACGGGGCTTTAGTGACGTGGGATAGGGCCGGCCTCATAAGAACTTGTCCGACTACTGGCGGATGAGCGTTAAAAAAATAAACTGTTGCTGGGGATATGCTGTGAGGAAGCGAAAAAATGATAGCTAGAGGCATAAAAGGTCTGAAAGGGATAACAATCATAAACAATGATTTCAGCCTCAAAATATTCGGGTAGCAGAAGCTAAGTAAAGGCAGGAACTTTCAAAGAAGATTTTAAGCTGAGAGTTTTCTTTTGTTACTTTTCTTTAGCGGAAAAAAGAAAAGTAAATAAAAAAATTAAGTACAAAAATGAGACAATACATAAGACTATCTCTTATCATTCTTTTACTCGGGTCTAGTATTTCCCTAAGATCTCAGGTTCTTCCCGTGGGTACACCAGTACTAGAAGATTACTATAGGCGGCAACAGCTTCTTGGCAAGCTTGATTCTACGGTATCCTTTTCTGTGAGGCCCCTTACTAATCAAGTACTAAAGCAGCGTAATATTTTTAATCCAGATAGCTCCTATACCGATAACAGTATTTATCAGTTCCCCAATGGCAAAGGTTTTATGCAAGTCATGCCTGCTGTTTGGCAAAACCAACTGGCAAGTGCTTTCCCCTATGGTTGGAATGATGGGGGTATGATTCCCGCAGTAGGTTATCAAACTATGCTGAGTGCTGGGGTGTATGCAGAATATAAATGGCTGAGTATTCAGCTTAGGCCGGAGTTTGTCTTTGCACAGAATCGGGATTATCAGGGGTATGAAGGGAGGTATGAGTCAGATTGGCGACTTTGGTGGAATCGTATCGGTAATCAGATTGACGCGCCTGAGCGCTTTGGTACAGGAAGCTATACTAAATTTCTTCCCGGACAGAGCAGTGTGCGTTTGAATTTTCATCCTATATCTATTGGTATTTCTACCGAGAATTTATGGTGGGGGCCAGGGATGCGTAACTCCTTATTGATGAGTAACAGTGCCCCAGGTTTTCTGCATGCTACTATTAACACTACGAGGCCCATCCGTACACCGATTGGTTCCTTTGAAGGACAAATGGTGGGAGGCAGATTAAAAACTTCTGGTTTTTCGCCTAAACCGCTTACCCCTGATCAGTTTAGCCAATATTATAATCCAAAGCCAGATGATTGGCGTTATTTTTCAGGTATTGTTTTGAGCTATCAACCTAAATGGGTACCGGGCTTAACTTTGGGATTGACGCGTGCTTTTACCGTCTATAGCGAGGATATGGGGAATAAATTGGGAGACTATATACCCTTTTTCCAATCGGGTTCAAAAGCTAGCTTTAGTGGTGGAATCGATAGTGGGAGTACAGCCGATGCCAAAGGACAAGATCAATTAGTTTCTTTCTTTTTGCGTTGGGTGATCCCAGAAGCCCAGTTTGAAATTTATGGCGAATACGGAAGAAATGACCATCCATGGAACGGCCGCGATTTAACAGTCATGTCGAGCCATTCGAGGGCTTATACCTTTGGACTACGAAAATTAATTGATTTGCAAAATTATCACAAAGATCTCTTGCAAATTAACTTCGAGATGACCCAAATGTCTCCAGGGCGTTCTGCAGATATACGGCCGGCTGGTACATGGTATCGCCACTACCAGGTGCGTGATGGTTATACCAATTTAGGGCAGATCATGGGAGCAGGAATGGGATTAGGGAATGATGTACAAGCCTTAAATGTGAGTATATTAAGGGGGATGAAACAAGTAGGTGTTCAGTTTGAGCGAATGGTGCACAATAACGATTTCTTTTACAGCACGCCAAAAGACATGCGTGCTAACTGGGTCGATTTTGGTATGGCTGCCAATGGAGTCTATGATTATAAGAATTTTCTTTTTACCGGGAAAATACAATATATCCATGCTAATAATTATCAGTACCAATACGAAGAAAAACCAGAGCTAGAAAACTTCTGGCGTTACGAAACCTTTAATAAAACGAATTGGCATCTACAGCTGGGCGCAATGTATCGTTTTTAATAGCTTATTGCAAGCTATTCACAAGAGAACAGCAGGAGTTGAAAGCGTTACTGGAGAAAACGGTGTTTTATTGTAGGAAGAAAGCACCGTTCCGAAGAATGCAAAGGGCCTAGGTTTGCAGAGGAAGTCATCGGCAGTCGTCAGGTCCCGCGTATGTATTTTGGCGAAGCCTAGATCCTATAAAAGCAAAAAAATAAACGAAGGGCTGCTTTGCGTGTAGGAGTGGCTGTTTTTGCGACCAGACCTGTCGGCCACGTATGGCAAGGTCGCAAGCCAGCCAGAGCACCTTGCCACTTGGGTGCGTTCCAAGTGGAAAATAAATGGGGTAGATTTTGGAATGGCCGCCAATGGAGTCTATGATTATAAGAATTTTATTTTTACCGGGAAAATACAATACATCCATGCTAATAATTATCAGTACCAATATGAAGAAAAACCAGAGCTAGAAAACTTCTGGCGCTATGAAACCTTTAATAAAACCAACTGGCACCTACAGCTGGGCGCAATGTATAGATTTTAATGTTAGCAATGCCGATTGGGAGAAGTAACTTATCGAATAGAAGGCAAAGAAGCTACGGCACTTGGAAAGTCAAGGCCTATGTGTGGGGAATACCGGCCTAATAAGAGCTTGTCCGACTACTGGCGGAGAGCGTTAAGAAAACCAGCTTATTGTATTGGGTATAATTCTGTGAGGAAGCGAAGGGGTGACTGAGATAGGCGCGGCTGCACAGAATAAAAAAGGAAGCTGTTTTCTAGTGAAGATTATTAAGCCTTGATGTTTGCATCATAGGTAAAGTGATATTTAAATCTATTCACAAGAGAACAGCAGGAGTTGAAAGCGTTACTGGAGAAAACGGTGTTTTATTGTAGGAAGAAAGCACCGTTCCGAAGAATGCAAACGGCCTAGGTTTGCAGAGGAAGTCATCGGCAGTCGTCAGGTCCCGCGTATTTATTTTGGCGAAGCCTAGACCTATAAAAGCAAAAAAATAAACGAAGGGCTGCTTTGCGTGTAGGAGTGGCTGTTTTTGCGACCAGGCCTGTCGGCCACGTATGGCAAGGTCGCAAGCCAGCCAAAGCACCTTGCCACTTGGGTGCGTTCCAAGTGGAAAATAAATCCCTATTTCTAGGTATTGTAACTTTCTCACTTTTCTCATTTTTTTGCATATTGATATTTATATATCTTGATCGTCTAAAAAAGCATACATTGCAAATAATATTTTGTAGATGTTTTGTAAATGATAAAGAGATAGTATGCAATAGAAAAAAACATGACTATTTAATGAAATGGTGAACTTTGAGACATTTTTGTAGAACTTTCACGGTTTTGGAACAATTCTTGTTCATACGGCAAACAATTAACGAGGGACAAAATAATCAACCAATGTTTTATATTAAACGATTGCTTAGTCATATCTTAATATATAAAAAACAACTATCTAAAATTAATTCGCATATTTGCGCTTTTAAACTGAGCAAATATTGCTGCCTATTAGCAGCCTTTAGCTCCTAATTTATCACCTTAATTAGTTATATGAGATCTTTACTGGGAATTCTTTTTATTTTTCTTCTTTTGTTTTCATCTTGCTCACAAAAAAGGAATTTGGTTTATTTTAAGGATCTTCCTGATTCTATTGCTGTTCAGGAACGTCTCCCAGAAATTCCGGAACCAAAAATTCAAACAGGAGACATACTTCGCATTACGGTAAATACATTAAATCCAGAGTCAAATACTTTGTTTAATAGTGGTACATTGCAGACATTTGATGGCGCTCGAAATACTAATCCAAGCGGGGGGCAATTAAACAGTGAGGGCTATTTAGTTGACAGAAGCGGATTTATAAGTTTTCCAGTAATTGGCCAAATAAAACTAGCTGGCCTTACCAGGGATGAAGCACGAATCGAAATGATTAAACAAATTAATAATTATGTTAAAGATCCCATCATTAACGTGCGTTTTTTGAATTTTAAGGTAACTGTTATAGGTGAAGTAAGTAATCCATCGACATTCACAATACCCAATGAAAAAGTAAATATCCTAGAAGCTCTCGGGATGGCTGGGGATATGACAATGTACGGAAAAAGGAACGATTTATTGCTTATTAGAGAGGAAAATGGTTTAAGAACGACTGTTAAATTAGACATGGGAAAAAAGGACATTATGAATTCTCCTTATTTTTATTTGAAGCAGAATGATATTTTATACGTGGAACCGACAAAATATCGCGATCCAAGCGGTGATAGAACATTGCGTATTGTGGCCGCGATAGCTACTTCAGTTACTGCAATTTCATTGTTTATAACCAGAGCATTATAAATTTTTATAAATGAACGATCACCATCAAACTGTATCTTCGGAGAACGAAATTAATCTGAAAGTATTGTTACTCAACTATCTTCGACATTGGCATTGGTTTGCTATATCTTGCCTTATTTTTTTGCTTTTAACATTCTTATATTTAAGATATAATACTCCTGAATATAACATCAGCACAACTCTATTGATCAAAGATGATAAAAAAGCACCAAATATGGGTGCCGCTAATGTTTTTGCCGATTTGGATGTCTTCAAATCTAATCAAAACATTAACAACGAAATGGAGGTTTTAAGGGGTAAAACTCTTATGCAGAGAGTGTTAACTGAGCTTAATCTCCAGGTGAGTTGTTTCGACGAAGGAACTGTTAAAAAAACTGAACTCTATGGAACAGGCCTGCCTTTAAAATTTATAATTCGGGATTTAAAACCAAAAGCATTTGAGTTTGAAGATGGGATTTTGATACATGTAAAAAATGGGGGGAAATTTACTTTGGAGAGTGACGAAGGTAAGAAAGATTATTCCTTCGGATCCGAAATACATGAATCATTTGGAACATTTACAATCACCAATATAGGAACTCTGGCATCAGATCAATCAATAAGAGTGAAATTTAATAATCTACGGAAACTTGCAGCATATTATAGTGGAGCAGTTGAGATATCTATGGTGAACGCCGAAGGAAGTGTCTTGTCATTAAGCCTAATTGATCCTGTGCCCGCTAAGGGTGTTGATATACTAAATAAATTAGTTGAAGTCTATAATAGAGAAGCAATTGAGGATAAAAATCAGTTAGCAGATAACACAGTTAAATTCATCGACGAGCGTCTTTCCTTTTTAGTTCGAGAGCTTTCTGATGTTGAAAAGAATGTAGAAAAATATAAAAGGGAGCACGAAATAACCAATGTAAGTGCTGAAGCTCAACAGTATTTACAAGAAGCGGGTGACTATAGCAGGAAGCAAGCAGAGTTTCAAACTCAACTTAGTATTTTGAAATCTATAGAGCAATATTTAAGTAAAGATGAAACTAAAAACGAACTAGTTCCTAGCACTCTAGGTATTCAAGATCAGACACTTAATGGCTTGATAAGTAAATTTAACGAATTGCAATTAGAACGACAGCGCCTTTTGCGTACTACACAACAAAATAATCCATTGGTGAGAGGTTTAGAAGAACAATTGAATAATTTAAGAACAAATATTCTTGAGAATCTTCGAAATATAGCGAATAGCTTAGAAATAACGGTAAACAACTTGAAAAATAATTCGGGACAATTCAAATCACGTATTCAAAATGTCCCGTCCATCGAAAGAAATTTATTGGAAATTCAGAGAGAACAAGGCATTAAAGAGGCACTTTATAGCTATTTATTGCAGAAACGGGAAGAATCAGCAATTTCTTTAGCCTCATCTGTATCGAACACAAGAATTATAGACGCAGCTATGTCTGGAGACCGCCCAGTAAAGCCAAGGAAAATGCTCATAATTTTGTTTGCTGTCTTTTTAGGAATATTATTTCCCGTTGGACTTCTTTATGTCAGGGATATATTGAATGATAAGGTCACATTAATTAGTGACGTCGAAGGCATAGTTCCTGTGCCGATTTTAGGGGAATTAATCCATAGTGAAGACGAAAGTCATACTCTGGTAGTACATAGATCTAGCAGAACACCCATTGCTGAGTTATTTAGATTAATTCGAACGAATCTTCAGTTTGCAAGTATAGGGAAAGAGAATAAAGTTATTTTGGTAACTTCTAGTATGACAAAGGAAGGGAAAACCTTTTTTAGTATTAATATGGGAGCCAGTATAGCTTTAACTGATAAAAAGGTAGTTATATTAGAGTTTGATATTAGAAAGCCTAAATTAATTAAGGACCTTGGTATTCCAGTTCCCAAAAAAGGAATTACAAACTATCTAGTTGATAATTCATTGCAAGTAAATGATTTAATAACTGATACAAAATTAGTGGATAATTTGTCTGTCGTAGCTGCGGGGCCTATACCTCCAAATCCTGCTGAGCTGCTACTAAGTTCTAGAATCAACGAACTATTTAAGGCACTAAAAGAAAAGTTTGATTATGTGATTGTAGATACGTCCCCAGTAGGACAGGTGGCAGATGCTTTTACACTAGCAAAACAAGCTGACATTGGGATTTACATGGTACGATATAATTATACTTTTAAACAGCAGTTGCATATTGTAAAGGATGTCTACGAACACAAAAAAATTCCTAACCTTAATATCGTGTTAAATGATGCTAAGGAAGAAAACTCCTACGGTTACGGCTATGGCTATGGCTACGGTTATGGTTATGGCGCTGAATTAGATGAACAAAGGAATTGGTTTGCTCGTTTTAAAAAATATTTAAAAAGAGGGTAAAACATTTCTGAAATCAATATGCTTTTTCAAAAAAAGATTAAAATTAGAATCAATTCAAATAATATACATACTTATGAGCAAACAAGCCGGAAACGGAACTGTACAGAACGCAAAAATCGCCATCATAGGCTTAGGTTATGTCGGTCTTCCATTAGCAATTGAATTCGGGAAGAAGTATGATGTCTTAGGATTTGACATTAATCATGATCGTGTTCAAGAATTAAGTGAAGGTAAAGACCGTACACAAGAGGCGAATTTAGACGATCTAAAAGGTGTTATTTCTTTAAAGAGAGATAAGAAAAGTGAAATCGGTTTAGGTTTTTCTTCAAATAAAGAGGAGTTAAAAAATTATAATACTTTTATCGTTACCGTTCCGACTCCAATCGATCAATTTAAAGCGCCAGATTTAAGACCTTTGATCAAGGCGTCGGAAATGCTGGGATCGATATTGAAAAAGGGTGATATTGTAATTTATGAATCAACAGTATATCCAGGTTGTACAGAGGAGGATTGTGTACCTGTTTTAGAAAAAATTTCCGGATTAAAATTCAACAAAGATTTTTATGCGGGTTATTCGCCTGAAAGAATTAATCCTGGTGATAAAATAAATACGCTGACTAAAATCAAAAAGGTAACCTCTGGATCGACACCTGAAATAGCCTCGCGTGTGGACGATTTATACCGCTCCATTATTGAAGCAGGGACACACAAGGCCGCTAATATTAAGGTGGCTGAAGCCTCTAAAGCAATCGAAAATGCTCAAAGGGATGTGAATATTTCGTTTGTCAACGAACTTTCACTGATTTTCGATCGTATCGGGATCGATACACATGATGTGATCGAAGCTGCTGGAACTAAATGGAATTTCCTAAAGTATAAACCTGGTTTAGTGGGGGGGCACTGTATCGGAGTGGACCCCTATTATTTAGCACATAAGGCACAATCATTAGGTTATCATCCACAAGTTATTTTATCCGGTCGTCGAGTAAACGATAATATGGGGCCATTCGTAGCTAACAAGGTAGTAAAACTCATGATCGAAAAGGATCATAAAATTAAAGGGTCGAGGGCCTTAATTATGGGGATTACTTTTAAAGAAAACTGCCCTGATGTACGGAATACAAGAGTGGTTGATATTTATCATGAACTAATACAATTCGGTTTAGAGGTGGATATATTCGATCCATGGGCAGATGCCGCTGAAGTAAAACATGAATATGGAGTGAATATTTTGGGTAAATTAGACGATGGTGTTGTATATGATGCGATTATTGTTGCCGTTTCTCATAATGAATTCTTAAGCTACGATTTCAATAAGATCAAAAGGAACAATGGGGTGATTTTTGACACGAAAGCTTGTTTAGATAGAGCACTAGTTGATGGTCGGTTGTAAACCCTAAAAAAGCTATAAATACATGAACGTTTTAGATCTAATTGGTAGGACACAAGAGTTATTTATAAATGATATTCAACAGTACGAAGAGGACTTAAAGTCGATTGTATCAACGTCTAGTTTCTTGGTTATTGGTGGAGCTGGATCAATCGGACAAGCTGTTACAAAAGAAATCTTTAAAAGAAATCCTAAAAAACTCCATGTAGTAGATATCAGTGAAAATAATATGGTGGAGCTAGTTCGGGATATTCGGAGTTCTTTCGGATACATAGATGGAGATTTTCAGACCTTTGCCTTAGATATCGGATCGTTAGAATATGATGCTTTTATCGAAGCAGACGGAAAATATGATTATGTCTTAAATCTTTCTGCTTTAAAGCATGTGCGAAGCGAGAAAGATCCCTTCACCTTAATGCGGATGATTGAAGTGAATGTGTTTAACACCGATAAAACCATTCAACAATCAATAGATAAAGGGGCTAAAAAATATTTTTGCGTATCGACCGATAAGGCCGCCAATCCCGTAAACATGATGGGTGCCTCTAAACGTATTATGGAGATGTATTTAATGCGTAGGAGTAAAGAGATTGCTATTTCAACTGCTAGGTTTGCCAATGTAGCTTTCTCGGACGGTTCCTTACTTCACGGTTTTAATCAACGGATACAAAAACGTCAACCAATCGTGGCACCGAATGACATCAAACGTTATTTTGTTATTCCTAAAGAGTCGGGAGAACTTTGTTTAATGTCCTGCATTTTTGGAGAAAATAGAGATATCTTTTTCCCAAAATTAAGCGAAAATCTTCATTTGATCACGTTCGCCGATATTGCCGTTAAATATTTGAACGAGTTGGGCTATGAGCCCTATATCTGTCAATCTGAAGACGAGGCTCGTGAGCTAGTGAAAACATTGCCCCAAGAGAATAAATGGCCCTGCTTGTTTACAGAAAGTGATACCACTGGAGAAAAGGACTTTGAAGAGTTTTTTACGGAGAAGGAAGTGCTTGACATGACCCGTTTTGATAATTTAGGCGTTATAAAGAATGAACTAAATGTGGAAGAAGATAAACTTCTTTTGTTTAGTTCAACCATCCAAGAACTGAAGAAATCGAAGTCATGGACCAAAGATGAAATGGTAGATTTGTTTCATAAGATGATCCCGAACTTCGGGCATAAAGAAACAGGTAAATACTTAGATGCAAAGATGTAGGCATGGCCAATTTTCAACATACTATCGAATTTATTCGCGATTTTTATAAATCTGCAGATTTTATACCACTACATGAGCCTCGTTTCAGAGGCAAAGAGAAAGAATATTTAATAGATACAATTGATTCTACTTTTGTCTCTTCCGTTGGGGCATATGTAGATCGGTTTGAGCAAATGATGCAGTCTATCACCCAGACAAATAAGGCCGTAGCCGTGGTGAATGGAACAGCAGCGCTACAGGTAGCCTTAAGATTGGCGGGAGTGAAGCAAGGAGAAGAAGTGATCACGCAGGCGCTGACATTTATTGCAACAGCCAACGCAATAGCTTATAATGGAGCCCATCCAATTTTTTTGGATGTAGACCTCGATACTATGGGGCTTTCGCCGAAAGCAATGGAAGATTTTTTAGATTCATTTGGCGAGGTAAGAGAAGATGGATGTTACAATAAATCTACCGGTAAACGGATCGCCGCTTGCTTACCAATGCATACCTTTGGTTTTCCCGTACACCTTGATGAATTAATCGCAGTTTGCCAGAAGTGGAACATTCCGATGGTGGAAGATGCCGCTGAATCTTTAGGTAGTACTTACAAGGGCAAGCCCACAGGAAGTTTCGGCCAATTAGGGATATTCTCTTTTAACGGGAATAAAACGGTGACCTGTGGTGGGGGGGGGGCCATTGTAACGAATGATTTAGCTATAGGGGAGAAGGGGAAATACCTAACCACTACCGCGAAAAAAACACACCCTTATGAATTTTTCCATGATGAGCTGGGATATAATTTCAGGATGCCCAATGTGAATGCTGCGTTAGCTTGTGCGCAATTAGAACAGCTTGAAGGATTCTTAACAGCTAAAAGGAAACAAGCTATAGAATATGCTGGTTTTTTTGGCAAGGAGGGAATAAAATTTAGAACGGAACTCGAGCATACCGAGGCAAATTATTGGTTAATGTCTTTGGAAATGGGAGACAAAATGGAACGAGATGCTTTTTTGGAATTGACAAATTCACAAAAAGTAATGACACGACCCATATGGCAATTAATGTTTCGTTTACCTATGTATGTTAATTGCCAGCGGGATGATCAGAAGAACGCAATTTATTTAGAGGAACGCATTGTAAATATACCAAGTAGTGTTATCTGATATAGTATTAATCGGTTATTCGGGTCATGGCTTAGTAGTCGGCGAAACTGCTATTGAAGCAGGCATGCCGCTAAAGTTTTATGCGGAGAAAAAACCGGTTGAAAATAATTTATTTGAGTTAGATTATTTAGGCTTTGAAGGAGATGACAATTTTGAAGGATGGTCTAAACCATTAGTCTATATACTTGGTATTGGAGATAACCATATAAGAAACGCAGTCGCTCTACGTGCCAGACAGTATAATAAACTTGTAGTGAATGTTATCAGCCTTTCTGCCAATTTAAGTCGGCATATAGATATTGGACTAGGTAATTTTATTGCAAAAAACGTTGTTATTAACACGAAGGCAAAACTAGGTGATTATTGTATACTAAATACAGGATGTATAATTGAACATGAGTGCAATTTAGGTAATGCGGTGCATGTAGCTCCTGGAGCAGTAATTGCCGGGAATGTTTCAATTGGAGATTTTTCTTTTGTTGGAGCAAACGCGGTAGTTAAACAGGGCATCAAAATTGGAAATAATGTAACAATAGGCGCCGGTTCCGTTATTATAAAAGACATTCCAGACAATCAAACAATTGTAGGTAATCCAGGAAAAGCAATATGAGTAAAAATAAAGTACTAATTATCGCTGAAGCAGGCGTTAATCACAATGGGGATATACAGAAGGCTTTCCAGTTAATTGATGCCGCAGTTGAAGCGGGCGTAGATTATGTAAAATTCCAAACATTTAAAGCAGAAACGATTGTTAGTCCGAAGGCTAAAAAGGCTGATTACCAAGCAAAAAATATAGGCGATACGGATGATTCGCAATTTAATATGCTTAAGAAATTAGAGTTAAGTGATAGTGATCATCATGAACTAATAAAATACGCCGATCAAAAAGGTGTAGCGTTCTTTTCAACGGCATTCGACGTAGAAGGCATAAAATATTTAAACCAACTTGGTTTAGATCGCTTCAAGGTACCCAGCGGGGAAATTACTAATTATCCTTATCTGAGAGCAATTGCGCAGCTAGGGAAGCCTGTGATCCTCTCGACCGGTATGGCAACTTTGGGAGAGATCGAAGATGCTATTCATGTTCTGCGTACCTTCGGTATAAAACGGAAAGGTATTACGGTTTTACATTGTAATACCGAATACCCTACGCCGATGGAGGATGTAAACTTAAAAGCAATGAAAACCATTGGTCGCGCATTTGGCGTTGCTATCGGTTATTCTGATCATACATTGGGTATAGAAGTTCCTATTGCTGCTACTGCACTGGGAGCAACAGTTATCGAGAAACATTTTACCCTCGACCGAAATCTTCCAGGTCCGGACCATAAAGCTTCTTTAGAACCCCAGGAGCTAAAAGCAATGGTACAAGCAATTCGAAATATAGAATTAGCGATAGCTGGCAACGGAAGAAAAGAGCCAAGTAAGAGTGAAGTAAAAAATAAAGAGATTGCGAGAAAAAGTATACACCTCAGTAAAACCTTGCAACAAGGAGATATACTGACGGAAGATAATATCATAGCATTGCGCCCTGGAGATGGAATTTCTGCCATGGAATGGGAACGGGTAATAGGTAGAGCAATTGCACATGATAAGGAAGCATTTGATAAACTAAACTGGTCAGACTTATCATGAAAATTGGCGTACTTAGCAGTTCTAGAGCAGATTTTGGCATTTATTTACCCCTACTAAATCAACTAAAGGAGGATCCTTTCTTTGAGTTGGAAATCATTGCTTTTGGTACCCATCTTTCTAAGTTCCATGGCTATACGCTTGATAATATTTTGGCAAATGGCTTCCGTAATGTTCATACAATTAGTTCTTTATTGACGAATGATGATGAGGCCTCTATCGCTACAGCCTATGGGTTAACAAATCTGAAATTTGCTGATTTTTGGAGGGCGAATCATTATGACCTCGTATTGTGTTTGGGAGATCGTTTTGAAATGTCTGCAGCAGTGCAAGCAGGTATCCCCTATAATATTAAATTCGCACATTTTCATGGAGGCGAAACAACACTGGGTGCAGTGGATAATATTTACCGACATCAAATAAGCTTGGCTTCTTCTTTGCATTTTACGGCAGCCCAACCATTTTCAGAAAGAGTAAAAGCAATTAAGGGAGACGATGTTGGAATTTATACGGTAGGTTCCCTAAGTTTAGATGGATATCAGGAAATGGAACTGGTACCCGAAGATGAATTCAGAGCAACATTTAATATTCCCAGTGATTTTGTGCTGATCACCTTTCATCCCGAAACAGTTTCTACAGGAATGAATAAAGTCTATGCTGTTCAAATGTTTTCAGCATTAAGAAATATAGCAAAAAAGATCGACCTGGTTATTACAATGCCCAACGCAGATACGATGGGAACCGTTTTTAGGGATGTATTGGTTCAACTGCAATTAGAATATCCTGAAAAAGTGAAACTGATTGAAAACTTTGGCAAAATAAATTATTTTTCGGCCATGTCTTACTGTAGGTTTCTCTTAGGAAATACATCAAGTGGAATTATTGAGGCAGCCTCTTTTAATAAATATGTCATCAATGTAGGTGATCGCCAAAAGGGGCGTGCACAAAGTGAAAATACATTTAACTGTTCGTTTAATTCAGTTGCTATGGAAGATACCGCCAATTTAATGTTATCCAAAGGAGATTATACAGGTTCTAATATCTACTATAAAGAAAATACGGCAGAGACCGTTCTTAGTGTCTTGAAAACTATTTGATATGAGAAATTACCGGGATCATTTAATTTTATCGGGGGCGAGTATAAAATCGGCATTAATACAGCTTGATTTGCTTGCAAGAGATGCCATCATGTTTGTGGTGAATGAGCAAGATCAACTTGTTGGATCATTAACGGATGGAGACGTAAGGAGGGGCTTAATTAAAGGTTTGTCCATAGATCAGCCTGTTGATGAAATTATTCAACCCAACCCCAAATTTTTACGGAAGGGGGAGGCCGATATTGAACGTGTCATTGCTTATAGAGAAGGTAGTTTTAGAATACTGCCTATTTTAGATAATGACAACAAAATTGTTAATGTAATTAATTTTAGGGAAACGAAATCCTATCTACCTGTTGATGCGGTTATTATGGCAGGGGGGAGGGGGCAACGATTAAAACCTTTAACAGACAACACACCCAAGCCCTTATTAAAAGTAGGTGATAAACCTATTATGGAGCACAATTTAGACCGTTTGGCATTATATGGCATCGATGATTTTTGGGTTTCCGTTAAATATTTAGGAGAGCAGATTGAAAATCATTTCGGAGATGGGGGAGATCGTAATGTGAACATACAATATGTGTGGGAGGATGTGCCATTGGGAACAATTGGTGCCGTTTCGAAGATCAATAATTTTTTACATGACTACGTATTAATCACGAACTCCGATGTATTAACGAATCTAGACTATGAGCATTTTTTTCTAGATTTCTTAAAGCAAGGCGCGGATTTTTCCGTTGTGACGATACCGTATCACGTAGATATTCCCTATGCCGTATTGGAAACAAACGATGGTGTAATCCATAACTTTAAAGAAAAACCTACATATACGTATTATTCCAATGGTGGAATTTACTTGATGAAAAAAGAAATTCTCAAACATATACCTTCAAATTCATTTTTCAACACTACCGATTTAATGGAACTAATTATTAAAGAAAAATATAAAGTTGTTTCATATCCCTTGGTAGGATATTGGTTAGATGTGGGGAAACATGAAGACTTTGAGAAGGCACAAAAGGATATTAAACAGATTAAGTTTTAATAATAATGTTAGCGATTATTCCAGCGAGGGGCGGATCAAAAGGACTGCCTGGCAAAAATATTAAATTATTGGCAGGAAAACCTTTACTCGCCTACACTATTGAGGCGGCTTTAAAAGCTAAAGACATTACACGCGTAATTATTAGTACAGATAGTGACGAGATTGCAAAGATCGCCATTAAGTATGGTGCAGAGTGTCCGTTCTTGCGTCCGTCCGAACTTTCTACAGATTCAGCCCGTTCTGTAGATGTATATAAACACGCAATGAATTGGCTACAAATAAATAAAGACGATGTTGTCGATAGTGTTGTAATACTACAGCCTACTAGTCCGCTTAGAACAAATTTAGACATAGACAAAGCTATCTCCATCTTCTATGAAAAGAATGCCGATTCTGTTGTTAGTTATTGTCAAGAACACCATCCAATAAAGTGGCATAAATACATTACTCCTGACGGAAAATTTGAAAATATTTTTGAAGAGTCTATCAACAACCGACAATTAGAGCGTCCAAGTTTTTTTCCAAATGGAGCTATTTATATATTCAAAAGGACATTAATCGAAACCGAAAAATATTATACAGCCAAATCATATGCTTATATTATGGACAGAAGAAATTCTATAGATATAGATACACTAGACGATTTTGAATATGTGGAATTTTTACTAAATAGGAATACAATAAATTATAGTGATGAAGAGGATCCTGATTAAAATTTTTAACCAATTAAAGCATTGGAGTGAATTACAACGCCAAGATGAATTAAGAAGAAAATACAACATCCATGACTCATTTAGATTTAATGGTGATAATATACTGTTTTATGGTGATGGGGAATTAATTATTGATGAAGGATCGTATATTGGAAGTCTCTCAACAATTCAAGTTTTCAAGAGACAAAAAGTGACTATTGGGAAGGGGTGTAGTATCAGCCATAACGTTAGAATGTACACATGTTCAAAAGATCCTAATTGGGATTTTAAAGATAAAAAAAATGCTCCTGACAAGAGAGGAAACATAGTTATTGAAGATTATGTGTGGATTGGGGCAAATGTATTTATCAATCCGGGTGTTAGAATTGGAGAAAATGCCGTAGTGGGTGCAAATTCTGTGGTGACTAAAGATATAGAGCCTTGGTCCATTTACGGAGGAGTGCCTGCAAAGTTAATTAGAATGAAAAAAATTAATGTTTAAAAAGTTATTTTCACATACTGCAATTTATGGTTTAGCGCCTCAAGTATCTAAGATCGCCGGAATTTTTGCGTTACCTATAATAACGAAACATCTTTCAGAAATTGATTTTGGTGTTTATGGAGTTATAACTGCAATTGCAGGAAGTATAGCAGTTTTAGCAAATTTAGGTTTGAATGTGATTTTATCAAATAGCTTCTTCAAATCACCTGGGCAATATAAATGGGCATGGCGTCAGATATATGGCTTTTTAATTTTATGGAATTTTCCTTTTTCTGTATTACTAGGACTTCTCCTCTATTTTTTTATTCCTCCAGAAGCGTCTAAGGACAGTTTAGGGATAATAATATTAAATGTACTGCCAATTGTATTTTTTGGACCTACATCAATAATTGGAACAATGTACTATCAATTGCGTCAAAAACCATTTCAAGTTGCTATAAGATCAGCTATCTTTGGTTTTATTAGTGTTGGTTTGAATGTTCTATTTATTGCAGGATTCAAAATGGGCTATATGGGGTGGTTTTGGTCTATTTGTATATCAACTATGCTTAATCAACTTTCGTATTGGTGGCCTCTTAATCGAAAACTTGGTTTTTCGCCAATTTTTAATTTTAAATTGCGATATATAAAAAATTCCTTAAAAATTTCGCTTCCAACAGTTCCTCATTATTATTCTGCATATTTACTTGACACCTCTGATCGTGCAGTAATGAAAGTTCTAGATGTGAATACAGGAGATATCGGTAAATATAACGCAGCATATACCGTGGCTAATTTAATTCAAAAACTAGGTATTGCCGCTGGGCAGGCATTAGGTCCAATGTTAAACCAGGCTTACAAAAATAAAAATGAAAAAAGTGCGAGAAGTTTAATCTTTGTTTTACAAGCGTTTTTTTTAGCCCTTACCTTTTTACTTTCTATTTGGTTGAAGGAGATCTTTTATTTTTTAATTAAGAATAAGGAATTATCTAGGGTTTACCCGTTGGGGATCGTTATTGTTATGGCATACAACTATAGACCGATGTATTTCGGTGCAAATTACCGATTAATGTATAACGAAAAAACTAAAGTTCTTTTGAAAGTAACATTTATCGCGGGTATAGTGAATGTAATTTTAAATTTTATTTTAATAGGTTTTTTTGGCTATAAAATGGCAGCATTTACAACATTTATCGCATTATTGTATATGGGATACGCTGGTTATTTTCTCAAGGAATATAAAGAAACGAAAGTTCTTAATTATTATCCATTGCTTTGGCTTAGCTTAACAATAATTTTGACATTTGCCGCATATTTTCTTGTTGAGTTGGCACTAATATCAAAGGTTCTCATTTCTTTCAGCATGTTGTTGGTAATATTATTTGTTATAAGGAAAATAAGGCTATCATGAAAAGAAAGGATGTTATAGATTTTATTTCAACGATGGAAATAAAATACCCAGTAAATGAATGGAAAATAGGAGACATAGATCTTTGGCCAATTATTAAAATGGACATATTTTTTAGGTGGTATAAAAGCCAAACCAAACCCGATATACAGCGAAAGAGACGTAACATTATAAAAAAGGCTTTTGATATTTTGAAATCTTTCCGCTCCGTTTTTGCATTTGTTCTTAAGCAGCCTATCACTATAAATAATGTGTATTGTGGTTCCGCTTCTCACCGAATAGAACATGACGGTGTGTTTATCAATAGGTTTTTTTTACCGCTTATTAATACAAGCAAAAACAGAGATCATCTTGAAATTGAATATGGTGCTAGAGACTTTACAAAAAACTATTCCAACTCAAATGAGATTCTTTTTGTACAAGATTTTTATGATTTTTTTTACTTAATAAAGTCGTTTCATGGGAAAGATAAAATGCATATTCCTAGTTACGATTCATTTTTAGAAGATGTCCAAGCAAATGTTATTAAACTCCCAGATAATTATAAAAATATTATTTACTCCAAATACAATTCTGTGTTAATCTATTCCCGTATTTTTAAGATGATTCTTAAAAAGCATAAACCTGCTAATGTAACTGGTCTGTGTTACTATGATAATGCTATGTTTGGGATGCATTATGCGGCTAATGCTATGGGTATTAGCAATATAGATATGCAGCACGGAGGGCAAGGACCATTACATCCGATGTATAATTTTTCTACGCTTCCAAAAAAAGGTTTTTTTGGGAATGTTCCACAAAAGTTCTGGTGTTGGGATCAAGCATCTACTAATTTGATAGAAAAGTGGGCTTTAAAATCAAATTTTATCTCTGTAATAAATGGAGGCAACCCATGGATCGATTATGCTGTAAATAAATATTCTAAAGATGGCACTTATTACTTTCCCAGAGAAACACGTATTATTCTTGTAACTTTACAAGAGCGGGAATTGCAAAATAATATAATTGACGCTATTCAACTCTCTTCGACAGAATATCAATGGTGGATACGTTTGCATCCAAGGATGATGGAAGGAAAAGAGGGCATTAGAAAACAGTTGGAAGGTCTAAATATTTCTAATTTTGAAATAGAAAAAGCGACAGATTATCCATTGCCAGTTATATTAAGGAATTGTTTCCTTCATATTTCAAAGTATTCGGGTTCTATTATAGAAGCTGGATTATTAGGAGTTAAGAGTCTGATTGTTGATCCCATTGGGATTGAAACGTTTAGTCATTACCTCGAAACAGGAGATGCAATTGACGCATGCGACAAAACGGGAGCTGAACTTGTCGGGATAATCAAATCAATTGCTTAACATATATAAAAGGATTTAATTAGAAGATTCATGGGATTAATATCTAGATTGAAAAATAGGATCAATCACTTTCTAAAAAGGAGTTTACTAGATTCTAATGTGATAATTGGCCGGAACATTAAACTGGGTAAAGGTATCACTTTAAAGGGATCAATAATTAGTGGTGAAATAATTGTAGGCGCCGGTTGTAAAATTTACAAAGCTCATATGAACGGAAAGATTGAAATTGGTGAAAATACGTCAATATGGGGGCCTAATATTGTTTTAGAAACTAACATTAATAAAATTACTATTGGGAATTATTGTTCGATAGCAAGGAATGTTATCATTCAAGAATACAACCATAATGTAAACAGATTTACCACGTATTACTTGAATAAAAATATTCTGGAAAATAATATTGAAGATACAATCTCTAAAGGAGATGTTAATATAGGACACGACGTTTGGATAGGGTCAAATGCCGTGATTTTAAGTGGCGTTACCATAGGTACGGGAGCAGTAGTTGGCGCCAATAGCGTGGTGACAAAGGATATACCTGCATATGCCATTGTCGGGGGGAGTCCGGCAAAATTAATTAAATATCGATTTAAGGAAAATGTTATTCAAGAACTATTAAGACTGGCTTGGTGGAATTGGCCTGTTAAAGAAATAATAAGCCGACATGAGGAATTAGACCTGTTAGTAAGAGAAGGTAAATAATTAGAGCCAAATAATTTCAATTGATGAATAAGATTACGGTAGTCTGCCCGCTGTACAATAAAGCCAAGTATATCGAAAGTACCATCAGTTCAGTGCAAAGTCAATTATACCAAAATTGGGAGTTGTTAATAATTGATGACGGATCCAATGACGGTTCCTATGAGCTAGTACAAAAAATTATATTGGAATCAAAAAGTGACAATATATATTTAATAAAAAGGAGTGACTATAAGCAGAATAAAGGTGCTTCTGTATGCCGGAATATAGGTATTCAATTAGCTAAGGGAGATTTTGTTTTGTTCTTAGATGCTGATGATTTGTTAGTAAGACAATGCTTATCTCAGAGAATTGAATGTGTGAAACAATACCCAAATTTTTCATATTATATATTTAATGTGGCATATTTTAAGACAAACATTGAAAATATTTATGCAAAAGCAAAGCCCGATTTTATTGAAATAATAAATTTTTTCTTGGCAAGTAATAAACATAAGTTTTGTTTAGGTAGTTTTTTAAAATTTAATCTGTTGTGGCATACTTCTGGACCTTTATGGAGAAGAGAAGCATTAGAGAGCCTAAATGGGTTTGATGAAAGCTTTCAGAGATTGCAAGATCCGGAATTGCATACACGAGCGCTGTTAAATGAGAATTTGTCCTTTAAGTATTTGAAAATAAAAACTAAATATGATGTTTTGCATCGTATGGACGAAGATCGTGGTGTGTGGAATAAGGATGAATTTATTGACAAGCAGGTTAAATCTACAATAAAGTATATAGAGCTTTTTTCTGGTAAACTTATAGAGCAAGGAAAGAAAAAATATTTAAAGAAACTGCAAGGATTCTTATTATGGGGAGAGATAGTAACCTATCGCCTTTTATTGACGAAGGAGGAGTCTAATTTAATAGAATCTATGAGACGTTCGTTAGCACAGATATATAATTTAAGGGTGGTGGAGAAAATAGTTACAAGAAAATATAAGATTTTTATTTTTTTCTTTCGATGTAGTCTAAAAAGCTCCTTTTCTCTTAAAATAAAAACGCCAGGCATATTAGCTTTTTTGTATAAACAGATTATCTGATTGATTTCCAAGTATGAGATAGATGATAACAAAGAGAAATATTGGTTGGTTGGAATATTCTTTAGACTTCACACTAGTCTTCTTGTTTATTTATGGTGTGACGTTTAAATTCACTGGTTTTGCAGGGTCAAAATTGGTGATTATCTTTCTATTAGTTATTCTTAATAAAAGAAGGATCTTGGAACAATTACTCGCCAATAAATTTGTCAAATATACTTTTGTAATTTGGATTCTTATTAGCACTCATTACTATGCTGTCACAGTGTTTTCTGGGCACTATTCGTGGGTTTTCTTATATCAGAGATTCCTGTTTTATTTTGAATGCGTAGTAGGCTCTTTTTTAGTGTGGTTTTATTTAGATCGAAAATATACATTAAATCAGATTTGTATGTTGCTAGTTAAGATATTTCTACTACAATCAATATTGATTTTTCTCTCATTTGTAAGCGACGGTTTTAGAGAATTTACGAACAAAATTATGGTTGTTGAGGACGAAAGAGCTTTGTCCGCGACCCGCACAAGAGGATTCAGTACATCCGTCAACGCAGCATTATCTTATTTGCAAAGTTTAGGAGTATGGATCTCCGTAATATATTTTTGTGTCTTTAAAAAGAAAGAAAGGGGCAAACTTAGTACCATTATTTGTTTGTTAGCTATAATAATTATTACACTATCCACAATCTTTATTGCAAGGACGGGGATGATCTTCTGTATTCTTTTTATTTTGAGCTATCTTTTCCAATTTGCAATAAATAATAAATCCTTTTTCAAAACCTTTTTCTACTCTATATTAATAATGTCCTGCGTCGTAGTAATCGCCACAAACTATGAGATTTTCATACCTCAACAAAAGCTTGCACTTTTTAAGGAAAGAGTAGTTAATAGAGCGTTTGAGGCGATTGAAACCTATAATAAAAGTGGTAAACTGGAAACAACATCAACGAACATTTTAAGTAATATGTTTTTTTTTCCTGAACATGATGTTGACTTAATTTTTGGGGAAGGGATATGGGACGCTAGTAGAGTTGGAAGAGGAGGAAAGAGCCGTGTAGTCGGTTCGGATGTAGGGTTTGTGAGACTTATTTTTGCAGGCGGAATTATCATGGTTATCGTTTTTTATAGCCAAGTTTTTGTGTTTCTGAAACAATTATTAGGTACTTCTTTAGGTAAGCATTATTGGACGGGTATAGTGTGTCTTGGACTAGTAATTATTATTGGAGAATTTAAAGAGCCTTTTGTTATAGCTGCTTCGGGCATTGTAAAAACTTTCTTTTTGATTCTCTTTGCATTTACACTTACAGATAAAAGTTTTAAGAACCAAAGTACTAACCAATTAGCACATGCCAAAAATGATTAAGGATAATGTATTGATTTGTTTTACAGCTTCTTTTCCATACGGGAACAAAGAAACATTTTTTGAAAATGAATTGCCATATTTGTCCGTAGCTTTTGAAAGGGTTATTATTTACCCGTTGTACAACCCAACAAGTAACGAAAGTAAACGCAAAGTACCGATCAATGTTGATGTATATCCAACCTTTGTTTCAAAAAACAAGGCAATTAGGGTGTTTAGTGGTATTTTTAACTTTAGTCCAGTTTCTTATTATATAAAAGACTTATTTGAACAAAAGGTATACCTTTCTGTTTTCAATATAAAAAAATGGTTCAATTCGTTACTTAGTTTTAGAACGTCTTATGCTACGCTGAAAGAAAGGCTAAAGAAAATAGATAAAAAGTGTATGTTATACTCGTATTGGGCGGAAGCGCCTTTATTTGTAACGAGTTTATGTAAGCAGAAAGTCAAGGTTATAAGAATGCATAGGTCAGACTTTTATTTAGAAGTAAATAATAATTATCTTCCTTTAAGACAGCAGATATATGATAGCTCAGACCTACTTTTGCCCATATCTAGAGACATTGCTGAAACGCTGAAGTCACATTATAATATAAATGAGAGAAAAATTTTTCTAAATTATTTAGGTGTGGATAACAATAAAGGACCTCAAATATACAACTATGATAGTTCTTTAATAAGAATAGTATCCTGTAGTAGAGTCGATCCTATAAAGCGTGTTGACTTAATTGCAGAGGCCCTTTTAAAGTATCAAGGTAGTAAAAAAATTGAATGGCATCATTTTGGTGATGGAATGCTTTTTGAGGCTCTAAAGAAGAAAGTCAAAGAAACATTGAGGGAGAATGTACAAATATATTTGCACGGCTGGTCTACCCAGGAACAAATATATAATTTTTATGAAACGAATGAGGTTACTTGGTTTATCAATGTAAGCCTGCACGAGGGTGTGCCTGTAAGTATAATGGAAGCGTTGTCATTTGGAATACCTGTTATTGCAACTAATGTTGGCGGAACGGCAGAAAGTGTTAATGAAACAAATGGTTTTATTGTCCCCGTTACAATTAATTCAGAGGAGTTACTAAACAAGATACTTGAGATCGAGGACCGGTCTTATTTGGAAAGAAGAAATCAAGCATTTATCACATGGAAGAGTCAGTTTGTAGCAAAAACCAATTATGATAATTTGGTGGAAAAATTGAAATCTTTATAAGAATATTATTGCCATAATGTAAATTTTTTTGATATGAGATATTTAATTCTGATATGGACCACTTTCTTCTTTAACGTGGTTACAATTAATGTGGAAGGCGAGTCTGTAAATTTAAATCGTTCAAAAAATGTACAAATAAGTGACGACGTTGTTGATGGTGAGTATGTTGGAGGACTTAACAATGGTACTCCTGTGTATAAAAACATTGTAAATAAACGCACCTATAATGTGAAAAATAAAACCGAATTAATTGATGCCTTAAAAAGGTCTAAAAGGGGAGAAGTGGTATATATTAAAGATGATGCGGTAATTGACCTAAGTAATGTGAAAAAATTAATAATTCCGGGTGGGGTTACTTTAGCTAGTGGTAGAGGAAAGGGAAATAGCAAGGGAGCTCTTCTTTTTACTAAAACTAACGGAACTAGGCCCTTGATTGGAACAGGAGGGAACGACATAAGAATAACTGGTATTCGGATCGAAGGGCCCGATACCGAAATATACGCTAAGGGTAATGCATTAGCGGGTAAATCCGCCGAGGATTTAAAGAAAAATAGACTTAATTACTATCGTAAAAATATGTATGGAGTGCCTGTGTCTGATGGAGTAACAAGTTGGCATCAAAACCTTGAGATAGACAATTGTGAATTATATGGATGGACCTACGGAGCTATTCATTTGCGCGGTAAGGGGGTTAGATCAAATATACATCATAATTATATTCATCATAATCAACGTTTTGGGCTCGGATACGGAGTGGTCTTAGATGGTTCAACTGCTTTAATAAAAGCTAACCTATTTGATTTTAATAGGCACTCAGTTGCGGGAACAGGCCGGAAAAATACGGGGTACGAGGTGTGCTATAATAAATTTATGGAAAATAATAATGGAACATGGGCAATCGACATGCACGGAGGTAAGGATAGAAATGATGGTACAGATTTGGCAGGCTCTGACCTGCTAATCCATAATAACACAATTAGGCTAAATGACGGTGCCCTAGCCGTTGTTATCCGAGGCATTCCTTCAAAAGAGGCCAAAATTTATGATAATCAAATCATTTGTATAAATAAAAAAGTAACTAGGAAAACAATTTCAAGTTTAAAAAATAATGTGTCTTCTAAGGCTAATGTGTCTAGATTCGATCAGAATCATTTTATTCAGCAAAGAAATGCACAGGGTAAATTTTCTGTTTCCAATAATAAAGTAGAGCAAAATTAAATTGACTTAATAATTTTAGATTTAACTGTAACGAACTAGATGGGAAGAGGTCTCCATATTAATAGCTATTATTTTACCAATCGTATCCATTATCATTTTCGAAAAAAAGTTTCCAGCCTTAGAGACGAGCACTTGTACTATATTCCGGTTTATAAGGGGGCGAAAAAAAATTTCAATGATGAGGAAATTGAATACTTTAATATTTATAACAAATGGGATAAGAAGTTTTTCTTTAGCAAAATTTGGAAAAGTGTATTAAAAGTTAGGAAGCTTTTTAGTTCCTCTCAGTTCGATTACATCCATGCGCATACTTTAATTAGTGATGGGCTAGTTGGTTTTTTTATTTCTATTTTAAACAAAAAGCCTTTGGTTATTACAATTCGTAATAGCGATGTTAATTTTTTTATTCCAAATAAAATTTTTAAGGTGTTGGGAGCAATGGTGCTACGGCGAGCATCACTAGTGATTTTCTTATCCCCGTCTTATAAATTTAGAATTGAAACTCTCTATCCATTCACTGTTGGAAAACAAAGACTCATTTTACCAAATGGGCTTGATGATTTTTGGATTCAGAACCTGCTAGGTGAAAATAAATCACATGAAATGAATCAGGTAGTTAAATTGCTTTTTGTTGGAAAAATTGATGACAATAAGAATTTAAATATTTTAATGAATTTTTTAGAAAACCACGATGATCGGGTTTATGAACTTCATGTTGTTGGATCAAATATTAATAATGTTGATTTTAAAGGATTCAATTCGCGGTTAAGAAATAAAAATAAGACAGTTTACTATGGTGAAGTGTCTGATAAGGCTAAGTTACTCAAAATTTATAGATCCTGTGACATCTTTGTATTGTTGTCATTTAAGGAGACATTTGGTATTAGTTATTTAGAAGCAATGTCGCAAGGATTACCAGTGATTTATACTAAAAACGAAGGCATTGACGGATACTTTAGCGACGGTGAGGTAGGGTATTCTTGTGAGCCGAATAATCCCGAAATGTTGACGCTTTTAATTGACAATATTATAAATGACTACAATTCAAAGAGTATAAAAGCTGTTAAACAAGCAGGAAAATTTTCTTGGGACAGTATTATAGATGTATATGAAAAAAATGTTAACTTTTAGAATTTGACCCCTTCTATTTAGATACAATATGGAAATAACAATAATTGCTGGGGCTCGTCCCAATTTTATGAAAATAGCTCCTATCATAGATGTTATAAAAATTAGAAAAGAACAAGGAGTAGAAGTTGATTATCGCTTAATACATACTGGACAGCACTATGATAAAAAAATGAGTGGCGATTTTTTTGAACAATTGGGAATTCCTGAGCCGCATGCCAATTTAGAAGCAGGTGGAGGTAGTCAGGCTGAGCAGACGGCTGCTATCATGGTTCGTTTCGAAAAAGAGCTCATGGAAAATCCAACTGATTTGGTTTTGGTGGTTGGAGATGTAACCTCAACAATGGCTTGTGCAATTGTTGCGCAAAAACTACGTACAAGGGTGGCTCACGTTGAAGCAGGCATTAGATCGGGTGATTGGACAATGCCTGAGGAAATAAATAGATTGGTAACCGATAGCATAACGAACTATTTTTTTACAACTTCTGAAATAGCCAATAGAAACTTAAAAACTTCTGGCGTAGAAGAAGAACGGATATTCTTTGTTGGAAATACCATGATTGACACCTTGCTTAAACAAATGCCTAGGTTTAGGCAGCCCGATGTGTGGAATACTTTGGGATTGAGAGTAAAAGAATATATTGTAATGACGTTGCATCGTCCTGCTAACGTAGATCAAGAGGACTCTCTTAACAATCTTATAAACACCATTGTCGAATCTTCTAATGGAATGCCTCTAGTGTTTCCTGTTCATCCGCGTACTGCGAAGATGCTCGAAAATGCAGGTATTAAGGCTCCAAATCTACATCTGATCGATCCGTTAGGATACCTGGAATTTAACTATCTTGTTCAACATGCTAAGGCTGTTGTGACGGATTCAGGCGGTATCACAGAAGAAACAACGGTTATGGGCATACCCTGTATGACTTTAAGGGATAATACAGAACGACCTGAAACATGTAATATTGGTACCAATGAATTATTAGGTACGAATCCGGCGGCTATTCCTCCTGCATTCGAAAAGCTTCTTGAAGGTAACTGGAAAAAAGGTAGCATCCCTGAGCTTTGGGATGGTAAAACAGCGGAAAGAATCATAGATGCTATTTTAAAGTTATAATTAAACAGCTTATAAAGTTTACGCTTACATACATCACTTTATTTTTAATGAAAATTGTTTATTTCTATCAATACTTTTCAACTCCTAAAGGTGCTTGGGGTACCAGAGTTTACGAATTCGCTAAAGAATGGGTAAAGGCAGGGCATGAAGTTACTGTTGTATCAAGCGTATATAGTAAATCAGATATTAAAGCAAAAAGGTTAATCGAAGATCAATATTTTGAAGGAGTTCATGTGAAGGTACTAAATGTTCGGATCGACAACAAACAATCCTTTTTAAAGAGGATATGGTCTTTCATAGCCTACAGTGTGCTGTCGTGTTACTATGCCTTGACATTGAAAGCCGATGTAGTGATTGCTTCGTCAGGACCAATCACAGTTGGGTTACCAGGATTGATAGCACGGTATATCCGAAAACGAAAACTAGTTTTCGAGACACGGGATTTATGGCCCGAAGGTGCTATAGAGTTGGGGATTATAAAAAATCGAACAATAAAGAGCTTCGCTTATTGGTTTGAGAAAAAATGTTATTTAGCTTCATCTCACATTGTTACTTTATCTCCGGGGATGACCCAAAACATAAAAAGAAGGTTTAATCTCACGAAGGTTACTGATGTTACAAATGCGGCGAATATCTCCTTGTTTTCCAATCCGGTGAGTTTTGATGCTTCATATGTAAAAGCAAAAAAGTATGCAGTTTATACAGGGAACATAGGAATGGTCAATAATTCTTATTGGTTGTTTGAAGCTGCACGATATTTAAAGCAAATTGGTCGAGATGACATTGTAATTTTGTTAATCGGTGAAGGACAACAAAGAGAAGAGCTGGAGCAAAAGGCGAAAGAAGAAGGTATTTCAAATTTTATTCGCCTAGGTTTAATGCCAAAAAGCGAACTAGTTGGTTATGTACAAAACGCTGTTGCTTCTCTTGTACCGTTGAAAGGTACACCAGTGCTAGACACCTCTTCTCCGAATAAATTCTTCGAGTCCTTGGCGGCTGGGGTTCCAGTGATACAAAATACTCAGGGATGGATGAAGGATTTTTTATTGAAACATGAGGTTGGCTACACACTTAACCCGAATGATCCTGAGGAGCTAGCAAACAAATTGATTTGGATGGCTGATAATCCAGAAATCATTAATGAGATGGGACATCGAGCATTATCGACGGCAAAAGAGTTCTTCGATAAAGATTATTTGGCAAATAAGATGTTAAATGTTCTGGAGGAGGTGCATGGATCGAAATAATTTACTTCTAACTGGCGCGAGCGGATTCTTAGGTGCAATTTTAAAAGAAAAATTGAATAAACAAGGCAACGAAATTTATGGTCTTGGTAGAGATAAGCAAGAAGTTAGCGCTGATATTACGAGCAGCTTTGTTTTTCCTAGTGACTTAAAAATAGACGTTGTTATCCATGCTGCTGGGAAAGCTCATTCAGTACCTAAATCTTCGAAAGAAGTAAGGGAATTTTATGATGTTAATTTTGAAGGGACAAAAAATATTTGTGCAGCACTCGAACAGATCAAACAACTTCCAAAAGCTTTTATTTTTATTAGTACGGTATCGGTTTATGGGCGAGATTTCGGAAATCTGATTTCGGAAAAACACCCTTTAAACGGGGTAACCCCTTATGCTCAAAGTAAAATTATGGCCGAAAAGTGGTTAACTGAATGGTGTGGAGCTAGAGGAGTTAAACTGAGCATTTTGAGATTACCACTAGTAGCCGGTCCTAATCCTCCTGGCAATTTAGGCGCGATGATTACTGGTATACGTTCTGGAAAGTATCTAAGCATAGGAAAAGCAGACGCGAATAAAAGTATAGTTTGGGCGGAGGATATAACAGAAATAATACCTAAACTGATTGAATTGGGAGGTGTTTATAATTTAACAGATGGTTACCACCCGTGTTTTAGTGAGCTGGAAACTCGTATTAGTACATCTATTGGAAAAAGAAAACCTAAAAAAATCTCAATGTGGCTTGCTAGATGTCTTGGTTTCCTCGGTGATTTACTTGGAGAAAGGTTTCCCTTAAATTCGATAAAACTGAAAAAAATTACTTCGCCATTAACATTTGATGATTCGAAGGCTGTAAAGGAACTTGGTTGGACCCCATCCAGGGTATTAGATAAAATTGCTGAAATAATATGATCTACTTTCTTATTACTGGAGTTTTGTTGATCTTAGAAATTAGCTACTTTCGCATAGCTGATCATTTCAATATTATTGATAAACCTAATCATCGTAGTTCTCATACATCTATTACTATTAGAGGAGGGGGGATTATATTTTATATAGCAACATTTATTTACTTTTTCTGGTCTGAATTTCAGTATCCTTATTTTTTCTTTGGACTTACACTTATGGCTTTAATTAGCTTTCTAGATGATATATTTACGCTTTCTAATAAATTGCGAATAACAATCCATCTCGTCTCAGTACTATTGTTATTATATCAAATTGAACTTTTTAGTTTAACTTGGTTTATGCTGCCAATAGCCGTCATCGTCATAATTGGGGTGATAAATGCCTATAACTTCATGGATGGTATTAATGGCATCACAACAGCATATAGCTTCGCTGTTTTGTTTTTATTGTGGCTAACAAATAGAGAAACCCCTTATGTGGATGAACAATTATTATATTGTGTGGCGATTGGTAATCTCGTGTTTGCCTTTTTTAATTTCAGACAAAAAGCCAAGTGCTTCGCCGGTGATGTGGGAAGTGTTAGCATGGCTTTTATATTGATTTTTTTCTTGTCACTACTAATTTTATCATCAGGTAACCTGATTTATTTGTTGTTTTTAGCTACGTATGGTGTAGACACGGTATGGACAATCTTAAGACGACTATATAAGAAAGAGAATATTTTTGAAGCACATCGTTCGCATCTATATCAATATTTAGCCAATGAAGCGAAAATCAACAAATTGGGTGTTTCATTTGCTTATGGTGCAATTCAAACATTAATTGGAGTGGCCGTTATTTATATGACAAAATATACGCTGATTACACAGGTTACATTTTCAATAGCTTGTTTATTGCTTCTTAGTGCTGCTTATTTATTGATTAAACACAATCTTCTTAAAAAATACAATTTATAATGGAGAAGTCTCTTCTATTATATGGAAAAGGAGGGCATAGCGTCGTTTTACAAGATTGTGCAAAACGACTGGGTTATTCTGTAGTTGGGTTTTTTGACGAGCAACATCCTTATGTGCCTACTTATTTATCAACGATTCCACTACTAATTGCCATAGGTGCTCCGTCAATACGTAAAAGAGTAGCGGAGCATTGTTATGCACATTCCTTCATGAGTCTCATTCATCCATCGGCTACGGTGGCTGAAAATGTTGAAATTGGGGAGGGGTCTGTCGTACTGGCTGGTGCTGTTATTCAACCAGGAGCTAAAATAGGTAAACATGTTATCATAAATGCAAATGTAACGATCGATCATGATGCCATCGTTAAAGATTACGTAACAACCTATCCAGGTGTATATATAGGTGCTGGGGCCACCGTTGAAGATGGAGTACTTATTCATTCGAATGCCGTTATAATGCGGAGAGTCAGCATAGCATCATTTGCTGAAATTGAACCAGCATCCGTGCTAAAAGCGTGATTTTTTTGAATTAATGAGTATGTTTTGTATAGTTTTGTATACATAAAAAGTTAGCTAAAAATACTTAATTTTGAGATTTTTATTTTAGGTGTACCTGTTATAGTACAGTTTGTCTTTTTTTTAATAGTAATAAAAAATCAGCAAGGAGCTTCTCCAAAGGAAAAAATCTTTATTTATAAAATCAGGTTCTCTTTTACCCTTCCGTATATGGCTTGGTACAATTTGTTATTTACGGCACAAATTTTGTTCTTAGCATCACACTTCTTTTTATAGAAGTTATATAAACTGTAAAAAACTGAGAATAAATAGTGAGATGTAAGGGGAAATCTTTTAGAAATATACCTATTTCCAGCGATTGATAAAGTGTGTAATTTATTCTAAAATTGATGCTTATTTTAAGGTTAAAATAATTAATCTACTAGGCAACTAGATTTGGTTGGTTTTTGTTTATTTTTGAACAAAATAACCTGAAAAACAATTGGTTGGCTCGTGTTGTTAACTAGATATTAAACGTTTGTTAAGAAGCTTGTAAAATGGTTTTTTGGCATATAAATGGTAATCACGTTAAGTGATTTTTTTTTCTGACTTCATAAAAAATGAACAAAATAAACAACGAATCTGATGAGGAAAATTTTACTAGATAATAAGGTGCTCCCCCGGTGGATTATCTTTTTAATCGACCTAGTATTAGCCAGTTGGTCTTTTGTGTTGGCTTATTTTATTTCTGAAGAATTTCAGTTCCCGGATATCTTACGCGGTCACTTTTTAATTTATACAAATTTATACGTGGCGGTTTGTATTCCCGTTTTCTTGGTTTTGAAAGTGCACGTAGGCTTAATCCGCTACTCCAATATGCGTGATATGTTGCGCATATTCACAGCTATTTTAACATCGAGTATTATTTATACCTTGTTAATTATCGCCGTTGTGGAGCCTTACTTTGGCATACATTCCCTTCGTGTGAGAGAGGTGCTCCTAATTAATTTCTTTATTGGTTCTTCTTTGCTGATTTTTCTGCGTATTGCAGCTAAAGGTACTTTTCAATATTTTCACGATCGTCTTTCAAAAAGAGATCGAGTACGGGTGTTGATCTATGGAGCAGATGATAAGGCCGTGCTGGTGAAACGGGCTTTGGAGAGCAGTGTGACCTCTAAATTTATTGTGATAGGCTTTATTGATACAGATCGTTCTAGGTTAAATAGCTTAGTGGAGCAGAAGAAGGTATACCATATTAAGGATCTTGGGCTCTTAAAAGAAACAAAGCATGTCGACCAGCTCCTGTTATTAAATGATAAACTAGGGGAACGGGATAAACAGGTAGTGATAGAGCGTTGTCTACGTATCGGGATTCAAGTAGTTACGGCTCCTACGCCTGATAAATGGCTGTCGGGAACGATTGGTGAATCGCAGATCAAAAATCTTAAAATTGAAGATCTCCTGCAGCGGAAGCCTATCGAAATAGATAATGCAAAGGTAAAGGCAGATTTATTTGATCGAGTAGTATTGGTGACAGGTGCGGCGGGATCTATTGGTTCCGAAATCGTTCGCCAGGTCATGACGTATCATCCTCGCTTGTTGATTCTTTGTGATCAAGCGGAATCACCCTTGCATGATATGCAGTTGGAAGTGGAGGAAAACTTCCCCGACATCAACTGTGAAATTGTGATTGCTGATGTACGCAATGTACAGCGTATGGAGAAATTGTTTAGGCAGCTACGTCCGCAGGTGGTGTATCACGCAGCTGCGTATAAGCATGTGCCTTTAATGGAAAACAACCCTTATGAAGCGGTGAGTACCAATGTGAAAGGTACCCGTATCATGGCGGACCTGTCTGTTCAATATGGCGTGGAGAAATTCGTCATGGTTTCTACCGATAAAGCAGTGAATCCAACGAATGTGATGGGAACCTCTAAGCGCATTGCTGAGATTTATACACAGAGTTTAAACAACGCGCATTTCAATAAAAATACACGTTTTATAACCACGCGCTTTGGAAATGTATTAGGGTCAAATGGCTCTGTCATCCCGAGATTTAGGGCGCAGATAGAAAAAGGCGGACCGATAACGGTTACGCACCCAGAGATTACGCGTTATTTTATGACGATTCCGGAAGCCGTGCAACTGGTTCTGGAGGCTGGAACCATGGGGCAAGGGGGGGAGATCTTTGTGTTTGATATGGGTAAACCGGTTAAGATTGTGAACCTTGCGCGTAAAATGATTAAGCTTGCTGGTTATGAACCAGGAACCGATATTGATATTGTATATACTGGACTACGACCAGGAGAAAAGCTTTATGAAGAGTTGCTGAATTCAGAAGAGCTTACGTTGCCTACACACCATGAAAAAATCAGCATAGCACGCGTAATTAACCACAATTACGTAGACGCTACCTTGGAGATTGATAAACTCCTGGAATTGAGTAAAGGTTCTGATAATATGGCATTAGTTAAACAAATGAAGACTATTGTCCCTGAATTTTTAAGTAAAAATTCGCCATTCGAAGAACTCGATGAGGAAAATGAGTTGATTTAGAAATTTTTCCTCCTCTCAACCGATTTTTATGAACAAGGTTATTCCCTTCAATAATTTTTTGGAATAACCTTTGCTTCCATTCAGATAATTTTTAATCATAATTATAATATATGCAGTAAACTTTACTTTTATTCATTTTTAATCGCTAAACACAATGCTTTCTATTTTTAAATCCGCTCCGATAAATTTTCCTATTGCTGAAATATTACATACCGACATGCATTCGCATATACTGCCGGGTATTGATGATGGTGCGAAAGATGTAGAGGCTTCGATTGTTTTAATTAAAGGGTTAATGGCTTTGGGCTATAAAAGATTTATTGCTACACCGCATATTATCAGTGATATTCATCCGAATACACCGGAAACGATTGCTACAGCGGCCAAAAGCCTGCAAGAAGCCCTGGATAAAGAGGGGCTCGACGTAGAGATTAAATATGCGGCAGAATATATGATGGATGGTGAATTTGAAGGGTTGATGGAGAAGGGCCCTTTACTTAAATTGGCAGATGATTATGTGTTGGTGGAGACCATGTTTATGGCAGAACCGCCTAATTTGAGTACGGTATTGTTTGATATGCAAACGCATGGTTACAAACCGATAGTGGCACATCCAGAACGTTATCACTTCGTTTTTAATAGGCCGGGAAAAGCGGAAAGAATGAAGGATAGAGGGGCTTTACTACAGATTAATGCCCTGTCTTTGACTGGCTATTACGGCAAAAATGAAAAACATACGGCGATTCAGTTGCTCGAGGCTGGTTTGGTAGATTTCATTGGAACGGATATTCATCATGAACGCCACTTAAAAGCACTTAATAATTTTGCTATCGATAAGAAAGTAATAGGCTTGTTGGAGAAGGCTTCATTTAAAAATAGTAGCTTAACGCGCAAAATTAGTATCTGAACAGACAGAACAGTTGGAGCTTGTTTCTTAAAATGGAGAGAGGCTAAACATTTTCTACCTTAGTTTGTTAACTCCAAATAAATACTTAAGACTATGGGATTATTAAGAACACTGCTGCTAGGAGCAGCAGCATATGGAGCGTACAAATATGCAACTAAAAAAGATGTGAACGGAAGATCAATGGTGGATGATATAAAAGAAAAAGCACCGGAATGGAAAGAGAAGATCAAGCGATTTAAGGATGATGTAGAACGAGGCTTCCAACCAAAAGATGTTTAGAGAAAGACATTTTAAGAGATAAAATCTGGTATGTCAAAAGAGGTGCCGTGAAGCACCTCTTTTTTACAACACACATATCCCTTTCTATCATTCAACAGGTTATAGGTTAATTCACAATAAAAAGTCCGGCAATCTGCAGTACAGCTTCTTTAGACAGTGCCTCATCAAATGCTTCTGTAGCGGCATTAACACTGAGCTTTCCGCCTATGCCATTGAGCGAGGTAATATCGGCACCTGCTTGTACTTTATTGTCTTCTCCGGCATAAACATGATCTACCGCGCCTACACCTGTGTCATTCGCGCCGGTAATCCAAGGTTTTAGATTGGCGGCAGCACCACCTCTTGCCCTGCGCATCTGCCGAATATGCGACGCGTGTCTGGCTTCAACAGAGTGGATATTTAACGCGTAACGGAGTATGTCATCATTTTCCATTAATTCACCTGCTTGCCCTTTGTAGGCTCTTACACCGGTATCTTCAAAGGCATTGGCTACGGCCAAAAAGGTATCGTAATTAGTAAATACATCCGAAAAGGCTCCTCCTGCGGTAAAATCAAATGTTGGTTTACCTACAGCGGCTGATCCCAATGCTGTTTTAAGAAAGGCAACATGCTGGTCTTCATGTTCTTTGATTACGGTGATGGCACCTTGAGCCGTAGCGTTGGGAATCAATCCGCCAGCTGCTAGTCCTTTCGTGTAAAATTCGGCTTCTAAGTACTCAAGCGTTAAAGCAAAGTTCAGCACGTCTATTATTTTTTGCGGGATGGTTTGTCCGTATGCCTTTTTAAATAAGCCACCCATGGCGAGTGGTATGGCTGCAAGTGTTACCTTTGCGCCGAAAGAGCTGAGTGCTTTTATGGCGGCGCGACGTGGATTTAATCTTTCATGGATCTCGGCATCCACCTGTTCAATGTTTTTAATTATTTCAAAAAGATTCATAGCTTTCAAATTAGTAAGTAGGTAAATCCCTGGCGTTAATTTTTGTTTTAATAAATGGAGCTGCAGCGGTAAGCACCTTCGATGGGCTCAGCGATTTTTCCAATCCGTTCATATCGATGACATCGCTTCCAGCAAAACTTCCGTTCTGAATTAGATCGCGTACTAAAGCGGCATGCCTTGCTTCTACAGAAACAATCTTACCGGCTAATAATAGATATTCTCCCTTTTCTATTAATTGACCTGCACCATTGTAGGCCGAAACTCCTAAGTCTTCAAATGCCTTCGCCGTGGCAAGAACACTATCTCTGCTGCCAAAATTTATGGAAGAGAAATCGACTTCTAAATTTGGAATGGCGCTTGTTTGTAAAGCTGCCTTGAAAAATTCGCGGTGGGCAATCTCATGGTCGCGAATGTCGGTTAACAAGGCTTTTTCTAACTCTGAAATACCGCTGTAAGGTGTTTCTGCAACTTTGGTATAAAAGGCTGCTTCCAATTGCTCCAGTGCGTAAGCATAATTTAATATAGCAATGTCTCCTTTTCCCAAATATACGCCTTCATCCATCCCCGGGAAATCATTATCGTCTTTACTGCAGCCTGCAACGGCTAATGCGGTAACAGCCATGCTTGCACCAGCATATTTCAGAAAAGAACGTCTTTTTAAGGCGGTAGTTGTTGAATTTTCTGTACTGTACAGATCTTCTTTTTCTTTTAAATATTGATCATTCATAGGTAACTGATTTAAAATATTTCCTTTTAAGAAGATATACGATAATAAGGAAGGCTTGGATTTACCGTTGCTGTTTTTTTGTTTCTTTGTGTTCATGAATAGCGCTGAAATAATGAGCGTGATAAAAAAAGCAGCAATACAAAACCAAAACGAAAAAATACTCGTATATTACTCCAGACAAAAGATATATGGTTTCTAAAACAAGGTTAAACAGCATACATTAATTGGTACCCTTACCCAGTTATACCGATGAAGAATTGGTTCTATTGCTGAAAAGTAAGGACCAACGTGCGTATATTTATCTTTATGATAATTATGCAGGTGCTTTATTTGGTATTATTAAGCGAATATTAGGTGATGGGGAAGAAGCTAATGATGTGCTGCAGGAATCATTTGTTAAAATTTGGCGTAACATTTTTCAGTATGATACGACTAAAGGTCGATTGTTTACATGGATGATAAACATCGCCCGAAATACAGCGATCGATTATAAGCGATCCAGTCAATCTAAAAAAGACGAAGTAACGAATAGCTTGGAAGAACAGGTAGGTAATACGGTGGATGAAAATTTCGTTACCTATATAAAAACCGATCATTTAGGATTGCAGAAAATAATAGAACGTTTGGCTAATGATCATCGTATTATTATAGAGCTATCCTATTTTCAGGGATATACACAGGATGAAATTTCAAAAAAGCTTAATATTCCCTTAGGAACTGTTAAAACAAGAGCGCGAGCCGCATTGATGCAGCTAAAGCAAATATTGAATTAAATTGGATATTAAAGAATACATATCGTCAGGAGTTATTGAAGCATACGTGCTCGGAATGGCAACGGATGAAGAAATTCGCGTGCTGGAAGAGGTATGTTCGAAATATCCGGAAGTTCAGCAAGCTTTAGATGAAACACAGGCAACATTGGGCAAATTGGCTTTAGAAGATCAGGAGCATCCACCTGTAGCATTAAAGTCGACTATCTTAAATACCTTGGTGCAGGAAGGTTTAGTAGACGAGGCAATGGATACATCACAAGAGATGCCAATAGACAACAATCGCCCGAATGAGAGGTCTACCAATTGGTATGCACTGATGGCTGCTGCATGTGCTTTGCTCTTAGTTATTGGTACCATTTATCATATAAATACCGTTAAGGAGCTGAAGTCAAAATTAGCTGATCTTGCTCTACAGGAACGAAACCTCTTAGTGGAGAACGTGAACTTTAGGGAGCAGCTTAAAAATAAGGAAGAGGAATTGTTGGTAACGACAAAGGCTTCTGTTATTAAATATAATCTGGCAGGAGTTCCGGGACATGAGAAGAGCGCTGCTACACTTTATTGGGATAAGGCAACAAAAGAAGTGTTTCTATTGCCACAAAATCTCCCTGCTCTACCGCTTGGTAAGCAATACCAGTTGTGGGCAATTGTAGATGGAAAGCCCGTTAGTGCGGGTGTTTATACCAAAGATGATCTGAGTGTCTTGCAGAAGATGAATACTGCCGAACGGGCTGAAATGTTTGCGATAACGATAGAGAAAGAAGGAGGAGTAGAGCAACCAACACTCGACCAAATGGTGGTTGCTGTTAAAATTTAAGGCTGCTCGGAAACATCGGTTTTATTGTCCCTGAAGGTCGTCACTATTTGATTGACTTTCCATTTCTTACCTTCCGGACTTAGCATCAAATAGTCTATCCGGGTAAATTCAAGGTATTTCATTTCCACTTTAGCGATGGAGCATCCGTCGTTTTGTTCGAGAACGGCAGAGCTGGTAATACAGTCCTGTTCTATATGCTGATGTTTTTTTATAAAATTGATCAGCTGGCTTTTGGTATGCGTAATCACCTTGCCATTTGCAGTGGTACGCTGACGAAATTGGTCACTGAATAGCTCTCCTATATTTTCAACGATACCGTATACCACCGTCTCGATGTATCTTCCCAGAACGTCAGTAGCGGTCTGTTTAATTGAATCTTTCATGCTTGCGTTGGTAGAGCTTGTGCTAACAGCTATAACTATCATAACTGCAAGCGTGATTTTGATCATAATCTTCATCATATTGTTGTTTAAGGGTTAACTAAGTAACTATCGGATAAATTGTCGAAGGAACAGCTGTTCGTCAGCTAAAAACTGGCCTTCAAATCTTCGGTCAGCACAAGCTAAGCAAAGGGCTAACGTTGAAAGAAGATTTGCAGCCAGGAGTTTTTGGGTACCTTTTTGCGGAAAAAAGGTATACGACATTGGTAATGTAATGAAGTGGAAACATCTCAGCTTAAAATCGTTATTTTTTCGATAACACACTGTTTGATAGCTTATACTGGTAAAGCTATGGTGCTAGAAACTATTATTTTTAACGAATAGACCAATAGATAAAGAGTAGAGACGAAATGATGAATTTTGTAGTTTTGATGTGTGAAAAAACATCTTAGTCCTTATCTAATAATTTGGGCGTTAGGAAGAAATTGTCCTGGAAATAGCCGCTCGTTAGCTAAAAACTGGCCTCAAAACCTTCGGATAGCATAATCTAAGTAGTGGTAGTTCCTTAGAAAGAAGGTTTTTCATTGTTGTGTTAGTTTTAAGGGCAATGAAGCTTGCTTCGCAGGTTAAGCCAGGAGGTTTTGGGTACCTTTTTACGGGAACCTCGAGCCTATTGGCGAGAAGCTTGAATACCTTAAAAAGTAAACAATTGATGAAAAAAAGGTACATGAATTAAGGAGATATAGAGAGAAAATGTTGAAAATACTATAAAAAGAGCGGTTGCTATTCGAATAGCAACCGCTCAGACACTTATTTATATAATAGACTTCCTACTGGAAGATGTGATTTTATTCGTAGGTAGTAACCACCTGATTCACTTTCCAATCAGCGCCTTCTCTGCTTAGCGTTACATAATCTATTTTAGTAAAATCACGGTATTTCATTTCCACTTTAGCAACAGAATAATCGCCGCTCTGCTCTAGCACGGTATACGAAGTGCTACAGTTTTGTTTTACGTTTTGGTGTCCTTTAATAAAGCCTATAACCTGCTCTTTACTGTGGGTGATAACCTTACCATTGGCATTCGTGTTATGACGAAATTGTTTGCTGAAAAGCTCGTTGACGTGTGTTACATTTCCTTTGGTGATGGTTTCAATATAGACATGTACACTGTTATCTGCGGTTGCTAACAGGGATGGATCAGTTTCTGCCTTGGCAAAAGCACTTGCTGATATAATTAAGATGGCTGTGAAGAAAGGTGTGATGAACGTTTTCATAATATTGTTTTTTAAAATTTATAATTTGTTTTCTTTTATGTTGTTGTTAAATGCGTTAAGCTTGTTTGTTGATTCAAAATTAGCGTATAAGGCATCGCTGGCCTATGAGAATTAGGCCAACAGAAAGAAGAACTCGGTAAATGGCAGGAATTTTTCGGTGAGTTAGGTGGATAAAGATCTGGCTTGAATAGGTTGATGGACTCGAATAAATTTTTACGCGGTTTTTTTATTTCTCATTGCTTCATGCGAACACAAGGCTTTGTATGCTTAGATTGTGATAAAACGTACATCCGTCCTAAAAGGCGCAAAAAATAATACAAAATATATCTATATTTCCTATGATAAATGTAAAATACAGGAATTTTCCTGTGTCGATATGTGAAATATCCTCTAGCTAAATCCTTTTAAAGGTTGTTACTTTGTCATCACAAACTACCTAGTAAAAAAAATGAAGAGTATGGATAAGCATTATGGTGAAATCATTGAAAGGACCATTAGAAGAAACGGTTACAGTATCAGTGAACTTTCAAGATTGATGAGTGTAAATAGACGATCTATTTATAACTGGTTCAACCAACCTAAATTTAAAACAGACATTATCTTTAAAATAGGTTGTGCACTTAAGCATGACTTTTCAGTAGAATTTCCTGAACTATTTTCATCGGAAGAGTTTCAGAAAGCATTTAGTCAGAAAAAGTTTTCTGCTGAAGTAAATGTTGTTGAAGAGATGGAAAAAGTTAATTATTGGAAAGACAAATATATTAACTTACTGGAAGATTACACGCAAGCACTTTCTATGCAATCGTCCGGCATTGTACAACGCATAGCAAGATAATAGCATCTGTATGATATTCAAAAAAAGCTACCTCCTGATTGGGGTAGCTTTTTTTTTGCGCTTTACTCAGAAATATTATATTTGCTAGCTACATACTAACTGATAGCCAAATATGCCGCCCCCTCTGAGTGTAAACCCTTTGTTAATTGCACAACTCCGCAATGGAAGCGAACAAGCTTTTCAGTCGATTTACCAACAATATCATCAGGCGGTTTATCGCTTTGCCTATGCTTTCCTAAAAAACGATGAGCTTAGTAAAGAGGTTACGCAGGAGGCCTTTCTGAGTTTATGGATTCATCGGCAAGATTTATCAGAAACACTACCGCTATATCCCTATCTATTTAACAAGGCAAGGCGTTTAACCATCGATGCCTTTCGGCGTATAACAAGCGCCTCTCGTATGCAGCGGGAGTTGATGACTGTGCAGGAAACCCTAAGCAACGAAACCGAGGACACGGTGTTGTGGAAGGATCTGCAACAGATTACAGCGGACATCTTGAAAAGCCTACCTAAACAGCAGCAAATGGTTTTTAAATTGAGTAGAATGGAAGGCCTTTCTTATGAGGAGATTGCTAAAGAGCTACACATTTCTAAAAATACGGTTAAATACCACCTGGTTTGTGCACTGAAATCCATCAAGTCTCAACTCGCAAGATACGATGTATTATATGTTGCCTTTATCTTTTATTGTTCCTTTGTGAAATAATTTTTACCATTTCCCTACCCTTCTTTTCATTTGATACGTTAACTCTCTTATAAAGCTATTATAGCTTTTTATAAGGATAGAAAAACGCATGACGAAAGATCGCTTATTGTTATTGGTTACTGCTTATCTTGAAAATCAGATTCAGCCAGCAGATTATCAGGAATTGGTAGATTATATTCATCAACATTACGAAGACAAAACCTTAGCGGATGTGATCAACCAACTGAGCGAAGAACTGGAATTTGCGAAGGATCAAGAGGTACCCAGTGGAGAGATCTATCAAGCAATTATGCGTGATGAACGATTTAATCGGGGGAGGCGATCTTTTTTTTCAAAGAAGAAATTGCGGAAGACCTTATGGGCGAGCGCGAGTATTGCTGCAAGCATAATACTGATGCTTGTAATATTCAAAGTTGAGTTTAAATGGCCAGGTCAATCATCTTCTAAAGCTAACCTTGCAAGCAAAATTGTTCCAGGAAGCAAAAAGGCGGTGTTAACCTTAGCGGATGGCAAAACAATTGAATTGGATTCTTCTTCCAGCAAAGCCTTGGTGATGCAAGGAGACGCGCGCTTACAAATAGATAAGGGAACATTAATGTATGAGGCAACGGCAGTGGATGCAAAAAACACGATCCCTTTACAAAACACGATTACCACACCGGCCGGGGGCGAATACCAAGCAGTGTTACCTGATGGAAGCAAGGTGTGGCTCAATGCCGCCTCTTCTATCCGTTTTCCAGTGAAATTTACGGAAGGAGTGCGTAAGGTATCCATTACGGGGGAAGTGTATTTCGAGGTGGCGAAAAAAAGGGAACAGCCCTTTTTTGTGGAAGCGAAAAACGTGCTGGTAAAGGTTTTAGGAACACACTTTAATGTGAGTGCCTACCCAGATGATCAGCAAGTGCACACCACCTTGCTGGAAGGTAGTGTGCAAGTAGCAAAGGGTGATAATAAAAGTCTGCTTAAACCGGGAGAGCAAGCAAGGGTTCGAGATCAAGGAGAAGAAATTGAAGTGCATAAAATTGATATAGAAGAGGTGCTGGCTTGGAAAGAGGGTTATTTTTTCTTTAATCATGAACCGCTCGAAAGTGTCATGAAAAAGATGAGCAGGTGGTATGATGTGGAAATCGTTTATAAGGGTGATTTGAGCGGGAGAAAATTTGATGGAACAATCTCGCGAATGGATGATATACAGCAAATGATTAAAGCGTTAGAGATGCTCAAAACGGCACATTTCGTTATTGAAGGAAGGAGGGTGATCGTTATGGATTGACGCTACTTACATCGTGGTAACGAGCGAAGGCAAAAGAGTCAGGAGTAGTGGAGTACCCCTGACTGACATGGCCTTTTAGCCAATAGTTTATCAATTAAGTTTGGACCTACATTAATAAACCTAAAATCAAATGTATAAAAAATATACGGCAATTTTTTGCCTTGAAAATACGCGCAAACTGTTTAGATTTTTGCTGATCATGAAGGTGACTCTCATGCTGTTGCTCCTCTCCTTAAACGTCAGTGCAGCCTTATACGGGCAAACGGTCAGCCTGAACAGGAACAAAGCAACATTAAACGATATCATTAAAGATATCAGAAAGCAGAGCGGGTTTAACATCTTGATAGATGCTGCTGTTTTAGATGCAGCAAAGCCCGTTACTGTAAACCTAAAGGATAAATCCTTGGAAGAAGCCTTACAGAAAATTTTGTTTGCACAAGGCCTCTCGTATAACATCATCGAGAAAAACATTATCATCTCAAAAGAAGAACCCAAAGCGCTTGAAACTATTGTAAAAAAACGTTCGATCAAAAGGAATGTGCAGAATGTAATCGGTACGGTACGCGATGCGAAGGGGGAGCCGCTTCCGGGGGTGAGTGTTTTAGTAAAAGGAACGAACCTGGGTGTGCAGACGGATGTTGATGGGCAGTACCGAATGGAGGTAGGCGGAGACGCCATCCTTATATTCAGCTTAATGGGCTATGCTACCCTTGAAGTAAATATCAAGGGTCGTTCGAAGATGGATGTCGTTTTAAAAGAGGAGAGTCGCCAAATGGAAGAGGTGGTGGTAACGGGCTATAATACCATTGAAAGAAGACACGTGGCGTCTTCGGTGGTGGAACTTAATATGGATCGCGCCACCAACCGACCGATTTTTAAACTGCAGGAAGCTTTTAGCGGCACGCTCCCAGGTGTAACGATGATGCAGGGAAGTAATATGCCTGGATCTGTTCCCGGTGCCATCTCCATACGAGGGATCAGTACCTTACAAGGGGCGGAGCCATTAGTTATTGTGGATGGTATGGAACAAAGTCTTACCGATCTCGATCCCAATCAGATTAAAAGTATCAACGTATTAAAAGATGCTGCCTCTGCTTCTTTATACGGATCAAGGGGAGCTAATGGGGTAATTGTTATTGTAACAAAGCGTGGTTCAACAGGCCAGTTCAAGGTGGACCTACATTCGTGGACTTCGTTTAGTGAACCCATTGATTTACCTCATTTAGTTGGATCTGCAGATTATATGCAGCTCAATAATGAGGCACACCGCATGCAAGGACAATCAGAGTCTTTTAGCCAGGAACAGATTGCACTGGCAGATGAGGGGAAATACACAGAGGTCGATTGGATAGACGAGGTGATGCAAAAGCGGGCACAGGCAAAGAATTTTACTTCCAGTATCTCGGGCGGGGGTGGTGTGGGTACCTTCAATTTGATGTTGGGTTATCTTAATGAAGGCGGACTGAACCGATTTGAAGGGTCCGAGAAATTCAGTGCTCGGTTCAATACGAATATTAATGTAGCCGATAAATTTGTGTTGCTGGCGGATTTCTATGCACACCGCTTGCAGGTCAATCGCTTACAGCTTGAGGATATCAACGGTGATCCCAATGATCACTGGTTGTACCAAGATGCCTGGAAAATGAATCCTACGCAGTCAGTTTTCTATGAATCAGCTCTTCCTGAACATTATATTTTGCATAATAACCTGAATCCTTTGGCCGCCATTGAGCATGGATGGAGGCGGAATAATATGTATGATGTGAGTACGATTAACCTGCGTCCCAAATATTTTATTAAAAGTAATTTATTCCTGGAAGGAAATGTTTCTTATACGATCGATAAGTCGGCCAGCAAGGTGAAACGCTCGACTTTTATGTTTTACGATGCGAACGGTAAACCGGCTGCCACCTGGGCAAACAATGTCGGATCGAAACAAGGGGTAAGTGTAAGTCAGCTCACCGCGCGGGCCAACGTAAATTATGAGCAAGACTTCAGAGGGAAGAAGGATAAATTGTATTTCATAGCGGGATCGGAGATTATGAATTATAACTATACTGATTATCGGGAGGTAAGCAAGGCCTCGTTTTTCGGAAAAGCAAACTACTCCTTTGATAACCGTTATTTGTTGGAGGTTACGGCGCGTGCTGATGGAAGCAGCAAGTTTGCGCCGGGCCATCGCTGGGGAACTTTTCCTTCAGCCGCCATCGCCTGGAATATACAGAACGAGCGGTTTTTTGAGAAAATCCGTTCTTCTAATACGATCACTAACCTAAAACTACGGGCTTCTTATGGACTGATTGGTAATGAAAATGTTGATCCCTACTTGTGGCAGGAAAATGTGAACGATTGGGGCTGGACGATGCGGGTGCCAAATCCGGAATTCTCCTGGGAAAAGCAAAAACAATGGAACGTTGGGCTAGATCTTACAGCGCTCAATAACAGGCTTAACTTAACAGCGGAGATCTATAGAAAACATTCTTATGATCTTATTTACGATCGTTTCCCCGTACCGCCGTTAACGGGGTCTAATAACCTTGAATCGGCCGTTAATATCGGATCAGTTGAAAATAAGGGATGGGAAATAAGTGCGCAATGGTCGGATAAAAAAGGTGATTTCAGTTATACGCTTGGAGGGATGTTGTTCGATAACCGGAATAAGGTGTTGAAGGCAGGCTATGGCGCCAATGACACCTTGATCTTTAAAGACAATGAGAACAAAGTCTGGTACCCCGGTATTGCGCTCGATAACTACTACGGTTACCAGAGCAATGGCTATTTTCAAACACAAGAAGAGGTGAATAATACGACTGCAAAGCTGCCTAATACCTTGCTGGGTGATATCCGTTACATCGATCAAAATGGCGATGGGGTCATCAATGAAATGGATCGGGTTGATTTAGGTGACCCCTTTCCACACTTGAATTATGCGGTTAATATTGACCTAAAATATAAACGCTGGGACTTTACCATGATGGGGCAGGGTGTAGGTAAGCGTACCGGCTGGCTAAATGGTTTGGAAGGCTATCCGGTGTTAATGGACGGTACTAACAATAGTTTGGGTACGCCACGACAGGAATATATGGATAACCGATGGACTCCGGAAACCCCTAATAGCCGTTATCCAAGGGTATGGACGGGTGCCAGTTCGAATGCCGTGCTGAGCGATGTTTGGCTGAGCAATGCTGCATTTTTTCGTATTAAAATGATCCAGATAGGCTATACTTTCCCACATATATCCAAGAGCATTCAAAATCTGCGCATCTATCTCAATGCCCAGGATGCCTTTACCTTCACTAAGTGGGAAGGCTTAGAACCTGAGCGCAATGGCGGTAATGGCAGTTATCCTAGAATGGCAATTTATAGTTTCGGCCTTCGGGCATCCATCTTATAAATCAAAAATACATGATAATGAACCCGGCATGATTAAAATAATTGTTAAATACAGGGTAAAGATTATTTATTCACGGATTTTAAATGGTGCTTTTGTGTTCATGAGCCCTTCGGGGTTTAATCATCAAAGGCTCCATCTGACAACTAAACCGCCGAAGGCAGCATGAATGCCTTTAGAAGCATGCAATAATGAATAAACAAAAAATAAACTGATGAAAGCGAAAATAATAATACTGATCATGCTTGCCCAAACATTGATGGGCTGTGAAAAGTTTTTAGATAAAACAGATCCTACGGCTACGACTTTTCAGGAGTTTTTCGTAGATGAAGATGATCTTAGGCGTGTTGTTTACAGTGCCTACTTAGATGTATTCACCAATAGGACTGATAGGCGCCTTTTATTCTATATGAAAGATGCACGTACAGATAATGCGTATAGTCGTTCTGAAGGTGATCATCACCAACGGATTGCGAATGGTACCTTTAACAGCAATACAAGAGCTTTTGAATACTATTGGACCTTATATATGAAGCATATTGGGCGGATTAATACCTACCTTGCCAATATTCAGGTGCCTTACGTAGAAGATGAAGCCGTGCGGGAACGGTATAAAGCAATTTTGGAAGGGCTTCGTGTATGGCTATACTTTGAAGTGACGATGCGCTGGGGCGATATTCCCTTTGTGTTGGTGCCCTCAACTATTGAAGAAGCAAATGTAGCACCTACTCCACAAGCGCAGGTGCTGGAGAATCTTTTTTCGATGGCAGCAGACATTGCTGAACGTTTACCTGCGGATCAGTATACAACAAATAAATACATGTTCAATAAATATTCATTTAAGGCACTTGTTATGCGTTACGCGCTATTCACTGGACGTTATGAGCTAGCGGCGCAGTTAGCAAAGGAAATTATGGATAGTGGTAAATACCAATTATATGGAAACTATGGCGATTTGTTTCAATATAAAGGTGATCAGATAAACAAAGAATTTATTATTCATATGGATCGTGAAAGTGTAGGGAATGGTACTACTTTATCGTTCCGTGATCTAGGGCCACATTTTCGTACAGGAGATGGCCAATCGTACGCTGTTCCCTTGAAATCGCTGGTAGACACTTATTGGACCTTACAGGGAAGGCCTATTGATCAATGCCCTTTACATACAAAAGAGGAGTATGAATTAAATCCTTCCCTCAATCGGGATCCTCGGTATGCAGCAAGCATTATGGGGCCGGGAGATACCTTTTACGGTGAAAAAATTGATATTTATACATCCGGAAACCCCATGTATTATGAAAACCAACGTGCCAGTAAGTCGGGCTACTGGTTTAGGAAACTCGTGCCGGAAGATGATGCTTTTCGGGAGGGCACGTTAACGTATGGTCTTCTACGTTATGCCGAGGTCTTACTTACCTACGCCGAAGCTAAAATGATGCTAGGTGAAGTGGATGAATTAGCGAAGAGTTGTATTAATCAGGTGCGTGCCCGGGCAGGGCTGGACATGTCGATCGCCGATGTGACGCTACCAGCTTATAGTGCTTATACTCAAGATCAGTGGATCACCTTATTACGTAATGAGCGGCGTATTGAGTTTGCGGGAGAAGGATTGCGTTATGAAGATATTCTAAGATGGCGTCTTGCAGAACAGGTGATGAATCAGCCTGCTTTGGGACATACCCGTATGGTGAATGGAAATAAAGTGTCACTCAAAATTGAAGATCGCTCCTTTGCGCCTAATAACTATTTGTGGCCCTTTCATCAAACGGTATTGCGTGTTGAACCGCATCTTAAACAAAACCCGGGGTATTAGTGAGTGTTGGATTGATGAGAGAAATAACTAATAGAGATGTCTAGAAAGCTTGTGGCCGTCATTTCGACTGGAGCAAAGCGCAATGGAGAAATCTGATAAAGTTAAGATTTGATATTAAAAGCATCAAGGTGGTCCTGATCGATCGCCTTGATGCTTTTATGTATATATGATGGACCTCCAACACCATCTCTGCTGAATGTTACATAATCTGCTTTGGTGAGGGAATAATTTTCATCCTGTTCTATAAAAATTTATTTTTGAAGGTTATGGTTTTTTATTTACTTTTGTGGGAAATCAATCTAAACAAGAATTTAATTAACATAAGCCTATAAGACAAACATTTACTTCAACCTATACGAAAATCGATTTCTTGATTAAAATAGCTTGGCTGTGTATTATGCCCATCTTTTGCTGTTCATTTTTTTTCTGAGATAGAAAAAAATGATTTCATAATGCAGTGTTAAATTAATAGTATGTTTAATTTTTTTTGTAAATATTAGAAATGGTTAATAATGTAAAAATAAATTTTATTTATATATTTACTGCTCATTAAACAAAATAAATTTTAATATGAAAAAAATTTTACTGATTGCTCTCTGCTGCGTGAATGTTTTTATTGCGTGTCAGAAACAAACTCCAGAGTACGAGTCAAAAATTGCTCCCGAAATCGAAGTAAAGGCATTTAAGTTTTTATCAGTTGTGCATAATGTTGATGTTAGCCAAATCAGATATGACGACACAAAGAACTTTGTTCTGATTGGGGATAATTATAAAATGCCAGTTGAAGAATTAATAAAGAGATATGGCGAAGCGAACGTCTATAAGGCAGAGTTTGAGAAAGGAGATGAGAATGAAAATTAATTTTCTAACATCGGCACTTTTATCGTTTTTTCTGCTGTTATGCAGCGTCTGTTCTGCATATCCCCTTTTGATACATGCGGCTATAGATGGAGTACCTTTAATAGACGGAGTGTTGTCTACCGAGATACCTGTTCATAACACGGAAAAAACATATACACTTAGGTTTACATTCTCGTCTTGGGATCATGGCAATGCACGAGAGGCCGTCTATTATTATGTCCGACTGAGATTTAGGGATGGGTCAACTAAATCAGCTACAGATCAGTACCACATTCCGACAAGTGCCTTTAAGAATACTTATGTTGACGGAGCGATTACCTTTAAAGTACCAAAAGATATGTGGGATGGACAGGTTGAATTCGTTTACGAATCATCGTCAGGGCCTCTCGATAATAGACAAGTCTATAACTATTTTCGGCCTTTTCCAACACAAAAATGGCAATATCCAACACCACCTGCTGAGCGTGCTATACCGCAAGTGTGGGAAAATATTAAGTTAGATGTTATATATAACCTGTCAACTACTACAGATTATTACGTTCAAAAGGCGATTAGAACATCAAACGTTAAACCAGTGATAGTTCAAGGGCAAGCAATATATTCGCAAAATCTGGAATATATGCTTGAATTTCAGAATGATGGAAATTTAGTTCTGTATAGAAGAGCAGACCGAGGAGCCATTTGGGCTGCCAATCACGCATGGGTTGGAAATATGCGATATCCTGGCGAGCTTTGGTTCTACGAAACAGGCGAATTAGCTATTGTAAGAAAGCTTCCTGATAGGGACCAAAAGCTTTGGGTATCTGGCTCATATGTTGATCCGAATTCTCCTAACGGGAATTTAGCGAAGTGGGCACAGATTCTTGTTCAGAATGATGGAAACGTGGTAATGTATGCTGGCTATAATAAAGAGACAACAAACGTGCTTCCATTTAGAACGCAAACAGGAGGAGGCCATCGTAGTCCCCATTATGGTTTTCTACGCTAAACTGTTTTAAGTAAGAAGAACAACAAGTAATTCAATAAATGTTATAAAAAGCATCAGGGCGGTCAATAGGGACTGCCTTGATGCTTTATGTATATGATAGACTGCCAATCAGCACCTTCCTTGCTTAACGTTACATAGTCCACTTTGGTAAAATCACGGTATTTCATTTCTATGTGGTAATGGAATAATTTTCACCCTGTTCTATAAAAATTTATTTTTGAAGGTTATTGTTTTTTATTTACTTTTGTGGGAAATCAATCTAAACAAGAATTTAATTAACATAAGCCTATAAGACAAACATTTACTTCAACCTATACGAAAATCGATTTCTTGATTAAAATAGCTTGGCTGTGAATTATGCCCGAACCTCTTGATGTTTATTTTTCTTGGTCCAGATTGGATATTATTTAAATCTTATATGCAATATTATAATCTGGTTATTCGCTATTACTTCGGTATATCCATGCTGCTGGCATTTATTTTTATTATCTCATGTAAAAAGGATGAAAAACCTGTAGACCAACCAGATACCGAGATAAACCCTCCTGGTGATTTTTCGGTCAAAATGGAGATCATCAAGGGTGCCGATCAGGTAGGTTATTTTCAATACGATCTACCTGATACAGTGATTATCAAAGTTACTCCCAAAAACCCCGAAGATCTTGAAAAGTATAGCGTTCGGATTGGAAATCAACCTGACAGGCCTAACTATGCGATTCGCTTGGCTGCAAAAAATGCAGACGATACCAGTATCTATTTCAAGTATTTGTGGAAATTGGAGGAAAATACGAAGCCAGAAGCTGTTTTTTATACATATTTCAACTGTGCCGACGATATCTTCTATATTGGTGGCTGCAAAGCATTAGATTCAATTAAGGTTTCGGCAACTGTTAAAGAAAAATGGCTTCAATTATATGCTAATAATAACAGTTATTTCCAAGACATGGTATTTTTAGATAGCTTGCACGGGATAGCCTCAAGTGATTGGAGAGGTTTGTTCAAAACAGCGGATGGGGGTAATACCTGGGTACAGGATAATGGAAGCTTTTCGGGTTCAGCAAGAAGTGATACCTACAATATATGTTTTTTTGATAACAAAATCGGACTGGTTGAAGTAACAAATGATTATGCCTATTTCACCAGCGATGGTGGCCAAAATTTTGAATTCGAAGATTGGCAACCACCCATTGGAGGACATCGAAGTGTCCGTGATTTTTATATGACAGATGCGAATACCATTTTTGCTGTCGGGAACAATGGTGCAATACTAAAATCGATTACTAAAGGAAAGAGTTGGCAGAAATATAACGGCTTCACCTTTATAAATAATTTGAGAAGCGTAGTTTGTCTGGACAAAAATCACTGTTATGCATGTGGCGATGTTGGAAAAATTCTGAGAACCGACGATGGCGGAGAAAAATGGACGGAGCTTCCTATCAACTTAAATAATAATTTATACACAATTTACTTAATTAATCAAAACGAGGCTCTAATTGGTGGCCAGGGCGGTGCATTGATTAAAACGACGGATGGTGGCCAAACTTGGCAAAGAATGTATATCGGTATCGGCACTGATATTTTAGCAATTCGTTTTTTTGATAGTAAGCGCGGTGTAGTAGTGGGCGCATATGGTGAGATAGCTAGTACCGTAGATGGAGGATCAAGCTGGAAAACAGAGATGATTGCCAACTATGGTGCAAGTAATTTAAGTAAAGCTGTTATTAAAGATGAACATACTGTATTTGCATTAAACAATTACCAGATTTTAAGGTACGATCTAAATTTAAATCCGTGAAAATTACCGTTCAAAAATTGAAATCATTTACAATGATGCTGACGCTTTGCCTATTGGTAATGACAGCATGTAAGAAAGAAGATAAGCAACCCGAATTAACTTGGCCAGATGACGATAGGGTAAGTGCTATTGAACTGATCAGTGGGGATGGGCAATCAGGAATATTTGGGGAACAGCTGAAAGATTCTATCGTAATGAAGGTTGCTGGAAGGGAAGGCATGAATCGATATTACTGGTTAAAATATCGGTTTCTAGAAGGAAATGGTAAGGTGAATGCGGTGTCTTCTAATCCATTCGATTATGTGGATATTTCAAGACCGGATAATGATGGGTACGTTAAACTTAAATGGGAATTAGGCTGCAATAAAGAGGAGCAACAACTTGTAGTGCTGCTTTATTCGGACACTATTTTCAATAACCCGGATTACCTACCCAATAAACCTGCTGATGATTCTGTTATCGTGTCTGCGAAAGGAAGTAAACCACAAGGCTGGGGAAAAGCCTGCGGTTGCGAAATAAATGATTTTTATTCTTCAGGGATTTTTTCACATAACGGGAAACTGTACCTTGTAAGCCCTAATATGCGGAACGGCGGCCTTTACGTGTCTGAAGATGGGGGGATTAATTGGATGCCACTTCAAGCTTTTCCATTTAATAGCGAGATCGTTAGCGCACGTTTTGGAGAAAATAATCGTCTTTATGTGCTAACTAGAGATGCGGGCATTTACTACTCGGACAACCTTTCTAACTGGTCGAGTTTAAATAATGGACTGCTCGGACTCAGCTACCCTTCGGCTTTTCTGGTAGAACCTGATTTTATGTTCGTTAGCTACGATTATAATGGCCTATTTCGTACAGCTGATAAAGGCTCTTTCTGGAAGAAATTATTGGTTGAGAATGAGTACGCAACACCTTACAGATTTATAAGTCGCCACGCAAACAACAATCTTTATCTTTTCGATAAGTGGGATATGTTTTACGTTTCTAAAAACAATGGAGATTCATGGGAACGCATATTTATAGATTATCAGTACAGAAGATCTACGATCGAAGATTTTAAGGTGGGGCCAGACGGAAAGCTGTATATCGGTTCAGGTGATGCAACCTTGGCCATTATTTCTCCCGACAATTATGAAGGTATAACCAAGAGTTATTACACACCGAACTCTTCTTCGCAGCATATCAACCATATCCAGTTTTTTAACAATCAAGTTTACTTTTTAGTTAATGGGTCAAATAATGATGGTATTTATAACAGCGTAGGATGGAGTAAAGTAGATCTTACATTCAAAGATCGCATATATAATTACCATATAAAGGAAGATGGTGACTTTCTGTTGATGACAGATCGCGGCGTTTATTATAAAGTTAAATAAAATCTTAATCTAGCAATATGTTAAAGGCTTCAGTAAAATCAAGTACTTGGTTTTTAATCTCTTTTTTATTTATAAATAGCTTTTTTTCCTGTAAAAAGGAGAGTCAGAGTACGCCGCAGCAATATGTGAAGAACATAACGGTACGTAATGTGGATTCATTAGGCGCCCTATTTTCGGCTCAATTGGTGGGTCTAGATCGGACGCAGATAAAAAAAGTTGGTTTTATATGGTCACTGGAAAAGGATCCAAAGAGTACTTCCGATCGATTTTTGGTTGAAACGGAAAAGCCTGATCTGGACGGCATCATTACGTTGAAAGCAGAAACAGGGATTGACAAAGACGTAACCTATAACTTGTGCGCATTTGTTGAGCTAACGACTGAAACGTATTATGGAGACGTCATTTCCTTCGTGGGTAAGGGGAGTAAAGGTGTTGACAACTTATTGTTTAACCGAAACCAAGGTACATGGGGTGATACGATAACGGTGCGAGGAAAGAATTTGACATCAGCTGCAGGTCAGTTGGCTGTACATATGAATAACGCAAAAGCTGAAGTGATTTTTGCCAATAAAGACGAGATCCACTTTGTTATTCCGGCAGATGTGAATGTTCCAAATCCTGTGATTAAGCTCTCTGTTAATGGTTCTGAAAGGTTGTATGAGTGGTTTTTCCTGAACCAGCCTTCCATTGACTCAGTATCACAGAAATATTTTAGAATGGGTGAAACGGTTACGGTATATGGTAAGAATTTCAGTCCAATTGTCGCTAATAATAAATTAACATTTAATAATCAATCAGTCGAAATTACTGCGGCAACCAATAAACAGATTCAATTTAAAGCTCCGCAAGCAACGTTAAGTGTTGGAGCTAAGCTAACTATACAAACAATTGCTGATCCGACAACTTCAGAATTTGATGTCTTTCAGCTGGTGCATTACCGTAAACTTTCAGATTTTCCCGGTCCGGCGTCACTTGGATTTTTTGCGGAGGCCCTGAATAGCAAAGGATACGTAGGCCTTTCGTATCTTGATGGCGATAACAACTATTATTATCATCATGAGATTTGGGAATTTAATCCCTCAAGTGAGCAGTGGACGAAGAAAATAGCGTCTAGTGCCAATTCTTCTCCTTTAAGCAGCGCATCGTTTGTTTTAAATAATAAACTATGTGCTCCAACAAGTGTTTCGTATCCCTACTGGCTTTCATTTGACCCCTTAACGGGAGAAATTAAAGGAAATTTTTTACCAAACAACACGCAAAATGTTATAGATGCATTTGTAATTGACAACACTGCTTATTGCGTAATCAGTTTGATAATTGATCAGAATCAAGTAATTAAGCTGTTGAAGTTAATAGAAGGTGATTGGGTTGATATTGGTAATGTAAATGACATGAATACAGACGGCGTAGGATTTGTCCTTAACGGAATGTACTATAATGCTACCGGTTATAAAGACTATCTAAACCCAAATGTAAATAGATATGACCCTAAAACGAATCAATGGAAAAAAATGAGCGACTTTCCTGGAACCCTTCGCCGGGGAGCGGTCGGCTTTGTCATTAATGGTAAAGGTTATGTATATGGCGGGAATGATAATAGTTCTCCTGTAAAGGATGTATGGGAATATTCACCTGATACAGACTCCTGGAACTTAAAAGAACATATCGTATCGGAAGCGCACTCACGATTCGCCGCCTTTGAAATGGAAGGTAAGGCTTACATCATCGGTGGCGATAAAAATTATAGCGTGAACTACTATGGCACCGCTTCAAAGGAAATATGGGTATTTGAGCCTTAAATAAACAATATGAGAAAATATATATTTTTTTTAACACTAATACTGACTTCTTTTACTCTGCTTATACAATGTAAGAAGGAAGATGATGTAAGAGTCGATGTCGGCGAGGAAGTTTTGCCGATAGAAGCTATAGAGGCAAATGTGTTTGAAGATGGTGGTGTGCAGCTTGTAGCCAACGTAAATAAAATCCCTCAGAATGTGGGGAAATATGGTTTTGTACTGGCTTTAGACAGCGTGATTTCTACCCATAATGGACAGTTCTACTATATGGAGGAAAGTAAACAACTCGCCAAAGGAATGATACGCAAAGATTTAAATACGCAACTGGAGAAGAATAGAAAATATTATTATAGTTTTTTTACTATTAATGATAGTACACAACTAAAAATATACAATGTAAAATCATTTTTATCCAGCGGTTCGAAGCAAATTAAAATTGATTCGATATCTACGAATCACGCGCATCTATTAGATAGTATATATGTTTATGGTAAATATTTTGCAAATAGATATATTAATATCAGCTTTGGTTCGCAGGGTGTTGTGACCAAAGTGTTGAATGATAGTGTTTTGACAGCTTACATACCGCAGGATTTAACGGAGGTATCTCCGGTGATAACCGCGCGATATGATACAACAAGCAAAATTGTTAGTACAGAATTTTCACTATACAAACCAGAGATAACAAGTTTTACCTCAAATCGGTCATTTAATGATATCATTACCATTGAAGGCGATCATTTTGATCTCGATTCCAATCGAATGTCTGTTAAATTCGGTGAAGTAAAAGCGTCGTTTGTAAGTGTAGGGCGTAAGCAGATCAAGGTGAGGGTTCCTGAAGATATAGAGAAGGTAAAAACAAATATTACTGTAAAAGCCCAGCTGCAAAGTTCAACAGGTAGTGAACTATTCAATTTGCAGCTTCCAACACTTGACATTGTGCCAACATCGGGGAAAGCCTGGCAGGAGCTAACAATTAAAGGCAAAAACTTTCATCCAAAACTAGCTAAAAACCAAATCCTCTTTGAGGGCGTAGAAGCAGAGCTGTTGGAAGGAGATACTTCCAGCATTCGGGTGAAGGTGCCTATGGGGCCATTTCCCCGCAGGGCAGCAAAAGTGAAGATAAAATTGCTGGATGCTGAAGTGACTTATAAAGCAGATTTTAAATTGAACGACACATGGGTGATGGTGTCTAGGAAATTTCCGGCGAATAACGATCCTTACAATGTCCATAGTATAGAAGGAAATGTTTTTGCTTACACGTATGGAGATACTTACAACGATAAGAAGATGTATTTCTATAAATGGAATAGATCAAATTATACCTGGACGAAGGGTACGAATACAGCTACCTCGGGGCGAATGGTCGCACTGGATGACAAATTGTATTATTTTCGAAGTGTCCCGAGCGCGTCGCAATTGAGACAGTACGATTATAAGTCAGATACTTGGACTGATTTGCCTGCGCCACCGTCGTTTGAACAACGATACACGACCACCGCATTTGCGGCCGAAAAGCATCTTTATTTACTCTTTAGTGATGATTGGGAACATCCCGAGGAGCCAACTTTTCCGATGTATCGATATAGTATCGTCACAAAGAAATGGGAGGAGATGGCCGGAATGCCCAAAGATCTGTATGGTGGCTATTCATGGAATAATGCATTCTCCATTAGCAATGGCAAGATAGCGATTGTGGGGGCTGGCGCCACCATGACTAATTCGGGAAACCTTTTGGCGTATAATATAGCAAGCAATAGCTGGTCGGCAACACCAGCAGATGGGCCAGGATTCTTATCGGGCGCTGCGGGGTTTGTACATAACGGTCAAATTCACATCATCCCAAGCTCTTCTTTGAACTATGATTTTAACAGTCGTTCTATTTACCGCTATGAAGGAAGTCGTTGGTATCAATTGAAAGAATTAATAGGACCAGATGAAGGTGTTTTTAGCGGTGATAGTAGTAATGCGTTTGTTGTTGGAGATAAGGTATACGTGATTGTCTGGAATGGTGGTATCGTTGGTGTTTTTGAGGCGTCGTTGGCTGACCTGAAATAGGCTATTGACGAAAGGTAAGATAGAAATGATTGCAAACCCCAAGAGGTTGCTTAAAAGCAACCTCTTGGGGTTTGATTTATATGATGAACTTCCCTGCTGGAAGATGTTGTTTTTACTTGTAGGTGGTTACGACTTGGTTAACTTTCCAATCAGCACCTTCCTTGCTTAATGTTACATAATCTACTTTGGTGAAATCACGGTATTTCATTTCCACTTTAGCGATCGAATAATCATCACTTTGTTCCATTACAGTATAAGTAGCACTGCAGTTTTGTTTTACATTTTTCTGTCCTTTTAAAAAACCAATGATTTGTGCTTTACTGTGGCTAATAACTTTGCCATTAGCGTTGGTATTCTGAATGAACTGGCTACCGAATAGCGCATCCATGTTTTCCACATTTCCATTCGTGATGGTTTCGATGTACAGATTTATACTGTTATCTGCGGTGGCTAAACGGGATGATTTGTTTTCAGCTTTTGTAAAAGCGCTTACCGATACAAAGATAAATGCTGCGAAGAAAGTTGTCATTAAGGTTTTCATGATGTTCGTTTTTAAAGTGTTCATAATTAATTTCTTTTATACCCTTGTTAAAATATGTTTACGTTTTGTTTGTTGATTCAAAAGTAGGGTATAAAGCATCGCCAGCCCATGGGAATTAGGCGAACGGAAATAAGAACTCGGTAAAGGGCTGGAATTTTTCGGTGAAAGATATTAGACCTTCGAAGATTCCCGAAGGTTGGGAGAAAGAGAGGAACCGAACATTGCCAGCAAGCACGGACGTATCGAAGAACGAAATGGCATGGGGTTGTGTAGGCAGCACACAATACTTTATTTTATCTCTTTCATCGATTTTGAAACGAGTCTTTGAGTTTATGAGATGTTAATATGTGGGAAACTTTATGAAATATTGGTGTTAATTCTTTTTAAATTAGTATAACAGTGTGAAACGTAGCCGTAGTGTTGACAACGATTACTAAGCCAATTATAATCATGAGAGCCAACCAAAACAATCATTTAATCTATATCGCAATTGCCGACGACGACAAATTCCAACGTTTTATATTGAATTCCTTAATTCGGAAAGATAGTAGGTTTAAGCTTTTATTTGATGCAACAGATGGGCAGGATTTTGTTGGCAAGTTAAAGTTATGTACCACATTACCGGATGTATGTATTATTGACTTAAAAATGCCTAATATGGGAGGTATAGAGACGACTGCCTGCATCAAGAAATACAACGCAATGATTAAGGTGATAGGCTATACATCGAGCGATGATTTTCATGATATATCTTTAATGAAGGAAAATGGCGCAGAGGATGTTGTGGCAAAGTCTAGTGTGTATAGCTTGTTGGATTATATTATGGAGGCGTATATGATAACCTAATAGGCGACTCAGCAACTATAAATTGTCCCACAAACAATGACGACTATCTCCTGCGCCGAACACACGCTATAGAATCTCGTTTCCTAATATGGAGGTAATACAAATTTAATACGTGAATATTAGTTTTGCCATGCACATTCAAAAAAGAACTTTGTGATAATTGAGGTTTTACATAGTATGGAGTTTTGTTGTACACTTGAAAATAGACTATTAGCATTCGGGGATAAATCAATAAAGATGGTTTAACCTTTTATGATAAAACAGAGCCGAATATATACTGATCAGGAGTTGGCCAATGGATTGTTTAATGGCGATGAATATGCTTTTCAATGTATATATGAGCGCTACGCAAAAGCGCTTTACCGTTCGGCATATCAGCTGCTAAATGATAAGGAGTTATGTGAAGATTTAATACAAGAACTTTTTATTAATTTATGGATAAAGCGTGACGTGCTTCATATTTCATCGCTCAAACCTTACTTATATATAAGCATGAAAAACCAAGTACTAATGGCAGTAAGGCGAAAGAAATATCTTTTGAACGAGGAACTACTTTTAGAATTAAAAGCATCGGAAACTATAGAAGATTATGTGCATACTAAAGAATTACAACAATCTTTCCAGAAAGAGATAGACCTGCTTCCTAAAAGGTGTAAAGAAATTTTTAGCTTAAGTAGAATAGAACAATTATCAAACCGAGAGATAGCAGAACGCCTCCAAATTTCCATTAAGACCGTAGAAAACCAAATGACCATCGCCCTCAGAGCAATGAGGATTTTTCTTCAACATTTTTTACTATTAACCATTTTTTTATTTCCATTTTAAAAATTGCAATACACGCTTAGGGGGTAAACCTTTTTTTTGCATCTATCACCTAGATACATGGCAAGAAAAAGAAAAATATCAACAGAGGAGTTAGCACGGCTGGTTGAACAATATTTTAACGAGGAAGCACAAAAGCTTGAAACAAAGGCTGATTTTCCTGACTTCAATGAGCAGGAAGTATTTGAGAAGATCAAGCGCCGGACTTTTGTTAAAAAGGAATCTGAAAAGAGAGAATTACGTGTTTTTTCACGGAAACATATGTGGGCAAAATCTTTAATAGGTGTTGCAGCGCTTTGTATTTTGGTTATTTCTATTTGGCTGGCGGTAGGTAGAAAAACATACAGCGACATTCCCAAAATTGATATGGTGGAGATAAAAACCGCGAATGGAAAGCGGAAAACCATCACATTGAAAGATGGGAGCGTGATGATACTCAATGCTGCATCGGTAGCGCATATCCCGAGCGACTTTGGTAAGACTACCAGATCCATATGGTTGGAGGGAGAAGCTTTTTTTGAGGTAGAAAAGAATGATCAATTACCCTTTTTTGTTTACAGTAGCAGTAGCAAGACCCAAGTGCTCGGAACGTCTTTCAATGTAAGCGCTTATCCACAAGATAATAAGATGTGTATTACCGTTGCATCAGGAAGGGTGAAAGTTGATGCTATGGATGCTGCGAAGCGGAATAACGCTTACATTCTACAACCAAATCAAATGATTGTATTTGATAAAAGAGATAAGAAATATACAATGCAAAAGGTTAATGCACAACATGTTAAAGGATGGATAAATAATAAGCTTCATTTTGAGAAAAAGACCGTATCTGAAATTGTGTCGGTACTAAATCGCTTTTATAATATTTCAATTGTACTAGAAGGAACAGCCCAGCACGCTTGTAGATATACGGTTGATTTTAACAATATTCCGTCAAATACTGCTGCTAAAATACTAGCTGATTTGAGTGCGGCTTCGCTCATACAACAAAAAGGACAACAATATATACTAAAGCTTAATCAATGTAAGGTGCCTATGTAAAAAAAGAAGAAAAGATTAATAAGTAGCGGATAATGCTACCAACATTATCCGCTTAAACAAGGCAATACTAATGCCTCATGTAATTAACGATCTACTTAATCATTAACAATCAAAAATGCAAAATTTATTCCGAAGACCGGCTTGGCTCTTTATTTTTTTATCCAAATTACTTCATGTTATGCGTTTGGCAATTGCAATAACGTTTTTATTTACAACAATATCATTGGCCAGTGAAGGACAAACAACTATATACAATAAGACGATTGACTTCCACGCTCAAAATATTACACTTAAACAAGCTTTTTCCATTATTGAACAGAAAACTGATTTTCTGATTGGTTACAATGCGGATGCGTTGGATGATGAGCAACGTGTAAACGTACAGGCAAAAGATACGCCTGTGGCAGAGATTTTAAAAAAATTATTAAAGGGATATAAGGGTGAAATTTCACAAATTGGTGATTTTAATATTCAGTTGAAAGTTGCTAGAACAGAACCTGCATTTACCGGAATCAGCGTAAAACAAGATGTCCGTATTACAGGTAAGGTGTTGAGTAATACCGGTATCTTTCTCACGTCTGTAACCGTTAAAAATACACGGTCACAAATGAGTGTACTATCGAATAGTCAGGGACTTTTTTCCATAGCTGCCAAACCAGGAGACACATTACAATTTCAATATTTGGGTTATCTCGGAAAAAATATAGCAGTTAACGATAATAAAGAACTGACCGTATACCTAACCGCTAAGGCAAATGATTTGGACGAGGTGGTGGTAATTGGGTATGGTGCTGTTAGGAAAAGAGATCTAACAGGCGCAGTGTCGGTGGTGAACACGGAAGACTTGCGCAATATTCCGGTAACACGGGTGGATCAAATGCTGCAAGGACGTATTGCAGGAGCTGAAATTATGTCTACGAGCGGCGAACCGGGTGCTGGAACGTCCATACGGATTCGCGGTACACGATCTATTTCTGCAACAAACGAACCGCTATACGTCGTTGATGGGGTGATGGATGCCATCAGCGATTTAAATGAATTAAATCCAAGTGATGTAGCATCTATTCAGGTGCTAAAAGATGCTTCTTCCACCGCTATTTATGGCTCAAGGGGAAGCAATGGGGTGATACTGGTTACCACGAAGGGTGGGCGAACTGACGGAAAAACCAATTTTACCTTTCGCTCAGATATTGGAACCTCAAAACTCCCACGTTTTCTAGATCTCATGAATGCAACAGAGTTTGCTCAGCTACAAAATGATCGATTTTATTTTGCCAGCACGGCCAATCAGTCTAAACCCATCGAAGAGTATCCTTTTCCCGATCCGTCAGCCTTGGGAGAAGGAACAAATTGGACCAAAGAAATCACCCGAAGTGCACCTTATCAAAATCATACATTATCCGCTGCAGGGGGAGATAAATCTACGCAATACTATTTTTCATTCAATGTAAATGATAATCAGGGCATCATCATAAATAGTGGGTTGCGCCGCTATCAAGCGAGATTAAACTTGGATAAAACATTTAATAAATATGTAAAATCGGGTATACGGTTTAATTATTCCTATATAGATCATGCAATCAATAAGGCCGACATTGGCACGAGTACATTATGGTATAAATCTACCATCTTTTTGGCACCAACCATACCTGCTTATAAAGAAGATGGAAGTTTCAACGATTGGAATAGTCAGTGGTACAGCGGTACCCTGTTCGATTCGCCACTGGCAAACTCCAAGCTGCAGCGCAGAGATCAGCTAAAAAAGGGACTGTCATCCATGTTTTACGTAGAGGTAAAACCTATTAATAATATCAAAATTAGAAGTTCGGTCTCCTTCTATGACTATAATCGATTTGATGATAATTTTTATCCTTCAACGCTACCGACGCGTGCCAGCAAAAATACTGGAGCATATGCCTATAAAAGAGCATATAGAACACAAAATATTCTAAATGAAAACACCATCAATTATACCAAGACATGGAACGATCATCATGTAGATGTGCTGTATGGGTTTACTTATCAAACATTCCGATATGTAGATATGTCTGTTAATGCCGACGGCTATTTTATCGATGAGGTTAACACGAACGACCTGGCAGCCGTACCTTCAAAGGAGACTGTTAATATTGCCTCGAATTTGGAAGACCAAACACGCTTAGCTAATCTTGCCAGAATTAATTACAATTATAAAAGTCGCTACTACCTAACTATTTCCGGCCGGGCCGATGGGGGCTCCAACTTTGCTGACAATCATAAGTGGGGCTTTTTTCCGTCAGCAGCATTCAAGTGGAATCTTAAAGAAGAAAAGTTTTTGAAAGGATTTAAGGCAATCAATCAATTGGCATTACGATTAAGCGCGGGTGTTTCAGGGAATGATGCGATTGCCCGATACCAATCTTTGGCAATGATGAACTCCATATCGAACGGTTATATTTTTAATGGTGCCACGCCGGTTGCCTATTTACCTTCAAGAATCGCCAATGAAGGGCTAACCTGGGAAAAGACAGCTACCTATAATGCAGGATTGGATGTAACGGTTTTAAATAATCGTTTAGATTTTACAATAGAAGCCTATCAGTCAAAAACATCCGACCTTTTGTTAACCGTGCAACTACCTTCCCATACGGGATATACCAGTCGCCTAAGCAACATCGGAAAAACGTCCAATCGTGGTGTGGAACTGACTGTTAATTCAAGAAATATCGAACGAAAATCATTTAGCTGGTCTTCTTCTTTTACGTTGGCGCATAATAAGCAGTTAGTGGATGATATTGGTGGGCTCGATAGGGTGTCGGCATATGATAATCCATATGGAGCGCAGTATATGATGTATGGCTACGTAAAAGGACAGCCACTCAATGCATTATGGGGGATGCAATATGGTGGGGTATGGAAATCTACGGACGAAATTGAACAGAATAAAAGCGATAAGCGTTACGCCTCCTCTGCCGTAAGTTATTACAGTCCTGGTCGACAGCGCTACATTGATCAAAATCAAGATGGAATTTTGGATAATAACGATCTTGTATACTTGGGTAATGCCGATCCTGTTTTATACGGCGGAATTCAGAATAGCTTTAACATAAAAGGGTTTAATGTAAGCTTTTATTTAAACTATTCCCTGGGTGGTAAGATCTATAACCCTGTTGAACTATTTATGGGCACGGGCACTTACCTATCCAATCAATTTGAATACATGACAAATGCTTGGCATCCGGTAAGAAATCCTACTTCAGACTACCCGAGGGCAGATTCAAAAGATGACATTCCGAATGACCGATTTGTGCATAGTGCCACTTTTTTACGCTTGAAAAATGCGTCTGTTAGCTACACCTTTAATCTTCAGAAAATTATAAGGGCACTCAATACCTTGACGTTGACTGCCAGTGGGAATAACTTATACCTATGGAAGGATTATAACGGATACGATCCGGAAATCTCAACGCAAAGTGGTGGCTCAACAATTCGTCGGATGGATAATGGAGCTTATCCGAATAGTAGAACCATTGTGTTCAGTGCAGAATTGAAGTTTTAACTAGTTAAGCAAAAGAAATGAACATTATAATTAAAAGCCGCTTCTTGCTTGTCTGCTTCCTGACAGTTACAAGTATGCTATTGTCGTGCAAAAAAACACTAAATGAAGAAGCGGAGAGCTTTGTATCTCCCGACCAGTTTTTTAACAATGAAAGCCAATGTATAGCGGCGCTAAATGGATGTTATAACCCGCTAACGGCTATATTTTCCGCTAACTTGATGGTTGCCAATGAGGCCTGTACAGATCTGGCATTTTTAAATTCTTCTCAGTTGGATGCGAAATTCGAGATCTCGCCTGCTAATCCAGGGATGGGACAGGCGGTGTGGGAGCAATGCTACAAAGGTGTTATGTATTGCAACGCGGCGATTAAAGGCATAGAAGGTGCCGGTATTGCTGAAGACCGCAAACCCGCTTTAATTGGAGAGGCTATTGTATTACGTGGACTGTATTTTTATATTCTCACCAGTACATTTGGTGATGTGCCGTTTTATGAAGATGATGTATCTAACCTGGAGGTATTGGATAAGGTTATGAAACTCGGTAGAATGGATGCTACTGAAACGAGAAGTGTACTGATTGAACAGTTACAGCAATATGCCCCTCACTTACCGAATAAGAAAACTGCGGACGTGCCGGATAATAGAATATCTGCTCCTATGGCTTATATGTTGTTAGCCAAAATGGCTATGTGGAACAAGGAATATGAGGTAGCATTGAACGCACTGAAAGAAGTCCAGAAGATATATGGGGCCTTAGCACAATATCCGCTGGAAGATACCTACTTTAGAAATAAAAACACAGCCGAATCTATTTTTGAAGTACAATTTACATGGTCGGCCACCGGGTTAAAGAAAACATCAACAGTGGCCTGCTTTTTCACACCTACGAAAAAGTCGGGAACGGCTATTTATGATGGCGTATCTATACCTGAATTGGGTTCTAAAGCAAATCCTTTTAACTCAATAACCCCTTCTGCCTATTATGTGTCATTGTATGACCTAAATGATCCTCGCCGTAATATTATCCTCGCCTATAATTACAATGGTCAGCCTTTTGAGCGGCCGCTTTCTAATAATGGGACCGGTAAGCCTTGGATGGGCCCTAAATTCTGGTGCCCCGGGATGGACAATATAGCCGATGGTAACAATCAGAAGGTCTTTAGATATGCCGATGCACTGTTGATGATGGCAGAATGTGCCAATGAATTGGGCGATGCTAATTTGGCGATGTCGTGTTTAAATGAAGTGAAAGGAAGGGCCTCTGAAATGTATAAGCTGACAAATTATCCGGGCAAGGACTCATTCTTCCAAGAAATAAAAGACGAGCGCGCACGTGAGTTGATGGGTGAGTATGGACGGAAATGGGACTTGGTGAGATGGGGGATATTTTATGATGCGGTAAAATCAACTACGGCTAATGAATATGAGGTAATTGCCACTAATTTGCGCCCGTATCACGCGTACTACCCCATTCCAGATAGAGAAGTGTTACGGTCACAGGGGGTGTTAACAAATCCGGCATATACCGGACAGTAATGGTATTTCTAAAATAATTCATATGAATAATCAATGTATAATGAAAAGATTCGCTCGTGCCGTATCTTTTGTTGGGGTCATCTTGCTACTGAGTCTAACTATAGGGTATGCGCAACAGTCTATGAAGGTTATTAGCTACAACATTTTTGAAGGTATGCGAAAAGATAGTACAGCCGGTAAAGTTGTGTTTTCAAACTGGATCAAAAGCCAGAATCCTTCAATTGTGGCACTTCAGGAATGCAACCGCTTTACCCAAAAGAAATTGGAAGAGCTTGCTCGTAGCTACGGTCATCCTTACGCTGTATTACTGAAAGAAGATGGTTACCCTGTTGCACTGACCTCCAAGTTTCCCATAGTAGCGGTTGAAAAAGTGTTGGATAATATGCACCATGGTTTTATTGTAGCGAAAACAAATGGATACAATATAATCGTACTTCATTTATCCCCCCACAAATTTTGGAAGCGAAGGGAGGAGATTGATGTAATACTTCAAACAGTGAAAGCCAGGAAATACATGGATGGCCCTTGGATGTTGATGGGTGACTTTAATTCGCTGTCACCTTTAGATAGTAATCTTTACGCCGATGGTAAATTAATACAGCGTTATCAGGAAGCGGCTAAGAAATATTCATTTCATGAAAACCTGGTTAATGGTAGGGCCATCGACTATACCGTACAACAAAAGATGTTGGATGCGGGATTCATAGATGCTGCCCATGCTACCTCGCCACAGAATTATTCATCACGGATAGACTACATCTATATTAGTAAAGATCTGAAATCGGACCTCATCAAAGCAGATTTTATTAAGGATGACTTTACCGCTGCGCGCTCAGATCACCGACCGGTATACTTAGAGTTAAAGGCACATTAATAAAAAATAAGCGGTATCCTGATGACCGGATACCGCTTTATAAAACTTCTTTTGACGCAATGACCTTTATCTATCGCTGTAATGCCCCTTAGCAGAAACCACGGTGACGACTATTTGCAAGTCGTTGATTTTATAAACGAGCCTATCTTTTGAATTGATACGCCTTGACCAGAACCCTGATAGTTCATGTTTCAATTGTTCGGGGTTACCTGTTCCTGTCTCTGGGTGTTCTGTTAATTCTTCGAAAATGACTTCTACTTTCCTGATATCGGATTTATTACCGGACTTATGGATTTCAGCCAGTTGTTTTCTTGCTTTTTTCTCAACGTCTATAGAATATCTGCCCATATGTTTTTGGCATCTTTAATCCTCGTGACATTGCCTTTTTTTGCTGATTTATCAGCGGCCAAAACTTGTTTTACAAATTCAGGATCGTATTGGGTTTCGGTTACTTTGGTTTCGAAATCCATCTTCAATGCCTTGGCAAAGGCTTTCAGCGCAGCTAATTGCTCTTTGTTTTTTGGATGAATTACTACAGCTTCCATAATACAAATTTAGTGAATGGATTTCACAATAGCAATTCAATACGGATAGGAAACGCTTGTTTGATGAATGACCCTATTGTTGTAGTATTTAGAATAACCGATAAATCCCTAAAGTACTTAAAGTAATTTTAGGGATTTAATTTATATGATTGACTTCCTGCAGAAGATGTTGTTTTTACTTGTAAGTAGTAACTACCTGGTTAACTTTCCAATCAGTACCTTCCTTACTGAATGTTACATAATCTACTTTGGTGAAATCACGGTATTTCATTTCTACTTTAGCGATTGAATAATCCTCACTTTGTTCCATTACAATATAGGTAGCACTACAGTTTTGTTTTACATTTTTTTGTCCTTTTAAAAAACCAATGATTTGTGTTTTACTGTGGCTAATAACTTTGCCATTAGCGTTGGTGTTCAGAATGAACTGGCTACCGAAAAGCGTATCCATGTTTTCCACATTTCCATTTGTGATGGTTTCGATGTACAGATTTATACTGTTATCTGCGGTGGCTAAACGGGATGATTTGTTTTCAGCTTTTGTAAAGGCGCTTGCCGATACAAAGATAAATGCTGCGAAGAAAGTTGTCATTAAGGTTTTCATGATGTTCGTTTTTAAAGTGTTCATAATTAATTTCTTTTATGCCCTTGTTAAAATATGTTTACGTTTTGTTTGTTGATTCAAATTAGGGTATTAAGCATCGCTGGCCTATGAGAAATAGGCGAACGGAAAGAAGAACCCGGTAAAGGGCTGGAATTTTTCGGTGAACTGAGATACAGATGCGGTATCCCTGAAATCCATGAGTTAAAACAAAGGTTTTCTGCGATTTACAGGATTGTCTAATCTCCTTAATTTAGTTGCTGTTAACGAGATGGGTGTCGGTGAGGCCGGCTCGTTAAAAGAACTTACAATTATTAATAGTAAAATTTTGCAGATGAAAACAGCCCCAACCTTTCTGAAAATGCTTTTTGCAGTGGTATTGATTACAACCAACCTTTCCTGTTCAAAAGAGGATGACGAACAATTAAAAGTAAGCGATCCCGCTATCGGCGCCTGGAACCTACGGGCGATATACGATGGCACGGAAGCCGTTGATGTAACCGACCGTGCATGCTTTCGTGATTCACGTTTGACGATCGATGAAAACAACATGAACCTGACGCTCTCCGTACCGGACGAAAGTGCGGGCAACTGTCAGACAGAAACGCTTCAATCTGCCTGGCTAAATGAAAACGGCACCTATTATTTGATAGACGGCGACGAGCGGCAGCAAGCGAACATTGTACTGAACGACAGCAATGAGACCTTACAAATGACCATCATGGCGGGTGGAGAACAGGTTGCCCTACTTTTTAGGAAATAGCGCTGATAAATTCTTTACCTTTGCCGATATGTTTAAGATAAAATTCGTATTAAATATCTTATTTATCGTATTCGCTCCGCTGTCCCTGGTATACGGTCAGCCAGCTGCAGGAGATACGATACGGGTATTGGCCATTGGTAACAGTTTTTCTGAAGATGCTGTAGAACAGTACCTCCATGAATTGGCCGATGCTGCAGGAAAAAAGATCGTTATCGGAAACTTATATATCGGCGGTGCCCCATTATCGCTCCATTGGAAAAATATACAGGGAAATAAAAATGCTTATCGCTATCGGAAAATTGCAGCAGATGGCCTTAAATCTACCAGCAATAAGGTAAGTATTCTTACAGCGCTGCAAAGTGAGCGATGGGATTATATTTCCATTCAACAAGCAAGTCGTTTATCCGGTATGTTTGATACATATGTTGAACCGCTTACGGGCATAAAGCATTTCTTAGACAGTGTAGATGCCCCTAATGTTCGGTATATATGGCATCAAACGTGGGCTTATGCGCCTAATTCTACGCATGCTGGATTTGCTAACTATGGAAAAGACCAGCAACGGATGTATCAGGCTATCATGAAAGCTTCTGCTCAAGCAAAAAAAGAATTCCATTTTGACGTTCTTGTACCGTCAGGAACGGCTATTCAAGATGCCCGTACTACTTTTCTGGGTGATAATCTCACCAGGGACGGCTATCATCTGAATCTGCATATTGGACGGTTTATTGCTGCTTGTACTTGGTTTGAATCACTATTTGGAGAAGAGGCACCTACCGATCGCTATCATCCGGAAAAAGTCACTCCCGAAGAAGCTGAAGTTGCTAGACAAGCTGCACATGCTGCGGTAAAAAGTCCATTTAAGATTACCACGCTTAAGATGAAGGCAGTGGCGTCTGAAATTGCCAGATAAAAGGTTTTAGGACTGCTATTCTGTCTCCCGTGTTCATGATAACGCACAAAAGTATTATGAAACGTATCTCAGACACATGGAGAATACAGATGGACTTTTTGAGATCAGAGTTCAACAAGGGAATGACATTTTTCGCATTTTCTGTTTTTTTGACCAGGGTAATTTGGTGGTTTTGGCAAACGGATTTCAAAAGAAAACGCAGAAGACACCTAAACAGGAAATTAAAAAGGCACTTAAGATAAAAGAAGAGTATGAAATCAGTAAAAAGTGACATCATGACACTCGACCAATTCAAGGATAAGCACTATGGTAAACGTGGTTCCGAAAAACGTGAGGTACTTGATTCTGGCTATGAGAACTTTAAAATCGGTGCTTTAATACATGAAGCCCGGATTGAAAAAGGATTGACACAGGAAGAACTGGCAAATAAAGTTGGCACATCCAAATCGTATATTTCAAAAATTGAAAACAATATTAAGGAGGTCCGTTTTTCAACACTTCAAAAAATTGTTGAAACCGGTTTAGGTGGTCACTTGGAGCTCTCAATAAAGTTTTAATCCTGATTGATTGGACACTTCTTTTTTATTGCTTTACACGTAATCGTTGTCCATTGTCTTTTTGTTTATTATTCTTCATTTTTGGTATAGGAAGTTCATCTGGTTCTTAAACTTCACTATGCCTTGTACACATTCAAATTCGTTTCATAAAAAGATACCAGAAGCTGTTTTCAAAATACGACCTGTATTATACGAATGATCTGAAAGGTTTATGTTATTTGAAGTAGAATAAAAATGAAACCTTGGCAACAACTGAGCTTTCATTTTTAGTTTATTCTTTGCCCTTAGCCTTTTTCAACTTTTCAAATTCTTCTTTAAGGATTTGATTTTCTTGATATTGCTTAGTATACTCTTCTTTCCAAAAATCCCTATCTCAGGCTCCACGGAACTGTATGCATTGTACATCTCCACGGGTACTCGATAATGCCGATAAATATGCTCAAAATAGGAGATACGAAGCTATATCATCTCAAAAAGAAAAAGGTACTGAAAGCCTATAAATTAGACGGCAAAGACATATACCTCGAAAATGAAGTAATAGAAGCCATCCGCAATACACTGCGCGACCGCTAATAAAAAGGCTGCAACGCTCACTGGGCTTGCAGCCTTTAATGAGCCTAGCCCCGGTATAGCATCTTGCTAGGATGACTATAGCTTCTTGCTAGCTTCACTATAGAACCACTATACAATCTTCCTGCAATGACCCTATAGCGACCCTGCAATCACCCTACCTCAGTACGGCCTAAGCCCTGTCTAAGTTATGAGTTGTCAGTTACCCGCTATTAGTTATTCGTTACCCGTTATTGGTTATGAGAGGCCTCATTTAATAAGTTGTGAGTTGCCAGTTATGAGTTGCGAGTGATGAAATCACGGGGCTCTAGCGCGTAGGAAAAAATGGCCTCACGGAACAAGTAGGGAAAGCCATTTTTAGCGAAAACCGTGACGCCTTGATCTTTATTCATTGAGTGTTTGTTTTAATGGCATTCATGAGCTCGAAGCTAGCTTCTCGGTTTGTAACTCTCTTTCGCAGCAAAAGAAGGTAAAGAAGAATCGTAATGTTAGTCATTTTCTCCGTGCCTTCAGGTACGGAGGAAAATTAATTTTCATCTATATTTTCAGCGGCTCCCCATGAAACATACCTTTTAAATGCTTCATGGACAATGACTCCCATTCATAAATATGTAGATCGTTAACTTCGAGTTCTTTCGTTACGAGATTTTCTGAAATAATATAATCATCCTTTAGTGTAATATACCTAAAGGTTCCTGTACAGTCTGCCTGTACATCAGCTTCCAAAAGGGCACCTAATGATTCTAACGTTAAACACATAGCAGTTGGTGTTGATAACGATATAGTTACAAAACCTGTACCAAGCTTCGGCCTGTCCGGTAGATTTAACATTTTTTTACTTTTTTAAAAAACTATCCCTTTTTGAAACCATATAAACAAGTTGTTTGGTTTGCTTGAACAAGAAAAAAGCCCTTGAAGATGCAGCGGCAACGCATCTTCAAGGGCTTTATGGATTTCTATATTAGTAACCGGGATTTTGGGTTAAATTATTGTTTCCTGAAATGGCCTGTGTAGGCACAGGGAATCGCTTCAGGTGGTCTGATTGAGAAGCTTTATGATCCCACCAAGTTTCGGTAGTGAACATGTTCCACCGAATCAGGTCTGTGCGCCTGCGGCCTTCACCCAGAAACTCAATACTCCACTCATCTAAAAAGCGGTATTTGTCGAGGTTGTCGGCACGCACCGGATTAGGGTCTACTCCGTTTTCAAAATTACGTTTTCTAACCGTATTAATAAGTTCGGCTGCACCAGCGAGGTCGCCACTGCGCCATTTGCATTCGGCCAACATGTAATATACTTCCGTCAGCCGGATGGCAGGATTATCCGCCCCCCAACGTAAGGTGTTTTCGGCTAAGGTAGGGATAGGAACCTTTACCAAACGGATGCCTGTGTTCTCTTCGCCTTCCGACATTTTGGACGGGAGCTGGGAAATGGCACTGTATTTTTTGCCGGCGCCAACTTCGCTGAAACGACCCACTTGGTCAAGTAGAGCAAGCGCCCTATCTTTATATTCCTGCGTACCTAGGATGGTACCGCCGTCAGGTTTTGTTTGTCGCCCAACCAGGAACATACCTTCGTAATTGCCGCTTCCTAAGTAATGATAGGGCTTTTTGCGAAGGTCAACCGCATCGAATTTTTCGAAAGGTGAACCGAGCTTCCATTCATTTTTGTATAAACTGGAATCTGGACGACGGGAAGGACTTAAATGGGTACCGTTATCTGCCCCCATATCCTGATCGAAGTATTCGCGACTGTTATAATGATAAAAATTGCTGTAAAACCAGTCGTACTGCAACTTATTGAACTCAGAAGGTATCGACCAGATAATTTCGGGCGATCCATCGTTTTTGAAACCATGGGGGCCGTACCAGGTAGGATCGAGCTGATAAGGTCCATACTGGCCATCGATAATAGCCTGGGCCAACTGCTGGCACTCAGCATACATGGGTTTACCTATATAGGCCTCGGCGTTGAAATAGAGTTGCGCCAGCATGGTGGCCGCAGCAGCTTGCTTCAGCTCTCCCTGTTCTTTCTGTCCGCCTTCTTTCTTAGGCAATGCTGTCATGGCAGTTTTTAACAGCTGCTCGATGTGGTTGAATACTTCCTGATCTGTATTGCGTGGTAAGTTTTCACCTTCCAGATTATTGAAAATGGGCATTCCGCCGAAATAATCGAGTCCACGCAAATAAAAATAGGCAATCAGGGTATTAAGCTGATTGACGTGTGCCGCTTGATCTTCGGGCGTCAAGGCGAATTTGGTATAGTCTAATTTCTCTAGATCGCTACGGGCATCTAAGGCCAATGCTATACCCATGAGCGTGCCACGCCAGGTTCCCCAGATCCATCCTTCGTCGGGTGTCCAGGTGTGGTAATGAAAACGCTCATTAGTACCGCCATTATACCAGTGAGGGCCTTTGGTGGTAATGGCAAAGTTGTCTGCAGTTTGTTCCTGTAATTGCCAGCGGTCTTCGCCCAGATACCAGCGGGCATGGGTGAAGGGTCGGTTGAGTGCTGCAAGGATATCTTTTTCACTCTTGAAAAAGGTTTCGGGTGTAACTTGGCTGTAAAACTCCTGATCGAGCTTGGTGCAACTGCTTAAGAGTAACAGCAGCGGTAGTAGGGTATATGTGAAAAGCTTATTCATGATTGTCTTCGTTAATGGTTAAAAACTTGCTTGTAAACCGAACATGAAAGTGCGGGTGCGTGGATACACATCGAGGTTTTCAAATCCCGGTTCTAAGCCATTGATATTGACTTCGGGATCGAGGCCGCTATATTTGGTGAAAACGAAAAGGTCTCTTCCTGTTGCATATACGCGGATGTTTTTAAAAGGGTCGATCCAATTTTTATTGAAGGTATAGCCTAAACTGATGGCATCTACCTTGAGGAAATTTCCGTTTTCAAGCCAGTAATCACTCAACTGCTTTTCGCCTTTTACGTTGGCAAGTTCATCATAGGCACTTTTTAATACATTTCTACCTGTCACGTTCGCAATGCCATTGTACATCTTCATCATGTTAAATACATCATAACCCAACCAGCTACGTAGGTAGACGCTGGCATCCCAGTTTTTATAGGATATGGAATGGTTCCATGATAATTGCAATTTCGGGATACCGTTTCCGATGAAGCGTTTATCTTCGATTTTCTTATCGCTTGCTGGGATCACTTCATTGTTTTTATTATATAGTAACCATTGGCCGTCATCGGTAAAACCTGCAAATTGCCAAATATAAAATTGGCCGATTGCTTCGCCGGGATAAAGCCGTACCGCCGTACCAGGGGATCCCGGTGACGGAAAGTTTTTGCTATCCATAAAGGTCTGGCTGCCCGAGAGGGTGCGTAAGTTACTTTTATTATGGGAGGCAACGATGGATGTGGTGTAGGTCCAATCGTTCTTGTTCACGACGTTGTAGTTTAGTTCAAACTCGAAACCTTGGTTTTCCATGCTGCCTACATTTATCGTGGTTTTATCATGGATGGCGGGTGGTTGGGAAACACTGATTTCGTAAATCAAATCGTCTATGACGCGCTTGTAGTAATCAAATCGACCGCTTAACTTATTGTTCAGGATGGTAAAGTCCATGCCGACATTATATTCTTTTTTGACTTCCCAACGGATACCTGGGTTCTGGTTGTGTTTAACACCAAAGGTACGATTCCAGTTACCGGCGAATGGCCACCAGGTGTCGGCAGAGTACACGCGGGTCGATACTTCGGCGCCGAAGCCTTCGTTTCCGGTTTCACCATAACCAGCACGGATTTTGATGTCGTCAATGAATGTGAGCTTACGCATAAAGGGTTCCTGACTAAGACGCCAACCGGCCGATACACCGGGGAAGGTGCCCCAACGGTTGCCGGGAGCGAATTTTGAAGAGCCTTCATGGCGCAGATTTGCTGTGATGATATAACGATCTTTGAATGAGTAATTGACACGCCCGAAGAAAGCGGCGAGTTTAACCCATGGATCTTTCCATGAGCCCAGTCCTGCGCGACCGTCGGCCAGCCAGGTACCGGAGCCCATGTCGTTTTCTTCCAATCCATCGACCGGGAAATTGGAGTTCTCCGCCCAGAATCCCTGTCCATTGAAATCTTGGTAGCTATAGCCGGCCACTGCGGAGATTTGATGTTCATCAAATCGTTTGCTATAATTCAGCGTCCATTCCACAATGCGGTCTTGCCAACGCTTATATTCTTGTTTTGCATACCCATCCACATTTTGCTCGCGCGAAACGCGGTGCTGGGCAGAGCGGAAGAAAGTGGGATGCTCGCTATTGTTCTTAATACCCACCATGGCTGTGGTGTAGAGATCCTGCGTGAGGTTTACTTTCAATGTTGCATTTGCTAGCAGGTAGCGGTACTGATTTTGCTTTTTGCGCAGCATCACCTCTGCCAAAGGGTTCCAGGTATTATAACCACCGGTTAAGACATTATAGCCGGAGGGATCGGAAGCATCGTAAGGTGAAATGGTTGGATCTAGGCCGATTGCAATGTTATATAAGCTGTTGTTCTCATCACGGAAATCGCCAGGTGCCCCATTTCCTGGGAAGTCGGCATCCACTTGATTATAACTAAAATTGGTACTTAGCTCCGCGCGGCCATCGAAGAATTTGAAGTTGCTGTTCACCCTTCCACCAATCTCGCCGCGTTGGGAGCCAATGGAAATCCCCTTGGCATCTCGTTTGAAGAAGGTGGTGTAAACGTTCGCATTTTCGGAGCCGCCGCTTACATTTACTACCTGCCGATGGCTGAACGGATTCTTGTTGGTAACGACGTCGTACCAGTCGGTGCGGGCGCCATTGTCCTGCCCTAGGCCATGGGCCAGGTACTCTTCCGCCGAAAGGAGATCGGGGCGTTTGCGGACACTTTCGATAAAGTACTCGGAAGTGAAATTAACTGCTGCCTTGCCTATCTGCGGTCGTTTTGTGGTAACGAGAATGACACCTCCTGAGGCCCGTGTACCATAGATTGCTGCTGCAGATGCGTCACGAAGTACGTTGATGGATTCAATATCTTCCTTCGCGACAGAATTAATGTCTCCTCCGGGAACACCGTCAATAACTACTAGAGGGCCCTGTGAGGCTTTTACTGAGTTTACTCCCCGTAGCTGTATGGAAACATTAGCGTTTGGATCGGATCCATTATTGGAAGAAATGTTAAGACCTGGGACTTTCCCCTGGATGGCCAATAGGGGAGATACCGTACCTGCCACTAAATCGCGCTGCTTGATACTGGATACGGCACTGGTAAGCTCGCGTTTATCCAATGAGCCATAACCTACTACCACCACCTCCTCTAAGTTGTTGGCATCTTCTTGTAGCTGGACGTTTAGGTTTTGCTGATCAGTAACGGCAACTTCCTTTGTAATGTACCCAATGGATGAGATAATGAGGGTTACTTGCGGCTGCGGCAAGGCCAGCTCAAACAGACCCTCTTGGTTGGTAGATGTTCCGCCTGGCATGTCTTTGATCTTGATGCTGGCACCAATGAGCGGAAGAGTTCCGTCTACATTGCTGATTTTCCCTCGAACAGTGCGTTGCTGAAAAGGTGTTTCATGATCTACTGAGGGAGTAGGTCGTGCGGCGGCGTAGAGGTCTTGTGTGGCCATAACGTAACCTAGAATAGGAATGCTGCATAAAGCAATCCATTTGCTGTGTTTTGTCATAAATTTAAGATTTGTTGTTTGTGTTTATAATGATATTTAACTGTTAGGCATGAGATCGTTATCCTTTTTTACTTTAATAGTAAGTGTTCAAAGTCGGTGATGAAACTGGTCATAAATGAGGTAGCTCGTCGGTATTTCATGTCTTTTCAAAACATTGATTAGCTAGTTTAATTTAATCGTTATTTTTGCTGAAATTGGTCTTTTTGTGTATCTAATTCGATTTAGCAATTGTTCCGCAATATTACTGAATTATTTTTTTTCGCCGAAGGATGCTCGGTTTCTAATTGAATTTTAGCGAAATTGATTTCGAAATTTTTTTGAAGTGCAGCTATATACTACTACTTTTGATAGTATCAAATGATGCTATCAATGAAACCTCCATACGATATTACTCCAAAAATACTAAAACTGATCAGTTCTGTGTCTGAGAAATTGGGGGAAGTGAATGCGAATTATTTAAGTAGGCAATCGCCTCAATTACGGAAGCAAAATAGAATTAAAACAATTCATTCTTCTTTGCAAATAGAAGGGAACACATTAACGGAAGAGCAGATTACGGAACTGATTGAACATAAAAGAGTTATAGGGCCAAAAAAAGATATCTTAGAAGTTTTAAACGCAATTAAAGTTTATGAAAACCTGAGGGAATTTAAATACGCTTCGAATGTAAGCTTTCAAAGGGCACACCGTGAATTAATGACGGGTTTAATTAACAGTGCGGGCCAATATAGGAAAAAGGGTGTAGGAATTGTAAAAGGAGTAAATGTGGAACATATAGCCCCTCCTTATGAGAATGTTCCATATTTAATGAACGATCTATTTCAATATCTTAAAGATTCAGATGAATTAACTTTAATAAAAAGTTGTGTCTTTCATTATGAAATGGAGTTTATACATCCTTTTTTGGATGGAAATGGAAGGATGGGCAGACTGTGGCAAACGGTTATATTGATGAATGAATTTCCAGTTTTCGAATACCTGTCTTTTGAAACGTTGATCAGTAAAACACAAGATGAATACTATAAATCTTTGGCTTTAAGTGACAAGAGCGGTAAATCAACTCATTTTATTGAATATATGTTAGGCGTGATTGATAAATCGTTAGCTGATATGCTAAATTATACAGGTAGGATATTGAAAGACATTGATAGGCTGTCGTATTTTTTAAGTTTGGGTATTAACGAATTTACTAGAAAAGACTATATGAATGTTTTTAAGGAACTGTCTTCAGCTACTGCTAGTAGAGACTTGAAAAAAGGTGTTTCTTTAAATTTCTTTAAAAGTATCGGTAGCCAGAATAAAACAACATATGTAGTTTAAAGTTTAGATGGAAAATAACGGGAGACAGATTGAAGAAAATAACAAAGGCAGCGAAATGTACTCGCTGCCTTTAAAAAGGTTGGAAAATTATATTCGCATATTAAACTAGTGGGTTACGTAGTACAAGAACTCTCCAAAGCTCTTTCCTAACCTAAAAATAAAATAGATTGAGAGACCCACTAAGGCGATTTTAATGAACTTGTTTTCTAATAAATATGCATACTTTTCCATAATTCAATATTATTAATGTGTTACATAATAAATGAACTCACCAGTGGCTTTACCGGCTTCGTATATAGCTACGCCAGCGGCAGCAGCAGCTCCTATAGCAAGGAATGGGGCCAATATTAGTCCTCCTTGAACTTCTTCTCGTTCCTCGATGGAAAGTTCTGTTAAGCCAATCTTGTTTAAATCCAATGATAGTGCTTCCATAATTAAATCTAATATTTTATTAACGATTAAACAAAATAATTATTATTCTGCAGCTGATCTGTAGCCTACATAAGCACCTGCTCCGAAGATACCGGCAGCGGCTACTCCTGCTCCGATCCAACCTGCTGCTTTAGCAGTGATAACGATACCTCCGATTACTAAAGGAAATAAACCGCCTGTGTTTTCTTCCATTTCTGTTAAGCTCAGCTCCTGAACGCCAAAATTTTCCATTTCCATTGTTTTCATAATGTATTTTTTTAAAGTTTAACCATCCCGATTATAGCCCGGGGTTTGACTGTGATTTAACAAACCCAAGGTAAAACCTTTCACTATAATAAAATTGTAGGGAGCAATAATGTATGAATTTTTTGAAAACCTCCTCCACTGGTATGATAGTGCTCTTTTTCTTCGAGCGGACGTAGCTGTACATCTATGAGTACTTCATAATCATTGGTATAATAATAGCTTTGTATGGTACGGGAATAGGCAATGGGAACTTGCATAAGTTTTAGCTCCTCAATAATCTGATACACTCTGGAAACGGATAAATTTAATTTCTTGGCTAAGGTCTCGGGCTTTCCTGTACTTTTCCTTTTGATTAACTCGTGTAACCGGTTTACCCGATCGATATACATAAATAACTTCATAGGATCTTTTTTAATTTGTATCGGATTATTATTATACTACGTTATCTTGTAAGAAAGGTGTTTGTGGTTGCCACATCTTGTAATAGGCAGCCCTTTTTTCCATGAGTGCCTGGTGGGAGCCCTGCTCTGTTACCTGACCGTTCTGCATGACGATAATCTTGTCGGCATTTATCACAGTACTTAACCGGTGGGCAATTAAAATGATAGTTTTCCCCTGATTGCGGAGCTGTGCAACGGCTTCTTGTATATACTGCTCGGAGGAGGAATCTAAGGAGGAGGTGGCTTCATCAAGGATCAGGATTTCGGGATTTCTGTATAGGGCTCTTGCGATGGCTAAGCGCTGCCGTTGTCCGCCAGATAAAGCCGTGCCATTTTCTCCTAAATAGGTGTCAAAACCGCCGGGTAGCTTCTCTATAAATGGCATGATGCCAAGAGTGTTACAGATCTCTATCATGCGATTGATGTTTGGCGAGAGATCACCTACTGCGATGTTCTCTATTACATTTCCTGCAAAAAGATCGATGTGTTGCGGAACAACGGCGATTGCTTGCCGGAGGCTTTCGGTGGTTATATATTTAATGTCTAGCTGCCCAATAAATATACCGCCTTCTTGTATGGGATATATGCGTTGAAGTAGCGATAGTATGGTTGTTTTTCCGGAACCGCTTTCGCCTACAATGGCGGTAACATGGCCTTTTTTAATATGCAAATGGAGATGCTCAAATACGGGTGCCCGTGATCCATAACGAAAGCTGACGTCTTTAAATGTAATATCGCCGATGTCTTCTGGATATAAAATGGCTTTGTTTTCCTGCTCTTCGCGTTCTAAATCCATGATTTCAAAAAGCCGGTCGGCCGCTATCACAGCATCTTGTATGCTGCGGTTCATGCCAATAAGATTACTTACAGGGGAAGTGAAGTAGCCTATTATGGCGTAGAACGAGAGGAGTTCTCCCGGTGTTATATGCCCGGTGATAACAAAGTTTGCGCCGGCCCATAAAAGAATAACCGTAAATAACCCGGAGAAAAAACTGCTTGTATTGGTGATCCAGAGGGCATTCACGGAAGAACGATAAACGGTTTGCAAAAGCTTAATAAACCTGTTCTCGGTTTTGATATTCGCAAAATCTTCCAATCCGAAACGTTTGATGGTGCCTGCTGCGTTGACCGATTCCACGAGCTGGGTTTCCAGGTCTGCTGTATGTTCCATCAAAGCCCTTTGCGTTTTCTTATTCAGCCGGTCTGAAATGTAATAGATAATACAGTAAATCGGAATCAGTACAATCATAATTAAGGCCAGCTTCCAGTAATAGGTGAACATCAAGAGAAAGGAGAAGATAACGATGAATATATTCACCGCAAAATTTACCAATACATCGTTAATGAAGGTTCTGATTTTAACGGCGTCGTTTATACGGGAGATGATTTCTCCTACACGCATGGTATCAAAGAATTGTTGCGGAAGACGGAGTAGGTGTTTATAGTAACCCAATATTAAGCGTGCATCAATCTGCTGGCCGCTTTTTAACGTGAAAATCGTTTTGGAATGATTGATAAAAAACTGGAGCAGGAGGAGTACAACCATAATGACGCCCATCAGATTAAGGAGATTAAGGTTTTCATTGGGCAACACTTGATCTACAACTTTTTGTACAAAGATGGCTGTCGACAAGCCTAATATGGTGTACACAACTGAACCGAAAAGTACCTGAAGTAGCGTGGAACGATGCGGTTTTAACAAGAACAGGAATCTACTGGTAATAGAAACCGTTTCGGTACGGGCTGTAAACTCTTCTCCGGGAGCCAACAGAAGGAGTATGCCACTCCATTGTTCTTGAAAATCTTTATGTGTTAGCCGATGAAGCTGGCCATCGCCCGGATCCATAATTTCTATGTACTTTTCAGTTGCTTTGTAAATCACTACATAATGATGCAGGCCATTTTTAAGCACCATATGAGCGATAGCGGGTAGCGGTATTTTAAAGAGACTATCGAAGGGGCCTTTGACGCCTTTTGCGGTGAAGCCAATTTTGTTGGCGGCTTGGATCATGCCCATCACATTGGTGCCTTTTTTATCGGTATTTGCGAGCTGCCGAATTCTTGCAATGGGAAGCTTGAGCTTATGGAAAGCGGCGACTGAAACGAGACAGGCTGCGCCGCAATCGGTAATGTCATGCTGCTTAACTTTTATTTTTTTCATGGTAGAGACATTTTAGTTTTATACAGCGGAAGAGCTTCTTTTCGCGGGGTTCAGCCAATCGTCAACTTTGTCGTAAAGCAATTGGAAAAGTGTGCGTTTGGTAACCTGAAACCTGGCTTGAAAACTCATACCTTTCTTTAAGCGACCTTCATAACCGTTCATTAAATACAGCGAATGTTTTTTGAGTTTACATTTAACCTGAAACGTAGGCGTACGATCTTGGTCGATATAAACGTCTTTTGAAATGTCAATGACGCTGGCTTTGGCCATCCCCCATTCGTTATAGTTAAAAGCGTCGACCTGAATGTTTACCGGCATATTTAGCTGCAATAAACCGATGTCTTTTGGAGCAACATTTACGGTAGCAATGAGCCCTGAGCTAGGGGATAGTTCGGCTACTGATTCTCCCAAAGAAACAAAACTGCCGGACGAGATACCATTTAGCTGTTGCACAGAACCATCAATGGGAGCTCTTACGGTATATAGATCTCGCTCTTGTTTAAATTTTTCGTTTTGAGAGGATAGGTCCATTAATTCAGTTTGGAGATCGTTGAGATCGGTATGCCATTGGCTGACCTGCTGTTCGTCTAAGAGTTTTTGCTTACTAAGCGCTGTTTTGTAGTCAAAATTGAATTTATCAAATTCGGCGTCGGATAAAACTTTTCTGTCGTGCAGAATTTTATTACGTTGATAAATGGTGCGCGCGTTTTCTAATTGTAAATGTGCTTCGAGATGCTGCTGCCGATAAAGATTGAATTGCTGTCTATATACGGGCGATAACAGGGATATATTTTTTGTAGTGTGGATGGTAGCACCTAATTGCGTAAGTTTCTGGAGGTCGACAATACGTTGGTGCAACTCTGCTTTTCGTTTGACTAAATAATCCGATTGCTCTTCTAAAATGTTGGTTTGTATACTAAATAAGGTGTCCCCTGCTTTTACTTCTTGGTTGAGTTTGATATAAACCTGATCTATCCTTCCTGATGCAGGCGCCTTTATAGTGTTCCTTTCATTGACAGAAGTAAGAATACCTCCCCCATTGACGCTGACACTTGCCCGAAGAAAAAAAAGGGATGTAAATGCAGCTACAATGGCTAAGAGCACCGTCAGGTAAATAATTTTACTGCTGTTATTATGCTCAAAGAAATGCTGCTCTGTAGTGTACTCAACTATATCTACAGGAAAAATCAACTTTTTGCTCATGGTAAGAAATATTATTGCCCGCCCAAAAGATACCCTTTAGGCAGGCTTAATGATCATTGCCCTGAAATTGTTAGACAATACGTTTAATAAAAAAAGAAATTGCTTATTTACTACAATGCCTTTATGCCTCGCCTAACGAAATCTACAATGGAATCATAAATTTCGGGCGCCGAAGGTAAAATGGAGCCACCATACGTTGTGTATAAAACGTCGGTATCTAATGGAGTGAGTTGTTCTGTTAAGCTTTTTGACTCCGAGTTGATTGAAATCTGGTTGTTCTCTGCTTGTGCTTTCATAGTTTAAAGATTTAAAATTAACAGTTTATAAAAAAGCTTCACGTTTGTGAATAGCTAAATTAGTTAATCTCATTTCGCTAGACAATACCTGAATTCTGGTATTTTTTAATTCCGGGTTATTTTAGGTATGAATTGCTGATTATCAGTTATGAGTTGCTCTGTATTAGTTGTGAGTTGTGAGTTGCGAGTTGTGAGGGTAGTGCAATGATGAGCTATGGCACGCATGCACGACCGGCCTTTCGTTGAGTTGCCTTTATTAGTTGTGAGTTGCCAGTTGTGCGTTATGAGTGAAGGCAATATTGGGGATAATGAAATGGTGAGCTATGGCACGTTTGCAGGACCGGCCTCATGGAATGAGCGTTAAAAAAATCAGCTTGGAAGAGGTGGGATAGTTCTGTGTGAAGTGGAGTGTAACGGAACGGCTCCACAGAACATAGGAGGAAGCTGGTTTTTAGCGAAGTCCATGAAGCCTTGACTTTTGCCTACTTTTTGTCAAGAAAAAGTAGGAGGTATAAAATTAGAATATAAACCAAAAACAAAACACTTATCATATTAAATTAATGTTACAAACATGCACGATCATGCATGTTTTTTTTCGTATTTAAAAACCCTTTTATGCAACCGATTGCGTAACAGAAAAAGAAGCCATTTAGACTCTTTTTTGTCTAAAAACACCTTTTATCAAAAATGATAATTTTGCAACATTTTAATTTTTTTGTTAAAAACAAGTTATTTTGTTGTCTGAATTGATGTGATTTTATAGGTTTTGATAATAAAAAGTTAATAGTTGTCTAATCTACAATTCCTCAGTTTAAACCATCTTTGAACCCAAATTTATGAATTATGAAAAGAACAATCACTTCTATTGTAACGATCAAGTTATGTCTTGTTTTTATGCTTATTTTTTATCAATCAAGCGCACAAACAGGCGCTGCAAGCATTCAAGGTATTGTAAAGGATAACACAGGGCAACCGCTACCTGGTGTTTCGGTTATTGCTACTAATGTACAGGCTAAACTCAGCCGAACAGTGGCGACTGACGCCACCGGAAAATATGCTTTAACAAACTTGCCTCAAGGGTCTTATAAACTGACTTTTTCTTATGTAGGTTTTGCAAAGAGGGAAGTGGCTGATATTACGCTGAAAGCAGGGGAGCAGCAAAACCAATCCGTCAGTATGGAACCTTCAGGATCTGATCTAGATGAAGTAGTGGTGGTAGGGTACGGAACGCAGAAAAAGGTAAACCTCACAGGCGCTGTTAGCCAGATCGATTCAAAGGCACTTAATGACCGACCAATAGCCAACGTAACGCAAGGTTTACAGGGGGTAATACCGAACTTGAATATCAATTTTAATAATGGCAGGCCGGGAGCGGAGGGTGTGGTGAACATTAGAGGCTATGCTTCTATAAACAGTAAAAATGCTTCACCACTGATTTTGATTGATGGTGTACCGGGAGATTTGAATAACATTAACCCGCGGGATGTGGAAAGTGTATCGGTATTGAAAGATGCCTCGGCGGCAGCCATCTACGGTGCCCGTGGTGCTTTCGGCGTGATGTTGGTGACCACCAAAAGAGCCCGTGCCGGGAAAATAAACGTGAATTACGGCAATAATTTCGGCTGGTCGGATTTAACAGTGCGAACGGATTTCATTACCGATGGTTATGATGCAGCAATACTGAATGATGAGGCCTTTAGAAGGGCTACCGGTAATAGTTATACGGGTTATACGGATGAGGATTATGCGGAACTGTTGAAGCGTAAAACGGATAAAAGTTTACCAAGTGTAGTGATCGACAACAGAAAGGGACGTGAGCAATATGTTTATTATGGAAATACCGATTGGTGGAAAGAGATGTTCAGGGATACGCAAACATCGATGGAGCATTCCCTGAGCTTTACGGGTGGAAATGAAAAGGTTGATTTTCTGGTGTCAGGGCGGATGTATGAGAAAAATGGGATCATGCGGCTCCAGCAAGACAAATTCCGTAAATATAATTTAAGGGGTAAGATATCGGCAGAGGTAACCAAGTGGTTAACGATTACGAATAACACGCAGTTCAATTATGCGAACTACACCTACCCTGGTTGGCAGAATAATGTGGATCCTGATAAGGATAATTCGAACTTTGTTTCTATTACCGTGCATGCCCTGCCTTCGTATGTGCCGATGAATCCGGATGGAACAGCAACCTATCGAACGGAGCTGAATAACTATACGGTGGGCGATGGTGTGTTTGCCGATTTGCTGCACGGAAAGTCGAAAAATGGGGAGAAGGAATATGAGCTGGTGAATAATTTCAGTACGGTGTTTACCTTATCTGATAAACTACATATTACTGGAAATTATGCCTATACTTTTAATCCAACTTATTGGTTTAGCAGGAGAACGCAGGCGCCATGGTCTGTTTACCCTGGTGTAATTGAATACTTAGGTAATGATCAGCTAACGGAGACCGACTACCGTACCGATTACCATGTGTTAAATGCTTTTGCCGATTATCAGGAAACGCTTGGTGAGCATAATTTTAAATTAACGGCGGGCTACAACCAGGAACTGCAAAGCTATAAGCGCCTCTACGCACAACGTAAAGACCTGATCTCTGATGATCTGAACGATCTTAACCTGGGAACGGGCGATATGGATGTATCGGGTAATGCGAATACGTGGGCTTTGCAGGGATTTTTCGGACGCTTAAACTATGATTACAAGGGAAAGTACTTGCTAGAATTGAATGGCCGTTATGATGGGACTTCCCGGTTTCCTAATGGACAGCGTTTCGGCTTCTTTCCGTCCATCTCTGGTGGATGGCGTGTGAGCGAGGAATCGTTTTTTGAACCATTACACAGGGTCATCAATGAATTTAAATTACGGGCTTCTTATGGCTCGCTGGGTAACCAGCAGGAGGCTGCCGTATATGGTTATATCCCCTTGCTCTCGCGCGGTAATCTGTCTATCATTTCGAATGGAAAGCGGATGCAGTATTTATCATCTCCGGTTCCTATATCGCCATTCCTTACTTGGGAACGTGCAGAGACAACCAATTTTGGTGTTGATATCAGTGCTTTCAAAAATCGTTTGTCTACTACGTTCGATTGGTATGTGCGTAATACGCTGGATATGCTGATACCGGGTAAAACGCTACCTGCTGTATATGGAGCGGCTACTCCTAAGCAGAATGCGGGCGATTTGCGCAATACGGGCTGGGAACTGTCGGTAAGCTGGCAAGATAGGACTCAATTGGGTGGAAAGCCTTTTGGCTATAATGTCGGACTGGCGCTTTCGGATACGAAAGCGGAAATTACACGTTTTGATAACCCAAGTAACCTTTTGAGTAATTATTATGTGGGCCAGGAGCTGGGGGAGATATGGGGCTATCGGGTGGCAGGTTTATTTCAATCAAACCAAGAGGCGATAGATTACCAGCAGGTGGTGAACCAGGATTACGTTAATCAACAACGTTTAGGTGCTCCGGGCGATTGGAAAAACTTGCAGGCGGGCGATGTGAAATTTATAGATGTAAATGGCGATGGTGTGGTGAACAATGGCAAGAATACGCTGGATGACCCAGGTGATCAGGAACGTATCGGTAATACTTTACCGCGCTATCGTTTTGGAATCAACTTAGGAGCGAATTGGGGGGGCTTTGATCTGTCGGTGTTTTTTCAGGGAATTGGAAAACAGAATTGGTACCCGGGTAATAATGCCGATAAATTCTGGGGACCCTACTCGCGTCCGTATTATTCGTTTATTCCCCAAGATTTTACGGATGATATCTGGACACCGGAAAATCCAAATGCCTACCTTCCTTTGCTGAGGGGCTATGATGCGCTCAACGATCGGGGGGCCTTGAATGTGAAGAATGATCGTTATTTACAAGACCTGGCGTATATCCGCCTTAAAAACTTAACGATTGGATACTCTTTACCGGCGCAGTTGATTGCGAAGGCCAAATTGACCCGTGCAAGAATTTTTGTGAGCGGTGAAAATCTGTGGACTGCCACCAAACTGCGTTCGGATTATATTGATCCGGAGCAGGCTTCGGGTGAGCTAACGGGAGATATCAACGGCCGGGCGTATCCGTTTACCCGTACTTTCTCTTTAGGGCTTGATGTTACATTTTAATAGAATAGAAGATGAAATACTTGTTTAAAATGGACATTAAAGCATGTGCATATATATCGATTAAGGGTTTTATTAAAAGTAAAAAGATGAAAACACACTATATAGGACTCCTATTGGGCGTACTCTTTCTCAGCGCTTGCCAGAAAGATTTTTTAGATAGACAGCCCGAGTCTGACATTTCTCCGGATGCTTTTTTCAGGACGGAAAAGGATCTTGAATTGTATACAAACTCATTTTACAATGTGCTGCCTTCTGCGGAAGGGGTATATAATGAGGATATTGATAATGTGGTGAAACAAAGTTTGAGTGATGAAATAAGGGGTACGCGTACGATACCGGTTTCCGGTGGTGGTTGGGATTGGAGTGAGTTGCGCAAAATTAATTATTTCATGGCCAATTATAATAGAACGGTGCCGGAGGATAAGGCAAAACCTTATGTGGGCATTGCCCGTTTTTTTAGGGCTTGGTTTTATTTTAATAAGGTGAGACGCTTTGGCGATGCTCCTTGGTATTCGAAGGTAATTGAGGAGGGTGATGAAGCGGCTTTGACACAGCCCAGAGATCCGCGCACGGTAGTGATGGATTCTATTATGGCTGATATTGATTATGCTATTGCGAACCTGCCGACGGGGAAGTCGGTCGAAAAGGTGAATAAGTGGACGGCCCTGGCGCTTAAATCGCGCATTGCTTTGTTCGAAGGTACTTTTAGGAAATACCATACGGAGTTTGCTTTGCCCGACTATGAACGCTTTCTGACCGAAGCTGCTGCTGCTGCGGGAACATTGATTGCGGAAGGGCCTTATGTTTTATTTCAGACAACGCCCGATAAATCTTATTTAGAGCTTTTTGCGGCGGTGAACTCGGATGAAAATGAAGTGATTTTAACCCGCCGCTTTAGTGATGCGTTGCAGATATGGCACAATGTGAACTATTATACGATTACTTCGTCTTACGGCCGACCGGGCCTGGAAAAGCAATTGGTGAATAGTTACCTCATGAAGGATGGTTCGCGCTTTACGGATAAGGTGGGCTATGAGACTATGCAATTTTACCAAGAGGTGCAAGATCGGGATCCACGCCTTTCACAAACCATCCGTACACCGGGTTATCAACGGATCGGTGGAGCTGCTGAGGAGGTGCCGCAGTTCGGCGCAAGTATGACGGGCTATCAGGTGATCAAATTTGTGGGGGATGTGAAATATGATTCGTATAACCGCTCTGAAAATGATATGCCGGTTTTCAGGTTGGGTGAAGTGCTACTAAACTATGCGGAGGCGAAAGCTGAATTAGGGAATGTTACGCAGGCGGATTTGGACCTATCTATTAATAAACTGCGGGAAAGGGTGGGAATGCCCGGGATAGACCTGGCTGCAGCGAACATTGCTCCGGATCCTTACTTGGCCGCGCAATACCTGCAGGTAAATGGTGCGAACAAGGGGCTTATTTTGGAGGTACGACGCGAAAGGCGTATTGAGCTGGTAATGGAGTCTTTCCGCTGGGATGATCTGATGCGCTGGAAGGAGGGACATCTGCTAACAAAGCAATTTAAGGGTATGTACTTCCCTGGATTGGGAAGCTATGATTTTAATAATGACGGGAATGCGGATGTGCAGATTTATACGGGGACGAAACCCACGGGGAGCATACAATTCTTAAAATTAGGAACGGATGTTTCATTGGAAAAGGGTGAAGATGGCGGAAATGTAGTGGTAAATGAGAAGATTGATAAGAAATTTGATGAGAATAGGGATTATTTGTATCCTATTCCCATTCAGGAAAGGCAACTCAATCCGAATCTTTCACAGAATCCAGGCTGGAACGACGGCCTTTAAAATGAGTATTTGCTTGGTAAAATAGGAATAACAGGTCGGAAATTTTCCGACCTGTTTAGTTAAAAGGCAAGGGTGATAAACATCAACCCACAGGTTTAGGTTGATCTTTAAACAAGATCTTGATGCGTGTAAAAATCAAGGCCGTACTTGTCAATACAAATTAAGCAGATGGAAGGATCATCGATAAGCGTAAAAATACCTGTTTTCAAAATCAGGTATTTTTACCTGCTAATGCGGAGGATTTAATGTTGGATGGTTATGATACCGTTCATAATAGCAAACTTAACTAAGCCTGCAGTGTTGCGTGCGCCGACTTTCCGTAGGAGGTTATTGCGGTGCCCATCAATGGTGCGGACACTCAAGGAAAGCCTATCGGCTATTTCTGCTGCGGTTAGCTCCTGGCAGATCAGTTCGAGCACCTCTATTTCGCGAAGGGTTAGGTCATGATGGGGATCATCAAGTATAATTTTTTTTCTTGTTGGATGACTGAGGTTATGCTGCATGGCATGGAGTGTTTTTTTATTAAAATAAATGCCATCTTGTACTACTGAAGTAATGGCACGGAGCACTTCTTCTGGATCGGCGTTCTTTTCGAGATAGCCGCTGGCACCACATGCTAAAAGATGTACGATGTAGTTGTCGTCATCGTGAACGGACAGCATTAGAATCTTAATATCGGGGTAGGTAGTATGCAGGTACTTGGTGGTTTCTATACCATTCATTTCGGGCATACTGAGATCTAGCAGCACTACGTCTGGAAGCGTAGCAGACTGGCCAATTTTTTCGAGGAGCTGCTTACCATTTTCTGCTTCTATAGTAACTTCCAACAGGGAGAAATTTTGTAGCAGCTTTATCAGCCCTTTACGAAACAAAATCTGATCGTCAGCAACGGCTATCTGTATTTTTTTTTCGCTCATTCGCTTATTTATTTAGTGGAACCTCCAATGTAGCGGTGAATCCCTTGTGCTTTTGTGATACAAAGTGTATGTGTCCTCCAATCATGTTGGCGCGGTTCTCCATATTGCTCAGACCAAGGCCTTTACTTATTTCGCCTGCATTGGATAAACCGATACCATCGTCTTCATATGTTAATGTTAGTTTTTTTTCAAGCTCGTTTTCTAAATGGATGAAGACTTTTGTGGCTTTCGCATGTTTCATTGTATTGTTCAAGAGTTCCTGTACAATGCGATAAATGGATAAAGATACCTGTTCAGGAAGGGCTGTCTGTATGGGGGCGGCTACGAAATTGATGCTGAAATCGTCTGCGTTAATTTTATGGCATAAGTCTTTCAACGTCGGCACTAAACCGAATAGCGTTAAACCGGGCGGTAATAGATCATGACTGATCCGTCTAATCTGCTCCATGCCCTGACTGATCAAGGTACTGCTTTCTTCAAGCAGTGGGGTAGCGGTTTCGGGAAAAGTTGATCCGGATAATTTTAGCTGATTAAGATATAAATGAAGGGTAGCAAAGAGATTGCCGATATCATCATGTAAATCACGTGCTATACGCTTGCGCTCTATTTCGGTCGTTTCAATATTATTATATAGCAACGCGAGCTGGTGCTCCGCTTTCAGCTGATGCAACTGCAGCTTGTTTCGATATAGACGTTTCTGATACAGAATAATAAAGATTATAATGACGCCAGATAGCATAAACATGCCGAGCATACCCGCCAATAATAGGAGTTGAAGATCTATTTTCGATGAAACATCCATAAGCCTGTACCAATAAATAGATATAGAAATATATAAAAAACTGCATGTAGCGCCCACACCAACTCGTTAAAGGTAGGGCCAAATGACAAGATGGAGTTGCTGCCTAAAAAGAGGATCAAATTTCCGGAAAAATACAGAAGGAAGCCCCCATTAATCCAGAAAGCTGGCTTGCGGAAAATAACTTCTCCTCCTGGATCATTGATTTCCTTAAAGAAGAAAACAAGCGAATAACCTATAACGATGAGCGCTTCTAAACTTCTGGCATAGGTGTTGAAACTAAAGATAGATTGAAACCAGCATGCATTGATGAATGCCAAGGCTATAAAACCGACCACCACGCGCTTAGCCCACTTGTTTAAATGAGGAGGTAAGAGATGCCTGTAAAACCAGGTTAACAGGGCAAGCTCAAGGGGAGTGTAAACATGCAGGAGGGGTAAATTATTAATGCTAAAAAACCATAATCCTGTTGCTATCAATTCCGTTATGGACGCTGTTATAAGATAATAACTAAGCGACTCTAAAACGAGTGGAAACCTTTTAAAATCTACTAAGACAAAATAAAGTGGAAATAGTAATACGAATGATGAATAATTAATGAGTATTTCGGGTATGTATCTAAATAACTGTTTCATCACTGTTTAATACATTTTCTTCCGAGCAGGTAGGAGGGCACGGTTTGGAAAAATCGAATGTACCACTGGATGTTGGCTGCGCCGAAAGGGACTTGATGTCGATTATATCATTATCTTCATCATCAACACCTACCAACACAAGCTTTTCGATCATAACCCCATCTTTTTCTTCCAGCCCGAAATAAATACGTACATGTTCTGTACCCTTTTCCCGCCTGATTTCATCAAGCTCTGCTAAATCTACCCGAAAGGCCCGGATATATTCATTTTTCTTTTTACCATGCGATTGTTTGTATTTGCGCCAATTTTTGGTCCAAGTGATAGCTTCCTTTAAAGGGATTTCATAAAAGGTATCCATAATGATCAGTTTTTGTATATGATTTATGCTTGAAAACACGCGATAGCATTGTGCTATTTATGTATAAATATGTGAATATTTGTGAAATATTCAATCAAACATAGGTATTTTTTCTGATATTATATAGACTTAAGCGTATTGCCTTTTGCTTTGCAGGTTGAATATTAAGTATAAAAATAGGCGGGGTTTTTCTTAAAAACCCGCCTATTTTTATACGCGTTAAATAATCGTTAATTGTATCCCGGATTTTGTGGGAAACTACTGGTGCCTCCTTCTGTACGATCTATTTGATCTTGCGGAATGGGGCGTAGCACATGGTAATCTTTGATATTCTTTCCACCATCGGGATTATAGGCTTGCACGCGTTGCACCAATTGGTGGGTGCGCACTAAATCATACCAACGAAGTTGCTCTCCCAATAATTCTCTTCCGCGCTCTTCGAGGATAAAGTCGATATTCAGATCTGCAGCGGTAACCAGCATGGCCTGGCGATGTGTGGCATCGGCTGCTTCGTCTAATCCACTGTAAGCAGCCCGTGCACGTACCATATTGATATAGGTAACGGCTTTGTCTGTTTGACCACTGTACATAAAGGCTTCTGCTGCAATCAGGCAGGTTTCGGCTAATCGAAATGCCAGAAAGTCTCTCGACCCAAATTCATAATTGATGTCGGGCCGCTCTGGGTCCAAAAACTTGACGAGGGTAGGATATAACTTTTTGGTATAGGCATCAGGTTCTATTACCAAAAAGTTCTTGGAAGCTTTAACGGCTGGATCTAATTTGTAGCCGGGCAGCCATATAGCCGTATCGCCCAATGCATAGGTGACTTCTTTACCGTTAACTGTATAGGTTCCAGGTTTACTGCAATAAAATACATCCTTAAAGCTCTTTTTATAACGGGTATCGTTTATGCGATCGGCAAAGAGGGTGTTCAGGGTGTAATTGGTAGGCATGAAACGCTTCCAAGGTTGCCCATCTGCCAGATTTCGGTTCATGCCGGGCTGTACATCATATTCCATCAGAAAATAGCGATGCGCAGAATTTCCCGTACCGTCGGCATCGGCATCGGCACCATTGGTAAGGGCATTTTTGGTATATTGCACCGCCCAGATCACTTCATCATTACGCTCTCCTGCACCTTGTACAAATACGGATGCAAAATCATCTAACAAACGAAAACTGTAGTTGTTAATGACTCCTTCAGCCAAGGTCGCGGCATCGGCGTAATCACTATCTTTTGCTGCTTCTGAGGTGGCTCTTGTAAGTAATACCCTAGCGAGCAAATGTTCTGCTGCGGGTTTGGTTGCTCTTCCATAATCTGTTTGGGTGGCAGGTAAATTTTGCACGGCAGTACGTAGATCATCTTCAATGACCTGATAAACGTCTGTTATGCTAGCACGCGAGGCCTGCGTTGTTGGCTCTTTGGTTTCGGCAGTGCTGAGGTGTACGGCACCGAATTGCTGTATGAGCGTGAAATAATAATAGGCACGCAGAAACCGTGCTTCGCTCACCCGTGTATTACGCTGCTCTTCTGTTAGGCCTTCGATATCATTTGCCCGATCAATAACAGCATTGCAGGTATTGATGCCTATATATAAACCATTCCATAGATCGCGTACATAAGCCGTACGTGGATCAAATTGTGAGGAATACTCGTTAATGAATTTATAAGAGCCATCTGAACCCATGGTATAGGTGTCTGTACCAAAAACCGTCATCGTCATACCCATCTCGTTGGCATGGAAGGTTCTTAAGGTTGAATATGCGGCCTTTACACCATCTTCAAAGCCCTCGGGTGTAGATAGATAATTATCGTTTACCTGCGAGTGAATCTCTTCATCGAGCATGCTCTTACAGGAAATGGATAGTCCTGCGGCCAAAATACATATGATTAATATTGTTCTCATGGTTGCTAAAATTTAATGTTTAAACCAAAAAGCCAAGTGCGGCTTGGAGGAGTGTTTACCGGCAGATTTTCACTATCTGCGTTAAAATCTATGCCTTCGGGATCTACACCCTGATGCTTGTTGACGTAAGAGGAGAAGATCAGCGGTTGCTGCGCGCTTACATAGAACCTTAATGATTGTGCGCCAATCTTCGCGGCGATACGCTCCGGGAAATTATAGCCAAGATTAATGTTCCGTATCTTTAGGAAGGAACCGCTAAAATAGGCCATAGAGGTGTTATAAACAGGTTTCTCTTGATTTTGATTGGGCCGCGGATATTCATTTGTTGGATTGTTGGGGGTCCAGTAATTAACATTCAAATTATTGTAGCGGCCAAATAAGGTGTTGTGAACCTCATGAAAGCTGCTGTAAATCATGTTACCGAGATTGAAATATAAGAATACCGAGAGATCAAAACCTTTATAGCCAAAACGGTTGGTTAAGCCACCGGTTAGGGTAGGCCTATTGTTACCCAAAATAACGCGGTCCTGATCGTTGATGACGCCGTCGCCATTTTGATCTTTTACTTTGATTTCACCGGGTACTCTTCCATAACTAGCGGCTTCATCTACTTCATTGCTTTGCCAGATACCTGTCTTTTCAAAGTCGTAATATACTTGGAGCGGATGACCTATAAACCAACGGTTTCCTACATCATCCTGTGCTCCGCCATACAATTCTGTGATACTTTCTTTGTTGGTGGCAAAGTTTAGGTCCGTGTTCCATGAAAAGCCCTTTTCGTTTTCAGGTTTAATATTGGTAGAGGAAAGACTAAACTCAAAGCCTACGTTTTTTGTGGAACCTACATTTTCCATAACGGAACCATAACCGCTTGTAAAAGGCAACTGGCGTTCCATCAAAAGATCTTTGGTTTGCTGAATATAAAATTCTGCAGCACCTGATATTCTTCCACCTAATATGGCATAATCTATACCGGCATTGAATTGCCTGGTGGTTTCCCATTTTAAATTGTCGTTGCGCAACTGATTTGGCCGAAAGCCGTATCCCGCGTTCTCATCAAACGCATAGCTGGTTCGCTGTAATAAACCTTGCGTACCGTAAGGATCTATACCGGTATTGCCGGTTGAGCCATAGGTTGCGCGTAATTTTAGCAGGTCAAAAATGTTATTGTCTTGCATGAACGACTCGTTGCTGATGGTCCACCCTACTGCGATGGAAGGGAAAAATCCATAACGATGATTGCTGCCGAAACGGGAAGATCCGTCAACTCTGGCGGTTAGGGTAGCAAGGAAACGATCATCAAATATATAATTCACTCTACCCATATACGATACAATATCCCAGCGCTGAAAGTCGCTTCCTGTTCCTAAAATTTCTTCTGCTGCCCCGAAATTGAAATACTGCATCTCTTCTACAGGGATTCCTCTTACACTGATATCGGTAGCTTCTTGTTGGCGATGCTGCAAACCGAATAAACCGGTAACTTCCAAGGCGTGCTTTTCATTAAAGGTTTTATTATATTTTAAAATGTTTTCTAAGGTATAGTTAAATACCAAGTCTTCATTACCCTGTGCTGCTGCAGTACCTCCTAAGCGGGCATTGGTTTGTTTCCCCTGAAAGTTGCCAATGCGACTGTGAATAAGGTCTGGACCGAAATTTAAGCGATAGGTAAACCCCTCCGCTAATTTGACTTCACCGTAAATGCTGGTGAAAAGCCGCATGCGTTTATTTTTGTTTAACAAGGCCCCCGGTACCAATTCGGCTAGGGGATTGCTGCGTAAACCATCGGTAGTGGGTAAGAAAATAAGTTCGCCATTTTCGTCATAGGGAATACCCAGTGGGTTTTCTAGCAGGGTATCATCGTAAGGGTTTAAGCTTTGTCCATTGGTAATACTATAGTTCCCTAACATGGAGGTACCGATACGTACTCGATCACTGATTCGATGATCGATGTTCACGCGCATCGCATAACGGCTGAAATCTTGTACAGGTATGATGCCCTGATCATTCATGTAGTTAAAACTGACGTTAAATTGCGTCTTTTCTGACCCACCTAACACACTGAGTGAATGGTTCATGCTGTGGCCTGTTTGCAGCATAAGATCCTGATAGTTGGTGCTACGCCCTTCTGCAATAGAACGAAGTTCTACGGGGTCAAATAAGCCGGAGGTGTTTTGATCGGCATTTGGGTCGCTATCATCATAATTGCCGGTAGCTCTCCGTGATTCTCTTTTGAACTCCGCAAATTGCTGGCCATTCATCATCTCGATCTGCTTATATGCCTTGGAGAAACCAAACCAGTTGTCATAACTTACAGTCGTTTTTCCTGTCGTACCGCCCCGTTTGGTGGTGACAATGATGACGCCATTTGCCCCCCGGGAACCATAAATGGCTGTTGCAGAGGCATCTTTTAACACTTCCATCGAGGCGATGTCTTGTGGAGGAAAGTCTTCTAGTCCGCCTGTTATCGGAATTCCATCGATTACGTACAAGGGATCATTACCGGCTGAAAAAGATCGGTTACCGCGGATACGTACCGTGGCTGCTCCGCCAGGCCTATTGTTGGTGTTGGTTACCAGTACTCCAGCAGCTCTACCTTGTAGTGCTTGCGATGCTTGGGCAACGGGTACTTCGGCAATTGCCTTTGCGCTTACCGATGAAACGGCTCCGGTTACATCTTGTTTGCGTTGACTACCGTAACCTACTACCACTACTTCTTCGAGCGCATTTTCTTCATCAGGTTGTAGGGTGATAATGATCTGTGCAGGTTGACCGGCACTTAATACATGTTCGGAGGCTTGGTACCCTATGAAGGAAACGACCAATACATCGGCCGGAGAACCCGACTGGATAATGAAGGTACCATCTGCACCACTGGAAACTTTCTTCGTCGTTCCTTTGATGGCCACCGTGGCTCCACTTAGGGCTTGTTTGTTCTCATCTAATACTTTTCCTCGAATTTCTCGTTCTTGTCTGTTCAGATTATCGCTCAGCGCTGCTACATGTGCAGGAGGGGCGACTGCCATTACAGCAGAGGCAGAAAAGCAAGAATAAGAAAATAAAGACAGCAGTAAAACGTCTCGTTTAAACTTCTGTCGGCTCATTAGGTTCTTAAATTTCATCTGTTTGTTTTTTTAAAATGGTTAGATGAAGCCTTTGTAATCATATTAGGCTCATAATTTGTTTTAAGGTTAATAAAGCTTAGCTTACATTATTTCAAAATTGTGCATAAGGACACCACCGGAGATGTAGGATGCTACATTTCTGGAGAGTTTTGTTTCTTATGAGAGGGCTAATAACGCTAAGAAGAGAATTTAAATTCTTGAAAAGCGCCTCAATTTTAGAGATATAATCTTTTATTTTTTTGCCACGGAATCTTCATCATTAATGCGTTTACTGTTTAAATTGGACTCATACTGGTTTTTGACTAGTTTTTTATTTACCTAAAACAACGCTTAATTACAGAAAATATGTTAATAAGAAGTGTTTAATCATTTAAAAATCTACGATAACGTTTTCGTAAATAAAGGAATGACTTTTGAAATTGCTTCGGTGAGAAGAGTGATATCTGCAATAAATCTCCACTTTGCGGAGCAATGGAGTTTTTCTATTTTTGTTATTAAATCTATTTACAAACATGCTTACCATAAGTGAACTCTATATTTATCCCATAAAATCATTAGGCGGGGTATCGCTTTCTTCTGCGGAAGTTACGGACCGTGGATTTAAATACGATCGGCGCTGGATGCTGGTTGACGCGCATAACCGATTTCTTACACAACGGGAGGTTGCTCAAATGGCTTTAATAAAAGTGGCGATTGAAGAGGGGGGATTATCATTGACACACCCCCGTATGGAAGTTGTAAAGGTGCCTTTTTACCAGGAGGGACAGGACGAGCAGCTGTTTACCATCTGGAATGATACCTGTAAAGGGGTATTGGTAAAGAAGGAATTGGATGATTGGTTCAGTGATGCGCTGGCGATGAAGTGTAGGCTTGTTTATATGCCTGAGCGTACGCACCGTCAGGTGGATCAACAGTATGCACCTGATGGGATGATTACCTCTTTTTCTGATGCTTATCCTTTTTTGACAATTGGACAGGCTTCTTTAGATGATTTGAATGGCCGTTTGGATGAACCCTTACCAATGAATAGATTCAGGCCTAATATTGTATTTAGCGGTGGACATGCCTTTGAAGAGGACGTAATGCATCATATCCGAATAGGGAATATCGACTTTTATGGCGTGAAACTTTGTGCGCGTTGTGTCGTAACCACGATCGATCAGCAAACAGCCGAGAAAGCGAAAGAACCTTTAAAAACATTGGCTTCTTATCGTTCTAAAAATAAGAAGATTATGTTTGGTCAAAATTTAATTCATACTGGTGCTGGATTAATCCGTGTGGGAGATAGGTTGGAGGTTTTAAGTATGCATACGGAAGAGCGGTTTCTTGTTGGGTAGTAAAATTTTGTGCTTATGCTTTGCACATAAGCACATTTGATATAATTAGGTGGTCGGCACGAGCCATTCCCAAACATAGGCCTGCATGAATACCAGTAAACTGATCATAAATAATAATATAAGACTATGTTTGATGGTGAAGCGCAGTAGTTGTGATTCCTGACCGATTAATCCGCCACCTGCTGCTGCCACAGCAATGGATTGCGGAGAAATCATCTTGCCTACTACACCTCCGGAGGCATTCGCTGCAACCGCAACAACGGGGTTTACGCCAATCTTACTGGCCGTTTCATATTGCAATTTTCCAAATAAGGCATTGGAGGAGGTATCTGATCCCGTAATAAATACACCTAGCCATCCTAAAATGGGAGCAAAAAATGGAAAAAGTTTACCTGTATTGGCCATTGCCATTGCGAGGGTTAGGGTAATACCCGAATCATTTAGCAAATAGGCAAAGCCCATGATGAAACTGATTGTCAATATGGCATATTTCAATTGTAAAAGCGTAGCTACATAGGTGGAAAGCGCGGCCTTAAAAGAAAATTTTATGATAGGTAAGGAAAGTAAGGAAGCAATTAATATGGCCGTACCTGGGGTGGAAAGATAATTAAATCTAATAATTTTGGATAGCGGTACTCCCTGATCGTTTGCTAATACCTGATGTAAACCGGGCATGCTAATCTCGATACTTCCTAATTGGTCTAATAAACTTTTTATCGGACTTAGCCCCCACAGGATTATGAAGAGGGTAAGTAATAAAAAAGGACTGAAAGCCTTGAGCAGTTGTTGTTTTGAGTAATGTTTTTTGGCACTTACGGTGGCTGTCTGCTCTCCTTCAAAGTGCCATATATGCTTGGGCTGCCAGTATTTCAAGAACAGAATTAATGCTAACATAGAACCTACCCCGGCTATAATGTCGGGCAGTGTCGGCCCTAGATAGTTTGAGGAAAACCATTGTAATAGGGCAAAGGAAATACCAGATACGAAGATGGCCGGGAATACTGCTTTTGTATTTTTGATACCTGCTAGTAGTGTAATCAGGTAAAATGGTAACACAAACGATAGGATGGGAAGTGTTCTGCCCACCATTTGTGATAGTGCCGTTTCGGAAAGACCGGATACTTGCGATAAGACACTGATAGGGATGCCTACCGAACCAAATGCTACTGGCGCGGTATTGGCGATTAAGCAGATACCTGCTGCATATAGGGGCTTAAATCCTAAACCTGCCAGCATGGCTGCGGTAATGGCTACGGGTGCGCCATAACCTGCTGTTCCTTCTAAAAAGGCGCCAAAAGAGAAGGCTATGAGTAGCACTTGTAGTCGCCTATCGGCAGTAATGGACGCGATGAAATGCCTAATGACTATAAAAGAGCCGCTTTTTACAGTGAGGTTAAAAAGGAATAGGGCATTGATAATGATCCAGCATATTGGGAATAGACCATAAATGAAACCGTAGAGTGTGGCGAGTACGGCTAGTTTAGCAGGCATTTGATAGACCGCAAATGCAATTAGAAAGGCCACCAGTGTCGCTAATATACTGGCATGGTGACCCTTCATTTTCTTGATGATTAACGCCCAAAAAATAGTTAAAATAGGGAGTAGAGCGATCAGAATGGAGAGGATCATGGAAGGCATCGGGTTTATAATTGGTGTCCACGTCATGGCTGTAAGGGTTGTGCTTGTGGCTTAATCAACTTTTTGGTGTTTTGGATAGGTAGCTGAAATACCTGTCCGTCGGCATGCATAAAATAAAGATGCGAAGGAGATGGTTTTCTGGCATTGCCATCGGCCCATACGCCATAAAAATCTGGTTGGGCATGTAGCGGGCGTCTAACATAACCATGATTCATCGTACTGTTTTTCGTGAGCTGCGTCATTTGCCAGTTCTCTCCACCGTCATGACTGCTCCAGCGGGCAATTTCACCGCCTGGATTGTAGGCCTGGGGACCATCTACAGTGGGGCCAATAACACTGATACTATCTCCTTTCACATATAACGAACCCATATCATAGTTACTATCTGATTGTGTGATAATGTGATTGACCCATTGTGCCGACTGAAAACGTGTTAAAACCCAATTTCGTGGAGCATTTTGCGGCCCGGCTTGATAACCTTTGCTGGTAATAGTTAAAATGAGCGGCTTGCCGCTTTCATCGAAATTGATGTCTAGCAGGTAACTGTTTAACTTACTCGCCGCATAATCATTAATGAGAGCAGGGTTATGCTTGTCGGTTAATGGTAGCTGAACACGTTCGCCTGATGCCGTTTTCCACGTTTTTCCAAAATCTACCGTTTCGAGATAATATAAATTCGTTCGATAATTTAGTCCTTTCCTTTTTGGATGATAATCAAAGGCAACGCCAATTTTGCCATTTTGCTCAGCACTGATCTGGTAATGTCCTTCTTCAATGTGTGCAAGTACTTGCCATTCATTCCAGCTGATACCGTTTTGACTGGTGTTAAAGCCGATAACTCGTTGCCCTTTATTGTTGTATTTGGTAAAGAGCGCAATGAAACCTTTTCCAGAAAGGTAATACACCTGAAAATAAGAGAAGTTATTAAATGCTTTGCTTGCTCCCCCCACTTTTTCAGTGGCGTTGATGATATCAAATTTTTTGATATTATAAGGCTTCCTCGATCTTGAAATATAAGAAGGACGTGCTACGCCGTGAGAAGTAGAGAATACCCAAATATAGCCGTCATCATCTATGGAGATTACTGGGTTATCATGGGCATCTGTGGTTTTTTTATCTAACAGGATCGTTGGATTGGCTATTTTTCCGGTTCGATGATCGTAATAAGACACGTTATGCAGCAGTGTACTGTTTTGTTCGTCGGTACCGCCGAAGCAAAAAAAGGTTTTTTTAACTTGATCGGCATAGATGGCAAAAGGGCGATGGTTAGCGGGATAGGTAGCAAGACCACCACTGTATTTATAAACATAGGTGTCATTGGATGGTTGGTTCATATACCAAATGCCTTTGAACCCATTTGCTTTTTTTTGAATTAGTTTTGCTTCTGCATATTGCTTATCGGGATGAATTGCTTGTTGCCCAAAGGAGTAAGAAAATAGTAACAGTAAGGTTATAAGAACGGAGGAAGTTTTCATTAGTATCCAGGGTTTTGTTTAATCTGATCGGGGTTAATATCTATTTGAACTTGTGGTATTGGAAACAACAATTGGTGGGATTGGATGTTTTCACCTTTTTGACCCAACACTTCCAGCGCACGGCCTGTGCGTACCAGATCGAACCAACGATGGTTTTCGTAGGCCAGTTCTACACGCCGTTCTTGGGCGAGAGCATCTCTAAAGCTAACTTGATCGGGTAGGGTAGTGGCATCTTTTTCGGATAGACCGGCACGTTTCCGAATCTGGTTTAATAGCTCAAAGGCTTCGCCGTTAGGGGTGTATCCAAGCTCGTTTAAGGCTTCTGCGCGCATCAGTAAAATATCAGCGTAGCGGAGTATGGGCCAATTATTATCAGCATCCCCTGCTTCAAACAATGCGGGGTCTAAATATTTCTTCACATATCTTACAGCCACAAATTGATTGCCATTCTGATAACCTTCTGCCATGGCCGCTTCTTTCCGCTTATCGCCCACCTCATATACACTGGCCATTTCGGCCGTTGGATGATTATGTCCGGTGCCCGCGCCAATGGTGGAAACCAATTGGCCTGATTGACGGGGGGCGAAACGGTTGTTAAAGGGGCTGCCCAGTCCGTAACCGCCTTTTTTGTACTGTACTTCAAATAAGGATTCGGGGCCATTTTTATTGGAGATAGCAAATACGTCTGCATATTCAGGCATGAGCATATAAATTCCTAAATCGATCACCAATTTTGCTTGGGTAGCGGCTTGCTCCCAGTTTTGCCTAGTAAGGTAAACCTTCGCTAATAATCCCCTGGCTGCACCGGCCGTTGCTCTGCCGAGATCAGCGGCAGCATAACGAATAGGTAAGGTCTGCGCGGCAAACTCGAGATCTGTTATAATCTGCTCATATACCTCGGTACTAAGGTTTCGGGTGTAAGCATACCCTTCCTCGGGCTTTAAAATTTCCTTGGTTACCAATGGGATATCACCAAATGTTCTCACCATATTGAAATACATGAGTGCTCTGAGGAAGCGCGCTTCGGCAATATAACGATTTTTGAGCGCTTCGTCCATGGCTACGTTTCCGATACGATCTATCACCGCATTACATGATAGTATGCCCTTATAATGGTGATTCCACATATCGTCCAATAGGCCATTATTGGTCAAGGTGGTGAAATCATCAATCTGACTGATATCGATACCAGCCTGTGCATCTAATATCTCAGTATTGTCTGAGGCTACTTCCCCCACCGCATAAAGTGTTTGTCCGTACTGACCATTTTCCCTAAGGTAGGAATAGGCCGCATTTACGGCTTGCAGCATATCTTCTGGGCTGCGATAAAAGTTTTCTGTATCGGTATCGGAAATGGGCGCGCGGCCTAAAAAGTCTTTCTTACATCCGCTGTTTAATATGCATATAAATAAACAGTATAATAGTATGTTCTTCATAATATCTTTTCTAAAAGCCAACATTAAAACCAACTGTAATTACCTTGGAAATAGGGTATCCGCCATAATCTACTCCTGGCGTAAGTGCACTGATTCCGCTCACGCTTACTTCTGGGTTATACCCGGTATAATTGCTAATGGTAAATAGATTCTGTGCGTTAGCATATACCCGTACTGCTCGAAGTGAAAACTTTTCTATAAGGCGGCCGGGGAGATTATAGGCTAAGGATATGTTTCGTAAGCGGATGAAAGAACCATCTTCTATATGGGTGGAGGATATATTGGCACTGGCATTACTGCTGCTATAGCGAGAGAGATCGCGATTGGCGCGAGGGGTAAAACCATCTCCCGGATCTTCAACGGAACGCCAGCGGTTGTTCATCTCCTTTAGACCGTTGGCAGTTCCTGCAAAATTAGCGTAGAACCTCCTCCCAAGATGCATAATTTCATTGCCTTGTACACCTTGTATCAAAAAGCTTAACTCCACACCTTTATAAGAAAAGGTATTCGTGATACCGAAAATATAATCGGGCTGTGGGTTCCCTAAGATGGTGCGATCGTCTATACTCAAACGCCCATCTCCGTTTACATCTGCAAAGCGAAACTGGCCTGGTTTTGAATCGGCAAAACTTGGATTATTATCGATCTCTTCTTGTGTCTGGAAGATGCCGATTAGCTGGTAGCCGTAAAAATTACCCATGGGCTTCCCTATTTCTGTAATATGGCTGTTCGTGATCTGTTCGTAATTGCCGAAGAGCGGTTCGCCACTTGGCCCGAGTGCTAATACCGTGTTTCGATTGAGGGAGAAATTGAGATCGGTAGTCCATTTCAGGTTATTAGTGAGGTTTTGAGAGGTAAGGCCAAATTCCCAGCCTTGATTTTTTACTTTCCCGATATTTTGTCGGGCAAGGGTGTATCCGGTTAGGGAAGGCACAGGAACATTCAATAAAAGATCGGAGGTGATTTTTCGATAGTAATCGGCAACGAAAAACAGACGACCATCGAAGAGCCCTAATTCCAGGCCTACATCGAGCTGACGGTTCTTTTCCCAACTGAGATTGGCATTGCTAAGGGTGTTTGGCCCAATACCGTTTGCAATGGTACCTCCTTCTCCGCCGAAAACATAATTTCGCATCGATAATAGCCCCAGATGATCATAGTTGTTAATAAAATTATTTCCGGTGAAACCATAGCTGGCACGCAACTTAAGTTCTTGGATAAAGCTGAGGTTGTCCATAAAACTTTCTTCCGATAGCCGCCAACCTCCCGAGAAAGAAGGGAATACTCCCCAACGATTATTGGAGCCAAAGCGTGAGGATCCATCTCGCCTGACGGTTGCGGTAAATAAATATTTGCCGTCGTAATTATAATTTACCCGTGCCAGGTAGGAGAGTAACGACCATTCGAGTGCCGATGTGGAGGCAGCCGATACAATGCCGGCATTGATGGTCTGCACGAGATCATTCGGGAAATTGGTAGCGGAAATGGCAGCGATATCGGCACGAACCTTTTGCGCCGTAAAACCTGCGAGGGCATCTATGTGGTGCCGATTAAAGTCTTTTGTGTAATTTAAGGTGTGTTCTACCAACCAATTATAGGATTCCTGTGAATTATAGTCGGCAGTGGGAATCACGGGCGCAGGGTTTCCATCAAAGCCAACAGTGGATGGGTTGAATGTATTCTGTTTATAGTTTTGTAGATCGGTACCTACCAATAATTTATAACGTAAATGATCGGAAAAGGAATATTCCCCAAATAATGTGCCCAGCAGTCTAAACTGATTGCGGTGCCTAACGCGTTCGTTTGCTACTTTTACAGGATTTTCCAAGCTGCTAAATCCATTACCCAGGGTAAGCCCCGTGGTGTAGCTGCCATCCTCGTTATAAACCGGAAGGTGGGGAGCCATCATCAATGAGCTCAGTACAATTGCACCATCGCTAAAATGCCCTTCTGCTGTTACCGGATTGCTAACGGTATAGGCGGGTGTTAAATTGAGCCCTATTCGGAATTTCTTAGAGGCATTGGCATCTAGGTTTACGCGGAAAGAATAACGCTCAAAATCGGAATTTAGGATAATCCCATCTTGTTTGTAATAACCCGCGCTGGTCATGTAATTTACGCGTTCGTTACCACCCGAAAAGGTGAGCTGCAAGTTGTGTGTGGGAGCTGTGCGTAGCACTTCTTTTTGCCAATCGGTGCCTTCACCCAGCGCCGCTGGATTTTGCAGTGCCGGCAAAATCTGGTAAATAGCGCCTCGTTCTTCATTGGGTGCGCTGGGATCGCCACCAGCATCTATCCAGGCATTATTACGGGAATCGATGATGTATTCGGCATACTCTTGCGCATTCATCAGGTCCATATATTTAGTGACGCGCTGGAACCCGGTATAGGCATCCAGATCAATCTTCATTTTTCCTGATTGCCCGCTTTTGGTGCTTACGATAATCACACCATTGCTTCCCCTTGATCCATAAATGGCTGTGGATGATGCATCTTTTAATACTTCAATAGATTGTATATCGTTTGGATTTAAGGAATTCAAGGGATTGTCGCCTTGATTATAATTTGCAGTGATGGGAAAGCCATCAATCACATATAGTGGTTCATTGCCCGCGCCGATAGAACCCATCCCTCTTATCTTTACAGCGATGCCGCCCCCCGGTGCTCCGGTTGTTTGCGAAACTTGTACGCCCGGCATTTTACCTGTGATAGCGCCATCTAAACTAGGGCTAGGTAAATTTTGTATTTGCTTTGCATTTACAGAAGAAACGGCGCCTGTGAGATCAACGCGTTTTTGAGTGCCATAACCCACGACCACGACTTCATTAAGATCGGCGGCCTGTTCTTGCAATATAATATTTAGTGTATTGTCTGCACTTATGGCACGTTCTACAGTGCCATAACCAATCAAACTGAAAACGAGCACTGCCTGTGGATTGGATACCTTAATGGCGTAATAACCGGTTGCATTGGTACTTCCTGCCGTGCGGGCATCTTTCAAGCGCACAGTGACTCCAGGTAAAGGCTGCTGCTGTTGATCGGTTACCCTGCCGGTAATTGTTCTCTCTTGTGTTATGTTATTCCCTGCGATGTTCTTGATGATAATATTTTTGTCGACAATCTCATAACTTAAGTCTTGATTCCTTAATGCTTGATCCATCGCTTCTTTTAATGTAGCTTTTTGTAGGTGGAGGCTTACCCGAAATGCATTTCTTATCATATTAACATCGTAAAAGATGTTGTAACCACTTTGCTTCTGGATCTCTTTAAAGATACTTGTTAAAGGTGCTTCTTTTCTCTCTAAGTTAATGTGTTGAGCATAGGTAGTGGCGTTTACTTCCAATAAGCTTATCAATAAAACAATTAACGCTAATTTCATAAGAAGTAAAGGTTTAAAGAGCATGCTACTCTTCCACCGACGGAAAAGTGCAGTATTTTTTTTATACATTTGATTTTCGGTTTATTAAATGGGCGATATACGTTTATTAATCCGAGTCTTATTTAAGTTTTGGCCAGGGACGTTGAAGCCGTTCCTGGTCTTTTGCTTAAATAAGGCTATTCATCAGGGTGATACCATAACCCTCCTTTCTTTTACTTGAAAATGAACAGATCCGGTAAGCTCAATGGCTTTTAGCAATTGATGGAAATCTTCGTAACGGGAAATGGTACCGCCAAACGTTTTACCGCGCAGATTGCCACTGTACTTTACCTCAATGTTATACCATCTTGCAAGCGTATTCATTACGGTTGTTAATTCTTCATCTGCAAAAAAGAAATAACCTTTCCGCCAGGCGGTGGCCTCTTCTATGTCAATATCATGTACATTGATATTTTCGGATTGTGAAAATGTGATAGCTTGTTGGCCGGGTTTTATTTTTTTTGATTTTACCAGGAGTGAACCGCTTACCAGAGTGGTCTTTATATTTGCTTCATCTTGATAAGCGCGCACATTAAATTGGGTGCCTAATACTTTTATATGCGTTCCATTAGCGTCCACCATAAAAGGCTGGTTTTTGCTCTTGGCAACATCGAAATAGGCTTCACCTAGTAATTGAACGCTCCGCTGGTGTTTGCTGAAGCGAGTTGGATAAGTAAGTGAGGAGCCGGCGTTGAGCCATACGTTCGTGCCATCCGGCAGTGTAAGCTCAAACTCACTTCCGTAAGGTGTGCTGATGGTGTTTTGAGCAACGCTCGTATGCTGGATGGAAGTAACTTCGTTTATGTATGATAGTTTCCCTTGTTCTTTTTTTATCGTCGTGCCTAATTGCTGTGAAAGAGCTTTTTCAGATGTTGTATCGAGCGCGATCTGTTTCCCATTGCCCAAGGTTAATATGGCTTTTTTTCTCCCGGGAACGATGGATTTTGATAAATTGCTGGTGATATCGGTGTGCGTAACACGGCGATCGGTTGGCTTTTGTTGCACATATAAGAAAATGCCCAGGCAAACAAATGCGGCGGCACCGGCAATGAAAGGCCATAAGGATTGAATAAGCTTTCTTTTGGAAGCATATTTAGGGGGCGCAATGCGTGGATCAGCCAAGATTTGATCATAAATCCGTTCACTATTAATGCTAAGGGGTGTTTTTTGCGCGGAGGCATGCCAGATCTCGTCAATCGCCAAAGCAAGTGTTTCTTCTTCCGCTGTTTCTTGAATAAGTTGTACCAGCTCGTCAAATTCAGCTTCGCTGATTGCGTTATCCATGTAGGCGCGAAGCAGGGGACGTAAACGATCAATAGGGTTCTCCTCCATTGGTGCGTGAAAAGATTGTTTATAACTGGTGTATATTATTAAAACGGATGAAAGGCTTTAGCGAACTAGTGGAGCAGAAAAAAAATAAAAAATAAGATAATATCATGTTTGACAAAATGTGCTCTTAATGTTTTTAACGCACTTACTAAGTGGTTACGAACGGTATTTCTTGAGATATTTAGTTGGAGAGCAATTTCATCGTAAGATAAATTTTCTATTCTGCTTAACTGAAAGATGATGCGCTGTTGTGGTGGTAAAATATTGATGGCCTCTTTGGTGAGGTTTTGCAAGTCGGACATCAGAATCTGTTCTTCCGTTTCGTTCGTGCTGTCTAGCTGTAAGAACTGCAGCCTTTCTTTGAAGTGCTGCTCGCTGCTTGCTTTGCGGAAGGCATCAATAGTGAGCCGGCGCGCAGTTAGGTATAGATAAGGATAAAGGGGGAGCTCTCCCTTGAGGTGCTGCCTGTTTACCCATAAACTAACGAACGTTTCCTGTAATATTTCTTCACTTTGACAGGAATCTTTTAGTAAAGCAAAAATAAACCGGTAAACCTTAAGATGTAATTGCTGATAAATTTTCCTGAATGCTGCCTCACTGCCCAATTTGAGCTGCGCGATTAAATAGGGATCTATAGGCTCATGTGATGCCATCGTTAGGATAATTAATTGGTTGGTAATGAAGGTTTATTTTACATCCTGAATAAACAAAGCTATATAAAAATTAAATAAATTGGAGATAATTAATGTTTTCTTTCTTCTATAATATCTTTTATGTGATGAATGGTGAGCATGTAGGCAACTATTAAAAACTAACGCGAATGATGATGTGAAGTTAACTTTCGCTGCCAAAAAAGGCTGCCAATTTAAGGGTAACCCTATTAAATAAAATTAAAACCGAGAGGTAGTTTTAAATGGGATATGCTGCCGTAGAGGATGTCTAAAAGGCCGCGAAATGACAGCTGTAGGCAAAAGTTATTGTAATATTGGTTGTTTTGCATAAACGACCATTTTTTTGCCGGCCTTCTTTGTTTTCTTTTTTCTTTTTAACCAAATGATAAAACCGGTAATAGGCAGGCTGGCGCCAATAAGACAGGATAAAAAAGCTAATATCTTAGTGGGAAGGCCGTATATACTACCGGTATGGATAGGAAAAATAAGCCGCCGTACTTTCATACCTTGTGACTGGCTTTCGTAAAGTTCTTTTTTGATTAGTTTACCGGTGTATTGATCAAATAACAGTCGATCAACCACATTCGGTACGGATGCATTTGTTTGCTCCTTACTGATCTGGATGATGGGAGATGCCTTTTCGGGAAGCGATATCGTAATGTCACTGTTATAGGGGAGTAGTTTTTGCGCCTGCATGTAGGTCTTCTGTAATACTCCCTGCGATGATGAGCTTGCGCCAGCATAATAAGGTATTGCCAGTTTTTGAGGTCCTTTGCCATCAAATAAATAAAAGATACCATCATTGAACCACTTGTAACTCCAGGTAAGGCCTGTAAAGGCAATGATCAATAAGATAGGTAAGGTATAAAAGCCTCCCACGGCATGTAAATCCCAGTTTAGCCTTTTAAATTTCGCATCCCATTTGATCTTCAATCGCTGTTGTAGGATCTTTTTGTTCTTGGGCCACCACAGGATTAAGCCGGTAAGGAGGATGGTGAGGTATGAGAGGCAGCAAACACCGGTAATTGCTTTTCCTATTTTGCCTAAGAATAATTGTCGGTGAAGGTCTTCAGCCATTGTAAAAAGATGCCTATTACCGGCAATCTTTTTTTCGAGCTGCCCTGTATAGGGATTAATGGCTAAAAGTGTTCGTTCTAACCGTGTTCCTGTCGTCTGGAAAAGTATATTACGTTGGCTGATTTGATTGGCGGGTATCAGCATGGAATGAAGGGTGTCTTCTTTAGCATATAGGGTTGCCTGTTGGGCTAATCTATCAAGTGGCAGAGGCGTCTGATCAGGAACAGGCTTATCCATATAGTAAAACGAATGATACAATACCGGATCTAACTCTTCTTCGAACACTAATATAGCGCCGGTAAGCGCGGCGATGCTAAAGATTAGGCCTACCGCTAACCCCAACCATAGATGTAGCCAGCTGATTATTTTTTTTGCATTTTTCATTCGAATAATTGTTCTTTTAATGGCAATGAAGCTTGCACAAATTATTCATCGCCTTCTGTATATGGCAATTTATGCAGGTTTCATCCGTAAATAATTAGTTCGTTCATCTTTTACTTTTTAAGGAACTCATGAATCGCAAAGCGGTTTTTATCCATCTAAAATGTATAACCAAGTGACAGCATATAATTACGGGGGGCGCCGGGAAAAAGGCGTACATAATCAAATCCTCCTACCCAATAAACCTTGTTTAATAGGTTGTTCATATTTACGGAAAGTTTAAATTTGTCAATGCGGTAAAATAAAGCAGCATTGGCCACCCAGTAAGCAGGAAGCTTTAGGATATCTGTATCTGTGTTTCGACGGGTCGCATAGTTAGCGCCTAAGGCAAGGGCGAAACCTTCGAGTGTTTGACCTGTAAAGGCATACTTCATCCAAAGATTACCCTGGCTTTTAGGCGCGTTGGGCATGATGGTACCTACCTCTTCCGCATCATCGCTTTTAGTGATTTTTGCCACATTATAAGAGAAGTTGGCGGTAACACTAAAGTTGGGATGTACATTACCGTAAATATCTAGCTCTATCCCTTTTGCTTGCTGCTGACCTATTTGTCGAAGTAGATCCGGGTTGCCCTCGGCGTTTGCATTCACGAGGATGTTGTTTTGTTCAATACGATAAAAGGCGGTATTTATCGCCAGGTTTTTATGAAAGAATTCCATTTTTGCACCGGCTTCAATCATATTACTTATTAACGGGTCAAAGGGTCCACCGTAGGTCTCTGGATCACCAATGGTACCGGCACTTTGTGGTTGATACCCTTCGGTATAGGTGGCATAAAAACTCACCGGTTCTAGCGGTGTATATACTAGACCAACGCGTGGGATAAATGCTTTTTGTTCTACTTTTTCTTCATTTTCTTTCGTGTAATTTAAGATATCGGTATAAAATTCTTGCCTAAAACCTAGTAATGCCTGCCATTTGCCCCACTTAAGCTGCTCTTGTAGATAGATTCCATTTACATAGTATTTAGTAGGTGTTTCCTCGCGCGATACATTGAGATAATTGGAGATTTCGGAGATGGAATAGTCGGGGTTGGCCAAATTAAAATAGGGCACATTAGGAACCGGCATATTGTTTACGATCATGTATTTTGCACTATCTGCCGGCTTATAGGTGCTGATGGTGCTTTTCCCATCGCGACTTAAGAAACCGTTTGCATTATAGGTGGAGTTGCCTTTCGGAAATACTTCTTGAATATAATCATAACCGACTAATAATTTATGTGCTAAAGGGCCGGTATTGAAATTGAAATTAAAATAAGTAGTGAGGTTGTCAATGTAGTTTTTGCGAAGGCGTCTGATGGTTTGCATGCCCATAAGTGTGGGGATCTGATTCCCCTCTTTATCTACACCATAATTATTGGATGTACGATGCTCTAACAGGTCTTCATCGTAATAAGATTTTAAATAAGAGGCGTTGAAACTGATATTGTCCGTGAATTGATGTTGAAGGGAAATAGTAGAAAAGAGATTAAGTTCTTTCTGATAATCGTTTTTGCGCCCAATGGCAAAAGAAGTAGGCGTTGAATAAAGATCAGTGCCCTGTGAAGCACCAAAGATAGGCTGGCCACGATCTAACCGCCCTTTATTATACTGGTATACCAGATCGAAGTTGATGCGTGTACGTTCATTGGGGATGAAGGAGAACGATGGTGCAATAACCATGGCCGTACCGTCTTGCAGCATGCGGAATGATTCTGCATTTTGATAAGCGAGATTGAGTCGGTATAACAGATTTTTATTCTCGGTAAGCGGTCCTGTGAAGTCTAATGTGGTGCGATAGGTATTGTAGCTGCCGGTAGTAAAATTGATAGATCTTCTTGTTTCATCCAAAGGTTTTTTTGTAACGGTATTAATGGTGCCGCCGGGATCTGTATTTGCAAATAGGGCAGATGCAGGCCCTTTGATTACTTCAATACGCTCCACATAAGGGAGCAGGTTCTGCGCCCAACCCCTTGTTGAAATGCGTAAGCCATTTACAAGGGTATTGCTGGCGCGAAAGCCGCGTAACACAAAGTCATTATTATTGTAGGAGTATTGGTTCACACCGCTTACATTTTTAATGGCATCACTGGTTTTGAAAGCTAACTGATCGTCAAGGGTTTCTTTCGTAACGTAGCTGATTGATTGAGGTATTTCTTTAATGGGAGTAGCTGTTTTTGTACCACTGAATGAGTTGGTGTTCTTATAGCTACTTTCTTTTCTGCCGATCACTTCTACGGATTGGAGCGTTTCATTTGTCGGTGAAAGAGCTATTGTAAGTTCTTTGGATACATCTTGAAAAATTTCGACCGATACCTGTTCTGTGTTGTATCCTACAAAACGGAAAGTGAGCTGGTAGGTGCCTGGAGGAAAAGAAAGCGCAAACTTTCCTTGATCGTTTGATTTAGTTGTTAAGCGATTGTTTACCGCTACGGTTACACCTTCTAATGGTTCATTTTTGTCATTGGTGATAGTACCTTGAAGCGTTGATGGATGTTGCTGTGCAAAAATGACTTGATAGCACAGTATGAAGAAAAATAGAAAAGGGCCAAAGGCTTTCATGCTAATATACAGTTCAGTTGATATTTATTTGTATTAAATCTAAATAACAAAGTAAGTGTATTGGTTACACTTTACCAAAATTATTTTGAATTAATCTAAATAATTACTGATACGGTATGCTATTAATAATGGGCCTTGTAGTCTGTGATTTCTTTCGCCCACAATTTCGGAATATAGTCGCTATAAGGTTTAACCCAATCGAATAGTCCGTAATATGATTCCGAATTTTTAAAAACAGGCTGATTAAATAACTCATAAATAATAAGCGCTTTAACTTGAGGGTTATTTTTACACTTAGTAATAAAACTATTTAAAAAATCTCTCTGTATTTCGTCTGCTGTAGTCCCTTTATAGTTTCTTATATTGACCTCTGTAAACCATATGGGCTTGGTAAATTTCTCAGATAAAAATTGTGAAATGTCTGTTATGTTATAAGTTTTTAGTGCGAGCTTTTCCATATCGTCATACCAATGGTAAGCTACAATGTCGAAATCCACTCCATATTCCTCCAGCATTAATAAATATTGATAATGCATCCAACAAGCATTAATCATAGTTTGTGCATTATTATCGACGGCTTTTATTCCATCATTCATTCCTTTTAGATGTGCTGCTATAATTTTAAATTTAGCAGTATCATAGTCTGAACGGGAGACACCTGATTTATTCGGTAAAATACACTTGTTGTCTAGCTCGTTAGCAATATTATAATATATAAAGTCATCTTTATAAACAGAGGCATATTTATTGGCACGATCATAACCCGCTTGGTACGACTTTGTTTCTGTATCATTGAAGTCTAATTTAGCCGGAACCATAGGAAGAATCGTGATGCCCGCTGAGTCAGCGGAATGCTTTAATTCTAGGTAACGTTCATGCATGTTCATTTTACCAGTACTCGGGCTTATAGCAGCACCTATCCGGTAAATGTTCATGCCAAGGGATTTAATTAATGTGATTTGAGCAGCAGGAGAAAGCTTTTTGTAAGCCTCCTGATTAAGAGGATGGCCAACCACACCTAAATGTAAGCCTGGTTCTAGTGGATTGGTTGGATTTAATGAGCTATCGCCACCGCCGGGAATAGGTTCTTTTGAGCAGGCTAGAATAATCGATAACAAGCAAATTAGAAGAAGGTCATGTAAAACTCTTTTCATATATATGTTTTAAGGTTACCGTGAAACTCCAAAGAAATCAATAAAGGTTGTCGGCTAAATAACTGATATTATGCTTCAGTAAATTTTCTGAGTTTCATTTAAATTATGTTGAGATAAAAATAGAGAAAAAAATGTAAATTTTAGAGAAAAAATGTGTTTATATGTGAAATGTGTATAATTGTTGTAGGTTAATAAAAAATTTATTAATTACAATTATTTGATAATCAGATATATGTGTGTTGTTTGTAAATTATTCATTCTCATTATTTCTCACTTTTAAGCTGAATTTTGTGAAATATTGTTTCGGTGATACATATTATTTTGACGGTTCAAATGCTTCATTTTATATACCCTTTGTAAGAGTTATGAGGATTTATGATTAAAAATTTTCAACTTAAATTCTGATTATTAAATACTCTCGTTAATTACTGTAGGCTGGTTGTTGACGGAATTTTTTACTGCATAAGTAAAAGTATAGACGAATCAATCAAAGCAAGTTGATTTTGAATGGGTATGAACTAAACTATTAAAATCATTCGTTAACAAAAATTTCTTGTTGTTTTTGATTACGATATATAATTAGCTTTAGTTGATTTTTATATTGATCTTGTTTTAAAACATTGGATAATTCCTGAAAATTCTTTGTTTGCCGGTCATTACAAGCCACTATGACATCGCCAACCTTTAGGGTGCTTTCGAAGAGAGGTGAGCTGGTAGGGATGTCTATTGTGAGGACACCGGCAATAGTTGGTAAACCTGCGGCCGACTGTTCACCTAGGGTCTCTACATTCTTAAAGATACTTTGCTTCCACTTGAAGGTCTCACCAGTATCAGGGTTGCTTTGCGTAATTAATAGAGGGATTTCAGGCTTTTCAGCGAGCTGTATTAAACGGTCGCTGGTAACGCCGAAATGCTGCATGTCAAAACGTTTAAAGGAGGTATTTGTTGTATTGTTTAAATTGAAATCTCCGCTGTTGGGATTGATAAAGGAAGAAGCGACAACCATGCCGTGATGCTCAATGCCTTTCGCTTGGTCTTGCTGCAACGCAGCAGGTGCTGTATATATATTATAATCAACGGTGTCTCCCCAATAATTAACTTGAATGTCTTGGTGTGCTTGCATAACAAGGTTGTTTTTGAAGACGTCATGACTATTTTTGAACCATACGTGCGGATGGAAACCATTATTTACCATCACATTATTATAAACTGTCCTGTAGAAACCTTCGCGAAGCTTTAGTCCGCCACTTAGGCAGAGGTTGTTGAAAATGGTGTAATTTGTAGATCCGTCGTCTAAATCAATGTCCCAGCCATGGTCACATTGGAAACGATTGTTTTGAATAATGGTGGTTTTTATAGCATCCAATTTTACCCATGCTGGATGTGCATCCGCAATCGAATCCATCGTTGCTCTATTGGGATGCCAAAAGCGGTCTCTTCCCCATGAATTAAAAGCGCCGTGATCGCTTGTTTCCAGTACGGTATTGAATACATCGTTATGATCTAGCAAGTGACCGCCCCAAGTACCATCACCAATATTGATGCCTGCTCGCGGTACATTATAAATAGTATTATGGCTTACCTGTATGGCTGACGCCATCGAGATTTGTACGCCTGCAACCTGTTTTTCTATGCGTCCTATATTTCGAATGAGATTGTCTGTTATCTTACATTCGGCGGGATATTGGTTTGTTTTTGGTCCGCTTATCGTATCCATTCTAGCTATAGGCACGAATTCTTCATAACGAAAGGAGGGAGAGCGTACCGCTGCTGGATTGCCTACCACATTAATGGCGCCCGCACCAATATTTTCTATCAGATTGCCAGCAATTTCAATTTTTCGATTATAATTGCTTACAAATAGTGCGTTACCACCGAGATCAGTGAAATTCGACTGGAGGATTTTACAACGTTCTGCCCCTTCAATTTTAATAGCCCCTTGGCGGTAGATGGTCCAGTCACTTCGAAGGAGCGGTTCCGCAGTCTTCATAAAAGTAGGGGCCGTATGAATAAAGCTGATACCTTGGATGGTGATATCATGAATAGGCTGCTGTTCATTACCTAGCAGTGTAACGAGGTTTTCTAGATGGGACGCTTCGAAGTTCATTTGCTCGATGTGTTCTCCCGGTGCAGGGTAATAATAAAGTATGTGCTGTGTATTATCGAGATACCACTCCCCTTCGTGGTCAAGCTCTTCAAATACATTTTCTACATAACGATAGGTTTCGTGCATGGCACTGGGTCGGTTGTTCTGTTGTCCGCCAGTTAATTGAAGCTCTCCAAGCGCATTTTTTCCACTAACTTGATAATGAAAACCTCCCCAACGGCCCACATGCAATGCATGCACGTAAGCGCCTATGGGATTTTTCCATTTTTGTGTTCTTTTTAAACTCATTGCATCCGCTGCATAACCGTTAAATGGTAGGATTTCAGCATCATAGTTTGGATATCGTGCCCGGATTAAGCTTTTATTGTTGGCAAAAAGGCTTTCAAAGGTTATCCCGTTTGGAACCGTGGCTTTCCAGATTTTATCATTATGCTTCTCCCAAGTGAGTTCAAGTGGAATACCTGCGCTGAGGATGACCTTTTGACCTTCTGCAGCCTTAATGATATAGGGAGCTTGGGTCGTTCCTGATTCTATTGCTCGAAATACCAATGGCTTATCTAGATAATAAATGCCTTCTTCAATGACTAATTCAATGGCACCCTGATGTCCCTCTTTTTTTAGTTTGAGAATGGCTTCTTTCGCTGTTGTGGGGCTTGCATAAGGGGTGTCTTTGGTGCCGTTGTTTGTGTCTTTGCCTCTTTTTGAAACATAAATACGTGTTGTATTACTATTTCCACATGCCATGCAAAAAGTGACTAATAGGCATGCTATAAGGAAGTGTTTTGCTTGTACGCTGAAGGGCCGAAGACATTTCATTTTTTGAGCGTTTAATAAACTGGGTTTATAACAGGATAATGGTTCTCTACGCAAAATATGCTTATTACAAATGTGCGATTTAGCCCGTTTTTCTCATTATGCTTAATTAGCAAAGTAATATGTAATATTAGCAATAGCGAATTCCATTGATTATTTTGGCTATTATTGAGCTATCTTATTAAAAGGGACATTTTTTCTTCTTCTTTTAAATGAAAAGAAGCTGTTTTTGAAAAGGCATGTTTCGTTTATTTTTTTATTATTGAATATCTTATTCGTATAAGTGTTAAACCTTAAGCAAATATATCAAATGATCGTTCGCTGGAGTATGCTAAGAAGAAAGCTTTGCTTTCTGTTAATAATAATGTTTGCGACTAAACTTGCGGCGCAGCCGGGTCCGAAAGAACTTAAAAGATGGCAAGACGAGCGGTATAATATGTTTATACATTGGGGTGGTATCTATTCGGTATTAGGAAGTGTTTGGGATGGTAAACCGATTACAAGAGGTTTGGGAGAACAGATTCAGGCGCATGCGGGTATTTACAGCGATAGTTATGCAAAGGTTGCTGAACAGTTTAATCCAGAAAAATGGAATGCCGATTCGGTGGCGCTACTGGCTAAAAATGCAGGGATGCGGGCGATTGTCTTTACTTCGAAACATCATGATGGTTTTTGTATGTGGAACACACAAACAACAGATTTTAATGTAGTAAAAGCGACACCTTATCAACGAGATGTTATCAAGGAGCTTTCGGCGGCATGTAAACGGCATGGAATAAAACTAGGACTTTATTTTTCTAATATTGATTGGCATTTTCCGGAAGCTTCTCCGATTTCCAGCCATAACTCTGATTCTATACCACCTCTTCATCATCAGTATAATCTCGCGCAGATAAGGGAGCTGTTAACAAATTATGGTGAAATAACCGAATTGTGGTTTGATATGGGTTCGAATACTTTTGAACAAAGTAAGGAGATGAGGGCACTGGTACATCAGCTGCAACCAAATTGTATGATTGGCAGTAGATTGGGCAACGATATGGGAGACTTTACAGTGATGTCTGATAACCAGCAGCCCGACTATGAAATAGGAGTTCCTTGGCAGTCTCCAGCCTCCTTTTTTGACGAAACCTGGGGGTATAGATCCTGGCAGAAGTATGTTCCGGAGGAAGAAAAGTTTAAAGAGAAGCTCACGAGTTTAATTAATGTAGCGAGTAGGGGAGGAAAGTACTTACTTAATATAGGGCCCAAGGGAAATGGCGAAGTGGTGCCTTATGAAAAAAAAATATTGTTACGAATAGGCAAATGGTTGGATACAAATCAGGAAGCTATTTATGATGTTAATCCCGATCCCTTTCGTGAAATCTTCGATTGGGGAGCGGTTACCAGTACGCCTCACAAGATCTATCTGTTAGTGATGAAACAGCCGAAAGATAATGTGATTTACTTGCCCCGTATACATGGCCATGTGACAACCGCATCGATCTTTGGTGAACCTCATTTAAAACCCGTGCTTGCTAATAAAGGGAATGGACAGATTGTTCTTCAACTACCTGCAGATTTCTCCGTTGATGCTGATTTTAAAGTCATTGCTCTGTCTTTTGATAAAGGATATGAAATCAGTCCTACACATCTTTTGACTTTGGGAAACAAACCACTGTTACTCAATCATCAAAATTCGTTTAAATATTATAGCAATTCTGGAATTGATTATAATAGTCGATTTAAAAGCACCGTAAAAGAGTCGTGGAATTTAAAGACAGCGCATGCGAAAACGATCAAGCCTGTTTTATGGTATACGGATCAGGAAAGGGGTAAAAAAATAGATCTTACCTTTGATGGGAAGCAAACGACTGTTGAATTAAAAGGAGATAAAGCAATTGTTCTTCAAGGAGATAAAACTGCTGTGAGATGGGAAAAAAGTTATGTGGCTGGGCCATTCTTTGAGGGAATCGGTGAGATCAATTCACAGGATCCGTTACTGGACATGCATAAAAATTGGAAGAACAAAGCATGGATAGAAAATCCCCATGCTGGTAAGCTTAAACTTCCGGCAGATAGGATGGCATGTTATTATTACGCACAAAAAATAATAGCTGATAAAGAAACGAGCGTATTGATTAACTTGACATCGGCTGATGGAATAGCGCTGGCACTAAATGGAGAGAATTTGTTACTTCATAATAATGATAAGCGGGCAGGTGAAAAACAGGACGTGGTGTTGCTTAAATTAAAGAAAGGTATAAACCAGTTACTTATTAAGTCGAATAATATGTTTCAGCGGCAGGTAGTAATTGAAGTGGATCGGAACATTCCCCAACAACTATACCGCAAAGTATTAACGCCAATCAATGTAAATAAAGGCAAGGTTTATTCGCTGAGTTGGGCCCTGCATCAACCCTTTACGATACATGAAACGATGAATATGGTAAACCTTTCCTTGGATCTTCAATAAAAACGATGTTGATTACATGGAAGGCTTGCCAATCATATATAACACATACAGAAGGATTGGCTTATAAAGACTGGCGAAGAATGACCTTGGTAGGATTCCGCTGTCTGGTAATCTGCTTTTTTTCAATGGTTTCGGCTACTTGATTAGCCATTGCCTCAAAGTCTGAAGAAACAACTGTAATACCACCTTCCAAAATTTCTTTTACATCGGTATCGTTATAAGAAATAAGCCCGATGTCTTCTCCTAACAGGTATTTTTTCTGGCGAGCTAATTTTATGAGCGCAACATCATCCGTATCGTATCTACTGAAGGTTATATATACATTTCCCTTTTGGAAATTAGCAGCGGATACTTCATGTTGTATAACGTATGGGTACTGGTGCTGTTGGCAAAATTGCAGAAATCCATCGATTACTAATGTAGCATGGAATGCCGCAGCGGGTACAATGAGTATAAGCTGTGTATACTTGGCTAATTGAGACTTTACTTGTGTAAGCGCGTCATATATGTCTAACTTGAAATCTTGATAGATGGAAGAATATTTGCCTGTTAAATGTGGTTGATCGAAATCGATCAGGATTCTTTTAGCAGGCGGAATGTGGTTAAGGATCGTGGAGACATCTTCTTTTAGATAGGCCGCTACAACAAAGTGTGTATAGCTTTGAAGGTTTTCGGTGATCAATTTTTCAAATACCTTTACATTGTGATGGTGAAAGTATACATCAATATCTGCTTTATCTTTTATCGCTTCGAAAAGGGTGTGATAAAATTTATCGCGCATAAGATTCATTTTATCAAGCAGCAGAAAAACACGAAAAGTATGTTCAACCGACTTTCTTCGTACATAATACCCTTTCCTGTAAACCGACTCAATAATACCTTTTTCAAGTAAATAATTCAGGCCTTTTAAAACAGTTTCCTTACTGATATGAAACTGCTTTTCAAATTGTTTTAACGAAGGTAACCGATCGTTAATATGTAATTGATCTGTTTCGATAAGCTGTTGTATATGATCTACCAGCTGCAGGTATTTCATGCGCTGACTGGAGGAATCACTCTTCTCTTCTAAAGATTTTGTTGTACTAGACATGTTTTAAATGATTAATAAATTGATAGGATATGCATGACCACACCAAACCAATTTTTTATGATATTTTGATCTTATAAATCAATATATTATACGAATATAAAAAATAATTTGGATTTTAAAATGAAACTGCCTATAATTGCTTGCTGGTATTAATTACCAGACCAGACCACACCAATGTAAACTAATTATGGCTAACCATGCGTAAAATTCTATTAACATTTCTCTGTGCAATAATCGGGATGGGAACCGTACTAGCACAAAAAAAACGGACGATAACCGGATCCGTGACAGACGAGATAAGCGGAGCAAACCTTCCTGGCGTTACCATTTCGGTAACGGGTAAACAAGTGCGTACTAAAACGGATGTGGAAGGCAAGTATAGACTGGATGTTGAGCAGGGCGACCAATCACTGCTTTTTTCTTTGATAGGCTATGAAACGTTAACGATTCCTTTAAAAAGCGATCAGTTAGTGTTTAAAGTGCAATTAAAGGAAAAAAATGAAGTCCTGAATGAGGTAGTAGTGGTGGGTTACGGTACGCAGCGGAAAATAGAAACAACGGGTTCTATTGCTTCGGTGAAGGCCGATGAGCTGACGCAGATGCCGGTTGTAAATGTGGCCCAAGGACTACAATCGCGCGTTTCGGGTGTTCAAATAAATCAGAATTCGGGCTCGCCGGGTGGAAATGTGAGTGTCCGGATACGTGGAACAAATTCTATTAATGGAAATTCGGAACCGCTTTATATTGTAGACGGGATTCAGATTTCAAATAGTGGGGGAATCAATGATGTGAGCCCGCTTTCTACGATCAATCCGAATGATATTGAATCGGTTGAGGTACTCAAGGATGCTTCTGCATCAGCTATATATGGCGCGCGGGCTGCAAATGGAGTCGTGCTGATTACTACAAAAAGAGGTAAGGAAGGCGCTACCCGCATTGCCCTGGAGAGTTATTATGGCATACAGAAGGTTGGTAAAAAACTTGACCTGTTGAATGCAGCTGAATTTGCTACCTTAGAGAATGAGGTTTTTAAAGATAATTATTATCCAGATCCTGCTTCTTTGGGTGAAGGGGTAGACTGGCAGGATCTTATTTTTCAAAGTGCTCCTATTAACAACCAGCAACTAGCTATAAACGGTGGAAACGACAAGACGCAGTTATCCCTGTCCTTAAATTATTTTAAACAGGACGGGATTATTGTAAATTCTGATTTCACACGCTATTCTTATCGGCTAAATGTGGACCATAAGATTAGTGATCGCTTTAAAATAGGGACTAGTATTTTAGGTAGTTATTCTACTAATAATGGTGTTAATGCGGGTGCCGAAACCTTAGATGGTGGCGGGGTGGTAACCGGAAGTGTTTTGGGGGCAGCGGTTGGTGCTCCTCCTGTACTACAGGCCTATCGGCCTGATGGTTCGGTATTCCCATTTGGCGAGCAAGGAAATGGTAGGTATAGGGAGGTAGTAAACCCACTCAATTTCACAGAAATCTTACAGCGTAATAACATTAAAAGGACCTTAATCAATTTATTTGGCGAGTATACCATTTTGCCGGGTTTGGTTTATCGCGCATCCTTTAATTCGGATATTGAGAACCGTTTATATGACAACTATTCACCTCTATCTATTCTAAATGCTGCAGATGTTAACGAAAATTCCGGTTCGGCATCAAAGGAGAACCGCGACTACCTCAATTTACTCCATGAGAGTTTATTAACTTATACAACGAAAATAGGAGAGGACCATTCGTTGAAATTTACCGGTTTGTTTGCTACGCAAACCGAGAGTTATAAGATGAACAGAATCAGTGCAACGGGATTTCCGAACGATGCCACTGTAAATGAGGCGCTACAGCTTGCTTTAAACCAGACGGTATCAAGCGAAAAAACGTCACAGCGCTTGGATTCTTACATGGGCCGTATCAATTATGGTTTTAGGGATAAGTATTTTCTGGATGTAACGGCAAGGGTAGATGGGTCGAGTAAATTTGGAGCAAATAACAAATATGGCTTTTTCCCGGCAGTATCTGGTGCCTGGAGAATTAGTGAGGAACCGTTTTTAAAGGATGTGCAAGCAATTTCTGATTTAAAACTGCGCGCCAGCTATGGTATTAGTGGCAATGCAGGAGGAATCATCCCGTATCAGTCGCTTGCAACGGTGGCTGCTAACAGCGGCTACAATATAGGCAATACCTGGTTAACAGCCATTGGACCAACCGGTATCGCGAATCCGGATTTGCGTTGGGAAAAATCCAAACAACTGGATATCGGGCTCGATGTTAGCCTGTTCAACAATAGGTTATCGTTTGTGGCAGATTATTATCATAAACGTACCGATGATTTGCTATATGTGCAGGCACTTCCGCTTTCTTCCGGATACGCAACGATGATAGGAAACTTTGCGTCTTTGGAGAATAAGGGCGTTGAAATAGCGGCGAATGCGACAATTTTTGATGGTGATTTTAAATGGTCGGTAGCGGCCAATATGACCATAAATAGAAATAAGGTGTTGGATTTAGATGGTGGTGTTACAAACGAGCGATTTATTACCAACTACACACTTCTTAAAGTGGGAGAGCCCCTGGGTGTTTTTAAGACATACGTTTTTGATGGGATCAACCAAAGTGTAGACGAAATTGTGCCGGGTTATGATGGTCGTGTAGGCGGGCATAAAGTGAAGGATATTAACAATGATGGAATTATTAATTCGAACGACCAAATCATTACGGGAAATCCTAATCCTAAATTTATTTACGGCTTTTCTACCAATTTAAGTTACAAGAATTTTGATTTAAGTATGTTCCTGTCGGGAACACAGGGCAATGATATCTATAATATCAGTAGGTTATCATTTGAAAACCCAATTGGGCAACGAAATCTGTTTAAAGGAGTGGTAAATCGTTGGACACCGGAGAATCACAGCAATCAATATTCTAGCCCCTTTGTTGGGGGAAGATTACCCATAAGCGATTATTCCATGGAAGATGGCTCTTATTTGCGTCTGCGTAATGTGACCTTGGGATATCGCTTATCGGGATTGAAAGGGGTGTTGAGTGATGTTAGGTTTTATGTAAGTGGCAATAACCTTTTTACGATTACTGATTATTCGGGTTATGATCCGGAGGTAAACACTTTTGCGGGTTCGAACAAGGAAATTGGTGTTGATAATTTGGTTTATCCGCAAGCTAGGTCGTTTATAGCAGGTATTCAGGTAAATTTTTAAGGGCTGTTTAAATTTAATTGGTTATGAAATTTTTTAAATATAAAAACATTTGGAAATTATTGTCGGTATTGATAATAAGTTCTACCTATACTTCTTGCAGCATGGAAGAAGATGTATATTCTTCTATCATTACTGAGACTTTTTATAAAACAGCGTCAGATGCTGAGAAAGGCCTTTTAGCTGTATATAGTGCGATGGGCCCTCTATACGGCGGTCCTGCTGCAACCCTCGTGCCCGATCTAAGCAGCGATCAGGTTTTTCCACGTGCGGTGGTTGGCCGAAATTCCCTAACGCTTTTTACGCTAGATCCAACCTATACAATACAGCGTAGTCAAGGTAGGTTAAACGAATCACCACAGCAGATTTGGACATCTTGCTACAGTGGTATCGAACAGGCAAACTGGGTACTTACAAAGGTGCCGGAAATTACGATGAATGAAACCAGGAAAACGCAAATCTTAGGTGAAGCGCACTTTTTGAGGGCTTTTTATTTTTGGATGCTCACAAAAAATTTCGGTGAAATCCCCGTGAAAATCACGCCGAGTGTAACGCAGGCAGAGGCTTATACACCTAAAAGCGCCTTGCCGGAAGTGTATAGCCAGATATACAGCGACCTGGATAGTGCTTATGCTGCTGGTTTACCTTCTTACCCTTCTATAGTACCTGGAAGACCATCGCGGGAAGCTATTTATACCCTTTATGCGAAGGTGGCACTATACAATGAAGACTGGTCGACAGCACTGGAAAAAGCGCAATTGGTGATAAGCTCAGGAACTTATTCGCTCATACCGAATGTGGTCGATTTATATGCATATACAAAGGAAGATGATGCGCGAAAGGAAATGATCTGGTCTTATGAATGCGATCCTATTTCGCCGGGAAATGGCCACCAGTTGGTTGGCCTGTGTGGTCCATCGGGTAGTGGAGGGGCAGAATATGCGCGTACCTCTTACGGTTCCATGTTTGCTTATATGTCGTTTTTCAACTCTTTCGATCCGAGTGATCAAAGAAGAAAGATGTTGGATACTACTTATCTGAATAGAGATGGAGAATGGGTTGCGCAGAGGAATATTTCTCCTTTTACGCCGCAAGCGGTTTTAATCAAAAAATACCAAGATCCGGTATCGACAACGGGCACGATCCGGAATATTCCAATTTTACGCTTAGCCGATGTGTATCTAATTGCGGCAGAGGCAGAAGCAAGATTAAATGGACCAACAACGACGGCTTATGCTTATTTAAATACTGTTCGTACACGTGCTGGTCTACAGGCCTTAGTACCTGGTTTAGGGAATGAGGGCTTTATTGATGCGGTGATACAGGAACGGGCTTGGGAATTCTTTGCAGAGGGAGATCGCTGGTACGACTTAACAAGAACGGGTAAATTTATGACGGTTATACCAACGGCTACAAACGATGTGTATCCGCAACGAAATGTGCAGGCAAAATATAGGTATTTCCCAATACCACAGGATGAAATAAATGCTAATAGGGAATTGGTGCAAAACCCTGACTGGAATTAATGGTCATGTCAAAATTGTTATGAAAAAGGATGTTCTCATGCGTTATTGCCTATTTATTTCTATTGTTTTGGTTTTTATAAGTTTGACGGGCTTTGCTCAATCAAATGTAGATTTGGAGAATGACCATCTTAAGCTGCAGTGGACAAAAACACCGCAAGGTTATCGTTTGAATCAGCTCGTTTTAAAAGATGGGCAGCACGCCAATTCGGTTGTTAATCCGCTGGGTGAATACACGATATTATTCAGCAAAGATATACCAGACACAAGTAATACGAATGAGCAAGCCTATCAGCTTGATCTATTTAGCGCCTATCCGCATAATTTGAAGATGTGGAAAGAGGCGCTCCAACCTGTTCCATTGAATACGGCAGGTAAGGCTCTTTCTTTTTTTCCTAGGGAAGTTGATTCAAGTGATGGGGAACTGCACTTTAAACAGGATATGGGTGTACTTTCGATGGAATCACGCTGGCAACTAGACAATCATCATGCAAGCGATTTACTGGTAGAGATACGCATCACGGCAAAAGAAGATGGATATTACGCAATAGCCAGCCCGACGCTATATCCAACCGAAGAGAGCAATTTGAAATGGGCGATTCTTCCTGGTTACTTTCAGGGAAAGAAATTGGAACCAAATTTGACATTAGCATATGGTTATGGACAGGGGATACCGGATAAGCCCGTTGTGGTACGTGAACGGGTAGCGAGCACTTTAGCACCGCTCGTGCAGCAGCTGAATGGACTGAGTCTGGCGGTAACCCCAGAACCGGGAACAGGAAGGGATCCCTGGGAAACAGACGCCATAACCCAACGTAAATGGAAGTTAGGTTTATCTTTAATGAACCGCGCTGGCCAACTTTCGCCTACTTTATATCACCCTGTGTTAGGCGAGGATAGCTCCTATATGCATGCGGGCGAACAGCGGATTTTTCGATTTAGATATACATTAAATACCAATAGCTGGTTTGACCTCTATAAGCATGTGGTGTATGATATCTATAAATTCAACGATTTTCTGAAATTAAAAAACACCCATGAATCACTCACCCACCGCATCAATGCCATGGTGAACTATCTAAAAGATGATTCCACATCTCTTTGGAATACTTATGATTATAAGGGATTAAAAATTGGCGCACAAGCGTATTTGGGACCTATTGCCGGTTCGGATCATGATGCTGTTAAAAATTCAGACTACGGTGCCATGTGGATGGCTGCAAGGCTAAGTGGTGATACGGTACTTCAAAAAGAGAGACTGCCTGATGCCCGCAACTTCAAATTGGTACAACAGCAGCAGGATACGGGTTTTTTTCAGGGTGCTGCAATCGGTCAGTACTATCTATGGAAGGGAAAGCGTTTCACGGAAGAATGGGGGAATTATGTAGAACCTATCGCACTGACCTATTATACAATGATTGATCTCGGGAATATATTGTTATATCAACCACAGGATTTGGAACTTTTGAAACGTTTGCGGATAGGGGGGGATAAATTGTTGGCGTGGCAAAAGACGAATGGACAATGGGAAGTTGCTTATGATCGGAAGACTACGCATCCGGTGTTTAAGGAATTGATGGATCGACGCCCCACTTTTTATGGGTTGCTGGTGGCCTATCGTTTGTTGGGCGACAAAAAATACTTGGCGGGAGCTGAAAAAGGTGCCGCTTGGTTAATAGATGAAGCTGTTAACAAAGGTTCTTTTTTAGGTGTTTGTGGCGACGTTCGTTTTGCCCCGGATTTTGCAACTGGTCAGACGGCGCAGGCATTGCTGGATTTGTATGATCTCACTAAAAAGGAGGTATACCTCTCAGCCGCCATTGAAACAGCCCGATTGTATACAACTTCTATTTACACGCATCCAATCCCTTCTACGGCAGATAAGCGCGTTAAGGACGTGCAATGGAAGGATTGGCAGATTAGTCAGGTTGGTTTAAGTTTTGAGCATGGTGGGATTTTTGGTTCGGCCAATGTTTCTGGGCCGATTCTGCTCGCCAGCCACGCGGGCATGTTTGTTCGGATGTTTGAGCTTACAAAAGATGCTATTTTTATTGATATGGCGCGTGCTGCCGCTTGGGGAAGAGATGCATTTGTTGATCCGGCTAGCCATGTGGCATCTTATTATTGGAGTACCATGAATGCGGGGCCAGGGCCATTTCCGCATCATGCCTGGTGGCAAATAGGGTGGATTATGGATTATCTCCTCTCGGAGGCTTCCTTAAGAACAACTAATTTGATTAGTTTTCCCAGAGGATTCCTCACCCCTAAAGTTGGTCCGCACCAGCCTTATGGCTTTGCACCGGGCAAGTTGTTTAATGAAGAGGTAGCGCTTCACCTTCCTAAAAATACTGTTCAGATAGATAATGAAAAGATCGACTATTTCTGTGCCAAAGGTTTAACCAAAAACACCTACTATGTTGTGCTGATGAATAACAGTGTGGTTGACCAAAACATAGAGGTAGCTATTGACCTTTCGAAGGAATTTAAGCAAGAAGCGTCGAAAGGAAAACCAGTTTTGCTGGACCAAAAGGGGATGATAGTGCCGATACGCATCCAGACTAATAATAACATAACCATGCGCATTCCGGCCGCGGGTTTAAGGGTGATAAAATTTGATCGATAAAGACAATGATAAATCGAAAGTTAATAATATGTTGTTTATTTACAGGCTTATTGTTTTACAATAAGCTTGCAGCTCAAATGCTTAATCTTGCTAAAGGAAAGCCCGTTTCTATTGAGCCGAAAATTTCTGATAACCCTGGGAAACATTTTGTTGATGGGGACGATGCTACGTTGTTTTACGCTTACCCAACGGCTCCCATGAATGAAATAGTTGTAGACTTGTTGGGGGCCTTCTATATTGATCGTGTGTTGCTAAGAGGTTTTCGTGGAACAGACACGCTTCGGATCTATGCCATTAGCTCGGCTGGTGAGAAGAAGGAAGTTTTTGCCGATGTATTGCCGGCGAAAAAACTGATAACTTTTAAGCCGATTGAGGCGCATAAATTAGTTGTTGAATATAAACCGAAGGATAAAACATTGATGGGTGAGCTGGAAGTCTTTGCGTATGAACCCCAACCGGTAATGGTGAATCAAAGCGGTTACAATACGGGTGCTGTAAAAAGGTTTACAGCGCCGCTTGCGGCAGATGGTACCCCGTTTCTGGTCGTGAAAGCAGGGGAGAATAAAACCTTGTTTGAAGGGACGATAAAAGATAAAATAGGCGACTTTAGTGCATTCAATCCCACCGGTTCTTTAGCCTATCAGGTAATTGTTAAAGGAAAAGATGCCGGTAAATCTTTTCCTTTTAAGATAGCGCCCTATCTGATCGAACGGGTTTCTTACAAACCTGCGATGCAATTTATGATCGATGATAGATGTTGGTATGGGAATACCAATAGCTTTGTGCCTACCGTGGAAAATGCCGGTTGCCCCTTCTTGGGAGTTGCCTGGCGCGACAGTCATCAATTTTCATTTGAATTACAAGCCTTAATAAACCTATACTTCTCTAATCCGGACGCTTTTACAGTAGAACAAATGCCGATTGAGGGTCAGTATATCGGATTGAGAAAAGAGCTTCCTGAAAATACACCGGAGATTGTTCGCTTAATCTATTACGCGGTAGATATCTATTTAAGAGGAAAGGTGAATCATACTTTATTGAAAGAACAATTGGCTTATTTTTTATATGCGTACCCTTATCTGAGTGAGTATATACCCAAAGAAGTGTATGAGGAGGCAAAGGATTACCTGTTTTCAATATGGGGCAATACAGATAATAGTAGGTGGCGCTGGCACGATATTGAACACAGTGCTGATCTATTTCAAATCTATACCATTATGGGGACAGGGAAGGGACAATTCCCGCCAGGTCACTCCATTGTACCAAATCTGATGCTATATGAAGTGGCAAAACGAGAAGGGCGAAAGGATGCTGAGCGCTATTGGAATGCAGCGCTTAAGCAAACGGTGTGGATTATTGATAACCTTGATTGGAACGATCCGGCAACAACAAAGGGGCAGCGAATGAATGAATATGTAACAATGCAATCGCTGAGCTACTTTTTTAAGCATTATCCCGATAAAGCGCCGAAAAAGCTGCTGGAGAAAATAAGGTCTTGGGCGGAAGTGGCTGTAAAACGCTCGGATAATATGTGGGATTTTAGGAAGTATAAAGAGGATAAATGGGTAATACCTGACATTAAACCAGCGAGTGATCCAACGTTTAATCCAAATGGTAGCTTTAATGAACCTGGTAATATTGCGGGGTTTCCGGCAGCTGTCTTGGCTGCGAAGCAAGTACTGAGTGATAAAAAGTTGAAGGACAAGTTGGAGCAATTGGCGGTAGGCCATATTGACAATGTATTTGGTAGAAATCCTACCGGCAGGCATTACAGCTATGATGCCTGTGTCGATTTTGAAGGGGCCGACATTGGCTGGTTCCAGGAATTGGAAGGTGGAGCGGGTATGCTGCAAACGGTTAGAGGTGTGTTAGATGGCTCGCCAAAGGAGGATGTGTACCAATATGATCCATATGGAGGCGATCCCGGTCATACGGAAGGCTGGGTTACTTTTAATACTGCCTGGATGGAAGGAATTGCTTATAGAAATTATGATTTAACGGCCTTGAGTGTCATAGGTAACTTAAAGAATAAAGAAATAACGCTACAACTGGCTGCACCGCTGAACTTAAATCCTTTGGTGCAAGAGCAGGCTAAAATACGTGTAGCTAAAAATGGTAAAGATGATACGGTAGTGGTGCTGGAAGAGGAAGGCGTAGACGCTTTGTATTTTAAGAAAGTGTTGAACGTAGAAGAACTGCCTTTTAAGTTGATAAAAGGCGATGTACTTACCTTTTCTTATGGTTTAGGTCATTTTACTAAAGAAGCATCTATCACTATTAATTAATTTAATATGGGATTGAAGGTTAGCTGTATTTTTTTATTGTTAAGCTGTTCGGTATGGAAAGTGCAAGCGGCTAAATATTTGTTTTTAGTAGCTGGACAGAGTAACGCCGTGGGGAAGGGTGACGCCTCATTGTCGCCTGCTCTAATGCCTGGAACAGCCTATGAATATGTCTATCAAGAAGACTCCCTGAGGCCATTGATCGATCCCGTGGGTGCCAATGAATTGGACTTTGAGTCGGCCACATCGGGAAGTGCTTGGCCTGCTTTTTCTCGTACTTTTCATCAGCTCACCGGCGACACCATTATATTAGTGCCGGCTGCTAGAGGGGGAAGTTCCTGCAACGAAAAGGCAGAACTGGATAGCTATGGAACATGGGCGTCTTCTGGGAAACTATTTAAGAATGCTTTGCGTAAGGTTTCGGCTGCCATGAAAAAGACCGGATTGCCGTTAAGTGGTATTATTTGGCTGCAGGGCGAACGGGATGCCAATGCTATTAATAAAAAACAGTTAAGTCAATTGGCCTACGAACAGTGTTTTAAAGAGCTGATAGAGCGCTTTAGAACTGCTTTACATGCTAATACTCCAATTTTTATAGTTAAAACAGGTTATTATAAAGATCACCCAACGATGGGTTTTGATCTAGTAAGGGCCAGTCAGGGAAATATAGCCAAACAAATGGATGCGGTGCATATTGCTTTTGAGGGGACTAATCTTTTTATAAATAGTGGTTTCATGATGGATGAAATCCATTACAATCAAGGTGGCTTGGATAAGGTGGGGGATTCGCTCGCGGTTAAGATAGTTAATACCCTTCGGATACGTGAACAGCGATTAAGTAAGTCCTCGGTGCTACACATAGCAGGAATTGACGAGTTTAAACTTCGAAGTGGGCTGCCGGATTTTTTTAAAAAAACCAACCGAAGTAAAAAGGTCCGTGTAGCTTATATTGGTGGGAGCATTACAGAAGCAAACTATGGATATCGTAAACAAACCACAAAACTTCTTAGTGAATTATTGCCCAACAACGAAATCATTGAACTAGCAGCAGGTATTCCGGGCACGGATGCTGACCTAGGTGCCTGCCGGGTGGCTGATCAATTGCTGTCTAAACAGCCGGATCTAGTCTTTATAGAATTTGCTGCGAATGGTGGTTTTCCACAAGGTATAGAGGGGATTATCCGGCAGGTAAAAAAGACGGATGTCCATACGGATGTTTGTTTGGTATATGTGGCAACGGTGAATCAATTGAATGCTTACCAAGAAGGATCAATATTACCTCATATTGTTGCGATAGAACAGTTAGCAGATTATTATCAATTGCCTTCTGTGCACATGGCTTTATACCCGGCTTGGATGGTGCAGCAAGAAAAACTGGTGGCCAAGGGAGACCCAGAGGTTAAATCTGGCAAACCGATTTTTACAGCGGATGGGGTGCATCCCTTAAAGGAGGGAGGAAACCTGTATGCTGCTGCGATAGCAAGAATGTTCAGTGCTGCTTATGATCTTTTTGTGCCGGAAGAGGCGACGATACATGATTTGCCAACTGCAATGTATCCCGATAATTGGGAGGAAGCGCAATGGGTTAATCCAAAAGAAGGTGCAATATTTTCGAACGATTGGAAAGAAATACCTACCAGTGGGCGACTGCAGCAATTTGCGACATGGTTTCCGACCGTTATGGCTGCAGAAACCCTTGGAGCGAGCTGCACGATCCGCTTTGAAGGAGATGCTATTGGGTTGTTTGATATTGGAGGACCGGAAGTTGGACAGCTGAAGGTGTTATTGGATGGCAGGGAGGTGCAAATGCTCGTTGATGAAGGGGTTCGTTATAAGGTAGTCAATGAAGGGCTTACTGGAATTAACCGGTTTAATAGTAATTGCAACAATCGTTACCGAGGGCAATATTTTGTGCTGCAGGTCAATCCTGGAAAACATGAGGTGACGTTTAGCATAGATAAAACGATACCCGATAAGAGAGAGATTTTGGGAACAAAGCAATTAAAGGATATTACAGAACATCCCGAAAAATATGCGCATTCAGAAATCTACATAGGGAAAATTTTAGTAAAGGGGCATATTTTACATGAAAAGTAAAGGTCTTGTGTTTTTATTTTATTTCGTTTGCTTCTCTGTTAAGGCCGCAAATTTACCGGATACATTATTTATCAAAAGAGATAAGTATACTTTTTTTATCATGCCGCAAGGTTTGCGTTATGGCGCCTTATTAAATGAGGGGCAAACAGCCGCAATATCGCCACATGCACAAGCAGGAATCCGTTTTGTAAAAGGAGCTGAAAGTGCTCCCCTCACTGCTAATGCTACAGCTGTATTAAAACAAGGGAGAGATCTGTTGCTGTTAAGCGTTGAAAATAAAGAGGGCGTAAAAGCGCAATTGAGTATATTTTTAGATACAAATTATATTGCTTTAAAGTTGATACCATCTGTCGGCCGTGACGATGATGACTTGTATGTAATAGATTTTTGTACAGCTGCTACTGGCCCTGCCTATGGTTTGGGAGATCATGGGGGCTACGGAGATAACACCGCGATCCATCATTTTACAGATAATGATTTTGGTAATCGGGATAACGGGCATCGTTTTATATCCAACTTTGCCATTTTTCCCAAAAATAACTTTGCACAGGTCCTTTTTGAAAAACGAACAAAGCGTGTAGCGATCAACGATAAAGAAAATCGCTTAGGTGCAGTAGGTGTAAAGGATGCTACTATTTACTATTTTCTTGGGAGCCCTCAGGTAATCTATGCCAGTTATAAGCAGGTGAAAGTGCGGGAAGGATACCAAGACGTGAAACCGAAATACCGATTTTTTGAAGTAGGGTATGAAGCATTTGGATCGTTGGGATGGAATACTTTTCAGCATTCGGTGCAAGAGGATATTGATAATTACCTGCAACGCGGATTTAAATTAAAGTGGGCGGTGATAGGCTCGGGATTTTGGAAGGGAGAAAGAAGAAATCCAAATGAAGGCAGTACCACTAGCTTTGGTATATGGGATGACGAGCCGCAGAAGGGAAGAAGGGATGGTCTACCATCTCCGAGATATCCTGATGTGAGCGGCTTTAAAGATTTCTTCGTTAAGCGGGAGATAGATTTATTGCTGGGGTTGCGTATTAATTTTAAAGCACCTCAACAATATAATGGTAACTTTTATCAGGCAAACGATGGGTTTTATACGTTGCAGGGAATGGATTCAAGCTATTTTGTAAAGGGGGTGAGAGGGGAGCCGGGTACTTATAAGGTCGTCTTTCCACAGGGAAACGTGTTTTTGTTGAATAGTGAGAATAGACAAGCGGTTGATTGGTATGTGAAAGGCGTTGATAAATGGGGCGTGAAAGGATTTAAGGAGGACCTCATGTTATTGGACGGCGCGAAGCTAAATAACGATGCAAAAGTTGATTTAGTTAATAGGTCTTTGATAGATAAACAATATTTAATAATGGCTCGAAATGGAGCATACGCTGTTCCGGGTCATATTTTGCGATTGGAGGATACGCAATACGGTCATGACCAAGACCGTCCTGTCATTAACGGATTGAATTATGCAGCAAGTGGTGTGCCCGCCGTTTACTTAGATATTGTGGCGGGTAAATACTTGACATTGCCACTTACGACTGATCAAGAACTGTATTTTGCGAGAAATGCCATGCTGGCTGCCATAAGCCCTGTGATGGCTATGGGTTTAGGACCATGGAATATTACACATAGCCATTACAGGAATGCGGTGAAGAAAGCAGCGGACTGGCATACTAAATACGCGCCTTATCTTTATAGTGCGGCAGTTAGCAGTTTTGAAGAAGGTTTTCCGTATGCCATGACGCCACTGCCGATTGCTTTTCCTACTGATACAAGCACCTATTATTTGGCAGGTAAGGAGCATCGACAATATGCTTGGATGCTGGGCGAGTCTTTATTGGCGACACCGCTGTACGGAAATGATTATGCCACTGCGACCTCACGGGATGTGTACCTGCCAGAAGGGAAATGGATAGATTATGAAAATGGGACAGTTTTTAGTGGCCCTTGTATATTGCAAGATTACGCATTTCCTGTCGACAAGTTGCCTCTATTTATAGGTGGAAAGGGGATTTTAGTAAGCAGCCAAAAACAGGAATTTTATGCAGAGATATATCCTATATCAGAAAAAGCATTTTCGTATAATTTCTTCTTTCCTGATGGTATGGGAAAATCTACTATTAATAAGAGCGTGAAGGGCATCATCGATGAAAATGTCAAGGTGAAAGACCTTACTATGAATAAAAAGATTGAATTAGAACTAAAGCAAGGGAATAAATGGTGGAGCTTTAAACTGTTGCCAGGGCATCGATATGAAATTTACAAATAAGTTTTATATCCCTACGAAATCATCATTGGAGGGCTCTCTGAAAATCGATAATGTGCCGCCAGGGAGCTATGAGCTTAGAATAAAAGGTCTAACAGGTACAATAGAAAGTCAATGGTCGCCTTGGGAACAGGTAATAATAGCCGGAGCTTGAGCGATATGCATAAAAGGAATAAAAACCAATAAAAATTAGCGATGAAGTTTAAAGAAGAATTTGTAGCAGCAGGAAGAAATAAGCGTGTGGAAGTACTAAAGGCCGATCTCGTTGTGACAGGGGGGGGACTTTCTGGCGTTTGTGCAGCAATCACAGCTGCCCGTAAAGGGATTAAAGTGATACTTGTACAAGACCGGCCAGTACTTGGCGGTAACGCATCCAGTGAAATCCGTCTGTGGATATTGGGAGCTACTTCACATATGGGTAATAATAACCGGTGGAGCCGTGAGGGTGGGGTGGTTGACGAACTATTGGTAGAAAATACGTATCGTAATCCTGAGGGAAACGCTGTTATTTTGGACATGATTTTGTTAGACAAAGTAGCTCAAGAATCAAATATTACCTTATTACTCAACACAGCTGTATATGAGGTGGAAAAAGATGGGCCTGATCATATCACAGCATTGACAGCATTTTGCAGTCAAAATTCAACAGAATATCAGCTAAGGGCACCTTTATTCTGTGACGCATCTGGAGACGGTATTATTGGTTTTTTGGCCGGCGCAGCCTTTAGAATGGGTGCTGAAAGTAAAGAGGAGTTTGGAGAGTTGATGGCGCCAGAAGCTGTATATGGAGAACTGCTGGGGCATAGCTTATATTTTTATAGTAAAGATGTGGGTAAATCGGTTAAGTTTATACCGCCCGCATTTGCGATGGACGTAACGAAAGAAATTCCGCGATTTAAGAATTTTAACGCACGGGAATTTGGCTGTAAATTGTGGTGGGTAGAACACGGAGGTAGAATGGATACGGTGCATGATAGTGAAAAAATTAAATGGGATCTGTGGAGGATCGTTTACGGTGTATGGGATTATATCAAGAATTCGGGAAATTTTCCCGAAGCGGATACCATGACGTTAGAATGGGTAGGCGCCATTCCAGGGAAAAGAGAAAGTAGAAGATTTGAAGGAGATTATATACTGACACAACAGGATCTGGTAGAACAAAGGAAACATGAAGATGCAGTGGCTTATGGGGGATGGTCTATTGACCTACATCCTGCAGATGGTGTGTTCGGTGAAAATAACGCCTGTGATCAGTGGCATAGTAAAGGGGTTTTTCAGATTCCTTACCGTTGTTTGTATAGCCGCAACATTAAGAATCTATTGCTGGCGGGACGAATTATCAGCGTAAGCCACGTCGCCTTTGGAGCTACTAGGGTAATGGCTACCAGTGCTTACGTGGGAGAGGCGGTGGGTATGGCAGCTGTTTTATGCAAGCAGTTAAAAATAAACCCGGCAGCTATTTTACAAGAGAAAAAGATCAATTTACTTCAGCAGGAACTAATAAGAATAGGCCATTATATTCCACATGTAGTGCAAAAAGATCCGCTGGATTTGATGCAGCAAGGTTTTATAAAAACTTCTTCTGTATGGGAGTTTAACGGATTTGATGCCATAGATGTTCAATGGAAGCCTTTGCTCATTGCTGCTGCTCAATTGCTACCGTTGCCGAGCGGTCTATGCCCAACCTTTAAGATAAGCGTGCAAGGGAGCTGCAACACTTCATTAGTAGTGGAATTGAAAAAAAGCAGTCGAATTGGAAGCTTTACACCGGATGTTCTGCTAGCGAGCCAAACGCTCAATGTGAAGGAAGGAGAGCAGATGCTGGAGTTAATTTTTGATGTCACACTGACGCATCCTGCATATGTATTTCTCGTGTTTAAAGATAATTCGGATATTTTACTTCCTTATACAGAGCAACGGGTTACGGGACTGGTTTCTGTATTTAACGGTGTAAACAAAGCGGTATCAAATTACGGGAAACAAATTCCACCGTTAAATATGGGAGTTGAAGCCTTTGAATTTTGGTGTCCTGCACGAAGACCTGAAGGACAAAATATATTGCTAGCGCTCTCTGAAAGAATCCACATTTTTGATAGTAGCTTTCTTGTAAATGGTATAGATAGGCCAACAGTGAGTACAAATGCCTGGGTGGCAGACCCTGCAGACCCTCATCCGGCAATAGAAATTGTTTGGAATAAAAAACAAAAGATAAAAAGGCTAGATCTTTTCTTCGATACGGATTTCGATCATCCAATGGAGTCTGTATTAATGACGCATCCTGAACGTGTAATGCCTTTTTGTATACAGGAGTATAAAATTCTAGATGGTGAGGGGAACATATTATATGAAAAACGGAATAACTATAAAACAGTCAATACTATAATCTTTGATCGTTTTGTAGAAACAGAAAGATTGACCATTAGTATGGAACATCCTTCGGCTAAAGTTCCGGCAGCCTTGTTTGCTATACGCTGTTATGCTTAAATTCTAAAACAATTGTCTTAAACAAAAAAAAGATCGTGATGAATAACATCGATTATGTAGTAATGGCCGTATTTGCCCTACTGATTTTATGTATTGGAATGGTGTTTACTTATTCGGGAAGTAAGAATACCTCGACATTTTTTGAAGCGGGCGGGCAAACACCTTGGTGGATTAATGGGCTCTCTTTGTTTATCAGCTACTTTTCGGCAGGGACTTTTGTTGTTTGGGGATCCATTGCCTATCAAGCGGGATTTGTAGCCAACGGGATACAGTTGACCATGATGTTAGGGGGATTAATAACGGCTATCTTTATTGCTCATCGATGGAAGAAAACCGGCGCACTTACAGCAGCAGAATACATCGGCGTTCGTTTTGGTGTAAAAACACAGCAATTTTATACTACGCTAACATTATTGTATAGTCTGTTTTCTGTTGCGGCAGTTTTATACCCGGTAGGAAAGATGGTAAATGTTGCATCAGGAATTTCTATTGAGGCCAGTGTGCTCATCATTGGCGGTATTATTATTTTATACACCGCTGCGGGTGGCCTTTGGGCCGTTTTAGTAACAGATGTGGTACAATTTGTGGTATTATCTGCCGCGGTATTAATTGTGATTCCGCTAGCATTAAAGGATGCCGGAGGTATCCCGACTTTTGTGTCCAATGCTCCAGATCGTTTTTTTGATTTTTTTAATAGTGAGTACAGCGTTGGATTTTTTCTTGCTTTTCTTTTGTATCAAACTATTTATATAGGGGGCAACTGGCCATACGTGCAACGTTACACGAGTGTTTCTAATGAAAAGAATGCACGTAAAGTTGCCTTTTTATTTACGGGGCTATATTTGATCTGTCCGTTTATTTGGATGCTACCTCCCATGCTTTACCGTGTGATTAATCCAAGTTTACAAGGTATAGAAGCGGAAGGGGCCTACATGATGATGGCGCAAAAGGTATTACCTGCTGGCTTGGTTGGTTTAGTGCTTTCAGGAATGATTTCTGCTACGGCCAGTAAAGCAAATACGACACTCAATTTAGTTGCAGTAGTTTTTGCAAATGATGTTTATAAAAAGATCTTTTTTCCGAAAGCTTCTGATAAAACATTGGTATGGGTTGCAAGAGTCTTTACGGTGCTTTTTGGATTACTTACGATGGTTATTGCTATTCTGATACCTAAAGTTGGTGGGATTGTGGAAATGGTATTGAGTACAGCAGCAATTGCTGGCGGATCACTCTTTGCTCCTCTTATTTGGTCGTTATTCTCAAAAAAGCAAACCGCTGTATCTATTGTAACAGCTTCCCTAATCAGTTTAATGGTCAGTATGTTTATGAAGATAGGTGCTCCTGTATTGTTGGAAATAAAATTAAATAGGGTTTGGGAGACTGCTTTGGGGGTCGGTTTACCGCTTTTGGTATTGTTGTTTTTTGAAGTAGTTAATAGCAGTCAACATTACCCTTCATTTAAAGGTGCAGCAGGTAAATTAGCGGCGACAGATAAAGATAGTGAATCACAGAAGCAAAACGCATTTGGAGTAAAAGTAATAGGTATATCTATTGCGCTGGTGGGATTGGGTATTAGCATACTCGGATTTTCTGCAGCGAATGGAGCTGTGGCTGTTGTTGTGGGTGGAGGGATATTATTAGGGGGAGCCGCAATATGGCGATCATCAACAAAACGTATGCCTTTAAGGGGTTAGTATGCTAATTGCTAACCCCAATAAAGTCTTTGGGTTTATATTTGAATGTTTAATATGTTGTTAGTAACTCTTTGTTCTTTATCTGTGGCGATTGTAGCTGCTTAACTAATTTTTTGGAATGGAAAAGCTCATTTACCATATATTGTTCGTCAGCGCTGCAAGCTCCAGATCCGGCAAAACTTACGCGTTCTTCTTTAAATAACTTTTGTGCCAAACGTTTGGACTCGATTCCATTATGCCCTGTTAAAGACAGCATGTCCGTTTCAAATAAACAACCTTGGAGAATTACACGTTGTATGTTACGATAATTGTCTTGCAAACATTCATACTGCTCGGCTTTAACTAATATAGGTGTATAACCTCTTTGTTTGAGATCGGCTATGCCATCTTCAAGGTCTTTACTTAAGATCGCTGAACTGGCTTGTAAGAGCACATAATTTTTTCCAAAACATACAAGTTCACTTTCTTGTAGTTCTGCTGTTTCCGTTTCTAGGTGATAAAGACGTACCGTGCGAATTGGAAGGGCTGCTTCCATAATCGTTTGATTAGCACTTTCATTGTCTAATGCAGCGCCAATAATAGCATTATAACCCGAAATTTTGAGGCCTTCAGTTACATCATTGGTGGCAAAGAAATCACTGCTCGAATTGAGCAAATCGATATGCATGTCGACGCCTAATAAACTGCCTACTGAAATAGAAGTAGTATCGTTTGGTAGAATTGAGATCATCCTATATGTTTTTATTACTGCGTATCATTTTCTTCAGTATAAATATAGGATGATCTATTGTTTGTTGTAATATTTCTTGAATTTTTTGTATTTGAATGACTGCTTTTTGTGTGTAAACCATAATTATATGACGGATTGCTTAATATTTTTTTAAACAATCATCATGTTTGATTTGATTTCGGTAAAATATGTGCGGCCAATGGGCACTTTTGTACCGTCTAAAAGACTTAATTCTAGCTGATTAAATGAACTTATGTGATTTCGGTTTACCAAATACGATTTATGAACGCGTAGAAAGGGGTGGCCTGCCGGTAATTTCGCTTCAAACTCTTTTAAGTTTTTTCGCAATGCAACTCTTCTCTCTCCGATTTTCAACTCTACATAGTTGCCGTTTGCCTTTATGAAAAGTAAATCATTAAGCGCAACATGATGCTTGTTCCGGCCCATTGGAAGGTATAAGCTTTGTACTTTTGGGCTTTGTACGTGGCCCAATGCCATTTCTATATTGGCGTATAGATCTAACTTGGAGAATGGTTTAAGCAAATAACCGTAGGGCTTTGTGCTTTTAGCACTTTCAATATAGGAGCTTTCCGTACGGGATGTCGTGAAAATAAAGGGTAAACCTAACTGATGTAAAGTGTGCGCTAAACCTATACCGTTTTTGGCCCCGCTTATACCAATATCTAGTAGAAATAGATCCGGTTGCGCTGTTTTTGTCATTGAAAGGGCTTCTTCGTAAGTGCTGGCAATACCACACACCGTATAACCCACATCCTGGAGCATCTCTTGCATGTCCATTGCAATGATCATTTCATCTTCAACTATAACAATTCGTAAATTTTGCATCTAAATACTTCTGAAATTAATTTTAAAAATGGAGATTTCTCTGAATTCGTAATGAATCGTTCCTTTTAGTTGTTTGGTGAGGTTGTACAGTAAGCGTAATCCCATGGTGTTTACACTCGTGAAGTCAATTGGAGAAGAAAGACCTTTTCCATTGTCACTGTAGTGCAGGCAGTATTGCCCATGTTGTAAAGGGGACAGCTCAATGTTTAAATGTAGTTTTTGTTCTTTAGGTTTTGCATACTTAATGGAATTGGTTATTAATTCTGTGAGTAGTAGGCCAAAAGGAATAACTGTATCGGTTTCAAATTTTATAGTGCCTACCGATATATGTGGGAGGATGGGATGCTTATTTGTAATGTAACTTTGTAAAAGATAATGCACTAAGTCGTGCGTATATTGCTTCATGTCTACGAAGCCTTGACGATCTTCACTGTATAGTTTTTGGTGCACTAACAACATGGATTGTAACCTTACGGCACTCTCGTGTAGCGCCTGTTTGGCTTCTGCATTGTCGGAGGAGCGCATCTTCATGTTCAATAAAGAGGACACAAACTGTAGATTATTTTTCACACGGTGGTGAATTTCATTTAACAATAATTCGTTTTTATCATTGGTGTCTTTTAAAACATCATATTGCGTTTGGAGTGCTCCATTAATTTTCTGTAATTCAATAATCTGCCTTTGTGTGTTTTTATTACGTCTATAAAGTATAAAACCGATAAGCATTATACCAAATTTAGAGCTTTGTGTAGCCAGCACCGAAAGTCGCGATGGTCTTTTTTTTAACCGAACGACCTTGGCGTAATGTTTAGTGGCTGAGTTTGGTTTCGTATGTAACAATTTAAATAATAATGCTTGTGGGTTTAATAGTCTTTCTTTCACATGTATGTGTTAAAATTATATAAATTTTATGTGAATAATTGTTGAAATTCGTTAACAATTTTACAATTAAGTGTAAAAATCATGCCAAATTTATCAATAATTGTGTATAAACATTTATAAATTGTTTATGTGTGTGTTGATTTTTTGACAAGTATGTCATTTTTTTGCATGAGTTTATTATTTAATCAGGTTCCATGAACAAAAAGTACATAAAGCGAGATTTTTATGAGGTGTGAATAAAAAATAAAGAGTGCTGGATTTTTGTTATATTATAATATAGCGGTATGGTTTTTGCTAAGCGCGTTTTTGCCTTAAAAATGCTCTTTACTGTGTAATATCTTCTCATAATTTACTTCATATGGACTTAAGTAGCCGTTATTTCTTTCATTTTACGCATGTAGTTTCAGACTTCTTTTTTATTATTCTCTCGTTTTTTGTGGCTGTTCGCCTGAGTAACTATGAGTATTTTTATCAACTGGGGCTTTACGATTTAGGTTTCTTATTGTTTTTATTATGCGGCTGGTATTTTACTGCTCGTTCAAGCCGTTTATACGAAGATAAAATACAGGAGAACCAAATGCGAGAACTTTTTAAAACTGCTAACACTATACTTTGGCAAATTATGCTTGTAGTGCTTTTCATTTTTGCGGTGAAAGAAAATGATTATTCGAGAACTTTTGTAGTGATTTATGGTGTACTGTTGGGGTTTTTAATACCGCTAAGTAAAATTTTGCTAAAAAAAATCTACTTGCTTGTTTTTAGGCATGGCTATTTAAGAAGGAGAGCGTTGGTTATTGGGGGGGGAGAGAACGGCCAATTATTTTGTAAATATATCCGTGAGAACAAATTTTACGGTTATGAGTTGGTCCGTTATGTACAAGGAGTACTAAGTCTTTCTCGTCCCGCAAGCAATGAAAAGGACGGAAGAGTGTTGATGTTGGGCGGTCAGCCATTAGGAAATATCGATGATATTGATGAAGTGTTTATTACGGAAGAGCCCGATGCACCATATAATGCAAAGGAAATAGCTTCTGTATTAAGTGCTCATGCCGTGCGCTTACGGATTATACCGAATGTGTTCCAAATGAGTAGTCCTGGAATGTACAGTTTTAGTATGATAGGCGGATTTCCTTTATTAAGTGTGCGTAATGAACCGCTAGAGGATATTTATAACCGGGCGGCAAAGCGGGGTTTTGATTTGATTTTTAGCGGTTTCGTGCTAATTTTTGTATGCTCGTGGCTTTTCCCGATCATAGCTATTGCTATTAAATTGAATTCAAGAGGACCTGTTTTTTATAAACAAGAACGGTGGGGAAAACGTAATAGACCCTTTTTATGTTATAAATTTAGGTCTATGTATGTAAAAGCGCCTGACACAAATAATCAAGGTAAATTTCAACAGGCGCAGAAAGATGACCCGCGTATAACGAAGGTAGGAAGGATCTTGAGAAAAACTAGTTTGGACGAATTTCCACAGTTTTTAAACGTATTACGAGGAGAAATGTCTGTAGTTGGACCACGTCCTCATGCTTCGTTAATGAACCTCGAATCTACCTATCTGGTGAAAAATTACTTGGTAAGGCATCAGGCAAAACCCGGTATTACCGGTTGGGCACAGGTAAATGGGTTAAGGGGTGAATCTGCTAACCCAAATCTCTTGAAAGCCCGAATTGAACATGATATTTGGTATATTGAACATTGGGCCTTTTTACTTGATTTAAAAATCATATTTTTGACTTTTTGGAGAATGATTATTGGAGACAAGCAGGCTTATTAGATAGCCGATTGGTTGGTTAGGAATTGATGGTGTTTGAAATTAGGAAAAATGTTTAGTTTATTTAAAAAACAAGGCCATACAGATCTGCAATGGATGGGAACGGATATACATTCTCACCTTTTACCAGGTATAGATGACGGGGTGCAAACGCTTGTCACCAGTATTGATTTTATTAAAAAATTACAAGCGCTAGGGTTGAGTCGTTTTATCATAACACCTCATGTTTACGATGAAGTGTACCCTAATACTCCTGAAATAATTGCAGCAGTACATCATACGTTAACGGATGAATTAAGAAAAGAAAATATAGATGCTTACACGTTTGCTGCGGCTGAACATATGTTGGGAGAGCAATTCGCGAGTTTGTTAAAAAATAATAGACTAAATACTTTTCCTAATAATTTTTTGCTGATAGAAATGCCCTGGCTGGCAGAACCCATGCAACTGGAGCAAACTATTTTTGAAATCGTTACGAAAGGCTATAAACCTATTATGGCCCATCCTGAACGCTATACTTTTTATTTTCAAAAACCGCAAGCATATCACCGTTTAAAGGAGCTAGGTTGCTTATTGCAATTGAATTTGCTTTCACCAACAGGTTATTATGGCAAGGAAGTAGCGAAAGCTACCATGTACCTTATAAAAAATGGATTATACGATCTGGTAGGTACTGATCTACACCATGAGCGTCATTTAGGAAAGATTACACAATATGTTAAAAGTGGCCAAGCACATAAAGATTTAGGTGGACTAAATCTGCAAAATCAACTTTTATTTTCTTAATTGATCTGTCTGCTATTGCAGTTCTTTTAATTCTGTTGCATTGAATAAGCTCCTTTTCAAAACACATTGGTTTTAAACAAAGATGATCTTATTATTAAATCTTTAATAATTAATACTCAAATTTTCTCTATTTATACACGTTTCGTGCTTATATCTACTTGGAAACGTTTGATTTACCGATATTTGGTGCAGCTATCTAAAGTAATACCAAATGGTATGTGCGTAATTGAAGATAATATACTTGAAAACAGGTATATTTACCCGTGCTAATATGGTTACCTTTGTACCTTAGATGCTTTTATAAAAACCTAATTGTAAATGAATAATAAAAGTAATATGCCGGCTAAACTGGGGCAATGGCAGAGGCTGCATCTTAATGAGGGGGAACTTGCTAAGATTTGTGCAGAGAGAGGTGAAGGTAAATCTCTTTTACGAGCTGATACGGATCGCCAATTAGTGTATGAGGATTTTGAAATCGATAATGATTACCTTATACTCTATGCCGAGTAATTAAAGAATTAATTTTTGCAAAAAGAAGCAAATATTAACTGATTTCGGGCCTTGTCTCTTCTTTAAAGAAGTCCTTTCTATAAGGGCTATGGTTGTTTAGTGCCTTTTTTACAATCGTTTATCTCCCATCACACTTACTTCTACAAATTTACACATTATTGTGTAGTTGGTACACATGTATAATGGTAAATCTTGTTTGCTTCTGAAAAGCTTGCTATTTTCGAAGAAAGCCAATAAAATGACTTTTTATTTTAAAATGTTGTTAAGATTTGGTTAATTAATTGAAAAATATTCATTTATATGTCGTGCTTTATGAAAATATTATACTGTAATATTTTTAGTGCGAGTTAACTCCTTCTTACTCAGGGTAGAATTTTGACGAAACGAGCTGAGTGAACGTTTAGAAAGACAATAATAAGGGGAAAAACATGAAATATTTTTGGGGATGTAATATTCGGATTCATGTTGATTGTATAAGATTAAATATTTTCAATTATGCGTATCTCATATAAGCGTGATCTTTTTGAAGAAGTGAAAGCCAAACTCGCATTACAAGGTTTTCGTATTGCTAGCTTAGATCAATCACAACCGTGGGGCGGTTTTCTTCTTATAGACGAAGCCCAATCGATGCAGTTTGCAAAGATGTACTTTAAAAATTGGAAAATGAATCAATACGTTTCTCCTCATCTCCCAATGAAACCGAAAATTTTAGTGGTTGAACCAAAACGCGCAATTGCATGGCAATATCATCTACGAAGGGCCGAATGGTGGCAGGTGCTTGTGGGGGAGGTAGGGGTGATAACAAGTGATAACGATGAAGAAGGGACGTTATCTATAAAGCAATCAAATGAATTAATGGAATTAAGTCCCGGTAAACGTCATCGTTTGGTAGGATTAAAAGATTGGGCCGTAATCGCACAAATATGGCACCATGTTGATGCGCAAAATCCTTCTGATGATCATGATGTAGTGCGGTTGAATGACAATTTCTTAGATAAACAAGCAATTTAATTATATTAATAAGTAAGATATGAAAACAGCATTAGTTACCGGCGTAAACGGACAAGATGGCGCTTATTTAGCAGAACTACTACTAGAAAAAGGCTATATGGTGCATGGCATTAAAAGACGCTCATCACTCATCAATACAGATCGTATAGACCATCTATACCAAGATCCTCATAGTGAGAATGTACGGTTTAAGCTGCATTATGGTGACATGACGGATAGCACGAATCTTATCCGTATTATTCAGGAAACGCAGCCTGATGAAATTTATAACTTGGCGGCAATGAGCCATGTAAAAGTAAGTTTTGATACCCCTGAATACACCGCTAATGCCGATGGAATTGGAACTTTGAGAATTTTAGAAGCTATTCGGATTTTAGGATTGGAAAAGAAAACGCGTATTTATCAAGCATCTACTTCGGAATTATATGGCCTAGTACAGGCAGTACCTCAAAGCGAAACAACTCCTTTCTATCCTCGTAGTCCTTATGCTGTAGCTAAACTTTATGGTTATTGGATCACAGTAAACTACCGCGAAGCGTATGATATGTATGCCTGTAACGGTATTTTATTTAACCATGAAAGCCCCTTAAGAGGTGAAACGTTTGTGACAAGAAAGATTACAAGGGCGGTAGCGGCTATTTCCTTAGGTCTACAAGAAAAAATGTTTTTGGGTAATTTGGATGCTCGTCGCGATTGGGGGCATGCAAAGGATTATGTAAAAGCGATGTGGCTTATACTACAACAGGATAAGGCAGAAGATTATGTTATTGCGACGGGTATAACTACTCCAGTACGCGATTTTGTAAAAATGGCCTTTGCAGAGGTAGGAGCCGAGATTGAATTTACGGGAGAAGGCGTGAATGAAAAAGGATTTGTGAAGGCGGTAACTAATCCGGAATTTGAGCTAAAAGTTGGCCAAGAGGTTGTGTCGGTAGACCCTGCTTATTTCCGTCCGACAGAAGTAGAATTGCTAATTGGTGATCCTACTAAATCAAAAACTAAATTAGGCTGGGAGCCGGAATATGATTTACCTGCTTTATGTCGGGAAATGGTTGCTGCGGATGTAGAGGTATTTAAAAAGGATAATAAGACCCAGTGGGAGCATCTGGCTGGTTAGAATTGCTTTCGTTAAATGAAGATTTGGATGTTCAATAGCTATAATATTTGAGAAAATAATTTAAAATAGACGGATGTTATTCAATTCTATTTCGTTTCTTGTTTTTTTTCCGATCGTTTTTATATTATATTGGTTTGTAACCAATAAATCCCTAAAAACGCAAAACTGGCTACTCTTATTTGCTAGTTATTACTTTTATAGTTGTTGGGATTGGCGTTTTCTGTTTTTATTGGCGTTTTCAACCGGATTGGACTATCTAACGGGGTTGAAAATTTATAGATCGGACTCGCAGCTTGGAAAAAAAATTTGGTTGGTAATTAGTATTGGAATCAACTTGGGTTTCCTTGGTTTCTTTAAGTATTATAATTTTTTCGCAGCATCTTTTGTCGATTTTATAGGTGTGTTTGGCCTTAAAGCATCTTATACCACCTTAAATATCATCTTACCGGTAGGAATTTCTTTTTATACATTCCACGGACTTTCATATGTACTTGATATCTATAATAAAAAGATCGAACCAACAACCAATTGGGTTGAATACTCCCTTTTCGTGAGTTTTTTCCCCTTACTGGTTGCCGGACCTATTGAACGTGCAACCCATCTATTGCCTCAAGTTGAAAAAGCACGCACTTTCAGATACCAGCAGGCAGTAGATGGGTTAAAGCAATTTCTATGGGGGCTGATTAAAAAAATTGTCATTGCAGATAATTGTGCAGAATATGCGAATGCGATTTTTAACAATACGGAGCAATACTCGGGATTAGTGCTTGTTTGGGGGGCTATATTGTTTGCCTTTCAGATATATGGTGATTTTTCTGGATATACTGATATGGCTTTAGGGACTGCTAGGTTGTTTGGTTTTGAACTCCTCAAGAACTTTAATTATCCTTATTTTTCAAGAAATATCGCTGAGTTTTGGAAGCGTTGGCATATATCTCTTTCGTCGTGGTTTAGAGACTACTTATATATCCCATTGGGAGGAAGCCGTGGGTCTCTATGGATGACTATTCGAAATACTTTTATTATTTTCTTAGTAAGTGGTTTTTGGCATGGCGCTAATTGGACATTCATTGTGTGGGGAGGGCTAAATGCCTTATTTATTATGCCTTCGGTGATCTGGAAAAAGAAAAATAGGGAGACACAGGTTGTGGCAGAAAATAGCTTATTACCTTCTTTAAAAGAAACGGGGCAATTGTTACTCACCTTTGGTTTAGCAACTTTCGCATGGATATTCTTTCGTGCAGAAAGCCTAGGACATGCCGGCGAATATATTAGTAGAATGTTCTTGTTCGGAAGTGATCCTAATCCTTTTCATTATCCTGAACTTCGTTCTTCGAGGATTTGTGCCATGTTGTTAGTGCCATTCTTATGTGTGGAATGGTTGGGACGGAAAAATAACTATGCGATTGAAACATTAGGTCTTGAATGGCCTCGAATAATACGTTGGTCTATCTATGGTCTGCTCGTTTACTGTATAGGTATGTATATGAATACTGGAGGTGCGGAGTTTATTTATTTTCAGTTCTAAATGGTATGAAACAGTTTTTAAAAGCTTCTGCTGGATTTGGGGTATTTGCGCTCATTCTTTATACCTGCCTATTGGTATTGAATAAAAGATTTTTACCCCAACGCTTGATGCCTAATACTTTTAAGTATGATACTGCCAGTGATTTTACGGCAACGCGACTTCATGAGGCCGATAGCACGGAAAATGTTGATCTGCTGATTCTAGGCTCTTCTCATGCCTACAGGGGATATGATACCGAGTTTTTAGCAAAACAAACTGGTTTGAAAACATTTAATCTTGGCACATCTGCGCAAACATTGAAACAAACTGAGATATTATTAGAACACTATATTTCTAGATTAAATCCTAAATATGTTGTATTGGATATTTATCCGGCATTACTTGATAACGATGGAATAGAGTCTATGTGTCAATTACTTTCTGTTGAAGTGTTAACTAAAAATATGGTGTACGAAGCACTGTGCACATTTGATATAAGGGTGTATAATACGCTGCTCTACACCTTAGTGAATAAACTTTTTCACTTTTCATCAGATTTTAAAGATAAGTCTATTCCCGGAGAGAAGTATGTGAAGGGTGGTTATGTTCGCTCATATATTGCTGAATATGAGGACGCGCCGTTCCCTGCTTCTTCACTGAAAATTTCTGAGGAACAAGAGATATCTTTTACAAGGATAATCAGTATGCTAAAAGAGCGTAATATCAAATATATTATGCTGCAAGCGCCTTTACCGAAGGAACGATATAGTAGTTATTTAAATAACGATGAGCTCGATAACACGCTGAAGGGCTTTGGTAACTATTATAATTTTAACAAGGAGAAATCCCTGCCACGTTCTTTCTTTATGGACCAAAGCCATATTAATGCAAAAGGAGTTTATCTGTATAATAAATATGTTTTGGAAAAACTTAGAACAATTTATCAAAGTACTAATCTGTCACGAAATTGAATAGATTAAGCATTGATTTTCCACCATGTAAGGGGGATTTTAAGCGTGCGAAGCGCTTTTTTGAACGAATTGAAATAGTAGAGATATATAAATGCCATCAATGGATAATTCTAAAAAGCTGGTTGTAACAGGTGTTTTTTGGACTGGGGTGCAAATGGTCGTCAACCAGGGCTTTGGGTTTATTATACGCTTGGTTTTGGCGCGTATCTTATTTCCGGAAGAATTCGGAGTAGTAGGTATGGCAACCGTATTCACGGGTTTTGTACAGGTGTTTAACGATATTGGCATTGGAGCTGCCTTAATACAAAAGAAATCTACCGACCTTAGGGATGAACATTTTCATACATCGTTTTGGACCGGTGTAGTCTGGTCCATCTGTTTATATACCGTCATTAGCCTATTGGTTGCGCCGCTGGCTGCTATGTTCTATAAGGAACCTGTTTTGAAGTCCTTAATTCCCATTATTAGTTTAGGAGTGCTTTCTAGTCCAATTAATTTGGTTAACAGAGCACAATTGACAAAAATGATGAACTTCAAAAAAATTGCATTTATTGATAATACATCTAATATTATTTCTGGATGTTTAGCATTAATACTTGCGTTTATGGGTGCAGGCGTTTGGTCATTGGCTTTTAATTCTGTAGCATCTATTGTTGTTGCTATTCCACTATATTTTAGAGCCACGGGATGGACCCCAAAATTTATATGGGATCGACAAGCATTTAAGGATATATTCGGTTTTGGCCTCTATACAACAGCCACTAATGTTATTAATTACCTTATTAATAATATAGATTATCTGTTGATAGGTAAACTTTTAAGTGCACAACTGCTGGGTGCATATACTTTCGCTTTTGTTTTAACAGATACTTTTAGAGGAAGATTAATGGCAGTGGTAAATAACGTGATGTATCCGTTTTATGGAAGAAAGCAGTCGGAGCCAGAAGAGTTAAAAAAATATTATCTCAAAGTGGTGAATTACAATAGCTTAATCATATATCCGATAATGACGTTCATGTTCACTTTTGCTGAACCTTTAATATTGACCTTTTTTGGAAGCAAATGGATAGATTCTGTTGAGCCACTTAGACTGTTGTCGGTATCTGTGATGTTCCATATGATGGTTAATAGCAATACCGCACTTATCAGAGGTATGGGCAGGCCTGGGCTAGAAATGAAACTCCAACTAGTGAAGGCGTTTATCTTTGTACCAACGCTGGTGATGGGTATTTATTTCTATGGAATAATAGGAGCGGCATGGGCAGTAATGATCAATAAAGCAATCGCAGTAGTAATAGCACAATATACGTTTAATAGATTGCTTCACTTAAAAGTAAGCACAACCGAGTTTCTTATTGCGGTTAAAAACCCATGGATAGCCTCAATTTTGGCTTTCATAATAAGTTATACCTGCTATAAATATGTTGGTGTGAATTTTTTTCTGGCAGGTGCCACTTTATTAATTAGCTATGGGCTTTTTATCTGGTTATTGATGGAGAATGAGCTAAAATTTATGGTGCTTCAATTAAAGGGATTAAAAAAGTAATTAAATATATGAGAAAAATCCTAAAACCAATCAGGTCTTCTTTTCAGGGTTTAGTAAGCGAACATCTTCCAAAATATTGCATGAAATCACGTATGCTCTCCAGTCTGTATTATGCATTTTTTGACAAGTCTTTTCTGAGGGAAAATCAAGCTGTTTTAGCTGGTAGAGTTAAACACATTACAGAAGCGAAAGAAGTTAAGGCCAACTACTTCTTACTTGTGAGAAATACACACCGTATTGAAAAAGGGCTCTTAATGCGACCTAGACGCCCTGTGTTTGGGAAAGACTATATTAAAGAAACGATCGACAGCTTCGAAGGAATATGTAAAATGCAGTCGGACGTCCAGGCAAACTTGCAATTAAAATGGTTCAAGGATGTACTTTCGGAGTATTTTACGCTGGCGGGAGAGGTCGATGCTTTCGTTCAGAAACAAGGAGAACGATTTTTTAAGATTATGGCTTCTTGCGGGCCGGATAATGTGCACACTGAGGAGACACTGAAATCAATACCTTATGTAAGGTTGGAAGAGCATAAAAGTGATATTTCTTATGAACAGTTTTATCGCCTATGTAAACAAAGACGATCGGTGAGATGGTTTCTCGATAAACCTGTGCAACGTGATATGATAGACAAAGCGGTCTTAGCCGCCAATCAAGCACCCAGTGCCTGTAACCGTCAGCCTTTTGAATTCAGAATTTTTGATGAGATTGATCTGGTAAAAGAGGGAATCAATCTTCCTATGGGAACGAAAGGATATGGTCACTCTATTCCGATATTTATTGTGCTTGTTGGGAATCTAGACGCTTACTTTGATGAGCGGGACAGGCATGTCATTTATATTGATGCTTCCCTCGCATCCATGTCTTTTATGTTGGCATTAGAAACAATGGGATTAAGTAGCTGTGCAATCAACTGGCCGGATATAGAAACCAGGGAACAGAAAATGGATAAATTTCTAAATCTGAAAGCACATCAACGGGCATTGATGTGTATAGGTGTAGGGTATCCAGATCCTGAAGGATTGGTGGCCTATTCAGAGAAAAGACCTTTAGACCAGATCCGTAAGTACAATTAATTGTTAACTACCTGTTTGTGGTAACAGGATTTGAAGCAGCCGTTAAATTAAAATAAATGATAAAAAAGCGTTTAGTAATCGAATTAAGAGGTGTTGATTTTGTTAATAAAGGAGCAGAATTAATGTTGAATGCCATTAGAACCATTTTATTAGAAAGGTATCCAGACATCATCTTTGTAATGCAGAAGAATCCAAGAGCCCCTGCTGCTGAGCTTAATAAAAATAATATTTATATCAAGTTTCTCTTTCGGAACTTTCGGGTGAAGTGGGAGAACGTCGCTTATTTCTTACCAAGGACTTTGCTGCTTAATCGTAATTATGTGCTTCCTCAAGATATTGATTTAGTTTTAGATGGTTCGGGATTTGCATTTGGAGATCAATGGGGTGCACAATATGCGCAGAAAAGATTAGGGAATGATATTGCTAAATGGAAGAATGAAGGGAAGAAAGTAATCTTGTTACCTCAAGCATTTGGGCCATTTAACGACGAGGCACTTCACGAAGTGATGAAAAAAATCATCAACCATTCGGACCTTATTTTTGCAAGGGAGAAACAGTCGTATGAATATATGAACGGTATAAATGCCTCGCCTAAGATTAAACTAGCACCTGACTTTACGAATCTGATAAGTGGGGTTATTCCAAAAGATTTTGATGCTACAAAGAATGATGTTGCAATTATTCCTAATTATAAAATGATTGAAAAAATTTTAAGTAAAGAGGAATATTTAGCATTCTTGAATGAGACGATCCAAGCCCTTCTCGAAAATGGGAAACAACCCTATTTTTTGATTCATGAAGGAGAAAAGGATCGTAGTATTGCTGAAGAAGCTAATGCAAGGCTAGCAAAACCTATTTCACTATTTCATTACGCAAACCCACTAGCTGTTAAAGGGATAATTTCCACTGCTTCCTTTATCATCTGCTCAAGATTTCATGGTGTTGTTAGTGCTTTATCACAAGGTGTTCCTTGTTTAGCAACCAGCTGGTCGCATAAATACGAAATGCTCATGGAAGAATATGGATATCCTGAAGGAGTGATTAAGGATCTGAAAGACTTTGATAATCTTAAAAATAAAATTAATGAATTGTCAAACCCGGATAAAAGAAAGGAAATTTCCCAGCGACTCAAAGATAACAGTGCCATTCAAAAGAAACGGTCAAAAGAAGCGTGGGAACAGATTTTTGATTTTATAAACAATATTAATTGAGATAGCGGATGATTTCGGTTGTCATACCTTGTTTTAATTGTGAGAAGTTTGTGATGAGAGCCATCAATAGCGTGGAGAAGCAGGTTTTTACAGATTGGGAAATTATTGCAGTAAATAACAATTCTACTGACAATACCCGCGCGGTGCTGGAGCAGGTGGAGAAACAATGGCCTCATAGATTTAAATTACTAGACGAGTTAAAAAAGGGTGCTCCGGCAGCAAGAAATACGGGACTTAAACATGCAAGAGGAGAATGGATACAATTTTTGGATGCAGATGATGAACTATTGCCTTCTAAATTTCAGGATCAAATAGATATAATAAGAAATCAGGATGTTGATGTGATCGTTAGTGAAGCAATTGTTTTTAAATGGGTTCATGGAAAGACGTTGGAAAGTACCCGGAAAGTCTATAAAAGCGATTTTTGGTCGGGACTTATTTTATCTCTTTTAGGTATTACAAGCACAAATCTCTGGCGTAAAGATATGCTGGAAGATATAGGGGGTTGGAATGAGGCTATGTCTTCTTCCCAAGAATATGATCTGCTATTTAGGATGATGAAAAAGGGGGCAAAAGTAGTATTTGACAACAAAACAAATACAATTATTCATCAGGCAGATAGCGTTATATCAAAAAGTTTTGATAAAGAAAAAGTAAGTCGGATAGTCGATAATAGAATTCAGTTGAGGTTGGATATCAAACAATACCTGACGGAAACCGGACAACTAAATGTAGAACGAAAACGATTGATTGATAATTATATCTATTGTGAATTGATGTTTAATAAAGACAGTATTCCGACCTATGTCAAGTCGCGTATGAATAGCCTTGTGCTCGATGTGGATATTAAAGACAGAATGAAACAAAATTTCGAATACGCCAAAAGAATGGTAAAAAGAGTCGTAATAAGAAGATAACGCTGATACAGCAAGTTACTTGATAAGTCATGGAGTTTAATTTCAATAGATCGCAAAAAATATAAGAATGTACGAAATGGAAATATCGGTAATTATTCCTGTTTACAATGCTGAAACTTATATAAGAGCTGCTGTCGATTCCGCTCTACAATTTAATGAGGTGCGTGAAGTGATTTTAGTTGAAGATTGCTCTCCAGATAATGCATTAGCAATCTGTAAGGAATTAGAAGCAGAATATGGGCGGGTAAAATTATTTCAACATGAAAATGGTGTGAATAAGGGGGCTGGTGCTTCAAGAAATTTAGGTATTAGCAAAGCTAGCGGTACTCATGTAGCATTCTTGGATGCGGATGACCTCTATATGCCTAATCGATTTAATGCCGAAAGGGAAATGGCAGTGCAAGGGAGAATTTTTGATGCAATGTACGGTGCGTTGGGTATACATTTTTACTCTACTGATGCCCAAGAGAAATATGCCAGCCATTTCTCTACTAATTTTACAGTTGTAAGAGATTTTGAAGATGGCGAATCTATGTTTGAAGAGCTTTTAGGAATGAATAGGAAAAGAAGGGGCCATATTCATTTGGATACACTGACAATAAGAAAAGAGATATTGGATAAAATGCCTACACATTTTCAGGAGAATTTAAGATTGCATCAAGATTATGAATTTACTATACGATTAGGATATTATGCAAGATTTATTCCTGGAATTATTGATCAGGCAATAGCTACGAGAGGAGTACATCTTGAAAATCGCTATACACAAGTCGGATTTAAGGAGAAAAAATATTATCGTAATCAATTATTGGTGTGGGAAAGCTTAAGTAAATGGAGTGAACAAGAAAAGATTGCTTCAAAATATAAACGCTTAATTAGCCGACGAATCTATTCTTACAAAATTGCCAGCGCTTATTTCTTGAATGCTTGGGGCTTATTTATGAAATACCTAGTGAAGGATAAGTGGTTGCTTAAAGAGTATAAGATTTATTACAGAACGATGTTGAATAGATAAAACATAAAAAGATTAAGGCTTGCTTCAATTTATACTTATATGAAGGTTTCGAAAAACGCATTGGTTTCTGTAATTATTCCTGTATACAACAGGGCTGATTTTGTTGGGAGTACGTTAGATAACCTCTTGGCCAATAACTATCGTCCATTGGAAATAGTCTTGGTAAATGATGGATCAAAAGATGAATCGTTAGCTGTTCTTAAAGAGTTTAAAGAACAGTATGAAGATGAAACGTTCATTGTTAAGGTGCTCGATCAGCGCAATCAAGGTGCTCCTGTGGCAAGAAACCTTGGTTATGCACACGCGGAAGGCACGTTTATTCAATTTTTGGATAGCGATGACCTCATTAGTCGAGAAAAGTTTATCCTTCAAATTGACGCTATGACAAAGGAAGGTGCTGATTTTGGTTTATGTGATTTCGAAATGATCTATGTAGATAATGGAAAACATGTGTATCATTCGAATGCGGAAAGGTTGCGAAAAGTTCTTAAAACACATGGTTCTTTTGGATGTGGTTCTCCTTTGCTTACAAAGGAGCTAGCGGATAAGATTGATTGGAATGTAAATCTTAAAAGGAATCAGGATGTTGATTATTTCTTAAAAGCGGCGTTGATGTCGAGTAAGATTGCTTATATAAATAAACCTCTTTATACTTACATTAGGCATAGCAGTGACAGAATATCAGATTCTTATAGTAAAACCTCACCCGTTTACTATGAGCGAATAAAATCTTTAAGCCGACTGTTTGGTCATGTTCCCAAAAAGCTCTATACCTTAATTGCCATTAGTAATTTGTATCTAAGTTTATTCAAATTTAAGTTAAATAGATAAAGATGGTAAAACTTTTATTTGATATACTAATTACAGGGCACCATATCGAATATATCAGTCATTTGGTTGATTATCTTTCGAGGAATGAGAATGAGCATCAATATGTGTTTATTGTACATCCTGATTTTGAAGACCGTTTTTCGCAAATAGCCACGAAAGTAGAGCATGCCGGTAATATGATGCTTGTTGGGGTTACTCAAAAAGAGTTCGATATAACTCAGCAAGGCGGGTTGGTACGGCAATCTTTTAGTATGTATAAAGTTGCAAATAAGTATGCACGCCGGTACAATGCGAAGCATGTATGCTTACTTTATTTTAATATTTTTCAGCTTCCTTTGTCAATTTTTCGACCCAAATACACCGTGAGCGGTATTTTATTCTTTCAGTTTTCTCGCATGGCTACAAGCAGTTGGAAAGAAAAATTGAAATATTATCGAAAATATGCCATAACGAAAGGATATACCATGAATAGGCGGCTTAAACGTGTTTTCGTATTGAATGATGAGCAGACGGTATCCTTCTTAAATCAGGAATTTAATACCGTAATTTTTAAAATGCTTGCTGACCCGATCCCGGTATTTTCTCCTGTTAAGACTTTTGAGATTTACCAGCATTATGAAATTGAACGACAACGCAAAATATTTCTTCATATTGGCAGCCTAAGCGATCGTAAAGGGACCTTTGAATTTGTGAAGGCAGCTACTTTTTTGGCGCCAGAAGTGCAAGAGATGGCCATGTTCTTACTGGTTGGAAAGACTGGAAATAGACAGGAAGAGGAGGCTCTTCAAAAAGCTATTCGAAAGGTGAATGAAGAGAGCAATGTAACGATTGTTTGGGATAACCAATTTGTTTCTAATGAGATGATGAAAAGTCTATTTGACCAGTGTTATGCGGTGGTGATCCCCTATAAAAATGCAGAGGCTTCTAGTGGTATACTCGGGCACGCTGCAGCTTCCAATAAGATGGTGATTACAGCAGGTAAGGGATTATTGAAAGATATTGTTGAAACATATAACTTAGGTTTATTGGTAGAAGAGGTGACGCCTGAGCTTGTTGCCAACAAAATAGAATTTGCCATTAAAACTCCTCATAACGGCGATAGAGCACATGAATTTGTTCGAACAAAAACAGTAGAACATTTTGCCGTTGAAGTGGCCGCCGGCTTATAAGGTTAATAGAATATATGCACGAGAAAAGAAATAAGATTTGGGTATATGGATGCATGGTCATGATTGTGTTTCTAAGTTCATTTCGGGCTCCTGATCTGGAAGTAGCACTCAATTATGCGGTTCCAGGTTATATTCAGATTATTCAGAGTCTTTCCGTTCCATTGGTGCTGTTGTGTATGTTGCTAAGTATTTTCCTAATGGTTAATATAGAAAGTGAAAACGCAGAAATTTCTACTTCCTTATTGTTATGTTTTTTTGTTTTCCAGGTTATTATTTTATTGACTGAATTTTCTAGACAAAACAATCTTCAGGATTTTTTGATTAGGTTGATATTCAGTACTGTTACATTTTTTTATTTCCTAAAGGTAGTTGGAAAGCTTCCGCTCTATAAGGCAAATGATTACTCGATCTTAAAGGCTTTCTTTTGGGGGAGTTTTGTTTTTATTTGTTTAAACCTTCTTTTACACAAAACAGGCTTAGCCACTGTAATGTGGAAAGGTCGATTATTTGGGCTCACGGCCCACCCAAATTTTTTAGGAATTTGTGCAGCTATTGAAACGGTATTGGCTCTACTTTTTTTCATGGAGGAGAAAAAATGGAAAAATCGGGTAATATATAGTGTTGGCGCTGGTTTAGGGGCTTATGTTTGTTTACTCACCTTATCACGTACTTCAATGTTAGGAGTGGTTTCAGCGGGGTTTGCTTTTTCTTGTGTGGCAATGAAAAATTCTTCTTTTAAGCCATTTTTTATGATTTTGATGGTATTTGTATCAGTGATACTAATAGCAAATATAACGGCTGATTCTTTGGATTATGCAGATAGAGGAAATACAAGGGAGCAAACCTGGAAGGAATTATACGAAGATGTCGCGAAATTGCCTATTGTAGGTAAAGGTAGAACTGGTGCCAGTACCAATGCATACATGTTTGCGATTGTAGCAGGAGGTATTGTAGGTGCAATTTTTTTCTATAGGAGCCTGTTTGGGGCAATGGCATCTGCTTACCAGGACTTACTAAATACAAAAAATTTTAGACGATTAGCTTATTTATCCATATTGACGTTGGTCTTAGTGACATCAGTTTTTGAGGGATATTTATTAGATACAATAAGTATTCCTGCTTTTACTTATTGGATGTTATTGGCCGTTACCAAACAATTAGCATGAATAGTGTGAGAAAGAAAATTGCCATCGTAAACCCGACTGTTCCACATTACCGGAAAGATTTTTTTCTAGGTATACAACAGGCTATGCCTTGTGATGTATTTACCTATGAGCAGATAGGCGATATGAAGAAGAATCAGTTTCAGGTAAGTGATACTGTTACCTGTACATTGAAGAAAAAGCGGTTTAGTAAATTTCTGATTTATAAAACGCAACCGCTTATGCAAGCTGATTATCAAACATTGGTGTTGATGTGGGATTTTTCGCAATTAACTACTTGGTGGTTGCTCGCTACTAAATTTTTCCACCGTAAGAGAATTATCTTGTGGGGGCAGGGTATTTCTGTGAAGCGCTATTTAACGGAGGAAAATACACCTAATATCTTATTGAAAGGCATGTTAGGTTTGGCCGATGGTGCATGGGTATATATGGAAAAGGAAGCGAAACAATGGCAAGCGGTTTTTCCAAATAAAAAAATTGCGGCACTTAATAATACCGTTTCCAACATCGATGAGATATTGGAAAGTCCAGGTATGCAAAGCATCTCGGATTTAAAAAATAAGCATAATATAAAAGAAGAAGTCTGCCTTATTTTTTGCGCTCGATTTGAAAATCCGAATCGACGTATTGATCTCTTGGAGGGATTGATAAAATCTTTGGATGCTCAAAAATTTGGATTCATTATCATTGGTGATGGGGTTTTTAAGCCTGATTTTAGCATGTATAAGAATGTTTATGATTTCGGAGCGGTATATGATAAGGTGTTGAAGGATGAGTTGTTTGGAATAGCCAACTTGTATTATCAACCGGGTTGGATAGGTTTGTCTGTTGTGGAGGCATTGGCATACGGTAAACCAGTTATTACTTTTAAAAGAAGCGAAGAAACGCTTCAATGTGTAGAATATGCTTATATACAGGACGGCTATAATGGACTTATTGTAGAAAGCTTGGATGAGTTAACTGGAAAATTATTGAGTTTAAATAACACGGCTATTGCATTAATGGGGGCAAATGCAAAGGCATATGCAAAGAAGTATTTGCGTATGAATCATATGGTTGATAAAGCGATTGGTATACTATAAATTTTTGATGATAGATGAAGATTTTAAATGTGATAGCAAGTATGCATCCCGAGCACGGGGGAACCAGTCAAGGTGTTAGAAACGCTATACCTGCATTGGCAACTTTCGGATTAGAAAATGAAGTAGTATGCATGGATGATCCAGATGCTGAATTTATTAAAGCAGATGACTTTGTGATTCATGCGCTGGGAAATAGTAAAGGACCATGGCAATACCAAGAGAAACTATTGCCTTGGCTGCTAAATAATATAGCTAATTATCAGCGTATCATTATTCATGGTTTATGGCTCTATCATAGTTATGCCGTTAATAAGGCAATTGATCAGTATAAGCGGACGAACAAGAGTGTTAACACTCCCGCGGTGTATATTATGCCGCATGGCATGTTAGATCCTTATTTTCAGCAGGCGTCTACTAGGAAGTTAAAAGCCTTAAGAAACTGGCTTTACTGGAAATTAATCGAAAACAAAGTGGTAAATGGAGCAGAAGGGATGTTTTTTACTTGTGAAGAAGAATTGAAGCTTGCCCGGATTCCGTTTTCACCTTACCGACCTAAAAGCGAATGGAATGTAGGATACGGTATTCCTCAGCCACCAGCTTTTCATGTAACCATGTGGGGCCAGCTCGTTGAAAAGTTTCCACAAATTAGCAAAGATGGATATTGGCTCTTTTTGAGTAGAGTGAATGAAAAGAAGGGAATTGATCTATTGGTCCAAGCTTACTTAAATCTCAAAAAAAAGGGAAATCTTAAAATCCCGCAGTTGGTAGTGGCCGGGCCGGGATTGGAAACGACTTTTGGTCAGCATGTCCAACATGTGGCTGCTAGTGAAAAAGACATCATTTTTACTGGAATGTTGGAAGGTGATATGAAATGGGGCGCTATTTATGGAGCGCAAGCCTTCGTATTGCCAAGCCATCAGGAAAATTTTGGGATTGCTGTTGTGGAGGCACTTGCTTGCACAAAACCAGTATTAATAAGCAATCAAGTAAATATATGGCGAGAAATTGAAGCGTTAGATGGAGGTATAGTAGAATCAGATACGTTGGAAGGAGCCACTATCATGCTTGAAAAATGGGCAGTGTTAAGCGACGGCCATAAACAAAGGATGGCAGAACAAGCGCTGGCCGTTTATCATAACTATTTTACGATAGAACAGGCGGCAAAGCGAATGGCTCAAGCATTAAAAAGCTTAAAATATGCATAATATTGATACGTATAAAGGGGCTTCTTTCTCGCTAGGGAATCGTTTAAAACGGCTAGCCTGGGGTATGTTTTATGTGGTTTTTTTTAGATTTTCACCGCGTCCTATGCATGCTTATAGAGCTTTTATTCTGCGCTGCTTTGGAGCGAAGGTGGGTAAAGGTGTCCATGTTTATCCTGGCGTGAAAATTTGGGCACCCTGGAATTTGATTTTGGATGATGAATGTGGTATTGCAAGCGGAGTAGAATTATATTCACAGGGAGTAATTACGGTTGGGTATCGAGCGATTGTATCTCAAGGAACTTATGTGTGTACTGGTACACATGATTATACTAAAGTAGGGCACCCTTTATATACGTTGCCTATCACTATAATGAATAAGGCGTGGGTTGCTGCTGATTGTTTTATCCATCCTGGAGTTACTATTGGAGAAGGGGCCGTGATAGGGGCCCGTTCGGTTGTAACGAAAAATATGCCTGATTGGATGGTTTGTGCTGGCCATCCTTGTAAGCCGCTAAAAGAGCGTGTGATGGATAATTAGCTAAGCTACTCATGATTGAAAGAGTAGAGTAATGATTAAGTAAGCGTTTTATATTGATTTAAAATTTTTTACGACAAGGAGTAAGGGTAGGGATATTCGTAGCTCATAACTTATAAAAAAATACAACATGATATCTGTATTGATTCTAACAAAAAATGAGGAACAGGATTTACCTGGATGCTTAGCTTCTGTAGCATGGTGCGACGATGTGCATGTTTTCGATTCATTTAGTGATGATCGTACTGTTGAAATTGCCCAAAAAGCGGGGGCGGTAATTACCCAACGTAAATTTGATAATTGGTCGGCTCACCAAAATTGGGGATTGGCAAATATTCCTTTTAAATATTCGTGGGTGTTATATATAGATGCAGACGAGCGGGTTTCTAATGGATTAAAGGAAGCCTTATTAGCTTTCGATTCTCAGGGAAGTAACGCCGTAGCACATGAAATACAAAGACGTGATTTCGCATGGAATGGCAGATGGTTAAAACATGCCCAAATTTCACCCTTTTATCTGCGGTTTTTTAGGCCAGATAAAATGCGTTACGAACGTTTAGTTAACCCCGTTTCTTTGCCAGATGGTCCAACAGGAAGACTAGAGGGGTATTTAGACCATTATCCTTTCAGTAAAGGGTTTAGATATTGGCTACAACGCCATTTAAGCTATGCTGATATGGAGGCGGCTATGCGATTGGAAGATATGGGTAACGGAACAAGTTTTTCTTTAAAGAAGGCTCTTTTCAGCAAAGATTTTACTGAAAAACGATTCCATCAGAAAGGTTTATTTTATAAAATGCCTGGTAGACCATTTATAAAATGGTGCTATATGGTTATGTGGAGAAGGGCTTTTATGGATGGAGTAGCGGGAACTACTTATGCTACTTTACAGTCTATTTATGAATACTTTATTGTTTTAAAGACAAAGGAATTAGTAAATAAACAAAGTTCTAAATGAGAATTTATAGATCCAGATGCATAAATATATGTGTTAGAGGAATTTTAGATGTGTAATAAAACAAATCTATAACGGATGAAAATATTAATCTTTGGGATCAATTATTCCCCTGAATTGACAGGTATAGGAAAGTATACAGGGGAGATGGGCGCCTGGTTAGCTTCTCAGGGGCATGAAGTAGCGGTGGTAACCGCTCCACCATATTATCCCGAGTGGAACATACATCCAGCATATAAAGGGAAAAATTGGTTTAAGGAAATTGTAGACGGAGTTACGGTGTATAGAGTTCCTTTGTATGTGCCAAAAGAGGTGACGTCAAAAAAGAGAATTTTGCATGAATTTTCCTTTTTGGGGGCGGTATTTCCCAAATGGTTCGGCTTATTGCTTAGGAAGAAATATGATGTAGTTATTAACATTAACCCACCCTTTCATCTTGGTTTTTTTGCCCTGCTTTACGCAAAAATAAAAAAAGCCCGACTTCTTACTCATATACAGGATTTGCAAATTGATGCAGCTAAAGATTTGGGTATGATTAACAATGAACGTTTATTAAAATGGATGTTTAAATCAGAAAAGTACCTACTGAACAATAGTCACGCCGTATCATCAATAAGCTTAGGCATGCAGCGTAAAATATTGGCCAAAGGGGTGCCGGAAAAAAAGTTTATTATGTTTCCCAATTGGGTAGACGAGCGTACGATTAAACCCTTAGCGAAAGAGAATTCCCTTCGTCAGGAATGGGGCATCCCATTAGGTGATAAAGTTGTATTGTATGCGGGCAATCTGGGTGAAAAACAAGGACTGGAAATTATTATTGAAACAGCCGAGCATTTCAAAGAAAGACGAAATATTCGTTTTTTGATCGTAGGTTCTGGTGGAAATAAGGAAAATTTGGAAAAACTAGCAGCAGAAAAAGGGGTGACAAATGTTTATTTCTATCCCTTACAACCCTATGCTAAGCTAAGTGAGATGTTAGCAACTGCTGATATTCATCTAGTATTGCAAAAAAAATCGGCTGCAGATCTTGTGATGCCCAGTAAACTGACAGGAATACTTTCGGCGGGCGGATGTGCATTGGTAACGGCTATGCCGAACACCTCTCTTTATGATGTGATACAACGTGATCAGCTAGGGGTACTGGTTGAACCAGAGTCAAAAAATGCGCTGGTTAGTGGTCTGGAGAAAATGCTTGAGGAAGATCTTAGCGCTTATCAAAATGCTGCTAGAGATTACGCAATGAAGCACCTTTCGAAAGAAAGAATAATGAGAAATTTTGAAAACAACCTGCTGGAATTGACGGGTTAAGGAAAAGGAAGGAGTGTTAAATGTTGTCGAAGTTGTGCTTTTTAACTTTAATAGGGATGGAATTTACGGTTGTGGCATTTGCGCAGGATACTGTAAAACATTGGCAAGACTCTATGCGAATAAATATTGGAACAATGGGAACATTTGCCTCGAAGGATTTTCAACCCTTTTGGATGGTTATGAATCAGTATGGAACAATTATCGATCGAAAGCAAGATTTTTCTACTAATCTTTATGTTAGTAATCAGCATTTATTAAATAAGCATCCAACGGATAGTGGGAAAAACTATCATCCTTTGAAGCTTAGTTATACATTGGATATCTATAATCATAATCACTTTGATGACTTTACCCTGGTTGAAGGCAATGTAAAGTTAAACTATAGCGGTTGGGAGATCAGAGCTGGGCGGTATCGCGAGACTATTGGAGAAGTGGATCCTTTACTTTCTACGGGATCATTGGGACTAAGTGCAAATGCCCTCCCTATCCCCAAAGTTGGTATAGCAGTGCTGAATTACAAAAATGTCCCTTTTACGAATGGTTGGCTGCAGTTTAAGGGACTTATTAGCCATGGCTGGATGGGTAAGGAACGTTACCTGTATAATTCATACTTACACGAGAAGGCATTTTACCTGAGGATTGGCCCTGGTAAGTTGAAATTATATGGTGGTGCCGTTCATTTCGGTGAATGGGGGGGGATTAGAAAAGGCTATAAGCTAGATAGAAGTTGGAAAGGTTTCTTTGATGTACTATTTGTGAAGGAAGCAAACGACGGCAGTCTCCCGAAGGAAAGTATCCTAAGACCGAACAGGGCAGGTGATCAAAGAGGTGTTCTAGAGTTTGGAGCAGACTTAGAAAGTAAATATGGTTCTTGGCATTTTTATCACCAAACACCTTTTGAAAGTGGTACTGGCATCGATATTCGAAACGTTGACCGCCTAGCTGGATTAAGTTTAACTTTTAAAGGAAATAACAGAAAGCTAAAAAGAGTGCTGGTGGAATATATATACACGAAACAAATGGAATCATATGGCGGAGAACAGCAAAGTTATTATAACAATGGAATGTATAAAACGGGATGGGAATATCATGACATGGTTGTCGGAATCCCGCTTTTTATAAATAGAGTGAGGGGAAGCCATTTTTTGAGGGTGAGACCCTTAGATTGGCATCGAGACGAGTATACTGAGGGCCTCTTAAGGGGAAATGGAAATATTATTAGTAATCGTATAATTGGAGGGAATGTTGGAGCGGAATATTCATTTTTTAGACAGTTTAAGTTCAGGACAAACCTCACTTATAACGTTCACTTCATGGATAGATCGGCAATTAGCCATTTAACGAATGATAAGTATAAGCAATTTTATATGCTACAATCTGTAGAACATACATTTAACAATAAATGGACAGTGACGGGTAATTTAGCTTGGGACGCGGGCGATTTCTACCATAATTTTGGTGTTGGCCTGGGAATGAAATATATAATTTTTTAGTGTTTAATCTTATAAGTGTTTTATGATGAGATATGTAAGTAGGTTTTTTATGTTATGCGCAATTTTTTTGATAGTGGGATGTAGAAGCAATAAAACGATTCCTTATTTTAAAAATATACCAAAATCTGAATATAATAAGATTGAACAAGCAGCTTATACAGAGTTGAAGATCAAGGAGGATGATATTTTGGATATTACTATTCAAACGGCTGATTTGAACGCTTCATCTGCCGTAAATGAGGGTGCAACGAACAATAGTGTAGTTGCTGGCAGCGGGCAAACGCGCGTATCTGGCTTTGTGGTAGATAAAAATGGAGAAGTAGAATTGCCTGTGCTAGGAAGGATTGAAGTAAGAGGATTGACAAGCTATGAAGCGCGTAGTGCTATTCGTAAAAAGGCGGATGAGTTTTTCGTGGATCCCACAGTACAAGTACGTTTTGTTAATTTCAAAGTAACGGTAATAGGTGAGGTACAAAGACCCTCAAGTTACACAATGCCTTCTGAAAGAGTAACGATCTTGGATGCTATTGGTTTAGCGGGAGATCTGACCATTTATGGAAAAAGAGAAAATGTGTTGCTGATCAGGGAAACAGATACTGGGAAGGAGCTAGTTCAGTTTAATTTAAATGACGCCCAAATTTTTAAATCTCCTTATTACTATTTGAAACAAAATGACATTATTTATGTGGAGCCAAGTAAGGGTAAAATTGCTTCTGCTGAATCGTCGCGGTTTAGTGTGATCGCTATTGTGGCCTCTTTATTATCAACAGCAGCTTTAATTATAACACGCCTTTAATCTGATTTGATCTATGAGTACAAATTATACGGAAGTGACACCTCAACCTAAACGAAAGACAGCCTTTAGTTATCACGACTATTTTTTGCGATTAATTCGTTTATGGCCACTCTTTTTGTTTAGTCTAATAGTTTGCTTTATTGCTGCCTATATTTATTTGCATTACTATACTATACCTGCATACCATGTAGGAGCAAAAATATTGATAGAAAATGATCAACAATCGGGGAGCCAGTCCTCAGCTCAATTAAACCTTGATAATCTCCTAGGTACTACCAGTGGTGTCGATAATCAGTCGGAAGTTTTGAAAATTAGGTCATTAATGGAAGCTCTGGTACGCGATTTTAAGTTGAATATCATGTGGTATAAAGAAGAACCGTTAAGGGAAATAGAGATTTTTAATGGTCCTTTTACACTGACATTTAACGGTACAACGGATACATTGAACCGTTCTTTAATCCTCAGTATGACAACATTAGATAGTACTAAATTCAATTTAGTCTACACAAATGGAAGTCAAGAAGAAATTGCTTTGCAAAATATTCCTTTTAATAGCCCTTTTGAACTGCCTGGATACGGTGCTTTTACGATGAGCAGTAATCCTCAGAAGAAACTGCCAGCAGCTGGAGAGGAATTTAAAATTAAAATATTGCCATTTGATGATGCGGTGTCTTCGCTGCGTTCCACTATAACGACCAATATTATAAATAAACTTACTACCATTATTGATATTCAAATGGATTGTGCTTTAAAGTCGAAGGGTGAATTTATTTTAACACGTTATATTGATCAATATATTAAACAGAATATTCAAAATAAGAGCAGGGTTGCCGATAGTACGATTGCGTTTATTGATCAACGTATTGTTTTGGTGAATGCTGAGTTAAATGGGATCGAGCAAAAGATACAGCAATTTATGCAAGGTAAAGGTCTTACTAATATTTCCGCACAATCTCAAATTATGCTGCAAAGGGATAATGAATATTTAAAACAGCTGGAGGATGTAGAAATACGTATGGAGGTTATGAAGGCGGTGGATTCGTTATTAAATGTACCCGGAGGAAAAAGTTTAATATCGGGAACGGTTTTGAATAATGGATTGTCCGATCAGGCATTCAATGCAATGATATCTAATTACAACGGTTTGGTATTAGAAAGAGAAAGACTTTTAATGGGATATAGGGTTAATAATCCTGTCGTTAAGAATGTAGATCAACGGATAGTCTCTGTAAAAGATAATATTTTTGAATATATCAGGAATTCGAGGAAAACGCTTGAGGTGAATAAGCAGGAAATTGAAAGAAGCGCTACTTTTGTTAAGGGTGACATTCGAGAGGTGCCTGAACAGGAGCGTGCTTTTTTGGACCTTTCTAGGCAGCAACAATTGAAACAAGAGCTTTATCTGTTCCTGTTACAAAAAAGAGAAGAAACGGCTTTAGCGAATACATCAAGTATTGCGGGAATTACTATTCTCGATAGGCCGAAAGCCGATAAGAGCCCATTCAGTCCAAAATCGTCTTTTATTTGGATTGGAAGTTTCATAGTTGCCTTTCTAATACCAACGGGCAAGGTTTTCTTAAGTGATAGTTTAAATACAAAAATTCAAGGTAGGAAGGATGTAGAAGATAGAAGTACAGCACCGGTGATTGCAGAATTAGGGCATAACTATACCGGAAAAGAACTGCTTGAGTTTGAATCGTCCAGATCCGTACTAGCAGAACAGTTTCGGGGCCTTCGTACAAATGTTCAATTTCTACTGGCAGAAGAAGGGAATAAGGTGGTCTTGTTATCATCTGGAATGCCGGGAGAAGGAAAGTCTTTTACTGCACTCAATTTGGCAAATGTTTTTGCTCATTCAGACAAGAAGGTCTTGTTGATGGAATTTGATTTAAGAAAACCGAAACTTTCTAAAACATATCAATCTGGGCAAAAGGGAATTTCTAATTTTATTATTGATAAATCACTGTCGCTGGATGATATTATTACAGCAGTTGATAATACAGGAAATGTCTATTTTGCAGCCTGTGGCTCGATTCCTCCAAATCCATCAGAGTTGATCTTAAAGGCTAGAACGAAGGAAATGTTTACCATGGCAAGAGAACAGTTTGACATTGTTATCATTGATGCACCACCTGTTGGCGCAGTGACTGATGCACAGCTTTTAAGTAATTACGCCGATTTATTTTTGTTTGTAGCAAGAGCAAATTATACACCATATAATATGTTAGGCCTACCGGAAGATTTGAAGAGGGAAAGAAAAATTAAAAGTTATGCCATTGTAATTAATGATGTAAAAATGAAAGGTAAAGGCATGAGTTATTATGGTTATGCTTATGGACACTATGCACAGGATGAAGAAAATAAACCTTTGTGGAAATTTTGGAAAAAATAACGATTATATTAACCCTTAATAGTTTCTGATACGATGACAATAAAGAAAATCTGCTGTATAGGAGCAGGCTACGTGGGTGGCCCTACGATGTCTGTAATAGCGAAACAGTGCCCTGATATCCAGGTAACGGTAGTTGACCTGAACGAATCGCGCATAGCTGCGTGGAACGATGTTGACGTAACAAAGATTCCGGTATATGAACCTGGGCTTAGTGAAGTTGTAGGAGAGGCACGCGGACGGAACCTGTTTTTTTCTACGGATGTTGAGCGGGCCATTGATGAGGCGGATATGATCTTCATTTCTGTTAACACGCCTACCAAAACCTATGGAGCAGGTAAAGGGCAGGCGGCAGACCTGAAGTGGATAGAATTATGTGCCAGGCAGATTGCCAGGGTAAGTACAACGGATAAGATCATCGTGGAAAAATCGACACTTCCGGTGCGTACGGCAAGCACATTGAAGGATATCCTTCACCATACCGGCAACGGGATAAAATTCCAGATATTGTCTAACCCGGAGTTTCTGGCGGAAGGGACAGCTGTTGAGGATCTGATGGCCCCTGATCGGGTACTGATCGGCGGCGATCAGGATAGCGACGGACAGCGGGCCATTGAAGCATTGGCGGCTGTTTACGCACGGTGGGTACCGCGGGAACGGATATTAACAACGAACGTTTGGTCATCGGAACTGTCGAAACTGACAGCCAACGCGATGCTTGCCCAGCGTGTTTCCTCGATAAATGCGTTATCGGAGCTGTGCGAGCATACTGAGGCAGACATCAACGAAGTGGCCAGGGCAATCGGAACGGATAGCCGCATTGGTCCAAAGTTTTTAAAGGCATCGGTAGGTTTTGGTGGATCCTGCTTTCAGAAAGATATCCTGAACCTGGTTTATATAGCCCGTACCTATGGTTTAATGGAGGTAGCAGATTACTGGGAACAGGTAATCATCATGAATGACCATCAGAAACGCCGTTTTGCCAATAAGGTTATCCGTACACTGTATAATACGGTTAATGGTAAAAAGATAGCCTTCTTAGGTTGGGCGTTTAAGAAAGACACGAACGATACGAGGGAATCAGCAGCGATCTATGTTGCCGACCATTTGCTTTTTGAACAGGCGAACATATCTGTTTACGATCCGAAGGTACCGGAGCAGCAGGTTTACAGTGATCTGGATTATCTGGCTACCCGTAGCAGTGAAGAGAATAAGCAGTTGTTAAAAGTAGAAACAGAGCCGTATGAAGCATGTAAGAATGCCCATGCGATTGC
>NZ_FOAF01000003.1 GCF_900109575.1 Olivibacter domesticus | reverse complement strand
GGGCCAGGGCCATTGGACAGGCAACCATCTATGGTTTATCCATTATTATCATTTACGTCGCCCTGGGCATGCTGGTCACCATCTTCTTCGGCTCAGATGCGCTCAATGCCCTCTCTACCAATGGTGTCTTCAACTTCCTGTTCTTTTTATTACTGGTAGCCTTTGGAGCCTCCTTTCTGGGAGCCTTTGAGATCACCCTGCCCAGTTCATTTGTCAATAAGATCGACGCCAAATCTGATCAGGGAGGGCTCATAGGGATCTTTTTTATGGCTTTCAGCCTTGCCCTGGTGTCTTTCTCCTGTACAGGTCCGCTGATAGGGACCCTGCTGGTCGACGCCGCCTCCAAGGGAGACCGTCTCGGCCCGGCTATCGGCATGTTCGGTTTCTCGCTGGCCCTGGCTATTCCCTTTGCCCTCTTTGCTCTGTTTCCATCCCTGCTCAACTCGCTCCCCAAATCCGGTGGATGGCTCAACAGTGTAAAGGTGGTGCTCGGCTTTCTGGAGCTCGCCTTTGCCCTTAAGTTTTTATCCAATGTGGACCTGGCCTATCACTGGGACTGGCTGGACCGGGAGGTGTTTTTGGCCCTCTGGATCGTTATCTTCGGTTTAATGGGACTGTACCTGCTGGGCAAATTAAGGTTTGCGCACGACAGTGAACCGGCCCATCTTTCCGTACCGCGCACCTTCTTTGCCATCATTGTCCTTTCATTTGTCGTTTACCTGATTCCCGGTATGTGGGGGGCTCCCCTGAAATCGGTCAGTGCCTTCCTGCCGCCCAGTGCCACGCAGGACTTTGACCTGAGTACCAATATAACCGTCCCTTCTACGGCTGCCCACGGAAGTTCGGTAAAGAAGAAATATGCCGAAATTTTTCACGAACGCGGTACCCCGAAAGGGTTTGACCCTTACTACGATTACCAGCAGGCCCTGGAAGTTTCAAGGGAGCTCAAAAAACCTGTACTGATCGATTTTACCGGCTGGAACTGTGTGAACTGCCGTAAAATGGAAGCCAATGTATGGACCGAACCCAAGGTGAGAGAACTGCTGAACAATGAATTTGTGATGGCCGAGCTTTTTGTAGACGATAAGACGGCACTTCCCCAGGAAGAACAGTATGTTTCCACCTACAGCAAAAAGAAGATAAACACCATCGGTAAAAAATGGAGTGATTTCCAGGCCGCTACATTCAATAGCAACTCACAGCCTCTATATGTGATTGTAGATGGACAGGGAAAGGTACTGGTGCCACCACAGGGAGCTAATTATGATCCCAAAAATTATATAGACTTTTTACAGAGCGGGATAAGCGCTTATAAAGAACAACAACAATAATATTATTTATTGCATAGTAAGACTTATTATATTTGCCAAATGAGTACAATTAGAAATATAGCCGTATTTACATCAGGGGGAGATTCACCCGGTATGAACGCAGCCATTAGAGCCGTAGTGAGAACAGGATTACATTATGATCTTAATGTATTTGGTATACAGCGAGGCTACGACGGTATGGTTAATGGAGATATTTTTCCAATGGATGCGAAATCTGTGGCTAATATTATTCAGCGAGGAGGTACCATCTTAAAAACAGCACGTAGTAAAGATTTTATGATGCCAGAAGGCAGAGAAAGGGCGTATAAACAACTGAAAAAGCTTGATATCGACGGTCTAGTCGCCATTGGAGGGGATGGAACATTTACAGGTGCTGCAAAATTTATAGAGGAGCATGATATTCCAGTTATGGGACTGCCCGGCACTATTGACAATGATCTTGCCGGCACCGATTTTACGATTGGTTATGACACTGCCATTAACACGGTAATCAGTGCTGTTGACAAGATAAGGGATACAGCAGAATCACATGATCGCTTATTTATAATAGAGGTAATGGGTCGTGATTCAGGTCTAATTGCTTTGAGGAGCGGTATAGGCACAGGAGCCGAGGCTATTTTAATACCTGAAAGTTCAACAGATTCCAAAGCTCTTTTAGAGAAGCTAGCGCATGGAAGAAAAAACAAATCCTCAAAAATAGTCCTTGTTGCTGAAGGCGATGAAGAAGGCGGAGCATTCACAATTGCTGAATTAGTAAAAAAAGAATTCCCTAATTATGATACACGCGTTTCCATTTTGGGACATATTCAACGAGGAGGTAGCCCTACGTGTATGGACCGGGTATTGGCTAGTAGATTAGGCGTTGCGGCAGTAGAAGCGCTACTAGCGGGCAGAAAAGGGGAGATGGCCGGTGTGATAAATGGAGATGTAGCCTTTACACCGTTTAACAAGGCAATAAAACATATTGACTCATTAACACCGAGTCTTCTCAAAATAGTAGACATTCTTTCATAATTTAAAACCTTAGGCTCATGTTTGGAGTTTATGGTTAACAAACCCCTTATGGATTGTGACTTTCGATTAAAGGTTTTTTATACTGCCGCAACACAGCTGAACTTCACGAAAACTGCTGCTGAGCTTTTTATATCTCAACCTGCGGTCAGCAAAAACATCCAAGAATTGGAACAACAAATCGGACAAACTCTTTTCGAACGTAATGGCAGCCGATTAAATCTTACACCAGCAGGTACTGTGCTTTTTAAACATGCTCACATTATTATGGAGCAATATAACAAAGCATCTTACGATCTCTCCCTTTTAAAAGGAGAAACCGCTGGCTCACTGAAGCTAGGTGCAAGCACGACTATTTCTCATTATGTTATTCCACTAATATTAGCGAACTTCCATCAACATTATAAGGACATTCACATCCAGGTTGCACATGGTAATACACAGCAGGTAGAAGACTGGTTAACTGCCAATAAGATAGACCTTGGAATAATAGAAGGGTTAAACCAAAATAGATCAATGAAATATACTCCGTTATTTAACGATGAAATCGTTTTGGTTACCGGCGCGAACAATCCGCTTGCATGTCAAGAAGCAATTGCACTAGAAAAACTAAAAGAATTTGATTTTGTTATGCGTGAGGCAGGGTCAGGCACGAATGATGTCATTGCAAAATATCTAAAAGCGAAAGATTTGGAAATACAAGACCTCAAAATCAGCATCAATTTAGCAAGTACAGAAAGCATTAAGCAATATTTACTTCATAGCAATAGTTTCGCGTTCCTGTCCATTCATGCAATTATCCGGGAAATACGGGAAGGTCTTTTAAAAATAGTCGATATAGAAGATTTTAGCATCGAAAGAAGTTTTTTCTTCATCCACCCTCACGGGGTAATGGCCGACCTCTCTAGTCTTTTTATGCGATTTGCCAAACAGCAGAAGCAAACGTTTTACAGTGTAACGTAGTTTTGCAGCTTCATATTTTTTAAAACAACAGGAAGGTGGAAGTGCCTTCCTGTTGTTCAGTTAATTTCTTCCTGCTCTTCTTTCCTTCATTCTATTTTGCCGTTCCTGGAGTAATTTATCATACGCCTTTTGCTGATCATCGGTTAAGACGCTTTTGATTTTTCCCTGACTTTCTTGCCTAATTCCCTTCATCTTTTCAAAATTATCCCTTCTATTATTCGCATCACCTTGTTGAAATAGCTCCTGCTGTTTCTTTGCCTCATCTAAAGAAAACGCATAAATTGAATCTTTTTGAACTTGTGTGAGGGTTAATTCTCGGTTCAACATATCAACACTCCTTTTCGCTCGCTGTTCAGGATCCATTCGCGTCCCTCCACGAGATTGTTGTGCATTAGCAAAGGAAGTCATACCTAGTATGGCTATAACCATTAAAAAAATTTGCTTCATAAATTCTCCATTCTTCTGTAGAATAGTTAGATACAAATTAAAGAAAAGGTTTAACCACCAGACTATTTTTTCAATTTGGCTTTAAATACTTTTTGAAACTTATCCAATTTAGGTGCGATAACAAATTGGCAGTAGCCTTCCTGTCTGTTAAGGTTGTAATAATTCTGGTGATAATCTTCAGCTATATAGAAGTCACCGTAAGGTTTAACCTCTGTAACAATCGGTTTGTCATAAGCTTTCTCTTCGTTCAACCGCTTTATATAAAATTGGGCCTTGTCCTTTTGATCTTTATTATGATAGAATATTGCTGATCTGTATTGAGTTCCCACATCATTGCCTTGTCGGTTTAATTGTGTCGGATCATGTGCAACAAAAAAAGCCTCCACTAGCTCATCATAGCTAATAATGGCTGGACGATATATAATATTTACCGCCTCTGCATGACCTGTATTTCCAGTACAGACCTGCTTATATGTCGGTTTTTTTATGTGCCCGCCCGTATAACCGGATATAACTGTATCCACCCCTTCCAACTGCTGAAATTGAGCCTCGACGCACCAAAAACATCCAGCCGCAAAGGTGGCGGTGTCTAGTAACTTATCAGATTTATTTGAAGTAGCCATCATCGTGCTACGTTCTTCTGCATTTTTGTTAACCTTTCCAGCACAACTGAACAAAAAGCTTATCAGCAAAAGCGAAAGAACAAAATATACTTTCATGGTTATTAATTTAAGACCAATGCTAATCAATCTACCTTTAAAATAATCTTACCAAATTGATCCGAATGATCCATTTTTCGAATAGCTTCCTCAGCATGCTCTAATGGATAAACAGAATCAACTATTGGTTTAATTTGGTGTTTATTAACAAACGCAATCATTTCATTAAAATCTTTTGGAGACCCCATTGTACTTCCAAAAATACTCAGTTGTTTCCAGAAAATTTTTCTAGCATTAAGCTCGGGCAAGTCGCCAGACGCAGTCCCACCAAAAAAAACAATTCTTCCACCCGGTCTAGCAAGATCAACATGATGGGTAAACCCTTTTCCCAAAGCACTATCCACAATTACATCAAAGCCCGCTTCTGGTTTTATCTTTTCTGCCCAATCCTTATCCGTATATAAAACACCTGCTTTTGCTCCTATATCAATAGCTTTTGCTATTTTATGTTTTTTTCCGGAGGTTACATATACCTCTGCACCTGCATGAATTGCCCACTGAAGAACAAAAGTAGCAACACCCCCTCCAACGCCAACAACCAACACTTTCTCACCTTTTTTTAATTTAGCCCTGCTAAACAATGCTCTCCAAGCAGTTAGGCCTCCTAGCGGAATGGCTGCTGCCTCAATTGTAGTTAAATGAGCAGGTATATTATACAAGTTCTGTACAGGAATTTTAACATATTCGGCAAATGTTCCGTCCTGAGGTAAGCCTAGTATATTAAAATCGGCCGACTGAGCAGCTTCATTATCTCCCCAATTTAAAGAAGGATTCATAATTACCTCCTTGCCTATCCAAACGCTTTCTGACTCACTTCCTACCTCTTCTACAACCCCTGCTCCATCAGACCCTAAAATTATTGGAAATCTTAATCCAGCATATTGCCCCTTTTGTATCCAAAAGTCTCTTCTGTTTAATGCGGCAGCATTTATTCTTACAAGAGCTTCATTCGCTTTTAATGTAGGTTTCTTAGTAAATTTCACTGTTAACGGCAAATTTATTCCGTCTAACACCATAGCCTTCATAGCATTTTCTTTATTTAAAAAAAGCAGTGCCCGCAAATACAGACACTGCTTTTAGGAGTAATATTATGATTGTCCTTATTAAATTAAGGATTATGTGTCTACTTCTTTGCTGCTGCGTAACGTTCTCCAACAGATTTCCAGCAAATAACATTAAAAATCGCTTCTAGATAAGCTGGGCGTTTATTTTGATATTTTAAGTAATAAGCATGTTCCCATACATCAATACCTAAAATCGGCGTACCTTTCACCTCGGCAACATCCATCAAAGGATTATCCTGATTGGGTGTAGAAGTAACTTGCAATTTGCCAGCGCCGTCAATTACTAACCAAGACCAACCAGAACCGAAGCGAGTGGCTCCAGCGTCTTGTAATTTTTTCTTAAGCTCATCAAATGAACCAAATGTTTCCTCAATTGCAGCAGCTAATTCACCACTCGGTGTAGTTTGTGCTTCTGGAGATAAAATTGTCCAGAATAATGAGTGATTGAAGTGCCCACCACCATTATTACGTACCGCTGGAGAATATTTTGATATATTTTTAATGATCTCTTCGATAGAAAGTGATTCTGCATCCGTACCAGCAATTGCTTTATTTAAATTATCAACATATGCTTGATGATGCTTCCCATGGTGAATCTCCATAGTTTCTTTATCAATATGTGGTTCTAATGCGTCTGGTGCGTAAGGTAACGCAGGAAGTGAAAAAGCCATAACTTTGTGTTTTTTTATTTGTTTGATTTGTTATATCACAAATATAACGATATAACTACTTAATTGTTCTCGGCAATTTAGTTTTTATAAGGAAATGACAATAGGATTTTTTTACCCTAAGTGATCAGCCTCACCACTTGCCAAGGAAAGCATTGTATCTATAGATTTATAGCGATTTATAGCCTTTTCATTTGAAAAAAGCGCTGCATTAATTCTCTACATTCAGGTTCCAGCACGCCGCTAATGACTGTTGTTTTAGGATGTGTAATTTTCTTTGAAACAGCAGTATAACCTCTTTTAAGATCTTGTGCACCAAATACAATTCTTTTAATTTGCGACCAATAAGAAGCTCCGGCACACATAACACAGGGCTCTATAGTAACATAAAGTGTGCAATCCTTTAAGTATTTACCTCCGATATAATTTGCAGCTGCTGTAAATGCCTGCATCTCAGCATGTGCAGTTACATCATTCAATGTTTCAGTAAGGTTGTGGCCCCGTGCAATAATTTTTCCATTGTGAACAATGAGTGCTCCGATAGGTACCTCATCTTTATCAAATGCAATCGCGGCCTCCTTTAGTGCTTCTCTCATGAAAAATTCGTCAGACACTGTATCATTAATATCTTCAAAATTGATATATTTCATTTGCAAATTTTAAAGTCTGTGAGAAAGAAATTCTATTTACACCTTGTTGGTAGACAAATAGTCCCATTTTCATTAAACCCTATCAAATAAGTTTAGAACCATTTGGAACAGAACCGGAAACAGTGCTTAATACAATATCTCCATTTTCATCAGCAAAACCGGTGACCAGGCATTCAGACATAAAAGTAGCTATTTGTTTTTTAGGAAAATTAACGACTCCTATTATCTGTTTCCCTATTAAGTTATCAGCACTATAGTGTTTAGTTATTTGAGCGCTGCTTTTACGAATACCGATCGCTGATCCAAAATCTATTGTCAATTTATAGGCCGGTTTACGTGCCTCAGGAAAATCAGTCACTTCCAAAATGGTTCCCACGCGCAGTTCTACCTTTTCAAAATCGTTCCAGTTTATCTCTTGCATGGGATAAAACTAAGAATTTTTTTTTACTCATAACGAAGTGCCTCTATAGGGTCAAGCTTAGATGCTTTTGAGGCGGGGTAAAACCCCGAAACCATTCCAACCAATATACAAACTACCACCCCCATTCCCATCCATACCCAGGGCACAATAAAGCTAGTGCCCAATGCCATGGCGACAATATTTCCAATAAGGATACCAAGTAAAATTCCCCCCACACCCCCAATAAGGCAGATAACAATTGCCTCTGTTAAGAATTGCACCCTTATAACTTTAGGCGTTGCGCCAATTGCTTTACGTACACCTATTTCGCGGGTTCTCTCTGTTACAGATACCAGCATAATATTCATTAAACCTATCGAAGCACCTATTAAAGTAATAACTCCTATCGCAAAGGCACCGAGTGCTACATAGGTTAAACTGCTTACTAAAATTTGGGCAACGGCATCACTTTTTGTTATTTCAAAATTGTTCTCCTGTGTTACAGCTAAACTTCTTATATTTCTAAAAAGTGCCGTAGCTTCACCAATTGCCGGCTCAATATTTTGAGCATTGTTACTCATTACCGTAATGGTATATGATGGTGTCTCTCCCTGAACAACTGCTCGCGCTTTTAACAGTGGTATAACACATGTTTTATCTGCACCCATTCCGGCACTTGACCCCTTATCCTCCAATACGCCAATCACAAGATACCGAGCATTACCAATTACTAGATTTTTATTAAGCGGATCTTTACCATTTTTAAATAAGCTTTTCTTGATTTCACTGCCTATTATTGCCACGTTAGCACCAAGTTCAAGTTCCCTTTGGGTAAAGTTACGTCCGCTACCCAACTTGTAGCCGCTTGTTTGTAAATATTGATCGTCTCCACCGGTAATTCCAATATTTGGATTTGACTGTTCATTCTCATATTTAACGACTGCGAAACTTGACACAGAAGCGCTGATGGATACCACTGCAGGATAGTCAAACTTTTCCTTAAAAGCCATTGCTTCCCGATAAGAAATTTTTTGAAAAACCTTCGGACGCGTACCTCCTCCGCCGATGCGCACGTTAATACCACGGTTGCGAATATTAAAAGAATTTGCTCCCATAGCGGAGAATGAGTCGGTAAGAGAATTCTGAATGGCATCAATAGAAGTAAGGATACCTACCAATGCGGTGATACCTATTGCAATAATAAGCGCTGTTAAAAAAGTACGGAGTTTATTACTCGCAATTGATTCAAGCGAAAGCCTAACATTCTCCCTGAAGGGCATTTTTACCGACATAGCAAATCAGATATTTGCTATTAAGACCCATAAAAGAAATATATGTTACAGAATTTCTGTTTTATACCGTCAATACAGGTTGCTTCCCTTTCACCAATTCAAAAATTGTAATTTCAGGTAAAATACCAACCCTACCAGGATATCCCAAAAACCCATAACCTACATTTACATACAGTCGCTGGTGACCTTCTTGGTATAAGCCGGCCCATTCATCATAGACATATTCTGCAGGACTCCACTGATAATGCTCACCTCTCACACCAAACTGCATACCATGTGTATGCCCGGCGAACATCACGTCAATATCTTTATTATTAAGAATCTGTGCACGCCAATGCGAAGGATCATGAGAAAGCAAAAGTTTTACGGGTAGATCTTCTGTACCTTGTTTAGCCAAGTCAATTTTTCCATATTTAGGAAAACGCCCTGTTCCCCAATTTTCCACACCCAATATACCAATACTTTCATTGTCTACCTGTAATTTTCTATGCTCATTTAATAATAAATCCCAACCCATTACTTTATGGATCTCTTTGACATGTTTGAGGTTCCTCCTTTTTTCAGGACTATCTTCCTTTCCGTAGAAATAATCACCATAGTCATGATTTCCCAAAGTGGAAAAAACACCTAAAGGCGCTTGTACTTTTGTAAACAGGTCTTGATAATTGCGCATTTCTTCCGCCTTATTATTCACTAAATCACCTGTAAAAAAAATCACATCAGGCTTTTCCCCAAGTAACATGTCAATACCACCCTGAACCGCGCTTTTATTATAAAAGCTACCGGAGTGTATATCCGATATCTGGCCTACTTTCATGCCATGAAATGCACTTGGTAAGTTGGGTAAATATAATTTTTGTCTACGTACCCTGTAATCGTACCCGCCCACAGCAATTCCCCAACTGAGTGTTGCGAATGGCACCGCTGCCACCAGTATACCTGCTCGCGTTAGAAATTGCGATCTATTTATTGTGTTAGGTTTTTCATCCAACGTGGTGGAAGAAATTGGTTCATCTTCCAAACGAAGTTCACTAGCCTCTCTTTTATTAAGTAGTTTTCTGCCCGCCCAGACCCACCCCCTTCTGATATCATCTATGAGGAGTACCAGTACATAGAAAACTTTGCTAGTGAACGTCAGAAAAAAGGCAACCAACACCACTGATCTTACCATTAGGGGAATATTAAAATAAATACCCACTATTACGCCAATAAGCAATACAAAACTGTATCCCCACCAGAGCATCTTAAAAAGATTGCTATTGGCCCATTTGAGTGTACTTCTGCGCAAAGCAACATAGATATAGAAATCTATTATAAGTAACACAAAAGCATTGAAGAGAATAAGTTTCATCCGTAAATCCTGTAATAATTTTCAACCGCTCTAATAAGTAGCTTTTAATGATTCCATTTCGTTGGCAAGCACCATCTGCTTAAGTGCTTCTATCCACTTAGGATGGTCATTTAAACTAGGCACCAACTCAACATGCTCGCCGCCAAGTTTTTTAAATTCCTGCCCATATTCTTCGGTAACTTCATAAAGCGTTTCCAAACAGTCTGCCACAAAGGCGGGACAAAGAACAAGCAGGCGTTTAACACCCTTTTTTGCCAAGTCTACTAAAACATCGCTGGTATAGGGTTGTACCCAAGGATCTTTGCCTAGACGAGACTGGAAGCAAACGGTATATTTCTCTTTGTTAACCTGTATTTTAGCTGCAATTAATCGAGCTGTTTCATAACACTGGGCAGCATAGCAGAACTTGTTGCTTGTTGTTATTTGTGCACAACACGAAGGCGCCGCACAACCGTGTTTACCCGAATTATCCACATTTTTTAATTGCCTTACCGGTAAACCGTGAAAACTGAAAAGCACATGATCATACTTTTCGGGCTCCTTTTCTTGTGCATTATCGGCAAAGGCTTCAATCATCAGCTCATTATCATAAAATTGATTGATAATTGAAATCCTTGGAAAAGCATGCCATGTAGCCATAAGCTTCATTACCTTCTCAATAACTGATCCCGTACTTGCTGAAGCATATTGAGGAAATAACGGGATTATTTGAATGCTATCCACCAGGGCTAATTTTAGCCGTTGCAGCGCTTCTTCTATGGAAGGTTTCTGATACCGCATAGCTAACTCCACTTGATAATCACTGCCCAATTCCTTTCGCAAGAGATCCGCCTGTAACTCACTAATATACAACAAAGGAGACCCCTTTTCCTTATCCCATATTTCGTTATAAAGTTTTGCGGTTTTCGGACTTCTAAAAGGAACAATAGCGCCTCTCACCAATAAATTACGTTGAATTGTCCCAATATCAATAACTCTTCCATCCATTAAAAATTCATCTAGATATTTTCTAACGTCAGATACTTTTGGGCTATCGGGGGTCCCCAGATTGATTAACAATACTCCTTTTTTTGCCTTCATTAATTAGCAAACAATTTTCTGTAAATAATTCTATTCATGTAAAACGGGAACCATTGGCTTTATTAAGGCTTCCGTTTTATTTCCATCAATAACGTTCTAATGAAAAATTGGTTTATAAAATCTTTTAAAAAGAAATAAACCGGTGCAAAGTTACAAAATAGATAGGGCTTTGATTTTACTGTAAAATAATGTGAGGTTTGTATGATAAATTACGCATTTATAATTGCTCCAAGGTATTTTTTACCTTTTGCATTAACCACATGGGCGTGGAAGTTGCGCCACAAACTCCTACCGTTTCATTCTTCTTAAACATCTCCTGTTTGAGCTCTTGAGGATCTGAGATAAAATAACTATGCTCATTGTGTCGCAAACATACATCATACAACACTTTGCCGTTGCTTGATTTTTTACCCGATACAAAAACAATTTTATCGAATTGTTTTGCAAACGTCGCAAGATCCTCATAACGATTTGATACTTGCCTGCAGATGGTATCATTTGCCTTTACCTCATACCCTCTTCGCAACAGTTCATCTTTTATGCTATAAAACTTATCTGTACTTTTAGTGGTTTGACTGTATAGGGTAAATTTATCGGGAAGCTCTACATCCTCTAGCTCGGCAATATCCTGAAAAACAATTGCTTCATTGTTTGTTTGACCTTGCAGGCCAATAACCTCGGCATGACCGTGCTTTCCAAAAATCAGAATCTTCTCATTATCATCATAGGAAGTTTTAATTCGGTGCTGTAGTTTCAATACAACAGGACAAGAAGCATCTATTAAAGTAATATCGTTTTCAAGTGCAATACGGTAAGTATCGGGAGATTCCCCATGCGCTCTAATTAGTACTTTTTCATTTTTTAACTGAGGTAGGTCTTCATGTGATATAATTCTGAGCCCCTTCGCTTTTAACCGTGCTACTTCCTCATCATTGTGAACAATATCTCCCAGGCAATACAAATAACCATCTTCTTCCAGGATTTCTTCGGCCATATCAATAGCATACACTACCCCGAAGCAAAAACCGGAATCCTTATCGATAGTGACTTGTAAATTGAAATCCATTTTGCAAAGATACTTAATTTAGTTATTAGTTACTATGGTTGGCTTTTTGTAAATCACATAGCAGTCAATTTCTTTTAATAAGCACCTACTTTAAAACATTTAACAGCTTAAACATCTTCTGCCGCATATTATAGGCAGTCCCCTCATAATTATTTACTAACAAACTAAATACCAAATCCTCCCCTCCCGATGAATGTTGATAGCCGGTATACCCTAAAACACCTCCAATTGTGCCGCTTTTCATTTTCATGCCATTATATACAGGCAGGCTCTTATAATAGCTGTCAAACCATGTTTCTTTCTTTATCGATGTCAATATGCGGGCCATCGCCATCGTTGTTACTCGATTCTCGGGAGAAAGACCACTACCATCAAAAATCCGTATAGCACCTTTTGAAATCCCTAACTTATTTACCCAAAAATCTCGCAGCAGTTCAGCGGCTTCTTCTGTTGTCGTCTCTTTCTGTTGTTTTAAGGCCATTGACTTTAATAAAGCCTCCCCGTATAAGTTAATGCTTTTTTGATTAAACCAATAAACCAATTCTTGCAAAGTGGGCGAAACATGTGTTGTCAACACTTTTCCAACGAGCGGATTTACCCTGCCCGAAATATACAAGGCCTTACCTGTGGTAGCTGGACGGCTTACTTGAATTCCTTTCGCTTCGAGCGCTAGTTGAAGTCTCAAGGCCGCATCATATGCAGCATCCGGTAGGGCGATTTGCACCGCTTTCTTTAAATCGGCACCATAAGTTCCACGTAAATAAATTATAGATGAATACGGCGACGAATAAGGATAAACTTTGTCGCCAGATCCGATCGGCCCTGTGGTAGACTCATTCACTAACTTTAAGTAAGAAATATTTGGTGCGGTTGCAACTAAAGTCGTCGCATCACCTGACTTTATTCCGGCTCGTAGTTTAACATCCACTAAATTCTCACGCCAGTTCAAGCCAGAGATTCCCGCACCATAGTAACTACCCAAATCTTGCCATATCCATCTTGGCCCAGCTGTTTGGCCGCCATAGATATTATCGTCTGCTATAATGCTTCCCTTGATTTTCTTTATGCCCGCAAGTTTAATAACGTTTGACCATGTTTCTAATAATAAGGACTCCTTTGTCTTCTCAAAACGATCACTTCCAAGAGAAGGGTCGCCACTCCCTTTAATGATAATATCGCCATTCAGCGTTCCATCTGCGCTTATTGTTCCATTGTAAAGTAAATCCGTTTGATAGGTAAAATCAGTACCTAAAAGATAAAAGGCAGCGGCAGAAGTAATCGTCTTAAGAGTCGAGGCAGTCGCTAGACCGATTTCTGCATTTTTGGAGAAGACAATTTCTCCCGTCTTAGCATTTAATACTGTTAAAGAAGATATGCCATGTTGAAGACTTAGATCATTTTCAAACAATTGATATGCATTGCTTATTTTTTGCTTCAAGCTTTGTGCATGAAGACCCGATGTATAAGCCAACATTGCGAGTGCAGAAAAAAACAATAAAATTTTCTTCATCCGTTATTTTATTTAAAGCGCTAACTCCACATATACAGGCAAGTGGTCTGACGCGTAAGGCTCCTGTATTACCAGGTGTTTTTTCTGTTTGAAAGCGGTCTTAGGCTTATACATCACAAAATCAATTTCCCTATCTGGATTTTTCTCCGGGATAGTAAATGCTGCAGCCCCTTCCACCTTAGTTCTTGAAAAATATTGATCAAAATAGTCGATAACATCAGATCCTGGCTTGGCGTTAAAATCGCCACATAAAATCACTGGATGTTTATATTGATTTAGCTTGTCGGAAATTGCTGCAGACTGAAGGATTCTATTCTGTTCTTTCAAATCCAGGTGCGTACAGGCAAAAGAAACAGGTTTGCCTTTTTCGGGCTCAACCGTCACGACAGCTAGCACTCGGGGTTCTCCACCACTTCCTTCCGCCATCGGTAAACGCAAGCTGTCTACTTTAAGGATAGGAAACTTTGAGAGAACGGCTATGCCGTAGGCTCCTCCTTCATAATCTATTCCCTTCACAAAAAAATGATGCATGCCGGTTAAACGCCCTAATTCTTTCGCCTGGTCCAGTTCTGAGCCTGATCGCCGATTATTAACATCCACTTCCTGTAAGGCAACTAAGTCTGGTTTCTTTTCATTAATCACCTTCGCAATTGCTTTTAAATCTATAAACTCAGGTTTTGATGGTGGATTAGCATGATGGATATTATAGGTGAGAATTTTCAGTAATAGTCCCTTTTTTTTCGCTTGGGTAACTGTTACAGTTAATCCAAAAATAAAAACTACAAGAAAAAAAGAAGTTATGATACGGTTTTTCAGTTTTAACATAATCTATTTCATTTTTACAAAAAGGATGTGCTAAATTTAATCTTTTACAATACAAAACAGGCCCTAAGATAATACATAAATATAAAAAGGGAAGATGTTAATGACACCTTCCCTTTTTATATTTATGTATTATCAACTAAATTAACTGCTTTTTCACAAGGTATTCTGCAATCTGCACGGCATTAGTCGCAGCACCTTTTCGAAGATTATCAGCTACAACCCAAAGGTTTAGTGTTTTGTCCTGGCTTTCATCTCTGCGAATACGTCCTACAAATACTTCATCTTTCCCATGGGCATCTTTCGGCATCGGGTATTTCAAATTAGTCGGATCGTCTACAACAATCACCCCGCTTTGATTTGCAAGCAATTCGCGCACTTCCTGAAGATCAAAATCCTGCTCAAACGCTATGTTGACAGCTTCCGAATGCCCACCTATTACAGGAATACGAACAGTTGTTGCCGTTACCCGAATGCTGTCATCACCCATGATTTTATTCGTTTCCTTAATCATCTTCATCTCTTCTTTTGTATATCCATTTTCTTGAAATACATCTATTTGAGGAATGACATTTAAGTCTATTTGATAAGGATAAGCTTTTTCTCCCTCTTTTCCCGCACGTTCATCATTTAATTGCTGAACAGCTTTTACGCCCGTTCCTGTAACGGATTGGTATGTAGAGACTACTACCCTTTTTATCTTATACTTTTCATGCAAGGGTTTCAACACCACTACCATCTGTATCGTAGAACAGTTTGGATTAGCGATGATCTTGTCGCCCACTGTAAGCACCTCTGCATTTACTTCTGGAACTACTAATTTCTTGGTCGGGTCCATCCTCCAAGCAGAAGAGTTATCAATAACTGTAATACCCGCTTCCGCAAATTTTGGTGCATACTCGGTTGAAGTACTGCCACCAGCAGAAAATAATGCTACTTGAGGTTTCAACTCAATTGCTTCGTTGGGTGTTACCACCTTGTACTTCTTTCCCTTGAATTCAATTTCCTTACCCTTACTTCTTTCTGAGGCTACCGGAATTAATTCTGTAACTGGGAAATTGCGCTCTGCTAAAACTTTTAACATCTCCGAACCCACTAGGCCGGTAGCGCCAACAATTGCAACTTTCATTGTTCTCTTTTAAAATTTTAATTTTTTATTGAATTTTATTTTTAACTGCCAAACATACAAATTTTAGCGCTAAAATTTGAAAAAATAACAAAACTATAAAAAAGAACCCGTTCACTTTGTTCATTCTTCCTTTTAGCGTGTTCCTTATTATAAAAATCATTTCCTTTTTGGTATCTTGGAAACAGCACCGTTAAACCTAATAGCTATAAACCTTTATCACCCTAGTAAATCAACAAACAAACCAATTGCTATGACAAAAGTTCACTATTTTCTATTGATACCCTTGCTCTTTTTCTTTCAGGATGCGAATGCCGTCAAACCTAATGCACTAACGGACAATAGAAAAGATACACTTAAAAAGCTTCTACCCGATGACACCACCAATGCTTCCGTTATTGAACTCTTTCGCGCCCCTCAGCTGTCCCATTTATGGAAAGGTAGTCGAGAAAAGTTTGAAATAAAAAACCAACGGTTACAGATAACCGGAGCATACCTAAGCCCTATCGCATTAAGTCATCCCAATGTTCAAATAGATAATACCTTATGGGAAATCGGCCTTGAAGTTGAAACTGCCCTTAGTGTGCAGAACAATATAAAAGTATTTTTAACCGCTGATAAACAGCATCTCTTAACCGACCATAACGGCTATCATTTACAAATAGATGGTTCGCAAAATCAACATACTTATCAAATATGGCAACAGAGTGGTACTATTAGAAGAAGCGTTTTTCGGAGTAGGCCTCTTGAAAATAAAGATGAGTTTTTTAGAGCAAAGGTCAGGATAACACATGACAAACTTGGTTACTGGAAAATTTACACCGATGAAGACAACAACGGTAAGTTCACTGTGCTAACATCATCCGAGGGGGATAGCGCCGTTTATAATAGAACCTACCGTAGTAGTCATTACGCGGGATTCCTTATTAACTATTCTGCTACTAATCAACAAAAATTCAGCATCCATTACTTTATGATAAAACCACTGGAGAAAAATCCAACAGATGGAGAAAGTCCGCTACCCCGTACTCCACAACCAGGTGATATTTTGATCAATGAAATACTTCCAAATCCAAAAACAGGCAGTGCGACGTTTGTCGAAATCTATAACAATTCAGATAAAGAATATGATCTGCAGGACTTACAGCTTGCACGAATTTTAGCCCCAGATAGCATCCGTTCAACGCATATTATCAGTAACGAGTTTACTACCATTTCTCCAAAAGAATATATCGTATTAACAAGAGATCCATCTCTGATACAGCAAGCATATCATACACCGAACTCAAATGCCTTTATTGAAATGTCTTCCATGCCTCAAATGAATAACAAAGATGGAATCATAGCCTTAATCAGCAACAAAATAATCATAGATAGACTAGACTACGAGGAGACTATGCACCATCCATTTATAAAAAACCCTAAAGGTGTCTCGTTAGAAAGAAGGTCTTTTGAAGAAAAAACCAATGCACCGGGCAATTTTACCTCTGCTGCCGCAACGGTGGGCTATGCTACCCCAGGTTATAAAAACTCACAATATGCACCTTCCACCCCTCATCAAAACGATGTCTGGTTAAATTCAAAAACATTTTCGCCTGATCACGATGGTTTTGAAGATTATTTACATATAAACTATCATTTCAACACAAGTGGAATCATGGCAAATGCCTATATCTACAATGAACAAGGAAGGGTTGTACGGCATTTATATCGTAATCATTCCTTGAGTACAGAAGGAGAACTTTTATGGGATGGTCTGAACGATCAAGGCCAAGCGTTACCTTTAGGAATATATATTGTGTATTTCGAAGTATACAACGCAATCGATAGCGTAAAGAGATATCGCTTAAGTTGCGTATTATCAGCTAAATTTTAGTCTATATACAGCACTACAAATTGCATATAAACGCTATTTTATCTAAGTTTGTGGGCGATGGAAGAAAGTATAATTATTATTGGGTCTAATGGCCAAATTGGCACTGAACTTGCCTTGGCATTACGATCAAAATATGGCGTAGAACGAGTGGTGACATCCGATATTAGAGAACCTTCAATAGTAGCGCAAGGGCCTTTTGAACTCATTAACGTATTGGATAAGGAGCTGCTAAGATCAATATTTGAGCAATACCATCCCACTCAAGTATATTTGTTAGCGGCAGTGCTTTCGGCAGTTGGAGAGCAAAATCCCAAAATGGCTTGGGATCTAAATATGACTGGCTTGTTAAATGTACTTGATCTAGCAGTTGAATTCAATGTTTCGAAAGTTTTTTGGCCAAGTTCAATAGCTGTTTTCGGCCCTCATTCTCCCAAGGAAAATACTCCCCAATATTGCATAATGGATCCGAATACTGTTTATGGACTTAGTAAACAAGCCGGTGAACGCTGGTGCGAGTATTACTTCAATAAATATAATTTAGATATACGCAGCATCAGATATCCCGGACTCATAAGTTGGAAAACCGCTCCCGGAGGAGGTACAACAGATTATGCTATTCACATCTTCCATGATGCCCTGAGCAAAGGTTCATATGACTGTTTTCTTTCTGCCGAGACCAAACTTCCTATGTTGTATATGGAAGACGCCATTAGGGGCACTTTAGAGCTGATGGAAGCTCCTGCCACCAATTTACGGATAAGAAGCAGTTATAACCTCACCGGCATCAGCTTTACACCAGAACAGCTGTCATCCGAGATAAAAAAACATTTGCCATCGTTCTCTTTATCTTATTTGCCAAACGATCCGAGACAAGCGATTGCCGATAGTTGGCCATCATCCATTAATGATGATTATGCGCAACAGGATTGGGGGTGGAATCCACACTTTAATCTCGCAAATTTAACAGAAGAGATGCTTAGCAATCTCAAACAAAATTTAGAAACTACCTAAATATACTATTTTATGGGAAGAGCATTTGAATTTAGAAAAGAAAGAAAATTCAAAAGGTGGGCAAAAATGGCCGTGCAATTTACGCGACTGGGCAAAGAAATTGCCATTGCAGTAAAAGAAGGTGGGCCGCATTTAGAATCGAATTCGCGTTTACGTACCGCCGTTCAAAATGGTAAGGCGGTTAACATGCCAAAAGACCGAATTGAAGCCGCTATCAAAAGAGCCTCTGAAAAAGATTCTAAAGGCTATGAAGAACACGTGTATGAAGGATACGGCCCACATGGTGTACCGATTCTTATTGAAACTGCAACAGATAATACGAATAGAACAGTAGCCAATATAAGAAGTTACTTTGCAAAAGCGGGTGGTTCACTAGGAAAAACCGGTTCGTTAGACTTCATTTTTCAGCGTAAATCAATTTTCCGCTTTGCAGCCGGTGAGGAATTGGATGTGGAAGAGCTGGAGTTAGAACTTATTGATGGCGGCTTGGAAGAACTGTACATTGAAGAAGATGAGGAGGGAAATGATGTTGTTGTGGTGCAAACATCATTTGAGGACTTTGGCAACATGCAAAAACTGCTTGAAGAAAAGGGTATTGACGTAAAAAGTGCAAAATTAGAACGTATAAATCTATCCAATACAGAAGTTTCGGAAGAAGCATCTGCCGAAGTGATGAAGTTGGTAGATAAAATCGAAGAAGACGATGATGTACAAGCAGTATATCATAATATGGTTTAACATTGGTTATTGGTTCTTAGTTGTTAGTTCTTCGTTTAGATCGCTAACAACTAGCAACTAACAACTGGCAACTAACAAAATGACTTTCGAAGATTTTTTTATAAAAAAGCGGATAGATCTCCTTCAATTACAGGAGGCTGAACCTTTATTGTATAATGAATTCAAGCGTCATTTTGAATTAATGGGTGAAAAAAGCTTTGATCATACCAAAAAGTTCTGGTTTAACCGTTTAAGAAAAAGCTTTCATTTAAAGGAAGAAGTAAGTATATCAAAACCCCTTCCCGGTCCATCTTCTACGGAAGAGCAAAAAACAATTGCTGTTGAAGATGCTCCACAAGCAGCTAAGCCAACCGGATTTAAGCCCCGCTTCAAAGCGGTAAAATTGGAAGAATCGGATGAGAAAGAAACTTCTGAAAAGGAGGAAAAATCTTCTAACGAACGGGAAGGTACTCCGCAGAAGCCTGTTGGTTTTAAACCCCGATTCAAAGCCGGGCAAACAAGCTCGGCAGGAACTGAATCGTCATCAGGTAAAGAAGTTGAACAAGATGACACTTCCAATAAGGCTGAGAATCCGACCAATGAATCTGCTTCCGTAAATAAACCTAGCGGTTTCAAACCTCGTTTTAAAGCAGGCATCACAAAGGCAGCTGATGCCCCGCAAATCGATCAACCCATTCCTTCGGAGCGCGCACAACATCACCCTGAAAAAGCCGATCGGCCCAACGATGAAACAGCCCAATCGCTGGAAGAAACTAAACCGTTAGGCTTCAAGCCGCGTTTCAAAGCAGGAATTACCAATAGAAAAGCTAGCGACGGGGAAAAAACACAGGAAGAGATTACCAAGGAACAATCTAAAACCGATATCCCACCATTAGATGCAGCCGCAACAGTAAAAGAAGGCGATAAAGATCAGGTTTCCCAGAAACCTATGGGTTTCAAACCTCGCTTCAAAGCTGGTTTAACAAAGCAAATAGCCTCCAACAACGAAGATGCTCCAGTTAAAGCTCCGCAGACACCTTCCATTGAAACAGAAGAACAAGGGAACGAAAAATCTTTACCAGACGACGTAAAAAGCATGGAGGAAACAAAAGCACCTTTAGGTTTTAAACCTCGATTTAAACCGAAGAAAAAAGACGAATAAGCATCCACCTGTATTTACTAATCCTGTTGCGCTTTTATCACCCTTAGTATATTTCCACCTAAAATTTTATAAATATCTTCCTCATTATAGCCACACTTAATAAGGACCTCGGTAAGATTTGGATAATCGGCTACATCATTCAAACCAATAGGTGTTGATTCCATTCCATCAAAATCTGCCCCTAAACCAACATGATCGATTCCTGCTAGCTTCACAAGGTAGCTGATGTGATCCACGATCAAAGAAAGCGAAGGTCTGAGCTCTTCTTTAGCTTTTTGCGGCAATAAATTGAACTTTTTATCGACAGTAAGTTTAATGGTATCTATTTTACTTACATATTTTGCATATAGTAGCGATACTTTTCTCCTATAAGAGGGATCCAAAAAGTCCGAATAAAAATTAACCCCTATAACCCCATCATTTTTTGCTATTGCTTTTATTTGTTCGTCTTTTAAGTTGCGATAATGAGGATTAATTTGATATACATCACTATGGCTCACCACTACCGGTTTCGTACTGATAGCCAACACATCGTAAAATGTTTGTTCACCCACATGGGAAAGATCGATCATCATTCCTAACTTATTCATTCTTTCCACTACTTTCTTCCCAAAATCCGACAACCCAAGCTGTTTTGAATTTTTCCTTGATTCATCCGCAGCAGAAGAGGCCCAGTCAGTACTATTATTCCATGTAAGAGTTAAGTAGTTGACACCCCGCCTGTGTAAACTGTCGATATAGTCTAAACGATTCTCAATCATATGTCCGCCTTCCACCCCAATCATGGCCACTAACTTATCCTGAGCAATTCCTTTCTCAATTTCTCGCATATTAGTCCCTAAGACAATACCCGAATCCTTTTTTATTATCCTATTTAATGCATCAATTTGTTTATTTGCATAAGCAAATGGCGCTTTCTTTTTTCCATCACACCAAACGGAAAAAAACTGAACATCTATCCCGCCTTTTTTCAACCGCGGTAGATCCGTATGTCCCTTATGGATTGATTTCGTAATGTCTTTCCCCTTCATGACCGATTCTGACAATACATCATTATGCATATCTATAACTATCGCCTTTTTATGAATATCATCTACCTGCTGTCCATAAGCCATGCCTACGCCTAACGAGAGAAAAATCAATAGTTTAGTTTTCATTCAAATAATTTGTTTTAATGGCAATGAAGCTATCATGAGCAGTGTTCGTTATTGCTGTAAGTGTTTGCTCATGATGGTTTCATTTGAATAATTTGTTATTCATATTGTGTTCACCTTTTATTGCATTCATGCTGCCTTTGGCGGTTTAATGGCAACTTATCAGTTAACAGATGAGCTCTTACTCCTATTTATCTGTCCCTTGCAAGCTTATCAGAATTTCAAATACATTTACTCATTAATTCGCAATATATCACTAATAATCTTTATATTTAAAGCTTTTTTAAACGGTAATAGATGCTTAGGATAGATACGCAAAAGCCACATACTTTAGTTTATTCGCTCTGTCAACACGAGTTTCTTGGCTATTTAATTGAACCGCATATTGTGCAATTAAATCCCAATGGAGAATTTTCACTTACCTATCAACGAATTTTTAGTAATACGGCAAAAGAGTATGCATCTGTACTAAATGAAAATGATATAAAAATCATTAAGCTTTTGGATGAGCTGGAGCAAACAGAATTGATCAAAAAGATGCATAAAAAACTTATCCGGCCACGAGAGTTTTTTAGCAAATTATTCGATAAAAAACTATTTGACTATATCAGACCCAAAATAGACAAAAAGTTATCCAACATTTTATCCCTTTTAGCCGACAAACCTCTTTACCTAATGAGCAAAGAGGGGTGGCCTGTTGAAGAGAAACTAGCCATAGCAAGTGAGCCAGCATCTATACTTTTTCATTTTAGAAGAAATGCCGAAGAAACCCGCTATTTCCCAACAATAAAATTCCAGGGAATGCGCATAGATTTCATGTATAAAAATGCACAGATTATCAGCAATGAACCGGCATGGCTTCTATTAGAAAATACCTTGTACTTTTTTGATCAGGAACTTGATGGGAAAAAGCTGTCGCCATTTCTAAACAAACGTTATATCAGTATACCCAGGAATACTGAGTATAACTATTTTGACCGTTTTGTTCGTTCCCTTATAACCAAACATCATGTATATGCCGAAGGTTTTGACATCAAAACTTATCAGCATGAGGCCTTCCCCATCTTAAAACTCATACACAACCCTAGCGGCGATGCTTTTGCCCAACTTCAATTTAAATATGGCCCTTATATTTTTGACGCAGGGAGTGAGCATAAAATAACAGTGAGAATGGATTACGATGAGTCTGACGATCATTACACTTTTCACCGTGTAAAACGTTCTCTACAGTGGGAAGACCAACATTTACAAGAATTGGTGAATTTAGGACTGCAAAAAACAGATCCATTGTTTAACAATCTAGGCATTAAATCAGCTAATGGAAGCAGTGAAATAAATAATGCGCATTTACTAATTAATTGGATCAATGTAAATCATGACTATCTAATACAAAAGGGTTATCAAATAGAACAAAAAACCGATGCACAGAAAAAGTATCTATTAGGTAATACAAAAATCAGTTTAGAAATAAAAGAGCAGAATGACTGGTTTGACGTCCATGCCATCGTCCGCTTTGGAGACTTCGAAATTCCTTTTATTCAGTTGCGAGATCATATACTCCATCAAAAGAGAGAATTCATTTTACCTTCAGGAGAAATTGCCGTCATTCCAGAGGCCTGGTTTGCACAATTCAATAACCTGTTTTATTTTTCATCTAATAAGCATGAGCTTCAGCTTCAAAAACATCATATTGGCCTTATTAATGATCTTACTGAAAGTGATTTAAAAGAGCTAACCATGAGTCGTAAGCTGCAGCGTCTCGATAACTTTGAAAGCATTGAAGACTTTAGTGCCCCATTAAACTTTAAAGGAGAATTAAGAACTTACCAAAAAGCAGGTTATAATTGGTTCCATTTCTTGAAAAATTATCATTTCGGTGGTTGTCTAGCCGACGATATGGGCTTAGGGAAAACTATTCAGACATTGGCTCTTCTTCAAAAAGAAAGAGAAGAATATATCGAAAAAGGTGTGCAAAGCACTTCTCTTATTATAATGCCTACCTCACTTATTTATAATTGGCAAAGTGAAGCAGAAAAGTTTGCACCAGACTTACGTATCCTTGTCCACACCGGAACCAATAGATCCAAAAGCCCAGAACTATTCGGACAATATGATATTGTCATCACTACCTATGGAATCACACGGATAGATGAAACAGTATTACGGAACTTCTATTTTCACTACATTATACTTGATGAAAGTCAAAACATTAAAAACCCGAGTTCAAAATCTTTTAAAGCTATTCGTGAATTAAAAAGTAAGCACCGCTTAACTTTAAGTGGTACACCAGTAGAAAATACAGTTGCCGATTTATGGTCGCAGATGTCTTTTTTAAACCCTGGTCTATTAGGTAGCCACACGCACTTTCAAGCAGAATTTGTGGTTCCTATAGAAAAGAAGAAAGACGAGGAGAAGGCGCGTAAACTGCAAGCATTTATAAAACCGTTTGTACTCAGAAGAACGAAAGATCAGGTCGCTAAAGAACTTCCTCCGAAATCGGAGCAGGTTTTGTTCTGTAAGATGAGTGATGAACAGGCAGAATATTATGAAAAAATAAAATCAGAATACCGCAATGTTTTGCTAGAACAATCTTTGGATGACTTGCTTAAAAAATCACAGATACAGATTTTACAAGGATTAAGTAAGCTTAGACAATTGGCTAATCACCCCCTTATGATCGATGATCATTATACTGGGGACTCTGGCAAATTTGAAAATGTCATACATACGTTAGACAACGTTTTATCACGTGGACATAAAGTGCTGATTTTTTCTCAGTTTGTAAAACAATTGGATATCTATCGCAACTACTTCCATAAGAAAAAAATTCCATATGCTTACCTTGATGGTGCTACCAGAAACAGAGAAGAAGTAGTGAACGGGTTTAGGAATAATGGAGATATAAAGCTATTCTTGATATCCATAAAAGCCGGGGGAGTAGGCCTCAATCTGATAGAAGCCGACTACGTATTTATTCTCGACCCTTGGTGGAATCCCGCTGTTGAACAGCAAGCTATTGATCGATCACATCGCATTGGACAAACAAAAAATGTTTTCATTTATAAGTTTATCACAAAAGATTCTGTTGAGGAGAAAATTTTAGCACTTCAACAGCGGAAAAAAATTATTGCCGATCAGCTCATTACTACCGAGGAAAGTTTTGTGAAATCATTAAGCGCTGACGATATTAAAGAGCTGCTGACTTAAATCAACCATTCAGCCAAATAAGATGTAAGTAAGAACATCAAACCAATCAATCCGCCGATATCATTTGGATCTTGATACCTGAGTCTTTGATACTTACATCTTGATACTTTACATCAGCTATTAATATACCACAATCTCATCGGTAAACAAAAATCCTTTCATCCTATTTTCGCCTACAATGCGTATGTACCTGGCGAGTCTTCCTTGGAGATCAAATTCAAAGGTTTTAAAGCGCAAGGAAGCGTCTGTAGTAGGCACATCATTTTCAATTTTTTGCATTTCCCGAAAGTGCTTTCCATCGTCAGAAGCCAATAACTTTACATTTCCAGGTATATATACTCCTGGACCGGATATTTGCATAAAACGTAATTTTATATGATGGAGCTCCTCTCGTCTTTCAAAATCCAAGGTCACGTCAAAATCACCTAGAAATCCCTGCCATTCTCCATCACCATAGCTCAATCCTCCATGTTGACCATTTAATAAACTTGTATCCGATTTAGCCGGGTATCGGTCGTTCCATTTATTATTATAAATAATTTTTTTGCCTATACCTTTATGAATATCTGCAGTAAATTCCCCTATATCTCCATAGCGAATGCTGTCTTTAAATAGAGCAGCTTTAACGGTAGTTGTGTTAACGAGAGAAAACGGTTCTACGTACAAGGTAGAACTATCCGTCGGTTCACTACCATCCGTTGTATATCGTATCTCGGGTTTATATTGTTCAGAGGTAATAGTAACCGTATTGAACTTAGTTTTAAGATCATACTTACCAGAAATATCCACATTATAAGCAGGTTGATAATAATGTAGATGAAGACGCTGCATTAACAAGTAATGTTTTTGAAGTCTTTTCTCAAAATCAGTCCAGTTTTTTTTATCTGGGGCCGACCAGCCCACCTCAGCAAGCGCCAAGGCCCTCGGAAAGACCATATATTCTACCTGCTCTTGGTGTGGCATGTATTCGGTCCATACGTTTGCCTGTATCCCAAGTATATGTTTTTGTTTATCTTCCGTTATCTCTTTAGGCAAAGGATTATACGAATAAACCTTATTCAGGGGCAGCAGCCCACCCATCGCTTCTGGCTGTCCTATAGGATTTGTCTGATAAGAATCGAAATACATAAAGCCACCCGGCGTCATAACCACATCGTGCCCTGCATTTGCCGCATCAATTCCGCCTTGCTCACCACGCCAACTCATAACAGTAGCTTCCGGAGGCAGCCCTCCTTCCAATATTTCATCCCAACCCATTAACCTACGACCTTTATCTTTCAGAAAGGTTTCCATACGCTTTATCGCATAACTCTGTAGACCATTCTCGTCGCCAAGATTATTATCTTTAATCACTTTCTGACATTTCTCACAACTTTTCCAAGCAGTCTTATCTGCTTCGTCTCCACCAATATGGATATAGGTCGAAGGAAATATTTCGACAACTTCTGTCAATACACCCGTTAAAAAATTGAACGTATCTTCATTGCCTATGCAGAATTCTGAATTTTTATAGGGAATTCCCGAACATGAAAGGTGCGGATATTGTGCAAGTACCTCTTCACTATGTCCCGGCATTTCTATCTCAGGGATAACAGTGATTCCCTTTTTTGCAGCATATGCAACAAGTTCTCTTGCTTCCTCTTGTGTATAAAAGCCTCCTGCCGCATTTGCTTGCCCCATCTCGCTATATCGCTTTCCTTTGGTCCACCAATCTTTCCATTTCGAATGGCTACGCCAAGCTGCCTTTTCTGTAAGCTCAGGGTATTTCTTTATCTCCAATCGCCACCCTGCACCATCCGTAAGATGCCAATGAAACGTATTTAACTTATACAAAGCCATTAAATCGATATACTTTTTTAAAAAAGATAAGGGATAAAAGTGCCTAGATACATCTAGCATCAGGCCTCTGTAATTAAAATGAGGCGCATCTTCTATTAAAACTGCAGGAACTATTTCGCTATCCTTTTGTGTATATGCTATCTGCGTCAACGTTGCTATTGCATAAATAAGCGCTTCCTGTTGATGTACGGTAATAACTATTTTGTTCGAATCTACCTCCAAACGATAAGCATTAGCAGGAAGCTTATCCTCCTCATCAGCCTTAAATAAAAAAACACCTTGCTCAGGCAATTTTTTCCTCGATTTCAACTTATGGACCATTTCGAAATGTAAGTTCGGATGCTCGCGAAGTAGATCAGCCCAGTCCACAATTTCTTGACTTGCGTATACCTCCGCTAATAGTGGATACCTAAAATAACCACTTCTTTCTTGAATATAAGAGGGTTTGGGAATAATAGATAGGCTATCCTGCGCGAAAGAAGTTATTGTAGAAAAACAAAACAATAGACACAATGATAGCACGGTAAAGGATTTCTTCTTTTCCATATGCTTGTTATACGATCTGACTCTGCAAACTTATACAAATTGCCCTTTAATTGCAATCACATAAAAAGGAACAAGCCGATACATCAAATTAAGCTGTAAATGAAAACTTTAGATAATTGATGTTCTTGTTATGAGCAAGGTATTTTTTCTCATAGTAAGTCTTAATAGACAATACATCATCTATCAAATTTGAATGGTAGAGATCTTCTGTTTTAGCATGTGTGAGCAACTTTAGTTCCTGCAATTTTTCACAAGTATAAGCATGTAAACCATCGTTATCGGTTTTGAGATTCACGCATCCACCTGGTTTAAGGACAGACTTATAGCTTTCCAAGAACTTATCCGAAGTGAGTCGTTTCTTCTCTCTACTAATCTGCGGTTGCGGATCTGGAAAAGTAATCCATATTTCATCCACCTCTCCAGCAGCAAAATAGTCTAATAACGTTTCTATCTGTATTCTCAAAAAGGCAACATTGTCGATTCCCTCTTCCAAAGCCGTTTTTGCGCCTCTCCAGATGCGGTTACCTTTATAATCAATGCCAATGAAATTTCTTTCCGGAAAGTATTTAGCGAGATTCACTGTATATTCACCTTTTCCACAGGCAAGCTCTAATACAATTGGTTTATTATTTCCAAAATGCTTTTCCGCCCATTTACCTTTCATCACTTTTCCCTCATCCAGCTGCAAAACATTATTAAAAGTTGCCACCTCAGCAAACTTTCTTAATTTATCTTTTCCCATTTGGCGGCAAAAATAATAATTTTTTAGCTACCCGCTTACTGAATATAATGGGTAGCAATGCATATTACCATCTCCAATCTCCTGAAATTCTGAGTGGCTCTTCCAAATTATTATCCATCATTAGTTTCTTAACCTCTTGATCCGATAATTTTTTTGCTTTAATTTCCGGTGCATCGGCAAGACCAAAAGCCAGCATCGCGTTAAAGCGAATGGTATTCTTCAAGCCCACCTCATCCACCAAATTGAAGTTATCACAATCGGCATGATAGCAATTCAGCACATCTTTACTTAAGTGCCCATCGCCCCCTCCTCCTGTAGGAATGCCATATAACATAAACGGTTGATGGTCGCTATGTAAGCCCGCTTTTGCTTGAAAATTATTCTTGAATGTCGTATCTAATAATTTAACTCTACTTCCGATACCTTCAAATAGTTCTCTACTGGTTTCCAAACTTGCATGGAAACTTTTAGGATCATTTGTCATATCATAATTAAGCATATACTTAATATTCCCGATGCTTTTATCTGCTATTGCCTGCTCTACATACGCTTTAGACCCCAATAAGCCCTCCTCTTCCCCCATAAACAGCACAAACTCAATGGTTCTTTCCGGCCGGATATTCAGCTTTTTCAATGTCCGCGCCATATCAATTATTGCAAAAGCCCCGATACCGTTATCAATGGCCCCGGTAGCGAGGTCCCAACTATCTAAATGGCCGCCAATAACAATTTTTTCATCTGGTTTTTGCACCCCCTTAATCTGTGCAATTACATTGCGAGCGGTAATCTGCTCGGCCTTGTTAGTCATCCTGATCGTTGCTGTCGCCTTCGTGTTTTTTGCCACAAGATCTTTTAACGCCAAACCGTCCTCCAATCCAATACAAATAGCCGGAATATCAATCAATTTACCCGTTACCGAAGCTGTTCCCGTGAGCAACACACCACCCGGTACGGTATTATAAAGAATGATGCCCTTTGCACCGTATTTTATTGCCAATGCAGTTTTTTCCGATCGATGAAGATTTTTGGTCCCTTCCTTCGCGTCAGGCAACACACCTAAGTAAGCAATAACAATTTTGTTCTTAGCCTTGATGGGAGCTGCTAAATAATCAGCTTCTACCCCACTTCCCATATCCACCAATGCGGCAGTTAAATTCGCCTTTTCTGGGGCGTGCGCTAGTGATACCGCTTTTACTGGCTTAGCGCCGGCTTCAGATTGTATTGTCAGATCAAGACTTTCCCTATTCCAGCTTTCCGCTTTAAAGGGTTGAAATGAAACATTTTCCAAGCCATACGAGCTTAGGAGGTCGAAAGCAAATTGTTCCGCTTTAGCCCCATTTGCCGAACCCGTTAATCGGTGTCCAATTTTATTGGTCGCCTCTTGCAGATTAGCATATGCTTGTGAATGAGCAAGTACATCCTCATTAATATCTTTAAAGACCTTGTCCCATTTGGGCTTTATTTGTGCAGTGCTTGTAAAGAAAAAAAAGAGAAGCGTCCCTGAGAGTAGTAATTTATTCATAAACCAAAGATAAGCATCTGTGTGAAGAATCAAATAGCTATAAACCTGTCACCTTCTCCTTATACCACTCTACACAGCAGCCCCTTTAGGTATTCTCCTTCGGGAAAAGACGCTCTAATGGGGTGATCATCCGGTTGGTTAAACTGATATATAAATTGAATTTCCTTCCCCGCATCCAGCGCTGCCCAAGCCAGCACCTGCTTAAAAGTAGCAATATCCATTGCGCCAGAGCAAGAAAAGCTTGCCAACAAGCCGCCACTTTCCAATAATGAAAGGCCTAATCTATTCAACTCTTTATAAGCCCTTGCCGCTTTATCAAGGCTACTTCTTGAAGGAGCATATTTTGGAGGATCGAGCACAACGATGTCAAACTTACGCCCGTCTTCCCAATACTTCTTCAATTGTTTATTAACGTCGCTTTGAACTGCCGTGTAGCTCGTTTCAGCTAGCTGATTAAGCACTATGTTACTTTTGAGTGTTTCAATGGCAAGAGCAGAACTGTCAACACTTTCAACATGAGCAGCTCCCTTCATAAGCGCATTTAAGCTGAAACCACCAGAATAGCAAAAGCAATCCAGTACGCGCTTTCCCCTCACATATTTAGTTAGGTATAAACGATTTTCCCGTTGATCGCAATAAAACCCTGATTTTTGCCCCTCTGCAATATTTACATGGTAGTGCACACCATTCTCCAATACTTCTACAAAAGCTGGGGGGTGTTCCCCAAGCAACACACCAGCGCTTACCGCCAATCCTTCGTGGGCTCTGGCCGAGGCATCTTGGCGTTGGTAGATTCCTTTAGGTTTAAGTAATTTGTTCAGTTCATCTACTATAATCGGTTTAATATTTTCAATACCGGTAGTTAATATCTGTACAGAAATAAAATCTCCAAAACGATCAACAATGAGCCCTGGTAAAAAATCCGCCTCACTAAATATTAAGCGCGCTGTAGTGGTTTGGCCATTCTCAAAAATGTTATTTCGCAGCTCTATTGCTTTTTGGATTCTTCTACGCCACCAGCCTTCATCCACTTGGTTGGCAGGATCCCACTCTAATAATCGTATCGCTACCCGCGACTCACCATTGTAATAACCGTAGGCTATAAATTCTTTTCGATCATTAAAAACCTTGACCATTTCACCGTTTTGAGGTTTTCCTTCAATACGGCCAATAGCCCCTGAAAAAACCCATGGATGTAATTGCCAAGCAGCTTTATCTTTCCCTTTATTTAATATAATTTCGACCATTCTTTTATTAGCTTACGGAGATGCATGCGTGCTTTTCATTGAAGACTTATTAAAAAACACATCTTTGTTTCGCAAAAGTAACTAAATATTGAAAAAACTTCACCCTTTATGCAACATGTAAAAAACGGTTGCGTCTATTAATCAAGAAACGATAAAAACTTTGGAAGTCACTTATAGCGATCCGAATGATCAACTGATTGCCGACTGCAGGAAAGGTAATCGACAAGCGCAATTTAAATTATACAAGCTTTATTCAAAAGCAATGTATAACACGGCATTGCGTATTGTCGCAGATGCTGACGAAGCAGCAGACGTATTACAAGAGGCCTTCATAGACGCTTTTAAAAGGTTAGACAGCTTTAGGCAAGAAAGTACATTTGGGCTTTGGATGAAACAGATTGTAGTAAACAAATCCTTGTCGGTCATTCGAAAGCGAAAATTTGAGATTGAACCGATCGATAATGCGGACAACATCCCCGAGGAAGAAGTTTACGAAGACAATGCCACGAACTTCAAAGTAGAACAGGTAAAAGAAGCAATCAATCAACTTGCTGACGGATATAGAGTAGTGTTATCGCTTTATCTATTAGAAGGTTACGACCATGAAGAAATAGCGCACATATTGAAAATAAGCGAAAACACCTCACGAAGTCAGTTCTTAAGAGCAAAACGCAAATTACTGGAAATACTGGCTAATTAGCTCTTACGGTAGCAAGAAAAAAATAAGAACTTGAAATTTAGATATTAAGTTGTTGATAAATAAATAGGGGAAAGAATGGGAAATATAGAAAAATTTATTTCAGAAAACAGAAAATCGTTTGATGATGCCTTACCACCAAGTGGCATATGGGATAATATTGAAGCTTCATTCGACGAAGAACAAGAAAACAAAAAGAGACAAAAAAAACTGGCTATTAGAACCTTTCTTTCCATAGCAGCCATGCTCGTGTTGATTTGCACCGCGGGTATTCTATTATACAAAACACGCGAAAACAACAAACAAGATTATAGCAGAGTAGATCCGGTTTTAGCGCAAAGGCAACTGGAATACGCCTCTCAAATTGACGAGAAGAAGGAAGCGTTAACAGCGATGGCGGCAAACGATCCACAACTATATCAAGAATTCTCTGACGTTATCAATAAAATGCAAGTGAATTACAAACAGTTAAAAATTGAATATTCGCAAAGTCCAAATAAGGAACTGACGTTAGAAGCCATGATCAGCAATCTGCAGATGCAAATTCAAGTGCTTAACCAACAGTTAGAAGTTTTAAATTATGTCCGTGAACAAGAAAAAAAGACTCCATATGAACATATATAAAATAAGGTTAAGTCTAATATGTTTCTTGGCTATTACTATCAATACAGTATTTGGTCAAGACAAGAACTTAACATCATCATTCGAAAACAGTATTGAAAAGCTTGCAGCACATGCAGAGCAGCTCGGTGAAGGCATTGCCAATAAGGTAAAAGATCTTGACACAGAGAAAATAAGAATCAAAGCAGAAAAAATCGCAAAAATTTCTGAAAAACAAGCAGTCAAAATTGCCGAAAAGTTTCAGGGTATGGATTGGGAAAATGTTGATGTGCAGGTGGTGCCAGGAGAACTAGAAGCAGACGCCAACGGTGTAGAGAAATCCAAAACCATACATAAAGTCTATATCATATCAAAAAATACACCTTTAAGTATCAATAACAGATATGGAACAGTGGATGTTAAAACTTGGACTAAAAATGAAATCAAGGTAGACATCACCATCAGAGCGATAGAAGCTTCAGGAAGTAAAGCAGATGAAATTATTAATAGCGTATCCATCGAGGAAAGCAAGTCGCCCAGCAACATCTCCCTCACCACTCAAATCGATAAGGGACAGTCAAGTTGGTGGAATAAGGTGATCAGCAGTAATAATAGGGGTGTGCAAATCAATTATCAAATCTATTTGCCCCAAAGTAATGATCTTAATGTAGACAATAAATATGGAGCCGTCATCTTGCCGGACTTAAAAGGCAATGTAGATATCAATGTAGGATATGGTAGCTTAACAGCCGGCAAACTACTTGGCAATACCATCTCCATCAATTCGAGTTATGGATCAGCCAAAATAGCCGCCGTTAAAGATGCTACCCTAGACTTCAAGTATGGAAGTATGGACCTTGGAGAGGCCAATAATGTTAAATTGAATGTAGGATATTGTGGTGGAAGCAAAATAACGAATCTAATAACTTCAGGTGATATCTCCATAAAATATTCCGGGGGCTTTAATATTGGTTTAGACAAGAATATAAACAGGCTAAATTTAGATGCCGCCTATTCGGCTAGTAGTATCAGAATTGATCCCAGTGCTACTTTCTCCTATACGGTGAATGTTAGCTATGGTGGATTTAATCCTGGAAGTTCCACCGTAACCAAAGAAGATCCAGACCCCGATAGCCGTGGCCCCAAACTGCATAAGACCTATACCGGTTATTACGGAAAAAACACCAATAGTCATATCAACATTGATTCGAAGTATGGCTCGATTAAGTTTCAATAGAACTTGATAAAAAGACACAGGCTAGGAAACTGGACATTGCTTCCTAGCCTGTGTCTTTTCACTTTATCTATTCTCCTTTTCTTCAATAAAAATATGAACCAACTACGACTAAGATAGTATCAAAAAATAATGTCGTCTCGACCAAAATGAAATGGGGTGGAGAGATTTAGATGTTTCGATTTCAACTCAGCTCTATTCCGCAAACAAATAGTATTTCAACCTGTTATGATTTATAACATCATCATACTAACACTGTTAATTAACTAATAAACAAAATTGTGTAACCATTTGTAACAATGGGCGTCTAATGTTAATCGTTAGTCAAACGAACCTCCGCTGGATGCAAAATTCTTTAAAATGTGTTGTAAGATTTCTTTTGACGTCGACAAGTCTCAGATATTAAAGATGATTTCTTATGAAGCTAAAGATACTTTCTCCCGTTATTTGCCGAACCCCTTTATTCCCATATACTGAAAAACTTGAAAACGTTTGGGAGGAACTCAAAGAAGCAATTAAACTTTCATCTACCGATCTATATGAGCAAATTAAAGATACTTCCTATGCAGATTACGATAAACTGAACCCCAAAATAAAGTTTGCCTGCTGGAAATATTTTAACCGAGCGCGTTATCGATCGACTCCTTTTGGACTTTTTGGTTCCATAACACCTGTTCCACTTGGTCTAGATGGAGATGACAATCGACTGATTATTTCAAAAGAGATAAAAAGACACGAATTTACAGACTGGTCAAATAAAGATTATCTATTAAGTGACATAGATAATCTATTCGCTCAAGCTTCTCTTTTCCTAAGTAATTCTACCATATACACCTGTGGCGATCAGCTTCGTTATATCAGTATAACAGAAGGTACCTTTGAAATTTCTGGGATAGAAAGTCAGCCCATCATTAAAAGTGTGTTGGACTTTTGCCAAGAGCAACAGTCAAAGGATGCAGTTTTAGATTATTTGACAAATGGCCTTAAACTTCAATTAGCCGTTACGGAAGATCTCTTGAAGCAATTAATTGCATTACAGTTGATGATTACTGACATTCACCCTAATATCATCGGAACAGATTATTTCGAACGGATGAAAGTCAAACCTGATACAGATTCTAAGCCCTATTTAATTGCGGAGAGAAAACTGGTAAAAGGGCAAATAGATCCTAAAACACTAAAAGTAATATCCGAAGCCATTTCGTTTCTGAAAGATCATTTACCTATTCGTAAAAACCACTCTTTAGAGAATTTTAAGCAGCAATTTCAAAGAAAGTTTGAATATCGGGAAGTTCCTTTATTGGTAGCCCTAGACCCTGAACTCGGTGTTGGCTACGACGGTTTGGAGATGGCTCCAATAGTCAATCCTGTAATTAGCTTTTTAAAAGAGCGAGATCAATTAAAAGACGCTCATCCCGAAATTAGCTATACACCCTTGCATCAATTCATTTTGAATAAAATGGTTCAAAACAACGAGGTAAAGCTCGAAGAATTTAGTATAGAAGCAAAGACAAAACTTAAAAATATAAAAATTCCCAATACCTTTAGTGCAATAATACAATTCGATGGCAAACAGATTATCTTAAAACATGCAGGTGGTTGTACAGCCAGTGCACTGCTTGGCAGATTTACCTTAGCAAATGATGCAATAGAGACATACTGCAAGAACATTGTTATGCTTGAACAGGACGCAAATCCAGAAGTCCTTTTTGTTGATATAAGTTATCAAGCAGAAAAAAATATAGATAATGTCAATAGGAGAAAGAGCATTTATGACCATAAATTAGCCATTCTCAGCTATGTTGACAATAAACATCTTTCTTTCAACGATTTATTAGTGAGCGTGCGACAGAATAACGTCTTTTTGAGATCAAAAAAACACAACAAACGAATTATCCCGCGTTTAGCCAGTGCTTATAATTATACTCGATCGGATTTATCCTTGTATCGATTTTTATCTGATCTACAAAATCAGGATCTGCAAACGAACCTAAGTCTTGAGGCTCGAAGTATATTTCCAAATCTGGATTATTATCCTCGATTAGTTTATAAGAACATTATATTTTCTCCCTCGATGTGGAAAGTTCCGCAGAAGTTCCGTAAACCTCATCTTCTGCAAGAAGAACAATTAGTTTCTTTAAAAATATGGCTGCAAGACCAAAAGATACCCAATTATTTTAAATGTGGAGATGCAGATCAGCACCTTTATATCAACTCTAACACTGACGAAGATTTAGTTCATTTCTTACAATACTGTAAAAAAAAAGAACACCTTTATATCACAGAAGTATTTATAAAGGACGAGGCGATTCTTAAAAATGAGCTGCAACAAGTATATCTCCCAGAATTTATATTAAATATTGCCCACTTAGAATCAAATTATTCACCTCTGCCTACAGATCGAATAGAATTAAGCTTTCATCCTAAATCTTTACAAGTGCCTGGGGGAAAATGGCTCTATTTCGAAATTTACATGCATTCTTCACGTGCAAATGATTTCTTAACAAAAGTCCTTCCTGATTTTCTGAAAAAAAATAATCAGCAGATAGCAAGTTGGTTTTTTATCCGTTACAATATCCCGTCTTTTCATATTCGCTTACGTCTTAAGATTAGAGATAATGGGAATCTATCTGAACTAATTAAAGTGTTTTATGATCATCTGAATAAAGACATAAAAACTGGGATAATTAGCGACGTGCAAATCAAACCTTATATTCGAGAAATAGAGCGATATGGTATCGACTATATTGAACAAATAGAATGGTACTTTAGTTTCGATAGTAGACGTGCAATAAATTTACTCAATTTAAAACATGAAGAATCCGTCTTATATTTTATTACAATTCAATTTTTAAAAGATGTTCTTAGTCAGTTGAGCTTAACTGCTCAAGATCAATTGGCTTACGCTAAAAATATCGCGGACAAGTTTGTTAAAGAAATGCACATTGATATGCTGGGTTTTAAAAAAATCAACGAAGTATATAAACATTTTCAGATTAATAACAATATAAAAACCACAAAAGTATTCGAAAGAAGTCATCTCGTGACAGTAGCACAAGCCATCAAATTACTTAACAAAATTGAGCGAACTCAACGTATAAATCTACTGATCGATATCACACATATGCATATTAACCGAGTGTTTATTGCAAATCAACGCATACATGAATTAATCATCTATCAGTATCTCCAGAAGCACCTGCAGGCAAAGCAAAAACACTCAAAGCTTCCAATTTAATCATAACATGGGTTTTGAAATGATTATGAGCTGCTGTCATATAAAGAAAATTTGCCGCATCCAAATAAGTACTATGTAATCTCTTTTCTATATTTTCAAGTCCTTTACTTAAACCAGATGTATTATGAATACTATTAATTAGATTATCGGTTTCTATATGTAGAATGTTCTCTGTAATGTAAATCCTAATAAGAGCGGGATGACCCTTTAATGATAAATTGCCATGTTTAAAGATATTTTCTGCTAAGGTAATCAAAACCAAAGGAATTATGCCCAGCTTTTGAACACCCTGCTGTACTTGTACCTCAAAATAAATCTGTTCATTTTGACGTAGCTTATGTAAATGAATTAAATTATGCACTTGCTCAATTTCTTCTCCAATAAATATGTGTCCCTTTTCTTCACTTGTTTCCACTGCGTAGCGCATCATGGCGGACAATGTAAGTATGGCGTCCGCCGCCACAGGAGCTGTTTTCCGCGTCTTATTGTATATAAAGTTTAACGTATTAAAAAGAAAATGTGGGTTTATTTGGGCTCGCAAATAAGCATTTTGCGCTTTCGTCAGTTCCTTTTCAATTTTTTGTTGTTCAATAATTTGATTTAACTGTTGTTTTTCAAGGGTTGTCGCACGCTCCTTTTCTTTCAGAAAAGTAATGAGGAAATAATACCCAGTAGAAAATCCAATAAAATACAAAGCTCTCCAAATATACTTAAGGAGATACGGTCTGTCTATTACCACTTCTCCCATTCCAAACACCAACGGAAACTTCGCAGCTATTGAATCGATAATATATAAAATCAATAAATATAGAACTATTTCTAAAACCACTACAAAGGGCATTGTCCAAACCGGAATGAATTTCCTTCTTAGTGTGATATATAAAACAACATGAGCATGAAAATAAAATAAGGCAATATTGTGTGCATAATGAATGACATAATCACCAATATAAAGAAAGTGCCCCATAAACAAGCCTAGAATGACTGTTTCATAAAGAATAAAAGTGGACCACGTTACCAAATGAGACCTCAAATTGACTCGTCTTTTATATAAAGTATTCATCACAATTTTCTCTATCTTTTCTCTTTCGTGTAAGCTACGACTATTTTCGTGTAAAAATGTTGATTTTGATTTTAATAACTATGAACTTTAAACGAAAAACCATGGGAAACATCAAAATTAAAAAAGAAACAGTTTTTCTTTTCAATAGGAGGAAAAATAGTCAAGTGAAACAGAATAAACTATTTACATCAGAGACAATCAATATGACAACATATCCTCCTCCTCCCACTACAAGATCTTTTTAAATATTGTTTACTTAATAGTTTTAGTTGGTTGGTTTAAAGGCTGGTTTGTTATAAACGGCCAGTCTTTATTGTATTTTTAGTTAGATATTCATAAAAAGAATCTTTATAGAAAGTGCCTATAGGGACTAGCATATTTTTGGGCATTTTCACTAAATTACCTTCTACTTTCTCAATGTGCTCTTTTGAAATCAAGAAGGAGCGATGAATCTGTATAAAGCTATCTGTTTCGTCTAATCTTTCTTTTATCTCCTTCAGCGTCAAATAAGTAATAATCTCCTCTGTTGTAGTATAAATCTTAATATAATTCTTTACACTTTCAACTGCTAATATCTCATCAAATTTTATACGAACAAATCGATTTCGCTCTTCTGTCGTTTTTACATAAAAATCCTTACCTTTTTCTCCAGAATGTCCAAAATTACTTTCAATCTTTATCAGCTTATTAATGGTCATTGCAAATTTTGCAAAGGTAAAGGGCTTTAGCAAATAAGCGTCAGCTTCTACTTCGAAAGCATCAAAAGCATATTTTGTATGTGCAGTAGTAAAAATCAATTTCTCTGTTTTATTTCTAATAGCACGTGAAAGATCAATACCAGAAATCCTAGGCATATCTATATCCATAAAAACAAAATCAACCTTACCTCCATTGGCAATATCCGTCATTGCTTCTATAGGGTCTGTATATACTTTTACGACTTCGAGTTCAGATATCTGTTCCACATAATCGGTTATAATTTCTATTGCATCGGGTTCATCATCTATGATAATACATTGATAGGGCATAATTCGAGTATAAACGTTTATCCAAAAATAAGCAAAAACAACTATGATACAACTATTTACTCAATTTACTTTTGAGAGATCCTTCACTTAATGTCAACGTTAATTTTCAATTAATCAATTTGTTTGCTCAAATTGTTTTTATTTCTTACTTTTCTGAAAAATATCTGGTTATGCAAGACTATTTGGATACATTTTTTCCTGTTATTCTAATAACACACATTTTTTTATGTATAAGATTTAGTAGTCTCGCGGCTTTTCGTTACTCTAACAATTATAGCTTTAGTCTTATACTAATGGTAGTATTCATTCCCTTTATTGGGTATTTCGTAGCATTAAAAAAATTAAAAAGATCTGCTAGTTAGTGCGCTCATTTGCGGAGAACCGAATTCTTATAGGCTTGGATGATTTTTATTTATAAGAAGCCCCAACAAGAAAGCCGCCTATATAGGCGGCTTTCTTGTTGGGGAAATCTAAAATGCTTAGTTAGTTGCATCCCACCAAACAGGAATTTGCATTGCTGCAACGTGTCCTGAAGGAATATTTGAAGGAATATTTTCCGAGTTGTAAGATCTTTCGGAAGCCGGGTAAGGGAATCTCAAAGGTATTATCGGCACAACAACACCAAAAGGATCATCACTTGAACCAGGATACACTTCTAGATTCAAAGGTAGACTTGGATAACCAGTTCTTCGAAAATCATTGTATGCTTCGAATTGTAAGTAATTTGCTATATACTTTTGAGTCATAATTTGATTGTACGCTTCCTCTGCATTACTACTTAGTTTATTCGCATTTACATATGCTTGATAACCAGTCACACCATACATATCCATTGAGGCAACAATACCCTCTTCATATGCGGCACTTACAGCAGGAGTAATTGTTCTATTAGCTTTAAGAAATTCAGCTTCCGCTCTAATGAAGGGAACCTCAGCATATACCAATAGGTTAAGCGAAGCATCTGCGGCACTATAAAATGAGTCTATAGGAGAATAATTAGCCAATGCTAAGGTTGGTGGATCATTTGTTACTCCGATATATTTGTCTTTATTTACCCCATCATTCGTTACCACTCCAACTTGATAAGCTAATCGTGGGTCACTAGTGGCCGCTAAAAGATTAACATAGAACTGTGAAGGTTTTGTCGCTGTATTCCAATTCCCTAAAATTGCATATTGATACCAGGGGTTTTGTGCATCTGGAGAATTTAAATAGGCAAAGGTTGGTGCTTCATCAGCGCTTATGCTGCCTTGATCTAAAATTTTTATTGCCAAGTCTGCCTGAGTGGCCGCGTTATAGCCCGGCGCATTGGAAAGTCGTAAATAGAACCGTGCTTTTAAAGTTCGTGCCAAATGTTGCCATTTCGTCATGTCTCCTCCATAAACAAAATCTTCAGTACCAGGACTTGCGGTACTTGTTTGTTCTGCTTCCGCTATCGCTTCATCTAATAAAGTTTGTATCTGCTTATATATATCCTCCTGCGAATCATATTTAGCCTTCACGACGCCACCTTCACCATTAAAGGCATCCGAAAAAGGCGCGTCTCCAAATGCATCAGTTACGTAAGACATATTCCAAGCAAGCATCACTTTTGCGATCGCGCTATACCCTGGGTTTCCATTCTCATTTGCTTGCGCAATCAGCACTTTGCAATTCTTCATTACATCCACATAGGAATAGAATTTCCAAAAATTATCTACGTCGCTTGCATTAATTAAGTAATTGCCCTCATGTGGTCCAGCCACTGCATAGGCTGTATGTTTTGTTAATAAGCTTGAAGTCCTAACCGGCCAGCCTCCAGCCACTTCATATGCAAAATTGCTAAGTATCCCCGGTAATATTAACTTTTCAGTGGCTTCTGATGGTGCATTTGGGTCTGTATTGATATCCAGTTTTTTACTACACCCAGCAGAAAACAACAACGAAATTACTGAAACTATAAGTAGTATATTATTAATTTTCATGACTCTTTGATTAAAATTTCACGTTAAGACCAAAAGTAAACCCACGAGTGCCAGGAGTTACCGAATGGTAAAAACCTTGGCCATTTCCATTTCCAAGTAAGCTTCCTTCAGGATCGAGGTAACTGAAATCAGATTTTATCCATAAATTTCGTCCCGTTGCAGAAAAGCTAATCTCTTCGAATGGTGTTTTCTTAATAAGGGATTGCGGTAATCGATAACTAAGTGTGATTTCTCTTAATTTAATGAATCCAGCATCTTCTACAATTGTTTCATAAGTTTCTGTAAATTTATTCTGAAAATATGCTTGATCTTGTAAAATAGGCGTTGTGTTAGGTTGGCCATCAGACTCTCTAATTCCCTGCCAAGTTGTATATGTGTTCCTCTGTTCAGTTACACCAGCTGTACCATAGAACGTAGAATAATATAGATCAAAGTTTAAAATATCGCCACCGTGACGAACATCAAAAAGCGCCGACAGCGATAGTCCTTTATAGTTAAATGTATTTCTTATCCCGCCTGTCCAGTCAGGCATCACATTCCCAATTGGTCCCAGATCCTCAGCTGGCAAAGGGTATCCTTCGTCATCGATTAATATATCTCCATTTTCATTACGCATAAAACCCTGCCCCCAAATTACACCGTACCCATAATCTTTGTCGGCTCTTATTTGTGGGCTTGTGAAACCACCTAAAAATATATTGTCAACTCCCTCCGCAATTGATTTCAACTTATAACGATTTCTTGCAAAATTTACCATAACATCCCAAGAGAAGTCTTGCGTACGCAATGGTGTTCCTGTCAGGACCACTTCAAGACCTTTATTTGAGACTTCACCAGCATTAATAACTCGACTAGCAAAGCCGCTTGCACCAGAAATCTCTTGATCTAAAATTTGACTCTTACTCACTTTATCATAATAAGACATATCTAATCCTAGCCGATTTTGGAAAAACTTCAATTCCAAACCGACTTCTTTTTCTGTAACCTTTTCAGGAGTCAGTCGGTCATTGGCTAACAACGAGTTTAATCTAAATGCATTTACACCGTTAAAAGGGAAGTTTATATTCCCTCTAGTACCATCACCCGGATTTGCCTGACTAAAAGTTTGATAAGTTCGATAAGGTTGAGCATCATTCCCTGCTTGCGCGTATGAGACTCTTATTTTACCGTAAGGGAAATAATCATTAGACCATCCTAAAGCATCTGTAAAGACAAATCCCAATGAAGCAGATGGATAAAAGAATGAATTATTCCCTTTGGGGAGTGTCGAAGACCAATCATTTCTCGCCGTCACATTTAAGAACAGATAATTTTTATAATCTAATGTTCCCGCTAAATAAAGCCCTACTAGCCTCCTTCTTTCATCATCTTGGAAAGCTTGAACACTTTCTGCATTACTTATATCATAAAACCCAGGAATGCTAAGATTTAATCCGCGAAGTGTTCTTCTTGTATATTTACGGTCGTTATAATTTGTACCTACTAAAGCAGTAAAAGAGAAATCTTCATTAATATCTTTTGCAGCGGATAAAATTAAATCATTATTAAATTGTGTATTTTTCAATAGGGATGCATACATTCTACCAGGCAAGGCCCCTCGCGTCCCTATATTCGTATACTCATTCATCTCATCGGTATAAGTATCCAAACCAACTCTATTCGTTAATTTCAACCAATCTGTAAGCTGTAAATTCATTTCATTGGAGGCTATGATTCGATCCACATTACTTGGAGAGGAATTATTGTTAACGAGCCACAATGGATTATTAAATCCCGTAGTACCATCTGCTGGAGAACTCCAAGACATATTACCATATTGATCATAGGCTTGTTTAATGTCGAAATTAATTGGTGCAAAGTTTAATCCATATAAAAATGATCTTGCGCTATTCCCTTCAGAAAATCTATTATTTATCGAACTTGTATAACTTACGGACGTGGTAGAGCTAAAATTTTTACTTAATTGGGAAGTGAAATTTGCTGTAAAACTATTTCTTTTGAAATCATTATTCGGTACTATACCTTGTTGCGTTAAATTTGAATACGTTAGCATATAAGATGACTTTTCTCCTCCCCCACTTAGTGATACTGAATTATTCCACACCTGGCCTGTACGATAAAAATCTTTGCGCGGATCATAAATGCTTGGTATACCAATTGAATCGATTACTGCTTGACTAACAGAGTCGCGGTGCGGTCCCCAACTAGCAGTTGTTTGTGTGGCTCCACCGTCAGCTTCAGAATAACCTCCTAAACCTAGAGGTAACCCATTTTTATATAATCCATTTGTACCTTGTAAATACGAATGTTGATATCCGTCCGTGATAGCATTATCAAAAGCCACACTAGAAGAAAAACTTATTTTTGGCCATTTTCTATTTAAATCCCGCACACCCTTTTTGGTAGTAATTAATACAACCCCAAAAGCTCCCCTAGAACCGTAAAGAGCGCTCGCAGAAGCCCCTTTTAAAATAGAAATATCTTCAATAATATTTGGATCAATATCCATCGCTCTGTTTCCTCCAGCACCATTGAAAAGTGTACTTTCGGTACTTTCAGAAATCCCGCTGTTAACAGAGTTATCCATTGGAATACCGTCAATTACAAATAGTGGAGAATTGTTCCCAGTTAACGAGGTATTGCCTCTTATTACAATTCTCGCTGAAGAACCAGCTTGTCCTCCAGAGCTGTTAATCTGTACTCCTGCTACTTTTCCTGCGAGAGCGTTTACAACGTTCGATTCTCTCGAATTAACAACATCCTGTGATTTTACATTTTGAACAGAGTAACCTAGAGACCTTTTCTCTCTAACAACTCCCAAAGCTGTAACTACAACCTCATCCAGTTGGGCAGCATTTTCTACCAACACGACGTTTAATGTATTATTTGAAGACAGAGGAATCGTTTGAATGACAAATCCAACATATCGAAAAGTTATTGATTTTGCATCATTACCTATTTGCAAAGAATAATTACCTTCTGAATTTGTTTGCGTTCCTAAGGTCGTTCCACTTACAAGAACGGATACTCCTGGTAAAACACCTCCCTTTTCATCAGTGACTTTACCGCTAATGGTTCTCTCTTGAGCATGTGCTATTCCTATTAACATAGTACACACCCAAAAGAAACTTAGTAGTTTTTGTTTCATGTGTTGTTTGTTTTGGTTTAAAAATTAAATTGATTAAAATATTATGTATGATTAATTTATCATAATCTATAGTAAATCTGTCCTCCTGATCTCACAATGAAAATTGCACATCTATCTAATATAGATCGCTTATTACAACAAAAACTACAATTAGTATGGATAGTTTTGACATCTTTGCTTAAATTGGCACTAAGGAAGAAAGAAGAGAAAATCACAAAACATCAATAAAGCAATATTTTCGACCAGCTCTGGGTTGATGTAAAAACATCATTAGATAAATGATACTAATAGTAAATTTTCTTTCAAATATTCCTGAATGTATAAATTAAATGCTTAACAATTTTTATATCCCAAAACAAAAGTAGTATTTAATGAATACTCTACAATAATTTTTTTATAAAAAAGGCGTAAAATGCAAAACTGATTTAATTTAGCTTGCTATTAACCGAACAATTGTAACAAACAAGAAAAGTTATCCGAATATTTTCATTCACCTACCCTGTTAAACCCATAAATTTTATATTTCTCCACGGTACGGAAAAGCCCAAATATTTTATTAAGCAAAAAAACCACCTGATAATTACATTCAGGTGGTTTAAAAGTCAAGTAAGATATACTTTTTTTAATTTATATCTCGGGGTTAGATTCCGATTCTCCCACTGGAATCGGAAAAATATAGCTACCCGCACTAGGAGTAATCGAAGAACCTGCACCATAAGAAGGTATTGCTTCTCCTCTGCGAAGAAGATCTGGTGACCTAAACCCTTCCCCTAATAGCTCAATGCGTCGCTCTGTTAAAATCTTGCTGATTAAATCATCCTTACCTGAGCTACTTATCGTTGTTGTTGCGTCGGACCTATTGTGAACTGCATTTACCAAAGCTAATGCGCGCCCTTGATCGCCAATTTCCGCTTCCGCTTCTGCTACATTCAATAAAATCTCTGCATATCTAATTACAGGAACCCAGTCTATAAAAGGAGCCGTTCCTGACCACTTGGTTAAAATAGGATAATTAGTGGTACCTACCGCTTCGGTTCCTGTCAAAAGTGTTCTACGTGCATCATTAGCGCCCCACTGTCCATTTGTGTAGATACCAGGAAAATCACCTGTACTATTATTCAAATAGTATTCGATGTTTCCACCAGCTCCTCCATTATAATAATAACCGATCTGGTTTTGCGTACCTGGTGCATTGGTATCAGCCATCGGCATTGATAAGATATTTTCGAGTGTTTTATAGGTCGTAAAAATGGCCTGAACATTACTAGACAATTCATGTGGCACGCCAGTCGTTGCTTTAAAGGGAGCACTAGCATTCACCATTTTATTACCCTCAGCAATCACATTAGCATAATCTCCCATAGCTAAATAAATCCTTGTTTTTAATGCGATGGCAGTATTCTTATGTGCTCTTGTTATTTGCAAATCTCCCGAATAAGTATTAGGCAATCCTTCTTCAGCATCATTTAAATCAGACAAAATTTGAGCATAAATTTCTGCCACGGTACTTCTAGGCAAAGCATTGTTTTCTGAACTAGACTCTGCTTTTAATCTTAAAGGAAGGCCAGGTGACGCTCCGTTATCCAATACATAAGGTTTAGCGAACATATGTACCAATGCGTAATACATCCAGGCTCTAACAAATTTTGCTTCTGCACGGTAATTTGCTTCTAATTCTGCACTTACAACACCTGGGTGCTTATCAAAATCCTCCAAAAATTTATTTGCTCGATTAATCGTAAGGTAAGCTTGACTCCAAAAGTTATTCACTTGCGTAGTCGTTTCATTGTTAGTATGGTTATATACGGCTAAGCCAGTTACGCCATTACTAGTACGGTTAATAAACTCTTCTGCACGGATATCATTATAAATATAATAACGACCCGCCATTAATCTACCATCCTTTGCGGAGGCATACAATCCCTGAACATGTGTAATAATTCGTTCAGGAGTATCAAACATATTTTCCTCTGGAATGCTTAGCTCTGGACTAAGATTTAGGAAATCTTTACTGCAACTAGATAAGGTCGCAGTAAATGTTAGGGCAACGAACGAAGCTTTCAGCAACCCTAGTGTACTATTTTTATATACTGATTTCATTATTTTTTTTCTTAATTGTTAAACTTAGAATCCCACTGTTAATCCCATGGTAAAAGTTCTTGCTTGCGGAATCGAATTACGCTCAATACCGGAAGAGAGATTCTGATTACCATTGCTTGAAATTTCTGGATCGACACCTGAATAACCTGTAATGATAAATAGGTTTTGTGCCGATGCATACACTCGCAAAGATTTTATTCCACTATTTCCAAATAATGTAGTAGGTAATGTATAACCTAAGTTCACATTTTGAAGTCTTAAGAAATCACCTTTCTCCACATTTTCAGAAATTAAGAAGGAAGATCCATTAGAGACATTATCTCCATACACTGCGCGAGGTATTTTTCCATTTGTATTTTCAGGTGTCCAAGCGTTTAATACTTCCGTTGAATTGTTCCAAACGCGTTGGTCTAGCAAGCCCGCACGCGTACCATTATAGATATAATTTCCACCGGAGAATGTAAATATCAAACCTAGATCAAAAGCCTTATATTTAAATGTATTGTTAAATCCTCCAAACCAGGTAGGTATCGTATTTCCTAATATTTGATTTTGACTGGCAGCTGATGGAGCGGGTGAGCCATCAAGGTATGTCCAGGTATTTTCCCCACCAGAATGCTGATACTGAATTTCCCTTCCTTCGAGATCAACAAATATACGGCGTCCATTTTCGGGATTGATGCCTGCCGTTTTTACACCATAAATACTCGCCGCAGAATACCCGACTTTAGTAATACTTGTCAGTTCAAGACCTCCGGTGTAAGCAAGTAAAGGCGTCTCCTCATCAATCAAACTTGTAACCCTATTCTTTAAAGTAGAGAAGTTTAAGCTTGTAGTCCAAGTAAAATCTCCTTTATCAATCGGTGTCGCGTTAATTGCAAATTCAAATCCTCTGTTATACATAGAACCTACATTTAACAAAATAGTATTAGCATCTGCATCAACGGGATTTGGGATGCCTTTTGAAGGTGCCTGTGGTACTGCTAAGATCATATTGTCGATATCTTTGTTATACCAGTTGGCCTCAAAATTCAAACGATTATTGAAAAATCCTAGGTCTAAGCCAATATTTATCTGTGAGCTCGTTTCCCATTTCAATTCGTCATTACCTGCCTGGATATACCAGTTCCGGGCTACGCCACCATAGATACCTGTTGAATATAGATTATAAGAACCGTACAGATTATTTAGGTTTCCATTACCCGTTCTTCCCCAGCTACCCTTTAACCTAAAGTTTGATATGGTGTTTGCCAAGTTAGAGTTCTTAAAAAATTCTTCATTTGAGATCGTATAACCTAAGGAGACCCCGCCAAAATTACCCCACCTATTATTTGGTGATAATGCAGAATTTCCATCACGTCGGAAATTTCCGCTGATATAATACTTACTGTCGTAGTTATAACTTATGCTACCTAAATAAGCTTCATACGCTACTTCATTGATCCAGTTCCCGCCTGCGGTATTTACCAAGAAGCTTCCTTGATATTGATCATAAAACGGATCTGCTAAATTCGATCTTTGACCGCCCCATGCTTCATCTCTCCTTTTTTGTGCATCAGAGCCAATTAATAAAGTAAGATTATGCACATCGGCGAACGTTTTATCGTAGGTAAGTGTATTTACCCAGTTCCAGTTTTCAGATCTTATCTTATTGTTAAATGCTTGACCTGTGCTACTTCTTCCATCACCTTGAATAGGGTTCCAGAATCGTTGGTTTTCGATATTACGCAGATCCCACGAATAGGTGGTACGAAAATTTAGACCCTCGGCAAGTTTTATAGTTGCTCCTAAATTCGCTAACAAACGGTTTGTTTCCGAGGAATTTTTATCTAGGTCTATTAGTGGATAAGGATTTGCGTACTGAGCGGGAACCAAATTTGCGCCACGTCCGATTGCATTTCCTTCCAAATTATAGCTTCCGTCTGGATTAAATGGACGTACATTTGGCATTTGCACCATTGCAATACGCCCCAGTCCTGAAGAATTATACGCGGCGCCATCAATAGATCCGCTATTAGGTGCATTATTCTGTGTATTTGTATAATTTACATTAGCATTTAACTTTAGCCAATTGGTCAGTTGATGATCTATGTTCATCCGACCACTTTTACGTTTAAAATTATTAGATTTTAAAAATCCGTCTTGATCGGCTAATCCAGCAGAAAAATAATACTTCGTCTTTTCTGTACCTCCCGAAATGGTAAGATTATGATTTTGTTGCCAGGCGGATCTGTATATTTCATCATACCACCTAGTATCTACTATAGACCCATCGTCATTATAATCCAAAAAGAATCCTCTTCCTTGTTCATCTCTTTGCCCCGCAGGAACGGTATTAGGATTAAGTGCTAAAGCATTAGCTAAAGCACCATTTTTATGATTCACATATTGCTCAGCATTTAACAGCTCTTGTAACCTAATAGCTTTTGTATTTCCAACCCATCCATCATATACAACACTCGTTTTTCCTTCTTTACCTTTTTTTGTGGTGATAACTAACACTCCGGCAGCAGCGCGTGATCCATAAATGGCTGAAGACGCCGCATCCTTTAAGATATCCATGGATTCAATATCGGCGGGATTTATATCTCCTAGCGGGTTATTGGAGGCTGCATTTAAATTGGTCCCTTCAAATTGGGTAGCATTATCCGTTGTAATAGGAATGCCATCCACCACAACTAGCGGAAAGGAGCTTAAAGACAATGAGCTGAGTCCGCGAACACGGATGACAGGTGCATTGTTTAACAAGCCATTAGGCTGTACAACGTTCACTCCTGTTGCCTGCCCTGTCAAGCCTTGTCCAAAACTCTGGATCGGCATTGACTTAATAACATCTCCTCTAACAGAGGCCGCTGAACCTGTAAATTCTTGCCTTTTCTGTGTTCCATAACCCGTTACAATAACTTCAGAAAGTTCGGACGCATCCGATGATAACACAATGCTCAAAGTAGAACGCCCACCTATCTCTTCTACAACTGACTTGTAGCCAATATAGCTAAATGTTAACGTTTTCGCATTAGCTGGCATCGAAATAGCATAATTTCCTTGGCCATCGGTTTGCGTTCCATTAGTTGTTCCTGAAACGACAACGGATACACCTGGTAAAGCTGCCCCTGTTTCATCAGTTACTTTACCGCTAATTCGTCTTTCCTGCGCATAACTACTCCCTATAAAGAGGGTGCACAACAGAAAAAAACTTAGTAGTTTTTGTTTCATGTGTTTGTTTTTTGGTTAAAAATTAAATTGATTAAGATATAGGGTTGTTAAATAAAAATTAAAAGTGAATAGACACTGATCGACTAGAATTTATTCGCCAGGTTTTATAATGAGTGGATAAGCACCAATTTGGCACTTTAAGTTTGAAGAGAAAATATTAAGTTGTAAATTATATTGCATGACACAAATTTGCTACACAATAGAAATCTGATATCAAATACAATTACATTCCCGAAATGATAAGATCATTAAGGAAAGCCTCGTTAATTAAGAACGTCTAAAAATAAAAGGGGGATTGTAAATGTTTTTTCAAATAATTCTAGTTGTGTTTTTTAAAATTTCCCAAACAAATATAATATTCAATAAAAATATCGCAATATTTATTTAAAAAAAAACATTATATATTTAAAAAAATGCCTTTAAGACTTGTTTGGCATTAAAATAAGATTAGAATTGTAACAATAAAAAATCACTTGATTTTTTCAAAAAGACTAATTCATTATACTAGTTTATGCTTTTTACAAATAAATGATCGGCTGTAAAAAGAGCATTCTCTGTTAAAGGAGATAAGCCATTTTTCCTGATTCCTCCATTACAAAAATCAAAGTAAGTATGTACCCGATAACCATTAATAAAAAATTGATCTGTGAGCTTTACACCGATGTATCATTTTAGACGACGCACTTATAAATTTTCTCGCAAACTATTATTTCAAATAGATTCGACTAGTTGAAAACACACATCCGCAGTTAAACAAACAAACTAAAGGAAATAAGATTAAGGCGAAGTCCCTTTACTGTAGCTTCACTTTAATCCATACTTCTAATTTATTGGGTCTGTTCCACCTTTTAATGTCACGTATCTAGTAAAATACGCTGATTCTCCGCATGCATTTATTACTTTCACCTTATGGCTATGTTATTTGAGACATAATTAGGTGGAAGCGTTGGCGAACGTATAATTATTGTGCTCTGCCCTTAATTTTGGATCGTTAGGCCTCCACTAACTGACCATTGATACGAAGTAGCTCCAGGAATTGGAGTAACTGAGTAATCGTATGCTCCAGAGCCGCCCATAATTGCTTGCCCTTGAATCGCTGTAGGTGCAGCGGCTCCTACTATTACTTCCTTGGCTGAGGTATTAAATGATCCGCATGGAGTTGTTATTGTTGCTAATACAAAACCTATACCACCTCCTGTGCTTATGACATTAACATTTATTTCTGTATTCGAACCACTTATAGATAACGGACCCGAAACATTCCATGAAACCACAGAATTTGCAGGCATATTAACTAATGAATATGACGCAGTTGTACAAAAAGTCTGGGCTCCGAAGACTGTTACGTTTGTAGGTACACTTTTTGTAATATTAAATCCTTTTCACTGGCTCGTATGTCTGACGTGTGCTATTGTATCCACTAACTTCAATCCATCCAGCATTATCATTACTTACAGTAATAGCGCCCGTTGTACTTGTTCCTGATAAACCGGTACTGATCGTCCATCTATAAGAATTTGCAGGATAATTTGAGTTACTATTTGCGCTGTATAGGTTTTTGTTCCTCTAAAGCCACACGGAATTACTTGGTCACCAGTGATATTTAATGATGTTGTCGCTTTTACCGTTACCGGTTTGTCCAAAAAAGTACCACTACCACAACTCCCATCAATTTTAACATTCGTATAATTTGCCCTAACTTTCCAACTTCCATTATTATTTATAACATTTGTCCACTGTATTTTTACACTATTCGGAGTCGTTTCAACAATAGTTCCATCTTGTGCCTCCCAAGAGATACCCCCACAAATAGTACCACTAAATACATATTCATAGACCCGATCTGGGCAAGGATTTCCCTCCCTAATAATTGTCTGAGCTTTTAAATGATGGGATATCCCAAACAGAAAAGCTAAAAGTATAAGTTTAAATTTCACATATATTCTACTTATATTATTGATCCCAAGTCTCAAATTCATTGTCTTTAGATTTTTCATCAAAGATCTTATGGATGGCTATTTTACCAAACTCACCCAACTCAACTTCTTTGCTACTAAATGCATTTTTGCCATTTGCCACTTTATCGTTTAAAACTACCGCTACGAAATATCTCCCGGGAAGTAAGTCTTGCTGTGCAATTCTGTCCATTATAGCAATGTTGTTTGAAAAAATAGCCGTGTCGCGGGAGCTATCATAAGCATATCCTTTTAAAACTTGTTCTACACTTTCGATTTCAAGATGCCGACCATTTGAAGGCCATACTACAATAGTAGCCCTTTCAGGTTGGAAATAAGGCTTTTCATAGGCGTCATAGCCAATTATGCCAACAGAAATATCCAATATGGAAGTAGTATCTGGCACACCATAAAATGGATCTCTAGGTAACCCCGCTAATTCTGTTTTTTTGTCAGATTCTATAGGAACCTGTTGCTGTTCTGACGACGTTTTGCTACATGCACATGCCAAAAGCAGCAAAACGGCATAAAGAAGTCTTCTTTTTTTCATACGACTTATTTCTGTTTAATAGGTTATAAAGAGTTTAACTATACTGATTCCCTTGTGAAAACTATAATTTACACAAAACAAGATTCAGTTATATAAGCAACCTGTTTATCATTAAAGTTCAAATTTACAACATCTAAACACCATAAATAGACCCCTTAATTGCTGACTGTTAATTCTTTATATTACTTTTCGAAGACAATTTTTGGATCTAATACTAAAAAAAAACGGGACTAGCTCCGATGTTGATTAATTGCTTTTTTTGATTTTATGGTTTAGTTATATATTTCAGTTTGATAGCACCAATGTAATTAAGAGTTTTATTATTTGCAAGTAAATGTGAAAAATAACGAGAATTATTTAGTCAATTCGGCTTAAGTGGCTGTCGCACTACTTGTTTTTAAGAAAGTTGAGGGACAAAAATCTATACCTACTACCAATCAATAAGCTGCTCAATGGCGAAATAATCAGCTATTATTAGCTGAAGCATTTAAATTTGAGGTATCGGATATGCTGAAGCATATAGTTAAAAAGATTAATATACGAGGGACACTGATATTACATTCTAAAAATCAGGGATGGCAATATCGGGTAAGTATCAGAGAGTGCCGAAGGAAAAAGACATAATACATAGCCCGTTAAGAAAAGACAATACCTGAATAATGCTGCGATTGAAAATTTCTTTAGCATTATAAACCCTAAATTGTTTTACCTAAAAGATAAAATGTTAAAGAACTGAAAAAGGATATCGAGGAACATATTGGGATATGATAACAATGATTGAATCAAACTTATTCTAAAAGGAATGAGCCCGATAAAATACCGGGCTCATCAAACTAATAATTAATATTTAAATTTGTCCAACTTTCTGGGTGCGCATCAAATTTTTAAACGAGCATTCCCTTCTTCAATCATTGAATGAATGAACAATATTAAGGCATCCACCATTGTTTAGCGCCCTTCGAATCAATTCCTCCCGCTATTTTCGAAACAGCGTCTCTATAGTTGACAGCATTTCTTGTTTGCTCTTCAACTGGATAAGTCATTCTATAAGGCACAAAATCAACATTCTGATCAAGGCTTCCACTAACCGGTGCAACAAAAAGTTGAGCACCTCCTGGTTTTTTGATATCGAGACGTATTCTTTCTAACCAAGCCTGAATACCTTGCATATACATACCTAACCACTTTTGCACACCGATCACATTTTTCCAATCAGCACTGCTATAAGGATTTGCAGCTATGTATTGATTGATGGCATTTCCATCTGTAACACCCCAATAGTTCATAGAAGCTGTAATGCCCTTTTTATAAAAGTCTTCTGCAGTTCCCCCCACGCTAAAGCCTCTTTCTGCTGCTTCTGCTAAAGCAAAAGCCACCTCCGGATAACTCATGAATATCCCCGATTCTTCAGCCGCTCTAATACGTGTACCGGGCAATGAAACTTGATCGGCATTAATGACAGTAGAAGATCCGTATACATAACCAACATATTCGCCGCTTACCTCTGCAGGGCTCGCATAAACCGCTAACCTTGGGTCATTAACTTCCTTCATGTAGTCAACCAATGTCTTCGAAACAGAAAAATCACCTGTTCTTGATTTATAACTTTCGTTGATGGGATTGTTGTTCGGAGCGTTTGCTAGGTAATGATAGAGCGCATTATCTTCATTACCTTGAAATACACCGGAGCTCACAGCAGCTTCAATCGCAGTTCTTGCAGCCTGGGGATCCTTGTCTACCATACGCAAGGCGATCCTTACAATAAGAGAGTTGGCGAATTTCTTCCATTTTATAACATCACCTCCGTAGATATTGTCACCAGAACCATAACTAGATTGATCTTCATCTAATATCTCAACCTGCTCTTGCAAGGTTTTTAACAAATCAGCATAAATAACCTGCGATGATTCGTATTTAGGGTTCAGCGCCGCTTCTCCTTGAAGCGCTTCACCATAAGGCACATCGCCGTAAATGTCCGTCAATACATGGAAAGCCCAACTTTTGAATATCTTAGAGATAGCGGATTTATTTGGAGAACCACTTATTAAATCGGCCTCATTTTGTTTAACACTTTCTTCTAGGTTATTCAGTACGTCATGATAATATGCTGCCCACAAATTATAGTTAACATTTGTTCTAATTTGGTATCTACTTTCTTCTGTATAATCTGGTTGCGACCATTGTTGCGAATAGAGTAAACCAAAGCGCCCGTTCTGCCATTCATCCCAGGTATTATCCATCGCGTTTTTCTGTGCATAGGATAACAAATATTCAGGGTTAACCTCATGCGCATTGTTTGGATCGTAGTTAAGCTCCTCAAAGCTCTTGGTGCAAGACCCCAGCCCTATTAGGCATAAAATGGTGAGAAATCCTAATTTATTATTATGTCGTTTCATCTTATTCAATTTAAAAAGTTACATTTAGATTAAAGCCAAAGGTTCTTGTAGAAGGCATAGATACGCCTTCAATCCCTTGGAGATTGCCGGTCGATAAAGCCATAGCCGATGGGTCTACATGTGGAATATTCGACTTCATAAGCCATAAATTTCTACCTGTTAAAGCAACTCTAACGGTTTGTAACCTCAATCTCTCCACAAAAGATTTAGGTAAATTGTAACCAAGATTTACCTCTCTTAGATAAATATAACTTGCGTCATATACGTTTTCGGCAGCAATTCTTTGTCCACCGTTTGCATTAAAGTGCGTATATGCATCAATTGAAACATCATTAGGAGTACCGTCTTCCTTAACGCCAGGTACTATAATTCCGTTTTCTCTGATACCATTTGCGGCTGTCTCTTCAAAAAGACCTGATGATTTGCCGAACAGGTTGGTAATAGAGAAAACGTCTCCACCTGATTGAAAATCAAAGTTTACTCCTAAAGAAAAGGCTTTGTAGCTAAATGTATTCATAAAACCGCCGGTAAAATCGGGCAAAATGCTTCCAATTTTCTCTACGCCATTGCTTACTTTATACAGTCCGTTTGGCAATACGACCTTCTCTCCATTATCGTCGTACACGAAGTTACTTCCCATGATACTTCCATATGACTCTCCTTCTTCTGCATTAATAGTAGCAACAAAAGGCGCTGTTCCTATTGTTAGGTTAGTCACTCTTTCACCAGTTACCGGATCAGTATACAGCTCTATAAGTTTATTAACGTTTCTTGCGATATTAAAAGTTGCATCCCAAGTAAAACCACCACTTGTCTTAATTGGTGTACCATAAATAGCCAACTCAAGTCCTTTGTTTTGCATCTTTCCAGCATTAATGATCCTACTGGTGTATCCCGAAGTTGGTGAGATTGCTAGAGGAATAATTTGGTCTTTTGCTGTTTTATGGTAAGCTGAAAAGTCAAATCCAAAACGGTTATCAAACATACGCATTTCTAAACCAGCCTCGTATTCAACTGCAGTTTCAGGTTTAAGGTTTGGATTGTTGAGCTGCACTGGACGTGTATAGCTGGGGCTGTCACCAATACTTTGATCAGGTTCAAAGATATTCAAAAGACGATAAGGATCGGTGTCGTTACCCACTTTAGCTGCTCCGAAACGTAGCTTTCCAAAATTTAACCATCCCGAATCCCTCATCGATCCTAGTTCCGAGAAAACGAAAGATGCAGACGCTGCTGGATAAAAGAATGAATTATTGTTAGCAGGTAATGTTGAAGACCAATCGTTTCTTCCAGTAACATCTAAATAAATAAACTCTTTGTAGCCAAATGAAGCACTGGCGAAAGCTGAGTTCATTCTATTTTGAAACAGTTGCTCAATAAGTAGGGCTGCGGATGTAGAATTACGCAAATTGAAAAAATCTTTTACGTTTAACCCACCTACCGTTTGCCCACCGTTGATGCGATATTGATTTTCTCTCCTATTAACGCCCGCCATCGCATTCACACTAAAATCGTTGAATGTTTTACTATAAGTGATTCGAGCTTCAAAGTTCTCTTCCTTATTGAACCGTTCATAATGAGAGTAAAATGGTACAGCATTCGACCCAAAAGCAATCCGTTCTTGACGGATGTCTGTATAGAAATCAGTCATCGCTTTGGCGCTTACCTTCAACTCATCTGTGATATCATAGGTTAAACCAAAAACACCATAGAAACGATCTCTTCCATCGTTCTGGTAATTTTTATAACGTGTCCAATAGGGGTTATCAGTATAATTCGCACGGGGATTACTGGCCGACACTCTATTCCATGTACGTTGAGAGCCGTCCGGATTCTCATAGTTACGCATATGGTCGATATCCCAACTACGCTGTCCAAAGTTGTTAAACTGTTGCATCACGTTTGCTCCGTCATAGCCAGTTCCTGGACGACCCGTTGCTTTTGTTCCGGCATAATTAGCACTCAAATCTGCGTGGAGGCGAGGAGTGAAATTATAGTTACCATTAAAGGAAATATTATTCTTTTCGAAGTCAGAGTTGGGTAAAATGAAATTCTGACTCAAATTTGTATAAGCAATACGAAAACTACCTTGCTCATTCGCACCATCTAAAGCAACGTTATTCGTATAGGTCATTCCTGTTTCAAAAAAATCGCGCACATTATTGGGATGCGCCACCCATGGCGCACTTACGCCTGTTTCGTCTCCTTCAAACGACCAGTAATGTCTTACCAGTAAATTAGGATCATATTTTGGGCCCCAAGATTCGTCTCTTGCATAATCAACTAACAGATCATATCGCCCTTTTCCATCACCATCATCGTATGTTCCATTAGGTGTATATAACCGTCCAAATGGTTGTGCCCCTCCAATTTCGTCATTCCACGCTCCTCCACCATATTCATTTTGATAATCTGGCAACTTGTAGACCTTATCCATCTGCGCGTTAAAATTATAAGAAACGCCAAGACCCTTTTTTGTAGATCCTTTCTTAGTTGTAATTAAAATTACGCCATTTAATGCCCTACTACCATATAATGCTGTTGCAGCTGCTCCTTTCAACACGGAATAACTTTCTATATCATCCGGATTAATATCTTGGATGGCATTTCCATAGTCATAACCACCCGCACCGCGTGCTTGATTGGTTCCCGGCTTACCTGTTGTAGCACTTATGGGTGCAAAATTTGAATTATCCATAGGAATACCGTCTACCACAAAAAGCGGGTTGTTATTCCCTGTTATAGAGCTAATACCACGAATGCTGATTTTGGCCGATCCGCCCATATTACCACTACCTCCAACAACCTGCACACCCGCTACTTTACCATTTAACCCATTTACAAAGTTTGTTTGCTTTGTCTGAGAAACGTCTTCACCTTTAATCTCTTGAACAGAATAACCAAGGGATTTTTTTTGACGTGATATACCCAAAGCGGTTACCACAACCTCACTTAAGGCTTGTGCATCCTCTGCAAGTACTACATCGATACGGTTTCTATTTCCGATTTCGATAGTTTGTTTAACAAACCCAATGTAAGTTAAGGTAATAGAGCTTGCATTACTGGGGACATCTAGGGTAAATAATCCCTTGTCGTCAGTGGTAGTTCCAGAAGTGGTTCCTGTAACTAACACTGAGACCCCTGGAAGCGGCTCTCCATCAGATAGGGAAGTCACTTTTCCGCTAATTGTCCTTTCCTGTGCATATGCCGTACCAATCAGCATGGTGCATACAAGAAAGAAACTGAGTAGTTTTTGTTTCATGTGTTTGTTTTTTGATTAAAAATTGAGTAAAATATAAATTGGTTTATTTATATGCATAGAGAAAAGACACACAAGCGATTTACTCGCTAGGTTTTATAATCAGAATGTAAGCTCTAACTTGAGTAAATTTTATTTTCATATAATAAATAATAGCCCATGAAATACCGCGAGCTAAGACAAAGCATCTATGTCTTATCAACAAAAAATTCTAATGTTTTTTCTAACAAAAAGCGTTGACGCCCCCTCAAATGTTAAAAAATGTTAAACAAATATCGCTTTTGCTTTACAATTTGCAAGAAAAATAATAAAAAGTTACAAAGAATCTTGTTTAAACACATTAAAATAGCATTATAATAAGATAAATGTAACGTTAAAAATATGCTCAATACTTTTTTAAAATTGACATCATAATAATATCGCCATAAAAAAAGGGGCACCGTAAAATGCCCCTTTTCTATGTAATTGCAATTCCTTTTAGTTCACATCCCAAAAAATCTTATGGGTTACATCATCTGCACCAAGTTTAGACGCTGCCGTTTCCACATTGCCTCCATTTAGCGTGCGTTCACTAACTGGGTAAGTCAAACGATTCGGAATAATCCCGGGAGCCACAGCACGGAAAGCAGGTTCTAATTTCGGGTAATCAAGCCGCTTCCACTCGTTCCAAGCGTCAAAACCGCGATTGTATAAAGCTAACCATTTCTGCATACCGATTTTCTCTTTCCAATCTCCTGCTGCAGTGCCATATGCTACAGCTGGTTGCGTTAAATATGAAGCCACATCTCTATCATCGCCTCCCCAATATAAAACGGAAGCTTCTATCGCTTTGTTATAATGATCAGCGGCAGACCCGAGAATCCCCCATCTTGCCGAAGCCTCTGCCAGAATAAACTCTATTTCAGAATAGTCTAAAAGTAGTGATTCAAAGTCGGGAGCAATTACCTTTTCACTCGGTCTTGAGGTTGTTGAAGCTTGATTACTAGAGCCAATGCCTCCTCCAACATACGCGCCGCCAACCGTAGTAAAAAATTGTGGTCGTCTAGGGTCATTCAAGTTATTTAAAAGAGTAACGAAAGGTCCTCCGGCAACATAATCCTGACGAGAAGTAAATTGCGAATTCAAATTATTAGAAACTGGATTGTTATTAGGAGATGCCGACACATATGCGAATGCTGCATTATCTGCATTACCGGTAAAAGCCGAAGCTGCTGAACTAGTTATAATTTCCTGCGCTCTTGCTCCATCTACATCGGCCAAGGTAATCGCCAACCTCATTTTAAGACTATGTGCAAACTTTAGCCAAGCAGCCATATTTCCTCCGTAAAGCAAATCTGCATTTTCAAAGCCAGGTCCGGCTGGATCTATCATCGCGATTGCAGCATCTAAACGAGTTAGTAAATCGTCGTAAATAGTCGCCGCATCATCATATTTTGGCTGACTGATGTCGGCAAGTGCTTCTGTATAAGGTATGTCACCCCAAGTATTCACCAGGGTTGCCCAAGCATATACCGATACGATTTCGATAGCAGCTAGTTGATTGTTTTTTTGGCTTTCCTCAATTTCTGCATCCTCAGTGGTATATGTTTTAGCTTGTTTTAAATCGTGTAACACTTCTTGATATAAGGGTTCCCAAAAATTTTGAGGAATATTACGCGTAACAAAATTATACCTTGGTTCATCTTGATAAGTAGTAGCTGTCCACTGCTGCATCCAAAAGCGAAAAACATTGATGTTTACACTAGGAGAAGTAACGTCATCAGTAAGCTCTTTTAATGCATTACTGAACAGCGGCCCTTGCGATACCTCGACGGGATTTTTCTGGTCGATATTATAGTCTTCCAGATTTTTCGCACAAGAGGCCAACAGAACCAATGGTGCGATATATAATAGTATTTTTTTCATCTGTTTATTTTTTGTTTTTTATTAGTCAGATGGAGCCTTTGATGATTAAAACAATCGCTATCCTGTATGTTTAACAATTATTTTAATTCTGTCGGGTTCATTGCTAATTATCTAAATTTCTTAAAACCTCATACGAACATTAAATCCATAGTTCCTAACAGCCGGATATACCCCGCTCTGAATACCTTGTAAGTTACCCGAACTTAAACCTCCTTCAGGATCAGCATAAGGCACATTACTATGAATAAGCCAAAGGTTTCTTCCCACCAGTGAAAAATCAATTCCTTTGAAGAAACGCGTGTTAGCCAGTAATCTATTTGGTAAACTATATGTAATAGCTAATTCACGCAATTTGATATACCCTGCATCATAAATAAATCCAGCCTGTGGATTATTAGAATAGCCATAAGGTGTTACTGAGTTGTCATAAGCCTCCACTCGTGTTGTATTGCTGGATCCATCCGCATTAACACCTGGCAATATAACACCACCTCCTTGACTTATAGGCGTACGTTTTGGATTTCCTAAGTCGTTCAAACCAGCAGTTTCTGGATAAATGCCTGTTGCCATTCCATAGTATTGATCAAGCGAGAACAAGCTTCCTCCTTTTTTGATATCGATCAGGAAGGATAACGAGAAATCTTTGTATTTAAAGTTGTTCTGGATACCCCCTAACCAATCGGGATTAATATTACCCAATACCTGATCTGGACCGGAAGTGGCATAAAGTCCATCTTCACCAACTACCCGATAATCCGGATCTCCGTAATGACCATCTAGATACACATAATCAACTCCTCTTAATGTACCGTACGGCTGATCTAAGGTTGCATTTAAGGTTATCCCTCCCTGGAAGGTACCCAATTGCAAATTCTCATTTCCTTCATACAGTTCGATCATCTTATTACGATTAAGAGCAAAATTCACATTCATGGTCCAAGAAAAATTATCTGTGCGGACAGGCACAACAAATGCACTTAATTCAAATCCCTGATTTCTCAACGAACCAGCATTTACCCAACGTCTATCATAGCCAGTAGCAGAAGAAACGGTAACTGCCATAATTTGATCAAATGAAGTTGACCGATAATAACTAGCATCAAATCCTAGCCTTGAATCTAAGAAATTCATTTCCAAACCTACTTCAAAACTCTTTGTACGTTCCGGTTTTAAATTCGCGTTACGAAGTTCTTCTGAAATAGAGGCCATTGGTATTCCGTTAAAAGGCGTATTAATCGTATACGTATTATACAAGCTTAAAGCTGAAGCATCATTTCCTACCTCTGCGTAATTTATACGTAACTTACCGTAACTTAACCAATTAGAATCTTTCATTAAATTAGAAAACAAGAAACTACCTGCTACAGATGGATACCAGTACACATTATTATCTGTAGGTAAGGTTGTTGATTGATCCCTTCGAATTGATCCTTCTATAAAATAGGTTTCCTTATAGCCAAAATTAGCATTTGCGAAAATGCCATCCACTCCTATTCTTTCAAGGCGCTCTCTAGGAGGCTCTATTGGAAAGATGGAATTGGAAAGTGAGTAAATGCCTTCGTAAGACAAACCACCATTTGTTCTTGCGCGTATAGACGACAAATAGTTTCTTCTTAAATTACTTCCTAATAAACCTTTAAAAGTTAAATCAGTAGTTATTTCCTTATTAAAATTTAGAAGCAAATCATAATTGGCTTCACTGTAAGTCCTATCATAACGTTGATATTGTGGAATATCCGTACCGCCAATAGCTAATCGTTCTTCCTGAAATTCGTTGGAACCGTCAAAGGTTACGCGTCCTATTACGTCCATCCATTCCAAGGGTTTCCAGTTTACTACCGCGCTGCCGAAGTAACGGTTACGCGTATCGTTTTGATAATTTTTATAGCGTTCCCAATAAGGGTTATTGGAATAAATTGGCCCAGTAGCACCCGTATCTCCCCAGTTCCACGTGATATTTCTTCCTTCACGTTCATATGCTCTTTCCAGTTCTTTTATATCAACATTTGTTTGCCACCATTGTCTAAAACCTTGATTAGGGTTACGTCCATCATACCCTGTACCAAAACGACCTAAACCATCTATTTTTGAAAAATTGGCGGTGGCACTTACTGTTAATTTATCATTTATCTGATGCGATCCAGAAAGGTTAAATAGGTTTTTAGTGATTTTACTGTTAGGTAGCACCCCTGTTTCATCATTACGCGTATACCCTACTTTATACGTGGTTACATCTCCCCCTCCATCAATGCTAATACTTTGCATCGAATTTACACCTGTTTTATAGAAAGAAGAAGGGTCGTTCTGTGCACCTACCCAAGGTGTTGCTTTTCCATAATTGGGAGAAGTTTCATCAAAAGCATCCCATTGATATACTAATAAATTAGGATCAAAGGCCGCTCCATAAGAAGCGTCTTCGGTAAAAGGAGCAATTAAGGCAGGGTCTGCGTTACCAAATACACTTTCGTACCAAAAGTTTCCATCTGGCGATGCATATCCTTCTTCACTATACTGATTCACATAACCTGCACCGTATTCCTTCTGATACTTTGCAAAAGTGCTCTTATCAATTTTCCCAAGAGTCACCCCACTATTAACGGTAATGTTCGTAGTATTTTTCTTACCCTTTTTGGTAGTGATCATAATCACACCGTTTGAGGCGCGTGAGCCATAGAGTGCTGATGCTGCTGCACCTTTCAGCACATTGATTGACTCAATATCATCTGGGTTGATATCCGCCGCGGCATTACCATAATCATAACCACCACGACCTTGGTTTTGTGCATCCGCATCTTCCTGGAGATCTGTATTGGTGTTCACGTTGCTCACTGGCACACCATCAATAACGAACAATGCTTGGTTATTCCCAGTTAGCGATTTATAACCCCGCATTACGACGTTTGTTGATCCTCCCATGGTTCCGGATTGCTTGATATCCAATCCGGCCACTTTTCCAGAAAGCGAATTTGTAAAGTTATTATCCCTTGTACGGGTAATATCTTCACTTTTTACCTCTTGAGCGGCGTAACCAAGCTCATTTCGTTTACGTTGAATACCGAGTGCCGTTACAACAACTTCACTTAAAGCTTGTGCATCTTCCGACAATTCTACATCAACCTGGTCTTGGTTACCAATTGTCACCGTTTCTTTAACATAGCCTATGTATGAATAAACAAGCGATGCAGCATTGGCCGGTACACTAATAGAATACAGCCCTTCGTCATTAGTGGTTGTGCCCGATGCAGTTCCTGTTACCATAACCGATACCCCTGGTAACGGCTCTCCACTGCCCTTGTCAGTGATCTTTCCTCGAATAGTCCTCTCTTGCCCATATGCGCTCGCTAGCAAAGCGACGCAAACAAGAAAGAAACTGAGTAGTTTTTGTTTCATGTGTTTGTTGTTTGGTTAAAAAATCAATTAATAAAAAATTATAAATGAAGAATTTATACGCAAGGTAATTTGGACTTGAAGTTATTCACGCTCCTGAATAGCTCTTAAACTAGTATTTAACTAGCGGGTTTTATTATTAAGACATAATCTGCAGTTTGCATATGCAACTTACAGCTAACTTTTTCTTTCAATTGTGCGCAGCAGTTCACCATTCTCAATTAATTAGAACCCTGATTTCTAAAAAACATTTAGTTAAGTTTCTTTAAGTTTTCCATGAATTCATTTCTATTTCTCATTCCACACTTCAACAAATTCCTCATCAGGATTTTCATTAAAATTTTTAACAAAAATTAACAATATTTTCAGCAAATATTCACTATTATTTCAAAATTTACAAGAAAAAATAAAAATTGTTACACAAAAACAATCAATACATCTAAAAACAATATATAAAAACACATTTTTTTACATAAAAAACGAATAAAAAACACAAAAACACTGATATTTTAAACACAAAACACTAATTTTTCATATGTTTTTTATTTTTTCTTAAAAAACATTAAGAATAACATCACTATCCTCAACGTTTACTTGTTAATTGTCTACAATAAAAAAACAACAAACAACACTTCTTTCATTACATATTTTGCTTTTTTAGGTCATTAATAATTAGTTCTATATCTAGAGATAAGAATAACTTAGTTAGTTATTTGCTATACCTCTATAGAAATATGTACAGTAATTGGTTATAATATAGAAACGACAAATACTAAGAGATTGTTTTACGATCTCAAAAAATTTTCATAAAAATTTTCAAAAGAAATTCCTCTGGGGTTCAGAATCACTAAGAAAAACTACCCTCAAACACCAATTTCGCAGGCCCTTCTAAATAAATATTTTCAAATATTCCGTTGCCGAGATGTGTAAAACGGATATTAAGATCACCGCCCATTGCTTTGATTGGCGTATTGATGTTACCCACTTGGTTATGATGTAAAGCCATCGCTAGCGCTACAGCTGTCACACCTGTCCCACATGCTAATGTCTCGTCTTCCACTCCTCTTTCATAAGTACGCACGGCATAACCCTTGTCTCTTGCTTCAACAAAGTTCACATTGATTCCCGCCTGGCGGTAGGTATCATTATATCGAATGGCGCGTCCAGCATGAAAAACATCTAGGCCTGTTAATTTGTCAACAAGTTGCACATAGTGAGGAGAGCCTGTATTTAACACATAATGCTCATCATATGTTTCAATATCACGTACATCGATCATCTTCAAACTTACCCAGTCGGCCATATCACTAATTGAGGCTTCATGCTCACCATCTACTGCCAAAAAAGCTGTTTTATTTTCTATAATTCCCAAATGTTTAGCAAAGGAAACGATACAACGCCCACCGTTTCCGCACATACTGCCTAAATTTCCATCTGCATTATAGTACAACATTTCAAAATCATAACCCTCCTTTTCCTGCAATAGCATCAAACCGTCTGCACCGATACCAAAACGTCTGTCACATAAGCGAGCTACCAAGGCGGTGTCATCCGCATCAAATTGTTGCTTGCGGTTATCTATTAAAACAAAATCGTTTCCAGCGCCTTGGTATTTGAAAAATTTCATCGATTATTCTTTTATTGGCAAACTTAGACAAAAAGCTCGTTTAATACAATAAAGGGCCTGTCTGCTGTCTGTAAAACTTCTAGCGAAACATACTGTTATATGAAGGAGTTGAATAAAATTATTCTCTTTACCCATGCTAACATTTGACAACAAAGGAATTTACTGTGCACGGGCGGACCTTTATATAGATCCCTGGCTTCCCGTAAATAAGGCCATCATTACACATGCCCATGCAGATCATGCGCATAAAGGGAATAAGCACTACCTTTGCCACACAGATACGGCGCCCTTATTAAAACTCAGACTAGGAAACGATATTAGCATCGAAACACTAAACTATGGCGAACAAATTACGATCAATGGCATTAGCATTTCCCTACACCCCGCTGGTCACATTATAGGATCTTCACAGGTAAGGCTATCTTATAAAGATGAAGTGTGGGTGGTATCTGGTGACTATAAACTTCAAGACGATGGACTATCGACGGCTTTTGAGCCCTTAAAATGCCAGCATTTCATCACAGAATCTACTTTTGGCTTGCCCATATATCATTTTCCAAAACCTGCTATTGTTAAGCAAGAATTACATGAATGGATACAAAAAAACAACGAACAAGCGGTTAATTCACTTTTAGTCGGTTACTCTCTAGGAAAAGCACAAAGAATTATAGAAATGGCCTCAGCGCTCGACATGCCCATTTATGCCCACGGAGCCATTGTGAATATACAACAACAGCTAATTAACGCCGGACACAAACTTTATCCCGTTCAGTATGCCTCTTTTGATTTGATAAAAACACTAAAACCGCCTTATCTCCTAGTATTGCCCCCCAGCGCGATAGGTAGCCCTTGGCTTAAAAAATTTAATCCCTATGAAATTGCATTCTTTAGCGGCTGGATGCAATTACGAGGCGCAAGACGGCGAAGAAATGTAGCACGCGGCTTTGTATTATCTGATCACGCCGACTGGAATCAGTTAAATTCGGCGGTTTTAAGCACCAATGCCGAAAACATCTATGTAACACATGGTTATAAATCAATTTTTGCTAAATGGTTACGTGAAGAGCATAAATTGAATGCCGTGGAGGTCGAAACACTTTATGAAGACGATTTATTAATGCGGGAGGATACAGATGCAGCTCTTTAACAAACTTTTCCAAGCAATTGATCAAACGACTTCTACAAATGCAAAAGTGAACGCTTTAGTAGATTATTTTCATGAAGCATCTACAGGAGACATTTTATGGAGCATTTACCTATTAATGGGTAAATCAAGTGGCCGCGTAATCAAAACGGCTCTTCTACGTCAGGCCGCCTATAAACTTTCTGCACTTCCCACTTGGCTTTTCGAAGAATCCTACCACATTGTAGGTGATTTGGCCGAAACAATTGCTTTATGTCTTCCACCACCCCAACATACCAAGCTATATACATTAAGTCAAACGATGACATTTTTGGCCTCATTTTCAGCCTTGCCTGATGATGAAAAGGAGCAGACCATTATCAATCGTTGGATGGAGATACCGGCATCTGAACGATTTCTCTTTAACAAGCTAATTACCGGGAATTTCCGGGTAGGGGTATCAAAGCAGCTGGTCATCAAAGCGCTTGCTATTAAATATAATAAAACGGCAAATGAACTAGCTCATCGCCTTATGGGAAACTGGCACCCGCATCAAACTAATCTTGAAAAATTGATATTGGAGGATATATTGAGCGAAAAAAGCTTCGAACCCTATCCCTTTTTTCTAGCTTATCAACTAGAAGGTGCGCCTGAAGGTTTAGGGGATATAAATGAATGGTATGTTGAACGAAAATTTGATGGTATCAGAGGGCAAATAATCGTTCGCAACGAAGAAATATTTATATGGAGCAGAGGTGAAGATTTACTCACTGATAAATTTCCGGAATTTCATCCTCTAAAACATTCGCTGCCCCATGGCACTGTACTGGATGGCGAAATACTCCCTTTTAAAGAGGATGAAATACTACCTTTTGCTGTTATGCAAACCCGCATCGGTCGTAAATTATTAAGTAAAAAAATCCTAGCATCTGCACCTCTTGTAATGATCTGTTATGATTTGCTAGAGTATAAAGGTACTGATATTCGAGATCGTCCGTTATCAGAAAGAAGAAAATTGTTAAAACAACTTGTAGATGGTTTGGTAGTGAATACTTCTCTTATGCTCTCTGCACCTGTACCTTGCTCTTCGTGGGATGAGGTACGAAAGGCGCGTGAAGAAGCAAGAGCTTATAAATGCGAGGGAGTCATGCTCAAGCGCAAGAATAGCATTTACGAAACCGGTAGAAGACGGGGTAGCTGGTGGAAATGGAAAGTTGATCCGTTTACTATTGACGGTGTGCTTGTATATGGTCAAAGGGGGCATGGCAGGCGGGCAAATTTATATACGGATTATACCTTTGCCGTTTGGGATAACAACGAATTAGTGCCATTTGCCAAAGCTTACTCAGGTTTAACTGATAAAGAAATATTAGAAGTAGACAACTGGATTAAAAAGAATACAATTGATAAATTTGGTCCAGTCAGAACAGTAACGCCAACTTTAGTGTTTGAATTGGCTTTTGAAGGTATTAGTGCCTCGCCACGACATAAATCAGGAATAGCTTTACGCTTTCCACGCATTTTAAGATGGAGAAGGGATAAGATTGCCGATCAAGCGAATACGAAACAGGACCTATTGAAAATGTTAGACAGCAAAGGTGATAAATAATTGACAACAATGAACGTGCATGAACTATTAGCTCACAACTAGTAACTGACAACTCATAACTAAAATCAATGTTAGCCCCCAAATGGTTTAAATCAAAAAACTGGAAACCGCATACGTTTCAGCAAGAAACATGGAAAGCAATTTTAGCAGGAGAATCCGGCTTATTGAATGCCCCTACCGGCTACGGTAAAACATATGCTATTTGGTTTGGTGTATTAGAACGCTTATTAGCCTTTAGAAATGCCAACAAAAAAGTTCCACGTGGCACTTTTTGTTTGTGGTTAACGCCTCTCCGCTCGCTATCCCAGGAAATGGTGCTGGCCTTAAACCGTGTTAACGAAGATCTTAAATTAAACCTAGATATCGCCTTACGCACAGGGGATACTAGCACAAAAGAAAGACAAAGACAGGTTACTGAGCACCCGGATATACTCATAACCACCCCAGAAAGTGTACACCTCATGTTGGCGCAAAAAGGATATGCCAATCGTTTACAACAGGTACAATTTGTTATTGTTGACGAATGGCATGAGCTTTTGGGAAGCAAGCGTGGTGTGCTTACCGAATTAGCGTTATCGCGACTAAAAACGCTTAACGCAAGCATTCAAATATGGGGCGTATCGGCCACCATCGGAAATCTAAATGAAGCGGCAGACATTCTTTTGGGCACTAAAAATAATGGTCGGATTATTAAGGCAAATCTTAAAAAAAAGACGGAAATTACAACGGTTTTACCCGATCATCTTGAGAAATTTCCTTGGGCAGGTCATCTTGGCATCCATCTAGCAAGCAAAGTCCTAGAAGTAGTAAATCGTAGTGGAACAACGCTTATTTTTACAAACACCCGCTCGCAGGCAGAAATATGGTATCAGGAACTATTAAAATTACAGCCTGATCTAGCAGGTCTTTTAGCCTTGCATCATGGATCGTTAAGTGAAGAAATAAGACAATGGGTGGAACAAGCTTTACACCTGGCTAAGCTTAAGGCTGTTGTGTGCACAAGTAGTCTCGATTTGGGAGTAGATTTCAGGCCTGTTGACACCGTTATTCAGATTGGTTCTGCAAAAGGTATAGCGCGATTTTTACAGCGAGCAGGCAGGAGCGGCCATCAACCTGGGGCAACAAGCAGCATTTGGTTTGTGCCTACGCATTCGCTGGAAATTATCGAGGGCGCGGCATTACGGTATGCAGAAAAAAATCAACTCATGGAAAACCGCATTCCCTACATCCGCTCCTTTGATGTGCTAGTTCAATACTTAGTAACACTAGCAGTATCTGATGGTTTTACTGCAGCAGAAATTTATAAAGAAGTAAAAAAAACACATTGTTTTTCGTCCATAACGCAAGAGGAATTCAACCAATGCCTTCTGCTAATAACGCAAGGAGGGAAAACGCTAGATGCTTACGACGAATTCCATAAAGTAGTTGTTGAAAATGATGTCTATAAGGTGGTAAGCAGAAAAGTGGCAATGCGGCATCGCTTGAGCATAGGAGCCATTGTTAGCGATACGATGATGAGTATTAAATTTCCTAGCGGAAAATATATTGGCAGTATAGAAGAATGGTTTATCTCTCGTTTAAATACGGGAGATACTTTTTGGTTTGCGGGTAGAAACCTTGAATTGTTGCGTGTTAAAGACTTACAGGCTATCGTTAAACTTTCCAATCGCAAAAAAGGACTTGTTCCATCTTGGATGGGCGGCCGACTACCCTTGTCTACTCATTTGTCGGTTGCTATTAGGCATATGCTCGACCAATGGGTAGACACATCCGACAGGAAAGAACCTGAATTGATTTTTTTGAAACCACTTTTTGAAGAACAGGAAAGAAGAAGCATTCTTCCGAATAGCAGCAGATTTCTTATCGAAAAAACGCAAACCAAAGAAGGTTTTCATTTATTTTTCTATCCCTTCGAAGGTAAATTTGTGCATGAAGGGATGGCTGCCTTAATAGCACATCGGCTTAGCAAAGACCGGTCGTATTCTTTTTCAATTGCCATGAATGACTATGGCTTCGAGCTCTTAAGCGATCAAGAGGTTGAAATAGAAAAAGCAATAAACGAGGGTCTGCTCTCTGTAAAACACCTGGGCGAAGACATTCAGCAAAGCGTGAACATGACGGAGATGGCACGCAAACGCTTTAGAGACATCGCAGGTATCGCTGGTTTAGTCTTTCAAGGGTTCCCTGGAAAAAAAGTAAAAACAAAACACCTGCAGGCCAATTCGGGCTTATTTTTTAAAGTTTTTGAGGAATATGAACATGATAATCTCTTATTAAGAGAAGCCTATGATGAAGTTTTTGATTTTCAATTGGATTTTAACCGTCTTTTTGAAGCGCTTAACCGTATTGCGAACCAAGAGATTTTAATAAAGTACCCCACCAACCTTACGCCCTTTGCTTTTCCTATCTTTGCAGAATCTTTTAGAGAACGCTTTAGCAACGAATCCTTAGAAGATCGCTTGAATAAGATTATTGCACAGTTAATATGAAAAATGAGCCTTTCCCCTTTCAGTTAGGGAATCAACCTGTTTATTTATTACCTGAAAAAGGTGTTTTTTTCCCTGAAAAGCACACCCTGGTTATTGCAGATGTACATCTTGGTAAAACGGAACATTTTAGGAAAGCAGGAATTTTCATACCATCAAATGCGGGGACGTTAGAAGATTATGAAAGATTAACGCGCCTTATTAACAAATATCAACCTGTGCGGATTATATTTTTGGGAGATCTTTTTCATAGCACGATAAATAGCTCTTGGCAATATTTTCTCCACTTTGCCCAACAGCACGCTACGATTCAACTAATTTTGATAAAGGGCAACCATGACGTATTACCTTCGAAGCTGTACTCAGATGCGAATCTTATTGTTCATCCGACGCACTTGGAGGAGAATGGCGTTATCTTTTCACATGGCCCTTTAACGAACATACCTCCCGACAAAATTAATGTAGCCGGACACATACATCCAGGGACTACTTTGATAGGTTCAGCGAAACAGAAATTGACATTACCCTGTTTTCATTATGAACATCCCCTATTATTACTCCCTGCTTTTGGAAGCTTAACAGGCGTCTATAGAATTCCAAAGAACCGTGCAAAGCAGTTTGTCGTAGCAAGTCAGAAGATAGTTGAAGTATAATATACTCTTGTCTTTATGTAAGTATTTTTCTTTTTTCTCAAACAAATATTAACTTTAATGTATTAATAGTTGTAAAATTTGTTGTATTTGAACTAAAAAAAACCTTATGAAATCTAAAATTTATGCACTTTTAACAATTTTCATGCTAGCATTCACCTTTAGCACTCCTATAGCTGCTATAGCAAGCACTGAAAAAAACTCGAAAAAAATTGAGCTTTCTGAAGAGGAGGTAGCAAAACGCATCGGTGAAATGCGCAAACGGGTTGAGGAAATCAAGGCAATTGATAAATCAACGCTAACGAAAATAGAAAGAAAGGCTCTTCGCAAAGAATTAAGGGAAATGAATAAAAAAGCCCGTGCGATGGGAAGCGGAGGCGTTTACCTCTCTGTTGGTGCTATCATTATTATTATCTTGGTATTGATTCTAATTCTTTAAACATTTATGCGTTGGAGTGCCTCCTTTGATACTCCAACGCACGTTTCTTCCCCTCCGGTTAGTAAACCAGACTGATTAACGTCGCGCTGGCTATTCAGCATTCATCGAGCATCGACTATGATTTTGAACATATCAATTTCGCGCTGCTTTGTCTTATCTTAAAAAAATCATTAAACTTGTATGCTATACGTAATAAATTAATATGAGATTTTCTCAACCTAGAACAACAGATAATTTAACGGCTCAACCGTCTAAGTATGATTTTAATAGTTGATGACAAACAAGAGAATCTAATTTCGTTACGGAAGTTTTTGGAATCTAATTATTTCGAAGTAGATGTTGCATCATCTGGTGAAGAAGCGTTGAAAAAAGTGTTAAAAAAAACATACGCACTGATCATATTAGATGTTCAGATGCCCGGAATGGATGGTTTTGAAGTAGCCGAGCTCATTTCCGGTTACAGTAAAACGTTAGATACACCCATTATCTTCTTATCCGCGGTAAACACAGAGAAAAAATTTATTACAAAGGGCTATGAAACCGGCGGAATTGATTATTTAACCAAACCTTTTGATCCTGATATCTTACTCCTTAAGGTAAAAACCTTCTACAAGCTCTTTGAACAGGCACAAGAAATGCAAGAAATGCAAGAAACGCTTAAAAAAGAAATCGAGCAGCGGAAAATTCTTGAAAATAAAAAGGATGAATTCATAAGTATTGCAAGCCACGAACTTAAAACTCCTTTAACGAGCGTTAGGGGCTATATACAATTACTCGAGCGATTGCCGGATATTAGGAATAATGAAAAGTATAAGAGTTACCTAGCAAAAACAAGCACACAATTAGATAAACTCCGTGATTTAATAGACGATTTATTGGATATCTCGAAAATAGAAAGCGGAAAGATGAAATTTAACCTTCAACCTATTTCAATAGAAAAATTGCTCGAAAATACCATTGAAAATGTTACACAGATGTATCCTACTCATCAATTTAAACAATTAGGAAAGTGCACTGCAACCATTCTGGGAGATGAAATGCGTTTGGAACAGGTTTTACTTAATTACCTCACTAATGCTATTAAATATGCCCCTAATTCAAAAGAAGTTCTCGTAGAATGCAAATTAACTGATGACAATAAAATACAAATCGGCGTTCGGGACTTCGGAATAGGAATTCCATCAGATAAACATGAAAGTATTTTTGATAAGTTTTACCGTGTAGAAGAATCTTCCTATAAATTTCAGGGTCTGGGTATGGGACTTTACATATGTAAGGAAATCATTGCAAGGCACGATGGTGAATATGGTGTGGAAAGTGAGCTGAATAAAGGTTCTTTATTTTATTTTAGGTTACCGCTAAAAAAAGCTAATGATGATACGGAGAAATCAATTTAACCTAATCCCTTTAAATTATAAACTCGCATTGCTTGCACTTGTACCTTTAATAGTGCTAATTTTCTTTTTTTATCTAATTGAAAAAGAAAAAACAGATCGTATAATTGGTACGGATAATTTCATAACGCGCATAAACCTAGCCCTTACAGCAGATGATCTTGTTGAACAAATACAGCAAGAACGGCGTTTAAGTCTAAGTAATCTTTTTAAAGGAAACGAAAATGGCGCATTGAGTGTACAACAATTAAAAACAGATGAAGCTATTCAAAAGTTTGATGCTTATATCGACAGTGGCCTGAACGCAGAATATACAAACTATACTTTTATCGATGAATTGCCTACTTGGCGTTCTAAAATAAACAATAGAGAAATGAGTTATGATGACGTTTTTAACAACTATCAAAAACTCACAGAAAGGCTTAGTAGTTTTACAGCAGTTTCAACAGATTATAATAGTTTAAATAAAGAAATAGGATCTCGTATAGCACTTCGTGAAATATTATCTAATACAATAAATTATTTAGCTACGCTTCGCCTAAATATATATTTTACCTTCGCTGACGACAAACTCGACACCATTAACTTTGCAAAATTTAACATGAGTTATGAGCTCTTACAATCATATCTCCGAGAACTGCAGAGCTTAGACAAACAATATAAGGAAAACAATTTCAACAAGTTAAAAGACAATCACGCGGTTGCTAATACGTTAGATTTCATAAAAGATGTATACGATACCCAAAAGCTTCCGCAAAAATTCAATGCTGAAGAATGGTGGAATGTTTCTGCTACAGCAATTGACTTTCTAAAAGCCCGTCTTTCAAGTACGATCAAAGACATAAGTACATCGGCAAATACCTCTTATGACAATGAGTTATACGATCGAAACTTTACCAGAGGTGTTCTTATCGCTGCTATCTTACTTGTGCTCGCACTGGTATATCTCGTAATTAAGAATATTGCCAATCATCTTTACGAGCTACAAGAAGCTGCCACAAAAATAGCGATGGGATATACAGATATCACTCTTCCAGCATTTGCCAAAGACGACTTAGGTGTCGTGGCCCGCTCTATCCGTCGTATAGATAAAAGCAATCAAGAAATCGCACGGGTAGCCAATGAAATAGGCAAAGAAAATTACGAGATACAAATTAATCCAAAAGGCACCCACGATGTATTAGGAACTGCTTTACTCAACATGAAAAATGCGCTGGAACGGCACTCACAAAAGGATAAACAGCAGATCTGGATTCAGACAGGAGAAAATACTATAAACAGTCTTCTTATTGGAAGAAGAGAACTCCAAGAGTTTAGTTTAGAGATATTAAAAACCCTGGTTGACTATTTAGAGGCAGCGATAGGTACTTATTACCTGAATGGAAGAGATAAATCCTTGGAATTATTAAGCAGCACCGGCGTAACAAATATTTCTCAACTCTCAAAAAGAATAAATTTTGGGGAAACAATGTTAGGAAAGGCCGCTGTGGAGGGAGAGGTGATTGTCTTAACCAACTTGCCTGATGATTACCTCAAAATCGGCACTAGCTTGGGAAACACGAAGCCATCATGGATTTTGATAATACCCCTTGTGCATGAAAATGAAATAGAAGGGGTAATTGAAATAGCATCTATTAATGATCTACCTGACGCAACGCTTACTTTTGCCAAGAGTATCTCAAAAAATATCGCCGCGGCAGTGCATGCAGTAAAGAGCAGAATTAGACTTAAGGAACTACTGGAAGAAACACAAGCACAAACAGAAGAACTGCAGGTTCAGCAAAGTGAATTAGAAAACCTCAATGTAGAGCTGGAAGCACAGGCGAATAAACTGCAAGCATCTGAGGAAGAACTGCGCGTACAACAAGAAGAACTATTGGAGGCAAATCAAGAGCTTGAGATAAGGTCGCAGGCATTAGAAGACAAAAATCAAGTGATCTTAGAACGCAATCTTGAAATCCAAAAGAAAGCGGAAGATCTAGCTATTAGTACCAAGTACAAATCAGAATTCTTGGCCAATATGTCACACGAATTGCGCACACCGCTTAATTCTATTCTTTTATTATCACGGCTGCTTAGTGAAAATAATGAAGGTAATCTGTTTGAAGATCAAATTGAGTATGCCAACGTCATACAAACATCTGGAAATGGATTGTTAACCCTGATAGATGAGATCTTGGATCTTTCTAGAATAGAGGCAGGTAAAATGACCTTGACATTTGATCAGGTCACTTTAGATGAGGTGCTAAATGATATACAATCGCTCTTTGGGCGAATGGCCAACGAAAAGGGGTTAAACTTAATTATAGAGAAAGATCCAGCATTGCCAAATTCTATTAATACAGATCATTTAAGACTTCAGCAAATTTTAAGAAACTTAGTTTCAAATGCACTTAAATTCACTTCAAAAGGGTCGGTAACTGTTTCCGTTCGTAAACATAAGAAAAAAGAGCATTACATTGATTTTGCTGTCCGCGACACCGGCATTGGTATACCCATCGAAAAACAGCAATTGGTTTTTGAAGCCTTTCAACAAGCTGACGGATCTACCAGACGCAAATTTGGCGGAACCGGTCTCGGGTTATCTATCAGTAAAGAACTCGCTAAACTCTTGGGTGGATCTCTTTATATCAACAGTGAGGTTACTAAAGGTAGTGAGTTCATTGTCACATTACCTGAAGAAGCGATATCAGAAATTGAAGAGTCAATAACAACGTCGGCCCCAAAAACAAATGATAAAAATCTTGAACATCCTAACATTAAAGAAAGAACCCCTTTTATCAGCTCCATTATTCCAAATGAGCTAGACGATGATAGGGAACACATAAAGGAGGGGGATAAATTATTACTGATCATTGAGGATGATACAAGTTTTGCCAGAGCGCTTGTGGACTTTTCCCATAAAAACAAGTACAAAGTTATCACTACAGTGCGGGGTGACGAGGGGATTAAATTAGCAGAAAAATATTTACCAAATGCTATATTATTGGACATCGAATTACCCATAAAAAATGGTTGGCAGGTAATGGATGAACTAAAAAACAATCCCGTAACCCGCCACATTCCTGTTCATATCATGTCATCCCATGAGGTCAAAAAAGAAAGTATTACAAAAGGAGCGATAGATTTTATACGAAAGCCAATGGCCTTTGAGGAGATCGGTGCAATATTTAAACGGGTCGAAAAAGCACTTTCTGTAGGCCCGAGAAGGGTATTGATCATTGAGGATAACTTAAAGCATGCACAGGCATTAGGACATTACTTGGAAAGTTTCGATGTAAAAACTGAAATCAGCAAGGATATCCAATCGGCCGTTGATAAATTGAAAAGCCAAGAGGCCGACTGCGTAATACTCGATATGGGAGTACCTGATGCTACTGCTTACAAAGCCTTAGAAACCATTAAAGCAGATGCCGGTATGGAAAATCTTCCTGTTATTATCTTTACAGGAAAAGATCTTTCACCCGCAGAAGAGATAAAGATAAAACAATACGCAGATTCTATCGTGGTAAAGACTGCTCATTCATATGAACGTATTATGGACGAAGTGGGCTTATTCTTACATATTGTAGAGGAATCGAAAGAGACAGATGTAAAAAAAGAAAGGACTAAGCTTAATACAAGTTTACATGAAGTTTTGAGAGGTAAGACTGTTCTGATAGCTGACGACGATATACGAAATATCTTTTCACTTACAAAAGCATTAGAACGCTACCAAATAAATGTAATTTCTGCTGATGATGGAAAAGAGGCCTTTAATCTTTTACAAAAAAATGCCGCCAAGGTAGACATCGTACTTATGGATATGATGATGCCTGAAATGGATGGTTATGAAACTACGCGACTAATCAGACAAGATAAAAGATTTAAAATACTCCCCATTCTCGCCGTAACGGCGAAGGCTATGATGGGTGATCGGGAGAAATGTATTGCAGCAGGGGCATCAGATTATATCTCCAAACCAGTGGATATTGATCAACTAATTTCTTTATTAAGAGTATGGCTCTACCAATAGACAGTAATCCGCATAAAATATTAATAATAGACGATGAGCCGCTAAACATTTTGGCCTTTTGTACAGTTTTATTGCTATAATGGCGCAAGCAATGAGCCATGATAAAGAAAAGTGTCTGGCCGTTGGAATAAACGATTAGGTTTCAAAGTCCATTGACATCGACATATTAACGAAGGTCATTAAAAAACATATAAAATAAAGAGATGTGGCAAGTACCTCCGATTCATGATAATGACCTGGAAATTTTAATTAACGACCTCCTTGAAATACATGGATATGATTTTAGAAACTATAGCAGAGCTTCTTTAAAACGACAGGTAAATCGCTTATATACGAAAGACAAATTTCCAAGTTTTGCAGAAATGCGTTATAGATTGAAATCAGATTTATATTATCTTAAACAGTTTATAGAAGGCATCACCGTAAATGTAACCGAGATGTTTAGGGATGCCGATTTTTATATGCACTTAAGAAATCATATTATTCCAACCCTAGGAACATATCCTTTTATTCGTATATGGGTGGCAGGTTGTTCTACTGGTGAAGAAGCCTATTCTGTTGCTATCTTATTAAAAGAGGCTAATCTGTTACATAAAACGTTAATTTATGCTACTGATTTAAATCCAGCAGTATTAGAGCAGGCGCGGAGTGGCCGTCTTTCGTTGAAAACCATGAAATTATATTCCGAGAACTATATTCAAGCTGGCGGAAAAGATGATTTTTCTTCTTATTATACAGCGAATTACCATCATGCAAAAATCAATAGAGAGCTTATCGCGCGCATAGTTTTTAGCCAGCATAACCTGGTGTCAGATAGTTCTTTTAATGAGTTCCAATTAATAACCTGTCGAAATGTGCTTATCTATTTCAACAGTAACTTACAGGCACGGGTTTTCAATTTGTTTGATAACAGCCTGGCACGCTTGGGATATTTAGCGCTAGGTACTAAAGAAACAATCCTGTTCTCCCCCCTAGTTACACGCTATAAACAACTAGAACCTAACACAAAAATCTGGCGAAAGCAACAAAGTGCAGCTGAAAACTAAACTTCTATCAAGTATATTATAAGGTTTTTTCAGTATGTTTGTGACGCCTTTAGAAGTCAAAAATTTAAACCGTAAAAAGGTCATAAAACTAAAACTAACCTTCTTTATAACGTTAGTTTAAATCATATGCTTACATGTTAAAACTTGAAGAGATTAAGAAACCTATAGCTGCAGAATTAGATATTTTTGAAAGAAGATTCAAAGAGTCAATGCGCAGTTCAGTTCCTTTGCTCGACAGAATAACGCATTATATAGTTAAAAGAAAAGGCAAACAAATGCGTCCCATGTTTGTTTTTTTTGCCGCAGGAACATGTGGTGGTATAAATGACTCCACACATAGAGGAGCCGCACTGGTAGAGCTTGTTCACACTGCAACGCTCGTTCATGATGATGTTGTAGATAATTCTTATCAGCGAAGGGGTTTCTTTTCTGTAAACGCTTTGTGGAAAAACAAAATAGCTGTTTTAGTGGGTGATTTCCTCTTAAGTAAAGGGCTTTCACTATCAGTAAAAAATCAGGATTTTGAGTTTCTTAGGATTTTAAATGAGGCAGTTACAGAAATGAGTGAAGGAGAACTACTCCAAATGGAGAAGGCCCGTCGTTTAGATATAAACGAAAGCGTCTATTTTGAAGTAATTCGTCAAAAAACAGCTTCTTTAATAGCATCGTGTTGTGCTTGTGGCGCCGCCTCCTCCAATGCATCTGAAGAAATCATCAAGAAAATGCATGCCTTCGGTGAAAAGGTAGGTATCGCTTTTCAAATTAAGGATGATCTTTTTGATTTTGGTTTTGACGATGTAGGAAAGCCGTTAGGTATAGATATTAAAGAAAAAAAGTTAACGTTACCTTTAATTTATGCCTTAAACAACACAAATAGAGAAAAGAAAAGATATATCATCAATTTGGTAAAGAATTACAACGAAGATCAAAAAAAGGTAGCGGAAGTTATTGATTTCGTACGTTCAAGTGGAGGACTTGACTATGCTAAAGAAAAAATGCTTGCCTACCAGACGGAAGCCTTTGAAATATTAAAAACATTTCCCGATAGCCAATATAAAATTGGGCTTGAACAATTAGTACGATTTACCACGGAGAGAAATAAGTAAACATGACGAACGAATTAATATTCTTTTTAGGTTTTTTGCTTTTTATCATTTTGATGCTAGCGATAGATTTAGGGCTCTTTAATAAGAAAGATCATGAGGTATCCTTTAAGGAGGCTTCCATCATGAGTACTGTATGGGTTTTATTTGCGCTTGGCTTTTATGTCCTATTAAGATTTTGGGGCGATAAGCTACACGATATACAAGATTTTGCACACCTCCAAGAAGTAACCCAAAAACACTTACATAACATAAAGCTGATTCCGAGTGATTTTGTTGCTAGTATCGAAATATATAAAAAGAACCTTGCACTAGAATATGTTACCGGATATGTCGTAGAATATGCACTTTCTGTCGATAATATATTTGTGATGGTTTTAATCTTTACATCCTTTGGTGTACCCTCGAAATTCTATCACCGCGTTCTGGTTTGGGGAATCATTGGAGCGATCTTGTTAAGATTTTTATTTATTTTTTTAGGCGCTTCCCTTATCAGTAGATTTGAATGGATATTGTACGTTTTTGGTGTCTTTTTGGTATATACAGGCATCATGATGTTTATTAACCGCAATGAGGAAGAAGAGATTGATCCGAAAAATCATAAAGTAGTACGTTTTGCGTCCAGGTACTTTTCTGTATATCCGGAATTTGTAGGAAACCATTTCTTTCTCAAAGAAAACGGAAAAAAATTCGTTACCCCTCTCTTTCTGGTATTGCTGGTAATTGAATTTACAGATCTGATTTTCGCGGTTGATTCCATCCCTGCCATTTTTGCTGTCACCAAAGACCCTTATATCGTTTTCTTTTCCAATATTTTTGCCATATTAGGCTTACGTTCAATGTTCTTCCTACTGGTAAATGTCATACATAAATTCCATTATTTAAAGGTTGGCTTGTCCTTCCTGCTGGTATTCATTGGAGCGAAAATGTTGGGGCATCACTGGCTCGAAGCCTGGGGTTTCACTACCGCACATTCACTTTATATCATTATAGGTATTTTAGCAGTAAGTGTTATCGCTTCATTAATGTTTCCTAAGAAGGTTGAAGGTGAATGAGAGCTAAATTAAGTATGACATTTATTATCGGTAAATTTTATTTAAGCCATTGAGCAACAGCCTTCTTTGCATTTAGAAACCGATCTTCCCCTAATCCAGAAATCAATTGGTAGCTTGCTTTCAAGTTTTCCAACTCTTTTGTCCAAACTTCTAAAAAATATTGTCGCTGCTCCGGTGCGGGGAAATCTCTTAATGGATCATCCTCCCAAGGCAGGTCAATATTCATCAACAAATAGAAGTCGTAGGGATGGGTTTTTAGTCTATTATTAACCTCTTCAGGAGTGCTGCCAAATAAATAATCACTCCATACTTTAACGGTTAAGAAGGTTGTATCACAAATTAGCAGATTATTAACAGCTAGTGGTTCTAAACTTCTTTCGAGCGCTAATTGGCCATAATATATATTTAATTCGTCTTGTAAAGTATAGGATCGATTTAAGTTGCGGCAGTATTCTCTCGAGTATTCCGGCACACAAACCGTCTTATAATATCTTGCCAATCGTTCTGAAACGCTTGACTTTCCAGTAGATTCCGGACCTACTACTGCAATTTTAATTAATGATCTGCTTTCCATGTTTTCTTCCAATCCATGTAACCTAGCCAAGCTATAACTGCCAAAACGCCGTACAAAATGGCGGTAAGGAAGTATTCTTTGTACATAAATAGTGGGATGTAAAGTATATCTACCACAACCCACATAATCCAATTTTGTAAAACTTTTCTTGTCATTAAAAATTGGGCAACAAAGCTGATAGAAGCCAGCGTCCCATCTATATAGGCTACATCAGTATCTGTAAAATGATGTAGAAACAATCCTAATAATATCGAGAAAACAAAAATGGCCCCAACCGCAACTATCATTTTTCTACCTGTAAGGCGAACGATTGGCTTCTTATGCTCCTGTTTACGTTTAACCCAATAATACCATCCATAAATGCCGGTAAATAAGAAATATCCTTGCAGTATCGTTTCGCCATAAAGTTTCCCTTGGTAAAAAAGTACAGCATAAGCTATTACACTGAATATACTTATCGGCCAATTTAAAATATGTTGTTTAGCCGCTAAATAAATACAAATGAAGCCAGTAACAACCGCAAACCACTCAAGAAGAGACGTGTGAGCAATTTGAGAGACGATTTGATCGATGAGATTCAATACTAATCAGCGTTAACTAGAGGATCTTGCCTAAGTCCCATTTAAATTTGTCGATAACACTCAGGTTCGCCATAACACAATTATTTATGAATCAAAAATAATCAAAATCAGCTAACATCGCAAGTTTACTACCCCCAGCCTTTTTTACATTTTTTTCAATCTTTTTACCAAAAAAGTCCTATCTTTGCACTCCGACAAAGCAGTCGGAAATTCTCTTCTCTTAACAGATCTTTCCAACCTGTTTTCTCGCAACGTTCTTTTTTAAAATTATACTTTTTGAACATATAAAATGCCAAAAAACACCTCCATTCGCTCGGTGCTGATTATCGGTTCGGGCCCAATTATCATCGGACAGGCCTGTGAGTTTGACTATTCGGGTTCTCAAGCAGCTCTTTCTCTAAAAGAAGAAGGTATTGAAGTTTCTATTATCAATTCAAACCCTGCAACTATTATGACCGATAAGGTCATTGCAGACCATGTTTATCTTCTCCCTCTTACCACCGAAAGTATTGAACAGATATTACAAGAACGCAAAATTGATGCTGTTCTACCAACAATGGGTGGTCAAACTGCATTAAATCTCTGCATAGAAGCATCCAATAGGGGCCTCTGGGAGAAATATGGTGTCAAAGTGATCGGAGTTGACGTGGCAGCTATTGAAAAAACAGAAAATAGAGAAGCATTTCGTCAACTGATGATTGATATCGGTGTTGGCGTAGCTAAATCGCAAATCGCCAATTCTTTCTTAGAAGGTAAAGAAGCAGCTCAAGAAATTGGTTTTCCTCTAGTAATACGTCCAAGTTATACACTTGGAGGAACTGGTGGGGGTTTCGTTCATAAAAAAGAAGAATTTGAGGCCGCTCTTAGCAGAGGGCTGCAGGCATCTCCCACACATGAAGTACTGGTTGAACAAGCAGTTTTAGGATGGAAAGAATACGAACTCGAATTACTTCGCGATAGTAAGGATAATGTTATTATCATCTGTTCTATTGAAAATTTTGATCCAATGGGTATCCATACGGGCGACTCAATCACCGTTGCCCCTGCAATGACTTTGAGTGATACTTGTTATCAAGAAATGCGCAATCATGCCATTATGATGATGCGGGCCATTGGAAATTTTGCTGGAGGTTGTAATGTACAGTTTTCTGTAAACCCAGAAAATGAAGAAATCATCGCAATTGAGATAAACCCAAGGGTCTCTCGCTCTTCGGCCTTGGCTTCAAAAGCAACCGGTTATCCGATTGCTAAAATAGCAGCTAAACTAGCTATCGGATATAATCTTGATGAGCTGGAAAATCAGATTACCAAAACTACATCCGCTTATTTCGAGCCTACTCTTGATTATGTAATTGTTAAATCTCCCCGTTGGAATTTCGCTAAATTTAAAGGTGCCAATAGAGAGCTCGGCTTACAAATGAAATCTGTGGGTGAGGTAATGGCTATTGGCCGTACATTCATTGAGGCTCTTCAGAAGGCCTGCCAGAGCTTGGAAACAAATCGTCTAGGTTTAGGAGCCGATGGAAGACAATTGCGGAATTTAGAGGAAATTATGCATAGCTTAGAGCATCCTAGTAGTGGAAGATTATTCCATATAAAAGATGCCTTTGAAATGGGAGTGCCATTGGAGTCCATTAGAAAAGCTACTTTAATAGATAAATGGTTCCTTGTTCAGATTCAGGAATTGGTGGAGTTGGAAACTGAACTAAAACGATATACGCTAAACAATATCCCAAAGGACTTTTTTATAACCTTAAAACAGAAAGGGTTCTCTGATGGGCAAATTGCCTGGTTGTTAAGTAATGTTAGCGAAGATGACGTGTATAACCGCCGAAGCGAATTAGGCATCAAGCGTGTTTACAAGATGGTCGACACTTGCGCTGCCGAATTTCAAGCACTTACTCCTTATTACTACTCTACTTTTGAGGAAGAAAATGAATCTCTTCCGAGCGATAAGAAGAAAATCATTGTATTGGGTTCGGGTCCAAATCGAATAGGACAGGGTATCGAATTCGACTATTCTTGCGTTCACGGTTTACTGGCAGCCAAAGAGGCTGGTTACGAGGCTATCATGATAAACTGTAATCCGGAAACAGTATCTACAGATTTCAATATGGCCGACAAGCTTTATTTTGAGCCCGTTTTCTGGGAACATGTACGAGAGATTATTGAGCTTGAAAAGCCAGTAGGTGTAATCGTTCAACTTGGTGGCCAAACTGCATTAAAAATGGCAGAAAAGCTAAAAGAAACTGGTATCAAAATCATTGGAACTTCTTTTGAAAATATGGATCTTGCGGAAGATCGCGGACGGTTCTCTGATCTTTTGAAGGAACTTGAAATTCCTTATCCGAAATATGGCGTGGCAGAAAATGCAGAAGAGGCAATTAAAGTGGCTAATGAAGTAGGTTATCCTGTATTAGTTCGTCCTAGTTATGTATTGGGCGGACAAGGTATGAGTATTGTCATCAATGATGATGAATTAGAAAAGGCTGTCATCAAAATTATGAAAAACATGCCCGGTAACAGGGTTTTAATTGATCATTTTTTAGATCGTGCAGAAGAAGCTGAATCTGATTCAATATGTGATGGCGACGATGTTCACATTATAGGGATGATGGAACATATTGAGCCGGCCGGTATTCACTCAGGTGATTCCAGTGCCGTATTACCTCCATTTAGCCTATCAAAAGCGGTGCAAGAGAAAATGGAGGAATATTCCATCAAGATCGCTAGAGCACTAAACGTAAGAGGCTTATTGAATATTCAATTTGCTGTCAAAGACGAAAAGGTCTATGTTATAGAAGCAAATCCAAGAGCATCACGTACAGTTCCATTCATCGCCAAGGCTTACGATGTTCCCTACATTAATATTGCCACCAAGGTCATGTTAGAGGAAAATAAACTCAAAGATTTCAAAATAGAGCGTAAACTGAATGGGTATGCTATTAAAGAACCAGTATTCTCATTCGACAAGTTTCCTGATGTTGATAAACAATTAGGTCCGGAAATGCGCTCAACAGGTGAAGCGATACGTTTTATTAAAGATCTAGATGACCCATATTTCAGGCATCTTTATGCAGAGAAGTCAATGTATCTAAGTAAATAAGTTAAAAAGCTCCTTGGAAAAACCAAGGAGCTTTTTAACTTATTTACTTAATTAGCTAATTAAAAGCTATTCCCATCCACCACCTAATGACCTATAAAGGTTAATAACAGATTGTAAATACTCGAGATAGGTACCGTTAAGTGATATCTCTGCATCTAGCACGTTGCGCTGAGAAGTAATCACATCGAGGTAATTAGCGCGTCCTGCTTTAAATAATTCAGTAGAAGCATCTACCGCTAGACGTAAGGCTTCTACCTCTTCATTATTTAATTGTCTTCTACGCATGATGTGTTTTTGGGCATTCAAACCAGTTTCAACCTCCTGCCAAGCCTTCAACACTGTCTTTTCGTATTCCTGATATTCAATCCCTTTATTTGCAAGTTCCTGTTCATAAGCCGAACGAATCAATCGCTGGTTAAATAAGGGTGCTGTAAGTCCGCCAATCAGCCCATAAGCAATGGAACTTGGTGTCACAAATAATTTAGACATATCAAATGCCTGGAAGCCAACGTAAGGCGAAAATTGCAGAGAAGGCATAAAAGCAGCTCTCGCGGCCTTAACATCACCTTTTGCAGCCAGCAAATTAAGCTCGGCGGCTCGAATATCAGGTCTTAAAGCAAGCATTTTAATAGGAAGGCCTACTTTTGCGGTACTAGCAAGTGGATAATCTTCAAGTACGTTTTCACCTCGCTCAATTTTCTCAGAAAATCTCCCACAAAGGAAATTCAAATAATTCTCTTTGGAGTTAATCTGTTGCAATACAACTTCTTTACGGCTTTTAGAATTTGCTAAAATGGCACGCATTTGCTGAACACCTAGCTCAGTAGCCCTCCCACCAGCTTTTTGCACTTGAACCAATTCGTACGACTCTTGCTGCAATACAATATTATTTTCTAGAATACCTAATTCGTTGTCGAGTGCCAATAAATCGAAATAAGCAGCAGCAACTTCCGCTACCAGTTGCGTTTGTACAAGTTTCTTTCCTTCATAGGAAGATAAAAAACGTGCGAACGCCGCTTTCTTTCTATTCTTCAATTTTCCCCATAAATCTATTTCCCAAGAAGCTCTTAAGCCTAAAAAGTAATCAGGTACCGGATCAGGCAGCTTTTCGTCATCTTTCAGATTTTCCGAAAAGTTAGTATCATAATTACCAATACCGTCCATCGTATAAAAGCCATATTTTCTTAAACCTGCCTCAGCTACTGCATCAATGGACGGAAATAGCGCATTCTTTCGAAGCCGCATATTGGCACGTGCCATTTCGACCCTGTATAACGCTTGCTGCATATCGGGATTATTTTTCAATGCAGTATCTATTAATTTCACTAGGTATTCATCTTGAAAGAATTCCCGCCACGAAATGCTTGCTATCGAGGTAGAATCTTTCGTTAGCGTATCCGCTTTATTGCTGCCCACAAAATGCTCAGGTAAGGTACGATGAGCCAAATCAACGTCCTTTTGAACAGAACAAGAAGACAGTACTGAAACCGCCAGCATAACAGCGGTAACCACTCCTACTTTGGTTTTCTTATTTTTTTTCATGGCCGCAAACAACACAAAGAGCCCGGGTATCACCACAACACCAACAATGGTTCCTACAATCATTCCTCCAATGGCAGTCATCCCTATCGACTTGTTTCCCAAAGCACCTGCACCAGAAGCCATCGCTAATGGGATCAGCCCAGCAATAAAGGCAAATGAGGTCATTAAAATAGGTCGTAAACGGGCTACCGATCCTTCGATGGCTGCATTCAAAACAGAAGCCCCCTGTTTATGCTTCAAAATTGCATATTCTATAATCAGAATAGCATTTTTACCCAATAAACCTATAAGCATAATTAATGCTACTTGCGCATATATATTATTTTCTAAGCCAGTTACTTTTAGCAATAAAAAAGCGCCAAACACACCTGCCGGTAAGCTTAATATTACAGGTAAAGGTAGCAGGAAGCTCTCGTATTGAGCAGCCAGTAATAAATACACAAATAACAAACAGAGGGCAAATACATATATTGCCTGATTTCCAGATAGAATCTGTTCACGCGTCATGCCCGACCATTCAATTTCAAAGCCTTTGGGCAGGCTTTCCGCTGCTACACGCTCAACAGCTGTAATAACATCACCGCTACTATATCCCACCGCTGCATCACCATTAATCATCGCTGAAGTAAACATATTATAGCGCGTCAATTGTTCCGGCCCATAAATCCGCTCCATTTTTATAAAGCTCGAAAAAGGAACCATTTCACCTGCATCATTTTTAACAAACAATCGTAACACATCTTCCGGCTTCTCTCTATATCCAGGCCCAGCTTGCACCATTACTTTATACATCTGTCCGAATTTGATAAAGTTGGAAGTATAGAAGCTTCCCATCAAGGTTTGTAAGGTAGACATGGCATTATCAACACTAACCCCCTTTTTTGCAGCAATGTCATAGTCAACGTTAATTAAGTACTGCGGGAAGTTAGGATCAAAACTTGTAAAGGCACTCCCTATTTCAGGCGCTTTCTTAAGGTTATCCATAAAACCATTCAGTGCATCTGAAAGCTTTCCCAGATCATCACTACCGGTTCTGTCTAATAAACGCACTTCAAATCCGCTTGAATTTCCAAACCCAGGCACTGTTGGAGGAGGGAAAAATTCTATTTCTGCATCTGTAATGCCTGCTGTTTCCTTTTTCAGTTTAGCTATCATCTCCGTAACAGATTCGCTTCGCTCTTCCCAACGTTTCAAGTTGATCATACCCATCCCATACGATGCTCCCGTTACCTCATTTACTATACTATAACCGGCTAGTGTGGAAACACTTTCTACCGCATCTTGCTGCCTGCTTATAGCATCAATTTCATCCAACACTGCTTCCGTCCGTTGAACCGTTGCACCCGCAGGCGTGGTAACGTTCACATAGATCATTCCCTGATCTTCAGTAGGAATAAATCCTGAAGGTAAAACCGCTGAAATACCCCAAGTAGCGATAAACGATATCACTAAAAGTGCCAATGTTATTATGCGCCGTCCGGCAATTTTTCCTATGAGACCTGCATATCTTCCTGAAACACGATTATAAATGTGGTTAAATTTCCTGAAAAAGGCGGCAAGCATCCCCTTCGGTTCGGGTTTACTATGTGGGGATCTTAAAATGATCGCGCAAAGAGCAGGTGTAAGTGTTAAGGCGTTAATTCCGGATATAATAATTGATCCCGCAAGGGTTAATGAAAACTGTCGATAAAACACCCCCACTGGTCCCGACAAAAATGCTACCGGAACAAATACCGCCGACATAACCAACGTGATCGCGATAATAGCACCACTAATTTCCTTCATGGCGGCCAAGGTAGCTTCCATTGGCTCCATATGCTCCTCTTCCATCTTCACATAGACGGCTTCCACCACCACAATAGCGTTATCGACGACAATACCGATAGCAAGCACCAGCGCGAATAATGTTAACAAGTTTATGGAAAAGCCCATCATCTGCATACAGAACAATGCTCCGATCAAACATACGGGCACTGCTAATGCGGGCACTAAAGTGGATCTAAAATCCTGCAGGAAAATAAATACCACTAAGAAAACCAGAATAAAGGCTTCAACTAATGTATGCAACACCTCGTTGATGGAAGCATCGAGGAAGCGTGAGACATCATAGCCCATGGCATATTTCATACCTGGGGGAAACGATGTTCCTTTTAGCTCTTCCATTTTCCCTTTAATCAGATCAATTACCTCACTAGCATTAGAGCCCGGTAACTGTTTAATCATAATAGAAGCAGAAGGCCTACCATCTGCCTTAGAAGCCATCTCATACTCAAGTGAACCAAATTCTACTTCGGCTACATCTCTTAATCGCAGAATAGAGCCATCGGGATTAGCACGCAATGGTATGTTTTCGTATTGCTCTGGACGATCAAATTTTCCGGGGTATCGCAAAACATATTGCTGCATATTGACACTTTTGTCGGAACCTATACCCGTCTGACCTGGTGCAGCTTCTACATTTTGTACACGAATAGCTTTAATCACATCTTCACTTGAGACGTTGTAAGCCGTTAATCGATCAGGTTTCAACCACACTCGCATGGCATAATCTTTAAAACCCATGATTTCGGCGCGTCCAACTCCTTGAATGCGCTTCAGTTCTTTTAAAACATTTATGTCTGTGAAGTTATAAATGAAACGTTCATCTGCCGTTTCATCGTCACTATATATGTTGAGGTACATCAACATACTATTTACTTCTTTCTCTGTCGTAACACCCGCTTTAATCACCTCTTCCGGCAATTCATCAAGTACTGTTGTAACACGGTTCTGCACATTAACAGCGGCTATATCCGGATCAGTACCTACTTCAAAATACACCTGTATAAGCGTATTGCCATTGTTGGTAGAAACAGATGACATATAAGTCATCCCAGGTACTCCATTTATCGCCTTTTCCAGCGGAATGGCAACCGCATTCGTACTAACTTCGGCATTGGCACCTGTGTAGTTAGCATTAACAACAACAGAAGGCGGCACAATGTCTGGAAACTGCGTTACCGGTAAAGTGAAGAGGGACAAAAGTCCTAATAACGTTATGAATAGTGAGATAACCAGCGAGAGCACTGGTCGCTTTATGAAAATTTCGAACATGCTTAATATCTTAATGAAGGTAACCTAAAATTATTTTAACCCTTGATTGGGGTTATGCAACAAGCTGTCTAACGATACAGCCTTGGGCTCTATGGCTGAGCCATCTGTTAAACTTTGTGTGCCCTCATAGACTATTTTTTGCCCCGCTGTAAGTCCCGAACGTATTAAATAAAAATGACCAAATCGTGTTCCCAACTCAATATTAGTCATCTTCACATGACTGGCGGTATCTAAAACATAAACATACGCTCTGTCTTGAATTTCAAAAACAGATTTTTGCGGGACAATGATAGATCCTGTAATATTCGTAGGCAATTGGATTTTTCCTGTTGCTCCATGTTTAAGAATACGGTCTGGGTTAGCAAAACGAGCACGCAGCGAAATCGTTCCAGTTTCTTCTTGAAACTCTGATTCGGCAAGTTCTATCTTTCCCTTATGTGGATAATGCTGGCCATCTGCCAGTGTTAATTTCACCTCCTTAGAAAGAATGCTATTTTCAGCTGACTTCCTAGCAATATTCTGAAGATATTCTGTTTCGGAAATGTTGAAATAAGCATATACTTCATTCAGATCAGAAACACTTGTTAAAAGTGCTCCTTCATTCAATAAGCTTCCAACCTTTAAAGGTATTCTATCAATTCTTCCGGTAAAAGGTGCTTTAATATAAGTATATGCCAGCTGTGTACCGGCACGTTGTAGATCTGACCTTGCTTCTTCTACGCGTGCTTTGGCAGCATTTAACTGTGCTTCCGCCACATCAAGGTCCGTCTTTGTAATAATATTCTTTTTCACCAATGTTTTCACTCGCTCAAGCTCCAAAGCAACAGTTTTGGCATCAGCGGTAGCATTATTTAAGAGCGCCTGGGCTTTCGATACATCGGCCCGTTGCTCATCGTCATTAATCTTAAATAATAGTTGCCCTGCTTGCACCAATGCGCCTTCATCCACATAAATTTTATCTAAGAAGCCCTGTACTTTTGAGCGAACTTCTACGTTTCTTACCGCCTGTATATCGGCAACATAATCTGTGTATAATATCGTATCAACGGTTTCGATCGTGATGTATGGTACTGTCCGTTTTTCATCTTCTTGATCACTGCTAACATTGCCGGATGTACAAGCTGCAAAAATGGATAAAGCAATTAAGCATAACCCTGTATAAAAAGTAGTATTCATTAAAAAGTGCTAGAAAGTAAAATATTTTAGTTGATTGTATCTGTAGCACACAAGTGATCAACACGCTGATTGAAGGTGCTACAATTTAGAACTCTCAGGGAGAGCAAGTATAAACTGTTAAAGAGTTTTAGTATAGAAGTAAATAAAGAAGCAGACTAAAATGGTTTTAATCTGAACAAGAATGAATAATAGCCTAAAAGAGGAGTTGTTTTAGAAATGAAATAGCTTTCGCTACTTACCAATGAGTTAACTACCGGCTTAATAGTCATGATAAAGCTATCAAGCACTTTAATACTCATTGAAATGATATTTGTTAAATAATTATAATTATCGTAAAAAATTTTGGGGCTTATATCCTTGCCAGACATTGGTATGTCTAGCACGTCGTCAAAGAAACACTCTAGAAGGGTATCTCCATCAAAATCTCTTGGCTTAGGATCATGAGTAGATTGTTTTTGGTATAATAAATTATCATTGGCATAGGTAGGAAAATACGTTATCGTATTAACTAAACCCAGGAGAACTATGAAATTTATTATTTTAAAAAAATCCATCGACCACAAAAATAGCATTTTTTCACACAAAATACCGGATTTAAGCCTCAAGTCAATGTAATATTTATTATATATTAACCTGAATTCAGGTTATTATCCAAATAAAGCTCCGAAGACTTCTTCAACTTTAGCTACCCAGGTAATTTTGATATTATATTTAGAAACATCTAAACCTTTGCTATTATACTTTGATATAAAGATCTGTTCGAACCCCAATTTCGCTGCTTCGGCAATGCGTTGTTCCGCCCTATTAACTGCACGAATTTCACCCGAAAGCCCTACTTCGCCTGCAAAAGCAATATTATTTGACAAAGCGATATCCTGCTGTGAAGAAATAATTGCATTTATCACCGCTAAATCAATGGCTGGATCTTCCACCCTTAACCCTCCTGCTATGTTCAAAAACACGTCTTGTGCGCTCAATCGAAATCCAAATCGTTTCTCCAATACTGCCAATAACATATTCATTCGTTTCGTATCAAAACCGGTGGAAGAACGTTGCGGCGTACCGTATGCAGAATTACTTACTAATGCTTGTACCTCAATTAGCATCGGTCTAACACCTTCTAACATGGCTGCTATGGTTATTCCACTTAAGGGCGACTCTCTTTGCGAGAGTAGAATTTCTGAAGGATTGGAAACCTCCCTTAGCCCCGTACCATGCATCTCATAGATGCCCAGTTCTGATGATGAGCCAAAACGATTTTTAACAGCCCTTAAGATACGATACATATGATGTCTATCCCCTTCAAATTGAAGCACCGTATCTACCATATGTTCCAAAACCTTTGGCCCCGCTATGGCTCCATCCTTTGTAATATGCCCAACAATAAAAACGGGCGTTGAAGACTCTTTAGCAAACCGCAATAACTCGGCGGTACATTCTCTTACCTGTGACACACTTCCAGGGGTTGAATCGATTTGAGAAGAGTGTAAGGTTTGTATAGAATCAATAATTACAAGATCAGGCTCCACAGATGCTATTTGCTTAAATATATTCTGTGTAGATGTTTCTGTTAAAATATAACAATTGGCTTTTGACGATTGCATGAGCCTTTCCGCTCTCATCTTTAATTGTTGTTCGCTTTCTTCTCCCGACACATACAGTGTTTTAACACCAGGTATCGTTAAGGCTAATTGCAACATCAAGGTAGATTTTCCTATGCCCGGCTCGCCGCCAATAAGAACCAATGACCCAGCAACGATACCTCCGCCTAATACGCGATTTAACTCTTTATCAGGCGTCTTTATCCGCTGTTCGTCTTGGTAAATAATCTCATGTATAACAGCTGCTTTATTTGCCTTTCTCGCAAGCGAATTTCCACTTCGCCAATCAGGCACTTTATTTCCTGCTTTTTCAACCAATTCTTCAACAAAGGTATTCCATTGGCTACAAGAGGGACACTTACCCAGCCATTTAGCTGATTCATATCCACAGTTCTGGCAGAAATAAGTTGTTTTGCTTTTAGCCATAAGATGAAAAAATTAATGCTAATTATTGGCTATATACATAGAGGTCATTTTCGTATCTAGCGCCGGTAAATATATCAATTTATTCCATAAAAAAACCTTACTCCGGTTTTGTGGAGTAAGGTTTTCTATAAAAAATCTATTTATAATTTGATCTCTTCTTCCTTTGCGTTAAGAAAATGAAATTCATTCATATAATAAGAGGCGATCGATTTAATCGTTATCCATTTACCATATTGAAAGAACCATTTCATCCTTCGAGATATAAATCCCTTCTTAATAAAGGCTGAGACATAAGGGTGCACACATAGTGTGATCTGTTTTTCGTTCTGCTCATTGAGCACGTAACTGAGGTTACTTTCAATATCGTCCATCAGCACAATACTCGCTCTTATTTCACCCGTTCCTCCACAAGCAGGGCACTTTTCATTGGTAACAATGGTCATTTCAGGACGCACACGCTGGCGCGTTATCTGTACCAGGCCGAACTTGCTGGGAGGTAAAATTGTGTGTTTCGCCCTATCGTTCCCCATACATTCCTTAAGATAGTCGTGCAACTCTTTACGATTTACAGGCTTATGCATATCAATAAAGTCAATCACCACAATACCTCCCATATCTCTCAAACGTAGTTGACGCGCAATTTCCTTCGCGGCTTCTTTGTTCACCTGTAGCGCATTGTCCTCTTGATTTTCTTTATTCGCCGTTCTATTGCCGCTATTTACATCTACTACATGTAAGGCTTCTGTATGCTCTATTACCAGATAAGCCCCACCTTGCAGGTTAACAATTTTTCCGAAGGCGGCCTTAATTTGCTTTTCAACACCAAAATGTTCAAATATTGGATCTTTGTGTTTGTAGAGCTTTACTATCTTTTCTAGATCGGGAGAAATATCCTGTATATAAGAACGTGTTTCGTCATAAATTATCTGATCGTTGATATAGATATGAGAAAACTCATCAGTCAAGATATCACGCAAAATGGTAGAAGTTCTATCCATTTCACCTAATATCTTTTTCGAAGGTTCAGTGGACCCTAACCTTTTGCTGAAGGATTCCCACTTCGTTATTAAATCCCTTAGGTCTTTTTCTAACTCAGCAACACCTTTCCCTTCAGATACTGTTCGGATGATCACTCCGAAATTTTGAGGTTTTATACCCTCCACAATTTTTTTTAGTCGATTTCTCTCTGTATTACTTTTAATTTTCTTTGAGATTGAAACGACATCAGAAAAAGGCACAAGTACCACAAATCTTCCTGCTATAGATAAGTCGGAACTCAACCGTGGTCCCTTGGTTGAGATTGGCTCTTTCGCAATCTGAACGGGGAGCAGCATATTCCGGCTCAAGATCTCAGAAATCTTTCCAGCCTTATTTATATCTTTTTCTAGCTTTAAACTATTGAGCAGTTTATCTTTATAACTGCCATTCTTTACTAATTTGGTAAGCTTGATGAGCGACTGCACTTGAGGGCCTAAATCTAAATAATGCAAAAAAGCATCTTTAGAATAACCCACATCTACAAACGCAGCATTGAGCCCAGGCATAATTTTTTTGATTCTGCCTAAGTAAATATCGCCAACAGCGTAATTATTATTTACTTGCTCTTTGTTAAGTTCAACAAGCTGTTTATCCTGCAGTAAAGCAATAGTTGTCCCCGTGTCTGGGGAAGAATCTACTATTAATTCCTTTACCAACAGCTACTCTTATTTTGAAAGCGCATAAAGCAATAGCTAAACACATTCCTTTATGCAAATTCGGTTAAACCATAAGATTGTTTAATTAAAAACAAACACAATAAGGGGTTCTTCCAGTATGAACCCTACAATAATACACTAGGCATCAACCACAATAGCCTGCATCTCATTAGAGAAGCAGGCTACCACGTTTGGCGCATCTGATTGCATTATTTATTTTTTCTTATGTCTATTTTTTCTTAAACGTTTCTTACGTTTGTGAGTAGCCATTTTATGTCTTTTTCTTTTCTTTCCGCTTGGCATAGCTTAAAATTTTTAAATGTTTTTTAATAAATTAATAAATTACTTGCTTAATTCATCCACCTTACGATCGATGAACTGTGATAAGCTTGGGTCTGCCGCTATCTTTTTACTTTCTTGAAAAGATTTAATAGCTTCAGCTTTCAAGCCAATATTTTCATAGCTAGTAGCTAGGTAAAACCAAGCTTCTGCGCTTGGTTTAATCTCTAAAACAGTTTTAAACCTATCTACAGCTTTGTCAAACTGGCGTGAGCGCATGGAAAACATTCCAAGGTTCATGTTTGCCTTTAAATTTTTTGGATCTTCTTTTACAACTTCCATAAGCACTGCTATACCTTGCATAGGAGCACCACCACCATTTACAATGGCAGTTCCCAGACCAGTTTTAGCATCTAAACTTTTGGAATTAAGATCAAGCGCCTTTTGGTAGGCTTTTTGAGCATGTTGGGTGAGCGCTGGGGCAACAACAGTATCTTGAAGATTTTCATAAGCAGCAGTAAAGGCATCTCCTGCTTTTAGCCAATTTTCATATGTGGGATCTAAATTGGCGATTTCTTCATAAGAAAAACCTAAGGGAGCCGGTTTCGCAACATCATCCCAGTGGCCTGCCAATTTTTTTAACAAGGTTAAACGATCTGTACCAGTGCTTCCAGGTAACGCTTGCTCAATATCAGCTATCTGCTTAACCAAACTTGCATCCAGTCCTTGCTTTGCAACAATAGAGACCGATGCAAGATTCACTTCAGCATTACTAGCATTGTTTGTGGCTTGCTGTTCTGCCTGTTCGGCTTTATCTTGCTTAATCAACCCTTTAATAGGCTGTGCAAGTAACACACCCATAAGGGCTACTACGAGCACAATTACTATTATTTGTTTTGATTTATGCATGATAGATAATACTTAAATGATTTTAAGCAGATTATTTATTGCCGTTTTTTACTCTCTCAACAAAAACTTTTGCTGGTTTAAAGCTTGGAACGAAGTGCTCTGGAATAATGATAGCGGTGTTTTTAGAAATGTTACGAGCGGTCTTTTTAGCTCTTTTCTTTACAACAAAGCTACCGAATCCTCTAACGTAAACATTTTCACCTTCGATCATAGCACCTTTTACTACTTTAAAAAATGCCTCAACAGTTTCCTGTACGTCTACTTTTTCTAAACCTGTCTTGTTAGAAATCTCTGCGATAATTTCTGCTTTAGTCATGTTATATTCTTCTAATTGTTTTTCTTTTAACTATACGCCAGATCATTCGATTTGGGGATGCAAAAGTATTGCTTTTAAATGATTTACAAAAATAAAACATCAATTTTTCTGTAAAATATCTATAACCTATCCTTTTTAAGCAAAAAAATAAACTATTTAGCTATGTTTTAAGGGATTGCGAAACGACTAAATGTTTTCGTTTAAACGATGAGTTATGAACGATGAGTTATGAACCGTCCGATACGGCTGTCTTAGATCTTAATACTTGTGTCTTGATACCTCGTTCAATAGTTGAATCGTTAAGTAGGTCGTTAATCAGTTAAATTGTTAAGTAGTGGAATAGACAAATTGTTAAAGGAGCTTGGAGTATGACCATTAATTTAAGCGAATCAAGACCGTCATCAGAAACTAGTAAAACGAATAACTCACAACTCGTAACTAACACAGTCTTGATACTTAATACTGATATCTTGCTACTAATAACCAATAACAAACAACTAATAACTATTTTTGCCCAATGTCATTTTCACAAGAAATAATTAACTGGTACCATCCTAACAAACGAGATTTACCTTGGCGCCATACAACAGACCCCTATATAATTTGGCTTTCCGAGATAATTTTACAGCAAACACGTGTAGAGCAAGGACTCCCCTATTTTTATCGTTTTGTAGAGCAATACCCCAATATAGCCACTTTTGCTGCTGCTGAAGAGGGCGAGATATTAAGATTATGGCAGGGCCTTGGTTACTATTCTAGGGCAAGGAATATGCATAAAGCGGCGAAAATGGTTATGGACAACCATGATGGCATATTCCCTACTACTTACGACAGCTTAATAAAGCTCAACGGAATTGGCGGTTATACCGCAGCGGCTATTGCCTCTTTTTCAGCAAATGAAGCAAAGCCGGTATTAGATGGAAACGTGTTTAGAGTATTATCACGGTATTTTGGAATAGAAGAAGCCATAAATACACCCAAAGGCAAAAAATTATTTTATGAACTGGCATTAGAAATGCTCGATAAAGAACAACCAGCAATCTACAACCAGTCTATTATGGAGTTTGGTGCTTTACAATGTAAGCCACAAAATCCTGATTGCCAAATTTGCCCTTTACGCACCAGCTGTTATGCAAAACAGACAAACAAAGTAAATTCCTTACCTGTTAAAATAAAAGGCCGCATATCAAAGGATAGATACTTCTATTACTTCGTCATTATGGATGAGAAGAGCGGTAGCATTGCGATAAGAAAAAGGGGGCCAAAAGATATTTGGGAGAATATGTATGAATTTCCACTGATTGAACAGGCAGCACCTCTTTCAATAAGTGAACTAAAAAATACGAAAGAGTTTAATGAATTATTTGGAAGGGGCGCTGAATTGCACATTATAAGTACCCCTAAAAAACACATTCTAAGTCATCAGAATATTTATGCAACTTTCTTAGAAGTATCTAAAATTTCAAAAGACTCAAATAAAAAAGGCGAGTGGGATTATGTTTTGTTAAAAGATTTAGATACATTAGCTAAACCTAAATTAATTTTCGCATTTTTAAGAGATTATAATTTGCAATAACTAACACTTATAAGCTATGTCAGGAATTAACAAAGTTATTTTGGTTGGACACTTAGGCAAGGATCCTGAGGTTCGCCACTTAGATGGAAACGTATCTGTTGCAAGTTTTCCTTTGGCTACATCGGAGACCTTTAACAAGGACGGAAAGAAAATAGAACAGACTGAATGGCATAATATTGTAATGTGGAGAGGACTTGCGGATGTTGCTGCCAAATACCTTCAAAAGGGAAAACTTGTTTATATTGAAGGCAAGTTACGTACGCGCTCTTATGAAGACCGAGAGGGGGTAAAACGGTATACAACGGAGATCGTAGCCGAGAATTTTACGATGTTAGGCAGGAAAAGTGACTTTGAACCCAGCCCTGCGAATGGCGAGAACAGACCCGTTAGCGGAGGTTCGACAGACCCAAGTTCTACTACAGTAGACTTTAATGAAAATAAAGAAGATGATTTACCCTTTTAATAAAATAACAGAAAAATAAGAAGGGTTCCGGCAGACTGCCGGAACCCTTCTTATTTTATCAATAAATTTGCTAATTTTTAACCGCAATTTTCAGCTCATTTAATTGCTCCTGAGCGATAGTACTTGGAGAATCGATCATTACATCTCTACCAGCATTATTTTTAGGAAAAGCTATTACATCTCGTATCGTATCCAGTTCGGCAAAAATAGACGCAAGTCTGTCAAACCCAAAGGCAATCCCTCCGTGTGGCGGAGCCCCATAGGTAAAGGCTTCTAACAGAAACCCGAACTGCTTCTGTGCCTCCTCCTCGCTAAAGCCTAAGTGTTTAAACATCAGTTGCTGTAACTTTTTATCATGAATCCGAATAGAGCCACCACCAACTTCGGTACCATTGATCACCATATCATAAGCATTTGCACGAACCGCTCCAGGTTCACTATCCAATAGCCTTATATCTTCAGGTTTGGGTGATGTAAATGGGTGGTGCATAGCATGGTAACGAGCGGTTTCTTCATCCCACTCTAGCAAAGGAAAATCCACAACCCAAAGCGCCGAAAACTTATTTTTATCACGTAGCCCTAGTTGATTACCCATTTCAAGTCTCAATTCATTCAACTGTTTACGTGTTTTATCAACTTCACCCGCCATGATTAAAATCAAATCGCCAGGCTCGCCTCTAAAGGCCGTTGCCCACGTCTTCAATTGTTCCAGATCAAAAAATTTATCTACTGATGATTTCAACGATCCATCTTCATTTATGCGCAGATAGATCAATCCTGTTGCCCCTATCTGTGGACGCTTAACGAAGTCCGTCAATGCATCCAGCTGCTTCCGAGTGTAAGAGGCACATCCTTTCGCATTAATCCCAACAACGAGCGCGGCGTTATCAAAAACTGGAAATCCATGGCCTTTAGCAAAATCGGTTAATTCAAAGAACTCCATTCCGAAACGTGTATCAGGTTTATCAGAACCATATAAGCGCATTGCCTCCGCATAAGTCATGCGGGGGAGCCCGCCTATTTCGACATTTTTTACCTTTTTAAATAAATCGCGGATAAGTCCTTCAAAAATATTTAAAATATCCTCTTGCTCAACAAAAGACATTTCGCAATCAATTTGTGTAAATTCAGGTTGACGGTCCGCACGTAAATCTTCATCACGAAAACATTTAACTATCTGAAAATAACGATCAAACCCCGAAACCATCAGCAGCTGCTTGAATGTCTGTGGGGATTGTGGCAAGGCGTAAAACTCTCCCTGGTTCATGCGGCTTGGCACCACAAAATCACGCGCTCCTTCTGGCGTAGATTTAATCAACACAGGCGTTTCTACCTCAATAAAGGCCTCATTATCTAAAAATGCTCGAACCACCTGCGCCATTTTATGGCGTAGTATCAAATTAGACCTTACAGGATTTCTACGTAAATCAAGATAGCGATATTTCATACGCAAATCTTCTCCTCCATCGGTCTCATCTTCAATTAAGAAAGGCGGCAGCTTAGCTGCATTGAGCACTTCCAATGAAGAAACGCTTATTTCGATTTCCCCTGTAGGAATTTTCAAATTTTTACTAGAACGTTCGATGACAGTTCCTTTAACCTGGATTACATACTCCCTGCCTAGTTCTCTAGCACGCGCGCGAAGGGTTTCATCATCATCTGTATTGAAGGCTAGTTGCGTTAAACCATAGCGGTCACGCATGTCAACAAAAGTCATTCCGCCTAAGTCACGCGATTTTTGTACCCAGCCACACAGGGTAATTTCTTTACCTAAATCAGCGATCGTTAATTCTCCGCAAGTATGTGTTCTATACATATTTATATATTTAATAGCTGCACTCTAGAAACAGCAAAAAAGATTTTAGTAATTTATTTGTCGGATTGCGATGTTTCTGTAGCTACCCAGCCATGGTGCTGGTTTTATGTCCAACAGAAAACTTTTTAACCGCTGCAATGATACCGCCGGCATCGTACCCACATTCTGCCCATAATTGATTCTGCTCGCCATGCTCTACAAATCTGTCTGGAATTCCTAAACGAAGAATATTTGCTGTGTAATTATAATCCGCCATAAATTCAAGTACGGCACTTCCCATTCCTCCTTGTATACAGCCATCCTCCACCGTTATTATTTTTTTGAACTTACGAAAGACCTCATGAAGTAATTCTTCGTCCAAAGGTTTGATAAACCGTAAATCATAATGTGCCGGATAAATCCCCTCGGAGTTCAAACTTATACTTGCTTTGACCACTTCGTTACCAATATGACCAATACTTAATACGGCTAAATCCTCCCCGTCGCAAATTTTCCGTCCTTTACCGACCTTGACTTCCTTAAAAGGTCTCCTCCAGTCGGGCATAACGCCTTGTCCTCTCGGATAGCGAATCACGAAAGGCCCCCTATCTTCTAATTGGGCAGTATACATAAGGTTCCGGAGTTCCTCTTCATTCATAGGAGCAGCCACCTGCAAATTTGGGACACAGCGCATATAAGCCAAATCATAAGCTCCATGATGCGTTGGACCATCTGCACCTGCTATGCCTGCCCGATCTAAACACATTACAACATTCAACTTCTGTAAGGCCACATCGTGGATCACCTGATCATAGGCTCTTTGCATAAAACTGGAATAGATATTACAAAAGGGCACCATTCCTCGCGTCGCTAAACCAGCAGAAAAAGTGACCGCATGTTGCTCGGCAATACCTACATCAAAAGCTCTGCTAGGCATCGCTTTCATCATAATATTCATAGACGAACCAGAAGGCATGGCCGGGGTAATACCCATGATCTTGCTATTAATTTCTGCTAGTTCAACCAGCGTGTGACCAAAAACATCCTGGTATTTAGGCGCTATAGGCTTATCACTAACAGCTTTCTTTATCTCTCCTGTAATTTTATCAAACAAGCCGGGGGCATGCCACTTCGTTTGATCTTTTTCCGCTAAAGCAAAGCCTTTTCCCTTAACGGTAATACAGTGTAATAACTTCGGTCCTGGTATATCGCGTAATTCATCAATAATCTTAACCAGTCTCTTTACATCATGTCCATCTACAGGGCCAAAGTATCTGAATTTTAGCGACTCAAACAAATTACTATTCTTGAGTAGAGTACCTTTAATACTTTTCTCTATTTTCTTCGCCAAACCCAGGGCATCGGGGCCAATTTGTGATATTTTGGTTAATACCGTCGCGATGTCATCTCGGAAACGATTGTAAGGTTTCGATATGGTAATATCCGTAAGGTATTCCTTTAAAGCGCCTACATTGGGGTCTATAGCCATGCAGTTATCATTTAAGATAACCAAGAGGTTCGACTTTTCAATACCTGCATGATTTAATGCTTCAAATGCCATGCCTGCAGTCATGGATCCATCACCTATTACGGCAACATGTTGTCGATCATTTTCGCCTTTATAATGAGAAGCTACCGCCATCCCTAGCGCTGCCGAAATAGAAGTTGAGGAATGTCCCACACCAAAAGTATCGTATTCACTCTCCCCCCGTTTAGGGAAACCGCTGATCCCGTTGTATACCCTATTGGTATAAAATACGTCCCTTCTTCCGGTGAGAATTTTATGCCCATAAGCTTGATGGCCCACATCCCATACCAGCTGATCATACGGCGTATTAAGCACATAATGTAAAGCAACAGTTAGCTCAACCACTCCTAAGCTAGCTGCAAAATGGCCTCCATAAACGGAAACTACATCAACGATATATTGACGCAGTTCTTTGCAGACTTGCTCTAAATCTGACTCTTTAAGTTTTTTTAGATCAACAGGGCTATTTATGTCCTTTAGTAACGTTCCTGGTTCAAAATCCATATTTACAGGTTTTGACGAACTAACCCAAATAATCGGGCCAAATTCTTTGCATTTTAATATGCAAAATTAATCAATAAAAAATGTCTACAAAGTAAAGGATAATTATTTAGATTGTAGGATCTATTGTAGTCTAAAACAAACCATTCTCACCATTGTTTTTCCACGAACCGCTAATAGTCACTTTTTGTCCGTTTATAATTTAGCAAAAACGTCGTACCTTTGGCATATGCAAGCTGAGGGTTTTGAAATCAAATTGCCGCAATTTGAAGGTCCTTTTGACCTATTATTATTTTTTATTGAAAGGGATGAGCTCAATATCCATGAAATTCCCATTGCAAAAATAACCGATGATTTTTTAGGTTACATTCACCACATGAATGCCTTAAACATGGAGCTGGCAAGTGAGTTCATATTTGTTGCGGCAACTTTAATGCGCATCAAAGCAAAGATGTTGCTACCTAGACCAGAGCTGGATGAAGAGGGCAATGAAGTAGATCTCAAGAAAGACCTTGTACAAAAGCTTATCGAGTACAAAAAGTTCAAAACCGTATGTGAAGAGTTAAAAGCTTTAGAAGACACCCGCTTTTTAATTGAAAAAAGAGGAAATATTGCATTTAATCTATCACTCGCCTCAACTGATGCTGAGCCTGGTGAAGAATTAAACTCGTTTGATCTTTATAAGCTCATGAAGGTATATGACCGCTTAATGAATAACCATTTTAATAAGTCGAACGAGATTAAACACACTGTTATTCAATATCCTTACACCATTGAGCAACAAAAGAAAGCAATTGCATCGTTATTAACAATCAATAAAAAACTCGATTTTAAGGCCATTCAACTACACTCAGAAAATCGGGTACATTTTGTTTACAATTTTCTGGCAATTCTTGAAATGCTTCAGCAACAAATACTTGAGCTGCAGTTAGGACTTGGTTATAACAATTTTTGGGTACAAGAGAAGGCGTAGAGCAGAAAGCAGTAATTTGCATATAAAAAGCAATTTATCTAAGTTTGCGCAACTATCTAAAACTGATACTTATATCATTAATTAATGGAAAGAGACAACATCATATTTGACCTTATTAAAGAAGAGTTAGAGCGTCAAGAAGAAGGCATCGAACTTATTGCCTCAGAGAATTTTGTTAGTAAACAAGTGATGGAGGCTGCCGGCTCTGTGCTAACGAACAAGTATGCTGAAGGGCTTCCGGGAAAACGTTATTATGGCGGATGCGAAGTGGTGGATGAGGTTGAACAGATTGCTATTGATCGCGCTAAACAGCTTTTCAATGCTGCATGGGTAAACGTTCAGCCACATTCTGGTGCACAGGCCAATGCTGCAGTATTCTTAGCCATCCTTAAGCCGGGTGACAAAATTTTAGGGTTTGATTTATCACATGGAGGGCACCTTACACATGGTTCACCCGTAAATTTTTCCGGCAAACTCTATGAGGCTCATTTTTATGGTGTTGATAAAGAAACAGGATTAATAGATTACAAAGCGCTCGAGGAGACCGCTTTAAGAGAAAAACCTAAGGCGATAATTGTAGGTGCATCTGCCTACTCGCGTGATTGGGATTATGCTTTTATCCGTCAGGTTGCAGATAAGGTTGGCGCCTTAGTGGTGGCCGATATTTCTCACCCTGCGGGTTTAATTGCGCGTGGCTTACTAAGTGACCCTCTTCCTCACTGCCATATTGTGACGACTACCACTCATAAAACACTGAGAGGTCCTCGAGGTGGTATGATTATGATGGGTAAAGATTTCGAAAATCCATGGGGCTTAAAGACGCCAAAAGGTGAAATTCGTATGATGTCATCCTTATTAGACATGGCTGTTTTCCCAGGTACCCAAGGCGGGCCTTTAGAGCATATTATAGCGGCGAAAGCAATTGCCTTCGGTGAAGCATTAAGTGACGATTATTTACATTATGTTGTTCAAGTAAAGAAAAATGCAGCAGCAATGGCTGACGCATTTGTCCAAAAAGGATATCAAATTATCTCTGGAGGAACAGACAACCATTCCATGTTGATTGATTTACGCAACAAAGGGATAAGTGGTAAGGCAGCTGAAGCGGCACTAGGCCAAGCAGATATTACCACCAACAAAAACATGGTTCCTTTTGATGATAAATCACCCTTTGTTACTTCCGGCATCCGTATGGGAACAGCAGCAATCACCACCAGAGGTTTAAAAGAGCCCGAAATGGTAGAAATTGTGGAATTGATTGATAAGGTGATTACAAACCCGGAGAACGAAGAAATATTAGAGGAAGTACACGAAGATGTACTTCAATTAATGGCAAAATTTCCTCTTTATAAATAATATTTATAATTATCACCTACATCAACGGGCATTCTCTGGTGGAATGCCCGTTTTGTTTACCGTTATATCGTTTTATTCTCCGCTGACTTCCTTTACTCCATACTCGTACTATCTTTGATATTAATTATGTATTTATATAGTGGTAAGCTAGTATTTATAGGGAGTTAACAGAGGTATTACCTTTGTTAATACTTTGTTTAATATGGAAGGAGATACGGAGATGTCCCGAACCAGAGGCGAAGTTTACTCGTCCTGTAGCTGAAGATGTCCGCACAACTCCTGAAGCATGCCGCATGCATCGACATTAATAGCTTTAGCTATTAAAAAGAGCTCGTCGGCCCGAAGTTTAGCCGTATCATTTAATGTTAATTCATTTATGCGCGGTTTACTTAATCCTGTTCGCCTTGCTACCATGGATTTATTAACCGACCGTCTGGCCAAATATTCTCCTAGTCTAGTCATAATATATAGTTCATCAATACATATGTACAGATAAATATGACTATTGTGAATAAATTCTTTACAATAATTTTGCATTTACACTTCTATTCTATATGTTTGTATAGAAAATCTATACAAACAATGAATCAAATTTATGAAAAGTCAACAGGAAGCCCTTGAAACATTTAGCTACGAAGCTAACATTTGCAGATTTAATGTAGATGTCGTGTACAGAGCACAACGATTTACATGAGTAATCGTATTATTAACTATTTAGTATAAGCCAACGTAACTACACTCACCTTCACATCAGGTATTTCTAATAATTTATTAGCGCAGGCCTCAATAGTAGCCCCGGTAGTCAACACGTCATCGACTAGCAATACATGTTGGCCCTTTAATCTCTCTGGATGGTTTATCTTAAAAATTGATCGCATATTTTCGTAGCGCTCATAACGTTTTTTAGTTGTTTGAGATTCTGTCAATGTATGACGAACCATGTTCTCCACATCTAAAGGGATATTCATAGATGTACTAAGTCCTCGTGCAAAAGATTCGCTTTGGTTATATCCGCGCTTTTTTAATTTTTTCGGATGGAGCGGTACGGGCATAATAATATTAACGGCATTGAAATCCGAGTCTTTTAACAATAATCCGTACCGTTCACCAAGTACAATTCCAATTTCTGCTCTCGAAAAATATTTTAGATGGTGCATAATTCTCTGCACGATGGATTCTTTGGCAAAATATAGATATGATGCAGTGCGTTCCAAATTAACTCTTCCCCATAACTGTTTAGCGGCAGCATTCTCTTCATCCATGTGGAAATTAGTAACAGGAAGGCTATACCAGCAATAGGAGCAGAGAAAAGTTTCATGCTTATACAGGGATCTACTACATCCTAAGCAAAGCGGGGGAAATAACAAGGAAAAGAAATCATTCAAATAGGTTTTTAAGCTCATTTGGATTGGCTATTGTCAATTGGCTATAAATATTCATATCGCGATACAGGAATTAGTATCACGATTTAGGTATTATCACTAATAATTACTTTAGCCTGCGACCGCCTGCTTCTCCTTAACCGCCAACTGGCCACAAGCGGCATCAATGTCTTTACCCCTGCTTCGCCTTACATTGGTAATAATTCCTTTCTTTTTTAGATAGGCTGCAAAACGTTCAATCTTATCTCCTTCTGCATTTTCAAAATCGGCAAACGAAATAGGATTATATTCAATTATATTTACCTTGCAAGGTAGATGTTTACAAAAAGCGGCTAATTCAGCTGCATCCGATAATTCATCATTGAAATTATTGAATACAATATATTCATAGGTAACAGGGTTTTTAGTTTTAGCAAAATAATACTTAAGTGATTCAGCCAATGCTTTCAATGAATTTTGTTCATTAATTGGCATAATTTCGTTGCGTTTAGCATCGTTGGCTGCGTGCAGGGATAATGCCAAATTAAATTTCACTTCATCATCACCTAATTTTTTTATCATTTTGGCAATACCCGCAGTTGAAACTGTAATTCGCTTAGCAGCCATGTTCAATCCGTCTGGTGCAGTAATTCTTTCAACTGATTTCAAAACATTAGCATAATTAAGTAAGGGCTCCCCCATTCCCATATACACAATGTTGCTTAAGGGCATTTGATAATTTTCCTCTGCCTGTTTACTGATAAGCACTACCTGATCATAAATTTCATCTGCGTTCAAATTTCGCTTTCGCTCCATATAACCTGTTGCACAGAATTTACAGGTAAGGCTACATCCAACCTGTGAACTTACACAGGCAGTCATCCGTTCAGGTGCAGGAATTAACACTCCTTCAATGAGATGATCATCAAAAAGTCGAAAGGTGCTTTTTATAGTTTTATCAGCGCTGAACTGCGATTTATTAACAGTTACGGCATGAATGATATAGTTTTCGTTTAGTTTATCACGTAAAGATTTACTGAGATTGCTCATTTCATCAAAACTTGTGCACGACTTTTTCCAGAGCCATTCATAAATTTGTTTTGCCCGAAATTGCTGCTCCCCTAGTTCTCTAAGCTTTTCTTTCAACTGATCTAAACTTAAAGACCTGATATCTACTTTCTTTACAATATTATTCACGGTGCAAATATACCTCTTTTTTAACACAATTAATCATAATCCTTTGTTGTTCAAGTGTATTATTAAATAAAACAAATTTCGTAAGTTTCATATTTTTTCATAACATTGCCCATTATTATTAAAAAAAGTAGACTAATTCTTTATAACTTCATTGAATTTTAGGCGTCATGGTGAACTACTACTCGGCAGACTATATTCTTCCCGTTTCTGATAAACCCATTCAAGGAGGTGTGATTGGGGTAGATAATAACGGTGAGATTATAGGTGTATATGAACCAAATGCTAAAGAAATTTCCGACAAATCCATTAGTCGACATAAGGGTATTATCACACCCGGATTCATAAATTCCCATTGTCATCTTGAACTTTCACATTTAAAGGGAAAACTTCCCAAAGGCATAGGACTCATTCCTTTTATTGAATCTGTGATAAAAGAACGTGGAGCAAGTGATGAAGAGATCGAAAGAGCTATGGAAAAAGCGGATCAAGACATGAAAGCAAGTGGCATTGTGGCTGTTGGAGATATCGTTAACAAGTCTTTATCTAAGAACATTAAAAGGCAAAGTGCGCTTCATTATCATACTTTCGTTGAAATCTTATGCTTTGACCCCGAAAAAGCGCAAGAGGCATTTAGAGAAGGTTTGACTTTATGTGAGGAATTTGATAAACTGCCGTCGTCTATCACACCGCATGCACCTTATTCCGTTTGTAAAGAAATCTTCCGATTTCTTAAACAGCTGCATAATCCGGAGGGGAATTTATTAAGTATCCATAACCAGGAGTCAGAAGAAGAAAATAAGTTTTATAGATACAAATCTGGAGGGTTTGTTGATTTTTATAACAAGCTAAATAGAAATATCGATTTTTTCAAAGCACAAGCGAGAGATTCCATACAAACTATTGTCCCACTACTACCTAAAAAACAGCCTGTCATGTTTGTACATAATACTTACACGAACATGAAAGATATTTACTTTGTAGATCGATTTGGGGGAAAAGTCACCTGGTGTTTATGCCCTAATGCAAACCTGTACATTGAAAATAGATTGCCAAAAATTGATATCTTCCTGAATCAGGATAGCCCGATTGTTTTAGGTACTGATAGCTTAGCTTCCAATGACAAGCTATGCATTCTGTCTGAGCTGATTACTTTGCATGAGCATTTCCCTTACTTAAATCTGGAAAACACCATTAAGTGGGCTACCATAAATGGAGCAACCTTTTTTGGTATAAATGACAGGTTCGGAAGTATTGAAAAAGGCAAAAAACCAGGTTTGAATTTAATTACTAATACCTCAGGCCTTAAAATTAATAAAGATTCGCAGGTAACACCTCTATTTTAAAATCTGAGAAATAGCCTTCTTTACGATTTAAATTATTAATACGTCATCCCATTCTCTCTTAGGTCTCCATTCCATACAATAATATCTCCAAGAGAACTTATCGCCATGGGCCTAAATCTAAATAAGGGAAATCTATCCTTTATTTTATAAAGGATTTTTAGGTTTGCCAGCTTAAATTTGCACTTTTGTGCAAAAGAGATAGAAGAAGGCGCTATCAATACATCAATAAGATTACAAGAATGAAGCATTTAAATATTACGATTTATGGCAAGGTGCAAGGAGTATCTTTCAGGATTACTACAAAAGCTGTGGCCAATCAACTTGGTGTCACTGGTTTTGTAAAGAATCAGGCTGATGGTAGCGTATATGTAGAGGCCGAAGGTCAGGACTTCGAATTAGATAATTTCGTTGATTGGTGCAATGAAGGACCGGAAGGTGCACAGGTAGAAAAAGTCGAAATCTTTCACGGCGAATTACAGAACTATCGTAATTTTGAGATTGCTAAAAGGTAATATTCATCAAATTAAAAAAGAACTTGTCTACACTTCGTAAATTTGCAGGGCAAACGATCATATATGGTTTAAGTACTATTATTGCTCGTTTAGTAAATTTTGTACTGACTCCCTTGTTTTCCCGGAAATTCCCTACAGCCATTATGGGCATTTTTACTACCATGTATAGTTATGCGGCGCTTTTAAATGCGTTGCTGGCATTTGGTATGGAGACTACCTTCTTTAGATATCTTCAAAAAAAAGAAAATAATCAGCAAGCTGTATATAATAATACTTTTATTATAGTATCCATTATTTCGATCTTATTTCTTATTAATGTATTACTTTTTAATCGGCAGATCGCAGCATTCATTAATATCGCTGATAAAGACGCATCAAAATATATTACATATTTTGCCCTAATCTTGGTATTAGATGCGCTAGCGGTAATACCTTTCTCAAAAATAAGAGCAGGCGGCCGTCCTTTTAGATACGGCCTCATAAAAATCATTAACATCTCGATATTCGTGGGAAGCAATCTGTTTTTGATAGTCTTTATTCCCTTTGCTCTTAAAAATCATTTTTCATTTGCGGATTTTTTTTTGGATTGGTACAAAAGCCAGTGGATTGGTTATGTATTTATTTCTAATTTACTGGCAAGTGCCGTAACCTTACTACTCTTAACACCTGAGTTATTAACCTTACAATTACGCTTTGATAAGAAACTTGCCGCCGAAATGTTTTCTTATAGTTTCCCTATCCTAATAGCAAATTTTTCATTTATAATAAATGAAAATCTAGATAAAGTATTTTTAGGCCAGCTTTTACCTTCGGAGATTGCAAAAACACAAGTTGGTATTTATGGGCTCTCGGCAAAATTGGCTGTTTTCCTCAGCATTTTTATTCAGGCGTTTCGCCTTGGCGCCGAACCTTTCTTTTTTAGTCACGCTAAAGAGAAAAATGCGGGTCAGACTTATGCCATCATTATGGACTATTTTATCATTGCAATGTCCATTGGAATGGCAGGTCTGGTTACCAATATAGAAGTGCTGAAATATTTTATCGCGGGAGATTCTGCCGCTTCAAGCGCACAAAATTGGCAAGGTCTTACTATCGTTCCCGTTTTACTATTAGGCTACATCTTTTTAGGTATTTACATGAGTTTATCCATTTGGTATAAACTATCAGATCAAACGAAATATGGACTATATATTTCGGGAGCGGGAGCAATTGTTACCATCGTATTAAATCTTCTACTTATACCCTCTTACGGTTATATCGCCTCTGCTTGGATAACCATGTTAACCTATGCAAGTATGATGTTTATATCTTATATATTAGGACAAAAAAATTACCCAATTCCTTATCACACATTGAAAAATTTAATGTACATTGTATCCTCCATTCTAATAAGTTGGTTATCTTTCAGTATATTTAATAGAAATCTCATTATTGGAAATGGTTTATTATTACTTTTTGTTGGCATCATAATCTTCAAAGAAGGAAACCAGCTGAAAAAATTATTAAAAAGAACAAATTAATGGCCTGCACTTTGCATATATTAATGCAGGACAGCGAATAAATTGTATACAATTTATTCGATGAAAGCCGTTATCAAATACAGTAAAATGAACATGAAGTCAAAAAGCAATTTATATAGCATGCTCCTATTTTTGTTTCTTATTAGTGGAAACAAATTATTTGCACAAAACACTGCAGACAGTACACAGGTAAAAGATTTATACTATCAGGCGCTGAATGAAAAAGCCCAAGGAAATATAGACGGGGCTAAAACCAATTTAACTAAGGTTTTAGCGTTAGATCCAAAAAACGATGCTGCTTTGTTTGAAATAGCGAGGTTAGAACTTGAGCAAGAGAATTTTGGAGATGCTACGAAGCATGCAAAAAGAGCGACGGAGCTTAAGCCGGATAATGAATGGTACTGGATTTTACTAGCGGATGTTTACAAACGGAAACAAGATTTTAGGGCTCTTACTCCAATCTTTGAACAGCTTGTTAAATTAAAGCCTGAAAAAAAGGAATATTATTACGATCAGGCATATGCTTATTTCTTAAACAATCAGCTTGAGAAAGCTCTTGAAGCTTATAGTGGCATAGAAAAGAAATTTGGGTCGGACGATAATATCCTCGTTGCGCGCCAAGAAATTTATCTGAAGCAGAACCAGCCAAAAAAAGCAATTGAAGAGCTCTCTTCGCTCATCAAACAGCAACCGGATAGTTCTAAAGGCTATATCCTCTTGGCGAATCTTTATTTAAAGATGAATCAGCCGAAGGAGGCTCTCAAAATTTTGGACGACGGGCATAAACATATTCCGGGTGACCCTTATATTTCGCTTAGCAAAGCTGACGCATACCATAGTTTAAAAGATGACGAGAGGTCCAATAAAGAGCTCAAACTGGCATTTGCGAGTGATCGGATGGACTTTGAAGGAAAAATGCGTTTGCTGATAAGCCTTATGTCGGATCCTAAAAATAAGGAGATAACACCGGTTGTTTTGGATCTGGCAGATATGCTTACTATAACATATCCTACTGATGCACGTGCTTTTGCATTATATGGGGACATCTTAGCGCAGCAAAAAAAGCTCAAAGAGGCCAGAGATCAATACCTCAAAGCCATTGATCTTAACAGCAGGGTAAATACCATTTGGGAACAATTACTCCAGATTGAGTTAACATTAGGCATGCAAAAGGAAGCACTATCTCACGCATACAAGGCTTCTGCTTTATTCCCTCAGCAACCATTAACGCAATTTTTTGCCGGACATGCCTTCTTAATGGAAAAAAAATATACCGATGCAAGAAGTTGTTTCGAAGCAGCCCTTAATTTTGTCGACGAAAAAAACACCCCGCTTTTAACGCAAGTATATAGTAGTTTAGGCGACACCTATCATGCCTTAGATATGTCTAATGAGTCCGATCAAGCATACCATGAGGCATTAACTTTAGACAGCAACAATGTAGGCACCCTTAATAATTACGCTTATTATTTATCCTTAAGAAAAGCTAATTTAGATCAAGCGGCTAAAATGTCTAAAAAGTCAAATGAACTGGAACCGAACAACCCTACATTTCAGGACACTTATGCATGGGTTCTTTTTCAGCAAGGAAATTATAAAGAAGCGCTTACCTGGATTGAAAAGGCAATAGCTAATTCGGGTGAATCTTCGAGCGCGCTGTTAGAGCACTATGGAGACATCTTATTTAAACTTGGCGATATCGATAAAGCAGTTAGCAAATGGAAAGAAGCGAAGGCTACTGCCCAAAATACCGGAGAGAATGTAGAACTGTTATCAAAGAAAATAGATGCCAAGAAGTATTTGGAGCAACAATAAGCCTTTGGTTCAGTTAACTCAACATAGGTGGGCAAGCTTTCCGCTTGTTATATTTTTATGTATTTCTTTTGCTTTCCTGGTTATTTCATGTAAAAGCAAGAAGGCTTTAGTGAAGGCAAATGAACCGGAAAAAGCAGCGAGTGTTGCGGTTCCTTTTGTTGTAGCGGAGATAAATAAAAACCAGCTCTTATTCCAAACTTTTAGTGGGAAAGCGAAGTCATCGGTTGCAATAAATAAAGACAATTACGACGCTACTTTAAACATTCGTATAAAAAATGGGCAGGCCATCTGGATATCCATTACAACCGTTTTAGGTATTGAAGCAGCAAGGGTGTTGATCACGCCTGAGAGATTCAAAGTGATGAATCGATTAAACGGCACTTTCGTGGATAGACCATTTGATTTTGTTTATCGATTTGCATCAGAAGAGATATCATATGATAATCTACAATCTCTTTTAGTAGGAAACATGCTCGATCAAGCGCTTCAATATCCCGAAGCAGCAAAACAGAATAGCGTAGGATATGTATTAAATGGCATTGTTAATAATTTAAGCTTTACTATACAAACCAATGAAGCATTTAAAACAATAAACAATGAGTTAAGTGTAAATGATGGAGAAAGAACGGTGACCACCACTTATACTGATTTTGAAACGCTCAATAAAAAGCCCATCGCTAGAAGCATTTACCTCCAGGCAAATTCAGTAGCGTTAAAATTGGCTTTACAACTGAAGTATAATCGCATTGCGTTGGATGAAGCGGTGGAAATGCCTTTTACTATTCCATCGAAATACAAAGAAATAAAAGAAGCGCCTTGAACTAGTTTTAAGAGTTAGAGAATATTTATTACTTTCGTTGGCAATAAATCTGTTAAAATAACGATGTAACATATATCGGTCAAATGGTTTAAAGAAGAGAATGATTCGGATAAAAACAATTTTCTGTATAGTAGTTTTATCATGCATAGCCCTTTCTGGATGGGCACAGTCGAGTGCACAATTAAAAAAACAACGCGAAGCATTGACGCGTGAAATAGAACTACTAAATAACACCCTTCGTTCCACTTCTAAAGACAAATCGTTATCGCTTAAACAGGTAAATGCCCTCAATGCCCAAATTAATCTTCGTGTAAAAAAAATAAGTACTATCAACACGGAGATGACTTTGATAGAAAAACAGATAAACAAAAACACCAATACCATACGATCTTTACAAGCCGAGTTGGCCAAACTGAAAAAGGGTTATGCATCGATGGTACAGTTTGCATTCCGTAATCAAAGTGCCTATAACAAATTAATGTTTCTCTTTGCGTCGAACGACTTCAATCAGGCCTATAAGCGTTTAAAATATTTACAACAATTTAGTGATTCCAGAAAAAAACAGGCACAGGAAATTGAAAATACCCAAAAAAGTATCGAACAAAAAATTGCCGAATTAGCTACAAATAGAAAGGAAAAAGTTGCTCTTTTAACTGATCAGGAAAAAGAAAAGAAAACGTTAGATGGACAAAAGACGGTTAAATCCAGGGCACTGAATGACCTGACACAAAAAGAAAAGGAGTATAAGCAAGAGTTAAATAAGAAGCAGCAGGAAGATGCGCGATTAGCTCGGGCAATTCAGGCAGCCATTCGCAGGGAAATTGAAGAGGCTAGAAGAATAGCCGAAGAAGAAGCTCGAAGAAGAGCAGCCGAAGAGGCAAAAAAGAATCCAAATGCAAAAGCACCTGAGAAAACAGCAAAAACAAGCGATAAAGAGGCCTTATTATCCACACCGGAGGCAGCCAAGCTCGCCGCTGATTTCACAGGAAACCGTGGAAAGCTGCCTTGGCCAGTTGCTTCAGGATCTATTACACAAGGATATGGACAATATACATATGGTAAAGGTGTGAAAGTAAGCAGTAATGGTTTAACCATACGCACTGCTGCCGGAGCGCCAGTAAGGGCTGTGTTCGATGGGGTGGTATCGACGGTATTCCAGATGCAGAATCAATATGCTGTCATTATTCGCCATGGTAATTATTTTACGGTTTATCAAAACCTAAAGAGTGTAAGCGTTTCGAAAAATCAAAAGGTGACTGTTAAGCAAGCGATTGGCGCGGTTGCGGTGGACCCTACAGAGGGGACATCAGATCTGCATTTCGAAATATGGCAAGGTACTTCACCAATAAATCCAAGCAGTTGGTTAGCTGGCAATTAAACTGATGAGGTGTTTACAATCCGGTTTGGAATTAAAAACTCGGTATTGGCGTTTCTTCTCTATTAATTGGTTTGTATTGAAGAAGATACTTAGCAAATAATTGTGAATATTAGCAATTTTGTCTAAGTTTGTAAACTAACTATAGAGTAATTACGTATATAATACATCACAAGATAAAAAACTACTTCGGTAGATTGTATAAGAATTTAAATATTAAGTTATGTTAAACACAGTTTTGTTAGCTATGATCGGTGGGCCTGAGATAGCAATTATCGTACTAGCCTTATTATTATTATTTGGAGGAAAAAAAATCCCTGAATTAATGCGTGGACTAGGCAGAGGAGTACGTGAGTTTAAAGACGGTCAGGCTGGAACAACTAAAGATGAAGTTAAGGACGAGAAGCAATAAATTCGCCCTTTAATAACGCAATAAAGGCTATTATAGAACATATATTGGTTCTATAATAGCCTTTATACTTTTTTCTTTCCATAAAAAATTTATTTTCGCATAATATAAGTACAAGTTGAACGTTTCTTTATCATAATCTACTGTTTACCAAGTGTTCTATAGTTTATAAAAGACACTAACATAAAAAATAGATAATTAGAGCTCATTGAAATCAACAACCTATACATATAAGACATGACATTAAAAAGATTTTCGGCATTCGCCGTAAGTATGTTGTTTTGTGCTCAGTTTACGCAAGCAACAACAAACAAGGGTACCGACGAACCTTTAAGCAAAGACAGCAAAACACTTCTCTCATCTTCAGATACGACAAGCTCATCTCTTAATGCACATGACCCTTCCTGGTATCTATCTCCGCAAAACATCAAAAAGCAACTTGACACATTGCAGGGAGCTGTACCATTGACGTACAATAGTTACGTACAGTCGTACATTGATGCATATACGTCGAGTCGCTATAAGAACCATCTTTCTAAAATGAACTCTTTGGCGCAGTATTACTTCCCGATTTATGAAAAAGTCTTTACTGAATCAGATGTGCCTCAAGAGATAAAATACTTATCCATTATAGAGTCTGCGCTAAATCCACATGCGGTATCGCGCGTGGGAGCGACGGGTCCATGGCAATTCATGTTTGCCACAGCGAAAGCGTTTGATCTTAACATAGACAATTATGTGGATGAAAGGAAAGACCCATATGCTGCAACTTACGCAGCGGCAGCCTACCTTAAAGAGTCATACAATGAGTTTGGCGATTGGCAGCTAGCCATCGCTTCCTACAATTGCGGGAAAGGAAATGTGGCAAGGGCTATTCAACGTTCTGGCCTATCTAAACCAGATTTTTGGTCGATTAGGAAATACCTTCCACAGGAAACCAGAAATTACGTTCCTGCCTTTATTGCGATGACTTATGTTTTAAGCAATAGCGAGGCGTTAGGGATTACTACCCCTTCTGAAAACCTTGCCGCTAATATTGAAGGAACCGATGTTATTTTAATTGACAAGTTTGTACCACTATCTGGTGTAGCAGAGGCCCTTTCTATCGATATCGATAGATTAGTTGTTTTAAACCCGGCGTACAAAAAGAATATCATTAATGGTACGCCAGAAGCTCCCAAGAGATTAGTAGTTCCAGCTGTTGACAAAACCGCTTATGCGAGTTTATATGCAGCACTGAATAACCCATCTAACGGGCCCGTTCAGGTAATAACAGCGGCTAATAGTGACCTGAAAGCTATTTACCATAGAGTACGGAGAGGTGAAAGCTTAGCATTAATTGCAAATAAATACCACATAGAAGTACAAGATCTTAAAGCGTGGAATAATTTAAGAAGAAATGCGATTGTACCCGGACAAAGGTTAAAGATTTCTCAACCATCCGCTTCATCACGCTCATTAAACCAGACAAGAAGATCATCTGCAAGCTACATTACTTACCGTGTTAAACGAGGAGATACGTTATCTGGAATAGCACAAAAATATAGAGGCGTAACCGTACGTAACATTAAAGCAGCAAATAACATAAGTGGCAATGCGATCAAGCCAGGCATGAAGTTGAAAATTAATCAGCTTTAAAAGTAAACCCTGTATTGTATTTAAGCAGTTTTGGAAGAATTGGCGCAGAAGAAGCCAACTCAATATGTTCTGTTCTGACAAAGCCTTTAATGCAGATACGCGGCATCCTCCTCGTCTTCGTAACCTTTCAATGTTACTGATACATGTTCATTTAATATAGTAGAAAGTCTCAAGCCTGAAAAATCGCTTATTACAGGAAATTTATGATGACTTCGGTCAATCAACACAGCAGTGCGCATCTTCTTTAAAGGCACATTCAAAAATACGCCCAAGCCATACGCTAAGGTTCGCCCGCTATTAAGCACATCATCTACAAGAATTAAAACTTTATTCTCTGCATTAGATACCGGTACATCTGTACCAGCAATAAGAGTGGAACTTATTTTATCCAGGGTGATTTTTATGAGTGTTACGTTCAATTCACCTGAAATCTGGTGTAATTCTTCTTTCAAACGCTCCGCCAATATGTAACCTCTATCGGCAACACCCGCTAATACTAGCTCCGGTTCTTCAAAGTTATCTTCTAATATCTGATAAGCAATGCGACTTATCTTTTTCTTTATCTGATCTTTATCTAAGATTAACACCTTATCAGTTACCATAATCTCTATTTATTGTGTATAAAAATACTAATATTTTGGCTTCCTTAAAAGATAAATGACATAATGCAGCCGTACCCAATCACCATCGGCCAGTGATCGAACATGTGTCGAATGGCATTAGGACAAACTTAGCAGAAAAAATCCGTTGAGCAAATTTGATAAGTATTAAAAAATCAGATTAAAAAGCCTGGTTTTAGGGAAGCCGTTAAGGTTAATAAGAAAGTGAACAGAAAGCAATTCGTGCAGAACACATTAAGAATAAACAAACAGTCTTTTTACGGCCACATTAAGACTTTTCTAATTTAAATGAAGAATTTCTTCCTCTTTCGGTTCGTTCTGAGCTTTCAACATACGTCCGCCATTGAAATAATAACGTCTCCAATAAGCTTCGTCTAGATTGCTGATCATAACCCCCCTACTGGTGGAGGCGTGCGCAAACTTTCTATCACCAAGATAAACACCTACATGTGTAATAGACCTGCTTCGAATTTTAAAGAATACCAGATCGCCGGGTTTTAATTCGCTTTTATTAATGGGGTCAACCTGTGTATAAATGTTTCGCGAATTGTTGCCTATAGAAGTATTAAATACTTTTTCATATACTTCATATGCAAATTTCGAACAATCTATTCCCTTCTTCGTCTTCCCACCCAAACGATAAGGGGTTCCGATCCAGTCGTAAACAAATTGATAAAGTTTTGTATTAGTAGTAGCGGAGGCAGCGATCCCCATTATTTGAGAGAAATATTCTTTTGCTAGATTATCAGGGTCTTCAGGAGAGCCGGTTTTTTCGGTTGATGTTTGGGCTTTCAGACCTGCTGATAAACCACCCAGTAGCATGCATACTACCAAAAGCTTTTTTTTCATTCGGGTTAATTTACTTTTATGAGGTTATCAACCTTGCACTACAAGGTCTGATTAACCCTTTTAAAGGTTAACAAAATGTGTTTTCTAGCGTAAATTTCTATTCATACTCTAATAGGTTGAGTCGCAAATCTAAAGTAAAAGTTTTGCTTTGTCAAAAAAAGTAAACACAATTTTAACATTTTTTTGACACTTGTCTTGTTTAGTAGACACTTATTAAAATTTACCTTATAAAATATGAATAATAATGCACTTTCTCTTGTCTACATTCTATGAATCTCACAACAATTGATTAGATTTGCCTTCCAGTTAATTAAGTACACGAACATAAAGCAATGAGTTCAACAGCAATAACAAAAGAAACATATTTAGAGTGGTATAAGTCGATGTTACTTATGCGTAAGTTTGAAGAAAAAGCAGGTCAACTTTACGGTCAACAAAAAATACGTGGTTTCTGTCATCTCTACATAGGTCAAGAAGCCGTGGTTGCCGGAGCGATGTCTGTTTTACGCAAGGAAGACTCGATGATTACCGCTTACCGCGATCATGCACATGCCATAGCTAAAGGAATGAGCCCAAATGCTGCAATGGCAGAATTATTTGGAAAAGTAACAGGCTGTTCTAAAGGAAAAGGCGGTTCTATGCACTTCTTCGATAAAGAGAACAACTTTGCAGGTGGTCATGGAATCGTAGGGGGCCAGATTCCTCTCGGTGCCGGTCTCGCCTTTGCAGAAAAATACAACGGTACAGATAATGTTTGCGTATGTTATATGGGAGATGGCGCTGTAAGGCAAGGTGCACTAAATGAAGCCTTCAATATGGCAATGCTTTGGAAACTGCCTGTAATTTTCGTTTGTGAGAATAATGGATACGCAATGGGGACGTCTGTTAAACGGACCACCAATATGATCGATATATACAAGATGGGATTAGGTTTTGATATGCCTAGTGCACCTGTTGATGGGATGGATGTAGTAGCCGTCCACAATGCAATGGATGAAGCGGTACAACGCGCCCGCACGGGAGAAGGCCCTACCTTTTTAGAAATTCGCACCTATCGCTATAAAGGGCATTCTATGTCAGACCCTGCAAAATACCGTACGAAAGAAGAACTCGAGCAATATAAAGAACGTGATCCTATTGCAGCTGTAAAACATGCTATTTTGGAGAACAATTACGCGGATGAGCAATGGTTTGAAAAAGAAGAAGCTGAAGTAAAACGTATTGTTGATGAATCGGTAAAATTTGCTGAAGAGTCTGATTACCCCAAACCAGAAGAGTTGTATACAGATGTGTATGTGCAAAAAGATTATCCATATATATTAGATTAAGCGAAATTGCATTACAATAATTAATTTTAACAGATAAAAATATAACCCAAGATAATATTATGGCTGAAGTAGTTCGAATGCCTAAAATGAGTGACACCATGACAGAGGGTGTGATTGCTAAATGGCATAAAAAGGTAGGCGATAAGGTTAGCTCCGGAGATTTAATTGCTGAAGTTGAAACCGATAAAGCTACCATGGATTTCGAATCCTATCAAGAAGGTACATTATTATATATAGGTCCAAAAGAAGGGGAAGCTGTACCCGTAGATGCGGTGATTGCCGTGCTTGGTGAAGAAGGGGAAGATTATAAATCGCTGCTTGATGGACAAAGCGGTGATTCAGCAAAAAAGGAAGAAGCTAAGAAAGAGGAAACAGAAAAGGCTCCTCAGGAGGAGACGGCAAGTGAAGATGAAGGGGAAGAAGTTAGCGCTGAATCATTAGGTGCTACCGTTGTTACTATGCCTTTGTTAAGTGATACTATGACAGAAGGCGTTATCGCTGAATGGCATTTTAAGGTGGGTGATAAAATAAAAAGTGATGACGTTATTGCCGATGTAGAGACAGATAAAGCCACGATGGAAGTTACGGCTTATGCAGAAGGCACGCTTCTACATATAGGTGTAGAGAAGGGACAAGCGGCTAAAGTAAACGATATTATAGCCATTGTTGGCAAAGAGGGTACTGATGTTACTCCTTTATTAAAGCAAAAAAGTAGTAAGCCTGCTAAAAAGGCCGAAAGTACTGCTGAAAAAGAGGCGGAGGTAGCGACAGAAAAAGCGGCAGAGAAGGAAGTTGTAACCAGTGATTCACGAGTTAAAGCTTCTCCACTTGCAAAAAAGATAGCAAAAGAGAAAGGTATTGACCTTGCTGATGTAAAAGGATCTACTGAAAACGGTCGGATTATAAAAAAAGACGTAGAATCTTTCACGCCTGCTGCTAAAGCAAAAACTGAGGCACAAGCCCCTGCAACAAGTGGTGAGGCGAAGGCGGTTACTATTCCTCAATTTATAGGTGAAGAAAGCTATACAGAAAAACCAATAACGCAAATGCGTAAGACCATTGCTAAACGTCTTTCTGAAAGTCTCTTTACCGCTCCACATTTTTATGTTACCATTAAGGTAGATATGGACAGTGCAATTACTGCCCGTACAAAAATTAATGAAATCGCTCCCGTAAAGGTATCATTCAATGACCTGGTAATTAAAGCTGTTGCTGTTGCGTTAAAACAACATCCAAATGTTAATTCTTCTTGGTTAGGAGATAAGATACGCTATAATGAGCATGTCAATGTTGGCGTAGCCATCGCTGTGGATGAAGGATTACTTGTTCCGGTAGTTCGTTTTGCAGATGGAAAAACATTGTCTCATATTTCCGCTGAAGTGAAAGACTATGCTCAACGGGCAAAAGCAAAAAAGCTACAGCCTAAAGACTGGGAAGGCTCTACTTTTACAGTGTCCAATCTAGGTATGTTTGGTGTAGACGAGTTTACAGCCATCATTAATCCGCCGGATGCATGTATTTTAGCTGTTGGAGGTATCCAACAGGTTCCAGTAGTTAAAAATGGTGCCGTAGTTCCAGGCAATATTATGAAATTAACGCTTAGTTGCGACCACCGCGTAGTAGACGGCGCGACAGGTGCTGCGTTTTTACAAACCGTTAAATCATTGCTCGAAGAGCCAGTGAGACTATTGGTTTAAGGTTAATTAATCACTATTAAAAGGCATCCTTCATCTGGCGGATGCCTTTTTCTTTATATCAGGATAAGTATAACAGAAAAATCACATGAGAACTTCCTATTTCATCTCATAATTTACGAAGTTTGCCATCAAACAACTTATAATATGGTATTAAAACGACTTTTTATTCTATGGTGCTTCTTTAGTATTTTTGCTTTACGTGCACAGCCAAACAATTCAAAAAATGTTGAACGGCCAAAGCTAATGGTTGGCATAATGGTTGATCAGATGCGTTGGGATTATTTATATAGATATTTTGATCGATATAGTGAAGGTGGATTTAAGCGTTTATTGAACGATGGTTTCAGTTGCGAAAACACCTATATTAATTATATTCCAACAATTACCGCCATAGGCCATAGTTCTGTTTATACAGGCACAACGCCCGCGATACATGGCATCGCTGGAAATGATTTCATTATTCAAGCAACGGGCCAAAATATGTATTGTACCGAAGACGACAGTGCAATACCTGTGGGAACAGCTGTTGACAATAGCGCGGGAAAAATGTCTCCTAAAAATTTACTCGCGTCAACCGTTACTGACGAACTTAAATTGGCAACAAATTTCCGTTCAAAAGTAATAGGAATAGCAATAAAGGACAGAGGAGCAATTTTGCCTGCCGGCCATTTTGCAGATGCAGCTTATTGGTTTGATAACAGTGGTGATTGGATAAGTAGTTCATTTTATATGAAAGACTTACCTAAATGGGTAAAAGACTTCAATAAGCAGAAGCTAGCCGAGAAATATTTAAAGCAAGATTGGAACACACTGTACCCAATTGCAAGTTATAAACAGAGTATAGCCGACGATAATCCTTACGAGGGAAAATTCAAAGGAACAGAAAAGGCCATTTTTCCCGTCAAAACATCTCAATTAATTAAACAAAACGGACTAGGCTTAGTAGCTACCACTCCCTATGGTAATACCCTAACATTGGAACTCGCTAAAGCCGCCGTGGCCAATGAACAGATGGGAAATAATCCGGAAGGATGTACAGATTTTTTAGCTATAAGTATCTCCTCTCCAGATAAAATCGGTCATCAGTTTGCTATCAATTCTATTGAAGTGGAAGATAATTATCTCCGCCTTGACAAAGATTTAGAAAGCTTTTTCAAATATCTTGATCAAACTGTAGGCGAGGGACAATACACTATCTTTTTGACTGCCGATCACGGTGCAGCCCATAATCCTCAATTTTTTACAGACCAAAAAGGAAATGGTGGATATTTTAATTCAAAAACAGCACAAAAAGGTTTGAATGATTTGTTAAAGGCAAAATTTGGCCAGGAAAAGATTGTCATTAGCCTAAGCAATTATCAAGTACATTTAAATAATACCTTGATTAAACAGCAAAATCTTGATGAGGTTGCCATTCGTTCCGCAGCTATCAATTATTTAAAAACCTTGGAGGGAGTAGCTTTTGTAACAGATATGGATAAAGCATCGGAGGCGGCTATTCCAGCGCGTATAAAAGAACGTATAATCAATGGCTATAACTACAAGCGTAGCGGTGCTATTCAAATTGTACTAGAACCTCAATGGTACAGTGGCTCTCCAAAGTCTACCGGAACTACACACGGTAATTGGAATCCATATGACTCGCATATTCCCCTCGTCTGGATGGGCTGGGGTATAAAACATGGCGCTACTAACCGAGTTACCAATATGACAGACATTGCGGCAACGGTAGCCGGACTTCTTCACATACAAGAACCTAATGGAAGCATTGGTAGTCCTATCATAGAAGTCTTGAACAAGTAATGAGTTAGCTAATGGTTTATCAGGTTAATAAACCATTAGCTATTATAAACAAAATTTTCAAGCGGAAAAGATGTCGTCTCATCATATTGTAAAGGAAAAACAAGAACCTGCATTAATCGTTTCCGATGTTGAAGCGCTCGATGCGGAGCTTTTCGGACAACTTTTAGAATGGACGCCAACCATCATTGCAAATGAATCATCTGCAATCAAGTTAGCGGAACAAGGGCTGAATATTGATATCATTGTTAGCCATCATGAGACATTTACCCAACAGGACAATGTAACACTCATCTATCAGGAGGGATCTTCTTTTATAGATACTGCCTTAAACTTTCTGGTTAGACAAGGTTACCCAGCTGTTAACATTCTTTCGTCCGACCTTTCCCCCGCAAAACTTTCTCCCTACCTCGACTTAATCAATATTGTTATCTTTCAAGACGGTAAAAAAATATATGCTATAAGATCCGGTTTTAATAAGTGGGCAACAGCCAATGAAATTATAGACAGCTATGCCAGCAAACCGATTAGCACTAAAGGTCTCATGAAAATAAATCTACACCAATATAAGACTCAACAAGATGGTCTTTACGAAATTTATTTTGACGAGCCTCGCATTTTCATTGCTGAAAAAATTAATTTTTAAGCGGTGGAATTCGAGTTGGTGTATCCTTCCCTGAAATGATAGATGTTGTTCCGATAGCGATTGCCTTTATGGATGAGATGATATTTTTAATATCAAGCGTTTGGAGCTCGTCCTTTACGGTATGGTAGAATTTATCCTGATCGATTTGTGAAGTGGATGCAGTATGTGCCGGCACACCTAAAGCAGCCAATGTGGCATTATCACTTCTATAAAAAAGATTTTGATCGGGATAAGGATCTGGATGAAAAGCAAAACCGGTACGTTTCGCATTCGCTTGCATTATTTTCCCCAAATCGGACTTATCAAATCCCGTTATATATAAGGTATTGGGACCAAATTTAGAATCTTTGCCAATCATTTCGATATTAATCATTGCCACAACGTCTTTTGGGTCTAGTTGCTCGGAAAAATATTTGGATCCAAAGCCACCTGATTCTTCCGCTGTGAAGGTCACAAAAATCAAGGTCCGCTCATTATTGTGTTGTTGAGCGAAAATGTTCGCCAGACTGATTACCGCAGTGACACCCGAAGCATCATCATCGGCGCCATTGGCTATCGAATCTTGACCAACAGGTTCAATCACTCCTAAATGATCGTAATGCGCTGAAAATACGACATATTCATTCGGTCTAGATTTTCCCGGCAATACCCCTATTACATTGGAAAGCCTCCCCGTAGTGACAGCACCGGCGTAATTCACCCGAAAAGACCTAGCTACTTCATTTCTTAACACAAAAATATATGACGCTTTGCCTTCCCTTAATTGGCCGGATAGAATTCGCCCTCCTTGTATATGATGTCGTAATTGATTAAACTCTTCCGAGAAAGCTTCGTTTACATAAACGATAGCGTCCTTATTTTCACTAATTATTTCACGGTATCTCTGCCTAAAATTATCACCACTAACAATTGACTTCGTTATGATTTCCGGGTTTTCATTCCAATTTAATCCTGTTTGTTCACTTATAGCGAAGGCATTACCCTCTGGCAGCACTTCTCCATTTATAGTTATCTCGCAAATAGATGGTCTCACCTGAATAGCGTTGAACCGCTGTAAATAGGAATCGCTGTTAGGCAGCATCTTGAGTCCAGCGCTTTTGAATTCTCTCGAAATGAAATTGGCAGCACTGTCAATACCAGGTGTGAATACTCCCCTCCCAAACATCTCATCAGCGGCCAATGTGTTTATTACTTTTTCCACATGCAGTTCGTCCATAGCCAGTTGCGTATCTTTTTTTACTGCACATGAACTAAAAATCACCAAAAAACATAAGAGTAGTCTTATCATATATGTTATTATAGCTTACGATTTGCTGTTATTAATGCCCATTTTACGAAACAATTAATAGCTGAAATTTAAGTTTGAATTAGTGATAAAGTTAAACAAAATCCATAGCTTTGACGAAATAAAATTAATTCTCTTAAAAGTACGATCATGAAAGAAATAACCGTAGAAGAATTAAAGCAAAAAATCGATCAACAAGAAGATTTCCAGCTTATTGATGTTAGGGAAGAGTTTGAGTACGAAACATCCAATTTAGATGGCGAGAATATACCGTTGGCAGAAATACTGCTTGAACAGGCTAAAATAAGTAAGGATAAACCGGTAATAATCCACTGCAGAAGCGGCAAAAGAAGCGCACAAGCTATTTTACTTTTAGAAAAGGAAGGCTATACTAACCTCGCAAATTTGCAAGGAGGAATTCTTGCATGGAAGGAAACGTTCGATCCAAGTATGCCAGTTTATTAATCAGCATGGGCAAAAAAATTCTATATAACATATTTTTAAATATCGGAATCATTGTGCTGGCCTACTGTGCAGTGGCCTCCTATAATGAAAAACAATACTTAATTTTAACAGGGAGCATTATAGGAATTGCTGGCTTAATATACCTAAAAGTACGTTTGGCTAAGAACGTAAGGCAGATAATCAAAACAGGAAAAAAGTAAATTGTACTATATTTAAGTCAATATTGTAGTGATAATAGACAAATTATAAAAAATAAAAATTCGTTTTTTATAACCTTCTAAAAGTTTTATGAGACATCACATACAATCATTAAATTACTTCAATTCATTTATAACCAGCAGATTACAACAGATGAGTAAGTGCTAATTATAACCCTATTGCATAATAAATAGTGTAAAATGGCTGGTATTTTTTTTGGAATAGTATTTGCTAATGTTGCATGAATAAAACTAATAACTATTTTTGTATACAAATTATACAATTAAAACTGTTTAACCTTTAAAAAAAAACGAAGTATGAACTATTCTACAATCAAAAAAGCAGTAACTTGCTCTTTGATTGCCGCCTTAGGTTTCACTGGGGCAGCTCAAGCACAAGATGCTAAAGTATTTGGCGGAAGAAGCCAATACAGAACCTGGTCCATTGGTATCAATGGTGGTATAACTTCTCCTAATGTATTAGTGGGAGGTTCTAATGCTTTTGGTAATAAAGTTGGACTTTTCGAAGCTCCTGTTAGAGAATATTATGGAATCAATGTTCGCAAACAATTCTCTAGCTGGTTTGGTTTGCAATTAGACGCAAATAGAGGACGTATTTTTGCACATAATGAAGATGCATTCCCTACAAGAAATGCATGGGATGGTAACACTTATCAATCGGCTCAAACTGATGTTCAGTATGCAGTTAGCTTGAATGGTGTATTCCAATTCGCTACTATCGATTTCTTAAGAAGAGAAAACGCTGTTAACTTCTACGCTAGCGTAGGTTACGGTTTGATGGCTTTCAATCCTGTAATGTATGCTAACAATGACGGTACAGGTGCTTCTTGGGATAACAAAGGCAATTGGGGAGAAAGCTTAACAGACAGAGAAGCAAAGCATGACAAAGATTACACACGTGAAGCTTTCGTTCCAGTAGGTGTAGGTTTCAAGTTCAAATTATCTGATCGTGTGGCTTTAGATTTAGGTTACACCATGAACTTTGTTGACACTAAATTATTATTTGGTCCAGTTGAAGGAAGATCTAGCAATGATAAGTTCTCTTATACTCATGCTGGTCTAGAATTCTCATTAGGAAGCAAAGACAAAGAAAGCTTAACTTGGGCTAACCCAGTTGCTGCTCTTTACGATGAGTTAAAAGATCCTGAATTAAGAAATGAAGTTGATGCGTTGAAACAACGTGTAAGCGCTCTTGAATCTACTGTTCAAGCTTTAAGTACTGACTCTGACGGAGATGGTGTTGCTGACAAATTTGACAAATGTCCTAACACTCCTGCTGGTACTCAAGTTGACGGTTCTGGATGTCCTATTAAATTCCCTGAGCCAGATACTACTGCTTTATCAACAGGTTCTTATTCAAACATTCAATTTGAGTTTGATAGCTCAGTATTAAAAACTAGCTCTTACCCTACTTTAGATCAAGTATCTGCTGACTTACGTTCTAGCGGTGCTACTCTTAACTTAGAAGGTAATGCATCTGAAGAAGGTACTACTGAATACAACTATCAGTTGGGTCTTGACCGTGCTAACTCTGTAAAAAATTACTTAGTTAACTCTGGAGTACCTGCTGCTCAAGTTAATGTAACGAGCAATGGCGAAACTAAACCAGTAGCTTCTAACGCTACAGAAGAAGGTCGTCAATTGAACCGTAACGTACAATTCAAAAAATAATCCTGTCTATTAAGCAGGTTATTATAAAAACCGCGGAACAAATGTTCCGCGGTTTTTTTTTGATATTTCGGCAATCAGTACTAACTTCGTGTTATGTACTTTTTTAGAAAAAAAGACCCTCATAAACCGCAAAGCTTTAATCTTAAAGTGATGCATATTATCAATACAGTAGCTATCTCGCTATTTATATTAGGAATTTTGTACAAACTGGTCGACTGGATCTTTTTCAGTTAATCACTTGCATCAAAGCAGCACTGTTTTTAAAACACCTATACGTATAAGTTAATATTATTTTAGTAACAACATTTAAGTTGAACAACAATAAAAAGATGAAAGAAATAATTAACACAAATAGCGCTCCAGCTCCGATCGGCCCTTATAACCAAGCTATTAAAGCCGGAGGAACATTATATATCTCCGGACAAATTGCACTGTCGCCAAGCACTAATGAGCTAATCTCCGGAAGCATTGCTGACGAAGCGAAACAAGTCCTTGAAAATTTAAATGCCATCCTTAGGGAAGCAGGCTACTCCTTTACAGATGTTGTAAAAACAACTATCTTTTTAACTGATATGGCTAATTTTTCTACGGTGAATGAAGTATATGCAACATACTTCACGGAGCATGCACCTGCCAGAGAAACGGTGGCCGTTAGAGGACTTCCTAAGAATGTTAATGTAGAAATCTCACTTATTGCGTGGAAGGGCTAGGTCACCATAAATTCAGATCTAGCCATTTAATTAGAACAAATCCGTGATTGAATATACATTACGCTCCCCCATCGAATATTTAAAAGGCGTTGGCCCCCAGAAGGCCGACCTTTTGAAGAAGGAGCTTAATATATTCACTTTTGACGATCTAGTCCATCATTATCCCTTTCGTTATCTTGATAGAACGCGCTTCTATAAGATAAACCAGCTTCAGCCAGAGATGTCGAATGTTCAGATTCTCGGGCGCTTGATCAACATCGAATTGATTGGCCAGAAAAAGGGAAAAAGGCTAGTTGCTCAATTCAAAGATGAAACAGGCGAATTGGAACTCGTTTGGTTCCAAAGTATCAGGTGGTTAGAAAAAAGTCTCACAGTAGGTGCCGTTTACATTATCTTTGGGAAGCCTACCTTATACAATGGGCAATTTTCGATGACACATCCAGAAATGGATCTGTATAATCCCGCTAAAAAAAATATAGGAAATCTAAGTCTACAACCGGTTTACAGTTCGACCGAAAAATTAAAACAATTTTATCTGGATACAAAAGGAATTCAACGCCTTCAGGAAGGTTTAATCTCCTGGGCAGTAAAAAAGGTAGAAGAGTCGTTACCGGAACATATACTAAAGAAACATCGTCTTATTACAAAAACGGAAGCCCTTTTAAACATTCATTTCCCAACAAACCAGCAAGATTTACAAACCGCTCAGAGGCGTTTAAAATTTGAAGAGCTTTTTTTCATACAACTTAAGTTACTTAAAAATAAGCTTCTACAAACCCATAAATTCAAAGGTCATATTTTTGAAGAAGTTGGTGACAATTTTAATATTTTTTATAGAGAAAAGTTACCCTTCCCGCTCACCAATGCACAAAAAAGAGTATTGAAGGAAATACGGCACGACACCCATACAGGAGCACAAATGAATCGCTTATTGCAAGGGGATGTTGGCAGTGGCAAAACGGTAGTTGCCCTTATGACAATGTTATTAGCGGTCGACAATGGGTGCCAAGCATGCATGATGGCTCCAACAGAAATATTAGCTCAACAGCACTATAGTGGATTGATAAAGTTAATTGATGGCTTGCCATTAAGCATAAAAATCTTAAGTGGTTCCACTCCAAAAAAGGAGCGTAGATTAATTCATGAAGCCTTAGAGAATGGAGAGTTAAATATCCTTGTTGGTACACATGCCTTAATAGAAGACACGGTGAAATTTAAAAATCTAGGGTTAGTTGTTATTGATGAACAGCATCGCTTTGGAGTAGAACAACGAGCCAAACTATGGCGGAAAAATCATCTTCCTCCACACATGCTGGTCATGACAGCCACCCCAATTCCTCGAACATTAGCCATGACCCTATATGGGGATTTAGATGTATCGGTAATTGATGAGTTACCTGCTGGCCGAAAACCAATTAAAACACTCCACCTCTTCGAAAGTGGCCGATTGAGAATGTTTGGCTTTATGCGAGAAGAAATCGAAAAAGGCAGGCAAGTTTACGTTGTATATCCACTCATAAAAGAAAGTGAGAAATTAGACTTAATGCATCTCGAAGCAGGTATAGAAAATCTAACCCGTGAGTTTCCTCTACCAAAATATAGAATAAGTATTGTTCACGGCAAAATGCCTGCAAAAGATAAAGATTTCGAGATGCAGCGCTTTGTGCGGGGGGAAACGCAAATTATGGTAGCAACAACGGTAATAGAGGTAGGGGTCAATGTACCTAATGCGACCGTCATGATTATAGAAAACGCCGAGCGTTTCGGTTTGTCACAACTTCACCAATTAAGAGGACGCGTTGGAAGAGGAGGAGAACAGTCCTTTTGCATATTGATGTCTTCCAATAAACTAAGTAATGATGGGAAACTCCGATTAAGCACCATGGTACGCACAAACGATGGATTTGAGATTGCAGAAACAGATCTACAACTGCGTGGCCCTGGAGACATTGCAGGTACCCAACAAAGCGGAATACTTGATCTAAAATTAGCGGATTTAACGACAGATCAGGAGATTCTTCAGGAGGCCAGAAATTCGGTCATCCATATCTTCGAAGAAGATCCAACACTCAGCACTCCTAAAAATGCATTACTCCGAAATACCCTTATACAGAAGAATCCCGGGATTAGTTGGGATAAAATCTCTTGATTTTTTTATAATATAAGATAAATATCTTATATTTGCATCCTAAAAATTCAGAAAAGCAATTATTAACAGTCATGTAATACCCTTTCAGCACTTCATTATCGCTATATAGAACCTCATATTTTGCGATTAGTGCGTATATTTGGGTAATTTCAATTTTTTAAATCCGTGGGCTCTTGGCAAATACTTGGTTAGATAGTAGAAGAGGACCCAATTAATTTATACTAATATTTATATTAGTAATTTCAATACCATTAAAATATATATATGGCCATCAGAAAATATTATGACACCGCAATAAAATCTGAGCGTGCAGTTCTAGTTGGGATCATTACACCTAACGAGACCGACGAACAGGAAAAAGAATACTTAGAAGAATTAGCCTTTTTGGTAGAAACGGCAGGAGGAGAAACTATTCAAATATTTACACAAAAAATGCTTAAAGCAGATCGGGCAACGTTCGTTGGAAGTGGAAAGCTAGATGAAATCAAGGCTTATGTTGAGGCCGAAGAAGCCGATATGGTCGTTTTTGATGACGAACTGTCCCCTTCCCAACTAAGAAACATTGAAAACGAGTTGAAGGTTAAGATACTCGATAGAAGTAATCTTATATTGGATATTTTTGCCAGTAGAGCACAAACTGCACAGGCTAAAACCCAAGTCGAATTAGCACAACTTCAATATCTTTTACCCAGATTAACAAGGATGTGGACGCACTTAGAACGACAAAAAGGAGGGATTGGGATGAGGGGCCCTGGAGAGACGCAGATTGAAAGTGACCGGCGGATGATCTTGGCTAAGATTTCACTCTTGAAAGAAAAGTTAAAGCAAATAGATAAACAAAATGAAACACAACGCAAAAACAGGGGGCAGTTAATACGTGTTGCGTTAGTGGGGTATACCAATGTTGGTAAATCGACCATTATGAATATGATTTCAAAGTCGGAAGTTTTTGCAGAAAATAAACTTTTTGCTACGTTGGATACAACCGTACGAAAAGTTGTTATCGAGAATCTTCCTTTTTTATTATCGGATACCGTTGGTTTTATTAGAAAGCTGCCTCACCACTTAGTTGAATGTTTCAAATCAACTTTAGATGAAGTACGCGAGGCTGATATTCTAGTACATGTAGTAGATATTTCTCATCCCAATTTTGAAGATCATATTGCCACAGTTAATGAAACATTAAAAGACTTAGGAGTCATTGACAAGCCTGTTATAACGGTATTCAACAAAATCGATGCGTACAACCCTGGGGAAATAATCGAAGATGATCCAGCGCAATACGAAGAAATAACCAAAACGATTACAATAGATGACTTTAGAAATAGTTGGATGGCAAAGAATAGCAACCCAGCAGTTTTTATTTCGGCAGCCAAAAAGGACAATATCGAAGAGTTTAAGCAGTTATTATATGATAAGGTTCTTAAGATTCACACTGCCCGTTATCCTTATAATAATTTATTATATTAGGGAAAGTTTAATTAGATCACCCATCAAATCACATTTTTATGGCCACAACAGAAAGTAAAAGGCAACAACGGTTTGCAAGTGTTATACAGCAAGATTTAGCGGATATTTTTCAGCGTGAAGGAAGTGCGTGGGCTCCTGATACTTTGGTTACTGTTACCCGTGTAAGAGTGACGCCGGATTTGGCCATTGCTCGCATTTATTTAAGCCTTTTCAATGCTAAAAACAAACAACTAACAATCGCAAACATCAAAAGTCATGCAGGAGAAATCCGTTATAAATTAGGCGCTCGCATAAAAAATCAGGCAAGGATTGTTCCACAATTGGAATTCTTTATCGATGATACAAATGAATATGTTGAGCATATGGATAAACTTTTTGAAAAAATAAGTAAAGAACCTCGCCAAGAGGATTAAAGTCAAGGAGGTTATTTATGAAGACCTTGCATCTTCGACATTTTGAGCAACAAAGAACGTTTAATAGCTAAAGCTAATAAAAATGCTTTTCCAATTAGATGAGAATGACATTTGGTTTCCAGACCCATCGCTTGCCGATAGTGATGGGTTGCTTGCTGTTGGAGGCGATTTGAGCATCGCAAGGCTTGAGCTTGCCTATGATAACGGTATATTTCCATGGTATGACGATCGGACGCCGATTTTATGGTATGCCCCTCATGAAAGGTTTATTCTCTTGCCCAGTGAACTAAAAGTAAGTAAGAGTATGCGGAAAATTATCCGTTCAGCTATTTTTACTGTTACCTATAATACAGCATTTCAAGATGTTATTTCAACTTGTGCAAAAGTTAAAAGGTTTGGACAGGAGGGTACCTGGATTACAAAAGAAATGCAAGAAGCTTATCTCCGTTTAAATAAAGAAGGAATTGCAATATCTATTGAAGTTTGGCAAAATGCTCAGCTCTGCGGAGGATTATATGGCGTAATCTGCGGGCAGAAACACCATGTCTTTTGCGGCGAGAGCATGTTCTCTTTACTACCCAATGCAAGCAAATTAGCCTTGATATATCTCTGCAATTTGAATAAATTTGAATTAATTGATTGCCAGATAGATAGTGAACATTTAAGGTCGATGGGCGCAAGAATGGTAAGCGGGGAGTATTATCAGAAAATTTTACATGCTAACCATTAAAACAAAATCATATATAAACCTAGGGATTCTTTATGGATTTGCTTTACATTATAGATTTAATTGGTGTTTTAGTTTTTTCTATTTCAGGAACGATGGCTGCCGAAGACAGAGATATTGACGTATTCGGAGCTGCCTTTACCGGCTTTGTTACCGCGATTGGAGGTGGGAGTTTACGTGACGTTTTTTTAAACACACGCCCTGCTTGGGTTGATGATGGCAATTACCTTCTCGCGATTTTGATTGGTGTAATAATCGCCCTTATAACGCATAAGTCGTTAGGAAAACTCCGCAGAGCGCTTTTTATGTTCGACGCTATCGGGATAAGCTTTTTTACAATTGTAGGCCTTCAAAAATCGTTGGCTGCAGACAGCAGCGCCATTGCAGCAATTGTATTAGGAATGTTCTCTGCAGTAATGGGAGGTGTCACCAGAGACACGCTCATGAATGAAACGCCGCTTATTTTTAGACGTGAAATTTACGCAACCGCTTGTTTATCGGGTGCTATCCTATTTATTGTGCTTGCTAATTTAGGCGTGAATGAAAATACAAACGCCTTTATAAGCGCAAGTGTAATATTCCTCATCCGGATTATTTCTGTTCGTTATAAACTTTCTCTTCCTCTTGTAGGCGGTTAAGCAAATTAACGCTTTCTTTTTTGTGCAGGAAACTTCATTTTATAATCTACCTTTATTAGTCCCTTACTGATGGCATCAAGTTTTGATTTTAACATTGCTTTACGCAACACACTCAATCTATCGGTAAATAATTTCCCTTCGATATGATCGTACTCATGCTGAATCACCCTGGCCGCTAAGCCGTCATAGGTTTCCTCGTGTTCCTTCCAGTTTTCATCGTAATATCGGATATATATTTTTTTATGCCTGCTCACATCTTCTCTCACATCCGGAATGCTTAAGCATCCTTCATTAAAATCCCATTTGTCTCCCTCCTCTTCAAATATTTCAGCATTGATGAAAACCTTCTTAAAATCTTTCAGTTCAGGCGCATCGTCCTCCGCAAAAGGGGAAGCATCAATAACGAACAAGCGGATAGATAAACCAATTTGAGGCGCAGCAATACCTACACCGTGTGCTGCGTACATTGTTTCAAACATATTTTCAATAAGACTATCCAGTGCCGGATAATCCGCTTTTATATTAGTCGCTTTTCTCTTTAAAACAGGATCGCCGTAAGCTACTATTGGTAATTTCATTCGTCAGTATAATTTAAAAAATGAACCATCGCCAAAATGGTTCCAAATATTCTCTCACTAAAATTGGCATTAAACACTCTTAAGCAAATTATAAGCGTTTCTTCCGTTAAATGGATATCGGTGCCAAAATAGATAAAATTGTCTATTTCTGCAATTATCCCTCTTCGGGTTCGAAGTTAAGCTCGCTTAAGAGGCGTTCATCAAAAACTTCATTCGCAATCACGAATACTTCATTTGCGGTGACAGCATTAATTTTCTCCACCACCTCTTCCAAGGTATTAACACGGTCATAGTCGAGTATATTTTTGGCCATAGAAATAAGTACCCCCATACGATTTTCTTCCCCAAGAGCTATCTGTCCGATAAATTTATTTTTCGCTTGATGAATCTGCAGAACACCCAGCTTCTCCTCTTTAAGTTTTTTTAACTCCTTTTGCACTAATTTTTTGGCTTTAGTCGCCTTATCGGCATCCGTTCCATAGTAGATGGAAAAAATACCCGTATCGGTAAATGGTGTATAGTTTGACTCTATTGTATAGGCGATACCGTATTTTTCTCTTATTTGCAGGTTTAACCTAGAGCTCATTCCCATTCCACCAAGTAAATTGTTAAGTACCATTAAACCTGTCTTCCTTGAATCATACAGATCATAAGCAATATTTCCTAGCGTAACGTGTGTTTGTACAATTGGTTTTACTACTTTTAACTGTTGCGCTTGATAACTTAACAGTAGCTTTCTGGTTCTTCCTGATAAATTTGCCGGTAACTTAGCAAATATAGTTTCCACTAGCTGATTAACTTTTTTAATTGAATAGTTGCCTGTTATGGCGACAACTATTTCATCAGTACAATAGTTCTTTTCTAAGAAATCAGAAATATCTGCTCTGCTAAAAGCCTTAAGTGTATTTTCAGTTCCTAAAATATTGTGACCCAGCGCGTGCCCGCTGAAAAGCAAATCTTCAAAATCATCTGCAATAGCATCTTCCGGACTATCCTGATAAGAAGCGATCTCATCTAAAATCACACCTTTTTCTTTCTCCATCTCGATTTCTGGAAATTGGGAATGAAAAACAATGTCTTCAAACAGGTCCAGGACTCTTGCCAAATGCTCTTTTAAGAAAGAGGCATGAATACATGTATATTCTTTGGTGGTATAAGCATTTAAATCAGCCCCCACCAATTCTAACCGATTCAGGATCTGATTGGTATTTCTACGGGCAGTTTTCTTGAATAACAGGTGCTCAATAAAGTGCGCCATTCCGAATTGATGCGGCAGCTCATCGCGCGTACCTGCATTAATTAAAATACAGGCATGTGAAACAACGGTATTATCCGGTTTTAACACTACACGAATACCGTTGGACAGATTAATAATATGATGGTCCATTGTGGAAGGCAAACTTAGCTAAAATTGCTGTTTTATTAAAATCCTCCTGATCGGCCTCCCCGTCCACCGCCCATCGGCCTATCACCCCTATCCCATCGTCTAGGTCCGTCGTCTTCCGGCAATGCAGCACCCGCCTTTCCTGCAAATTTCTGAAAACGATAGGTAAACGACAGCATAAAATACCTTGCCAATCTGTTAGTACGACTATCGGTAATTCTATTTTCAACTACTGTCCGCGAAACATTTACCTGTTCGTTTAGCAAATCAAAAGCCTGCAATCTTAACATTCCATTCTTATTTTTAAAGAATTGTTTCTCTAAAAAGGTGTTTATAATTAAAGGATTGGCCTGCACGCTACCAACGTAACCGTTGTTGCTGGTTTTTGCTACGTCAAAGTTCCACAATAAGGTCGGCGTAATAAAAATATTGCCATACATAGAAGCAGCCCACGTGGAGATATTTTGATTGCTCCTACTTTGTAAGCTATTTTTTGTGGTGTTATAAGTAAAATCAATGCCAGGTCTAAGCTCCAGCCAATCTTTGGGATTTACCTGTACATTAATTCCTTGCATTAAGACCCAGTTCTTCGCAACGTTTTCTATTGAATTCGCATAAGCGACATTATTGTTAAAATTAGCCGAGCCTCTTAATGAAACAACATACTTACGATTATTAAAAGGTTTAGCATAATGATAGAAACCCCTTGCATTGTAATTCCCACTCGTATTTAGATATCTTGTTTCCTGAACAAGACCTAAGCTATCCGTTTGATAGCTTATTCTATCGGTAGCTATTTTATCTTGCGTCATGTTCGCGTTGATGACAGCAAAGAAAATATTACCTGATTTAAAATCAAAATTACGATAACGCGCACTTAATGTATGATTGAATTCAGCAGCTAGGTTTGGATTTCCAGTAACGGGGAACTGTGGGTTGGAGATATCTGTTACAGGCTGCAATTGTGAGAAGCTAGGTTCACTAGCATTGCCCCGATATTCCACATTAAACGACCGGGTTCGTGAAACTTTGTATTCAAAACGAGCCACAGGGATGAAATAGAAACCACTACGGCCAAAGGAGAGGTCCTGACCGCCTAAATTGGTATGCCCCTTTAACCTTGTCGGCAATACAGTTCCCCCTAACTGATAAACAATTTTATCTGTTCGGTAACGATACGTTAATCCGGCTTTGTGGGTTATAAATGAGTAATCGTACTGATTGCTCAAAGATGGATTAGGAATGCTGTTCCCGAGGATATCCAGAGAATTCGCCTGACGATCGTTATCATAATTCGCAAAATTAAAGTCGTAACTAAATTCCAGATTGCTTTTTTCAGTGAGTGGTTCTATATAGGAAATAGAAGAGCCTCCATTAAAGCCTTTATTATTCAAATCAACCAACTGCTTTTGATAGATACTATCGGGGTTATCCGTAGCATAGTTTATCGTATTTATAATTCTATCCTGATCTTGTTCTGTTTTAGAAGAATTTAATGAAAAATTAAGAAAAACATTTCGTCCTTTTTCATTCAATTTATAGTTGAACAAACCACTCATGCCATAACTAGGTGTAAAAGACTTATCGTTATTGATATTCTCTATGTTATTACTAGGTGCGTTATTTATTAGTTGTTCGGTAAAAGAATAGGCGCTGGAATTGTTATTGCCGATACTTAATGTAGGTGATAATTTAATAAACGCCTTTTCATTGGGTTTATATTCTACATTCCAATCGAAGCGATGGTTATTACTGATAGCATTGGTATTGGAGCTACTGTTTCTTAAAATCTGTTCATCTGAAAATATATCCTGGATATAGTCGCTACTAACTACCGTATTATCACTATGATTGTAGCTATAGTTTCCGTAGGTCGTCAGCTTATCATTAAAATCTTTACGATAATTAAATCCTAAGGAATAAGAATCAGTCAAGCCGTTGCTTCCGCTACCAAATCCTCCAGACCCTCCAAATCCTCCTCCCATTCTCCTTCCGCCACCACCCGGCATTCTTCTAGCGCCACCTCCACGTGTGTTAAAGTCAAATGCCTGGTTGTTATTATTATTCATATTTCCCAAAACAGAAAACTGTCTTGACCCAGTAAAAGAATTATACATACCACCCACTTGATATCTCTGACCATCAACACCATCCGGCTTGGTACCTATCCCTGCTCCAAATTGACCAAAGTTCCCATTATTATTACTTTCAGCAATAGTAATATTTAGTACTTTCTCCGGTTCACCCGTTCTATTTCCAGTCAAATTTGCCTGGTCGCCATAATCATCAACAATCTGAATTTTTTCAATGATGTCTGCCGGTAAATTTTTTGTAGCTGTTTTTACATCTCCTCCAAAAAAATCTTTTCCATTGATCCTTACTCTTGCAACACTTTCCCCTTGCGCCTGTACATTCCCATCCTTGTCTACTTCTACGCCGTCCAACTTCTTAATAAGTTCCTCTGTCATTGCATTAGGCCGCACCCTGTAATCCTTTGCATTATATTCAATAGTATCTTCCTTCATGGTTACCAAGGTACCTCCTGTTACATTTACTACATCCAATAATTTCGACTCAAAGCCCATCGTAATAGGTTGCAGGTCTAGCTCGTTCTTACCATCAAAAGAAAAGTCTTTACTTAAGGGCCGGAAACCTAAACTTGTGATAAACAAGTTAAAATTAGTCCCCTTTACATTTTTAAAGGTAAATCTTCCATCAACATCACTACTTGCCTGCAAGGTATCCACAGACGAAATAAGCTTAACAGAAGCGGCTATAACGCTTAGCCCAGTGCTATCTCTCAGCACGCCGTTGACAGATTTACCTGTTTGCGCAGCTGCCGGTGTACAAAATCCCAAAACCAACAAAACGATTATATGCGTAGCGCAACAGGTTTTCTTTAGGCCCTTTCTTTTAGAAGTCATTTAAATAGGATATTAAATTGTTTTAGTATCTGATTGTCTTTTTCATGGTTTGGCCAGTTTTAATAAGAGCCATTGACCTGGTTCTTTTCGGGCTTCTTTCCTTGTCGGTCGATTTCCATAATATCCGTAGGGATCTCTGTAACCATAGCCCCTATACCTACCCATAGGCATTGATCCGCCGCCGACCGTCCGCATAATAAGACCGTTTATCTTGACGTTAAAAGCCAATTCCGATTGATCTTTAGTACTTATACCAAGTCTTTCAAATGGAATCACCGCTTCATACGACACAGCATTCGTATCAATTTTTACTGCCGTTTTTATTTTGTAACTGTTTTCCAGTGAAATGCCCCCATCTACTACGTCTACAAGCCCCTTGACATAGATTGCACGCGCAGCACCCAGAACAGCTTTGCGAACATCACTCGACTTTTCTTCCCTATCTTTTGTGGCTAAAGCCCTTAAAGATTCACGATCTGGAATTGGAAACGTGATTTCCATTCCATCTTTTTTCTTACCTTCTTTATTTATGATGAGATTGAATCCCTGATGTAGCGCTTGCATCTGCCACGAGCTATCCATCACGCGCATAGCTACATAAATATTCCTATCGTCATTTGCTATCTCATATTGTAATAATTGCTTCTCATAACGGTATCTTAAAGAATCGCCCCAATCTGCCAGATCCCCATCAACCTTTATTTGTGGTTGGTAATTTATTACCCGCTGTTCTATTGAGTTTAATTTCTGCGCATTGACGCTAAAAAATGGGACGATCAACAAAAATGAAAAGGTTAATCTGTTCAATACGTTCATTAGTCTGCTGTAATTGAATACGTTTGACTCCATAATACTATATGGGTTTAATTGTAATAGAAATATTATAGGAGTATCTGATATTATTCTAAATGCCTATAGGGAATTATATGATTTACAATGTACAAGCTTATACAATTTTTATAACTTTGTAAGCAGATGTTATTATCCGCATTTCAGCATGATTATATAGAAGCCGGTTGCGATGAGGCTGGCAGGGGCTGTTTGGCTGGTCCTGTTTTTGCTGCTGCCGTTATTTTTCCTTCCACATTTAAGCACGAAGTGCTGAACGATTCTAAAATACTCTCCGTAGCTCAGCGCTATGACTTACGTAGAATCGTAGAAACGGAGGCTTTAGCTTTTGCAATAGCAAGTGCCAGTGCAGAAGAAATCGACCAAATAAATATTTTAAATGCTTCTTATCTTGCCATGCACCGCGCTTTAGACGCTTTGCAAATAAGCGCTCAGTATATATTAGTTGATGGAAATAGATTTAAAACATATAAGAACATTCCACATCAATGTATTATAAAAGGGGATGGCAAATATCTTTCTATAGCGGCTGCATCAATCCTAGCAAAAACATATCGAGATGACTACATGCATCAGCTAGCAGGGGAACATCCAGAATACGATTGGCTAAGTAATAAAGGATACCCCACCGTAAAACACCGTAACGCGGTGTTAAAACACGGCTTAACCCCACATCACCGGAAAACATTCAGGATAACAGACCCGCAATTGAAACTAGATCTCATTTAAGAATCTTAATCAAACAAATAGTTGATGAACATGACTATTTTATCTAAGTTTGCGGCGACGTTTAAATCATTTATTAATTCTTATGAAGACTACTGCTCTAACGGATTTACATATTGCATTAGGAGCCAAGATGGTGCCTTTTGCGGGTTATAATATGCCCGTTCAGTATACTGGTATCAATGACGAACACGAAACTGTTCGTAAAAGCGTTGGCGTTTTTGATGTAAGCCATATGGGTGAGTTCATCTTAAAAGGAGAAAAAGCATTAGATCTAGTGCAGAAAATCAGTTCTAACGACGCCGCTAAACTTTATGACGGAAAGATTCAATACGCATGCATTCCAAATGAAACCGGTGGCATTGTAGATGATTTTCTAGTGTATCGCATTGATGCGAACACTTTCTTTCTAGTAGTAAATGCTTCTAATATAGAAAAGGACTGGGATTGGATAAGTAAGCACAACATTTACGGAGTGGAAATGAAAAACATTTCTGACAAAACCTCTCTCTTTGCCGTACAAGGTCCAAAGACAACAGAAGCCCTACAAAGTCTTACGGACATAGACCTGGGAGAAATGGAATACTATACCTTTAAGAAAGGTGTATTTGCTGGTGTAGAGAATGTACTGATTTCTGCCACAGGTTATACAGGGGCAGGCGGTTTTGAGATATATGTAGAAAACAGCCATGCCAAGCAAGTATGGAACGCCATCTTTGAAGCGGGTAAATCTTTTGGCATCAAGCCCATAGGCTTAGGGGCACGGGATACCTTACGTTTAGAAATGGGTTTTTGCCTGTATGGAAATGATATCGATGATACGACGTCACCGCTAGAAGCAGGACTTGGCTGGGTCACTAAATTCACAAAAGATTTTGTTAATGCAGATGCACTGAGAAAACAGAAAGAAGAGGGCGTTTCACGTAAGCTTGTTGGAATTGAAATGATTGAGCGCGGTATTCCACGCCATGGTTACGAAATTGTTGATGCGGCCGACAACCTTTTGGGGGTAGTCACTTCCGGTACTCAGTCTCCTAGTCTTCAAAAATCAATTGGATTGGGCTATGTTAAAAAAGATTTTAGCAAAGAAGGTACTGAGATTTTCATTAAAATCAGAGATAAAAAAATAAAAGCGGTAGTCAGTAAACCCCCTTTTATTAAATAATTAGGTTCTTTGAAAGTATTCTTTTTTGCCATTTTGATGTAACTTCCTTTAGCTTTAAAATCGACAGGTCTCTCCTTTTCGGTATGCTAGGATCAAAATGGCGTAAAGGAACGACTTTTAGACACCCGTTTATCAGAAATCGATAGAAATAGAGATTGAATAATATTTAATAATAAATAAATTGAATTCGTTTTGCTTGATACCACAAGAAAAATAACTGTTTGCCTTAGTCCTGCTCTACTCCCTTTGCACGACATCAAAAATAGTATCGTTGTTGTTATCGATATTTTTAGAGCTTCCACCTCCATGTGCTATGGGATTGCGAATGGCGCGGAAGGTATAATTCCAGTGGCGGAAGTTTCCACTTGTGCCATTTATAAAGATCACGGTTATCTACTAGCTGCCGAGCGAAATGGAGAGGTCGTTGATGGTTTCGATTTTGGGAATTCTCCTTTCTCGTATGTAGAAGAAAAAGTCAAAGGAAGAACCATCGTACTCACCACCACAAATGGCACAAAGGCCATACATTTATCTCGAGAAGCAAAGAAAGTAGTAATTGGTTCCTTCTTAAATCTAAGCATCCTTTGTGATTGGTTACAAAAACAAAAAGAAGATATCCTTTTAGTTTGTGCAGGATGGAAAGATAATTTTAATTTGGAAGACACTATATTCGCAGGAGCTGTTATAAACAAGCTAAAAGCGAGTCATCAGAAAGAGGATGATGCCTCTATTGCTGCTGAAACGCTATACAATTGTGCACAACCTGATATAAGTACTTACCTAGCAGAAAGCGCACACAGTAGACGCTTACAAAATTTAGGAATCCAGAAGGATATCGATTTTTGTTTACAAGTGGATACACTTAACGTAATCCCTGTATTAGAAGGAGACCGGTTAGTGGAATTGAAGGAGTATTAGGCCTTCAATTCCTTTAATAATATTTCGCACCTTTTTGCTATCATGATATAAACGGAATCAAACAGGTCATCGTCATAATAAGGATCAGGTACAATATCGTTTCCAAGAAAAAGCCTCACTTTCGCTTTTTCGTCAGCATTTTCAGTCATGTCTAACACATCTGCAAAGTTCTCATGATCCATAACTAAAATATGGTCATATAACTGAAAGTCATTTTTGTTAAACTGCCTGGCCCTTTGGGTGCTGATATCGACGCCGTAATTTTTTGCAATGGCAATAGATCTTCTATCGGGGCATTGTCCAACGTGCCAGTTCCCCGTACCAGCTGAATCTATTTCCCAATTCAAATGCTCCTCTTTAGCCATATGAGCAAGTATACCATGCGCCAATGGTGATCTACATATGTTACCCAAACAGACCATTAATATTTTCATTTTTATTACTTTTAATTGTGAAGATTCCTAATAGGAGTGCTTGTGGCTAGCTTATATTACGCGCGCAATAGCTTAAAACTGTAATGTAAAAACACTCCCTTTTCCTTCCTCCGATTGAACCGTGATATTGCCTTTATGCATTAACATAATCTGCTTGCTTAATGTCAATCCAACACCACTACCACTCTTACGGGTTGTAAAGAAAGGGATAAATATATTCTCTAGCAATTCTTGAGGTATACCCCTACCATTATCTGTTATTTTAATCTGCGGGCTTCCATTATTAGCTAAGGCTTGCAAGCTTATATAAGGTCCCTCTCCATCTTTCACCGCCTCAATGGCATTCAATAGTAAATTGATTAATACCTGTTCTATCAAATTGACATCCAACGAAAGTTGAAGTCTTGGATCCTTTAATATAATATCCAGCACAATACTTTTCTGTAACAGCGTCGGCTCCATTAATTGATATAAATTTTCAAAGAGTTCTGCGGCATATACAATGGATACCTCTGGCTGTGCTATTTTGTTTAAACTTCGATAAGTACCCGCAAACTTTAACAGGCCCTCGCTCCTACGTTTTATTGTTTCGGTACCTAAACGTATATCGTCCAATTCTTCACTATTGGGTAGCACCTCCAAACGGTTTTTTAGTGTATCAGCCAATGAGGATATAGGTGCAATAGAATTCATAATTTCATGCGTTAATACACTCAATAGCTTTTGCCAAGCCTTTGATTCTGTTTCATCCAATGCTTCATTGATATTTTGAAAAGCAAGCAGGCGATAATAGCCTTCCGGTGTTTGAAAACTACTTGAAGAAAACTGTAGTTTTAGCATTCCTTTACTGGGGGTGGGCACCGTGAAAACACTAATTTCGCCGGGGGGCATATCAATAACTCTGTGATATAAATCCGGATTACGCTTATTCAAGCCTGATATGATGGATAGGTAAGGAATATTAAACAGTTCTTTAAATGCTTCATTCATCCAAATTACTTTCCCTGTATTCTCTTCATAGGAAAGAATGGCCGTATTTACCAGTTCCAAAATCTTTTGAAGATATTGATACTGCGTTTCACGTTCGCTACTTATTTTTTTAAATACCCCATTAATCTCATTAAAGGCCCCGCGTAAAGGCCTTATCTCTGGGCCTGCATTCTGCAAGGGGAAAAACCTAGTAAAATCGCGATAGCGGGCTGCTTCGGCGAATTCTTCAAGTTCGCGATATGCTCGCAGCTGCGAACGAAAATTTAAGGTCAGCATCCAAAGACATATCGGAAAAACAATTAAAGAATATAAAAAATATCCTTTTAATATTAACCAACACAGTAAAGATACACCTACAAAAAGTAAAAAGGCTCTAAAAATTATGAGTAAGCGGAGTCGGTTCATTAGATATTATACTTGCTCAAACGTCTATATAGTGCTGTCCGCGTTAAACCCAACTCCTGCGATGCTTTGCTTATGTTGCCGTTGTGCTTTTCTATTACTTTCATAATGGTGTTTTTTTCCATTTCTGTTAAGTTATATTCATCTTGCTCTGCACTACTGCCGCTGCTTCTTTGTTCAATTGGCGAAAAAATAACATCCTCTGGGGTTAAAGCTCCCCCTTCTGCCATAATTGTTGCTCGTTCAATGCTATATTGTAGTTCACGTACATTTCCCGGATAATGGTAACGTAGTAGCTTTTCTTCTGTTTTCTTTTCTAAATCAGGTATTTGTTTTGCGTATTTAGTTGCGTATTTTTCCATAAAATGACGTGCCAATAGTAAAATGTCATTTCCCCTCTCCCGTAGCGGTGGCACCTGTACTTCAACTGTGTTGATCCTATATATTAAATCTTTCCGAAAACGGTTTTCATTAGCAAGTACCGCCAAAGGCACATTTGTTGCACATAATAAACGAATATCTACGTTTGTAGGTGTATTACTGCCTAGCGGTATTACCTGTCTATTTTGCAAAACACTCAGCAATTTTGCCTGTTGTTGCAAAGAAATATTTCCTATTTCATCTAAAAAAAGCGTCCCCTTATCAGCGGCTTCGAACCTACCAACCCTATCTTCTCTTGCGTCTGTATAGGCGCCTTTTTTATGCCCAAAAAGCTCACTTTCAAAGAGCGTATCCGTTAAAGCCCCAACATCCACTTTTACATAAGGCATCAACACCCTTCTCGATTCTCGATGTATGGTGTCAGCTATTACATCTTTCCCTGTGCCATTCTCTCCCAAAATAAGAATATTTGCATCAGTGGGAGCGATCTTACTTATCTTATACAGGAGATGTTTCATCACATCGGACTCACCAATGAGATTACTGTTTACAGTCGGTATCTCTTCTTTTCTTTTCCCCTGTTTCTTGGTTAAAATATCACCAATAACTTTCAATAAATGTTCATTCTGCCAAGGCTTAACAATGAAATCGGTAGCCCCCTGTTTCAGTGAGTTTACTGCTAAATCGATTGCTCCATAGGCCGTAATCATTATTACAGGTAAATCAGGACGTAAAGCCTTTACTCTGTTAAGCCAATAAAGTCCTTCGTTTCCTGTATTGATAGCGCTTTTAAAATTCATATCTAAAAGGACCAAATCTACCGGTTGCCGGGAAAGGATTGCTGGAATATTTTCCGGGTTTTTATCAGCAATGACTTCGTTAACTTCTCTTTTTAATAAGAGTTTAACAGCTGTAAGAACATCAGGGTCATCATCGATTATCAAAATACGCGAATGTTTCATTCTTTTTTTATTAGAGTTGATTTGATAAATTGTTAGCTTAAAGCAGTTACACACCTAAAGTTAATGTCTAACGATTACATTTTTGTAAATCTACAACTATACCATTACTTTTAAAAGGTTGATAATCAGAAAAAGTATATTCTGTTCCAATGAATCAATCTGTACGCAAGCGCACATAAAGTGTCCGATATCGAACAGTATAAAAACCGTAAAAACACGTAAAACATTGATTATTAACAGCCTATTTTTATGGCACAAGCTTGTATAGTTATTAAGCACAGGAAACACCTGTAATGTCGAAGTATAAAATAAAAAAATGGACAGAGCACTACCAAAAAAGAAATGGAATAACAAACGGATTGCTACCGTAGTTGGGATTGTGGGCATTGGTGCCTTGATTTTCTCAAGCTATTATTTTACCTCAGGAAAATCAAAATTAAATGTTGATGCAGAAAGAATAACTATATCAGAAGTTTCAGAAGGTCCTTTTAGAGAATTTATACCCGTAAATGGCATGGTAATGCCTATTAGTACCATCTATTTAGATGCCTCCGAAGGAGGCCGTGTGGAAGAGCGATTTGTAGAAGACGGAGCGATTATGAAAAAGGGGGATCCTATTATGCGCTTATCAAATACCGATTTAGAATTGAGTTTAGTCAATCAAGAAACGCAAGTGTTAAACTTACTTACCCAATCTCAAATTTCTCAAACAAATGCCCAACAGGCTTCTATCTCTACCAGAAATCAGATGGCGGAAGTGGAAAATGGCTTTAAAGAGGCGACACGAGAATATAACCTAAAAAAACACTTATATCAACAAAAAGCGATAGGACGTCAGGAATACGAGAAAGCGTTAAATGAATATAACTACCAGGTTGAGCGAATGAAATTAAGTCGAGAAAACCTACTTACAGATTCTATACGTACACAACAGTCTCTTAAGGAAAGTCGTGAGACCTACGAACGTACCAGAAGCGCTTTAGATCTAATGAGACGTAAGGTTGGTGATTTGATTGTACGTGCACCGGTTGATGGGCAATTAACCGCCTTTGATGCAGAAATTGGCCAAAAGAAAAGTCCAGGTGATCGTTTTGGTCAGTTGGATGTATTGAGTGGATTTAAGGTAAAGGCAGACATTGACGAGCACTATATTTCACGTATTTATCCCGATCTTGATGGCGAGTTTACACTTTCGGGCAAAAGTTATAAGCTAAGAGTTAAAAAGGTATATACGCAGGTGGCTAATGGTCGTTTTCAAGTAGACATGGAATTTGATGGTGCCGTTCCAAAAGGTATTAGAAGAGGACAAACACTCCAAATTCGATTGGCCTTAAGTGATGAAACGAAAGCTGTTCTGCTCCCTAAAGGCGGTTTTTATCAGCAAACGGGAGGAAACTGGGTATTTAAACTCGGGTCTGACGGCAAAACAGCCTATCGGGCAGATGTACAACTTGGTAGACAAAACCCGGACTACTATGAAGTTATCCAAGGGTTAAAACCAGGAGAAAAGGTCGTAACTTCAAGCTATGAAACATACGACAAAGTGCAGGAATTGGTAATTAAGTAAAAAACTAGATAAGGACAAGGTATCATTTAAGATGGTGTATCTAGGCGATACCAAAACACGAAGAAAACAATGTCTAATATAGCAATCAAAAGTTTAAAATACAGCGATCAAACAACAAGGATCGCTTAATAGCTAATAAAAATATGATCAAAATAACTGAACTTCAAAAATACTACCGTACAGAGGAAGTAGAAACGGTAGCGCTTAACAGCCTTAGCATTGATGTGCAAAAAGGCGAGTTTGTAGCTGTAATGGGTCCTTCTGGTTGTGGTAAATCTACCTTATTGAATATCATAGGTCTTTTAGACGATTTAGATGAAGGCAGTTATAAATTCAATGACATTGAGGTGGCCAAATTCAATGAACGGAAGCGCTCTGATCTTCGCAAACATAATATCGGTTTCGTGTTTCAAAGCTTTAACCTAATAGATGAATTAACCGTTTTTGAAAATGTGGAACTACCGCTCATTTATACCAAAGTGCCTGCAGCGGAACGCAAAAAACGCGTGGAAGAGGTATTGGAAAAAGTGCAGATCATGCACCGCCGGAATCACTTTCCACAGCAATTATCGGGTGGTCAGCAACAACGTGTGGCCGTAGCCCGAGCAGTTGTTAACAACCCAAAGCTTATTCTCGCGGATGAGCCTACCGGTAACTTGGACTCTAACAATGGTAATGAAGTGATGCAGTTGCTTACGGAACTAAATGATCAAGGCACTACCATTGTAATGGTAACGCACAGCGAACATGATGCTCGTTATAGTGACCGGATTATCCGGATGTTGGATGGACAGGTCGTGATGACGACTGTGGGGTAAATTAGTTACCCGCTGCGAGTTGCCAGTTACGAGCGAAAACCTATAGCAATTCACAACTCACAACGCATAAAATGTTGAGGAACTATTTTAAAAGCGCTATCAGGAATCTGGTTAAAAACAAACTATATTCCATCATTAATATTATAGGCTTGTCTGTTAGCCTTGCTGCTTCCATCCTACTACTCTTATGGGTATGGGATGAATTGAATTTTGATAAGATGCATAGCAAGGGCGATCGGATCTTTCGTACTGCCGCTGCTATGGGAAGCACTAAAGACAGGGTATGGGAACATACCTCCGCTCCATTGGCTATCTTCGGCAAAGAAGAGTTACCGGAAATAGAAGACGCTTGTCGAATTCAGGAATACAATAACTTTTTATTGTTCACTTATCGAGATAAAAAATTTAATGAAAAAGCGACTTATGTTGATCCCAATATCTTTACGCTCTTTAGCTTTGAACTCCTTGAGGGCAATCCCAAAAAGCCTTTCACTGATAACCGATCAATCATCTTAAACGAAACGTTGGCTAAGAAGTACTTTGGCAGCGAACCTGCTATCGGAAAACTACTGCAAATAAAAAACGGAGACAGCTACAAAGTAACGGGCATTATGAAAGACATGCCTTCCAATTCTTCCTTGCAATATGACTTATTACTACCTTTTGATATACTTGCCGAAAACAGGCAACATAATCCACTGAACAGCGATTGGGGCAACTTCGATTATCAAACTTACTTCCTGTTACGTCCCGGCGCCTCTCCTGAAAGGGTTGGAAAACAGCTCGCGGTTATCCATCGTAGGAATCAACCCAGCGATTTCTTTAAAGACTTAATCTACCTATTGCAACCGTTAGAAAAAATGCACTTGTATGATGTCTTAGGGCACGAGCAAGGTATGCGACAAGTTAAAATCTTTCTATTGGTAGCTTTTGTTATACTGCTTATCGCTTGCATTAACTATGTCAACCTAGTGACGGCCCGATCAAGCCGACGAAGTAGGGAAGTAAGCGTTCGCAAAGTTGTCGGCGCCAATAAAAGTCATTTATTCTGGCAATTTTTAACGGAATCTTCGGTTATTTTTCTACTCTCAATCATTATTGCGATTGCGTTGATTTTTATTTTTATGCCCTTATATAATGACTTGTCAGGCAAGCAAATGATCTTTAGTCTATTTGATGCTAAGGTATGGTTCTTATTTGGCTGCACAATGATCGTCATATTAGGGGCAGCGGGCATCTATCCGGCCCTTATGCTCTCTAAATTCAATCCAGCACTCGCTTTAAAGGGCATTCTTCCCGGCTTAGGCAAAAACAACGGTTTTCGAAGGCTACTTGTAATAATTCAATTTTCCTGTTCAATTGTTCTGATCATCTCTACCTTGATAATTGGCAGGCAATTAACCTATATTAGAACTGCAGATTTAGGTTATACGAAGGAAAGTGTTTTTACTTTCTCTGCATTCAATTTTACTAAGAACTACGAAGCGATTAGAGATGAACTTCAACGGCAACCCGGTGTATTAGGCGTTACAACGGCTAGCCAATCGGTTATGAATTTAATGAGTTCAACTGGTGATTTTAATTGGGATGGTAAGCCTGCGAACATGAGCAACTTCATTATCAACCAATTATCCATTGATCGCAATTTTCCAGAAGTGATGGATATGAAGCTAGTTGACGGAAAGGGTTTTACCGGTACTGCGGCAGATAGCGCGCATTTCATTATAAATGAAACTGCTCTCAAGCAAACTGGCCTACAAAATCCCGTTGGAAAAACCGTTACTTTCCATGATCAACCTGGAACAATAGTAGGGGTTGTTAAAGATTTTCATTTCAAGGACATGAAAACCAGAATTGAACCTTGTATTTTGTTCATTAACCCTTATTGGGGATGGAATACCATATATATTAAGACAAGCGGAAAAGAAGCACAAGCTGCACTTAATAGCGTAGAAAAGCTTTGGAAGCAATATAATGCGGACTATGAATTTAATTATAAATTCATGGATGATTCGTTCGATGAAATGTATCGGAGTGACATCCGATCAGGAAAACTCTTTAATCTTTTTGCCAGCATTGCCATTTTATTATCCTGCTTGGGTTTATTTGGTTTAGTGACCTTTACGGCCGAAACCAAAGTAAAAGAAATTGGCATTCGAAAAACATTGGGGGCGAGCGTAAATCAGATTATTTTATTGATCTCAAAGGATTTCCTCCGACTGGTGGGTGTATCCTTTCTGGTAGCCTTCCCCCTTGCTTGGTGGATGATGAGTAAATGGCTAGAGAATTACGTTTATCGAACAAATATACACGCTTGGGTTTTTATTGTGGCTGGTTTAACTGCCTTTATTATTGCAGCAATTACCGTCTGTGGCCAAGCCTTAAAAGCAGCACAAAGTAATCCAGTGAAATCATTGAGGAGCGAGTAACATTAGTTACGAGTTACCTGTTGCCAGTTATGAGATTAACCAAACTCGAAACTTATAACTTATAACTCATAACTATAAGAGAATGATAAAACCATCCCGATCACTATCGGGATAGCTGAAGCACCATAAAAGACAGACACGATGCTGAAAAACTACATAAAAATCGCTTGGCGTAATATTTGGAAAACAAAGGGTTTTTCAACGATTAATATTTTAGGGCTCGCTGTAGGGATGACGGCTTGCTTCCTCATCGCTCTTTATGTCAATTTCGAGCGGAGCTATGATCGTTACCATAGCAAGGCAGACCGCATTTATCGTTTGGTGTGCGATATCAAAACTCCAACAGAAACGATCAATGCCAATATTACCTCTGGCCCTATGGCCATGTACGCCGCAAAAGATCTACCTGAGATAGAGAACTTTGCCCGATTGCTGCCCAACAGTCTGTTAATAAGAAAAGATAATATCAAATACCAAGAAAGTAAGTTATTCTTTGCAGATTCTACGCTCTTTCAACTATTTGACTTTCCTATGGTTGCAGGCAATCCAGCAACCGCATTAAAAGAACCTTTCAGTGTGGTCTTATCCGAGTCGGCCGCTAAAAAATATTTTGGAAAGGAAGATCCGATGGGTAAAAGTTTGTTGCTAACTGACGACAGCTTTAACAGTAAAGTAACAGGCGTGATAAAAGATATTCCTGAAAACTCCCAGTTTAAGGGTGACGTCTTTGTATCTATGGTCACGTTAATTAAAATGGCTAATTTTAAGTTTGATGAGCAATGGGGGAATTTTGGTTTTACTTCTTATGTACTTACGAAACCAAACACAGACCCCTCACTATTAACCACAAAATTCCCTGCCTTTTTGACCAGTCGTGTAGGCAAAGAGATGGATCAAATGAAAATGCATTATAGCCTTTTTCTAGAACCATTAAAAGAAGTTTATCTCTACTCAAAAAGAGGCGGATTTGAAAGTGGCAACATCAATAATGTATATATTTTTGCTATTGTAGCGCTATTCATCCTACTTATTGCCTGCATTAATTTCATTAACCTTTCCACCGCTAGGGCTATAGAAAGGGCTAAAGAGGTAGGTATTAGAAAGGTGGTTGGTGCCTATCGCATGCAAATTACCAGGCAATTTATCAGTGAATCTGTATTGATCTGCCTCTTAGCCTTTATCATATCACTATTACTTTGTTTAGTACTTATTCCCTACTTCAATTATTTAGCTGGCAAAGAGATTAGCGGAGGTATATTCTTTCATCCCATTTATATCATCATCTTATTCTTACTAGCCTGCCTAATTGGCCTACTCGCAGGTATCTATCCTGCTCTTGTATTATCTTCATTTAAACCCGTGACGGTATTAAAAGGGAAGTTTTCATCCAACGCGAAGGGACTGCTATTAAGAAAAACCTTAGTGATTGTGCAGTTTGTAGTATCTATCGCCCTCATTGCCGGAACCTTGATTGTGCATCGTCAGCTTGGATATATGCGAAATCAGAACTTAGGGTTCAACAAGGAGCAAATGCTGGTTCTGCAAACAAATGGCGACGCTAAAAGTAGGATTTTAAAAGACGCCGTAGCCAGCGTTCCAGGTGTATTATCAAACTCCGTTTCGGGAGCTGTTCCGGGCGGTGAAAATCCTGTAGCCTATTCAGAAATTGAGAATAAGCAAGGCGATATGCAGATAGCGAATCTACCCGTTTATTTTGTTGACTACAACTATATTCCGCTTTATAAAATCAAACTGGTAGCCGGCCGGATCTTTTCACCTGACTTTGGAACCGATACTGCTCAGGCTATGATTTTAAACGAAAGTGCTGTTAAACTTTTTGGCTATAGCAAACCGGAAGACGCCATCGGCAAAAAATATTCCCAATGGGGAAGTGAAGGCAAAATCATTGGTGTCATTAAAGATTTTCACTTTAAATCCCTACAATCGAAAATTGAACCCCTAAGCATGCGTTATGGTCAAGGAAACGGAGGTGGCTTGGTATCAATTAAAATCGAGGGCCAACATATCAACGCGGCCTTGCAAGCTATTGAAAGAAAGTGGCACGACATCATTCCAAACCGCCCGTTTGAGTATTTTTTTGCGGATGAGTTTTTTGATCGGCAATACCGAGCCGAAAATCGCTTTGGCGGTCTCTTCTTAAATTTTGCGGTCTTAGCCATTTTCATCTCTTGCTTAGGCTTATTCGGATTGGTATCTTATAATACCACACAACGTTATCGTGAAATTGGCATCCGGAAAGTTTTGGGAGCCAGTGTCTCTACCATCGTACAGCTGCTATCTATCGATTTTTTGCAGCTTGTTTGCATATCGATCCTCGTTGCTTCACCATTAATGTGGTTCTTCATGAGTAAGTGGCTGGCTGATTTTGCATACCACATCGATATTAGTTGGTGGATTTTTGCCATTGCTGGCAGCATTGCAGTGGGAATCGCCTTAGTGGTGATCACCTCACTAACTATTAAAGCTGCTATGGAAAATCCCGTAAAATCGTTGAGAAGCGAGTGATCTTAGTTGCGAGTTACCGGTTGCCAGTTATGAGCAAGCTCGCAACGCCTAACTCACAACTCATAACTATAAGATGATAAAACCATCCACCGGCTGGCGAATAGCTGAGATGCCTTAAAAATAAACACGATGATAAAAAACTATTTTAAAATTGCCTGGCGGAATGCAATTAGAAATAAAACGCAAAGCTTAATTAATCTTTTAGGCCTTACCATCGGTTTGACCTGCGTGGTGTTAATAGCGCTTTTCATTCGGAGCGAACTCCAATATGATAGGCAATTTTCTGATGCAGATCGTATCTTCCGCGTTAATATGAACGGCAAGATGGGCGAAGAGGCATTTTATGCTGGTTATACCCCTCCTCCTGCCGGTAAAGCACTGATGGATAATTTTCCAGAAATAGAAAGCTATACACGCATTTATCGATCGGGAGCAAAAGTAATACGTGCCAGTACCACCTCTGCACAACAAAAGATTTTTACGGAAAATCAAATCTTAAGCGTTGATTCGAACTTCTTACAACTATTAGATTATCCTTTAAGTCAAGGTGATCGAAATAGCTGCTTAATTAATTCACATAGTATTGTCATTTCAAATACGATGGCCCAAAAATACTTTGGAAAGAATAACCCCATCGGCAAAACGTTAGAAATCGAAGGAGACAATAACCCATACCTGATTACAGCCGTTGTAGCAGAAAATAAAACCCCCACTTCATTAAGATTCGATTTCCTCATTCCAATTTCAAATGAAAAAGATGTGACTTATTTTGACTGGAGCTGGGTTTGGCTGAATGTGGCTACCTATGTTAAATTCAGTCCGCACGTCGCGCACGATATCGCTGCAATTCAACGTCTGGAATCCAAATTTCCAGCGATGATGAAACAACAGGCGGCCAGCGCATTTGACCGCATTGGCCAGCCCTATGATGAATTTTTAAAAAAAGGGGGTAAATGGGATTTACATTTGCAGGCATTAAAGGATATACATTTACACTCAGCGAGTATTATTTCCACCGTTACGGACCAAGGAAACATCAAATATGTGTATTTCTTTTCGATAATAGCCTTCTTTATTTTATTGTTAGCTTGTGTAAATTTCATGAACCTATCTACCGCGAACGCTTCTCGAAGGTCGAAGGAAATAGGTGTCCGAAAGGTGGTTGGATCGACAAAGAAACAGTTAACGAAACAATTTTATATAGAAGCATTTCTTTTAAGCGTAATCGCTTGTATACTCTCTATCGCATTAGTTTACCTTATTATTCCCTATTTTAACCAGCTCGCAAACAAAACGATTACATTTAGTTCTTTATGGGCAGACGGAAATTGGATTTACCTGTTATTGGTAGTGTTATTGTGTACATTATTAGCAGGCAGTTATCCGGCCTTCTACCTTAGCTCGCTGGCTCCGATCTCCATATTAAAAGGAACGAAAAGTCCCTTAAAACACCAAGGTATCAGAAGTGGCTTAATTGTCTTTCAGTTTACCGTTTCTACCGCTTTGGCCATTTGTAGTTTAATTGTTTATCAGCAATTAAGATACACGCAGGTGCACGATTTGGGTTTGGATAAGGAAAATGTGTTAATCTTGCCAAATAGCAAGAGGTTGGGCAACAGCGAAGAGAGCTTCAAAGAAGAATTAAAAAAGTCTTCCCATGTCATCAACGCGAGCATCAGCACAAGTATACCCGGAAGGGGGGCCTTTGGCGACTTTTATGTTCCTTTGAGCAGTAACGGCGATCAACCGATTGCAAAAGATATTACCTTGTCGTCATACCTTACAGATGAAGACTTTATAAAAACATTGGATATCCAACTATTACAGGGAAGAGGGTTTGAAGCCGCTTTCGATAATTCGCGAGCAGTTTTAATAAATGAAACAGCTGCCAAACGCATGGGTTATAAAAATCCAATGGGTAAATTTATTAAATATCCCGGCGGAAATGCTGCGGAGTCTTACCAGATTGTCGGCATTATGAAAGACTTCAATACAGAATCGCTGCACAGTCCTATTATGCCTTTTGCCCTCTTTCATAAATCATCTAACTCATATGATATTCCGCCTTCTTTCCTTGTAGTAAGGGTAAAACCGGGAGACCTAGTGCCGGTATTAAAGGAGATGGAGCAATTGTGGAAAGCATTTTCACCTAACACTCCATTTGAATATAGTTTTTTACGTGATGACCTCGCTATGCAATATGAATCTGACCAACGTACAGGCAAAATTATTGGCATTTTTAGTATATTATCCGTTGTTATTGCCTGCATTGGACTATTGGGTTTGGTGATCTTCGCTACTCAGCAACGCATAAAAGAGATTGGTATTCGGAAGGTCCTAGGTGCTTCAGTAATGGATATCATGCAGCTTTTATCAAAGAACTTTATAAAACTGTTATTAATAGCCTTTCTTATTGCCGCACCAATAGCATGGTGGGTAATGACGCGTTGGCTGGAAGATTTCGCCTATAAGATCACCATTCAGTGGTGGATGTTTGTGTTAGCAGGTATCTCGGCTTTACTTATTGCATTGGTAACAATAAGCTTTCAAGCAGTTAAAGCAGCAACCACCAATCCGGTAGATAGTTTGAGGGATGAATAACCTTAGTTAGACGTTACCAGTTGTGAGTTATGAGTTTGACCAACCACACTACACATGACTTACGATTATAAAAGAAAAACACGATGTTAAAAAACTTTTTTATTGTCACGCTCCGAAACCTGTGGAGATATAAATTTTTCTCCCTTATCAATATAGTGGGTTTAGCAATTGGCCTTAGTGCCTCGCTTGTTATTTTTATGATTGTATCTTACGAATTCAGTTTCGACCAGTTTGAATCGGATAAAGATCGTGTATATCGCATTGTGTTAGATATGAATAGAGATGGGTTTGAAGGCCATAGTGCTGCCGTTCCAGCACCTTTATCGAAAGTAGTTAAAGACGCGGTACTTGGAATTGAACAAGCTATACCCATTTTTAGCTTTCCCGGTGATACAAAGGCAGATGTACATATTAACAGGAGTGAGGACAAGCTCGTTACCTTTAAAAAGCAGGAAGCGATCGTTTTTACCAATCTAGACTATTTGCATTTACTTAACTATCGCTGGATAGCTGGCGATCCACCAACAGCACTTATACAACCATTTCAGGTTGTGCTGACACAAAGCAGGGCCTCGGAATACTTTCCAAATACACCAGCGGCAGATATTATAGGCAACAGAGTTACCTATAACGACATGGAAGTAACCGTAATGGGTGTAGTTCGCGACCTTAATCAAGCAAGTGATTTTCGGGCTAAAGAATTTATTTCCCTTCCTACCATTGAAGCAAGCTCCTTGAAAGGCGACCTGATGTTTGACGTTTGGGATGATTGGATGTCGTACTCCGCGCTGTTCATTAAGCTATCACCACAAGCAACACCTCAACAGGTTAGCAAAGAGCTCAACTTATTATATAACAAACACAAGAAGAAAGAAAGTTATTTCTCGAAAATCAACTTGTCACTCCTACCATTGGCAGACATGCATTTTGACAATCGTTATCAAAGTGCCGATTTTCGGATTGCTCATAAAGCGACCCTATACGGATTAATTGCAATCGCGTCGTTCTTATTACTTTTGGGCTGTATTAATTATATAAATTTGACCACAGCACAAGCATCAAAACGTGCAAAAGAAGTGGGCATTCGGAAATCAGTTGGAGGAGCAAAAAATCAATTAATATTTCAGTTTTTAGGAGAGACCTTTTTTATAACATTGCTTGCCACGCTGTTGTCGGTTTTAATTTCCCCTCTCTTACTCCATGCCTTTACTGCCTTCATACCGGAAGGGCTAACCTTATCATTTTTAGGGAACCCAGAAATGATAATATATTTAATCTTCGTTACCGTTTCGGTAAGTATTTCAGCGGGCCTTTACCCTGCGTTCATCCTGTCTGGTTACAAACCTGTACAGGTATTGAAAAATCAGCAACTGATCAGTTTCGGGCAGTCTCGACAAACATTGATAAGAAAAGGTCTTACCGTTTCGCAATTTATTATCGCTCAGTTCTTCATTATATCCACCGTATTGATCAGCAAACAGATTTATTTTGTACTACATGCCGATATGGGTTTTCAGAAAGAAGCGGTTTTAACCTTTAACACGCCCCGGGATACTGTTGATATACATCGGACGCAGATAAAGCAGCGCTTAGCGGCCATGTCCGGAGTAGCAATGGTTAGTAATGGCTTCACCTCCCCAGCAATGGAAGGAGGTGCTTTCTCAAATATCACCTACCAAAATGGCAGCGAAGAAATAAAGCCAAATGTACAGGTCCGATGGGGAGATGAAGATTATTTTAGGCTCTATCAAATCCGGTTAATTGCGGGTCGTCAGGCAATACAAAGTGACTCCATAACTGAAATAGTAGTAAACGAACGCTTTACCAAAGAAATAGGCTTCCAACGGCCAGAAGAAGCATTAGGTAAATTTATTATATATAACGATAAGCAGGTGCCGATTGTGGGTATTATGAATGATTTCCACACGCAAACGATGCGAGCGGAGATAGCTCCCGTAATGTTCCAAGGTCGACCGGGGAATACTTTTCACATAAAGTTGCAATCGGAACCTTCGGATTGGTCAAAGGTTACGGCCAGTATCGAAAAAATATATAAAGAGGTATACCCAGAAGACGACTTTAACTACGAATTTGTTGATGATACCATTAAGAAATTCTATGAAAAGGAACAAGCCACAGCCGCGCTTTTACGTTGGGCAACCGGATTAGCTATCTTTATTAGTTGCCTTGGCTTATTGGGATTGGTAATTTATACAACAAACAGCCGAACAAAGGAAGTGGGAATTCGGAAAGTATTGGGAGCTACCGTTATGCAGATTATAACACTGCTATCGAAAGATTTTATACAGTTAGTGTTAATAGCATTTGCTGTCGCAGCTCCTATTGCCTGGTGGACCACCCACAAATGGTTGGAAAATTTTGCATACAAAACCGATATAAGTTGGTGGGTATTTTTGGCAAGCGGTGTTGGAATGTTGATCATAGCCTTATGCGTATTGGGAATACAGACTATAAAAACAGCCCTGGCCAACCCTACAGAATCGTTACGGGATGAATAATTATTTTATGGATATAATAAATCAGCAGACAAAGTAGCGCGGTGTAAAATGATATGCAACATTCGCAATTTACCTGCGTCTCTTAACAAAAACCCTTATGAAAAGAATATATTTCCTTGCTGTCATGTGCAGCAGTTACATTGTGGCTTTCTCGCAAAATCAAAACATTCCCTACCTAACGAAGTCATTAAGTGCCGCTAATATACGTTCCGTTGACATGCAAACTTCGGGTGGTAGTCTGTCCGTAGAAGGTGTAAACAGTGCCGACGCTAAACTCGAAGTTTATGTTCACGGTAATAATGGGAATAAAAACTTGAGCAAAGAAGAAATAGACAGACGTATTAAAGAAGGTTATGACCTAAATATTACTACAAACGGTGGGCAATTAGTGGTAGTAGCAAAACAAAAAAAGGGATTTAACGATTGGAAAAAATCGCTATCTATTTCCTTTAAAGCGTATGTTCCAAAAAATGCTTCAACAAGTCTTAGAACAAGTGGAGGAAGCTTATCGCTTAGCGGACTTACTGGAGTAGCGGAGGGTAACACCTCCGGAGGAAGCATTCGGTTAAGCAATATGAACAATAGCGTAAATATGAAAACCAGCGGTGGAAGTATCTCTGCTGAAAACTCATCGGGAAATATTAATCTGACTACTTCTGGTGGATCTATAAACTTAAGCGATTTAAAAGGTGCTATTAATGCTGTTACCAGTGGCGGAAGTATCAAAGCAGACGGTGTAAATGGCGAGCTGTTGGCAAAAACCTCAGGAGGAAGCATTCGGGTAGATCGCATGGAAGGAAGCGTTGACTTAGCCACCAGTGCAGGAAGCACCTCTGTAAACATGCTTTCTGTTGACAAGTATGTAAAAATTGCGGTTTCTGCCGGTCAGGTAAACCTTCATTTACCTAAGAATAAAGGTATGGATTTAGACTTGAGAGCCTCAAAAGTAAATCTTCCATCAGTTAATAACTTCTCCGGTTCGCAAGAAAAAGAAAAGGTAACAGGAAAACTTAATGGCGGCGGTGTTCCAGTAGAAGTAGCCGTAAGTTCCGGAAGCTTAAATGTAGAAACGAATTAAGACAAATCTGGGTTTCCCATATTAAGCGTTTGTTACATAACGTTTAATATGGGATTTTTATATAGCCACATTTTTTTCTCGAATTTTATCACAAATTGCCTAAATATTTTGGTTTCAATGGGCATTTCAGCCGGTCTATTCACAGGTTATCACACAAGCAACCACTTGACTACTAACGTAATAAAATGATTCATCGTATTTTTACAAGAAAATATGAAAAAATCCTATTTGGTTATTGTTTTAGCAGGTTTTGTCCTTCTAAGTTGCAAAAAAGACAAAGAGAGCGGTCCTTCTCCTTTAGTGGTAACATCTTCTGAATACGATGGCAAGCTTTTATTTGTTAACAAAAACAACTTCCAAATCACTACAAATCAAGCCGCGATCTATACTACCGATGATACAAGCATCACCATTACCGCAGATGGACTAGTTGAACGTCTAACTTCTGGAGAAGTGGTAGCCATTGATATTGCACCAAAAGAATCGCCCGAAACAAAAACGCGCTTTTATGCTTTTGGCGCAACGGATAACAATCATGTTAAACCGCAAATAACTTATAATGGAAAGGGTGCAACAGACACTTACAACTCCTACCTAAAAGGATGGGCAACGTTGCAGAAGCTTCCCATTGCGAATGAAACCTTTGCACTTGTTCTTCGTCATGCTGACGCAGACCAGGGAGTAGATTATTCACTCAATCACAATGATGAAGGTCCTGCCAATTGGTGGAAGTCCAGTGATAAATCTTTGGCTCGACAGCTGAATGAAGAAGGAAGAACTCGCTCAAAAGAACTCGGCGCCAACTTAAAAGCGCTTGGATATCCTATAGCACGTGTATACACTAGTGAATTCCGTAGGGCGATAGAAACCGCAGAATTAATGGAACTTGGTTTGCCCTTGGTACAGGATGCTGCGTTAAATCACCCTTCCCACAATAACGAAAGTTTATTTCTAGGTTTGATTGAATTATTAAAAAACACACCTGTTGACAACAAGATTAGCTTAGTAGTTACACATCACCCTATCAATGAAATTATTAATAGCGGGGGATATCCCACCTTCCCGGATGTTAGCCCTTTCAATTGGACAGGGATGTATCTCGTAAAAATAGCATCCGACAAAACCATTACTTACGAAGGAGCCGTTTCATGGGGAATGGTTAAACGTTGGCATGATATAAAAATGGGGCTTTAAAGGAACCTTCAAATTAAAATCATTCTAAATAAAAAAATGTTTCTCCGAGGCCCCTTGTAATGCCTTTATTCCGTGCCGGAACGCTTATCTTTGAAGAGGTACAGTTGCACATATAGGCGGCTGTCTTCATAAAAAATTTGTCGTTATGGACGATTTTCTCGCTGCCCGTTCCCAAATGGCCCTATCATTGGGCTTTCATATAATTTTCGCTTGTATAGGTATGGTTATGCCGTTTTTTATGGCAGTAGCACATTATAAATGGTTAAGAACAGGTCAACAAGTTTATAAAAATGTCACGAAGGCCTGGAGTAAGGGCGTGGCTATTTTTTTTGCCACAGGTGCTGTTTCAGGGACCGTTCTTTCCTTCGAGCTAGGCCTGCTCTGGCCAACTTTTATGGAACATGCCGGCCCTATATTTGGAATGCCCTTTTCATTAGAAGGAACCGCCTTTTTTATAGAAGCAATTGCTTTAGGTTTCTTTTTATACGGCTGGGATAAATTTAATCCCTGGTTCCATTGGTTTACGGGAGTTGTAGTAGGCATTAGTGGTTTAGCTTCTGGCATACTGGTAGTAGCGGCTAACGCCTGGATGAACAGCCCAGCAGGATTTGACTATATAGACGGTCAATATCTCCATATTGATCCTATCGAAGCCATGTTTAATGATGCTTGGTTTTCACAAGCACTTCATATGACATTAGCTGCTTTTGTAGCTACTGGTTTTGCTGTAGCAGGTGTACATGCATTAATGGTATTGAAAGGTAGAAATATATTATTTCATCAAAAGGCCTTTCGCATTGCCGCTATTTTTGGTACAGTGGCGGCGGTATTACAGCCTTTAAGTGGCGATATTTCAGCGAAGGACGTTGCTAAAAGACAACCTGCTAAGTTAGCAGCCATGGAAGCCCATTTTCACACAGAAAAAAGCGCTCCTCTTATTATAGGAGGAATCGTCAATGAAGAAGAAGCCCAGGTTAACTATGCCCTTAAAATTCCCGGTCTGCTAAGTTGGATGGCCCATGGTGACAGTCAAAAAGCCGTAACAGGTTTGAACCAGATTCCAAAAGAGGATCATCCACCTGTTGCTATTACGCATTATTCGTTTCAAGTAATGGTTGGGCTTGGAATGCTTATGATGCTCTTGGCGTTCATCTATTTTATCGCACTTTTAAAAAAGAAAACTTGGCTAAGCGGTAAATGGCTATATAAATTATTCGTAATAGCCATACCCATGGGCTTTATTGCGATAGAAGCGGGCTGGATGGTTACTGAAATTGGACGGCAACCGTGGATTATACACGGCGTGATGCGCACTGTGGACGCTGTTACCCCCATGCCCGGTATTGCTTATTCCTTTTATATTTTTACTGCAGTATATATTTCATTATCACTGATCGTCATGTTCTTGCTGTATCGACAAATAAAAATGGTGAGCAAAATTTATGATGTACATGACGACGAATTGACTATTAAACACGCCTAATATGCTATATGTAGTAATTGCTTTCTTGTGGGCCTCGATATGGTTATATTTGCTGCTTGGAGGTGCAGATTTTGGTGCGGGAATTATCGAGCTGATCTCAACCGGAGAAAATAGAAATAAAACGCGACACACTATGTATCGGGCAATTGGTCCGATTTGGGAGGCGAACCACATGTGGCTTATCATAGCAATTGTGATTCTCTTTGTTGGTTTCCCGCACATATATACCACCATGTCAATTTTTGTGCATATACCGCTTACGGCGATGCTGTTAGGTATCATTGCCAGAGGCACTGCATTTGTGTTCAGAAATTATGATGCTGTTGAAGATAATATGCAGAAAATATATAACCGCATCTTTGTTTATTCAAGTGCTATAACACCATTTTTCTTAGGCATTATTGCTGCGAGCACGGTAAGCAGAAAGATAGATAAGGAGGCAGACGATTTTCTGTCGGCTTACATATATAGCTGGTTAAATGGATTTGGTATTACCGTTGGTCTCTTTACAGTATGTATTTGTGGTTTCTTGGCCGCCATTTATATTATTGGAGAAGTAAATACAAAGGAAGATAAAGAGCATTTCATCAAAATAGCTAAAAAAATGGTTGTTGCTGCCTTTATTAGCGGTGCATTTGTTTTTCTTGCCGCACATCTGGAGCAGATTCCTTTACTTGATTGGATTTTTGGCCATTGGGTCGGAAATATAGCTATTGCCGCGGCCAGCATTTCACTTATCGTATTATGGTTAACGCTTGACAAGAATAAGGATATTTTGATCCGACTATTGGCAGGTTTTCAGATAAGTATGATTTTGCTGGCCGCAACCTATACACATTTTCCAAAAATAGTTTTATTAAAAGATGGTTCAGCACTCTCTCTAATAGATGAAGCGGGTCTAAACAAAACCATCGACTCACTCGCTTGGGCGCTCTTATTAGGCAGTATATTTATACTTCCTTCCCTTTTCTATTTACTCTATAGCTTTGAGAATAAAAAAAATACGCGCTCCGAGCTAAGGCATTAGCATTCTTTTACAAAAGAGGAGTGATAAAGATTATCACTCCTCGAATAAACACAAACCTATTTAATTTAACCTAAAAGCTGTAGCTCACACTTAATCTGTAATTTCTTGGGGCTTCTGTTTGCCAATAATAAGCCGACAACCAATTATAAGCGGAACCACTAAACAGATATTTATCAAAAATATTGAAAGCATTTGCTGTAATACGCATTTTTGTGCCTTCCCAGAAAATCCCCCCATCAATTTTATGATAATCTGGTAACCGAAGATCTGAGTCACCCCAGTTATCCGTTGCTCTGTCCAGTAAACCGGTATAACCTGCCGAGACACCGAGGCCCTTTAGGGCTTTAACAGGCAATTTATAATTAACCCACCCATTTACAACATGTTTCGAAAATCCCGGCATTACGTCTCCGACCGAAACATTCGGTACGCCGGGGTTTACTTTACTTACCTTTGAATCGGTATAAGCATAATTCGCAATGATACTTAAATAGGTTGAAATATTTCCTCTTACATCAAATTCAACACCCTGCGCTTTCTTTTGACCAAGTTCTATACTTAAGGGGTTAGCAGGCGTGCTATTCTCTGATGCCGTTAATTCGTTATTTTTTAAGATTCTATAAACTGAAAGCGTAGTGCTAAGATTACCGCCAAACCAGTCTCGCTTAATCCCCAACTCGGTATTGCTTCCGGTAATTGGTTTTAGCTCGCTTCCCTCTTCTAAAGCTCCGGATACGCTCTGTGGCACGAAAGCCTGATCGTATAAAGCATAAACAGACGTATGCTGATCCACAGATGCACTTAGCCCAATTCTTGGTGTGAAGTGTTTCGCTTCGTCAGCGTCTGCACCATAATATTGTCTTGCATACGTATATCGTCCCGCCAGGGTCAACCTTAATCTATTTTCAAAAAAACCAAGCTCATCCTGAAAATACAAACCTGTGTAACGTTGGCCTTGCAAGCCACCAGCTGCCAGGGCCCTTGAAGTCAAGCTCGTGTTTCTATCAAAGTTTGGCAAGCCATTGGTAGGTATCCCATAAGTAGGGTTTAGGGGGTCAAAATATAGCGTGGCACTATCACGATCTAAATCATGTGATTGTCCCCAATCGGCAATATAGGTTTTCTTTCCCATATCTATCCCTGCGAGTATACGATGCTTAATAGCTCCTGTTTGCACATCTCCATTTACAAAAACCTGCCCCAATGCCATTCGTCCTTGCGCGTCCCAAATACCTACATTTCTGACAACTGTTCTATCTTCATTAACCTTAGAAGGCCATGAGCTGTAACCTACCTGGTCATAGAAAAAATAGGAGCCTTGTGCCGTCAATTTCCAATGGTCATCCAGCTTATGCTCAAAAGTCAAAAACAAGCTGTGGTCATTAATGTTTGTCGGTGGGATACCCGGATTGGTCATGGTAAAATCAACGGGTAAAGTAGCATATCCACCCGACTCCGGACCAAAAACGTAATAAGACCCTACTTCAGACATGCGTACATGCTGCAAGGTATATTCGGCGGTGAGTTTTGTCTTTTCGTCTACTTGATAGGAAATTACCGGCGCAATGCTATAGCGATCGTTATATTCATAAGGGCGATGTGATGCTTTGTTCTGCCCCATCACGTTAAGGCGATAAAGCAGCTTACCATCTTTACTCAGTTTACCATCCAAATCAAGTGTACCTCTGAATAGATCAAAACTTCCAAGCGTGAATGTCGCTTCGCCTTTGGTAACACCCGTTGGTTTTTTGGTTACCACATTATATAGGCCACTGGGATCCCCATTTGCTAACATAAACCCAGCGGGACCTTTTACAAATTCAATATGATCAACAAAACTCATATCCTCCGTTAGCGGCCCCCAGTACGACCCCACCACATTAAAACCATTTCTAAAGGCTTGGATTTGTGACCCACGCATATTGATATTGGCATAGAGATCACCCCAATGCTCTAAGCGCACCGCTCCACTTACGTTTCGGATCAGCCCATCGCTCATACTGACCACCTGTTGATCAGACAATACCTTATTTGTAACGACTTGAATGTTTTGCGGTATTTCGATTAAGGGCTCTCCTAAGCGCAAACTTAAAGAAGTAGTATCTACTTTGTATTGCTTTTTCGTAGACGAAATAACCACTTCCTGCAACTGCTCATTCGTAGCGTCTACGACAAAGTCTTCTATAAGCTCTTGCTCCCCAGCAAGATAAACAGTTCGCTCTTGCCGTTGAATGCCGACGGCCGATAGGACAAGCGTGTAGCTCCCCTCGCTTAATCCCTGTATTTCATACTTGCCTTCTTGGTTGGTTTTCCCGCCCATTCTAGCACCTTTAATCCATAACGAGACCCCCACAATTGGTTCGTTGGAGCGATTTAGTACAGTACCTTTAATTATTTGCGCCCAGGTTGTTGGCGCAAATAAGGTGCTTAGCACTATAATTAGGCTGAGTGATAGTAGCTTTTTCAATTATTTAGAATAAATCTAGTTAAACATATTTTGCACAAACGTACAATATGTTTTAAAACTTGTCAACAGTTTTTTAGAATTATTTTAAATAAGGACAATTTTGGCTAAAAAAGATAAAAATTTGGCTGCTTTGTGAGGTTACATCTTTACCTAAAATCTTCGTCATCTAAATTATCTTCGTCATCTTGCTCAAACGACGAGTTAAAAAGACTTCCAAACATATCAGAAAAAGCAAATCCACCGCTTAGATAATTTTTACTTAGCTGAGAATACTCTGCCAAACCATGTATCACGAATTCCATTAAAAGCAATTCCTGATTTTCTGTGAGATTTTTATGCAACCCTTGCACCACCGTTTTAAGTCCAGGTACGTGTATTAGTATTTTTTTATATTGGTCCACAGATAAGGCATCGGTTAAATCAAGTTTATTACCAGTGGTAAACCAATCGATAATTTCTTGATACGGATTCGTGGATTTCGTTTTCTTTATTTTTTCAGGGTCTGGAAAATATTGCACAAATAGGGTCCGTAGTGCACTCCCTATTAATTTATTTGCTACATGTATAGGCCCCTCCAGCTCTCCCTCGTAAACGAGCTCAATTTTACCTGTAATAGCTGGTATAATTCCAGTGAGGTCTGCAATACGAGCGAAAGTTTTCTCCTCCCTATTTAACAACATACGTCTTTCAGCTGTACTTACAAGATTTTCATAAGCTGAAATCGTTAATCGGGCGGAAACTCCCGACTTCTGATCGATAAACTCGCTTTTCCGTGCTTCAAAAGCTATCTGCTCCACTAAATTTTTCAATAGGCCATCTACCTCAATTTTAGTTCGCTGTTCGGGCGATAACCTTGCTTCCTGAAAAGTTATTGCTCTGGAAATATCAATTGTTTTTGGATAGTGCGTTAATATTTGGCTTTCTATTCTATCTTTTAAAGGCGTTACAATAGAACCCCGATTAGTGTAGTCTTCCGGGTTTGCAGTAAAAACAAACTGTATATCTAATGGCAAGCGCAATTTGAATCCTCTAATTTGAATATCTTTCTCTTGAAGCATGTTAAACAATGCCACCTGTATTCTGGCTTGTAAATCTGGAAGCTCATTTATAACAAAAATACCGCGATGTGCACGAGGAATTAAACCAAAATGTATGACACGCTCATCATTATACGTAAGCTTATGAGTCGCGGCTTTTATAGGGTCTACATCGCCAACCAGATCAGCTACTGTTACATCAGGTGTTGCTAGTTTTTCGGTATATCGCTCAGATCGATGCAACCAGGCAATAGGCGTGGCATCGCCCTTTATTTTTATTTCCTCTTTTGCAAACCAGGAAATCGGATTTAATGGATCATCAAATATTTCACTTCCTTCAACATAAGGGACATACTCATCCAATAAATTAATCATCAATCGCGCGATGCGCGTTTTTGCCTGACCGCGTAAGCCTAATAACAGCACATTATGTCGCGAAAGAATTGCCGTTTGTAATTCAGGTATAACCGTTTCGTCATAGCCAAGTACTCCTTCAAAACCTTCTTCACGTTCTTGCAGCTGCTTAATTAAATTTTCCCTTAATTCTTCTTTAACCGATCTACTTTTATATCCCGATGATTTTAATTCACCTAATGTCTTAATTGTCATATTAATTCTTTTAATCAGTCAATTTCAGATTTTAGCTATCAGAAATCAGCCGCACAAGCTCATCTACTATTTAACTATTATTCTACTTAACGATTTAACCCTTGACTCATCATTACATTAATCCATTAGCCAATTCATCTTACCGTTCTTCTTCTATTTCTTATATAATCCTCAAAGATGTATTCGCCTAATCCGTTTAAAGAACTATAAAAAGCTTTTCCTCCATTCACTTGTGTAAACTGTCTTACAAACTGCTGCAAATAAGGGTCCTTCGCTATCATAAATGTGGTAATAGGAACATTCAGGCGTTTACATTGCGCTGCCATGGTAAGAGTTTTGTTGACTACTTTCCTATCTAAGCCCATACTATTTTTATAATAACGTCCATTTTCTTTTAGACAGGTTGGTTTACCATCTGTAATCATGAAGATTTGCTTATTATGCGTCTTTCTTCTTCTCAGCAGATCGGTAGCAAGTTCTAAACCGGCATAGGTATTTGTATGGTATGGCCCTACTTGCAAGTATGGTAGATCCTTCAGACTAATGGGCCAAGCGTCGTTACCAAACACCACTATATCTAAAGTGTCTTTAGGATACCGCGTTCTAATCAATTCAGCCAGTGCCATGGCTACCTTCTTCGCAGGTGTAATACGGTCCTCGCCATATAATATCATGCTGTGCGAGATATCAATCATCAACACAGTAGAAGTAAGTGTTTTGTAATCTCTTTCTTCTACCTCCAAGTCACGTTCAGTCAATGTAAAGTTATTCAGCCCATGATTGATCTGTGCGTTGTGAATAGAGGCTGTCATATCAATCTGATCTAAACTATCGCCGTATTGGTACTCTCGGCGATCGGCATTTTTCTCTTCTCCAAGGCCACTTTTGTTACTATTGTGGTTCCCTTTTCCTGATTTCTTGAGCTTCCCGAAGATTTCTTCCAGCGCAGATTGACGGATTGTCTGTTCCGTTTTGGCCGTTATTTTAAAACTTCCATCGGTAGGATTTTCCGTTAGATATCCTTTATTTTTCAGATCTTCAATAAAATCACCCATGCCATAATCATCATTGGTAAGATTGTATTGCTTATCAAGCTCGTTCATCCATGCCAATGCTTCCTCAGCATCTCCCGCTGTATAATTCAGCAACTGTCCAAAAAGCTTCAACAGGTTGTCAAATCCACCCTTTGGTGTTTCATCTGGCTGAAAATCTGTAAAACGGAAGCCTCTCATACCTTGTTCTCCTTTTTAACCTTAACGTTTTATCGAAGATAATAGTTTCTAACGATAATTTTTCTAAGCAGGGTGTCATTTTATAGCCCTATTCCAGAAATCCCGGCAAGCACAATTTCTTAAAACACGCTACTTGCATGTTAACCAAAGGCAAAAATTAAAGCTTCACTATCTGCCCATCTTTTGCACTTTTTAATGCCGCCTCAATAATCTTCATGGTTTGCACACCTTCGGTAGCAGTTACTGGTTCCGAACTATCATTTACAATAGCCTGGTATACCCCCTCATAAAAATCAAGGTAGTTCCCTTTTTCAGATGGAATCTTTTCAGTAAATTCCTTTCCATCCTTTTCCGCATGCAATACCCCCCATTCTTTTTCAGGCTCTGCGCACCAATCGGTATTATTAGGTTTTTCACCCGCTAATAACCTATCTTCTTGCTGATCTGCCCTGTTTTTTAAGAAAGAACCTTTTTTACCATGTACAATGTAAGAGGGGGCCATTTCTCTTGCCAGAAAGCCGCCTTTTAGTCGAACCCTCTTATCATTATAATAAAGAATAAGCTCAAAGTAATCATTTACCCTTGAGTTGGTACGCATAATTGCGAGATCGGCAAAAATAGCCTTTGGGTAACCGAAAAGGAATAAAGCTTGATCGATCATGTGGGGCCCACGATCCCGTATCAGTCCGGCTGCAGGAGATGGTTCCTCCAAATGTGCTTTTGTATTTAATGCAGGGAGATATGCTTCATACGAAAAAGTAACCTCTACAATTTCACCTAGAATATCTGAGTCGATGATTTTCTTAACTGTTTTAAAATCGCTGTCCCACCTCCTATTTTGGAAAACAGCCAATTTAAGTCCTTTCTCTTTTGCGAGCTTCTCTAATTCTTCCGCCTCTGCGGCTGTAATTGTAAACGCCTTCTCAACCACTGCGTGTTTTCCTGCTTCAAGTACTTTTTTTGTAAAGTCATAATGCGTTCCAGTTGGCGTATTAACAACTACGAGCTCAACATCATTGTCTTCCAATATGGATTCAAGAGAAGGGTAACTTTTTACCAAAGGATAATCATTTTGAATCAGCTTTTTGCTACGTTCCCAAGATCCTGTGAGTTCAAATGCTGGATGTAAATCAATAAAAGGGGCATGAAAAACATTTCCTGACATGCCATAAGATAGTAACGCGGTTTTAATTATATGCATCGATAATATTTTACTGGTTCTCTTTCAAACCTATGATATTTTTTCGACTTTTTCCACCTCCTTAAAACAAATTTGCTGATAGTCAGTTAAATAATTAAACCATCTGTGACATAAACCTAAAACATTTTACACTATGGCAAAAATCACATTGTTTGTAAATGAAAAAGACCATGTTCTTAACATTTCTCCGGATACGCCCTTGCTTTACGTATTACGCAATAACTTAGCCTTAAATGCGCCTAAGTATGGTTGCGGTATTGAACGGTGCGGTTCATGCATGGTATTAATGGATAACGAGGCCATGCCGTCCTGCATACGTCCATGTTCCTCTTTGACTCAAACAAAAATAATCACGCTAGAGGGACTAGGTAATCCAACTAATCTTCATCCGGTACAAGCAGCATTTATGGAAGAACAGGCGGCACAATGCGGTTACTGTCTGAATGGAATGATCATATCCGCCAAGGCGCTATTAGACAGGAATTTGGACCCGAGCGATACTGAAATCCGCGCAGCTTTGGAACGAGTATTATGTCGATGCGGTACGCACTCACGTATTGTAAAAGCAGTAAAAAACGCCGCTAAAAAAATGAGACTGAATGCATGAACCGTTCATGCGACCAATGGATAAAAGACCACTTAGCGGTTCATGAGTGCCAATAGTAAATAGAATTGACGAATAATTTTTACGGATGAAAAGAAAGACTTTTTTAAAACAAACCAGCTCCCTACTCATAAGTTTTAACCTTTTCCCACTAGGCAGCTGTTTTGATACTGGAAACAATAATGGGCTAAACCTTCATGGCGACCCTAATACTATTAATGCTTGGCTTCAACTAAACCGTCAGGGAAAGATTACACTTTTTACGGGCAAGATGGAATTGGGACAAGGTATTCGGATAGCATTAAAACAGATTGCAGCCGAAGAATTAGATGTAGATATCAAAAGGATTAACATTATAATCGCCGACACAGGGCAAACACCCGATGAAGGTTATACGGTAGGGAGCGGATCCATAGAAGGTAGTGGTATGGCTATTCGACAAGCTGCTGCTGAAGCCAGATTACTTTTGTTGGAACAAGCAAGCCAAAAATTACAGCGCTCTATCCGAGAACTTCAAGTTAAGGATGGCGTGGTCCAATTTATTAATGATCCTACTATCAGCGTTAGCTATTGGGAGCTTCTAAAAGGAAGGGCACTGAACGGAAAAATAACAGGAAACGCTCCACCTAAAGACGCCCGTGAATACCAACTTATTGGAACATCCATTCCCCGTGACGATATCGTGAACATGGTAACAGGACAGTCCGCCTACGTGCATGATATACGTTTACCGGGGATGATTCACGCTCGCGTGGTTAGACCCCCTTCCTATGGTGCCGAATTACGATCGTTTCCGAAAAGCAAAATTATGGCGATGGATGGAGTTATTGATATTATTAAAAATGGAAGCTTTTTGGCCGTAGTTGCACAAGAAGAATATACCGCAATCAAAGCATGGAATATATTACGCAAAGAGAGTACATGGAACACAAAAAGATTATTACCCCTGCAAGCCAATTTATTTGACGACATGCTTCATTATAAAGGCAAGCAACAGATTGTCGAAGAAATAAGTGGAAATCAGCAAAACATGATGCATCAACACGAAGCCTTGTACAAAAGCCCCTATCATATGCATGCTTCAATTGGTCCGTCATGTGCTCTAGCAAAATGGGAATCAGACCAACTTACTGTATGGACCCATAGCCAAGGAGTATATCCATTAAGAAAAAGCCTGGCTGGTTTGTTGAATATTCCTGAACAGAAAATACGTGTGATCGGTGTGCCCGGCGCTGGCTGTTATGGACATAATGGAGCGGATGATGTAGCCGCAGATGCCACTTTGATTGCTTATCATTTGCCAGGTAAGGCCGTAAGAGTCCAATGGATGCGTGAAGATGAACACATGTGGGAGCCCTACGGTTCGGCAATGGCCATCAAAATAAAAGGGAGTATTAACAATAATGGAAAGATGTCAGCCTGGCATACCGATCTTTGGTCAGACACGCACAGTACGAGACCTGGCGGAAAAGCCTCACATCTTCTTGCCGCTCAGTATGTAGAACCTAAATTGACCATGGAGCAAGGTGACATTTCAGGAGGTGCCTCGCGCAATGCACTCCCCCTTTATAATATCCCAACGATGAAAGTAGTTGCACATGCGTACCAAGGACCTCTACGTACCTCTGCCCTGAGAAGTTTAGGCGCCTATGCCAATATTTTCGCTTTGGAATCTTTTATAGATGAACTAGCATTCTTGGCCCAAAGAGACCCATTACACTTTAGAATTGACCATATCAATGATCCAAGGGCCTTAGAAGTACTCCGTATTGTTACTGAAAAAACCGCTTGGAGTACTCGTACTAAAAAACAAGATACGGGTTTAGGTTTAGCTTTTGCACAATATAAAAATCGTGCAGCTTACTTTGCTGTAGTTGCTGAAATTACAATAGATAAGGCAAAAAAGGAGTTTAAGGTCAAAAAATTAACCGGCGCAATAGACGCAGGCCAAGCAATAAATATAGACGGTTTAAAAAACCAAACAGAAGGAGGCATGATACAGTCGGCCAGCTGGTCATTATTTGAACAGGTCGACTATTCTGATGAGGGCGTAAGCAGTAATACCTGGGATAGCTATCCCATAATGCGCTTTACAGCTATACCCGATATAGAGGTTGTCGTTATAAACCGCCCCACAGAAAAACCTTTGGGTGCGGGTGAGGCAGCTCAAGGACCTACTGTAGCAGCGATTGCTAACGCCATTTTTGCCGCTACTGGCACCCGGATACGAGATTTACCTTTAAGTTCAAAAAAAGTAAATTGGTAGATAATTACCTTATTTAGGCTAAGCGCGACTAAATGTTTCTACATAAAGATCTTCCACTTTTTTCCTTGCCCAGGGTGTTCTCCTTAAAAAGTGCAAACTTGATTTTATTGTTGGATCATTAGCAAAACAATTAATCCGTACAATGCGGGCAAGTTCCGTCCAGCCATAATGATCATATAGCTCGGTAATCACCCTTTCTAAGGTAACACCATGCAGTGGGTTATTGGGCTGTTGTTCCATCAGTATTTTCCAAATACTTAATAATAGCCATTACATCCTCTTCACCAAGTCCTTTTTCCAAGGCTTGCTTATATGCATCTGCTAGTGGTGCTGAAAGAGGGTAATCAATGCCTTGCTCCCTTGCCAAACGTATATCTTTAGCCATATGCTTCAACGCAAAGGCAGCAGAAAAATCCCCCGAAAGAATAGAAGGAGTTTTTAAACGAGTTATTGCACTTCCACAGGCGCCTTCATTAATTATACGTAACATATCTGCCGGTTTGATATCGTTTTTTTTAGCGAAAAGAACAGTTTCAGCCAAACCTTGTAACGTTAATGCCAAAAAATAGTTGATGGCCAGCTTGGCGTTAGCTCCCGCACCCGCTCCACCAAGAAACAGTGCAGTTTTTCCTAGTTGTTCAAAAAGCGGTTGAGCTCTACGGAAATCTTCCTCCTCGCCTGCTGCAAGAATGATTAAAGTACCTTCTTCCGCCGGTTTTACACTACCAGAAACCGGGGCTTCCAAAAAGCGGGCTCCAACGGCCTTGCTCATTTCCGACAGCTCGTCGGAGGTCTTAGGTGATACCGTGCTCATGTTAATAAATAGCTTTCCTGAAGCCTTACAATTTAACAATCCGCCTTCACCTAAATAAATTCCCTTTACCGCTTGATCATCTGATAACATCGTAAAGATAATATCACTTTCGTCACAAAGAAGTGGAATATTTTCAGAGAAGATAGCGCCCTCTTCAATAAGCTTATCGGCCTTAGAAGCCGTGCGATTATAAACATTTACCGTATAACCGCCTTTAAGTAAATTTTTCGCCATAGGGATCCCCATGTTCCCCAAGCCTATCCATCCAGTTTTTTCAGGCATAATTTATATAAGTTTAAGCTTATCTATTTAATAGCTGCACGCATTTATAGACAAACTTAGATAAATTGCATTTCATATGCAAAATACACGGATTGTATATGGAATGCAATTTCTTAACAAGCTACAGGGAAAATTGTTCAATTATGCGCAGGTCTTAAACGCAGTTACATTCGGTGCTACTGCAATTTAACACCATTTCTTTTTCGGCGCTTACACCTTCAACAGACGACATCGACTTTCTTTTATTAAAGGCAAAAGCGAATAATGCTCCGCTGAAAGCCATAGCGGCTCCTACTATTGCAGGCCATGTATAATCAAAATGATATACCAATGGTAGCCCCCCTAAAAATGCTCCTAAAGCATTTCCAATATTAAAGCTTGCCTGACTAACAGAAGCGGCAATCATCTCTGCTCCTTTTGCTGTATTTATCATTAGCATCTGGATAGGTGCCGCCAAGGCAAAAGCAATCGCGCCCGTAACAAATGTCATGACAAGGGCTATGACAGGATTAAAGGAAATATAATGTACAACGATAAGTGTTACAGCCATTGCGATAAGGAGTGTAGCTGACGCCTTTCCCGGAGAAAAGCGATCTGCTAAAATCCCCCCAATAAGATTGCCCACCATCATACCTGTTCCTGCCAACATTAAAATATAAGTAACTGCGTTTTCAGAAAATCCAGCAACACTCGTCATCATTGGTGCTATATAGCTATACCAGCAGAACAAACCTCCTGTACCTATTGATATCATCAATATAATTAGCCATGCTTCTGTTTTCTTAAAGAAGTTAAGCTCATTTTTTAAATTCCGGTCTGTATTTGCCGACAAAGCCGGCAACAATGCTTTTAAGCTAAAGATTGTTACTAGACCAACTGCCACAACGATAGCAAAAGAGAAGCGCCATGAAAAGTTGTGCCCAATGTATGTTCCAAGTGGTACCCCTGCAATATTAGCAATCGTAAGTCCTAAAAACATTAATGAAACCGCTTGTGCTTCCTTACCCTTTGCTGCAATGCGACTGGCAACAACCGATCCCACACCAAAGAATGCGCCATGGGGCAATCCTGAAAGTAAACGAGCAATAAACAAGGAATTGAAATCAGGGGCAAAAGCAGAAAAAGCATTAAATGCCGTAAACATCACCATCAAGGCGATTAAAATATTCTTGGGAGGATATTTCCCCGCAATAGCAACTAATAGCGGTGCGCCTATTACCACCCCCAAGGCATAGGCCGAAATTAAATACCCTGCTTGAGGTATGGATACCGAAAGATCTTTCGCGATATCTGGCAATAATCCCATCATCACAAACTCTGTAATACCGATACCTAAACCACCTAAGGTTAATGGAAGTAAGTTTTTGTTCATAAGCAACTTAGTGTTTTAAATACACTATGCAAAGGTAGCGTATTCATAACCAAATTGTATGCCTTTATGAAATAAATAGCTAAGTTTGTTTCATATTTACACAGAAAAAACAATTAAACCATTTACACATGAAATCAGCCGCTCTTTTGCTAACATTAGCATTAGGTTGCAATACTATTTGTGCCCAACAAAAGCAGTTTACCATAGACGAAGCCACCCTGGGTATGCAGACAAGTTTGGCAGCAGAAAACATCAAGCAATTATCATGGATTCCAGGAGAAAACACACTAGCACATATTGTAAAAACCAATTACGGTGAAGCATTTATTAGCAAATCCATTCCTTCACAGCAGGTAGACACATTATTACGTCTTCCGGCAGTCAACCAATCTCTATTTGGCAAGTCGGCACTCAAGGCTTTCCCTCCTTTACAATGGGTGGATGCCAATACACTTTATTTCGAATGGCAGCGTCGTTACTTTATTGCTTCCAAACAAGGTAAAGAATGGCAGGCTGCTACTTGGTTAACTCTTCCGGAAAATGCAGAAAACGCATCGGTAGAACCAAACACAAAACAGCTAGCTTATACGCACGGCAATAATCTTTTCTTGGTGAATAATCTTGGAAAAACCATTCAGGTTACGAAAGACCTTGATGGCGACATTGTAAATGGACAATCTGTACATCGACAGGAATTTGGCATAGACCATGGTATTTTCTTTTCACCCAAAGGTAATTATTTGGCTTTTTACCGAATGGATCAACGTATGGTAGAAAACTATCCGCTTATAAACTGGGACGACACTCCTGCAACAGTACACTACACTAAATATCCTTTCGCAGGCCGTACTTCTCATGAGGTAACACTTGGGGTGTATAACCCAAAAACAGAACAGACAACCTTTTTACAAACGGGTGAACCCAAAGATCATTATCTTACGTGTGTAACATGGAGCCCAGATGAGAAATTCATTTATGTTGCTATTCTAAATCGCGAACAAAACCATCTTTGGCTAAATCAATATGATGCACAACATGGAAATTTTATCAAAACACTCTTTGAAGAATCAGACCCCAAATATGTGCAACCCATTCATACGTTACATTTCCTGCCTGGAAAAACCGATGAGTTCGTTTGGTGGAGCCAGCGAGATGGTTTTATGCACTTATATAGATATGATATTAATGGTAAACTCTTGAATCAAATCACAAAGGGCGATTGGCTCGTGAATGAAATAAGCGGAGTAAATGCCAATAAAAAGACTCTTTACATTACCTCCACTAAGGACTCTCCTATGGAAAAACATCTTTATGCGGTGAATTGGGAGAATGGCAAAATGGAACGATTAGATCATGATGCTGGCGTTCACCAAATTTCTATTAACAGTAATGGAACTTACGGAATAGATAATTGGAGCAACGGCACCATACCTCGAGTAATTGATGTAATAAGCACCGAGAAAAAATGGAAACAGCGTTTACTTACGGCCGCAAACACATTGGAAGGTTATCAACGTCCTAAAATTGAAGACGTAACATTAAAAGCAGAAGATAATACTCCTTTATATGGAAAGCTTATTTATCCAACTAATTTTGATGCTACCAAAAAATACCCTGTAATCGTATACCTCTATAACGGACCAAATGTACAACTCTTATCAAATAGTTTTCCCGCCAGTGGAAATCTATGGTATGAATATATGGCACAAAGAGGATATCTGGTGTTTAGCATGGATGGTCGTGGAAGTAGCAATAGGGGTTTAAGATTCGAGCAAGCTACGTTTAGGCATTTAGGTACCGTAGAGATGGCCGATCAAATGCAAGGCGTTAATTATTTAACCTCTTTACCTTTTGTTGATGTGAAGCGGATGGGCATACATGGCTGGAGTTATGGGGGGTTTATGACCACCTCTTTCATGTTACGTAAACCAGATGTATTCAAAGTGGGAGTAGCAGGCGGCCCCGTAATGGATTGGAAAATGTATGAAGCTATGTATACGGAGCGTTATATGGACAGCCCCCAAGAAAACCCTCATGGCTACGAAGAAGCTAATTTATTGGATAAAACAAAAGATTTAAAGGGCAAGCTTCTATTAATTCATGGGACAATGGATAGTACAGTCGTGTGGCAACATTCGATCAAATTTCTTAAGGAAGCTATAAAAACAAGAACACAGATAGACTATTTTGTTTACCCTGGTTATGAACATAATGTTCGCGGCTATGATAGGATACATTTAATGCAAAAAATTAGTGATTACTTTGACCTCTATCTTAAGTCGGAAACTGCTGAGTAAAGCATACATTTTACATTTCACTTACGCAATTAATTACCGAAACAAAATATCTTTGATTATATGACAGAGATCCGAAATCAATTTCCCCTATTGGCAAAAACTACTTATGTCAACACGCCAGGTTCAGGTATACTCTCCAAAGATATTTTGGAATGGCGGAGACAGCACGATGAAAACTATTTTAATGCCGGAAGTGCCTTTCGGATAAACCAAGAAAGTTTTCATCAAGGTGTCAAACAAAGCTTGGCAGATTTTTTTAATGCGAACGTTCAATATACTTTTTTGGTGCCAAATTTTTCATTTGGCATGAATACGTTCTTAGCAGGTTTGAGCCGCTCGGAGCGTTTTCTTCTATTGCAGGAAGATTATCCTTCAGTCAACTATGCGGTAGAGAGTAGAGGCTTTACAACGGATTACCTTCAGATTGACGAACAGCTGGAAGAAAATATAATTGCCAAAATTGAACGTTTTAAGCCAACTGTCTTTGCCTTTAGTTTGGTACAATATATCAGTGGTATTAAACTGGATTTTGATTTTATTAAACAACTTAAAAAGCAATATCCCGCTATTTTATTTATTGCCGATGGCACCCAATTCTGCGGCACGGAATCTTTTGATTTTGAAGCATCGGGACTTGACTTCTTAGGCTCCAGCGGCTATAAATGGATGCTTTCCGGTTATGGAAACGGCTTTGTCTTTTTAAAAGAAGGGGTCTTAAGTCGCCTATACGCAGACGTACCCAAACATGCTATGCCTACAGAGCCTTTTTTAAAGGGGCGAGGAGTTTTATCGTTATACTTTGAACCCGGCCATCTGGATACATTGGTATTCGGAACCCTGCAACAATCCATTCTGTCTTTTCAGAGGCTTGGCATGAATAATATCGAAAACCTTATTAAAAAGTTAAGTAAAAAGGCGAAAGAAGCCTTTGCCGAAAGAGACCTATTGGCTCCTTCCGTAGTAGAAAGAACGGATCATTCTTCCATATACAACCTCAAACTTAATGGTAATACTTACGAAAAACTGAGTACCGAAGGGGTTATCTGTCTTCCTAGAGGTGGCGGGATCCGGGTAGGTTTTCACCTGTACAATACGGAAGAAGATCTTGAAAAGATATTATCGGTTATTGATCGTCAGCGCTAAAACAACATATTTTTCTATTTCCGTCTATCCGGAAAAATATAATAGCGGCCTGTTTACAATGCCGCTATTAATTGTTATACAAAAACTAATTCACCTTTTTTCCTTCTTTATCGATATAAAACGCTTGTTCATCCTTTTTAACCCAGGCCTTCCCTTCAAGAAATATTTCCACCTCGTCGTAAACAAATGGAATAACCACCTTTCCACTTTCATTTACAAAACCATATTTTCCATCTTTCTGAGTAAAGGCTAAACCATCAACAAAGAGCGACCCTGTTTGGTAAGCTGGTTGAAGAATCATTTTATTAGCAGTATCTATTAAACCATATAAACCATCTTTCTTAACCCAAATGCGACTTTCGGAAGCTATAAAGGCATCTTCATATTGCATCGGTATTACTTCTTTTCCAACTTTGTTGATAACACCATATTTTCCATCGCGTGAGGCCGGTGCTAAACCTGCGGTGTATCCATAACGGTCATGGTAGCGTGGTTCCACGATAATATTTCCTTCGGTATCTTCTACTCCCCACAGCTCCCCATCGTCCGTCCAACGATAACCTTCAGCCAGTTCATAATCCTCGGCCCCTGCGTCTGCCGCCACGGCAGTATCTGCAACTGCATCGTCAGCTCCGTTATACGCAAATCCCTCTTCTATCGTGTAATCTGCCGGTACTGTAAATAATGTATCATCTACCAAGGTCTCTTTAAGGGATGCCGCTTTAATTCCTACATTCATCCCGTTGGTAGTAGTAGAAATTTGAAGAGCCATCCCTGGAACATCTTCCAAATAGCTATATTCACCCCAGAATAATTTAGGCAAATTTTCAGCGTACCAAATAGTAATATCCTGCTTAACATCACCAACGGTAATTCCAAGTAAAGCTTTTTTACAGGCAAAACCGGCAATCTCACTTGTTTCATCCGTTAAACGAACCTTGGCATCTGCAGTACTTATCTCCACCATGCTATCCCCTTGCATTTCTGTGCTTACTTTAGGAGTGGCTAGCGGTACCTTATAAGCTGTTTTTGTTGGTGCATAAATATTGTAAGAAGAACTATCCTCGAGATCACTAACCTGCAGAGATGCGATCAATCCCTTCTGTTCTACACGCATTTTTGTTTTGGTAACGTAGGCCCTTAATATCGGCTCACCTTCTTTCGTTCCACTCATTGCTTTACCGAGCTCCATCATAGCCACCATCTTCTTCTCGTCCTCCGTCATCTGTTCCGGATTTTTTGTCGGCATGTCAAAGGCCATTTCATAATCCGCCATCCAAGCTTTCACTTTTTTGATTTCTTGCGATTGTGCTATGTTAAAAGCTGCAACACTGATAAGTACAGTCGCAAAAAATACGCGGTACATTTGAGAATTTTTGTGATTCATAAATTTTAAAGAAACAACAAAATTACTTTGTAGAAGTATTATTTGGTATAACTGGAAACAGGGATTTTATACCTTAAGACCTCCGCACAACTTACCCATTTTTTTAATTTTATTTAACTAAAAACCAATATATTATCCTATAATATATAAGTTTCTTAACCGAAAGAACAAACCAACGTTCGTGTTTTATTGTTATTCATTTCATACCAAATTAATTTATTAGTAGCGTAAACGATTTATCATCGTTATATCAAGGGATAAAAACTGTTAAATCGCTTTATTATCTACTAAAAATAAATTATGTTTGGGAAGGATAGACGAAGAACCACGTGTCTTTTAATGATTTATAGATGGGGAAGGCTTACATGAGAAACTACCTTTTTGTTACGAATAAGTATTTGCTATGCGTTAAACTTATTGCTTTTTCTTTTATTCTGGCGTTTGTATCAAACACCTGTTTTGCGCAACGTCCAGGTTATGAATTAGAACCCTCGCGTTCAAAAGCCGATACCACCAAACAGAGAGATTTGATAGATCTCGGAAAAGACCTATTAAATATTGACCCGCCGAGAGGGCCTGATAGCAGCGGTAAAACTCTCTATTTCTCATTTTTACCTTTTTCCACAACAGTGCCTGGGGGAGGGCAGGCGCTTATCACTTCCACTACCGCGGGCTTTTATACCGGTAATCGTAAAACTACACACATGTCTCGGGTATCATTTACTCCTTATACCAATTTTAAAGGTCGTTTTGGTCTTCCCATACGATCGTACGTTTGGTTAAAGAATAATGAATGGGTAATTATGGGGGATACACGTTTAATGAAGTACCCACAATACACTTGGGGTTTAGGCAAGCAACATGAAGGCGATGATAAGCTACTAGTAGATTATACTTACTTTCGGTTCTACCAGCATGCCTTACGAAAAATCTGCGATGGCATGTTTGCGGGTATTGGTTATAACTTGGATTATCGTGTAAATATTGACGCGGAGAAAGATGGAGTTTTGCTAAAAGATTATACAGGTTATCAATACGGCACGGACGACTTTGGAAGAAGTCTTTCTTCCGGATTAAGCTTTAACATTCTTTACGACACCCGTTCAAATTCGATAAATCCAATGGATGGCTATTACGCCTATTTCCAGTACCGCTTAAATCCAAGCTTCTTGGGAAGTGATAATACCTGGAGTTCCGTTTATCTTGATCTGAGAAAGTACTTACGTTTCACTGAAGATCCAAATCGGCAAAATATGCTCGGTATTTGGGGATACTATTGGTCGGTATTAGACAGAAAAGTACCTTATCTCGATCTTCCTAGTGTTGGTTGGGATGTTTATAATCGCTCTGGTAGGGGCTTCGATCAAAACCGATTTAGAGGTAGGCATTTAATTTACTTAGAAGCAGAATATAGAAGAGATATTACGAATAATGGTTTGTTAGGTTTTGTCTTATTTACCAACGCAAATACCGTTTCAGGTGTAAACAGTCAGATTTTAAAAGACTGGAACCAAGCCATTGGAGGTGGACTCCGGATTAAATTCAATAAGAGCTCAGGGACAAATATAGCCATTGATTTTGGAAAGAGTAAGGGATTTTCTGGTTTTCAGGTAGGATTGGATGAGGTATTTTAACACAACATATTGGTTATTCGTTATTGGTTGTTCGTTGTTAAGTACCAAGTACCAAAAATAATCGGTACCACTTGCTTTATAGTCGATGTTTTTATGCTTTCAAAAGCCCTCTATTTAATCTTTATCTCATAATTTGATTTATACAAGAACTTTGCTGCGACTAGCTTTTTTGCTTCCTATGCATTGCACTTTTCACTTTCTTTTACGTATATTGCACATAAATACGCTCTGAAAAAAGTTTTTATGGACAAAAAAGTATACAATCGTATTAAAGCCGTATTAGCAGAACAAGGAAGGACAAACAAATGGTTAGCTGAAACGCTAGATAGAAACATCAATACTGTTTCTAAATGGAGCACTAACAAAATGCAACCAACAGTAGAATCACTCTTTGAGATCGCTGACGCGCTTCAAGTTGATGTACGCAACCTCCTTATTTCTACCAAAAAGGAAAGTTGATTACTAACAACAACTAGTTATTAATTGCTCATATTTAGATATAAATGAATTACAAGTTAGGTGATTTTGTACGCTTTGTCGAAGAAGACCATGAAGGACATATAACCAAAATCATAAGTGATGAATTGGTTGAGGTTACTGGTGAAGATGGTTTTGAAATACCCGTTCAGACAGCCAAAATAACAAAGGTGTATGGACAGCAAAGTCGTAAAGAAATCGATTTTGATGAGGAAGATAAAAACCCCATCACGCAAGCTGGCCCATTTATAGCAGAAGGAATTTTCCTTGCCATAACAGGTGATCAAAAACAAAATATTGGTACATTTTATTTAGTCAACGAAACTTCTTATGAGCTTTTAGTAAGCTTGAGCACTGAAAAAGCACATCAAGGAATAGGCGAATATGCCGGCATCCTTTCTCCCAAAAGCACACAGAAGATTTATACGGCAAAAATAAGTGAGGTGAGCAGCTGGCCCTTATTTGATTTTAAATTTTTATTTCATACCTCTCAACTTCGAGCATTAAAACAACCATTGGAAATAGCTAAACGCATTAAGCCCTTCGATTTGTCGGATTCGAAAAAACACGTGCCTCTCCTAAATGATAGGGCATGGCTTATCAGATTAGACGAAGATGAAATAAAAATTGATGCTGACAGGTTAAAAGAAAGCTTTTTTAGCCATCGGCCGGAGAAAAAATAATCTCCATTGGCAAAACCTTCATGTACTAGCCAACATCGAACAATCAACAATGTAATTATTGGCTGTTCGATTCCGTACACTTTTCTGTTCGAAAATGAACAACCCTCCTTCCTTAAAAAATACTAATTATCTACATATCAATAACTTACCCCTTTGGATATATAATTGGTATCATCTTCATTACATAAACTTTCAGACAAAAAGGATCGCTTTTAGGATATGGTAATTGCTTATTAGTTGCTCGTCATAGCTTATTGGGCAGAATAAAGAAAGAAGACATATGTATCAAGACACAAGACAGTTTATGCTGTTATAAATATCTTGATACTTGATACTTGATACTTGATACTTGATACTTGATACTATTATGATAAAAAATTATATAAAAATAGCCTGGCGGAATCTTTTAAAACATAGAATGTATTCAGCCATTAAAATTGGAGGCTTTGCATTCAGTATAGCTGCCTGCATACTCATTAGCCTTTATATTATTCACGAAACCGATTACGATAATACCTATCCAGATGGTGACAGGATTTATAGAGTGGTCGGTTCCTTCAATGACAAGGGAACCATTAGGAAGGGAACCTCTTTTCAGGCACCTTTAAGCAAAGTGATACAGGCCGACCTTCCTGAAATAGAACAAGCAGGTAGGCTGTTACCCAATGCGCTATTTTACGGAGCAGGCAGTAATCAGGTAACTACAGAAAACAGCCCTGTTAGTATTCATGAAGAAGGTTTCACGTATATGGATCAGGAATTAATGGATATTTTACAGCTACCGATGATTGCTGGCGAACGTAAAGAAGCCCTAAAGGACCCATATAGCCTTGTCATCACCAAAAGTAAAGCAGCTAAATATTTTGCAGGAAAAAATCCCATAGGAAAAATTATTTATCTGAATGGAAATAAAGCGGCGCCCTATACGGTGAAAGGTGTGATTGAGGATTTTCCTTCGACCTCCCACCTAAATGCCTTTAATTTTTTATTAACATTAAAAGGTGTAGAATTTTATCCCGGAGAACAGGAAAATTGGGGCGCTACCAATTATCCTATCTACCTAAAATTAAAGAAAGGAACAAATTCGCAGCAATTTGAAAAGAAGCTAACGCAACACGTTAGAAATAAGTATTGGATTCCAAATTTAGAAGAGTCGGGAAATATCAGAGCTGTTCAAGTTTGGGGTTCTATCACGCTTGCTCTACAACCTATCAATCAAATACATCTGTACTCCTCAGATATTGAAGACTACAAGCAGATTCAACAGGGAGACATCAAATTTGTATGGCTATTTGGTGGAATTGCTGGCTTTATCTTGTTAATTGCCTGCATCAACTTTATCAATCTTTCTACTGCTAAATCTGCCAATAGAGCGAAAGAAGTAGGCTTACGCAAAGTGGTTGGTTCTTATAGGAAAAGCTTAATAGTACAGTTTTTGACAGAATCGATTCTCTACAGTGCTTTATCTTTTACCGTTGGACTCCTACTAGCTTGGCTTTTTCTTCCTTTATTTAACATGCTGGCAGGAAAAGACCTGACTTTCCCTTGGATGCAGTGGCAATTGTTACCCATACTTTTCGTTTCGGCCTTGATAGTAGGCCTGTTTGCAGGCATCTATCCTTCCTTTTACTTATCTGGTTTCAGACCTATCACCGTCCTAAAAGGACAGATAAGCCGTGGATCCAAAAACCCCATTCTTAGAAATGGATTGGTAATTTTTCAATTCGTGACTTCCATTATGTTGATCATTGGAACGCTTATCATCAATGGGCAAATGAATTTCATTTTAAATAAGAAGATTGGCTTTGATAAGGATCAAGTGATCATTTTACATGGAACAAACACCCTTGGTGACCAGATAAAAACATTAAAAGAAGAACTTCAAAAATTACCGGAAGTGAAAAGTGCTTCTGTGAGCGACTATCTGCCTGTACGCATGGAAGGCGTCAAAAGAAATGGAAACAGCTTTTGGAAGGAGGGTAAAACGAAAGAGGATGCTGCAGCAAGTGGTCAGTTTTGGGGTATCGACGAAAATTACATCCCCACATTAGGCATGAAGTTAGTTGAAGGTCGTAATTTCTCGAAAGACCTAGCCACCGATTCACAGTCCGTTATTATTAATCAAAAATTGGCTAAGGATCTTGGCCTTAAAAATCCAATTGGCGCCCGAATAACAAATGGCAACGTATTTACAGTGATTGGCGTAGTAGCAGATTTTAACTTTGAATCGCTTAAGGATGAAATGAATGGGTTATGCATGGCACTCGGCAACAGCCCAACGATGCTATCCATTAAAGTAAACAGCCAAGATATGACTTCAACTATGCAGGCAATCTCCGCTGTGTGGAAAAAGTTTTCGCCCGACCAAGCCATTCGCTATACTTTCCTCGATGAAGGCTATGCCAATATGTACGCAGATGTGAAACGTACGGGTAATATCTTTACCAGCTTTGCAGTGCTAGCAATATTCATTGCCTGTTTAGGTCTATTCGGTTTAGCCGCTTTTACCACCGAACAACGCACAAAAGAGATAGGAATAAGAAAGGTATTAGGTGCCAGTATTAATGGTATTGTCCAATTATTATCTAAAGACTTTATAAGACTTGTGTTTGTCGCCATTGTCATCGCCTCACCAATAGCCTGGTGGGCGATGAACAAATGGCTAGAAGATTTTGCCTATAAAATAGAGATTCAATGGTGGGTCTTCGCCATAGCAGGAATGACTGCCATTATCATTGCTTTAATAACAGTGAGTTTTCAAGCGATCAAAGCAGCGGTAGCCAATCCAACGAAATCGTTGAGGAGTGAATAAATTAGTTGTTGGTTCTTCGTTAGTGGTTATTCGCCATTCCTTAACTAAGAACTAACAACGGATAACGTACAAAATTATGCTGAAAAACTATATAAAAATCGCTTGGCGGAATCTTTTAAAATATAAAATGTATTCGACCATTAAAATTGGAGGTTTTGCTTTTAGTATAGCTGCCTGTATTTTGATAGGAATTTACATTCGGCATGAGCTTGACTACGATAACACCTATCCCGATAGTGATAGAATCTACAGAGTGGTTGGAGAAGAAAATGATCAAGGACAGATTTCCAAAGGAACAGCATTTCCAGCCCCACTGAATAAGGCCATTCAAGCAGATCTCCCCGACGTTGAATTTGCTGGTCGCTTAATGCCAAATGATTTGTTCTACGGGGCAGGCAGTAATCAGGTTACTACCAGTGAAAATCCCGAAAGTATCTACGAAGAAGGCTTTACATATATTGACCAGTCACTACTTGATCTACTTCAGCTTCCAATGACATATGGAAAACGGGACCATGCATTGGATAATCCGAACACGATGGTCATAACGCAACGAAAAGCAGAAAAGTTTTTCCCGGGTCAAAATCCTATCGGAAAAATTATTTACTTAAATAACAACCATAAAATTCCCTATACGATTAGCGGGGTAATAAGAGATTTTCCCTCAGCTTCTCATTTACACAACTATGATTTCCTTTTAACCCTTTCGGGGATAAGTTTCTATAACGGGGAGCAGGATAACTGGAATGCCAGTAATTACGTGGGTTATTTAAAACTAAAAAAAGGCACAGACTCAAAAATTTTTGAAAAGAAACTAACTACTCAAATCCTTCAAAAATATGTCATACCAGTGATGACTGCAAATGGAATAAAAAACCCTGAAAAAGAAGCAAGTAAAGTTAGGCTTTCATTGCAACCTGTAAAAGACATACATCTACATTCGGCCGATATTGATGATTATAAACATGTACCAAGGGGCGACATTCGTTATATTTGGCTCTTCGGTGGCGTGGCGTTATTCATTCTGTTTATCGCTTGTATAAACTTTATCAACCTATCCACAGCAAAATCTGCCAGCCGAGCCAAAGAAGTAGGTTTCCGCAAAGTAGTAGGTTCCTATCGTAGTGGATTAGTGAATCAATTTCTTACGGAATCGATGCTTTATAGCTTCCTGTCTATTTTAGTGGGCATTTTATTCGCCTGGCTATTCCTACCCATTTTTAACGAAATCTCAGGAAAAACGCTGATCTTTCCATGGGCAGATTGGTGGCTCCTTCCTTCGGCAATTTGTACAGCTTTATTGATTGGATTAATCGCCGGTATTTATCCAGCTTTTTATCTTTCTAGTTTTAGACCCATACAGGTACTAAAAGGTAATTTCAGTAAGGGCGCCAAAAATCCAATGCTTCGGAACGGGCTTGTCATCTTCCAGTTTGCAGCATCCGTTTTACTTATTATATGTACAATGGTTATCAATGGCCAAATGCAGTATATCCTAAATAAGAAAATCGGTTTCGATAAAGATCATGTAGTGATACTACATGGCACAAACACACTTGAAAGTAATATAAGCACTTTTAAAGATGAAATCAAAAAATTACCAGATGTAGTAAACGCAACGATTGGTGATTATATGCCTATCAGGATGAGTGGTGTAAAGCGTAATGGTAATGGCTTTAACCGGGTTGACAAGCGCTTGGAAGTGGGTAACGTTCAAGGGCAGTTTTGGCAGGTAGATGAGGATTACATCAATACGCTGGGTATGCAACTTGCTGCCGGACGGAATTTTTCCAAAGCCATGGCCACCGATTCTCAGTCGGTTATCATTAACGAAAGTATGGCTAAATCCCTCCAATTGAAGGATCCTATTGGTGCTCAAATAACTAACGGAACGACATATACTGTCGTTGGCGTGGTGAAGGATTTCTATTTTGAATCATTAAAGGGCAATGTCATTCCATTATGCATGAGCTTGGCCAAAAGCCCCACCATGGTAGCCGTTAAAGTAAAAGGTACCGACCTAGATAAAACTATTCAACGTATTTCTTCCGTTTGGAAATCTTTCTCACCGCATCAAGCTATTCGTTATACCTTTCTAGATGAGGGGTATGCCAACATGTACAGCGACGTAAACCGAACGGGGAACATTTTCACGAGCTTCGCGGTATTAGCTATATTCATTGCTTGCTTAGGTTTATTTGGTTTGGCGGCCTTCACCACTGAACAGCGCACAAAGGAGATTGGCATCCGGAAGGTCCTGGGGGCGAGTGTAAACGGCATTATACAACTGCTATCTAAGGATTTTATATTGCTTGTCTTCATTGCCATTGTAATCGCTTCACCAATAGCGTGGTGGGCCATGAATAAATGGTTAGAAGATTTTGCAAATCACATCAATATTGATTGGTGGGTATTTGCATTAGCGGGTTTAGTTGCGATTGTAATCGCCTTATTTACGGTGAGTTTCCAAGCTATTAAAGCCGCTTTGGCCAATCCGGTAAAATCGTTGAGAAGTGAATAAATCAGTTACGAGTTATCAGTTGCCAGTTATGAGCTTGACTGAACTCACAACTATAAGAAGAGGTTAAAACCATCCGCCGACTGGCGGATAGCTGAAGCACCATAAAACATACACGATGCTGAAAAACTATTTCAAAATTGCTTGGAGGAACTTGTTAAAAAACAAGAAGTCTTCTTTTATTAACATTGCCGGGCTCGCTATGGGGATGGCTGTATTTATCTTAATTGCGTTATGGATCTGGGATGAGTTATCGTATAACAACTATTTTAAAAATTATGAGCGCATCGGGCAGATCGTGCAAACCCAAAAATGGAATGGTGAAATATACTCAGGGGTAGCGATTCCTAAGCCTTTAGGACCTGAATTAAAAGCCAATTACAATGATAACTTTGACTACATAGCTATGGCCTCATGGGAAGGAGAGCACATCCTTTCGCATCATGATAAAAATCTGACGCAGGGTGGCATCTATATAGATGTTGACGGTCCAAAAATGCTTTCCTTAAAGTTATTGCAAGGGAGTATCGACGGTTTGAAAGATCCGAATAGCATTATGCTTTCCCAGTCGACAGCCAAAGCGTTCTTCGGAGACAAAAATCCAATCAATGAGCTTATGAAAATTGACCAAAAGCTTGATGTGAAGGTAACAGCTGTTTATGAAGACTCCCCTTATAATACAACGTTTAGAAACCTTCAGTTTATAGCTCCATGGGAGCTCTATGTCACGTCCGAAGCTTGGATTAAACGTGCAGAAACACAATGGGGCAATAACTCGTTTCAATTATTTGCCCAGATCAAAGAAGGCAGCTCTTTCGAAATAGTTAATAAAAATATTGCAAATGCCAAGTTGAACAAGGTTTCTGAGGAGGATAAAAAGTTTCATGCCCAGATCCTTTTGCACCCAATGAAAGACTGGCATTTAAGAAACGAATGGAAAGAAGGGAAAGTGGTTGGTGGCCTCATCGAATATGTTAAACTTTTCAGTTTAATAGGCGTGTTTGTACTACTATTGGCCTGTATTAACTTTATGAACCTGAGCACAGCCCGCTCGGAACGAAGGGCCAAAGAAGTAGGTGTCAGAAAAACGGTGGGGTCTCCAAAAAAAGATCTGGTTTTTCAATTTCTAAGCGAGTCTGTTCTTATCGCCTTTATTGCCTTTTTTCTTTCCATTCTACTTGTTGTACTAGCTTTACCTTGGTTTAATGAGGTTGCCGATAAGAAAATATCCATTTTATGGACCAACGGCTGGTTCTGGGCGTATGGGATGCTATTCACCCTATTAACCGGTATAATCGCAGGAAGCTATCCCGCTTTTTACCTCTCTTCTTTCAATCCTTTAGCGGTATTAAAAGGTACCTTCAAAGTAGGCAAATCGGCTGCCATACCACGCAGAGTATTGGTGACCATACAGTTTACCATCTCCATCGCTCTTATTATCGGAACGATTATCGTCTTTCGCCAGATTCAATATACCAAAGACCGACCAGTAGGTTATAACAGAGAACGTTTGATGATGATTAATATGAAGACGCCAGATTTTTACGGAAAGTTTGAGGTATTGCGAGCTGCGCTGAAAGAAAAAGGTGTTATCGAAGAGTTATCCGAATCCTCTAGTCCGCTTACAGGCGTATGGTCCAATAGTGGAGGTTTTGATTGGGAAGGTAAAGACCCTGATCTTTCTACCGACTTTGCTACGATCTGGGTGACACATGAATTTGGTAAGACGGTCGACTGGCGCATTAAAGAAGGAAGAGATTTTTCAAGGTCTTTCGCTACCGATTCAGCAGCTATCGTCATTAATGAAGCCGCCGTAAAATTCATGGGTATAAAAAATCCGATAGGTAAAATGGTTAAGTGGAGCGGCATGAACCTTCGCGTGGTTGGTATTGTAAACGACTTGATTATGGATTCTCCGTTTAATCCGGTAAAGCAAACTGTTTATTTATTAAATTATGATAATGTAACCTGGATCAATTTAAAGCTGAATCCACAAAAAAGCATGGCAGAATGCCTTCCCATTATTGAAAACACTTTCAAAGAAGTGATTCCAAATGCCCCATTTGATTACAAGTTTGCGGATACGGAATATGCCGCAAAATTTGCACAAGAAGAGCGGATAGGAAAACTGGCTACTTTCTTTGCTTCGCTGGCCATCATCATCAGCGCCTTAGGCGTGTTTGGCCTGGCCTCCTTTACAGCAGAACAACGCACAAAGGAAATTGGCATACGCAAAATCATCGGTGCCAACCTCTTTCAATTATGGCAATTGTTATCCAAAGATTTTGTCTTGTTAGTAGGGATATCCTGTCTCGTTGCAATCCCCATTTCTTATTATCTTTTAAATGAATGGTTGCAAAAATATACATATCGGACAGACATCTCTTGGTGGATTTTTGCCTCTGCTGCGATAGGAACCATTGTTTTAACAATTATTATTGTCAGTTTTCAAACAATTAAAGCGGCAAGAGCCAACCCTGTGAAATCATTGAGAAGTGAATAAATTAGTTGTTGGTTCTTCGTTATTGGTTATTCGTCATTCCTTAACTAAGAACTAACAACGGATAACGAACAACTATTATGTTAAAAAACTATTTCAAAATTGCTTGGAGAAACATTAAACGAAATAAATCGTTTACCATTATTAATGTGCTGGGCCTGTCCTTAGGGATAGGATGTGCAATGCTCATCTTTGCGCTGGCCTATTATCATCTTAGTTTTGATAACTTTCATCAACATAAGGGCCGTATTTACCGATTAGTAACAGAGTGGCAAGATGAGACAGTAGATCATTCTGCAGGGGTTCCGCCTCCCTTAGGCAAGGCTCTTCATGATGATTTCGATTTTGACGAATATACGGCGCGGTCAATTAGCTTTCGGGATGTTTTGGTAGCCCTTCCTCATACTATCGAAAAGAAAAAGTTTAATGAGGAAAACATTGTCGCTTATACAGAACGTGATTTTTTTAACATCTTCAACTACCCTTTACTCTTTGGAGACCGAAATCATTTACTTAAACAGCCCAACGAAGCTGTTATAACCGAGAATATTGCAAAAAAGTACTTCGGCAAGCCGAACCCACTAGGTGAAATTCTAAAAATTAATAACAGTACTGATTTTGTTATCACCGGCGTTCTGAAAGATTTCCCGGCTAATACAGGTCTCAGCCAAGAGATTTTTCTCTCCTATGCCAAACTAAAAGATAGGGACGCAATATTAGCTCGGGAAGATAGTTGGGGTGGCGTATATAGTGGTACACAATGTTACACACTACTGAAACCTGGAGTGACCGTAGCTACTGTAGAGAAGGCATTACGCGAAACTTCCAAAAAACATTATGAAGGTCGGGAGGCCGAAATATGGAATTTTAAGCTGCAAGCACTTGAAGATATTCATTTTAATCCTGTCTACAATGGAGAAGTAAACAAAAAATATATATGGGCATTACTGTTTATTGGGTTTCTTTTACTAGCTACCGCTTGTATAAACTTTACAAATTTAGCCACGGCACAAGCCATGAAGAGGGCAAAAGAAGTTGGGATAAGAAAAGTATTAGGTAGCAAAAAGAAGCAGTTATTTTGGCAGTTTATGGCCGAAACTACCGTTATTACACTATTTTCGGTTATAGCGGCTTATGGAATAGCTTATTCGGCACTTCCTCTTATGAATGCCCTGTTTAAATCAGAAGTTCAATTACAACTATTTACTTCTTGGCAAATGCCTTCCTTCTTACTGGGAGTTACTTTATTTGTTATAGTGCTCGCCGGTTCCTATCCAAGTCTAATATTGGCTGGATTTCAACCAATCATTGCTTTAAAAAGTAAAATAACACAAAAAGAGGTTGGCGGTTTTGGATTACGTCGGATATTAGTTATTGGACAATTCGCTATATCACAAATACTTATTATTGGCACACTCATTATTGCTAGTCAGATAAATTACATGCGGAATACTGATTTAGGCTTTAATAAAAGCGCCATAATTAATTTACCGATACCGGAAGCAGGCAATCTAGAAAAGAAAAACACATTAGCGCATCGTCTATCCACCATCAATGGTGTCGAAAAGGTCTCTTTGAACTTTCAACCGCCCGCCTCTCGGTCAAATAGGACGACGAATATACGATACGAGAATCGTGCAGAAAACGAACGTTGGGGCGTTAATTTGAAATTTGCCGACGATCAATACCTATCAACCTTTGACTTGAAGTTAGTGGCTGGTAGGAACATGCTCCCATCAGATACGGTCAATGAATTTCTGGTAAATGAAACCTTTATAAAGAAACTCAATTTACACTCCCCTGAAGAGGCTATCGGAAAAAACATATCGGTTAGTGGAATCACTTATAAGGGTACAATTGTGGGTATTGTAAAAGATTTTTACAATTACTCTTTTCATACCGAGAAAGATGCTATTTGTCTTGTTTCTAATTTAAATGATTATCTTAACTGTTCTGTTAGCATAAACGGACAGCATCTTCGCGCTACCCTTGCCTCTTTTGAAAAAATCTGGAATGAAACTTACCCCGACTATGTTTATTCCCACCAGTTTATGGACGATGCTATTGCACAGTTCTATGAAACGGATCATACCATGCTGAGATTAATCCAAGGCTTTGCGCTAGTAGCCATTTTGATTGGCTGTTTAGGCTTATACGGTTTGATCTCTTTCATGGCTCTTCACAAAACGAAGGAAATAGGTGTACGAAAAGTATTAGGGGCAACAGTACAGGATATTCTTTGGATTTTTGGGAAAGAATTCACCCGTTTACTGTTCATAGCATTTATCATAGCCGTTCCAGTTGCATGGTGGGGCATGGATAAATATTTGCAAGATTTCTCTTATCGAACCAATATAGGATTGAACATATTCATTGCGGCGATCGGCATCACTTTTCTAATCGCTATTGTGACAATCAGTTATCGGTCGATCAGAGCTGCTACTATAAACCCTGTTAAATCGTTGAGAAGTGAGTGAGTTTAGTTGTGAGTTGCCAGTTATGAGTTTTGAGTGCGACTAATCCGCGCAACTCAAAACTCGTAATTCATAAAATAAAAGCGATACTATTACAAACTATTCAAATACTTTTCGAGCATTGTGTATCCATCATCGGCCAACTGGTTTGCGTCAGTAGGATCATTTGGATCAAGTTGGTGATCGACTTCCCAAACGTCTGGTATACCATCCTCGTCCGAATCATCAGGTGGCGTAACACTTTGCAGCGTGGGCCACCCCCCCACATCTTGTTGACTATCAATAATACCCGATGGGTGCTGAATACCCGCCGTGTTTACCAAGGCATAAGTAGCTCCCTCGTATGTTGCTGTTTTATTTCTTACCTCCTGAATAATTCGCTTATCAACGGTGTCGCGCTTGGGCAGTATCGCCCCTGCGCTGTTTAATACCTCTTGATAGGCCTCTTCTGCTGTACCCGCAAGTATAGGTAAAGTTGGGAAGGGTGTGTTTTGTTTGGCGGCGGCAATAAGCGCTGCTGCTCCTGAATAACTGTCGCGTTGCACACCTTTCTCCCAATTGTCTGCAGTTACATCTGGAAATCCATCAACGAAATTCCCGTGGATAAAAAACCTTCCTCCCCATACCGTATCACCGGCAGAAAGACTATAACTAGTATATTGTAATATTCGGTTTCTTTTATTGCTTATACTACTTACGGTACTTCCTGGCGTAGCCGGGCCATATTTATAATAGTTGTTGACCATATTATAGTCGCCATTCTCACCCCCATAAGTAGAGTTTATATTCCCCCAATTATAGATTACGTTATTGCGGAAATCCACTAATTCCTCATCAGGACCGGTTGCTGCCAGTGTTCCCGCAAAACGCGGATTTCGGCTTGAATTATGGGAGAGCAGATTATGATGAAAGGAAGACCGATTCCCACCCCAAATTCCTCCATAGCCATGTGTTCCTTTTTCATGGGCAGATTTGTATAAGCTCTCACTCAGTATACACCATTGGAGCGAAAAATCTGTAATACCATAAAAAGAACCGATCTCATCTACCGACCAGCTCAAAGAACAATGATCAATGATAATATTTGCATAAGGGGTTCCTCCCGCTGTTGGGAGCGAAGTATAGAGTGCATCGGTTGTGATGCCATTAATATCGCCCAATCTAAACCGTAGATACCTGATGATAATATTATTTGCCCGTATAGCGGTTCCATACCCAGCAATACAGATCCCATCACCTGGCGCCGACTGCCCGGCAATGGTAATATTATTTTGCGTAATAAATAGGTTGCTCTGCAAAAAAATAGTCCCCGAAACTTTGAATAGAACCGTTCTATTGGGTTGGCTGACCGCATCTCTTAAGCTTCCAGGCCCGGAATTGTTCAAGTTCGTAACGTAATACACAGTTCCACCTCGTCCACCTGTAGCAGATTTTCCGTAACCATCGGCTCCCGGAAATGCCACAAGTGTACTATTGGTTTGTTTTTTTTCAGCACTTGCCATCTGCTTTGACTGCAGATCAATTGTTGCCTTGCTACAAGAAATGAGTGCTACAAGACCAATGAACATCCATTTAATTCTTTTCATAATAGTGATTATTTAGGGTATATATCATGGCGTATATTCAGGTTTCCAGTGTTGAACAGTCTCCGTTTCGGCGGCTAAATTGCCCATGTGTATGGCAATCGTACTATCATATGCCGTATGTACATTAGATAAGGGCTTGTCATTTGTCACAATGCAATGAATAAAGTGTTGTAAGGAAAGGACGGTAGGATCAGGTAACTGCTCATTCTTTTCCTTAAAAATCAACTCCTCCGCTTCCCCTTGTGTTCTCGCCAAGAGCGTGGCACCGGTAACACCATCAACCGTACCCTGTTGGTTCTTTGTCGACTCCGCATAGATAAATGCGGTATCCCGTTGAATCTCTAAGGTTGCCCGATCACCTAAAATCCGTATATTATAGCCGTTATAAGCATTTGATAGCACAGAGGTTACGCTCGACTGTATGCCTTCGGGGTATTCATAAACCGTTCGTATATGATCATAAGTCTCCCGACCATCCTTCCAATAATTGATCCCTCCAAAACCAACGACCTTTATAGGTTTTTTGTCCAGCAGATAATGCACCGCATCAATCTGATGTGCACATAGCTCCGATAGCGGCCCGCCACAATAGGCGCGATACATACGCCAGTTGATTAACTGTTCATTTTTCGGATCATCTACCGGAAAGCGCCAATTGGAGTTGCGATTATACTGACATTCAACATGTGTAATTTTCCCTAACCAATTTTGACTGATCACTTCCTTCACTTTATGATAAAGTGCGAAATAGCGGTATTGAAACCCTACTTGAAATATCTTTGGAGATGCTTCCACTACCTTCCTTAAATCGATCGCTTGTGGAATATCGTATGCCAACGCTTTTTCAAGGTAGACGTGCTTTCCAGCTTGGATGGCATCCTTTGCCATGGGATAATGTAAAAAGAGCGGCGTGGCGATGACGACAGCATCAATGTTCTTGTTCGCCAACAGTTTTTGATAATCCGTATAAGTCGATACCTTATCCCCTATCATTGTACGGGCCCTTTCAAGATGAGGCGGATAAACATCACATAATGCGGTAATCTTTACCCCTTTGATCTCCGTCAATAATTTGGCTAAACCCGTGCCACGCGACCCCGTTCCAATAACACCTATTTGTAGATGATCGTTTAATATTCCACTCGAAAATACAGGTAGTTTATCTAAGGCCAGCGACGAGAACATCAGTCCACTGCGCGTTAAAAACTCTTTTCTTGAATAATGATGAGACTCCTTCATAACGTATCTTAGGTTAATGTCATTTAATGTATGCACGAAGCGGTAAATTGGTTTCTTTCAATGTAGCGACGGCAAGTTCAGCAACACGCTTTGCTCCTGATTCCGATAGATGCGTATCGTCCTTTTTCCCAGTGGGTAAAGACGCAAATTTTCCTGGCGGAATATGTAAAAATAAATCCTTGGACTGCTCAGGCCCCGTTTTTTCTAAAAAAGCGGTTACCAGCGTATGTAAATCGACAAGCGGCGTATGTGTTGATTTAGCCACTTCCGCTACAACCGTTAAATAAGCGCCATGGGTATCCACGATATGTCCTTCTTGATCGAACTTCCGATGCGGTATGGATGTAAATAGAATGGGATAGGCATTTTTTGCCTGTACCTCTCGCACATATCGTTCTATATTTTGCTTAAATGTTGTGTGTGGATCTGTATGCCTAGCCGTATCTAGTTTGGCATCATTATGGCCAAACTGAATAAAGACGTAATCACCGGCTTTCACCTGTTGTATAACCTTCGACCACCAGCCCTCATCACGGAAGCTTTTTGAGCTGCGCCCGCTCATAGCCTCATTATGTATATGTACCTGTTTTGTAAACAAGGGAGGAGCAAGCTGCATCCAGCCACGAATGGGATATCCCTTACCGAATTTATTAAGATAACTTGCCGTATAATCGGCCATGGTGGAATCACCAATGGAATAAATCTGTATCTCTTCTGGTTGCTTAAAGCTAAACAGGCATATAAGACCCAGTATGAGCCCCAGCTTGTTCATATGATGGTAACTTTTCATCTGTAAATAATTTTTAATGAGTATCGGATATTATACTCAAACCTCTTTTTTATTTAATTTTGTATTACTTTTTTCCGCAAAAAGAATTCCTTTGAAAGCTAACACTTATTCATAAACTCTGGCTTAACCTGCGAAGCAAGCTTCATTGCCTATTAAAAACAGACACGACAATGAAAAATCTTCTGACAACGTTTCTACCATTACTTAGATAGTGCTACCAGAATATTTTGAGGCCAATTTCAAGCGAACGATCATTTTTTCCTTCGACCCTTTACATCATTTGCCACTGCTTCTTTAGGTAATTTATCCGATCGCCATATTCTTTTCATCTATTAATAACCATAATCCTGTGTTAGGTTTGGGTTGGCATCTATGGCGGTCTGTGGAATGGGGAATAGCTCGCTATGATTAGCCCTAAAAAGCTGCGCCACATTTGTAATCCAAACATCTGTCAAGGCCGCCATCCAATTTACCCTCACAAAACCTTCGGGGCCAGCTGTAGGACTCGTTTCATAAAATGAATTCCCCCATACCACTTGCTGTTCAGCAGGTTTATAATACATATACTGTGGCAGTTGATCATAAGGGGCTACCTTATTTTTCATTTTAGTAAGTATATCCCGAACCTCTTGTATCTTCTGATCGATTAAATTCCAGCGAATAAGGTCGTATTTTCGAATACCTTCTCCTCCAAATTCCAGGTAACGTTCCTGTACTAAGGTCTTAAAAAAGCCCTCTTTTTCGTTTGGAATATTCCCAGCTGAAGTTTCATTTCCGTCATAAGCACGCGTTCTGACTTCCTGTAACGCCGTCATTGCCTCGCTTGTGGGCCCATCATGCAGCTCATTTTCAGCCTCGGCAAACATTAATAAAACATCTGAAAATCGAATTAAGGGCCAATTTAGACCCGTTGCCTGAATAGCGGAGGAAAGGCGCGGATTGATCCAATCCGAACGGAATTTCCCGCTGGTCATATTCAGCAAGGGCTGCACCTTTTTACTATAATCCGGATCATTATAATAAGGGGCACAGGTAACATCCCGTCGGGTATCCAACGAATCAAAAGCATAAAAATAAGCGGGAATAATTCTAATCTGACCATTACCTAATAACGATGTATTCCCTGGAACATAAAATCTCGGACCATCATAATAGCCTAAATTACTATCTGTTTCGCGACCCATTGCTACTTCAAATAAGACTTCGCCATGCGGATCAAGGGCATAAGCATCAATCCCTTCTTTAAATACCGCCTGAAAGCTCGGATTAAGAGTATGTTGATCCCGATGTTGCATCAGTTCATAACATTCATCCCTTGCAATCTGATAAAAGGAAAGGTAGTCACCTGCTCGTTCCATCCGATTACTCCTTCGAAGAGAAAAACCAGCACGATATAAAGCCAACCTTGCCCGTAAAGCTTTTGCCGCTCCTTTGGTAATACGCTCGTCGTTGCTGGCTTCGGTACGCCAGGGTAGTAGTTCTTGTGCAGTTTTCAGGTCTGCAATCAAACGGTTATAGATCGTATCACGATCGACTTTCGGTAAGGTAAGCTCAACTTGATCAGCCGCTGGTTCGAAAGGTGCTGGAATATCGCCCCAATTGCGAACAAGCTCAAAATAAAATTGTGCCCTCAACGTAAGCACTTCTCCGTACAACCTTTTTAATTCCAGCTGCTCTGATGCCGTTCCATTGCTGTATAGATTCATTTCAGGAATATTTTTAATACAAATATTGGCCCGTTCAACACCTGCATATAATTGTTCAAAAGGACCAGCAAGCTGTGCATTGGAGGCTTGTAAATTATAGCGGGATAAATCTCGGGAACTGTTGTCTGGAGCAGCGCCGTTCAAAACACCGACCATTTCATCACTGTCATAAGGATACATCAGGCTCAACCGACTTCCGTAGGCTTGTAGCCCGGACAAACGGTCATACACACCCAAAACGGCACTTCTCACATTGGGCACGTTACTAAATACGTAATTTTCACTGAATGCGGATGGCGGTTCCATATCCAAATACTTTTTGCATGAAAACAGCGATATGGAAAGTACAAAAACAAGGGACATTCCCTTTAAATGAATCTTGGATAGCATGATCATGATGTTAAAGCGTAAGATTAAGACCGATAATAAATGTTTTGCTTCTTGGGTAGGCTGAATAATCAACCCCTGGTGTTGTAGGCACCGCTCGCCGGGTGTTCACCTCAGGATCATAGCCTGAATAATTGGTAAACACAGCCAAATTATTCACCGTGCCGTATATTCTTAATTTTTTTAGCCTGATTTTATGAAGCATCGCGCTGGGGAAACTATAGCCAAAAGTGACATTGTTAATCCTTAAAAAAGACCCATCTTCCATTGCCCAGGACGTGGGATACCAAGCACCTACACCGCTGATGGGCATCCAGATGGAGGCATTTTGATTCAACGCGGCTAAGGCATCGGGCGCTATTCCTTTTACCACCTGACTCCCTCCCTCAGTCACTACCTGCTGTACGACCTGACCATTACCGTCGATCGTCTTCCAACGATCGTTCATAATTGCTAGGGAGTTTGAATTGCTGCTATAGCCATTGGTAAACTCTATCTTGTTGGCATTGTAAATTTTGTTTCCATACACGAAATTCAAGAAAATACTCATATCAAAATTCTTATAGGTGAATTGCTGATACAGGCCACCCGCAAACTTTGGTGTCGCATCACCGATGATAGTCTTATCATTTTCATCAATGCGATTATTGCCATCCAGGTCTTTCAATTTCATCCATCCCGGCTGGGCGGTACCAATGGCATTGGAAACATCCACCACCCCTTCTTTTAGTGTATAAATAGACGTCTCCGGATCATAATTAAAATCGTTCACCGAATAGAAGCCATCCGACACAAAGCCATACATGGTACCTACAGACTGACCAACTTGCACCACATAATCTGCGGGTTGACCAGAAATACCGAAGCCGGAATATTCATAATAATAGGACTGGCTATTGGATAATTTGTCGATTCGATTACGGTTAAAGGATAAATTGAATGCTGTATTCCAAGTAAAGTTCTTATTGCTAATAGCCGTGGCATTGAGTTGAAATTCAATCCCTTTATTAGATGTATTGCCGATATTCTGTAACTGTGTTTTATACCCTGAGGTGGTCGGTATCGGCACATTTAACAATAAATCGTTCACTTTATTGTGATAGGCATCAACGGTAAGTTGAATACGGGAATTGAATAGCGCAAGGTCCAATCCGATATTTTTGGATACGGTGGTTTCCCAGATCAAGTCGCGATTTGCCAAGTCATTAACGGCCAGCCCCGGCAAAATCTGTTCGTTTAAGGCATATTTAGAACCGATACCGAAGATATTCAAAAACAAATAGTCGTCTATCCGATCATTTCCCGCCGAGCCATAGCTAGCTCTTAGTTTCATATCTGATATGGCCGACACATCTTTCAGGAATGGTTCCGCTGAGAGTCGCCATGCGATAGAACCGGAGGGAAAGAATCCCCAACGCTTATCAGAAGCAAACCTAGAAGAGGCATCAGCACGTATACTAAAGGATGCCAAGTATTTATCCGCGAAAGCGTAGTTTGTTCGATTGAAGAAAGAAACGGTACGCGTTTCCGAGTTATAGGTCTGCGGATAGGTGGGAATAACCGTACCGAGGCTTAATTGCGCCAGTGCTTTTTCGGCACCAATACCCTCTGGAAAATAGCGCAACTGATTTTCGGTTCTTTTGGAAGAAATGGTATAGAATTCATTTCCCACAATTGCATCAATGTGATGCTGTTCGCGCTGTATCTTGAAGGTTAACACATTACTATTGTTAAAACTATTGCGTTCTGTGCCCAAGAGCGATACCATGGGTAAACGTGCCCCTAAGGTTCTGGCTTTGGAAGTGATGCCATCATCAAAACTATTAATGTCGTCATTTTGATAGTTAAAGCCTGCTGAAGAACGAAATGAAAGCCAGTTGTTGAACACATAATTGGCATACCCGTTCAGGTTGGTTACGCGTGTATGCCTATTTCTGTATTGTGCATCACTTAATTGCACTGGATTAATAATACCAAGAGCATTTCCCGTATTGGTCTCTTCATAATAGGCTTCATCCAACTCTTCTTCAGATAAACCACCGATATTAAGCGGTCTATATTTTATGGTATGGCGGAGCATATTATAAGTCGATCCAGCTTCATCCGACGACCCCGCTCCATTTATTGTTTGATTGTTATAACGCACGTTAAACCCAACTTTCAATTTACTACTTATCTTATTATCGAATCGGAAATTGAGCATTTTCCGATTAAAGTCAGAATTGAGCATAATACCCTCATCATCATTGCTGGTTAAGCTTAAATTGTACTGAACGGCTTCTGTACCGCCTGTAATGCTCAAATTATGCGTCTGCATAAATGCGTCATTGCCAAATGTTTTCTTTTGCCAATCCACAAAGGGCTCATTTTTATATTTTTCCAGTTCATCCCATTGGCCATACATCGCCGCAAAGCCCTCTTCCATGCTGGTATTCCCCCTCGTGCGTTCATACTGCCTGACCACGAAATCATAAGGATGCATAAGCTCCAATTTATTTGCGAGTTGTTTTAGGCCGAAAATATTGCTATACCCGATTTCCGGTTTCATTTCCTTCCCTCCTTTCGTGGTGATGATGACCACACCATTCGCGCCACGTGCACCATAGATTGCCGTGGAAGAGGCGTCTTTCAATACATCAATCGACGCTATATCTTGGGGGGATAAGCTATTGAGTCCATCTTCTACCTGTATACCATCAATAATATACAAGGGAGAGTTATCTTGGGTAATAGAACCTCCTCCCCGAATTTTCAATTGAACATTAGCCCCTGGGGAACCTTCTGATGTAGTTACTTGGACACCCGCCAATCTACCTGTAAGTGCCTCCGCCGCTGAATTAATGGGGATATCCTTTAATTGTTTATCATTTAAGGAAGAAACCGACCCCGTTAAGTCTTTCCTGCTCACGGTAGCATATCCTATGGCTACCACCTCGTCCAGCATTACTTGATCTTTTTTGAGCGCTATCTGAAGTGTTTGCTGATTGGTAATATGCACCTCCTTTTGCAAATATCCCATCGATCGGGCAACCAATACAACATTATTCCCTTCCGGAGGCGATAGCTGAAAACGTCCATTTTCATCCGTTTGTGTGACCACGGACGATCGGAGAAATAGTACGGTAGCCCCCTTAAGCGGCTCCTTTGAATCCGCATCCATCACGACTCCATGGATAGGTTCATCTCGCTTGTTTTGTACCTGTGAGTACCCCTTACCGTGCAAAAGGAGCACCACGAGTAGCCATAATAAAGCTGTTGAATAGGTCTTTTTTCTTTTCATAATTCGTAACAGTTGGTGCCTCTGCTGCTAATAGGCAGCGGATAACACGCCCCTGAGTTTATATTGGTTAAATTGGTTGTCTTACAGGAATACCAAACAGTTTATATTCCTCGTATTCCAAAAATATCAGTTAACTCCATTGCTTTCATGAAAATGATCAACCTATTAACGAGAACGTTACCGAAAATTAGCAGACTTTGCTAAACTGTCCGAATACGAACACACATTGTCCGTATTCGGACAACAACTGGAATCACAATAGGCTGGATGACGGAAAAAAGGCGCTTTTGATTGTGGCAATAAAGTTGGACAAAGATATAAGACACAAGTATCAAGGCACAAAACTGCCGATTAGAAGCACTTAGAAGGCAAAGCTTTTTGAAATATCTTAATACTTGATACTATAATGATAAAACCATCCGCAGGGCGGATAGCTTAAACACCATTGAAAACTAACACCATGTTTAAAAATTACATAAAAATCGCCTGGCGAAATCTGATGAAGAATAAAGTGTATTCATTCATTAATATATCTGGTCTTACCATTGGACTAACCTGCTGCTTTATTATTTGTGTTTATTTAGTTAACGAGTTAAGTTATGATAAGTATAATAAACAGGCAGAACATGTTTACAGGGTAGAACGCACGTTTCTAAATCAGGAGGATAAGAGCGTTTCCTTAGACCTTGGAGCAGTGGCTCCTCCGTTTGCTCCTTTATTGAAGAACGATTTTAAGGAAATTAAAACCATTACCACCATATTACCTATTGGTGATGGAACCATTCAATACAACGATAAAATCTTTAAAGAAAACGAGCTTTATTTTGCAGATGAACATTTATTTGATGTATTCGACGTTAACTTGAAAGAGGGTAACATTAAAAATGCATTGACGGAACCTTACTCCATTTTATTGACTGAAGAAGTTGCTAAAAGATATTTTGGAAATGAAAATCCGATCAATAAAATGATCAAGATCAACCAACAGTTATTATTTAAAGTAACAGGCATTTATGAATCTTTACCAGCAAATTCACATTGGCATCCTGATGTTTTACTGTCTTTTTCTTCATTGAAAGACACGGCTATTTATGGCGAAGAACAGCTACGGACAAATTGGGGCAACAATATGTTTTATTTATATCTTTTGCTTCCTAAGGGTTTTGATGCTAAGCAACTCGAAGCACAATTTCCGGCATTTCTTAATAGGCATGTTCCAGATGGCAGCAATAAAGCTTCAAACTGGACTTCCTTATCGCTGCGAAAGTTAAGTGATATACATTTGTATTCGCACAAAGATTCAGAGCTAGAGGAAAATGGCGATATTAAAAGGGTCTATATTTTTTCAATCATAGGAATTTTTATTCTACTGATTGCCTGCATAAATTATATGAACTTATCAACGGCACGCTCTGCATTGCGCGCAAGGGAAATTGGTGTTCGAAAAGTAGTAGGGGCAAACAAGTCAGAACTTATTGCTCAATTCTTGAGTGAAAGTATTTTGATTTGCTGGGTAGCCGCTTTCATTTCGTTTTTGCTGACATGGTTGTTGCTCCCACTGTTAAATAACCTATCCGGTCAGACACTCTCCATGTCTCTTTTATTAAAAGCGCAAATATTAATTCCATTACTACTACTACCTTTTTTTATTGGCATTGTTTCGGGCATCTACCCTGCGATTTTTCTCTCTTCATTTCGTCCGGTAAAAGTACTTAAAGGCCTATTTAAGAATAGTGAAAAAGCCTTCTCCTTAAGAAAGATTTTGGTAGTTATTCAATTCTCCATATCCATTATTTTAATTGTAAGTACAGCCATCGTATTCCAGCAGCTCAGTTTTATTCAGAATAAGTCTCTAGGTTTTAATAAAGAACAGGTTATCATTTTAAATAACAATGACGGTTTGGATCAGTCTTTTCAATCGTTTAGAAATTCTTTAACAACAAATACCGCAATTCAAGATGTCGCGCGATCGAGCCGTATCCCTTCAGGTCGGCTATTGGATGCACAAGGAGCGCAGATTAATTTGGGTAACTCCCTCGCCCCGTCTAAAGCTGATATTAAATATCTACGCGTGGATGAAGGCTTTATTCCTACTTATGGTATTTCAATGCTTTCGGGAAGAAACTTCAAAGGTCAAGATGGATCCGATACAAGCTCTTTTGTACTTAACCAAGCGGCTGTTAGGGCACTCGGTATTCAGTCTAACGAGGAGGCCTTGGGTAAACAATTTAAATATGGTGATCAAATGGGTCAGATTGCCGGTGTTATGAATGATTTTAATTTCGAATCCTTACACCAACGCATCTTACCCTTGGTTTTATCAGTCTCCACCGGAGAGAATGACTATAATCGGATTTCTATTCGGGTTTCAGGCGACGTGCAGCGGGCCGTGCAGCACATAGAAGCAACTTGGAAAAAATATCTACCCGAAGTACCTTTTGATTATACTTTTCTAGATAGCCGCTTTGCTGATCTTTACAAAGCAGAACATCAACAACAAGTTATTTTTAGCGTCTTTGCAGGTGTCGCTATTTTTATAGCCTGTTTAGGCTTATTTGGCTTATCTGCTTTTACCATTACCCAGCGTGTAAAAGAGATTGGCATCCGTAAAGTTTTAGGCGCGAGCATTGGAAGTATTGTTCGTTTATTGTCGAAGGATTTTTTGCTTTTAGTTGCACTAGCAGCCTTAGTTGCCTTTCCTATTGCTTGGTTTGCGATGAGCAGTTGGTTGAGTGATTTTGCCTATCGAATTGACATTTCTTGGGAGGTATTTGTAGTTGCCACCTGCGTCGCGCTACTGATCGCATTCATTACTATTAGTGTGCAAACCGTAAAGGCAGCATTAGCGAATCCGGTGAAGTCTTTGCGAAGCGAGTGAGTTGGTTATTAGTGACTTGTTATTGGTTATTAGTTGACCGTTATTAGGTTTTGGGCAGAATAAAGAAGACATAAGACAATCGTTGTAAAATACGCTCTTAAGAATTACTTGATACTTCATATTATAAAAATCGTTTAAAGGAATATAATCATGAACAGGCTGGTAAATTTGGTGAATGAATAGCGGGAAGTTCATAGCCTGCTTCGTAGTGACTTCAGACAATCTTCGTCCGGTTACCAGATATTGACCAGATCTGACCAGGTTTTTACCAGATATATCTGATGGAAACCTGGATCAGATCTGGTAAAAACCTGATGGATTAGCGAATTTGATACGGTATTAGTGCGAACAGAATGCATCTATTTTCCTTTAGTATTACTTTAATCCGAAGAGTGGCCTGATAAAGCTTATTCTTCTGATAAGGAATTCATAAGTAATGAAACAACCTGTTATTGTAAAAAGCAAAACTAACAAAAATTGAATACGTACCTCTATATCCAATGGAAAGATAAGATAAGATCCAAGGTAAAGAAAGATCATATGAAGTATATAAAATGGATACGCTGCACTGCTTAAATAGCGAAGTAAGTTGTCCGGATGATTGCCATATTTATAGGCAAATGCAAAAAAAGAAATGATCCAACAATTAGACTCAACAGAAAGCATGTACGTTGGCGTAGAAGTCTGCAAATAAATCAACCTTATCACAAAAAAAGAAATTGCAAACACTAGAAATAGCCATCGCCACTTTAGAATCATATCCCAAAAGGTTGCACCACATAACACAAAACAAAAGCCGAATAAAAAGGCTAGTAACCCTAAAACAAACCCATGCCAGGTCATGGCATACATCTCAAAGGGTACCGGGTCAAGTACTAAAACCTCTGCAATAAATATACCCATCATGAACAATATACCTAGCGGAGTGCTGTATAGCCTTTTTATCCATGTCAGAAGCTCCCCCTTTTCATTCTTCTTTAAATAGAAGAAGATAGGCGCTAACAATACTACATAAACAAAAAGGTTCCCCAGAAACCATAAATGACCCGGACCAGGTAGATAATCTATATCAAACTTATAATACCTTTGCCATATATAAATGTGGAGCGGAACGATCAGCAGCATTCCAAAGAAGAACGGAAGTAGTATTCTTCTGGCTCTTTCTTGTAACAGCTGCTTCCAGCTTCTATTTCTGATGGCGAAATAAACGCCCATTCCTGACACATAAAATAAAAGTGGTATCCGCCATACGTTTAGCATGCTCATGGGAACCCATAATGCCTCCCATGACTTTTCATTTGTAATAAACCCAATCATCATTCCCCACGGCTGAAAGCCAATGGCTACATGATATATTAGGAGCAGGGCAATGGCAATGACCCGCATCCAATCAATATCATACCTCCTATCTAATGCTGGCATATTTTTTCAATTTTGCTTTGTTTACTATTTCAATTGAGCAGCTATCTCTGGCCGAATTTTTTCAAGATATGCGTAATCCAACTTTAGTCCCAATGGCTCAAGCATTTTGCCCATCATATCATAAGTGCTCTTCACCTTGCTAAAGGGGGTTATAACGGATTCATATGCCGTAGCTCCATATTTGTTCTTTATTGTTTTATCGGCACCACTATCCAATAACATCTTAACAATTTCCGGTCGGCCAAAGAACGCGGCAGTAATGAGTGCGGTAGACCCTTCTTTATTCTGAAAATCCAGATCTGCTCCTGCATCGATTAATAGCTTAACCATTTCCGGCTTATTAAATAATGCTGCGGATATTAAAGGACTCGATCCTCCATAAGGGTCTTTCTTATTTAGATCGGTTCCCGCGTCAATATGCTGCTGAACGGCTTCCAGATTTCCCGTTACAACTGCGGTGTGGATGTCAATTTTTGGAGCGGCTACCTTGTCCTTAACATCAGCAGACTTTTCCGTTTGGTTAGAAACGCTTTGTCCGGCACATCCGGCTATAATAAATGAGGCCATTAAAAAAAATAATGTGAAGGCTACTTTTGATAGATTTCTTTCTTTTGTTTTCATGATAATGAGCATTAGCTGTTTTAGATTTTTCCTGTTGTAAAGATCGTTCTCGTTTACACGGTGCTCCAAATAGCCATGCGGATAAAATCATCAAGTTTAGCGATGACAATATAAATTATGATGAATCGATATAAATTATGATGCATAACCATTCAAATAGGTACATTTCCTCTATAACAATAAGCTCCAAATGGCAGAGGAGAGACCGATAAACTGCTTTTATATGCCACGCGATTATATTGCATATAAAAAGCAATTTATCTAAGTTTGATATAGAAAAGATAAGATGTAAACCAATGCCTGATTATCAGCCCTTTGCTAATGATTTTATCCGTCAAATTGCTACGATCGTGGAGAAAAATCTCTCGAATGAGCAGTTTGGCGTTTCCGAACTCGCCAATGAGCTGAATATGAGTCGCTCAAATCTACTCCGTAAAGTGAGAAAGCTCAGCAATTTGTCAGTAAGTCAACTAATACGGCAGGTGCGCTTAGAACAGGGGATGAATCTGCTTCGAGACTCTTCTTTAAACGTTTCTGAAGTAGCAGACCGTGTGGGATTTAGCAGTACCTCCTACTTTATCAAGTGCTTTCGCGAATATTATGGCTTCCCTCCCGGAGCAGCTAATAACCAAAAAGAAGCAACAGAAAATATTCCTCCTCCTGCAGTCTCCAAAAGCCATAAGCGACGCTTTGTTTTTATCTTACTATCTGCCGGGTTAATCGTTGTATTAGCCATTGCTTTACTCAGGTATGGTATGGACGCTTCATCTACTAAGAGCTCGCTTGAAAAATCGATTGCCGTACTACCCTTCAAAAATGACAGTAATGATTCGACCAATGTCTACTTAATCAATGGCTTGATGGAATCTACCCTCAATAATCTTCAAAAAATAAAAGATCTGAAAGTAACAAGTAGGACTTCATCCGAAAAGTACAGGAATCTATTCAAATCCATCCCCGAGATGGCCAAAGAGCTCAATGTAAATTATTTCGTGGAGGGGAGCGGTCAAAAGATCGGTAACCGGATTTTATTAAATGTGCAGTTAATCGAAGCTCCAAAAGACCGGCACTTATGGTCGCGACAATATCGCAGAGAGGTTAAAGATATTTTTCAATTGCAGCAGGAGATTGCAAAAGACATTGCTAAAGAAGTTCAAGCGACCATTACTCGTGAAGAACGATCGAGGATTGAAAAAAATCCGACCGAGAATTTGGTGGCATATGACCTTTTTTTTAAAGGCAGCGATTTATTACGTAGAGGTGGTCATGCCAACTTAGAACAGGGCATCAGCTATTTTAAGAAGGCTATTAAAGAAGATCCTCAATTTGCCCTTGCTTATGCCGTTTCTGCCATCGCCTACTACTACCTGGATCTTTTTCAAGAAAGAAAAATTTATACCGCTGAAATGGGTTTTTACGCAGATAAAGCGCTTTTATGCGACCCTCTTTTACCCGAAAGCCTGATCGCTAAAGCTTTATTTTATGCACATAAAAAAGACTATGGGGCTGCCGTTCCCTATCTTGAAAAAGCCTTGGAATACAATCCTAATTCCATTTTGGCTATCCACTTTTTATCAGATTTTTATAATTATTCTATTCCCAATACTGCCAAGTACCTTGAGTATGCTCTTCTAGGGGTTAAGTTGAATGCCGGATTACAAGATTCCGCAAGCACGAGCCTCAACTATTTACACCTCAGCAATGCGCTCATACAAACAGGATTTGTAGAAGAATCGCTTCATTTCATTGATAAGTCAATAGCTTACAATCTCGAAAATTCCTATGCCATCTGGGTGAAGGCTGCTATCCTTTTTGCTAAAGACGGTACCATCGACCAAACAAAGCAGTTGTTATTAAAAGAATTGGAGAGAGATAGCACGCAGCTCCATATTTTGCAGGAAATGGGGAACGTATACTGTTACGCGGGCGATTATCAAGCCGCTTATCGATACTATAAACAATTTATCAAACTTCGTGAAGCTCAACAATTGGACATTTTTAAAAACGTGGACCTCACCATGGGAATCGTTCTATCCAAATTGGGTTTTAAAGAGGAATCGAATAAATTCATAACCAGTTTTAAAAAATTTGCAGACAATGACCAATCTATTTATAAACATGTACACCTAGCGATGTACTATGCTTACCTAAAAGATAGAAAGAAAACCCTAGATCACTTGAAGTTATTTACCAAGGAAGATAATTACCAATATTGGATACTTTTACTTGAAAGAGATCCTTTAGTTAAACCTCTTAGAAACCTACCTGAATTCAAGATGGTAATGCACACCATTAAAACTAAATTTTGGGATAAGCATAAAGAGCTAAAGGCATCATTGGAAGAAAAAGGGTTGTTATAGCACAACGCGTGTTGATATTCTAAAAAAATTGATAATTAATTCAGTAGCCTATAGTTCATTGTCTTCTTCCGCATCTTGGTCATCCATCATGTCTTTAATACGATCTTCCAAAACAGCTTTGTGCCATTCGTCCACCATCTTTCGACTTATTGTCTTTGCTTCCTTAGGGTTAGACAAGACAGATGATATTAGTTTTTCAACAAACTCACCATATTTCGTCATAATCTCTTCCGACTCAACTTGCGCAATCACAAATTCAAGTACGAACGTATTTGCCCAACGATTTGGTGCAAATGGATCACATAGATATTCCGCTATGGATACATTGTTTATGAAATCCTGAATTATTTCTTCGGGAGTTAAATTGAATATATCACACACTTGTCTGAATTCATGCGCCATATTTATTTTTTGTAAGTTAATCATAGTCAAAAAAAGGTTTATCAATTCGTTGAAAGTTTTCTTCTAACCGCTCGCGGTACACTTCAATACGATCTTCCAAATTCCGATAAAAGAAATATCGTGGCCTAAATTCCTGTACGTCCCACAAAAATTCTTTAAACGCTCGTGAATTCAAATATTTTGTATCTTGTAAGTTGCCGTAGCCATCCATTACGCGTACAAAAAAAGATCCGGCAGGATTGAAAATTTCTTCTTTCAGATGTTGACGTGCAGCTAATGTAGCGTAGGAAATATTCTTCATCATCGCATTCAACAGCTCAGTTGGCGACCGTTGGTTGATTAAAGTCATCAGCAGAAAATCCTTGTTCAACTGGATTTTTATATCTTCGCTGTAGTATACAATATCCTTCACAACTAGGCCTGTTGAGAGAAGAGAAAACATTTTGTTTACGAGTATTTTTCCTTTATTCCTTCTCGCGGAAATACTGTAATTTCGGTTTGTAGTCATTTTCAGCAACTGCTTTAGTATTCGCAGGAAATTATCACGTTGGGTTGCTGACAAATGCGTTATTGGGACAATTTCCTTTTCTTCTAATTGTTTCTCTGCCCCCAGAAATGCCTTTGTAGCCATATCATATTCGGAACGGTCATGTAGTTGTATATGTGTGTAGCAAAAATGTTGGATAATACACTGTAAAAAATCAGGTACCGTAATTCCGAAAAGTTTGCAGGAAACCAGACAATCTCTAGGAACATCCAAATATTCCGTTTCAATTTTAGTCATAGTTTATCAAATTTTTGGTTAACAAAATCCATTGCATAGGTCATATCCGTACCGGGATGGAGCACGTAACGATATCCATAACTTCGCCGTTTTGTCCGTTTCAGGGGTGCTTTTCCTTTACGCCCTATCAGTTTTTCGAGTTCGGTTTTAAAATGGATTGGGTAGACTTGACTTTCCAACGTATTCTCGAGAAGTCGATGGAGTTCAAGGCCACTAATTGGATTCTTAAAAAGATTGTTTTCAAGCATGATTTTCAAAATTTCTTGTGATTGGCATTGGTCAAGTTCAACCGAATTTTTATAGCGATACGCAGCTGTATTTGGATCCTCCTCAGTCAACTGAAATAGGACAATGCTTTCATACACGCTTTTGTAGCATTCCATCCGATAAAATATTGTTCCTCCGGCTTCCCACACATGCATTTCATGTTTAATATCTTTCTCTCCGTGGTATTGATGATGGGCAAAGGAAGTATGTCGAAACACCTTACATAATTGCCCATATAGATCAATGCTGAAGTCAATTACCTTGAACCGTTCGATGTTATCAATAAAATCGTCTTCTTGGCCAAGTAAAAAAGACAGCTCCATTGAAGAGTAGCGACGAACAATCCGATTGAGCATAAGGCAATAGATAAAACTAGAATACATCAGCGAACATTCCACCGTGAATTTCTCCACGGCTACATCTTCAAATAATTCTTTCATATCACTGTTGCGTCTATTTGCTCCTTTTCAGCCTTATTTTTCAATTCTTTCAATGTATCATGACAAAGATCATTGAACAACGTGAAATATTCCCGCACTTTGTCAAGAAAATACCAACTAATCATGTCCTCGTTCATAAGCTGGTCCTGCCACCAAATCTGCTTTGGATGAAGAGAAAGATGAAGCAAATGCATGTTCTCCTCAACATCAGTAGTGAGGCGATCAAATATTTGCCTACCCGTAACTCCTGTCCACCCAAACACCTCCAATAGCGATAATTTTGATGGTATGAATCCTACCCTACATTTTAAATAGGTATATACACCAATTTGTAATAAATCACTTAGCAACAATAAGCCTATATCACACGCGATCTTCCCGCCTTTCTCAATTAGGTCACGCAGATTTTCCATGGTAATTATTGCATTCCCTAAAATGCTTTTTACACTTTCATATTCGGCCTTCCAATCTACGTCGGCGACTGTAAATGAGGGTGAAAATGTCGATTTTTTACGAAGTAAACAGCCTTTTGTCCAAAGCGTATGCACAAAGCGGTCCCCCTCACCGAGCTTCTGTCTTACGTAATCCACGTTCAGGTAAATAATCGTGGCGCTAGCTACACCCTGTTGTTTGGCTTTAAAACGATATGGTCCTATATTTTTCATTAGTAGAACTAGGTAGAGCTCCACTTTGTTGCCTTGCTTTTTTTCTTCCTCCTCCTCCTGAAACAGATTACTACCGGAGAATCCTTCTGTATGGTAGTTCAGCATGATGATCTGCTCCGGCCTGTGCTGTTGATACAGGCCATCTAGCAAGATGTTTACATCCTGCTTGTATCGCTCCGGCCAAGGGAAGCTAGAAAAATCCTCGCATGCTTCCTGCAGGGATGCTGTATTTGCTGTCGTTTTAGCGGCCTGTACGTCTTTCCGATCCTCGGCAACCGAATCTGGCAGTTGTTCCCGATAGTTTGTGATCAGCTGGACCATCATTGCCACCATGCCATCCATTGCCGCGCATGCAAGTTCACATTTTTCCAAGAGCACATTGAATTCCTCTTCTGTAATTTCCACGGTCTCTACCTTCTTACCCTTGACGTAGCTTTGGTCTAACAAACGAAGCAGCTCGACGGATGGACTATCATAAGGGAAGATAGACAACAATTGGGGAGCCATTCCTTTTACCGATTTCATAAGGTGTTCTATGTTGTGTGATTTTCCCCCATTTATACCTACAGTAGCCTGGAAACCTTTGAGCCGTAGCTCCAAAAACTGATGCAACATAAAGGTTGCCTGTCCATAGTCGCCTTTGGCAATAAAATTATTTACCGCCTCCCTGAATTCGTCAGAACCCTTCTTGCATTTCTCGTAGTTTAACTGGGCAAGCTCTAGTAAACCTGTTATGGTTTTGTGTGATAACAACGGACTTTTTTTCTTTGATGCATTGAATAGCTCATGTTGAGGCAAGGAAGCATAGGTGTAGTATAGGCTCCCCTGCTTCAATTGATTTTGCCACTCTCCTGCAAGAATCATATCAAAAGGGATCTCAGTGGTATCCGACATGCACAGCGAGACGATGGGCGCCATCGTTTTAGGCGATAAGCCCTTGACCGGGTTGACGACTAACAAGAGATGGAGCTGCTCTTCTCCTAAAAAGGGGTAGGAAAAAAGAAAAATCCGGTGTAAGTCCATCCGCTTGGTCAATCGTTCGACAAGCAATTGTGTATTTAATGTTTTCATATAAATAAAGTTTATAAATATTTAGATTTTCTATACAAACGTATAGATAAAATTTAAATTAAGCAAATATATTTATAGATTTTCTATACAGAAAACAAGTTAAACTATACAAATGATTGCTCCCTTGCTACCACTAGATGAAGTTTTGGAACGGCGAAATACCTATTCTTGGCACTAAGGACGAATACATAACTTGTAAGACGATGTCAAAGGAACCTTTTCTTTAATCAATTTTTCAAGAAATTTCGTGTCACTTTTTCCTTCAAAAACTCATCGCGTGGAACTTTGCTTCATCAGTAGTGCCTCAACCTGCGTACAGCAAATTTTCTAGGCGATATTTAAGTGAAACGGAGGGTTTCTGAGGGCAGTCGTAAGAGGCCTAAACGTAGCGGAAACGGCCTGTAGGATACGCAAAGTAAGTGTATATTATAAATTTATGCGCATATTTGTATTAAATCAAGAATGGCTCATGAAAGCGAAACTAAATTTAACTATTGATGAACAGCTATTGGCGCAGGTAAAAGCATAGTAGTGTTTCCGAACTCGTAGAAAACTATTTTAAACCTTTTGTAAACAAACCGTCCGGAAAAGGAACCGTTCAGCTTATTGAGAGTTTATCTAAACCAAAAATATCACAGAGATACTTCGAAGATAACGCGGATAAATATGGCTTTTAATATCTTCCTGTAACATCACGCCCAGTCCGAGAAGGTATTAATGAAAATATAAGGGATATAAAGCTGTCCACTTCTGAACATCAACTGTTCGATATCGAACACATGGAAAACAACATTAACTACAACAAACTATATATCAGCAATTTAATATTTTGGCGTAAGATATGAAGCTACTTGGATCTTGATACTTGATAGTAAAAAACATATCTAAATACATTGTATTACATATTATGCTGAAAAACTACATCAAAATTGCTTGGCGTAACGTATTCAAGAACAAGAAATCTTCCTTTATTAACATTGCCGGATTGGCGATGGGGATGGCGGTATTTGTCCTGATTGCACTCTGGATATGGGACGAACTTTCGTACGACAAGTACCATAAAAACTATGACCGTATTGGACAGATCTTCCAAGCCAATCAATGGAATGGTGAAACGACCTCTCAGGAAGCCATTGCTGTTCCTTTGGGCGTTGAATTACGAACCAATTACAAAGATAATTTTGATTATGTTGTTCTTTCCTCCTGGCTGGAAAACCACGTGCTTTCAGACGACAAGCAAATCATCAAACAAGGAGGTATGTTTATGGACGTGGATGCACCCAAACTTTTTTCGTTAAACATTTTGAAGGGAAGCATTAATGGCTTAAATAACCCAAACAGTATCATGTTGTCTGCTTCTACAGCGAAAGCCCTTTTCGGAAATAACAACCCTATCAATGAGTTAGTGAAGATCGATCAAACACTTCCTGTGAAGGTTACAGCGGTCTATGAGGACCTTCCTTATAACACAAAGCTTAGAGGCACAAACTTTATTGCGCCCTGGCAATTATTTACAACCTCGCAGGAATGGGTAAAAAATGCGACTTCCCGCTGGGACAACAATTCTTTTCAGCTATTTGTCCAAATCAAAAAGGGACTATCGTTTGCGGAAGTGAGTAAACATATTGTACATGCTAAATCTAATCGTGTGTCGGATGAAGATAAACGCAAATTTCAACCGCAGATTATCTTACACCCAATGAAGGATTGGCATCTACTCAACGATTGGAAAGACGGCAAAGTCGTGGGTGGACTAATTGAATATGTCCGGCTATTTGCGATCATTGGCGTATTTGTGCTGTTATTGGCATGTATTAATTTCATGAATCTTAGTACTGCGCGTTCGGAAAAACGGGCGAAGGAAGTGGGGGTACGAAAAACCGTCGGATCACCGAAAAAAGATCTTATCTTCCAGTTTTTGAGCGAATCGATGCTTATTGCCTGCTTCGCCTTTTTCTTCTCCATTATATTCGTCGTTTTAGCATTGCCCTGGTTTAATGAAGTTGCCGATAAACAGATGAGCATGCCGTGGAATAATGGTTGGTTCTGGCTGGGGGGATTTCTGTTCACGTTATTAACCGGGCTTATTGCGGGCAGCTATCCAGCCTTTTACCTGTCATCCTTCAAACCCTTAATTGTTTTAAAAGGAACCTTCAAAGTGGGTAAATCGGCCACCCTTCCCCGTAAGGTACTCGTGGTTACTCAATTCACTATTTCCATTGCTTTAATTGTTGGCACCTTGATCGTGTTTCAACAAATTCAATATACCCAAAATCGCCCAGTAGGCTATAATCGGGACCGTCTTATGACGATGGAAATGTCGACTCCGGATTTTAATGAAAAGTTTGATGTATTACGCAGCGCCTTAAAAGAACAAGGAGCTATTGAAGAACTTTCCGAGTCTTCCAGTCCGCTTACTCAAGTAAATTCCCGTAACAGTGGTTATGATTGGGAAGGAAGGGATCCAGATCTTACGCCCGACTTTGCGGTGATCCGCGTGACGCATGAATTTGGGAAGATGGTCGACTGGAAGCTTAAAAACGGTCGGGATTTTTCGCGCGATTTTGCTACCGATTCAAATGCCATTATTATCAATGAAGCGGCAGTCAAATTCATGGGAATTCAAAATCCTATCGGAAAAAGCATTAAATCAGGGGCTGAGAAAACCTATCAGATTATTGGTGTGGTGAAAGACTTAGTGACAGAGTCGCCTTTTAGTCCTGTAATGCAAACCTTCTATTTTCTGGATTATAAAAACGTATACTATATTAATTTAAAATTAAATTCTCAAAAAAGCACATCGGAATGCCTAGCGACCATCGAAAAAGTTTTTAAGCAGGTGCTTCCGAATGAGGCCTTTGCCTATACATTTGTCGACAGCGACTATGCCAACAAATTTGCTCAAGAAGAACGGGTTGGAAAGCTTGCAAGTGTATTCGCTTCTCTTGCAGTTATCATCAGTGCGCTTGGTATATTCGGATTAGCCTCGTTCGTGGCCGAGCAACGAACGAAGGAAATCGGTATACGCAAAATCATCGGCGCCAGTTTTTTTCAGCTATGGCAATTATTATCCAAAGAGTTTATTTTACTAGTAGGTTTATCCTGTCTCATTGCCATACCAATTGCCTACTATTACCTGCACGAATGGTTACAAAAATACAACTATCACACCTCGATCTCTTGGTGGATATTTGCCATAACAATTGTCGGATCTTTACTATTGACCATTATAATCGTTAGTTTACAAACGATAAAAACAGTGCGGGCAAATCCTGTAAAGTCTTTGCGAAGCGAATGATCTGGGTTATTAGTTGCTCGTTATTGGTTAGTAGGCTAAAAAAAGATGTCGTCAGCGAGGTATAAGACTTAACTCTACAAATAGGGGTTTAAGAATATCTTGATACTTGATACTTAAACAAAAAAAGCCTGTATCTTTGTTCTGATATGAAACTTGATATTAGCTCCCTCAGGCAATACATTAGACCTTTCGATGCATTTAATCCTTATGAACTATATGCAATGTTAAGGCTTAGAAGTGAGGTTTTTGTGGTGGAGCAACAATGTGCTTTTTTGGATGCTGATAATAAAGATCAGCTTTCTCATCACTTATTAATTTATCAAGACGAACAATTAGCTGCTTATGCTAGGTTAGTTCCACCAGAAGTTTCTTATGCAGAAATGTCTATTGGGCGGATCGTTACCAGCAACCAGTCCAGAGGGACCGGCTTAGGCAAAGAACTAATGAAACGTTCCATCCAAGCCTGTTATGATCTCTTTGGGAAAGGCAATATTCGGATTGGAGCACAGGTGTATGCAATACCTTTTTATGAATCTGTTGGATTTATTCCAGACGGAGCAGTTTATGACGAAGACGGGATTGATCATATTGAAATGCTTAAGAAAGAAGAAATATAACCGACCTCATTGTTCGTTATCGAACACCCAGTGTTCAATAACGAACAGCATTTTCATTTAGAACCCCATTAATACCTTAGAAATCAATAGTTTTCATATTGGAATACTTTTAGCAGTTTCCCACTTAGCTTTTCCTTGCCTTTACAAGAGCTAAGAATTTATGCTTAAAAACTACATCAAAATTGCATGGCGAAATATGCTGAAGCATAAAACACATGCTGTTATCAACATCCTTGGGATGACCATCGCCTTCATTTGCAGTATATTACTGCTGCTTACCGTATATCAGGAATTTTCCTTTGATAATTTTCATCAGTATAAAGATCGTGTTTTTAAATTATATAATTTCTCTAATAGAGTTGAGGGTACGGAAGTGGGAACTTCCATGGGCTACCCGGTAGCCACCCATCTAAAGAAAGAGGTTTTAGGAGTAGATAAAGTAACACGGATAAAATCAAGGGGACGAGAAATTCGCTATCAGGATAAAGCATTAGACTTGGATATCCGTTTAGTAGACAATGACTTTTTTGATATTTTTTCATTTAAAATAGTAGATGGGCAACGCCAGTCGCCTTTAGCAAATCTAGGAGACATCGTAATAGATCAGAAAACCGCCAATAGCCTGTTTGGCAATCAGGAACCCATAGGCAAACCCGTTGAAATAAAAATAAATGGCGAATGGAAACCTTTAACGGTGTCTGCCGTCATGGAAGATGCTCCGCAGAATTCTTCTTTGCAATACCCGATTTTAGCGCGAACTGAGCTAGACCCCGATTGGAGTAGAACGAAAGAAGAATGGTATGAGCAACACCATGATGTATTTGTGCGCTTGGCATCGCAGGCATCACAGTCCCAAGTGGAGCCTCAGTTGCAGCAGTTTATAAATAAATACTTACATCTCGACAGTAACAGCTTGAAAAACCAAGGCTTTAAGGCCGATGCTAACGGAGCGTATCTGGGCATGAAATTACTATCATTAAATGATCTACACTTTAATAATAAATTAGGCCGGGGTGATACGGTAAGTAAAACTTATCTCTATATTCTCTTATTAGTTGGTGCGGTCATCTTATTTATAGCCTGCTTTAATTTCATTAATCTGCAAATAAGTTTGTCGTTCACTAGAACCAGAGAACTAGGTGTTAGAAAATGCATGGGCGCTCATGCAAGTCAGGTATGGGGACAGCTCTTTAGCGAAAATTTTTTACAGGTTGGCCTTTCTTTGCTTTTCAGTTTAGGCGCTGTTGTTTTGATAATTAGAGCCCTTGCACATCAGAGCATGGCTAAGCTGGATATCACCTTGCTTTACAATCCCACCATTATTAGCTGTTTAATCGGGCTTTTACTATTCGTTGCTGTGGTATCTAGCGGTTATCCTTTTTTTATTCTTAATAAATTAAAACCCGCAGCCATATTTAAGGGAAAAGTAGGTGTTGCCAAAGCAGGATTAGGTAGAAATGCGCTCATCTCCTTACAGTTTGTAATTGCAATAACACTTATCTGTACGACTGTTATCAGCTATTTGCAATTTCAATACTTACGCACTGCTTCCTTAGGTTATAACACCTCTTCCATTATAAGCATTCCTGTTAAAGATTTCATACACGGCAGAGATATTAGTGCGCAATTACGAAACCGTTTAGTCTCCAATCCCGCTGTTATAAGTGTTTCGGGGGGCGATGTTAACCTAGGTGTTGGTAAAGACGGAAGCACCAGTAAATCTCAGGTGGGGTTCGACCATGAAGGAAAACAAATTTTAACCACTTATATTTCGGCCGACTACGATTTTTTAAAAACACTATCCATCAAACCCATAGAGGGTCGTGATTTTTCCACTTCCTTTACATCGGATAGTACTTACGCGGTTATCATTACGGAAAGTATGGCAAAGCAATTGGGTAAGTCGCCGCTCGTTGGGCGTCTCATTAACACGGACTCAACGGGTACGCATGGTTGGCAGATCATTGGCATTATTCCAGACTTTCATTTGTATTCTATGTATGAAGAGACGAAGCCGCTTACTATCGCTTTGGAAGGGGATGCTCCGATTGACTATATTTTTGTAAAAGTGAACACACAAAATCCAGCCGCCACTATGGAGATGATAAAAAAGACATATGCAGGCTTGGAACCCAATGCGGAGTTTAAGGGAACATATGTTGATGAAAACATAGACCGCTGGTATAAAAAAGAAAAGCGCTTAGCAACCTTATTTTCGATCTCAGCCAGTATCGCTATTGTATTATCCTGCATGGGCCTCTTTGGTTTAGCGCTCATCATTATTGGTCAAAAAGTAAAAGAAATTGGTATAAGAAAAGTTTTAGGTGCTTCTGTTGCCCATATAACGAGCCGGGTTATTAGAGACTTTGTAAAACCTGTTATTATTGCCTTATTTATTGCGATTCCAATAGCGTGGTGGTCAATGAATTTATGGTTGCAAGATTTTATTTATCGCATGACAATGCCCTGGTGGGTATTTCCTATAGCGGGTATAATTGCATTAGCGATAGCTGTTTTAACGGTTGGCTTACAATCCTTGAAAGCAGCATCGGCCAATCCAGTGGACTCGTTGCGGAGTGAATAAGCTAGTTGCGAGTTACCAGTTGCCAGTTATGAGCTTGACCAAACGCGCAACACATAACTCATAACTTATAACTATAAAAAAAATGTTAAAACCATCCACCGCTGGTGGATAGCTGAAGCACCCTAAAAATAAACACGATGCTGAAAAACTATTTTAAAACCGCTTGGCGAAACTTGATGAGAACCAAGAGTTTTGCGTTCACCAATCTGCTGGGCCTAACGATTGGCATCACTTGCACCATCTTTATCTTATTATGGGTCAAAGACGAATTGACTTATGATAAATTCCATTCCAATTACAATGATATTCATGTTGTCATTGCAAATCGTGACTTTAACAATCGTGTTTTTACTGATTATAACATGGTGCTACCACTTGCAAAGGCCATTGAAGAAGAAAGTCCGCAAGTAAAAAACACTGTTGTCACGACGCAGTCGCAATCCATGGTATTTGCTTATGAGGATGTTAAGCTTAAAAAAAGTGGTTATACCGTTAGCGAGCATTTCTTTAATATGTTTTCCTGGAAATTTATAAAAGGAAATGCAGCAACTGCAATAAACAATCCTTCTTCGATTGTTCTTACCGAATCAGCCGCTAAAACCCTGTTTGGCAATGCCGACCCTGTAAATAAAGTAATTCGATTAGACAATAACAAAGATGTAAAGGTTTCTGCCATAGTAGCCGATCCACCCAACAATTCAAGTTTTCAGTTTGATTTTATCTTACCATTTAATTATGCCGATGAATTCACCAAACAGATGATGAACAATTGGAGTGGTTCTTCATGGCGGGTATATGTGCAGGCACAACCTGGCGCTAACATGAAACAATTGAATGAAACTATTAATGCCATAAAAAAACGACATGACCAGGGCGATAAGATCAGTACCTATTTTACTTTTCCCATGGAAAGATGGCGCTTGTACAGTGAGTTTAAAGATGGAAAAAATGTAGGTGGTATGATTGAATATGTCAAGTTGTTCACCATTGTCGCTATTATTATTTTATTGATCGCCTGTGTTAACTTTATGAATCTATCCACCGCACGATCAGAAAAAAGATCGAAAGAGGTAGGCATTAGGAAAACGCTGGGTTCTGGCAAAATGCAATTAGCACTTCAGTTCTTTTTAGAGTCAATGCTCCTGGTGCTGAGCGCATTTATACTCTCTATTATCCTCGTTTATTTTCTGTTAGGTCCTTTTAATTTATTGGTAAGTAAAAATCTATCACTCGAGATTAATCAACCCTATTTTTGGATAGGTTCGCTTATCATTATATTATTTACGGGAGCAGTTGCAGGTAGCTATCCTGCCTTATATCTTTCTTCATTTAACCCGATAAAAGTTTTAAAAGGGCTTTTTCAAACCGGTAGAAAAGCAGTTTTACCAAGACACGTTTTGGTAGTTCTTCAATTCGCTATATCAATTCTACTCATTTCGGCTACCTTTATTATTTACCAGCAAATTCAACATATAAAAAACAGGGATATGGGTTATGATGCCAGTAATTTAATTATGATTCCTGGTACTGCTGATATAAAAACGAACTATACAGTAATAAAACAGGAATTATTGGGAAGCAATTTAGTAAGTTCTGTTACCAAAGCCAGCTCACCTATTACAGAAGTGTGGTGGAAATCGGGAGCACCCGATTGGAATGGCAAACCAGCAGATCTTTCTATTATTGTTTCCGGCATACGTACGGATGTTGATTTCACTAAGACGATGGGTATAAAAATGCTGACGGGAAATGATTTTTCAGGAATGCCTGCTGATTCTTCGTCTATATTATTAAATAAAGCCGCTGTGGAAGCGATGAATCTAAAGAATCCCTTAGGCATGGAAATGCGTTTTGGAGACGAAAAATACAATGTCATCGGCGTAACCGACAATGTGATCATGGAATTACCTTATCAACCCGTAGATCCCATGTTAGTATTTTATAATTCCAACGAAGCTGGAATAATCAGTTTACGCCTTAAAGAAGGTGTATTACCACAAAAAGCACTACCATTTATCGAGTCAGTATTCAAAAAACACAATCCGGCATATCCGTTTGATTACCAGTTTGCAGATGCAGAATTTGGAAAGAAATTTTTAACCGAAGAATTGATTAGCACCATTACAAATATTTTTGCTGGCCTCGCCATTTTTATCTGTTGTATGGGTTTGGGTGGACTGGCCGCTTTCACTATTGAAAAACGTTTTCGTGAGATTGGAATAAGAAAGGTGTTAGGATCCACCGTTGCGCAAGTGCTGATGTTAATATCAAAAGAGTTTATGAAACTCGTTTTGATTGCTTTTGTTATTGCTGCTCCTATATCTTGGTGGCTCATGCATAATTGGCTGGCACAATATACCTATCACATTAATATAGGTATATGGGTATTCCTCGCCGTGGGTACTATTGTTTTATTGATCACACTGTTAGTGGTTAGTTTGAATACCATCCGTGCGGCAAACACCAATCCTGTTAGAAGTTTACGAACGGAATAGAAAGTTATGAGTTATCAGTTGCCCGTTGCAAGCATATCCGTCTCGCAACGCATAAAAAAGTATGTTGAAACCATCCGCCAACTAGCGGATAACTGGTTCGCTTTAAGAAACAAACACGATGTTAAAAACTCACTTTAAAACCGCTTGGCGTACATTGCTAAAAAGCAAGGGATATGCAGCCATTAACATATTAGGTTTGGCTATCGGTCTGGCCTGTTGTTTATTAATTAGCTTATATATACAGGATGAACTGTCCTACGATCGGTATCACATAAAAAAAGACCGAATTTATCGCGTATTACATGGATACAAAGAAAGTAGCACGGCCGGTTCAACAACAACGGATCAAAAAGGAAGTTTTACTTATCAGGTTTGGGGCAATGCACCAGTAGGCAAGGCATTAAAGGCAGATTTTGCAGAAGTACAAGAAGTGGTCCAGTTTTCTGGTCAATCATCTGTTCTGCTACGTTATGGCGATAAGGCCTTTCAAGAAGACAATGTTTTTTTTGCAGACTCAAATGTACTTGATGTATTTAATTGGAAATTACTTGCCGGCAATCCAAAAACAGCATTAACAACGCCCTATTCGGCACTGCTGACTGAAAGTGCCGCAAAAAAATATTTTGGTGATGAAAACCCCATTGGCAAAACCTTAGAAGGTGGCAATACTGGGGGAAGGGCTAACCCGGGACTCTACACTGTGACGGGTGTATTGGAAGATATTCCATCCAATTCTCATTTTACCTTCGACGTACTGATGTCTATGAGCTCTTTTAAGCAGTCGTGGGCAGAACCATTTGAACAATGGGGATATGTCGATTTCTACACTTATTTTGTGGTTCCTGAAAATTTTGATATCAACTCCTTATCCGCTAAAATACCGGCCTTCTTAAGCCGCCACCATGCAAACGATGATGGCCGTTACAGCATTTCGTTCGAACCAATGATGGGTGCTTATTTACATTCTACGGCCGAAAGACAACCAGGTGTTACCGGTAGCTTGGCTAACCTTTATATTTTCGGTGTAATCGGGATTTTTATTTTGTGTATCGCCTGTATTAATTTTATGAACCTGGCCACAGCACGCTCCATGGAACGTGCCAAAGAAGTAGGCGTACGCAAGGTTGTAGGCGCAGAAAGAGGAGAGCTGATTCGCCAATTTATGACGGAATCATTGCTGATGATTCTGATCGCTGCCAGTTTGGCTTTCCTGTTCATTTGGGTATTATTGCCGCTTACAAATAACTTTACGGGAAAACATTTTGAGTTTACTCGTCTGTTTGACTGGCACACCTTAGCGTTATACCTTCCCGTAGTGCTCGTTACGGGATTAATGGCAGGTAGTTATCCTGCTTTGGTTTTATCAGGGTTCAAACCAATTACCATCCTTAGAGGCGTGTTCCGCACTTCCACAAAAGGAATTGCCTTAAGAAGAGGGTTGGTGGTATTTCAATTCAGCCTTTCCATCGCACTTATTGCAGGCACCATAATCGTTATTTCCCAATTGGATCACCTACGACATAAATATCTTGGTTTTAAACAGGATAAAATGCTTGTCATAGATTTCAATTATGACCAATCAATAACTTCTCAATTGGAAGCTATCAAGCAAACCTTTCTAAACGAAAGAGAAGTACTTTCTATTTCAGCTTCACGCAGTATACCTGGCAGTTATTTTCCAAATGCAGGGACCAATATCGAAACATCAAATGGAACATCGGTTTCGGAGACTCCTGGTATATTCGAGGTAGATGTTGATTTCATTCCTCACTTTGGTATTGAAATGGCCGCCGGCAGGCCTTATTCAAGAGATTTCCCAGCAGATACAGTAAAATCACTCGTTATCAATGAAGCGACAGCGCGACTTTATGGTTACCGTAATCCACAAGATATTATTGGGAAACGCTTTTCGCAATGGGGCCGTGAGGGAACGGTAATTGGCGTGACTAAAGACTTTAACTACCTTTCGCTTCATAAACGCGTAGAACCTTTAACCATGCGATTAGCTCCTTTAGCCAGCAGGTTTCTTACACTTCATGTAAAATCTGAAAACCTGCCAGCAACTATCACTAAACTGGGAGAGATATGGGCAAAGCTCGCTCCTCATAGACCGTATTTATATAGTTTTCTTGATAATAGCTTTAACCGTCAATATGAAGCCGATCAGCGGTTTAGAAATTTATTTTCTGTTTTTGCCTCACTCGCCATACTTATCGCCTGTCTGGGGCTTTTGGGGCTGGCTACCTATACGGCTCAACAACGGACGAAGGAAATAGGCGTGCGGAAGGTACTAGGTGCTTCGGTGGGAAATATTGTTAAGCTGCTATCTACAGATTTTGTGAAGCTGGTAATAATTGCAGGCTTCATTGCCTCTCCCCTTGCTTGGTGGGCAATGAATAAATGGTTGGATAACTTCGCCTATCGAATGGAAATACACTGGTGGATATTTGCGGGAGCAGCGCTGACAGGGGTCATTATTGCTATACTAACGGTTAGTTTCCAAGCTATTAAAGCGGCATTGGCTAATCCGGTGGAGTCATTGAGGAATGAATAAATTTAGTTGTGCGTTACCAGTTGCCAGTTATGAGCTGGCCTAACTCGCAACGCACAACTCATAACTATAAAAAAGATGTTAAAAAACCATCTCAAAACGGCTTTCCGTACCTTACAAAAGAATGCGGTATTCAGCTTCATCAATATTACAGGTCTTACTGTGGGATTATGTGCTTGCATGCTCGTTTCAACAGTTGTTTTGGACGATCTGTCTTATGATAAATTCTGGAAGCGCTCCGATGATCTTTATCGTGTATCTGTTTCCAACAAAATGGGCGACGGGATTTATACCGAAGAAGCTTACTCCCCTGTGGGCTTAGGCACTGAGCTAAAAGAGCGGTTCCCTGAGGTTGAAACTTTTTCAACGGTTACGCCCTCCGTGTTACAACTTAAACCCACGGAAAAAGAAACAGATGGCATAAAAACACAAGTGCTTCTGTTGGATTCAGCTGCGACAAAAATGTTCGATTTCAAACGAATATCTGGACAAACCGACCACTATGTTCCCGGCCAACAAAATATATGGATAACAGAAAGTTTCAGTAAACGTTTCTTTAATGGAGTAAATCCGATAGGAAAAGTTATAACTGACGTACCATCGTGGAAAGAGGATGCCACTCCTTTTTTAATCACAGCAGTTATCCAAGACGTCCCTCAGAACACACACTTAAGGGCTGATGCTATTGTATTGAAAGCGCCGAGAATAGAACGGCTCAAAAAAGAAGGGGTTGCAGCATATGCTCCTGTTTATTATTTATTAAGGCCTGGTAGCAATGTCAAATCATTCGAATCAAAACTGAATGACTGGTATGCCCGGTTTCTGGATATTGAAAAAGGAAAAATAACCTTCTCTTTTCAACCTATTCGTGATATCTATCTCCACTCAGAATTTAATGCGCGGCAAGAAGTTCAGTCCAACATACGCTCGCTATATATTTTTGGAGGTATCGGCGTATTTATTCTAGTAATTGCCTGTATCAACTTCATTAACCTTAGTACGGCAAGAGCTATGCAACGCTTAAAGGAAAGTGGTATCCGCAAAATTTTAGGCGCTGAACGAAAACAACTAATTGGGCAATTTCTTACCGAATCGCTGTTATTCTTCTTTCTTTCTACAGCTTTTGCGCTGCTCCTTTACTTTGTATCGTTACCCACATTGGAAGTCTTTTTAGAACATGGGCTTACGGAAACAATCTTTGAGAAATGGCCTATTTTCATTTTAACCTTATTGATTATCTTGGTTTTAAGTTTATTTACCGGTTTCTACCCAGCAATATTTTTATCTAGATTCAATCCCTCCGATAGTCTTAAAGGACACTTGGGTAGTTCTTCCATGATTTCATCTACCATCTTCAGAAAGACTTTAGTGGTTATACAGTTTTCCATTGCTATAGTTACGCTACTAGCACTAATTGTCGTCCGTAGTCAGCTGCATTATATCAATCAAAAAGATCTTGGTTTTCGGAAAGACAATCTCCTTTATATAAATATGGTTTCCTGGCAGGGAAAAGGTGAGGCTATAAAGACCCGCCTAAACCAATTACCGGGAGTACTTAATGCATCGATCACCACTTGGCAGCCAGAGAATGGCACTAGCTCAGGGGGGATGACGATTGATCATCCCAGACGAAAAGGTGAACAGGTTCAGATGAATATTATATTCGGTGATGTCGATTTGGCCCAGACCATCGGTCTAGTATTAAAAAAGGGCCGCTTATTTAACAAGGCATATGGCACGGATACCCATTCTTCAGCCGCAAAAGACTCCACTTCAAAGAAAAACAACCTTTTTAATATTAATGAGGAAATGGAAGGTAGCTCACCGGCACTAATTACAGCAGCTACAGCGAGAGACTTTGGAATCGAAAAAGTCAATATGACGATTAGCGGTTCTTCTTATAGCGCCGTGGGCATTGTGAAAGACTTCTACTATGAATCATTGCATCATCAGCTCATGCCTACCATCATCACTATGGGAGAAGAGATCGATTTTGGAAGTATGTTTGTTCGTATAGTACCTGGTACTGAACAGCAGGTATTAACCGATCTACATAAAATATGGAAATCTTTTTATCCAGATAAATTATTAGCTACAAGCTGGATGGAAGATATTGTGCAACTCCAATACAAGAAAGAAGAGAAACAGCAAACCCTATTCACCATTTTTAGTGGGTTGATGTTTTTCATTTCTTCTTTGGGTGTCTTTGGACTGGTACTACATGCAGCAGAACAACGAGTGAAAGAAATCGGAATTCGTAAAGTACTAGGAGCAAGCGTTAGGAGTATTGTTGCATTACTGTCTAAAGATTTCGTGAAATTAGTGCTATTAGCCATCCTCCTAGCTATACCTGTAGCTTGGTGGGGTATGAGTAAATGGCTGGAGGCTTTTGCGTATAGGGTTGATATACAATGGTGGATGTTTGTAACGGCTGGAGGTATTGCAATTTTCATCGCTTTGACGACAGTGAGTTTCCATGCTATTAAAGCAGCCTTGGCAAACCCAGTGGATTCACTTAGGAATGAATAAATTAGTTGTGCGTTACCCGTTGCCAGTTATAAGCTTAACCTGACTCGCAACACATAACTCACAACTCACAACTATAAGGAAAATGTTAAAAAACTATTTCAAAATCGCGTGGCGTAATTTAATGAAGAGCAAGTTGTTCTCTTTTATCAACATTGCGGGTCTTTCTATTGGCATTACTGCCTGTCTCATGATTTTCTTGTTCGTGAAGCACGAATTTAGTGTCGATCGCTTTCATACGCAAGGTGATCGGATATACCGGGTTATGCGTGGTGTAGAACAGGATGGTGGTGGTCGGAAAGTTTCTTATCTATCCGCCCCCTATGCCCCTGCACTATTGAACGATTTTAAAGATGAAATAAAACGAGCTGTACGTGTGCGCCCGAATGATGGTTTAGCGAGCATTGGAGATCGATCATTTCGTGAGGAAAAGATTTATGACGTAGACGCCGACTTCTTCCAACTATTCTCTTTCCCATTGATAAGAGGTAATGCCGCTACTGTTTTAAAAGATCCAGCAAGTGTTGTCCTGACAGAAACCACCGCTAAAAAATATTTTGGAAGCGTAGATCATGCCATGGGCAAAGTAATCGAGCTTAACAAATACCTCCCTTTAAAAGTAACAGGTATTGCAAAAGATGTTCCATCGAATTCGCATCTTGATTTTGATCTTATCGTTCCTTTTTCCAACTATGAACAACAAGAAGGCATGAAAGTGTGGATCAATAATAGCTTGTATACGTACGTGCTATTAAATCCTGATGCAGATCCAAAAAAGATTGAAAGCCAATTCTCTTCTTTCATGAATAAATACATGGGAGAGGATATGCGACAGTTCGGCTATAAATTTACACTATCGCTTATGCCATTAAAAGATGTCTATTTTGATCATGCTTCTTTTGATGGAGCCAGACATACTGATCAAAAAGTCGTCTACATTTTTCTATCAATTGCGCTGCTTATACTATTAATTGCCTGTATTAACTTTATGAATCTTTCCACTATACGAGCAATCGAACGTGCTAAAGAGGTGGGCATGCGCAAGGTATTGGGCGCTTTGCGTAAACAGCTCGTTGGCCAGTTTATAGGAGAGTCCCTACTACTCACGTCTTTTGCTTGCCTGATATCCCTTGGGTTATTGGTATTATCCATGCCCCTTTACAGCCAATTATTGGGCTATCAATTGAGTTTTTCCTGGGGCAATTCTTACTTATGGCTTTTTCTTATTTGCTTAGTGCTATTTATTGGCCTTGTTGCCGGTAGCTATCCAGCGTTCTTTCTTTCTACTTTTTCGCCAATACAGGCCCTAAAGGAAAAACTAAAACTAGGAAGAGGGGCGTTCTTCAGGCAGGCCTTAGTTGTCGTTCAATTTAGTATTTCCGTCTTCTTAGTTATAGGAACGATCGTCATTTCGAACCAAATGAGTTACATCAAAAACAAGAATTTAGGCTACGATGAAGCCCAGACCCTGATAATACCTGTAAATAATGGAGCGATATACGACCATTTACACAGCTTCAAGATTGATCTACAAAAGGAAAGTGCCGTCGCTTCGGTATCGGTCATGTCTGGCGAGCCGGGAGGTTTTTTCGATGAACAAATATTCGAGGTGGACGAACATTCTGAAAAATGGCGAGGCCGCACTGTTTTTGCCGATGTTGATTACGTAAAAACGCTAGGCCTAAAGGTAATTGCTGGAAGAGATCTATCGCCTGCCTATGCTACAGATTCTACCGATGCTGTACTTATTAACCGAACAGCGGCTGCAAAACTAGGATGGGATCCCGATCTTGCGCTAGGGAAATGGATCAGAAATACGGTTCGGGATGATCATAGACGTAAAATAGTTGGTGTGGTTGAAGATTTTAATTTTGTTTCTCTTAAAGAAATTGTACAACCGCTGGTTATTTCGCCAAATGAAGATTGGCGAGTAATTCTTATCAAGTTAAATGCGGGAAACCTCAAATCTGGAATTGATTTGGTAAAACGCACCTATGAGAAATCAGCGCCCGACTACCCCTTCGAATATCGTTTTTTAGACCAGCAATTTGATAAATTATACCAAAATGATCTGCGCCAGCAAACGCTATTGAGTGTATTCGCAGGATTAGCCATATTCATTGCTTGCTTGGGTCTTTTTGGTTTGGCATCCTTTGCTGCTACCAAACGTATTAAAGAAATTGGCGTTCGGAAAGTGTTAGGATCATCCAGCCAAGAAATCGTAATCTTACTATCTAAGGATCTCATAAAACCAGTGCTTATTGCCACTTGTCTTGCCATACCTATCAGCTATTATGTCATGTATAACTGGTTGCAGAGCTTTGCGTACAGAATAAGTATGCATTGGTGGATATTTTTATTCGCGGCCTTAATCACATTTATTATCGCCTTAACAACGGTAGGTATTAAAGCAGTTAAAGCGGCTTTAGCCAATCCGGTGGATTCACTTAGGAATGAATAAATTAGTTGTGCGTTACCCGTTGCCGGTTATAAGCTTAACCTGACTCGCAACACATAACTCACAACTCACAACTATAAAGAAAATGTTAAAAAACTATTTCAAAATCGCGTGGAGGAATCTCCTTAGACAGCGGACTTTTTCGTCCATTAACATCCTAGGCTTGGCACTAGGATTAGCTACCTGTTTATTGATTAGTTTATATATATTCGATGAACTGAGTTTCGATCGATTCCATGAAAAAGCAGATCGCATTGTCAGAGTGGTCTTTAAAGGAACAACTCCTGGTGGTAAACTGAATGAGGCACATGTAATGCCTCCTGTGGCGCAGGCTTTGAAGACCGAATTTCCGGAAGTAGAAGACGCTACACGTTTTCGCAGGGCCGGTAAGCCGATTTTTCTTATAAATGGTAATCGCTTTTATGAAGAAGAAATGGCCTTTGCCGACGCCAACATCTTTAACGTATTTTCCCTACCACTTATCCATGGAGATTCAAAATCGGCTTTAAAAGAGCCTAATACGGTGGTTATTTCGCAAGATATGGCCAAGAAATATTTTGGTAGGATAAATGTTTTGGGAAAACTTTTGATCATCAAGGACTCCAATACGCCGTTAAAGGTTACTGGAGTAATGGAGAATATCCCTGCTAATTCGCATTTTCACTTTGATCTTTTTACCTCCATGGCGAGTTTTGGTCCAGCGAGCTCAACGTCTTGGATGGAATCGGAGTTTTTTACTTATTTATTACTTAAGAAAGGGGTTGATTATAAAGGATTGGAAGGTAAACTGCCTGCGGTATTTGAAAAATATGCGGGACCGCAGTTTCCGGAATCATTTGGTATGAGTTATGCTGCCTTCCAAAAGGCAGGCAATGCCATTGGCCTATTTTTACAACCGCTCACTGATATACACCTCCATTCGGATTTTGCATCCGACTTAAGTTCTCCCGGCGATATCCGTTACGTTTATATATTTGGATGTATTGCCGTATTTATGCTTATCATTGCCAGCATCAATTTTATGAACCTTTCTACAGCTGGGGCATCCAAACGTGCTAGAGAAGTTAGTGTACGTAAAGTTCTTGGATCGGGCCGTCAGGCACTCACTTACCAGTTTCTTATCGAATCTATCTTATTGGTATTTATTAGTTTGCTGCTCGCTGTCGGCCTTACTGTTGCCGGACTCCCACTTTTCAACCATCTTTCGGGAAAGGCACTCGATTTCCATGATGTTAGCAACCTTTGGTTATTGCCAGTGTTACCTGCTTTTGGACTAATTATTGGCTTGCTGTCGGGAAGTTATCCCGCATTTTTTCTATCGTCATTCAAACCGATTGCTGTACTTAAAGGAAAACTTTCCCCAGAAAATAAGGGATTAGGTATAAGAAGTGGCTTGGTCGTTTTCCAATTCTTTGTATCCATTGTATTGATATTTTGTACGATGGTAGTATACAATCAACTTTCCTATATGAGGAATAAGAAACTGGGTTATGATAAGAACCAAGTATTGGTTATACAGAGCTGGCCATTGGGCAAAAATGAAGCGTTGTTTCGCCAACAACTATTGGAAGATCCCCGTGTAGCGGATGTAACCAATTCGCCTTATGTCCCTGCCGGAGCATCGGGAAACAATAATTTTTTTGTTCATACGGAAGAAAAACCGTCGGAATGGGTAAAGACACTGCGCTACGATGTAGATGACCACTATCTATCAACGCTTGGTATCGAATTGAAGGAAGGCAGGAATTTCTCCAATACTTATGGAACAGATTCTTTAAGCGCTATTATTAACGAAACAGCTGCGGCCACCTTCAAATGGAAAGGTGGGGCATTAGGTCATACCATTACGAATAAAGATCATAAAACATTACGTATTGTAGGTGTGGTGAAAGACTTCCATTTTAGATCTATGCATGAGCGAATTTCGCCTTTGGTAATGGTAATGCAACAGAATTATGGCAACCTACTTCTAAAAGCAAAAACAGAGGATATCGATCCTTTACTTAAAACAATAGAGGCGCGCTATAAAGCACTACAGCCCGATCTGCCTTTCAGCTTTTCCTTTTTGGATGAAAGGGTTAATAATACCTATGCAACGGAAGCAAAAACAGGGTATCTCTTAGGCCTGTTTGCAGGGCTTACCATTTTTGTGGCTTGCTTAGGGTTATTCGGATTGGCCATGTTTACGGCAGACCAACGTACGAAAGAAATAGGTATTCGAAAGGTCCTCGGGGCTTCGGTGTCGGGAATTGTGAGCATGCTTTCCAAAGATTTTATTAAGTTGGTTCTGCTGGCATTTATCATTGCATCACCACTTGCTTGGTGGTTAATGAATCGCTGGCTGGAAGATTTTGCTTACCGCATCAATATCCAATGGTGGATATTCGCGAGAGCAGGAATAGGCGCCGTACTTATTGCTTTACTGACCGTGAGTTTCCAGGCCATTAAAGCAGCTCGGGCGAATCCGGTAGATTCGTTGAGGAATGAGTAAAGACAATAGACATAAGTAGCAAGACATAAGACTTAGATTCGTAAATAGGCCCTTAAGAATATGTTGATACTATTATAATAAAAAATTATTTCAAAACGGTACTCCGTACCCTCCAAAAGAAGGACGTATTCAGCTTAATTAAAATATAATGGGGTTACCAGAGAAGTGAGATATTATATAATTTAAAGTTTTTGTCTTTCGAAATAATTTGCAGATTCTTTGTCATAGATTGACAAAGAATTATTCTATCAAAAGGGTCGCGATGATGGAAAGGCAATGTTGAAATTTTTATTGTATCATCAAAGCTTATAGGCAAAAGTTGAAAACCGTTTGAGGATATAATATTTTCAATCTGAGCAAATGGCCTACCTAATTCGAGTTTCTGAAGACTAATTTTGATGGCAATTTCCCATAAGCTTGCAACACTAATGTAGTTTACGGTTCTTTCATTTTCGATACTTTTCTTGGCTTTTGACGAAAGTTGATTATCACCATTAACAAACCAAATAAAAGTATGTGTGTCAAGCAAATTGTGCTGCATTACATATACTCTTTAAAATCCTCCAATGGTTCGTCAAAATCATCATGCATTTTGAACATTCCTTTTGCACTGCCAAATTTTGGAGCTTTTGATTGCTGAGGCATCTCCTGACTTATTTTTGCTTTTGCCGTCAAAAAATCTATGAAGTCAGCTACTTCTGCTCTCATATGTTCAGGGAGAGCCTGCAATTTACTATATAGCAGACGATTATCCATAATATTCTTCCTAAGTATCAAAGATAGCAAAATTACTCCAATAATGTTCGTCTTATCCACACTCTATTTTTATAACATTTAAAGCACCCAGCCTAAAAAGGTAGCTGGGTGCGGCAGGGTTTACTTGACCGTTTGTCGTTTATTCAAATAGCTTCAATAGCTGTTCTTTATTCAAAGATTTCAGCACGCTGCTATCGGTTTGCACAAGTGTTTCTGCCAATGCTTTTTTTCCCTCCTGCAATTGTAGGATCCGTTCTTCGATACTATCCTTGCATACCATCCGGTAGGCCATCACATGCTTATCCTGACCAATACGGTAGCAACGATCGATGGCTTGTGCTTCTGCCGCAGGGTTCCACCAGGGGTCAAAAATATATACATAATCTGCTGCTGTTAAGTTCAATCCCGTTCCTCCGGCCTTTAAGCTGATCAAAAACACCCGACAGTCACTTTCTTCCTGAAAACGGTTCACTGCTTGTTGCCGCTGATCGCCACTTGTTTTTCCGTCAAGGTACGCATAGCCAATACCAACACTCTTCAACTCATCCTCCAATAAAGCAAGCATCTTGGTAAAGGAAGAAAAAATGAGCAGCTTATGTCCTTGCGTTTTCTCGAGGATATGTTCACGGATTTCTTCCAATTTGGCAGAGTGGTTTTCATACTTTTCGTTAGGAATAAGCGCAGGCGAGTTGCAAATCTGGCGGAGTTTCATGAGTGCTTCCAGCACGAACATCGTTGCCTGGTCTTTGCGCTCATCCATTTTATCCTCCAGCTCACTACGAAAACGTCTACGGTACTGCTCATATACCTTACGTTGTTCGGGTAGCATCTCACAGTAAAGCGTCATCTCTGTTTTTTCCGGCAAATCTTTGGCCACCTGCGCTTTGGTACGCCGCAGCATGAAAGGAGCGATAAGCTGCTGCAAAGATTCCTTCGTTTCTACGCTTGCTGTGCCATCCGCAATTCCGGGAAAGTTTCGCTTAAACTGGCCATATGTACCGAGAAACCCAGGATTCACAAAATCGAGCTGCGCGAACAGATCGGATATTCCGTTTTCTATAGGCGTGCCTGTCAACGCGAGTCGAAAGTCGGACCGTACCGCCTGTACACACTCGAACCGTTTGGATTGCGGGTTTTTGATCGACTGCGATTCGTCGAGAATAAGATAGCCGAATTTCTCCTTTGAAAGTAATTCTATATCTGAGATCAATGTACCATAGGTAGTTAGTAGGAGCTGGCCGGGAAATGTAGAAACTTCCATCAGCGATCGGTTAACACCATGGTGTACCAGCACCTTTCGGTGTGGGGTAAACTTTTTAACCTCCGCCTGCCAATTGAACAATAAAGAGTTAGGAACTACGATTAAAGAAGCGGGGCTATCTGGCGACTGTATATAATGGTATTCTAGCACCGTTAATATTTGAAGTGTTTTCCCAAGTCCCATATCATCCGCGAGCACTCCTCCCCAACCAAACTCTCGAAGAAAACCCATCCAACTAAAACCAGTTTCCTGGTAAGGGCGGAGAACTGCCTGAACTTTTTCAGGTTTAGGTAGTGGTTGTATCTTATCTAGCTGTTGGAGCTTTTTGCGCTGCAATTTCAACTGCTCGTGCAATTGCTTATCGGTAATTTTATTGGCAAACGATTGGATGGAGGTGAAGTGCTGAAGTGATATTTGTAGCAACCCGTTTTTTGTTTTCGTGGCAACAGCCATAAGTGGCAATATGCGCTGCTTAAACTCTCGTGGTATTCGGCCGACAGATCCGTCGGGTAACTGTATGATTTCCATCGTAGAGGCCAAGCAATCTCTTATGTCATCCAGGCCTATGCGCTGATCTCCGAAACAAATTTCCAATGCGATCTCTACATGATTCGTTTTTTTATAAATTTTCATATCCCATTTCATCGGATATGGATTAAAATGAAAGCCCACCAAGTTTTCCAATCCATCAATCTCGTAATTTTCTTCTGTAAAAAGTTTAACCGTATCTGCCAACCAGGAACCATGTTTTACTTTTTCAACAGGCAACCTAAACACCCCGAAAGGGACTTGACGTTGAAAGTCTTCATTGCAGGATAAAAAGATATTTCGCTCATTATCTTCGGACTCTTTATTCCTCAAGAATACTTTTTCATAACTGCCCTGCCATCCGAAAATACTATTTCCATCGGTAAAGGCGTCGATTATTACGTCGCAATCATAAACCAAATTAAAGGCAATCAAAAGTGTGTCTCCTTTAATAGTGAACATCACCTTTTTTTTCAGACAGTTTAGAATGTTCCTTACTTCGAAAAATTTATCATTTGCATCTCTGTTTTCACAGAAAATGGGATAGTGCACAGCAACTTTATCCAAGATTTCTCCTTTAAACTGTACATAGTCATTTGGCAACACAGTTATACAATAATCAATTTTGCTGAAACGACTTATTAACTCCGCGTCATGAGCTTTGTTCACGAGTGTGTATTTTCCTTTATCTTCTGTTGAAATAAAGAACCCAGAAGAGCTTGGAAATACCGAAGGATTTTCAATAAATTTATTCGCTATTTTAATTTGCATCCTAAATTTGATCACGCCTTCATTGTAAATCAATAAGAAAGAAATAATGGGATGTAGTAAACATAGGGATACACGAAACGATGGTAAAGTAACAGGTCGAATCAACGAAGAATCTTTAAGTGCTGAGTGAAAAGCAAGAACGAACTCGCTACTCAGAAGCGGTATTACCTCCTGCCACAATTCAAATAAAAGCTTATTTCTATAGCTTATAATAAGCTTATCCTCATCTAAATGTTCGTCAGATTCTCCATCTTCAAAATTAATCGACAACTTCTCCAATGAGAGGTTTGCAATAATTAACATTTCCTCACAAATTGTATTGATTGCACGTTGATTTTTAGTCAAATTTTTTGGTTTCTCTTCACTGGAATTCTGCAATAAAAAACTTTTATCATACTTAATGAAGGGCCTTTTTGAACCATGCCTCGGGTTTGGAGTTGCTAAGTATGGTATTAAAATAGGTTGCTGAAAATTGTAAGCGTCATCAGGTATTCCGAAAATTATTTTCTTATGGCTATCTGGCAAGGATTTCTTTTTTACAACTGGGGAGGAAAATCTGAATAGTAATTCCCTTTCATTTTTAAAGCCAAATACACGGCCATACCCTTCCTTAGGTTTAAATTGTATCCCATCAAAAGTAGTATCCACCGCCAATAAACGTCTATGCTCTAATGCAAGGTCTCTTATTTCTGGTAAATAAAACTGTTTAAAGAAGGTCTCGCCGTACCACCATAAGCAGTAGCGTAGAGAACTCCACAAGTGCAAACAAACATTTCCCTTGCACTTACAATCGCATTGAACAAATACACCATCTTTTTCTATTAAAAAATGAATCTGAAAAACACTTCCACAATACGCCTCTAAAGACAGGATATTTTCACAAAGATCGAAAGACAAATCGCGTGGATGAAAATAGCTTTTCTCGTATTTCTCATTTTTACTTTCTAGAATTAGGTTCTCTAACCTTTCTATGCTCAACTTAAAAGGCTTCCCATCTTCCCACGGAATAATAAAAGGATCAGAAGATTTCCTTTTTACAGAAAGAATTTCTTCCTCCCCATTAGCAATAATTTCATTCGCGTTTAAATTTTGTTCGGCTGTTTTCATATTAGATTTGATCATTTTAAGGTTTGGTTTCAGGCTGTATCTATTGAGAATTACAAAGACACATCACAAATATATATAATATTATTTAAAAGCATATTTAAATCTTTAAAAATAACTTTATAATATTAAATAATACACATTAAACAGTAGCCTCATCAGATTGGTTAAGGACATCTTTAGCTATGAGTTGCTTTCAAAAGCAAACCGTACGCCATCAAAAATTGTCAGCCAAAGCCTCAAAATACCGTTCAGATCTGAACAGCTAGTGTTCGGAAACGAACACCTTCCTATCAAAAAACGACACAACGAACACATTATCAATAAGTTATTATTTTGGCGCAATTCCTGTATTGGTTAATGGTGAGCATTGGCGATGCTAATTGCGTTGCTGAGCTAGCTAATCCTGTGGATCGTTAAGGAATGAGTGATCTGGTTATTAGCTGTTCGTTATTGGTTATTAGGCCGAATAAAGACATAGGCATAAAGACTTTGATCTATAAAAGCTCTTAGTAATATCTTGATACTTGATACTATAATGATAAAAAACTACTTTGGAACGGCGTGGCGCAGTCTTCTAAGAAATAAATATTTTACTTTAATCCATATCTTAGGACTTGGAATAGGCATTGCCTGCTGTATATTTATCTTTTTTTACATCCAATTTCATCTCAGTTACGATCGCTACCATAAACAAGCAAAGCACATCTATCGTGTTGTTCATGATCTCCATTTAGAAAAAATCGAACATGAAAGCGGCAGTTCTTATGCGATTTATGATGCCTTAAAATCGAAGGTTCCGGGTATTGAACACGCAGCCTTCTCCATGTCCCATCAAGATCTAACATTGAACGTTAACGGAAATCTCTTTTCTTCCAACAAAAAAGCTGCATTTACCTCTTCAGAATGGTTTAAACTATTTAATTACCATTGGCTACAAGGGAATGCAACAGCGTTAAATCAACCTAACACCGTGGCGCTAATGGCTTCGACAGCCGAACGTTTCTTTGGCAAAACGGAGGCAATGGGCCAAACTATTTACGTAGATGGTAAATACCCCCTTAAAGTAATTGGAGTTATTGACGACCAACCGACCAATACAGATCTCAAATCAGACCTCTATATTTCCGAGGCTTCCATTAAAACCGTTCTACCTAATATTCGGAACAACTATTTTACAGACTGGGGCTACATCAATACGACCAACCAGTTATATGTATCAATAAATGATTCATCCAATATAGCTTCCATTGAAAGTACATTACAACAATTGACCAACCGGTACTTTGGAGAAGAAACAGGTAAACTCTTCCATTTTAAACTACAAGCCTTAAAGGATATTCACTTCGATACCAATTTCGGGGGAAGTGTACAGAAGTCTCTCCTGTGGATATTAGGATTTATTGGTCTAAGTATATTACTAATTGCCACGTTGAATTACATCAATCTATCTTTGATACAGTATGCAAAAAGGAGTGCCGAAATAGGAACGAGAAAAGTATTGGGTGGATCGAGCAGTCAGCTATTTTTCCAGTTTATAACAGAATCCATTTGCGTTGTCGGCTTAGCTTGCCTACTGGGATTGGCTTTATTGCAGATTGTCTTTCCGATCGCCAATCAAATATTATTTATTAATGAGCCTATTGCTAAGCCTTCACTACTTGAATTATCCGGATTGAGTTTGGTTATTTGGAGCGTCATAAGTTTACTTTCTGGCATTTATCCCGCATATATGACCGGTAAATTGGCTATTGTAAACGCACTTAAGAACAATTTTTCACTCGGCTCAACAAATGGTAGGAAAGCGATGGTACTGGTGCAAAATATCCTATCACTGTGCCTTATCATTGCTACAATTGTAATGGTTGCACAAGTGCGTTTTCTCAGTTCAACGGATGTTGGTTTTAATAGAGAATCTGTTCTTCTAGTGCCACTACCAAAAAGGGCTATGGAAAAGGAGAAAGCGTTAAGAACATTTTTAGATAATAAGCTCTCCATTTCTAATTATAGTTTTTGTTTTAGGGCGCCAGCCATGCACGATTCAAGAGGTGGTACATTTTTGTTTGACCAAAGAGCCGATTATGAAGCTTGGGCTACCAAAGCCACGTTCGCAGATAGTGCATATATCTCTACACTAGACATCCCCTTAATTGCGGGTCGAAATATACGCGAAAACAAAACGCTTCCCGAATACCTGATCAATCAAAAAATGATGCATATGCTAGGATATAAGAACGAACAACAGGTCTTAGGAAAATCCTTACTGGGCGCGGGTATGCATGACGAAAAGCCAGGCATCATTGTAGGAGTAATTGCTAATTATAACACTAAATCTCTCCATGATCCTATTGATCCTACGGTTATTGGCTATGATAGAGAGTTATTTCAAACAGTAGCAATAAAAATCAATAGTCAGGGCTTAACTCATTTCATCAAACAGCTAGAACAAGAATGGCCTAAATGGTTTCCCAATACAATATTAAATTATCAATATTTAGATGAACAGATTGAAGAACTATATATTAAAGAAGCCATTCAACAAAAATTAATTTGGACAGCTGCAACCTTAGCTATTTTTATAAGTAGTCTTGGCTTGCTAGGATTAATTTCTCTGAGCGTATTACAGCGTACCAAAGAAATCGGTATCCGTAAAGTATTGGGAGCATCTTTATCCAGCATTTTAAACTTGCTTTCCAAAGATTTTATAAAGATTATTTTCATAGCATTGATGGTGGCGTCTCCAATTACTTGGTGGGCAATGAGCAAATGGTTGGAAGATTTTGCTTATCATATTGAATTACAATGGTGGATGTTTGTATTGGCCGGGTTGATGGCCTTAGTTATTGCTTTGCTTACCGTGAGCTGGCAGGCCATCAAAGCAGCACTAGCCAATCCGGTGGAAAGTTTAAGGAATGAATGATTTTAGTTATTAGTACTTGATTGCTGGTTATTCGTAGGCCTACCGACCAAGAATCAGAAGTCCGGCAATGAACGATGAATTGAACAACAAACAACGAAATGATAAAGAATTATTTCAAAATCGCTCTCAGAAATTTCAAAAAGAACAAGCTTTATAGCTTCGTAAATCTTTTTGGCTTAACGATAGGTCTGGTTACCTGTATGTTAATAGGTATTTACATCCGGAATGAGATCACGTACGACGATTTCCATGCGAACGCAGACCGCCTTGTTCGAGTAACGTCTGATCTTCGCATGTCTGGCTCTGAGCACCAGTTTGCACAGACGGGCACCAAGGTAGGACCTGCTTTTAAAAGAACTTTTCCACAAGTATTGCAGTATGTCCGTACCATGAAAAGTGCGGGTGCTATTACGGTAAACCAACAATCTTTTGATGAAAAGAATATACTCTATGCGGATGCAGCCTTTTTCCAAACGTTTTCTTTTCCGCTGGTACAGGGTAATGCAGCATCGGTGCTTAACGACCCGCAGAAGGCGGTGTTATCCCGTTCAACAGCAAAGAAATATTTTGGAAACGCAAACCCCATCGGCAAAACCATCCAATTGAACGGTGGCGAAGCGCATTATGAGGTGACTGGCATCAGTGAAGATGTTCCACTCAACTCCCAGATTCAATATGATCTGATTATTTCTTTCAATAGTTTGGATGCTGCAAAAACCGAAATATGGAGTACGGCTAATTATATTACCTACCTATTGCTTCAAAATTCCGATCAAATTCGCCCTTTGGCTAGCGCGATTACCGACTATATGAAAAAGGTAAACGAGGAAGAAATGGACATTCCGAAAACAGATTATTGGACCGTGCACTTAGAACCTCTAAAATCGGTACACCTATACTCTAAGCTGGCGGGTTTGGAAGCAAATGGTAATATCGTGTATATTTATGTGTTAACGATTGTTGCACTCCTTATTTTACTGATTGCCTGCGTCAACTATACGAATCTATCCATCGCACAATCAGCTAATCGTGGTGTGGAAATTGGTATCCGACAAGTGATGGGCGCTGAAAAAAGGCAGCTGATCAGACAATTTTTGGGTGAATCCACCTTAATCACTTTCTTCGCCCTGCTTATGGCCCTGCTCATTGCTACAGTTCTATTGCCGCTATTTAATAACATAACTGGAAAAGACTTTTCATTTAGTATATTCTTCCAGCCTTTATTTTTATTAGCCGCTATCTCATTAAGCCTTATAATTAGTTTGCTTGCTGGATTATACCCAGCCGTTATACTGAGTAGCAAACGATTAGCACTAACGTTAAAATCGGGCCTACAGATAACGAATTCAGGCGGAACGGTACGCAAGGGGTTAATTATCTTTCAGTTTTCCATCGCCATTTTTCTGCTGGCTACGACGTTCATTGTGCTGAAACAAATGAACTATATTCAAAATAAAAATCTAGGCTATGATCGCTCTCACGTTTTAGTTTTACCTGTAGATTCCAAAACCCACGGGGTATATGAGCAGCTAAAAAATGCATTTAAAGCGAATCCAAATGTATTGAGCGTTACGGGCTCTTATGAAGATCCTACATCCGTTGGCTGGGGGGATGGTATTCATGCAGAGGACGGTACAGGACCTAAAGATCTTTCGCTCAATGCAGCGCCAGTTGATCTCGACTATTTAAAAACCATGGGTATGGACTTAGTGGCTGGTAGAGATTTCGTTCCCGCTGATTTCGTCGCTGCCGAAAAGACTACCGTAGCCGGTTCACAGCATCAAACTGCTTACATTTTGAATGAAAAGGCTGTAAAAGAATTGGGATGGACTCCCGAAAAAGCCATCGGTCAAATTGTATCCAGAGGGATTCCCGGTCCGGTAGTAGGTGTCATAAAAGATTTCCATTTCGAATCACTTCATGCATCTATCGGACCGCTATTGATTTTTCCGGATACCTCCTTAGTGAGACAGCTTTTTGTGAAAATAAAGAGCGATCACATTGCCACAACATTAGGTACATTGGAAGAAGCCTGGAAAGCACGTGTCGGTCATCGCGCTTTCGACTACCATTTTTTGGATGACGACTTCCAATCGCTCTATAAGACTGAAGAACGGATTGCCCATTTGTTTTCAGTTTTCTCCGGTATCGCTATTGCTTTGGCCTGTATGGGATTATTTGCGCTTGCGGCTTTCACTACCATTCAACGGACCAAGGAGATCGGTATTCGGAAAGTGCTGGGTGCAGACGTAACGAACATCGTCATGCTGATCTCAAAACAATTTCTATTCTTGGTATTTCTCGCTTTTGTGATTGCCTGCCCTATAGCCTGGTGGATGGGTAGCGATTGGCTGAATGATTTTGCTTACCGGATGGAATTGAACAGCTGGATCTTTGCTTTCTCAGGTATAACGGCAATCTGTATCGCTGGAATAACGGTTAGCTTTCATGCGATTCGTGCCGCGTTAGCCAATCCGGTAGATTCGTTAAGGAATGAATGATTTTAGTTATTGGTGTTTAGTTGCTGGTTATTCGCAAAATATTTCTAGCAGCTCACACATAAAATAAAAACAATATCAGAAGTAAGATACAAGGTTAGGAACGGAAGCTGTACGCTTTTGCGCCATAAAGTGTACGCTTTCGAACACCAGCCTAAACAATACTCCCTTACTCAACTGTTAATCAGACATATATAATTTTGGCGCATTTCCTGATAAAGGTTTAACAGTATTTTATCTAAGCATTGTTAAGGCTTAACCATATATGAAACAACTGCACCTCACCTTACGTCATCTTTGGCGAAACAAATTGTTTACTGCCCTCAACATTTTAGGACTAGCCATTGGCATTAGCGCCTCCTGGATCATTTACCGAATGGTTAGCTATGAATTTAGCTATGATCAGCACGAGCCTGATAGAGATCGGATATTTCAATTTTATACCCACGGAGAAAAAGGAGATGGGAGCAGTAGAGATCAGATCTTCATTCCCAAGGCCATTCTTCCCCACGTGTTACATGACATTAGCGGTGTCGAAAAAACAGCGCCCTTATATTATCAAAATTTCTCCAGCGCTGTAACGCATGACGGCCGTACGTTAGATCAACTTGATGAGCAAGTAGCCACCCTTCCCGACTATTTTGAAATGCTCGGTTATCAATGGTTAGCAGGAAATTCAAAACAGGCAATCGCCCCAGATAAAGTAGTCTTGACAGCGAAACGAGCACAGCGTTACTTCCCCGGGAAAAGTCCGGACGACATAGTCGGACAAACCATCACCTACAATGATACGGTGCAGAAAACCGTCAGCGGGGTCATTGCCGATTTAGATTACCTGAACAGTTTCCCTGCCCAAGAGTTTTTCGCCCTTAACCAAGAGGATTTGGCCAATACCGACTGGCAACGTGTGTCATCCGAAGAATTGCTATTTGTCAAATTGAAAAAAGGTGTAAGCACAAACAGTGTGCTTGATCAATTGAATCGCATCAATAGCTCACTTAATCGTGATTTTTTCAAAGAGCACAAGTTCAAAATCGATTATAAGTTGCTCCCCTTGGCGGAGAAACATTTTGCCACACATTTAACCCTCCGTTCCCGCACAGTCAGCAAGCCGGTTTTGTTTGGTTTATTGGGCATAGCAGCTTTCCTATTGGCCTTGGCTTGTATCAACTATGTAAATCTCACCACAGCACAATTGCCCCAACGCGCCAAAGAAATCGGCATCCGAAAAACTTTAGGCGGTAAATCATCTTCTCTCATTTGGAGCTATCTCAAAGAAACCTTCGCTACCTGTATGCTGGCGGTACTTTTATCCGTCTTAATCACTACAATAGGCTTGCGCATCTTTGCAGAATACCTACCTGAGGGAATGAACCACTTTAACAATTATGCAGAGATGTTGCTGTTTTCTATAGCCTTAATTGTGGGAATCACGCTCATTGCCGGAATCTATCCAAGTTGGCTCGCCACACGCGTACAGACTGTACGCGTATTGAAAGGCGAAATTAACCAGTCGGTCGGCGGTTACCAGCTAAACTTGCGCAAAGGGCTTATCGTCTTTCAATTTGTAATCGCGCAATTATTCGCGGTCTGCGCCATTATCATCGGTCAGCAGTTACGGTATACCTTAAATAAAGATTTAGGATTTCAACATGAAGCAATCGTAACGGTAGACATCCCATATAAAGTACAGGCAGACAGCAGTTATCAAGGGAAACAGTTTGTTTTAAAACGTATGATCGAGCAACATGCTGAAATCAGCAATGTTGCTCTGGGCGACATCCCCATGAGTGACTGGATGAACGGTTGGGGGATGGATTATCGTAGCGATACGGGCACCGTCCAAAAGGGGCTACTATTTAAAAATGTGGATGCCGACTACCTTAAGGTTTATCAGATTCCTTTACTCGCAGGTCGAACGTTACAGGAAACAGACACCATGCAAGAGCTACTGATTAATGAAACAGCACTAAAAAATTTTGGTTTCCGTAAACCACAGGATGCGATCGGGCAAATCCTCTATCAAGGGGGAAGTCCGAGATTCATTGTGGGCGTATTTAGAGATTTTCATCAATTCAGCTTAAAAAGTGAGATCCCTGCGCTTGCCTTTTCCGCTGTAAAGCCACGCTTGTCGTCTTTCAACATCAAACTGGCGGGTAAAAGGTCTTCTTCTCTGGCAAGCACCATTGCCCTTGTCGAAAAGGAATGGAAACAGGTGTATCCCGGCTTTGATTTTCAATATCAATTTTACGATGATACCATTCGGAACCTGTACCAGCAGGAACGCCGTACAGCTAAACTCATCAGCGCAGCCACCATCGTTACCCTGCTAATCAGTTGTTTAGGCCTCTATGGCTTAGCCGCCCTAACTGCGTTTCAACGCACAAAAGAGATCGGCATACGTAAAGTATTGGGCGCTACAGTCAATGGTATCATTTCGCTATTATCGAAGGATTTTGTCAAGCTTGTACTAATAGCACTCCTTATAGCTACACCGATTGCTTGGTGGGCCATGAATAAATGGTTGGAAAACTTCGTCTATAAAATCGAAATCCAGTGGTGGATGTTTGCTTTCGCTGGTTTTGGAGCAATTTTTATTGCCTTGTTAACGGTTGGTTTCCAGGCAGTCAAAGCAGCGATAGCTAATCCGGTAGATTCGTTGAGGAACGAGTAATCTCAGTTGCGAGTTATGCGTTGCCAGTTATGAGCTTGACCAAACTCGCAACGCATAACTCACAACGCATAACTATAAAAAGATGTTAAAAAACTACTTAAGAACCAGTCTTCGCCACTTATGGCGCAAACGCTTATTCACCGCACTGAATATATTAGGTTTAGCTATTGGCATTAGCTCATGCTGGATCATCTACCGTATTATCCAGCATGAGTTCAGTTATGATGCCCAATTGCCACACAAGGAAAGCATCTATAAAGTTGTCTCCGCATTTGGTTCAGGCGATAAAATGGGGGGCATATCCGCGCCCTTATATCAAGGTATTCGAGAAGAAATACCTGGGTTAGACCATGTGGTGCCCCTGTTTTATCAATGGATCAATGCCGTTGAGATCAAGCGGGAAACCAAAACAGATTTCATCAAAGACGATCCACAACAAATAGCAGCAACTGATCGGGCTTATTTCGAAATGTTGCCCTATACCTGGCTTGCTGGGAGTAAGGCAAGCGCATTGAATACCCCCGAAAGTGTCGTGCTTACAGCAAGTAGGGCACAGGAATATTTTCCGGGGACCCCTCCAGAAGACATTCTACATAAAACCATCACCTACTTTGGGCGCGACACGGTACAACGAACCGTGACCGGCATTGTTGCCGATTATTATCGCCCTTCAGAATTTACCGCGCAAGAGTTTTTGACCTTACCCGAAAAAACTTTCGAAAAATATATGTGGACTAACACCAATGGTAGCGACAAACTGTATTTGCAGTTTAGAGCAGGAGCAAATGTTACTGCCATATTGGATCAAATCAATAAACTTGATCAAAGACATTGGAAAGCATTTGGAGAAGAACGGGGAAGTCCAATAAAAAGAGGCAAGTCTTACGAATTATTACCCCTTAAAGATATTCATTTCGCAACTGATGTTAGCGATTATGGGGTACGCAAAACAAGCAAAGCCGTGCTCTACGGGTTGGTTGGAATTGGTGTTTTCTTGCTGATTCTCGCCTGCATCAATTATATCAACATGAGTGTAGCGCAAATTCCCCAGCGGGGTCGAGAAATCGGTGTTCGTAAAACGCTAGGCAGTAATCGTTGGCACCTGATCGGTCAGTTTTTGTTAGAAACCTTCCTAACCACGCTCTTCTCATCTATACTGGCTTCCGCATTTATCCTATTGGGTTTTTGGATCGTAAGCGATATCATCCCGGAAGGCCTAACCCCTTATAGCAGCCCGCGCTTATTTCTAACTTTCACTTTAAGTCTGACGCTGCTGATTACCTTATTGGCGGGTCTTTATCCGAGCTGGCTAATCACCAGGGTAAAAACAACTTCTGTGTTTAAGAATTTCTTTTCAGGCGCAAGCGCGACGCGCCGCTTCAGCTTGCAAAAAGTGTTAATTGTCTTTCAATTTGTCATCGCTTTGATTTTTATCGTGAGCACCATCATCGTGAGCACACAATTACGTCATACGCTTAAAGCTGATATGGGTTTTAATAAAGAGGCTATTGTGCTCGTGGACGTGCCTTGGAAATATCAGAATAATCCTCGCTACAAAGACAAACAATTTACCCTTTTAAATCAGTTACGAAATCTACCCGGCATTGAGCATATAGCTTTAGGGTCTGCTCCCCTTTCTTCCGGCTATTCTTCGAGCCCTTTCGAGCTGATTTCGGATAAAAAAGATCCAGCCGGAATACAAGTTTTTAAAAAATGGATTGACACTGCCTATCTATCGATGTACCAAATGGAACTATTGGCAGGGAGGAACTTACATCATTCGGATACTACCAACGAATTTATCATTAATGAAACGGCAGCCAAGGCCTTTGGTTTCAAATCACCGCAAGAGGCCGTAGGAAAAATGATGCGGCAATCGGGAAACAGCGCGTTCTCCATTGTTGGCGTAGTAAAAGATTTCCATAGCCAAGACTTTTATACATCAATTGAACCCTTAGCCCTGATGTCGGACAAACAAAATTTACTTACCTTCAATATTAAGCTCAACACCCGGAATCCAAGCCAATGGCAGGCCACGCTAAAAACAATTAAAAAACAATGGGGCAATATTTATCCCCCCGATGCTTTTCAATATCATTTTTATGACGAAACATTGGAATCCCTATACATCCAAGAAAGACAACTGGCTAAGCTGATCAATCTGGCTACAGCCATTACAATATTGATTAGTTGCCTAGGCTTATTCGGTTTGGCTACATTAACCGCCTTTCAACGAACCAAAGAAATTGGCATCCGCAAAGTACTCGGAGCCACTATATCGGGTATTATAACCATGTTATCAAAAGATTTTATCCAATTGATATGCTTAGCTTTTTTGATTGCCTCTCCTATTGCCTGGTGGTGCATGAATAAATGGCTAGAAGATTTTATTTACCGCGTCGATATTGAATGGTGGATGTTTGCGGTGGCAGGATTGTCGACCGTATGCATTGCTTTACTTACAGTAAGTTTTCAGGCCATCAAAGCAGCGATAGCTAATCCAGTGGATTCGTTGAGGAATGAGTAACCTCAGTTGCAAGTTATCAGTTGCCAGTTGTGAGCTTGACCAAACTCGCAACGCATAACTCACAACGCATAACTATAAAAAGATGTTAAAAAACTATTTCAAAATTGCCTTTAGAAACCTGATTCGTCAAAAATCATTTTCGATACTCAACATCGCAGGTTTAGCGGTCGGTATGGCTGCCAGTATCTTAATTCTCTTATGGGTGCAAAATGAAAAAAGTTATGATCGCTTTCATAAGCATGCTGATCAGATCTATCGCGTTACCGCCGTTGCCACCGATGATTTCAAGGCGGCTATAAATGCTGCGGGCATGCCTGCCGCGCTTCAGGCAGAAATACCCTCCATAAAAAAAACCGTTCGACTGAGTCATCCTTCAAAAAAGACCTTTGAATATGGGGATAAAAAATTTGAGGAAGTAAGAGGCTTTTATGTTGATTCAACTTTCTTCGATGTTTTCTCTTTTCGTCTTATTTCAGGTGATATCAAAACAGCTTTGCAACGTCCAGATGGTATTTTGCTTACCGAAAACCTTGCCAAAAAATATTTCGGCGAGGTCCCCGCCTTAGGTAAATCCTTAAAGATGGATAACGATAAACTGCTTACCGTTACAGGTGTTTTAGCCAATACCCCTACAAATTCTCATTTACAGTTTAATTATCTGATGCCCATGGCAGCTATTGCCCATACGGATGAAGATCTAATTAATAATACTTGGCGTAATTTTAATTTTTATTCATACGTCTTATTCGACCGAGATTTCGATCCCAGTAAGGCTCATCTGTTATCACTGGAAAAACAAATAAACGAACTTTATAAGGCACATACCACTGAACAGAAAATAACCTTTCATCTACAGCCCTTAACTGATATCCACCTCCATTCTCATCTACAAATTGAGTTGACAGAGAATGGAGATATTCAATATGTTAATATTCTCTTTATCGTCGCCATATTTATATTAATTGTGGCATGTATCAACTTTATGAACCTCTCTACCGCTAGGTCTGCAAAACGTGCTAAAGAGGTCGGCTTACGAAAAGTAGTTGGCGCAGCGCGTGGACAACTTATCGGCCAGTTTTTGGGCGAATCTATCTTGATTGCGTTTCTGGCACTTTTTATTGCTATTGGACTGGTTTGGCTGGCACTACCTGCCTTCAATCATCTCGCAGGGAAGGAATTAGGTATTAGCTTATTTGATGGTAAGATGGTACTTATGCTAGTTAGCATCGCCCTCCTCACCGGGTTAATCTCCGGCAGTTACCCCGCTCTGTTCTTATCAGGTTTCCAACCGGTAAAAGTATTGAAAGGAAAAATGAATTTAGGTGGAAGGGGCGATTTGATTTTCCGTAATACATTAGTAGTCTTACAATTTACCGTTTCTATTATACTACTAATTGGCACAGTCGTAGTATATAATCAGTTACAGTATATAAAAAACATGAACTTAGGATACGAACGCTCAAATTTAATATATGTACCCATGCGGGGTGATATTTTCAATAAGTTAGATGCTTACAAAAGCGAGCTGGAGCAACATCCCCTGACAGCCAATTTCACGCTGACCAATATAATACCCACTAATGTTATGTCGGGCTCTTTTGACGTAGCATGGGAGGGAAAGGACCCTAACAATCAGCCCGTTATACCTAATTTGGATGTAAGTGAAAGTTTCTTTAAGGTGTTTCAAATGAAAATGGCTGCGGGGAGAGTCTTTTCTACCGATTTTAGGGGAGACTCAAGCAATTATATAGTCAACGAAAAACTTGTCAAGATGATGGGGCTGGATGCAGCTGAAGCTGTTGGAAAGCCAATTGCTTTGTATGGTAAAAAAGGTACTATCATCGGTGTGGTTAAGGACTTTAATTTTAAGCCTATACAACAAGCGATTGAACCACTCATCATGCGTCTAAACAATTACGGAGGCAATGTGGTGGTACGAACCCAACCGGGTACCACAGAGGCTACGATTAAAGTTTTGGAACAGATCACCACCAGCCTGAATCCAGAGTTCGCTTTCTCCTATGGGTTCTTAGATCAAGATTTGGATAATTTATATAAAGGAGAGCAACGTATGGGCAGCCTCTTTAATCTATTTGCCCTGTTAGCAACTTTCATTTCCTGTTTAGGGCTATATGGCCTGTCAGCATTTATGGCGGAGCAACGGTTCAAGGAAATTGGTGTACGCAAAGTATTGGGCGCTACGGTGTTTAGTGTGGTATACCTGCTATCGAAAAACTTTATCAAACTGGTATTAATTGCAATTTTAATTGCAATGCCTGTTGCCTGGTATACGATAGATAGTTGGTTGAATGGCTTTGCCTATCGGATAAATATAGGATGGATTGTATTTATTTTTTCCGCGTTAACCACAATAGCCATCGCCTTACTCACCATAAGCTATGAATCTATTAAAGCAGCACGTTCCAATCCAGTAAAATCGTTGCGGAGTGAATAAACTTAGTTGTGAGTTACCGGTTGCCAGTTATGAGGCTAACCAAATTCGCAACGCACAGCTCACAACTCAGAAACTATAAGCAGATGTTAAAACACTATCTCAAAACAACGCTTCGCTATCTATTCGAAAACAAACGTTTTTCGATCATTAACATTTTTGGGTTGGCGGTAGCGCTATGTATCGTTTATCTCATCTTTTTCTTTGTACGCTTCGAACTGAGTTATGATCAGTTTAACAAAAATGTCGATCGTATCTACCGCATCAGTACAGATATCAAAGGAGCCACTGGTGTCAACCAGGAAACGAGCGCTCCAGCTTTAGCAATTGCACTCGAACGGAATTTTCCCGAAGTGGAAAAAGCGGGTCGCTTCCTGCTCGATTATTATATTATCTCCAAAGAACACGAAAATTTCGGTGAAGAGACCTTGGCCTATGCTGATTCTTCCATTTTTTCCATCTTTTCTTTCCCTTTGTTAAGAGGCAATGTAGCTACAGCCCTTAATGCACCATTCAATATTGTACTCTCAGAAACTGCTGCAAAAAAATACTTTGGCACCACCGATTGTCTGAACCAAACCTTAACACTGGATGGAAAACATCCAGCGACCGTTACCGGGATAATGAAAGATATTCCAAGCAATTCGCATTTTAGAACGGACATACTGCTGTCTATGTCCACCTTGTTCTCTTCTCCTAACGCCAGTTATTCTACCGAAGATTGGAAAAAGTTCGGCTTCTCTACCTATCTACTACTAAAAGATAACACAAATATCAAACAGTTTCAACAAAAAATTGATGCATTCGCCAAGATCATTCCTATTGATAGCAAGCTGGAATATCGTTTTGTTCTGGAACCCTTGGCAGACTTGTATCACCACGGAAGTTTAAGAGGTAATAAAGCGGGATCAACCACCGTAGGAAATTATACCAACATCTACGTTTTCTCTTTTATAGCACTCTTTGTGCTCTGTATTGCTTGTTTTAATTACATTAATTTAACCACAGCACTGTCTATTAAAAGAGCTAAAGAAATCGGTGTGCGGCAGATGATGGGTGCTACTAAAAAACAACTGACCCTTCAATTTTTTATGGATGCAATCCTACTTGCTACTTTAGCCTTTCTTGTATCCATTGTTTTATGTGGGATTGCGATCCCCTGGTTCCATATCCTGACAGGAAAAACTATTATAGACGACATTAAAACTTATATTGCCTACCTGCCATATGCATTGTCGATCGCCTTACTTACCGGACTGCTTTCTGGTATCTATCCAGCTTTTTTTCTTTCTCGTTTTAAACCAACAGCTACTTTAAAAGGAAGGTTTATTGTCAGTAGCAAGGGACAAGATTTACGCAAATCCCTCGTAATTATTCAATTTGTTATTTTCATACTATTAACAGTGTCCACCTTGGTGGTATATCGGCAGTTAAACTTCATGCGTAATGAGAATTTAGGTTTTAAAAAGGCCCATAACTTAGTGATCGATTTTCACTATGATGAACGTATTAGAGAGCACCAAGATCAAGTTAAACAAGCACTTACCGAGATAGCAGGTATCGAACAAGCAAGCTTTTCAGCTTATATTCCAGGAAAACCCAACAGACAATTTGCCACCACTATGGAAGGGAAGAATGGAATGATGGAAGAATTTCAGTCGGATGTATATTTTATTGACGACGCTTTTTTGAAGCAATATGATATCCAGGTCATCGCAGGCCGAGGTTTTTCAAAGGCTTCCCCAGAAGATCTCCGCAAGACGATGTTAATAAACGAGTCTTGTCTTGCGCGCTTAGGCTATGCAAACCCGCAAGACATCATCGGCAAGCGCTTTTCTCAACGAGGGGGGACTGGCGAAGTCATCGGCGTTGTAAAGGATTTTCACTTTCATTCTATGCACGAGGAAATACAACCGCTGACGATGCAAATTTCCCCAGGATTCTTCACGTTCTTAACCTTATCGATTTCTTCTGAGCATATACCCGAAACCATTAAAGCAATTGAACAAAAATGGCATCATATAGCGCCGGGCCTTCCACTCATCTACTATTTTGCTGATGAGGCTTTCAATGCTCAATATCAGGCAGAAGAACGTTTTGGCAGGTTATTCATTTCCTTTTCGATATGTTCTATTTTTATTTCTTGTTTAGGACTATTGGGGTTGGTTTCTTTCAATACGCTACAGCGAACGAAAGAAATTGGAATAAGAAAGGTATTAGGCGCCTCTTCCGCCCATATTTTTACGCTGCTTACAAAAGAGTACATCTTTTTGGTAGGAATCGCCTTTCTCCTGGCCATTCCGCTCACTTGGGTGGTGATGAATCAGTGGCTCAAGGATTTTGCTTACCGTATCCAAGTTCAATGGTGGATGTTTCTGATTACTGGATTTGCAGCCATTGTAATTGCCTTATTAACCGTTGGATTTCTAGCCTTAAGAACGGCTGTTGCTAATCCCGTGAAATCACTGAAAGATGAATGAATTTAGTTATTCGTTATTGGTTGCTCGTTATTGGTTATTGGGCTGAGGCGAATAAATTGAAGCAAATGGAACATAAGCCTTAGAGTCATAAACAGCTCTTAAGGTGTTTTGTTTATTCGTTTTACTTCTTCCTCAAATTTTTTGATAAGACGTTTCAAACAGATGTTCCATTTTGCTTTATATAAAAAAAATATTGCTCTTTACAAAAAGCAAATTTTAAGAATAATGCTTTATATATGCAGCAATTCATTTATAACGAGTTACAGCTGTTGCTTTTCAAGATAGGCCTTACCTAATATAAAATGCATTACTCCGTTCGTAGTTTTCAATATCATTTTGCCTGAATGCAAAAAATCATGTAACACCTGCTTTAAATAAATCGGATAAATAGTGATATTACGGTCAACATATTTTGCTACTTCCTTGTATATTACATGAGGTGCCTGCTTCGTTTGGAAAAAGCCTCTGTTTATTAACCTTTGTAGCACGTAACGGATCTCGCTCTTGACTTTTTGCTCTTCATAAGGGGTGATTTTTCGAATGATTTCATAAAATTTGATGGGATCATTTACCTTAATCTTATCTTTTCTGATGAGCCAGGGATGTATAATCTTATAAAACAACATACCATCTTTTATTTCTTTTTGTACCCGAATCAATCTTTTCTCTTGATAGGTGTAAAATTCATCCCTCTCAAAAGGAGCCCCTTCTAAAAGCTGTCCGTAAAAGATACGGGATAAGATTTCTATGTCTTCATCCGACAGTCGGGATCCGTTCTCCATACGTTCATAATCTGTAAAATAATAAGGCGCTTTTCCCATCAAAAAAGACAATTCTTCTTCCGTATAATCGAATTTTATACGTGCATTAATATAAGCATAGCGTTGAGCAAGCTCATCCTGTGTAAGCATTCCTCCGTAGGTATCTGTTAGATTAGGTGTCATGTGGTTTAAAATTGATATACCACAAATATATAAAAATATTATTAAAAAGCATATTTAAATCTTACAAAATAATTATTAAACATCTATAAATACATTTTTAAAACAAATCGATAAATAAAAAATTAATACCTATATCGTTCTCTTTCACCCTTCTAAAAAGCTGAAAATCACAAAAATTATAACTTTTGTGGATTTGATTCCATAAAAAGCATAACTTTTGTGGATTTGATTCCATAAAAGTTATATATTTGAGTCATAATATTTTAAAATATGATACAGAGGAACCTAAAAGCTGGGCTACTAAAACGCATTGATTATAAAAAGGTTCTTATACTCTTTGGCCCCAGACAAGTGGGAAAAACTACACTGGTCAAACATGTCATCTCTGAGTTACAAGAAGACTCTATTTACTTTAATGGAGACGATGTAACTACGCGAAATATCTGGCGTCTAGATCAGATAGCTCTATTAAGACAAAGTTTTGAGAATAAAAAAATCATTGTGCTGGATGAAGCGCAAATGATCGCTGATATCGGTCTTATCTGCAAGCAACTCGTAGATCAAAATTCAGGTATACAGCTTATACTAACAGGTTCATCAGCATTAAATATTGCGAATATCACTCAAGAGCCGCTCACAGGCAGAAAATGGGAATATTTTCTTTATCCTATTAGTTTTTCGGAGCTAATAAGGTACGAAGGCCTGCTAACAAGTATACAAAAACTTCCACTATATCTCATCTTTGGCACATACCCTGAAATTATCACCTCACAACAAGATGCTAAGCAATTGTTAACGAATTTAACCAATAGCTATCTCTACAAAGATATTTTAACTCTTACCGGTGTCAAAAAGCCAATGTTGTTGGAGAAAATCCTAAAGGCGCTGGCATGGCAGGTAGGTGCAGAGGTCTCCTTAAATGAATTGTCAAAGATAGTAGCTGCAGATGTCAAAACGATAGACCAATATATCTACTTACTGGAACAGGTCTTTGTTGTTTACCGTATAGGAACCTACAGTCGAAACTTAAGAAACGAAATCAACACTAAAAAGAAGATTTTCTTTTATGATAACGGTATTCGAAATAGCCTTATTGGAAATTACAGTCCGCTAGAAGCCCGTCAGGATATTGGAGCACTATGGGAAAATTTTCTACTGTCTGAACGAAAAAAACTGCTTGCCTACAATGGCTTTTACGGATCAATCTATTTTTGGCGAAATAAGCAACAGGCAGAAGTGGATTATATAGAAGAGATTGATGGTAAATTATACGCTTTTGAGTTTAAATGGAATCCACGGACTAAGGTAAACTTCCCTAAAGCTTTTGTTGAAAACTACAAGCCAGAAAGGACTGAGGTTATCCATCGTGACAATTTTTGGGAATGGTTGCAGACATACCCATATTGATGCATAACTTTTGTGAGTTTGCTTCCACAAATTTTTTTGTATAAATCCCCGCAGTTTATGATAGCTGCGGGGAAAAACCACTATCTGGCAATTAGTGAAACAGGATCACACCAATCTCCTACACCATTACTATTTATTGCCCGCACCCGCAGATAATAGGTAATGCTTGGTTGTACTGCTTGCAGCATATTCTTCACAGAAGACGTGGTACTCATTCGATCGCTCCATAACAGTTCTCCGTTAGCATCTTTTTGGAAAGCATAACAATACTCATATATTGCATTGGAACCAACTTTATCGAAATCAAAGCGGATCTGTCCACTCAAAGGCCCATCACTCATACGTAAACGTGTGGGAATAGAAGGAACCAGGCCCGATATCGGTTGTGCAAACAAGGAAAAACCCGAGCTCAGCAACATCGGCATATTGCCTTCTGCTATGCTATTTACATAAAAAGCTAGCTTCTTCAAGACATTAGCCAAAATCAATTTACGCTCATTCTTTAGGCTAATATCCAAGGGGCTTCCTTTCTGACTGGCTTTGGCCAGTTTCTCTTGATAATCTTCAATAGCTGCTTGTACATCTTCCAATGCAGGCGTAGGATCGGGAAAATTAGCATTGCCGGTCATAGCTTGTGTAGGTCTGGGTGCGTAGCTAATCTGAGTATAGTTAAGATACTCGCGTTATCAACTGATATCTATCGCTATTTTTGCTACGAATCCCCCTTTTTTCATGAGTCTGTGTGCTTCCGTTAACTGTTCAAGCGAAAAAGTATGTGCAATATGCGGTTTGAGTTGTCCTCGTTCAATGAAGCCCTTTAATGCCAATAAATCTTCTGCATTGGGTTTTACGAAAACAAACTTCATATTCGGTTCGAAAACAACGTCAACAGCCGTTTTTACAATGCCTTTTATGTTATTCGTTTCGCCTCTGGTGGTAACAAAGAGCCCATGTTCTGCTAAATGATGTTTTAGGTCGCTATACGTATACATCCCTGCTGCATCAAAAATTAAATCAAACCGAGCGCCCGACGGGATTTGTTGGTTTTTATAATCAATTACTACATCACAGCCTATAGCATTAGCATAAGCACGGTGATTTTCGCTACAAAGCCCACTGATATGGGCATTCATGCTTTGAGCTAACTGCACCGCTGCAGCTCCCACCCCTCCTGTGCATCCCGTTATGAGTACATTTTCTTTTGCCTGCAACCTGCCCACTTTAAATAGTGCCTGATAAGCCGTTAAGCCAACAAGTGGAATAACCCCCGCTTCCAGAAAAGTTAAGTTTGTCGGTTTTAAAACAACTAAATCATCATCAATAACCAACTCTTCCGCATAGGCCCCTCCTTTAATTATTGGCCTCATTCCATATACTTCATCACCTTCCTTAAAAAGCCTGCTTTTGGATGCTATTACCCTGCCTGAAAAATCGCTTCCGATAATCTGGTTTGACAACCCCGCTGATGCTAAAACGGCCTTTCCTTGCCTTATCATCGTGTCTACCGGGCTTACAGACGAGGCATAATTTCTTATCCGTACCTGTCCGGATTTTATCGCTGGGCTTGGTAATTCTTTTATCTTAAATTTCGGAGATGCCCCAATTCTTTCCAATACTGCCGCTTTCATAGTTATTGTGCTATCTGTTAACAACATACAAATTAGACATTTATGCTTAACGGATTGTTGGCTCGGTCTCATATTGCTCATGGTTTTGTTACTTAAGTGTAAAGAGTTTTTGTCCACTTCCGAACGGCCACTGTTCGAAATCGAACACTTTCATTTCGACTACAAACCATAAACAACTCACAATCAATACATTGAATATTTGGTGATGTTTTAGTTATTTGCTAATTGTCTGTACTTGTGTTGCAAATGCTTAAAGCCTAAGCCTCGCGTAAAACATATAAGGATAAAAAAAGCAAAAATCATGATAAAAAACTATCTCAAAATTGCTTGGAGAAGTCTACTAAAAGGAAAAGGATATTCATTTATAAATATTTTCGGCTTAGCGTTAGGTTTATCCTGCTTTATGCTTATCAGCTTGTGGATAAGAGATGAGCTAAGTTACAATCACTTTTTAACTGATGCCGATAGAGTTTATGCCGTGCGTATAAACTCACTTTTTAATGGGGAAATACAAACTGGAAACATGACGCCTGGGCCGCTTGAACCAGCCCTTCGTTCTGATATTCCAGAAATCGAAGCCGTTACAAAATTAGGTTATGCGCCCAATCTCCTGTTGAGTACTGAAAATAAATCTGTAAAAGAAGTGGGTTGGTATGCCTCTTCCGACTTTTTTAAGGTCTTCCGTTTTAAACCCCTCAGTGGCAACCCCGCTCAGGCCTTGGCCTCAATTGATCAGATAGTAATCACGAAGACATTGGCGCTTAAGCATTTTAACACCACCAATGCAATAGGTCGGACAATCGAAGTGGATAAAAATAAAGTCTATACCATAGGAGCAGTAATTGATGATATTCCAGAGAATTCTACTCTACAATTCGCTTGGCTGTTAAATTTTAAAATCAATGAGCAGGATTGGATGAAAACTTGGGGAAATAATTCATTTCAAACCTATGTTAAGCTAAAGCCCAACACAACTGCCGCTCAGGCCATGGCTTCCATGAAAAACATTTACAATCGGTATCAAACCGATATGAAAAGTACTCCCATTCTTCAACCGATCAAGGATATTTATTTATATGGGAGTTATAAAAACGGCCAGCCGGATGGCGGCAGGATAGCTTATGTTCATATATTTCTGCTGGTAGCTTTATTTATTCTAGTAATTGCATGCGTTAACTTTATGAATCTGGCGACGGCACGTTCAGCAAAAAGAGCAAAAGAAGTGGGGGTTTTAAAAACTGTTGGTGCTCCACGTAAAACACTTATTATACAGTTCTATATCGAATCGTTGTTAACGACTTTAACTGCCGTCATATTGGCTTTTATATTTGTATGGTTATTTCTTCCCTACTTCAATAGTTCCTTTGAAAAGCATATCGCTTTAAGCAGTAGTGATCCTATTCTTTGGTGTGGCATTCTTGTTCTGGTTTTCTTCACCACTTTTATTGCTGGCAGCTATCCTGCTATCTTTTTATCTTCCTTCCAGCCAATAAATATTCTGAAGGGTACTTTCACGTCGAGAAACCGCGGACTGAAGTTAGATGTATTAACCATACGGAAAGGTTTAGTGGTGTTTCAATTTACATTATCAATTTTTCTTATCGTTAGCATTCTCGTTATTGGTAACCAAGTAAATTATATCCAAAACCTGAACTTGGGAATGGATAAGGAAAATGTCTTATACGTTCCTTTGGAAGGAAATTTATATACTAAATCTGAAACATTTCGCCAGAAGGCTGCATCCCTACCTTCTGTTGTTGCGGCGAGTACGGTAGGGATGTTACCCATGAATCTTCAAAGTACCTCCAACGATCTTTCCTGGGAAGGCAAGGACCCAAACTTACAGACTGCTACTACTGTGGCTTTAGTTGGTTATGATTTTACTAAGACAATGCATATTGATATCGTTTCAGGTCGAGATTTTTCTATCGAACATCCAGCTGATACCAGTGCATATGTTATTAATGAAACAGCAGCTAAGCTCATGGGGATGAAAGACCCAGTGGGTAAACAGATCAATTTTTGGAATGGTAAGCAAACCATCATTGGCGTGATGAGAGATTTTCACACGGAATCATTACATACACCGATCAAACCACTTGTTCTTTGTTTTTCGAATAAGGAAAACGGTTATATGATGGTAAGAACGCAGGCTGGAAAATTGAAAGAAGCATTAACCGCGCTTTCAACACTCACTAAAAACATGAATCCTGATTATCCTTTTGAATATCATTTTGCTGATGAGACATATGAAGAGATGTATAAAAGTGAACAACAGGTAAACCTGCTGGTTCGTTATTTTGGTGCACTTGCGATCATCATCTCTTGTATGGGATTATTCGCTTTGGTGTCATTCGCCGCAGAGCAACGAACAAAAGAGATCAGTATCCGAAAAGTAGTTGGAGCATCCTTAATTAATATTGTAAACCTACTCTCTAAAGATTTTTTAAAACTGGTTCTCGGAGCGGTATTTATTGCTTTCCCACTCGCCTTCTGGGCTGTGAACAAATGGCTTAATAGTTTTGAATATAAGATTGACCTTGGTTGGGAAATATTTGTGCTAGCCGGAGCAATTTCACTATTAATTGCCTTGCTTACGGTAAGCATACAAGCAATTAAGGCCGCGCTGGCCAATCCAGTCAATAGCTTGCGGAATGAATAAACTTAGTTGTCAGTTACCCGTTGCCAGTTATGAGCTTAACCAAAAGCGCAACACATAACTCACAACTATAAAAAATGTTAAAAAACTACATCAAAACAGCATGGCGTAACTTGTGGAAAAACAAGTTTTACTCGCTACTCAATATTTTGGGATTAGCCATTGGCATGGCTGTATGCATCGTGATCGTTCTTTTTGTAAATTATGAACGAAATTTTGATGCGATACATAAAAGGAACATCTATCGATTGAACGAGGTTCAAAAACCAGAGGGAATGGTATCACCTCAAAAAGTAGCCCTTTCTATGTATCCTATGGGCCCCGCTCTTCAGCAGGAATTTTCTGAGATTACGAACTTTACAAGAGTCAATCAATTTGGAAAAGCTTCTTTTCAAATAAATGGCATTCGACATATACTTTCTTCTACTTTTCTGGTAGATTCCACCTTTTTACAACTTTTTGATTTTAAACTGTTAAAGGGCGACCGGAAAACAGCACTTCAAAAACCGAATAGCCTTCTGCTTACAGAAAAAACCGCTGCCAGCATCTTCGGAAAAAATGAGGCCTTAGGAAAAACCATCACAACTTATGGTAGAGACACCACCAGTTTTACCATTACGGGCATTTTAGCTGATATACCCGAAAATTCACATATTAAGTTCGATGCCTTATTTTCTATTAATACTTACGTTGGCCCTCAACAGATGCAAAATTGGGGAAGTAATTGGCTCACCACTTACCTTGAAATAGATCCAAATGCCAATATCAAAAATCTCGAAAAGAAATTTCCCGTCTTCCTTAAAGAACATATGGATGAAGATCAGGTGAAAGGATATGAATTATTTTTACAGAGCCTTCGAGATGTTCACGCAGGATCTACCGACATTACACACGACTATATCAATTATCAGAAATTTAATAGCAAATACACCCTTGTCTTTTTAGCGATAGCTATTGTTGTACTTATTATAGCTTCTATCAATTTTGTGAACCTAACGACCGCCCGGTCAGCCGGACGAGCGAAAGAAATTGGTGTTCGAAAAAGTACCGGTGCAAAAAGGGAGCAACTTTATTTCCAATTTATTGGCGAGTCAATTTTTCTTTGTTGCATTGCTTTGATCTTATCCTGCGGGTTGGTAAAGCTAATGCTCTTATACGTTAACCATATAAGTCTTAGAGCAATAGACTTCCCTTTATTTAGCAGCCCGAAACTGGTGTTTTCTTTGTTTTTAGGCATGGTACTTTTAGGCCTTTTGGCCGGTCTTTACCCTGCAGCCTATTTATCTTCGTTCAAGCCGTCAACCGTGCTTAAAGGCACGGCTACCACAGGGAAAAGTAAAACATTTTTCCGTAATGTTTTGGTGGTTGGACAGTTCACCTGTGCCATCGTGCTCATCACCGCAACTTTGCTAGCGATCAAACAACTTCGCTTTATGCAGAAGAAAGATGTTGGTTTTACCCGTGAGCAGATTGTTTCCGTTGTTCTTGACAAGAATACCAACAGAAACTATGCAGCTCTGAAACAAGAGCTTCTAACGAATAGCTTAGTCAAAGGCGTTACAGCCAGTCAACAAAAGATGGGTAATAACCTGCATCAAACGGGTGTTCGATTCTATGGGGATGGCCCGGCCAAAGATTTGGTAACTTCCCAAATTATAGTAGACCCCGATTTTTTAAGTGTTTATCAGATTCCGCTCCTTGCTGGTCGCAATTTTTCAAAGGACAGACCAGCTGAAAATGGAAAAACTTATATCATCAATGAAACATTAGCCAAAGAGCTACTAAAGGAAAGCCCTAACCAATCGATTGCCTCTTTAATTGGTAAGCGTTTTGGGTTTAATGGTTTAGATTCTGCCAGTACTATTGTAGGTATTGCTAAAGATTTTAATTTCAATTCCCTACATCATAAAATTGAAACACTTTGCCTGTATAATCAAACGGAATTCGGGTATAATGAGCTTTCTATCAAGATTAATACAGCTAGAGCACAAGATGCTTTGGCATACATCCAATCCGTTTGGAAGCGTACCAGCCCCGACAGCGATTTTGAATATCAATTTTTAGACGACCATTTTGCCGAGCTTTATAAAACGGATCAAACAACCAGCGAAATTGTTGGCATATTGGCAGTACTCTCGGTTCTAATTTCCTGTATGGGCCTATTAGGCTTAGCCACCTTCATAGCCGAACAGCGAATCAAAGAAATTGGCATCAGAAAAGTGCTGGGAGCAAGTGTTCACGGCCTCGTTCAACTATTGTCGAAAGACTTTTTAAAACTAGTGGCTATTGCGATCATGATTGCTGTACCAATTGCCTGGTTAGGCATGAATAAATGGCTGGAAGATTTTGCTTATCGAATTGAAATCGAATGGTGGGTGTTCGTCGTTGCAGGTCTCGTTGCTATTTCTATTGCCATGTTAACGATTAGTTTCCGAACAATAAAATCAGCTCGAGCTAATCCCGTTAAGAGTTTAAGAACCGAATAAATTTCGTTATTAGTTCTTGGTTGTTGGTTATTCGCGATGCCTTACCAAGAACAAACAACTAACAACAAATAACTACAATGTTAAAAACGATCGTTCGCCAGCTTTGGCACAATAAGCTTTTTACATCCTTAAATATTTTAGGTTTAAGCATTGGCATCAGTGCCTGCTTTATCATTTACCAGTTAGTGAGTTTTGAATTCGGTTTTGAAACAAGAATTCCAATGCATGAGAACATCTTCAATGTGGTAAGCCATCTAGAATTTGATGGACAGGAAGGTCATAATGTTGGGGTACCTAAACCACTTGGACAAGCAATTGAGGCTGAAGTGCCGGGAATCAAATTTGTCGTACCGGTTGCAGAACAGTTTATGGAGGAGGTAACCGTTCACCAGATAAACGGTAAGGATAAGACTTTTAAATCGCCGGATCGTCAGGTGATGACGCAAGCGAGCTATTTTAACATGCTTCCTTATGAGTGGTTAGCCGGAACGATAGATCAAGCGCTCAGCACCCCCAATACCGTTGTCTTGACAAAAAGCCGAGCTGAAAAGTACTTCCCCGGCGTACCTGTCAACGACATCCTCGGCAAAACATTGATATATAACGACACCATTCAAAAAGAGATCAGTGGGGTTGTTAATGATTTAGCCTTTGCGACTAGTTTTTATGGCAAGGAGTTTTTTGCGTTGCCGAAAGACTATTTTTCACAGAGCGATTGGGGCTCCACTAACTCGAATGATAAACTATATATACAATTAGAAGAAAAAAATGCCGCATCAAAAGCACAGCAACATATAAATGCCCTTTCTGTAAAAAACACGAAAGACTTATTTGCGAAATGGCGATTTAAGCGCGATCAAAGAATTATTCCAATAGCTTCAATGCATTTTGCTACTCAATACGGAGAAAGCAATGTTCATAAAGCCAACAAACCAGTTCTATTGGGCTTAGTTGGCGTAGCAATCTTCTTGCTGATATTGGCCGTAATTAACTTCATTAATCTTAGTACCGCACAATTACCACGACGAGCGAAGGAAATAGCGGTTCGTAAAACGATGGGTAGTTCGGGTAAGCGATTAATTTATCAATTTTTAGGGGAAACCTTCTTTACGTGTATCCTTGCAGCCCTCTTTTCCGATCTTCTTACCTATTTGTTTCTTCTTTCGTTTAAGGACTTGTTCCCTGAAAATATGCAGGCCTACATTAACTATTATCAGGTTTTCGTATTATTCTGGCTTTTCTTGTGGCTCACAACTCTATTTGCCGGTCTATATCCCGGTTGGCTCATTTCCAGGGTTAACCCCATTCAGATTTTACGAAATCAAACCCTTATTTCATTTAGAGGAATCCGCTTGTCACTTCGTAAAACTTTGATAATTTTTCAGTTCGTTATCGCTTTGTTATTTATTGTATCCGCAATTATTGTGGGCCAGCAACTTCGATATACTTTAAATAAAGATTTAGGTTTTGAGAAGGATGCTATCCTTCTTGTTAATATTCCGTGGCGGAAAGTGAATGATGATAAAGGCACGAAATACGCCTTATTAAATGAATTAAGAGCTCTGAAAGGAGTAGAAGCCGTTTCACTTGCTGCTCCACCTTTAAGTAGTAATACGATGAGCAATAACTACGATTATATACCTGATAACGGCACTGCAAAAAAGGAATTACAACCCTATATAAAGAATATTGATACCGCCTATCTTGCTCTTTATAATATGCATTTACTAGCTGGTCGTAACCTTCTTCCCTTGGATACAGTAAAAGAATACTTAATCAACGAAACAACCTCAAAAGTACTCGGTTTCAAATCGCCAAAGGAGGCCATTGGAAAATTCATAGGGCCACAAGACGGTCAGCAAAGTCCTATTGTTGGTGTCGTTAAGGATTTCCATAATAAGAATTTCTATCAGTCGATTGATCCGATTGTTTTAATCATAGATAAGCAAACCTCTACTTATAATATAAAATTAAATGAACACTATCCAAAAAGTTGGCAAAAAACCATAAGCGAAATAGAAAAACACTGGAAAAAATTTTATCCAGAGGAGTCTTTTGAATATAAATTCTACGATAACAGTATTGAGGAATTATATACGCAAGAACATCATATGTCGAAGATTATTAATTTGTCAACGATGGTCGCCGTTCTGATCAGTTGCTTGGGTCTACTTGGGCTGATTACCCTAACGGCCTATCAGCGAACAAAGGAAATCGGTATACGAAAAGTGCTGGGGGCTTCTATATCAAGTATCGTTCAATTATTGTCGAAAGATTTCATACAACTAGTATTGATAGCTATTATTATTGCTTCACCCATTGCTTGGTGGGCCATGAATAAGTGGCTGGACGGTTTTGCTTATAAAATAGAAATACATTGGTGGGTTTTTGCTTTAGCAGGGTTTGTGGCAATTTGTATTGCATTTTTAACAATGAGTATACAGGCCATCAGAGCAGCAAGGGCTAATCCAGTGGATTCGTTGAGGAATGAGTAATCTTAGTTGTGAGTTATCAGTTGCCAGTTATGAGCTTAATAAAGTTCGCAATGTATAACTATAAAAGATGATAAAATCATGAGCCATGGAGGCCAATAGCTGAAACACCATAAAAGACGAACGCAATGTTTCAAAACTACATCAAAATCGCTTGGCGGAGTCTCATAAAGAACAGATTACACACAGTAATTAATATTGCTGGACTATCTACTGGTCTCACTGTAACATTACTAATTAGCCTTTGGGTACGAGATGAGTTAACTTTTGATCGCCAGCATCCCAACTATCAAAACATTGCGCAAGTAATGATTAATACACAGCAAAATGGGATCTTGGAAACATCCAAAACAGTGGCTGCTCCATTGGCTGAAGCCCTAAGAAGCAATTATAGAGACGCGTTTAAATCGGTTGTATTAGCCAGGCAAGCAGGAGATCATCTCTTACACTATGAGGATAAAACATTGCGTGCTACTGGTAAATTCGTAGAAAAGGAGGGTACAAACATCCTTCCTTTACAAATACTAAACGGCAAAAGAGATGGACTTATTAAGCCCAATAGCATTATGCTTTCGCAAGAAATGTCGCAAGCTATTTTTGGTGAGACCGATCCTATTGGGAAAACACTAAAAGTTGACGATAATATGCTGGTATCGGTAACCGGTGTTTATAAAGACTTGCCTAACAACTCGACATTCAAAGAAGTAAAATATTTAATTCCATGGTCACTCTTGGCAGCAGTCGATAAAAACTACAGCAAGCTTGAGAAGAGCTGGGAGTTCAATTGGTTTGAAATTTTTATTGAACTGAATCCTCAGATCTCTATGTCTAGCGTCTCAAAAGAAATAAAAGATCTTCAGAAAAATATTTTAAAAGACAACACTCCTCTTTCGACTTATAGCCCTTCCTTATTTCTACATCCTATGGAAAAATGGCATCTATATGGTGATTGGAAAGATGGTAAAAATACTGGTGGGCTTATTACGTTTGTTTGGCTTTTCTCCATCATTGGTTTTTTTGTCTTACTGCTAGCTGCTGTCAATTTCATTAACCTAAGCACAGCGAAGGCACAAAAGAGAGCAAAAGAGGTAGGAATCCGTAAAGCCATCGGTTCGAATCGGAAACAATTAATGTTACAATTCTTCTGTGAGTCTGTCTTAACAACCTTTCTATCATATTTATTGGCTTTGGCACTTGCTTATTTTTCTCTTCCTTTCTTTAATGATCTGTCAGTGAAATCTTTATATATACCATATACTGATCTTAATTTTCTTTTGATAAGTATCGGTTTCGTTCTACTTATTGGACTATTGTCCGGTGCTTATCCAGCGCTATTACTCTCATCATTTAATGCTATAAATACCTTAAGGGGCCTTTTTAGCACAAGTAAGAAGATGGTTACGCCACGACAAGTATTGGTTGTTATCCAGTTTACGATTGCTACTATATTAAGCATAGGTACGATTATCATATTTCAGCAAATTCAACATGCCAAAAATCGGCAGCTTGGATATAACCAAAAGGACTTAATAAGTTTCCGAATGAGCAATTTTAATGGCCGTAATGAAGCTTTCCGCAATAATTTATTACAAACAGGGGTATTATCCGATGTCGCACAAACTACCAGTCCGGCTACGGATAACTGGTCGAATGCTTCCGGTTTTTTTTGGGAAGGTAAAAATTCAACTTTCAAAGATAATTTTTCATTAGTGGCTGTGTCGCCCGATTACGGGAAAACACTTGAATGGAAAATGATGGCTGGACGCGATTTTTCTAAAGATTTTGTCAGCGACTCCTCTTCAGTCATACTAAACGAAAGCGCTATCCGCTATATGGGGATTAAAGAGCCTATTGGAAAAACGATTCGATGGAAGGATGAGACATTTAGTGACGCCTCTTATACAATCATTGGAGTAGTAAAAGATTTAGTGTCGCAATCGCCTTATGAGCCGGTGTATCAAACCATTTATTTTATGCAACCTGCAGCGAATTTTCTTTTAGCGAGACTCAAGCCTGGGATTAATACACAAGACGCATTGACAAAAATAAAAACTGTTTTTAACAAGTATGCGCCTGACGAGGCTTTTGAATTCTCCTTCGTAAAAGATGATTTTACGCAAAAGTTTTCTTTTGAAGAGCGAGTAGGCAAACTAGCTCTAATTTTAACCTTACTTACTCTTTTAATCAGCTGCATGGGCATTTTCGGGCTGGTAACATTTATGGCTGAACAGCGGAAAAAGGAAATTGGTATTCGAAAAGTCCTTGGTGCAAACATCCAGTCTCTTACCCAATTATTATCTTTTGAATTTGTTAAACTGGTAATCATTTCTACATTGATAGCTATTCCTTTTGCTTGGTGGCTAACGAATAAGTGGCTCGAAAACTTTTCATTAAAAATAACAATTTCTTGGTGGACCTTTGCCTATACAAGTCTAGCTATTCTCTTAGTTGCTTTATTCACCATCAGTTTTCAAACAGTAAAAACAGCCCTAGCAAATCCTGCGGATAGCTTGCGGAATGAATAATTTGGTTACGCATTGCTAAACTAACTCGCAACTCATAACTAGAAGGACTGTCCGTTTCCGAACACCGGTTGTGCACTATCGAACAGCCTAAGTATTTGCTGAAAACATAAAAAACTAGTTTACAATCAATTAACTTTTTTGGTTCCATTTATGCCTCTTTTGGTACGATTGGTTATAAATGACGGCTTCGAGTGGGGAGTACTACCTGCTCTTAGCCTTTTTAGAAGAAAGACAAACACGACGCTGAAACCACCCCGATCACTATCGGGATAGCTGAAGCACCATAAAAGATAGACACGATGCTGAAAAACTATTTCAAAATCGCTTGGCGAAATTTACAAAAGCATAAGTTTCATACGTTCATTAACGTCGTAGGTTTGGCTTGCGGTCTAAGTTTTGCTTTAGCCATCGGTGCTTATATCTGGCAAGAGTCAACCTTTGACAGTCAATTAAAAAACGTTAACAATCAGTATGTGCTACAGAGTGAATGGAAAAGTCCGGAAATGGGCATGCCTATTACGACACTCGGTGCTTTGCCAAAAGCTCTAAAAGAAGAATATCCAGATCTGGTACGAAATTATTACCGTTTTGATGGGATTACTTGCGTTTTATCATATGGCGACCAAACCTTTAATGAAGAAGCTGCCTTAGGTGACAGCACCCTTTTAAGTATGTATGGTCTTCCTCTTTTATATGGAAATGCAGCTACTGCTTTAAAAGATCCTTTTTCTCTGGTTATAACAAATGACATCGCCTTAAAGTATTTTGGCAAGACTGATGTGCTCGGCCAACAAGTGAACGTAAAAAACTTTACGGGAGAAACCCATCCATTTACTGTAACCGCTGTGTTAGATAAACTACCTAAAAACTCGGTTACCAACCTGAACGAATCGTTAAACAACAAGGTGTTTCTATCTTCTGAAGCTGTCGACTTCTTTAAGCGGAACCTAGATAGTTGGCAAAATGCCTTTATTGTTGGCTATGTGGAACTACAAGCAGGGATAAGCCCTGAGATGCTAAAGCAGCCAATGAAGGATCTATTAGTAAAACATACGGATGAAAAAGTTGTCAACAATCTTATACCAACGCTAAACCCACTATCTAATTATCATTTAAAAAAAGATAATGGTCTTATTGAAAAGATGCTATTTACACTTGGATGTATTGCTGGATTTATTCTATTAATGGCAGTCGTTAATTTCATAAATCTAAGTATCAATGGGTCCACTAGTCGATTAAAAGAAATTGGTGTCAGAAAAGTGATGGGTAGTAGTCGAAAGCAATTAGGTTTTCAATTTATCGGAGAATCCGTTTTGATGGTCTGTTTGGCTTTTTTTATTGCTGTATTGTTATATCCATTTATTTCACCAGCATTTTCAGCTATTTTGGGCCAAGAATTGCCGAAAATTTACACTTTTTCTTATTCTATTTGGTTATACATTTTTCTAGCATGTCTCGCCATTGGTTTATCGGCTGGGCTTTATCCTGCATTTCGCCTGTCAGCATTAAAAACAATAAACTCAGTGAAAGGAAAAATCCCACATAATCTAGGAAACACTTCCTTTCTAAGGTCATTAGTAGGCTTTCAATTCGTCGTTGCACTGAGTGTTATCATGGCAGCGGGGATTATTTCCCGTCAAGTTTCATTATTCTTCAGCAATAATTTAGGCTACGATAAAGAATCGCTAATCACCGTGAAGGTTCCTAGGGATTGGTCTGAAACCGGATTAAGTCACATGAAAGCCGTTCAACAAGCGTTAAAAGATCTTCCCCAAATCGAAAATATTAGTCTTTCTTACGATACCCCAGGAGGACAAGGTCAGATGGCTACCGGTGTTTTAAATTTTGCTCAAGACACCGGAAATGAGCAACCTTCAGTATCGGCTCAATATATCCTTGCCGACACCTCTTTTGCGGCTACTTATAAAATTCCTATGCTGGCAGGGAAATTTTTAGATGACAAGATTAATCAAGATTTGGCGAAAGTAGTTATCAGTGAAAAAGCATCTCAATTATTGGGTTTTAAAAATCCCAATGATGCACTGAATCAGCAAGTTTACTTAAAGCCCAATGATTTCCCAGCAACAATTGTAGGAGTAACTAAAGACTTTTATGCTGCTTCCATGCGAGACGCACAAACTCCGGTAATCTGGACAAATATTAAAGCCGACAATCTTTTTCGCTATTTCTCTATTCGTTTAAACGCTGGAAATTTAGGACAGCATCTAGCTAGCATAGAAAAAGAATGGAAAAAATTGCTACCCAATACGCCCTTTGAATACCAATTTATGGATGAAAGCATTGATGCTTTGTATAAAACTGAATTACAATTAAAAAATGCCGCTTATACGGCTACAATACTATCATCTCTTATCGTTTTTTTAGGTATTGTAGGTTTAGTATCTCTAAATGTACAAAAGCGAAGGAAAGAAATAGGTGTTCGAAAGGTTTTAGGATCAACAGTGAATGGTATTATTTCTTTATTTATGAAAGACTTGCTGATCACCTTTATCGTAGCTATTGTTATCGCCTGCCCGTTGGTATATCTGTTCATCAGCAAATGGCTTCAAAGTTATAGTATTCAGATTACGCTTACACCCTTATTTTTCATCCTTCCGATTTTGCTATTAGCATCCGTTGCAGCCGCCATTATCGGTTTACAAACAGTTAAAGCAGCAAAATCAAATCCGGTAGATAGCTTGAGAGATGAATAAAATAAACATAAGACGTAAGTATCAAGACATAAGATTATAAAGCGGAAAACAGAGAGATGAAAGCCCAAAAGATTTGACGTGCCATGAGTAGAAGTCTACTTAAAACGTATAATTGGAAAAAAGACACAAGGCAACTTAGATTCGTAGATACGCTTTTAAGAATATCTTGATACTTGATACTTGATACTTGATACTTGATACTTGATAAATAAAATATGAACACCAATAACCTAAAGATCGCATGGAGAGCAGCTTGGAAATCCAAGCTGTTTACTGTGCTTAATGTTTTTGGCTTAGCCATTGGGTTTGCCGGTTTTATTTTGGCATATGCTTATATCAATAGACAAAACAGTTATGATGCTTGGAACCCTCACTATGATAATATCTACCTGATTGGCCTGGAGGAAAATGGTAAAGCTTCCGACCTTAGCCCAGCGGCGCTCGCTCCTGCTATTAAAACTACTCTCCCCGAGGTCGAGCTTGTTGGCCGGATCGCCCAGGCACCGTTTGAGACACCATTCATTTCCAATGACGACATGTTTTATATAAAGCATTGGTTAGGCGCTGATCGTTCGATCGCTGAAATTTTTGATATAGAGGTATCAGGCATTTCCTTAAATGCTTCGCATGAAGGACAAATCGGCATACTCTCACCAGCAGTAGGAAAGAAATTATTTCCCAAAGAAAAACAGGGGGCCTTTACGGTGGCAAAAACGGTGGCCCTGTTGAATGAACAGAGCGGTTTTACGGAGAATATCCATGGGATCAGTAAACCACGACTCTTGTCGAATTTTGAATTTGATTATATTGCCCTTACGGAAGACATTGCTGCAGGCAGAAGAGACGGTGATACGCCAGTTTATCAAACCTATATACAGGTAAAGTCTGGGACTGACACTAAATTGTTGGCTTCAAAAATAAACAGCCTTTACCAAAACGACATCGCAAAGGAAAAGGAAACAACAAACTCATCGCGTGCAGAAAGTCAGGTCTACTTAGATCCCCTTAAAAATCTTCATTTACGCCCAAAACATGGTTCCAATATCGCCTATAAAATAACAATCGCCTTGGGTACTCTTTCCTCAATCATCTTATTATTAGCATGTATTAACTTTGCTAATCTAATGATTGTGCAAGCGCAGAAACGTTCAAAGGAAATTGGTTTGAAAAAGGTGTTTGGTGTTTCCAGAAAACGATTAATATTTCAATTTCTTTCAGAAGTCTTTGTGCAATGCCTATTAGCAGCTGCCATCTCAGGTTTCTTAATTATCCTTGTCTGGAATACGATGAATCGATTTTATGGTTATGATCTCTCGGCCTTTGATTTCACTCAGACAATTCTTGCTCAACTTTCGGTCGCTGTCTTATTTACTACCTTACTTTCCGGTTTATACCCGGCCATCATATTATCTAGATACAATCCTTTGGTGATTATTAAAGGAAATCTTCAGAGCGGACAAAAATCATCTGCTTTCAGAACGGCATTGTTAGTTTTTCAGTTTATTATCGCTTTTGTTTTTATAAGCTCCATGTTGATCATTAGTCGACAAATGGCTTTTATAAAAAGGGGTGACCGTGGCTTTAACCTAAGTGAAGTAGTGCATATTAAAAATTTATCTGTTTTCGATAAACCTGCCAAATTTATAGATATTCGAAATAAGATGAAATCGATTCCAGGCATTTTGGATGTAACCGTTACTACTAATATCCCCGGCGGTTTAGCCCCGAAACAGGAAGAATTTAGCTATTTGAATAAAACATATGGATTAAATCATATTGGTGTAGACTTTGAGTACTTCGAAACCTTGGGAATGAATGTACAAGAAGGAAGAAGTTTCTCTCCCCAATTTCAAAGTGATACAACAGGTGGGATTATTCTTAATGAAACGGCAGTTAGCACGTTAGGGTTAGCAAATCCATTAGGAGAAATGATCAGTATTTGTGACAATTCCTATAGGATTGTTGGTGTAGTGAAAGATAGCAAGATGCAGGGCTTTGAACATTTGGTAAAGCCAACGGCTTACACTTTACAGAGCAATTGCGGAATGCCAAATCATCCACCTAAATATGAAATCCTAGCTAAAATCGAAGCTGGAAAAGTACGATCTGCACTAACTGAATTAGAAAAACAGTGGCCAGCCATCAATAAAAAGGACGGAAAATACTTCTTATACGATTTTGTTGATCAAAAATATGCCGCGCTCTATGCGAAGCAAGAACAATTGCAACAAGCCTTTAGAGCTTTCACTTATCTTGTAATGCTCGTTGCACTAATTGGTCTCTTCAGTATGTCGGCCTACTCCATTAGTCGACGAGAGAAGGAAGTGGGTATTCGCAAAGTTTTAGGAGCAAATGCCCAACAGATATTATTTTTACTTAATAAACCTTTTATCAAAGTCGTACTGATAGCCATACTATTTGCAACACCTATCGCGTGGTGGATTGGCAATAAATGGTTGAATACTTTTGCCTATCGTATCGAATTACCTTGGTGGATATTTGCGGTTGGCGCCATATGTACCTTACTTTTAGCCTTTATTACTATAAGCTATCAGGCAATTAAAGCTTCTATTGTAAATCCGGCAAATAGCTTAAGAGATGAATAAATTTGGTTTTTAGCTCCTAGTTATTGGATATCCGTCATCCCTACTAAGAACTAGCAACGAATAACGAACAACTAATATTTTGATACTTGATACTCGATACTTACATACATGAAAAAGATTATATTTACTCATAACTAACGAAAATAACGTATAAAAACATATGATTCAACTTAGCAATATTTTTAAATGGTACAATGTGGGCGGTAACCGTTCCTTTGTGTTAAAGGATATCAATCTGACTATCAACGAAGGTGAATTTGTTTCCATAATGGGGCCATCCGGTTCCGGGAAATCAACCTTATTACATATTTTAGGGTTATTAGATGAGCCTAATGAAGGAAGTTATCTGTTCCAAGAACAAGAGGTGCTGCATCTAAAAGAAAAGCAGCGTTCAACCCTTTATAAAGAACATATAGGCTTTGTATTTCAGGCATATCATCTGATTGATGAGCTCACAGTCTACGAAAACATTGAAACACCTCTCATTTATAAAAACTTGAAAGGAAGTGAGCGAAAAGCCATTGTGGCAGATTTAATAGACCGTTTTGGCATAGTGGGAAAAAAAGACCTTTTCCCTGCACAACTTTCAGGCGGACAACAACAGCTGGTAGGTATCGCCCGTGCTTTAGCAACCACTCCCAAGCTCTTATTGGCTGATGAGCCAACAGGAAACCTTAATTCCAAGCAAGGTGAAGAGATAATGGAGCTTTTTAAGCAATTAAATCAAGAAGATGGTGTTACTATTATACAGGTAACCCACTCAGAGAAAAATGCAGAATATGGTAGTCGGATCATCGAATTGTTAGATGGGCAAGTTGTCAAATAATTTATAGTTAATATATCTTTTCAACCAAATAGGCATAAGGCTTAAGTGCGTGATGAATAAACACATTGGTCCCTGTGTCAGGGTATAATTTATAATATGCTTCATCGGGCTGGAGTACTATAGGGATTCCAGCTCTCATATAGTTCATACTCGGAGCATATGCGGGCTCTTGCATTTGGAGTAAAGTTTTCTTTACCTGCTTGAAAAGTGTCTTTCCCAGGTATTTATCAAAATTCTTTCGCGACTTCTTAGAAGACTTATCCAGCTTTCTGAAAGCGTGTTGTAAATACCATCTTACATAGAAGGGCTTTTGTTTTTTTAATGCCTCATTAACATTACTAAAAGGGTTTAATTGATTAAAATCGTCTAACGTTTGTAAAGAAAAGGGTGTTTCTGGAACCCAATCTGCGGCATTAACCACATTAAAAGCCCACCCGCCTCTTGTAAGGTAATCAAAATCATAAGCATAAAATATATTGCCCGGCTTTGGCGCCGCACTACAATACGTCTTAAGAACGAGCTCGTTTGGTAATTCACCGTCTGCTATTTGATATTTTAAATAAGAGGTTAACAGAAAGGCCAAAGCCCCACCTTGGCTATGCCCTATTACGTAAAGATTTTTCGTCCCCGTTTGCCTATACTGATTCTTGATTTTTTCAACGATGTCAGGGGCTAGAGAAGCAATTCCAACAGCCCATCCCACATGCACGCTCGCTTTTGAATCTTTTGCAAACTTATAATTAAAAGTAGTACTGTCGTTCAATTTTATCACACCACTCGCAGGTATCATCGCACTATAAAAATTCTCGAGCCAGCTCACAGCATTATTCACCGTTCCCCTAAGCGAGATAACCATCGTTTGTTTATCCCGACTAAGCCAAAAATCCCATCTATTTTTCAAACCAACCTCGGGAGATCGATATTGTCGTTCATAGTTTTTAGACGGTTCAATATAATTCGGCCCTGGTTTTAAAGTATCTGCTTGTCCCGCAAAAACACTTAATAACTCCAAATACTCTTCCTTACTAAAACCTGGCTTTAGCGATTGAGCAACAGTCGTTTGGACGACTAGAAGCAAAAGCACGATGGCGGCACAAAACTGTTTCATTCTATATTTTCTGTAATATCATTAGCAAAGTAATAAATGTATATGATAATAATATGAAGTAACCTCAGTATTCTCAATATTTTTTTAACTTCGTTTTTTAGCCCTTATTATGTACAAGCTGTTCAAAAGTCTATATTTCCAGGTAGTGGTAGCCATTTTCATCGGCATCTTAATAGGTCATTTCTTCCCTTCCGTAGGTGTTTCATTAAAACCTTTAGGAGACGCCTTCATCAAGCTGGTAAAAATGATCATTGCCCCGCTCATTTTTTGTACCGTAGTTCTGGGAATTGCCGGTATGCAAAATGTTAAAAAAGTAGGTAAGGTTGGCTTAACCGCCATTATCTATTTTGAGATCATGACAACCATTGCATTGCTATTGGGCTTATTAATTGTAAATGTCATACAGCCAGGGACCGGTATGAACATCGATCCCAAGTCGTTAGACAGTTCAAGTGTTGAAGATTACATTGTACAAAGCAAACATCAGGAAGGTTTAAAGGATTTTCTGCTACATATCATCCCAGATAATGTGATAGGAGCCTTGGCACAAGGTGATTTATTACAAGTATTATTCTTTGCTATTTTATTAGGTTTTGGCCTTTCTAAAATTGGCAAAACAGCCGAACCGCTTATGACTGTAATGGATTCCTTCCTTAAGGGCATATTCGCAGTTATCAAAATTATTATGCGAGCCGCACCTATTGGAGCTCTAGGTGCAATGGGTTTTACCATTGGGAAATATGGCTTATCTTCTCTCTCCAAGCTGGGTATGTTAATGGTTTGCTTTTATCTAACTTGTTTGATTTTTATCTTTTTGGTAATAGGAGCAGTTTTATATTTCAATGGCTTTAGCGTTTGGAAAGTGTTGAAATACATTAAAGAAGAGCTTCTCATTGTTCTTGGCACCTCTTCCTCCGAATCAGCCTTGCCCGGTATCATGCAGAAATTAGAAAAAGCCGGCTGCTCTAAACCCGTTGTTGGTTTGGTAATCCCTACGGGCTACTCCTTTAACCTCGACGGAACCTCTATCTATCTTACCATGGCCGCTGTTTTTATTGCGCAAGCATTGAACATGCATATGAATTTCAGTCAGCAATTAACCCTTTTGCTTGTTCTTCTTCTTACATCAAAAGGAGCTGCGGGCGTAACCGGAAGTGGTTTCATTATACTGGCAGCCACCCTTCCTATGGTGGGCCATGTTCCTGTTGAGTCTGTCGCATTAGTTTTCGGTATTGATCGTTTTATGAGTGAAGCACGCGCACTAACAAATATAATTGGCAATACTGCAGCAACAGTAGTTATTGCTAAATGGGAAAAAGAAATTGATATGGAGCAAGCAGCAATAATACGGATAGCTAAATAGTCGATTAACTAACAGCCAATAAACTGTCAAGTCTATTCAGTATCGGGTCACGGGGTCACCCTCACAACTCGCAACCCACAATTGACAACCCTACTGTCCGTTTTCGAACACTTGTTGCACGATTCCGAACGAAATAAAACGATCAAACTTTAATAACTTACTGTAAATAAAACATATAAGAATTTGGCTTGGGCTATGTATTCATTTGGCATAACAAAATTGCTACATGAATACTTTAAAAAAGACCATACTGTTTTTTCTTTATACATTTCCTTTGTTGGCTTACGGTCAGGATTCGCTGAAAACACATTACAATCTTGAAGAATGCATAAACCTGGCACTAGCAAACAATGCAGACGCGCAAAAAAGTGCAAATGCCAGTGCCTTATCCTCCTTGGATCTAAAGCAGGCAAAGGCGGCATTATTACCAACTTTAAGTGGAAACATGGGGCATGGTATTAGTACAGGATTCACGACAGACCCTATAACGAACGAAAATGTTTCTCGTAATATTACTTCAGGTACGCAACGATTAGATGCAAATGTCCTGCTATTTAATGGTCTTAATTTACTTAGAACCATTCGGCAACAGGCCTTTGCGTATAAAGCAACACAAATGGACGAACAGCGGATAAAGGATAATTTAACACTAGACATCATCTTAGCTTATTTACAGGTTATTACTACCCAAGATGTATTAGATCGAAACAAACAACAAAGGGATGTCACCTCAAAACAATTAGAACGATTAGCCTTAATGAATCAGGATGGCGCAATTGCTCCGGGTGATTATTATGATGTGAAAGGTCAGTTCTCAGGCGATCAGGTGGCCGTTTTAACAGCTGAAAACACATATAGGACAAATGTAATCACACTCACAAGATTGCTGAATATTCCTTACACTAACGATCTTTCTTTTGAGCCCATCAACCAACTCCCAGATGTCAACAACGAAATTCTCAATAACCAAACCTTATATGAGAATGCGGCAACTTCTTTAGGAACATTAAAAGCAGTCAAGTTCTGGAAAGAAAGTGCTGACTATGAATTGAAAGCCGCTCGTTCACTCTATTTTCCCTCGCTTTCTTTAGGGGGTAGTTTAGATAGCCGGTACTCTAACAGCGGTGATGGCACATATGCAGACCAGATTCGTGATAACCTTGGTAAGGGAGTGGGTTTAACATTGAGTATTCCTATACTAGGAGGTTTTCAAAAGCGCATTAGTGTCTCTCGAGCAAAAATAAAAGTACGAAATGCTGAAATCGATCTTGAAAACACGGAGAACAACTTACAACAGCAAACGGCGCAGGTATTGATCAATCTAGAGACAGCCAAAGAAAAATATTTGGAATTAAAAAACCAAGTAGAAGCCTATCAAGAATCGTTTCGTGTAGCAGAAGTACAATTTGAAGCTGGTGCGATCAATTCCGTAGAATTTCTTTTGCAGAAAAATAAATACGATCAGTCAAGTATAGATCTTGTTGTAGCCCAATATGAATGGCAGTTACGTCAACGTATTGCAAACTATTATAATGGTTCCCGCTAGGCACCGATGTCCTAATTTGTGCAGAACAGTCAAGCTCCCAAGGGGTGAAGTCACGCAAAAAATAACTATCTTGCGTGACTTATGGATGGTTTTGATTTTAGCTTTTTTAATGTCAGACTTCTAGATGTAATTGACATCTTTTTGGTGGCGATAATCATCTACTACATTTATAACCTGATACGGGGCACCATTGCTGTTAACATCCTTATTGGCCTATTTATTATATACTTGGCCTATTTGGTAGTTAAGCAATCTCATATGCGATTGTTGACTGAGATTTTTGGTGGCTTTATAAGTGTAGGATCTATCGCGCTAATTGTTGTCTTTCAACAGGAAATTCGCCGATTCCTAATCCATATAGGAAAAAATATATCTTTCCGGCGAAATCGAAAACTATGGACCCTTTTTTTGGGTAAAAAGGAAATTGAGAAAGACAATACCGCTCGCCTTAAACCCATTGTGGATGCTTGCCGAAGTATGTCGAAATCACATACCGGTGCATTAATTGTTTTCTCCAAATTTTTTGATGAAGAGTATTACCAGAACAGTGGCGAGTTTATCGATGCAGAAATTTCTAAACGTTTATTAGAAAGTATTTTTCATAAAAACAGTCCGCTTCATGATGGTGCCTTGGTAATAGTAGATTTCCGTATCAAGACGGCCAGCTGTATCCTCCCTCTCTCAGACAGCGAAGATCTACCACTCCAATTTGGACTTCGGCATCGGGCAGGCATTGGCGTTACAGAAATGAGTGACGCTGTAGCCGTAATAGTTTCTGAAGAAACCGGTGAAATTTCTTACGCAAAGCAGGGTAACGTCAACATGAACATCACGCATGAAGAATTGGAGCGCTTGCTCAACGAAGATGTTTAGTACTTAAGACAACGGGCTCCCTCCTCCTAAAAAAGGATTGTCCTCTTCTTGGAATTATAATAATCTTGTTATAATTTAGTATTATCTAAATCTATTTTCTATTATGACCAATTTGTACGTTAAGATACCTAAAAACCGTTTTTATAAAGACCGTTCGTATACGATCTTCATTGACGCAGAAGAGAGAGGAGAATTAAGTTATTACAACCCTGAATTAAGCGTAGATTTAGGTGAGGGAGAATATCTGCTCACCGTTGAATCGGATCATTATTTTTTTGAGGAAGTCATTTGCATCAGTGGTGCTACAAGCAAAACAATAAGTTTATACCCAACTGCCAACATAAAAATGATGGCTTTTGTTTTCTTCGGAATCATTGCGCTCAGTTTTATTTCTGCATTCTTTACAAATTTAAAAGCAAACGCATTAATTTCATTGGTGTTTTTTATGATTCCAACTTGTCTATTGGTTTACCAAAGCATGATAAGGGGCGAGAAAGAAAAATTGGTGTCTATTAAACCACATAAATGATAAATCCCGAGAAATATTCGTTTCTCGGGATTTATCGCATGTCATACTGTTTGTGTCCGACTAAACTAACAATATTCGTTAAAAGCGGCTATTAAATTATCCGCAATCATTTGTGCAGGTCTTCCTTCAATATGATGCCTTTCAATCATATGAACTAATTTACCATCTTTAAATAAGGCCATGGATGGCGATGAAGGAGGATAAGGTAACATATAATTTCTAGCTTTATCTACCGCATCTTTTTCCATACCAGCAAATACAGTAACCATTTTTGCTGGTTTCTTTTCATTCTGAATCGCCGCCTTAGCCGCCGGGCGAGCATTTGCTGCTGCACATCCACAAACAGAATTCACCACTACAAACACCGTTCCTTCACTGTTAATTGCTGAATCCACCTCTTCTGGCGTTGTTAGCTCTTCAAAACCTACCGTTGTAAGTTCCTTACGCATAGGTTCTACTAAATATTCTGGATACATCTTTTTACTTTTTTACGTTATATAATAAAAGCAAAGATACTAGATCCGAATTGGATAGGCAACACGACTATTTCAACATAATGTCAGATTCTATGCGGGGTAAATAAACCATCAGTTCTCCGAAATTATCTTTTCTGATCCAACTTTGCTTTAAATTCAGCGGCTGCTTTTGCTCGAAACTCCTCAGACCGCTGCGCCAGCGCAGCTGCTTTCTTTGCAAGCGCGTCTTGCTTTGCTTTAAATTCTGGTGATTCAAACTGCTTTTGAAAAGCTTCAGCACGCTCACTTAAATCTCGCGACCTTCTCTCTAAGGCCTCTCTTTTTGCCTTTACTTCGGGAGCATTTATTTTCTCTTCAATTCGTTTAGAAAGTTCTTCCAGCTTCTTGCTCTTCTCCTCCATTTCTTTTTCTTTCTGTTTCCACCCCTTGGATTCAAAATAAGTAGAATCGTGACCGCCTATCGCTTGAAGTCCCATCCCTAGTGCATGTTCTTGCACATCTTTCATCGCTGCCTTCCACTCAGGTGAATTGAAAAATTCGGTAGTCCCTAGCTGTGCCATTTCTGTAGCATTTTCTCCAAGCTCTTTTTGAAAGGTCTTCCATTCGGGTGTCTCAAATTGCTTCGCTACTGTTTCACCTATTTCTTTGCCATTGGCTTCAATCTCCAATTGCAAAGCCTTCCACTCTGGAGAAGAAAACAATTTGGCAACACTTTCAGTAGCGCCTAAATCGTCCAAGGTATCTAATTTTGGTAAAGGTGGCAATGGAGCTATAGGTGCTTTTGGCGCTACAGGCGCAAGCGGCACCACATTTTTTACTTTCGGAGCTGCTGGTGCTTCCGGTGTTGAGGGCATTTCTGGAGGAAGAGGTTTTACTTTAATTGATTTAGATTGAGACAATAATGTATCATTCGAAGGATGATAATTTGGCCCTGTCCATGCCAATCCAATCACTCCTGCTATTAAAAATGTCATCGCAGCAAGTTTATGCCGTGTATGAAATGTTGTTGTTTTCATAAGCGTAATTCTTTTAATTCGGTCAAGTAAATATTCTTTTTTATTGAATGCGCCAAGGGCAAAAACAGGGAGTTTCTCCGATCGAATACTTTCCAGTATCAATAGTGCCCTTGCATACACCAGTGCATTACCCGTAGTTTCCAGCACTTGATCGTCACAACTGTGCTCCCTTTCCTTTTCAAGCAAGCGCCCGAGAAACCACACAAAAGGATTAAAGAACAATAAAGCTTCTATCAAGCATTTTATAAGATTTATCGCATAATCATGTCGGCGGATATGGGTAACCTCATGAATCAAAATGCTTTCTACCTGTTTTATATCCAAAGCTGTCACTGCGGCCAATGGAAAGAGAATGATCGGCTTGAAATAGCCAATTACTGTAGGAATCTGTACCTTTTCCGATAAATAGAACTCTACTTTCCGACTGATGTGGAATTCCTTCAATAAAGCATTAAAGATATGTAACCATTCGTTGGTGACAGCATGCTTTTGTCCCCTTCTTAATTGGATAATACGAATATAGCCATACAATAGTGCAGCAAGCTGAAAGATCAAGCCTACCACATAAATGCCTGCTATATGTGGAAAATAGGATTCGAGTGAAAAAGAAGTGCTGTTAACTGCTGCTCCAGCTGCGCCATCAATTAGAAGAATTGTACTTCCGCTCCCCTTAGGAATTTGTGCCGGATTCAGCAAATAAGACATATACGTTCCCACAAATGCTACCAACAATAGGCATAATAGCGTAAACAATAGATTTGCTTTCTCTTTAGATGATAGATAGAATACTGATATCAGCACATAAGCAATTCCGCAGAGCAGCGCACCTTGCCATAATGAGTGGATCAAACTCCAACCCAGTGCAAAAACAAACGGTGTGATAAGCATATTAATTATTTTTTATTTTCCAATTCGTTCAATAACTGTTTTATCTTCTCCAATTCAGCATCGCTCGCTTGATGATTTCCTAATGCCTGCATAACCAATCGGGCGGCCGAGCCATCAAACACATCCTTAATGATCTTATTAAGCACCTGCTTCTCTGCTTTATCACGACTCACCAATGCTTTATAAATATGCGTCTTACTACTTTCATCACGCTCCACCAGCCCTTTCCCGTGCATAATTTGCATTAATTTTAAGGTGGTCGTATAGCCTATCTCTTTATTTGAAGCAAGTATTTCATGTACTTGGCGTACAGTACAATCACCATTCTCCCATAAAATCTTTAGAATATCTAACTCGCTTTCTGTCGGTTTTAACACTTTCAATTGATCAACTATTTAATACGAATCATTTCGTACATCAAATATACGAAGAGTTTCGTAATTCCAAAATAAATTTAATTTTTTCCTTATAAATGTCCCTTATTTTACCAAAGCAATATCTGTAACTCCTTAATATTACGCCTCGTAAACACAATTACTCCCAAATAGTTAGTAAATTTACATCGGTTTTAAGCGCAGCTTTGTGCTTTTGTGTGTCTTTTTTTAAAAGAGAAAGATTGTAAATTTTTGAATATTAACACTTTATATTAATAAACTATGTCATCAGTAGAGACAACATATGTACCTTACAAAGTGAAGGACATCAGCCTTGCAGCATGGGGCCGTAAAGAAATAGAATTAGCGGAAGCAGAAATGCCTGGTTTGATGGCACTTCGCGAAGAATATGGAGCATCAAAACCTTTAGCGGGTGCGCGCATTGCAGGCTGCTTACATATGACAATACAAACCGCCGTGCTGATAGAAACACTGATCGCGCTTGGTGCAGAAGTAAGCTGGTCGTCTTGCAACATCTTTTCGACCCAGGATCATGCAGCAGCAGCTATCGCAGCAGCAGGAATATCCGTGTATGCATGGAAAGGCCTTACGGAAGAGGAGTTTGATTGGTGTATCGAACAAACTCTTTTCTTTGGTGAAGATCGCAAACCATTAAATATGATTTTAGATGATGGTGGCGACCTTACAAATATGGTTTTTGATAAATACCCAGAATTGATCGAAGAAATCAGAGGGCTTTCAGAAGAAACTACAACCGGTGTTCACCGCCTATACGAACGTATGAAGAAGGGAACGTTACATTTACCCGCCATTAATGTAAATGACTCGGTTACCAAATCAAAATTTGACAATAAATATGGTTGTAGGGAATCTTTAGTAGATGCTATCCGCAGGGCAACAGATTTAATGCTTGCTGGTAAAGTAGCTGTTGTAGCGGGCTATGGAGATGTTGGCAAAGGTTCTGCAGAATCGTTAAGCAGCGCCGGAGTAAGAGTAATCGTAACTGAAATAGACCCAATCTGTGCATTGCAAGCTGCAATGGAAGGATATGAGGTTAAAAAGTTTGCCAATGCAGTTAAAGAGGCTGATATTGTAGTTACAACGACCGGCAATAAGGATATTGTTCGCGCAGAGCATTTCAAGACAATGAAAGACAAAGTGGTTGTTTGTAATATTGGCCACTTTGATAATGAAATCGACGTTGCGTGGTTAAATAAAAATTATGGCCATAGCAAAGTTGAAATTAAGCCACAGGTTGACAAGTATACCATCGATGGAAAAGATGTAATATTATTAGCGGAGGGTCGCTTGGTAAACTTGGGTTGTGCAACCGGTCACCCATCTTTTGTGATGAGTAATTCTTTCACTAACCAAACACTGGCTCAGTTGGAACTCTGGACAAACACCGGCCAATATGAAAACAAGGTGTATACTTTACCAAAGCATCTGGATGAAAAAGTTGCTCGTTTACATTTAGCTAAAATAGGTGTAGAATTGGATGTGCTATCGGAAGAGCAAGCGGCTTATATCGGGGTTACGGTTGAGGGACCATTCAAACCAGAACACTATCGTTACTAAAATAGAAAAGGAAGGGGCCTAGCGTCTCTTCCTTTATTTACCCTTTAATATTTCATACACATTTCCAAGATAGGCCGACTCGGTCAGTAAATCTTTCAGGTCTTCCCACTCCTCTTCAGCAAAGGCTAAATTTATTTCACTAGCTGGGCTTTGCATAATCAATCGCTCCTCACCATCGGGAAACGGTATAGCCCTTTCGTGAAAAACATAGCCTTTTATATGTGCTAGAAAAAGATAAAATTCCTTGTTTCCAAAATTCAACAACACATTATTATGCCAGATAAAATACATTCCACACTCCATGCATTGGCTTACCGTAGTACGATTCGTTTGACATAAGATTCTCGTATTGCACATATTGTCTATTTTACTTGCGCCTGGTTTACCCACGCCTATTTTAGTGCGTGGGCAAACAGGACTTTCTTTTGCTCTACAAATATGGATCTTATTTTTAATCATTCTAAATAAGATATTCGTTGTGACATTCAGATTACAATTGTCCCTTTAATCCGGTTCGGATGCGAAGAACAGATTTGTATTTTTGTTTTCATTTATATGCAAATGACAAAATTATCTGTAAATATTAACAAAATAGCCACCTTGAGAAACAGTCGTGGAGGCAATAATCCGAATCTGCTTAAAGTTGCATTAGATTGCGAAAAATTTGGTGCACAAGGGATTACTGTGCATCCCCGTCCAGATGAAAGACATATACGGTACCAAGATGTTTTTGATTTAAAGGCTTCTATCAGTACCGAATTTAATATCGAGGGAAACTGTAGAGAACAGAAATTTGTGGATCTTGTTATTGCGAACAAACCAGCCCAAGTTACACTGGTACCTGATGAGTTAGGGCAAATAACCTCTAACCATGGTTGGGACACGATTAAACATCAATCCTATCTACAAGATATGACTGCGCTATTTAAAGAAGCGGGTATCAGGGTTTCCATTTTTGTAGATCCGGATGTAAAAATGGTAGAAGCTGCCGCAAAGACAGGTACCGACAGAATCGAATTATACACAGAATCTTACGCAAAAAATTATCTGGATAATCCATTAGAAGCAATCAAGCCGTATCGAGAAGCGGCCCTGGTTGCAAACGAATTGGGACTTGGTCTAAATGCGGGACATGATTTAGATCTGGATAATCTTCAATACTTTTATACGCACATTCCTGGCCTTTTGGAGGTCAGTATTGGCCATGCCCTTATATCAGATGCTTTGTACCTAGGTTTAGAAGAAACCGTAAAACGTTATAGGATGCAATTGGTTTAAAGGTGAAAAATAAACAAATAGAAGTAAAGGTTCGAGCCTGCAATTAGGTCGATTCCTCTACCTCTATATCATCATGTTAGTACCTTTCTAATGCAGAGAAAAAGAAATTACCTTCTATTGCTGCATTCTCATCCGAGTCAGAACCGTGAACAGCGTTCGCTTCAATCGATTTTGCGAACTTGTTACGGATAGTACCGGCATCTGCTTTAGAAGGATCGGTAGCTCCAATCAATTTACGGAAATCTTCCACTGCATTATCTTTTTCTAAGATTGCGGCAACAATTGATCCTGAACTCATAAAACGAACCAAATCAGCATAAAAGGGCCTTTCCTTGTGAACCTCATAAAAAGCACCAGCCGTTTCTGCCGTCAAGTGCGTATATTTCATTGCAACGATTTTAAATCCAGCGGAAATAATATCATTTAAAATAGCTCCGATATATCCGTTATCAACGGCATCGGGTTTAATCATCGTGAATGTTCTGTTGGTAATCATCTATTTATCGTATATTTTTTGCAAAACTAAAGATTTAAAGCCACTTAATTTTCCTATTTTGTAATATTGTGCATATATATACAAAGACTATATCCTTTTCTTTGAATATCTATAAAAAATTTTAATAGCTTTGCAATCTTTAAAACGCTGCATGTTAACGATAACCACGCTCAAACAAATATTAGCCGAACCAAAGAAAATAGTTGTAACGACGCACTATAAACCCGATGGAGATGCACTAGGTTCTTCTTTGGCGATGTTTATGTGGTTAAAATCGAAAGGCCATCAAGTCCACCTGATTGTTCCATCGGATTACCCTGCTTTCCTTCATTGGATGCCTCAACAGGAGCAAGCTATTATCTACACCGAGAATAAGGTCATCTCTGATGAAATCATTGCACAGGCAGATTTACTTTTCTGTTTGGATTTTAATGGATTGGCGCGTACGCATGATATGCAAGAAGCCCTAAGAAAGGCTACTGCTCTGAAGCTTATGATTGATCACCATTTAGATCCAGAAGGTTTTGATGATTTTAGGCATTGGACACCCACTGCGGCCGCCACAGCTTTTTTAGCATACGATTTTATCGTAAATCAACTAGACGATCGAGCCAGTATTACACCGGAAATTGCTTCTTGTCTCTATACAGGTATTATGACCGATACAGGTTCCTTCCGATTTAGATCCACAACAGCAGAGGTTCATTTAGTAATTGCCGATCTGATTTCACTTGGAGCAGAGAACGCGCAAATACATGAATTTGTTTTTAATAGTTCTTCCGAAAACAGACTAAAATTTCTAGGTTTCTGCCTTTTAAATAGATTGGTGGTGCTCCCGGAATTTAATACCGCTTATTTTTCTATAACAAAAGACGACTTAACACGTTTTAATATTGTAACAGGCGATACAGAAGGCCTTGTAAATTATGCTTTATCCATCAGCGGTATCAAATTAGCTGCCCTTATCATTGACCGAACAAACCAGATAAAACTATCCTTACGTTCAATTGGTGATTTTCCCGCTAATGAGATATGCGCTAAATATTTTAATGGAGGCGGCCATAAAAATGCTGCCGGAGGGCATGATAATTTGCCTTTAGAAGAGGTCGTGCAAAAATTTAAAGCTATATTACCTTTATATACCGAACAACTAACTTCGTAAGTATTTCTAATAAACATAACAGATAACAAATATTCGAAACAAGTAAAAAGAAAACAAATAATGAAAAAGACAACCCTTATTTTAGGTTTGGCAGCTTTAACGTCGTTAGGAGCAACATCATGCCAAAGTTTTAAAGATGGCGAAGGAGGCATGCAATATAAGATTGTAAAAGAGGAAAGTAAAACCAAAATTAAAGAGGGTGACTTCATCTCTTTAGGTGCAATCATTACAACCGAAAATGATTCTCTTCTTAATAGCAGCTATGAAATGGAACAACCTTTTTATTTAGCAGCTCAAAAGCCAATGTACAAAGGTGATATTTTTACAGCTTTATCGATGCTTGGAGAAGGCGATAGTGCTGTATTCAAATTAAATATTGATTCCATGGTAGCGAAAAGCGGCCAACCAAAACCTCCATTCAAAGGTAAATACATTGTACATACCTTTAAAATAAACAAAGTAATTCCAAAAGGAAAACTTACGGATAGCTTGTTTAATATGGAAGTTGAAAAATACATCGCCCAAGATCGCGAAAAAGCAAAGAATTCAGAAGCAGGAAAGATCGAAAACTATATCAAAAAGAACAACCTTGACGTTCAAACAACTGCTTCGGGACTAAAATATAAAATTGAAAAGGAAGGCCAAGGGGCAAAACCAAATGTAGGCGACACTGTAGTTGTTCATTATACTGGTAGATTCTTAGGCGGAAAGGTTTTCGATACGAGTGTAAAAGAAGAAGCCAAAAAACCTGGAGGTACTTACAATGCCATGCGCGAGCCTTATGATCCAATAAAAATCCCTATTGGTGTTGGCGCCGTTGTCCCTGGCTGGGATGAAGGTTTAGCCTTACTTCCAAAAGGAGCGAAGGCCTTATTAGTTTTACCTTCAAAATTAGCTTACGGTGAACAAGGAAGTATGGGAATTCAGCCTTACACACCTCTTGCTTTTAGCGTTGAGATAATAGATATCGTCCCACAAAAAGCGAAACCCGCACCAACTGCGGCTGTTCCGCCAAGTGCAGGTCAAAATAAAAAGTAATAAAAGAAAAACGCCTCTGAGAATCTCAGGGGCGTTTTTCTTTTATTACTTTACATACATTTTATTCTTTAATATTTTTACATAAGTTTGCTCACATGCAGCTTACTGATACCCATACCCACTTATATTATAACGAAGGAGATATACTTGAAGAGCAACTGGCACGCTGTCTAAAAAACAATATTACCCGTTTATTTCTTCCCAATGTTGATACAGAATCTATTGAGAAAATTTTCAAAACGGTTCTTGCATACCCAGATTACTGTTTTCCAATGCTCGGCCTGCATCCTTGTAGTGTGAAAGAAAACTTTCGCGAGGAATTAGATATCATAAAAAGAAATCTTGATAACACAACGGTTTATGCCGTAGGAGAAATTGGTTTAGACTTATACTGGGATAAAACCACCTTAGCAGCGCAACAGGAAGCCTTCCGTATACAAGTTAATTGGGCAAAAGAACGTAATCTACCAATCGTTATACATTGTAGAGACGCTTTTGACGAGCAATTTGCCTTATTGGAAGAATTAAACGACGATAAGCTGTTTGGCATTTTCCATTGTTTTACCGGAAATATAGAGCAGGCGAAACAGGCTATTAAGTTGGGGTTCTATCTCGGAATTGGGGGGGTGGTAACGTTTAAGAATGCAGGACTTGATAAAGTTGTGGAACAAATCGATCTAAAGCATCTCGTATTAGAGACGGATGCACCTTATTTGGCACCCGTACCCTTTAGAGGGAAGCCAAATGAAAGCAGCTACCTGCTTTATATCGCGCAGAAAATAGCGGATTTACATAATACGTCGGTAGAGAACGTCGCAAATATTACCACACAAAATTCTAAAATTGTTTTTGGTATTTAATATATTTACATTTGGCTTCAACCTATAATGTCCATGTTAATATGAATAATGAATAATATACTAATTATCTATACTGGGGGGACGATTGGAATGGTTACTGATGAGACATCAGGAACTTTCGTTCCGTTTGATTTTGATCTGATCCATAAAAATGTGCCCGAACTAGGCCGCTTGAATTACCACCTTACCATTCATTCTTTTGATCCCATCATTGATTCGTCTAATATGCAACCCGCTATATGGGTACAGATGGCTCAATTAATTAAAGATAATTACGATCTTTATGACGGTTTTGTAATATTACATGGATCTGATACCATGGCCTTTTCTGCATCCGCATTAAGTTTCATGTTAGAAGGCTTGCAAAAACCTGTCATATTTTCAGGATCTCAATTACCTATAGGAGAGATAAGGACAGATGCACGAGAAAACTTGATAACTGCCCTAGAAATAGCATCAGCGAAAAAGCAAGGAAGATCCTTAATACAAGAGGTTTGTATTTACTTTGACAGCAAATTATTTCGAGGAAATCGTTCTTTTAAATATAACTCCGCTAAATTCGAAGCTTTTAGATCGCCAAATTACCCCGTGCTAGTGGAAGCAGGCGTTCACTTAAAATACAATCGCCCGGCACTCATGAACAATACCGGTAAAGAGTTTATTTTGCATACAAACATTGACAATTCTATATCCGTACTTAAATTATATCCAGGAATTAGCAAGCAAGTAGTAAAGGCTGTATTGGAATCGGATGCGAGGTCCGTCATTATGGAAACCTTTGGTTCGGGAAATACTACTACCGATGACTGGTTTTTAGATATGCTGAGAAGCGCTATAAAAAACGATAAAAACATTGTAGATATTTCTCAATGCAAAGTGGGCTCCGTAGAACTTGGTAGGTACGAAACAAGTCATTGGCTTAAAGACATGGGTATTTTAAGTGGCTTTGACATGACCTTTGAAGCGGCAGTAACCAAGCTCATGTATTTACAGGGTGAGTTTGAAAGCCAAAGTGAGGTTGCAAAATGGGTGGAAGTAAATATCAGGGGCGAGCTCACCGAATAGTTTACGCATTTAACAAGTTGAGTTGTTAAGTAGAGAAATAGTTGAACGAGCATTTATTGACAGCTCAACCATTCAACTACTTAACCATTTAACTAACCAACTATTCCACTATTCCCTCCAATGCAAACAGGAAAGCATAATTTAAGGCGATGTCTTTAAGATAATCGAATCTACCCGAAGCACCGCCATGTCCTACTTCCATATCCGTTTTCAATAAGAGCACCTTTTTATCTGTTTTTGTCGCACGAAGTTTAGCTACCCATTTTGCCGGTTCAAAATATTGCACCTGGCTATCGTGCAGCCCCGTCGTCACTAAGAGATTAGGATATGCCTTGGCTTCTATATTTTCATATGGAGAATAACTTTTCATATAATCATATGCCACTTTGTTTTTAGGATTTCCCCACTCGTCAAATTCATTTGTAGTCAACGGGATTGTTTCATCTAGCATCGTATTAACCACATCTACAAACGGTACCTGGGCAATTATGCCATTCCATAATTCAGGAGCCATATTCATTACAGCACCCATTAATAGCCCACCAGCGCTCCCGCCCTGTGCATAAAGATGCCCTTTAGACGTAAACTTCTGGTCGATTAGGTATTTCCCGCAATCAATAAAATCCGTAAATGTATTTATCTTCTTCATCATCTTACCATCTTCATACCATTGCCTACCCAGTTCCTGTCCCCCTCTTATATGTGCTATCGCATATACAAACCCCCTATCAAGCAAGCTTAAGCGTGTGCTACTGAAGGTAGGATCCATAGATGCTCCATAAGATCCATAGCCATAAAGTAATAAAGGAGTTGATCCATCCCTTTTAATACCCTTTTTATAAACCAGTGAAATAGGAACCTCCGTGCCATCCTCGGCCTTTGCATAAAGTCTTTCCGTTTTATAATCCTCCACATTATAACCACCAAGTACTTCTTGCTGTTTCAACAAATTCTTTTTACGATCAGCCATTTGATAGTCATATGTAGAAGAGGGTGTGGCGAGCGATGTGTAACTGTATCTTAAAACAGCGCTATTATACTCCATATTTGCAGTAGTATAAGCTGTGTAGGCAGCTTCACCAAAATCCAGGTAGTGCGCATCCCCGGTTTCTAGATTCCTTATGCTAAGCTGCGTAAGTCCATTTTTCCGTTCAGAGACAACCAAAAAATCCTTAAACTCATCCACCCCTTCTAATAATACCTCTTTCCGATGAGGAATAACTTCTTTCCAGTTTTCAATACCTGTTTTGTCAAGCGGGCATTCCATTAGCTTAAAATTTAAAGCATCTTTATTTGTTACGATTAGAAACTTATCTTCCAACGCCGTTACATCATATAAAACATCTTTTATTCGAGGTTGAAATATTTTGAAGGAAGCGTCAGGTTCATCTGCTGATATAAATCTAGTGTCGGAGCTTGTAGTGGCGCCTGAATAGATATAGATAAATTTACCAGATTTAGCCCTGCCCACTCCTATATAATTACTATTGTCTTTTTCTTCATATACTATCTGATCCTTTACTACATCTCCCCCTAAACGATGTTTCATGATTTTTTCCGTCAACAAGGTGACAGGATTTTTCGCCGTGTAGAAAAAGGTTGTATTGTCATTTGCCCAGGCAACACTTCCCGTAGTTCCCTTTATAACCTCCTTATATAACTCGCCCGTCATTAAGTTTTTAATGTAAATCACGTACTCTCTACGCGAAACTGTATCAACGCCATATGCCATTAATTTGTTATTCGGACTAATACTGAAGCCGGTTGCACTGTAATACGCATGCCCTTCGGCCATCTCATCCACATCTAATAAGATTTCCTCGGGCGCTTCTAGACTACCCTTTTTACGACAATATTTGTAATACTGTTTCCCTTCCTCTGTTCGGGTGTAATAGTAATAGCCATTTTTAAGATAGGGTACCGATTCATCCTTCTCTTTAATCCTTGCTTTCAACTCCTTGAATAGGCTTTCTTGAAAGGCCTTTGTTCCAGCCATCATCGTATCTAGATAGGCATTTTCGGCTTTTAGATAATCAACCACTTTATTACTATCAGGGCCTTTCTTAAAGTAGTCTATCATCCAAAAATAATTGTCGACTACCGTATCACCATGAGTTATTCTTTTAAAAGGTGTTTTTTCTGCTATAGGGGCGGTTACATTAGGCCAACTATAGGCTTGTTTATTCGTTTCTTTATCTGTACAGGAAGCGAAAAGGGTGAGTAGTATCATAGAAATATAGTGCTTGTTCATAAATTTAAAACAGGGTTAGGTCAACGTCAAGTATTTAAATTTTATTCCAATAATGACTCTAATATAAAAATAACTTTGATCTTTATTAGCGTGCTTTCCTATTTGCATATAAAAATCAATTTATCTATGTTTGAAAGATACCTTAACGTTTATTTTTTATCTTCTTTCTTTCTCAACATGAATCGTAAATTTTTAATGTTTCTCTGTGCATTTTTTTATTTCTTCCCCCTTTCCGCCCAAGAAAAATTATATGAAGAACAGCACGGGAAGTACGTACTTACGCCAGCTGGAGCCTCCCATTTAGCAAAGCTTCCGTTGAAATGTATGCAACAGGAGTTTCCTTATAAAACGAGTGTCACTTTTTCCGATTCTTCACTAATAACTAAACCGAAAGCCTATCATCCTGCTTTCTACGGATGTTTTGATTGGCACAGCAGTGTACATGGCCATTGGATGCTGGTAAGATTACTGAAACTTTATCCCGGGTTACCGGAGGCACCTGAAATTCGTTCCAAACTAACCGCCAATTTATCTGCCGAAAATATCGCTAAAGAGGTAAAAATTTTTGAAGAAGATGCTCAAAAAGGCTTTGAGCGCACATATGGCTGGGCATGGCTACTGGAATTACAAAGAGAGCTTTTAACATGGAATGATCCGTTAGGTAAGCAACTTAGTACCAATTTAGCCCCATTAGCGAAACAGCTAGTCCGCTTATATATCAATTATTTGCCGAAGATGAATTATCCAGTAAGGGTTGGGGAACATAGCAATCTTGCTTTCGGACTAACCTTAGCTCATGATTACGCTAAGCAAACGGATAACGATTCGCTTTTAAATATCATCAATGAAACGGCCATTCGGTTTTATAAAAATGACAGTGCTTGTCCTATTACTTGGGAACCTGGGGGTTCCGACTTTCTAAGTCCTTGTTTGGAGGAAGCAGACCTCATGTGGCGTATATTACCTACGAAAGTATACCAACAATGGATAGAAAAATTCTTGCCTAGTCTGTTTACGGGCGAAGTTACCTTACAACCTGGCACTGTCAGTGATCGAACAGATGGTAAATTAGTACATCTTGATGGTTTAAACCTAAGCAGGGCCTGGTGTTTATACGGTATCGCTCATCACACAAAGGAGAACAAGGCCTTCTTGATTAAATTAGCAAATGAGCATTTATTGGCCGCCTTGCCCCATGTAGCCAGTGGTGACTACATGGGAGAACATTGGCTTGCTTCTTTTGCTGTATATGCATTGACGATGCAATAATATATATGGGGAGGTAGACCGGTTTTACCTCCCAGCACTAAAATTTAAGGTTAAGTCCTAAAAGAAAATTCGTACCCGCCTGTGGGAAATAGAAGTTATTAGTATACACGGCAGGATCTCCTTGATAGATCGAGCTATATGTATATCCATTCGATTCATATTGCTGATCAAATAGGTTATTAACCAGCAATGATAATCCTACATTTTTTACGCCTTTAAAAGCTAAGTGATAACTTAACCGCAGATTATTAACAAAAAATGCATCCAAACTTCTGTTGGTGTCGGAAGTATTATCTAAATATTGTCTTGACACATATTTAGAAATAAAAGCTATTTCTGCTTTTGCAATAGGTCTATATGCTATTTCGCTTGATCCAACGAATGAGGGTGACAATGCAATATTAGTATTTGAATAATGGTTGACCTGTTGATCAGCAATACCCCAATTTTCATCATATATATTGATGTATTCGTAAAAATCTTTTATTTTATTTCTACTCCATGCAGCCGTTACTGCCCAAGAAAAGTTACTTATTGGTTGCCACGTTACATCTGCTTCAACTCCCATACGATAGCTATCCGGAACATTCATGCGTGTTTGTGCCCCTACATCATTTATTTGTCCGGTTAAAATAAGTTGATCTCTATAGAGCATTGCATAAGCATTTACACCTGCATTAAAATTAGCATGTGTGATGCGATAACCCATTTCAATATCTTGCATATGCTCATGCTTCGGCCTACTATCGGGTGTAGAATTCTCAAAATCGTCCCGTACGGGCTCTTTGTTTCCTATGGCATAAGAAATATAGGCATTACTGTTATTTTCGAACTGATAACTTAAGCCTATTTTAGGATTAAAGAAATTCATCGTACTGTTTTGCTGAACATTGTTTAAGTTGCGATCGAATCCGAGGAAGGAATAGGCAACCCTTCTGTATTGTAGGTCTGCAAAAAAACTCGCATTCCCTATTTTATACGCTCCCTTACCAAAAACATTGAAATCTGTTTTTTTAGCATCATTGAAATAATAGCGATATTTTGTGTCAAATGAATGATCTATCTCAAAGTTGTAGTTTTCCTGGCGCGTGAAAAGCGGATTTCTTGACCAGGTGATATCACCAAAATGGTCACCTTTATATTCATTGTAGGCACCTCCTAATGTGAAATTCAACCGATCACTCGGTTTATAGTCCGCAGAATAAGTAATACCGTAAAAATGATTGGATAACCAGCGCTCCCTTACAAGGTCTGTTTTGTTCAAGGTGCTGTCACCAATAACAACAGGCTGCAGACCGTAATCTCCATAGGAGGCCCCTGGCTTATATTCTTCGTAATAGCCCCTTCCTCGTGTATAATGTAAGGCGGCATTTAACACTAAATTAGTAACGGCATTGTTCGAGTACAGTAATTGATAATGATCTTGCTGATAATTATCATTTTGGTCTTTGTAAAGAAATGAGTTATACGTTCTTGGATTCGCATTCAGGATATTCTCTTCATCCCTGCCACCTAAACCATTTGCTGAAATATACCCTTCTAAATCGTCTGCATTACCAAACAATTTCTCCTCAGGAACACCATTCCAGGCCTGATATGTTTTCTCTTTACCTGAGAACACGTTTGCTCGCAGCAAACTATTCTTCCCATACCAGGCACCACTTAGAAAAAATGACTTTAGATCAGATGCACCCCTGTCTACAAATCCATCTGATTTAATGCTAGATAAACGGCCGTCAAATGTAAACTTATTGTTTATAAGTCCGGTGCCTATACGCACGGTATGTTTCCAGGTATTAAATGACCCAAAGGTATTATCCAGTTCTGCATAAGCCGTATCCGTTTTTGTGTTGGTTTGTATATTAATACTGGCACCAAAAGCCCCAGCACCATTTGTAGACGATCCAACTCCACGCTGAATCTGAATATTGTCAACAGAGGAGGCGAAATCGGGAAGATTTACAAAAAAAGAACCCATGCTTTCTGCATCGTTATAGGGTATACCATTAACAGTAACATTAATCCTTGTCGGATCACTACCGCGAATGCGTATCCCCGTATAACCAACGCCGGCTCCCGCATCCGAATAAGTTACGACTCCAGGGGTTTGGTCCAATAAATAGGGTAAATCTTGTCCGAGATTAGATTTAGCAAGCGTTTCTTTATCTAAATTCTTATAAGTTGTTGCGGAATTTGCATTTACCCTTGTAGCACTTACAACTACTTCATCCGCAACAAATTCCCTTGATTCAAGCATTAGTACTACTTGCTCATCAGCCGTTATTTCAATTTTCCTCTCAGCAGATCTGTATCCAAGATAACTGGCACGAATAAGGTATGTGCCGTCCTTTATATTTTTAAATGAGGAGTTTCCGAGGTGATTGGTCTGGCCATTTGCAAGTGATCCAACCAGCGAAATCGTTGCCCCAACCAAAGGCTTTTCATTCTTTTCATCCATAACTTTCACTGTTAGACTATTCTGAGCCCACAATAAAACCGGACTTGCTACTGCGATAGCCAATAGTGATAATACTTTCTTCACGATAATAATTTTTGTTAAAGTTCTTACTGCTTGCTGGGGTTGCAACAGCTTTTTCCAATAAATTCAATTAACCTTTAACGGTATTCCCTCCCTACGCCGGCATTATCCGGATCAGGTGCTCAGCAGAAAGCAACGATAGCCGTTCACTTCATACTGACGGGTATAATCTCAGCCTTGATTTGTGTTTTATAAAAAACAAGGCACCCCTTTAGCGATGTAGAAGCAAAGATAAGAAATAGTTTTCAAAATTGACTTGATGATTTGGTTTCAACCTCAGACGGCCTAACGTTCGATAAATCTCAACACTGCATAGCCTTCATTAAAAGTCAGTTGCCAAATAGAAAAGGAATATTTAATTTTTTCCACTTTCTTCCGCGGAAAGTGGAGCAAAGACTCATCGCTTGGAACTTTGCTTCATCGGTAGTGCATCAACTTGCTAACCGCAAATTTCCTAGGCGATATTTTAAGCAAAACGTAGGGATAATGCGCGCAAGCACAGATGTTCCAAAGAACGAAAAGGGCAGGAGCTTGTATAGAAAGCAATAGGCCCTATAGTCCGTCTCCAACATACTATGAGGTGGTTAAAAACTTAAATCCAAAAAAGAATTCTACTTGTAGGGAAAAAACACAAAATTCGCTCCTTCAGGTACCACTACAAACAAACACATATAATCTTCCGGCCTTTTATAGGTTTTTATGAAATGGTCTTTTCTATTCTTAAGAATAACACCCTTTTCGATAAATTCTTCTAGGGTAGATGCCTGTATCGTCCATTGCGTTCCCAACTCATTTCTATCCAAAATAAGTTCGCCTAGGCTCACCTCGTGCTGATGCGCAACAAAAATAGGATACTGAGAAAGTCCTTCAGCCATTATCTCGATCGCTACTTCTTTAATAGAATCCTTATAAAAGTTTAAGTCTGTCTTTAAACTTTTTAAAGGGCTTTCCTTTTTTGGTGTCTGGCCATCATCTCCTGCTTGGGCGGCTAATAATTCTTCTAAATCCATTTTATATTTAGTTATGAGCTACGAGTTGTTAGTTGCGAGATCACTTACGAGAACCAAATGTGTTTTTGCTCATAACACACAACGCATAACTATTTTAGTTCTAACAAAACGACATTTTCCACATGTTGCGTATGTGGAAACATATCCACTGGTTTTATTCGTTTAATCTCATATTTCTCAGCCAACAAAGCTAAATCCCGTGCCTGCGTAGCTGCATTACAACTTACATATACAATTTTTGGAGAGGCTAACTCAAGTAATCTTGCTATAACGTCAGGATGCATTCCAGCGCGTGGTGGATCTGTTATCACCACATCGGGTTTACCGTGTTCGCGCATGAAATCAGGCGTCAGCACGTCCTTCATATCCCCGGCAAAGAAACTCGTGTTGCCAATACCGTTCAGTTCCGAGTTCAGTTTAGCATCATCAATCGCCACCGGCACATATTCAATTCCTATTACCTGCTTTACGTCACGAGCAATAAAATTAGCAATAGTACCTGCTCCCGTATATAAATCGTAAACAAGTTCATCTCCTTTGAAACCAGCAAATTCTTTGGTTATCCTATATAATTCATAGGCTTGTTCAGAATTTGTTTGATAAAACGATTTGGCACCAATTTTAAATTTTAATTTAGTCCCCTGGTTATTAAAAGGCATTTCTTCAAAAATATGATCTATGCCCGCATAAAGGATGATATCCTGGTCGAAAATCGTATCGTTCTTTTTTTGGTTAACAATATATAACAACGAGGTAATTTCTGGAAACCTATTCTTTAAAAAATCCATTACCAGCCTTATTTGCTCTTCCTCTGCATAGGCAAAAACCACCACTACCATTAGATCTCCAGTAGTAGATGTCCTGATCATTAAATTACGCAAAGCACCTTCGTGATTTCGAAGATCATAATAACTTATCTGATTTTCGAGCGTAAAGCTTCTCAGTTCATTGCGAATGTTGTTTGAAGGATCTTGTTGAAGATAGCAATGTTCTATATCAAGAATTTTATCGAACCTTAAGGGAACATGGAAACCCAAAGCATTCATATTATGCTCTTCTTCGTTTGCAACATCCTCTGTTGTTAACCAACGTTTATTAGAAAAAGTATATTCTAACTTATTTCGATAATAGGTTGTTTTTTCTGAGGGAAGAATGGGTTCCATTGTGGTAGTATCTACCTTACCAATTCTAGTAAGCGCGTTATCCACACTCTTTTGTTTATAAAGCAGTTGAGCAGTATAATCCATATGTTGCCATTTGCATCCACCACAAACGCCGAAATGATCACAAAAGGCATCTCTCCTATGTTCAGATGTTTGTTTTATTTCTTTAATTTTTGCTTCAGCAAAATTCTTTTTCTTACGAAAAAGCTCCACATCTACGATGTCACCGGGTATAGCCTTTTCAATGAATAGCACCATATCCTCTGCTTTTCCTACACCTTTTCCCTCTTCAGCAATATCAATTACGGCTATATTTTCAATTACTCTTCTCTCTTGTGGATTTTTTTTTCTCATGGAAATGCAAAATTACACTTTTAGCAACAATTTTGCATACTTAGCTCATAAATGGTGTAAAAACCATTATTAAACATTTAGGAGAAGGTTTTCAAGAAAAAAGGGCTTTAATTAAAAGCCAAAAGTTTCTTTTCCTTACACTCCCTTTGTCGAAACGGCTGTCAATCATCATTGAAAAATGAAGTAGTTCACGGCGCATAACCTTCAAATTTCAATAAAAATAATATTTATATACCAAAAACCAAAATAGTTTTTTGCCTTAACACAAGTTTGTTTAACATCTATAGCTTGATGATTTTAAATGAAGGATTTCCTATTCAATTTTTTCAATTTGTGTTACTTTTTTCCGCAAAAAGTAACCAAAAACTCGCCGCTGCAAAATTTACAGGAACGTTAGTGCCTCCCTGTGCTAGACGTAAATTTTGGAGGCGGCATTTTCGACAGCCAATGGTAGGTGCTTTTAACAGGACGTGCCGTTGTTAGCCTATTTCAACGACTTCCCAGATAATTATACTGCTTGGCATAGCCCCTCCGTTCCATTTAAATATCGCCTAGGAATTTGCGATTTGCATGTTGATGTACTGCCGTTGTAGCAAAGTTCCAAGCGATGATTTTTTTGAATACTTTTTTTGCGGGAACCTCGAGCCTGTTGGCGAGAAGCTTGAATTCCTATGAAAACGAACTCGTTATGAAAAAAAAATATTTGGCGATGTCGCTGCCATTAAACGACAAATTAACCTTCATTTTAAAGACGCTTGCCTTCACACCTTAAACACATATACACAAAAGTATAAACCTTGACTTAATCCAAAGAAGGAAAAGAAATTCCCTTTATCTTTCTAAAAAGCTCTACAGCATATAAATCAGTCATGCTCGAAACAAAGTCCAAAACGGACCTTATTTTTTCATAGGTTGTTTTGTCGGTATTTTTATACTGACTGGGAATCAGGGCTACTACTTTTTTATCGTAAGCGGAGGAATTATGAATATATGCTGGTACAAACTCTTCCAACAAGCCGCTCATTACTTTATAACCTGCAACTTCAATTTGCACTACAGTGGGTGCATTGTATATTTTTTCGACCGAAATTTCCTCAATCTTATTCATAACCTCTTTTAGATGAGGATTTATATTGTCTATCAGTGATGCTTCGAATGTTCCATTCAGTATTGCCTGTTCATTTTCAAAAAATACTTGTGAACATTGTTGGATTAAAGTACTAATAGATTTTGCTCGAAGCAAACTTACCCGACTATCAACATCTTCAATGCTAGCTAATCGTTTAAGGATATTGTTGTCATTGGTTAACGGAATAAGTAATTCCTCCACTCTTTCGGGAGATAGGATGGATAAACGATGCGCGTCTTCCACATCAATAATATTATAACAGATATCGTCAGCCGCTTCAACGAGGTATACCAATGGATGGCGTTTATATACATCGCTATGATTTGCGTCTTTTAACATGCCGAGCTCTTCTGCAACCTTTATGAAAGATTCCTTTTCCGGTTGAAAGTAGCCGTATTTTTTACGGTGTAAGCCTTGTCCTTTCAGGTTTCCATCTATCGCTGCACAAGGATATTTCACAATTGCTGCCAACGTACTGTAGGTCAACGCAAATCCTCCACCTTCCTTTCCACTAAACTGGTGGGTTAATATCCGAAGCGCATTGGCATTGCCTTCAAAATGAACTAAATCCTGCCATTCCTCCTCCGTTACTTCCGACTTAAATTTAAGTCCTTCTCCATTAGAAAAGTAATGAGAAATAGCCGATTCACCGGAATGCCCAAAAGCGGGATTCCCCATATCATGGGCCAAACAAGCGCTAGAAACGATGTTTCCTATTTCTTGCAAATATGGGTATCTCTCATCTACCCCTTCCTTCGCTTCTTTGTACTTTGTATAAAATATACGCCCCAACGATCTACCAACACTTGCTACTTCAAGGCTGTGGGTAAGTCTATTATGTACAAAAACGCTGCCTGGCAAAGGAAAAACCTGTGTCTTGTTCTGTAGCCTTCTAAATGGAGATGAAAATATTAAACGATCGTAATCGCGTTGAAATTCAGATCTTGCAATGTCTTGATTTTTTATTTCGCGATGTTCATATCCCCAACGTTTTGCAGAAAGTAGCTTTTTCCAATCCATTCTCTAAGTTTTGCAACAAAGATAAGAATATCTTTTCTACCTCATCTCCAACCGTAAAACCTGCCGCCCTGCTGTTATGTAGAGTGTTTTTCCGTCATCAGCCAAGCAACAGTTAGATACGGCGTGCGACAGCTTTATTTTACCTATGGGAACATATTCATCGTTAAAAATCCATATTCCTCCAGGCCCGCTAGTAAAGATATTTCCTTGATCATCAATTTTAAATCCATCTGGTGCCCCGCCATACTTCTGGAAATTAAAAACTATTCCTGCTGCCTTTAAAGAATCGTTATTATCAATGTCGTAAGCGTATAACATTGGCTTTTGACCGTCAGAATTGCTTACGATGAGTTTATCTTCATTCGGACTAAGTGCCAATCCATTTGGTCTGCTTAAGGTATCGATAAGTAACGTTAACGTTCCCAAGGTATCAAGCTTATAAACACCATTAACACTTAGTTCCTTTTTCTCTATTTCTTGGTCATTTAAGCCATACGGTGGGTCCGTAAAAAATAGGTCGCCATTACTTCGTTGTATAATGTCATTCGGACTATTAAATTTTTTTCCATTAAATCTGTTTGCTAACGAAATATAGCTTGACTTAGGTAATACAAGAGGAGCATCCATCTTAGCTATTTGCCTATTGCCCTGCTGACACAGTACAAGGTTTCCATTTAAATCAAGAAGTAAGCCGTTCGAACCCATTTCTCCTCCTCTTTCAATTTTACCTGTGTAGCCAGCCAGTGTAAGATACTCCTCTAGTCCTTTTCTTTCTGACCACTTATAAACCTTATTGTTGGTGACATCCGAGAAGAGTAAGAATTGGTGTTCATCTACCCACAAAGGTCCTTCACTCCAGGTAAATCCTTCCGCAATTACTTCTACCTTAGCCGTTGGATTGATCAGCTTGTCGAGGCTAGTATGTAATCTTTCAACCGTTCCAACTGTTTTCCTTTTATCAACTTTTTCCTTATTATTATTGCTCCCACAAGCGATTAACATTAAAATTGCACAGATTTGAAGAATAGTATTCATTTAACTATAACTCACCGGTTTTAAATAAGTTTTTTTCTCTACATTCTTTTGCAACAAACGGAAGTGAGAGATAAATGGTGCGCTGCATAATGTGTATAAAAACCCTACAATGTTTAAGTGTTTGTAATAATCAGTTAATAGTCTTTTTATAACTTTGCACACAAATCAATCAAATGACAATATACACCAAATAAATGGTGGCTACAATAATTCTTATGACGGAATCAAGAAGATCCTTTTTAAAAAAAGCATCCCTATTGGCTGGCAGTACCGCGTTAGCCAATAACCTACCCGCTTCCATTCAGCGAGCTTTGGCGATCAATGCACTTCCCGGCACCACCTATTTAGATGCTGAGCACATCGTATTTCTAATGCAAGAAAATCGCTCCTTTGATCATTGCTATGGCACCCTTAAAGGTGTAAGAGGTTTCAATGATCCACGAGCTATCCACTTACCCAACGGCCTTCCCGTATGGTTACAAACAAACAAAAAAGAAGAAACGTTTCCTCCTTTTCGTCTCGATATCAAAAATACAAAAGCCACCTGGATGGGATCTTTACCCCATGGATGGAACGATATGGTAGAAGCCCGTAATTATGGAAAAATGGATACTTGGCTAGAAGCCAAAAAAGCTGGAAATAAAACCTATCAGCATATGCCATTAACGATGGGTTATTACGACAGACAGGATATTCCGTTTTATTATGCCTTGGCGGATGCCTTCACTGTATGCGACCAACATTTTTGCTCATCGCTCACCGGTACCAGCGCAAACCGCTCCTATTTCTGGTCGGCCTCCATACGCGAAGAGGCGCATAATCCACAATCAGTAGCTCATGTTAATAATGATCAGATTAACTATCAGAATGTGGGATGGAAAACCTTTCCGGAACGATTACAAGAGGCCGGTATTCCATGGAAAGTATATCAGAATGAGCTGAGTCTTCCCGTTGGTTTTGAAGGAGAAGAAGAAGATTGGTTAGCCAACTTCACCGATAATAACTTGGAATTTTCTAAGCAATATCATGTTCGATTTCATTCCGCCCATCGGGCATTTATGGAATCCGAATTGAAACGTTTGACGACTCTTTTAGAAAGGGGTAATTTAACCAAGAAAGCATTAAAAGAAACGCAAGAAAAAATTGCTACTTTGGAACAAGATATAGCATTGTACAGTGTGGCCAATTTTGATAAACTAAGTACACTAGAAAAGGAAATACATGCACGCGCTTTTGTGACAAATACTGCAGATCCGCATTATCATGAACTGGAAACTATCGCCATTGACGGCAAAGAAGTAAAGGCTCCAAAAGGTGATATCTTCCATCAATTTCGAAAAGACGTTACCTCAAATCAATTGCCTACGGTATCGTGGTTAGTAGCTCCCTGCAATTTCTCCGATCATCCAGGAGCGCCTTGGTATGGTGCATGGTATGTTTCGGAAGCTTTAGATATTCTAACGAAGAATCCTGAAGTTTGGAAAAAAACAATCTTTATCTTAACCTATGACGAAAATGACGGATATTTCGACCATATTCCTCCTTTCGTTCCACCGCACAGCGACAGAAAGGAAGACGGCGCGCTAGCTGATGGGCTGAAGACAGCCGATGAATTTGTGGATGAAAAAGATGCGATAGGTCTCGGCTTTAGAGTTCCATTGGTGGTGGCCTCACCTTGGTCGAAGGGTGGCTATGTAAATAGCGAAGTATTTGATCACACCTCTTCTCTACAATTTCTAGAGCACTTTATAGAACACAAAACAGGAAAAAGAATTATCGAGGAAAACGTGAGTGCTTGGCGACGCACTATATGCGGTAACCTAAGCTCCGTATTCCGCCCAAATGGTGAAGAGAAAGCGCTTAACTCTTTGACAATAGATAGAAATCAATATATTGAAGGTATTTTTTCAGCAAAAGAAAAAATGTTACCCGGCAACTTTAAAAAAGTTCCTCAAGATGCCCTGGATGAGATGGCAAAAAACCAAGATTGGCATGCAGTATTACCCAGACAAGAGCCCGGCATAAAACCCGCATGCTCCATTCCATACAACTTGGTTTTAAATGCTTTTTTAGACAAAAAGAGTCAGCAAATAAATTTTCATTTCTTATGTAAAGGTGATTTGCCAAAAACGAAGGCAATAGGTGCCCCTTTTCAGCTATACGCAATCAATTTTTTCGGCAATGAAAAGGAAATCGGCCATAACTGGAACTTTGCAGTAAAAGAAAATGAGCCGCTATCCTATCAGCTTCCATTAAACGCGTTTGATCAAAACAACTATCATTTCAGGGCCTACGCTCCAAATGGTTTCTACCGGGAATTCAAAGGTAATGATCAGGATCCTGAAATATTGGCCGAAGTAAGTGCTTTCAGCGATAAAACAAAGCTAAGGCTTCATCTTGAAAATCGATCTGTTAAAGAACTGTCATTGACAATAACGGATAGATCTTATAAGCAGGAGCCCAAAACCCTGCAACTTCCTGCTGGCGCAAGAGAAGTGCTCATGGAATTAAAAAACACTTCGGGATGGTATGATTACAGCGTACAAGTTGAAGGATATCCTCATTATGAGCAACGTTTCGCTGGTCATGTCGAAACAGGTACCGTAAGTACAACAGACCCCTATATGGGAGGTATGATTTAATAATACGTCTACTAAGTAGCGCTAAAAATGCGACTAATGAAGCAAGGCGATTAACCTCCCTCATCGATTTACGTTAATTCAACAAGGGACTTTACAGCCCCCTGTTGAATCAATTTATTGAACAGGTTTCTCCAGTACCTGCTCCTCATTTTTCAGTTGTTTTTCCAATGCGGCATAGGCTACATCCTGCACACCCACACCTTTATCAATAGCCAAGGAAGCGGCTAACGAGGCACTTTGACCGAGAATCATAAAAACGGGTTCCATACGGATACTGCCGAAAGCGATATGTGAGCTGGAAACGCAGACAGGCACCAATAGATTCGTGCATTCTTCTTTCTTAGGAATAAGAGCGCCATAAGCTATTTTATAAGGTCCTTTTTTCGGGGAGACGCCGATGTCCCCTTCGTTTTGAACGAAGCCATCTTCTTTCACATAACGTTGTACATTATGTGAATCCAAGGCATAAGATCCCATCCCAACTGGATCCTTGATTTCACGGTCGCTAAAGGTATCATGCTCCGTCATCACATAAGCACCAACTAACCTACGTGCCTCCCGCACATAAATCTGATGAGGCCAATTGCCATTGTCTTTAAATTCATCCTTTGCCAATCCCCATTGCGCCATTTCAGTACGTACATCGTCTGGCACCTTTGGATCATTTGCTAAGAAATACATCAAGCCCTGCTGATAATCCTCATGTTCCTTGATAATCTCCTTCCTTCGTTCATAACTGGCTTCCGGATAATCATAATTCATTCCAATGAAATCTGTGCTAAAAGGCCCATGGTTATTTGTGTCCGTTTTTCTATTGGGAATAGGATCGTACTTCTGGAAGGTCTCTCGCCAACCTGAAGCATATACACGAGCTAACAACTCATAGTTTTCTGGTTTATAGTTCTCAGGTTTAGGAAAGGGTACGCGATTGTCTGGATGATTGCTCAAGCACATACGGAAACAATAGGCTTGTACACGCTTATCGGCTTCACCGTAGTTACCTGGATCTTCGGCGGAAACACCATAAAGTAAACCACTTGTACTATCGCCCGCCACTTTGTAAGGACTGATGTTCGACTTAAACCAGTGCCCATGATGTAAGACACCTGTTTGCACGCCATTCCATTTTTCGCCATATTGGCTGTTAGCCTCGCGCCCTACATGGTAACTCACGTCTGCAGCAGCCATCAAATCACCTTCATAAGTAGCGTCAATAAACATCTTACCACGAAACACCTTCCCGTTTAAGGTCTTAATAGAAACGATTCTTCCGTCCCTTTTCTCCACCCCATTTTCCCGGTCGAGCCATTCGTCTCGGCGTATATCTATATCGAATTCCTTTACATAATCTTCAAAAACCAGTTCTGCCACGTGTGGCTCAAATATCCACATGGTTCGTGCATTTCCATCAATGGCGGGTGTCCCCTGTCCTTTATTGCCATATTCAGAATGCTTCTGCCAGCGCCAAGTAGCGCTGTCCTGATAGGCCATATAAACCCTATGATAAAAATCACGAGCTAAGCCACCAATAACCGACTTATCTCCCGTGTCAGTAAAGCCCAAGCCCCCCGATGAAAGTCCGCCTAAATGATTATCCGGAGAAACTACAATAACAGATTTGCCCGACTTTTTTGCCTGTACAGCGGCCGTAATTGCGGCCGATGTACCACCGTAAATAATAATGTCTGCTTCTTCTCCCTCTTGTTGTTTAGGGCTACAAGCACAAATGCTCAACAAGGTGAGGATACTCAAAAGTAATTTTTTCATCTGTATATAATTTGTTTTTTAAAGGTGATGAAGCTATCATGATTTATTTTTCACTTTTTGTATGTTTTTCCGCGGCGTTCAAGAGCGCTACGCTTAGTTCATTTTACTGTGTGATTGGCAAATCATGATGGTTTCATAAAAAGGAAAGTATATTGGTTAAAAAATTAATTCATGTCTTCTATATAATCTAAATCTTTGTGGAAGGTATCTTTCATTCCTCCTACGGCCCAGAAGGCTAAACCCAATAATAGTCCCCCTACTAAGGCTCCTCCATAAATCATTGATCCCGTCCATTGCGTCAGGAGGTGAAACAAAATAGTAGAGGGTACCAAGGCGCCCCTAGCGAAGTTGGGTGCAGTGGTTGTCACCGTCGACCGTATATTCGTCCCAAACTGCTCGGTGGAAATAGTCATAAAAATGACCCAGTAGCCTACAGAAAACCCTAGCAAACCGCATAAAGGGTAAAACCATGTTAAGGAGATGCCGGGCACAAAAAAGTAAACCGATATACTAGCCACCGCCAAAAACAAAAAGAGATATACCACTTTGACGCGGCTTTTCAGCGCCTGACTTAACAGCCCACTTGCAATATCTCCCAACGCCATCCCGCCATAACACCAAGCTACCGCAACACCCGCGTTAATATCACCCTTCACCCCTAAAAGTTTACCAAACTCCGGGGATAACGTAACCAAGATACCCACTACATACCACAAAGGCATCCCGATAAGAATACATCGGAGGTATTTTAGGAGATTAGCTTTCGATCTAAATAAACCCATAAAATCCCCGCGGCTTTCGGCCCTTTTGGCTTGATAGAACATCCCCGATTCGGCAACTCCCACTCGCAACAACAAAAGCAAAAGCCCCAAACCACCACCAATGAAAAAAGAGGTACGCCAATGAAATAAATCAGAGACAAAATAAGCAACCACAGCACCCGATATGCCCACCGACGCGACAAGCGTTGTTGCATACCCCCGTTTCTCCTTCGGCATTAATTCAGCAACAAGTGTGATACCTGCACCCAACTCACCCGCCAAGCCTAATCCTGCGATAAATCGATAAATGGCATATTCCGTAACTGAATGTGCAAAACCATTGGCCACATTGGCTAAGGAATACATCAAAATAGATCCGAAAAGCACCGATAATCGCCCCTTCTTATCCCCTAATATCCCCCAGGCAATTCCACCTATCAGCATGCCAACCATTTGAATATCTAATAACAAAATACCGGTGTCCGTCAACTCTTTCCCCGTCAAGCCCAAATCTTGGAGGCTCGCTACACGCACAATACTAAAAAGGAGCAGATCATAAATATCCACGAAATAGCCGAGGGCCGCAACGAAAATAGCGGCAGCAAGTTTAGTTTTTTGATTCATTTGTCGTTTTTTTCTTTTCGGATATGGAATTTAAGCGCTATTATTTTAATGTTGCTCAAACTAAAACCATCTAAATATACATTTTATCTTATAACTCTATTATTTAGCACCTTAATCCTCCGATGGAACGAACAAGACAGCGTTGGCAGCAACTGTCCCTTCCGTTCCTGCTGTTCCAAATTCTACATAAACGGGTTGTTCCGTCTTCACTGTTTCGAAAGAACCCACGGGAACCCACGTACTGGATGTCTGGCCTTTAATCTGTACCTCAGATAAGGCTAACAATTGTTTTTTCTCTTCCTGACCATTAAAAACCGTTAATGGTATTTGTGGTGCGCTCGTTTCTGTTTTGGGATAGTAAATATATACCTTGTATTTCCCCGAAGGTATGGTCTGGAAATTAAAGCGTGCTTTGTCTGCACCGTCGTTCGCCTTGCCTTCCAAGTAACTGTTTCCATAGCCCTTTGATAGTCCTTCTTCCCACTGTCCTTCTAGTTTAACAGACTTGCTATCTGTAGATAATACCAGGTAATCAACCTTCCGCAAGTCTGCTTTAGGGTTTGCAGCCAATACAGCCTTAATATCATCCGTAGCTACCTCCTGAACGTTGACATTTTTATCTATCGCTAAACAGGCCGCTACCGCAGCCGATTGCCCTAGCACCATGAAAACTGGCTCCATTCGGATCGAACCATAAGCTATATGGCTTGCAGACAAGCACACAGGCACCAGGAGGTTGGTCGCCTCGCTTCGTTTCGGCGTGATAGACCTATAGGATATCGGAAATGGCGGAAATCCACCAACCTCCACATTTCCCTCATTTTTCACTTGCCCATTTACCACTATACGGTCGCAATTATGCGAATCCATCGTATAAGCAGCGTAGCCCACCTCATCTTTTACCACTTCCTGGCCTTGACAGTGACGCTGTGTCATCACCAATTCTCCGATCATCCGTCGTGCCTCGCGAACATATAGCTGGGGGCTCCAATGGCCATTATTCACATATTCGTCTTTGGGGTAGCCCCATTTATTCATTTCCTCTCGGATGAAGGCCGGTACTGAAGGATCATGGCCAACAAAATAAAGTAGACCCTTCGTATAATCTTCATGCGCCTTGATAATTTCCCTACGACGCTCGTAGCTGGCATCCGGGTATTCCCAGCTCATTCCAATCATATCTGTTGAAAAGCCATTCCGATTATTGATATCGGTTTTGCCGTTCGGCATTAAACTCCAAATAAACACATCATTTAGTTCCTTCCATGGTTGAAGCTGCTTTTGTCTCCTCAACAGCTCATAACGCTTAGGATCATAGTTATCTGGTTTCGTAATAGGAATTCGGTTCGCCGGTACATTGGTCAGTGCTATCCGGTAATTATACGCCTGCACCTTTTTATCGCCCTTTCCTTTAGCGCTTACTGGCGCTGAATTGATTCCCCATAACAGCCCGCTATTTGGATTACCCGGCACAACATAGGGGTCAACTCCGTCTGGAAACTGGTGCCCTGTAAGCAGCTGCACGCCGTTTAAAGTTTCACCATATACCTTATTGTCTTCCCTTCCAACATGATATGACACCCCGGCTTTTGCTAAGAGATCACCCTCATAAGTACAATCCATGTACATCTTGGCCTTCACCTTCATTGAAACCGTTCCCAGCTTATTAGCCGATTGCAAGGTAATATCCGTAATCTGGGTACCTTGTTTCGATACATCCATTAACAGCTGCTCATAAACAACCTCTGCCTTGCACTGATCTATATACCATTTAAAGGTGTTCTCAGCTATATGCGGTTCAAAGATCCATTGTTCAAAGGAACTATAATGTTTTCCCAATCTCCGATAAAAATCTAACGCCAGGCCACGTACTACATATTTGTTACCAATGTCCGTCTGTCCAAGCCCACCGGAACTCATTCCTCCCAGCATTTTTCCCGGCTCAATAAGCAATACTGTTTTACCGGCCTTCGATGCCGTATAGGCTGCCATAACACCCGCGGAGGTACCGCCATAAATACATAGGTCTACTTGCTTCACAGGCTGAGCGAAGGAAGCGCTAAGCAAAAAAACGAGCCCAGTCAATATTAACCATCTTCTTTTCATCTGTAAATAATTATTAGTATCCCGGATTTTGTTCACCTTCCATTGCCTTGTTATATAATATCTCTGAATTTGGTAGCGGCCATAACATCACTTTATCCGCTACGGTAATGCCTTTAATCTCTAGAATCCGCTCTTTTGCAATACCCAACCTTACCATATCCAACCAACGTTTCCCTTCGTACATCGTCTCGTAACCTCGTTCTTCGATCACTTTATCCAAAAATGAATCCAGGGTAAAATCCTGTAACTTGAAATCAACCGGCGAAGCAACAGTTGAAGGATAGCCATATGCCCGTCTATGTACCTTGTTTAAACTTTCTAGTGCCGCATCTGTAGGAACTCCCTTTGCTCGCGCGTCTGCTTCCGCATGAAATAATAATAAGTCAGCATAACGATACCACGGGTAGTCGTTCGCTGCTCCGGCCGTTGCATCTGGATCTCTAAATTTTCTAAACAAACAGGTAGTAGGTCCTAGACCAATATCTACATTGTAAAGAATATGTTCTTTTCTAAGATCGGCATTGTCCCAGCTTTTGATGAAGGGGTTTTTCAGTGAGTCCGTATACTGCGCATATACACCTCCCGGTCCGTAGTAACTGTATTGAGCAGTTTTCCGATGCGCATAGCTCACCAAGCCAAAACCTTGCTGTCTATTAAACTTTAAATAAAAGATTTCTTCCGGTGTATTCACCACATCAGGGCCGAATATTTTCTGGAAATCTTCCGATGCAGAGACTTCGACCAAGCCAAACCTACCAGAAGAAATTACTTCGGATGATTTGGCGGCCGCCTGCTCCCAATTTTGCTGATACAGGTAGATTTCCGTCAACAAGGTCTTGGCCGCCCATACCGTCGGCCTTCCGAGATCTTGCACGGTAGGTGGCAAGCCTGCCTCTGCATCTATTGCATCCTGCAATACCAAATTAAACACCTCGTCCACAGAAGATCTTGGAACATCAGAAAGGTCTATATTGGCCTCTGTTCGAATCGGTAATCCGCCAAAACATCGAGCCAATGAGAAATACATCATCGACCGCAGGTATTTTGCCTCGGCGATGAAGAGTGCCTTGTCTTCATCGCTTATTTCTGTGGCTGAAGGCACTTTAGAGATAACGATATTAGCATTCCGAATGGATCGATATAAACTATCCCATACGGTGCTGACGCGGTTGATATTCGTATTGTCTAGTCCCTGGTAAGTACTTACCGGTGCTTGCGACCCCCTTGAGCTTCCATAATCGGGTAAGCCTTCTAATTGCGCCGGATAATTTAGTCCAAATGCTCCATCACCACGCATGGGCCCATATATCGCATTAACAGCAGCCTTCGCTTCAGCACTTGTATTATAAAAATTATCCTCGGCTTGGGATTTCGGTTTTTCTGTCAACTCATCTGAGCAGGCCGAAACAATGAGTAATAATCCTATAAGTCCTATTATTAAATTCTTCATCTTAATCTCTTTATTAAACGAATCCATTAAAAACTTGCTTTTATCCCAAACGTCAAGGTCTTTGCTGTTGGGTAAACATAGTGGTCTATACCAAGTACAATCGAATTATTACCCCCATAGGAATTCACCTCTGGATCATACCAAGAATAGTCTGTTAGCGTGAATAAGTTTTGCGCGCTTATATATACTTGCCCGCTCGATAACCACTTCAACTGCCATTTATCCGTTGGCAGGTTGTATGCCAGTTGAATATTCTTCACACGTAAAAAGGATCCATCTTCCACAAAACGGTCAGACATCTGTGCTTGCGAGTTGGTTTTAATGACGGGATATTTTGCGTTGGTATTTGTTGGTGTCCAATGATCGGTATACACTTCACGTAACATATTAAGCGCCTGCCCGTAATCATAACCCTGCCCTTGCGCACTCAGGTTATAAATATCGTTGCCCTTGCTTCCCTGCACAAAAATGGAAAGGTCGAAACGCTTGTAAGACATGGAAGAAGTAAGACCATATGTGAAGTCGGGATTCGGGTCACCAATAATTTGCTTATCTCCTTGATCTCGACTTCCATTATCATTGAAGTCTTTGTAAATAATATAACCATTCGCATCATAACCGTCTTCTACATATCCGTAAAAAGACCCCAGGGGATATCCTTCACGTAAGATATTGATATTATCGCTGAGCGCTGCACCGATAACACTTCCCAAAATATCATTCCCACTATAGAGTTCCATCACTTTATTCCTATTAAAGGATATATTTCCTCCAAGTTGCCAATTAAAATCTCCCTTTAATACCTCGCCCGTTACATTCAGATCAATCCCTTTGTTTCGAATTTTACCTACGTTCTGCACGGTGAACGAATAACCCTGCGAGGCGGGTAAGGTAACGTTGTTCAGCAAATCGCGCGTATTCTTTACATAAAAATCGGCTGTTATGCTTAATCTATTATTCAGCAATCCCAAATCAATACCAATATCCGTTTGCGCTGTTGTTTCCCATTTTAGGGGGCCAGCCAAGCGGTTGCTAGGTGAATAAGCAGGTACCAGGGCGTCGCCGAATACGACCTGACTAGAGACCAGCTGATTCAATGTAAAATATGGATCGATGGCCGTATTCCCTGTTTCGCCGTAACCAACACGCAATTTTAAGTCAGAGATCACAGGAATACTTTTAATGAAAGGTTCTTCAGAGAGACGCCATGCCAAAGCGGCAGAAGGGAAATAGCCCCATTTTTGCCCTTCGCTGTATCGCGAAGAACCATCCGTCCGAAAACTAATCGTAGCTAAAAAACGATTATCAAATGAATAATTTACCCGTGCTAAGTAAGAGATCAAACTCCATTTTGTATAAGATGACTTAGGTACGTTCTGTGTAGCCGCCGCTCCAATGTCATAGGTTTCTTGATTATCACTGATGAAACCCGTTCCTGAGGCCGAAAAAGTGGTTGCCACATAGTTCTGATAAGTAAAACCAGCCAGTGCATTGATATTATGTTTACCGAAGTCCCTTCGATAATTAACGGTATTTTCGCTCAGTACACTGGTTACTTTTGGTGTCGAAATGCTTGCCGAGCCTGTGGAATTGACAAATCTCGTTGTTCTATATATGTCCGTACGCTCATTTCCATTTTCGATGCCTCCTAAGGTTTTAAATATCAACCCTTTTATGGGTTCATAGCTCAGAGAAAGATTTGCAAGCACATTATCCGATTTCGTTTTGTTAGATTCTTGATGTAAAAAGTTCAAGGGATTCACAATTACGTTCGACCCCCAAGTATAAGCCTCTGTTAGGTTTGTATAGCTTCCATCGGCATTGTACAAGGCCATTGTGGGGTAACCTGAAAGCGCCGCCGAGATCAACGAACCTCCCCGATTTCCCTTTTCTGATTCCTTTCTGTTTTCATCAAAGCGGCTTAAAATACCACTGAAATCAAATTTTAATTTATCACTGATATCCGAATTTAAATTCACGCGCAAAGAATTCCGAACATATTCACTCCCTACGATGATTCCTTTCTGATTAAAATTGCCACCGGAAACAGAAAATCTTGTCTTATCATTTCCCCCACTGATTGTTACAGTATTACTGATGATCGGTGCACTACGGAACACCACGTCCTGCCAATCGGTACCTTCGCCAAAAGAAGCAACTTCATCCGCCGTAAAATGAGGCGCAAGACCATCGTTAGCGGCCTGTTCATTATAGAAATTCGCATATTCCGTTGCATTCATTAAGTCAAGCTTTTTACGCAAAGACTGACTACCGATGTAACCGTCGTAATCCACTTTAACTTTTCCCGATTTTCCCGTTTTTGTTGTGATGAGTACAACGCCATTTGCGCCCCTAGATCCATAAATGGCTGTGGCCGAGGCATCTTTTAAAATCTCAACCGATTCGATATCGGCGTTATTCAACAGTAAGGGAGAGCCGGAGTAAGGAAATCCATCTACCACGTAAAGAGGCTCATTACTGCCTTTTATGGAATTTGTACCCCGAATACGAACGCTGACAGGGCTTCCCGGTGAACCGGTATTTTGCGAAACATAAACACCTGAAGCTCTACCCGCCAATGATTGAACCATATTCGAGGAAGGTACCTGGCTTATTTCATCCGCTTTTATAGAAGCGACAGCCCCTGTGAGGTCGCGCTTTCGAGCGGTACCATAACCTACTACCACCACTTCATCTAAATCGCTTACCGACTCTTTCATCGTGACATTAATAGTTGTTTGATTACCAACAGCTTTTTCGATGGTTTCAAATCCTAGAATAGTAAATACCAGCACAGCCCCTCCGCTGCTCATGTTAATTTGGTAATTACCTTGCGCGTCCGTTGAGCTTGCCACCGAGGTCCCTTTTACTAATACTGTAACCCGTTCGATGGGTTTACCTTGCTCATCTGTCACCCGGCCGATTACACTTTTGGGTTGCATTTCTACAAATTTGGGTTGGTAAAGCCTGCTTGACTGGCTAGCTTTAATCACAATGGTGCCATCTTTCAGCGTCCATTCTAGCGACAAAGGTTTCAATAAAACGGTCATTGCTTCATCAAGTGGTGCATTTTTAAAATCCGCCTCCACTTTTTTATCTGCCAAATCTTTCCCGTTCAGAAAAAAAGGATGGCCACTTTGCTTCTGAATACCCCGCATCACCTGTGCGAGGGGAATATTCTTTGCTTTCAGCGTAATGGTTTGAGCAAAACTACCCGCAACCGCCTGCATCACAGAAAGAAGTGTAATGAAAACTGCTAGTTTCATAATCAGTAGCCATCGATAAGTCAAAGGCCAAAATGAACCTTTAACACATGCGTAAAAAATCATATGTTTGTACTGTTTGAATGGTGTAATATAAAATTGGTTAGATCCTTTTGCTACCCTCGTGGCAGCGATATTGCGCATCCAAATCTGCCGGGTAGTGTCTCCAGCACTATCCGGTTCATTGATGCTTTGGTTTACGTTACGTTTTTTTGTGCTTCATCATAATTGCATCTCCGTTTAATGGTTAATAATTTCATTTATCTCCTGTTGTCTCTATTCACCGCCCCCGTTTATTATGCGTACCTAGTACACAATAAGTTTATTTTTACCTGCTGCTTTTTCAATCTTAAACCTTACCCCTCCCTCCTGTAAAATTTTTAGTACGGCCGATAATGTTTTAGCTCTGCTTATTTCACCGTAAAAATAGGTGTCAGGCACTTTGCCACTATATACCACCTCCACATCATACCATCGGCTCAATTGTCTCATAGCATCCGCTAACCTCGTTTCATCAAAATAAAAAACACCCTTTTTCCAACTGATATAGGGTGTAAGATCTACTTTAGCAATTGACATTTCACCGTTTAGCACCGTACTTTGTTCACCTGGACTAAGGATTGTTGGTAAATTGCCAGCTTTATTTCCTATTGAAGAAGAGGGTATCACACGAACAGCTCCTTCTACCAAAGTGGTCTTCACTGTTTCTTCCTCTGCATAAGCCGAAATATTAAATTGTGTACCTAATACTTGTGTTAGTTGTCGGTCGTTTTTTACCAGGAAGGGCCTTTGCTTATCAGATGATATTTCAAAATAAGCCTCACCCTTCAGCTCCACCGTTCGGTTTTTATTATCAAAATTAGTAGGGTATTTCAGGACACTGGCAGCGTTAAGCCAAACACGCGAACTGTCGGGTAACACTATTTTATACTGTCCCCCTTTGGGTGTTTCTATGGTATTATATGAAATTGCTTCACTTCCATTCTTCGGAGTCGGCATCACCTCGTAAACAATCTGGCCGTCTGCTGTTTTGCTTATTTTAATCCCTTTTTCTTCCGCCAACGCTCCATCAGTAGCCATATCTAAATTTATCTTACGCCCGTCAGCAAGCGTTAATATCGCTTTATTACTGCCCGGATCGATATCTTCGCTGGCAGCCATTCGTTCCTGCTTAAAACCAGCAGATTCTTTCCTATAGAAATAGGCTCCTATACTCAACATAACAAGCAGTACAGAAGCTGCCGCGATCATGGAAATAACGCGCGATCTGTTATATTTTTTTTCTGAAGGGCCTGCATGCATATGCGACATCAGCCGGCTAAGCAGCCTATCCTGAATCACTTCCTCCCCGTCATAATTCGTAGGAAGCTCGGCGCTTTCATCATCATGGTTGTTGTACCAGGCTTCAAAATCGGCTTTTTCCGATTCTGTCAATAAGCCTCTTTCCCATTTATAGGCCAATTCCTTAATATATGCGCTGGAAAACTTCGAAGCCATTATATAGTACCTTTTATCTATAGTATCATAATTGACCAGACAACCTTAGTCGTACTGGATTTTTTTTAAAAATCTAGGGAAAATTTCGAAAGACTTATAAAAAACGGTATAAAGAAGCGATGGCGAGGCTTAATATAAAAGTTGGGTATTGTTTGCCTAATTCATTTCGAAGGTCTTTGGTGGCCTTCGTTAGATGTGCCTGGACTGTTTTTTCAGAAAGGCTTAGCTTTTTTGCGATCTCTTTGTAACTCATTCCCTGTTCGCTGCTCATTCGGTATACCAACTGACATTTATCCGGCAATTGTTTAATCGAATTTTCCAAGCTTTCCATCAATTCCTTTTCAAAGATATATTCGTCTACTGAAGACTCATCGTAACCGTATAACTCATCGTTCATTAGCTCTATGGTATGTGGCAAGCCTTTTTTATATTCCTCAGCCAGCATACGCATGCTTCTGTATTTCACAGCAACGGCCAAATAAGTGGCAAGAGTGTGCCGAAGGTTGATACTTTTTCGCCTTGCCCAAACAGAGATTAAAACATCAGACACGCACTCTTCCGCTCGCTCCGGAACGGATAAGCGGTTCAGTGCAACACTAAAGAGCTTTTTCCAATAGCGGTCAAAAATTTGGCGCATAGCTCCTTGATTGTCTTGTTTTAGCAATTCCATCAATTCAGCGTCAGAGGTTTGCCTATGCATATTCATTATCCATTAGATTGATTAGCATAAAGCGCAGCAATAGTTAAACTGGATACAAGGTTTAATTGGTTTTATGCTTTGCTTAATAATATTCCTCGAAAATAAACTATTTTTTTTGTTTCCAAGTATTCTTCCGCCGTAAATATGCTTATTCTATATGAGTGATTAAATACTTCTCTTTTAATTCAAGGCCGGCATTTCTATTACATGCCCGTTCAAATAGGGCTTCTTGTTTTCATTCCAATTTAATAGAATAAAGAAGAAACATCTATTGGATGAAAGCCCTGGAGTAAATAAAAAAACATTATTATTGTTCGTACTAAATGTTTCTAATAAAGAATAAATATATTAGATAATTAATCGTTAGCGATGCTTAAAAGACCTTACGACAGGCAAGATTATTTATTACTTTTTATCTTCAGTGGGATTCTCGGACTTGCAGCTAAATTTATCAGAAGAATAAATCATGTAGAATGCGATCTTGTTCGTATTTTACTAGGTTCATTTCCCAGTTTCTTTGCGGTTATTGGTATCGCTTTTCTTTCTTTGGCTTATACAAAGGTTAAGCATCAAAAAGGCATCTTTTTTTGTTTTTTGGGATCATTAATCTACGAGTTTGAACAAGTTTGGAGCAGCCGTGTATTTGATATTTATGATATTATAGCACTTCTATTAGGGTATCTTTTCGCTTTAGCCGTTTACAATTATGGAAAACCTAACATCAGTAACACCTTAGAGTTAAAAAGCTCCTCCTGCATAGATTATGTGGAAAAATAGCGTAAAGCAGTAAGATCTTTACTCTACACGTAGCCGAACTTTTCGCTTCGCTTGCAAGTAAATAAGCCCTCAGCATGATCGCCTAAAAAACAAAATGCCTTTGTATATTTACAAAAGTGTTTTTTTATTTATATGGAAGTACAAGCTTTATTACCAAATCTTTTTAGAACAGAGTATCAGAAGATTGTTTCGGTTCTTTGCTATTTATTTGGTATACAACATATTGAGATTGCAGAAGATATTGTGAGCGATACTTTCCTTTCTGCAACGGAAGATTGGAGTTTGAAGGGTGTGCCTCAGAACCCTACCGCATGGCTTTATACTGTTGCAAAAAATAAAACAAAAAATTATTTAAAAAGGAATACGCTTTTCGAGCAAAAGCTTGCGCCCGAAATAAGGTATACGGCTCCTAAAACGGAAGACATTGAAATTGATCTTTCTACCAAAAATATTGCCGACAGTCAGCTGGCTATGATTTTTACCGTATGTAATCCCAGCATTTCCTACGAATCACAAATATCTCTCGCTTTGAATCTATTATGCGGATTTGGTGTACAAGAGATTGCTGATGCGTTTTTAACAAATAAAGAAGTTGTTTATAAAAGAATCAAGAGGGCTAAAGAAAAGTTGAAAGAAGAGGATATCAAGATAGAGCAGCCAACCGTATCACAAATAACTGATCGACTGGAAACAGTGTTGACCACTTTATACCTACTTTTTTCCGAAGGATATTACTCCGCATCACAAGACACGCCCCTTCGTAAAGATCTTTGTGCAGAGGCCATGCGATTGACTTACCTACTCGTTGAAAATCAAATGACCAATAAACCAGCCGTAAATGCTCTATTAGCATTAATGTGCTTCCATTCTTCCCGCTTTGACGCACGAACAAACGATAGCGGTGAAATGATCTTATATCAAGATCAAGATGAAACACGGTGGAACAGCGAACTGATCGAACAGGGAAAGTATTACCTGAATCGGGCCTCTACCGGCAATGAATTAACCAAATACCACTTAGAGGCAGGAATTGCGTATTGGCATACTCATAAGGAAGATTCGGAAGAGAAATGGGAAAACATACTTCAGCTGTATAACCATTTGATCCTTTTAGCATATTCACCTATTGCTGCGATGAATAGAACCTTTGCGCTGGCAAAAACAAGTGGAAAAGAAGTCGCCATTATCGAGGCAGAAAAATTGAACTTAACCGATAATCACTTTTATTATTCCCTATTAGGTAATTTATATAGCGGTCTTGATAACAAAAAAGCATATGCACATTACCAGGCCGCGTTAGCCCTTGCGCGCTCACCCGGAGACAAGGCAACCATACGGGGAGGTATGAAACTTATTTCCAAAACACCTTATGTCTAACAAATAAAGGGGCTTTGGAATAATCCAAAGCCCCCTTGACACTTATTCTAATCCTTCGGGTGTTACAGCCATTCGAATTTCAACGTTCCCACCTAAATCTAAAATAGGACAACCTTTGGCTATTTCTGCGGCCTCCTCATAGTCTTCTGCCTTGATTAGGACCATGCCTCCAATGGATTCCTTAATCTCCGCATAAGGGCCATCTGTCACTACTTTACCTGATTTTACAATTTTTCCTTTCCCATCCCAACGCTGTAAAGGTCTGGCCAACTTATCTTGTGCAACAATTCCACCAAACCAATCTTGCCAACGCTTAAGCGAATTTTGTAATTGTTCTGGGGATGGCTGATCCTCCCTGGTTGAGAAATCTCTACGGAAAATTAATAAGAACTCGTTCATTTTATTTTTTATTAAGATATTTAACTATGCTTATCCGAATTGCCCTACCCTATAATCTCCCGGAATAGCTTGGAAGGCAATATTGAATCGGTTCCACGTATTTATAGCGGTGATAGACAGCGTTAAATCAATCAATTCCTCCTCAGAAAAACTTGCAATTGCTTGCTGAAAGACCTCATCAGATACCGTACAAGCATTTACCGCTTCCCCCCAAGCAAGAGCCGCCTGCTCGCGCTTGGTATAATAAGGCGTTTCCCGCCATGCACTCAAACCATATAAGCGTTGCTCTGTTTCTCCCGCAGCTCTTAACTCTTTTGAGTGCATGTCCAAACAGTATGCACATCCATTGATTTGCGATATCCGAAAGTTAACTAATTCTAACAAATTTTTGTCAAGGTTAGATTTTTTTAAGTAAGCACCGATTCCGAAAACAGCTTTTAACGCATTTTGTCCTTTTTCTTGGATGTTGATTCTTTGTTCCATGATATTAAATATTTATTTGTTTAAAACCCAATAACAATCAATCTTCAGAGATTGGACATTTTATTTTATTTTTTTTTCGATTTAACCTTTAAATGTTCCAGCAAGCTTAAATTTAGGCAGATAGAAAATCAAGCAGGATCCAAAACCACTGTAGCATAAGTCTATTTCTTCCCGTTTAGACCTTAGCCAAACCAAAGTCATAAAATCTCTTGGTCAAGGCCGTGCTTATTTTACTAACAGAAAACAAACAATATATGAAACACACAAACAAACTATTCCTCCTGATTTTTGGAGTAATTATTCTTTTTTCCGCATGTAATAAAACCGACTTTGACGAATTGGCAAGAGAGCAAGAAAGACAAGATTCTATCGAAGAAGCTCGTATAAAAAACCTTATAAAAGAACAAGCGCCCCTATTGAAAGCTTATGTAGAAAATCCTTCAAATGGATGGACCAACCCTATTTTGGATACTTCGAGGGGCATTTGGTATGAAATACTTACTCGCGGGCAAGAAGATTCTTATACTTACAAGCGTAGCGGTTCGGGGCAGATAGTCGCGCCAAAAATCGAAGTCAAATATAAGGGTCAATTGCTTAACGGAACTGTTTTTGATCAAACAGACGAGCAATCGACCAACAAGAAAACATTTATTTTCAATTTAGCACAGGACATCATTCCCGCTTGGACAATTGCCTTTTTACCGCAAAAAATTCCCTATAACGGACAGGATTACGCAGTAGGCGGATTAACCTCAACTGGATTAAAAAAAGGGTCTAAGATTCGCTTTGTCGCCCCTTCTCCTTGGGGATATGATACCAGAGAGCGCGATAAAATTCCCGCAAACTCCCCTTTAGTATTTGAAATTGAGGTCGTGGATATTAGCGATTCACAATAAACATCTGCGATTTATAGCACCATTATATTAACATCTCCTAGGTTTAAACCTTGGGGATGTTTTTATTTCAAATCATCCCTAATTACCATTCGTTGCTCCTCCACCTGCAAACATCTTGAAAGCTTAGTGTTTATTTTGTATAATAGCCGAACAGAAGTATAAGATTATGGAGGCGCTCACCACAGCTATTAAATCATTTATAAGGCTTTCTACTGAAGAAGAAAAGCTCATCTCAACCTTGTTTCGGGAAATGGAACTCAAGCCCGGCGAATATTTTTTAGAAGAAGGAAAGGTGTGCAAATACGTTGCTTTTGTCGTAAAAGGCTTATTGCGTTTTTACATAAACGACGATGGCGAAGAAAAAACAGGATATTTCAGTAACGAAGGGGATTTTTTATCCTATTACCCAAGCTTTCTCACTCAAACGGTGGCCGACAAATACATTCAAGCGCTGGAACCAACCAAATTATTTGTGATCGATTATGATCGTTTGCAGCATCTTTATAAAAACATTCAAGAAGGAGAAAGATTCGGTAGGCTAGCCATCGAACAGGTATATTTGTCGGCCGTTAGGCAACTTGATTCATTTTATAACGACCCGCCTGAAAAAAGATACCAGCAATTTCTTAATACCTATCCAAATTTAGTGCAAAGGATACCGCAATATTACATAGCCTCTTATGTAGGCATAAAACCACAATCGCTTTCCCGCATCCGTAAAAGACTCGTAAAAAAGCATTAATTAACCTGGGTGAACGACATTCACTTTTGAGTACAGGATATTTGTGTCATAAAATTTATGACACAAAATCAAAATTGATGAAACAGCAAGAATTTACATGGGGACCGCGTTCCCTCTCGTTTTGGCTAGCAGCCCTAATCTCCGTTGGAATAATTTTTATAGGTGTTCGTTATTCCCTTTCACCTATTGATGCCTCAAAAGACTTTGGACTTTCTTTACCCAACGATAAGACGGCATTGTATGGTAGCATTAAAGGTATTCGTGATATTTTTTCCGGACTAGCCCTTGCCTATCTCTTATATACTAGGAATGTGCGGGCCACCGCCTTTATTTTCATGTTTGCAACCTTAATTCCTATAATGGATGCCTACGTAGTTTATCAAGCAAACGGCCTTAGCAATATGCCGGCATTTCTCATACATGCATGTACAGCATTTTATGGTATCATGAACGTCTTTTTGTTATTTAGAGATAGCAAAAAATGATAAAAGTGATACCAAAAGATGAAGATCTTAAAAAGAAAGCTAATTAGCTTTCTTTTTAAGATCGCGCATTAGTTTCTTTACAACGGCCTTCCCGGCGTTAAATCCATTGGTACCATTTGGACTTGCCTTATAAGTATTCGATTCCCAGATTACCGCATCCTTCTTATCGATTAATTTGCCTACCAGCTCGTAAGAAGTGCCCCCCCAAGAGGTCGCGGTAATTCCTTTAGAAGCTGATATATCCACTTTTAGCTTAAAATCAGCATCTTCCGGGTTCTTTACTATTTTCCAATAGCCCCACTCATTTAAGCGGCCAAGCAGCTCGTCGATAGTTTTTACCGCGTTCTCATTTTTAGAGTCATTTTCTAGAAACACTTTGCTATCTTTTGAGACGGCAGCCAAATCTTGCGCAAAGCCCCCTTCTATTAACAGAAAAAAGCAGATGCAACTAATTATTTGTTTCATATATATTTTTAATTTAGCTGAATAAAATTCACGTATAACAAAACGTTGTATTACCATCAGCTAAAATTAAAACGAAACAAGTTAAATTCCTATCCCTTGAAACTGCCATTTTTTAGGATTGTAAGTATTAACAACATAGCGTCCTCATTCGTTTTGTGAGTTAGGGTCATTTTCTGTGCTACCAATAAAATTCATTATCTTTTCTAATACCAATTTTTGCTGTGCTTCTCTACTGATGTTCGCACGGCTATCTCCTAACTGGAAGCCATAATAACCAAATTGTGCGTGGTTACCGCCTTCTATTGTGGCAAATTTGGTGCTATCTGGTAACATGGTTTTATTCGCCATTACGTCCCTTAAACTCGCCACACCGTCCATGCTTCCGCTGATTTTCAGAATGGGGATGGTCAAAGCAGACATGTCTATATCCCGCGGATGTGTAGTACCCATTAAGATCAGTTTACTAATATAGCTAGGGTTTTCAAATACAAACTGAGCGGCCATTTTAGCACCTTGTGAATGACCTGCAAGGATGTAGGTTTTAGTGTTATCCTTAAACAGGCCAAGCTCTTCTGGCTTGTTATAGCCCAAATTGGCCATACGCCAAGGCATTTTAAAAATATGCACCTGCAAGCCCTGAGCAGCTATACTTCTACAAAGGGGCGCATAGGCCTTTGGGTCTACCATTGCTCCCGGATAAAAAATCAACACCCTCGTATACGCTTTATTAGGTGTAAAACTTATTACATCCGCTGTGTTAGATACTTTTACCTGTCCGTCGCTTACAAAAGTATCGGGAGGAAGATCTTTGGCCTGGTACGAATAAACCATCCAGCCAACGAATATTAATCCTAAACATATCCAAATGGTTCGAAATACTTTCCAGAAACTCCTTTTGCGTGCCTTATTTGTCATTTGCTTATAATTTAGCCAATTACCAGTATATTGCTCTTTATTTTACGTTTTTTAGGCGTAAAAATTACAAATGAGAAACGAAAATGACGAGTTCCATTAGAAGGGCTCTATCAAGAACACCCCTTTAGAAGTTCTTTGGAATCATCTAATGGCCTATCGACAAATAATATAAAGCGAAAAAGAACAGCGGATAAGACGATAAAAATGACATCATAAACGTATTCAGTCCCATAATAAAAGCCATTGCCAAATGAAAGGCCACTCCCATCACAAGCCAGCTAAATGAGAGAGGTGCAGCAACAAGAAAAATAATCGGAAAAGTAAGTTCCCATAACACAATCGTCCAACAGGTGAAACGCGATAAGTAGCTATTTTTCATTAAAAAAACCAGCGACGGCTGCCCGTAAATTTTTGTAGCCAGCACATTTTGAATGGCTTGGCCAGATCGCCATGTTTTAGATTTAATTTTATAATAACCAGAGATAAAGTAAGACAGACTAATCTGCGCAATAATGAACGCAATACCCACGAATCGCAAAGATGATGTTGGTCCGATAAGGTAATAAACAGTTAGTCCGAATAAGAGTACAGTAAGTGATTCATCAGCACCGTCCTTGCCCTGAAAATGGCGGATATTGAGCAAACATGACATACCAGATAATAAAGCCAGGCAGCTCCCTAAATAAGCATCCTTTCCCATACAGACAAAAGCTATAACTATCAGTAAAAGTCTCGTACCAATTAAAAAACCGAAACCATGTTTATCAAAAAGGTGATTTAACAAGCGGAGGCTCCACCCCCGGTATATCCAACCGGGTCTACTTTGGGTTACACTCCAAGAAAAAAAAGTCTCCTCACTAAATTTCCCTCTTTTCCAACTGAAGAGGTATTCAATGCTCATAAAAAAGGCAGTACACAATACCATCGCCGTTGTAATCCACACGGCTTTTTCTTCCGTTATAAATATATTCCACATAATATCTTTAAAAATTAAGTTAACAGATGACTATTCGAAATAAAAGCGATAGACAGCTGCCCATCATCTTCTATCGGCACGATCCTGCCTATCGCAAATTGCACATACTCACCTATATCATTAGCGCATAAATGATTTACATGATTCAGTAATAGCAAGTAAGGCATGGAGTAAACCAGTTCGTCTTGCTCGGTTGAAGGTCTGCTTACCAGCATCTGGCAAAGATCAAATAAAGATTTTCGGTCTCTTCTATTTGGATTCCAAAGAAAAGCATACCATTTGCGACCTTGTCCAAAACTAACGCTTCGCCAATAGGAGTCACTGTGCTCGGAGAATACTCTATAATAAAGGTAGTAATCTGTTTTATTAGGTTCCGGAGCGAAGAAGTTCCAGGTCGGAACAAGTTGTAAGCCATCTTTTGCGATGATCCAATCCTGAGCAAAAGGGAAGTATTTAAGAACCGAAAATAAGAACCAGCAACCTAACATGCCTGCCAGTACCAAAGCCATGTAATCGTTCATCTCTGTATCTTTTACCTTATACGCATATTTTTCTGAATAGCCTGCTGCCGAATGTTTACCAGTTGTTTTACCGAAATCATTCTGCCAGCGTCTAGCTGCGGGTTTATTACCTCTTCTCCTATCTTACCAAAATGCTTCGCACAATTACCTGCGGCAGTACCAACCGTAGCTACCAGTACACCAACAGTGACAGTTGCTACCAATGCTGCAGGTGTACACATTACTTCGCCTCCCACTTTACCGAAGTGCATCCCTGCCAATTCTTTGGGAATTCTAATTGCCTGAAGTTCCAATCTAGACAAGTTTGGCTGGTGTAATACCACCATGACTTTCGGAGTGGGTTGATCTTCTTTTTTAGACAAAATGGTAGTCCTAAATCTCTCTGGCTCAAATTCGCCACCGGTGAAGGAGAAAAACGCTCTCGTTATGTCTACCCCATTTACCGTAAATAGGTTTACAGCAATATTTTTGGTGTCATAATTAAGATCTACATAAGCCGGTGCTGCACCAAGTTTTTGTAGCGCCTCCCTATTAGATACCTTTTTTAATCTGCTTACACTGCGTTTGTTTCGCGTTACAATTTCATTGATTTTTTCCGCATCTTGCGATTTTACCGCACGTTCCAGTTCATCGAATAGGCTTGATGTAGGGTCGGCCATGATAACAGCACCACTGCCCGGAGGTAATAATTCTGTGGCGACACCACTTAACGTGTATACATTTGGCGTTTGGACCGACTCGATTCTTGTTGCCCGTTCATTTCGAAGGGACTTCTGTAATGTTTCCATAATGATTCCATTTGATTAATAATTACACTATTAGTCGGAAGGGAAGATCTGGAGGGAAACAAATTAGAAAAATTAAATTTCAAGCAAGTTTTAGACTACTTACCTGCGATCATTAATATTCTTTTTTGTTACTTAAATATTTGCGAATCGGTATATCATAGATAACCATTACCAGATACGCGAGACCAAACAAAAGAACGGTTCCTATCGTTACGATGAAAAATAATTGACCGGAACTAACTTGGTGACTATTGTAATAATTTCCAAACATCCAGATTGCGGGAATATGTGTCATATACAGTGGATAGGATATTTTTCCTAAAAAAATGCATAGCTTTTTATACCCTTTCGTAAGCGTTGCTCCCGCCCCAATCGCGATAAGTAGCGGAAAATAAAATAATACAATCATCGATTCTACGAGCCAGTTCCATTTAAAATAAGGTACGATAAACGTTAGCAGTAATAATATAGATAGGCCAATAAAACGAATTCTTGTTTTGATAATCCAATTAAAACGGTACACCAACAAGCCAGCTAAAAAAGAATAAGAGATCCGGGCACAACCATCCCAGAAACTACGGCCGTCCCACCCACCAATCAATGTTCCCGCACGATAACTAACAAAGCAAAGCGCACCTGCCGAAAGTGTTAGTAAGAGAAGTAAAGGGCCTCGTCTCATTTTATAAAGAAAGAGAACGTAAAAAATATTGGCCACATACTCAAAAAATAATGACCAAGACGGTGTATTAAAGCCAAATAGACCGAAGCCCCGTTCGGGCATCACAGGAAACGGGATAAGAAAAATAGAACTGAGGAATATGAGAAAAAGTTTTCCAGCACTGTAAGGCACCTGCTGTTCGGAAAATGGATCAACAAGGAAGCCTAGTAACCCAAATACAGCACCTAGGATAACCAATGGATGAAGTCTTATTAACCTTGCTTTAAAAAATTTCCAAACGCCAATTTTTTCAACACGATCATCATAGGCATACCCAATAACAAATCCAGATAAACAGAAAAAAAAGTCGACCGCCAAAAAACCATGGCCAAGGAAATTCTTACTATAGTCAAGATAAACAAACTCCAAAAAGTGAAAAACAACAATGGACACGGCGGCAACACCCCGTAATCCGTCTAACACTTCATAATGTGGCTTACTCTTCAGTTCAGAGGCAAGAAATTGTTTCATAATTATTCTCTATGGCTAGCGTACATAATTACTATAATTTTATAACAAAGCACTAAGAGATCTTAGCAAACTATTCAGTTAAGTTGGTAAAACACTCATTTAAGTAAAATAAAGCACTTCAATCTCCGTTAAAAGGCACTAAAACACTTCGTTATTTTCGAGAATTAGTGAAATATACTTTATATTTTTTATCTTGTCGTCATCATCCCCATTGATAATGGTGAGGTTAATAATTAAATTTAGTTCTGATTACAAAAATGACGAAAAATCAAGAACGTATACCTTTTCTCCAAGATGCTGGTACGTTTTTAGCTAGAAAATAAGACAGTAAATATAGCAAGCATTCCATTCGCGTAGATATTAATATGACAGACCGCTTTATCATCCATACATCTATAAGCCGATACTTCCTTATTTTCTGTTTTCTGTTCATTGCAGCTCATGCGGAGGCACAACTCCGAAAAGAAGGTTGGATAAAACGCTATGTTAACGCTGTTATTAACGATACTACCGGTACAGAGAACGCGACCTTAACTATTTATCCGACTTTTGCCACGGCCCCTGAAACAGGTATAGAACTTGGAGCCTCCATCATGAAGCTATTCTATGCCAATCGTGATACACTTAACCGCTTAAGCGAACTACAGGCGTTTTCATTTTTTACCTTCAAGGGACAGTACGGTCTTATCCTAGAAAATGCGATCTATGGTGACCAAGATAAATGGTTTTTTCTAGGGGACATGAAAATACAACAGTTTCCACTTTCATACTACGGGATAGGACCCAATTCACCGGAAGACAACCCGGCCTTGGTAAACTCCTTTAACGTATTATTTCGACAGCGAGTGCTCCGAAAGCTTCGAAAAAACTTTTTCCTAGGCCCGGAAATTGATTATCAACTAGTATCGGGCGTTCGGTTTGAACAGCCGGAAGAAGGCAATCCACATTATATCCCGCTGGGGGCGGACGGCACCAGCAATCTCGGATTGGGTATGGCATTGGTGTACGACGACCGGCACAATGTGCTGAATGTTCGCAAAGGCCGGTTCGGCGAGGTTGCCTATCTGCGTTATATGGACGATTTCGGTAGTGAATATAATTTTGGCAGTGTTAATATAGATCTCCGTTCTTATCATCCAATCGGAAAAAAGAATGTACTAGCATGGCAGATCAAGGGTAATTTTCTTCATGGTGAAGTCCCCTTCAATCAGTTGGCCCAACTCGGTGGCGATCGGTTGATGCGGGGATATTACCTAGGTCGCTTCCGCGACAAACATGCTATCGCTGCCCAAGTGGAGTATCGGATTCTTCCCTTTGCCTTTAGCAAAAGACTTGGTGCGGCCGTTTTCGCGGCCGCAGGAGCAGTTGCTCCTAAATTTAATGCCTTTGAAACCCGAAATATAAAGGCGACTGCCGGTGTAGGCTTAAGATATCTTCTTTTTCCTAAAAAGGATATTTACCTCCGTTTTGACATTGGCTTCACAAAAGAAGGCGCCAACTTTTATATTTTCAATGGCGAAGCTTTTTAATATCACAGAGGATTTATATATATCAATCTGAAAGCTCATCTACTTCTGCATCATTAAGCCAGCGACTGTACCTCCTTACTTCATCTATCCTACCACGAAAATGATTGGGTGATCCGGTATGTGACCCTTCGTAATTATAACTATAACACATATTTTCAGGCGGCTCTGAAGGATCTAATATTAAATCGCTCTGGTAATCATTAGAAAGGACCTTTTTTCCATTTACAAAAACCTCCAATAGCGACCGGCTCTTTGCCCAACGGAGCAAAATATGTTGCCATTTGTTTGGCTTAATTACCTTCTGGGTCTTTACAGTAACATCTCCTTCAGTATCCGCCCAATAAACCGTTAACGCGCTGTCGGTCGTTACAAACAAATTATTTGTCCTAGCGCTAAAATTATGGAAATACCCTTTAAGAAATAAAGGATGAAGCTTATTCAGCTCATATAGATTTATCCAAAAAGATAAACTACCTTCCTTTTCTCCAAGGCCTGAACCGACATTTACTCCTTGTTCATACAAGGTAGTATCTGCAATTCTAAGTGCACCATCCGGATTATTAAAGCGATCAGCGTCGAACGTTGCTCCCTTAACATCATAGGTTTCTTGACTTACCTGATCTATACTATTTCCATCGAACGGAAAATAATATACTAACCCGCTATCAAGGTTGGTAACGGGTTTTAAATCGTCATGGCCTTTATCACAGCCACTAATGAGCACACCCAAGAAAAGGATACCCATCAATTGTGAAAAACAATCAGCATTTTTCATAACTACTTATTTATTGGTTCATAAAAATTTCTTGCACTACACTTATGCAACGGGAGTTAGCCAAAGAGCAATGCACTAATTCAGCACAAAAACTTGTCCGCAATTGACTTTTTAGTTGGCAAATAAGGAAATTGTATCGTAGTAACATCTGTTCTCAGAAAATGGAGAAAAATGAGAATATTTGAGCACAAATGAGTATTAATGATGATCATTCTACGTTAATTTGAGCCTATGGCTTAAATCAAAAAGAAGGCGCTGGTTACGGCGCCCTCCTCATAGCGTAAAAGGTCTTCCGATAGGAAGACAAGGATATTAATTTTCAGCTAAGCGCTTAAAAATCCGCTTTCCGATATCGCTATTTTGCATAAAGCCCGTAAAATCAGTAGCCCCCACCCCATAACTGTATACAGGTATGGGAGCGCCTGTATGGTCGTTCGTGATGAACTCACCCAGCACAAAACCCTTTTTAGCGTCCCCGTCAACCAATACCAATCCACCGGTTTCATGGTCGGAAGTGACAACAATTAAGGTCCCCTCATGCGTATCAGCATACTGCAGTGCCTTGCCTAGTAATCTATCAAAACTCAAATATTCCTCTATGCACTGCGCGATTTTGTTGCTATGTCCCCCACCATCGATTTTGGCTCCCTCTACCATCATAAAAAAATCGTCCCCTTCTTTGTCCATTCGGCGGAGAGCTATCTCAAATGCATCTTCTAACATATGATAATCTGTCGCTGGATTGTCCTGTGCGAAACAAATAACCTGCTTGTCCATCGGTATCGCTTCAATGTCACGCAGATTATCTTGAATAAGGGTGTTCTTTCCTATTAATTGCTGCTTTAATTTTGAACTATCGGCAGCTAAAGCAGGATGACCTCCACCAATAAAGAGCTTTACCGGACTGTTCATTATGTCATAGGCAATTGCTACCGAGTGGTCCCGCTCGCTTTGATGCGCATAAAACGAAGAAGGTGTAGCGCCGGTAAGTTTATCATTGGTAAGGAGTGCGCTTGGAATGTTCAGATCGATCAGCCTTTCAGGTAAATTCGGCAACGCTTTACCTGTACTATCATTGCCAATATAGCGATTACGGGTCTTTTCTCCAGTAGCAAAAGCAGTAGCTCCGGCCGCAGAATCCGTGTTGTAATCATCTGCCGGCGTCGTATTCTGAAAACCTATATGCTTGAACTTCGTCATATTCAGTTGCCCACCATTAATGGTTGCAGCTGCCCATTGCTGGTTAAATCCCGCCCCATCACTGATCAACAAAATCACTTTTTTCACCTTTCCCTCCACACCATCATACTCGTAAGTTGGTTGGTATACCTCGTGCTTGCCTTTCCGCGTATAACTATTGGCGCTGTACTTATTCAAAAAAGTCGCTAGGGTATTTGGTGAGTCGGTATTTAAATAATCTACGCCCAATTTGATAAAGGCTTGCCAGGCAGTCTTCGTATCAGGACACCCCCAGAAACGTACTGGCTTACCAAGGCGATGGATCGAATCGACGAAAACCTTTACTTTCTGCCTTTCAGGTTCTGTGATCCTTCCCAATCCATTCCAGACGCTGAATGCCTGAAAGGGAGCACTGTAAAATGCAATTCTTTGCAGTTGTTCCGTGCTATAGTCGATATTGGCGCGTCCGTCAAAGAAAAATATCGAATCAAATTGTTTAAAGCGATCCGGCGAAGGCATATCTCCACTGATAACCAGACGTACTGCTTCTGGACGCTGATTCACGTCAAAATAAGCTCTAATCGGTGCCAATTGTTTTTCTAAGGCCCTTAAAGTAGGTTCTCCTTTTGTTTTCAGATCTATTAAAAACTGCAGTTTCCCCCCATCAGGATATATTTTTCCCTTTTGTAAGGAGAGTTCTTGCAATAAAGGCTTCAAGTACAGGTTTTGAATGGTGTGCCCTGGTTTGATTTCTTGTGCGTCATGCGCCACATAGAGTGAATCGTTCTTTAGAAATACATCAATCTCAATAGAGGCAAAACTATTGGCGTAGGCCGTATAAAACGGCTGGGCCTGTAGGTAATCGTTATGCGAATGCGCGTTCTTGTTTACCGAATACTGTTGCGCATGTGTGAGCAACCCGATACCTGCCAGGCTGCACATCATTATCCACTTTCTTATTTTCATTTATTCTATCTATGGTTGAAACCAAACTTTTGTATTATGAGTAGGCATCGTGCCGCCCATATTTTCATTTACCCATTTCACTAAATTGGGATTATTTTGCTCATTATCCGAATATACGTAACGGACGGGTATAGCTGCAATGACAGAAGGCCCCGGTTTTAGCTGTGGAAAGCCGGTGCGTCTCCAGGAGGCCCATGCTTCATAGCCATTCAAGAAAGCATCTATCCACTGCTGTTCCGCAATTTGCTTCAATGCTGTTTCCTCTCGAAGTGCTACGTCCGTGCGCGCCAAAAAGGTTGCCACTTCTGTTTGGCTAATATAGGGCATTTCTTCGTTGGATGCTTGAGACACCTGCGGCCACTTTGCCAATGAGGCGGTCAATCCCTCCGAGTAAACAGCGGCAGCATCTCCTTGAACACCCATATTGCGCACAATGGCTTCCGCTTTCAAGAACAAAAGTTCGCTATAAGAAAAAAGAAAGGCTCTGTTTTCCCTTCTAATACGTTTGCCGAGAACCGAAAAATCATCTTTATTCAACCCCGCTTCCTGATACAATGCGTTCTGTTCGAGAGAGCTCAACCCAACCTGTTGTCCGCGATATACATAAGTTGCATTAGGATTATTACGACTTGCATTGTATGAATTCTTAGTTGGTGCTACATAAATCTTTAAGCGAGGATCAGCAACATCTTGAAGCATGTTGACCATTGTTTCACTGACACGATCATTTCCATCAAAATTAACACCACTGCCATCCGCAGGAGGGTTGAGAATGAACCAGCGATATAGATCGGCATTGTTATTATATACTAAAGTTACTTGATCTTCTATCTTTTCGAACACCGGATACTCTGCAGGGTTATTGAACAGGGCGCTTACCGCCGCCGCGACATCCACCTTTTGCGATTCACGCATTAATATACGTAGCTTCAGCGAGTTGGCAAACTTCCGCCAAGCGCTTGTGTTGCCGTTATACAAAATATCGCGTTTAATTGTTAAAGAAGGATCTATGTTTTTCAACAATTGATTTGCTTGCTCCAGATCGACCAGCATAAGCTCATATACTTCCTGTTGCGATTGATAATTCGGGAATTCCAAACCCGCTACATCACCCTTTCCCGCTTCATTATAAGGTATATCGCCATATGCATCGCTCATAATAGATAAAATATACACCTTACAGATCAAAGCGACTGCTTCATAATGAGGCAGTTGATTTTGTTGTGCAAGCAAACGCAGTTGATTTACATCCTTTATAAGCCTCATAGCACCGTTCCACTCCTCACGGAAAGAGGCCCCTGTCAAATTATACCGACCATCTTCCTCGCTTGTACCTCCCAAATAAGCGATATGCTGAACAAATTGTCCCGCGCGGCTTCCGCCGCTTGCGGTCATAGTACTCACGGCTCCGCTGATAATTGGGGGCAGCAACATCTCAGGAGGCACCACATCTGGATTATTGGGATTCACATTAATGGCTTCAAAATCTTTACACGATCCCAATGTGAGTAGGAGGATCGATACCGAAAAATAGATAAACTTTTTCATCTGTTTATTTTATTCGTTTTTTTATGTTTTCTACGGAATTCATAACCCACTAAGTGAGCTATTTTTGTTCTAAAAGTTAATATTTAATGCGGCACCATAGCTACGCAGGGAAGGAAGCGAAAAGGCTTCTAACCCTTGAAATTGTCCATCATAGCCCGATACTTCCGGATCTATATTCGGTACGTCTGACCATAGCACCAGGTTGCGACCAACCAATGAAAAGCTCGCCTGCCTTATTGGTGTACGCTTCAATAATTTTTCTGGCAATCGATACGTAATTTTTACTTCCCGTAGCTTTATGTAAGAGGCGTCGAACGTGGCGATACGATCGTTATTATAATAAGCACGCCAATAATTGCGTACCGTAACTTCTGTAGTATTTGGCTCTCCAGTATCGATATCGGTCCCCCCTCCAACCATCGTTCCACCCCCATTTTCATCTCTGTTTACCAAGGATTCTTTTAAAGAACCACTATTTATCCCCTCAATATAGGTGCGGGAATGTACCACTCCACCTTTCTGAAATCCGAAAAGGAAACTCAGATCGAAATTACGATAGGAGAACTGGTTCGTCACGCCCCCCGTGTAATCGGGATTCACATTGCCCAAATAACCCCAATCGCCATTCTCTTCCTGAGGCAATCCGTTGCGATGCGTGAGATTGTCATTTTGGTAAATCAGGTAATCACCATATAAGGAGCCAAAAGAGCCATCTCCTTTGGTGTTCTCTGTCCGCATTTCAAGGGAAGCCCAGCGTTCGATCTGACGAATGCGCGAAATACCTATGTTTTCAGCTAAAGAGACCACTTTGTTCCGGTTTAATCCGAAGTTCACATTTACGTTCCAGCTAAACTGATTCGTCTTGATAGGTGTTAGGTCAACCATCAACTCAATCCCTTGGTTTTTCATCTTCCCTACATTCATAAGTTTTGTATCATAGCCCGCAGAAGGATTCAAGGTAACGGGAATGATCAGGTCTGTAGTTGTACTTCGATAGTACGTAAAATCGATGCCAACGCGATTATCGAAAAAGCGCGAGTCAAAACCAAACTCATAGGAGCTTACTTTTTCCGGTTTTATATCAGGATTCGGATAGTTATTATTATGTATCGCAACGGTTTCGCCGTTCCAGCCTTGTGTTATCTGGAAATTAGGCATCGTTTGATAAGGCTCTAGGTCGCGACGGACGGACGACAAGCTGCTACGCAGTTTCAAATAACTTAAGGCCTCACTACGCCAGCCAAAAAGTTCAGAAGCAACCACACTCAACGATGCCGATGGGTAGAAATAAGATCTATTCTGTTTAGGTAAGGCACTTGACCAATCGTTACGTCCGGTCAAATCCAGAAAAAGCGCATCTTTATATCCTATCTGAGCGGTTCCATAAAGAGAGTTTATTTTTTTCTGCTGGCGTATATTCCCCGCTACAATTGGGGAGGCATTATTTGTGAGGTTGTATACATTCGGGATCGACAAACGGTCCACGATGGCACCAAGTCTTTTCGACTCTTGGCTCATCAGATTTCCTCCCAAAGAGGCATTTACACTGAAATCGTCATTGATCTTGGTGTTATAAGAAAGCAAGGCATCGTGGTTCGTTTCCAGAAAGTAAACATCATCTTCCTGATAGTAACCATTAACATACTGGGCCGACGATACCGCATGACGCATGGTACGCTTATCATTGTAAAAATCACGTCCAGAACGGACCATTAAACTTAAATTTGGCAAGAAATTATAGGTGAATTTAACATTACCATATACCCTGTCGCGGTTATTGCCGTTCAAGTTTTCATAAGCCACGAAATAGGGGTTATTCAGCCGACTGCTATTCAATCCCCAGATAGGCGAACGTTGCTGGGTACGCTGTGGACCATCTGCCCAATAATCACGCAAACTATTAACGTCCACATTTCGCGGCATAAATAAAAATATTTTCATAATAGCATCATCATTCTTCGCCCCATAACTTGCCCGGTTATCACTTCCTGAATTCACATAATTCATATTTACATCCACCTTTAATTTAGGCGTAATAGCGTAACCGGTGTTCAACCCTATAGCATTCCGTTTCAAGTCGGTGTTAGGCACGATTCCTCGTTGTGATGTGTTCGTATAAGAGAATCGAAAGTTCAATTTTTCATTACTTCCGGCAATGGCAAGGTTATTTGTAAAAGTTGTTCCCGTTTGGAAAAAGTCTTTCAGTTGATTAGGATAAGCAACGAAAGGAGTTGCCATCCGCTCACCCGTATTCGGGTCCACTGGTGAATCATATTGTGGTATCAGCTGACCATTCAAGCGAGGCCCCCAGTTTTCCATCACGTTATCATTCAATCCTCCTCCCATGCCATCCACATAACTGTATTCACCATCTCGCCCTTGCCCATATTCGTACTGATAATCTGGCAGCTTGAGTGGCGTTTCGGCACTCGCTTGCGAATTAAAGCTCACACCAACCCCCTTTGTTCCTTTACCAGATTTTGTGGTGATCAGCACCACGCCGTTTGCGGCACGTGAGCCATAAAGAGCCGCTGCATTTGGACCTTTCAGCACGGTCATGCTTTCGATATCGTTGGGATCAAGTTCCCCGGCCGCGTTTCCATAATCCACTTCACCCTCACCAGCCGTGAAGTTCGGATTATTAAAATCCTGTCTTCCCGTATACGCCCGTGTAGATTGCTCATTGTTATTACTAATAGGCACCCCATCTACCACAAATAAGGGTGAATTATTATAGTTATAACCACTTACAAAATTCTGTCCACGGATCTGTATATTAGCAGAAGAACCGATCCCACCACTGGAATTGGTGATACGCACGCCAGCCACACGTCCGTTCAACGTATTGAGCAGGTTCGTTTCGTGCGATTCCTGAATGGTTTGACCGTCTACCTTTTGTTGCGAGAAACCGATCGACTTGGCCTCCCTCGATATTCCTAAGGCAGTCACTACCACCTCATTTAAGGGATTATTATCTTCTGTTAAGGTTATATTTATCTGCAGCTGTCCACCAACCTTCGTTTCATGTGATCGATAGCCCATATAACTAAATACCAACACGCTTTCTGCTCCAAGTACCTGCAATTGGTAATGACCACCATTATCTGTCACCGTTTTCTGGCTACCGCCTTTCACCTGCACATTCGCTCCGGTAATAATTGCGTTTGTGTTGGCATCGCGCACCTGCCCCTTCACTAGCAGCCCCTGCTGTACACGACGAAGAGAAATTGTTCCGCCTTGTTCGTCAAAGACTATATGCTCCTTCTTAAACAAATCACTAAGTATATCAGAGAGCTTACTGTTTTGATAATGTACATTGTTCAGTACCATATTCTCAAGGCGAATATCTTCCGTAAAGGCAAAATCTACTGCTGCCTTCCGTTCTATTTCTTTCAAAAGCGTGCGCGCATTTACTTTACTAAAAGAAAGTTGTATCCGTTTGTCAAGTACTTGTTCAGGTGTACGTGCAGAGGCGGTAGAATATACTGCCCATACATTTATCACCAATACAAGTATTAATAATGTTTGCTGCTTAAAGCACCAGCGTGTTAATTTCATTTGAGTTAATGGTTGAGATTATTAAAGATTGATTGTTTTTGTCTTCCTTTATGGAAGCCACGGAAAAAAATATAATGTTAGAAGATGGTCAAGTCTCCATTTTCCTCCTTTCTGTATTGCTTGTTCAACATGTGACAGATTAGCTGTGCCGTTTGCGTGGCACTGCGCTGATATTTTAGTTTGAGTGTATATCGACTTTTTAATACGGTTGTATCGTTGCTGAGTAGGGCTATACCGTAAACGTCCCGAAAGGAAAGAGCTAGATCTAAAAAGGCGGCCCGTTCTAGACCGATATCGCTGTTAAGCCATACACCATCACTACCGCTATTGCGTTTCTCGAACGATCGGCTAGTACGGTCATAGTCATATTTTTCACCTTTGTGCAGCAGAAACTTTTGGGTCTCAACCGCATCACTGATTTGCACTTTACCCGTGCTTACCGCTATTTGGACTTTCCTTCTATGGCTGTAGGCTTTTACATTAAAGGAAGTACCCAAAACCTGTACAGATACATCCTTGGTTTCCACATAGAATGGGCATTTAGCGGCAGTTTTCACCTGAAAAAAGGCCTCTCCATCCAATCGCACTAACCGTTGCCCATCACCGTAGCCAGCTATGATATCCAAGGAAGAATTAGCATTTATCCTTACCGTCGATCCGTCTGATAGCTTCAGTGTTTTACGTGCTCCAGGTCCGACAGAAAAGTGCTGAACGTACCGGCCTGTTTCATGGCGCTCATGAGCAGGCATACCGAATGGTTTATACAGCTGCCAATACGTTATTCCGCACAATAATATAACAATGGCCACCGCCGCCACCTTCGCCCATTGCCCAAGCCGCCGAATATTTCTCTTCCGAGTAGGAAGCGAAGCCTGCACATGTATGGCTAGACGACCTGCTAACCGCTCTTTGATACATCTCTTTTCTTCCGCATTCGGAAAATCTTTTGCTACACGTTGATCCCTTTCAAACGAATCGTACCACGCCTCCACCAATTGTTTTTCAATATCAGAGCTTTCTCCTGTATAGTACTTTTTTAATAATTTCTTGTAACCGTTAAATTTCACACGTTCCGTTTTTATATACCTATAGTGTATAAAAAGACCGTTCTCTACTTCAAGAAAAGATGGTTAAATTGTTAAGTTTTTGTAAAGAGGATGGTTAGTAAAGAATAAATAGGCAGGTGGGGATACGTTTCAATAAGTTTGTTTTTCAATCGTCTCAACGCTTCGGTATGGTTATTCCGGATAGTTTGATCGGCCAACTGTAAGGCAACAGCTATTTCAGCTACCGTATAATCCTGCATGCGCAATAGAAATACTTTACGCATATTTTCGGGGAAAGTACTTACCACTTCTGCAATGGTTTGCTCGAGCGCTACTACTTCTAGCGCGCCGAGTATGGTATCTTCCATTTCTTCCATCCGTTCAAAGAGATGTACCTGTAGGGCTTCTTCCCGTGCTTGCTGACTGGCCCAGTAGATAATTTTATATTTAAGCATCGCTTGCAGGTAAGACGTTAAGCCCCTGTGCACCTGCAACGCTGCCCGCTGGGTCCATAGATCAGCAAAAACATCCTGTACCATATCTTCAGCTAGCTCTCGGCTTCTTAATCGGTAGTAAGCACTTTTGTAAAGGCCGTCCCAGTAGTCCTCGAACAGTTGTTCGAAAGCTACCGCATCATCGTTCCGCATCTTATCCAATAAAGCAGACTCATATATGTTTGGGGCAGGTTGCATTTACATTACTCTTCAAGCAAAGATAGGTAGGTAATATTATGAAAATGTTAACCTTGTTATAAGGTAAAACTTAAGGCTTGGTAAGCTTGATGTTGCGACCATTCATCTCACTTTTTGTTTAATAATTTTTCAAATGCCATACGTGCCCCACCTCGAAAATGAACTTCCCCGCAATACTCATAACCCAGTTTCTCAAAGATGCGTAGCATCCCTTTGTTATCAAAGTTCGTATCAACTTTGATGCTGTAGACACAGCGGGCAATAGCAAGTGTTTCGACCTCTTTCATCACAAAGGTCGCCGTTCCTTTTGTTTTGATATCTTGTGCTACGGCCAGTCGATGTATTACCACATATTCCTGATTACTGAGCCATTTTCCCTCAAGTTCTTGATAAGCGGGTTCGCCATCAAAAATAACAGCCACATATGCTAAAATTTGACCTTCCGAAAGCAACACGTAGCCGTACCCTTGATTAATATCCTGCTGAACTACCCCTGCGTTGGGGTAGCCATCTTGCCATTGACTGCTTCCATCTTGTTTTCTTAGTTTGATAGCCTGTTGAAGAATCTCCCAGATTCTATCTTGATCTTCGTTTGTCGCTTTTCGTAAAGTAAATTCGCTGGACATATATTTTTTTACTGTAGATTCAAATGGATAGGAACGGAATGGGATACCCTAACAGGAATTCCACGTAATTTTCCTGGCACCCATTTGGGGCTACCACGTAGCACACGTACACCTTCTTCGCCAGTACCATGTCCGGCATCCTGCAATATCGTTATTTCTGCTGGCTTACCCAACGTATCCACGATGAAGCTTAGTATAACCGCGCCGGAAGCTCCTTGTTGATATGCTTGTCGTGGGTATCTGTAATTCATCCCAATGAATCGGTATAAGTTCTGCATCCCACCGGGATATTCTGGTCGTTCTTCTACTTTGCTGTAATGTACCTCTTTTCCTGTTGAGTCAATGCTTGTCCCTTCCAATAGTCTGCACTGTTCGTAGCGTTCTGTATACCTATATTTTTTTTTCAGAAATGTGCCTTTCCAATTGCCTTCTTTGTAACCATCCTTATATTCTCCCTCTTCACTATCTCCGTCATCATTGACCTCATGTACATACCCATTTCCATTTTTTACCAATTGCGTTCCAAGTGAATCATAAAACGACAATAGTTTCCTGGAAGGCGCACCCATTTTGAGGTTTCCGCTTTTTACCTGCTCAGATACCAGTATCTCTGATTTTAAATTCCCATTTTTATAATAGTATCGGCAAGAACCTTCCTGCGCACCCTCTTTATAATATTCCTCACTTATTTTTTTACCATCAGGTTGATAGGTCGTTACTAAACCTATTAATGTCATTCTATCATGACTAAAACGGGCTGTTCCTTTACGATATATCTCCCCGGTTTTATATTGTTCCGTTAAACTATAAGGCGCTTCCGGTTTCCCGTCAGGCGTTAAAATGCGTATATATACTGCACTATCCTTCTCTGCTACAATGTATTTATTTTTGTTTAGGTAAGTAACAATCTGATTTTGCGCAAGAATAGGCTGGGCAAAAAGACTCAAAAAAAATGTTAGCCCAGTTACTGCGAGAAGGCGGGAAGTAAAAATGTTCATATACCATCGTTTTAAACAATGGCTAAGATAGTATCCATTCGGTCAAATATCACCATTCGGATACAATTTCTTTTACATCCCTAAATTTCTTTAGGGTTATCGTTCGTCATTCTCCAACCTGCTCACTATACCGGCGGAAAAAAGACTGATTATAATAATAAGTAGTGCGTCCATCTATTAAACATTGATATTCCCAAAGGTAATAGAAGCTATATCTAGCTGGCCATACAAAGTAACCCAAGCAGCAAATATGAAGTGCGAAACAGCCAAAAGATTATATGAAGCGATTAGTTAAACAGGAGCCATGCGCTATATTAATGTCTATTTAACACTTTAGTGTAAGCCAAACCACTTTTGGTGTAACTTTTTTTACGCACAATTAAATATTTACTTTCTTGTGGAACATAAATAAATACATAATGTCTAGATGTCTTTAAAGCACTGTATTTATCATTTATGTTAATCATGGAGGCAATAGCAACAATTATGCATAAATCATTAGCCCTTACCTATTCAAAACAGCTCCATTTGCTTCAATCTGAAAACGGTGGTAGGTGCTTGAATCAAACCGAAATCTTTGATCTGATAGACGTCCATTTACCTTACTATGCCTTAATGGATGTATGTTTACATTCAGAAAGTGTTGTCACTGCCAAAATCTCTCCCGAACATCCGATTGGAAAAGAAGTTAATCCAATTGCATCCGCCGAAGCTTACCGACACCTCGCCACACTTGGTTCCGTATCTTGTGCGATGGTGAACCCCATTAAATCAAAGCACTACTATCTCGCTCGCAAAGGTGCTTTTAAGCGGGTTTCCCACAAAACCTATTCAACAAGTAAAGAGCTGATCTTGGTTGCTGAGTGTATATCCTTCGAAAAGGAAATCGCAACAATTAGAGCTTACATTCTTGATGGAGAAGATGATCTCATTTGTGGGATTGATATTAGTTTTCAGGTCATTCCCTCTGCTGTTTTTGCGGAGCTTTTCGCCAATACCTATCAACCCTTCTTTCCGGCTACTGAAAATCCATTTACAAAGAAGAATCAGCTCTCCGATATACAATTATCAAAAAATGGTGCTAAGGCCTTCTTAGGAAAAGTTTCTGCATATGATTCCGGGCACTTTCTTAATCACCCGGCCCTGCCAATAGCGATATTGCTGGGAGCACTTCTTGACCTTTGCGTCCACCTTATTCATCACACAACTAATAGTAAGACCCATATAAAGGTTAGAGAATTCACCTTACTCGCCGACAATCACGCCTTCGCAGAAGAGACCATTTTTTTACACGTTATACAGGAAAATTACACACAGCAGCCCTTTAAACTCCGGTGTACCGCTCAAACAGATACCGGAAAAAGTGTTGGAGATGTAACAGCAATTATCGATGTTATACGTTAGGCCAAAGCAAACGAACCGAATTTAGAGTTAGAGGGTGTCCGAAAAGTCGTGATTTCGAACACCCTCTACGGATTATTCCAGCTATTTTTTATTCATTTTCCATTAACTTTGTGGCCGTTTCCCCTTCTATTTCTGCCAGCTGTGTTTCTTTTGTCATCAAGAAACTTCCTTGCGTACGTGCCTTCGTCCATCTACCGAGTGAAAGATTATACTCCCCTCCAAGCATATAGAAATACCCCGCGTCGGACGGTGTGTGATAGGTTAGGGCTTTCACATTTGTACCGGCCCTATAAAAAGGCTGCTCTTTCATATCAACCGGATTGATGATATCATACCAATCCGTATTTGTAATACGGTAACCTATATTTGAGCCATTGAAAAGGCTTCCTCCTGTACCAACAAAAATGACATCAACTGGAACAGATTCTTTCGTAACATCCGTCCCCTCAAATACCGCAATACCAGATGCATTACCTGAATTTGCCAATAGATTGGTGGTGGCATTTCCGTAATCGAACCCAGGATTGGTATTGTATGCGTACGAGGTAATCCAATTAGCTTCCGCAATCACCGTTGAGTTGGTGCTGTTTATGCGCTTATTTGTGCCACCAACATAAAAATAGGTACCCTTTCGCGCAATACCTGTGTTAAGGTTGAACTTGTACGTACGCACACCGCCTGTGGCCCATCCATTTGCGGGAAACCCTGTAGGAGTCGAGGCGTTTGCATTGTTGGTAGTAACCAGTGAAAAGGGTGTCACCGAAAAATCGATATCTTCAGTTACCAATAACTGAATATATTCATTATTAGCATCTGTTCCCCGTGGGTCGCTCGCAAACCCAGAGATGATTACTTTTGGAACTGCGTATTCCGATAGCAAAGGCACAATATCCTCCTTTCTCCGGGGTTTATGATAAGGCACCAATGTACCGCTATCGCTTACATGGTTAAAAATTACACCAAAATAATTGGCCATTTTATAAAGTGTTTGCCCCGCAAAAGCGGCGCTGGCATCCGTCTCAATAGATAGATTACCAAATCCATCATTGATGGTTCTAATACCCCCCAAGGTTTCGCCCGGTTGCGGCATTGGGTTGAAGCCCCCTTTTACAATAGCCACTAAGGTGCTTTCATAGTCATTAGGTCTTTGCAATATTTGATCAATCGTTACAAGCCGAGCAGGCGTAGGAAGGCCATTTGCAACCCGCATTATCTTATCAGTACCTATACCCGTTAATTGCAATATACCATCCACCCGTTCCAACTTTGCTCCAAGAACATCGATCACCACCGAATCTCCAGGTAAGTAATCCGTTGCCGCACTACCAATGGGGATTGCTATCCCCCTTTGAAAGTCTAAACGACGCTTATCTTGCACGATGAGCAGACCATCAGGAAGATTACCTCCCCGGTGATCGGAAATGACCCAACCTGTGATCTGGCTGGAGCCTCCCAACGATTCCGCTGTCAATGTTATCGGGTGGTCCTTATACAAAGTACGCACATCATAAATGCCAACATAAGGACTCACATCCCCTCCAGGATAATTTGTTTTGGCACATGCCGAAAGCAACATAGCCATGGTTAGCATTCTTATTAATTTTTTGATCGTTTTCTTCATGTTTTTATGGTTTTTGCCACCAGACTCTCGTATTGATTTCATCAGGTCCTTGCTGTGCAAGGGCTAGCTTGTAATTCGTCGGATTTGACGACTGTACATATACCGGGTAATATAGGCGCGCCGGCATTTCGGCGTTATTTACCAATCCATTTCCTTTAGGTAACACCGGATAACCCGTACGCCTATATTCAAACCACTGCTGCAGATCTACTAAAAACAGTGCATAATATTTTTGTTGATGGATACGTGCCAATTTTTCCTCAAAATCGCTTGCCTCATTCCACTGCACGTCCGATGCTGCTAAGTGGGTTCTAATGGGCACATCCCATGCTGGAACCCACTGCTTAATACTGCTCTCAGCCCCACTATAAAAATAATCTTCCACAGAGCCCTCTATCCAGCCACGAAGCACTGCCTCCGCCTTTATAAACTGCAGTTCAGCATAATTCATGATCATCCCCGTCATAGGCTCGGTTTGCAAGCTATTCACGCCGCTATTCTGATCGTAAGAATAAAAATAGGACATTTTCGTATAGTCTTCAGAACCAGCCGCGTAACCCGAAGGTACGCCAACGAAATTACCCGATACGGGTGCGATTCCCAAACGGTTGATACCTGATGTACCATACTCAGGGATATTAATGCGCGGATCATTTGTATCGCGGAGAAAGTCTATAAAGAAGCTGCAAATAGCTGTTGCCCGGAAATCTTGTGCACGTGTAGTCATGTACGGCGATATATAAGCTCCTTCACCCGTCCACCGCAAAATGGCAGAATCATCGTTGCTTGCAAATACAGGGTATTTGGACGTATTTGTCAAGATCTCTTGTATTTTTGGTAAAACGATATCCTGCACGTCAGTCTTATGAGATATGCGCAGCAACAAACGTAAGTAGAGTGAATTGCAAAATTTTCGCCATTGACTCACATTGCCTGCATAAACTGGATCGTGTACTGCCTCAATAGCATCCCCGCCACTCAGCAAGGTATTCGCAGAATCCAGCTTCGCAAACATGTCCAAGTAAATATCCCGTTGAGCATCGAAGATTGGTTCGAGAATCAACGAATCACGTCCCATATTCGATTGCGTATAGGGAATGTCACCATAGGTATCCGTAAGGATGGAGTAAGTCCACGTCTGTAAAATCAAGGAAATACCCTGGTATGATCGATTAAAATTAATTTGATCCACGGCCTTGGCATACATATCCTTATAATTGGTTAATTGCGTATAGTGCCCGTTCCATAAATAATCTGCCCAGCTTCGTCGAAAATCATAGCGAAATACTCTCCCATCGCCATCGCCAATAGCCACCGTTACCTGCATCAACTCATTATTAAATGTGCGGTTGCGCGACATATTATACTCCACCGAGCTAATAAGCCCATTCGCCATAAATTGGTAAGGATAGGCATTTGTTGTTTTCGTTGGGTCTGTATTCAATTCCTCAAACCCTTTATCGCAAGAAGCAAAAAGGACGGAAGCAAGAAAGAATAACCCATATATAATATATTTGTTCATATGCTTAAAGCTTTAGAAGCCAACAATCAAGTTAAATCCGTAAGTCCTGGTAGAAGGAAACTGGGCAATCTCAAACCCTTTTACAATGTCTGCGCCATCGAGCGTGCCGAATTCCGGATCAAAACCAGGCCATTTACTCCAAATAAAGAGGTTTCGCCCGTATAGGCCCAGTGTAACCCGTTGCAATCCCCATCGCGATACGATCTTGGTAGACAGTGTATAGTCGAGCCGCGCCTCTCGGAATTTTATAAAATTTGTAGAATAGGTACTTCCCTCGGCGTTATCTGCACCGTAATGCGATCGATAATATTCATCAATATTTGTTGCAATCACATCATTTGGCCGATAAGACCCGTCTGCATTTTGGATCACACCTTTACCGATAATGCCGCTATAACGACCTGGAAGGGTGTTTTTAGTCTTACCCTGTTCAGCAAGCTTATAATGCGTCAGGGAATGCGCCACGGCACCCCATTGCGCATCGAAAAGCACGTTCAGCCGTAGGTTTCGATAGGAGAATGTATTTCCAAAGCTTATTTTTCCTTTCGGGATAGTATTTCCCAAATAAACAACATTGTTCGTAAGCCGGGCATAACCCGTATTTTCGTCGTAAACTACCTGCCCATCCGGCGCTCTTAGATAACCGATACCATAAAGATCTCCCATGCTGCCGCCCTCATATGCTACCAGTTGGCCAGAACCAACCGAGCGCTGCTGCAACACTAAGGAGCTATCTGCTAATTGCTCGATGCGGTTTTTGTTCATGCTAAAGGTGATCATGGAAGACCAGCTAAATCCGTCTTTGTTGTCAACCTGCTTTGTGTTAATTGCTACTTCCAATCCACGGTTACTCACTTCACCAATATTCATTAAGTAATTACGGTAGCCCGATGCCGCATCGATAACGCGGTAAAGGTGTTGGTTAAAAGTATTACCTTTATAAACAGCGACATCCACATTCAAGCGGCTATCGAACAAACGAACATCTGTACCAAATTCGATCGATCGCGTACGCAAGGGTTCAATATAAGGATTCACTAATGTTGTTGGATTCGCGAGCGACCCACCGATGAGGCTATTGGGAGAAGTATATACAAACTGTGTTTGATAAGGTCGTTGCACCCCCGATCCTACCTCTGCAAAAGAGGCTCTTAACTTAGCAAAGCTGATGACCCTTGGTAGATCAAAGAACTCCGACAATACAAAACTTCCATTCACCGAAGGATAAAAGAACCCTTTGCTCTTATTCGGGAACTGTGGTGTAGCGAGCGTACTGGTCCAATCGATACGACCCGTAACATCTAAAAATAGATAATCCCGATAAGAGCTCGTTAACAAGCCATAAAAACTGTTGATTTCAAAACGATCAATCACTTGGTTCGTTTTTACACCGTACTTCGAATTATTATGGTTAAAAACACCTGGGTAGCTCAAGCCATCAGAGCTGAGCGATTCCCTTCTATATTCATTTTGAAGGGTACTACCACCCAAAGTGGCACTAAAATCCACCGGCCCTTTTGATGCTGCATTATACCGAAACAAGAAATCGGCTGATGATTCTTTCGAAAAAAGTTGCTGTGTACGGTGGCTTCCCTCCGGAAGTCTAGATCCCGCATCATAGGGACGGTTCTGCGCGCGGTTTTCATTCGCAAAGTCAAGTGAGGCACGCAGCTGCACATTAAAATGTTTATCGAACTGATAAGCTGCCTGCGCATTTCCAGTAAAGCTATGACGGTTATTGCTGTTGATAAACTCATAAGAAACGGCATAAGGATTTTCAGGATACGTACTGTAAGGATATTTAATCTCTAAATTTTCCTTGCCATTTACCCAGTAGTTTTTCAACCAATTCAAATCCGCATTGGGTTGCCAAAAGATAAACCAATACATGAGCGACTGGTTACCATAGCCTGCTCCTGGTAAGTTATCGCTCCAGCGGTTATTATAATTGATCTTTGAACTGATACTCAACTTATCGCTTACCTTCGAATTTACAGATAAAGCAAAAGTATTACGCTTATATCCTGTATTCGGGGTAATCCACGAATTCTGCACATTAGTGGCAGAAAAGCGCGCAGATGTGCGCTCTGTACCACCGTCAATCGTTACACTGTTTGTAAAAGTCTTACCGGTTTCAAAGAAACTCTTAATGTTTTCGTGCGGTTGCCATAGCGTGCGCTCACTGCCCACAGCTTGTTTTTCAGGATCATATTGAAAAAAATATTGCCCATCAAATTTGGGTCCATAGGCAGAACTTGTACCGCTGGTACTAGCACCATCCACAGAAGTTCCATAAGAATAGTAGGCTGCCCCTCCCAAGCCCTGTCCGTATTCGTACTGAAGATCTGGCCAGCGGTTTACACTTTCAAGAGACGTATTTGAATTGAAGGTAATGCCGAGCCCTTTTACTTTACGGCTACCCGATTTGGTAGTAATTACCACGGCTCCATTTGCTGCGCGTTGACCATATAACGCCGCAGCCCCTGGCCCTTTCAATACCGTAATGCTCTCCACATCCTCTGGATTGATATCATCCATCCCAGACCCATAATCCACAGGCATATTATCGCTACCTGTGCCGTAAACAGCATCCGATCCATTAGCCGACCGACGCCCCGATCCATTGTTAATAACCACCCCATCCACCACAATTAGGGCCTCATTTTCTCCCGTAAGGTTATTTTCTCCACGCAAGATAATTTTTGTGGACCCTACGGGTCCTGCATTGGATCGCATTAGGTTCAGTCCGGCCACCTTACCCGAAAGAGCATCCATCCAGTTACCTGATAACGCATTCGTTAGTTGTTCACCTTTCACCGTCGTGGTAGAATAACCAAGCGCCTTCTCTTCGCGTTTGATACCTAAAGCTGTAACCACTACCTCACTTAGTTCACCCACTTTTCCCTTCAGCATCAGGTTCATTACCAGATTTTTTCCAGCTTCCAATATTATCTCCCTACTTACCGTTTCAAAGGCGAGGTGATTAACAGTCAGCTTATATGTCCCAGGTTGCAAAGACAGTGCAAAGTCTCCATTCTGATCAGTCATCGCACTCCGATTTCCTGCGACTAAAGTTGCATCGACCACTGGTTGTCCCTCTTCGTCTGTTACTTTTCCCAGCAATTTAACAGCCTGTTGTTTCTTATTCAGTATGATAAAACCATTCGCTTCTGTGTAACTTACATCTGTTTGTTTTAACATATATTGCAAAATCTGCTCTACACTTGCCTCCTCAAATGAATGGTCGGGTACTTCAATCTTGCCTAGACCAAGCTGTTCGGCGTTATACGCAAATCGTATTGCTTTTTTTTCCAGTCGCTGTACAACCGACCATGCATTATCTCCGGCAAGGCGAAGACTCACTTGCTTCTTTAGCAATTGTGCCACTGCCCCTTCGGCAGAAAGCAATTGCGTGATCACCAGCATATTAAGTATGATAACCGAAGATATTTTCATTGCTTGTTTAAAGTAGCATTTATCAATTTTCATTAAATTAGTAGTAGCGCCACTCTCTATTAGTAAAAAATAGGTTTGCAAACCACGCGAATTCCTATCTTTACTGTTAAAAAGTAGCTTTGCGTTTAACATCATTGCTATTTTTGCGATGGCAAGCGTTCCAAGGTATGCCATCTATTTTATCGGTTGGCGATTGACTTCGTCAACCGTTCATTCTTATCTAATAAATTATAATTGCATCGCCCTCCTTTCTAAATCGATTTTTATGAATAGCACATATGGCTTTTATCAGGTCTTCCTGCCGGATACTTCTATCCAGCTGGATGCTATAATGCTGACGTGCAACAGCCCTTTTTCCGGCTTTCAACAGCACACCATAGTTATTATGGAAAACCACAGACAATTCTGCAAAGGAGACCTCACTCAAGTAGGTTACGCCCGAGATCCAGGCTGTGCGCGTTTCCATGTCAACCTGCTTGGTAGTGCGCGCAAGGGTCGCTTTATCATACACGATTTCTTCTCCGGGTCGCAACACACCCAACAACTGTTTTTGGCTACCGCTAACCTGGACCATTCCTGTAGCCACCGATACACGTAACTCATTTAGGTCCTTATAAGACCTCACAGAAAACGAGGTACCAAGCACTCGCGTATCAAGACCATTCGCATGTACAATGAAGGGTTTTGCTGCATTAGGGTGTACATCAAAGAAAACCTCTCCTTCTAACAGCGTCACTTCTCTCGTTGTCCTGTTGTCAAAAGGAAGCGGAAAACCAATTTTGGTGCCGGCATTTAGCCAGACAAATGTGCTATCAGGTAATTGGACTTTTTTCAGCTTTCCCTGACCAGCACTCAGCTCTACCCATTTCTTCTTTTCCAACCCCGCTCTTGCCCCGCCATAATAAGCAAGAAACCAACCGCCTATACCAATAACTAAGAGCACGGCTGCGGCACCAACAATCTTAGGCAGTAGAAATCGAATTTGCTTTTTTTGCTTAGGCATATGGTCTGGAAATAGCTCTCGTTGGAGGCGAGTATGCAGCTCCTTGCGGAGCACTGCCTTCATTTTCCGGTCCTTTTCCGGGAACGTTTCGCCAAACGATGCATACCAATCTTCCACCAATTTTGTTTCTTCTGGAGAAGTTTCGCCTGCGCGGTATTTCCGCAATAACGCTTTAAATAAATGTGCTTGCACGTATCTGCCTTTTTAACAATACGTCTGCCCGAGGGAGGAAAATTACTTCTCGAAATTGTTATTTATTTATTAATAAATTATTAACAACCTGAAGAAAAGTGATCAAGATAGGTACCGTGATACCACGCAACCTGTGCAGCAGTTTTTTCCGTAGGCGTTTACCTGCTTCCGTATGGAGGTTGCTCACTGTCTGTTCAGCCAGGTTTAGACGTTTAGCAATATCAGGGGTACTTAGGTTCTCTAACCGCAGTAGAAAAGAGTTCCGCATATTTTCTGGCATTTTTTGTAATTCGTCTTCCAAAACATCCTCCACTTCGCGGTGGGACCAAGAGGCATCGGCTTGCTGTATAATTGTGTCCATCTGTTGGGAGGCACGGTCCAATACCCGCTTTTTCACCTGCTCAGATTGAAAATAATCGATCAGCCTATTTTTCAAAACACCTGTGAGATATTGCTTTACGGTGGTTCGGATAACAATGCTCTTTCGTCGTTCCCAAAAACTAATAAAAACCTCTTGGACAATATCCTTTGCGACATCTTCATCTTTGGTTCTATTCCAGGCAATCGCATAGAGTAGTTCCCAGTGTCGCAAGTAAAGCTGGTTAAATAGCTGCTGGTCGTCCCTTTGCCGGACAGCCTCCCACCAGCTAAAATCTAAGGTTTGATCCATCATTTTTAGATTGACCTAGCAAAGGTATGTGTGCTAAGTTAAGCTAATGTTAAATCTCCAGTGAAATAGTGATCGGCAAGCAACAGGATTGAACCCAAGCAAAAGCATTGTGATACTGCAAATCTATTTGTATTTTTAGAAAGTAATAATTTTTGCTTAACAAGGCTGTTCTACCTACGGAAACAGACATAGATACTTATGGCAAAAACATTGCATAGCAACATTAAAACATAAGGTTATGGTACAATTAATCGCCCAGATACTGACAGGATTAGTTGCATTAGAACATCTTTATATTCTATGGATGGAGATGTTTGCCTGGGAATCCACTGGTAAGAAAACTTTTAAGACCCTACCAGCAGAAATATTCAAGCCCACCAAGGGCATGGCGGCCAATCAAGGGCTCTATAATGGCTTCCTTATGGCGGGCTTGATCTGGTCATTCCTGATTGAAGATAGCCATTGGTCATTTAATGTGCGCCTATTTTTTCTCTGTTGTGTAGCCATTGCTGGTATTTTCGGTGCATTCACCGCCAGTAAAAAAATATTTTTCGTACAAGCACTCCCTGCGCTCTTAGCAATTCTATTTGTGCTAATCGCCCATTAAGTCTGAATAACTATTATTGCTTATCTTTAAAATTTCAGAAGAACATCCGTTATGAGCCGATTAGGATAATTAATCGGCTCAAAAGATCAAGAAAATATTTAATTTAATTTCTCCCTCAACAATTTCATACTTGCAGCAAAAAGCGCATCCACACGCTCCTTCGCCTGTAAGGCTTTTAGTTTTGCTCCTTCTGGATCGGTTGCCAGGGATAATACAGCCGGAAGAATTCGTTTAATATCTCCTGGTTTATCGACGTCGAATAACCACTCCTCTAAGCCAATATCTTTCCACATAATACCTTTAGATGTCTGTTCTTCAAACCTCCCCACTAAAGCCGGGATCCCATTGCCTATGCACATGATGGGCGAATGCATTTCGAGCCCAAATAGCCCTGCAGATTGCTTGTAAGTGCTGACGGCTTCGTCTGTTAGCCAATAGCTATCTTTCCAGACCACCTTGTTTCTTACATCTTCGGGCAGCTTGTCCATAATAATTTGCTTACCGAGTTTTACCTGCGTTCCATCTTCAGGACACACCAACACTTTCATAGACGTTTGACGTACCACAGCTATGATTGCTTCTCGAATGGGTGCATTATCATGCTCACGCATCTCCTCATTACGTGCGTTCTTTCGTTCGTTAAATTTCGCCTTCTTTTCGGGTAGCTCCCACCAGGGCGTGTAGCGCTGCCGAGGAATAGCACACAAGAATTTGCCTGGTTCCAGTTGATGTTCTTTTAAAAATTGCAACGCCGCGGCATCGTTGCTAAGGTCAACAGCAAAGGCGCCATCGGGCCCAAATTCCATGATAGGGCATTTTGCTCCATGCTCTTCGGCGAAGTGGAGCGAAATAGAATCTCTGAAATAACAAAACTGGGCAGCACTCAATAAATCAATATTACTCGCTAAGGCTTTCTCCTGTGTGGGCGTGGGTGGACCATAAAAACCGGGAAAAGTAATGCCGTAAATGCCGTACGGTTTACCGGTCTCATCTTTCCAGCGAGCAACGTCCCGAGCAGCCACCAAAGATGGTCCGGAGCCGTGCAGCAGAAAATCACTTTCTTGCCAGGCAAGTGCCACATCCGCTTCGCTTTGTACAATCTTGACCTTTGGAAAGCGCTTTTCCAGCATTTTATCAACACCGTTATTCACACTCATGGGCCATAGTCGAACCTCTACATCAGGCAAATGTTTTTCAAGCAATGCTAGCACACCAGGAGTATGCCCAATGTCACCAATATTAACCGTTTGCCATGACGACCGCAGCAAAATCACTTTTCTTTTTAAGCTGCCCGAAAATAATGTGTGAGAAAGCAGCATTCCTGCCGTTAATGCACTTAGGTTTTTTATATATTTTCTACGAGTTAACATATCTTTTACGTTTAATGTATTTGTTAATAACCTGGGTTCTGTTCCAATAATGGATTTACATCGATATCAAGTTGCGGCATAGGCAATAGCACATGGTAGGGTTGAATTTGAGCATTCCGATTAAAACTATTCTCCGCCTTAACGGCCTCAACCAGCCGACCAGTACGGATTAAGTCGAATCGACGGTTGTTCTCGAAAGTTAGTTCCAGGCGCCGCTCCAACCACACGGCCTCTTTGAACGACTGATAGTCGAGCCCTGATAAAGGTTCCAGTCCGGCTCTCTGGCGTACCCTATTAAGGGCTTCATAAGCGCTTACTGAGGGAGTGCCTTCGCTTTCGTTACTAGCCTCAGCATACATAAGCAGGACATCCGAAAAACGCAGTATTGGAAAGCTGGTACCTTCCCCACCATTCGTAGTAGCGCTTTTATCCCATAGCTTTTGGAAAGACACCGCATTTGCCGGATTCGGATCAGTCACTGATAACTGAACGGTTTTTCCTTGATAGCTATAGGAAGAGATAAACGACACGGCCTTCCGCTGGTCGTTTTCTTGATAGAGATTAAACAAGCTAGAAGTAACGCGTGCAATGCCAGCGCCACCACCTGGATAGATTGGTGCCGCTCGTACACCATATCCCCTGCCAAGACTATGTCCTCTCACATCTGTCAAATACTGTATTTCAAAGACGTTCTCTACACCTCCCCTGGCCGATAGGGAAAAAGCTTCCGCAAAAGTTGGGTAAAGGTCATAAACGCCTTGATCGATCACTTCCTTTGCTTTTATTACAGCCTGTTGCCAAAAAGGAGAACCACTTTCAGTGCCAGCCCTCGTGAGGTAAACTTTTGCCAAGATTCCCTTAGCAGCGCCCCGTGTAGCACGACCTTTATCTACCGCATCGTAGTTAACTGGAAGCACCTGTTCGGCGTCTGTCAAGTCCTGCTCAATCTGCGCATACACCTCCGCTACGGATGATCGTGGAATTTCCAGTCCCGCTAATCCTGCTGTTTCAGTCGTAACGATGGGTACTCCGCCGTAAAGTCTTACTAGATTGAAATAAGCAAGAGCACGCAAAAATTTTGCTTCAGCTATATAACGTTGCTTGAGCGTTTCGTCCATCTCAATTGTGGGCAAACGGTTGATAACAATATTGCAATGATTGATACTGGTATAAGCGCCCGGATAGAAGCGTATGAATCCGTTGTCGGGTGTGATATCGTAACGCCATAAAAGCGGTCGATTAGCATCCCCCGTAAGAAAGGGCACCGCATCGTCCGATCCTACAAGATCAATGAAGACATCTGGATTGCTTACACTATAATAACAGGCACCCAATGCAGCCTTGGCATCTTCCGCCGTGTTGTAATACGTAGCGTCTGTGAGGTTAGACTGCGGTGTGACATCTAACCGGCTCTCACAGGCGACACAGAGTAGCAGCAAAGCGCATAACATGCTACCAATCTGACTATATAAAAATGGTAATTGCTTTCTGTATTTCATGATCTGCATAATTAAAATTTAACATTAAGACCAATCAGATATGTTTTGGCCGCAGGGTAGGCCCCATAGTCAATACCTTGGCTGACAGTATCGTTACCAAACCGATTCACTTCCGGATCATAACCTGTATAAGAAGTAATGGTAAAAAGGTTTTGTCCAGTGAGATAGATTCTGCATTCACTTACGGAAAGCGATTGCAGCCAATGTTTAGGAAAAGTATAACCAAGCGATATATTTTTAAATCGGATATACGATCCATCTTCCACATGTAAAGTAGAAAGAAGCCTAGATCCACCTGCTGCATTCGCCCTTGGTATGGTATTGCTTGGGTGTTCAGGTGTCCATCGGTCTAAAACACGGGTCGACTGATTATTTCCACCTGTCATATTCATCTGATCGAACGTACCGTAATTCAGTATTTCATTGCCAAAAGTGCCCTGAATAAAAACATTCAAATCGAAGCCCTTATAAGTGAACGTGTTATTTAACCCGCCAAAAGCATCTGGATTGGCATTTCCGATAATCGTTCGATCATCGTCGTTGAATATGCCGTCACCATTAATATCCACATAACGTAAATCACCCGGCTTGGCATTCGGTTGTGCAGAGGCCGCAACCTCAGCTTCATTCTGAAAGATGCCATCTGTTTGAAAACCATAGAAATTTCCGATGGGTGTACCCACGCGCATCAAAATAGGGCTCACATTGGTATTATGTACCCGTGCGTCGCTGCCGCTTCTGAATTCCGTTCGATTATCCAACGCAAGCACCTTATTTTTATTAAAGGTGAGGTTGAAAGCAGTTGTCCAATGAAAGTCGTTCCCATCGATATTTATACTGTTGAGGGCTAGCTCGATACCACGATTTTGCACCCGACCAATATTTTGTAACATAGATGAGAACCCTGAATTGGTGGGGACACCCACACTGAACAGCAAATCGGATGTAGTTTTGGTATAATAATCACCAGTGAATAGCAAGCGATTATTAAAGAAGCCTATGTCAAAACCTAGATCTAACTGTGCATTTTTTTCCCAACGTAAGTTTGGATTAGCGATGCCCGATGGTCCATTCCCCGTTAGCAATGCACCGCCTAAAACATAAGACCATGGCGTTATATTAGCTAAAAAGCGGTAATTATCGATTTCCTGATTGCCCGAAAGCCCATAACTTACTCTTAGTTTAGCGTCCGACAAATGCTGGGCACTTGCCATCCATTTTTCATTTTTTAGTTTCCATGCGATCGCGCCAGATGGAAAAAATCCGAATTTATTATTGGGGCCAAAGCGGGAAGAGCCATCTCTTCTGCCGGTGAGCGTTACCAGAAACCGATCATCATAACCATAATTCACCCGTGCGATATAAGAGATCAACCGCCATTGATTTGCCCCGGAGCTCGCGGGTACAAGCGTTGAGCCCGCTTCTAGGTTATGATATTTTGCAAAATCATCATTAAATGTATTGGCCCTGCCGCTGACGGTTTCGTAATCCGATTGTTGATATGTATAACCAAGCAGCGCATTGATTTGATGTACATCGGCTATTTGCTTATCATAGGTAAGCGTATTTTCGTTTAACCAATTAATCGTTTGCGCAGATGACACTTCCGCACTTCCGCCCAAGGTAGCTCCTGCTATCACCAAGCGGGAAATATAGCTGCTTGCTTTATTTGCTTGTAAATCCGCTCCCAGTGTAGTGCGGAATTTGAGGTCATCCGTTATTTTAAATTCAGCATAAGTATTGGCCAAAAATCGGATCAATGATCCTTTATTGGTGTATTCCTGTGTCATCGCATAGGGATTATCGGCTCCTAAACCGTTCAATGGCCCCTGATTACTGAAATAAGTACCGTCGGTATTAAACACTGGAAAAGTGGGTGAATAATTCAGGGCAGAAGGAATGATACTTCCGTAAGCGGTATTACCTGCTACTTCTGTCTGCGCATTATTGCTGACCGTGTGTACCCCTTGTGCTGAGAGTCCGACCTTCAAGCGGGACGACACATCATTATCCAAATTGGCTCTCAACGAATACCTTTTGAAACCAGATCCGATTACAATTCCATCTTGCCCAAAATATCCCAGAGAGATCGCATAGCGTGTTTTTTCTGAACCGCCAGAGGCACCCAGTTGATGGTCTTGAATAGGAGCCGTACGGAGTATCACATCCTGCCAATCGGTGCCCTCTCCTAAGCTAGAAGGAAGTGCTCTCTCCTCACTACTCCCGTCAAAATAAGGTGCTATGCCATTATTCACGTTGGCTTCATTAACAAATTCCGCGAACTCCTGTGCATTAAGCAGGGGTATTTTCCGTCGCACAGATTGCTCCCCATAGTAGCCGTCGTAAGAGATAATGGAACGGCCTGCCTTACCTCGTCTGGTCGTCACCATGATCACACCGTTCGACCCCCTCGACCCATAAATAGCAGTTGCAGAGGCATCCTTAAGCACCTCCATTGATTCGATATCGTTGATATTAATGGAGTTAAGATTGCTTGTAGGAAATCCGTCTATCACGTAAAGCGGCTCGTTTCCCGCATTTACAGAACCTGTACCGCGGATGCGCACGGTGGTCGCTCCACCAGGTCTTGCCGAATTGGTCGTTACGTTAACACCGGCCACACGCCCTTGCATGGCTCGATCGAGTGCTACGATGGGTGTGGCTTGGATATCCTTTTCAGCCACGGTAGAAACCGCGCCCGTCAGATCGCCCCGTTTAACCGCGCCATAACCAACCACCACCACCTCATCCAACACCGATTCTTCTTCGCTAAGGACAACATTGATTTGTGTTCGACCATTGATAAGCTCTTCTTTCTTTTGATAACCGGTATAGGAGAAAACCAATGCTCTACCGCTCTTTACGGCAATTGAATAGTAACCATCCCTGTTAGTAATTGTCCCTGTTTTCGAATTATCTTTTAAAACGACGGACACACCTTCGAGTGCCTTGCCAAGATTATCTACCACGCGACCTTCCACAACCAATTGCAGCAGACCTTGCCCGCTGATATTTCTTTCCCTTGTACTAGAATTTTTACTTAATTTGAGCACAACCGTTTTATCTTCCTTTGAAATGACATCCACCACAAGTGGAAAAAAACATTGTGCCAACACTTCTTCGATAGGTTTTTCTTTTACATCAATGCTAATTTTTGGAAGCTCGCGAGAAAGATCAGCGTTGTAGATAAAATCATAACCACTGATTTTGCCCAGCCTAAATAACACCTCTTTTAATGAGGCATTGGTAGCCTTTATTGTAACGCGTTGGGCCTTGCTCGCTGCAAAGCAATGCGTAAATAGAATGGTTAGGATGAAGATGAGTTTCATTACCGCTAATAATTTCAAGAAATAGCCGCTCCTTGCATCGCTATTCCGTGCAGTATTTTTTTTGTACATTTGAATATTAGGTTATATGAAATATAATAGAGAATTTGACCTAATGTAAAGCGTAGCGCTAGCATACCAGAAGTGTTGACGCACTTCTGGTGTTGCTTATGCTTTGGTTTTTTATTCAGACATGATCTTAACCCTCCTTCCTGCTATTTTATAAGAAATCTGCCCCGTAGACGCAAAACTATCTAACAGCTTCTGCAGGCTTTTTTTCTTTGAAAAGGTACCAGCAAAAATTTTGCTTTTTACATTCCCTTGATAGGACACTTCTATGTCGTACCATCGACTAACCTTGGTCATTATATCGACAATACTTTCGTTATTAAAAATGAAGTACCCATTTTTCCAAGCGATGGCCTCATTAACGTCCCCAGCTATGATCTCCAAGTTATCGGCATTGGCATATGTTCTGGCTTCTTGCCCTGGCTGCATCAATTGTTTATGCGTGGCAGTATGTACCTGCACAGAACCTTCCAACAAGGTAGTTTTCATCATCTGGTCTTCCTCATATGCCCGAACATTAAATTTCGTACCCAACACGTGAATGGTTTGTTTAGTAGTTGACACAACAAAAGGAATTTTAGCATTACCCGTTATTTCAAAATAGGCTTCGCCAATAAGTGCTACCTTACGCTCTTTTGCGGGAAATCGAGATGGGAAACGGAGAGACGAGTTGGCGTTTAACCATACGTTAGATCCATCCGGTAACACCACCTGATACTCGCCACCGAGCGCCGTTGAAATGGTGTTAAAGGCAGGCTGTGCATCGTTGTGTACATCCGTCGGCATGTAGTTACAGCTAATTTTGCCGTCAGTTGTTTTAGTAATCTGAATACCCGCTCTATTGGTGGTTGCTCCAGCGGGTAAACTATCCAACGAAAGGATCGATCCATCCGTTAATATTAAATTCGCCTTATTTTGGCCACGCTCGATCGTTGGCTGCACAATTGTATCCAACAGCTGAGGGTTGTTACTCCATAATATTCCAACGCCCAGAAGCAATATAATAGAAGCCGCAAAAGCATAGTAGCGTCTTTTATTTTGTTTTTTTTGTGCTACCATACGATCTTTCCAACGGCCAATGGCAGGCTCCGCGTCGTACTGCTGCATCCTCTCTATCAACGGCTTAAGGGATCGCTCATCCCTTAACTTCTCGAAGAGCATGCGATTTTTATCGGATGTTTCCCGCCATTGTTGGATTTCACGCTCCTCATTATCCGAAAGTGTTTCTCGCAGTCTTTTAGACAAAAGATAAATAATCCGCTCCTCATCAAAAGAATTGTACGTCATTTCTGGCAAATTGGTTATAGATGAATACGACAATCCATCAAAAACGTACCTATAACATGATGTTTTTTTACGATAAGAAAAAATGAATGATGGCTATAATAGACATATCACCTGAGAACCGCTGTTTAAGCATCTTTAATGCCCTTACCTTATGGTTTTTGACGGTTTGGATAGACAAGGAAAGTTCTTTCGCCACCTCTTCATTACTCAAACCATCCACAAATTCGAGATGCATCACTTTTCTGCATTGTGTGGGTAGCTGGTTTATGGCTCGGTGAATCTCTGCAATCACTTCGGTGTGTATAAAGTTATGAAGATAATCTTGGTCTACCGCATCTATTTGCAAGCAGAGAGAGGCGTACCTTTTATCTTTTCTTCCCTGAATTTTTATAAAATCGAGACAAGCATTTTTGGTCGACTGATAAAGGAAAGATTTTAAATGAGCATTATTAAGCAGTATTTTTTTTTGTTTCCAGATCCGGAAAAAAAGATTTTCCACAATATCCTCGCTTTCGTCATCGCCAACATATTTAGACGCAAAGAAACAAAGAGCTGGATAATATGCACGATAAATCTCTTCAAATACAGCACAATCTCCTAAATTAATGACACTATCCATTTGGATGTCTTATGATCGATTATTGTTTATAATTGTGATTAGGCACCAGGAGGAATAGGGTGTACCCATACCTCACCATAAAGATATAAAAATTGTTTTCATTTCCCTGGCTCTAAGCCTCAAAAAAATCAGCCATCCAAAAGTCAATCGTCGACAAACTCTTCCTATTTCCCCAGATCCGTAAATCCGATATCATCCAGAATAAGTACACCGGAAGGAGATCGGTCAAAAATAAAACGGATGTTACGCAACCTATTCATTATAAATTCTGGGTGCTTTTTCTGTAGGGCATCCAGGTCAAAATAATAGAAATCTGGAATAGATTCAGCATCATCATTCGCATTTAAAAAAGTAAACTTCGTCAGTTTCTTCTGTATTTGGGGCTGCAAAGGACCGCATTCACTTAATGGAAAATGAACCTGGTTTCCTCCCCGGTCTGTTAATTCCACTGTAAAATCGATGGATTTCTTTTCTTCCTCATCTGTTTTAGCAGCCTTTTTCTCCGCTTTCCGCTCTTGCTTTTTTTCGGCTTTTGACTTTTTTCCTTTTTCAACATGAATAGAACTTTCATCGCTTTCTGCGAGGCTAAAGATAAGCGATTTCCCGTCTAACTGAAGATCTACACTGTCCGGCAACGTGAAGGTATACGTTGCTATTGCAGTATTGTTCTCATCTTTGTTCCACCCAATATAGGCAGCGCGGGTAATATGGTCTTTCCACATTAGCTCATGCAATGCTTCTCTCCAAACGCTTAAGTGATCGGAAGTGATGGAAACACCAGGCATGGTGGCGGTATGCACATTTAGGTCCTCTTCATAACGGGCGATGAAAGTCGACTGACTTTTTTCAAATTGATTAAAATAGATCTGATTTGGTAGCCATTGACGACCATAACGATAGTCAATAAAAAGTGGCCTATAGGCGGTCACCCCCTTCAGGTTCAAATCTAGAAAGGCGCTGATATACACCTTAGCGATCTGCTGTTGATCCTTGGCAGACATTAAATTGGTTATGTTATACAAATTGGCATAGGGGCTGCTTTGATCATATTTCCCCCAAGCCGTACTAAACTGGCCATGGTTGGCATGGTGCACATATAACCCTGCCTTCACCCCATTGTAGGAAGGAGAATACGAAATACGGTGAAAGGGTGCCAATCCCCCATATGATTGCATATCCATATCATGAGTTCCCTGGATAACAAAATAATTAATATCCCTGAGCGGAGCTCTGACCGTGGCCGGTTTATATTGTGCGTCCACGGGAGCAATAGCCACATATGCTTTTATATTGAAGTTAAAATTGAACACTTCATTTGCATTATCGGGATGATTGGGTAATGTATTAAACAAAGCAGCATGAGACATGGCCTCTCCTCCTCTTGAGTGGCCCATTAGAGCAATACGGTCCATATCTATCAGATGGAAAAAGGGATTGCCAGGCTCCTGGTTCCATTCTCTCCAAAGCTCCAGGTGTTTCAGCATTAGCCAACCTCTTACGCCATTTTCATCCTTTAGTCCTCCCCAAGGCATGTCTGTAAAACTCGTATTCATAAAATTCTCATCTACCGATGCAACAATATACCCTCTACTAGCCAATAATTCGGCTAGGTAATCATAGCCCTTTTCAGACCAGTCTTGTGCTAGGTGGTTACCATGCACCACGAGCACCAAAGGAGCGGGTCTCTGCAAATTTTCCGGATACCATACCATGGCATTCAAGGGTAATTCAGTTTGGTCAAACCCAAAAAACCAGGTGCGCAATTTACCAAAAATACCACTCCACGATTTAAGTAGCAGGGAAGCATCTACAGTAGGTGTTTTTATTTTTGCATCCTTGCCGTATATCGCACGGTTTTTGTCATTTCCTGATCCATAGGTGAGAAAGGAGACCTTGTAACTTCCGGGGAGGGAGGGGTCGTCAATAGTAATCGGCTGTGGTAGTTTAGCCTGCATTTTATAATTAGTGATAGGTTTTATAGGAGTGCCGGGATACAAGAAAAAATACAGTCCAATTATTGCACCTGCCAACCCTATCAGGAACGATAGTACGGTGATGGTTTTCTTACCCGTCCAACCAGCGCTACGGTGCCTCCACCAGTAAGATAGCCCTCCAAAGATCAGCGCGGGAAATACGATCAGCATCGTTATCAGCGGCCAGTTTGCCGAGCTTAGTCTGTAGAAATAAAAAATGCAAAAGATTGTAAAAACCACGCCGGTCCTAAAATAAGGGTGAGCTTTTGCTATCACAAAGATGGCCCAACTTATTATATAGGCCACCAGCAAGGCTGGAATGGCACGAACTAGAAAAGTAATTAGGACATAGCCAAATCCTACCCCCTTTAGTAGCCCGTCCGCCATGGTAAGAGCAAAGAAAAGCAAAGTAGCAATCAATATTCCACTGCCACTGGCCTTCATTGTTGCTTGTTCGGGAGTGATAAAAGAAATAGCGTTTTGAAGCCGATTCTTTATCCTTTTCCAGATGGGATGCGGGTTATGCTGCATGTTTTATTCGTAATTATGATAAACTTCAGTCCGTTTCCTATACTTAACACAGGACCAATTTATACAATTTTATAAAAAAATATCTTTTTTCATGGAAAGGAATTGTTTTACAGGCAGTTTAATAGGTTATGATTCATATAAGATATAAAAGAAGCCGTCCCCTCTGTTTTATAGGATACAACGGGGATTGTCACAGTAGGTTCTGATGGTTTCTCTATAGGCATTACAAGAGAGTCAATCGCTTCTACTTCATAGCGATCTAAGGCATATTCCAACTAAGCCGTAATAAATATCACCCACATTTCCTTTGATATGGGTGCAAAACAGGTAAATAATTGATTTTGCGAATTAATGGCGATTGTCCATTACGATATGAGATGAACACTTTTCTATCTGCATAATATTCTTCGAAATATCAAGTTTAAACTTCGGAGAGAAATTTTCCATTATTTCGATAAATTTCGGATAAAAGGAGCCAGTTCTTTTTCCATATTATTGGTACCTTTCTCCAAATGCTGAATGATTCTTTCCCGTTCCTCTTCCATTTTATTTTGACTCAACTTTTGCTGCCCCTGTAAAGATGTTATTTCCATTTCAAAAGCTACAATACCCTGCATCATTCCTTTTTTAAATTTTTCAGAAAGATCTTGCCACTGTTCCATATAAGACTGTTCATAAAAAGTTATCATCTGTTCTAAAGCCTTAAGCTTGGATGCATCATCTTTGATAATCTTGGCTCTTCCATAGGCATGTATGGCAATATAATCCCAAGTGGGTACACTTTCCTTCTTATTATAATGTTTTGGTGATATGTACGCGTGCGGCTCGGCAAATATAACAAGAGATGTGTTTGCTTCGATATACTTGGCCTGCTCATTGGCGATAGCAAAATGACCGCTTAAGCTCAACCCTTCGGAACTGCCATTCACGACAAAGGGTAATTGGGTAGCTATTGGAATCTGATCTTTACAGGTTACGATGGTAGCAAAACTGTACCGTTTCATAAAGGCAATCTTATCGGCCAGATTTTCGAATTTAAATGCATTGGGTATGTACATCGTGTTATGTTTTTTTTACAAAAATAGCTAAGGATATTCAGCAAATACAGTCTCAGTTTTGTTTTATTCGATAGATACAGTCAGTTAACCTTGTCGCTTTTTGTTTCATACATTCTCTAAAGAAAAAACAAGGGTTTAGACAAAACGCAATTTCATCAGAAAAGCCATCTCCCTGAAATAAGAGATGGCTTTTTTGGGTTCTAGACATGGGGGGGATTTTTACTTCCATCCGCCCCCTAAATCCCGATAAACATTCGTTACGGCATTGAGCTGTTCTTTTTTAGTTTCTATTAGTTCCAATTTAGAGGCTAAGGCATCTCGTTGCGTCATTAAAACCTCAAGGTAGTCGGCCCTCGCAGATTTGAACAGATCATTGGAAACGCCAATAGATCTAGTAAGTGCCGCTACTTCTTTTGACTTTAAATCATAACGCTGTTCAAGGTTATCGATTTTGGAGAGTTGGGTAGAAACCTCTAGATAAGCATTTAAAATGGTTCGCTCGTAATTATACATGCTCTGAAGCTGACGGGCATTGGCATTATTAAATTCTGCTTTGATACCCTTCTTATTAATTAGTGGCCCGGCGATATCTCCAGCTAAAGAGTAGAGGATTGATTCTGGAAATTTCACCAAATAGGATGGCTTAAATGCCTGTAATCCAAAAGCGGCAGAAATACCGAAGGATGGATAAAATTCAGCCCGAGCCACTTTTACGTCTAGCTTTGCTGCTACCAGCTCTAGTTCTGCTTTTTTGATGTCTGGGCGGTTTGCTAATAACTGTGACGGTATGCCTGAACGAACGGTTCCAGGTACTGCGCTTAAAAAACTATTTTTATCTCTTAGTATTTCTTTGGGGTATCGACCTAGCAAAAAGTTGATCCTATTCTCTGTTTCCTTTATCTTTTGAAGAACTTCAAACTCCAAGCTTTGCGAATTCAACACTTCCGCCTGAAATTTCTGAACAGCCAGTTCGGTTGCTCTGGCGGCTTCTTTCTGAACTTTTAAGATTCCCAAAGCATTTTTTTGCAGTTCGATATTTTGCTTAATAATTTCCAACTGGTTATCCAATGCCAGCAATTCATAGTACGAATTAGCCACTTCGGCAATCAGGCTGGTCAATACAAAATTTTTACCTTCCACTGTTGCTAAATACTTGGTTACAGCTGCCTTCTTTGCATTATGTAGTTTTTTCCAGATATCTACTTCCCAGTTAGCAAAAACCGCCGCAGTATAATCCATCAGCGGATCAGGAACCTCCTTTCCTGGTTCAATCTCTGTTGATGCATCGCCTGCACCTTGACTGGTATATCTTCCTACTTTTTCAACGCCTGCCCCCAATTTTGCACCAACCGTTGGAGACAACGGGCCTTGCTTGAATCGGATATCGTTCCTGGCGATTTCGATCTCCTGTAGCGTGATCATGAGCTCCTGGTTATTTTTCAGCGCCGTATCGATCAGGTCTACCAAGTTTTTATCTGTAAAAAAGCTTCTCCACTGAATCGTAGACATGGTGGTTGTATCCCGATTATTATTATAGGATTGGGGGACGGATTTGTTTTCTCTTTGCTGCACGATAGCGGGAACCTTACAGCTTGCCACAGCCAGACAAACACCCAGCAAGCTGATTTGCCGATATCTCCTAAATTTATGCATAGTTATCAATTTCTTCAGTTAAAGGATTTTCTTCTTCATTTTTAACAAGTACACGACCCTCAGCAATTTTGCCGAAAACGTAGTATAATCCCGGTATAAGCAGCACACCGAAAACAGTACCGAAAAGCATCCCTCCAGCAGCTGCTGTACCGATTGTTCGGTTACCAATGGCTCCTGGGCCTGAAGCAAAAACCAATGGGATCAGACCTGCAATAAAGGCGAAAGAGGTCATAAGTATTGGACGGAACCTTACCATAGAACCTTCTTTTGCTGCTTGCAAGACGGTCGCACCCGCTCGATGCTGCTGAACAGCAAACTCCACGATCAGCACCGCATTCTTACCTAATAAACCAATAAGCATAACCATCGCTACTTGCGCATAAATATTATTCTCTAATCCTAATAGCTTCAGTAGTAGGAAGGCTCCGAAAATTCCAGCCGGTAAAGAAAGAATTACTGCCAGCGGCAAAATAAAACTTTCGTATTGCCCTGCTAGAATGAGGTAAACGAAACCAAGACAGATGAGAAAGATATAAATGGGCTGATTACCTTGGGCAACTTGATCTTTGGATACACCTGCCCAGTCTATCCCAAAGCCTCTCGGTAGCGTTTTTTTCGCCACTTGGTTGATCGCTTCTATGGCTTCATAGCTACTATGCCCCGATGAGGGCGCGCCACTTATTTCTGAAGCATTATACATGTTGTACCTAGTGATTTCTGAAAGTCCGTATACCTTTTCCATTTTCATAAAAGCGGAGAAGGGTACCATTTCGTCACGATCGTTCTTCACGTACAGCTTCAATATATCTCTAGGCAACGCTCTATACTGGGGTAGTGCCTGTACCATTACCTTATAAGGACGGTCATATTTGATAAAGCTTGTTTCATAATTACTCCCTACCAATGTGGAAAGCGTGTTCATAGCATTTCCAATGCTCACTCCTTTTTGCTGCGCAATTGCATTGTCAATACGCAGCATATATTGAGGAAAACTTGCACTATAAAAGCTGAATATGGACGATAGCTCAGGGCGTTTGCTTAGTTCTTTCACAAACTCGGTGCTCACTTCTTCCATTCTTTTATAATCGCCAGACCCTTCTTTATCTAGTAAGCGCAGCTCGAAACCACCAGCAGCCCCATAGCCTGGCACAGCAGGTGGCTGGAAGAATTCAATGGTGGCTCCAGTTATGTCTTTGGACTTTTCTTCTAATTCTTCAATCACTTCACTAGCGGAATGTTTTCGTTCTTCCCAGCTTTTCAGGTTGACTAAACAAGTGCCGGAATTAGCTCCGGTTCCTTCCGTTAGGATTTCATAACCGGCAAGGGAGGAAACAGATTGTATGCCTTCGATACCTTCGGCTATTTTTTGTAGCTTCTCGGCAATTTGATTCGTTCTTTCTAATGATGAACCAGGCGGCGTTTGAATGATGGCATAGAACATGCCCTGATCATCATTAGGAATGAATCCTGAGGGAAGGCTATTATTTAGGAACCAGGTTCCAGCGCAAAAGGCTATCAGCACAATAAATGTAATAGCTCTTCGGTGAACAACAAGCCCAAGCACTTTTTGGTATTTGCCGGAAAGCCTATTGAATGCCTTATTAAACCCTCCTATAAATCTATCTACAGGCGTGATCTTCTTAGGTTTTCCGTGGGCGTTATTGAGAATAATCGCGCAAAGGGTGGGCGTAAGGGTAAGGGCCACAACTCCCGAAAGGATAATGGCGGTTGCCATCGTTATGGAAAATTGCCTATAAAATACCCCTACAGGTCCCGACATGAAGGCAACAGGAATAAATACCGATGCCATTAAAAAAGTGATAGCGACGATGGCACCACTTATCTCCTTCATTGCTTCCTTAGTAGCCTTGACTGCTGAAAGATGTTTTTCTTCCATTTTCGCGTGAACCGCTTCAATGACGACGATGGCGTCATCTACTACCACACCTATTGCCAGCACTAATGCAAATAGGGTAATGAGGTTTAAGGTAATGCCGAAGAATTGCATAAATAAAAACGTTCCTATAAGGGATATTGGCACCGCAATAGCAGGTATAAGGGTAGAACGTAAGTCGCCCAAGAACAGAAATACTACCAAACCTACCAAGATGAAGGCTTCCACGAGGGTGTGAATCACCTTGTCAATTGAAGCGTCCAGAAATTTAGAAACGTCATAGCTGATTTCATAATCCATTCCTTTTGGAAAAGAGCTTTCTTTAATTTCCTTTAATTTGGCTTTTACGTTATTGATGACTTCGCTGGCATTACTTCCATACGACTGCTTTAACACGATGGCTGCAGAAGGCTTGCCATTGAGATTTGAATAAATATCGTACATCGAGCTTCCAAGTTCTACATCTGCAACATCTTTCAGATGAAGTATTTCACCGTTCGCGCTGGACCTTAAAATGATGTTTCCATATTGTTCTTTTGTACTGAACCTTCCAGGATATTTTAGGACGTATTCAAATGCTTGCGATCTTTTACCTGAGCTTTCTCCCGTTTTTCCGGGAGAAGCCTCCAAGCTCTGTTCACCCAGTGCCTCCATTACTTCTTCAGCAGAAATCTTATAAGCCAACATGCGATCGGGTTTCAACCAGATCCGCATGGCATATTCACGAGTGCCTAGGATATTTGCCACCCCAACCCCGTCTACTCTTCTCAGCTCCGGTAAGATATTGATATCTGCATAATTATAAAGAAATTTCTCATCGGCATGTGGATCGTCACTGTGAAGGTTAACATACATAAGCATGTTGGGTTGCTCAAGGGTAATCTTTACCCCTTCTCGTACGACCAATGGCGGTAGTTTATTAACCACAGATGCGACCCGATTTTGAACATTTAAGGATGCTTGGTTAGGATCGGTTCCGAGATTGAATACCACCTGTATGCTCGCCTCACCATCGTTACCTGCATCTGAGGCCATATATTTCATCCCTGGCACACCATTGATGGCTCTTTCTAGAGGAATAACTGCCGATTTGATTAATAGTTCGCCATTTGCTCCAGGGTACTCTGCTGTAATATTTACTGTAGGCGGTGAAATCGAAGGAAACTGTGTTACTGGTAACTGGATTAGGGCCAGAATACCCAGAAAGACAATAATAAGCGATAAGGATATAGAAAGAACCGGTCGCTGTATAAATTTGTTAAACATAGTTTGTACTTTTTTAATTAAACTATTATTCCGTTCTCAATCGTAAATGGGAAATAACTTCGTTAGGTGCCTGATATTCATAATGAATCTTTTCATCATCTTTTGCTTTCTGAACACCTTCGAGCAATATCTTGTCGCTCTCTGAAAGGCCGCTTTCTACCACGTACAGATCAGGGATTTCGCCACCGATCGTAATATTTCTCGATTTTACTACATTATTTTTGTCTATTACAAAGGCATATAGCTTATCTTGGATCTCGTAGGTTGCTTTCTGTGGAATAACTAATGCCTTACTGAGTGGAACGGTCATGAGCACCTTTCCCGTTTCACCATTTCGCAAAAGTCGATCTGGGTTTTGAAATCGCGCTCGGAAGGCAATATTTCCAGTCTCGCTGTCGAACTCACTTTCAACGGTTTCCACATCTCCTTTGTAGGCTAATACCTGGTTGTTTGCTAATAGTAAGCTTACCTTAGTATTTCCACGACCTTTTTTATTGGTTTCGTAATCGAGGTACTCAGGTTCGGATACATTAAAATAAACGAACATCTGACTATTATCCGAAAGACTCGTGAGTAATTCGCCTTCGTCAATTAGGCTTCCTAATTTTAATGGAATACGGTCGATAGTTCCGTCAAAGGGAGCCCTGATCTCGGTGAAAGATAGGTGGAGTTTGGCGAGGGCAACTTCGGCCTTTGCCTGTTCAAGTTTGGCCTGTGCCATGGCTTGCTCATTTTTTGAGACGACATCTTTATCCACCAAAGTCTTGGTATTCTGCAGCTCTATCTCTGCCGCTTTAGCTTCAGACTCTGCCTTCAGCAATTCTGCTTCATACATCTTCGGCATAATTTTAAACAGCAGCTGACCTGCTTTCACAAACTGGCCCTCATCTACATAAATGTTTTGTAGGTAGCCTTTTTCTTGCGCTCGAATTTCAATGTTCCTAACAGATCGAATCTGTGAAACATACTCCTTAGTAAATGAAGTATCAATTTTTAAAGGACTGGTAGCCGTATATTTACTGGCTTCTTCCTTTTTTTCTTTTTTGGACGTGCAGCTTGTATAAGCAAATAGCCCACACAGACCCATGAGCATTAGTATTCTGTTCATGCTTTAAGTAATATTATTAAATGATTTGATGACTCGGAATCTAAATTCCGTAGAATGCGAAGAGATATCAGTTTACAGGTTTGAACCGGGAATTATTACGGTCCACACGCTGTCACTGACGTATTTAATGAATCAGATTCTTAATGTTCTTTGTAGAATGTACTTATAAGATGCTGTGTAAGAAAAATGTTTACAAAGAGGTAAACGCTTTTTTTCGTAATAGTATAAACAAAATAAAATAGATCCGTAGACTATTATTACAGAGCTATCGACTAGCAATATATCTTTTCGGGAAAAGACTTGACTATCATCTTCATTTTCGATATCGAAGAATTCTTCTTCTTCAATTAAGATCGTATTTTTTTTGATGATATGCCCTCGTTCGACCTTGCTTAATTTTGATTTTGCAATCTTTTGAATAGGTTGAATCTGGGAGTGGTAAGTACTACTATTATATTTTACCCCTGCATATGCACTATCATGCGCTTTTAGAAGCAGGGAAAAGAGGAATAAAAAATAGATAACTACAACTTTCATAAGTCGGCCTCAAAATTAATATCTTGCATGACAGTTATAGTGTACATAACATTTTTTTCAGTCAGAATTTTGTCATTAATATTAACTGACTTATGCGTACTTTATTGTGTTTGAAAAAGAGTCTATCACGTAGCCCTGAAAAAACTTCCTCTCACAGCGGTAATGGAATTCGTTTCAGCACTTGATCCTCTATTTTAATAGTGAATATACCATGTGTCTGCTATCTCTGAAAAAAGGAGTTTAATTTCTAAAAAGTACACAAAATCCTTTTTAGACAAATTTTACTTAATTTAAGCATCGTTTTTCGTTTTAGCATGGTGTCTTTATGCTAAAACGTGGATGAAGAAGATTTAACTTGTTTAGCTTTTATAATTTTAATTCGTTAACCATAAAAAATGATTACCAGAAGGGACTTTATCTCACATACCTGCATCGCTGCATCAGGATTTTTAATAGGTGGTACTACCTTAGCAGCGGCACCTAAACCAAGGTATAAAATGGGCCTACAATTGTTCACTATCCGCGATGCAATGGCTAAAGATCCTATTACGACTTTGAAAGAAGTGATGTCTATTGGCTATGAAGATACGGAGACCTATGGCTTTGACCCCAAGGTAGTTTCTTATTATGGTTTAAAAGCAAAGGATTTTAAGCAATTATTGGACGATAATGGATTGACCACCACGAGCGGCCATTATGATCTGTTTCGCTATTTAAATGTTCCCGACGCTGAATTGCTCGCTTATGTAGACCAATGTATCGTGGGAGCAGATGTGCTTAAGCAAAAATATATCACTTGGCCCTGGCTGGATCCCAAGGATAGGGACATCGAAAAATTTAAACTACTTGCATCAAAATTGAATACTGTTGGGGAGCGGATCAAGAAAGCAGGATTAGGGTTCGCCTATCATAACCATAACTTCGAATTTATCGACCATGATGGCGAAATCGGTTACGATATCATCATGGGGGAAACAGACCCTAACTTGGTAAAATTGCAAATAGATCTTTACTGGGTAGCGCGTGCATCGAAGCGTACACCCGCTGAACTTTTTAGAAAACAACCTGAACGTTTTGTGATGTGGCATATAAAAGATATGGACAAGGTCAGCCAAGACTATACAGAACTTGGAAACGGCTCGATTGATTACACGGCAATTCTTCCTGACACGGAAATTGCAGGAATGGAATTCTACTACCTCGAGCAGGGCGGTAATTTCCGTAAGAATTCTATGCAGAGTATAGCGGAGAGTGCAGCGTTTTTTAAAAGTAATTTACAAAGCTATTTATAGCGCACTGTGCGTCTGCCTCTTCCATAGCTACCATCCATGATTTTTTCAAATTCATAATCATAGTGTATTTAAGATAAATCACGGGAATCAGTGATCTTCCATTCGAGACAAGCCGTTACCTTTGAAAATAATTTTTAAAGAATGAGTAAGATAATCACTTTATTCGCTATTGGTTTCTATTGCACTGTTGGAACCGTTTCCGCACAACATCCTATCCCTGACTTTATAAATCACAGCATCGACACCGTTAGCTATACCGACAAATCTGGAAATCATATACTATTACTCAGCAGCTCAGGAGAGATCTCCGGATCTGAAGATGGCACCCACAGCAGCTTTATCCACATGACCCATCAACTCACCAGAAATGATAATAACCAAACACTTTGGGAGATTAAAGATGGTGTAGAGGATTGTCCGGTAGATGTGGAAGCCAAATTCCTAGCTAAACCTCGGTTTACAGATTTTAATAATGATGGCGTCATGGAGGTATGGATTATTTATCAAATGGCTTGTAAAGGCGATATTAGTCCTTCAACCGTTATTGTAAAAATGATGGATGAAAGGGGTATACCCTCTACATTGGAAAGTGCACAGCTTATAGAGTATCCTGACGGAACAACAGAAGGAGGAGATTCTTCTTTCGACATTAATTTTATGCAAAAAAGCGATATTTATCGAGCGTATGCACTTGCTTTCATAAAGGAATTTTATATGGTGAAATTTAAATAATTAGTAAATAAACTCTTCTTTATAGCCCAATCAACACCTAAAATCGTAGGCATATTTCACAAATATCAATATTAAATATATTTCGAATCATATCATTAAAATATATTTGTTGGAAGACATCGTTTCTGTATTCGATCTTTCCGTAACTTTAAATTTTTTTTTTACACTAAATTAAAAATAGCTTATTTTAATAAGGACCGTTATTTTCAATAAAGAACAAAAAACAACATCTTCTCTGAACTTAGTATATTTCCTCTATTACAATAAGCTCCAAATGGCAGAGGAGAGAACCAATAAACTGCTTTTATATGCCACGCGATTATATTGCATATAAAAAGCAATTTATCTAAGTTTGAACCTTACATTTATTAAAATGACGCTCAAGGCAACATGAAAATTGAAACACATAGAATAAACGACACAGAAATTGCAGAAATTATTTCAGAAGAGGTAATAATTGAATCTGCAGAAGATGGATTGGACTTATTGGGCAATATATATTATCTGGGCTTCGATAAAATGATCATTCACGAGAAAAACATCACGCCCGCTTTTTTTGATCTAAAGAATGGAATGGCTGGTGAAATACTTCAAAAGTTTTCTAACTACCGCATCCGGCTTGCATTAGTAGGTAGTTTTAATGACTATCTAGGAAAAAGTATAAAAGACTTTATTTATGAAAGTAACAACGTTGGACATATCAATTTTGTGCCTTCTGTAGAACTCGCTGTACAGGTACTTTCAAATTAAAGCATGCTGAATATGTCAACACATAGGATGGTTTCATGCTATGTGTTTCGATAGAAAAAATATATTGCCATTGGGTATCTATACTATAAATCGAATCTGATTAATCTTGATTTCGGAATGGTAGCATTGAATAGACTACACAAGCTAACAGACTACATAAATCCTAAAAGAGTATTAAAATACTTACTTGTTTGGTGTGAAAAAGGTAGTGCCACAATAATGGTTGACGAAAATCAGTTTTATCTCACCCAGCATCAAGTACTTACCATCACTTCTGGACAGGTTCACTTTTTTAAGGATATCAGTGGCCTTATTTATGTCTTGGAGTTCTCTCTTGATTTTATTTGCAAGGATGATAATGACATTGAACTTATCTTTCACAATGGTTTGTTCTGTCATTTCGGGATGAATGAAATCATCACCGTAAACCCGCCCGGTAATTTCAAAGCCCTACTAACAAACATAGCCAATGAATTACTGGTAAAACCATATCAATACTTCATCTCAATCCGTTCTTATATTCAACTCCTGTTAGTTGAAATGAATAGAGTAAAGATTAATAAGGGTGACAAGATATGGAAACCCGATGCTTTATTTCTCCGTTTTTTAGAAGAAGTACGAAATAATTTTTCAGCGAATTATTCTGTCGCCCAAATTTCGTTCAAACTACATACTACCGAATATGGCCTTAATGAGCTATCAAAAATACATACTAATAAAACAGCCCAAAATGTAATTTATAGCCTTATCATTTCAGAAGCTAAGCGTATGCTCATTTATCAAAATCTGCCAATAAAAGAAATTGCATTTCAATTAGGTTTTAATGATCCCTTCTACTTTTCTAACTTCTTTAAAAAGCATACTGACTTTTCGCCTAAAGACTATAGGAAAAGGTTTGCTATCTGATTTTATATGTTTTTTTGAAGATTATCTATTTTTTCAGCAGGTCTAACAGTGCACCTTTGTATTGTTGTTTGTATTGCTTTTAGATTCGAACGTTTTATTAGCAACATCCCAAGCCATATATAGGCGATAAATAATTTATTGAATGCTTAAATTATAAAAATTATGAGTACTGATATTAATGATTACATCGTAAAAAGCACAAGCACTGAATGGTTGCCGCTGATTGAAAAGGGGACACATTATGAAGGGATATTCGTAAAATCGCTTCGATATGATAAAGCTACACAACGCTCCAAAACTATTTTACTTAAGTTTGAGGCTGGTGCTAGTTACCCCTATCACATCCACCCAGGTGGTGAAGAATTATTTGTTTTAGAAGGGAATGCCATTATCGAAGGGACATTGCTCACTGAAGGAGACTATTTATATACACCACCAGGTTTTAAGCATGCTGTAAAAACTGATACTGGTTGCCAAATACTGCTTGTTATACCCCAAGAGGTTGAAATATTGTAATTGATGTTTCTCTATTAAATTGCTGTGATTTTTGGCATTGAAATTATAGTAGGAAATAACCGGTTTACAATCATTAGGCGATACCTATTTTTTTTGTTGAAAAATCTAATTCAATAGTTTAATAAAATTTTAAATGATTACCTCTGAAAGTCTCTTAGATATTGTACTTGTTCCCGGCTTTATGGCGGATGAAACATTATGGGCAGATATGGACATGGCACTACGAGAAGTTGGGCGACCTATAAATGCCTCGTTAACACATGGAAACACCATTCAGGAAATGGCTGCTCACATCCTTAATTCCGCTCCTCCGCATTTCATACTTATTGGTTTTTCTCTGGGTGGTTATATTGCCAGACAAATGCTACGTATAGCACCCGAAAGAGTAACAGCGCTTATCCTCATAGCGTCTTCCTTGCACCCAGATACCGTTGAACAGAGAAGAAGCAAAATCTCGGCTGTACAAGCGATGTCTTCTGCTTCTTTTGGAGGTTTAAGCAAGGCGGCTATAAAACTTTCCTTACATCCGCGGCTGGCTAATAACAATGCGTTATTAGAGCGCATCCGAATGATGGGAATAAGGCTTGGCAAGGATGTGTTTGTTCGCCAATCAATGCTGCAACGCGAAGACGATCGGGAGTGGTTAGGTGGCATTAACTGCCCAACTTTGGTTATCGGTGCAGACGAAGATCAATTGCGAAGCTTAAACGAAACGAAAGAACTGTATCATGCTATACCGAATGCTGAACTAAAAATGATATCCAATAGTGGGCATATGATACCTGTTGAACAGCCGCAAGTTCTCGCTGAAACAATAATTTCATGGATTAGAAAAAGGACTTAGCGAAACAAAGAGCTTTATTTTTATTTAAGGCCGCTATTAAAAAAAATAATCCGATGATAGTCGAACTTGCTGATGTTTATCGGAAAGTGAGGGATTACCTCGCTTTGTTCAGTGATCCCTGAAAAGGGGCTTCAAAGCAACATCAACCGCTCACCACGTTCGTTATTTTTGTTGTTTCTGATCTTTTGTTCGAGCAAGCTCGCAAAAGGCTAAAAACAACAAAACCCGGCTGTTGCCGGGTTGATATTACTTTGGCGGAAAGTGAGGGATTCGAACCCCCGGTCCTGTTACAGACAACGGTTTTCAAGACCGCCGCATTCGACCACTCTGCCAACTTTCCAGCGGCAAAGATATAAATTATATTAAGATGTACACATCTTATTTAATTTCTAGAATAGGACGTTTTATTTCCGGCGTTCTTTGGCAACAGAGATTATTTCCAATTAGTTTATCCTGCTAAATTTTCCTACACTTAATGGTTATAATATGATACTATTTTTAAAGGTATAACAAATACCACTACATGATTAAAAACCAATTCTTGGAAGGAAATCGCAGCATTTTTTATCTAAAGGTTAGCAAGCGAGCCTTATAAAAACTACTATTGTAGTTGTATAATTACAAAAATAGTTATATAATTGCTGTATGAAAAGACTGAGTGAAAAAGAAGAAGCTTTAATGCAAATTGTTTGGACGCTTAAAAAAGCCTTTGCAAAAGAAGTACGCGAAGAGTTACCGGAACCAAAGCCCCACATCAATACTGTTGCGACAACAATGAAAAGACTCGCTGATAAAGGGTTTTTGAAATTTGAAGATTTCGGTTCTACATATCGATACGCAGCCGCCATTACTAAAAAGGAATATACAACCCGCTTTGTAAAGCCCTTATTGACCGGATTGTTCGGTAATTCAATGAAAAATGTGGTTAGCTTTTTTGCTGAGGAAGAAGATATATCAGTAGAAGATCTTAAGGAAATCATGGATATGATTGAAAAGAAAAAAAGATAAAGCTATGGAATCATTGACTATATACTTTTTGAAAGTTAACATAATCGTATCTAGTTTCTATTTTTTCTATTACTTATTCTTTAGGAAAGAGAAATTCTTGGTTTGGAACCGTATCCTTTTACTTGCCGCCATCATATTATCTTTCACTCTGCCATTAATCCCATTAGATAATATTTTCAACTTTTCAAACAACCGTCCTGTACTCTTTCATATTAGTAAACTTTACGAAGTATCTGCAAAAATTAGCACCGTCCCAAACCATGCTGTGGTTGAAATCCAAAAGCAGGGGTCTTCTATTTATCAAGGCTTTCCTATATTTAATATATCCGCCAAACACCTAACTATCATTCTATATTTATTAGTAAGTGTGATATTAGTCGTTAGGCTTACTATACAGATGTTGAGAGTTTTACAGATAATTAAACGAAGCGAAAAATATAGATTAAAAGGCATTGTTTATTGTAATCCGCAAAAAAATACTGCTGTTTTTTCTTATTTTAATTACATAGTAATAAATGAAGAAAACTATAATTCGGAGCAGTATAAACATGTAATACAACATGAAGAAGCACATTGCAAACAATGGCATAGCGTTGATATCTTATTGATTGAACTTTTGCATATTCTTCTTTGGATAAATCCGCTAGTTTTACTATTAAAAAAAGACCTTAAATTGAATCTCGAGTATCTGGCGGACGAAGCCGTGATAGCTTCTGGTACCCCTATTAAAAATTACCAGTATTATATACTTGAGAAATCTATGAAGTCGGCCAATCTATTCTTAGCCAACTCTTTTAATGCCTCTAAAATAAAACAACGTATATGGATGATTAACAGAGAAAGACCTTCGAATATACGGTTACTTAAATATTCAATGCTTATTCCATTACTGTTTAGCATATACATCACACTTCAAGCATCACATAACATTCAAAAGCCAGAAAGTAATAGTGCCCTTTATAAACTTTATAATACTTTAACTGGTTACTATCAATTTATCAATGCCAAACATGTGCTTATACATATTATAAACCAAGATGGAAAACTTGTGTTGGAACAACTCTGGAATAATGAAAAGATCATTTTTGAAGAAAAAGATAATCTTGAATTCTATAATGAACACAGAGACTTTCCATTAAAATTCATTAAAGCAGGAGATGGAAAAATAAGACAGCTGTTAGCATTTGACAAAGATCTATGGAATAAAGTGGATGATTATAATGCCTTTCGTAAACACGAAATAAAATTGCCACAGGCACAATTAAAAGCAATGGAAGGTTATTATCAATTTGGAAACGACCCCAAATATTTTCAAATTATTTCTGATAATAAACATTTGATACTTAATGAACTATGGACAGGAAAAAAGATAAAATTATTCTCCGAATCCCCGTTCCATTTCTTTTCTAAACAAGGAATTTTCCCCTTGGAATTTATTTGTGAAGAAGATGGAAGCATTACTAAAGCAATAGCTTTTGACAAAGATCTATGGCATAAAGTAAAGGATTATAGACCGACTGTTAAACGAATTGTAGCACTCACTAATGCCCAATTGACGGGTTATGCAGGCAAATATAGTTCTAGAACGGATTGGATTTTAACTTTTAAAAAGGAAGGTAAACATTTACGAGTGTTCGCAAATGGAGAGGACCATGGCGTTATATTAGCTGAAAGTCAAAATAAGTTTTTTATGAAAGGAGATCCAACAACAACGGTCGAATTTATAAAAACACTAGATGGTACTTATAAAGCTCGTTTGATGCAGGAGGGTATTCCTATAGATGCTAAAAGAATTTTATAAAATATCTAAAATAGTACTATAATTTATAAGCTTGTCTATTTTTTGTATAAATCAAATATAATTAATCCTTACTAACCGCTTAAATATGAAAAATGTGCACCTAGCAGTATTGATTTATTTATTGTTTATAGCTCCTTTTCGTCCTTTGTCAGCGCAAACAAATGTACAACGTATAAATGTTACTGAACTAATAGATTCGCTTACGAGCACTTTGGATAATTATTATGTTTTTCCAGAAAAGGCTGAATTAATAAATAAGCATTTAAGACAGCAATTAATAAAAAAAGCCTATGAAGGAATAAGTGATCCCATGAAGTTGTCGGAAAAATTGCTTGATGATATACGATCTGTTCATACAGATCCACATATGCGGATCTATTATGACTCACTTTTCACAAATAGAAATAAAGGCGAACAGAAACCCTCGGCGGAAGAAATAGAAGAACTTAAGAGATTAGAAAAAGAACAGAATTATCTTTTTAAAAAGGTGGAAGTATTACCGGGAAATATTGGCTATCTTCTTTTCAATGGATTTTCAGGTGATATAGAGGGCTCTAAGTCTACCGTATCATCGGCACTCAAATTTCTAATTAATACAACGGCTATTATTATTGATCTACGATCGAACGGTGGCGGCAGCCCCGAAATGGTTAGTTATATCGAAAGTTATTTCTTCCAACAAAAAACACATATGAATGATATTATTGACCGACTAAGTAAGGATACTAGTTACTTTTATGCTGATCCTGCAAAGACAGCAGGAATAACACTGAAAATGCCCGTATATATCTTAACTAGTAAACGAACCTTTTCGGGGGCAGAAGATTTTAGCTATGGGATGCAAAGTGTAAAACGGGCAATTATTGTAGGTGAAACTACTGGCGGTGGGGCACATCCAACGAAGCCTTTTCTCCTTGGTCAGGGATTTCAGATTAATGTCCCTTTTGCAAGGTCATTAAATCCTTATACCAAAACGGACTGGGAGGGAACTGGAGTAAAACCTGATATTCAGTCTTCTGCAAATGAAGCATTGAAAATCACACAAACAACAATCTTGCAAAAACAACTCGCAGGTATTAAAGATGAACAACAAAAGAGAAAAATTCAATGGGCAATAGACCGATTATCTGCAAGTGAAGAATTTACCTTGTCTTCTGAAACACATAATCTATTTCCAAGTACCTATACGGGTGGATTGAATTTTTACGTTGAAAAAGACAAAATTTTATGTAAAAATAACGAAAGGGGTGGAGAAATTTTTGAGTTAAAGCCTATCAAAAAGAGTCTTTTCACACTGGATGAAAATGCTCACGTTGAATTTATTAAAGATAAAAGCGGAAAGATATCCTCCATCAAGTTACTTTTCGAAAATGGAAGGATTGTAGATAAACCGCGAATTAATTAAACCATTATAAAATCCAAATTATGCTGGCTAAGTCATTTAAACTTCTTTTGCCAATTTTCCTCTGTTTTTCTTTAATGGCAAATATTGTTGTAGCACAGTCTAATATTGACAATTCTTTGCTTAAAAATATGACTGGCTACTACAAACATGAGCAATTAAATGACATGTATATACAAATACTTGTTGAGGGAAATCAGCTCAAGCTGATTCAACAATGGGATTTTAAAGAGATACTTTTTAACCAGCAGTCGTCTTTTGAATTTATTAATACGGAAGAAAACTTTCCGTTAATATTTAGTAAAAATAAAACCGGTGAAATAGATCAGTTCTCCGCTTTTGGAAGAGATCTCTGGATCAGAGATCATAATTATAAGCCTGAAAATCCTAGAAATTTGAGTCCTTCCGAGGCGAAAGCCTTACAAGCGCTAATGGATAGCAAGGCAGAAAAGTTAATAAAATTAATTAATAGCCATTCTAACGATAGTATTAAAGCATTTTTGAAAGAACATTGTTCCGTATCCTTTCAACAATATCACAGTGACTATTTCAGAAATCGTATCCATATGGCCTATCGATTTACAGGTGAGCTCAATATTTGCAAAAACACTAGGTTTATTCATAAAGCAGCGCTAGCGGATTACCAGGCTAAAGGTAAAATCTTTAATAATGCTTTTGAGTTCAATATAAAACTGGATAAAGACAATAAAATTAAACTATTTAACAGTAGAGTGATTGCCAATAAATACCAAACAAAAAAGATAAAAACGGAGAAAGACTTGATAGAAGATGTTCAACATATCTTAACAACACTACAACAAAAAGATCTTTTTTCAGGAACTATATTAGTGGCAAGGGGAGATAGCGTGCTCTTACAATATGTCTGTGGTGACGCTGTAAAAGAATCACATAAAAAGAACGATTTGGATACACGAATTAATCTTGGTTCAATGAATAAAATGTTTACGGCGTTGGCAATTATGCAACTAGCTGAAAAAAATAAACTTAAAGTAGCTGATACCGTTTCTAAATATTTGGATACTAGCTGGCTGTCTAAGGAATTAGCTGATAAAATAACAATCCATCATTTACTCACTCATACTTCTGGTTTAGGAGACTTCTTTAACAGAGATTTTGATGATACCTCGGATGATACTTTTACAACTCTTGACGGATATAGACCCTTTATAAAAACAAGCAGCTTATCTTTTAATCCGGGATCAAATTGGCAATATAGCAATACCGGCATGATACTTTTAGGTGCAATTATCGAAAAGGTTTCTGGAATGAATTATTTTGATTACGTCAAAAAGCATATTTATACACTGGCAGGAATGACAGCAACTGATGTGTATAATATCGACGATAGCCCTCAAAATGTCGCTCTTGGATACACTTTTCAAACTGATGATAGTTACAAAAGCAATTTACACTCCAGTTATACAAGGGGTTCATCTGCCGGCGGAGCTTATTCTACAATAGGTGATCTGCACCGTTTTGCTATTGCACTCACTTCAAATAAGCTTGTTTCGGATTCCTCTCTCACAAAAATGTTTACCTATTATGCTGGAAAACAATATGGTTATGGCTTTCAGCTCTGGAGCTCTTCTAATAATCTAATTGTAGGTCATTCAGGTGGTGCTCCTGGTATCAGCGCTGTTGAATATATATTTCCTAAAAGCGGTTATACTATAGTTGTTCTATCCAATTATGACGTAGGATCTTATTATTTAGGGGAATATATATTAAATAGTGTGAAAATATTATTATCTACGAAGATATAGGCTAGTTAATTTTTTGTTGCTTTTTTTGTCACGGCAAACATGGTTCTTGTTAAAAGAGCTCCCATTTTTTACAGAAGCTCTTCTTTTCATTGTCGGGATGGCCGGATTTGAACCGACGACCTCCAGCACCCCATGCTGGCGCGATACCGGGCTACGCTACATCCCGAGGTTTTTGGGATGACAAACATATACAAAAAAAAATTTATTCGCAATTGTTTGCTAAATGGACTAATATAAAACAGCTGCCAAAAACTTTTATTCTTCTCACATTGTTTATAAGTATCTTATATGATTTCACATTAAAGTAAATGATAACCTGAGCAACTAAATATCAAACTATATATTTTAAGGTATATCTTCTGATTTTTATGCATTATATATCCATTTTTTTATAGGAAAATACGGATTCATATCGGACTTACTATGGACTCACTACGGACTCATTCATAATTTTATTATAATAGTGTCCTACTTTGGTTCTAACTTATACGAGCCATAATACAGTAACTATAACAAATTGGCAAGAAAGTATCAGATATCTTATAGGTTAGTCTAGTTGATGTCACTAAACATTGTACCTTTGAAAAAAAATAAAGGAATGCCCATAAATTTTTTTTCAGAAGACATTGTTTTCACATTGAAGAATAAAATAGCTATTAGAGAATGGATTAAAAATACCATTCACGCGGAAGGATTTAAAACTGGAGAAATCAGTTTTATTTTATGTAGTGATGAATACTTACTCAAAATAAACGTTGAATACTTAGATCATGATACCTATACCGATATTATAACATTTGATAATAGTGAAGAACAGGACGTAATAGCGGGAGATATATTTATTAGCTTGGAACGAATACAAGAAAACGCTGATAAGTTTAAAGTATTACTACAGGATGAACTTTGCCGGGTTATTATCCATGGAATTTTACATTTGTGCGGTTATGCAGATAAAACACCTAATGATAAAAAATTAATGACGGCAAATGAAAACAAGTATTTAGCATTACGAACTTTTTAACATTTTTTTTGCTGTTTAACAAAAAGAGCTCTAAAATTTAGAGCTCTTTTTGTTAAAAATACTATTTATGTATTAGTCTCTTGACCTAAATAATATACTTGCATAATAAACAAGTGTTGCTAATGATGATAATGCAGCTACTACGTAAGTCATTGCTGCCCACCATAATGCATTTTTAGCGCCATCATGCTCTTCTTTGCTCGCCATAATACCTTTATTCGTTTCCAACCAAGCCAATGCTCTGTTTGAAGCATCAAACTCCACTGGAAGTGTTACAAAACTAAATAAAGTAACTAATGCTAAAGCCGCTACACCAACCGCTAATACGTATATATTACCCGAAAAAATAACTAACATCACACCAATCATCAGTGTCCATGACGTGAGTGTTGAAGCAACATTAACAATAGGAACCATGGCAGATCTAAATTGAAGCCATGTATACGCTTTCGCATGCTGCACAGCATGACCGCATTCATGTGCTGCTACAGCCGCTGAGGCTACGCTTCTTCCGCTATATACTTCAGGACTAAGATTAACCGTTTTATCCGCAGGATTATAATGATCTGTTAACCTGCCTTCCACCGACACGACCTTCACATCATAGATATTATTATCGTGCAGCATTTTTTGGGCGATTTCACTTCCTGACATTCCACTACTTAGAGGTGTTTCAGAATGCTCCTTAAATTTACTTTTAAAGCGCCATTGCACTATAAAACTTATGATCGCGATCCCTATTAATAACAAATATTCTACTGGCATATCTTTTTATCCTTTTAATTCTTTTTATTACATCAAACTGTATACCGATATATGCTCATTTATTTAAACTAATAAATTTACCTATTTTTCTGATATTTTTAACCAAAATAAAACATTCATATTAGAATTGAATTAAAAATAACTGCTTAAGTGTCATCACTTTTGATATCAAACTGACATATTATCAGTTAACAATACATACATGATAAGCTATCATAACAAAATATTCAAAGCTAAAAACTAAAGGACACGGATATTTTGGTAAACGATAATATATTATAGCATTACAATAATAAGATCTTTTCTAGCTAACTTTGTCTCAAATTCATGCACAACCTATGGAAAATTTAGTTATTGTTATTTTACTGCTTGCTCTTCTATTTATTCTTTACAATTTCACAAAACGTACTAACCAAAACAATGAGGTCATTATTCAAGATAATCAGCAACGGGATGAGCTATTGATAAAAGTAGCGAAAGCCGAACAAAAGGCTGAAAGCTATCGATTGGAAAACGAACGTTTATTAACTGCAATTGAAACAGAAAGGGAAAGAGCTGCAGCTGCTGAAAGAACAATAGAAAGTATGAATGCATACTTTGAATCACAGAAAGATAAATTAGAAGAACAGAAGTTAGAGTTAAGTAATATTAAAAGTCATTTTAACAAAGAATTTGAGCTTATTGCAAATAAGATATTAGAAGAGAAATCAATCAAATTTACAGATACCAATCACAAAACAATCAATCAATTACTTGATCCTTTAAAACAGAATATTAAAAATTTTGAGGAGAAAGTTGAAAAAACATATACACACGAAGCTGCTGAAAGAAATTCACTGAAAGGTGTAGTTATGCAATTAATGGAACAAAGTAAATTAATTAAAGATGAAGCAATTAATCTTACAAGAGCGTTAAAAGGAGATCAAAAGAAACAAGGAAACTGGGGTGAAGTTATTCTAGAACGTGTTTTGGAACGTTCCGGACTTATAAAAGACAGCGAGTACCGATTACAGGTAAGCTACAATACAGAAGATGGAGCACGCATGCAACCAGATGCTATAATTGATTTACCTGAAGATAAACACTTAGTTATTGATGCTAAGGTATCACTTATTGCCTACGAGCGCTGGGTCAATACACCATCGGAAGAAGAAAAAGAATTATATGCTAAACAACATAGTACCTCTATTAAAAATCATGTGACTGAGCTGTCACGAAAAAACTATCAAGACTTATACAAGATAAATTCACCCGATTTTGTTTTGATGTTTATGCCTATAGAATCGGCTTTTAGTATGTCTATTACGTATGAGCCAGAACTATTTAGTGATGCTTGGGATAAAAGAGTTGTTATTGTTAGTCCATCCACCCTCCTTGCTACTTTAAGAACAATTGCAAGTATTTGGAAGCAAGAAAGACAAACACGTAATGTACTGGAAATAGCAAGAGAAGCTGGAGCGCTTTATGATAAGTTTGTCGGTTTCACTGAAGATATGGACAAAGTAGATAAGCAAATAACTATCTTAGCACGAACACATGAAGATGCAAGAAAAAAACTAGAAACAGGAAAAGGTAGTGTGATTTCAAAGGTAGAAAAACTTAAAAAGCTAGGTGCTAAGGCCAGTAAGCAGATAGATATTAACTTATTTGAGGATGATGAACTTATAGAGAGTCAACCCGTTTCACGTGAAACGGATTAAAAAACAGTATGAAATTTTTAAATATCTAATTATACACTCCCAGCATCTATCACTTAGAATATCTAGCTAAAAGCATTCCAGCCTTGCGCCTTAATCGGATGCATATTTCCCGCTTTTGAAATCAGATTACAGCCAGCATTTTCCTCTGTTATATAGCCTATTATACTTATATCAACGTCACCTTTAATCTTGTCATAGTCGGCTTGTTTCACCGTAAATAGTAGCTCATAATCTTCACCTCCACTTAATGCACAAATAGTAGGATCTAATCCAAATTCCCTAGCAGTATCAAAGGTCATCTGATCTATAGGAATTTTATCTTCATATAATTTACAACCTTTTTTCGATTGTTTACAAATATGTAATACTTCAGAAGCTAATCCATCTGAAACATCAATCATAGCAGAAGGTTTTATACCGATATCTTTAAACAAATGAATAATATCTTTACGCGCCTCAGGCTTCAATTGCCTTTCAATTATATAATCTTTACCTTCTAAATCTGGTTGGATATTAGGATTTTCCAAAAATATTTGCTTTTCTCTTTCTAGAAGTTGCAAGCCAACATATGCTCCTCCTAAATCTCCTGAAACGCATATTAAATCACCTTCCTGAGCACCATCACGATACGTTATATCCAAGTCATTAACATAACCAATACTTGTTACGCTTATTATTAGTCCCTGCTTCGACGCAGATGTATCGCCTCCAACTAAGTCTACATTAAATTTTTTACAAGCTAATATGGCACCTGCATAAATCTCTTCAACGGCTTCTAAAGGAAATTTACTTGATAGTCCTATAGAAAATGTTATTTGCGACGCAATACCGTTCATCGCATATATATCACTTAAATTTACTTGTACAGCTTTATAACCCAAATGTTTAAGTGGAACGTAACGTAAATCAAAATGTACCCCTTCGAGCAGCAAATCTGTTGATATAAGTGTTTGATTATCACCATAATTCATAACAGCCGCATCATCTCCAATTCCCTTTACCGTAGAACTCTCCGTTAATTCTATAGATTTAGACAGCAAATCTATCAGTCCAAATTCTCCTATCTTTTCAAGGTCAGTATTTTCTTTATTATCAAACATTACGAATTATTTATAATCCAAGCTTTTCTGAAATTTCCAACATTCTTTCTATAGGTTTGCGTGCTCTAAAAATGACATCTTCCGGTAAATCTATTTCAGGTAACTCAAAGCGCATAGCATTATAAAGTTTCTCCAATGTATTTAACTTCATATGTGGACAATCGTTACAAGCACAAGCATTATTAGGTGGTGCTGGGATAAACGTTTTACCTGGATTAGCTTTCTGCATTTGATGAATAATACCGCTTTCCGTAGCCACAATAAATGTATCTGCATCCTGCTGAATAGTATACTTAAGTAAACCTGTAGTAGACCCTATGTAATCTGCTTCACTTAAAATATGTTCTTCACATTCAGGATGGGCAATAAATTTAGCACCGGGATATTGTTCCTTCAATTTACCTATTTTTTCTTGAGAAAAAATTTCATGTACCATACATGCACCATTCCACAATACTAAGTCTCTACCAGTTTTACGTTTTACATAATCTCCTAGATTCTTATCCGGACCAAAAATTATTTTTTGATTTTTTGGAAGGCTTTCTACGATCTGTACTGCATTAGAAGACGTACAGACAATATCACTTAACGCCTTTAATTCTGCAGTACAATTTACATATGTTATCACGATATGGTCGGGATATTGCTCTTTAAACTTTGCAAATAGATGCGGCGGACAGCTATCGGATAAACTACACCCAGCCTTTAAGTCTGGTAATAAGACTTTCTTTGTTGGAGACAGTATTTTAGCAGTTTCTGCCATAAAATGAACACCAGCAAAAACAATAACTGATGCATCTGTCTTAGCCGCTTGCTGCGATAGCCCTAAACTATCTCCTATGTAATCAGCTATATCTTGTATTTCTGGCTCCTGGTAATAGTGCGCCAGTATAACTGCATTTTTTTTCTTTTTTAGTTTGTTGATTTCCTCTACTAAATCCAATCTGGGATCTATAGCCTCATCTATATAACCTTTTGCGTTTAGCTGTTCAGTGTAAGCTTCCATTATTTGGGGCTGTTATTTTTACATTACAAAAGTAAGCAAAGAAATTGAATTCGGATTTTCACAGTTTTTCACATACCAATAAAGAATAATAATCTTTTTTATAAAAAACTTTTTATTGTTTATTAGGGTGTTAGTATTGTTAAGAATTTGATATCATTTCTATTTGGTTTTACCTGTAGAATTAATTTGTTAACATTTTTTTAACATTATTTAAACCGTAAACTACTGATTTACAAACGACATTTATTTCAGCAGATTTTCTTTCAATATTTTTATGTCAGTTCTTTTAACAAATGTAATCGTTAATAACTGCTATATAAAGTTCTGAAAAGTAAGGCATAAATAAGTCAGCCTTGTGTGAAAAATGACTTATCAACTATTTATACATTTTATTCCACCGATATTTTACAAAAAAATCCACATCTTTAACATGGTTTTCCACCGTTTTGGTTACTTAATGCGCTATATAAATTTTTCAAGATGAAAGATGTTGATTTCTTGGTTGTAGGATCTGGTATTGCAGGTTTAAGTTTTGCACTTAAGGCTGCTAAACATGGTAAGGTACTGATAGTTACAAAGTCTAATGAAGATGAATCGAATACTAAATATGCTCAAGGTGGTGTAGCGGTAGTTGTGGATAAGTCTGACAGCTTTGAGAAGCATATCGCTGATACTCTGATAGCTGGAGATGGGTTGTGTGATGAAAAGATTGTGGAAAACGTTGTGAAGGAAGGACCGGATAGAATTAAAGAAATTATTGAATACGGTACCCATTTCGATAAGGTTAAGAAAGGAAGTTATGATTTAGCTAGAGAAGGTGGGCATTCTGAGCATAGGATTTTGCATTATAAAGACGTTACTGGTTTTGAGATAGAACGAGCATTGTTAGAAGAGGTACATCGTTCTCCGAATATAACCATTCTCACACATTATTTTGCGGTAGATTTAATTACGCAGCATCATTTAGGTTTGTTTGTTAATAAAACGAGTGATAATATCAACTGTTATGGAATATATGCTTTTAACACACGGACAAATGTTGTTGAAAAAATTCTAAGCAAGGTTACTGTGATGGCTTCTGGTGGCGCAGGACATATTTATGCTTCCACTACGAATCCAGTTATAGCTACTGGTGATGGTATTGCTATGGTTTATAGGGCGAAGGGAAAAGTTCGTAATATGGAATTTATTCAGTTTCATCCTACGTCGTTATATAATCCAGGTGAATATCCTTCTTTTTTAATTTCTGAGGCTTTACGAGGTTTTGGGGCTGTATTAAGGCGGCGGAACGGAGAGGAATTTATGCAAGAGTACGACGAGCGAGGTTCGTTGGCTTCGCGTGATATTGTGGCACGTGCTATTGATAACGAAATGAAGAAGTCCGGTGACGATTTTGTTTATCTGGATATTACTCATCGGAACAAAGCTGATTTATTAAACCATTTTCCAAATATTTATGCTAAATGTTTAAGTGTTGGTATTGATCTTACACGTGATTATATTCCGGTAACCCCTGCTGCACATTATTTATGCGGTGGAATATTAGTAGATGAATACGGATTGTCTTCTATTAGTCAGTTGTATGCTTGTGGAGAATGTTCATCTACCGGACTTCATGGTGCTAATAGATTGGCTTCCAATTCTTTATTGGAAGCATTAATTTATGCGCATAGGATTTATGAACATGCGGTGGCCAGCTTTAATATGGTAGAGATACCTAAAGGCATTCCTGACTGGGACGATACAGATACTTATTTATCTAATGAGGATATTTTGGTTACACATAATTTGAGAGAAACGCAGAAGATAATGAGCGATTATGTAGGTATAGTTAGGTCTGATTTTAGGTTAGAAAGAGCATTGAGAAGATTGAAGTTACTGTATGAAGAAACAGAAGAATTCTATAAGAATACTAAACTATCCGTCAAGCTATGTGAGTTGAGAAATGTTATTCAGGTATCTTATATAGTTATAAAGTCGGCCATGGCCCGAAAAGAGAGTAGAGGATTACATTACACGACGGATTATCCAAATCATTCTGAAAATATAGAAGACACAATATTTTAAATTAAGTTATGGCCTTAATAAAATCTGTTTTAGATAAAACGCCTCTAATAGGAAATGATTGTTTTGTAGCTGATAATGCTACCATTGTTGGTAATGTTGAGCTTGGTAACCATTGTTCTATATGGTTTAATGCTGTTATTAGGGGAGATGTTAATTACATAAGGGTCGGGAATTATACGAATATACAGGATGGTGTGGTAATACACGGAACCTATTTAAAAAATGGAACTGATATAGGAAGCTTTGTAAATATTGGACATAATGCGCTAGTACATGGTTGCGTATTAAGAGATCATACGTTGGTTGGCATGGGGGCTATTGTTATGGATAGGGCAATTATAGAGGAGTACGTAATTGTGGCGGCAGGTGCAGTAGTGTTAGAAAATATGGTGTGCGAAAGCGGATATCTATATGCAGGAATACCAGCAAAAAAAATTAAACCTTTAACAAGAGATCAGAGGCTTATGTTGGATAAGCTACCTCACAATTATGTAATGTATGCAAGTTGGTTTGAATAGTAAGATTTAAACTATTTTGTAAGTGTGTCTAGTTGTGGAATATCTATAGGCTCTTCCTGTTCCCAATTAGGTCTTACAGTGACGGTTTTATTGTGATACCATATTTTTTCAGGTTGCGTTTTATTTTCTACGTCGGCAGGATCCCATTGTTTATTGCGATTGATATCATATACTATTCGGATAGTGTACTTTCCACCAGGAAATTGCTTATACGTGAGTTTTTCCGATTTATTGATAGATCTTGATTCATAAATAATATCTTTTTTATCATTTGTAATCTGTACAAGATATTGGTTATCAATTGTATCGGGTGTATTTACTTTTAGAATGATGTCTCCAAAGTTTTCTGTTTCATCTAAAGTGAATTTTCTTTTAACAATTTTAGACTTCTCTCCAAAAAAGCCTAAAAAAGCTTCGTCATTTAATTCGAGTTCGTAGTTTCTTTTTGCACGCCATGCATAACGAATAATATACTTTTGATTATTGGCAGTGTCTGGAAATAGTTGGAAATTTGTTCGTGCAACAGAATCTTCTGTCAGTATTATGTTGGATTTATTTGCTGATTTTATTGGTGCTGTACTATTTAGTATGATATGCGTTATTTTATTTACTTTCTGGCTATTTAGATTGTCGGTAATAATTAAATCGCGATCGTATTTTTCATTTTTACTGCGTCTGATAATAACGGTATCTAAGGGCTTTTTATTTTCTACTAATTCAATTTTCAATGAATCAAATGACATATCAGATAACCACATGGAAGCGCTGTCATTTTTTAAGCTGTAATTGATCAGTTTATTTTCGTTAAGCGTTTGCGGAACAAGTACGTTAATCGAAGGATTTTTTAAAGGCTTGTTAAAAATGAAATTAACGGTTCCATTTTTTTGTATTTTTCTGTCTATTAATCTAAAATCTTTTACTATCGGTTTAGATATAGCTAATTTAATATTACTGGTATCTTTATTTAGATGGAAGGAGTCTGTAAGAAATCCAATTTCTTCTTCATCTGAATTAAATATTCTATCATTGTTTTTTTCTTTAAGCGCGTATATACGATAGGTATCTTCTTTTAAATTTTTAAGCTTAAAGTTTCCAGATGAATCTGTTAGGGTAAAAATATTTGCTTTTTTCTTTCCAAAAATTGAATCTTGTCTGGTTGGAATAAGCATCACCGTTGTTTCCTTTTCATCTTCGAGTGTCAGCGCATTGGTAACTTTACCTGTGATATTTAGCGAATCTATTTCATTGCCCGTGGCGAAGACATAGGAATAATTCAATAGCGGATTACCTTCGTTAAAATCGCCTATTGCTTTTCCAAAATTTATAGTGTATGTTGTCTTTTCTTCTAAGGTGTCGGGGAGTGTTATAACTAAATTTTTTTTCTTTACTTTATATATGGGTGCTTTCTCCATATCCGGCGTTATGCTTATTTCTTTTAGTTCATTTTGCAGTTTAACGAATTCATCGAACTGAATAACTATTTCCTTTTCTTTAAAATTTCTAGAAAGATTAGATGGGGTTTCTTTCAGAATTTTTGGAGGTATACTATCTTTTGGACCACCCATAGGTTGTTGGATGCTTGCACAATGTGTATTAAATAATAAGATACCTAAAAATAAAGCTAATATTAGCCATTTTAAATTTAAAGCCTTTTTTAGACGTTTTAAGGATGTTTGATGTTTTTTGGATATCTGCATTAAAATTACGAAAATAGTTTCTTATATCTATTTATTTTAAGTTGTAAGTTTTTATGTTATCGTATTGAAAATCAATGGTTTATAATTTTAAGACATATGAACCATTAAAACACTTACATCTGCTGGTGAGACACCGGATATTCTTGATGCTTGACCTAGCGTTCTTGGTTTTATTTTAATTAGTTTTTCTCTGGCTTCTTTTGATAAAGAGATTAATTGATTGTAATCGAAATTCGGATTAATTTCTTTATCCTCCATTTTTTTCATTCTACCTACTATTTCAACCTCTTTTTCGAAGTAGCTTTCATATTTCACTTTAATTTCGGCTTGCTCTATTACCTCTTGGTTATATTGTGATAACAGATTTTTAAGACCTTCATTGGCTTCAGCTATATTATGTATATTAACTTGAGGTCTTGTTAGGACATTAAACATTTTAATATTTTGAGTGAGTGAACTTGAGTTTAGTTCAGCTAATATTGGATTGATATTAGTTGCCTCAACAGATGTTTTCTTTAGATAGTTAACAATAACTTCTGAGTCTTGTATTTTTTTATTAACCTTTTGGAGTGTGTCATCATTTACTAAACCTAATTTATATGCTATAGGTGTGAGACGCGCATCCGCATTATCTTGTCTTAAAAGTAAGCGATGTTCGGCTCTTGATGTAAACATACGATAAGGTTCTTCTGTGCCCTTAGTAACCAGATCGTCAATTAATACCCCAATATATGATTCTGATCTTTTTAATATTAATTCGTGTTGGTCATTAATTCTTTGGTGAGCGTTAATTCCAGCAATCAATCCCTGACTAGCCGCCTCTTCATAGCCTGTTGTTCCATTTATTTGGCCCGCAAAGAATAGATTTTTAATTGTAAATGTTTCTAAAGTTAAATCTAATTGTATAGGAGGAAAATAATCATATTCGATAGCATAACCAGGACGGAACACTTTGACATTTTCGAAACCTGGAATTTTTGTCAATGCTTTATATTGTACATCTTCGGGCAGGGACGTCGAAAACCCATTTACATATATTTCATTTGTTTTCCATCCCTCAGGTTCTACAAATATTTGATGTCTATCCCGCTCGGCAAATCTGTTTATTTTATCTTCAATGGATGGGCAATATCTTGGTCCTAGGCCTTTAATTCTACCTGTGAACATAGGAGATTTTTCAAAACCTTCTTTAAGCGTTTCATGGACCTCATTGTTTGTATATGTAATCCAGCAACATCGCTGTTCCGTTGGAAGATCAATATCTTTGAAGGAAAATTTACTGCGTTTTTCGTCACCCCATTGTTCTTCCATTTTTGAATAATCGAGTGTTCGCCCATCTACTCTTGGTGGAGTGCCAGTTTTCATTCTGCCTGATTCGAAACCAAGACTTACCAATTGCTCTGTTAATCCAGTTGCTGCTTTTTCAGCAGTTCTTCCCCCACCGAATTTTTTTTCTCCAATATGAATAATGCCATTTAGGAAGGTTCCATTAGTAAGGACTACTGCATCACTCTCTATCCGTATACCAAGAGACGTTACCACTCCATTTGCCTTACCATTTTTAACTATAATTTCTTTAACTGTATCTTGCCAGAAATCAACGTTTGGAATATTTTCTAATTGTAGGCGCCATTCTTCTGCAAATCGCATCCGGTCGTTTTGCGTTCTAGGACTCCACATAGCAGGACCTTTGGATAGATTGAGCATTCTAAACTGTATAGTTGTTTTATCGGCAATTATTCCAGAATAACCACCCATTGCGTCGATTTCACGAACAATTTGGCCTTTAGCCACTCCACCCATAGCAGGGTTGCAACTCATTTGAGCAATAGTTGCCATGTTCATGGTTATTAATAAAACCTTCGAACCTAAGTTTGCCGCTGCTGCCGCTGCTTCGCAACCTGCATGGCCTGCTCCTACTACGATTACATTATATCTATTGAACATATTTTTATTGAAGTTTCACGTGAAACTAATCTCATTGTTTCACGTGAAACAATATTATATTAATTCCCCTAATTCTAACCAGCGTTCACTTTTAATAGCTAACTTATTGTTTAGTTCCTTTATTTCGTCTGCGATACTAATTAATTCAATATGGTTGTCCGTTTTATTTAAGGCTTGTGTTTTTGTCTTTAATAAATTTTCCAAATCAACTATTTCCTTTTCTAAATCATTAAACTCTTTTTGTTCTTTAAAACTGATTTTAGTTTTATTTTTTTCTTCTTTTACAGCAACTATTTGAGGTTTAGTTGTTTTTTGACTTTTTTTAGCTAATTCCTCTTCATACCTGTAGTCAGAATAATTTCCATTATAAATTTTAATTGGTTGATTGGGTTCTATTATAAAAAGCTGATCAACCAATTTATCTATCAAGTAACGATCGTGTGAAACTAATATTAGTACTCCCGGAAATGAAATTAAAAAATTCTCTAAAACATTAAGTGTGTCTATATCGAGATCATTTGTGGGTTCATCCAGGATAAGAAAATTGGGATTCTGCATTAAAACACGCATTAACTGTAATCTCTTTTTTTCCCCTCCGCTCAAATTTTCTACAAAGCCAAATTGTTTTTCGGGTGGAAATAAAAAGTGAGTTAGTAATTGTGAAGCAGTAATGGTTTCCCCTTTTGCCATGGTGATGTACTCCGCAACTTCTTTTACAATATCAATGACACGTTGGTTGCTCTTGAAGTTAAGTCCACCCTGTTTATAATAACCGTATACGGTTGTTTCACCGGGAATGATCTTTCCGTTATCAGGCTCTATTTGTTGCGTTATCAAGTTTAGAAGAGTCGATTTTCCACTACCGTTTTTCCCTGCTAAACCTATTCTATCTCCTTTTTTAAACGTATATGTAAAGCTAGGGATGATGGTTTTTTGATTAAAGGATTTTGTAGCATTATGTATTTCTAATATTTTGCTACCTTGCCTACTTACTTTAATACTTAACTCTACAGCGGCGTTATTATTCTGTGTTTTTGTCTTTTCTTCTAAGTCATAAAACGCATTGATACGCGATTTTGATTTAGTTCCACGTGCTTGAGGTTGCCGTCTCATCCATTCCAATTCTTTCTTTAAAAGATTTCTATTCTTTTCAAGAGTTGAATTTTCTGAGATTTCTCTCTCTGCTTTCTTTTCTAAAAAATAGCTGTAATTTCCTTTATAAGCATAAAACGCTTGTTGGTGAAGTTCTCTTATGTCCGTACATACATTATCTAAAAAATAACGATCGTGCGTTACTAACAAAACGGTTTTTTGACCTGTAGTCAATAGTTTTTCTAGCCACTCAATAGTTTCAATATCCAGATGATTTGTAGGTTCATCTAATATATAAACATCTGGATCGTCTATAAGTAATTTAGCGAGTGATAATCTTTTTTTCTGACCACCGGATAAAGAACTAATATCTTGCGAAAGGTTAGTTATACCTAAACGATTCAATATTGTTTTCAAATTGTCATCGTACGTCCAAGCTTCTTTGATGGTCATTTCTTCCATCACTTGTTCAAACTCTTTTTTGTCTGGATTTACTTGATTTAGTAGGGTTTCGTATTTTAAAACTAACTGCTGTATTTCATTTTCATCATTATAAATAAAATCATTGACTTTAGAAAGATTAGAAAAGTCAGGATCTTGTTCTAAATAACCTATTCTTATATCTCTTGCTTTTACTACAGCACCTTCTAAAGGATTAATTTTTCCAGCTAATATTTTGAGTAGTGTAGATTTTCCTGTTCCATTAATACCAACTAATGCTGTCCTATCTCCCTTTTGAAGTCCAAAAGTTAAACCCTTGAACAACCACTTGTCATTAAACGAATGACCAACCTGTTCTGTAGATAATATGCTCACGCTATTTTATTTAGTTCTTCTGGTAAGAAGATATTTATTCCTTTTGAATTATTAAGAGATTGATTATACATGGCTTTTGCAACGGTAAAAGCCTTTATTCCTTTATATTTCTTTAATGGTCCAATTAGGGCCGGATTAAGAACATGTAATATCTTGGCTGAAATATCTTCTGCACTACGTTTTTCTCTTCGTTGACCCAGAAGTAAAGAGGGTCTATAGATATTAATACTTTCAAAAGGTAAAAAAGATATGTCATTTTCTAATTTGCCTTTAGTTTTAGTATAAAAAAATAGCGATTCTTTGTTTGCGCCAATGCTTGATACTAGGTGAAAATGTTTGCAGTTATTTTCAATAGCAATAGCTGCAGCTATCAAAGGATAATCATGGTCTATCTTGTAATATTCTTTTTTGTCTGGGGTTTTCTTACGTGTTGTCCCTAAACAACAAAATACATGATCCGCTTTTAAATTATTTTTATGCTTTTTTATTGCATTGAACTCATCCAGAATTATCTGAACTTTTTTATTTTCAACATCAATTTTTTTACGAGTAAATATAATAATATTCTGATAATCAGTACTTTCTATTAAAAGTGAAAGTAACTGACTTCCAATTAATCCGGTGGCTCCATAAATTAATGCTGTCATATATACGGTATTGTCCCAAATTTATTGCAAAAGTACGCAATAATATCTATTATAATGTGGCAGAACAGCGGATAAAAGATAGCATGAATTTACTTTTACCTACCATTTACAAATTGAAAGAAATAATAGGGAATCATTTTGAAGGGTTAGGCCAAGCAATGCGATATTAATTGAGCTTATGATCAGGCATTAAATGAAATTTAGGAATAGTAACGTCAAATAAAGCACCATCCATCTCCCTAAGCATTTTATAGCTTCCTTGCATACTCCCCATATCACTCTTAAGATTGCAACCTGATACGTATTCATACTGCTCTCCCGGAGCTATTATAGGTTGTTGACCTACAACACCTTCGCCTTCAACCTCACGGTGTGTTCCGTTAGAATCAAAAATATACCAGTGCCTGCTTAGTAGCTGGACACTATATTCTCCAACATTTTCAATTGTAATGCGATAAGCAAACATAAAATGTTCGTTTTCTGGGTTAGAGTATTCGGGTTGGTATATTGCCTCTACCGAAACTTTTACTCCTTCGGTAATTTCTGTGACCATAATAAATGGATTTTTTGCCAAGATAGGAAATGAAGGAATAAAAGCGAAATATTGATTTGTTAAATTTATTTATTGGTGAATTTATCACGTTTATAGAACATGTTTTGATCTTTAATTACGTTAATAGGCTTACGTCAAAGCAACTTGATATTTCGTCCAAAGTTTCATGAATATGCTCAGCCTTATCAAGACTTACCAATCTCATTCTATATTCTTTGAAATTTGGAATTCCTTTGAAATAATTAGCATAGTGACGTCGCATTTCGAAAATACCTGTTTTCTCCCCTTTCCATTCTATTGATTTCGTAAAATGGGTACGGCAGACTTCTACTCTTTCTTCTATACTTGGACCAGGCAAATACTCACCGGTTTTAAAAAAATGTTTTATTTCTCGAAATATCCATGGGTAACCGATGGCGGCTCTACCAATCATAATACCGTCAACCTCATATTCCAAACGCCAAGCGGCTGCTTTTTCAACGCTATCGACATCACCGTTACCAAATATCGGAATGTTGATACGCGGATTTCTTTTAATCTCTTTGATAAGCTTCCAATCGGCTTGCCCTTTGTACATTTGTGATCTTGTACGGCCGTGTATGCTAAGCGCTTGTATACCGATGTCTTGCAGTCTTTCTGCTACCTCGTACACATTTTTGGTGTTATCATCCCAACCTAATCTTGTTTTTACAGTTACGGGGAGCTGAGTAGATTCTACAACAGCCTTAGTCATGGCAACCATTTTATCAATATCTTGTAAAAGGCTTGCGCCGGCACCTCTGCAAGCAACATTCTTTACGGGGCAGCCATAATTAATATCAATTAAATCTGGATCTGCTGCGCTGGCAATTTCGGTGGCCTCCCGCATGCTGTTGATCTCGCTTCCAAATATCTGAATACCAATTGGGCGTTCATATTCAAAAATATCTAATTTTTGCTTGCTTTTTGCGGCATGTCTAATAAGCCCTTCGGAAGATATAAATTCTGTATACATCATATCAACACCATTTTGCTTACATACAAATCTAAATGGAGGATCGCTTACGTCTTCCATTGGTGCTAATAATAATGGGAACGCTCCTAAATCAATATTATTTCCTATCTTAACTGACATTACCTATATTCAACCCAAAATTGTTTTAATAATTTGCAAAAATACAAAATTTTGGAAGCTTATCCTCATAATCGATCTGATAACCATCCAAGTATCTCATTATTTTATTTATTAATAACTGTATTGCTATCTGCCATTGTCTTCAGTTTTATAGGATTGGGGGTTGGTTATGCATTCTATGGAAAGGAGGCAATGGTTATTTCTGAAGCTAACTTTACGCAGTTGACGGATGATCAGCTTAATTTTCTAAGTATTGCTCAGATCTTTTCAGCAACGGGAACATTTGTTGTTCCTGCTTTACTTTTAAATAGGATTGAAAAAAATAATGCTGCTTATTTTGACCTTAAATTGCCCGATAAAGCAGTGTTATTTCTTTTTGTATTAGGTATTATGATTGCTTATGCTGAATTTTTTGAATGGACTATTTTCTTGAATGAGCAGATGAAATTTCCTTCCTTTTTAAAAGAAGTTGAGCAATGGATGAGAAATAAGGAAGATGAAACAGCTGCGTTAACAAATGCACTTTTATCAAGAAGTTCAATTTCTGGGTTTATAACGAACCTGTTCATGGTTGGGTTTTTAGCAGCAGTTGGAGAGGAACTCTTATTTCGCGGATGTCTTCAAAATATATTAAAAAAATGGCTTAATAATCCACATTTAGCTATCTGGATTAGTGCGGGGGTATTTAGTGCCATCCATTTGCAGTTTTATGGGTTTTTTCCTCGTATGTTAATAGGAGCATTATGCGGTTATTTATATTTTTGGGGCAAAAGTATTTGGCTCCCTATTCTAGCACATCTAACTAATAATATTTTTGCTATTGCTATCGCATTTTACTTAGCTAGATCTGGAAGACCTTTAAATTATTTTGAATATGACGCTAGTGAATGGCCGTTTGCAATAGCGGGATTCATTGCTGGCGGGTTATTATTATTTGCCTATAAAATTTATGCTAAAAAATTAAATCAGCTATAAGACTTTATTCATGAAAACACGGGCGATTACAGGATTCTTTTTTGTTGTTGTAATGTTAGCTTCCTTATTATTAGGAGCATATACCTTTAGTATATTCTTTTTACTACTTGCACTGTTCAGTGCAGAGGAGTTCTTTAAATTGATTGAAACGGATAATATTAAGCCAAATAGAATCTTTGGCTTTTTATTGGGAGCTACTTTATTCACTTGTGTGATATTACTGGAATTGAATTTAGGTAGCATAAGGTATCTAGTGTTTACGGTACCTTTTATTGTCCTAGTTTATGTAAGTGAGCTTTATAAAAAAGCGACTCAACCTTTTATAAATATAGCACTTACTTTCTTCGGAATAATTTATACAGTAATCCCTTTTCTTTTCTTCTATAGTTTGGGTTTTTTAAAGGGAGACTACAATTATCATTATCCATTGGCCTTTTTATTAATTTTATGGACAAATGATACAGGAGCTTATTTAGTAGGAATGAAATTGGGCAAAAACAAACTTTTCGAAAGGCATTCACCGAAGAAAACATGGGAAGGTTTTTTTGGCGGTGTATTTTTAAGTATTGTGGTTGCTTATGTAATTGCCCACTATTATACGGATACTGAAGTATGGAAATGGATTGTCATAGCCTTGATTATTTCCGTATTTGGAACTATTGGTGATTTGACCGAATCTATGTTAAAGAGAAGTTTTCAAGTAAAGGATTCCGGTTCATTGCTACCAGGGCATGGAGGATTATTGGATAGATTTGATGGTTTATTGGTAGCGGCACCTCTGGTTTATACCTTTTTGTATCTTACCAGCAGCTAAGATTTGTTCTGGAAAAACCTTAACTGCTGAAGAATATCTGTTAATTATTTTTTATCAAAAAGGTTAATAAGTCCTGTTTGGATAATTTCTGTTGCTCACCAGACTTCATATTTCTTAACGTTACTAAACCGGTTTCTAATTCTTCTTGTCCCAATAAAATAACGAAGGGAATCATTTTGTTATCAGCGTAAGCGAGTTGCTTTTTAAGTTTTGTTGTTGTTGGATAGAATTCTGCGGCAAATCCTTTTGAGCGGATTAGTTGTAAAATGTCAAGTGCAAGGTCTTCTGCCTTTATATCGAAATTGGTAATAAGCACTTCAGTACTTCTATTGGTGTTTTCTGGAAATAAGTTCAGTTCCAATAATACATCATAGATACGATCTGCTCCGAAGGAGATACCTACTCCTGTTAGGCCTTTTAAACCGAACATACCAGTGAGATCATCATATCTGCCTCCCCCACCGATGCTTCCTATATTTGCCTCATTCGTCTTTACTTCAAAGATGCTCCCAGTGTAATAATTTAGTCCTCTTGCAAGGGTAATGTCCACTTCGATAAAAGAGTCGACGAGCCGGTTTAATTTATGTGCATAACGAAGAACGGTTTCTAATTCTTGTATTCCCAATTTTCCAATTTCAGAATGAGCTAGTACTTTTTTTAATGTTTCAATTTTTGATTGATTAGTTCCCGTTAGGTCGATAATAGGACGGATAATGGATATATCTTGAGCATTAAAACCCTTCTCTTCCATCTCTTTAATGACGCCTTCTACACCAATTTTATCTAATTTATCTATTGCAACTGTCAGATCAATAAGTAAATGTGGTTTGCCTATTATTTCGCTAAAACCAGCTAAAATTTTTCTGTTATTGATTTTTATATGAAAGTCTGTTAACCCTAAATTAGCGAGGGACTCATGATAAATGAGAATAAATTCAGCTTCATTAATTAAGCTTTCTGAACCAATAACATCCACATCACATTGATAAAACTCTCTATAGCGGCCTCGTTGAGGTCTGTCCGCCCGCCAAACGGGTTGCATTTGAAATCTTTTAAAAGGCAAATTGATCTCATTTTGGTGCATGACAACGTATCGGGCAAAAGGCACGGTTAAATCATAACGTAAGGCTTTCTCCGATAAAAGCGGTGTCAAACTTTTAGCGGTAGAAGCAGCATACTTTTCTGGACTTATTTTAGATATGAAATCACCTGAGTTAAGAATTTTGAATATCAGCTTGTCGCCCTCTTCTCCATATTTACCCGTTAAAGTACTTAAGTTTTCAAATGAAGGTGTTTGAATTTCCTGATAGCCATATTTTTTAAAAACTTTTTTTATAACTCGAAAAATGTAGTTTCGCCTCTCCATTTCTTCCGGAGAAAAATCTCTAGTACCTTTAGCTAATGAAGGTTTAATCTGTGCCATAGCGCAAACTTAGAGAAAATTTTGTGGATATGAATTATTGAATATATCCTTCGGTCTTTTAAAAATATAAAACTTTTAATCAAATTGATTGTTTACAGTTGGAAATTAAATTCTTATCCTCAAAACATGAAAAATTTTTTTGTACTTTTTACCGTATTATGCTTTACTGCTCTGGGAGCATGTGCACAGCAAGATAAAAGTAAAAGGCCCAGTCCGCCTGCTAACGTAAACGTGGAAACAAGCAGTGGCGTTACCATCACCATCGATTATAGCAGACCTTCAGTTAAGGGCCGAACTGTTGGTAAAGATATTGCTCCTATTGGAGAAGTATGGAGAACTGGGGCAAATGAAACAACCACTTTTGAAATTTCAAAGGATGTAACGATTGATGGTAAAGCATTAAAAAAAGGGAAATATGGGCTGCATAGTATTCCCGGAGAAGGAACCTCAACGATCATTTTCAGTAAGGATTGGGATCAATGGGGTACTAAGTATGATGAGAAAGCGGATGTATTGCGTGTCGACGTACCAACTGTGGAAAATAGTGAATTTGTAGAACAGTTTACTATTACGGTCGACAAAGAAGGGTTGGTTCAATTACTTTGGGGAAATTATAAAGCGTACTTTACTGTTAAGTAAATCGTCAATTTAATTATAATATTGGGTTCGCTGTATAGGCGGACCTTTTTTATGCCTTTTATTTAGGTTGGTAATAAATCATTTGTGCAATCCGTATTTTACTTTTTCTATTACATAGCATTACTGAAGTGATGTAAACACTTTTTACGGATTAGAAATATCTAAGAAGTGGTTTGTAAGTTATTTTTTACATATATATTAAAATAAAAAGAAGAAATTTCGCCGAAAAGAAGAAAAACTCAGTATTTTTGAAAAAAATTTTAAATTTAAGGCGTTTGATTAAAAATTATATATTTACGAAGGTGATGGCTAGGGTTCAGATATTAATTTTTAAAAAAAGAAGAAGCTCCTTTGGGAGAGGAGCTTCAACGCTAACCAATTATAAACCTATATTAAACTGAGGGGGCAATTCCATAACAAAAGTTGAATAATGTCTTTTCGTCTTTTTGAAAAATTATTTCCTTTTGTTTGATACAAACATAATAAAACTTCATAATAATTACCAAATATTAAATTATAAAATTGAATTTTTGTTAAATTTTTAATATACATAGCTAATAATTTAGAAATACTTAAAAATCATGGAAAAAAAGTCCCAATATTTAGAACTTGATAACCTTGATACCCAAATTTTATCGATTTTGATGAACGATGCATCGGTTCCGTACACGGAAATTGCTAAAAAACTAGTAGTTTCTGGTGGAACTATACATGTTCGAATGAAAAAAATGGAAGAATTAGGGATTATTAGAGGTTCTAATCTAATTATTAACCCTCAATCTGTAGGTTTTGATATATGTGCCTTCCTAGGTATCTATTTAGAGAAGGGTTCTCAGTATAAAACAGCAGTTGAACAACTAAAACAGGTTAAAGAAGTAGTAGAATTACATTATTGTACGGGTCAATATAGCATGTTTGCTAAAATTATATGTAGAGATACTAACCATTTACGCCATGTTTTGAATGAAGACATCCAAGCAATCAAAGGAATTGCCAGAACTGAGACAATAATATCGTTGGAAGAGAGTATAAAGCGACAAATTAGTCTCATTTAATGTAGTTTTTGTTATAAAAACGATTAAAATGCGATTTTTTATAAAAACTACTATCAAACTAAAGTATATAAAAGATGTCTTTTTATCGTTTATATATTTTTTGAAGTTTTTGTTGTCGGACGATGATAATAATATAACGAGTGGATAATGTCGTTTTAAGAATATTCGTTTTGTAAACGTAAAAAAGGTCTGGTTACAACTAACCAGACCTTCTCTGTATTTTTATTGGGAAGCTTATTTAGCGTAAGACACTTCTTTTACAGCATTAACAATCTTCTTAATGCTTGGTAATGCTTCTTCAATTAGTGTGGGGGCGTAAGGTAAGGGTACGTCAGCGGAAGTAACTCTAACGATAGGAGCATCCAAATAATCAAAAGCGTTCTTTTGTACATTGAATGAAATTTCCGAAGAAATCGATGCCAAGGGCCAAGCTTCTTCTACAATTACCAATCGGTTGGTTTTTTTAACGGATTCGATAATTGATTTATAGTCAATAGGCCTAACAGTTCTTAAATCTAACAGATCTACTGAAATTCCTTCTTTTTCTAATTCTTCAACAGCAGGTTTTACTACGCGAGGGATCATTTTTCCAAAAGAAACGATAGTAACATCAGACCCTTCTTGTATTTTATGCGCTTTACCTAATTCAAGATAGTATTCTTCTTCAGGGACTTCTCCTTTATCTCCATACATTACTTCTGACTCCATGAATATCACTGGATCTGGATCAAGAATCGATTGTTTTAATAAACCTTTTGCATCGTAAGGATTTGATGGAACTACGACCTTTAGACCTGGACAGTTAGCATACCAGTTCTCAAAATTTTGGGAGTGTTGCGCACCAAGTTGCCCTGCATTACCTGTTGGTCCTCTAAAGACAATCGGGCAGGAATACTGACCGCCGCTCATAGAATGTATTTTAGCTGCGCCATTAATAATCTGATCTATTGCGACAAGGGAGAAGTTAAAGGTCATAAATTCTATGATTGGCTTTAATCCCTGCATGGCCGCACCAATACCGATACCAGCAAAGCCTAATTCGGCAATAGGGGTATCGATAACACGCTTAGCTCCGAATTCATCGAGCATACCTTGGCTTACTTTATAAGCACCATTATATTCTGCAACTTCTTCGCCCATCAAGAAAATCTTGTCGTCTTTGCGCATTTCTTCGCTTAGTGCTTCTCGAAGTGCTTCTCTGAACTGTATTTCTCTCATTAGATATAAGTAATGTAATGTAAAATCAATTTTTGTACGCAAAAGTACTTTAAAAAGTTGAAAATATGAAGGATGTTCTATATTTCATTTTTATTAAATTTCTACTTCTGGGCTAGTTATAGAGGATGTTCTGAAAAATTCTTCATATGATTCATTATAAGGTAAAATAACACCCTGATTGTGTTTAAAAGGTACAGCTGTATTAAAAATTTCTTCTAAAGTCTCTTTGAGTTTGATAACAAAAATTTCTTTCAATGTAGTTAATTTTTCACCTGCTAAAGGTTCTTTATCATTATAAAAGAAGGAGCCTTCTTCTTTTAATTTTCTTATCGTATATAAATGTGGTTCTACATTTGTTTTGCCACTTCGTTTTTCATAGATGTAGGTATAAAATAAAGTCTGAACAAGTGCTTTATTGAATTTAGTATCTGTGGCGTCAAATAGATCTTCATTGTTTTTCATGTATTCTAATGTATCGCTTCCGGTTTTATAGTCTACAATTCTAATATTCCCCCCTTTTTCGTCAACACGATCGATAATACCTTGCAGTTTTACTATTTTTTCCATCCCATTTACGATAATGGGAAAATCTACAACATAATCCTGATTGTTTTCAAGTTCAATGATTTTAAAGGGGGCGGTGTTTATATCTTCCTTTAAAATGATATGCGCATAATCCTCAACAATCTGTAGGATAATTTTTTCCATACTATTGGTTTTCTCGAATGTTAAGAAGTCTTTATCGTTGTAAAAGGTTTTCGAAAGGGCTTTTAAACAAAGATCAGCTAACTGAAGTTGCTTTCCTTTAATTCGGTCTGCTGTTATATTAGCATTTTCTTTTTTTAATTCTTCATAGAACCATTGCAATACTTCATGTAAAATGGAACCAATTTTATTCACTTGAAAATCTTCAATTAAAAGATCCGGTTCTTTAATTTGAGCAATATTTTTTAGAAAAAACAACAAAGGGGATTGTAAATAATTAGTCAGTGCAGTAGCTGAAATTTTTTTATTACCGTTTAAAAACATATTCAGTGTTTCGGCTACTTGATCTGTTTTTTTAATACTTAATGGGAGTGGCAATTCTGAAGTAGTTGTTTCTTGCTGTTGTTTAAGGATATTAAAGGTAAATTTGCTTTCAAAGGATAACTGTTTAATAAAACGGCTTATTTCACCTGTACTTGTGTCATCTATCTGGTTATTGTATACGATTGTTAACCGTTCTGTTCTATGTAATAATCTGTAGAATAGATATGCAGAAAGTGCTTCTTGATTTTCCAGTACGGGAAGACCATATGCTCTTCTGATTGCATCAGGAATGAAAGTACTAGCAAAATTCTTTTTGGGAAGAACACCGTCGTTTGCACCTAATAGATAAACCTCTTCAAAATCGAGATTCCTGCTTTCAAGCAATCCCATAATTTGTATACCTTTTAAAGGATCTCCCTCTATGGCCGCATTTATACTTTGAAAGTGTTTTCTAATCATAGCGATTATAAATGTAAGTGCTGCCTTTTGCAGAGAAGGATAGGAAGATATACTATCATATAAGTTATTTAATTCTTGAAATGTTTTAGTCAAAATACTTGCTTCTATTAGCGTTAATTGCCCATCTTCTCTTCTTTGTTGGAGTGTATTTTTCAATAATTCTTCGAGAGCTGTTATCAAGGAAAGCGCATTATATTCTTTCTTGAAAAAAGGGTTTACATCCGCATATTTTGCCATTTCTTCATAAGGGAACTGAATGAGATTATTTTCCTTTATTTTTTGTCGTATCGCTTTTTTGTCGGTCGAGGCCACCTTAATAAAAGGATGTGTTAGATAACGTTCAATATCTTTATATGAAATAGAATGGCTTTTAGTATTAAGGTAAGACTCTTGTACATTTAACCATATGTCAATAATGCCGTAAATGGGTGATTGATTTAAGGGGAACCCCATGGTAATATTAATGTCTAGCTCTTGCGGGATGCTTTGTAAGGTAGGTACCAATAAGTTCTCATCGGCAAGTAAAATGGCGGTAGAATCCACCTTATTGTGCAATAAAGCATCTAAAATCTTAGTCTGAGCAGTAAAACCAGAGGCTTCTACGATATTTATTTTTGCACTTTTAGTTTTAAGTAGATCTGGAAAATCTTCAAAAGCATTTTTCAATTGGAACTGATATAGATTTTTGCGAATAAAAAGACCGGCCTCTTGTAACTTATCCAGCACATAATATTGATCTGCATCGAAATAGAACAGTGCTTTACCTGTGTCTTGCCATTTTTTAAATAAGATTCCTTCTGCTTTGTTTAATGCATTAAAACCAACAAAAATTAATTTTATGAATGGATCTGTTAATTGGCTATTGGGATTCTGAGCGAGAGCCGCTTTCCTGTACATGCTTGCTGTAGTTGTTTTACCCTGCTTCTCAAGTGTGTTCTTGAAATGGGTATATAAAAGAGGCATTATCTTCCATAATTGGATGAACTTTTCTCTAATTTGTTCTTGCCCATACTGATTGAAGGATTTCCAAAAATTTTCCAAAAAGGAAATTTGCTCTTCGGTAAGAAACTGGAATTGCTTTTCAATTTTTGCAAGATCATGAACGTCTTGAAAAATGGCTTCAGGATCAACCAATTCGTAATCTATTTGTGAAAAATCGCTCAGGATGGTTTCAGCAATAGGAAAAAAGCGATCTATGCTTAAAGGTTCTTGTTTTTGTTCATGCAAAAGCTTCGTATAACAATCATGCAGTAACACAACCTGACTTATTTTGTCGGCCTCAACTTCTATATTACCCTGTTTAAAAAAATCTTGTATGGTATAAAATGAAGGACTCCAAATAGGTTTATTAAGTATTTCAGCGAAGTACTTTTTCATATACACTTCTGGCCGTTTGTTATTAAAAATGATGGCAATATCCTTTAGGTTATCGCCATATCTTCGGATTAGGTCTGCCGCAACGTCTTTTAAAAAGGGAATCATGTATTAAATATTTATTAATTCTATTGAACCGGAACTAATGTGTTAAAGAATGCATAGAACAGATAACCTTGAACGCTTGGGTATCCCATTTCTGATAACAGATTTTTGTATTCCTTTACTTGATTTATATGATCTTTATTAATGAAGCTTTCGTTCTTCTTGCCAGTAAACTTAAAATCAAGTATAATAGTTTCTGAGGGGCCAAAGAGTACTTTATCTGGACGGAATACCCTGCCATCTTTGTTTATTATACTTTGTTCATTTAGGCTTTTATATCCTCTTTCAAAAAGTTCTTTAATATCTCGATTATCAAGAATGAGAAGAATTCTTTCCTTAAGTATTGAAACCTCTTCCTTTTTGATAAAACCTTCTGCTAGCATTTTAGTCAATAAATGCGGTAAATCTTGAGGCGACATAATCTTAGATAATAATTCATGAAGCAATAAACCTAATCGGATATTTGCATCTTGCTCTCCAAGGACGAGAAGCTCTGTTTTGATTTTTTGGTTATTTAATGCATGATTAAGATGCTCACTAATAGGATATCTTGATAAGCTCCAAGTCCACAGCGCTCCATTACCCCAAAGGTTTACGCTTCCCTTTGCAACCTTTTTTGTTGTCATGAATTGTTTCTTTTTAAATGGATATTCTTCTTTTGGAAAGGTAATCCCCTGTTCATAAGGTACGTTTAATTCCTCATTGAATTGTTTTAATACATTGATTAATAAATCGGCAATGAGATTAGGGGAAGAAGTTTCTCCAGGTACGGTTATATAAAGTTCTCGAATGGTTCGAGTTGTTGCAACATATAACATATTTAACGCGTCTAGATAATTAAAGAGCATCTCTTCAAAATATGCTTTATATAAGCTTGACTTCCCTACTTTATTTGCATTATATTTAACAGGTACTGCTTTTAATATATCATAACTAGTATTTGTTGTATTTACCCAAAAGTCTCTTAAATGATTAGCATCTAAGCTCCAGGAGCAGAATGGAATCATTACGACATCGAAGGCGAGTCCTTTCGACTTGTGTATAGTAAGTATTTCCACGGCATCAATACCTTCTCCAGCTGGGAGTGCTTTTTTTACTCCTTCTTCTTTCCAATAAGTTAAAAAGGAAAGTATACTTTGTTCTCCCTGATGGGTAAATTTTGCAATAAGATCTTTAAAAGCTAGTAAATAAGGTATATCGCTTTCATTTGTATCGAGGCCATAACCACGAATAAGAAGTTCAATTAACTCACTGAGTGGACGTTGTTGAGCGGTCTCCCAATTCTCTTTTATTGAATGAGGTAAAGTGCGTCCCCATATATTGATATCTTGGCTATCTGTTAAATTAAACCAAATATTATTATTTATATCAAAGGATTCGTTTTCCTTTTGATGAAAAAGGTATAAGCAATTGGCTTTGAAAGTAGCCGCATCCTTGGCATTGCTTATCATTACGGTTAAGCTATTAATGAGGAGCTTTATGGCTCTGTTGTTAAGCAGCATCAAGGCTTCACCAGAAATTACATTAAACCTTTCTTCTGTAGATAATGATTGTTGAATGGATAGCAAATGTTCGATAACGTCTTGAGCTTCTTTATTTGTTCTTACAAGAATACCTATTTGGCCGGGCAGGTATTTGCCTATTTGTATCCACGCTAAAATTTGATTACCTAAAGCGAGCAAAGCGTGTTCTTTTGTTTGGGTTTGCCTGGAAGACCTGTTGCCTTTTTCTATAGGAAGCATTTTTACATTTACTTTCCCTCCTTTATTGCCACTGCCTTTATTAAGGGGTTTCTGTTGAAAACTTGTTTCATATGCCCTAACGATACTTTGATTAAAACCTTCTTTTTGCCACCATTCTTCATATGCCTCCTCTCCTATCCCATTTTTTACCTTATCATTGAGCTGTTCTTGTAACCACCTTGGGCCATGTTTATACAGAAAATTATTAAAGTCAATAATGTTTTCTAAACTTCTATAGTTCTCCTGTAAGCTATCTTCTTGTGTACGGTTTTTTCCTAAGTCGGAAACTACCTTTTTATCCAATAAGGTCCAGTCTCCACTCCTCCAACGGTATATACTCTGCTTAATATCTCCCACAATAAGGTGATCTGCTAGTGAAGTATTGGGTTCGGCTTCCGCCAACATATTTAATAAAAGAGGAACAAAATTGCTCCATTGATTGGAAGAGGTGTCCTGAAATTCGTCAAAGAGGAGATGCTTAAAATGAGTACCAACTTTCTCCCAGATAAAAGAAGTATTATCTAAGCTGGTTTTGTTTATTTCGTTCAGCAAAGTTTGAGATTCGCTTATAAGCATTACACCATTGTCCTCTCGGTAGTCACGTAATAGCGAACCCATTTCTTGTAAAAGATTTAGGTAATAAATATTCTCCTTTAATGCTTGTGCCAAATAATATTCCGGAGCATTTTCTTGATAATAACGGTGGATTTTTTTTAAAATAGGATTTAATTCATCGTAAAGGAACTGCATTTGATCACCAAGCCTTTTGGCCTGCCATTTCTCTGGCACATCAATAAAAGGCACTAATTTTTCATAAAGTGTAAAAAAGTTTATCGATTCAAAGGATTCTCCGAGCTTCGAGATAGGGTTTCTTGTTTTTCCCTGAAATTGATTAATATCAACGGCATGTTTAATGTAGCAGTTTTTTGCTTCTGTGAAATAAACAACAAAATCGTTTTCAAAGGATTTAATACTTTCTCTATTTATATCGCTAATGGTTTCAAAAACAGTAAACCTATCTTCCTTTTTTAACTCTTTGATTGCATTGTGAAAGGGCTGATAACGCTCTTTAAAAAGTTCGTTAGATAATTCTAAGAGCGTATTTGTATAATTCCAATGTTTACCGTTTTCAATTTGTTCCCGTGCGTAATTTATGACCCACTTAAGGAGATCAGGTCGATCATTTAATACGTTATTTAAACGCAAAGCAAGGTCCTTTTTAACCTTGTCTATATTCATCTCCAACCGGTAAGAAGAGCCTATTTCTAATTCATAACTAAAGCTCCTAATAATTTTTTGTACAAAACCATCAATGGTACTTACTGCAAACTGTCCATAATGATGAAGTATTTGTCTGTAAATATGTTGCGCTCGTAGGCTAATTTCAATGTTTGACAACTGTGGATTCAGTTTCTGTATAATATTTTTGTAATCGTCATATTCGCCGTTATCTAATGCCAAGCTCTCTAATACCGAAAGTATCCTGTGCTTCATTTCAGCTGTAGCCTTATTCGTAAAGGTTATAGCTAAAATTTGTGAAAAGCTACTATTTTCCTTGAAGAGCAACGAAATATAATGTGCCGTCAGGTTAAAGGTTTTTCCCGAACCTGCAGAAGCTTTTAATATTTTTACTGGTGATATATTGGCCATGTTGATAGAAAAACTTTACTTTGTAAAGTACGTAAAATTATAGGATGTGATGAAAAAAATCATAGGGATATTCTTTTTATATTGTTTTGTTATGAGTGTTGGCGTATCAGCACAGCAAGAAAAAAAGAAACTTTATAACCCTGATGCTGATGCTAGGTTAGCTATTGCCACTGCCGTGCAGAAAGCTAAAGCTGAGAGCAAGCATGTGTTTTTGCAGATTGGTGGTAATTGGTGCGTATGGTGCTTAAGGTTTAACGAGCTAGTAAATAGCAATGATACCTTGCGAAACTATATGCAAAAGAATTATGAGATAGTGCATGTCAATTATAGCAAAGAAAATAGAAATGAACAGGTATTAGCTTCTTTAGGGTATCCACAGCGATTTGGTTTTCCCGTTTTTGTGATTTTGGACGGTAAAGGAAATCGAATACATACACAAAATAGTGCTTACTTAGAAGAAGGGAAGGGACACGGTTCTCAAAAGGTTTTGGAATTTCTGAAAAACTGGTCGCCTCAAGCACTTGACCCTACCTCCTACAAGTAGCTATGCTAATTTTTTTCTTCTTTGTCTGCGTAGCCAAAAACTTTCTGTAACAAGGGCGTTGTTCGGCTGCCCCCTAAATTATCTCTTATTTTTAATTCTTCCTGAGCTATTTGGTAAAATAGACCATCTATAGCTTTTTGTGTTACATAGGTATTGAGATCTGCCTCCATCTTTTCTCTAACGAGCGGAATCTGATTATAGCTTGTTGCTACAGCATTCCAATGCTTAGAAACGTCAAATTTCTGTAGGTTTTCTGAAACGATCGGTTTAAATTTATTTGATAGTTCCTGGCTTGTATGCCCTTTAAAGTAAGTTGTTGCCGCATCTTTTTCACCCCCCAACAAGATCTTTGAAGCATCGGCTATGGTTAGTTGTTTTAAGGCGCTAACGAAAACAGGTCCTGCTTCACTTACGGCCGATTCGGCTGCTCTATTCAAGCTGGTGATAAGCTGATCAGTGAGCGATCCCAAACCAATTGCTTTTAATGCTTTTTCAGCTTTTTGCGCTTGAGGAGGTAGAAGAACTTTTATAGCTTGATTTCCTAAGAAACCGTCTTTTTGTGATAAAGATTTTATGCTTGACTGCAAACTCTTTTCCAAAGCTTGTTTTAAACCAGAGGATATCTCACTGTTATTAACACTTAGTGAGCTATTTGATGGCGTTTTCGTAGATGATGATGTTTTTGTGGATGTGGTATCTCCCTTTAACAGTTTACGCAGATTGATTTGGGCGTATGATACCTGATAAGAAAAGAAAAAGATATAGACAAGAATGGTTGCGAAAATTTTCATTATTCTGAGGGTTGTTTCTTTATAAAAATAATAGACGGAATGTTTTAACAAAGCAATAAATATTTAATAAATAAACCAAACAAATTTTTTATGGTTGTAACAAAAATACCCGATCAGCACTCGAAGAATAATACAATTATAAAAAACTAAAAAAATGAACGAGCGGAAGATTTTAATAGCGATACCCGACGTAACGCCGGACGAAATGATGCATATAATGCATGTAATAAAGGGGTTGAAGGAAGAAGATCTTGATCAATTTCTTTTTTTATACAAAGGTAAGAGAAAGAGTACGCAGGAGATAATGATAATGACATTGATTGGATTTTTAGGAGTTGCCGGTATTCAGCGCTTCATGGTAAAGCAGACCGGAATGGGTATTATTTTCTTATTGACATTGGGATTCTGTTATATAGGAACTATAGTAGATCTTGTGAACCACAAAAAATTAGCAAATGATCATAATCAACAGATGGCTGTTGAAAGTATTCAATTAATGAACATGTATAAAACCTAAAAGGTTGTATTGTTCGTTAGTTGGCAAGTACGGTTTGCATATTAGAAGGACTACTTTCATTCTTTAAGCGATCGACTGCTGTTACGACATATATATATCTTGATCCAGAACGGACCGACTGGTCGGTGTAAAAGTTGCGGTTTACGTCATAGATAATTTCTAGGATATTCCGAGCATTGTTTAAATTAATCTGCTCTCCCTCATTAAATCGATAAATCACATAACCGTACGCTTTTTCTCCATCAGATGCTGTTTCCGAGGCTATCCAGCGAAGAGAGATTCCTCCCGTGTTGAGGTTATGATAAGTGAGGTTTGTAGGCGCTAATGGAGGGACGCTATCCAGCCAAAGCATTGAAGGAGGTAGGGCCTTGTATCGATAAAAATTATACTGTAAGGAATCTCTAAAGCCACCGAGATTATTGACTAACGATCTGGAACTGAAATAAACGCTTCCTTGAATCTGGCTTTTTGTACGAAGAAACCTAATTTGGTCGGGAAGTTGATTTCTATTTCTCCATCCGCTTGTATTGTCTGCAGCCCTATAAGCAGCCTGACCAATATAAATATGCTTACCATAAGCATGCAGGCTCCACCAATTTATAAGCGTTTCAAAGGCAGCGGCTCTATTATTAAAGGGAAAATATATTTGAGGGTTAATGTAGTCAACCCAACCATTTTGCACCCAGGTTCTGGCGTCTGCAAATAGCTGTGAATAACCACTTAATCCCGAAGTTTCCGAGCCTTCTGGGTGTTGTTTTTTGTTTTGCCAAATTCCAAAAGGGCTAACACCAAACTTAACGAATTTTTTTTCTCGGTGAATACTATCGCTTAAGTTTCGGACTAATTGATTAACATTGTCTCTTCTCCAGTCGTCAATGCTAGAAAAGCCTTTATTATAACGTGCAAAAGTTTGTGCATCCGGTATAGATTGGCCGCCTGCCGGGTAAGGATAGAAATAATCATCAAAATGGACACCATCAATATCATAATTTTTGACCACATTGATGATAACATCAATAATATATTGTTGTACAGCAGGTATTCCAGGATTGAAAAGCTTCTTCCCCGCATAAGTGAAAAACCACTCAGGATGCTGTTTTGTAATATGCCCAGGGCTTACGTTGAATTCATTAAGATCAAAAGTTGCTCTATAAGGGTTAAACCATGCATGCAATTCCATTCCTCTGTTATGAGCTTCTTTTATGGCAAATTCAAGCGGATCATATAATGGGGAAGGACTGTAGCCTTGTTTTCCTGTTAGGAAGCGCGACCATAATTCTTTTCCATTTGAATAAATAGCATCTGCTGATGGTCGAACCTGCAAAAATATAGCATTTATACCCGCCCTTTGGTGGGCATCTAATAAGCGTAATAGCTCCTGCTTTTGCTCTGAGGAAGATAACCCTGGTTTGCTGGGCCAATCAATGTTGGCTACGGTGGCTACCCAAATGCCTCTCATCTCTCGTTTAGGTACGAAAAAGTTATTCACCTGCGAGTAAACTAGAGAAGAGTTAACTAAAAAAAATGCAATTAATAAGAATATATGGGATAAATCTTTGCGCTTCATTAATGGGAAATATAAATATATAAGTTCTTCGTAAGTAGATGTTATTAAAAGGCAGTAAAGATAAGTATATCATTGAGTATGAGAAAAAAAAAGCACAAATGACGGAAGTTAATAGATTGTCCTATTCCAGATACAAGAATAAGGAGGGTAAATCAAAAAACTGAGAGATAATTCGTATGAATGGTAATAAAATATGTTGGAACAATTTTTGCTTAACGGTAGAGAACCTAACGTGCTAAAAGTGGAAAAAATGGAAGAGAATGATGTTAAATATAAGCGTTCTTTTAATGGGGAAATTACTGTCAATGAGCAGAATAAAATGAACGATGGAGAAACTCCAGATAAAAGTAAGGATACAACAAAAATTTATTTTTTTATTGTAGCAATAATTACTTTGCTAGCCACAAATGTATATTTTTATGTGAAATATAGAAATTCTGACAGCCAGAATGTTACTATTCTGAGCGAAAAAAGCCAGATGGAATCTGAGCTTGACAGAATTGAGGTGGAATTAGATCGGGTAACAAAAGAAAATGTTAAGCTTACTGAGGATCTGAAACTAGCACAAGAAAGTGCCCGTATAAAAATCGATGAACTCCGAACTAAATTAACGCAAAATGAACTGGACAGGGCTGAAATTGAAAGGGCTCAACAACAGATTATTCAGTTGAGAGAAGCTGTCTCTAAGTATAAAAAGGACATAGAAAAACTGAAAAGTGAAAATGCATTACTTGTTTCTGAAAGAGATAGTTTAAAGGTATCTGCAAATAGCGCTATAGCCAAAGCGGATGAGTTGGAAAGTATCAACCATGATTTGGAGCAAAAAGTGGATGTTGCATCTGCTTTAAAAATTTCATCCATTAATGTAAACGCTTTGCGTGTGCACAGAAGCGGGAAAGAAAGTAGCGAAACGCGTGCTAAAAGAACTGATAAGCTGAAGATTGATTTTAATATTGCCGATAACCCTTTGGCAAAAAAAGCGATTTATGAAGTTTACATTAGGGTAATAGAACCAAGTGGCAATTTATTAATAGCAGATAATAATATTTTTGAAGTTGATGGTATTGAAATGCAATATACCGAAAAAACCGGTATTGAGTTTTCTAATGATGGAAAGTTATATTCTTTTGAATGGAAAGGCTTTGAAGAGTTTAAGTCAGGAACATATACAATAGTTCTTTATACGAGTAAAGGAACAATGGGTAAGGCCACCATCAGATTGTCTTAAGAAGTTATATTATTTTTTTATTGGTACATCAATGAAGAAAGTGGTTCCGTAACCAATATTGGTTGAATAAGTGATTGAACCCCCCATGCTTTCGATTGTTTGTTTAACAAAAGCCAAACCTAAGCCGGTTCCTGAGCTTTTGGTTGTAAAATTTGGCTGAAATATTCTATCTCTGACAGTGTCATCTATACCATTACCATTATCCTTTATCGCGATAAAAAGATGTTGGCTCTTTACATTTATTGAAATGGTTATGATACATTTTCCTCTTCCAAATTTTGCCTCTATGGCGTTTTTTAATAAATTACTAAAGGAGCGGCGGAGCTGATCTTTATCTCCACGAACGAGAACTTCAATCGGTTCCGAATAGAAGTGTATATCGACCGCAGCGCTATTGTTATAGATAGGGATAACCTTTTCTATCACATCAATGATATTAACATCCTCAAGCTGTGTGTCAGGCATTTTAGCAAAGTTGGAAAATTCGGAAGCGATGGTAGATAAGCTATCAATTTGTTCAATAAATGATTTACTGAATCTTTCAAATTTTTGATTAAACTTTGGATCATCCTCTTTCCATGACCGTTCTAAAAGTTGGATACCGAGCTTTAAAGGAGTTAATGGATTTTTAATTTCGTGGGCTACCTGCTTGGCCATTTCCCTCCATGCGGATTCACGTTCTGATTGGGCAATTCTATTCGCGCTTATTTCTAAGGCAGCAATCATATTGTTATATTCTTTAATCAGTGAACCGATTTCATCATTTCTTTTCCAAAATATTGGTTCATTAGATTTTCCAATAGAAGTTTTAGCAAGACTTCGTTGTACAAGTGTTAGTGGAGAAGTTATTCTATTAGCAATAAAAACTGCGAAAAGACCAAGAGCAACAATAACCAGGGCATAGATATTTATAAGCGTATTTAACAACATTCCTATACGTTCGGCATAATCCTTATCGTTGGAAAAATAAGGAAGGCTAAGGTAAGCTATCGTTTCATTCTGATCGTTTTTAATAGGAGAATAGGCTACCGTATAAGCTAAGTCGCCAATATTTTCCTTGTGAAAATACTCAGACCGTTCAAATCTTGACATATGTAACCATGCCTTCGCATTCATATATCTTGAAGTTAAGCCGAGTTCGTAAATTTTATTTTGTGTACTATAAAATAGTATACCATCAGTATTATATAATGTAATGTCAGCCGCGTTGGAGTTTGCGGTATTATGAAGCTCTTTTTCTATTTCAGCTGGCGGCTTACTTGCGGCGTACTTAAATACGGTAGATTCTAATCCAGAGGCGAGTTGATTTATCCTTTTTACTGTATTAATTTCTTGTTGGTAAGCATATTGGTTGCTTATGCTGAAAAATGTTATTACACCCGCAATAATTAAGGTGATAACAACTGCAAGAACAACAAAAGCCTGAATTCGTGTGCTATATAATATTTTGTTTTGCGTAATCCAAAAAGATCTTCTAACATTTCTTAGACTAAAATCGTAATTTTTTAACGTGATGATTAGCCACTGGCTAGCATAGGCAAGAATTGCAAAGATTAGCAATACAAGAAATAAAAAGGATAAAGAAGCAAACTGAACCCAAGTGCCTTGACTGTCCTTGTTTAGAACCATTAGTATATGATTATTGGGTCTATACATAAGTTCAATTTCTCCCCTATTATTGTTTATTTTTACGTATTGCTGTTGTGTTTTTGGGTATAAACGATCGGTTGTTGCAAAGAGATGATCTCCAAACTGGTTAACTAATTTTCCGTCTCTATACAAAGCAAAGGAATATTGTTCTAGGTTTTCCTGTCGGTTTAGTCGGCCATTACTTAATATCTCGGGAAAGGAAACATACCGCTCAAAGGCCTTACTATTAAGCTCTATTAATGTCGTACCAACTTCCTTTCCTTTTACTATAATTGGTATTAAACCGAAATACAATAAACTGCCAAAATTATTGTTTATTCGATAAAAATATTCTGAAACCTTAATGGAGCCTGATTCTATTTTTTGTTTGTAATAAGATAGTTTCTGGTAGCCTTTCGTATCCGCAGCATACTTTTCCGTTAGTTCATAAATGTTGTATTCATACCTCGAAAGATAGCCACTAAAATATTTTTGTTTAATATAGTCGTTCAATACATGGATATTATAACGCTGCGGAGCGTGGAAATAATTTAGCAGATAATGATCTTTTGCTACATTATTTTCAATACTATAAAAAATGAATACGGCATCGGGGTCGTCTGCCGATTCTAGTTTCTGCAATGATAATTTTTGAGCTTCAAGCGCTTTATCATTTATAAATTCAGTTTGCTTTAACGAAGCAATACAGGCAAATAACAGTAATGTGGCTATAAAAACAACTAAATTAAACTGATGGTTATTATAAAAGGTATACGCTCTTAAGAGGATAATGATGCTAAATAAGAAAAAGGGAATGGATAGGTGATTAAATATTAATTGGGCCGTAACGTAAATAGAAATAGTAATAAAGAACAAGATAAACCAAGCACGTTTGTCTATTTTAAAATTTAAGGAAATAGCAAACAGAATTTCTAGCAAAAGATATATATTTAGTATTACAAGACAGAGTGACAATATTCCCAACCAACTAAAAACATCTAATTTTAAAATGTTGGTAACATCAAATTGAATATTAGAGTTGCCAATCAAATCGTTAAATACATTTACAGATTGCGTGCTGATAACATAAATGAATATGGACGATAAAAGATAAAATGCAACACTGCTGGCCAAGCTGAATGTTTCTTGGGACTTTATTAATAAATATCTGTAATTATATACGTAACACATGAACCAGGCCGCTGCGCCGATGTTAAGAAGAAATGCGCCAAGAGAAGGAAAAATGAAACTTGATGCATAATATTTGGGGTCAAATATCTCATTAAAAAAATGAGTAGCTAGCCAACCTGTTTGAAGATCAATATACCTTGATACAATAAAAAAAAGAAAAAATGCCAGCACGGAAAGCTTAACATAACCTTTGCTGGCTATCCAAACACAAATGCTATTCATTAGAATCGTTGCGAAAAGCATAGCAGCAAGCCACATAGCCAATTCCAGATTAGAAGACAGGGTATTATATGTCTGTTGCTTCAGCTTAACAGAGATTAAATACTTGCCTTCTGCATTTCTTATATTATAAACGGGATTGTCATCATAGTTCGCTATAGAAAGATTTTGTGTTCGGATAAGGTCGGAAGAGAAATCTTCTGGCAAAAAATCATTTTTTAGGGAGTACCTAGATTTAATAGGGATTAGACAAACAACAGAAAATCCACCTTTGGTTTTTTTGATTGCTTCATACCAACCATTATCGGCAGGAATTAAAGAGCTTCCATCTGATAAACCGGCATCCGATTGCGGAACAATTTTATCCGCTCCCCAAAAAACCAATTCGCTGTTTGAATAAGTATAGACAAAAATTTGCTTCTTATTGCCTAAATATTCTACTACATGTTGTGTCAGTTTTTCGTTATTCTGAATAGTTTTAAGTGCATTAAACTGACTTGTATCTCCTAGAAAAGCTTGAACAAAACGCTCTTTTTTGTGTAAATTTTGCTCTATCTTTTTAGCCTCAATCCTAAGAGTCTCTTCTTTTTGAAAGGTAATATTTATTGTAATGGCTGTTCCAACGAAACAAAGCGTTAGCACCAAAAGTAAAACCCGTATTTTAAGAGAAGTATTCAAAGTAATGTGCACATTCTATGTTAAAGGTAAAAATATAAAAAAACCTCATACGTTTTGTCTAGCGTATGAGGTATATATACAAAAAGGATACTATTACCAATAAAAAAGGCAATTATCGAGCAAAATATTATTTGTAGGATGTAATAAAGGTGTTAACTTCTTATCATTTATCAAAGCACTTATATTTTTGCAGAAGAAGTTTCCATTTGCCTATTTACTTTTTTTACCAAACCTTGAAGAACATTCCCCGGACCCACTTCCGTAAAAGAGGAAGCCCCATCTTCTATCATATGCTCAATGGTTTGCGTCCACCGAACAGGGCCGGTTAGTTGCGCAATTAGATTTTTTTTGATTTCTCTTGGATCTTTATAAGGTAGGGCATCAATATTTTGATAGATTGGGCATATTGGTTCATCAATATTGACTTTCTCTATCGCTTCTTGTAGTTCTGCACGAGCAGCTTCCATTAAAGGTGAATGAAACGCGCCGCCGACATTTAGCTTTAACGCTCTTTTGGCGCCCGCCTCTAAAAGGAGCGTACATGCTTTTTCCACGCCCTCGATTGTTCCTGAAATAACTAATTGGCCCGGACAGTTATAATTGGCGGGTACGACAACTTCACTTACCCGCTGACAAATATCCTCAACTGTAAAGTCATCAAGCCCTAAGATAGCCGCCATTGTAGAAGGTTGAATTTCACAAGCTTTTTGCATCGCATTTGCACGCTTAGATACGAGGATTAAACCATCTTCAAAACTCAGTGCTTTACTTGCCACCAAAGCGGAAAACTCTCCTAATGAATGGCCAGCAACCATTTGCGGATCAAAAATGTCTCCAAGCGCCTTAGATAATATAACTGAATGCAAGAAAATAGCAGGTTGTGTAACCTTCGTTTGTTTGAGATCTTCTTCTGTACCTTCGAACATGATATCAGTTATCCGAAAGCCTAAAATATCATTTGCCTCTTCGAAAAGCTTACGGGTGTCCTCCCTGTAATCATAGAGGTCTTTACCCATACCAACAAACTGAGCACCTTGGCCAGGAAAAATGTACGCTTTATTCATTAAAATATAATTAGGTGTTAAGATTAGTCTAAACTTGCTGTAATTAATCGTAAGAACTCTGCTCTTGTGCGTTCATGTGCAAACTCTCCCGTAAAAGCGGAGGTTGTTGTTACGGAATTTTGTTTTTGGATTCCACGCATGGCCATACATAAATGTTTACATTCCATTACAACGGCTACTCCAGCAGGGTTTAATGTTTCTTGTATACAATCTCTAATTTCGTTCGTTAACCGTTCCTGTACTTGTAAACGACGTGCAAAAGCATCTACAACACGCGGAATTTTGCTAAGCCCTACAATGTGTCCGTTAGGGATATAGGCAATATGCGCCTTGCCAAAAAAAGGCAGCATATGGTGTTCGCACATGGAGTATACTTCAATATCTTTTACTACAACCATTTGGCTGTAATCCTCTTCGAACATAGCACTTTTTAGAATGGCAGCGGGGTCTAGATCATAACCGTGGGTTAAATATTGTAAAGCTTTCGCTACTCTCTCAGGGGTTTTCAAGAGACCTTGTCTATTAGGGTTTTCTCCTAATTTATCTAAAATATCATGATAATGATGAGCAATACTTTCTACTTTGTCGGTATTATATCGATCAATTTTGATATATCCGTCTAATTGTTCATCATCGTCATATAGCGCATCATTATTTGTAACGTTCATTTGATGTTGATTTAGTTGCCAAAATATTCAACAGAATTGTTTTCAGTTTCTTGTAATTTTATAGCATGAAGAATCGCACCTTCGGCTTGAATGGGATCTTTTAGCTGATTAAATATCTCAACGGCAAGTACCTCAGTTGATGCCATTTTACCTAGCATGAAATCTACATCTAAGTTAACATTTCGATGGTCTATTTTATCGATTACGTGGTTTAGAATGATAGTCTTGAGTGCTCTTAAATCAATTACAAAGCCAGTTATTGGATCTATTTCTCCTTTAACAGTTACAAAAAGCTCATAGTTATGGCCATGCCAGTTAGGGTTACTGCATTTCCCGAAAGCTGCCTCATTTTCTTCCAAGCTCCAATCATCGCGGTATAATTTATGTGCCGCGCTAAAACGTTCTCTACGTGTAATATAAATCATAACAATGAATTAGCCCGCAAAGATAAGCTTAATAATTTTAACATTTTAGGCTTTAAGGTCATTACACGTTAAAATAATGTCAAACATAAAGCAGCTACGCAGCTTCCTCGCCATCGTAATCCTTTATTTTGATAGAAATGTTTATATTGTCCTTTTATTACTATGAATCGATGCTTATTAGTTGCCGCTACTGCGGAAGAAATCAGTCCATTCCTTTCCATGTATGATCGTGAGGGCAAAGCCCTTGATATTCTGATTACGGGAGTAGGGATGGTTTCGACGGCTTTTTCTATGGGAAGGAAGTTGGCACAATCTAGGTATGACTTTGCACTTAATGTGGGGATTGCCGGTGCAATCTCCAAAGAAATGACGCTGGGTGAGGTTGTTTATGTAGAGGAGGATTGTTTGGCTGAACTTGGTGCGGAAGACGATGACTCTTTTTTGACCATCGAGGATCTAGGATTTGGAAAATCAGTCTTTCGCGCCATCTCTGGGGAAAAGAACGACTTGAAAAATCAACTGAAAAAAGTTACCGGTATAACCGTGAACAAAGTACATGGTAATGAACGATCTATAAGCGCTATCAAGGGTAGGCTATCTGCTCATATTGAAAGCATGGAGGGAGCTGCCTTTTACTACGCATGTGAGCAATTTGAACTACCTTGTGCCCAAGTAAGAAGTATTTCTAATTACGTTGAAAAGAGGAATAAGGAAAATTGGAAAATTGGGCTTGCGGTTAAAAACTTGAACGACTGGCTTATCGAGAATATGGATCAATGGCTGAATTAATAGCACAATGATTTCCAATGCTAGATGTTTTTTGCGTTAGATCTTTTTTGAGCTAAAAATGACATTTTAACTAAAAAAACTTAGAACGATTCCTATACATTTGTTTGACTGGAGCTATAGCCATATGCTGCTATTTAGTTTTTACTAAATGGGCTTCCCGTTACAAGCCTCTGAAAAAGGGGACTTCTATACAAATAAAACGTTATATTGATGAAATTGACATTAGGTTTTTCTCCCTGTCCGAACGATACTTTTATTTTTGATGCGATGATTCACCAGAAAATTGATACGGAGGGATTATCTTTTGACGTGTCTTATGAAGATGTGGAGACATTAAACCAGAAAACGTTTAATGAGGAGCTTGATATTAGTAAATTAAGTTTTCATGCCTATGCTTATACTATTGAAAACTATGTTTTACTTGATGCCGGAAGCGCGCTAGGCTTCGGTGTAGGCCCCTTACTTATATGTAAAAATAAGGAAATATTGGAGGCTACCCTCAAGAGTAGAGAAGAAGATATAAATTTAGGTCTACGTGTTGCGATACCGGGAGAATATACCACAGCGAATTTTTTATTAGGTCTTGCTTTTCCAAAGCTACAAAACAAGGTGCTTAAAGTTTTTTCGGAAATTGAACCTGCTTTGCTAAACAATGAGGTTGACCTGGGTCTGATTATTCATGAAAATAGATTTACCTATCAGGATAAAGGACTTATCAAAGTAATGGATTTAGGTGATTTCTGGGAAAAAGAAACAGGATGTCCTATTCCCTTAGGAGGAATTGTGATCAGGCGGAACTTAAGTGATGAAGTAAAAGCTAAAGTAAATCGCGTTTTAAAAAAAAGTGTTGAGTATGCTTTTAAACACCCCAAATCAGGAATTGATTTTATTCGTAAACATGCGCAAGAAATGAGTGAGGAGGTGATGTATAAACACATCGGTTTATATGTAAATAAGTATTCAATAGATTTAGGAGAGGAAGGAAAACAGGCTGTTCAGGTTCTGTTTGAGAAAGCTTTATCGCTAAATCTTATTCCATCCACAAAAAAATCGTTATTTTTAGATCGAACTAATATTGACGAATTAAAGAATCATTAAACACAAGACCGCTCTTTGTTGTTGTAAAGGAGAAAATATTTAAAGAATGGATAGACACACTTACCAAAGTGGAATAATAGGGAATTGTGCCTATATTGCGCATGTACAAAAAAACACAAATATCTCGTGGCTATGTTGGCCTTCATTTGATAGTTCTTTCGTTTTTGGCAGTAAGCTAGATAAAGAAAAAGGAGGTGAATTTTCAATCCTTCCAGACGGCGAGTTTACATCGGAACAGCGGTATCTACCAAATACTAATATCATTGAGACAACCATCAGCAATAAAGAGGGCGTTTATAAAGTGACAGATTTTGCTCCTCGCTTTAATCAATATGATCGTTATTTTAAACCCTTAATGTTAATCAGGAAAGTAGAGCGGGTTAGTGGAGAACCAAGGGTACGGATGCGTTGTTATCCGGTGACAGACTATGGACGAACGGGACAAGGAAGGCATAGAGGAAGTAACCATGTTGAGTTTACAGGGGGCACTGATAAAATGCGCCTTACCACAAATGTTCCAATAAGTCATTTTTTTGAAGAAGGAACGTATGTGCTTCATGACACTAAATATTTAATTCTGACTTATGGAGAGCCGATGGAGGCACCTCTTGAGAAAACAGTAGAAGTGTTTTTAAGGCAAACGATAAATTACTGGCGTACTTGGATAAAGCACACAACCATATCTCCATTTTATCAGGATGTTGTAATTCGTTCTGCTTTAGCCCTTAAATTACATCAATATGAAGACACAGGTGCATTTATAGCGGCAAGTACGTCCAGCTTACCGGAATCTCCGGGTAGTGGCAGAAACTGGGATTACAGGTACTGTTGGATTAGAGATAGTTATTATGTGCTTGCCTCTTTATTACGAATCGGGCAATTTGAGGAAATGGAACATTATTCGGAATTTATTGCCAACATTTCCGCTAATGAAACGGGAAGATACCAACCACTTTACAGCATTACTGGGAAAAAGGAATTAATTGAGGAGGAGCTGAGCCATTTAGCCGGGTATGAAGGAAATAAGCCTGTTCGATTAGGTAACCAGGCCTATGAACATATTCAAAACGATGTGTATGGTCAGGTATTACTCTCAATATTACCGTTATACACGGATAGTAGGTTTGTTGCTAAAGAGCAAAGCCATTCATCGAAATGGCTGGAAATGATTATAGAAAAGATTGAACAGACGATCGATGAAAAAGATGCTGGAATTTGGGAATTCAGAAATTTTGCTAATTTTCATTGTTACACCAACCTCTTCCAATGGGCTGGAGCTAAGGCCGCATTGCGCATTGCAAAAAAAATAGGAGCACCTTCTTTAGAGAACAGAGCTAAAGCATTGATAGATCGTGCCGCTCAACATATTGAAGACTGCTATGACCCAGAACGAAAAGTTTATACACATGCTGTAGGTAGTAAGCATCTTGATGCAAGCACTTTGCAGTTGATTATAATGAATTATTTGGATCCGAATTCAGAAAGAGCTAGGGATCATTTAACAGCCCTGGAAAGAGAGCTAAGAACTGAAAATGGATTGTTTTACCGGTATTTACATGCGGATGATTTTGGTAAACCAAAATCTACCTTTTTAATTTGTGCGTTTTGGTATGTAGAAGCGCTAGCATGCGTTGGAAGGACAAAGGATGCCATTGATACCCTTGAGAACTTATTGCCATATGCAAACCATTTATCGCTTTTTAGTGAAGATATTGACGCAACCAATGGAGATCAGTGGGGTAATTTTCCACAAGCATATAGTCATGTTGGACTCGTAAATGCAGTGTATCGAATTTCGGCAAAATTAGGAACCCCTCGGTTCCTAATAGACGAAGAAGGCTATTTTTCCTGAAGAAGGGATCGTAATAAATCCCTTACATCTTCCTGATTTTCTAGATAGTACTTTGCTGCTGAAACGTTACTTCCTACTTTAATGGTGATGGCAGAAGAAGGAAGGGCTTTAAAAGTATCTTCGTCGGTTCGATCATCGCCTATAGAGATAATAAAATCAAAGGTTGTATCATGTAACACGTTTAAAGTTGCCCGGCCTTTATTTACATCCGCGTTTTTGACCTCAACCACCTTATCGCCATCAAGCATTTTTAAACCAAAGGTGTTGAGATGATATTGTAGATTATCCATTAACTCATTTGCTCTTAGAGCACCCAAGCCCTTTTGTACTTTTCTATAATGCCAGGCTAATGAATACGTTTTCTCTTCAATAAACGAGCCCGGTGTCTTATCTGTATAAGTCTCCATCAACTTCCATACTTCGTCTTTCCAATTTGTTGACAAACCGGGAAGTTGCTCCCATAAGCCATTTGGAAGTTTTTTCCAAGCCCCATGTTCTGCAATTAATTCGTATTTTTTATTACCAAACCATTTTTCTAAGGTTATGTGCTTTCTTCCGCTAATAATAACAAGGGTATTTTTTTTATCAGCAACGAATTGATCTAAAAGCGCATAGAGTTCATTATCCGGTGAGGCGTCATCTATTTCTTTTTTGAAACCAACAAGTGTTCCATCGTAATCAAAAAGTAATAACCTGTTCGTGGAATTTTGGTACCTTTCTTGGATCGTTTGTTTAATAGACGATTTAACAAGGTTTGCCATGGAGTTGCGTTGTATTCTTTTTACGTCTTCCAAGCGATTCATAAAAATCTTTACCCAATGTTTTATATTGAACTTAAATACGACATTTCTCATCGCCTTCATCCTTTCTCTCATCTCTTCCTCAGGCATGTTCAGTGCTGTAATTAAGGCCTTTCTGATTTCACTAATATTGTTTGGATTTACTAGAAGGGCATCGTTCAGTTCTTTTGATGCACCTGCCAGTTCACTTAATATCAGTACACCGGTATTGTCATTTCTACTGGCCACGTATTCTTTGCTTACGAGATTCATACCATCCCGCATAGGTGTAACAAGGCATACGTCTGCTATGTTATAAAGGGCAGAAATAATTTCAATGGGATATCCATGATAGAAGTAAGCTATGGGATGCCATTCAAATGTTCTAAAGCGTGCATTGATATTGCCAACCAAGCGATCAATTTCATCTTTAAGTAGTTTGTATTGAGGCACTGTATCTCTTGAGGGAACAACAATCATATAAAGAATAATTTTTTCGATGTACTCGGAGTTTTTTTCCAACAGTAACTCAAAAGCATTCAGGCGCTGTATGATTCCTTTACTATAATCCAAGCGATCGATAGACAAAATAATTCGTTTCCCTTCAAAATTCTGCCGAAAGGAATTTATATGTTCAATTACTTCGGGATTTGCGCCCAGTTTGGAAAATTTGTCACTATCCATTCCCATAGGGAATGGTTCGGCCAAAACAATCCTGTTTTCTACTCTCAATCGATTGGCATCTGTGTGAATAGAAAGCAAATGAGTGGCCGCACTTAAAAAATGTCGAACATCATCAAATGTATGAAAACCAATGAGATCTGCCCCCAGCATTCCTAATAACAATTCTTTCCGCCAAGGAATGAGCCTAAATAGTTCTTGAGAAGGAAAGGGGATATGATTAAAAAAAGCAATAGAAACTTCTGGTTGTTTAAGTCGGACCAACCCCGGAACGAGTAATAGTTGATAATCATGGACCCAAACCGTATCTCCAGGCTCGAGGGAGCTAAGGATAGCATCAGCAAATTTTTGATTTACCTGAACATATGATAGCCAATTCTGATAATCATAATTGGCGTATGTTGATAAGTAATGAAAGATGGGCCATAGCACTTCATTGCTGAAACCCTCGTAGTAGCGTTTAATCTCCTCTTCATCTAAGAAGATCGGGATTAAGTTCATCGCTTTTAGTTGCTCCCGAATTTCATTTTGTTTGGCGAGATCTTCAATATTTATTCCGGGCCAACCTAGCCAAATGTTATTACCCTCTTTATAGATAGAGCCTAATCCTGTAGCGAGTCCGCCCTCACTTGGTATAAAGGATAAGGTGCCATTTTCTTCGGTGATTTTAACTGGTAAGCGATTTGATACAATAATAGTTTTACTCACGATATATTCTTTGATTTGCTTAATAACATAGTAACTTCATAAACTAACAGTCTGTTTGGGCAAGTTGTTAATTTTATTAATAAACGAGTGCGCAGGTTCTAAATGTACAATTTAATTGCTTAATAAGGGCAGAAAATATGAAATTGTTAAATTAAGATCTATCTTTAATGATTCTGAGTAATTAATATTAGGTTTGGGGAAAAATTGATGAGGAAGCTTCTACCCTACTTACTAATTTTTTTTGTTGTGCTATTTGGGTGGTATTATAAGGGTATGCCCGTACAAATAAAGAAAGCTTTTGGTAAAATATTAGCGTTAACAATCTTAATTTTATGGATTTATTTACTTTTGAGACACGCTTAAAGAGCTAATAGTTAAATAAGTGAGATATTTTTGATTTTTTTGGAATGAAATATTTATCTTTGCAGCCCCGCAGTATAAAGCTCCGGGAAATATGTTGAATACATAAATTATCAAAAATGGCAACTAAAATCAGATTGCAAAGATTCGGTAAAAAGGGAAAACCTTTTTATCATGTAGTGGTAGCAGATTCTCGCGCTCCTCGCGATGGTAAATTCATCGAACGTTTAGGTTCATATAATCCAAACACTAATCCAGCTACAATTGAATTAAACTTTGAAAAAGCGCTAGATTGGATGAATAAAGGTGCACAACCTACGGATACAGCACGTGCTATTCTTTCTTATAAAGGAGTGCTTTACAAAAAGCATTTATTAGGAGGAGTAAAAAAAGGTGCTTTTGACGAGGCTACAGCTGAAACGCGATTCGAAGAGTGGTTAACTGGAAAAGAATCAAAAATCGAAGGAAAAAAAGACAACCTTTCGAAATCTAAAGAAGAGCTTAGAAAAGCAGCTTTAGCAGCGGAAGCTAAGAAGAAGGAAGATAGAGCAGCAGCAATTGTTGCGAAAAATACACCGCCAGCAGCAGAAGAAGCTGCGGTAGAAGAAGCTCCTGAAACATCTTCTGAGAGCGATAGCGAAGAAGCTAACAGCGCTGAATAAGATTTTTCTTATCGATATGAATGCCATTCTAAGGTAAATACCTTTTGAATGGCATTTTACTTTTATATCGAAGAGAGCATATTTTAAGGAAGAACTCTTTTAGAAAAGATTAAGAACGTAATGGATATTGACAATTGTTTTTATATAGGTTACATCAGTAAATCCCGGGGTTTAAAGGGAGAGGTTCAAATTTATTTTGAATTTGAGGAATACTCCAGGTTGGATTTTGATGTGTTATTTATAGAAATTGAGAAAAAATTGGTGCCTTTTTTTGTTGATACAGTTAAATTGCAACAGAATAGGACGGGGTATTTTTATTTGGAAGATATTGACCATGTAGATAAAACAAAAGAATTATTACGCAAATCAGTATACTTAACAAACGATAAAAAACCTGTTCGTGATCCCGATGAATTTTATTTGACGGATTTGAAAGGTTATATTGTTTACGATAAAAAGCACGGAGAGCTAGGAGAGATTATAGAGATAAATGAACTTCCTCAACAAGATATTGCCGTGGTGCAGTATAAATTCAAGGAATTGATGTTTCCATTAAATGACGATTTTATTGTCGAAATTGATGAAGAAGAAAGGATGTTACATGTTGATCTTCCCGATGGTTTAATAGATATTTATGAATAGAATTGGGTAATTGTATAATAGCATATGAGGTTTGATATCATTACTGTATTGCCAGGCCTTTTGGAAAGTCCGTTCGCGCATTCTATCTTACAAAGAGCACAGAAAAAAGGATTAGTGGAGATTCATGTTCATAATTTGAGAGATTATGCAGAGAATAAGCATAAAAGTGTAGACGATTATCCGTATGGCGGAGGAAGTGGGATGGTGATGCAAATAGGTCCTTTTGCTGCATGTATAGAAGGGCTGAAAGCAGAACGAAACTATGACGAAGTTGTTTTTATGACTCCTGATGGTGTTACCTTGAATCAATCAATAGCTAATGGTTTTGCCCTTAAAGAGAATCTAATAATTCTATGTGGGCATTATAAAGGGATTGATCAAAGAATAAGAGATATCTATGTAACAAAGGAGCTTTCAGTTGGTGATTATGTTCTTTCTGGGGGGGAGTTGCCTGCGGCAATAGTAGTAGATGCGGTTACGCGATTAATTCCCGGAGTGCTATCTGACGAAACCTCTGCTCTTTCTGATTCGTTTCAAGGAGAGTTATTGGACGCCCCAGTTTACACCAGGCCCGCCGATTGGAAAGGTTATGTTGTTCCTGATATTTTGTTGAGTGGGAACCAATCAGCAATAGAAAATTGGCGATATGAACAGGCGCTTGCTAGAACAAAAGAGAGAAGACCAGATCTTTTGGACGAATAGTGAGCTAAGAATTTTTAGCGTCGTCAAAAAAGAAAAAATAGACTTTTAATTTCAAAATAAAATAACTAATATTGCAGTCCGATTTTTACGGGTTAAAAATCGTTGTTAATTACTTAAAATCATGGATTTAGTAAAATTTGTAGAAGAGCAGGCGGTAGCAAAAAATGAAGTTCCTGCATTTAAAGCTGGTGATACCGTTAGCGTTCACTATAAAATTCGCGAAGGTAACAAAGAACGTATACAGGTATATAAAGGCGTTGTAATTCAGAGAAATGCTGTTGGTAATAACGAAACTTTCACTGTTCGTAAGATGTCTAATGGTATTGGAGTTGAGCGTATTTTTCCTATTAACTCCCCTAATATTGAAAAAGTAGTAGTTGATACTTACGGTAAAGTTCGTAGAGCTAAGTTGTTCTATTTACGTGGTTTGACTGGTAAAGCAGCTCGTATTAAATCAAAGAGAGTTTAATTATTAACTCATATATATCCATTATTAAGTACGGTCTTAAATAAAAGGAGCACTCTATAATAGAATGCTCCTTTTATTTAAGACCGTTCCATTCGTCTAAGAACTGGGAAAGATAACGTTCCATAAAATGATGCCTGCTTTCAGCAAGTCTTTTAGCGGTACGAGTATTCATCTTATCTTTTAATAAAAGAAGTTTTTCATAAAAGTGATTAATAGTAGGGCCCTGGTTATTCTTATATTCTTCTTTTGTTTGTCCTAAAATTGGTTTTATCGCTGGATTATAAATCTCCCTGTTTTTAAACCCACCATAATGAAAGGCTCTAGCGATCCCAATCGCTCCTATAGCGTCAAGTCTATCTGCGTCTTGCACTATTTCCATTTCTTTCGAATGAAAATCAACACTTCCTAGGCTTGCTTTAAACGACATATATTTAATAATATTTTTGACATGAGCCACGATATTCTGTTCAACAGCTATGGAAGCAAGAAAAGCCTCTGCTCTCAAGGGTCCAATTTCTTCGTTTCCATCGTGGAATTTACTATCTGCAATGTCGTGTAGAAGTGCCGCTAGTTCGACCACTTCTTGATTAGCAGGCTCTTCTTTAAGAATTAATTGAGCGTTTTTCCACACACGTTCCACATGAAACCAATCGTGACCAGCCTCTGCATTCTTTAAAGTATCCTTTACAAAAAGGATTGTTTTCTCTACGTTAGAAAGGCTCATTATCTATTATTTTTTATAAAATTGATTTCGGAAGCCTTTACAATAATATATGCCCTTATCCAGGGGTCAGTATCTAAAAGCTTCCACTTATGGCCGTGTCCACTGATATCGGTTGCAATCAATATTTCTCCGGCTTTAAGAATAAAGACATCACCTAAAGACGTGGTAAATTCGAGTGTTCCTTTTAATGTAAGAACATATTGTACTTGCGGAGCTCTGTGCCAATCATAGGAAGAATGGGGTTCTGTTTCTTTAAAATGAATAATTTCAGCAGAAGAAACAATGTTTTCGTCTACAAATCCTGTTTCAAAATATGAATGGCCATCTTCTCCCGAATAAAGTTTATATGCTTTAATCATCAGCCTTTTCTTTTCTTCGGGTTCCGTCATAAAGCTCATAACAAAGGAGTCGACAGTCTAGCTTCCCGTTGTAGAATTCTATTTTTTTAGAGGCTCGAAGACCTATTTTTTTTGCCAGGTCTGGATTACCTGTAAAAACATATCCATTATAACCTTGGCAGTCTTTTTTCATAAAGTCGCCCATCCGTTTATATGTAAGTTCAAGCTGCGTGTGTACACCCAGTCGCTCACCATATTCGGGGTTAAATACTATAACGCCAGCCGTGTGAGGAACGGACGTTTTTTCAAAGTCACAGACTTCAAATGAAATCAATTGATCTACGCCCGCTGTTTTGGCATTCATTTGCGCAATTTTTATCGCATCAGCAGAAATATCGGAAGCAATAATTTTGAGGTCAACATTTTTTACAATTTGATCTTTCAGTTTTCTGCGTGCAGCAAAAAAAACAAGTTCGTCATACCCCAAAATATGCATAAATGCATAATTCATTCTATATAGTCCGGGCTTGCGGTTTGTTGCAATTAAAGCGGCCTCTATAGCTAAAGTACCTGATCCACACATAGGATTTATAAATGTGGATGATTTATCCCAATCGGTCGCCATCACAACACCTGCAGCTAAGGCTTCTAACATTGGTGCTTTTCCTGGATGCTTTCTATAACCGTGTTTTGCGAGCGTTTCCCCAGAAGTGTCCAGATAAATGCTGGCTTCATTACCCTGCCAATATAGGTGGATAACGGCCTTGTTTAGTTCTGGGCCAGAGTTTGGTCTGACTCCCTTCTTTTCTTTTATCCGGTCGACAATCGCATCTTTTACTTTTAAGTTAGCGAACAGCGGTGTGCTAATCGTTTCATTATTGACATTAGAATTAACAGAAAAGTATCCGTTAAAATCAAGAATGTCTTCCCATGCTATGTCTTTAATTTGACGATATAGTTCGTCTGGATTATGTGCTTCAAAGCTTTTAATGGAATATAAAATTTGGCTGGCACATTGGAGATTAAGATTTAATGTGATACAATCATTGACATCTGCTAAGAGCTCTACGCCTGTGGCAAAAGCCCTTTTTATAGTGAATCCTAATGATTGCACTTCTTGCTGCAATGCAGGAGATAGCCTCTTGTTGCAGGTAATGATAACTTTTTGTGGAGTGTTGAAAACTTGCATAGTTAATTGTGCGAAGTTACTGATTATTGTCGCCAAAAAACCTTAATTTTACAATTTATATCTTTTTAATATTATGGAAATAAAAGGCAAGGTACATGAAGTTGGTGCGGTACAGCAGGTTACAGACTCGTTTAAAAAACGGGATTTAGTGGTTCAATATGCTGAGAATCCGCAATTTGTAGAGTATATTAAATTCGAAGCAACACAAGATAGGGTTAATATTTTTGATAACCTGGCTCCTGGTGAAGATATTGAGGTTTCTTTCAATCTGAGAGGAAGACCATGGACGAATAAGGATGGCGTTACAACCTATTTTAACTCTTTAGTGGCATGGCGGGTTAATAAAGTAGCAGGAGAAATGGGTGCTCCACAACAACATGTACCTCCGGTTGATATTTCTTCTGCCCCTGGGGATGATGATTTGCCATTCTAGAGACAATTAAGATAATCTAAACAGAAAATATTGAAGGATAGCAGCCTTGTAAGGCTGCTATCCTTGTTTTAACACCTAAAAGCTGATGGGGAGATCCTTCTCCTGTGATCTAGATCAGAGCCGTTTTCAACATAAATTTTTAAAGTAATTTAAACTTATTGGCTATACAATACCCTAATAAAACGAAATAGAATTAAATTTTAAAACCGAATGTTTGTTAAAATTTGTTAAAAGAGTACTGATGAACAGCTTCTTGCGTATTTTTGTTTAATATGAAGCGTAAAAGTATAGGGTTGATTATAGGTTTAATGCTATTTGCTCTCCTCGGAGTAATAGCCATGCAATATTATTTTATCCACCAATCATATAATTTAAAGGCACAATTATTCGACGAAGCGGTGAATGCTGCACTTAATACCGTTGCCCTTAAAGCTGAAAAAAAGGAAGCTGTCGACTTCATACAGGCGCAGGAAGTGAAGGCTATCCGTAACAGAAAACTACAGGAGAAACGGGAAGCGGAATGGCAAGCTAAGATGTTTGTGGAGAAAATTAAGCGAGAGCAAAGGCAGCAGGAAATGGAGGTCCGTGATCTTGAGGCCAAGTTGCTCAGAGAGTTCCCCAGTGCAACATTAATTAAGAACGACTTCTATGAGACCTACATGAAAGACCCCAAGCTTAAAAGGTTAGTAAAAGTTGATATCGTTACAGCCCCTGAGGGTTTTTACCAGCGGAACAGACTGGATGTCTATGTGAATAAACCGGCTACTAATCCAAAGAAAGCGCTGGATGATAGTATCCGTTATGTGTTTATTGATCCCTATATGGGGGATATTGGTGTTGTCGCTTTACCGCCAAGAAAGAATAATCGCTTGGATGCTCAGATAAGAAGATACGAACAACAGGGGAGCATACTCCAAACGGGAGCCCTTTTAGACTCTTTTATGGAAATTGCGACAGCAGGAACTTCTGTAATAGAAAATCTGGCCAATGATTTTGAAATGGCTAAAAAACCGCTTAAAAATAGAATTGATCTTGATTACATAAGAGAAGAGCTTAAGGAAGAGTTTTTTAATAGAAAAATTAATTTGCCATTTGAATTAAAGATTACCGAGGGAAGGGAAGACTCCGTCCTATTTCAGTTAGCGGCATTAAATGGGCATTTTGAGGGTAAGAATGTTTATTCTACCATATTGTTCCCTAATAGTTTGGTGCGTTCGTCAGGAAAGCTATCTGTTGGGTTCCCTAATAAGCATTCTTTGATATTAAGTAATATGGGCATGATGTTGGGTTCCTCGGCTGCCTTGCTTCTGGTGTTGATAGGGTGTTTTGCTTATACGATATTTATTATTTTGAGGCAGAAGAAGATTTCAGAGATGAAAACAGATTTTATCAACAATATGACGCATGAATTTAAGACGCCTGTGGCTACTATTATGATCGCCAGTGAGTCATTAAAAGATCCCGAAATTGTTACCGATGCCAAACGCGTGGACCGTTTGGCGAATATTATTTATGATGAAAATGTACGTTTAGGAAACCATATAGAGCGAGTGCTTAATGTAGCAAAGATTGATAAAGGTGATTTAAGGATGGATAAGCAAGAAGTGGATATGAATGTGTTGGTTTCTGCAGTAGTAGATAGCATGGGCTTGCAACTCAAGAAGCGAGATGCGCAAGTAGATTTACGAATAGATGCTATTCAACCTATACTTCATGGAGATGAATTTCATTTATCGAATGTTATTTTTAACCTTATAGATAATGCAATAAAATATAGCAAAGAGGCCCCGGAAATTTCGGTTAGGACTTGGAATAGTGGACACGCTATTCATGTAAGTGTCGCTGATAAAGGAATCGGAATGAGCAGGGACCAGCTATCAAAAATATTTGATCAATTTTATAGAGTGTCTACAGGAAATTTACACGATGTAAAAGGATTTGGGTTAGGACTTAGCTATGTACAGGATATTATTAAACGGATGAAAGGTTCAGTGAAAGTGAAGAGTGAGAAGGGAAAGGGTACTGAATTTGAGCTAACTTTACCTATCGTAACTAAATAGATAAACAAGGAGATGCGAAAAATTTTATTAGCGGAAGATGATCCAAATTTAGGTGAAATACTGAAGGATTATTTAGAATTAAAAGGAAAGTTCGATGTGAAGCTTTGCCAGGACGGGGAAGATGCTTTACGTGCTTTTAATAGGGATGAGTACGACTTGTGTATCTTTGATGTGATGATGCCCAAAAAGGACGGGTTTTCTTTGGGGAAAGAAATTAGGAAAACCAACCAAGAGATACCAATTATTTTTGCTACCGCTAAAGGAATGATGGAAGACAAGACCGAAGCATTTAATCTTGGTGGAGACGACTACATTACAAAGCCCTTTCGGGTGGAGGAGCTACTTTTACGCATTAACGCTTTGTTAAAGAGAAGTCTTTCTCAGGAGAGATCAGCGGAAGAAGAGCTTCCTGTTAATTTCAATTTAGGTGAATATGATTTTGATTATACCTCGCAAATAATCGCTCGTAATGGACAGCAACAGAAGCTTTCAACGAAAGAAGCGGAGCTCCTTAGAATGCTTTGTTTAAAGAAAAATGATGTGCTCACCCGAGAAGAAGCCTTGATAAAAATTTGGCATGATGATAATTATTTCAATGGAAGAAGCATGGATGTCTTTCTAAGTAAGTTAAGAAAATACCTCCGCGATGATCCAAAGGTCGAAATCGTTAATGTGCACGGTAAAGGGTACAAACTTTTAGTTGGCTAATGTAAGATTTCACCAACATGTTTCCTGATATTTTCTGTAATTTTCCCTAGAGGTAGATCATTTGAATCAGAACCAAAGGGATCCTCAATCTCTTCGGCAATCAGTTCAAGTGAGGTTAATACATAAAAGGTGAACACAGCTGCCGGTATTACAAAATACCCTAGGGAGAACACGAAGCCATAAGGAAGTGTAAGTACATATACGGAAATAAACTTCTTAATGAATGAGGTATAAGTAAATGGAATGGGGGTGTTTTTAATCCGCTCGCAAGCACCACAAATGTCAGTAAAAGAGAGCAATTCACCATTTAAAATAATGAGCTGATCGCCGGTTATTATACCTGTTTTGTAAAGCTCATTCGTCCGCTTAAAAATCATAGAGGAAACCTGATTTGGCCCATGTTTGTTCTCATCAAGTCCCCTAAATTCAGGATGGTCTATTTCATCAAGCATGAAACGAGTCTGATTCGATTGAAGATGTTCTCTTAGTGTACTGGCAAAAAGGGGAATGCTCTTTCTAAAAAAACTTCTATTCACGTGGTCTGTTATCGGAAGTAAGCTTTCTATGCGAAGAGCTAAATTCCTGCTATTGTTTGTTAGTTGCCCCCATAACTTACGCCCCTCCCACCAGCGATCGTAAGCAGTATTCGTTCTAAATACCAATAGTATAGATAAAACGAAACCTAATAAGCTATGCATGGTAGGAATGTTGCGTAACCAACTTTGAGACGAAATTTTCAAATATTCCATCTCTATATAAGCTATTGCCCATGAGTAGAGTGCCATCAGAATTAAAAAAGGATATAATTTTTTAATCGTTTCAGAACGATGGAAAGAGATTACAGAATGAATCCAGTCTTTTGGGTTATAAACAATCATTTCAATTAGTTCAATAGTAGTGACATTGTCGCCATAAAACTAATTAAAACAATAAAATGATGGCGCATTTTTTTCACTAATGTTAAAGATCAAATTTAATACCCTGTGCCAGTGGAAGTTTATCAGAATAGTTAATGGTATTAGTCTGTCGTCTCATATAGGCTTTCCAAGCATCGGAACCGGACTCTCGTCCACCACCTGTTTCTTTTTCGCCCCCAAAGGCACCGCCAATTTCAGCTCCTGAAGTTCCTATATTCACATTAGCGATTCCACAATCTGAACCATTAACTGATAAAAAATGTTCTGCCTCTCTTAAGTTCAAGGTCATGATCGAGGAGGAAAGACCTTGCGGAACATCGTTTTGAATATTAATTGCTTCTGCCAATGTACTATATTTCATGATATACAATATAGGAGCAAAAGTTTCGGTCTTTATAATGTTAAAACTAGGGTCTACTTCGGCAATACAGGGTTTAACATAACAGGATGATAAATAATCGCTGCCCTTAAGAATCCCTCCTTCAACAATGAATTTTCCTCCCTCTTTCTTACAATTATCTATAGCTATTAAATATTGTTGTACGGCCTCTTCATCGATTAAGGGCCCAACATGATTTGTCTCGTCTAAGGGATTACCAACTTTTAATTGCTGATAAGCCCTTATTAATCGGTTTTTGAAATCTTCATAAACCCCTTCTTGAATAATAAGCCTTCTGGTAGTTGTGCATCGCTGCCCTGCAGTTCCCACAGCACCAAAAACACTTGCCAAAAGCGCTGTTTCTAAATCTGCGTTTTCGGTAATTATGATTGCATTGTTGCCACCAAGCTCTAAAATAGTTTTTCCTAGACGTGTAGCAACGGTTTGCGCTACCGATCTACCCATTGCCGTAGATCCTGTTGCAGAAATGAGTGGAATGTTGACGTCTGAAGCTAACGATTTACCGAGACGAGCATCTCCTTGGATGACGGTAGAGATATGCTGTGAAATGCCATTTTTGGCTAGTACGTCTAGAACAATATTTTGACAGGCTAATGCGGTGATAGGTGTCTTTTCCGAAGGTTTCCAGATGCAAACATTGCCGCAGATCCATGCTATTGTAGCGTTCCAGCTCCAAACGGCGACCGGGAAGTTAAAAGCAGAAATAACGCCAACTATACCCAAGGGATGCCATTGTTCATACATTCTATGTTTGGGTCTTTCTGATTGCGTTGTGAGTCCGTAAAGTTGTCTACTTAGGCCAACAGCAAAGTCGCATATATCAATCATTTCCTGTACTTCACCATAGCCTTCCTGAAGGCTTTTACCCATTTCGTAAGAAACCAGTGTGCCAAGGTCTTTTTTATGTGACCTTAGGGACTCCCCTATCTGTCTAACAATTTCACCTCGCAGTGGCGCCGGAACTTGTTTCCACTCTTCAAAGGCTAACGCTGATTTTTTTACCTGTTCATGGTAGCTTGCCCCGTCTGTTATTGGAACAGAACCTATGAATTGACCATCTACAGGCGAAAAACTCTTAATAGATGTAGCGTTGTCTTCGGTGCCTGTATGGATATTTAAGCGTGTTAAAATAGGAGAGATATTTAGGACAGCCATATTTATATTTGGTGTTTTTTGTTTTCATGAATGAAATACAAACCTAAAGATAAAATTACGAAATAAGAAGTCATGTTGGCTCCAGGGGAAAATTGCATATAATAACAATTTTGCGTAAATTTGTAAGGAAGGATTAGTTGGATGTTTTATATCTGCAATAGGCCTCTGCTGGTGAGAATTAAAAGAATTAAGGATTACTTAACAAAAAACAACAATTTAAACACCTCAAGTACAGATGTTTGGGGGTTTAGGTGGTTTTTTGTGGAAAACTAAATTGTTAAAGTAATGGTTTAAGAAGTAATTTGAAGGCATAAATTCATCAGCAAGTGAAATAAGTTGAGCACTTTGTTGATTGTATTCAATCTTGATTCATTGCAGATAGTGTTTCTTTCATATTCATAAAGAGATATGATTTGGAGCTTAAAAGAGTAACTGACGTACTAATATTAAATGCGATGGAAGACGATTTTGACTTTGAATTTTCTGAAGACCCTAAGTTTTCAGTTGAACGTTATGAAGAGATGATTCGTAACGAAGATCAATATTTTTTCGATGCTCAGGCTTTTGAAGGAATTATTGATTATTATATGGAGAAAAATGATCCCATAAAAGCGCTTCAGGTAGTGGATTATGCGGTTAACCAACATCCGTTTGCTGCCGTTTTTTTTATTAAACAGGCTCAATTATATTCAATTACGAATCAAATAGATCTTGCTTTGAAGGCTTTAGATAAGGCAGAATTACTGGAGGCTTCCGAACCTGATATTTATTTGATTCGCGGTGGCATTTTAGGAAGTATAGATCGTTACGAAGAAGCAATAGAAAACCTAGAAAAGGCATTGTCTCTAACTGAAAGTCCTGATGAAATTTACCTTCAGATGGCCATGCTTTTTCAAAATAAGGGCGACTATGAACAGGCAGTAAAATACCTAAAAAAGAGTTTACAGGTAAATATGGAAAATCAAGAGGCTTTGTATGAACTGGCCTTTTGTTATGATGTGTTGGATAGACAAGAAGAAAGTATTAGTTTCTATCTTCAGTATATTGATAATGAACCTTACTCTTACGCTGCTTGGTATAATTTAGGAAATGCTTATCACAAGCTTAGCTTGTACGAAAAAGCTATTGATGCATACGATTATGCTATTTTAATAAAGGAAAACTTTGCATCGGCCTATTTCAACAAAGGAAATGCTTTGGTAAACCTAGATAGGTATTCGGATGCGATAGATGTTTATAAGCAAACATTTGAATATGAGCCACCGAGCGCTGAAACGTATTGTGCGATTGGTGAATGTTATGAGAAGCTCGAACAAATGGATGATGCGCGATCCTATTATAAAAAAGCGGTTAAAATTGACCCTAAACTGGGTGACGGATGGTTTGGCATTGGTGTTACGTTAGATTATGAAGAACGATACTTTGAATCCTTGCATTTTTATAAGAAAGCACTCGATATAGACGATCAAAATCCGGAATATTGGTTTGCGATTGCGGACGCCCGCTATAAACTAAAACAAATAAGTGAGGCAGAAGCCGCCTATGAGCGAGTTGTTGAGCTTAATCCATTGGATATTGAAGCTTGGTTGGACTACTCGTCGATATTATATGAACAAGAAAAATTAAGTCAAGCAATCGAGGTTATTTCTGAAGCTATTAAGAATAATCCGGATGCTGCCGAACTATATTACAGAATGGTTGCTTACATGTTCGCTTCGGGAAAATACACGGAGGCGCTTAATTACTTAGAATTAGCCCTTACCGCTGATCCCGAAAAATATCATATATTGTTTGAGTACCTTCCTCAATTGCAAGATAATAAGGTGATTCTCGAGATTATCAATAAATTTACACGCTAACATTACAATTAATCAACACGAAAGTATTACAGTGTTGATTTTTTTTTTCACCTTTGCATTCCTATGAACTTTGAGTTAAACAACATCCCAATCCGGACTCTCAAGCCAAGGAATAATGGGATAACGATGGTGATGGATAAAGGTATGAGCACAAGACAAGCCCAAGATTTTATCGAGGTAGGGGCTCCCCATACAGATATAGTTAAACTTGGTTGGGCAACATCCTTGGTTACTCCAAAGCTTGAAGAAAAACTACAGATTTATCGTGATGCGCAAATGCCTTTTTATTTTGGAGGAACCCTTTTTGAAGCTTTTTTGGTGAGAAATCAATTTGATGAGTATCGAAGAGTGCTAGACAGATTTAAAATGGAGTTTGCTGAAATTTCGGATGGTTCCATAGAATTGCCTCATGAGGAAAAATGCAAATACATTGATATCTTAAGTAAACAAGTAACCGTAATTTCGGAGGTAGGATCTAAGGATGATAAAAAAATTATTGCACCTTATCGTTGGATTGAACTGATAAAGGCCGAAATACAAGCAGGCTCCTGGAAAGTGATTGCTGAGGCAAGAGAGAGTGGTAATGTAGGGATTTATAGAGAAACAGGCGAAGTGAGGCAGGGCTTAATAGATGAAATTTTGACACAAGTGCCACAAGAATCTATTATTTGGGAAGCACCAATAAAGGCACAACAGGTTTGGTTCATAAAGTTAATAGGAAGCAACGTTAATTTAGGGAATATTGCTCCTCAGGAGGTAATTCCTTTAGAAACAATTCGTTTGGGTTTGCGTGGAGATACATTTAATCATTTTATCTCTATTTAAATATGGAGAATCAAAACATAGTTATTTTTCGCTTGTTACACAGCTGTTGTAGTGACATGTTTAATAAATTAAACAATTTTAGTTTTAGTGATGAAGAAATTTGGATTGATTGGATATCCGCTTAAGCACTCATTTTCCAAGCAATATTTTAATGATAAATTCGAAAAAGAAGGGCTAAAAGAGTATCATTATGAACTGCTTCCTCTTCAAAATATTAGTGATCTTCCGGATCTTTTAAAACAACAACCTGAGTTATGTGGGCTTAATGTTACTATACCCCACAAAATAGGTGTTATGTTTTATTTAGATAAAATATCACCAGAAGCAAAAGAGATTGATGCTGTAAACTGTATTAAAATTGTCAAGTCAAATCCTGTAGAATCCTTTTTTAGCGGTGAAATGTGTATGAAAAAGGTGCAACTAGAAGGGTATAATACAGATGTATACGGTTTTGAAGAATCATTAAAACCTCTTCTTAAGAAACACCATACAAAGGCATTAGTGTTGGGTAATGGAGGTGCTGCTAGAGCTGTTTTTTATGTGCTTAAGAAACTAGGAATTGATTATGAAGTTGTTTCTAGAAGAGCAAATGCTAAACAGTTTTCATATGAACAGCTAGACCGCGAGATTATTGAGGCACATACATTAGTTATTAATACTACGCCTTTAGGAACCTACCCGAAGATCGAGGAAAAGCCCGAAATACCGTACGAATATATCGGTAATAAACACTTGCTTTATGATCTGGTATATAATCCAGAAGAAACGGCCTTTTTAAAAGAAGGAAAAGAAAGAGGGGCTAAAATCAAAAATGGTTTGGAAATGTTGCATTTGCAGGCGGAAAAAAATTGGGATATCTGGAACTCGTGATACGGAATAAAAATAAATTTTAGAGAAATTAACGTGATTAACAGCATATACAGATCCTTTATCTTTTTATTGCTTACTGGATTGGCTGTTTCTTGCGCGAATGACTATGCTCCTAAACCCAGAGGCTATTTCCGCATTAAATTACCTCCCAAACAATATAATATTTATAATGGAGCTTGTAGTTTTGCTTTTGAATATCCCAAATATGCAAAAATAGAAATAGACACAGCGCCAAATGCCAAGCCATGTTGGATGGATATCGTCTTTCCCACATTTAATGCGCGTCTACACCTTAGTTACTATAAGATAACGTCCGAAACAGCCCTTAATGCATTGGTGGAAGATGCACATACATTTGCCTTTAAGCATACTGTAAAAGCTACGGCGATTGACGAAGCGCTCATATCAATGCCAGATCATCATATGTATGGGATTCTTTATTCCATTCAAGGAAACAGTGCATCATCTTCACAATTCTTTTTAACAGACAGTTCCAGAAATTATCTAAGAGGAGCGCTCTATTTTAATGAGAAACCTCAAACAGACTCGATACAACCGGTGTTAGATTTTTTGAAAGAGGATATATATGCAATGATTAAATCGGCAAGGTGGAAATAGACTTTTTTGACTATTTTACCTAAGTTTGCTTGTATTATGATACAAATAAAAAGGTTCGAGAATAATCCCTTTTCCGAAAACACTTATGTACTGTATGATCAGAGCAGTGCGTGCGTAATTATTGATGCGGGAATGTATACAGTGAAAGAAGAGTCGGAAGTAGCTGAATTTATTAAAACAAAGCAGTTAAAACCAACATTGCTTTTAAATACGCATTGCCATGTAGATCATGTTTTAGGAAATAAATTTGTATATGAACGTTATGGCCTTATACCGTACTTCCATGAAAATGAGGCTGCGGTTCTATCTGATGTACAGGTCCGTGCGCCTATGTTCGGATTAAGATATGAGCAATCCCCTATTCCGGAAGACTTTCTGAAGGCTGAGGGAGAAATTCGTTTTGGCGATAGTGTTTTACAGCTAATCTTTGCTCCTGGGCATTCGCCAGGTCACTTATGTTTTCATAGCCCCAAAGACAATATTCTTATTGGCGGAGATGTATTATTTAATGGAAGTATCGGCCGTACAGATTTACCTGGAGGCAATCACCAACAGTTATTAAAGAATATCAAGGAAAAGTTATATACTTTAGCCGATGATACCATTGTGTTTCCCGGACATGGCCCCGAAACAACCATTGGAAAAGAAAAGCTTAGTAATCCTTTTGTTCGAGGCTAAAGGTAAAAATATGAATACTGCTGTTTTTATTGCCAGGCGTTACCTATTATCAAAAAAATCAGTTAATGCTATCAATGTGATTTCGAGCATCAGTATGATCGGTGTGCTCGTTGCGAGTGGCGCCCTAATAATCATTCTGTCGGCTTATAACGGATTGGAAAACCTTGTGTTAAGTATGTACAGTTCCTTTACCTCTGAACTTAGAATAGAGCCAGTGGAAGGAAAAGTATTTAATGCAAATACGCCTGTATTTAAAAGAATAAAAGATGACCCCCGCATATTAGATTATAATAACATACTTCAAGAAAAAGTGCTGGTTAAATACCATGACTATCAATATATTGGAACCCTTAAGGGGGTGGATGTTAACTACGGCATAACTAAAGATATGGATAGTTTATTATGGGATGGCTCCTTTTTCTTAAAAGAAGGCGACTTAAATTATGCGGTATTAGGTGCAGCAGTCTTCAGCAATCTCGGGATTAGTTTAAATAATGTGATGACTGAAATAGAAATTTTCTCGCCGAATAAAAATGTAACAAATGCACTGAACCCAACAGAAGAATTTACGATGCGGAGCATTTCTCCTGCTGCGGTGTTTAAAGCACAACAACAACTAGATGATATTATCATGGTGCCTATTAATTTCGCGAGAGATGTATTAGGCGAATATGATGAAGTTTCTGCTATTGAGATTAATTTAAAAAATCGGAAGAATTTAAATAAGGTGAAGCGAGACTTGGAAGAAACCCTCGGTGAAAAATATTTAATAAAAACTAGAGTACAGCAAAATCCAGAGCTTTATAAGCTATTAAATACAGAGAAATGGGGGGTGTTTTTTATTTTAGCTTTTGTGCTGGTTATTGCAGCGTTTAATATTGTAGGCTCTTTAACGATGCTTGTTATTGATAAGCAAAAAGATGTATCTGTTCTCAATAGTTTAGGAGCCTCTAAACGATTAATTAAACAAATCTTTTTTTTCGAAGGAATGTTTATTTCTATGATTGGCTGTATTGGAGGACTATTGTTAGGTTGTTTTTTTTGCATTCTACAACAACATTTCGGTCTGGTTCGTATGGGTACAGAAAGCATCATTACTGACGTTTATCCTGTGTCAATGCGTTTGACGGATTTTTTACTTGTATTTTTTACCGTTGTACTTGTATCTGGAATTGCTTCAGCGATCTCTTCCCGGTTGAGTGTAAAAAATATGGAACAATTAAAGGGGGCAGAGTGAGATCCCTTTCTCAATAATTTCTATCTTTGTATAAGGTGACTATTCAACAAATTTTAGAACAATACAAGGAAAGCCAACAGGTTAACTCTTTAACAAAGGCCCTTCAAAATAAAAATACTCGGATCCAACTGCGAGGCTTAATTGGATCAGCAGATGCCATGGTCGCTGTTTCTTCCTATAACCTTCAACAGAGACCTTTCATTTTTGTGCTTCCCGATTATGAAGAGGCGGCATTTTTTTTAAGTGATTTAGAAGGGCTTTTAAATCGACAGGTTTTATTTTTTCCATCTTCTTATCGTAAATCATTCGATTTCACACAAGCAGATAGCTTGCATGTATTGCAGAGAGCTGAAACCTTGAACACGCTTACGCATATCTCTGAATTACCCAAAATGGTAGTGACTTATCCGGAGGCATTAGCCGAAAAGGTTATTAATCGTAACGAACTAATTAAAAATACACTTGAGATACTCGAGAATGCAAAACTGGATATCGATTTCATAAATGAGTTTTTAATTGAATATGATTTCGAAAGGGTTGATTTTGTGTTTGAGCCTGGCCAATTTGCTATAAGAGGTGGGATCGTTGATATATTTTCCTTTTCAAATGACTTGCCTTATAGAGTTGAGTTTTTTGGCGATTTAGTAGAAAGTATTCGGACTTTCGATACGGAAAACCAGCTCTCCGTAAACAAAATTCATACAGTAACAATTGTTCCCAATGTTCAAGCGAAGTTCTTAACTGAAAATAATATTTCATTATTGGAATTTATTGATCGTGAAGCAGCTATATGGATAAAAGATGTTCAATTTACAATAGATATAATACAGAAGGGGTATAAAGAGGCCACTAAATTATGGGCAGCCCTTTCTGCAACTGACAAAGAACATAATCCTGATTGGATTGATCCGAAATTTAGCTTTAGTGACAGCAAAATCTTGGCGAATATGTTACAGGATTTTCCAGTTGTGGAATTTGGAAAACAATTCTTCTATGAAGCAGATCATCAGATAAACTTTGAATATCGGCCTCAACCATCTTTTAATAAAGATTTCAATCTTCTTATACATAATATAAAGGAGAACGACACACGAGGAATGCATAATTATATCTTCAGCGATTCTCCTAAACAAATCGAACGACTTTTTGCGATATTGGATGATCTCGACAAGCAGGTAAAATTTACGCCAATAAACTTGGCTCTTCGAGAAGGATTTGTGGATGAAAATTTGAAATTAGTTTGCTATACGGACCACCAAATTTTTGATAGGTACTATAAATATAAACATAAAAAAGGGTATGCGCGCTCACAAGCTATTACCTTGAAGGAGCTAAAAGATTTAAAAACAGGTGACTATATTACACACATAGATCACGGTATAGGGAAATACGCTGGCTTGGAAAAAGTAGAGGTTAACGGGAAGATGCAAGAAATGATTCGTTTAGTTTACGCGGATAACGATCTACTCTATGTCAATATCAACTCATTAAATCGTATAAGTAAATACTCAGGAAAAGAAGGAACAGTGCCCAAAATGAATAAATTAGGCACAGATACCTGGGAAAAGCTGAAGAAAACCACCAAAAAAAAAGTTAAAGATATTGCCCGAGACCTGATAAAGCTCTATGCGCAACGTAAGGCACAAACAGGAAATGCTTTCCTGCCAGATACCTATTTACAAACGGAGCTTGAAGCATCTTTTATCTATGAAGATACGCCAGATCAGGAGAAGGCTACTGCAGATGTAAAGCGAGATATGGAGGCGCCCCATCCGATGGATAGGTTAGTATGTGGAGATGTAGGTTTTGGAAAGACCGAGGTAGCGATCCGAGCTGCTTTTAAATCGGTAGCCGATAGTAAACAGGTAGCCGTATTAGTTCCGACAACTATTTTGGCCTCGCAGCATTTCAGAACATTTTCGGAGCGATTAAAGAACTTTCCTTGTAACATCGATTATATAAATAGATTTAAAACAGCAAAGCAGATTAAAGAAACATTGCAGCGCTTATCAAGAGGAGAAGTTGACATCATCATAGGAACGCATAGACTGGTATCTAAGGACATTAAATTTAAGGATCTAGGGCTGCTAGTTATAGACGAGGAACAAAAATTTGGTGTTGGCGTGAAAGAGAAGCTAAAACAGCTTAGAGTAAATGTAGATACGCTTACACTTACGGCAACACCTATCCCAAGAACACTCCATTTTTCTTTAATGGGAGCACGTGATTTAAGTATAATTAGTACTCCTCCGCCAAATAGACAACCTGTTCAAACAGAACTCCATATATTTAATGAGAAATTAATTCAAGAGGCTGTTGCGTTTGAAATTAATAGGGGTGGACAGGTCTTCTTTATCCACAATAGGGTCCAAGACCTTAAGCAACTCGGGGGCATGATCACAAAGTTGGTGCCGCAAGCGCGTTGCGGTGTTGCCCATGGCCAACTGGAGGGGGATGCACTAGAAGATGTAATGCTTAAATTCATTAATAATGAATATGATGTTTTAGTGGCCACAACAATTATCGAAGCGGGGCTCGATATTCCTAATGCTAATACAATAATTATCAATCATGCACATATGTTTGGTTTGAGTGATTTGCATCAAATGCGTGGTCGGGTAGGGCGATCAAACAAAAAGGCATTTTGCTATCTCTTGAGTCCTCCGCTATCTACGCTAACTCCTGAAGCCCGTAAGAGATTAAGTGCAATAGAAGAGTTCAGTGAGCTAGGTAGTGGTTTTAACGTTGCGATGAGAGATTTGGATATAAGAGGAAGTGGCAATTTGTTAGGGGCCGAACAGAGTGGTTTCATAGCTGAAATTGGTTTCGAAATGTATCATAAAATATTAGATGAGGCTATTCAAGAATTGAAAGATGACGAGTTTGAAGGCTTATTTAAAGATGATAAAGTAAGAACATATGTTAATTTTACGCAGGTTGATACCGATTTAGAGGTCTACATACCCGATTCTTATGTTACCAATGTTGGAGAACGATACAATCTCTACAACCAGCTAGCGGAATTGAAAGATGAAGATGAAATTGCAGTGTTTGAGAAAGAATTGAGAGATCGATTCGGACCTGTTCCTCTGCCAGTTAAGGAATTGATGAATACATTACGATTGCAGTGGTATGGAAAGAAAATTGGTTTTGAGAAAATTTCTTACAAAAAGAACATATTAAGAGGCTATTTTATTAGTAACAAGAAGTCGCCTTACTTTGAAAGTGAACAATTTGGGAGCGTGTTGCAATTTGTACAGCAAAACCCGTCTATTTGTAATCTTAAAGAAGTGAAAGGCAGCTTACGGATAGGTTTTGAAAGAATTCAAAGTGTTGATGAAGCAGTGTTACTTTTACAAGAGCTAGCTAATTAATTGATATGGAACAAGCAAATGAAACACTTAGTGAACTTATAAGCCAAAAAATGCCTTTTGGAAAATATAAAGATTGGCCAATTTATCGTCTACCTGAAAGTTATCTGGTTTGGTTTCATAATAAAGGATTTCCAAAAGGAAAGCTAGGGGGGTTATTAGCCACGATGTACGAGATTAAATTGAATGGATTAGAATATTTATTAAAACCTTTAGAAAATAAGTTTTCTTCCAACAAATAGAAATTTTACTTGTTATGTAATAATCGAATTCAGGTTAATACAAACAGAAAGGCTATGATTCAACTGAAAGTAATATTAGGAAGCACCAGAGAAGGTAGAAAAGGTATTTCTGTTGCTAATTGGGTATATGAAGCCGCCAAAAAACGTACTGTATTTGAAACTGAATTTATTGACCTCAAAAGTATAAATTTGCCTTTTATGGATGAGCCAGAACACCCTCGTTTCCAAAAATATACGCAACAGCATACAAAAGATTGGAGCAAAAAAATAGAAGGGGCAGATGCTTTTATTTTTGTGACACCCGAATATAATTACGGGATGCCAGCGCCACTAAAAAATGCAATAGATTATTTAGTTAAAGAATGGGCGTTCAAACCAGTAGCCATGGTCGGCTATGGAGGGATCGTGGGGGGAACGCGTTCTATTCAACAACTTAAACAGGTTACTAATGTACTTCAAATGTTTCCCTTTGATGGCCTTTTATTACCGAATTTTACCAAACAAATAAACGAAGAAGGCATTTTTGCTGCAACCGAGGGAAATGAAAAGGCAGTTGAATTGATGTTTGCTCAGCTGGAAAAGCTGCATAAGACGCTTGTAGACTTAAGATAACCTACCTTATCATTAATTAACCCTCGTCTAGTGCATGATGGAGAAAAAGTTTAAAGTCGTACATAGCAGTTATGGGCTTCAATATCGATTCAATGGCATTTTTAGACATGAACTCGTTATCACTAAAAGAATGACTTGCAGTAAAGCTCTTTAGTTTTAAAAATTCGATTTCAGGATGATCCACTTCGTATCCAGAGGGAGCCTTTTTCAGCTTATCTTCCTGATTTAACGTGCAAAGCTCTCTAAAATTTGAAGCATTTATAATATCTCTGAACTGTTTACCATTATAGTCAATTTCTTGCCTGATGGCAGCCAGGTGATCTTTCTCTGGCCTCCAATATCCTCCCGCAACAAAGGAGTTTTCCGGCTCAATGTGTAAATAGTATTCGGGTCCATTTAGTTTTCTGCCTGCTACTGAGATTCCAGCGCCAAACCAGTGTTTATATGGCGTTTTATCTTTACTAAATCTTGTGTCTCTATATATTCTGAAAAGGCATTTGGATGTAGGGATATCCTCGCTTATGTAGCGGTCAACTTTTGCTAACTGAATTATAAATGCTGTAACAAAAGCTTTAACGTTTTCATGAGCTAAATCATACGCTTCTTTATTAGCCTGAAACCATTCTCTATTGTTGTTCTCTCTTAATTGTTTGAGAAAAATAAATGTTGAAGGTGATATCTGCATCAATGTAATATTTGTTGGAGCGCCCTGTCTGTTTCTGAGACAGGGCGCTTATTAAAAATCATCGTGTTACCAAAATAACAAATAAAGGGCAGCAACTATCCCTATTATCAAAATTGCTCCTACGGCGAAACCTGAATGTACTTTGAACATTTTAGTATCTACCTCTAAACCTTTAGGTACGACACCTGCACGGTTTTCTAAGATAGAAATGATATACATTGCTAAAATACATATAATAAAGACAAAACCCATCCGGTCAATAAATGGAATCTCGTATACACCTTCTGCATTTTTTACAGCAAATCCAAAGGGATGTAAGAAAGAAAGATTCACCATATTAGGTAAGAATTTAAATAATACGGAAAGGATGAAGCCTCCTACTGTTGCAAACATAGCAGCAGAAGATGTTGCTTTTTTCCAGAAAAAGCCCAATATAAACATGGCAAAGATACCTGGGGAAACAAAACCAGTATATTCTTGAATATATTGAAATCCTCCCTTTTTATCAATTCCTAAATGAGGTGAAATAAGGATAGCTAGGAACATAGAAATAATGATAGTGGCTTTTCCCACGTTTACTAATTTCTTTTCAGAAGCTTCAGTGTTAAAGATCTTTTTATACACATCGAGCGAAAAGATCGTTGCAATACTATTGGCTTTTCCTGCTAAGGATGCAACAACTGCCGCAGTTAAGGCCGCAAAAGATAGACCTTTCAACCCAGTGGGTAATAGGTTTAATAACACGGGATAGGCATGATCTGGATTGACTCCACCGTCTTGCAGCATTTCTTCTTGGAAATAACCTTCTTTGTATAAAATATACGCCGCTATTCCAGGTAGTACAACAATTACAGGCATTAATAGTTTGAGTCCAGCTGCAAACAGCAGACCCCCACGTGCGGTTTTTAAATCTGCTCCAAGAGCTCTTTGCGTTATATATTGATTACAACCCCAATAGTTTAAATTTACTATCCATAAACCGCCAATTAATACCGATATGCCGGGAAGATCTAGGTAGTTTTCATTATCTTTTGAGAAAATCATCTCAAAATGATCTGGCGCGTGATCGTACATCAAACCAAGCCCCTTTAATGCTCCTTCGGCGCCAAAATGATCTGAAACAAGGTTTAAAGCGATATAGGTTGTCGCTAATCCACCGAGTATTAAAAAGAAAACTTGAATAACATCTGTAAAACCAATTACCTTCATCCCTCCAAGTGTGATGATAATGGCGAAGACAGCGAGAGCATAGATGCAGAAAGTAAAATTTATGCCTGATATACTGGACACCGCTAAGGCCCCTAGGTATAAAATCGATGTTAAGTTAACGACAACATACAATAGTAACCAAAAAACTGCCATAACAATGCTTACGGTACTATTATAGCGTTGATTTAAAAACTGCGGCATTGTATATATTTTATTCTTTAAATAAACAGGAATAAAAAATACGCCCACAATTATGAGTGTAATTGCAGCCATCCATTCGTAAGCAGCAATCGCTAAGCCCATCTTAAAGCCAGAACCGCTCATTCCAATGAATTGTTCAGCAGAAATGTTAGAAGCTATAAGTGATGCTCCGATAGCCCACCAGGTAAGAGATCCTTCAGCAAGAAAGTAATCCTTAGAATCGGCGGTAAGTGATTTTTTCTTGTTATACACCCAATAGCCGTAAACAGCTACTATTAGAAAGTAGAAGAGAAAAACAATGTAGTCAGTTGTGTGTAGGGTTTTCATTGGTTTTTTATGATTGTTTTATTTAATTACGTCAAACCTATAAGTGGTTTGTGATTTATATGTTTCATTAGCTTTTAAATGTGTAGAGGGAAAGTTAGGATGGTTTGGTGAATCGGGAAAATGTTGTGTTTCAAAGCAAAATGCATGTTGCTTAAAGTAATGTGCTCCCGTTTTGCCAATATCTTTTCCGGTTAGTGCATTGCCCGTATAAAACTGGATACCCGGTTCTGTGGTGAGTACTTCCAGTTTGATACCACTTTTATTTGAATAGGCTGTGGCAACAACTTGTTTACCATCGCAAAGGTTAGGCATAATAACAAAAGTGTGATCATATCCTCCCCCCCCACTTTCCAATTGCGTATCTTTTTTAAATATATCTTTAACAATTACTTTTGCCTTTCTAAAATCAAAAGGGGTATCAGCGACCGTACTGATTTGTCCGGTTGGAATCTGTTGATCATTGATTGGAATGTAGTGATCAGACTTTAGCTCTACTATATGATCGAGCACATCCCCCTTTCCTTCTCCGTCAAGATTAAAGTAAGCGTGATTGGTCAAGTTAATAATCGTATCCTTGTCAGTAGTGGCTTGGTAGCTAATCTCGATTTCATTGTTGTCAGTTAACAGATAACTAACAGATGTATTTAATGTTCCTGGAAATCCCTCTTCACCATCGGGTGAAACATAATAAAAAGTGACTTGATTGGGATTATTTAAACGCCTGTCCCAAATTTGGCTGTGGAATCCAGTTTTTCCACCATGAAGAGCATTGCAACCATTATTGGGCGCAATGCTGTAAGCGGTGTAATTTAATATAAAACGGCCGTTTGAAATACGATTACCATAACGTCCAATTGTAGCGCCATGATAAATCTCATCTGCAGCAAAATATTTGTCAATCGAGTTAAAACCTAATACAACATCTGTTGAAACACCATTTTTATCAGGCACAATGATACTGACGATCCGTGCACCATAATTTGTTAGTGCCACCTGCATTCCCCGATTGTTTTTTAATATAATGAGTGCAGTGCTTTTATTTTTCTGCTTTTTTTTAAAGTTGTTCAGAATAGGAAGCGTATAATGAACCATTTTAATTTTCTCCTTGATTAGCAATGCTAGTACCTTTATTTATTTCAGCAATATAAAAAGGGATATCAACACCCGTTTTTTTCTTGTATAGTGAAACTATTTCTTTGGCTATATCTTCTACTTTATCGGCTTTCACTAAATTTATGGTACATCCACCAAACCCTCCTCCCATCATACGAGCTCCTAAGACATCCGGATTATCTTTTACAAGCTCTACTAATAAGTCAAGTTCCTTACAACTTACTTCGTATAGGTGTTGTAGACCTTCATGTGTTTCAAACATCCGCTTTCCAAAAGAGCTGAAATCGTCTTTTTTCAAGTCTTCGCATGCCTGTTTTAATCTATCTATTTCAGATACAATATAAGAGCATCTGTTGTAGATTACTTGGCTCACCGGTTTAACATAAGTTAATAGCTGACTTTCTGTTGCCTCCCTTAAGCTTTTCACTTCTGGATGATGCGCACTAATAAGCCTTACGCCTTCTTCACACTGCTGTCTACGTTCATTATAGGCAGATGAAGCTAAAGAGTGCTTAACTTGTGTGTCCAGAAGGAGAATTTTAATATCTGTAGTATTAAATGGGATATATTCATAAGAATAGTCAGCACAATCTAGTTTTATAAGATGCTGTTCTTTGCCAAAAACACTTGCAAATTGATCCATTAGACCACAATTTACACCTACAAATTGATTTTCAGCAGCTTGTGAAAAAAGAGCAATATCCAATTTCGGAATATTTAAATTGAATAACTCACTGAGAGCGAAAGCAGTAGCACATTCTAGCGCTGCTGAAGAAGATAATCCAGCACCTTGGGGAATGTCTCCAGTGAAAGCGATGTCAAAACCCTCTGTGATTGCGTAGTTATTTAATTGAAGCTGTTCTATTACCCCCAGAATATAATCAGGCCACAATTTTTCCGTCTTCTTTATATTATCAAGTGATGTTTCATATGAGTCATTCAAATCAAGTGAATGTAGTCTTATCCTGTTGCTTTTATTTTTTGCGATCGCAACAAAAACGTTTTTGTTAATTGCAGCAGGTAATACTAAGCCATTATTATAATCGGTATGCTCACCTATTAAGTTTACTCTGCCAGGTGATCTAACAATAAGTGGTTCATGTTGAAATATATCGAAGAAGGATTGCTTGAGGTTAACGGCTTTAGTCATGCTTTTGTTTATAAAGATTTTAATTTGTAAATGTATTGGATGGAATAATAAAAAGCAAATAGAATTGTGTGAAAAATACACTATTCTGTCTCAATCTATAATAATGAAATTGTTTTGTATCCAAGAAAAACTCTTTTGACTGTAAAAATATCTTCCAAATAAACTAAAGCTAACAATTTTAAATAAAATTATTAATCTCATTGTCAGTTAGTTATGTGTTGTTAAGTCTTTTGCAAGCTACTATGTATTGCATAATACCTAACAAAACATATATCTTTGTAATATGATAGTAGAAAATACACAGACCCAAATGAGGAAAGGAATACTGGAATACTGTATTCTTTCAATAATTTCCCGAGGGGAGATTTATGCCTCAGATATCATTGGTGAGCTGAAAGCAGCACGCTTACTGGTGGTGGAGGGTACACTATATCCTCTGTTAACCAGGCTTAAAAATAATGAATTACTTAGTTATATATGGAAGGAATCCAGTTCCGGCCCACCAAGAAAATATTATCAGATAACGCCGGCCGGGACGGATGTGCTAAAAGCCTTAGACGATACATGGAATGAATTAGTATTTGCGGTAAACCGATCTACTGCAAATCCGCAGAAAATGGAAGAACAAAAAGATATCAACCTTTAATATAAAAATAAGTCATGAATAAAACAATAATCATCAATATAAACGGCATTGTTTTTCATATAGAAGAAGATGCTTATGAAATACTTCGATCTTATATGATTGATGTAAAAAAACACTTCGCTAATACAGAGGGGAGCAATGAGATTGTTGGGGATATTGAGAATAGAATTGCAGAAATGTTTAGTGAGCGGGTTACAGCCGGCAAGAAAGAGGTGATCACCATGCTGGATGTGAATGAAGTTTGTGCTCAAATGGGAAGAGTAAGCGATTTCGATGTTGATATGGATCAAGAAGAACAAGCAAGGAAAGAATCTTTCTATGAAACAGGATCAGCAGATACCCGAAAGCTTTTTAGAGACCCAGACGACAAAGTTTTTGGCGGGGTTTGTGCTGGATTAGGGCACTATTTGGATATAGAGGCTCTATGGATACGCTTGGCTATGGTGCTGTTATTTATCGTTGCGGGAACTGGATTTTTGATATATATAATATTGTGGATTGTTGTCCCTATAGCGAAAACGCGTGCTGATAGAATGGCGATGCGAGGCGAAGCGCCTAATCTGCAAAATTTTAAAAGAAATTTTGAGGAGGAAATGGAGGGTCTCCGGGGAAATTTTACTATGGCCGGGGAAAGAATTAAACCCGGCCTAAACAGAATGGGTGATGGAATAGAGCAGCTGGTGTCTTTTATAGGGAGGGTCTTTAAAGGATTTTTTAAGATATTGGGGGTGTTTATTATTTTTATGCTCTGTGTTTCACTAGTAGCATTGTTATTTTGCATATTAACGCTTGGCTTTTGGGGTGATGGAGTTTCAGGTTTTGGCCCCGAAGGACCTACTTGGTTTATCGATGAACAATTTCTTACAGGAGGTTTAGTCGCAGCGTTCCTGGTAGTCGCCATTCCGCTTGTCGCGCTCATCTCTCTTGCTGTCAGAATAATTTTTCACAGAAGCTTCATTGGGAATTATGTAGCATTTACATTATTGATTGTTTGGTTAACTGCTGCAGGATTTATAGGTTATTATGGTGTTAAAACAGCCGAAGATTTTGCTGAGGATGCTACGGTGGTTCAAGAGCGAACGTTAAGTCCTTACCCTCAATATTATTTGGAAGTGAACGATGTCAATATGATCAAAAAGGTAGACACGATGTCTAAGGATTTAGATTCTATTAGTACCATCATTAGATTGAATAAGAGAAAGGGAAAATTTAAGAATATGCGATCTGTTGACATTAATATAATAAAGGCGGAGACGGGTATGCAGGCAAAGCTTATTCAGGAGTATAGAGCTAGTGGAAGAGATTTTGATGTAGCGGCTAGAAGAGCTGAACGCATGCGTTACGAAATGAACCAACACCAAGAACATTTAACTTTCGATAGCCACGCAACACTTCCCAAAGGCGAGCTCATGCGAGATCAGGAAGTAAATATTAAGATGTTATTGCCAGTAGGTTCTAAATTATACATAAGTAATGAATCTGATCGATATATAAGAAACCTTCCGACATGGCAATGTAGAGATCTATATCCTGAAAGCGAAAGAGACGGGTATACTGAATGGATTATGACAGAAGATGGTTTAAAATGTACAGCAATAGAACGAGAGGAACTTGAAAAAGAAAAAAATAAAGACACCATGTTGGATGCGGACAGTGTAAAAGTTAAAAAAGACAGTGATTAGCGACATTTTTAAGCCCTTATAAAAAGATTGATATTTAAATACTCTAATTCTGAATATGTAAATTAGCCGGAAAAATGTTTATATGAGTATTGACACGCTTTATGATGCTTTTGTTAAAAGCCCAAAAATTTCTACTGACACGCGAAAGATTGTGCCAGGATCGATCTTTTTTGCTCTAAGAGGAGCAAATTTTAACGGGAATGAATACGCGGAGCAAGCCTTAGCGCTCGGGGCTGTCCATGCGGTTATAGATGATATATCCTATAAAAAGGACGATCGATATATTCTTGTAGAGAATGTATTGGAGGCCCTACAGCAGCTAGCCGAACATCATAGAAGTAAGCTTAATATTCCAATAATTGGCATAACCGGGACCAATGGGAAAACAACGACTAAAGAATTATTACATGCCGTATTATCCGTTAAATTTAAAACCTATGCGACAAAAGGAAATTTAAATAATCATATAGGAGTGCCCTTAAGCATTTTGGATATCACGTCCGACATCGAAATCGCAATTATAGAAATGGGCGCGAATCATGTAGGTGAGATTGCATTTTTGTGTGAAATAGCAAAGCCAACATTGGGATTAATAACGAATGTAGGGAAAGCACATTTAGAAGGTTTTGGAAGTTTTGATGGCGTTAAAAGAGCGAAGGGGGAGTTATATGATTGGTTGGAGAAAAGTGGTGGTGTACTTTTTCTACAAGCGGATAATAACCTATTATTAAATATGGCCAATAATAGATCATTTAAAGAAATTATTACATACGGCTATAATCAGGGAAATCATATTAGTGGTAATCTTGTTTCGTCTAACCCTACTATCGCGCTATTGTGGAGTAGCATGAAGGCTAATGGTTGTAAAGAAGAAAAAGTGCAAACGAACCTTACTGGATCGTATAATATGGAGAATGTTTTGGCAGCAATAGCTGTGGGGCTTCATTTTAGCTTGAATTGTGACGAAGTTCATAAAGGCTTAATAAGTTATATGCCAACAAATAATCGATCTCAGATTAGTGAAACTGCAAATAATACGGTTATTTGCGATTATTATAATGCAAATGCTAGTAGCATGTCTGCTGCTTTAGAAAATCTCGAAAATTTAACAGCTGATAATAAAGCGGTGATACTGGGGGATATGTTTGAGCTTGGGAAAGAGTCTGCAACCGAACATAATCGGATTGTACAGCTAGTGAATGCCATGCATTTAAATAGGAAAATATTTATTGGACACGAATTTTATGAGCAAAGAGACAATGTTGAGCACGATGATTCGGAATTTTATAATTCAGCAGACGAAGCAATTCAAGCGTTAAAAAAAATGCCTTTGAAAGGGTCGCTTGTTTTGCTAAAAGCCTCACGGGGGATGGCCTTTGAAAAGTTGGTAGCATTCCTGTAAGGATAAATCAGCCGATTGCGCTAACTTAATTTAGAAAAAGAATCGATGATGCTCCGCAACAAAGGTTAGCATAATGCATTTAGAGAGACTATGATATATAGGTGTCAGAAAGGCACTAATAAAAACCAGCATATAGTAACTTTATCTAATAAAAAGCAATTGTTCTGATGAAAATTAACAAATTTTTTTGGTTTTGTAGTGGCGTACATATACCCACACTATTAAAATCTCCTTCAGAGTACAGTAAGTATTTCGGCATTGGAGCAACCATATTTTTTACAGGATTGTTTGCTGCTTTAGCAGGAGCTTATGCGATGTATTTTGTTTTTAGTGGAAATACATTCGCGATATTTACGTCCGCAATTTTTGGATTGATTTGGGGGCTTGCGATATTTAATATGGATCGCTACATTGTTTCCTCTATTAATAAGGATACATCACCGACTAAACAATTTTTACAAGCAACACCTAGAATTGCTTTGGCTATTCTAATTGGCATAGTAATTTCAAGACCTTTAGAACTTAAGATATTCGATAAAGAAATTTCAGAACAACTAAAGGCCAATTACCTTCAATTGCAGCGTTCCAAAATCGATACTTTAAATGTAACATTTGACCATAAGTACAAGATTGAACTTGATAAATTATATCTACTAAGAAAAGAAAGTGATTCTTTACAAAATAGACTAAAGGCAGATCGACAAAAGCTGAATTATGAGATTTTTGGAGAAAAAACGACGGAAACTTCAGGAATGATGGGCTACGGCCCGTATGCTAAGCGTAAGGAAGAAGACTTAGATAATAGAGAACAGCATTTTAATAGATTGCAGCAGCGGATAGATGCGCAAGAACGCTTTATTAGCGAACGAAAGAAAATAGATGGGCTTTTTGACGAACGATTAGTTACAGGAAAAGAGTTAGATAGCTTAGTTAAGCTAGCCGGTTTTGCCGATAGAAACGCTGCGTTGGAGCAATTAAAATATTTAGAGAACGGAAAAGTCAATCCTAGTACCTATTGGGCAATTAATTTTATAGGACTACTTTTTATCTTTTTTGAATGTTTGCCTGTATTTGTAAAATTAATGAGCAGACAAGGGGCTTATGATCTCCTTATTAAGGATCAAGAAGACGTTATTATATATCAGTCGGATAGAGATAAGCAAGCGGAAATGTCAGCCTCAGATCAGGTATACGAAAAAAATATTCAGCTAAGAGCACAAAGGTTACAAAATGAAATGGAGCTCAATAAAGCATTGTTCTAAATAATATTATTAGGACAACACTTTATTGAGCTCCTAGGGGGTATAGAAATTAATTAATCTCTGATACTTTAATCATATTCGTTCTTCCTTTTTCACTAATAGGAATAGAGGCCGTGTTTACTACTAAATCTCCTGCGGCAACCAATCCTTCCGTTTTTAATCGTGAATTTACATCAGCGATAGAAGAGTCGGTACTCTCTTCCCCATTGTAGTAAAAACCCCTTACTCCCCAAAGTAAACTTAATGTATTTAAGAGAGATTGATTACCTGTAAAGATGTGAATATCCGAATCAGGGCGGTGGCTTGAAATTTCGAAGGCAGTATACCCAGAGGAGGTCATTGCTACGATTGCTTTTGCTCTCACTTGCTGTGTAAGATATACTGAAGAGGCACAAATCGAATCTGGTATCGAAGTAGATAGATTACGATTCGATTTTCTAGAAGCGAAGTAAGGGTAAGCTGTACCTTCAACATTCTTTATAATCTTAGTCATTGTTTCAATAACAATCTCAGGAAATTCACCTACAGAAGTTTCTCCGCTCAACATCACTGCATCAGCTCCGTCTAACACAGAGTTAGCAACGTCATTTACCTCAGCCCGAGTAGGTCTTGGAGTAGTAATCATACTTTCAAGCATTTGCGTAGCAATAATTACGGGCTTAGACGCATCGCGACATTTTTGTACAATCATTTTTTGCAATAAGGGAACTTGCTCCATAGGGATCTCTACACCTAGATCTCCACGTGCAACCATCACACCATCTGTAGCATCGATAATACTATCTATATTTTCAATAGCTTCCGGCTTTTCTATTTTTGCAATAATACGAGCTGTTTTCCCTTTTTCAGCGATGATTTTTTTGCATTGAATAATATCTTCTGCCGTTCGAACAAAAGACATCCCGATCCACTCAACATCGTAATTTAATACGAAATTAAGGTTATCAAGGTCTTCCTCGGTTAAACTAGGAATTGAGACCTTTGTATTGGGGAGGTTAACTCCTTTGCGAGAGGTAAGAACACCGCCATGTACCACTTCACAATTTACAGTATCCTCATTATTTGTATTTAAAACGCGAAGCTGGATTTTTCCATCATCCAAAAGGATAATTTCACCTTCAGTAACATCTTTTGGAAATTCCTGATAAGTTATATAAATTTCTTCTTCATTACCGATCATTTCTTTGGTCGTGATACGAAGTGTTTTACCATTTAATAATATGGCGCCCCCCTCCTTCATTTTTCCAATTCTAATTTTTGGGCCCTGAAGATCGGCAAGAATGCCTACGTTTAAATGATTCTCGGCATTAATTTCTTTAATAGTATTAATCACTTTGAGGTGGTCATCTTGACTACCATGAGAAAAATTAAGGCGGCAAACATCCACGCCTTTTTCAATTAAGCTGCTTAAAATTTCTTTTGGAGCTGAAGCAGGGCCTAAAGTGGCTACAATTTTAGTTCTCTTATGAACTTTTTTCATTTGAATAAGTTTGTTTTAAAAGCTTTGAATAAGGTTATACTGACATTGATAACGCATATCCATTTAAATAAATGTTAATATTCTGATGCCTTTTATAGTAAATGTTCCGCATAAAGGAAGATACGTTCAGTTTAATTTGCACATCTATAGTGTAAAAAATACACACGCAAAGGTAATAAAATCATTATCAAGCTAAAATACTAAATTTTCCTTGGATTTCAATTTATGTGGGTCAATTTCTGAAGCAACCACTACATCCGCAAGATTGTTTATTTGAGTTATTTGCCAGAGAAGGAGCTCTTCATCAATGGCATTTTTAACCAATAGAAAGAAATCGGTCACCTTCATTTCTGGAATCAACACACCTCCTTCAACACCTTTATTGTTTAAAAGGAAATAAAAGGTGTCATTATTTACGTCTTCATAGGTGTACCGTCCAAAATAAGTAGGCTGCTGGCTCTCAAACCAAATTTCATGTTCCTCAATTTTATATAGGTCAAGCCCTGTAACTTTATTAATATAATAGCATAACCTATAGTCCTTTAAGGGAGAGGTAATTGCTATTAAATTAAAATCAATATCTAATTCGTATTTTAGTGTTAGTTTGTTCAATTTTTTTAGTACTTTACTGCAAACTTAGATAAATTGATTTTTTAATGCAATTTATCTAAGTTTAGTCGTTAAAAATAATAATTTGCGAGGGAGTAAGGACGTTAAATTCGGAAACTAAGTAAACGAATATAAATATTAGGCGGAGTATCCTTCTACGTATATCGTTTTTAAAGGTCTCCTAAACGTCTATACAGTTGCATATTAAATAAAATTATCTGTTCGTTAGGATGAACAAAAAAGGAAGTAATTTTGGGTAAAACTTAAAAAGGTTTGAATTTTGCTGAATTTTATTTTTCTTTGCACTGATTTATTAAACATTAAACCATAAAAATCATGTCTGATATCGCTTCAAGAGTTAAAGCAATTATCGTTGAGAAATTAGGTGTTGACGAAAGTGAAGTTACACCAGAGGCTTCATTCACTAATGATTTAGGTGCTGACTCATTAGACACCGTAGAATTGATCATGGAATTTGAAAAAGAATTCAACGTAGCTATCCCTGACGACCAAGCTGAAACCATCAGCACTGTTGGACAAGCTGTCGCTTACTTAGAAAAAAACGTTAACTAACTAAAAATTAGGCCAATCGAATAAATGGAGCTTAAAAGAGTAGTTGTAACAGGATTAGGTGCGCTTACTCCTATTGGTAATACTGTTTCTGAATATTGGAACGGTTTAATCAACGGGGTAAGCGGAGCTGCTCCTATTACGCATTTTGACGCAGAAAAATTCAAAACAAGATTTGCGTGTGAAGTGAAGAATTTTGATCCAACACAATTTATGGATCGTAAAGATGTGCGCAAATTAGACCCATTTGTTCATTACGCGCTTGCCTCTACTGAAGAAGCTGTTAGAGATGCTGGATTAGACTTTGAAAAATTAGATACTAATCGCATTGGTGTAATATGGGGATCAGGTATTGGTGGGTTAAAAACATTTTTAGATGAAGTAAGCAACTTTGCTAAAGGGGATGGTACTCCGCGTTATAACCCTTTCTTTATTCCTAAAATGATACTGGATATTTGTCCTGGGCACATATCCATGCGGTACGGCCTTCACGGCCTTAACTTTTCAACAGTATCTGCATGTGCCTCTTCTACTCATGCCTTAATTGATTCTCTCAATTATATAAGAACGGGTTATGCTGATATAATTATTAGCGGAGGATCTGAAGCTATTATAAATGAGGCAGGTATTGGTGGTTTCAATGCAATGCATGCATTGTCGACGCGTAACGACGATCCAGCAACGGCATCAAGACCTTTTGATAACGATCGCGATGGATTTGTTGCGGGTGAAGGATCGGGAACGATCATTTTAGAAAGTTTAGAACATGCAAAAGCAAGGGGGGCGAAAATATATGCAGAATTGATAGGTGGGGGAATGAGTGCCGATGCTCACCATATAACAGCTTCCCATCCTGAAGGCTTAGGCGCGCGTCTTGCGATGACAAATGCCATCAAGGATGCTAAAATTTCTAATGAGAATATTGATTATATCAATGTGCATGGAACTTCTACTCCCGTTGGGGATATTAGTGAATCTAAAGCAATTTTAGACCATTTTGGTGAGCATGCATATGACTTAAATATAAGTTCTACGAAGTCTATGACTGGACACCTATTAGGTGCCGCAGGAGCAGTGGAATCTATTGCCTCCATTTTAGCAATCCGAAATGGTATTGTACCTCCAACCATAAATCACTTTACTGACGACCCAAACTTAGACAGCAAGCTTAATTTTACGTTTAATAAACCGCAAAATAAAACGGTTAATTATGCTCTAAGTAATACATTTGGTTTTGGAGGACATAATGCTTCTGTGATATTTACGAAGTACGAAGAGTAGCCACTATGAAGATTTAAGTGCTAATATGACTTTAATTCCTTCGTTAATGGTATGCGCTTCTGCATTTTTTTCCAAAGAATATAATGTCTTTTTTTAGCATTTATAAACTTTACATATCGTCTAAGCGTAGATACGTAAGGGCCCTGAAGAATTTGCTAGGGTTCATACCGGGTAATTTATATCTTTATCAAATGGCCTTCAGGCATAAATCTGTGGCTGTTGCGGTAAAGAAGGGGGCTAAGAATAGTAATGAACGGCTAGAGTTTCTAGGAGATGCTATTCTGGGTGCTGTCGTAGCAGAGCTTCTTTTTAAGATGTACCCCTATAAGGATGAAGGATTTTTGACTGAAATGCGATCGAAAATTGTAAGTCGTGTTAATCTTAATCAATTGGCAAGAAAGTTGGGCTTTGATGAACTCATTCAATATGATTCTAAAATGGTTAACTATCCGGGCAAATCAAGCTCCTTACTAGGAGATGCATTTGAGGCATTAATAGGGGCTGTATATCTTGATAAAGGTTATCTTTTCACTCGGAATTTTCTTCTAAATAGAATCATAAAACCGCATGTTGACATACATTTGCTGGAGCAGACAGAGACAAACTTTAAGAGTAGGTTAATTGAATGGTGCCAGTCAACAGGTAGTGAAGTTCTTTTTGAAGTAACGAACAATGCAGAAGGCGAAAGTGCTAAACTTTTTACAGTAGATGCTATCATTGCCGGTGAAGTAAAAGGAACTGGAAGAGATTACAATAAGAAGAACGCAGAAAAACTAGCAGCAGAGAAGGCTTGTGAAGCGTTGGGAATAATCTGATGCTTTTAAAAACGCTAATATTTAAATTAATACCCATACTTATCTTTCCATAATTTTCTTAAGTGTTCTCTAAGTTTCTGTTCACTCGAATTATTTCCTGGATCGTATAATATTTGACCACTTAGTTCCTTGGGCATAAACTCCTGTTCGACAAAATTGCCTTCGTACATGTGTGCATACTTGTAATCTTTGCCATAATCCATGTTCTTCATAAGCTTTGTTGGAGCATTTCTCAAGTGAAGGGGTATCGACAAGTCTCCGGTTTGCCTTACTAATGTCTGAGCCTTATTAATTGCTTCATAAGCAGCATTACTTTTTACGGAAGAAGCCATGTAGGTAACAGCCTGAGACAGAATAATTCTTGATTCCGGCCAACCTATTAGATTTACTGCTTGAAAACAGTTAGTTGCTAATAATAAAGCGTTCGGATTGGCATTACCAATATCTTCAGACGCCAAGATTACAAGACGTCTGGCAATAAATAAGGGGTCTTCCCCCCCTTCTATCATTCGCGCCAACCAATAAACAGCGGCGTTAGGATCACTCCCTCTTATGGATTTTATAAATGCGGAAATAATATCGTAATGTTGTTCGCCAGCTTTATCATAAAGTGCCATATTTTGCTGAACCTGCGCGAGTACAAATTCGTTATTTATATGGGTTCTCCCCCCCTCCAGTGCATTTGCGATGAGCTCAAGTACATTTAATAGTTTTCTAGCATCGCCGCCCGAAAGTCTAAAGAGCGCTTCATACTCATCAATAACAAGTGACTTAGACTTCAGAAGGTCGTCATCGGTTAAAGCTTTGTTTATTAGTTTAACTAAATCTGTTTCTTCGAGGGGTTTTAGGGTATACACCTGGCACCTTGATAGCAATGCAGAAATAACTTCAAAGGATGGATTTTCTGTTGTAGCTCCGATTAAGGTAATAATACCTCTTTCTACTGCATTAAGAAGAGAATCCTGCTGCGATTTTGAAAAACGGTGAATCTCATCAATGAAAAGAATGGGTTGCTCCTGATAGGCCATTTTACTGACGTTAGCTTTCTCAATTACTTCTCTTACGTCTTTCACTCCAGAATTAATTGCACTTAAATTATAAAAAGGTCTACGAAGACGTTTGGAGATAATATACGCCAAGGTTGTCTTTCCCACTCCTGGAGGTCCCCATAAAATCATAGAAGGTATATTATTACTTTCAATTGATTTTCGCAATACCGCATTTGGACCCAATAAGTGATATTGGCCTACATAATCATCGATCGTTTCTGGGCGCATGCGCTCAGCTAAAGGAGCTTTCGTTGCCATGATTTTTAGCAAACCTACCATAAATTATTCCTAATATCAATAGTAGACATCACTAGATATCAAATGATGAAGCAGTTTTAAAAAGGTAAGTTTTTTTAAAATTCGTATATTAGCTGAAATAATTTGGAAGTGTAAATGCAAAAAATGCTCAAAGACACCCTGAACGGTTATCTGATGATAGGCTTGATGACTGCGCTTGCAATACCTCAATTTGGAAAAAGCAGGACTAGGCCTCAAGTAATAGTCGATACTGTTTCGGCAAAGAAGGAATTTGTAGGAATAGGGCCTCAGTTTTATGATTTACCTCCTGAAAAAACAAAAGAACAGCTTTTAGAAGAAGAGTATGACAAAAAGCATGCAAATGCCGAAATCATTATAAAGATTTTAGAAGAAAGGCATTTATTGAATGCATTGCAGCAAATAGGTCCTTCGCAACCGACCATGACCGCTAATAACGAGCTTTATACGCAAAATTTGGAACAATCTCTGTTGAGCTCTTTGCAATCCTATATACAAATAGGAAATCTTGAGATGGTTTCGAACCTTCAGAATAGATTAGGGGTATTCTATGTACAGAAAAAACAATACGACCAAGCTATTAGCTTTTTCCAGAGGGCCTTTTCTTTAAAAGAAGAATTAAATGATGTTGTCTCACAAGTATTAGTCAGTAACAATATTGCGGTGGTGTACAACTTTATCGGTAATGATGAAGAGGCTACAAGCTATTATAATCTAATGAACAGAAAAGCGATTAAGTCAAAAGACTTAAATGGTCAAGCTAGTTCGTTGGAGCAATTAGCTATATTAAAAGCAAAGAAAAAACTATATCTTGAGGCGCAGTTAGATATTATTAAAAAAGTATTACCTCTCTATAAACGCGCTAAAAATGCTAGTGGAAGAGTTGGTGCCTATAATAATTTAGCTGCAATATATTTGACTGAAAAAAAATATACGCAGTCAAGGTGGTTTCATTTACAAGCAGTAAAAATAGCTTCCATAAGTGGAAATAGTAATAAAGACATGTCTTTCAGTCTTTACAGTTTGGCTAGGGTAAAAAAGATATTAAAAGAGTACAAATTAGCTATACACGATTATACCGTTGCTGCAACCTATGCGTTAGAGGGTGGAGATGATATTCTACGAATGCATATTTATGACGATTTGGGTGATATATACATTCAAACAAAAGATTATGCAAATGCTTCTGCCTCTTTGGCAGCGTATGACATGATAAAAAATAAAATTATTTCCTCTACTGATTATAGAAAATCGGAAGCAGTTGTTGTTAGTGGTAATACTTCACCTATTCTTGCCTTAGAGTAAATTATTTGAATCAATTTATTTGCGTTAGAGAATATTACGAAATAATTAACGTTCGTATAAATGTAAAATTTTGTTAAATTATTGAATAATTGTCGGTTTAACGGAGGGCTATAAAATATTTGGTTCTTTTTTTGATAAATTTAAAACCTTAAGGGCTTAGCTGCCCAAACGAGTATTACTAATAATGGATATTAAATCATTCCAAGAGATGTTAAAGAAATTGTTCCTGGCGTTGTTTGTTGTAGCGACTGTTGCGTGCAGTGCTAATCCGCGTGTTAATTTGGATGAAGGTGCAGGTGTGCTGAGGCCCAATGCCAAACAAGAAGTTATTGCTAAAGATTTGGTGAACTTACTTGAAAAAGCCCATTATAAAAAAATCCCATTTAATGATTCTTTGTCTACCGTGGTCTTTGATCTTTACTTGAAAGGGTTGGATCAGGGAAAAAACTATTTTCTTCAAACAGATATTGACGGTTTTGAGCCTTATCGTAAGGTTTTATTGAGCGATCTAAAAAATGGTGATCTAAGTTCGATGTTTCAAATCTATAATGTTTATAGGAAACGTTTTGCAGAGCGAATGAAGTATGCTGTTTCTCAAATAGATGCTAAGTATGACTTTACTAAAGAAGAATCTTTTACATATAACAGAGAAGATTTAGATTGGTTTAAAACGGAGGCAGAGGCGAATGAGAATTGGAAGAAAAGGATTAAATATGATCTTCTGAATTTAAAACTAAGCAGTACTGGCAAAGAAGGAGAAGAGGCGAAAAATAGAAAAACGTTAAAAGACCGATATCAAAACCTCATTTCTCAAGAGAATACATCAAATAATTACGATGCATTCCAACTGATGATGAATGCTTTTACGGCTTCAATAGATCCTCATACTAATTATTTTACACCAGAGGACGCGCAAAGGTTTAATGAAAGTATGTCGCGATCTTTCGAAGGTATAGGAGCACAGTTGATGATGGATAACGAGGTGGTAAAAGTTATGAAGATCGTTCCTGGAGGACCCGCGTTTAGAGATAAGACGTTAAAGCAAGATGACCGGATTATTGCTGTCGCTCAAGGAGATGGCGAGTTTGTGGATGTTATTGGCTGGCGCTTAGGTAATGTGGTTTCAAAAATAAAGGGGCCTAAAGGAACCACCGTTCGGTTAAAAATCATTTCAGCTGGACAAGAGTTAACCGCCACGCCTAAAATTGTTTCTTTAGTTCGCGACAAAATTGTGGATGAAGAGCAATCCGCAAAGAAAGAGATAAAAGAGATAAAGGGAGATGATGGTAAAAGCTATAAGATAGGCATAATAAAGGTACCTGGATTTTACATTAACTTTAAGGAAATGCAAGCAGGTAATCCTGATTATAAGAGCACTACACGTGATGTAAAACGAATATTAGACACGCTTAAACAACAAAAAGTTGATGGTGTATTGATGGATTTAAGAGGTAATGGTGGGGGATCTTTGATAGAGGCAGTTGATTTAACTGGATTGTTTATAAAATCTGGTCCAGTTGTGCAGGTTCGCGATCCTAATAACCGAATTGAAGTGAATAACGATGAAGATCCTTCAATTAGTTGGGATGGCCCTCTTGGAGTAATGATTGATCGATCTAGTGCTTCGGCATCCGAAATTTTTGCTGCAGCGATACAAGATTATGGCCGAGGAATTATTCTTGGTACGCAATCTTATGGAAAAGGAACCGTACAGAGCGCAGTTGCGATGGATCAGTTCATTAGCCGAGCCGATAGATTATTACTTGCAGCAAGAACAAAAACTGAATCAGGTGGAGCTCCAGGTGCTGATGAAGGGATGCCTCAGGGAGCCCCTCAATTTGGACAGATTAATTTTACTACATTTAAATTTTATAGGGTAAATGGAAGCAGTACGCAACATAAAGGTGTAACCCCGGATGTGGAATTTCCTACCGTTTTCCCTGCGGATAAGTTTGGTGAAAGCTCTGAAAAAGCGGCGTTGCCTTGGGATCAAATAAAATCGTCTTCTTTCACTCCGTTTGCTAATCTTTCTACCTTGAAAACACAGTTGGAGGAAAAACATACAAAACGAATGGATGCATCTCCAGAATATAAATACTTATTGGATGATATTGCTTTATTTAAGAAAAAAGAGAGCGAAACATCTATTACGCTGCAGGAGGCAAAGTTGAAAAAGGAGAGAGATGATCAAGAGGTTAAAAATAGGGAACGTATTAATGCAAGACGTAAATTACAGGGATTACCCGAAATTAAAAAGGGAGACCATGTTCCTCGTACCGAAAATGATTTTATGCTCGATGAAAGCCTAAATGTCATGGGCGATTTTATTGAAGGTGTTAAAGCCTCTGCGTAATGTATTTTTAATAATTTGTTTAGAATTGCCACTAGATTAGAAGCTAAAAGCGAATCTGTAGTGGCAATTCTGATAAAAGATCCTATTATTACTAAAGAGAGTAATGAATGACGAAAGTAGAAGAGATTATATTAAATAATATAAAGTATAGACGAAGTATTTTTCCTGTTAGCTATATCGAGAAGCAGATTCCAAACGAAATTATATTGGCATTGCTCGAATGTGCAAATTATGCCCCTAATCATAAGCTTACACAACCTTGGAGATTTACGGTATTTAAAGGCAAGGGACTGGAAAAGTTGGGCAATAAAATGGCCGATTTATATAAAGAAAAGACGAGCCCAGAAAGCTTTTTGCAAAAAAAATATGAAGTTACTAAAGACAAAATACGTCGATCAGCGGCCGTCATCGCTATTCACATTAAATACAGTGACAGTATACCTAGATGGGAGGAGATCGCGGCGGTTGGCGGCGCAGTTCAAAACCTTTGGCTAGCTGCTAAAGCTAAAGGTATTGGTGGGTATTGGAGTACACCGAATACTATCAGTGAGATGGGGCCCTTTTTAAACCTTGGAGAATGAGAGGAGTGCCTTGGCTTGTTTTACCTTGGATATCACAACGAGAATGAAAGAGAAGGTGTAAGGAATCCAGTTGAAGAAAAAGTTGAATGGGTTGAAAGTTAATTGTTATTACTTCTACTTTTGTTGCCCTGCGTTATTTGGTTTATAAAGCTCGCCCAAGCAAGCGGACTAAATAATGGATTAGAGTTACGTTGGTTTACAGCCTTGTTAGAAAGGCTGATATGGCGGTTAATAGCGTCTATGTTTTGTATTTCAGCGGCATTTCGTGGAACTTCTTTTGCCATGGCCATTAATGACTCGGAGGTAAGGTTTCTTTGAGCAATCAAATAGTCATCCGCGGCAATTTTCAAATTCATAAAGGCATAATTAAATTCGTCAATACTTGCCCAAGGATATACCGTTACCACCGGCAAGTCTACAATCTGCGGTTTCATGGATAAATCTACAGTAACTTTGTTATTGGGTGACTTTGGTATAATGAGTTTTTCGGTACGATAGCCAACGGCACTTAGTTGAATTGTATCGCCTTCATGCGCAACGAAGGAAAAAAAACCTTGGTGATTGGCATTGAATAACTCTTTTTGAAAAGAAAGATTCGTTAAGGTTACATAAGGAACAACAATACTGGTATCGGTATTATGTATAATCCCACTGAATTGTACAAGCTTTTTCTCAGGAGATTGTTGTCCATGAACTACGACGAACATTCCTAAAATAAAATAGATACAACTTAATAGCCTCTTACTTCTCATCCGATTATTTTATAACTATGAGCACATTCTAGTTCTTAGAAAGTACAACAGTGCCATAAAGCTACCAAAAACTCTATAGAGCTTCTAGTTAAATTTTGTTAAATGGATAAAGCGATTAGTTAACCCTTTGAGGCATAGTGGCATTAGGATCATCTGCATCTGTGATGTTTATAGCTTCTACTGCGGTTATTTCAGGAACTGCTTTTTGAATAGCTTGCTCTAAACCGGCTTTAAAAGTCATAATACTCATTGAACATGATGCGCATGAACCTAATAGTCTTAGTCGGACAACGTTCTCAGGGGTAATTTCCTCAATTGTAACATTGCCTCCATCTGCCTCTAAATACGGTCTGAGGGTTTCTAGCGCTTCTTCTACTCTCTCCTGTAAACTCATAACCTTAATGGTTTTAAATAGATGTAAAGATACTAAAATTATTTGTTGTATGAAACAGCTGTCTTTGTCTTAATTAGCATGCTGCAACGATAATTGTTGGGCAACCCGCTCTGCAATTATCAAAAATTCTTTTGAAATTGGCTCATCTTCATCTGTAACAATCGGATATCCATTATCGCCGGCATCACTTATACTTTTTATAAGAGGAAGCTCTCCTAAAAAGGGAGCATTAAATTTTTCCGCCAAATGTTTTCCGCCATCTTTTCCGAAAATATAATATTTATTTTCTGGAAGTTCCGCTGGTGTAAAATAAGCCATGTTTTCAACGATACCTAACAACGGTATGTCTATCGTATCCATCATAAACATGGCGATTCCTTTTTGAGCATCGGCCAAAGCAACATTCTGTGGAGTTGTTACGATAACGGCGCCTGCTACCGGATAATTTTGGGCAATAGTAATATGGACATCGCCTGTTCCCGGAGGAAGATCAACAACGAGGTAATCCAAGTCTCCCCAATCAGCATCATTAAAAAGCTGTTTAATAGCTGCACTTACCATCGGGCCTCTCCATGGAATGGCTTGGTTCGGATCAGTAAAGAAGCCAATTGAAAGTAATTTAATGCCAAACTTTTCTATTGGTTCTATTTTTGTCTTGCCATCACTCGTTTTCGATGCTTTTGGACGAGCTCCTTCCAAACCAAACATCATTGGCAAGGACGGACCGTAAATATCCGCATCCAATAAACCTGTTTTAGCGCCTTTTAATTGAAGAGCTAATGCTAAATTGGCAGCAACTGTTGATTTTCCGACACCTCCTTTGCCGGAGGCTACTAATATGATGTTCTTTATATTGTCTAACTGCTTGTCTGGTTTTGACATTACTCTTGACGTCATGTTAATAGACACCCCAATCTCCTTATCAACAAAATGAGCAATTGCATTTCGGCAAGCGTGTTCAATGTGATCTTTCATTGGACATGCAGGGGTTGTGAGCTCTACGGTAAAGCTTATTCTATTAGGGGTAATTTCAACATCCTTAATCATGTTCAAGGTAACAAGATCTTTTTTGAAATCTGGGTCCTCAACAAAGCTTAAAGCGTGTAGTACCTGTTCTTTAGTAATCATTTAAAATTCAATAATTTCTACAAAAGTAACAATTAACCAATACATTGTTGGGAATCCAAACGGTTTTACTTGTATATATAATGCATTTCTACATAATTTAAACAAATAAGAGGGGACGAACAGGATGGTAAAAATAATGTTTACTTTTGATTTCGTTTTCGGTTTTAATCATGATGATAAAAGAGTATATCAAAAAAATTAATCCTAAGTATCTAAAATTAGCACTTCTAGTATTAGGAGGTGTTTTTGTCATGATATTTATAGCATTTATTGTGATTTACAATAAAAGAGAAGAACTCTTGGCTAAAGCGATACAAAGTGCCAAGCATAAGGCACTGCTAGAGTATGATATTAATTTAGCCATTAAAAAGGCTTATTTTTCTGGATTAAATGAAGTTACATTAGAAGAGGTTCGTGCGCAACCGAAAGATAGAGCTGAACTGCTGAAGATCCAATACTTAGAAGTCGCTGTAAAATTATGGCCATTGATTGGGGGTGATGTAAAAGTTGCAGCCATTAATTTACATGACGGTAAACTCTCTTTTGTAAAAAAGGATACTTTGAGTAATTATGATTTTCTTTTTCGTCGTAAGGAAGAGGATACTACAAAAACTTCTGCTAAGATGAATCTTGCAGAACTTGCTAATAAATTGATAAATAGTGTTTTATATAAAATCCCTCAGAATATGAGGTTGAAAGATTTTTTAACAACATATAAAGACGATAGCACTAGTCAACAAGTAAATATACCGGAGGCCATTATAACGAATGGAGATTTATCTTCCACTATTGAGATTAACGGAAAAGAAGCGGTATGGCATGCTTTAGGTGAGCTGAAACCGGATAAAAAGCAACTGTATCTTAAACTATTTGCTGATGGAAAGGCCGTTGAACTGCCGATATTAAGGAAAAAATATGGGCTTACACTGAGGTTTGATACATTGGAGACAGATTTGAAAAAAGTAACCATGAATGGTGGCGAGCTTCAGATGTCAGGAGGATGGGCAGCTAAAAACCTTATTATACATCATTGGCGTATTGCCGAAAATAATATTGTGATTCCCGAGGGCAGTATTGCGGCAGATGTTTTGATTGGTGAAAATTATATTGGATTAGATAAAAGTTCTGAAGTAAGTATCAAAAAATTAAAGGCTCATCCTTATGGTAAAATAACTTTCAAGCCATACAAAACGATTTCTTTAGGAGTACATATGCCCGAAATAGCCGCACAGGATTTATTTGATTCTTTTCCTCAAGGCATGTTTGATAATTTAGAAGGTATTAGGGTTTCAGGCAAATTAAAATATAATCTCGACTTATATGTTGATATAGATCATCCGGATAGTGTTCGGTTATCCGCAGCAATGCAAAAGGATGGCCTTAGAATCAACTCTTGGGGAAAAACTAACTTAGCAAAGATCAGTACTCCCTTTACGTATACTCCCTACGAAGATGGCAAGGCCATGCGTAGTTTTATTGTGGGACCTAGTAACCCTAATTTCACACCCATAAATGAGATCTCACAAAATTTAAAAAATGCGATCCTTACGGCGGAAGATCCCTCTTTCTTTAGCCACAAAGGATTTGTTGAAGAGGCATTTAGGGCTTCTATTACTGCAAACCTGAAAGCCAAAGCCTTTAAGCGGGGCGGTAGTACTATTTCTATGCAGCTGGTAAAAAATGCATATTTGGGAAGAGAGAAAACACTTGCTCGAAAAATTGAAGAGATTTTAATGGTATGGTTAATAGAAAACAACAATGTTGTAAATAAATCAAGGATGTTTGAGGTTTATTTAAATATCATCGAATGGGGAAGAAATGTCTATGGTATCGGTGAAGCGTCGAGATTTTATTTCGGAAAACATCCTTCTCAATTAAATTTAGGAGAGAGTATTTATTTAGCCAGTATTGTTCCCAAACCAAAAAGCGGGTTGTATCCCTTTCAGTATGACGGTCATCTGAAGTCCTATCTTAGTGGTTATTTCCGCTTAATTGGAGGATTAATGGCCAGGAGAGGAATGGTAGCAGATGATAGCAGTAATTATGGATTCTATAATGTTACCTTGAGAGAGGATCTTCGTCCGGCAAGACCAGATACTGCGCAGGTTGATACGGTTAAAGTTTATGATTTTGAAAAAGAGATGGAAGAAACGAAAGGTTTTTTAGAGCGTTTGTTTGGTGGAGGAAAAAAGGATAAAGAGCAAGAAAACTAAATCAAAAAGGCAAGCATGAAAATACAGATAGATCACAAGGATTTTGAGCTAATGATTGAACATGAACAGGTAAAAAAGCGACTGCGGCTGATAGGTATTCAGTTAAATGTTGCTTATGAAAGGCGGGTACCTGTTTTTGTGGGGATCTTAAATGGCTGTTTTATGTTTATGGCGGATCTAATGAAGCAAGTACACATTTCTTCAGAAGTTTGTTTTGTTAAAATGACTTCGTATAGTGGCGTAAATAGAAGTGAACAGGTGGATGAATTGATGGGACTCAATATTGATTTAAAAGGACGAGATGTTATTATTGTTGAAGATATCATAGATTCTGGGAATACACTTAAAAAAGTGATCAATAGTGTAAAGAAATCTGAACCATCTTCTTTGGCGGTATGTACTTTATTGTTAAAGCCAGATGCCTTACAACATGATTTTGATGAAATTGCATATGTAGGATTTGAAATTGAAAACCAATTTGTTGTAGGGTATGGTTTGGATTATAACGGTTTAGGAAGAAACTTAAAGGATATTTACAAAGCCATTTGATATCCCTTTAAATGATATTTATATCAACTGGAAAAAATATGCTAAGTTTGTATCGTAATACAATATTTTTCGGATGAAATTTCACAAAGAAGGTTATACAACGCTAGCTCTTTCTATTTTAGTTGTTTTTATTATTAATGCGCTCACGCATTTTTACTTTTCAGATAATGCGTTGTTGACCTGGATCGTATATATAGTATCCTTCGTTCTTCTGGTAACCGTAATACAATTTTTTAGAAGTCCTATTCGGAAAGTTAACCCAGGCGAACGGTTAATTTTATGTCCAGCTGATGGAAAGGTCGTTGTGATAGAAGAAGTAGAAGAGACAGAATATTTTAAGGATAAAAGATTGCAAATATCAATATTCATGTCTCCAGTTAATGTTCACAGTAATCGTAGCCCAATTGCTGGAATAGTAAAATTTTTCAAGTACCACCCCGGCAAATACTTAATGGCTTGGAATCCAAAATCGTCTACACTGAACGAACGTACAACGATAGTGGTTGAAAGTTCTTTTGGCGTTGAAGTGCTATTCCGGCAGATTGCGGGAGCATTGGCCCGTAGAATTGTATGGTATGTAAATGAAGGCAAAGAGGTTAAGCAGGGAGACGAATTTGGCTTTATAAAATTTGGTTCGAGGGTAGATGTTTTCTTACCAATAGGGACTAAAATTAATGTAAAGCTAGGAGATAAGGTTAAAGGAGGAATTACCGTATTGGGGGAGTTTGATGCGGTTTAATTGTCTGTAGATTTCTTGAAACTTATATTAAATAAGTATGTGTTATGCAGTTTAAACTGTTGGTATCCATTAATGCCCTGATTGTAGCGTTATCTTTAAGTTCTGTTAACTTCTATTTCCAACACAGCTGGTATTATTTTCTCATCACCTTTGTAATAGCCTTTATTTGTAGCTTTTTTGTTTTCTACTACCTAATTGAACGATACATTTATCGTAAAATCACCTTGATTTATAAGCTCATCCATAACTTAAAACTAGGAAAGGATTTAAAAGAAGCCCTGGGAGAGCAACTGAGTGATGACCCCATAAACGATGTTCAGGAAGAAGTAAAGTCATGGGCCCGCGAAAAAAAGACTGAAATAGAGGCGCTGAAAAATCAAGAGCAATTTAGGCGCGAATTTCTGTCGAATATTTCCCATGAATTCAAAACACCATTGTTTGCAATTCAGGGCTATATTGAGGCTGTTCAGGAAGATTTAATGGAGGAAGATCCGGATCGTGCAAAAGTGTTTCTTCAGAAGGCGTCTAACAATCTGGATCGCTTAAGTTATCTTATTAAGGATTTAGATGAAATAGCCAAGCTTGAAAGTGGCGAGATAAAAATAAATTATCAACGCTTTGACTTGTCTGTTTTAATTAAAGAAGTAATGGAGTCTCTTGAGTTAAAGGCAGAGAAACACGAAATAGAGCTTATATTTAAACATAAATATAACTATCCCATTTTTGTAAATGCTGACCGAGAGAAGATTAGACAGGTGTTGGTGAATTTGATCAGTAACTCTCTTAAATACGGAAAAGAAAGAGGGCATACCTTCATAAAAATCTATGAATTGCATGATCAGGTACTCGTAGAAGTAACGGATGATGGAATAGGAATAGAAGAAAAATATTTACCGCGTTTATTTGAAAGATTTTTCAGAGCGGATAAAAGCAGATCGAGACAAATTGGTGGATCTGGTTTGGGACTCGCCATTGTGAAACATATCTTGGAAGCGCATCAACAAACCATTTCCGTAAGAAGCACTGAAGGGCTCGGCTCAACATTCGGTTTTACCTTAGCGAAGGACTGATTTTTTCTCTAGTTTCTTAAACGCTGTTACATAAATGTTGTTTATTGTAGAGTTGGCATAAACTTAACATTAACTTAACATTAAGGATATACCTTTGCAACATAATTATATTAACAAGAAAAATGTCGTTAAACAGTATATTTCAATACTTCGTTCCAAAAGACAAAAAGTTTTTTCCTCTTTTTGAACAGGCCAGTACAAATCTTATTGACATTGCCAACGCGCTTAACGAGGCTGTTAATACGGAAGATTTGGAGCAACGAAAATTGCATTATAAAAAGGTTAAAGATCTTGAACATAAAGGTGATGATATTACGCACCAAATTCACCTGGAGCTGGGAAAGAATTTTATAACGCCTTTTGATCGTGAAGATATCCATACGCTTGCCAGTGCGCTGGATGATATTGCTGACTATATTTTTGACTCTGCCAATAGAATGGAACTGTATCATGTAGACGAGATTACAGAGCCTATTAAAGAGCTAGCGAGCTTGATCGTCGAGGCAGTAACCGCGCTCTCAAAGGGCATGTACGAGTTAAGAAATCTTAAAAATGTTAGAAGTATTGCAGATGCTTGTGTACGGGTGAATAGTGTTGAGAATAAGGCTGACTATGTTTATAACAAAGCCATTGGAGACCTTTTCTTGTATGAGAAAGATGCTATTGCTCTTATAAAATACAAAGAGGTTCTTGCTACTTTAGAAACAGCTACTGATATGTGTGAAGATGTGGCCAACGTGCTGGAAAGTATTTTGGTTAAAAATGCTTAAAAATCAAGAGCATTTTTTCGATTAAAAGACAGCACATTTGCTAATTAAAACTAAAAAATTATGTTAACCACTATATTGGTTGTTGTAATTGTCCTCGCCATCGCCTTTGATTATATCAATGGTTTTCATGATGCCGCAAATTCCATAGCAACCGTTGTTTCTACAAAAGTTTTATCACCTTTTCAAGCGGTATTGTGGGCTGCCGCCTTTAATTTTGCAGCATATTTTTATTTCACAGACCACAAAGTAGCTAATACGATAGCAAAAACTGTTGTTGAGAATTATATTACACTTGAAGTGATTTTAGCAGGATTAATAGCGGCTATTAGCTGGAATCTCTTCACTTGGTATTATGGTATACCTTCTAGCTCCTCTCATACGTTGATTGGAGGTTTTGCTGGAGCAGGAATGGCGCATGCGCTGTTTTTAGGAGACCCAATATTAGAAGCGATAAATCTTGCACCAACTTTAAAGATTATCTCATTTATTGTATTAGCGCCGGTGATCGGTATGCTCATCTCCATTGTAATTACACTTATTATTCTCCATTTAGCCAAGCACTCTAAACCCGCTGTTGCAGAAAAATGGTTTAAGAGATTACAGTTGGTTTCTTCTGCCGCATTAAGTTTTGCTCATGGAGGTAATGATGCACAGAAAGTGATGGGGATTATTGTGGTTGCTATGGTCGCTGGGGGCTATTTACCAAACGCAAACCATATGCCCGAATGGATTCCATTGACGTGTTACTCTGCAATTGCGCTGGGCACAATGAGTGGTGGGTGGAAAATTGTTAAAACGATGGGAACCAAAATCACAAAAGTAACGGCTTTAGAAGGGGTAGGAGCAGAAACCGCTGGTGCTTTAACTTTAGGCATTACTGAACATTTTGGAATACCAGTCTCCACCACACATACCATTACGGGATCTATTATTGGGGTCGGACTTGTTAAACGAGTTTCTGCTGTACGTTGGGGAGTTACCATTAGTTTACTATGGGCGTGGGTGCTCACAATTCCGGTGTCGGCAGTACTTGCTGGTATTACCTATGGCATTATGCATTATATTTTATAATTACCATAAGCTTGCATTTGTTTTTGCGTAAAAAGCTCTTTTTTATTCAAAAACAAATTCGATTTCTGCACGGTTACTTCCCGTCCAAGTTGGGCCCTTCTCCAATAAGATTTTAGCTTCTTTTACAGACGCCGGTTTACCTTTGGAGGAAGTGATGTTAATTGGCCGACCTTTTTCGCTTACCTCGAAAGAGAGCACCACAACGTCTTTTCCTATAATAGCAGTGCGCGTATTCTTTTTAATATAGGTATTAAATGCCTCCCAGCCTATTACTGGCGAAGCAGATTGATTCGTCAATTTTCTTGCAATAAATAAACCATTTCCAGACGGTATGGGCTCCGATGTATTCAATTCGAGCGCAACTTGTCCTTGATTTTTCTTAGCGTCTCTTGTATTGATCATCCAAAAAAGTACACAAGATAAGATAAAAAGCAAGCAAGCAACGGCTGCAATTCCAAGTCGTTGTGAATTAAAAAGCATACGGCTCCTTTCTTGGGGCTGTTGTGCAATTCTATCCTGTAACCTTTGTTGCAGCAGCGTGAGTTTGGTATGACTAACACCCTTAACGGCATAACCTTCAATAGCATCATTTAAAAAAGGGTCTTCTAAAGCTTGTCGCTCAAGTTGGTTCATTTCTTCTGGAGTCAACTCTCCTCTAAGATACTGTTGTATTCTAATTATATTATAAGTGTTATCCATCTCCATTTTTTTCCATGCAAATTTTTAAATTTCTCTTTCCGTTTTGAATGTAACTTTTTACCTTACTGATATCGTAACCAGTAATTTCACAAATGTCCTTATAACATTTTTGATCCAGATAAAACAACTTAATGCACTTTTTTTGTTCGTTATTCAGATGCTCTAGACATTTTTCCATTGAACTCAATTTTGTCTCGAGCATATCATGCTCAAAGGATTGATGCTCGGTAAGCTCATTTTCCATAAAAGTATTTTCGTCAATGGAAATAGTAATGTTTTTACCGGAAGCTCTTAGTTCCATTAAGCAATAATTTCGGGCGAAAGAATAAAGCCAACTTTTAAAATTGCTTACTTCATGTATGCGTAATTTTTTTATTAACTGTTCAAAGATTTGCATAACGGCATCTTCGCTTTTGCTTTCTTCTTTAAGATACCTAAGACATAAACCATATATTAGGGGCATGTAGGGTTCATAAAGAGTACCTAAGAGATTAAGGTCTCCCGTTGATTTATATTGTATTAATAAATCTGCTTCCGATTGCCTATACGTTCGTTTAAAGACCAATTTTTAAGGTTTTGATATTTCTAATGTAATGAAATTATATATAATATACAATCTGCGAAAATAAATCTCGGCAAAGGTAATCCAATAGCTACCCTGTGTAGCGTTACCTTCGCTTGACTTATCCCAATAGGTCTTCACAAAAGCACCTTGCCTAGGATGGTTATTGAATTTTGAGCTCATAAAGAATAATCGAATTCAGGTTATAAACAATTAGAGTAAAGCCTTGTTATATGAAGACAATCAAATAAACTGATTATGAAACATGCATGGCCATATGGTGTATTGATCGGAATTCTAAGTGGAATCTGGATTTTTGTTATACAAAAATTTGGTGCTTATAATTTAAGTACCATTTCTTCAAATGGTTTTCTGGGGATAACATGGATGGAATATCTATCTGTTTTAATCCCTTTTGTAGGCTTATATTTTGGGATTCGAAGTTACAAAAATACCTTACCCAATGCTGATATTTCTTTCTTTCGAGCTTTTGTACAAGGTTTCATGATTTTGTTGGTTGGAGGAGCTTTGGCCGGACTGGCAACGGCTATACTGTTACAATATGAACGTCAGCCCTATACAGAAGAGTATATTGGGAGATTTGGAGGTGCTCTCTTGGTTGGAATTCTGTTAAATTTTGCGGTAAGTCTATGGTTTATGAACCGTCCAAGGAACCTTTAGGATTTACTTGTATTATGTATGTTTTCATTTGTAAACCCTATTCAAGGGTGGATGAGTGGCAGATGATTTGGCGGTTTATATTCCGTTTTTGTTATTTGCACATAAAATCCAAGATATCTAAGTTTTTGATGTACTTTCGTGCAAATGGAATTTAATATAAATAATTTAGACCGTGAAACGATAATTGCTGCAGGGGTTTTTGCGTTAATATGTTTAATTATTAAAGCCTTTTATGCCAACACCTTTCGAGCAACATTAAAGTTGATCGACCCCGCTAATAGACATATGAAACCGTGGGAAGCATGGTTAATTCTGATCCCGATTTTCAATATTTATTGGAACTTTGAATTAGCAAAACGGATGTCAGACTCATTGACAAATGAATTTTATGATCGGAAGATCGCGGAAGAAGAATCCCCTGGGCGTTCAACAGGAATAACAGTAGGTATATTATATGTCGTGACAATGTTTCCTTTATCTGTTAACCTCCTTGTTGGTCTAAACTTGGTTTATTTTTTCTATTTTATAGCATATTGGGTAAAAATGAATAATTTCAGATCTCTTTTAAATGATCATAATGCTTTTTTAGCAGAAGAAAACAGAAAATAATTAGGACCATGAGATTAGCAGAATTAGCCAAATATTTAGAAGACATTGCTCCACTGCCTTATCAGGAGACATATGATAATTCGGGTTTATTGGTGGGTGATCATAACAAAGAGATAAACCAGGCGCTTATTTCTTTAGACTGTACTGAAGAAGTGGTTGAAGAAGCTATTAGCACAAACTGTGATATAATTATTTCACATCATCCAATCATTTTTAAAGGACTCAAGCGATTTAATGGAAGTAACTATGTTGAGAGAACGGTAATGAAAGCCATTAAACATGATATAGCTCTTTACGCGATACATACGAATCTTGATAACATATTCGGCGGTGTAAATAGAAAGATTGCCGAAAAATTAAAACTGCAGGATCTTTCCATACTATCTCCAAAGGAAAACCTGCTTAATAAATTGGCTGTATTTGTTCCTAAAACTCACGCTGAGTCGTTAAGGAACGCTTTATTTAATATAGGTGCCGGTGCTATCGGAAATTATGATCAATGTAGTTTCAGTACCGATGGTCTAGGAACTTTTCGGGCAAAGGAGGGTTCAACTCCTTATGTCGGAACGATTGGTGAACAACACACAGAACCGGAAGAACGGATAGAGGTTGTATATCCACAGCATTTAGAGCGGAAGCTTTTAGTTGCGATGTACGAAAATCATCCATATGAAGAGGTTGCCTATGATATATATAAGTTACAGAACGCTTACAGCAGTATTGGAAGCGGAATGATCGGAATGTTGCCAATAGCATTAAGTGAACTGGATTTTTTGGCACAAATAAAGGAAAATCTTCATTTGCAAGTGATAAGATATACTAAATTAAAAAAGAAAAATATCCAACGTGTGGCCGTTTGCGGTGGTGCCGGGGGCTTTTTATTACCACAAGCTATCAGGATGGGTGCAGATGCTTTTATAACAGGAGATTACAAGTATCATGAATTTTTTGATGCCGAAGGAAAAATCCTTATTGCGGATGTTGGACATTTTGAAAGTGAGCAGTTTACACAAGAATTATTGTTGGAAATAATTCAAAAAAAATTTCCTAACTTTGCAGTCCGTTTAACCGGAATAAATACAAACCCAATAAATTATTATATTTAATGGAACAAACCGTAGAGCAAAAGTTGCAGGCCCTTTGGGATCTGCAGACAATCCATACTAAAATTGACAAGATTCGCCAAGTTCGTGGCGAATTACCAATCGAGGTAGCAGACCTTGAGGATGAGGTGGCAGGCTTAGAAACACGTATCGAAAAAAACAGAACAGAACTGGATGATTTGGAAGATGCTATCGTTAATCGTAAAAATATGATTAAGGAAGCTCAGGCGGCGATCAAAAAGTATGAGTCACAACTGAATGAGGTAAAAAACAATCGTGAATACGATGCTATTACCAAAGAAATTGAGATTCAGGGATTGGAAATTCAAGTTTGCGAGAAAAAAATTCGCGAGCATGAATTTGAGATCAAAAATAAAACTGATGTTTATGAAAAGACGCAGGGAGATTTAGAAGAACGGAGAAAAGATTTATCAGTTAAAAAAGAGGAATTAGACACCATTACTTCTGAAACACAAAAGGACGAAGATGCCTTAATAAAAAAGGCGGACGATGCGGAATCGAAAATTGAAGAACGCTTACTTATAGCATATAATAGATTACGGAACAATGCTAAAAATGGACTTGCTGTCGTAACTATAGATAGAGATTCCTGTTCAGGATGTCATAACCAAATACCGCCTCAAAGACAATTGGATATACGTCAGCGTAAGAAAATTATTGTTTGTGAGCACTGTGGCCGTATTTTGGTGGATGAAGCCTTCGTTGAAGACAATATCGTTCAAGCATAACACGCATTTATAGAATTGTAAAGCTCAGGTCATATGTCCTGGGCTTTTTTATTGTCCATGAATTTTGGCACTGTTAATGCTATTTCGTACCTCAATTTGGTTCATCTATTCAATCCTTTAAATGGCACTCAGATTCATCGTATTTATCCTATTAATGTTGACTGGATTTATATCCAAAGCCTCTTTCGAGTTTAGCACAAATTGTAAAAATGCTTACTACGAGGTCATGAACCTAAGGCTTGATCTGGCCAGACAATATATAGAAAAAGAAAGAGCGCTGAATCCTGCTAATAGCATGGTATATCTGATCGAAAATTACATCGACTATTTTTATATTCTTGCGTCAGATAATAAAATTGAATTTGATAAGCTAAAAAAAAATAAGTCAATACGCTTATCGAAAATAAGTGCCGATAGTAAAGATTCGCCCTATTATCTTTTTGCGCAAGCAGAGATTAATTTACAATGGTCGCTCTTACGCGGACGATATCAAGAATACGTCACCAGTGCGCTAGAGATCAAACGTGCTTATAACATGCTTCAGGAGAATACGGAAAAATATCCGGAATTCCTGCCAAATTATAAGGGGCTAGGGATGTTGAATGCTGTTATTGGGTCTTTACCTTCTGGCGCACAAAAGGCCCTAGGAACTCTTGGAGTACGGGGAGGTACCGAGAAGGGCGAAAGAATGCTAGAAGAGCTCGTGGATAATTTACCCGGTTCTACTTATGATATTTTTTATGACGAATCAGTTTTTTACTTGAGTCAAGTTTGGGTAAATATAACCAAGGAAAAAGATGCATTTGACAAAATAATAACTGCCACCGAAAGATTAGATGATACGAGCTTATTAAAAGTATATATTCGAGCATACGCTGCCTATAAAACGGGACATAACGGGGCGGCTATCAGTTATTTAATGAACAGACCTACTAAATCAGGGTACACGGATTATCCCTACCTTGATTATCTACTGGGTATGGCAAAACTTAATAAACTAGACCTGTCAGCTGCTGTTCAGCTTCATGACTTTTTGCAATCAACAAGGGGAGCAAGTCTTATTAAAGATACCTATTTACATTTAGCATACATCGCAATATTAAAGGGAGATGAGGTTAAATACAATACTTTTATAACGAAGGTAAAAAAGGAAGGTGCCTCCTTTGATGAAAAAGACAAACAGGCTATCAATGAAGCCAGCGAAGGAGAACCGAATCCAGCTTTACTGAGAGCAAGATTTTTATTCGATGGTGGATATTACGACAAAGCGAAAGAAATCCTAAACAATGAAAATGCTAACACATATAAAGAAAAGCGATACAAAATAGAATATTGTTATCGATTTGGACGGGTTTTTCATGAAACTGGAGGAATGGCTGGTGCAATTAAATTTTATAACTATACGATAGCTTTCGGAGAGCACAGTAAATATTATTATGCTGCTAATGCGGCTGTGCTTTTAGGTGATATATATATGCGAAGGAAGCAATATAAACAAGCCGCTGATTCTTATAATAAAGCAATTAACATGAAGAATCATGATTACGAAAGTAGCATAGAAAATAAAGCCAAAGAAGGTTTAAAAAGGGTAGAGGGAAGATTTTAATTTTCTTAATTTTACAGCATGAGTATTTTGATAGAGTCATACGAGCATCAGGTTATAGAAAGGTTTTTACGTTATGTTAAGGTAGATACGCAAAGTGACCCATCGTCTTTAACCCAGCCGTCTACAGAAAAGCAAAAAGAATTAGGGAAAATTTTAGTTGAAGAATTATTAGTGCTTGGATTAAGTGACGCTCATATGGACGAATACGGTTATGTATATGCAACGCTTGAAAATAACACATCTGAAGACAATATCCCGGTTATTTGCTTTTGTTCTCATATGGATACTTCTCCCGATTGCAGTGGAAAGGACGTTAAACCGATCGTTCATTATAATTATCAAGGACAGGATCTTATCTTGCCAGACGATAACGGTCAAGTTATCACGAAATCCAACCACCCTGATTTAACAAATCAATATGGAAACGATATTATCACAGCAAGCGGTACAACATTATTGGGAGCAGATAATAAAGCCGGATTGGCGGCAATAATGGATGCAATATCCTTGCTTATAAAGCATCCTGAAATAAAACATGGTAAAATACGTCTTTTATTTACGCCAGATGAAGAAATAGGGCGTGGTGTAAATAAGGTGGATCTTAAAAAATTAGGAGCAGATTTCGGTTATACAGTTGATGGAGAAACGCTTGGATCTATTGAAGATGAAACTTTTTCTGCAGATGGCGTAGTTGTAACGATTGATGGCGTAAGCGCTCATCCAGGTTTTGCTAAAGGGAAGATGAAAAGTGCTATCAAGATAGCCGCTGAAATAATCGAAGCGCTTCCAAAAGATAGATTATCTCCCGAAACGACTGCTGGTAAAGAAGGTTTTATTCACCCAGTATCAATATCTGGCACTGTAGAGCAGGCAACAATTGAATTCATTGTGAGGGATTTTTCAGATGCGCTTCTGGAAAGGCACGAACAGGAGCTTGAAGCGGTTGTTATGCGCGTTATCAATCAATATCCGAATTGCAGCTATTCATTAAAAGTTCAAGAACAATACAGAAATATGAAGCAGGTACTTGATGAGTATCCTGAAGTAATGAATATCGGATTAAAGGCAATACAACAAGCAGGATTGACACCTATAAGAAGAAGTATACGTGGAGGAACCGATGGATCTCGTTTATCATTTATGGGATTGCCTTGTCCGAACATCTTTGCTGGAGAACATGCCTTCCATGGTAAACAAGAATGGGTTTCCGTTCAAGACATGCAGCATGCATCGATAACCATTATTAATATCGCCCGACTATGGGCGGAGCGGGGGGAAGTATCGTGAGAGCCGTTGTGCAACGCGTTTCGAAGGCCTCCTGTAAAGTAGATAATAACATAACCGGCCAGATTGATGATGGATTGCTTGTTTTATTAGGCATTGAACAAGAGGACGTGGTGGATGATGTGAAATGGTTAGCCCAAAAAATTGTAAATATGCGCATTTTCGGAGACGACAACGGATTAATGAATCGGTCCGTCTTAGACATTGAAGGGAATGTATTACTCATTTCACAGTTTACCTTATTTGCGCAAACAAAAAAAGGAAATAGACCTTCTTTTATCCGGGCAGCAAAACAGTTAGTCGCTGTACCGCTCTATGAAAAGATGATTGAAGAATTGGAATTTCTGTTAAATAAGAAGATAGCAACAGGTGTATTTGGGGCGGATATGAAAATTAGCTTGCTCAATGACGGGCCGGTTACTATCATGATGAATACAAAAGATAAAGAAAATTATTAACTAAAGTGCGCTGAGAAGCGAGCTTATCACGACGGAGAAATGACTATACAGGAAGCACAAGAAACAGTAGATAATTGGATTAAAACGATTGGTGTCCGTTATTTTAATGAGCTTACTAATACGGCGATGCTCATGGAGGAGGTGGGGGAAGTTGCTCGTATAATGGCAAGGCAATACGGAGAGCAGTCTTTCAAAAAATCGGATAAAGAAGTAAACCTCGCGGATGAAATGGCGGACGTTTTATTTGTGCTGATCTGTTTAGCTAATCAAACGGGAATAAACCTTACAGAAGCGTTGGAAAAAAATTTGGAGAAAAAAAATATACGAGATAAAGAACGACACCAAAATAACGAAAAATTAAGATAGCGAGCTATCATTTAAACGAGCAGCCAAGATACTTTTTACATCATTTTTCAACATATGCGCAGCATATAGGCTTCTCTTGCCCGTTTGGCACAAAAAAACTATCGTATTAACCGAGTCGATTTCATTTTTTCTTGTTACAAGATCAAATAAGGGAATGTTTTGACCGCCAATATTATATTCATCGAATTCCCACGTTTCACGAACATCAATAAGTTGTGTTTTTGGATTTTTCGCTAAATATTCCTGCACGTCTCGGAGACTCAACAAAATTTTGTTTGTTTCCTCACTTTCTCCCTCTGAAGGTATTTCGGTTTTAGCTAATGGAAGTTTAGTTATTCGCTGGTGTTCAGGAATGGCGTCAATGTATATAATTTGATGATGATTACTTTGTATGTCAATCAATAACAATTTGCCGGAAAGAACTTCTCCATAATCGGTAACTATTTTGATTACTTCATTGGCCATGTAAAGCGCAATCAATCCAGGGAGCACATTTAAAACACCATTTACGGAACAAGAGGTACAATCTTCATCCAATGGCTCTTCGGGGAAGAGACATCTATAAGTGGGGCCTCCTTTATAGTTAAATACAGAGAGTTGTCCGGTATAATCATTGATTGCACCTGATACCAGTGGTTTGCCCAGTATAACGCAGGCATCGTTTATTAAAAAGCGTGTAACGAAATTATCAGTACCGTCGACAATAATATCGTATTCATTAAAAATTTTTAAAATATTCTGGCTATTTAAATAGAAATTATGGGTTTCGATACGAACAAAGGGCTGTAAAGACATTAATTTTTTCGAAGCAATTTCTACTTTAGGAAAACCTACATCCTGTAGCGTGTAAAGAATTTGTCTATGCAGATTACTAGCTGAGATATTGTCTCCATCCACGATTCCAAGTGTTTTTATCCCTGCGGTAACTAAATATTGAAGTAAAGGGCACCCTAAGCCACCGACACCGACGACCAAAACTCTCGCATTAAAAAGCTTGTTCTGAGCGGCCTCACCAAAGTCCTTTAATTTTATATGGCGGTCAAAATACTGTCTTTCTTGTTTTAACATATTACATTTTGTTAAGTAGTTTGAAGAATAGCGTCCCAATCTTTCCAAATAGGGTCGTAACCTGCTTCCTTAATAATACGGGCTATCTGTGACGGAGATCTGCTATCATCAATCTCAAACTGTTCAAGGCTTTCGGGTTCAACGGCATAACCTCCCGGATTGGTTTTAGAACCTGCACTAATGGAGGTGATGCCTAATTTTATGATGTTATCACGAAAGGTCCAGCTTTCTCGTGTCGACATAGATAGTTCTATATCGCTGTTAAAAATTCGCCACGCACATATCAACTGAACTAATTCAGCATCCGTTATAATTGACTTGGGGACTAATCCACCAGCATGTGGTCTTAGTCGCGGAAAAGAAACCGAAAACCTACTTTTCCAATAATGCTTTTCTAAATAAAGGAGATGAAGAGCCGTAAAAGCACTATCCGTACGCCAGTCATCTAATCCCAACAGGGCACCTAAACCTATTTTATGTATACCTGCCTTCCCAATCCTGTCGGGTGTTTCAAGTCGGTAATAAAAATTCGATTTTTTACCTTTAGGATGGTGTGTTTTATAGTCTTCTTGGTGATAGGTTTCTTGATATACTAAAATTGTATTCACGCCAAGTGTGTGTAATTCTTGGTATTCATGTTCATCTAGAGGCTGTACTTCCATAGCAACGTGTGCAAAATGAGATTTAACGATAGGTAGTACTTTTTTAAAATAATCCATGCCAACCATTTGTTGGGCTTCTCCCGTTACCAATAATATATGTTGGTAACCCATCTGTTTAATGGCATCAATTTCTTGTAATAACTCGAAGGTTGTTAATGTTTTGCGCGGTATTTTGTTATCCAAACTGAAACCGCAATAGGTACATATGTTTTGGCATTCATTTGATAAATAGAGAGGTGCATATAATTGAATTGTTTTACCAAAACGTTTTTGAGTTTCACGATGGCTGATTTGGGCCATCTGTTCTATGAACGGTGTGGCAGCAGGTGAAATTAGCGCTTTAAAATCTTCATATGATCGCTTTATATTGCTCAACGCTTTTTCAACATCCAAGGCATTTTTTCCATAGATGGAAATTTGTTCCGCTTCCCATCTATATTTATTAAAACTTTCCGAAAACATATTTTAAACGGTTAAGAAGGAAGTAAGCGGACTAGAGGCAGAAGCATCTTTTTTGATCATTGGACTTAAGCCTGATTCATAAGCTAGTCGACCCGCAATGACCGCCTGTTTAAATGCCAATGCCATATTAATGGGGTTTTCGGCTGTAGCAATCGCTGTGTTTACTAGCACTGCATCTGCTCCTATTTCCATTGCCTGTGCGGCATGGCTGGGTTTTCCAATACCTGCATCAATTATTACGGGCACTGTCGATTGTGCAATGATGATCTCCAACATAGACAGCGTTTTCAGTCCCTGGTTGCTGCCAATAGGAGCTCCTAAAGGCATCACTGCAGCAACGCCAACCTCTTCCAAGCGTTTACAAAGTACAGGATCTGCGTTACAGTAAGGAAGTATTATAAAGCCCAATCTGACAAGCTCCTCCGCTGCTTTTAACGTTTCGATGGGATCAGGCATTAAATATTTAGGATCTGGATGTATTTCTAGTTTTAACCAATTTGTTTCTAATGCCTCCCTTGCCAATTCTGCTGCAAGAATAGCCTCTTTAGCTGTACGGACACCGGAAGTGTTCGGCAGTAGGTTTATATGAGCATGATGAAGACATGCTAACAAGTTGTCTTGTTCCCTTTGCTGGTGTTCAATACGTTTTAACGCTACTGTTACCAACTCACTTTCAGAAACTAAGAGCGCTTCTTCCATTGTTTTTGTGGATCCAAATTTTCCAGTTCCGGTAAATAATCGGGAGGAGAAAATTTTATCGGCAATCTTTAATGTTTGTGTCATACGTTCTTTCAATTTCTTTTAATATGTTATTACATAAAGTTTGTGGAGAATCGCTACTGGTAATTGCTCCTGAAAGTGCTATCCCATGTATACCGGTATTAAACAAGGCAGTAAGGTCATTCAGTAAGATACCGCCTATGGCAATAATAGGAATGGAGATATTGTGATCAGCCATTTTCTGGAGAATATCCAAATAACCGGAAAGCCCTAAAATCGGACTTAGTTTTGTCTTTGTAGGGGTGTGTCGGTAAGGACCTAGTCCGATGTAATCAATGGGTAACAAACTGAGGCGGAGAATGTCATCAAAGGTATTAGCCGTGCATCCGATAATCTTGTCATCTCCAAGGATTTCACGTGCTTTCATAGGGTTCATATCTTCATTACCAAGGTGAACGCCGTCTGCTTCCAACTCTTGGGCAACAAATACCCTATCATTTATTATAAAGGTTGCTTTATTTGCTTTCGCTAGATTCATACTGAGAGAGGCTTCCTGCCTAAAAGCGGAGTCAGTCAAATCTTTTCGTCGGAATTGAATCCATTCTACCCCTGCGGCGGTAACCATTTTTACCTGTTCCAAGGTGCTTAAATGGCTCGTAGGATGGGTAATATAGTGAAGTTTTGCAATGACTTTCATCTAATTTATTAAGTTTTTGATATGAAGAAAACGCTTTAAAGGATTGTCACTTTCCCATATATATCCCAGTAATGCCGCTCCATCAAATCCATGTTCTTTTACTTTTTGTATGTTTTGATCGTTAATGCCGCCTAAGGCGATTAACGTACATTTTCTTGCATGTCTGCCAAGGGAAAGCAGTTCGCAATTGCCTAAATATCCCTTTTTTGATATGCTATCATATACGGGGCTTATAAAAAGCTGGCCTTCTTGTCTATCCAATTCTTCGAGCTCCGCTTGTGCATGAACCGAAGTAGATACTATACCAAAGGGCATTCTTAATGATTTAAATTGACTCCTGTTAACATGCACACCTGCTAAATTAAAATAGTGTATTAATTCAGTGTGTTTATGAACGATAATTCTATTATGAAACGAACTATTGATAGAACCTATAAAACGTTTTATTCTGTTTGAATCCGCTGAGGGCTTCCTTATGTGCAAGCATTGTAAGCCCGCATCAAATAACTCCTCAATGTGCTCGATCTCGTCTTTTAAAAAGGTTTCCGCCGTTATGACAACAGTTTTCATGGCCGCTTATTCACCGAATTACGAATAAATTTCAAAGTTGTTGTTTCTAAATTCCGCGGCTTTTTCATCCATACCTTTGTCGAATACCTCCTTTTCGTTTAGGCCTTGCTCCTCTGCATATTTTCTAACATCTTGTGTGATCTTCATACTACAGAAGTTTGGGCCGCACATGCTGCAGAAATGAGCTGTTTTAGCGCCCTCAGCGGGAAGTGTTTCATCATGAAATTCACGCGCGGTGTCAGGATCTAAGGCTAAATTGAACTGATCTTCCCATCTAAATTCAAATCGCGCCTTGCTCATCGCGTTATCGCGATGTTGAGCTCCGGGGTGTCCCTTTGCTAGATCTGCCGCGTGTGCAGCAATCTTATAGGTGATTACCCCATCTTTTACATCTTTTTTATTAGGTAAGCCTAAATGCTCTTTGGGTGTTACGTAGCAAAGCATAGATGTGCCGAACCACCCTATCATCGCTGCTCCAATGCCGGAAGTAATGTGGTCATACCCGGGAGCTATGTCTGTTGTAAGCGGCCCTAAGGTATAAAAAGGAGCCTCACCACATTCCTTCAACTGTTTATCCATATTTTCTTTAATCATATGCATTGGAACATGTCCGGGCCCTTCGATCATGGTCTGAACATCATGTTTCCATGCAAGTTGTGTTAATTCTCCTAACGTTTCAAGTTCAGCAAATTGGGCTGCATCATTTGCATCAGCAATTGATCCGGGTCGTAAACCATCTCCTAATGAAAAACTAACATCGTAAGCCTTCATGATCTCGCATATGTCTTCGAAATGTGTATATAAAAAATTCTCTTGATGATGGGCCAAACACCATTTAGCCATAATCGACCCTCCTCGTGAAACAATACCCGTTACACGTTTTGCAGTGAGCGGAACATAAGGAAGGCGAACCCCTGCGTGGATGGTGAAATAATCTACACCCTGCTCTGCCTGTTCGATAAGTGTATCTTTAAAAATATCCCAGGTCAATTCTTCTGCTTTTCCATTTACTTTTTCCAGCGCTTGATAAATGGGAACGGTACCAATGGGAACGGGTGAATTCCTGATAATCCATTCGCGTGTTTCGTGGATATTTTTACCTGTTGATAAATCCATCACTGTATCAGCGCCCCACCGGATGGCCCAAACCATTTTTTCTACCTCCTCTTCAATACTGGATGTCACCGCGGAATTGCCAATATTGGCATTTATTTTAACCAAAAAATTCCTTCCAATAATCATTGGTTCTATTTCTGGATGGTTAATATTGCTTGGAAGTACAGCTCTTCCTCTAGCAATTTCTTCTCGCACAAACTCAGGAGTTATAAAGCCCTTGTGACTAAAGGCACCGAAGTTGTGTCCTTTATGTTGTTGCCACATGTCATTGTTTTTACTATAAAGCTCTTCCAGACGCTGGTTTTCTCTAATGGCAATAAATTCCATTTCAGGTGTAATAATTCCCTGCCTGGCATAATGCATTTGAGAAACGTTGTGGCCTTGTTTTGCCTTTTTGGGCTTCTGCGAATATTCAAACCGTAGATAATTGAGATCGGGATTGAAAAGACGCGATTTTCCATATTCGGAAGAAATGGATTCGAGCTTGGTCGTATCATTGCGCTCTTCGATCCATTGCTCACGCAGCTTGGGCAGTCCTTTCCGAACATCAATTTCTACTGCCGGATCTGTATAAGGCCCACTGGTGTCATAAATTGTGACAGGTGAATTTTCTTCCGTTATATTGCGAAAGCGATCGGTAGTGGGAGCCAAACTAATTTCACGCATAGGAATAAGGATTTTATGAATATTACCCTTAACATAAATTTTCTTTGAACCAGGAAAAGGTGTTCTACTGATTGTTTGTTCTGTGGGAAGTTTTTCTATTTTCATGGAGATAAGTTTAATTCGTTATTTTAGACAATCATATTACGTTAACCACCTTGAGCGGCCGTGATTACAGTTATTTGATCTGACGGTTGTAGTGAATAGGAATTCCAGGACGACTTCGGAACAACACGATTATTTACAGCGATTGCAATACCCTTTTTTAGCGAAAGGCCATAAAGCTGTAAGGCTTCAGTTAAACTATTGGAGTTTACGTAAAATGTTTTTTGATTGATGATGACTTCCATAATTGCAATAATTTTTTGCTTTAGAAGTCACCAAAGAAATAACAGTGATGAGGCTCTTACTTTTCCCTTCGCAGGCATTATCCTGAGCAGGTTGTGAGGGTAACTCTCAGCCCCAAAAATGGGACACCCCTAAAGCATTAAGTCAAAGGTATAAAATATTTTACCAATCTACCAAATACTTAATTTTAAAAGTTGAATAGCATTTTTGTTACTAAATTTATATATGGATTGAGTTATCGGCGATTTTAAGGAAAAATCACTAATAATGATAGATAATCACTAATTTAATCCCTTTAAAGAATTACATTTACGAGCCTAAGATGTGTGAACGCTGAATGAAATTGCCGGATTTAGGTTTTAAAGTGTAATTCCAACTGATGATTTTAATAATCAATGGCTCTACTGATCAAAAAAACAAAAAATAACAGATGAAGACAATTTTTTTATGTTGCAGTATCTTATTAATGGGTGTATTACAAGTATATGGACAAAATAATGCCGAAAAAGATATAAGAGGAGCGATGAGTTTACAGCAGGAGGCTTGGAACAAAGGGGACGTTGCCGCTTTTATGGAGGTTTACTGGAAAAGCGATAGCTTGCTTTTTGTTGGAAGCCAAGGGCCAGTGTATGGCTGGCAGGCAGCTTTTGATCGTTACCTTAAAACCTATCCCGACCAAGCAAGTATGGGAAAACTTAAGTTTGACCTCTTGCAAGTTAATCCCTTGTCAGAGGATTACTATTTCGTGCTCGGTAAGTGGCATTTAACACGAAAGAAGGGTGATATCGGTGGAACTTTTACCCTTCTTTTTAAGAAAATAGCCGATAAGTGGGTTATCATTTCCGATCATACCAGCCAGAGTTAAGCTGTTAGGGTATAGTTATTATGCTTGCAATTGACTACTTATTAAAGAAAGGCATCCAATTCTAACAACACAGGACAATGATCTGAATGTACCGCTTCTGGTAAAATTTGTGCGTGTCTAATCTTATGCTCAAGGGCCTTGCTTACCATGTTATAATCAATACGCCAACCCAAATTTTTAGCACGGGCGTTGGCTCGATAACTCCACCAGGTATAATGATGAGGTTCGGGGTGTAGATGTCTAAAAGAATCGATATAACCACTATTTATAAAACCGTCCATCCACGTCCGCTCTTCTGGTAAAAAGCCAGATGAGTTAGCATTAGCCTTAGGATTGTGAATATCGATAGCTTTATGACAGATATTGTAATCTCCGGAAATAACAAGATTGGGTATTTCCGTAAGAAGTTTGTCGCTATACTGTTGAAAGTCGTCCAAGAATTGATACTTGAAATCTTGCCTTAAATCTCCGCTAGATCCGGAAGGGAAATAAGCGCTAATAACAGAAAAGGCTTCAAAATCAGCGCGGATTATTCTGCCTTCTTTATCATATAGTTCAATGCCACACCCGTATTCAATATGTTTAGGCGTCTTTTTTGTTAAAATGGCAGTGCCACTATACCCCTTTTTTTCCGCGGGAAACCAATAATGTTCATAGCCTAAGCCTTCTAGCAGTAGAAGATCTATTAATTGATCGGGAGATGCCTTGATTTCTTGCAGGCAAATAATATCAGCGTTGGTTGTTTTGAGCCAACTTAATAGGTCTTTGCGCAAGGCGGCCCTTATACCGTTTACGTTGTAAGTTATAATTTTCGTCATCCGTTGTTCTGAACATCAAGAAAGGGTGCTATAAATATAGTCATGACCATTCCGTCGTGGTTACTGTTAATAATTGTCCTTGACAAATAGATCTAAAAAACGCCTGAATATGGATGGTTTATAAGGCTCCCCCTTTAATTCGGCTTCTAGTTTTCGTACAGCTAGGGGTGTAAGGATGTCCATTTTTATGATTTGATTTTGCAAGGGTCTATCGTTACTGTCCGTAGGAAGAGCCGCGATGCTGTCAATAAGATCTATACCTTTAACAACTTCACCAAACACGGTATAGTTATGGTCTAAAAAAGGTGAGCCACCCAGTGTTTCATATACCTTGCGATGTGTCTCGGGAATTTTTTGTCCCTTTAGTTTGAGTTCTTCCATACGGTCCAGCTCTTTTGCAGTATATTTTTTACCTTGCACCAAATAAAACTGAGTTGCGCTTGAGGCTTTTTCAGGATTATTGTCTCGAGCAGCGGCAAGTGCACCTTTTTTGTGAAAAAGGCTATCGTTAAATTCTGCAGGGATAGTATATCCTAAATCACCCTCACCTAAAAGCGTCCCAGAAGCAGCTCCTTTCGAATCTGGATCCCCGCCCTGAATCATAAAATCTTTTATTACTCTATGGAAAAGAGTACTGTCATAAATGCTTTCCTTAACAAGTTTAATAAAGTTATCGCGATGTTTCGGCGTCAGATTGCTTAATTGTACAATACATTCTTTGTTATTTACGGTTATACGGATATAACTATGTTCGGGAAGCGCCGCATAACTAAAAAGACCGACAAAAATACAGAGCAATAAGAGAATAATTTTCTTCATTTTTAAGAAAAGATATAATTGTTTACAGCGTGGTTGAATTAGGGATTTGTTCTTCAAAATAGTCAATGATCAATGATTTAAGAATCATTTCTTGCTCCAGTAAAGTGTAATTCGGGATGGGCTTTATAAGTCGCCAATGAGGCCAGCCATCTTGGTCTAATCCTTCAAGTTCATAAAAACCCATGCCACTAAATAACCTACAGGTTGCTATATGCATCAATTCCTCTTTTTGCCTTTTACTGAACGTCATGGGTCCCTTTCCTAACTCTTGAACACCAATCAAAAAAAGAAGAATTTTTATATCGGGTGTATCGGTATCAAAATGTGACGCCGTATGCTTTTGTAATACACGCCAACGATTGTTGATTTCAGCTGCATTCATAGTCTACAAAGATAATATAATCATATTCATTCCCGGCTCTCTTTTTTGTTGCCCTATGTGTGTATATAATTCTACAGTTTGTGGCTGTGTGCATTTGGGGAAACATTCTTAAAACGGCTTTTTTATTGTCTTGAGGGATATTTTAAAATTGGCACGTTATTTCTATGTTAACACGCAGAATCAATAGGGCTGTTTGTAGTAAATAAATTCTCAACAAGGTCTCCTATCTAAATCATCTTATTGAGGTGAGCAGGAACAAAGAACGTTGAAGCCGTAAAGGTATTCATAATATAAAGAAAAAGCTTCGCTTAAATAGAATAAGGCGAAGCAAAAGATAACGGTAAAGTACTTTAGAAGTATGTACTGTTTGTTTTAGTATCTGACGGAAGGCTACCAAACTCTTGGTAGCCTTTTTTATGCTTATCTTTGTAGGGCTACGTTAAAATTATAAAATGATGTTAGATATTAGCAGTCGAGAAGACATAGAAAGATTGGTTGGATCGTTTTACGAAAGAGCTACAAAAGATGTGCTGATTGGGCATTATTTTACAAGTGTTATTCCCATAAATTGGGATGAGCATATCCCGACTATTGTATCATTTTGGGAGAATATTTTATTTAAAACCGGTGGATATAGTGGTGGTATGATGTATAAACATATGAACTTAAATTATCTATCTGCATTTAAGACCATACATTTTGATCGATGGCTAGAAATATGGGAGCTTACCGTTGATGAGCTATTTGCAGGAGTAAATGCAGAAGAGGTGAAGTTTAGAGCCAGAACTATTGCCGTTATTATGCAAACGAAAATTGGCGTTTATAAAGAGGATACTAAAAAATAAAGCAGACCTCTATGGTCTGCTTTAATCTCTTTGAGTTAAGTATTTTTAGAATAACCTATAGCCAATCCCAATTGTCCATAAATTTAATTTTTGAGATTCTGCGCCGTCCTTAGTTAAGTTGCTTAAGCCGTGTTCATAACGAAGGTCAGCTCTAAGTCGCATGATATCTACCCCTACACCGCCTGTTAAGGCAATCGCCTGACTTTTATAAGAGCCAGTTCTACCAACATCACCTAATCTGTCGAAAATAGAATTGTCTTTATCAATTAGAAAGGAAATTACCGGACCTACTTGCACACGGGCAGCGATGGGGCCTAATCCTATTCTTGTTCCCAATAAAAGGGGTAAATCTAAGCTGGTGAAATCCATTTTTACTTCAGCATCTCCTTCGTTCACTGTCGCTTTTGCATTTTTACCGGTTACATAGAGCTCCGGTTGAAAATGAAAGCCTGCCCCGCCTATACGAGCCCATAGACCTGCTTGGTAGCCCGTACGACTGCTTTTGTCGAACCAATTGTCGTCAGTCTTCAAAGAAGAAAAATTTAACCCGCCCTTTATACCTAATTGAAAGGTCGGTAATAGTTGGGCAGAAGCGAACGTCACTGTACTAATTAATATACAAATAGATAAAAGTGTTTTTTTCATATTAATACGAAGTTTTTAATTGTTAATTCTTTAGTTCGGGTAATGTTTTAGTACCGCTCACACTATCCACAAATTTCGAGCCTAAATTGTTTAAATCATATAACTTATTAACAATCAATTAGTTGATAATGAACAAAAAATATCTTGGTAGAATTAGTCAAATAAAAAAACTTAAATCGTTAAGGTGTTTTGTTTTGGAAGAAATTTTGTTTTATTTTGTTTAAAACGATGATTTATGACAGCTCTTACTTTAAACGAAGCAGATTGGCAAATTCTTAAAGAAAAAGTTAAACGTAAGTACAATCATCTTTCAGAAGAAGATCTTACCTATCAGACAGGTAAAGAACAAGAGTTGATTGACCGATTGGCCGAAAGAGTAAAAAGAAAACCTGAATATATATTGTTCACCCTAAAAAAGGGGCTTGCCAATTTGTCTAGTAATAGATTATGATGAAGCTAATGTTTGCCTTGTAGGGAGCATCTTTAAATTTACCGGTAAATGAAACGATTAATCAAAAATAAACGATGGTTCAACGTGTCATTATGGTTGCTGGTAGGGCTTTCTCTAACGGCCTTTACATTTATAAAAGATGACCTATTTCACATAGGGAAAAACCTAGAAATATTTTCCGCATTATACCGTCAGGTTAGTTTGAATTATGTTGATGAGGTGAATTCAGATGATTTAATGAAGGCGGGGATAGGTGCTATGCTGGAGAGCCTTGACCCTTATACAGAATTTATTCCTGAATCTGAGCTTGAAGATTTTAAATTGAGATATGTTAGTACGCAATATAGTGGGTTAGGTGCTCGGATTATGGAAAAGACCGATGGAACTTTTTTTATTGCTGAGGTGTTTGAACAAAGTCCGGCATCTAAGGCAGGTTTACACGTTGGAGACGAAATCCTCGCAATAGGAAACGAGCCCTTGAAAGGAAAGAAAGCGATAGACATAAGTAATAAGCTAAAAGGAATTGCAGGCACAGAAGTAAAATTAAAAATTAGGGAAAGTAAAAACGGGCAAGTGATGGATGTTGACGTGAAGAGAGGTCAAATAATTCAGCCCAATGTTGCTTTTTCGACCTATTTAGAAGACGGTATAGGGTATATTAAGCTTGATAAATTTTTAAGTGGGGCGGCAAATGAAGTGCAGAATGCATTGCTAAGGTTTAAAGAAAGAGCAACACTGCGAGGGTTGGTTCTCGACCTACGGGACAATGGCGGGGGAATATTGCAAGAGTCTGTAAAAATAGTTAACTTATTTGTCAATAAGGGCGAAGAAGTTGTTGTGCAACGCGGTAGCCATGCTAATCAGGTATTTTCTTATGTTACTAATAATTCACCTCTTCTGCCCTCATTACCAATAGTTGTTTTAATAAACAATAATTCCGCTTCAGCTTCTGAGATTGTTGCCGGAGCGCTACAGGATATGGATCGCGCCGTCGTTTTGGGCGAGCAAAGTTTTGGAAAAGGACTTGTGCAGCAGACATACAGACTGCCTTATAACAATATGGTAAAGGTTACGGTAGCAAAATACTATACACCTTCTGGAAGATGTATACAAGCACTTGATTATTCGCATAAAGATAGCATTGGACATGTACATAAATTGAACGACAGTTTAATTGCGGAATATACAACCAAACATGGAAGAAAAGTATACAATGGAAGTGGTATCTATCCGGATGTGCAGGTAAAGGAAAGAAGGATAAGTACAATAGCAAAGGTATTAAGAAACAAATTTTATATTTCGGACTATGCTACTATTTATTATAATATGCATACTAAAATAGAAAAGCCAAATACATTTGAACTGACGGAGATAGAATATCAGCATTTTTCGGATTATTTAAAAGGGAAAGATTTAAACTATCAATCGAAAGCAACTTACCTTTTAAATGAATTGAAAGCAGAAATTGTCAAGAAAGATACAAACGACGGTATCATGAACGACATAAGGAACGTAGCGCATAAAATTAAAGAGAATGTGAAAGATGAATTACGGTTAAATAAAGAAGAGATTAAACGACTGTTAGAAAAGGAGATTGTCTCAAGATACTATTTTCAGACCGGGGTATATGAATTAGCCAATAGAACGGACACGATGATTTGGGCAGCTAAAAAGATATTGAGAGAAGAGAAAAAACTTGTTTATAATAATGTGCTCAAGGGTAACGGCGAATATAATACTATAGGAAAACCCAAATCGGATTTAGCTGCTGCAAGCCTTCAACATTAACTGTATTTTTCTCCTATCCGTTTAAAAAAGGAGTCTTTATAAGTATCTCCTATGGGGATCAACTTTTCTTTAAGTGATATTCGGCCACGTTCAATACTTTCTATTTTTTCAAGCGCCACAATATAAGATTTATGGACTCTTATAAAGCGTTCCTCTGGAAGAGTCTCTTCCATGCGTTTCATATTCTGAAGGGTGATAATTCGCTCCTGAGAGGTGAATATAGAGATATAATCTTTTAGTCCTTCGATATAATAGATGTCATCGTAATCAATCCTTTGTATTTTGTGTTCTGTTTTTACAAAAATGAACTCGCCTACTTTATTCGAAGGTAATGGTGTCTCAGCTACTACGTTTCGAATATGTGTGTTGTTTTTTTGGCTGATTACCTTTTGTACAGATTTATAAAATCGATCAAATGCAATAGGCTTAAGTAGGTAATCTGTAACATTCAGCTCATAGCCTTCTAAGGCATATTGGGGATAGGCAGTGGTTAAAATTACATCACATTTACCGTTTATTATCTTCAAAAACTGAATGCCGGTAAGTTCAGGCATTTGTATATCCAAAAATACCAAATCAATAGCACCTTGTTGAACAAGGCCCAGCCCTTCAATAGCATTGGTGGTGCTTGCAGATAATGTTAGCTCGGGTATTTTTTGAATATAATCAGTAATGATATCCAAGGCCAACGGCTCATCATCTACTACTAAACATCGTATCATTTTCTTAAGAAATTTGCGGTTTATAAATATACGAATAATTCACTGCTGTAATAATCCTCATTATCCTGGACAATAAATGTGTGCTTGTCTGGATAACCAAGCTCAAGACGTCTTTTTAAGTTAGTTAATCCTATACCTCCGGTTTTATCTTTATTTAGTTTATTCTTCTTATTCTGAGCTCTAAAATGTAATCGGTTATTCTGTACCTCTACTGTAATACGAATAGGATGCTCTTTGTCGGTTGCAACACCATGCTTAAATACATTTTCAAGGAAAGAGATTACCAAAAGGGGCATAATACGATGTTGATAGTTATCCACATGAATGGTTAGCTCCAGATACACCTGTTCCTTAACTCTTAATTTCTGTAAATCTATGTAATTCTCCAAATAGTTTATCTCATCCTCTAGCGATACTTTGTCATCATTACTTTCATACAACATATATCGCATGATTTCTGAAAGTTTTAATATTGCTTCTGGCGCTTTATCAGACTTTTGGTAAGCTAATGAATAGATATTATTGAGCGAATTAAAAAGAAAATGTGGATTAATCTGCGATTTAAGAAAAGCTAACTCAGCATTTAATTTTTCGGTTTCCAGCGTTTTTCTAGCCTGTTCCATCTGATAAGAATTGGACGCCAGCCTAAAACCATATCCTAAAAACATAAAGAACAGTGTAATGATAATAGCAGAAGAAAAATATTCACCTTTTGTAAAGGTTTTTTCCAAGTTATCACCATAGCGCATGAGTATATCGCTATTGTAAACAGCAATTGCTAGTTTAATGAGAGCAATCGTAAGTGTAAATACAAAGGCAATGATTAAGCCCGTTAAGTATCGTTTGTTACCAATGAAATAAGAGGATATAAAAAAATAAGAAGTGTAAAAGATTGTAATGTTAGAAAGTGTGAACAGGGTATAAAAAGTGATATGCGGAATACTTGTTTTATTTTCACTGGTTAAAAGCAATAGAGCTGCAAGTACAAGCCATACCAAGATGTGATAGATAACATGGCTTCTTTTCATATTAATAAACACTTCATTTTTTAATCGTCAATTAGAACATATTTTGTTTTTCATTTAGCAAATATATTATTTAATAGCGTATAGCATTTGCTACGATATACAAACATGATATTTTCTTCGATGAACGAAGAAAAGGAGTCGATGACTCGTACTTGGCTGTTTGTCTAGAAATATGAACCGTTAGTCTAAAAAACTTTAAATTAGAGAAAACCTATCGTTTCTTTGTACAGTGAATAATTAAAACAATTGTTTAACATATAATCCTTCGAAAAATGAAAACGTATCTATCAAATATCTCACCATTTTTATTATTACTTATCCCAATTATTATAGCAGCAATAGTCGTCTGTACGCATGTTGATAAAGAGTTGGTTCATGAAAAAATAGAATTAAACGCGTCTTTTATAACGATACCCGAATTTTTAAATGTAAGGTCATTTTTATTTTGAATGTAAGATGGAATACGTTTCATTAAGTCATAAGGATTAGATACCATCGCCCACATTACCCCCACATATATAATAGTAGGAACGTTCAGTTAAACTGAGCGTTTTTTTTTGCTTCTTACTTGCAAAACTAAAAAAATAGTTGTGAAACTAAATTTTTAGTTTTATGTTTGTATTATTGAGTACTCAACGTTACATAAATTATTTAAATTAATAATTATGAATATTAAAGAATTAACAAGAGCTGAAGAGCAGGTTATGCAAGAATTATGGAAACAAGGGAAAGCCTTTGTGAAGGAAATCATAGAGCAAATGGAAGATCCTAAACCTGCTTATAATACAGTTTCTACTATTATCCGTATTCTGGAAACCAAAGGTTTTGTTGGTCATGAGAGCTTTGGTAAGAGTCATCGATACTTCCCAAAAGTAAGTAAGGATGATTACAAGGATTTCGCTGCTGGAAAACTTATTTCTGGCTACTTCGATAATTCAGCTAAAAAGATGCTTTCTTTTTTTATTCAGGAAAATAGGTTGAATATAAAGGAGACAGACGAACTATTAAGGCTCTTGGAGAAAGCGAAGAAAAAATAGAAGATGCTAACCGATTAAAAATAGTAAATATGATGAACTACCTAGTTATTGCCAATATTTACCTAGTCCTATTTTACGGTTTTTATAGATTCTTTTTATCGAAAGAAACATTTTTTCAGTTAAATAGAATCTATCTCATAGGTACGACTGGGCTATCATTTGTGCTGCCATTAATTCAGTTGGAGTGGTTGCAAAATGCCTTTGGTGCATCTACCGTATATGCAGCACGCTCTAGTTTAGACGCAGTGACATTGGAAATTGTACCGAACGTCGATGTCGTGGGTACAGACAATGGATTTCAGCTACCTGTATGGTTTTATTTGTATATAGGGGGAGTTTTGGTGCAGTTAATTTTGCTGTTGCGTAAATTCATATACTTACGGAACTGGTTGCGGACAAACCATGAAGGAGATGCTTATTCTTTTATGCGCACCATTAAAGTGGATGGTGCACAGGAAGAAAGTGCTAAGGTGATTGATCACGAGCAGGTGCACGTACGTCAATTACACAGTTTTGATGTGCTTCTTGTTGAGATGGTTAAACTCTTTAATTGGTTTAATCCAATAGTGTATTGTTTAAGCAATTCGCTGAAGCTGACACATGAATACATTGCGGATGAGGCTATCAACAAAAGCCATATGGAGAAGGTGGCTTATGCAGAATTACTTATTAGTCGCACTTTTTCGGTTTCGTCAAACGTTTTGACAAATAATTTTCTCAATCAATCATTTATTAAAAACAGAATTATGATGCTTTTTAAAGATAAATCAAAAAGGCCCGCCTTGCTAAAATATGTATTAGCAATGCCTTTATTTATTGGCATGCTGCTTTTTTCTTCGGCAAAGGTGAGTGATAAGGCCGAGCGTTTAACAGAACTTGCTCTTGGCCAGGCTGAGGCAACAAATTTTTATAAACTGGTAGGAACACATGTACGGTACTTAGGTGATGCAAAGATCAATGAGGTACAGGGGGCAGTGGATATTGCTTTTGAGAAAGGAACAAATAATCTTGAAACAAAGGTTCTAAATACCATTGGCTACGATCAGGAAGCGGAAGTAATACGTGTATTGCAGCTACCGGAAGTAGTGAAAGAAATGCCAGACGGCAAGCATGTGTTACGGGTTAAGTTCCTTTTAGCGGGAACCGCTAAAGAAAAGCTGAATGCATCACCTTTGGTTGTACCTACTGGATACCAACCGTTAGAGGAAGTGGTTGTGGTGGGCTACAACCCATCGTCTCAGGAAAAGGAAAACGACATACCGTCTCCTAAAGTTGTGCAGGTTAAAAGCACCAAGGCAGATAAAGAGACCCTTCCGCCACAGGTTGTATTGGTGAGGACTGACACTACGAAGAACGTGCAAGACTTCAATAAGGTAGATGTACAACCAAGGTTCCCAGGTGGAATGCACGCCTTCTACAAGTGGGTAGGCGAAAATTATAAATATCCAGCAGAGGCCAAAAAGAACGAGGTTTCAGGTAGTTTGCATTTGAGTTTTATTGTGGAGAGGGACGGTACACTAAGTAGTTTTAAAATATTGCGCGATTTAGGTTATGGTACAGGCGAGGAAGCAGTTAATTTACTTAAGAAATCACCTAAATGGACCCCGGGTTCAATTAAAGGAGAAGTGGTACGGGTTTCCTATTCACTACCAATTAAGCTAAACTTGGCAGGTATAAAGGATACAACAAAAACCAAGACTACCCCCTAACTGTATTGAGTATTGATCGATCTAACAACCAAGCTAAAACAAAAGCGGCTATCTATTGAGATAAGCCGCTTTATCGTTAGTTAGTGTAAAGTAATTTTTATGAATGAATAGTCTTTTCCTTAAAAAATTTTGCATTTAAATAATCTCTATTCATCCGTGCAATATTTGTAAGCTTAATACCTACCGGGCATTCCGCTTCGCAAGCTTTTGTGACGGTACAAGCACCAAAACCTTCTTTGTCCATTTGTTCAACCATTGCCTGTGCCCTATCATAACGCTCTGCCTGTCCCTGTGGGAGCAAAGCGTACTGTGAAATCTTGGCAGAAACAAATAGCATAGCGGAAGCATTTTTACAAGCAGCAACACATGCTCCGCAACCAATGCACGTAGCCGATTCGAAGGCTTCGTCTGCTTTGATCTTTGGAATAGGAATTGCATTGCCATCGGGCACTCCTCCTGTATTGACAGAGACATAACCTCCGGCTTGTTGGATACGGTCAAAAGCGGTACGATCTACTGCCAAATCTTTGATTACAGGAAAAGCAGCGGCTCTCCAAGGTTCGATTACAATGGTTTGACCATCATGGAAACTGCGCATATGTAATTGGCAGGTAGTAGTTCCTTGTTTAGGTCCGTGTGGCTGCCCGTTAATATGTAGCGAGCACATACCGCAAATCCCTTCACGGCAATCATGGTCAAAGTATATAGGGTCTTCCCCTTTTCTGGTAAGGTCTTCATTTACTACATCAAGCATCTCCAAGAAAGACATATCCGATGATATACCCTTTGCCTGTATAGTAACGAATTTACCTTTGGTATTTTCGTTTTTTTGACGCCAAACTTTTAGCGTTAAATTCATTGTTTTTTCACTCATGATTTCTATTTATTTATTGAGTGGATAAATTATTTATAACTCCTTTGGGTTAGCTTCACGTTCTCAAACACTAATTCTTCTTTGTGAAGCGTTTCCGGTTGATTGTCGCCGTTATATTGCCATGCGGAAACGTAAGCAAAATGCTCGTCATCCCGTTTAGCTTCTCCTTCAGGAGTAGCACTTTCCTCGCGGAAATGCCCACCGCAAGACTCCGAACGGTTCAAGGCATCATCTACCATTAATTCGCCTAGTTCTAGGAAATCAGCCACTCGTCCTGCCTTTTCAAGAGATAGATTTAACTCTTCATTGTCGCCTAGGACTGTTACGTCAGACCAGAATTCTTTACGTAATTCTTGAATTAATCCTTTAGCTTTTTTCAGGCCGTTTTCATTCCTTGCCATTCCACAATATTCCCACATGATGTGTCCAAGTTTTTTGTGGATATCATCAACTGTTTTTGAGCCTTTTAAACTAAGAAGTTTTTTTACTTTATCTTCTACCTCTTTACGTGTTGCTTCAAATGCCGGGTGCTTCTTATCTACAGGAGCAAAACTTCCTAGATTGGTTAAATAATCCCCCACAGTATAAGGAATTACGAAATAACCATCAGCAAGGCCTTGCATCAACGCTGAGGCTCCTAATCTGTTTGCCCCGTGGTCAGAGAAGTTGCATTCTCCTAATGCATATAAACCAGGAATGGAGGTCATTAAGTTGTAATCAACCCATAAGCCACCCATAGTATAGTGAACTGCAGGATAAATACGCATTGGCTGTTTATACGGATTTTCATCTGTTATTTGGTAATACATATCAAACAGGTTTCCGTATTTTGCCCTAACCGTATCTTCACCCATTCGTTGAATCGCTTCCGCAAAATCTAAGTATACAGCTAGGCCTGTCGTACCGACCCCTCTTCCTTCATCACACATCATTTTTGCATTACGTGAAGCAACATCACGAGGAACTAAATTACCAAAAGAAGGGTATTTACGTTCTAAGAAATAATCTCTTTCTTCTTCTTTTATATCTGAAGCTTTAATTTGGCCTTTACGCAATTTCTCCGCCAATTCAACTGTTTTTGGCACCCAAACTCTTCCGTCATTACGTAACGACTCAGACATTAATGTTAATTTGGATTGATGGTCTCCAGTTACGGGGATACAAGTTGGGTGAATTTGTGTGTAGCAAGGATTTGCGAAATAGGCCCCCCTTTTGTGCGCGCGCCAAGCAGCAGTAACATTACAACCCATTGCATTCGTAGAAAGGAAGAATACGTTTCCATATCCGCCAGTACATAGTAACACGGCATGTCCTTCATGAGCCTCTATTTCGCCTGTTTTCAAATCGCGGGTTACAACACCCTTTGCATGGCCATCAATCATCACCACGTCTAACATCTCATGCCTTGTGTAGGAGATTACCTTACCCGTATGAATTTGACGGTTTAGAGCAGAGTATGCACCTAAAAGTAATTGTTGTCCGGTTTGCCCACGAGCATAAAAAGTACGTGATACCTGTGCCCCACCGAAAGAACGATTGTCGAGTAAACCACCGTACTCACGTGCGAAAGGAACCCCTTGCGCAACACATTGATCAATTATGTTTACAGAAACTTCTGCTAGACGATGTACGTTCGCTTCCCGGGCGCGATAGTCACCCCCCTTTATAGTATCATAAAATAGACGGTAAACACTATCACCATCATTCTGATAGTTCTTTGCGGCATTGATTCCTCCTTGCGCAGCAATAGAGTGCGCGCGTCGAGGGCTATCCTGATAGCAAAAAGTCTTCACATTATAGCCAAGTTCAGCAAGTGAAGCGGCTGCAGAAGCTCCGGCTAATCCAGTGCCAACCACAATAATCGTAAATTTACGTTTATTGGCAGGGTTAACCAATTTAAGGTTAAATTTATGTTTTGACCATTTTTCGGCCAATGGGCCTTCTGGTATTTTAGAATCTAACATAATCTTTATTCTATTTTTAGCAAAGGTTTAGAAAACTAAATCTTTTAAAGCTTATTTACAAAAGAAAAAATACAATGGCATTGCAGCGAAAGCAATAGGAATGATAATTCCGAAGATCCATACAGCTAAGAACCGGATGATCGGTACATATTTTTTATGATCAAATCCCAGTGTTTGAAAAGCACTTCTAAATCCATGAATCAAATGGAAAGACAAGGCTGCCATCGCTAGCACATAAAAGGCAACCAATAAAGGATTTTGAAAAGCGTAAGACACTTGCTTATAAAGGTCACGTGCTTTTGTTATTTCCTCACCATCTTGCGTAAATTTCTGATAATCTATAAAATCACCCGCACTGATCTCTGTTGCTTGCGTTTCCAATGTACTTAGATCCGTCCTATATTCAATATAAGGAACTTGATCATTGTGGAATTTCCACCAGAAGTTTGCCATATGTGTTGCAATAAAAACTAAGAGCACCGTGCCTAAGATGCCCATGTTTCTTGAGTTCCATGTACTGTTTTTGTTCCCTGCATAGCTCGCATAAGCTACTGGACGAGCCTTCTTATTATATATGGTCAAGATCAAGGCATAAATAGCGTGGATTATAATGGATGCATACAGAAGATAAGATACCGCTTTAATAGGCGGGAAATGGGTCATGAAATAGGCATAGTCATTAAATGCCTTACCTGCATCATCCTTAAATAGTTGGAGGTTACCAATCAAATGTACTATCAGGAATGTGCATAAAAACAAACCCGTTAAACTCATGATCAGCTTCTTTCCTAATGTGGAAGTTAATGCTCGATTAAAACTACTCATTTTTGCGTTATTTTTTAATAATGGTAGGCAAAGCTATTTATTTGATTTTAGAATGACATAAAATATTGTGCTAATTAATCAATTTAGAATGGTTCTAATCTCGCCCTATAAAAACGCATTACGTATTCCTAAAGCGCATTTCTTTAAATCAAAAAAGGATTCCTATGTATAGGAACCCTTCTTTCGTTTAAAGGTTATTGTAAGGATTGTTTACTTTAAAGGAAAAGCAGATTTATATCGTACTCCATCTTGTGTGATACCACTTATTTGTACCATTTCATTTTTACTACTTCCCAAGGCGCTTTCTACGTCATCAACGTTATTCACCGGCCGACCATTTATAGAAGTGATGATCGATCCCTTTGGAACATCATAAGCGGCGAACAACCCGTCTTTCCGTACATCAGATACTACAACACCAGAAGAAATATTAAATTTCTTTTTAATTTGAGCATTCGCAGGGATAAATCCTGCACCGAGTTTATTGTAAAGTTCTGCTGTGCTTCGGTCGCTTCCGCCATTAGGCTTTTCTGATTTGTTCGCATCATCACCCTTTAGGGTTACCGTAACTTCTTTCTCTTTGCCTTCACGTTTATATGTTAATTTGACTTTATCACCAGGGCGTAATCTTGCCACACGTTCTTGCAGGTCAGGACTTGAATAAATTACATTGCCATCTATTTTGGTAATAATATCTCCCTTTTTAAGTCCCGCAGCGGCACCACCTCCATTAGGTAGTACACTGTTCACATATAATCCGTTAATATCGGTTACATTTAGCCCTTTAGCTACTTCTGCATTTAGCTCTTGGAAGGTTACGCCTACGTAACCTCTTTTGACGCTTCCAAATTTTACAAAATCATCCGCTATCTTTTTGACCAAATTCACCGGGATAGCAAATCCGTAACCAGCATAATAGCCACTCTGCGACATGATTGCTGCATTGATGCCAACCAATTCTCCATTTGCATTTACAAGTGCTCCGCCGCTGTTACCTTTATTGATTACGGCGTCTGTTTGAATAAAAGATTCCACTGCAGAGCTTGCAGGAACATTATTCGGATCTCCGCCATCCTGTCTCCATTGCTGATAAAGTTCTTGACGTTGTTGATCTGCTAAAATACCGATAGCGCGGCCCTTAGCACTGACAATACCCGCCGTTACGGTCGATTGTAAGCCTAAAGGATAACCAACTGCCAATACCCACTCTCCAATATTTACGTTATCTGAATTACCTAACTTTACAATTGGTAAGCTCGTAGCATTCACTTTAATTAAAGCCAGATCTGTATTTGGGTCTCTTCCAATGATTTTAGCATCATATACTTTTTTGTTCGTTAACTCTACAGAAATTTTATCAGCACCTTCAACCACATGATTATTTGTTACAATGTATCCATCGTTTGAAATAATAACACCTGAGCCTGAAGCCTGTGCAGGTTGTGACTGTTGTCTTTGACGTCCACGTGGCGCGCCGAAGAACTCCTCAAACATATCTTGGAAGGGGTCTTCTCCTCTTGAATTCGACGATCGCTCATAAGTAGTTTTGATGTGAACTACTGCCGGTGCGACAGCCGCCGCGGCTTGTGTAAAATCTAAATTTCCAGTAGAAGCGCTGATACTGCTAGGATTGCTAGCATAGTGAAGTTGTTGTCTTTCTTCAAAAGACAACTGAGCGCTTTGTTTTTTTTCCAATAATTTATAACCTCCAACAGCCACCGCTCCACCAATTAGGGCTGTTAGTAATGTTAATCCAATCTTCTTCATTTTTTTATTTCTAAATTTAGCGGTTGTTTAATACTTTAAGTGCCGTTTATAAAAACCTCATCTGGCTATATTATTTTCTAGTACTTTTTCTTCTCGAAAAGAATATTCGTCAAAAGAAAATCGCCCGTCTTAATAAGCGTTTTTAAACATACCCTCGTTTTGTTTTAATCTAAGTCTGCAAACGTTGTATTGACTATTTCAAAAGTAATACCATTTGTAGGTCAAAGCCAAATTTTTGGCTTGTCATTTCTGTTAAAAAATGTTAAAGAAAACTTAAAAAACAGGATTTATATGAAAATATTACAAAGGGCTTATATAAGAGGTGTTTTAACTGATTCTTCCAGTTCCCGGTACCATGCTTCTCCGTATTTTCTTATCAACGGATCTTTTAGAAAACTATAAACAGGCACTTTCAGCTCTCTACCTAAGGTGCAGGCGTCATGGCAGATGTGCCATTTGTCATAATTTAATACATCAAATTCAGGATATTTTGTAATTCTTATCGGATAAAGATGACAGGAGATTGGCTTCTTCCATGCAATCTTTCCTTGTTCGAAAGCTATTTCAATAGCACATTTTGTTATACCATTTTCCCATGTCACATAAGCACACTCTTCATTGCCATTCACACATGGTGTAGTTAAATCGCCATCTTCATCTATTACGTGCGTACCAACCTGCTCAATCGTTTCGATTCCCTTTTCGGTCATATAGGGCTTTACACTGGGGTAAATTTCTGCTAATACAGCTAATTCATCGCGATCAAGTGGTGCACCAGAATCACCCTCGACACAGCAGGCTCCTTTGCATTTATGAAGATTGCAGATAAAGCTTTCTTTTATTATCTCTTCATTAACCAGCACCTCTCCTATTTCTATCATCATGGTTTTTACTTTTAACTTTTTATTACGACAACTTGTCGTTTTTTGTGACAACTTGTCGGCTTTTATTTGACTTTCTTTAACGGATATTTCAATCCCTTAACTCCCGTGAGCTCCAAGGTTACCGCTCCTATTAGAATATCTACCTGGGCTTTGACTGGAATCCTGTTTTCGTCATCTGTTACCCATAAATGAAGTTTGCTGTCTTTTTTGAATACTCTCCCAGGTTCAAGCGATGGACTGAATCGAAGACACCGTAATGTTCCAAGAGGAGTTTTGATGTTTTCTTTTCCTAAATAAGTTATATATAAGTAGGATAGCGTATCTTTAAGAAAATAAGACAGTTTAAATGATTCACCTTCTTTAACTCCTGAAAGATCTAAGGTTCTGGAAAAATAATAAGCAGATAACAGATCAAAGGTTTGTGACTCCTTGGCATCAAAGTTACCTCTTGTGGCTTCAATTTTTTTCTTTTCCTGATAGAAACGTATTTTATCATTTCGTCGATATTTTCCTTCTTTTATGTTTTCACTAAAAAAATAAGGTAAATATGTTTTTTGATCTATATACGAATCATATTGATCTCTTATATTATAGAAGACGCTAAATGCTTTAGAAGTCTTTCCAACAGCATTTAAATGATAAGTTGGTTTATTATCAAAAACAAGATCAGATGGTAACACCTTCAATACTCCTTCGGCGGCAGAAATAAATCCATATCTTAATCGATAGGTAAGTTCCTCACCAGGTTCAAAAACGCCATTTTTTAAATAAGGCACCGTTTGTGAAAAAGCAACGTATTGCTGAGCGATTATTAATAGGAAGATGAAAGCTGTTTTTTTCATGCTGTTATATTGCCCTAATCTATCATCGATACATGAGCCGGTAAATTACGTTTTGCGTTTAAAAATTGGCACAGTAGAACAAGGCTCACCATACATGATGCTCTTTGCAACCTTCGATAATTTATAGGTAAAGTTCACAAAAGCGGACGTTGGAATTTTTACATCACCACAGCCTTTGACAACAACGCGTTGATCTCGAAACCTTTCTAGGTCGAGCTTTGCTAATGCTCTTTCAAATAAAATATCTTCAAAGGTACCCTCGTCCCCAAAAAATAGTTCATTCGCAAAAGGTTCTAACTTGTTTGCAAGTAACATGTAAGCCCAGGTTGGTATAATCGCATCAGCGCTACAGGTAATTAATACATTCTTCCCCTGATAACTCGACCAATCTTTTTCTTTAACAAAGTCTCTGAAATCTTTCTCACGTAATATAAGCCCTTGAAACAGGTTATCTTTTATATCGTAAATTGATATTGTTGCATTAGATTTCAATGTTGCCAAATCAAAGCTTAATAAACCACTGTTGGCCACCTTATTTATAATGTTCTCTTGGATTTCCATACCGCTTTCCATATCCTATTTAACAAAAAAATCCGGATAGGGTTTAAACCTTATCCGGATACAAAGGTATAAATAAATAACTTTAATAGAATCTCACCCGATTGTCAGTAATTTCCGCCTTATCTAATAAAGCTTGAAAAGCTTGGTTCGCCGCGCGTTGTTTTACCTGTTGCGAAACCTGTTGTTTTTGGCGGTTAATATCTGTTAGTGCCGGCGGGTTTACAAAGTCTGTTGCCTCCACTACATATACACCTTGAGTTCCCTCAATTGGTTTGGAAAGCTGCTTTGGTTGTAGCCCAAAAACAGTACCTACTACTTTGTTTTCTTGTGCTACTCCTGGTAAAACTGGATTGGCAAAAACAATATTTTGCTCTGCTTTAGCTGTCTTTCCAACTTTTTGGGCAACTTCATTGATAGACTTTGCACCCTTTAAAGCGCCATTTAATTTTTGCTCCAATTGCGCGGCTTTCACTTTATTTAATACTGCCGGCTCAATTTCCTTTTTTACATCTGCTAAAGATAATTGTCCTTTTGGACGTATGCTGGTTAATTTAGCCACAACGTATTGGTTGTCCAATTCATAAACCTTGTCCGTTAAGTCTCCCTTATCTGCTTTGAAAGCCCATTTAATTAATTCCCTTGGTGACTCCAGATTTTGAATGGAAGGTTGCATCGGTGCAATATTCTCTGCGTGATCAACTGTTAGGCCTGCTTTTTTTGCTGCTTCATTAAAATCTTTACCGTTAGCCTTTCCAAAGAAATCAGAGGCTTTGCTGTATGCTGCTCTTAACGTTTCATTGCTACTGGTAACACTCTTGTCAATTATAGCAGCTTTTACCACCTTTGACATTCCTTTCTGTGCATCTACTTTGATGATATGCACGCCATATTGCGTGTTCAAAACAAAAACATCTCCAGGTTTAGCATTAAAAACAGCGTCTTCAAATGCTGGGATCATACTGCCGCGTGCAAAGGTCCCCAATTCTCCACCATTATCCTTTGTTCCATCTGTACCAAATTCAACTGCCAACGCCGCAAAATTTCCGCCATTTACAATAAGGTTTTTTATAGAATCGGCTTTAGCTTTGGCCTTGTCAATACCACCTTCTGTAGCTGGATTGAGTAATATATGACGAGCTGTTACAGAATCTGGACTATTGCGCACATCAAGCACTTTAGCAGATTCATATACACCATTTGTATAAACGGGGCCTACTGTCGTTCCGGCCGCAGCGCTAAAAACTAATGAATCTAAAGCGGGGCTCAGTGTTCCTTTTTTAATGTAGGCTACTGGGCGTTTTTGTTCAGAGTTGGACGCAGCGAATAAAGAATCGTTCGTACTGGTGGCCAGCTCTTTAGTAAGTTTAGTAACGGTTTCTTTGGCCAAAACAGTATCTTGAGCGGTAGGTTTTGCATTAAATACTACATACTCAAATGATCGTGTTTCCGCCTCATTTTTGAAAGAAGTTTTATGTTCATCGTAGAACTTTTGATAATCCGCGTCACTTGGCTTTACGTCTTTATCTGGCAAAGATGCGTAATCTAACAGAACATAACTGAAATTGGCAATTTTGTTTCGTTGGTTGTAATCCTCATTGGCTTCTAGCGAAGTAACGTACACACTGTTCTGTATAAGGTTGTTGTATTTCTGCTGAAGTTTACCTTCTTTCATAGCCTTTAAGAAACCTTCCCATTGGTTGCCTAGCTCGCTATTAGCCGGTTCCTTCGCTACGTTAGATAAAAATTGATTCAACTGGGCCATATCCACTTGGCCTGTCTGTGGATTGCCGAAATTCTGTACAATCATGGGTGAAGGGTTTTTACCGGTCACCATATCTTGCAGTTCATTTTTTCCAACACTTAAACCAATGCGTTCAAGTTCTTTGTTCAACAACAGACGTCTTAAATTTTGATTCCAAGCGTCTTCCACTGCATAGGCGCTCATCTGTGGGCTCATATTACCGCCCATTTGCTGACGCATATTGTTTGTACTTTGTTCCACTTGATTGTTGAAATCCTGATAGGATATCGATTCACCATCTATACTTCCTACTTCATTTTGATGCGAAGCCCAGAAAGGTGTTCCAAAACGAATAACATCTCCTAACAAAAATGCTACAATTGCTAAACCGATAATTACCACTATGATTATTCCCGCACGGTTCCGCAAAAAGGTCATTAATCCCATATGCTCTTTATACTAATTGATTGAAGGTTTTAAGTTCTATATTTATTTGCTTCTTAAGTATTTAAAAAAATAACAAATTTTTTAAATGAGGGCGCAAGATACAATTTTTACTGATAAAAAAGATATTTATGATAGCAAACTAAAATACATCTTCGTCCTTCGGATTATATACCCCTCTTAACCCGTTTATTTTTCTGTCTTCAAAACTTTCATCTGATTCAAAATAATTTCCCTGGAAGACGTCCTTATTAGGTGTAGTGATTGTTAATGGCATCGTATTATAGAAAATACGTTTATCATTATCCCAAAACAGCTCTTCTGATTTAAAGATGGTGCCATCGGCCATCGTAACTATTACGTTATGTCTCAGTTCTACTAAATTTTTCTTTTCAAAATACAAGCCATAGTTAGCTGTTACCCGCCGTTCTTCTTTTTTATTCTTATCAAAAAAAATCAATAGAATGTCTTTCGGGAACTCATAAAACGGACTATCAACATTATGTTTAATCATCTTTGTGGAGATGAGTTTTGCTTTCACCACGGCAGAATCGCTGTAAATAACCGTAACGCCGTAGGAGATGTCTACAGGTTCTTCTGCATTTATATTGGCTATACGTTCAACGTCCTTTAAATCATTTTCACATGCACTCAATAAAAATAAGGCACAAAACAATCCAACCATAACCTTTTTAAAAGTTATGGTTGGAATTTTATTTATAATATGCGTAATGACATTACCCGCCATTTAATTACTACTAATCATATCTATACCGCATAAACCAGCGGTCGTTTAACATGAAGGAAACCGTGAAATTGATATAATTTTCTTTTACCAAAGAATTGGACAGCGTGCCCCGTTGCCCATATTCAGCTGAAAGATTTATCTTATAATAAGCGTTAATTCCCTGTTGCGCACGGATAGGAAGACCAAGGCCGATGCTAACAGCCATGTCTTTTATATTTTGGTTATTAATATTTAGATACGTTTTGTCGTATCTTAAACCAAATCGGTAATCTACTAAATTCAAATAATTTAGAGAGGTAATATCTGGTGTCCATTGACCGCCAATACTTGCGCCATAACTATTATCAAATTTATATTCAGCAGTGTTAATAGTGGCGTTACCGCTTGATTTGAAGTCCGACCAAGTAGCATAACGAACATCGGCTCCCAAAAGCCATTTATTTGCTCTATTAATGCTAATACCAAAACTATGACGCATAGGAAGAGTTAGTTTTTCTTCACTTCCTTCATAAGAATAAACAGAATCGAGTATTGAATTAATCGTTCCATCACTAACATTGCTGGAAATGCGGGTAACGACCTGCGATTCTATCGAGTTGAGTTTTGTTCCAAGGCTATTGGTATAACCAACAGTTAACAACGTTTTATCGTTTAGCGCAGTATGATATTGTACACCCAAGTCATAGTTGAAACCGTATATGTCACGTTTGTTTTCAATCCGGGTATTTGCTGTTCCTAACTGATTTGGAAATTCAATACCGCTGATATTGTTCAGTTTTCCAAATAGGTAAGAAATGTTAGCCCCAACACTGAAATTCTTGGCTACCTGAATACCATAGCCAATATATGCTTTGCTGATTCCTCCCTCACCTGCAAAAGCTCTATTTGCTTTAGCTGTATCTGCTGCACCAAAAGACATAGGTGTAGAATAATTATATCCCATATCTGAAAAAGGCATCAAACCAAAGCTGAATGCTGACTTTGGTGTAATGGGAATGGCAAAGTTAATATGGTTTAATGCGAAGTTTCCACTGGCCTCAGTTTTTCCGTCTCGCTTCAAGATGGTCCTATTCATATAGGCACCTATATCGAAGGTTGTCAAATGTATATTGGAATAAGATGCAGGATTTGCAATATTAATGTTACTATATCCTCCTAAACCTCGTACGCCGGCAGAGATCCCTCCCATCGATTTAAATTGTGGAAGCTGGTCTCCTCTTAAAAGGCCTAAGCCAAAAGCTGAATAGGGTGAACTACTATTTGATTGTGCACTAGCTGTTGCACTAATGCAAATGCCAACGATATAAAGGTATTTCTTAATGTTCAATCTCATGCGGATGTACAATTCATGCAGTATATGCTACTTTAAGTCTGCAAAGCTATTTATTTTTTAGTTGTGAAGCGCGGTGTTTTTGTTAAAAAAGGTTAAAAGACACTGTTTTAATCGCTTAGAAAAGTTGGAAATATAAAATGGCGATGAGTAATAGTGCATAAACGCTTTCATAAAACCATCGTATTCTAGCAAAGTTGAAATAATAAGCCATATAAATAGATATTGGTGGAGCACACATCAGAAAGTGAAATTCTGGCGTGTCGGTTTTCAAATAGAAGGAAATAATGCCAAATATAAACATGAAGAAAAGCAGTTGAAAAGACTTCCTTACATGTACTACGCTTTTATAAAAATTTTCCCGTAGTGTATTAAGAAATAAGGCCAATACCAACGCCAACGGTAATAATACCCAGTAGTCATAAATGTCTATATTAAAAGAAGTTGGAAAAGGCTTGGTTAAGGGAGTCCAAATGGCATAAAACTCATTTAGTTTATTATTCCAAAGATAGATGACACCCAAAATAAAATAAATTGTAGCAAATCCTAGTAAGCCCGAGATCCATTCACGCCAATCAAAGGGCCTGAAAATTATCAGCGCGATCCATAATAATGGAAACATAATAATGAATGGAAAGTAGAATAAGGTTCCGACAGCCACTAACATTCCCAAATCGAAAAGTGTTGATTTAACTTCCTTTCTATGGTAAGTTTTTAGAAGTTTATCTATCATCCATATCAGAAAGAAGTTACACAATAAGGTAGGCGTAAGTGCTAAGAAAGGTAAAAGTAAACTTGCTGTGGTAACATACATTAATGCTGGTAGAAAGGTTGGCCTCCCAAGAAGGTTATGGTTATCAACAATTCTATTTAATACCAATGCCTGCGTAACAGTAAGGAACAGTGTGATTAGCACATTTGACTGTGGAGTTAAGGTAACGGATTCAAAATTACCTAGAAAAGAGGTAATGGCTGGTTCAAATAATATTGGATGGAAAGCATTTGGCAGATGGATGAATGCCCCGATACAAAGAATCAGTGCTATGGCAATTAAAAAAGCCAGATTGGCGGGCGTAAACCTCCTAAATAAATTAATCATGCAAGGATGCTTTCCTCTATTTGTTAAAAAGTACAATATTAACACAAATGCTTGGAGAATGGAAATTTTGATGACTGGATAGGAGATATCTTTCCTAAATCTTTACAGGAGACTTTTGGAATACAGCCGAGCCATTACTATTTACATAAAAGAGTTGAGCGTGAATCGTATTATGTGTGCCTTAAATTACTATTAAGTCTCCGTTTTTAAGAGCTCGAGGAGTTTATTAATATTAAGTTTATCATTTAGATCTTCGTTTTCCAAAGGATCGAGCTCATCATTTTCGTCCTGAAGGGCTTCTTGATGGTTGTATCTGTATATACTCCAAGTATTATTAGCGTATTCTAGTGCGGTTAAATTTTCTACCCAATCACCTGAATTAAGATACGTAACTTTCCCTTTATCTGTAACGATCTCTTTAATTTCAGGCTGATGTATGTGACCACAGATTACATATTGGTATCCTTTATCAATAGCTAAATCGGCACAAGTAGTTTCAAAGTTATTGATAAATTTAACAGCATCTTTAAAGCTTGCCTTTATTTTTTTTGAAAAACTCATCTTTCCTCGTCCGAGTTTTGCTAAACACCAGTTGACAAAACTGTTTAGTAAAATTAGGGTATCATAGCCAATAGCACCCAAGCGGGCTAGCCATTTAGAATGCTGCATCGTGACGTCAAAAATATCTCCATGAAAAATCCAAGCCTTCCCCTTTGGCAAGGGAAGTACAAGTTTATTAAGAAGCTGTAAGGAGCCTAAATTAAAATCAGCAAATTTACGAAGCATCTCATCGTGATTACCTGTTAGGTAGTATACCGGCGTGCCTTCTGCAATAAATTTTAACAACTTTCGTACAACCTTCATATGGCTTTCGGGCCAATAACGCTTGCTAAATTGCCAGATATCGATGATATCTCCATTTAAGATAATCTTTTCAGGTTTAATGCTCTTAAGATAAGTCAAGAGTTCCTTGGCGTGGCATCCGTAGGTCCCTAAATGGACATCCGATATAACAACTAATTCTACGGGACGTTTTGACATCAAAGTTCAAACTTTGTACACAAAGTAAACTATTTGTTGTTAATTGATTGTTAAGTAGTTGTTATTTTTACTGCGCCTTTTCTATCCCTATATTTCGTGTTGAATTTATAGAAATATCTTTCACAGCGTGCCCTTTTTTATAGCTGTTCATACTATTAAAGATGACAACTGGCCTGAGGTTCCGTACCTTTACCATCTATAAGGACTGATTACTGTTGTAATGATACGAGCAATTGAAAGAAGAAACGTTTTGAGGGTTATAACGCACCTTGCCACAGGGAACTTAATGAAGCCAATTTTATGTAAATCATTTAAAGCTTCTTGTTAAGATGGCAAAGCTGTATTAAATTTTTTTATCTTTGTACCTTTTATAGCATTAAACGCCGTTTGCAGCGGTATCAATGAAAATATGAAAGCATATCAAACATTGCTATACTATTGTTATAGCCCTATCGAAAACGCAGAAGAATTTGCTGAAAAACACTTAGCGTTTTGTAAATCTTTGGAATTAGTTGGCAGGATCATTGTGGCCAATGAAGGTTTAAATGGAACGGTTTCAGGAACTAGAGAGGCCTGTGATGCATATATGCAAGCGGTTCATGCCGATCAACGTTTTGCAAAAACTGATTTTAAAATAGATGAGGTAGATGAACCTTCTTTTATTAAAATGCATTGTCGGTATAAAGCCGAAATTGTGCATTCTGGCTTAAGGGACCCTCAAATTATTGACCCTAATAAACGTACGGGGATACATTTGGAGCCCCAAGAGTTTATGGAAATGAAAGATCGAGACGATGTCGTCATACTAGATGTTCGTTCTGACTATGAACATAATGTAGGCCATTTTAAAAATGCCGTACGTTTGGATATTGAAAATTTCCGGGAATTTCCAGAGAGGATTAATGAGTTAGCGCAGTATAAAGATAAGAAAATACTTACCTATTGCACTGGCGGAATAAAATGCGAAAAAGCTTCTGCTCTTTTGCTGCATGAAGGGTTTGAGAACGTTTATCAATTACATGGCGGCATTATAAAGTATGGCAAAGAAGCTGGCGGAAAAGATTTCGAAGGCAAATGTTACGTGTTTGATAACCGCGTTTCCGTAGAAGTTAACAATGTAAACCCTTCGGTGGTCTCCACTTGTTTTAACTGCGGTGCTACAACAAGTAAAATGATTAATTGTGCAAATCCTGTCTGCAATGAGCACTTTACACAATGTGATGAATGTGGATGGAAAATGGACGGTTGTTGTTCAGAAAACTGTAAATCTCATCCCCGTAAAAGACCCTATGATGGTACCGGTTACTATGTGAAAATCCCACAAGCTGTTAACCTTAGTAAGCGTAAGTCTAAGAAGTTTGCTGTAAAGAACTAAACAAGGGATGCGCAGTAAACCGATCATAATACTGGGCTTTTTTATAACCTTGGTTTTTGTTTCGATGCCTGCGCATGCCAAGCTTGCGAACCCCTCAAACATCGCTTTTAATCAAGAAGGAACATCTTCCGCTCAAGAAAACATTCAATTTGCGGGCGCACCGTTGGTACAGAACTTTACTAAATCAGCATATGAGGCAGGCAATCAAAATTGGTCTGCAAGTTGCGGCTATAACGGTTCCATGTACTTTGCTAATAGTGATGGTTTACTATCATTTGATGGACAGCATTGGCAGTTGTCTACTATGCCGCGGAAAATTATTGTGAGAGCTGTTGCAGCTGGAAAAAAAGGTGGAATTTATTCAGGCGGATTCGGAGAATTTGGTGTTTGGGATAAGAATAAATTTGGGCAATTGGCATACCGCTCGTTAAGTGATCAGTTATCCGATAAAGATAAGCTTCATGATGAGATCTGGAAGATTTATGCGGATGATGAAAAAGTTTTATTCCAATCGTTCTCCGCTATTTATACGTACCAAAATGGTAAGATAAGCGTATTAAAAACAAAAGATCCTTTTCTTTTCCTTTATCAGGTGAATGGGAGGTACCTCATAGAAGTTATATCAAAAGGGCTTTTTGAATTTAGCAAAGGCAAGCTTATAAAGTTGGCAGATAAAGAGCAATATGGCAGTTCCATTATACTTTCTATTTTGCCGTTTGGCGCTAAAGGTCTCCTTATTGGCACCGCTCAAAAAGGACTCTTTGTCTTAGAAAATAAACAGGTAACGCCATGGGCCAATGAGGCGAATAATGAGCTTCAACAGTTTCAACTGAACAATGGACTAAAAGTTTTAGGTAATCATTATGCCTTTGGTACTATCCTGAACGGCGTTTACTTACTTAACGAGGAAGGTAAGCTGGTTCAGCATCTAAATAAAAGTAACGGGTTACAGAACAATACCGTTTTAAGTTTACAAAGTGATAAATTTCAAAATATTTGGGTCGGCCTCGATAATGGGATTGATCGTATCGAAATTAACTCCCCCATTTATTACTATGACGATAGAGCCGGTATTTTAGGGACAGTTTATACCTCGAAAATTTATAAAGGCAACATTTATATTGGCACTAATCAAGGTTTATACTATAGTAGTTGGCCGGCTACTCACAACCGATTTAACTTTCGTTTAATGGAAGGATCGCAAGGACAGGTATGGGATTTGTTTCAGGTAGGCGATGAACTGCTTTGCGGACATAATAATGGAACCTTTAGAATCAACGGTAGCAAGCTTGAGTGGCTGTCAACCGTTACAGGTGGGTATTCACTGCGCCCTATGCAAGATAGAGATGACCGCTTGATACAGGGAACTTATACGGGTTTAGCCATATTCAATAAGGTCCAAAAAGGATGGCAATTTGATAAAAAGATAGGCAATTTCAATGAGCCGGTGCAATATTTGGAACAATTAGCCGGAAATAGGTTATGGGTGAGTGGTTATAAAGGCCTTTTTTGGTTGCAACTTAATGCGCAGCAAGATAGCGTTAGGCAACAAAAGAAATATACAGAGAAGGAAGGTTTACCCAATAGTCCTTATATTAACGTGTTCGACCTCGCAGGGAGAACCGTGTTTGCAACCGATTCGGGATTCTATCTACACGATGAAATCGCAGATCGGTTTCATGCTTATACACAGCTCAATGAGCGATTGGGGACCTTTGCGAATGCAAATAAGGTAGTTGAAACGGGTGACGGAAAATATTGGTTTATAAGAAAGGGACATATTGCGCTTGTTAATTTTGGAGAAGGCGGAAAAGTGGCTATTGATTCTACGCGCTTCAAAGCTCTGAGTAATCGCATGTTGAGCTTCTATGAAAATGTGAACAGGCTAACACCCAATTTATCATTAATTAGTTTGGATGATGGTTTTGCCTTATATCGAAAAACTACTATACAAAATCAAGTTAAATTGGCCGACCCTTACATTCGGCGGTTTGAAGATATAGCAGACAGTACTGCCAGGTTGATTGCTTTTAACACGGCAGAAGAACTAATTTTAGAAGCCAAACAAAATAATATTCGTATTACTTATGCTTTGCCCTATTTCTCTAATAATGATGTACAGTTTCAATATCTATTAGCGGGCAATTCAAAGAATTGGTCTGCCTGGAGCACCCTCACCCAAAAGGAATTTACTAATCTGGATCCAGGGAAATACATTTTCAAAGTGCGCGCCAGTATTAATGGGCATGTCACGCCAGTGAATGAATTAACATTTGAAATTGCTGCTCCTTGGTATAGGAGTGTTTTGGCTTGGGTCATATATACAATATTAGCTTTAACAGCTTTATATGGTTTACGACGGTATTATCTCTATAAATTGAAAAGGCATCGTGATGATGTCCATCAAAAAACGTTGCACGAGCAAGAAGAGCGGTTACAGAAAGAAATGTTTGAAAATGAGCAGCGTTTGTTTAAACTGAAAAATAGCCAATTGGAGAAAGAATTAGCCAGTAAAAACAGGGAGCTGGCTAACTCAGCGATGAACATTGTGTATAAAAATGAATTGCTTAATAATGTACATGATGAGCTGCTACAGCTGAAGGATAATGAAGGGCGAAAATTATCTGGCGACCAATTAAAAAGAATAAGCAAAATCATTGACGATGCCAGAAGTGATGAGCGCGATTGGAATCTTTTTGAAGAAAGTTTTAATGAGGCACACGAGAATTTTTTTAAAAAACTGAAAAATAATCACCCTGAATTAGTACCTAATGATCTTAAACTTTGCGCATATTTACGGATGAACATGTCTAGTAAAGAGATTGCATCCCTCCTTAACATTACTACCCGCGGTGTTGAAATTAGAAGATATAGACTTCGGAAAAAACTAAACCTTGAACACGACCAAAATTTAACCGAATTTTTAATAGAGCTGTAGTGTAAATGTAGCATGGGTTGAATATTAATCCCGAAAGCGGATCAGCAAAGTTGTCGAAGTCAGTCTGAAAGTAAAACATCTATCACGCACCCTTTTTTCTCAATCATCCGTTCCTTTATTGAAAGGCTTTTTTCCTGTTGATTGAAAAATGACAGGAAAAATTACTACATCATTACCTCACTTTCAGGTATGTGTACTTAGTACACATATGATTCCTAAAATGAGAGGTTTTAATGTTTATCAACTATTTGTTTTACAGATTGTTATGGTTTTTTCTGTTTTTAATGAGCAGGTGTTTTGATAGATGATGTATAGATGTATAGGTTGTTTTTTTCTGTTTTTTAAAACAATAGAACACCTTTGCTCTGTTAACCATAACAAAGTGAGGGTGTACTCACTAACAGAAAACACAAACACACGGGATGTGTTAAAACTATATTAAAAATTTATAACCAATCAAACAAATTGCTATGAGGTACAAATTTACGTACTGCCTGATGGTTTTATTTATGTTCTTTGCTGCTGCATCCTTTGCACAGCAAGAAATAACCATACAAGGTAAGGTGGTTGACTCGCTCGATGGAAAAGGAATTCCGGGGGTGAGTGTTTTAGTAAAAGGAACCACCAAAGGAACGCAAACGGATGCGGAAGGTAATTACCGAATTGTCGCCCCATCGAATGCCACCTTAACATTTAGCTTTATAAGCTATACCCGTCAAGAGAAGCCCGTAGGCGGTCAGGCGATCATCAATGTAACACTTGCAAGCGCTAATGAACAGTTGGACCAAGTGGTGGTGGTAGGGTATGGAACACAGAAGAGAAGCCAGATTGTTGGTTCAGTAAGTTCTGTGAAATCAGAGGAAATAACCAAACAACCCGTGTTGACAGCGGCCCAAGGTCTACAAGGTAAAGCCTCCGGTGTACAGATTAATGCATCCGGCCAACCGGGTTCGCAACCGCAAGTGCGTATTCGGGGTGTGGGATCCGTTACAGGAAATCAAAATCCGATTTATGTTGTAGATGGTGTAATTACGGATGATATTACGAATATCAATAACTCCGATATCGAATCTGTCGAGGTTCTGAAGGACGCTTCAGCCCAAGCTATTTATGGTAGTAGGGCTGGTAATGGGGTGATCTTGGTTACAACGAAATCCGGCAAGACGGGGAAAATGAGTATTAACGTTAATAGTTATGCAGGTTTTCGTAGTATGACTAATAGTGTAGATCTGGCAGATGGACGATCACATGCTATATATACAAATGAGGCCATTACCAATACCAATCGACTAACTGGTCAAAGTGATCCGGTAGTTTTCGACCCGAATAACCTACCTACACAAACAACCGATTGGATGGATGAGATTACGCGACAAGGTCTGGTTCAAAATTATGACGTAAGTGTTAGTGGCGGAACAGAAAAGACAAACTATTATTTTAGTGGAGGTTACTTCGGAGACCAAGGAATATTAAATGGTGCCAAATACGATCGCATAACGGCAAGAATAAACAATGAGTATAAAATTGCTCCATACTTGTCTGTTGGGCATAATTTGACTGTGACGCATAATAAGAATGAGAACAAACCAACTAGCACATTCTCTTCTGCTTATCGGATGTCCCCATCAGCCCCTGTACGTAATGCGGATGGTTCATATGGTTATCTTAGTGCCCTTAACGTAGGCAATCCGGTGGCAGCCATTGATTATACGAACGATTTCTCTAATAGTACGCGTCTGCAAGGTAATGCATATGTGAATGTTAGGCCACTTGAAGGACTTACTTTACGAGGAGATTTCAATTTTGATAAGACGGATGGAAGTGGCAAAATATATGCTCCAGTGTATAGTGTGTTTAGTGCGCAACAAAACAATCGGTCTTCCTTAAATGTGATTAATCAGAACCGCTTTTATTATATCATGAACATGCAGGCGACATATTCGAAAACTTTCGCCGAGAAGCACGAACTTAATGCTACGGCGGGCTATTCGTTCGAAAGAGATCGTGCGGACCGGTCTAATCTCCGGATTTCGGATGTTCCTAATCAACGGAATTTGTGGTATTTAAATCAAGGAGATCCTAGTACATTAGTAATTGTTGAACCGGAAGCTAATACCGCCAATGGGGGAGATTTAATTAGAAGAGTATCGTACTTTGGTAGAATGACATATACTTATGATAACCGGTATAACATAAGTGGATCGCTAAGAAGAGATGGGTCTAGCTCGTTTCCGGTGAATAATAAATGGGGTACCTTTTATTCCATTGGTGGCTCGTGGAATATAACCAACGAGAGTTTTATGAAAGATCAAAATCTATTTGACAATTTAAGGCTGCGTGTTGGCTACGGACAAGTGGGTAATGATATCTCCATTGCCAATAACAATTTGGCAGTTTTACAAGGGCTGGCCCAAACAGGCTATTATGGCTTTAGTTATCCCGATTTTCCAATTTCATTGGGTCAAACATTTAATCAAAGCCGAGATGCGTTGGCATCATGGGAAACCACCAAAGGAATAGATGCAGGACTGGAGTTTGGGATGTTGGATGGTCGCTTATCCGGAAGCTTTGGTTATTACAATAAACTAACAGAGGCTTATATTCCAATCCGACTACCTGCCCTCGCTGGGGACGCAGATAATACGCTTTATTCTCAAGGAGCAAAGGTCAGGAATAAGGGCTTTGAGGCTGCATTAAATTGGGAAGAAAGAAAGAGTGATGACTTTTCTTACCGTCTTGGCTTTAATGTGACCTTCAACAAAAATATTGTCGATGAGGTAACTGGAAACTTTCAATTAAGAGGCGGTAGTCTTGGGAATGGAGAAATTACAACGCTTTCTAAAGTTGGTGAACCAATTGGAAGTTTCTGGGTGTATGAAACGGATGGATTTGATGAAAATGGTAATTTCCAATACAAAGATGTAAACGGTGATGGACAAATAACCGAAAGCGATCGCGTATTTGTCGGTTCTTATCAGCCCAAGACTTATTTCGGGTTCAATGCGGGAGTAAACTACAAAAAGTTCGATTTATCATTTGATCTTTATGGCAATCTAGGGAATAAAATTTTCAACGGAAAGCGTGCTGTTCGTTTCGGTAATGAAAACGTTGAAAATGAAGTTTTTGAAGGCAGGTGGACTCCAACTAATACAAATGCTTCACATCCCGCTGCTCTAAATACTATACCTAGACCTTCTACCTATTATGTTGAGTCAGGAAACTTCTTAAGAATAAATAACATCACACTAGGATATACATTCGATAATCAGAAGCTAGCTTTCTTGAAAGATAGCAAATTGCGGGTGTTCGCTACGGCGCAAAATCCATTCGTATTTACATCGTATAGTGGATACACGCCTGAAATAGCTGGTGCAGCCTCAAGCAATTCACCTCAAGGCTCAATCGCTACGTCTGGTTCAGCGATAAACTCCGGGATTGAGCTAAATGTTTATCCTATCTATTCGACCTACATGTTTGGTTTAAATTTGACATTCTAGTATCATGAAAAAAAATATTTTTGTTATTAATATAATAGCTGTTTTAGCGGTAATGATTATCGCTTCCTCCTGCAATAAGGAATGGCTAAATCCAGATCCGGAGAATATTGCTTCTGGTGAAGATTCAACCTATGCAGACCCAGCAAATGCGGCGCGCTTTGTAACAGCCGCTTATACTAATTTGCTCACGTGGGAGCAAAGCTCATTCGCGTGGATCGGTACTACGAGTATCATCTCTGATGACGCGGATAAAGGCAGCTCGCCGGGAGATTTAGGGACAGACAAAGACCAATTGGATAATTTTACTTTTACTGCTACCACACCATCATTTAAGGACGGCTGGAATAGTAATTTTTTAGGAATAAGTTACTGTAACCAAGCACTGGCAAATGTGCCATTATTTACTATTGAGGATGCGCTTAAAAACAGATATTACGCTGAAGTACGATATCTAAGAGCATTTTATTACTTCAATTTAGTCAGAATGTACGGAAATGTTCCTAAGCTTGATAAAGTTGTATCCGATGACGACGCTCAATCACCGGAGTTATTTAAACAATTGCCTCCCGACTCGATTTATGCGTTCATCAAAAGTGATCTTGAATTTGCGTTAAAAACATTACCGAAAAATACGGAATACGAACCAGGAAATATTGGACGAGCAACGCAAGGTGCAGCGGCCGCATTATTAGCGAAGGTCTCTATGTATCGCAAAGAATGGGAGAGGGCTTATTCTTTAACTGATAGCATCGTCAATGGAGCAGTTGGCAGTTACGCACTAGTAAACGACTACCGTACTATTTGGCGAGAAGTTGGAGAAAATTCATCGGAGTCGCTTTTCGAAATCCAAAGTACAGGGCAGCAGAATGGAAGCGTGCGGCAATATTCACAAGTACAAGGGATCAAAGAGGGGCAATTCAATGTTCCAACAAGTCAAGTGTTTCAGGGATGGGGATTTAATACACCGAGCGCTGATCTGTATAATGCTTACAGCGAGGGCGACGTGAGACGCGATGCCACCATCATCAGTGTGGGTAATACACTTTTTGACGGTGTGGTTGTGAATTCAGCATTCAACCCACGGTATAACTACAAGGCCTATGTTAGTATAAGACAGGAGACACAGGGTGGAAGTACAGACTTTAGTAATAAGAACATCCGGATTTTGCGAATGGGTGAGATTTATCTAATCCGTGCGGAGGCTGCAAATGAGTTAGGAATGTCAGCCGAAGCTTTAAATTCGCTAAATGCCATTAGAACACGGGCGAGAGGTGATAACCCCAATGCTGTTCCTAATATTACTCTTACAGATCAAGGACAGTTGAGACAGCTCATTTGGAATGAACGCCGCTTAGAACTGGGCATGGAACATGATCGCTTTTTCGACCTTGTAAGAACAGGTCGCGCAGGAGAGGTGTTGCGCGCACATGGGAAAAATTTTGTGGACGGAAAAAATGAAATTTTCCCAATTCCACAGGATGAAATTGCAGCCAGTGGAGGTGTTTTGGTGCAAAATCCAGGCTATTAATAATTCAAACAAGTCCTAGAAAGTCTAGATCGATCCTGGACTTGTTTTTTACGCTTCATATCAGATACAATGAAACTTGCATGAGCTTCCGTAAAAATCTAAATAAAGCACGGCTCATGCAAGCTACATTACCGCTAAAACAATTATTCGAATGAAAATTTATTCTTACATATTATTATCATTATTTTCTGCATGCATATTCTTCTCCTGCTCACGTTCTGCTTCTAATGGAGAAAATCAGCAAACCGAACAGCAAAAAGACACCCTCTCGAATGATTCTTTACTTACCCTTGTACAACAGCAAACCTTTCAATATTTCTGGGAAGGAGCGGAAAAAACGTCGGGATTAGCCAGAGAACGTATCCATATGGACGGCGTTTATCCCGAAAATGATCAGGATGTAGTAACTATCGGCGGGGGTGGTTTTGGTGTGATGAACATTCTGGTAGGCATCGAAAGAGGTTTTATTACGCGTCAGGAAGGAGCTCAACGACTAGAACAAGTTGTTAATTACTTAGAGAAGGCCGATCGTTTTCATGGTGCCTGGCCACATTGGTTACACGGACCATCTGGGAAGGTGAAACCCTTCGGTACAAAAGATAATGGTGGGGACTTAGTAGAAACAGCCTTTATGGCGCAAAGTTTACTGTGCGTTCGTCAATATTTTGCCGAAGGTAACGATCAGGAAAAAGCAGTTGCAGCAAAAGCGGATAAGTTGTGGAAAGATATCGATTGGAACTGGTACCGTAATGGTGGTCAGAATGTCTTGTATTGGCATTGGAGCCCTGAATATGGCTGGGAAATGAACTTTCCCGTTACCGGTTACAATGAATGCTTGATTATGTATGTGTTAGCTGCAGCTTCACCAACACATGGAGTTCCTGCCGAAGTATATCATGAAGGTTGGGCCAAGAAAGGGGCGATTAAATCTAGTGCAGAACAATATGGCTATCCTGTAGTACTTAATTTCAACGGAAATGAAGGTACCGTTGGTCCGATGTTTTGGGCGCATTATTCTTATCTCGGGTTGGATCCACGCGAGTTGAAAGATGAATATGCCGATTATTGGGAGTTGAATAAAAACCAAACATTGATTCAAAGACAGTATTGCATTGAAAACCCAAAACACTTTAAAGGCTATGGCGAAAATGCTTGGGGTTTAACGGCGAGCTACTCGGTGAAGGGTTATGCTGGGCATAGCCCAAAAGAAGATTTTGGTGTAATCAGTCCAACAGCAGCACTATCCTCTTATCCTTATACGCCTGAATATAGTATGCAGGTAATTCATTACCTCTATAACCAATTGGGTGATAAAGTATGGGGTAAGTACGGGTTTTATGACGCTTATAGTGAAACGGAGGATTGGTTCCCCAAGCGGTATTTGGCTATTGATCAGGGACCGATTCCGATCATGATCGAAAATCAACGTTCAGGATTGCTCTGGAATTTATTCATGAGTGCTCCAGAGGTAAAGGGAGGATTGAAGAAGCTGGGTTTTTCAAGCCCCAAGATCTAGAATGTTTGACCATGTATATAAACTTAAAAATTTGAATTATGAAAAATTTCAATCTGTTTATTTGTTTAGTATTTTTTATACTTACTTGTCCTACCGCCAATGCAAATAATATCGGTAAGATCAGCAAACAAGAAGACCTTGTGTCTATAAGGGGAAACAATTCTACTTCTGTTAATGTCAACGTTTTTTTAAGAAATGCAGTTACAGGGCAAAGCTATTCTTTTGTTGTGCCGGCTAACAGCTCAAACGTTGTACTTGGAGAACTACCTAAAAGCAATGATTATTATGACATTAATATGTGGTCATCGACTGCAGTACGGATGCGATTTTATTGGGCCGATTCGATAACGGCAACAACTGGTTTGATTGCAGAAGATGTTCCCGTGGCATCCTGCGATTCATGTCCAACTATCTACATAGGAAATTAATCTTACATGGTCAGGCATTTAAAAAAAATATTAAGTAATAAGAGGTATATAAAAAAGTCTCATTATATCGTATTTGTATTTCTTCTATTTAGTGTGATCACCGTTCAGTCCGTGTATGGGCAAATTACCTACTGCAACCCGCTAAATCTAGATTATACATACATGATTTATAATGCACATGACGATATCTCTTATCGTTCTGGAGCGGATCCTGCTGTTGTTAAATTTCGCGGAGAATATTATATGTTCGTTACCCGCTCAATGGGCTATTGGCATTCAACAGATTTAACACATTGGGATTTCATAGCGCCTGAAAAATGGTATTTCCAGGGGTCTAATGCGCCGGCGGCGCATAACTATAAAGATTCAGTGCTCTACGTTACGGGAGACCCCTCCGGGTCCATGAGTGTACTTTATACAGATAATCCAAAAAAAGGAGATTGGAAAGCCGTTCCAGCAATATTGAATGACTTGCAAGACCCTGATTTATTTATTGATGATGATGGCCAGGCCTATATGTTCTGGGGATCTTCTAATAAGTTTCCAATACGAGCTAAAAAGCTGGATAGGAATAAGCGGTTCCGTCCTTCAGAGAAAACATATGAGTTGTTTAATTTAGACGCTGCCAAGCATGGTTGGGAGCGTTTTGGCGAAAACCATTCGGATACCGTCCTTGGAGGCTATATAGAAGGGCCTTGGTTAACCAAGCATAAAAATAAATATTATATGCAGTATGCTGCGCCAGGAACAGAATTTAATGTATATGGTGATGGTGTATATGTAAGTGACCATCCATTGGGGCCCTACCACTACGCCCCTAATAATCCTATTTCCTATAAACCAGGGGGCTTTGCTAATGGAGCGGGGCATGGGAGTACCGTGCAAGGTCCGGCAGAGAAATTCTGGCACTTTGGCTCCATGGCGGTTTCTGTAAATGTGGGTTGGGAAAGACGTATATGTATGTTTCCAACGTATTTTGATAAAGATGATCTGATGTATACCGATACTTATTTCGGTGATTACCCGCATTACGCTCCTTCTTCAGATGAAACGAGTGGTCAATTTACCGGATGGATGTTGTTATCTTATGAAAAGCCTGTAACGGTTTCCTCTCAGGTAAAAGAATATTCCGCAGAAAATCTGGTAGATGAAAGCATTAAGACATTTTGGCTCGCTGAAGAAAATAACGATAAGCAATGGATTTCCATTGATCTGTTAAAACCAGCTGATGTACATGCCATTCAAATTAACTATCACGATTACAAATCGGATATGTATGGACGAATACCAGGTTTATACCACCAATATATTATCGAGGGTTCTATGGATGGGAAACAGTGGAAAGTCCTAATTGATAAAAATAGTAGCGATAAAGATACCCCAAACGACTATGTGGCCTTAGCTAATCCACAAACGGCACGGTATATAAGATATAAAAACAAGCATGTACCTACTCCTCATCTCGCAATTTCGGGACTTCGCATTTTCGGATTGGGATCCGGTAAGAAACCCCAAAAGGTTAAACAATTTGCAATAGACAGAAAAATCGATAGTAGAGATAGTCATATCTCTTGGGAAAGCCAAAAAAATGTGCAGGGTTATAATATACTGTGGGGTATTGCTCCAGATAAATTGTATAGCTCATGGATGGTATATGGTAAAAATGAACTGGAAGTAAAAAGTTTAACAGTAGGACAAACATATTATTTTGCAATAGAAGCATTTAACGAAAATGGTGTTTCTGAACGTACAAAGGCTCAAGAAGTAAAATAAAGATATGCAACACGAACAGTAAGGCATAAGAGTAAAACGAAAGCTTGTATATCATAGTAAATAGTCTGGGATATGAAGCATTTAATAGATCCTTAGCGCTACTAAGTTTCATTTTGGATGACGGCGCTATTGCGAATATCTTGATACTTTCATCTTGATACTAAAAAACATGAATAAATTAATAATACCAACAATGGCTGCTGTTCTCTTTTTGGCGATGCCAATGGAAACGCATGCGCAAAAAAAAATCACAAAGAAGTTAACGCTGTCTAAATCGGTAAACGAGACGGAAATGGATGCTTTTATAGCCAATTTAATGGCTAAAATGACAGTGGATGAAAAAATAGGGCAATTAAATTTACCAACAGGAGGGGAGGCCACAACGGGATCGGTCGTAAGCACGGATCTGGAGGGTAAAATTAAGGCAGGTCAAGTAGGGGGTGTATTTAGCCTAACAACGCCAGATCGGGTCCGAAAAACCCAGGAAATAGCTGTTACCCAAAGTCGCTTGAAAATTCCGCTCATTTTTGGACAGGATGTTATACATGGATACAAGACTTTGTTCCCCATCCCCCTAGGGCTGTCTGCTACCTGGGATTTGAATTTAATTGAAAAAACAGCGCGCATCGCGGCGACGGAGGCAAGTGCTGATGGCCTGAATTGGGCTTACTCGCCTATGGTAGATATTTCGCGCGATCCACGGTGGGGGCGTATTTCCGAGGGAAGTGGGGAGGACACTTATTTAGGTGCTAAAATTGCGGCAGCGATGGTAAAAGGTTTGCAAGGAGATGATCTGAGTGCCGATAATACCTTAATGGCCTGTGTGAAGCATTTTGCTTTGTATGGCGCAGCGGAAGCAGGGCGTGATTACAATACAACGGATATGAGCTTGCATCGCATGTATAATGAGTATCTTCCACCTTACAAGGCTGCGGTAGATGCGGGAGCGGGCAGTATTATGACTTCTTTCAACGATATCAATGGATTGCCCGCCACAGCTAATCCTTGGTTGTTGACAGATGTACTGCGTAAACAATGGGGTTTTAAAGGCTTAGTCGTAACAGATTACACGGCTATCAATGAGCTAATTGATCATGGTTTGGGCGATCTACAGCAAGTTTCGGCCTTATCGCTAAAAGCAGGTGTAGACATGGATATGGTTGGCGAAGGCTTTTTAACTACGCTTAAAAAGTCCTTACAAGAAGGGAAAGTAACGGAGGCCGATATCAACCGCGCTTGTAAGATGGTGCTGGAAGCAAAATATAAACTGGGCTTATTTGAAGATCCTTATAAATATTGCAGCGAAGAGAGGGCAAAGAAGGAGATTTTGTCGAAAGATCACCTCGCTTTTGCAAGGGAAGTTGCAGGACAGTCTTTTGTTTTGCTTAAAAATGAAAATAATACCTTACCGCTGAAAAAAACAGGAACCGTTGCCCTTATCGGCCCTTTGGCTAACACAGGAAGCAATATGCCTGGAACCTGGAGCGTGAATGCTGATTTAAAAAACACCCAATCTTTATTGGATGGTATGAAGGAGTTGGTGGGGTCGAAGGTTAAAATTTTACATAGTCTCGGATCTAATCTTTTGGATGACACGGCTTATCAGCAAAGAGCCACCATGTTTGGAAGGGAGATCCCACGTGATACTAGATCGGAAGATGAACTGATAAAAGAAGCAGTAGCGACGGCACAACAATCAGATGTGGTGATAGCCGCATTGGGAGAAAGCTCGGAGATGACAGGCGAAAGCTCAAGCAGGACCGACCTCAATATTCCGGCAGGGCAGCAGCGCCTCTTGGCAGCCTTATTGAAAACCGGTAAGCCTGTAGTGTTGGTGGTTTTTGCAGGGCGACCGCTTACCCTTACATGGGAGCAGGAGCATGTCCCTGCTATTTTAAATGTTTGGTTCGGCGGAACGGAAGCGGCAAAGGCTATTACAGATGTGGTATTTGGCGATGTAAACCCTTCGGGTAAATTAACTGCTACGTTTCCTAAAAATGTAGGACAGATTCCTATTTATTACAGCCATAAAAATACAGGGAGACCGTTGGCAGAAGGTAAATGGTTTCAGAAATTTCGCTCTAATTATTTGGATGTTGATAATAATCCATTATATCCATTTGGATATGGCTTAAGTTATACCACTTTTACTTACGGGGATATATCTTTGAGTAATAATAGCTTTAAAGCGGGCGATTCCATTACTGTTTCTGTTAAGGTAACCAATACTGGGCAGACGGAGGGCAAGGAAGTGGTACAATTGTATACGCAAGATCTGGTGGGCGGCATAACGCGACCGGTGAAAGAGTTAAAAGGCTTTCAAAAAATTTCGTTAAAGCCTGGAGAAAATAAGGAAGTAACGTTTGTTATTTCGGCAGAAGATTTAAAATTCTATAATGCCAATTTAGAATATGCAACTGAACCGGGCGATTTTAAAGTATTTGTGGGAGGTAATTCGAGGGATGTGAAAGAGGCGACGTTTACGCTCAATTAAATAGAACAAAAGAAAATAAAAGACAGTAATCAGCAATGGTTGCTGTCTTTTTGTTTTTAACCTGCTTGATTATGAGACATCTGGTGATTCGCTAACTTCAAATTTACTGCTAATAACCAATAGCGAACAACTAGTAACCAACCTGTAGCTTTTTCAAACTTATCTCCGTTAAAGTAGTTAGATGTTAAATGAAAAACTAAACAAATTTAAAAGATATGAAAATGAAAAACTACTTTATCCTCTTGATGATGGTGTTTGTGGGAGGATTCACTTTTACCGCATGTAATGACGATGATGATTATGTGCGTATGCCAACGGCTTATGTGAATTTTGTAAATGCATATGCAGGTGCTGATGCTTTAGGGATTAAATTAGATGCGAACAGTGTTGATCGAGGCGCTTCTCTTAAGTATGGAGATTATATCCCTTATGCTTATGGGTTAGCTTATCCGGGTCAGCGTCGCTTTAGCGCTGGAATACCCAATACTACAACGGCTATTGTTGATAGCACAATAAATTTACGAGATAGCGCATTTTATACATCATTTGTATATGGCTACCAAGACACGGTGTCTAGTATTTTGGTTGAGGACAAGAATCCTACAAATTATGACGCAAGTAAGCCATACATAAGATTCTTCAATCTTTCGGAAAATACACCTGCTGTGAAAGTTAATCTTCTTCAGAATGGTACACCAACTTTAGTTTTTAATGATAGGGTTGTTGATAATCAAACCTCTGCAAATGCCAATGCAGGCTTTATTGCTACAAGTCAAGGTTCTTACACTATACAGATAACTGATTCGAATGGGACACAATTAGCGCTTAGAGATGAAGCAATTACTTTAAATGCTGGAAGATTATATACGATATTAACAAGAGGAATCAATGGTAATAGTCAAAAACCTATTGTAATAGATGTCTTTGACCATTAGTTTGGTGTTAATTATCAATGAAACAAAGCATACAGCCATTCTCCTAACAAATAACCAAATCGAAGGGAGATGGCAATAATCACTAAAATAAGAGCCAATCCAAATGCATATTTGTAGATTGGCTTTTTTAATTCTTCCTTTAATCTTTCCGCGAATTGGTTTGCCATTCCTTTTCTCCCATTTTTTACCTTTATCGTTTATCAACACTGTATTTTCCAGGCCCCACCATTGCCAAACCAATAAATACTGCCAAGAGCTCAATAGGGTGCGAAGCCGCCATGAATCCTTCTGCTTTGTAATGTGAGAGCGCAGCAATTACCATAACGAAAGCGAGTAACAGCGCCGTTGGCCGGAATGCCAATCCAATTATTAGTAAGAAGCCACCCAAGGTTTCGGTAAGTGCCGCCAGAAAGCCCCAAACAACGGGCGTAAAGGTAATACCCACATGTCCCATAGCTGCGCCAACACCTTTCCACATTTCCGGGCCTCCTGTAATTTTAGGGTAGCCATACATAATAAACATCATGCCGAGCGCTATCCGAATAATCAGTAATCCAGTGTTTTTGTAATTTCCAAGAGTTGATAGTATTGCCATATATTAGTTATTAGTTGTCCGTTATTAGTTATTAGCAAAATGTTTATTGTCGGAAACGCGCTCGCTAAAAGTTTCAAGCGTTAAGTTTCAGCCTATTTATCATTCATCGCTCATAACTCATCATTCACATTAGGATAGATCTCTTACACCTTAATAAGTCAACACCACCTTATGCTTCTCTACTTTCAAAGATACATCCTTTCCTAAAATCAATGTATAGTTATTGTCGATATGTCCCGCAGGGAAGTCAAAAGCAATAGGATAACCGTATTCGCCGGCAATTTCTTTTACAAGTTCATTCATGCTCATTCCAAATGGTATTTTATTGTCTTTCAAATTAGTGAAACCACCTATAATTAACCCTTTTAATTTTGACAGTTTCCCTGCTCGTTTTAGTGTCCAAAGCATGCGATCCACCGAATAATAAAACTCGCCAACATCCTCAACAAACAAAATCTTACCATCATAATTCATATCAGAAACTGAACCCAGCAGATTCACCAACAACGCCAGATTGCCGCCAATTAATACTCCCTGTGCCTGTCCTACTACTTGTTCGCTTTCCGACTCATATTCATATAACGCCTTTTTTCCGAAAAGCGTATCATGCAAACTAATGAGCGATGCTTTCGTCGCATCGGGTATGGTAATGGGCATCTGGCCATGGATCGTGGGAACTCCGTACAGGGCGTGGATATGACTATGAATAACAGTGATGTCGCTGAAGCCGATAATCCATTTTGGTTTAACGGCGAAATTTGTAAAATCAACTTGGTCAATCATACGCACACAACCATAACCTCCCCTTGCAGCAAAAATAGCTTTAATGCTATCGTCATTTAACATTACCTGGAAGTCTTCCGCTCTCAGCTCATCGCTACCGGCATATTGCCGGTAACTGCTGTTAACGGTTTTACCGAGAACTACCTCCAAACCCCAAGAATTTAACAGGTTTACGGCATCTTGTAGGTTATCATCTACCTTCCAGGCAGGGCAAACAATTGCGACTTTGTCGCCCTTTTTTAAATACGCGGGTGTTTTCGTCATATCAATTTACTAGGAAAGCGCAAATTGATGTATCTTTGTGGGAATAACAAACATTTTAAAAAATTTGTGAGGCTTAGTTAGCCTAGGGCTAAAAACTAATACCTAACACCTAATACAGTATATATTGAAGACTAGAGACTTTAAGCGTTATACCATCACCTCAGCCCTACCATACGCAAATGGGCCTTTACATATCGGACACCTTGCAGGTGCTTACATTCCTGCGGATATATTTGTGCGTTTTTTACGAATGAATAATAAGGATGTAGCTTTTGTTTGCGGATCAGATGAACATGGGGCAGCCATCACTATCAAAGCGAAGAAAGAAGGCATTACTCCGCAGGAAATTATTGACAAATACAATACACAGATAAAAGAAAGTTTCGAACAATTTGGTATTTCCTTTGATATTTATCACCGTACTTCTGCGAAAATTCATCATGAACTCTCGCAGGAATTCTTTTTGAATTTATACCATAAAGGCGAATTTATTGAAAAGTTTTCTGAGCAATACTACGACGAAGAATATCACCAATTTTTAGCGGATCGTTATATTATAGGCACCTGCCCTAATTGCCATAATGAAGGCGCTTATGGCGATCAGTGCGAAAAATGTGGAACTTCTTTAAGTCCTACAGACCTTATTAATCCGAAATCAACCTTAAGTGGCAAAACACCCGTTTTACGTGAAACGAAACATTGGTATCTACCTTTGGATAAATATCAAAGCTGGCTCGAAAAGTGGCTGTTAGAGGGAAAGAAAGATATCTTAAAATCAAATGTATATGGACAGTGTAGCTCCTGGCTCAAATCGGGGTTACAAGCTCGGTCGATGACGCGTGATTTGGATTGGGGAGTAGATGTTCCATTGGAAGAAGCACAAGGAAAAAAACTATACGTTTGGTTAGATGCGCCTATTGGTTATATATCTGCGACTAAACAATGGGCTTTAGATAATGGCAAGGATTGGGAAAAATATTGGAAAAAACAAGAAAATCCTGCCGATGATGCTTGTCTAATCCATTTTATAGGTAAAGATAATATTGTATTCCATTGCATCATTTTTCCATCCATCTTACATGCACATGGAGAATATATTTTACCCGAAAATATACCGGCGAACGAATTCTTAAATTTAGAAGGTGATAAGCTATCTACATCAAGAAATCATGCGGTGTGGTTACATGAATATTTAGCAGATTTTCCTGATAAGCAAGATGAGCTTCGTTATGTATTAACCTCTATTTTACCAGAAACGTCTGATAGCGAGTTTACCTGGAAAGATTTTCAAGCAAGGGTAAACAACGAGTTGGTTGCGATTTTCGGTAACTTTATAAATAGAGTGCTAGTGTTATCACACAAATATTTCGATGGAACAGTTATGCCTGCATCGATGCTTACGGAAAAAGATAAATTGGTGTTATCAGAATTAGCGCGCTATCCGAAAGCGATTAGCACCTCCTTAAGTCAATATCGATTTAGGGAAGCCTTAGCTCAATTTATGAATGTGGCACGCCTTGGTAATAAATATTTAGCAGATGAAGAACCTTGGAAGCTTATCAAAACGGATGAAGAGCGGGTAAAAACGGTTTTAAATATCGGTTTACAGATAGCGGCGAACCTAGCTGTTTTAGGTCAACCTTTTTTACCACATACAGCTACGAAGCTGTTTGATATGCTAAATTTTCAAGAACGTTCTTGGGATGCTGCTGGGAAACCTCAATTATTGGTCGATGGTCATCAACTCGGGCAGGCGCAACTCTTATTTGAGAAAATAACAGACGAGCAGATAGATGCACAGTTGGCAAAACTTGTAGAAGCTAAAGCTGATAATGCCAAGGCTATCGTAACGGCTGAACCGGTTAAACCGAATATTTCCTTTGATCAATTTACACCGCTAGATATCCGTACAGGCAAAATACTAACTGCCGAAAAGGTGGCCAAAACTAAGAAACTGCTAAAGATGACCATCGATACGGGTATTGATCAGCGCACAATCGTGTCGGGGATTGCTGAATTTTTTAATCCGGAAGATATCATAGGAAAACAGGTTTCCATCCTGGTAAATCTAGAACCGCGTGAAATAAAGGGAATTCTTTCACAAGGAATGATTTTAATGGCAGAGGATGCGGACGGCCGCTTAGACTTCGTAGTTCCGCAATCAGCGATGAAGCCGGGAAGTATCATCAGATAGCTATACGTTTTAAGGTTATACGTAGTCGGTTAAAATAACTTACTACGTATAAATTGTCTCCTTATAACTTATTACTTAACAGCCAGGTTTTGAACGCTGGATAGGCAGTACCTAAGGACTCTTTGTGACTGGGTTTATTTTCCAGTTCTTTTACTTGTTCCGGAATGCTTATTGCGGCTATCTTCTCTGCGGAGAAAACCTCCGGAAACTTACATGGATGGGCAGTTGATAAAAAGACAGTGGTATATTGACCAGGATTTTCGACCATGTAGGCTTTAGCCGCCAGGTAGGCAATTGCCGTGTGTGGGCAAGCGATATAGTGATATTTATTATACAGGGTATCTATACCTATTCGTGTGTCTTCATCGGTGTATGAATAGGCCGTGACTATTTCTTTCAATAGGTTGCTATCGTTTCCAAAGAGATCCAATATGCGTACCCAATTGCTTGGATTACCTACATCCATAGCATTTGATAGTGTCTGTATCGATTGTTTGGGTTCGTATGTGCCTGAATTCAAGAAACGTGGAACCGTATCATTAACATTCGTGGCCGCTAAAAATTGTTTAATCGGTAAACCCATTTTATAGGCAAGCAAACCTGCTCCAATATTGCCGAAATTTCCGCTAGGAACAGCAAATACAACATCTTTTATTCCTTTTCTTAATAGTTGGGCATAAGCGTTAAAGTAGTAAAATGTCTGGGGTATAAGGCGAGCAATATTGATGGAATTGGCCGATGTAAGACGTAAATACTTGTTTAGCTCCTGATCGTTAAATGCTTCTTTTACCAATGCTTGGCAGTCATCAAAAGTGCCCTCTATTTCAATTGCCCGAATATTCTGCCCGTTTCGCGTAAGTTGTTGCTCTTGTATCGGGCTTACCTTTCCCTTCGGATAAAGGATTGTAACACGGGTTCCTTCAACACCTAGAAAGCCGAGGGCCACTGCTCCCCCCGTATCACCGGATGTTGCGACCAATACGTCTAAGACCTTCGGGTGCTGCTCATTTTTGGAGAAATAGGCCATTACGCGACTCATGAATCGGGCACCAAAATCTTTAAAAGCCAAAGAAGGGCCGTGAAAGAGTTCTAATACGGCTGTTCTATCATTTAATGAAACCACCGGCGCATCAAAGTTAATGGCTTCTTCAACAATCATTTTTAAGTCGGCGGAAGGGATATCTTCTCCAATGAGATGATTTGCCACTTCAAAGGCAATCTCCGGCAAGGTATATTTGTCAAGATTATTTATGAAATCTGCAGGCATCTTCGGAATAATCGAAGGCATATAAAGACCTTTGTCGGCCGGCAAACTATTGAATACTGCTTCTTTAAAGGAGACGTTTAAATTTTTGTTATTGGTACTGTATAGTTTCATTATAATAGTTATGAGTTATGAGTTATGAGTTATGAGTTATGAGTTATGAGTGTCTTTACGACTACTCGCTCACAAATCTGACTAATTAAATTGATCATGCTTTCTTACTTGTTTAAATAATATGCAGCTACGTGATAATAGCAGAGAGCATATCTTTCGAGACAAACAAGCTCACAACGGGCAACTGGTAACTCGCAACTAAAGTTCACGTGGCCCCTGTTCGTTAATTGCCGACACATAGCCGTTGCTATCAATTCCTTTGGATTGTAAATGTTGTACAATATTGTTGGTAATGTTCAATGCTGTTTGCTTACTCGAGGCGAAAGCAAAAACGGAAGGGCCCGATCCTGAAATGCCAAATCCAAGCGCGCCGGAAACCATTGCTTGTTCTCTCATCTCATAAAACTCAGGTATTAATATGGCGCGTGTTGGCTCTATCAAGACATCTTTCATGCTCCGACCGATCAAGGCGTGGTCATTCATAAAAAAACCACTTACCAAGCCAGCAATATTACCCCATTGTATAACAGCATCCTTCAGATCAATTTTCGATCGAATCATTTGTCTAGCTGCACGGGTGGGAACATCAACATGCGGAAATACAACTGAACAGTACAAATCTTTTGGTATAGGCAGTTGGATAACATCTAGCGGCTCATAACTTTTTATAAGTGTAATGCCTCCAAATAAGGATGGTGCTACATTGTCTGCATGCCCATGCCCACAGGCTAATTCTTCGCCCCTCATAGCAAATGGTAGCAGTTCATGCTTACTTAAGGGTTCTCCCAACAGCAAATTAATAGCATACAAGCCGGCTACTGTGCTAGCAGCGCTTGAACCGAGCCCGCTTCCAATAGGCATCTGCTTATGTAATGCTATTTCAACACCAATATCTTCCCTACCCAAGTGTTTTAATAACATTTGGACACAAGCACTCACGGTATTTTTGGCAGGGTCCAAGGGTAGTCTTCCATCATCTCCCGTTATTTTTAATAATCTCACTCCCGACTTATCCGAACGTTTCATCATAACTTCATCTCCCGGTTGTTCCAGGGCCAGACCCAAAATGTCAAAGCCGCATACTAAATTGGCAGCTGTAGCAGGGGCAAATACGCGTACCTGCTCTCGTTCTTTTCCGGCTTTCTCCGCCGGCTCTTTTTCTGTTTCTAATTCCATTCTTTTAGTATTAACCTTATTGCGTATCAAGATGCATGCAAGAACATATTTACAAAATTATCTTGCTACTCATATCTTATTCTTTCTAATAACGAATAACCAACAACGAATAACTAACTACGCGCCTACATTTACTAAATCAGCAAATACTCCCCCTGCGGTAACCTCGCTACCGGCGCCTGGGCCTTTTACAACTAATGGACGATCCTTATATCTTTCGGTGGTAAAGGAGATAATATTATCGCTTCCCGAAAGATTATAAAAAGGATGTTCTTCTCCCACGAGCTCCAAGGCAATGGAAACCTGGCCGTCTTCCATTTTACCAATATATCGAATCGCTTTGTTTTCTAGTTTCGCTTTTTCCTTAAGATTATTGAAATAACTATCTGCATTTTTTAGTTCCTGATAAAATTCTTCAACAGAAGGTGCACTTAAGCAAGCTTCGGGCAAGATTGCTCCTAGTTTTACTTCTTCCGCTTCTATAGTATGCCCCCCATCACGCGCCAAGATGAGCATTTTGCGCATAAAATCCGTTCCGCGCAGATCATCTCGGGGGTCTGGTTCTGTATAGCCTAACGCTTGTGCAGATTTTACAACATCATAGAAGGAGGTATCCCCATTGAAATTATTAAAGATGTAAGAAATAGTGCCCGATAGGATGGCTTCTATACGAATAATTCGATCGCCACTGGTCATTAAATCTTTTAAGGTGCGAACAATTGGAAGTCCAGCACCTACGTTTGTTTCATAATAAAAATCAACACCATGTTTTCGTGCTGTATCGCGTAAGCGTTTATATTGTTCATAGCTTGACGAATTGGCTATTTTATTACAGGTAACCACAGAGATGTTGGATTCAAAAATTTTCAAATAATGTTTTGTTGGTTCCGTGCTGGCAGTATTATCTACAAACACACAGTTAGGAAGATTGAGTTTTTGCATCCTGCTGATAAACTGTTCTAGATTGGCTGGTTCGCCTTTATTCGCTAATTCTTCTTGCCAACTGTCAAGTGTTATACCCTCTCCATTAAAGAGCATTTGACGGGAATTGCTAATGCCTATTATTTTTATTTGAATATCATTATGATCGCGTAGAAAATCTTGTTGTTCCAATAGCTGGCGAAAAAGAGTAGAGCCGATGTTTCCAGTACCTAAACTGAATACATGAAGTGTTTTCTTTAACGCTGTAAAAAAGGCATCGTGTACGGCATTTAAGGCCTTTGATAGATCTTCATGACTAATAATAACCGAAATATTGTACTCCGAGGATCCTTGTGCGATCGCTCTTACATTTATTCCATTACGACCAAGTGCATGAAATAGCTTACCCGACATACCCGGTGTTTGCTTCATGTTTTCGCCTACAATAGCTAATACAGATAGCTCTTCTTCAATAACTGGCGCTTCTAGTTTTTTTGCCAAAAGTTCTAATTCAAACTCTGTTTCGATAAGAAGTTTTGCTCGTAAGGCATCTGCTGGATGCACGGCAAAAGTGATACTATGCTCCGAAGAGGATTGTGTTATAAGAACCACATTGATCTGTTTACGGGCTAGTAAGGAAAATAATCGACCACTAAATCCAGCTTTACCAATCATACCACTGCCACTAAGGTTTATGACGCTTATGGCATTTATAGAAGAGATGCCTTTTATTGGAAATTTCGTTTTTCCACTGTCGTACTGTATAACTGTTCCTGGGAAACTTGGGTTAAAGGTGTTTTTAATAATAATGGGAACTTTTTTCATGAAAGCAGGAATCATGGTCGGCGGGTAAATAACTTTTGCACCGAAATAAGACAACTCCATGGCTTCTGTATAAGAAAGAATTGGAAGCGGAAATGCTTTTTTTACCATGCGCGGATCTGCCGTAAGCATTCCGTCTACATCGGTCCAAATCTCTATGGCTTCTGCCTGTAAGGCGGCCCCAAAAATCGCTGCGGTATAATCGCTACCGCCCCGCCCGAGTGTTGTAACGCGCCCACTATCATTAGAAGCAATGAACCCGGTAACAAATAAAAAATGATGATTGTGCTCTTGTATAAATTGACGAATTAGTAATTCACTCTTTTGAAGGTCTACACGGGCATTGCCGAAATTACTGTCGGTTTTAATGAGTAAGCTTGCTTCAACAAATAAGCTCTCCGGAAAATATTGTTCGGCAATCTTCGATATCAAAAAGGCTGAACAACGCTCACCATAACTCACAACAAGGTCTTTACTCTGTAAACTTAATTCCCTCAAATTAAGGACACCTTGTAGTAGATCTTCAAGCTCATTCAGAAAGATCTTGAGCTGGGTGAAAACAGGATTCTGATTCTTAATTTGAATTAATTGTTTTACAACGGCAAAATGTTTCGACTCTAATTCTTTAAGCGCTGCATTAAAGCTAATACCTTTTTCTGCATCTTCTGCCATCTGTGTTAACAGGTTTGTAACACCGCTCATGGCCGACAGCACTACTATCGGCTTTTCGCCCTGTGCATATTGCTGTTTTAAAATTTCTAATAATCCGTTGATGCTTTCTACTGACCCGACAGAAGTGCCCCCAAACTTTAGTACCTTCATTTAATTTATTATGGTTTAATTGCTATTAAAATATCATTAATTAAAAAGGGCGCTTTCTCTTTGAGAGAAGCGCCCTTGTATGTTTGCGAACCTTACAACATAAAGATTACTTCCCTCGGTGATATATCCCGGTGGTAATAATTGTGGATGTTGTAATGGTTGAACTTGTTGCCATCGTTTTTTGTAATTCGTAGTAAAGTAAAGTGTTTATTTTTAATTTATCAAGAGAATTTTAATATTTTTTAGATTTTGCTAATCCGCATACGGTTGATTAATCATAATAATAAAAAAAAATACGAATAGAGGATAGTAAACAATATAAGTATTTAAACAGGTGTAAAGTACATCCAACAGGATCTTTACTAATAAAAAAGACTATTACCCGTATATTTTCGGTAAGTTTCTCGTGGAACGTTGGATATAAAAATGGTAAATTCAACTTGTTTTGCCATTGAATAAAAAATCTTATTTTTGGGCAAAATCTTTGCAACATCATGAATGACCTAATAAAATTACAATTGGAAGATGCAAACGACGCTATGGAGAAAGCAATAGCGCATGCTGAATCAGAGTTAACTAAAATTAGAGCAGGTAAGGCTATGCCATCGATGCTTGATGGTATTAATGTTGACTATTATGGAACACCTACCCCTTTGTCACAGATAGGTACTATTAATACGCCAGATCCTCGTAGCCTAATTGTTCAACCCTGGGAGAAAAGCATGCTTAGCGTAATTGAAAAGGCAATCATAGATTCAAACATCGGGTTGAATCCGCAAAATGATGGTAATATTATCCGTTTAGCCGTTCCTCCTTTAACTGAAGAACGGAGGAGAGAGCTAGTCCGGAAAGTAAAAGATGAAGCTGAGAAAGGGAAAATTGCTATACGGAACATACGTAAAGATGCCAATGATAAAATTAAAAAGTTTAAGAATGATGGCATTTCTGAGGATGAGATTAAGGTAGGCGAGGGAGAAGTACAAAAGCTTACCGATAGTTTTATTGTAAGGGTAGATAAGTTGGCAGAAGTGAAAGAAAAAGATATCATGACTGTGTAAAGCAGTATCAAAACTTAAGTGTTAAGATATAAGATCGAGGAATCAAGACAATCATAAAAAAGTCCATGGCTCACAACCATAGACTTTTTTTATGATCTACCCATTTTGATTTGCTGATCTCTGGTTACTATTGAATCACTCAACTACTTAACTATTTAACCACTCAACAATCCGCTAACATCTAAATTGTTGCTTCAAAAACACTGCACCTTCAAAAAAATGCTTGTATTTTAGGCCAAAGTTTGAAATATATGAAGCGAATATTACTTTTCTTGCCCATTCTTTGTTTAAATACTGCTTTTGCACAGCAGAAACCTATTTTAACAGTAGAAAAAATTATGCGTGATCCAAGATGGATGGGATCTTCTCCAGAGAGTATTTCTTGGGGTGCCTTTAATGATCAACTATATTTTAGATGGAATCCCGAAGCAAAAGATTATGCGTCCCTTTATAGTATCGACGCGAAAGGGTATACACCAAAAAAACAAGCGGAAGAAGAAGTAAACAATTTCGTTAGTCAAGTCAGCTATAGCAAAGATGGTCAGCAAGCCATTTACGTAAAGCAGGGTGATCTATTTTTCCAGAATATTAAAACAAAAAAGGAAAAGCAGCTAACGAGCACGGTAGATAAAGAAGCTGCCCCACAGTTTAGTGTTGACGAAAATGCAGTTGTTTTTAAAAGAGGGAACAATCTCTTTACTATCTCTCTGTTGAATGGTGAGCTTAAGCAATTAACTAATTTTAGTATAGGAGCAGGAAAAAAAGAAGATGCTAAACTTTCAAAGCAAAATCAATGGCTTAAAGATAATCAGCTAAGCTTATTTGAGGTGCTAAAAGATCGCAGGAAACAAAAAGGAGTGCAGGATTCTTTAGAGAAGCTGCAAGAGGGGAAGAGATTAAAGGAACTTCCGATCAACGAAAACGAAATATTAAAAGAGGTAAAAGCAAGTCCCAATTTACAATATATCAGTTATCTAACGTATACACCTTCTAAAGAAAATAGAAATACCATAGTACCAAGCTTTGTAACCGAATCTGGTTATACAGAGGATATTCAAGCACGCGATAAAGTGGGCGACCAACAGGGGAAAACAAGCGCCTTCTTATATAACATCAAGCAAGATACGATTATACCCATTAATACCGCCCAATTAACCGGAATAAAAGATATTCCAACTTTTTATAATGATTATCCGGCAAAGAAAGATTCATTACTGAAGGTGAATGCAGAACGCCCTGTTAACATTGCGAATGTTTATTGGAGCCCTAAGGGAGATAAGGCCATTGTCACTATTTATGCGCAAGATCATAAGGATCGTTGGATCGCTTTACTCAATTTACAAACAGGAGATCTGGAAACGTTGGATAGACAGCATGACGATGCTTGGATCGCTGGTCCCGGAATTGGCGGAAGCTGGGGCGGTGCAACTGTTGGATGGCTGGACGGAGATCGGTTTTATTTTCAAAGTGAGGCAACAGGGTATTCGCATTTATACACGATCAATGTGCTCACAAAGAAGAAAAGCCAGCTAACAGAGGGGCCGTTTGAAGTACAGGATGTAATCTTGTCAAAAGATAAAAAAACCTTTTATGTTACGGCAAATAAGGAACATCCGGGCATTACACATTTTTATCGCTTGTCTGTTAATGGCGGCAATCTTGAGCAAATAACAAGCATGAAAGGGGGAAATGAAGTAACCTTATCGCCCGATGAGAAATGGCTAGCTATTCGTTATTCGAATAGCAATACTCCATGGGAGTTATATTTGCAGGAGAATAAGGCAGGAGCCAAAGCGATACAGATTACAGATGCTCGTTCTGATGAGTTTAAAAGTTACCCATGGCGTACGCCGGAAGTGATTAGTTTTGCAAATCGCTATGGAGATAGCGTATATGCGCGCTTATATACACCTGAAAAGGCAAAAGTAAATAAACCAGCTGTTGTATTCGTTCATGGAGCTGGATATCTGCAAAATGTACATTATTGGTGGAGTTCTTATTTTAGGGAATATATGTTCCATAATTTGCTGACCGATTTGGGCTATACAGTATTAGATATAGATTATACGGCAAGTGCTGGATATGGACGGAACCATCGCACAGGAATTTATCGGCACATGGGTGGAAAAGATTTGTCCGATCAAGTGGATGGAGCAAAGCTACTGGTGGACAAGTACGGTATAAACTCGAAAAATATCGGTATTTACGGGGGGTCGTATGGTGGATTTATAACCTTAATGGCGATGTTTAATGAGCCTCATGCGTTTGCCGCCGGAGCAGCTTTACGTTCGGTTACTGATTGGGCACACTATAACCACGGCTACACCTCCAATATTTTAAATGAACCCGTAAATGATCCTAAAGCGTATCAACAATCATCTCCCATTAATTTTGCCAGTGGCCTGCAAGGCCATCTATTGATGTGCCATGGAATGGTGGACGAAAATGTGCATTTTCAGGATATCGTGCGGCTCAACCAGCGGCTTATAGAACTTGGTAAAAATAATTGGGAGCTTGCGGTATATCCGGTAGAGGATCACGGCTTTGTGGAACCTAGTAGCTGGACCGATGAATATAAAAGGATTTTAAAACTTTTTGAGGAAAGATTGGTAAATGAATAACTATTAGCGCTTGCTACAGGGCAACCGCATTTACCATGAAATAGTGCTTGTATAAAAGAAGGATTAATTTATGCGCTGACTGCGCAGATCTTTTCCCACTTGCTGCGCCCATTGGCAAGGTGCTTTGGCTGGCTTGCTTCGTTGCAATCCGTGGCTTTCATGCCATTTCCGTTCTTCGGAACGTCTGTGCCTGCCAGCAACAGCTCTCCGTTCCATTTAAATATCGCCTAGGAAATTTGCGGTTTGCATGTTGATGTACTACCGTTGTAGCAAAGTTCCAAGCGATGAGTTTTTTTGAATACTTTTTTTGCGGAAAAAAAAGTATTTGGCGGTGTCGCTGCCATTAAGCGACAAATTAATCCTTCATTTTTAGAATGCGGTTTCTCTACGTGAGCTAACTTCTACTATCATTACCATGATATATACTGAGATAGCTGTCGTATCTACTGGGCTCGATTTCGCCTTCTTCCAAAGCAAATAACACAGCACAACCTGGTTCATTGATGTGTCGACAGTTGTTGAATCGACAGTTATGCATCAATTCGCGCATTTCTGGAAAAAAGTGACTGAGTTCTTGCTGCTCAATATCGATAATTCCTAACTCTCTAATACCTGGTGTATCTATAATGGAACCTGCTGTATCAAGATTTATCATTTCTGCAAAGGTTGTCGTATGTTTTCCCTTGTCCGACCAATCTGAAATTTTACCCGTTCGTAATGCAACTTTGGGGACTAAGCTGTTGATAAGCGTTGACTTTCCAACGCCACTATGACCTGATATTAAGGTTATCTTACCTAATAATGCAGCTTGTACAGCCTCCATATTTGTTTTTTTAAGCGCGGAGACTTGAAAACAGGGATATCCTATATTTTCATAAATATTGCGGTATTCTTGGAGTATCTCTAAACCCTCATCACTAAATAGATCGAGCTTATTAAAAATAATACCTGCCGGGATATCGTAAGCTTCTGCTGTTACCAAAAAACGATCAATAAAGCCTAAGGAAGTGGGCGGTGAAGCGAGCGTGACTACTAGAAAAGCTTGATCTAAATTTGCAGCAATAATTTGTGCTTGCTTGGAAAGATTAACAGATTTTCTGATCATATAATTTTTTCGATCAAACAGTTTTGTAATAACAGCCGTTTGTTGATCAGGTTCCATTTCTATTTCAACCCAATCGCCTACAGCAATTGGGTTGGTTGTTTTAATATCTTTCGTTCTAAATTTTCCTTTTATACGACATTCATAAGTAGCATTGCTGTCAACTTGGACAGTATACCAACTACCGGTAGATTTAGTGACAAGCCCTTTCATAAATGTTTAGGACAAAATCGCGGCTAAACCTTTCTTCATACGCGCAATGGTTTTTTCTCGCCCAAGGAGTTTGGCTATATCAAAAACATGGGGGCCAAATTTACCACCCACCAGCATAATACGGAAAGGAAGCATTAATTCACCCAATTTTAACCCGCTCGACTGAATGGCTAATTTATAAAAATGCTCTATCTCCTCTGTATGCCAAGGCTCAAACGCAGCTAAAGCTGGGATAATATTATTAAAAAAGGTGGTTTTTTCATCACTCCACTTTTTTTGTATCGCATCAAGGTCGTAATTTTCCGGCTCAACAAAGAAGAATGAAGCCTGCTCCCAAAAATCGGGAAGGAAAGTGAGTCGGTCCTTTACTAAATCAAAAATGAGCCTTAGGTAGTTATCATCATCAACAACTACTCCATGTGATGTTAAAATATGTTGAATAGAAGGAATAAGCTTGTTGGCGTCTTCGCGCTTTATCCATTCATGATTAAACCATTTAGCCTTTTCAAAATCAAATTTTGCTCCCGATTTGCTAATTCTGTCGATAGAAAATTTTTGAATAAGCTCATCTAGTGAAAAAAGCTCCTGATCTGTGCCATCATTCCAACCCAAAAGCGCCAGCATATTGATAAATGCCTCTGGTAAAAAACCTAGTTCCTTAAACCCTTTCGTGAGATCTCCCGATTTTGGATCTTGCCAGTTCATAGCATATACCGGAAAACCCAATCGATCTCCATCACGTTTACTTAACTTTCCATTGCCATCTGGTTTTAATATCAAAGGAAAATGTGCCCATTGGGGCATGTCTGTTTTCCAGCCTAAATATTCCCATAACAGGAGATGTACTGGAGCCGATGGGAGCCACTCTTCACCTCTAAAGGCATGTGTTATTTTCATTTGGTAATCGTCTACCACTACGGCAAGGTGGTACGTCGGCATACCGTCTGCTTTTAATAAAACTTTATCATCTACCGATGAAGTTTCAAAGCTTACATGTCCGCGAATCATATCATTAAGACTTACTGTCTCATCAACAGGCATCTTAATACGAATGACATAGGGAGTGCCGTTTTCTAATAACGCTTTAACAGCTGCTTCATCAAGGTTAAGGGAGTTTCTTAACTGGTCCCTATTTTCATGACTATATCGAAAATTTGGCGTTAGTTGTCGAAGTTTATCAAGCTCCTCAGGTGTGTCAAACGCATAATAGGCATAACCATTAGCTATTAATCGTTCTGCAAACTCCTGATAGCGTGCCTTGCGTTCACTTTGTCGGTAAGGGCCATATGGGCCTCCAGTTTGAGGACTTTCATCAGGTACTAAACCACACCATGCTAAACAGGAAGAAATGTATTCTTCTGCGCCCGGAACAAAACGACTTTGATCAGTATCTTCTATTCTCAGTATAAAATCACCATTATTACTTTTTGCGAAAAGATAATTGAATAAAACGGTGCGTACACCTCCCAAGTGTAAACCTCCGGTGGGGCTGGGAGCAAATCGAACCCTAACTTTTTTATCTGCTGACATGCTGCAAAGATAGCTATTTGTGTTTAGCCTGAAAGCGAATGCTTGTTCTTAATTATATAAAATTGTACTTTGCGCCTTTGTAGTTATTGGTTGCTCGTTGTTGGTTATTGACTGTACGTTTTGTTGGGTCAACCTTCTCCTTGCATCATTTAAGTAAGAAGGCGAACAACTAATAACAAAGAACTAATAACGATTAAATGAACCCATATCAATATAACCAGCGATGGAAGTTTTTATTACTCATTTTTGCGGCAATAATTGCGGCGGCTTCCTTATGGTATACAAACTATCTGGTACAGAATTTATCGGAGGCAGAACGAACCAAAGCTTCTGTTTGGGCGGTTAGCACAAAAAATATGTATGCCATGCCTGATGTGAATGATGAGTATATTACTTACATCTATAGCGTGCGCGATAGTTTGAAAGTGCCTGCAATTATTACTGATTCAAAAGATAGCATTATTTACTATCGAGGCCTTGATTCCACAAGGACTCTTTACGATATGGGGGAAAATGAATCGCAGGGATCTAATCTCGCCAAATATGATCCTGAATATTTTCAGTATCAATTATCGGTCATGAAAGAGCGTCACCCACCCATTGTGATAGACCTTTCCGGCGGCGAAAAGTGGTATGTATATTATAAAGATTCATTATTGTTAACCCAGTTACGGGTATTTCCTTATGTTCAACTGACTTTAATAGCCATATTTTTGGGAATTGCTTATACCGTCTTTAATGGCATGCGTAAATCGGAACAGAATCAAGTATGGGTAGGGCTGGCAAAAGAAACAGCTCACCAATTAGGCACACCTATTTCATCATTAATGGCTTGGTTAGAACTTATAAAGGTGAAATTCGATGCCGAAGAGGACCCGCTTTTAGGAGAAATGGAGAATGATGTGAAACGATTAGAAATTGTTGCCGATAGGTTCTCCAAAATAGGTTCAAAACCTATACTGGAAAAACAAGCTGTATATCCGGTAATAAATAATTTCGTTCGTTACTTTAAGGTGCGTACGAGCGATAAGATTAAATTTACTGTTTCTGGTGATAAAACGGTTGAAGCACAACTAAGTGTTCCTTTGTTCGATTGGGTGATAGAAAATATTCTCAAAAATGCAGCAAATGCCATTGAATCTGCTGGAGAGATAAATATAATAATTAGTGAAAATATTGCTAAAGAGCAGATATTTATAGATATTAGCGACACAGGTAAGGGTATCCCGAGAAATAAATTTGATGCGGTATTCCAACCAGGCTATACCACGCGAAAAAGAGGGTGGGGATTAGGCCTTTCATTAACAAAGCGTATAATTGAGAATTATCATAAAGGACAAATTTTTGTGAAAGATTCTGAATTGGGAAAAGGAACCACATTTAGAATTATATTAAAAAGCAGTTTAACATATGAGCCAGCTAAAATCTGATGAATTTCCAGCCTATTACGCTACTTACATCGATACCGTTTTGGGGGACGTAATGCATGTCCTTAATGAACAGATTACTAGCTTTCCAGCTTTTTTAGAGGCAATACCTGCCGGAAAATCGGAATACGCGTACGCGGAAGGTAAGTGGACAATAAAAGAAATTGTAGGCCACTTGATTGATACAGAAAGAATTATGGCTTACAGGGCGCTCAGATTTGCCAGAAACGATACAAAAGCGCTTCCTGGTTTTGAACAAGAAGACTACGTTCTGAATGCGCGCTTTAAAGAACGAAATTTAGCCTCGCTTGCGGAAGAGTTTGTTTTATTAAGAAAGTCGAATATGGCACTTTTTAATTCATTCAATGATATAGAACTTAATAGAAAGGGCTTGGCTTCCGATCGGCTGATCAGCGTTAGAGCCTTTCTTTACATCGTTGCAGGACATTTAAATCACCATAAAAATATTATAAAAGAACGCTATCTTGAAACGGTGTTATGATCTGGAATAGGGCATATACTTTAGAAGAGCTGAATAATAGGCCCACTAACAATATGGGAGGCTTATTGGATATAAAATTTGTCGAGATTACTGATCAAAGCTTGGCAGCGACTATGCCGGTAGACGATCGCACCAGACAGCCCATGGGTATTTTACATGGCGGAGCTTCCGTAGTACTAGCTGAAACCGTCGGAAGTGTAGCGTCAAATCTGATTATAGATGAAAATGAATATGCTGGTGTTGGACTGGAAATTAATGCGAATCATTTAAGACCCGTTAAGGATGGGCTTGTAATGGCTATTTGTACACCGCTACATATTGGAACGAAAACACATGTCTGGGATATTAAGCTATATAATAGTCAGCACAAACTAACATGCGTAAGTAGGTTAACTGTTGCTATAGTGCCTAAATATACATAGTAATCCCAAATAGTATCATAGAGAAACATTTTTTAAAACTATTTAAAACTTTCTTTTGTTTTACAAATATCAATAAGGCCAGGTAATGGTTTTGTGATAAGGTTTAGGTTTTTGGAGGCGCCGCGATGAGATATCGAGGCGTTTCTTTTTTGTGTTTTTGATGGGTAAATGAAATTTTCCGTTACTATTTTTTTTCCATGAAGTCATTTTTTAAGTAAAAATCACAAATTAAACAAACGGTTGCGCTCATGTTTTAGTTTAAAATGTGGAAATATTTTGTTAGCCTTGTAAAGGCATTATTAAAATATTGTTATATTCACAAAATTGTCTTTTGAGATACTTAAACTAACAATTTCGCATGAACCAACATTCCAGTACCGACAATATCGGGAAGAGCGCTATTAATCCTATTGTAATTATAGGCGCATTATTTTTTATTTTTGGATTTGTAACGTGGTTAAACTCCGTACTCATACCTTATTTAAAAATCGCTTGTGAGCTTAATCATTTTCAATCTTACCTAGTAGCCTTTGCTTTTTATATTGCTTACTTTGTAATGGCCCCTCTTTCAACAAGAACGTTGAAGATTTTTGGTTTTAAAAATGGAATGTCAGTAGGGTTAATTATAATGGCCATTGGAGCATTAATTTTTATTCCTGCTGCGATGACACGCACCTACGCTTTATTCTTGTTAGGATTGTTTATTCAAGGTAGCGGTTTAGCCATTTTACAAACAGCGTCTAACCCGTATATAACTATTCTAGGACCTGCAGAAAGTGCCGCTAAACGAATTAGCATCATGGGTATCTGTAATAAGTTGGCTGGCGGACTGGCGCCTATTATATTAGGGACTGTGGTTCTCAGTGATGCGGATGCACTCACTGCTCGCATTGAGTCATTGCCGGAGGCGGCTAAAATAATAGAACTAAATGAGTTGGCTTCGAGGGTTATATTTCCTTATGCCTGTATCATTCTGGTTTTAGTTGTGCTAGCCTTTTTGATTTACCGTTCTAGCCTTCCTGAAATTGATACCGATAAAGAAGATGCAGATGCCGTATCTTCAAATGAAGGAAAAACAAGTTTATTTAATTTCCCTCATTTGATGTTGGGATTTTTAACGATGTTTCTATACGTTGGTGTTGAAGTAATGGCAGGAGATACCATAATCAGCTATGGCTCTTCTCAAGGCATTAAATTAGAAGTGGCTAAATATTTTACTATGGGAACTATGTCGTGCATGATTTTAGGGTACGGTATGGGTATTTTATTTATCCCAAAGTATATTAAACAGGAAAACGCAATGAAAATATGTGCTTTACTGGGAATACTTTTCAGCCTGGGTGCTATTTATACCGATAGTTACGTTTCTGTGGGTTTTATTGCTTTACTGGGTTTAGCTAATTCATTAGTTTATCCTGCAATATGGCCTTTGACAATTGTTGGCTTGGGAAGGTTTACCAAAGCGGCGTCTTCTTTGTTGGTTATGGGATTGGCGGGAGGTGCAGTATTACCTGTAATCTATGGCGCGCTAGCTGATGCCTGGAATCCGCAGCAAGCATATTGGATTATGGTGCCCTGTTATCTCGTGATCTGGTATTACGCTGTCGCAGGGCATAAATTGGGCAAAAAATAAAGATTAAAAAATTATCCCGCAGCTTGATTTAGGCTGCGGGTTTTTTATTGCATACAATTATAAAAATTATGAAGAGGGTTATTTTCTTATTACTGGTACTTGCTACGCGCTCAACTTTTGCTCAATTGCCCGAATTTACTACTGTAAAGGAGCTGCCAGATCCTTATCCAGTTGATGCTAATACGTGGAACAACATTGATAAGGGTTTAAAAGCCAGTTTTGTGTCTATAGATGAGTCATTTTTGAAATCAGCGGCACCAAAAAGCGAACAATTGCGTATTAGTTGGAAGGATAAGACTTGGAAGGGTGAGAAAATTCATACGCAAGTGTTGCTGTGGTCAAAGTTTAAGGTAGAAAACGTAAAATTAACACCCTCAGATTTAATTGATGCAAAGGGAAACATCATTGCTAGTAAAGATGTTTCTGCTAATTTTATAAGGTATGTGTTAACAGACCATGCGGGAGATTTAAAATCTGGATGTGGGATTCCCAAAGGCTTGGACACTTCATTAACTGCCGACTTAATTGATGATATTACTGTTTTGCCTATAGAGGCTAAAACAAGTAGGCCTGTATGGCTTAGCCTGAATGTTCCCAGAGATGCAGCTGCAGGTGTTTATAAAGGAACTTTAACTATCTCTGCAACTAATGAGCATTCAATTAGTTTGCCATATGAAGTTGAAGTGCTGAACCACACCCTGCCGATGCCAGAAAAATGGTCTTTTCATTTAGATATTTGGCAAAACCCTTACTCCATAGCAAGGGTTCATGGTGTAAAAGTATGGTCAAATGAACATTTCGAAGCGATGAAGCCGTATATTAAAATGCTTGCTGATGCCGGACAGAAATCTATTACGGCAGATATAATATATGACCCCTGGAATGGACAAACATATGATGTATATCAAGGAATGGTGAAATGGGTGAAGAAAAAAGACGGAACCTGGCACTTTGATTATTCGAATTTTGATAAATGGGTTGAATTTATGGAAGGATTTGGGATAAACAAATTTATCAACTGTTATAGCATGATCCCTTGGAATCTTAAGTTCTATTATTACGATGAAGCAGCCGGAAAAAATGCCGTGTTAACTGCAAAGCCGGGAGAAGAAGCTTATAAGTCGCACTGGAAAAATATGTTGATAGATTTTGCTCAGCATCTTAAGAAAAAAGGATGGTTTGAAAAAACCACAATTGCTATGGATGAGCGTGAAATGGAAGATATGAAAAAAGCTATCGCCATTATTAAAGAAGCAGATCCTGCATTTAAAATTTCATTAGCCGGCAATGATCATCCGGAATTGTACAACGATTTGGTAGACTACTGTGTGGCATTGAGGTACGAACTAAACAAAGATTTAATTAAAGAAAGGCGGGAAAAAGGTTTTACCACCACTTTTTATACTTGTTGCACTGAACTTTATCCAAATACTTTTACTTCTTCTAAATACGCAGAGGCCACCTGGCTTTCATGGTATGCGCTGAACAAGGATTTTGATGGTTATTTACGGTGGGCTTATAATTGTTGGGGGCCAAATCCACTTCAAGATACGAGGGTTGGAACATGGCTTGCAGGAGATGGCTGGTTTGTATACCCAGGAGCTAGAACTTCTGTAAGATTTGAACGATTAATAGAAGGAATACAAGATTTCGAAAAAGTGAAAATCATAAAGAAACATCTCCTAGACCAAAACAAAAGTGATGCGCTGAAAAAGCTCGATGATGTGATAAGCTCGTTTGAATTTGAAACGGTAAATAAAGACAATGCCTCCATTTTTGTGAATAAAGCAAAAGAAGTGTTAAATAGTTTATAAATCAAACAACTAATTGATCTAACATATTAGGCTATATGTGGATTCTTTTTTATCTTCGAGCAATGAACCTATTAAATATTTGGTGTAAACCGACCCACCAACTGGTGAGTCATTCATACCTTAAAAAAACAACCAGCAATATCAATAAACCGCCGAAGGCAGCATGAATGCAATAAAAGGCAAACACAATATGAATAAACAAAAATAAACAGATGAAGAGAATATTTTTAAGTTTAGCTATAGTCTTACTGCTAACGTCCGTTTTGAACATAAGTCAAAGTGCAGCACAAGGATTAAAACTTCCGGCAGCAAGTAGCAAACAGGTGATCACTCAAGATTTAGGCATTAGCCAGATAACACTGACCTATGCTAGACCAAATGTTAATGGGCGTAAAATTTTTGGTGGTTTAGAGCAATACGGAAATGTATGGCGCACGGGTGCCAATGGTGCCACCACCTTATCGTTTAGTGGGGATGTAATTATCAACGGAAAAACATTACCTGCAGGTACGTATGGTTTATTTACGATTCCTGATAAAAATGAGTGGACAGTTATTTTGAATAAAAATAGTGAGCAATGGGGGGCATATGAATATAAGCAAGCTGATGATGTGTTGCGTTTTACTGTAAAACCAGAAAAAACGGCAACAAAAGTTGAAACATTTACAATCAGTTTTCCCGCGGTTACAACCACTACTGCCAAACTAAGTATCGCTTGGGAAAATACTGCTATTTCATTTGATATTAAGGTAGATCAGGATGCCGAGATTATGGCATCTATTGATCAAGCTATGCAAGGGGATAAAAAACCGTATTTAGCAGCTGCCCAATATTATCTTAATAACAATAAAGATCTTGACAAAGCTTTATATTGGGCTGACGAAGCGGTAAAGGCAAATCCTGAATTGCCGTACCCATATTATTGGAAAGCGCAAATTCAGTTGAAAAAAGGCGATAAAGCGGGCGCTAAGGCTTCCGCCACGTTGGGAAAACAGGTCGCAGAAAAGGCAAAGAGTGATGAATATATAAGGTTGAACGATCAAGTTTTAGAGAAGGCAAAATAATTCACTATCTTTGCAATCCGTTTAAAAACAGAGAATAACAATACAATGTTCGATAATTTACAGGATAAGCTGGATAGGGCCTTTAAAGTTTTAAAAGGCCAAGGAAATATTACGGAGATTAACGTCGCGGAAACTATAAAAGAAATCCGTAAGGCGTTATTAGATGCCGATGTTAATTACAAGACTGCAAAGGCCTTTACAGACGATGTAAAGCAAAAAGCGTTAGGAGAGAATGTACTTAACAGCATTTCTCCTGGGCAATTGCTTACAAAGATAATGAACGATGAGCTGACACAGCTTATGGGAGGTTCGGTAACGGAACTTGAAATAGGGAAAAACCCTACTGTTATCTTAATAGCTGGGTTGAATGGTGCTGGTAAAACCACTTTTACCGGAAAACTAGCTAAGTATCTAAAAGAAAAAAGAGGCAAAAAGCCCTTACTAGTTGCGGGTGATGTTTATCGCCCCGCTGCTATAGACCAATTGGAAGTACTGGCTCAGCAAGTAGATGTGCCCGTTTATACCAATCGTGATTCTAACGATCCTATTGCCATCGCGGAGGAAGGAGTGGCCGAAGCTAAAAAGAATGGTTATAATGTCGTTATTGTCGATACCGCAGGTAGATTAGCTATCGACGAAGCCTTGATGAATGAAATTACCGCGGTGAAGGAGGCTACTCAACCACATGAAATCTTGTTTGTAGTGGATTCCATGACCGGACAAGATGCGGTAAATACAGCTAAAACATTTAACGATCGCTTAGATTTTACGGGTGTAGTTTTAACGAAATTGGATGGGGATACCAGGGGTGGTGCAGCCTTATCTATTAAATCAGTAGTTAACAAACCAATTAAATTTATCGGTACGGGGGAGAAAATGGAAGCGCTAGACGTTTTTTACCCCGATCGTATGGCTTCCCGTATCTTAGGTATGGGTGATGTGGTATCTTTAGTTGAGCGTGCACAACAGCAGTTTGATGAGAAAGAAGCTGCAGCACTTCAGAAGAAAATACGGAAGAATAAATTCGATTTTAATGACTTTGTTAGCCAGATCCAACAGATCAAAAAAATGGGTAACATGAAAGATTTGATGGGAATGATTCCTGGCGTTGGAAAGGCTATAAAAGACGTTGATATAGATGATGATGCCTTTAAACCAATAGAGGCTATTGTTGGTTCGATGACTCCCTTTGAGCGTGAAAATCCAGATGCTATTGATCAAAAACGACGCATGAGAATAGCAAAAGGTTCTGGAACGGATATTAATGATGTCAATAAACTTATGAAACAGTTTAATGATATGCGAAAAATGATGAAACAATTTTCCAATCCAGCTGCCGCTGCCAAGATGATGCGAGGTATGCCTCGAACTCCTTTTGGGAAATAAGGAGCGCAACGAATAATAATATTTAAGCGGTATCGTAGGAAGATACCGCTTTTTTTGTTAATTTGGGGTTCCTTAAGAACTATAAACCTATTATCTATGTTAATCAAAACGTTTAGCAGCGCTGTTTATGGAATAAATGCTACCATTATCGCAATAGAAGTTAATATTTCAGCAGGGACACAATATTTTATTGTTGGTCTTCCCGACAGCGCAATTAAAGAAAGTACTTTTCGGGTAGAAAGTGCTTTACAGAACGCTAACTATAGAATGCCCCGACAAAAGATCGTCATTAACCTGGCTCCTGCTGATATTAAAAAAGAGGGGTCTAGTTATGATCTGGCCATGGCAATTGGCATTTTAGCCGCATCAGGACAAATAAATTCCGACAAGCTTAAAGACTATCTTATCTTGGGAGAGCTTTCACTAGATGGGGGATTACAGCCTATTAAGGGGGCATTATCTATTGCTGTTCAGGCAAGAAAAGAGGGATTCAAAGGGATCGTTCTGCCTGCTTCAAATGCTCGCGAAGCGGCTATCGTGGATAATCTGGAAGTATATGGTTTATCAAATATTACAGAGGTGATCCAATTTTTTAACGCCGAAAAAGATTTTGATATCGTAAAAATTGATACAAGGGCTGAATTTCAGAAAAATATTAATAATTATGAATTCGATTTTGCTGATGTACACGGACAGGAGAACATTAAGAGAGCATTGGAAATAGCAGCTGCAGGCGGCCATAATGTCATTCTTATCGGTCCTCCTGGCGCGGGAAAGACCATGTTGGCAAAAAGATTACCCTCCATTTTACCCCCTTTGAATCTCCATGAATCACTTGAAACGACAAAAATCCATTCCGTAGCGGGTAAAATTACTGCAGCTAGTTCTTTAATGACTATTAGGCCTTTCAGAGCTCCTCATCATACTGTAAGCGATGTAGCGTTGGTTGGCGGAGGAGGGAACCCACAACCTGGAGAAATATCTTTAGCACATAATGGCGTATTGTTTTTAGATGAACTGCCTGAGTTTAAGAGGTCTGTATTAGAAGTATTGAGGCAGCCACTGGAAGAAAGGCAGATTACTATTTCACGGGCTAAGTTGACGGTCGACTACCCTGCAAGTTTTATGCTCATCGCCTCTATGAACCCCTGTCCTTGCGGATACTATAATCACCCCGACAAAGATTGTGTATGCTCACCCGCTGTTGTTCAGCGTTATCTTAGTAAGGTTTCCGGGCCATTATTAGATCGCATAGATCTACATGTTGAAGTAACACCGGTGGATTTTCAGAAACTTACCGGTCACTTGGTGCAAGAGAATAGTCGGGATATAAGAGATAGGGTCGTTATGGCGAGAGGATTTCAGGAAGAGCGATTTGAAAAAAATGAAAAGATCCATAGTAATGCGCAGATGGGATCGAAAAAAGTGAGAGAAATTTGTACGGTGAGTCTAGAAGGACAAACACTCTTAAAAAATGCAATGGAGAAGCTAGGTCTCTCAGCGAGGGCCTATGATCGCATCTTAAAAGTGGCAAGAACAATTGCCGATTTGGGAAAGAGTAGTAGTATAGAGACGGAACATCTCGCGGAAGCAATACATTATAGAAGTTTGGATAGAGAGAATTGGGCGGGATAAGAGAGTTGCGAGTTGCTAGTTTTGAGTTGCGGGGACAGATTAGAAAAAGGCAAGGGAATTCGATACAAAAAAGCTTCCCAAAAATTTTTGGGAAGCTTTTTTAATGAGAACATCGTGGAGTTAATGAGTACTCATAACGCACAACGCGTAACTCACAACTAGACTAAGCGCCTAATTGTACGCGTTTAAATGCTGTTACTGTTAGGCCTTTAGAAACGCCATCAAGGAACTGAGCAACACTTTTAGAGCTATCTTTAACAAATTCTTGATTCAATAAAGTAGAATCTTTATAGAATTTGTTCAATTTACCTTGGGCAATTTTTTCCACCATGTTATCAGGTTTTCCTTCAGCACGGATTTGTTCTTTAGCAATCTCTAGTTCACGTTCAATAGTGCGTGTATCTACCCCATCTTTATCTATAGCAACAGGGTTCATTGCTGCAATTTGCATAGCCACATCTTTTCCTGCCTCGTCTGCACCTTCAGCTACTGCGCTTAATCCTACCAATACACCTAAACGGTAGTTGCCGTGGATGTAAGGAACAACTTTTTCAGCAGTAATAACCTCGTATTTAGAAACCTCAATTTTTTCGCCGATTTTACCAGTTTGCTCAATTAACAGATCAGCAACTTTAGATCCGTTGATTTCCAATGATTTTAATTCCTCTACTGAAGAAGGAGATTCGTTAATGGCAGCATTCGCTATACTTTCAGCAAAAGCAATGAAGTCAGCATTTTTTGCAACGAAATCCGTTTCGCAATTTACCTCAACAACAACACCGCGTTTTCCATCAGCAGTTGTTTTTGCAATTACAACACCTTCGTTCGAATCACGATCTTGACGGCTTGCAGCTACTTTAGCGCCTTTTTTGCGTAAGTAATCAACTGCAGCTTCGAAATCACCATTAGCTTCAACCAAAGCCTTTTTACAATCCATCATACCAGCACCTGTTTGTTGGCGCAATTTATTTACGTCTGATGCAGAAATTTGTACTGTAGACATTTTATTTTCCTTTTTATTTTAATTTGCTTTATAAATAAGTGATGGGTTATGGATTACCAAAGGTGAATAAATATATACTATCCACTAAGTAACCCCTAACCCATTACCGGATTTAATTATTCTCCGTCTTTAGCTTCAGTAGCTTCGGCTTTACGTTCACGCTTAGGAGCAACTTCAGCAGCAGGTTCTTCACCGCTGTCTACTTTTGCTTTTGAAGCAGCAGCTTCTTTTTCTGCTTCTTCTTCTTTATCACGTTTGCGTTCTTCTAATCCTTCAATAATTGCCTGTTTAATTACATTCGTAATTAGGGTAATTGATTTAGTAGCATCATCATTCGCCGGAATAGGGAAATCGATGTTTGTAGGATCAGAGTTAGTATCTACCATAGCAAAGGTAGGGATGTTCAATTTCATTGCCTCACTTACAGCGATGTGTTCTTTCTTTACATCGATAATGAATAAGGCAGCCGGTAAGCGGTTTAAGTCTGCAATACCTCCTAATAAGGTTTCCAACTTAATACGTTCCCGTTGAATCATCAATTTCTCTTTTTTAGATAATACATCGTACGTTCCGTCTTTAGTCATTTTGTCGATGTTCGACATTTTTTTAATAGACTTACGCACAGTAGCAAAGTTAGTTAACATACCACCTAACCAACGTTCGGTTACGAAAGGCATATTTACTGCTTTAGCTTGTTCGGCAACAATGTCTTTTGCTTGCTTTTTAGTAGCTACAAATAATACTTTGCGACCTGATTTTACGATTTGTTTGATCGCCGAAGCCGCTTCTTCAAGCTTCGACAAGGTTTTATTTAAATCGATAATGTGGATGCCATTACGCTCCATGAAAATGTACTTCGACATTTTCGGATCCCATTTGCGGGTAAGGTGACCAAAGTGTACACCTGCATCCAGTAATTCCTGATATGTTGTTCTAGCCATTGTTTGATCCTCCTTAAATTAACGTTTACTAAATTGAAATCTTCTGCGCGCTTTACGACGTCCTGGTTTTTTACGCTCAACCATACGGTCATCACGAGTCATTAAACCTTTAGCACGCAAGGCAGGTTTCACTTCTGGGTTTAGCTCAACCAAAGCTTTAGCTATCGCTAAACGCACAGCTTCTGCTTGACCTTTAACGCCTCCTCCAGCTACGTTAACTTTTACATCAAAGTTACCAGCAACACCGGCAACCTCTGTACTTTGAGTAACAATATATTGCAATGGCAATGTAGGGAAATACTCCTTGTAATCTTTACCGTTTACGGTAATGTTTCCGCTTCCTGCTGATAAATAAATACGAGCAACAGCGGTTTTTCTTCTTCCTGAAGTGTTAGTTGTTGACATTTCTTTTCTCCTTAGAATTTAACTGTTTTTGGATTTTGCGCTGCATGCGGGTGCTCTGGACCAGCATATACAAATAGATTTTTGTACAAAGCGCGACCTAGACGGTTTTTAGGTAACATACCACGTACCGCTTTTTCTACAATACGGGTAGGGTGCTTAGCCAATAACTCTTTTGGAGAAATGAAACGTTGACCACCAGGATAACCAGTGTAAGAAACATATTGCTTTTCGCCTAATTTGTTTCCTGTCAACTTAATCTTGTCTGCATTAATAACAATTACGTTATCTCCGCAGTCTACGTGTGGGGTGAATGTAGGCTTGTGCTTTCCTCTGATTACTTTCGCAATTTCAGATGACAAGCGCCCCAAAATCTCATCTTCCGCGTCAACAACGATCCACTCTTTGTTAACGGTGCTTTTGTTGGCTGAGACAGTTTTGTAACTTAACGTATTCACTTGCTTGATTTTGAATTAATTAAATAATATACTTTTATCCCTAATTAAAGGACTGCAAAGGTAGATAGAAAATTTAATATTTGAAAACTATTCTTAAAATATATTTGATAATGAGGATGTTTTCAGCTTTTCGAATATATTTTAATCGCGTAAAATTTAATCGTGTCATTAAATAAGCAACGGTTTATCTAAAAATAAGCTGAGGCGAACTATTTCATAGATTCCGGTTCAATTTTAAAAATCGGATTGTCAGAAAAATTGAAACTAAGCTAAGTCCGATGATGAGACCTGTCCAAATACCTGGCGCACCCATATCGAAATGAAAAGCCAGTAAATACCCAATGGGTAAACCTACTGCCCAGTAGGCAATACCTACTAAAAGTGTTGGAACCTTAACATCTTTCGCGCCACGGAGCAATCCTACACCAACTGCCTGCGTGGCGTCAGAAATTTGAAAAATGGCTGCAAAGATCAATAAGTAAGAGGCGAGTGTTACAACCGCTATATTATCGTTAAAGATTCGGGGTAGAAAATTATTAAAGGAGATAAAAACAATAAAACAGAGGATGCCATAAGCTAATGCCGTTAACATGCTGCTTTTTCCGATGGTGAGAATATGTTTCCAATCATTTCTGCCATAAGCATTGCTGACACGAATAGCACCTCCCTGTGCTAAACCCATAGACACCATAAATGTAAATGCTGCGCAATTCATGGCTATTTGGTGGGCCGCTTGCTCAACGGCACCAATCGTTCCAACTAAAATTGCAGAAACAGCAAAAACGCCTACCTCCATGCCGGCCTGTAGGCTGCTCGGAATACCGATTCCTAATAGCTCTTTTATAGTCGACCAGCTAAATTTCCAGTTTGCTCGACCGGCAGCAATATATCGCCTAAAAGTTTTATGTTTAAAAATAATAATCGCCAAGGCTATGAAGATGAGCGTGCGGGTAATTAAAGTACCCCAAGCAGCACCAACCAACTCAAGTCGTGGAAAGCCCCAGTTTCCAAAGATAAACAGCCAGTTTAAGAACGCGTTTAAAGGTAAGGCAATTAAAGACAGCGTCATGGCGGTGCGGGTGTACTCCAGCCCGTCTGTAAACTGTTTTAATGTCATGAATAGGATCATCGGGATGATGGATATCCCTATAATTCTTAAAAATGGAATCGCCATCTCCGCCACCTCGGGGTCCTGCTTAAGGTGAAATAAAATACTTTTGCTGCACTCTAATCCAATAGAAATAATAATCGCAGCAACTGCACATAATAAAAATCCATTATATAGGTAATGGGATACTTTTTGTGCATCGTTGCGACCATGAGCCATGGCAACCATTTGGGAAACGGACATAGTTAAACCTATTCCAAATACAAAAGGAATATTAACTACACTCATTACCAAAGCGGCAGCGGCAAGCTGTTTATAACTGACCGATCCCACCATCGCAGTATCAATCAGACTAAGGGCCATCTGTGCTAATTCTCCTAATATGATAGGACCCGCGAGCTTCAAAGTCTTGCCCGCCTCATTACGAAGCAATCCTAATCCGTACATGTGCTATAGAAAAAGAAACAACCCGCCTATTAGAGCAGGTTCAGTTTATGAATATAGTTTAATATAAGTTTCGATAATCCAAAAATCTTGATATCTAAGGAACGTAAGACCTATTCAATAACAAGAAAGGAGAAAAAAAAATCTCTGCGTAAGAAACCAGAGATGTATAAAAAGCGGTCCGGACGGGACTCGAACCCGCGACCCCATGCGTGACAGGCATGTATTCTAACCAGCTGAACTACCGGACCAATTTTTTATGTTTAAGAA
>NZ_FOAF01000010.1 GCF_900109575.1 Olivibacter domesticus | reverse complement strand
ACATGAATCATTTCCTTAAAGAACTTTCCGGCAATCCGCTCACGCTTCCTGCCTGTTGTGGTATCCCGTCACATCACTGCACGAAACCCTCTTTTCTTTCATCCCCATCGGCATCGCGCCTCCGGTTTCCCCCTGCGGGGCTGCAAAGGTAGAAATATTTTCCGCCTTTCCAAAATATTTTTTTAATATTTTTTCAACCCCCTCTGTTACCCCTCACCTGCTTCAAACAACTTCCCGCATCCCTTCGTTTGCGGAGTGCAAAGATACGCACCTTTTCCCCTTTTCCAAATACTGACGCCCCCTTTTTTTTACCTGCTGCGCAAAGGCCTGGAAAACAGCCCTTTTTTTTTCACGGAAGCCCCCGATGCCGCCCCGGTCCCTCTCCGCCCGCACACCCGAGACCGGACTGAACATGGATGGAAACTTTTATTCCGGAAGTTTTATAGAAGATTGCTGCTATATAGGGCAATGTCATCTTATAAGAAACAATTTTAAGCACCTCTTCCCAAGCTGCTTCTCATCAAGTTCTATGATTTCCTATTTCAATGTGAAGACATTAAATCAAACAATAGAAAGTATTATATACTCTACCCTAATCGTCTAATAAAATCATCAAAATCTGTTTTCTTGTCGAACGCAAATTTTTGCTTGATACGGTACTTACTCATACGGATGCTTTTGGGTTCCACCTTTAGTAATGCCGCTATCTCTTTAGTACCTATTTTCATAAAAATATAAGCACATATCTTTAAATCCAGTTGACTAAGTTTTTGAACAGACAAACCCTGAAGTTTATCAAAGAAAGAAGGATGAATATTGTTTAATTCTTTTTTTACACGTTCGAAATCCTCGTCAACCCGCTGTCCATCAACAATCATTCTCTTTAATTTGCTAACTGTTTCTGTATTCATTTTTTCTGTTGACAACTTTTCCTTTAGTTTACCAAGCACTTCATTTTTATGCTCAACCTGCAATGTTCCAGTCATTAACTTTCTTTCCAGCTGTTGCATCTGATCCTGAATAATCTGCTGCTCTAGACGTAGCCTTTCAGCTTCTTCTTTTTTTAATCTAGCCTGTAGTATTGCTTCTTGCTTCTCTAATGCTATACGAATGGCTTCTTCTTGCTTCAGTTTAATTTGTAGTTCAGCCTCTTCTTGTTTGACTTTTAATAGATTTTGTTGTTGCAAAGCGTAATCTATACGATACTTATATGATTTATACATAAATAGCAATCCAAAAACAGATGCTATCACGACACCAAAGGATAGATAATTTAATTTTTTAGCCTGACTTTCTTTTTCTTTATAAAACAAAATCTCTTGGTCTTTCTGCTTTACCTCATACAGCGCTTCCAGCTTCCGCATATCTGCCACTGTCTTTTCATCATATAGCATCCTATAAGCATCAAATGATTTTTCACGATAAAGCAAGGATGTTTTAAAATTCTCATTTTTTTGGTAAAGATTACTTAATGCTGTATAAACCTTATACATTGAATAATAATCCTTTTTTGACTCATTTTCAACTAAAGATTTGCTTCTAAGTAACATCTCTTCAGCAACATCCATTTTTCCTTCCTGAACGGCATAATCACTAAGGATACCATAACAATTCGCCTGCACATCTATCGCCTTGTTTTGTTTTGCAGCATTTAATGCAATATGAATATAATGAAGTACAGAATCGCGCCTATCAGAAAAATAGCTGGCATAAGTATTAGCAATATTCAATGCAACAAGTGCTTGTTGATTTTGAAGAAGGATATAAGGTTTCTTCTCCTTAAAAATAGCCAACGATTTTTTATTTGCATATAGAGATGAATCTAATAACTTTTTCTCTTTTTTCTGACTGTAATGATCTTCATAACTTGTGGCTAATGCCTGATAAGCTAAGATTAAGTTGTCCGGGGTATTTGATTTCTTTGCTGCTAACAGACATAACCGTGCATATTTTTCTTCATAATCTAACTGACCTGCACTAGCATATTTACCATATAATCCATAATAAACTTTCGCTAGCACTTCTGTGTTTAGGGCGCCCTCCAATTCCTTGACAGCCTTTAGATACAACTCAACAGATTTTGCCCGGTCGTTGAGTAGGTTTTCGACCCATGCTTTTCTAAAATATGCAATCCCTTTTAGGTTCGATTTATTAGCTTTTTCGGCAAGTCGAACAATTTTTTCTGCTGCCGTTACTAATTTTTGCAGACTATCAGCTTTACCATATACCGGAATTGCATAATAATAAATATGAATTAGGGTGGAAATATCGTGCTGATTCGCTAGACTAAAAGCACTATCTAATAAATTCAAGCTTAGATCTAAATTCGAAAAACGTAGTGCTTCTGCTTTTTGCGCCAAAAATATTCCTTTTTTATTTTGGTCTTGTTCTCTTTTTATTTGCGTATTGAGAGACTCAATTAACAACTCCTGTGCATCTAACTGCTCTAAAAAACCAATTAAGAGAACTGCTTGAAACAAACACAATATTTGAAATTTATTTTTTACCATTTCGACTAATAGATAGCTTTAAAGAACTAATGTCCATTCTAGACTACTTTATCTCCTGATTCACTTAACCCCTTAATAATAATACCATCAATAATAAGGTCAAAACGTACTTGAGATACTAAGTAAATAGTTTTCAAAACATAAATGATCGGATTTTTATGTAGCAAAATCTCGCAAAGGTAAGATAAATGAATGAAGTGAATATTGTATAGAATGAAAAATGCAGCACTACATAGGTATGGATATGGCGGTCATGAATTAAGATATAGTTTTGGTCGTCCTTATGGTTGAACACAAATTATCTTAACGAGTCGTGAAGCTATACTGCTATATTTGCGCCATGAATTATTTCCAGCAGCTGCTCCAATTATTAGATATAGAACGCAAAGAGGATCGACAAAGTTATTTAAAATACGCTGCATCCACATCAATAACCCAACGAAGAACGAATGGATTAGCCTGGTATCCTATTGCTATTAAAGATGTTGAAGTAGGACAGGGAGATTATCTTACGGTAGAAATTGAGCGTACAACACATCATGATTTAGTTCATCAATTTCGCTTTGGAGCATCTGTGGCATTGTTTTCTAATATCGACGCGTCTAATGACCGCGTACTTGGAAATCTATCTCACATAAATGGCAATCGCTTAAAAATAATGTTACGTATCGATGACCTACCTGATTGGACTAGAAATGGAAAATTAGGTGTCGACTTATTATTTGATGAATATAGCTACGATGAGATGCAAAAGACACTTCAACAAGCCTCAAAACTAATTGACAACAATAAACATAAAAAGCTCATTGAAGTACTCATAGGCGAAAGATCTCCGGAATTTAAAAGCAATATATCCTTTTATTCTAGTGCACAACTCAATGATGCACAACAAGCGGCTGTTCAAACAATTGCATCTGCACAAGAATTAGCCATTATCCATGGGCCTCCAGGCACTGGTAAAACAACAACCTTAGTGCAAGCTATTAAAACGTTATTGGCGGAACACCCCAAACAACTATTAGTAGTTGCTCCTAGCAATGCAGCAGTCGATCTCTTAACGGAAAAATTATCACGGAATGGGTTAGAGGTTATTCGCGTAGGGAGTCCATCACGGATCTCCGAAAGCCTTATGAATTTAACATTGGATCAAAAGATGATACAACATCCGCAGATGAAAGAGATTCGCAAGATGAAAAAACAGGCAAATCAATTTCGGGATATGGCGCATAAATATAAACGCACTTTCGGTAAAGCAGAACGTGAACAACGCAAGGCGCTTATGTTAGAGGCTTACCAGTTGATGAAGGAAGCAGATAGAACTGAGAAAACCATCGCAAACGATCTGTTAGGTAAAACGCAAGTAATTACAGCTACATTGGTCGGCGCGAATCATTACTCCATTCGCGATCGATTTTTTGAAACTGTAATTATCGATGAGGCCGGACAAGCTTTGGAGCCGGCTTGTTGGATTCCCATTCTAAAAGCAAATAAACTGATTCTAGCTGGAGATCATCATCAACTCTCTCCGACCATAAAGTCCAATGAGGCAGCCGCGAAAGGCTTGAGTAAAACCTTATTGGAAAAATGTATAGCATTGCACCCACAAACGGTTACTACCTTAGTTGAACAATATCGGATGCATACCTCAATAATGACCTTTCCATCCGCTATGTTTTATCAGAATTCTTTGCTTGCACATTCTTCAGTGGCCAACGATGTATTATTCGAAGATGACGAAGCGATTCAATTCATTGATACCGTAGGCTGTGCCTTTGAGGAAAAAAATATTGACACCAGTATTAGCAACCCTGAAGAAGCAGCTTTTCTCATACAATACTTAATCCAACTATGTTCCAAATTAGAAATATATTATACAATAGATTTTTTTCCCAGTATTGCTATTATCTCTCCTTACGCAGAACAAATATTAACCTTAAAGGAATTATATCAACAGTCTTTATTAATAAAATACAAGAATAAAATTTCCATCAATACGATTGATAGTTTTCAAGGACAAGAAAGGGACATTGTATGTATTAGCATGACGAGAAGTAATACGGAACACAAGGTTGGTTTTTTATCAGATATAAGACGTATGAACGTAGCGATAACGAGAGCTAAGAAAAAATTAATTGTGGTGGGGGATAGCACAACTTTGTCAACCCTTCCCTTCTATCGAAACCTTATAGACCATATTGAAAAGGCTGATGGCTACCATAGCGCATGGGAATTTATGGAATAGGATTATCTAGCGGTTCAAAACTATTTTTTTGGAATACGACTTACGAATTTATTTCCCTCAAAATAAAATCTCCATGGAAGTAAAGCGTCTTCTTCAGCATAATCTACTCCAATTCTTCTCGCGGTCACTACTTTTTGATCACGAGTATCAAAACCTGCATCTTCGATCCATATCTCATCGCCTCCTAAATCCTTATCATTTAATCGCTTAGTAATTCCTAATGCTTGCGATAAAGCTCCTGGTCCGGAACAAACATTTGGTTTAAAAGAGATCATATCTCTTCGCCTCAACATAACATCTAAGCCAGTCACCGGCTCAATCGCTCTAATTAACACCGCTTGTGGACACTTTACAGGTCCTGTAACAACGTTAATTAAATAATGAATACCGTAGCATAAATATACGTAAGATACTCCACCCTCTTTATACATGATCTTGGTTCTTTCTGTAAACCTGCCATTATAAGCATGCGATGCTTTATCTGTTATTCCATTATATGCTTCCGTTTCGACAATTACACCACCAGTTATTTCGCCATTAATATGTGTGAATAACTGTTTGCCAAGAAGTTTGATGGCAATTTCTGTTACATTGGTGTCCTGATAAAAATCTTGCGGTAGTTTATTTCTAACCAACATGTGTATCTAATCTCATTCCGTATAAAGCCTAAGCCAATTATGTTTCTTCATTATTTATCTGGAATATATTTCCATTAAAAAACATGCGTTCTAAAACAATTTAATCAAAAATTTTATTTTAAAGATAAAAAATTAGGATTATGAACCAACAATTATTTAAGACAAAATATTATCTATTATTTCCAATATTTCTAGTTGCTATCGCTTGTCAAAAGGAAAGCACACTTTACTCCACAGAAAATCAACCCCTTGCTTTAGCCGATAAAACAGGTCCAAAGAGTGTCGTTTATGTTGAAGTAAATAATCATAATTTACTCAACGCCGGATCTTATACCTTATCAGAAAGTGGCAAGCAATTATTTGATATTGCCATCATATTTGCTTCCAACATAAATTACGATGCCATACAAGGAAAAGCAGTTCTTTATCATAATGAAAATGTAACTAAAGTACTCAGGAATAAAGACAGCCTCGTTAAACCACTACAAAACAAGGGGATAAAGGTACTATTATCCATACTTGGCAATCATCAAGGAGTTGGAATAGCAAATTTTACTAGCAGAGCTACTGCCCACGACTTTGCCCAACAGTTGGCAGATGCCGTTAATGAATATGGATTAGATGGGATTGATTTCGATGATGAATACGCCAAATACGGAGAAAACGGACAACCGTTAGCAAATGATAGTTCTTTTGTAATGCTTGTGGAGGAATTACGTTTATTAATGCCAAGTAAAATAATATCACTTTATGATATTGGGCCCGCCGCATCTCAAACACAATGGCAAGACAAAAGAGTGGGAGATTATATCAACTATAGTTGGCAGGCCTATTACGGCAATTATGGTGCACCAAATATTGCAGGTTTAACAGATAAAAATAATTTAGGACCCGCCGCTGTTTGGATTAATCAACAACCTTCAAGCGGTACGTCCGCGGCTAGCTTAGCTCAACGAACGATGGACGACGGTTACGGCATCTTTCTTTACTATGATTTGCCACAATTAAACTCTTCTAGCTATCTGTCGTATATTTCAACGATATTATATGGAGAGCAAACGGAAATGACAGGCATGCCTTATCCTTGGCCAATACAATAGTTTAAGTGCCGTTACATGAATAAACAAGAAATTTGTTATATTTAACTTTGATTAGACGGAATGCTCACTCAACAAATTAAAGAATCAATAGATAAAAGTGTTTTGTGCTGGCTAGCCACTGCAAATATTGACGGTGCACCAAATGTTTCTCCAAAAGAAATATTTACTTATCATGATAATCACTCTATTATTATCGCAAACATAGCATCTCCCCAAAGTATTGATAACATAAAGCATAATCCACAAGTATGTATTAGTTTTATTGATATTTTAATTCAACGTGGATGGCAATTAAAAGGAACAGCAGAATTAATCGAACGTAACGAACCGACATTCGAAATATTTGAGTCTCCACTATTAAAAATGACAGCAGGTAAATTTCCGTTTTCCACGATCATCAAAATGAAAGTACAAGAAACAAAACCGATCTGGGCACCAAGTTATATTTTTTATCCTGAAACAACACAACAAGAACAAATAGAGAACGCCTTAAAAAGCTATAGCCTTAAAAAATAGCGTAATTCATTTTTGCGAAATTATGCAATAAATTAACTCACGGCATCATGGAAAATGACACCTAAGCTATGGCGATTCCCACTATGCAATGAACTTACTCCATGTTTCATATTCACTCTATAATAGCCCTTTGTACCTTGTACCGGCCGGAAGTTTGTCGTAAAAATCAACAAATCTCCCCTGTTGGGTTTCAATACGTTCGCTTTTGTTTGTGCTCTTGGTATTTGTTCAGTAATGACAAACTCTCCTCCCGTGTAATCTTCCTCTATCTGATCAAGCATAAAAACCATTTGCATAGGAAAATAGACATCACCGTACAAGTCTTGATGTAATGTATTAAACCCGTCCACACCGTATTTGAGAATCAAAACCGTTGGTTTCGTCTGTCCATTTTCATGACATAATGCTTTCATTTCTTTATGTGTAAGCGGAAAATGTTTAGCTAGTTTTAGTTCAGCCATCCATCTATTTGCAACAGGTGCAATGTAAGAATAAACACTTTCGCGTAGCTCAGTAATAATATCGGGCAAAGGGTATCGAAAATACTTATATTCACCACGACCAAAACGATAGCGCTCCATATTAATCGTTTTGCGATACATGTTATCTATCGTAAATGCTGCGATAAGCTTATCACATTCTTCCTTATTTAACACATCTTTGACCACTACAAACCCTTTATCGTGAAGTTCATTAGTAATAGCGGTCCAATTTCTATCTGTTAAACGTTCTATATTTGTTTTCATACATATTTTGAAGCTTCCCAACCAATAATTGCATTTTTGCGAACAGCGCCCCAATGGTACTGTCCTATTTCCCCTGTAGCCTTAATCACTCGATGACAAGGAATTAAGAAAGCTACCGGATTACTTCCAACGGCTGTACCTACCGCCCGTGAAGCACCGATGTATCCAGCATTTGTTGCCAAATCAGAATAAGTTGTTAATCCCCCCACAGGAACTTTCAATAATGTTTCCCAAACCTTAATTTGAAAATCTGTTCCTTTAAGATGTAGTTTGATTTCATCTAACTTATTCCAATCTTGATTGAATACGAAGAGTGCATTTTGTTGATGTCGATCAACTAGTTGATTATATTTAGCACTTGGAAAAGTAGCTTTCAAAAGATACAGAGCTTGTTCATCTCCTTCATCAGCAAAGCCCATGTAACATATACCTTTTTCAGTTGATGCAACAATCAACGGACCAAAGGGGCTATCGGCAAAAGAATAGTTAATTTGAAGCATAACCCCTCCATTTTTATATTCGCCGGGTGTCATCCCTTCTACCTTTACAAACAAATCATACAATCGGCCTGTACCTGATAATCCTGTTGCAAAGGCCGTATCAAATAAGGTGGCGCCGGTGTTCTTCAAAATTCCTTTAGCATGCTCTACACTTAAATACTGCAAGAACTGCTTAGGTGTTACGCCTGCCCATTGTTGAAACATTCGCTGAAAATGAAAAGGACTCAAATTAACATGTTCGGCAACCTGATCTAAATGCGGTTGATTTTTAAAGTTTTCTTTAACAAAACTTATTGCTGCTGCAATTCTTTTATAATCTATTTCCTGTTGCGTTTCCATAACAAATTTCTACAAAATTACCTTTGTATTTGATATTCTTAAACCCGTTTCTTGCTATACTCATTAGTATGTTTAAGCGCATTTGCCTCCATCGCTAGCAATCTCTTTTTTTGTTCATTCCCCCAAAAATATCCATAAAATCGCCCATTTGACCTAACAACACGATGGCAAGGTATTAAATAACATATCGGATTATCACCAACAGCTCCACCCACAGCTCTCGCAATTTTTGTGTTTCCGCCCAATTGAGCATAAGTTGTAAGTCCTCCATAAGGTATCTTTAAGAGTTTTCTCCAAATTGAAATTTGAAATTCAGTACCTTGCAAATGCAGATGCAAAGGAAGATTTTCCTCTTGAGGCCTGTTAAATCGAGCCAGTGCTTCTTGCTGAAAAACAGCTGCTTTTTTAATAAATATTGCTTTAGAAAAACGACTTTGAAGGTCTTGCAAACTTGCATTCGGGTTGCCGTTTGTAAAACCAGCATAACAAATTCCTTTGTTAGTGGAGGCTAGCATTATCTCTCCCAATAGCGTATCTGCTACTTGGTAATTGATAGTAGTATGAGCTGCTAATGGAGATTCCATTTTCTCTATTACAATATTCTCGTTTACTTTTTTAAAAATAGTATTAAAGATTTTCTCCTTAATCGTCTTCACATCAAAGCAATCATTCAAATCAACATTGTCCGTTAACGGAAAAACCGTAAAAATAGCTTCGTCATTTATAGTTTCCATGATTTTAATTCAATTGTTTATGAAACAAATTTAGGTAGCCAACCAAAGGTATTCAACCCGTTTTTTGCTGAACTCTATTTTGTTGTACTAAAACCAGTAGCTCGGTGAATCAGCATTAGAAAATAGTACGAAACGTAATATTAATACGGCTGGAAGCTACAGTTGCCTCTTTTTGTATGCTATGTAGCCACCAGTGTTGGGTACTACCCTTCATCAAAAGGAGGCTGCCATGTGTTAGTAAAATTTTCCTTTTAAGTTTTTGGTCCTTAAAGTGTTTAAAATGAAAATATCTATCGGCTCCGAAACTAACAGATCCAATAACGGGATTAGTGCCAAGCGACTTTTCATTATCACGATGCCATCCTACACTATCACTCCCATTTCGATAAAAATTTAATAAAGCACTGTTAAATTTATATCCGGAAAACTTCTCGATTTTTTCTTTAATAAATATTAAATCTTCAGTCCAACTGAAAGGATGCATCGTTATGCCCGTATATGTATAAGCTTTCCCTTCATCCCCATACCAGGCGGTCAACCTAGGTTGCATAATTTTTTTACCCATGATGGTCACCGGTTCTTGCTTCCATCTGATATCTTTTGTTAAGGAAAACATAAGTTTATCACTATCTTTTTTTGAAAAAAAATCAGTGTAAAGAAGCACCTCACCGTCTAAAGGCAATATATTTTCTATCTTCATTTCTTTAATACAATAAATCAATATTTGTGTTCACTTTCCAATCTTTATTTATTTTTAAACTTCCTTTACGTGAGTGGGATACTACATATAGAACTTGGGATCTTTGCACCTTATAAAATATAACAGATGATGGCACCTGTCTTTCGTTTTGTGCAAAGAAAACAGATTACTCTATTATATAAAACCCGGATCGTGCTAATTTTTCGATCAATTTAATCTGTCTTTTTAAGTAGAAACTTGTATTTTAAATAGACCAATACTATAGAAGTACCACATGCATATGGACAACATTGGCCTGATGTCTTCAGCATTAAAACTTCACAAAAGATTATTTATTGATAACCTCTTTACTTTTAATTGAAAAATAGTAATTTAAAAAAATAAATAATTGCATTAGAACAACAGTTCGAAAGCTTGAAAGCGCTAGATTCGCATTATCTAAATACAAGAACTTCAACAAAAAAATAGACACAATTAAATACGCGTATATGGAATCATTTGATTTTGGTATTGTTGGCCTCGGAGTAATGGGCAGAAATTTGCTTTTAAACATGGCCGATCATCAATTTGCAGTTGCAGGATTAGATCTGGATATTGAAAAAGCTTCCTCTTTAGAAAAGGAGGCCAGTAACACTCACCAGGTCAAAGGTACTACCTCCCCCGAAGAATTCGTCAAATTACTTAAACGCCCTAGGGCCATTATGCTATTAGTGCCCGCGGGGAAACCAGTAGATGCCGCTATTGGAACACTTATACCATATTTGGAAGAGGGAGACATTGTTATTGATGGGGGCAACACATTTTTTCCTGATACCGACAGACGTGTTGAAGAACTTTCGAAAAAGAATATTCATTTTTTCGGCATGGGTATTTCTGGAGGTGAAAAAGGAGCACGTTTTGGTCCCAGTATGATGCCTGGAGGTGATCAAAAGGCTTATGAAAGACTACGCCCCGTATTTGAAGCAATAGCCGCAAAAGTAAATGGCGAGCCGTGTGTAGCATATCTAGGTAATGGCTCTGCTGGTAATTATGTAAAAATGGTACATAATGGCATCGAGTACGGAATTATGCAGCTTATTGCAGAAACATATGACCTATTAAAACGTGGTTATAATTTTGATGATGACTCATTACAAAAGACCTTTGAAGAGTGGAACCATACGGAGCTCCAATCCTTCTTGATAGAAATAACTGGAGAAGTATTAAAAAAACGTGATGACGAAACAGGGCAAAGGCTGGTAAATCTTATCTCAGATCGCGCCCGCGCTAAAGGTACCGGTAAATGGACTTCACAAAATGCAATGGATTTACAAGTTCCTATTCCATCTATAGACGTTGCCGTTAATATGCGTGATATATCTATTTATAAAGAAGAACGTCTAAAGGCTTCTACTCTATTGCCTTGGAATAATCCTGATAACCACGATCATGCAGGCGATGACGCCGTTAAAGAGAAAATAAAAAATGCTTTTTATTTTGCCATGATTACAATTTATGCGCAAGGAATGGCGCAGTTACACGTAGCTTCAAAAGTATATAATTACGGGCTTGACTTAGAAGAAGTGGCCAAAATTTGGAGAGGAGGTTGTATCATTAGAGCACTATGTTTGGAAGATTTTAGACAAGCATACAAAAGAGACAACAACTTACCCAACTTATTGTTAGACAATGATATAGCAAGATCACTAATTGACAAGCAAGGAGATATCCGTACCATAATAAAAGACGCGATTGATAAGGGCGTTCCAGCTCCTGCATTTATGGCATCTCTCTCCTATTTTGACGCTTATAGAAGTGCCATTCTTCCAACAAATATCATTCAAGCTCAACGAGACTATTTTGGAGCGCACCTATATGAGCGAACTGACAAAGAAGGTACATTTCATACCCAATGGGATTAACATCTATTATTAGCTACACATTATTAAATTACTTTTCAACATGAAAACAGGTAAAAATGCAACGCCTACCATTATTATTATTTTTGGAGGAACGGGCGATTTGGCTAAAAGAAAATTGATTCCCGCATTTTATAATTTATTTCTTGATGGTTGGATGCCGGAAAAATTTGCCATCATCGGATTAGGAAGAACGGATCTTAACAATAATGACTATAGCCAAAGGTTACATGAAGGATTGATAGAGTTTTCAAGAAAAGGAGCGCCAACTGAAGAACAATGGGCTGCCTTCAATACTAGTATTTCTTACTTTAAATCAGACATAAACAATGCGGCCGATTATAAGAAGCTTGCTGCTAAACTGGATAGTTTAGACAAAGAATGGGGCGTTCGGGCGAATCGCTTATTCTATCTATCTGTAGCTCCTCAATTTATCGAAGCTGCAACTACTAATATAAACACTAGTGGACTTGCATCAGTACCGGCATCTGACCGTATTGTCATTGAGAAACCTTTTGGATATAATAAAGAAACGGCTATTGAGCTAAATAATCTCCTCACACGCACCTTTCATGAAGAACAAATTTATCGTATAGACCATTATCTTGGTAAAGAGACTGTGCAAAATATCTTGGCTTTTAGATTTGCAAATGCATTATTTGAACCATTATGGAACCGCAACTATATCGATTACGTTCAAATAACAGTAGCTGAACAAGTAGGTGTAGAAGACCGTGGTAGTTATTATGAAGGATCTGGAGCACTTAGAGATATGATACAGAATCATCTTTTACAGATTTTATGTATGGTAGCAATGGAGGCCCCCGTTTCTTTCCAAGCAGAAGAAATAAGAAATCGGAAAGTTGATGTATTACGAGCAGTACGTCGTATAAAACAAGAAGACGTACATCGATATGCAGTTAGAGGCCAATATGATGAGGGCTGGATGAAAGGAAAAAAAGTTGCTGGATACAGACAAGAACCTGAAGTTTCACCACACTCAAATACAGAGACCTATGTAGCTATTAAATTTTATCTCGATAACTGGAGATGGCAAGGTGTGCCTTTTTATTTACGTACCGGTAAAAGGATGCAAGAGAAAACATCCTCTATAACCATTCAATTCAGACCTGTACCGCATTCTACATTTCCTGAGAGTCAATCTGATAGCTTGATGCCTAATCGCCTCACGATTAATATTCAACCTCAAATGGATATTAGACTCCGTTTTATGGCCAAAAAAACTGGTTTAGAAATGAATTTAAATCCTGCCGAAATGATTTTTGACTATGATACCTGCTCTACGCAAACGCCTGAAGCCTATGAAACGCTCTTGTTAGATGCGATGCGTGGAGATGCTACATTATTTATGCGATCCGATCAAGTTGAAGAAGCGTGGGATGTGATTATGCCTATTCTAGATGTATGGGAAGCCAGAGATTCTTTAGATTTTCCTAACTATGCTTCTGGTACTTGGGGTCCGGAAAATGCAGAGGCCTTAATTGCAAGAGACGGACATGTTTGGGCAGTAAATCTTCATGGCAAAGACCATCAATAAACTTGATATCATGATAAAAATTTTCAAGGATCCAGAAGAATTAAGTATTGCTGGGGCTGAATTATTTGTACAAATAGCTAATGAAGCGATTAAGGAACGAGGTGTTTTCACCGTTGCCTTAACGGGCGGCAGCTCCCCTGCCAACTTGTATAAATTACTTGCCCATAAGCCCTATAGTGAGCAAATTAATTGGCATAAGGTACATATTTTTTGGGGAGATGAGCGATGGGTTCCTTTAAGCGATGATAAAAGTAATGCAAAAATGGCTTATGAAACACTTTTAAACTATGTCCCAATACCGAAAGAACAAATATACCCCATGTGGACAAAGGATTTACAACCCAAAGAATTTGCCCAAGAATATGAGCAAACGCTTCAACAAACATTGGGTTCAATACCAAGTTTTGATTTAATATTATTGGGGATGGGGGAAGATGGGCATACAGCATCCTTATTTCCGGGTACCGACGTATTGCAAGAAAAATCTAAGTGGGTAGATGCTTATTATCTCGATACGCAAGAGATGTATCGTATTACCTTAACTGCCCCGGTAATTAATCAGGCTAGAAATATTGTCATAATGGCCTATGGTACTAATAAAGCAAACGCACTTCACGAGGTATTAGAAGGTGATCAAGATATTACTAAATATCCTGCTCAGCTTATTAATCCACAGAACGGAATGGCTTTCTGGTTTGTGGATACCGCTGCTGCTAGTCGCTTACATCATTCCAAATAAATTTCACATAAGATCCCCCATGGCTGAAGAGCCATAGGGGATCTTATGTGAAATTGTAGCTTATTAAAGCACAAAATTGCACCTTATCAAGGTAAAAATTGAATTGTACTACACCTCCATTAACCCCTTCGTGCTTATATAACCCAGAAAAAACCGACACATTTATAACAGTTGCATCCACAAATCCCTTGCCTTTCTTTAAGATTCAGTGTACATAAGCATAAAATTATACCGCAAAACGTAAAGAGACATCGCAAACGAAAGCAAAATAATTTTAACCCAACACACAGAGATAACTTTAAATAAATGAGCAATTTAAAAAAATAAAAAGGCATAATTTCCTACATTATACAGCACAGTTTATACACTATATCTCAACTATTGAACAAGTTTTTTTGAGTTAATTTTTTAATTAATAAATCGGTTATTTTTATAATCTAATTAACAAAATTAACAATCTAAACATGGCAACGCCGATTTCCCCTTTGGAGGGTTTTGAATATCCATCCAATATGATCAAAAAGTATATAAGTAATTTGGAGATATTTACCATCATGCTGGTAGATGGCCGCATTGTACATCATATAGCGTCTGACGCCGAGGCCTTTAAAAATTGGCTTGTTGTCAACAATATACCAGATGTGAGAATATTGGAACTATGTAAATAGTAATACAAATATCTTATTGATTTCTGATTTATCTATTAATGAATTTAACAATATTCATATCAGATTTTATTTGACAAGATCTTTTATAGGATCATTTCTTCCTATTACTCCGAGCAAATTTGAATAGCTTGCATAGCGACAGGGGTTAATGCAACTCACTGTACCAAATTAATAAACAGATTCAGTATGTGAAACATTTATTGTCTCATCGTCTGTTTTTATAACTTCTCGATGCATATTTCCCCAGTCTGACATTGACTGCAGCATTGGTTTCATGGTTTCACCCAATTTGGTTAATTCATATTCAACTCGAGGTGGAACAACTGGATATACAATTCTTTTTATAATTTGATCTGCTTCTAACTCACGCAACTGACTAACCAGCATTCTCTCCGAGATACCAGCAATTGAATTTTTTAAGTCGCTGTAGCGCATTTTATCATGTGTCAGTCTGCAAAGTATTGCTGGTTTCCACCGCCCTCCTAGAATAGACAGAGAATAAGCCATACCGCAGGTATCATTAATCTGCTTTTCATTTAAAGCATTAGTGGAGGTTTCCTTTCTCATTTCTTACTTTTTTGTTAGTACCTAACAATTTAATGTATACATACAAATATAATTCTTAAGAACTAATTTTGAGTACAAGCAAATAAAAAAATGAAACGATTAGCAAACAAAGTAGCCCTTATAACGGGAGGAAGCCGTGGAATTGGAGCGGCAATTGTGAAAAAAATTGCATCTGAGGGAGCACAAGTAGCTTTCACTTACTCCAGCTCCCCAGAAAAAGCACAAACAGTTAAGGAAGAAATAGGAGATCAGGCATTAGCGATTAAGGCCGACAGTAGTAGGCCACAAGAAATAATTGAGGCAATTGAAAAAACTATTGCGACATTCGGACGGCTGGATATCCTTATTAATAATGCAGGTATTTACATTGGGAAAGCCTTTCATGAGCATACACTGGACGATTATGAACAAATAATGGCCATTAACGTAAGAGCACTTTATGTTGCCGCGCTTGAAGCGGTCAAGTACCTACCGATGGGCGGACGTATCATTAATATTGGTAGCAATATGGCCGATAATGCCATGGGACCCCAAACTACATTATACACAATGAGTAAGTCTGCGCTTAGTGGTTTTACCAGAGGTTTAGCGCGTGATCTCGGGGCTAAAGGAATAACAGTAAATGTTGTACAACCAGGTCCAATTGACACAGATATGAATCCAGCTAACACCGAATTAGCCGATTTTTTACGAAGCAGAATGGCTTTGACCGATTACGGATCTGGTGATGACATTGCCGGATTGGTAGCCTTTTTAGCGAGTGATGAGGGTAAGTATATAACCGGCACTGCCATTACTATTGACGGCGGATTAAATGCTTAATTTTTAGATAATACTGATAAGCGATTGAAAATCTGTTTCTCAATTAAAAGAGAAGCTTTTCATTCTAGAATAGCTTCTCTTTTTTGTTTATTGTACTTTTTTTCAACGCAACCAAATAAACCGGATAAACAGGCATCTAAAAATCTACGTCAAACAGCCACTTCATCTGTTTCCTGGTAATAGCTTTAGGCATATACCGAAAAATAAAATTACGCAAAGAACGACTTATAGGGTGTTTCCACTGTGATATATTTCCAAGTAACCTAGAGAGCCTGATTACTTTTGCAGTCCGCTTCACTCTCCTTTTTTCATATAAGGCAAGTGCAATGTCAAGATTGGATTGATAACTCAAACAATCGACCAGTACCACAGCATCTTCTATAGCCTGGCAAGCCCCCTGTCCCATATTGGGAGTTGTAGCATGCGCCGCATCACCTAATAATACTACGCGATCAAATACGAACCTCGAAAGTGGTTTTATGTCAGCAATATCGTTCCATATTAGCTGTTCAAATTTTGTTGCCTTTAACACAACTTCGACAGGTTCATGCACTCCTCGAAAATAATTTGCCAGCTGTTTTGGCGTCATTAGACGCATTGCCTCTTCCTTTCTGTTGGCTTTAATACAACAGTACCAGTATATACGGTTATTCGGTAAAGCGGTCATTCCTATTCGGCCTTGAGGGGCCCATGTTTCTGAAGACACAGATGTATTGAGCATAACACCTGGATTCTCGATGACCGCCCGCCAACAGGTATAGCCCGCATACCGAGGTTTACTGTAAGAGATTAACTGCGAGCGAACCACCGAATGAATACCGTCCGCAGCAATAAGAAGGTCAGCTTCGTCTTTTTCTCCATCTGAAAAAGAGGCATAAACCTTCACCCTTTGCTGTTCAATATTATCACACCTCTTTCCTAAACAAAGTGTTCCTTCTTTTAATCGTTGCACTAATATTTCATGCAATTCGGCCCTATGTATGACTACATTATTTTCACCATATTGAGTACCGAGCGTAGATGTGTCTTGGTTACTTATAATTTTCCCTTTCTCATCCTGCATCTGTAAAGCGCTAAGGTGCATTCCTGCATTTAGAACATCTTTTGCTACCCCTATTTTCTCTAAACCTTTCATCGCGTTAGCGGCTAACCCAATACCCGCCCCAACAGGTCTTAATATCTGCGTCATCTCATATACCTTTACTTCAATTCCTTGCTGCTGTAACGCAATAGCGGCACATAAACCACCTATTCCTGCTCCAATAATAATGACCTTCATCTTTAAATTTAACTATTATCGATTACGAAGGTATATGTTATTAGGAGAAATCTAAAAAACATAAATACCATGAGGCAAGTATAATCTTCCAAAATGAGCAAGCGCAACATTTTAGGTATGTTGAGCTTGCTTTTAATTAAATAAATCTATTTTTCTTAACCCTCTTGTTGATCTTTTTTAGCACGTACGTCGCGATTCATTCGCTTATGAGATTTCCCATTTCGCATTCTTTCCTTTTTCAAATCCTGATAAGTTGACCTCTGTGTGTCATCTAATATACTTGTTATTTGTTCCTCTTTTTTTTGCATTGCCTCCTTCCTCACTTTTCTTTCCTTTTCTCTACGTTGTTGACGATGGGCTTCTATTTCTTTTATACTTTCTAGATTTACAGCATACATTTTAGATTTTTGCTCCTCAGAAAGAGACAACTTCGTTGCTAAGATATCGGTTGTCTTTTTCGCTCTTTCTTCAGGTGTTTTATGCATTCTCTTGCTGTCGCTTTGTTGAGCAAATGCCATAGTAGTCATGCTTATAACTAATATAGCGGCTATCATCATTTTTTTCATACATGTTTTATTTATAAGACTATAGAGTTTAATTTTTAGGTAAAGTTTAATACCAAAACGTTAAGATATGTTAAATAAATGTGACTAATTAAACACACTTATCACCACCATAATTCTTATGTTAGCTCCTAACTATAAATTATAAAACAAAAATTCTCGCGCTATCTAGAAGTCCTAGAAGGATTTAGAAGAAATACAAGGAAAAGATCTGGGGTTTTTAAATAATCACCAATAAAGAGGATACAAGTTAAGAGCTTGCCTATTTTAAGCAATTTGACTATTTAATTTAAAATAGGAGAAGACTTCTAAACCTTCTCCTTTGCCAATTAACATCTGTAATGTTAAGGCATTGTGGTTGTGTCGGCTGTTGTGTCCATTGGCATCGTGCTGGTGTCAGCCGGTGTCATCTCCTGTTCTAAACTATCTCCCATGCCTTCGGAAGATTCGGTTCCTTGCTGGCTGTTGCCACAACTTGCTAAAAAGATGGCTGCGATGGCAGCTGTAATCGCTAATTTTTTCATAAAACACTATCTTAATTAATCACAATTTAATATATAAAGCAAATAATGGCCTTAATGTTTTATTTTTTTTCAAAAACATGTCCTTTTTAAAAAAAAACGAGCTAAAATTAGACAATACTCTTGTGTATGGATTCTTTACACACAAATTTTCAGCTTTAAAATTATTTTGATTATTTGAGGGAATAGAAGGATCATCCGACTGCAATAGTTTAATGAAAAAGAATTTTTGAAATGTCGTAAAGCACCTTAAAGTTTGTCGGTTTTATACAGCATGTAAATTTACAATCTTATCTATGTTTGTATGGACGATAGAGACTACTAAGTATATATGCTCCTAAAATGATTTATGCGAAGAATAAATATAACATCGTTAGAATAAGGCCTTGTCCAAATATTCCAATTAACAAATATTATATGAAAGAAAAGGATACACAAAACATTTACGCATATTTAACTTTTAATGGTAATTGTAGAGAGGCTATGACCTTTTACAAACACTGTTTAGGGGGTACACTAGCTTTGCAAACCATCAAAGAATCTCCTCTTTCCGACCACCTCCCAGAAAAGATGAAAAATGTCGTCTTGCAAGCGACTTTAACAAATGAAAACTTTGTCCTTATCGGTACAGATTTAGTTGAAGAGGAGGGATTGATAAAAGGAAATTCTCTTTCGTTAATGCTTTACTGTTCCAGTGAAGAAAATATTAGAAACTTTTTCGATAAACTTTCTGTTGGCGGTAAAAAGAAGCAGCCTTTAATTCGTAACCATTATGGCATATTATTTGGAAATCTAACAGACAAATATGGTAATCACTGGGTATTAAACTACAATCCCAGGTAATTATTCAAAAAACATCAATTTTAACATTAATGTCTTACCTATATTATTTGGTCAAGCTTTAAAACCTGAATTCGATTATTCTTTAATATTCTTGTGATCTTAAAAAGTTATCGAGACTATCATCTTTTAATAGTCCCAGTTTCTGTTTAATGCGATATCGGGCCATTCGAATACTTTTCGGTTCTATACCCAATCGCGTAGAAACCTCTTTATTTGAAAGCCCCATCAGTATATAAGAACAATACTTAAGATCTAGTCGAGTAAGTGTGTTATGGGCCTTTTGTTGTAATCGTTCAAAAAAAGCAGGATTGATTTCAAAAAAGTCAGTCTTATGCTCTTCAAAATTCTTATCCATTCTTTTGTGCTGACTAACAATGCGTTTAATTTGCTCGTCTACAGACAAATGACTGTGTTTCGTAACTTTATCAGACAATAATTCAAGCAATTCGTTCTTCTCTTCAATTTGTAATGTACCAGCAAGTAATTCTTTTTGCAGTCGCTCTTGTCGTTCTTTTAATAACATTTGTTCAGTTTGTAAACGAGCGGCCTCCTCTGCCTGCAAATTTGCTTGGAGAATTGCTTCTTGTTTTTCAAAGGCCAGTTGACGCGATTCAGCCTCTTTTAATTTTGATTGCAATTCGGCTTCCTGCTTTTCTTTATCTACCAATTCCTGTTTACGAAGAGAGGCTTTTAATTTATAATTATAAGAGCTAAGCAATAGTAAAAGTACGAGTATTCCGGTTCCACCCATTGCCAGGTAAAAAATATTCATCTTTCTATTGAAAGATGCTTGCTGTTGTAAATTTATAATCTCCTGTTCTTTTTTTTCTGATTGATATTGCGCATCTATCTTTTGAATTGTAGCCATCTTTTCTTGATCAAAAGCTTCTTTATTATACTGTATATATTCCTTCAAATAATTGAGTGCGCCTATTTGATCCCCCTTTTTTTCTGCTATGCGTGATAGTGCCAAGTAAAGGCGTGCTTTTGTAACAGCCATTTTCATTACATCTCCATCTATTTGGCTTAGGCCTTCTAATAATATTTTTTCTGCATCATCATACTTTCCCTCTTGCATGGCGTATTCACTAAGAATACCGTAGCAATTTAATATAACCTCATTGAGATTTGTCTTCTTTGCTATTCCAATAGCGATATCGATATATTTAGTGGCACTATCTTTAGCAGAATACGGAAAAAACTGAAAATAAATATTTGCCGTATTGAGGGCGGCAGCAGCTGTGTTACTCTTGACAAGTAACCGTCCTTCCTGCATTGCAGAAAGGTCAAGTGATCGCTTGTTAAAAATCAATGCCGAATCGAGCAATGCCCTATTGGTAGTATCAACCTTAAACCGATCTAGGTAGCTATGCCCAAGCGTAAAATAGGCGGTATTCAGATTATCAACCTCTCTGCTTTTAATAGCAGTTTCATAACAAAGTTTTGCATATTCTTTTTGCTTAATGGGATCATTTCCATATCCATAAATACTAGCCATATAATGATAAATATAACTTTCATAGCTATAAGCCTTTTCACCATTAAGAAAATTTAACGCTTTTAATAGACCAGCAATGGATTTGTCATTCTCCCCATTTACCAAATCAAGCCAGCCACTTCTAAACCACACAAAGCCTTTTGCTACTCGATCCTTCGTTCGAGAAGCATAGTAATGCGCGCTGTCTAAGCTTTCTTGAGCACGCTTTAAGTCATTTTGTTGCACATAAAGGTGCGTAAATGTTGCAAAAGTAATGGCTTTGCTTTTACCGTCCTTTAAACTACCACTGATTCGCAAGGCCTCATTCGCTTGTTTAAAAGATTCCTTCAAATCCTTTTCAAAATTGGCTCGTGCTAGTTTACATAATGCAACAACGCGGTCTTCTGGTGATAGATCGGTTTGCATTAATACCTTTTCAAGAGAATCAATATAAATTTTCTGTCCTTCAGCTTTTTCAAACTGAAAAAAGATGAAAAGACTTAGTGATAACAACAACTTAAAATAAAACTGCATAACATCAAAAGTAGTAAAAAGATGTGCTTCTTAAAATGTCTAATTTATTTAACAAACTGAAATGAAACAAATTAGACATTTCCAGTAGACGCTTTGTAGACTCGCAAAATAAAAAGGTAGCCCGTCTGTAGATACTCTGACCTTGATAAAGGGGGATTCGTAGCATTACCTTTGTTATAGATTATTTAATCTCTAATTCGACTTCATAAATGATAGTTAATTGAATCCGTTAGCAATTTTTCGATCACATTACAAATGACAAACATTTCCAAACAAGGCTTGATTATCATGGTACTTCTTACATTCGCCGCTTGTAATGTAAATACCAGTGTAACGAGAAAAAATAATGAAGTTGGCTATGAGAAGAAACTATCGTCTGCAAATGATCTCTTCTCCCCAAATTTGAATATCAAAATAGAAAAGAGATCCGGTGGAGAAATCCCCGATGGACTAATGCCCCTTAACAACCCACAATTAACAAGAGACAGGACAAGGGAGTTAACTACCTCTATACCAAAAAGAAAACACTCCATAAAACAACCTTACTTTCCAAGAACCTTCAGCACAAGATATAATGCTACTTTAAACAAAAGGTCTTATTAAAATCAACAAAGCCAAGTAGTACTAGCTAGAAGCTTGCTTTGATAGGTGTTTGACTTCAGCACTTTATCCAACATTAAGACACCGCTTTCAGCACTCTCATACTGTCCTTAAATGTGGATCCGTAAATTGCTCTCCATCCAGCATACATGTTAATACTAAAAAAAGCAACAAATATACACAACTAATCAACCCATGTGAACAGTTTTCACAATTGACACAATTATGGCCTACAATTTGCTTATATACATTGAACAAGGAGGCATAAATACTTCAAATAATATCATGAACCCGACATGATCAAAATAATTGTTAACACACAGAGAAATAATTATTTTGATCATCAAAGGCTCCATCTGAAAAATTAAAAAATAAACAGATGAAAAAACTAATATATGTGTTGGAAGATGATGAGGATATAAGAGATATATTATCAATTTTTTTCTCGGATTTTGATTTAGAGGTAAAGACCTTTGAAGATATTAAAGGTTTTAAAGAGGTAATGGAAATATCTATCCCTGATTTATATATACTAGATATTAACTTACCTGATGGTAGTGGCCTGGATTTGGCCGACTGCATAGCTGCAAAAGATTCAACGAAAAATATCCCAATCTTACTAATGTCTGCTCATATGAATACGCAGGATATAAGTGATTCAAAATTCATTAAAGGATTTATTCAAAAACCATTTGATCTATATTTCATGAAAGAGAAGGTCATGGAGTTGTTAGCTGCTTCCTAACTGGCTAGTCTTAAACGGCAATAACATCCACCATTTTACAAAATTTAGCACGTTACATAGGTTTTTTATTAACTATTTATAAGAAACAAGGAAAAATAGACAGCGAAACGGCTATTTTATAGGGCATTTTTATAACTTTGAACTATAAAGTATATTTTTTTGTACTATGAAGCACCTATTCCTCTTTCTCTTTGTTTTTTTTGCAATTTTGAGTGTTAACGCTCAGCAAACTCAAAAACCTCCCTTACATGGCAAAAATTGGATGGCCATTACTGGAAAGCCATTAGCAGCAACTGCAGGTTCGATGATTTTTCAGAAAGGAGGAAACGCAATTGATGCGGCTTGTGCTATGCTTGCAGCAACTTGCACCATGTGGGACGTATTAAGTTGGGGAGGAGAAACACAAGCACTTATTTACAACCCTAAACTTAAAAAAGTTATTGCTATTAATGCATTAGGTGTAGCTCCTTCAGGCGCTACAGTAAACTTTTTCAAAGATAAGGGTTATGAGTTTCCGCCTGAATATGGCCCACTCGCAGCCGTAACACCCGGCACAACCGGTGGGCTTTGCTATATGCTTGCCAAATATGGAAAATTAAGTTTAAAAGAAGTTCTTGCGCCCGCTATGGAAATGGCGGCAGGTTATCCAATTGATGGCCAAACAGCAAATAGTATTGAACGTAATAAAGAAAAGATAAAAGCTTGGCCTTATAGTAAAGCAGTTTTTCTAACTCATTTAGGTGAAGAACGAGAAGCACCCGTTGCTGGAGAAATTTTCAAACAACCCGCGTTGTTAGCTACCTTAACGAAACTAGTTGACGCTGAACAAGAAGCGCTAAAAGAAGGTAAAAATAGAGAAAATGCTATTCACGCGGCTTTTGATCGTTTTTACAAGGGAGATATAGCGGAAGAATTTGTACGCGGGGTTAAAGAACAGGGCGGATTAATTACTTTAGAGGACCTTGCCAATTGGAAACCTATTGAGGAAGAACCCCTACATGTTAATTATAGAGGAATAGAAGTTTATAAATTACAAGAATGGACACAAGGCCCCGCCCTCTTACAAAGTTTAAATATACTTGAAAACTTTGATCTAAAAAAGATGGAATATAATTCAGCCCCCTATATTCATACCCTATATCAAACAATGAGTTTGGCTTTTGCAGATCGAGATTTCTATTATGGTGATCCCTATTTTTCTCCACGTTCACCAATCACGGGCCTGCTTAGTAAACAATATGCAAAAGAACGTGCTTCGCTTATTTCTCCGAATAGAAATGTAGGCTTAGCTCAACCTGGTGACCCCTATTCTTTTGAAGGAAAAAAGAATCCTTTTATAAGCCTTCTAAAAAACAGATCTTTATTGACAGATACTACGCAAAATAAAGATAACAGAGAGTTCGTACCCAAACACGATGCTACGAATAAATCTGCGGCTATTGTTAATATGGGAAATGATGACAGTTTATATCATGACCGATTGTGGAGGGGGACAACCAGTGTAGTGGCCGCGGATAAAGAGGGTTGGCTCATCGCCATAACTCCTAGTGGCGGTTGGGTTCCTGCTTGTATTGCCGGTAATACCGGAATTGGCATGAGTCAGCGTTTGCAAAGCTTTGTCCTCGATTCAACTATAAGTCCATTTAACGTGTTGGCACCAGGAAAAAGACCGCGGGTTACACTTACACCGTCTTTAGCATTAAAAAATGGCTTACCCCATTTGGCCTTCGCCGTGCAAGGGGGTGATACGCAAGATCAAAATCTTTTACAGTTTTTCTTAAATATGGAAGAGTTTGGCATGACCGTTCAGCAAGCTGCTGAAGCCGCAAACATCAATAGCAATCAGCTTTGGCTTTCTCTGGGCGGAACTAGCATTCAAGACCGCATTCCAAAGCCTGGTAGCATTCTATTAAATAATAAAACTCCAGAACATGTGAGAGCTGCTTTAAAACAAATGGGATATGATATGAGTTTTGGAGAGCGCACCAGCGGCCCTATAAATGCTATTTTTGTAGATCAGGAACATGGCACCTTCTGGGGAGGTAGTAGCAATCATGGAGAAGATTACGGTATAGGTTGGTAACATGTTGATCTTGTATTATACATTTTATGATTAAAAAGAGAATTATTATAGGCATAAGCGGGGCGACCGGGATTCAATATGGTATCAAAGCATTAGAACTACTTCGTGAACTTGATGTAGAGACGCATGTCATTATAAGTAAAGCGGCAGAACTAGTAAGAAGTTACGAAACACAGTATAAACATGACACCATTGTTTCATTAGCAGACAAGGCTTATGCTTTGGCTGATGTGGGAGCAGCTATTTCGAGCGGTTCTTTTAAAACAATGGGTATGTTAATAGCTCCCTGTTCGGTAAAAACTATGTCAGAAATAGCAACTGGTGTAACCAGTTCCTTAATGTCCAGAGCAGCCGACGTCACTTTAAAAGAACGAAGAAAATTAGTACTACTTTTTCGCGAGACACCATTACATGCCGGACATATAAAAACGATGCTTCAAATAACCGAAATGGGAGGAATAGTCATGCCTCCTGTACCCGCCTTTTATATGCAACCGCAATCAATAGATGAGATGGTTAAACATACTGTAGCAAGGGCATTGGATTTATTTGGTTTTGATATTGAGATACCACGATGGGAGCGATAACCTGTCAACCAATCGAAAAACCCTATCAATTAATTTAATTTCCAGTTGATTCCCTCACAATTAAACGCGTTGGAATTTCCTTATGAATAGTTTTTTCAGCACTCTTCCCTAGCTTTAAATCGACTAATAGTCTATCGATGATTAATTTAGCCATTTCTTCAAGTGGTTGTTCTACTGCTGTTATGCCCGGCTGAAAAAGTCTTAAAACTTCATTATCATCAAATGCCACAACAGCAATCTTTGAAGGAATTTTTAGTCCAAGATTCCGCATAACTTCTAAACCTCCAACAGCCAAGTAGTTAGTAGCAAAGCAAATGCCATCCAATTTGGGATATTTTTTTATAAAATCCTCGAAATCCGACTGAAGTCGTTCCTTTCTGTTTTCATAAGGAATCGACAATATGTATTCATTTAATTTTCTTTCTTTTATCAACCTCTTGTACCCTTCTAATCTACTTATCATCTGCGTTTGCCTTGAATCAGTCGTAATAAGGGCAATATTTTTTCTATTTCTTTCTACCAAATGCTTACAAGCCTCGTACATAGCCTGCTCATTATCAATACCGATATAATGAGAATCTATAGCGGGGAGAAATCTATCAAATAATACGACGGGTCTATTTTCTTCTTTTAATTGACTAATTTCTTCTTCGAGTTTTTCAGTTGGACAAATAATATAACCATCCACTCCCCTATCACGAAACATACGAATAAGCTCAAGTGCTTTATCCGATTGTCCATTCGTACTGCTATAAATGATTTTATAACCACCTTTATAAGCCTGTTCTTCAATCAAAGAGGCAATTTGTGAGAAAAAAGGGTTTCCAATATTTTCAACAATAAAGCCAATTGTATTGGTTTTACCTGTTACTAATCCTCGTGCTAAATAATTAGGAGTATATCCAACCTCTTTTACATAAGCCAATACTCGTTCAGTTACCTGTGCGCTTATACGCATCTCTTCAGCTTTACCGTTTAATATAAAAGATATGGTTGTATTGGATAGCCCTAAGGCTTTTGAAATATCTTTAATGGAAACTCGATTTCTTTTCATTCGTAAGTAAATTGTTTCTTAAGGTCTTTTACAACCTGTAAACATTTTCATATCGACTTTAGAGGTTTCTTGATTAGGTTTCATTTTCTAAGGTATCGATAACAGATATGTTTATGAAAGGTTGCAGTAAAGATAAGATTAAACACGATAAGTTGTATAATATTGTGAATAATTATTCTTTTAACTGCGACAATTATGGTAATTAGTTAAACGATTACCATGCAATGCCTTTATAGTTAGATTACTTAGATTTCTTTTATCTAAGTACTACAATAAGCAGTAGTCGGAATCTTAGGTAATCTATTCGATTGGACAACGAAGTACCCCATCCGTTGGCTTAACCACTTAGTAAATTCTTTATATAAGTTCTTTTAGTTGATATAGTATTAACAAATCTTTTAAGACAAAATTGTAACAATTTGCCAATAGCGTTTTGAATTTCAATTTTTTATTAAGAAGTTCGTACCCTTATTACATATAATAAATTTAAAGCTGACCATATGCTGAAACTATTTAAAACTCAAAAACCATGACTAATTGTGTGGCTATTTTTTTAGTCGGAAACTAAAGCGGTTTAGCATTAGTAACATCAATTATTCAAGAAAAAAACAAACCAACTTTACTAAGGGTAAAAATTAACATTTTATGACCTATCTAAACAAACCAATTAAAAACATAGCACTAACAAGTAGTTTAGCTATGTTAATGACGTTAGGCAGTCCGTTATACGGTGAATGGGCTCATGCCGCTAATTCCGCTTCCAACACAAGCGTAGATGCAGCTCTTAAACAACAAAAGCAAATAACAGGTACGATAACAAGCGCTACCGATCAAAGTCCTTTACCAGGCGTTTCCGTATTAGTTAAAGGAAGCGCTAGAGGCGTGACTACCGATGAAAACGGTCGTTTTCTAATAGAAGCTGCTCCTAATGAAGTATTAGTATTCAGTTATATCGGATTCATAAGTACAGAAAAGACCGTAGGAACAGTGGCTAATATTAATGTGTCTTTACAAGAAGATAGCCAAAGCTTGGATGAAGTAGTTGTCGTAGGCTATGGAACGCAACGTAAAGTAGATATTACAGGTTCTGTAGCAAGTGTAAAAGCAACAGAACTTACCGAACGCCCTGCACAAAATGTAAACCAGGCACTGAGTGGACGAATAGCGGGTGTCAATGCCGCAACTAACTCTGGTAGACCAGGCGGAAGAACAAAAGTTAGAATTAGAGGATTTAGTTCTATTAATGCTACTAATGAACCTTTGTACATAGTTGATGGGATTATCTTTACAGAAGATATTTCAACAATTAACCCGAGCGACATCGAATCTGTAGACGTTTTAAAGGATGCTTCTTCTACGGCCATATATGGAACAAGGGGAGCAAACGGCGTAATTATGATTACCACTAAACGTGGAAAAAAAGGCCAAAGCCAAATTAATTACGATGCTTTTATGGCCATTAATACAATGGCAAGAAAACAAGACGTATTAAATTCGCGCCAATGGATGGATATAGAAGAGCTAGGTTATAAAAATGCCGAGAAATATGATCCAACTGGATTCGCTTCTGGCAAATATGAAAACCCAATCGAAAAACGCCAAAAATATGCTGTCGGTAATACATTGGGAAATAAAGAACTATTTACTGCTGATGGTCAACCACTTTACGATGTAGACTGGCAGGATCTACTAACACGGACAGCGATCAGTCAATCACACAATTTATCTTTCACAGGAGGTAGCGAGAAATCCAATTATGGTTTATACCTTGGATATTACGATGATCAAGGTATTATTGTAAATAGTTTCCAAAAAAGATATAGTGCCCGTGCAGTAATAGATCACAATGTGCGCGACTGGTTAAAAGTTGGTGGTACCTTAGGTTTCTCAAATAATACAGAAAGAAGACAAGATGATGGTGTAGGTGGTAATATTCCTCCTCGTATGATGATCGAGATGGTACCTTTTATTCCTTACAGATATCCAGACGGAAGCTATGGCCGCAGAGAAGACTACAATGGTTTAGAAACAGGTGATAATCCGCGCGCACAGGCAGACGAAATAACACGTTTGTACAGAAGAAATGTATTTACAGGTAACACGTATGCTAAAATCACCTTGATGGAAGGTTTGGATTTCACTTCAACCATCGGTGTTAACTTAAAAGATGAAAATCAACCGTACTTCGTTAGTACCTTATCAAACTTTGATGGTGGCTTAGGAAGAGCTTTCGCACGCATAGATGCCATGAGTTCTTTCTTCTGGCAGTGGTCAAACCACATTAACTATAACAAAACATTTGGAGATCACAGCATTAGCGCTACTTTAGGTACGGAAGCGCAAAAATATGAAATCCTAAACTGGCGAGCTTCTGCCAATGATATTTCAGATGATTACTATCAATGGAACAACCTGGAAACCGGTTCTACTCCTATGCCACCAACTTCTAGCGTGGTAAATTATCAAATGGCATCTTATTTTGCCCGTGCTAATTATGGTTATAAGGACCGCTATTTATTAACAGTAACAGGTCGTTTTGATGGCTCATCGCGTTTCGGCGAAAACAATAAGTTTGCGTTCTTCCCATCGGTTGCCGGTGCATGGCGTCTTTCTGAAGAAGATTTCTTAAAAGAAAACAACACGATCAGTAACTTGAAATTACGTTTAAGCTATGGTCAAACGGGTAACTCGGAGATCGATAGCTATTTATCGAATGCTAACCTAAAAGTTGGTAACTACGCTTTTGGCGGTAGACTAGCTTCCGGTACGGTTAACAGTACCTTACCTAACCAGAACTTAAAGTGGGAGAAAACAACGCAATACAATGCTGGTATTGACGTAGGCTTACTTAACAATAGGATTAATATTGAATTGGATGCTTACTTGAAAAAGACATCTGATTTATTACTAGCGGCACCTGTTCCTGCATCAAGTGGTTATACAACACTTATGACAAACATTGGGGATATGGAAAACAAGGGTATTGAGTTTAATATTAGTTCCTTGAATATTGATAAAGATGATTTCTCATGGTCCACATCGTTTAACTTCTCGTATCTTAAAAATAAGGTAACCGCTTTAGGTACCAATAACGAGGATGTTTTCATGAACCCTTCATTTATTGGAAGTAATAGTAATATCTTACGTGTCGGCCAACCAGTAGGAACATTTTATGGTTTAGTAAGAGAGGGAACATGGAGTACCAGCGAAGCAGAGCAAGCAGCAAGGTACAATCGACTCCCAGGAGACATCAAGTATCGCGATGTGAATGATGACGGTCAAATTAATGATGCAGATCGCACGCTTATTGGTAAAGGTATACCTGATTTCTACGGTGGATTCTTTAACACCTTCCGTTACAAGAATTTCGACTTAACAGTTGAATTACAATATTCTTATGGAAACGATGTTTTCCGTATGAGTCAGCACTCTTCTGAAGACCGTACTGGTATTGCTAATAGTTACGCTTCTGTACTGAATGCTTGGACGGAAGAAAATCAAAATACACCTATCGCACAAATTAGAGGCGCCGGCGTACGTTATGATTCTTTACTTGATTCACATAAAGTGGAAGATGGTTCATTCATTCGTGGTAAAAACTTAATGTTAGGTTATAACCTTCCAACAGAATTCTTGAGCAAAATCAAATTAAGCAAACTAAGATTCTATGCTTCGGTACAGAATTTCTTCTTAATTACTGATTACAGCGGTTATGATCCGGAAGTTACCACTTATGATGATACTTTCGCTCAAGGAATAGAGTTTCACGATTATCCGAAACCGCGCACTTTTACCTTCGGTTTAAATGCAACATTTTAATTAAAACGATCAGAACATCATGAAGACATATATTATATCCGTATTGACTGCTGCTACGTTACTTACGACAAGTTCGTGTAGCAAAAATTTCTTGGATGAAAACAATAAAAGTAATCCTACACAAGACTCCTATTTCCAAAACGCTACCCAAGCAGAAACCTTTGTAAATGGTATATATTCCAATTTACGGGCGGTTGACGAAAGCAACGGTTATGGAGAGAGACCTTGGGTAACCTTAGAACTGCTGGTTGGACATGCATCTACGAATTCACAAAGTAATTTTAACTTGGGTGTTATCAATCATACTACCGGAACTGAAAATCCGGGCTTATACAGTTTTTGGGAAAAGTATTATGAAGGAATTGGTAATGCGAACGTAGCAATAGAACGCATTCCTACTATAGACATGGCCGAAGCGCAAAAAGCCAATCTTTTGGGCCAAGCGCATTTTCTCCGTGCCTACTATTATTTCTTCCTTACCCGCCTTTTTGGTGATATTCCTTTGCTTACCAAACCAGTTGATCCAACAAATAATGATGAATTAAGACCAACCAGAAGCAGTCAAGAAGCAATCTATGAATTAATAGTGAGCGATTTAACCACTGCAGAAAGTGCAGGCTTACCAAATGTAGATCGTACAGGAAGAGCTTCTTTAGGTGCCGTAAAGTCACTCTTGGCAAATGTATACCTCACAATGGCAGGTTATCCATTAAATAAAGGTGCTGAGTATTATCAATTAGCCGCAACTAAAGCTGCGGAAGTAACCAGCCAAGGCGATGGATGGTATCCGCTATTTGATAATTTAGAATTTCTACATGATCGGCCAAACAAAAACTTGGGCGAATTTATTTTCCAAGTGCAATTTTTGGCAGGTATATCAAATAATAGTACCACCCAAATGATCATCCCTTATAACTCATCTATCTCTAAATATGGTGATGAATATGGAGCTCTTGTGCCTTTACGAGCATTTTACAACAGCTACGAGGCTGGCGATAAACGTAAAGCGGAGAGAGGTTTCTTCTTTACTAGCTCGCCCAACGTTAAATCAGCTTCAGGTGGCACAGTAACTTTTGCACCCGCTCTATACAAATACTGGCTAGAAGCAGCTTCTGGTGCTAATGGCGACTTAAACTCCGATTTAAACTTTACCTTAATTCGTATGCCAGAAGTATATTTAATTCAGGCAGAAGCAGCAAACGAGGCTAATGGCGGCCCTACTCAAGAGGCTTATGCTTCTTTAAACAAGGTGCGTGAGCGTGCTGACCTTCCAGCGCTAAGTGGATTAAGTCAAGCTCAGTTCAGAGAAGCTGTATGGAAAGAAAGGTATCACGAGCTTTGTTATGAAAATAAAGCTTATTTCGATATGCAAAGGACACGCAAAGCCTATAACTTAACTGCAAATAGCTTCGTTGATTTAATAGGCTTTAAAAATGAAAGCAATACTACTTGGACAGAAAAGTATCTATTAATGCCTATACCGCAGCGTGAGTTGCAGGCGAATCCTAACTTGGCGCCTAATAACCCGGGTTGGTAAAACCCTTAAAAAAGCATCCCGTACGGGATGCTTTTTTGCTTTTATACCTCTCTTTTCTTTTGTAGCATATTCGTTACAATAAAACATCTTTATACTTTTCCAGTTTTTAAACAGTTATTAATAACATATAAGTAATCTATTACTACTTATAACAGACAAGACAATTAATAAACGATTGTCCCCAATTACAAATAACTCAAATCTATGATGTACAAAATTAAATTACTGCAAAAAAATCCACCTTAAACTAAACCGCTTTAGCTAAATTCATAATACGGCGTCTACAAAACAACTTCATCTGCAATCCAATAACCAATTATAATCAGATTGCCCGCTGTATATTTCTAACAATATGAATAAACATTATGACCAATTTAAGAAAACAACCAATTAAAAACATGGTTTTCACAAGTGGTTTAGCTCTAGCTTTAACTATCGGAGGACCTTTTTTCGAAGATGCGGCCTTTGCTTCCGCCTATTTTGAAACTTCTCAAACACGTGTCAAAACGGAAAGGCAGAAAAGAATAGCTGGCGTAGTAACCAGCGCAAAGGATCAGGGGCCTTTACCCGGCGTTTCCGTCCTTATTAAAGGAAGTACAAAGGGCGTCACCACAGATGGTAATGGCCGTTTTAATATAGAAGCATCTCCTAATGATGTTTTGGTATTCAGTTATATCGGCCATCTCTCTGCTGAACAACCTGTTGGAGATCGAACGGTAATCAATATTTCACTGCGAGAGGAAAGCAACAACCTCGAAGAAGTAGTGGTAGTTGGTTATGGCACACAAAAACGAAACGAAATCAATTCTGCTGTGTCAAATGTTAAAGCAGAAGATTTTAACGCAGGAGGTTCGCGTTCTCCAATGGACTTAATTCAAGGAAAAGTTGCAGGCTTAAATATTACCCGTACGCAAGGGAACAATCCAAATTCAAGTGCTTCCATTCAGCTAAGAGGAATAAATTCCTTAAAAGGGGGTACAATGCCCTTAGTGGTAATTGATGGGATACCCGGGGGTAATTTAGACCTTATCCAGCAGGATGACATTGAAACATTTTCGGTATTAAAAGATGGCTCCGCTGCTGCTATTTATGGAACCAGAGGAAACGCAGGTGTTATTTTGATCACCACGAAAAAAGGTAAGGCCGGTGATCCAAGATATGATTATTCTACCTATCTGCAACACGAAGCAGTAGATCGTAAACCTGACTATTTATCTGCCACCGACTTTAGGGATTTGATTAACCAAGGAGTTATCAATCAAGACCAGGACCTAGGTGGATCGACCGACTTATATGATGAATTGATAAATAAAGACAATCTAAGTCAATACCATAATTTCGCTGCATCTGGAGGTAGTGAAAAAACAAACTATCGGGCCTCTTTATATTATAATGATGCGCAAGGTATAGCCAAACGGAATGATCGTGAACAGTTTGGTGGACGAATAAATGTAAATCAAAAAGGTTTACAAGACAGATTAAGTCTTCAGTTAAATCTAGCTGCAAATATGAACAAAGCCGACCTCCTTGGCGGTGGCGTGAACGATGATGTGAATGCGGCTGAATATGGGACCACCACCGGATCCGACTTTGAACAAGCAATACAACGCAATCCTACCGCTCCGCTAAGGAATCCCGACGGCACTTTCTTAGAAACACAGGGCTACAACAACTATAATCCAGTAGCCCGGTTGGAAAACCGCATATTTGAAAGAGACCAATCAACTTTTAGCGGAGATGCTACTTTCACACTCGATATCATAGAAGGATTGAAAGCTTCTGCCTTCGGTTCTTATGTTCGCAATCAATATAACGACCGAAGATACCGCTCAGTAAACGACTGGGATCAGCGGCAAGATTCAGAGTACCAAGGAATGGGGTATGCCGCCAAATATAATTTTCTAAGTTGGACGCGAACCTTTGAATCCACTATTGATTATACGAAAGTTATTGCCGATGATCATTCTATCAATGCTACTGCAGGGTACAGTTATCAATATTCAACCATAGAAAAATTCAATGTCAATAACAATGGGTTCACCACAGATGCCACTTTAGATTGGGATCTTGGTGGTGGCAGTGCCATAAATAATACCCTACTTCCACGTCCTGGAATGGGGAGTTTTAAAGATGACAATACTTTGGTTGCATTTTTTGGCCGTGTTAACTATTCTTATCTTGGAAAATATTCTGCCCAGGTTATCCTTCGTCATGAAGGGTCTTCTCGCTTTGGTGCAAATCATAAATGGGGTAACTTCCCTGCCGCCTCGCTGGGATGGACATTAAGTGAGGAAGAATTTATTAAAAATATTCCTGTTATTAATAATTTAAAATTGCGTGCCGGCTACGGTGTTACCGGAAATCAAGATATTGCTAACTATCAATCGTTGCTAACGTTGGGTACGGGAGGCGTTTATCCTCAAAACTCCGTTTATTACCAAACATTCGGACCTTCTAGAAACGCAAACCCCGATCTTCGATGGGAAAAAAAGACGGAATGGAATTTCGGTTTAGACTTTGCTCTCCTAGAAAGTAGAATTTCTGGATCAATTGATGTTTATAATCGTCTTACTAAAGATCTTCTGTACGACTACAATGCGCAGCAGCCTGGTTTTATTAGAGACAAAATATTAACAAATGTTGGCTCTATCAGTAACAAGGGGGTAGAAATTCTATTAAGCGGTTCTCCCATCAAAACCGAACAATTTAACTGGACCATCGATCTTACAGGTAGCATCCAAAATAATAGATTAGACAAATTATCCAGTGATGTCTTTCAAGCTAATTTCTTGGAATTTGGTGGATTGCCCTCTCCTGGCAACTTGGGAAATGCGATCCGACTTGAAGAAGGTGGAAAAGTAGGAAACTTTTACGGAAAGCGATTCGCTGGATTTACAGATGACGGTAAATGGTTGTTTTATAAAGCAGATGGCTCTACAGGTACTGCAAGTGAAATAAATGCAAATGATCTCACCATCATTGGTAACGGTGTACCCAAATACAACCTCGCCTTAAGCAATAGATTCACCTATAAAAATTTCGATTTGACGATATTCCTGAGAGGTAAATTTGGGTTTGATATCCTAAATACAAAGGAGATGTATTTCGGTAATAAAAAATGGTTGCCGAATAACATCTTCAAAAGTGCTATAACAACCCACAATCAGCTAGACGATGACCCTCAATACTCCGATTATTATATAGAAAAAGGTGATTTCGTTAAGATTGATAACATTACATTGGGGTACAATTTTAAACTCAACACCAAATATATACGGAACCTTCGTGTTTATGCTACCGGTCGTAACATTGCAACTTTTACAGGTTATGACGGCATTGACCCTGAACTACAAGATACTGGTTTTACAACAGGTATTGATGGCAGAGGTTTTTATCCACGTACACGTTCTTGGACACTTGGTTTGAATATTGGATTCTAAACAAAAAATAAACAGATGAAAAGGCTCATTAAAAAATCACTATATATAAGCTTTTTAAGTACTTGCTTAATTGGCATTCAATCGTGTACAAAGCTTGATGAAAACCCTTATAGTGAAATAAGGGAAGATCAGTTTTTGAATAATCGAAGAGAGGTGTTGCAAGAAGCGCTGCGCCCCTTCACACATATGCAAGCATGGCTCGGTCTGAACTCATCAGATGGCTATTATTATCACAACGAGCTCTCCGCTGATCAATTAGCTTGGCCACAAAAAGGGCGGCATGGTTATGACGCAGGAGACCATTTCAGACAACATTACCATACTTGGACAGATAATGAAAGTAGAATGCGACAGTGCTGGATACTTATGTGGACGGGCGTGGGTTATGTGAATAATGCTATCAAGAATATAGAAACGGTAAATGCTACAGAAATTGGGATGGAACAGGAGGAGCTCACGGCAATCATTGCCGAGCTAAAAGTTCTGCGCGCTTACCATTATATGAAAATTATGGATTTATGGGGAAATGTACCTGTATGGACAGAAATTGAAGCGGATATAACTAATCCTGAGACTAAATCTAGAGCAGAGGTTTTCGAATTTGTAAAAACTGAATTGGAAACTTATGTGCCTCAATTATTTCCTCTCTCCAGTGAATTAATAGGAAGAGTATCAAAAACTGCTGGTTATGCCATGCTGGCCGAATTATATTTAAATGCGGAAAAATGGACCGGAACACCTATGTGGGACGAATGTATTGGGGCTTGCGATAAAATCATAAACGGTGAAGCGGGTGGTTTAAATGGGGGGCCTAAGCTTGCTTCTGATCTCTTGGAAACATTTAGTAATAGAAACCAGCAAGCTACGGAAAATCTCTTCCAGTTTGCCTACAGCAGAAAAGGAGGGTTTTCCATGGCTTTAGACATGCACATGGGGTATGATTATATGAAGGAGGTGTTAAAGGTAGGGTATGGTGGTTGGAACGCCACGGTAGTAATTCCCACTGCTTTTAATGCCTACGCAGAAAATGACCTTCGTAAAAAAACATGGTTCTTATTTGGTCCACAATATAAATATGGAACAAATACTCCCGTCTTGGGCACCGAAGAGTATAATGGAAAACCTTATGTAATCGTAAATAGCATCAGAAGGGAAAGTGAAGGCGACAAAACGAGTGAAGGTGGAATGGCACAGGGTGAAGAAAATAGCGGAGCTCGTTTCAATAAATATAAAACGGGAACCCTGGATGACGAAAACTATCTTGAGAATCATTTTATTATTTACCGCTTAACAGAAATTTACTTTGATAAAGCAGAAGCTATTATGAGAAAGAGTGGCGGAGTTGCTAATCAGGAGGTGGTAAATCTAATTAACGAAAGTAGGAAACGATCTTTTTCGGCTGAGGACTGGCCTGCTGCCCAATATAATACCGCAACGCTTACCTTAGATGAATTATTAGCAGAACGGGGTAGAGAGTTCATTTTTGAAGGAAAAAGAAGAACGGATTTAATTCGATTTGGAAAATTCACTACTACCTCCTGGTGGGATCATCAAGCATCAAACGATCCTAACAAGGAACTTTTTGCAATTCCAAATACCCAAATGGCTATTAACCCTAATCTAAAACAAAATCCAGGATATTAAACAATTAAGTAAAAGCGGGTGGATCTTGAAGATCCACCCGCTTTTCTCTTCAGTTTTTTTATTGTAACTTGTGCAGTTGAACGTTAAATAACTCGATTAAATAGAACCAGATGACCCTAATTCTTATAACTTTATCCATTGTTGCACTTATACTTCTCATTAATACCTTTAAAGTTCATCCTTTCCCTGCTTTTTTGCTCGTTTCGGTATTAGCTGCTATCTTATTAGGATTGCCCGTATCTAAAATTGCCCCTTCATTGGAAAAAGGGATAGGAGATATTCTTTCTTCTTTGCTGATACTGATAACTTTTGGTGCTATGTTTGGTAAGATCATCGCCATAAGTGGTGCAGCTCAACAAATTGCAACAACAATGATGCAACTGGTAGGCCAAAAAAGAATTCAGTGGGCCATGATGATTGTTGGATTTATTGTAGGTATACCTTTGTTTTATGGTGTAGGGTTTGTGTTAATGGTACCTCTTATTTTCTCAGTAGTGTACAAATATAAATTACCTGCCGTCTTCATAGGACTTCCTATGTTGGCAGCACTATCTGTCACACATGGTTTTTTACCACCACACCCCTCCCCCTCTGCCTTGGTTATTCAATTTAATGCAAATATGGGCTTAACTCTTCTCTATGGGTTTGCTATAGCAGTCCCCGCTATTATTGTTGCCGGACCTGTATTTGCTCAATTCTTAAAAAAAATCCCTTCACAGCCCTTAGAAACTTTTGTATCTGAAGATTTGCCTGAAGAAAAATTGCCCGGGAAGTTTAACAGTTTCTTTACTGCCCTTTTGCCAGTTATCTTACTCGTATTAACAACATTCCTTAATTGGCGGATACCTGTAACTTCTCCCCTACATCAAAGCATGGTATTTTTGGGATCTCCTTCTATCGTGCTCATGATTGTTTTCTTTTATGCTTTATTTTCTTTAGGCATCTTACAAAAGATCAGCATGGAAGAATTAATGATTAATTGTTCGCAAGCTGTTAAAGATGTAGCGTCCATTATTTTGATTATCGCAGGCTCAGGGGCTCTTAAACAAATCTTTACAGATACCGGTGTAAGTGAAGATATAGCAACCTCACTTCAAACATTGCCCATCCCACCACTAGCATTGGGTTGGTTTATAGCTGCAATTATTAGAGCCGCCGTGGGTTCAGCAACGGTAGCAGGTCTAACAACGGGCAGCATGATTTTACCACTGATAGCATCTACCGGAACTGACCCAAATTTGATGGTACTGGCCGTAGGAGCAGGAAGTCTCGCTTTCTCACATGTAAATGATTCCGGTTTCTGGATGTTTAAGGAATACTTCAACTTAAGTGTAAAAAACACGGTGTTGACTTGGTCAGTAATGGAATCGTTAGTAGCGGTTGTAGGCCTAATAGGTGTATTAATCCTTAATTTATTTATATAAATATTGTTATCCCAATAGATTATTAGTAAATTTAATACGTATACCTGCTTGGAAATCTTCTATCGTCTTAAAAATTTCCTTCAGCGTTACACGCTCAATCCTCGTAATATTTTCTATGTCTATATAGTTATTAGGTGCTGTATGATCAACAAGTATCTGAATGGCTTGGTTTTTTAAGCGCATACTCATGAGGTAGTAATATGAAAGATTCAATTCTTGATACTGTTTTTCAGAAAAAACTCCCATGTCGTAAAGTGCCTTCATACGTTCGCCTGTATTCTCCAAAAACACCCTGTTTCTTAAGGCATAAACCCGCACGAGATCAACCACTGGAGTCATGGTTTTTTTGATATCAAAAACCTCTCTCCCAGCTACTGTAATCGTCTTTATTGGTTTAAAAAATGTAAGCGGGGGAACATACTGTAACGCGTTCTTCGCTAGATAAACGAAAAATTTCTCCAATGGCTGCTGTAGTTCTTTATCCAAAAATTCGCGCAATTCATCCATGATACTCTTTTCTCCATAGATAAAGCGACAATCGAAAAAAGTTGAAAACTTGATAGCAGTTTCGGGTAATGCCTCTTCCATCCATTTTTTATAGTTGTTCTTCCAATGTGATAAAGAATGGGTCCATTGAGGATTGCTTGCCATAAAACCTCCTGTACAATACGCAAATCCTATCTCATTCAATTTATCAGAAATCTCAGCGGCAAATTCTAAAAACCATTTTCTAATCTCTTCCCTATGCTCATTTGCTTTGTCCTCATAAATGATAGCATTGTCTTGATCTGTCTTTAAGGTCTGTTCTTTACGCCCTTCGCTACCTAAGATCATGAAAACGAATTTTGAGGGGGCCTCACCCTTCTCCTTTAATACTTCTTCTAATACGTTCTGTGTAATGGTATCAGCTATAACTGTAATTAATTGATTAATAATTTCAGCCTGTATTCCTTTATTTACTAATTGGTTTACAATATAGGGAACCGCCGACCACTTTTCCTTTAATTCACTAGTTGTTCGAGCAAGCTTAACAGATTGAATGAATACTAGGGGCGATTGCGCTAGCTCACTCATCAGCTTATTACGACTAACAAAGCCTACATAATCCCCGTCTTCTTCAACCAGGAGATAACGTGACTTGGTTTGATACATCATCAATAAAGCTTCATATACATAGGTATCTGTATTGATTGAGCGTATTTCACGATCCATAAAAAAATGGATGGATTTACTTACATCTGCTTGTCTGGCAATAACGTGGTCACGAAGCGTTATATCAGTAACAAAGCCATCTATATTACCGCTCTCACTTGTTATAAAAATGCAGCTCACTTTATTTGCTGCCATCATTTTTGCCGTTTCAAATACCGGAACAGTACCTTTACAAGTAATAAGTTCTCTAAAAGCTAACTCACCAACTTTTTTAGAATACATTTGCTCTGGCATGAGATAGTTCTCGCTCATAAGTATTGAATTTGTACCTTGATGATTCATATAATTTAATAGGACCTTAAGTAATGATCATCATTAGAAAGAATAACAAACCAAAAATAAGAAGTAATTTCACCCATAGATAGATTGAAGAATCATTTTCTAAAGCTAGCTGTCGAGTAAACTTATTTTGTTGTGATGCTATCATTTCTTCTGTAATTTCCTTTCTTTTTTGCAATTCAAAAAAACATAATGAAGTTGCCTCAGCATCCACAATTGCATTGTGGGCATTTCTCATTTCCTGGTGAAATAGTTCGATAAAGAACTCATTCAATCTAAGATACCTAACCCATGGTTTTTTTGAATACTTCTCACTAGCAAGCATTGTACAAAACAAAGGAAACTGTTTAAAGGAACTGTTTACACCACTTCTAGCAAAATCTGCACTCAATATGTGAACGTCTAACATCACAAAATGTCCAACAATTAAAGGCACATACTTTTGTAAATCATCAGCTAATTTTTGCATTACGAGCTCCCTTGGCACCCCATTCTCTCTTAAGTAATCTTCATTTAATTGATGTACCTGCTGTGCTTGTTGTGTAATTGGAACATCATTATTATTGATATAAAAGTTCTCCCGTTTTAATTCTTTACCTGCTTTATTAAAAATAATCCATGCCACTTGTATTGCAGTAGGCCAATTGTTACTATCTGTGTATGGTTTCGTCCATCTTATTGGTAAACCTGTGGCTTCCGTGTCTATAAAAAGCAGATAGTCTTGCATTGTAGAAAATTACTTTTTTTTTATAAAATGCACAAATGCAATCGACCTTTTAACTGATAAAAAAAGTCTGGCTGAATGTAAATCAGCCAGACTTTTTTTATCAGTCGTAATTTAACACAAGGCTATTCACCCTCTTCCACTTCCACAACCCTTCCTATCTGTCCATCAGTCAATCTTACTTTTATTCCTCTGGAATGATAGGAAGACGAGGTTAAAATATCTTTTACCTCTCCATAGGTTATATGACCGCTTCTTTGATCTTTCTTTAAAATAATACCTACCGTCAGTCCGGCAAAGATATCTTTTCTATATTGTCCTTCCATTAAATGTATTGTTAAATATTAACCGGTAATGTTTCTCAGGCTACTTCGTCTTTGTAAAGATACAGTTGATCAACCATATCAAGAAAACAGGTAAGGTCAAATGGTTTCTTTAAATATGCATCCGCACCACACCTTTCTTTAATTTTAGCTATATCATCAGCCGCTGATACCATTGCCACAGGAATATGGCTGGTATTTGGGTTTTGCTTTAATTCCATACATAAATCACTTCCCCACATCCACAATAGACGTTCGTCTAATAAAACAAGACCGTATTTACCCCTTCTTAACATACTGTGCATATTTCTACCCGTATCAATTTCAACATTATAACCTCCTGGCTTCAGCACATCAACTACCATGGCCGCAAAATCCGCATCATCGTCAACACAAAGAATCTTCTTCATTAATATTTTTATTAAATCTCATTTTCATCAACAAAACACACTGTTTTATAGAAGCTATCCTCTTACTAACGGAAATATCATGTTGATAAGTATACAGTATAAATCAAATATATTACCAAAGTAAAGCAAAAACGAATTTGTAATCAAAAGTCTACACTCAACCCTTTGATTTTTAATCAAAAATCGATTTATCATTTTTTTGTTAATTTTTTGTGTAATTAGAATATCTGACAATCTAAACTGCCATAGTTTGGCAGTTAACCAATTATTTACGTCTTTTTAAATATCATTTAATCTTTATCTCTTGAGAATTCTTATACAATTCCTCGCTAGTTACTTCAAATAAACGCTGTTTTGGATTGAAGTTTGCACTTAAACAGCTAGACAAGGGACTGACCAATTTTTAATACAAGTTGGTCTGGATTTTTCAACTATAAAGCTATGTGGTAAATGCACAAGTCGGTGTTATAATGCAATTTAAGAGATAGCTGTGTCAGCAAAAAGCACTAAAAACAAATTTAGTACCGGATGAAACAGGTCGACAAAAATAAATTTTCGTTTTCCGATCAAGTACTTGGTGAAGAACTAATTTTTTTGCTAACAGCATTAAATATTTCTAAAGCCGGATTAACGATTACAGATTGCTCACAACCTGACGATCCGATAGTGTATTGTAATAAGGCTTTTGAAAATTTAACCGGCTATAGCAGAGAAGAAATAATTGGTCACAACTGTAGATTTTTACAGGGGAACGACGATAACCGACAAGAACGAGAAGTTATAAAAAACACCTTACATGCTGGGGAAGAATGTACAATTGAAATAAGAAACTATAAAAAGAACGGATCTTTATTCTGGAACGAGCTCCATTTAAAACCAATAAAAGATGATTTGGGGAAATTATTATATTATGTTGGCGTACAGAATGATATTACACGACAGAAACTTGCTGATCAACAACTTCGTATAGAACGATTGAAGGTTGAAAAACAAGTCTTAGGACATACCTATAACTTTATTGAAAATAACAACCTCTTAAACACCTTTTTAGAAACAGTAAATGAAAGTATTTTAATTTTAAGTCGAGATTTAAAAATATTAAAAGTAAACACCTCTTTCTTAAAAACATTTCATATTGCTGAAGATGAAGTATTAAACCAGTATTTATTTGAAATCGACCATTGTAGATGGGATTTAATGAATTTAAGAAGCCTTTTAGATCAACACCATGTAAACGACTCAATATTAGAAGATGTAGTAACAAGGGTTGGCAAGAAGATGCTAAAGGTAAAAATAAGCCAGATCTTTCTTGAAAAGGAATTAAATATCATACTGGCGATTGAAGATATCACGGAGTTAAAAGAAATTGATCGGCGAAAGGATGATTTTTTGAATGTAGCAAGCCACGAGTTAAAAACACCATTAACAACCATTATGGCATGTATACAATTAACCCAAAGAATGATTCCTAAAGAAGCGGACGACAAGTTAAAAGACACATTAACTAAAGCGAAGGAGCATATAGATAAACTCGAACATTTAATTAGTGATTTGTTAGATGTCTCCAAAATTAAAACCGGCAAGATCGAACTTTCTAAGGGAGCATTTAATTTAGATGCTATGGTTTTTCATGTTGCAGACCAATTACGTAAGGCACATAGCAATTATACAATAAATATAAGTGGTTATGCCAGTAACTACTACGTCGGCGACAAGCAGCGCCTAGAACAAGTAGTTTTACATCTATTGAAAAATTCGATCAAGTATACTCCCAGTGGTGGAAATATTAATATACACTTATCTCGATTAAGCGATTTTATAAAAGTTTCCATTACAGACTATGGTTTAGGGGTGGATTATCAACATCAAAAAAAAATATTTGAGAATTTTTTCCGCGTCGACGAAGTACAAAAACAATACCCTGGAATTGGTATAGGTTTGTATATAAGTGATCAGATCGTTAAAAATCATGGGGGAACATTATGGGTTGAAAGTGCTGCTGGAGAAGGTGCCACTTTTAGTTTTACACTACCTTTAAAATTCAAAAACGATGATAAAGAAAATACTGATTTGTGATGATGATGAAGGGATTTTGGATATTACTGGATTATTATTGGAAAGTTACGGCTATCAGGTCACGCTCGAGCCAGATAGCTCTTTACTCATACCAAGAATACGATCAGAAAAACCTGATCTATTAATTATAGATATTTGGATGCCCATTTTAATGGGAGACGAAATCGTCCGAATTTTAAAAAAAGACGAAGAAACCGCAGGAATTCCTGTTATCATGTTTTCGGCTAGCAGGGAGAGTAAACGCATAGCTTCAGAAGTTGGTGCGGACGACTATATAGCTAAACCATTTAATATTGAAGACTTAACCAATAAAATAAGAGCACTTGAATAAGCTCCTATTAGTTGATAACTTTTCTCCAAAAATCTTGCATAAACCCAACACCATAAGCTGTTAATTGAATAAATGCAGCTATGACACCTAAAAAAGCAACTTTTATTGTCTTTGTTTTATACCATCCATGAAAAAATAAAAGGAAAATATAAAGTCCTAAAACGAAATTGCACCACTGAGTAACTACCGGAAACCGTACTAAAAAAAATGATTCCAATAGATTTAGAGCAATAGTTATAGCAAGAAATATTGTAAAAAAAGCTGGAAAAAAATGCACTAATTTCAGTTCTGTAGGAAAATGTTTATAGATATTAATTCGAGCTCTTCCAAAGAAATGCAATTGCCGGTAGAATTGGATAAAATCGGTTCTTCGCTTATGATATACAATTGCATTTGGGATTAGGCCAATTTTAAACCCCGCTTTATGAATCCGTATGCTGTACTCTATATCTTCACCCAATCGCGTAAGCTTATACCCCCCTACACTTTGCCACACTTCCCGTGAAACTCCCATATTAAAACTACGCGGATGAAACTGTCCAATGTGTTGTGTATTGCCCCGTATGCCTCCTGTCGTTAAGGGCGAAGTCATAGAATAGCTTATAGCCTTCTGAACGGGTGTGAAAGACTCATGTGCAGCGTCAGGACCTCCATATGCATCTAATGAATGTGCTGTTAAGTATTGATCTACCTTTGTGAGATAATCAAACGGAATTAAGCAATCTGAGTCAAAAACAACAAAATAGTCACCTTTGGCACGCTCAAAACCAAAATTCCGAGCAAAGCCCTGTCCTTCATTATCTTTTACATAATAGTATAAATTAAGTCTATCCTTATAATTTTCAACAATATTCTTTGCATCTAATGTTGAGCCATCTTCTATTATCAGCACTTCGAAATGCTTATAATCTTGTTGAACCAACGTAAAGAGTAACTCGTCAATTTCCTGTGGTCTGTTATAAAGGGGGACGATAATAGAGAAAAAAAGCATAGTTTATAATACGGTATAGATGCTCAATGGCTTAAATAACTTTCTCAATTTGATAGTTATTTTTGTCACTTGCATTGCGAGATACAAGCTCTGAAATAAATCCTGTTAGAAATAGCTGAGAACCTACAATAATCGCTACCAGTGCAATATAAAACAGGGGTTGATCAGTCACATTACGATAAGCTGAACCATGTGCGATACTTATTAATTTATCCAAAATAAGCCAAACTATGATAATAAACCCGCCAAAAAAGCTAAGCACGCCCATACTTCCAAAAAAATGCATGGGTCTCTTACTAAATTTACCAACAAAAAAGATGGAAAGTAAATCCAGAAAACCGTTTACAAATCGACTGAAACCAAATTTTGTAGTTCCGTATTTACGTGGATAATGTTTTACTACTTGTTCATCGATGCGTGTAAACCCCGCCCATTTAGCTAATACGGGAATATAGCGATGCATTTCACCATATACTTCTATATTTTTGATGACATCTTTTCGGTAAGCCTTCAGTCCGCAATTAAAATCATGCAGGTTTTTGATACCAGACATTTTACGTGTTGCCGCATTAAATAGCTTAGTAGGCAATGTCTTCGTTAACGGGTCATGTCGTTTTTGTTTATAACCGGAGATTAAATCGAGTTTTTCCTCCTTAATCCGATTATGTAACACCGGTATTTCATCAGGGCTATCTTGTAAATCAGCGTCCATTGTAATGACAACTTCTCCGGAAGCCGCAGCAAACCCAACATTAAGGGCTGCAGATTTACCATAATTCCTCCTAAACTTTATTGCATATATCTCAGGGTAGGTTTCTTTAAGCACTTCTATAAGTTGCCAAGAACCATCTGTACTACCATCATCAACCATTATCACTTCATAAGTAAAGTGGTGTTCATTTGCTACTCGACGAATCCACGCCAGCAATTCAGGCAAAGATTCAACCTCATTATATAATGGCACTACAACGGATATATCCATATAAAACAGTATACGTAAATTTATAGATCGTTAATTAACCAATTTCGTTATTTTCAATTCTATTAAATATAGGTCGTTCTCTTTTAGATATTAAAGCAAAAATCATAGCCAACACAAATGCTACAATAATATATACAGCAAATCCTTTAAGTGTGTCTAGCGGTGTTGAATTTGCAGCAGCTTCTATTTGTTCATCGAGTTTAGCCATTTGCTCGTCAATCTGCTCGGCTCCAACTCCGGCATTTTCCATAAACTCAATCGTATTATTTTGCATATTCCGCATGTATTGTTCCCGCATATCCGGTTCAATAAATTTCTCGAAAATGAACCCGCTAGCGGTTGAAATTACAGATGCAACAAGCAGCATCATAAAAATTCCTGTTACCGCTTGCCTAAAGCTCCAGTATCCGCCAACTTTTCTCCTCAATATGAAAGCAAACCAAATAGCCACTATAAGTGGTAATAGAAAACTGGTGATAACCGAGCCCGCTGTTATCGTCCAAAATGATTTGCTACTAACATAATAATACATAGGTAGTATCGTTAACACGACTACAAGTAAGCCTAAATATATCCCTAGTACTGCACCTTCTTTTCTTAATTTTTCCATTGCTTTCAATTTTGGTTATAAGCGATAGCTAAGGTATAAACCGCGGCATCAAAACCTGGATTACTGCTATTTTTTATAAATTGGTCGAATTGTTGGGATGACGGGTCTTTTTCGGCAAAAAAGCTCATTATAGGATAGAATAATTCTGCTAATTCTTGTTCTTCATCTAATTTATTTGCGACTTTCTGAATCTCTTGGTAATCACTATCAATTAGAATCTGGTTTGCTATCATGGGCTCATAAATGCGATACTCATCTTGAAACTCATCTTCGTCAACTAGAAGAAATTCTTTCAAAAAATCATCCAACTCGGGTTCAACTTCATCGTCGGTACATTCTCTTAAGTATAGTAAAAGGTTTAAGAGTTCTGTTCCACGATCAATCGTCTGTTCTTCAATTTCCTCCCACTCTTCCGATTCGAGATAATCTTCCTCTAATTTTTCAACATCAGCAGCAAAAAAATTCATAAGCAGTAAGTCGAACACCACTTCTCTGAGATCTTCATATTGCGGATAGTCATCAAAGCATTGATCTAATAAATCGACCTTTTGCATATAATTTTCATCACTTTCAAAGGCTGCAATAAGATCTAACAAAAAATTTGAATTAGATTTTTCGATTATTTTTTCGAAAGCCTGAACGGAAGCTTTTAAGGCATCCTCTACGCGTTTATCCATATTGTGCTGTTTTACACTACGTAAATCTTTTTATTATTAACTACAAGATTAACCTTCCCTGTTAATGTAGTATTGTAAAATGGGCTATTTACTGAAAGCGAATTATTTGTATTTAAATCAAATGTCCAACTTTCAGTTGGATTAAACAAAACTAAGTTTGCATTATCACCAATTTGTAGCGTAGGTAAAGCAAGTCGCAATATTTTGCGGGGATTAATGGCCAACTTTTGAACAATCAATTCAAGCGATAATCCAGCCTTTAACAATAGAGGAAACACTGTTTGTAACGAAATAATACCATTTTTTGCTATCTCAAATTCCACTTTTTTAAATTCTATTTCATGTGGTGTATGCTGAGATACAATTGCATCTATGGTACCGTCTTGTAAACCTTCTTTCAATGCCTCGATATCGTCAAGGGTTCGTAATGGAGGATTTACTTTATAATTACTATCAAATTCAGCAACCAGTTCATCTGTAAGTACAAGATGATGAGCAGCAACGTCGCAAGTAACCTTCAGTCCTTTTCTTTTTGCCCGTCTAATCAGCTCGACACTTCCTCTCGTACTAATGGTACTAAAATGTATAGGAGCGTCATTATAGTCGGCAAGATATAGATCGCGCGTTACCATAAGTTCTTCGGCTAAATTGGGGTTCCCCTTCATTCCTAAATAAGTACTCATAATCCCTTCATTCATCTTGGCATTATTAGCAATAGATGAATCTTCCGCGTACGATAAAACTAAACCGCCAAATCCTTTACTATATAGTAACGCTCTACTCATTAGTCCTGCTTGCTGCACACTTTTGTTTCCGTTCGAAAAAGCGACAGCACCTGCCAATTTCATATCATATAGCTCCGCCAAATCATTTCCTGCCCGATCTTTACTTATAGCTCCAACAGGGTATACAGAAACTAAATTATCTTTTGATAAATTAACCACCAAGGCTATTTCACCCTTACTATGCAGTGCCGGATTTGTATTAGGCTGGACAGCAACTCCCGTAAACCCTCCTGCTACCGCTGCAGCACAGCCGCTTGACAGCGTTTCTTTAGATTCCAAACCAGGTTCACCAAAATTAGCATTCATATCAAAAAAACCAGGAGCTAAATATTGGTTCTTACCATCAATAACAGTTACTTGTTCATAAGTTTTCTCCCCATGTAAGGATATATCCTTAATAATACCATTATCAATCCATACATCAACAATCTGCCCATGCTTATCATGATCAGGAAATATTAATGTTGCTGACTTTATCAATATATTATTCATGTAAAAAGAAGTGGTTTTGATTATTTAAATAGCATACAAGGCAGTTTCTCTTCCAAAAACTGGTAGCAAAAACAAAAAATAGAAAAAATTGTCTAAAGATAACCGTTTGGGTTATGTAATGTTTAAAAGAATGAAGTACGGTATAATGAACTTCCATTAAAAAACAAAAGTACAAAATACTCATTAATGCTAACGAATATTTTGTACTTAAAGTCTAAGAAAACTATCTACATGTAGCCAACACAATATCCAGCATAAACGCCATAAGGTTCCTTATTCGCCTATAATGGTTCCATCGGGAAGATTTGCACGCTTTTTTATGACGATGATTCCATCCTTTACCATATAGGTATCAAACTCTCCATCAGGCAAGTGTCTTCCTCCTCTTATCTGTACATTATTACCAATCGAACAACTCTTATCCAAAATAGCAGTATCGATATAACAGTTTTCTCCTACCCCCACAATTGGTTTGTTATTGCGTTTTGCATCTTCCAATTCCTCTAGATTCTGATAAAAATCACTCCCCATCATATAGGTATTTTTGATCACTGTACCCTTTCCAATCCGAGAACGTACACCAATTACTGAGCGCTCAATTTGTGCAGCTGCAATGATACAACCATCTGCTACTATCGCATTATTTAAAGTTGTAGAAGCCATTTTTGAGGGCGGTAGCATTCTCGGCCGGGTAAAAATACTCTGATTATCAAAAAGATTAAAAGCAGGTATCTCATCTGTTAAGCCAATATTAGCTTCAAAGAAGGAATCTATATTACCGATATCAGTCCAATATCCATCATACTGGTAGCTGACAACCTTTTGCCCATCTTTTATTGCATCAGGTATTAATTCTTTTCCAAAATCCAAGCCCGGATTCATGGTTAACAGATCATTAAGAACACCTTTGCTAAACACATAGATACCCATTGATGCTAAATACTCTCTACCAGCGGCCTTCATTTCATCACTCACTTCCGAGTTCCAGTCAACTAATAATTCGGTCTTAGGCTTTTCTGTGAAAGAAAGAATATTCCCTTCTTCATCCGATTTAAGAATTCCAAAAGAAGTAGCGTCCTTTGCATTTACAGGAATAGTTGCTATTGTGATCTCTGCCTTTTTACCAATATGATATTCAATCATTTCTTGAAAATCAATTTGATAAAGCTGGTCGCCGGAAAGAATTAAAATAAAATCATATTCATGATTTGCCATATATCTCAGTGAATGCCTAACCGCATCTGCTGTTCCCTGAAACCATTTATCACCCTCCATCGTTTGTTCTGCCGCAATGATATCAACGAATCCCTTACTGAAAACACTAAAATTATACGTGTTTTTTATATGTGTATTTAAAGACGCAGAATTATACTGCGTTAAAACAAATATCCTATTGTAGCCCGAATTTAGACAATTCGAAATAGGTATATCAACTAAACGATATTTTCCTGCTATCGGTACAGCAGGCTTAGAGCGTTTATCTGTTAAAGGTGCTAATCGCGTTCCCCTGCCGCCTCCTAGCACAATGGAAATTACCTTAGGAGTCATATCTATCAATCAATTAATTTGTTATATAATTCAGTGTATTTAGCCGAAGATCTTTCCCATGAAAAATCTAGTTTCATCAATTTTTTTTGCAAAAAAGAAAAGGTATTGCTGTTTGTCTTATGCCAAAAATCAAGTGCTCTCTTAATGGCCTCAATCGCATCTTCAACAGTCGCATTTTCAAATAAAATACCATAGCCATCCGCTGTATCAAGATCCTTTACAGTATCTCTCAAGCCCCCAGTTGACCGAACAATAGGAACAGTGCCATAACGCATGGCATATAGTTGGTTCAATCCACAAGGTTCCACCCGAGATGGCATAAACAGATAATCAGCCGAAGCATACACCTGATGAGCAAGCTCCTCATTATAACCAATGTAGAGGGCAAAATGTTCGGAATAATCTTTGGAAATCTGCTCTAAAGTTTGCTCAAGCTTTTTATCTCCTGAGCCTAATATCAAGAAGTTAAACCGACCTTTAAATTCTTCCAACACTCTCAAAAGAGTACCAGGTAATATATCGGCGCCTTTTTCGAATGCAAACCTCCCGATAAACGCAATTAACGGCAGATTTTCATCCAAATGATAGGTTAAACATAAAGTTTTCTTGTTGAGATCTTTTCCTTTCGTGATATTGGTTAAGCTAAAATTTGCAGTTAACATATCATCTGTCTTCGTGTTCCAAACATCCGTATCAATGCCATTAATAATGCCATACGATTTTTCTTTCTCTGCCAAAAACAAACTTTCCAGGCCATTTGCTTCTTGATACAATTCTTGCAAATACCCTTCAGATACAGTGGTGTATGCCCAGCAACATTTTATTAAGGCAGCTAACGGATTAATCAGGCCATTCCAATCAACTAATCCCCATTTCCATGTATCAAAAGAGGGTAACAAGAAGGCATTGTCCCAATCTAACCACCCCTGGTATTGACCGTTATGCACGGTAGCTACTGTCGGTATTCCTTTTAAAAAATCAAACTGCTGTGCATTTTCGATATAAAAGGGAATGAGTCCCGCATGATGATCGTGGCAATGTATGATGTCGGGCCGAATACCAGCGGCGCATAACCAATCTAAGGCAGCATGCTGATAAGCTAAAAATTGCTCATATTCATCAGGATAGGAATATATTTCTGGCCTATCTAGAAGTCCCGGTATTTTTACTAGAAACAGCTCGAATCCTAAGCTATCATTTAGCTCCCTAAGTATACTGTAAGGGCGTGATTCGGCTCCTTGTTGAATGTATCCTTGATATACATCTATAAATGTATGCGCCTTAATAAAAGGCTTCTCGTAATATGGAATAATCACGGAAGCTTTTAATCCCGCTTTCTGCTGATATTTAGGCAATGCTCCAACAACATCGGCCAACCCTCCAACTTTAGCTACCGGATAGCATTCTGCTGCAAAATGAAAAATATGCATTAATTTTTTTTGTTTTCTCATCCCCATACATGATTGGTTAGAATTAAATGTTAGTATTTTGCAATTTTAACACTACTCCCCCAAGAGGAGGTAAGGTCAACTTTGCCGAAAAGTCCTTATTCATCCAATGAAAAACCTCCGAAACAATATTATCTACATGCACACCGCTGCCATAATAAAGCGTATCATCCGTATTAAGCAGTACTTCGTATTCACCTTTGTAGGGTAATCCTACTCTGTAGTAATAGCGAATCACAGGAGTGAGATTTAGAATAACAATTATATCATTTTCCTTATGATTGCCTTTTCGGTAATATACTAATACGGAGTTTTCATGATCTCCTAATTCAACCCATTCAAAACCTTCTGAAGAGAAACTTTTTTCATATAAAGCCGGTTCATTTTTATAAAGCGTATTTATTGCAGCAATAAATTTGAATAAACCTTTATGAGGTGCATAGTTCAATAGATGCCAATCTAATGACCGATTGCTATCCCATTCTGACGTTTGCCCAAACTCTCCTCCCATAAAAAGCAGCTTCGTGCCAGAATGTGTAAACATATAAAGATAGAGTACTCTTAAATTAGCAAACTTTTGCCACTCATCTCCTGGCATTCTATTTATCAACGACCCTTTTCCGTGCACTACCTCATCATGCGAAAGCGGCAGCATAAAGTTCTCATGGAACGCATAAACTGTACTGAACGTAATCTGTTGATGGCTATATTTTCGGTGAATTGGATCTTCTTTGAAATAATTCAATGTATCATGCATCCACCCCATCATCCATTTCATACCAAAACCCAATCCTCCCAAAAATGTTGGCCGGCTTACTCCAGGCCACGCTGTAGATTCTTCGGCAATGGTTTGTACGTCAGGAAAGTTTTTATAAACCACTTCGTTAAACTCTTTAATAAAGCTTACAGCTTCAAGATTTTCCCGTCCACCATATTTATTTGGAACCCATTCCCCCTCTTTACGAGAATAATCAAGGTATAACATGGATGCCACAGCATCTACACGAAGGCCATCGGCATGGTACCGATCTAACCAAAACACCGCGTTACTTATTAAAAATGCCCGCACTTCATTACGCCCGTAATTGAAGATGTAAGAGCTCCAATCAGGGTGATAACCCTGTCTAGGATCGGCATGCTCATATAGGTGAGATCCGTCGAAACGATACAAACCATGGGCATCACTGGGGAAATGTGAAGGTACCCAATCCAATATTACGCCTATTTCATTTAAATGTAATTGCTCTATCAGATACATAAACTCTTGAGGTGGGCCGTATCGTGAAGAAGCTGCAAAATAACCTGTTATTTGATAACCCCAAGATGGATAATAAGGATGTTCCATTAAGGGCATAAATTCTACATGCGTAAACCCGGTTTCCTTAATATAGGGAATTAATTTATCCGCAATTTGTCCGTAACTTAAGATTTCATTTGGTTTATCTGGATCACGAATCCATGAACCTAAATGCAGTTCATAAACGGAAATCGGACGGTCGAGGCCATTATGCAAATATCTTTTTTCCATCCACTCGGTGTCTTTCCATTCGTACCAAGTAGTACCTACTTTTGATGCAGTTTGAGGTGGGACCTCCCATAGCAAAGCAAATGGATCGCCTTTTTCTAAATGTTCTCCATTGGTTGATACGATACTGTATTTATAATGCTGTCCCAATGATATACCGGGTATAAATCCCTCCCAAATACCCGAACCATCCCAACGAATATTTAATTTATGCACGTGAGGATTCCACCCATTAAAATCTCCAATTACTGAAACAGTGGAAGCATTAGGTGCCCAAACAGCAAAGTAAGTTCCGATTCTGTTGTGATCCTCCAGATAATGTGCTCCAAATTTTTCGTATAATTTATAATGTTTACCTGCTTTAAAAAGATTCACATCGAAATCTGTAAACAAGGAGTACACCTCTACCGGATTATGCATAATTCAGTTATTTTTTAAATTAAGTTAAGTTTAGCAATTAGATGATTAGTCTAATTGCCTAATTTCAAGGAGTAAGAAGAAGATCTATTTTGTATCCGTGAACGCCCCTAGTTTACAAGGATATTTCTAAAATCTTTGTTTACTACCACAGTTGGTATATCATTTTCAACAGTAATCGCTATTGAATGATCGTCAGCCATCACTTTATTTATCGAAAACGGAAAACCTATTAAATGAATTTTATAAGTCTCATACCGTTCAGTAAACAACCCATCAACGCTTTGGTTTATAATTAGATTATTTTTATTGCCTTTTACAACAAATTTCTTCTCTAAATAAATTTCCTGCTCATATGCGAATGTATCCCCGTGATCTTCATAAACAAAAGAATTCACCTCTGTGTCAGTATAATAAACTAATAGCTTAAGCACTTCCACCTGTTTTACATCTACATATTGCATTACAGGAAACTCTGGTATTACGGCGCCCGCCCTCACAAAAATTGGCATTTGATCAAGCGGTGTGCTAATATCGTGTTCTTGCCCCCCACTCAACTGTTCGTGACTCCAGTAATTATACCATTGCCCCTTAGGCAGGTATACTCTCTTAGTGAGTTGCCCCGGGTTGACAACGGGCGATACAAGAATTTTATCACCAAAAGAGAACTCTTCCTCTCGAACGATATTACCAAGCTCTTCCTGTTCAATCATGGTAACAGGTCTTAAAATGGGAAAGCCATACTTCGTTTGTTCCCAAAATGCAGCATATATATAAGGCAATAATTTATAACGGAGTTCTATGAATTTTTTGTTAATAGCCTCCAATTCTTCACCAAAACTCCATGGCTCCCGTTCTCGGGTATCACCCGCAGAATGCGCGCGCATGAAGGGAGAAAATACACCAAACTGAATCCACCTTGTAAAGAGTTCGCCATCAGGTTCCCCACTAAAACCTCCGATATCTGTCCCACAGAAAGGCATACCTGACACCGATAATCGCTGCAACTGTAAAACACCTAAACGTAAGTGTTCCCAGGTAGCTACATTATCGCCTGTCCAAACCGAGGCATAGCGCTGTGTACCGGCATAAGCCGATCGTGTGATCGTAAAGGGTCTTTTGCCATGGTTTAGTTTCTTTAAACCATCGTAGGTAGCTCTAACCATCTGCATACCATAAATATTGTGCGCCTTTCGATGTGATCCCCGATAACCATCGTAATTATGCCTTACATCATTCGGAAATGTTCCTCTACCAAATACTGCAGGCTCATTCATATCATTCCAAACGCCGGCAACGCCTACATCAACCAAGCCTTTAAATAAAGTTCCCCACCATTCTCTTGTATCGGGATTGGTAAAATCAGGAAATTGACATCTTCCGGGCCATACGTGTCCTTCCATAAAATAATCATCCCCTCTCCGACAAAAATATTTATTTTCCTTTCCTTCTTTGAAAACCCAATAATTGTCGTCCACCTTAATACCCGGGTCAATAATGACCACTGTTTTAAAACCATTATCTGCCAGCGATTTGATCATCTTTTTTGGATTGGAAAAATAATGTTTATTCCAAGTGAAACATCTATATCCGTCCATATAATCGATATCCAAATAAATAGCATCACAGGGAATATTCCTTTTCCGAAAACCTTCAGCAATTTCAATCACTTTACTTTCCGGATAATAGCTCCACCTACACTGATGAAATCCTAAAGCCCAGAGGGGCGGTAGGTAGTGTGTACCTGTTATACTATGGTAGCGTTTCACAACGTCCATCATATGCGGCCCATGGATATAATAGTATTGTAATTCCCCTCCTTCCGACCAAAAGCTAGTCTGATCATGCACTTCAGAAGCAAAATCAAAGTACGTCTTGAAGGTATTGTCAAAGAAAATACCGTAGGCCTCTCCTCCATTTAACCCGATGTAAAAGGGGATACTTCTATATAAAGGGTCTTGATTAAATGAAAAAGAATAGGTATCCGAATTCCAATTTGTTACCCTTTTCCCTCGTAAATTAAGTTGCGTAGGTTTATCTCCAAGTCCGTAAAAAGACTCACTTTCTGTCGCAACTTTTGTACAATAAACATAGTATCCCCCGAAGTCGGGGTTTTCCTCCCAGTGCATCGGCGAATGATCTCGATTGATGATCTGCCCATCCCTATCTTGGAAAGAAATATGAAAATTTCCTTTATTTACAACACATGTAACCGTATTCGTACTCACACTATAAGTCTCTTCATTCTCTTGGAAAGCATACACCGCTACATGCTGATCCGCATTCGGTACAGCATAAGAAAAATCCTCGAGGAATTGACTATGAGGAGCGAGCCTTACCCGAATAATTTCATCGCTCACAACTTTTACTTCTACCGTTGCCGACCCGTCTGTGAACAAGAAACTATTCTCCTTCTGCATGTAGCTCGTTACTTTCTGAAGATATTTTTTTACAATCTGGGGAAGATCCAGTACTGGGTTATTGACATGCTGTATACCAGCATCTAAAGTATTCTCTTGAATAGCCTCTTCTGTAATTTTATTATTTATATCCGCCATACATTCTCAAACTAGAAGTTTTTATCATGCCAATGTACATTATTTGTATTATGAAAGCAATACTATTAACCATAAATGACAATCTTTGAAACATCTATGGCATCAAGTCTATTTATCCTTTATTTCGTTGCTACAACAAAAACCAGTTTAGCATGAACATTTTTCAATAAAATCATCTTTTTGTTTGCAAAATAAAAACCATATCCTATATTTGTAACGTCTTATTCAAAAAGACAAGTGTCAACAATGATTAAAGTCTTCGCACATCACATACATTTTCATCATCGCCCATGTGGCGATATGTAATTAGTATGTTTCTACGTGAAGCACATCCTCCAGCAAATTTTCTTATTAATCGTATTAATTATTTTAGTAAATACTTGCTAAACTAGAACTTATATAAAAAAACAAGATGTCATCTTTAAAAATTGCCATCCAGAAATCGGGCAGATTAAATGAAAAATCTGTCGAACTTTTAAAAAATTGTGGCTTAACCTTCGAAAATTACAAAAGTTCCCTTATATCCACTGTCTCTAATTTCCCACTGGAAATTCTTTTTCTTAGGGATGATGATATTCCTGAATACGTTCAGGACGGCATTGCAGATATCGGAATCGTAGGAGAAAATGTCATTAATGAAACCGAAGTAGATGTACATTATTTACAACGCTTAGGTTTTGGAAAATGTATGTTGAAAATTGCGGTACCAAACGAGAGCGAACTTAAAAATATTAAGGACCTTGAAGGCAAAGCAATAGCTACATCTTATCCTGTAATTCTGAAAAAATACTTGCAGGAAAACCAGGTAAATGCAACCATTCGTACCATCTCTGGTTCTGTTGAAATCTCACCGGGTTTGGGATTAAGTGATGCCATCTGCGATATCGTATCTACAGGAGGAACGTTAAAGAGTAATGGATTAAAGCCATTTGCTGATGTGCTTGCCTCTGAAGCCATTTTGATCTCTAAAAATGGTATCGAACATAACGGAATCATAAAAGAGCTCATGCAACGCATACAGTCGGTGCTGATGGCAAAAGAGACAAAGTATGTTGTTTTGAATGTTGATCGTACTAATTTAGACACTATCTTATCGTTGTTACCTGGCGTCAAAAGTCCCACCGTTGTACCCTTAGCAGAACACAACTGGGTTGCCGTTCATACCGTTATACAGGAGCGCGATTTTTGGGAGAAAATTAACAAGTTAAAAGCTGCTGGCGCGCAAGGAATTGTTGTAATGCCCGTTGAAAAGGTTATTATATAAAGACGCAAGGTATAAGATACAAGAATCAAGACGCAGATATAACAAAGACAATTGAATATCATTTTAAATGCGAAAATCTTGATACCTGATACTGACATCTTGATACGAGACATTTAATACACTATTAACATGTTAAAAACTTACAGATATAAAGAACTTTCTGGCGAGGATTTAGAAAAGTTGATAACGCGCAATACAGACCCTGCCAATGATATTCAAGAAACGGTAGCGTCTATTATTCAGCAAGTAAAATCTGAAGGAGATAAGGCCCTCATTGAATATGCGGAGAAGTTTGATCGTATAAAATTAAGCAAGTTGTTTTTAGAAGAAGATGAAATAAACACGCTTGCAATGAGTATTGGCAGAGAACAGCAACGGGCACTCGAAATCGCTTTCAATAATATTCATAAATTTCATCAGTACCAGTTAAGAAAAGAGAAGAAAATAGACACTATGCCAGGCGTTACTTGCTGGAGAGAACCAAGGCCGATCGAGCGCGTAGGTTTATATATACCTGGCGGAACGGCCGTTTTGCCTAGCACCTTTCTGATGCTTGGTATCCCTGCTCGTATTGCGGGTTGCAAGGAAATAGTGGTATGCTCCCCGCCACAGGCAAACGGACAGATAAACGGGTACCTTGCCTATTGTGCTTATTTATTGAAAATAAAACGAATTTTTCTTGTAGGTGGGGCGCAGGCTATTGCAGCAATGGCTTATGGTACCGAAAGCGTCACGAAAGTGGATAAAATTTTTGGCCCGGGAAATCAGTATGTCACTAAAGCAAAAACTATTATACAATCTACCACCCAAACAGCCATTGACATGCCCGCTGGCCCGTCTGAAGTGTTGATAATTGCCGACAGCACAAGTAATCCCGACTTCGTCGCTGCTGATTTACTTGCACAAGCCGAACATGGAGTAGATAGTCAAGCAATATTAGTTACTGATAGCCAACAGTTGCTTAGCAATGTAAAAGAGGCCTTAATTAAACAAGTAAACGAGCTTCCACGAAAAGAAATCGCCCTAGCAGCGATCAATAATTCTTACGCAGTTTTATGTGAGGACTTATCGGAAGCCATGTATTTCAGCAATCAATACGCACCTGAACATTTGATTATTTCTACAGACAACTGGCAGGAGTTGACCAATAAAATAATAAATGCAGGGTCGGTATTTTTAGGGCACTTAACACCCGAAAGCGTCGGCGATTATGCTTCAGGAACGAATCATACCTTACCTACCAGTGCCTTCGCAAGATCGTACTCGGGAGTGTCTGTTGATTCTTTCATAAAAAAAATAACTTTCCAGCATATAACAGAAGAAGGGCTGCAACAAATTGGTCATACGGTAGAGACTTTAGCCGCACTTGAAGGCCTTCAAGCGCATAAAAATGCTGTTACGGTGAGAATGAATGGTACTAAAAAAAATCGCTAAGTCTAAGAGGGCTCTCAAATAATTGGGGGCGATACTTAGTAAGCGATAAAAGCTGATTAATAAAATGAATATAAATATCAACAACCTGTTAAGGGAAAATATAAAGAAACTCGTCCCCTACTCGTCCGCACGAGACGAGTTTAAAGGAGAAGCAGCTATACTTTTAGATGCAAATGAAAACGCTTTTGGATCTCCTTTAGCTTCGAATTATAATCGGTACCCTGACCCACTACAACTTAAGCTAAAAAGTAAAATAAGTCAAATAAAAGGTGTTCCAACCAATAGCATCTTTCTGGGTAATGGTAGCGATGAAGCGATTGACATCTTATTTAGAGCATTTTGCAAACCTGGTATTGATAATGTTATCATTGTGCCTCCAACATACGGCATGTATGAAGTCTCGGCGAATATTAACGATATAGCGATAAAGAGGGTGAATCTAACACCAGCTTTTCAGTTAAATTTAGAGGGAATCGCGGAAGCTATAGATGAAAAAACAAAAATAATCTTCATATGCTCGCCTAACAACCCGACCGGAAATTCCATTAATAGAGACGACATAGAGACGGTATTGAGTAATTTTAATGGTTTAGTGATTGTGGATGAGGCCTATATAAATTTTTCTAAGCAGCGATCATTTATACAGGAACTACTTGAATATAACAATTTAGTTGTTTTACAAACCCTTTCCAAAGCATGGGGTTTAGCAGGTTTGCGTATCGGAATGGCATTTGCTTCTCCCGAAATTATCGATATATTCAACAAAATTAAACCCCCTTACAATATTAATGAAGCATCTCAGATATTAGCGTTAGAGGCACTTGAGAATATTGATAAAGTAAACAATTGGATTAAAGAAACCGTCAAGGAACGTGAGTTACTAGACAAGATGCTGCTAGCGCTTCCCTTCGTACAACAGGTATACCCTTCAGATGCCAACTTTTTATTGATGAAAGCAAGCAACCCCAAGGATATCTACAACTATTTGGTTGAATTAGGGATTATTGTACGTGATCGTTCTTCAGTTATCTTATGCGAGAACTGCTTACGGATAACAGTTGGAACACCAGAAGAGAACAAGGAATTGTTAGCCGCTCTTCAGAACTATCAAAAAATTTAAGTGAAGAGGATCATTTTCCAGATAAAACAGCGAGCAAGTAACATTAACAAATTACTCGTAACTTTGCAAAATGATCGTTTTTTTAATCTGATATCCTATTTAGAATTGAATTTAGCTTTATGTTAAAAAAGACTTATAAAAAGCGTTTATTGTTCATCGATCGTGATGGCACCTTAATTCTCGAACCGGCGGACGAACAAATTGACTCCTTTTCAAAATTAAAATTTTATCCCGGAGCCTTACAATACATGCCTAAAATTGCAAAAGAGCTCGACTTTGATTTAGTGTTGGTAAGCAATCAAGATGGCCTTGGAACCGACAGTCATCCAGAAGAAAACTTTTGGCCAGTTCACAATTTTGTCATAGACACCTTTGCTGGCGAGGGAGTACATTTTATAAAAGAACACATAGATCGTACTTTTCCCCATGAAAATGCTGACACCAGAAAACCTGGAATTGGGATGCTTAGTGAATATTTTGACACTGAAAAGTATGATCTCACAAATTCTTATGTGATCGGCGACCGTGTTAATGACGTTCGACTAGCACAAAATCTTGGTGCTAAGGCTATCTGGTTGCGTAATGATGATTCTTTAGGATTAATGGAAAACCTTTCTATAAATGAAGATGTAGTTGCATTGTCAACCACTGAATTTAAGAAAATATATGACTTCTTAAAAGTGGGTACTCGTACGGCTGAGCACCGGAGAGCTACCAATGAAACCGACATCTTTGTTAAGATAAATTTAGATGGGAGTGGCAAGGCTGATATTGAGACGGGAATACCTTTTTTTGATCATATGCTAGATCAGCTTGCCAGACATGGAAACATGGATTTAACGATCCATACAAAAGGAGATTTACATATCGACGAGCACCATACTATTGAAGATACAGCCTTAGCATTGGGAGAAACATTGTTAAAAGCATTGGGCGATAAAAGGGGCATAGAAAGATATGGATTTTGCCTACCGATGGACGATTGTTTGGCACAAGTCGCGATAGATTTTGGAGGTAGGAACTGGTTAGTTTGGGATGCTGAATTTAAAAGAGAAAAAATAGGCGAAATGCCCACAGAGATGTTCATACATTTTTTTAAATCTTTCTCGGATGCATCCAAAAGCAATTTAAACATTAAGGCAGAGGGGCAAAATGAACACCACAAGATTGAAGCGATCTTTAAAGCCTTTGCTAAATCAATAAAAATGGCGGTAAAACGAGATACGGATAATATGCAATTGCCAAGCACTAAGGGGATACTCTAGGAAGTGATAAGTTGTAAGTGATAAGTAATAGGTTGTAAAGTATAGAACCTGCAACGTAAAACTTAGAAACAACAACGTAAAACTTAAAACGTAGAACCTATAACTTAAAACGTACAACATCCTATGATTGGAATTATAAATTACGGAGCTGGAAATATTTTTTCGTTAACCGCTGCTTTAGATCGTATTGGAATAGAATATGCTATGATTAATGAGGAGGGTGACATGGAGAATTACAGCCATATTATTATACCAGGTGTTGGCCATGCCGGCGCGGCCATGCAAAAATTAAAAGCCACGGGCCTCACAAGCAGCATAAAAAAGCTAGAAAAGCCTGTGCTCGGCATTTGTGTTGGCATGCAACTCTTAACGCGTCATTCTGAAGAAGGTGATGCCCATTTACTGAATGTAATGGATATAGAAACACTCCATTTTGCTAATCGCGTAAACTTAAAAGTCCCACACATGGGGTGGAATAAAGTGTCCCCTATGCAGAACAGCAAACTCTTTCAAAACATTGAAAAAGATGCCTACTTTTATTTTGTCCATTCTTATTTTATAGAATATAATCCTACTTTTACACTTGCTTATACTGATTATGGTATAAAATATTCTTCGGCAATACAGTATAATAATTTTTATGGCGTCCAGTTTCATCCGGAAAAATCTGGCAAAGCAGGGGAACAATTATTAAAAAACTTTTGTACAATCTAATTCAAATATAAAATCATGTATATTATTCCAGCAATAGATATATTAGATAAACAGGTAGTCCGCCTTCGAGAAGGAAAATACGACGAGGTGACAACCTATGATATCAATTTAGAGGAAATGATAGAAAAGTATCAATCAAATGGTACGGAATTCGTGCATATCATCGACCTGAATGGAGCTAAGGGTGATTTTACAAATCAACAATACCTATTCAACATCATTCAAAAAACTGACATGAAAGTACAGTATGGTGGTGGCGTACGGAGTATTGAGAAAGTAAAAGAATTAATCGATGCAGGAGTACATCGGGTCATCGTGGGCACACAAGCTATTACTAATCCCGAATTTTTAGATGAGCTAAGTCGTCTATATTGCAATGGCATAAAATGTTCGGATCATATTGTAGTTGCTATTGATGTACTTGATGAAGTAATAAAATATTCAGGATGGATGGAAAGTTCTCCCGTTAAACTCATTGATTATATTGATCGTTGTTTAAATTTAGGGTTCTTTCGATTTTTATGTACGGATATAAATAAAGATGGTAAACTTGGAGGAGCTGGTATTGATCTGTATAAAAAACTGCTAGATCACTCCCCTATCATTAAGCTCATTGCTTCAGGAGGTATAAGTTCTCTAGAAGACATCAAAGCGCTGGATGAACTTCGCATCGAAGCATGTGTTGTTGGAAAAGCGATTTATGAGAATAGAATAAGTATAGAAGAAATAAAAGAATGGAATCTTCGCTCGCTGATCAACTTCTAAATGCAGATATAAATGCTGGTGTCGCCAAGCGAATTATTCCATGTTTGGATGTTAAGGATGGCCGCACAGTAAAAGGTATAAACTTTGTAGATCTAAGAGATGCCGGTGATCCTGTAGAACTTGCATGGCAATATTCAGCGCAAGGAGCAGATGAATTAGTATTTTTAGATATTACTGCTACCCATGAAAAACGCAAGACAACCGTTGAGATGGTAAAAGCAGTAGCAAGGAATGTGAACATACCGTTTACTATTGGTGGTGGAATTCATGAGGTTGCAGATGCTGAAATATTACTTCATTCAGGGGCCGATAAAATATCCATCAACTCTGCTGCGGTAAAAAATCCAGCTCTCATCAACACGTTGGCAAATGCTTTTGGTATTCAATTCGTAGTAGTAGCGGTCGACACGAAGCACATAGATGGAAAAAATTACGTACACTTAAATGGCGGAAGAATAAAAACGGATATCCTTACTGAAGAGTGGATAAAAGAGGCTGAAAGTAGAGGTGCTGGTGAAATCCTGTTAACTTCTATGGATCACGATGGAACAAAAAACGGATTCGATTGCACCTTACTAAAAAAAATCAATCAATCACTGACCATTCCCTTAATTGCATCAGGTGGTGCTGGTAGTAAGCAGCATTTTACAGATGTCTTCTTAGAGGCCAATGTTGACGCGGCACTAGCGGCATCCGTTTTTCATTACGGTGAAATACTGATTCCTGATCTTAAGGATTCACTGCGGGCGAGTGGCATCAAGATTCGATAATAAAACATAAAGCAGAACGATAATTAAACAAGAATGTTAGACTTTAATAAAGGTGCAGGACTTGTACCTGTAATTATCCAAGATCATCAAACGCTCGAAGTACTCATGCTTGGGTATATGAACGAAGAAGCTTGGGAAAAAACCCAGTCTGAAAAAAAAGTAACTTTTTTCTCCCGTTCAAAAAACAGACTTTGGACAAAAGGGGAGGAAAGTGGCAACTATTTAAATGTGGTTAGTATTGACATCGATTGCGATAATGATACTGTTTTAATAAAGGCTTCACCACAAGGCCCCACCTGTCACACCGGCTCCAGGAGCTGTTTTCAAACGGACTATAATCAAAACTTCATTTTCGAGCTCGAACAGATCATTGATGATCGATATATTAATCCTAAAGAAGATTCCTACGTAAACAAGTTGAAGCTAAAAGGAATTAATAAGATAGCTCAAAAAGTGGGTGAAGAAGCTGTAGAAACGGTTATTGCAGCCTTAAAAGAAACAGAAAAAGATTTCGTCAATGAGTCTTCTGATTTATTATTTCATTTGATGGTATTATTAAAGGAAAAAAACATCTCTCTTCAAAGAATAGCCAAAAATCTGGAGGAACGCCATCACAAATAAAAACGGATGAGCAATATCGAAGTTATTAAAAAACATGCTTTAACAGGGCATCAAAATCCCATTTTTGCACTCGAAAGAAATGTAGACTCGACGCTCTTGTTTACTGCTGGTAACGATAAGGGGGTAGTTGAATGGGATTTGATAAAAGGTGAATTTAAACGAGTACTATTGCCTGTAAAAAGCTCTGTTTATTGCCTGCATCGTATAGCAAATAGCTCTTTATTGGCCGTTGGCGAACGGAGCGGCTTGGTTACCATAGTGGATTTTGAAGCTAATAAGGTCGTAGCAAAACTCATACATCACGAAAAACCTGTTTTCGGTATTCAGTCATTTTACTCAAAGCCTGAGTTGATCGTATCTTCCGAAGACGGAACCGTTTCTATATGGAACACACAATCCTTTCAACGGTTGTATAATTTTAGCGTATCGAAAGATACCGTACGCTGTATTGCGCTTAATAAAGAAGAAAATGTATTTGCATTGGGCTCTAAAGACAGTAAAATAAGAATTTTTGATGCAAAAGAATATTCACTAATACATGAAATTGATGAACATAGTGCAGCGATTACTGCTTTGTGTTTTTCGCCTGATACACATCAACTATTAACTGGTGGACGTGATGCGCAATTAAACATTTTTGATCCGATTGATTATCATTTAGTAAAAAACCTTACCGCGCATATGTTTACCGTATACGGCATTGTCTATAACCCCGAATTGCCCATTCTTGCCACTGCCAGCAGAGATAAAAGTATTAAAATATGGCGCGCTGAAGATTATTCCCTACTAAAGAATATAAGCCTTGAGAAGGGTTATCCTGTGCATCGCTTATCAATTAATAATATTTTATGGAGCAGTCGTAACACGTTGATTACCGTAAGCGACGATAAAACGGTGATGGTTTGGGAGATCAATATCACCTAAGCCAATCGTCCCTACCTATGGTGGTGTATCCTTTTTTACACCTCACATTCAAGGAGTAAACTATTTGCTAATCTTTATTTTCTCTTTTGCTGATTGACTCAATTTCTTAAATGCATTATAAGAGTCCATTATATATAAACGCATACGTTCATCATCCGCTTCTTTAACAAAAGCTACTTTTGGCCGATATTTTGCCATAAACAAAGAAAGGTCCTGTCCTTGCAAGGGTGTTAAGCTGGTAACAAGTACTTCAGTAAATTTAGCATCAATGATACGGTTATTACTTTCTTCGTCTAACATCCGGTATTGTCTTCGCGCTTCCCTTGCCTCCCTTCCGAATATTTTAGAAGGAGAAAGACCAATCCCTCCTCCTGACACCGTATTTGCAAATTGTGCTTGCTTTCTCATGCGTTCCTTCTCTTCTGCTAGCTTACTGTTTGTCAGTGCAGTAATATTTACCTCTTTTAATATTCGAGGGTCGTTTATAGACGTTAAATAAACTCTTTTGACGGCAAAGTCAGTCACAACCAAACTATCCGTTCTATATCCAGGATAGGAAAAAGACAAAACGTCATCCTTATTTGCAGAAATGTCGAACGCTCCATTGTTATTGCTTATCACGCTATCCCCCTTGGTTAAATTTTTAACCAAAACCTGTTGAAGCGCTTCGTTACTCTTATACTCCAGCACGAGGCCTTTTAAGCGATCCTGCGCATTGGCAGCAATAGGGTGAGATGCAAATGCTAAAATAACCAAAAAGAAGCAGATAAATCCTTTCATAATATCGTCGTTGATGTCAGTATTATTTAACAAACATAAGTCAAAACTGTTATAAATGCATTAGAAACTTTAAGGCTCTTAATTTTTATTTTGTCATAAATTTAGAACCCATTAATTATTCCAACTATTATTAGATGGATTGATATCAGGGAATATTTTTTCTGGATCAATAACCACCGAGCTTAAGGCCTCTGTTGTTGGAAGGGTGAAGACAAAGGACTTATTTCTCTCCCATATTTCGACGGGCAATTTAATTGTTTCTTTGCCCCCACTCGTCGTTGTCGCTTCCACAATTAAGGGCATAGGCATTTTTTCTAGATTAGCCACCGTAACTATTGCCCCTTTGCTAGGATCCCCGTCTACATATGCCACATTGGTAATGGCTTGGTCTAGTTTCCATGATTGTTGAAACCAAGAACGCCAAAACCAGCTTAAATTTTCGCCTGCAACGTTCTCCATCGTATGAAAGAAATCATAAGGCGTAGGATGCTTATATGCCCAATATTCTATATACTGTTTGAAGGCTCTATCAAAGCGTTCTTCTCCCAAGACCTGCTCACGCAAAATCGTGAGGCCCAATTGTGGTTTCCTGTACGCGAGTGTACCAATGTTCTTCTCTTTCATATTTTGTGGCGATGACATGATCGGCTCCGTGTCGTCCTGAAAATAATCCTGCGCTAAGCGATGTCCATCATATTTCGGGCTCTTGTATTCTCCATTATTAAACTCATTCTTAGAGAGTGAATTTATAAAGCTATTGAATCCTTCATCCATCCATGCATACAAACGTTCATTACTACCCACTATCATTGGAAACCATATATGGCCAAATTCATGATCCGTTACACCCCACAAACCAGCATCTTTTGCTGTACTTTTACAAAATACAATTCCAGGATATTCCATTCCCCCTACAATAGTAGCCACATTTACAGCCACTGGGTAAGGGTAAGAAAACCATTTTTTAGCATAATATTCGATCGATGATTTTGTATATTCAGTTGATCGTTCCCATCCATTATTACCAATGCTTTCAGCAGGATAAGCAGAAATAGCAAGCGATTTCTTACCATCAGGGAGATTTATTCTGGCAGCATCGATCACAAAGCTACTAGAAGCAGCCCAAGCAATATCCCTACTATTATTTAACCGGAACTTCCATGTCAGCTCTTTTTTGCCTTTAGGTCTGGAAGATCCCTTTGTAACTTCTTCGTCCGAACGTATTACAACTGTTTCATCACTACTTCTAGCCTGCTCCCAACGCTTTAATTGTTCAGCGGTGTAAACCTCTTCTGGATTTAACAGCTCACCACCACACACCACCACTTGCTTAGCAGGAGCAGTAATAGCTATCTCGAAATTACCGTATTCTAGGTAAAACTCACCAGGCCCCGTGTAAGGCTGCGCGTTCCAACCTAAAATATCGTCATAAACGGCTACTCTCGGATACCACTGCGCTACGGCAAATATATCGCCATTTTTTGTCGGCAATACACCTGTCCTATCAGCACCATAGCCGGGTATCGTATAGTTATACGTTATCTGTATCTCTGTACTACCTCCTGCTGGATTTAATCCTTGCGGTAAAAACACCTGCATCCGGGTATCATCTATTAAATATTTCAGTTCTTTACCGTCAGCAGATTTAACTGACTCTATTGTATAACCACCTTCGAAAGGTACGTCATGTGAACCATACCGGCTTTTTCCAACAGAGATTGTGCGCATACCGCGACTCTTTTTAGAAAAAAGATTTTGATCCAGCTGAATCCACATAAAATCAAGCTTATCAGGACTGTTATTGGTGTAACTCATCCTAACCTCACCCGAAACCTTCTTTTTCTCGTCATCAAGATGGGCTTTGATTTTATAATCCACCTTATTTTGCCAATATTTTGGCCCGGGCATTCCACTAGCGGATCTATATTCACTACCATTATATGGGTAAAATACAGGCGTAAATGCCTCTTCATAACTGTATTTACTTTGAATGGTATTTTGGGCAAAAAGTTGGGATACGCTTGTAAGCGCCACGATTGAAGAAATCAAGAAATAGTTAGTCCGCATGTGCAAAGAATTATGTGCTATTGTTAGTATCGAGCTAATATAGCATATTATGAGCGCTTTTTAAAAGTACAAGGCCCGAAACGTATGTTTCGGGCCTTTGTAACAACTATTTTAGCTTTTCAATATATTCTTTTTCATCGAAACCTACGATTAAACCTTTTGGTGATTCAATAACCGGTCTTTTTATTACACTCGTTTTCGCTTGCATTAAACTATTCGCGGTTTTCTCATCTTTAATAGCAGCTTTCTCATCATCCGACAAACTTCGCCACGTCGTTCCTTTTTTGTTCACCAACGCTTCCCAGCTAACCTCTTTTTCCCAGCTCTTAAGCGTCACTTCATTTACACCAACTTTCGTAAAATCCTGAAAATCATACGAAATCTGATTTTCTTTTAGCCAATCGAGTGCCTTTTTTACTGTGTTGCAATTCTTTATTCCATATATCTTCATAATATATATTTTACTTATTAAAATTCGTCATAGTTAATTCCAAGCTTGTTGATACAAAACTTTTTATAGCTTCTGTTGAATGCTTAATAAGACCTGGTAATTCCATTTGCTCAGTCTTATCGAAAGCACCCAGAACATAATCAATTTGCCTCCCTTTTGGGTAATCATCACCAATGCCAAACCTCAACCGAGGATATTGCTGTCCACCACATAGTGCTTCAATACTTTTTAAACCATTATGCCCTGCTGCACTCCCTTTAGGTTTTATACGAATACTTCCAAAAGGTATAGCAAGGTCGTCCACAATTACCAACGTATTTTGAAGCGGTATTTTTAGTTCATGTATCCAAAAGTTCACTGCCTTGCCGCTTAAATTCATATAGGTAGTTGGTTTAATCACATGCAATGTTCTTCCTTTATATTTAAACTCTGAATAAAAGGCATATTTTAAAGTAGAATAGTTAGCACCAAACTCTTTCACAAGTTCATCTGCAACCATAAAACCTATGTTATGGCGTGTATCGGCATACTCTTGCCCTATATTACCCAATCCTACAATAAGATATTTCATTTAATCGAATATTTAAATTTAACACCGAAAGATATTCTCAACAAAAATGGGTTTTTAATCCGCATCCTACAACAAAAAAAGCATCCGATGATTTATGTCGGATGCTTTCTTTATAAAAAAATTGAGATCTATTTTTTCCCAGCTTTCGCAGCTTCTTGCTCAGCTTGTTTCAATGCACGTGACATCACAACGGATACAATTGTATCATCTCCATTGTTAAGCACAGCCGCATTTTTAATTTTGATCGCATCAACACGAACCGATTTACCTACCTCTAGTGACTCTAAGCTCACTTCAATTGTTTGAGGTAGATCATTAGGTAAGGCCTTTACGCGAAGTTTACGTAACTTTTGGATTAATTTACCACCCATTTTTACACCTGGTGAAGTACCTGTTAATTCAATAGGTATATTCACAGACACCTCTTTCTTATCATTAAGTGCTAAGAAATCGATGTGAATAATCTGATCCGTTAAAGGATGAAACTGCGATTCCTGAACGATCGCTTGGAATTTTTTTCCACCTAAATCAAGGTCAACGAAATGAACATCTGGCGTATAAACCAAAGATTTCAAATCAGCTGCGGACACAGAAAAGTGGTATTGTTGATCACCACCGTAAAGAACCGCTGGTACTTTCCCAGCATAGCGTAATTCTTTCGCGTCTCTTTTCCCTACGTTCTCTCTTAGAGAACCGCTAATAGCAATTGATTTCATTTTTATTTTTATTTTAAGCTTGCAAAGATAGAAAAAACTATTTACAAACTACTATCTATTTTGGTCGATAATTTTAAATAAATCGCTTATCGATCCGTGTTCATTTATATTAGTAATGGCGCGTGCAAATAAATCAGCGGTAGATAATACTTTTATTTTACTACTATATCCTTTCAAAGGAATAGTGTCTGTTACAATCAACTCGCTTAATGCTGAATTTTCGATTGTTTCATAAGCTTTCCCGGAAAGGACAGGATGTGTACAAACAGCGCGAACACTAGTAGCCCCCTTTTCCATAATTAGAGAAGCAGCTTTGGAAAGCGTGCCAGCCGTATCACAGATATCGTCTATTAGCACGATATCTTGTCCTTCCACATCTCCAATGATCGACATCGATTCAATTTCATTTGCACGTTTGCGTTGCTTATCACATATAACCACTTCCGCATTAAAGTATTTCGCAAACGTTCTTGCACGATAAGAGCCACCCATATCTGGAGATGCAATTGTTAAATTAGGAAGATTAAGCGATTTGATATGCGGAACAAAAATACTGGCGCCATCCAAGTGGTCAACGGGAATATCAAAAAAACCCTGAATTTGCGCAGCATGTAAATCCATCGTCATAATGCGATGTGCACCAGCCGCTGTCAGTAGATTCGCTATCATTTTGGCACCAATGGCAACACGAGGTTTATCTTTGCGATCTTGACGAGCAAAACCAAAGTAAGGTACTACAGCTGTGATATAATGAGCTGAAGCTCGTTTTGCAGCATCAATCATCAACAGTAATTCAAATAAATTATCTGTTGGTTGAAAGGTAGATTGGACTAAAAACACATCACTTCCACGAATGGATTCATTGTAGAAGGGCTGAAATTCGCCATCGCTAAAACGAGATAACGTCATTTCACCCAGTGCTTTCCCATAAGATTTTGAGATTTTGTTTGCCAGTTCCTTGCTACCAGATCCGGCAAATAATTTAACGGTGTTAAATTGCAGAGGCATGAGTGCGGGTTTGGTGTTTAAAAAAATCGGGCCGTTCCTAAACGACCCGAGTCTCTTTTTTTTGTTGCCCGACCAGGATTCGAACCTAGACAAACTGAACCAAAATCAGTTGTACTACCTTTATACTATCGGGCAATCATTTCGTTTATCAGCCATCTGCCGTAAACGGAGTGCAAATATAAAGCGATATTCTAAATACACAAAATATTTTCTTCATTTTTTTTTGTTTTTATAGCACTTTATTGAATATCAATAAGTTTTTTTAGGGATTTATGCTTCGCCGCCTTTTTAGCTGTCTTTGTCTTTCGATCGCCCGTTAACTAACATTTCAAAATCAGCGGTTAAATTGAAAAATTGCCTTTTACATTTTGATACTTCTGTCTTGATACGTCTATTGACAACCGCAATTTAAATTTTAACATCGCTTCTTTCTATAATATCAATACTAATACTTATTTTCGGCACGTAATTATATAATACAGCTAATGAACCTGACATGATCAATCCGTCTGTAGACGGGGAAGCAGGAGGGAATAAATACTCTAAATAATTATTACGAATGAATTATAACAAAACAAACAATTTACTTGGATGGATTACTTTTTTCGTTTCCACCTTAGTTTATGTGTTAACACTTGAACCAACAGCTAGTTACTGGGATTGCGGGGAATTTATTGCAGCTGCATATAAAATGCAGATCGTTCATCAGCCCGGCGCACCGCTCTTCTTAATGCTACAAAATATCTTTAGCAATTTAGCCTTTGGCAATAAAGAATCCCTCGCTTACTGGATGAATTTCGGATCTGCTGTTTCAAGCGGGCTTACTATTATGTTTTTGTTTTGGACGATTACGGCATTAGCACGTAAAGTACTTTGGAAAAATAACACAGAAATAACACAGAGTAGCTTAATACAAATTATGGGTGCTGGACTTGTGGGAGCCCTTGCTTATGCTGTCTCTGATACTTTTTGGTTTTCAGCAGTTGAATCAGAAGTATACGCCATGTCTTCGCTCTGCACCGCCATTGTCTTTTGGGCTATCTTAAAATGGGAAGCTCACGTTGATGAACCCCGTTCAGATAAATGGTTGTTATTTATAGCTTATATAATGGGGCTTTCCATAGGAGTTCACCTTCTAAATTTATTGACGATACCTGCCTTAGCACTGGTTGTTTATTTTAAACGCACAAAAAGCCCAACAAACGGAGGAGTATTCAAAACACTCCTCATCGGTATCGTAATAGTCGCCTTTGTTCTATGGGGCATTATCCAATACCTTATTAAATTTGCAGCTTATTTTGACCTTTTCTTTGTCAATAGCTTAAGTCTGGGCTTTGGAAGTGGCGTTCTGTGCTTTATGATATTGGTAGTTGGTGGTTTAACATATGGTATATTCTATTCCATAAAACATGTTAAACCTCATTTAAATATCATCTTATTATCTATCTGTTTTATTATTTTTGGATATGGCTCTTTCGCTATGATTTTAGTTCGAGCCAAAGCGGATCCAACATTAAACAATAGTGATCCAGACAATGCTTTCTCTTTCTTAAGTTACCTGAATCGCGAACAATATGGTGAAGAACCTTTAGTTAAAGGGCCCTATTTTACGTCAAAAGTAACTGACAGAAAAGAGGGTGGAAACACCTATATTAAAGGGGAAGAAAAGTATGAAAATATAGGAAAAAAATACAATTATATATATGATCGGGAAACTGTTTTCCCTCGCATCTATAGCAGCGATGCTGGTCGTGGGCACCCACAATTTTATCGCAGCTGGTTAAATATGGGTGAAAGTGAAGAACCAACATTTGGCAATAATCTAAATTTTTTCTTTACTTATCAGATAGGTCATATGTATGCCCGGTACTTTTTCTGGAATTTTGTAGGGCGTCAAAATGATCAAAAAGGAGACGGAAGTTTTACGGAAGGGAACTGGATTACAGGTATAAAACCGATTGACCAAGCGCGTCTTGGAGGACAGGATGCATTACCTGACTCAGTAAAAACCGACCCTTCTAATAATAAATTTTATGGCTTACCGCTCATATTGGGGCTGATAGGTGCGCTTTGGCACTTTAAGCGGAACCAAAAGGATGCTGGTATTGTTGGTTTATTGTTTTTCTTTACAGGCTTAGCTATTGTACTTTATCTAAACCAAACACCTCTTCAACCGCGCGAGCGTGACTACGCCTATGCAGGTTCTTTTTATGCTTTTGCCATTTGGATAGGCTTGGGAGTAGCCGGTATTGCAGATATACTACAGAAGAAAACAAATCCGAAAACTGCTGGTCTCATTGCTACGGTAGTTGGATTATTAGCAGCACCGATTTTAATGGCCAAAGACGGCTGGGACGACCATGACCGATCTACTAAATATGTAGCGCGCGATCTTGCCAAGAATTACTTGGAATCTTGTGCTCCCAACGCCATACTTTTTACTTACGGCGATAATGATACCTACCCTTTATGGTATGTACAAGAGGTTGAGAATTTCCGCCCAGATGTGCGAATTGTAAATTTAAGCCTTCTAAGTGCTGACTGGTATGTCCGTCAAATGAAGGATAAAGTAAATGAATCTGCTCCCCTACCTATTACGATGAAGGATAGTCAATTTAAACAAGGGACACGTGACGGATTATCTTTTCTCGATCGGGGATTTAAAGAACCAATAGAATTAAGTAGTATATTAGACGTTTTGCTTTCAGATAACCCGAATGATCAGGTTGAATACCAGGATGGAAGTCGTTCTAATTATTTATTCACTAAAAACTTTAAACTTACCGTTAATCGGGAAGAAGTGCTAAAAAACAAAGTAGTTCCCGCTAAATGGGATGGTAATATCGTGGATACAATGGTCTGGAACTACAATAAGGACTACGTTTCTAAGGCAGAACTTGCTATGTTTGATATTTTAGTGCACAATAACTGGAAAAGGCCGATATATTTTGCTACAACAGTTCCTAACAGCAATTACATGGGCTTAGATAACTATCTTATCAATGAAGGTTTTGCACTGAAGTTAATGCCCATTAAATTCAACAAAACGGAAGAGGAAATGCGTATGGGAGAATCTGTAAATACAGAGGCTCTTTATAATAACACCATGAATAAATTCGTTTGGGGTGATCTAGCACATGCTCGTTACCTGGATCATGAATCTTATGGCATGCTTTCACTCATTGTTAACAATTTTAGTACTTTAAGCCAATCTTTGTATGAAGAAGGGAAGAAAGAAGAAGCAAAAAAAGCCCTAGCTAGGTGTTTGGAAGTCATCCCTCAGCGTATTTATTCTTTGGGTGAATCAAGAGTATTGTACTTTTTATGTAAGCAACTATATCAGGCAGGCTTAACAGACAAAGCTAATGCGTTATTAGAACGGAATGCAACCTACGTAGATGGACTGCTAAAGTATTACATTGCCATTGCTAAGACAAAACCTAATTTAGAGATGCAAAACATACAGATGGGCACCCAAGTTATTTACAGTTCTGGTGAGCTCGCAAAGGAATATAAACAAGAAAAGCAAGCGAAAGCTATGGAAAAATCGTTAAATGAAATTGAAACAATGTTTTCAGGGACACAAGGTAAATAACCATTCGTTATGCAAGAAATAAAAAAAGAGATTTCACTTTCGTGAAATCTCTTTTTTTATGCGCGATATCATAAAATTAAATACCTAGCTTGCGCTTAATTTCTTTTGGTATCCCCCCTTTATGCAACATGAAAGCGGTTGTTTTAAATTGAACAAAGGCTTTAGTAACATATAAATATCCCTCGTAGTCATTAGATGCCCCCCAGGAATTTTTCACTATATAGTATTCTTTATCATTTTGGTCTTTAGCAAGTCCCACAATATGCATACCGTGATCATCTGTCGTGCCATAATCGTCAAATGCTTGCTGACGGAGGTCCTCCGTAATTGTCATTTCTTGCTTAGGTCCATTAAACATATTTCCTTTTTCCACTTCGCTCATTCTTTCAAACGGTTTTTCTGGCACATAAGCTACTCCATTTTTCCAGCTAAAACCTTTCTCACTAACATCAGTTGCCCATCCAACCGTATAACCATTTTTTAAGGCATGATCTATAATATCTGTGATATCTGTCATGGCGACATTATAAACTTGATCGAACGACCAATTGTCTGGAATTAGTAAGGTAAACTTACTGTAATATGGATGGTCCTTGAAAGAGGATATTTCAACATAATCATCGGCATTTAAGCCTACCACCTCTTTTGCAAAAGATTGTGGTGTATAATTTTTACCCTTGTAGCTGAATGTTTCAGGCACTTTTCCTAAATAAGTATCAATAGCGCCCGTGTAAGCGTTTAACCAGTTAGGCGTTAGTTTTCCATTTGGGTTTTTCACAACCGCTGCGAGTATTGCATCTGTTATGGCACTCATTTCTGCCAATTTATTTCCCTCGGTACCATAATTGAGTCCAGTATAGGCTTCTCTTGGCATTGCACCGTATTTTTGGTACATATTAATAACATCATGCAACTGCCCCCCTTCTCCTAAACTCAAACCACCATGCAAGCGAACGTAATTTTTACCTTTTTCAACGTAGACATTTCTTGCGGTAAAAAGTTGCGAAATCTCAACAGTTTCCCTTCCGTTCCGTATCATCTCCGATTCAAGAAAAGAGTTCCCCGAATAGCTCCAGCAAGTCCCTGATGAACCTTGATTCTTTACCGAAGTATTTTGTAAGTTTATGATTTCAGTAAACTTAAAACCAAATTTACTGCTATCACTTCGGTTATTTTGTAAGGAGTTAACCAGATTATCCTGTGCAAAAACAGAGCTGCCACCCCCAACAAGGAAAGCAGCTGCTACAACCAGCGCTTTTGTGTTTAATTTTAGCATTTAGTATATTTTTTTAATTATTTTATGGGGCGTAAAAGTAGGACTTTAATGTACAAGGCACAAGAAAACGTTTTTCATACAATTCTTATAAACGAAAAATGCCTTGTAACTGAATACGTTACAAGGCATTGTAAAATGTTTAAAATACAGTGATCTTATCTTTTACTAAACTTAAATTCCAGGAATGAATCATTACCTCCATCCACATTAACGGGCATGTTCAAAGTTAATGTTTGCTCATCTGCATAAGCAAGATCTAAACGATAGCCTTCTGTAATGTTTTTCGCCTTTTCTCCCGGATATAATTTTTTAAACTGAAATTGAGATTCGCCCCCATTTTCAGGTTTGTAAATCGACCAAAAGATATCTCTCGTTGCACCAGGGGCACATAATTCTCCATTTGCAGAGAAAGTAATAGATCCTTTCCCATTTGCTATCAAGTTCCATGTGCTACCAATAAAACAATCAATCGGTGCCTCGTCAAAAATTCTTTTCACATTCGCACCTGAAGGAAAATTTTTCTTTTCTACGCTATTTAATACCCATTGGCCTTTAACACCACCTTTCCATTGCCCAGATGTAGGAGAAGAAGTTGTTTGTCTGGAAGACGAACAAGCATTAAAGAATAACATTAATGCAATAACCAATGTTGAAAGTTTAAGAGTTGTTTTCATTTGTAATTTATTTACTTTTTATTCTATCGATGAGATTTTTATTATAATAGATGTGTGTATTCATCGTTTACTGTTAATACAATAAAATTGTACATTTGTTCTTCTAAAAAAGCATCAACAATAAAAGATATAACAAATATAATATAAGGAAGTATCATTTAAAATATTCAAGAAGAAATTTAATGTGACGAAAAAAACCTTATAATTATCGAAAATAAAACATACACGGATGAAAATAGTATCCAAAAATCATACCACAAGTAAATTTGTTTCTAAATTACTCGTTAGACTTTTCATACTTTTATTGGCTGCAGCGATCGTTCCCATGTTTGCAGATAAGCAAATCGCAGCAAAAATGGAAGCAACCTATGTATATATTGAAAACAAATGGGTGTTCATATTTCCACTAATACTGTTTTTAAGCTTCTTAACGCTGTTGATCCTAACGGGCAGAACTAAACATGAGAAGACCGACTTAAATTGGATGCTTGCACTGAATACACTTCTTCTTATCATCTACGTCATCATGCTTTTCGTTCGTTTAGCCCCTGTGATATACAAGTAATTTACGAATGACCAAACAAAAATTTTGGAGTATATCCAAATTGATCTTAAAGCTCGCCGTCACGGCATTCGCACTCTATCTAGTATTTACTAAAGTTAGCCTGAGCGATTTAAAAGAAGTTTTCACCCAATCGAATCCCTTGTTTCTCTTATTAGGGTTTACAAGTTTCTTCATTTCGATAGCAATATCCGCTTGGCGGCTAAACACTTTTTTTAAGGGTATAGACCTATATCTTTCTGAAACATATAACTTTAAACTATACTTACTGGGTATGTTTTATAATATATCATTACCCGGTGGAATTGGGGGCGATGGCTACAAGATATATTTTCTACGAAAAAAATTCCAAATAAAAGGACGTAAATTATTATCCTGTATTTTTTTTGATCGTTTAAGCGGTATGTGGGCACTATGCCTCATCACCGCAGCATTAGTCATTTTCATACCGAAATTAAATATTCCAAATTGGGCACCTATTTTTTGCGTGATTGTGGGCTCGATCGCGTATTATTTTGTTATGAAACGATTCTTTTCCGATTATGCCTCTCAATTTATTTTTAAACATTTTAAAGCTTTGGGGGTCCAATCTTTACAGGTTATTTGTGCGATCTGTATTTTATATGGATTAGATTTTGAAGGAAAATTTTCACCTTACTTGTTATTATTTCTACTTTCACAGATTATAGCTGTAATCCCTTTATCTATTGGCGGTTTAGGCGCACGCGAAGTCGTCTTTATATACGGATCTGATTATTTCAATTTGGACCCGCATAGAGCCGTCCTCATCAGTCTAATTTCTTATTTTATATCTGCTATTATCTCACTAATGGGATCATATTTCACTTTTCATCCTAAAGCACTTGGTGAAGAAAAGCTTCCAGGCGCAAGCGACATAGATCTGGAAGAATAATACAGATAGAATAAAAACATTTAAGCAAGTGATGTGTAATCAAAGAATATAAATATTAGGATTATGAATATCGTAATAACAGGAGCAAGTAGTGGCGTTGGTTTCGAAGCCGTATTAACATTAATATTGCAAAATAATCATCATGTGGTAGCTTTGGCTAGATCTCATGATAAATTAAAAAGGCTTTATGAAATAGCTAAAGGACTTAATCCCGATTGTAATCTATATCCGGCAAGATTCGACATTGTGCATGATGATTATGAAACCGGTCTTCTACCTTTTATAAATGAGAAAATAGGTCATGTGGATATATTAATCAACAACGCCGGTATTCTGATTAATAAACCCTTCATGGAAATAACAACAATCGATTTTGCTGAAATGTTACAGACGAACGTATTAGGGCACGTTAAAATGATTAAGCAGCTGGTTCCTATTATGCCTAATGGCAGCCATATTGTGAATATCGGGAGCATGGGAGGATTCCAAGGAAGCGTTAAGTTTCCTGGATTAGCTGCATATTCGGCAAGCAAGGCCGCGCTACATGCACTTACTGAATGTTTAGCACTCGAATTAGCCGATAAAAAAATTAATGTTAACTGCTTAGCTCTTGGTTCTGCGCAAACAGAAATGCTCGAAAAAGCGTTCCCTAATTATGAATCGCCAATTGCGGCCTTCGAAATGGGTAAGTATATAGCTGACTTTGCCCTAACAGGACATAAATTTTTCAATGGAAAGGTGCTGCCAGTAGCAGTTACAACCCCTTAAAAAGTAAATCATGAACAAGACACGTAAATTCCTTTTTCTATTGATTGCTTCCCTGTCTCTTTTTTGGAATTGTCAAAACCAAACAAAGGAAGAAAAGAAAGCGGAGCCAGAACAGATTGAAGGAAGCGAAAAACAAGTTTTAGAGGAAACTAAAACACTTTCATTACCTTTTGTTGCAGTCGTTGACAACGAAACTACTCAAATAGAAATACAGGAAAACCCGCAAAAGAGCAAAGTACCTCTAAATAAAGAGGAATTAGCGGAAGCCCTAAATATTAAGTATCCAGAGATTTATCTAAAGGTTGATAAAATCAGCCATGACACATTATCGGTAAACATACCAAATGCAACCTATTTGACGCAACAAGCTGGAACGACAGGAGCAATGACCTATTTAGCCGAAGCGACTTATGCGTTTACAGATCTGCCTAAAATAAAAGTGGTTCGCTTTAATTTTAAAGAAGGGGATCATGCGGTCCCCGGACCATATACCCGTAACAGTTTCAACAAAAAAAACTTATAAAATAGAGGGTTGCCAATAAATTGGCAACCCTAAACCATACTACTCTACTGTTTCCGCTTTAACAGGTCTATTTACCTTATAAACTTCATTCACAATAATTTCCGTAATGTAACGCGTCATTCCTTCTCGATTTACATAAGTCCTATTAATGAGTTTTCCTTCTATTGACACCTCACTTCCTTTCTCTAGGCTCTTTTCGGCGAAAACTGCTTGTTTGCCCCATAATACTAAATTATGCCATTGTGTATCAGTTAACCATTCTCCTGCCTGATTTTTATATCGTTCATTAACGGCAATAGCAACTCTCGCTAAGCTCTTGTTATCCCCAAACCTTTTGATATCAGGTTTATTTCCCAAAAATCCTGTTAACCTTACGCTGTTTTTTAGTGTGCTCATAACTACAAATATTAATTGTTTAACAAATCAAAAATTATATTACAAATGTCAACACTAGTTAAAAAATAGTCGTATGTTAAACGGATATAACCGTTTATATCCGTTTTTAATCGGGTATAATACATATTTTAATAAAATTCACAATCCCTTCTTTTAGCTAAATTGCATATAAGGTCAATTTTATCTAAGTTTGAGAAAAAAATAATATGCAAGATCCTATCACATTAACATCTGTTGCCGAATTCCATAAAACTTTCAAACATCCAATATTAACAGCTCCTACAATACCTAGCGAACAGCGATGCAAACTAAGAGTGTCTCTCATTGCGGAAGAATTAAAAGAGCTGGAAGAAGCGATAAACAATCAAGACATTGTTGAAGTAGCTGACGCACTTTGTGATATACAGTATGTGCTTTCCGGCGCAATACTTGAATTTGGACTGGCCGACAAATTCAAAGAACTATTTGATGAAGTTCAACGATCCAATATGAGTAAAGCGTGTAAAACGATAGAAGAAGCGGAAGCAACTGTAAAACATTATAATAATAAAGGGGTTGAGTGCTATTACGAACAAGAAAGTGATCTTTATTTAGTATATAGAACAGCCGATCGGAAAACGTTAAAATCGGTCACTTATTCTCCGGCAGATCTAAAACGAATTATACAAGAGTAAAATGCAACATAAGTACTTTCTTTCGTTATAAAATTTGTATTAACAATAAACAGCGCAATGTTGTCTTTTCTATCGAAAAGGCCAGTATAGATGAATCTATCAGCACAATACCAACATAATGAAGAAAGAGCATCATTACCTTTTAACGACCAAATGGACGGGAAATCTGGGTGAAGGAACCAAAGATTACACCGCTTATGAAAGAAGTTTTGATATTGAAATAAATAATAAAGCCAACATTCGCGGCTCTTCTGACCCCGCCTTTCGTGGTGATTTGACTAAACATAATCCTGAAGAACTCTTATTAGCATCTCTCTCGAGCTGCCATATGTTATGGTATCTACATTTTTGTGCTACTGCTAAAATTATTGTTACTGAATATAGCGATTCTGCTACTGGTGTAATGGTAGAAACAGCGAATGGAAGTGGGCAATTTGTGAAAGTAATATTAAAACCTCTTGTCGTAGTTGCGGAAGCAGCTATGATCTCACAAGCCCTTGCACTGCACCAAAAAGCAAGTAAATATTGTTTTATTGCCAATTCTATGAATTTCCCCATTACACACCAACCTAGCTGTAAGACCAGTTCTGCATCTTTACCTGATATAAAATTGTAAGTAACACAATTTTAACTACTTTTGTATTAATGGAAAGGCAAAACACTAGCGTAAAGCGTGTACCAAATGAATACAACATTTATTTGGTCAAGGTTTTGTTTTGCCAAAAATATGCAGGCACCTATTATTTGAAGGATAATCAGATCACTTCGCTGAAAGAATTCCTAACATAAACCCCGAGCTTAAACTTTAACATCTCAAAGTTCGGGGATACCACTTCCGGCTATTGAAAATATTGGATAGGTTATTATTTAACCTATGCAATTTCCTATATAAACATTTTATTTCAAACAATATAATTTATAGACAACATGAATCATCTTGAAAATCAAGTAGTGTTAAGTGAAGAAGATTTTGACTTACTTACCAAGTATGTAAAGCCAACTGACAATAAGGAAAATGAAATGTCATTAGCTTATGAGTTAGGAAGAGCAACGGTGCTAAAGAAGCTTGATGTTCCTAAGGATAGGGTCAGGATTGACGCTCGTATTAAAATACAAGATGTCGATAGCACGCTCATCACCGCCCTTACATTAGTGGCTCCTGAAAATGCCAATATTAAAGAGCAGAAGATCTCTGTTATTACACCCATTGGTTCTGCCTTAATTGGTTTCAAAAAAGGAGATCGTGTGGAATGGAAAATGCCATCTGGCATAAAGAGATATGTTATTTTAGAAGTTGATTAATATGTTTACGGCAGGTAATACCTTTATATCTGCCGTACTCTTTGTTCAGTTTGTTCATTCTAAGAAGTCGATTTGCCTTAATTGGTATTATTTTCTATTTTGGTTTAATTCAAACCTTCCACTATTGAAAGACCGAGATGATGACCCGTTATTGCCTAGCATGTAAAATACAGCTTATTGGCCGTTCTGATAAAAAGTTCTGCAATGATGCTTGCAGAAGTTTTTACAATAACCAGTTAAATATCAAATCCTTAAGCCATATACGCCAAATTAATAGCATTCTTAAAAAGAACAGGAACCTTATGGTAATGTTAAATCCCGGTGGAAAAACCAAAGTTAGCAGAGAGAAACTTGAAAAACTTGGATTTAATTTTAAATATTACACCCACATTTATGAAACCCTAAAAGGTATTCGGTACTTCTATTGTTACGACTATGGCTATCTTCCAATAAATGACAGGGAAATTCTTTTAATTATTCAAAACAAGTAATAATTTCATTCAGTAACATTTCTTATTCAATCCAAAAATCCATCTGCAATTTATTACCTTAGCCCTTCATTATTGACTTAAACACATGAGACTAATTCTTCTTGTAACAATATGCTATTTATTTATTTCAACAATTATCATCAACCGATTAAAAGGACAAGAATTAAAGCAGGATACCTTATATGAATTGCCCTCCGCCTCTGTGCGGGCTTATTTAAATACACAGCCTTATTTGGAGTTGACTAGCTCTGTTGGCTTAGTGACAAACGATTTACTTAAATTACAACAAGGGAATACGCTACTTCCCGCGTTAAACACTATTCCCGGCGTACGGATGGAAGAACGTTCACCCGGCAGTTACCGATTGTCAATTCGTGGAAGCTTATTGCGTTCTCCCTTCGGTGTTCGTAATATAAAAATATACCTGGATGAAATTCCTCTTACCGATGCGGGGGGAAATACTTACTTAAATGCGCTTGATCCTTCCGCCATACATAACCTTACCATATTAAAGGGGCCAGACGGGAGTTTATTCGGTGCAAATTCTGGTGGTGTAGTACTTATTACACCACAAGGAGCACAAAATGACACAAGTTCTCATGGCATGATAGGTGTGAGTGCCGGATCATATGGATTATACCAACAGCAAATAAGCAGCAACATACGGGTCAGTCCAACCTATTCATTTGGTTTAAATTATGCTTACCAGCGCTCAGATGGATATAGAGAAAACACAGCCAATAAACGTCATTATCTTCAGACAGTGCAACGTTTTAAGTATAGTCAGGGAAATGAGATACGGTTTCTGGGATTGTATTCCACAATGGGTTACAGAACACCTGGAGGGCTTACAGAAGCGCAGTACCTAGAAAATCCAAAACAAGCCAGGCCTGCAGCCGGACCAAATCCCGGCGCTTCCGAACAACAAGCTGCCATCTATAATAATACCTTATTAGGGGGTTTAGTGCATGAAGCAAAACTCAACAATCATTTTAAACATGTAATTTCTGTTTTTGGTTCTTATACAGATTTCAAAAATCCTTTTATTACGAATTATGAAAAACGATATGAACAAAATATAGGGTTCAGATCTTACCTTAATTATGAGCATAATGAAAATCAGCATTTTGCCTGGGGAGCTAATGCTGGTATAGAATGGCAGCAAAATAAAGCAGATATTTTGAACTATGATAATATTAAGGGCAATACGGGAAATGAACAGGCTGGCGATGCCTTAAAAAATCATCAACATTTCTATTTTATGAGGTTATCTGCAAATATTATTAAACGCATAAATATAGAAACCGCACTTAGCTTAAACTACTATAACTATTCGTATAAAAATTTATTCCCTGAATCGAGCTTAGCTTATCAAAAAATCTCATTCAATCCGGCATGGATGCCTCGATTTGCAATCTCCTATTTGGTTACTCCTAACTTCAGCTGGAGGGGGTCTGTTGGAAAGGGTTTCTCTCCTGCCACATCTGCTGAGGTAAGACCTTCTGATAATGTTATTAACACCGCTTTGCAACCTGAAACGGGGTGGAATAAAGAAACGGGTTTTAGGTGGCAAAGCAATAATAATCGTTTTCAAATAGATGCATCTGTATTCGCTTATCGTATGCAGAATGCAATTGTAAGGTTAAGCAATGAGGATGGTGCTGAATTTTTCACTAACGCGGGTGGTGTTAAGCAAAGCGGCGTAGAAGCTGCTGCAAGTGCCTGGGTTATTCAGCCACAAAACAATTTCTTTATTCGCGGTTTACAGTTAGCTACAAATGTTACCTGGAGTCATTTCCGATTTAGTGATTACGTAGATAATGGAAATAATTACTCCGGGAATAAACTTACAGGTGTCCCTGAGAAGGTAATAGTTAGTAGCGCTCATTTTTTACTACCAAATGGATTTAGCCTATATGCGCAACATAATTACACTTCTTCTATTCCATTGAATGATGTAAACAACCTGTTTGCATCCAGTTATCACCTTGTACAGACAAAAATCAGGTGGGATACTAAATTGTACCAGCAATATCGGCTCTCCTTATATGCAGGTATTGATAATTTATTAAATAAGCGCTATAGTCTAGGCAATGATATTAACGCATTTGGTGGACGTTATTTTAATGCGGCTATGCCACGGAACTATTATTTAGGGTTGAATATATCAATTTAAATTCTCTTTTTTGTTCTCTATTAATCTGATCAACGGACTAACTGAAGTACCTTATTTCATTTGAATTATAAGTGAAATAAAATTTGTTTTGATTTGGCATATATATCGTATATTTGATAATATGTTCTACATAAGAAACATAAAAATTTAGAACACACACCTAATTTATGCTTTTCACTTCGATATGACAGAAGTATAAATAATATAATAGTAGATTGTATGAAGTTCGAAATTAAGAAAATAGTTGCTGTTTCTATTGCTATGTTGCTATTGGGTACAGCCAAAAATCTTTATGCACAAACATTAACAAGCGATTCTGCTACGAGGCGAACCAATATCCTGTTTATAGCTGTTGATGATTTGAGAAATCAATTGGGATGCTATGGTGACTCCGTAGTGATAACCCCAAATATAGATCGCTTGGCAAAACAAGGTATTGTTTTTAACAATGCCTATTGTCAGCAGTCCGTGTGCGGGCCTTCACGTGCTTCCTTATTAACGGGACGCAGGCCTGACGTAACCCGGGTTTGGGACTTAAAAACTCATTTCCGCAAAGCGATTCCAAACGTGATTACCCTACCGCAATATTTTAAACAAAATGGTTATCAATCTTGGTGTGTTGGCAAAATTTACCATGATCCCGCAGCCCTACAGGACCGTATTTCGTGGTCGGCTCCTGAGATTATGGCAGTAACCGGTGCCGTTGGGCATAAGTATGTACTTGAAAAAAACAGTAAAGTCAACGGTAAAGCGGCAGCCGTTGAATGTGTGGATGCTCCAGACAGCGCGTACGTAGATGGAATGGTTGCTAACGCTGCAATAAATGTGCTTCGGAAGATTAAAGACAAGCCCTTCTTCCTGGCGGTAGGATTTCGTAGACCTCATTTACCTTTTACAGCCCCAAAAAAATATTGGGATTACTACGATCAGAATAAAATACCTATGCCTGAACAGGCAACACTACCACAAGACGCACCAGAAGTTGCAGTACACTCTTCTGTCGAACTTCGAGGATACACCGATGTTCCAGATAGCGGCCCCATACCTTCAGAAAAAATCCGTGAGCTACGTCATGGTTACTATGCCAGTATTACCTATACCGATACGCAGATAGGTAAACTGCTAGATGAACTAAAAAAACAAGGCCTGATGGATAACACCGTAATTGTGCTTTGGGGAGACAATGGTTATCATTTGGGTGAATTAGACCTTTGGTGTAAAACCACCAATTACGAATCGGATACGCACATACCACTGATTATCGCTGCTCCAAATAATAAAAACAACGGTGTTCACACCGATGGTCTGGTAGAACTGGTAGACTTATACCCCACCCTTGCTAACCTTGCAGGACTGCCTATTCCAAACGATTTAGACGGTACAACTATGGTTCCATTGATGAAAGATACTAAACTAGCTTGGAAGAGGGCGGTCTTCAGCCAATTCCCACGCCCATGGATGTACAAAGACCAACCCGAGGTAATGGGATATTCAGTACGAACAAAAGATTTTCGTTATACGGAATGGCGTAACTTTAAGGATGGTAAAGTCCAATCAACGGAACTTTATAATTATCAAAAAAGTCGCCTAGAAAGCAGGAATCTATCGGCTTTAAAGCAATACGATCATGTAAAATCGGAGCTAAAACAATTATTAGATGACGGGTGGCAAAAAGCGGCATTATGATTCTTTTTTTACCTTTATGAGCAATAACGACCAGGTTGCCAATAGCAGTAGACCTGCAGCCACAACATATATCAAAGATAAATTGATGTCTGCATCTTTCAACGCGCCACCTAAGTATACCATCAATCCACCAGCAATGGTGCTCAAGAAGTTCAAAAAACCGTACGCGGTAGCTACATAACGACTATCCACTATTTGACGGATAATGGGCATCAAATTGGCGTCACTGAAACCGCGCGCCATGCCAAAAATAAAGAGCGCGATAATGGCCGTTAGGAAGAGGGAGGTCCACGACATGAGGATCAAAAACGGCACGCCTACAGTAAATCCGATCACAATAACTAATATGCGACTCCTGGGATTCTTCTTAAACCACCGATCGGCCCAAACACCCCCTAAGAGCACACCAATGAACGATCCGATCTGGGGATACAGCGTTGCGGATATCCCTGCATCTCCTAGACCAAGCGCAAATTGGTCCCTTAAAAAGGTAGGCAACCAAGCGTATATCAACCAGTTGGCGATACCAAAAACAACAAAATAAACCAATAATAACCAATACGAACGTCCGCCGACTAGGGATCGTATCGTGGGACCCAATTGAATGGGTTGGACGAGCGTATCTGTTGATTCTTCTGTGCTGTTATTATTTTTCTTCTCCCGATCACCTAACAGCAGCAGCAACACTATAGCGTAGGCACAGCCAAAAAGGCCAAATATATGGAAACCATATCGCCACCCCCAAAGTTCGGCGATATATCCACCTACACCGCCAAGTGCTAGGCCGGCATATAAGCCACTGAAATGTATCCCAGTTGCCAAAGAACGTGTTTTTCCAGTATGGTAGTCGGTAATCAGAGCAAGTCCTGCCGGGATATAGAACGCTTCGCTAACTCCCATGACAATGCGAGCGGCCAACATTTCTTCGAATGATGATACGTAGCCGGTCCAAACCGTAGCAAGCGACCAAACAGCAACACTGAAAATGATCACATTCTTACGGCTATACCGATCGGCAAGAAATCCTCCGAACGGACTAAGTATACCATAAGACCACAAAAAAACAGAAGTTAGCAGTCCGAATTGTGCATCCGTTAGCGAAAATTCGCCCACGATGGGGTCACGCATCGTTGTAATCAATATCCGATCGAGATAATTTAAAAAAGCAACTACCCACAGTAATGCCACCAACATCCAAGGATACCATGTTCTTTTATATAGTGATTGTTTCATCTGTTAATAATTGATTCCATCGGTCAGATGGAGCTTACCATGTTTAACATTACATTTCACTATGTGATAAAAAGGTAATGTTAAACATGAACGGTTCATATCTTCTATTGTTCATTAAAGTTTGCTACCAACACACGGTTGGTCCGTACGCCAGGACGCACTTCGCCCATTGGAATGATAACGCTTCCTTTCCATTTCATGGCCGTAGCCGTAACAGGCGCCCAAACACTGGCAGTGGGATTATCCGCTGCGTCATCCTTTTTATCCGTAAAAACTTCACCCCCAGTTTCCCATTGGTTTGTTGTGGCCTTGTACACCAATATATCTTTCTGAAAACCTGGGTGTTCATCCTTTAGTTCATTATTGCGAAGGGCCAAGCTACCATCATCACCACCAAGTACAACTAATCCTTTGTCAAAAGAAAATGCGGGACCAGGTGCTGCAGCGACTGCATGAGGCAATGATGATATTGTCTCCCATCCTTTTCCGGGAAGATAACGATAAGCATCCCTTAGATATTCTCTGGTAGGTGTCGTGTCTCCTATCTGCTTCTTCAAAGCAACTCCGCTGCACAGATAAAATTTTCCATCCAGTTCACCACATAGGGCCAACATCCGCTCAGATCCTGGCCATGTATCCAATAGCTGCCAACCAGCTGCCATTCGGCGAAGATCCAAGGAGCAAAATATCCTTTCAGCATGCTCTGCAGTCGGTCCCTGCAACCCGCCAGCTAAATACACGACATCGTCTATAATTGCGCCACTCATATTAGCCAGAGGTAATGGCAAAGGCGGCAGAGAATCAATCGCCAATTTTCCATCTACATACTCCAAACTGATCACATCCTCATAGTGACGTTGTTGATCTGCACCACCGAAAATCAATATTTTTTCATTCCAGGTGAGCGATACACCATAACCCAGCGGGCGTGGCAATCGCCCCACTTCCTTCCAGGTGTCCGCACCCAAGTCTAATGCCCATACCTTATCATTCCACTGCTTTATTCCGCCTGACCAAGGCCTTGTTCCTTCGGGAAAATTGGCCCCTCCCGCCGTCAGGAGCTTATCATGGCTTATTCCTCCAAACGCACCGGCAAACCCCACCGGGTCGGGCACTTGCGGGAATTGCGTCCATTCAATATCAATTTCTTTAGTCTTTTCAGTACATGCTTGTCCCATCGTTAATATCATCAATGATAAATAGCTAATTGCAAAAATTTTCATACTTCTTTATTCACTGGTTCAACCTGCTTCAGCGCATCAAAAAAACCGATCTTTTCCAGTCGTGTTTTCAGTACTTCTTTATCCAAAGTTTCGAGGGGTACCAGCGGTAACCGTGTGGGGCCAAGTGATATCCCCATCATCTCCATAATTGCTTTTTGCGCAGGAATGGGCGAAAATTTAGTCATTTCCCGAATCATCTCTACTAATCCAAGTTGTACCCGCTGCGCATCATGAAGCTTGCATTCCTCAAAGAGCTCCATTACCCGAAGATATAGAGGGGCCGCAAAATTATAGGTGCTTCCCACAGCCCCTTTCGCCCCCACAGCTAACGCAGGAAGCAACAGCTCATCGTATCCATAGAGCACATCAAATTTACCACCTTTGTAATTTAGGCAAGCTTGATATTCGTGGATGGTCGACGCCGTATACTTGATTCCTGCAAGATTTGGAATATTCACTTCAGCCAACGTCAAAAAATCAATCATATCGATACCTACACCTGTTAAGGAGGGGATGTGATAGTAATAAAAAGGAATATTCGGCGCAGCTTGAGCAATAGCACCTATGCTATCTACCAGGTTAGTCACCGATTGGGGTTTAAAATAAAAAGCGGCCACCGATGAAATCGCATCGGCTCCAATGGATGCGGCATGCTTAGCCAGCTTACGAGCTTCTTCGATGGAAGCATGACCTACGTGAATCATGATTTTCAATTTCCCTTTTGCGACACCAACATACGCTTCCGCTACCGCCATCCGCTCCTCTATTGTCAGATTTGGACCTTCTCCGTTGGTACCACAAATGAAAATTCCTGCTAATCCGTCTTTTATCAGCCCACTCACCACCGTGGGAATTATGTCAAGATTAAGTGTCCCATCTTCGTGAAACGAAGAAAAAGTCGCTGCTATTAAACCTTCTGTTTTTTTCATCCGTATATAATTATTGATATATTGTTTATTTATAGCGGTATCAATGAGATCGCTTCGCTAAGTTGTTTTTTTTAAGGCGATGAAGCTATCATGATTTATTTTTCACTTTTTGTATGTTTTTCAGCAACGTTCAAGAGAACGCTACGCTTAGTTCATTTCACTGTGTGATTGGCAAATCATGATGGTTTCATCTGTATATAATTATTTATTCATTTATTTCTGTTTCCAAAAGTATTCATGCTGCCTTTGGCGGTTTGAGTGATTCTCTCCTTGGCATAAACAAGCTCGTTACACTCAGTTAATTATTCATATTGTGCCCACCTTTATTGCATTCATAATGGTTTCAAATGTGCTATTTTCTGCTCATTTATATTACTTGTACCCTCCCTTATCCGTTCTGAATGAAGAGGCGGGCAGTCCCCTTGAATTAAATAGGCTACCGATCGCCCAATCTTTAAAACAATAACGCACCGCAATTGGATGGGCTACCTGCCGACTCTGGATGATTAGCTCATTGTCAGTCACAATACGTGCCGTTGCCGGATAAAATTGTCGATCCGCGCCCGCCACCTCAAAATTATCATTTGCTGTTTCACTATCTCTCATAACAAGTCCTTCTGCTACGTTGTCAAAATACAAATGAATATTGCCTCCCTTTCTCTTCGTCTTTTTGAGTACTGGACTGTTCGTCTCTTCTGATAATTTTCCATAAACCTTTGCTAACGCCAGATTTGACAACCTCCCAGCAACCGTTGTTTTATCTGGAGGATGTATCGTTTCTTTGGAACCAACGTCCAACGTCACGGCCATCCCCGTATTGGGTATTTCTGTCATTGCTTGTAACTGGGCCTCTCGTAGATAAGCCGACTGATTTTTTCCGTCGTACTTAAATGGTGCTATCTGCGCATAAAGAAAGGGAAAGTCACCTTGATTCCACCTCGCCCGCCAACCCTGTACCATACCGGCAAACCAGTCGGCGTAGCGATCGGCCGTGCCGCGGTTTCCTTCACCTTGATACCATATCGCACCTTTAATCCTGTATCCCAAAATCGGATAAATCATGGCATTGAACAGCACTGTCGGCGTATTTTTTGTCACCTTTTCAGGTATCCTCAGACTGGCAAGCTCTGGAAAAGAGTTAAGCGAAGTCGAATCCATCCATGCTTGGACCTGTGTCCCTCCATAGGCGGATTGCAAGATACCAACCGGCACCCCTAGTTCTCGCTGTAGATTTAGTGCAAATTGATAGGCAACGGCGCTAAATGCCGATACGGATGCCGAATCGGGTTGTGTCCAGGTGGCATCACAGTCATCCAAAGGATGTATGGCTTGCTTTACCGGTAGTCTAAACAAGCGAATAAGTGGATTGCCGGCTTCCGAAATAAGTCTATCTGCATGCAATACGGGTTGGGTGGGCGGACTGGCTACCCGCATACCCATATTTGACTGGCCCGAAGCAAGCCAAACTTCACCAATCAGCACATCCCGCAACACCATTTCGTTTCCATCGTTTAGGTAAATCTCATACGGCCCTCCAGCTTTCGGCGTTATTACCATCACCCGCCAAGCACCATCATCATTGACCTGTACACGGTATTTCTTTTCATTCCAAGAAGTGGTAATATCAACGGTCTGACCATTTGAAGTACCCCATACCGGTACGGAGGCTTGTTGTTGCAAGACCATACCATCACTAAACACCGCGGGCAATTTCACCTTCGCCAAGGCCCCTGTTAAAAAAAAGGTTGTAACAAATAGGCAAATCAGCCGCTTGCAATGATAACTTATCATAATTTTTCAATTTATCGGTTATCAATATCCAGGTGTCTGTTTGATATTCGGATTACTATTGATCGATGAATTGTGCACTGGCCAAAGAAGAATGTTCTGTTCATTTTGGCGGCCGGCAAGGCTACCGACTTCCTCAAACACTACACCAAATCGAATCAAGTCCCACCAGATTTTGCCTTCCGCTACAAACTCTTTTTTCCGTTCATCAATAATTGCTCGATCTATTTGCTGCGGCGGCACGGCGTTGGGATAAAAATTAGCTATACCATAAGCCCGTTCAGCCACGGCATTAAGCCGTTCAACAGCTACGGATGAATTACCTAGCGCGTTTTCAATTTCGGCACTCATCAGCAAGGCATCGGCGTACCGGTAAACCACAATATCTGCATCAAAAACGCGGGTTTGGTTCTGCCAGCTACCAGCATACTTATTGATCCATTGAAAGGTCGCGTCTTTCGGCTCATCGAAAAACGTTTCAAAGCTTACATTTTTTCGTTGATCATCGGCATTTGCCGACAGGAAGTTCTTATACTCATCGGTCAAGAAAATCCATTGCTGATGACTACCCACCTTAATGGGATTTTCGATGTATTGTGCCGATATGTATTGCAAAGGCACCAGATGATCCGCCGGATAGCCCCCTGTATACTCGTCCATTACATAGCTCCACGCAAATACGATTTCCTGGTTAAGTTTATTGTTGAATACACTTGAAAAATCTGTCATTAACGTGTAATTGGAGTTGTTCACAACAGCATCAACGGCTTGCTTTGCTAAAGTTAACGCAGCATCACCTCCTCCCCTCACTTTAGCCATCCACAGATAATAATCAGCTTGCAATAGATTGATTGCTCCCTTCGAGGCTAAATTACGGTCGTTAACATTTTCCGGCATGAGCGAATTGGCCGCCTCCAGATCAACACGCACTTGCTCGAACACACGGTCGGCCGGCTCCCTGGAAGGGTAGAGATCTTCTTGTTCTCCAGACTCGAACCCGTTGACCAATACAGGAGCGTCACCCCAAATACGACCGATCCAATAGTAACAGAATGCCCGGACAAATAGCGCATTGGCTAAAACTTTGTTCTTGTTTGCTTCATCAGCAAAGGAAATGTTAGGCGTATATTTCAGGATGAGATTACAATCATTAATCGTTGTATACAGGTTCTGCCAGTTCGCGTGGGTATGCGAGGCGTTTAGCTGGTTAGTAAACGGATCACTATAAGTCGCATTAGTAGCCAAACCTCGCCCCCATAGGCCAGAACGGTATTCTCCCCAGAAGATATAAGCATCCGAAAACGCGAAGCGCATCTCATTGTAAACGCCATACATTGCTGCAGCAGCATCACTTTCATCTGCCCACATAGCATCCGCTGTAATGGCACTTTTTTGGTCAACATCCAATTTGTCATGGCATGCCTGCATTCCGAGCAAACTGGCCATTATATAGATAAGATAATATTGTTTGATCTTCATGATACTTTCATTTATAAGGTTATTTTGGCTCCAATTGAAAACCTTCTGATCGGGGGGTAATTATAATACGCATTTCCGCCAGCATTACTATACGTAGTGGACGCCCCTACTTCGGGCGAAATACCTGTTCCTCGCAAGGCGGAGAAATAGTGTAAATTATTCCCCGAAAGGGTAAGGACCATACTTTTTACGCCTAGTTTACTGAAGACTTTTTCCGGCAGTCGGTACTGCAAAGTTACTTCTCGGATACAGAGGTAGTCACCTTTATAATTAAAGACATTAGATGTTCTCGAAAAATTCGAGTTACCCGCATCTGGGTCATTCGCCGTAAACCGGGCATACTTTGTGTCATCCCCTTCATGCGTCCATGTCTCTTTCACTCTGTCCACAAGCGTGTAATTATTGGCAAAAGTATTCATGAAATAGCGCATATAGGCATTATGGTTAATCGAATGGCCCAAAGCCCAATCCACAAAGACATTTAGGCTAAAGTTTTTGTAAGAAAAGGAGTTGTTCAATCCACCTGTGGTGTGTGGCACAGTTACACCGAGCTCAAACTGGTCCATGTTGTTAATCCGTCCGTCACCGTTGCGATCCATCCATTCATAATCGCCCGGTAGCTTGCGTCCACGGATGTTTTGCCCATCTGCAGGATCCCAACCCCTAGCGCTTTCGTCGTATCGTGCATTTGCCGCCTGTTCGGCGTTCTGCAGGATGTGATCCACCATATAACCATAATACCGATACAATGGTTCCCCTTCTGCCGTACCACCATAAGCCGTCCCATCCGATAAGGTGATTCCACCGATACGATTCCGATCGCGTCCATTGTCGGGCAATTCAAGCACTTTGTTCTTGACAAAGCTCCAGGTTAATTTTGAATCCCAGGAAAAGGCATCCGTCTGTATATTTCGCGACGAAAGTTCCAGATCATAACCATGGAATCGCACCTTACCGACATTGGTTTGCACGTTATTAAACCCGGAAGTATTTGGCAGTTCCATACTAAACAGCAGGTCTTCGGTGACCTTATTAAAATAATCGGCGCTGATTGAAATTCGGTTGTTAACAATATTCAGATCGAAACCGGCATCGAGTTGGGTTGATGTTTCCCAGGTCAAGTTCCTATTCGGCATACTAGATGTCGCACTGCCTACATTTCCGGGCACAATACCTGCATTTCCATTATACCGTGCATCGGTGGCAAAGCGGCCCAAAGCATCGTATAATCCTATTGAGTTATTACCTGTCTGTCCGTAGCTCGTCCGCAATTTCAGGTAATTAATCACCCGATTGTCCTTCAGGAAATTTTCGTCTGACATGATCCACCCGCCAGATATACCAGGAAAAAAGCCCCATCTATTTTCTCTAGCAAAGAGCGACGATCCGTCGACCCTAAAGGTGGCCATCAGCAAATATTTTTTCTTAAAATCGTAAGATAGACGGCCAAAATAACCGATAAGCACTTGCTTATCAAAATTACTGTCTGCACCGGTTTTGTTCGGGCCGGCTGTCAATGTAGGCACCTTATCCGAGCTGGCACCTGTGGCACTAGCCGAAAATCCTTTGTTATCGGTCACCTGATAGGAGTAGCCTGCCATCCCGGACACTGAATGTTGGCTGCCAAAAGTCTCGTCATAAGAAAGATATGCGTCTAATTTCGTCCTTTCCAACTCGCCGAATGTTGCTTTTGTGGTTCGGAGACCGCTGAATTCATGTGCTTTCTCAAAATAATCATATTGCGTGACGTGACTATAGTTCGAAACTTGGACATTAGCCTTCAATTGGTCCAGAATCCGATAATTCAATCCTCCAATCAACGAAAGCCGTCGGTCCTTATTTGCTACGTCGCGTGTATAGTCCCACCAAACAGGGTTCGGTGAACTAGCATTGTAACCCGGTGTCGGCCGACCGTCAGCATAATACACTTTCTGCGTAGCAGGTGTCGCCAATCCCCTTGCAATCACATTCATCTGGTTCTCGAACTCACTCGAACGCGTTAATGAAAAATCGAAAGCCGTATTTAACGTAAGTCGTTCTGAGATTTTCGCATCCGTCTTTGCACGTGCACTATAGCGGGAGTAACCAGTCCCCAAGGCTACACCGCCATCATTTGTATAGCCACCGCTTGCTGCATACCGAAGAAATTCGTTACCACCATCTACACCGAGGTAATAATTTTGCCAAAGCACCTCACGGAACATCAGCGATTGATAATCGTTATCTTGGTATATCAATGTTTTACTCGGATCGAGCGGATCGGGCATCGAATGATACCCTGCGGGCACAGCTTCGCCTTCGCCCAGGTATCGAGTGGAATAAAGAGAATTTGCATCATTGCCTGAACTTGCTGAATATCCCGAGGCACTATTGTACTCCGGAGTCGGACTCAAGGCCACAGCAGGCCTCACCGTATTGATATAGTCGCGTGCATTCATGAAATCGATCAGCGTTTCCGGTTCCTGATGCGCAAGGCTTACGTCAAACGTGATCCGTGGCGCCTGCGAGGATGAACCCTGTTTGGTGGTAATCAGCACTACCCCATTAGAAGCACGCGATCCATAAATAGCAGTGGAAGCGGCATCTTTCAGTACTTCAATCGATTCCACATCGTTCGGATTGACACCTGAAAACGCTCGTTCTACCCCATCTACCAGTACCAACGGATCGTTGGATTTATTAATGGACGAACCACCACGTATCCGAAAAACAGCATCTGCACCGGGTGTGTTATTAGATTGATACACCCGTGCACCGGCAACTTTACCTCTCAATCCCTCTCCAACTGTAGTGATGGGAATGTCACGTAAAACCTCTCCCCCTATCTTCGTAATCGCTGAAGTAAGCGTTCGTCGGGACTGTGTACCGTATCCCACTACTACCACTTCATCTAGATTCTCATGTGCTTCAACTAGCGTGACAATAATCTCATTCGATGTCGGTATTGAAGCTTCTTTTGTTTCAAAACCAATAGTTGAAAAAATAAGCGCTCCACCCAGAGGAGGAACACCGATGTGAAATGCGCCGTTTTTATCCGTAGTGGCTTTTACGGTTGAACCCTTGAGTGAAACAGTCACCCCTTCCAGCGGCTTTCCGTCAGCCCCACTGACGGTACCTGTAACCCTTCTATCCTGTGCGGCTACATGTTGCACCGAAAAAACAGCGCAATACAGGAAAACAATAAATAACAAACAAACCTTCATGACATAGAGTTAAGTTTAATAATTGGAAATTGGTTATTATGTAGAACATATGAACAAATATAAAAGACTTAACACCACATTTCAAAACTTTTAATTAAAAAAAATTAAACGGATTTGCTGGCATGGCTCTGCCCTAATGTTCGCTCATATATTGGTTCACATACTACCCCACCAACCATTGCCGGGATCAACATCAAGTAAATAGGTAATGCTTTAGCTATGACGGCCCTTGCCTATTATTTTTTATTAATACTAGCTTTCCTTTTCTATGTCGTATTCGAAGTTAAAAAGCGGGCACTTGGCGTTAGCCTGTTTCACTGCATTCAGTCGTTTACCAACCCTTTTAAATCCAACTGTTTTAAAACCAGCGACCAGCTATCTGTAGGATTGTGTTTGGTTTCAAACAAACAGTAAACAGCTCCGTTAGCTCCCACAGCAATATCTGAATAAGCCGAAATCCCTTCATTGACCACCTGCTCGATTATCCAAGTCTTACCACTGTCGTTGCTCGCTTTCAGTGTTAGATTCTGCCGGGGATGTTTAGGAATGTGTTCACTGTCTGGATTCAAGAAGAGTAAATAATTCTTCTTTCGGTATTGGGTAGCGATGATGCTAGACATGCAGATCGGTTCAAACAATGCTTCGTCATAAGTGGGGGCAGTCCATTCTGAAATCCCATTCTTACTGAAGCTTATGCCTTTCCGTCTTTTATCAGACTCATTACGGATGCTCAGCATTACCCTGCCATCCGGGAGTTGCACAGCCATGGTTTCACTGGGGTTTTTAAACCCTTCCACCTCAGGCACCATCACGCCCCTGTGCCACGTTTTTCCGTTGTCGTCGCTATAGATGGTCGCGATACGGGAAGGCCGATGACTTCTATGCGGTTTTATCTTATCCGAATTGGCAAGCCATACAGGCACCAATAACCGCCCACTCTTAAGCTGTATGCCATGCCCAGGAGATGGGGCCAACACCTTCCAGTCGTAATCCTGCTTAAATGCTTCAAAAGTAGCAGTAATGTTTACAGCCTGCGACCAGCTGTGTCCGTCATCAGTAGATTGAATATGATATGCGTAAGCATAATCACGTTGGTATAACAAATGGATGGTACCATCACGATCTACGATAGGGGCGGGATTGTCGGTAGGTTTGCCTCCCGCACGTTTGGCAACTACCTGTACAGCGCCCCATGTTTTACCGCCGTCTTCGCTCCGCCGCAACAGCAAGTCCATGTCCGCCCAATCGCTTGCGCTTTCTATCCGTCCCGCAGCAAATGCGAGTAGGGTTCCTTTTTTTGTCAGCGCCAACGCCGGTATACGGATAGACGAATATTCTCCTATTTTTGGCTCAAATACCACTACTTCTTCCTTTTCTTGCGCTGGTATGGGCTGTGCTGCTGCGCCAATCACGTGTATGCAAATTAAAAAGGTGAAAAACGATCGTAAAAATTTCCTTATATGTTTCATTTGTAAATAATTATTCGTCAATTCTATTTTACTTTTGGCACTCATGAACCCCAAAGCGGTTTTCAATCCATCAGTCAGATGGAGCTTACCATGGTTCATTTTTTATTTTTTGATATGCAGGATTGATTACGGGTAGTTGTACACCGGTTTGGCTTCTCCACCTTTCGAGCATCTGCTGAAGGGATTTCGCCAATTTTATATTTGACTGGGCTAGATTATGCGATTCTTCTTGATCAGCCTTTAAATTGTACAGTTCCAGCGCCCCGTCTTCCAATGATTCAATCAGCTTCCAATCCTGATATCGGATGACACTGAGCGGAGCAGACGGATTGGGATGGCCGGTACCGACGTAATTTGGAAAATGCCAATATAGAGCGTCTCGTTGCAGTACCCCCTTCTGCTTGAGTACTGGAACCAAGCTGACACCGTCCTGGTGTTGATCAGGCATCAGGGGCAAGCCCACCATATCCAACAAACTTGGATAAAGATCAGCGGTGATCACCGGCGTTTCCGAAATCAATTTCCGGTCAGTGACCCCCGGCCAATGAATGATCAGCGGCACTCTAATTCCCCCTTCATAGAAGTTACCCTTATTACCGCGGAAGGGATAATTTGATGTCTGCTTGCCATATCCCCCATTGTCGGAAGTAAAGATGATGATGGTATTTTCCGCAAGCCTCGACGACTCCAATTTCTCCATGATGGCCCCCATACTAGCATCCACACTTTCAATCATGGCAGCATAAGCCGGTTTCACATGCCCTTTCAATGTGTCCGGTGCCTTTTGCTCATAACGCGACTGAATATCCTTCTTTGCCTGAATGGGTGTGTGCACCGCATAGTGAGACAAATACAGAAAGAAAGGTTTGTCGTTGTTGCTTTCGATAAATTCGATCGCTTCAGCAGTCAATCTGTCAGTCAGATACTCTCCCTGTTCACCATCAGGCAACGTATTCCATTCCACCCACGGATGTCCTTCTGCCATCCGCCATCTGCCATGGTACGGATAAAAGTGCTCACCCGTATGTCCGTGATGATTGCCGCCGATGTTGATATCAAACCCTTGGTATTTGGGATAGTAGGCCGAGTCATCGCATACATGCCATTTGCCGATACTGGCAGTGGTGTATCCCCCAGTCTTCAACGCTTCGGCGATCGTCACTTCCTCCAAAGGAAGATTCATTACATAATCCGCGTCTTTCAACCGAGTTCCTTTTCCCCCATCAATACGTTTGTACCCCTTAATGGGAATGGCATGGGTAATGTGTAAACGTCCGGGATTTTTGCCTGTAAGAAGACTTGCTCTTGTTGGCGAACAAAGTGCACTACTGGCGTATGCATTGGTAAACCTCATCCCTAATTCGGCCAGCTGATCGATATGAGGTGTTTCGTAGTAATCACTACCGTAACAACTGACATCGCTATATCCCAGATCGTCGACTAGAAACACAATAATATTCGGCTTTTGCAACATTTGGGCGGTGCCCACATTGAAGGAGCATAGAATAACCAATAGCAATGCAAGCTTGGTGAGTGGTCTTTGGTTTTCCATGTTTATAATGGTATTTATTAGTCAATGATCAGTTCTGGAATAGGGCTGTTCATGCCGTCGTTATATTGGTTATTTCTACACTCTACATTATGTAGAACATATAAACAAATATAAGCACTTTGTTTTCAAAACCTACAAATTTTATCAAAAAAACATGCTTATTTGCGAAAAACGTGAAGCTAATAGATGTATCGCTTTGTAGGCAATTTTTCTAATGGTTCCTTTTTAGTCTCAATTTTTTAATAACTCGCTGAAAAATTACCAAAAGAACAAAAAGCCATCAAAACAAGCATTTAATAACTCCCGAAATGCTTTAATGAAGTACAGAACATATATTCAATAGGTACCTTTGAGCTAAGCAAGATGTACCGGAAAAAGATATATAACACCTGGATGAAAGGTAGGTGGAGGGGAGGTGATACGTGAATAAAATCAGCCTAGCGCATTAGCTGTGCTACACTGGAACCAACTATAAAGAAAAAGCAAATTAAATCATTTCAGATACTTATCTATTAGCTTAGCAGTCTTTGAGGAAGCGCCAGGCTCACCCATGATTGCCGCCAATGCATTATAATCGGCAAGAACGCGCTCGCGATAAGATCGGTTATTGAGCAACTGATCTAATTCCTCAGCAATTGCGTCGTAATGAGCGGCATTTTGTATAAGCTCTTTCACTACTTCCCTATCCATAATTAAGTTAACCAGCGATATATAATCAACTTTTATAACCCGTCTAGCGATCGCAATGGATACTGCGTTAGCTTTATATACCACCACCTGGGGGATATGGAGCAAGGCGGTTTCCAACGTGGCTGTTCCACTTGCTACCACAGCAGCCTCAGCATTGTTCAACAGATCGTAAGTCTGATCGAAAATAACGGGAATAGTAGCTCCATGCATAAACTGCTCGTAATAACTCTGATCAAAATTTGGCGCCCCAGCTATTGCGAAATGATGCCCAGGAAATAGTTTCACCACTTTCATCATCTCTGGAAGCAGTTTGCTAATTTCCATCTTCCTACTCCCCGGTAGTAGGGCGATAATAGGTTTATTGATTAAATTATTGGCTTCTTTGAATGTCGAATTAAACCTATATTGACTCACCGCATCTAGTAAAGGATTACCTACATAATCCACTTTCATACCCCATTGGTCATAAAACCCCACTTCAAATGGCAAGATGCAAAAGAGATGATCTACGATACGTTTAATTTTCTTAACCCTTTTGGTATTCCAGGCCCATACCTTAGGTGATATATAGTAAAATACCTTTATATCGTGTTGCTTTGCAAAAGCCGCAAGCTTAAGATTAAATCCTGGAAAATCAATTAAGATCAATGCATCAGGGCGATGTCTAAGTAAATCCGCTTTTACGTTCTTTAAATTTTTCAGGATACTCCTAATATTCAGTAATACCTCTATAAACCCCATGAAGGACATTTGTGACGTATGCAACACCGCTTTTTGGGTACTCGCAGCCTCCATTTTGTCACCCCCAACGATACGAAAGGTTGCATTTGGATCTTGTTCCTTTAGGGCATATATAAGATTCGCTCCATGAAGATCACCTGAAGTCTCACCCGCTACAATATAATAGTCCATTAAAAACTTATTTAATAAATACTTCCCTGCCTACGATTCATTTTAATAAATATCTACCCTCATAATACCTTTTTAAATAAGAGCAACAATATCAAACCAAAAAAAGTCAATGCAACCATTCCCCCACCTGTCCTCGTTAATTCTTGCTTATAAAAATACCTTAAGATTAGCAAATTAACAACTCCTGCGACGGCATATAATGTTAATGGTTTGTCGGCGAAATGATTACCTAGCGGTGAGTGCTCGGACAATAAATAGGCCATTAATGGTGCTATAACACCCAATAAAACGCCAAAAAAAAGATTATTTCTCTTAAACATATTATTTTAGGTTAGTCCGTCGCTATTTGCTTTCTTAATAAGCAAACTAGAACTATTCCGCATTTAGGCTATTTCACATCAAAAGACCACGAGTTTAACTGCGGTATAGCATGATGAGCGGTCATATCAAATTGAGTCGGCACCAGCGAAGCAAAGCCGTGATTAAGTGCCCATACATCGGTATCTTCCCCTCTATCATTTAAAACAAATTTGCCGGTTAACCAATAGTATGGTCTGTTATACGGATCCATTCGTTCGTCGAATTCTTCAGCCCATTTAGCATCCGCTTGTCGGCATACTTTCACCCCTTTTATCGTGCCCTGTGGAAAATTCACATTTAACAATGTACCGAACTGGATGCCATTTTTTAATACCTGACTAGCTATTTCTCTAACAAAAGGTCTACAATTTTCAAAATCTGCATCAAAAGTATGGTCATCATAAGAAAAGCCGATAGATGGAATACTCTCAATAGCTCCTTCAACAGCCGCCGACATTGTTCCGCTGTACAATACATTAATGGAGTTGTTGAGCCCATGATTAATTCCTGAAACACATAAATCTGGCTTACGTCCTTTAAAAATTTTGTTCACAGCTAGTTTTACACAATCAACAGGTGTTCCAGAGCACTTATACATTTCTACATCTGGATAAATAGTTACAGGCTCTATACGAAGTGGTTTACCGATAGTGATAGCGTGGCCCATACCAGATTGAGGACTGTCGGGCGCAACAACTATTATTTTCCCTAATGACTGCATTTCTTCCAGTAAGACCTTAATACCCGGAGCTGTTATTCCATCATCGTTAACTACTAAAATAGTTGGCTTTTGTTTACTCATGTTGCGAAGATACTAACATTACTTTTTGGCTTAAAAATAAATGTCAATTAATAAAAAAATCCCAAAATAAAACAGAGGATAACCATTTGATTATCCTCTGCAATTATCTTTGTAAAGTTATATTAAAGATTATTAAGCCAGTCAACTACCTGATCCCTGGTTTTTCCTGTCTTTTTTTGTAAGCGCCCTACTAATTCATCTTCTTTCCCCTCTTCATACAATAAATCGTCATCTGTTAAATCGGCATAAGCTTGTTTTGCTTTTCCTTTAACCTCATTCCATACACCTTTTAACTTTAAATTTCCCATTTTTATCAGTTTTTTAATACGTAAATAAAATTTGTTCGTTTGTAGTTAAACAGCCTATGAGATAAATTGTTTGACGGTACTATTCCTACTTCCCCTTCATTTCTTGAGCACCTTTTTTTATTTCCTCTACCACTTCAGGGTCTAATAAGGTTGTGATATCGCCTAAATTGGAAGTGTCTCCCTCTGCGATTTTACGTAAAATCCGCCTCATAATTTTGCCTGATCTGGTTTTCGGCAGCCCCTTAACAAACTGAATTTTGTCGGGTTTGGCAATTGCTCCAATAATACGTGATACCGTTTTATTAATATCTCCACGCATTAAATCTGCATCTTTTAAATGTTCCCCTGCAACTACAAAAGCATATATACCTTGCCCCTTTATCGTGTGTGGATAACCAACCACCGCAGATTCTATTACATCACTATGTCTATTAATAGCATCTTCTACTTCTGCAGTACCAATTCGATGCCCGGAAACATTTAGCACATCGTCAACACGGCCGGTAATACGATAATAACCATCTTTATCTCTCAAGCATCCGTCGCCGGTAAAATACATATTTTTGTAGGTAGAGAAATAAGTCTTTTTGCAACGTTCATGATCGCCATAAGTAGTCCTTAACATTCCCGGCCATGGAAACTTAACGCATAGATTTCCACTGACATCATTTCCTTCTATTTCCTTACCGTTTTCATCCATTAAAGCAAGTTGTATTCCGGGCTGAGGAAACATGGCATAACTCGGTACTGTTGGCGTAATTCCGGCAATTGGGCTAATTATAAAACCACCTGTTTCGGTTTGCCAATAAGTGTCTACTATTGGCGCTTGTCCTTTTCCTACTTTTTCATCAAACCATTTCCATGCCTCTTCGTTAATAGGTTCTCCTACTGATCCCAGTGTCTTAATGGTACTGAAATCTTTTCCATCCACATATTCATCTCCAGCCCCCATTAAAGAGCGAATCGCAGTTGGAGCAGTATATACTATATTTACTTTATGCTTTTCTACAATGTCCCATAATCTACCTGCATTGGGGAAAGTAGGAATTCCTTCAAACATTAGGGAAGTAGCGCCTTGCGATAACGGGCCATAAACAATATAAGAATGACCTGTAATCCATCCGATATCTGCTGTACAAAAATACACATCGCCTTGCTCGTATTGAAAGGTATTCGCAAAGGTATAACCTGTATAAACCATGTAACCACCACAAGTATGAACTACACCCTTAGGACTTCCTGTTGAACCTGATGTATAGAGAATAAACAACATATCCTCAGCATCCATTTCTTCTGCGGGAACATGCGGATTTCCTTGCGTTTCTACCTTTTTTATTTCATCTTCCCACCATACATCACGCCCCTTTATCATGGATACTGGTGTACGCGTTCTCGTAAGAACGATTACTTTTTCCACAGACTTGCATTGTCCAAGCGCATCATCAACAATATCCTTCAATTCAATAACCTTAGTACCTCTAAAACTGCCATCAGCAGTAATGACAAGATTACATTGCGCATCATTTATTCTATCTGCTATAGATTGGGCGGAAAAGCCCCCGAACACTACTGAATGGATGGCACCTATACGTGCACAAGCTAGTACGGCAATCGCTAACTCCGGTACCATCGGCAAATAAATACATACGCGATCACCTTTTTTGATACCGTTGTTCCTTAAAACATTCGCAAACTGTTCAACATTAAACAATAATTGTTTATAACTTAAAATACGATAACTTTCATTTGGATCATTAGGCTCCCATATAATAGCAGGTTTATCTCCTAATTCTTGAATATGTCTATCCAAGCAATTCTCCGTTATATTAAGCTTACCTCCTTCAAACCATTTTACAGACGGACCTTCAAAGTCCCAAGAGAGTACCTTACTCCATTTTTTCCGCCACTTGAATTCTTCAGCTATTCCTGCCCAAAACTCTTCTGGCCGCTCCACACTTTTTTTGTAGGTTTCCTTATAATCTTCGAATGACCTTACTTTTAAATTCATTACCGTTATTAATTTAGTTTATGTTTTGTTTATTCTTCAATGCGTCTAAATCACAGCGAACTCAAAAAGCTTGTATAGTAAACTCCTCTAATGGTTAGCTAAAAAATATTATTTGCTGATTTTACGCACCCAAGTTAGTAATCTTTATAAGCCTTTCCAAAAGATTACGCAACAAAATAATCTATGTTTTATCATTTTACGCCAATATTTTTTACATTTTTTCGCTATCATATTCACCCTTTAGTGAATACCAACCAAAAATCAACAAGCCACCACTAATAATCGGCATCAATACAAATGTGTATACAATAGCTGGCACCAGATCTTCCGGGTTACCACTTCTAAACTGCGGAATGGCTTGGCTCACTATTAAGTAATAACCAGCTACGAGCGCAAGTATTATCCATAAAATTCCCAAATATTTCTTTATACTATTCATCATTCGTCGATTTGTTAAGTGTGTTTACCGCTTTCTCTGCGTTTTTATTAGTAATATAAATAATACCAATTATAAAACTTACTCCGATAATAATAATGGGATACCAAAGACCTTCCAAGTAGGGTTTATCGAAAGGTAAATCTTTTCCGGCTTGTGCTGCTATCGTATTTGCCGTTTGCGCTCTTGCAACCAAATAAGTCGCAACAGTAGGCATTAAACCGCCAAAAATACCGTTACCAATATGATAGGGTAATGACATAGAGGTATACCTAATATTTACAGGAAACATTTCTACCAAGAACGCAGCAATTGGCCCATAAACCATGGTTACATACATGACCTGCAAAAACACGAGTGCAATCAACTGCCAAATATCCTTGGGAATGAGATGTATAGCCGTAGAATTCTCCGTATGTACGACCTCCTCTGTTAAAGGGTTCAAATATTCTTTAATGACCTCCTTCTTCTCTGTACCATCATCATAAACACTATGTTTAGTGGTAATAATGACTTCCTTTGCCCCATAATCTTCCTGTAGGAGCTTTTCTCTTTTTTTGGACGTATTGAAACCTTCTACTGTTTCTTGTTTCTTGCTCGTATCAGCTAAATTGTAAATTTTTTCATAAATTGGTCTATAGGTAAGTACCGCTAAGATCATCCCAGTCATCATAATGGCTTTTCTTCCTACCTTGTCTGAAAGCCAGCCAAAAAAGATAAACAATCCGGTACCAAAAAAAATTGCTATGCCTAAGATGTAATTGGTTTGATCAAAATCTATGTTGCACACTCTTTGCAAGAAAGATAAGGTATAAAATTGCCCAGTATAAAACACTACTCCCTGCCCCATTGCTGCACCAAACAATGCCAGTAAAACAAATTTAAAGTTAAATTTATGGCCAAAGGACTCTTTCAGCGGATTAGCAGAGATCTTACCTTCATCTTTTATTTTTTTAAATAAAGGTGACTCGTCCATATTTTTACGGATAAAGTAACTTACAACCACCATAATAACAGAGATTAAAAAAGGCACCCGCCAGCCCCAATCCATAAAAGCTTCATCCGACATAGATTTCCGTGTCAGAAGTATAACAGCCAAAGAGATAAATAGGCCAAAAGATGCCGTTGTTTGTATCCAAGAGGTTCGCTCCCCTCTACGATGAGGTTCAGCATGCTCCGCAACATAAGTGGCAGCCCCACCGTATTCACCACCGAGTGCTAAACCTTGGAGCAAGCGTAATACGAGCACTAGGATAGGCGCTAAAAAACCTATTGTTTTATACTCCGGTATTAATCCAATGGCAACAGTCGATAAGCCCATTATTAATAAGGTTACCATAAACGTATATTTTCGTCCGATCATATCACCCAATCTTCCAAAAAAGAGTGCTCCAAATGGACGTACAACAAAACCTGCGGCGAAAGTGGCCAGCGTCGATAAGAATGCGGCGGTTGGGTTATCAGCAGGAAAAAATTTGGTGGATATAATAACGGCTAAACTGCCAAAAATATAAAAATCATACCATTCAATCAGCGTTCCAAGGGAAGAAGCTCCTATGACTTTCCATAAACCTTTGGCGGGAGGTACCTCTAAAGATCCGTTTTCTTTCATCATTAATTATTGGTTTTAAAGTATTGGTCAAAAAATAAATTGGTTTATTCTTAGAACCTATTTAAAATTCATCTAATAATTTGTTTATGCTTCTTTTTGGCTGCGACTTTGTTATGTTTTCTTGAGGTAGACGCAAGCTATCTCTTCAAAAACATGCCTCGTCTCGCTCAAAAATAAGCTATAAACATTTTTACAATATAAATTTAAACAGGCTCCTACAAAATCGCAAATTAGCATATAAAACTTAATTTTATATAAAAACATTCTAAAAACAATATTATCTTTACTCATATTTAAACCCTGCGCTAAAAATGATGTACATCATAAAAAACATTTTTGCCTACAAGCTTGCATAAATAAAAACATTTTCAGATATTTGCACACTCTTTAAGAAACTGGAGTTTTAATAACAGAACGAACATCATATAGTCATGTCAAGAATTTGTGATTTAACAGGTAAAGCAGCTTTAAACGGACATAACGTTTCCAACTCTAACGTTAAAACCAAGCGTAAATTTTACCCTAACCTTCAAACAAAAAGGTTTTTTATCCCGGAAGAAAACCGTTGGATAACATTAAAGGTATCTACGTCTGCAATCAAAACCATCAATAAAAATGGTATTACAGCAGTCATTAATAAATTTATTAAAAAGGGATACGTTTAGTTTAACGTTTTATTACGTATAAACTTTATCCTGTAGTACAAAATTTCCCGCAGAATTGCGGCATTAAGACAACATAACAATGGCTAAAAAAGGTAACAGAGTTCAGGTAATTTTGGAATGTACCGAACATAAAGAAAGTGGCTTACCGGGCATGTCTCGTTATATATCCACAAAAAATAAAAAAAATACAACTGAGCGTTTGGAATTAAAAAAATACAACCCAGTACTTAAAAAAGTAACCGTTCATAAGGAGATTAAGTAATATTTTACTAACCTCTTGAGAGCATAAAAAATATAAGAAAATGGCTAAGAAAACCGTTGCGACCCTTAAAACCGGTAAAGGTAAAGACTATACGAAAGTAATTACCGCCGTTAGATCACCAAAAACTGGTGCTTATACTTTCAAAGAACTAATAGCTCACAACGATCACATTAAAGATGCTGTTGAAGCGGCAAAAGAAATTGTTGCAGAAAGCAACGCTTAATAATTATTGAGTTAATGTATAATGAAGCCCTTCATAACAAGGGCTTTTTTTGTTATATTACCCCTCAATTATTCTATTTCTTCACTCATTTTATTTATCTTTGGAACTATGCTAGTTTAGTTTTCTTTAAGATCTAAGCATAATTTTTCTAAACCATCTACTGCTTTGTTTACCATACAAAGTCCGTTCAAGTCCGCTCAACTCCATTAAAGTCCGCTCAAGTCCGTTCACGCTTTAGCTTTCATTCATGTATCCCCTAGCCATCCTTTAGTCTTTCCCTGATTCAGGCAGACCTAGGCTCTATCTCATCTTAGTTAAGGTGCGTCGCAAACGAATTGGATAGTAAGCATGGTAGTATAGAATAGGTATAGGAAGAAGTACAAAAGTAGTAATGAAACCATTATATGGAACTAAAGATGTATATAACTCATGGATAACGCTTTTAAGGCATTGTTTGTATCGCTCGTAATTGCTTTATGAGTATCTGGTATTATACCCACAACCCCTTTATTCAATTTTGTGATACTTTTTTCCGCAAAAAGTATCCAAAAACTCTGGCTTAAAATCTTCTGACAAAGTCTCTGCCGTTACTTAGATAGTGCTACCAGAATATTTTGAGGCCAATTTCAAACCAACGATCAGTTTTTCCTTCGACAATACGCGTCATTTGCCATGGCTTCCCTTTAATTTGAAATAATCAGTCCGGATTATCCATTTTGCAACGATCGATAAAGAGCAAGTGCGTTATTTCCGTAAGCTTCTGAAAAAACACGAAGGTGTCATACACATCACCCCCATCCAGTTTTTCACAAATACTTCGCTCAATGAGCGTATACTCTGCCCAGGTGTCCAGTAGCTCCAGCCATTGCGGATACCTTCGCTTATTAAATAGCTGCGCATAGAACCAATGTGGATGGGCGATTTCACTGGGTGTTAGCCAACGAACTTCCCCTTTGTACCGAGTAATCACCTCCCTATATTCCTTTTTTGCCGTAAAGGGATTGGGGCGATTGTCGTCTTGTATGAGTACGACGTCTGAATTTTGGTCGTAGTAATAGGTACTCTCGCACTGATAATGAAACTTCTGCATATATGGGTTCTGCGGAAGATACGGTTCAAAGATACTGTCACCGTTTTCTAAACATTCCAAATACAGCCATGCGATATCCATTAAACGTCTATTCAGTTCCAATTGGTAAATATCATTTTCGGCATGTATACCCGAATAAATTCCATTGGAAATAACCGTTCTGAAGACTTCCTCATTACGGAGCAAATGATGCTCATAATCAGTGGCATCAAAAAACTCCCAATAATATGAACTTAAATCTTCTATGCTATGGATGTTGCGCTTGTGTTCCAAGGCAATCAATCCTGGTTGTGTCTGTACTATCATAACAAATCAATTTTTGGCTTAGTAGCCAATTCGAATACGTTGCACGATAAAAAGATAAAGCGTTTCAAGCAATCGTTCCAATTGTTGGAACAAATCGGCGAAAGAAAGCACTTCATCATCTAGCTCAAACCGATGTCTTTCCACTAGAAACACCGTATATTGATGGAGCTTACGATTTAATTCAGCGAAATTAAATTGACGCAGCGTAGCAAGTGGGTTTTCATATTCGCTTTTGCTTAAGTGATGGAAGGGCACATAATGGTCGTGTTCCCAAAAGCTTCCAATCTCCTCATCCTTAAATCTAAAAATTTCTGGCTTAGCAAAATATTCATCTTCCTTCTGTGCCAGTATAGCAGCCAAAGCAACCATCTTATGCTGGGTATGTATCAAACCATTATGCTTGCTGAGATTCCCTTCGTCCATTCCATAGTCAACAAGATAATAAACGTCCCTAAGGTTGTCCTTCAAGCTATCATATTCCCATTTACTAAACATTTTCATTAACGTTTTAAACGGATATTGACCCTCTTCTCTCGAAAGATAAGCCGTTGCAGCAAATTTGCTCTCCCCTGCGGTTACATCTAAACTCATAGCCAGTACATATTGTATTTCAATCATTAAAATCAGTTGCATAAATTGGGGGATTTCATCTGTAGGATTCGTACGTCCTCCGTCGTCCAGTTGACTTTTATCAACCCCCATCCCCCACCAATGATAGAGGATATTCTTCCACCACTGCAGTCCACCGCCTTTACTTAGCATTTTGCTCAACGTCCTGTTCAAATCCCACAAATCCTCCTTCTTCAAGGCTATGAAATAATTATCACCTAGTAAGTGATTTGCATTTTTCTCATCGCATAAGCGAAACAAATGACCGTCATCTACGTCGCGCGTAATTAACCACGCCACGTCCAACAGTTTATTCAACATTTTTCGAAAGCGGAAAAGCGTGAGCAACCCATTCCCAAACGCGAATAAAAAAGGACGATAGTGGCAATGCTGCCACTCCCATAACAGATATTGACAGTCTGCTAACGAAAATTGACTGAATACATCTCGGAGCACTAATGCAGGCGTACGCAGTTCTTCTTCATTTAGCGAGTGCGGATAGTCTTCATGCCATAACCATACGGAAACGCGTTTTGATTTAGATTCTTGCATAGCATTAGTCATTATTGTTCTATCACCTCCACATCTTTATTCACTGGCTTTGCTCCACCATATGCCTTCTCGAAAACCAATTCCAATTCAGCCGCCTCCTCCGCTTGCTGTTTATCAATGATACTGTGAACGAGTTCTCCTAACTTGGTACGGGGCATTTTGCCCTCGAAGGCATCAGTAGGTTGGGCAATAACATAAGATGGCACTTGCAAAGGGAGCCCGCCCTCCCGGTGAATCACATACATGGCCTGCGCAAGTCGGAGTAGTAGCTCGTGGAAAACAGCAATCTTACTACCGAATTGATCGTAATAGATAGTCTCTGGATGAGTAGACGAAAGCATCATATCATCAAAAGTGTCGTACCATTTTTGTAGTGATTGGAATGAAAAAAACCTACTTATCGTGTCTGAAGGATTGATTTGTCCATTAAAGGAGTACTCGCCACGGGAAGAATACGCATAATAATCATCTCGCTTCCTGAAAAAGACTAATGGCTCCTGCTGTTTTTTTAATCCGCATTGCTTATAAATGATATAAGCAACTTCCACCTGCTCTATCAGCTGTTTACAATAGTATCCGCTATCAACAACCCCCGGGCTAGCCATTTCAGGGTAAGCACTCGCGTTTACCATGTGGCTGATATCGCGCATCCAATGATCTACGGAAGTTTGGTGCTTGAAAAAATCATCAATATACATCATCGGATTCTTAATGACCTGTTTCTTTATATACCGAAAATTTTCAGCTTTCAATTTCTTTTGCTTATTTTTCATCTCTTTTAGGTTTTAGAAAAATGGTTCAGGAATAATTATAATCAACATATCAAATTTAAGAACTATTTTTCTTCATATCAAATTATTTTGAAGAAAATTAAAATCAATGAGTTTTATTCTAAAGCGAATTAAAGAAATAGCCGATCAAGAAGGAATTAGTGTGACGGCCCTAGAAGCATCAATTGGTGCTAGTAAAGGGGTTTTTTCGAGGGCATTGGCTAATAGCACAGACATACAGAGCAAGTGGCTTGTTAAAATCGCTGAAAATTATCCCCAATATTCGCCTGATTGGCTTATAACCGGCAAAGGCGAATCGAAGAGAACCGATGTTTGTCAAGAACCTCTAGAAGATTACTTACCCCAAGAAACGGTTAAATTGACAAACGAAGTTATTCAAGCTTTAAAAAAAGTCATTTCCGCTCAGCAAACAACCATTCGTTCGCAGGAAATAACAATTGACGCATTACAAAAGCGAATCGGTGACATGGAAAACGAAAAGTAAGACTACCTCTCGACAATATGAGCCTGGCTAATGCTAACGATCATCAGGAAATTCGACTAAGAGCGACGCTGGTAAATGGTGGCCACATTGTTATAGTAATGACAGTACTTTCAATTTTGGGATTTCCTGGTCCAAATCTTGATACTGCACAAACAATTAATTCGAGTTAAAAACAGTAACTTTACACCCTTAAACATTGACGCTCGTATATAGACATTATGGGATTATTTGATTTTTTCAAAAAGAAAGAGCCTACACCTGAAACCCAGGAGGCATTAGATAAAGGGCTTGAAAAAACCAAGGAAGGCTTCTTCACAAAGATTACCAAAGCCGTTGTAGGAAAATCTACTGTAGATGAAGAAGTCCTCGATAATTTGGAAGAAATTTTGGTAACCTCCGATGTTGGTGTAACCACCACCTTAAAAATTATCGAACGTATTGAGGATCGGGTCGCTAAAGACAAATATGTTAATACTTCCGAGCTTAACGGCATTCTCCGTGAAGAAATCCAGGCGCTTCTAGCTGAAAATAACAGCGACGATTTTGAAACTTTTGAATATGGGAATCATAAGCCATATGTTATTATGGTGGTAGGCGTTAATGGTGTAGGTAAAACTACTACAATAGGAAAGCTCGCCCATAAATTGAAAGAAGCCGGTAACAAGGTTGTGCTTGGAGCGGCCGACACTTTCAGGGCTGCCGCTGTTGAACAGATTAAATTATGGGGAGAAAGAGTGGGCGTACGGGTAGTAGCGCAATCAATGGGTTCCGACCCCGCTTCTGTTGCTTTTGACACCGTACAATCGGCTGTAGCCAATCAGGAAGATGTAGCTATTATTGATACTGCGGGACGTTTGCATAATAAGCTAGCCCTCATGAATGAGCTTACTAAAATCAAAAATGTCATGAAAAAGGTTGTGCCTGGCGCACCACATGAAATTTTGTTGGTATTAGATGCTTCAACGGGTCAAAATGCAATAGAACAGTGTAAGCAATTTACCCAAGCTACTGATGTAAACGCCTTAGCGCTGACGAAATTAGATGGAACTGCTAAAGGAGGCGTAGTAATTGGGATATCTGACCAATTTAAAATTCCAGTAAAATACATTGGCGTTGGGGAAAGTATTAACGATCTGCAATTATTTAATAAAAAAGAGTTTGTAAACTCCTTATTCAAATAGGAGACGTGAGCATAGCATGAGAACAAAAAAACCAACAATTATTACTCCTTCTAAACCACGCGTAAATGTTATAACATTAGGCTGCTCAAAAAACATCCATGACAGTGAAATACTAATGGGGCAGCTTCGGGGAAACCAAATGGAGGTAGTACATGAGGCGAATAATATAACAAAGGACGATATCGTCGTTATTAATACCTGTGGCTTCATCGATAATGCTAAGCAAGAATCTATTGATACTATTCTTCAATATAGTGCATTAAAAGAGGAAGGAAAACTTGACAAGGTGATTGTCACAGGGTGTTTATCTGAACGTTATAAACCAGAGCTTCAAGCAGAAATACCTAATATTGATGCCTATTTTGGCACAAATGATCTAAAGGAACTCTTAACGACAGTAGGTGCCGATTACCGGTATGAATTATTGGGGGAACGTGTACTTACCACACCTACTCATTACGCTTATTTTAAAATTGCTGAAGGCTGTAATCGTCCTTGTTCTTTTTGTGCAATACCGCTTATGCGAGGAAAGCATGTCTCAAAATCTATTGATGATCTCGTTAAAGAAGCTAAATATTTAGCTAAGAATGGCACAAAAGAACTCATCTTAATTGCACAAGATCTGACCTACTATGGCTTGGATATTTACGGAAAACGAAATCTTTCCGAACTATTAAAACATCTTTCTGATGTAGAAGGCATTGAATGGATCCGACTTCAGTATGCATACCCGTCAGGCTTTCCATTAGACATTTTAGATGTCATGAATGAACGCAGTAATATTTGCAATTACCTAGACATGCCTTTACAGCATATCGCTGATAATATGTTAAAATCAATGCGCCGCGGAATTACAAAGCAGAAAACGATCGATCTGGTAAACCAGATTCGTGACAAAGTTCCAGCCATTGCATTACGCACGACGCTTATCTGTGGCTATCCTGGAGAAACGCATCAAGATTTCGAAGAAATGATGCAATGGGTGGAAGACACCCGATTTGATCGATTAGGATGCTTTACTTATTCGCACGAGGAAAAAACACATGCCTATTCGCTCGAAGACAATATTCCTGAAGAGGAAAAGCAATCAAGAGTGGAGCAGATCATGGAGCTTCAACAGCACATTTCTTATGAAATCAACCAAGAAAAAGTAGGTAATGACTATAAAGTACTAATCGACAGAACCGAGGAGAATTATTTTGTAGGTCGTACAGAATTTGATTCACCCGAGGTAGACAACGAGGTATTAATACCCTTGACGGAGAACTATGCCACCATTGGCCGATTTGTAAATGTGCATATTGATAGAGCAGAGGATTTTGATCTATATGGTACAATTAAGGTAGAGGTATAGCGTTAAAAGCATAGGTTTTAGCTAACACCTAAACTAATGACTAAAAGAATGAAGGCAAGTTATATCAATTATAAAGACACCAATAGTTTCTCCGAAACCCTTTTATCATACGTGGCTAGTAACGAAAAATTAGCTCCCTTTATAGGTAACAAACCAACTTTTGAAGGATTTGAAAAACAGATGCTGCAAAAAAGAGAAGGAACAGATCGTGCCACACTAGTAAATGCGCTTCTCGAGCAGTATAAATCACTAGAAAACAAGGAACCAGCGGTTCATCAAAATATTGCATCGTTAGCTGAGCAAAATACTTTTACGATTACTACCGGGCATCAACTGAACATCTTCACTGGTCCGCTCTATTTTATTTTCAAGATTGTAAGTACGATCAAATTGTGTAGAGAGCTCAAAGAGAAGTACCCTACATATAATTTTGTACCAATTTATTGGATGGCAACAGAGGATCATGACTTCGCTGAAATAAACCACACTCAGCTTCAAGGAGAAGTCATTAAATGGGATATCCCTGCACGTGCAGCCACTGGGCGAATGGAGACTATCTCGATGGCTCGCACCGTTAAAAAGTATAAAAAATTACTTGGTCTTTCCCATAATTCGGATAAGCTTTCGAAACTGGTGGAAGAAGCATACTTAAGCCATACCAACTTAGCGGATGCAACCCGCTATTTAGTAAACGGTCTTTTTGGCAAGTACGGTCTAGTAGTAGTTGATGCAAATGATTCTTCTTTAAAAAGAACTTTCTCTCCCTATATTAAACAAGATATCCTTGAGCAAAATAGTTTTCGTGAAATTATTAAAACCACGCAAGCTTTAGAAAAGGAAGGTTTTGAAACCCAAGTCCATGCACGGGAAATTAACTTCTTTTACTTAACAGATGATTTTCGCGAGCGCATAGTGGAAACGAAAGAAGGAGACTTCCAGGTATTACACCATAATATAACCTTTTCTAAAAAGGAGCTTTTAAAGGAAATAGATGATCACCCCGAACGCTTTAGTCCGAATGTTGTGATGCGTCCATTATACCAAGAAATACTGTTGCCAAATCTCTGCTATATTGGAGGAGGTTCTGAAATCGTCTATTGGCTACAATTAAAAAGTAACTTTGACTATTATAAGGTACCATTTCCTATACTTTTACCCCGCAATTCTGCCATCATCTCCAACGGACATCTTGATTATAAAATATTCCGTTTGAATCTTACTTTTAAAAGTATCTTTAAAGATGCTGATTTACTTAAGAAAGAGTATGTAAGAATACACTCAAAACATCGTTTAAGTTTACATGATGAATGGGTAGAAATGGAAGAAATTTTCGACAAAATAAAAGAAAGAGCTAGTAAAATTGACCCTACACTAAGACCCAGTGCAGAAGCTATTAAGGCGCGGCTTTGTAAGGCTATAGATAATTTGGAAAAGAAATTTGTCAAGGCAGATAAATTGAATTTTGAAGACGCCATTTCTCAGATTGATAAGATAAAAAGTAAATTCTTTCCGAACGGACATTTACAGGAAAGAGTGGAGAACTTTGGATTACTATATGTAAAATACGGAGATGAACTCATCAATGATTTATTGAAATATTTTAATCCGTTAGATATGAAATTTACTATCTTGTATTAGCAAATAAGTAGCAAGACATAAGTAGCAAGACATAAGATGCAAATCGCACCTCCCTTATATTAACATCTTCGTATTAAGTAAAGGGATATTAAAAGTGGCCTAACTCTTGATACCTACATCTTGATACTTGATACTTACCATCATGAATATCGAAGAACTAAGAACATATTGTTTAAGCAAAAAAGCAGTTACAGAAGGTTTTCCTTTTGGACCTGAAACACTGGTTTTTAAAATTGCCGACAAAATTTTCCTTCTCACAGGCTTAGACTCCCATCCCTTAACCTTTAATGTAAAATGTGATCCCGAATTAGCTATTGATCTCCGTGAGCAATATCCTAATAGCGTAATACCCGGTTATCATATGAATAAAAAGCATTGGAATACGGTCATTATTAATGGTGAGTTAAACGTTTCACAGATAAAAGATTTTATTGATCATAGCTATAACATGGTCTTAGATAGTCTTTCCAAAAAAGCCCGAGAACAATTATCAATGTAACAAAACGCGTGCTTTAAAGATATTTAACATTTCAGTCAGCATATTTTAACATTATCTGCTCTATTTTTATAGAAGAAAATAAGCCGGTTATGAATATGCACTATCAAAAACTCAATAACGTATTTGGATGGATTTGTTGTACGCTCGCTACAACTGTTTATTTTTTAACTAAAGAACCTACGGTCAGCTTTTGGGACTGCGGTGAATTTATTGCATCGGCATATAAATTGCAAATTGTCCACCAACCCGGTGCCCCGCTCTTCATAATGCTGCAGAATCTATTTTCGAATCTAGCCTTTGGCGATCATACGCATGTCGCTTTCTGGATGAATGCAGGGTCGGCCTTGGCGAGTGGCTTAACAGTGTTGTTCCTGTTTTGGACCATTACCGCTCTTTCAAAAAAAATAATCGCTAAACAAGGTCAGGATCTTAACAAACTGCACATCATTCAGCTACTGGGTGCGGGTATAATAGGGTCTTTAACATTTGCCTTTTCAGACAGTTTTTGGTTTTCTGCTGTAGAAACGGAGGTATACGCAATGTCTTCATTATGCACCGCATTGGTATTTTGGCTTATTTTAAAATGGGAAAGTAGCGAACAGGAATTTCGATCAGATAAATGGCTCGTCCTCATTGCTTTTATTATGGGCCTCTCTATCGGAATACACTTACTTAATCTCCTAACGATTCCGGTACTTGCGTTAGTCATTTATTTTAAAAAAGCTCATCAAGTAACTATTAAAGGTATCGCAAAAGTGGTCGCCTGGAGTTTTTTAGTACTGGCGTTAATCTTATGGGGCGTTGTTCAATATTTCATAAAAATAGCTGCTTATTTTGACCTCTTTTTTGTCAATCAATTAGGCTTAAGCTTTGGAAGCGGTATTTGTTTTTTTATCCTACTATTCCTTGCCGCGATTGTTTATGCTATTCGTTATTCGATTAGACATAATAAAGCAAAATTAAATTTACTCTTTATCTGTTTCTGTTTTGTTCTTTTTGGTTATAGCTCATTCGCGATGGTGTTTATTAGGGGTATTGCTAATCCTTCCCTTAATAACAATGCGCCTGATAATATCTTTTCTTTTTTTGAGTATGTAACACGTGATCAATACCCCGCTAGCCCATTAATCACGGGAAAATATTTTGATTCTGACCCTATTGCTGTAAAAGATGGGAGCCCAATATACAGAAAGGATAAAGATAAATATACACTTGTAGGACACAAACCTATCTATGAATACGACCGTACCACCATCTTTCCAAGAACACATAGCCAGAAGGATAGTGAATTTTATAAGCACTGGCTTAACCTTAAGGATGAGCACCCTACCTTTATTAGTAACCTACAGTTCTTTTCCACTTACCAAGCTGGAGTGATGTTCTGGCGCTATTTCATGTGGAATTTTGTTGGACGACAGAATGATGAATCAGGGCAATTGGGAAACTTAACAGATGGAAATTGGCTTAGTGGCATCAAGCCCCTTGACAACTTACGATTAGGAGGACAGTATAACCTACCTTCTGCAGCCGAAAGAGATCCCGCTAACAATCACTTCTATTTCTTACCCTTAATACTTGGCCTCATTGGTTTATCGTGGCATTACCGATCCAATAAAAAGGATATGGCTATCGTAGCATTGTTATTCTTCTTTACCGGTCTCGCAATTGTTTTATACCTAAATGATACCCCTCTCCAACCACGCGAACGTGATTACGTCTATGTAGGCGCATTTTATGCCTTTTCTATTTGGATAGGTTTCAGCGTTATTGCCTTAACAAGTTTCTTAAGAAAAAAAATAACTACAAAAATTGCCCCTTATAGCGCCATTATGATCGCTTTTCTAGCAGCTCCTTTACTGCTAATTAGCAAGGGATGGGACGACCATGATCGTTCAGAACGCTATACAACAAGAGATTTATATGCCCGCAACTACCTTGCATCTTGTGAGCCAAATGCAATTCTGTTTACTTATGGAGACAACGATACCTTTCCCATTTGGTATGCACAGGAAGTAGAGCATATTCGGCCCGATGTTAGAATTGTAAACATAGGTTACCTAAACTCAGATTGGTATGTTAAGCAAATGAGAAAAAAAATTAATGAGTCGGAGCCGTTACCTATTTCCATCGAACCATCAAAAATTGATAAAGGGGTGAGAGACTACCTTGTATACGAAGATTATAATATTGACGGCCGACTAGAAGTGAAGGATTTATTGGATATTATGCTTTCCGATCATCCAAATGATAAATCCACACGTACGGGGGAAAACTTCTTACCTACAAAAAAAATGAAACTTGCCATCGATAAGCAAGAAGTTATACAAAATAATATTGTACCAAAAGCCTGGCAGGACTTTATTACAGATAGTATGGAATGGGATTTCAACAGAGATTATGTAACACGCGGTGATTTGGCAATTATGGATCTGTTAAAAAACAATCAATGGAAACGTCCGATCTATTTTGTAAAGATACCACCAAGTGAATTACTGGGATTAGATAATTATTTAGTGAATGAAGGATTGCTTTATAAGCTAATGCCTGTTGATCTGGCTAAAGCTACAAAGCATAATGATAATGGCCAGGGTATACAATATACAAACAGATGGGCATTGTATGATAATCTCATGCAAAAATATAGTTGGGGCAACGTCAAGGCACTCCGCTATCTCGATCCTTTAACAAAAAATATCATACCTCAGTTTACCAATAATTTTAATGTGTTAGCGCGGGAACTGCTAGATACAAATCAACATGAAGAAGCAAAAAAAGTCGCCAATAAATGCTTAGATGTTTTGCCGAAACAAATTTTAACAATGAATCAATCGGTTGATTTTTACTATCTTTCCGATACGCTTTACGAAGTCGATGAAAAAGCGAAAGCAAATGATCTTATGCATCGCAATGGTGATTATATATCAGAACAATTAACATATAAACTGGCCATAGCAAAAGATAAGCCGCACAATGTAGATCAACAATCAATCCGGTTGGGAATGGGTATATTGAATGCCATGCTGGAGAATTCTAAAAAATATAAACAAGTTGAAGTAGAAAAATACCTGGAAAATAAATATGCAATATTAGAGAAAGAAATAGCAACGGTCGGTTATTAAGTTTCCTTAACCAGTTTCCTAGATTAACCGGTTCTCTTTAATTTTTAACAGACATAAAGATCTGCAATACAAGAAAAACGACTAATAATGAAAATATTAGCCGTTTTTCTCTCGAAACCTCTTGTACAATTTGACTGCTATCATCAGCATAATAGCAAAGAGAAGAAGGCCAACTACACCATAAATCCAGTTAATGGCACTCTTTAACACTACTGTAAATACAATTGCAAAGAGTAAAACGGTTGCCAGCTCATTCCAAAGTCTTAGTTTAGTAGATGTCCAACCACTTTTATGCGCATCTAAATTATACATGATTCGCTGGCAAACGAAATGGTATACGATAAGACCTAAAACAAACACCAGCTTAACATGCATCCAAGATTGTTGCCACCATGCAGGATTTAAATGCATCATGACAGCGGCTGCGGCTATCGTTAAGTACATGGATGGTGTAGTAATAATCCACCAGAGCTTCCGCTCCATCAGTACAAACTGATCATGAAGTATCTTATACTCATTGTCAGTTCGCATCTTAGCTTCTGTATGATAAATAAAAAGTCTTACCATATAAAAAAGCCCTGCCATCCAACAGACCACAAAAATAATATGAATTGCTTTTGCGTATAAATACATAAAGTTATGAGTTATGAGTTATGAGTTATGAGTTTGACCGTTCTAATCTGGCAACTCGCAACGCACAACTCGTAGCTAAATCTTGTATCTAAACTCTTTTATTAATTCAACTGCATATTTAACATTATCAAAAGGAATATCAGGCATAATACCATGACCTAAATTAAATATAAAACCTTCTTCCCCTCGCATACGTTCAAAAAGAGCTAATATTTTCTTTTTGATAACCGCTTTTTCTGCATATAAGACAAACGGATCAAGATTTCCTTGCACGGCGATACCGCTAGGTAAACTCTCCTTTATATTTTTCAAATCGGCATTCCAATCTACTGAAATGACATCAGGCTTCGCTTCTGCCATCATAGGGGCGAACACAGAACTTCCTTTACAGAAAGAAATGATAGGGATGCCAGTTCTATTTAGTTTTGATATAATATCAACATTATAGTTATGCGAAAACTCTTGGTAATCGCTCCATGAAAGAGCAAGTGCCCAGCTATCAAATAACTGTAAAGCATTTACACCGGCATCAATTTGCATATTTAAATAGGTAATTGTTACCTGAGCAATCTTTCCTAACAGCTGATGTGCCAATGCGGGGTGATTATTGAGAAATAGTTTTGTAAGCTTAAAATCCTTTGACGATCCCCCTTCAATGAGATAACTCAGTACGGTAAAAGGAGCACCAGCAAAACCGATCAAAGGGATTTTCCCATCTAATCTCTGTTGTATTACTTTTATTGCGTCACTTACATATTGAAGTTTATCCAGCACATCGGTTTGAAGTTCATCTATATCCTGCTGCGTCCGCACGGGGTTTGAAAATTTGGGACCTACACCTTGTGTAAAACTTAAATCGCCCCCCATAGCCTCGGCCGTCACTAAAATATCCGAAAAAAGTATCGCAGCATCAATGCCAAGTAAGTCAACAGGTAACATCGTAACATCAGCAGCTATTTCGGGTGTCTTACACATCTCGAGGAAAGAGTATTTATTTTTTATCTCCCAATATTCCTTCATAAATCTACCTGCTTGCCGCATCATCCATACGGGAGGTCTTTCGGTTGGCTGAGAAAATGCAGCCCTCATAAATAAACTTTCTTTTATAGCTGTAGTCACTTCTATTTAGGTATTTCGTTTTCTATTCTATTAACAATGTGCATTATTCTACTACTTACATCTAGCCCCTTCACTTTTTCCAAGTAAGCTTTCACACGATCGTAGTCCTTTTTTCGTAGGTTCAAATTAGCAAGGTTTACAAAAATAAGCGCCTTATCACTTTTACGCCTGAAAGGCAGTAAACTAGCAATCTGAAAATGCCTTTCAGCACTTTCATAATCTAATAGCTGCAAATCCAAGCTACCGCTAATAAATTCATAATAATTTCGCCGTTTTTTCCTCAGGTAATTCGGGTTTTTGATATCAGCTAGCAGACTGCGGGCCTGATCATATTGTTTTTTTTTAAAAGCCTCTGAAGCAAGCAAAACTGTGCCGTCTCGATAGTAACTCCAAATGGTATAACCAATTAAACAAGCCATTAAGGCTGTTAATTGATATGCTTTGGCATAAATTGTATAGGCCAATAATATTAAAGCAAGTACCACAACACCCAGTCGAGCTTTAGAAGTCATCATAGGCTAATGCGTCTTATTATCCGTAAACTTATACCCTACTCCTCTGATAGAATGGAAATAAATTGGATTCTTTTGATCGGGTTCAAAATATTTACGGAAAGTTAAAATAAAGTTATCTATTGTACGTGTTGATGGATATACATCGTAATTCCATACCGTCTCTAAGATTTGCTCACGTGATACCGCTTCATTTCTACGCTCTATAAGTAGCTTCAGTAACATCGTTTCCTTTTTCGTTAATGCAGTGATCGTTCCGTCGGCATGATGAAGTTCAAATGAATTAAAATAAATAGTCTTATCTCCAATCTGGTATGAGTTCAGCTCTTTTAAGTCGTCCCCCTTCATTCCTCTGCGAACTAAATTACCTACCCTGAGAATGAGCTCTTCTAAATTGAAGGGTTTAACCAGATAGTCATCGGCGCCCTTTTTTAACCCCGTAATACGATCTTCATTCGTATTTTTGGCTGTTAAAAACATAATGGGTACCTCAGTATTTTCCAAACGTATGGTTTCAGCAACCTGAAAACCATCAATTTCGGGGATCATTACGTCAAGTATAATCAGATTAAATCGCTCTTCTTTAAACTTTTTAAGCGCCTTTTTACCGTCAGTAGCGGTTGTTACTTTGTAACCCTCAAGTTCAAGATTTAATTTAATCGCTTCGAGCAGGTGTTCTTCATCTTCTACCAGAAGTATACGTTGTTTAGTCTGCATATCAGTTAAATGTTACATCAAAAATGCTCCCCGAGGGAGTGTTATTTAATACTCTAATTTGCGCATTGTGTTTGTCCAATACTGATTTTACTATGTACAATCCCAATCCTGTACCTTTGGTTTTTCTGGTATCTTCACTTCCTACACGGTAAAATTTATTAAAAATACGTTTTTTTTCATCGTCATTTATGCCTATCCCCAAATCGGCAACAGAAAACCGTATTTGACTATTTTCATTTTTGTAAAGCTTTACGTTAACGTGGGCACATGGAGGGGAATATTTAATAGCATTTTCAATCAGATTAGTAATGACAGAAGTGATTGCAAACTTATCTCCTATATAAGCTATTCCAGATTGGATATCTGTTTTTATAATTTGCGAAGTACACGAATGTACCTGCAATCGATCAGCTATATGATTAGTTAGATCTGAAAAATCAAATTCCTCTTTGGGTACGCTTTTACCTATGCTTTCTAACTTAGTTGCGATAAGTACATTTTCAACTAAATCGTCTAAACGTTCTATATCTTTTAACGAATTTGCTAAAAATTGATCACGCTGTGCCTTGTTGAGATCACGTTTCAAAATCGTTTGAATATATAATTTGATTGAAGCTAATGGAGACTTCAGTTCATGCGTTACAGAGAGCAGAAAATTATGCTGCTGCTTATGTGTCTTATGCTCGTGAACAAATGCCCTTTTCAATTTAATTGCACCAATCAAAAAAATAGTCATAAAAATAAATCCTTCGCCAATTACCATCCCCTTCCGCAAAGGTTCTAATTCCATCAGCAGCATTCCCCACCACACAATCTGTGCGATCGCATAAAAAACCAGAAAATAAAATAAAAACAATGGTTTTCGCATATCTAATTAGTTGTTAGTTGTTAGTTGTTAGTTGTTAGCTAATTAAACTTATAAACCCTAAAAGCTAACCCCTCAATTCTAACATCTATTTGAACACTACATCTAAACTTTCAAATATAGCTCTTTTTGCTTTTTCGAGTTCTATTTTTGAATGAGCAGACGATACAAATCCAACTTCATACCCTGACGGCCCCAAATAAATCCCTCTGTTTAATAATTCTCTATGAAGTATCTTATATTTATCCATACTTTCATGCGCAATATCAGTTGCTGCTTTAATGTTTTCCTTATCGGTAAAAGCAATCCAAAATATAGAGGCTATATTAAATATTTTTACTTTGTAATTTTTAGCATCAGCATACCGTCGGATAGAAGCGACAAATTCACTTGCTTTTTTATTTAGCTCTTTATAAAAACCCGCTTTGTTAAGTTCGGATAATTGCGCAATTCCCGCCGCCATAGCAACAGGGTTTCCTGATAGCGTACCCGCCTGGTAAACACCGCCATCTGGTGAAATGTGCATCATTATTTCTGCAGAAGAACCGTAGGCACCAACAGGCATCCCTCCGCCAATGATTTTGCCATAGGTAATAATATCTGGTTTAATATCGTAATAGGCTGCTGCTCCTTCAAAACCCAATCTAAAACCTGTAATTACTTCATCAAATATTAATATACTGCCGTTGGCCTGTGTTATTTCACGTAAAAATTGAATATACGCTTTGTCTTGCAATAATAATCCGTTGTTCGCTGGGACACCTTCGATAATAACGGCTGCGATTTCTCCTTTAAATTGTTCAAAGGCCGCAGTAAGTGCCTCCTTATCATCTAAAGCAATTACAATAGTATCCTCAGCAAAAGACTTCGGCACTCCCAACGAGGATGTCTCACCAAATGTTACCAAACCTGAGCCTGCTTTTACTAAAAGAGAATCTGAGTGCCCATGATAACAACCTTCAAATTTGATAATTTTATCTCGACCGGTATACCCTCTAGCTAATCTAATTGCAGACATAACTGCCTCCGTACCCGAGCTAACAAACCTCAACTTCTCTATATATTTATTGTTTTTTAAGATTAGTTCCGCAAGTTCATTCTCCAGCGCCGTGGGTGCGCCGAAACTCAATCCATGCTCAAGTGCTGCAACAACCGCTTCCTTGATCTTAGGGTTATTATGTCCTAAAATAAGTGGGCCCCATGAACAGCAAAAATCTATAAATTGATTTCCATCTGCATCCCATAAAAAACAACCATCGCCTCTCTCTATAAATAAAGGAGTACCATAAACAGATTTAAAGGCCCTCACCGGTGAGTTAACCCCACCAGGAAAGTATTTTTTAGCCTTTTCAAATAAAAGAGCCGATTTCTCTCTCGGTATATCCGCTTTTGAACTTTTAGGTTTTATATCTTCCTCCGTTCCAGAAAATATCTTTTTTATAGAATCTAACATATATTAGTTATCAGTTGTGAGTTGCCAGTTGTGCGTGCCTGCTTACTTATAACGTAGCACGTACAACTTATAACTTTTAATTATATCCATTTCTGCTCCACCATATCTCTAATGTGGTAGGTTGTGATAACACTAGCACCTGCTCTAGCAAATGCATACATGGTTTCCATCACGATTTTTTGTTCATCTATCCAGCCTTTTTCTGCTGCAGCTTTTACCATCGCAAATTCTCCTGAAACGTTATAACATGCTAAGGGAAGAGTTGACTCGCTCTTGATGTTGCTAATAATATCTAAATATGCCAAGGCTGGCTTTATCATCAAGATATCAGCACCCTCGTTTTCATCAAGAAAAGCTTCGCGAAGTGCTTCCCTCGGATTCCTAAAATCCATTTGGTAAGCCTTTCTATCACCTTTACTTGGAGCACAATCTGCCGCTTCTCTGAATGGACCATAATAAGATGAAGCAAATTTAGTAGCGTGCGACATAATTGCTACATTAACAAACGCATTACTATCCAGCGCATTTCTAATAGCACCAATCCTGCCATCCATCATATCAGACGGCGCTAACATGTCAACTCCCGCATCGGCATGCACTAATGACATATTAGAAAGCACTTCTATGGTTGCATCATTTTGCACATAATCATCTTCAAGAATCCCACAATGTCCATGGCTTGTATAAGAACATACACATACGTCTGTAATGATATAGATATCGTCACCAAACTTATCGCGCAACAATCTTATTGCTTGAGGAACTAAACCATTTTTATCGTATGCAACATGCGCATCTGGACTTTTCTCCTCCCCCACTCCAAACAACATTATTTTGTTAACACCCAATTTCAAACCTATCTCTACATCCTCAATCAGCTTATCTAACGAAAAATGATGAATTCCCGGTAAAGAGGGCAAAGCATGTTTTACATTCGTGCCCGGAACTACAAAATATGGGTATACAAACATATCCTTTGACAGGCGGGTTTCGGCCATCATCTCACGGACCAGTGGATTCTTTCTTAATCTTCTTTGACGATAAATCATTGCTCCTTTATCAATAATACGTTAACTATTTATCAAAAAACATCCAGCAGCTTACTAATTATCGTTACCAAAATCATTTAGGAAATGGCTTGTATATAAGCTACTGGAGGATTCTAAGACAAAGATAAGAAAGAAATAGCCCTTCTGTTTATCCATATATTATTATAGCAATGGGGTGACAGTTTTTGATGCGTCACCATTAGCGGAATTACTATTACCATAATCTAAGCCAAAAACGGCCTCTGCTAGACCTAATTCATCTGGAGAGAATGGCAGTGTAAACTGCAGGCCTATTTCTTCCAACTTTTTACCAGTTGAGTTGCCTATGCTAATGATTTTCTGTCCAGGTTCCACCAGATTGTTCTTAAAGTATGCTTCTACATTAGTAGGACTTGTGAATATCAATACATCGGCCCCAGACCTTTCCACATCTTCATCGATCCGCGTTTCATAAACAGGTAGATCAATAATCTTAGTATCAGATCCCAACCTACTCTGGATAGTTTGCAGCGATCCTTTTGCCCTCGGAAAAAGCACAGTAGACCCAGCGGCAATGGCCGCAAATGCATCACCTACTTTTTCCATCTCAATACCTTCAGCTTCACCGGAAAATGAAGGTATTATCCCGTAACTGCGGAGTGCCTCTTCAGACCCCCTACCAACTACCGCATACTGCACATGCTTACTTAACCTCGGTTTAAGTCGAAAGAAGTTCTCAATACCATTTTTGCTACTGAAGAAAACCCATTTGACGTATTTCAAAATATAAGGATCTAACGTGTTTATAATGGAAAATATTTTAATTAATGAGCGGCCTTCTACTTGAATTTTATGATGCGCTAATGCTCTTTTTAAATAGCTGCTGTCGGCTAACTCACGTGTAATGAATACAGAATTAGGTAATTTTCTATCATCCGTGAATTGATTTACAATTTTCTCCGCTAACCCGGTCGTACTATCGGCCTTTAGATATAATCTAGAAGGAAAACTTTCACCATCTTCCGCTTTCGTTGTCCAAACTTCAAAACCTTGAGCCGTTTTACGACAATAACACCCTAGAGGCATATGGCAACCCCCTTCAAATAAATTAAGCACTTTACGTTCAACACCTATAGCTTCTGCTACTTCACCATCATGTATTTGTTTTAATACCTCCTGAAGCTCATCGTCTGTTGCCCTTATCTGAACCGCCAGTACTCCTTGTGCCGGGGCGGGAATAATTTCCGTTGGGGGGATAACTTCCACATGGAATTCACTTAAATCAAGTTTCAATCGATCAACCCCCGCTTTTGCAAGCATTATAGCATCGTATTTTTCATCACGCAATTTCTGTATACGTGTATTCACGTTCCCTCTCAAGTCTTCAATTTCCAAATCGGGCCTCGTTGCCAACAACTGGGCTTTCCTTCTGTTGGAAGAAGTGCCAACAACTGCATTATGCTTAACAGATAATCTCTTTTTTGAGTCTACACAGTCCTTTAGAATAATTAACAGTTCTGAAGGATCTTCACGTTCAGAAACAGCGGCAATCTTCAAGCCAGGCGGACTCGTTGTTGGTAAATCTTTATGCGAATGTACGGCGATATCTATTTTACCTGATAAAAGTTCTTCTTCAAGTTCCTTCGTAAAAAAACCTTTTCCTTCCAATTTATCCAAACGAAGATGTTGTATATTATCGCCTTGTGTTTTGATAACTTTCAGTTCGGCCGTCACACCGATTTCAGACAAGCGGTCCTTTACATAGTTTGCCTGCCATAAGGCTAAATCACTACCTCTCGTTCCAATAATAAGCTTTCTATCCACTTCTTTTAAGAATATGTTTACAGTAAATGTTTACAACCTGATCGTAGAATGTTCTAAAATACAAAAAAAGATGGCCAAGAAAAATTAACCATCTTTATAAAGCCATAAAAATAAAAAAATATATCAGCTCTTAGTCCAATCGTTACTTGAAACTGTGTTTTTTATTTAAGTAATATGCTGAATAAAGGAAATTGATTTAGGCTATATTAATTATTTTCTATATCCTTACTTTTCGCCACCAGAATCTCTTTGGCCAATACCATCGGTACGCTGATATACTTTTTCTCCATGTAGTTGATTACCTTTTCTAATACCTCACGTGAACAGGGATCTAGCGCATTCAACTCATTGGCAAAAACGGTATTTAACGCAAATGATTTAATTTCTTTTACTTTCTCAGGAACCTGACGCATAGCAATTTCTACTTTTCGTTGCTTCAGGATTGGTATAAATTCAGCTACATTACAATCTATAATACGTTCAGCATGAATGAGCTCATTATAACGTTCTTGCAAATTCTTATTCGCAATAGCTTGTAAACTGCTAACTTCAATATAATGCATTGGATACATTGAAATTACTTCTTCCGTCACATCATTAGGAATAGCTAAATCTACAACAATTTTCTTCGATGTTTCACCATTCAATAATGATTCATAAATTGATGATGTGATCACAGGCTCAGTTGCTCCAGTACAAGTAATCAAAATATCAAAACCTCCTTTATAGTTGCGCAAATCGGCAAGTGAATAAGCCTTTCCTCTTAAATCTTTGGCTAAGCGTTCTGCTTTGTCAAGAGATCTATTAAAAACAACAAAGTTGGAAAATTTATGTTTCTGCAGGTATTTAGATATGTTCTGATTGGTTTCTCCAGCGCCGATTAGTAAGATACGAGGGTTTTCAACAAATTTAAGGTCTTTAAGTTTTCGATAAGCTAACGATACAACAGACACGGGGTTACGGGATATCCTTGTGTTTGTATAAACTTCTTTAGCTGTTTTCACTAAGCTGTTCATCATCAAACGCATAAAATCCCCGGTCAGACCACTCATTCTACAACGTTCGTAGGCTCTACGTACTTGTGCAAGAATTTCCTTTTCTCCAACTACCAAACTTTCCAATGAGCACGACATCCGAAACAAATGATTCAATGCATCAATACCTTCATAAGTGGTTACTTGGTCTAAGAACTGATCAAATTGATCATCGGGAACACAGAAATTAAGCCCTCTTAGAAAACCTTTAACGAAATCATCTGTCAAAGGATGCCCACCATGAAAAACAAATTCAACGCGATTACAGGTTCCTACATAGAAAAGTTCCGCAATGTCGAAGTTATTCTTCACATTGATCAATCGGCTTTCTAGCTCTTCATTACAAATAACTAAATTACCTAAATCTTTTAGGTCAACATGCTTATGTGTAAATGCTATTACTTTAAGGTGCTCCAATTCTCTTTACCTCTATATTATACTGTGGACAAAAGTACATCTATACACTTGTTACAGTGTCAAAACTTTGTAAAACACAACTATTTAGAATGTTTTTAAATTAACGCCTTATTAAGCCATAAAACCCGCGTTAAATAACAGAAAGACAAAAAAAACCGTTTCCAATTAGGAAACGGTTTGACTTGTCAATTACTTAATTTTATTTAGTTGCTGGCGTTGTTGTTGCTCCAGGTGCAGCAGCTCCTGCTGGAGGCGTTGGTTTAGCATTAGGATCAATACCTAATTTGGTTTTAACCGCAGCACCAATATCCTCACCACCTTCAAAATAAAGAACTGATTGTTGAGAAATATCTAGGATATAAGCATATCCCTTTTCTTTGGCAACAGCTTGGATAGCTTTCTCTGCTTTTTCAAAAACAGGTTGAAAAACCTCTTCTCTTTTTGCAGACACTTCTTGTTCCGCCTTTTGTTGAACTTCCTGCATCCGGCCTTCCACTTGTTGAATTTCGGTTTGCATAGTTTGTAACTCTTTGCCCAATGCTTCTTTGTTAGCCTCGCTTAACGTTTTATACTTATCTTGATACGCAGTAATTTTTTTCTGACGCTCTGTATCCATTTGTTGAAGCTCCGTACGTTTTGTTCCAACAAATGTTTCTAATGCTTGATTTGCAGTTTTGTATTCTGGCATCAAAAATAAAACTTCTTGAGAGTTTACATGACCAATCTTCTGTTGTGCACTTACAGAACTAATGGTTAGAAATAATCCCGCAGCTACTAAAACCGTCTTTAATAAATGTTTCATTGATTTAAATTTGTTTTTACTTGCCCTCATTAGAGCATATTCACATTGTTTAAGTTAATTTATATATACTTCTTCAATTGGCCAGTCACCAATGATGTGGATCCATTTAGCCGATGCAATTTTAAACAAGTATTCCCTATTTTGCAAGTGCTTCTGGTTTATATCCTAATCGGGTAATCACATCATTGCTTTTATCTAAGCGTGGATTGGAGTAAAGAAATGTTACTTCACTTCCCTTATCAAGCACTATATCCAAATTTTGGCTTTCAGCAACAGCTTGGATGGCTTTTGAAACACGCTCTTGTATGGGCTTAACTAATTTCAATCTTTCTTTGTAAAGGTCTCCTTCAAAACCAAATATCTTCTTTTGAAACTCCTTTGTTTCACGTTCTTTCTGCACAATCTCATCTTCACGTTTTTTCCGCATTTCCTCACTCAACATTACTTGATCTTGTTGGTAGGATTTATACATCCGCTCTATGGAACCGTATCTTGCATCAACCTCTTTCTGCCATTTTACCGACATGTCTTCCAATTGCTTTTGGGCAGAAACATATTCAGGAATATGTTTTAAAATATATTCACTATCCACATAAGCAAAGCGTTGAGCAAAGGCAGATACTCCTGTAACCAATATAATGGCTAACGTTAATATTATTTTTTTAGTGTTCATCATGATCTATTCATTTATAACTTAAAGACCTTTTTTAGCCAAAATGGTTTAATGTTAACACGATCTAAACACAATCGCTTCATATTTACGCCAAAGATAATACCATTATCGAGTAGTAAACATAAAATTTAACATTTTTTAGCAATCTTCTGTGTCACACAAGCGTCGCACATATGCATACATACACCTAGCTCCACTATTATTATAACTAATCTTTATAAACTAACAATTCTTATTCAGTTCTATTTTCCTTCAACAACTTCTAATTAAACCCGCCCATCTGTTGCATAATACTGAACGTGAACGGTTGACGCCATTGATCAGATTGAACGCCCGGGATAGGGTCAAATGCATGACCATAATCTATTCCCAACAATCCGAATATAGGCAAGAAGATACGTGCTCCAATACCTGCTGAACGACGAACCTTAAATGGATTAAAGTCTCTAAAACGATCCCATGTATTACCGGCATCCGCAAAAGCTAATAAAAATACTTTTGCCTGTTCATTCATCATAACGGGATACCGTAACTCCATCTGATAACGGGTATAAATCGGGCTACCAGAGTTTCTAGCTATATTGATATCAGTGGTACTTGTTTTGTTCTCAGGAATTACATAACCGTTCGCATATCCGCGCATTGCTACTACTTCAGACCCTTGCAAGAAATCAAAGCCCATCATACCATCTCCCCCTAATTTAAATCTTTCAAAGGCAGATGTTCCTGTTACTTTGCTATATGAGCCTATAAAACCAAACTGTGCTTGTGCCTTAAACACTAACTTACCGGCTACCGTTTGGAACCATTGGGAATCAAATTTCCACTTGTGATATTCAACCCAGCGATAACGAATATTATCTGGTGCCGTTGGGTAATTGATATTATTAAACAGTGAATATGGAGGAGTGGCTTGTACCGTAAACTTTAAATTTGAGCCCGATGTTGGAAAAATCGGATCACTCAATGAGTTTCTACTAATTTCTTGTGTTAAGTTGATATTATAAGAAGTACCATTCTTAAATAAGAAATAAGCATCATAATTTCTTAACTTATATTGTTGTAAGTTAAGTGAATAGTTTAACTGGAAGGCATAATCTGGCCATTTTAAACGCTTACCTAAACTCACTGTTATCCCGTTCATACGGATCTTTGGTGTACTTTCAGTTACATTTTCTCTACCAGTATAATAATCGTAGCCTCCATATGCAGACATAGAAGTAAATGCGCTCAAACCGAAATAAATTGGTTTCTTACCGCCAAGCCAAGGTTCTGAGAACGAAAAGCTATAAGATTGATACGACTTACCACTTGTTTGTCCGCGTAAACTTAGTTTTTGACCATCACCTCTTGGAAGTGGTTTCCACGCTTTCTTGTTGAATAAATTCTTAGTGGAAAAATTGTTAAAGGTTAAACCCAATGTTCCAATAATACGCCCTGCACCAAATCCGCCGGAAAGCTCTACCTGATCCGATGGTTTCTCCGCAACTGTATATTCAATATCTACCGTACCGTCTGCAGGATTAGGTTTTGGCACAGGAGATGTTTTTGATTCATCGAAGTTACCGAGGGTAGCAATTTCCCTAATATCCCGCATAATATTAGTCTTCGAAAATTTCTGTCCTGGTTTTGTTTGCAATTGACGTCTTACAACCTTATCATTGGTTACATCATTACCTTTTAAAACAATTCTATTTACGTCATACTGTGGCCCCTCATACATACGCATTTCCAAATCCACCGTATCTCCATAAATTTTAGTTTGTACAGGATCCACTTGAAACGTTAAATAACCATCATCCATGTAGTAGGCAGAAACATCCGCACCACTTTTTGAAGGCCCTAGCAGTTTCGCATTTAGTTTTTCTTCACTAAACACTTCTCCCTTTTCAATCCCTAAAATTTTGCTTAATGTTTCATCTGTATATTTAGCATTTCCAGACCATGATATATTGCCGAAGTAGTATTTAGGCCCCTCATAAACTTCAATATCTACTTTTACATTTTTACGATTTAGTTGTGTAACCGTATCTTTAACAATTATAGCATCACGATAACCCTTCCCTCTCATTTTTGTTATCAGCGCTTCCTTACCTTCACCGTATTTTTCAAAGTTGAATTTCCCAGGTCCCCAAAATCTCCACCACCTTTTCTGCTTAACTTTCTTAAGGTATTTATGCATTTTGTAGTTAGAAAACTCTTTGTTCCCTGTAAAATTAATCTCCTTGGCTTTTACCTTTTTGTTCTTCTGTACCTCTACTTTCAGTATTTGATTATTCGCCTCCGTAGTATCTTTTACTTGTGAAGTCTTAATATCAGGATATAAAAACCCTTTTTCTCTTAAATAGCGTTTAATGGTATTTCGGGTAGTATTCAACAGGTTTTCGTTAATAATCTTACCTGTATTTTCGTTAAGTCGCTTACGTACTTCTTCCGTTTGACTTTTGCTGAGCCCTGTCAAATCAATCCGTGTTAAACGGGGTCTTTCTACCACATCTATGTTTAAAAATATAGAATCTCCCTTAATCATGTCTACAGTAAGCTCTATATTATCAAATAATCCCTGCGACCATAAATTTTTAATAGCATTAGAGGTGGCTTCACCAGGTATTTCCACTCTATCGCCAACAGAGAGCTTGGAGATGGTTAGTAATACATCGTTATCCAAAAATTTCGTACCACTGATCGTTATACCTCCAATAATATAATCTTTTGGGGCTAAATAGCTTAGCTGATCACCAGACGGTCGTGCAGAATTACCTACCCGAAGCTGTGCAGAGGCTAGTTGAGCTCCTAATACGTATACACCAATTAAAAGAAAAAATCGCTTCATTGAATTTATTTATCGGCGCTAAAGTAAAATAAACAGTTGTTAATTTTTGTTAAACTATTTTTTTTCAGTTATTTCGACTTTAGCGATGGATACTTATATTAAAATTAAATTTATAAATTTATTTTATCTGTTCACTCGTTAAACCAAATCGTCTCTCTCGATTTTGATACGACAAAATCGCGTCATATAAATCGTCGCGCCTAAAATCAGGCCATAACTTCTTAGTAAAATACAGTTCTGCGTAGGCTAGTTGCCATAATAAATAATTACTAATACGCTGCTCTCCACTGGTTCTAATCATCAATTCAGGATCGGGTAATGGATATGAATTCAATCGCTGCGCAAACAGGTGTTCATCTATATCTTCTATCTGTATATCTCCATCAAGGGCTGACTGTGCCAAAGATTTTGCCGCATCAACAATCTCCCATCTAGCGCTATAGCTAAGTGCTAGCGTTAAGGTGCACTTTGTATTCATAGCAGTTTCATCCATACACTTCTTCAAATATTTGACCGCCCTTGGCGGTAATTGCGTTAAATTGCCAATAGCATTCAGTCGCACACCATTCTTCATCATAGTTTGTGTTTCTTTAGCGATCGAAGAGACTAAAAGCTCCATCAACGCCGCTACTTCCAACTTAGGGCGGTTCCAATTTTCAGTTGAAAAGGTATACAAAGTCAAATAGGGCAATCCAATATCAAGAGCACCTTCCAAAATATCCTTAACCGAAGCAACACCTTCTTTATGGCCAAAGACCCTTAGCTTACCCTTTTCTTTAGCCCATCTCCCATTGCCATCCATAATAACCGCAACATGTTGAGGCAGCTTATTTCGGTCTATCAATTCAATATTAGTCATTTTAACTAGTTCTTTTTAATATATACGGGGCATCCTGCCCTGAATATGGCATACGTAACTGTAATAGTTGCCGTCATATAAGAATCTTTGCTTCTTCCATCTCCTCGCTGCGTTCCTACAGTTGCTTGCTGTGAAGGATCTATAAAATATTTTCGCTGTTCTAAAGCTTCTGTCCCTAGCTGATATTCGGACGGGACCCATCCGTAAGCACTTATATAATCACCGCTGATATCATCTAGATAATCAGTGAAAGCTATGCGGTACCCTAACTCTAACCCTACCGTTAAGGGGCCTCGCAAATTATATTTAAATCCTAGGCCAAAAGGGATAGCTATCGCAAATCTGTTATAGTTTACTCCCTCTGTTTGATACTCGTGAAGATTCACTAAATCACCATCAAAATTATAACTCTTCGGTTGAAAATGAAAGCCTCCAATACCTGCAAATAAATACGGAGTATAGGAAACTCTAGTATATGAAGGTTCAAATTTAAAAAAATTAAATTCTGCTAATAGCGATGCCTCATATAAAGGTGATTTAAAATATAACCCTTGCTGTTGAATATTTTCATTGTCATTTGTAGCAGCATTCCCCCTAGTGTTTGCCCGAAGCAAATTTAACCTTACTGTCCAGTTATGACTTAAATTTTTCCGTACTAAAAGACCTAATGTCCAATCATTAAATTTCATGGGATTACTTGTGTTAAGCTCGCCCATGTATCCAGAGGCTCCTAAGTTCAGACCCAACTCCCAATCCTGGGCATTTACTTTGGAAAAAAACACCAAAATAAAAATAAAAGGAAAAAGTATTTTTTTTCGATCTGTAAACATTAAACCCAATAAAGCTGGTAAAGATAAAAGAATTAATTTATAATTGAATCGTTAAATAGTTGAATCGTTAGATAGTCGAGTAGTTAGACTGTTAAATAGTTGAGTGGTTAGATGGTTAAATAGTTGAATGGTTAAGTAGTTGAATGGTTAACTAGTTCGTTAATTAGTTAAATTGTTCGCTAACAACAAACATCTTGATACTTGATACTAATACCCTGTTATCGCTTCTAACTAAAATCTTGATACTTGATATTACTTTAATAGGCCAGTGCCTGAAACCAACCACCTGCGATCTTCGGCAAGCTCATACTAATAACAACTGGTAACTATCAATAATTCCTTGTATCCAAACCCCATAGCAATTTATGTCTTAATGTACTAAAAAAGCTCTCCTGCTTAAGCCTTATTAAGTTGACTGTAAAGTTTGCACGGCTTATATTAATAATAGCTCCTGTATTAATAACCCGCGTATTGGAATCACAAGAAAAGAGAAAAGAATCACTTCTACTTTCAATCTCAATGCGGATCAGGCTGGTATCTGTAACCACAATAGGCCTTACATTTAAATTGTGTGGAGAAATTGGTGTTATAATAAAGTTACCGGAACCCGGCATGACAATAGGCCCTCCGCAGCTCAATGAATAAGCGGTAGAACCTGTAGGAGTAGCCACAATTAATCCATCGGCCCAATAAGCGTTTAAAAGTTGATTATTAACATAAGCCTTAACAGTTATCATGGCGGAGCTGTCTTTTTTAACGATCGTAATATCATTCAGTGCAAAAGACACTTCTCCTTCATTTGAAGTTCCGCCATTCTCAGTATAAGTCGACAATAACACCCGTTGCTCTATATCATAATTACCAATTAAAAGCGCTCCGAATGCTTCTTCTATTTTGTCCTTATTAATACTTGCCAAAAAACCCAATCTTCCAAAATTAATACCCGTAACCGGAATACCGCTATCTGCAATAATCGAAACAGCAGCAAGCATAGTACCGTCCCCCCCTAAACTCAACATAAATTTTATATCCTTTGGCAAATCTTTATAAGAAGTAAAAGAATGGGTATTTTGCTTATATTCAATCTTGTCGTCGAGAAAATCGTTAAACATGTGATAAACCCAAATTTCAATGTGCTCGCGAGCCATTAAATCAAATAATTCCTGAACATACTGAACAACAGAGTCTTGAAACTCTCTTCCATATATGGCTAACTTCATTAACTTAGGTGTTGCAATACTATAAATCTAAATAATTCATTAACTGGTCATAGCGATCTCTTGTGCTATCGTAGCCCCTTTTATCATTATAAATAGCTTTAACAATATAATCGTGACGTAAAAACGAAGCAACGATCGACGAAATATCCGTTCGATTAAGCTTTAAGGTCACCTCTAAACGCGTTGACTCGGGAAAACTACGCACACTGGAACTTAAAATCTGTGCATTATCCGATTCTACAATCTGGGCTATATGAGACATAGAATTATCTCTATTTCCTATTTCTAAAACTATTATGCCTCCTTGTTCATCAGAAACAAGACTCTCAGCTAAATAGTCGATGATATTATTGAGGATAAGAACTCCTTTATATTGTTGCTGTTCATCTACCACAGGCAATACGTCTAAGTGATGCACATGAAATAGCCGCAAGGCATCATATATATGTTGATTTTCATATACAAATATCAGCTTTAATACCTTGTTAATCTGACCTTGCTCTTGTAGATCATCTTCTGAAACTAAGCCTTGATAGAAGTTATTCTGAACCACAGGTAATTGTGAAACCTTATATTCAGTCATTCTATCCAGCATATACTGCGCCGTATCTTTAGGGCTAAGAGGATAAATATCGTTTTTTATGATTTCGCCTGTAGTCATCGTCTTTATAAACCTTATATGTTCTATGCCATTCAGAGAAGTAAGTCATCCTAAATTACTGCTGATAAACATTTATTAATAATACGATAAAAACAGCAAATGGTTTAATTTAATTTTATCTTAAATGCATCAAAACATTAGATCAATGTATCTAAAAACAATTTAAGATGGCTATTAAATTCTTTCGGCTGTTCCATCATCGGTGCATGTCCGCACTGATCAATCCATGTAAGACTTGCATTGGGTAATAATTGTAGAAATTCCTCTGCAACATCCGGCGGAGTAATTTTATCATTCTTTCCCCAAATAAGGCCAACACGAATCTTTATGTTTGGTAATTCTTTAGCCATGTTATGCCTGATAGCCGATTTAGCCATTGCAATCGTTTTAATTACTCTTTCTTTATTATTAACTGTCGCAAACACTTCATCCACCAATTCCTTGGTTGCTGTTTCAGGTGCATAGAAAGTGAATTCAACTCGTTCCTTTATAAAATCATAACTCTCCCGCCTAGGGAACGATCCTCCGAATGAATTTTCATACAGTCCGGAACTTCCTGCCAAAACAAGCGCCTTAATCTTTTTCTGATGTGCAACGACATACATTAATGCTATATGACCACCCAAAGAATTACCTACGAGCACAAAGTCGTTTAGCTTCAAATGGTTTACAAATTTTTCTAACCAATTAGCTAAACTTTTAATCCCTGTGGAAAGAATAGGCAATTCATAAATAGGTAACATCGGAATAATAACTCTATACCCACCTTTAAAGCCCTCAACAGTTTCTTCCCAATTGCTCAAGGCACCCATTAAACCATGGAGCATCAATAACACTTCACCCTCTCCCTCATCAATATATTTATATCCTTTATCTTCCTTGATGGTTAGCTCCATATAATGTGATTAAATGCTGAATTATTGTATTCTCTTAACGTGTAACTATATATAAGAGCTACGGCTATTATTTAAAAAGGTCTGTCAAAAACGAAACAAACCGAAATCATTTATTATAGCACGTGTATCAAGCATTCAGTAATTCCTTTACGATCTCAGATACTGTTCTTCCATCTGCAGTACCAGCAAGTTCCTTATTTGCTTGTCCCATTACCCGGCCCATATCTTTCATTCCGGAAGCGCCTAATTGTCCAATAATCGTTTGAATGCGTTCGGTGATTTCTTCTCTTCCTAGTTGTTTGGGTAAATAGGTCTCTATCACATCTTGTTCCTCTTTCTCTATTTGATAAAGATCCTGTCTATTTTGTTGTTGATATATTTCTGCAGATTCTTTACGCTGTTTTACCAATTTCTGCAATACTTTAATTTCGGCGTCCTGATTGAGTATTTCGCTTGCACCTTTTTCTGTTTTTGCCAACAACAAGGCCGATTTAATAGCTCTTAACCCTCTCAATCGTGGTTCATCTTTGGCCAGCATGGCCGATTTTATATCTTGATTGATTGTATTTTCTAATGACATCTTTTAAATTATTTAGTACGACAGCAAAATTTGACATTGCAACTAAGACAAAGCTAAATATTTTGCATTTAAAACAAATAAATAGCCAAAGTATTTACGTAAGTATTATGATTGTTTATGAAAAAGGGTTCCACTAGCTTGTGCCGTTGGCATCAATAATAAATCATTTACATTTACATGGGCAGGTCTGGAAGCTGCAAACCAAATGGCTTCGGCTACATCTTCTGCTGTTAAAGGGGTAAAACCTTCATAGACCTTTTTTGCCTTTTCCGAATCTCCCTTGAACCGCACAATTGAAAATTCTGTCTCTACAGCCCCTGGGTCCACGCTTGTCACTTTGATATTATAGGGTAGCAAATCGATACGCATAGCCTTCGTTAAAGCATCGACCGCATGTTTTGTGGCACAATAAACATTTCCATTTGGATATACTTCCTTACCTGCAATGGAACCTATGTTGATGATATGTCCTTGTTTGCGCTGTTTCATGAGGGGAGCAACCAAACGTGTTATATATAAAAGTCCTTTTACATTTGTATCGATCATCCTATCCCAATCATCTGTATTTCCTTCTTGTATAGGTTCTAGTCCCTGACTTAATCCAGCGTTGTTAATAAGAACATCAATATTTTTCCACATGTCGGGTAACTCATCCCATGCTTTCTGAACGAGTGTCTTATCTCGTACATCGAGACCTATAGTATGTATTTGCACACCATGTTCAGTCTGAAGGCCTGTGGCAATGTCATGGAGACGGTCTACCCGCCTAGAGGCTAACAATAAATTAAATTTTTGTTTCGCAAATATTTCAGCACAGGCATAACCAATTCCGGAGCTTGCTCCTGTTATAAAAACTGTTTTCATTTTCTTTTATTTAGGAATTCAACTTTCTTTGGAAGTGCTCACAACCGGCAAGACCTACATCAAACCTTACTCAAATATTAAGCTGAATTGTAAACTCCTTAGTAATAATTTATCTATTGGCTGCATAAAAGGGTTAGGACCTCTATCCAGCTTTTTATCTAATATGCTATTAATACTCTGTGACCATTTTAATTCGGCAGACATTTTAAAATATTCAAAAAAAATATCTACTCCTGCTCCAGCCTCATAAGAGAAATAATAAGGTTTTACTATTAAGGGCATGCGTGCTGGGGGATTTTGCGTAAGCGCATCATAATATTTATTCCTGCCGATATTTCTGCTAAATTTAGCGCCACCAACGATATATCCTCTATACTTGTCTTCACCATAAATTTGTTTCATATCTGATTTGAACTTCAGCAGTACAGGCAGTTCGAAAGCAAAAAAGTTTCTATCCATGCTACTTTCGGTAGATGCCTTTTCAATATCTTCTTTATGGTATTTAGAAATGGTGGTCCGCTCTCCCGTTGATTCGTTAAGATAGGTATAATCTAACGACTGACTCGCAAAAATGAGATAGGTGGGTCTCAAAATAAAATTTGCATTCCCTCCCAATCGTATATCAACAGGAATCCCAAAACCCAAGCCGCCGATAGCAGCAGGTGTAGAGATCCCCACTAATTTTTGCCCGCTTATGCCCCCATTAGACAGTTGCCAGTCTTTATTTTTACTTACTTTATAGTAAGAGGTTTGATAGGTAAAAAAAAATCCTAAGTGCAGTACCTGGTTCTCGTCATAGGCACCGCCAAATGGAAAGGTGATTCTTTTCTGTGCATTTACTGCAAAAAATAGACTTAAGAACAAACCAACGCATAGGCCTTTTTTTATCATCATTTTGTACCGATATAAATTGTACAAATACCAAATGTTTGTGGTCTGCAAATAGTTTCTGAAAATCCAGCTTCTTTTAGTATAGAAGTAAATGCATCACCATCAGGAAACTGCACAACCGATTCAGGAAGGTAATTATAGGCTTTGCTATCTTTAGAAAAGATACGTCCGAAAAACGGCATCATCGTCTTTGAATATACGTTATATAACTGTTTAACAGGAAAGGCCTTTGGATTGGAAAACTCTAAAATAACGGCTTTTCCGCCAGGTTTTAGTACTCGACAGATATCTTGCAGCCCTTGTTTAAGATTTTCAAAATTGCGTACACCGAAAGCAACAGTTACTGCATCAAATGCAGCTGCGTCAAAGGGTAGCCCTTCAGAATCACCTAAAGCCACTTCAAACTTGTGTCCCAAGCCTCGTTTGGCAATTTTTTCTTTCGCAACCGCCAACATTCCTTCTGAAATGTCGACGCCTATAATTTTATCTGGATTCAATATTTTAATAGCCTCAAATGCAAAATCACCTGTGCCCGTTGCAACATCCAACATTCGTTTAGGTTGGAGCATTTTAAGTGATTTAATTGCCTTTTTCCGCCAGATAATATCTATTCCAAGAGAAAGGAAATGATTCAGGAAATCATAGGTCTTGGAGATATTATTGAACATCGTAGCTACCTGCTGTTTCTTTCCAGCATTATTGTCTTTATATGGTATAATAGTTTTTGAGGTCATCTATAGGCAAACTTAGATAAAATTGGCTTCATCGCCAAACTATAAATCTGAATTCGATTCTTCTTTATGAACTTAAAAATTCAATAGCAAAGCCAGATAAGGCACCTTTGCGCCGAGTCTTGCGAACGCACAACGGATAACTGGCAACTCATAACTAAAATAACTACCTTTGCATGATGATGATTAAAAGTGCCGAATTTGTTTGTAGTAATACAAAGATGGATAAACTCCCTCCCCCTCTATTACCGGAATATGCATTTATTGGGAGATCGAATGTTGGAAAATCGTCCTTAATCAATGCTATTACACAACGCAAAGGCCTTGCAAAAACATCACAGACACCTGGCAAAACGCAGCTAATCAATCACTTTCTGATTAATAAAGACTGGTATCTAGTAGATTTACCGGGTTACGGCTACGCTAAAACCTCAAGAGATAATCGGGCAGAATGGGGAAAATTTATTAAAAAATATCTCTTTTCGAGAGAAAACCTCCAGTGCGTATTCGTATTAATAGATAGCCGCCTGAAACCGCAAAAAATTGATTTGGACTTCTGTTATATGCTTGGTGATAAAGGTATTCCTTTTATCCTTATATTTACCAAAGCAGACAAACAATCACATCTAAAATCTGATCAAAATATTGTGCTTTTTCACAAGGCCCTGGCACAATGGTTTGAAGAAATACCTGCGCATTATCTTACATCAGCAGAAAACCGTTTAGGTTGCGATGATGTGCTAACATTAATAAATGATGTAAATCTAAAATTTACTATAGAGCATTAATATATAGATGAAGAAATACCTCTCTTTGGTTCTTTTTGCACATAGCATTTTCGCTATGCCTTTTGCGTTTATAGGTTTTTTCTTAGCAGTGCATACGACCGACAATCCCTTCAATTGGATACTGTTGGTACTCATGCTGATCTGCATGGTTACTGCTCGTAATTCGGCAATGGCATTTAATCGATATCTCGACCGGGATATTGACGCACGGAATCCACGTACGGCTATGCGCGATATTCCTGCAGGTCGGATAAGTGCGCAAAAAGCATTACTCTTTACCTTCATAAACTGCATAATTTTTATCGCAGCAACTTATTTCATCAATCCAATATGTTTTTACCTATCTCCTGTTGCGCTTTTTGTAGTGTTGTTTTATAGCTACACCAAACGTATAACCCCTCTTTGCCATTTAGTTCTTGGATTAGGGTTGGGACTGGCGCCTTTGGGAGCTTATCTTGTAGTTACAGGTAGTTTTAATATTGTTCCTGTGATGTACACTTTTTCTGTATTGTTTTGGGTAAGTGGCTTTGACATTATCTATGCATTACAAGACGAAGAATTTGACCGGGCAAATAACCTTAACTCGATACCGGCCTACTTCGGAAAAAAAGGTGCTCTTAGAATATCAGAAGCATTACATATCTTATCTGCTATTTGTATCATTATTCCCATGTTTTACATGCACCTTAGCTGGTTCTATATAATAGGAGTGATTTTTTATTGCTGCCTTTTGGTTTACCAGCACTTGATTGTAAGTCCTACCGATCTTCGGAGGGTTAACCGGGCATTTATGACTACCAATGGGGTTGCTTCTGTGATTTTTGCCGCATTTTTTCTTTTGGATATTTACTTTTTTGGATAGTGCTATAATCTCCAACCAAAGCGCAATGGGTTTAGAGCCTGTTTAAGTTGCTCGGGGCATCGATGAAGAATATCTCTTGCAGATTTACGAAAATTATTGTAAAATGCCCCCTTCATCTGTAGCAGTATGCGCTGACAAACAAGTGACATCACGCTCAGCGGAAATTAGGAAAACACGTTCATTATGTAAACATTTTACCATAAAAGCTTCAGAGAATCTCTAAAGCTCCGGTTAGACGGCCTATATCCACAAGGTGAAATATGGTTATCCCGATTACATGGGAGTGATTTTTGATAATAAACGGGTAATGTCCTTCTCTTTTTATACGTTATACATAAGTTAAAAAAAGTCTATGCATACATTAAATAAAGCAGTCCGTCGTTTCGTACCACAGAACCTTACCATAACATGGGAGAATTTAAAGCCCCTATTTCTGGAGTTGCAGAATCGTTCCATAAATTCAGTAGCAGAACTAACACAATGGATGCAAGATCGAAGCGAACTGGAGGCGGTGCTAGAGGAAGACTTTGCCTGGCGGTACATCCGAATGACATGCGATACAGCCAACGAAGCACTATTGCAAGATTTCCAATATTTTGCTACCGAAATCGAGCCTAAAATAGCCCCCATTAATAATGAGCTTAATAAAAAACTTATCGGTTCTGCGTATACGGTGGCATTAGATCAGGAAAAATATTTTGTCTATCTAAGGTCTATAAATAAAGCACTGGAAATTTTTAGAGAAGACAATGTTCCTTTACTAACTGAAATACAGGTAGAACAGCAGAAATACCAATCTATCACTGGGGCTATGGAGATAACTTTCGAAAACCAGCAATATACGCTACCACAAGCAGCGGTTTTCTTGAAAGATCTTGATAGACAAAAGAGAGCAAGTGTTTGGCACAAAATTACCGAAAGACGTTTACAGAATAAAAATGAACTAAATTCATTGTTTAATTCATTACTTCAGTTACGTCATCAAGTAGCATTGAATGCTGGGTTTGAAAATTTTAGAGACTATATGTTTCAAGCCATGGGGCGATTTGATTATACGGCTCAGGATTGTTATGCTTTTCATGCAGCTATCGAGAAAGAGGTCGTGCCATTGCTGCAAGAAAAAATGCAAGGACGACAGAAAACGCTCAATCTGGATAAACTGATGCCTTGGGATCTTGAAGTAGATATAACAGGTAAACCTGCACTTAAACCATTTCATAATGGCCAAGATCTTATTGAAAAAACCATTCTATGCTTCAACCGTTTGAACCCCAGTATTGGTAAGTATATAGCACTGATGCAAGCAAATCAGCTTTTTGATGTAGAAAGCAGAAAAGGAAAGGCACCAGGTGGTTATAATTATCCGTTGGCTGAAAGTGGTGCGCCCTTTATCTTCATGAATGCAGCCAGCACCTTCCGTGACTTGACCACAATGGTACATGAGGGAGGACACGCTTTACATACCTTTTTATCAGCACACCTGGAACTTAACGATTTTAAACATCTTACCAGTGAGGTTGCTGAGCTTGCATCCATGAGTATGGAGCTAATTTCGATGGATCAATGGGGGGTATTCTTTGATAATGAAGAAGAGTTAGCGAGAGCAAAAAAAGAGCAACTTGAAGATGTGTTAAAAACGCTTCCTTGGGTAGCAGTAGTAGATCAATTTCAACATTGGGTATACACCAATCCAGCACATACAGAAGAACAGCGCGCCGAGGCTTGGAATCAAATTTTTGATCAATTTGGCCATAATTTTGCCGACTGGACCGATTTAGAGGAAGCTAAAACTTACTTATGGCAGAAACAATTGCATATTTTCGAAGTACCATTTTACTATATTGAATATGGGATGGCCCAATTAGGCGCAATAGCGGTATGGAAAAATTACAAGGAAAATCCCCAAAAAGGATTAAAGCAATATATGGAGGCCCTCAAACTTGGTTATACAAAAACAATTCCTGAAATATACAAAACGGCTGGAATTGAGTTTAATTTCAGTCAACCCTATGTAAAAGAACTTATTAACTTCGTGAAACAAGAACTTGAACTTTATCAATAATTTTTTTTTAAATGAAACGTATTACAGTCTTTTGTGGCTCAAGTATAGGAACTGAAAACATCTACTTTGAGCAAGCAAGTTTATTAGGTGAAACATTAGCAGGCAATGATATTCAATTAATTTATGGTGGTGCGAAAGTTGGCCTAATGGGAGCCGTAGCCGACGGTGCCCTAAACAAAAATGGGGAGGTAATAGGTGTTATCCCTGATTTTCTATTAAAAAAGGAACTAGCTCATCACGGGATTACTAAATTGCATGTTGTCGAAACAATGCATCAGCGTAAAACACTGATGCATGATTTATCTGACGGTTTCATTGCATTGCCCGGAGGCTTTGGTACAATGGAAGAACTCTTTGAAATTATTACCTGGGCACAGCTAGGCCTACATAAGAAACCTATTGGCTTGTTGAATACAAATGGATTCTATAATCACTTAAAATTACTAATCGACCAAATGGTTGCCAGCGGTTTCTTAAAAGAAATTAATCGGGATATGTTATTAATTGATGAAAATATTGACGACTTACTGAAGCAAATGAAAGACTATACAGCTCCTAGCGTCGGCAAGTGGATCCAGAAAGAGGAGACTTAACTTTGTTAAGTCTCCTAGCGAATCAGTTGTTTCACTATTTCAACACTCATATCATTGTAATCTTTTATGTAATAGTTACATGGGGGTAATTCTTCCTTCGTATGAGATGACAATACCCCTACTACCTTCATTCCTGCGTTAAGCGCCGCAGATACGCCCGAAAAGGAATCTTCAAACACCACACAATGGGCCGGTAAAACGCCCAGATTCTGCGCAGACTTTAGATAAACTTCCGGATTTGGTTTATGAAATTCCACATCTTCACTGCTTAAAACAGATTCCATTTTCGAAACAAAGCCTAACTTATCTACAATTAAGAATAAGTTAGCGCTTGGTGCCGAGGTCGCTATCCCCGTTTTAAATCCCGCTTCTTTTAAATCATATAAGAATCTTAGGTAACCAGTAATAGGCTCGATATGATCAGCATAAATTGTTCTAAATAGGCCTTCTTTTTCTTCTTCCAACACTTTTATCTCTGCCTCATTTAACTCACGTTTTAGAAAGTACTGCATAATATAACTATTGTGTTTACCATACATATGATCAACAAATTCCTGTTCGGTATAAGGAACTGATCTTTTATCAAAAAACTGTCTAAAGGCCTCAGCATGGAACGGATTGGTATGGCAAATAACGCCATCCATATCAAAAATCACTGCATATTCATTCATACAGCAAAGATAAATAATAACCTGAATTCTATTATTATTTTCGGTTCAGAACGCTTTGAAATGGTTAGATTCAACTGCAAAGGACGACGGAATAGCGGGCTATTTCGAGGAGTTTTCAGGAAGAAGATGGCCGTTTCAAAGTGAAAAAATGGGAAAAGCTAATCCAATAGCTTCTCCAGGCTGCGTTACCTTCGCTTGTCTTATCCCGATAGGCCTACGCAAAGGTGCCTTACCTGGCTTTGCTATTGAATTTCTGAACACATAAAGAATAATCGAATTCAGGTTAATAACCTGGTATTGCTATTTAGTTCATAACAGGTAAATAAGAATAATCTCTTCCATAATCTAACATTTGTTCATAAAAGGAATTTGGATATTCAACTTTTACATCGGTAATCTCTCCATTCTTTTCAACTGCCACCAATTTAGGTTGAACAAAACCTTTATACGGCTTTAAATTGAGTTTGGCATAACGATCTAGTACTTCCTTATGCAATACCTGGTCAACTTTTACGCCATATGTTTCTACAAGATTTTTACCTGCATTGTAATCGCCCTCAGATTTGATCCTTTGTATTTCTTTCAATAAACTACCGAACAAAACACGGAGCTTTTCATAGTTATTTATCTGCACATAGGTTTTATCATTCGCTTTAACAAATTCAACAACATTATCCTTTTTGCCCTGCTGATAAACCCAATAGGCATTAAGCGCACGGTTTCTCATATGCGCCTCTTCGATATCATCACCTAACTTCAAGCGCGTTAACTGTGTCATTAACCCATTCATCATATAGCTATCATAGGCAGCTTTTCCAACTTCGACAGAAGGCATTACCCCTATTTCAACAAGTTTCGGATCTAGAATATAATACAGCGCAACTAAGTCGGCACGTGCCTCTTCTAAACAGGAGGCATAGCTCTTTAAGGTTTTATCAGGCGTAGCTACGCCCTTATTGATTTGTCCAGAAGCATGCCCGATACATTCGTGCATATCTGTATGAAGATCACTTCCTAAATTTCCATATTTCTTCATCCGTTCTAATTTCTCTTTGTCGTTCATAAATTCATCTAAAAAGCCGCTGGTTGCGCTGCTTTCATTATATGCGTGAATAATATTACTCAACGAAACAGATTTAGAACCGTATTCCTTTCGTAGCCAATCGGAATTGGGTAAATTAATGCCTATTGGAGTACTAGGGGCGGCATCTCCAGCTTCTACTATTGCTGTTATTGCTTTCGCGCTAATGCCTTTGACACTTTTCTTTTTATGGTCGGGCATTAAAGGAGCATTATCTTCAAACCATTGTGCTTGATCAGCAATGGCTTTTATACGTTTTGTAGTCTCAAAATCTTTCAAAGAAAGCACCGCCTCATAGCTCCCTTTAATCCCAATCGCATCATTATACACCTCTATAAATCCGTTTGCAAAATCGATAGTAGAGGCAGTATCTTGCACCCATGCTTTGTTATATTCGTCCCAATTCTTAAGATCACCTGTTTTATAATATTCAACCAGCAGGGATAAGGCTTTCTTCTGCTGCTCATTTTCTGCAAATGGAACGGCCTTTTCGATCCAGAATACCATTTTCTCAATGGCAGCGCTATACATTCCCCCAACTTTCCAAACGTGCTCCTTGAGTTTTCCTGCTTCTTTTATTACCTTACTATTTAGACCCCATTCTGGCTCCTGCTCTGTGTGCGAAAAAGTGTTATAAAAACGTTCCACTTCTTGCTGGGTTACCCCTTCGTAAAAATTATTAGATGAATGAGCCACGTGGTCTATACCTTCCCTGAGGTTCACCATTTTCGGTTCAAATGATTGATCGAAAACAGCCTGTTTCATTCGCTTAAGAAAAGATGCTACAGTTTCTCCTCTTTCTAAGGGTAAGGCCTTTTCATCACAGGCTTCTATTAAACTTGTAAAATATTCAAAAGAACATTCGGGAATGAATTTGTCGTTTGAATAATGGTGATAATTACCATTACTGAACCAAAATTGACCGCAATAGACTTTAAACTTATCCCAATCTGACCCCGATTGGGTAATTTTTGGATTATTCCATATCGTCTCTAATGTCTTCCGAATAAGCAAATTGTATTTACCTCGTTGATCGTAAATTATATCGCGTCCTGAGAGTGCTGCCTGATAAAGATAATACGCTAATGTCTTTTGTTCTAAACTTAATTGGTTCCAGCCCGAAACCTCATAGCGTAAAACCTCCAGATCTGCAAAAGAATCAACTGATACCTTAAAAGTCTCTGTTTGCTTTGATTGATTATCCGGTGATGTACAGGAGCAGATGGCACATAAAAACAGTACACCTGAGAATAAGATCATTCCATTTTTTTTATTCATAATAGATCGGTTAGTAATATTAGGTCGTAAAGGTAATTATTTTTGATAGGACGCGCTAACAAGTAGTTTAAGCCCTTAAATATTTTGCGGATAAACAACAGGTAATTTTAACTACGCTATTTCTTTCATTAAGGTGCGTTTGGCCATCGGTAAAAGGGTTTGATCAAGAGGAAATGTTATATCACTCTCTACCTGATATACAGCAGGATTAGGGAGAGACCTCCGCTGATGGATAAGATCTTTCCTGATTGATTCTGGAGTTCCGAAAATAAAATGACTATCATAGCTGGTTACAAAATCAGTATGCACGCCACGATACTTATCATCTTTACCTTCAAAAAGCGTTACTTGATATTGATATACCAATGTTCCTTTTTGGTTCCCATTTCGGAGCAGCATGTAACCGCTATAGGGGTTTAACGGCATCATACCAATTGCTTCTATTGTAAGACGGCTTTCAACAAAATCGTATATTTCTTTTCCTTCTTTCACGGCATTGCCCAATTTATTTAAAGCAAAAGCAATGATATGCTCAATCTCTACCATCATCGCATCATCATGAATGAGCTTCTCATATGTCAACTTTACCGCTTCGGTATCAGCATTAGTGAGACGTACCGGAAAAGAATCTTGCAGCGTAGTTTTATCTTTTTTAAATTTTTGAAGATTATTGTAATGAAAAACTAAATCGTTTAGATTGGGATAAAGCCTTGTGTTATTAAAATGATGGTTAATATCTGTTAAATATCCCAATAACTGATATTTTTTGTACTCAAAATCTAAAGGAATTTCGATAAACCAATCGGCATTTAGTCTTGACATAAAAACCTCCAACTTTATAGGTTTAAGTTAAGAAAAATATATTGGATCAACAAACATTCTAATTTTAATTAAGTTATTATCCATGACTACAATAAAAGAATAATTCATGGATTTGCATTCAGGGTCACCCTATTGGGCAATCAAAAACTCACTTTATCAAGGAGCTCATCCTCTTCAAGAAAACATATCAACCGATGTTACCATCATTGGAACGGGTATTACAGGGGCATTAGTAGCACATGAGCTTTGTGAAGCTGGAATAACCTGCACAATGGTCGACAAGCGTGCTATAGCAGGAGGTAGTACAGTAGCAAGTACTGCTCAGCTACAATACGAAATTGATGTGTCATTATATAAACTTTCAAACGAAATAGGAAATAAAAATGCAACTGTTGCCTACCGCGCTAGTTTAAAATCGATTAATGACCTAGAAGCATTATTCAATAAAGCGCAGATAGACGCAGAATTCGTAAGGGTTCCAACATTATTGCTAGCAAGTAATAGAGCAGGCCTCCGTAAGTTAAAAGATGAATACCAAATACGAAAGGAAAGCAAGCTTCCAGTTGATTTTCTAGAATCTATTGATCTTCAGAACAAATATCAAATTGATCGTTTGGGAGCACTTTGGAATGACACTTCGGCTCAGATAGACTGTTACAAAGCTGCAGTAGGTTTAATACAGCACCATCAGAAAAAGCATGATCTCAAAGTGTACCCATATACCGAAATTATAGGATATAAACGGGAAAGATCGCAATTTGTACTCCAAACGCTTAAAGGGCAAACCATAACATGTAAATATGTGATAATCGCTGCAGGATTTGAGGCAGGCAGATTTCTACCAAAAAAAATTATGGACCTACTTTCTACCTATGCATTAGTTTCAGAACCTATGCGTCCGGAGCAGCTATGGCCTGAACGTTGCCTAATCTGGGAAACCCGTCACCCATACTTTTACATGCGCACAACTGCAGACAACCGGATTATGATGGGTGGGGAAGACATTCCCTATAAAAATGCTAAATTAAGAGATGCGAAGCTGCTACAGAAAACGAAGGCATTAGAACGCAAATTCCACAAACTATTCAAACATATTCCAATGATTACCGATTTCTCTTGGTGTGGTACTTTTAGTTCAACCCATGATGGGTTACCTTATATAGGTGAGTATAAAGATAAAAAGAATATGTTTTTTGCGCTGGGGTACGGCGGCAATGGTATTACTTTCAGTATGATCGCCGCACAAATTATATGTAATAAGATCAAAGGAAAAAAAGATCCACGAGAAAGTGTTTTTAGTTTTGACAGATAATAAAGTCTAGGTGATAGGTTATACGTTCTAAGTACTCTTAAAACGTATAACTTAAATCTGCAATTAATCAATCCACTCAAAGCCTGTATAGGGTACTAGTACCTCAGGCACTTTAATTCCATTTTCTGCTTGATTCTCTTCTAAAATGCACGCTACTATACGCGGAAGTGCCAAGGCGCTTCCATTTAATGTGTGTACTAAATGCATCTTGCCATCCATCCCTTTAAAGCGCGTCTTTAAGCGGTTACTTTGGTAAGTTTCAAAATTAGATACGGAAGAAACTTCCAACCAACGTTTTTGAGCACCACTCCAAACCTCCATATCGTAAGTCATTGCTGATGTAAAACCCATATCTCCTCCACATAAACGTAGTACGCGATAAGGTAGTTTTAATTTCTGAAGCAACGATTGTACATAAGTACTCATCTCTTCGAGCACCTCATAGGAGTTATCTGGATGAACAATTTGAACAAGCTCAACTTTATCAAACTGATGCAACCTATTTAATCCGCGTACGTGAGCACCATAAGAACCCGCCTCTCGTCTAAAGCATGGTGTGTATGCGGTGTTTTTAATAGGAAAATCTTCTTCCTTTAAAATTTCTCCCCGGTACATATTCGTAACCGGCACTTCAGCTGTAGGTATCAAATAGAGATCATCCGCTCCTACATAATACATCTGCCCTTCTTTATCAGGTAACTGTCCTGTACCAAAACCTGACTCTCCATTAATTAAAATAGGAACCTGTACTTCTCGGTAACCATTATCGGTTGCCTGATCTAAAAAAAAGTTAATAAGCGCTCGCTGGAGTCGTGCGCCTTTACCTTTATATACAGGAAAACCTGCACCGCTTACTTTTACACCTAATTCGAAATCAATGATATCATACTTGGCTGCTAATTCCCAATGAGGCAACGCATCATCCGGAAGCATCAGTTTATGCCCGTGTTCTAATACAACCTGATTATCATCAGCCGTCCTACCTGCTGGGACATCTTTGTACGGGAGGTTAGGAAGCTGTACAATCTTCTGAAAAAATTCTTCTTCCAGTCCTCCTAATTTCTCGAGCAACAACTTTACCTCTTCTTTGTATTCGCCAGACCTGGCCTTAATCTCTTCGGCTTCCTCACGTTTACCCTGCCTCATTAAATCGCCTATCTGTTTTGCTGCAGCATTGGCCTCCGCAGAAATGGACTCAGATGCAGATTTGGTAGATCTTATTTGTTCATCAAGACCAATAATTTCATCAACCAATTCAATCTGTGTAAAGTTACGCACAGCTAAGCGCTCTATAACTTTATCCCTGTTTTCGCGGATATAACTAATTTGCAACATATATTTTTATTTTTGCAACAAAGATATTAAAATTAGAAAGTAAAACTTAAAAATTAAAAAGTCATCAAAAGCAAATCACAAATATCTTGCTACTTGATACTTATGTCTTGCTACTTAATAACACACAAATGCTTTACCTCGTTCCAACACCCGTAGGCAATCTAGAAGATATTACTTTCAGGGCTATACGTGTTCTGAAAGAAGCGGATATTATTCTCGCTGAAGATACACGTACAAGCGCACCCTTGCTGAAGCATTTCGGTATAGATAAGAAAGTGTATGCGCACCATCAACATAATGAGCATAAAGCCCTCCACGAAATAATTCGCTTTCTAAAAGAAGGCAAAACAGTGGCATTAATATCTGACGCCGGTACACCGGCAATTTCAGACCCGGGTTTCTTGTTGGTTCGAGAAGCGATAAGACAGCACCTCGAAGTTAGTTGCCTCCCAGGCCCCACAGCCTTTGTCCCAGCCTTGGTAAACTCAGGTCTACCCACAGATAGCTTTGTGTTTGAAGGCTTTTTACCTGTTAAAAAAGGACGCCAGACTAAATTAAAATCGTTATCTAACGAAAATAGAACGATGATATTCTATGAATCACCACATCGGTTAATCAAAACATTGGAAGAGTTTAGCATATATTTAGGAGCAGAAAGACAAGTTTCAATATCTCGTGAAATAAGTAAAATATATGAAGAAACTATACGGGGCAGTGTCTTAGATGTTATCGAACATTTTAAAAACAATCTAATAAAAGGAGAGTTTGTAATTTGTGTGCAGGGAAAATCGTAAATTAGCCTTGGATAGTTGTGAGTTGCCGGATGCGAGTTATGAGTGGTACAAGGAGTAGAAACAGCTTTATTTTTTACTTTTGAATTTTTACTTGAAAATGTATATCGAACAATATTTAAACGAAGAGCAAGATCCTAAAGTGGTTGAAAAGTTGGTGGGAAAGTTAAAAGATATGCTCACTTCGGGTGAGGCAATTACTTACATTGCCGTACAAAAGAAACCTGCTGTCACCTTATTTCCTGATTGTTTGGTAATTACCAATAAGCGCATTTTTTTATGTGAAGCTACCAAACTAGGGCTGACAACTAATTTCGAAATTTTCACTTGGCAAGACATTAAAGATGTGTCCTTTAAGGAAGAATTTTTTGGAGCGAAATTTACTGTAATTCCTCAGAGCGGTGAAAATCTGACAGTAGAGTATATACCGAAAGTACAAGCACGTAAACTTTACCAATTGGCCAGTGAAGCACTAGAAAAAAAACAAGAAGAGCTTCGACTGAGAGATTTAGAGCTGAAAAAGGCAAGCACCCCACCTGTGATGCTTAAGCCTCTACACGACGAACGGCATATAGACGAGCGTCCACTTAAGCCAGAGGAAGAACCGATTTTAAAACCTTCGTCAGAACCAGAAGATGAAGTAACTGTGAAGCTCAAAAAACTTAAAATCTTGTTTGAAAAGCAGCTCATAACACAATCTGAATACGAAAACAAGAAGAACGAAATCCTATCGCAATTGTAAAGTGAGAAACAATCTTAAATTGTCGTTACTAAGCGCTATCTTATTATGGATAGCATGGCCCCCCATCCCCTATACAGGTCCGATATTGCTGATCGCTTTCGTACCGTTGTTACTCTGTATAGAAAATATTCTTTTGTCATCCATAAAAAAAAAGGGTCGAAAAGTTTTTTTGTTAGCCGGGTTAACCGGCTTACTCTGGAATACGGCATCCATCTATTGGGTATATAACGCAATAAGTGCCGTCATGCCTTCCTATATTGCTATATTTATTTCCCTCATACCTTTTGCGCTAGCGGCCCTACTCATTGCAATAGTCTTTAGGCTCTATTATCAATTAAGAAAGCGGTACAGTACCATAGCTAGTTTAATAGGCTTGGTATGCTTTTGGATGGCTTATGAATACATCCATCAAAGTTGGGACCTTGCTTTTCCATGGATGACGTTGGGAAACGGCTTTGCTAGTACCCATCAATTAATTCAATGGTATGAATACACGGGTGTCTATGGAGGAACGGTGTGGATTTGGCTCTGTAATATCGCATTATTCTTGATAATTTGTAAACAAATTATTTACAAAGACCGCTCCGTTAGGCGGCAGCACGTGTTTGCATTTGTTGCATTGCTCGTAATCCCTTCCGGTATTTCACTTTTCCAATATTTTAGTTATGAAGAGAATGAAAATCCTTCTAACATCGTAGTTGTGCAACCCAATATAGATCCTTATGCAAAATGGAGTATGCCGGTAACACAACAGGTAGAAAACTTAATTCAACTATCGCGTTCGACCGCACAAACCAATACAGAATTCTTCATTTGGCCGGAATCCGCAATACCGGAAAGACCTCCAGGAGTGAACGAAGAAGAAATAAGAAGTAATAACAGTTATTTACAGATCCGAGACTTTTTAAAAGATTACAAAAATGGAAACGTACTATCGGGCATTGAATCGATGGTTATATATGATTCATTAGAGAGCCCTTCGGCGCGTAAATTTATAGATGTCGAGAAATACTACGACGTATTTAATGCAGCAGTTCTCATTGATAACTCTTCACGCGTTCAATTTTATCACAAGTCTAAATTAGTTCCTGGAGTAGAGCAGCTTCCCTTCGCTTCACTGTCTTTCTTGAAACCACTATTCGCCGCTTTTGGTGGAAGCACAGGTAGTTATGGAAAACAGGAAGAACCATCCGTATTTTATGCACAGAGTGGTATCGGAGCGGCCCCTGTAATATGTTACGAATCTATATGGGGTGACTATGTATCTAAATACGTTAGAGAAGGTGCTCAGTTTATTGCTATAGTTACAAATGATGGCTGGTGGGGAAACACTTCCGGTAAAAGTCAACATCTTGATTATGCAAAGCTCAGAGCAATTGAAACACGCCGTTGGGTAGTCCGATCAGCCAATACCGGTATCTCTGCTTTTATTAACCAACGTGGCGACATCGTGAGACAAAGCGAGTGGTGGAAACCTGCCGCATTAAAAACTGACATTAATTTAAATGATAGCATCACCTTTTACACAAATACGGGAGATTACTTAGCTTATGCCGGGTGTTTTGGTGCAATAATTTATTGTGTCTTGCTAATTGGTACATTATTGAAGCCAAAAACTCATATTGCATAGAAAAAGGGCCCTGCAATGTGCTAGCGCCCTTTTACTTACTGATTATCACTTAAATTCAAACTATTTTTGTGCCATTATAGGGTATTGCTTCATAATATTCTGAACAACCACAGGTAGATCGTTCACAGCTTTTTCTGGATTTCTTACTTCACCGCTTCCTCTTGCTTGCCAAACAACCTTATTAGTTTTGGCATCAATTGCTTCAATTATGATATGGCCGGCACGATAACGCTCTCTACCAACAGCACCTCCCATACCCATTCCCCAATAAGGATTCCAACCCCATCCCCAGCCCCAGCCACCCCAAGTTGGCGCATAGACTGTTCTACTGGTATTATTCACGATCGCCTTATATCGAAACAACAAGTCAGGATTTGATTTATCATAAGTCAATCCCTTCGCTTTTAATGCGGCGTCTGCTGTTTCATATATATTTTCCTCTGCGATAGCATTATTATAATACGACTTAGACAGTGAATCTAATCCAGGCAACCAAGCATAGGTTCTGTAATTAGAAAAATCACTGTTTTTACTCTGCGCATTATAATATCTATATGGTGAACAGGCAGCTACAATGACAATGGCAAATGCCATAAACAACCATTTCGTTTTCATATTTTTACCTCCCAATTATGATATAAATTTAACGAATTTAGTGCCAATATGCTACATATTAGAAAAATTTAATCTGTTGTAACATTATTTAACAGTTATAAGCGTTAAAAGGGGTACTTCGCAACGAGAGGCATTGACCTTCCTGCACCAAAAGCTTTCCGTGTAATGCGTAATATTGGCGGAGACTGGAACCGTTTAAACTCAGCTCCATTAACTAGTTTAATCACGCTAAATACTAGTTCCTTTTCATAGCCTTTCGATATGATTTCTGCTGCGCTCCACTCCTGCTCAATATAAAGATCTAAGATTGCATCTAATATGTCATACTCAGGCAGTGAGTCAGAATCCTTTTGGTCGGGGCGTAATTCTGCAGATGGTGCCTTGGTAATGGTATTTTCGGGTATAATAACACCATTACGATTAATAAATCTTGCTAATTCATAAACTTTCGTTTTGAAAACATCGCCGATTACGCCCAAGGCGCCCGCCATATCACCATAAAGCGTACCATACCCTACCGCCGCTTCGCTTTTATTAGAGGTATTTAGTAATATATAGCCATGCTTATTCGATATAGCCATTAGGATAATTGATCGCACCCTTGCCTGAATGTTTTCTTCTGTGATATCACTTTCTTTACCCTTAAACGCAGGGGCAAGCATGCTGTCTAACGCCTCTGTAGCCTCTTTAATAGCAATAATTTCGTGCTCACAGCCTGTGTTTTTCACCAAATCTAAGGCATCCTTCAATGAATGCTCGGACGAGTAAACAGAAGGCATCAATACCCCCATCACATTTGCCGATCCCAATGCTTCACACGCTAAAGCCGCTACTACCGCGGAGTCAATGCCACCCGAAAGCCCTAAAATTGCTTTCTTGAATCCTGATTTCTGAAAAAAGTCCCTTATTCCCAAAACAAGCGCTTGGTGAATATTCGCTATATTTGATAATTCCTCATACGAGGTAGTAACTTCCACTGAAGTAATTTCTTTATCTGTTACCTCATATAAACGCAGATCCTCTTCAAAACCCTTTAAAACATCCACAATTTTAGCATCTTTATTGTATACCAGTGATCGTCCGTCAAAAATAATGTCAGTATGAGCACCGAATGTATTCACATAAAACGCGGGTAACTTATATTTGCGTATATGAGAGGTCATAACCGCTTGCCGAGTGTTGAAATGTGTCTCTGAAAAGGGAGAAGCTGCAATATTTATCATCACATCTGGCGCATCCTGGAATAATTTAGCCATTGGATCTTCTTTATAGAGAGAAGGAAAATTTTCATTCCATAAATCTTCACAAATAGTCAGCGCAATCTTAACACCCCTATAATCTATACATTTGAACACATCATTTGGCTCAAAATAACGATATTCATCAAATACATCGTAGTCGGGCAACAGCGTTTTATGTACAACCTCCTGTACCTTTCCATCAGCTAGAAAAAGAGCTGAATTATATAGAGCCTTCGCACGCGTTAACTGTGTTCTTACAGGCGCGCCAATGATACAAGCAATCCCTTCACATGCTATAGCTATTTCGTTAATACTTGCGTCACAAGCATCTAAAAATGATTTATATCTAAACAAATCTTTGGCAAGATAACCCCCTACTGTAATTTCAGGGAATACAACTAAGTCTGCACCCCTATTTTTTGCTTTATTTAAATTATCTAGAATTTTTTTCGTGTTTTCTTCGAAATTACCGATGTGATAATTTAGCTGTACAATAGCTATAACCATATTATATTTCTAAATTTTCTTGTAGTTAAAACAAAATGCCAAAGTTAAAGGCTACATAAGAATTATTTGCACTTCCATGTTTGATGACACGGGTAAAACCGTTATTAAAACTAAGCCCGGTCATTAATCGCAAGTTATGATCCAATAGCCATTCAACACCCCCTCCAATTTGAAGCCCTAATCTTAGGAGATTTGCATCTCCCTTCATGTTGTTTGATTCCTGTACAACTACTCTATTCTCGTTTAATATCTCCTGCTTAGCACTTAATTTAACTCCCATTGTAAACCCGAACTGACCATAATAACTCCTATAATAACGCTGTGTACTTTTTAGCTTTATGCCAAATGGAATCTCTGCATATTGAAGCCGGTAATTATTCGTCAACGTATTTGTGCTTCCATCGGCTTGCGAATGATATGTTTGAGATTGTGATCTCAAATTATCGATGAATAAACCACTTGAGAAATAGTAATTCTCAGAAAAAGCGAAATCAGCTATTAATCCATAATTATAACCAACTTTAGCTGAACTGGACTTTACATCAAAGTCGCCATACCTTAACCAACTCAAATTAGGAGAAATCGCAATTCCCATACTAACTCTTTTGTTATCATAAGTAGAACTATTATAATCCTGAGCTTTTGCGGAAATAGAAAGAAAGGAAAGAATACTGATAAATAAAGATAAATTTTTAAATGGCATAGTCATTTTTTTATATGTTCTTGAGCGCTTTGTCTTTTGTTAATAGCGGGACTCAATTTTGTTCTTTTTCTAGAACGGGTAATTTATATCTAGTGTTTAAATCATTACTTTCGCAAGTATTATAACATTTAGCATGGCTCCATATACAACTAAAAACGCACAAATCTACCTCTTTTTTTTGATTATTAGTTTAGTCTCCTGTCGCCAAAAGGATCCAGATCTAAGTGCCATTCATCTACAAATTAAAATAGAACGTTTTGACAAGGCTCTAGACAGTTTAACTTTAGCTAACATCCCACCCAAACACCATTTATGGCAAAAAAAATACGGCCAATTTTATAGCGATTTTACCTCCAAAATACTTCAGGCAGGCAATGTACAAGACACAGCAGTACTTTTCAAAAATTACCAGCAAATATTACAGAATCGTGATTTTGTCGAATTAAAAAAGAGCACACTTCAAACTTATCCTGATTTAACACCATATGAGAAAGCATTAAGCATGGCCTTTAAGCATGTGAAATATTATTTCCCTAAGGCTGAAATACCTCGGTTTATATCCTTTTTCTCTGGCTTCACTGTTCAAACACCGCTTAACAACGAATATATAGGGATTGGTTTAGATATGTTTTTAGGAAAAAAATCAAAATTCTATCCGGCCTTGATAAAGAGTATTCCTTATTATATTTCAAGAAGGTTTACCCCTGAGAATATCGTTCCTCGCACAGTAGAAACTTATTTAAGAGAGACTTTATATACTGAACCAACTTTCAAGAAACCAGACTTATTATCGTATATGATTTATAACGGAAAAATCATGTACCTCATGGATCGTACAATGCCTAAACTACCGGATAGCTTAAAAATTGGTTACTCGAAAGAGCAAATGACATGGGCTACGAATTATCAGCCTGATATATGGGCTTGGTTTCTAGAAGAAGATTTACTATTTGATACCGACTATCAAAGAATCCAAAAACATTTAGGAGATGCACCTTTTACTCCCGATCTTGGAAACCAACACGAATCTGCACCCAAGCTAGGTATATTTTTAGGATGGCAGATAGTTAAAAAATATATGGAGAACCATCCGTCAGTTCAGCTTGATCAGCTGCTGCACATGACAGATGCCCAGCAACTGCTGAAAGATTCAAAATATAAGGGATTAAAATGACAATGGCTTTTAAATTAATATCCAACAACTTCGCTTTTACCGTCTTTTCCAGGAGATCCCGAATATATTTGACCTTGAGGAACTCCCCCCAGACGTCCGCCACCGGATCGAATTCCCATGCCTATCTGGCTGTAAATATTATATAAATCTGATTGTGGATTTACACGATAACCACCAGCCTTCGTATCAATACGCAAATACCCCGGCTGATCCTTCTTCTCTTGTTGAGGGACAATACCCCTTTTATCGTAATGTAGTGTGACATTACCACCATTGCCATTTGGAAATGTGCGCGAACCATTATTAGCATCACGCCCTCCAGCTAATACATATAATGATCCCAATTTGCCAAAGTGAATAGTTATATTTATTTCACTGCCGTTATTTTTGCTGTCAGTTCCAACGATATAAGCCTGTTTTGGTATCTCCGCATATTTGACTTGTAAATCCACCTTTTTTTTACCAAAAAACTCTAAAGTAGCTTTATCATTTAATATCAATGTATCTATTTTTAAAACCAAAGTAGAATCTTGCTGTCTAACTGAAAATGTCTTTTTCTTCTTTTTACTTATTTCTAGCTTTTGGATATATTGTACACTATCTTGCTCTACGCAAAAACTTTGCAATCCATACCCCATTAAGAGTAGCATTACAACTATCATTCTTACTTTCATCGTTTTATATTTTTTGCATAACAAACCGAAACTGCAAAGAGTTTTAGTAGCTTCTATATACTTTGACAGCGCCGATCAACAATAGTTTAATTGTCTTTAAACCTGAATTCGATTTATCTTTATCAGTGCGGAAATTCAATAACAAAGCCCACTATTCTTTCGTCCTTTGCTTTAAACCTAACCATTTCAAAGCGTTCTGAATCGAAAACAGTAATCGGATTTAGGTTTTAAACAAAAAAAGCGTGGAGAATCTCCACGCTGCCTATAAAATATTTTTCTTTCACTTATTTCATAATCTTGAATACAGTACGGAAAGCAATAAAGCTGCCGATAATCAATAATATATTCGAGATAGAAGTAAATAGAAATGAGTCTTGAATAAAACGAAAAAAGGTACCTGCCAAGCCAAAAGCTATAGCGATAAGTAAAGTTACATAATAATGCGTTTGATTGGCGTTATTGTCTGTACTAACGTGAGGTCTTTGCTCTGTTGAATTTGCCATAGTAATTTGTTTGTGTACAAAAATAAACTTATTATCGAAGAACAAAAATATTAATATGCAATTATTTTTTCTTTTCTAATTTCGGCCTTCTCATTTTCGGTGAGATTCTTTTTTTTCTCATATAACGATTGCTCCCAATCGCCGTACATTGGATTTGGCAACATAATATACACTGTTCCAAACAAGGTAGCCAGTTTATCAACCTCTATTTTTACATCTTTATCATCTTGATAGAAAACTGTTGAGAAATCACTCAAATTATCTCCTACAAGCATGATAATGTGATGTGTTTCCGCTATCAGATCCCGTCTATGTTGTTTATTAGAGGTATCATCTCTAAAAAGCATATGCGTTGTATCAACATAGGGAAAGCCAAAACGATTCAAATTATTCATGGTAGGTATGAGCTCACTTTGATCCCTATTGCTTACATAAAATACCTCTACCTTTTTGGATGCAGCATATTTCAAAAAAGAACATGCTCCTGGCACGGTATCTGCGCCCTCTAAAGCAGTCCATTGTTTCCATTCTGCCAAATCAAAGCTTTTTCCCATTAACAGTAATTTCCCGCTTTGAGGGGAATTATCTAATACTGTTTCGTCTATGTCTACAATAATACACTTAGGTTTCTTAGTTCTTCTTTTCATCTGTTTATCTAAGCTTACACGTGCATAATTGTAAGCTTGAAAACACAAAGCACGGTATTCACCAGACCGTTGCTGCCACAATACGGCATTGGTATTATCGCGTGCATGCTCTTGCCCACTTGCAAAAGTCAATATAAAAAAGACAAGCAAAAAAGAAAAAACTCTCATTATGATAATGATATTAAATGCAAAAGGCCTTCGTGTTTACGAAGGCCCTCTTATTTTATACTAAAATACTATCCATTAGACAATGCTGCAGCACCGCTTACAATTTCTGTAAGCTCTGTTGTAATAGCAGCTTGCCGTGCCTGATTGTAAGACAGTTTCAGTGCCTTTAACAATTCACCAGCATTATCCGTGGCCTTGTCCATAGCTGTCATACGCGCCCCATGTTCTGAAGCATGCGAATCAAGAATGGCCTTATATAACTGAATCTTTATTGACTTAGGAATTAACTCTTCGATAATTTCTTCTTTTGAAGGCTCCAGAATGTAGTCAATAGCCAGTTGTGCTTCCTCTTTCTTCGATTCGTTCTCCAAAGGAGACAAGGGAAGAAGCTGTTCTACCTTTAAGAACTGAACGGCAGCATTTTTGAATTGATTATAAAGTACTTCAACCTTGTCATACTCCCCATCCAAAAAGCCTTTCATAACAAATTCTGTAATTTCAGACGCATTCTCAAAATTTAATTTCGCAAATAACTCTGAATGATTACCGAGCACTTCATATTTTCTCTTCTTATAATAATCTTGCCCCTTTTTCCCTATAGCAATTATTTTTACGTTACCCTTCTTATGCTGTTCGCTATATTTTTCAGAAATTAAAAGGTTAGTAGCCTTGATAACATTTGCATTAAAAGCACCCGCTAAACCTCTATTAGAAGTTACTACTATAAGTAAAATTTTGCGCGGCTTACGTTCTATCGTGTAAGGAGACGCTCCTCCTTCTACAGAAGCAGATAAATTAGCCAATATCTCTTTTAGCTTTTCTGCATACGGCCGCAATTGAACGATTGCATTCGTCGCCCGTTTTAGCTTTGCAGCCGAAACCATCTTCATGGCACGTGTAATCTGCTGAGTAGAGGATACAGATGTTATACGATTTCTTACTTCTTTTAAATTAGCCATATTTATATAGTAGCAAGTATCAGGTAACAAGTACCGAGACTATATTTCAAATCTCCATACTTTAGTCTTTCATCTTGATACTTATATCTTGATACCAAAAATTAATAACTCGCAGCTATTTCTTTAGCTACTTTATCTAGCACCGCGGTAATATCGTCAGTGAATTTACCTGCTTTTAGATCTCTTAAGACCTCAGGATGACGTAGCTCTAACTGTTGTAAATAATTAGCTTCGAACTCTTTCACTTTGTTTACAGGAACACTTCTAAATAATCCCTTTACCCCTGCATAAATAATTGCCACCTGTTTTTCAACCGCTACCGGAGCAAATTGTCCTTGTTTTAAAATTTCAACGTTACGTACGCCTTTGTCAAGTACACCTTTCGTCGCTGCATCTAAATCAGAACCAAATTTTGCAAAAGCTTCCAATTCACGATATTGTGCCTGATCCAACTTTAATGTACCAGCCACTTTCTTCATCGATTTAATCTGCGCGCTACCTCCTACCCTCGATACAGAGATACCCACATTAATTGCCGGCCTCACACCCGCATTAAATAAATTCGACTCAAGGAAAATCTGGCCATCTGTAATAGAAATTACATTTGTTGGAATATAAGCAGACACGTCACCAGCCTGCGTTTCAATGATAGGCAAGGCTGTTAATGAGCCACCACCCTTAACGATATCCTTAATAGATGCGGGAAGGTCATTCATACCATGGGCAATCTCATCCGATGCATTTATCTTAGCGGCACGCTCTAATAAACGGCTATGAAGATAGAAAACATCACCTGGATATGCTTCACGCCCTGGCGGACGACGCAATAATAAAGATACCTCACGATATGCGACAGCTTGTTTAGACAAGTCATCATAAACAATTAGTGCAGGACGACCGGTGTCGCGGAAAAACTCGCCTATAGCAGCGCCAGCCATCGGAGCATAAAATTGCATTGGAGCAGGATCCGCAGCAGATGCACAAACGATTACAGTATAAGCTAAAGCACCTTTTTCTTCTAATGTTCGAACGATCCCTGCAATAGTAGAATTCTTCTGACCGATCGCTACGTAAATACAGAAAACAGGCTGTCCGGCATCATAAAACTCCTTTTGATTAATGATAGTATCAATACATACAGCAGTTTTACCAACTTGGCGATCACCAATAACTAATTCACGTTGACCACGGCCAATAGGAATCATTGCATCGATTGCCTTGATACCTGTTTGTAATGGTTCGTTTACCGGCTGACGATAAATAACACCAGGAGCCTTACGCTCTATAGGCATTTCATATGTTTTGCCAGTTATTGGTCCTTTGCCATCGATAGGTTGTCCTAATGTATTAACAACCCGACCTAACATACCTTCACCTACATTGATAGAGGCAATTTTATCAGTACGTTTTATAGTGTCTCCCTCTTTAATCTCATCAGATGGGCCTAATAATACAATACCGACATTATCTTCCTCAAGGTTTAATACAATTCCCTGCAATCCATTATCAAATTCAACCAGCTCTCCTGATTGAACCTTGGTTAAGCCATAAACGCGCGCAATACCGTCACCCACCTGGAGTACAGTACCTACTTCTTCAAGCTCGGCTTCTGATTTAAAGTTCGACAATTGCTCCCTTAAGATTGCCGATACCTCGTCTGGTCTTACCTCTACCATTGTTTTATCTTCGTTTTAATATTTTAATAATATGTTATCTTGCTTTTTGCAGATTAAGCATGGAAAGCACGATCTAATTTGTTTAATCTGCCTAATAAACTCACGTCTACTTGCCTATCGCCAACAGTTACAACGAAACCACCTATCAATTCAGGATCTACCGTATTTTCTAATAGCACTTCATGCCCAGTGGACGTTTTTATTAATTGCTTCAATGCATGGAGATTTTCGTCAGATAATGCTACTGCTGAAACAACTTTTGCATGAACAATCCCCTTATATTCATTGTAAACGCTGATAAATTCCTGGGCCGTACCAAATAAGATATCTGCACGTCCCTTATTCACCATTATATTAAAGAAGCCAATTACAGTTTTATCGAATTTATCTTTAAATAAAATAGAAAGAATATTATTCTTTTTATCTTGGTTAATTATAGGGTTCTTTAAAACAGCTTGTAATTGTGCATTACCTTTCAGCACTGCTATAAATTGCTCTATATTTTGCTTAACCTGATCCGTTGAATGCTGTTCAATTGATAGATCTAAAAGAGCTTTAGCGTACCGTGATGCAACCTTAAATTCTGACATATCTTCTAAATTAGCTTAAAAGCTGATTAGTTTAATTTCATATCTTTTAATAGCGTTCCAACTAAAGCTTCTTGTTTACTTTTGTCGGCAAGTTCTTGATTCAAAACTTTGCGGGCTATTTCTAACGAAAGTTTTGAAACCTGATTTTTGACGTCAGTCATTGCAATGGCTTTTTGATTATTGATTTCAATACGCGCTTTCTCGATCATACGGTTACCTTCCACCTGTGCTTGATCTTTCGCATCTTTCAATAATTGTTCCTTAATTTCTTTTGCTTCTTTTAAAATTAGGTCGCGTTCCGCTCTTGCCTCTTTTAGAAGCTGCTCATTCTCGCTTGTTAAACGAGCCATTTCTTGTTTTGCTTTTTCTGCGGCATCCAAAGCATTCTCTATTGAGCGCTCGCGCTCGCCGATAGCCTTCATGACAGGTTTCCAAGCAAATTTTGCTAAAAGGAAAAGTAAGAGCAAAAATGAAATGGTATGCCAAAACACTAAACCAATTTCAGGAATAAGTAAATCCATATTAATGTATTGATTAAAATTCTTTTGTTATCCTAAATGTTTTACAGTAAACACCATAAAAAGAACCTATAGGCGGCAATCCCGGAAATAGGTTCTTTTAATAGTTTTTATGCTTCTTTTTACTCAGCGATCAAAGAAACAACAACAGCGAATAAAGCAACCGCCTCAATAAAGGCAGCAGCGATTAACATCGCAGTTTGAATTTTTGAAGCAGCTTCTGGTTGGCGGGCAATACTTTCCATTGCAGATCCACCAATTTTACCAATACCTAATCCAGCGCCGATAGCAGCTAGACCTGCTCCAATTGCAGCTAATGTTCCAGTCATTTTAATTTATATATTTAGTTTAACAATAATGTTTATGTATACTTAATGATCAGCATGCTCTTCTATCGCCATTCCTATAAAAAGAGCAGATAAAATAGTAAATATAAAAGCTTGTATAAAGGCCACTAATAATTCAATTGCGCCAATAAATACCACAAAGAAAACAGAGACAGGCGCTACAGCCAATGAACTAAAAATAAACACCAAACAAAGTAGTGATAGCACCAGAATGTGTCCGGCAGTGATATTCGCAAACAAACGAATCATCAATGCAAAAGGTTTTGTGAAAATACCGAAAATCTCCACGGGGATCATTAAAGGTTTTAACCACCAAGGCACCGGCGGATTAAAAATATGCCCCCAATAATATTTATTTCCATTAAATAAGATAATAATCAGTGTAAATACCGCCAGTACCATTGTAATGGCAATATTCCCAGTTACGTTTGCTCCTCCCGGAAAGAAAGGAACCAATCCCAACATATTATTTATCCAGATAAAGAAGAATACCGTTAATAAATACGGCATGAACCTTTCGTATTTATGCCCTAAGTTTGGCTTAGCGATATCATCTCTTACAAAGATGATGATAGGCTCCAAAACGGACTGCAGACCTTTAGGTGCTTTCCCCTCGCGCTTTTTATAACCGCTGGCAACTGTTAAGAAGATAACGAGTAATAAGGCCACCGAAAAGAAGATCGTAAACACGTTTTTAGTAATAGAAAAATCTAGTGGACGCGTATTCGTTACGACTTCTTTGCCCTTATCATTTTTTTCATGATGAACATAGCTTCCATGAACAGCCTCTTCAGCAGCATAGTAAATCTTGCCGTGTGCTTTTGCGAAACGCATGCCGGCTTTCTCTACTACTACACTTCCATCATCATTCAAATGAAATTCTTTAGAGCTGAAGCAAACCAGACCATTAGGTGTGTACAGAATTACTGGTAAATATAAGCCCGTCCAGTTTTCACCATGCCCCCAGAAATGAAATTCATACGAATCACCAATATGGTGAAAAATAAACGTATTGATGTCGAATTTTTTTTCCTCATGGCTATCATGATGGCCGGTTTCTACCTGTTCAACTACCGCTGAATCTGTAGCATGCTCCTGACCATGATTTTGGGCATTAACATTCAAAAAAGTGAAGAAAACGGCAAGAAACGCAAGAATTCCGATTTTTTTTGAAGTCAAAAAGTGGCTAAATTTCATCTATTCCGTGATTTTTACTTATTATTTTGGTGGCGCAAGTTACGTAACAAACACATAACTTCAAAGAGTGTAAATAAGAAATATAAAGAAAAATAATTTAAAGCAAAAACTAGCTGGTTTACAGAAAGTTTCATAATAACAATCAATGCAAATGATAAAGCAAAAAGCAACTTTAAAATAACCCCCCCCATCATAGCAAAAACTCCTGTTTGGGGTGTTTTTTTCACGCCTACGTAAGACACCACGTATGCAATATAGGTTAGTGTAAATAAAAAAATAAAAGAGATCCAAAAAATATCTGTAAGTATTTCTTGCTTTACAAACAAGCGCTCCAACCCCCAAGCCACCAAGGCTAATAATATGCCATAAAGGACGTAAAGGGTTGTAAATCGCGCTATTGTCATTTCTTCTTTTAACATAGCTGGCACGAAGATAATATTTACCTGCCAAATCATTAGAATTGTGGAAAATTAGAGGCAAAAATCGAAATCAACACAACGCTGATATTGCACAAGAAAAACAGCTCATTTCTTTTTTATTACAGACCAGATCGTCCCTACCAAACTTACACATACGCCGATTAAGGAAAGTATAGCAGTGTAAATACCTACTTCCCCCTTTTTAGCCAGATCTATCTTATAGCCTATAAATGCAAAAATGCCAATGGTGGCAATCATCTGAAAACCTAATCCAGTGTAATAAACATAGGCATTCCGCTCCTTTTTTAAGGGAGCACTTTCTTTATCAAAATCTTGTTTAGCCATATACCTAAAAGTTTGTTAAAGTTACAGCTTGTTTAGAAGATCACAAAAAAACGCAAAACAGCTTTTGGGAAACCACTTATTTAACCAAAAATAATCTTTATAATGAAGAAATTTTATTTATGTTTATAAACCATTTGGTTCTTAAACTGCGAATCAAGGCGCCTTTTTTGAACCTGCTTAGATTTATATTATTAACATTTATATACTCTTTTAAAAGAAAAAGAGAAAAACTTAGTAAACAAATTAGGGAGCTCTTATATTTTAAGCCTGAAGAGGTTTAACTTTGTACATATTTTTAAAACCGATGTATCGTCAACAAAAACTTATAAACGGCCAGTCAAATACCAATTGGTTTATGTTAAAACCTTTATTCAAAGATTCGAGCGGATTCTCTTTTTTATTTTTGTTTTTTTTTACGGTGTTGATTTCTAGTTGTTTTACTAAGAAAGAGAAAGCTGAGAAAACTAATTTTGGTCAGAATATAACGACAAAGTTTAACATTCTTTATAATGCCAATAAGCTACTTGACGAGGCAGAAGAAACCAGGATAAATAGTACAAAACCTAATTTTCAGCATGCATTACCTGTATTTATTGAACCAAACGAAGCAAGTATTGCAAGCAACACTAAACTTATGGATTCCATTATCCAGAAATCAATTACTATCATAAATGATAAAAGTGAAAGTAAATATATAAACAATGCTTATTTTCTAATGGCCAAAGCCAATTATGAAAAAGGGAATTATTATAATGCAGCCGAATTTTTTTCTTATGTGATCAATACCATTACCGTTACTAATCAAAAACTGTTAGAGCCTGCACTTGCATGGAAGGCTCGATCACTCATGCAAATAGGGTATTTAGATCAAGCTTCAAAGGTATTAGACTCAGCATTTATTGCCGCCGGGAATAATAAACACCCGTCAGCCATAACATATGCCAGCCAAGCGCGTTACTATCTAGAAGTAAATAAAAAAGATGGGGCGATTCAAATGCTAGATCTGGCGATTAATACGAGCAGTAACAAGAAAGAAAAATTGCGCTGGCACTACATCTTAGGTCAACTCTTATACGATACTGGAGATTATTTGATGGCTAATAAGCATTTTGATAAAGTTGTTAAAAGCAATGCCTCTTATGAAATGGCATTCAATGCGGAACTGAATCAGGTATTTATGCAGAAAGACTATGGTGATTCTTCTCTTGTTGGTACCGTTTCAAGGCTAAAAAGAATGCTTAAAGATGATAAGAACAAAGGTTTTACAGATCAGATATATTATATAATCGGCGAATCGTATTTAAATCACAATCAGGAAGACGAGGCAATCAAAAATTATAAATTATCGCTCAGGGAGCCGAGTAATAATAATTTTCAACGTGCTTCAACGTACCTTAAAATGGCCGATATCTATTTTGATAAAGCTACATATGACACCTCAAAACACTATTACGACAGCACAGCTACCCTAATAGATGCTAGTTTTCCCCAATACACTATTATTCAGGCTAAGATAGCGAACTTGGATGATCTCGTTAAGCACTTAAACATTATTACAGAACAAGACCAGCTGCAGTATCTAGCTAAACTCCCTGAAAAAGAAAGGTTGGAAACAATTGACAGTATTTTTGAACGTAAAGAAAAAGTGGCTATCTCCCTTAAAAAAGAAAAAGAGAATAACAAACAAAAGGAGGTAACAAATCCTGAATACGCAACAAATTTTTCGAATAAGCAGTCAACAGATAAGCGTTTTTATTTCAATAACCCGAATGCTATTAGTAATGGACTTACAGAATTCAAAAGACGTTGGGGCAACAGATCATTGGAAGATAACTGGCGAATCCGCAACAAGCAAGCTTCTCTTGCAGCCGGAAATAACACAAAGATTCCGCTAGCCAATTCTGAAGATAAGGCTAACCAGCCTGATTCCGCTGCTATCGTAACAAAAGAAGATTTTGTAAAGGCCGTTCCGCTAACCGAAATTGCTTTAAGGGAATCAAATAATAAAATCATAGCATCATATTTAAAATTAGCAGAAATTTATCGTGACAATCTAAAAGACAAAGAAGCAACAGCAAAAATATATACAAGCTTGCTAGAACGTTTTCCTTCCATTGAAGAAAAAGACTTTGTGCTATACAACCTATATAGATTGTATACTGAGTTAGGCGACCAACGAAAAAATATGTATAAAAATCAACTGCTGACCACTTCACCGGAATCGATCTATTCCAAAATTATAAACGACCCCAACTATTTAAGCAAATTGGGAGAAGAATCACAGACGCTCAATAATATCTATATTGACGCATATAATATGTATGCTGATAAAGATTATGAGCAAGTCATAGCAATTGCCGACAGTTTGAATATCGTATTCGGTAAAGACAACCACCTTGATATTGCTGCACAAATGGCTTATTTAAAAGCATTGGCTATAGGAAGGACTAGCTCTTTACAAAGCTTTGAGCAAGAATTGAAAAAAATTCAAAGTGATTACGCTGATAATAAGCTTATTTCGCCTTTACTAACGCAACACCTAAGCTATATTGATTCTAATAGAGTATCTTTGCAGGACAGAAAAATTGCAATAATGGATATTGAAGACGGTAGAGAGCAATTTGTAGATGAACCGGTTTTAACCAAATGGCCGGAGCTTACATTTAATCGCGCGGAAACACCGCCGCCGCCCCGGAGGTCTTTGGCAGGAAATTTGAGCAATCAGCAAAACATACAAGTAACACCATTTAATAGTACAGTCAATTTGCAAGGCAAAGTCAAAATTGCATCCTATAAACAAGGCCAACAGATTAACAGTTTTAGGGACCTAGAACTCTTACCAGACTCTGCTATCTATTACTTTGTTATTAATGTGGATAATGCAAAGGTAAATTTAAGTCCCTCAAGATACGGCATTGGCCAATTTAACAGAGGTCAATACTTAGATAAAAATCTCACACATCAACTTAAAAAGGTCGATGATGAGCTGCAGTTGATTTACATAGGAAAATTTTTCTCTTATGAAGACGCCAAAATCTACCTTGATAGAATTACACCGCAGCTAAAGACGATCATGAAAATACCGGCTGAAAATTATCAACCCTTTATTATAACTGAAAAATATTTAGAGGAAATTACTGATTTTGATAAAGTTAGCGACTACCTTATCAAATACAAAGAGCAACTCTAAGTCATAAGAATAAAAATGCAACGTAATACCAAAAAACAAAACAACAAGCTAACGAACGAAGATATAAAGCGCTACACCCTTTCCTTTTGGAAATTTTTTGTTGGGCTTATTATTTTAGGCTTTCTATTTTTAATAAGTATTGGGCTTGGATTATTTGGAGAACTACCTTCCTTCAGAGATTTAGAGAATCCGAAAAGTAATCTTTCTTCTGAAATAATTTCCGCTGATGGTGCTGTGTTAGGTACTTATTATATTCAAAACAGATCAAATGTTACCTATAAGGAATTATCACCCGCTTTAATAAAAGCGCTTATTGCAACAGAAGATATCCGATTCAACTCACATTCCGGCATTGATTTTAAGCGTACATTTACCATTATATTTTATAATTTAATAGGAAAAAAGCAAGGCGCTAGTACAATCACGCAGCAGTTAGCTTTAAACCTTTTCCAAGAAGAAGGTCGAGCAAGATCGTTTTCTAAAAGATTCATCCAAAAATTGCAAGAATGGATCATTGCAGTTCGCCTAGAGCAAAACTACACCAAAGAGGAAATACTTACTATGTACTTGAATACGGTAGACTTTGGTGCCTATAACACCTATGGTATCAAATCGGCCGCAAGAACTTATTTTAATACTACGCCCGGCGAACTCAACCCAGGACAAGCGGCTGTTTTAGTAGGTATGTTAAAAGGCCCTGGTATCTACTCCCCTATCCGTTATCCTAAGAATTCCATCAACAGACGAAATACCGTATTAGACAATATGCGCAAATCAGGCTTTCTGACGGCAGCCGAAGCTGCTTCTTTTAAGGAAAAACCATTAGGGCTTACTTTCAGACCAAACGTTTATGGTGATGGGATAGCGCCTTATTTAAGAGCTGTTTTGAAAACCGACATCAAAAACATTTTCAACCAACTTTCTATCACAAAGGCAGATGGAACACCGTATGACTTAGATAGAGATGGATTGAAGATTTATACCACCATTGATTCTAGAATGCAGTTATACGCCGAAGAGGCGCAAAAAACAATGATGAAAGAATTACAGGTGACCTTCAATAACCAGTATAAAGGAAGAGATCCTTTCAAGGGTTTAGAGGTACTGCTGGATAGGGCGGTGAAACAATCTGATCGCTACCGTTGGCTAAAAAACGCAGACCAGTCTGATGAGGAAATTAAGAAGAATTTTAACAGCCCCACCAAGATGAGTATATTCAGTTGGAAAGGTGAATTAGATACAACAATGACACCTATGGATTCCATCAAGTACAATAAACTTATGCTTAGGAATGCTATGATGTCTATGGAGCCTCAAACCGGCTATGTGAAGGCATGGGTAGGAGGTATTAACTTTACGCATTATAAATACGATCAGGTTAAAATGGGGGCGCGACAGCCTGGCTCCACCGCAAAACCTTTCACCTACGCAGTTGCTATTGATAACGGTTATTCTCCTTGTTTTAAAGTACCTAATGCCCCTATCAATGTAGACGGATGGGCTCCTAAAAGTGAAAGTACGGTTGCAGGCCCTATTACCTTAAAAACTGCATTAGCGCATTCACAGAACTGGGCCACTGCAGATGTAATTCAACGAGTTGGAGCGCAAAATGTTGCCAATCTGATTAAGAATATGGGCATAACGACGGATGTTCCTGCTTACCCATCAATCGCTTTAGGAACCTTTGATGCTTCCGTGTATGATATGGTTGGGGCTTACTCTACCTTTGTGAATCATGGGGTGTGGACACAGCCTATCTACCTGTTACGCATTGAGGATAAAAACGGTGCCTTAATTTATGAACATACAAAAAAAGTGAAAGTGGTCATGAATGATCAATCTGCCTATGTGATGGTTGATATGTTAAAGGGTGTAGTAGAAAAAGGCTCCGGTCAGCGTGTTCGTTGGAAATATAAATTAATGAATCCAATCGGTGGTAAAACCGGTACTTCTCAAAGTAACTCGGATGCTTGGTTTATTGGAGTTACGCCACAATTAGTGAGTGGTGTATGGACAGGTGCCGAGGAAAGAGCAATTCACTTTAGTACAACCGCACTTGGGCAAGGAGCTAATGCAGCGCTCCCCATGTTTGCACTCTTCATGCAGAAGGTGTACGCCGATAAAGAGTTGAAATATTCGCAGGGAGATTTTGAACTCCCGCCGGGAGGTTTGCAACGCGAATTGGATTGTAGCAAATATCAATATGATTATCCTTCAGAAGATGAGCGGAAGATAGATGATCGATTGGATTTTTAAGCATGGATATTTTTGATTATCGGGAAGCATTAAAAAAAATACCGCACAGGCCCGGTGTTTATCAGTACTATGATAAACAGGGAATACTTATATATATCGGTAAGGCAAAAGACTTAAAGAACCGTGTAAGCTCCTATTTTCTAAAGGATGAGTATTTACATAATGCTAAAACTAGGGTACTGGTACGGAAAATCAACAAAATTACTTTTACTATTGTTGATACCGAAACCGATGCCTGGCTACTTGAAAATAGTCTTATAAAAAAACATCAACCTCGATATAATGTGCTACTCAAGGATGATAAGACTTATCCTTGGATAGTTATTAAAAACGAACGTTTTCCACGAATATTCTGGACGCGAAAAATCATAAAAGACGGATCAAAATATTTTGGCCCTTATGCATCTGTGGGGATGATGCATGCCATCCTAGGTGTTATAAAAGAATTATTTCCTTTGCGAACTTGTAATCTTCCCTTAACTCCAACAAATATTGAACAGGGAAAATTCAGAGTTTGCCTTGAATATCAAATAGGAAATTGCAAGGGGCCTTGTCAAGCTTTTCAACATGAACATGATTATAATGCCAATATCGATAACATAAAAGATATTCTTAATGGAAAAACGGGTATCGTATTCAAGCAATTAAAGGCAAATCTTGATTCGGCAATAGCTCATCTAGATTTTGAAGGCGCACACGCACTTAAACAAAAACTGGACTTACTGAGTAATTACCAAAGCAAGTCAACCATCGTTAGCAATACAATAAACGACGTTGACATATTCAATATTGCTTCTGAGGAGGGCTACGCATTTGTAAACTTCTTGAAGGTAATGAATGGAACGGTCATACAGACGCAAACAATCGAGTTAAAAAAACGTCTTGATGAAAGTGATCAGGAATTGTTGAGCTTAGCTGTCCAAGAACTTAGAACGCGTTTTAATAGTACTTCAAATGAAATCATTGTACCGTTTGCGTTAGATGTAGAAAGTCCAAATTTCAAACAAACCATTCCGCAGTTAGGCGATAAAAAAAAATTATTAGACCTTTCCTATAAAAATGTAAGTTTCTTTAAGCGGGAACGTCTCGACCAGTACGAAAAATTGAATCCGGAGATCAAAACGGAAAGGCTTCTTAATAAAATGAAGGATGACCTGCGATTGAATGTATTACCAAAACATATTGAATGCTTTGATAATTCTAATTTTCAGGGTAAATATCCTGTATCGGCAATTGTTGTATTCAAAGATGCAAAACCATCTAAAAAAGATTATCGACACTTTAATGTTAAAACGGTGGAAGGACCTAATGATTTCGCTACGATGGAGGAAGCCGTTTATCGCCGATATAAACGAATGTTAGAGGAAGAAAAATCATTACCACAACTGATTATCATAGATGGTGGTAAAGGTCAATTATCTTCGGCATTAAAGAGTTTAAAAAAATTAGGGATCGATAGGAAGGTAACCGTTATAGGGATTGCCAAACGATTAGAGGAGCTTTATTATCCGGGGGATCAGTACCCACTTTACTTAGACAAAAGATCTGAAACACTGAAAGTTATCCAACACCTTCGTGATGAAGCGCACCGCTTTGGAATTACTTTCCATAGAAACCAGCGAAGCAGAAAGACATTTCAAACAGAGCTCGAACAGATTGCCGGCATTGGTAAAACAAGCGCTGAAAAACTATTGCTGACCTTTAAATCTGTCAAGAAAATAAAAGAAGCCTCTAAAGAGCAATTGATGCAGATAATCAGCACAAAACAAGCAGATGCCGTGTTAGAATACTTCAATGAACACGTAGCAGAAAATCAAATAGAACCCAAATAATTTTTCTGCTAACGAAGAACCAACTATGAATAACGAAGAACTAACAACTAATAACTCCACAAATCGTGTTCATAGTTTAGTAACGTCTGTTTAATCTTTTCAGATTCGTATAACCTATCCACCCCTTCTTTATAATCTTTAATACGTAAATCCTCTGGATTTGATTGTTTTACTACATAGCTCGAAAAAATTCTCTTTATAAAAACATCGTCGTAGCTCAAACCTGTTGCATCATTGTTTCTATTAACAACTTCCTTATTAACAAGGATGTGGCGGGCTTCAGGAAAATAAACCCAAAAAGCTGGTTGGGGATCTAAATACACATCTGCCGCCTTAATAGGAATTAATGGTGCGATTCCAATAATGCGCGGTTCAAATACCGAACGTTGTTTGTCGAAAATCCAATCTTCCTTAATTCTAAATTTAAAGATACTATCCGTATTGAATTCACCAGATTGAAACTGTCCGCCTATTTGATTACCTTCATTATCAAACTCCGGCACAAACACACTATCAGCAATATTACTCATTAATTTTGATGGATCTAAAGGTGTTTTAAAGCTATCTCCATTTGGATCTTCTTTCGTTGGAATAGGGTCATACGCTGTTAATTCTCCTGCCATTATCGCCTTCATGAGAATATCTATTAATCTGGATTTTGGAGAGGCGAAACTTGCATTTAACCTATCTCTCAAATCGATTTCTCGCCAAACACGTTTGCTATACATCACATCCACACTTCTAATATGCGAATAAGGAATTACCTTGCGATTTTCTATATCAGACTTCTCATAATAACCATCTACCGGTGGACCATCTTGAATGGGTGTAACACTATTCGATAGATTTTCCTGCTGCCCATATGTTTTACATACAAACGCCATACAAGCCAAAATAAAAAACAATCTCTTCATTTCTATCATTCTATAAATCACGTCCTGCATAAGAGGTTACACATCTAAAACCGATATATGACTTAGCAGTATCCTGATATTCATAAGTGCGCGTGGAGTTTTGTAAAAAATAGCCTATATCTTTCCACGAGCCTCCTCGAACTACTTTACGTTTCAATATTTCAGCATCGTTTGCTTTTGCTTCATAAGAATACGTTGGGTTCATATCGTGTACAAATGAAGAAGAGGATTCTTCAAAAGAGGACGCTGTCCATTCCGCTACATTACCGGCCATATTGTATAAACCATAATCATTCGGAAAATATGAATGAACGGGAACAGTATACGCTCCACCATCGTCTGCATAATTACCTCGTCCTGGTTTAAAATTTGCCATTAAACATCCCTTTGCATTTCGAATGGTCGGCCCTCCCCAAGGATAAGGGGCTCCGTTCAATCCGCCTCTTGCGGCATATTCCCACTGATGCTCCGAAGGTAGTTCATAGGATAATCTAGATAAACGTGGTAGTCCTACCTTTTGAGCATAATTCTCGTATAACCGGGTGCGCCAAACAGCAAAGGCTCTTGCTTGGCGCCAGTTAACTCCTACTACGGGATAGTCTTGAAAAGCCGGATGAGAAAAATACCCCTCAACGAGTGGCTCATTTTGAGCATAGGAGAAATCAGCTAACCATACTAATGTATCGGGATAAATACCTATCGTATCACGAATGATGAAATCAGATCTCCGCATCGATTTGTTATTTTTGTTAGCGGCAGCCATTCGATGGTTATAGATTTCATAGTGATATTTAAGTAATCGGACATCCAACTCATCTCTACCGAATATACGGTCATCTCCCTGATAATACATTTGGTTTAATGCGTCTTTATTATCATTCTTTTTGCCCCATACGCCAGTGCCATCTCCTACTTTAGACCAATCTATAAATCGTTGCCCACCATTATCTCCTTCAGCATTTTGTACAAAAAAAGAGGGATCATTTAAGTATTGCGTGATTGCAATTGAATCACGTACCCAATTAACAAACTGTCTATATTGACTATTGGAGATTTCTGTTTCATCCATAAAAAATGCAGATTGCGTAAATTGCCTGTTTTGCGCAATTTGGGCACTGGTAATGTCTTCATCAGATAACCCAGCTATAAATGAACCGGCAGGAATGAGAACCATACCTTTGGGCGCCTTGTTTGCTTTTATTCCTTTTAACCTAACCCCTGTAAGTTCGCCGCCTGCTTTTCGATTCCCACATCCTAAAACAAGCACTAACGACACTAAAACGAAGTAACAGTAGTAAATTTTCCTCATATTTAATTGATAACAACCTCAAAACCAACCACATATTTTAACAAAATATGACATTTCAAACTTAGCGGTCTCCTAACAAATATAAATTGACTTAAGAGGTGATACTTTGTTCATTTTGTTCATTATTTATATTTTATTTTTGGTTTTTTGTACCATTTGAGCAAAAAAAATCCAGAACCTTTTAGAAGTTCTGGACACAAAAATTAATATTATTTGCGTTTTACTACTTATTAACTTTCTTAATATACTGTTCAACAGCCATGGTCATACTGGGAGATTCTGGTGTAGGCGCAGCGATATCTAAAGTTAAATTACGATCTGCAATCGCTTGGTGTGTGGTTGGCCCAAAAGCAGCAATACGTGTATCATTTTGCTTAAAATCCGGGAAATTTTCATACAACGATTGTATGCTTGACGGACTAAAGAAGACGATTAGATCATAAAAAACATCGGCCAGATCAGTAAGGTCACTTACCACCGTCCTAAATAAAACAGCCGGCGTAAAGTTATATCCATTTTCCTGCAACCAATTTTGCGTCTCTTCACTGGCAACATCAGAGCATGGGTAAAGAAATTTTTCTTTCGCATGCTTCTTTAATACCTCTTCTAAATCTTGAGCCGTTTGCTTTCCAAAGAAGATTTTACGCTTCCTGTATTGAATGTATTTCTGCAAATACAATGCTATGGTTTCTGATAAACAAAAATACTTCAAATCGGCAGGGACCTCATAACGCATTTCTTCGCATATTCTAAAAAAATGGTCTGCCGCATTTCTACTAGTAAAGATTACTGCTGTAAAATCTGCCAGGTTAATCTTTTCTTTTCTAAAATCCCTTGCCGGAACACCTTCAACGTGAATAAATGCTCTAAAATCTATTTTTAGATTGTATTTATTTGCTAAAGCAAAGTAAGGTGATTTATCGTTTTCAGGTCTTGGTAAAGTTACTAAGATACTTTTTACTTTTTTTTCTCTGTCTTCTGCTGCCACGTGTGTTTATTTTAGTTCGGTTAAATGCCTAACAACTTAATCAAAATAAGTATTGGACCAACTTCGAGGGTGCAAAGATAAATAAATAAATAAAACTTTGAAAATTGATAGCTTTTTAACACAGTACCTGAAGCCCTTATGAACTGCATCGCAAACACTAACAGAACAAACACACAAGAAATTATAATCCAAGCATTTATAAGGGAAGCTGGCACTAAACTTAGCACCAAAAGTAAAGGAATAAAAATTAGAGCAGCATTAAAATAACTTAAATATAATATAGATATATAATCTCTTACGAGCCTTTGAACACCAAAAACAAAGCCTATTCCTCTTGTAATAACGATTTTTAGCACAAACAAAATCAATACAATGCCAGAAATTGTAAAGAACAGACCTACATTATTATATCCCGTCCTAAAGTGATAGTAACTAACATATAAGTAGAGAAATAATCCGGTCGTAAATCCAAAAAGCAAATATAAAAACACAAAGGGCCACGAAGTGATTAAATTATCTTCTTTACTTATCTGCAATAAAACGCGATTACTATAAAAGGATGTTGCTATCGCCTGCAAATCTTTTATAAAAGAAATTCGAATAAGCGCCAAAAATAACACAAGAGAAAATACAGCTATCAAAATCCACGGTTCACGATACACCTTTGCTGTTCCTAATTTTTTTGTGCTCGCATAAATGATATCCTTTCCCCAGTTTAACGAATTAGCATCACGTATGATATAAACCTTTTTTAAGCTGTCCAAAAAATAATTTTTCCGCTTATCAGAAAGGGGTTTTATATATTGCAGCATCAAAGAATCTCGAACGGCTGCTAAGGAATCTTCTCTCCGCTCTAAAGAGTCCTTTATTCGCTGTTTCTCCAGTGCTCTGGCAAATCGTGCGGAATCTTGAACCAAACGTTTCAACGACAAGGAAGAAGATATTTTCTTTTGCGGACGATAGGTGCTATCCTGCGACTTATTGGTAGAACTATCTTGGACAGCAAATGCATGGCAAAACGCCATGAGTAATACTATTATAGAAATCAATCGTAATTTCAGCATTTACCTTTACAGCTATCAAAATGCAATTCCATGCTTTTGCTTAAACGGATACAAAGATAAGGACTTTAGTTCTATAATTTTCGCAAAGTTTTATTATCTGTAATACCATATACAGGTGTTTTTGTTAATTTGAATTCGAAAACCATACGATTGTACAACTGTTACTTTTTATGTTGCCTTACAAAAAGGAATCAGACATATAAGAAATACACAGGCAACGATCAGTCGGTGGTACATGCACATCGACATGGAGAAATTTAATTTTATCACGGATGAAAACAAAAAACAAATTGATTAAAGGCACTGCTTTCATTAATGGAAAAGAGGTAAAGGGCAGAAAGACTTTCGATGTTATTAATCCGGCAACAGGAGAATGTGTCATCGCCGTAACAGACCTCAGTGTAAAAGAAGCAGAAAAGGCAATAAACGTTGCGAATGGCGCATGGTCGACTTGGCGTTCTAAAGATGTACTTGAAAGAAGTGAAATACTGAGAAAATGGTATAACCTCATCGTTAAACATAGCACGGAAATTGCAGAAATAATGACGATGGAATCCGGAAAGCCATTAAATGAAAGCAAAATAGAGGTGGAATATGGTGGCTCTTTTATTACCTGGTTTGCGGAAGAAGCCTTTCGGATGTATGGTGATCAAATTATCGCGCCAAATAAAGGAAAACAAATTGTCACCATGAAACAGGCTGTAGGGGTAGTTGCCGCGATTACTCCATGGAATTTTCCTTTAGCAATGGTAACCCGTAAAGTTGCGCCGGCCTTAGCAGCAGGTTGTACCGTAGTCTTAAAACCTGCCTCTCAAACTCCTTTAACGGCAATTGCCATCGCCCACTTAGCGAAGGAAGCAGGCTTACCGGACGGTGTTTTCAATGTCATTACTTCTAAAGATTCTAAAGGAATTGGTGAGTTATTAAGTACAAACGAGAAAGTACGCAAACTCTCCTTTACCGGATCAACCGCCGTGGGTAAAGTATTAATGGCAAACGCTTCTTCAACCGTAAAAAAAATCTCACTTGAACTCGGTGGCAATGCACCATTTCTCGTATTTGATGACGCAGATATCGAAGCAGCCGTTGAAGGTGCTATTGCCTCAAAATTCAGAAATTCCGGACAGACCTGTGTTGCTGTTAACAGATTTTTAGTACAGGATAAGATATATGATGCTTTTGCCGAAAAAATTACCCAAGCAGTGTCTAAACTTAAGATCGGTAATGGCTTAAAAAAAGATGTAAAAGTGGGGCCTCTTATTAATAAGGAGGGGCTGGAGAAGGTGATTGAACATGTAGATGACGCCATCGGGAAGGGAGCGAAGGCAACCACTGGGGCAAAATCACTTGACGGTTTATTCTACGAACCTACCGTTTTAATTGATGTGCCTTTAAATGCAAAAATAGCGAAGGAAGAAACATTTGGACCAGTAGTAGCATTATTCAGGTTCAATACAGAAGCAGAGGGCATCAATATGGCCAATGATACAGAATATGGACTCGCGGCTTACTTCTACAGCGAAAACATAAAACGTTGCTGGCGGGTGGCTGAACTGCTAGAATCAGGTATGGTGGGTATTAACGAAGGAGCGATATCTACGGCTGTTGCGCCTTTCGGTGGCATTAAACAATCCGGCTTAGGTCGCGAAGGATCCAAATATGGCATTGATGAGTATGTGGAGGTAAAGTACCTCTGTTTTGGACTAGGGTAAAAAGATAAGAGGTATTGTGCTAAGGATGAAACGATAAATTCCAATACCTCTTATCTCTTCTGCTACATCTTTAACCCTATTTCTCGTAGCCGTTCATCTAAGTATTCACCGGCCGTGCAATCAGGATATATTTTAGGATGTATTTCGTCTACACAGCTTTCTAACGCAGCTAAATTCATATCTGCTTTTGGATGTAAGAAAAACGGCACCGAATAACGCGAAGTCTTCATCAATTCTCTTGGAGGATTAACTACTCGATGGGTGGTTGACTTTAGCTTGTTATTGGTAAGACGCTGTAACATGTCTCCTACATTTACCACAATATCTTCGCCGTAAGCCTTAACCGGGAACCAATCGCCGCTTCGTGTCAGCACTTCCAATCCGTCAGCACTTGCCCCAATTAACAACGTAATAAGATTTATATCTTCGTGCGCACCAGCACGCACTGCATCGGGAGAAATCGCTTCAGGATTTTCAATGGGAAAATAGTGAATAGCACGTAATATTGAATTGCCGTTTTTTACCTTATCTTCAAAATAATCTTCATCAAGCCCCAGATATAACGAAATTGCTTTAAGTAAGGATCTACCGGCTATTTCCAAGCGCCGATAAACTTCCCCCGTCACCGCATCAAATCTTGGCAGCTCCTGTACCTTTACATTTTCCGGATAAGATTTTTCAAGTTCATCATCCCCTATAACCGTTTGCCCTCTTTGCCAAAATTCTTTTAAATCGGGTGTGTGGGCATCTTTTGCTTTTTCTTTCCCTTTAGAAGTGTAGCCTCTTTGGCCCGCCAAGCCGGGCACTTCATACGCACTCTTTTTTTCCACAGGTAACGCAAAAAATTGCTGAACAGTTGCGTAAAGTTCTTCTATTAAGGCTTTATCCATTCCATGGTTAGTGATGGTTACGAAACCGGTCTCCGTGAATGCTTTTCCTATATCATTAGAAAATTGCTCTCTCTGCGCTGGTGTTCCCTCAACAAAATCTAATAAATCTAATCGAGGAATATTAACATTGCTTGTCATATAAAGGATTCTTTTGTGGGTAAAGTTACAAAGCTTTTTTAAATGTTGGCCGATCCAGACAACTACCAAAGTTAATACTTATTTTCAGTCTTTAGTTTTTCAACATTTAATAACCCACCATATCCTATTTGCCAGCCTCTCCAACAAATTACATTCTCAACATTAAACTACTTAGTGCGTATCTTAAATCTTCGTAAGTTTTTTTTGTACTTTTGCTTACTCAAATGTTTTTATGTATCCCTTGCATAAAGCAGAAAAGCATAGATATTATTATGGCAAAAACAAAAACGACTACTGTAGAAAAGAAACATACGCCTATTGTTTTGAAAAAAGGCTTAAATTTTTTTGAAAAATACATTAACAATGCTTCACCAACCGGCTACGAATGGGAAGGACAACGCCTCTGGCTGGATTATATTAAACCTTATGTAGATGAAACATTTATTGATAATTATGGAACTGCTGTAGGTGTAATCAATCCCAAAGCATCTTATAAAGTAGTTATAGAAGCTCATTCAGATGAGATATCATGGTTTGTGAATTATATCACTAATGATGGTTTGCTCTATGTTATTAGAAATGGTGGTTCTGATCATCAAATCGCCCCCTCTAAACGCGTAAATATTCATGGAGACAAAGGCGTTGTAAAAGCTGTTTTTGGCTGGCCGGCAATCCATACCAGAAGTGGTGAAAAAGAGGAAGCTCCTACCTTGAAAAATATTTTTCTGGATTGTGGATGTACCAGCAAAGAGGAGGTGGAAGAGCTTGGTATACATGTAGGATCCGTTATCACCTATGAAGACGAATTTATGATGCTTAATAATAGGTATTATGTGGGAAGAGCATTGGACAATAGGGCTGGAGGCTTCATGATTGCAGAAGTTGCGCGATTATTAAAAGAAAACAAAAAAGAACTTCCTTTCGGTTTGTATATTGTTAATGCAGTACAAGAAGAGGTTGGCTTGCGCGGGGCAGAAATGATTACACAAAAGATAAAGCCAAATGTAGCTATTGTAACAGATGTTACACATGACACACAGACACCAATGATAAATAAAATTACACAAGGTGATCTTGCTTGCGGAAAAGGTCCGGTTATATCTTATGCACCCTCTGTTCAGATAAATCTAAATAGATTATTAATAGAAACTGCAACTGAAAGAGAAATACCTTTTCAAAGACAAGCTTCATCTCGTATTACAGGAACAGATACAGACGCTTTTGCTTATTCAAATGGAGGCGTTCCTTCTGCATTGATATCTCTACCACTACGTTATATGCATACCACTGTTGAAATGATCCACAAAGAAGATGTTGATAATGTAATCAGCTTAATTTATGAGGTGTTGCTAAAAATCGAAGATGGTCAGGATTTTAGAACATTTATAAAATAATGATCATTTTTCAGTCTTTTTCAGCGCTAGATTGACAGAGCTATTTATACCAATCTTATGAAACACCTTACGCTGTTTATGGCCGCGTGCTGCGGCCTGATCGTAGCTAATTTGTATTACTGTCAACCTCTTCTTCCGCTTATAGCCCGTGATTTTTCCATCAGCGAAACGGAAGCCGGTAGCATAACCTATATTACACAGCTGGGTTATGCCGCCGGGCTACTGCTCTTTGTTCCCTTGGGAGATCTTTTAGAAAAGAGACAGCAAATTATTATTACAACAACCATTTCGGTAGTTGCGTTATTAGGTGCTGCTTTTACCAAGTCGTTCTTACTTATGCAAATATTGTGTTTTTTAATAGGGCTTTTCTCCATCGTTCCGCAGTTGATTATTCCTTTAGCAGCAGGACTGGCTTCTGATGAAAGAAGAGGTAATGTAATTGGGATAGTTATGGGTGGTTTACTGATCGGGATTGTTTCTTCCAGATCATTGAGCGGTTATATAGGTTATGCATTTGGTTGGAGACAAATGTATTTTACAGCGGCTACCATATGTTTTATTATAGTGTTAATGATACAGCGTATTTTTCCGGAAAGCAAACCCTCTTACAAAGGCAGTTATAAAGATTTAATGTTTTCCGTTCTTCATTATATAAAAAGCTTTCCGCAACTAAGAATGGCTTCTTTAAGTAATGCGTTATCATTTGCTACTATAAGCGCCTTTTGGGTAACAATGGTACTTTTCTTGTCATCTCCCCCCTTTGAATATAATACGGTACAGATTGGCTTATTCGGTATCATTGGTGCCTCGGGAGCGCTTGCTGCACCCCTTGTGGGAAAGAATAGTAGTGGAAGTCTTGCGGTAGTAAAGAAAATTTCATTAGTAGGATTATTCCTACAATTACTAGGATATATTGGTTTTTACTTTACCGGCAGCAGCATTTTTTTATTAATTATCGGCATTATATTAATTGATATAGGCCATCAGGCTTTACAAATCAGTAATCAAACGCTTATTTATTCGTTAAAACCAGAAGCTAGAAATCGTTTTAATACCGTTTTCATGACATCCACATTCATCGGAGGAGCCATCGGCTCAGCAATTGGCATTCTTCTATTCCACTTAGGCGGCTGGTCTTTCGTATGTCTTGGTGCCAGCATATTAATAGTAATAAATGCACTCGTTAACGCCAAGCGATAGTTTACTTACTTTTTAAGCAACCTGTAGATTTCCCCTTTTTCACCTGCAAAGAGCACCAGTTTACCTGTTTCTGAAGCCCTTACAACATTAAAGCCCTTTTCTGCGAGCGCTTTCCAAGTTTGCCCGCCATCAAGCGAAATGTCGGTGCCCGACGTTCCCGTAGCTATCACTGTATTGTTGGTAATATATTCAACACATGATTTAAACCCTGAAAGTCGTGTTTTAGGCACTGTCCAATTTGTTCCATTTCCGGAAAGATGGATTACATTATTATTGTTTTTAAAATTTTTATAATCCCCTCCAACTGCTATCAATTGCTTTTCGGAATTAATAGCAATAGAAAAAACTCCCTGAGATGCTTCCCCCTGTTCAATAGGAACCTTGTAGCCATTCCAGGTCTGTCCATAGTTATAGGAAAATAAAAGACGCGCCTGTGTTCCGCCGGTCCCAATCCATACAAGCCCATCTCCTTCTGTTCGTATACTGGTGCCACTTGCCGCAAAACCCGCCTCCCCACCTTTCAGCTGAACATTTGCTTGGTCACTTAAGTCGTGCCAGTTTTCACCTCCATCTTCGGTAACAAGTAATTGGAGTTTACCTCCTATTGGATCTCCAAATATAATTCCGTTCTTATCATCCCAAAAACTTATTCCATCGTAAAAAATTTCTTTTATATCATAACTATGTACTTTCTGCCAAGATTCACCGCCATCCACGGTGAGAAGAACAACAGCCGGACTTCCAGCGTTTACAATAATTGCCCTTTTCTCTGAAAACGCAGCAATAGATCGAAAGTCAAATGTCTCATAACCTTTCACTTTAATTAATTTCCAATTTTCTCCCCCATCTGATGTTACAGCGATATTGCCATGGTTTCCGGAAATCCAGGCGACAGAATCGTTTAGTAGAGACATTCCCCTGAAGCTCACTTCTCCTTCTGTCTGCAATTTCACTAATGTAAAATCCTGTGCTTTTAAAGGTGACGCTAGATATAATAAGAACAAACTAAGCAAATAAATTTTCATATATTACTAAATTCAATCATTGTTGTTTTTTGCACTAATTTCCTCACTTCATTGGCTGCTTTCACATCGTGTACACGTATAATATTTACGCCTTTCGTTAGCAGTAGTGTATTTAAAACAGTTGTACCATTAAGTGCCTCCATAGGCGAATTTCCTAAGAATTTATAAATCATTGATTTCCTGGAAAGCGCTCCCAAAATAGGTAAGCCCAAAATTTTCAATTCTTCAATTCTATTTAATAATTCATAATTTTGATCCAACGTTTTAGCAAAGCCAAATCCCGGATCAATAATAATGTCTTTTACATCTAATGCTCTTAAAAGCGTAACCTTTTCTATTAAATCAACTAAAATTTCTTTAATCAAATCCCTGTAATCCGTTTGCCGCTGCATCGTTTTTGGTGTTCCACGACTATGCATCAAGATGTACGGGACTTTTAATTTCGCCACCGTGGCAAACATTTGCTCATCGAGATTACCACCTCCAATGTCATTAATTATATGCGCTCCAGATCGAATGGCTTCCTCCGCCACCCGAGCCCTGAATGTGTCTACTGAAATGACAGCTTCAGGAAAATTGCCAGCTATTTGTTCTATCAGCGGCAAAAGCCGATCTAATTCTTCTTGAGCACTCACTTCTGCCGCCCCAGGCCTAGATGAATACCCACCTATATCAATGATATCTGCACCTTCTTCCATCATTGTGCCCACCTGCTTAAGCGCTCCTTTTATCTCCGAATACTTTCCTCCATCGTAGAAAGAGTCGGGAGTGACATTCAAAATACCCATTATCTTAGGCATATCAAAACCCAACAGGTCACCTTTTATATTTTGCAACATAGTCAAAATTATACCCCCTTAGGGATGAGAGCTTAAAATCAATGTTATTTTCCTCACAAACTTAGAAAAAATGCCTTTATCATGCAATTTACATAAATACCATGTTTTTTAACTTTCAACTGTATAAATAATTCGAAATAGGAAAATTTTATATTAGGTTTGCACTAGCTCTTGCCCATAACTATGAAGACAAATGGAGAAAATATGATAAATACCGCTGAAGAATACGATACAATTATTACGCAATGTCAAAATCTATTTTTAAAAAAGGCAGCTGATTATGGCACAGCATGGCGCATTATGCGTTTACCATCTATCACTGATCAAATTTTCATTAAAGCCCAACGTATAAGAACAATTGAGGAAAATAAAATTTCGCTAGTAGCAGATGATATCCCTTCCGAATATATTGGAATCATCAACTACTGTATCATTGCAATGATTCAACTTGAGCTACCCGCAGATGCCAGTGAAAACTTACCGATTAATACCGTAAAGGCTTTATATGACCAATATGTTAAAGAAACAAAAGAGCTGATGCTTTCAAAAAATCATGACTATGGAGAGGCATGGAGAGATTTGCGTATAAATTCTTTAACGGATCTCATATTGATGAAAATTTTTAGAGTAAAACAGATAGAAGATAATAGCGGCAAAACGTTGGCATCTGAAGGAGTAAAGGCAAATTATCAAGATATGCTAAACTATGCAGTATTCGCGCTCATTAAATTGACCTACCCTATTAGTGAAGAAGCTGAAAACAGTTAATTATGCAAATAGACAAGTTAAAATCTGATAAGAGGAATTATTTGTTGCATATCGCTCGCATTTTTGTGGGTATTCTTTTTATTTTTTCTGGCCTTATAAAAGCTAATGACCCGATGGGCTTTGGGTATAAGCTACAGGAGTATTTTGATGTATTTCATCTACCTTTCCTCCATAACTATGCTGTTGCAATCGCTGTAATATTATGTAGCTTGGAGATAGTACTCGGAATCCTTCTATTACTCGGTCTATATGGCAGGAAGGTGGCAGCGGGGCTTCTGATACTTATTGTATTTTTCACCTTTTTAACTTTTTATTCTGCTTTTTTCAACGTTGTTACTTCTTGTGGTTGTTTCGGTGACGCCATTCCGCTTACACCCTGGCAATCCTTCAGTAAAGATGTTTTCTTACTTCTTTTAATCGGCGTTATATTCTTTTACAGAAAGGACATATATCCGCTTTTCACTAATGAGATTAACCAAATACTAACCCTTGCTGCTACTATCGTGCTAAGTTTGGGAATTGGTATCTATACCTATAACTTCTCTCCTTTCGTTGATTTTCTTCCATATAAAATAGGTAATAACCTCCCCTCTTTGATGCATGTTCCAAAAGGGGCTCCTTTAGACGAATATGAGATTACTTACACATTAAAAAATAAAAAGACCGGGAAATCAGAAAAAGTAACAGATAAAGAGTATCTAGCAAAGGAACTGTGGAAAGATGAGCAGATGGAAATTGTAGGAGATCCTGAAAGCAGGCTTGTTAAGGCAGGCTACAACGCCCCTATCAAAGACCTACATATAACTGATGCACAAGGAGTTGAACAGACAAAAGAAATAATAGAAAATCCTTATTTCAATTTGATCTTTGTAGCTTACGACCTGAACAGCACAAATATAACTGCTTTAGAGAAGTTAAATAATATCGCGAAGCAGGCAACGGAAGAATATAATATTCGTGTGGTATTGCTTACAGCAAGTGCAGCACAAACTGTTGAAGAAATAAATAACCAAATGACTTTATACGCAGAAGTATTTTACACAGATGCTGTTCCTCTAAAAAGCATGGTAAGGGCAAACCCAGGTATTTTGCTGTTAAAAAACGGAACTGTTATAAATAAATGGCACTACCACACCTTCCCTAAATTTGAAGTGCTTGCCCGCGATTATTTCAACCAATTAGACTAAAACTATCCATAAAGTAAGACAAACATGTTAACTAGACATATTTTTTTGATAGGATTTATGGGTGTAGGGAAAACTACCAATGGAAAGAAATTAGCTGATTTGCTTAACAGTAATTTTATTGACTTAGATGATCTATTTGTAACGCAAGAAGGTATTTCAATCTCGGAATATTTTGGTACGCACGGTGAAGAAAATTTCCGACAGAAGGAAAAAGAGATTCTCCAGAATTTGCACAAAATAGCTCCTGCTGTAATTGCAACGGGGGGAGGAGCTCCATGTTTTTTTGACAACATGGAATGGATGAATCAAAATGGCATTACCATCTACCTGCAAATACCGCCAAAAGCATTGGCTAAGAGATTGGCAAATAGCAAAAAAAGTAAAAGACCATTGATACAGCACTTAAATGAAGATGAAATATTGACTTTCATAAACGATAAAATGATGTATAGACACCCGTTTTATGCAAAGGCACATCACCACGTCAATGTTATTGATTTAGATTTACAGCAGCTTGTATTGACGTTAGGACTATAGCATTTATAATATTACAATATCTTCTATTACAACGCGACCTACAAATTCATTCATTTTCCCAATAATCTGTGTTCTCATTAGTAATAGTTCATTTTTAATAACGGCCGATTCAACACGAACAAATAATTTTTTATCCCTTATAAATAGTTGCTTCGTTCGATTGGAAATTGCCTGCCCCATTAATTCTGGCCAGGCGGCTAACAATGCCGTTTCATCAAATTTACGTCGTAACTTTAAAGCATCCAAATATTGATTAATGGCTTCCTTTAATGTTTTATCATTTGTCCTGCCCATGATACATCAGTGGTGATATTATTTCTCCGTTTGAAACTTCAAAGATACGTACATCTATCTGAATACTTTTAAAAGTGTTTTCAACACGCTGCAAATTAGTGTCGGTAATAAAAATTTGGCCAAAATCCTCTCTGGAAACCATCTGCATTAACTTAGTAGTTCGCTTATCATCTAATTTATCAAAAATATCATCTAATAAAAGCAAAGGTTTAAACCCTTTTTCTAAAGACAGGAAACTATATTGCGCTAATTTCAATGCGATTAAAAAGGATTTTTGCTGCCCCTGCGAACCAAATTTTTTTAAAGGCATGTCATGGATAGAAAAAAGCAGATCATCTTTATGTATACCTACAGTTGTTCTTTCAAGTATCTTGTCCTTTGCTAGGGAGTCTTTCAAAAGTTGAATAAAACTGTTATTTAATAATTGGGACTCATAAGTTAAGGTCACAAATTCCTTATCATCGGTTAAATACTGATAATGTTGATTAAATATTTCAACAAATTTCTTCATGAAAACTTTCCGTTTTTCAAATATTTTTTCCCCGATCGTTACAAGTTGTTCATTATATATATTCAAAAGATCATCATCCAATTTACTACTATGCCCATATTGCTTTAGTAGGCTATTTCTACTTTGCAGACATTTATTATATGAAATAAGATCATCAAGATAATGATTGTCTGTTTGTGAAATGACGTTATCAACAAATCGGCGCCTTTCTTCACTTCCATCTGTCACAATTACGGAGTCATTTGGAGAAATCATAACTAAAGGATAAGCACCAATATGATCTGCTAATCGCTGATAATCTTTCTTATTCTTCTTGAATTGTTTTTTTTGATTTCGTTTTAAGCCACAGGCAAGAAGATCATCCTGATTATTTTTTTCAAAAACACCTTGCACCATAAAAAATTCAGCGCCGTGCTTTATTTGCTGGGAATCAACAGGGTTAAAATAGCTCTTACATAATGACAGGTAATGCAAGGCATCTAATATATTTGTTTTTCCAGCACCATTATCGCCCGTAAATGCGTTAACACCCGAATCAAAAGAGATGGATGCTTCATCATAATTTTTGAAATTTATAACTGTCAATTCTTTAACCCACATAGATCACAAAGGTAAAGAAAGCTTTCCGCTATTCGAAGAGATATAGATTGACATCTATAGTTAAGTAGTTAAATGGTGAAGTAGTTAAGTGGTTGCAGCGACAACTGCAAGAGCAAAGATGTTCTGACAGCCTGTCATATTGAGCAGGATGATTCATCACGCTGTCGGCAGACTCACAACTGACAACTCGCAATTCACAACTAAATAACTAAAATCAACTTATAACTATTACATAAATCTTTTACCTTTCTCTCTTGTATGTAAACATTAAAACTGTATTTTTGCAATCTTAAATAAAAACTGGAAAATTCAAATTAACCAAAAGGTAACGTGAGCGTTAATAACACTAAAAGCAGCGGAACAGGTAGTTTCATCCGCGACAATCAAAAAAGCCTTGCATTTATTGCAATAGGTATCGTAGTTTTAATTTTATTATACGTTGGATACCAACGCTTCTATCTCGCCCCAAGAGCAGAAAGAGCCTCAAATGAAATGTTTAAGGCAGAAGAATATATTATGATTGATTCTCTTCAAAAACGTGCAGTTGATGGAGATGGATCTTATCCTGGGTTCAAAGAAATAGCGCAGGAATACTCCAATACCAAATCAGCTAATATAGCAAATGCTTATTTAGGAGGACTTTATTTACGTCAAGGCAAATTTCAAGAAGCAGTTGATGCATTATCTAAATACAGTGACACTGGAAGTCCGGTTATAGACCCTTTAGTGATCGGATTGTTAGGAGATGCTTATTCTGAATTAAAAGACTACAAAAAAGCAGCAGATCAATATAAGAAAGCTGCCAGCAAAAGTGACAATTCATTTACTGCCCCTCTATTTCTAAAAAAATTAGGGCTCGTTTATGAAGCACAGAATGATTACAAATCAGCGAATGAAAATTATCAAAAAATCAAAAAAGACTATCCTCAAAGCTATGAGGCCTCTATTATTGATGGATATATTGCGCGCACAGACGCACGCTAATCGCTCTTAAAATATGGCTACTAATCTTAAAAATCTTTCTGATTTTTCCCATATCACAGTTGGCTCCGCTGTTGACTTACATATTACAATTGTTGTAGCTCAATGGAATGCCCAGGTGACAGCCCCCCTTCTTGAAGGTGCCTATAACTATCTTCTAAAACAAGGAGCTTTAGAAGAGAATATCCAAGTAGTTCAAGTTCCCGGAAGTTATGAGTTGAGTTCTGGGGCAGACATTGTTTTACGGAATAAACAGATAGATGCTGTTATCTGCATAGGCTGTGTTATCCAAGGCGATACACCACACTTCACATTCATCTGCGATGCAGTAGCCAATGGAGTAACGAATGTGTCGTTAAAATATAATAAGCCCGTAATTTTTGGTGTATTGACTACCAATACACTTGAACAAGCATTGGAAAGAGCTGGAGGCAAACATGGCAACAAGGGGGAAGAGGCCGCGGTAACGGCTATTCAAATGGCACATATCAGCAATAGTATAAAGGCTTAGCTAGGTTTAGTTATTATATAATTTGGTATTTACTGTTTTTTAGGGTATGTTTACTTTGCCTTATGTTTTCTTAGGACCGCGTAAGACAGACGAATGAAGTTAATAAGGCACAGTCCTTAAAAACAAATTATACGCTAATGAAAAATTTGTCAATATATTTTATAGCAGCAATTATAAGTTTATTTCTGCTTCAAAGTTGCTCACGGAAAACCTGCCCTGCGTACAACTCTTATCCAAAAGCTAAGAGGCTCCGATAGCTAAATCCGAAATTTTAAAGACTGACATAAAAAACAATTAATTGTATTAGTTGTTTTCCTGTAGCGCGTTAAAACTTAACATTCAATCATGTCGCTACATTAATCATAACGCGATATACAATATGAAGAATTAAGCGTATTTAATAACAAGAAAAATGTTTATCCAAAATATAAAAAAATCTAGTTATTTACTCTTCTTTTTATTTTCCACTCTTTTTACTAATCCAGTGTTCTCTCAAGATAAAGCTGAGGTGGTGAGCTTAATTTGGCAAGGTATAGGCGGAAAACAAAGCTGGGATGAAGCTCGTTACTTTATGTTTAGTTGTAAGACAGGCATACATCAAATAATTCCAGGAGAACATTCCTATATTTGGGATAGAGTCAATGGTAATTGCAGATTTGAAGGAACAAACGGTTTGCAAGGAAAGGTGCTAGCACTTTTTAACACGGAGAGCAGAGAAGGAAAAATATTTGTAAATAACAAAGCTATTACAGACCGAGACTCTGCAAAGACATTATTAGAACCCATTATTAACTCTTTTTATAGTGATTCCTTCTGGCTATTTCCATCAAAAAATCTTGCTGATCCATCGCAATTGGTTTTAAGAGACCAAGAACTTATAGGAAATGCACGCTATTATGTGGTAGAAATTCAATTAAGGAACAAAAAATATGGGGAGTATTCCTCAAAACTGTTTATAGATACGAATACAGGTCGCGTTTATCAGTGGCAAGCATTATCTGATGATGGGAACATCCTGTATAATTTTTTAACATCAGGCTTCAAGGATGTCGGAGGTGGCCTTATGCTCGCAACTGCTTTAGTGGATCAGAAAACAGGGACAACAATAAACTACCCCATAGTTTCAGCACTTATTAATGTAGAAGAAGATAAATTTATTAAACCGTAGTTTTAGAATGAAGTGGTTAGAACTTAAAACCCTTGAAGACTTGGAATCTATTTCCAATTCGATTGATTATACCGTAATATTTAAACACAGCACTCGTTGTCCTGTAAGTAGCATGGCAAAAAAGCAGTTTGAATTTGAATCAACCTTAATTCCTCGAGATACACCTGTTTACCTGTTAGACTTAATTAAGCATCGGGAAATATCCAATAAGATTGCGGATAAATGGCAAATACGACATGAATCTCCTCAAGTATTACTAATAAAAGGATCAGCATGCGTTTATCATGAATCACATAACGAAATCGAAGTAGCCAAGGTGGTCACTAGGATGACCAGTTAAAAACAATTACTTTTTTAATATCGGGATGTAGGCTTAAATATACTGGACAAGTTTCTGCTGCCGTTTGTAACAGCCTCTTTTCTTGGTCTGTATAAGCTGTTCCCTTTGGAAAATAGAACTGCACGTGGATTTCTGCAATTTTACGCGGGTTAGATTGCATGATCTTCGTTGTGTCAACGCGAACACCTTCTAAAATAATATGATGTGCGTTAGCTGAAATCCCCATAATGGTAAGCATACAACTCGTTAGAGAGCTTGCCAATAAGTCTGTTGGTGAAAAGGCTTCCCCCTTCCCTTGATTGTCCAAAGGTGCATCTGTAATTATTCTTGTTTGAGACTGGATATGTTTCGCCTCCGTACGTAAATCGCCCAAGTAGTGGGTTTCAATGGTAGTCATATATGAATTATAATAAAAGTGTAATAAGTGCTCTTCAAATTCGCTGTCTAAAAAACAAAGAAGTCCTTCTTTTCGGCTAAATTAAGAAATTGGAACACAATTTTCGTTAATCCGCGATTTTTTAAGATCGTTGGGAAGCGCTACAGCATTGCAGATCAACACAATTTTATCTAAGTTTGTATTATGATTGAATTACCTGTTATTCCTGCTAATCAAATGCAACGCAAACCCGATTGGTTACGTGTTAAGTTACCTGTTGGCAAAGAATATAAACATGTTCGGGGTTTAGTTGATGAACATAAACTTCATACTATCTGTGAGAGCGGGAATTGCCCAAATATGGGTGAGTGCTGGGGAGCGGGAACTGCCACTTTCATGATTCTTGGTAATATCTGCACGCGATCGTGTTCTTTTTGTGCTGTTGCAACGGGTAGGCCAAAAGCTGTAGAAGTAGACGAGCCGATGCGTGTTGCTACATCTGTGAAGCTCATGCAAGTAAAACATTGTGTTATTACCTCTGTGGATAGAGATGATCTGAAAGATGGTGGTTCTACAATATGGGCAGAAACAATAAATGCCATTCGGAAAGAGAGTCCGGAAACAACGCTTGAGACCCTTATTCCTGATTTTAAAGGCAATTGGGAGAACCTAGATCGCGTATTAGCCGTTAAACCAGAAGTGGTTTCACATAATTTAGAAACGGTAAGAAGGCTTACTAAAGAAGTGCGTATACAAGCTAAATATGACAGAAGCTTGGAGTGTTTGCGTAGAATATCGGCGGCCGGACTTAGAACGAAATCGGGCATCATGCTTGGCTTCGGTGAGACGGAGGCAGATGTCATTGAAGCAATGCAAGACCTTTATAATGTAGGCGTTCATATTCTTACACTCGGTCAATATTTACAGCCCACTAAGGCCCATCACCCTGTAGTTGAATGGATTACACCTGAACAATTTAAGCATTATCAACAAATAGGCTTAAACATGGGTTTTAAATATGTTGAAAGTGGCCCATTAGTGCGGTCATCATATCACGCAGAAAAGCATCTTTTTGATATGCAATAAGTGAAAACAATCTGATTTAAAATATTATAACGTAAAATCCCCGATCACTTTGGGGATTTTCTGTATTAGCATAGTAGGAGGAATCACAGCCATCCCTTCTTCTGCCAATAAATCGCCCGCTTTGCCATGTAAAAAGCAAGCAAGCATAGCTGCTTCTTCAGCTGCATAACCTTGAGCTAATAAAGATCCTATCATTCCACACAACACGTCCCCCATACCACCACTTGCCATCCCAGGATTACCTGTCGGATTAATGATAACTTTTCCATTTGGCATGGCTATAAATGTATATCTATTTTTAAGAACAATAATAATCTGCCTCTTCACGGCATTTTCTCTTGCTTTTGCCGTTCTTTCCCACCAGTTTTTACTGCTTCCAAACAACCGATCAAACTCTTTCATATGTGGAGTAATAATTGTTCCCGGTTTTAATTGCTCAAATAGTTCTCCCTCTTGAGCAAGTATGTTCAATGCATCAGCATCTATTACCGTCGAGGTAATCTTACTATTAAGTAATAATCTCAGATATTTTTTTTCATCTTCTCCTACACCTAAACCCGGACCTACAGCTAACGCAGCATATTTTTCTAAATTCCGTATGCTAGGTAATTGCTCCCTTTCTAATGCCATAGCTTCTGGTAGTCTTGTATTTAAAGCACTCAAACCGCTAGGAGGTATACAAAGTGATGTTAAACCGGAGCCGGTATATAAACTTGCCTCAGCACTTAACAACGCAGCTCCCATGGTGTTAATATTTCCTGCGAATATTAGGCAATGTCCAAAAGTACCTTTATGATTAAATGGGCTCCTTTTTATAAGCGCTGACCTAATATCATCTTCGGTAATTTCAAAAAAGTCAGTTTTAAGTGCTGATATATACGTTTCGTCCAAGCCAATATCAACCGTATGGAAATACCTTAAAGATTTTGCGGACTCAGGAAAAAAAAAGCTCAGCTTCGGCCTTTGAAAACTAATTACGTCTCTTGCAAAGATGGATTCCGTTTCTACCATGATATTTCCGTCTGCAGGCATACCCGAAGGAATATCAACAGATATTACTTGTTTACCAGAAGCATTTATATGTCTCACAAGATTCAATAGAGCACCTTCTAACGGTTTATTAAGCCCAGATCCTAAAAGTGCATCGATGACAATAGCTGCTTCAATAGCCTCGAAATTATCCGTATTAGCTAATTCATTCACATGAATCGGGATTTCCGACAGTCGTTGAAAATTTACCTTAAAATCATCAGTTCTACTTCCGTTGAAGTCAGCTATCCAAACCCTTATATTGGAATAACCGTACTCATAAAGTAGTCGACTTATAGCTAAGCCATCCCCACCGTTATTCCCCGGTCCACAGCAGATCAAAACACTTATGCGCTGATCAGAAAATAAAGAGATAAACTTTTGCACAAAGGCTTGTGATGCTCTTTCCATCAAATCAATAGTCGAAACGGGTTCATTTGCTATTGTAAAACGATCTGCCTCCCGTGTTTGGCTTACGGTCATTATGTTTCTCATGATGAAAGTTAAAAAGAAAAAGGGCAAGGTGCAAATGCACCTCACCCTTGTAACAAATGTTAGACAAATTAGTTCTTAAACCGGCTTTGCTACCCCTCTTAATGCCTTGGCAGCTTCTACCATGGCTTCCAACGCCGCCTTTGTTTCTAGCCATGCTCTCGTTTTTAAACCACAATCTGGATTAACCCATAATTGCTTGTAATCAAGTACCGATTTGGCTTTTTCAATTAAGTTGACCATTTCGTCCTTGCTTGGAACACGCGGAGAATGTATATCATATACGCCAGGACCAATGTCATTCGGATATGATAGGAAAATGTTTACAGTTGCGCGACAGCCCGTGATTTACACACGGTTCCTTATTAATTCTCGTTAAGAGAAACCTTTATGCGCTCAATCTGAGTAATTGTTATTAACAAGTGACCCCAAACCTAAGATAATTTTAGTAACTTTGCAATTCATTTGTAAAAGTATTTCATTAACTAATTAAGTTAGTTAATGCACCAAAAACTTATCGGGCAAATACTTCTACGTCATAAAAAGTTCAAAAATATAAGGCAAATGCCTATTTATAAATTAAATCAGGATTAAAATGTCTATCGTTAGGGAAAGTGATTTACCTGGTATAGGTAAAAAATACCAAATTGAAACTGGTGCTGGTGACAATATGGTAGTGGTCATCCATGATGACGGTAACCGTGAATTGTACCGTTTAGATGAAGAGGAAAATGAATCGAAATGTGTGATGACCTTAAACGACGAAGAATCGCGCCAAATAGCTGGTATCATTGGCGGTCTATCCTATAAGCCAAAGGCCTTGGAAACTATGGAACTTGCCGTTAATGATTTAGTTATCGAATGGTACAAAGTGGAAGACAAAACTGTTATCAACCAGCAAACAATCGGTCAACTAGGTGTAAGACAAAAGACAGGTGCTTCTATCATTGCAGCTATTAAAGACGACGATAGTGTCATCAATCCAGGCCCTGAATACCTCATCACACCTGGCACAACACTGGTAGTTGCCGGTAAACGCAGCAATATAAAATCGCTTAAAGAACTATTAAGGAGTTATCAAACTGTTTAAGTAAAGCTAAACTTAAAACCAATGTGAATATATGCATACAGAAACCCTCATTTTAGAAATCGGAATTGCTGTTGGACTCGTTGCTTTAGTAGGGATAATAGCCAATAAACTCCGTTTTTCTGTTATACCTTTTTTTATTCTAATTGGTATGGCGCTGGGGGATCATGCACCACAAATAGGGATAATAGACTTACAATTCACTGAAAGCAAACCCTTTATAGATTTCATGGGCAGACTAGGTGTGCTCTTTCTACTTTTCTATCTTGGTTTGGAGTTTTCAGTCGGGCGCCTCATCAAATCAGGTAAATCTATTGTATCTGGTGGCTCTATTTACGTCATATTAAATTTTGTTTCAGGCTTACTTATAGGGTGGCTTATGAATCTGCCTTTTGCGGAAATGATGATTCTTTGCGGGATTATGACCAGCTCTTCCACAGCTATTGTTGCAAAAGTCTTAACTGATTTAAAAAGAACGGCTAATCCGGAAACAGAAGTAATTATGGGCATGATTATGTTTGATGATTTATTTATCGCCATGCATATTTCTTTCTTGTCAGGTTTAGTACTAACTGGTGGAGGCTCCTTTTGGACGGTAGCAGGTACTTCTCTCCTGGCTTTAGGTTTTATACTCATATTTCTAATTTTAGGAAGAAAACTAGTTCCTTTTATCGACAAAATATTAAGTGTAAAATCTTCTGAAATCTTCATATTAATCATTTTTGGCTTATTATTTCTGGTGGCTGGATTTTCGGAAACTATTCACGTTGCGGAGGCGATTGGTGCTTTAATGGCCGGCTTAGTCTTAGCAGATTCGCAATATATTAAACGAATTGAGCAAATAGTTTCACCTTATAAAGATTATTTCGGAGCAATGTTCTTCTTCAGTTTTGGTCTTTCTATTGACCCCTTTTCACTCAGCGGAGCAATAATGTGGGGCGCTATTGCGGCATTAGTAACTATTATAGGAAATCTTGCTTCTGGTTATTTTGCTTCGAGATTTGCAGGTTTAAAGAAAAAAACATCTTTTGATATAGGATTTACATTATCAGCACGCGGAGAATTCTCTATCATCATGGCAAATATAGGTAAGGCCGGCGGATTAAATCCTATTATCCAATCTTTTGTTGTTGTATATGTTTTAATTTTAGCTATTATAGCCCCTATACTGACAAAAGAATCCAGAAATATTTGGCATGGAATATTCGGTGGAGGCTTGTATGCTAAAGATAAACAACCAGTAAAAACCTTGGAAGCCTTGGAGGCCAATAGTAAAAATTCTTCGAAGGTTGATGTTGATGGTAATAATTAATTGAATATTATTTCGTGATTTATTTACTACTTACTCCAAGAAATATCTTTAATAGCCGAGTGGTTTTTAATCTTCTCCAATACTTGCATAATATTATCGGCATCTTTGCCGTCAAATTTCAATTCAACTGTCGTTTCATTAGAAGCTTTATGATAGCTAAAATTAGCTAATTTTATTTCTGCCATGTTAAACCATTCGTCTAATAAGGACATTGGATTTACCTTATCTTCAAGAGTCAATTTTAATGTTCGCTGGGTATATCTTTGTACAAATCTCTTTTCGATTGGCTGCAATGCCCACAAAATAATCAATGCAAAAGCTGTGGTTATAGACGCCGCAAAATACATTCCACCACCACAAGCCAACCCCACACCCGCAACTGTCCACAGACCTGATGCTGTAGTTAAACCACGCACAATACCTTGTCGTAACAATATGATTGTCCCAGCACCTAAAAAGCCTATTCCACTTACTACTTGAGCTGCAATTCGAGAAGGATCTAAGGTTACGTGGTCCATATTTAAAACATCCGCAAAACCAAATGAAGAAACCATCATCATTAAGGAAGATCCTAAACATACCATCATATGCGTACGCATCCCCGCTGTCCAATTTTTACGCTCGCGTTCTATCCCCACTATCGCACCCAGAATAGCTGCGAGTATCAATCTTAAAACAATCTCTTTGTGAGAAAGCATAATTAAAGACAATTACATAAAACCCAATTCCAATCGCGCTTCATCGGTCATCATGCTTTTATCCCATTTTGGGTCAAATGTTAATTCAACTAGCGCATTTTTCACACCATCCACTTCTGCTACTTTTCGTTGCACTTCATCCAATAACTCTCCCGCGACAGGACACGCTGGGGCCGTTAGTGTCATAATAACTTTTGCAGTACCATCCTCTTTCGTAATAATTTCATATATCAACCCCAATTCACAGATGTTAACAGGAATTTCCGGATCGAAAACCGTTTCCAATTTCTCTTTAATTTTATCTGCTATACCTAATTTATCTAGTACGATCATTTTCTTCTATTTTAGATTAAACAAACAATAGCTATGCACTTAACTCTTCCTTCAAAAATCTAACTGTTTCCCCCTTCTTAGTTTTTATCATCTCTTCCGGAGTTCCGCTAAATAATACCTGCCCACCTGCTGCACCACCTTCAGGTCCAAGGTCGATAATCCAATCCGCAACCTTAATGACATCCAGATTATGTTCTATTACCAACACCGTATTTCCTCTATCCACCAGTCTATTTAATACCCCTAAAAGAACATGTACATCTTCAAAATGAAGGCCTGTAGTGGGCTCATCTAAAATATAAAAGGTGTTTCCAGTATCTTTTTTCGAAAGCTCTGTCGCTAATTTAACTCGTTGCGCTTCTCCACCCGACAGTGTGACAGACGACTGCCCCAACGTAATATACCCTAAACCAACGTCTTGCAGGGTTTTAATTTTTCTGTAGATGGCTGGAATTGATTCAAAAAAGGGAACTGCCTCATCTATACTCATATCCAGTACATCACTGATAGACTTTCCCTTGTATCTAACTTCCAGCGTTTCTCTATTATATCGTTTTCCATTACATGCTTCGCAAGGCACCTGTACATCGGGCAAAAAATTCATTTCAATTACTTTCATACCCGCTCCTTGACAAACTTCACATCTACCACCTTTTACATTAAAAGAAAACCTTCCAGGCTTATACCCTCTTATCTTAGCCTCAGGTAATTGAACGTATAACGTTCTGATATCAGAAAATACTCCCGTATAAGTAGAAGGGTTGGATCGAGGCGTTCTGCCAATAGGTGTTTGATCAATTTCTATAACCTTATCAATATGCTCTAATCCTTCCATCTTTCTATAAGGCATAGGTGTTTTCTTTGCTCTAAAAAAATGATGATTTAATATCGGATATAATGTCTCCGTGATTAAGGTAGACTTCCCACTACCAGATACCCCCGTAACAGTAATAAGCTTGCCCAATGGAAATTCAACAGAAACATTTTTCAGATTGTTGCCCGTTGCTTTGTCTAGCTTTAACTTTAAGCCATTTCCATCTCTTCTGATTTTAGGAATAGCAATTTCCTTTTGACCATTTAGATAGGCGGCAGTCAATGTTTGAGATTTTTTTATTTGAGAAGGTGTTCCATGTGCCACTATCGTACCGCCATTTAACCCAGCCGCTGGTCCCATGTCTATTACATAATCTGCTTCTAGAATCATGTCTTTATCATGTTCTACTACCAAGACGGAGTTGCCAATGTCCCTCAAATGTTTCAATGCATTAATTAAACGTTCATTATCTCGTTGATGAAGGCCAATACTGGGTTCATCCAAAATATACAATACATTTACTAATTGTGATCCAATTTGTGTGGCTAGCCTAATGCGCTGTGCTTCGCCACCGGAGAGCGTTTTCGCTGTTCTATCTAATGTAAGGTACCCTAAACCCACATTAAGTAAAAAGCTCAAACGATTTCTAATTTCTTTAAGAATTTCTTCAGCTATAATATTCTGACGTTCGTTTAGCTTTTCCTGCAGATTTTCGAACCAAGCAGTCAGGGCTACAATATCCATTGAAGAAAGATCAAAAATATTCCTGTCCGCCAGTTTAAAATGTAAGGATTCTTTCTTTAATCTGGCACCACCACAACTTGGACATGTTTTCATGGCTCGGAATAGCTCCATATCATCGCCTTTTCTCTCGGATTGTTCCTCTAGCAGTTTAAATAAACCATCAAAGGTTATCTTATACTCTTTCACATTCCACTTATTGTAAGCAACAGGAACCGTAATGAGGTCGGGTGCACCATTAAGTAAGATATCCAGCTGCTCTTCTGAAAGAGCTTCTAAAGGTGATGATAGGGAAAAATCGTATTTTTTGGCAATAGCCTTTAATTGTTGAAATGTCCAATTATCTTTATATTCACCTAATGGCGCCAATCCGCCTTTTAACACGCTTAGCGTTGGATCCGGTATAACTGACTTCTTATCTATTTCATACACATAGCCTAAACCGTCGCACTTTTCGCAGGCTCCATAAGGCGAGTTAAAGGAGAATGTGTTTGGTTGAGGTTCGTCATAGGATATTCCACTTTCCGGGTCCATTAAATATCGACTAAAAAAATATTCATTGTTATCCTTGTCACTAATCTTTATTATCCCTTTAGCAGCTTTCATTGCTTGCTGTACAGAAGTCTGCAATCGTTTCTTATCTTTATCTGAAACCAATATACGATCTATCACCACTTCAATATCGTGAATCTTATAGCGGTCTACCTGCATTTTAGGTGTCAGATCTAAAATCTCCCCGTCTACCCTTACTTTGACATATCCTTGTTTTCGAACCTGCTCAAAAAGTTCTCTATAATGTCCTTTACGGCCTTTAATTAAAGGAGCTAAGATATTTATAGGTTGGTTTACAAACTGCATGATGATACGGTCTATTATTTGATCCTCCGACATTCGTTCCATTCTCTTACCATTGACGTAGGAAAAGGCCTCTCCTACACGTGCATAAAGTAAGCGCATAAAATCGTAAATCTCTGTAATAGTACCAACAGTTGATCGTGGATTTTTACTAGTTGTTTTTTGTTCAATTGCAATAACCGGACTCAAACCCGCGATCTTATCTACATCTGGGCGTTCCATTCCGCCCATAAACTGCCTGCTATAAGCACTGAATGTTTCCATGTAACGCCTTTGCCCTTCAGCATAAATGGTATCAAATGCTAAAGAAGATTTTCCACTTCCACTTAAACCAGTTATAACAACCAATTCATTCCTTGGAATGATAACATCTATATTTCTAAGGTTATGTACCCTAGCTCCATATACTTCAAGTTCGTTTTGCTCTCCTAAATCTGGTGTATTACTGCTCTTCATGTACACAAATGAAATAATGACTATATTGGTTGTAAAATTTGCATCCAATAAGGATATACAAAATTACATATATTTATGGTATAATGGCTGTTAGTTGTCAAAACAAAGCAATCATTATATTACAAATAACGGGGGCCGCATACTATGCGGCCCCCGTTATTTGTAATATCAAAGCTACCAAATGACTACATTCTACTCAGTTCTTCCGTATCATCATTCTTTAATGCTAGTTTACGATCTGGAACGTTTTTAAGTTTGTAGCCATATTGCTTAGGATTTTCAATAATTTCTTTTGTCGAAATAAGTTTATAAACGTAATTTCCTGTTTCCTTATTAAGCTTGAGTTTATAATAATCGCCCTGTTTTTGATTTCGGATAGTTTTTCTTAAGCTTCCACCGCCAACATTATAGGCCGCGGCAACTAAAGTCCAGTTACCAAAATCTTTGTACAATACTTTCAAGTATTTACAAGCGGCTATTGTCGACTTTATCACATCTTGACGCTCATCGATAGATCCGTTGACCTTTAATCCAAAAGCACGAGCTGTTGAAGGCATAAATTGCCACATCCCCGAGGCGCCTCTATGTGAAGTACCTTCTATTAACCCACTCTCTACAAGTGGCAAATATTTAAAATCATCCGGGATACCATACTGCTCTAGAATCGGTTCAATTTTCGGGAACCAAGAGGTAGCATTCTTATGTAATTTGTGTGTTTTAAGCCCTGCAAATGAATACGCTTTTAATGACCGTCTAATCTTCTTCTTTACACTTTCATCCTCACTTGGGAGATATTCATCGGCAAAATTTAAAGTTGAAAATATTGTCTTTTTCTTTGCAATATTGTCAACACTTAGTGCATTGGTTGGAATGGCATTTTTAATATTCCTCTCAATTGGAGTACTGTATAAAAACATCTTTGATAAAACCAAAGTTACCAAAACTACCATGCACATGCATAGGTGTTTTTTTATCATTCGTTACCTTTCTGTTTTGGTCATGCAAAAAAGCGATTGCAAATATAGAAATTATTTCCTTACATTCCAAACACTTACAAAAAGACACTTGTAAAATTCAATTTTTATTAGTAATATATATGTCTCATTTTTTGTTAAAATTCACTTCGTTTATACTTAAATACACATTATTTTAAGTAACTTTGCATAATATTTACGCACTAAAAAAATTATGCCATTTAGCAACAAAAGGAACAGTCGAGACGACAAATCCGGCAAGTCAAAACAGTCGTTTTCGGCTAAAAGTTTTGATAAAAAAAATCAAAAATTTGACAAAAAAGAAGGCACGGCGTTCGGTCATAAAAGACGGGATAATAATGTAGATCAAGACAAACCCTACAATAAATTCGGGAAGAAAAGTTGGACCAATAAAGGGAATGAAATATCCGATTCTACAGATAACAAGTATCAAACGAAGGAAGACGGTAAAGCTTTTGGCCAAAGAAGTCGAAATAATCAAGGTGAAAATAAACCATACGATAGATCGAAAAGAGTTTGGGAAGAAAGAGATAATAAAAAACCTACTTTTAAAAATAGCAAATACCAAGGAAAAGAAGACGACAAGTCATTCGGTCAAAAGAGATGGAATAACGAAGAGCGAGAACGATCTTTTGACAGGCCAAAGAAGACCTGGAACGATAAAGAAAATAAACCCTCTGATTTCAGGCCTAATAAATACAAGACACAAGAAGGGGGGCTATCATTTGACCGAAAAAGACGGAGTGACAGTGTCAATACAGACAAACCCTACGGCAGACCATTAACAAAGAGCTGGAAAGAGAAGGATAGCGAGAAAAAAGGGACTGGCGATCGTTTTAAAACTAACACACAACGTTTTTCTAAGGAACGCGAAGACAATGGTTTAGTACGCTTAAATAGATACATAGCTAATTCAGGTATATGCTCTCGTCGTAAGGCTGATGAACTCATTCAAGCGGGTGTTGTTACCGTCAACGGAATTGTTGTTACAGAGCTTGGAGTGAAAGTGGACACCACAAAGGACGAAATTCGTTATAATGGCGAGAAACTTAAACGAGAAAAAATGGTTTATGTATTATTAAATAAACCAAAAGATTATATCACAACCACGGATGATCCTCAAGAAAGACGTACTGTCATGCATCTTGTGGAGAAAGCATCAAAGGAAAGAATTTATCCAGTAGGTCGCCTAGATCGCAATACAACGGGCCTTTTACTCCTTACTAATGATGGCAACCTGGCAGAGAAACTCTCTCATCCCAGAAACAGCATAATGAAAATTTATCAAATTGAGTTAAATAAAAACTTAACTCAAGGAGATCTAAATAAAATATCTTATGGCTTAGAATTAGAGGACGGATTCATTAAGCCCGATGAAGTTACCTATGTACAAGGAGCAAGTAAACGTGAAATAGGTATACAGATACATAGTGGAAAGAATAGGATTGTACGTCGTATATTTGAATCACTAGGATATGATGTAGTAAAACTTGATCGTGTTATATATGCTAATCTAACTAAAAAGGATCTTCCTAGAGGCCGTTGGAGGTATTTAGAAGAGAAGGAAATTGTTCAATTAAAACATTTCATCAAATAGAAGCAAACATTATTAAATAAATTACATTAAAAAAAATGCCTCCAAAAGTAAATGCTATTGGGGGCATTTTTATATCAGAAAAGTTAATTATATTACGATATGCTAGTTAGCTATAAAAGATCGTCGAGAAACCAGCTTTAAATCGTATAACCATTCTAGTGCAAGAAAGAACTCAAGATAGCTTTAAATGATATTTTAAATAGAATATTTTTCTATATAAGGAGTATGTCTTCTTTCGAACTAATTCATAGCAATATACCCGAGGAAGAATATGCCGGTATTGCTGAAGGCTGGGACGGGGTATACCTGGCTTCCCTGACCGATTTCTTTAAAGAAGATTAAGACAGCAGCATCTTTCCCTTCCCTGTTCCACCACTCCCTTTTGTTTTAGTGCCGGGACCGCTCTCTGCGTGCACATCCCCGTCGGGATCTCCTCACTTATTTAAGATAGCACAGATTATCCAGTAGCGGCCGGGAAAGCATATGTGCAGGGATATTTTTACAGAAGAAGGGAAGGTGTTCCGCACCGGTTATAACAAAAAAAGGGCCGCACAGCAGTGCTGTACGGCCCAGTAAAAGG
>NZ_FOAF01000023.1 GCF_900109575.1 Olivibacter domesticus | reverse complement strand
ATTGATTGGTTTCCGACATTGGCAGAATATTGCCATATCGATTTACCAAAAAGAAAAATTGACGGAAAAAGCCTAGTGAAGCTGATAGCACAGAAGAATGGACAATCTCCGCACGACACATTTTACTGGAAAAGTGGTGGCACGAAGGATAGCCCACAATGGGCTGTGAGGCAAGGCCAATGGAAACTGCTGCATAGCCCAGCTCAGGCAAAGAAGGAGGAACTGGATAGTAACGGTTTATTCTTGGTAAACATAGAGAAGGATCCGGCCGAAGAAAACAACTTATCCGGGAAACATCCCGATGTGGTTGAAAAATTAAAAGACTTGTATGAAAAATGGGAGGCGGAGGTTGATGCGCAGTGATTTTGTGCTTTAGAAACTTGGTTGAGGTAACGATTTTAAACAATAGGTCAAATTATATGCTATTAAATAGTTCATCTACACTACTGAATTTTTTTTCTTTGCCTGTTTTCAATTCGTTCATGGCAGCAATGGTTTCCGTATTGGGCTCTTTGCTGACCTTTTTTACTTTGACAATTTGTGTCATTTTGGATGATCAACGTTGGTGCTATTACTTAGCCTGTGACGCCTGGAATATTGAAGGCCGATGTAAGCTTATTATGAGCTGTTCGCTCGAATTATGTATGCTGGAATGGTAGGCAATGACCAAGATGGTACTTCCATAACTAATAAGTCATTCCCAACTGCCAAAGCGGGATTGTATTCAAAAATCCGGATTCGATATCGTCTTTTACAAGATAACCTTTGTTGGTGTTTTGTAACTGCTTTTGGGTCTTCGTTTTTCCTCCGATTTCAAAGATCCTATCACCAACCTGAAAATCACCAATTGTTGATGCAATAACATCGTATTTAACACGTAGCTGGTTTAGAAAAAATGTTTCGCGAATATTACCAATATTTGCAGCGCTTTCAACTAAACCGTAAATAAGATTGGTATTATCCAGGTATATTTTATCAACCTTACCTAAGCCTCTTATCCCTCCGGTGTCATCCCGCAATTGGGCAATCATTCCCGCTTCTTCTATATATAGGCAATAATCAGCAATGTTATTTCTACTGGCAGCGAGCATAGTTGCAATATTGGAAAAGTTGGGTTTAAAAGGAACGCTCTTGGCAATGATGGCTAGAAGCTGTTTCATTTTCCGTCCTGTTGCTAC